>NZ_JBHUNT010000001.1:0-5739914 GCF_042685745.1 Prauserella oleivorans | reverse complement strand
CCGCCGAACAAAACGTAAAGGGCAGGGCCCGCCACCCTCAGGGTGACGGGCCCTGCTCCGTTTGTGCACCCATTCCGGGCTTCGTCAGACTTGCCAGTCCTGGGGATTGACGAGGTCCTGCCGAGTGCGGCGAGCCCTTGTGGTGAGCTTTCCCGCTCGGGAAGCACGCGGGGATACAGAAGGGTGGGCCGGTCGAATCGCGACCGGCCCACCTTCTTTTGCGTCTGGTCAGCCGGCGAGCAGGCGCGACGCCGTTTCGGCCGCGGCGTCCACGGATACCTGGTGCTGCTCGCGCGTGGCCAGGCTGCGCACGGTGACGTTGCCGGCGTCCCAGTCCTCGCGGCCCACGATCACCACGACGCGGGCGCCGGACTTGTCGGCGCGACCCAGCTCCTTACCGAGCTTGCGGTACTCCAGCGGCACCGACGTGCGGATACCGGCTCGCCGGAGCGTGGTGGCGACTGAGCGCGCCTCCTGGCCGAGATCCTCGGTGACGGGGAGGACGACGACATCGACCTCGGGCTTCGGCTCCGGCAGGAGACCGTGGGTGCCGAGGAAGTCCATCAGTGTCACGTCACCCATGCCGAACCCGATGCCGGGGATCTGCTTGGGCGTGAACAACGAGGCCAGGTCGCTGTAGGCGCCCCCGCCGAACAGTGCGCGGTTGTTCTCCGGCGAGGTGTCGAAGACCTCGAACACCGTCGACGTGTAGTAGGCGAGCCCGCGTACGATCATCGGATCGAACCGCACCAGGTCGGCGGCGCTGCTCTTGAGCACCGTCACCAGGTTCGACGCCTCCTTCACCTCCGCGGGAAGGTCGTCCAGCAACGCGGTGCCGGCGCCGAGCACGTCGCCCAGCCGGTCGAACTGCTTGTCCGACAGCCCGATCTCCCCGGCGTCGGCGGCGAGCTTGTCCCGGTCGTACTTCTCCCAGCGGTCCACCAGCGCGAACACGTCGGAGAGCTGGTCGGCGGGCACGCCCACGACGTCGGTGAGGGCCGAGGACAGCAGGTTGCGGTCGTTGGCGCGCACCACGAACATGTCCTCGCTCGCGCCCAGCCCGGCCAGCATGTCGTGGATGAGCTCGAAGATCTCGAGCTCGCAGTTCGGGCTGGTGGAGCCGAAGATGTCGACGTTGATCTGCCAATGCTCACGAACCCGCCCGCGCTGAGGACGCTCGTAGCGGTGGCAGTTCGGGTGGCTGTACCAGCGCACGGGGAACTGCAGGGAACCGGCGTTGCCGGCGATCATCCTGGCCACCGACGGCGTCATCTCGGGACGCAACGCGAGGCGCCTGCCGCCCCGGTCGGTGAGTGTGTACAGCTGCTGGTTGGCGATCTCCTCGCCGGATTTCGCCTCGTAGATCTCAGCTGACTCCAGGATCGGACCGTCGTAGCGCTGGAACCCGTACCGCTCGATGACCTCGTAGAGCTTGCCGAAGACCTGGGTACGGACGGACATCTCCGCCGGGAGGAAGTCCCGGGTACCCCGGTACGGCGCGGTCGGCAGGTATTCGGGCACGGTCGAATGGTCCTCACTGATTTGATTCGGCTGCTCAATCGAGTCTAACGACCCGGCGCGAACCGCTGAGCAGGGCGAGGCCCGCACCCACGACGCACACGACGGCGGTGATCGCGAAGATCTCGGTGTACTGCGTCAGCAGGGCGTCACGCAGCGCGCCCACGTAGTCGTCGAGCGCACGATCGAACGCCTCCTGTGACGGGTACAGCACCGGGATCGGCACGTTCAGCGACGCCGTCATGCTGTGGAAGCGGTGCAGGCCCCACGCCGACAGGGCCGCGATGCCGACGAGCATGCCCGTCATCCGCGCCACGACCACGCCCGCGGAGGCGACACCGTGTTGTTCCGCGGGCACCACCCGCAGCACCACCGCCGACAGCGGCGCGATGACGAGGCCGAGCCCGAGGCCGACGAGCGCGAGGTCGGTGTCCAGGCGGGGGAGCGTCAGCGGCCCGATGTGGTGGGGGCTGGCCAGGACGTCGGCGGGCCAGAACGACATGAGCAGAAACCCGCCCGCGGCGATGAGCAGGCCGGCGCAGGCGACCCCGCGTTCACCGAGCCGGCTCGCGAGCAGACCACCGGCGACGGCGCCGATCGGCAGGGCGATCAGGAACCGGAGCAGGAGGACGACACTGCCCTGGTCGTCGCGGCCGAGGAGGGTCTGAGCGAACAGGTCGACGTCTACGAGCGTCACCATGAGGGCCGCCCCGGCCGCCAGGCTCGCGCCGAGCGCCGCGAAGAACGGGCGCAACCGTACCCGGGTGGGGTCGAGGAGACGCGTCCGGGCGCGAGACTCCCAGACGATGAACGCCACCAGCGCGACCGCGGCAGCGCCGAGGAACGGCAGGCCCCAGCCGGGCAGTACGTCCTCCCGCGGGTTCGGGTTGTACAGGCCCACGACCAGCAGGGCGAGCGACACCGCGAGCAGGCTCGCGCCGACGACGTCCACCTTGGCGCGCGGTCCCGTCACCCGGCCGCCGGGGACGGAGACGTGGACGGCCACCATGGCAAGCAGCGCCAGTGGGACATTCACCCAGAACACGCTGCGCCAGCCCGCGAGGGCGGCCAGCGCGATCCCGTACACCGGGCCGAGCACGCTGCCGAGCTCCTGGGCGCCGCCGACCGCGCCGAGGACCGAGGCTCGCTTCTGCTCGGACCACAGGTCCGCGGCCAGTGCCAGTGTCACGGGCAGCAGCGCCCCACCGGCCACCCCCAGCAGCACCCGGCCTGCCACCAGCAGCGCCAGGGTCCCCGCGAGGGCGGTGAGCACCGAGCCGGCGATGAATGCCGCCAGGCATGCCTGCAGCAGCGCCTTGCGGCCGAACCGGTCGGAGGCCTGACCCAGCAGCGGCATCGCGGCGACATAGCCGAGCAGGTAGCCGGTGACGATCGGCGTGACCTGTTCCAGCCGGTTCACCGGGATCTGCAGGTCCTCGATGATCTGCCGGAGCAGACCGATCACCACGTACGTGTCGAGCGCGCCCAGCAGGACGGCGAGCCCGCCGGCGCCGATCGCGATGGACCGGCCGCGCCGGGACGTGCCGAGCGCGGTCACGCGGGCGGGGTGACCGTGACCGGCTTGTCCACATCGGACAGCCGGACGTCCACGGTGGCGTTGTCGGGGAACGCGGCGGTCGCCTTCACCGGCAGGGGCTTGCCGTCGGCGCGCAGCCAGAACGTCACGTCGGCCGCGGACGGGATTCCGGGCAGCAGGCCGGAGAGCACGTTCCGGTCGAGCTTGCCGGTGACCTTGTACGCCGGCGTGCCGTCGACCTCCTCCCTGGCCTCGGTGGCCGGGTCCTGAAGGCTCGACACGAGCTTCGCGATGCCGCGCTCGGGGTCGAGCACCGCGGACGGGTCGTACACAGTGGAGCTCAGCGCCGCGGGGATCTTCTGGAACCCGCCCGTGGGGCCCTTGAGGTAGAGCGTGTCGTCCGCCAGCACGAACTCGACCTCGACGAGCTGGCCCAGCTGGTTCAGCGTGCCGTTGCCCTTGGCCTGGCCGGACCTGTCGAGGTCGCCCTCGAGGCTCTGCACCATCAGGCCGGGGATGCTCCCGTCCACCTGGATCGAGAAGTGCGTGCTCCGGAGGTCGGCGGCCGCGGCTGCCGCGTCGGCGATGAGCGTGCGGCCGTCGGGAAGCGGCTCACTGGGAGCCTCGCCCGAGGTGCAGCCCGCTGCGACCACCGCGGTGAGCGCGAGCAGACCCGCGAGGATTCGGCGGATGACCATGTCGGAATCGTATGGCCCACCGCGCTCGTGCCCGTGGCCGCGTCGCGGATCACGGCATGAGGTGTGCGGCCATCGTCGCGCCGAGCTCCCAGCAGGCCGCCAGGTCGTCCTTGCCCGGCTCGCCCAGTACCACCACGGGTTGCGCCGACTGCTCCCAGCCGAGGCCGGTCGTCACCGTCGCGATCGCCTTCTCCGCGCCCTCGATGCCCTGGTTGCCGTGCAGGTAGTAGGCGAAGGGGCGGCCGCGGGTCGCGTCCAGGCAGGGGTAGTAGACGGTGTCGAAGAAGTGCTTGAGCGCGCCCGACATGTACCCGAGGTTGGCCGGGGTGCCGAGCAGGAACGCGTCGGCGGCGAGCACGTCGGCCGCCGTGGCCGACAGCGCGGGCCTGCGCACGACGTCGACGCCGGTGATCTCCGGATCGGTCGCGCCGGACACCACCGCCTCGAACATGGTCTGCAGGTGCGGTGAGGGTGTGTGGTGGACGATCAGCAGGGTGGCCACAGTGGCCCAGCGTGCCCGCCGCCACGGCGAGCCGCAACCACGCTAGGCCAGCAGCCGGTCGAGATCGGTGCGGACGGCGGCTAGGAGGTCCGCGGCCCGGCGGCGCGCGTCCGGCAACTCCGTGGGACCGGGCACGGCAGCGGTCGCCTCCAGGTACACCTTCAGCTTCGGCTCCGTCCCCGACGGGCGGATCACGACCCGCAGCCCCTCGCCACGCAGGCGCAGCACGTCGGCGTCGGGCAGGAGGTCCTCGGCGGTGATGTCCGTGCCGGCGAGCGTGGCGGGCGGGTGCGCGCGTAGCCGGTCCATGAGCTCGGCCCGCGCGCGCAGGTCCGGGATCCGCAGGGACACCTGGTCGGTGAGGTGGACGCCGTGCCGGACGGCGAGGTCGTCGAGCACGTCGAGCAGGGTGCGGCCGCCGGCCTTCAGCGACGCGGCGAGGTCGCACGCCAGCACCGCCGCCGCGATGCCGTCCTTGTCCCGGACGAAACCGGGGTTGACGCACACGCCGAGCGCTTCCTCGTAGGCGTAGACCAGGCCCTCGCCCGCGCGGGCCAGCCACTTGAAGCCGGTGAGCGTCTCGGCGTAGCGCGCGCCGTGCGACCGCGCGATGCTCGCCAGCATCGACGACGACACGATCGTGGTGGCCACGAGCGGGTCCGCCGAGTCCACACCGGACAGGATGTACTCGCCGAGCAGCACCCCGGTGTCGTCACCACGCAGCATGCGCCAGTCGCCGTCGCGGACGCCGAGTGCGCACCGGTCGGCGTCGGGATCGAGCGCGATCGCCAGATCGGCGCCGACGTCGGCGGCAAGCTGCAGCAGCCGGTCGGTGGCGCCGGGCTCCTCGGGATTCGGGAACGCGACGGTCGGAAAGTCCGGGTCCGGTTCCCGCTGCTCGGCCACCAGATGCACGTCGGTGAACCCGGCGCCGCGCAACGCGCGTTCGAGCACGTCGGCGCCCACCCCGTGCAGGGCCGTCGCGGCCACCCGCACGTCGCGTGCCCGGCCCCGCGGCAGGGCGTGGACCTTCGCCAGGTACGCCTCGACGATGTCGGCACCGAGCACGGTGGCGCCGCCTCCCCGCGGCACCGAGACGGCGGCGGGCGAGGCCGCGATCGCCGCCTCGATCCGGCGGTCGGCGGGCGGCACGATCTGCGTGCCGGTGTCGTCGTAGAGCTTGTAGCCGTTGTCCGCGGGCGGGTTGTGCGACGCCGTGATCTGGATGCCCGCGACCGCGCCGAGGTGCCGGGTCGCGAACGCCAGTACCGGCGTCGGCAACGGTCCCGGCAGTGCCGACACGGCGAACCCGGCCGCCGTGAGCACCTCCGCGGCGGCCGCCGCGAACCGGTCCGATCCGTGCCGCGCGTCGTGGCCGACCACCACCGTGCCGCCCGCGTGGCCCGACTCGGTCAGCCACTGCGCCACGCCGGCCGTCGTCCGGACCACCACGGCCGTGTTCATGCCGTTCGGTCCCGCACGCACGGGGCCGCGCAATCCCGCGGTACCGAACGTCAGCGGGCCCGCCATCCGGTCGGCCAGCTCGGCGACAGCCTCCGGGTCGCCGCCCAGTGCCCGCGCCAGCACCGCCTGGAGCTCGTCGCGCGTCACCGGATCCGGGTCGTCGGCGATCCAGCGGAACGCCGCGTCACGCAGGTCGGGCGTGAGCCGTGTGGTCTGCTCGGGCACCGCTCCATGTTGTCAACGTGACGACGCCCCGCTACCGTCGCCCCCGCTTGTCCAAGGGGGTAGCGACGTGACGCGGAGAGCCGCGCTGATCGGGCCGTCCGCTCGCGAGGAACTGGCCAGGCTGGCTCCGGTGTTCCGGCAGAGCGCGGGGCACGTTGCGCAACGCATTCTGCAGCAGATCCAACGGACCATCCCGGAGTACGCCAGGCCGCTCGAGGGCACGTTCGGCAAGGCCATCCGCGACGGCGTGGAGCAGGGCGTGCTGGAGTTCCTCGACCGGTTGCTCGGCGACCCCGCGCCGCCCGAGGGCACCGGCCAGCTGTTCCGGCAGCTCGGCAAGTACGAGGTCGCCGAGGGCCGCGGGATCGAGGTGCTGCACTCGGCGTTCCGGATCGGCGCGCGGATCGGCTGGCAGGGGCTCAGCGAGATCGGCCTGCGGGCGGGACTGCCGGTGGCCACCATGTGCGAGCTGGCCGCCGCGCTCTTCGCCTACATGGATGAGCTCTCCGAGCTCTCTCACGAGGGCTACGCCGCCGCGCAGGCCCGCGCCGCCGGTGCTCTTGAACGCCGCCGCAAGCGCTTGCTCGAACTGCTGCTGGCCGAGGTGCCCGCGCCGCTGGAGGTGCTACTGGACCAGTCGCTCGCCGCGGGCTGGCCGCTGCCCGAGGAGGTCGCCGTCGCCGTGGTCGACGCCCCCGACGGTGTCCTCGACGATCCGGAGCTGACCGACGACATCCTGGTGGACCTCGAGAGCGACACCCCGTGCCTGGTGCTACCGGTGCGTGCCGGCGAGGTCCCCGAGGCCGCCCAGGTCGCCGAGGTCGCCGAGGTCGGTTCCGCGCTGCCCGGCACGCGACTGGTGGTCGGCCCGGCCGTCCCACTCGGCGAGGCGCGGCACTCCCTGCGCTGGGCGCGGCAGCTCGCCGCGTTGCGGGACGACGGCGTGGTCGCCGACCGGCCGGTGCTGCGGGGCGAGGATCACCTGCTCACGCTCTGGTTGCTGGCCGAGCCGCCGCTGGCCCGCCGCCTCGTCGCGTGGGCGCTGGACCCGCTCGCCGGGCTCACGAGACGCCGGCGGGACCTCCTCGCCGAGACGCTCTCGGCGTGGCTGGAGAGCACGGGCAGCGCACCCGACGTCGCCGCTCGGCTGGACGTCCACCCGCAGACCGTGCGCCACCGCCTGCATCAGCTCGACCAGCACTACGGCGACCGGCTCCGGGACGCGGACGAGCGGCTCGCGCTGGCTGTCGCGCTGCGGGCCCGGGCACTGCTGCGGACCCGGCCGGGTTAGCGATCCCGCACCCGCGTGAGTGTCGCAACGTGCAGTTCTGTCAGGAGTGTGACAGCTCCTGTGAACACGGATCCGGTGTACTCGATCGGGTTATTGTCGCCCTGTCGGTCATCGGTCAAATTGGCTCTACCGCAACGGATTGAGCGCCTCGGGCGTGCGCTGTCCGCGTCGCGGGAATCGCGTTCACCGACATCGTCCGGCAGCCGGAAGGGAGCCTTCATGCCGCGCAGAGAGATCGCCGACGTGCCCATCACGACCACACCGGTCACCACCTCGAAGTGATCAGGCGCGGACGACGAGCTCGCGCAGCAGGCCACCCATCCGTTCCGCCGCGGCGCGCCCGGCCTCGATGACCTCCTCGTGGCTGAGCGGCTCGCCCGTCATCCCCGCCGCCAGGTTCGTCACCAGCGACAGGCCGAACACCTCGACACCCGCGGCCCGCGCCGCGATGGCCTCCAGCACGGTCGACATGCCCACGAGGTCCGCGCCGAGCGTGCGCAGCATCCGGATCTCGGCCGGGGTCTCGAAGTGCGGACCGGGCAGTCCCGCGTAGACGCCCTCGTCCAGCGACGGGTCGACCTCCTTGGCGACCGCACGCAGGCGATGCGAGTAGAGGTCGACGAGGTCCACGAAGTTCGCGCCCGTGATGGGCGAGGTGGCCGTCATGTTGAGGTGGTCGGAGATGATCACCGGCTGGCCGACCCGGTAGCCCTCCCGCAGCCCGCCCGCGGCGTTGGTGAGCAGCACCGTCTTGACCCCGGCCGCGGCGGCGGTCCGCACCCCGTGCACCACGCGTGCGACACCGCGGCCCTCGTACAGGTGCGTCCGGCCGAGCAGCACCAGCGCACGCTTGCCGCCGACGAGCACCGACCGGGCCGTGCTGCCGTGGCCGACGGCGCTCGGGGTCTCGAATCCTGGCAGCTCGCCGAGCTGGACCTCCGCCTCGGGGTCGCCGATGACATCGGCCGCAGGCCGCCAGCCCGAGCCGAGCACGATCGCGATGTCGTGCCGCTCGGCCCCCGTGCGCTCGGCGAGCACCGAGGCCGCGGTGGCGGCGAGTTCGCTGGGCTGGGTGTCGTTGGTGTTGCTCACGACGTGGGAGCCTAGCCTGCGGCCGCGGGCGGCCCGGCCGTCAGTCGGTCTTGCGGAACGTCGGCACGATGCGGTCGAACAGCTCGCTGCGCCCGAGCCGCTCCTGCTCCACCGGCACCGTCACGCTCACCACCCACAGGCTCGTGCCGCTGGGGAACACCTCCGCGATGGTGCTGCGGTTGATGGCCCGTTCGCCGTCGGCGCCGCGTTCGGCCGTCCGGTAGATCACGAGCCTGCCGTCGCGCCCGGGCAACGGCTCGGACCGCACCAGCGTGAAGTCGCCGGGCGCCCAGTAGGTGTGCAGTGCCTGGACATAGGCGTCCACGGTGGACGCATAGTGCGCGAACCGTTCGACCCCGAGCACCCGTGCCCCGTCGGCGGAGACGAACTGCACCCGGGTGCTGGTCGGCAACTCGTCCGCGGGCCGCTGGGTGACGAACCGCGTCCAGTCGGCGGGGACGTCGACGGCGAACAGCCCGCCCTTGGCGCCCCGCAGGTTCGTGGCGTCGCCCTCCCGGGTCACGAGCGCCTGCCGAGTCGGCGGCGCGGCGGCGGCGTGGGTGTTGCCGGTGTCGCCGGGCGGCCCCACCTCCTGTCCCGCGAGCACCCGGGTGAGCAGGAACCCGCCCGCCGCGGCGAGCAGGAACAGCAGGATCACGGCGACGACGATCGCGACGGTCCGCGCGGTCGTGCGGCGTGCCGGCGCGGCGGGTTCGGCGGTGGGCTCGGCAGCGGGTTCGGAGATGTCGAACGGCAACGGGCCGGGGTCGGCGGCAAGCGCACCACCGCCGTCGGCGAGCTCGTCCCGCTGCGGATCAGCGGAGGCAGGCGGCGGAGTCGGCGGCAGCCGGGGGATCACCTGGGTCACGTCGGCCTCGGGGCCCGCCGGCCTGCCGTCGGCACGGGTGAACAGCTCCGGGCCGAACACGCGCCTGGCCGGCTGCGGCAGCAGCGGGTACAGCCTGCGGCGCACCTCCGGCAACGCCATCCGCGCGGGCGGGTCCTTCGCCATCAGCCCGCGGATCAGCGGTGCGAGCGGTCCTGGTGACGGCGCGGGGACCTCGCCGTGCACCACCCTGCTGACCGTCTCCAGTGGATCGCCGTCGACGTCGTACGGCGGCCTGCCCTCCGTGGCGGCGAACAGGGTCGCGCCGAGTCCCCACAGGTCGGCGGCGTAGGTGACGGCCCCGCCGGAGGCCACCTCGGGCGCGATGAACGCGGGCGAGCCGAGCATCATCCCCGTGTGGGTCATGGTGACCTCGGAGATGTTGCGGGCGATGCCGAAATCGGTGAGCTTGATGCGCCCGTCGCGGGCCACCAGCACGTTCCCGGGTTTGACGTCGCGGTGCGTGATGCCCTCGGCGTGGGCGGCCGCCAGCGCCGCCGCCACCGCGTCGGCCACCACCGCGGCCTGCACGACCGTCAGCCGCCTGCCGCCGTGCAGCAGCCCGGCCAGGCTGCGGGAGGGCAGCAGCTCCATGACGACGTACGGGTCGTGTCCCTCGCGCACGACGTCGTGCAGCACGATCACGTTCGGGTGCGACAGCACCGCGATGGCCCGCGCCTCGCGCAAGGTCCGTTCGCGCAGCTCGGCGACCTGCTCGGTGGGCACGCCCGGCGGAATCCGGACCTCCTTGACGGCCACCTGGCGCTGCAGGAACTCGTCGTAGGCCGCCCAGACCGTGCCCATCGAGCCGGAGCCGAGCACGGACTGCAGCCGGTAGCGGCCTGCGACGACTCGGGGCTGTTCGGGTGGCGCGGACACCACACCATTGTGGCGAAGCCGCGGGCGCGCCGGTCTCCGCCCGCCGATGCCCGCCGGGAGGGAGTCGCGATCAGCCTCACATCCGCGCCCCCCTTGCTGCGCCTACCATCACTGGGTATGACCGAAGTGGCTGGGACGCCGAAGTCCGCGCCGGACGAGCTGTCGCTCGCGGCCGAGTTCGGCACACCGGATCGGGCGGACTGGGAGCGCCTCGTCGCCGGGGTGCTCGCCAAGAGCGGCGCGCTGCCGGAGGGCTTCTCCGGCCCGCCGCAGAGCCTGCTGGCCACCCGGACCTACGACGGCATCGACATCCAGCCGCTCTACACCGCCGAGGACGCCGCGCCGCCGGCGGGTTTCCCGGGCCTCCCGCCGTTCGTGCGGGGGCGCAAACCCGAGGGCAACGTCATCACCGGGTGGGATGTCCGGTCTCGCCACGGTCACGCCGACCCCGCTGCCGTCAACAAGGCCGTGCTCGCCGACCTGGAGAACGGCGTCAACTCCGTCTGGCTGCGGCTCGGCGCGGACGCGTTGCCGCTCGAGGGCCTTGCCGACGCGCTGAACGAGGTCTACCTCGATCTGGCGCCGGTCGTGCTCGACGCGGGCGAGGACTACGAGGCCGCCGCCGAGGCACTACTGGCCGTCCACTCCGAGCGGGGTGTGCCCGCGGGGGAGGTCGGCGGCAACATCGGCGCCGACCCGATCGGCCTGCACGCACAGACGGGGCGCGCGCACGAGGTCGGCCCGGCCGCGGCGCTCGCCGCGCGGATCGCCGGCCAGTACCCGCGGTTGCGGACCATCGCCGTCGACGCCCTGCCCTACCACGAGGCCGGCGGGTCCGACGCCCAGGAACTCGGCGCCTCCATCGCGACCGGCGTGGCCTACCTCCGGGCGCTCACCGAGTCCGGACTGGACGTCGAGACCGCGGCGTCGCAGCTCGAGTTCCGGTACGCCGCGACGGTCGACCAGTTCCTCACGATCGCCAAGCTGCGTGCCGCGCGCCGGTTGTGGGCGCGTGTCCTGGAGGTCTCCGGTGCCCCCGGCGTGGGCATGTCACAGCACGCGGTCACCTCGCCCGCGATGCTGACCCAGCGCGACCCGTGGGTGAACATCCTGCGGACCACGATCGCGGCGTTCTCCGCCGGGGTCGGCGGGGCCGACGCGGTGACCGTGCTGCCGTTCGACGGCGCGATCGGGCTGCCCGACAACTTCTCCCTGCGCCTCGCCCGCAACACGCAGACCATCCTGCTCGAGGAGTCCAAACTGGCCGGGGTCATCGACCCGGCGGGTGGCTCCTTCTACGTCGAGAACCTCACCGACGAGCTGGCCCGCGCGGCGTGGCGGGAGTTCACGGCCATCGAGAAGGCGGGTGGCATCGTCGCCGAGCTGTCCTCCGGCGCGCTCGCCGCCCGGCTGGCCGAGACCTGGGATGCCCGCTCGCGGCGGATCGCCACCCGCCAGGACCCGATCACGGGCGTCAGCGAGTTCCCGCTGCTCGACGAGAAGCCCGTCGAACGCCCGCCGCTGCCTTCCGGTGTGGACGGTGGCGGCCTGCCCCGGGTGCGCTACGCCCAGGCGTACGAGCGGCTGCGCGACCGGTCCGACGCGCACCTCGCCGAGCACGGCAGCAGGCCGAAGGTATTCCTCGCCACGCTCGGCCCGCTTTCCGCGCACACGGCGCGGGCGACGTTCGCGTCGAACCTGTTCCAGGCGGGCGGCATCGAGCCCGTCAACCCGGGCGTCACCGACGGTCTCGACGGCCTGGTGCGGGCGTTCCGCGACAGCGGGACCACCGTCGCGTGCCTGTGCGGCAGCGACGCGACCTACGCCGAGCAGGCCGCGGGCGCCGCGAAGGCGCTGCGGGAGGCCGGGGCCACCGAGGTCCTGCTTGCGGGCAAGCCCGCCGACCACGACGGCGTCACCGGGTATGTCCACACCGGATGCGACGCGCTCGCCGTGCTGACCGCCACCCTCGACAAGCTGGGAGTCTCCTGATGAGCATCCCCGACTTCTCCGACGTCGAGCTGGGCGAACCGCGCCCCGGCAGCCAGGCGGACTGGGCGGAGGCACTGCACGCCGGCACCGGCAAGGGCGCGGACGCGCTGGTGTGGGAGACGCCCGAGGGCATCGGTGTCAAACCGCTCTACACCGCCGAGGACTTGTCCGATGTGGACTTCCTCGGGACGTATCCGGGTATCGCGCCGTTCGTGCGCGGGCCGTACCCGACGATGTACGTCAACCAGCCGTGGACCATCCGGCAGTACGCCGGGTTCTCCACCGCCGAGGAGTCCAACGCCTTCTACCGCCGCAACCTCGCGGCCGGGCAGAAGGGCCTGTCGGTGGCGTTCGACCTCGCCACCCACCGCGGGTACGACTCGGACCACCCGAGGGTGTCCGGTGACGTCGGCATGGCCGGCGTCGCCATCGACTCGATCTACGACATGCGGCAGCTGTTCGACGGCATCCCGCTCGACAAGATGAGCGTGTCGATGACCATGAACGGCGCGGTGCTGCCCGTGATGGCGCTCTACGTCGTCGCGGCCGAGGAGCAGGGCGTCAAGCCCGAGCAGCTCACGGGGACCATTCAGAACGACATCCTCAAGGAGTTCATGGTCCGCAACACCTACATCTACCCGCCGCAGCCGTCGATGCGGATCATCTCCGACATCTTCTCCTACACCTCGCAGCACATGCCGAGGTTCAACTCGATCTCCATCTCCGGCTACCACATGCAGGAGGCCGGGGCGACCGCCGACCTCGAGCTCGCCTACACGCTCGCCGACGGCGTCGAGTACATCCGCGCCGGGCTGGACGCCGGCCTGGAGATCGACAAGTTCGCGCCGCGCCTGTCGTTCTTCTGGGCGATCGGCATGAACTTCTTCATGGAGGTCGCGAAGCTGCGCGCGGCCCGGCTGCTGTGGGCGAAGCTGGTCAAGCAGTTCGAGCCGAAGAACGACAAGTCGCTGTCGCTGCGCACGCACTCGCAGACCTCCGGCTGGTCGCTCACCGCGCAGGACGTCTACAACAACGTCGTGCGCACCTGCGTCGAGGCGATGGCGGCCACGCAGGGCCACACCCAGTCGCTGCACACCAACGCCCTCGACGAGGCGCTCGCGCTGCCCACCGACTTCTCCGCGCGGATCGCCCGCAACACGCAGCTGCTGCTGCAGCAGGAGTCCGGCACGACGCGCGTGATCGACCCGTGGGGCGGCAGAGCCTTCGTCGAGAAGCTCACCTACGACCTGGCGCGGCGCGCGTGGGCGCACATCCAGGAGGTCGAGTCGGCGGGTGGCATGGCGCGCGCCATCGACGCCGGCATCCCGAAGCTGCGGATCGAGGAGGCCGCCGCCCGCACGCAGGCGCGCATCGACTCGGGCAGGCAGCCGGTGATCGGGGTGAACAAGTACCGCGTCACCGACGAAGAGCAGATCGACGTGCTCAAGGTGGACAACGCCGGCGTGCGCGCCCAGCAGCTGGAGAAGCTGCGCAAGCTGCGCGAGGAGCGGGACGCCGGTGCCGTCGAGGACGCGCTGCGCAGGCTGACCGCCGCCGCCGACAGCGGAGACAACCTGCTCGAGGTGGCCATCGACGCGGCCAGGGCCAAGGCGACCGTCGGGGAGATCTCGGAGGCGCTCGAAAAGGTCTGGGGCCGCCACTCCGGCCAGATTCGTACCATCTCCGGTGTGTACCGGGACGAGGTCGGCAAGTCGGAGAACGTGGAGGCCGTCCGCGAGCGGGTCGAACGGTTCGCCGAGGCCGAGGGCCGCAGGCCGCGCATCCTCGTCGCCAAGATGGGCCAGGACGGCCACGACCGCGGCCAGAAGGTGATCGCGACGGCGTTCGCCGACCTCGGCTTCGACGTCGACGTGGGCCCGCTGTTCTCCACGCCGGCCGAGGTGGCTCGCCAGGCGGTGGAGGCCGACGTGCACGTCGTCGGCGTCTCCTCGCTCGCCGCGGGGCACCTGTCGCTGGTGCCGGCGCTGCGCTCGGAGCTGGCCGAACTGGGCCGGGACGACATCATGGTCGTGTGCGGCGGCGTCATCCCGCCGCAGGACTACGACGACCTGCGCAAGGCGGGCGCCGCGGCCATCTTCGGTCCGGGCACGGTCATCGCCGACGCGGCGGTGGGCCTGCTCGACCAGCTCGAAGCCCGGCACGCGTAGGCACCCGACGGCATGGCGCGCAGCATCGACGTTCGCGAGTACGCCAAGGGTGTCCGGGCCGGGGACCGCGGCGTGCTGTCCAGGGCGATCACGCTGGTGGAGTCCAGCAGGCCCGAACATCGCAGGCAGGCGCAGGAGCTGCTGGTGGAGCTGCTGCCGCACTCCGGCGGCGCGCAGCGGGTGGGGATCACCGGTGTGCCCGGGGTCGGCAAGTCGACGTTCATCGACCAGCTGGGCACGACGCTGACCGGGTCGGGGCACCGGGTCGCCGTGCTCGCCGTGGACCCGTCGTCCACGCGCACCGGCGGCAGCATCCTTGGCGACAAGACCCGCATGGCCAAGCTGGCGGTGGACCCGTCGGCGTTCATCCGGCCGTCGCCGACGTCCGGCACCCTCGGCGGCGTCGCGCGCGCCACGCGGGAGACGATCGTGCTGATGGAGGCGGCGGGTTACGACGTCGTGCTGGTGGAGACCGTCGGCGTGGGCCAGTCCGAGGTGGCGGTGGCCAACATGGTCGACTGCTTCCTGTTCCTCACCCTCGCGCGGACCGGCGACCAGCTACAGGGCATCAAGAAGGGCGTGCTCGAGCTCGCCGACGTGATCGCCGTCAACAAGGCCGACGGCGATCACGAACGCGAGGCGCGCCGGGCGGCCCGCGAGCTCTCCGGCGCTCTGCGCATGATCTACGGCCCCGAGGCCGCGTGGACGCCACCCGTGCTGACCTGCAGCGGCCTGACGGGGGCCGGGCTGGATGGCGTCTGGCAGCAGATCCGCAGGCACCGCGAGACCCTCGCGGAATCCGGCGAGCTGGAGGCCAAGCGCAAGCGTCAGCTCATCGACTGGACGTGGGCGATGGTCCGCGACCAGCTGCTCGACCGGCTCGCCGAGCATCCCGACGTCCGGGCGATCGTGCCCGACGTCGAGCGGGACGTCCGGGAAGGGAAGCTCACCGCGACGCTGGCCGCCGAGCGAATCCTGGCCGCTTTCGGCGGAGAGTCACCGCGTGGCGCCTGACGGCGACGGGCCCGGCAGGGCACACTGAACGCGTGCGCGCCTACGCCGTCCTCGTCTCCGTGCTGACCGTGCTGGTCGGCGCCTTGATCCTGGGTGTTCCGGCGCAGGCGGGCGCCGCCGAGCCGGTGGCCGCGGCCACGCCCGTGCTCGCTCAGGAGGAGCCCGCACCGGGCCCCCAGCTCGACCCCCAGACGGAGGCCGACGCGCGCAACTCGCGCAGCAAGCTCGTCGTGGGCGTCGCCGCCGCGGTGCTGCTGGGTATCGTGGTATGGGGCAGGCACGTCCGGAGCAAGCGCGCGAAGGGCAAGTGACGCTCGCTTCGTCGACGATGCGCCGCCGGCCTGTAGCGCGGCGAACAGTGACGCCGAACTCTGCGTAGCCGTTCAGCGCAAGGCGGCTACCGTCGGTCTCGTCGCTACGACATCCGGGTCTGCCGCTCACCTGTTTGGTGCAAAACTGTAAAGCAAATGCGTACAGCAACGATTTCCCAGTGCGAGACAGTCGTGCACACGGATGGCGCGCTGGGCTCGTGCGGAGGTGTGGCGTGACGGTTCTCGACTCGCGACCCGAAGTGCCGGGTGAGCCCGATGGCTCGTCGGCCGGTTCATCCGAGGCTCTGCTCACCGAGGCGGGTGTGAGCGTGGCGCCGGCGGTCGACCTGGGCGCGGGCAGGGGCCCCTGCTGGCTCGACACCTGGCTCGCCGCGCATGCATCGGACGTCATCGCCTGGCGCAGGCACATCCACGCCAACCCCGAGCTGGCCCGTCGCGAGTACGGAACCACCGAGCTGGTCGTCGGCCTGCTGCGCTCGGCCGGGCTCAAGCCGCGCGTCCTGCCCACCGGCACCGGCGTGGTGTGCGACATCGGCGAGGGCTGCCGTTGCGTGGCGCTGCGGGCGGACATGGACGCGCTGCCGCTGACGGAGGCGAGCGGGCTGCCGTTCGCCTCGACCGTCGACGGCGTCGCGCACGCCTGTGGCCACGACGTCCACACCACCGCACTGCTGGCGGCCGGGATGGCGCTGGCCACGGCGGACGAGCTGCCCGGCCGGGTTCGGTTGCTCTTCCAGCCCGCCGAGGAGGTCATGCCGGGTGGCGCACTCGACGCGATCAAGGTCGGGGTGCTCGACGGCGTGGACCGCATCTTCGGCCTGCACTGCGACCCGAGGCTGCCGGTCGGCCAGGTCGGCACGCGCATCGGTGCGCTGACCTCGGCCGCCGACCTCGTCGAACTGCGGCTCACCTCCCCCGGTGGGCACACGTCCCGCCCGCACCTGACGGCCGACCTCGTGCATGCGCTCGGCACCGTCATCACGTCGTTGCCGTCGCTCCTCTCGCGCCGGGTCGACCCGCGCTCGGGGACCGTGCTCGTGTGGGGAGCCGTGCACGCGGGCGAGGCGGCCAACGCCGTGCCGCAGGAGGGCGTGCTGCGGGGCACCTTGCGCACCGCCGACCACGACACGTGGACCGCGCTGGAGCCGCTGGTCGAGTCGTCGATCCAGTCGCTGCTCGCGCCGCTGGGTGTCGGCTACGAGCTCAACTACCGGCGCGGTGTGCCTCCGGTGGTGAGCGAGAAGGAGAGCACGGCGGTGATGCGCGCCGGCATCGAGGCCGCTCTCGGCACCGAAGCGCTGGCCGGCACGGAGCAGTCGTCCGGTGGCGAGGACTTCGGCTGGTACCTGGAGCACGTGCCGGGTGCGTTCGCGCGGCTGGGCGTCTGGCCTGGTGAGGGCCCGATGCGCGACCTGCACCAGCCGACCTTCGAAGCCGACGAGCGCGCCCTGCTGACCGGCGCCCGCGTGCTGGTGCACACCGCTCTGGCGGCTCTGGCGTCCTGAGACCCGGGCTGGGGGTCGTGTCTGCCGTTCCGGTAGCCGTGTCTGCGGTTCCGGTAGGCGTGTCTGCGGTTCCGGTAGGCGTGTGTGCGGTTCCGGTAGCCATGCCCGAGCCAATGTGGGTTACCACACCGAGTTATCCACAGCGCCTGTGGTTATCCACAGATTTCCCCACAGGCCGCAACGGCGTGTCGACGCGGCGCACGCTGAGTGAATGCTGGAACCGACATGGGCGAGATGCGGCGTGGCTCGCCGTCAAGACATCGCGAAGGCCATCGGGGAGCACGCGCTCCGATCCGCGCTGCGCAACGGCGTGCTCGTGCAGCCGTGGCGGGGTGTCGTCATGGACGGCCGGCGGGCGCTCAACCTCGTCACCCGCGCGACAGCCGGGCTACTGGCGTCCGGACCGACGGCCGTGCTTTCGCGGAACACCGCGGCGTCGTTGCATGGCTGCAGTGCGGCTGAATGCGCAGATGTGCATGTCACGACGCCGTACACGAGCTCGGTGCGGTCGAAACCGGGCCTCGTCGTGCACCGCGATCGGTTCTCCGACGACGACGTGGAGTACCGCCACGGGCTGCCATTGCTGTCCTTGCCCGCGACGCTGACCGAGTTGCTGTGCGTCGAAACCCGCTGGGTGGCGCTGGCCTGCCTCGACCAGGCGTTGGCGGGTTTGACGGACGCCGAGGGTCGTGACCTCGTCGCGGACATCGCGAATCGGCTGGCCGTGCGGATGATCGCCGAGGGGTTTCGACCGGCGAGGCGTTGCTGCGGCTCGCGACAGGCAAATCGGAGTCACCGCAGGAAAGCCGGCTGCGTCTGCTGGTGGTGGACGCGGGATTTCCGCTGCCGACGCCGCAGTACGAGATCACGACCCTGGACGGGCGGCTACTGTACGTGCTGGATCTCGCCTGGCCGGAGGTGCGCGTCGGCCTCGAATACGACGGGTACGAGGCCCACGAGGACCGGGCGACATACGACGCCGAGCGTGACCGGCGAATGGCCGACCGGGGATGGATCACGGTCCGTGTCCGCAAGGACGCTTTCGCCGACCCGGCGGTGATACTCGAGCAGCTGCGCGAGGCGTTCAGGAGGCGTGGCCGCGACGTCGAGCTACGGCAACCGCCGACACGGCTACGGGATCGGCGGACACGGCGACCTGGACAGCAGACACGCTGACGCGGGTCGCGCACACGGTGACGTTCGCCTGCGTTACGGGCCGATGCCCTTGCACGGGCGGGTGCGGAGGTCGTCGACGTAGTCGGCGGGCGCGCCCGCGGCCTCCGCCGCATCGGCCAGCACACCGAGGTAGCGCGCGGACGGCAAGCCGCCCTCGTAGGCGTCGAGCACGTACAGCCACGCCAGCACCGAGCCGTCCATGGTCTGTACCCGCAACCGGATCTTGTTGTGCAGGCCGAGGTCGCCGCCTTCCCACTGATCCAGCGCGGCCTCGTCCAGCGGGGTGACGTCGTAGAGCACCACGAACACACGGGAGTTCGGATCCTCGACGATCGTCGCCAGAGCGCCTTCCCACAACAGGTCCTCGCCGCCGAAGGTCAACCGCCAGCCTTCCAGCCAACCGGTTCCCGCCATCGGCGAGTGCGGGGCTCGCTCCGCCATCTGGGAGGGTTCCATGTTGGACCCATACGCGGCATACAGGGGCACGGCGACAGCGTAACTGCCGCGTCCTCCCCCGAACGGTCCCACTCCGCAAGTCGCGGCCTAAAGTGGGCGCGGAGGCCTGGACGAGGAGGGACACAGGGTGACCAAGATCGTGATCATGGGCGGCGGACCGGCCGGCTACGAGGCCGCACTGGTCGCGGCGCAACACGGAGCCGACGTGACGGTCGTCGAGCGTGATGGTCTTGGTGGCGCCTGCGTGCTCTACGACTGCGTGCCGTCGAAGACGTTCATCGCCTCCTCGGGCGCCCGCGCCAGCCTGCACGGATACCGCGAGCTGGGCATCGCCGTCGACCTCGCCGACACGCGGGTCGACCTGCCCACCGTCCATGGCCGGGTGCGTGGCCTCGCGCTCGCCCAGTCCGCCGACATCCGCGCCCGCGTGCAGCGCGAGGGTGTGCGGGTCATCACGGGCGAGGCTCGTTTCCGTGACTCGGAGCCCGGCCTGGCCACGCACAAGGTGGGCGTCACCGGCAAGGAGGTCGACGAGGTGCTCGACGCCGACGTCGTCCTCATCGCCACCGGCGCCACGCCACGCGTGCTGCCGGGCGCTGTGCCCGACGGCGAGCGCATCCTCGACTGGCGTCAGCTCTACGACCTGCCGGAACTGCCCGAGCACCTGGCCGTGATCGGCTCCGGCGTCACGGGTGCCGAGTTCGCCTCGGCCTACACCGAGATGGGCGTCAAGGTCACCGTCGTCTCCAGCCGCGACCGGGTGCTCCCGCACGAAGACGCCGACGCCGCCGCCGTCCTGGAGGAGGTGTTCTCCAAGCGTGGCACCACGGTGGTCAAGCACGCCCGTGCCGACCGGGTCGAACGCACCGAGAAGGGCGTGACCATCCACCTCACCGACGGTCGGACCATCGATGCCAGCCACGCGCTGATGACCGTCGGATCGGTGCCGAACACCAGCGACATCGGCCTCGACCGCGTGGGTATCGAGACCGGCCCCGGCGGGTTCATCCCGGTCGACCGCGTGTCTCGCACGAGCGCGCCCGGCGTCTACGCGGCGGGTGACTGCACAGGTGTGATGATGCTCGCGTCGGTGGCCAGCATGCAGGGTCGCATCGCGATGTGGCACGCGCTCGGCGAGGGCGTCGCCCCGATCCGGCTCCGCACGGTCGCCGCGAACGTGTTCACCCACCCGGAGATCGCCACGGTCGGCATCAGCCAGCAGGCCATCGACTCCGGCGAGGTGCCCGCGCGCACGATCATGCTGCCGCTTGCCACCAACGCCCGCGCCAAGATGGAGGGCCTGCGCCAGGGGTTCGTGAAGCTGTTCTGCCGGCCCGCGACCGGTGTGGTCGTCGGCGGAGTCGTGGTCGCGCCGAGTGCGAGCGAGCTGATCCTGCCGATCGCGCTGGCCGTGCAGAACCAGCTCACGGTGGAACACCTGGCGCTGACGTTCTCGGTCTACCCGTCGCTGTCCGGCTCCATCACCGAGGCGGGCCGCCAGCTCATGCGCCACGACGACCTGGACTGACCCGGGCACCGGCCGGCATCCCGGCCGCTCCCGTGGCTCGGACGTGGACGGTACGCCCCTAGGCCCGACGTCGTTTCGGAGCGCCAGCGGCCGACACGGTGACGTGGGCGGCGGACACGGCTACGGGAACGGCCGACACGGCTACGGGAACGGCCGACACGGTGACGCGAGCGGCGGACACGGCTACGTGGGCGGCGGACACGGCTACCTGACGGCCCCGCGGCTGGTCAGGCCGGGTGCTCGGCCAGCAGCTCGGCGATCATCCGGTGGCCGTGTGCCTCGTAGGCCTCGTCGCCGACCCGGTACGCCCACGCGGCGGTACTCACCGCCTCGCGCACCCGCAGCCGGAACCACGCCTCGGGTTCCCGGGGGTCGCGGCCGTACCCCGCGAGGAATGCCCCCTCCGTACCGGGATACCGCCGGAACTCGTTGCCCGCCAGGCGCGCGACGTCGGTGGCGGCCGGGCGCAGGGCGACCCGGTCGAAGTCGATGATGCTGAGCGTGCCGCCGTCCACCAGCCAGTTGCGCGTGTGCCAGTCGCCGTGCGTAGGCACCAGCACGGCGGGCGGGGTCGGCCACCGCTCGATCATCGCCCGGATCCGGTGGGCGGTCGTCGGGGAGATCCGGTGCGGACGGTCCAGCCACGCCAGGACCCGCTCGTTCTCCTGCTGCTCGTGCCGGTCGTCCACGACGGCGGTCTGTGCGTGGAAGGCGGCCAGCAGCTCGCCCGCCTGCCGGTAGATGCCGGGCTGTGCGGCGTGCGGGGTATCGAGGACCAACGTGCCGGGGAGGTACTCGGTGACGAGCAGCTTGGCGCCGGCGTCGTGGTGGACCAGCGCCGGAGCCCGGCCGATCGCGGTCCACGGCCCGAGCCAGTTCCGGTGGGCGTCGATCTCCCGCGCGACAGACCGGTCCGAGGGGCCGCCGGCCTTGACGACGAACCGCTCACCGCGTGCCGAGACGGCGAGCACGGTGGTCTCCACCAGGCCCCAGCCGAGGTCCGCCTCCACGACGGCGCCCGGCAGCCACTCGGCGACCAGCGAGCGTTGCCGGTGCGACAGGCGCTGAAAGGCGTCGGGCACGCGGTGATCGTAGGGTCACCCGCGCGCGGCAGCGCGAGCCGCGCGTGCCACTGCTGTCCGGGCGACACTGGACAGGAGACCGCCGGCGAGGGGAGTACGGCCATGGTGACTCGCGACACCCCGTGGCCCGATGGGACACCGTGCTGGGTCGAGCTGGCGGCGCCCGACCCACGGATGGCCATCGACTTCTACGGCGCGCTGTTCGCCTGGGACTTCGCCGACCAGGGCGACGAGACCGGCAACTACCTCCTGGCCTCGCTCGGCGGACGGTCGGTCGCCGGAGTCGGCAGCATGCCGGCGGGACAGGAGGACGCGCCCGCCGCGTGGACCACGTATCTCGCCACGTCCGACGTCGACCGGGCCGTCTCCCGGATCAGTGAGAACGGTGGACGAGTGACGGTGGCGCCGATGGACGTGTGGTCGGCGGGCAGGCTCGCGATGGCGACCGACCCGGACGGCGCCCCATTCGGGCTCTGGCAGGCGGGCGAGCACCGGGGCGTCGGGGTGGCGAACGTGGCAGGCACCGTCTGCTGGAACGAGTGCCGCGTACGCGACTTCGAACGCGCGCAGCAGTTCTACGCGGGCACGTTCGGTTACGCCTTCGACGACGTATCCGCGGGTGGCATAAGGGGTGCCGTGCTGAAGCTGGGCGAGAACGTCGTCGGCGGGATCGTCCACGCGCCCGCCGAGGACCCGCACTGGTCGGTCTACTTCGCCGCGGCCGACACCGACGAGACCGTCGCCCGGGTCACCGAGGTCGGCGGCCGGCTCGTGCGGGAGCCGCGCGACTCGCCGTTCGGCCGGATCGCCCTGGTCGGCGACAACCAGGGCGCCGGCTTCCACCTCATCACGGCACCGGAGACGTCCTGACGGAGCGGGAGCACGGCGCCGAGCTCCCCGTGCTTCCGCTCCGGGCAGGTCAGTCGGTCTCCACCCAGCCGAAGGTCTTCGTGACGGCCTTCTTCCAGTTGTGGTACTCGTGCTCCCGTCGGCTCTCGTCCATCGACGGTTCCCACTGCTTGTCCTTGGCCCAGTTGCTGCGGATGTCCTCCTCGCTCTCCCAATACTTGACGGCGAGGCCCGCGGCGTACGCGGCACCCAGCGCGGTCGTCTCGGCGACCTTCGGCCGGATCACGGACACGCCGAGGATGTCGGCCTGGAACTGCATCAGCAGGTCGTTGACGACCATGCCGCCGTCCACCTTGAGCGTCTTGAGCGGCACCCCGGAGTCGGCGTTCATGGCGTCGATCACCTCACGGGTCTGGAAGGCCGTGGCTTCCAGCACCGCGCGGGCCAGGTGTCCCTTGTTGACGTACCGGGTGAGGCCGACGATCGCGCCGCGCGCGTCGGAGCGCCAGTACGGCGCGAAGAGGCCCGAGAACGCCGGGACGAAGTACGCGCCGCCGTTGTCCTCGACGGTGCGGGCGTGTTCCTCGATCTCGGCGGCCGAGGTGATCATCTGCAAGTTGTCCCGCAGCCACTGCACCAGCGAACCGGTGACCGCGATGGCGCCCTCGAGCGCGTACACCGTGTCCTTGTCGCCGATCTTGTAACACACCGTGGTGAGCAGGCCGTTCTGCGACAGGACCTTCTCCGTGCCCGTGTTGAGCAGCACGAAGTTGCCGGTACCGTAGGTGTTCTTCGCCTCGCCGGGGGAGAGGCAGGCCTGCCCGAACGTCGCCGCCTGCTGGTCACCGAGGATGCCCGCGATGGGCACGCCGGCGAGCGCACCACGCTCGCGCACCTTGCCGTACTCCTCCGACGACGACCGGATCTCCGGCAGCATCGACAGCGGAATGCCCATGTCGGCGGCGATGCTCTCGTCCCACGACAGCGTGTCGAGGTCCATGAGCATGGTGCGGGAGGCGTTGGTCGGATCGGTGACGTGGATACCGCCGTCGGGCCCGCCGGTCATGTTCCACAGCACCCAGGTGTCCATGTTGCCGAACAACAGGTCACCGGCTTCCGCACGTTGCCGTGCACCGTCCACATTGTCCAGGATCCACTTGATCTTGGGGCCGGAGAAGTAGGTAGCCAGGGGCAGGCCCGTCTTCTCCCGGTACCGCTCCTGCCCACCGCCGAGAGCGCCCAGCTCGTTGACGATGCGGTCGGTCCGCGTGTCCTGCCAGACGATGGCGTTGTACACCGGTTTGCCGGTCTTGCGGTCCCACACCAGCGTGGTCTCGCGCTGGTTGGTGATGCCGACCGCGGCGATCTCGGCAGCCGTGAGGTCGGCGTTGGCGAGGGCGCCTGCCGCCGTCGCCCTGGTGTTGGCCCAGATCTCCTCGGCGTTGTGCTCGACCCAGCCCGCCTTCGGGAAGATCTGCTCGTGCTCGCGCTGGTCGACGGAGACGACGTTGCCGGAGTGGTCGAAAATCATCGTCCTGGTCGAGGTGGTGCCCTGGTCGACCGCGGCCACATATGAAGCCATGCTGCTTCCCTTCTCCGGCTCTCTACTCCGACGCGCCTGTCCGCGGCGGCATTGTCTCCGACGTCGTGCCCTCCGTCGGCCGGCCCTCGGACGAGGTCCGGGTCATCGCCTCGTCGGTGTCCTCGGGGACGCGTCCCGGAGGTGGCGGCGTCACACCGGTCAGTGTCTCGCGGGCCGTGAGGACCTGCCCGATGAAGAAGTCGTAGATCAGGATGCCGACGACACCACCGACCAGGGGACCCGCGATGGGGATCCACCAGTAGTTGCTGAACCATTCGCCGTTGCCGGGCAATGCGGCCTCACCCCATCCGGCGATGTAGGCGAGCATGCGGGGGCCGAAGTCGCGAGCGGGGTTGATCGCATACCCGGCGTTGGTGCCGAAGCTCAGTCCGATCGCCACGACGACGAAACCGACCGCCCACGGCCCGAAGTTGCTTTGCGGCGCCTGGTTCCGGCTGTCGATCAGCGCCGCCACCAGCATGACGAGAATCGCGGTGCCGACGATCTGGTCGACCAGCGGGCCCCATATTCCGCTACCGAAGTATTCCGCCGGGAATGTCGCGAAGATGGAGAACGTGGGTACGTCGCCGGACTTCGGTGTCCCCGCCTCGGTGAGAAACGCGTTGATGGCGTCGTAGTACACGGCGTAGACCACCGCGGCGCCGGCGAACGCGCCGACCACCTGCGCGATCCAGTAGGGCACCACCTTTACCCAAGGGAATCCTCGGCGTACCGCCATGGCCAGGGTGACCGCCGGGTTGATGTGCGCGCCGCTGACGCCGCCCGCGGCGTACACGGCGAAGACCACGGCCAGACCCCAGCCGAAGGCGATGATGAGCCAGTTGGCGGGACCGAAGTCCGCGGTTTGCCTGCCGGATCCCGGCAGGCCTGCCAGTGCCACGGCAACGGAGCCGCAGCCGAGGAGAATAAGTATCGCCGTCCCCAGGAACTCGGCCATCAACTCGCCGCCGGTGGTTTGACGTAGCCTGGCCAAGCCGTTCGTCCGGGTTCGGGTGTCTGTCGCACTCATGCCGCACCTCCGGTTTCAGGACTTCGCTGTCCCTGGAGTTCATCGTGCTCCGCGCCTCGAATTGGGACAAGATCTGAACCGAGCTCCTCGTTCAGGGCGGCAACACCGGGGTGATTGCATACCGCCCGGCGTGGGAAGCTCCTTTCAGGAGGCCGTCGCGGTTTCACGACGGGCATCTGCCGTGGCGAGGAGGCGAACAGTGACTGTGTCGTTGGGACCGGCGAACCGCGAGGAATCGTGGCAGCGGCTGAGCAGCGAGAGCTTCGACCTCGTCGTCATCGGCGGGGGCGTGGTGGGCACGGGAACGGCGCTCGACGCGGCCACGCGGGGCCTGCGGGTGGCGCTCGTCGAGGCGCGTGATCTCGCTTCGGGAACGTCCAGCAGGTCGAGCAAGCTTTTTCACGGCGGGCTGCGGTATCTGGAACAGCTCGAGTTCGGCCTGGTGCGGGAGGCCTTGCGGGAACGGGAGCTGATGCTGACCCGGATCGCGCCGCACCTGGTCAAGCCCGTGAGCTTCCTGTATCCGCTGACCCACCGGGTCTGGGAACGGCCGTACACCGCGGCGGGTCTGCTGCTGTACGACACGATGGGCGGCGCCCGGTCGGTGCCCGGACAGAAGCACCTCACCAAGGCGGGGGCGTTGCGCATGGTGCCCGCGTTGAAACGGGACGCACTCATCGGCGGCATCCGCTACTTCGACGCGCAGGCCGACGATGCCCGGCACACCATGACCGTCGCCAGGACGGCCGCGCACTACGGCGCTGTCGTGCGCACCTCCACGCAGGTGGTGGAGTTCCTGCGCGAGGCCGACCGCGTGTCCGGGGTCCGGGTGCGAGACGTCGAGGACGGGCGGGAGACCGAGGTCAGGGCGGACGCCGTCGTCAATGCCACCGGTGTGTGGACCGACGAGCTGCAACGGCTGTCCGGCAGCCGCGGCCGGTTCCGCGTGCGCTCGAGCAAGGGTGTGCACATCGTCGTCCCGCGGGACCGGATCGTGTCGGAGACCGGTCTGATCCTTCGTACCGAGAAATCGGTGTTGTTCGTCATTCCGTGGCGAAACCACTGGATCGTCGGCACCACCGACACCGACTGGCACCTCGACCTCGCGCACCCCGCCGCCACCAAGCACGACATCGACTACATCCTCGAGCACGTCAACGCGGTGCTGGCCACGCCGCTGACCCACGACGACATCGAGGGCGTCTACGCGGGCCTGCGCCCGCTGCTGGCGGGGGAGAGCGAGGAGACCTCGAAGCTGTCCCGCGAGCACGCCGTGGCGCGGGTGGCGCCCGGACTGGTGGCCATCGCGGGCGGCAAGTACACGACTTACCGGGTGATGGCCGCCGACGCCGTGGACGCCGCGGCCGTCGACCTGCCCACGCGCGTGCAGTCGTCGATCACCGACAAGGTGCCGCTCGTCGGCGCGGATGGCTACCACGCGCTGGTGAACCAGGCCGACCAGCTGGCCACGGCGCACGGGCTGCATCCGTACCGGGTGCGGCACCTGCTCGACCGGTACGGCTCGCTCGTCGGCGAGGTGCTCGGCCTGGCCGAGGGCAGGCCCGAGCTGCTGAAACCCATCGAGCACGCCCCCGACTACCTGCGCGTGGAGGCGATGTACGCGGCCAGCCACGAGGGCGCGCTGCACCTCGAGGACGTGCTGGCGCGGCGGACGCGGATCTCGATCGAGTACCCGCACCGCGGAGTGGACTGTGCCCAGCAGGTCGCCGAGCTCGTGGGCGAGGTGCTGGGCTGGTCGCCGGAGACCGTCGCCCGCGAGGTCGAGGTCTACCGGGCGCGGGTGGAGGCCGAGCGGGCCTCCCAGGAGCAGCCGAACGACGAGGCCGCCGACGAGCGGCGCTCGGCTGCCCCGGAGGCACGAGGCAAGCTCATCGAGCCGGTCGGCTGACACGCCGGCCGCGCCGCCCGGCCAGTGCCGCTTTGTCGACCTTGCCGATCGGGGTCAGGGGCAGCGCGTCGGTGACCGTGACGTGCACGGGCACGAAGTGCTCGCCGCCCAGGACGGTGCGCACGTGGTCGCGGACGGCACCGGCCGTCAGGCCGGGGTCCGCCGCCACGACGGCGTGCACGAGCATGCCGTCCGGGCCGGGCACGCCGAACACGGCGGCCTCGCGAACCAGCGGATGCCCGGTGAGGGCGTCCTCCACGACGGTCGAGTGCACCTTGGTGCCGTGCTCGCCGGTGACGATCACGTCGTCGGCGCGGTCGAGCAGGTACAGGTAGCCGTCGGCGTCGAAGCGGCCGAGGTCGCCGGTGCGCAGCCAGCCGTCGGTGAACGCACGGTCGGTGAGCTCGGCGGCACCGTGGTAGTCGTCCATGAGCGCGAGCCCGCGCACGAGCACCTCGCCGTTCTCGATGCGGGCCTCCATGCCGGGCACGATCCGGCCCACCGAGTGCAGCCGCTCGGGATGCCCCTCGTACTCGGCCGCGCTGATGCTCGCGATCATCGGGGCCTCGGTGAGCCCGTACCCCTGCCCGACGACGGGCCCGAACACCGCGAGGGCCTGCTCGAGCCGGCGCGCGGGCAGTGGACTGGCGCCCAGCGACAGCGCTCGCACGCTGCTGGTGTCGGTCCGGGCCAGCGCCGGGTGGTCGAGCAGGCGCGCCAGCCGCGGCGGCGTCAGCGACAGGTGCGTGATGCGGTTGGCGGCGATCGAGCGCAGGACGGCTTCCGCGTCGAATCCCTCGTGCAGCACGACGGTGTCCCCGCACAGCAGCGCGCCGAGTGCCGAGCAGTTGCCGGTGAGATGCGACAGCGGGGCCACGAGCAGTACCCGATGGGCACCCTGCGGATCGGGCCGGAAGATGTGCGCCATGCCATCGTAGATGCCGCGGTGGCTGATGAGTTTCGGTGCGCCCGTTGTGCCGCCGGAGGCGAATAGCGTGTGCACGCCGGCAGGCAGCCGGACCTCGGCGTGCACATCGGACGGACGCAGCCGGATAGTCCGGTGTGGACCGTCCACGGGCGATCCGTCGGCCACGGCGTACGCGGTGACGTCGGCGGCGCGCAGCACGGCGTTGCGGTCGGGTGTGCTCGCCGACGCCGGAACGAGCAGCACGGTGGCGCCGAGGAGCTGGGCGGCGAGCTGGCCCAGGACCGTCTCGGGCCGGTTGCCGCCGAGCACGGCCAGCACGTCGCCCTCGCCGATCCCGGCAGCGGCCAGCGTGCCGTGCAGGCCAAGCAGCAACTCGTACGCCTCGGCGTAGCTCGTGGTGCGCCCCTCCCGGACGAACGCGGGCGTGTCGCCGCCGTGCCGGAGCACGTCGAGCATCCGGGTGAGGAAGTAGCTGTGCCCGGGCCCGACGGTGGTCATGTGGCGCTGCCGCGATTCCGGGTCCAGCGGACGTCCACTCCGTTGCGATCAGCCCCGCGGTAGGTGAACCCGCAGCGCCGCGCCACGGCCGCCGAGGGGTGGTTCCCCGGTTCGTGCAGGTAGTCCACCGAGCGCAGGCCCAGCGTGCCGAAGCCGAATCGCAGCGCCGCGCTCAGCGCGGTGACGGCGACCCCGCGCCCCCGCGCCATCGGGTGCACCCACACCGCCGCCTCGGCGCGCCCGTCGTGGAGGTCCAGCGCCTTCAGCCCGACCTCGCCCAGCAACGCGCCGGTCGCCGCCGACGCGACCGCCCACGAACATCGCTCGCCGCGCGCCCAGCCACTCGCGCGGTGGGCCAGGTACTTCTCCGCCGCCTCGGGCGTGTCGACGGTGATGCCGGGAACGAAACGCTGGTGCAGCGGGTCGGCGAAGGCCTCGACGAGGGCGGGCCGGTCGTCGACGCGGTCGTCCGCGCGGAACTGACGCAGCTGGTAGACGCCCGTGTTGAGCTCGACCGGTTCCACGCGGGGATCTTAGAACCGCCGGCAGCGATTGTTCGCCAGCGAGCCCGCGATGAGCGCGACGAGGGCGGGCAGCAGAAAGACGAGGAGGGCGCCGCGCGCGACCGTGAAGAACAGGACGATCGCCAGCACCGCCGCGACCGGCACGGCACTCGCCGCCACGCGCTGGCGCCACGGGACCACCGGCGCCGGAGCGGGCGGCCGCGGACGCTGCACCGCGCGTCCGGGCAGGAGCACGCTCGGCTTCGGGTCCGGCAGGTCGGCGAACAGCGGCTCCAGGTCCCGGCGGAACTTCGCCACGCTCGTCTGCTGGGAGCGTTCGTCGAACTCGGTCAGGTCGAGCCGCCCGGTGCGCACGTGTTCGGAAAGCGCGTCCAGCGCCTCCTGCCGCTCAGCGTCGCTGAGCCGCAACTCCGGTCGATCGGCGGGCACACGTCGATGGTAGGTCGGCGCGGACCGGGTTGGCCACGGCAGCTGAGCGGGTTCTCAGAGTTCGCCCGGCCGTCACCGGGCGGTGAACTCAGTCCTTGATCTCGAGGAGCACGGCGCCCTGGCTGACGGCGGAGCCCACCTCGGCGGCCAGGCCCGTCACGGTGCCCGACTTGTGCGCGGTGACCGGGTTCTCCATCTTCATCGCCTCGAGCACCACCATGAGTTCGCCCGCCTCGACCTGCTGGCCGTCGGACACCGCGACCTTCACGATGGTGCCCTGCATGGGGGCGGTGACCGCGTCGCCGCTCGCGGCGGCCTTGCCGCCACCGGCCCGCTTGCGAGGCTTGGCCTTCTTGGCGCCGCCACCGTTGCCGCCGCCGAGCGCGAGGTCGCCAGGCAGCGATACCTCCAGCCTGCGGCCGCCGACCTCCACCACGACGGTCTGCCGCTCCTCGGGCTCCTCGTCGGCCTCGGTGGGTGCGGTGAACGGCTCGATGGTGTTGTCGAACTCGGTCTCGATCCACCGGGTGTGGACGGAGAAGCCGGTGCCGTCGCCGACGAACGCGGGGTCGTCGAGGATCGCGCGGTGGAAGGGCAGCACGGTGGCCAGGCCTTCGGCGACCATCTCGCCCAGCGCGCGCCGCGAGCGCTCGATGGCCTGCTGCCGGTCGGCGCCGGTGACGATGACCTTCGCGAGCATCGAGTCGAACTGGCCGCCGATGACGCTGCCCTCCTCCACACCGGAGTCCACGCGCACGCCGGGGCCCTCGGGGAAGACGAGCTTGGTGACCGTGCCGGGCGCGGGCAGGAAGTTGCGACCCGCGTCCTCGCCGTTGATGCGGAACTCGATGGCATGCCCGCGCGGCTGCGGGTCCTCGGTGAAGGGCAAGGTGCCGCCCTCGGCGATCCGGAACTGCTCGCGCACGAGGTCGATGCCGGTGGTCTCCTCGGACACGGGGTGCTCCACCTGCAGGCGGGTGTTCACCTCGAGGAACGAGATCGTCCCGTCGACACCGACGAGGTACTCGACCGTGCCCGCGCCCGAGTAGCCGGCCTCCTTGCAGATGGCCTTGGCCGAGGAGTGGATCGTGGCGCGCTGCTCGTCGGTGAGGAACGGCGCGGGCGCCTCCTCGACGAGCTTCTGGTGCCTGCGCTGCAGCGAGCAGTCGCGCGTGCCCACGACGACGACGTTGCCGTGCTTGTCGGCCAGTACCTGGGCCTCGACGTGCCGGGGCTTGTCGAGATAGCGCTCGACGAAGCACTCGCCGCGGCCGAACGCGGCGACGGCCTCGCGGGTCGCCGACTCGAACAGCTCCGGGATCTCCTCCATGGTGCGCGCGACCTTGAGGCCACGGCCGCCGCCGCCGAACGCGGCCTTGATGGCCACCGGAAGCCCGTGCTCCTCGGCGAAGGCGACGATCTCGTCGGCGTTCTGGACGGGGTCCTTGGTGCCCGGGACCAGCGGGGCACCCGCCTTGAGGGCGATGTGCCGGGCGGTGACCTTGTCGCCGAGGTCGCGGATCGCCTGGGGGCTCGGGCCGATCCAGGTGAGCCCTGCGTCGATGACGGCCTGGGCGAAGTCGGAGTTCTCGGAGAGGAAGCCGTACCCGGGGTGCACCGCGTCGGCGCCGGAGCGCTTCGCGGCATCCAGCAGCTTGTCGAACACGAGGTAGCTCTCGGCCGCGGTGCTCCCGCCGAGGGCGAAGGCCTCGTCGGCCATGCGGACGTGCGGCGCGTCGCGGTCGGGGTCGGCGTAGACGGCCACACTGGCGATGCCTGCGTCCTTCGCGGCTCGGATCACGCGCACAGCGATCTCGCCACGGTTGGCGATGAGCACCTTCGTCACGCTGGCTGGCTCCGGCACGCTTACCTCCCTGTTCGCTGCTCTGGCGTGGAGTCTACGGTCCGCCCGTGCGCCATCGGTGAGAGGAGGCTCACGCCCCTGGTGGGGCCGCTTGCCGCAGTTCCTCGGGGATGGCCCCGTCGAGAAGGATGACGTCGTAGGGCTGGGACTCGTGCAATTTCGGCAGGTGCTCGGTGCGCACCAGCATCCACGGCTGGTGCTCGCCGCAGCCTTCGACGAGACGGTCGACGGCGGAGAACGCGAGCAGCGCGAGGCGGCCGTCCCGGGTCCGGCGCAGCTGGACGTGGGTCTCGGCGGTGTCCGGTCCGGCGTGCGGGCCGGTGGGCAGGTACACGACCGGCGGCAGGTGTGGATTCGTCACGCCGCCAACATAGACGTGCACGCAGCGTCACCTCCCCTACGCTCACGCGGTGGACCGAGGGAGGAGGTCGTCGGTGTCTTCGGTGTCGTCCGCGCGCACGCGTTCGGCGGCGCGGCCGCCCAGGCCGGTGCTGGTCACCGTGGTGCTGGCCGTGGTCGTGGCCGTGGGATCGCTGGTGACCGCGGCGCTGCTGCGCCCGGACGCCGCCCGGCCGGCCCGCGGAGGGCTGTCCATGCCGACGTCCACGGCGAACTCGGGCTGCGGTGACGACCCGTGCCGCGTGGTGGCGTCGGCATCGGTCAACGGCATGCCGGTGGAGCTGCTCGCGGACGCCGACGGCGGCACCGGACGGCTGCGCGCAGGCGGCCCGTCGTCGGGGAGTGTGGCGGAGGTGACGATCACCGCCATGGGCGTGCGGCTCAACCGCGACTCGCTGCGCTGCCCGCCGAGCGACACCCCCGTGTGTCTCGTGCGGGGTCCGCATGACGGCGGCATGGCGGGCGAGGTGCACGTCTGGCGTGGTGACAGCTGGCGGTCCGACCAGCGGCCCTACTTCTCCGATGCGGGCAGTGTGGTGCTCGACGACGCGACCGGTGACGAGGTGCCCGAGGTGGTCGTGGTGCGCCACGAGTGCGCCGGCACGGACAGTGCCGCCGCCTGCCAGCAGGCGCCCGTGCTCGGGGAGGTGTTCGACCTCGGGGGCAGGCAGGTCGGGTGCACGGAGACCTACGGTTCGCCGGGCTCGCTGCGCGACTGGCCGGAGGTCGACGTGGAGTCCTACGAGCTCACCGAGTGCCCGTGAACGCAGGCTGACGGCTCCGGCGCTCGGCAAGGGCCGGCCGCCGCGCCGCCACACTGCGCCAACCCGGTCACGTTGGCTGTGAGCTGGGTCTCATACGACCGGCTTTCGCGACGACTTCTCATAACGTACGGTACGAACTCGCCGTTAGGTAAGGCTAACCATAGAGTTACTCGGGATCGATGCAACCACGGGCGGTGAGATCGCAGCCATGAAGTCGAGTGGGCGATCGAGCGGTTCTCCGCGGTCCCCGGCACCCACCGACCCCTTTGTCGTGCCGCGGGGAGCGCTTCCCCGCCTGCCGTGATCGACGTGCGTGCTTAGGGAGTTATGTGACGTGTCCTCACCTGTCCTGACCCGGCCCCGGCCTCGCCATCGGGCGGCCGACCTGCTGACCGCCTACCTGCCCGGATCGTTCTACTACTCCTCGGCCGGTGGCACCCTGCTCGCCGACGGCGTCGTGACGTCCGTGCGGGCGGAGTCCGGGTCGCGAGCGGGTGCCACGGCGCAGGCCCTGGCCGACGCGGCGGCTGCCGGGGTGCCGGAACCGATCGCCGTCGGGGCGATCGGTTTCCGCCCGGACGGGCAGGCTTCCCTCGTCGTGCCGGCGGTGGTGCGCCGCGCCGCGCCGCCGGAGGGGGAAGCAGAACCACGCCGGCCGGGTGTCGGTCCGGTGACGTGGTCGGTCACGCCACGGCCCGAGCCGGAGGTCTACACCATGGCCGTCCAGGAGGCGCTGGACCGGATCGGCCGGGCAGAGCTGCGCAAGGTCGTGCTCGCACGGGCACTCGAGCTCACCACGGATGCTCCCGTCGCCGTGCCGCCGCTGCTGGCGCGACTGGTGCGGGCCAATCCCGCCGCGCACGCGTTCGCCGTCGACGTCACCGAGCCCGGCGATCCGGCCACCCGCACGCTGCTCGGCGCCAGCCCGGAGTTGCTGGTGTCGCGCAAGGGGGACCGCGTCGTGGCCAACCCGCTGGCCGGATCGCGTCCCCGCGTGGCCGACGAGCAGGAGAACCGGCGGCTGATCGCGGAACTGCGCGCGTCCGAAAAGGACCGTGCCGAGCATGCGCACGTCGCGGCGCAGGTCGCTGAGGTGCTCGGCCGCTTCTGCTCCGACCTCGACGTCCCGGCCGAGCCGGAGGTGATCGGGACCCCGACCATGTGGCATCTGTCCTCTCGCATCACCGGCCGCCTGGCCGATGCGGGCGACCCCGCCTCGTCGTCGCTGGCGCTCGCGGAGGCGCTGCACCCGACCCCGGCTGTGTGCGGCGTCCCGACCGAGGCCGCGCGGCGGACCATCGCGGAGCTCGAACCGGAGGACCGCGGCTACTACTCCGGTCTGGTCGGCTGGACCGCGGAGAACGGCGACGGCGAGTGGGTGGTGACCATCCGCTGCGCCGAGGTCTGCGACCGCACGGTGCGGTTGTTCGCCGGTGCCGGCATCGTCGAGGGCTCCGATCCCGCGGCCGAACTCGCCGAGACGAGCGCGAAGTTCCGGACGCTCCTGCGTGCGCTGGGTGTCCCACAAGACACAGAGGAGGCCGCATGATCGACCATCGCGAAGCTTTTGATCATGAAGGCCGACCGGGTGTGGGTGTCCCACAAGACACAGAGGAGGCCGCATGATCGGGTCGGGCCCGGACCACACGCCCTGGCCTGCCGAGGACGCGGCCCGCTACCGCGCGCTGGGGTACTGGCAGGGGCAGACGTTCGGCAGGTGGCTGACGGGGCTGGCGACGGCGTACGCGAGCCGCACCGCCGTGGTGGGGGAGAGTCCCGCCACCCGAACCCAGGTGCGCTGGACGTACTCCGAATTGGACGAACGCGCGCACCGGCTCGCCGCCGGGTTCGCCGGCCGCGGCATCCGGGCGGGCGACCGCGTGATCGTGCAGCTGCCGAATATCCCGGAGTTCCTCGAGGTGATCTTCGGGCTGTGGCGGCTGGGCGCGTGGCCGGTGTTCGCCCTGCCCGCGCACCGGCACACCGAGCTCAAGCACTTCGCCGAGCACGCCGAGGCGGCGGCGATCGTCACGGTCGGCGAGCACGAACGGCACGACTACGCGGCGGCCGCCCGAGCGGTCGCCGACGAGGTGCCGACGCTGCGGGACGTCTTCGTGGTGGGCACCGACGAGTTCGCGGCGATGGAGGCCGCCGAGCCGATCGACCTGCCCGACCCGGACCCGGCCGGCGTGGCGTTCCTCCAGCTCTCCGGCGGCAGCACCGGGTTGCCGAAGCTGATCCCGCGCACGCACGACGACTACCTCTACAGCGTCCGCGAGAGCGCCCGGATCTGCCGGCTGCGGCCGGACAGTGTGTATCTCGTGGCGCTGCCGGTGGCGCACAACTATCCGATGAGCTCGCCGGGAGTGCTGGGTGTGCTGCACGCGGGTGCGACCGTGGTGCTCTCGCCGCGACCGGACGCCGACACGGCGTTCCGGCTCATCGAGGCCGAGCGTGTGACGATCAGCGCGGTCGTGCCGCCGCTCGCCGCGGCCTGGGTGCAGGCGGCGGGCCGGACGACGCGTGATCTGTCCAGTTTGGAGGTTCTGCTCGTCGGCGGGGCCAAGTGCGGCAGGGAACTGGCCGAGCGGATCGGTCCGGCGCTGGGTTGCCGGCTGCAGCAGGTGTTCGGCATGGCCGAGGGCCTGGTGTTCTACACGCGGCTCGACGATCCGGACGAGCTGGTGCTCTCCACCCAGGGCAGGCCGATCTCGCTCGACGACGAGATCCGCGTGGTGAATCCGGACGACCCGGAGGCCTCCTCGGACGATGTCGTCGAGCCGGGGCAGGCCGGTGCGCTGCTCACGCGCGGGCCGTACACCATCCGCGGCTACTACCGTGCCGCCGAGCACAACGCGAAGGCCTTCACCCGGGACGGTTTCTACCGTACCGGCGACCTCGTGCGGTTCCACCCCTCCGGGCACGTCGAGGTCGTCGGCCGCGTGAAGGAGCAGATCAACCGCGGTGGCGAGAAGGTCGCGCCCGAGGAGGTGGAGAACCACCTCATGGCGCATCCGGAGGTGCTGGACGCCGCCGTGGTGGGCGTGGCCGACGAGTACCTCGGCGAACGCACGTGCGCCTACGTGGTGCCGGTCGAGGATGCCAAGCCCGCCGAGGCGGACCTGCGCCGGTTCGTCCGGGAACGCGGGGTCGCCGCGTTCAAGATCCCCGACCGCGTCGTCGTGGTCGACCACTTTCCGGTGACGGGCGTCGGGAAGACGAGCAAACGGGAGCTGCGGGCGGTGCTCGCGGCCCAGGCGAAGGAGGGGTGATGTCGTTGTCGTTGCCGAAGATCGAGCCCTATGGTCTGCCCACTTCGGACGAACTGCCCGCCGGCCGTGCCGACTGGCGCGTGGAGCCGGATCGGGTGGCGCTGCTGGTGCACGACATGCAGCGGTACTTCCTCGCGCCCTACGCCGGCGCGCCCGTGCCCGAGGTCGTGGCCAACATCGCCCGCCTGATCGAGACCTGCCGCGACCGCGGGGTGCCGGTGTACTTCACCGCGCAGCCGGGCAGGCCACGCCAGTCCGAGCGCGGGTTGCAGACCGAGTTCTGGGGCGAGGGCATGCGTGCGGTGATCGACGACGACCCGCGTGCGGCCGACATCGTCGACGAACTGACGCCGGGCCCGGGCGACACCGTGCTGGTGAAGTGGCGCTACAGCGCCTTCCAGCGCAGCGACTTCGCCGACCGGCTCGCCGCCGCCGGACGCGACCAGCTGCTCGTCACCGGTGTCTACGCCCACATCGGCTGCCAGGCGACCGCGCTGGAGGCGTTCATGCGCGACATCCGGCCGTTCCTGGTCGCCGACGCGGTCGCCGACTTCTCCCGCGCCCGCCACGACCAGGCCTGCGAGTACGTGGCCCAGCGTTGCGGCGTGGTCACCACCACCGCCGCCACGCTGGCCGGGCTGACCGCCCCGATCCCCACAGGAGTGAGCTGAATGAGCAACACGAACGACCTGACCGCTGTGAACGGCACGACCGCGCTGTCCGCCGAGCGGATCCGCGCCGACGTGGCCGAGCTGCTCGGCCGCGACCCGGCCGAGATCGGGATGGAGGAGAACCTGCTGGACCTCGGCCTGGACTCGATCCGCATCATGAGCCTCATCGAGCGCTGGCGGGCGGCGGGCGCGAACGAGGTGGAGTTCCCGGATCTCGCGGAACGTCCCGAGCTGGCGCACTGGATCACGCTGGTCACCGGCGAGGCGCAGGCGTGACCCGCGTCGACCACCGGCACCGGCACCTCGACCGCATCGCCGAGGTGCGGGCGGGCACCGTCGCCGAGAAGGTGGGCTACCCGATCCGGGTCCGCGCGGTCGAGGTGCTGCGCACCCGTCCGGTCGGGGCGGGCCTGCTGCGGGTGACCCTGGGTGGCCCCGGGCTGGAGGGCTTCGAGGCGCACGCGCCCGACGAGCACGTCAAGCTCATCTTCGCCGACCCCGACGGCATCCTGCGCCTGCCCGAGCCGGACGGGCTGATGCTGCGCTGGCCGCGGCCGTCGCCGACGTCGCGCGAGTACACGGTGCGGGCCTACGACCCGGCGGCGGGCGAGCTGGACATCGACATCGCCCTGCACGACGGCGGCCTCGCGGCGGAGTGGGCGAAGACGGCCCGGCCGGGTGAGCGCGTGCACGTCGCGGGCCCGCCCGGTGGTCTGATCGTGCCGTTCACCTATGACCGGTACCTGCTGGCGGGTGACATCACCGCGCTGCCCGCGATCGCGCGCCGGCTGGAGGAGCTGCCGCCCACCGCGGCCGGCTGGGCCGTGATCGAGGTGTCCGGCCCCGCGGAGGAGATCGAGCTCGTCGCGCCGAGCGGGTTCGAGGTGCGCTGGGTGCACCGGGGCGAACGTCCACCCGGGACCAGCGACGTCCTCGAACGGACCGTCCGGGCCCTGCCGGTGTCCACACAGGACCGGCTGTACGTGTGGATGGCCGGCGAGGCGGGGACGTTGAAACCGCTGCGCCGCTGGGTGCGCGACGAGCTGCGGCTCGACCGGCGCGACTACGACATCACCGGCTACTGGAAACGTGGCGTGGCCGACTACGACGAGGACCACGAGCACCACGACGGGCACTGACCGCTCACAAGGCGGGTCCGCTCGTCTGAGGTACCACCCCCTGCCAGGCCACTCCCGGCCTGCCCCGGAAACCGAGGAAAGAACCGATGTCACTATTCAGCTCGCGACGCCTGGCGAAGGGCGTCATCGCGGCTACCGCGCTCGCGCTCACCGTGACGATGAGCGGCTGCGCGTCCACCGAAGGCGAATCGGCCGCCGACGGCCGGACCCGCGTGTTCGAGGCCGACAACGGCCGGATCACCATCCCCGCCGACCCGCAGCGCGTGGTCGCCACGGGGTACGCCGTGCCCGCGCTGATCGAGGCCGACGCGCCGCTGGTCGGCATCTCCACGTGGCAGCGTGGCGAGCCCATGATGACCAAGGAGGACCTGGCGACCTACAACAAACTGCCGAAGGTCGCCGGTGAGTCGGCCGCGGAGACCAACTACGAGGCCATCGCCGAGGCCGATCCCGATCTCATCGTCATCGGCGTGCCTGCGCCGGTGCTCAAGGACGTCGACGTCAAGCGGCTCGAGTCGATCGCCCCGGTGGTCGCGATCGGCCCGACGGTGCCCTCGGCGTGGCGTGAGCTCTCCCGCAAGCAGGCCGACGCCGCGGGCGCGGTGGAGAACTTCGACGCCGTGAAGGCCCAGTACGAGCAGAAGGCCGGGCAGCTGGCCGAGAAGTACAAGAATGTGCTGCCGAAGCTGAAGTTCGCGCACGTGGGCGGCTACGGCCAGGTCGAGAACGGCAACTTCCAGCGCGAGTTCGACGGGTCGTGGGGCACCAACATCGCCAACGACATCGGCGCCAGGTACTACGGCCAGGTCAAGGAGAAGGGCCCGGGTTCCAAGTCGGTCAGCGAGTACCCGTCCATCGAGGAACTGCCGTCGGCCCTCGGCCAGGCGGACGCCATCACCTACACCGTGAACGCCGACGGCTCGCTGCCGGAGCCGGTCAAGTACGTGATGGACTCCCAGCTGTGGAAGAACCTGCCCGCGGTCAAGGCCGGTAAGACCTTCCCGGTCCGCTACACCGAGGCCGCGACCTACCGGCAGGCGATGAAGGCACTGGACGCGCTCGACGAGACGTTCGCACCACTGCTGAACCAGTGACGACCGTAGCCGGAATTCCCCGGACCTCGGCGAGGACGGCTCGCGCGGCCGTCCTCGCCGGGGGACTGGCCGTGCTGGCGCTCGCGTGCGTCGCCAGCTTCGCCGTCGGCGCGCACGCCGTGGCGCCCGCCGAGGTGGTGCGTGCCCTGGTCGCGTTCGACGGCTCCGGTGACCACGTGATCGTTCGTGACGTGCGGGTGCCCCGCACGGTGCTGGGGATCGCCGTGGGTGCCGCGCTCGCGGTGGCGGGAGCGCTGATCCAGACGTTGTCGCGCAACCCGCTGGCGGAGCCCGGCGTGCTCGGCGTGACGCAGGGCGCCGGGTTCGCGCTCACCGTCGGCTCGGCGCTCGGCCTGGCGGGAACGGCCGCCGGGGAACTCGGCGTCGCGGTGCTCGGTGCGGTGCTGGCCACGGTGCTCGTGTACTCGGTCGGCCGCCGCTCGACCCTGCGGTTGCTGCTGGCCGGGGTCGCGTTCAGTGCCGTGCTGCAAGGGCTGTCCCTGGGCATCCGGCTGATGTCGCCGGACACGCTCGACCGGTACCGATTCTGGGCGGTCGGGTCGCTGGCGGGCCGGGAGCAGACGGAGCTGACACTGCCGCTGGCCGCGATCGTGCTCGCCCTTATCGGTGCGGTGCTGCTCGCCCGGTCGCTCAACGCGGTCGCCCTCGGTGACGCGGTCGCGCACACCCTGGGCGCCAACGTCGCGCGGGTCCGGACCCTCACGCTCGTCGCCATCACGGTGCTGGCGGGGGCGGCCACCGCCGTGGCCGGGCCGATCCTGTTCGTCGGCCTGATCGTGCCGCACCTGCTGCGCAGGCTGACCGTGGGCTCGGTGCCCTGGCTGGTCGTCTACTCGATGGTGGCAGGCCCGATCCTGTTGCTGATCGCGGACACGCTCGCTCGCGTGCTGCTGCCGACCGGGGAGATGCCGGTCGCGATCGTCACGGCGTTCCTGGGCGGCCCGGTGCTGATCTGGGCGGTCCGCCGGTACGGGGCGGGGTCGTTGTGAGCGCGGGAGCGAGCACGGTGGCGCTGCGTGTGCGCGGCCGGGCGTGGTTCGTCGAGCGGCGAACGCTCGTGCTGGTGGGCGTGCTCGCCGTCGTCATGGCGGGGCTCGGGTTCGTCGGGCTGTGTTACGGCTCCACGTGGAGCACTCCCACCGAGGTGCTGGCTGCGCTGGCGGGCACCGGTGACTCCACGGTCGTCATCCTGGAATGGCGCCTGTCGCGGGTGACCGCCGCGATCGTCTTCGGTGCCGCACTCGGCGTGGCCGGCGCGATCTTCCAGACCCTCACGCGCAACCCGATGGGTAGCCCGGACGTCATCGGCCTGGACGCCGGCGCCTACACCGGAACACTGTTCGCGTTGACGGTGCTGACGGGCGCGTCGGTGCAGCTGGCCCTCAGCTCCGTGGTGGGCGGCCTGGTGGCGGCCGCCGTGGTGTACATGCTGTCGCGGTCGAACGGGTTGTCCGGCATGCGGCTCGTGGTCATCGGCATCGCCGTGAACGCCATGGTGACCGCGCTGAACAACTGGATCGTGTTGCGCGCCGAACTCGAGGTCGCGATCGCCGCCATCGGCTGGAACTCCGGCTCGCTCAACGGGATCGACTGGGAGGACCTGTCGATCCCGTTCACGGTGATCGCCGTGCTGCTGGCCGTGATGGCGTCGCGCGCGCAGGCGATGCACCAGTCGGCGCTCGGGGACGCCGTCGCGGTGTCGACCGGGGTCGGGCTGGAACGGCAGCGGTTGCTGATGGTGCTGATCGGCGTCGGGTGCACGGCGACGGTCACGGCGGTCACGGGGCCGATCGCGTTCATCGCGCTCGCCGCGCCGCAGATCGGGCGCAGGCTCGCGCGCGCGCCCGGCATCCCGCTGCTGCCCGCCGCGCTCACCGGGGCGGTGCTGTTGCAGGGCGCGGACCTGATCGCCCAGATGCTGCTCGCCCCGGTGTCCCTGCCCGTCGGTGTCGTCACCACGGCGATCGGCGGGTGCTATCTGATCTGGCTGCTGGCCCAGGAGGTGAGGCGGACATGACCGCCCGGCTGCGTGCCCAGGACGTGACCCTGCGCTATGGCGAGCGGGTCGTCTCGACCCGGCTGAGCCTCGACGTGCCCGACGGTGCCTTCACGGCGGTGGTCGGCCCGAACGGCTGCGGCAAGTCCACATTGCTGCGGGCGTTCGTCCGGCTGCTGCGGCCCGCGCAGGGCAGCGTGTCGTTCGACGAGCGCGAGATCGGCGCCTACCCGCCGAAGGAGCTGGCGAGGCAGCTGGCCTTCCTGCCGCAGGACCCGCTGGCCCCGGAAGGCATCAAGGTGCGCCAGCTGGTCTCGCGCGGCCGGTATCCGCACCAGTCGCTCCTGGCACTGTGGACGCCGGAGGATGAGGAGGCCGTCACCGAGGCGATGGTGACCGCGGAGGTCGAGGACTTCGCCGAGCGGCCCGTGGCCGAGCTCTCCGGCGGCCAACGGCAGCGGGTCTGGGTGGCGATGGTGCTCGCGCAGCGCACACCATACCTGCTGCTCGACGAGCCCACGTCCTTTTTGGACATCACGCACCAGTACCGGTTGCTCGCGCTGCTCGCGCGGCTGCGCAAGGAGGGCCGGACGGTGATCGCGGTGCTGCACGACATCAACCAGGCCTGCCGGTTCGCCGACCACCTCATCGCGATGAAGGAGGGCCGCATCGTCGCCGAAGGCGCGGCGGCCGACATCGTCGACGCGGCACTGGTGAAGGAGGTCTTCGACCTGCCGAGCGTCATCGTCGGCGACCCGGTGACCGGGACCCCGATGGTCGTGCCCGAGTAGGCGGGCCGCCCGGTTCCGGCGAGGCTGAACAGTGGGGAGCGAGAGAGTTTTGAGCACGGTCCGAGAGCAGGCGCACCGGGCGGCACGCACGCCGGGCGGCACGGTCTTCGAGCTGACCAGCGCGCAGCTGGGCATCTGGAACGCGCAGCGTCTGGAGCCCGAATCGCCGTACTACCTCGTCGGCGACGTCGTGCAGATCTCCGGCACCGAGCCGATCGACGTCGGCCTGCTGGCCGAGGCGATGGTGGGCACGGTCGATGACGCCGAGACGCTGCGGCTGCGGTTCACCGAGACGCCGGACGGGCCCCGCCAGGTGGTGGACGACTCCCCGGTGAGTCCGCCGCCCGTGGTGGACGTCTCCGGCGCGGCCGATCCCGTCGCCGCCGCTGAGCAGCAGGTGGTGCGCGAGCGCTTCGCCGCCGCCGAGGCCTGCCGCGGCATGGTGGACCGCCCGCTGTACTCGCAGATGATCATCCGGCTCTCCGATACCGAGGTCTGGTACACCCAGCTCGGCCACCACCTGGTGTTCGACGGCTACAGCGCCGCGATGCTCGCCCGCCGGACCGCGGCCCGCTACACGGCGCTGGTCACGGGAACCGAGCCGCCGAAGTGCTCGTTCAGCTCGTTCGCCGAGTTCGTCGCCGCCGACCAGGAGTACTTGGCGAGCGACCGGCCGGAGCGTGATCGGGCCTACTGGGTGGACCGGCTGACCCCGTTGCCCGAGCTGGGCGAGTCCACCCCCGCGGCGTCCGGCGCGCCGACCGACACGGTGTCCGCGCAGGCGGTGCTGCCCTCGGACGAGGTCGCCGCACTGCGCGCGTTCGCGGACCAGGAGGGCGTCACGTGGGGCGACGCCCTCCTGGCCTGCTATGCCGCGTTCCTGCACCGCGTGCTCGGCCGGACCGACGTGGTGTTCGCACTGCCGCTGATGTGCCGGACGAGCGGGGCCGAGCTGCGCACGCCCGGCATGGCGGTGAACGTGCTCCCGATGCGGGTCGAGGTGCGCGGCTCGGACGACCTCAGGGTGCTGTCGCGCCGGATCGCCGAGGCGATGCGGGAGATGCGGACGCACCAGCGCTACCGCGGCGAGAACCTGCCCCGCGACCTGGCCGTGCCGGGGGCGGGTGCGCTGCTGCACGGCTGCGGGGTGAACCTCAAGGCCTTCGACCTCACCCTCGACTTCGCGGGGGCGACCGGCGTAATGCGCAACGTCGCCGGCGGGCCGCCCGAGGACATGGGGCTTTCCGTGCTGCCCACCAGGGACGGCGGCCTGCTGCTCGGGTTCGAGGTGGACGCCCGCACCCACGATCAAGATGCCGTCGACGCCCGGCTCGCCGCGGTGCGCCGGCTCGTCACCGAGCTGACCGGACCGCAGCGGCCCGTGGTCGGCCAGGTCGAGCTGATCGCACCGGGCCTGCGGGAGGAGCTGCTCGCCGCGTGGACACCGCCGGCGGTTCCCGGGGAACCCGCCGGGGTCACCGACACGCTGGCCTCGCTGGTGGACACCCACGGCGGCGAGACCGCGCTCGTGCACGGGGACTCCCGGATGGACTACGCCGAGCTGGCGGCCCGGGTGCACCGGCTGGCGCGGGCTCTGCGGGCACGCGGGGTGGGCGCCGAGGACGTGGTCGCGCTCGCGATGCCCCGGTCCGCCGACCTCGTCGTCGGGCTGCTCGCCGCGCTCGACGCCGGTGCGGCGTTCCTGCCGCTCGACCTGGAGCATCCGGCCGAGCGACTGCGTGGGCTGCTGGCCGACGCCCGGCCTGCGCTGGTGCTCACGTCCGGCGGCGCGCCCGACCTGGGCGCCGAGGCGCCGGGTCTCGCCCTCGACGACCCGGCGACCCAGGCCGAACTCGCCGCCCTGGCGGACGGGCCGCTGGCGCCGCACGAGCTGGCCACCGAGCGCCGCCCGGAGCACCTCGCGTACGTCATCTACACCTCCGGCTCGACCGGCAGGCCCAAAGGCGTGCAGGTGCCCCTCGGCGGCCTGGACGCCCTGCTGCACCACCACCGGGCGACGCTCGTGGCCGACACGGCGCGTGCGGCCGGGCGGCGGCTGCGGGTCGCGCACACGTACTCGTTCGCGTTCGACTCCGCCCTCGACCAGCTGCTGTGGCTGCTGTGCGGGCACGAGCTGCACCTCTACGACGCCGACGTCACCAAGGACGTCGACGCCCTGCTCGCCGCGTGCAGGCGGGACCGGATCGACGTCGTGGACACCACGCCGTCGCTGGCGGCCCCGCTGGTGGACGCGGGGCTGCTCGACAGTGCGCACCGGCCCGCGCTGCTGGTGCTCGGCGGTGAGGCCGCGCCACCCGCGCTGTGGCGGCGAGTCGCCGCATCCGGGGTGGCCGCCCGAAACATGTACGGCCCCACCGAGGCCACAGTGGACAGCGCGAGTGCGCTGTTGGACGCGGGCGAGCCGGTGATCGGCCACCCGCTGGCCGGCGTACGGGTCTACCTGCTGGACAACGCGTTGCGCCCGGTGCCGCCCGGCGCGGTGGGTGAGCTGTACCTGGCCGGGCCGCAGCTCGCCCGCGGTTACCTCGGCCGCCCCGGCGGCACGGCCGAGCGGTTCGTCGCGGACCCGTTCGGGGAGCCGGGCGCGAGGATGTACCGCACCGGCGACCTGGCCCGCTGGCTGCCGGGGCGCGGGTTCGAGTACCTCGGCCGTGCCGACGGCCAGGTCAAGATCCGCGGCTACCGGGTGGAGGTCGGCGAGGTCGAGGCGGCACTCGGTGCGTTGCCGGGCGTGAGCGCGGCGGCCGCACTCGTGCGGCACGAGACCGGCTCGCCCCGGCTGGTCGGTTACGTCGTGCCGGAACGCGACGCGACCCTCACCGCGGAGTCGGTGCGGCACGCGCTCGCCGGCCGGTTGCCCGACCACCTCGTGCCCGCGGCCGTCGTCGTGCTCGACGAGCTGCCCCTGACCGTGAACGGCAAGCTCGACCGTGCCGCGCTGCCCGTGCCGAGCGCCACCGGCCGGGGCCGTGCTCCGGCCACCGCGCGGGAGCGGCTGCTGTGCGCGACGGTCGCCGAGGTGTTCGGCCTCGACGAGGTCAGCCCCGACGACGACTTCTTCTCCCTCGGCGGCGACAGCATTTCGGCCATCAGTGTGAGCAGCAGGCTCCGGTCGTCCGGGTTCGAGCTGCGCCCGCGGGATCTGCTGGCCCGGCGGGATCTCGGCTCCCTCGCCGCTCGGCTGTCCGAACTGGACAGCGGTGTCGCGCCGGTGACCGACGACCCGGTCGGCCCGGTGCCTGCCCCGCCCATCGTGCGCGGGCTGCTCGACCCGCATCCCGATCCGCGGATGGTCGCGGGCTACGCCCAGTGGACCGTCGTGTCGGTGGCCTCGCCGCTGTCGAGGCGCGATCTCGTGGCGGGCGTGCGGGCCGTGCTGGACCGGCATGCCGCACTCCGGCTGCGCCTGACCGGCACCGAGCTCGAGATACGGCCCGATGAGAACGGGGACGCCGACGCGATCGTCAGCGAGCTCACCGAGTCCACTGTGGATGACGCACGGCTCGCCGAGCGGCTCGCCGGTGAGCTCGACCCGGCCACCGGCGCCGTGCTGCGCGTCGCGCTGATCCGCACCGGCGACGGTGTGCCCGACCGGCTGCTCGTCCTCGCCCACCACCTCGTCATCGACGGTGTGTCCTGGCGGGTGCTCCTGCCCGACCTGCACGCCGCCTGCACGGCGGCCCGGGACGGCAAGCCCGCCGAGCTGCCGCCGTCAGGGACGTCGTGGCGCAGGCACGCGACGCTGCTGGCCGACCAGGGCCGGACCGGCGCCCGGCGAGCCGAGCTGCCGTACTGGCGGCAGACACTGGACCCCGAGTGCCGCCCGTTGCGCTGCGACGCGCTCGACCCCGCCCGGGACACCGCCGCCACCGCGTTGCGTTCGGTCACCGTGGCCGGGCCGGAGGTGTCCGACGCGGTCCTGACCACGCTCCCCGCCGCCTACCGCGCGGGAACCGACGAGGTGCTGCTCGCCGCGCTCACGCTGGCACTGCGCTCGTGGCGTGCCCGGCAGGGCGCGCTCACGATCACGGTGGAGAGCCACGGCCGCGAAACCCTGGAGCCCGGCGCGGACCTGTCCCGTACGGTCGGCTGGTTCACCAGCGAGTTCCCGGTGCGCGTCCCCGCCGACGCCGTGCGCGGCGACGCCGACCTGCGCGACGCCCTCACCGGCGGCGAGGCCGCGGGGCGGCTGCTGCGCGCGGTGAAAGAGGCCCGGCGGGCGGTGCCCGACGGCGGCATCGGCTACGGAATACTGCGGCACCTCGACCCGGAGACCGCGCCGGAGCTGGCCACGGCCGGAGCACCCGAGGTGTTGCTGAACTACCTCGGCCGGTTCAGCTCCCCGGACGGCGACGACTGGCGGCTGCCGGACGACGACCCGTTCGCCGTCATCGAGCCGCCCGGCAAGGCGCTGGAACAGGTGCTGGCGCTCAACTGCTTCGTGCACGAGGACGACGCGCCGCGCATCGCGGTCGAGTGGACCGCCGCGGGCAGGCTCCTTCCGGCCGAGCAGGTGCGTGAGCTGCAGCGCGCCTGGGAGGAGGCGCTCGCGGCACTGGCCGCACACGCCACGCGGATCGGTCCCGGCGGTGGCGGGCTCACCCCGTCCGATCTCCCGCTGGTGCGCCTCGAGCAGACCGACATCGACGCGCTGGAACGCCTGCGGCCGGTCGCCGACGTGCTGCCGGCGACGGCACTCCAGGTGGGCCTGTCGTTCCACACGCTCGCCCGCGGCACCGGCGACACCGACGTCTACGTCGTGCAGGCGGTGCTGTCGCTGGTCGGGGAGCTGGACGCCGACCGGCTCGCCGAGGCCGCGCGGGAACTGCTGCGCCGTCACCCGGCACTGCGGATCCACCTCGCCACCACGGCGGCAGGCGAGGTCGTGCAGGTGGTGCCCGCCGACGTGGACCTGGACTGGGAACCGGTCGACCTGACCTCCGCGGGCGAGCCGGAGGACAGCTTCGCCGCGCACTGCCGCGCCGAGCTCGACCGGCCGTTCGACCCGGAGACACCGCCGCTGATCCGGTTCCGGCTGTGCAGGCTCGGGGCGCGCGAGCACCGGCTGGTGATGACCAACCACCACGCGCTGCTGGACGGCTGGTCGATGCCGCTTGTGGGACGGACCCTGCTCGGGCTGTACACCGAACTCGGCGGCGGACCGGCCGTGCCCGCTCCACCCTCGCTGTCGGCCTACCACCACTGGCTCGCCGACCGCGACCGCGACGCCGCGCTGCGCGCGTGGCGGCAAGCCCTGGCCGGGATCGACGAGGGCACCCGGCTCGCTCCGGCCACCACCCGTCCCCGCGTGGAGCGGCCCGGCCGGGTCACCCTCGACCTCGGCCGTGAGTTCTCCGACCGGCTCCGTGCGTTCGCGCGCGAGCGCGGCATCACGGTGACGACCGTGCTGCAGACGGCGTGGGGCCTGCTGCTGGGCAGGCTCACCCGGCGCCGTGACGTGGTGTTCGGTTGCCCCGTGTCCGGCAGACCGGCCGAAGTGGACGGTGTGGAGTCGATGATCGGCCAGCTCGGCAACACCATCCCGGTGCGGATGCGCTACACCCCCGACCAGCCCGCGGAGGACCTGCTCGCCCGCGTGCACGCCGAGTCGGTCGCCCTGAGCGAACACCACCACCTCGGGCTGCCCGAGATCCAGCGTGCGGCCGGGGTCGGTGAGCTGTTCGACACGATGCTGGTGATGGAGAACTTCCCGTTCGCCGGGCGCGCGCCGATGCCCGTCGCGCCGGGGCTGGAGCTCTCCGGCGTGCGGATCACCGACGCCACCCACTACCCGCTGACGGTCGTGGTGATCCCGGACGACGAGATCACCATCGGGCTCGGCTACCAGCCGCACGTGTTCAGCGAGGACACCGTCCGCGACTACGGCCGGTGGCTGCGCACGCTGCTCACCGAGCTCGTCACCGACGCCCGGCGCCCGGTCGGGCGGCTGCCGATGCTCGACGCCGACGAGCGCGCACGGCTGCTCCACCTCGGGACGTCGGCGGTACCGGCCCAGCAGCGGGACTCGCTGCTGGAGACGTTCGCCGCGTGGGTGCGGCGCAAGCCGGACGCGGAGGCCGTGGTGTGCCGGGACCGGCGGCTCACCTACGCCGAGCTGGACCGGCTGGCCAACCGGCTCGCGCACGCGTTGCTCGCCGCCGGGGTCGGGCAGGAGGATCCGGTGGGCGTGCTGCTCGGCCGGGACGTCGAAATGATCGTGGCGCTGTTCGGGGTGCTCAAGGCCGGTGCGGCCTACCTGCCGCTCGACCCGAACTACCCACGAGAGCGGCTCGCCTACATGGTCGGCGACGCCCGCCCGGCCGCCTACGTCACCGACGCCGCGGCGCTGGAGTCGCTTGGCGGCACGGTGCCCGGCGACCCGGACGGTGCGGTGCTGCGGGTGGACGACCCGGGCGTGCTCGGCGACCCGGGGGCGCCGACCGATCGCGACGACGACCCCGCGCCCGCGCGCGCCGGGCTCACCGAGGACGCGCTGGCCTACATCATCTACACGTCCGGCACGACCGGTAAGCCCAAGGGCGTCGCCGTCACGCACCGCGGCATCCCCGACCTCATCTCGTTGCAGGAGGAGGTCGTCGGCGTCACCGAGCACGACCGGTACCTGCACTTCGCGTCGACGAGCTTCGACGTGGCGTTCTGGCAGACGATGGTGCCGCTCGCCTCGGGCGGGACACTGGTCATCGCGCCCGAGGAGGTGCGGGTGCCCGGCGACGAGCTGCTCGACTACATCACCGAGCACAAGCCCACGGGCGTCAACCTGCTGCCGTCGTTCCTGGCGGCGGTGCCGGAGGATCGCGGCGTCGACCCGGACGTGTTCTTCGTCGTCGGCGCCGAACGGCTCGACCCGGAGCTCGCCCGGCGCTGGGGTGAGGGCCGTCGGGCACTGTTCAACGCCTACGGCCCCACCGAGGTCACCGTCAACTCGGTCACGTGGCGCTACGAATCGGGGGAGTCGGGGACCGTCCCCATCGGACGGCCTGACCCGAACGTCCGCGCCTATGTCCTCGACGAGGGACTGCAGCCCGTCGGCGTGGGAGTGGTCGGGGAGCTGTACCTCGCGGGACCGAAGCTCGCCCGCGGCTACCTGGGCAGGTCCGGCCAGACGGCGCAGGCGTTCGTGGCCGACCCGTTCGGTGAGCCGGGGGCCGATGGCCGAGCGACGGGCGGGCGGATGTACCGCACCGGGGACCTCGTGTACTGGCGCCCCGACGGACAGCTGGTGTTCGTCGGCCGCGCCGACCGGCAGGTCAAGATCCGCGGCTTCCGCATCGAGCTCGGCGAGATCGAGTCGGCGCTCGCCCGGCATCCCGGCGTGCGCGGCTGCGCCGTCGTGGCCCGTGAGGGCCGGCTCGTGGGGTACGTGATCCCCGCCGAGGGTGTGACGTTCGACGCGGCGAGGCTGCGTGAGGACCTGCTCGCCGAGCTACCCGACCACCTGGTGCCCGCCGCGTTCGTGCCACTGGACCGGCTGCCGCTGACGCCCGGCGGCAAGCTCGACGAGGCCGCCCTGCCCGCGCCCGATCTCGGTCCGGCCGCCCCGGCGCGGGAGCCGGCTACGCGCGCCGAGGAGGTGCTGCTCGGCATCGTCCGCGAGGTGCTCGGCAGCGACGAGGTCAACCTCGACGACGATTTCCTCGAGATCGGCGGCGACAGCATCGTGTCGCTGCAGGTGGTGTCCCGTGCCCGCAGGCACGGTCTGCGCCTCGGCCCCCGCGACGTGCTCGACGGCGCCACGATCGCCGGGATCGCCGCCCGCTGCACCGAGGACGACCCCTCGGGTGCGGACGCCGACGTCCCGGCGACCGGTGACGCACCGCTGACGCCGGTGATGCTCGACCTGCTCGACCGGTGCGCGGGCACGCCCGGCGGTCTGGACGCCGCACGGGACTTCTGCCAGTGGACGGAGGTCTGCGTTCCCGGAGGTGGCTCGCTCGAGGTGTGGCATGCCGTGCTGGACGGCCTGCTCGCCCGGCACGACGTGTTGCGTGCGCACCTGGCTCCCGGCGAGCGCGAGCCGGTGCTGCGGATCCCGGAAGCCGGTGCGGTCACCGCGACCGACGTGCTCACCCGCGTGGCCGCGGCACCCGGCGACGACCTGCGCGCGCTCGTCGACGAGCGGATCGCCGCCGCCCGGGCCGGACTCGACCTGTGGAGCGGTCCGCTGCTGCGGGCCGTGTGGGTGGATCGCGGGCCGGACGCGCTCGGCAGGCTCGTCCTGATCGCGCACCACCTGCTGGTCGACGGTGTGTCGTGGCGCATCCTGCTCGACGACCTCGCCGCCGGTTACGAGGCCGCGACGTCCGGCACGGGCGCACCGGCGCGGCGTGGGGAGCCGTTCCTCCGCTGGGCCCGCGCGCTGCGCGCGGCGGCCGAGCACCGGCGCGCCGAGCTGCCGCATTGGCGACGGGTCGTAGAGGCCACACCCGAGCCGCTGTCGGCGACCGCGTTCGACCCGGCACGGGACACCGGCGCCACCGCCGCGCACCACGAGCTGCGGCTCGATCCCGAGCTCACGCGCACCCTGCTGACGACCGTGCCCGGGGCCTACCACAGCACACCGGACACCGTCCTGCTCACCGCTCTGGCCCGGGCGATCGGCCGGTGGCGCGGCCGGGCACCGGAGTTGTACGTGGCGCTGGAGAGCCACGGCAGGCCCGCGCACACCCCGGACGAGACCCGCGAGGTGGACCTGTCGCAGACCGTGGGCTGGTTCACCGCCGTGCATCCCGCCCGCATCACCGCGCCGGACGGCTCGTCGGCGGCCGCGCTCAAGGCGGTCAAGGAGCAGTTGCGTGCCCAGGGCGACGGCCTGGGCCACGGCATCCTCACCGCGGCCGGCGAGCCCGGCCTGCGGGCGGCGGCCCGGCCGGAGCTCAGCTGGAACTACCTCGGCCAGTTCGCCGCGGCCCCGGCCGAGGAGCGGCCGTGGCAGGCGCCGCCGGGCGCGAGCCCGTTCGGCTCGGGCGGGGACGGCCTGCCGTTGCCGCACAGCCTCATGGTGAACGCGATGGCCTGGGACGATGGCGACGGTGCCGCGTTGCGGGTGCGGTTCACGTGGCCGAGGGCGCTGTTCGCCGACGCCGACATCGCCGCGCTCGCCGACGAGTTCCGCGGCTGCCTCGCCGCGCTGGCGGCCGATCCGGACGTGCTCGCCGGAGCGGGCCGCACGCCGTCCGACTTCCCGCTGGTCCGGATCGGACAGTCCGGTGTGGACGCACTGGAACGTCGGTACCGGGTGGCCGACGTGCTGCCGCTGAGCCCGCTGCAGGAGATCATGCTGCGGCACACCCGTGCGTCGGCCGGTGGAGCGGACCCGTACACCGTGCAGGCGGCCTTCTCGCTGGCGGGAGAGGTCGATGTGCCGACCCTGCACGCCGCCGCGGGTGACCTGCTGGCGCGCCACCCCAACCTGGGCGCGGCGTTCCCGGACGAGCCCGGCCTGGACGCGGTGCAGGTGCTGCTCGCCGGCGCCGCACCGGACTGTCGGTACGTCGACCTCTCCGCGGTGTCCGATGTGGACGCACAGCGCCGGGCCGTCGACCGGGTGCTGGCCGACGACCTCGCCGAGCGCTTCGACCTCACGGCGGGCTCCGCGGTGCGTCTCACCGTGATCCGCCGCGGCGCGGGGCGCGCGGATCTCGTGCTGACCAGCCATCACGTGCTGTCCGACGGCTGGTCGGCTCCGCGGATGCTCGGGGAGATCTTCGCCGCCTACACCGCGCGTGTGCGCGGCGAGCATCCGCATCGCGTGCTGCCCGCGCCCGTCCCGGTGACCCGGTACCTGCGCTGGCTGACCGGGCGCGACCGGGACACCGACCTCGCCGCGTGGCGCGCGGAGCTCGCGGGTCTGGGCGAGGGTGGCTACATCGCCGGCGACCGGCCGGTGCCCGAGGTCGTGCCCGACCATCCGGAGCCCGTGCTGTTCGACGTCGAGCCCGATCTGGTGCGCACGCTGGCCGCGACCGCCGCGGCGGCGGGGCTCACGGTGAACACGCTCGTGCAGGGTGCGTGGTCGGCCGTGCTGGCGGCCCGCTCCGGGCGCCGCGACGTGTGCTTCGGCGCCATGGTGTCCGGTCGTCCGCCCGAAGTGGACGGTGTCGAGGAGATCCTGGGGCTGCTGGCCAACACGGTTCCGGTGCGGGCACGGCTCTCCGGCACGGTCGCCGAGTCGCTGGTCACGCTGCAGTCGAGGCAGCAGGCGCTCGCCGGGCACCACGCTGTCCGGCTCGCCGAGCTGCACGAGCTGACCGGCGTGCGCCGGCTGTTCGACAGCCTGCTGGTGTTCGAGAACTACCCGGTCGATCCGCAAGCGCTGGCCGAGCCGGCACCGGGTCTGCGGGTCGTGGGAACCCGGTTCCGGGAGTTCACGCACCACCCGGTGACCGTGACCGTCATGCCCGAGGGTGCCGGGTGGCGCGGCATCGTCGGCTTCCGCCCCGGCGCGGTGACCGGCGAGGAGGCCGAGGAGCTCGCCACGGCGCTGCAGCGCGCGTTGTGCGTGCTGAGCCGTCCCGGCGCGCTGGACGCCGAGGTGAGCACCCTGCTCGACGAGTGCGCGGCAGTGCGCCGATGAGCGAACAGACCGCGGACCGGATCGACGGCCGGCTGCTCGGCATGGCGTTCGTGCTGGTGCTCGGCACGTTCATGGCGTCGCTGGACTCCACGATCGTCAACGTCGGGCTCGAGACGCTGTCCGTCGAGTTCGGCGCCTCGGTGACCGAGGTGCAGTGGACGAGCACGGCCTACCTGCTCGCCGTGGTGGCCGCCGCACCGATGTCGGGCTGGCTCGCGGAGCGGTTCGGCGCGCGACGGACGTGGCTGGGCGCGGTGCTGCTGTTCCTCGCCGGGTCGGCGGCCTGCGCGCTCGCCTGGTCGGCGGCCTCCCTCGCGGTGTTCCGGGTGATCCAGGGACTCGGCGGCGGGTTGCTGCCGCCCACCGGGCAGGCGCTGCTGGCGCGGGCGGCCGGTCGTGCCCGCACCGGACGGGTCATGAGCATCGTCGGGATCGTGCCCATGCTCGCGCCGGTGCTGGGGCCTCTGGTCGGTGGCATGGTGCTGCGCGTGGCCGACTGGCCGTGGCTGTTCTACGTCAACCTCCCGGTCGGGCTGGTCGCCCTGCTGCTGGCCCGCAAGCTCGTGCCGCCGGTACCGCCGTCGGACACCGTGTCCCCGTTCGACATCCGTGGTGCGCTGCTGCTCTCGCCGGGGCTCGCCGTGCTCGTGTTCGGACTCACCGAGCTGGCGTCCGGACCGGCGGGCGCCGTCGTCGCGGGCGGCGCGATCGTCGTGGGAGTGGGCATGCTGGGCGTGTTCGCGGCCCACGCACTGCGCACGGCGCGGGTGCCGCTGCTCGACCCCCGCCTGTTCACGACACCACCGATCAGTTCCGCGGCGTTCGCGTTGTTCGTGGCGGCCGCGTCGGTGTTCGGCACGATGTTCCTGCTGCCGCTCTACCTGCAGGCCGGGCGGGGGCTGTCGGCGTGGGACGCCGGGCTGCTGCTCGCGCCTCAGGGGGTGGGCGCGGTGCTCGGCTCGTTCATCGTCAACCGCACGATCGACCGGCTTGCGCCACGCACCCTCGTCGTCACTGGCTTCGCGCTCATCATCGTCGCCACGGTGCCGTTCACCCAGGTCGGCGGGCTGCCGGACGGCGTGCTCGCGGCCGCCCTGCTCGTGCGCGGACTCGGCACCGCCATGATCGCCTCGCCGGTCATGAACATCGTCTACAGCCGCGTCGACCGTGATCTGCTGCCGCGCGCGTCCAGTGCGTTGAGCATGCTGAACTACGTCGGCGGCGCGATCGGCACCGCGGTGGTGGCGGTGCTGCTGGAAACGCGGCTCTCGGCACGTGCGCCGGAGGCGGCCGGTGCGTTCGGTGACGCCTTCTGGTGCGTGCTCGGGTTGTGTGTGCTGGCCCTGCTGGGTGCGTTGCGCCTGCCCGGGCGGACGCCGCGGTAGCCCGGGCAGGCGCGGGCGCTCACGCGCGCAGGGTGGCGCCGCCGTCGACGTACAGGTCGTGCATGGTGATGTGCCGTGCCTGGTCGGAGGCGAGGAACACGACCGCAGCCGCGACGTCCTCCGGGTCGGCGATCCGGCCGAGCGGGATGCCCACCCGGTAGGTGTCCAGGTCGCCCCGCAGCACCGGGTCGGCGCCGGCATCGGTCCACATCGCACGCTGCATCGGCGTGTCGGTGGAGCCGGGAGCCACGACGTTGCACCGGATGCCGTACCCGGCGAGTTCGAGACCGAGGCACTTGGTGAACATGGTCGCCGCCGCCTTGGAGGCCGCGTAGGCAGCCATGCCGTGCCGTGGCACACCGGCCGCGTTCGAGGACACGGTGACGACGCAGCCGCGCCGCCGCGGGATCATGCGGCGCGTGACCTCCCGGGACACGGTGAACACCCCGGTGGTGTTGACGCCGAAGGTGTGGGCCCAGTCCTCGTCCGCGTAGTCAGCCACCGGTCCGGTCCGCAGCACACCCGCGACGTTGGCGAGAATGTCGATCGCGCCCAGCGAATGCTCCACTTCGGACACCACGTCCGCGACCCGGGCCGAGTCGGTGACGTCGGCCACGAATCCGGTGATGCCCCGGTCGTCGGCGTACTTCGCCTGCACCTCGGCTGAGCGGTCCACCGCGGCCACTGTCACGCCACCGGCCCGGAGCGCACGCACGACGGCTTCGCCGATCCCTTGTCCGGCACCGGTCACGAACGCGACCTTGCCGGCGATTCCCTGCTGGTCCACAGATCTCCTCGATATGGTCTGGCGTGGAGTGTGGTCGGGAGCGGTGTCAGTTCGGTGGGACCAGTCGAGATTACCCTTTCGGGCGACGCCCGTACCCCGGTCGAGACGAACGCCTCGTTAGCGTGCCGTCGCAAAGCCGTACATACGAAGGAACCCCGGGCGTTCACCCGGGGTTCCTTGCGCAGCAATCGAGAGCTGCCCGACGGGACGTCCGGCCGGACGGCCCGCCGGGTTCGGGTCAGCCCAGCGGGCTGAGCGCACCCTGCACGATCGACGGGATGGCGCCCGCCCAGGCGGAGCTGATCAGGCCGGCCGCACCGGCACCGAGGTGGGTGCCCGCCTCGTTCCACGCGTTGACGTAGTCGGCGCCGGTCGGGTTGGACGGCACCTCCGGCGGCGTGACGAGGTCGGCGGAGGCGACGCCGGCGCCGGCACCCAGGGTGCCGAAGACGATCGCGGTCGCGGCGGCGGTACGAGCCAGGGCCTTACGCAATTTCTCGTCTCCCTCTTGTCGGCTGCGGCCTCGATCGGCCACAGCGTGGTGTTTCCGAGCGCCGAGTCAGCGTTAACTCCGCGTACCCAGGAAATCCGCCATTCGGCGGAGTCGCTGAAGTAAACCAATTCGATCGAGGTGACGGTGACCAATAACGAGTGAACGGCACTCACCGAGGGTTCTCGCGGGGTGTCACCTTTCGGCTGAGTTCGCGCGCCGGTCCGTGACCTTGTTCTACGGAGAGGTGATCGTGACCCGCCCGCGCTATCCGCTGTGGACACGCCGATTTCAGGTACACAAAGGACGAAATGGACCAGACCTCGGGGAGGCTTACGCGAGCCCGGGCCGCCAGAGGTCGACCACGCTGATGCCGATCTCGGCGAGCAGCCGGCGCGTGAGGGGAAGGCTGATGCCGACGACGCTCGACGGGTCACCGTCGACGCCTTCCACGAACCAGCCGCCGAGTCCGTCCAGGGTGAACGCTCCGGCCACCTGCAGCGGCTCGCCGGTCCCGATGTAGGTGTCGAGTTCGTGCTGGCTCGGCGTCGCGAAGCGCACCGTCGTCGCCTGGGCGCCGGTGGCCTCGGCGGTGACGGCGCCGCCCTCGACCCGGAGCACGGCGTGTCCGGTGAGGAGCTCACCGGAACCGCCTGCCATGCCTGCCCAGCGCTTGCGGGCGACCTCGGCCGTGCCGGGTTTGCCCACCATCTCGCCACCGATCGAGAGCATCGAGTCGCAGCCGACCACCACGGCGTCGCCGCCGGCGTCGGCCGCGACGGCCTGCGCCTTGGCCCTGGCCAGCGCCGTCACCAGCTCGGCGGGAGCCGGATCGGCGAGCGACGCCGCGACCGCGTCCTCGTCGACCCCGGACACGATGACCGTCGGTTCGATCCCGGCAGCGCGCAGCACGGCGAGGCGGGCCGGGGACGCGGAGGCAAGCACGAATCGCACGCGGCAAGGCTAAGCGATCGCCGCAGGGGCAGGCTCGAGGTGGTCAGCTGTCGAGCAGGGCGCCGTGCGTGCCCGTGATGTGGCTGACCAGGGCCGTGCGGAAACCGTTGCCGTCGCCCGCGCGCAGCAGGCCGCACAGCCCCTCGTGCTCGTCGAGGATCGCGCTGTAGCGGCCGGGCGAGCGGTGCAGGGCCGAGTTCGCCATGCGCAGTTGCCGGTCGTGCAGCCCGGAGTAGAACTGGGTGAGCAGGCTGTTGCCCGCGGCCTCCACCAGCGTCGCGTGGAACCGCCGGTCCAGCACCGAGAACCGCGCGGTGTCGCGCGGCACCTCCACGGCGCGCTGCTCGGTGAGCAACGCGGCCATCCGATCGGCCACCTCGGTGTGCTCGCCGCGGCCGATCACCGTCTCCGCCGCGTGCGACTCCACGAGGATGCGGGCCTGCGTCACCTCGCCGACCTCGTTCGCCGACACGGGCACCACCAGGGCCCCGCGCTTCGGATACAGCTTGAGCAGGCCCTCCACCTCCAGCCGCAGGAACGCCTCCCGCACCGGCGTGCGCGAGATCTCCAGCGCGGTGGCGATCTCGCCCTCGCTGAGCAGCTGGCCGCCCTCGAAGCGGCCGTCGAGGATCCGGTCCTTCACCCAGTGGTACGCGCGTTCGCCCGCGGCCTTCGGCTGTGATCGGGCGCTCGTTGACATGCCCGCATGGTAGCCGCCACCTTGGATACAAGATAGATGCAAGATGTGGGCAAGGGGGAGTGTGGTGCGGACCCGACCGTGGCTGCCGTGGCTCATGTGGGGCATCGGTGCGCTGTGTTACCTCATGGCGCTCTTCCACCGGATGAGCCTGTCCGTGGCCGGGCTGACTGCCCAGCAGCGCTTCGGCATCGACGCCACCGGTCTCGCGGCGTTCTCGGTGGTGCAGTTCGCGCTGTACGCGCTGCTGCAGGTGCCCGTCGGCGTCGGCAACGATCGCCTCGGCCCCCGCAAGCTGCTGCTCGGCGGCATGACGCTGATGGCTGCGGGTTCGGTCGTGCTGGCGCTCGCCACCGGCTACCCGGCAGCGATGACGGGCCGCGCGCTCATCGGCGCGGGCGACGCCTGCATGTTCGTCAGCGTCCTGCGCATCGCCCAGAACTGGTTCCCCGGCAACCGCTACGCCTTCGTGGCCGCGCTGACCGGCATGATCGGCGGGCTCGGCCAGCTCGTCGCGACGGCGCCGCTCGCGGCGCTGCTGCAGGCGCGCGGATGGACGGGCGCGTTCCTCGTCGCCGGGGCCGCCACCGTGGTGCTGCTGGTCGCCGCCGCTGCCGGCCTGCGCGAGGCACCCCGCACCGAGGCCGGCGAGGCCACCGACGTCCCCTCGGACGGTCCGCGGGAGCCGCTTGGGGAGAGCGTCCGGCTCGCCTGGCGCAACCGCGGCACCCGGCACGCCCTGTTCACGCACTTCACGCTCATGGGCTCGTTCGTCACGTTCACGGCCGTGCTCGGCCAGCCCTACCTCGTCGGCGCGCACCGGCTGTCCGAGGGGACGGCCGGTGCGCTGCTCGCCGTGGTCGTGGTGGGCTTCGTCGTGAGCAGCACGGCGGCGGGGCAGCTGGCCTCGCGCAGGCCGGCGGCCCGCGGCGGGCTCGTGCTCGCGGCCGTACTGCTGGCACTCGGTTGCTCCGCGCTACTCGTGGCGTTGCCCGCGGCCGCCCCGGCGTGGGTGCTGGCCGTGGTGCTCGCCGCGATCGGCGTCGGCGGTGGAGTGAGCATGCTGGCCTTCGACCTCGCCCGCTCCGCCAATCCCGGTCACCGCGCCGGCGTGGCCAGCGGTCTGGCCAACATGGGCGGGTTCACCTTCGCCGTGGTGGCGCAGCTCGGGGCGGGCGTGCTGCTGGACGCGCTGCTCGCCGCCGGGGTCCGGGACGAGAACGCGCACCGGCTCGCCTTCGGTGTTCCGCTCGCACTGGCCGTGGCCGGCGTCATCGGGGTGGTGCGGCTCCGGGCGCATGCGGGCACGCCGCCCGCGGAGTCCTCAGCGCGGGAAGGCGGACGCTCGCCAGGCGCCCTGACCCGGGTGTAGCGGTGCCCGGACCAGCGCCGCCCGGTCCGCCCAGCGCGACCGGGCGGGCGGCTCCTCCCGTTCCGGGCTCGCCGCGGCGAGGCCCGCGATCACGGCCGTCAGCGCCGCCAGCTCGGCGTCGTCCGGGTTGCCCCGGACGACGCGCAGCAGCGGCCGCTGCGGCTGCTCCTCCTGTGGTGTCTCGTCAGCGGTCACAGCGGAATGTTCCCGTGCTTCTTCGGCGGCAGGGTCTCGCGCTTCTCCCGCAGCATCCGCAGCGCGCGCGCCACGTAGCCGCGCGTGTGCGCGGGCGGGATCACGCCGTCGACGTACCCGCGCTCGGCCGCGACGTACGGGTTGCACAGCGTGTCCTCGTACTCCTGGATGAGTCGAGCCCGCAGCGCCTCCACGTCCTCGCCCTTGTCGGCGGCGCTGGCCAGCGTCTTGCGGTGCACGATGTTGGCCGCCCCCTGCGCGCCCATCACCGCGATCTGCGCGGTCGGCCACGCGACGTTGATGTCGGCGCCGAGGTGCTTCGAGCCCATGACGTCGTACGCGCCGCCGTAGGCCTTGCGGGTGATGACCGTGACCAGCGGGACGGTCGCCTCGGCGTAGGCGTAGATCAGCTTCGCGCCACGCCGGATGATGCCGTTCCACTCCTGGTCGGTGCCGGGCAGGAAGCCGGGCACGTCCACGAACGTCAGCACCGGGACGTTGAACGCGTCGCACGTGCGCACGAATCGCGCCGCCTTCTCGGAGGCGTCGATGTCCAGGCAGCCGGCGAACTGCGTCGGCTGGTTGGCCACCACGCCCACGCTGTGCCCGTCCACCCGGCCGAAGCCGACGATGACGTTGGGCGCGAACAGCTCCTGCACCTCGAGGAACTCGCCGTCGTCGACGACGCGGGTGATGACCTCGTGCATGTCGTAGGGCTGGTTCGGCGAGTCCGGCACCAGCGTGTCGAGCTCCCGGTCGGTGTCGGTGACGTCGTCGGCGATCGAGGCCTCGGACGGCTCGGGCGCCTCGAACACCGGCGGGTCCGACAGGTTGTTCGACGGCAGGAAGCTCAGCAGCTCCTTGACGTAGGCGATCGCGTCCTCCTCGTCCGAGCCGAGGTAGTGCGCGTTGCCGGACTTGGTGTTGTGCGTGCGTCCGCCACCGAGGTCCTCGAAGGTGACCTCCTCGCCCGTCACCGTCTTGATGACGTCCGGGCCGGTGATGAACATGTGCGAGGTCTGGTCGACCATCACCACGAAATCGGTCAGCGCGGGGGAGTAGACGTGCCCGCCCGCGTTGGCGCCCATGATGAGCGAGATCTGCGGGATCACCCCGGAGGCGTGCGTGTTGCGGCGGAAGATCTCGCCGTAGAGCCCGAGCGAGACCACGCCCTCCTGGATGCGCGCGCCGCCGCCCTCGTTGATGCCGATGATGGGGCGGCCGGTCTTGATGGCCAGGTCCATCACCTTGACGATCTTCTCGCCGTAGACCTCGCCGAGCGAGCCGCCGAACACCGTGACGTCCTGGCTGAACACGCACACGGGACGGCCGTCGATGGTGCCGTAGCCGGTGACCACGCCGTCGCCGTAGGGGCGGTTCTTCTCCTGCCCGAAGTTGGTGGAGCGGTGCCGGGCGAACTCGTCCAGCTCGACGAACGAGCCGGGGTCGAGCAGCATGTCGATCCGCTCCCGCGCCGTCTTCTTGCCCTTGGCGTGCTGGCGCTCCACGGCACGGGCCGAACCGGCGTGCACGGCCTCGTCGTAGCGCAGGTAGAGGTCCGCGAGCTTGCCCGCCGTCGTGTGAATGTCCGGCTCTGCATCGGGAGGGGTCCCGATCGGCTCCGTTGCGCTGCTCATAGCACGGCAGCTTAGCTTCCGGCGCCACGGTGCCGGTGTGGCGTAGCCAACCCCTGCGACGCCGTGTGGCCGGTCCGGCGCCGTTGTCGGGTGCGGCTAGGGTCCTGCGCGTGGTCGCGCGGAAACACATCGACGCCTCCCGGCTGCGGGCCCGGCTCATCCACCCGGTGGGCCCCTACGCCTGGATCGACGTCGTGCCCAGCACCGGCTCGACCAACGCGGACCTGCGCCAGGCCGTGGTGGACGGCGCGGCCGACCGCACCGTGCTCATCGCCGAGGAACAGACAGCGGGAGTGGGCAGGCGCGGCCGGACCTGGTCCTCGCCCGCCGGGACCGGCGTGTACTGCAGTGTCCTGCTGCGCCCCGCCGGGGTGCCGGTGGCCGGGCTGGGTTCGCTCGCGGTGGTGGCCGGGCTCGCCGTGCTCGACCTCGCCGACGAGCTCGGCGTCGACGCGGCGCTCAAGTGGCCCAACGACGTGCTCGCCGCCGACGGCGCAGGCAAGTGCGCCGGGATTCTCTCCGAGGCGGCACCCTCGGAGGAACAGGCGGTGATCCTCGGCATCGGCATCAACGTCGACCCGCCCCGCGACGCCGTGCCGCCCGCCCCCGGAGGGCTGCCGCCGGTGTCGCTGGCCGATCTGGGGGCGCGGACGACGGATCGCACCGGCATCTGCCTGTCCCTGCTCACCGCGTTGCACGAGCGCGAGAGCGCGTGGCGGCGGGCGGGCGGCGACCTCGCCGAGGCCGGGCTGCTCGAGCTGTACCGCTCGCGGTGCTCGACGCTCGGCAGGCACGTGAAGATCATGATCGCGGGCGGCGGCACCCTCGTCGGCGACGCCGTGGACCTGGATTCCACCGGTGCGCTCGTCATCGAACCGCAGGAGGGCGGGCGCCGGACGGTGTTCGCGGGCGACGTCGTGCACCTTCGCCCGGTGAGCGAGTGAATCGCCGCCGATGGCGGTACGGTGATCGCACGGGCGGCGACGACAGATTGCGGGGAGTGTTCGCGGTGGCCTATCCGGACGGTTTGCTCAGCGAGGGCGAGCGCGTCGTCACGCACAAGCATCCACACTTCAAGATGCTGATCTTCCCGGTGCTGATGCTCATCGTGATCGCCGGTCTCGGCACCTGGTTCGCGCTGCTCGCCCGTGACCTGGAGTCGCCGTGGAACACGGTCGGGTTGATCGCGGTCGGTGTGGTGGGTCTGATCCTGCTGGTGTGGCTGGTGCTGACGCCGTTCGTGCGGTGGCGCACCACGCACTTCATCGTCACCACCGACCGGGTCATCGCCCGTGAAGGCGTCGTCAAGCGCACCGGCATCGACATCCCGATGGGCCGCATCAACAGCGTGCAGTTCGAGCACGGCCTGCTCGACCGGATCTTCGGCTGCGGGACCCTCATCATCGAGTCCGCCTCGGACGAGCCGCTGACCTTCGATGACATCCCGAGTGTGGAACGCGTGCACACGCTCATCTACCGGCAGGTCAACGAGAACCCGTACGACGACTACGGTGTCCAGCCCGACCACGGCTCCCAGTCCACCCAGCCGTTGCCGGGCCGCCAGGAGCCGCCGCGCGGGCGGGGGCGCTGAGCGGCATGGGGGTGCGTGAGCTGGGACTGCCGGAACGCCTCACCGCGACCGGGGAGTTGCCGAGCCGGGTCACGATCTGGGAAGTCGGCCCTCGCGACGGCCTGCAGAACGAGGCGGCCACCGTGCCCGTGGACGTGAAGCTGGAGTTCCTCGACCGGCTGGCCGGCGCGGGCCTGACGACACTCGAGGCGACGAGTTTCGTCCACCCCAAGTGGGTGCCACAGCTCGCCGACGCCGAGGAGTTGCTCGGCAGGCTGGACCGGCGGCCCGGCGTCCGCTACCCCGTGCTGGTGCCGAACGAGCGTGGTCTGGACCGCGCGGTCGCGGCGGGGGTCGGCCACATCGCGGTGTTCGGCAGCGCCACGGAGACCTTCGCCAAGCGCAACCTCAACACCTCGGTGGACGGGCAGTTCGCGATGTTCGAGCCCGTGCTCGCCCGCGCCCGTGCCGAGGGAATGGAGGTGCGGGGCTACCTCTCGATGTGCTTCGGTGACCCGTGGGAGGGCGTCGTGAGCGCGGAGCAGGTCGTGCGGGTCGGCAAGCGGCTGCTCGACCTCGGCTGCTCGCAGCTGTCGCTGGGCGACACCATCGGCGTCGCCACGGCGGGCCAGGTGGAGCGGCTGATCGACGCGTTCGTGGCCGCCGGGGTCGGCGTCGACGCGCTCGCGGTGCACTTCCACGACACCTACGGGCAGGCGCTGGCCAACACGCTCGCCGCGTTGCGCCGCGGGGTCTCCACTGTGGACTCCTCCGCGGGCGGGCTCGGCGGCTGCCCGTACGCGGAGTCGGCCACCGGCAACCTCGCCACCGAGGACCTGGTGTGGATGCTCGACGGGCTCGGCATCGAGCACGGCGCCGACCTCGACGCCCTGGTGGCCACGAGCACGTGGATGGCGCAGCGGCTCGGCAGGCCCAGTCCCTCGCGGGTGGTCAAGGCCCTCGCCGGCTAGCGAGGCCGCAGCACCACGACGGCACGAGTGCACAACATCGTGGTGACGGAGGGAACCGGGGGCCGCCCTGCTGCGTCCGAGACCTAGCCGGGCGCTGTGAACACGCACCAACGGACGTCGGGAGAGTGCCGTGACCGACCATCGCGCACAGGTGGAGCAGCTACTCGCCGATTACCGACGCAGCCGCGACCAGCTGGCCGAGGTGCAGCGGCAGCTCGCGTCGATCACCGCGTCGGCCAGCAGTGACGACGGCCTCATCACGGCCATGGTCGGCGCCCGGGGTGTGCTCACCGGGCTCGAGATCGCCGACGAGGCCTACGAGCGCTACCGGCCCGCCGAGCTCGCCGCGCAGATCGTCAAGCTGACCGGCACCGCGACGGTCAAGGCCTTCACGGGCGCGGGCGAGGTGCTGGCACCGGCGTTGCCGTCGGGCACCGACCCGCAGGCCCTGCTGCTCGGCACCGCCGACCTCGGGGCCGCCGAGCTCGCCCCCGAGGACGTCGGTGACGACGACAGCTTCGAGGACCAGAACTGGCTCGACGACGCCGATTGGCAGAGGTCCCGATGAGCGGCCGGGGTTTCGGCGTCGACGCCGAGCGGCTCGGCACGCACGCCGCCGAGTTCGCCGGGCTCACCGAGCGCGCGGGCCGGATCGTCGCTGGCCTGCGGGAGTCGCTCGGCACCGCGCCGTGGGGGGACGACGAGGTCGGCCGGAGCTTCGCGGCGGTGCACCGCCGGCAGGCCGACGACACGCTGGCCGCCATCGACGGCCTCGCGGGCGGACTGACCGAGATGGGCGAGGCCTTCGCCGCCGCCGCTCGCGCCTACCGGAGCGCCGACGACGCCGCCGCGGGCGACGTCACCGACGCGGGCTCGGCCGGGTAGGGGCGCCGATGGGCATCGAGCTTCCCGCCGAACTGGCCGACGTCGCCGCAGCAACCGGGGTCAACTGGCCGCGGGCCGACGAGGACGCCATGCGCGCGCAGGCCGGTGCATGGCGTCAGGCGGCGCAGGAGCTGACCACGCTGGCCGCCGAGGCGGACACGGTCGCCGGCAAGGCGCTGGGCGCGATGACCGGCGACACCGCCGAGGCGGCCAGGCAGAAGTGGAGCGGATTCGTCGACCCGGACGGTGGCCGGCTCACCACGGCCGCGCAGGGAGCCCAGCAGGCCGCCGACCGGCTGGATCGTGCCGCCGAGCAGGTCGCCGCGGCCAAGGTCGAGATCGTGCGCAACCTCGTGGACGCCGCGCGGAACCGGGATGCCGCGATGGTCGCCGCCGAGTCCGGCCACCCGGCCGCACTGGCCGGGCTGGACACCGTCCTGCGCGGCACCGCGACCAACGTCGGTGCGGTCACCAGCGGCCTGGTCGACGCGGTCGGCGCCGGTGTGGACGGTCCGGCGCGGCCGGTCGGCGACGTCGTCAATGCCCACCCGGGGGCGCACACGGCCGACGGCCAGTCCGGCCTGCTCAGCACGGTGACCGGGCTGCCCCGGTCCGTGGTGGAGGACGCGCTCGCGGGCGTGGAGTCCGCGCCGGACGCGCTCGCCGGCCTCGACGAGCCCGGCGGACAGGGACTGCTGGAGCAGCGTGGCGGCCCCGGAGAGCCGGGGCTGCTCGAGCGGCTCGGCGAGGGTGGCGTGCCGGGGCTGCCGGAAGATGCGGGCGAGCGGGGCGAACCCGGTGGGCCGGGGCTGCCGGCACACCAGGGCGGCGCCGCGCCCGGCCTGCCGCTGCCGGGGGGGCGAGTCCGGCCCGCCATCCGGGCTGCCGGACCACCTCCGGGACCACACCGACCTGCCCGGCCCGGAGGCGCCGGGGAGCGACCTGCCGGCCCCGGACCTGCGTGTTCCGGGATCGCCCGTGGCCGGATCCGGCGACGAGGGAACCGGGCCGATCGCGCTGCCGGACGCACCGACCCCGCCGAGCGGCCTCGCCGGTCTGCCCAGAGGGTTCGCCGACGCCCCGACACCCCCGAGCGGCACGGCGTTTCCCGCGGCCGCGTCCGGGCAGACGCACCTCGCCGGCTACTCCGGCGGCCCGGCGCCGGCCCCGGGTGCGCAGCCGATGCAGCAGCCGGTGGCGCCCGTGCCGCCGGTGGCGCAGCAGCCGTACGGCGCTCCGGGCTACGCGCCGCCGTTCGGCCAGCCGTTCGCGGGCCAGGCGGGGTCTCCTGTGCCGATCGCCCCCGGCCCGCAGCAGCCACCGGCTCCGCCCGGCCAGCACCCAGCGGCGCCCCCGCCCGTCGTGCGCAACGCGCCACCCGGCCTGCCGCCGGCGGGGCCCCCGCCCGCGGCGCCGGGCGCACCACGCAACGCACCGCCGCCGATGGCACCGCCACCCGTGGTGCCGGGACCCCCAGCCGCTGGGCCGCGGAACGCCCCGGCCCGGTGGGGACCGTCCGCCGAACCCCACTACCCGCAACGGCCGCCCGAACCCGTTCGCGCGCAGCCGTCCGCCGCTGCGGTGCCTGTGGGCGCCCCGCGTCAGGAACGGGAGAGCATCGTCGCGCTGTTCCTGGTGCACATGTTCCCGATCGGGCACCTGCCGGTCGCCTCCGACCGGCCCGCGCGCCAGCTGCCCGTGCCCGCCCGCGACGACGCGACCCCGGTGCGGCTCCGCTGTTTCCCACCGCACGACCATCCGCGTTCCGCAGTGGTCGACTCCGGGCAGGCGCTGGCGTGGCTCCGGCAGGGCTGGCGTCAGCCCGCGCCGCCGCCCGCCGAGGTCCTGCCGTGCCCGCCGGACGCGCTGCGGCAGGGTTACGACCCGCTCGGCGGCCTGCACGAGCGCGAGTGGGACAGCCGCTACCTGGCCGAGGACGGGGAGCGGGTCGAGTACGTGTGGCCGCCGGGGGAGCGGTATCCCGAGGGCGGTACCGCCGAGGGCGAGCCGGAGCTGCTGGCCGAGGGCACCCTGCTCGACCGTTTCGGCACCGCCCACGGGCGCGTGTTCGCCCCGGACGGCACGCCGTTCGCGCAGCGGTCGCTGCCGCCGTCCTACCTGGAGGCGGGTTACCGGCGGTACCGCGTCGTGCGGGAGGTCCCGATGTGGCGGACCGTCTCGGCCGGCTGGTTCGGCCAGCCGGGCGGCGGGGTGCGGTACCGGTCGGTCTACTCCGCCGCCGAGCTGGTGCATCTGGGCTACCTGGCCGACGTCACCTTCAAGGAGGTCGCATGATTGACACTCGCGGAGCCTCTTGGTCATGCGGCCGACCGGGTGCGGGTGTCCCGCAAGACATGGTGGAGGCTGCATGATTGACACTCGCGGAGCCTCTTGGTCATGCGGCCGACCGGGTGCGGGTGTCCCGCAAGACATGGTGGAGGCTGCATGAACACCGAGTCGATCATGCGCTGGCTGGAGGCCGTGGGCGTGCCGCACGAGGTGGTGTCGATCGGCAGCGAAGCGGACAACACGTGGTGCCTGCTGCGCGAGGAGGACCCCGAGGGCACGGGCGAGGCCGCGTGGGAGGTCTTCTGGCGGGAGCAGGGCAACCGCTACGACTGGGCGCGCTTCACCAACGAGCAGGTGGCCTGCCACTACCTGTTCGGCAGGCTCGCGTGGGCCCAGGTCGCCCGCGGCGCCGTCGGTCTGCTGCCCTGAGCCGCACCACCGGCTGAACTCCTCCGTGATTTGTGCTGCTCGTAACACGCCGCCGATACCCTGCTCGTTCGTGATCGACAACTCGGGGCGGCGGGGCCGGACCGCCACCTGTCCCGACGCCGAGGGCCCCGTCGCGGAGTTCGCGCGCGGCCTGTGGGAACTCAAGAAGGCCGCGGGCGACCCGTCCTACGACCGGATGCGCACCGAGCTGGGCGCGCTCGCGTCCAAGTCCGCGTTGTCGGCTGCGGCTCGGGGTGAGCGGCTGCCGTCGTGGGACACGACGTGGGAGTTCGTGCGTGTGCTCGCCGTCCGGGTGCTGGGCGAGCCGGAGGACGTGGTGCGGGCGCGCTGGCGGTCGCGCTGGGAACGGGCGCGCGACGCGGCGGCCGCGGGCGAGCGGCGAGCCGAGCAGCCGGGAGCGACGCCACCCGTGCCGAGGGAGCCCGGACGACCCGGGAGGCCAGGGTCACAACAGCCCACGCAGGAGCAGTCGACGGCCGTCACCGGGGCGGCACTGCCGGAAGCCGGGAATGCCGGACAGTCGGTAGCCGGCCCCACCGGGGACACCGCACACCCGCCAACCCCGCGGCCGGACCCCGGACGGAGTGGACGTCGGCGGCGCCGGAGCCGTGCGGTCGGAATCGTGGCGGTCGTCGCGGCGGTGGTCCTGCTGGCGGGCGGGGTGATCGCGGCGATGCGGATACTGCGCACACCGCCCGGGCCGCCGGACGCCGGCGCCACCCGGGTGCCGCTCGCGCCGCTGATCCCCGGCGATCGGTCGGTGCTGCTGAGCGACCTCTCGGTGCCCGACGGCACCGAGATTCCCACCGGAACGGTGTTCACCAAGACGTGGGAGTTCCGCAACGCCGGCACCGTCGCGTGGGTCGGCCGGTATCTGCGGCGCGAGGGCTCCTTCGGCGACGGCGACGGGTGCGTGACGCCCGATCGCGTGCCCATTCCCGAGACCCGCCCGGGCGAGACGGTGCGCGTGTCGGTGGAGGTCCGGGCACCGGACCAGCCCGGGTACTGCCAGGTGTACTGGAAGATGGTCGACGCCAAGGGACGGCTGCTGCTGCCCGGTGTGCGCGCCGTCTACTTCTTCGTCGAGATCGTCGACTGATCCGGCCCGGATTTGACCATCGGCGCCGGTGGCCAAATCGCTGACCTGCATGGACATCCGGCTTTGACCACCGGCCGCGGTGTGGCCGGCCAACCACTTCCTCAGCCGGTCCGGACCTTTCTAGCGTCGTCGGCATCCCAACCAACCCGATCGACCACGAGGGGATCGTCCGGATGTCGAAATGGATCAAACGAGTCACGGCCGTGCTGCCGCTGGCGGTGGCCGCGCCGATCGTGCTGGCGCCCGCGGCATCGGCCGCGCAGACCTGCTCCAGCGGACCGCTCAACGGCGGCGCCACGAAGACCGTGTCGGTGTCGGCCGACCAGGTGATCTGGATCAAGGTCAGCAACCACGACTTCCGCGGCATGCTGCTGTCCATCCGCGACAAGGGCCGCAAGAAGACTTTGTTCAAGGGCGTCATCGCGCCCGGCAAGTCGCGCACCACCAAGACCGACGTCTTCGGCGAGCGGCCGATCGGCTACACGATCGAGTTCAACGTCGACTCCGACGCGTCGAACAACTACACGTACCAGATCACGTCCGACCGCTGCTACTGATAGGAGAACGAGCATGAACGCGCTTCGCAAGGCGGTCGTGATCGCCGGCCTCGCCGGTGTCGCCGCGGTGTTGCCGGTCGCCGGGGCGTCGGCCGAACCGGCGGCGGGCCCGGCCCAGGTCACCGCCATGCCCGCCGACGTCATCACGACCTGCGGCAAGGGCTTCTCCGGCTACATGCGCCGGGCCGGCAAGGACGCCCTGTGCCTGAAGCCGGGCACGCGCACGTGGACCGGATTCAAGGCCTTCGAGTGCCGGGGCAAGCTGACCCTGCACTTCAAGGACGGCACGCGGATCAACTGTGGTGGCACCGGTGTCAACTTCCCCGACCACGGCGGGGTGGTGAAGACGGTCGCCTACGCGTGACGGCAGTCGCCGCACGCCCTCGCGAACGGTCACCCCGCGTTTCCCCCGTCGCGGGGTGACCGTTCCCGTTTCACCGTTGCCGGATCAGCTCCAGCGCGGCGTCGTGCACGAGGCCGTTGGTGGACAGCGCCGACCCGCCGTCGAACCGCGCCGCACCCGTGAGGTCGGTGAACCGGCCGCCCGCCTCGGTCACCAGCACCTGCGCCGCGGCGACGTCCCACGGATTGACGATCGGCTCGGCCGCGATCTCCAGCGTGCCCTCCGCGACGAGGCAGTGGTGCCAGAAGTCGCCGAACGCGCGGCTCTCCCAGCAGGCGTCCACCAGTGCGAGGTAGGCCTCGCGGGAGTGGTACTCCGTCCACGACCCCAGGTCGGTGGTCGACAGGTAGGCGTCGGGCAGCTCGGGCACCTTCGACACCGACAGCCTGCGCTCACCCGTCTCGTCGCGCGACCATGCGCCGCCACCCGCGCTCGCCCACCAGCGCCTGCCCAGCAGGGGAGCGCTGACCATGCCGACCACCGGCGTGCCGTCCTCGACGAGGGCGATCAGCGTGGCCCACACCGGGTTGCCGCGCAGGAAGTTCTTCGTGCCGTCGATCGGGTCGACCACCCACACCCGGCCCGGCGCGGTCACCGATCCGCCGCGCTCCTCACCCGCGACCGTGTCGGTGGGCCGCTGGGCCGCGAGCACCCCGCGGATGGCGTCCTCGACGGCCGTGTCGGCGTCGGTCACGGGCGTCCGGTCGGGCTTGCGGGAGACGTGCAGATCCTGGGCACGGAACCGGTCGGCGGTGATGGCGTCAGCCGCGTCGGCCAGTTCGGCCGCCAGTAACACATCGGCGGTATAGCGGGACACGGTCACGATGCTTTCATGCGTCCCGGCCGTAAAGTTGGCGAGGTGAGCATGGTCCTACTTGCCGAAGACGATCCGGCGATCGCGGAACCGCTGTCCCGCGCGCTGGAGCGGGAGGGCTACGAGGTGACCATCGTCGCCGACGGTCCGTCCGCGCTCGATCTGACGTCCAGGGACCGCGTCGACCTGCTGGTGCTCGATCTCGGCCTGCCCGGAATGGACGGTCTCGAGGTGTGCCGCAGGCTGCGCGCCAACGGCACCGGCCTCCCGGTGCTCATGTTGACGGCCAGGACCGACGAGGTCGACTTCGTCGTCGGCCTCGACGCCGGTGCCGACGATTACGTGGCCAAGCCGTTCCGGCTCGCCGAACTGCTTGCCCGCATTCGCGCGCTGCTGCGCCGCCGCGCTCCCGGCGTCCTCGAAGCCGGTGGGGTGCGCATGGACGTGGGCGCCCGCCTGGTGACGGTCGACGGCAAGGAGGTGCAGCTCGCCAACAAGGAGTTCGAGCTGCTGCGCGTGCTGATGAACCGGGCGGGCCAGGTCGTCAGCCGGGAGGAGATCCTCTCCGAGGTCTGGAACGACCTCGAGTCGAAGACATCGAAGACGCTGGACATGCACATGTCGTGGCTGCGTCGCAAGCTGGCCGTCGCCACCGAGAACGGGTCCGGGCGCAAGACCAACGAGGAGCACATCGCCACCGTGCGCGGTGTCGGCTTCCGGTTCAATACCGAGTAGCGCATGCGGCGGCGAATCCTCCTGGCCATCCTGCTGGCGGTCACGGTCACCGGCGTCGCGCTGGGCAGTCCGCTCGGGGTCACGGGCTGGCTGCTCGTCGAGAACTTCTCCCGCGAGGACCTCGCCGCCAGCGCCCAGCGGATCGCCGCGACGCTGGACGACCAGCTCGCCAACGGCCGCCCGCTCGACCTCAACCAGGTGCGGGCTGCGGTGCCGCAGTCCGGGCAGCTCACCGTCCACCGCCCCGGCTCCGGACCGCTCACCTATGGGCCCGACCCCGGGCCCGAGGTCGTGGTCGAGTCGGTGCCCATCGCCGGGCGCGGCACGGTGGAGCTGGCCATCCCGGCGGGCCCGTTGCGCACGCAGCAGACCCAGGTGGCCATGGCCGCGGTCCTGCTCGTGGTGCTGTCGGTGGGCACGGGCACGGTGGTCGCGACCGTCACCGCCAACCGGCTCGCGCGGCCACTGCGGCACGTCGCCGACCGCGCCGCCCGGCTCGGCGGCGGCGACTTCCGCCCGGACGGCAGACGCTACGAGGTGGCCGAGCTCGACATGGTGGCCGACGCGCTGGACGCCTCGGCGAGCGCGCTCGCGCAACTGGTACAGCGGGAACGCCAGCTCGTCGGTGACGTCTCACACCAGCTGCGCAGCAGGCTCACCGCCCTCCAGCTCCGGCTGGAGGCACTCACCTTGCACCCGGCCGAGGACGTCGCCGACGAGGCGAAGGAGGCACTCGAACAGGCCGACCGGCTGGCCGAGGCACTCGACGAGCTCCTCGCGGCCGCGCGTGCGGCGAGCGAGGTCGGGGCCGAGCCGGTGAGCCTGTCGACCATGCTCCCCGAGGTCAGCGAGGAGTGGCGGCAGCTGCTCAAGGCCGAGGGGCGGACGCTGCGGATGCGGATCTCCGACGGCCTCATGGCCAGGGCCACGCCCGCGCGGTTGCGGGAGATCATCGGCGTGCTGCTCGACAACGCGCTCCGCCACGGCGCCGGCACGGTGACGCTCGCGGCACGGCGCGGTGAGACCGAGGGCACCGTGGTGGTCGAGGTGTCCGACAGCGGCAGCGGGGTGCCCGAGGAGCTGGTGCCGCACGTCTTCGAGCGCGGCTTCTCCGGCGCGGGGTCGACGGGTGTGGGGCTCGCGCTCGCCCGCGCGCTCGCGGAGGCCGACGGCGGGCGGCTCGAGCTGTCGGGCCGCAGCCCGGCGACGTTCAGCCTCTTCCTGCGGGTGCCCTCGCCCACCGACGTGGCCGCCGTCGACTGGCCGGCCGAACGCGTGCCCCGCTAGGCGGCCGGCGGTGTGTGTCCGGGGGTCAAACCGCTGAGGACACCGGCCCTACGCCGGGCGTTCGGCCTGCTGGGCGAGCGGCTCCTCGTCCTCGCGGCGGCGGTGGCCCAGTTCGTCCGGGAACACCCACTTCCGGAAGCCCCAGAACCGGAACACCATCGCCAGCAGCATGCCGATGATCGAGCCGCTGACGAAGTCGGCCGTCTCCTGCACGAACAGCGACACGTGTGGCCGCTGCAGGTCGAAGACGTAGCGCGAGGCGTAGAGCGGAACGAGGTTCACCACGACGGCGACGCCGCTGATGATGAAGAACAGCGCCGCCTCGTGCCGTGTCTCCCGGCCGCCCCTGGTGCGGAACGACCATTCGCGGTTGAGCACGTACGACACGATGGTGGCGACGATGATCGCGATGGCCTTCGCGGTGGTCGGCTTGTCCAGCAGCACCGTGAGTTTCAGCAGATACCAGATGCCGTTGTCGACCAGGAACGTCGTGCCGCCGACGATGGCGAACTTCAGCAGTTCCCGGTGCTTGATCAGCACCGAGCGCAGCGGCTCGGGCACGCGGGCGAGCACGGATTCGACGACGGCCACGCCCGCAGTCTAGCCAGGGGCATTACTCCGGTCAGTCGAACCGGGGCGCGCCGTGGCCGCGTCCCGGATGGTGCCAGGGCGGGTTCGGCCTGGTGCGGGACGGTTCGGTGACCGTCGGCGGCGCCGGCCGGTGTGGCGGTTCCGGCCGGAACACGCCCGGGGCCGTCGGTGTGGGCACGACACTGCCCGGCTCGGGACGCGGCCACTCGCCCCACGGTCGTTGCGTCGGTGGGTGCTCGGTGGACGGCCGGCCGGTCGACGGCGTGGCGGTGTCGGACGGCTCGCTCGGTGTCGTGCCGGCGGGTGCGGTGGTCGTCGGTGTGCCGCCGCCGGTGGTCGGCGGGACGATCGGCGGCACGTCCGGCTCGTCGTCCTCCTCCGGCAGGCACAGCGGCCAGCACGGGAACCGCACGGTGCCGCTGTCGCTGGCGTCGCCGAGGGTGGCGGTGAAGGTGACGTCCTGTGCCTGGCCCGGACGGGCGGGCACGACGACGAACACCCGCACACTCTCACCGGGCTCGAGCGGCTCGGTGGTCTCACAGGACAGCGGTGTGCCGAGGCCGTGACCGCAGTCCAGCCGCCGGTCGAGCCACACGGCATGCGCCCACCGGTCGGACCGCAGCGTGGCGGTTCCGGTCGTCTCGCCGTTGTTACGCACGGTGACCACCACGCTGTGCCCGAAGTGCCGATCGAGCACAAGGGTGATGTCGTCCTCCGGTGCCGGTGCGACCGACACGGGCACGCGCAGCGACACCTCGACCGGGCTTCCGGAGTTGATCGAGCCGGTGATCTCGGCCGACTGCGCATGCGGCAGCGCCCGCAGCCGGAAGACCAGCGTCGCGGACTCGCCCGGGGCCAGGCCCTCGCTCGTCGCGCACGTGACCGTTCCGGAGCCGCCCGGGCAGTCGATCCGCTCGGACGGACCGGCCTGCCGCGCCGCCCCGGCCGGGGCGCCGCCACCGCCGGTGGGCGCGCTGCCACCGCCACCCGCGGCGCCGAGTGCGGTCACGCCGTCGGGCAGGTTCAGCGTCACCGTGACCGGGTCGGAGGTCGTGCCCCCGTCGTTGCGGACCGTGATCGGCAGCTCGACCGGATCCCCTCCCGCTTCCAGTGCGACGCCGTCGGCCGGGGCCTCGGCGGTCACATTCGCGGGCGCGGGCGCCGGCGCTGGGGCGGGCGCCGCTGGTGGTTCCGGTGCCGGAGCGGGCGCCGGTTGCGGTCCCGGTGCGGGTGCCGGCGCAGGTGCGGGTGCAGGCGGGGCCGGTTGCGGTGCCGGTGGAGCCGGAACCGGGGCGGCCGGTCCCGGCACGGCCGGTGCCTGCGCGGCGGGCGGCGCCGGGGCCACCGCGACCGGGATGTGCGGGGTTCCGCCACCCGCCGTGAGGGCGACGGCGACCGCGGCCGCCATGGCCACCCCCGACGCGGCGACGCCGACGAACTGCCGAGGCGCCGACGCGGCGGCGTTCGCGGCCCCACCGGCCGAGCCGGCTGCCGCCCCCGCGCCCACAGCGGTGGCGGCGCCGGCCTTGCCCGCACCGGACAGCGCCAGGTAACCGAGGACCCCGCCACCGAGCACGAGGGGAGCCACGACCGCCCGCAACGCGCCGTTGACGTCGGCGAGCTCGGCCGCGAGCGCCTGGCAGTCGTCGCACTCGTCGAGGTGCTGCTCCACCTGCGCGCGTTCCCGCTTGGACAGCCCGTCGCGGGTCCAGGCGCCGAGCCGGTCGGCCGTCGCCCGGCAGCGGCTCGCGCTGACCTCCGCGAGGTGCACCTGCAGGTAGGCCTGCCGCAGCCCCTCGCGGGCGCGGTAGGCAAGAGCGGAGACCCCGTTCGGGGTGAGGCCCAGCAGCGGCGCGACCTCCGCGGGCGACTGCTGCTCGATCTCGGTGTGCCACAGCACGGCCTGCCAGCGCTCGGGCAGCCGGGCGAACGCCTTCGCCGCCAGCGTGCGTTCCAGGCCGGCCACGGCGGTGTCGGAGAACGGCACGGTCAGCGCCTCGGCGCCAGCGCCCCCGACGGCGGTCATGTCCTCGGCGAGGTCGACCCGCTTGTCCTTGCGGGTCTTGTCGTAGGCGCCGTGCCGCACGGCCGTCAGCAGGTACGCCCGGAACGCGCTGTCCGGCCCCTTGCCGCCCCGGAGGGTGTCGAGCACCTTCGAGAACGCCTCCGACACCAGGTCGTCGGCTTCCATGGGCGTGCGTGCGAGCTGGCGGGCCAGGTTGTACGCCGCCGCGACGTGGCGTTCGTACAGTGTTCCGTAGCACTCGAGCTTGCCCGCTCGCACCGACGCGATGAGCTCGGCGTCGCTCATGCCCTGGGGGTCGGCGGGGGCGGTCGTCACGGCTCTCCTCTCGAGGGGTCCCTGATGGGACGCGCTGCGGACCAAAGTGTGACGGACAGAGGAGAACTGGTCACGTTGCGGGGTCCCGGCCGAAACCGTTTCCCGCCGCGGCCCGTCCCAGTGCCGTCACGAACCGTGCACAGCGGCGTCCCATGGTCGGGTGAACCTCGGGAGGAAGGCGGTGCCCCATGGACGTGCCTGCTACGGGCGGGCCGCCCGGACCACGGCTGCGCCCGGTGGCGCCACACGCGGCCCACGACCGGATGGCGCGCGCGCTGCGCGCCCGCTGGCGGGCGGCGAGCCTGAGCTCGGGCTGGCGCTTTCCCGGCGACTGGGGACTGCCCGAGGTGGACGCCGTGTGCGCCGCCGTCGTCCGGCACGGCGAGGCGCGCGCGGCCGAGCCCGCGCTCGCCGGATTGGCCAGGGCACGGGCGGCCGCGGGCACCGGACTCGAGGAGACCCTGACCGACCTCGCCGCCCTGCACGCCGTGCTGGCCGAGCCGGACGGCACCGACGGTTTCGTCGCGCCGGACGTCGACGCGATCCCGGTCCGGCTGCTGCGCGTGGTGGCCGTGGCCTGGGCGGAGGTGGCCCTCGCCGAGTTGTCGCGGCCCCAGGTGACCGACCCGCTGACCGGCCTGCCCACCGTCGCCTACCTGCGCACCCGGCTGGCCGAGCTGTACCGCCGGGCCGCGCGTGACCGCACGTGCGTCGCCGAGGGCCACGCGCTCGTCGTGGTGTCGATGAGCTTCGAGCGGGCGGCGGGCTGGGCGCGGTTGGGAGGCATGATCCTCGCCGCCGATGCGCTCAAGGCCGCCTTCGACGGCGGCGAGAGCTTCGCCGTGCTCGGGCCGTCGACCGTGGCGGCCGTGGTCTCCCGGGACGCGGGCGTGGCCTCCGGCGCGGTCCGGCTGCGCAGGGAGCTCACCGAACGCGTGGCCGTGGATGTCCACCTCGCCGAGGTCGGTGCCCCACGCGTCAACGTCGTCCGCCTGCCGCCCGAATACGCCGACGCCTGCGAACTGCTGGACACGCTGGGCCGTCGTTGACCGGGCTTGCGACCGCCGCGGTGTCGTTTCGTGATTTCCTAGAGGGCGTGAGGTGGCCCGCATCGGCGGCGCACCTCGAGGCGACCACCGAGCGGCGGAGATGGAACACGGTGAGCACGCATGGCCCCCGCGACGCCCGCGCGTCGCGTGCAGTACGGCGGGCAGTCCCGTGAAGGTGGGACCTGCCATCGCCAAGGCGGTGAGGGAGCTGCGCCCGGAACCGGCCGCGCCCACGCCGGCGCAGGCCCCGCGGCTCGCCCTGCGCACGTCGCTGAGCAGGCTCTCCGTGCGCCCGCGGTCGGTGGCGCTGCTGCTGCTCCTGCCGACCCTGGCCGTGCTCGGCGGCATCGCGGGCTGGCTGCTGGACTGGAAACTCGGTGTCGACAGCGCCGTCTACCGCGCGGGCGCGCTGACCCTGCTGCACGGCGAGCCGCTCTACGAGGGCAACACCCTCGGGCCGGAGCCGTGGTGGGCGCTGCTGCCGTTCACCTACCCGCCGACGGCCGCGCTGCTGTTCGTCCCGCTGGCCGTGCTTCCCGTGCAGGTGGCGTGGGGCGTGGTGGCCGCGGTGTCGTTCCTGGCGATGGCGCTGGTCATCCGGGTGGCCATCGGAGCGCTGCCCCGGCCGACCGGCGCGCTGCCCCGCTGGGCCTCGCCCGCCCGCACCACGCTGATCTTCGCGGTCCTGTTCTTCGCTCTCGAACCGGTGTGGCGCACCGTCTTCCTCGGCCAGATCAACCTCATCCTCATGGCTCTGGTCGTGGTGGACGTGCTCGTCGTGTGCGCCCGGGGCAGCCGGTGGGGCGGTGTGCTCGTGGGGATCGCCGCGGCGGTCAAGCTCACGCCGCTGATCTTCATCCCGCACCTGTTCTTCACCGGCCGCCGGATGGATGCGATCCGGGCGCTGCTGACGTTCTTCGCCATGCAGGCGCTGATGTTCGTGCTCATTCCCCACGACGCCTGGCGGTTCTGGACCCACACCGTCATGAACCAGGGCCGCATCGGCCCCATGCACTGGGCGGGCAACCAGTCGCTCAACGGCCTGCTGAACCGGGTCACCGATCTCGCGCCCTGGGCGTCCACCGCGGCGCTGGGCATCGGCGTGCTGCTCGCCCCGCCCGCCGTGTGGCTGATGCTGCGCTTCCACCGTCGCGGCCAGGCGCTCGAGGCGTTGCTGGTGACGGCGTTCTACGCGTTGCTGATCTCGCCGGTGTCGTGGTCGCACCACTGGGTGTGGGCGGTGCCGCTGATCGTCGTGCTGGTCTCGAAGCTCCCGCAGGCCGACCCGGCGACCGCGCGCAAACGCTGGCTCGGGGCCGGAGCCGTATTCGTGGTGTTCGTCAGCTGCGTGCTGCTGGTGCTGCCCAACGGCCGCAACCTGGAGCTGCACTGGGCGTTCTGGCAGTACGTCGTCGGCAGCGCCTACATCCTGGTGCCGATCGTGCTGGCCGCGGTGTTGTTCGGCCGCTGGTTGTGGCGCCGGCGTTCGGTGCGCGGGACCGATCGCGATGCGGACCTCACCCCGGCTCGCTGAGCCGCGCGCCCCGGAGCCGGGCAGGCTCGCCGTCCTGGCCCTCGTGGCCGGTGCCCTCGTGCTCGGGGTCGTGGCGTGGCTGGCCGGGTGGCGCGTGGGCGCCGACAGCGCGGTCTACCGCGCGGGCGCGCTGACGTTCCTTCGCGGCGACGAGCTTTACACGCACGCCCGGCTCGCCGCGCTGCCCGAGGGCGTGGCGCTGCCGTTCACCTACCCGCCCGCTGCCGTGCTCGTGTTCCTGCCGCTGGCCGCGTTGCCCGCCGGACTGGTGTGGGCAGCGGTGACGGCGGCGTCCGTCCTGGCGCTCGTGGTGGCCGTGCGGGTCAGCGCGCGGTCGGTGCGGCCGGGCATCGGGTGGCTGCCGGTGGTGGCGCTGGCGTTGCTCGCGCTGGGCCTGGAACCGGTGTGGAAGACGCTCTTCCTCGGGCAGGTCAATCTGCTGCTGATGGCCGCCGTGCTCGTGGACGTGCTGGTGGTCTGCGCCCGGGGCAGCCGGTGGGGCGGGGTGCTCGTCGGGATCGCCGCGGCGGTCAAGCTCACACCGTTGATCTTCGTGCCGCACCTGCTGTTCACCGGACGGCGGAAGGAGGCCCTGCGCGCCACGGTGACGTTCGTGGCGCTGCAGGCGGTGATGTTCGTGCCGGCGCCGCGTGATGCCGCGCGCTATTGGGCCACCGCCGCCTCCGATCCCGAGCGGATCGGCTCCGTGCACTGGATCTTCAACCAGTCGCTGCACGGCATGGTCAGCCGGGCCGCCGACGGCGCACCGTGGGCGCTGTGGGTGGCGGTCGCGCTCGGCGCCGTGCTGGCCGCTCCCGCCGGGTGGCTGGTGGTGCGCCTGCACCGGCGTGGCGAGTCACTGGCCGCGGTGCTGGTGACGGCGTTCTACGCGCTGCTGCTCTCGCCGGTGTCGTGGTCGCACCACTGGGTGTGGGCGGTGCCGCTCGCGGCCGGGCTGCTGCTGCGCGGCGCTCGGGCCTGGGCCGCAGCGGTGACGGTGCTGTTCGCGTCGGCGGTGGTGATGCTCGTGCCCAACGGCAACGGCGTGGAGTTCTCGTGGGGGCCTGGCGAGTCCGTGGCCGGCAACGCCTATGTGCTCGCCGTCATAGCCGTGCTCGCCGTGCTGACCGCGCGTGAGCTGCGTAAACACGCCCCGATAAGCTGAAGCGGCTATGGATATTCGCACCGGACTTCCCGTCGTCGGCATGGTGGGCGGTGGCCAGCTCGCCAGGATGACCCACCAGGCGGCCATCTCGCTCGGCCAGTCGCTGCGGGTCCTCGCGGCGGGGGAGAACGAATCGGCAGGCCTCGTCGCCGGCGAGGTCGTCTACGGCCATCACACCGACCTCGAGGCACTGCGCTCGTTCGCGCGCGGCGTGGACGTGGTGACGTTCGACCACGAGCACGTTCCCGGCGAGCACCTGCTGACGCTGGCGACCGAGGGTTTCCTCCTGCGACCGGGCCCGGGTGCGCTGGCGTTCGCGCAGAACAAGCTCCTCATGCGCGAGCGCATGGCAGCCCACGATTTTCCCGGGCCGGCGTTCGCCGAGGTGTCCTCGCCCGAGGACGCGCTGAAGTTCGGTGAGGCGCACTCCTGGCCCGTGGTGCTCAAGGCCGCCACCGGCGGCTACGACGGCCGCGGCGTGTGGATGCTCGACTCGCCCGACGACGCCCGCAGGCTCGTTCCCGAGCTGCTCGACGCCGGCACATCGCTGCTCGTCGAGGCCAAGGTGCCGATGCGTCGGGAGCTCTCGGCGCTGGTGGCCCGATCGCCGTTCGGTCAGGGCGCCGCGTGGCCGATCGTGGAGACCGTGCAGTCGGACGGCATCAACACCGAGGTGCTGGCGCCCGCCCCCGGCCTGACCGACCGGCGCACCCACGAGGCACAGGAGCTCGCGCTGCGGATCGCCGACGAGCTCGACGTCGTCGGGATCCTGGCCGTGGAGCTGTTCGAGACCGACGGCGGGCTGCTCATCAACGAGCTCGCCATGCGTCCGCACAACTCCGGCCACTGGACCATGGACGGCAGCCACACGTCGCAGTTCGAGCAGCACCTGCGCGCCGTGCTCGACTACCCGCTGGGCACCACCGACCTGCTTTCGCCGACCGTCATGGCCAACGTGCTCGGCGCCCCCGAGACCCCGGCGATGCGCCCGGACGAGCGGCTGCACCACCTCTTCGCCCGCTTCCCCGACGTGCGTGTGCACGTCTACGGCAAGGGGGAGCGGCCGGGCCGCAAGCTCGGCCACGTCAACGTGCTCGGTCCCATCGACGAGCACACTCGGCGCAAGGCCCGGCTCGCCGCGCACTGGCTCTCGCACGCGGTGTGGCTCGACGGCTACGAGATTCACTGACGTACTTCGGAGGTTTCTGTGACCAACCCGGTCGTCGGCGTCATCATGGGCAGCGACTCGGACTGGCCCGTGCTGGAGGCCGCGGGCCAGGCGCTCGACGAGTTCGAGGTGCCCTACGAGGTGGGCGTCTACTCGGCACACCGGACCCCGCAGCGGATGCTCGACTACGCGCGTTCGGCCGCCGGGCGCGGCCTCAAGGTGCTCATCGCGGGCGCCGGCGGGGCGGCGCACCTGCCGGGCATGGTGGCCTCGGCGACGCCGTTGCCGGTGATCGGCGTGCCCGTGCCGCTGAAGTACCTGGACGGGCTGGACTCGCTGCTGTCGATCGTGCAGATGCCGGCGGGTGTGCCGGTGGCGACCGTGTCGGTGGGCGGCGCGCGCAACGCGGGCCTGCTCGCGGTACGGATGCTCGCCGCGCACGACGATGCCCTGCGCGAGCGGATGCTGGCGTTCCAGTCCGATCTGGAACGGCTGGTGCTGGACAAGGACGAGGCGCTGCGCAAGAAGCTGTCGTAGCTACCCGCCCGCCACGCGCCGCAGCTCCTCGAGTGCGCGGAGGGCGGCGGGGTGTGCCGCGACCGTCTTCTTGACCGACACGGCGATGTGCCGCACCGGTGTCGGTGACACCAGGCGCACCGTGGTCAGCCCGGCGGGCAGGTCGCCGATGCCGAGCCGGGGGATCACCGTGATGCCGATTCCGGTGGCCACGAACGGGATGGCGGTGCGGTAGTCGTGTGTCTCGACGGCGAACTGCGGCGAGAAACCGGCCTCGGCGCAGGCGTCGAGCAGCACGCGACGGCAGGTTCCGCGGTGCAGGTCGTTGTCCACCCAGCGTCGCTCGGCCAGCTCCGCGAGCGGGACCTCATCGCGCCCGGCGAGCGGGTCGGTGTCCTGGACGACCGCGAGGTACTCGTCGTCGACGAGCCGGTGCACGTCGGCCTGCGGCGAATGCTCGACGTGCGGCGCGTCCACGAACAGGTCGATGTCCGGCAGGACGAGGCCGTCGCGGAACTCGGTCATCCGTAGCTCGAGGCGGAGTTCCGGGAACTCGGACTGCAACGTGGCCACCACCGGCGGCAGCCAGGTCGCGCCCGCGGAGGCGAAGTAGCCGATCGACAGGCTGCCGACGCGGCCCGCGCGCAGGTCGTCGACCACACCGTCCAGCTTGGACAGAGCTTCGAACACCGCTTCGGCCTCGGCCGCCAGGGTCTTGCCCGCGACGGTCGGCTCGATGCCCCTGCCGACGCGGTCGAACAGGCGCAGACCCGTTTCTCGTTGCAGCGCCGCGAGTTGCTGGCTGACCGCCGACGGGGTGTACCCGAGCGCGGTCGCGCTCGCGCGGATGGAGCCGGTCGCGATGACGGCTCGCAGCAGTCGCAGCCTCGCAACGTCCAGCATGGGCTCGAACGTACATGTCTGATTAACGCTTGTGTAGAACTATTCGCTTGTGCTGACGTGTCGGGGGTGAGGAGGATCGAGTCGTGAGCTCATCGGTCGACATCCGCACCCAGCCGAAATCGGAGCGCCGGAAGGCCGCCGTCGCGGCGACGATCACCGTGGTGTTGTGGGCATCGTCCTTCGTGGCGATCCGCGACATCGGCGAAAGCCTCTCCCCGGGGCCGATGGCCTTGCTGCGGCTCGCGGTCGCCGCTGTCGCGCTCACCGTGTTCGTGCTGGTGCGCTCCCGCAGGCTGCCACGGGTGCGGGGCAGGACATTGGCGCTCGTCGCCGCGTACGGCGTGCTCTGGCTCGCGCTGTACACGGTGGCGCTCAACGCCGGCGAGCAGCACGTCGACGCCGGAACCGCGGCGCTGCTGGTGAACGTCTCGCCGCTGCTGACGGCGTTCGGTGCGGGCAAGCTGCTCGGCGAGGGCTTTCCGAAACCGCTGATCATCGGCTCGTTCGTCGCACTCGGCGGGGTGGGGATCATCGCGCTCGGCTCCGGTGGCGGAGGCGACTGGCTCGGTGTCGTGCTGTGCCTGACGGCCGCCGTCCTCTACACCGCGGGCGTGCTGATCCAGAAGGTGTCGCTGCGCACCATCGACGGGCTCACCGGCACGTGGCTCGCGTGCCTCGCCGGCGTGGTGGTGCTGCTGCCGTGGGCTCCGCGGTTGGTGACAGAGTTGGCGACCGCGCCCGCCGGTGCCGTCGCCGGCGCCGTCTACCTCGGCCTGTTCCCGACCGCGATCGGCTTCACGACGTGGGCGTACGCGCTGCACAGGATGGACGCGGGCAGGCTGTCGGCCTCCACCTACGCCGTGCCGGCCGTGTCCGTGGCGCTGTCGTGGCTGCTGTTGTCGGAGGTGCCGACGGTGTACGGCTTCGTAGGCGGGGCGCTGTGTCTCGTCGGGGTCGCCATCTCGCGTCGCCGCGTCCGTACGGGCGAGTAACATCTGCGGTGCGGCCAAGACCACAGGCCGCCGACGTGAACGACGCCTAACATTGGGTGCGAATAGTAGGACGTCCAAGGAAAGGTGGCGCAGGTGAGCGAGGGCCCAGGCCTCTACCAGCTGGCGGAGGAGCACGAGGAACTGCGCGCGGCGGTGCGGGCGCTCGCCGAGAAGGAGATCGCGCCCTACGCCGCCGAGGTGGACGAGCAGGAGCGTTACCCGCGCGAGGCGCTCGACGCGCTGGTCAAGGCCGGGTTCCACGCGGTGCACATCCCGGAGGCCTACGGCGGCCAGGGTGCCGACGCGGTCGCGGCCTGCATCGTGATCGAGGAGGTGGCGCGCGTCGACGCGTCGGCCTCGCTGATCCCGGCCGTCAACAAGCTGGGCACCCAGCCGATGCTGCTGGCGGCGTCGGAGGAGCTGAAGAAGCAGGTCATGCCGGAGATCGCGGCAGGCGCCTCGGCCTCGTACGGACTCTCGGAGCGGGAGGCGGGCTCGGACACCGCGTCGATGCGCACACGCGCCCAGCGGGACGGGGACACGTGGGTGCTCAACGGCACCAAGTGCTGGATCACCAACGCCGGCGAGTCCACCTGGTACACGGTGATGGCCGTGACCGACCCGGACGCTCCGAAGAAGTCCCAGGGCATCTCGGCCTTCGCCGTGCACAAGGACGACCCCGGCTTCTCGGTCGGTCCGAAGGAGAAGAAGCTGGGCATCAAGGGCTCGCCCACGCGGGAGATCTACTTCGAGAACTGCACCATCCCCGCCGACCGGATCATCGGCGAGCCGGGCACCGGCCTGAAGACCGCGCTCAAGACGCTCGAGCACACCCGGCCGACCATCGGGGCGCAGGCGCTGGGCATCGCGCAGGGCGCGCTGGACGCATCGATCGCCTACGTCAAGGAGCGCAAGCAGTTCGGCCAGTCCATCGCGGACTTCCAGGGTGTGCAGTTCATGCTCGCCGACATGGGCATGAAGATCGAGACCGCCCGGCACATGGTGTACGCCTCGGCGGCGGCCAGCGAACGCGGTGACGCGCGCGCCTCGTTCATGGCCTCGGCCGCGAAGACCTACGCCTCGGACATCGCCATGGAGGTCACCACCGACGCCGTGCAGCTCTTCGGTGGCGCCGGCTACACGCGGGACTTCCCGGTCGAGCGGATGATGCGCGACGCCAAGATCACCCAGATCTACGAAGGCACCAACCAGATCCAGCGCATGGTCATGGCAAGGCAGCTGCTCAAGGGCTAAGTCGCGCTCCGGACGCTGATCGCCTCCTGCTGTCGGGCCTTCGGCGGGGCCGTCGACGCCACGGGAACAACGGCGTCGACGGTCTCGGCGGCGCAGTCGGCCTTCGGCGGCACTCCTCACCGATGCGCCGCACGTCGGTACGGTTCGACCTGCTTGGTCTTCAGGAAGTCGACCAAGGCCGAGTTGAACTGGTCGGGCTGCTCCAGGAAGGGGCAATGCGCTGCGTCGCCGATCACCGTCAGCTGTGAACCGGAGATCTTCTCGTGGAGATACGGCGCGTTGCCGGCCGGTACCGAGGTGTCCTGTTCGCCGGTGACGACCAGCGTCGGCACGTCGACCTGGTCGAGCATGTCGCGGAAGTCGCCGTTGAGGAAGTCCCAGGAAGCGCGTGACATACCCGCTGGGTGGCACTTCAGCATGTCGCGAATCGCCGCTTCGAGGAATTCGTCTCCGGGATGCCGAGCGAAGAACTGCGGGGCCAGGCCGCGCACGGCGGCGTCGAAGTCATGCCGGATGAGGTCGACCCACGCCGTGGCTTCGGTGAGTTCGAGGAATCCGTGGTCCCACTCGGGACTTTTGAGCAGCTTCGGTCCGGCGCCGATGAGCGTGAGGGACTCTAGTCGTTGCGTGCCGAACAGTTCGATGTAGTGCAGGGCCGTGGAACCGCCACCGGACCATGCCACCAGGTTCACCCGCGGCTCGTCGATGTGCTCGATGACCTCGGCAAGGTCGGCAGCCATGCGGCCTACTCGCTGACCTCGTTCGGTCTTCTCCGATTCGCCCTGGCCCCTCGGGTCGTAACAGATCACCCGAAACTGCGACGTGAGGCGGGCGGCGAACTGTTCCCGGAACCACCACGCCGATACGCCCCAGCCGGGGAGAATCAGTAGCGGCGGACCTTCGCCCGCTTCCTCGACATGGAGCCCGACGCCGTCGCTCGTCGTCAACATCGTCATCGATGTCCCCTTCCTGCGGGCGAGATCGTGCAGCGCCGAGTGTCACGGCGGGCCAAAACTATGTCAAGGATTCGCAGGAATGCCTGCCGCGATGGGGTGAGCTGCCCGGCTCCGGCGGCCCGCGATGGCGTCCCCGCCGGCTTGGCCGGCACGGGAAATCGGTGCCGGTGAGGTGCGTCGTTCTGCCACGATCACGCGCATGACCACCCAGGATTGCCTCATCGCACCGGCGCCGGTCGCCGATGCCGAGTCGGCGGAGCTGCTGCGCCGGTACTTCGCGGATCTGTCCCTGCGCTACTACCGGCGGCCCGCCACGGAGGCCGAGCTCGACGCCGCCATGAGCGAGGATCCGAGCGACGACCTCGTGCCGCCTCACGGCGTGTTCCTCATGGCGCGGATCGGCGGAGTGGTCGCCGGCTGCGCGGGCGTCCGGCGGCGGACCGGCTTCGGCGAGCTCACCCGCATGTTCGTGCTGCCGGAGTTCCGGGGCCGCGGTGTGGCGGGCCGGCTTCTCGTCACAGCGGAGGACCACGCCCGCGCGATGGGGTTGCCGCTCATGCGCCTCAACACCCGGCTCGATCTTCTCGAGGCCCGCGCGCTGTACGCCAGACATGGCTACCGCGAGATTCCCTCGTACGGTGATGCTCCCTACGCCGAGTGCTGGTTCGAGCGAGAGCTTTCCTGAGCATTAACCGATCCGGTGAGTTCCTTTCCCGCGGCTTTACGTGGCGCCGGTATGATCCGGTAACTAGTTGAAAGTTCATCTATAGGAGGCTCGCCCATGTTCGCTCGCATCCAGGACCTCACGGCGTTGATCGGCCGGATCGCCGTCGGCGTGGTCTTCCTCGCGCACGGTCTCGACAAGTGGAACCAGGGCGTGGGTGCGACGGCGGACATGCTCAGCGGTGTCGGCGTGCCGCTGCCGACACTCGCCGCGATCTTCCTGATCGCGGTCGAGGTGATCGGCTCGATCCTGTTCATCGTGGGCGTCGCGCTGCCGCTCGTGGGTATCGGCTATGCGATTGCCGGGCTCGGTGCGGTGTTCTTCGTCCACCTCGATGCCGGGCTCACCGGTGAGGGCGGCTACGAGCTCGTCCTGGTGCTCGCGCTGGCCGGGCTGGCGCTGGGCTTCAACGGCGGCAGGTTCTCCCTCGACCACCTGCTCTTCGGACGCAAGCGTGCCGCCGTGAACGCCGCCGAGCCGGAGCTGCAGCACAGCTGAGCGTCACGTGAGCTCGACGGTGGTGCGTTCGGCGCTGCGGTGGGCGGGCAGCTTCTCCGCGCTCGCCTGCGTCACCTGCACCACGTGCGCGCCCGCGGAAAGGGGCGCCAGCACGGCGTCGAGCACACCGTCCGGCAGGGTCCACTCGCGAGTCGACAGGACGCGGTCGTCCCGCCCGATCCCGAGCGCCGTCGCCCGTTCGCGGGCGGCGGCGAGGACCTCGTCGACGCTGCTGCCGAGTAGTGCGGGCGTGTCTGCCTCGATCGGGAACAGCGGCGAGAACGTGTCCCCCGCGAGGCGTGCCTCGGTGAGGTAGTCGAGCGCGCCGTCCGGGACGTTGCCGCCGAGCCCGCGGCCGAGCGGATCGAGCGCCACCACCGCGGTGGCCCCGCCCAGGCCTGCGGTGGCGTCCGGGCCGACGAACGTCACGCGCGCCTGCGCCGCGTCCGCGACGACGTGCCCACCGCACCACCACGTCCCGAGCAGCACCCCGGCCGTCTGCCAGTGGGCGGGCAACGTCACGGCGACCGGGTCGCCGGGCTCGACGTCGAACTCCTCGACCAGCCAGTTCGCGGTCTTGGCGGCCCAGTTCGCGAGGGTGGCGACCGACAACTCGACCCGGCTGCCCAGCGCATCGTCGTAGTGCGTGAGAAGAGGGCGGGCGGACGAGGACAGCAACGGACGCAGCAGGTGGTCGGTGAGGCTCACGCCGACACTCTATGGCCCTCGCATCTGCCGCTCGCGTCGCCGTGTCTGCCGCTCGCGTCGCCGTGTCTGCCGCTCGCGTCGCCGTGTCTGCCGCTCGCCTCGCCGAGCTTGCCGTCCGGGCTCAGTTCACGCAGGGCACGCCGGCCACGCGGGCCGCGAGTGCCGAGCCGCCGCCAGCGGGCTGCACGCCAGGCGGCACCGACGCTCCGCGCCGCGCGCCGTCCGGCTGTGCCTCGCCCGGTGGCGTCCGATCGCCGTGGGCGAGCGACCGGACGAAGCTGCGCACGTCGCCGAGATCCACGGTGATGATGCTCTGGCCGTCGTGGCTGCGGGCGCCGACCTGCTCCACCGGGATGGTCACGAACTCGATGTTCCCGCCGGCGAGTTCCTTGGCCTTGTCGGCGAAGCCGAGTACGTCGAGGTTCGGATCGAGCACCAGCGAGCGACGCACCGTGTCGGTGAGGCCCGCGAGCTTCGCCGGATCGGTGAGCGTTCCCGTGGAGAGCGCCTTCCGCAGCGCCGAGGTGAGGAACACCTGCTGGCGGACGATCCGGTCGAGGTCGCCACGTGGCAGGTTCTTGCGCTGCCGCACGAACGACAGCGCCTCGCCGCCCGACACCACCTGGGGTCCGGCCGCGAAGTCGGCGCCCGAGTCCTTGTCCGACGTCGGCGCGTTCAGGCACACCTCGACGCCGCCGAGGGCCTCGGTGAGCAGGTAGAACCCGAGCAGGCTGATCTCGGCGTAGTGGTCGATGTGCACCTGCGTGAAGTCCTGCACGGTCTTGACCAGCGCGCGCCGTCCGGCCTGATTGGAGTCGCGCTCGAGCTGCGCGCGGTCGGTCATGCCCTCGCGACGAAGCCGTTCGCTCGCGGCTTCCTTGGCGGTGCCGTAGGCCGAGTTGATCTTGTCCTTGCCGCCGTGCGGGACGTCGACCCACGTGTCGCGCGGGATGGAGATCCCGGTGGGCGCACTGCCGTCCTTGGGGATGCGCAGGATGATCAGCGTGTCGGTCTTGATCCCGGCCTTGCTCTCGGTGCGCAGCTGCTTGAGCACGGCGAGCGGGAGTGGGTTGCCCTGCATGTCGGTGCGCGAGTCGGCGCCGACGAGGAGGATGTCGGTCGCGCCGTCGTCCTGCGGCGGGGCAGGCGCTTCGTCGCCGCTGGGATCCTCCTCGAGCGCGTCGGTGGTTTCGACCGAGCTCTGCAGGTCGTCGAGCATCGTGTAGGCGTAGCCGGTCGCGGTCAGGGCCACGACCGACAGCAGCGCGACCGCCGTCCGCACGATGCCCCGGCCGACCGAGCGCAGCCGACGCCGCGGTTCCGGCGCGGGCACAGCTTCCGGCGCCGGGCGGGAGCGCGGATACGGAGTGGGACGCGGCCGCGGACGTTCCGGGTCACCGTCCGCCGGGGGCGACCCGCCCGCCGAGTCCGACCCGGCGCCGGCGTCGGCCGGTTCGTCCGCTCCGCCCCCATCCGGCGCTGTCGCGGACGGCTCCGAGGCCGGTTCCCCGGCGCCCCGCTGCTCGTGCTCGTCCACGCTGGCTCCTCCCCACCCCGCGCGCTCCCCGAGACTGCACAGCTTAGTTGACGCAGGGGACGTCACCCGCGGTAATGGCCGGTTCCGACGGCTTCTCGGCGGGCGGTTCGGTGGTGGCGGGGGCGGCGAGGAACTGCGGGCCGTCACCGGCGTAACCGGCGGGTCGCGGACCGCCCGTTTCCTCGCGGGTGAACCCGGGTCCGAGGTACATCCTGAGCTGCCCGCTCGGCAGGTCCGGGTCCTCCTCGCCGGTCACCTCGACGCCCAGTGCCTCGGCGACCAGCTCGACGGCGCCCTCCTCGCCGGGCGCGTGCTGCACGACCGTGCCGGCAAGATCGTCCACTGTGGCCGCGCTCTCGCCCAGGAAACCTGCTGCCCGCAACGATTCCCGCACCGCGAAGCCCAGATCCCGGTCGCCGGTTCCGTTGTAGATGTCGACCGTGTACGTCTCGGCGCCCTCGACGGCCTGTGCCGCCGGCTCCGGGTCCTCCTCCTGGCTGCCGTCGGAGACGACGGTGTCGACGAACTCCCGCACCTCGTCGACGTCGACCTCGAGCACCGAGGCCCCGCCGATCCACGCATTGCCCACCACCGGAATGGTGCGGAACTCGACGTTGCCGCCCGTGAGGTTGCGCATCTGCGCGGCGAACTGCAGCAAATCCCAGTCCTTCGACAGCACCACCGACTTCTGCACGGCGCTCACGACGTCGGAGATCTTGCCGGGGTCGAGCAGGACGTCGGAGGAGAGCATCTTGCGCACCAGCCCGGAGAGGAACGCCTGCTGGCGGGCGATGCGATCGAGGTCGCCGTTCTCGAGGCCGTAGCGCTGGCGCACGAACGCGAGCGCCTGCACACCCTGCAGCGTCTGCCGTCCCGCGGGCAGGTCGACCCCGGAGTAGCGTTCCCGCACGGGATTGTTGAGGCACACCTCGACGCCGCCGAGCGCCTGGGTCACCTCGTAGAAGGTGGCCAGGTTCACCTCGGCGTAGCGGTCGACGAGGCCGGGCTTGCCGATGAGCTCCTCGATGGTGGCGATGAGGTTCTTGCGGCCGGCCACCTTGGCTTCCTCGTCGATCTCGTCGAGGTCCGTGCCGCCCTCGCGTTGCAGGGTCTGGAAGGTGTCGTTGTAGGCGTAGACGAAGGCGCTGTTGAGCTTGTGCTCCCCGTAGCCGCCCGCCAGTTCCACCCACGCGTCGCGCGGGAACGAGATCGCCACCGCCCGCGTGCCGTCCTGGGGGATGTGCACCAGGATCATGGTGTCGGTCTGCCGGTCGCCCTTCTCGTCGCCGGCGTGCAGTTTGTCGAGGACTTCCCGGGGCAGCGGGTTGCCCTGCGCGTCGGTGCGGCTGTCCTGGCCGACCAGGAGGATGTCGACGGCGCCGTCGAGCGGTTCGGCCTCGACATCGGCGCCGTCGAAGAGGTCGGTGGTGGTGACGCCGGAGTTGACGTCGCCGATGAACTGCCAGCCGTACCAGGTGAGCGCCAGCACCATCACGGAGAGGAGCGAGATGACGACTTTGCCGCTCCGCAGCGCGAACACGCCCACGCGTCGCCGGCGGCGCTTCGTGGACGTCTCGACCGGTCCCCGTGGCCAGTCGGTCACGTGCGCTCCTCCCAGTCGGTCCCGCGTTTCACATTACTGATCTACTTGTGTAGCGGTCGTTCGGTCGCGCAATGTTGCCTGGATGTTGCGTTTTCCGTGCTCGAACGGCCGTGACAGACTGCGCGCAGAGGGCACAGGAGGAGACAGATGAGGGTGCTGGTCACGGGTGGCGCCGGGTTCATCGGCTCGCACTACGTGCGGCAGGCGCTGACCGGTGCGTACCCGGCGCTGCGGGATGCCGAGATCGTGGTGCTCGACAAACTGACCTATGCCGGCAGCGAGACCAACCTGGAGCCGGTCGCGGACAGTGCCCGTCTGCGTTTCGTGCGTGGCGACATCTGTGACGCGGGCGTGGTGACCGAGGTCATGCGGGGTGTGGACCTCGTCGTGCATTTCGCCGCCGAGTCGCATGTGGACCGCTCGATCCTCGGTTCCGCCGATTTCGTGCTCACCAACGTGCTCGGCACGCAGACGCTGCTGCAGGCGGCTCTGGACGCCGAGGTGGGCAAGTTCGTGCACGTCTCCACCGACGAGGTCTACGGCTCGATCGACGAGGGATCCTGGCCGGAGGACCATGTCCTCGAACCGAACTCGCCGTACTCGGCGTCGAAGGCGTCCTCGGATCTGCTCGCCCGCTCGTTCCACCGCACGTACGGGCTTCCCGTATGCGTCACCCGGTGCTCGAACAACTACGGGCCGTACCAGTTCCCGGAGAAGGTCATCCCGCTGTTCGTCACCAACTTGCTCGACGGCATCCCCGTGCCGCTGTACGGCGACGGGCTCAACGTCCGGGACTGGCTGCATGTGGACGACCACTGCTACGGCATCCAGCTGGTCGCCGAGGGCGGACGACCGGGGGAGATCTACAACATCGGCGGTGGCACGGAACTCACCAACCGGGAGCTCACCGAGCGGCTGCTCGCCGCGGTCGGCGCGGGCTGGGAGATGGTGCGGCCGGTGGAGGACCGCAAGGGGCACGACCGGCGCTATTCCGTCGACATCACCAAGATCAGCACCGAACTGGGTTATCGTCCCCGCATCGATTTCGAGACCGGGCTCGCGGACACCGTGCGCTGGTACGCCGAGAACCGGGCGTGGTGGGAGCCGCTCAAGAGCCGCGCTGCGGTGACGGGAGGGTGATGACGAATGGCACGCCTCGCTGTACTGGTCCCGGGTGGCACCGGCCAGCTCGGTAGCGACCTCGCCGCAGGTGGCGAACGGTCCGGCGACGAGGTGCTGGTGCGTGCCGCGTCGTCGGCGGAGCTGGACGTCACGCAGCCGGGCGCGGTCATCGAGGCCGTCACGGAGCTCACGGAGACGGCGCGTGCGGACGGCCGGTTCCCCGTGGTCGTCAACGCGGCCGCGTACACGGCGGTGGACGCCGCCGAGGACAACGAGGACCGTGCGTTCGCTGTCAACGCCGACGGGCCGAGGGTGCTCGCGGCGGTGTGTTCGTCGCGGCGCGTGCCGCTCGTGCACGTGTCGACGGATTACGTCTTTGCAGGCGACGCCGACACGCCCTACGAGCCGGATGCTCCGCTCGCGCCGCGGAGTGCGTACGGGCGCACGAAAGCCGCGGGTGAGGATGCCGTGCTCGGGTCCGGCGCGAGGGCGTGGATCGTGCGTACGGCGTGGGTGTACGGGGCCACGGGATCCAATTTCGTCAAGACCATGGCGCGCCTGGAACGCGAGCGCGAGCATCTGTCCGTTGTGGACGATCAGCGGGGTTCGCCGACGTGGTCGGCCGATCTGGCGGGCGGCTTGCTCGAACTGGCCGCGCGGATCGCCGAGGGGTCCGCTCCGCGGCAGCGGATCCTGCACTGCACCGGGGGCGGCGACACCACCTGGTACGGCTTCGCGCGGGCCATTTTCGAGGAGCTGGGTGCCGACCCGGACCGTGTGCGGCCATGTACCACCGAGGAGTTCCCCCGCCCGGCGCCGCGTCCGGCCTATTCGGTGTTGTCCGACGCGGCCTGGCGTGCCGCCGGGCTCACCCCGCTACGGCCGTGGCGGGAGGCGCTGTCGGCGTTCGTGGCCGAACGACGGGACGCGCTGGTGGTGTCCTGAGCGGTGTCGGCGTAGGTCACGTGGCCGGCTGGTCGGCGTTGCCCGGCCACCAACGGCGGACACGGCTACCGGAACGGCGGACACGGCGACGGGAACGGCGGACACGGCTACCGGAACGGCAGACACGGCGACGGGAACGGCAGACACGACGCGGCGGCCGCTCACCCCGCCGGCGCTCCGGCTCGTCAGCGGGACTCGACGGCGCGGCGGTAGGCGGCGACGGTGGCCTCGGCACATCGCAGCCACGTGAACCCCGCGGCGTGGGCGCGCCGGGTGGCCGCCGTCGACGCGGCGTTCGGCTCCTCCACGGCGGCGCGGAGCTCGGCAGTCAGCCCGTCCACGTCGCCGTAGGGCACCAGGTGGGCGAGCCCGCCCGACACCTCGCGCAGGGCCGGGACATCGGTGCAGACCACGGGCACGTCACACGCCATGGCCTCCAGCACCGGCAGGCCGAATCCCTCGTCGCGGGACGGCAGCACGAGCGCCGACGCCCCGGCCACCACGCGCTGCAGGTCCAGGTCGGAGAGGTAGCCGACGTGCTGCGTGCGGTCGGTCGCCGGGAACGCCCCGGGGCCGGCGAACACCAGCGGCGGCAGCTCGGGGTCGGCGGCGTGGGCCTTGAGCAGCCAGTTGAGCCCCTTGCGCGGACCGGCGGCGCCGGCGAAGAGCAGGTAGCGGGTCGGCAGTCCCAGTCGTTCCCGCGTCTGCGGGCTCGGCGGGCGCCCGGTGAACCAGCCCGCGTCGACGCCGAGCGGCGTCACCTCGATCTTGCCGCGGTCGACGTCCAGCCGCTCGGCCACCGCGTCGGCGACCGCGGCCGTGGGGGGTGCAGATGACGTCGGCCCGCGCGGCGCCCCGGCGGACCAGTTCGGGCAGCTCGGCGTCGCTGGGCGGCAGTTCGCCGGGCGCGTCGAGGAAGGCGAGGTCGTGGACAGTCAGCACACCCGCGGCGCGGAACGTGCCCGGGAGCACGAAGTTCGTCCCGTGTACGACGTCGCACGAGCCGGCGAACAGTCCGACCGGCGGGAACGACGAACGCAGCCACATCTTCCGCAGAGCCCGGGCGGCCACCGGCATGCCCCGCGCCCGGACACCGTGCGGGAGCACCGTGCGGAGCTTGCGCCAGCCCCGCAGCGTGAACGCCACGGCGCGGGTGTCCACACCGGACAGCGAAGCGAGCTCTTCGGACAGGGAAGCCGTGTAGCGGCCGATGCCGGTGCGGTCGCCGAGCAGAGGTGTCCCGTCGAGCAGCACCCGCAACGGCTTCTCAGCCACGGCGCAGTCCCCGGCGGGCGAGCTTGCGCAGCCGGCCACCCGCGCGCCGCGCGAGCTCGACCGGACCGCCGTCGGCGAGGTACTCCTTGACCAGCGCCAGGTCCCGTCGGACGAGCTGGGCACCGCGCAGTGGCTCCGACGGAGTGAGGTCACCGGCACCCGGCAGCCGGTCGGCGGCTGGACGCGGATCGCGGCAGAACCGCACGAGCGGCTCCAGCACGCTCGGCCACGTGTATCGCTGCGCCACCACAGCGATCCGTTCGCGGCAGGCCGTCGCGAACTCGGTGTCGTAGAGGGAGCGTTCGAGGGCCTCGGCCAGTGCCTCGTCGTCCTCGGCGGGCACCACGACACCGAGGCCTTCCTCGCGCACGAGGTCGGCGAACGCGTCACCGTCGGTGGTGACGATCGGCAGGCCCGCCCACAGGTAGTCGAGCACCCGGGTGCGGAAGGCGAACGTGGTCTCGATGTGCTCGAAGTGCGTGGTGACGCCGCAGTCGGCGTCGAGCAGCCAGTTCTGCCGCTCGCCGTAGGGCACCCACTGCTCGTTGAAGAAGACGTGCTTGCCGGTGAGCCCGAGCGCGTCGGCGAGCCGGATCGTGCGCGTCCCGATGTCCATCTCGGCGACCTCGGGGTTCGGGTGCTTCATGCCGAGGAAGACGAGCCGCACGTCGTGGTGGCGCATGCTGAGCCGCTCGATCGCGCGCACGAGTGTCAGCGGGTCGAACCAGCTGTAGACGCCGCCTGCCCACAGCACGACGCGGTCGTGCTCGCCGACGCCGTCCAGTGCGGCGCGCAGCCCCGGTCCGGTGCGTTCGGGCGGACGCGCGGGCAGCCCGAACGGCACCACCGACAGCAGTGAGCGCGTGGTCGGGTCGGCGTCGTAGAGCCGGGGCGTGAGCCTGCCGTTGGCGGCGAGGTGGCCGAGCCACAGGTGCCGCTGGCGCTCGGAGGCGCACAGGAAGAAGTCACCCCGCTGCAGCTGCGCGTCGAGGACCCGGGTGACGCCGTCGAGGTCGGCCGCGCGCCGGTCGTCGGGAGCGTCCTTGCCCTGCTCCAGCAGTTCCAGGTGCATCGGGTCGTACAGGTCGCACACGACGATCTTGTGCGCGTGCTCCGCCTTCAGCGCCGGCGCCATCTCCAGGACGTGCCCCTGCAGGATGACGATGTCGGCCCACTCGACGGGCTCGGTGAGGTCGCGCCGGCGCGCGGCGCTCACGGGGAACGGCGCGGGCGGTGGGTCGGCGAGCGGGTTGACGGTGACGAGCCGGACGTCGTGTTCGCCCGAGAGGACCTCGGCGATGTTCCACGCCCGGATCGCGGGGCCCGCCATGCGCTCGGTGATCGCGTCCCCGGTGAGCACCAGGACCTTGCGCCGCCTGCCGAACGCCTGCTCGATGCCGAACGCCTCGACGAGGATGTCGTGCGCGGCCAGGTAGCGGGGGAGCGGATACGCCGGTTCGAGCGCGTTGCGGAGCAGGGGGAGCAGGTCGGCGTCGGTGCGGACCCGCGCGGCCTGCTCGGCGGCCCGCGCCTCGGCGAGGGCGGGCAGGAGCTCGACGAACTGGTCGATCGCGAGCACCCCGGCCAGCGCACCCCGCGGGACGGGTACCGGCGCCGTCTCGGCGGGCCCGGCGTCGCGCCCCAGGTCCAGCTGCGTGGCGTCCAGTTCCCCGCGCGCGGTGGCCCTGCGCACGGCGAGTGCCAGCGCGGCGGGCAGCGCCGTGGCCAGGGTCTCGTCGGAGAGGTTCTTGTAGAGCGCGCACAACGCGTTGCGTTCCAGCAGAAACGTCTCGCGGCCGCTGTCCGGCGTGTCCACTGTGGACATCGTGCCGTGGTGGCGGTGGTAGGCGACCGACTCGGGCACATAGCGCACCCGCCAGCCACGCAGGTTCAGCCGCCAGCCGAGGTCGACGTCCTCGTAGAACATGAAGAAGCGCTCGTCGAAGCCGCCCAGCTCGGCGAACACCGATGCGCGGACGAACATCGCCGATCCGGTGGCGAACAGGACGTCCTTGGCGGTCTCGTGCTCGGCGGCCGGAACGTCGGCGAGCGGGCTGCCTGCGTGCCGCTTGTATCCCATGCCGAACCAGGTGAGGCCGGCGTCGACGAAATCGGTGCCCGTGCGCTCCCAGTCGAGCACCTTGCTGGCGACGGCGGCCACGGTCGGCTCGGCCCGCAGCACCGACACGGCGGCCTCGGCCCAGCCCGCACCGGGCCGGGCGTCGTTGTTGAGGAAGGCGAGGACGGTGCCGGTGGCCTCGCGGGCGCCGAGGTTGCAGCCGCCCGCGAACCCGAGGTTGCGCCCGGACTCGACCACCCGCACGCCGGGGACGGCGGCGCGGATGCGGGCCGCGTCGTCACCGGGCGAGGCGTTGTCGACACAGATGATCTCCAGGCGGGGGTAGTCGTGCTGGGCGAGGGCGCGCAGGCACGTGATCGTGTCGTCGGCGCCGCGGTAGTTCACCACGATGACCGAGACCAGCGGTCGTACCGGGTCCGGCGTTGCCAAGGTCACGCTCCCTCCCACCTTGGTCGGCTAGCTTATCCGGCGGCCCAGCGCCGCCAGAGGACGCCTCGGCGCACCACCGAACGCCGGCCGACGTCCCGGCGCGCGCGCAGGGCCGCGGGCAGCCGGACGGCGACGTCGGCCAGCACCCGGCAGCGGAGCGCGACGCGGAAGTTCGCCGCGTCCGGCACCTGCCGGCGCAGGATCGTCCGGAGCGGCAGTGCCGCCGTGATCGCCGCGAACCGGGCGAGCTCCCGCAGCGCGACGAGCGCCGGCGCACAACGCAGCAGCATGAGCAGCCGGTTACGCTCGTTCCACCGGTGGAACCGGGCCGACCCGGGGTGAGTGCTCGCACCGTGCTCGTGCCGCACGACAGCGTCGGGCGCGGTGACGATCTCCCAGCCTGCGAGGCGCAGCCGCCACGCCGTGTCGGTGTCCTCGTAGTAGCAGAAGAAGTCCGCCGGGACCCCGCCCACGGCTCGCAGTGCCGCCGTCCGCAGCAGTGCCGCGCCGCCGCAGAAGCCGAACGGCACGCCCTCGGTCAGGTCGCGCCCGTGCCCGTCCGGGGTGAGTCCCACGCCGACGGACTGCACACGGCCGCCGACGTAGGTCAGCCGCGACGCGACAGCGGCCACCCGCGGGCCCGCCGCGTCCTCCAGCGCGGCGAGCCAGCCGGGCTCCGGCACCGCGTCGTCGTTGAGCCACGCGACGAATTCGGTGTCCACACGCGACAGGGCGGCGGCAATCCCACCCGCGTAACCGCCGTTTCGAGGCAGGCGCAGCACCTCGGGACGGGAGGGATGCTCGGCGAGCAACCGGGCCGTGCCGTCGTCGGAGGCGTTGTCCACCACGATGGTCCGATGTGGACGAGTCTGCGCGGCGAGCCCGTCCAGGCAGGCGGTGACGTGCGCCGCGCCACGCCAGGTGACGACGACGACCGTGGTGGCGGGCACCCGGCGAGGATATCGGGTGCAGCGGGCGGAACGGCGCTGGGCAGAATGAAGCCGTGCCCGAACTGGTCGTGCTCGCCGAGCAGCTGCTGGCGCCGGTTCCCGGAGGCACCGGCCGCTACACCGCGGAGCTGTTGCGCGCGCTCGCGGCGAGCGTGCCGGAGGGCTGGACCGTCTCGAGCGTCGTGGCCCGGCACTCCGACGTCGAACCCGCTCGCGTGGCGGGCGTGCGCGGACCCCGCATGCTGCCGCTGCCGCGCCGTGCGCTGGTCGCGGCATGGCGGCTGGGCGTGCCGTGGTGGCCGGGCGGTGACGGCGTGCACGCTCCGACGCCCCTCGCCCCGCCCCGCGCGCCCCGCGGCCGCACGCTGACGGTGACCGTGCACGACACCGTGCCGTGGACGCATCCCGAGACGCTCACGCCGCACGGCGTGAGCTGGCACCGGTCGGCGGTCAGCAGAGCCGCACGGAACGCCGACGCCCTCGTGGTGCCCACGCACGCCGTCGCCGCCGAGCTCGCCCGACACTCGCCCGCGCGAGCGCCGGTGCACGTCGTCGGCCACGGCGTCACCGAGCTGGCGGGCGAGGAGCCCATGGACCTGCCCGAGCGGTACGTGCTCGCCGTCGGCACCGTCGAACCGCGCAAGGGTATCGACGTGCTGGTCGAGGCCATGACCGAGCTCACCGACGTCCCCGTGCCGTTGCTGCTCGCCGGGCAGCCCGGCTGGGGCGGTCTGGACCCTGAACGCCTCGCGGCCGACGCCGGGTTGCCGCCAGGGCGGGTGCGGGTGCTCGGCAGGCTCACCGATGCCCGGCTGGCCACGGTCCTGCGGCGGGCCACCGTGCTCGCGGTGCCCAGCCTCGCGGAGGGTTTCGGGTTGCCGGTGCTGGAAGGTATGGCCGCCGGCGTGCCCGTCGTGCACTCGGACGCGCCCGCGCTCGTCGAGGTCGCCGGTGGAGCCGGAATGGTGGTACCACGCCGGGACCCCGCCGCCCTCGCGGCCGCCCTGCGCACGGTGCTCACCGACGAGGCGCGGGTCCGTGAGCTGGCCGCCGCCGGACGCGCCCGGGCCGCGGAGTTCTCCTGGCTGCGTGCGGCCGAAGCCGTGTGGGCGCTGCACACACGGTGACTTTGTTGGATGTTGACCAACAACGGAGCGTGTGGTCGTAGGCTGCACGGGTGGCCGAACCGCGCGTGTTGATCGACGCCACCGCCGTGCCCGCCGACCGCGGCGGTGTCGGCAGGTACGTCGACTCGCTCGTCGCCGCTCTGGACGAGGCAGGCGCCCCGATCGCCGTGGTGTGCCAGCCGCGGGACGCCCGCCTGTACGCCACGCTCGCGCCCCATTCCCGCGTGGTCCCGACCGCGGAATCCACCACCACCCGCACGGCCCGGCTGGCCTGGGAGCAGACCACGCTGCCGAGACTCGTGCGCAGCCTCGGCGTGGACCTGGTCCACTCCCCGCATTACACGATGCCGCTCGCCAGCCGGGCGGCATCGGTCGTGACGCTGCACGATGCGACGTTCTTCACCGACCCCGTGCTGCACTCGTCGGTCAAGGCGCGGTTCTTCCGCGCGTGGACGGTGGCGGCGTTGCGCCGCGCCGACGTGTGCGTGGTGCCGAGCGCGGCCACCGCGGCGGAACTCGCGCGGGTGACGCGCGTGTCGGGCGCCGAGGTCGAGATCATCCAGCATGGTGTCGACGAGGAGCGGTTCCATCCGCCGTCGCCGGACGAGGTCCGCGCCGCCCGTGCCGCCATCGGCCTCGGCCAGATGCCCTACGTCGCCTTCCTCGGCGCTCTCGAACCGCGCAAGAACGTGCCCGCGCTCATCCGCGGGTTCGCCCACGCCGTGGAGGGCATGCCGGATCCGCCCGCGCTCGTGCTCGCCGGCCAGCCCGGTTGGGACCGCCAGGTGGAGAACGCGCTCGACTCCGTGCCGCACCGGCTGCGCGTGATCCGCGCCGGTTACCTGCCGTTCGACACGCTCGCCGGCTTCCTCGGCGGTGCCGAGCTGGTCGCCTACCCGAGCCTCGGCGAGGGGTTCGGGCTGCCCGTGCTGGAGGCGATGGCGTCGGGCGCGTGCGTGCTGACGACGAAGCGGCTCGCGCTGCCCGAGGTCGGCGGCGACGCGGTGGCCTACTGCGGTGTCGGCGCGGGCGACGTGGCCGTGGCCCTGGCCGAGCTGCTCGGCGACCCCGCACGGCGGGCGATGCTCGCCGAGGCCGCCCAGCGCAGGGCCAAGGAGTTCTCGTGGGCGGCGAGCGCCGAGCGGCACCGCGAGGCCTACGACCGCGCCTGGCACCGGCACCGCCGCGCCGCCGGCTGACGCCGCCACGCCCGGCCCGCCGAACGGCTACCGAGCGTGACGGGTGCACAATGGCCGCGTGACCGAGCCGAAGACCTACGGTGACGGCGTCGCCGTGGTGACCGTGACGTACTCGCCCGGCCAGACGCTGGAGCGCTTTCTCGACACGCTGGACAAGGCGACCGACCGCGACGTCCAGGTGGTGCTGGCCGACAACGGTTCGGTCGACGGCGCGCCCGAGAAGGCCGCCGAGCGCGAGAACGTGCGGCTCGTGCCGATGGGCGAGAACCTCGGCTACGGCACCGCCGCCAATCGCGGGGTGGCCGAACTCGGCGACGACATCGGCTGGGTCGTCATCGCCAACCCGGACCTCGAATGGGACCCGGGCTCGCTCGACACGCTGCTGGAGGCCACCGAGCGCTGGCCGCGCGGCGGCGCGTTCGGCCCGCTCATCCGCGAGCCGGACGGCTCGGTGTACCCGTCGGCGAGACTGCTGCCGTCGCCGGGGCGGGGCATCGGGCACGCCGTGTTCGGCAAGATCTGGCCCGCCAACCCGTGGACGCGCGCCTACCGGCAGGAGACCGCGGCACCGACCGAGCGCACGGCGGGCTGGCTGTCCGGCTCGTGTCAGCTCATCCGGCGTGAGGCGTTCGACTCCGTCGACGGTTTCGACCCGCGCTACTTCATGTACTTCGAGGACGTCGACCTCGGCGACCGGCTCGGCAAGGCGGGCTGGCTCAACGTCTACGTGCCCTCGGCGGCCGTGATGCACATCGGCGGGCAGGCGACGTCGAAGGTGTCGGCGAAGATGCTCGCCGCCCACCACGAGAGCGCCTACCGCTACCTCGCCGACCGGCATCAGGGTCTGCAGTGGAAGCCCTTCCTCGCCGTGGTGCGGCTCGGGCTGGCCGTGCGGCTGCGCCTCGAGACCAGGCGCGGCTGAGCTCCACCCGGACGCGCTCGCCCAGCTGGCTGGTGTCCCCTAGAGGCCCTCGAGCCGGCGGGCGAGTTCCGACTTGCCCGCGGTCGTGCGAGTGGTCGGGACCAATCCGTCGACCTCGGTGATCTCGGGCCCGGCGTCGGCCTCGGCCGGTTGCCGTTCCGGGGCGGCGGGCCGCGCCGGAACGGGCATGGGGGTCGTCGCGCCGTCCGGCATGCCCTCGCCCGTGGGCGTGGGAAGCGGCACCGTCGGCTGCGACTGAGCGAGATGGCTCGCGTCGTTGCTCGCGATCAGCGACGCGGGCAGCTTCGTCGTGGTGTCGGGATCCTGTTGCTTCTCCAGCTGCCGGACTACCGACCCCGGGATCTGCTGGGTGTCGGCGGCGTCCATCGGGGACGTCATGTTGTCCGGAGTGACCACGCCCGCTCGTGCTTGTGCGCGGGACAACACGGCGTCCGCCCGATCGCGGGGGTCCATGCCCTCGCCCTCCCCGTACTTCACCGAGGCCCTCTCTCGTCGGGGCCGCCGCATTCTGCGTCTAGGGTAGGCCCTCCGGTCAGATACCGTCAGCGTTTCCCCCCGGTTTGTCGCCGGGCGAGGGGAGGGAGAAAGGAAAGGTGCTCGCGATGGCGTCCGTGTCCGGAGTCGATGCCGTGGTGCTGGTCGGCGGCAAAGGCACCAGGTTGCGCCCGCTGACCCTCTCCGCTCCCAAGCCGATGCTCCCCACCGCCGGTGTGCCGTTCCTCTCGCACCTGCTCTCGCGGATCCGGGCGGCGGGGATCACGCACGTGGTGCTCGGCACGTCCTACCGCGCCGCGGTGTTCGAGGACCACTTCGGCGACGGCTCGCGGTTCGGGCTGGAGATCGACTACGTCGTGGAGGACGAGCCGCTCGACACCGGCGGCGCCATCCGCAACGTCTACGACTGCCTGCGCGCCGACGACGTCGTGATCTTCAACGGCGACATCCTCTCCGGCGCGGATCTCGGCGCGCTCGTCGAGACCCACCGCACGACGTCGGCGGACGTGACCCTGCACCTGCAGCGGGTCGACGACCCGAGCCGGTTCGGGTCCGTGCCCACGGACGAGGACGGGCGGGTGACGGCGTTTCTGGAAAAGACGAAGAATCCGCCGACCGACCAGATCAACGCGGGTTGCTACGTCTTCCGGCGTGAGGTGGTGAAGTCCATTCCGGCGGGCCGCCGGGTGTCGGTGGAACGGGAGACCTTCCCGGGCCTGCTCTCCGAAGGCGCGCGCGTGCAGGGGTTCGTGGACGACTCGTACTGGCTCGACGTCGGTACGCCCGAGGCCTTCGTGCGGGGATCAGCGGACCTGGTGCGGGGGCTCGCGCCGACCTCGGCGCTGCCGGGCCCGGTGGGCGAGTCGCTGCGGCTGGACGGTGCACGCGTGGCCGACGACGCCGAGGTGACGGGGGGGACGACGCTCGGCGCGGGGAGCGTGGTCGCCGCGGGCGCGCGGGTGGCCGGTTGCGTGCTCTTCGACGGCGCCCGGGTGGATGATGGTGCCGTGGTGGAACGGTCGGTGCTCGGTGCGGGCGCGCGAGTCGGCGCCGGTGCCGTGCTGCGTGGCGTGGTGCTCGGCGACGGCGCGTCCGTCGGTGCCGGGTGCGAGCTGCTCGACGGTGCCCGGGTGTGGCCGGGGGCCGCGTTGCCCGACGGGTCGATCCGGTTCTCCAGCGATGCCTGAGCTCTACCGCCGCTGGCAGCCCGGGTTCGTCGTCGACATCGGCGGCGTGCTCGCCCCGTTCCGGCGTGGCCGCGGTGACCCGTGCCTGCGCCAGGACGAGCTGGGCCGCGTGTGGCTCACCGGCAACACGGCGCTCGGTCCGGCGACGCTGGTGCTGGTGCACCGCACCGACGGTGCCGTGGAGGCGAAGGCGTGGGGCGACGGAGCCGAGGTCCTGCTCGACGGTCTGCCCGCGTTGCTCGGCGCGGACGACGACGACTCGGGCTTCGTCGCGCATCACGACGCGGTGGCGCGGGCCCGGCGCAGCCTGCCGCTGCTGCGCCTGGGCGCGACCGGCCGCGTGTGGGACGTGCTGGTGCCTGCTGTGCTGGAACAGAAGGTCACCGGCTACGAGGCGCGGCGCTCGTGGCGGGAGCTGTGCCGCCGCTTCGGCGAGCCCGCGCCGGGTCCCGCTCCCGCCGGGATGCGCGTACCGCCGACGCCTGCCGCGATTCTGTCTATTGTGGATTGGAACTGGCACAAGGCAGGCGTGGACCTGTCCCGGCGCCGCGCGTTGCGGGCGGCGGCGACCGTCGCGGACCGGCTGGAACGGGCGGCCGAGCTGCGTGGTGCCGAGGGACGCCGGTTGCTGCGCACGGTTCCCGGCATCGGCGTCTGGACGGCCGCGGAGGTCGCACAGCGCGCCTGGGGCGATCCGGACGCGGTCAGCTTCGGCGACTTCCACATCCCGGCCGTCGTCGGGCACGCGCTCGTGGGCCACGAACTCGACGACGCCGGACTGCAGGAGGTGCTGGCGCCCTACGCGCCGCATCGCCAGCGGGCCGTGCGCTACCTCGAGGCCGCCGGCTTCTCCCGGCCCCGGTTCGGGCCGCGGCACCCGGTTCGCGACTACCGCGCCATCTGACGGTAGGCGTCCACCAGCTGCTGCTCGGCCGTCGTGAGGTAGGCGTCGAGACTGCGCGCGGCGGCGTCGACATCGCCCTTGCCGAGCAGGTCGGCGATGCCGCGGTTGAGCTCGATGTAGGGCTCGTGGAACTCCCGTGGCCGCGACATCACGTGGAAGCCCAGGCGCAGCTCGGCGACCACCTGGCGCATGATCTCGTCCACCCGCGGGCTGCCGGCGAGCGCGGTGATCGACTGATGGAACCGCATGTTCGCGGTGCCGACGTCGAGCCAGCGTTGTTCGGCGGCGGCCTCCTCGGCCTGGGCGACGGCCGCCGCGATGGGCTCGATCCGCTCGACGGGCGCGCCGGCGGCGAACCGGATGGCGCCGGTCTCCAGGAGCCGCCGCGTGCGGTAGAGGTCGACGATGTCGTCGGCGTCGAGCAGCCGGACGAACACCCCGCGGTGGAACTCGTGCACCAGCAGGCGTTCGTGGACCAGCAGCCGGAACGCCTCGCGCAGCGTGTTGCGGGACACCGCGAGGGCCCTGCCGGCACTGAGCTCCGAGAGCTGGGTACCCGGGGGAAGTGCGCCCTCGGTGATGCGCTGACGGAGGACGTCGGCGACGCGTTCGGCGGTGCTCGTCCGGTCGAGCAGCGCGCGGTCGCCCGCGAGCAGGTCGACCCACGGATCCGTGGCGGTCATCGCCCTCCGTTTCTGGCGCACTGCGGGTAGGCGCAGTGTAACAAGAACGTTCCACCAGGGTATTGCCGGATTGTTGAACAATTCTGTACCGTCTCTCGAAACCCGAGGGCATGGGAGGCCCCACATGGCCGAGGAAGCCAACAGCACCGGACAGACGACGACCCAGCCGAATCCGCTGAAGGGCGCCACCAAGAAGGGCGCTCTGCTCGGCGCGATCTTCCTGATGGCCACCAGTGCCATCGGCCCGGGCTTCATCACGCAGACGACGACGTTCACCGCCGAGATCGGCGCGGCGTTCGCGTTCGCGATCCTGCTCTCGATCCTGGTGGACATCGCCGTGCAGCTGAACGTGTGGCGAGTCATCGGCGTCTCCGGGCTGCGTGCGCAGGAACTCGGCAACAAGGTGCTGCCGGGGGTCGGCTACGTGATGGCGGCACTCGTCGTGCTCGGCGGGCTGGTGTTCAACATCGGCAACGTCGCGGGCACGTCGCTCGGCATGGACGCGCTGTTCGGGCTCGACGTCAAGATCGGCGGGACCATCTCGGCGGTCATCGCCATCGCGATCTTCCTGAGCCGGCGGGCGGGTATCGCGATGGACCGGCTCGTGGTGGTCCTCGGCGTCGTGATGATAGGGCTCACCACCTACGTCGCCATCGTGTCGGGGCCGCCGGTCGGGGAGGCCCTGCGGCAGGCGGTGCTGCCCGACACCATCGACTTCCTCGTCATCACCACGCTGGTCGGCGGGACCGTCGGCGGCTACATCACCTACGCGGGCGCGCACCGCCTCGTCGACTCCGGAGGCACCGGCCCCGAGCAGGTCGCCCGCGTGTCGCGGGGCTCGGTCGTGGCGCTGGTCGTCACCGGTGTGATGCGCGCGGTGCTGTTCCTGGCGATCCTCGGCGTCGTCGCGGGCGGCGTGACGTTGGCGGCGGGGAACCCGGCCGCCGACGCCTTCCAGCACGCGGCCGGTGAGGTCGGGCTGCGGTTGTTCGGCATGGTGCTCTGGGCCGCCGCGATCACCTCGGTGATCGGCGCGTCGTACACCTCGGTGTCGTTCGTGGTGACGTTCTCGCCCGCGCTCGCGCGGCGGCGGAACTGGCTGGTGATCGGCTTCATCGCCGTGTCGACCGCGGCGTTCCTGCTGCTGAACCAGGCACCCACGACGCTGTTGATCCTCGCCGGTGCGCTGAACGGGCTCATCCTGCCGGTCGGGTTCGGCGTGCTCCTGTGGGTCGCGGCGCGGCGCAGCGACCTCATGGGCGGTTACCGGTACCCGCGCTGGCTGCTCGGCATCGGCGTGCTCGCCTGGCTGCTGACGCTCTACCTCGGGTGGAACTCGCTCAGCGGGATCGCGGACCTGTGGAGCTGACGGAACCCACCATGCGCGTGCTGCCGTGTGCCGACTCCGGGCTGCTCGTCGAGCTGGCCGGGCTCGACGAGGTCCGCGCCCTGCACGCGGCGCTGGAGGCGGCCCCGCCCGCGGGCGTGCTGGACCTGGTGCCCGCGGCGCGGACCCTCCTGCTGGTGCTCGATCCCGCGCTGGCCGACCCGGCCGAGGTGGAGCGCGCCGTCCGGACCGCCGAGCCGGCCGACGTCTCCCAGGGAAGCGGGGAGCTGCTGCGGGTGCCCGTCGTCTACGACGGTGCCGACCTGGCCGAGGTCGCCGCACTGACCGGGCTCACCGAACGCGAGGTGGTCACCGAGCACACGGGGACGGAGTGGACTGTCGCGTTCGGAGGATTCGCACCCGGTTTCGGTTACCTCACCGGCGGATCGCCGAAGCTGGAGGTGCCGAGGCGAGCCGAGTCGCGGACCCGGGTGCCCGCCGGGTCGGTCGGCCTGGCCGGGACGTTCAGCGGCATCTACCCGCGCTCCTCGCCCGGCGGCTGGCAGCTCATCGGGCACACGGATCTGGTGCTGTGGCAGGTCGACCGCGACCCGCCCGCCCTGCTGCGACCCGGCGTGCGGGTGCGGTTCGTGGAGGCGGAGTGAGCGATGACGCGGTGCGCGGACACGGCACAACCCGGCGCGGCCGGGCCGAGGGGGCGCTGATGACCAAGGGTCTCGAGGTGCTCGCCACCGGTCCACTGTCGACGATCCAGGACCTCGGCCGGCCCGGGCTCGCGGGCGTGGGCGTCGGGGTGTCGGGCGCGGCCGACCGCGCCTCGCTGCGGCTGGCCAACCGGCTGGTGGGCAACGACGAGGGCGCGGCCGCGGTGGAGGTGACCTTCGGGGGGTTCGCGGCGCGGGCGCTGCGGGACCTGACGGTGGCCGTGACGGGCGCGCCCTGTCCGGTCACCGTCGACGGCCGCGGCGCGGGCACGAACGCGGTGTTGCGCGTCCCCGCCGGTGCCGAGCTCCGGCTGGGTGTTCCCGAACGCGGCCTGCGTGTCTACGTCGCCGTGCGCGGCGGGATCGCCGTCGAGCCGGTGCTGGGGTCGCGCTCCACCGACGTCCTCGCCGGCGTCGGCCCCGACCCGGTGGCCCCCGGCACGGTCCTGCCGGTCGGCGCGCCGCCGCGGCGGTTCCCGGTGACCGAGTTCGCGCCGGTTCCCCCGTTGCCTGCCGGGGAGCTGGTGCTCCGGGTCGTGCCGGGGCCGCGGCATGACTGGTTCACCGCGGACGCGCTGCGGACCCTGCTGCACGAGCCGTACACGGTGACGCCGGAGAGCAACCGGGTCGGGATCCGGCTCGACGGTCCCGAGCTCGCCCGGGCCCGGGACGAGGAGCTGCCGAGCGAGGGCATGGTCGCCGGGGCCCTGCAGGTGCCGCCGTCGGGCAAGCCGACGCTCTTCCTCGCCGACCACCCGGTGACCGGCGGCTACCCGGTGATCGCGGTCGTCGTCGCCGCCGATGTCGACAAAGCGGCTCAGGCCCGCCCGGGCATGCGGCTGCGCTTCTCCACGTTACGAACAGGAGGACATTGATGCTCACCCCACCAGAGGCGCGCGAGAAGTTCCGCGCCGGACTCCGGGTGCCGACCTCCGGCTACTGCGCGGGCTGGACGCAGGCCAACCTGCTCAGCCTGCCCCGCGAGTACGCCTACGACTTCCTGCTCTTCGCCCAGCGCAACCCGCAGGCGTGCCCGGTGCTCGACGTCACCGAGCCCGGCGAGACCAGCGCGTCGATCTTCGCCGGTGACCTGCGCACCGACCTGCCGGCCTACCGCGTGTACCGGGACGGCGCCCTCGTCGACGAACGCACCGAGGTCGTGGACCTGTGGCGCGACGACATGGTCACCTTCCTCATCGGCTGCAGCTTCACCTTCGAGGCGGCGCTGTTGGAGGCCGGGGTGCCGGTGCGGCACATCGAGGCCGGGTCGAACGTGCCGATGTACCGCACCAACCGCGAGTGCAGGCCCGCGGGCGGAATGTCCGGCCCGCTGGTGGTGTCGATGCGGCCCGTCCCCGCCGACCTGGTGGCGACGGCGGTGCGGGTGACGTCGCGGTACCCGGCCGTCCACGGCGCGCCGGTCCACATCGGAGCCCCCGGCCTGCTCGGCATCGACGACCTGAGCAGCCCCGACTTCGGCGACGCCGTGGAGATCCGGGCCGGCGAGGTCCCGGTGTTCTGGGCCTGCGGGGTGACTCCGCAGGCGGCGGTGATGCGGTCCAAGCCGTCGTTCGCGATCGGCCACGCCCCCGGGCACATGGCGATCACCGACGCCCGCGACTCCGGATTCCAGCTGCCCTGAGCGTCACGCCTCGAGGGCGGCGGTGACGATGGCGAGCGCCTCCTCATCGCTCAGGCCGAGCCTGCGCGCGGTGGCCGCGTACTCGCGGGCGGCGTCGCGCACGCGCTGCCTGCTGCGGTCCCCGGTCGCCCCGACGAACGTGCCGGACCGGCCTTTCGTCTCGATCAGCCCTGCCTCCTCCAGTTCGCGGTAGGCGCGGGCGATGGTGTTGGGTGCGATGCCGAGGTCGGCGGCCAGCCCACGGACGGTCGGCAGCTTCGTCCCCACGGCCAGGGTGCCGTCGTTGATCTTGCGGGCGAGCTCGGAGCGCACCTGCTCGTAGGGCGGCACCTTGGACGTGGCGTCCACGGTGACGACGGTGTCGTGGTTTGTCGCACTCATTGTTCGTGAGCCTGGCACAGCGCCGGGTGCGCGGGCAATCCGGACAAAAGCCGACCTAGCTCGGCACTCCGTATGCGGCCATGAACATGTCCAGCAGTCCGTCGATCGCTTTCTCGTCGATGGGGGCGGGGGTCAGCAGCCAGCGGTAGTAGAGAGTTCCGCACAGCACCTCCGCGGCGTAGTCGAGGTTCGCCTCGGCGACCAGTTCGCCGTTGTGCTGGGCTTGGCTGAGCCGATCGAAGGTGCGCTGCTCGACGGTAGCCAGGAATCGTTCGTGCAGGGTCGCCCGCAGTGCGGGGTCCGCCTGAGCCTCGGCGATGACCGCGCGGTAGGCGCCCCGATGCAGGACTCGCGCCGGATCATGGCCGAGCGCGCCCGCCTACGCACTCGATGGCAAGATCGTCTGCTTCTTCCAGGGCGCGGACAAGTTCAAGGCACGCTACGCGACCCTCGGGTTCAGTGATCAGGCGAAGCTGGACGACGGTCCGATGTGGGCGGCGGGTTTCGCTCTCGCCGAGGTGACACCCGAGGTCGAGGCGCGGATCGGCGAACTCGTCCGGCGGGCGGGCGGTTGAGGAACGACTCGCACCGACGGCGCCGCGCTGGATGAACGGTTGAGGCTCACCAACAGGAGGACACCATATGAAGACCATGACCTGCCGCCAGCTGGGCGGCCCTTGCGACCAGGAGCTGAGCGGCGAGACCGCCGACGACGTCATCAAGGCGCAGGAGCGTCACCTGCGCGAGGCAGCTCGCGGTGGCGACACGGCGCACGAACCGGCCTACGAGCAGATGAAGGGCCGCTGGAAGCACCCGATCAAGGCGACGGGGTGGTATCGCGACACCAAGAAGGCCTTCGCGGCCCTGCCCTGAGGTCGGGCCCGGCCGGGGTGCGCACTCCTCACTCGCGCTCCGGCCTCGGCGTCCAGTGGCCGTCGTGTGCGTCAGACACGTTCGAGCGCGGCGGCGATCAGCTCGGTCAGGTCCTCGGTGCCCGGCGGCAGCGCGTTGACCGGCCACCAGCGCAGGTCGTCCGACTCGTCGCTGGCCACCGGTTCGGCGTCGGCCCGGGCGCGCACGAGGAACTGGACGTCGAAGTGCCGCGTCGGCAGCCCGAGCGAGCACGTGATCGGGTGGACGTCGAGCCGCAGCGGTTCGGGGTCGATCTTCAGTCCCGCGATACCGGACTCCTCCGTAGCCTCGCGCAGGGCGGCGTCCGCCAGTGAGGCGTCCTCGGGCTCGCAGTGCCCGCCGAGTTGCAGCCAGCGGCCCACGCGAGGATGCAGTGTCAGCAGGACGTGCTCGCCGGCGTCGTCCAGCACCACCGCCGACGCGGTGAGGTGCCCCGGCTCGCACGATCGCGCGCACGCGTCCGCCCGGGCCGCGAGAAAGCCGAGATAGCTCTGCCGCAGCGACTCCTGGCTCGCCGTGCCCGGGCGCCAGGTGTCCAACGTGGACGTCGCCGAGGTGTGCAGGGCTTCGTGCGGCATCTACAACTCCACCAGTCCGTCGTCGCTGCGGGGTGATCTCGGGGCGAGCGGCTCCGCCGGGTGGCCGATGGCGACGGCCCCGAGCGGTTCCCACGCCGGGTCCAGGTCCAGCGTCTGCCGCACCACGTCGGCGGCGAAGATGGTCGAGCCGATCCAGCAGGAGCCGAGCCCCTCCGCGGCCAGCGCCACCAGCAGGCCCTGGACGGCGGCCCCGCCCGCCACGGTGAACATGGTGTGCTCGCAGGCGTTGCGCCGGGCGTCCGGGTAGGTGTGCGCACCGTCGGCGACGAGGAACGGCACCACTACCTCGGGCGCGGTGAACAGGATGTCGCCGCGGCGCAGTCGCTTGGTGATCTGCTCCTCGGTGAAGCCGTCGGCGGCAAGGTCGGCCCGCCACGCGTCCCGCATCGCCTCCAGCAGCTTGGTCCGCTGTGGACGGTTGCGCAGCCAGGCGAACCGCACCGGGCGGGTGTGGTGGGGTGCGGGTGCGGTGAGCGCGGCGCCGACGGCCCGGCGCAGCGCGTCGGCCGCCACGGGCTCGTCGGTGAACTCGCGCACCGAGCGCCGCACCAGCACGGCTTCCCGGCGACCCTGCGCGATGGCCTCGTTGGTGCCGAGCCGGAACAGGTCCTCCTCCACCGGGCGCACCAGATCGCGTGCGGTGGACGTCTCGTCACCGATCTCCAGCCCGCGCACGACCGCGACCGGGATCCCGCCGAGCTTGCCCTTCACCAGGTCGGCGGCCGCGGCGATCTCGTCGGCCACCGCGACCTCGGTGACCGCCAGTTCGTTGCCGTGGCTGTCGATCGTGCCCTCGTACGAGTGCAGCACCCGCAGCCCGGACGCGCCGATCGCCGTGTCCGTCTGGCCGACCCGCCACGCGCGGCCCATCGTGTCCGTGACGAGCACCGCGACCTCCACGCCGAGCCGCTCGCGCAGTCCGTTGCGCAGCGCGAGCGCCGAGGCGTCCGGGTCGAAGGGCAGCAGCGCGATCCGGTCGAGCGCTACGTTGGAGGCGTCCACGCCCGCCGCGGCCTGCACGATGCCGTTACGGTTCTGCGTGATGAGGGTGCGCCCGATGCGGGCCAGGACCCGCTCGGACTCCTCCTCGATGAGTTTGCGCCGGGCCGCGTCCCGCTGCTCCGGGTCCGTCGGCACGGCGACGAGCCGGCCCTCCACCTTGGACACGACCTTGCTCGTCACCACCACGATGTCGCCGGACCGCAACCACGGCGCCGCGGTGGCGATCGCACCGGTGAGGTCGTCGCCGGGCCGGAACTCGGGCAGGCCCTCGACGGGCAGGATCTCCAGCCGTTCCCCCGCGTGCTCAGTCAACGTCCACTCCCGACAGCTCCAGGGCGTCCCGCGCCATGCGCGCCGTGGCGTCCACATCGGACATCAGTAGCGGGACGGCCCGGACCGCGACACCCGGCACGTCCACGGACTCGCCGGAGTGCACGAGCCACCCGTCGAGCAGGCCGTCCTCGGAGGTCAACCGCGAACCGTAGTGGCGGCCCACCGCCTCCGCCGACGTCTCCACGCCGATGGCTTTCAGGCACGCGTCGGCCATGCCGCGCAACGGCTTCCCGCCGATGATCGGAGAGACACCCACGACGCCCGCCTCGGTCTTGCGCAGCGCCTCCCGCACGCCGGGCACCGCCAGCACCGTGCCGACCGACACCACTGGGTTCGACGGCGCCAGCAACACGGCGTCGGCCTCGGCGATGGCGTCCAGCACGCCCGGCGCGGGCTGGGCCTCGTCGGCACCGACGGGCACGATCGAGTGGGCGGGCAGCTCCGCGTGGTAGCGCACCCACCACTCCTGGAAGTGCAGCGCCTTGCGCTTGCTCCGGTCGTCCGGGTCGTCGACCACCACGTGGGTCTCCACCCGGTCGTCGGTCATCGGCAGCAGCCGCACTCCCGGCCGCCAGCGATCGCACAACGCCTCCGTGACCGCCGACAGCGGGTAGCCCGCCCGCAGCATCCGCGAGCGGACGAGGTGCGTCGCGATGTCCTTGTCGCCGAGCTGGAACCACGTCGGGTCGGCGCCGTAGGCCTCGAGCTCCGCCTTGATCGACCACGTCTCGTCGGCATGGCCCCAGCCACGTTCCGGATCGACGCCGCCGCCGAGGGTGTACATGCACGTGTCGAGGTCCGGGCAGACCCGCAGCCCGTGCATCCAGACGTCGTCGCCGGTGTTCACCAGCGCCGTGATCTCGTGCGGCGACTCGCCTTCCCCCGTCGGCGGCAGTCCCAGGGCGGCTTTGACCCCCAGCAGGAAGCGAGCACCGCCCACTCCGCCGACCACGACCACGACCTTCACAGCGCCTGCCCCTTGTCCATGCGTCCGCGCTCTGTCACAGGGGTCGATCCTCGCACGGAACCCAGTAGCGGTAGCGGTGGTGTTCGCGGAACCCGAGCTGGTCGTAGAGCGCCAGCGCACCGGTGTTGCCCACCGAGACCTGCAGGACGCACCGCGTGGCGCCGTGTCGCGTGCCCCAGCCGCCGATCGCCGTCATCAGCTCGGTCGCCAGTCCGCGTCTGCGGTGCTCCGGGCGCACGGCCAGGCGCGCGACGAGCAGGTACCCGTCCGCGACCGCGCCGCGGACCGCGCCTGCCGTGAGCCCGTCGAGCTCGGCCACGCCGTAGCCGACCACCTCGCCCCCGGTGAGCACCGCGCGCTCCGCGTCCGCCGGCTCCCGCCGGTCCACGGTCAGTTCCCACCAGCCGGGCGTCGGTTCGGCGAGCACGCGGGTGCGCCCCGGCTCCGCGCCGGCCATGAGGGGGCCCTCCAGGACCGCGACCTCGTTGCCCGCCGGGTACTCGTCGCAGGACCGCCAGCCGAGCCCGGCCAGCTGCCGTTCGATCGGCCCGTCCTGGATGACCTGCACCATCGGCGGGATTCCGTGTGCGTGGGCGAAGTCACAGACCTGCCGCAACGCCGTGGCCGGCGTGGTCCCGGGGTCGCCGACGGCGAGGGCACTGTTGGCGCGGCCGGTGAAGCCGTCCGCCGCCCGCAGTCGCCACGCACCGAGCGGTTTCTCCGTCAGCGCGGGCCAGGCATCCGCGCATGCGGATTCGATCCGCTCGGCCTCGGTCATGACTAGATTGGTACCAAAAGCCCTGAAAGGAGAGCTGATGAGCATCGCGCGCAAGGACGATCGGCGCAACGCCGACCTCGTGCGGGAGATCGCCGAGGGCTTCGATCGCGCTGTGAACGCTCAGGGCGAGGGCTCCGGCGGCTCCGAGACTGCCGACGGTGAGGACCGGCCACGGTTCGTGGTCACCGGTGACAAGCGGAACGAAGATCGCAAGCGTCGCTGACCGCCGGCGGCGTCCGCACACCCGTACGGCTGCTCGACTGAGGGCGGGCTGCGCTTAGGATGCCTGCCGGGACCGCGTAATGTCCGTGAGCGGCCGACCAGAGAACAGCAGGAGAACGCAGTGACCTACGTGATCGCCGAGCCCTGCGTCGACGTGCTCGACAAGGCATGCATCGACGAGTGCCCCGTCGACTGCATCTACGAGGGCGAGCGGATGCTCTACATCCACCCCGACGAGTGTGTCGACTGCGGAGCCTGCGAGCCGGTCTGTCCGGTGGAAGCGATCTACTACGAGGACGACGTCCCGGACGAGTGGAGCGCCTACACCAAGGCGAACGTGGACTTCTTCGACGAACTCGGCTCGCCGGGCGGCGCGTCGAAGATCGGCAAGACCAGCCACGACCCGCAGTGGATCAAGGACCTGCCCCCGCAGGGCGAATGAGCCGCTTCCGGCTACCCGACTTCCCCTGGGACTCGCTGGCCGATCACACCGCGAAGGCCAGGGCACACCCGGACGGGATCGTCGACCTGTCGGTCGGCACGCCGGTCGATCCGGTGCCTCCCGCCATCCGGGACGCTCTCGCGTCGGTGTCGGACATCCCCGGTTACCCGATGACCCACGGCACGCCCGAGCTGCGGGAGGTCGCCGTCGAGGCGCTGCGCAGGCGCCATGGGGTTGTAGGGATCGACCCGGCCGCCGTGTTGCCCACCATCGGGTCGAAGGAACTCGTGGCGTGGCTGCCGATGTTGCTGGGCGCGGGCCCGGGCGAGCTGGTGGTCATTCCCGAGCTGGCCTACCCGACCTACGAGGTCGGGGCCCTGCTGGCCGGTGCGCAGGTGCTGCGTTCCGACGGGCTGACGGCCCTCGGACCCCAGAAGCCGGCGATGATCTGGCTGAACTCACCGTCCAATCCCACCGGCCGTGTGCTGGGCATCGAGCACCTGCGCAAGGTGGTGCGGTGGGCACAGGATCGCGGGACCGTCGTGGTCTCCGACGAGTGCTACCTCGCGCTCGGCTGGGACGCCGAACCGCTGTCGATCCTGCACCCCGACGTTCACGGCGGACGGCTCGACGGCCTGCTCGCCGTGCATTCGCTGTCGAAGTCGGCGAACCTCGCCAGCTACCGGGCCGGCTTCGTCACCGGTGACCCCGCACTGGTGCGCGAGTTGCTGGCGGTGCGCAAGCACGCGGGCATGATCGTTCCGCGGCCGGTGCAGGAGGCGATGACCGTCGCGCTCGCCGACGACGAGTTGCTCGCCGAACAGCGTGACCGCTACGCCGCCCGGCGCACGGTGCTGCGCAAGGCGTTGCAGGACAGCGGGTTCCGGATCGACCACTCCGAGGCGGGCCTGTACCTGTGGGCGACCCGCGACGAGGACGCGGCCGCGACCGTCGGCTGGTTCGCCGAGCGCGGCATCCTCGTGGCGCCCGGCACCTTCTACGGCCCGAAGGGCGGGCAGCACGTCCGAGTCGCCCTGACCGCGACGGACGAACGCGTCAACGCCGCCGCCGAACGCCTGGCCGCCTGAAGCGCGCCGAGGCGGCCGTGTCTGCCGTCCGGGTAGCCGTGTCTGCCGTTCCCGTCACCGTGTCTGCGGTTTAGGTAGCCGTGTCTGCCGTTCGCGTTGCCGAGCCCGTCGAACCGCTGCCGCGGCCGACCAGCAGGCCGACGCAGACGGCGGACACGGCGACGTAGACGGCCGACACGACTACGCAGGCGGCACACACGGCTATGCAGGCGGCCGGCACGGCGAAAAACCGCCGGGCCGGCCGCCTCCTGCTCAGGCGTTCAGTCGCGAAGGCCGCTCAGTCGTTCGCGTGCAGGGCGGCGTTGAGCTCGATGCCGGTGCCACTGCGCGGCACGGCTTCCACCGCGCCGGTCGCCGAGTTGCGGCGGAACAGCACGTTCGAGATGCCGGACAGCTCGCGGGCCTTCACGGCCTTGCCCTCGACGGTGACCTTCGTGCCCGCCGTGACGTACAGGCCGGCCTCGACGACCGAGTCGTCGCCGAGGGAGATGCCGACCCCGCCGTTGGCGCCCAGCAGGCAGCGCTCACCCAGCGAGATGACCTCCTTGCCACCGCCGGACAGCGTGCCCATGATCGACGCGCCGCCGCCGACATCGGTGCCGTCGCCCACGACCACACCGGCCGAGATGCGGCCCTCGACCATGGAGGCGCCGAGCGTGCCGGCGTTGAAGTTCACGAAGCCCTCGTGCATCACGGTCGTGCCGCTGGCCAGGTGCGCGCCGAGCCGGACGCGGTCGGCATCGCCGATCCGGACGCCGCTGGGCGTGACGTAGTCGACCATGCGCGGGAACTTGTCGACGCTGTAGACGGTGACCGGCCCCCGCGCACGCAGTCGCAGCCGCGTCGCCTCGAAACCCTCCACCGGGCACGGGCCGTGGTTGGTCCACACGACGTTGGCCAGCAGGCCGAAGATGCCGTCCAGGTTCTGGCCGTGCGGGCGCACGAGCCGGTGGGAGAGCAGGTGCAGGCGCAGGTAGACGTCGTGGGCGTCCGCGGGTGCCTTCGCCAGCGCCGCGATCGACGTCCGCACGGCCACCACCTCGACACCGCGCGCGTCGTCGGGGCCGAGCAGCGCCACGGCCTCCTGGCCGAGCGACTCCGCGGCCTGCTCGGCGGTCAGCCGCTCGGTGCCCTCGGTGCCCTCACCCTCGGTCAGCTTGGGGTGCGGGAACCAGGTGTCCAGCACGGTGCCGTCGCTGGCGAGGGTGGCCAGCCCGACGCCGGTGGCGCCGGTCGTTTCGGGATTGGGGGTCTGCTCACTCACGTCCGCTACGGTAACCCGCACCTCAGCTTGGTTGTGCCGAGACCTCGGGCAGCCGCAGCACGCCGGACTCGACGTTGCCGAGAGCCTCCGCCATGTCGACCAGCGACTCCGTGCACGCTTCCGGCCTGCCGCCGGTGCCGCACCCGTTGCCGCGGTAGGCCCGGATGGACTTCTCGAGCGCGTTGGCCGCCTCGGCGAGCTCCGGGTGGTCGCCGCGGGCGAACTCGCGTGCCGTGCCCGGCACGCTGGCCAGCTGCGTGACGTACTTCTGGCAGCTCGGCGGGTCGATCTCGGTCGGCGTGCGGTAGCAGACGTCGACCGTGAGGGCGTTGAGCTTCACCCGCAGCGCGTCGGGTCCCGGGTCGTCGCCGGGACCCTGCGGAGTCGGGCCCGCCTCTCGCGAACACGCCGACAACACCACCAGCAACAGACCGGCGAGGGCCACGAGAACAGTCCGGATGCGCACGTCATCACCGTACGCACCGGGCGCTACGGTGCGGTCATGACCTCGCTCGACTTGCGTACCGATCCCGTCGACCTCACCGCCGCCCTCGTGGACATCCCGAGCGTGTCCGGGGAGGAGGCCGAGATCGCCGATGCCGTGGAGCAGGCACTGCGCACGCAGGCGCCGCACCTGGAGGTCGTGCGCAACGGCGACGCGGTGCTGGCGAGGACGTCGCTGGGCAGGCCGTCGCGCGTCGTGCTCGCCGGGCACCTCGACACGGTGCCGGTGAACGACAACCTGCCTGGCTCGCGCAGCGGTTCCGGCGACACCGAGATCCTGCGCGGCCTCGGCACGGTGGACATGAAGGGCGGCGACGCCGTCTTCCTGCACCTCGCCGCGACGCTGCCCGAACCGCGGCACGACGTGACGTTCGTCTTCTACGACTGCGAGGAGGTGGAGGCCGTCCGCAACGGACTCGGCCGCATCGAGCGAGAGCTGCCGGACTGGCTCACCGGCGACCTCGCCATCGTGGGCGAGCCGTCGAACGCCGTCATCGAGGCGGGCTGCCAGGGCACGATGCGGATCGAGCTCACCACATCGGGTACGCGTGCGCACACGGCCCGCGCGTGGATGGGCGTCAACGCCATCCACGCGCTCGGCGAACCGCTGCGCAGGCTGGCCGAGTACCGGCCGCGGGTGGTGGACATCGACGGCCTGACCTACCGCGAGGGGCTGCAGGCCGTGCGTATCGGCGGCGGGGTGTCCGGCAACGTCGTGCCGGACGCGGCGGTGCTCGCGGTCAACCACCGGTTCGCCCCCGACCGCAGCCCCGAGCAGGCCGAGGAGCACCTGCGCGAGGTGTTCGACGGCTACGAGATCACCGTCGTCGACAGCTCGCCGGGCGCCCTGCCGGGCCTGTCGGCGCCCGCGGCCGCCGAGCTGGTCACCGCGGCCGGTGGCCGGGTCGCCGCGAAGCTCGGGTGGACCGACGTGGCGCGGTTCGCCGCGCGTGGCCTGCCCGCGGTCAACTTCGGGCCCGGTGACCCGACGCTCGCGCACACGCAGGGTGAGCACGTGGCTGCGGAGGAGATTCGCCGCGTGGCCGGAGTGCTCACCTCCTTCCTGGCCGGGTGACCTTAGGCTGGTCGCTGTGACCGACCAGGCGAACGAAGATCGTCGCGACGACGGCGACCACCCCTCGGAGACCTTCCGTGGCCCCATCGTGCTGCGCCGCCAGCAGACGGGAGGCTCCACGGACTCCACCACGGACCAGCGCCTGCTCGACTCGCGCGGGCCCAGCGACTGGGTGCACACCGACCCCTGGCGCGTCCTGCGCATCCAGGCGGAGTTCGTGGAGGGCTTCGGCGCGCTGGCCGAGGTTCCGCGGGCGGTGACCGTGTTCGGCTCCGCGCGCACGCCGCGTGACCACCCCGAGTACCAGCAGGGCCGCGAGATCGGCGCCGCGCTCGCGAACGCGGGCTTCGCCGCCATCACCGGTGGTGGCCCCGGGTCGATGGAGGCCGTCAACCGCGGCTGCTCCGAGGCAGGCGGGCTCTCCATCGGGCTCGGCATCGAGCTGCCGTTCGAGCAGGGCCTGAACCCGTGGGTCGATCTGGGCGTGAACTTCCGGTACTTCTTCGCCCGCAAGACGATGTTCATCAAATACTCGCAGGCGTTCATCTGCTTGCCGGGCGGGTTCGGCACGCTGGACGAGTTGTTCGAGGCGCTCACCCTCGTCCAGACGAAGAAGGTGACGAAGTTCCCGGTCGTGTTGTTCGGCAGCGAGTACTGGGGCGGGCTCTACCAATGGGTTCGCGACACGGTGCTGGCGAACGGCAAGATCGGGGAGGCGGACGCGGATCTGCTCTACGTCACCGACGATGTCGACGAAGCGGTGAAGGTCGTGCTCGAGGCGTACAAGGCTTGGGAGGACACGCACTAGTGCAGCGGCTCTGTGTTTTCTGTGGATCGTCGGCCGGTAAGGACCCGCGCTACGCCGAGAGCGCCCACGAGCTCGGCAGGCTCCTCGCTCGGCGTGGCATCGGTGTGGTCTACGGCGGTGCCAGCGTCGGGTTGATGGGGGCCGTCGCCGACGGAGCCCTGGCCGAGGGCGGCGAGGTGATCGGGGTGATCCCGAAACACCTGATGCGGGTGGAGATCGCCCACCAGCATCTCACCGAGCTGAAGGTCGTCGAGGACATGCACGAGCGCAAGGCCACCATGGCGGCGCTCTCGGACGGCTTCCTCGCGCTGCCGGGCGGTGCGGGCACGCTGGAGGAGCTGTTCGAGGTGTGGACGTGGGCGCAGCTCGGGTTGCACGCCAAGCCGGTCGGGATCCTCGACGTGGGTGGCTACTACGCCAAGCTCGGCGAGTTCGTGGAGCACATGGTGGACGAGGGGTTCCTCAACACCCCGAGCCGCGAGGTCATCACGATCGATCCGGACCCGGTGGCGCTGCTCGACGCCTTCGCCCGGCACGACACCGTGCCGGTCGACAAGTGGGCGAGCTGAGCGCGCTCAGGCGGCACCGGCGTCGGGGCGCTTGTGGTAGACGTCCACGTACTCCTGCTTCGACAGCTCCATGATCGCGTACATCACCTCGTCGGTCACGGAGCGGCGGATGGCGGGCGACGACGCGAGACCGTCGTAGCGGGCGAAGTCGAGCGGCTCGCCGAAGCGCACCGACACCTTCGCCAGGCGCGGGATCTTCGAGCCGACGGGCAGCAGGCGCTCGGTGCCGACGAGCGCGACGGGGACCACCTTGGCGCCCGTCGCGAGCGCCAGCGCGGCCACTCCGGTGTGGCCGCGGTGCAGGCGGCCGTCGAGCGAGCGGGTGCCCTCGGGATAGATGCCGAACGCCCCGCCGTGTTCCAGCACCGTCCGGGCTGCGCCGAGCGCGGCGAGTCCGGCGGCGGCGTTGCCGCGCTCGACGGGGACGTAGCCCAGTGCCGACAGAAAAGCGGCGAGCAGGCGTGCCTTCACTCCCTTGCCGGTGAAATACTCGGCTTTGCCGAGGAACGACACCGGTCGCGGCGCGACGAGCGGGATCACCGCCGTGTCGATGGCCGAGCGGTGGTTCGCGGCCAGGATCACCGGACCGGTCGCGGGAACGTTCTCCGCTCCCCGCACGTCGGGCCGCCACAGCAACCTCGCCAGTGGCGCGAGCAGCCGGCGGATCAACAGGTGCAGCACGTCTCCTCCAGCGGTTATGGGTCCAGCATGGCACGATCGGCGCCGATGAACGAGGACTGGTTCGCCCAGCGCACGTGGCAGTATCCACAGTGGACTCCCGAGGAGCTGCTGCGGGCGAAGGGGGCACGACGGGTGTCGGTGGTGCTGCCCGCCCTGGACGAGGAGGAGACGGTCGGTGACGTCGTCGCGTCGGTCGCACCGCTGCGGGGCACGCTCGTCGACGAGCTCGTGGTGATGGATTCCGGGTCCAGCGACGACACGGTCGGCGCGGCCTCCCGCGCGGGCGCCACGGTGGTGCGCCGGGAGGACGTGCTGCCGGAGTGGCCGCCGCTTCCGGGCAAGGGCGAGGTGCTGTGGCGCTCGCTCGCGGCGACCACGGGCGATCTGGTGGTGTTCCTGGACTCCGACCTGGTCGACCCGGACCCCGGGTTCGTGCCCGCGCTGCTCGGTCCGCTGCTCGTCGAGGCCGGCGTGCATCTGGTCAAGGGGTTCTACCGCAGGCCGCTGCGGCTGGAGTCCGCCGAGCTGGGCACGGGTGGCGGCCGGGTGACCGAGCTGCTGGCCCGGCCGGTGCTGTCGGCGCTGCGGCCCGCGCTGTCCGGCCTGGTGCAGCCGCTGAGCGGCGAGTACGCGGCCACCCGTGAGCTGCTCGAATCGGTGCCGTTCGCCACCGGCTACGGGGTGGAGATCGGGCTGCTCCTCGACGTCGAGGCGAAATACGGAGTCGACGCCGTCGCCCAGGTGAATCTCGGCGTGCGCAAGCACCGCAACCGCTCGTTGCTGCAGCTCGGGGTGATGGCCCGGCAGATCCTCGGCACCGCGCTGGACCGCTGCGGAGTACCGGCCACCGACGGTGCGCTCACCCAGTTCACCCAGGTCGAGGGGGAGTGGTTGCCCGAGGTCACCGACGTGCCGGTGTCCGATCGGCCCCCGATGCGGGACGTGCGCGAGCTGCCCTGACCGGGGCGGCGCCGAGGGCGTGCTTCCCGGACGGCGTGCCCGGGTGTGTGCCACGATCGTGACGTGACCACCGCGCTCATCTACCTCGTCGTCATGCTGCTCGTGGCCGCGGTCGTGTACCTGCTGGCGGCCGTCGTGTTCGGCCGTGGCGAGGAGCTCGCCCCGCTGCCGCCGGGCAGTTCCCCGACTCGGTTGCCCGCCGAGGACATCACCGGCGAGGACGTCGGCAAGGTGAAGTTCCAGCTGGTGCTGCGCGGCTACAAGATGTCCGAGGTGGACTGGGTGCTGACCCGGCTCGGCTCGGAGATCGACGGCCTGCGGGCCCGGGTCGCCGAGCTGGAGTCCGAACTCGACCGGCGGGCCGAACACGGAGCGGCGCAGTGACCGATCTCGCCGTCTCCGTGGAGGTCGCGGCGCCCGTCGGGACGACCTGGCTCGCCCTCACCGACTGGGAGCGGCAACGCGAGTGGATGCTCGGCACCGAGGTGCGGGTGGTCGAGGGCAACGGCCGGAGCGTCGGCTCGCGGCTGGAGGCCTTCACCGGGATCGCCGGCGTCGGGTTCACCGACACGATGGAGATCATCAGCTGGGAGCCGCCGGTGCGGTGCACGATGCGCCACCTCGGCTCGATCGTGCGCGGCACCGGGTCGTTCCACGTCCAGGGGCGGGGACCGCAGCGGTCGGTGTTCGTCTGGTCGGAGCAGCTCGACCTGCCGCTGGGACTGGTGGGCAGGCTCGGCTGGCCCGTGGTCAAACCGGTGTTCACGCTCGGGCTGCGCCGGTCGCTGCACAACTTCGCTCGTTTCGCCGAGTCGTACACGGTGGGCGGATGAGCGCGGCACTGCTCGGCAGCGACGGGATCGCACGCTGCGCCTGGGGCAACACCGCGCCCGACTACGCCGCCTACCACGACACCGAGTGGGGCGTCCCGCTGCACGGGGAGGCGGCGCTGTTCGAGCGGCTGTCGCTGGAGGCGTTCCAATCCGGACTGTCGTGGCTGACCATCCTGCGCAAGCGCGAGGCGTTCCGGCGTGCGTTCGCGGGGTTCGACCCCGACCGGGTCGCGGAGTTCGGACCCGCCGACGTGGAGCGGCTGCTCGGCGACGCGGGCATCGTCCGCAACCGGGCCAAGATCCTCGCCACCATCACCAATGCCCGTGCGATCGCCGAGCTCGACGTCCCACTGGACGAGCTGCTGTGGTCGTTCGCGCCCGACCCGGAGAGCCGGGTCCGGCCGGCCACGATGGCCGACGTGCCCGCTGTGACGCCCGAGTCGACGGCGATGGCGCGCGCGCTGAAGAAGCGCGGGTTCGCCTTCGTCGGGCCCACGACGTGCTACGCGCTGATGCAGGCCACCGGCATGGTCGACGACCACGTCGAGGGCTGCTTCCGGGCCGTCTGATCACCGCTCGCGCCGCCCCGCGGCCAGTTCGACGTCGGCTCCACCGCCGGCCTCAGCGACCGGTGAAGGTGGGCTTGCGCTTGGCGACGAACGCCTCGACGGCCTCGGAGTGGTCCGCCGTGCGGCCGAGCTCGGTCTGCGCGGCGTCCTCCGCGGCCAGCGCCTCCTCGAGCGTGCTCTCGGCTGCCGCGGAGAGCGTCGACTTGATCTTGGCGTAGGCGACGGTGGGGCCGGAGGCGAGCTTGGCCGCGACCTCCTGCGCCCGGCTCGCCAGGTCCTCGTCGGCGACGACCTCGCCCACCAGGCCGATTCGCAACGCCTCGTCGGCGTCCACCCGGCGGGCCAGCATCATCAGCTCCGCGGCGCGGCCGTAGCCGACGAGCCGCTGCAACGTCCACGACGCGCCGGTGTCCGGCCCGAGGCCGACGTTGGCGAACGCCATCAGGAAGTTCGCCGAGCGGGCCGCGATCCGCAGGTCGGCGGCGTAGGCGAGGGCCGCTCCCGCGCCCGCGGCAGGTCCGTTCACGGCGGCGATCACCGGCTTGGGCGCTCCGACGATGGCCCGTACGAGGGGGTTGTAGTGCTCGGAGACCGTCCGCAGCGGGGACTCGTCACCGGACTGCAGCAGGCCGACGTGCTCCTTGAGGTCCTGGCCCGCGCAGAACGCCTTGCCCTCCCCGGTGAGCACGATCGCCCGGACGGCCGGGTCGTCGGCGGCCTCGGTCAACGCCGCCAGCAGGCGTTCCTTGAGCTCGACCGTCAGCGAGTTGTAGGCCTTGGGCCGGTTGAGAATCAGCGTGCGCACACCGATCCCGGCCTCGTCGTCGGCCAGCCGCAGCACGTCCTCTGTCGTCACGGTAACCCTCCGATCCATCTCGTCGCCCCGCGAGTCTGACAGGCCCGCGAGGCGCATACCAGCGCCGATGTCCCGGCGCTAAGATCGGGCGGCGTTCGCCGCGGAGTGCGGATGGGGGACAATGGTCACGACCCGGTTGCTTCGGCGAGCGCGAGCCGGGCGCGCTGGTTCAGATGGAGGGAGCACGCTATGGCGGCCATGAAGCCCCGGACCGGAGATGGTCCCCTCGAAGTCACTAAGGAGGGGCGGGGCCTCGTGATGCGCGTACCGCTCGAGGGCGGTGGGCGACTCGTCGTCGAGCTGTCGGCCGAGGAGGCCAAGGACCTCGGTGCGGCCCTTCAGGAGGCCACGAGCTAGTCACCCCTGTCCCTGTCCCCACCGCCGGTCCCGGCAGGTCGCCGGGCCGGTCGTCTCTCTGTGCCTGGAGGCCGTTGATGGCGCGCTCTCCGCTGCCGCCCGTGCCGAGTCCGCTGATCGAGGTGGAGGTGGGCGGCGACGCTCGCCGTGGGGAGCCGCTCGCCGTCCTGCTGCGCAAGGACGGTGAGTCCCCCCACGCCGACCTCGCCGAGGAACTGCGGGCCACCGGAAAGGCCGGCGAGGTGCTGTTGGTACCCGGCACCGGCGGACCGCGCTGGCTCGTCGGCGTGGGCGACGGGGAGCCGGCCCAGTACCGGTCGGCGGGGGCCGCCTTCGTCCGAGCGGCCAACTCCTTCGCGGAGGCGGAGGCCGACGCGGGTAGGCGCGCGCCCTCGGGCGTCGCTGTCCGGCTGCCCGAGGACGTGGCCGCCGAGCACTACGCTGCGTTCACCACCGGAGTGCTGCTGGGCGGATACCGCTACCGCGTGACGGCCGAGGAGCCCAAACCGAGCGTGGCGGCCGTGCGCCTGGTGGCGGAGGACGGCACGCCTGCCGAGGCCGGCGACGCGGTGGCCAGGGCACGCGAGCTCGCCGCCGCGTCGGCGCTCGCCAGGGACCTCGCCAACACCCCGTCCAACGTGAAAAACCCCGCCTGGCTCGCGGACGTCGCCGAGCGCGTGGCCGCCCAGACGCGCGGGCTGACCGCGACGATCCGCGACGAGGCGTGGCTGGCCTCGCAGTCGTTCGGCGGGGTCCTCGCGGTGGGCGGCGGCTCGGCGAGCCCGCCGCGGTTGATCGAGCTGAGCTACCGGCCGCGCGGGGCGACGGCGCATCTGCTGCTGGTGGGCAAGGGCATCACGTTCGACACCGGTGGCATTTCGCTCAAGCCCGCCGCCGGGATGCATCTGATGCGCACCGACATGTCCGGTGGCGGCGCGGTGATCGCCGCCATGCGGGCCATCGCCGCGTTGAAGCTCAAGGTGCGGGTGACCGCGCTCGTGCCCGCCGCCGAGAACCACGTCTCCGGGTCGGCGTACCGGCCGGGCGACATCGTCCGCCACTACGGCGGCCGCACGACCGAGGTCGGCAACACCGACGCCGAGGGGCGCATGGTGCTGGCCGACGCGCTCGTCTACGGCGTGCGCCGGTTCTCACCGGACGCGGTCGTGGACGTCGCAACGCTGACGGGTGCCATGAAGGTCGCGCTCGGCCTGCGCACGGGCGGGCTGTTCGCGACCGACGACGACCTCGCCGACCGGGTGCGCTCGGCGGGCGAGCGAGTGGGTGAGCAGTGGTGGCGGATGCCGCTCGTGGAGGACCACGCCGAGGACGTGCGCAGCGAGATCGCCGACGTCAAGCAGTCGGCGCCCGGTCCCGGTGGCATCACGGCGGCGCTGTTCCTGCGCGAGTTCACCGGCGGCCTGCCCTGGGCGCACCTCGACATCGCGGGCCCGGCGCGGGCGGAGAAGACCTACGACGAGGTGGTGCCCGGCGGCACCGGCTTCGCGGCGCGGACCCTTGTCGAGCTGGCCGCGTCGTACGCCGACGCCTGAGCCGGCCCGGTCCGCGCCGGCTCGGCCGCCCGGGACGATACGCGGACGAAGTCGCGGAACGCGGCCACGGCGGGCGGCAGCGGCCTGCCCGCGGGCCACGCGAGCCCGATCGTCCTGGTCACCGTGGGTTCGAGGGGCACCTCGACCACGTCGGCCCGGCTGTGCGGCTCGAACTTGGGCAACAGGGCGATCCCCAATCCTGACGCGACCAGTCCGCGCACGGTGTCGGACTCCTGCCCCTCGAACGCCACCTCCGGTCGGAATCCCGCCCGCGCGCACAGCTCGTCGGTGATCTGGCGCAGCCCGTAGCCGTGTTCGAGCATCACGAAGACCTCGTGCTCGAGCTCGGCCATCCGGACGTACTCGCGCCCCGCGAGCCGGTGCCCGGCGGGAACCGAGACGAACAGCTCCTGCTCGCCGAGCGCGAACGACTCCAGCTCCGCATCGGCAGGCGGCGGCGCCACCAGCACCAGGTCGAGCTCGCCCTGATGCAGCCGGTCGAGCATCTCCTGCCGTGCGCCCTGCACCAGGGTGAACCGCGCGTGCGGGTGGCGTGCCCGGAAGTCGCGGAGCAGCCGGGGGACCAGGGAGCGCCCGAGCAGGTGGAGGAAGCCGAGCACCACGTGTCCGCGCTCGGGGTCGACCTCCTCGCGGACCTGCCGGATGCCGTGTTCGAGCTCGGCGACGGCGCGCCCGGCGGCGTCGGCGAGCAGCTCACCCGCGCGCGTCAGCCGGATCCCGCGTCCGTCGGGGACGGTCAGTGGCGTACCCAGGTGGGCCGCGAGCGTGGCGAGCCGCCTGCTCGCGGTCGGCTGCGGGACGCCCAGCTCCGCCGCTGCCCGGGTGAGGTTTCCGGTGACCTTCAGCACGCGCAACAGCGCCGCGTGCGGTGCCAGATCGGCCACGAGCCGCGCATCCTCCGATTCATGCACCACGGCATGAATTATGCGCCACTGGCGCATTGGAAGTATCGATCAGGGCTGCTTAGCGTCGGAGGACGTGGCCGATTCCGCAGCCGTCCTCGACGCACCGCGCAGCTCCGTCCGGCGGGTCACGCTCGCGGTGGCCGCCGCGGGCGTGTGCTCCTTCACGCTCCTCTACGCACCTCAGGCCGTGCTGCCGCAGCTGGCCGAGCAGTACGCGCTCGACCCCGGCCGGGCCTCCCTCGCCGTGAGCGTGGCGACGGGCGCGCTGGCCGTCGCGGTCCTGCCGATCGCGGTGCTCTCCGAGATCGTCGGCAGGCGGCCGGTCATCCTCACCTCGGTGCTGGCCTCGGCCGCGCTGGGGCTGGTGCTCCCGTTCGCACCCTCCTTCGAGGTGCTGCTGGCGCTGCGTGTCCTGCAGGGCGTGGCCATCGCAGGCTTCCCCGGCGTCGCGTCGGCGTACCTGGCGGAACGGCTCGGGCGGTCGGGAGTCGCCGCGGCCGTGGGCGCCATGATCGCGGGCAACACCCTCGGCGGCATGCTCGGCAGGCTCACCGCCGGGTTCACCACCGACTGGCTCGGCTGGCGCGGGGCGCTCACCGCCGTGGGTTCCGTGGCGCTGGTGTGCGCGCTGGTCACGGTCGCGACACTGCCCGGAGTGCCGCGCCGCGACACCGGGCGACCCCGGCTGCGGGGCGTCGTGGCGGGCCTCGGCGTGGCCGTGCGTGATCCGTTGCTGGTCGCCCAGTACGCCGTGGCGATGCTGGGGATGGGCTCGTTCGTCGCCCTTTACAACGTCGCGGGATTCCGCCTCACCGGGCAGCCGCTGAACCTCAGCACCGCCGTCGCGTCGCTGGTGTTCCTCGCCTACGCCGTGGGCACGCTCGCCTCGGCGTCGTCGGGCAGGCTCGTGGCGCGGTTCGGCCGCCGCCGCTCGCTGCTGGCCGGAATCGGCGCCACCGCGGCGGGTGCGGCGCTGACCTTGCCCGACTCGCTCGTGGCGGTGGCGGCCGGCTTCCTCGTGTTCACCTTCGGCTTCTTCACGGCGCACTCCGTCGCGAACGGATGGGCCGCCGCCGAGGCGCCGCCGGGAGCCCGCGGTCAGGTGTCCGGCCTCTACAACCTCGCCTACTACCTGGGCAGCAGCGTCGGCGGCACGCTCGGGAGCGTGGTGTACGGCCACGCGGGCTGGGGCTGGCTCGTGGCGACCGTCGTCGGCTGGCAGGCGCTGGCGATGCTCAGCAGCCGCCCACCGCGGCGGCGAGCAGCCCGCACCCCACGGGGATGATCGCGGGCCGCAGCCGCTCGTCGTCGCGCATGGCTCGGGCGACCTCGCGCAGGGCCAGCAGCTCGGGGTCGCGGCGGGCGTGGTCGCCGAGCCTGCCGTCGGCCAGCACGTTGTGGAACACGATCACCCCGCCCGGGCGGAGCAGCTGCACGCCCGCGTCGAAGTAGCTCGGGTACTCGAGCAGGGTCGCGTCGGCGAACACCAGGTCGTAGCCACCGGAGGTGAGCCGGGGCAGCACGTCGAGGGCGCGGCCCATGATGAGTCGCGTGCGGCCGGGTGGGAACCCGGCGTCCAGAAAACTGCGTCGCGCGCAGCGGTGGAACTCCGGTTCGAGGTCGATGGTGGTGAGCACCCCGTCGACGGCCATGCCGCGGAGCAGGTGCAGCCCGCTCACGCCGGCCCCGGTCCCGATCTCCACCACGGCTCTGGCCTGCAGCGTCGCGGCGAGGAAGCCGAGCGCGGCGCCCGTGGCCGGCGACACCGGCCTGCAGCCCAGCTCGTGGGCACGGCCGCGGGCGGCGGCCACCGCCTCGTCGTCGGGCAGGTAGCCCTCGATGAAGTCGCCGAAGTCGCCGAAGTCGCCGAGATCGACCGGCCCCGTGATGGGAGTCTCGGAGGTCACGCGCAGAAGATTAGCGCGCTCGTGTGGCCAACCCCGTCAACCACGCGCGAGGGGATCTCTCAGGCCGCTCTCAGCCGACGCACATGAGAACCATAAGGAGGTGCGGGAAACTTCGTCTCAGTGTGGAATCCGTGGGAACACGTGGAATCCGTGGGAACACGAGACGGGTCCGGAGCGTTGTACACCTGACACAAGGGGAACAGGCCGATGGAGGTGCCTCCGCTGTCACAGAACAGCACGAAGACGCCGATGCCGACCGAGGCGGTCCAGCCCACCGCGATGAGCACGGTGAGTGCCGCGGGCGAGCCCGGAGAGGTGGCCTGGACGCCGCCGTCCTGGGACGAGGTCGTCCGCGAGCACGCCGACCGGGTGTATCGCCTGGCCTACCGGCTCACGGGCAACAGCCACGACGCCGAGGACCTCACGCAGGAGACCTTCATCCGCGTGTTCCGTTCCCTCGCGTCGTACAAGCCCGGGACGTTCGAGGGCTGGCTGCACCGCATCACCACCAACCTGTTCCTCGACATGGCGCGCCGCCGCTCGCGGGTGCGCATGGAGGGCCTGCCCGAGGACACCGACCGGATCGTCGGCGACGATCCGAGCCCGGAGCAGGTCTACTCGGACACCCACCTCGATCCCGACCTGCAGTCCGCGCTCGACGACCTCCCGCCGGAGTTTCGCGCCGCGGTCGTGCTGTGTGACGTCGAAGGCCTCTCCTACGAGGAGATCGGCGCGACGCTCGGAGTTAAGCTCGGCACCGTGCGCAGCAGGATTCACCGTGGCCGCCAGGCTCTGAAGGCGTCGCTGGAACGTCGCCGGGCGCTCGGCCAGGAGGCTCGCGTATGAGTGAACACCGGGGATTCGGTTTGGGGGAGTCGCACCTGTTGCCGGACGCCGTCGTGGCGTTCGTCGACAACGAGCTGTCGCTGGGCGCCCACGAGCGCGCCGCGGCGCACATCGCCCGGTGCCCGGGTTGTGCGGCCGACGTGCACGCGCAGCGCCAGGCCAGAGCCGCCGTGCGGCGTGCGCAGGCACCGGCCATGTCGCCCGGTTTCCTCGCCAGCCTCCGCTCGATTCCCGAGCACACCGACCTCGGCACCACGCCCGACCACCTCGCCATCTCGGCGGACGGTCAGCTCGTCGCCGTCCAGCGGCCCGATCGGGTCGCCGGGCTGCGGAGCGCGCCGCTGGGCAGCTCGGCTCCGCTCGGCCAGTCCGGCAACGTGCTGGGCAGCGGGGAGCGGCTCGGTTCCGGCAGGCGCCGGGCGGCGCAGGGCCCCGGTGTCGTCGTCTCCGGCCTCGTGCTGAGCGCCCTCGCGCTCGTCGCCACGGCGGGTGGCGGCACCGCGGAGGACGGTGACCACGACCGGCCCGGTACTCCGCCCGCAGGGGTGTTGCGGGCGCAGTTCGGCGGCACGGCGGCGGCTCCGACGCCGACGAGCGCGACCATTCCCACGACCACCAGCCCGACGCCGGTGTCGGCGCAGGTCAGTGCCTCCGCGGGTGTGCCCGTGGGCGACCCGCGCTGACCCACGCCGACTTCACCGCTGGGACGGCAGTATCTCTCTGAGACTCGGCGCGTAGGGTCCGTTCGAGTCACCGAGCACCGAAGCCGTTTGTCGGGGGAAGATGAACCAGCCAGCGAACCCGCCCCACGAGGAGCCCGGGGAGCAGGAGCGACGGCTGCGCCCGCGGCCGATCGCGCGCCCTTCCGTGGATCCGGCGCTCGCCGCGACCTTCGGCAGGCCACGCGGCGTGGAAGGCTCGTTCGACCGGCTCCGCGAACCCGACCGCGCCGGGCATCGCAACGGCGCGACCGGTGCCCCGCCCACGCCCGAGTCGCTCGCCCAGGCGTTCGGCAGGCCACCGGGTGCCGAGGGCGTGGTGCTGCAGCGCCCGCTCGACGACAACGGCTCCCGCCCCGAGTCCGAGCCGGATGCTCCGCTGTGGTCGTCGCCGGACGACCCGTGGCGCGACCCGGGCGCCGGTGCCGTGCTCGGCGGCCCCGCCGTCGCACCCGACGACGACGGGAACGAGGACACCGAGCGCCCGCGCGGCGCCCTGCTCAGCCTGCCCGAGGTGCTGTTCGGCCGGCGCGTGAAGCCGACCGCGCTGGCCCTGCTCGCCGCGATCGCGCTTCTCGTGGGCACCGCGGGCGGAGTCGTGGGCTGGGCGCTGGCGAACGCGGGCGACGAACTCACCGGCGAGCTGAACCTCGCCGAGGCCCAGGCCAACAAGGAACGGCCGGCGGGTTCGATCGCCGGGATCGCGCAGCGCGTGGCCCCGGCGGTGGTGTCGATCGAGGTGAAGTCGGGCCAGGCGGGCGGCGTCGGCTCGGGCGTCGTGATCGATCCGCAGGGTTACGTCCTGACCAACAACCACGTCGTCGCCCAGGCCGCTCGCGAGGACAACGCCGAGATCACCGCCGTGTTCACCGACGGCACTCGCGCGCGGGCGCGCATCGTCGGCACGGACCCCAAGACCGACCTCGCCGTCATCAAGGTCAACGTCGCCAACCCGGTGGTGATCGAGATCGGCAAGTCGTCGGAGCTGGCCGCCGGCGACACCGTGATCGCGGTCGGTTCGCCCTTCGGGCTGGAGAACACGGTCACCGAGGGCATTGTCAGCGCGCTCAACCGGCCGGTCACCGCGCCGGGTGAGAACGGCGACCCCGCCGTCACCTACGACGCCATCCAGACCGACGCCGCGATCAACCCCGGCAACTCCGGTGGTGCACTGGTCGACTCCACCGGTGCGCTGGTGGGCATCAACTCGATGATCCGCACGGTCGGCGACGGCGAGGGCGGCAGCATCGGCCTCGGCTTCGCCATCCCGGTCGACCAGGCGATGCGGATCAGCGAGGCGCTCATCCGGGACGGCGAGGTCAAGCATGCCGACCTCGGGGTCAACGCCTCGTCGGTGTCGGCCAACACCTCCGAGGGCGCGCAGATCCAGAACGTCGTGGACAACGGCCCCGCGGCCAGGGCGGGTATCGCCGAGGGCGACGTCATCACGCGGGTCGGCGACCGGCAGGTCCGCAACGCCGCGGAGCTCACCGTGGCCGTGCGGGAGCACGATGTCGGTGATGTGGTGCCGATCCGGTTGGTCCGGAACGGACGGGCCCTTACCGTCGACGTCACCTTGGGTTCAGACTGACCTTGTACGCTGGGCCCGAGCGGGTTCGAGGCGGAGGTTTGCCAGGTGTTCGAGAACATTGGCTGGAGCGAGATTCTCGTCCTGCTCGTGGCCGCGCTGTTCATCCTCGGCCCCGAGCGGTTGCCGGAGGCGGCGGCGTGGCTGGGCCGCTCGGTACGCAAGGTGCGCGAGTTCGCCACCGGCGCGCGCCAGCAGCTCAAAGAGGAGATGGGTCCGGAGTACGAGGAGTTCCGCAAGCCCATCGAGGACCTGCGCCAGCTGCGCAGCTTCGACCCGAAACGGGCGGTGACCCAGCACCTCTTCGACGGTGACCCGGACCCGATCGGCCTCAACAACATCAACGGCACCTCGCCGATCGGCGGCAACGGGCACTCCAACGGGGTCTCGAAGCCGCTGTCGGTGCCGCCTGCGCCCGAACCGCTCAAGCCAGGGGAGAAGCCACCGGTCGACCCCGACGCCACCTGAGCCCGGAATCCGGCCGGTGCCGGCCGAGGTGCAGCCGGACGCGGGCGGGCACTGGGCAACGCCGGCGTGGCGTGGCACGATTTCGCAGGTGAGCAGCAGACCCGCACCGGCGGCGGCCGGGAAGTCGCCCGAGGCTACCCCGGAGGCGCAGCGACTGCGCGACCTCGCGCGGTTGCGCCGCGTCCGTGACCGGATCGACCGGGAGTACGCGCAGCCGCTGGACGTCGAGGCGCTCGCCCGCGGCGTGCACATGTCGGCCGGGCATCTCAGCCGCCAGTTCCGGCAGGCCTACGGGGAATCGCCGTACTCCTACCTCATGACGCGACGCATCGAGCGGGCGATGACGTTGCTGCGCCTCGGCGAGCTCAGCGTCACCGAGGTCTGTTTCGCGGTCGGCTGCTCGTCGCTGGGCACCTTCAGCACGCGGTTCACCGAGCTGGTCGGGATACCGCCCAGCGTCTACCGGCGCCAGGCGCGGGACGAGACCGCGGGCATACCGCCGTGCGTCGCCAAGAAGGTCACCAGACCGGTCAGGAATCGAGAAGCGACGACGCGCGCGCCGCAGCTAGCGTGACCGTCATGGACATCACCATTCACCAGGTCTTTCTTCCCTACGACGACCCGCACGCCTCCCTGGCGTTCTATCGCGACACACTCGGCTTCGAGGTCCGCAACCACGTCGAGTACGGCGGCATGCACTGGATCACGGTCGGACCGCCGAATCAGCCCGGCACCTCGATCGTCCTGCACACGCCGGAGGCCGACCCCGGCATCACTGACGACGAGCGCCGAGTCATCACCGAGATGATGGCCAAGGGCACCTTCGCCGGCATCAACCTGGCCACCAAGGACGTCGACAGCACGTTCGAGCAGGTGCAGGCCCGCGACGCCGAGGTCGTCCAGGAGCCCACCGACCAGCCGTACGGGATCCGCGACTGCGCATTCCGTGACCCCGCGGGGAACATGATCCGCATCTTCGAGGTGCGCTGAGTGGCCGGGGAGCACGAACAGAAGACAGGCGGGCCGGGCGCGTTCTCCCGGTGGCTGCAGCGGCGGGCGAACACCGGCAGGGTCGCGCGCATCCGGCGCAAGGGCGGCACCTCCATGGGCATGGAGCTGCTCGTCCTGCACACCGTGGGACACCGCAGCGGGCAGCCGCACCAGACACCGGTGGCCTGGTTTCCCGGTGGCGACGCGGGCCGGCTGGTCGTCGCCTCGGGCGGCGGGAACCGGAACCCGGACTGGTGCGCCAACCTCCTGACGAATCCCGACCGGGCGTCGGTCGAGTTCCACGGATCCGGCCCGGTGCGGGTGACGCCGACCCGGCTCGCCGGTTCCGAGCGAGAGCAGGCGTGGCAGCGCATCGCCGCCGACAAGCCGCGTATCGCGACATACCAACGCAGAAGCGACCGGGTGTACCCGGTCATCCGACTCACGCGGCGCTGACCGGCGCCGGATGGGGAGAACACCTATGGCCACGAGGACGGACCCGCAAACACCGGTGCCGCACATCGCCGACAGCCACGATCTGATCCGTGTGCACGGCGCGCGGGAGAACAACCTCAAGGACGTGAGCGTCGAGATCCCGAAGCGCAGGCTGACCGTGTTCACCGGTGTATCCGGCTCGGGCAAGAGCTCGCTGGTGTTCGGCACGATCGCCGCCGAGTCGCAGCGGATGATCAACGAGACCTACAGCGCCTTCGTGCAGGGCTTCATGCCGAGGATGCCCCGGCCCGACGTCGACGTGCTCGAGGGACTGACGACGGCGATCATCGTCGATCAGGAGCGGATGGGTTCCGACCCGCGCTCGACGGTCGGCACCGCCACCGACACCGGTGCCCTGTTGCGGATCCTGTTCAGCCGGCTCGGCAAGCCACATATCGGCTCTCCCCAGGCGTTCTCGTTCAACGTCGCCTCGATCAGCGGAGCGGGTGCGGTCACCATGGAACGTGGTGGCCGCACCGTGAAGGAGCGTCGTTCCTTCAGCGTCACCGGCGGCATGTGCCCGCGTTGCGAGGGCCGCGGCTCGGTCAGCGATTTCAACCTGGCTGCGATGTACGACGACAGCAAGTCGCTCCGGGAGGGCCCGTTCACCATCCCGGGGTGGAGCAAGGACGGCTGGTACGGGCGCATCTACATCGGCTGTGGCTTCTTCGACCCGGACAAGCCGATCCGCAAGTTCACCAAGAAGGAACTGAACGACCTGCTCTACAAGGAGCCGACCAAGATCAAGGTCGACGGCATCAACCTGACGTACGAGGGTCTGATCCCGAAGCTGCAGAAGTCGATGCTGTCCAAGGACCGCGAGGCGATGCAGCCCCACATCCGGGCGTTCGTGGACCGCGCGATCACCTTCTCCACGTGCCCCGAGTGCGACGGCACGCGCCTCAACGAGGGGGCGCGGTCGTCGAAGATCAAGGGCATCAGCATCGCCGACGCCTGCGCGATGCAGATCAGCGATCTCGCGGAATGGGTGCGCGGGCTGGACGAACCGTCGGTGGCACCGGTGCTCACGGCGCTCGGCGACACGCTCGACTCGTTCGTCGAGATCGGACTGGGCTACCTCTCGCTCGACCGTCCGTCCGGCACGCTCTCGGGAGGTGAGGCCCAGCGGGTCAAGATGATCCGGCACCTCGGCTCGTCGCTCACCGACGTCACCTACGTCTTCGACGAGCCCACGATCGGGCTGCATCCGCACGACATCCAGCGGATGAACGACCTGCTGCTACAGCTGCGCGACAAGGGCAACACGGTGCTCGTCGTGGAGCACAAACCGGAGACGATCGCCATCGCCGACCACGTGATCGACCTCGGCCCGGGTGCGGGTACGGAGGGCGGCACCGTCTGCTTCGAAGGCACCGTCGACGGGTTGCGGGCGGCGGGCACCATCACCGGCCGTCATCTCGATGACCGGGCCGCGCTCAAGCACTCGGTGCGCGCACCTACGGGTGCGCTGGAGATCCGTGGCGCGCGGCAGAACAACCTCCAGGGCGTCGACGTCGACGTCCCGACCGGCGTGCTCGCCGTCGTGACCGGTGTCGCCGGCTCCGGCAAGAGCTCCCTCGTCCACGGGAATCTCGAGGGACGCGACGGCGTGGTGATCGTCGACCAGAGCGCCATCAAGGGCTCGCGCCGGTCCAACCCGGCCACCTACACCGGATTGCTCGACCCGATCCGCAAGGCGTTCGCCAAGGAGAACGGCGTGAAGCCGGCCCTGTTCAGCGCCAACTCCGAGGGCGCGTGCCCCACCTGCAACGGCGCCGGGGTCATCTACACCGACCTCGGAATGATGCAGGGCGTCACGACGACCTGTGAGGAATGCGAGGGCAAGCGGTTCCAGGCGTCGGTGCTGGAGTACACGCTGGGCGGTCGCGACATCAGCGAGGTGCTGGCGATGTCGGTGGCGCAGGCCGAGGAGTTCTTCGGCACCGGCGACGCGCGCACACCGGCCGCGCACAAGATCCTCGGCAGGCTCGTCGACGTCGGGCTCGGCTACCTCCGGCTCGGCCAGCCGCTCACGACGCTGTCCGGTGGCGAGCGGCAGCGGCTGAAGCTGGCCACCCACATGACCGAGAAGGGCGGCGTCTACGTCCTCGACGAGCCGACCTCCGGCCTGCACCTCGCCGACGTCGACCAGTTGCTGGCCCTGCTCGACCGGCTGGTGGACTCCGGCAAGTCGGTGATCGTCATCGAGCACCACCAAGCGGTGATGGCCACGCGGACTGGATCATCGACCTGGGTCCCGGTGCCGGTCACGATGGCGGCCGGATCGTCTTCGAGGGGACGCCGCGGGCACTGGTCGACGCCCGCTCCACCCTCACCGGCGAGCACCTCGCGGCCTACGTCGGTGCCTGAACACCACCGGACGCAGGCCGCGAGGAGCCGCTCGGCCTCAGCTCGCGGGCAGGACCGCCCGCACGGCGTCGGCCATCGCCGGGTACTGGCGCAGCGACGAGCCGAGTCCGGTGATCTCCAGGACGCGTCGGACGGGGTGGCTGGCCGCCAGGGCCACGTGGTCCTCGATCAGGCTCAGCGTGTGCAGCGCTCGGGCTCCGGCCACCCCGCAGAAGGTGACCGGGGCCAGGTCGAGGACCAGTCGCTGATGCCGGTACGTGAGGAAGGCCCTGGTCAGCAGGGGCGTCGTCTGCAGGTCCAGCTCGCCCTGAGCGGCGATCATCACCACGCCGTAGTCCGCCTCTCGGGCGGTGACGCTGAGCGTGAAGCCGTTCCACCTGCGTGCGACCGGGGGGAACGCGTAGTCGGCAACCCTGTATTCGTCGGGCATCGGGTATCTCTCCCCGCAAGAGACCGACGGAGCACCTCACCAGTCCGGAGACCGGTCACTCCCGGTGCCGTCGCGAATGCAATCGATGACGTCCGGGGTGTCGTCATCGTCGGGTGACGGCGGGGATCCACGGCCACCGAGCACCGGTGGAAGGCGGCTGCAGAGCCGGGGTTGAGCGAGCCCGCGAAACCAAGCGGGCACCCGTCGGCTTGATCATTTTTTGTTTGTCCGGCTTGCCTTGCGTGGGCGCCGAAACCCGTCCACGACAAGCGATTCACAGTCACCGCCTCGCCCGTGTCGGCGACGGCTTCGGCACCGTGTCCGGAGTGCGATGCTCCGGCGTGGCGAGGGAGGTGGCTGCGCTGGGTCGCCGCGGTGGTCCGCTTTGACTGAAATCGACGTTAGGCGAAAAATCGTGCATGGGGCATAGGAATGCAAGGTGGCTTGCATTACGAGAAGTTCAAGTTGCAATTACAAACTATGTAATTCCGCAGGTGCAGGCCTTGCTGTATACCGCATGCGGAAAAATTATTCACCTGCGCAGCGCAGTGGCGAACCGTCGCACGGGCGAGCCCATTCGTGGCCGTGCGCGGGAAATGGATCTTGCCGGGCGGGATGTCCCGTCGCCGCGCACCGCTCGCACGGCCCGATTTCGTGATCGTCCGCGCCCGGTAGGTCCCCAGTGGACGGACGACTGATTCCGGACCGAGAAAGAAACCCGGACGCCGATGTCGAGAACCCGCGACGCGCTCCGTCCCTGTGGTGAGTGCGACCAGAATGGGTCGCATCGGCACCGAGGAGAACATCATGGCCAAGTACCTGTTGCTCAAGCACTACCGCGGCGCCCCGCCCGCGGTCAACGACGTCCCCATGGACCGGTGGACACCGGAGGAGATCTCGGCTCACATGCGGTACATGCAGGACTTCGCGGACCGGCTCGAGAAGACCGGGGAGTTCGTCGACGGTCAGGCGCTCGCCCCCGAGGGGACGTGGGTGCGCTACGACGGTGAGGGACGGCCGCCGGTCACCGATGGACCGTTCGCCGAGACCAAGGACCTCATCGCCGGCTGGATGGTGATCGACGTCGACAGCTACGAGCGCGCGCTCGAACTGGCCGGGGAGCTCTCGGCCGCCCCTGGTGCGGGCGGAAAGCCGATCCACGAGTGGCTCGAGGTGCGCCCGTTCCTGACCGCTCCGCCCACCATCACGGAATGACCACGGCAATGGACGAGGCGCTGCTGCGCAGCCTCACGCCGGGAGTGCTCGGAATCCTCGTCCGCCGCGGAGCCGACTTCGCGGCGGCCGAGGACGCCGTGCAGGACGCGCTGCTCGAGGCGCTCCGCGTCTGGCCCGCCGGCCCGCCACAGGACCCGAAGGGCTGGCTGGTCACCGTGGCCTGGCGCCGATTCCTCGACGCGACCCGGGCCGAGACCTCCCGCCGCAGGCGGGAGGAACTCGTCCTCGGTGCCGGTTTGGCGCAGGGGGCTCCGGAGCCGGGTTCCGGGCCCGCGGTGGACGAGGAACTCCAGCTCTATTTCCTGTGTGCCCACCCGTCACTGACACCGTCGTCCGCGGTCGCGCTCACCCTGCGCGCCGTCGGCGGGCTGACCACCCGCCAGATCGCCCAGGCCTACCTGGTGCCCGAGGCAACGATGGCGCAGCGCATCAGCCGAGCCAAGCGCACCGTCGCGGACGTCCGGTTCGACCGGCCCGGCGATGTCGCCACCGTCCTGCGCGTGCTCTACCTGGTCTTCAACGAGGGCTACTCGGGTGACGTCGATCTTGCCGCGGAGGCCATCCGGCTCACCCGGCAGCTCGCGGCCGTGATCGACCACCCCGAGGTGGCGGGGCTGCTCGCGCTCATGCTGCTCCACCACGCGCGGCGCGCCACCCGGACCGCGCCCGACGGCAGCCTGATCCCGCTCGCCGAGCAGGACCGTGGCCGGTGGGACACGCGCCTGATCGCCGAGGGCGTCGAGATCCTGCAGGCCGCCCTCGCCCGCGACCGGCTGGGCGAGTACCAGGCCCAGGCCGCCATCGCGGCACTGCACGCCGACGCGCCCTCCGCGGAGGAGACCGACTGGGTGCAGATCGTCGAATGGTACGACGAGCTCGTGCGCCTGACCGACAGCCCGGTCGTCCGGCTGAATCGCGCGGTGGCCGTCGGCGAGGCGGACGGACCGCGCGCCGGGCTCGCCGCGCTCGCCGAGCTGGACGACTCGCTGCCCCGCCACGCCGCGGCGGCGGCCTACCTCCACGAGCGCGACGGCGACCTGGACACGGCGGCACGGCTGTACACCGAGGCGGCCCGCACGGCTGCCAACCTGGCCGAGCGCGATCACCTGACGCGTCAGGCCGCCCGGCTCAACGCCCGCGCGCGGCGCTAGCGGGCGGCTACCAGGCCGGAGCTCCGCGCTGCCCGCCGCGGCGGGGCCATCGGCTCCGGTATCGCCTCGATCAGCGACCGGCGGGGGAGACGTTCAGCATCATCCCGGCGAGGCCGCGGGCGCGCACCGACAGCTTCTCCGCGGCGTTGCGCAGCACCTGAGAAGCCGGGGCGTCCGGCTCGGCGAGCACCAGAGGCGTGCCGGCGTCGCCCTGCTCGCGCAGCCGCGGGTCGAGCGGCACCTGGCCGAGCAGCGGAACCTCCGCGCCCACCGACTTCGACAGCGAGTCGGCGACGGCCTGCCCGCCGCCGGAGCCGAAGATCTCCATCCGGGAGCCGTCCGGCGTCTCCAGCCAGGACATGTTCTCGATCACGCCCGCGACCCGCTGGCGGGTCTGCAGCGCGATGGCGCCCGCCCGCTCCGCGACCTCGGCCGCCGCCTGCTGCGGGGTGGTCACCACGAGGATCTCCGCGTTCGGGATGAGCTGAGCCACCGAGATCGCGATGTCACCGGTACCGGGCGGCAGGTCGAGCAGCAGGATGTCGAGATCGCCCCAGAACACGTCGGCGAGGAACTGCTGCAGCGCGCGGTGCAGCATCGGCCCGCGCCACACCACCGGGGTGTTGCCCGGGGTGAACATGCCGATGGAGATGACCTTCACGTCGTGCGCCTGCGGCGGCATGATCATCTTCTCGACCTTGGTGGGCTTCTCGCTCGCGCCCAGCATCCGGGGGATCGAGTGGCCGTAGATGTCGGCGTCAACGACCCCCACCGAGAGCCCGCGCTGCGCCATCGCGACCGCGAGGTTCACCGTCACGCTCGACTTGCCGACGCCGCCCTTGCCGGAGGCCACGCAGTACACCCGCGTCAGCGAGCCGGGCTGCGCGAACGGAATCACCGGTTCCTCGGCGTTGCCGCGCAGCTTCCGGCGCAACTCGGTGCGCTGCTCGTCGCTCATCACGTCGAGCTCGACCCGCACGTCCTTCACGCCGGGGAGCTTGCCCACGGCCGCCGTCGTGTCCCGGGTGATGGTCTCCTTGAGGGGACAGCCCGCCACCGTGAGATACACCGCGACGGTCACGACACCGTCGTCGCCGACGGTGATGTCCTTGACCATGCCGAGCTCGGTGATCGGCTTGTGGATCTCCGGGTCCTGGACGCCGTTCAACGCGGTACGGACATCCTCGACACTGGGGGTCTCTTGCGTGGTGGTCACTGCTCGGGCACCGACCTTCTGTCGCTGGCGGTTGCGTTTGCTCTCCTCATGCTACGTGGCTGCCCGTCGAGGTCTTCGCGTAACTTCTCCAGCTCGCTGCGCAGGTAGTCGCGCGTGGCGACCTCGCCGATCGCCAGCCGCAGCGCCGCGAGCTCGCGCGCGAGGAACTCGGTGTCGGCCTTGGTCTGGGCCGCCCGCATCCGGTCCTCCTCGAGCGAGACGCGGTCGCGGTCATCCTGCCGGTTCTGCGCGAGCAGGATCAGCGGCGCGGCGTAGGCGGCCTGCGTGGAGAACGCGAGGTTCAGCAGGATGAAGGGGTACGGATCCCAGCGCAGCGAGACGGCCGTCAGGTTCAGGATGATCCAGACGATCACGATGAGCGTCTGCCAGAACAGGTACTTGCCGGTGCCGAGGAACCGGGCGAGGCGTTCGGACATGCGGCCGAACGCCTCCGGGTCGACGTGGAGCGCGAACCGCCGCGCCTGGCGGGGCTGGTCGAGGCGGCGCCGGCTTTGCAGCTCAGGCATGTTCGGGCTCCGTCTCGGGATCGAGGTCGCGCAGACCGGTTTCGCGCCAGCCCTCGGGGAGCAGGTGGTCGAGCACGTCGTCCACGGCCACGGCGCCCAGCAGGTGGTCCTCGGAGTCGACGACGGGTGCGCAGGTGAGGTTGTAGGCGGCGAAGTAGCGGGTGAGCTCGGTAAGCGACGCCGTCGGCGGGAGCGGGGGCAGGTCGGTGTCCGCGGCCGCGGCGACCAGCTCGGCCGGCGGCTCCCGGAGCAGCCGCTGGAAGTGCACGCAGCCGATGTAGCGGCCGGTCGGTGTCGCGCTCGGCGGGCGGCACACGAACACCATGCTCGCCAGTGCCGCGGTCAGGTCCGGGTTGCGGATGTGGGCGAGCGCCTCCGCCACGGTCGCGTCGGGCGCGAGCACCACCGGCTCGGGCGTCATCAGCCCGCCAGCGGTGTCCGAGGAGTACTTGAGCAGCCGTTTCACCGGTCCCGACTCGTCGGGGTGCATGAGCTCCAGCAGCCGGTTCTGCTCGACGGGGTTGAGCTCGGCCAGCAGGTCGGCGGCGTCGTCCGGGCTCATGGCCTCGAGCACGTCGGCGGCGCGTTCCTCGGCGAGGTAGGCGACGAGCTCCTTCTGGTCGTCCTCGGGCAGCTCCTCCAGGACGTCGGCCAGCCGTTCGTCGTCCATCGCGTCGGCGACCTCGTGCCTGCGCTTCAGCGGCAGGTCGCGCAGGGTGGCGGCGATGTCGACGGCACGCATGCTGTCGAACAGCATCAGCAGCTCGCCCGCGCCCTGCGGCTGGCCGCTGAGGTCGGTGAGGCCCAGACCGGCCACCTCACCCCAGGCCAGCACCTGCAGGTTCGCGCGGCGCCTGCCGAGCCCGAGCGGTCCCGTGCGTTCCCGGACGGCCAGCCTGGCCAGGACCCAATCGCGGGTGCGGGTCTGTTCCATCGCGGCGTCGACCACGGCGACCCTCGCCCCCGTGCTCGCCAGCCGGGCGTGGGCGTCCAGGAGCTGTCCCAGCACCAGGACCTCGTTGGGCCGCTGGTGGAACCGGCGCATGTTGACCGACCCGGTGGCCAGGGTGACGGCGTTGGACTCGATCGACGTCACCCGCAACATGGGGACGAACACCCGGCGACGCGTCGAGAGCTCCACGACGAGCCCCAGCACCCGCGGCGGGAGTTGGTCGAGCCGCAGCCCGGCGACGAGATCACGCACCTTGCCGATCGATTCGCCGTCGGGGCCGAATACCGGTAGTCCTGCCAGCTGAGCTGCGAAAACCCGGTTCACGGCTGCCATGAGATCAGCCTAGGCAACCTCCGGCGCCTCCGCGACAGCGCGCGCCGCCAGGCCCCCCGCTCCGCGGCTTTCTCGAGGCCCCCGATCGCGGCAGGCGGGCGTACGATCGGCGGCACAGGGGTTCACCGATGGGAGCCGCCATGTTGGTCGAGATCCTGAGCTCCGTGGCCGCCCTGGGCGTCATCGGCCTGGCGTCGAGCGTGCGTGTGGTGAAGCAGTACGAGCGGGGCCTGGTGTTCCGCTTCGGCCGGGTGAGCCGGGCACCCAAGGAACCCGGCCTGACGGTGATCGTGCCCGGCGTCGACCGGATGACCAAGGTCAACATGCAGATCGTCACGCTGCCCGTCCCCGCACAGGACGGCATCACGCGGGACAACGTCACCGTCCGCGTGGACGCGGTCGTGTACTTCAAGGTGATCGATCCGGTGCAGGCGATCGTCGGCGTCGAGAACTACCGGTTCGCGATGTTGCAGGTGGCGCAGGCCAGCCTGCGGCGGATCATCGGCGAGAGCAACCTCGACGACCTGCTCTCCAACCGCCAGCGGCTCAACGAGGGACTCGAGCTGATGATCGACAGCCCGGCGCTGGGCTGGGGCATCCACATCGATCGCGTGGAGATCAAGGACGTCGCGTTGCCGGAGGCGATGAAGCGCGCGATGTCGCGGCAGGCCGAGGCCGAACGCGAGCGGCGTGGCCGCGTGATCGCCGCCGACGGCGAACTGCAGGCGTCGGAGAAGCTGGCCGCGGCGGCCGAGAAGATGGCGCACACCCCTGCGGCGTTGCAGCTGCGGCTGCTGGAGACCGTCGTGGAGGTCGCGGCGGAGAAGAACTCGACGCTCGTGCTGCCGTTCCCGGTGGAGCTGTTGCGGTTCGTCGACACGGTGACGCAGGCAGGCGAAGAATCGACCGCCAAGGCCGTGCCGGAGCAGACCCGGGGCGAGGCGGACGGCAGCCGGCGCGGCGTTCCCCTGGCCGCGGGGGACGAGACCACGGCCGGGCACGCCCAGCGCTGACCGCGGTGCCTGCCGGCCGGATGCGGCATCGACCACGGCGGCGGACGGATGCGGCACCGACAACCGGCCCGGGTCGGTCCGCGTCGTGGTCTGCCCACGCATGGCGTTCCAGCGCGTATCGACGTCGCCGTGCTCGGCGCCCTCGATGGGCTCCGGCCACTCGGCGGTGGCCGTGCCGACCAGGCGCAGCCCGCACTTCTCCAGCCCCCGGCGGGACCGTGTCTTCACGGCCATCGCGGTCGCCACCACGCGCTCGGCCCCGAGCTCGGTGAACGCCTCCAGCACCAGGGCGCGGCCGCCCTCGGTGGCGTAGCCGTGGCCCCACGCCCCGCGGCACAGCCGGTAGCCGGGCTCGACCGCGGCGCCGTCGTGGTCGAGCGGGCGCAGCCCGAACCAGCCCGGCAACCGCCCGCTCCCGCGGTCCTCGGCCGCCCGGAAGCGGAAGCAGACCGCGCCGGTTCCGGGGTGCCGGCGCAGCAGCCGAGGGAGGTCGTGGGCGAGCACCCCCGGCCTCGGCACCGGCCTGCCGTTGCCGAGGTAGCGCATCACCTCGGGCGGCAACCGGATCACGGCAGGTGATCGTCCCGCGCGTCGTGTTCGTATGGTTACGTCCGTATTGGCAGGATGAGATGATGGGTACCCGCGCTGGTGAGGCCTACAGCGCAGACAACGCAGGGCACAGGTGATGATCGTGAGCGGTCCACTTTCGTCTGGACGGCAGGCGCCGGGGCTTCCCCGTCTGCCGACGCCGCCGACCGGCTGGCCGATCGGGTCGTACGGCACCTACGAGGAGGCGCAGCGCGCCGTCGACTACCTCGCCGACAACGACTTCAGCGTGCAGGACGTGACGATCGTCGGCGTGGATCTGATGCTCGTCGAGCGGGTCATCGGCAGGCTGTCCTGGGGCCGGGTGCTCGGAACCGGAGCGCTGTCCGGCGCGTGGTTCGGTCTGTTCGTGGGCCTGCTGCTGGGCATGTTCAACAGCGCGCAGGGCATGACCTTCGCCCCGATCCTCGTCGGGCTGCTCGCCGGTGTGCTCTTCGGTGTGGTGTTCGCGGCGCTGAGCTATGCGTCCACGCGTGGCCGCCGGGACTTCTCGTCGGCGAGCCAGCTCGTCGCGGGCCGGTACGACGTGCTCTGCCAGCCGCGCAACGCCGAGCAGGGGCGCGACCTCCTCGCGAAGCTCGCGATGGGTACGCAAGGCTGATCTCTTTTTCACTCACTTTGTTGAGGTTGCCCAGCGGGCTGACTACCGGATCGTTACTGTGAGTGCGTGCCGACGGTGATCGGCGGGGCCTACGTTCCTCCTCATCGGTCACCGCGCGGCGCAAGATCCGTGGTTTGGATGTTCACGCACGACGAGGTGTGCGACACGATCCCTCCTCGCGTGTGTGATGTGGAGGGAGACGTGATGGCGACATCCCGAACGCGGCCGAGGCGAGGCCGCTCGCCCGCCAGGGCGACGGCGCTGGCCGGCGCGTTCATCATCGGAGCCGGACTGCTCACGGCGTGTGGTTCCGAGGGCGGCAGACAGATCAACGTCTATTACGCCCCCGAGGACAACTTCCAGACGGTCGTCGACAACTGCAACCGGCAGGCGGGCGGCCGCTACGAGATCGTCTACCACAAGCTGCCGCGGGACGCCGACGGGCAGCGCGAGCAGATGGTGCGCAGGCTCGCCGCGGGTGACGAGTCGATGGACGTCCTCGGTCTCGACGTGACGTGGGTGCCGGAGTTCGCCGAGGCGGGCTGGGTCGAGGAGTGGACCGGCGCCAACAAGGCCGAGGCCGAGCGCGACGTTCTGCCGGGGCCGCTGGAGACCGCCCGGTGGCAGGGCAAGCTGTGGGCGGCGCCGAAGAACACCAACGTCCAGCTCCTCTGGTACGACGACCGCATCACGCCGAATCCCCCGCGCACCTGGGACGAGATGATGCAGATGTCCCGGCAGCTCAAGGCGCAGGGCAAGCCGTACCAGATCCTCTTCACGGGTGCTCAGTACGAGGGCCTCGTGGTCGTCTACAACTCGATCGTCGAGTCCGCGGGCGGGCGCATCCTGTCCGAGGACGGCCAGCGCGTCGTCATCAATGACGGCGCGGTGCGCGCGCTGGAGATCCTCAAGGAGGTCAGCTCGTCCGGGCTCACCGACCCGTCCCTGACCAACCAGCAGGAGGACGAGGTCCGGCTCGCCATGCAGCAGGGCCGCGGCGCGTTCCAGCTCAACTGGCCGTTCGTGTACGCCTCCTACGCCGAGGAGAAGCCCGAGGACGTCCGGCACTTCAAGTGGGCGCCGTACCCGGGTGTCGGGTCCAATCAGGAGGGCCGCACCACCATCGGTGGCTACGACCTCGCCGTGAGCGCCTCCTCGCAACACAAGCCCGAGGCGTTCGAGGCGGCCCTGTGCCTGCGCAGCAAGGAGAGCCAGAAGTTCTCGGCACTGAAGGACGGCGTGCCGCCCAGCATCGAGTCGGTCTACAACGACACCACCCCGCTCGACCCCTCGAAACCCGCCGACCCGGAGAACAACCCGAGCATGGCGACCGAGTACCCGATGCGGATGGCGATCCAGGACGCGTTGAAGAACGCCGCTGTGCGCCCGTTGACGCCGGCGTACCAGAACCTGTCCACGGTGATGTCGAAGGTGCTCTCGCCACCATCCGACATCGACCCGCAAGGCACGGCGGAGCAGCTGCGTGAGCAGTTGACCGACGCGCTCGACTCGAAGGGCGTGATCCCATGAGCCAGGCGGTCACCGAGGCGCCCAAGACCACGGCGCCTCCCAAGGGCAAGCCGGCCCTGAGCGAGGGCAAGAAGGCGGAGCGGCGGCTCGGTCTGCTGCTGTGCGCGCCGGCCGCGATCGTGATGATCGCCGTCACCGGCTATCCGATCGCCTACTCGATCTGGTTGTCGCTGCAGCGCTACGATCTGCGCTTCCCCGGCGACCGGGAGTTCGTCGGCTTCGACAACTACGTCGCCGTGCTCACCAACTCCTACTGGCGGACCGCGTTCGGCACGACGATGTTCCTCACCGTCGTGTCGGTGGCGATCGAACTGGTGCTCGGCATGGCGCTGGCGCTCATCATGCACCGGACGCTCGTCGGCCGAGGCCTCGTCCGCACGGTCACGCTGGTGCCGTACGGCATCGTGACGGTCGTGGCCGCGTTCTCGTGGTTCTACGCGTGGACGCCCGAGACCGGCTACCTCGCCAACGCGCTGGCCGGGGACGGTGCGCCGCTGACCGAGCAATGGCCGTCGCTGTGGATCATCATCCTGGCCGAGGTGTGGAAGACGACGCCGTTCATGGCGCTGCTGCTCATGGCCGGGCTCGCGCTCGTGCCGGACGACCTGCTGAAGGCGGCGTCGATGGACGGCGCCAACGCGTGGCAGCGGTTCACGAAGGTGATGATCCCGGTGATGAAGCCGGCGATCCTCGTGGCGCTGTTGTTCCGCACGCTCGACGCGTTCCGCATCTTCGACAACATCTTCGTGCTCACCAGCGGTGCGAACGACACCTCGTCGGTGTCGATGCAGACCTACAACAACCTGATCAAGGGGTTGAACCTGGGCATCGGCTCGACGATGGCCGTGCTGATCTTCATCACTGTGGCGATCATCGCGGTGATCTTCGTCAAGGTGTTCGGTACCGCGGCGCCGGGCAGTGACCAGGGAGGTAACCGCTGATGGCTGTCGGAGGTGCGGTCACGACCGGCCGCAAAGCCAGGTGGGCGCTGATCGACATCGTCGTCGTGGTGTACGCGCTCGTTCCCGTGCTGTGGATCGTGTCGCTGTCGTTCAAGTCCAAGGACACGCTGGCCGACGGCAACTTCATCCCTCGTGAGTGGACGTTCCAGAACTACCGGGACATCTTCGCCACCAACGAGTTCATCCGTCCGCTCATCAACTCGATCGGGATATCCATCATCGCCACGCTCATCGCGGTGGTGCTCGGGATGATGGCGGCCTACGCCATCGCCCGGCTGGACTTCCCCGGCAAGAAGCTCCTCGTCGGGGTGTCGCTGCTGATCGCGATGTTCCCGCAGATCTCGCTCGTGACACCGCTGTTCAACATCGAGCGTGAGCTGGGCCTGTTCGACACGTGGCCGGGGCTGATCCTGCCCTACATCACGTTCGCGCTGCCGCTGGCGATCTACACGCTCTCGGCGTTCTTCCGTGAGATCCCGTGGGAACTGGAGAAGGCGGCGAAGATGGACGGGGCGACGCCGGGGCAGGCGTTCTGGCGGGTGATCGCGCCGCTGGCCGCGCCGGGTGTGTTCACCACGGCGATCCTGGTGTTCATCTTCTGCTGGAACGACTTCCTGTTCGCCATCTCGCTGACGTCCACCGAGGCGTCCCGCACGGTGCCCGCGGCGTTGTCGTTCTTCACCGGGACCTCGCAGTTCGAGGACCCGACCGGGACGATCTCCGCGGCTGCCGTGGTCATCACCATTCCGATCATTCTGTTCGTGTTGTTCTTCCAGCGCCGCATCGTCGCGGGGCTGACGTCCGGTGCGGTGAAGGGGTAAGGCAATGGCTGAGATCGTGCTCGACAAGGTGTCCAAGCGCTACCCCGACGGTGCGCTGGCCGTGTCGGAGATGAACATCGAGATCGCGGACGGCGAGTTCGTCATCCTGGTCGGACCGTCCGGCTGCGGGAAGTCCACCGCGCTGAACATGATCGCGGGCCTGGAGGACATCACCTCCGGGGAGCTGCGCATCGACGGTCAGCGCGCCAACGAGAAGGCGCCGAAGGACCGCGACATCGCGATGGTGTTCCAGTCCTACGCGCTGTACCCGCACATGAGCGTACGGGAGAACATGGCCTTCCCGCTCCGGCTGGCCAAGGTGGACGACGCCACCGTGAAGTCCAAGGTGGAGGAAGCCGCCGAAATCCTGGACCTCACCCAGCATCTGGACCGCAAGCCGTCGAACCTCTCCGGCGGGCAGCGGCAGCGGGTCGCCATGGGGCGCGCGATCGTGCGCAACCCCAAGGCGTTCCTCATGGACGAGCCTCTGTCCAACTTGGACGCCAAGCTGCGCGGCCAGATGCGGACGTCGGTGTCGAAGCTGCAGCGCCAGCTCGGGACCACCACCGTCTACGTCACGCACGACCAGACGGAAGCCATGACGCTCGGCGACCGGGTCGTCGTGCTGCGTGCCGGGGTGGTCCAGCAGATCGGCTCGCCGCAGTTCCTGTACGAGCATCCGGCGAACCTGTTCGTCGCCGGGTTCATCGGGTCGCCGTCGATGAACTTCGTGCCGGCGACGCTCGAGGACGGGATGCTGAAGAGCCCGCTCGGCTCGGTCACGCTCACCGACCGGGTGCGCAGGCTGGCCGAGGCGGCGAACGCGCCGCGAGAGGTCGTCGCGGGCATCCGGCCGGAGCACTTCGAGGACGCGGCGCTGCTCGAGGCGCACCACAAGGAGTCCGGCTCGACGTTCATCGCGACGGTGGACGTGCTGGAGTCAATGGGCGCCGAGAAGTACGCGTACTTCACGGTGGAGGAGCAGCTGGCGACCACGGCCGAACTCGAGGAGCTCGCCGCCGACGCGGGTGCCACCGACGTCCCCGGCACCGGCTCGACCATCGTGACCAGGCTGTCCGCCGCCTCCGAGGTGCGCGAAGGTCAGCCGCTCGAAGTGTGGTTCGACCCCGACCGGATCCAGTTGTTCGATCCGAAGTCGGGCACGAACTTCACCTACGAGGGCTGACGCCGTAGCCCCAGGGCGCTCCGGTCACCGAGTGGCCGGAGCGCCCTGTTGCGTGTGGGGACGGTGGCCGCGGTCGTGGTCCCGCGACCGCGGGCACGCGGGTTCGCCCCTCGGTCGCGGGCGGCGACGCTGCCTGTTGACATGTGACCATTTGGTCACATAAATTTGCCGCATGGACGACGACCTCGTGTTCAAGGCGCTGGCGGACCCGACCCGCCGCCGGCTCCTGGACGCACTCTTCGAGCGGGACGGCCGCTCGCTCGGAGAGCTGGAGAAGGTCGTCAACCAGCGCACCGAGATGTCCAGGTACGGGGTGGCCAAGCACCTGCGCCTTCTCGCCGACGCGAACCTCGTGATCGTCCGCAAGTCGGGCCGTGAACGACTGCACTACCTCAACGCGGTCCCCATCCGGTTGATCCACGACCGGTGGATCGACAAGTACACCGAGCCGCACATCCGTGCGCTCACGGATCTCAAGGCCCTCTCCGAACGTGAAGGACACGACAATGACTGACGCAGGCAGCACCACGCAGATCCACTCCATCTACATCGATGCCCCCGCCGAGAAGGTGTGGGAGGCGCTCACCAGCTCCGAGTACACGAACAAGTACGGCTACGGCGGAGACCTCACCCTCGAGCCCAAGCCGGGCGGGAAGATGATCCACCACACCACGCCCGCGATGAAGCAGATGGGGATGGGTGACGTCGCCCTGACGTCCACCGTCGTCGAGATCGACCCGCCGAACCGGCTCGTCCTGGACTTCCAGGCCGCCTGGCACCTGGACGAGCCCCCGCAGCGGCTCACCTACGAGCTCGTCCAGGGGCCGTCGGGCCTCACGCGCGTGACCCTCACGCACGACGTCACGCATGCGCCGAAGACGGCGAGCGACGTGGCCGGCAACGGCGACGTCGAGCAGGGCGGCGGCGGCTGGCCATGGGTGCTCGCGAGCCTGAAGACGCTCCTGGAGACCGGTCGTGCCATGACCACTGCCGGCAGCTGAAACCGGATCGCCCGGTTCGGCCCGGTGCGGACGTGGTCGCCGCGGTGACCACGCCCGCACCGGGTGCCCTGGTCGCCGCAGGTGTTCCGTCCACGATGGACCACGCGTCGATTGTCCGCCTTGGACCTCGGCGACCGGCCCGAGTCACTTCCGTCTGGCGCGCAAGGTCTCGATGACGTCGTCGTCCCACCGGTGCGTCCGAATGAGCCGGTACCGCTCGCCCGCCACCCACAGGTAGGCCTCGGCCTCGGTGCGGTCGCCGACGAGATCGGCCTGCCGCAGCATCTGCACCACGGGCTGGTACTCGCTCTCGTACCAGCGAGCGGCGACCGTCGCGCGGTCGAGGAACGTGCCTTCGTCCTGCATCAGCCGGAAGCCCCACGCCTCGATGTGCTCGCCCAGCTCCGCGTAGTCCCACGGATCCGTGACGATCACCGCCGCGCGGGCCTCTCCGGTCAGCGGCACCCGCTCGAGGAACAACCGCCGGTAGTCCTTGACGATGAGGTCGCCGCGGTAGCGGATTCCGGCCGGGTTGAGCTTGGTGCGGACCTCGATGACGTAGGCCTCGATGGTCTCCAGCCCGAGCGCGTGCGCGACGGACACGCGGTGGTGGCCGTCGATGACGAAGTGCAGCTCACCCACCCGGTACACCTCGATGGGCGGGATCGCCTCGCCACGCCTGCTGGCGACCGCGAGCCGCTCCCAGCGCTGCCGGACGCGTCCGGACGTCGGCCGGAACCGGCGGTCGAAGTCGGTGCCGCGGTTGACGCTGCCGACGATCGAGTCCAGCCGGATCACGCGCAGGCCGATCCTGCGCTCGCTCTCCCAGCCGAGCGCGTCGACCACCTCGTCGAAGGGCAGCGTGATGTTGACGTCGTCGGGTTCGCGGCGTAGCCAGTTGGCCAGCCGGGACAGCACCTGCCTGCGCCGGGCCCGGAGGAAGTCGTGCTCGGCGTCGGCGCGCGGGAAGCCGGTGTCCCTGCTGCTCACCGTGCCTCCGCGGGTTCCTCGGTGTCGAGCTCCAGCAGGTGCGAGCCGACGACATTGCGGACCAGCGTCCCGTCGAGGTGCCGGTCGCGCACGTGCTCGCCGTACGGGTGGATGTGGCCGTGCAGCAGCCACCGCGGCCGCAGCCGGTCGGCGACCTGGTGGAGGCAGTCGAAACCCTGGTGGGCCCGGTCGTCGAGGTCGCCGACGCCCCGGGGCGGTGCGTGCGTGAGCAGGATGTCCACGGGCTTGCCGCGCGCCCTCCGGACGAGCCGCCGGGCGCGGCGCGCCTGCTCCCGCTGGGTCCACTGGTTCGGACCGCCGTTGTACCGCACGGAACCGCCGAGCCCGGCGATGCGCAGGCCCGCGACCTCGGCGACCCGGCCGTCCACGTTGACACCGCCGGTCGGGCCCGGCCACTGGGCCGGGAACCCCGCCCGCAGGAACAGTCCGCGGGAGCGGGTGAAGCCGGTCAGGTCGGGGTCGTGGTTGCCGGGCACGAACACCAGCGGCACGTCGAGCGCGTCGGCGAGGTGTTCGAGGTACTCGAACGGCAGGTCACCGGCGGCCAGCACGAGGTCGACGGACAGTCCGTGGACGCGTTCCGTCCACAGCGATTCGTCCACCTCGTCGGAGACCACCAGCGCGCGGGGCATGGCTCCAGGGTAGGCCGTCAGCGCACGCTGAGCGCGTAGTCGGGATTCTTCGCGATGACGGCGACGACCACGACCAGCCAGGTCAGGGCGACGGCGAGCGCCCAGAACTTGAGGTTGGTGAGCATCCGGATCATGACGTACTCCCATGCCGCGTCGAAGATTTCGAAAGTTACAGCCAGCGGTTCTTTCGGAATATTCGATAGAGCAACAGGCAGACGCCGAGAATGACGCCGAGTACCAACGGATAGCCGTACTTGAAATTGAGTTCCGGCATGTACTTGAAGTTCATGCCGTAAATTCCCGCGATCGCGGTCGGCACCGCGATGATCGCCGCCCACGCGGTGATCTTGCGCATGTCGGAGTTCAGCTGCAGCGTGATCTTTCCGAGCGTGGCGTCGACGAGCGTGGTGAGCAGTTCGTCGAAGGCCTGCACGCGCTCGGCCACGGTGGTGACGTGGTCGTGCACGTTGCGGAAGTACGAACGGACCTCGTCGGGCACGAGCCGCGTGTAGCCCTCCGCGAGCCTGCGCAGCGGGGTCGCCAGTGGGGCCACCGCCCGCCGCAGCTCGAGCACCTCGCGCTTCATCAGGTAGATCTGCTCGGACGTGATCCGCGTCCGCGGGGCGAAGACCTCGGACTCCATCTCGTCGATGTCGTCCTCGATCTTGTCGGTGACGTCGAGGAAGTGGTCCACCACGTGGTCGGCGATGGCGTGCAGCACGCCGGCGGGTCCGGTCAGCACCCGCTCCGGGTCGGCGTCCAGCTCACGGCGCAGGGTCGCGAGCCCGGTGTGGTTGCCGTGCCGGACGGTGATGATGAAGTCCTTGCCCAGAAACGCCATGAGCTCGCCGGACTCGACGATCTCGTTGGCCGTGGTGGGGGATTCGTGCTCGACGTAGCGCACGGTGCGGAACACCATGAACAGCGTGTCGTCGTAGCGCTCGAGCTTGGGCCGCTGGTGGGCGTGCACGGCGTCCTCGACGGCGAGCTCGTGCAGGCCGAAGGTGTCCGCGATGCCCTGGATCTGAGCCTCGTTGGGCTCGTGCAGTCCGATCCAGACGAAACCCTTGCCGCGGTCGCGGACCTCCTGGATGGCCTCGGCGTGCGTCCAGGTGCCCGGCTGCCGTTCGCCGTCGATGTAGACGCCGCAGTCGACGACGGACGCCGACAACGGCCGGTGCTGCGGCACCGCGTGGGGTGCGCGGCCGTTCCGGACGTTGCCGCGGGCGCGCAGGCCACCAAGGGAAGGAATCGCAGGCATGGCATCTCCAGGCTGGACGTCGTTGGTCATGACGACGGGCCGGGCGGACGGAACGAATCCGCCACGGCACTGCCAGCGTCCCGCGCCGGAGCCGCTTACCGGAGAACGCAGAAGCCGGCTCGGACGAGGGGAACGCTGGCTGAACTAGGGAGCGGACTATCGCCACTACTCATCGGCGTTCCTCACCTCCTCGGGCCGGCATGGTGGTCTTGCTCGCGTTGACGCACTGCGCGCCAATGGTCAAGGGTACTCCCCAGGTTCGGCGAACGTCACCGCAGGGCGGTGTGACGTCAATCTGCGAGGAGGCACCCACGTGCGGTTCGGGCGGTACTTCGAGGAATTCGACGTGGGCGCGGTCTGCGAAGACCGGCCGGGCACGACGGTCACCGAGTACGACGAGCATCTCTTCCGCGTGCTCACCATGAACCACCACGGCGACACCATCTACGGTGAGAGCGAGGTGCCGGCCAAGACGCCGTCGAAGTCCGAGGACGATCGCGGCGCCGGGTACGTGGGGAGCCGCGGGTACAAGCAGGGCGGCACAATCGTCTGTACGTTCCGCAGGAAGGTCATGGTGCCGAAGGTGTCCTACGGCGAAAACCGTGGCGGCGAGCAACCAGGGCGTCCGGTTCCGCATGAGTGAGCTCGACGTCGTCAAGCGCCGCCTCCGCCGGTTCGCCGAGCAGGAGGCGGCGGGAATCTCACCGCTGTACTCCCACCTCGCGGCGCACGCAGCCGAGGACGACGACATCGCGGGCCTGTTGCTCGCGGCGCCCGCGGTGCAGGATGCGCACCCGACGCTGCTGCTGGCCGCCGCGCACCGGCTGGTGCAGGCCGACCCGATCCATCCGCTGTCGCGGTACTACCCCTCGCTCGGCGGATTCGACGGTGTGGACGGCGAGACGTGGCCGTTGTTCCGGGCGTTCCTGCTGGAACGCGCCGACCGGGTCCGGGAGATCGTGAGCACGCGCTTCACCCAGACCAACGAGGTCCGGCGCGCCGCCACGCTGTACCCGGCGGTGGCGATGGCCGCCAAGCAGGCCCGCGGCAAGGTCGGCCTGCTCGAGGTCGGCTGCAGTGCGGGCCTGCTGCTCGGCATGGGGTCCTACGGCTACCAGTACCAGTGCCCCGGTGGCGAGCAGCTCGTCGCCGGGCCGAAGAAGACGGCCGTGGGACTGCACTGCGCGGTCGAACTCGCCGAAGGTGCGGCGCTGCCCACGGTGCCGAAGAAACTGACGGTCGGCGCCAAGGTGGGGCTCGACCGGCACCCCGTCGACAGCGCCGATGAGGACGAGCTGGCCTGGCTCGAGGCGTGCGTGTGGGCGGACCAGCCCGAGCGCATCCGGCTGCTGCGGACGGCCGCGGCCGCCCAGCGCAAGGACCCGCCCGAGCTGGTCGCCGGCGACGCCGTCGACGACCTGGCGACCGCCGCCGCCCGGGTGCCGGGGGAGCTGCCGCTCGTGGTGTTCACGAGCCACCTGCTCGTCTACCTCACCGCCGAGCGGCGTGCGGAGTTCGTCGCCGCGCTGGCGGAGCTGGCGGCACGGCGTCCACTGTGGTGGGTCGCGTCCGAGTCCTACGACGCCGCGCTGGCGCACGTGCTGCCGGGCCGGGACGACCTGGCGTTCGCGCGCACGGGCCAGTCCGTGATCGGCACGACGACGTGGGAGGACGGGCAGCCGAGGGCGCGGGCGCTCGCGCTCGCGGCTCCGCACGGCCAGCGCATGACGTGGCTGGCCGGTTAGGCGGTTGTCACCTCCTCGCCGGGTGGCGAGGATTGACGGCATGGTCGCCGACGAAGACACCTGGTACACCCCGCTGACCCCGCTGGCGTTCCTCGAACGCTCGGCGGAGGTGTTCCCCGACAAGACCGCGATCGTCTACCGCGACCGCAGGATCAGCTACCGGGAGTTCGCCGCCGAGGTGACCCGCGTGGCCGATGCCCTGCGGGCCGGCGGGGTACGGCCGGGCGATCGGGTGGCCTACCTGCTGCCGAACATCCCGGAGATGCTCGTCGCGCATTTCGCCGTGCCGCTCGCCGGCGCCGTGCTGGTCGCGATCAACACGCGGCTGGCGCCCGCCGAGGTCGGCTACATCCTCGACCATTCCGGGGCGAAGGTGCTCGTCGTCGACAGCGCGCTGCACGGATCGCTGCCCGAGCGGCCGCCGGTGAGCGAGATCGTCACGGTGACCGACCCGGCGTCCGGCGCCGAGCCGGACCCGGCCGTCGGCGGCATCTCCTACGCCGACCTGCTCGCCCGGGGCAGCGCCGAGCCCGCCGAGCCGCTCTCGTGGACCGTCTCCGACGAGCGCGACACGATCTCGATCAACTACACGTCCGGCACCACGGGCAGGCCCAAGGGCGTCATGTACCACCACCGCGGCGCCTACCTGAACTCGCTGGCCGAGCTCGTGCATTCCCGGCACACCACCGAGTCGCGGTACCTGTGGACGTTGCCGATGTTCCACTGCAACGGCTGGTGCACGACGTGGGCCATCACCGCGATCGGCGGCACGCACGTCTGCCTGCGGGCCGTCGACGCGGCGGAGATCTGGCGGCTGCTCGACACCGAGGGCATCACGCACCTCAACGGCGCGCCGACCGTGCTCAACACCATCGCCGGGTACGAGGGCGCGCACCCGCTGGAGCGGGAGGTGGTGGTGACCACGGCGGGCGCCCCGCCGAGCCCGACGGTCATCAAGCGCATGGCCGCCCTCGGCGCGCGGCTGGTGCACGTCTACGGCCTGACCGAGACCTACGGCCCCTACACCGTGTGCGAGTGGCAGGACGGCTGGGCGAGGCTCGACGTCGAGGCCCGCAGCAAGCTGCTCGCGCGGCAGGGCGTCGGCATGGTCGTCACCGACGGCGTGCGTGTGGTGGACGAGAACATGGCCGACGTGCCCCGGGACGGCGTGACGATGGGCGAGGTCGTGATGCGCGGCAACAACGTCATGTCGGGCTACTTCCGCGATCCCGAGGCCACCGCGAAGGCGTTCCGCGGCGGCTGGTTCCACTCCGGCGACCTCGGCGTCCGGCATCCCGACGGCTATATCGAGCTGCGCGACCGCGCCAAGGACATCATCGTGTCCGGCGGCGAGAACATCTCCACGATCGAGGTCGAGGCCGCGCTCGACTCGCATCCGGCGGTCGCCGAGGTCGCCGTGGTCGGTGTCCCGCACGAGAAGTGGGGCGAGCGGCCGAAGGCCTACGTCGTGCTGCGGCCGGGGGAGCGGGCCACCGCCGAGGAGTTGCGGGAGCACGCACGCGGGCAGATCGCGCGCTACAAGGTGCCCGACGTGGTGGAGTTCGTCGACGCGCTGCCCAAGACGTCCACCGGCAAGATCCAGAAGTTCCAGCTCAGGGAACGCGACTGGGCGGGTCACGCGTCCCGCGTGCGGGGCTAGGTCACTCCACGTTGTGGGGCAGGACACCCCAGTCACGCAGCGTGTCCACAAGTCCGTCGGTGAGCGCGTTCGCGTGGTTGAGCCGAGCGAACTCGGCCGCGTCGACCCAGCGGGCATCGGCGGCGTCGTCGCCGGCGAGGAGCCGCCCGCCACGGACCGTGCAGGCGTAGTCGTAGATCACGTACGGGCCCCGGACCACGCTGCCGACCAGCGCTCCCGGCTCCACGACCAGGCCCGTCTCCTCGGCGACCTCGCGCGTCACGGCGGCCTCGTCCGTCTCGCCCGGCTCGACGCGCCCGCCGGGCAGCGACCAGCGTCCGCGACCGGGCTCGTGCGCACGCTGGATGAGCAGCAGGCGGCCCGCGTCGTCGTGCAGAATGCCGCCTACGCAGCGAACTTGGCTCATCCAGACCACCTCGTTGTCACGCTGTGTAGCCGCAGGGTGCCGATAGCCCAGCGCACTGCCCCAAGCGCAGGACTTTCCTCCCGTAACGCAGCGCAGTGCGGTACAAACTTAGTGGCTTAGCCACCAGGTCTGCACTCGAGAGACGGGATTGATCGCCGTGAACGCGAAAAAGCTTGCGACTTTCGCTGGTATCGCGTTGGTTCTGTTCTTCGTGATCGCCCAGCCAGGGCAAGCCGCGGGCCTAGTCGACAACATCATCGGCTTCCTGCGCGACGCGGCCGAAGCGGTCATCACGTTCGTCAGCACCGTGTTCAGCTGATCAGCGCTACGCTGTCGGTATGTTCGCGCCGCGCGACCCAGACGAGTACCTGCTCGACACCGAGCGGAGGGTCATCCGGATCAGGCGGCACTGGGCCTGCCTGGCCTGGGACATGTTCGAGGCCGTCGCGCTGCTCGCGATCTGCGTGATGGTGTCCTACGTCCTCCCGCCGTCGATGTGGGTGGTCCAGAACATCCTCTGGTACGTCGCACTGCTCGTCGTCCTGCGATTCGCCTACCAGGTCATCGAATGGTGGGTGGAACGGCTGGTGGTCACGGACAAACGGTTCATCATGACGACCGGGGTCTGGACCACCAAAGTGCTGATGATGCCGATCACGAAGGTCACCGACCTCACCTACGAGCGCTCGTTCTGGGGCCGGATGCTCGGCTACGGCACGATGGTCGTGGAGTCGGCCGGTCAGATCCAGGCGCTGAACCGGATCGAGTACCTGCCGCGGCCGGAGGAGTTCTACGACACCATCTCGGAGCTGGTGTTCGGCGACAAGCAGAAGCAGGCCGAGCGGTTCTCGATGATCAAGGCACAGCGCGCGGCACGCGGCAAGCGGATGGTCGGCTGAGGCTCGTCGGACGCGCCGCTGGACAATGGCACGCGTGCGCATCGACCTGCATACCCATTCCAGCGTCTCGGATGGCACGGACAGTCCGGCGGAACTCGTCGCCGCGGCGGTGCGGGCCGGTCTCGGCGCGGTCGCGCTGACCGACCACGACACCACCGCAGGCTGGCAACAGGCGATCCGGGCGTTGCCGCCGGGGATGCGGCTCGTGCCCGGCGCCGAGCTCTCGTGCGAATCCGTGGACGCCTACGGCAGGCGGGTCAGCGTTCACCTCCTGGCGTACCTGTTCGACCCGACGGCCCCGGCGATCGTCGCGGAGCAGCAACGGCTCCGCCGCGAACGGCGAACCCGGCTGCGCACGATGGCGACCAGGATGGCCGCCGACGGCCTGCCCATCGACGCCGACGAGATTCTCGGCCTGCTGGACCCCGACGCCCCGGCGGGCAGGCCGCACCTGGCGCAGGCGCTCGTGCGGGCGGGCCTGGTCGAGACCGTCGACGAGGCGTTCGCCGGCTACCTCGGCAGCGGGCGCGGCTATTACGTGCCGCGGCGCGACACGCCCGTCGAGGAGGCCATCGACATGATCGGCAAGGCGGGCGGGGTGACGGTGCTCGCGCACCCTTTCGCCACCTCCCGCGGGCCGACGGTGACCCCCGAGGTCATCGCCGACCTCGCCGGGCGCGGGCTGACCGGCGTCGAGGTGGACCACCCCAACCACGATGAGCAGGCTCGCGCCGAACTGCGCGACCTCGCCAAGGAACTCGGGCTCGTGCGTACCGGCTCCAGTGACTACCACGGCACCAACAAGACGATCGGACTCGGCGAGGAGACCACCGACCCCGAGGAGTTCGAGGCGCTCGTCGCACAGGCCACGGGCACGCCCGTCGAGGTGGGCTAGCCGTGGCGGTCGGCGGCTGGTTCGACGCGACCCTGTTCTTCGAGGCGGCGATCACGCTGCTCGTCATCATGGACCCGCCCGGCACGGTGCCCGTGTTCCTGAGCCTCGTCGGGCGCAAGCCGCCGGTGGCGCGGGCCAAGGCGGCCCGCCAGGCGGTGCTGGTGTCGTTCCTGGTGATCTCGCTCTTCGCGGTGGCGGGGCAGGCGATCCTGGCCTACCTCGGCATCGGCATCCCCGCTCTGCAGGGCGCGGGCGGTCTGCTGTTGCTGCTGATCGCCCTCGATCTGCTGACCGGGCGTGGCGGCACCGAGCCGGAGGCCGCCGAGGACGTCAACGTCGCTCTGGTGCCGCTGGGCACACCGCTGCTGGCCGGACCGGGCGCGATCGCTGCGACCATCGTGTTCGTGCGGCAGGCCGACGGCAGGCTCGGCGCCTACCTCGCCCTGGCGCTCGCGATCGTGGTGGTACACGTGATCCTCTGGGCTTGCCTGCGGTACTCGGGTGTGCTGATCCGGGTCGTGCGCGAGAGCGGTATCACGCTGCTGGCCAAGATCGCCGGTCTGCTGCTTGCCGCGATCGCGGTGCAGCTCGTGGCGGACGCGGTACGCGGGTTCGCCGCGGGTGGGTGACGGCCTAGGTTCGGATTCGGAGGTGCACATGGGCCAGCTGGGCTTCGACTTCGGCGTGCAGCCGCGGCGGCTGATGAAGGTGACGCCCGCGCGGCTGGCGACCTTCGACGACTGCCCGCGCCGCTACCGGCTCACCTACCTCGACCGGCCGACGCCGCAGCGCACCGGCCCGTGGGCGCACAGCACGCTCGGCGCCGTGATCCACAACGCCCTGCGTGCGCTGTTCGAGCTGCCCGCCGGCTCACGCACCCCGGCCAGGGCGGCCGCGCTCGTCGGTGAGCAGTGGAGCGACTCCGGGTTCGCCGACGCCGCGCAGGCCGCCGGCTACCGCACGCTCGCCAAGGCATGGGTGGCCGACTACGTGGAGCACCACGACGTCACGGGTGAGCCACTCGGCCTCGAACGCTGGGTGTCCGCGCCGGCGAGTGGCAGCGACGGGCCGTCGACGATGATCGTCGAGGGCCGCGCCGACCGGATCGACGAACGCGACGGCGAGCTCGTGATCGTCGACTACAAGACCGGCAAGCGCGCTCCCGACGAGGACGAGGCCCGCGGGTCGCAGGCGCTCGCGCTGTACGCGGTCGCGGCGGCGCGGACCCTGCGCAAGCCGTGTCACCGAGTGGAGCTGCACCACCTGCCGAGCGGCACGGTCGCGGCCGCCGAGCACACGGCGGAGAGCCTGCGCAGGCAGGTCGCGCGGGCCGAGGAGAGCGCCAACGACGTGCGCGCGGCAACGGATACCCTTGCAGCGGGCGGTGATCCGGACGCCCTGTTCCCCGCGCGCACCGGCCGACGCTGTGCGTGGTGCGACTTCCGGCCGAGCTGCCCCGAGGGGCAGCGGGCGGCACCGGCCGCCCGGTCCTGGGAACTACTGGCACCGCTGAGCCGAGAGACACACGTGGAGTGAGATGCCCGCACCGCGCACGTCGGACGTCGAGACGGTGGAGCTTGCCGTGAACGTGCCGTCACCCGAGCAGCCGCGCCGTACCGGGCGGATCTGGCGGGGGCTCACCGGGTCGCTGGCGGCCGGGCTGGTCGTGCTGGCGATCGTGGTGGCCGTGGCTCAGCTCGTCGGCTGGACGACCGGGGCGGATGGACCCGGCATGGTGGCGCTGATCGGGCACCTCGCGGGTGCGGCCGTCGCCGTCGCAGCGCAGGCCCTCGTGATCGACCGGAGAAGGGGAGCGCCGGCCGGCGTCGCCGCGGCCGGGATCCTCGCGGTGGCCGCGGCGACGCTGTGGCTGTTCTGGTGGGCGTGACGGCCGCTGTCGTGGGCGCGCCCGCTCAGCCGAGCCAGGACCGCCATTCCGTCAGCAGGATGTCCAGCAGGCCCCGGGGGTTCTCGGTGTTGGGCGAGTGGGCGGCATGCTCCACGACGGCGAAGGGAGCATCGAGCCGCCGGGCCATGTCCTTCTGCTGATCGACGGTCCACGCGTCGTCGCGCTCACCGGCCACGACGAGCGCGGGGGCCTTCCGGGCGGCGAGCGCGGCGGCCAGTTCCTCCACGCGGTCCGGCTCCGTGCGCAGCGCATGAGCCATGCCGAGCAGGCCGGCGGCGGTCGAGGCCACGAACCGCGCACGCAGGAACGCCCTCAGCTCCTCCGCCAGTGCCACCCAGCCGGGCGTGCGGGCGCTGATCTCCTCGCGCAGCGCGTAGGCTGCCTCGACCCCGCGGCTGCGCAGCAACGGCTCACCGACGTCGAGCGCGCTCAACCGGAACCCGGGCGGCAGCTTCTCCGGGCCGCTGTCCAGCAGGGTCAGCCCGGCGATCGGGGCGCCAGCAAGCACCGCGCCGCGCGCGACCAGGCCACCGTAGGAGTGGCCGAGCAGGAGTACGGGACGGCCGTCCCCGGCGAGTGTGGCGACCAGATCCGCGACGACCTCGCCGAGCGGGCCGGGCAGGTACGCCGTTTCGTCGGCGGGCCCCGGTGACTCGTACTGGCCCGGCAGGTCGACGGCCACCGGATGGAAACCGGCGGCCGCGATGTCGTCCAGCAGCGGCGCGAAGTCCTCCTTGGAGCCCGTGTATCCGGGCACGAGCAGCACCGTGGCGCGCGGCTCGGCGGGTTCGGGACCGGACAGCGCAGCGATCGGACCGTACTTGCCGGGCAGTTCGACCCGGCGCGCGCCATGTGGCGAGAGTTGAGAGAAAGCCGCGGTCATCGCAGCGCCACCACAGTGCCTCCACGTTGTTCGAGCAACACGGGTCCCGCGGCCGCGAGCTCCACGTCGCCTCGGTGACCGCTCCGGTCGACGCCGACGGTGCGGATGGTCTCGCCGGTCGACTCGTTCAGCACGGCCAGCCCGCCCTCGATCGGGACCACGTAGCGGCTCGCGTACGACGTGCCGGGGCCCAGCGTGCCCCGGACCGTCCACTGCGGGGTGAGGTCTTTCCTCGACAACGCCATTGTGCTCGAACCGGTGAACCAGTAGACGTGCTCGGTGCCGGTTGCCGTCGGCATCACACCGTCCTCGGGCTCGCGGGCGAGGTCGGCGGCGGGCACGTCGAGGGGGAACCGCTCGCGCTCCTGCCCCTCGGGGTCGTAGAGCGCGAGCTGACCGCTCTGCGGCAGCACGACGGCGATGCCCGCACCCGACATGGCCACCAGCTTCGCCGTGCGTTCCGGCAGCATCTGCGAGAACACCTGCTCCGGTTCGTCGGCCTCCTCGCCCGCGGCCTTGAGCACGGTGAGCCGGGCGCCGGTCTCGTTCGGGCACCGCTCGATGACGCCGACCCGGCCCGACGCCACCGCGACCGTGCCGTAGGTGCAGTTCGGCCGCGGCTGCCGTTCGGGGTTGACCGTGGCGTAGACGCGGCCGAACTCGAGGCTCTTGACGAGGTCGTTGCGCCACGTGTTGAGCAGCCGGTCGCCGGTGGTGGTCACGTGGCCGCCGTCGCCGACGAGCCGGGTGCCGAGCTCGGCGTCGCCGTTGCGCTGGCCGGTGCGGGCGCCGGTCGCCGGATCGAGCTGGGTGACCTCGCTGCAGCCGGTGTCCTTGCGGTACACGGCCAGCGCCGTGTCCCACTCGGCCTCGACCGTGCACAGCGGCAGGTCGCGGGCGTAGCGCCAGCGGACCTCGCCGGTGCGCGGGTCGCGGCCGGTGACCTCACCACCGGAGCCGGTGACGACCGTCGACTCCTCGGCGACCGGTTCGGGCGTGGCGGGGCTCTCGGCCCGCCACGTCTCGGTCAGGGTCGCCGGCACGTCCGCGGGTTCGCCTGGCAGTGGCGGAGGGCCGTCCGCGGTCTCCTGGATCGTCGCGCGGCTGTCGGAGCCCGCCCACACCAGCAGAGCCCCGGCGACGGCGACCACCGCGAGCAGCGCGGCGATCACCCGGTCGCGGCGGCGGTTCCACGGTGAGCGGCGCGCCCGGGCGGGCGCGGCCGCGCGCGTGTCCTCCTCCGGTGCCGGCTCCGCGTCGCTCAACACGTCCTCGGTGCCCACGGGCGGTGCGGCGCCCTCGCGATCACCGGTGTCCTGGTCGCGGTGCCGTCCGGAGGAAGTCACGTGCTCAGTCTGCCCTCGCGGACGTTTCGGCCGTGTTGGACACCCCGGAGCGACGCCTGCGCCGCCGCCGGGCGGGCCGCTCGGCGGCCTCCGCGGCGGGGGAGTCGTGCTTCTCCGAGGGTGCGGTGGCCGCGTGGCCCTCGCTCGCGGGCTTCGAGCCGCCACGGGTGCGGCGGCGGGAGCGCGAGCGCGTGCCTTCGCCGGACGCGGACTGCTCGCCCTGGTCGGCCTCGCCCGTCGTCTCACTCTTGACGTCGCGGCCACCGCGCGTGCGCTGCCGGGACCGGCTGCGCGAACGCCGGGGCGACTCCGTCGACCGGGTGTTGCGCCGCTTGCCGCCCAGGTCCTCCTCCGGCTCGGCCGACAGGCCGGCGCGCGTGCGCTTGGCCAGCGGAAGCCGTCCGGTCGCGTTCTCCGGAACGCCGAGGTCGGTGAACAGGTGCTTCGACGTCGAGTAGGTCTCCACCGGCTCGGGCTTGTCGAGGCCGAGTGCGTCGGAGATCAGCTTCCAGCGCGGGATCTCGTCCCAGTCCACCAGTGTGATGGCGACACCCGTCTTGCCTGCGCGGCCCGTGCGGCCGATGCGGTGGACGTAGGTCTTCTCGTCCTCGGGCGTCTGGTAGTTGATGACGTGGGTAACGTCGTCGACGTCGATGCCGCGCGCGGCGACGTCGGTGGCCACCAGCACGTCCACCTTGCCCGAGCGGAACGCGCGCAGCGCCTGCTCCCGCGCGCCCTGGCCGAGGTCACCGTGGACGGCGGCCGCGGCGAACCCGCGCTCGGCGAGGTCGTCGGCCACCTTCTGCGCGGTGCGCTTGGTGCGGGTGAAGATCATCGTCAGGCCGCGGTCCTTCGCCTGCAGCACCTTGGCGATGAGCTCCGGCTTGTCCAGGGAGTGGGCCCGGTAGACGAACTGTGTGGTGCGCTCGTGCACGGCGCCCGCGTCGTTCTCCTCGGCCCGGATGTGCGTCGGCTGGTGCAGGAACGTCCTGGCCAGGTTGATGATCGGGCCGGGCATCGTGGCCGAGAACAGCATGGTCTGCCGCTCGTCGGGCACCATCTGCAGGATGCGCTCGATGTCGGGCAGGAAGCCCAGGTCGAGCATCTCGTCCGCTTCGTCGAGCACCAGCATGCGGACCTTGCCGAGCACCAGGTGCCGCTGTTCGGCCAGGTCGAGCAGCCGGCCCGGCGTGCCCACGATCACGTCGACGCCCTTGCGCAGCGACGCGACCTGCGGCTCGTAGGGGCGGCCGCCGTAGATGGCCTCGATGCGGATGCCGAGGTTCTTCGCGGCGTCGGTCAGGTCGGCGCTCACCTGCAGGCACAGTTCCCGGGTCGGCACGACGACCAGGGCCTGCGGGGTGCCGTCGCCGGGCAGGTCCAGCCGCTGCAGCAGCGGCACACCGAACCCGAGCGTCTTGCCCATGCCGGTGCGGGCCTGGCCGATGACGTCGTCGCCCTTGAGTGCGAGCGGGAGGGTCAGGGCCTGGATCGCGAAGGTCCGTTCGATGCCCACCGACTGCAGCGCCGAGACGATCTCGGGCCGCACGCCGAACTCGGCAAAAGTGGGAGTCTCGGGCTCGCTACGGGTTTCGGTGGGCTCCAGTTCGTTGGGATTGGTGGTGGGGTTGACGTTCTGGTCGATTTCCGATCGCCTCTCTCATACCGGCGCGCAAGCCAGGCATTCCGCGGTACTCGACCACGCGGATCCCTTCGTTTCGCGGCGTGACCAGGCGAAACGCGTCCTGCGTGGGAACACCCCCGAGGCGTGCACGCACATTGCTTCTCACCCACGTGGTATTCACCGACGTGCGGCGGCACACGAGCAAGTGAAAATTCACTATCAGTCCAAAGTCTACCTTGTCCAGCTCCGAGTTCGGTGACCGCGGTCGCAACCGGATACGTGTCGTTGCTCTCTCCGGCGGGTCCCGGGCCCGGAAACGGCTCAACTACGGTGAAGCGCGTGAGTGAGGCGAAGGCAGAGATCAGCCCGGGTGTCGTCGACCTGATGGGGGTGCTCGCCTACAGCGAGTTGTCGGCGTTCGACCGGCTGGCCGAGGACGCGCGGTCCGCGCCGACGCTCGCCGGCCGCGCTGCGCTGGCGTCGATGGCGGCTGCCGAGATCGGGCACTACGAGATGCTGGCGCGACAACTGGCGGCACACGGCGTCGCCGTCGAGGAGGCGATGAACCCCTTCCGGCGGCACATCGACGCCTTCCAGCAGTCGACCGCGCCGAGGACCTGGCTGGAGTCGCTGGTCAAGGCCTACGTCGTCGACAACCTGGCCGCGGATCTGTACCGAGAGCTGTCCCAGGTGCTCGACGAGGACACCCGGCAGCTGGTGCTCACCGTCCTCGCGGACACCGGGCACTCCGCGTTCGCCGAGCGCGAAGTCGCGGCGGCCATCGAGGCCGACGCCAAGCAGCGCGACCGGCTCGCCCTGTGGGCACGCCGCCTGCTCGGTGAGGCGTTGACGCAGGCCCAGTACATCGTGGCCGAGCGCGACGGCCTCGCCGAGCTCATCGTCACGGGCTCGGGTGACCTGTCCGGGATCGCGGCGTTGTTCCGCCGGCTGCAGCAGGCTCACTCCAAGCGGATGCAGGTGCTCGGTCTCGGTTAGCCTTGACTCGAAACGCACCGGCATTTACCAGGCGGAGGTTGCACGTGGAGGTCAAGATCGGCATCAAGGACACCCCGCGGGAGCTCGTGGTGTCCAGCGGCCAGACGGCCGACGAGGTCGAGAAGCTGGTCGCCGACGCGCTGAGTGCCGACGACGGCCTGTGCCGCCTGACCGACGACAAGGGCCGCAAGTACCTGATCCCGTCCGACCGGATCGCGTATGTCGAGATCGCGCCGTCGGACGTGCGCAGGGTCGGTTTCGCCGTCGGCTCCTGACGACACACCCCAGCTCACGACAACGGGCACCCGGCTCGATCTGCCGGGTGCCCGTTTCGTCCTGTGCTGGTGCGGGTGCCGGTGCGGGTGCCGGTGCCGGTTCAGCCCGGCAGCTCCTCGAGTTCCTCGAGTGACGTGGGCACCGCGAACGGCGGCGTGCTCGTGCCCATGATGCGGTAGCGGTCCCACGGGTCCGGGTCGGAGATCTCGCCGGCCGCCGTGCCGTGCGGGGTGCGGATCTCGACCTTGCGCTTGCGACCGCCCGCGAGCCCGGAGAGCCGCTCGCTCTGCCGGATGCGGCCGTACCAGTGGTAGTAGCCGTCGATCGGCTGGAAGTGGCCGCGCAGCTCCACCTCGACCTCGAGCTCCGTGTCGTCCACCACCAGGGTGGCGGCGCCGGTGTAGCCGTCCTCGTCGTGTTCGTGCTCGTGCTCGCTCACCGTGCTCCTCCAGCCTCGTTGCCAGTGCGTGCTGTCCGGTCGCTGCTCCGGGAGAGCTGGACGACCTTGTTCACCTCGAGCGGCTTGTTCGGATCGATCGTCAGGCCGTGTTGCCTGGCCAGTCCGTCGATGGCCGCCCAGATGATCTGCGTGAGGTACTCCACGACGCTGTCGCGGCTCATGGTCCGCTTGTTCAGCCACCATTCGCCCGTGTTCTGCACCATGCCGACCACCCCGTGTGCCCACGGCTCGGCGGCGCCGGAGTCCAGGTTGAACATGCGCAGGTAGTCGCCGAGCAGGGCCGTCAGTGCCGTGGCGATGAGTTCCTTGTCCTCGGCGACGACGTCGGCGTCCACGGGCTTGTCGGCGAAGCGCCTGCGCGCGAGCAGCCGGTACAGGTTCGGGTGTTGTTCGATGACCGTGAAGAACGCGTCGAGCGCCATCCGGATCCGCGGCACCGGGGCCAGTTCGGCGTTGATGGCCGGCAGCAGCCGCTGGAACAGCAGGTCCGTGCCGCGCTCCCCGAGCGCCAGATACAGGTCGGCCTTGTCCCCGAAGTGCCGGTACAGCACGGGCTTGGTGACGCCCGCGGCCGCGGCGACGTCCTCCATGCCCAGGTCGGGACCGTGTTCCTCGAGCGCGGCGAGCGCGGCGTCGACGAACTCGGCGCGCCGGGCGATGCGGTGCTTGCGCCACCGGTCGCGGCGGGCGTCGCCGGAGCCGGGCGTCGTGCCCTGATCGACGGGCGCCGGACTGTTGCGCTTGACACGGTCGGACATGGACTTCATGCTACCAGAAGTAACTGTTACCGGAAGTTACATCCAGTCGGGAAGGATGGTGGCCGCGATGACGCGGACCCTGGACGACGCAGGACGCGAGAAGACAGCCGACCGGCTGCTGAAGTCATCGGCCAACAAGTTCTACGACCCCGAGGTCGACATCGACTGGGACGCGCCACTGGTCGAGGGCAAGCGCTACATCCCCGAACACCGGTCCAGCCTCTACGGCACCGAGCTGTGGGAGAAGCTGACGCCGCAGCAGCGCATCGAGCTCGGTAAGCACGAGATCGCCAGCGTCGCGACCAACGGCCTCTGGTTCGAGGTCATCCTCATGCAGCTGCTGCTCAAGGAGGTCTACGACGCCGACCCGACCACCCGGCACGCCCAGTACGCGCTGACCGAGATCGCCGACGAGTGCCGGCACTCCACGATGTTCGCGCGCATGGCCGAGCGCATCGGCTGCCCCGCGTACGGGCCGGTGAAGTGGCGGCACAAGCTGTCCAAGATCCTGCCCGTCATCGGCTACGGCCCCGCGTTGTACGGCTCCATCCTGGTCGCCGAGGAGATCCTCGACCGGCTCCAGCGCGAGCAGATGAACGACCCCGAGATCCAGCCGCTGGTGCGCATGGTCAACCGGATTCACGTGCTGGAGGAGGCGCGGCACGTCACCTTCGCGCGCGAGGAGGTCATGCGGCGGGTCAAGACGCTGTCGAAGGCCGAGTGGATCTACCAGCGCTGGCTCATCGCCTACGTCTCGTGGCACATCACGCGCAGCCTCATCAACCCGCACGTCTACAAGGCCGTCGGTATCCGCCCGCGCGACGGCTACCAGGCCGCGCTGAACAACCCGAACTGGCAGGAGACCATCCGGTACTCCGGCGAGCGGATCATGCCGTTCCTGGAGGAGGCCGGTCTGGTCGGCGCGCCGGGCATGCACCTGTGGCGCAGCTCGTTCCTGCTGCCGCGATGAGCGAGCCGTTCGTCACCACCGACGGAACGCGCCTGCACACCGAGCTCACCGGCCCGGCCGACGCCGAGGTCACGCTTGTGCTGGTGCACGGGTGGACCCAGGACCTGCGGACCTGGGACCGCGTGGTGCGCGAGCTGCCGCCGTCGGTGCGGATCCTGCGCTACGACCTGCGCGGGCACGGCTCCTCCTCGCCCGCGCCGCCCGGCACCGCGACCATCGACCAGCTCGCCGACGACCTGGCCGAGCTCCTCGCCGGCCGGGTGCCGGACGGCCGGATCGTGCTCGCCGGGCACTCGCTGGGCGGCATGACGATCATGGCACTGGCCGACCGGCATCCGGATCTCGTGGCCGAGCGGGTCGCCGGAGTGGCGTTCGTGGCCACCTCCTGCGGCAACATGGACCGGATCACGCTCGGCCTGCCGGGTGCGCTGGGCAGGGCGGCCACGCGCGTGGAACGCCGGCTGGCGAAGCTGCTGCTCGAGTACCGCAAGGACGCGCTGCCGGTCGGCCCCGCGGCGGCGAAGGCCGGTGCGCGGTGGCTCGTGTTCGGCAGGAAGCCCCGGCGCGCCGACGTCGCGTCGGTGGCCGACCAGCTGCTGCGGGCACATCCGCGCAGCCTCGGCGGGTTCCAGAACGCCATCAACCTGCACGACCGCCGGACCGCGCTCGCGGCGCTGCGCACGACGCGGGCCGTGGTGCTCGCCGGTGAGGCCGACCGGCTGACCCCGCTCCCGCACGCGGAGGCCATCGCCGAGGAACTGCCCGGTGCGCGGCTCGTGCTCTACCCGGGTGCGGGGCACATGCTGGCTCAGGAACGGCACCGCGAGGTCGCCGCGGTGCTCGCCGAGCTCACGGGTGCTGCAGCGGGAAGCCCGCGCCGATCCCGCGCCACGCCAGCGTCGAGGTGAGGGCCACGGCGTCGTCCCGGCTGATCGAGCTGTTCTGGTTGAGCCAGTAGCGTGCGCTGACCTGGCTCATCCCGACCAGGCCGACGGCCAGCAGCCGGGCCTTCTCCTCGACCAGGCCCACGTCGGACATGATCGTCTCGGCGATCGCGTCGACGGTCGCCGACGTGGCGCGGTCCACGGCCTCCTGGACGGCGGGCTCACCACGCAGGTCCGACTCGAAGACCATGCGGAACGCACCGGCGTCGCCGTTGACGAAGTCGAAGAACGCGCCGACGGCGTTCTTCACCCGCTGCTTGTTGTCGGTGGTGGAGGCGAGGGCCGCCCGCACCGCCGTCACCAGGTGGTCGACGTGGCTTTCCAGCAGCGCGATGTAGAGGTCGAGTTTGCCGGGGAAGTGCTGGTAGAGCACCGGCTTGCTGACCCCGGCACGTTCGGCGATGTCGTCCATCGCCGCGGCGTGGTAGCCGTTCGCGGCGAACACCTGCTGCGCCGCGGCCAGCAGTTGTGCGCGTCGCTCGGTGCGGGGCAGCCGAACTCCCCGGCCGTACTGTGCCGATCCGGTGCTCGCGCTCGCGTCGGTCTGCGGTCGCGCCGTCTCAGTCATCCCGCCTCCACTGTCGTGCGGGGCACCCGCACCCGGTCGGTCCGCATAGTCATGCGGCCCTCCAGAACTTCATCCCGTCGAACATTACTCGCCGGTACGCGCCGGACGCCAAGACCGGTGCCATGAGGCATCCTGGAGTCGTGTCCGAAACACTGCCCGGCCGCCTCGCCGCACCCGCCGGCAGGCGGGCGCCACTGACGCACGTTCCCCTGTCGACCGCGCCGTTGCCGCCGTTCGACCCCACGCTCACGCCGTGGGAGGGCAGCACCGAAAGGGTAGGGGACCTGCGGCTGCACGTCCGGCGCACGCCCGGTGCGGAGGACGCCCGCGTGGTCTACGTGCACGGACTCGGCGGCTCCTCCACCAACTGGACCGACCTGGCCGCCCAACTCGCGCCGCACGCCGAGGGCGTGGCACTCGATCTGCCCGGATTCGGCTTCTCCGAACCGCTGGACGGCTTCCCGTTCAGCCTGACCGCCCACTCGGACGTCGTCGCCTCCTTCATCGAGGGGGACGCGCCCGGCCCGGTGCACGTCGTGGGCAACTCGATGGGTGGCGCCGTCGCGCTCCTACTCGCCGCGCGGCGCCCGGACCTCGTGCGCACACTCACGCTGATCTCGCCCGCGATGCCGGACCGGCGGCTCGATCCGCGCAGGCTCTCCGACCCGCGGCTCGCCTTGGCCTACCTGCCGGTGATCGGCAAGCGGGCGCGCAGGCAGCTCGCCGCGCTGACCCCGCACGAGCGGGCCCAGCAGGTGATCCGGCTGTGCTTCGCCGACCCGGACTCCTTCCCCGAGCACCGGCTGGCCGAGCTCGCCGAGGAGCACGGCGCGAGGGCGGAGTTCGCCTGGGCCAACCTGGCGATGGCGCGCAGCACGTTAGAGATCTTCCGCACGTGGTTCAGCCGGGGCGCCAACTCGCTCTGGCGCGTGGCGCCGACGGTGCAGGCACCGACGCTTGTCGTATGGGGCACCCACGACAAGGTGATCTCCGTGCGCAGGGCGCAGCGCACCGCGAAGCTCATCCCGAACGCGCGGTTGCTGGTGCTCCCGAGGACCGGGCACGTCGCTCAGATGGAGCGTCCGGTGACCGTGGCGCGGGCCGTGCTGGGGATGTGGGAACACGTCGAATCGGGCCGGTGGTGAGGAGAGGCCCGGACCACTGCGCGGCCGGTGCCGCCCTGTGACATCGCGGGCGTGTGGCACCCTTGGCCCGTGGACAGGGTGTCGCACGGAGCACGGCGTGACGGTTCGCGAACCGGGCCTGCGGACGGAGGCGCCACCAGCCGTGCCCGCGGGCGCGGCGCCCGCGGCGACCGCGCCTCCGGCGACCGCTACCGCCCGGGGACACGCAGGGCGACGGGCGAGCCGCTGCGGGCGTCGTGGCGGCCACGGCAGGACGCCGACGAGCCCGCGACCGGGGACGAGTCCGGGACGGCGGGCACGGACGGCGACACACCGCCTCGCCGGCGGTCGAAGCTGCGCAGGCTGCTCAGCACCTACGGCTGGCGGGTCTACGCCGTCCCGGTGCTGCTGGTCATCACCGCGCTCGTCGTGGTGGACACCACGCGCACGGATCCCGAACTCGGCGCGAGCGGCGACAGCGGGAGTTCCGGCACGTCGAGCACGCTGTCCTCCGGTGAGGCAGCCGGCGTGCCCGAGCAGCCCGCCGAGCAGGTCGACCTCAACATCCCGACTGCGAAGCTGCCCGAGGGCGGCGACTACACCCGCAAGGGCAGGGGCACCTGGCACGTCGTGCCGGGCACCGGCCGGAAGGCCGGCGACGGCGGGGAGCTCTACACCTACACCGTGGAGGTCGAGGACGGGATCGACCCGGCGAGCTACCTCGGCGACGACGGGTTCGCGCAGGCCGTCGAGGGCATCCTCTCCGATCCGCGCAGCTGGACGGGAACCGGCGAGGTGTCGCTGCAGCGGGTCGACGCGAGCCATCCCGACCCCGACTTCCGGGTCAGCCTGACCACGCCCGACACCGCGCACCGGCCGGACATCTGCGGCAACTCGATCCCGTTCGAGGCCTCCTGTTATCGCCGCGACGTCGACGGTGAGAACCGCGTCGTCATCAACCTCGCCCGCTGGGTGCGGGGTGCGCTCGCCTTCAGCGGCGACATGATCGGGTACCGCCAGTACGCCATCAACCACGAGGTCGGGCACGCGCTCGGCAACGGCCACGAGGGCTGCGCGCAGGACGGCGCGCTGGCGCCGGTGATGATGCAGCAGACGTTCGGCGTCGCCAACGACTACGTGGCCCGGCTCAACAACACGCCGGGCGGGGACCAGGGCACCGTGCCCGCCGACGGCAAGGTCTGCAAGCCCAACGCGTGGCCGAACCCACAGGCGCGCTGACCCTGGCGTCCAGGATGTGGACGCGGGGAAGTTCTGGACCGCTCCAGCGGTTATAGATTGATGGACCGCGATAAGCGCGAGATGGAGGACCTGATGTCGGGTACGCTGCCGCCGCTCGTCGAGCCGGCTGCCGAGCTCACCAAGGAGGAGGTGGCGCGCTACAGCCGGCACCTCATCATCCCGGATGTCGGGATGGACGGGCAGAAGCGGCTGAAGAACGCGAAGGTGCTGGTGATCGGGGCCGGAGGCCTGGGCAGCCCGGCGCTGCTGTATCTCGCCGCCGCCGGGGTGGGCACTCTCGGCGTCATCGACTTCGATGTCGTCGACGAGTCGAACCTGCAGCGCCAGGTCATCCACGGCCAGTCCGACGTCGGCAAGCCGAAGGCGCAGTCGGCGAAGGAGTCGGTGGCGGAGATCAACCCGTTCGTCAACGTCGTCCTTCACCAGGAGCAGTTGACGACGGACAACGCGCTGGACGTCTTCCGCGGCTACGACCTGATCCTGGACGGCACGGACAACTTCGCCACGCGTTACCTGGTGAACGACGCCGCCGTGCTGCTGGGCAAGCCGTACGTGTGGGGGTCGATCTTTCGGTTCGAGGGCCAGGTCAGCGTGTTCTGGGAGGACGCGCCGAACGGCCAGGGCCTCAACTACCGCGACCTCTACCCCGAGCCGCCGCCTCCCGGCATGGTGCCGTCGTGCGCCGAGGGCGGTGTGCTGGGCGTGCTCTGCGCGTCCATCGGCTCGATCATGGTGACCGAGGCGATCAAGCTCATCACGGGCATCGGTGAGCCACTGCTCGGCAGGCTCATCAGCTACGACGCGCTCGAGATGCGCTACCGCGAGGTGAAGATCCGCAAGGATCCGGACACCCCGAAGATCACCGAGCTGATCGACTACGAGGCGTTCTGCGGTGTCGTGTCGGACGAGGCGCAGCAGGCGGCGTCGGGCAGCACCATCACCCCGGCGGAGCTGAAGGCCAAGTTCGACGCGGGCGAGGACTTCGAGCTCATCGACGTCCGCGAGCCGCACGAATACGAGATCGTCAACATCAAGGGCGCCAAGCTGATCCCGAAGGACCGGATCCTCTCGGGGGAGGCGCTGGCGGAGCTGCCGCAGGACAAGCCGATCGTGCTGCACTGCAAGTCGGGTGCCCGCTCGGCCGAGGCGCTGGCCGCCCTGCACCGCGCCGGGTTCAAGGACGCCACCCACCTCGGTGGCGGCGTGCTCGCCTGGGCCAAGCAGATCGACACCAGCCTGCCGACCTACTGATTCACCACAAGCCGGTTTCCGGGTGCAGCGAGGGCCCCGTTCGCGTCACGGCGCGGGCGGGGCCCTCGCGTCGTGTCGGATTCGTTGTCGTCGGGTGCCGGAGCGCCTCTCGCCGCCCGTTGTGTGGTCGCGGTAACGTCCGACGCTGTGCCGCCTACCACTGAACGTCCCCCCGCGCATGTGTGCACGGCGTTCGGCCTGGGCGCCGTCGACGCCGAGCCGCTCCCCGGCGGCACGGCGTGGCGCTGCGGCGAGGTGGTGCTGCGCCAGGTCGCCGATCGCGCCCACGCGGTGTGGCTGGCCCGTACGTTCGCCGCGCTCGACGTCCCGGATCTGCGGATCGCACGTCCGCTGCGCACCACCGACGGCAGGTGGGTGATCGGCGGCTGGGCGGCCAGCCGGTACGTGTCCGGCAAGCCGGAGAACCGGCCCGACGAGATCGTGCTCACGGCCGTCAAACTGCACCAGGCCACCGCGGAGTTGGCCCGGCCCGACACCGTTCCCGCACGGCAGGGCATCGCCGCCGACGCGGAACGGCTGGCATGGGGCGAGCTGGAGATGGAGCTCGACGAGCGCAAGGGCGGCCGGTGGTTCGAGATCCTCGCGCCCGCCCGGCGCCCGGTGGCCTCACCGGACCAGCTCGTGCACAGTGAGCTGTTCGGCACGGTGCTCTTCGACGGCGACGCTCCGCCCGGCATCGTCGACTTCGTTCCCGCCTTCCGGCCCGCCGAGTGGGGTGCGGCCGTGGCCGCCGTCGACGCGGTCGCCTGGGGCGACGCCGACACCGACCTGTTCCGTCGCTGGTCTCATCTGCCGGAATGGTCGCAGCTGCTGTTGCGCGCGACACTCTTCCGGCTCGCCTACAACGCGCTGTACCCGCATTCCACCGACGTCGCCCTCGACGGCCTGCGCCGGGCCGCGGGTGCCGTGAGCGAGCTGCTCTGACGTTCACCACGCACCGCCCGCCGTGGGCGGTCAATGTCGCACGCCTGAAACATTCAGCCATTTTCGAGTAACACGGGCTACCTACCGTCGGGTGCTGCCAGCGAGCAACAGGAGGTGTCCGTTGACGCTGACCGCCGATCCGGCGACGACGACCGCGGAAGCCCACGTGAAAACCCAGGTGGAGACCCACTGTCCGTACTGCGCTCTGCAGTGCGGGATGACGCTCGGCCCGGCGGCCGAGGTGGCGCCACGCCAGTTCCCCACCAACGCGGGCGGGCTGTGCCAGAAGGGCTGGACCTCACCCGCCCTGCTCGCCTCCCCGGCCCGGCTGACCACTCCGCTGATCCGCTCCGGCGGCGAACTCCGTCCCGCGAGCTGGGACGACGCGCTCGACCTCATCGCCGACCGGCTGACCACACTTCAGCGCGAACACGGCAAGGACTCGGTCGCGATCTTCGGCGGCGGGGGGCTGACCAACGAGAAGAGCTACCTGCTCGGCAAGTTCGCCCGCGTGGCACTCGGCACGTCGCAGATCGACTACAACGGCCGGTTCTGCATGTCGTCGGCGGCCGCGGCGGGGATGAAGGCGTTCGGCCTGGACCGGGGCCTGCCCTTCCCGCTGACCGATCTCGCCGGCGCCGACGTGATCGTGCTCGTGGGGGCCAACCCCGCCGAGACCATGCCGCCGTTCGTGCAGCACCTGCGCGGTGCGGCGGCCAAGGGCGGGCTCGTGGTCGTCGATCCGCGTCGTACACCCACCGCCGAGCAAGCGAACCTGCACCTCGCGCCCGCGCCCGGCACCGACCTGGCGCTCGCCCTCGGCATCCTGCACGCGACCGTGGCCGACGGTCTGCTCGACCAGGCCTATGTGGACGGACGCACGACCGGGTTCGGACCGGCCTGGCGCGTGGCGGCCGCGTACTGGCCCGAGCGGGTCGAGCGCATCACCGGGGTCAGTGCCGCGGACCAGCGCCGGGTCGCCGCGATGCTCGCGCGGGCGGACAACGCCTACGTGCTCACCGCGCGCGGCGCCGAGCAGCACGCCACCGGCGTCGACACGGTGAGCGCGTGGATCAACCTGGCCCTCGCCCACGGACTTCCCGGCCGCGCCGGCTCCGGCTACGGCTGCCTCACCGGCCAGGGCAACGGCCAGGGCGGCCGCGAGCACGGTCAGAAAGCCGACCAACTGCCGGGGTACCGCAAGATCGCCGACCCGGCCGCGCGCGAGCACGTCGCGGGCGTGTGGGGAGTGCCCGCCGAGTCGTTGCCAGGCCCCGGCCGGTCGGCCTACGAACTGCTCGACGCGCTCGGCACCGAGGACGGGCCGAGAGCACTGCTGGTGTTCGGCAGCAATGTGGTGGTCTCGGCGCCCCGTTCCGCACACGTCGCCGACCGGCTGTCCGAACTGGACTTCCTGGTGACCGCGGACCTCGTGTTGTCGGAGACGTCCGCGCTCGCCGACGTGGTGCTCCCGGTGACCCAGTGGGCCGAGGAGGACGGCACGATGACCAACCTCGAGGGCCGGGTTCTGTTGCGCCGCAAAGCGATCAACCCGCCCGAGGGGGTGCGCACCGACCTCGACGTGCTGGCCGCACTCGCCGTCCGGCTGGGGCAGCCGCCCGAGCGGTTCCCCGCGGATGCCGAGACCGTGTTCACCGAGCTGCGCGCGGCCTCGGCGGGCGGGCCCGCCGACTATTCGGGCGTCAGCTACGAGCGGTTGCGGGCGGGCGAGGCGCTGTACTGGCCGGTGCCCGGCACCGAGCATCCGGGCACGCCACGCCTGTTCCTCGACTCCTTCGCGCATCCCGACGGCCGGGCGCGGTTCGTGCCCGTGGAGCACACCGGGCCGGCCGAACGGCCGGACACCGAGTTCCCCTTGGTCGCCACCACCGGCCGGGTGCTGCAGCACTACCAGTCGGGAGCGCAGACCCGGCTCGTCCCGGAACTGGCCGACGCCGTTCCGGAGGCCTGCGTCGAGGTGCATCCGGACACCGCGGAGCGGGCCGGGCTCACCGACGGCGATCTGGCCGTCGTCACCTCGCGCCGAGGTGAGGTCACCGCCCGCGTGCGCTGTGTGACGTCGATGCGGCCGGAGGTCGTGTTCCTGCCCTTCCACTTCCCGGGAGAGCAGCGGGCGAACCTGTTGACCAACCCGGCGCTCGACCCGACGAGCCGGATGCCGGAGTTCAAGGTGTGCGCGGTCCGGCTCGGCCCGCAGTCCGGAAAGGACGGTGCAGCATGAGCGCCCGCAAGGTGGTCGTGCTCGGATACGGCATGGCGGGCGCGCGGCTCGCCGACGAGATCCGCCGCCGGGACCCGCATGGCGAGCGGGTGACACTGACCGTGATCGGCGCCGAGCCGCACGCCGCGTACAACCGCGTGCTGCTCTCCGCGGTGGTGGCGGGCACGATGCGGCCGGAGACGGTGCGGCTGCACGACGACGACTGGGCGCAGCGGCACGGGGTCGATCTTCGGCTCGGCACACCCGCGACGGGGATCGACCGCGCCGCCCGGACGGTGCGGCTTTCCGACGGCAGCACGGTCGGATACGACGCGCTCGTGCTCGCCACCGGCAGCCGCCCGTGGCTGCCGCCGGTGGAGGGCCTGGTGAACGAGGACGGCTCGCTCGCCGAGGGGGCGCTCACCTTCCGCACACTGGACGACTGCGACCGCATCCTCGACGCCGCCCGCGTCGGCGCCCCGGTGGCCGTGCTCGGCGGTGGCCTGCTCGGGCTGGAGGCGGCGCGCGGCCTGGCCGGTCGCGGCAACCTCGTCACGGTGGTGCACCCGGCTCCGCACGTGCTGGAACGGCAGCTCGACCGCGGCGCGGGCCGGGTGCTCGGCCGCGCCCTCGCGGAGTTCGGCATCGATTTCCGGCTCGGCCGGACCGCGGCCAAGTACGTACCGGGGGACGGGCTCAAACTGGACGACGGCAGCCACGTGGACGCCGACCTGCTCGTGGTGTCGACGGGCGTGCGTGCCGAGACCGGGCTCGCCGAGGCCGCCGGGCTGGCGGTGGACCGTGGTGTCGTCGTGGACGACGCGCTGCGGACCAGCGACGGCCGCATTCACGCGCTCGGCGACTGTGCCCAGCACCCCGGAACGCCGTCCGGGCTCGTGCAGCCGGCGTGGGAGCAGGCGGAGGTGCTGGCCGACCTGCTCACCGGCACCGACACCGCGGCCAGGTACCGGGGCACGTCGGTGGTCACCCGGCTGAAGGCGCGGGGCGTCGACCTGGCCGCGGTGGGTGACACACAGACCGAGGCCGACACCGAGGACGAGGACGCCGAGGTGGTGTGCGTCAACGATCCGGCCCGGGGCCGGTACGCGAAGCTGGTGGTGCGCGACGAGAAGGTGGCGGGCGCGATCGTGCTCGGTGTGCCCGACGCGGCGGCCGCCATCACGCAGCTCTACGACCGAGGCGGCCCGGTGCCGAGTGACCGGCTCGCGCTGCTGCTGGGCCGCGCGTTGCCCTCGGGTGCGCCCGGGGCGGCCAGTCCCGCGGACCTGCCGGCCTCGGCGGTCGTTTGCCGGTGCAACTCGGTGAGCAAGGGCAGGCTCGTGGACGCGTGGCGGTCCGGTGCGTCCACTGTGGACGATCTGGCGACCGCGACCCGTGCGAGCACCGGCTGCGGCAGTTGCCGGGACGCCGTGTGCGGCATTGCCGAGTGGCTCGCCAGCACGTCCTGATACTTCCCGTTCTCACCGCGCGTGATTCGCGCCGGTGAGCAGAAATTAGCAGCGCCGCGACAGGGCGACGCTGTTCTCGAAATCCGCGGTGCCTAGGTTCGCGCTCGGCACGCGCATGTCCCCACCGCCGGCCCTACGAGGAGGAAGTCACCATGTCCGCTCCGACTCTCACCGGGAAACGGTGGATCGAACACTGGGATCCGGAAGATACTCGATTCTGGGAAGCCGAAGGCAAAAAGGTCGCCACTCGCAACCTGTGGTTCTCGATCCTGGCCGAGCACATCGGTTTCTCCATCTGGACGCTGTGGTCGGTCCTCGTGCTGTTCATGGGGCCGGAATACGGGCTCTCGGCCGCGGACAAGTTCCTGCTCGTGTCGACCCCGTCGCTCGTCGGGGCGATCCTGCGGGTCCCCTACACGCTGGCCGTGGCGAAGTTCGGCGGCCGCAACTGGACGATCATCAGCGCCGGGATGCTGCTGATCCCGACCATCCTGGCCGGGATCGTGATGGAGCCGGGCACGCCGTTGTGGGTCTTCATGCTCGTCGCCGCCATCGGTGGTGTGGGCGGCGGCAACTTCGCGTCGTCGATGACCAACATCAACTCGTTCTTCCCGGAACGGCTCAAGGGCGCGGCGCTCGGGCTGAACGCGGGCGGCGGAAACCTCGGTGTCGCGGCGATCCAGGTCGTCGGCCTGATCGTCATCAGCACCGCGGGCAGCGGCGCGCCGCAGATCATCTTCTACATCTACCTGCCGCTCGTCATCGTCGCCATCACGTGCGCGGCGTTGTTCATGGACAACCTCGCGAACGTGAAGCAGGAAGGCAACGCGATGCGGGAGGTGCTCAAGGACAAGCACTCCTACGTGATGTCGCTGCTCTACATCGGAACGTTCGGCTCGTTCATCGGCTACAGCTTCGCCTTCGGCCTGGTGTTGCAGAACCAGTTCGACCGCACGCCGCTGCAGGCCGCTCAGGTGACCTTCATCGGTGCCCTGGTCGGTTCGCTGATCCGTCCGGTGGGCGGCTGGCTCGCCGATAAGATCGGCGGTGCCACGGTGACGCTGTGGACGTTCCTGGGCATGGCGGCGGGCACGGTGCTGTGCATCGTGGCGTCCAACGCGGGCTCGCTGGGGCTGTTCACGGCCGGATTCATCGCGCTGTTCGTGCTTTCCGGCATCGGCAACGGCTCCACCTACAAGATGATCCCGGCCATCTTCCACCAGCAGGCGCTGCGCGGGATCGCCGCAGGCGAGGTGCGGGAGACCGCGCTGGCCCGGGCGCGCAGGCTCTCCGGCGCGCTGATCGGGATCGCCGGTGCCGTCGGCGCGCTCGGTGGACTGTTCATCAACCTCGCGTTCCGCGCCTCGTTCCTCGGCACCGGAGGCGGAGTGCCCGCGTTCGTGTCGTTCCTCGTCTTCTACGGCCTGTGCTTCGTCACCACCTGGACGGTCTACCTGCGCGGTGCGCGCGCCCGCGCCCGCCGCGCCGGTGAGGAGCCCGCGCTGGCCACAGCGGGGATCTGAGTCACAGCACCGTGCGCTGACCTGCGAAGGGAGGTCTTGGTAACCGCGCCGCAACACACGGGAAGCAAGCCGGATACGAGCTCCGGTGAGCATGGAAGGCAGTTCTACGGAGGTTTGGTTCATGAGTCGAACGTTGGTGGTCGTCGGGCACGGAATGGTGGCCCACCGACTGGTGGAGGCCGTCCGTTCCGACGACGTCGACGCGACCTGGCGCATCGTCGTGCTCGGGGAGGAGAACCGGCCCGCGTACGACCGAGTCGGGCTGACGTCCTATGTGGACTCGTGGGATCCCGCGAACCTCGCCCTGCCGGGCTCGGACTACGCCGGTGACGACAACGTCGACCTGCGGCTCGGCGACGCGGTGGTCGAGGTCGACCGTGCCGCCAAGCGGGTGCGCACGGCGAGCGGGTTCACCCAGGCCTACGACGCCCTGGTGCTGGCCACCGGGTCGCGGCCCTTCGTGCCGCCGGTGCCGGGCCGCGACCTTCCCGGATGCTTCGTCTACCGCACGATCGAGGACCTCGACGCGATCCGCGACGCCGTCGAACGGGCGAGGTCGGGCCGCGGCAGGCCGGCGGCTGCCGTGGTGGGCGGTGGCCTGCTCGGGCTCGAGGCCGCCAAGGCGTTGCGGGACATGGGATTGTCGCCGCACGTCGTCGAGATGGCGCCCCGGCTCATGCCCCTCCAGGTCGACGAGGGCGGCGGCAGCCTGCTGCGCAGGCTCATCACGGAGCTCGACGTCACCGTCCACACGGGAACGTCGACCGACGCGATCGAGGAGGACCGCGGCCGGCTGTGCGCCAAGCTCGGCAACGGCACCGAACTCGACATCGACCTGCTCGTGTTCTCGGCCGGCGTGCGGCCGCGCGACGACCTCGCCCGCGACTGCGGGCTCGACCTCGGCGAGCGCGGCGGCGTGCTCGTGGACGAGACCTGCCGGACCAGCGACCCGGACGTGTACGCCATCGGCGAGTGCGCGGCGATGCAGGGCCGGGTGTACGGGCTCGTCGCGCCGGGCTACTCGATGGCCGAGGTGGCCGCCGCCACGCTGCTGGGCAAGCAGGCGTCGTTCCCCGGCGCCGACACCTCCACCAAGCTCAAGCTGATGGGGGTGGATGTCGCCAGCTTCGGTGACGCCCACGCCGCCACCGAGGGCGCGCTCGAGGTCGTCTTCAACGACGCCGTCAACCGCTCGTACAAGAAGCTCGTGGTGTCCGACGACGCCAAGACGCTCCTCGGGGGCGTGCTCGTCGGGGACGCCGGCGAGTACAACCTGCTGCGCCCGCTCGTCGGCAACGAACTGCCCGCCGAACCCGCGGCGCTGATCGCACCCGCGGGCGGCGGCGACGGCACCGTGGGCGTCGAGGCACTGCCCGACGACGCCCAGATCTGCTCGTGCAACGCCGTCACCAAGGGCGCCATCGGCCTGGCGGTGACCGAGCAGGGCTGCGACAGCGTCGCCGGGATCAAGGAGTGCACCCGCGCCGGCACGTCGTGCGGCTCGTGCGTACCGATGATCGGCAAGGTGCTGGCGGCCTGCGGCGTCGAGCAGTCGAAGTCGCTGTGCGAGCACTTCACCCAGTCGCGTGCCGAGCTGTTCGAGATCGTCCGCGCCACGCGCATCGCGACGTTCAGCGAGCTCATCGCCAAGCACGGCACGGGCAAGGGCTGCGCGATCTGCAAGCCGGCGGTCGCCTCGATCCTCGCCACGCTCGGCAACGGGCACATCCTCGGCGGCGAGCAGGCGACGCTGCAGGACACCAACGACCACTTCCTCGCCAACCTGCAGCGCAACGGCACCTACTCCGTGGTGCCGCGCATCCCGGGTGGCGAGATCACTCCGGACAAGCTCATCGTCATCGGCGAGGTCGCCAAGGAGTTCGGCCTCTACACCAAGATTACCGGTGGGCAACGGATCGACATGTTCGGCGCCACCGTGGACCAGCTCCCGCACATCTGGAAGCGGCTCGTCGACGCCGGGTTCGAGTCGGGACACGCCTACGGCAAGGCGTTGCGCACGGTCAAGTCCTGCGTGGGCACCACGTGGTGCCGCTACGGCCAGCAGGACAGCGTCGGTCTCGCCGTGGAGCTCGAACTGCGCTACCGGGGCCTGCGCTCACCGCACAAGCTCAAGTCCGCGGTCTCCGGCTGCGCACGCGAATGTGCCGAGGCGCGGAGCAAGGACTTCGGCATCATCGCCACGGAGAAGGGCTGGAACCTCTATGTGGCGGGCAACGGCGGAGCGGTCCCGCGGCATGCCGACCTGCTGGTGTCCGATGTGGATACCGAGACGCTGATCCGGATCATCGACCGGTTCCTGATGTTCTACGTCCGCACGGCCGACCGGTTGCAGCGCACGGCGGCCTGGCTCGAGGAGATGGAAGGCGGCCTCGACCACCTGCGCTCGGTGATCGTCGACGACAGCCTCGGCATCTGCGCCGAGCTGGAAGAGGCGATGGCCGAGCACGTCGCGAACTACCGCGACGAGTGGAAGGGCGTGCTGGAGGATCCGGACAAGCTCGCGCGGTTCACCTCGTTCGTGAACGCGCCGGGCACACCGGACCCGACCATCTCTTTCCGTACCGAGCGCGATCAGCCCGTGCCCGTGATGCTGGGTGTCCCGGAGGTGGTGAGCCGATGACCGCAATGCCCGAGATGGCCGAACAGACGTGGGTCGCGGTGTGCGAGGAGAGGGTGGTGCTGCGCGCCTCCGGCGTGGCGGCCTTGCTCGACGGCGGCGAGCAGGTGGCGATCTTCCGCACCGACGACGACGAGTTCTACGGACTGTCCAATATCGACCCGTTCAGCGGGGCAGCCGTGCTCTCGCGCGGCATCGTCGGTGATGTCAAAGGCGTGCCGGTGGTGGCCTCGCCGATCTACAAGCAATGCTTCGACCTGCGCACGGGCCGATGCCTCGACGACGAGACCGTCCGGATCGCCACCTATCCGGTCCGCGTCGCCGGCGGCGTGGTGCACGTGGGATCGCCGTGAACGCGGTCATGCCGCTCGCCGGGTACGCCATCGGCATCACCGCCGCCCGGCGGGCCGACGAGCTGGGCGCACTGCTGGTGCGCAAGGGCGCCACGGTGCGGTACGGCCCGGCGATCCGGATCGTGCCGCTGGCCGACGACACGGAGCTGCATGCGGCCACCAAGCGGTTGCTGGACGAGCCGGTGGACGCCGTCGTGGCCACGACGGGCATCGGTTTCCGCGGCTGGATCGAGGCTGCCGAAGGGTGGGGACTCGGTGAGGAACTGCTCGAACGGCTCGCGCACACGAACGTCCTGACCCGCGGTCCCAAGGCCAAGGGCGCGGTGCGCGCGGCGGGACTGTCCGAGGTGTACTCGCCCGCGTCCGAGAGCAACGCCGAGCTGCTGCAGCACCTGCTGGACTCCGGTGTGGAGGGTCAGCGCATCGCGGTGCAGTTGCACGGCGAACCGTTGCCGTACTTCGTCGATTCGCTGCGCTCCGCGGGGGCCGACGTCGTGGAGGTTCCGGTGTACCGCTGGGTGGGGCCGGCCGATCCGGGGCCGCTCGACCGGCTGATCGACGCGGTACTCGACGGGTCCATCGACGCGTTGCCGTTCACCAGTGCCCCGGCGGCCGCGAGCATGCTCGCGATGGCCAAGCGCACCGGCCGGCAGGCGGCACTGGTGGACGCCCTCACCCGGCGGGTCGTCGTCGCCTGTGTCGGCCCGATCACCGCGGGCCCGCTCGCGGCGCTCGGCATCCCGACAGTACAGCCCCAGCGGGCCCGCATCGGGGCGCTCGCGCGGACGCTGGCGGAGGCACTCATCGCGCGCTCGCCACGGCTGTGTGCGGCCGGGCGGGAGATCGAGCTGCGCGGACAGGCGGCGGTGGTGGACGGCCAGCTGTGCGAGGTGGCGCCGGCTCCCATGGCCGTGCTGCGCGCACTGGCCCAGCAGCCCGGCCGCGTGGTGTCCCGTCGCGAGCTGACGGCGGCGCTGCCCAGCGGTGGCGAGGAGCACGCCGTGGAGACCGCGATCGGCAGGCTTCGCACCTCTCTCGGCGAGGGCAGGCTCGTGCAGACCGTCGTCAAGCGCGGATACCGGCTCGCCGTCGTCCCGCCCGAGGATGAGCTCTCGTGATCGTTCTGGCCGCTCACGGCACGCGCGACCCGGCGGGCCCGCGGGTGATCGACGACCTCGCCGCCCGGGTGCGCGCCCGTGGCGCGGAGGTGCGGGTCGCCTACGCCGACGTGCTGGCCCCGGACGTCACGGCGGTGCTCGACACGCTCGCCGTCCCGCCGGTCGTGGTGCCCGCGTTCCTGGCCGCCGGCTACCACGTCCGGACCGACATCCCGCGGCAGATCGCGGCGAGCCGGCACCCCGGGGCGGTGCGGGCGGCGGCGTTCGGGCCCGCGCCTGAGTTGCTCGACGCCGTCACCGACCGGGTGCGCCGGGCCGGCTACCGGCCCGGGGACGCCGTGGTCCTGGCCGCTGCCGGGTCCAGCGACCCGCGCGCACTCGGCGACGTCGCGACGGCCGCGTGGGCACTCGGCGCACGGCTGCACACGCCGGTGCGAGTCGGTTACGCCGCCACTGCCGGCCCGAGCGTCGCCGAGGCCGTCGACGCCGCGCGACGGCCCGGCCGCCGCGTCGTGGTGGCGTCGTGGCTCCTGGCGCCCGGCCTGTTCCAGCGGCGCCTGGAGGACTCCGGCGCCGACCTCGTGTCCCAGCCGCTGGGCTCCCACCCCGCGGTGGCCGATCTCGTGCTGCGCCGGTACGCCGACGCGCGGCTCTCGGGCGCCCTGGGCTACGACCACACCACGCGCATCTCGGCGTAACCCCGCACGGCGGCCACCCGCTCGGCTTCGGCCTCGGCCTGCGCGCGCACCGGTTTCGGCACCGGCACCAGCGGCGTGATCGTCAGCTCCAGGCGTCTGGCCGTCGACTTGCTCCGCCATGCGCCCACGAGCTCGCCCTCGGCGAGCAGGGCACCGGGGTTGCCGAGGATCTTCCACAGTTCCTTGCGGTGTGCCGGATCGGGCACGAGCGTCGCCCGGTCCCGCGCCTGCAGGAACGGGTCCCACGGCGGCAGCAGCCGCACCGCGGAGGGCTTCGGCGGGTTCTCCAGCTCGGCCATCCGGTCGCTGGGCAGGTAGGCCTTGCGGCCGTCGACGCGGACCTCCGTGAGATCGTCCGGCCACAGCCGGCCGGTGACATGCGTGCGCGTGGTGCTGAGGAAGCTCGCCGCGTCGGCCGCCGTCGCGGGGCCGTGCAGGCGGAGGTAGGACCGCACGAGTCCGGTGGCCGCGGCGAGGTCGGTGGCCGTCGGCACGCGCGGGCGCTTCTCCAGCGCGGTGAGCGTGGCCGGGGTCGCGCCCGCGACGAGCCGGATGCCGGCGAGCGGGGTCGCGACCCGCATGAGCTGGTCGTGGATGTGGGTGGCCCCGCAGCGGCGGCACCACCGGCTCAGCCCGGCGGGCAGGATCTTCGTCACCGCCTCGCTTGCCGTTCCTTTCGTCATGGTGCGGTCGACGACCTTGCGCAGCCCGCGGGCCGCCGTCCGGATCACCTCCAGGCCGGGCATGCCCGCCTGCTCGATGTCCGCGCGCTGCCAGGCCAGCCGGGCACTGGCGTCGGCGTCGTCGAGCGGGAACAGCGCGGAGGCGAGGCCGGGGAAGTCGGCGCTGCGGTGGTAGTGCGGTGCCCCGCGCAGTGACCAGCCCAGGGTGAACCGCGCGTCGTCCGTCAGCTCCTCGGCGGTGAGCACCCCGGGCACGCGCGCGGCCAGCGCCAGAATCGCCGTGTCGCGCGCGACCACGTCCTGGACCCCGAGGTCGAGCACGGCCAGCTTCGCGGGGTCGGTCACGTCCCGGTGCAGGCCGTGCGCCGCGATCCGGTAGGCCAGCACCTGCTGTCGGTCCACGTTCAGCACGGTGTCCTCCTGGATGGTCTGGGACGTGGTTCTAGGCGAACCTGTGGTCGAAGGTGTAGGCGATCGTCTCGGTGCTGCCCGTCGCCGTGCCTGCGCCGGTGAGTCCGCTGAGCTCGCCGGTGCCGGAGCCGGGCACCACGGACCACGTGTCGGAGATGCCGTCCGGGCCGTAACCCACGTCGTGCCGGATGACGAAGCTGCCCTTACGGCCCTCGACGCTGCCCTCGATGCGTTCGAATCCCGGCGCGAGCTGCCCGCCTCCGTCGTAGCCCTCGCCGGGGTAGTACAGCAGGTAGTCGCACGTGGATCTGCCCTCGATGACGCCGGAGTAGGCGAACGTCGCGTGGACGTGGGCGTAGCGGGGGCCGTTCTCCGGGCCGGCGACGACGTGCTCGTCCCAGCTGCGCATGGTGTAGGTGTTGTCGGTCATGCGACCACTCTCCGCGAATTGACTGTCATCTTCTGTCAGGTTTTCGGGCGAGAATCGGCGCATGCGTGCGAGCAGACTGCTCTCGATCCTGCTGCTGTTGCAGAACCGGGGGCGCATGACGGCCGAGGAACTCGCCGATGAACTCGAGGTTTCCGTGCGGACCGTGTACCGCGACATCGACGCGCTGTCCGAGGCGGGCGTCCCGGTGTACGCCGACCGCGGCCGCTCGGGCGGGTACCAGCTCGTCGACGGCTACCGCACCCGGCTCACCGGCATGACCGAGGAGGAGGCGTCCGCGCTCGCGCTCGCCGGACTGCCCGTCGCCGCCGCGGAGCTCGGCCTGGGGACGGTGCTCGCCGCCGCGCAGCTGAAGCTGTTCGCCGCACTGCCGGAGGAGTTGCGCACGCGAGCGGGTCAGGTCGCCGAACGCTTCTACCTGGACATTCCGGGCTGGCACCGGGACATCGAGCGGCTTGGCCAGCTCGCCTCCGTCGCCGACGCGGTATGGCACCAGCGGCGGCTGCGGGTGCGGTACCGGCGGTGGGACGACAGCGCCGTCGAGCGGGTGCTCGAGCCGCTGGGTCTCGTACTCAAGGCGGGCAACTGGTACGTCGTCGCGCGTTGCGACGGCAGCGAACGGACCTATCGCGTCTCCCGGATCGACGAGCTGACCGACGCCGGGGAGTTCTCCCGTCCGGACAGCTTCGACCTGGCCGGATACTGGCGCGAATGGTCCGAGCGCTTCGAACGGCGGATGTTTCCCAGATTTGCCGTGGTGCGCCTGTCGCCGCTCGGGCGCGACCTCGTACCGTTCTACCTCGGAGCGGTCGGCGCACGTGCGCTGGCGGACAGCGCCGACGCACCGGATCCCGACGGGTGGTCGGTGGTGCGGCTACCGGTCGAGCCGGGCGCTCCGGCGCTCGGCGAGCTCCTGCACTTCGGTCCCGAACTCGAGGTGCTGGAACCCGCCGACCTCCGGGAACAGGTTGCACGGGCGGTAGCGAGGATGGGTGCGCTGTATGGGTGACCTCGGTGGTATCGCCATCGGCATCACCGCGCAGCGGCGCGCGGACGAGTTCATCGACGCACTCGAACGCCGTGGCGCCACGGTGTGGCATGCGCCGACGATCAACATCGTGCCGCTGGCCGACGACCAGCGGCTGCGGGCGGCGACGGAGGAGGTCGTCGCCACCGGCGTGGACATCGCGGCCGTGACGACCGGGGCCGGATTCCGTGGCTGGCTCGCGGCCGCCGAGGGCTGGGGGATCGCGGACCGGCTGCGGGCGACGCTGTCCGGCGCGCGGCTCTACGTGCGGGGCCCCAAGGCCAAGGGAGCGGTGCGTGGCTGCGGGCTGACGGAGGAGTGGTCGGCACCCGAGGAGAGCAGCCGGCAACTGTTCGCTCACCTGCTCGCCGCGGGCGTCCGCGGCAAACGGGTGGCCGTACAGCTGCACGGCCAGCCGCTGCCCGAACACACCGAGGCGCTGCGGGAGGCGGGCGCGTCGGTGATCGAGCTGCAGCCGTATCGCTGGCAGTGGCCCACCGACCTCGACCCGGCGCACCGGCTCGTCGACGGAGTGCTCGACGGCGAGGTGGACGCGCTCGCGTTCACCAGCGCGCCCGCGACGGCGAACCTGCTCACGTTGGCGCGCGAACGCGGGCGTTACGAGCGGTTCGTCGCGGCACTCGGCAAGGACGTGCTGTGCGCGTGCGTCGGTCCCGTGACGGCGGCTCCGCTGGCGGAGATCGGCGTGCCGGTGGTCCAGCCGGAGCGGCAACGTCTAGGCGCGCTCGTCAAGCTGCTGGTCGCCGAACTCGGCCGGTGACGGCTACTCCGTCTCCAGCGGCTCGCCGCTGTCGAGCTTGCGCAGGGTCTCGCGGCCCTCGTCGTCCTCGGAGCGGCCGCGGCGCCAGTAGCCGGTGAACGTGATCGCGCGCTTGTCGACACCGCGCTCGCGCACCAGGTGCCTGCGGGTGAACTTCACGAGCTCGGCCTCGCCCGCCAGCCACGCGTACGGCTGCCCCGCGGGCAGCGTCGCCGCACGCAGGGCCGCCAGCACGGCCTCCCCGTAGGCGGCGCCGTCGCGCCGCACCCACTGGACGTGGACGTCGCCGGGCGAGGTGAACTCCTGCCGGTCGGCCAGGTCGCCGACCTCGATGAACACCAGTGCTCGTGCCGATTCCGGCAGCTGCTCCAGGATGGAGCCGATGGCGGGCACGGCGGACTCGTCGCCGACGAGTACCTGCCACGACGTACCCGGCGGCACCGCGTACAGGCCGTGCGGACCGAGCAGCGCCACCCGGGCGCCGGGGTGGGCCTGCGTCGCCCACGCCGAGGCCGGGCCACTGTCGGGGTGCAGCACGAAGTCGATGTCGATCTCGAGGGCGTGGGGGCGATGCGCGCGGACGGTGTAGGTCCGCATCGGCGGGCGGATGCCGTCGGGCATCGCGAGGTAGGTGCGGTACCACGACGTCGTGTCGGGAGACTCCAGTGGCGGCGGCAGCTGCGGGAACCGCTGTCCGGGCAGCGGGAAGAAGACCTTGACGTACTGGTCGGGCGCGGCGCTGACGAAGTCGCGCAGATCCTCGCCGGTGAAGGTGATGCGGGTGAGGTGGGGAGTGAGCCGGCGGACGGCCGTTACCTCGACCGTGCGGTAGGCCAGCTGGGGTGCCACCGGCCGGGACTGCGCAACCTGGGTCATTAGGCGAGGCTAACCTATGAAAGCCGCGAGCGGTACCTCTTGAGGTTCACGCGCTGCCCGTCGGCCAGAACGCCCTCGGCGCGCAGCAGCTCGAGCTGGCGATGCACGAGATGCGGCGCCGGGGTGCCGTCCGCTCGCAGCACGCGGTGCCACGGGAGATCGGCGCCGTCCTCGGCGAGGATGCGCCCGACGAGCCGCGGTGTGCGGGCGCCCGCGGCGGCGGCCACGTCGCCGTAGGTGGCGACCGTTCCCGGCGGGATGGCGGCCACGATCTCCCGCACCCGTTCGTGCAGTGCCTCGTCCACGGGGCGACCGTAGCCGGGAGGAGGGGCGGGCGGGTACCGGTCCCCGGGTGCGTGGCGACGCGAGTGGCGGACACGGCGACGGGAACGGCGGACACGGTGACGCGAGTGGCGGACACGGCGACGGCCGGCCACGTGCGTGCGGATTTGTCGGGGCGGCATGGTTCCATCGAGGCGTGAGCAGGAATGGTCTGAACGCGCGGCTGGTGCGCGCGCCCGCCACGGCGGTGCCGCCTCGCACGTGGGAGGCCGACGCCGAGCGCCTGCTCGCCGAGCCGAGGGGGTTCGTCCGGGTCGTCGGGGGGCCGGGCACGGGCAAGACCGCGCTGCTGACCGCCCTCGCCGTGGAACGCATCCGGCAGGGCTCCGACCCGGAAAGCCTGCTCGTGCTCACCGCGTCGCGGCGGGCGGCCGCGGCGGTGCGCGCCGAGATCACCCGCAGGCTCACCGCCGACACCGCGCACACCGGCCGCACGATCCGGGAACCGCTCGTGCGCACCGTGCACTCCTACGCCTTCGCCGTGCTGCGCCTGCAGGCCGGACTCAAGGACCTGCCCGCGCCGCGGCTGCTGTCCGGTCCGGAGCAGGACGTCGTCGTCCGGGAGCTGCTCGCGGGCGACCTCGAACGCGGCGCGCCGGACTGGCCGGAACGCCTGCGGCCGGCGCTGGCCGTTCCCGGGTTCGCCGAGGAACTGCGCGATCTGCTGCTGCGCGCCGCCGAGCGCGGGCTCGGCCCCGACGACCTGGGCAAGCTGGGCAAGCAGCAGCAGCGCGAGGAATGGGTGGCGGCAGGCAAGTTCTGGCGGCAGTACGAGGAGGTCACGCTCCTACAGGGGTCCGGGGGCAACGCACTCGGCACGCCGGGCGCGCCCGCGCTCGACGCCGCCGAGCTCGTCGCGAGCGCGCTCGTGGAGCTGGAGGGCGACCCGGACCTGCTCCTGCGCGAGCAGCGCCGGGTCCGGCACCTGCTCGTCGACGATGCCCAGCACCTCGATCCACTGCAGTTCCGCCTGGTGCGCCTGCTCGGAAGCGCGGCCGACGACTTCGTGCTCGCCGGTGATCCGGACCAGTCCGTGTTCTCCTTCCGGGGCGCCGATCCCCGGCTGTTCGCCGACTCCGGCAGTGCCGCCGCACGCACTATCACGCTCACCCGCAGCCACCGGATGACCCAGGCCGTGCACGCGGCCGTCACCCGCGTCGGTGCCGGGCTGCCCGGCACCGGGCCGCACCGGGACGTCGTTGCCGCGGACGACTCCGAGGGTGTGGTGCGGACCAGGCTGTTCCCCACGCCCGCCGCCGAGGCGAGCTGGATCGCCGACCAGCTGCGCCGCGCCCACCTGCTCGACGAGGTGCCCTGGTCGGAGATGGCGGTGCTCGTGCGGTCGCCGACGCGGTCGTTCCCGGTGCTGCAACGCGCGCTCGGGGCGGCCGGCGTGCCGATCGCCACGGCCACGGACGAACTGCCGCTCGCCCGCCAGCCCGGGGTCCGGCCGTTGCTGGCGATCCTGCGGCTGGCCACCGATCCCGATGTGCTCGACGCCGACCTCGCCGAGATGCTGCTGTCGTCGCCGCTCGGTGGTGCCGACCCGCTCGCGCTGCGCAGGCTCCGGCGCGGGCTGCGCAGGCTCGAGCTCGCCGCGGGCGGGGAGCGCTCCAGTGACGAGCTGCTCGTGGAAGCGTTGCGCGACAACGACAAGCTCGCCGGGCTGGCCGAGGCCGAAGCGGCGCCCGTGCGGCGGGTCGGCGGCCTGCTGGCCACCGCGGCCGAGGCCGTGGACAGCGGTGCCGACGTCGAGAACGTGCTGTGGCGGGTGTGGCAGGCCAGCGGGCTGGAACGCCGTCTGCTGCGGCAGATCGAGCGCGGCGGGTCGCTGGCCGCGCAGGCCGACCGGGATCTGGACGCGGTGGTGGCGCTGTTCGACGCCGCGGGGCGCTATGTCGACAGGCTGCCCAGGGCGAGCGTGGCCGGGTTCGCTGAGTACCTGACGTCCCAGCACATCGCGGGGGACAGTCTCGCCCCGGTCGCCGCGCGCGGCACGGGCGTCTCGCTGCTCACCGCGCACGCCGCAGCCGGTCGCGAATGGACGGTCGTCGCCGTCGCCGGCGCGCAGGAGGGCAGCTGGCCGGATCTCCGCCCGCGCGGCACGCTGCTCGGTGTCGAGCGGCTGGTCGACCTGCTGTCCGGAGTGGACGACGAGCACGTCTCCATCACGGCCCCGCTGCTGGCCGAGGAGCGCAGGCTTTTCTATCTCGCGACGAGCCGGGCCCGCCGGGTGCTGCTGGTGTCGGCCGTCCAGGGCGAGGACGAGCAGCCGTCGCGGTTCGTGGAGGAGCTGATCGGCGAGACCGACGTCGCGGGCGCGGGGCCGGACGTGCGCACCTACACCCGCGAGCGTTCGCTGGTGCTCTCCGAGCTCGTCGGTGAGCTGCGGTCGGTGGCGTGCGACGCGGAGGCCGAGCCGAAGCGGCGCGCGCTGGCGGTGCGGCAACTCGCGCGGCTCGCGCGGGCGGGCGTGCCTGGTGCGCACCCGGACCAGTGGTACGGGCTCCGCGAGCCGAGCACGACCATGCCGCTGCGGCAGCCGGGCGAGCTGGTCCGCGTCTCCCCGTCCACTGTGGACATCCTGGCGAAGTGTCCCCTGCGCTGGTTGCTCGAACGGCACGGTGGCAGCGACCCGGCGCAGCTCGCTGCCGTCACCGGGACGCTCGTGCACGCGCTGGCGCAGGCGGCGGCCTCGGGTGCCGACGACGCGGAACTGAAGGCCCAGCTCGACGCGGAGTGGGCGAAGGTCGACGCGGGCGCCCCGTGGTTCTCCCGCCGGGAGCGCAGGCGCGTCGACCAGATGATGCAGAACTTCCTGGCGTGGTTGCGGCAGAGCCGGTCCGAGCTCACGCAGGTCGGCGTGGAGCAGGACATGGAGGTGGAGCTGCCGCCTGCCGACACCGGCACCGGGGACGCCGAGGCCACCGGCGAGCTGCGCGTGAAGCTCACCGGGCGCGTCGACCGGCTGGAGGTCGACCGGCAGGGCCGGCCCGTCATCGTCGATGTCAAGACGGGCAAGAACCCGATCAGCGGCACGGACGCGGAGAAGCACCCGCAGCTGGCCGCGTACCAGCTGGCGGTGCTGCTCGGAGCATTCGAACGATCCGGGGCCACACCGGGCGGCGCCAAGCTCGTCTACGTGGCCAAGGCCAACACCAAGACCGGCGCCGCCCAGCGCGAGCAGCCACCCCTCGACGACGAGGCGGGAAGGCAGTGGCTGCAGCTCGTGCGGCAGGCCGCCGCGGCCACCGCCGGGCCCGAGTACACGGCGCAGCAGAACGCCGACTGCGATCGGTGCCCCGCGCGCACGTCGTGCCCGCTGCGGCCGGAAGGCAGGCAGGTGACGGGTCCGTGACGGAATTGGTGAGCCCGGCCGAGGTCGCCGACGCGCTCGGCATCCACCCGCCCACGGACGAGCAGGCCGCCGTCATCGCCGCACCCGCCGAGCCGGCGCTCGTCGTGGCGGGCGCGGGGGCGGGCAAGACGGAGACGATGGCGGCCCGCGTGGTGTGGCTGGTGGCCAACGGTTTCGTCACGCCGGAGCGGGTGCTCGGGCTGACGTTCACGCGCAAGGCCGCGCGGCAGCTCTCCGACCGGGTGCGGGCGCGGCTGCGCCGCCTCGCCGGATCGGGTCTGCTCGACCGGCTCGACCCGAGTGGCGAGCGGCGGACCGCCGTCCTGGCGGGCGAACCCACCGTGCTCACCTATCACGCGTACGCGGGCAGGTTGCTCGCCGAACACGGGCTGCGGCTGCCCGTGCAGCCCGGCGCGCGGATGCTGTCGGAGACCGCCTCCTGGCAGCTCGCCCACCGCGTGGTGTCGACATGGGACAACGACCTGGACACCGACCGCATCCCGCCGACCGTCACGGCCGCCCTGCTGGGCCTCGCGGGCGAGCTGGGAGAGCACCTGGTCGAGCCGGAGAAGCTGCGTGAGTACACCACATGGCTGTGCTCGCTGATCGAGAACGCGCCGAAGACCAAGCGGCAGCGCCACGAGCTTCCCGGTGAGCTGAAGGACATCCTGGCGGCGCAACGGTTCCGGCTCGAGCTGCTGCCGCTCGTCGAGGCGTACCGGCAGCGCAAACGCGCCGAGGGTGCTCTCGACTTCGCCGACCAGATGTCGCTCGCCGCGCGGCTGGCCGAGGCACATCCGGAAGTCGTCGCGGGGGAGCGGGAACGCTACGGGGCCGTGCTGCTGGACGAGTACCAGGACACCGGCCACGCCCAGCGCGTGCTGCTCCGGGCACTCTTCGGCGGGGAGCCCGCCGGGGACCCGCTGCCGGTGACCGCCGTCGGCGACCCCGCGCAGGCCATCTACGGCTGGCGCGGCGCGAGTGCCGCCAACCTGCCGCGGTTCACCACCGACTTCCCCCGGCGTGGCCCGGAGGGACTGCGGCCTGCCCGCGAGTACGGCATGCTCACGAGTTTCCGCAACCCGGCCGAGGTGCTCACCCTGGCCAACGGCATCGCGGAGCCGCTGCGTGCCCAGGGGCTGGGTGTGCAGCAGCTGCGTGCCCGCGAGGGGGCCCACCCGGCGGAGGTGCGGTGCGCCCTGCTGCCGGACGTGCGGGCCGAACGTGAGTGGCTCGCCGACGAGATGGCGCGCGTGTGGTTCGCCGAGCGGGCCGAGAGGGGGACACCGCCGACGGCGGCCGTGCTCGTCCGCCGCCGGGCGGATATGGCGCCCATCGCCGCCGCGCTGCGCGCGCGCGGCCTGCCGGTGGAGGTGGTCGGGCTCGGTGGGCTGCTCGACGAACCCGAGGTGGCCGATCTCGTCGCGACACTGCGCGTGCTGTCCGAGCCGCTGTCCGGTACCGCCGCCGCGAGGCTGCTCACGGGCGCCCGCTGGCGGCTCGCGGCCGCCGACCTCGCCGCGTTGTGGCGCCGGGCGGGCGAACTGTCCGCCGCGGGCGACCTCGTCGTCGCCGAACGCGCCGAGCAGGCCGGGCTCGTCGACGCGCTCGACGACCCCGGCGATCCGGCGCGCTATTCCGAGGAGGGCTACGCCCGGATCCGCCGGCTCAGCCGGGAGCTCGAGGGCCTCCGGCGCAGGCTCGACCAGCCGCTGCCCGAGCTCGTCGCCGACGTCGAACGCACCATGCTGCTCGACGTCGAGGCCATGTCCCGGCCCGGCGGTGCGGGCCGCGCACACCTCGACGCCTTCGCCGACGTCGTCACCGAATACGCCGAGAACTCGCCCACCGGCACCCTGATGTCCTTCCTGGACTACCTCGCCACGGCCGAGCACGCCGAGGACGGGTTGCCGCCCGGCGAGGTCGAGGTGGTCGCCGACCGGGTGCAGGTGCTCACCGTGCACTCCGCGAAGGGCCTCGAATGGCGCGTGGTGGCCGTGCCGCACCTGGTGAAGGACACCTTTCCCGGCAAGCGCAGGTCGTCGTCGTGGCTCAGGACCGTCACGGAGCTGCCCGCCCCGCTGCGCGGCGACAGCCAGGACCTGCCGGAGCTCCGGCTGCACGGCGGCGAGGACCGCAAGGAGGTACAGGAGGCCTGCGCCGAGCACGAGAGCGCCTTCGCCGCGCGGCACGCCGATGAGGAACGCCGCCTCTGCTATGTGGCGCTCACCCGCAGCGAGCACTACCTGTTCGCCTCCGGACACTGGTGGAACGAGACGAGCTCGCGGCCCAAGGGACCGTCGGAGTTCCTCACCGAGCTCGCCGAGACCATCGCCGCCGACGACCGCGTGGGCACGATCGCGCACTGGGCACCCGAGCCGCAGGAGCCCGACGAGTTGCAGAACCCGCTGGTCACCGCGTCCGACTCGGCGGTGTGGCCTGCCGACCCGCTCGGAGCCAGGCGCGCCGCCGTGGCCGAGGGCGCCCGGTTGGTGCTGGCGGCGCTCGAGGAGCTCGACCTGCCGATCGACGAGGACGACCCGGACGGCTGGATCGCCGACACCGACGTGCTGCTCGCCGAACGGGAGCGCGCGTCGGGCCGGACCGAACAGATCGCCCTGCCCGGCCACCTGTCGGTGAGCCAGCTCGTCGAGCTCGCCGGGGAGCCCGAGGAGCTGGCCCGCAGGCTGCGCCGCCCGTTGCCGTTCCCGCCCAACGCGTTCGCCCGGCGCGGCACGGCCTTCCACGGCTGGCTCGAACGGCGGTTCGCGGGGGAGCGGCTGCTGGAGATCGACGACCTGCCCGGCGCCGCCGACGTCGGCGCGGCGAGCGACGCCGAGCTGGACGCGCTGCGGGAGGCGTTCGAGCGCAGCGCCTGGGCGCACCGGACACCGCACGAGGTGGAGGTGCCGTTCTCCACGGTCATCGACGGCGTCACCGTGCGCGGCCGGATGGACGCCGTGTTCGCCGACGCCGACGGCGGCTGGACAGTCGTGGACTGGAAGACCGGCGCGGTGCCCGACGAGACCCGGCTTCCCGCGCTGTCGGTGCAGCTCGCCGCCTACCGGCTGGCCTGGGCGGGGCTGTCGGGCACTCCGCTGGAGAAGGTGCGCGCGGCGTTCCACTACGTCCGGCACGACCACACCCTGCGCCCGGTCGACCTGCTCGACGCGGACGGGCTGCGCGCGCTGCTCCGGTCGGTGCCCGCGGAGTAGCCGGAGTCAGCCGGGGAACGTGCCGACTCCGGGAGACGGGAGATCGAGTCGGCCCCGGAGGGACCGTTTGGGTGGTGGGGGGAGACGGAAGATCGAGTCGGCCCCGGAGGGACCGTTTGGGTGGTGGGGGGAGACGGAAGATCGAGTCGGCCCCGGAGGGACCGTTTGGGTGGTGGGGGGAGACGGGAGGGCTAGAGTTGCGGAGCGTGATCAAGGGTCTGCTCCGGCAGCGGCCGCTGTCCGACCAGCCGGGCCACGCGCTCGTCGGCGTCATCCGGATGCCGGATGCGAAGGTCAGTCCGCTGAACGCGATCGTCCGGCGGATCGTCGGCGCGCTGCTGTTCCTGTTCGCGGCGGTGTTCATTGTCTACCTCGACCGCGACGGCTACCGCGACGCGAACGGCGACGGGCTGAGTTTCCTGGACTGCATCTACTACGCCACCGTGTCGCTGTCGACCACCGGCTACGGTGACATCTCGCCGGTCACCAGCACGGCCCGGCTGGTCAACATCGTTGTCATCACACCGCTGCGGGTGATGTTCCTGATCGTGCTGGTCGGCACCACACTGGAGGTGCTGACCGAGCGTTCCCGCCAGGCGCTGCGGATCCAGAAGTGGAGGAACAGGGTGCGGGACCATGTCGTGGTCGTCGGGTTCGGTACGAAGGGCCGCTCGGCGATCAACGCGCTGCTCGCCGAGCAGGACGTCGAGCCGAACCAGGTGGTCGTGGTCGATACCAACCAGCAGGCGCTGGACTCGGCGAGTGCGCTGGACCTCATCACCGTGCACGGCAACGCGACGCGCTCGGACGTGCTCCGGGTCGCGGGCGTGCAGCGGGCACGGGCGATCGTCATCGCGCCGAACCGCGACGACACCGCCGTGCTCGTCACACTCACGGCGCGGGAGCTCGCACCGAAGGCGAGCATTCTGGCCTCGGTGCGGGAGGCGGAGAACGTCCACCTCCTCAAGCAGTCCGGCGCCGACCAGGTGGTGGTCTCCAGCGAGACGGCGGGCCGGCTGCTCGGCATCGCGACCCGTACCCCGCTCGTGGTGGACATGGTGGAGGACCTGCTCACCCCCGAGACCGGTCTCGCCATCGCGGAACGCCCGGTGGAGCCGTCCGAGGAGGGTGGGTCGCCGCGGCACCTGCCCGACATCGTGCTCGGGCTGGTGCGCGCGGGGCAGCTCTACCGGGTGGACGCGCCCGAGGCCGACGCGATCGAGCCCGGCGACCGGCTGCTGTATGTGCGCAAAGTCGCGCCGCCGGAGAACCGGAACCGCTGATCGCGCGGTCGTGTGATGTTGCGGGTACCGCTGGTTTCTGTGCCGGCGCGTGAGGATCTGGAACGATTGGCGCCGTGCGGCAGCGAGTGAACACAGGGCGGCACATGCCGCCGCTCACCTGGCGGGTTCTCGGCGTCGCCGCCGTCACCGGCATCCTGGTCGTGCTTCTGGCGTGGTGGGCCGGTCCGTCGCTGTTCGGCAGCGCCCCCGAAGCGGAGACCCGCACCGTCGAGGCCACGGTGACGCTGCCCGCGGAGTGCACCAACCCGAACGCGGAGGAGACGGTCCGCTTCGAGCTGGACGGGGCCACCCGCAACGGCACGCTGAGCGGCTGCGGGCACAACCGGGACGAGCAGGTCGAGATCGCCGTGCCGCACGATCCGCCCGACGGGCTCATCGACGTGCAGCTCGCCAGCACCGCTCCGGGCACCAGCGACCTGCGCAGGCCGGTCGGTCTCGCGCTCCTGGTGCTCGGCTGCGCCGCCGGCGCCACCTACGCCTACCTGCTCGCGCGGGGGCCGCGCCGGCTCGCGCTCGCCTGACCCGGAACACGCGAGCGGCCCGCCACCTCGCCGCCTCTGCTTCCGGACGGACTCAGGCGACGTCGGCGCTGGAAGCGGCGAAGGTATTGCAGTCGACGATCCGGTTGTCGTAGGCACCGGCCCGCCACCAGGCGGCGTAGTTGGCGTTGCTGCCGTGGTCCTGGGTGCCCGAGGTGTCGTCGCCGCGCGTCTCCTGGTCGTACCAGGCCTTGTCGTACATGTCGCGGGTGATGGAGCCGCCCCGGTCGACGTGCGCGCCCAGGAACATTCCCGAGAAGCACTGCGCCTGCAGTTCCTTGCGCCGCGACATCTCGAGCCCTTCGGGGCTGTTCTGGCCCGCCGCGTAGATGCGCTCCCACGCGGCGTCCATGATCCCGGCGACCTCCTGCACGTGGTGGCCGTACTCGTGGGCGAACAGGGCCAGGTAGACGCCGGGGTTGTCGCCGTACTGGTCGGTCTGCAGGCCGGCGAAGGGCACGTAGAGGTTGTTCTCGCAGTAGTAGGCGGCGGTGGCGATGCCGACCTGGATCGTGCCGCACGGTGTTCGGAAGCTCTCGCCTGCCGGGAAGTGCAGCACCGGCGAGGAGAACGGCAGGTTGTAGTACTCCAGGAACGGGCCCCATGCCGCGTCGAGGCAGTCGGCGGCGGCGGTGAAGAAGGCCTCGGCCGCGGCCGGGGTGCTCTGCCAGGCAGGCAGGTGGCACGCGCGGTTCTGCAGCCCCGCGTTCGGGTCCTGCAGGATGGGGTGGTCGGCGAGCTTGAGGATCTTGCGCGGACCCTCGGGGGCGCTCACGCTGCTGCTCGACGTCGACGTCTCGCTGCTCGTGGTCGTCGTCGTGGTGGTCGGCGGCGTGCTCGACGTGGTGGTCGTGGTGGTCGAGGTGGCCGTGCTGCCTGCGCCGTTGTTGGTGTAGCCGTAGGCGGAGTTGTCGTCGTCGCCGCCGGAGGCGAGGGTGACCACGAGCACCGACGCCAGCGCCAGCAGTGTGACGGCGCCGAGGGCCACCGCGATGATCGGTCCGCGGTTGGGCGGCCGCGGCGGCGGATATCCGGGTGGCGGGTAGCCGAACCCGGCCTGACCGGGGTAGGGGCCGGGCGGCTGGTGGCCGTACCCCTGAGGTCCATGAGGCCACTGAGGGCCCTGCGGCCCTTGCGGCGGTTGCGTCATGTGGTGTCCCCGGCAGTAGATCGACTTCGGCGCATCAGCATAACGACGGCACCCCGGGCGCAGGCGTGGCTTCGGCGAACCGCGGCGAAGCGTGGCACCCGCCCGGTGGGCCGGGAATGCGAGGATTGGCCCATGAGTGATTCCCGTGGCTGGTCGTCGCCGGACCCGGACGACGGGCCCGCGCGGCCGCAGCAGCCGCCTCAATACCCGCGCCACCCGCAGCAGGGTGGCCAGGGTTTCCGCGGGCAGCCGGGTGTGATCCCGCTGCGTCCACTGGGAGTCGGCGAGATCCTGGACGGTGCGATCGCGACGATGCGCAAGCACGCCGGCATCGTGTTCGGCTCGTCGGCCGCCGTCGCGCTGGTGAGCGCGCTGCTCTTCCTGGCCGCCGACCTGTGGGTGCTCGACCGCGTGGAACCGGTGACGATCAACCCGAACGCCAGCGAGCAGCAGCAGCTCGAGCAGTTGTGGTCGGCGCTCGGTGACGCCCTGGCCGCCAACAGCGTCGTGCTGGTGGTCACGCTGCTGACCCAGACGTTCCTCACCGGGCTGCTGATGGTGGTGGTCGGCAAGGCCGTGCTCGGCCGGCGGATCACGTTCGGCGAGGCGTGGGAGGAACTCAAACCTCGGCTTCTGCCGCTGCTGGGACTGACCGTGCTGGTGGCCGTCATCGTGACGGTGGGGACGTTCCTGTTCATCATCCCCGGCATCGCGGCGTACGTGTTCCTCAGCCTGGCGACGCCGGCGCTCGTGCTCGAACGCGGCCGGGTCGGCATGTCGCTGCGCCGGTCCACGGAGCTGGTGCGCGGCTCGTGGTGGCGGGTGTTCGGCCTGCTCGTGCTGGCCATGCTGATCGCGTTCGTCATCAGCCTGGTGATCCAGCTGCCGTTCGGGTTCCTCGGTGGCGCGGACATCGGCCAGGACGCCTCGGTCGGCCAGTTGCTGATCGGTGAGCTCGGCTACGCGGTGGCCTCGACCATCACGGTGCCCTTCTCCGCCGCGGTGACCGCACTGATCTACATCGACCAGCGGATGCGCCGGGAAGGTCTCGACCTGGAGCTCGCGCGCGCGGCCGGCCAGGCATGACCGCGCGGGCAGGCGTGCCCGTGGACGTCGGACGGGACGACGCCCGCCGCGCCGCCGCCGAGGAACTGGCCGACCCGGTCTACGCCGAGGCCGAGCCGTCACTGCCCGCCCGCGTCGTCGACTGGATCGGCGACCGGCTCGCCGACGTCTTCGGCCTGCTCGGTGGTCTCCCGCCGGGTGGCGGCGCCGGCCTGCTGGTGCTGGCCGTGGTGCTGGTGGTGCTCGTGGTCGTCATCCGGCTGCGGGCGGGCCGCATCGCGCGACCTGCCCGGCTCCGGCCGGGCCGGGTGTTCGACGGCACTGTGCGGACCGCGGCGGCGCACCGGCAGGCCGCCGAGGCCGCCCAGGCCCGCGGCGACGCCGACGAGGCCGTGCGCGAGTGGTTCCGCGCGATCGTCCGCTCACTGGAGGAACGCGGGGTGCTGGACGAACGCTCCGGCCGGACCGCGACCGAGGCCGCCACCGAAGCCGGGCGGCAGCTGCCCGCCGAGGCGGCCGGGTTGCGTGCGGCCGCGGCGCTCTTCGACGACGTGCACTACGGCGGACGGCACGCCGACCTGGCCGCCTGCACGCGCCTCGCCGCGCTCGAGGAAGCCGTCCGCGGGGCCCGTCCGAGGCCGGTGCCGCGGTGACCACCTCCGTGTCCGCCGACGCCCGGGCGGTGTGGCGCGCGGCGCGCACGCCCGTCGTCATCGTGGTCCTCGTGTTGCTGACGGGCGTGGTGCTGAGTCTTGCCCGCAGCGGCGGCGACGGCCGCGACCTCGATCCTGCCTCGGCCGAGCCCGGCGGCAGCCGTGCCCTCGCGCGGCTGCTCGCTGCCCAGGGCGTGCGGGTGGAGCCGGTGACCAGCAGCGCCGACGTCTCCGCGGCCGGGGCCACGCTGCTCGTGACCTCGCCCGGCCTGGTCGCGGACGCGGCCCTGCGCACGCTCGCGGCCGAGGCGGCGTCGGTCGTGTTGATCGCACCCGATCAGCGGGCGCTCGACGCGGTCGCTCCCGGCATGACGGCGGGCGATGTCCTCACCACCACGACCAGGCACCCCGGCTGCGGCCGAGCCGACGCGGTCGCGGCCGGACCGGTGACGCTCGGCGGCACCGCCTACCGCGCACCGGCGACGTGCTACGACGGCGCGCTGGCCGCCTCGGACGCCGTCACCGTGCTCGGCAGCGGCCACCCGCTCACCAACACCGCGCTGGACGACGAGGGCAACGCCGCACTCGCGCTGCGCCTGCTCGGCGGCCACGAGCGGCTCGTCTGGTATCAGCCGTCGGCGGGCGACCCCGGGCTGCGAGGCGGCCAGGAGTCGCTCTACGACCTCCTGCCCGGCAGCTGGGTGTTCGGCGCCGTCCAGCTCGGGGTCGCGGCGGCGCTGTTCGCGCTGTGGCGGGCGCGCAGGCTCGGCCCGGTGGTCACCGAGCCGCTGCCGGTGGTGGTGCGGGGTGCCGAGACGGTGGAGGGCCGGGCCCGCCTGTACCGCCGGGCCGGCGCCCGCGACCACGCCGCCGAGGCGCTGCGCCGGGCCACCCGCGACCGGCTGCTGCCCGCGCTCGGGCTGCCCGCCGACGCCGAGCCCGAGGCCGTGGTCGCCGCCGTCGCGGCGCGGACCGGCCGCGACGCACACGACGTGCTGTACGGTCCCTCACCCGCCGACGACGCCGCGCTCGTGCGGCTCGCCGGTTCCCTGGACGCACTCGAGAACGAGGTTGGTCAGTGACTGCTTCCGCACCGGGCGATCCACGCCAGGCACTCGTGGCTCTGCGGGCCGAGGTCGGCAAGGCCGTCGTGGGCAACGACGCCGCCGTCACCGGGCTCGTCCTCGCGTTGCTCTGCCGGGGCCATGTGCTGCTGGAGGGCGTGCCGGGCGTGGCGAAGACCCTGCTTGTGCGGGCTCTGGCCGCGGCACTCGAACTACGCACCACGCGCGTGCAGTTCACTCCCGACCTGATGCCGGGCGACGTCACCGGGTCGGTGGTCTACGACGCGCACACCGCCGAGTTCTCCTTCCGCGAGGGCCCGGTGTTCACCAACCTGCTCCTCGCCGACGAGATCAACCGCACCCCGCCGAAAACGCAGTCGGCGCTGCTGGAGGCGATGGAGGAGCGGCAGGTGTCGATCGACGGCAAACCGCACGCGCTGCCCGACCCGTTCGTCGTCGTCGCCACCCAGAACCCGGTGGAGTACGAGGGCACCTATCCGTTGCCGGAGGCCCAGCTCGACCGGTTTCTGCTCAAGCTCACCATGCCCGCGCCGGCGCGGGAGGACGAGATCGCGATCCTGACCCGGCACGCGGCGGGGTTCGACCCCCGTGACCTGGACGCCGCGGGCGTGCGTCCCGTCGCCGGAGCCGCCGACCTGGAGGCCGCCCGCGCCGCCGTCGGGACGGTGGCCGTCGGCCCCGAGGTCACCGGCTACATCGTCGACCTGTGCCGGGCCACCCGGCAGGCCCCGCCCGTGCGGCTGGGCGTCTCGCCTCGCGGCGCGACGGCGCTGCTGGCGGCGGCCCGCGCGTGGGCGTGGCTGTCCGGCCGCGCGTACGTGACCCCGGACGATGTGAAGACGCTCGCCCGCCCCGCACTGCGCCACCGGCTGGAGTTGCGGCCCGAGGCGGAGCTGGAGGGGGCGAGTGCCGACGGCGTGCTCGACCGGCTCCTCGCGACCGTCCCGGTGCCGCGCTGATGGCTCTCACCGCACGGGCCGGGCTGCTCGCCCTGGTGGGCGCGGCCGTCGTGGCGTTGCTGTGGCCGTCGTGGGCGGGCGTCGTGGCGGTGTGCGGGGTGGTGCTCGCGGCGATCGCGGTGGACCTGGTGCTGGCGGGCAGCGTGCGGACGCTGACGTTCACGCGTTCCGGCGCCGGCACGGTACGGCTCGGCGAGGACGCCGAGGTGTCGCTGCGCGTCGCCAACCCGGGTCGCCGTCCGGTGCGGGGGATGCTCCGCGACGCCTGGCCACCCAGCGCCGGGGTGGTGACCGACCGGCACCGGCTCAGCGTGCCCGCCGGGCAGGCGCGCACGGTGGTGACCCGGCTGCATCCGACCCGCCGCGGCGACCGGCGCGCCGACCGCGTCACCGTCCGCGCCGTCGGCCCGCTGGGCGTGGCCGCCCGGCAGGGCTCGCACGACGTGCCGTGGGCCCTGCGCGCGCTGCCGCCGTTCCACAGCAGGCGCCACCTGCCCGCCCGGCTGGAGCGGCTCCGCGAGCTCGACGGCCGTCGGGCCGCGCACGTCCGCGGCCGGGGAACCGAATTCGACTCGCTGCGCGAGTACGTCGTCGGCGACGACGTGCGTTCGATCGACTGGCGAGCGACGGCCCGCGCGCCGGAGGTCATGGTGCGCACCTGGCGGCCCGAACGTGATCGGCACGTGCTGCTCGTCCTCGACACCGGGCGCACGGCCGCGGGGCGGGTCGGCGACGGCACTCGGCTCGACGCCGCCATGGACGCGGCACTGCTGCTGGCGGCGCTGGCCTCCCGGGCCGGTGACCGCGTCGGCCTGCTGGCCTACGACCGCCGCGTGCGGGCCGCCGTCGCGGGCGCCTCGGCCGCGGAGCTGCTGCCCGCGCTCGTGACGGCGATGGCTCCGCTGGAACCGGAACTGGTGGAGCCGGACGCGCGAGGCATGGTCGGCGAGGTGCTGCGCCGGGTTCGACGGCGTTCCCTCGTGGTGTTGCTGACCGGTCTCGACCCGGCGCCGGTCGAGGAGGGCCTGCTGCCGGCCCTGCCGTCGCTGACCGCACGGCACCGGCTGCTCGTGGCCGCCGTCGCCGATCCCGCCGTCACGCGGATGGCCCGCGCCCGCGGCGACGCCGAGGCCGTGTACGGGGCGGCCGCCGCCGAGCGCACCCTGGCCGAGCGCAGGCACGTCACCGCGCTGCTCGCCCGGCACGGCGCCGACGTCGTGGACGCCGAGCCCGACCGGCTGCCGCCCGCACTGGCCGATCGCTACCTGGCGTTGAAGGCGGCCGGCGAGCTGTGAGCGGCGCTCATGGTGACGCAGGCGGCAGACACGGCGACCGGAACGGCAGACACGCCGTCACGCGGGTTTGCGCGTGACGTACACGGCGTCCAGTGGATCGTCGGGCACGTCGTGCACGTCCACGGCACCGAACCCCGCGTCGGCGAACATCGTCTTCGCCAGCTGCTCGCCCCACACGGTGCCGAGGCCCGCACCGCGCCGCGCGAGCGACACCGTCATGCAATGCAGGGTGCTGATCGAATAGAGCAGCGGGGCGAACGGGTTCTGCAGGTTCGCTTCCAGATCGGTCGCCGCCTTGGTGTCCATCATGACGAACCAGCCGCCCGGTTCCAGGACCTCGTGCACCCGGCGCAGGACCGCGGCGGGGGTCGCCTGGTCGTGGATGGTGTCGAAGGCGAACACGGCCGTGAACACCGGGTCGGCGGGCAGCTCGGCGACGTCGAGCACCTCGAAGCTCACGTTGGTCAGGCCCTGGTCGGCGGCCTCGGCGCGGCCCTGCTCGATGGCGTCGGCGGCGAGGTCGAAGCCGGTGAACTCCGACGCCGGAAACGCCCGCGCGAGCAGGGTGAGCGCGTGCCCGGTGCCGCAGCCGATCTCGGCCGCACGCACGCCCTGCTCGAGCCGGCGAGGCAGCTCGCCCGTCACCGGCAGGATCGCGGTGAGCAACTGCTCGTCGAACACGCCACGGCTCAGCCCGTCCATCACGGCCGTGAACCGGGGCCGGAACTCCTCGTAAGGCACCCCGCCGCCCTCGCGGAACGCGCGTTCGACGCCGTCGACGTGCTGCCCGAGCAACGTCGTGGCCTCGCTGAACGGCGCGAGGTTGGCCGAGGCGGGACCGGTCAGGCACACGGCATGCTCGGCGGGCAGCGTGAACGCCGCCGTGGCCGCGGCGTAGTCGAGGACCCCGCTGGTGGCCATCGCGCCGAGCCACTCCCGCACATAGCGTTCCTGCAGGCCGGCGCGGGTGGCGAGTTCGGCACTGGTCGCGGGGCCCTGCGCGGCGGCCTCGAACAGGCCGGTCCGGTGTCCGATGGCGATGAGATCACTGAGCAGGGCACCGGTGTAGAACCCGAACAGCCTGCCGGCGAACTCCTCGACGCGCTGCTTGTCCATGACGGCCTCCTCACCCGGCCGAAGGAACGATGTCGCCGGCGTGGCGGGTGTCCACGTCGCCGGTCTCGCCCGCGTGGGCAGCGCGCCTGCCGAGCACGAACACGTAGCCGAGGAAGGCGGCCTCGGCCACTACGCCGATGCCGACCCGCGCCCAGGGGGGGCAATCCCGACGGTGTCACGAAAGCCTCGATGACACCAGATACCAACAGCACGCACACGAGGCCGAGCGCGAGCGCCGCCGCCGACCGGCCTGCCCTGGCCAGCGCCACCGTGCGCGGCAGGCCCCCGGGGTCGATCACCGTCCAGCCGAGCCGCAGCCCCGCGCCCGCGGCGACGAAGACCGCCGTCAGTTCGATCAGGCCGTGCGGAGCGAGCAGGCCGAGGAAGAACTCGCCCCGTCCCGCGGCCGACATCAGGCCGATGCCGACGCCCAGGTTCAGCGCGTTGAGCCACAACACCAGCAGCACCGGAACGCCCAGCAGCACCCCGAGCAGCAGGCAGGCAGCGGCCACGCGGGCGTTGTTCGTCCACACCTGCGCGGCGAACGACGCGGCCGCCTCGCTCGAGTAGTAGGTCTCGTAGTCGCCGCCCGGCCGGGTCATCGCGCGGATCTGCTCGGGCGCCGCGATGGTCGCGCGTACCCGTTCGTCGCCGGCGATCCACACGGCGAGCACGCCGGTGACCACGAGGAACACCGCGGCGGTCGCGCCCCACCACGCGCGGCTGAGGTACAGCGCGGCGGGGAACCGGCGCGAGAAGAACAGCGCTGCCTCGCGCCAGGCGGGGTTGTGCGTGCCGGTGACCGCCGACCGCGCCCGCGCGACCAGCGACGACAGCCGCGCCAGCACGGCCGGGTCGGGTGCCGTGGAACGCAGGATCGACAGATGGGTGGCCGCGCGCTGGTAGAGCCGCACCAGCTCGTCGGCCTCGGCGCCGGTCAGCCGGCCCGCCCGCTGGACGAGGTCGGCGAGCCGCTGCCACTCGGCGTTGTGGGTGGCGACGAACACGTCGAGGTCCACGCGTACACCCCTGCCGCTCGGTTGGCGCCGTCGTCGCCACGATACTGGGCGGTGTGCCACCCGATTCCGATCTCGTCACCGGCGACGCCGTCGTGCTGGAGCTGCAGCTCGCGCGCTCGGCGAGCCGGGCCGTCGCGTACGGGATCGACGTGCTCGTGCAGGTGGTGTCGCTACTGCTGCTCGCCGTGATCTTCGCGGTGGCCGGCGTGCCGGACGACACGGCACTGCTGGTCACCGTCATCACGGTGGTGCAGCTGGGCGTGCTCGTCGGCTACCCCGCCGTGTGCGAGACGCTCACGCGCGGCCGCACGCTCGGCAAGATCGCCTGCGGACTGCGGGTGGTGCGCGACGACGGCGGGCCGATCCGGTTCCGGCACGCGCTCGTCCGCGCGCTCGCGGGGGCGTTCGTCGACTTCGGACCGTTCGGCGCGTGGAGCGTCGTCGGGTTCATGGCCTCACTGGTCTCGCGCCGGAGCAAGCGGGTCGGTGACGTGCTGGCGGGCACCGTGGTGATCCGGGAGCGGGTGCCGAGCGCGGACCCGGAGGGCATCGCGATGCCGCCCGCGCTGGCGTCGTGGGCGGGCGCGCTCGATCTGGCCGGGTTGCCGGACGTGCTCGCGCTGCGCTCCCGCCAGTACCTCGGGCGCTACCATGAGCTCAACGCGGGCGCACGGGAGAGAGTGGGCGGTGAGCTGGCGGCGCAGGTCGCGCACCGCATCGGCACGCCCGTGCCGCCCGGTACCCCGCCGTGGGCCTACCTCTCCGCCGTGCTGGCCGAGCGCCAGGCCCGCGAGTACGCGCGCGTCTCGCTCGCGGCGCCCCGCCGGGAACTCGGTGCTCCGGCAGCCGGGTGGACCGCACCGGAGCCGGACCGGCGAGGCGCGGGAGGCAGTGAGAGGTGGCCCGCACCCAACGCGGGAAGCGCCCAGCCCGGCCGGCCGGAACCCGCACCGGAACCTGACCGCAGGCACCCCGAATCGCCCGGCGACACCCCGTTCACCCCGCCGAACTGAGGGCCTCGGCGATCAGCCGGTCGCTGAGCTCCCGCAGCCGCTGCCGGGCCACCGGATCCTCGGCCTGCCGGTGCGGGTGGGCCGGGCGCAGGCCGTTGAAGAAGTGGCCGGTGACGGCGCCCAGATCGGGGTCGGTGATGAGCCGCAGGGTGGCCTCGGCGCCGTCGCCGACACTGTTCAGCGGCGTGATCCCGGCCTGCCGGACCATCGTCGTGTCCATGTAGGTCGCCGGATGCAGCGCGTTCACCGTCACACCCGCGCCGTGCAGCTCCTCGGCGAGGTCGATGGTGAACATGACCTGCGCCAGCTTGCTCTGCCCGTAGGCGCGGGTGCCGCTGTAGCGGCGGCGCAGCAGCGGGTCGGCGAAGTCGATCTCGTGCTGGCCCGCCGAGGCGACGTTGACGATGCGCGCGGGTGCGGCCAGCAACGGCAGTAGCTTGCGGGTGAGGTGGTAGCCGGCGAGGTAGTTCACGGCGAAGCGCAGCTCGATGCCGTCGGCACTCTCCTCACGCCGGGACTCGTCCGCCCCGAAGCCCACGCCGGCGTTGTTCACCAGCACGTCGAGCCGCTCGTGGCGCTGCGTGATCTCCTCGGCCAGCCGCTCGACCTGGCGCAGGTCGGCGAGGTCGGCCCGCACGGTGTCGACGTCGAGCTCCTCGCGCAGCGCGGCCAGCCGGTCGAGGTCGCGGCCGTGCGCGAGCACGTGCGCCCCCTGCCGCGCCAGCTCGGCCGCGACGTGGCGGCCGAGCCCGCTCGTGGCTCCGGTGATGAGGATGGTCTGTTCGGACAGTGGTCGCATGAGGCACCTTCCCTCCCGGCGTCACCCCTCGCGCAGCAGACCCGGCCTGCTCGCGGTGCGCTCCATGTCGTAGGCAAGGTTCTCGCCCGCGAGCGCATCCCGCAGCGGGGCGGCACCCATGAGGACGAGCGGGATGTCGCGGTCGGCGAGCACGTCGGCGAGGTCGGCGAGGTCGAGGAGGTTGGCGAACAGCTGCCGCACGTCCGGGGAGCACCCGGCGAGTGCACGCCATCGCCCCCCGGGGCTCGGGCCGCGGAAGAACTCGTGGACGTGCACGCGGTGCGCGGGGCCGCCGGAGGGCAACACCAGACGGCACAGCCACCCGGAAACATGTGCAGCGGCCACGTTGCGTCCGGTGGCGGGTCTCGCGGGAGCCGCCCCCTCACCAAGATCACGCTATCGGCGCCTGACCCACGGAACCGCACGCTGAGACCACCGGCACTCCCGTAGGGTGTGGACATGGCCGTACCCGAGCTACACAGATTCACCCTGGACAACGGCCTGCGGGTCGTGCTCGCACCGGATCGGAGCGCGCCGGTCGTCGGCGTGAGCGTGCACTACGACGTGGGCTTCCGCTCCGAGCCGGAGGGGCGGACGGGGTTCGCGCACCTGTTCGAGCACCTGATGTTCCAGGGCAGTGAGAGTCTGGAGAAGCTGGCGCACTTCCGGCACATCCAGGGCAGTGGGGGAACGTTCAACGGCTCGACCCACCCCGACTACACCGACTACTTCGAGGTGCTGCCCTCGGCCGCGCTCGAGCGCGCCCTGTTCCTCGAGGCCGACCGGATGCGGGCGCCGAAACTGACGCGCGAGAACCTCGCCAACCAGATCGACGTGGTCAAGGAAGAGATCCGGCTCAACGTGCTGAACCGGCCCTACGGCGGGTTCCCGTGGATCCTCCTGCCACCGGTGCTGTACTCGACCTTCCCCAACGCGCACAACGGCTACGGCGACTTCACCGACCTCGAACAGGCCACGCTCGACGACTGCGCGGCCTTCTTCGACACCTTCTACGCGCCTGCCAACGCGGTGCTCACGGTGGCGGGTGACTTCGAGCCGGAGCACGCCCGCGAACTCGTCGAGAAGCACTTCGGGGACGTGCCCGCGCGCCCGCGTCCGCAGCGGCCCTCGTTCTCCGAGCCGCGGCCCACCGGCGAGCTGCGCGACACCCACGTCGACCCGCACGCGCCGCTGCCCGCGCTCGCCGTCGGCTACCGGATGCCCGACCCGATCAACGAGCTCGACGGCTACCTCGCGCACCTGGTACTGGGCGGTGTCCTGGCCGACGGTGACGGCTCGCGGCTGCAACAGCGGCTCGTGCACCGGGAGCCGCTGGTCACCGACATCAACGCCGGCGCGGGTCTGTTCGGCCCCTTCGAGGCCCGGGACCCGGACACGTTCTCGGTCACCGCCATCCACGCGCCCGACGTCTCCGCGGACCGCGTGCTCGGCGCACTGGACGAGGAGCTCGACGCTCTCGCCAGCACCCCGCCGGGGGAGGAGGAGCTCGCCAAGGTCACCGCCCGGTGGAGCGCCAACCTGCACTCCGACCACGACCGGCTGGTGTCGCGCACGCTCACGCTCGGCGCGTTCGAGCTGCTCTACGGTGACCCGGCGCTGGCCTACGGGGTCGCCGACCGGATCGCCGCCGTGAGCGCCGAACAGGTGGCCGAGGCCGCCAAGAACCTGCGGCCGGATGCGCGTGCCGTCCTCGTCGTCCACCCCGAACAGGGAGGTGCCCAGTGACGTCAGCGACTCGCCAGTCACATCGCAGCGCGGAGGAGATCGGCCGCACCGCCGCCGGTCCGCGCGAGCTGCCGCCGCTGGGCGAGCAGCGGCCCGCCGCCGAGTTGGCCCACGTCGACACGGTGCTGGGCAACGGACTGCGCGTGGTCGCGGTCCGCAAGGCCAACGTCCCGCTGGTGGAGCTGCGGCTGGCGATCCCGTTCGCGGGCGACGACCCGCTGCACGCCGCCACGGCCGAGGTGCTCGCCGAGACCATCGTGACCGGCACTCGGCGCCGCGACCGGGTGGCGATCGACACCGAGCTCGCGCTCATCGGCGGCGACCTCGGCACCGGGGTCGACCCGGAGCACCTGTCGATCTCCGGCAGCGCCCTCGCCAGTGGACTCCCGACGCTGCTGGACGTGCTCGCCGACGTGCTCACCGAGGCGTCCTACGCGGACAACGAGGTGCAGCGGGAGCGCGCCCGCCTCGTCGAGCGGCTGGCCGTCGCCCGCACGCAGCCGCGCGTGATCGCGCGCGAGGCGCTGCAGCGGCACCGCTACGGCGACCACCCCTGCACCCGGGAGGTCCCGCAGCCCGCGGACGTGGAGGCCGTCACCCCGGAGGCCGTGCGCGCGCTGCACCCGGCCGCCGTGCTGCCGAGGGGCTCGGTGCTCGTCCTCGTCGGGGACATCGATCCGGACGCCGCGGTCGGCGACATCGAGAAGGCGCTCGGTGGCTGGCGGTCGGACGCCACCGCCCGCGAGCTGCCACCGCTGCCCGACCTTGCCGGCGGTGACGTGCTGCTGGTGCCCCGGTCCGGCGCGGTGCAGTCGCAGATCCGGCTCTCGGCGCAGGCCGTCCCGCGGACCGATCCGCGCTATGCGGCCCTCCAGCTGGCGAACCTGACCCTCGGCGGCTACTTCTCCTCACGGCTGGTGGAGAACATCCGAGAGGACAAGGGCTACACCTACGGCGCCCACTCCGGGTTCGAGTTCACCGGGGAGAAGGCGACCGTGCAGGTCGAGGCCGACACCGCGAGCGAGGTCACCGCGGCCGCGCTGCTGGAGACCCGTTACGAGCTGGGCAGGCTCGGTCTCGTGCCGCCCACCGACGCCGAGATCGAGTCGGTGCGGCAGTACGCCATCGGCTCGCTGCTCATCGGGTCGTCGTCGCAGGGCGGGCTGGCCAACCAGCTCCTGGGCCTGTCCGTCGTGGGGCTGGGTCTCGACTGGCTGCTCGAGCACCCGCAGCGGGTGGCCCGGGTGACCACCGAGGAGGTGGCGGCGGCAGCGCTGGAGTTCTTCGCGCCCGCCCGCTTCACCGGGGTCGTCGTGGGAGATGCCGAGACGCTCGCACCGCAGCTGTCGGCGCTCGGTGGTGTGCGAGTGGACGATTCCGCCTCATGACGACAGAACCCTTCCGGCTCGGCGGCCTGCCCGCCCTGTCGAGGTCCACTGTGGACCGTCAGGAGATGCTGCGTTCCGACCCGGAGCGGCTGCGCGCACGCTGGCCGGACGCCCGCGTGCTGGTGGTCGACCGATTCGGCCGCTCGCCGGTGCCGCTCGACGCGGTGCACGACGTTCCCCCCGGCGGCATCCCGCTGGCCCCGCGCAAGGCGATCGGCTTCGGTGAACAGCCGCCCGAGGAGGCCTGCTTCCTCGGCGAGTGGAACGGTGCCGACTACTGGATGCTGCCGGGCAGCCCGCCCGAGGACGCCGCCTCGGTGAGCGTGGACGGCGGCTGGGGAGTGTCGCAGGAGGCGCCCGCCGCCGAGGGCGAAGCGTGGATCGAACTGCGCGGCCACGGCGCGCTGCTCGACGACACGTCCGCGGGCCTGCTGACCACGGCCGAGGCGCTGCGCAACTGGCATTGGCGGGCACACTTCTGCGCCCGCTGCGGCGGCCGGACGCACCGGCGGCAGTTCGGCTGGGCGACACAGTGCGAGCAGTGCGGACGCGAGGAGTACCCGCGGACGGACCCCGCGGTGATCTGCCTGGTGCACGACGACGTCGGCGTCAACGGAGAGCACGTCCTGCTCGCCCGCCAGCCGGTGTGGCCGCCGAAGCGGTACTCGGTGCTCGCCGGGTTCGTCGAGGCCGGGGAGTCGCTGGAGGGCTGTGTCGAGCGGGAGATCCGCGAGGAGGTCGGCGTCGAGGTGCGCGACATCCGCTACCTCGGCAGCCAGCCGTGGCCGTTCCCGCGCTCGATCATGCTCGGCTTCACCGCCCGTGCGGACGCGGGTGCCCAGCTCCGGCCGGCCGACGGCGAGATCGAGGAAGCGCGGTGGTGCTCCCGGGCGGAGCTGCGGGCGGCCTTCGCCGGGACCAGCGACACGTTGATGCTGCCGGGCAGCACCTCCATCGCCTACGTGATGCTCAAGGCGTGGGCACAGGCGGAGGCCTGAGCGTCACTCGATAGTCTCGCCGCATCCATCGGGGCGGATCAGGGGGCTTTGTCGAGTTGAGCGCGGCGCGGGCGATCGGACTGCTGTTGGGCGTGGCCGCCGACGGTGCCGTCGGCGACCCGCGGAACGGACGTTGCGTCACAGCCTTCACGAAGGCCGCACGCGCCCTCGAAGGCAGGCTCTACGCCGACAACCACGCCGCCGGTGCCGCCTGTACCGGTGCCGTGGCCGGCGGTGCGGTGCTCGTCGGCGTGCTCATCGAGCGTGTGGGCAGGCGGCATCCCGTGCTCCGGCTCGCCACCACGGCGCTGGGGACGTGGGCGGTGCTCGGCGGCGCGCGGATCGCCACCGCCGGCACGGAACTCGTCCGGGAGCTGGAATCCGGTGACCTCGGCGCCGCACGCACGCGTCTGTCTACCGTGGACTCGCGGTGCGCCGACGAGCTGGACGTCACCGGGCTTTCGCGGGCCGCTGTGGAGGTCGTCGCGCACCAGACGGCGAACGCCGTCGTGGCGCCGCTGTTCTGGGGCGCCGTGGCGGGCGTGCCCGGGCTGCTGGGGGCCCGCGCCGTGACCGTGCTGAGCGGGCTGGCCCCGACCCGCGCGCCGCGGTACCGGCGGTTCGGGTGGGTGGCCGTGCGCCTCGGTGAACTGGTCAACCTCGTGCCGACCCGCGCGGCCGCGGCACTGACGACGGCCGGGGCCCCGGTGGTCGGCGGCTCGGCGAGCTGTGCCTGGCAGGCCTGGCGGCGCGACACCGTGGTGCATCCCAGCCCCAACGAGGGCCGGGTGGAGGCCGCGTTCGCCGGGGCGCTCGAGATTCGCCTCGGCGGGCGGACGGCCTACCCGCACGGTGTGGAGGAGCTGCCGGTGCTCGGCATCGGCCGCAACCCCGACGCCGGCCACGTCACCCGCGCGGTGGAGCTGTCGCGGGTGGTCGGCTGGTTGACGGGCGCGGCGTCGGCCGCGCTCGCCCTGGTGCTGGGGCTGCGCCGACGCCGCAACGGCCGGTAGCCCGCCCGGCCCGGCAAGGCGGGCGGTATTGCCCACGCCGCCGTGTGCGCCGTTTGGGTAGCCGTGTCTGCCGTTGGGGTAGCCGTGTGCGCCGCCCACGTCGCCGTGTCTGCCGCTCGCGCAGTACGCGCAACACAGCTTCCCGGAAATCTCCACCCGCGTGGCCAAGCCGGAGAGCGTCGTGCGCTGTCCCCGGCGGTCGCTGCCCAGCAGGTCCGGCTCCACGCTGCACCCAGGCGACCCTCCCCGGGCGGACGCGACGTCTCGTCCAGGGAGGGACTCGGCGTGGCCTAGCAGTTCGGCGCGCTCCGGAAGGGGCTCGGGTCGTTGGCCACGTGCACGTGGTCGTTGTGCCCGGGGTAGCCCGGCCCGAGGATCTCGGTGAACCCGGCCTTCCACGCCGCGTGGTACAGCTCGCACTGCGGGATCGAGTTGCTCGCCGCGCCCATGTCGGCGGTCTCGCCGTACATGTGGCGGCTGCTCGACGAGCCGCCGACGGAGGCGTTGCACGACACGCTGCGGAATCCGGAGGTCACCACGATCGGCCGGTCACCCAGCTTGTGCCGCATCGCCTCGAGCTGCCACATCACGCGCCGGGTGTTCTCCTTCGCCGTCGCGGCCGAGACCTTGCCGCCCTCGAAGTTGTTGGCGCCGCAGTTGTCGTCGAACTCCGAGTAGTCGAAGTGCGCGGGGGTGCAGTCGCTGTCCTGCAGCTCGTAGATCTTGTTGAAGGTCTGCGAGCCCGCGACGCCGTCGGCGCCGAGCCCGTAGCCCTCCTGGAACCGCTTCACGGCGGCCTCCGTGGCCGGGCCGTATTCGCCGTCGATGACCAGGTGCTCGCCCGAGGCCACCCAGCCGGCGACCCGGATCTGCAGTTCGGCCACGTCGGAGCCGCTCGCACCTCGTTGCAGGGTGCGGTCCCACGTGTAGCAGTCGTCGGCGTGGGCGGTGGCCGGGGTGACCATCGTCGCCGCCGTCAGGCCGCCGACCACCAAGGCCAGAACGGCGAGCAGGGAGTACATCCGTGTTCGCATGGAACCTCCGCAGGTTGTCCAGTGCCGTGGGGGTTCGGCACGCGGGCAACCTCCCGCGGACGATCACCGCATACACGCGAAATCGGTAAATTTCCGACGAACAGCTCACGCCGAAAGTGGGGTCGCGACCTCCGGCCGGGGTAGGTCTCCCAGCCTGCTACGGGGTTCCGGCCTGCTCGCGTTCCTCGTCCTCGGCGAGGATCTGCGCCACCGATTTGCGCCGCTCCGGGGCCGGGCGTTTGCCGCCCTGGTCGCCGGCGAGCGCGCCGCCCGGCTTGAGCTCGCGGACGGTGAAGTACAGCCAGCCGAGCAACGTCATCGTGCCGAAGGCGATCCACTGCAGGGCGTAGGAGAGGAACGGGCCTGCCTCGAGCTGGGGCAGCGGGAGCGCGGTGAGCACGCCGGGCTGGCCGGGCTCCAGCTGCACGTAGCCGGGCCGGATGTCGAGCCCGGTCGCACGGCCGACCACCTGCGAGTCGACCGTGTACGCGTGCAGCCTGCCCTTGGTCGTGGCGTCGGCGAAGGCGTCCCGGGCCTCGGGGTCGCGCTCGTCCAGCCGCAGCCGCGCTTCCACGGTGACCTGACCGCGCGGCGGCGCGGCGTAGCGCGGGACGCCCGTGTCGTTGTCCGGGCGCACGAAACCCCGGTCGACGAGGACGATCTGGCCGTCCGTGGTGCGCAGCGGGGTGAGGATCTCGAAGGCCGGCTCACCCTGGACGGTGCGCAACCGGGCGATGACCTCGGCGTCCGGGAGATACGTGCCCGTGACGAGCACCCGCTGCCACTGCGTCCGCTCCGTCGGTGCCTGTCCGGCGGGCAGCACCTGCGACAGCGGCCTCGACGGGGCGGTGGTGGACGCCGAGACGGCGGCGTTCTGGGCCGCGCGTTCCTCGTGCCGGTGGAACTGCCAGGGGGCGAGCAGCGTGTAGCAGACGGTGGCGAAGACGAACACCACCAACGTCAACGCCAGCCAGCCAGGCTTGAGCAGGAGCTTCCACCGCACACGTCCACGGTATGCGCTCGGCACCGTCACTCCCAGCGCGGGTGACCGGCGCGACGGGCTGCCGACGTGGCTAGCCGAGCGCCGCGCGCGCCGCCCTCAGCGCCTGCCGGGCGTAGCCGCCACCGAACAGCACGGTGTGCACCAGCAGCGGGAACAACTGGTGCAGCGGCACCCGATCCTGCCAGCCGTCCGCCAGCGGGCTGCCCGCGTCCGCGGCGCCCTCGGCGTAGCCGCCGAGGATGTGCTCGAGCAGCGGCGTGCCGAACAGGCGCAGCATGGCCAGGTCGGTCTCGCGGTGACCGCCGTGGGCCGCCGGATCGATCAGCCAGGCCCGGCCGTCGTCGGACCAGTGCACGTTGCCGCTCCACGCGTCACCGTGCAGCCGGGCGGGTGGTTCCGGCGGGCCTTGCAGCTCGGGCAGCCGCGCGCACACGGCGTCGAACACGGCGGCCTCGTCGGTGTCGTAAACCCCGCGGTCGACACAGGTGCGGACGTAGGGCTCGATCCGGGTGCTCGCGTAGAAGGACGGCCAGTCCACGTGCGGTTCGTTGCGCATGGGGGCCAGACCGATCCACGCGTCGGCCGGTCCGTCCGGCGGTGGTGACCCGAAACCCGGTGCGCCCCGCAGGTGCAGGGCCGCGAGCCCGCGGCCGAACGCCTTGGCCGCCTCCGGGTGGGCCGGTCCGGGCGGGACGTAGTCCATGACGACCCAGTCGTCGCCGTAGCCGTGAACCGCCGGCACCGGCACGTCGCCGGACTCGCCCAGCCACATCAGCCCGGTCGCTTCGGCCCGCGCGGCGTTCGGCCCGGCACCCTCCTTGGCGACGACCTGGCCGCCACCGTCGAGGCTCACCACGGCCGCGCCACCTCCGAGGCGGTAGCAGTGCAACGGCGTCGCGTCCGTGTAACGGCGGACGGCGGCCAGGGCGGTGGCGTCGCCGGCGCCGTTCACAGCCGCTCCCGCACCCAGTCGACCAGCCGCGGCATCGCGCGCTCGATCATGGCGAGCACGTCGGCGAACCCGTCGCCGTCGCCGTAGTAGGGGTCGGGCACCTCGGCCTCCGGCGGCGCGGACGGGTCGAAACCACGCAGCAGCACCACCCGATCCGGGTCGTCGACGAGCGCCTGGACGTCTCGCAGATGTCCCTTGTCGGCCACCACGAACAGGTCGGCGTCCAGGTGTTCGGGCCCGATCTGCGCGGCCACGTGCTCGCCGGCGTAGCCGCCCGCCACCAGGGTGGACCGCGCCCTCGGGTCGGCGGGCTCGCCGACGTGCCACGGTCCGGTGCCCGCGCTGGTCACGCGGACGTCGTCGGCGAGACCGGCCCTGCGCAAGTGCTCCCGGAAGACCACGGCCGCCATCGGGGAGCGGCAGATGTTGCCGGAGCAGACGAAGCACACGTGCATGGCCCCCAGTGTGCCGAACGGTCACCGGACGGTCGGCCCGGGCACGAGCAGGCATGGGAGGATCGGGCCCATGCCAGCCACAGTCTCCGACGTGATCGCCGCGCTGGACGCGGCCTACCCCCGCGAGCTGGCCGAGTCGTGGGACGCCGTCGGCCTGGTGTGCGGCGACCCCGGTGAACCGGTGGAGCGCGTGCTGGTGTGCGTCGACCCGGTCACGGCGACCGTGGACGAGGCCGTCGAGCTCGGAGCCCAGCTGATCGTCGCGCACCATCCGCTGCTGTTGCGCGGCGTGCACGGTGTGCCCGCCGACACCAGCAAGGGGTCGCTGGTGCACCGCATGATCCGCTCCGGGGTCGCGTTGTTCTGCGCGCACACCAACGCCGACGCCGCGAACCCCGGCGTGTCGGACGCGCTCGCCGGCGCGCTCGGCCTGACCGTGCGGCGGCCGCTCGCCCCGCACGCCGACGGGGCCGAGACCGGCATCGGCCGCATCGGCGTCCTGGCCGAGCCGGAGCCGTTCTCGGCGTTCGTCGAGCGGGTCGGTGCTGCGCTGCCCGCCACGAGCCCTGGCGTGTACGGCGCCGGCGATCCCGACCGTCCGATCCGGACCGTGGCCGTGTCCGGCGGCGCGGGCGACAGCTACCTGGCCGCCGCCACCGAAGCCGGGGTCGACGCCTACGTCACCGCGGATCTGCGGCACCACCCGGCGGGCGAGCACCTCGAACAGCGCGGCCCGGTTCCCGCGCTCGTCGGCGTGACCCACTGGGCGAGCGAATGGCCGTGGTGCGGGCAAGCCGCCGAGGTCATCCGGCGTGCGGGTACCGTCGAGGTCCACGTCTCCACGCGATGCACGGATCCGTGGAACGTCCGAGCGAACGGGAGTACGACGTGAAGGCAGACCCGTCCCTGCAACGCGAGTTGCTGGAGCTCGCCAAGGTCGATGCCGAGCTCTCCCGGGTGGCGCACCGGCGCCGGAACCTGCCCGAGCTGACCGAGATCGCCGAGGCGGAGAAGACCCTGCGCGAGCGGCGCGACGCCCTGGTGGCCGCCCAGACCGCGGCCTCCGACCTCGACCGCGAGGTGAGCAGGCAGGAGCGCGAGGTCGAGTCGGTACGTGCGCGCGCCGACCGGGACCGCAAGCTCATGGAGTCGGGCTCGGTCTCCTCCAAGCAGCTCACCGATCTCGAACACGAGCTGGAGACCCTCGCCCGGCGGCAGGCGGCGCTGGAGGACGACCTGCTCGAACTGATGGAGCGCCGGGAAGCCGTGGGCGCCGACGTCCAGCGCAGCGCCGCGGAGGTGGACAAGGCCGAGCAGGATCTCGCCGACGCCGCCAAGCGCCGGGACGAGGCACTGGCCGACCTGGACACCACGCAGGCACGCCGGGAGGCCGACCGCGCGGGCCTGGCGCCGCGCTTTCCGGAGCCGCTGCTGAAGCTCTACGAGCGGGTCCGGGAGCAGAAGGGCATCGGCGCGTCGCTGCTGCGCGCGCGCCGCTGCGGGGCCTGCCAGCTCGAGCTCGACCGCAGCCAGATCTCGGAGATCAAGGCCGCGGCCGACGACGAGGTCGTCACGTGTGAGAACTGCGGCGCCATCCTGGTGCGGACCCTGGAGTCGGGCCTGTGAGCGAGCATGTCATCGTCGAGGCCGACGGCGGGTCGCGGGGCAACCCGGGCCCGGCGGGGTACGGCGCGGTGGTGAAGGACGCCGAGACCGGCCGCGTGCTCGCCGAGCGCCGCGCGGGCCTCGGCGTGGCCACCAACAACGTGGCCGAGTACAACGGGCTCATCGCGGGCCTGCAGGCGGCCGCGGAGGTCGGCGCGTCCACTGTGGACGTGCGGATGGACTCGAAGCTCGTGGTCGAGCAGATGTCCGGCCGGTGGAAGATCAAGAACGCGGCGCTGCAGCCGCTCGCACTCGAAGCGCGCAACCTGGCCGGCAGGTTCTCCCGGGTGCGGTACGAGTGGGTGCCGCGGGCGAAGAACGCCCATGCCGACCGGCTCGCCAACGAGGCGATGGACACCCAGGCGGGTTCCGGCTCCTCGGCGCCCGCCGAGGAGCCGGAACCCGAACCCGCACCCCGCCGGGACGACCGGGTGTCGCCGGCCGGCTGGACCGGTGCGACCGGCACCCCCACGCGCCTGCTGCTGCTGCGGCACGGCCAGACCGAGATGTCGGTGGACCGGCGCTACTCCGGCGCGGGTGACGTGTCGCTCACCGAGCAGGGTCGCTGGCAGGCGCAGGCGGCGGCGAAGCGGCTGGCAGGTCTCGACGGGCTCGGCGCCGAGCCGCTGCCCGTGGTGTCCTCGCCGCTCACGCGCGCGGTGCAGACGGCTCAGGCGGTGGCCGACGCGCTCGGCAGCCGGGTCGAGACCTTGCAGACGCTCCGGGAGACCGACTTCGGCGAGTGGGAGGGCCTGACGTTCGGCGAGGCCGCCCGGCGCGACCCCGACGTCCACCGGCAGTGGATGAGCGACACGTCCGTGCCTCCGCCCGGCGGCGAGAGCTTCGACCAGGTGCACCGGCGCGTGGCGCAGGCCATGGACCAGCTCTGCGAACGCTACGGCGGCCGGACGATCGTGGTGGTCAGCCACGTCACGCCGATCAAATCGCTGCTGCGGATCGCCCTCGACGCGGGTCCCTCCCTGCTGTTCCGGCTGCACCTCGACCCCGCGTCGCTCTCGATCGTCGACTTCTACCCCGACGGCAACGCGAGCGTCCGGCTGGTCAACGACATCTCCCACCTGCGCTGAGAATCGCGGCCGGGTGAGGGGTAACCTCGATCCATGGACGAGTTGGCAGGGCGGCCGCGACGCCGTGCCCGCGAGGGCGCGGTATCGAGGAAAGTCCGGACTCCACAGGGCAGGGTGGTTGCTAACGGCAACCCGGGGTGACCCGCGGGACAGTGCCACAGAAAACAGACCGCCTGGCGCCCGGCGTCAGGTAAGGGTGAAACGGTGGTGTAAGAGACCACCAGCGTCCCGGGTGACCGGGGCGGCTCGGTAAACCCCACCCGGAGCAAGGCCAAGAGGGAGCTTCGGCTCCTGCGCAGGCGTTCGAGGGCGGCCCGTCCGATGCCTGCGGGTAGGCCGCTGGAGCCTGTCGGCGACGGCAGGCCGAGATGGATGGTCGCCGCCACGGCCTCGCCGTGGCACAGAATCCGGCTTACATGCCAACTCGTCCTCTTCTCATGACTGCCGATGCGGCGGCGGGTCTGCAGCGAACGGTGGGAATATGTCGGCGCCGAGATCGTCTCGGTGCCGGCGCCGGTCACGTGCCGCCGGGGGTGACCGAGGATCCTGGGGGTGACCGGTGTCGGTGGACGAGGTGCGAGACGCGTATGGCCGGCGGGCGGCGGAGTACGCGGATCTGTTCGGCTCACGGGAGGCCATGCCCGAGCCGGACCGGACGTTGGTGTCCCGGTGGGCCGGCGAGATATCCGGGCGCATGATCGACGCGGGTTGCGGGCCGGGGCAGTGGACCGACTTGCTGCGCGGCCAGGGCTGCGACATCGAGGGTGTGGACCTGGTGCCGCGATTCGTCGACATCGCCCGGTCGCGGTTTCCCGGCGCGGCGTTCCGGGTCGGCGAACTGGACGATCTCGGCGTGCCCGACGGCTCGGTGGCCGGGATCCTCTCGTGGTACTCGGTCATCCACGCCGACCCAGGGCTCGTGCCCGGCATCCTCGGTGAGTTCGCACGGTGCCTGGGCGATGGCGGCAGCCTGCTGCTCGGCATGTTCGAGGGCCCACGGGTGGAGCCGTTCCCGCACGCCGTGACGACCGCCTACTTCTGGTCGATCGGGGAGATGTCGCAGCGCCTCCGGGAGGCGGGTTTCCACGTGGAGGCAACGGAAAGCCGCGTCGACCCGGGCCGTCGACCCCACGCCGCCATCGTCGCGCGGCGGGTTCGCGGTGATCGGTGATCCCGGCCGGCCGTCACCGTGTCCAGCCGGCCGGGCACGGTGCCCGCTTCGCACCGCGTTCGTCGTGAGCTTTCCCCCACCGGCGATCCGGCCAGTACGCTGCCGCCATGAACCGCGATGATGCGCGCGAAGCCGCCCGCCGCTGCCACGCCGTCCTCGAACCGCTGCACGCGATGGTCTACTTCGCGAGCGAGACGCAGCAGGTCTACGCCTCGCTGGGCCTCGAACCCGGTCGCATGGCCTACTTCGCCAGCCGGGGCGGACCGCTCGGCGCCGTCGGGCCGGGAGTGATCGCCGCGACCTTCTACTCGTTCAACCCCGAGCTCGTCGCCCGCCACATTCCGCGGGCGTGGTCGCACGCCGCGCCCGCGGACGTGGTCGACGCCAGGTTCGAGGTGGCCGACCGCGCGTTGCGCAGGCTGCTCGGCGAGGAGCGCGCCGAGTCGGAGGCCGTCGCCGAGCTTGCCGGACTGCTGCGCGGGGTGGCCGACGCCTGCCGCCCCGAGGGCAGGCCGCTGTACGCCGCGCACGCCGACCTCGAGTGGCCCAAGGGTTCCCTGATCGAACTCTGGCACGCGACGACCCTGCTGCGGGAGTACCGCGGTGACGGTCACATCGCGGCGTTGGTGAACCACGGCTTCGCCGGTCTGCCCGCACTCGTCACGCACACGGTGACGGGCAAGGGTTTCACGGAAGCGAACGCCAAGAAGCTGCGCGGCTGGTCCGACGAGCAGTGGGCGAGCGCGGCCGAGGAACTGCGGGAGCAAGGGCTCCTCGACGAGCACGGGCTTACCGATGCCGGTGCCGAGGCGCGCCGCCGGATCGAAGAGGACACCGACGCCGCGGCGGCAGCACCGTACGCGATGGCCGGGGCCGAGACGGTCGCCCGCATCGAGCGGCTCGGCGGGGAGCTCTCGGCGGTGGTCCAGTCCGCCGGTGCCTTCCCTCCCGGCTTGTTCGCCGACGGTAGGTGAACATCACCGAAAACCCCCGCAACGGGCGATGTGTCACGCAGAGTGTCCAAAGTGGCGGCTCGGCTAGTGCGCGCTGTAACCGCAATCGCTCGATGGGATGGAGATCGACGCGTTCGCGTGTGTGAAGCCCTGTCACCGAGTGGAGCCCTGTCATACCGCCGAACGGGTCATGGTTCACTGGTCGCGCCACCATCGAGCGGTGAACGTCGGACCCACAGTGAGAACGATCTAGGCGTGTGAGTGAGGCCATGCGCACACTAGGAAATCCGGGTGTTCAGGGTTAATCCTGGAGGCCGTTACGGCGAAGATGGAGGACGGACGATTTCGGTGAGCGCGCTTACGACACGTACCCCCGCGGTCGGGCTGTCGCACCCACATGGGCCTTTGACCACTACACGTCGTGACGCCATGATGTTGTTCGAACACGGCAAGTGCTGGATCCCTTGCGCGGTGCAAACCACTGTGCCGCGTACCACACTCCGGGCACTCGGGAGTAGTCGATGACCACGATGACGCTTGCGGCTCTGGCGCAAGGAGAACTCGGCACGCGCGGAGTCCGGGACTGGCTCCTGGAGAACATCGTTCCGCTGGTGCTGCTGTCCGTCGCGCTGCTGCTGCTCTGGCTGGGCGGCGGCAAGGGCGACAACGCCGGAGTCATGCGCAGGCTCGCGGGTGTGGTGATCGCGCTCGCGATCATCGGGCTTGCCGTGAGCGGAATGGGTGTCGACGTCGGCGAATGGATCGCCGGCTTGTTCACAAGCTGATCCGGGACTCGCGGACGTGCGCATCCGTACCGATGACGAGGTCTACCGGGTCGACGCCGTCTGGCTCGGCCCGCCGAAGGCCACGTTCCCGTGGCGTGCCCGCTATGTGGCGTGGGGCGTCGGCGTACCACTCTTTCTGGTGGTTCTCGGAGTCGAACGACAGCTGGGGATCGGCTTCGGGTTCTTCAGTACGGCGTGGGCGTTCGTCATCACGATCGCGCTGACCCGCCTCATCACCTCGAAGATCAGCCACGAGCGGCCGCTCGGTGCGGTCTTCACCATGTGGCTGCGAGAACTGCAGACGCCCCGCGAGAAGACCCGGGCCGCCGGTGGCGCGGCGAGTGCGAGCAAGATCAAAGTGCGCGCCGAGCGGCCGCGGCCCGGACGCAAGCGAGGAGGGTCCCGCCCGGACGCGAACCGCCGGTCCCACCATCCGTCACGAGAGAGCACAGCACGAGCGCGCCGCCGCCGAACCTCGGCGCCGGTCGGGAGGTAGTCCTTGTTCGGTCGCGACCGCAGCCGGAACACCCAGCAGCCGGCCCAGTCGAAGCAGGCCGAAGGCGGCCGCCGTGGCAGGCGGCTGCCCGGTGAGCAGGCGATACCCACGTACACGCCGTCGATCGCGGCCCGCAGCATCGACGGTCACCTGCTGCGCACCGGCCACGAGGTCTACGCCTGGTACCGCCTGGCCCCGCAGCGCTGGTCGTTCCGCTCCGACTCCCAGCGCCGCGACCTGATCGCCGCGATCGCCGGCCAGTACGCCGAGTTGCAGGGCCGCTGGATGCACCTGCGCGTCACCACGCGCCCGTACCCGATCCGGATGTGGGCCGAGGCGCACGTGCACAACGCCTTCGACCGCCCCGCCGACGTCCCGGGCGCGATGTCGTTCGACGACTACCTCGTCGGTGAGCAGCAACAGCTGATGGGCCGGTCCATGGCGGAGAAGGAGGTCTACCTCGGCGTACAGGTCCAGACCCGCCGCGTGGTGGACCGCGCCGTCGAGCGGGCGGCTCCGCTGCTGCGCAAGATCCTGCCCGAGGCGGTCGACGCGGAACTGGCCGCGCTGGACTCCGAGGTCGAGCACCTGGACCAGGTGATCGGCTCGTCCGGGCTCGAGGGCAGGCCGGTCAGCGCCGAGGAGATGTCCTGGCTGATGCACCGGTCGTGCTCGCTCGGCCTGCCCGCTCCACGCAACTTGCCCGCGGTGCCGGGCTCGGAATGGGAACCGGAGGACCTCGCCAGCTTCACCGACGCCGCCGACTTCCACGCCGAGCCGTACGCGCCCACCGTCACCGTGCGCGGGCGCACCGGATCCAACGCCGGCGTCCGCAGGCACGTGGCCGTGCTCACCGTCGGGCAGATGCACGGCCTGCAGATCCCCGAGGTCGACGATCCGTGGGTGCAGCACGCCGATCGCCTGCCCGCGCCGGTCGAATGGTCGGCGCGAATCTATGTCCGCAGGCCCGAGGAGGTCGCGGGCGAGCTGCAGCGGCAGATGAACAAGGTGCGCTCGCAGGTCAAGCACTACACCGACGAGCACGAGCTCGAACCGCCGCAATCGCTTGCGCGCCAGGCGTCCCGCGTGCTCGAGATCGACGACGAGATGACCACGGGCTTCACCGCGCTGGCCACGCGTGTGCGGTCGTGGTGGCGGCTGGCGGTGTCGGGCAACACCGAACGTGAGGCGCTGCGGCTGGCGCAGCAACTGCTCGACCTCTACAAACCGAAGATCGCTATCGAGCATCCCGAGGCGCAGTACGCGCTGGCGCGGGAGTTCATCCCGGGTGAGCCGTTGTCGTCCGGTGCGTACATGCGACGGGGTTCGGTGATCTGGGCCGCGGCCTCGGTGCCGACGGCGACCGCGGAGGTCGGCGACCGGCGCGGCATTCTGCTCGGCGAGACGTGCACGGCGACGCGGCGTCCCGTGGCGTGGGATCCGTGGATGGCGCAGGAGATCCGGGACGGCTCCGGTCTGACGGCGATGGTCGCCGGTCTCGGCGGCGGCAAGTCGTTCCTCGGTGGCGGCATCGTCTACAAGACACTGCGGGCGGGGGCGCACTGGACCGTGCTCGACCCGTCGGGCCCGCTGTCGCGGCTGTGCGAACTGCCGGAGCTGCGGCCCTACGCGCGGCCGATCAACCTGCTCAACGCCCAGCCGGGCATCCTCAACCCCTACCGCGTGGTGGCCGAGCCGCAGCTCGAGCACTTCCTGGACGAGGAGGACCCGGAACGGGCATGGCGGCGCGAGCGGGCGCTCGCCGGCGCCACGCGGCGACGGCTGGTGCTCGACGTGCTCACCGGCGTCCTGCCCTACGACGTGGCGCGGATGCCGCAGACCCGGATCGTGCTGCTGCGCGCGGTGCGCGCGGTCGGTGGCCGCTACGACGCCGATCCCGGCCAGGTGATCGACGCCCTGCGCCGGGACGCGAGCGAGCACCACGAACATGCCGTCGTGGTCGCCGACTTCCTCGACGAACTCCGCGAGCGCATGTCGCTGCTCATTCCGGAAGCCGGCGCCGACCCGTACTCCGACACGCGCGACGACCGGCTCACCGTGCTCACCATGGCCGGGCTCACGCTGCCGAAGGAAGGTGTCGGCCGCGAGCACTGGACCGACGCCGAGGCGCTCGGCGTCGAGATGCTCAACCTCGCGGCGTGGCTGACGGCCCGGTCCGTGTACGACAAGCCCAAGGCACACCGCAAGGGTGTCTGGATCGACGAGGCGTTCTTCCTCTCCGAGGTGCCGACCGGCCGGGTCCTGATGAACCGCTTCGCGCGTGACTCGCGAAAGTGGAACGTCCGGGTGCTGCTGTCGTCGCAGATTCCGTCGGACTTCCTGAAGATCCAGGGTTTCGTGGCACTGCTGGACTCGGTGTTCGTCGGCCGGCTCGACGACGACGAGGCGCAGGCCGACGCCCTCCGGCTGCTCAAGGTTCCCGTGGGCGTGGGGTACGAGCAGGTGGTGTCCGCGCTGGGCAGGCGTCCCGGCGCCCACCGTGAGGCGGAACGCGACCGCGACCCGCGGCAGTTTATCTTCGGCGACGGCGCGGGCGGCGTCGAGCGGATCCGGGTGGACTTCTCCGGGCCGCACCTCGCACACCTGCGCGAGGCACTGGACACCACGCCCGGTTCGGTGCCGGACCGGGCGGCCCCACCGGCCGCCGACGAGAAGCCGGAGGCCGAGTACCACGTGCCCGAGCCGCCCGAGGACGACCTGGAGGAGGACCTCGAACTCGCCGCCGAGCTCGAGGTCGGCCTCACCGAGCAGCAGGTGCTCGAGGAGACCGATGGTGCGCCCGACCGGGACAAGCAGGAACAGCGTGCGGGCGCCGGGAAGAACGGCACCGGCAGGGACGCGGCATGACCACGCTGCTGACGCTGCTCGCCCTGCTCCTGGGCGCCCGGATGTGGCACCGCGCGCGAAACAGGCGGCGCGGTCAGGGCGAGCCCGCCGTCGCGCGGAAACGGTATCCGGCGTTGATCGCCACGATCGCGTTGCTCGGCCTGCAGGCCGTGGCCACCGCGCCGCCCGCGTTCGCCGACGGGTGCGAGGCGCCCAACCCGGAACGTCCGGGGTCGGGCATGGTCGGCGCGCTCGACCCCACCACGGGCCAGGGCGAAGCCGGCAGCGCCTACCTCGACTACGGCTACGCCGGAATGGTCTGGAACGTCTACGACTGCGACAGCGGCGCGCTCGGGATGACCGACCCGAACACGACCGTGGACACGTGGGCGGGCAACCAGCTGTTCAACATCGGCAAGAACATCGTCGGCGCCACCAACTCGCTGCACTACACGGTGCTCGAGGGCGGTCTGCTCAACCCGATCTACAACGCCGTGGCCTCCGGCGCGGAAGCCGTCTACACCAACGTCTACATGCAGCTGTTCGGGCTCGTCGCGCTGCTGCTGGCCATCTTCCTGTTCCGCAACATCTGGCGCGGTGACCTCGCGACCGTCAGCAAGCGGGCGTTGTTCGCGCTCGGCGGCGTGTGGCTGGCGGCGTCGTCCCTGGCGCTGCTGCGCTACTACGACGAGATCGATCGGGCCATCGTCCAGACGACCACGAACATCCAGGCCGGGTTCGTCGACGAGGCCGAGGACCGGGTCGTCCGGCACGTGCTGCCGACCGACCTGCACACCAAGGTGGTCTACGAGAACTGGCTGCGCGGCGAGTTCGGCTCGCCGGATGCGCCGCAGGCCGAGCAGTTCGGCAGGCGGTTGCTGGACGCGCAGGCGTTCACGTGGGAACAGCTGCGCAACGGTGACGACGCCGACGAGGCCGTCATCAACGGAAAGAAAGAAGAGTTCAAGAGCATCGCCAACCAGCTCGGCCCCGCCAGCGGTTACTTCACCGGCGAGGACGGCAGCCGCACGGGCGCCGGATTCCTGTCGCTGCTGCAGAGCCTGGCCTACGCGTTGTTCCAGCTCTTCGCCAAGGCGGCCGTGCTGCTGGCGCAGATCCTGGTGCGGCTGTTCACGCTCACCGCGCCGTTGATCGGCCTGGTGGCGATCCTGCACCACGACATCCTGCGCCGGGTCGGCCGGGTGGTCGGCGCGGTCGCGTTCAACCTCATCGTGCTGTCGGTGCTTGCCGGCGTGCACGCGCTGCTTCTGCAGGCGATCTTCGCGACGGGGACGTCGTTGTCGATGCTAACGCAGATGGTGCTGGCGGGCCTGGTGACGATCCTGCTGTTCCTGGTGGGACGGCCGGCCAGGCGGCTGTGGCAGATGGTGGAGATGTCGGTCGGCATGGTCGGTTCGGCCGTGCCGACGCCCCGCGGCGGGCTGTTCTCGCGGTTCCGCAAGCATTCCACCGAGCCGACGCCGCAGGACGAGTTCTGGCGGAACGTCCGCGACACCGACGAGGCCGAAGGCGGCGCCGGAACCCGCGGGCACGGCGGCGCGACGGCGGGCAGGAGGTTCCGGCCGGAGGCGACGGTGTTCGCCAACGCGCAGCGGCTCGACGCGCCGGTGGCCGGTGGTATGCACCCTTCCGCGCATTGGCCGGGCGTTGCCGGTCCGGCCGCGGACCGACCCGCGCTGCCCGCCGCCGGCGGTGCGCAGGCCGGGGCCTTCGCGGCGTTCCCGCCCGGCCGCGGACCCGGCGAGCAGCGCACGATCTCCGTACCCAGCAGGCGGGTGGACACCGTCCCGGTGACCGACCGCGGCTGGGACCGCGCCGACGACGCCGACCCGCTCGTCGTGCCGTCCCGCATCACCTCCTCGACCGCGGGCGCCGAGCAGCCCTACGTGCCGGCACAGTCGGCGCCGTCGGCACCGTCGGCAGCGCAGCCCGCCGTCCCGCCGCAGCCGCGCCGGGTGGAGCCGGAACTCGTGGCAGGCAAGCCGGTGTTCGTGCTCTACCGGCCCTCGCGCGGACTCGAGGTGCGTGGTGACGGCGCTCGTGAGACCGACCAACTGGTGCGGTAAGGGGTCACGATGCCGATTCGCACCAATCGCGGCCGCGCGGCCGTCTACCGCCGCCTGTGGGGCTGGCCGCTTCGCTCGCCGTCGCACCTGATCGGGACGCTGATCGTGGTGGTGGCCGTGATCGTCGCGGCCGGCATCGTGGTGCCCCGGCTGCTGTTGGACGGCCAGGGCGGACAGGACAGGCAGACGCCCGCCGCCGACACCACCGGCAACGCCACGGGAACCAGCGACGACGCCGCGCTGAGCACGAGTCCACTCCCGACCCGGCTCACCGCGCCGCTGGCCTCGCCCACGAGCGCGCCACCCAACCCGCAGGCCCTGCGGGTCGCCGAGCAGTGGGCGGCGGCGTGGGTCGACCACCCGCAGGGCATCACCATCGACCAGTGGCTCGAGGGCATGCGCCCGTACACCACCGAGGAGTACCTGCCGGTCATGCGCAGCGTGAACCTCGCGAACATCCCGGCGACCCGCGTCGCCGGACCGCCGCGGGCCACGCAGTCGTTCACCAGTTCCGTCGAGGTCGAGGTGCCCACGGACGGCCCCACCCTGACGATCACGGTGGTGAGCACGGACGTGGGCTGGCGCGTCGCCCACTACGACCAGGCGGGGTAGCCGTGCGGGCAGGACTGCTCTTCGGGTGCGTCACCGCGGCCGTGCTGACCGTGGTGCTGGCGGTCGGCATGATCACGATCATCGACAGCTCGCGGCAGCAGGCGATGGGCGTCACGCCGCTGAGCTGTGACGCCGCGATCGGCCCCACACAGCTCGGCCAGCAGGACAAAGGCGCCGCCGACGCCGCCGAGCTCGACGAGGAACAGCGGCAGATCGTCGCGCTGATCATCAAGATCGGCAAGGAGCGCGACCTGTCGCCGCGGGCGTGGCAGATCGCCATCCAGGCGGGCATGACGGAGTCGCGGCTGCGCAACCTTACCTACGGCGACCGCGACTCGCTCGGGATCTTCCAGATGCGCCCGTCGATGGGCTGGGGCACGGTCGCGCAGGTCACCAACCCGCCGTACCAGGTCAACAAGTTCTACGACGTCCTGGAGGCGATCCCGGACTGGCAGGATATGCGGCCGGGCGACGCGGCACAGGCCGTCGAGCGCTCGGCCTTCCCGGATCGCTATCACAGCTGGGAGCCGATGGCTGTCCACCTCGTCGAGAACATGGGCCAGGTCGAGGACGCCACCGGCTGCGGCGAGGGCGCGGGCGCGGCGCTGCCCGGCAACGCCGCCGCGAGCCGGGCGATCGAGTTCGCGCTGGGGGAGCGCGGCAAGCCGTACGTGTGGGGCGCGACCGGCCCGGACTCCTACGACTGCTCGGGCCTGATGCTCCGGGCGTACGAGGCGGCCGGGATCACGCTGCCGCGCGTGTCCAGGGATCAGTACAAGGCGGGCGCGATGCTGCCGGTGGAGCAGGCGCAACCCGGTGATCTGTTGTTCTGGGCCTACGACCCGTCCAACCCGAGCACGATCCACCACGTGGCGATGTACCTGGGTGACGGGAAGATGGTCGAGGCCCAGCAGTCCGGTGTGCCGGTGCATGTTCGAGATGTGTCGTGGGACGAGGCCGAGCTCGTCCCGCAGGCGGTCAGGCCAGGCGTGTGAGTGCAGGGAGAGTGAGTCGTGGGCAAGAAGTGGGGTAAACGCGGGAAGGGCAGGCAGCCCGGACTCGAGATGGACCCGCTCGCGATGTTCGGTCCGCCGCCCGCGCCCAGGAGCGCGCCGCCTGCGTCGAGCACGCCGCTGGCCGACTACCTGCGCCGCGGCGGCCTGCCCGGAGTCGACGAGGGCTACGTCGTCCTGCCCCGGGCCATCGCCGAGGGCATGCCGTTGCCGTGGCAGCAACAGATGGTGAACCTGCTGGCCCAGTTCCACGACACGCACGCCCGCCTGTCGTGGCCGTCGTACCGGGTGGTGCCTTCGCGTCCCGAGCGGCTCACCGACCTCGACGAGGAGCAGCTTGCCGAGGCGGGCTACCTCGTGGAGATCGACTCGGACGGCGAGATGGTGTACCGCGAGCGAAGCGGCCGTAAGGTCGAGGACCCGGAGAACACGACGGTGCTCGTGTCGTGCCTGGACCCCATCGTGCGCGAACGGCAGGCGGCCCGGCCCGCCGCCGGGCCCCAGCAGGGCAGGCCGGCGCCGATGAACATCGGGCCGCAGCCGGTGTGGCGCAGCGCGCCGGCGTCGTCCACGCCTCCGGCCGCGCCGCCCCTGCCACCGCCGCCGACGGCGCCGTCCCTGTCGCCGAGTGGTCCGGGTGTGAGCGGGCCGGGCGGCGTGGAGTCCGGTGGAGCGGCCTCCGGTGAGCGTGAGCCGGCGGGCTCGCCTGCTTCGGGAGGCTCGGGTTCGGCCGGCGAGCGGATGGCGACCCCGGTCCGGATCGAGCCCGGTACGGCGTGGTCGGCGGAGCCCCGGCAGCCGGAGGGGTCCGCTGAGAGCCAGGGTGGCGACCAGTCGCAGCCGTCTGCCGCACGTGCTGCCGAACCTCCTGCCCCGGGGGCGCAGCCGGCCTCCGGATCGACGCCTGCCGCCGGATCGCAGGGAGCCGCGCACCCTGGGACGTCCGGCGAACCGGCGGCGCAGAGCGCTCAGCCCGAAGCCGCCCAGCCACCGGAGCCTGCCCGGACGGCGGAGCGGGGCTGGTTCGACGAGCTCCCGGGCGAAGCCGCGCAGGGCGGCACCGCGTTCGGGCCCACGGGTGACGAGCCGACCGAGATCCCTTACCGCTATCGCAGGTGAGCGCTCTGTGCCACGCTCGAGGTATGGCGAAGCACAGCAAAGATCCGAACCCGGCGCCCGGCTGGTGGTACAACACCCGGACCGGTGAGGTCGAGCACGGCCGGCTGTCGCGTTCGATCGATCGGCTCGGGCCGTACCCCGACGAGGCGACCGCCCGCCGTGCCCTCGAACTCGCCCGCGAACGCACCCGGGCCGCCGATCGCGCCGACGCCGAATGGCGCGGCGAGGACTACGACGACTGACCGCCGCGCGGCCGCCCACCGGGTGAAGGGGGCGGCCGCGCTGCCGGGACGCATCACCGCACGACCGGCCGGAACACGCCGTCTGTCGTCACCGCGCCGACGGCCGCGCCGGCGGGCAGAGGTGTCTTTCGTCAGCGATGTGCCAGGGCCGGCGGTTCCGGGACGAAGTCCGGGTCCACCTGCTCGGCCAGTTCCGATCCCGCCCAGGCACGGGCGTTGCGCAGGTGGAACTCCACCGCCTGGGCCTGGTACTTCCGCCAGTCCCGCTCGGTGGCGTCCACTGTGGACCGCATGGTCCGCAGGGTGCCGAGGTTGTGCGGCTCCAGTTCGCAGATAGGGCGCGGCCGGCCGCGTTCGGCGGCCCGCACGTGGCCGGAGCTGGAGAGCCAGCCGAGCAGGGCGCCGCCGACCTCCTCGCGCAGGAAGTCCACGTCCTCCTCGTCGGTGACCTTGTTGCCCACCACGGCCAGCCGGATACCGAAGTCCTTCGCGTACTCGGTGTACTGGCGGTAGACGCCGACGCTGCGGACGGTCGGCTCGCACACGAGGAACGTCACGTCGAACCGTGTGAACAGGCCGGAGGCGAACGCGTCGGCGCCTGCCGTCATGTCGACCACCACGTATTCGCCGGGTCCGTCGACGAGGTGGTTGAGCAGGAGCTCGGCGGCGCCGGTCTTGGAGTGGTAGCAGGCGACGCCCAGGTCGTCGTCGGTGAACCGCCCGGTCACCGCCAGCCGGGCGCCGCCGACCTCGCGGACGCAGGCGTCGGTGATCGGGTTGTCCTCGCGTGGGGTGATGAGCCGGGACCCGCGGCCGGGCGGCGTCGTCTTGATCATGGCCTCGGCGCTGGGGATCCGAGGGTTGTCGCCGCGCAGGTACTCCTTGATGAGCGGCAGGTGCTCGCCCAGGGTGGGCAGCGCCGCGGCTTCCTCCTCGGAGGCGCCGAGCGCGACGGCCAGGTGCTGGTTGATGTCGGCGTCGATGGCCAGCACGGGCGCGCCCTCGTGCACCAGATACGACGTGAACAGCCCGCTCAGCGTCGTCTTGCCACTCCCGCCCTTGCCGACGAAGGCGACTTTCACGGTCAACTCCCGAAGTCGGTATTGGTTTTCATTATCTGTGAACCGCAAGGTACACCCGGGCAACCCGTACTCGATCAGGTCATGTCCACCGCCGTGCCGGGTTATGGTGCAGGTGTGGGTGTCGTCCTCCGTACACCCGGCGCCGGCGACTTCGCCTCGCTGCGTGCCGAATTCGAGCTGCCGGAATCGTTCCCCCCGGACGTGCTGGCGGAGGCGGAAGCCGTGGCCGGCGACCCGGCGGACGACGGTGATCGCGAGGACGCCACCGCGCTGCCGTTGGTCACCATCGACCCGCCGGGCGCGAAGGATCTCGACCAGGCCGTGCTCCTCGAACGCCGCGCGGGCGGCGGGTTCCGGGTGCAGTACGCCATCGCCGACCTCGCCGCCTTCGTCCGTCCCGGGGGTGCCATCGACGCCGAGGCCAGGCGGCGCGGCCAGACGCTCTACCTGCCCGACGGCAACCTCGGACTGCACCCCGCCGAGCTGAGCGAAGGGGCGGCCAGCCTCCTTCCCGGCGCGGTCCGCCCCGCGGTGCTCTGGACGATCGACACCGACTCCATGGGCGAGCCGACGGGGGTCCGGCTCCGTCGGGCGCTCGTGCGCTCGGTCGAGCGGTTCGACTACGAGACCGTGGCGGCCGCGCTCGCGGCGGGCACGGCACACCCGTCCATCACCGCGTTGCCCGACCTCGGCAGGTTGCGGCGACAGCACGCCGTCCGGCGGGGCGCGGTCGAACTGCAGCTGCCGGAACAGGAGATCACCGAGGCCCCGCTCGGCGGTTGGGTGCTGGCCCGCAGGCCGCGCAACGACGTCGAGCTGTGGAACGCGGAGATCTCGCTGCTCACCGGGATGGCGGCGGCGTCGATCATGCTCGACGCGGGCATCGGTGTGTTGCGCACACTGCCCGAGCCGGACAACGGCACCCTCGACTGGCTCCGCCGGTCGGCCGACGCGCTCGGCATCGAGTGGCCGCCGAGGGCCTCCGTGGCCGAACTGCTGGCCGGGCTGGATCCGCGCCATCCGGCATCGCTGGCCCTGCACGCGGGCACGACGCGGCTGCTGCGCGGCGCCGGCTACACGTCATTCGACGGGGACGTGCCGGAATTCGCCGGCCACGCGGGCATCGGCCGCCCGTACGCGCATGTCACGGCGCCGATCCGGCGGCTCGTCGACCGGTTCGCCACCGAGATCTGTCTCGCCGTGACTCACGACCGGCCCGTGCCCGGCTGGGTGCGGGCCGCCCTCGCCGACCTGCCCGAGCTGATGAGCCTCTCCGACAACCTGGCCGCGCGCGTCGAACGCGCCTGCCTCGACCAGGTGGAGGCGTGGGTGCTGGCCGAACACATCGGACGGACGTTCGACGCCGTGGTGCTGCGCGCGGAGGAGGGCAAGGCCGAGGTGTTCCTCGAGGACCCGCCGGTGCTCGGCAAGTGCACCGGGCCGGGCTTTCCCGACAGCGGGCGGGTCTCGGTGCGGCTCACGGCCGTCGACGTGGCGAAGCGGAAGGTGTCCTTTGAGCGAGCGTGACCGGTGGACCGCGACCGAGCGCGAGCTGTGCGACCGGGTGCGGGCGGGCGAGAGCGTCGTGGTGAACGTGCGTAAGTCGGGGCCGCACAAACACCTGGTGCCCTGGCTCGTCGATCACGACCTCATCGTCTACGTCGGACACTCCGGCAACCGGCACTCCTGGCCGGAGTCCGACTTCGCCAACCCGTTCGTCAAGGAGGCCAAGACCGACCGCGACGCCATGATCCGGCACTATCGTGAGTACCTCGAAGGGCGCCCCGAGCTGGTGGGCCGACTACAGGCCGGCGAGCTGTCCGGCCGCGCGCTCGGCTGCTGGTGCGCCCCGCAACCGTGTCACGCCGACGTCCTGCTGGAGTACTGCCGATGACGACACCGACCGACGATCTGGGCGCCGACGTTCCGCTGGTGGGCCCGCCGCGGCGGGTCGTGTCGCTCGTGCCCGCGCTCACCGAGGCGGTCGAGCACACGGTGCCGGGCGTGCTCGCGGGCGCCACGGACTACTGCACGCACCCGCCGGGGCTGGACGTGCCGCGGGTCGGCGGGTCCAAGTACCCGAAGGTGGGCGCCGTGCTCGATCTGCGGCCGGACCTCGTGCTCGCCAACTCCGAGGAGAACCGGCCCGAGGACGTGCGGCGGCTGCGGGAGGCCGGAGTGCCCGTGTGGGTCATGGCCGCACCGGCGACCGTTCCGGACGCGCTCGGGTCGCTGCGGGCCGTGCTGACCGGTGCGTTCGGCATCGAGGCTCCCGGCTGGCTGGTGGAGGCGGAGGAACTCTGGCGGGTGACGCGCCCACCTCGCGTGCGGGCGGTGGTGCCGGTGTGGCGTAAGCCGTGGGTCGTGCTCGGCCGGGACACGTTCGGCGGGGACGTGCTGCACCGCCTGGGCGTCGGCAACGCCTACGTCGACCACGCCGACCGCTACCCGCGCCCTCCGCTCGACGAGCTGCGGAGCCGGTTCGCGGCCGGCGAGGCCGACCTGCTGGTGCTGCCCGATGAACCGTACGAGTTCACCGACGACGACGGCCCGCAGTTCTTTCCCGACGTGCCGTACGTTCTCGTGTCCGGCCGCTACCTGACCTGGTATGGGCCGTCGCTTGTGGACGCCTACCGCGAGCTGTCGGCGGCGCTCACAGCAGCAGTCCCGTGAGGACGGTGACGCGCTCCTCGGTGAGGTCGGCCATCGCCGCGGCGGGGCCCTCCCGGCCGGTGCCGGAGTCCTTGACGCCGCCGTAGGGCATCTGGTCGGCCCGGAAGCTCGGCACGTCGCCCACCACCACGCCGCCCACGTCGAGCCGTGCCGACGCCGCGAACGCGGTCGGCAGGTCGCGCGTGAACACCCCGGTCTGCAAGCCGAACCGGGAGGCGTTGACCCGGTCGAACGCCTCGTCCACCGACCCGACGGCGTTGAGGCACACCACCGGCCCGAAGACCTCGTCGGCCATGACGGACACGTCCTCGGGGACGCCGGCCAGCACGGTCGGCGCCACAGTCGCGCCGTCGCGCTCGCCGCCGGTGAGGCACCGGGCACCCGCGGCCACGGCGTCGGCGACCCACGCCTCGACCCGGCGCGCCGCCGCGATGTCGATCAGCGGGCCGACGGCGGTCTCCGCCGAGCGCGGGTCGCCGGTCCCCATCGCGCGGACCTGGGCGACCACTCGCTCGGTGAGGTCGTCGGCCACGTCGTCGTGCGCGTACACCCGCTGCACCGAGATGCACGACTGACCTGCCTGGTACATGGCGAAGATGGCGATCCGCTCCGCCGCGGCGTCCAGGTCGGTCCAATCCGGACAGACGATCACCGCCGCGTTACCGCCGAGTTCCAGCGTGACGTGCTTGCGTGCCGCAGTTTCCCGAATGCTCCAGCCGACCGGTACCGAACCCGTGAACGAGACCACCGGCAGCCGGGCGTCGGTCACGAGCCGCGTGGCGTCGTCGTTGCCGACCGGCAGCACCGACCAGCACCCGGCGGGCAAATCGGTCTCGGCCAGCACCTCGCCGAGGGCAAGTGCTGTCAAGGGCGTGGCGGGTGCGGGCTTGAGCACGATCGGCGCGCCCACCGCGATCGCGGGCGCCACCTTGTGCGCCACCAGGTTGAGCGGGAAGTTGAACGGCGTGATCCCGAGCACCGGGCCACGCGGCACCCGCCGGACCAGTGCGAGCCTGCCGGTGGAGCCGGGGTCGGTGTCGAGCCGCTGCAGCTCGCCGGAGAAGCGGCGGGCCTCCTCGGCGGCCCAGCGGAACGTCGAGGCCGCCCGAAGGGTCTCGGCGCGCGCCCAGCGGATCGGCTTGCCCGACTCGGCGGTGATGAGCTGGGCGAACTCCTCGGCACGCCCGGTCAGGGCGTGCGCGACGTGGTCGAGCGCGCCCGCGCGGACGTGGGCGGGAAGGCCCGCGGCCTCCGCGCGGGCCGCGTCGGCGGCGGCTACCGCGGCCTCGACGTCGGACTCGGCCGGGACGTAGTGGCTGCCGGCTTCCGTGTCGTCGTAGGGATGCCGGACCACGGCCGCCTCGGTGCCGCACACCGGCTTGCCCGCGATCCAGAACGGGGCGGTCACGCGGCGACCCCGAAGGCTCGCACGGGTCGGTGGGCCTGCCGTCCGGGCGCGGCGTGCGCGCGGCGTGGGGTGGTAGCGGTCATGTGCCCAGCATGCTGGGGGCGGCCCGTGCGGTCAGCCTGCCGAGATGTCCAATCCGGCGGCTACGATTCGACATCGTGGCAGTCACGTTGCGGAGCCTGGCAGGGGACACCGCGCTGGGCCTGCGCGTGCTGGCGGGCGCGGCGGGACTCGACCGCGGGATCTCCTGGGTGCACCCGACCGAGCTCGCCGACCCCACGGCGTTCCTCGACGGCGGCGAGCTGGTGCTCACCACCGGGCTCGGCAGCGACACCGAGCCCGCGGACGCCTACGTGCGCAGGCTCGCGGACGCGGGCGTCGCCGGACTCGGCTTCGGTGTGGGCCTGAGCCACGAGCGGGTGCCCCGCGCGCTGATCGCGGCCGCCGACGCGGTGGAGTTGCCGCTGCTGGAGGTGCCCCGGCCCACGCCGTTCATCGCGATCTCGCGGGCGGTGTCGGCCGCGCTCGCGGCCGAGCAGTACGAGTCGCTCGTCCGGACCGGCCGAGGACAGCGGGAGCTGACGCGCACCGCGCTGCGCAGGCCGGACGGCGCCGGCGCGCTCGTGCGCAGGCTCGCGCGGCTCGTCGACGCGTGGGTGGTGCTGGTCGACGCCGCCGGCACGGTGCGGGAGGCCGCACCGGCCGCCGCCGCGGCGAAGGCCACGTCCGTGCGCGCGGAACTCGATCGCGCCCACAGCGGATCGCGGCTGCTGACGATGGACGGTGACGAGGTGGTGTTGCAGGCGCTCGGTACCCGCACGCGCGGGTTTCTCGCCGTCGGCCGCTCCACCCGGCTCGATGCGGCCGACCAGCACCTCGTCGCCACGGCCGCGGCGCTGCTGTCGCTCTCGCTCGAACGCGACCGCGCCCACGGCGCGCAGCTCCGCGGACTCCGCAGCGGGCTGCTGCGCCTCCTGCTCGACGGGCACGTCGAGCTCGCTCTCGCCACTCTGCGCGACGTCGCGGGCACGGCACCGGCGCCGAGGTGGCAGGTGGTGGTGCTCGCCGGCCCGGCTCACGCGCTGGCCGCGGCCCTCGACGCGCTGGAGACCGAACCGGATCAGGCGTCGCTGGTCGCCGAGCACGAGTCCACAGTGGTCGTCCTCGGCGACGTGTCGGCGGCCCTGCGGCTGCCCGGCCGCGTCCCGGGCCTGCACGCCGGCGTGTCCTCCACAGTGGACGCCGAGCGCACCGCCGCCGGTCACCGGCAGGCGGAACAGGCCGCGAACGTCGCACGTGCGGACGGCAAGCCCGTGGTGCGCTATCCCGAGCACGCCGGTGCCGGGTTGCTCGGCCTGCTCGGCACCGAGGCCGCCCGGACGTTCGCCGACGAGTCGCTCGCTCCGCTGCGTGCTGCCGGACGCCCCGAGCTGGAAACGTCCCTGTACCGCTGGCTCGAGCACAATGGACACTGGGACGCCGCCGCGTCCACCTTGGGCGTCCACCGGCACACCCTGCGCAACCGCATGGCCCGCGTGGCCGAATTGCTCGGCCGCGACCTCGACTCACCGGGCGTGCGGGCCGAACTGTGGCTCGCCCTCAACGCCGGGCGGTGACGGCGGGCGTTCAGGTGCGGGCGAAACCGTCGAGTGCCTCACGCAGCGCCGCGAGCATGCCGGGGTCGGTGATGGCGTGCCCAGCGTGGTCGAGGAGCACCAGCCGGGATCCGGGCCACGACCGGTGCAGCTCGTAGGCCGTGACCGGTGGGCACACCGCGTCGTAGCGGCCCTGCACCAGGACGCCGGGAATGCCGGCCAGCTTGCCGGCGTCGCGGATGAGCTGCCCGTCGTCGAGCCACGCCCCGTGCGTGAAGTAGTGCAGCGCGATGCGGGCGAACGGCACCGCGAAGGCCGGGGCGCTGTACCCGGCGCGGTAACCGGCCTGCGGCACCACCGACACGATGGCGCCCTCCCACGCGCTCCAGCTCACGGCGGCGCGCCTGCGGACGTCCGGATCGGGATCGTCGAGCAGCCGCCGGTACGCGCCGAGCAGGTCGCCACGCTCGTCCTCGGGCACCGGCGCGAGATAGTCGGCCCACTCGACGGGGAAGAGGTGGGCCGCCCCGCCGTTGTAGATCCAGGTGAGCTCGCTGGGCCGGGCGGTGAACACCCCGCGCAGCACGATCTCGCTGACACGCGCGGGGTGGCTCTCGGCGTAGGCGAGCGCGAGGGTGGCGCCCCAGGAGCCACCGAAGACCAGCCAGCGCTCGATGCCGAGGTGCTCGCGCAGCCGTTCCATGTCGGCGACGAGGTGCCAGGTGGTGTTGGTGGCCAGGTCGGCCTCGGGGTCGCTGACGTGCGGTGTGCTGCGTCCCGCGCCGCGCTGGTCGAACATCACGATGCGGTAGGCGGCCGGGTCGAAATGCCTGCGCGACAGCGGTGCGCTCCCGCTGCCGGGGCCACCGTGCAGCACGACGGCCGGCTTGCCGTCGGGGTTTCCGGAGACCTCCCAGTACAGCCGGTTGCCGTCTCCGACGTCGAGCATGCCGTGCTCGTGGGGAGTGATCGCCGGATACAGCTCGTCCATGCGGTGCAGGCTAGCCGTGGCGCGCCCGGCCGGTGCGCGGGTGGCACCGGCCGGGCACGGCAGGCGTCAGTGGAAGGCGTGCTCAGGTGCGGGGAACTCGCCGCGGCGCACCTCGTCGGCGAACGCCTGGGCGGCCTTGGTGAGCTCGCCCGCCACGTCGGCGTAGCGCTTGACGAACCGAGGCGCCTTGCCGCGGCGGAGCCCGGCCATGTCCTGCCACACGAGCACCTGCGCGTCGCAGTCCGGTCCCGCTCCGATGCCGACCGTCGGGATGGTGAGCTCGTGCGTGATCCGCTTGGCGACCTCGGCGGGCACCATCTCCATCACGACCGCGAACGCGCCCGCCGCCTGCAGCGCCAGTGCGTCGGCGAGGAGCTCGTCCCCGGCCGCGCCGCGGCCCTGCACCCGGTAGCCGCCGAGGTTGTGTTCGCTCTGCGGGGTGAAACCGATGTGTCCCATCACGGGCACCCCGGCGGAGGTCAGCGCCTCGACATGCGGCGCGAACCGGCGGCCGCCCTCGAGCTTCACGGCGTGGGCGCGGCCCTCCTTCATGAACCGCACTGACGTCTGCAGTGCCTGCTCGGGCGAGAGCTGGTAGGAGCCGAACGGCAGGTCGGCCACCACCAGTGCGCGGGTGGTGGCCCGCGTCACCGCGCGGACCAGCGGCAACAGTTCGTCGACCGTCACCGGCAGCGACGTGTCGTAACCGAAGACGTTGTTGGCCGCCGAGTCGCCGACCAGCAGCACCGGGATGCCGGCCTCGTCGAACAGTTCGGCGGTGTACATGTCGTAGGCGGTGAGCATGGGCCACGGCTCGCCGCGTTCCTTGAGCTCCCGCAGATGATGAATGCGGACCTTCTTCCGCGGTTTCTCCTGCGCTGAAGGTCCCGTTCCGTAGGGGGCGGTTACCTCGCCCGCACGCGCGTTCCCAGGCGTGGACATCGTCGTCGACCGTCCTTCCCTCGAGGCCTGTCACCAGGTCCCCGGGTCGTGGATCGTTGCCCGTCGAGCGTCGCACCGGCCTCGCCGGGCACCAAGCGCGTGCGACCAGCTTCACACGCTCGGCCAGGCACTACGCGGTAAACGGAACGCAAACGAGAATTCCTCGGGTTTCAGTTCCCGCGCGGCCATGATAAGTAGTTCGCCATGCTGCCCGATCTCCGTCGTCCTCCGACCCTGTTCGGGGTACGACTGGCCAGCGTCGGCCTGTTGAGCGCCGGCACACTCGGGCAGCTCGCGTGGACCCTGGAGTTCTTCCTCGACACGGGGCTTTCCCCGGTGCACGCGGCCACCGTCGACCTGGCGGCCTCCGACCAGCCGTACACATCCGTTTTCCGGACCGCGGAAATCCTGACCGGTGTCGCGTTCGTGCTCGCCGTCCCACCGTTGCTCCGGCTGGCGCCCGTGCACCGGGCGGCGCGGTCGACGGTCGTCGCGGTGGGGGTGCTGGGCCTGCTCTGTGTCGCCAAGGGCGCGTTCCCGCTCGATTGCGCCGTGTCGGCGAGCGAGGCGTGCCGGGAGCGGGCCGGCTACTCCACCGGGCATGTCGTCAACCTCGTCGTCTCCCTGCTGTTCGGCCTGCTCTACGTGGTGGGACCGATGACCGTGCTGCTGTGGTGGCACGGCCGGTGGCGCGTCATCCCGGTGCTGAGCGTCCTGGTGAACACGGTGGCGCTCGGTGGTCTGGTCCTCGCGGGCTGGCTCGGCCCGGGCCATTTCGCGGGGCTCGCCGCGCGCGGACAGCTCCTCGCCGGCACGGCGCTGCTGTCGTGCGGGGTTGCCTACCTCGTGTCGATCACCCGGGACATCCGCCCGCGGCCGAGGGATCCGGTGAGCTGACGTGCCCGGCCTGGTCGATCCCGTGGCCGACGAACGCGAGGGCCTGCTCGCCTATCTCGCCCAGCAGAGGTACGTGCTGTGCCTGGCGGCGTACGGCCTCACCGACGAGCAGGCCAGGGCGCGGCCGACTGTCAGTTCGCTGTCCGTCGGCGGCATCATCAAGCACGTCGCCGGAGTGGAACGCGGCTGGATGCGCACGGTCCTCGGGCGGCCGCCCGGTGACGGGGGCGACTTCCGGATGTTGCCGGGGGAGACGCTCGCCGACGTGATCGGCGAGTACGAGCGGGTCGCCACCGACACCGAGGAGATCGTCGCCGGGATCGACGACCTCGGCCGTCCCGTTCCGGTACCGAAGGACGTCCCGTGGTTTCCGGACGATGTCGCGGCGTGGTCGGTCCGGTGGGTGCTGCTGCACCTGATCGAGGAGACCGCGCGCCATGCCGGGCAGGCCGACATCCTCCGGGAGTCGATCGACGGGGCCACCGCGTTGCCGCTCATGGCGGCGGCCGAGGGCTGGCCGGAGACGCCGTGGCTCACGCCCTGGCGGCGCTTCGCCCGGCGCTAGGCACAACGCTAGGCACAGCGCGTCTCGCGTAGCCGGCGCCGCAGCGCGTTCAGGGCGCGGTGCTGGCCGACGCGCACGGCACCCGGTGTCGAGCCGATGACCTCGGCGGTCTCCGCCGGGGTGAGGCCGACGAGCAACCGCAGCGTGAGGATCTCCCGTTGCGCGGGCGTGAGTTCCGCGAGCAACGCGGCGAGGTGGTCCCGCCGCTCCCGGTCGAGCGCCGCCGCCTCCGGGGTGGATTCCGCGACGGCCTCGTCGGCTGCCCATTCCAGCGGAACGTGGCTGTCCCGCGGCGCCTTCCGGAACGCGTCGGCGATCTTGTTCCGCGCGATGCCCATCGTGTACGGGAGGAAGGTCTCCGGCGCGTGGCCGAACCGCGGCAGGGCCCGGAACGCGGCCAGGAGCACGTCCTGGGCGATGTCGTCGGCCGTTGGGTGGCCGCTGCCACGGCCGAGCCGTCCCCGGCAGTAGCTGACGATCATCGGTCGCAGCCGGCCGAGCAGCGTCCCGACCGCATGGGAGTCGGCGGCCGCGGCGGCCGGTACGAGGGCGGCGATGTCGTCGTGGTTCGGAGTGGGGGCGTCGGGCGCGGTCATGGACAGCCTCACCGGTACTCGGGATGTGTACACGTGCATTACACACTAGCGATAGTTCACAGTCAACAATGAACTCGGGACTGTGTTACGGTAACGCGTACAGTGTGCGGAGGTTGGCATGACCGATGAGTCCTTGATGACGGCTGCCGAGGTCGCTCGGCTCGCCGGCGTCGGCCGAGCGGCCGTCAGCAACTGGCGCCGCCGCTACCAGGACTTTCCCGAGCCGGTCGCGGGCGCCGGCTCACCGGCCTTCCGGCGGTCCGAGGTGGAGGCGTGGCTGCGCGCGCAGGGCAAGCTGACCGCGTTGGAGCCGGTGGACGAGCTGTGGCGGGCGCTCGACGCGGCCCGAGGTGAGTCACCGATCGACGAGCTCGCCGCGGCGGTCGCCGAGCGGTTGGCCGGCGGGCGGACCCGGGTGCCGCCCGAGGTCGCCGCGGCGCTGGACGCGGTCGCCGCGTTGCCCGCGGACGAGGTGATGGACGCGCTGGTGAACCGGGTGTTCGCGCGGCAGCAACTGTCGCCGTTCGCCACCCCGCCCGACCTGGCGGAGCTCATGGTGGAACTCGCGCGGCCGGTGGGCGCGACCGTGTTCGACCCCGCCTGCGGAACCGGTGCGCTCCTGGCCGCGGCGGCCCGCGCCGGTGCGCACCGCCTCGTCGGCCAGGAGAGCGACGCGTGGGTGGGCCGGTTCGCCGTGCCGAGGTTGTCCCTGCACGCCGAGGCCGACGTGGTGATCGGGGACGCGCTGCGGTTCGACGCCTTCCCGGATCTGCGGGCCGATACGGTCGTGTGCGACCCGCCGTTCGGCTACCGCGATTGGGGCCACGAACACCTCGTCATGGACCCCCGGTGGGAGTACGGCGTGCCGGCGAAGACGGAAACCGAGCTGGCGTGGGTCCAGCACTGTCTCGCGCACGCGAAGCCGGGCGGCACGGTGGTGCTCGTGGTGCCGGCGAGTGTCGCCTCCCGGCGTTCCGGCCGCTCGATCCGGCAAACCATGCTCCGCCGTGGTGTCTTCCGGGCGATCGTGGCGCTGCCGCCCGGCACATTGCGCTCCACCGGGATCGGCCTGCAGCTGTGGGTGTTGCGGGCGCCGGACGCGGAGGCCGGTGGTCCCGTCCTGCTCCTGGACGTCACCGACCTGCGCCCGCAGCGACGCGGCCAGGTCGACTGGTCCGGACTGCGCGACGCGATCGGCGCGTCCTGGCGGGAGTTCGCCGAGACCGGTGAGGTGGCCGAGGTGCCGGGCCGGCGACGCGTGGTGGAACCGATCGACCTCCTCGACGAGGAGGTGGACCTCACCCCGGCTCGTCACGTGCCCACTCCCGCTACACGCGTGGACCCCTCGGCGCTCGACACGCAGGCTGCGCACATCGCGGAGCTGCTGGCCACGATCCGGGACCTGCTGCCGCAGGTCGCCGCCGGTGGGCGTGGTGACGACACCACCGTCACGGTGAACGAACTCGCGCGCGCCGGCGCACTCACGCTGACCCACGCCGTGTCCCGGCCGGCGACGACCGAGGAGGGCAGCGGACCCTTGGTGCTGACGGGTCGTGACGTGGCGACCGGCAGGCCACCGACGGCACGGCTCGCGGAAGCGGGCGAGCACGAGCCGATCGAGCTGGAGCCGGGGGACGTCGTGCTGCCCGTCGTCGCGGCCGGTGACGGGCGCCTGCGTCCCATGGTCGTCGACGAGCCCGGCTGGGTGCTCGGTCCCAACCTGCATCTCCTCCGGCCGGACTCCCGGCGGCTGGATCCCGATTTCCTGGCCGGCTACCTCGCGGCGGCACCGTCACCCCGCGCCCTGTCGGTCACCGTCTCCGGAATCCACCGCCTCGACGTGCGCCGGGCAGAGATACCCGTGCTCGACCTCGACGCGCAACGCAGGCTGGGCGAGCAGTTCCGCAGGCTCCGGCGGTTCCGCGACGCCCTCCGCCGACTGACCGAACTCGGCGAGTCCTACACCGACCAGGTGGCCCAGGGCCTGGCGACAGGCGCGCTGACGTCCGAGACGTAGCGCCCGCCGCGAACACGCCGGTCAGACGTCGAACAGCGTCGGCTCCTCCAGGTACACGCCCTCGATCTCCAGCATCCGCCGCTTGGTGGCCACCCCGCCGTTCGCCGAGAAGCCGCCCGTGCCGCCGTCCGCCGCCAGCACCCGGTGACACGGCACGATGGGCGCGAACGGGTTGGCGCCGAGTGCCTGTCCGACCGCGCGGGCCGCACCCGGCTCCCCGAGTCGGCGCGCGATCTCGCCATAGGTCAGCGTCGTGCCCGGGGGAATCGTGCGCGCCACCTCGTAGACGCGGGCATGAAACCGCGGCACGCGGCTCAGATCGAGCGGCACCTCGGCCAGCGGGGCCGCGCCCTCACCGGACAGCAGCGCGGTCACCGCGGCGATCGCGCGCCGCACGGTGCCGGGCGGATCATGCTCGACCGCTCCGGGGAACCGGCGTTCCAGCCGCGCACGGGTGCGCTCGGCGCTGCCCTCGGGCAGCTGGCTGCCGATGACGGTGCGGCCGTCCCACGCGATGCCGCATTGCCCGATCGCCGTGTCGAACAGTGTGAACCCCTGTGCCACACCCGGCACCGTACGCCGGTGCACCGACGGAATCCGACAGCCGCGCGGGGCCGGTCGCCGGCACCGTCACCGACCACGCGCGTGGCCGGTCCACTCGACGGCCCCGCGGCGACGAGGCCGGCTCTGCCGGTCCCTTCCCGGCGCCCGACGGCAGACCATGAGCGGCAGGCAGACCGGAGCCCCACACCCCGCGCGCGTGCTGCTAGTGCGTCTCCCGCCAGAGGTTGGTCATCGGGAGCCTGCGGTCGCGGCCGAACGCCTTGAACGTGATCTTCGTGCCGGGCGGGTACTGCCTGCGCTTGTACTCGGCCTTGTCGACCATCCGCACCACCCGGTCGATCACCTCCGCGTCGAAGCCCGCGGCGAGCAGGTCGGCGAAGCCGCGGTCGCCCTCCACGTAGTCGTCGAGGATGTCGTCGAGCAGCGCGTAGTCGGGCAGCGAATCGGTGTCCAGCTGGCCCGGGCGCAGCTCGGCCGACGGCGGCTTGGTGATCGAGTTCTCCGGAATCGGCGGTGTCTCCCCGCGCTTGTCGGCCTCGGCGTTGCGCCAGCGCGCGAGTGTCCACACGTGAGTCTTGAAGACGTCCTTGATCGGCGCGAACCCGCCGACGGCGTCGCCGTAGATCGTCGAGTAGCCCACGGCCAGCTCGGTCTTGTTCCCGGTCGCCAGTACGAGGTGGCCGTCCAGGTTGGACAGTGCCATCAGCAGCATGCCGCGCACGCGGGCCTGGATGTTCTCCTCGGCGAGCCCGGTCAGGGAGAGCCGGTCGACGTAGATCCGCACCATGTCCGCCACCGGCTCGACGCGGAAGTGGCAGCCCAGTCGGCGTGCCAGCTCCGCCGCGTCCGATCGGGAGTGCTCCGACGAGTACTCCGACGGCATCGACACGCCGTACACCGCGTCCGGGCCGAGGGCGTCCACGGCCAGTGCCGCGACCACCGCCGAGTCGATACCGCCGGAGAGGCCCAGCATCACCGACCGGAACCCGTTCTTGCGCACGTAATCACGCAGGCCCAGCACGAGTGCCGACCACACCTCGGCCTCGTCGGACAGCGGCTCGCTGATCGCCGGCCCGCTCAGCGGCTCGTAGGCGGGCACCGGGGTGTCGCTCAGAACCCGCCGGTTCACGCGCAGCCCGGCAAACTCCCCGACCGCCGTGTGGCCGCCGGAGGGGAGGTCGAGGTCGGTCAGCAGCAGGTGCTCGGTGAACTGGGGCGCGCGCGCCAGCAGCTCGCCGTCCGCGGCGACGACGATCGAGTCGCCGTCGAACACCAGGTCGTCCTGGCCGCCCACCCAGTTCGTGTAGACGATCGGTGCCCGCGCCTCCCGCGCCCGGCCCGCCACGAGCGGGAGCCGGACGTCGTCCTTGGACCGTTCGTACGGCGAGGCGTTCGGCGAGACGATCAGGTCGACCCCCGCCTCGCCGAGCGCGGCCACCGGCCCGCCGTCCTGCCAGAGGTCCTCGCAGATCACCATGCCGATGTCGAGGCCGTGCAGCCGGACCACGTCGAGCTCGGTGCCGGGCTTGAAGTTGCGCCGCTCGTCGAACACGCCGTAGTTCGGCAGGTGGTGCTTGTACTGGCTCGCCACCACCTCGCCGCCCAACAGCGCGGCGGCCGCGTTGCGCGGGCCCACCTCGTCCTGGTCGAGGTAGCCGACGTAGGTGAGCACGTCGCCGCAGCCGGCCTCGGCGAGCCGCCGCGCCAGCAGCTCGACCTGATCCCGCGACGCCCGCGCGAACGTCTTCCGCAGCGCCAGGTCCTCGACCGGGTAGCCGGTCACCGACATCTCCGGGAACACGGCGACGTGCGCGCCGGCGTCGGCGGCCCTGCGCGTCCACTCGACGATCGTCGCGGCGTTGCCGGCCAGATCGCCGACCGTCGTGTTCACCTGGGCCAACGCGATTCGCAACTGCGGCATGCGGCCATTGTCCCGCACCGGGGCGCCGATCTTCATGTGTCGGCGCGCACGCGTCTCAGCTCCGCTTCTTGCGCAGCAGCCCGCGCACCTTCTTCAGCGCCTGCTCGGCGTCGGAGTCGAACGGGTTGTCCTGCACCAGGTACGTCCACGTCGACGTCGGCCTGCGCACCCCGGCGGCCGCCAGATCGATGCCCTCGCCGGTGATCTCGGCCTCCACCAGTGTCTTCGCGGACCGCTTCTCGGCCTCCCCGCGGATCTTGTGGAACTCGGGGATCGCCGCGCGGTGGAACTCGTCCAGCGGCTGTTCGCGGGCCATCGCCCGCAGGTGGATGGTCTCGCGCACGTCGGTGAGGAACGCGAGGTGATCGGCCCACAGCTGGTCGAGGTGGAACAGCATGATCTCGCGGCACACCCGCGCGACCTTCTCCGCACCCAGCGCCTCGGTCAGCTCGGTGACGCGCGTCGGCTCGGCCTCGGCCAGCAGCTCCTTCGCCTTCTCCGTGCGCAGCACCTCGTCACGCCACGTGAGCAGCTCGGCCCGCTGGTGCTCGATCAGCCGGGTGTAGCGCCACGTGTTGCGGTGGATCTCCAGGTCGACACCCTCGGCCACGCGCTGGGCGTGGTTGATCTGCCGCTGCGCGGCCGGATCGGTGATCTCGCCGCTCTCGGGGTCGGCCTCGATGCCCTCGGGCACGTCCGGGGCGTTCGCGAGCACCAGCTCGTCGTTGAGGCTGGCGAAGAACACCGAGCTGCCGGGGTCGCCCTGCCTGCCCGCGCGGCCCCGCAGCTGGTCGTCGAGCCGGCTGCTCGGGTAGCGCGCGGTGCCGATGACGTGCAGGCCGCCGAGCTCGGCTACCCGCTCGCGGTCGCCGCCGTCGGCGCCGCCCAGCCGGATGTCGGTGCCGCGCCCCGCCATCTGCGTGGACACGGTGATCCGCTGGTAGGTGCCCGCCTCGGCGATGATCGCGGCTTCCTCGGCGTCGTTGCGGGCGTTGAGCACCACGCACGGCAACCCGGCCTTGGCGAGCTTGTCGGCGAGCTCCTCGGACTCGGCGACGTCCTGGGTGCCGACGAGGATCGGCCTGCCCGAGTCGTGGACCTCGCGGATCTCCTCCACGATCGCGCGCAGCTTGTGGCCCGGCGAGGCGTAGATGCGGTCGGGGGCGTCCTCGCGCACGTTCGGTGTGTTCGGCGGGATCACGGCGACCTCGAGTCGGTAGAACTCCCGCAGCTGCTCGGCCACCGCCACCGCGGTGCCCGTCATGCCCGCCACCTGCGGATACCTCGCGATGAGCGCCTGCACGGTGATGGAGTCGAGGATCTCGCCGTGGTCGGAGGGCGCCAGCTGCTCCTTGGCCTCCACCGCGGCCTGCAGCCCGTCCGGCCAGCGCTGGAGCTCGGCGACCCGGCCGCGCGAGGCGTTGATGAGCTGCACCTTGCCGTCGCGGACCAGGTAGTCGACGTCGCGCGTCAGCAGGGCGTGCGCGTGCAGGGCGACGTTCACGGCGGCGAGCCGCTCCGATCCGTCCTCGCCGTAGAGGTCGATGCCGCCGAGTGCCTTCTCGACCACCGACGCGCCCGCCGACGTCAGCCACACGTTGCGGCCGTCGGGGTCGGTCTCGTAGTGCAGGCCGAGGCGCAGGCGGCGCACGATGTTGGCCACCTCGGTGTCGGCGATTCCGGCGTCCACCGATCCCGCCATCACCAGCGGCACGCGCGCCTCGTCCACGAGCACCGAGTCGGCCTCGTCCACGATCGCGACCTCGGGCTCGGGCTGCACGAGGTCGGCGATGTCGGTGACCAGCCGGTCGCGCAGCACGTCGAAGCCGACCTCGCTGACCGCGCCGTAACAGACCTCGGCGGCGTAGGCCGCGCGGCGTTCCTCGGTGTCCAGGGCCGGCTCGACCCAGCCCACCGACACGCCCAGCAGGTCGTACACCGGCCGCATCCACTCGGCGTCGCGGCGGGCGAGGTAGTCGTTGACCGAGATGACGTGCACGCGCTTGCCCTGCAGCGCGTACCCGGCGGCGGCCAGCGCCCCGGCGAGCGTCTTGCCCTCACCGGTCTGCATCTGCACCACGTGCCCGGTGAGCAGGCCCATCGTGCCGAGGAGCTGGACGTCGAAGGCGCGCTCGCCGAGGCCCCGGCGGGCGGCTTCGCGGCCGAGTGCGCACAGCTCGACGAGCTCGGCGTCGCCGAACGACCCGTCCCGCATGCTCTCCCGAAGGGCCGCCGCGGCCTCGGTGAGCTCGGGGTCGCTGAGCTTCTCGAGCTCCGGCTCCCGCTTCTCGACGGCAGGCAACAGCGCTTCGTACCGCGTCAGCTCGACACTGGCCGGGCGCTGGATGATCCTGCGCAGCCGCTTGCCCACCCGGCTCATCAACGCCACCCGTGGTCTCCTATCTCGATCCCCGCCGCACGCAGGCGATGTGCTGGTGCATTCCGGTCCCGGTGTGATGGCACGATCGTCGTGTGCCCGTTCGGAAACGCTACCTGTCCCTGGCCACCTGTCTACTTGCGTTGGTCGGGTTGGTGGCCTGCACCCAGGATTCATCGCAGGAGTCGAGCGGACCGGTGGGGCCGGTGCCGCAGGGACTCGAACGCTTCTACTCGCAGTCGCTCGACTGGGGCGCGTGCGACTCCTACGCGACGTCGGAGAACGCGCGGGCGGCATTCCAGGCCGACGGGCTCGAGTGCGCGCGGCTGACGGTCCCGCTGAACTACTCCGAGCCCGGCGGCACCACCATCACCATCGGGGTGCTCCGGCAGCGGGCGAGTGGCGAGCGCATCGGCTCCCTGGTGCTCAATCCCGGCGGGCCCGGCGCGTCCGGCATGACCGCGGCGGCGTCGATGGCGCCGTCCGTCGCGAGTCGACCCCTGGGGCAGCGGTTCGACATCGTCGGTTTCGACCCGCGGGGCATCGGCGCCAGCGAACCGGCCGTGCGTTGTCTCACCGGTGCCGAACGCGACGCCGACCGCAGTGACGACGGCGAGGTCGACGGCACTCCGCAGGGCGTGGCAGGGCAGGAGGCCGAGGAGCGCGACTTCGCCCGCAAGTGCGCCGAGCGCACCGAACACGGCGAGCAGCTGCTCGCCCACCTCGGCAGCCGGGACGTCGTGCGGGACCTCGACGTGCTGCGGTCGGTGCTCGGAGACGAGAAGCTGACCTACCTCGGCTACTCCTACGGCACCCGGATCGGATACACCTACGCCGAGCGCTTCCCGCGCAACGTGCGCGCGATGGTGCTCGACGGCGCACTCGACCCGGAACAGGACATCGTCGAGTCGCTCGTCGACCAGGGCGAGGGGTTCGGCAAGGCGTTCACCGAGTTCGCCGCGTCGTGCACGGCGAAGCCGGGCTGCGCGCTGGGCACCGACCCGGCCGGAGCGACGAAGGCCTACCAGGACCTCGTCCGGCCGCTGATCGAGAACCCGGTACCCGTCGGCGACGGCAGGCGGCTCTCCTACGAGGACGCCACCACCGGCACCATCCAGGCGCTCTACTCCGAGCAGCTGTGGGGCAGCCTGAACACCGGCCTGGCCGAGTTGCGGCAGGGCCGCGGCAGCACGCTCATGGCGCTGGCCGACATGTACAACGAGCGCGGTCGCGACGGCCGGTACTCGACCACCCAGGACGCGTTCATCGCCATCCGTTGCGTGGACGACCCGCGCGTCACCGACCGGGCGAAGATCCTGGAGGCGCAGCGCCGGTACGCGGCCGTCGCGCCGTTCCTCGACCCGGGCACGCCGCCGTCCTCGGCCCGGGACGCGTGCACGTTCTGGCCGGTGCCCAACACCTCCGAACCGCATCTGCCCGACGTCCAGGGTGTGCCGCCCGCCCTGGTGATCTCCACGACCAACGACCCGGCGACGCCGTACCAGGCCGGGGTCCAGCTGGCGAAGGCGATGAACGGCAGGCTGTTGACCTTCGAGGGCAACCAGCACACCGTGTTCTTGCAGGGCAACACCTGCGTGGACCGGGCGGGCACCGCGTACCTGATCGACGGCACGCTCCCGCCGGAGGGCAAGCGCTGCTGATCAACCCTGTGCGTTCTGCACCGGCTTGTTGTGGTCGGTGAGCGCCAGCTCGAGCATCACCGAGCCCTCGTTGGGCTGGCGCGGCGGCACCTGCACCCACAGGCGCAGCAGGTCACGCCGCGGGTTCTCGCTGACCCAGAACTTCACGTCGACGGCGTCGTGGATACCGGGCACCAGGGCCGAGACGGCGGCATGCGAGAGCTCGCCGTTGATCCGGTAGGCAGGCACGCCCTGCAGCTCCTCGCGGCTCTCGGTCTCCAGCGCCGTGGCCTTGGTGAGCAGCTGGCGCAGGCCGCGCTCCGGATCCAGCAGCCGGGCCGGGCTGAACTGCGCGGGCACCCCGCGGCTGACGCGGTCGCCGTCGGAGTCGGTGAGGTCCAGCCGGTTGCCGGTGAGCACGTACTCGTACTGCCTGCGGTCGGTGTGCTCCTGGACGTCGGCGTCCCCGCGCGCCCAGCCGTACTGCCCGCCCGTGCGGGTGGCCACGCCGTCGACCGCCCGGATGGACAGGCCGGGGATGGCGCCGCCGACGCGGAAGTCGAACCGGACGCTCTCGAGGTCGCGCAGCGTGTCCGCGGCGGCGCCGACGAGAGCCGCGCCGTCCGGCAGCGGGCCGCGGGTGTCCGGTGAGGACGCGCAGGCGCTGAGCAGCCCGACCAGGAGCGCGACGACGAGGGTGATCCGTCCGGACGCCATGGCGGTTACGTTAGCGGGACGTTTCGGCTCTTTCGCTCACGGCTCCCGCGCGGTGGGCGGCGAACGTGCGCCGGTAGGCCAACGGCGACACGCCGATGGCCGCGTGCAGGTGTTGCCGCAGCGAGGCGGCCGTGCCGAGCCCGGATTCGGCGGCGACCCGCTCCACGGACAGCTCCGTCGACTCGAGCAGGTGGCGTGCGTGCAGGATGCGCTGCCGGGTGAGCCAGGTGTGCGGTGGGAGGCCGGTTTCCTCGCGGAATCGCCTGCTGAACGTCCGCACGCTCATGTTCGCGTGCGCGGCGAGGGTAGCCAGGTCGAGCGGCTCGCCGAGGTGCTCGAGCGCCCACGCCCGGGTCGGTGCCGTACTCCCGATGCCCTGGTCCACGAGTGGCCGGTCGATGAACTGGGACTGCCCGCCGTCGCGCCAGGGCGGCACCACGCAGTAGCGTGCCGCCCGGTTGGCGACGTCGGTGCCGTGGTCGGCGCGCACGACGTGCAGGCAGAGGTCGACGCCCGCGGCCAGCCCCGCCGAGGTGAGCACGTCGCCGTCGTCGACGAACAGCACCTTCTCGTCGAGCCGGACCTTTGGGTACAGCCTGCGGAAGTCGTCGGCATAGGCCCAGTGCGTGGTGGCGGGCCGTCCGTCCAGCAGGCCCGCGGCGGCGAGGACGAACGCGCCCGTGCAGATCGACATGATCCGGGCGTGGCTCGGGATGCGCGCGAGCGCGGCCGCGATGTCGGCGGGCAGGGTCCCCTCGCGCCGGGGCCCGTGGACCCGCGTGCCCGGCACGATCACCGTGTCGGCGTCGTCGAGCGCGACGGGTCCGTGGTCGAGGACGGCGGTGTAGCCGGAGGAGACGCGCACCGGGCGGTCGTCCACTCCGCACACACGCACGTCGTAGAGCGGCCGGCCGTCCCGCTCCGCGGCGGCGAAGATCTGCGGCGGGATCTGCATGTCGTAGCCGACGACCTCGCCGACGGCCAGCACGACCACACGGTGCATGGCAAGATCCTTGCACATTGTGGCGTTCTTGCCACTCGTCGGCGGCTCGCCGTCCCGTCACGCTGATCTCCGTGACCGATACCGTGATCGTTCCGCGGCGCTCCGGCCGCGGCCGTCGTATCCACTGGGCCTTCCTGGTCGCGTTCGCGGCGTTCGTCGCGCTGCTGGGCGCGGCGGGATTCCGGGCGGCCCCGGGCGTGCTGATCGACCCGCTGCACCACGAGTTCGGCTGGTCGCGCGGCACCATCTCCACCGCCGTGTCGGTGAACCTGCTGCTTTACGGCTTCATCGCCCCGTTCGCCGCGGCGCTGATGGAGCGGCTGGGCATGCGGCGCGTGGTCGTGGGCGCGCTGGTGCTGGTCGCGGCGGGCAGCGGGCTCACGGTGTTCATGACGGCGTCGTGGCAGCTGCTGCTGTGCTGGGGCGTGCTGGTGGGCACGGGAACTGGCGCGATGGCGCTGACGTTCGTCGCCACGGTCACCAGCCGGTGGTTCGTCAGGCATCGCGGTCTGGTCAGCGGCGTGCTCACCGCGGCCAGTGCGACTGGCCAGCTCGTCTTCCTGCCGGTGGTGGCCGCACTGGCGACGAGTCACGGCTGGCGGTCGGCCTCGCTCGTCGTGGCGGCTGCCGCGCTCGCGGTGGTGCCGGTCGTGCTGCTGTTGCTGCGCGAGCATCCCCGCGACGTCGGGACGACCCGCTACGGCACGGACACCGAGGAGGAGGTCGTCGTGCCGGTCGGCAGCAGCGCCGGCCGGGCTCTGCGGACGCTGGGGGACGCGGCCCGCACGCCGGCGTTCTGGCTGCTGGCGGGTGGCTTCGCCATCTGCGGCGCCTCCACCAACGGGCTGATCGGCACGCACTTCGTCCCTGCCGCCCACGACCACGGCATGCCGCACACCACCGCAGCGGCACTGCTCGCGCTCGTCGGCCTTTTCGACGTCGCGGGCACGGTGCTGTCGGGCTGGCTCACCGACCGCGTCGACCCCCGGTGGCTTCTCGGGGCGTACTACTCGCTGCGCGGTGTCTCGCTGCTGGTCCTGCCGCACCTGTTCGCGCCGACCACCGAGCCTCCGATGTGGGCGTTCATCGTCTTCTACGGCCTGGACTGGGTGGCCACGGTCCCGCCGACCGTCGCGCTGTGCCGGGAGCGGTTCGGCGAGGCGGGCCCGATCGTGTTCGGCTGGGTGTTCGCCTCGCACCAGGTCGGTGCGGCCCTGGCCGCGTTCGGTGCCGGTCTCACCCGCGATGAGCTGGGCAGTTACGACCTCGCCTGGTACGTCGCGGGCGGGCTGTGCGCACTGGCGGCGGTGATGTCGGTACGGATTCGCCCCACCGCGCGCAACCACGAAACATTGCGTTAACACATCGCGCATAGGGTCGCGGCATGGATCGCCAGCAGGAGTTCGTGCTGCGCACGCTGGAAGAACGCGACATCCGCTTCGTGCGGCTCTGGTTCACCGACGTGCTGGGTTTTCTGAAGTCGGTCGCCGTGGCGCCCGCCGAGCTGGAAGGTGCCTTCAGTGAGGGCATCGGCTTCGACGGCTCCGCCATCGAGGGCTTCGCGCGCGTCTACGAATCGGACATGGTCGCCAAGCCCGACCCGTCGACCTTCCAGGTGCTGCCGTGGGAGACCCCCGAAGGCGGTCACTACTCGGCGCGCATGTTCTGCGACATCGCCATGCCGGACGGTTCGCCGTCGTGGGCGGATCCCCGGCACGTACTGCGCAGGCAGCTGTCCAAGGCGGGCGAGGCCGGGTTCACCTGTTACGTCCACCCCGAGATCGAGTTCTTCCTGCTCGCCGGGTTGCCCGAGGACGGCAAGGAACCGATCCCGGCCGACAACGGCGGGTACTTCGACCAGGCCAGCCACGCCACCGCCACGCACTTCCGTCGGCACGCCATCGAGGCGCTCGAGGCGATGGGCATCTCCGTGGAGTTCAGCCACCACGAAGGCGCTCCGGGGCAGCAGGAGATCGACCTGCGCTACGCCGATGCGCTGACCATGGCCGACAACGTCATGACGTTCCGGTATGTCGTCAAGGAGGTCGCGCTCACCCAGGGTGTGCGCGCGACGTTCATGCCCAAGCCGTTCACCGACCAGCCCGGCTCGGGGATGCACACGCACGTCTCGCTGTTCGAGGGCGACCGCAACGCCTTCTACAGCCCGGAGGACCCCTACGAGCTCTCCGAGACCGGCAAGGCGTTCGTCGCGGGCCTGCTCTACCACGCGCGGGAGATCTCGGGCGTCACCAACCAGTGGGTCAACTCGTACAAGCGGCTGATCGCCGGCGGGGAGGCCCCGACCACGGTCTCGTGGGGCCGGGCCAACCGTTCCGCCCTGGTGCGCGTGCCGATGTACTCGCCGGGCAAGGCGTCGTCGCGCCGGGTCGAGATCCGCACACTCGACTCCGCGTGCAATCCGTACCTGGCGTACTCGGTGATCCTCGCGGCCGGACTGCGGGGCATCGAGAAGGGCTACGAGCTGCCGCCCGCGGCGGAGGACAACATCTGGTCGCTGTCGGAGTCCGAGCGCAAGGCCGCCGGCTACACGCAGCTGCCACAGAACCTCGGCGAGGCGCTGACGGAGATGGAGCGCTCGGAGCTCCTGCCGGAGGCGCTGGGCGAGCACGTTTACGACTTCTTCCTGCGGAACAAGCGCGCCGAGTGGGACAGCTACCGCAGCGCCGTGACCCCCTACGAGCTCCGCACGCTGCTTCCGGTGCTCTGACCTGGGGTTTTGCGTTAAGGGGACCCCCCTGTTTCGGGGGGTTTCCGACCATGTAATCTTCTCTTCGTCGCCAAGAGCGGCCGGGCCGAGCGGGGGTTGACCCCGCGAGCCGGACCGGGTAAAGTTCTTGGTCGGCCCTGAAGCGGGCCACAACATCCGAGCGACATCTTCCGAGATTAGTTCTGATGTTGGCTGGCGCGCCCGGGGCCCGGTGTTTGAAACAATGTGCGTGTTGTTTGAGAACTCAACAGTGTGTTTGTGAGCTTGTAGTCTTGTTGTTTGTGTGACCCTGTTTTGGGTTTCTTTGAGGCTATTGTTGTAGCTGGGTTTTCTCTTTGATGCATTGTTGGAGAGTTTGATCCTGGCTCAGGACGAACGCTGGCGGCGTGCTTAACACATGCAAGTCGAACGCTGAAGCTCAGCTTGCTGGGTGGATGAGTGGCGAACGGGTGAGTAACACGTGGGTAATCTGCCCTGTACTCTGGGATAAGCCTGGGAAACTGGGTCTAATACCGGATAGGACCATGTCACGCATGTGGTGTGGTGGAAAGTTTCGGCGGTACAGGTTGAGCCCGCGGCCTATCAGCTTGTTGGTGGGGTGATGGCCTACCAAGGCGGTGACGGGTAGCCGGCCTGAGAGGGCGACCGGCCACACTGGGACTGAGACACGGCCCAGACTCCTACGGGAGGCAGCAGTGGGGAATATTGCACAATGGGCGGAAGCCTGATGCAGCGACGCCGCGTGAGGGATGACGGCCTTCGGGTTGTAAACCTCTTTCGCCAGGGACGAAGCGTAAGTGACGGTACCTGGAGAAGAAGCACCGGCTAACTACGTGCCAGCAGCCGCGGTAATACGTAGGGTGCGAGCGTTGTCCGGAATTATTGGGCGTAAAGAGCTCGTAGGCGGTGTGTCACGTCGGCCGTGAAAACCTCAGGCTTAACTTGGGGCTTGCGGTCGATACGGGCATCACTTGAGTTCGGTAGGGGAGACTGGAATTCCTGGTGTAGCGGTGGAATGCGCAGATATCAGGAGGAACACCGGTGGCGAAGGCGGGTCTCTGGGCCGATACTGACGCTGAGGAGCGAAAGCGTGGGGAGCGAACAGGATTAGATACCCTGGTAGTCCACGCTGTAAACGTTGGGCGCTAGGTGTGGGGTGCTGTCCACGTATCCCGTGCCGTAGCTAACGCATTAAGCGCCCCGCCTGGGGAGTACGGCCGCAAGGCTAAAACTCAAAGGAATTGACGGGGGCCCGCACAAGCGGCGGAGCATGTGGATTAATTCGATGCAACGCGAAGAACCTTACCTGGGCTTGACATGCACTGGACGCATCCAGAGATGGGTGTTCCCTTGTGGCTGGTGTACAGGTGGTGCATGGCTGTCGTCAGCTCGTGTCGTGAGATGTTGGGTTAAGTCCCGCAACGAGCGCAACCCTTGTCCTATGTTGCCAGCGGGTAATGCCGGGGACTCGTGGGAGACTGCCGGGGTCAACTCGGAGGAAGGTGGGGATGACGTCAAGTCATCATGCCCCTTATGTCCAGGGCTTCACACATGCTACAATGGCCGGTACAGAGGGCTGCGATACCGTGAGGTGGAGCGAATCCCTTAAAGCTGGTCTCAGTTCGGATCGTAGTCTGCAACTCGACTACGTGAAGTCGGAGTCGCTAGTAATCGCAGATCAGCAACGCTGCGGTGAATACGTTCCCGGGCCTTGTACACACCGCCCGTCACGTCACGAAAGTCGGTAACACCCGAAGCCCACGGCCCAACCCCTTGTGGGAGGGAGTGGTCGAAGGTGGGACTGGCGATTGGGACGAAGTCGTAACAAGGTAGCCGTACCGGAAGGTGCGGCTGGATCACCTCCTTTCTAAGGAGCTTTTCACGTCTCATGCCGGCGCTGGGTTGTGGTCTGGTGTTGGTGTGGGGGTGGCCGGATGGAATGCCCGTGTGTGGTGTTGTCCGGTTGCTCGAGGAATTTGTGGACCGACAAGACTGCGTTGAGAGCTGTGAACACACTGTTGGGTCCTGAGGCAGCACGTGGTGTTGTTTCGGTGTGGTGTTTGAGAATTGTAGAGTGGGTGCGAGCATCTTTGTGGTCAAGTTGTGTAGGGCACATGGTGGATGTCTGGGCACCAGGGGCCGATGAAGGACGTGGGAGGCTGCGATAAGCCTCGGGGAGCTGTCAACCGAGCTGTGATCCGAGGGTGTCCGAATGGGGTAACCCGGCACCCGTGATGGGGTGTCACCCGCGCCTGAATGTATAGGGCGTGTGGAGGGAACGCGGGGAAGTGAAACATCTCAGTACCCGTAGGAAGAGAAAACAATTGTGATTCCGTGAGTAGTGGCGAGCGAAAGCGGAGGAGGCTAAACCGTGCGCATGTCAAGCTGTCAGGTGTTGTGTGTGCGGGGTTGTGAGACCTGCCTGGAGGGAGCTGACACTCTCTCGGATGCGCGCCATGGTTAGCGGAACAGTCTGGGATGGCTGGCCGGAGTGGGTGAGAGTCCCGTACGCGAAAGCTGTGGTGGTGTGTCTTGGTGGTGTTCTCGAGTAGCAGCGAGCTCGTGGAATTTGCTGTGAATCTGCCGGGACCACCCGGTAAGCCTAAATACTTCCTGGTGACCGATAGCGGACGAGTACCGTGAGGGAAAGATGAAAAGTACCCCGGGAGGGGAGTGAAAGAGTACCTGAAACCGTGTGCCTGCAAGCCGTCAGAGCCTTTGGGTGATGGCGTGCCTTTTGAAGAATGAGCCTGCGAGTTCGTGCTGCGTGGCGAGGTTAACCCGTGGGGGGTAGCCGTAGCGAAAGCGAGTCTGAAGAGGGCGTGTAGTTGCGTGGTCGAGACCCGAAGCGGGGTGATCTACCCATGGCCAGGGTGAAGCGCCGGTAAGACGGTGTGGAGGCCCGAACCCACCAGGGTTGAAAACCTGGGGGATGAGTTGTGGGTAGGGGTGAAAGGCCAATCAAACTCCGTGATAGCTGGTTCTCCCCGAAATGCATTTAGGTGCAGCGTCGCGTGTTTCATCATGGGGGTAGAGCTACTGGATGGCCTAGGGGCCTTACCGGGTTACCGAAGTCAACCAAACTCCGAATACTGTGATGTGAGAGCGCGGCAGTGAGACGGCGGGGGATAAGCTTCGTCGTCGAGAGGGAAACAGCCCAGAACACCAGCTAAGGCCCCTAAGTGTGTGCTCAGTGGGAAAGGATGTGGAGTCGCTGAGACAACCAGGAGGTTGGCTTAGAAGCAGCCATCCTTGAAAGAGTGCGTAATAGCTCACTGGTCAAGTGGTTCTGCGCCGACAATGTAGCGGGGCTTAAGCACACCGCCGAAGCTGTGTCGTCCACACATAACATCGGCTCCAGGGTTTTGTCTCTGGTGTCTAGTGGTGTGGGTGGGTAGGGGAGCGTCCTGCATCCAGGGAAGCGGCGAGGTGACTCAGTCGTGGAGGGTGTGGGAGTGAGAATGCAGGCATGAGTAGCGAATGCAGAGTGAGAATCTCTGCCGCCGGATGACCAAGGGTTCCTGGGCCAGGTTGTTCCGCCCAGGGTAAGTCGGGACCTAAGGCGAGGCCGTCAGGCGTAGTCGATGGACAACGGGTTGATATTCCCGTACCCGCGTGTGTGCGTCCCTGGCGAGGCAGGGGAGACTAACCACCCGAAGCCACACTGACGGCCCTTTCGGGGGTTGTGGTGTGGTGGAGCGTGGGACCTGATCCTGTAGTAGTCAAGCGATGGGGTGACGCAGGAAGGTAGCCCCGCCAGTCAGTGGTGATACTGGTGTAAGCGTGTGGCCCGTTCGATAGGTAAATCCGTCGGACTGACCTTTGAGGTCGAGGGTGAGGCGTGATGCATAGCCGTTGTGGCGAAGTAGGGTGATCCTCTGCTGCCGAGAAAAGCCTCTAGCGAGTGCGCGCGTGGCCCGTACCCCAAACCGACACAGGTGGTCAGGTAGAGAATACCAAGGCGATCGGGTGAACTGTGGTTAAGGAACTCGGCAAATTGCCCCCGTAACTTCGGGAGAAGGGGGGCCAAAGCACCTGAAGCCCTGCGCGGGCTAGGGTGGGTTGGCCGCAGAGACCAGCGGAAAGCGACTGTTTACTAAAAACACAGGTCCATGCGAAGACGCAAGTCGAGGTATATGGACTGACGCCTGCCCGGTGCTGGAACGTTAAGAGGACCGGTTAACCCCTTTCGGGGGGTGAAGCTGAGAATTTAAGCGCCAGTAAACGGCGGTGGTAACTATAACCATCCTAAGGTAGCGAAATTCCTTGTCGGGTAAGTTCCGACCTGCACGAATGGCGTAACGACTTTCCGGCTGTCTCAACCACAGGCCCGGCGAAATTGCACTACGAGTAAAGATGCTCGTTTCGCGCGGCAGGACGGAAAGACCCCGGGACCTTTACTACAGCTTGGTATTGGTTTTCGGTTCGGCTTGTGTAGGATAGGTGGGAGACTGTGAAGCGGCCACGCCAGTGGTTGTGGAGTCGTTGTTGAAATACCACTCTGGTCGTGCTGGGAATCTAACTTCGGACCGTGATCCGGTTCAGGGACAGTGCCTGGTGGGTAGTTTAACTGGGGCGGTTGCCTCCTAAAGGGTAACGGAGGCGCCCAAAGGTTCCCTCAGCCTGGTTGGCAATCAGGTGTTGAGTGTAAGTGCACAAGGGAGCTTGACTGTGAGACTGACGGGTCGAGCAGGTGCGAAAGCAGGGACTAGTGATCCGGCACCTCCTGGTGGAAGGGGTGTCGCTCAACGGATAAAAGGTACCCCGGGGATAACAGGCTGATCTTGCCCAAGAGTCCATATCGACGGCATGGTTTGGCACCTCGATGTCGGCTCGTCGCATCCTGGGGCCGGAGTAGGTCCCAAGGGTTGGGCTGTTCGCCCATTAAAGCGGCACGCGAGCTGGGTTTAGAACGTCGTGAGACAGTTCGGTCCCTATCCGCCGCGCGCGTAGGAGACTTGAGGAAGGCTGTCCCTAGTACGAGAGGACCGGGACGGACGAACCTCTGGTATGCCAGTTGTTCCGCCAGGGGCATGGCTGGTTGGCTACGTTCGGAAGGGATAACCGCTGAAGGCATCTAAGCGGGAAGCCTGTTCCAAGATGAGGTCTCCCACCCCTTGTTGTGGGTTAAGGCCCCCAGTAGACCACTGGGTTGATAGGCCAGACATGGACGCACGGTAACGTGTTTTTGAGTGGACTGGTACTAATCGGCCGAGGACTTGCCCACGAAGATGCTGCGCACCCACTCTACGATTCTGAAACACCACACCGAGCCCCGCCTAGGGGCAGCAACAACAGTCGGTGTGTTGTTTCGTAGTGTTTCGGTGGTGATAGCGGTGGGGACACGCCCGGTCCCATTCCGAACCCGGAAGCTAAGCCCACCAGCGCCGATGGTACTGCACCCGAAGGGGTGTGGGAGAGTAGGACACCGCCGAACAAAACCTCACAGGGAGGCCCGCCACCCGGCGGGCCTCCCCTTTTTGTTGGTAAGAAGCGCGTCGGCGAGGGGTGCAGGGTCGCTTTCGCGGAAACCCCACCGCCGGGATCTTCTTCGTCTCGATGTGCAGATGACGGCGGTCATTCGATGCCGTTCTTCTCGCGCGGTTGCCTTGCCGGGTGCGCCGGGCTTTCGCGGCACGTGATGATCGGGTGACCCCGTAGGCTGGATGGCGTGAGCACACGGATTCTGGTTCTCCAACCGGACGCGTCGGACCCGCCAGGTCGACTCGGTGACTGGCTGATCGAGGCCGGCGCGGACGTCGACGTGCGGGCCCTTCCGGACGACTCCGTTCCACGGGACCTCGACGGTTACCAGGCGCTCGTGTGTCTCGGCGGCGCCATGAACGTCGAGGACGAGGAGCAGTACCCCTGGCTCGCCGCGGTGCGGCGTCTGCTCGCTCGTGCCACGAGCCAGAACGTGCCCACGCTTGGCGTATGTCTTGGTGCGCAACTGCTCGCCGTCGCCAACGGCGGCCGGGTGGTGCCCGGACCCCGCGGGCCGGAGGTCGGACCCGAACTGGTGGCGAAGAAGGATGCCGCGTGGGTGGATCCGCTGTTCGCCGACCTGCCACTGATGCAGGACGTCCTGCAGTTCCACACTCACGTCGTCGACCAACTGCCGGCCCGGGCCCAGTTGCTCGCGTCGGCGCCCCGCTATCCCCACCAGGCATTCCGGGTGAACCGCTGCGCCTACGGCATACAGTTCCACATCGAGACGACGCCCGACATCGTCCGCCGGTGGGCCGCCAACTCGCCGGACACTGCTGCAGCCGCGCGGGAGGGCGCCTTCGAGGACACGACGCTCGCGGCGGTGCACACCGACGTCGCGGAGACGTGGCGTCCGTTCGCGCATCGGTTCGTCCGCCTCGCGGCGGGTGACCTCGAACCGGCGGCCGAGGACCAGCGTCGGCTGCCCCTCGCGTGACCTGTTCGCCGCTTGTCGCGACGTGGCGGTGACCGGGGCCGACTACGGTAAGAGCTGATGGCAGACAGCGTTCGTCAGATGGCTTCGACGGCGAGGTTCGGGTTCACCGACGATCGTGCCGACGAAGAGCTCCGGGCCGCGGGCTGGTGGACCGACACCGGCCCGGCCGACGGCAGCGAGCGCATTCTCGCGGCCTTCTCCCGCACTCCGGATCCCGATCTCGCGCTACGGACGATCGAGCGGATCCGTTCGGCCGACGAAGCCGGCTGGCCGGAGCTCGCCGAGGCGCTGCGCGACGACGCCGCCGTGCGCGGCAGGTTGCTCGGTGTCGTCGGAACGTCCACGGCGCTCGGCGACTTCCTCGTCAGCTCGCCCGGCGACTGGCGCACGCTCGCGGGAAATCGGCACACCGACACCGCCGACTACACCCGCGTACTGGACGACGCGGTCCGCCGGGACGGCACCGTGCTCACCGGACGCGACGCCGAACAGGCGCTGCGGAAGGCGTACCGCGGATTGCTGCTGGAGATCGCGGCGCGCGACCTCGGCCATGTCGTGGAACCCGGGCTGGAGCCGCCGTCGTTCAGCGGGATCACGCACGCCCTCACCGAGCTCGCCGATGCGGCACTGCGGGCCGGGCTCACCGTCGCCGAGCACGAGACCAAGGACGCGGACTCGGCCTCCCTCGCGGTGATCGCGATGGGCAAGTGCGGGGGTCTCGAGCTCAACTACGTCAGCGACGTCGACGTGGTGTTCGTCGGGGAGGGCGACCTGCAGGTGGCCACGCGCCTTGCCACCGGAATGATGCGCGTGGTCGGCAAGGCTTGTTTCGAGGTCGACGCGGCGTTGCGCCCGGAGGGCAAGTCGGGTGCTCTGGTGCGCACGCTCGACGGTCACGAGGCCTACTACAAGAAGTGGGCGCGGACGTGGGAGTTCCAGGCGCTGTTGAAGGCGCGGCCCGCAGCGGGCGACGCGGAGCTCGGGCGCCGGTATGCCGAGCTGGTGACGCCGATGGTGTGGTCGGCGGCGGACCGCGAGAACTTCGTCGCCGACGTGCAGCAGATGCGTCGCCGGGTGGAGAAGCACATCCCGTCGGAGATCGCCGAGCGTGAGCTGAAACTCGGCCGGGGCGGGCTGCGGGACGTCGAGTTCGCCGTTCAGCTCCTGCAACTGGTGCACGGCCGGGTCGATCCCGACCTGCGTTCGGCGTCCACAATGGAGGCTCTGGAAGCGCTCGGCGCGGGCGGGTACGTCGCGCGCACGGACGCCTCGGAGATGCGGGAGTCGTACGAGTTCCTGCGCACGGTCGAGCACCGGCTCCAGTTGCGGGCGCTGCGGCGGACCCACTTGTTCCCGGAACCGGACGACACCGCGGCGCTGCGCTGGCTCGCCCGGGCGACCGGGATCCGGCCGGTGCGCGACCGGTCCGAGGCGAACGTCCTGCTGCACGACTTCCGCAAACACGTGCACCGGGTACGCCGGCTGCACGAGAAGCTGTTCTACCGGCCGCTGCTCGACGCCGTCGCGCGGGTGCCGACCGCGGCGCTGCGCCTGACGACCAAGCAGGCGGAGAGCCGGCTCGCCGCGCTCGGTTATGCGTCCCCGGATGGCGCGCTGCGGCACATCCAGGCGCTGACCAGCGGGGTGTCCCGGCGTGCGTCGATCCAGCAGACGCTGCTTCCGGTGCTGCTCGACCTCCTGGCCGACACCCCCGACCCCGACGGCGGCCTGCTCGCCTACCGTCGCGTTTCCGAGGCGCTGGCCGAGACCCCGTGGTACCTGCGCGTGCTACGTGACGAGGCCGCCGTCGTCGAGAACCTCGCGACGCTGCTCGGCACGTCGCGGCTCGTGCCGGACCTCCTGGTGCGGGCGCCGGAGGTGCTGCGGATGCTCGGCGACGCCGAACGACTGTGTGGCCGGCCGTCGGAAGACGTCGCCAAGTCGCTTCGGGCCGCCGCGCGCCGGCAACCCGGGCTCAAGGCGGCCGTCACAGCGTCGCGGTCGTTGCGCAGGCACGAGCTACTGCGGGTCGCGTGCGCCGATCTCCTCGGCCTGCTGGACGTGCCGGCGGTGTGCGAGGCGTTGTCGTCGGTGTGGGGAGCGGTACTGCAGGCGGCGCTGGAGGGGGCGGTGCGGCAGCAGCGCGAGCAGACCGGGAGCCAGCCGGCGAAGATCGCCGTCATCGGCATGGGCAGGCTTGGCGGCCAGGAGCTGGGCTACGGTTCGGACGCCGATGTGCTGTTCGTGTGCGAGCGCTCGGACGGGGCGGGGGAGCAGGAGGCGCTCAAGTTCGCCACCACGGTGGCCGAGACGGTGCGACAGGTGCTCGGCGCGCCGAGCCAGGATCCCGCGCTCGAGGTCGACGCCAACCTGCGGCCGGAAGGGCGCAGTGGACCGCTCGTGCGTACGCTCGACTCCTACCGCGCCTACTACGAGCGCTGGGGCGAGGTGTGGGAGTCGCAGGCGCTGCTGCGGGCACGATTCGTCGCCGGTGACTGCGACCTGGGTGATCGGTTCATCGCGAGCATCGATCCCATCCGCTATCCCGAGGGTGGGCTGGACGCGGCGAAGCTGCGTGAGGTACGGCGGATCAAGGCGCGCGTGGACACCGAGCGGATGCCGAAGGGCGCCGACCCCACCACGCACACGAAGCTCGGGCGCGGGGGGCTCGCCGACGTCGAGTGGACCGTGCAGCTGATGCAGTTGCGGCATGCGCACGAGGTGCCGGCGCTGCGCACCACATCCACACCCAGGGCGCTCGACGCGATGGCCGAGGCGGGGCTCGCCGAGGCCGAGGACGTCGAGGCCCTGCGGGAGGCCTGGATGCTGGCCACGCGGGCGCGCAATGCCGCCATGCTCGTACGGGGCAAGGCCGTCGATCAGCTGCCGTCGTCGGGCCGGGAGCTGACGGCGGTCGCCAGCGTGTTCGGCTACAGCGTCGACGACGATCCCGGCGAGTTCCTCGACGCCTACCGGCGGACGACGCGCCGTGCCCACGCCATCGTGGAACGGCTGTTCTACGAGAGTTGAGCGCTTGCTCACCTCCAGGGGACTCGGCCTGGCCAGGCACTTTAGGGTGTGGCGTGTGACTGAGCGTGAACCCTTCGAGATCCAGGTCAAGGTGCGGACGTACGAGCTCGACGCGAACGGGCATGTCAACCACGCCGTCTATCACCAGTACGGCGAGATCGCCCGGACCGCGCTCGCGGAGGCCGCCGGCGTCACCGAGGGGCTCATCAAGCAGGGCATCGGTGTCGTGATGCTCGAGTCGCACATCCGGTTCCGACGGGAGCTGCGCTACGGCGACGAGGTGACCGTCAGCTGCGTGGCCGAGATCGACGACGGCAAGGTGTTCCGGATGAACAACGAGATCCGCAAGGCCGACGGCACGCTCTCGGCGGAGATCCAGTCGACGCTCGGCCTCATGGACCTCGAGAAGCGCAAGCTCGTTCCGGACCCACTGGCGCGCATGCAGGAGTCCGGCATCGACCTCGACCTGCTCCGCGGAGCAGCCTGACCCAGCAGTGCCCGCCCGCTCGGTGAAACATTGCCGAGCGGGCTTCGTCGTGCGCGGAAGGCTCGGTCCGCCCACAAAGAAACGCCGACGGCGAGGGCGTTTCCGCTCCTCGCCGCCGGCGTAGCCGGTGTCAGGCGATCACACGTCGTAGTAGAGGACGTCATGTCCCGCTGACCTGCACGAACGCCACTCCGGGGGCGGCCTATGTATCGCCCATGTAACCGCCGCCTCCGATTGCGAGCGCACCGCCTTCCGGAATCGAGTGGTGTGGGTGTGCTGGGCAGAGGACGGCCGAAACGACGACCCTAGTCGCCAGGGAACACCGACCGGCCGCACGGCGGCCCCGGTACGCCGGGTCTGGAACCACTGAGCGCCCGGGTTCCCCCGACGCACCGGTGTCTGGAGTTGGTCGCCGGCACGTTTGCACCTCCGGCCGAGTCGAGACGGATGATCCGGCGACCGAGCACACACGACAAATGACGCGTCGCAATCACGACGAGAGGCGCTTATGACGCCCGTCACGCGCTGGTGTAATCGATGTCACCCGCACTGGAAAAGGTGCCGCGCGGGGTCAACAACTTTCGGACGTGTCAGCGTCCGTTGACGGGGACATCATGGTGAACAGCGAACTTACTGGACCGCTCGACTTCGACCCTGAGGAGCTGCAGGCCAAGTATGAGCTCGAGCGCAATATCCGCATCCGGACCGACGGGAAGCAGCAGTACGTCGCGACCTCAGGAAAGTTCGCCGACTACAGCAAGGACCCGTGGTCGAGCCCGCTGAGCCGGGAGCCGCTCCACGATCACACCCAGGTTGTGATTGTCGGCGGCGGGTTCGGCGGCCTGGTCCAAGGCGCGAGGCTCCACGAAGCCGGGTTTCGGGACATTCGGATCATCGAGATCGGCGGCGACTTCGGAGGAACCTGGTACTGGAACCGGTACCCCGGCGCGATGTGCGACATCGAAGCCCACATCTACATGCCGCTGCTCGAGGAGCTCGGCTACATGCCGAAGCACCGCTATGCCTACGCCGACGAGATGCTCCACGTCAGCCGGCTCATCGGTGAGAAGTACGGCCTCTACGACAAAGCCCTCTTCCAGACCACGATCACCGACGCCGCCTGGGTCGAGGACGCGCACGTGTGGCGGCTGACGACCGACCGGGGCGACGAGATCACCACCGACTTCCTCGTTCTGGCAGCCGGCCGGCAGAGCCTTCCCAAGCTCCCCGGCGTACCCGGTATCGACGAGTTCGAGGGCCACATCTTCCACTCCAGCCGCTGGGACTACAGCTACACCGGCGGATCGAGCGAGGGCGGTCTCACCGGTCTGGCCGACAAGACCGTTGGAGTGATCGGGACGGGCGCGACAGCGCTGCAGATCGTGCCTGCCGTCGCTAAGGACGCGAAGAAGCTTCTGGTGTTTCAGCGCACCCCCTCGACCGTCGGGGTCCGCGGGCAGTGCGAGACGGGGCCCGACTGGGTTGATGCATCACCGGGATGGCAGCAGCGGCGCCGCGAGAACTTCCAGGCGCACGTCCAGTTCGGCACCCGCGTCGACGGCGAAGAGCCGGCCGAGGACCTCGTGGCCGACGGATGGTGTGACGCGTTCGCCATGCTCTCCGAGCCGCCGGAGAAGGTCGAGGCGCGCCTTGGCCGTAAGCCGACCGCCGAAGAGGCCGCAGAGCTGAGCGTCATCAACGACTTTCGGTTGATGAACCAGTTGCGCGCACGCATCGACTCCATAGTCGAGGACCCCGAGACCGCAGAGGCACTCAAGCCCTGGTATCGCTGGTGGTGCAAGCGACCAGGTTGGCACGACGACTACCTCCCAGCGTTCAACCGCCCGAACGTCCACTTGATCGACACCCGCGGCCAGGGTGTGGAACGCTTCACCAAGACCGGAGTGATGGTCAACGGTGTCGAGCACCAGGTCGACTGCATCGTGATGGCCACCGGGTTCGAGGCGAACATCGAATACACCCGCCTGACGGGCTTCGAACTCCACGGGCGCGGCATCGACCTCTCCGAGCATTGGGGCTCCGCCGGCATCCGCACGCTGCACGGCATGTCAACCGATCGGTTCCCCAACCTGTTCTTCATCGGCGGCAACCTCCAAACCGTCTCAGCGGTGAACGCGGTCCACCTCCTCGACGAGCAGGCCAAGTACGTCGCCCACATCCTCGCCACGGTCGTCGCCCGCGGCGACAGCATCGTCGAAGCGCAGCCGGAGGCTGTCGACGCGTGGGTCGAGACCATCCGGACCGCCCCGCAGAACAAGGCATTGTTCGAGTTCTACCTCGAATGCACCCCTGGCTACTACAACTCCGAGGGCAAGGCCACCAGCATGGACGACTTGTTCATCGGCGGCCGCTACGGTCCTGGCGCGCTCGCGTACTATCGACTGCTCGAGAAGTTCGCGAACGGCGAACTCGAGGGCTTCGTCACCACCAGCCCCGAGCGTCCGTGACTGCCGCCGACGCCGGGCCGCTGGACCTCCTCGTCAAGGAAGCGGCCTCGCTCGAGTTCGAGCACATCCCCGACGACGTAGTCGAACTGGCCCGCCTGTGCGTGCTCGATGTGCTCGGTTGCTGCCTGGCTGGCGCCTCCGAGCCGGCCGCGGCGATCCTCGCCAGCGTCTCGGACGACGATGCCCTCCGGCTCGGGACCGCGGCCCACGCACTGGATTTCGACGACTGGGCACCCCGATCGGGCGCCCATCCGTCGACGACCATTGTCCCCGCGATTCTCGCGTCCCTTCAGCGTCGTGAAGATGACTGCACCGGCCGCGACCTCATCGTCGCGTTCGTCGCCGGCTACGAGCTCCAAGAGCGGATCGGCATCGCCATCAGCCCGTCCCACTACGACATCGGCTTCCACACCACGGGGGTCATCGGAGCGTTCGGCGCCGCCACCGCATCGGCCCTCCTACTGGGCGCCGACGCTACTCAGCTCCGCACGACGCTGACGATCGCCGCGACCGAGGCCGCCGGGCTGAAGTCCGTCTTCGGGTCGATGGCGAAGCCACTCAACGCCGGCCGCGCCGCCCAGGCCGGAGTCCTCGCGGCACAGCTCGCGACCGCCGGGTTCGTCGGGCCGGCGAGTGATGGCGTCTTCGGTCCGCAGGGCTTCGCACTCACACATGCCTCGGAGGTCGATCTCGCCTCGGTCGTGGTGCCCTTCGCCTCGGAGTGGACCCTCCGATCACACCTGTTCAAGGCCTATCCGTCCTGCTTCGGGACCCACGCCGCGATCCTTGGCGCCGAGTCGCTCCGCACGACCCACGACCTGTCGCCGTCGGACATCGCACGGATCGAGCTCACCGTTCCACCGATCACGCTCCCGGTGTGCGCCATACCGGCGCCCCAGACCGGTCTCGAGGGCAAGTTCAGCCTCGCCTACTGCACGGCGATCGCATTCGAGGGCGACGTGACCACGGCGAGCTTCGCCGACCCGCTGCCTGCCTCTGCGGAGACATCGCGTCTCATGCAGGCGGTGGAGCTCCATACAGACGAGGGCTTCGGAAAGACCCGCGCCAAGGTCGAGGTCGTGTTGTCCGACGGCGGCCGACTGACGTCGGACAGCGACGCGGGAGTGCCGGGGTCTGTGTCCCGTCAGGCCCTCGAGCGGAAGTTCCGAGACCTCACGAGCGATGCCATCAGGCCCCGCACAGCAGATCGCCTTCTCAGTGATCTGAGACGACTCGACTCCCTCGAGTCAACGCACGACGTACGACAGCTGGCGATGGCCGGCACAGGAGAACTGGCATGACTGATCACACCGACACGATGATGGCGGTCCGGCTCGAGACCGCGACGGGGAACCTGTCCGTCACCGAACGCCCCGTCCCGCACGCAGGGCGCGACCAGGTGCGGCTCCGAGTCGAGTACGCAGGCGTGTGCCACAGCGACCTCCACTTCGTCGACGGAGAGCTCGCCGCCCGGATGCCGCGTGAGGTCACCCTCGGCCACGAGATCGCCGGAGTGATCGACGAGATCGGCGACGGCGTCACCGGCCACACCATCGGCGAGCGCGTGCTGGTCCACCCGGTCGGATTCGTCGACGGTGAGACCTCGATCCCCGGCGTGCAGTACGACGGCGGCTGGGCGACCTACGTTGTCGTCCCTGCCGAGCGCGTCCTCCCGGTCGGCCCCGACCTTCCCTTCGACCAAGCAGCCATCATCCCCGACGCCGTCGCAACCCCTTGGGCGGCGATCACCGACGCCGGCCGAGTCAGGCCGGCCGAGGCGGCCGCTGTCTGGGGGCTGGGAGGCCTGGGCTACCACGCCGTCAAGCTCCTGCGACTGGTCGGCGCGACGCCGGTCATCGCCGTGGACCCAGCACCCGCCGCCCGCGCGCGGGCACTACGTGCCGGCGCCGATCTCGCGCTCGACCCGACCGCGGAGGACTTCGCGGACAGGCTCGCCTCCGCCGGTCCGATCGACGTCGCGTTCGACTTCGTCGGCAACGGCCGCGTCCAGCAGCAGGCCTTCGACGCGATCGAGGCACGCGGCCGGGTCGTCCTGGTGGGCATCCCCCAGGGCCCGCTTGTGATCGAGGACAGCGCGCGCCTGATTCGCCTGCAGAAGAGCGTGATCGGCTCGTACGGCTCCGAACGCCACCACACCGAGGAGCTCGTGCGTCTCGCGGCTGCAGGCCGCCTGGACCTCAGCGAGTCGATCACGGAGGTGCTTCCACTCGACCAGGCCGAGACCGCCCTGGACCACCTGCGCAACCAGGTCGGCAATCCGATCCGGATCGTCCTGCGGCCCTGACCGCCACGACGTAGCGCCAGCACCGCCGCCCCAACAGACCGCAGCAACATCGATTGACGAGGCAAGCATGACCAACATCAAGTACGACTTCACCGACCGGACCGTGATCGTCACCGGCGCCGCCCGCGGCATCGGGCTGGCGATCGCCGAGCTGTTCGCCACCAGCGGAGCGGCCGTCGTGATGGTCGACTTCGACGGCGCCGAGCTGGAATCCGCGGCGCAGAGCATCGGCGGCCTCGCCATCCAGGCCGACGTCTCGAAGACCGAGGACGCCGAACGTGTCGTCGCACAGGCGATCGCCGAGACCGGGCATGTCGACATCCTGGTCAACAACGCCGGCATCGTGCGTGACCGCATGCTCTGGAAGCTGACGGATGAGGACTGGGAGGCCGTCCTTGCCGTGCACGCGGGCGGGACGTTCCGGTTCACCCGAGCGCTGGTGCCGCACTTCCGCGAGCGCGGATACGGCCGGGTCATCAACATCACCTCCTACACGGGGCTCCACGGCAACCTGGGGCAGGCGAACTACGCGACTGCCAAGGCCGGGATCATCGGGTTCACCAAGACGGCGGCGAAGGAGCTGGCGTCCTTCGGGATCACGGTCAACTGCGTTTCGCCGAACGCCGCGACCCGTATGACGGCGACCATCCCCGAGGCCCGCATCCCGGAGGTCTCCGGCCCGATCGCCCGCTTCGCCGAGCCGTCGGAGATCGCGACCGCGATCGCCTTCCTGGCTGCCGAGGAGTCCGCCTACGTCACCGGCGCGCTGCTGGCGGTCGACGGCGGCGCCTCGCTCTGAGGAAGTCATGGACTCCACGATCATCTCGCGCCGCGATCTCGACTTCATGCTCTATGAGTGGCTCGACGTCGAGTCGCTGACCAAGCTGCCTCGATTCAGCGCACACTCCCGGGACACTGCGAGAGGCCGAAGAGCGTGGCGAGGGCGCCGTGGTCATCGACGGCAACATGGTCGACGCCGCCACGGCGCGGATCTTCGAGACAGTGCTCCACCGCGCGTCCGTGAACGGCCAGCTGTGAACGCCGCGACCGGGAAGGATGTCAGATGAGCGGCCCCTTGCACGGCGTACGGGTCATCGACCTCACCGCCGCCCTCGCCGGACCCTACGGCACCATGATCCTGGCCGACCTGGGCGCAGAGGTCATCAAGGTCGAGGCGCCCCACGGCGACCCGACGCGGCGCGTCGGCCCCGAGCCGATCCGTTCAGAAGGCGACTCAGGCCCGACCCTCGGCGGATACTTCCAAAGCGTCAACCGGGGCAAGAAGAGCGTGGTCCTCGACCTGAAGACCGAGGAGGGCAGGCAGGCGCTCTTCGACCTCGTCCGCGACGCGGACGTGTTCGTCGAGAACTTCGGTCCAGGTGTGGTAGATCGCCTCGGGATCGGCTATGACCGACTCTCCGAGCTGAACCCTGCGCTCGTCTACGGAACGCTCACCGGCTTCGGCTCGGCCTGGGCGGGACGTAGCCCCTACATCGACTGGCCGGCCATGGACATCACCATCCAGGCGATGGCCGGCCCGCTGAGCATCACCGGCACCGAGGACGGCAAGCCGATCAAGATCGGACCAGGCGTCGGTGACATCTTCCCCGGGGCGATGCTCATGACCGGCATCCTCGCCGCGCTCTTCGAGGCCCAGCGCAGCGGTCTGGGCCAACATGTCGACATCGCGATGTACGACGCGATCTTGTCGCTGTGCGAACGCATCGTCTACTAGCACTCCTACACCGATGCCGTCCCACGTCCGATCGGCAACACCCACCCCATCCTGACACCGTTCGATGTCCTCGAGGTCGCCGACGGCTACATCGCGATCGCGGCGACCACCCAGCTGCGGTGGGAGAAGCTGTGCCGGATCATGGGACGCCCGGACCTCATCGACGACCCCCGGTTCCTCACCGAGTACGAGCGCTCCCAACACCGGGGCGACATCCGTGAACTGCTCGAGAGCTGGACTCGGGACCTCACCCGGGCTCAGCTCACCGAACTGCTCGGCGGGCAGGTGCCGTACAGCCAAGTCAACGACGTCTCCGACATCTTCGCCGACCCGCACGCGCACGTGCGCGAAATGCTCGTAGAGGTTGAGAATCCGGGCGCCTCACGCCCTGCCATCCTCGCCGGCCAGCCGCTCAAGTTCAGCAGGTCGAAGCCGGACCCGCTCGTCCGCGCACCATTCCTCGACGAACACGCGGACCTGGTCGGCCGTCCGCGCGCATCGGAGAACTCCGAAGGAGCAACCCCGTGACACACCACTCGACCGTGGATCTGTTCGCTACCAGTCCCGAGTTCGACGACCTCGTCGCCCGTCTCCGCGCCTCTCCCTTCGCCGCGGACACGACTCCCATCGATGAGCTCCGGGCGAACTTCGAGCGCTTCGCCGCAGGCTTCAACGCGGTCCCGGACGGCGCCGACATCCGACCCGACACGCTCGGTGGCGTCCCTGTCGAGTGGGTCTCGGCGCCCGGCAGCACGGCCGAGTCGATCATCATCTACCTTCACGGAGGCGGCTTCGCGATCGGGACGATCGAGGGCTACCGGGGCATGGCTGCAAGGCTCTCGAGCCTGACAGGGTCGACGGTGGTGACTGTCGGGTATCGGCTAGCGCCCGAGAACCCCTATCCCGCGGCCCTCGACGACTGCGTCAGCGTCGTTCGAGCAGTGCTGGACACGGGCATCGACGCCGCGCGCGTCGCGGTCGCGGGCGATTCGGCCGGCGGCGGCCTCACCCTCTCTGTGCTCGTGCGTCTGCGGGACGATGGTTCCGCAATGCCAGGGGCGGCAGTGTGCCTTTCACCTCTCGCCGATCTCGCCTATGCGGGCGACTCGGTCCGCGAGCGAGCGCACCTCGACCCGATCGTCACACCCGCCGGCAGCCACTCCTATGCCGTGCGCTACCTCGGCAGCGAGGACGCGGACTTCACCGACCCCGGAGCTTCACCGCTCTTCGCCGACCTCCATGGTTTGCCGCCCGTCCTCATCGTGGTGGGCACCTCCGAGGTCCTCTTCGACGACGCTGTCCGGGTCGCGCGGCGCATCCGAGAGGCAGGCGGTCGGGTCGACCTCGATGTGTGGCCGCGAATGATCCACATCTTGCCCTTCTTCGCCGCCCAGATCCCCGAATCGCTCAAGGCGATGGAAGAGATCGGCGCCTATCTTCGCCTCCACCTGGCTGGAGGGACGGGGGAGGGTTCACGGTGAACAAGAACGCCTTCATCGCCGACATCGCCCTCACCCCTAAGCCCCCCGAGCTCGTTGCACCGTGGCGGACCGAGGAGCGCGTTGCGTTGCTCAGCGAGGCTCGTGCCTTCGTCTACGACCACGTCCTGCCCACGGCCAACGAACTCGACAAGACCGAGGCACCGCTCCCGCAGTCGATCCTCGACGGCCTCTCCGAGCGCGGCTACTTCGGAATCACGATCCCGAAGGCGTACGGCGGGCTGGGACTCGGCGTCTTCGACTACTGCATGATCTCCGAGGAGCTGGCGCGCGGATGGCTCAGCGTGGCCAGCATCATCGCCCGCGGCCAGGGCCTCGGCACGCGGTTCGCCGATGACGAGCGCACCGAGCGCACTCGTCGACTCAGCGCACAGGGCCGCTGGATCGGCGCCGCAGCCCTCTCGGAACCCGAGTCCGGCTCGGACCTGGCCTCGATCAGCACCGTCGCGGTCCGAGACGGTGATGGCTACCTGATCTCGGGACGCAAGCGGTGGTGCGGCAACGCGTTCGAGGGCGACTTCATCTTGGTGATGTGCCGCGTCATGGACGGCGACGAGCCCGGACCCATCCAGACGTTCGTCCTGCCGAAGGCGAGGCAGTCGTTTCCGGATGGTGTCAGCGGAGAGCCGATCGACAAGATCGGCTACCACGGCCTGGTCAGCTGGAACCTCACCTTCGAGAACGTGCGGGTCACCGACGCCGACATCGCCGAGCCCTTCGGTTTCTCCGGCGCCGAGGGCCACGGATTCCGAGCCGTCGAGGCCGGCCTCAACGTCGCCAGGGTCCAAACCGCCGCCCGGGCTGTCGGCCTCGCCCGCGCCGCCGTGGAGGACAGCATCCGCTACCTACAGGAGCGCGTGCAGTTCGGACACCCCCTCGCCGACTTCCAAGCTCTACGCTTCACCCTCGCCACCATGGCGGCCCGCGTTGAGGAGTCACGCGCCTTCTACCAGAAGGTCGCCGCCATGATGGACGCAGGCGCTCCGTGCGAGACCGAAGCCGCGATGACGAAGCTCCTAGCCACCGAGATGGCGGTCGAGGTCACCGGTCAGGCCCTGCAACTGCACGGCGGCAACGGATACACCCGGGACTGGCCCATCGAGCGCTATTGGCGCGACGCGCGCCTGACCACGATATTCGAGGGCACCAGCGAGATCCAGAAGAAGATCGTCAGCGACCGGATGCTGCCGAGGCCGGCTCGCTGAGTCTTCCGCCGCAACCTACTGGACCCCCATCCTGCCCGTGCGAGGCCGATCGCGCGCTGTGGGGTACTCCAGGGCCCCGCCAGCTTGTGACACTCGGTCGCGGCCTCACCCTCGCTGCCCAGACTGGGTCGCTGTGGGTGCTGTATTCGAGCGAGACATTTGTCGCGTTCCGCCGCGACTGCGGCCCTTTCAAGCCCAGTCGCGGTGTGGTCAGGTAGTCCTCATCGATGTGACCGAGGCCACAGAGGCGAGAAGGAGATGAGGTTCTTATGTCGGATCTGTCCGGTGCTCAAGCGATCGTGACCGGCGCCGGGCGCGGAATCGGACGCGCCGTCGCTCTGACGCTCGCCGGGCAAGGTGCGGACCGGTCTGGGTGGTGATGAACGCAGTGGCAAAGTGGGGCTCCTCACATCTGGAGGAGCGATGACCATGGCAGGTAGTCTCGACCGGCGACCCCGTCGTGCCGACGCCCAGGACGGTTCGCGTTGAACGCGTCATCGGCGAGCCGATCGAGATGCTCGGCTACGCGCCCGAGACGATCATCGCCGAGAAGGGTGTCACCATCCTCGAGCGAGGGACCATCAGCACCCGCTGGCGCGACTACATCGACATCGCTCAACTGCTCGAGCACCACGAGGTCGACCAGGATCAGCTGCTGGAGTCGGCTCGAGCCGTTGCCCGCTACCGCCGAGTGGTGCTCCGGCCGATCACGTCGGTGGTGGCGGGCTACGCCGCGACCGGTGACATGCAGGCAAAGTGGGCCGCCTGGCGCAGGAAGGAGGGCGTCGAGGACATCAGTGAAGCCGACCTCGACGACCAGATGCGCCGCGTCGCCGACGTTCTTGATCCGGTGTTCTCACGAGCATGAAGGCGAGGCGCCGGAGGCGCTCCATGTACCACTGATGTAACAAGCGAGTGGAAAACCACGAGAAACGCCGCCGAACGACCACGAAGGTCGTCGGCGGCGTTTCCGCAGGTCAGAGGCGGTTTTTCCTCAGCATTCGTCGTTGCTCAGCCGTCCCTGGAACACCCAAAATCACACGTCGTAGTAGAGGGCGAACTCGTACGGGTGCGGGCGCAGCCGCAGCGGGTCGATCTCGTTCTCACGCTTGAAGGCGATCCACGTCTCGATCACGTCAGGGGTGAACACGCCACCCTCGAGCAGGTAGTCGTGGTCGGACTCCAGCGAGTCGAGCACGGAGCCGAGGTCGCTCGGGACCAGCTTGACGTCCTTGGCCTCCTCGGGCGGCAGCTCGTAGAGGTCCTTGTCGATCGGCTCCGGCGGCTCGATCTTGTTCTTGATGCCGTCGAGGCCCGCCATCACCATGGCCGCGAACGCCAGGTACGGGTTACCCGACGAGTCCGGGCACCGGAACTCGAGGCGCTTGGCCTTGGCGTTGCTGCCCGTGATCGGGATGCGGACACACGCGGAGCGGTTGCGCTGCGAGTACACCAGGCTGACCGGAGCCTCGAAGCCCGGCACGAGCCGGTGGTAGGAGTTCACGGTCGGGTTGGTGAAGGCCAGCAGGCTCGGCGCGTGCGCCAGGATGCCGCCGATGTAGTGGCGCGCCATGTCCGAGAGGCCCGCGTAGCCGGACTCGTCGTAGAACAGCGGCTCGCCGTCCTTCCACAGCGACTGGTGGCAGTGCATACCCGAGCCGTTGTCACCGAAGAGCGGCTTCGGCATGAAGGTGGCGGTCTTGCCGTTGGCGAAGGCCGTGTTCTTCACGATGTACTTGAACAGCTGCAGGTCGTCCGCAGCGTGCAGCAGCGTGTTGAACTTGTAGTTGATCTCGGCCTGGCCGGCGGTGCCGACCTCGTGGTGGGCACGCTCGATCTCGAAGCCGGACCCCACCAGCTTCTGCACGATCTCGTCGCGCAGGTCGGCGTAGTGGTCGACGGGCGGGACGGGGAAGTAGCCGCCCTTGAACTTGGTCTTGTAACCCTTGTTGCCGCCCTCTTCCTTGCGGCCCGTGTTCCACCAGCCCTCGACCGAGTCGATCTCGTGGAACGTGCCGTTCTCGGACGAGTCGAAGCGCACGTCGTCGAAGACGTAGAACTCGGCCTCGGGCCCGAAGAACGCGGTGTCGGCGATGCCGGACTCGGTGATGTACTGCTCGGCCTTGCGCGCGATGTTGCGCGGGTCGCGGCTGTACGGCTCCCGGGTGAACGGGTCGTGCACGAAGAAGTTCAGCGACAGCGTCTTGGCCTTGCGGAACGGGTCGATGCGCGCGGTGACCGGGTCCGGCAGCAGCAGCATGTCCGACTCGTGGATCGACTGGAAACCGCGCACCGACGAGCCGTCGAAGGCGAGGCCCTCTTCGAACGCGTCCGCGTCGAAAGCCTTGGCGGGGACGGTGAAGTGCTGCATGATGCCAGGCAGGTCGCAGAACCTCACGTCGACAAATTCCACGTCCTCGTCAGCGATCAGACGCAGGACATCGTCTGGAGTAGTGGACACCCTCGGTGACTCCTTCATCTTCGAGCTCGTGCGGCAGTGCTCTCTTCGGCCTAAGCTAAGTTGGCGGTGTTGCCCGACCGTCACCCATATGTTTCGCCGACGTTAACGGGTTGGCGGATATCGGATATGAGGGCGCGATAAACACCTCCGAATCGGCGACATACCCTGTTCACGTGGCTAGATGGACCGGAGAGTGGCTTACGTCGCTGTCCTCGGGAAGTGACGCAGCTCTATGTGAGCCGCCGCGCTGGCCCGGGGAGCATCTGGGGCTGCCCGAGGACGGAGTCGGTTCCGCGGCGGGTTCCGGGCGCCGGTTCCTGGCCCTCGTCGTCGACCTGGTGCTCGCGTCGTTGCTGACGGCGTTGTTCATCCAGCCGGATTACGACGACCTCGCGCGCATGCAGACCTACAACCTGTGGTCGCTTGCGATGTGGGCCGCCATCACGATGCTGCCCGCCGCATTCTTCAGCTTCACGCCGGGCATGGCCGCGTGCGGCATCCGCGTGGCGCGGCTGGACGGTGGCGGTGTGCCCGGGGTGTGGCGTGCCGTGGTCCGCTGCGTGCTGACGTTTCTCATCATCCCGGCCGCGGTGCGCAACGCCGACAACCGCGGCTGGCACGACCGGCTGACCGAAACCGTCGTCATCCGGATGCGCTGAGGGAGCTTCCACGGAACACCCGTTGTCGGGCGTGCTGACGTCCGTTCCCGTTCGCGGCAGGTACGACAACGGCCCCCGCCCGATCGCGGAGACCGGGACGGAGGCCGTGGTGTCGGACGGCGGCTTGAGTCAGCGGCGGCGGATCGTGCGCTGGACGTTGCGCATCTTCGCGCCCTGCGGCATGGGGCCCTTGGGCAGCGCCGCGCCGCGGTTGCCCAGGGCGGAGAGCTTGGCCTCGAGCGCGTCGACCTGCGGGCCCTTGAGGTTGCGGGGCAGCTTCATGAGGTAGCTCTGCAGCTTCCGCAGCGGAACCTGGCCCTCGTCGTTGCCGACGACGACGTCGTAGATCGGGGTGTCGCCGATGAGCCGGGCGATGCGCTTCTTCTCCTGCGAGAGCAGGTTCCGCACGCGGTGCGGGGCGCCTTCGGCCACCAGGATCACACCCGGGCCGCCGAGCACGCGGTGCACGGCGTCGAGTTGCGTCGTCGCCGCGACGGTCTGTGTCACCCGCCAGCGTCCGCGCAGGTTGTCCAACGCCCAGGCAGCGGCGCCCGGCTGGCCCTCGGCCTTGGCGAAGACGGTCTTCTGGACGCGCCTGCCGAAGATGATCACTGCGGCCAGCAGGCCCAGCATGATGCCGACCGGCAGCAGCAGCCACTGGATGCCGAGCCACAACCCGATCAGGAAGACGACGGCCGTGACGACCAGGAAGGAACCCAGCATCCACGGGATGAGGGCCTTGTCCTCCTTGCGCTGCATTTTGAACGCCTGGAAGATCTGGCCACGCCGCGCCTTGCTCGCCGCGCGCTTCTCCTTCTTGGCCTTCTTGGCAGCCTCTTTGTCCAGCTTCTCCGCCATAATGACCCAGGATACGGGCGGCCGGGGGACCGTGGCGCTGTCGGTCCCCTCTGCGAGGATGCGGCCGTGGGAAGTGCGTCGTCGAACCGTCATCAGGAGCTGCTCGAGGGCCTCGATCCCGAACAGCGAGCCGCGGCCTGCGCGCCGCGGGGGCCCGTGTGCGTGCTCGCCGGAGCCGGGACCGGCAAGACCAGGACGATCACTCACCGCATCGCCTACCTCGTCCGATCCGGTCACGTTTCCGCGGGCCAGGTACTGGCCGTGACGTTCACGGCGCGCGCCGCGGGCGAGCTGCGGACCCGGCTGCGCGCACTCGGGGTCGAGGGAGCGCAGGCGCGGACGTTCCACGCCGCGGCGCTGCGCCAGCTGCGCTACTTCTGGCCCCGCGTCGTGGGCGACCGGCCCTGGGACCTCATCGAGGGCAACAAGCTGCGGCTGGTCGGTCAGGCGGCGAACCGGCTCGGCCTGCCGACCGAGGTCGAGGTGCTGCGCGACCTCACCAGCGAGATCGAGTGGGCGAAGGCGTCGCTGGTCAGCCCCGACGACTATCCGGCCGTCGCGGCGAGGCTCAACCGGGACATCCCGGAGTCCGCCGGGCGGATCGCGGAGCTGTATCGCACCTACGAGCGGATCAAGAACGAGGCCCAGCTGCTCGACTTCGACGATCTGCTGCTCCACACCACCGCGGCCCTGGAGGAGCACCGGAGTGTGGCCGAGGAGTTTCGCGACCGGTACCGCTGCTTCGTCGTCGACGAGTACCAGGACGTGACCCCCGCCCAGCAGCGGTTGCTCGACGCCTGGCTCGGCGGGCGGGACGACCTCACCGTCGTCGGCGACGCGAACCAGACCATCTACTCGTTCGGCGGCGCGTCGCCGCGTCCGCTCCTGGACTTCACCCGCCGCTTCCCGGAGGCGACGGTGGTGCGGCTGGAACGCGACTACCGATCGACGCCGCAGGTGGTGGAGCTCGCGAACCGGGTCATCGGCGCGGCCAGCGGACGGCCGGCGGGCTCCCGGTTGCGGCTGATCGGTCAGCGGCCCGACGGCCCGCCGCCGCGGTTCGCCGAGTACGACGACGAGATCGCCGAGGCCAAAGCGGTCGCGGGCCGGATCCGGGAGTTGCTCGACGCGGGCGTGCCCGCGAGCGAGATCGCCGTGCTCTACCGCGTCAACGCGCAGTCGGAGGCCTACGAGCAGGCGCTGTCCGAGGCCGGCATCCCGTACCTCGTGCGTGGCGGTGAGCGGTTCTTCCAGCGCAGGGAGGTCCGGCAGGCGATGGCGGCGCTGCGCACCGCGGCGTCACGGAACCCGGAGGGCGACCTGGTGGACCTGTGCCGGCAGGCGCTCGCCGGAGTGGGGCTCACCGAGCAACCGCCGCCGGGCGGGGCGGCGAAGGAGCGCTGGGACGCGCTGCTCGCTCTCGTCGAGCTCGCGGAGGAACTGGCGAGCACGACCGAAGGCGCGACGCTCGGCCGTTTCGTCGCGGAGCTCGATCAGCGCGCCGCCGCGCAGCACCCACCGACCGTGGACGGTGTCACCCTGGCGTCCCTGCACGCCGCGAAGGGTCTGGAGTGGGATGCCGTCTTCCTGGTCGGCCTCGCCGAGGGAACCGTGCCGATCCAGCACGCGGACGGCAACGACGAGGCCATCGAGGAGGAGCGCAGGCTGTTCTACGTCGGTGTCACGCGTGCCCGGGAGCACCTGTCCCTCACGTGGGCGCTGTCGCGCACCCCGGACGGACGGCGGAACCGCAGGCGAAGCCGGTTCCTCTACGGGCTGATTCCCGAGGACCACCCGGCCGCTCGCGTGGCACGCTCGCCGAAGGCGTCCAAGTTCGCGGCGCGGTGCCGTATCTGCGACCGGCCGCTGATCTCCACGATGGAGGTCAAGCTCGGTCGGTGCACGAAATGCCCGGCCGATGTGGACGAGGACCTGCTGGCCCGGCTGAAGGACTGGCGGATGGAACGGGCACGCGAGCTCAACGTGCCGGCGTTCGTGGTGTTCACCGACGCGACGCTCGTCGCCATCGCCGAGCAACGTCCCACCGACAGCAGGTCACTCGTGGCGATCTCGGGTATCGGCGCGACCAAGCTCGAGCGCTTCGGCGCGGAGGTGCTCGAGGTGGTCCGCGACGCCCACGGTGAGTAGCCGCGTCGGCACTGCCGGCCAGGGGAATGGCCTGGTCACGACAGACTTTTGATCCAGGCGGGGAAAGTTCCGGAAAATCGGTTGCCCCGCCGAGTAGACGCGCAATAGCCTGCAAGCACTGGGTGGAACATCTATCTCGGTCGCCGACACTGCGGCGGACCGACGGACAGCGGGAGGAGGTGCCTCGGATGAAGCTCACGGAGCGGATCGGCGTCGCAGGCACCGCGCTGTCTTGGACCGAACAGGTCGTGCTCGCTCGCCGGTGCACCGGCATGTCCCTCGCTGGTCAGTTCGTCGGCGAGACGCGTCGTGGTCGCCATGTGCGTACCGCCGCTCTCGACACCGCTGACTGGAACGCCGGACTTGCCAACCCGGTGTTCCGTCCGGTGCGCGTCCAGCGTCCGATCCAGCAGGACAAGCCCAGGGTTCCGTTGTGCTCACGGGAGAGATGCCCCTAGCACCCGTCTAGGGAGAAGGCTCTCGAAGGCCGCGGAACCGTACATCGGATCCGCGGCCTTCGTGCTGTTTCGGGGCCTGTGGATCCATCAGGAAATCCCTCGTAACAAAGGAGAACGGGAAATGCCAGCGGCAACCGCCTTCGCGTCAGAGGAGGCGTTACCCGACCTGTTGGACGGGACGACCGGCGTCGCGGAACTACTCGACGCGGTGTCCTCTCCGGATCTCAACCTGCCGTGCCAGTCCGGGGACGCGGACCTGTGGTTCGCCGAAGCGCCAGCGGACCTGGAGCGCGCCAAGGTGCTCTGTGGTGACTGCCCGGTGCGCTCGGCCTGTCTTGCCGGCGCGCTGGCCCGTAGGGAGCCATGGGGCGTCTGGGGCGGCGAGATCTTCGAACGGGGCGCGGTGATCGCCCGCAAGCGGCCCCGTGGCCGCCCTCGGAAAAACCCGGCCGCAGAGCCTGCGGCCCCTCGTCAGAGGAGTGCCGCATGACCACCGACGGCGAGAACGGCCCGCGCCCGAAGCGCGCGGCCGGTTCGGCGCAGACCTACGAGCCGATTCACACAGTCATGAACACGGAGACCTCCCGAATGTTGCTACATGAAGAACTGGCCAGAGCCCGAATACGAGAACTGAGAGAGGCCACCCACGGCCAGCGCGAGCTGCGGCGTGCCCGCGCCGCGCGTCGTTGGAACCGGGTGGCGCACTGGGCGGCGAAGAGATCTCGCCACTACGCCCGGTAAAAGCGGACCGAGCTCCCGTGGGCGGACGGCGACCGATGCGGCCGGCCCGCCCACGGGGCTCCATCCGGTGTTCAATGGCGCTATGTCAGCACATACGCACGACGACGTGGACTGGGCCGCCCGCCTGACAGCCATGCGCAGGCTCGACGACCTCGAGCGCGACACGCTGGAGTCCGTGGCAGCACGCATCACGACCGACCTTCCCTCCGGCGGCACCGTGGTGGATGTCGGATCCGGCGCGGGCGGGATGAGCGCTGCGCTCGCCGGTGCGCTGCGGGCTCACGGCGGCGGGACCGTGTTTCTCGTCGATGCGGTCGACGAGCTCCTGGCGGCCGCGCGCGAGGCGGCGCAGGCGTCGGGTGGTCCGGACGTCCGGGTGGAGGCGGTCGTCGCCGATGCCGGGACCCAGCCGCTCGACGAGCTCGTGCCGCCCGCGGACCTCGTGTGGGCTTCCGCTGTGGTGCATCACCTTCCTGATCAGCAGCGAGCGGTGGACCGCCTCGCCGCCGCGTTGCGTCCGGGAGGCCTCCTCGCCATCGCGGAGGGCGGCCTCGACACGCGATGCCTGCCGTGGGACCTCGGCCTCGGCAGGCCAGGACTCGAGCAGCGGCTCAACGCGAACCGCGACGACTGGTTCGAGCAGATGCGCGCCACCATGCCGGATGCCGTGCGGATGCCCTACGGCTGGAACACCGCGTTGGCGCGTGCGGGCCTCGCTGACATCACGTCATTCAGTTACCTCCTCGATCATCCGGCACCCGCGGACGAGCGGGTGCGGGACTTCGCCGTCGAACGCTTGACGTGGCTTTCCGAGATGGCCGACGAGAAACTCGACGACGAGGACAGGGACGCGGTGCGGCGGCTCCTCGACCCTGAAAGTCCCGACTACATCGGCAATCGCGACGACCTCTACCTCCTGAACGCCCGGACCGTCCACATCGGACGGCGGACATGACTGAGCAGCCGGTGGTCGTGTGCGCGATGTGCGGTGCCGGTCGGCCCGAAGACCGATCCGTCACGACACTGGCCTGGGTACGGGAGACCGAGGACGGCCGGACTCGCTGGCTGTGCCCGCGCTGCGCGCGCGAGCACGTTCTCGACATCGAGGGCAAACTTCCCGTGGACTACTGGTGATGCTTCATGCGGCCTGTTCCGGCGCCTCGCACTGCACCGGAGGCCGGGCTCGGGTCGCGGCGGTACGAAAGGCGCTCGCCAGCTCCACGAGAACTGTCTCGTCCGCCGAGCGAAGTCGCTCCGGCTCGGTTCGCACCAGCACGATGCCGGCCGCGGTCAGCGCGAGGTGCCCGAGATGCCCGCTGCCCGCTCGGCCGGGTGGCGTGAACTGCCAGCCCATGCCGACGTCGTCCCACCACGCGTCCACCGCACCGATGGGGCGGCCACGTCTGTCGCAGACGGTCACGTCCCACCGGGGCGGTGGGAGCGGAGCGCGGCGTAGGAGCCGGCGAGCCCATCCGTGAACGTAAGTGTCCCGCGTCCGGCCGATTCGCCGCAGCTCGGCGCGGACCGCCGCCGATCCGCGCTGGCTGCCGGCCGCGAGTTCGACACTCAGTTCCTCGTAGGTACAAAGCCCGTAGTAGATCGGCAGTGACAACAGGTCGCGCAGCAGGGCGGCGTCGCGCTGCCGGCGCGCCGCATCCAGTGCCGCCCGCGGGGCCGGGGCGTAGGGCAGGCCGTCGATCCTGACCGGATCGGGAACGCGGATGGTCCGTTCGAGCTGGACGAATTCCGGGGCGAGCACGCGGCGCTGCGCGCGCACGAGCACGTGAACGGCGGGCTGGCGAGGTAGCTCGAGGCCGTGTGCGCTCAGCGCGTCGATGCCGGTGATGACCGTGTCCGGGCCGAGATAGCGGGCGACCGCCCTCAGCAGCTGACGACGGGTCGGCTCGCCGGGCGACAGCAGGATGACCCCGGGCAACAGACGTCGCCAGGGTCCGCCGGGGCGGCATCGTCGCAGGATGGCGCTGTCGGACATGCCGCCCGCCTTGAGCTCGGCGGCCGTGATGATGTTGTCGGTGGCGTCGGGCACTGCTCGTGCCGCGCCGGCTGTGAGAGTCATGCGTCGAGGGTGGCGGGAGCAGGCCGGGCTGCGGGAGATCTTGCCGAGAATGTGGATGAACCGGCCGCGCGAATGGCGATTTCGCGCCGTCCGGCCCGAAGTTGTGGATAACTGATCGGCCGATCGGGTTCAGTCGAGGAAACCCGGCTGCCAGCGCTCGACAATGGACCGCAGAGCCAGTTCGGCGTCGAGCTGGCAGAGGATGCCGATGGCCCCGGCGGTCACCCGGTGGATCAGCAACCAGTGCGGCGGCAGGTTGAGCGACCGGCCGGTGCGGAAGTCGCGACCGCGCATGTCACCCATGCGCATGGCCTGCTTCTGGGCCCATCGGCGCGAGAAGTGGAACCGCTCCTCGGTGAGGGGCGACACGAGCGGAAGGAGGTAGGAGTAGACGTCATCAGCTTGGATGTCGGTGTCCGGGCGGACGAATCCCTCGGCACGCAGAACGCTGTAGAGCTCCTCGGACCGCCCTTCGAGTGCGAACCGCATCATCCGGCCCAGGGCGGGCGGCGCGCCCTGGGGAAGTTGAGCAACAGCACCGAAGTCGATCACGCAGATCCGGCCGTCGTCCCGCAGCATGAAATTGCCGGGGTGAGGGTCGGAGTGGAGCAGGCGCGCGCGAGCGGGAGAGGAGTAGTGGAACTCGGCCAGGAGGCGGCCGGCCTCGTTGCGTTGCTCCTGGGTGCCCTCCCGGATGATCCGGGCGTAGGGCGTACCGGTCACCCACTCAGTGATGACGACCTTGGGAGCACTGGCGACGACCCTCGGCACGAGCACCTGATCGTCGCTGGCGAAGGCCTTGGCGAAGCTGCGCTGGTTGTCGGCTTCGGTCCGGTAGTCGAGCTCCTCGTTCATCCGGTCGGCGAGCTCGGCGAGCAGGGGCTTGACGTCGGTGCCCGGCACGAGAGCCTGGAACAGCCTGCTGAAACGCTGGAGCTGCCGCAGGTCGCTGCGGAGGGCCTCGTCGGCGCCCGGGTACTGGACCTTGACGGCGACCTCTCGGCCGTCGTGCCAGACCGCGTGGTGCACCTGGCCGATGCTCGCGGAGGCGGCCGGTTCGTCGTCGAACGACTCGAAGCGGCGAGTCCAGGAGCGGCCGAGCTGCTCGGCGAGGACCCGGTGGGTCTGGCGCACCGACATGGGGGGCGCGGCGGCCTGCAGCTTGGTGAGAGCATCCCGGTACGGCGCTGCGAATTCGTCGGGCACGGCCGCCTCGAAGACGCTGAGCGCCTGGCCGAACTTCATCGCCCCGCCCTTGAGCGTGCCCAGGACTTCGAAGAGCTGCTCGGCGGCCTTCGCGGACATGGCGGCGTTGACCTCTTCCGCGCTTTGCCCGGTCAGCCTCCGGCCCCAGCCACCGACTGCGCGACCTGCGATGCCGAGGGGCAGGCTCGCCAGCTTGGCGGTCCGCGCCGCGGCCCGGCGCGGCATGGCGGCCTCGGCCCTGTCCTCGCTGGAGTCCCGGAATTCCGTCACGGGGCTGATTCTGCCTTGCCGATCACCGGTCGCGCAGCCGTTGTGGCCGTTGGGCGGGGTCAGGGTGCGGGACTGATGTGGGCCGCACCGCACGGACAGACGGGGTGTGGTAGCCACGTGCGGCGCGTCACAGTGCCACCGAACGAATCGAGCTCGAGCGTGCCGTTCCAGGTCGGCGGCTCGGTGTCCTCGGGGTCGAGAATCCGCAGGATCTGTGCGGCGGCGACACCGGCGGTCGCGTTGACGCTGCACAGCTCGGTCCGGGGCTGCTTGCCGGCGAGCTGGCTAGCAACCCGCGGCCAGCACGCGTCGAGCCCGGTTCGGCGGAGATCGGCGCAGCGAAGACAGCTCGTGCGACCCGGGTGGACGAAGGGCCCGACGAGGCCGATGCCGTCCCGCACCCGGACGGCGAGATGCGGCTGACGCTCGGCCATGAGTTCGGTCACCACCTCCGGTGCCGGGACCACGGCGTCGGTGAGCACGACCAGGTCGGGCCGGCGCTTGCCTCTGATCGTGCCGGTCTTCGTGGTCGTGCTGCTGCGTCGGACGACCTCGGCGAGTGCCTGCCGTCGGGGGGTTCCCACGTCGCCGTCGGTGAAGCCGGAACCGATGTCCTCCGGGCCGACCCGGCCTTCCGCCCGCGCGTCGAGGTGGCCCACACCGGACGTCGCGAGCAGGTGGGTGATCGCCGCGGCGAGTCTGCCGCCGCCGTGGACGAGCACGGCGCTCTGCGCCCGCCGGGCGGCGGTGTCACGCCGGGGGCGCGACAGGGTGAGGGACCACAGCGCGGGCTCGTCACTACGCGTGTGCGGGTGAGCCGGCGGTTCGGCCTCCTCGATGAGCCCGCGTTCGGCGAGGCCCGTCAGGAGGTCCCGCAGCCGCTCGGCGTGCCGGTCATCGGCGAGGTCCAGGAGCGATGCGGTACTTCGGCTCCCGTCGAGTCCACGGAGGATGTCCATGAGGATGGGCGGCAGGTCTTTGAGCACGACGGCATGCCTGGGCTCGAGACCGATCTGCAGCTCGTTCCTGCGTCGTTCGAGAACGTCGAGGCCGGGCACGAGCCGCGGTCTGCGGGGAATGGTCACTGGGCGTAGTGAGTTCGTCATGCAGCCAGAGTGGCCGCTGATCGTGCTCGGTGCTTACACCCGACCGGGGTTATCCACAGGTGAATTCGGTTGTGGATAACTACGGAGATGTGACGCCGGAGCCATCGGAGATGTCGGCGATTGGCTTTACCGTGTACGGGTGGCCGAAGCACGGGTTCCCTCATTGAGGAATCGGGACAGGAACGAGCGCCAGCCTTCAGTCCCCGACGAGAAGATCGAGGTTCGACGCAGCGCCCGCCGCCGCCGGACCGTCACGGCGTACCGAGACGGCGACACACTCGTGGTGCTCATCCCGGCTTCCATGAGCCGGGCGGAGGAGGAGCACTGGGTGGCAGAGATGCAGCGAAAGCTGAAGCGCACCGAGAGCAGACGAGCGTCGCCTGCCCGCGCCTCGGATGAAGCCCTCCTGCTGCGGTGTACGGAACTTTCACGCCGTTACCTCGACGGAACGGCCAAGCCCGCCAGCGTCCGGTGGGTCCCGCCGATGCGGACCCGGTGGGCGTCCTGCACGCCGGTCGACCGGACGATCCGGGTGAGCGAGCGGTTGCGGGATGTGCCGTCCTGGGTGCTCGACTACGTGCTCGTGCACGAGCTTGCGCATCTGCGCGTCGCGCACCACAACGCCCAGTTCTGGGAGCTGGTCGGGCGGTACCCGAAGACGGAACGCGCGATCGGCTACCTGGAAGGGCTGTCCGCCGCTGCGAATCTCGGCATCACGGGGCTCGACGACGACGAGTAGACGCGCTCGTGGCTTGGAACAGGTTGAATCCGGCGATGACACGCGCGACACGGACGTGCGGCCAGGCCGGGGTGGGTTCGAGCGGCGTTGAGGATGCGGTCTGTCCGGGTTCTGGTTCTGATGGCCCGGTTGGGTCTGACCGGCCACGGGTTCGGTGGCGTTCGATCGGCATGCACCGGCGGCTGGTGACGTTGCTGCGCGTGTGGCGTTCGGCGCGCCGCGACCGCTGGTGGCGCTGCGGCGCGCATGGTCGCGTTCTGCTTCCACCGGCGACGGCTGGTGACGCCGGAGGCTGCTGCGCGAATCTCGGTCGGCATGCACCAGCGACTGGTGACGTTGAAGGCTGCTGCTCGTGGGGACGCTCAGTAGCGACCGGTAGCGAGCGGTGGGGCCAACCTGGAGCTGCCCGGCGGCGCGCAGTTCCGCCCGATCGGACCCGGGGCATCAGCTTGGCGAGCCGGACGTGTGGTCCGAGGCTGTGAGGCCAGAAGCCTCGGGATTGACCCGCTGACACCGCTGGCTCGACGCCTTCCGGGGTCGCTGTGCGTGGACCTCGCTGATGTCGACCGGCGTCGTCGGCGGGCCGCCGGCAGCCGACGTGAACCGCCGTTGGCGCTGTTCGGACAGCATGTGCCAACGGCGAGCGCCACGAGACCTCCGTTCGGCGCAGCCCTGCACCCCGCACCGGCCACCACGGGCCGGTGCGGACCACGTGAAGAGCTCAGGCGTCCTTGGAGCGACCGCCGGCCTCGCCGGAGTCGTCCTGCCCCGAGTCGCGTGCGCTCCCGGTGTCGGAACCGCCCTCGTCGGCCGAGCCCGCCGACCCGGGCGCGTCGCCCGACCCAGCCGAGCCCGACCCAGCCGAGCCCGACCCAGCCGAGCCCGACCCAGCCTCAGCCTCGGCCGACTCCGACCGGGCCTGCTCCTCGGCGCGCTCGGTCTTCTCGAGCTCGGCGATGGGGTCGACATCGTCACCGATCTCGACGCCACCGAGCCGGTCGGCGAAGTCCATGGGCTCGTCGAGGTCGTCGGTGGTCGGCATGAGGTCCGGGTGCGACCAGAGCTGATCCCGCTTGTCGATGCCGTGCCGGTCGCCGACCAGCTTCCACAGCGCCGACGCGGCCCTCATCCTCCGGGGCCGCAGTTCCAGGCCGACGAGCGTGGCGAACGTCTGCTCCGCCGGGCCGCCGGTCGCCCGGCGCCTGCGCAGCGTTTCCCGCAGCGCGTCGGCCCCGGGCAGCCGGTTGCCGACCGCGTCGGCGACCACGACATCGACCCAGCCCTCGACGAGCGCGAGCAGGGTCTCCAGCCGTGTCAGCGCGGCCTGCTGCTCGGGCGTCGTCTTCGGTTCCAGCAGCCCCGACGACATGGCCTGCTCGATGCTCGCCGGGTTGCTCGGGTCGACCTGGCCGGCCAGCTGCTCGAGCGCGGACGTGTCGACGGTGATGCCGTGCGCGAACTCCTCGACCGTCGCCAGCAGCCGCTGCCGCAGCCACGGCACGTGCGCGAACAGCCGCTGGTGGGCGGCCTCCCGGGCGGCGAGGAACACGAGCACCTCGCTGGCCGGACGCTCCAGGCCCTCGGTGAACTTCTCGATGTTCGCGGGCAGCAGTGCCGACGTGGTCTCCGGGCCGAGCGGCAGACCGACCTCGGTGGACGTCAGTACCTCCGAGGCCAGCTCCGCGAGCGCGTTGCCCAGCTGGGAGCCGAAGGCCATCCCGCCCATCTGGCCGACCATCGACAGCAGCGGACCCGCGGCCTGCTTGGCCTCCTCCGGCAGCGCCTGCATCCACGCGCCGGACACCTGCTTGGCCACCGGGTCGCAGAGCCGCTGCCACGTCGGCAGCGTCTGCTCCACCCACTCCTTGGAGGTCCACGCGACGGTCTTGGAGGCGCCCGCAGGCAGGATCGTCGCCTCGTCCAGCCACAGCTCCGCGAGATGCGCGGAGTCCCGCACAGCGGTGTCGCCCTGCGGGTCGTCGGCCTTGAAGCCCATCTGCTGTCCACCACCGCCGAGGCGCTGGAGGGCGATCTGCTTGGCGAGGTCGTAGTTGACCGGTCCCGACGAGCTGCCCGCCTGGCTCAGCATTTGCCCAAGCTGGCTGAGCATCTGCCCCAGCTGCTGGAACGCGTCGGCACCCTGCTGGCCGCCGGAGCCCGACGGCTCGTTCTCAGGACGCTTGTCGGGATCGGGGAAGCCGAACCCGAACGGTGGGTTGCTCATGCCACCTACCGTACGCGGACACGAGGGGATTGCGACGTGCCCGCTACGGACCTTCGCTGTCGGCTGAGAACGGTCACCGTACGCTGTGCGCGTGAGTGAGTCCCGCGACATGGATACCGCGTCAGGAGGCACGCAGGCAGGTGCCGCGACCGAGGTGCCACCGCCCTCGGCCACGCCGGGTGACGACGACGGCCGCCGGCCGAGGAACCGTCTGAGCAGACGCGGGTGGACGGTCGTGTTCAGCGGCGTGCTCGTGGTCGTGTTCGCGTTGCTGGGTGCGTTCGTGCGCGTGCCGTACGTGGCCCTCGGGCCAGGACCCACCTACGACACGCTGGGCACGGTCGAGGGCGAGCAGGTCGTGTCGATCAACGGCGAGCGCAGTTATCCCGGCCGCGGCGAGCTCCGCATGACCACCGTCTCGCTCAACGACGACGTCACCCTTTTCGGCGCCCTGGGGCTGTGGGTCAGCGGCCGCTATGCCGTGGCGCCGCGCGAGGAGTACTTCCGTCCCGGCGAGACCGACGAAGAGGTCCGGCGCCAGAACGTCCAGCAGTTCCAGGACTCGCAGAGCAACGCCGAGGTGGCGGCGCTGCGCAGCATCGGCCACCCGGTGAAGGTCCTGGTGCAGCAGGTCGTCTCGGGCAGCCCGGCCGACTCGGTGCTGGAGCCCGGGGACCGGATCGTCGCGGTCAACGGCAAGGCGATCGCCTCCCAGCAGGACGTGCTCACCGCGCTCGAGAACACCCGTCCGGGCCAGCGGGTCTCGCTCACCTACCAGCGCGACGGCCAGCCGGAACAAACCCGGTCCCTCACACTCGCCCGGCACCCGGACGGCCAGCCGCAGGGGTTCGTGGGCATGCAGCCGGTGGACCGTGCCGACGTGCCGTTCGAGGTGGACATCTCGCTCGAGGACGTCGGCGGGCCGTCCGCGGGGCTGATGTTCGCGCTGGCGATCGTCGAGCGGATGGAGGCGGAGGACCTGGTCGGCGGTCAGCGGATCGCGGGCACCGGGGAGATCGACGCGGCCGGCAACGTCGGCGCCATCGGCGGCATCTCGTTCAAGCTCGTCGCCGCCAAGGAAGCGGGCGCGAGCACCTTCCTGGTGCCGGCGAACAATTGCGCCGAGGCAGTGTCGGCGGCACCGGACGGGCTCCGGCTGGTCAGGGTCGGCACGCTCGACGACGCCGTCAGTGCGCTGCGCAACCTCCGTGCCGGCAAGCCCGTCCCGACCTGCGGCTGACGGCCCGCGGCGTCAGGGCAGCAGCGTGGCGCGCAGGGCGTCGACGAGGTTCGGGGCCAGCTCGGGGTGCTCGATGATCTCCTCGGTCGGCTCGGAGTCGTCCTCCGGCCGGGTGCGGATCCCGCGCAACCGCATCACGCACGCCGCCGAGCCGTCCCGGAGCACGGCCGCCACCAGCCGCGCCTCGGTGCGGCGTGGGTGCCCGGCCGCGGCCTGCTTGAGTCGTTCGACGTCCGAGGCGTCCACCGCGCCGGCGGAGTCGTCGACCTCGGGCAGCTCGGCCTCGGCGTCGGGCGGGAGCACGATGATCTCCTGTGACAGCGCGCAGCCGTGCACGGCGTCGGGCCAGGCGAGGGTGGCCAGCGTCTCGGCGAGGTCGCCCTCGGGCAGCGATTCCTGCGCCACCGGCGTAAGGGCACTGGCCGGGTCGAGCTGCTCGGCGAGCTCGGGCTGCTGGGCGAGCAGCTCCGCCGTCGGCACGAGCGCGAACAGTTGCGGCTGCTGCTCCCACCCGGCCGTCGCGACGAACTCCTCGACCTCCCGCGCGAGGGCGGCCACCCGTGGGGGGCTCGCCTCGGGTCCGTTCTCCGTCATGCCGACATCGTGGCAGGCGGGGCCGCCCGCCACACGCGCGCCCGGTTTGGGGGCATTTCGGGAACTCTCGCCCGCATCCGTAGAGTTGAGTAATCATGGGACGCTCGCAGCGCTGGCGCCCCCGGAACGTCAGTCTCGACCACAGGAGTGTGCGTAGTGGCCACCCGGCCCCCAGTCAGCCTGCCCAAGCTGTCCCGGCGAGCTCGCATCCTGCTGACGATCGCGGCCGCCCTCATTCTGTTGTTGCTGCTCGGCGCACGGTTCCTGGACACCTACGTCGACTGGCTGTGGTTCGGTGAGGTCGGCGCGCGCAACGTCTTCAGCACCGTTCTGCTGACCCGGATCGCCCTGTTCTTCGCCTCGGGCATCCTCGTCGGCGGGCTGCTGGCCGTCAGCCTCGTGATCGCCTACCGCACGCGGCCCGTGTTCGTGCCGGTCGCGGGCGCGGACGACCCGCTCGCGCGGTACCGCTCCGTCGTGGTCGCGCGGGTGCGGCTGTTCGGCATCGGCATCCCCGTGCTCGCCGGCCTCATCGCCGGGGTCTCGGGCCAGGGCAACTGGGAGATCGTGCAGCTGTTCCTCAACGGGACCGAATTCAACCGCACCGATCCCCAGTTCGGGCACGACATCGGCTTCTACGTCTTCGAGCTGCCGTTCTACGGCTGGCTGCTCGGCTGGCTGTTCGTCGCGATCGTCGTGGCGTTCATCGGCGGCCTGCTCGCCCACTACCTGTTCGGCGGCATCCGCCTGGCGGGCCGTGGCGGGCAGGTCTCGGGCTCGGCGCGGGTGCACCTCTCGGTCCTGATCGGGCTGTTCGTGCTGCTCAAGGCGGTCGAGTACTTCTTCGACCGGTACGACCTGCTGCTCTCGGACCGCAACAACCTGTTCACCGGCGCCACGTACACCGACCTGAACGCGGTGCTGCCCGCCAAGCTGATCCTGCTGTGTATCTCGGTGTTCTGCGCGATCGCGTTCTTCGTGGGCGCCTTCCTGCGCAACATCCAGCTGCCGGCGATCGCGCTGGTGCTGCTGATCCTGTCGGGCATCATCATCGGCGTCGCCTGGCCCGCGGTGCTGGAGCAGTTCTCGGTGCGCCCGAACGCCAACGAGCGCGAGGCGACCTCCATCCAGCGGAACATGGAGGCGACCCGCTACGCCTACGGCCTCGGGGACGTGGAGTACCGCAACTACACGGGCCAATCCGAGGCGAGTCCACAGCAGATCCGCGACGAGCAGGGAACCATCCCGAACGTGCGGCTGCTCGACCCGAACGTGCTCAGCCCGACCTTCACGCAGCGGGTCGGCCGCGAGAACTTCTACGGCTTCCCGGACAAGCTCGACATCGACCGTTACACGGTCAACGGCGAGAAGCAGTCCTACATCGTCGCCGCGAAGGAGATCAACACCAGCGGCCTGCGGGAGAACCAGCAGACCTGGATCAACCGCCACCTCGTCTACACGCACGGCAACGGCTTCGTCGCGGCACCCGCCAACACGATCGACCGTGCCATCGAGGGCGCGAACAGCGACGGCGGGTACCCGATCGCGCGCACCAGCGACACGCAGAACCCCAACGGATCCGGTATCCGGGTCGACGAGCCGCGCATATACTACGGCGAGCTCGCCACCGACTACGCCATCGTCGGCGGGCAGCGTGGCCAGGCCCCCGGTGAGTACGACACGGCGACCGACCGCAGCTACCTGTACCAGGGCCGTGGCGGCGTGCCGATCGACAACTGGTTCAACAGGCTCGTCTTCGCCGCGGAGTACGGGGAGCGCAACATCCTGTTCTCCGACGCCATCGGCGAGAACTCGAAGATCATGTACAACCGCGACCCGCGCGAGCGGGTGGAGAAGGTCGCGCCGTGGCTCACCGCGGACGGCGACCCGTACCCGGCGGTGATCGACGGGCGGATCCAGTGGATCGTCGACGGCTACACGACGCTGAACAACTTCCCGTACTCGCAGCGGACGTCCCTCGGCACGGCGACCCAGGACTCGCTCAGCGGGGTCGCCCGGCAGCAGGACAACCAGATCAATTACGTCCGCAACTCCGTGAAGGCCACGGTCGACGCCTTCGACGGCACCGTGAACCTCTACCAGGTCGACGACAAGGACCCGGTGCTGTCGGCGTGGATGAACGTCTTCCCGGGCATCGTCAAGCCCAGCTCCGAGGTGACGAACGAGCTGCGGGAGCACTTCCGCTACCCGGAGGACATGTTCAAGATCCAGCGGGAGCTGCTGACGAAGTACCACGTGCAGAACCCGCAGGAGTTCTACTCCACGCAGACGTTCTGGAACGTGCCGCAGGACCCGACGCAGGAGGGCGGGCTCGACCCGAACTCCGACGCGGCCAAGCAGCCGCCGTACTACGTGCTGGCTCAGGCGCCGGGACAGAACCAGCCGACGTTCCAGCTCACCAGTGCGCTGACCCCGCTCGCGCGGCAGTACCTGGCGGCCTGGGTCACGGTGTCGTCCGACCCGGAGAACTACGGGAAGATGACCGTGCTCCGGCTGCCGACGGGCGGTAACCAGCTCGAGGGTCCCGTCCAGGTGCAAAACGCCTTCCAGTCGAATCCGGCGTTCACCCAGGACCGGACGCTGCTCGGCAACCAGAGCGTCGACATCATCTACGGCAATCTGCTGACGCTGCCGGTGGCAGGTGGGTTCATGTACGTGGAGCCGATCTACATCCAGCAGCGCAACGCGCAGAGTTACCCACAGCTCGCACGTGTGCTGGTGTCGTTCGGCGGCAAGATCGGCTTCGCGTCCACGTTGAACGGTGCGCTCGACCAGGTGTTCGGCGAGGGCACGGGAGAGGCGGCGACCGGGCCCGCGCAGGGGTCGCCCGACGACGCGACGGGCGCGCCGACCACGCCGCCGCCAACGGGCACGCAGCAACAGCAGCCGCCGCCCGCGGACGGTGGCAGCGGTAACGCCGACCTGAGCCAGGCCGTCGCCGACATCCAGGCCGCGTTGGAGAAGCTGCGGAGCGCTCAGCAGTCCGGCGACTTCACCGCGCAGGGGCAGGCGCTGGCCGAGCTGGACGCCGCCGCACGGCGCTACGAGGAGGCGCAGAACGCGGGTGGCTGACATCACGGCCACCAGGTGGGCACCCGCTTTGCACCGACCGGAAACCAAGGCGTAAAGTGGGTGTCACCGACGCGGGGTGGAGCAGTTCGGTAGCTCGCTGGGCTCATAACCCAGAGGTCGCAGGTTCAAATCCTGTCCCCGCTACAGAGGCGAGAGGCCCGTGTTTGCGGAAGGCGCAGACCGGGCCTCTTTCGCATTGTTGTGGGGGTCGGACCCCGCGCCCCCACCCGGAGGGCTTCGCCCCCCTGGGCCCCCTTAGGTAGGCGGGTCGCTGGGGCGTCGGCCGGCTTGGGTGACCCCCTCGCTGGGCACGATCTTGGGTGAGGTAGAGTTGCAAACACAACGACGCGGGGTGGAGCAGTTCGGTAGCTCGCTGGGCTCATAACCCAGAGGTCGCAGGTTCAAATCCTGTCCCCGCTACCAGGCAGAGGCCCGGATCACGCGATCCGGGCCTTTTTGCTGTTCAGGCGGGGGGTGTCCCGGTGTGGGCAGGGCTCCACAGTGGACAAGTGTCGGGACCACAGTGGACAGATACGCGAGAACGTGGCACGGTATATACGTGTCCGATTTGAACGCAACAGCCGCAGCACTGCTTGGTCTGCTTCACGATGGCCCCGCCACCGGTGGTGAGCTCGTCGCCGGAGCCGAGGAACGCTTCGGAGCGTTCTTCAGCGTGACGAGGAGCCAGGTCTACCGGGAGCTCCCCGCCCTGCACAAGGCGGGCTATGTGAGGCTCGGCAAGCAGGGGCCGCGATCGAGCCAGCAGTACCTGATCACCGCAGCGGGCAAGAAGGCCTTCAAGGCGTGGGTGACCAGTGAGGCCACCCCCGACCACCTGCGCTCGCCGCTCATCCTCCGGGTCGTGCATGCCGGTGTGCTCACGCCCAAGCAGCGCCAGAACCTCTTCGAGTCGGCGCGGGCGACCTACACCGAGGAGCTCGACGAGGCCAAGGCCGCCGTCAAGGCCGCTCCGGACCCCCTCGCGAAGGCGGTGGCGGAGTTCGGCCAGGCACACGCCAAGGCCGCGCTGAAGCTTCTCGACGCCGTCGCGTCGAGCTGACGGGGCAAGACGTGCGGCCGCCGCGAGCGGCCGCACGAATTGCCGTAACCTTGTGGGTTGTGAGTGCTGAGTTCGAAGACATCCTCAAGGACCTCGGGGGCAAGCTGACGCGGATCGAGTCCGTGATGGACGTCGATGCCCTGCGCAAGGAGGTCGCCTCGCTCGAGGAGGAGGCGGCCCGCCCCGACCTCTGGGACAACCCGGAGTCGGCGCAGAAGGTCACCAGCCAGCTCTCGCACAAGCAGGCCGAGGTCCGGCGGGTGACCGAACTGCGTCAGCGGCTCGACGACCTCGGAGTCCTGCACGAGCTGGCGGAGGCCGAGGGCGACGCGGCCAGCAAGACCGAGGCCGAGAACGAGCTCACGGCACTGGCCAAGGACATCGACGCGCTCGAGGTCCGCACGCTGCTCTCCGGCGAATATGACGAACGCAACGCCGTGGTGACCATCCGCTCCGAGGCAGGCGGGGTCGACGCCGCAGACTGGGCCGAGATGCTCCTGCGCATGTACCTGCGGTGGGCCGAGCGGCACGGGTACCCGACCGAGGTCTACGACATCTCCTACGCCGAGGAAGCCGGCATCCGCTCGGCCACCTTCAAGGTCAGCGCTCCCTACGTCTACGGCACGCTCTCGGTGGAACAGGGCACTCACCGCCTGGTGCGCATCTCGCCGTTCGACAACCAGAGCCGCAGGCAGACGTCCTTCGCCCACGTCGAGGTGTTGCCGGAGGTGGAGGAGGTCGACCACGTCGACGTCCCGGAGAAGGACATCCGCGTGGACGTGTACCGCTCGTCAGGGCCCGGTGGGCAGAGCGTGAACACCACCGACTCCGCCGTGCGCATCACGCACCTTCCGACCGGCATCGTCGTTTCCTGCCAGAACGAGAAATCGCAGCTGCAGAACAAGGCGGCCGCGATGAAGGTGCTGCAGGCCAAGCTGCTGCAGCGGAAAAAGGCCGAGGAGCGTGCGGAACTGGACGCACTGCGTGACGGCGGTTCCAGCTGGGGCAACCAGATGCGTTCCTACGTTCTGCACCCGTACCAGCTGGTGAAGGACCTGCGCACGGAGTACGAAGTGGGCAATCCCTCGGCCGTGCTCGACGGTGAGATCGACGCCTTCCTCGAAGCCGGAATCCGGTGGCGCAAGCAACAGGAAACGGCCGCGGCGTAGCGCTTCACACATGCAACCCGGGCTTAACGGCGGCCGTGGGTAGTATGGCCGATCGTGATCCGGCTCGATTCTGTTTCCAAGGTCTACAAGACCTCGACACGTCCCGCCCTGGACGGCGTTTCGGTCGATGTGGACAAGGGCGAGTTCGTCTTCCTCATCGGCCCTTCGGGTTCAGGGAAGTCGACGTTCCTCCGACTGTTGCTGCGGGAGGAGGTGCCCAGCAAGGGTCGGGTGATGGTGTCGAACTTCGACGTGGCCAAGATGCCCCGGCGCAAGATCCCCCGGTTGCGCCAGACGATCGGCTGCGTCTTCCAGGACTTCCGGCTCCTGGCGAACAAGACGGTCGCCGAGAACGTCGCGTTCGCCCTCGAGGTGATCGGCAAGCCCAAGCGCACCATCACCAAGGTGGTGCCCGAGGTGCTCGAACTGGTCGGCCTCGAAGGCAAGGCGGACCGGATGCCGCACGAGCTCTCCGGTGGTGAGCAGCAGCGGGTGGCGATCGCACGCGCGTTCGTGAACCGGCCGCTGGTGCTGCTGGCCGACGAGCCGACGGGCAACCTGGACCCCGACACCAGCCAGGACATCATGCTGCTGCTGGAGCGGATCAACCGCACCGGCACCACGGTGTTGATGGCGACCCACGACCACTCGATCGTCGACTCCATGCGCCGTCGCGTCGTCGAACTGGACCTCGGCAGGGTGATCCGCGACGACAAGCGAGGGGTGTACGGCGTCGGTCGCTGATCCCCCGCAGCGACGTCCCACACCCGGCAAGTCCCCGCCCCCCACGTACCCCCGACCCAAGGAACCGTGCCCTAGATGCGCGCCAGCTTCGTCTTCAGCGAGGTCGTCACCGGTCTGCGCCGGAACATCACGATGACCATCGCCATGATCCTGACCACCGCCATCTCGCTGGGGATGTTCGGTGGTGGCCTGCTCTTCGTCCGCACCATCGACAAGATGAAGGCCAGCTACCTCGACGACGTCGAGGTGACGATCTACCTCACCGAGGACATCAGCGCCAACGACCAGAACTGCACGGGCGAGCCGTGCTCGTCGATCCGGCAGGCCCTCGAGAGCAACCAGGCCGTCGAGTCCGTGGTGTTCGAGGACCGGGCCGAGGCCTACGAACGGTTCAAGCGGATCTTCGAGGGCCAGCCCGAGCTCGTCGAGCTCGCGCGGCCCGAGGCGCTGCCCGCGTCCCTGCACGTCAAGCTCTTCGATCCCGCGCGCAGCGAGGTGATCGTCCAGGAGTTCAGCGGCCAGGCAGGGGTGGCCAACGTCGACGACCAGAACAAGTTCCTCGACCGCTTCTTCAGCCTGCTCAACTCCGGCCGGAACGGCACGTTCATCATCGCGCTCATCGCCGCGCTCGCGGCCGTGCTGCTGATCGCCAACACCATCCAGGTCTCGGCCTACACCCGGCGGACCGAGGTGGGCATCATGCGGCTCGTCGGCGCCACCCGCTGGTACACGCAGCTGCCGTTTCTCCTGGAGGCGGTGGTCGCCGGCGTCCTCGGTGCCGTGATCGGCGTCGCGGGGCTGATCACCCTCAAGTACGTCGCGCTCGACCGCATCCTCGAGGCGACGGGCGGGGCGATCCCGAAGATCGAGCTGATCGACGTGCTGTTCCCCGTGGCTCCGATCCTGCTCGGCGTGTCGGTGCTGATCTCGGCGATCACCGGGTACGTGACACTGCGCCTCTATGTCCGCCACTAGCGGTTAAAGTCGAATCATGGCCAAGGAAGTCGGGCGCAAGGTGATCGCGTCGAACCGCCGGGCGCGGCACGACTACTCGATCCTCGATACCTACGAGGCGGGCGTCGCCCTCGTGGGTACCGAGGTGAAGAGCCTGCGCGCGGGCAAGGCGTCGCTGGTCGACGCGTTCGCCACCGTCGACGACGGCGAGGTCTTCCTCCGTAACCTGCACATCCCCGAGTACGCGCAGGGCACGTGGACCAACCACGCGCCACGCCGGACGCGGAAGCTGCTGCTGCACCGCGGGGAGATCCAGAAGCTGATCGGCAAGACGAAGGAGGGCGGCGTCAGCCTCGTGCCGCTGTCGCTCTACTTCAAGGACGGCAAGGTCAAGGTCGAACTCGCGCTGGCCAAGGGCAAGAAGGCCTACGACAAGCGGCAGGCCCTGGCCAAGCGGGACGCCCAGCGTGAAGTGGCCAGGGCCATGGGCCGCGCCGTGAAGGGAAAGTACCGCCGTTGACGGGCCCGGCTTCGGACAGCGACGTCGCCGCCTGGGTGCGAGGCCTCGGGCTGGACGGGCTCGTGGACATCCACGTGCACTTCCTGCCCGAGCGGGTGCTCACCAAGGTGTGGGCGTACTTCGACCAGGCCGACCAGCACTACGGCATGGACTGGCCCGTGCACTACCGGCTGCCCGAGCAGGAGCGGCTGCACGTGCTGCGCTCGCTCGGTGTGCGGACGTTCGCGCCGCTGGTCTACCCGCACAAGCCGGACATGGCCGAGTGGCTCACGGAGTGGGTGCTGGAGTTCGCCCGGCGGGAGCCGGACGCCGTGCCGACCGCGACGCTGTACCCGGAGCCCGGCGTGGCGTCCTACGTGGAGTCCGCGGTGCGGGCAGGTGCCCGTTGCGTCAAGGCACATGTCCAGGTCGGTGCCTACGACCCACGGGACGAGCTGCTCGACGAGGCGTGGGGAGTGCTGGCCGACGCGGGGATCCCGGTGGTGATCCACTGTGGACACGGGCCGTTGCGCGGCGAGCACACCGGGATCGGCGTGTTCGCGGAGGTGCTCGCCCGGCATCCACAGCTCGTCGCCGTGCTCGCCCACGCCGGGATGCCGGAGTACGACGACGCGCTCGCCCTGGTGCACCGGTTTCCGCGCGTGTACCTGGACACGACCATGGTGGGCGTGCCGTTCACCGAGGGGTTCATGCCGACGCCCCCCGACTGGCCGCAGCGGCTGGCGGAGGTGCCCGACCGCGTCGTGCTGGGCACGGATTTCCCGAACATCCCGTACGACTACGCCACGCAGCTACGGGCGATCGCCGGCTGGGCCGACGCCGACGACCGCCTCGGCGAACCGTTCCTGCGTGCGGTGCTGCACGACACCCCGGCCAAACTGCTCGGACTCTAGGGGTTCGTCGCGGGGACCCGGCCTGCCGCGTGCCTCCCGAGCAGGAACGCACAGGCGACCAATGCGATCCACGGTCGGGCCCGTCGGCGAACCCGGTCGCGGCCAGTCCGAGTACGCCGCCCGAGGCGAGCAGTCCGGCGGCGACGAGCCGGCGCGTGGACACCATCGGGGACGAGGGCGCGGCCGGCAGCGCTTCGAACCGGCTGAACACCCGCAGCAGCCCCACCAGCACGAGACCGGTGGCCGCCAGCCACGCCGGTAGCGCGGCAAGCCACAGCACGGTGCCGGGTGCCGGGGTCGCGTAGCCGAGCGCGACCACCGTGCCTCCGGTGACCACGACGAGCGCGGGCATGTGCCACAGGTAGATGCTCATGAACCGCGGACCCACCCAGCCGAGCGCGGTGCCGATCGCCGGCCGATGCGCCCACGTCGTCAACGTCCTCTTCGCGGCGAGGACGAGACCGATCTGCCCCGCCGCGAGGCTCACCAGGCACGCGGCGGGCGGGCTCATGTTCGACACGGGCTCACCCGGTATGCCGATCATGCTCGCCGCGTAGGGACCGAACGCCACCGGCACCGCCGTGACACCGAACCCCGCGGCGGAGAGGCCGAGCGCGGCGCGCGGCGACAACCGGCCGAGCCAGCCGTCGGTGTACTGGAAACCGAACTGATGTACGGCGAGCCAGACGAACACCGCGTTGGCATAGCCGACGAGAGGAACGCCGTCGAAGCGGGCTATGTCCACGGCGACCGCGGCGGCGCTCAGCGTGAGGGGCACGGCGAGACCGAAGCGGCGGTGGGCGAGAGCCAGCAGCGGCGTCGCGAGGACCGTGAGCAGGTAGACCCCGAGAAACCACAGCAGCTGCGCGGCGATCGCGCCGGCGAGCGCCACGGGTTGCTCCGGCACACCGGCGTCCCGCAGCACCGTCGGCACGACGAGCCACACGGCGAACAGCGGCAGGACCGGCAGCAGCAGCAGCCGGTGCAGGCGACCGGCGAGCCAGAGCCGGACGGAGCTCGCGCGACGCAGGGAGATCAGGTTCGCCGCACCGCCCGCGAAGAACACGAGCGGCATCACCTGCGACAGCCACGTGAGCAGCCACCAGCCCGAAGTGGTCATGGCGTTGCCGGCGGTGAGCCGGCCACCGGAGTAGTCCAGTACCGGCATCGCCCAGTGCTGTACGACGACCCGAGAATGGCAACGGCACGGACGATGTCGAGGAAGCGATCGCGCGTGGGTGGCGGGTTGCTCCGGGTTGCGGTCATGCAGGCAAGCCTGGTCGGCAGGCGGTGCGGGCACAGCGGTGCAGACCGGCGTCTTGATCTTCCGGTTTTCGCCCGGGGCGGGTGGGGTTCGCCCTACCCCCGGCGCGTCAGCGGCCGAGGTAGGTGAGCACCGCGCGGACGCGGCGGTGTTCCTCGGCGGTGTTCTCGAGGCCGAGCTTGGTGAAGATGTTGCCGATGTGCTTCTCGATCGCGCCGTGGGAGACGACGAGCCGCTTGGCGATCGCGGAGTTGGACAGACCCTGCGCCATCAACTCGAGCACCTCGCCCTCGCGGGCGGTCAGCGCGTCGAGCGGGTTCTTCCGTCCGCGAGCCATCAGCTGGGAGATCACCTCGGGGTCGATCGCCGTGCCACCGGCGGCGACGCGGCGCACGGCGTCCAGGAAGTCGGTGACGTCGGCGACGCGCTCCTTCAACAGGTATCCGACCCCGCCCGCGCCCGCGGACAGCAGCTCGACGGCGTAGGTCTCCTCGACGTACTGGGAGAGCACCAGCACGGGCAGGTTCGGCACGACCTCGCGTGCGCGCAGGGCCGCGCGCAGGCCCTCGTCGGTGAACGTCGGCGGCATCCGGACGTCCACGATCGCGAGGTCAGGCCGATGCTGTTCCACGGCGGGCAGCAGCTCGTCGCCCGAGCCCACCGCCGCCACCGTCTCGATGGACTCGTCGGCGAGCAGCCGCTGCACGCCCGCACGCAACAACACGGCGTCCTCGGCGATCACGACGCGCATTCCTGCCCCCAGTGGCGAACATGGTCAGCTCACCAGGTGCAGGGAAGGTCCGCGCGGATCACCGTGGGACCGCCGGATGGGCTGACGACGGAGATGACGCCGTCAATCGTGGCAGCACGGTCGGCGAGCCCGGCAAGCCCACCCCCCGGCCGCATCGACGCGCCTCCGGCTCCGTTGTCCGTCACCTCGACCACCACGGTGTCCTCCGCCCGCCACACCCGCACGGTCGCCTCGGTGGCACCCGAGTGCTTGGCGACGTTGGCGAGCGTCTCGCCCACGATGAAGTACGCCGTGGTCTCCACGGCCGCGGGCGGGCGGACGTCGAGCTCGACCTCGACCATCACGGGCACGGGCGACTTCGCGGCCTGTGCGGAGAGGGCCGCGTCGAGCCCGCGGTCGGCCAGCACGGCGGGGTAGATGCCGCGGGCCAGGTCACGCAGCTCGGCGACGGCCAGCTTCGCGTCGGTGTGGGCCTCGTCCAGCAGGGCCCGCAGCTCGCCCGGGTCGCCGTCGAGCTTCGCCTTCGCCCGGCCGACGGTCATCGCGACCGCCACCAGCCGCTGCTGCGCGCCGTCGTGCAGATCGCGTTCGATGCGCCTGCGCTCGGCCTCGGCGGCGTCCACGCCACGAGCCCTCGACGCCTGCAACCGCGAAGCCTTGGCCTCCAGCCGGTCGGCTCGCGGCGGTCCCAGCAGGGTCATCGCGAACCGGCCGTGCAGCCAGCCCGCACCGGGCATCACCCAGATGGCCATCGGCAGCAGCACGATCGACACCAGGCCGAGGGCGAACTCCACGATGCCGAGCGGCAGCGCCGCCAGCAGGTAGGCGACATCCCGCCAGGTCGTGGGGTCGGTGAGCTGGGCGAACCAGCGGCGCACCCAGCCCTCGGCGTGCCGGCGCTCGGCATCGGGGACCGGGGTGTCGAGCGCCTTGCGGACCCATGCCCGTTCGAGGTCGCCGAACCACTGGGCAAGCTGCGTGGCCAGCATCAGCACCGGGATGCCGACCCAGACGATCGTGGTGGCGATCCCGACGAGACCGAGCACGACGACGGTGATGAACTGCACCAGCCGCAGCGGGAAGCTGAGCACCATGAAGGCGATCGACCTGGCCGGGCTCGGCCGCGGCTGATTTGCCACGGTGGCGGCGTCGCTCATGGTGGGTCCCCCGTCCGTCGCCCCGGGGTTCATCCTGCCACCGTGGAGGGCACGCGGGTATCGGCGAAGCTCGCCTCCGCCTCCCGCACGCGGCGACCACTCGGGCCGAGGAGCGCCAGGGCGAACCGGGCGTGCACGGTGGCGAGCCCGCGGGTGACGGCCACGGCGACGCAGGCCAGCAGCATCCCGAGGGCGGCCCACGGCAACGCGGTCGGCACGGAGTCGACGACGATCCACCGCAGGTCGTAGCTGGGGAAGAAGTAGGCCCCGTCCGGCAGCCAGCGGTAGAACACCGGCAACGCGAGGTGCGCCAGGGCCACCGCCCAGCTCGTGACCACGACAACGAACTCGGCGATGCCCAGCGGGAACAGGAGCACGAGGTAGGCCAGGTCACGCCAGGTCGCCGCATCGCGCACGCGGGCGCGCCAGCGGGCGCGGGCCCCGGTGCCGGGCAGCGGCCGGTAGGGCTGCGGGATGGTGATGTCGAGCAGAGCGCGGATGCGGGCACGTTCGGCAGTCGCGGCCGCGCGGACGCCGACCACGGTGAGCGCCAGAACCGCCACCCCCACCCAGATGATCGCCGTGGAGACACCCACGGCCAGCGTGGTGACCACGAAGACGAAGCCGGCGATGCCGGCCGGGAGGTTGAGCAGCAGGTAGCCGAGCGAGCCGGCGAGCGGGATCTTGCGGGCGGCGCGGTTCATGGCGGGCGGTCCCTTCGATCGTGCCGGGGGTGAGGTGTTCCAGCATCACCGCTCTGACCTGCCCGGACCATGGAGCACACCGGTCAGTGCACGGTGGGGACAGCCCTACCGGCGCCGCGGAATTATCGGCTTGCGGGTCGCGTTATCCTGGGTGGAAAGAGTGACACCGACAAGGGGGTGAACGGTCTCGACTCTGGACGTTGATCCAGGGGAAGCGTGCCGGTGCAGGCAACGACCACCGTGAGCGTCGTCGCACTAAAATAAGCGCCAAGACGAACAGTCAGCGCGACTTCGCCCTCGCCGCCTGAGCGAGTGTGAAGTCTGTCGGCCCGGGTAAGCCTCCGACCCGGTTTGCCGGCATCAGCTAGGAGGCTCACCGCCGGTCCCGGCCACGGGGACCGGTTGGGAAACGAACAGTGGCTGGGCCCGTCACACCGGCTTGTCCGCGTGACCGGTGGGGCCGAGTAGAGGCACAGCGGACTGCGCACGGAGAAGCCCTGGAAAGGCGACAGAGGACCCGGGTTCGATTCCCGGCACCTCCACTCGAAGACCGGCGAGTGCTCGCGGAGAGCGCTCGCCGGTTTCTCGTTTCGGGTATTGATTGCGGGGGCCGAGCCCCCGGAGCCCCACGGTGCGTGCTCGTGCGGACTGGTCGTGGTCCAGTTGAGGTCGGACCAGCCGGGAGTTCGAGTACGCTCCCGAAGCTCCACTCGATCGAAGGCCCCTGCTCGTCGCCGGGGGCCTTCGCTGTGTTCGATCCTCGTCGTGTCTTCTGGGGGCGCGGCCCCCAGAGCCCCGCCCGGGGAGGTCCCCGGACCCCGTCGTGGTGGTTGCGGTGCGGTTTCGGCCCGGCACCTCCACTCGATCGAAGGCGCAGCTTGTTCGGCGCGGGGTATGGGTGCTCGATTGTCGTTGCGGTGGGCGCGCCGGGTGGGACTCAGCCTCGCAGCGCGCACACGCGCCACGGCAGGCCCGCACAGTCGGCGGCGCACGGAGCCGTCACCGGGTAGGCGGGCCGGTCCGGGTCCAGCTCCCGCTCGGCCACCAGGGAACCGGCGATCTTGTGCGGGGTGTTCGAGGCGATCACCCGGCCGGTGGCGTTCACCAGCACCGCCGGTGGCCCCGTGCCGCCCAGCGCGCGGAGCAGCAGAGACTCGAACGCGTCGGCCCGGATGTCGGTCGCGGCGACGCCGAGGAACCACTCGCCGGAGGACACCGGATTCGCCAGCGTGAGCATGTACTCGTCGGTGCCCGAATAGTCGACGTACGGCCCGACGGCCACCCGCTGGCCGGTGCGCCGCGGCAGCGCGAACCACGCCGCGGTCGCGTAGTCGTAGTAGCCGACGCTCGCCGGGTCGTGGTCGACCTCCAGAAACACCGGGGAGTCGCCGGCCCGGTTCTGCCACCACTCCAGCCAGTGACTGCGATCGGCCAGCACATCACCGGCCAGGATCACCCCGGTGCCCGCCACCAGCCGGGGGTGCTCCCGCAGCCGGGCGAAGATCGGTTCACGCAGGTCGGCGAGTTCCTCCGCGCGTAGCGGGCGGCCTTCCGACCGCGCCGAGTCGTGGAGCAGGCGGAGTCGCCCCGCGAGCCGGTCGAGCCAGCCGAAGGCGTCGTCGAGCACAGCCGAGACCCGATCGGCCGCGGCGCCGATGTGCACCTGTCGCGCGTCGGTCACGTTCGCCCCACTTCCGCGTCCGGCTGCCGTGTCGCACAGACATTCTCATGCGCCCGCAAGCCGGAGGTGGAACTCGATCAGACGATCGATTCCCCGGGTGACGTGGCGCTCGGCGAGGGTTCGCGCGAGCGTACCGTCACCGACCTCGATCGCCCGCAATATCTCGCGATGGTCCGCGATCGCGTCCGGATGCGGGATCGCCTCGCCGGACGGCATCCACAGCAGCTCGCCCACCTCCGCCTGCAGTGCGATCTCCTGCCGCGTCAGCCGGGACGACTGCGCGGCCGCCGCGATCTCGATGTGGAAGCGGGCGTCGGCGCGCCGCCGGTCGCCCGGGGTGCACGCCGATCCCAGCTGGTCGACGAGGCCGTGCAGGGTCGCGATGTCGCCGTCGTCGGCGCGTTCGGCCGCCAGCAGCGCCGCGGTGCCGCTGACCGCGAGGTGCTGATCGGCGATCTCCCGCAGCTCGTGCACACTCAGCTCGCGGAGGGTGGCCCGCAGCCGGTCGAGCGAAGGGTCGGCGGGGGAGCGGGCGAAGCTGCCCCCGCCCCGGCCACGCCGGGTTTCCACCAGACCCTCGTGGCGTAACGAGGCCAAGGCTTCGCGCAAGGTCACCGTGGCGACCTTGAGCTGTGCGGCGAGCTCCGACTCGCGCGGCAGTTGCTCGCCGTCCTCCAGCAGTCCGAGCGCGATCGCCTCCCCCAGCCGACGGGCGACGACCTCGGCGCGTCCCCCGTCATCCAGCGGTGCGAAGGCCGCATGCCGCGCCGCTCCGGACACCGTGTTGTCCACGCCCACCTCCGTCGCTTTTGTCGGCACTGCCGCCCTTGTTGAGTTTGCGTTACGCGCGAATCCACACGGTTACAGGGGGTTGCGCATTGGAATATGGTTTCATACTTTAATGGTCATGACGTGACGCGCATCACGAACCGACCCGTCTGTCCACCCGAGTTCCCGCACCCGCCGCCTCAGGAGTGGATCTCATGACCGACATCTCCCACCACGACACCGGCGCCCCGTCGTCCCCGAACGGCCGGCCGGACAACACCGGCGAATTCGTCAACCAGTGGCGCAACGCCGCGTACAACTGCTTCTCCTCGGGACACAAGTTCTGTCGCGAGGTCTGCCCCGTCATGCAGGTGACCCGCAACGAGTCGTGGACGCCGACCGCGTTCCACGCCAACGTCGTCGCGATGGAGCAGGGCGAGCTGGAGATCGCCGACGTCGCCGCGGACTACGTCAACTGCACCCAGTGCGGCGCCTGCGAGCTGCGGTGCCCGAACACCCTGTTCACCGGCGACTTCTACCGCTTCCGCACCCGCACGGTCGACCTGGTCAAGGCGATGCGCGCGCTCGCCGTCACCGAGGGCGTGCACCAGCCGGGCTGGCAGCGGTGGAACCTCCTCACCGACGAGCGAACCCACGAACCCGTACTGGGGGACACCCCGGTCAGCCAGGAGCACGTGCGCGACTGGTCGGCGGGCCTCGACATTCCCATCGGCGGCGAGTCGATCCTGTTCGTGGACTGCGAGGCGGCGTTCTACCGCACGTCGGTTCCCCGAGCCGTGGCCCAGATCCTGCAGCGCGCGGGCTACGAGTTCGGGCTCATGAACGAGCAGTGGTGCTGCGGCGGACCGGCGGCCGAGATGGGCTACGTCGAGCAGTCGCGGCGATTCGCCCGGCACAACCTCGAGGACTGGCGGGCGAGCGGGGTCAAGCGCGTGCTCGTGCTCGACCCGCACGACTACATCACCTTCACCGAGGACTACCCGAAGTACTTCGGCGAGGACTACGACATCGAGGTCATGCTGGTGGTCGAGTTGTTCGCGGAGATGATCGCGGACGGCAGGCTGCGGCCGTCCGTCCCGATCGAGCGGACGATCACCTACCACGACCCGTGCCGGCTGAACAAGCGCAAGGGCATCTGGAAGGCACCCCGCGAGATCCTCTCCGCCATCCCCGGGCTGACCTTCCACGACGTGGACCGGGTCACCCAGTGGTCCTACTGCTCCGGCGGAGGCGGCGGGCTGCCCATCGAGAAGCCCGAGCTGACCGCGAAGATCAGCGAGTCCAGAGTGGACAAGGCGGCGCAGCTCGGGGTGGACACGCTCGTGTCGGCGTGCCCGTGGTCGGAACGCCCGCTGTCCGAGGCCGGGCACGCGCAGGACATCGACGTGGTCGACATCCACGAACTGCTCGCCGAGTCGCTCGGCATCGAGGTCGGCGGGAGGCGAGGGGAATGACGATCGCGCCCGCACTCACCGACCCGGTGGTCGACGAGCTGTGCCAAGTGGTCGGCAGCGACCAGGTGCTCACCGACAAGCCCGCCCGCTTCAACCGAGCCCGCGTGCCCGCGCCGTTCCCCGTGCATCGGTGGTCCGAACGGGTGCCCGATGTCGTGGTGCTGCCCGGCTCCACGGAGGAGGTCGCCGAGATCGTCCGGATCGCCAACGCCCACCGCATCCCGGTCGTGCCCCGCGACGGCGGCACCGGGCTCACCGACGGGGCCGTGCCGCTGCGCGGCGGCATCGTCGTGGACGTCAAGCGCATGAACACCATCAAGGAGATCGACGAGGTCAACCGCACCTGCACGGTCGGCACCGGCATCAACATGCTCAAGTTGAACGAGGTGCTCGCGCGGTACGGGCTGATCTACCCGGACGATCCGGCCTCGTACCCCTGCTCGCTGGTTGGCGGGCGGATCGGCACCAGCGGTTGGTCGCTCATAGGAAGCCGGTACGGCCACACCCGTGATCTTGTGCTGAGCTTCGACTTCGTGCTGCCGACCGGCCGGGTGATCCACGTGGGCGACGGCGCAGGGCACAAGCTGTCGAAGAGTTCCAGCGGCTACCAGCTCAAGCACCTGTTCATGGGGCATCAGGGCACGCTCGGCATCGCCACGGAGGCCACTCTCAAACTGTTCCCGAAGCCGGAAGCCGAGCTCTCGCCGTTCTTCGCGTTCCCCGACTACGACAGTGCCTACCGAGCGGTGGGGGAGCTGGCGCGGGCAGGCGTGGCGACGTTCGCGGGTGCGGTGTTGTTCGACGAGTGGAAAGTGGACTACCTGCGCCGGGACGACGAGGCCTACATTCCCCAGCCCGCCGACGTGCGCGCCCTCGTGTGCGCCGTCGCCTACGGCTACGAGGACGAGGTGATCGCGGGCGGGCGCCGGCTGCTGCGCATCGCCAAGGAGAACGGCGGCCGCTACCTCGGCGACGAGGTGTCCGAAGGGGACTGGGCGGCCCGGCACGACCGGTACGCCACGCCGCTGCACGGCAGGACCAGAGCCGGGCAGGTCGTGCCGATGAGCTGGCACTGCGAGGACGCCGCGATCAACTACAGCGAGCTGCCCAAGGTCCGGCTGGAATGGCACGAGATCGTGCGCAAGCTCCGCGACCGCTTCGACATGTTCGACGACTGGGGCATGTTCGCCTACACCAGCGCGAACACCGGGGTGGACTACCTGACCGAGATCGACGTCGGGATCTGGGAGCAGCGACTGGACGACGCGTCGTGGGCCGCCTGGGTGCAGGCCAAGAAGGACATCGCGGCGGTGGCGTTGCGCTACGGCGGCTCGATCAGCGCCTGCCACGGCTCCTGCCGGGAAGGCGAGGTCGATCTGGTGCCGCAGGAGCTGGGCGGCGGATACGACGTGATGCTCGCCGTGAAACGCGCGGTCGATCCCAACAACATTATGAACCCCGGCAAGTACGGGCTCGACCGCGCCTACGAGCCGGACGCGGGAGGTGTGCGATGAGCGGCTACCGCTACTCCGAGCAGCACCGGCCACCGGAGGCCAGGCAGGTCACCGACGTGGCGATCGAACGCTTCGAGGACGTCTTCGAGGTCGACCCGAAGCTGATGACCGTGCACGTGGCGCAACAGGTGTTCCCGAACTGGGACACCCTGCGCATCGTCGCGAGCCGGCACGACCACCTGGACTGGATGCACCGGCACTGGGCGCGGAAGGTGGTCTCCGGTCAGCGCCTGCTCGACGAGATGGACGAGTAAACCCCCCGGCCGCGTGGCCGGATCCGCCTTTCCCACCGAGAGGACGGCTCATGGTTGACCAGGTCCCCGCCCGAGGGTCCGGCGTAGGCGGGCATTCCGCCTCCGACGCCGCCCAGCTCGAAGCACTCGGCTACCGTTCGGAGTTCCGCCGGGACATGAGCCTGTGGGCGAACTTCTCCCTCGGGTTCACCTATCTCTCCCCGGTCGTGGGCATCTACACGCTGTTCGGATTCGCGCTCGCGACCGCGGGTCCACCGATGGTGTGGACCCTGCTGATCGTCGGCGTCGGGCAGCTGCTCGTCGCCCTCGTCTTCGGCGAGGTCGTGTCCCAGTACCCGCTCGCGGGCGGGGTGTACCCGTGGGCGCGGCGGCTGTGGGGCAAGCGGTGGGCGTGGCTCACCGGCTGGGTGTACATGATCGCGTTGCTCGTGACGATCGCCAGCGTCGCCTACGGTTCCGGGCCCTACGTGTCGATGCTGTTCGAGCTCTCCCCCGGCACCGGCAACACGATCCTGTGCGCGCTGCTCGTGCTGCTGGTGGCCACCGTGATCAACCTCGGCGGTACGCGGGCGCTGGGCATCGCCGCGATCATCGGCTTCACCACCGAGATCCTCGGCGCCCTGGCGGTTGGCGGCTGGCTGCTGGCCACCGAGCGGCAGCACGGCCTCGGGGTGTTGTTCGACGGGTTCGGTGCAGGCGGGGAAGGCTCATACCTCGCCGCCTTCCTGGCCGCCGGCCTGATCGGCATCTTCCAGTACTACGGCTTCGAGGCGTGCGGCGACGTCGCGGAGGAGGTGCCGAACCCGGCGCGGCGCATTCCGAAGGCGATGCGCATGACGATCTACGTCGGCGGGTTCGCGGCCACGTTCGTCTGCCTGTCGCTGGTGCTGGCCGTTCCCGACTTCGGTGCGGTCATCTCCGGTACCGACGCCGACCCGGTGTCCACAGTGCTCGGTTCCGCGTTCGGCCCGGTGGGTTCGAAGGTGGTGCTGGCCGTGGTGCTCGTTTCGTTCCTGTCGTGTGCCCTGAGCCTGCAGGCGGCCGCGAGCCGGTTGATCTACTCGTACGCCCGCGACCGGATGCTGCCGGCGAGCTCGGTGTTCTCCCGTTTCTCCGCGCGGCTGCACGTGCCGCCGTACGCCTTGCTGGTGGCCGCGATCGTGCCCGCGTTGGTGGTGCTGGCGTCGCGGATCTCCGAGGACGCCACCGAGCGCATCGTGTCGTTCGCGGTGCTGGGCATCTACCTCGGGTTCCAGATGGTGGTGCTGGCCGCGCTGCGGGCGAGGATCAAGGGATGGATCCCGAGTGGACAGTTCACGCTCGGGCGATGGGGCATGCCAGTGAACGTGCTCGCGTTGCTCTACGGGGTGTCCGCGATCGTCAACATGGTGTGGCCACGCTCGCCCGACGCCCCTTGGTACGACAACTACCTCACTCTGCTTTCCGGTGTGCTCGTCGTCGGAACCGGTCTGGTCCTGCTGGTGACCACCCGCCCGTACGGCCGCAGTGAGGCACCCGCCAGCGACGCCATACCTCCGGCCACGCTCGAAAGGACGAGGTGATTGTCATGACGCAGACGGTGCGCAATTTCGTGAACGGCAAGCTCGTGGACGCTGTGGACGGCCGGACCGCCCCGGTGATCGACCCGGCCACCGGGGATGCGTTCGCCGAGGCGCCGGTTTCCGGGCCCGAGGACGTGCGTCAGGCGACGGCTGCGGCCCGCGCGGCGTTCGAGAGCTGGCGGGACACCACGCCCGCCGAGCGGCAACTGGCCCTCAACCGCATCGCGGACGCCTTCGAGGAACGTGCGGACGAGTTGCTCGCGGCCGAATGCCGCAACACCGGCAAGCCGGAGGCGCTGACGCGTTCGGAGGAGCTCCCGATGTTCCTCGACCACCTGCGCTTTTTCGCCGGTGCGGCGCGTTGCCTGGAGGGTCGGGCGAGCGGCGAGTACATGGCCGGGCTGACCTCGTGGATCCGCCGCGAGCCGGTAGGCGTGTGCGCGCAGGTGACCCCATGGAACTACCCGATCATGATGGCGATCTGGAAGTTCGCCCCCGCGCTCGCAGCGGGGAACACCGTGGTGCTCAAGCCCTCCGACACCACGCCGGTGTCGACGGTGCTCATGGCCGAGATCATGGCGGAGTTCCTGCCGCCCGGTGTGTTCAATGTGGTCTGTGGTGACCGGGACACCGGCCGCGCGCTCGTGGCCGACCCGGAGCCCGACATGGTGTCGATCACCGGCAGTGTGCGGGCCGGCATGGAGGTCGCGCAGGCCGCGGCGAACGACCTCAAGCGCGTGCACCTGGAACTCGGGGGCAAGGCACCCGTGGTGGTGTTCGACGACGCTGACGTGGAGGCGGCGTCCGCGGCGATCGCCGAGGCCGGGTACTTCAACGCCGGGCAGGACTGCACGGCGGCCACGCGCGTGCTCGCCGGTCCGCGGGTGCACGACGACTTCCTCGACGCCCTCACCGAGCAGGCCCGGGGCACCACGACCGGCACCGGCGACGACGTGGCGTACGGCCCGGTGAACAACGAGAACCAGCTGGCCAGGGTATCCGGGTTCGTCGACGGGCTGCCGGATCACGCGTCCGTGCGGACCGGAGGCTCACGTGTCGGTGACCGGGGATACTTCTACGCGCCGACGGTCGTTTCCGGCCTGCGGCAGGACGACCGGGCGGTCCAGGAGGAGATCTTCGGCCCGGTGATCACTGTCCAGCGCTTCAGCGACGAGGACGAGGCCGTGCGCTGGGCGAACGGGGTCGAGTACGGGCTCGCGTCGTCGGTGTGGACCAAGGACCACGGCCGGGCGCTGCGGATGGCCAAGCGGCTGGACTTCGGCTGCGTGTGGATCAACACCCATATCCCGCTGGTCGCGGAGATGCCGCACGGCGGGTTCAAACGCTCCGGTTACGGCAAGGACCTGTCCCTGTACGGGCTGGAGGACTACACCAGGGTCAAGCACGTCATGTCCAATCTGGACATCTAACGCGAGGTGAGTGTCATGAAGTTCAGCTACGTCATGCTCCCGGATTACCCGATCACGGATTCCATCGAGTCGATCAAGCTTGCCGACGAGCTCGGGTTCTACGCCGCCTACGCGGCGGACGAGACCTGGCACAAGGATCTGTGGCTGCTGTTCGCCGCGGCAGCGGACAAGACGACGAACATCCGGTTCGGCCCCAACCTCTCGCCGATCTGCCTGCGGGAGCCGACGCTGATCTGCCAGGCCGTCGCGACCCTGGACGAGCTGACCGGCGGCCGGGCCGAATGCGTGATCTCCAGCGGGAACTTCGGCCTGCTCGCCCAGTACGGGATCGACTGGGCGCGGACCAGGCCGTTGTCGCGGGTGAAGGAGGCCCACCAGGTGATGCGGACGTTCCTCGACGACGGGGCGATCACGTTCGAGGGCGAGTTCTACAAGTACAGCGGGCTGTTCACCTTCGCGCGGCCGGTGCAGGACCGGCTACCGCTCAAGCTCGGTGCGATGCGCGGGCCGAAGTCGTTCCAGGCGGCCGGGGAGTTCTCCGACGGCGTGCACCACGCGCTCAGCTACACCCGCGAGGCTTACGACTACCTCGTGGAGAACGTCAAGCTCGGTGCCGAGCGGGCGGGCCGGGACTGGCGGTCGCTGGACATCGCCGCGTGGGTGGTGTTCGCGACCGGCGAGGACGGCGAGGCGGCGAAGCAGGCCGCGCGCGCGATGGTCGGCCTGTACGCCTCCGCCATGCCCGAGGAGCAACTGCGCCGCAACGGAGTCGAGCCGGAGTCGCTGGCGGAGATCGTCGCCGCAGTCGGTGCAGGTGACCTGAAGCGGGCCTACGAGCTGACCCCGCCCGAACTCGCCGAGAAGCTCTCGATCGCGGGCACCCCGGAGGAGTGCGCCGAGAAGATCCGGCGAGAGATCGCGCCCACCGGCGTCAACCACATGGTCCTGGCGATCACCGACTCCGCACTGGTCAAGGCGTTCTCCGGGATGGAGCTGCCCGGTGTCGCGCACACGAACGAACAGTTGCGCATGGTGCACGACACCGTGATGCCCGCGCTCGACACCCCGGACGTCGGCGTCGCGGAGCCCGCCAAGGCGTGACACCGGTGCGCGGCCGCTCCGGGCGTTCGGCTCCGGCGAGGAGCGCGGCCGGGCTCCGGTCGGGCATGAGCCTGCCGGGACCACGCCGCCGCCGCTCGCGCCCGGCGGTGTTGCCCGGGCTCCACTAGGCTTTCGACGCGGAACACACCGGGGAGGGGAATCACCGTGTCGAAGCCGCCGTTGCCGCCCGAAGCCGTGGAGTTGCTGCTCCGCCCGAACCCGGCGGTCATGGCGACCCTGCGATCCGACGGGGCGCCCGTGTCGACGCCTACCTGGTACGTCTGGGACGACGGGCGGGCGCTGATCAGCATGGACGAGGGCCGGGTGCGGCTCAAGCACCTGCGCCGGGATCCGCGGGTGACGCTGACCGTGCTGGCCGACGACTGGTACACGCACGTCACGCTCATCGGCCGCGCCACCGACCTGCGGGAGGACGCCGGACTGGCCGACATCGACCGCATCGCCCGGCACTACACGGGCGCGCAGTACCCCGACCGCGTGCGCTCCCGCGTCAGCGCGTGGATCGAGGTCGACCGGTGGCATGGCTGGGGCGCGCTCAAGGACAGCGACCAGGCCTCCACCTGACGCCGACCTCTCCCGGTCCCGACCACGGGTACCGGCACGCCCAGCCCACCGGTGCCCAGCCGTGGCAGGCGCGGCCACGCCCGGATCCCACGTCGCCGCGCCTGCCACACTGGGCACATCGTCGGAGGGAGTCGTGTGGCGGTCGACCTGGTCGTCCGATGCCTGCGGGGCACGGAATGGATCGTGGCGAGCGAGGTGGACGGCGCCCTGCGCCCGGAACGCATCGACCTGGCCCCGCGGCAGGTCTCTGTCACCGTGCCCGACCTGACACCTGGTGTGCTCGACCTGCGTACCGTCGACGACGCCTTCCTGGTCGTCGGCACGACGCCCGACCCCGGCCACACCAAGGACGTCCCCCCGCGACTCGCCGCCGAGATCGGTGCCGCCGACTGGGGGAGCGCGCTCGACCGGCTGCGCGCCGTGCGCGCGGTGCCGTGCCGCCCCGTCTTCGACGTCGTCGCGAACTTCGTCGGGCGCCGCAACTTCAACCGCTACACGCTGGAGGACCGGATCGGCGCCGAGCTGACGCCGGTGCTCGGCGGCACGTACGTCTCGCACAATCCCGTGCAGCGCTCGGGCGGCACACCGCAGGGCACCGATCTGACGGTCCGGATCATGTTCGGCGAAGGCATCGCCACGATCACCCTCCGCGTCGCCGGCCGGCCGCTGCACCGGCGCGCCTACAAGCGGCACACCGGGCCGGGGACGCTGCACCCGCCGCTGGCGGCCGCGCTGGCCCGTCTTGCCGGACCGTCCGCAGGCGAGACCGTCCTCGACCCCTTCTGCGGTGACGGCACGTGCGCCATCGAGGCGTACGCACAGTGCCCGGACGCCGCGATCCTGGCCGCCGACGTCAGTGCCGAACGCGTGGCCAACGCCCGTGCCAACGCGCGCGCGTTCGGCGCCGAGGTGGAGGTGACCGAGCAGGACGCGGGACGGCTGCCGTTCCCCGACGGTGAGATCGACGTGATCGTGACCAACCCGCCGTGGAACCTGGCCGTGGACGCCGGTGGGACGCTGACCCGGTCGCTGCTGCCGTTCTGGCGGCGCCTCTCGCGGCTGCTGTCGGACACCGGACGGGTGTGCGTGGTCGTCGACCGGGAGCAGGACGCACCCGCGGTCTTGCGCGATCTCGACTACCCGCTGACCGTCAGCGTGCCGATCCGGCTGGCCGGACGGCTCTGCGACATCGTGCTCGCGGCACCGCCCGGCCGTGAGCCCGCGTCGCTTTCCCCGGAGCTGCGCGCGTGGCTGGACCGCGCGCGTGCCGCGGGTGTCGTGCACGAGCAGGGCTTCTAGCCCGGCCTCCTCGATGCCCGGGATGTCGCCACCGGCGCCGGGATCGCACAGCGTCGCCCGCCCCGCGGTGAGTTGTCCGTGACCTGACGCTCCACCGCCTGTCACAGGCAGGACATGCCCGCTGCGCACACTCTTCCGGACAGTCCGGCCCGCGGGCACGTCGCCCGGTGTCCGCGGGGGCCCCAGACTGCTGACCGAAGGAGCGACGTCTTGTCCTACCTGAACCCCCACGAGTTCGTCGGAAAGATGATCGACGCCGGCGAGGCGAAGGCGTTCATGTCCACGCGCGACACGCTCATCCGCGCGTACATGGCCGGCGCCATCCTCGCCCTCGCGGCGGCGTTCGCCGTGACGATCACCGTGCAGACGGGCAACGCCCTGGTCGGAGCCTTGCTCTTCCCCGTCGGGTTCTGCCTGCTGTACCTGCTGGGGTTCGACCTGCTCACCGGCGTCTTCACGCTGGTGCCACTGGCCTGGCTCGACAAGCGGCCCGGCGTGAACCTGCGGGCGCTGCTGCGCAACTGGGCACTGGTGTTCGTCGGCAACTTCGCGGGCGCGCTCACGGTCGCGCTGATGATGGCGATCATCCTCACCTACGCCTTCACCGTCGACCCGAACGAGGTCGGCCAGCGGCTCGGCGCGATCGGCGCCGACCGGACCGTCGGCTACGCCGACCACGGCGCCGCCGGCATGCTGGCCCTGTTCATCCGCGGTGTGCTGTGCAATTGGATGGTGTCCACCGGTGTGGTCGCCGCGATGATGTCGACGTCGGTGTCGGGCAAGGTCATCGCGATGTGGATGCCGATCCTCGTGTTCTTCTACATGGGTTTCGAGCACTCGGTGGTCAACATGTTCCTGTTCCCGTCGGGCCTGATGATGGGCGGTGACTTCTCCCTCGCCGACTACTTCCTGTGGAACGAAATCCCGACGGTGATCGGAAACCTCGTGGGCGGCCTGACGTTCGTGGGCCTCACGCTGTACGCCACCCACGCCCGTACCGGCCCGGCCCGGCGCCGTCCGGCCGCCGAGGAGTTCGGCATCCCGGAAAAGGTCAACGCCTGACGCGTGCCGCCCGCGACGAGGCCGTGACCCAGGGGGGGTCGCGGCCTCGTCGTCGCGCGCGGGGCCTGTTTGACCGCCCACATCGGGAGGTAACACGTCGAGTGGGAAAGGAGACGCAGATGACCGCCGCACCGAAGAGTCCCGTGAAGGACAAGAACTACGACCTCGTCAGCGTCCTCCAGGCGTCGCTGCAGTACGCGTGGCAGATGGAGGAGTACATCGCCGACGCCGAGCGCGACGGCGACCGGGAGCTCGCCGCGTGGTTCCGGCAGATCCAGGAGAACAACCAGAAGGCAGGCGAGCAGGGCAAACGACTGCTCGCTCAGCGGCTCGCCCAGGCGTGAATCATGGACCACGACCACTTCATCGGACAGGTACAGGCACGTGCGCAGCTCGCCAGCCGCGGAGAGGCCGAGGGACTGACCCGGGCCACGCTCGAGACGCTCGGGGAGCGGGTGCCCGAGCAGTCGGCGAGCCATCTGGCCGACCAGCTCCCCACGGAGATCGGCGAGCACCTGCGCCGGACGGTGACCATGGGCGGCGCAGGGACCGGCGAGCGCTTCGGCCTCGACGAGTTCGCCCGCCGCGTCGCCGAACGCTGGCACCACGACGAGCCGACCGCGCTGTACGGCAGCCGGGTCGTGTTCGAGGTGACCCGCGAGGCCACGGAGGGAACCTTCGCCAAGGTCCGCGACAGCCTGCCCGAGGACCTGCGCGCCCTGGTCGACGCGGGCAGCGCGGGCGGGCTGCGGACCTGAGCCCGGATCCGGGCGTCCGGGCCGCCAGGGCCGCCGGTCCGGGCGGGTGACCAGGTCGGGCCGCCGCGTCGAAGCCGGACATACGCGCGCGGTATCCCGGGAGCCCCTCCGGGGACCGGCGGCTGCGGCCTCCGATGGCCTCCGTTGGCCTCCGTTGGCCTCAGTACGCCTCAGATGTCCGTCGCGTGGCTGGCCTGCGCCGGTGCACGCCGGCATGAACGCCTGCGGTGAGTCGGTGACGCTCCGCAGCGCCTCTCCTGCGGACCCGGACTCCTGCCGAAATCCGTAGCCCCGCACGATCACCCCTTTTTCCCGACAGGGCTTTCCCGTGGCGGTATTGACTTCTGACGAGCAGCCGACATCACCTGGACGTGCCGAAGAGCGTGCTGACAGCGCCGGAATCCGTTGAGCCTGTCGAGCTGACCGGCAGGTGCACGCGGCCCGGCGCGGAACCATGCGCTCCGGGCCGGGCTCGCCCATGTCCGGCCGACGCGAGGAACAACTGAAGCTTGGCGGCCTGCGTCGCCACGTCGGTCGACCACGCTCACGCGGCCACAGTGGACGGAAGGTACGCCATGTTTCCGTGGTGTTGCGCCGCTGTGAGCGTCCGGTCTCAGCGCATCGCGCGCGCAGGGGAGCTTGCGGCGTGCGGCAATTGTCGTCACCGGGTAGCGGGTGAGCCGACGTCACCCGTCACTTACCAGTCTTGACGTGGCGTTAACCCATTAAGGTTTCCCGCCCGGATACGTTCTCTCCTGCCAGGAAGTAGTCCGTTCCGGACGCCGGCCGCACCGCGCGCGCCCGCGTCGCGCACCGGCCGGGCACCTCGCATGGCGCAAGGACGCCCCTCCCTAACCGCTCTCTTGTAGGAGAATCCATGCCAGCAGCAGATCTCGCGTGGCTGCTCGCCGCCTTCGCCCTGGTCATCCTGATGTTCCCGGGCCTGGCGATGTTCTACGGCGGCATGCTCAATGGCCGCAACGTCCTGAACATGAGCATGATGGTGATGAGCACCCTGGCGGTGACCTCGGTGCTCTACGTCCTCTTCGGACACGGCATGGTGCTCGGCGACTCGCTCGGCGGTCTCGGCCTGATCGGCAACCCGCTGGAGTACTTCGCTCTGTCCGACCTGACCGACAGCGGCTCCGGCGGGCCCGAAACCGTCTACGACGTCGCCTTCTTCCTGCTGTTCGCGGCCATCACCGTCGCCATCGCCGCCAGCGGCGCGGCCGGGCGCATGAAGTTCAGCGGGTGGTTGATCTTCAGCGCGCTGTGGCTGACACTGGTGTACTTCCCGCTGGGCCACTGGGTGTTCGCCGGCGATGACCCCGAATCCGGCACGGTCGGCGGCTGGATGCGCAACGTCCTCGAACTGCACGACTTCGCAGGCGGCACCGCGGTGCACATGAACGCCGGCGTGGCGTCGCTGGCGCTGGCCTTGGTGCTGGGCAAGCGGCGCGGTCGGCCGGAACGCCCGCACAACGTGCCGCTGGTCCTGCTGGGCGCAGGGATCCTGTGGTTCGGCTGGTTCGGCTTCAACGGTGGTTCGGCGCTGGGCTCCAGCTACCTCGCCCAGTACGTCGTGCTGACCACGCTGCTGGCCGGCTGCACCGGCATGCTCGGCTTCTGCCTGGTCGAGCGGCTCCGGGACGGCAAGGCGACGTCGCTGGGCCTGGCCACCGGCATCGTCGGCGGCCTGGTCGCCATCACGCCCGCCGCCGACACACTGAACCCGGTGGGCGCGCTGGTAGTCGGCTTCGCCGGTGGCGCTGTGGTGGCGTGGGCGGTCAATTGGAAGACCAAGCTCGGCATCGACGACAGCCTGGACGCCTTCGCGGTCCACGGCGTCGGCGGCATCGTCGGCACCATCGGGATCATTCTCGTCGGCAGCGCGTCCTCGCCGGGGGAGACCGCGGGGATCCTCTTCGGCGGCAGCTGGGACATCGTGTGGCGCGAGCTGGTCGCGATCGCGGCGACCATGGTCTTCTCGTTCACCGTCACCTACGCGCTCGCCTGGTGCCTCGACAAGACCATCGGTCTGCGCGTCGACCCCGAGCAGGAGACGAGCGGCCTGGACGTGTCGCTGCACGCGGAGTCCGCCTACCACCTGGAGGCGCCCACGGCCACGGTCCAGCAGGCGACGGTGGATGTCCGCGTGCCGGCCGCCGAGCCGGTGGAGGCACCGAAGGCCGAACCGGCGGAGGCGGCGCAGACCTGACCGCCGGCCGGCATCGGCGAGGACGGACGCGCCGGCGACGGACTTCGTCCCGTCGTAGGGGTGCTTGCCGATCGGCGGCCGCCCGCTCAGCCGGGCCGGCCGCCGATCCGGGCGGTCAGCTCGCCCGCGGCCCGGCGTACCCGGGTGGCCAGCTCCGGCCACGTCTCGCCGCACTCGGCGCCCTCACACGGGTGCCGGAAGGTGACGCTGATCGCCGCCATCGGCCTGCCGCCGTGATCGAACACCGGATACGCCACCGAGGCGAACCCGGCCGTGACGTGCCCGTCCTCGACGGCCCAGCCGAGCCTGCGGTGCGCGCTCAGAACCGCCCGCAGCTCCGCCAGCCCGCGCGGACCCCGGTCGGTGCGGTGCACGAACGCCGACGCCGCCGGGAACAGCGCACGCACCTGTGCCCGCGGCACGTACGCCAGCATCGCCCTGCCCGACGCCGTGAGGTGCGCGGGCAGCCGGACCCCGACGTCGGTCACCAGCGTCTGCGGCCGGGCGGGACGTTCCTTCACCAGGTAGAGCAGTTCGTTGCCGTGCAGGATGCCGAGGTGGGCGGTGTGCCCGGCCTCGTCGACGAGCCTGCGCAGGATCGGGCCCGCGAGCCGCTCCAGCGGGTCGTGCCGCAGGTACGCCGAACCGAGCTCGAACGCGGCGATGCCGAGTCCGTACCGCCGCTCGGCGGGCAGGTGGACGACGAACCCGGCCGCCTGCAGCTCGCCCAGCAGGTGGTAGGTCGTCGAGCGCGGCAGGTCGAGCTCGCGTGCCAGCGCGGCGGCCGACACCGGGCCCGCATGCCGCGCGAGTACCCCGAGCAGGGCGAGGCCGCGTCGTAGCGCGGGGACGTTGCCCTCGGTCATGGCCGCTCCTGTCTGGTATCCGAGACACAAACCACGTCACCGCTGATGATGCGCCTGTGCCCGAGACGATGGAATGGGGACATGCCGCACGAGGTACCGCTCGGAGCGTCCCCGCTGAGCCGGGAGGACGTGGTCGCGGTCGCGCGCGGCCGGGTTCCCGTCGTGCTGGACGCCTCCGCCGAGAAGAACATCGCCGAGGCACGCAGACACGTCGACGCGCTCGCGGCCTCCACCGCCCCCACCTACGGCGTCTCGACCGGGTTCGGCGCACTGGCCGTGCGGCACATCCCGCCGGAGCGCAGGACCGACCTGCAACGCTCGCTCATCCGGTCGCACGCCGCCGGTGCCGGCCCGGCCGTGGAGACCGAGGTGGTGCGGGCACTCATGGTGCTGCGGCTGCGCACCTTGGCCACCGGGCACAGCGGCGTACGCCCCGAGACGGCTGCCGCCCTCGCCGCACTGCTCAACGCCGGCATCACACCGGTCGTACCCGAGTACGGCTCCCTCGGCTGCTCCGGTGACCTCGCGCCGCTGTCCGCCGTGGCGCTGGCCCTCATGGGGGAGGGCGAGGTCCTGGTCGACGGCGAGCGCCGCCCCGCCGCCGACGCGCTGCGCGCGGCCGGGATCGAACCGGTCACGCTCGCCGAGAAGGAGGGACTCGCGCTCACCAACGGCACCGACGGCATGCTCGGCATGCTGGTGCTGGCCGCCGCCGACCTGGCGCGGCTGCTGGACGTCGCCGACGTGACGGCGGCGATGAGCGTCGAGGCGCTGCTGGGCACCGACCGCGTGTTCGCCGAGGATCTCCAGGCGCTGCGCCCGCATCCCGGGCAGGCGATCTCGGCGCGCCGGATGCGGGAGGCGCTCGCCGGCTCGGAGATCGTGGCCAGCCATCGCGGTCCCGACTGCCCGCGTGTTCAGGACGCCTACTCGCTGCGCTGTGCCCCGCAGGTGCACGGCGCCGCCCGCGACACCCTGGCCCACGCCGAGACGGTGGCCGACCGGGAACTGATGTCCGCTGTGGACAATCCGGTGGTGCTGCCCGACGGAAGGGTCGAGTCCAACGGCAACTTCCACGGCGCGCCGCTCGGCTACGTGCTGGACTTCCTCGCCATCCCGGTCGCCGACGTCGCCTCGATCGCCGAACGGCGCACCGACCGGATGCTCGACGTGGCGCGCTCGCACGGGCTGCCCGCATTCCTCGCCGCCGACCCCGGGGTCGACTCCGGCCACATGATCGCCCAGTACACGCAGGCCGGCATCGTCAGCGAGCTCAAGCGACTCGCCGTCCCGGCCTCGGTGGACTCCATCCCGAGCAGTGCCATGCAGGAGGACCACGTCTCGATGGGCTGGTCGGCGGCCCGCAAGCTGCGGCGCGGCATCGACGGCCTGCGCACCGTGCTCGCCATCGAACTGCTCACCGCCGCGCGCGCCTTGGACCTGCGGGCCCCGCTGCGGCCCGCGCCGGTGACGGCGGCCGTACGCGATCTGGTGCGCACCCGGGTTGCCGGTCCGGGACCCGACCGCCACCTCGCTCCGGAGATCGCCGCCGCCGAAGACCTCATCGCATCCGGAGCCGTACTCGACTGTCTGGAGGACATGTGACGCTGACCGCGAAGAACTGGCAGACCGAGGCCGCGCTGCGGATGCTGCGCAACAACCTCGACCCTGCCGTGGCCGAACGGCCGGAGGACCTGGTCGTCTACGGCGGCAGCGGCAAGGCCGCCCGCAACCAGGCCAGCTACGACGCCATCGTCCGGTGTCTGACCACATTGGAGAACGACGAGACCCTGCTCGTGCAGTCGGGCAAGCCGGTCGGCGTGCTGCGCACGCACGAGTGGGCGCCGCGCGTGCTGATCGCCAACTCCAACCTCGTCGGCGACTGGGCGACGTGGCCGGAGTTCCGCAGGCTCGAGGCGATGGGCCTGACCATGTACGGCCAGATGACCGCCGGGTCGTGGATCTACATCGGCACGCAGGGCATCCTGCAGGGCACGTACGAGACGTTCGCGGCCGTGGCGGAGAAACGCTTCGGCGGCACGCTCGCCGGAACGCTCACGGTGACCGCGGGCCTCGGTGGCATGGGCGGGGCGCAACCGCTTGCCGTCACCATGAACGACGGCGTGGCGCTGGTCGTGGAGTGCGACCCCGCGCGTGCGCAGCGCCGGCTCGAGACCCGTTACCTCGACGAACTGGCCTCCGATGTGGACGATGCGATCGCGCGCGTGACCGAGGCGAAGAAGCGGCGGGTGCCGCTCTCGGTGGGGGTCATCGGCAACGCCGCCGAAGTGCTGCCCGAGCTGTTGCGGCGCGGCGTCGAGGTCGACATCGTCACCGACCAGACCTCGGCCCACGACCCGCTGGCCTACCTGCCGATCGGCGTCGACGTCGCCGACTGGCACGACTACGCCGCCGCCAAGCCCGACGAGTTCACCGACCGCTCCCGCGAGTCGATGGCCGCCCACGTCGACGCGATGCTCGGCTTCCTCGACCGCGGCGCCGAGGTGTTCGACTACGGCAACTCGCTGCGCAGCGAGGCCAAGGCGGGCGGCTGCGAGCGCGCGTTCGACTACCCGGGCTTCGTGCCCGCCTACATCCGGCCGCTGTTCTGCGAGGGCAAGGGCCCGTTCCGGTGGGCGGCGCTCTCCGGCGACCCGGCCGACATCGCCGCCACCGACCGTGCCGTGCTGGAGTTGTTCCCGGAGAACGAGTCGCTGGCGCGGTGGATCCGGATGGCGGGGGAGCGGGTCGCGTTCCAGGGCCTGCCCGCGCGCATCTGCTGGCTCGGCTACGGCGAACGGCACCTCGCCGGCCTGCGGTTCAACGAGATGGTGGAACGCGGAGAGTTGAAGGCGCCGGTCGTGATCGGCCGGGACCACCTCGACGCGGGCAGCGTCGCCTCGCCGTACCGGGAGACCGAGGCGATGGCCGACGGCTCCGACGCGATCGCGGACTGGCCGCTGCTCAACGCCCTCGTCAACACGGCCTCCGGCGCCACCTGGGTGTCCATCCACCACGGCGGGGGCGTGGGCATGGGCCGCTCGATCCACGCCGGCCAGGTGTGCGTGGCCGATGGGACGCCGCTGGCCGCGCAGAAGCTCGAACGGGTGCTCACCAACGACCCGGGAATGGGCGTGCTGCGACACGTCGACGCCGGGTACGAGCGGGCCGCCGAGGTCGCCGACGAGCGGGGTGTCCGGATCCCGATGCGGGAGCAGGCGTGAGCGCGCAGGCTCTGCTGGACGACATCGCCGACGTCGGCCGCGACCGGGTGCGCGGCGGCTACTCCCGGCATGTGTTCGACGCCGCCGACCGTGAGCTGCGCGAGTGGTTCGCCGAGCAGGCGCAGCGGCGCGGACTGGACGTCGAACGCGACCGCAACGGCAACCTGTGGGCGTGGTGGGGCACGCCCGGACCGGACGCCGTCGTGACCGGCAGCCACCTGGACTCCGTGCCGGGCGGCGGTGCGTTCGACGGACCGCTCGGCGTGGTGAGCGCGCTCGTCGCCGTGGACGAGCTGCGTGGCCGCGGCGTCACGCCCGCGAAGCCGTTCGCGGTGGTGATGTTCGGTGAGGAGGAGGGCGGCCGGTTCGGGGTGCCGTGCCTGGGGTCGCGGTTGCTCACCGGATCGCTTCGCGCGGACGCGGCGCTGCGGCTGCGCGACGCCGACGGCGTCACCTTCGCCGAGGCCGCCGTGTCGGCGGGGCTTGATCCGGACCGCATCGGCCCCGACCCCGAGGCACTGGGCCGGATTGGCCGGTTCGTCGAGCTGCACGTCGAACAGGGCAGGGGACTGATCGATCTCGGCTCGCCGATCGCCGTCGGCAGCACCGTGATCGCCCACGGGCGGTGGCGGTTCACCTTCTCCGGCCAGGGCAACCACGCGGGAGCCACCCCGATGGACGACCGCCGGGACCCGATGCTGCCCGCCGCCGAGACGATCGCGGCGGCGCGCCGGCTCGCCCGGGCCGTGCCGGGTGCGCGTGCGACGGTGGGCCGCCTCGTCCCCAACCCCGGCGGCACCAACGTGATCGCATCCACTGTGGACGTCTGGCTCGACGCACGCGGTGGTGACGTGTCCTCGCTGGTGGCCGACATCGAACAGGCCGCGCGGGTCGCGGCGGCCGAGGAGGGCTGCTCGGTGCAGGTGCGGCAGGAATCGCACAGCGGGGAGGTCGAGTTCGACCCGGGGCTGCGCGACGAGCTCGCCGGCCTGCTCGGCGGCGTGCCCGCGCTGCCGACCGGCGCGGGACACGACGCGGCGATCCTGTCCGACCACGTCCAGGCCGCGATGCTCTACGTCCGCAACCCCACGGGCGTCAGCCACGCGCCCGAGGAATTCGCCGAGGCGGCCGACGTCGCCGCCGGAGCCGGGGCGCTCGCCCGAGTCCTGGAGCACCTGTGCCGATGAGGTACTGGTGCGAGTACGCCTGGCTGCCCGACGGCGTGGTGCCCGGGGTCGGCATCGACGTCTCCGACGGCGTCGTCGAGGCGGTGGAACCCGGGCGGCCACGGTCCGGAACCGTCCTTTCCGGACTGACGATGCCCGGGTTCGCCAACGTGCACTCGCATGCCTTCCACCGGGCGCTCCGGGGACGCACGCACGGCGAACGCGGGACGTTCTGGACCTGGCGGGAGCGGATGTACGCGCTCGCGGCACGGCTCGATCCGGACTCCTACTACCGGCTCGCCCGTGCCGTGTACGCGGAGATGGTGCTCGCCGGGTACACCAGCGTGGGCGAGTTCCACTACCTGCACCACGCCCCGGACGGCCGCCGCTACGCCGACCCGAACGCGATGAGCGCCGCGCTCGTGGCCGCCGCGCAGGACGCCGGAATCCGGTTGTGCCTGCTCGACACCTGCTACCTCGCCGGCGGGCCCGGCCGGGAACTCGAGGGCACCCAGCGACGCTTCGGTGACGGCGACGCCGAGGCGTGGGCGGCGCGCGTCGCGGAGTTCCGGCCCGAGGGCCGGCACGTCACCGTCGGGGCCGCCGTGCACTCCGTGCGCGCGGTGCCCGCCTCCCAGCTGGCGGTGGTGGCCGAGGCGGCGGGCGGGAGGCCGCTGCACGTCCACCTGTCCGAGCAGCGCGCGGAGAACGAGGACTGCCTGCACGCCCACGGCGTGACGCCCACCGGACTGCTGGCCGACCACGACGTGCTCGGTCCGCACACCGTCGCCGTGCACGCCACCCACCTGACCGACGGTGACATGTCGACATTGGCGGCCACGGGTACGGGCGTGTGCTTCTGCCCGACCACCGAGCGCGACCTCGGCGACGGCATCGGGCCCGCGCGGGCACTCAACGACGCGGGTGTGCCGCTGAGCCTCGGCACCGACAGCCACGCCGTCGTCGACCCGTTCGAGGAGACCCGGGCGCTCGAACTGAACGAGCGGCTCGCGGCCGAGGCCCGCGGTCGGTTCACCGTGACCGAACTGCTGGCCGCCGCCACCGCCCACGACGCGCTCGGCTTCCCCGACGTCGGGAGGCTCGAACCCGGAGCGCAGGCGGACCTGGTGACGGTGCGGCTCGATTCGGTCCGCACGGCGGGCGCCGAGCCGGACGGCGTGTTCTTCGCCGCGTCGGCTGCGGACGTCACCGATGTGCTGGTCGCCGGCGAGCACGTGGTCCGAGACGGGGTGCACACCCGCGTCGACCGGCCCGCCGCACTGCTCGCGACCGAGATCGGGAGGCTCCGATGAAGTCCACTGTGGTCACCGGGATCGGTGAGCTGACCACCAACGACCCCGGGCTCGGGGTGCTCACCGACGCCGCGCTGGTGCTCGAGGGCGAGCGGGTGGCATGGGTCGGTCCGGCGCGGCTGGCTCCCGTGGCCGACACCGAAGTGGACGTCGCCGGACGTGCCGTGCTGCCGGGGTGGGTGGACAGCCACACGCACCTGGTGTTCGCCGGGGACCGGACCGCCGAGTTCGAGGCGCGCATGGCGGGCAAGCCCTACCGTGCGGGCGGGATCGCCGTGACCGTTCAGGCGACCAGGCAGGCGACCGACACCCAGCTGGCGGCGAACCTCGCCCGGCACGTGTCCGAGGCGATCCGGCAGGGCACCACCTGCCTGGAGACCAAGACCGGGTACGGGCTCAACGTGGCCGACGAGGCACGCTCGGCACGCATCGCGGCGCAGGTGGCCGACGAGGTGACCTACCTCGGGGCCCATCTGGTGCCACCCGGTGAGCAGGCGGAGTCCTATGTGGACTCGGTGTGCGGGGAGATGCTCGACGCCGTGCTGCCGTCGGTGCGCTGGGCCGACGTCTTCTGTGAGGACGGTGCGTTCGACGAGGAGCAGTCAGAGCGGGTCCTGCGCGCCGCCGAGGCGAAGGGCCTCGGCCTGCGGGTGCACGGCAACCAGCTCGGGTACGGCCCCGGCGTTCGGCTCGCCGTGCGGCACGGCGCCGCCAGCGTCGACCACTGCACGTACCTGACGGACGACGACGTCGACGCCCTCGCGGCGTCGGACACCGTGGCGACGCTGCTGCCCGCCTGCGACCTGTCGACCCGGCAGCCGCTCGCGCCCGCGCGCAGGCTGCTCGACGCGGGCGCCACCGTCGCCCTCGCCAGCAACGCCAACCCGGGCAGCTCGTACACCACGTCGATGGCGTTTTGTGTGGCCACGGCGGTGTTGCAGATGGGGTTGACGGTGCGGGAGGCGGTGTGGGCGGCCACCGCGGGCGGGGCGCGGGCGCTGCGGCGCGACACCGGCGACGGCGCGGTCGGGGCCCTCCGGGTCGGCGCGCGGGCGGACGTGCACGTCCTCGACGCGCCGTCGGCCACCCACCTCGCCTACCGCCCGGGCGTGCCGCTCACCTGGGCCGTGTGGCGTCGAGGCCGGCGAGTGGTCTGAACGCCCACGCCGTGTCTGCGATTCGGGTAGCCGGGTGCGCGGTTTAGGTAGCCGTGTCTGCCGTCTGGGTCACCGTGTCTGCGATTCAGGTAGCCGTGTGCGCGGTTCACGTATCCGTGTCTGCCGTCCACGCACCAGCACCCGGTCAGCCGAGCAGGACCTCGCGAAGCGGCGGCAGCTCGTCCAGTACACCGAACTCGTGGGCCTGCGCGGCGGCCCGGTCGCGTACCTCCCGTTCGAGCCCGGCCGCGGCCCTGACCACCCGCCGCCGCGTCTCCGCTCCGAGCCGCGAGAGGAGCAGGAACAACGCGTGCCACAGGTCGTGCTCGTCCGCGGCGTGGACGAGCCGGGGATAGCGCTCCCCGGGCACGCGGCTGAGCAGAACGTCGGCCGTGGACGTGTCGTCGAGAACGAACGCCACCCGCAGCAGGTCCGGTTCGGTGAGCACGTCGAGCCCCGCCGCCGCGACGTCGGCGGGAACGTTGCCCACGAAGCGGCCGAGCGTGATCCAGTCCTCGCGTCGCCGGAGCTCGCGGCTCACCGCCGTCACCGTCTCGGGTGGCAGGCGCGTGATGATGTCCACCGCGCGTGCCGGATCGAGCTCCGCGGCGATGTCGGCGAGGAAACCGGGGGAGAGCCTGCCCGCGATGTCGGCGCCGCGGTCGGCGTCCACGAGGCCCGCGATGCGCGCGCTCAGCAGGGCGCCGAACGCCTTCTCCGCCATGACGGCCAGCACCGGCGCGGGCAGCAACCTGCTCGCACCGGCCAGCCTGCGCAGCACCGGCAGGTGGGCCCCGTGCAGGGCCTCGGTGACCTGCCCGCGCAGGACCCTGATGTCGCCGGCGGGAACGTCGAGCAGGAAGCCGAACCGGTCCGGATCCTCGCCGAGCACGCGGGCCAGCTTGAGCACCTCGGCGTGGGCGGACAGCCGGTCGAGCGCGTCACTCACAGGCCCGCCGCCTTGCGGACCGCGCCCCGGAGGAAGAACGGGATGTGCGACAGCGAGTCCTCCGCGGCGGCCTCCAGGGCGGCGGCCTGCCGCCTGCGTGCCTGCCGCAGCGCGTCGGCCAGCACCTGCTTGTGCTCCTCGTCGAGCGCCTCGATGCTGTCGGGCAACAGCCCCTCGATCTGCTCGGCGAGCGTACTCTTCGAGCGCATGGTCATCCATGATGCCGCTAGGTTCGGGTCATGGCACACGAGATCGACACTTCCACGATCAAGGTCGGCGAGCTCGGCGCGTACCTGTCGCGGCCGGCAGGCGGCGGCACGAGCGGGATGCTGCTGCTGCCGATGATCACCGGCATCGGCGAGCGCGTGCGGGAGTTCGCCGACGACATCGCCCGCACCGGCGTCACCGCGCTGAGCTGGGACCCCTGGCACGGACCGAGCGCCGACGACACCTCGCGCGAGGTGCTGTTCGACCTCATGGGCAAGCTGGACGACGAGACCTGCCTGAACGAGATGCGCACGCTGCTCGACCACATGTTCGGCGAGCTGGGCCTGCGCAAGGTCGGGGTGATCGGCTGGTGTCTCGGCGGCAGGTTCGCGCTGATCCTCGGCGGCCGGGACGACCGGCTGGCCAACGTGATCGCCTACCACCCGACCGTCCCGATCCCGCCCGCGCCGAACCACACGGTCGACGCCGTCGAGCACACCGCCCGGATCGCCGCGCCCACCATGATGCTGTACCCGGGTCGCGACACCCTCGTGCCGCACGAGAGCTTCCAGCGCCTGCAGGACGCGCTGCACTCGCGCACCGGCGCCCCGAGCATCGTGCACCTCTACCCGGAGGCCGAGCACGGGTTCAGCGACAGCCGCACCCACGGCAACGAGATCAACGCCACCGCCTACGCCACCTCGTGGCCACAGGTGCTCGCGTTCATCCAGGCCACCACGTCGTAGGGATCGTTGGGCGCGGTTCGCTTGGCGGGTAGCGGAACCTGACATGGCCCCTCGCTGCGGGATCGCCTCCTCATGAATGCCAATTCACCACGTCGGCGCTGTCCTCGCGAGGAACCATGTCAGAACCCGCGGCGGTGCAGGCGGGCGGCGCGCTGCGAGCGGCTCCGCCGCTTCGCGGCGCGCCTCCCCGGCCTTCCGCGCGGCCCCGCCGCCCGGCGTCAGGCACAATGCCGCCCATGACCACTGGCACGCCGCAGCCTCGGCGACGGGTGAGCCTTGTGGACCTCGTGATGCTCGCGCTCGCGATCGTCTCCGTGGGCCTGCTCTGCTATCTGCTCTTCGTCGACGTGCCGGCCGAGACCGCGCGCACGATCTTCATCATCGACACCAGCATCTGCGGCGTCTTCCTCGTCGAGTTCCTCTGGCGCTGGCGCGCCGCAGGCTGGGACAAGATGTTCCCCGTCCGAGGCTGGTACGAGATCCTCGGCATGATCCCCGTCGCGCACCCGGCACTGCGCGGGTTTCGCCTGCTGCGGGTGGTCGTCGTGGTCGTGCGACTCGCCCGCACGGCCGATCGCGCCTTCGGCGAGCGCTTCACTCAGCGCATGGTGGAGCGGTTCTCCCGCCCGATCGTGCTCGCCATCAAGAAACCGGTCACGATCGCCGTCCTCGACGAGGTGGTGAAGGTGCTGGAGACCGGCAACTACCCGGAGAACCTCGCGCGTTCGCTCGGCGAGCACAAGGACATGCTGCGCGAGATCGTCACCGAGAAGCTGAAGAACGACCCGCAGGCGGGCCGGCTGCAGCGGCTGCCCTTCCATGACGAGATCGTGAAGTCCGTGGTGGACACCACCATCCGGGTGATCCTGGACGTGCTCACCGACGAGCGCATCGACCACTTCTTCGCCGAGGTCGTGCGGGAGAACCGCATGCAGATCCGCGAGGCCGTCCAGCTGGGACTGCACGAGGACGACGACGAGGACCTCGCCCGGACGTTGCCTGCCCGGCCGCAACGCCAGCTGTTCACCTAGGACGCCGGTTGGTGCCGCGGGCCGGTTCGGCGGTCAGCGGGTCCTCCGGCCACGGATGTTTCGGGTACCGGCCGCGGAGTTCGGCACGCACGGCCGGATACCCCTGCTGCCAGAACGACTCCAGATCGGACGTCACCGCCGCCGGCCTGCCCGCCGGCGACAGCAGGTGCAGCACCACGGGCACCCGGCCGTCGGCGATCCGCGGCGTCGCCTGCCACCCGAACGTCTCCTGCAGCTTCACGGCGAGCACGGGGTCGGGGCCGGAATAGTCGACGCGGATGTGTGACCCCGTCGGTACCTCGATGCGGTCGGGTGCCAGCTCGTCGAACCGGATCGCCTCCGGCCACGGCAGCAGCCTCCGCAACGCCGACGTCGTGTCGATGCGGGCCAGGTCGGCGCGGCGGTGGACCGTGGACAGCTCCGGCTCAAGCCATTCGTCCACTCGCGACAGCAGTGCCGCGTCCGATACGTCGGGCCACGCCCCGCCCAGGTGGACGTGCAGGAACGCCATGCGCTGCCGCAGCCGGGTCGCGCCGGCGGGCCAGCCGAGCAGCCCGAGCCCCTCGCGGCTCAGGCCGTCGAGCACGGCCTGCCGCACGAGCTGTGGGTCCGGCGAGGTCAGCGGCCGCTCGGTGAGCGTGATCGCGCCGAGTCTGCGAACCCACCGCGCCACGACGTCCCCGTCGGACCAGGCGACCTCATCGGTCTCCGTCACCAGGTTCGCCGCGACACGGGTGGCCAGGTCCTCGTCGGCGCGTGCCGCGAGCCGGATGACGCCGTGCGCGCGGCCGGGCTCGCGCGTGGCCTCGGCGACGGCGAGCCACTCGGCGTCCCCGAGCCCGCTGTCGGGCGGCAACTCGGCCGCGGTGCCCCCGGCCATCAGGTACACGTTCGACGCCGGCCCGCGGCGGCGCGCGAGCCGTTCCGGATGCGCCAGCGCCACGACGGCAGCCGGATCCCGCGTGTCCGCGGTACCGGTCACCGTGTCTGCCGCCCGCGTAGCCGTGTTCGCCGCCCGTGTCGCCGTGCCCGCCGACTCCCGCGCCCCACGACGGCCGCCCGGATCACCGAGGAGCCCCGTCAGCCTGCGGACCTCCCGCCGCCAGCGCGTGCCGTCCTGGGCGTCGCGCGCCCCGCGGAGCCTGCGCAACTCGGCGTCCACGTCGGTGAGGGAGGCGCCCTGGTCGAGCAGCGCGACGACCTCGGCCGCCGCCTCGGCGCCCATCTCCGCCGAGCCGTCCAGCAGGGCCCGCGCCAGCCGCGGATGCAAGCCCAGTGCCGCCATGCGTGACCCCCGCTCGGTCACCGTGCCGTCCTCGCGGACCGCCCCGAGCGTGTGCAAGAGCCGCCTGCCCGCCGCGAGCGCGCCCTCGGGCGGCGGATCCCACCACGAGAGCCCGCTGCCGTCCGGCGTGGACCAGCACGCCAGCTCGAGGGCCAGCCGGGACAACTCGGCGGTACGGATCTCCGGCTCCGGGTACGCCGGCAGGCTCGCCTGCTCGTGCGCCGGCCAGCACCGGTACACGACACCCGGGCCCTGCCGACCGGCCCGGCCCGCCCGCTGGTCGGCGACCGCCGCCGACACCCGGACGGTCGCCAGCCCTGGCAGGCCACGCCGGTGGTCGACACGCGGCACTCTGGCCAGCCCGGAATCGACGACCACCCGCACCCCGGGCACGGTGAGGCTCGACTCCGCCACCGCCGTCGCCAGCACCACCCGGCGGCGGCCGCCCTCCCGCAGGGCGGCGTCCTGCCGAGCCGACGACAACCTGCCGTGCAGCGGCAGCACGTCGACGTCCGGGAGGTCGAGCAGCCGCGTGACCCGCGCGATCTCCCCGGCACCCGGGAGGAACACGAGCACATCTCCGTCCCGTTCGGACAGTGCGGCGCGGACCGCCCTGGCCACACACGCCTCGATGCGTTCCCCGCGTGCGGGTGGGGAGTACACGACGTCGACGGGGTGGGTCCGGGCGTGCGCGGTGACCACCGGGGCATCGCCGAGCAGGGTGGCGAGCCGGTCGGCGGCCACGGTCGCGGAGGTTGCCAGCAGCGTGAGGTCGTCGCGGAGGCCGGCGCGGACGTCGAGCAGCAACGCCAGGAGCAGGTCGGCGTCGAGGTGGCGCTCGTGACATTCGTCGAGCAGCACGGTGGACACTCCCGGCAGCTCGGGATCGCGCTGCAGCCTGCGTACCAGCAGGCCCGTGGTCACGACCTCGATCCGCGTGCGTGCCGACACCCGCCGCTCACCGCGGACCGCGTACCCGACGGTCTCGCCCACCGGCTCACCCAGCAGTGCCGCCATCCGGGTCGCGGCGGCGCGAGCGGCGAGCCTGCGCGGCTCGGCGACCACGATCCGGCCCGCGGCCGGTTCCGCCAGCGCGAGCGGCACCACGGTCGTCTTGCCGGTGCCGGGTGGGGCGACGAGCACCGCCGTGCCGTGCCGGCCGAGCTCGGCGCGCAGCTCGTCGAGGACGTCGCGCACCGGCAGATCGGGAAGCCTCATGCCAGCCGCACACCCAACTCCTCACCGGGTCTTTCCACGCGGTCATTAGCCTAGAAGGCGCACGCACGAGGAAGGACCCCAGTGGGCGGAGCCGAACGGACCGCGCGGAAGCGCCGGCAGCAGCAGATGGGCAAGCAGGCCGTCGCCAAGGCCAGGAGTGGGACGGACCCGAAGCGGATCGGCATCATCGTCGCGGCGGTGGTCGCCATCGCCGCCGTCGTGGTCGGCGGGATCGTCTGGACGAACGCCTCGCAGAACGAGACCGAGGGACAGTCCATCCCCACGGCGCAGCCGATCGCCTCCGACTACCCCGAGCGGCGCGAGGGCCTCGTCGTCGTCACCGGCAACCCGCAGGCGCCGACCACCATCGACGTCTACGCCGACTTCCTGTGCCCGGTGTGCCGCCAGTTCCACGAGGCCTACGGCCGGCAGATCCAGCAGAAGGTGGCCGACGGCGTGCTGCAGGTCCGCACGCACATGGTGCCGCTGCTCGTGAACGCCTCCGATCCGCCCGGCTACTCGCTCGACGCCGCCAACGCCGCCCTGCTGGCCGCCGACGAGGGCAAGTTCACCGCGTTCCACGACAGCCTCTACGCCAGCCAGCCCGAGGAGGGCAAGCGCGGCTACAGCAAGGACCAGCTCATCCAGCTCGGGCGCGACCTCGGCATCACGAGCCAGGCCTTCGCCGACGGCGTCCGCAACGGCAGGTTCGACCGGCAGCTCACGGCGGAGATGGAACGCATCAGCAACGACCCGAGCCTGCACCAGGACTTCGGCGACGGCCAGCGCGGATTCGGGACACCGACCGTCGTGGCCGACGGCAAGATCGTCGACTTCCGCGACCAGCGGTGGCTCGACAAGCTGACGGCCGGTTCGCGAGGTTAGCGTTTCCACCCTTCCGTGCACGTTCGGTGTTCTAGGCTGAGCGCCGGGTGCTCGCCGGAACCGCGCAGGCCGCGGCCGCGTCGCACCTCATGGGGGACGAGGAGGGTACGTGGACGGGACGCCGCATCAGGGTTTCCAGGTCGACGACGGCGCCTACACCGATTACGCACGGTCGATCGATCCGACGGGCGACGACGTGCGCAAGGCGAGTGAAGGCCACGTCGCGCCACATGTCGAACTGGCCGGGGACGGCTTCTCGGCGATGGGGTCCGAGGCCGGGTTCACCGGTGCGTACGCCGGCCGGATGCGCAGCCTGCAGGAACGGCTCGGCCGGCTCGGCGGGAACTGGCAGCAGATGGCCGACGCCGCACGGCAGACCAGTGCCAACTACGACGCGGTCGAGGCCGATCAGCAGGCCACGATCGCCCGGCTCGGCAAGGAGCTGGGATGACCGAGACAGCCCAGCTGATGCACACGGCCCTGGACCTGCCGGACCGGTTCGCGCAGAAGATGCGTACCGACGACTCGGCGATCCAGGGCGCCGCCGACGGCCACACGGCACTGCGGACGTCGCTCGACGGAGTGCGCGGCACCGCCGGGGCACAGCGCGTGACGCTCGCCTCGCGGGCGTCGGGCAACGCCGCCGACCTGGCGACGAGCACGTCCCAGAGCCTGGAGCGGGAGATCGACGCGCTCCTCGACGAGAGCAGGCAGATCGAGGACGCGGTCACCGAGGCTGCGGAGGCGCTGAAGGTCGGCCAGATCGAGAACGACCGCATCCGCGAGCAGATCATCCGCGAGATCAGCTCCACGATGAAGGCGGTCGCGGCCGCCCGGCAGACGCCTCCCGTGCCCACGGGCGGCCAGGCCGCGGTGCGCCAGCTGCTCGTGCAGCTGCAACGCACCATCGGCGAGCTCACCGGGCAGGCCGCCGACACCAGCGCCCGGACCCTCGACACGCTCACCGGCATCGCGGGCAAGCTGGGCGGCGGCGAGCAGTCCACCACGCCGAGTGGCTCCGGCGGGGGCACGCAGGTGGCGTCCTCGTTCAACAGCCAGGGCACCGGCGGGTCCGGTGGCGGCGGTGACTCCGGCGGTGGTGGCTACAGCGGCGGCGGTGGGGGAACGGCTACGAAGCCACGCCTGCCCGTCGCGATCCCGCCCCAGCCCGGTACCGGCGTCAAGATCAACCTGCCGAACGGCTCGACCGTCGAGGCGCCCAACGAGACCGCGGCCAAGGCCGTGCGGGCGGCGTTGTCCCAGCTCGGCGTGCCGTACGTGTGGGGCGGCACCGCGCGCGGCGAGGGGCTGGACTGCAGCGGCCTCACCATGACCTCGTACGGCGAGGCCGGTCTGGAGATCCCACGGCACTCCAGCGCGCAGACGATCGGGGCCGAGGTGCCGTCGCAGGACCAGCTGCTGCCGGGGGACCTGGTGGTGTGGGACGGCCACGTCGCGATGGTGATCGGCGACGGGCTGATGATCGAGGCGGGCGACCCGGTGCAGATCAACCCGATCCGCACCGACAACGCCGGCCAGCAGTTCCTCGGCTTCTACCGCCCGACCGGCTAGGAGTGACGTGGTGGAGATCAATGTCGACCTGGAGGCATCCCGGGTCGCCGACCAGGCCGAACGCGCGGCGGAGCAGGCGCGGGAACGGTTCGACCGCGTCGGTGGTGTCACGGGCCGCGCCGAATCGGCCGACGGTGGCATCCGGGTCGAGGTGGCGCCCGGTGGACTCCTCACCGACGTGCGGCTGACACACGCGGCACTGCGGGCGGGCTCGGACGCGCTCGCCCAGCAGATCACCGAGCTGGCACACCGCGCGACACGGCGTGCGGGCGACCGGATGTACCGCGCGCTGGCTCCGGTACTCGGTCCGGACGGCGAGAAGCACCTGAGCACGCTCGGTTACGAGCCGCTCCCGGACGACGAGGACGACGTGCCGTACCTGGGAGGACGACGCTGAGTGGTGGAGCAGGTGCCCATCGAGCGGACGACGAGACAGCTCATCGACGACGCGCGGGCGCGCCAGGAGGCGCTGGCCAGGGTCGACGCGGTGCTGGCGCAGGCCACGGGAACCGCTCACGACCTGGACAGCACCATCGAGATCACCGTCGACGCGCGCGGCAAGCTGATCGACCTGTGGCTGGCCCCGGCAGCGGTGAACTGGGGCCCCGAGCGGCTCGGCTCGCTCATCGTGGAGGTCGCGCAGGTCGCGATGCGGGAGGCGACACAGGCCAGCTACAACAAGGTCGCGCTGCTGCTCGGAGAGCACATGACGTACCTGATCGAGCAGCTCTCCGGTGTCCCCGCGCCCGCTCGTGCGCAGGGCGACGACCCTGGGCTGACGGTGGAGGAGTTCCAGCGGCGGCGGGAGGAGCGGCTCGCCGCGGGCCGTCGCCGTGCCCCGGCGCCCGCGCCGGAGCCCGACGAGGACTACGACCTCGACACCTTCGACCCGGCGACCCTGCGCTCGGATCGTTAAGCCGACCCCCCGTGCAGAGCGGGTGTCGGGGTGGGGTACATTGGTTGGCACGTGAGCGACGAAAGCCGCTACACACGGGGCTATGGCGCAGCTGGTAGCGCACCTCACTGGCAGTGAGGGGGTCAGGGGTTCGAGTCCCCTTAGCTCCACAGTTCGAAAGCCCGTTGACCTGCGATTGTCGCCAGGTCGGCGGGTTTTTTTCGTGCGCTGTACACGGCTTCGGGGGCTTCGCGGACCCCACCTGCGCGTCCTGCCGGCCAGGTCCCCTGCCGCGACGGGCTTGCCCTCGACATCGCGGCTCACCGGCCAGGCACGAGACCCGCACCGTGACGGGGGACTGGTCGACGCACCCACCCGGTCCGACGTGCCCGCCTACACTGGCGGCGTGCGGACGCGACCGACCCTGAGCTGGACGCCGGCGGGTGATCCGCTGCCCCGGACGAGCAGCCTGGAGGACGTGGTCCGCATCGTGGGGGACGGGGACGTCGCCGTGCTGAGCGGGGCGGGCATCTCCACCGAATCCGGCATTCCGGACTACCGCGGCGTTACCGGGAGCCTGCGCAGGCACACGCCGATGACGTACCAGGAGTTCGTCGCCGGGGAGCACGCGCGGCGCCGCTACTGGGCGCGCAGCCACCTGGGGTGGCGCACCATCGCGCGGGCGGCCCCGAACGACGGGCACCGCGCGGTCGCCGCGCTGCGGGCGGCGGGGTTCGTGCGCGGCGTGATCACGCAGAACGTCGACGGGCTGCATCAGGCCGCCGGCACACGGGACGTGGTGGAACTGCACGGCAGCCTCGACCGGGTCGTGTGCCTGTCGTGCCGAGCGACGAGCTCGCGGGAGGAACTGGACCGCCGGTTGCGTGCCGCGAACCCGCACTTCGACGCCACCGCCACGCGGATCAACCCGGACGGCGACGTGGACCTCGCCGACGAGCACGTGCGCGGATTCCGCGTCGTACCGTGCCGCGACTGCGGCGGTGTGCTGAAGCCGGACGTGGTGTTCTTCGGAGAGAACGTCGAGCCGTCCCGTGTGGAGCATTGCTACGACCTGGTCGATGCCGCGTCCGCGCTGCTGGTGCTCGGCTCCTCCCTGACCGTGATGTCGGGCCTGCGGTTCGTCCGCCGTGCGGCGCGAGCGGGCAAGCCCGTCGCGATCGTCAACCTGGGCGTGACCCGGGGCGACCGGTACGCGACCGTCCGGGTGGACCGGCCGCTGGGCGAGGCGCTCACCGAGCTCACCCGGCGGCTCGGCGCGGCCTGACCACGGCGAAGCTGCGTCCACGGCCGGGCCGCACCGGAGATACAGCAGGAACCCCGACCGCCGGTCGTGGCGGAAGGGCCTACCGCGGGCGTCCGGCTTCCGCGTCGGTCAGCCGGTGCATCGCGTCGGTGCCGCGTGCGTTCGCTGCCAGGTAGTCGTCGACGCAGCACTGGGCGTCGTCGCAGACGTTGCGGTACGAGGGTGAGATGGCGTCGGCTCGCGCCATCAGCCGTTCGGCGAGTGGTAGGTACCTGGATCGGAATGCCTGCGAGACGACGTCGTTGCCGACTCCGGAAAGCCCGGTTGTGAGCGCGTCGCGGCGCTGTCGCCACGCCGAGCCGAAGGTCTCACCCGCCGCTCGGAGCAGGCTGAGTCCCTTGCCGACCCCGTCGGGGTCCAGGTCATAGCGGGTCACGGTCCGCCTCCTGTCCACTGTCGACCGATCGGTTGGTGTCCCGTCGTAGCCCGGGTGGCATGGCGACGTCGATCAGTACGGCGTCAAAAGGCGCCGCCTCCCTGATCCGGCCCACCATCTCGGTCGGACACCGCAGCCAAGGCCGGTCGTCACCGCACCGGGCCTTCAGCTGATCGAGCGATGAGTACCCCACGAGCGCCACGTGCCCGCGGTCAGTGCGGACGTACTCGATGACCGCATCCTCCGGTGCTTCGACGTGTTCCAGACACGGAAGGTAGAGGACCGGAGGGAGTTCGGGTGGCGATGGCTTGTCGTCGTCGGTCACGGCGTCTCCTGGTCGTTGCTCGGCGATCACGGGGTCACGGCCTTCCAGAGCGATGCGCCTGTGTCCACCACAGCATTCCACCCATCGGCGAGGTGGTTCCGGTCCTCGGTGCCGTGCTCGAACATCGCGTCCACCATTCCGGAGGTCGCCACGCCGTAAATGCCGCCGGCGACCGCACCGATCACTGCCCCGGGGACGCCGCCGATCGGGGTACCGATGGCCGTGCCCATGGCGATGCTCGCCAACCAGCCCGCCCCGTTGGACACGGCCGCTCGGGTGAGCGATTCCCTGTTGTCGGGCGGCGCTTCGTGAGCGTCGTAGGCGGCGCCGGCGATCGCGATGGGCAGGCCCAACGCGGGTCCGGCGAACGCCCCGAGCTTGAGCACCTTGCCTGCCACGTCGTCGAATCCCTCGGCCGCCATCGTGGCCGCATACCGCTGTGTGGCGACACTCGCGGCAGCATCGGCGCCGACCGAGGCCGCCGCCAGGACCGCCGGCGTGGGATTCTCCGGTGCTGGTGGCGCCGGGGTGGCTGTGGCTTCGACGCGGTCCCACCCCGGGTCGTTCGCGATGCTGTTCGCCGCTTGGTTGGCGAGGTCGCGGTTGCCGGCCGCGGTGAGGTCGACGATGCGTTGCGCAGCGACCTCGCGTTCGCCGGGTGGCAGAGTCGCGGTGGCGAGGTAGTACCCCGGCGCCTGACGCTCGATGTTCCGTTCCATCCCGTCCGCGGCGGCTCGGGCTTGCTCGCCGGCGCGCCGGACCTGTTCGTCCAGTGCGCCGGCGGAGTCGCGGACGCTCCTCGTCTCGGCGAGCGACGGATCGGTCCGGCGCCGCAGCTCCTCGAGCGCGGGGTCGTTCCACGACTGGACGACAACGTCCATTCCACCCGAGCCATCGGCGTGCGCGGCTTCGGCGTCGGCGCCGGCATTGCGCCACTGCTGCCCGAGCTCGTCCAGTATGGACGCCGGAGTCTCGATGGGTGGAGCTTGCTTCCGAACGCTTGCCTTGAACTCGTCGTCGTCCGGTACGACCTCCTCGCCGGAAAGGGGCCCCGGCGGGCGGTCCTCGCCCACCTCCGTCACGTCCGCACCGGGGAGGATTCCGGGTATCGCGCTGTTCTCCGCCTCGGCCCGGGGTTCCTCGCCCGGCAGCGGGACCTCCTGGGTATCGCCCTCGTGTGGTGCGCCGTCCGAGCCGGGTTCGGCCGGCGGTCCGCCTGCCGTGTCCGGATCGCTGCTTTCCGCGTGGTCGTCCGGTGGTGGCGCCGGTTCCGTCGTGCCACCGGACGGTGCCTCCTGCGCCGAGTCGTCCTGCGCCGGGTCGTCCGGCGCCGGGTCGTCCTGCGCCGAGTCGGGCGTCGTGCTCGGCGTCTCGGCGGATGGCTCGCCGGAATCCGGCGGGCCTTGCGGAGCCTCCGCGGTGGAGGTCGATCCCGGCTGACCGCCGCTGTCGGCGGCCGGCCCGGAAGCTTGGCCAGAAGGTGTCGACATGTCCCACCTCCGAGACTCGATGCGCCGTGGTGTCGGGTCTCGAGTCTGGTGCGACGTCGTGGTACCTGCTCCGCACTTGTCCGGAAGCGGCCACGAAGGGCAACCCGGCCGGCCCGGGTGGATTGGTTCTGACCTCGTGCCACCACGGTCGGTGATCGAACGGGTCACTCACACAGGGACATCCGATCGGCTGTTTTCGGCAGGCGGTCGTGCACACGGCGCGGCATAGTCGGCACTCCGACGTTACTTTCCCACTGAAAAGACTTCGGCCGTCACGGGAGGCGATTCCACGATGAAGATCGTCGGCGCCGGGTTCGGGAGGACCGGCACCGCATCCATGAAGGCAGCGCTGGAACACCTCGGATTCGGCCCGTGCTACCACATGTTCGACGTCATCGCCGACCCCGGGAAGATGCACCACTGGCGCCGCGCGGTCGACGGAGAGGACATGGACTGGTCCAAGGTTTTCGCCGGTTACCAGTCTACTGTGGACTGGCCGGGCTGCGCCTTCTGGTCCCAGATCGCCGAGGCGTACCCGGAGTCGAAGGTGCTCCTCACCGTGCGCGACCCGCAGCGTTGGTACGACAGCACGTACAAGACGATCTATCAGTTCTACACGGCCGAGACCGACCCCGCTGTGCCTGCCGAGATGTCGGAGGTCTTCCGCCCACTGGTCGGAAAGATGATCTGGGAGGGCACCTTCGGTGGCCGTTTCGAGGACCGCGATCACGCCATCGAGGTGTTCGAGCGGCACAACGAGGAGGTCCGCGGCACCGTGCCGGCCTCGCGGCTGCTCGAGTACGAGGTCGGCTCCGGCTGGGAGCCGCTGTGCGAGTTCCTCGGCGTCGACGTGCCGGACGTCGAATTCCCGCACGTCAACGACAGCGCCTCGATGCCAGAGCTCGTCGAGCGAGTCCGTGCCGAGGGCAAGTTCCCGTCGCCGTTCGGGTAGTCGTCAGCGAGGCTGCCGTGACTGGAGGGCCGCAGTGAGCACACCGGTAGACGCCGTCCGCCGTGGGGAGCGCGGAGGCAAGACGTTCAGGCTCGGGATCGCCGGTGTCGTGCTGGCGACGGCGTGCTCGCTCGTCGCCGCCCCGCACGCCGCGGCTCAGGAACAGCTCGGCTGGCAGTTCGTCACCGAGCCGGACCTGCACCCGCCCCTGGTCGACACCATCACACCCGCCAACGGCACCCTGCCGGGTGGCATCTTCATCGCGCCGCTGCCGCAGGGGCAGCCCTCGGGCCAGCCCGGCCCGCTGATCGTCGACGACCAGGGGCAGCCCATCTGGTTCGCGCCGAGTCCGGCCGGCGTGGCCGTGCAGGACTTCAAGGCGCAGACCTACCAGGGCAAGCCGGTGCTCACGTGGTGGCAGGGCAGCGTCGTCGTACCGCCCGGCTACGGCGAGGGCGAGGCGGTGATCATGGACCAGTCGTACCGGCAGATCGCCACGGTCCGTACCGGCAACGGAGTGCGGGCCGATCTGCACGACTTCGTCATCACGCCCCGCGACACCGCGCTGCTGCTGGCCTACCGCACCGTGCCGATGGACCTGACGCCCGTCGGTGGTCCGGCGGACGGCTCCGTCTACGAGGGCGTGGTGCAGGAGGTCGACATCGCCACGGGACGGGTGCTGTTCGAATGGAACAGTCTCGAGCACGTCGGCATCGACGAGTCGTTCGTGCCCGTCTCGCAGGACCCGGCAGTGCCCTGGGACTACTTCCACATCAACTCGGTCGCCGAGGACGGCGACGGCAGCCTGCTCATCTCGGCTCGCAACACCCACGCGGTCTACCAGCTGAACCGCGACACCGGTGCCGTCAACTGGCGCCTCGGCGGCAAGCGCAGCGACTTCCGGATGGGGCCGGGCACGGGGTTCGAGTGGCAGCACGATGCCCGGCGCCGTCCCGACGGCACCATCACGCTGTTCGACAACGGCGCCGGAGGGGCCAAGGACCGGTCGCGGGCGATCACGCTGTGGCTCGACGAGACCGCGCGCACCGCCCAGCTGGCCAGAGACCTGCCACGGGCGGACCCGGTGCTGAGCCCGAACATGGGCAACCACCAGGTCATGCCGGGCGGGCACGCATTCGTCGGCTGGGGTGGCGGGCCCGGCTACACGGAGTACGCCGCGGATGGTTCGGTGGCGCTGCACGCCGAGATCGCCGACGGCATGCGTTCCTACCGCGCCTACCGCAAGACGTGGGTCGGGCAGCCGGCCGACGACCCGGAGGTCGCCGGCGTCACCGACACCGACGGCGGCACCGATGTCTACGCCAGTTGGAACGGCGCGACCGAGGTCGCCACCTGGCGCGTGCTGGCCGGGAACGGCCCGATCGCTCTCGAGCCGGTCGCCGACGCGGCCCGTGTCGGCTTCGAGACCGAGGTCGACCTCCCCGCCGCGGCCCGGTATGTCGCTGTCGAGGCCCTCGACAGCGAGGGCAACGTCCTCGGCCGCTCGCCCGCCGAGGCCGTCACCGGCTGAACCGAGGCGGAATTTCACGCTCGTGACCTGCGTGTTTCCGTCGTATTGCAACCATTCCGGTGTGGGCGGCGACATATAGCCGCCGGTGCGGATCATGAGTAGGAACGAGGCGTGAGCGTTCGCGATCGTCCGCCACGCCGGGACATTGTGGACGCTGGGGAACTCGGCTGCGGAACGACTCGCGGATTCGCCGGTAGGAGGACAGTACGTGGACGTCATCGAGTACACGCCGGAACCGGAGCAGTACGCCTGGACCTTCGGCGGGGTCGCCCCGACGCACCAGATCAAGCCGGGCTCGATGCTGAAGTTGTGGACCGACGACGCGTTCTGCGGACGTCTGCGGAACATCACCGACATGCCCAGCGTGTCGCTCGACATGCCCTACGTCAATCCGCAGACGGGGCCGTTCTATGTGGAGGGAGCGGAGCCGGGTGACACGTTGGCGCTGCACATCGTCGACCTCACGCCCGCGCGAAGCTGGGGCGCCTCCACGACGATCCCCCTGTTCGGAGGGCTGACCAGCACCGACCGCACCGTGACGTTGCAGGATCCGTTGCCGGAGCGCACCTGGATCTACGAGGTGAACACCGAGCGCCGCAGCGTGGAGTTCGTGGCTCAGTCCACCGAGCTTCGCCTGGAGCTTCCGATGGCGCCGATGCTCGGCACCGTCGGTGTCGCGCCGGCCGCGGGGGAGGCGCGGTCGTCCCTGGTGCCGGACACCTTCGGCGGCAACATGGACACGCCGGAAATGCGTGCCGGATCGACGTGTTACCTCGGCGTCAATGTGGAGGGCGCGCTGTTCTCCGTCGGGGACGGACACTACCGGCAGGGCGAGGGTGAGTCGTGCGGTACGGCCGTGGAGGGTGCCATGAACGTCACCCTCCTGGTCGACCTCATCAAGGGCGGCGCACCGGCGTGGCCGCGCATCGAATCCGACGACCACCTGGTGGTGATCGGCTCCAGCCGTCCGCTCGAGGACGCGTGGCGGGCGAGCCAGGTCGACATGATCCACTGGTTCGGTGAGTTGTACGGACTGGACAAAATGGACGGTTACCAGCTGCTGACGCAGATCAGCGAGTCACCGCTGGCCAACGTGTGCGACGCCAACTACAGCGCGGCCACGAAGGTCCCGAAAGAGCTGCTACCCGCCGCGAACGCCTATGACGGGATGCACCGCCGGCTTCGTGAGCTCGCCGCGAGCGTCGTCTGAGAGATCGGAAGGAAGAGCATGGATCTGCGTTTGAAGGGGCTCCGCGCGCTGGTCACGGGCGGCACCAAGGGAATCGGACGCGCGACGGTGAACACGCTCGCGGCGGAGGGCGCCGCCGTGTCGTTCTGTGCGCGCACCAAGACGGATGTGGACACCTTCGTCGAGGAGCTGCGCGGTGACGGCTACCCGGCGACCGGACGCGCGGTGGACGTCGGTGACGCGGCCGCGATCCGGCAGTGGGTCGACGACAGCGCGGCCGAGCTGGGCGGTGTGGACATCGTGGTGGCCAACGTGAGCGCGCTGGCGATCGGCGAGTCCGAGGAGAACTGGAACACCAGCTTCCAGGTCGACATGATGCATTCCGTCCGGCTCGTCAACGCCGCGATGCCACATCTGGAACGGAGCTCGGCCGGCTCGATCGTCACGATCTCCAGCGTGTCCGGGCGCGAGATCGACTTCGCCGCCGGACCCTACGGCACGTTCAAGGCGGCGCTCGTCCACTACACGCAGGGGCTGGCGTATCAGCTGGCGGACAAGGGCATTCGCGCCAACAGCGTGTCACCGGGCAACACCTATTTCCCGGGTGGCATCTGGGAGAACACCGAACAGAACGACCCCGAGCTGTACCAGCACGCCCTGTCGCTGAATCCCACGGGCCGGATGGGCACGCCGGAGGAGGTGGCGAACGCCGTGGCGTTCCTCGCCAGCCCGGCGGCGAGCTTCATCACCGGAACCAACCTCGTCGTGGACGGCGCACTCACCAGAGGCGTCCAGCTCTGAGCGTCCCGCCGGCCGTCGTGGGATACGGGTTCCACAGGGGGCGGCCGCTGTCCGACGCGCAGCCGGCGGACACGGCTACCGGAACGGCGGACACGGCGACCTGGGCGGCGGCTACAGGTCCTCGCCGTGCTCGCGTTGCTCTTGCTCGCGCTGGTGCTCGGCGCGCCGTGTGCTCTCGCGGTAGCCGTACGCGGCCTGGCGCACCGCGTGATCGGTTTCGAGGCTCGACCCGAGTGCGCCGGCGATCGCCCCGAGTGTCGTGAACGCCCAGGCCACGGACAGATAGGTGCCCAGGCCGGCTGTCCGCCCGACCGTGCTGGACAGCAATGACGACGGCACGATCAGGGTCGCCAGCACGACGTTCACCACGAACAGGATCGCGTACAGCACGACGACGCCGATGGTGAGTGTCAGCAGGGTCGACGCGTTGTACAGCCACGCCAGTTCCCGGTCGACGGCGCTGCGCCTGGTCTCCCACAGGTCGTGGGCCGCGATGAGCCAGAACACCAGGGCGGCGACCGCGGCGACCATCACCATGATCTTGTTCGTGGTCCCGAGCTGGTCGCCGATCATCCAGATCGTGGTGGAGGACAGGCCGAAGGCACTCGTCGCGACGGCGGCGGCCAGTGCCCGCGACAAACCGAAGATCAGCCGCCAGGGCCGGTTGGTGCGCACCATCCCGGTCAGCAGGCGCACGCGCCCGCGGGTGCGGGTCGACACGTACTGGACGTCGACCGCCCCGCGCGGCTCGGTGACCGCTCGCCGGCGGATCGGCGCGACCACCCGGGTCAGGGAGCTGCTCAGGCCGTGCCGCAGCTCCTCCGTCTCCTCGCCGGGACGCTCCCCGTGCTCGCCCCTCAGGTCGTCGAGTACCTGCCGGATCACCTGACCGACCCGGCGCCGAGGCTGGAAACCGCCGAGCGCGGGAACCGACACGACCGCCGTGCCCTGGTCGTGGTCGACCTCCGCGACGAGCGGACCACTGCTGGTGCGAACGGGCAGGTCGGTGATGCAGATGGCGTAGTGCCAGCCGTGTTCGCGCCGCTTCTGCTCGGTGAGGTCGAGGATCTCCCAGGTCTCGCGGAGGCCGGCGGTTACGGGATCGGTCTCGACGTCGATCTGCCACTCGCGCTCGCCGGAGAGCTCCTCGGGCAGTGACTCCGCGAGGCGTTCCGCGATCTGTCGTGGTGTATCCGGGTCGGCGACCAGCCCGAGCCGGATGACCTCCGTCTTCTCCGCCAGCGTCAACGACTCCCGCCTTCTTGCCAACTCGCCCAGCCTCGGCCCGGATACCCTGCGCGACCCCTTTCAAACCCGCGCCGCCCGTCCGGCGGCTCGCCTGCCGGGCAGAGGTCGTGCGAGAGTGCGTTGGCCGAAGCAGGCCGACAAAGGAGTGCTGCCATGCCGAAGGGAATCGTGTACGTCGAGACGCGACCCAGCTCGCCGGAACGGGAGGCCGAGTTCAACGAGTGGTACGACCAGGTGCACCTGCCCGAGGTGTGCGCGCTGCCGGGTTTCCTCGCCGGACGCCGGTTCGCGCCACTCGGGGACGGCGGGCCCTACATCGCCGTGTACGAGGTGGAGGCCGACGACCTCAACGACGTCGTGGCCGGCCTGTTCCGGGCGCTCCAGGAGGGCAAGCTGAACATGTCCGACGCCCTGCAGACCGAGCCGATGCCGAAGGTCCGGGTGCTGGAGCACACCGCCTCTTACCCACGCGGGACGTAAGCAGGGCTGTGCGCGGGCAGGTGTCTGCGACCGGGGCCACCAGCCGACTCGGTGATGGAGCGCTGCGCGTCCATCCGGATACGCTGGGTGAAGTCGATCTTGAACCCAGTGGAAGGACGTCCATCGTGAGGATGTTGTCGCGCGCTGCCGTGCTGGCCGTCTGTGCGGGAACCATCGGTGCCCTGACCGTGGTGCCCGCGGCGGCCGAGGAGCTCGAACCCGCGCTCGTGCACGCCACGCCGAACAACGCGTGCAAGCTCAACGTGCGCGACGGCACCACCATGGCCGCCGACAAGCTGGTCACGCTCACCTGCGACAACTACACGACCTGCGTCCATGCCGAGTCGCCCGAGCAGCCGTGCGGTCCGTACGTCGTCGGCGGCACGTACAGCTGTGTGGGCCCGGACGACACGCAGGTGACCGACAATCGGTGGGTGGAGGTCGCGTGGCGGGCGCCGGAGAAGTCGTACGTGGCCGTGGCCTGCGCCGCCTTCCGGAGCTGACGGCGTCAGAGATTCAGGTGGAGGCGCAGGGCGTCGTCGAGTTCCTGCAGCAGCTTCGGCGTCAGGCGGCCGAGCCGGGCGCCGAAGCGTTCCACCGCGATCGAGCGGACCTGCTCGGCCTGGGCCTTGGAGTCGTGCTGCAGGCCCGCGTCGGCGGCGGGCAGCAGCACCTGGAACGGGTAGACACGCCGGGTGTTGGACGTGAGGGGAACGACGGTGAGCACGCCACGATGCAGCCGGGCGGCGGTCGCGTTGGCACCGTCGTTGCTGACGATCACCACGGGGCGGCGCTTGTTGGTTTCGGCGCCCCGCACCGGCTCCAGGTCGGCGAGGTAGATATCGCCGCGGCGCATCAGGAACGTAGGCCGTCGGCCGTGGCGGGCTCCCAGGCCTCCGCTTCGCCGGAGCGCTCCCATTCCTCCCAAGCCTCGGCGTAGGCGTCGGCGAGCTGGGAAGCCTTGAGCAGCGTGATCGCGCGGTGCAGCGCCGCCGAGCGCGACCCGATGTCGTGCTCGCGCGCGTAGGTGTCGAGGAACTGCACGTCCTCGTCCGGCAAGCTCACACTCATTTTCACACCTCGATCCTACCTCGGGTAGGAATCGGGTGGCAACGTCGTGTGGAGCGCAGGGACCCCGGGTACCCGGCGGCCATGTCCGAGCGCGACGAACCCCTCGACCTGGGCCAGACGGAGTTCACCACCGCCGAGGAGGACCAACTCCGGCGCGAGCACGACCTCGACCGGCCCGCCGTGTTCGACGATCGCAACGCCGTCGGCGAGCGCGCTCAGTCGCGGTCCGAGTTGTTGCCGGAGGAGGAGGCCGGCGGCAGCGCCGACCCGGAAGCGCAGGCGCGCGAGGTGCTGCGGGACTCGGATCTGCGCACGGAGGTGCCGGAGTCGGCGCCCGACACGTTCATCGAGCGCCGCCGGTCCGACGAGACGACCTGAGCCGCGTCACTCACGCGAAGTCGTCGTTGATCGCCACCACCCGGCGGCCCGCCGCGTCGAGCACCGAGGCCGCGATGGCCGCGCGGTACCCCGACTTGCAGTGCACCCACACCTCGCCGTCCGGCACGTCGTCGAGCCGGTCGAGCAGCTCGTGCAGTGGGATGTGCACCGCGTCGTCCAGGTGCCCGGCGTCCCACTCGGACTGCCTGCGGACGTCGAGCACCACCACCTGCCGGTGGTGCCGCACCTGGGCGAGGTCGGCGAAACACGCCGTGGGGAACGACCGGAGCTCGCTCTCGGCCGCCCACTCCCGGACATCGCCGGTGGCGGCGGCCTCGAGCCTGTCGATCCCGATGCGGACCAGTTCGCGCTGTGCGGCGGCGACCTGGTCCGGGGTGTCGCCCAGCAGCGTCAGCGGGGTTCCCCACGGCAATAGCCAGCCGAGATAGGTCGCGAAGCCGCCGTCGATCCCGAAGTTCAACGTGCCCGCGACGTGGCCCGCCGCGAACGCCGTGCGGGTGCGCAGGTCCACCACCCACTCGCCCGCGTCGATGCGTTTGCGCAACTCGGCGGCGTCCGCGCGATGCGGCGGTGTGAGGTCGGGCGCGTCCGGGCCCGCCATGTTGGCGGGTGCCATGTGCGCGTAGTAGGCGGGGAACACGTCGAGACCCGCCAGCAGCGAGTTCACATAGGACTGCTCGTCCTCGGTCAGCGCCGGGTTGATCCGCTTCTCCCGGCCGATCGTCGACTCGTCCCCGGAGGTCGGCGTCGCCGAGCAGAAGCTGCCGAACCCGTGGGTCGGGAACACACGTGTCTCGTCCGGCAGCTCGGCCGCGAGCCGCCGCGCCGACGCGTACTGCGCGTGCACCAGCTCGCCGGTGTGAGCGGGGCCGAGCAGGTCGGGCCTGCCCGTCGAGCCGAACAGCAGCGAGCCACCCGTGAACACCGCGGGCGGCTCGCCCGGCGCCGTCACCGCGTACGCGAGGTGTGTGAACGTGTGCCCCGGCGTGGCGAGCGCGCGCACCCGCAGGGACCCGATCCTGACCTCGTCGCCGTCCCGGATCGGCGTCCGCTCGAACGTCACCGGGTCCTCGGCGTTGACGTGGTAGGCGGCACCCGTCATCCGGGCGAGTGCGTAGCCGCCGGTCACGTAGTCGTTGTGGATGTGCGTCTCGAACACTCCGAGCAGCCGCACACCACGGTCTTCGAGCAGCGTGAGCATCCGGTCGATGTCCCGTTGCGGGTCGACGGCGAAGGCCACCTCCCCGTCGTGCACCAGATAACTGCGGTCGCCCAGTGACGGTGTGTCGACAGGCACGATCTCCATCAGTGGTCCCCTCCTCAGCCACCCGGACAACTCACCTCCGGGCTACACCGTGCGGAGGTCCCGCGCAATCGCGACGCGACTTTCATCCCGAGTGGAAGGGCCCGCGGCGGGCCGCTCCTGGTGCGTGGCCGGCGACCCGGGCCGGGAGGGGAGCGGGCGTCACGCCGCGTTCTTCCTCGCGACGCAGAGTACGGACTGGCCGAAGGGGATCTTGACGCGCTGCTCGATGGCGCGCGTCACGGGCACGACGAACCGGTCGTAGATGGAGACGAGCTTGGGGTTGGGCGCACCGGCACCGCCCTTGCGTACCGCCGCCCACCAGGCGAAGGCGCCCAGGAAGTTCACCGGGCGGGCGAGGGCCACAGTGAGTCCCGCCCGCTCGGCCGCGGCCGACACGGTCGCGGGCGTGTAGCGGCGGTAGTGCCCGACGATCCGGTCGAACTCGCCGTAGAGCTGCTGGTATCCGGGCACGAAGAGGATGATGTTGCCGCCGGCCGTCACGGAGTCCGCCAGGTTCTTCAGCGCGGCGACGTCGTCGGCGATGTGCTCGAGGACGTTGATCGCGACGAGCGACTCCACGGGCTGCTCCAGCCGCGCCGAGCCGTCGACGTCGAACTGCTGGACCTCCACCTCGGGCCGGTCGGCGAAGCGGGACTTCATCTGGCCGACGGCATCCGGGTCGACATCGGTGACGACATAGCGCTCGCACCCGGTGAAGCCGGAGGCGAACTCGCCGAGCCCCGCACCCACCTCGAGGACGGAGCGTCCGCAGTGCGGCCGGATGAGCTCCCGCTGGTACTCGAGGTAGCGCGGTTTGCCGTTGTCGCTCTCGAGACTGCGCCCGGTCGCGGCGTTGAATGCTCCCTGGCCTTGCTGCGGTGCCACCGTGTCGCCTCCTGGATCTGCCCGATGGGCCGAGGACGGAACTACGAGAGCCGCGGCGGCGACACTGCAGCGTGGCCGACCCCCAGCACGTGGGCGTGCGCGCGTCGTGTCTCTTTCGCCACAGAGTAGGGCACCGGGCAGGTGCGCGACACCGGTGGTGTTGCGAGCACACCGGACACTGCCGCGACAAAGAAAATCCCGCCACGGCAACGCGTGGCGGGATTCTCCTCGTAAATGGTGACCGACACGCCGGTCGCCTCTCGGCGAATGGCGCGACGCGGCTCCAGCCGAACGGTATTCCGCGAAGGCAAATTGGTGAGGCCCGGGGACACTGTCGCGTGCCGGTCACTCTTTTCAACATCGACCCGGGGGCCGATGTTCCCCGGAATCGGTGAGCTCGGTCACCGATTCGCGGAGCCGCGAATTTCTCAGGCCGCGTGCGGCTGGTTCGTCCGGTTCCGGCGACGCACCAGTTCGCGACGTTCGCGTTCCGTCAGACCGCCGAACACCCCGAAGTCGAGACCGTTGTCCAAGGCGTACGACAGACACTGGTCACGGACCGGACAGCGGGCGCAGATCGACTTCGCCTCCGCTGTCTGCTGCGCGCCCGGTCCCATGTCGGACACCGGGAAGAACAGCTCGGGATCCTCGTCACGGCAGGCGGCACGGTGCCGCCAGTTCATCTTTTCCATGGCGTGCCGCCTCCTTTCACGGCGGGGATACTTGCCCTGATGCAAGCAAGCACACGAATGAACGCCGTCGCGACGGCTCGTTATTCCGTCGTCAACGGCGCCGTGGTACGGCGACCCGCGTGAGGTCGGTCGCTACCACGATCCGGCCGCCGAATACCTCGGCTGCCTCGTCGTGAAACCTTTCCGGTTCCGTGTACCGCTGTGAGAAATGCGTGAGCACGAGGGTGCGGACCCCGGACTCGGCGGCCACCCGGGCCGCCTGGGCGGCGGTGAGGTGGCCGTAGTCCCGCGCCAGTCTCTTGTCCTCGGTGAGGAATGTGGATTCGATCACGAGCAGGTCAGCCTGGTCGGCGAGCGCGAACGCGGCATCACACAAGCGGGTGTCCATGACGAACGCGAACCGCTGACCCGGCCGGTGCTCGCTCACCTCGGCCAGCGACACCCCGCGCAGCGAGCCGCGGCGCTGGAGCTCCCCGACGTCGGGGCCGCTGATGCCGTGCCGGGCGAGCAGCTCCGGCACCATCCGCCTGCCGTCCGGTTCGACGAGCTGGTAGCCGAAGGCGTCCACGGGATGATCGAGCCGGCGCGCCCGCAGCTCGCCGAACGGTCCTGTCGCGACGAGGCCGTCCCGCTCCACGGGTTCCTCCCGGAGCTCGGTGACCTCGTGGAACGGGGTGGCGTGGCGGAGCCGGGCGAAGAAGTGCCCGCCGGATGCCGGGTAGTGGGCGTGCACGGGCCCGGCGATGCCGTCGAGCGAGAGCCGCTGGACGATGCCGGGAACGCCGAGGCAGTGGTCGCCGTGGAAGTGCGTGAGGCAGATCCGTGTGATGGCGCTCGCGGGCACACCGGCGAACAGCAGTTGCCGCTGCGTGCCCTCGCCGGGGTCGAAGAGCAGGCCCTCGGCGTCCCAGCGCAGCAGGTAGCCGTTGTGGTTGCGGGTCCGACTGGGCGCCTGGCTGCCCGTACCGAGCACGACGAGTTCACGCACCGACACGACGACGACCATAGAGCCGGAGCTCCATGGTCGCCTGTGTCGTCGTGTGTTCCGCCCGGGGTCCGGTGCCGGACAAGACCCAGGCGGGCCTTCCGCGTCAGGTGTTGCCCCGCGCGGCGCTGATGTCGGCGAGAGCCGAGTTCGGGTCCCGGTCCGTCGCGGCGTCGCCGATCGACAACATGCCGATGGGCCGCTCGCCGTCCAGGACGGGAATCCGGCGCACGGCGTGCTCCCGCATCCGGGCGATGGCGTTGCCTGCCTCCTCGTCGGGCCTGGCCGTGACCAGTCGCTCGCTGCACACCTCACGCAGGGTGCAGCCGGAGAGGTCGCTGCGGTCGGCCAGCGCCCGCACCACGATGTCGCGGTCGGTGACGATGCCGCACATCTCGTCGCCGTCCATCACCAGCACGGCACCGATGCCGGCGTCACGCATCGTGGTGGCGGCCTGCTGCACCGGAGTGTCCGCCGACAGCGTCACCGGACGGTCCGTCATGAGCTCGCGAACCAGCTGAGCCAATTCTTCGCACCTCCTCGGTTCTCGGTCATGCCCTTCCACTCGCAGGCCTACCCGGCCTCCTCGGCGTCCTATTCACCTCGATCTGTCGCGAGATCCGCCCGGCCCGCATACTGGATACCGTGACGCAGCCGGCTTCGGTGTCCACTCCGGACTGGATCCTGCACGTCGATCTCGATCAGTTCATCGCCGCCGTCGAGATCGCCCGGCACCCCGAACTCCGGGGCAAGCCGGTGGTGGTCGGCGGCAAGGGCGACCCGGCACAGCGCGCGGTGGTGGCGACCGCGTCGTACGAGGCGCGGGCGTTCGGCGTGCACTCGGGCATGCCCCTGCGCACGGCGGCGCGCAAGTGCCCGGACGCGGTGTTCCTGCCGTCGGACCCGCCCGCGTACGAAGAGGTCTCCGAGCGCGTGATGGCGGTCCTGCGGGAGCTTCCCGTGGTGGTCGAGGTGATCGGCTGGGACGAGGCGTTCCTGGGCGCCCGGACCGCCGACCCGGAAGCCCTGGCCCGGACCGTCCGGCACGTCGTGGGCAAGCGCACCGGACTGTCCTGCTCGGTGGGCATCGGCGACAACAAGATGCGCGCCAAGATCGCCACCGGGTTCGCCAAACCGGCCGGAATCTACCGGCTGACCAGTGCCAACTGGGCCGAGGTGATGGCACATCGGCCACCGGACGCACTGTGGGGCATCGGCGGCCGGACCACGAGGAAGCTCGCCGAGCTGGGCATCACGACCGTCGCCGAGCTCGCCGCAGCCGACCGCGCCGAGCTGGCCGCCCGGTTCGGGCCGACGATGGGGCCGTACTTCCGCGCGCTCGCCCACGGCTGGGGCGACCGCGAGGTGACCGCCACCCCCTACGTCGCCCGCTCGCGCAGCCGGGAGACGACGTTCCAGACCAACCTCACGGAGCGCGCCGACATCGAGGCGGCCGTGCGCGAGCTGGCGGGCCGGGTCACCGAGGACGTGCTCGCCGAGGGCAGGCCGGCGGTCCGGGTGGCGGTGAAGGTGCGGTTCGCGCCGTTCTTCACCCAGACCCGCAGCGCTACCCTGGAAACACCGACCACCGATGTCGTCGTGCTCGAACGTGCCGCGCTGAGCGTGCTGGATCGTTTCGAACTGGACCGTCCGGTCCGGCTGCTGGGTGTGCGTGCCGAGTTCGAGCGGGCATGAAACCCGTCACAGCGTCCGTGCCTTCCGGCGCGGCGTGCGGCGGCCGCGGCGTCGATGTCAGGGCGGACGGATACCCTGCACTACGGTGGTGCGCTGGTCGCGCGGCACGGTGACGGACACTGTGCGTCGCTCCAGCCGCATGCTCCGGCGTAACGAGATCGGGAGAGACAACCCTGTGACTGCTTCTGCTGAAACCCTCTACGGGGCCGACGACCTCACTCACCTGGAGGGGCTGGAAGCGGTTCGGAAGCGGCCCGGCATGTACATCGGGTCCACCGACAGCCGCGGCGTCAATCACCTCTTCACCGAGATCGTCGACAACTCCACCGACGAGGGTGTCGCCGGTCATGCCACCCGCATCGTCGTGACACTGCACGCCGACGGCAGTGTCGAGGTGGAGGACGACGGCCGCGGCATCCCGACAGGCAAGCACGCCAAGTCGGGGTTGTCGGGTGTGGAGCTGGTGCTCACGCGGCTGCACGCGGGCGGCAAGTTCGGCGGGTCCGGCTACAAGACCTCGGGTGGTCTGCACGGAGTCGGCGCCTCGGCGGTCAACGCGCTGTCCCTGCGCCTCGACGTCACGGTGCGCAACGCGGGCAAGGTGCACGAGATGTCGTTCGCGCGGGGCGTGCCCGGGGTGTTCGACGGGCCCGGCCCGAAGGCGAAGTTCACGCCGCAGTCGGGGCTGCGGTTCGTGCGCAAGATGAAGCGCAGCGAATCCACGGGCACCGTGATCCGGTACTGGCACGACCCCAGGTACTTCGAGTCCGGCGCCGCGCTCGACGTCGAGGCGGTGCGTACGAAGCTGCGGCACACCGCGTTCCTCGTCCCCGGTGTCACCTACGTGCTGCGCACCGCCACCGAGGGCGCCATCAACGAGGAGACCTTCCACTACCCCAACGGCCTCGCCGACATGGTCGAGTTCCTCGCGCCCACGGGCGACCGGGCCGTGTGCGGCACCATCATGGTCCGCGGTGAGGGCACGTACAAGGAGAACGCCGCCGACGAGAACGGCGTGATGCGGTCCAATGTGGAACGTCATGCCGAGGTGGAGGTGGCGTTGCGCTGGGGCACCGGTTATGAGCGCACGATCGAGTGCTTCACCAACACCATCCGCAACGTCCACGGTGGAACGCACCGGCGCGGCTTCGACCGCGCGCTGACGAAGTCGTTGCAGGACGCCATTTCCCGCACCCGCGGCCTGCTCAAGCCCAAAGAGGACCTGCCGACCCTGGACGACATCCAGGAGGGCATGACGGCCGTGATCCACGTGAAGATCCCCGAGCCGCAGTTCACCTCGCAGACCAAGGACGAGTTGTCCACGGCCGGCATCACCAAGGTGCTGCAGGGCATCGTGGAGCAGCACGTCAAGGCGTGGACGGACAACCGCAAGACCAAGGCCGAGGCCAAGACGGTGCTGCAGAAGATCGTCGACGCCTCGCGCGTACGGCTGGCCCAGAAGCAGCAGAAGGAGGCCGCACGGCGCAAGACGGCGCTCGAAGGTGCGGCGATGCCGCCCAAGCTCGTCGACTGCCGGTCGACCGGCGTCGCGCGCAGCGAGCTGTTCCTCGTCGAGGGGGACAGCGCGCTCGGCTCCGCGCGGCAGGCCCGCGTGTCGGAGTACCAGGCACTGCTTCCGCTGCGCGGCAAGATCCTCAACGTGCAGAAGGCAGGGCTCGGCGACGCGCTCAAGAACGCCGAGATCTCCTCGATCGTGCAGGTGCTCGGCGCGGGCACGGGGCGGACCTTCGACATCTCGGCCATGCGCTACGGCCGCGTCATCCTCATGGCCGACGCCGACGTGGACGGTTCGCACATCCGGACACTGCTCATCACGTTGTTCGCCCGGTACATGCGCCCGGTGATCGAGCACGGCAGGCTGTTCGCCGCCATGCCGCCGCTGCACAAGGTCGTCACCAAGGGCCGCAAAGAGGAAACGCACTACACCTTCACCGAGCGCGAGATGCAGGCGAAGGTCGCCGAACTGGAGCAGGCAGGCAAGACCGTCAAGAAGCCCGTTCCGCGGTTCAAGGGGCTCGGCGAGATGGACGCCGACGAACTGTGGGAGACCACGATGAACCCCGCCACGCGCTCGGTGCGCCGCATCACGCTGGACGACGCCGAGGCCGCCGAGGCCGCTCTCGAACTGCTGATGGGCGAGAAGGTGGAGCCGCGCCGGAACTGGCTGGTCTCGTCGTCCGAGCGGGTCGACCAGGCCGCGATCGACATCTAGGAGCCGTAGCAACCATGGCACGCCGCAAGAACCCGACGACGCGCGTCGATCCGGCCGCCTTCGACCAGGCCGGCGCCAACGTCTTCGACAACTCCCTGAAGACCGAGATCGAGGACTCCTACCTGGAGTACGCGTACTCGGTCATCCACTCGCGTGCGCTGCCGGACGCACGCGACGGCCTCAAGCCCGTGCACCGCCGGATCCTGTACTCGATGCACGAGAACGGTTACCGGCCGACGCACGCGTACGTGAAGTCGTCGCGTGTGGTCGGTGACGTGATGGGCCGCTACCACCCTCACGGCGACACCGCGATCTACGACGCCATGGTGCGCCTGGCGCAGGACTTCTCGATGAACGTCCCGCTCGTCGACGGGCACGGCAACTTCGGCTCGCCCGACGACGGACCGGCCGCTTCCCGGTACACCGAGGCACGCATGTCGCCCGAGGCGATGCTGCTCGTCGGCGAGCTCGGCGAGGAGACCGTCGACATGCGGCCGAACTACGACGGCGAGCTCCTCGAACCGACCGTGCTGCCTGCGGCGTTCCCGAACTTGCTGGTGAACGGCACGTCCGGCATCGCGGTCGGCATGGCGACGAACATGATCCCGCACAACCTGAGCGAGGTCATCGCCGCCGCCCGCTGGCTCATCAACCACCCCAACGCCTCGCTCGACAAGCTGATGGAGTTCGTGCCCGGCCCGGACCTGCCGACGGGCGGCCAGCTGCTCGGGCTCGACCAGGTGCGCAAGGCCTACGAGACCGGCCGGGGCGTCGTCCGGATGCGGGCGACGGTGCACACGGGGCCGATCGAGGGGAGTCGCCGGCAGGGGATCACGGTCACCGAGCTGCCGTACGGCGTGGGGCCGGAGAAGGTGATCGAGCGGATCACCGAGGAGGTCAACAAGACCAAGCGGCTCACCGGCATCGCCGACGTCAAGGACCTCACCGACCGCGAGAACGGCACCCGGCTCGTGATCGAGTGCAAGGTCGGCGTCAATCCGCAGGCACTCCTGGCCGACCTCTACCGGCTCACGCCGCTGGAGCACTCCTTCGGCATCAACAACCTCGTGCTCGTGGACGGGCAGCCGCAGACGCTCGGGCTCAAGGCGCTGCTCGAGGTGTTCCTGCGGCACCGCTACGACGTCGTCACCCGGCGGACGCGGTACCGCAGGCGCAAGCGGGAGGAGCGGCTGCACCTCGTCGAGGGTCTGCTCAAGGCGCTCGTCGACATCGACAAGGTCATCCGGCTGATCCGGCAGAGTGAGAACGCGCAGGCCGCCAAGGAAGGCCTGATGAAGCGGTTCAAGCTCTCGGATATCCAGGCGACCTACATTTTGGACACTCCGCTGCGGCGGCTGACGAAGTACGACAAGCTCGAGCTCGAGCAGGAGGAGCAGAGGCTGCGCGACGAGATCGCCGAGCTGTCGAAGATCCTGGACGACGAGAAGGAACTGAAGAAGGTCGTCTCGGCCGAGCTGGCCAAGATCGCCAAGGACTTCCCGACACCGCGGCGCACGGCACTCATCGACGGCGACCTCAAGGAGGTGCTGGCCGCGTCGAAGCCCGCCGGGCCGCTCGAGGTCGCCGACGACCCGTGCCAGGTGGTGCTCTCCTCGACCGGTCTGGTGGCCAGGACGGCGGCCGAGTCGGAGGAGGCGCCGGAGAGCCGCAAACGCAGCGGGCGGGCCAAGCACGACGCGGTCGCGGCGGTGGTGCACACGACCGCGCGTGGTCAGGTGCTGCTGGTGACCAGCGCCGGCCGGGCGTTCAAGGTGGACGTGCTGCCGCTGCCGGTGCTGCCCGAGCACGTCGGGACCGTGTCGCTGCGCGGCGGGATGGCCGCGAAGGAACTCGTGCCACTGGAGAAGGGCGAACGGGTCGTCGGCATCGCGCCGCTGGGTGAGCAGGCGCAGGGGTCTCCGGGGCTCGCGCTCGGCACCCGGCGTGGCGTGGTGAAGGTGTGCTCGCCGGATTGGCCCGTGCGGGCGGAGGAGTTCGACGTCATCAACCTCAAGGACGGCGACGAGGTGGTCGGTGCGACCTGGCTGAAGGACGGCCAGGAGGAGCTGGCGTTCGTGTCGTCGGCGGGCTCGCTGCTGCGCTACCCGGCGTCGCTGGTGCGTCCGCAGGGGCTCAAGAGCGGCGGCATGGCCGGTATCAAGCTGCCCGCCGACGCCGAGGTGGTGTTCTTCGGCGCGGTGCGCACGGACGACGACGAGCACGGCGAACCCATGGTCGTCACGGCGACCGGCGCGAGTGTGAAGGTCACGCCGTTCACGGAGTACCCGGCGAAGGGACGCGCGACGGCGGGCGTGCGAGCACAGCGATTCCTCAGCGGGGAGACGGCTCTGCGGGTCGCGTGGGTCGGGCCGCGGCCGGCCGGTGCGGCGAAGAACGGCGACCCGGTCGAGCTGCCCGAGCCCGATCCACGTCGTGACGGTTCCGGCGCCGCCCACCCGGGCCCGGACGTGGTCGGCCACCGGATCGAACGAGGCTGACGCGGCTCCGCGGTAGCACATCCGTGCTGCTTTGGGTCGGTGACGTCGATCGGCTGCGGTCGCTCGACGCCGTGCACCTGGCGACGGCCGGGTTGCCCGGGCCCGAGTTCTGCGCTGCCCGAGTTCTGCGCTGCCCACCTACGACGCCTGGCTCGCTACCATCGCCGACGGGATCGGCAACCCGGCCGGGGCCCCGCGCCGAGCGAGAACGGCAGACACGGTGACCTGGGCGGCCGACACGGCGACGAGAACGGCAGACACGGCGACGTGGGCGGCCGACACGGTGCGGGGTGCCGGTCAGGGGCGCCAGGCGTCGAGGGTCAGGTTGCTCTCGAACCGGCGGCGCGCGCCGGTGAGCGGGTCGGTGAACTCCAGCACCTTGGCGAGCAGCTGTAGCGGGCGGCTGAAGTCGTCCAGCGGGGTTTCCGTCAGCACCGGGTAGAAGCTGTCGCCGAGGATCGGCAGGCCCAGCGAGGCCATGTGCACCCGCAGCTGATGGGTCCGCCCGGTGGCCGGCAGCAGGCGGTACCGGCCGAGGCCGGCGCGATGCTCGACGAGTTCCACGCGCGTCTCCGCGTTCGGCTCGCCCGGCACCTCCCGGGCCGTCACGATGCCGCGTTCCTTGACGATCCGGCTGCGGACGGTCCGCGGCAGCTCCACGTCGGGGTCGTACGGCGCGATCGCCTCGTATTCCTTGTGCACCAGGCGGTCCCGGAACATCGTCTGGTACGGGCCGCGCAGCTCACGCCTCGTGGTGAACATCAGCAGGCCCGCCGTGACGCGGTCGAGCCGGTGCACCGGGCTCAGCTCGGGCAGGCCGAGTTGGTCCCGGAGCCGGACGAGCGCGGTCTGCATGACGTGCTTGCCGCGCGGGATCGTGGCCATGAAGTGCGGCTTGTCGGCCACGACGAGGTTGTCGTCGCGGTGGACGATCCCGATGTCGAAGGGCACCGGCACCTCGTCGGGCAGGTCCCGGTGGAACCAGATGAACGTGCCCGGCACGAACGGGGTCTCGGGCGTGATCGGACCGTCGAGCCCGACGATGCGCTGCTCACGCAGCATTTGGTCGATCCGTGCGGGGTCGAGCCGGTGCAAGCGCTCGACCAGGTGATCGCGCACGGTCGCCCACGCCCCGTCGTCGGGCAGCCGCAGCCGGGCGGCGTCCAGCCCGTGCCGTTGCGGCAGCGGGGAGACGGGACGTTTCATCACCGTCCACTGTAACGGCCGTGCTCAGCGCCGGTGCGGGGCGACATCGGGAGGCTCGCCGTGCCCGCGCGCCGGCGACGGCAGCCCTACTCGACCTCGGTCAGCTTGCCCGTCGCGACGTCGAAGACGAAGCCGCGCACCGAGTCCCGCTTCGGTACGAACGGGCTCGCCTTGATGCGCGCCACGGACTGGCGGACGTCGGCTTCGACATCACTGAACGCCTCGGCCGGCCAGGGCGGCTTGATGCCGACCTCACGCTCGATCGAGGCCCTGAACTGGTCGTCGGTGAACGTGAGCATGCCGCAGTCGGTGTGGTGGATGAGGATGATCTCCTCCGTACCGAGCAGCCGTTGGCTGATCGACAGCGACCGGATCTCGTCGTCGGTGACGACGCCTCCCGCGTTCCGGATCACGTGCGCTTCGCCCTCCCGCAGGCCCAGCGCCCCGTAGACGTCGAGCCGCGCGTCCATACACGCGACCACCGCCACGTGCTTGGAGGGCGGAAGAGGAAGCGGGCCGGAGAACGACTCGGCGTACCGTGCGTTGTTGGCGATCAATTCGTCGGTGACGGACATGGGTTCCTCCTCGTGGCGACGTGGTCAGCGCCGGTGGGCGGCGCCGGGGTGGTCCGCAGGCAGCCTGGGACCTGCGCCACCGAGCCTCTCCCGGAGGGTGCCGGGTTGCTGCCGCTCCGGCACCCGGCCGCGCCTGCGTAGCTCCGGCACGACCAGCCTGGCGAAGTCCAGGAAGGTGCCCGGCGTGGTGACGTAGGCGAGGTTGAACCCGTCGACGTCGGCTTCTTCCGTCCAGCGTTCCAGCTCGTCGGCGACCGCGCAGGGCGTGCCCGTGACGACGGGTCCGCGCCCGCCGAGTCCGATCTCGGCAGCCAGGTCGTGTGGTGTCCACTCGCGGTCGGGATCGGCGGTGGTGAAGGACGCGAGTGCCGATCGGTTCGCGTCGGAGTCGACGTAGCGCAGCGGCTCGTGCGGATCGAGTTCGGCCAGGTCGACCCCGGTCCACCCACCGAACAAGGCGAACGCGCCCGGCACGCTCACCAGCTGTTCGTAGGACCTGAGCTTGTCCCGCGCCTGCTCGTCGGTCTCCGCGACGATCGGCGTGAGCATGGCGAACACCTTGATCGCGCGCGGGTCACGGCCGCACGCCGCCGCTGCCGCGCGCACCCGGTCGACCGACGGCCGGACCACCGCCGTCGTGGGCCCGGACACGAAGACGGCTTCGGCGTGCGCGCCGGCGAACTCGACACCCCGCGGTGAGGTGCCGGCCTGGAACAGCACCGGAGTCCGTTGTGGCGAGGGTTCGCAGAGGAACGGTCCCGGCACGGTGAAGTACCGGCCCTTGTGCTCGATGTCGTGCACCTTCGCCGGGTCGGTGTAGACCCCGCGCCGGACGTCCCGTACCACCGCGTCGTCCTCCCAGGACCCTTCCCAGAGCTGGTAACAGACGTCGACGTATTCCTCGGCGATCTCGTAGCGCTCGTCGTGCGGGATCTGGCGCTCCAGACCCAGATTTGCGGCCGCACTCTCGAGGTAGGAGGTGACGATGTTCCAGGCCACCCGGCCTCTGGTCAGATGGTCCAGCGTGGACAGCCGGCGAGCGAGGGAGTAAGGCTGCTCGTAGGTCAGCGACATCGTCACGCCGAAGCCGAGCGTCTCCGTCACCGCGGCCATCGCCGAGACGGCCATGGCCGGGTCGTTCACCGGGAACTGTGCGGCATCGGAGACCGCCGCATCGCGGGAGCCGCCGTACACGTCGTACACGCCGAGGACGTCGGCCAGGAACACGGCGTCGAAACCGCCCCACTCGAGCGTGCGGGCCAGCGTGGTCCAGTACTCGAGATCGGTGTAGCGGTAGCCCTGGTCGTCGGGGTGCCGCCAGAGCCCGGCCGACTGGTGGCCGACGCAGGCCATGTCGAAGGCGTTGAGGTAGATCCTGCTCATTCCGTCTCACCGAGCCTCTCGCGATGGGTTTCCGCGGCGACATAGGCCGCACCGAAGGTCAGCAGCGACAACGCGGCGAAGTAGCCCACGATGAGCCACGGCGTGCCGCCGCCCGCGACGAGCAGTGACGCCGCGATCAGCGGCGCGAATCCACCCGAGAGGACCGCGCCGATCTGGTAGCCGAGCGAAGCGCCGCTGTAGCGCACCCGCGTGTCGAACAGCTCACCGAACCAGGCCGCCTGCGGCCCGTACATCGCGTCGTGAGCGACGTTGATGCCGAACACGATCGCCAGCACGACGGCGACCGTCGAGCCCGTCTCGGCTGCCAGGAAGAACAGCACCAGAGCCAGGATCCCAGCGGCGGCGCCGAACAGGTATGGGGGTTTGCGTCCGATCCGGTCCGACAGATGCGCCCACAGCGGTGTGCTGATGAGCCCGAGCGCGGACGAGATCATCACGGCGACGAGCCCGGCGTCGCCGGCACCGGCCGGGTGGTCCTGCAGGTAGGTCAGCGAGTACGTCGTCAGCAGCACGAAGAGCGCGATCTGCGAGAGCCGCAGCGCCGTGGTCAGCGCGACGTTGCGCGGCTGTGTCCGCAGCACCTCCACCACCGGCCGGCGGGCGACGTCGCCACGATGCTTGAGCTCCTGGAACACCGCGGCGTCGGTCAACCGCAGCCGGATGACCAGTCCGACGGCGACGAGCACGAGGCTGAGCAGGAACGGGATCCGCCACGCCCACGCCACGAACGCGTCCTCACCCGCGATCGAGCGGACACCGGCGAACACCCCGGTCGCCAGCAACATGCCCGCCGGCGAACCGATCTGGGTGAAACTGCCGAAGAGCCCACGCCTGCCACGCGGAGCGTGCTCGATCGACAGCAACGCCGCGCCGCCCCATTCCGCGCCGACCGCGAGCCCCTGCAGCAGCCGGAGCACCGCGAGCAGCGCCGGGGCGAGCACGCCTGCCTGAGCGTAGGTGGGTAGCACTCCGATCGCGGCCGTGGCGAGACCCATCAGCAGTAACGCGCCGACGAGCACCGTTCTCCGGCCGACCCGGTCGCCGAGGTGTCCCGACACGATCGCGCCGATCGGCCGGGCGCCGAAACCGGCGGCATAGGTCGCGAACGTCGCGAGCGTTCCGGCCGTCGGCGAAACCCCCGGAAAGAACAGGGGCTTGAAAACCAGCGCGGTGGCGGTGGCGTACAGGTAGAAGTCGTACCATTCGATCGTCGTGCCGATCATGCTGCCGATCGCAGCCGAGCGCGGCGTGGTCCGGCGAGCCGTTCCTTGCGTGACGGTCATGATCCGGACCGTAAGGCGTCATCCGGGTTTTGTAGAGGATCGGCTCATCACTCCCGGAATGTGAAATCGACGGGCACTATTCGCGCATCTCGAAATTAACGCGGTGAAATGATTCTCGGTGTGTGATGTCGGTATTTCGTTTCACGGGTTGTTCGAAATGGTGGTCTTCGCAGAGTCCCTTCGCGGGCAACCCGGCTACCCGCGCGCGGCGGCCAGGCGCAACGCCTCGGTGGCGGCCTCGGCGTCGGTGATCAGCGTGGTCACCAGGCCCGAGCGCAGGACGGCATCGATGGCCTCGGCCTTCGGGGTGGTGTAGCCCAGGGCGATCACCTCGGGGACCCGGCGCAGCTCATCATGGCTGATGGCGAGCACGTGGTGGGCGAGGCCGGTGGAGAGCGCGTTGCCGTCGGCGTCGAACAGCCGGGCCGCCACCTCGGCCTTCGCGCCGCGCTTGCTGATGGCGTCGCGTTCGGCGGGGGACAGCGCGTCGTACACGGTCGACTCGTTCTCCCGCCACGCCCCGATGCTCACGACGGCCTTCGTGAGGTGGTGAAACTGGCCGAACGTCTCGGCGATCCCGGGCTGCCTGCGCAGTGTCTCGGTGGTGCGCCGGTCGGGCAGCACCAGTGGCGCGAAGATGGGGTAGGCCGCACCGCCGGACACCCTGGCCAGCCTGCCCACCGTCTCCACTGACCGGTCGCGCATATCCGTGCCCGCCTGCACTCCGCACAGCTGCACGATCGGGCAGCGTGGCAGGGAGGTGATCTGTTCGGTCATCACGTTCACCGACCGGGCCCACGACAGCCCGATGACGTCATCCGGGGTCGCGATCTCCGACAACAGCTGAGCGGCCAGTGCGCCGATCCGCCTGCGCTGTTCCGCGCGCGTCACCCGGCGTTCCGCTCGTTCGAGCACGATTGCCCGGTCCAGGCCATACGCCGAGCGCAGCTCCTCGGACAACGCGGGGTCGACGGGTACCGGGAGGTCGAACTCGACCCGGACCAGGCCGCGCTCCCGAGCCGTGTCCAGGATGCGTGCGACCTTGAACCGGCTGAGGCCGAACGCCTCGGCAATCTCCAGCTTGGACTCGCCCAGGACGTAGAACCGGTGGGCGATCGTGGCCGCCTGAACCGAATCAGATAGTCCCCAACCCCGGTTCTTCGTGCTCATATGAGCAGTATAGCGATCAGTCGGTTGACGGACCAGCAGCAAAAGTCGTTCAATGCCCCCACGTTCCCGAAGTGAACGACGTGTAAACAGCTCATATGAGCATAGGAAGGTGATGGCATGCGCGCGGCGATCGTCGACCGGCCGGGATCGGTCGGAGTCGGTGACGTACCGGATCCCAAGCCGGGGGAGCGTCAGGTCGTCGTGAAGGTGGGGGCGTGTGGCATCTGCGGCACCGACCTGCACATCGCCGACGGGCACTTCCCGCCGACGCCGTACCCGATCGTGCCCGGCCACGAGTTCGCCGGCGAGATCGTGGAGCTCGGCCCCGACGTGCCGGGCGACTGGAAGGTGGGCGACCGCGTGGCCGTCGACCCGTCGCTGTTCTGCGGCTACTGCACGCCGTGCCGGGCCGGTCACGGCAACCTCTGCGCCAACTGGGGCGCCACCGGCGACACCGTGGACGGCGCCTTCGCCGAATACGTCGCCGTGCCCGCCGCGAACTGCTACCGCATGCCCGACCACCTCACCTACCAGCAGGGCGCGCTGGTGGAACCGGTGTCGTGCGCGGTCCACGGCGTCCGGCGCGTCGGTGTCGAGGCGGGAGAGCGGTTCCTGGTGATGGGCGCGGGCACGATGGGCCTCATCATGCAGCAGCTGCTGCAGCGCTCGGGCGCGTCCGTGACGGTGGTGGACCGCAACGCGGGCCGTCTGCCCAGGGCCACGGCACTCGGCGCGCACGCCGTCGCGAGCGATGTGTCCGAACTGGACGGCGAGACCTTCGACGCCGCCGCCGACTGCACGGGCGCCGCACCCGCGATCGAGGCCGCGTTCGACAAGCTGCGCCGCGGCGGCCGGTTGCTCGTCTTCGGCGTGGCACCGGAGCAGGCGCGGGTGTCGCTCTCGCCGTTTCGCATCTACAACGACGAGATCACCGTGGTCGGATCGATGGCCGTGCTGAACAGCTACGGTGCCGCGCTGGACCTCGTGGCGTCCGGCGCCATCGACACCGCAGCCCTGCTCACCGACACACTGCCCCTCGAGCGCTACCCCGACGCGCTGGAGCTCATGCGCAGCGGCGCGGGGTTGAAGGTCCAGGTCGTCCCGGGAGGCACCGACGATGCGTAGCACCATCGGCAGCGGGCGACGTCGCCGGCTGCCGCTGATCCTGCTCGCGGCCCTGCTGACGCTCTCGGGCTGCGCGGGCGCGGGCGCGCTCGGCGCGGGTGGCCAGACCCTGGTGATCGCCATCGTCGCGAACCCGCAGATGAACGACGCCATGGCGTTGTCCGACCGGTTCGAGCGCGATCATCCCGGGGTGCGGCTGAAGTTCGTGTCGCTGCCGGAGAACCAGGCGCGCGCGAAGATCACCGCGTCGACCGCCACCCAGGGCGGCGAGTTCGACGTCGTGATGATCAGCAACTACGAGACCCAGCAGTGGGCCGCCAACGGGTGGTTGGAGAACCTCGAGCCCTACATCGACGCCAGCCGCGGCTACGACCAGGACGACTTCATCCCGAGCATCCGCGAGTCGCTGTCGCACCAGGGCTCGATGTACGCCGTGCCGTTCTACGGCGAGTCGTCGTTCCTGGCCTACCGCAAGGACCTGTTCGCCAAGGCCGGGCTGACCATGCCGAAGAACCCCACCTGGCGGCAGATCGCCGACTTCGCGGCCAAACTGGACGACGACCAGGCCGGCATCGCCGGTATCTGCCTGCGCGGCAAGCCCGGCTGGGGCGAGAGCCTCGCGCCGTTCACCACGGTCGTCAACACCTTCGGCGGCCGGTGGTTCGACCGGAACTGGAACGCGCAGCTCACCTCGCCGGAATTCCGCCGGGCCGCCGAGTTCTACGTCGACCTCGTCCGCGAACACGGCGAGACGGGCGCGTCGAGCGCCGGGTTCTCCGAGTGCGGCACGCGCTACGCCCAGGGCCAGGCCGCGATGTGGTACGACGCGACGGTCATGGCCGGCACCAACGAGGACCCGGCCAGCAGCACGGTCGTCGGCAAGTCCGGCTACGTCGCCGCGCCCGTCGACAAGACGCCGGCGAGCGGCTGGCTCTACACCTGGTCGCTGGCGATGCCCAAGGTCACCGAGAACAAGCAGGCTGCCTGGGAGTTCATGCGCTGGATGACCGACAAGAACTTCGTGCGCATGGTCGGTGAGGAGTTCGGCTGGAACCGCGTGCCGCCGGGCTGCCGCCAGTCGACGTATGCCATCCCCGAGTACCTGGACGCGGCGAAGGCCTACGCCCAGCCGACCCTCGAGGGCATCCGGCACGCGAGCCAGGAGAACACCATGACCGAACCGGTGCCCTACCCCGGCATCCAGTTCGTCGGCATCCCCGAGTTCCAGGACCTGGGTACCCGGGTGAGCCAGCAGCTCTCCGCGGCCATCGCGGGGCAGAAGACGGTCGACGAGGCGTTGCGGCAGTCGCAGGAGTACGCCGAGACGGTCGGCCAGGCCTATCGGGAGACCCGATGACGACGACGACGACACAGGCCGCCCCGTCCGCGGCTCCCCGGGCGGAGGGCAGGCCACGCACACCGAAAGAGGGCGGTGCGTGGCGGCGGCGCGCGCCACTGCTGCCCGCGCTGGTGTTCACGATCGCGGTGACGCAGGTCCCGTTCCTGGTCACGGTGGTCTACTCGTTCCAGTCGTGGAACCTGGTCCGGCCGGGCTCCCAGCACTTCGTGGGCCTGCGGAACTACATCGACGTCTTCGCCGACAGCACGTTCCGTGGGGCGATGCTCAACACCGTCGTGCTCACGGTCGTGTGCGTGCTGGTGTCGATGCTGCTCGGGCTCGGGCTCGCGCTGCTGCTGGACCGCAAGTTCGCAGGCCGCGGTGTGGTGCGCACCCTCATCATCACGCCGTTCCTCATCCTGCCCGCCGCCGGCGCGCTGCTGTGGAAGACGACGATGTTCGACCCGGTGTACGGGCTGTTGAACTTCGTGTTCGGCACCGACATCGACTGGCTGTCGGAGTTCCCGCTCGCGTCGGTGATGACCCAGGTCATCTGGCAGTGGACGCCGTTCATGACGCTGCTGATCCTCGCCGGGCTGCAGGCACAGTCCAAAGAGGTGCTCGAGGCCGCGCAAGTGGACGGTGCGGGGCGGTGGCGCACCTTCGTGTCCATCACGTTGCCGCAGCTGAGCCGGTACCTGCAGCTGGCCGCACTGCTGGGCGCGATCTACATCGTCAACTCGTTCGACGCCATTTACCTGATGACCCAGGGCGGGCCCGGTACGGCGAGCACGAACCTGCCGTTCTACATCTACCAGCGCGCGTTCGAGGGCTTCGACGTCGGACAGTCGTCGGCGATGGGTGTGATCGTGGTGATCCTGACGCTGATCGTGGCGACGTTCGCGCTGCGTCTGATGTTCCGGGCCTTCGACGTGAGCGGAGGGGTCAAATGAGGCTGGGCCGCATCTCGCTGACGGCGTTCACGTGGCTGGTCGCGATACTGTTCGTGTCCCCGCTCGTGTGGATGGTGCTGACGTCGTTCAAGCACGAAGCCGACGCCTACACCGACCCGCCGAAGCTGTTCTTCGCCCCCACGTGGGAGCAGTTCGCGGGCGTGTTCGAGCGCGGTTTCCTGCCCTACCTGGCGAACTCGGCGTTCGTCACCGTCGTGTCGACCATCGCCGTTCTCGTGCTGGCCATCCCGGCCGCGTACGCGTTGTCCCTGGCTCCCGTGAAGGGCACGAGCAACGCGCTGGGGTTCTTCCTGTCCACGAAGATGCTGCCGATCGTGGCGGCGATCATCCCGCTGTACGTCATCTCGCAGAACACGCAGCTGCTGGACAACGTGTGGGCGCTGAACATCCTCTACACCGCCATGAACCTGCCGTTGGCGGTGTGGATGATGCGCTCGTTCTTCCTCGAGGTTCCGAAGGAGATGATCGAGGCGGCCCGGGTCGACGGGGCCGGCCTGCCGACGATGCTGTACCGCGTCGTGCTGCCCGTCGTGGCTCCCGGCATCGCGGCGACCGCGCTGATCTGCGTCATCTTCTCGTGGACCGAGTTCTTCTACGCCGTCAACCTCACCGCCGCGCGCGCGGGCACGGTGCCGGTGTTCCTGTCCGGCTTCATCACCAGCGAGGGCCTGTACTGGGCCCAGCTGTCGGCGGCCGCGCTCCTCGCCTCGCTGCCGGTGATGATCATCGGCTGGATCGCGCAGAACCATCTCGTCCGGGGCCTGTCGATGGGCGCCGTCAAGTAAGGAGCTTGCAGTCATGGCCGAAGTCGTCTACGCGGGAGCCTCCCGTGTCTACTCCGGTGCGTCGCCGGTCAGGGCCGTCGACCAACTCGACCTCAGCATCGCCGACGGCGAGTTCCTGGTGCTCGTGGGACCGTCCGGCTCCGGCAAGTCGACGGCACTGCGCATGGTTGCCGGGCTCGAGGACGTCGACGAGGGCGAGATCCGCATCGGCGACCGCGCGGTGAGCGACCTGCCCCCGAAGGACCGCGACATCGCGATGGTGTTCCAGTCCTACGCGCTGTACCCGCACATGAGTGTCGCCGAGAACATGGCGTTCGCGCTCAAGCTGCGTGGCATGCCGAAGGACACGATCAAGGCCAGGGTCGAGGAGGCCGCGGCGATGCTCGACCTCACGAAGTACCTGGACCGCAAGCCGAAGGCGCTCTCGGGCGGGCAGCGGCAGCGGGTGGCGATGGGCCGGGCGATCGTGCGCGAGCCGAGCGTGTTCCTCATGGATGAGCCACTGTCCAACCTGGATGCGAAGCTCCGCGTGGAGACCCGCGCGAACATCGCCGCGCTGCAGCGGCGGCTCGGCACCACCACCATCTACGTCACCCACGACCAGGTCGAGGCCATGACGATGGGCGACCGCGTCGCGGTGCTCAAGGACGGCGTGCTGCAGCAGTGCGCGTCGCCGCGCGAGCTGTACGACCACCCTGCCAACACGTTCGTCGCCGGGTTCATCGGCTCGCCCGCGATGAACCTCGTCCGGCTGCCGCTCGAGGACGGCGGCGTCACCCTCGGTGGGCTGCGGCTGGCGTTGCCGCGCGAGGCGGTGGCGAAGGCGGGGGAGCGCGACGACGTGATCGTCGGCGTGCGTCCCGAGTCGCTGCGGTTGGCCGGTGCCGGTGACGACGGCTTCGACATGGTCGTCGAGCTCGTCGAGGAACTCGGTGCGGACGCGTACGTGCACGGCGTCGTCGGCGCGGGTGGCCAGGGCGCGGGCGGGCAGCGCATGGTGGTGCGCGTGGACGGCCGGACCCCGCCGCGGCTCGGCGAGCAGGTCCGCGTGGGTGTCCGCGAGCTCGGTGAGCTGCACGTCTTCGACCCGCAGACGTCGCTGGCGCTGACCTGAGTCCCTGCGCGAGGTCAGCGCAGGCGTGGCGGCACCGCCGCCTCGAGGTGGCGGTGCAGTAGCTCGCGTGCCGCCTCCAGCTCGCCGCCGAGAAGGCGCTCGGCGATCGCGATGTGCTCGCCGATCGCCGTCTCGGGGTGTTCGGCCAGCGGTCCGAAGTGGATCCGCGCGTGCCGGGTCCGGCCGTGGACGGCCGTGAGGGCGGCCACGAGCTCGGTGTTGCCGGACGCGGCGAGCAGCGTGGTGTGGAACCGCTCGTCGTGGCACACGAACTCGGCGGGTGCCGGGGCGGGGGCCTCGCGCAGGGCGTACCAGCGGGCCAGTTCCCGCCGCAGCGCGGCCGCGTCGTGCCGCAGCGCCGGGTTCTCCAGGCAGCGCTCGATGCCGCGCAGTTCGACCGCGACGGCCACCTCGTGCAGGTCGCGCAGCGTGGCGAGGCTCGGCAGCACCACCGAGTAGCCGTAGTCCTCACGCCGCACGAGGCCGTCGGAGACCAGCCGCGTCAGCGCCTCGCGCACGGGCGTGCGGGACACCCCGAGCTCCCGGGCGAGCTTCGATTCGGTGAGCCGCTCCGTGACCGGCCGCGTGCCGTCGAGCAGCGCCGCACGCAGCCGGACGTAGACCCGTTCCCCCAGTGGTGACCCCCGCGTCATGGTCAGATCGCCATGGCTGCCCGCACCTCGTCCTGGGCGCCGGTGCCGCCCTCGCCGGACGAGGTGATCCGCCCGGCCTCCAGGACGTAGTACCGGCTCGCCGCCGCGAGCGCGAACCCGACGTGCTGCTCCACCAGCAGCACCGACAGGCCGCCGCGCGTGGTCAGGTTCAGGATCGTCTCCTCGATCTCGGACACCACCGAGGGCTGGATGCCCTCGGTCGGCTCGTCCAGGATGAGCAGCCGCGGCTCGGTGATGAGCGCCCGCGCGATCGCGAGCTGCTGGCGCTGACCACCGGAGAGCAGTCCGGCCTTGCGGGACATCGCCTCGCGCAGCGCGGGGAAGAGGTCGAGCGCCTCGGCGACGAGCCGTTTGCCGTTCCTGCGGGTGTCGGCCACCAGGTACAGATTCTCCGCGGTCGTCAGCTGCGGGAAGCACTGCTGGCCCTGCGGCACGTAGGCCAGCCCGCGCGCGACCCGCTCGTGTGGGCGCAGCCGCGTGACGTCCTCGCCGTCCAGCAGGACCCGGCCGGAGGTCACCTTGAGCAAGCCCACCGCCGCCCGCAGCAGGGTCGTCTTGCCCGCACCGTTGTGCCCCATCACGGCGGCGACGCCGTCGCGCGGCACGTCCACGGTGGCCCCGTGCACCACGCTGGTGCGGCCATAGCCGACATGGACGTCGACGAGTTCGATCACCGGTCCTCCTCGCGTTCCGCGGCCGCGGGGGTCTCGTCCATGCTCGGCGGGCTCTCGGCGACCGCGGCGAGCGCCTTCGTGGTGGCCGCCTCGCCGAGGTAGACCTCCTGCACCCGCTGGTCGGCCTGGACCTGCGCCACGCTGCCCTCGGACAGCACCGTGCCGGCGTGCAGCACGGTCACCGAGTCGGCGAAGGTGCGCATGAAGTCCATGTCGTGCTCGACGACGACCACGGTCCGGTCGGCGCCGACGCGGCGCAGCAGCGCGCCGGTCTGCTCGCGTTCCTCGCCGCTCATGCCCGCCACGGGCTCGTCGAGCAGCAGCACCCTGGAGTTCTGCACCAGCAGCATGCCGATCTCGAGCCACTGCTTCTGGCCGTGCGAGAGCTCACCGGCCTTGCGCCCGACGTGCGCGGCCAGCCCGACCGTCTCCAGCGTCTCCTCGACCACCGCGGGCACCGACGTCCGCGCCCGCAGCAGCGTCAGCGGGCCCCGCCCCGAACCGGCGGCGATGTCGAGGTTCTGCAGCACGGTCAGCTCCTCGAACACGCTGGCCGTCTGGAACGTGCGGCCGATGCCGAGGCGGGCGATCTTGTGCACCTTGCGGCCGATCAGCTCGGTGGTGCCGAACCGGATCGACCCGGTGGCCGGCGCGAGGCCGGTGATGGCGTCCACGAGCGTGGTCTTGCCCGCACCGTTGGGTCCGATGAGGAATCGCAGGTCGCCCTGCAGGACGGTCATGGACACCCCGTCGACGGCGCGGAACCCGTCGAAGGTGACGCGCACATCGGACAGTTCGAGGTAGTCGGCGGTCATGCTCATACGGTCGCCTCCTGTTCGGCCGGTACGGGGTCGGGGCGGGACGGCGCCCGCGCCCGCCGGCGCCTGCGCAACACGCCGAGCGAGGCCAGTCCGCCCGGCAGGAACGCCACCACGAACACGAACAGCGCTCCCTGGAAGTAGGTCCAGAACGACGGGAAGCTCTCCGAGAACGTCGTCTGCGCCCAGGCCACCGCGATCGCGCCGAGTGCGGGACCGAACAACGTCGTCCGGCCTCCGATCGCCACCCCGATGAGGAAGCCGATCGAGGGCACCACACCGACGTTCGCGGGCGAGATGATGCCCACGATGGGCACGAACAGCGCTCCGGCGATGCCGGCCATCACTGCGGCCACCACGTAGGCCACCGTCTTGACGGCGGCCGGGTCGTAGCCGAGGAAGCGCACCCGTTCCTCCTGGTCGCGCACGGCTACGAGCAGCTCGCCGTAGCGGGAGCGGTAGAGCTGCCAGGCGATCAGCAGCATCACCAGCAACGCCCCGGCCGCGAAGTAGAACAGCATCCGCTTGTTGACCGGGTCGTAGAGGTCGAAGCCGAAGAAGGAGCGGAACCCGTTGAGCCCGTTGGTGCCGCCGATGCCGGCCTGCTGCCCGACGAGCAGGATCGCGAACGCCGCCGCCAGCGCCTGCGACAGGATCGCGAAGTACGCACCCCGCACCCGGCGGCGGAACACCGCAGTGCCGAGCAGCAACGCCACCAGTGCCGGAATCAGCACGATCCCGAGGACGGTCACCACCGGGGAGCGGAACGGCTCCCACCATCCGGGCACCTCGCCCGAGCCGTAGAGCAGCATGAAGTCCGGTACGCCGCCAGGGCCGGCGTCGTCGAGCTTCATGTGCATCGCCATCACATACGCGCCGAGACCGAAGAACACCCCCTGGCCGAGGGTGAGCATGCCGCCCCGGCCCCAGGCGAGTCCGATGCCGACCGCCACCATCGCGAAGCACACGAACCGGCCGAGCAGGGAGAGCCGGAAGTCCGAGAGCACGGCCGGTGCCACCACGAGCAACGCCACCGCGAGGGCGGCGAAGCCCAGCAGGGTCGCCGGATTTCCCTTCAGTTTCGCCGACATCGCCGTCACACCAGGCTCCTCGTCCGCACGCTGAAGATCCCCTGTGGACGCACCTGCAGGAAGATCACGACCACCACGAACACCGCCACCTTCGCCAGGCTCGCCGTCGTGGAGTACTCGAAGGCCGCCTGCAGCAACCCGAGCCCGAACGCGGCGATTACACAACCCTTGATCTGGCCGATGCCGCCCGCGACCACCACGAGGAACGCGTCGACGATGTAGTTCGTGCCCAGGGTGGGGCCGGTCGAGCCGAGCAGGGTCAGCGCGACGCCCGCCACACCCGCGAGCCCGGAGCCGATGAAGAACGTCAGCCGGTCGGTGGAGCGCGTGTCGATGCCGACGGTCTCGGCGAGGTCGCGGTTCTGCACGACGCCGCGGATCCGCCTGCCCAGCGATGTGGCCTTGAGGGCGATGCCGAGCGCGACGACGGCGACGATCGACAGCACGAGGATGAACAGCCGCGCCGACGGCACCTGCGCCACCCCGAGGTCGACGCTGCCGGACAACCACGACGGGGCCCGGACCTCGACGTTGGGCGCGCCGAAGATGTCCCGCGCGAGCTGCTGGAGGATGAGCGCCACCCCCCACGTCACGAGGAGTGTGTCGAGTGGACGGTGGTACATCCGGCGCAGCAGGCTGGCCTCCAGCAGCACACCGAGCAGCCCGCCCACGACGAAGCCGAGCGGAATCGAGACGAACAACGACAATCCGGCGTCGGAGATCACGCCCTGGACCACGTACGCGGTGTAGGCGCCGGCCATGATGAATTCGCCGTGTGCCATGTTGATGACGCCCATCTGCCCGAACGTCAGGGCGAGTCCGAGCGCGGCGAGGAGCAGGACGGAGCCGAGCGAGAGCCCGGCGAAGAGTTGGTTCGACAATGCGTCCACGACGAGGGTTCCCTTCAGCGGGGGGTCGTGGGCGACGGGCGCGCCGAGGCCCACGACCCCGCCGGACGGTGGTCAGCCTGCGGAAAGGCCCTTGGCCCAGTCGTAGCTCTCGAGGTAGGGGTCCGGCTCGATCGGCTTGCCGGAGCTCCACACGGTGTGGATGAGGCCGTCCTCGCCGACCTTGCCGATCAGCGCCGTCTTGGCGATGTGGTGGTTCTCGCCGTTCACCGTCACGGTGCCCTCGGGCGCGTCGAACGTGACGCCGTCCGCGGCCTTGGTGACGTCGTCGGTGGCGAAGGACTTGGCCTTCTCCACCATCGCCTTCCACAGGAACAGCGACGTGTACGCCGCCTCCATCGGATCGGAGGTCACCCGGTTGGCGCCGTAGGCGTCCTTGAACGCCTTGACGAACTCCTTGTTCGCCGGGGTGTCGACGGTCTGGTAGTAGTTCCACGACGTGAGCTGGCCGACGAGGTTCTGCAGCCCGATGCCGCTCACCTCCTCCTCGGCGATCGACACCGACACCACCGGCATCTGCTCGGCGGTCAGCCCGGCGTTGCGGTACTCCTTGAAGAACGCGACGTTCGAGTCCCCGTTGAGCGTGTTGAACACGGCGTCGGCGCCGGCCGCCTTGACCTTGTTGGTGATCGTGGAGAAGTCCGTGTGGCCCAGCGGCGCGTACTCCTCGCCCTTGATCTGCATGCCGTTGGCCTTCGCGTACGCCTTGATGATCTTGTTGGCGGTGCGCGGGAAGACGTAGTCGGAGCCCACGAGGAACAGCGACTTCGTGCCCTGCTGCTTGAGGTAGTCCAGGGCCGGCACGATCTGCTGGTTGGTGGTGGCGCCGGTGTAGAAGATGTTCGGCGAGGCCTCGAGACCCTCGTACTGCACGGGGTAGAACAGCAGTGAGCCCGCGCCCTCGAACACGGGCAGCATCGCCTTGCGCGAGGAGGACGTCCAGCCGCCGAACACCGCGGCCACGCAGTCTGAGCTGATGAGCTTGTTGGCCTTCTCGGCGAACACGGTCGGTTCGGAGGCGCCGTCCTCGCTGACGACCTCGAGCTGCTTGCCGAGCACGCCGCCCTGGGCGTTGATCTGCTTCGCGGCGAGCTGCAGCGAGTCGTGCACGGTTTTCTCGCTGATCGCCATGGTGCCGGACAGCGAGTTCAGGAACCCGATCTTGACGGAGCCGCCCGAGGTGTCCACGCACGACTCGGCGGACGACCCGCCACCGCCCGCGTCGTCGACACGGCTGCCGCACGACGCCAGCAGCAGCGTGGCCGTGACGGCGAGGGAGGCCGCGCGCAGCACGCGGCCCCACGTTCTTGGTGTGCTCACAAGCGTTTGCCTTTCCGGATGGGGACCGGGATCCGGATCGGGATACAGGTGCGTATCCCGTCTCCGGCGGAACACGCTAGGAAGCCACTGTTGCCGGAAGTCGTCCCGGCGCGTTACCGGACGATCACCACGGTGGTCCGGTCCACCGGGTGCGCGTGATGCCGGTGTTACGTCGGCTCGGCGCGCGGTCCGGTACGGGGCGGGGACTCCTCGGCTGCGGGTTGTCCGGACGGTTCGCCGGTGTCGCCGCTGTCCTCGGCCGGTGGGGGCGCGGGTTCCCGGGGTCCGTGGTGGTCGGCGATGGCGAGCACGACCGCGCGCACCGCGGCGACCACCGGGACGGCGAGCAGCACGCCGGCTATGCCGCCCTCGGTGCCACCGATCAGCAGCGCCACCAGCACGACGGCCGGATGCAGTCGGGAGAGGTTGCCCTGCAGCACCGGCTGGAGCACGTGACCTTCGAGCTGCTGGACTCCCAGCACGATGCCCAGGATGATGAGCGCCGCGACCGCCCCGTTGCTGACCAGCGTCACGGCGACCGCGACGAACCCGGACACCACGGCGCCCACGTACGGGATGAATCCGCCGAGGAAGACGAGCGCGGCGAGCGGAACGGTGAGCGGCACGCCCACCACGGCGAGCCCGATGCCGATGCCGATCGCGTCGATGAGGGCCACGAGCGCTGTCACCCACACGTATACCACGACGCTGTGGTAGGCGCGGCGGCCCGCGTCGTCGACGACCTCGCGCGTCTCCGGGCGCCACGGCCGCAGCAGGAACGCCCACATCTTCGGCCCGTCGTAGAGAAACATGATCAGCAGCACGGCCGAGACGAGCACACCGATCAGGACGTCGGCCACCGTGTTGAACGCGCCGAGGGCCTGGGAGAACAACTGCTGCTGGTTGCCGGCGAGCCAGCCGCGCACCCGGTCGAAGAGCTGGCCCTCGACGTTGAGCGGGCCCGAGGTCAGCCACTCGTCCACTTGCGCCACGGACTGCGACACGCGTCTGCGCAGCTCGTCGAAGTTGTTGACGATCGAGAGCACGACGAACGTGACGATGCCGCCCGCGACGGCGAGCCCCGCGACGAGCGCGGTCAGGACCGCCAGGCTGCGGGGCCAGCGATGCCGGGTCAGCCACGTGACCAGCGGGTGCAGGAACGCGGTCAGCAGCAGCGCCACCGAGGCTGGGACGACGACATAGCTGAGGTGTCCCACGATGTTGCGCAGCGCCCACAGCGCGGCGAAGACCAGCAGCAGCTGGGCCGACACCATCGCCGCGCGGCGAAGCACGCCCGCGGTGAACCGGACGCGCGGACTCGACATGGCGTGCGGGTAACCGTTTCCACACTTCGGGAAACGGCGCGAGTCGTTTGCCGCGGCGGCGGCGGGGTAGCCGTACGGCAAGACCGCACTGGGCGCGGCTCGTCCGTGCCCGACAGTGAGTGCCAGGAGCCCACGTATGTTGAGTCACTACGAACGGCAGGAACTCGACCGCATCCGGCAGCGGATGGAGTCCGACGATCCGGAGCTGGCGCGCGCGTTCGAGCGCGGGGCGCCGCCCCAGCGCTGGGTGAGCGTGCGCGTGCTGCGCCGCGGTCTCGACCTCTTCGCCGCCGCGCTCACCGTCCTCGGCCTGGTGACCCTGAACTTCGGGCTGGTGTTCCTTGCCGCGCTGGTGCTGGCCGGGGCGGCGTGCGCCCACGTAGCCGGCTGGGGTGGCGACACGCTGGCGGCCGAGGCGGCACCGCGCCGGACCGGCGGAGCAGCGCCGGCCGAGGAGTCCTAGCCGCGGCGGCCGCTCAGCCCTGCCAGGTGCGGCCGGTGATCCGCTCGTAGGCCTCGATGTAGCGCGCGCGGGTCGCGTCCACGATCTCCGGTGGCACCTCGGGCCCCGGCGGGGTCTTGTCCCAGCCGGTGGAGGTCGCCCAGTCGCGGACGAACTGCTTGTCGAACGCGTGCTGCGGGCGGCCCGGTTCCCACTCGTCGGCAGGCCAGAACCGGGACGAGTCCGAGGTCAGCACCTCGTCGCCGAGCGTCAGCGTGCCGTCGGCGGCCCAGCCGAACTCGACCTTCGTGTCAGCGACGATGATGCCCCGCCCGGCCGCGTGCTCGGCCCCCTTGCGGTAGATCGCCAGAGTCAGCTCCCGCAGCCGCTCGGCGGTGTCCCGGCCTTCCTGCGCCACCACGTCGTCGAAGGTGATCGGCTCGTCGTGCCCGGCGTCGGCCTTGGTGGTCGGTGTGAAGATCGGCTCGGGCAGCTTGCTGCCCTCGTCGAGACCGGGTGGCAGGGCGACGCCGGAGACCGTGCCGTACTTCCGGTACTCGCGCAGCCCCGAGCCGGACAGGTAGCCGCGCGCGATGCACTCGACCTTCACCATGGTGAGCGGCCGGCAGCGCAGGGCGCGGCCCGCGAACTCGGCGGGCACGTCCGTCGCGGAGAGCACGTGGTTGGGGACCAGGTGGCCGAACTGCTCGAACCACCACAGCGACAGCTGTGTCAGCAGCGCGCCCTTGCCGGGGATCGGGGTGGGCAGGGTGACGTCGTAGACGGAGATCCGGTCGGAGGCGACGAGGAGGATGTCTCCGTCGTCCTCGTAGAGATCCCTGACCTTGCCCGCGTGGATGTGCCTCACGCGCCCATCGTACGGACGGGTTGACGACCGCCCCGGCGGGTAGCCCCGGAACAGCATTGCAGGCGAGGAGGAGGCGACATGGCCGAGACGGTCGGTGACCAGGTGCTGCGACGGTTGCGCGAGTGGGGCGTCGAGAACGTCTTCGGTTACCCGGGCGACGGCATCAACGGAATCGTCGCCGCCTTCGGCAAGGCGGGTAACCAGCCGCGGTTCGTCCAGTCCCGGCACGAGGAGATGTCGGCGTTCCAGGCCGTCGGCTACGCGAAGTTCAGCGGCGCCGTCGGCGTGTGCACGGCGACCTCGGGGCCCGGGGCGATCCATCTGCTCAACGGCCTCTACGACGCCAAGCTCGACCACGTGCCGGTGGTGGCCATCGTCGGGCAGACCGCCCGCACCGCGATGGGTGGCAGCTACCAGCAGGAGGTGGACCTGCAGTCCCTGTACAAGGACGTCGCGTCCGCCTACCTCGTCGAGGTCAACGCCGCCGAACAACTGCCCAACGCGCTCGACCGCGCCATCCGTACCGCCCGCGCCCAGCGCACGGTGACGGCGGTCATCATCCCGGGCGACCTGCAGGAGCAGGAGTACAGCCCGCCGCAGCACGAGTTCAAGCAGGTGCCCTCGAGCCCGCCGAGCACGCCGCATGCCGTGGTGGTGCCGCCCGACGACGAGCTCGCCCGCGCCGCCGAGGTGCTCAACTCGGGCAGCAAGGTCGCGATCCTGCTCGGTCAGGGTGCGCGCAACGCCGCCGGTGAGCTCGAGCAGGTCGCCGAGCTGACCGGCGCCGGAGTCGCGAAGGCGTTGCTGGGCAAGGACGTGCTGCCCGACGACCTGCCCTATGTCACGGGCTCCATCGGTCTGTTGGGCACGCGGCCGACGTACGAGCTCATGCGGGACTGCGACACGCTGCTGATCGTCGGCTCCAACATGCCCTACAGCCAGTTCCTGCCGGAGTTCGGGCAGGCGAGGGCCGTGCAGATCGATCTGGACGCCGGCATCGTCGGGATGCGCTACCCCGTCGAGGTCGGTCTCGTCGGCGAGGCGAAGGCGACCCTGCGCGCGCTGATCCCGTTGCTGCGGCGCAAGACCGAGCGCTCGTGGCGGCAGGGGATCGAGGACAACGTGGCGGCGTGGTGGGAGACCATGGAGCAGCAGGCCATGCTCGAGGCCAAGCCGGTGAACCCGCAGCGCGTCGTCCACGAGCTGTCGGCGCGGATCCCGGACAACGCCATCGTCACCGGCGACTCGGGTTCGTCCACCAACTGGTACGCCCGCAACCTCAAGATCCGCGGCCGGATGCGCGCGTCGCTGTCCGGCACGCTCGCCACGATGGGGCCCGGCGTGCCCTACGCGATCGGCGCGAAGTTCGCCTACCCGGACCGGCCCGTGGTCGCGCTCGTCGGCGACGGCGCCATGCAGATGAACGGCCTGGCCGAGCTCATCACCATCGCGCGGTACCGGGACCTGTGGGCCGACCCGCGTCTCGTCGTGTGCGTGTTCCACAACGACGACCTCAACCAGGTCACGTGGGAGCTGCGGGCCATGGGCGGGGCGCCGAAATTCGAGGAGTCGCAGTCGCTGCCGGACATCTCCTACGCCGCGTTCGCCTCGGCGCTCGGCTTCGACGCGGTGAGCGTCGACGACCCGGCGCAGCTCGGCGACGCGTGGGACCGGGCGCTGACCGCGAGCGGTCCGGTGCTGCTGGACGTCCGCTGCGACCCGGAGGTGCCGCCGATCCCGCCGCACGCGACGTTCGAGCAGATGAAGTCCACGGCCGAGGCACTCGTCAAGGGCGACCCCAACGCATGGCACCTGCTGGTGCAGGGCGCGAAGACGAAGATGCAGGAGTTCGTCCCCGGCCGACGCTGACCGGTCCCGGGCGGGCCATTTAACGCTGTGACATTGTGACGCTGTACACCGCGCTGTGCCGCGGTATGCATTTCCCTTGTGTGCCAAGGGAAAACTCCTCGAACGTGAACGACCACGCTGCGTCGGCACGCAGTAGAATCTGGCCCTCCGCGCGGCACGAGATCGCTGGAAACCGAGCGGGCCAGCACCCGAGGAGGCGTACCAAGAGTGGCTCTCCCCGTTCACACGACCGAGTCCCCGGACCAGCCTGGTTACGACGGTCCGGAGCTGCCCGGCATCGCCCAGATCAACGACTACTGGCTCGACGGCGACCACCACGAGCCCGCCGACCGCGAGCTGGCCGACAAGTTCGCGGTCGTCGCCCCGCACATCCCGTACCTCGTGCGCACACAGCGTGCGCTGCTCGGCCGGATCGTGCGGCACCTCACCGAGCTGGGGATCACGCAGTTCCTCGACCTGGGCTCCGGGATTCCGACGTGCGGGCATGTCCACGAGCTCGCGCCCTCGGCGAGCGTGGTGTACGTCGACAACGACCCGCGTGTGGTGGCGGTAGCCCGCGACGTCCTGGCCGGCACCGGCAACGCGGTCCTGCTCGACGAGGACCTCCGCGAGCCGGACCGCGTGCTGGCCGCGGCGGCCGAGACCGGGTTGCTCGACCCGGCGCGGCCGCTGGGTGTGCTGATGATCGAGGCCCTCGTGCACCTCCGGGACGCCGAACAGCCCGCCGACCTCGTCGCCCGCTACGTCGACGCGGTGCCCTCGGGAAGCTTCTTCGCGATCTCGCACTGCGCCCAGAACGACCGGCTCGTCGAGGCCTTCGAGCTGTTCGAGCGCATGATGCTGGGCTCGCGGCCCGCGGTGAACCTGCGCCCGCGCGAGGTGCTGGCCGGGTACTTCACCGGTCTCGACCTCGTGGAGCCCGGCGTCGTACCGATCACGCTGTGGCATCCGGACTCCGAGGACGAGGTGGACCGCAACCCCGACCAGGTGCTCATGCACGTGGGGGTCGGCCGCAAACCCTGACGCGCTCAGGCGCTGGCCAGCGCCACCACGGTCAGCGCCAGATCGCCGACGAGCATCACCGACATCGACCGGGTGCGCATGCGCCCCGAGTCGGGAACGGAGCCGCGTGCCAGCACGCCGAGCATCGTCGCCGCGACGCCCACGAACACCCAGTGTGCTGCCGTCCCCGCGACCGCGGCGACGGCCCCCGCCCGCCACGACAGTCCCCACGTCGTCACCACCAGACCGGCGACCATCACCGTGCACCCGAGCAGGACGGCCCGCGCCGCGCCGTACCGCACCGGTGCCGTCGCCATGCCGGTCTCGGCATCGGCCTTGATGTCCGGCACCGACCACCACAGCAAGCGCCCCGCGGCGAGCACCCCCAGCCCGAAGTACACGAGCCACGCGGACGGCTCGACGACCGGCGTCACGGCGGTGTGGGTCAGCAGGCACGGCAGCACGATCACGGCCGCGCAGAAGGCCGGTGGCCCCGCGAGCCCTCGGCGTTTCAGGTGTACCGGCTCGACGTTGTAGAGCACGTGCAGCACGACGATCCCCGCGGCCACGCAGACCGGCGCCCAATGGCCCACCCACACCGACACGGCCAGCGCGGCGGCCAGCCCGACCGCCATCTCGCCGATCGCCCAGCGCAGGGCGGGCAGGCGCCCGCCGAGGCGTTTCGCCGCGCCGGCGAGCTCGTGCCGTTCGGCATGCCGCTCGTCGGTCCGGATGTCGACGGCCGTGTTGAGTGCCAGGCCCGCCACGGTCAGCACGAACGCCGCGACCGCGGCGGCCACGACCGGCCCGGCCACGAGCCCGCCGGCGCCGGGGGAGGCGAAGCAGGCGCCCCACACCGCGTAGCAGACGTAGCTGATCGAGAACGGGTACTCGAGCCGGTGCACCGCCGCCACGTCGCGCCAGCCGTGCCGCAGTGGTGCGTGCGGCGTCAGTCGTGGCACGCCGTCACTTCCATCCGCAGCCGGGCCGACGGTGCCATCGCGTGCCCGCGCAGCTTCGGCACCCCGGCGCGCGGGTTCACGCAGCGCAGGTCTCGCCTGCGCAGCACCGCGGCCGTGATGACGCGCGCCTCGAGCTGGCCGAGGTTCGCGCCGAGACAGTGCCGGGCACCGCCGCCGAAGGGCAGGTATCGCTGCGCGGGCACCCGCTTGCCCAGGAATTGGGTCGGCTCGAACCGGTGCGGGCCCGGGAAAGCGTCCGGCTGCCGATGGGCGAGGTAGATGCTGGGGGAGAGCACGGTGCCCGCGGGCAGCCGCCTGCCGAGCAGCTCGACCTCGTCGGGCAGCGTTCGGTTGCCCGCGGCGGGTACGGGCGGGGTGAGCCGCAGCGCCTCGAGCACGGCCGCCTGCAACAGCGGCACCGCCGCCGCGTCGGCTCCGGTATCCGATGTGGACCGCAGCTCGGCCAGGACGTCGTGCCGCAGGTCGTCGTGCCGGTGCAGCCAGTACAGCGTCCACGCGGTGGCCGACGCCGTGGTCTCGTGGCCCGCGAACAGCAGGGAGACGATCTGGTCGCGCAGCTCGCCGTCGTCGAGCTCGCCCAGTGGACTGTCCTCGGCGAGCAGCAAGGAGGCCAGCGTGGGCGGCCGGGTCCCCGCCGTCGCGCGGGCCCGCTCGACGAGCACCCGGTCGAACTCGGGCGTGGATGGCGGCAGGCCGCCCCTCGCGATCCGGTAGGCGAGGGATCGCGACGGCGAGCCCAGCGCACGGTCGAGCCAGCGGGTGAACTGCCCCAGCACCGCGTCCTCGGCAGTTCCCAGCACGATGCGCGCGGCGATCTCGAGCGTCACGCGGCGCGTCCAGTCGGGGAGTGCGAACACGGTGCCCGGGGTCAGCTCGGCGAGGGCGCGCTCGACGGCGTCGTCGATGACGTCGCGGTAGTCACCGAGCCTGCGCGTGCCCAGCGGCGGGCCGAGGAGCCTGCGGTAGGCGGTGTAGCGCGGCCCGTCGGTCCACAACAGAGACTTCGGCCCCAGCACCGGGCGCATGGACCGGCTGCCGGGGTGGCCGAGCTCGTGGTCGTGGCGGAAGAGCCAGTCGAGGGCGTCGGGGTGCCACACGAGTAGCTTCGGCACCGGTTCGGTCGCCAGCTCGGCATACCGCGCGGGCGCGTCGGCAAGACTGTCCAGAAAGGACAGCTGGCGCAGTGCCATGCGCAGGTGTGTGCGCATCACCGGGCCTCGAGGGAGGACACCGCCAGTCTCTGCGCGACACCCGGCGTGGTGTGGGCCAGGTGCAGCGCGGCGAGAATCTCGGTTCGCACGATCCGCAGCGGCGTGTAGAGGTCCTTGTCGTGCCACAGCGGCGGGTGGTCTGCGTCGTCGGCGTGGGCGAGCAGGTAGTCGGCACCGCGCGCGGCGGCCGCGTGGGCGTGCTCGGTGACCTCACCCGCGGCGGTCCGCACCAGGGTCCGCACCGCGTAGGCGGTCTCCTCGATGGTCGGCCCGTAGTGACCCCACGATCCGTCCGGCCGCTGGGTCGCGAGCAGCCAGCCGACCGCCCTGCGCACGGCCGGGGCACCCGTCGCACCGCCGTAGGCGGCCAGTGCCGTCGCGGCGCACACCGTGGCGTAGTACGGCGAGGCATGCCACTTGTCGAACCAGCAGCCGTCGGCCTGCTGATTCGCGCACAGCCACTCGGTGACCGCGTGTGCGGCGGCGGCGTAACGTTCCCGATCCGGGAGATCCGGCACCAGCGACGCGCCGATGGCCTGCAGCGCATGGGCGTTGGACGTCGTCGATGGCGTGCGTTCGCCGGGGAAGGTGACGAAGTGCTCGCCGGAGAAGTACGGCCACAGGCACTGAAGTGAGCGCGGGCTGCCGAGCAGGGCCAGCGCGTGCAGCGCGGTGGCGGTGTCGTCCACATCGGGCGGCAGCCCGAGCCCGCCCGCGGCGCCGTCCTCCCCGAACGCCGCGTGCAGGCTGTCCACGAGCTCGCGGGGCACGCGGAAGTCGATGCCCGTCTCGGCGAGGAGGGATAGCACCCAGGCGCGTTCGAACAGGGCCAGCGGCGCGGCCACCGGGACACCACCGTCGGCGTCCTGCACCGCCCGCAGGTACTGCACGGCGGGCAGCGCCGCGTCGCGCAGCGCCTCGTCACCGAACCAGGCGGCGGTCGCGGCCGGGGAGCAGCCGACGATCCCGCCCTGCACCGGACGGACGAACGACGCCCGCCGGGCCACCGGGCCCAGGGTCTCCAGGGAATGCCACAGCTTCTCCGGCAGCGTATGCCCTTGCGTCACGGCGGTGCGCAGCTCGTCGAACAGGTCCGGGTACGTGCCGGGCGGCATGGGCAGCGGCGCACGGCCAGCCCGCTGGAGCCGGGCGTTCACCTCGTCGACGAGCGCGGGCACGATGATCTCCACCGCCACCGTGTCGGGCAGCCCACTGCCGGGCGGTCGCGCGGCGAGCGCCCGCAGGCCGCGCTCGGCGGCATCGGTGACCGGGGTTCCGGCTCCGGGTCTGCGGCTTTCGGTGAGCAGCGCGTCGGTGGCGCTCAGTGTGGGCACGAGGCCGTACTCGGCGGGACCGCCCCAGGAACCGTCCGATCGCTGTCGCTCCAGCAGAAAGCGCACGCGCGCCTCATGCCCCGGCAGGGACGAGGCGAGCGCGACCAGCCTGCCCGTCTCGTAGATCGACGGGGAGTATCGCCCCCACGGGTCGCCTGCCATGTCGGACAGCAACGCCGAGACCGCGTCGTATGCTTTCTCCAGCCAGGATTCGAGCGAGTTCAACGAGCCCCCTCACGGCCGGCGTGGGTGGAGTTGTCGGTCCCTCCGAGTAGTCGGGGAGATACCCAAAGTAGCACCCGGACAGGCGCGGCTACACCCTGTTTGGTCCTAACGGAGCAGCCTCCGCAGCCTCAGCGTCCAACCGTGAACGCGTTCGTGGTGCCGGTGAACGCGGTGACGCGGCCCAGCGCGTTCCTGGCGTCGCCGCGGTAGCGAATGCGGTAGGTGCCCGCCGCGTCGTCGGGCACGTCCCAGTCGATCGTCACGCGCGAGGCCGCGATGCCGTGCCTGGCCCAGCGGAACGTCGTCGACCAGTCACCGTCGTCCGCCACGGTCCGCCAGGAGTTGCCGGTCCAGCGCTGGACTTCGAGGTACGTCCCGCCGCGGTGCAGGTCGTTGCCCGGGTGCGCGCCCGCGAACACGGCCTCCACCCGCTCGCCGGGCACATAGGACGGTCGTGGCTGGGTGAGGACGTCACCGAACGACCTGCCCAGCGGCGGGGCGTCGAGGAACACTCCGGGTTGCAGCCGCAGCTGCCTTCCAGCCAGGTCGGCCGGCCGCTCGCCGATCGGCACGTGGCGACCGTCGCGCATGGCGGCCGCCAGGTCGTGCGCGGTCTGCTGCAGTGCGGGCAACTGCCAGCGGCCGAACAGAGTGCTCCCGCCCTCGTAATGCTGCGCGTCGTACTCCTCGGGCGTCGTGACGTAGTGGAAGTAGGCGTTGCTGTACCCGGCGACGAGCACGTCCCGCACGTCCGCGCCCACGGTCTCGGCGACGGTCCGGCGCAACCGTAGGCCCGCGGTGATCGTGACCTCGCCGGGGATGCCGATGAGGTAGAGCTGCCCGACGCGCACCAGCTGCACCGGCACGATCTCCTGCACCCACGGGTACGTCGCGTTCATCGCGCCGATCGGCACGAACACGCCCTTGGGTGCCTGGCATTGCTTCAACGCGGGTGAGGCCGTGTAGAGCACGGAGTGCGAGACGGCGTCCCACAGCGGATTCTCACCCTCAGCGAAGCCGGGGAAGGCCGGACCGTCCTCCATGCTGCCTGCCGCCATCGCGGCACCGACGGCCGGATCGCAGGTGCGATGCGTCTTTCCGTCTCCCGTGAACTCCGGCCGGACCTCTACATCAGACAGATCGATGTAGACGAGGCGGGAGTCGACACCGCCCGTGACCGGCGTGCCCCTCGCGTCGAGCTGGCCGGCCGCCGCGCGATACTGGCGCAGACCGTTCTCCTCGGTCGCGGCGAAGTCCGCCGGCGTGGTCGGCGGCTGCAGGTCGAGGTTCGGCGACATGTCGCCGGCGTTGGTCTGGGCGAACGCGGAGATGAAGTCCGGGTCGATGTCGGAGCGGTAGTCGACGTGCTCGACCTCGCGTTCCCAGTGGTAGGCCGCGTAGCCCTTGTTGTCGGCGCTGATGAGCTTGTTGTCGCCGGACATGCTCGTGGCGTGGGTCGGGAACCAGTTGATGGCACCCACCGGCGTGCCGTCGCGCTCGATGCGCAGCAGCGAGGTCTGCGGGTCGATGGCTCCGGGGAAGAACGCCTTGTCCCGCTCGGGATTGCGCTCGAACGCCGCGCGCGACCGGTTGACGCTCGCGTCGGTGAGCTCGTCGTGGGTGAGTGTCAGGGAGGCGGGTGCCAGGTCGGCGTGCGCGCGCTCGACCGACTCGACGATGCCGTCGGTGACGGCGTTGAACGTCTTGTCGTGGAAGCCGAGCGTGGTCAGGTTGTAGAGCAGGTGGTGGGAGTGACCGCCGGGGCCCGAGTGGGTGTGCGTGCCGGTGATCAGGACGTTCCGCTCGTGGTAAGTGCCACCGTAGCGTTCGGCGAGGCGGCGGAGCACGGCCTGCCGGACGCTGTCGAAGATCATCGGTGCATCCACCACGACGAGCAGCACGCGCTCGTCCGTCCGCGGGTCGGCGATGACAAAGGCACGGGAGCGCAGCCGGTTGTGCAGACCCTGCGCCTGCTGGTCGAGGCGGCCGTAGCCCATCATGCCGACCTCGGCGACCTCGCCCGTCGCGTCCGCGATTCCCCGGCCGACGAGGTAGGGGCGAGCTCGTCCGCCGGTCTCGGGTGGGGTGTCGGGCCGGCGGAGGCCGGGGGTTGCCGGGCCGGCTGCGGTTGTCGGGCTGCCTGCTGAGGTTGCCGGGTCGCCGGCCTCGGGGCTGGTGTCGGCCGTTCCCTTCTCGGTTGCCGGGACGGTTTGGGTCGCCAGGCCGGGCTTCGCGGGCGGGCTCGCTTCCGGTGCGGGGCTGGGTCGCTGTGCCGCCTCCGTGGCCGGGTCGTTCTCGGCGGGGCCCGTGGCCGCCGCGGCCGGGGCGGTGAGCAGCCCGCAGCCCACGAGCAATGCGACGGCGAACGCGCGGGCTCTCTTTGTCATGCTCCACCTACCCCGTGGACAGAATGTGAACGTGATTCGCGATTCTTCGTGGTGTGAGGGCGGAGTGCAAGCGCTGAATCGGGTGAGCAGATCTGGCGGGCCGGACGCCGGCGTTCGATTGGCACGACAACTCGTGCGGGTCTGGGTGCACTCCGATGAGCCGAACGGTCGTACAGGCGACGGGGTGCGGAGGCCGAACGGCCGAACAGCCGAACCGCTGGGAGGATGAAGGAGCCGGGACGTCGAACAGCCGAGCCGCGCTGATGGGGTGGTCCCGGCGGCGAGGATTACCGACCGCCAAGTCAGCCCATCGGAACCACCACCCGGCGACCCTGCCGCCCACCGGAACCCTTACCTGGTACGCCCCGCGGCAGCTCCCGCGCGCAACCCAACCAGCGGCGTGCGCGAGGGCAAGCGGGGGTGCCGCTGGGTGCTCTCGCGGCGCCGTCGTTCGTACTGTCGGGGCGTTCGGTAGGTGTGGCCGGTCGGGGTGGTGATGTGGAGGCTGCCGGTGTCGGTGAGGTGGAAGTGCCAGCCGGGGGTGTGTTTGGTGCGGTGGTGACGTCGGCACAGCCCGATGAGGTTGCCGGTGTTGGTGTCGCCGTTGCGCTGGTATGGGATGACGTGGTCGAGGTCGGTGTCGTGGGCGGGTCGGTGGCAGGTGGGGAAGCGGCATTCGCGGTCGCGGATCTTGACGTGGTCGGCGGTGACGGCGGGCGGGCGGTAGCGGGTGCGGCCGACATCGACAGGCGCCCCGGTGTGGGGGTCGGTGATGATCCGCCGCCAGGTGGAGTTGGGGTCGAACGCGATCGCCCGCGCGATCGAGGCGGGCAGCGGGCCGTGCCCCGCGAGCTCGGCAGGGTTCTCGGCGAGCCCGATCAGGGTGGCACTGTCATGATTTCCGTGTAAGCCACGGATGATGTGTTTCTTATCTTAGTGGAGTGGTATGCGGTTGGGGAAGAGGGTGACGAGGGTGTTGAGTGCTTGTTTCCAGCCCCATGTGCCTGTTCCTGATGGTCCTCCTCGGTGGCTGGTGATGTTGCGTAGTCCGAGGTAGAGGAGTTTCGTTGCGGCGGCGTCGCTGTCGAAATGTCCGCGGTTCTTGGTGAGTTTGCGGAGTTGGAAGTTGATGTTCTCGATGAGGTTTGTGGTGTAGATGACCCGGCGTAGTTCGGGTGGGTAGTCGAGGAACGGGGTGAAATCGTTCCAGGCGTGTTGCCATACCTGGACGGCGGCGGGGTATTGGGTGCCGAATTCTTTGTCGAAGTTCTTCAGTGCGATCTCGGCGGCCTCGAGTGTGGGGGCGGTGTAGATGTCGCGCATTCCGGCGGCGACCTTTTTGCGGTCGCTGTAGGAGATGAAGCGCATGGCGTTGCGGATCACGTGTACCACGCAGGTTTGGATCACGGTGTCGGGAAACGCCGAGCGGATCGCGTCGGGCAGTCCGGTCAGTCCGTCGCAGCAGGCGATCACGATGTCTTTCACGCCGCGGTTGCGTAGGTCGGTGAGGACCTTGGCCCAGAACTTCGCGGCTTCGGTGTCGGCGATCCAGAGCCCGAGGGCGTGTTTGCGGCCCTCGACGTCTACGCCGAGGGCCAAGTAGCCGACCTTGGTGGTGACCACGCCCTTGTCCTTGATCCGCAGGCGCAGCCCGTCCACGTACAGGATGGGATACACCTCGTCCAACGGGCGGGATTGCCAGAGTGCGATCTCGTCGACCACGACCTCGGTGACATTGGAAATCAATTCCCGCGACGCGTTCACGCCGTATACTTCGTGCAGGTGGGATTCAATATCGCGGGTGGTCATGCCACGTGAATACAGTGACAGGATCGCCTCGTCGATGTTGCCGAGACGTCGGGCGCGTTTCGGCACGATCGCGGGCTCGAACGAGCCATTCCGATCCCGCGGCACTGCGACCTCGATCGGGCCGTTCGTCGTGGACACCGTTTTCGTCGACTTGCCATTGCGTGAATTACCACTCCCGGCGCCGGCCGGGTCGCCTTTCTCGTAGCCGAGGTGATGTGTCATCTCGGTTTCCAGCGAGCGCTCCAGCACGGCCTTGGTCATGCGATTCAGCAATTCCTGGGCACCCAACGCGCCGCCATTGGCGTAGGCGTCTTTCACCAAAGCATCAAGGGCCTCCGATGACAACGCGCCGGCGAGCGCCTTACCGGCCGCGGAATCCCCAGCCTGAGTAGGTGTGTTCTCGGTCACAGATGGATCCTTTCTGGATCGCGTCGGACAAGCTGATCTTGGTCCATCCGCGGCTTACACAGTTGTCATGACACGGCCATCAGGGTGGCGACGTCGATGTACACGAACACCTCCGCCCGCACCGATGCCTCGCCCGGAGTCCCGCTGAGCAGCAGATCGGCGAACACGTCGGCCCGTAGCTGGTCCATGGTCCGGCCGTCCCCGGCGTTGCGCAGCGCGCGGGCACACCGATCGATCCGGGCATAGGCCGCCGAGGCCACCTCGGCGGTCAGCGTGGCCATCGCATCATCGCCGTGCCGCAACTCCACCCGCCGTTCCCGCCGCCGCGCCTCCGCCCGCGCCGCAGCACCCTCCGGATCCACCTTCTGCACCGCCCGATTCACCATCCGCCGAATCGACGCCGGACCCCGCCCCACCAACCGCCCGGAGACCAGCGCATCCACCTCCCGCGCCCGCGAATCAGATAAGACCGCTGTCGGTTCCGAGATTTTCGAGGCTTTGTACAGATCGATCGTGCCCCGCGACAACGCACCCAACGTTTCCGGAAGTCGCGTCACCAAATCCCGTGCCAACCCTACTTTGATCCGGGCAGAATTCTCCGAAATCGCCAACCCCAGCGCCACTTCCGACGCCATCGGCAGCATCCCCACACGAGCCGGAATACGCGGCGATCTCCCGCTCCAGCTCGACAACGCGCTCGATAGAATTTTCCCCCATGCCAACAATTCTACCGGAAAACCACGAACCGAGAGGGTGAGCCGCAAACAACGGGATGTGACCACGAGATCCGTTCCGTGGGGAACTGCCGCCAGCGATCAGACAATGAGAGGTGATGCGTGGAGTGGCAGTTTCCCACGGCGCGCCGAAGGCGTGCTTGAAACCCAACCACCCAACCAACCAAGGCAACCAGAAAAATGGCCCCGCCGGACCTCCCGTATTCGACGAGCGAGCAAACATCGAGCCGGACCGCGACTGACCACGCCCCCGGCACCAGCCTCATCGGCTCCCGTAGCGCCGCCGTCCTCCCAGCCACGGAAAAACCACAAGAACAGCGGCAGCCTCACCTGCTAGCGTCCGCCGGTGTCGTCGATCAAGCAGGTCCAGGTCACCTTCGACTGTGCGGACCCCGAGCGCGTCGCTCGTTTCTGGTGCGAGGTGCTGGGCTACGTCGTACCGCCACCACCGGAGGGGTTCGCCACCTGGAACGACTTCCACAGCTCCCGGCCTGCGGAGGAGCAAGGTTCATGGTTCGCCTGCGTGGATCCCTCAGGAGTGGGCCCGCGGCTGTAGTTTCAGCGCGTTCCCGAAGGCAAGGTCGTCAAGAATCGGCTGCATCTTGACGTGCGAGTCGGTACCGGGCTCGTGGGCGAAGAGCGCCTGGCCGCGCTTGAGGCCGAATGCGCACGGCTCGTCGTGCTCGGCGCGGTCCGTGTGCGCCTGCTGCTTGCCGACGGCGAGAACGAGTCGTGCCTCGTGATGCAGGACATCGAAGGCAACGAGTTCTGCCTCGACTGACCGAGCTCCGAGACGGCGAAGACGGCGAAGGGCTCCCTCGTGCCTGGTCAATGCCGCCCGAGGTGGTCGAGCAGCAGACCCGTGAGCAGCTCGGGCACCTCCTCGGGCACCCAGTGGGTGACGTCCTCGACCATCCGGAACTCGTACGTCCCGGTGACCCACTGCTCCGTCGCCAGGGCCGCCGTCGATCCGAATGCGACGTCCTCGGTGCTCCACACGTACAGCGCAGGCACGCCGACCTTGCCGATCGGGTCGCTCGGCCTGCCGGCGCGGTACCAGTTGAGCGCGGCGGTCAGCGCGCCCGGTTCGGAAAGCCGGGCGAGGTACTCGTCGACGCGGCTGCGCGGGACCTTCCACTCGAACATGCGGCGCAGCGCGTCGGCGTTGTCGGCGAGCATCCGCTTCTCCGTGGTGCTGCTGCGCCAGTCGCGCATGTACTGCGACCGCATCGCCTGGTCCTCGTCCGTGCGCAGCGCGTGCACCAGCGCGCCGGGGTGGGGCGTCGAGACGGACGTGACCGTGCGCAGCCGGTCCGGGTGCCGGTCGGCGGCCCACCACGCGACCGCGCCGCCCCAGTCGTGCCCCACCAGGTCGAACCGCCCCCAGCCGAGTGCGTCGGCCATCGCCATGACGTCCCCGACGAGGTGTTCCATGCCGTAGTCGGAAACGTCGTCCGGGCGGACACCGGGTGAGTATCCCCGCTGGTCGGGCGCCACGGCGCGGTAGCCCTCGCCACCGAGCCGCGCCACCTGGTGCTCCCACTCGAGCGCCGCCTCGGGGAAACCGTGCAGCAGCAACACCGGCCTGCCGTCCTCGGGGCCTGCCGCGATGGCGTCGAAGGAACCGGCAGGCGTGGGAATGCTGAGATGCTCGGTCACGACAGCACCGTAACTCCCTGGCGCACCTCGGCGCGGGCGACCTGCATGACGCGAGTCGAGCGACAGGTGCCGGCACGCACATCAGCGGCAATGCCGGACCGCGCGGGGTGTCACACTCCCCAATCGGGGCGCAACGGCATACCCGCGTTGCCCCGATCGTCCACCTTGACCCCCAGCACCTGCTGCAGCTCGATCTTGTGCCGCTCGAACGACAGCCGCGACGCCGCCATGTACAGCGCCCACACCCGGGCGCGCTGCACCCCGGCCTCTCGCACGGCCTCGGTCCAGTTGGCGTCCAGGTTCGCGCACCATGCGGTGAGCGTGCGCGCGTAGTGCTCCCGCAGGTTCTCCGAGTGCCGTACCTCGAACCCGTTGTCCTGCATCGCGGAGATGATCGTTCCGACGGCCTCGAGCTCGCCGTCCGGGAAGACGTACCGGTCGATGAAGGGGCCCGTGCGGCTCGGCTCGTACGTGTGCGGGCGAGTGATGCAGTGGTTGAGCAGCCGCCCGCCGGGACGCAGTTTCGAGGCCAGGAGCCGGAAGTACGACGGCAGGTTGCGCGCCCCGATGTGCTCGGTGAGCCCGATGGAGGAGATCGCGTCGAACCCGGTCTCGGTGACGTCGCGGTAGTCGAGGTGGCGTACCTCGGCCCGGTCGGCGAGGCCGCGCGCGACGATGTCCTTCTGCGCCCACTGCGCCTGCTGCCGGGAGAGGGTCACGCCCAGCGCCTGCACGCCGTAGTGCTCGGCGGCGTGCGCCACCATGCCGCCCCAGCCGCAGCCGACGTCGAGCAGCCGCATGCCCGGGCGCAGGCCGAGCTTGCGGCACACCAGGTCGAACTTGTGGAACTGCGCCTGCTCGAGCGTCGAATCCGGCTCGGGGAAGCACGCGCACGTGTAGGCCATCGACGGTCCGAGCACGAGCTCGTAGAACCGGTTCGACACGTCGTAGTGCCGGGCGATGGCGACGCTGTCGCGTGCTTTCGAGTGCCGCAGCCCCCGCAGCACCCGGCGCGCGCGGCCGGGGGCCTCTTCGACGGGGACGTGCACCGGCCGTAGGTAGCGGGAGCCGATCTGGCGCAGCACCCACAGCTTCTCGGTGGTGGAGAGGCCGTCGATCACCGCGGTGAGCGCGCGCAGCACAGCGTAGAGGTCGCCGCTGATGTCGAGGTGCCCGGTGACGTACGCGCGGGCGAGGCCGAGTTCACCCGGCGCCGAGAGCACGTAGCTCAGCGCCATGGGGGAGCGGATGTGGAGCTTGTGCGGACAGTTCTGGTCGCCGATCACGCTGCCGTCGTACGCGGTGACGGCCACGGGTTCGCCCGTGTCGAGGAACCGGCCGAAGATCCGTCCGAGTTCTCCGTGGGGCATGGGGTTCTCACCTCGCTTCAACGCACTTGCCGTACAGGTCCAGCAACCTCCCTCGCGGGTCGTAACGACGCTTGAGCGCCTGGTAGGTCTCGCCGTTGTACAACCGCCAGAAGGTCTCGCGGTCGTAGAAGCTCTCCGAGTACAAGGACTTCCGGCCGCCGAGCTCGGTCACGGTCCGCTCGATGAGCCGGTTGTGGCTGCCCTGCGGCCTGCCGTGCTCGAGCGGAACCGTCGCCCAGAATCCGAAGTTGACATAGAGCGTGTCCGGGTCCAGTTCGTACAGTGGCCACCGTCGGCCGTCGCGTTGCCGCAGCGGGCACACCCAAACGGGACTGATGGGTATCTCGCGGTGGAAGAAGTCCAGGAACGTCGTCGCCTTCTGCACGGGCACCTCGATGTCTTGCACCACCGACTCGGTATCCGGTTTGCCCAGTGCGCGCTGGATCCGGCCGAGCACCTGGTGCCTGCGTTCGAACGCGACGACCTTCCAGTACACATCGGAGCGGAGCAGCCTGGGACCCACCAGCAGCCGCACGAGCCGGTTCTGCACACCGAGGGCGCGGGAGCACCAGAACCAGTCGGTGTCCCAGCGCCAGAGGTAGTCGCGGACCGGCAGGTAGTCGACGTCGCGTTCCCGGATGGACTGGTAGTAGATGTCGAGCCACGTGTAGTCGCTGGTGAACGGCGCCTCGCCGGTGAACGTGCCGAGGGTCAGGTACATCTCGGCGGGACCGAAGACGGTGCCGTCGACGAAGTCGGCCTCGCGCTCCCGGCACGCGCGGTCGAGCCGGGCGAAGAACTGCCGCGCGTCGGAGAACCGCACGTGCTCCAGCCGGACGTAGGGCCGCACGGGTTCCAGCTCGATGGTGAGCCGCAGGGCGTAGCCGAGCGTGCCGTAGGAATTGGGGAAGCTGAAGAACAGGTCACGGTGCTCGTTGCCGGGGGTGACGTGGAGGATCTCGCCGTCGCCGGTGAGGATGTCCATGTCGAGCACGGACTCGTGCGGCATGCCGTTGCGGAACGAGGACGACTCGATGCCGAGCCCGGTCACCGCGCCACCCAGCGTGATGGTCTTCAGCTGCGGCACCACCAGGGGCATCAAGCCGTGCGGCAGCGTGGCGTCGACGAGCCGTTCGTAGGTGACCATGCCCTCGACCTCGGCCGTCCTGGCGTGCGGATCGACGCGGAGGACGTGGTCGAACGCCGACACGTCCAGGCCCGTGCCGCCGGCCGTCCGCGGCCGGAAGAGGTTCGACGTGCGCTTCGCCAGCCGCACCGGCGAGCCGTCGGGCAGGGCGGCGAGCTGGGCGCGCAGGGCGTCCACGCGCGCGGCGTAGGCGGCTGACTGGTCATCACGTGCCGTGTCGGGCAGCCCCATACGGCCATGATCGCGCCGCCCGGCCGAGGCTGCCAGGGGACGAGTGCTTTTTTCCGGCTTGTCCACCCGCCTGGCGCAAGCGCTTTCAGCTCACGGCTTGCGCGCGACGCCCCCGATGACCCGCGACTCCGACGGCACGGCGGCGAACAGCGTGTCCGCATCGGGATGCCAGGCCGGCGCGTATACCAGGCCCGGGTCCAGCAGCTCCCAGTCGCCGAAGAAACGGGCGAACTCGCTGCTCGTGCGCAGCTGGCCGGGGTTGGTGGTGTTCTCGTAGTAGTCGACGAGGTCGGCCAGCGCCTGCCGCTCCTCGTCGCTCGCCGGGTTCTCGTTGGTCATCTGCGAGAGCACGATGACCGACCCGGAGGGCAGCGCCCCGCGGTAGAACTCCAGGATGCCGTCGGGGTCCTGCTCGTCCTTGATGAAGTGCAGGACCGCGTTGACGAGCAGCGCCACCGGCTGGTCCCGTTCGACCAGCCCGGTCGCCCGGACGCGCTCCCAGAGCTGGTCCGGTTGGAGCAGGTCGGCGGCGATGGCCGTGTGCCGCTCGGGGTCTGCGGTATCGGCCAGCAGCAACGTCGAGTGGGCAAGCGCGATCGGTTCGTTGTCGATGTAGACGACGCGGGTGTCGTGCTCGGGCCGGGCGTCGTCGGCGACCTCGTGCACGTTGCCCGCCGTCGGCAGCCCGGATCCGATGTCGACGAACTGCCGGATGCCGAGCTCGCCCGCGCACCGGCGTACCGCGCGGGCCAGGAACTGCCTGCTGGTCTTGCAGTACTCGCCGATCAGCGGGATGCGCTCGCGCACCTTCTCCGCGAATGCCCGGTCGATCGCGTAGTTCGTGTTCCCGCCGAGGAAATAGTCGTAGACCCTGGCGGCCGACGGCCGGTCCAGACTTCCCTCGACAGCCCGCAGTGCGTCGTCGCGCTCCGCGCTCACCACGTTCGAGCCTCCTGCCTCTCCGCGCCGGAAGGAGTCATCGTGAGCCGAAGACTCCCTGCCCGGGCGCCAGTACACCACGCGGGTCATGGCGCTGCCGAGCCGACTCGAAAGTCTTCCAGGCCTCGCCGAAATGATCTTCCCACTGCGGAGGCGACATCGGCAGCATGCCTGCGGGATACACCGTGCCGCCCAGCGCCCGCACGCTCTCGGCCAGTTCGGTGTTGCCGGCGACCATCCTGGCCGGACCGGCCGGATCGTAGGGCCGGGCGGTGCGCAGCAGGGCGAACAGCCACACCAGCTCGGTGGACGGCACGCGGAGCAGCGGAGTGGCGAGCCGGTCGCGGCGCACGGGATAGAGCAGGACGAGCCCGGATGCGCCGAGGTCGTCCGGCGTGGTCGCGGCGAGGGCCTCGGCGACCACGGTCTCGACCTCGCCGTCGGGTAGGAACACCGTGACCCACGGGTGCGGGTGGAACCAGCTGCCCTCCGCCCGCAGTTCCGCCTCGCCATCGGCCATCCGGTCGAGAAACTCGTGGTAGGTGGTGTCCTCCGCCTCCGCCGTGTCCGGGTCGAAGGACAGGTCGCCGAGCAGCGCCTGCTCGTCCGGGGCGTCGGGCAGGGAGTAGAAGCTCGCCGCGTCGAGCACGTAGCGCCAGGTGCCGGTCGGCTCGCCGGGCAGGAGCTGCCCCTCGACGTAGTCGAAGCGGCCGTCGCCGACCACGCGGCGCTGGTCGGCGAGGAAGCCGGCGAGCGTGGCGTAGGAGAGCTTCCACCGGCGCGTGCGCTGCCGGGCGGGGCGCAGCCGGATCGTCGCGCGCGTGATGACACCGCACTGTCCCAGCCCGGCGCGGACGGCGTCGAACAGCTCCGGCTCTCGCTCGGCCGAGCAGCGCACCAGCTCGCCCGTGCCCGTGACGACGTCGAGTGCCGTGACGGTGTCGGTCTGTGCGCCGTGCTCGTGACTGGCGCCGCCGATGCCGCCGACGGCCAGGGTGCCGCCGACGGTGAGTTCGAGGTAGTCGGTGAGCACGGGCGGGGTCAGGCCGCGGGGCAGCGTCGCGCGCAGCACTCGGTGCCAGCGTGCCCCGGCGTCCACCACCACCTCGTCGCCCGCGCCCGGATACACCCGCGCCAGGCTCGTCATGTCGAGCACGATCCCGCCCTCGGCCTGGCTCTGCCCGAACGGCGAGTGCCCGGAGCCGCGCGCGGCGACGGGAATGCCGCGGTCGGCGGCGAATCGGACCACGGCAGCCACGTCGGCGGGTGTGGCCGGGCGGACCACCGCCTGGGGCCGAGCCTGGACAAGGCGTCCCCAGTCCTGTGCCGCGGCGGCGAGGTCCGGCTCCGCGGTGCGGATCTCGCCGTCGAGTCCCGGGAGTTCGGTGGTGGCGAACAGGTCCGGCATCTGGCGGACTCTAGTGGCTACGGTGGGCGCCATGGCAGTCGATGTGCTTCCGGCGGAGGGGACGCAGTTCGGCGACCGGGTCCGGCAACGACTCCGGACCGAGGAGGTCGTCTGGCTCACCACCGTCGGCGCGGACGGGGCGCCGCAGCCGAACCCGGTGTGGTTCCTCTGGGAGGGCGAGACCGTGCTGGTCTACACCCGTCCGGACGCCCACCGGCTCGAGCACATCCGGCAGCGCCCCCAGGTCGCGCTGCACTTCAACTCCGACGGAAGCGGCGGTGACATCGTGGTGATCAAGGGCACCGCGCAGATCGCCGACGACGAGGTGCTGCCGTCGAACATGCCCGCCTACCTCGACAAGTACGCCGAGGCCATGGAACTGGTCGTCGGCGGCGTCGAACCGTTCGCAGCGCAGTACCCGGTCGCCGTCCGGGTGCGCCTCGAGCGCGTGCGCGGGTACTGAGCAGGGATTTCACCCCTTCGGGGCTGGGTCGGCCGTATCCGTCCCAGCAGCACCGGGTATCCCGAACTGGTCGATACCGGACATCCGGCCGTCAGTGGCCGCACGCCGCATCGGCCGGTGCCACACCGGAGCCTGGGTGCTATGGTGAGGTAGCGTGCTACCTGAACGCGCAGGGTGCGCAGAGGGGGTTGGGATGATCCGCCGCGACCGCGAACTGCTCGCACATCTGTCCGCTGTCAACGCTCGCCTCGGGGAGGCCGTCGTGGAGCTCCTCGACCGGCAGGACGGCGGGGAACTGCCCGCCGACGGCCTCCGGGCGCTCGGAGAACACCTCCAGCGGGTGACCACCGAGGTGCTGAAGCGGGCCGCCGAACTCGACGCGGTGGTCGTCGACGCATCCGATCGGCCCGCGATCCCGGGCCCGCGCGTCTGAGGCGCCCGGAGCACGGCATCGGCTGCCCGCCGCGGCCCGGGCTCGGGACTGCGCACCCCGGGACCGTCACCGAGCGGCGGGCCGGCCGGCGTCCCGCGTTGTCGCCGGGAGCGGGGTTGTCGCCGGGATGTCGTCACCCGTGTCGCTGCCGGGCCGGACCGCTGCCCGCCCGCCGGCACTCGGGCGTCAGGAGCGTGGCTCCTCACGCTCGCCGAGCGGCGGCACTGCCGGGTCGTCGTCCGCGGGCGGTTCCGGGTCGCGCCATTCCTCGGCGCGACTGGGCCGGTTGCCCTGCAGCATGCCTTGCAGCTCCGCCTTCATCTCGTCGTCTTCGCGCGGGCTGTTCTGGTCGCTCTCGCGGTGCATGTCGAGCCTCCTTCCCGTGCGTCCGTTCGGCCTACCACCCGGCCGGCGCGGCGAAACGCAGGTTTGCCCCGGCCTGCCGGGGTGTACCCGGTGGGCGACCCAGGACCTCGTCAGGAGGCAGTTCGATGACCACGCCACCACCGGACCCGGATCCGGCCAACACTCCGGGGCTCGACGAGGGCGGTGGCGTGCAGCCCGGCGACACGCCCCCGGAGTCGGGGGCGACATCCGGTCTGTCGCATCAGGAACCCCGGCAGTCCAAGTCGATGTCGGTCACGTGGATCGTCGTCATCGCGGCGGTCGTGGTGGTCGTCGTGGGGTTCCTCATCGCCTACTTGGTGATCTTCGTCAACGGCGGGTAGGAGGCTTTTCGCGTGTCGAAACGGATCGTGATCATCGGCGGCGGCTACGTCGGCCTGTACGCGGCGGTGCGGCTGCAGCAACGACTCCGGCGCGGCGAGGCCGAGGTGACGCTGGTCAACCCGGAGAACTTCATGGTCTACCGGCCACTGCTGCCCGAGGTCGCGTCGGGGACGCTCGAACCGAGGCACGCCGTCGTGCCGCTGCGTGCGGTGCTCGGCGGCACGCGGTTCGTCGCCGGCCGGATGAGCGCCGTCGACACCGAACGCCGGACGGTCTCCGTGGAACCGGAGGCCGGGCCGGCCCTGGAGCTGCCCTACGACGAGCTGGTGCTCGGCATGGGCGCGGTGGCCAAACTGCTGCCGGTGCCGGGCCTCGCCGATTTCGGCATCGGGTTCAACTCGCTCGCCGAGGCCGCCCACCTGCGCGACCACGTGCTGCGCCAGCTGGAGATCGCCTCGGCCACGACGGACCCGGAGCTGCGCCGGTGCGCGCTGACGTTCGTGTTCGTCGGCGGCGGCTACACCGGTGTCGAGGCCATCGCGGAACTGCAGGACATGGCCGTCGACGTGCTGGCCGGGTACCCGGAGATCCAGCCTGCCGAGATGCGGTGGGTGCTCGTCGAGGCGATGGACCGCATTCTCACGACGGTGAGCAAGGACCTCGCCGACCGTTCGGTGGAGGAACTGCGCGGCCGCGGCATCGACGTCCGGCTCGGCACGCAGCTGAAGTCGGGGGAGAAGGGCCACATGGAACTCTCCGACGGCGACGAGTTCGACGCGGGAACGCTCGTGTGGGTCGCGGGCACCCGGCCGTCGCCGCTGGCGAACGAGATCGGCCTGCCCGTGGACGAGCGCGGGCGCATCCAGGTGGACGAAACGCTGCGCGTGCACGGCCATCCGGACATCTGGGCCGCGGGCGACTGCGCGGCCGTGCCGGACACCGTGCGCGGTGGTCTGTGCCCGCCCACGGCCCAGTTCGCGGTGCGCCAGGGGCGCCGGATCGGGGACAACCTCGTGGCGCGCGTGCGGGGTGGCCCGCTGCAGCCGTTCGCCTATCGCAGCCGGGGCGAGTTCGTGACGCTCGGCAAGAACAAGGCGGTCGGTGAGGTGCTGGGCCGCAAGGTCCACGGGCCGCTCGCGTGGGCGGCGCGCCGGGCCTACTACGCCATGCAGATTCCCACCTGGAACCGCACGATCCGCGTGCTCGGCGACTGGCTGGTCGGTATGCCGTTCGGGCACGACGTGGTGAACCTGGACTCGCGGGAGGAGCCACGCGAGGCGTTCCAGGAGGCCGCGGGCAAGCACTCGAAGATCTAGTTCTACAAAACCTTGACGCTCGGGTGGAGTCGCGTCGAAACTGAATGACGTGACCGCCACCGATGTCGTGCACACCGATTCACCGTCGACCCCGCCACCTCGGCCTGCCGTGTCGTTCGACCGGCACCCGGACACCTACCGGCACTGGCGGCTTCGCGTGGAGCCTCCGCTGGCCTGGCTGGAACTCGACGTCGACCCCGACGGCGGGCTCGTCCCGGGCTACGAGCTCAAGCTGAACTCCTACGACCTCGGCGTGGACATCGAGCTGTACGACGCCGTGCAGCGGCTGCGGTTCGAGCATCCCGAGGTGCGCACGGTGGTGCTGACCAGCGGCAAGGACAACGTCTTCTGCGCGGGCGCCAACATTCGGATGCTCGCGGGCTCGCCACACGAGTGGAAGGTGAACTTCTGCAAGTTCACCAATGAGACCCGCAACGGTATGGAGGACGCGACCGAGCACTCAGGACAGACCTACCTCGCCGCGGTCAACGGGTCCTGCGCCGGCGGCGGCTACGAGCTCGCGCTCGCCTGTGACCACATCGTCCTGGTGGACGACAACTCCTCCACCGTGGCCCTGCCCGAGGTGCCACTGCTCGGTGTCCTTCCCGGCACGGGCGGGCTGACGCGGGTGGTCGACAAGCGCAAGGTGCGCAAGGACCTCGCCGACGTCTTCGCCACCCGCAGCGACGGCATCAAGGGCAAGACCGCGGTGGACTGGGGTCTCGTCGACGAACTCGCACCTCGGCGGGAGTTCACCGACGTGGTCGCCCGCCGCGCGCTCGACCTGGCCGAACGCAGCGACCGCCCGGCCGGTGCCCGGGGCGTCACGCTCACCCCGCTCAGCCGGGAGGAGTCATCGGAGGGTCTGGAGTACCCGCACGTGTCGGCCCGCTACGACCGCGCGGCGGGCAGCGTCGAGCTCACCGTCCGCGGCCCTCGCTCCGTCGCACCATCCGATGTGGACGCAGTGCACGCCGAGGGCGCGCGCACCTGGCTGCTGGCCATGACCCGCGAACTCGACGACGCCGTGCTGCGCCTGCGCACCAACGAGCCCGAGCTCGGCACCTGGGTCATCCGCACCGAGGGCGACCCGGAGGCCGTGCTCGCCCACGAACACGCGGTGCTCGGCCACGCCGCCGAGGACTGGCTGTGCCGCGAGATCACCCATTACTACAAGCGCACCCTGAAACGTCTCGACGTCACCAGCCGCAGCCTCGTCGCGCTCATCGAGCCCGGCAGCTGCTTCGCCGGGCTGCTGCTGGAGCTCGCGCTCGCGTGCGACCGGCAGTACATGTTGGACGGCCCGCCCATCGAGGACGAGGACAGCGAGGAGCGAGCCTCGATCCTGCTCTCGGAGGCCAACTTCGGCGCGTTCCCGATGGGCAACGGGCTCTCCCGCCTCGAGTCCCGGTTCTACGGCCACGACGACCACCTCGCGTGGCTGCGCCGCGAGACCGGCCGACCGCTGAGCCCGGGCGACGCGGCCGAGCTGGGGCTGGTCACAGACGCGCCCGACGACATCGACTGGGAGGACGAGATCCGGCTCGTCATCGAGGGCCGCCGGGCACTGTCGCCCGACGCGCTGACGGGCATGGAGGCCAACCATCGGTTCGTCGGACCGGAGACCGTCGAGACCAAGATCTTCGGCAGGCTCTCCGCCTGGCAGAACTGGATCTTCAATCGGCCCAACGCCGCCGGTGCCGAGGGAGCGCTGCGGCGGTACGGCACCGGGCAGAAAGCCGTCTTCGACCGGAAGCGGGTGTAGACCATGCCGGAGCGCATCGACTACGACGCCAAGATCCCGAACAACGTCGACCTCGCCTCGAACCGGCGGCTGCAGCGGGCCCTGGAGGGCTGGCAACCCCGGTTCATGAACTGGTGGGCCGAGATGGGGCCGACGCTGGAGACGCAGGGTGTGTACCTGCGCACGGCCGTCAGCGTCGGCCGCGAAGGGTGGGCGCATTTCGACCACGTCGTTCCCGAGGACTACCGGTGGGGGATCTTCCTCGCCGAGCGGGACCCGGACCGGCGGATCGCGTTCGGCGAGCACCGGGGCGAACCGGCCTGGCAGCAGGTGCCCGGCGAGTACCGCGCCGACCTGCAGCGGCTCATCGTCATCCAGGGCGACACCGAACCCGCCTCGGTGGAACAGCAGCGGCTGCTCGGGCTCACCGCCCCGAGCCTGTACGACCTGCGCAACCTCTTCCAGGTCAACGTCGAGGAGGGCAGGCACCTGTGGGCGATGGTGTACCTGCTGCACGCCTACTTCGGCCGCGAGGGCCGGGAGGAGGCCGAGGCGCTGCTGTACCGCAACTCCGGCAGCCCCGACTCGCCCCGGATTCTCGGTGCGTTCAACGAGGAGACGGCCGACTGGCTGGCCTTCTACATGTTCACCTACTTCACCGACCGCGACGGCAAGTACCAGCTGGGCACGCTGAAGGAGTCCGCGTTCGACCCGCTGTCGCGCACGTGTGAGTTCATGCTCAAGGAGGAGGCGCATCACATGTTCGTCGGCACCACCGGTGTCGACCGCGTGGTGACCCGCAGCGCCGAGCTGATCCGTGAGCACGACACCGACGACATCGCTCCGCACGGCGGCATCCCGCTGGACATCATCCAGCGCTACCTCAACTTCCACTTCAGCGTGTCGCTCGACCTCTTCGGCAGCGAGACCTCCACCAACGCCGCGAACTACTACACCAGCGGCCTCAAGGGACGCTGGATGGAGACCCGCCGCAAGGACGACCACACGCTGACCGAGGACAGCGCCACGCTGCGGCGCCCGCGTGAGGACGGCACCTGGACCGAGGAGGAGCTGCAGGCGATCCTGCTGCTCAACCTCGATCTGCGCGAGGAATACATCGCCGACTGCCGCACCGGGGTCAAGCGCTGGAACAGGATCCTCGCCGACGCGGGCATCGACTACCGCTTCGCCTTGCCGCACCCCGGATTCAACCGCAAGGTCGGGGTCAACGCGGGCTACCACGTCACGCCCGACGGCACTATCGTCGACGAGCAGACCTGGGAGGCGAATCGGAAGCACTGGCTGCCCACCGACGCCGACCTCGCGTTCGTACGTTCGCTGATGCACCCGGTCTACGAGCGCGGCAAGATCGCGAGCTGGGTGGCGCCACCGACCAACGGCATCAACGGAAAGCCCTTCGACTACGAATACGTCTACCTGACCTAAGGCGGGCCCATGTCAGCGTCGACCGCTCGTCCCACCACCTTCAACGCCACCGAATACCTCGTCGGCAGGCACGTCGCCGCGGGGAACGGCGCGCGCACGGCCGTCGTCTCGACCACCCGCACGCTCACCTACGCCGAGCTCGACGACGAGGTGCGGCTGGTCGCGGGCGGTCTGCGCGCGCTCGGGGTACGTCCCGAGGAACGCGTGCTGATGTGCATGACCGACGAGGTCGAGCTGTTCACCGCCATCCTCGGGACCATGTACCTCGGCGCCGTCGCCGTGCCCTGCTCGACCATGCTCACCGGCGGCGAGCTGGCGAAGCTGATCGCCGACTCCCGCACCCGGGTCGTCCTCGGCTCCACCGAGTTCGCCGGCCAGGTGCGGACCGCCGTGGAACAGGCACCGGACGTCGAGACCGTGGTGCTCACCGACGACTGGCAGCGCCTGCGCACCGCGGGCTCGCTGCGGGAGCCGTACGCGACGTGGGGCGATTCCCCGGCGCTGTGGCTGTACACCTCCGGCACCACCGGAGCGCCGAAGGCGGCCATGCACCGGCACACCGACATCCGGTTCGTCGCCGAGAGCTACGCGCAGCAGGTGCTGCGGATCACGCCTGCCGACCGGTTCCTCTCCGTCGCGAAACTGTTCTTTGCCTACGGCATCGGCAACTCGATGTTCTTCCCGCTTTCGGTCGGCGCGACCGCGCTGCTGGAACCGGCCCGGCCCACACCGCAGCTCATGGCGGCGCGGGCGATGACCGACCGGCCGACACTGCTGTTCGGCACCCCGAGTTTCTGGGGGCCGCTGCTGGCGAGCGACGTGCCCCGCGACGTGTTCGCCTCGGTGCGCCAGGGCGTCTCGGCGGGGGAGGCCCTGCCCGCGCGCATGTTCCACGGGATGCGCGAGGAGTTTGGGGTCGAGGTGCTCGACGGTATCGGCTCCACCGAGATGCTGCACATCTTCATGTCGAACCGGCCCGGCGAGGTCCACCCCGCCTCCTCGGGCATCCCCGTGCCGGGCTACGAGGTGGAGATCCGCGACGAGCACGGCGCCGTCATCGACGGCATCGGCTTGCCCGGCGAGCTCTACGTGCGTGGTGACAGCGCTGCGACCGGGTACTGGTGCCGGGCGGAGACCTCGCGCAGAGTGTTCCTGGGCGAGTGGATGCGCACCGGCGACACCTACGTCCGCAACGCCGACGGCACCTACTCGTGCCTGGGCCGGTTCAACGACATGATCAAGGCGGGTGGGATCTGGGTGACCCCGAGCGAGGTGGAGGAGCGGATCCTCGAACATCCCGACGTCGCCGAGGCCGTGGTGGTCGCGGTCCCGGACGGGGACGGACTGGACAAGCCGATCGCCTGCGTGGTGCCGGTGCCCGGTCGGCACGTGGACGCCGACGCGCTGATCCAGTGGTGCCGCGACGGCCTCGCCTCGTTCAAACGGCCACGCGCCGTCGTGGAGCTGGATGAGCTGCCGAAGACCGCGACCGGGAAGATCCGGCGCAACATCCTGCGGGACCTCGTGGCCGCGCGCGAACCCGCCGACCAGGCGGTGGGCGCCCGATGATCGACGGCTACCCGGTCGTCGATGCCCACGTGCACGCGCCCCGGCTCCCGACGCTCAAACCCGCGTGGCTGGAGTGGGCCGAGGAGTTCTCCGGGCCGCACCCGTGGCGGGACGCCTACGACGCCGACGGCAACCCGGTGCCGGAGCGGCTCGACGCGCTGTTCGAGGCCGAGGGTGCCGACCGGGTGCTGTTGTTCAGCGAGTACAGCCCCCGCGCCACGGGGATCCAGCCGATCGAGGACAACCTTCCGCTCGTGCGGCACAACCCCACGCGGTTCCGGCTCGTGGCCAACGTGAATCCGCATCTGCACCACCCGCTGGCGTCCGAAGTGGAGCGACAGCTGGGCCTCGGAGCGGTGGCACTCAAACTGCACCCCGTGCACGGCGCGTTCTCGCCCGCCGACAAGGAGCTCTACGCCGCCTATCGCGTGTGCGACGAACGTGGTGTCCCGGTGATCCTGCACTCGGGCACCAGCAGCTTCCCCGGCGCGCGGGCGACGTTCGGCGACCCGCAGCTGTTGCTCGACGTCGTGGAGGACTTCCCGGGTGTGCAGTTCGTGCTGGCGCACGGCGGGCGCGGCTGGTGGTACGACGTGGCCGCGTTCCTCGCGCTGGCCAAGGAGAACGTGTGGCTCGACCTCGCCGGACTGCCGCCGAAGAAGCTGCCGGAGTACTACGCGCGCGTGGACTTCGCGCGGCTGGCCACGAAGTTCGTCTTCGGCACCGACTGGCCCGGCGTGCCGGGGACCGCCCGAAACGTGCGCGCCCTGATCGGCCTCGGCCTGCCGGACGACGTGCTCCGCGCCGTGCTGGCCGGCAATGCCGCCAAGCTGTTCCCGGGCCTGGGTGTCTGACCCGTGCGTGTCTGCGGTCCACGTAGCCGTGTCGGCCGCTCACGTCGCCGTGTGTGCCGCCCATGTCGGCCGGTGGTACCGGGTGCCTAAGCCGCCTCGACGTCGGCGACCCGTTCGTCCCATCGGCGTTGGGCCACCGGGTTCCACTCGGCGTGCCTGCGATGGAACAGGTCGGCGGCCTGGGCTCCGCTCCAGTTCTCCGGCAACAGCACCGACGGCAGCTGCGGGTCCAGGAACGGGAACCGGCGCCACTCGTGCACCAGCCGGGTCTGGGCGTCCAGCACGGCGTCGTCGTCCTTCGGTGCGAGCGAGCCGAACACCTCGACGAACTCCTGGTAGCGCGTCACCAGCCCCCGCAGATCCCACGCCGTGGCCACCATCGAGCTCTCGTCCCCGATCGCGCCGTACGGCCCGACGAACGAGATGGCGTCGTGCAGCCCCAGTCCGGAGAGGATCCCCAGGGCCTCCTCCTCCCGCGACGGGTGCGGGGTGACCCACACACCGGGCGCGGGCGAACCGAAACCCGCCCAGGTCAGTTTGGTGCGCAGCTGGTGCCGCAGGTCGCGCCGGGCCTCCGGCACCGACACCAACACCACCAGCCACCGGCCGTCCCACGACCGGGAGGCGCTGCCGAAGTCGTAAATGCGTCGCGCGCCCTCGGAGAGCAGCACCCGGCCCGGCTCGGTCAGCGACCAGCGCACCCGCCTGCCCACCCGTTCGGAGGCGATCCAGCCCTCGGCGGCGGTCCGCGCGAGCGCCTGCCGGGCCGACTTCTCCTCGACGTCGAACATGCCGAGCGCGTCGACGAGCACCGACGTCCACACCGGACGGTCCCGGGGCAGCACGAACTCGCCCAGCAGGGTCATCAGCACCGACCGTGCGCTCATGTGGCTGACCTCGCGCCGCCTGCTCAGCACCGGCTTGCCCTGTCCCCGGGTCGGCGGCATCGCGTCACCACCTTCGTCACTGACCGTGCGTGCCTCCTGCGAGGGTAACGTCACCCGCCTGCCACCGATGGACGGCGCTGACCAGGGACTCGGTCCACGACGTCAGCAACCGTTCGCCCTCGGCGGCGCTCGCCCCGGCCGGGTCGCCCAGCACGCCGTTCGCGCTCACGGCGCGGACGCCGTCGCGCGCCAGCCGCTCCATGAGCTCGGAAAGCGGTGCCGTGTTGCCGGGCTCGGCCACATCGGACCGGACGTCGGCGGGCCGCAACCGCAGCAGCACCGACGTTTCCCTGCGGCCGGCGTGGGTGTCGTCCGGGGAGCCGCTCGGCGACCACGCGAGCACCCGTCTGCCCTCGGACCGCAGCAGCCGCACGGCGTCGCGCAGCGGAACGAGGTTGCCGCCGTGGCCGTTGACGAACACGACGCCGCGGAAATGGTCGGCGGAGCGGGCGAGTTCCACCAGCACGAGTTCGAGTGCCCGCCTGCCGATGGAGAGGGTGCCCGGAAATCCGGCGTGCTCGCCGCTGGAGCCGTACGGCAGCGCGGGTGCCACGAGCAGGTCCGGCACCCGGGCGGCCAGGCGGCGGCACAGCTCCGCCGCGATGGTGGTGTCGGTGTCGAGCGGCAGGTGCGGGCCGTGCTGCTCGGTGGCGCCGATCGGCACGGCGAGCACCGCGGCACCGACCTCCGGCCACCGGCGGCCGCCCAGCGCCGTCATCGCGGCGTGGCCTCGGTGAACCGCGGCAGCAGGGGAGCCGCCGTCCGGTGCCGCACACAGCCGGCCCACACGCCCGCGCAGTAGGCGAGGTCGTCCAGGATCCGCAGCGCAAGCCACGCCGGCGGCCTGCCCAGCGCTCGCACGGCACACGGCGCGAACGCCGCCGCGAGGACTCGGCGGCCCCGTCGGGTCGGCAGCAGCAGCGGCCACCACGCGCGCCGGACCGCCTCGGTGAGGAGCCTGCCTCCGCCGAGCTGACCGCGCGCCGCCAGCCGTAGCGACTCGGCCGCCGGGATGTCCCGCAGTCTCCGGGTCAGCGACGCCGCGCCGCCCGCCGCGAGCACCGCACCCGCCAACGGACGTCCCGCCGCGAGCAGCACCCACGCCAGCGCCACCCACGCGGACAGCCGTGCCGGGCCGAGCCGCCCCGGATGCCGCGCCGAGAGCGGCGCCGCCGACGTGCCGTAGTCGAACCGCTGACGCAGCCACGACCGCACCGTGGCACGCGGTTCGTGGACCACCACGGCGGCGGGCTCGTAGCGCACCGCACCGATCTCCAGCAGCCGCCAGACCAGGTCGACATCCTCGCCGAATCGCAAGTCCGGATCGAAGCCGTCCACAGCGGACAGTGCCGAGCGGCGCACGACGAGTGCCGCGCTCGGCACGTAGCTCACCCGGCTCATCGGCCGCACGGGCGCGGGCCGGGCACCGAGGTCCAAAGCGGACCGCGTGCGTTCGTAGGCGCCGACGGATCCCGGCCGCGCGGCGCTGCGGACCCGCGGCGCGACCGCCACCACCGCCGGGTCACCGAAGTGCGGCAGCAGCGCGTCCAGCCAACCGGGCTCCGGGACGGTGTCCGCGTCGAGAAAGGCGACCAGGTCGGTCTCGGCGCGACGCCAGCCCGCGTTGCGCGCGGCGGCCGGGCCGAGCGGATGCGGATGGCGCACGGACGCCCCTGGCGGCGATTCCCGCGAGCCGTCGTCCACGACGATCCTCGCGCCGACCTCGGGCGTCGCCTCGACCAGGCGCCGCACCCCCTCGGCGTTGTCCTTCACCGGCACGACGAGCGTGACGTCGGCGGGCTTGGGCCCGGGCGGGGGCTGCGGGTGCACCAGGCCGGCGTCCACCAGCTTGCGGGCCAGCCGGAGCTCGCCGGGGGAGTCCGACAACGCCTCGCCGTCCAGCCACCGGGCCAGCAGCCGGGAGCCGGCCGCGCCCAGCCGCACGAGCCGCAGGGGCGATCCGCCGATGAGGAGCGCGCCCCGGCGACGGACCGAGGCATCGAGAACGAACCTGGTGCCGGGCTTCACGGCTGGAACCCACCGTCGGCGTGCACGACCGAGCCGGTGATCGCCGACGACTCCGGTGAGCACAGGAACGCCACCACGGCCGCCACCTCCTCGGGCTCCAGGAGCCGCTCGACGAGCTGGTGCCGGGCGAACTCCTCGACGTCGCCGAGATCGTAGAGCCGAGCCGTCGCGTCGAGCAGGTCCGTCCGGGTGGAACCGGGGGAGACGGCGGTGGCGCACACTCCCGTGCCGCGCAGGTCGGTGGCCAGGCCCTTGACGAGCCCGACCACCGCGTGTTTGGCCGCGTTGTACCCCGCCAGATGCCACAGGCCGTGGTGGGCGGCGGACGAGGCGAGCGCGACGAACCGGCCCTGCCGGGGTTCGGGCCGGCGCAGCAGGGCCGGGACGGCGGCCCGGGCGAGGTTGGCCACGCCGGTGACACCGACGGAGAACAACGCCTCCCACTGGGCATCGGTGGTCTCCCACAACGGCTGCCCGCCCGCCATCACGGCCGCCGCCGCGACGGCCGCGTCCAGCCCGCCGAACTCCCGCTCGGCCAGGGCGACGGCCGAGCGCAGCGCCTCGGCATCGCGCACGTCGGCCACCACCTCGCGCACCACGTCCGGGTGTTCGGCGGCCACGACGGCCAGCTGTTCCCGGGTGCCGAGCGAGTACGGCAGAGCCGGGTCGTCGGCGCAGACGTCCACGGCGACGACGCGCCAGCCGGTGGCCGCGAGCCGGCGCACCACCGCCGCGCCGATCCCGCGCGCCGCGCCGGTGACCAGTGCGACGCCCACGGCCCCTACATGCCCCGGGTGAAGTCGCCGGGCACGACGACGTCCTCGGGCGAGAGCTCGTGGATGGACTTGCGGCCCAGGCCGTAGAGCGTGCTGTCGATGCCCTGCCGGAGGATCTCCAGGACATTGTGGACACCGCGTTCACCGTTGGCGGCCAGTCCCCACAAGTAGGCGCGGCCCACCAGCACGGCCTTGGCGCCGAGAGCGAGGGCCTTGACGACGTCGCTGCCGCGCCGGATCCCGCCGTCGAGCAGCACCTCGATCTGGTCGCCCACGGCGTTGGCGACACCGGGCAGTGCGCGGATGGACGCCGGGGTGGAGTCAAGGTTGTTGCCACCGTGGTTGGACACCGAGATCGCGGTGGCTCCGATGTCGACGGCGCGCTTGGCGTCGTCGGGCCGGTAGATCCCCTTGATCATGAACGGCCCGTCCCACTGCTCGCGCAACCAGGCCAGATCGGCCCAGGTCGGCGGCTGCGTGCCCATCCACTCGCCGTAGGCGCCGAAGAACGTGGGCCCCTGCGCGCCGGCCTCGGCGAGGTTCGGCGTGGTGAGGTCCGGCAGGCGCCGTGTCCGGACGTAGCGCGCGAGCCAGCCCGGTTTGACGAGCACCTGCGGGGCGAACGTGATCGCCGCCTTGAGGTCCACCTTCTCCGGAATCGGCGGGGCGCCCCAGTCGCGGGCGGTGGCGAAAACCCAGTCGAGCGTGACGATGAGGCCCTTCGCGCCGGCCTGCTTGGCGCGGTCCATCCGCGCGATCATGCTGTCCCGCGAACCCTGCCAGTAGACCTGGAAGAAGGTCTTGTCGTTGGCGGCGACCACGTCCTCGATCGGCTTCGAGGCGAACGAACTGAGCCCGATCGCCGTCCCCGACGCCGCCGCCGCCTTCGCGACGGCGACCTCACCGCCGGGGTCGACCGCCTGCACGCCGGTGGGCGAGCAGATCACCGGCATCGAGATCTCCTGGCCCAGCACCGTCGTGGCCTGTTCGCGGGTGGCGGGCAGGTCCGCGATCCGGGGCCGCAGGCCGAGTTCGGCGAACGCGGCGGTGTTGTCGGCGAGCGTGCGGCCGGCCTCCGAGCCGGCGTGCAGAGCCAGGAACACCGACTTCGGCAGGCGCTTGCGGGCTCGCTCCCGCGCCTCGGCGACGGTCTCGAACCAATCCTTCGTGCTGGCCATTACTTCGTTCCTCTCGGCGCCGGCATTCCGGCGAGCGGGCTGGTGTCGCACGCGCGGTCGGGCAGGCGCTCGGCCTCGGGCGGTCCCCACCCGATGGCGACAGGCACCCCCTTGCGGCCGCGGTGCGAATGGTCCTTGTCCGGCTTCGGTATCGCGGCACCGGCTCCGACCAGTTCCAGCGCCCGTTCCCCGTTGCCCCGGACGCACTCGGGATCGGGGCCGTCGAGCGGGAGCCCGGTGAAGAACTTCGCCGCCATGCAGCCGCCCTGACACGAGTCGTAGGCCGAGCACGACGTGCAGGCACCGCCGGTCTGGGGTGTCCGCAGCCGGGCGAACAGGTCCGAGGTGCGCCACACCGACGTGAAGCCGCCCTCGTCGCGGACGTTGCCGGCGAGGAACTCGTCGTGGATGGCGAACGGGCAGGCGTAGACGTCGCCGATCGGGTCGATGAGGCAGACCACGCGGCCGGCCCCGCACAGGTTGAGCCCCGGCAACGGCGTCGAGCCGAGCGCGTTGAGGTGGAAGAACGAGTCGCCGGTGAGCACGTTCTCGCCGTGGGCGACCAGCCAGTCGTACAACTCGAGCTGCTGGTCGGCGGTCGGGTGCAGTTCGTCCCACGTGTCGGCGCCCCGCCCGGACGGCCGCAGCCGCGTGATGCGCAACTGCGCGCCGAACTCGTCGGCGATCCGCTTGAACTCGTCGAGCTGGCCGACGTTGTGCCGGGTCATCACGACGCTGATCTTGAACCCGGTGAAGCCGGCGTCGCGCAGGTTCTGCATCGCGCGCATGACGGTGTCGAACGATCCGGGCCCGCGGACGGCGTCGTTGACCTCGGCGGTGGCGCCGTCCAGGGACAGCTGCACGTCCACGTAGTCGGTGCCGGCCAGCCAGCGGGCCCGCTCCGGGGTGATCCGCACGCCGTTGGTGGAGAACTTGACGCCCACCTGGTGGGCGACGGCGTACTCGACGAGTTCCCAGAAATCGGAGCGGACGGTCGGTTCGCCGCCGCCGATGTTGACGTAGAACACCTGCAGCCACTGCAGCTCGTCGATGATCGCCTTGCATTCCTCAGTGGACAGTTCCCGCGGGTCGCGGCGGCCCGAGGACGACAGGCAGTGCACGCACGACAGGTTGCACGCGTAGGTGAGTTCCCACGTCAGGCAGATCGGTGCGTCGAGCCCGTGCCGGAAGTGCTCGACCAGTTTCATCTAGCCACCTCTGACTTCGATCGTGCCCGCGGAGACGAGCCCCGCGAGGGCGTCGAGATACCGCGCGTGCTCGGCCTCCGGCACCTCGGCCGAGGCCAAGGCGGCGCGTGCGTCGGGCGCGTCGGCCAGTGCGTGCACGACGTCGACGAGCAGCCGGGTCTTGAGAAAGGAGAGTTTGCGGGTGGTGAAGTCGTAGACGAGAGCCCCGAACGGTTCCGGCCGCAGAGCGACACTCGGAGAGAGCCGGTACGGCCGGTCCGGGTCGAACAGCTCAGTAGACACCGCACATGCCGTCGATCGAGACCTCTTCGACCAGCAGGTCCTGCTCGACGTCCGCCTCGGCGGTGGTGACCGTCATGTCATCGCTCATGGCAAGCTACCTCCCACGTCCTTGTGTGACAGCGGACACGAGAATAATGGCACTCGGTGTCAAATGGAAGGGTCATCGTGGGCAACGCGGCGGATTCACCCGGTCGGCCCGGCCGGCGCCGGTCGACCAGCCAGGTCGAGCTGGAGAAGGTCGCCTTCGCACTGTTCGACCGGGACGGCTTCGAGGCGACCACCGTCGACGACATCGCCAAGGCCGCGGGCATCGGCAGGCGCACGTTCTTCCGCTACTTCGAGTCCAAGAACGACGTCGTGTGGGGAGCGTTCACCGAGCAGCTCGAGCACATGCGCGCCCAGTTCCGCAACCGTCCCGCCGGCGAAGCGCTCATGCAGTCGGTGCGTGCCGTGGTGGTGGAGTTCAACCGCGTATCGGCCGACGAGGTGCCCCGGCACCGCAGGCGCATGGAGCTCATCCTGCGCGTGCCCGCGCTGCAGGCGCACTCCACCCTGCGCTACGGCGACTGGCGGGCCGTCGTCGCCGAGTTCGCCGCCGCCCGCCTGGGCGAGCCGCTCACCGCGCTGCGCCCGCAAGCCATCGCCTACACCGCGCTCGGCGCCGCGCTGGCCGCCTACGAACACTGGCTCGGCGACCCCCGCAGCGATCTCTGTGAGGTGCTCGACGCCGCGTTCGCGGACCTCGCCGCGGGCTTCGGTGACGCGGCGCAACGTTTAGCCACCCGCTGACCCGGACACCCCCGGTGGCGTGAAAAACATCTTCGTGCTCGCGTTGGACGAGGAGAACACCCGGACCCTCGCCGACATCCCGAACGCCGACCGCTACCGGTTCCACGGCCTGCTGACGCAGGAGGAGACCCAGATCGGCGAGGTCGATTTCGAGGAACTCCTGGACAAGGCCCAGTCGCAACTCGACTCGTTCGACGGGTCGATCGACGCGATCGTGGGCTACTGGGACTTCCCGATCTCGGCGCTCCGCGCGATCCTGTGCCGGCGCTACGGACTGCCCGGTCCGTCGCTGGAGTCGATCGTCAAGTGTGAGCACAAATACTGGAGCAGGCTCGAACAGCAGCAGGCGATCGACGAGTACCCGAACTTCGGCATCGTCGACCTCGACCAGGACGACCCCCGCCCGCCCGAGGGCGTGCGCTACCCGATGTGGCTCAAGCCCGTGAAGTCCTACTCCTCGGAGCTGGCGTTCCGCGTCGCCGACGACACGGAGTTCGACGCCGCCGTGGCGGAGATCCGCGAGGGCATCGGCCGCGTCGGCAAGCCGTTCGAGCAGATGATGCAACGGCTCGACCTGCCACCCGAGATCGCCGGCGTCGGTGGGCAGGCCTGTCTCGCCGAGGAGGCGCTGTCCGGGGTGCAGTGCGCCACCGAGGGCTACGTCTACAACGGCGAGGTCGTCGTCTACGGCGTGCTGGACTCGCTCAACTACCCGGACAGCTCGTCGTTCCTGCGTCACCAGTACCCCTCGCAGCTGCCGAAGGAGTCCGTGGACCGCCTCGTCGACGTCTCCAAGCGCGTCATCCGGCAGATCGGCATGGACAACTCCACGTTCAGCATCGAGTTCTTCTGCCGGCCCGACGTGGGCGACGTGGCGCTGCTGGAGATCAACCCCCGCCACTCGCAGTCGCACGCCGAGATGTTCGAATGCGTCGACGGCATCCCCAACCACGACACGATGGTGAAGCTCGGCCTGGGCGAGGACCCGAAGGCGCCGTCCGGCCAGGGCGAGTACGGTATCGCGGCCAAGTGGTACCACCGCCGGTTCGACGGGGACGCCGTGGTGCGCCGCGTGCCCACCGAGGAGGAGATCCAGCGCATCCAGGACGACATCCCCGGTGTCATCATCGACATCGTGCCCGAGGAGGGGCAGCGACTGTCGGACATGCCGGGGCAGGACAGCTACAGCTACGAACTCGCGCACGTGTTCGTCGGCGCCCGCGACGAGGCCGATCTCGAGGACAAGTACCAGCGGGTCATCGGCGCACTGCGCTTCGAGTTCGACGAGTGAACGACGGAGGGAGGCCCACCCGGTGCGAGCGGTCGGTTCGCTGCCGTACGAGGTTACCGAGGATGAGCACGTCTGGATCACCGTCTCCGACGGCACGCGGCTGGCCGCGCGGATCTGGCGGCCGTATTCGTCCGAAGTGGATCCGGTGCCCGGCATCCTGGAGTACATCCCGTATCGCAAGCGCGACCTGACCGCCGTCCGGGACTCCATCCACCACCCGTACCTCGCGGGACACGGCTACGCGTGCGTCCGGGTCGACATCCGCGGCACGGGGGAGTCGGAGGGCGTGCTCACCGACGAGTACCTGGAGCAGGAGCAGCGCGACGCCGAGGACGTGCTGCAGTGGATCGCCGAGCAGCCGTGGTGCAACGGCCGCACCGGGATGATGGGCATCTCCTGGGGCGGTTTCGCCGCGCTGCAGGTGGCGGCACGCAAACCGCCGACACTGCAGGCCATCGCCATCGCGTCGTTCACCGACGACCGCTACGCCGACGACTTCCACTACATGGGCGGCTGCATGCTCTCGGACAACCTCGCCGAGGCAGGCACGATGTTCGCCTACAGTACGCTGCCGCCCGATCCGGCGCTGGTCGGCGACCGGTGGCGCGACATGTGGCGGGAACGCATCGAGGCGGCGGGCCCGTGGGTGGACGAGTGGCTCAACCACCAGCGCCGCGACGACTACTGGCGGCACGCGTCGGTGTCGGAGAACTACAGCGACGTGCAGGTGCCGGTGCTCGCCTCCAGCGGCTGGGCCGACGGCTACTCCAACGCCGTGTCTCGGCTGCTGGCGAACCTCGACGTGCCACGCAGGGGCCTCGTCGGGCCGTGGTCGCACAAGTACCCGCACCTCGGCGAGCCGGGGCCGGCGATCGGCTACCTGCAGGAGCTGGTGCGCTGGTGGGACCACTGGCTGCGCGACATCGACAACGGCGTACTCGACGGGCCCATGCTGCTCACCTGGATGCAGGACAGCGTGCCACCGTCGACGTCCTACGAGGACCGTCCGGGCCGCTGGATCGGCGAGGACGCGTGGCCCTCGCCCAACGTCACCCCGGTCGACCTGCCGCTGACCCGGCACCGCCTCGCCGAGGAGGGCGAGCAGGTGCCCGCCGAGGACCTCACCGTGCAGTCACCGCTGTCGGTCGGGCAGTTCTCCGGCAAGTGGGCCTCCTACAACGCGCCCCCGGACCTGCCCTACGACCAGCGCGAGGAGGACGGCGGGTCGCTCGTGTTCGAGACCGACCCGCTCACCGAGCGCTGCGAGATCCTCGGCTCGCCCGTCGTGGACCTCGAGGTCTCCGCGGACCGGCCCGTCGCGATGGTGGCCGCGCGGCTCTCCGACGTGCGCCCGGACGGCCGGGCGACCCGGGTGACGTACGGGCTGCTCAACCTCACCCACCGCGACGGCCACGACGATCCGCAGCCGCTGGAGCCCGGTAGGCGCTACCGCGTGAGCATCGACCTCAACGTGGTCGCGCAGGCGTTCCCGCCCGGGCACAAGATCCGGCTGTCGCTCTCGTCGTCGTACTGGCCACTCGCGTGGCCGCCGCCGGAACAGGCCTGCCTCACGGTGCACACGGGTCAGAGCCGCCTCATCCTGCCGGTGCGCACGGTCGACGGGGAGGACCGCCTGGACCCGTTCGGCGAGCCCGAGGGCGCCGAACCGATCCGCACCACCAACGTGAAGCCGGGCGAGCACCGCTGGACCGTGCAGCGTGACCTCGTCGACTACGAGTCGGCGCTGGAGATCGTCAAGGACGGCGGCACGGCCCACTACGAGGACATCGATCTCGACGTCAGCCGACGCGCCTACGAGCGGTACAGCTCGGTGGCCGACGACTTCCAGTCCGCGCGCGGCGAGACCGAGTGGACGCTCACGTTCTCCCGCGGCGACTGGTCCGCCACCACCGTCACCAGGACGGTACTGACGTGCACCTCGACGGAATTCCACCTGCACGCGCGGCTCGACGGCTACGAGGGCGAGCAGCGCCTGTTCTCCCGCAACTGGCACCACACGGTGCCGCGCGACCTGGTCTGACCAGTGCCGCGGCGCCCACTCCCGTGCGGAAGCGGGCGCCGCGGGCCAGGGGGGTGGTCAGCTCTTCGGCACCGAGAGCTTCACGATCTCCGCGGACACCTCGCCACCGGGTGTGCGGTAGGTGATCGTGTCGCCCTTCTTGTGTCCGGCGATGGCGCGGCCGAGCGGGCTGTCGGCGGTGAGGGTGGACAGGTCGTCCTCGGCCTCGTCGGCGACCCCGACGACCACCATGTCCTCCACGCTGCCGTCGTCGAACTTCAGCCGCACCTTCGTGCCGGACGGCAGCGCCGACTCGTCCAGGTCGTTCGCGGGCCCGCCGTGCAGCAGGTCGTAGACCTCGGCGATGCGCCGGTCGAGCCGGGACACCACCTCGGCGCGTTCCAGCAGGTCGGCCTGGTCGGCGCTGTCGCCCAGCGGGTCCTCACCCAGCCTCGGGGCGAGGGTTTCCCGCTGCTCACGCAGTTGTTCGAGCTCACGCTCGAGCCGTGCGCGGGTAGTGGGGCTCAAACCTCCGGTCGACGTCATGCTCCCTCCCGTCTCCCGCCACCGCGCAGGCGGAGGCGTTCGCGCCGCTCGAGCGGGTGCCGTCTCCGTCGGCGTCACGCGGAGGCGCCGCTCGTCTGCCGTGCCTGGACCGCCGCCCGTCCGGGGCGGAGGCTCGCTGCCCCATTGTCAGGCCTGACCGCGCCGCTCGCCATGTGATTGCCCGGCCGGGCTCACTTTCCGTAACCGGCCTTGCGGAGCGCCTCCGCCATCGCGCCTCCGGCGGGTGGCTTCCGGTCGTCACGCTGCCTGCCGCCCTGCCGCTGCTGCGGCCTGCCCCGACCCTGACGCCCGCCGCGGCCGCCGCCCTGCCCGCGCGGCTCGCCGCCGCCGGGCTTGGCCTCGTCGTCGAGCCGCAGAGTGAGCGAGATGCGCTTGCGGGCCACGTCGACGTCGAGCACCTTGACCTTCACGACGTCGCCGGGCTTGACCACGTCCCGCGGGTCCTTGACGAAGTCGTGCGACATCGCCGAGACGTGCACGAGGCCGTCCTGGTGCACGCCGATGTCCACGAACGCGCCGAACGCCGCGACGTTGGTGACCACGCCCTCGAGCCGCATGCCGGGCTTGAGGTCCGCCATCGTCTCGACGCCCTCGGCGAAGGTCGCCGTCTTGAACTCCGGACGCGGGTCACGGCCCGGCTTCTCCAGCTCGGCGAGGATGTCGGTGACGGTGGGCAGACCGAACGTCTCGTCGACGAAACGTTCCGGCTTCAGGCTCTTGAGGGTGCGCGTGTCGCCGATGAGCTCGCGGATGCCCACTCCCGTCTCGTCGAGGATGCGCCGCACCACCGGATACGCCTCGGGGTGGACGCTGGAGGCGTCGAGTGGGTCGTCGCCGTCCGGGATCCGCAGGAAGCCCGCGCACTGCTCGAACGCCTTCGGCCCGAGCCGCGGAACCTCCTTGAGGTCGTTGCGGCTGCGGAACCGGCCGTGGCTGTCGCGGTGGGCGACGATGTTCTCGGCCAGCGACGTGCCGATGCCCGACACCCGGGACAGCAGCGGCACCGAGGCGGTGTTGAGGTCGACGCCGACGGCGTTCACGCAGTCCTCCACCACGGCGTCGAGCGAACGCGACAGCTTCGACTCGGCGAGGTCGTGCTGGTACTGGCCCACACCGATCGACTTCGGGTCGATCTTCACCAGTTCGGCGAGCGGGTCCTGCAGCCGCCGCGCGATCGACACGGCACCCCGCAGCGACACGTCCAGACCGGGCAGCTCCTGCGCCGCGTAGGCGGACGCCGAGTACACCGACGCGCCCGCCTCCGACACCACGATCTTGGTGAGCTCGAGCTCCGGCCGGGCCTTGACGAGTTCGCCCGCGAGCTTGTCGGTCTCCCGCGACGCGGTGCCGTTGCCGATGGCGATGAGCTCGACCTGGTGCTCCCGCGCCAGCTTCTCCAACGTGACCAGTGCGTCGTTCCAGCGGTTCTGCGGCTTGTGCGGGTAGATGGTGTCGGTCGCGACCACCTTGCCCGTGCCGTCGACCACCGCCACCTTGACCCCGGTCCGGTAACCCGGGTCGAGACCCATCGTGGCGCGCGTGCCCGCGGGCGCGGCGAGCAGCAGGTCGCGCAGGTTCGCGGCGAACACGCGCACCGCCTCGTCCTCGGCGGCCTGCCGTAGCCGCATGCGCAGGTCGATGCCCAGGTGCAGCAGGATCTTCGTCCGCCACGCCCAGCGCACCGTGTCGGTGAGCCACTTGTCGGCGGGCCTGCCCTCGTCGGCGATCCCGAACCGCTGGGCGATGCGGACCTCGTAGTCACTCGGTCCCGTGCGCGGCGCCGCGTCCGGGTCGGCGGGCTCCTCCGGCTCGGTCGCGAGGTCGAGCACCTCCTCCTTCTCGCCGCGGAAGAGCGCCAGGACGCGGTGCGAGGGGAGCTTGGTGAACGGTTCGGCGAAGTCGAAGTAGTCGGCGAACTTGGCGCCCTCGGTCTCCTTGCCGGGCCGGACCTTCGACGTCATCCAGCCACGCGACCACATCGTCTCGCGCAGCTCGCCGATCAGGTCGGCGTCCTCGGCGAAGCGTTCCACGAGGATGGCCCTCGCGCCGTCGAGCGCGGCGGCGGCGTCGGCGACCCCCTTGTCCGGGTCCACGAACACGGCCGCGGCCGCCTGCGGGTCCGTGCCGGGGTCGGCCAGCAGGCCGTCGGCGAGCGGTTCCAGCCCGGCCTCCCTGGCGACCTGGGCCTTCGTGCGGCGCTTCGGCTTGTACGGCAGGTAGATGTCCTCCAGCCGCGCCTTGGAGTCGGCGGCCAGGATGCGTGCCCTGAGCTCGTCGTCGAGCTTGCCCTGCGACGCGATCGAGTCGAGGATCGCCGTGCGCCGCTCTTCCAGCTCGCGCAGGTAGCGTAGGCGCTCCTCGAGCGTGCGCAGCTGCGTGTCGTCGAGCGCGCCCGTCACCTCCTTGCGGTAACGGGCGATGAACGGCACGGTCGAGCCGCCGTCGAGCAGGTCGACAGCGGCCTGCACCTGAGCCGGGCGGACACCGAGCTCGTCGGCGATTTTCTGGGCAATGGTCACCGTTTCAGCCACGCTGGCATTGTGCCGCCCGGCCCGCTGTGGGGGATGATCGGGCCATGGCCGAACCAGATCTGAAGCCGCGCAGCCGCGAGGTCACCGACGGCATCGAACGCGCCGCCGCGCGAGGCATGCTCCGCGCACTCGGCATGGGCGACGACGACTTCGGCAAGCCGCAGATCGGCATCGCCTCGTCGTGGAACGAGATCACCCCGTGCAACCTGTCGCTGCAGCGGCTCGCCGAGGCGAGCAAGCAGGGCGTGCACGCGGGCGGCGGCTACCCTCTGGAGTTCGGCACGATCTCCGTCAGCGACGGGATCTCCATGGGCCACGAGGGAATGCACTTCTCGCTCGTGTCACGCGAGGTGATCGCCGACTCGGTGGAGACGGTGATGGAGGCCGAACGGCTCGACGGCACCATCCTGCTCGCCGGCTGTGACAAGAGTCTGCCGGGCATGCTGATGGCCGCCGCGCGCCTCGACGTCGCCGCCGTGTTCCTCTACGCGGGCTCCATCCTGCCCGGCACGGTCGATGGCGAAGAGGTCACGATCATCGACGCGTTCGAGGCCGTCGGCGCGTGCGCGCGGGGGCTCATCACGCGCGAGAAGGTCGACCAGATCGAACGGGCCATCTGCCCCGGCGAGGGTGCGTGCGGCGGCATGTACACCGCCAACACGATGGCGTGCGCGGCCGAGGCGCTGGGCATGTCGCTGCCGGGGTCGGCGAGCCCGCCGTCGGTAGACCGGCGTCGCGACCGGTTCGCCCGCGCGAGCGGCGAGGCGGTGGTGGGCATGCTGGCCAAGGGCATCACGGCCCGCGACATCCTCACGCGGGAGGCGTTCGAGAACGCCATCGCCGTCGTGATGGCGCTGGGCGGCTCCACGAATGCTGTGCTGCACCTGCTGGCGATCGCCCACGAGGCCGAGGTGGAGCTGACGCTCGACGACTTCACCCGCGTCGGCGACCGGGTGCCGCACCTCGCCGACGTCAAGCCGTTCGGGCGGCACGTGATGACCGCCGTCGACCGTGTCGGCGGGGTGCCGGTGGTGATGAAGGCGCTGCTCGACGCGGGCCTGCTGCACGGCGACTGCCTCACCGTCACCGGGAGGACGCTGGCGGAGAACCTGGCCGAGCTGGCCCCGCCCGAGCTGGACGGCACGGTGATCCGGCGGCTCACCGAGCCGATTCACCCGACCGGGGGGATCACGATCCTGCACGGCAGCCTCGCGCCCGAGGGTGCGGTGGTGAAGAGCGCCGGGTTCGACCGGGCGAGGTTCGAGGGCACGGCGCGCGTGTTCGACGGCGAGCAGGCCGCGATGGACGCCCTGGGTGAGCTCAAGGCCGGTGACGTGGTGGTGATCCGCAACGAGGGCCCGCGGGGCGGTCCGGGCATGCGCGAGATGCTGGCGGTCACCGGCGCCATCAAGGGTGCCGGACTCGGCAAGGACGTGCTGCTGCTGACCGACGGCCGGTTCTCGGGCGGCACCACCGGGCTGTGCATCGGGCACGTCGCTCCGGAGGCCGCGCACGGGGGTCCGATCGCGTTCGTGCGCGACGGTGACCCGATCGTGCTCGACATGGCCACGCGCACGCTGGACCTCGGCGTGGACGAGGCGGAGCTGGTACGTCGCCGCGAGGGCTGGCGGCAACCCGAGGTGCCGCGTCGCACCGGTGTGCTGGCGAAGTACGCGAAGCTGGTCGGCTCGGCCGCGAAGGGCGCCGTCTGCGGCTGACGCCGGCCCGTCACGCGCGGAGCCGGTGGGGTCCGGTCCACATCGGACAGCTGTGCGGTCGGCGTCGGGCACCGCTACAGCCGCACCCGTCGTGCCGCAGTCCTGACCGTGCTCGCGGGCGGGCGGCGCGTCGGGACGGGTACCGCCGAGACGGCGACGCAGACGGCGCACACGGTGACGTGGACGGCCGAGACGGCGACGCAGACGGCGCACACGGTGACATGAGCGGCGGACACGGCAGCCGGGCCGGCGCGATCCGCTCGTGCAGCTTCATGACTCGCCGCCTTCCAGGTCACCCTCGATGCGAAGGTAGACCTCCTGCATGCGGGACAGCAGTTCCGGATCCGGCTCCTCCCACAACCCGCGCTCGGCGGCCTCGCTGAGCCGTTCGATGATGCCGCGCAACGCCCACGGGTTGGCCTGAGCGAGAAAGTCCTGGTTCTCCTTGTCCAGCACGTAGGACTCGGTCAGCTTCTCGTACATCCAGTCGTCCACGACGCCCGCGGTCGCGTCGAAGCCGAACAGGTAGTCGACCGTGGCGGCCTGCTCGAACGCGCCCTTGTAGCCGTGCCTGCGCATGGCGGCCAGCCAGCGGGGGTTCACCACCCGGGCCCGGAACACGCGTTTCGTCTCCTCGGACAGCGAGCGCGTGCGCACGGAATCGGGGCTCGTGCTGTCACCGACGTAGGACGCGGGAGCGCTGCCGGTCAGCGCGCGCACGGTGGCGATCATCCCGCCGTGGTACTGGAAGTAGTCGTCGGAGTCGGCGATGTCGTGCTCACGCGTGTCGGTGTTCTTCGCCGCGACGACGATGCGCCGGTAGGAGGCCTCCATGTCCTCACGTGCGGGTGCGCCGTCGAGGCCGCGGCCGTAGGCGTAGCCGCCCCACACGGCGTACACCTCGGCGAGGTCGGAGTCGTCGCGCCAGTTGCCGGCGTCGATCAGCGGCAGCAGGCCCGCTCCGTAGGAGCCGGGCTTGGACCCGAAGATGCGCGTGGTCGCGCGGCGCTCGTCGCCGTGGCCGGCGAGGTCGGCGCGCACATGGGCGCGGACGAAGTTCCGCGACTCCGGCTCGTCGAGCGCGGCGACCAGGCGCACGGCGTCGTCGAGCAGGTTCACCACGTGCGGGAACGCGTCGCGGAAGAACCCGCTGATCCGCACGGTCACGTCGATACGTGGCCTGCCCAGCTCGTCGAGCGGGACCGGCTCGATGCCGGTGACCCGCCGTGATGCCTCGTCCCACACGGGGCGCACGCCGAGCAGCGTGAGCACCTCCGCGGCGTCGTCCCCGGACGTGCGCATGGCCGACGTGCCCCACACCGACAGGCCCACCGATCGCGGCCACTCACCGGTGTCGTCCCGGTACCGGCGCAGCAACGAGTCGGCGAGCGCCTGCCCGGTCTCCCAGGCCAGCCGGCTCGGAATGGCCTTCGGGTCCACGGTGTAAAAGTTGCGGCCGGTGGGCAGCACGTTGACCAGTCCGCGCAGCGGCGAACCACTCGGCCCGGCCGGGATGTACCCGCCGTCGAGGGCGTGCAGCACGGCGTCGATCTCCCCGCTCGTGCCCGCGAGGCGCGGCACGATCTCCGTGGCGGCGAACCGGAGGACGTCGGCGACCTCGGCGCGCGGCGCGCCGAGCACCTCGGCGCACACGGTGCCGACCGCGTCCGGCGACCAGTCGCGTGCCTCCATGCCCTCCACCAGCAGGCGCGCCGTGTGCTCGACGGCGTCCACTTCGGACATCGGCGCGTCCTCGGCGAGACCGAGCGCTGACCGCAGGCCCGGCACGGCGGCCTTCGCGCCGCCCCACATCTGCTGCGCACGCAGCATCGCGAGCACCAGGTTGACCCGCGCCTCGCCGGTCGGTGCCTCACCGAGGATGTGCAGGCCGTCGCGGATCTGCGCGTCCTTCACCTCGCACAGCCAGCCGTCGACGTGCAGCAGGAAGTCGTCGAACTCCGCGTCGTGCGGCCGTTCCTCGATGCCCAGGTCGTGGTCGAGTTTCGCGGCCTGGATCAGCGTCCAGATCTGCTGCCGGATGGCGGGCAGCTTCGCCGGGTCCATGGCGGCGATGTTGGCGTGCTCGTCGAGCAGTTGCTCCAGCCGCGCCATGTCGCCGTAGCTCTCGGCCCGTGCCATCGGCGGCACGAGGTGGTCCACGATCGTGGCGTGTGCGCGCCGTTTGGCCTGTGCGCCCTCGCCGGGATCGTTGATGAGGAACGGGTAGATCAGCGGCAGGTTGCCGAGCACCGCGTCGGGTGCGCACGAGGCCGACAGCCCCGCCGTCTTGCCCGGCAGCCATTCGAGCGATCCGTGCTTGCCCAGGTGCACGACGGCGTGCGCGCCGAATTCCTCCTCCAGCCACCGGTAGGCGGCCAGGTAGTGGTGGCTCGGCGGAAGGTCGGGATTGTGGTAGATGGCCACCGGATTCTCGCCGAAACCGCGTGGTGGCTGGATCATCAGCACGACGTTGCCCGCCCGCAGCGATGCGAGCACGATGTCGTCGTTGTCGACATAGAGTTCGCCGGGCGGCGGTCCCCAGTGCTCGACCATCGCCGCGCGCAGGTCTTCCGGAAGCGCGCCGAACCATTCCTGGTATCGCGCGGCCGGCACGCGGATCGGGTTGCCCGCGAGCTGCTCGTCGGTCAGCCACTCCGGATCCTGCCCGCCCGCCTCGATCAGCGCGTGGATGAGCGCGTCGCCGTCGGGCTGATCGGTGCCGGTGGGCTCGACGCCGGGGAAGGCGTCCGGGCCGAGGTCGTAGCCCAGCTCCCGCATGCGGCGCAACAGCCGCACCGCTGAGGCCGGCGTGTCGAGGCCGACGGCGTTGCCGACGCGGGAGTGTTTGGTCGGGTAGGCCGACAGCATCACGGCGACCTTCCGCTGCTCCGGCGGAGTGTGCCGCAACCGCGCGTGGGCCAGCGCGATGCGTGCCACGCGCGACGCGCGTTCCGGATCCGGGACGTAGCGGGGCAGACCGTCGGCGTCGAGTTCCTTGAAGGAGAACGGAACCGTGATGAGCCTGCCGTCGAACTCCGGCACCGCCATCTGGTTGCCCGCGTCGAGCGGCGAGAGGCCTTCGTCGTTGTCCTGCCACGTTGCCCGGTCGCTGGTGAGGCACAGCGCCTGCAGTGTCGGCACGTCGAGCGCGGCGAGTTCGGCGACGTCCCACGACTCGTCGTCGCCGCCCGCGCCGGCGTCCGCCGGACGCGTACCGCCCGCCGCCAGGACGGTCACCAGCAGCGCGTCGGCCTTGCGCAGTTCGGCCATCATCTCCGGCTCGCGGGAACGCAGCGAGGCACAGTAGACGGGCAGCGCGCGCCCACCCGCCGCCTCGACCTGCTCGGCCAGTGTCTCCACGAACGCCGTGTTGCCGGACAGCTGGTGCGCCCGGTAGTAGAGGATCGCGACGACCGGGCCGTCGCCGGTGGACGGCCGGTCGAGCACACCCCACGACGGCTGCTCGGCAGGCGGTTCGAACCCGTCGCCGGACAGCAGGAGCGTGTCGGACAGAAACCGGTGCAGCTGCGCGAGATTGGCGGGCCCACCGTATGCGAGGTAGGCGTGTGCCTCGGTCGCGATGCCCGCGGGCACGGTGGACAACGCCATCAGCTCGGCGTCCGGCGCCTGTTCCCCGCCCAGGACCACCACGTGGGCGCCGCTGTCCCGTACCTGCCGCAAGCCCTCGGGCCACGTGCGCTCGGTGCCGAGGATCCGCACCACCACGATCGGGACATCGGCGAGCAAAGCGGGCAACTCGGCCAGGTCGAGCCTGGCCGGGTTGGCCAGCCGGTAGTCGGCGCCACTGGCTCGCGCACTCAGCAGATCGGTGTCCGACGTGGACAGCAGCAAGATCACGGTAGCCCTCCTTGGCACCTCACTCTCCGGGCCCCGCCGTGGCGGCGTCAAGGTGATCTCGCGCAACGCGCGGTGCGAATGGAGCGTGAACGCCACCTCCGCGTGACACACGGCGCCAGCGGACCATTGCCGCCACCTCTTACAGTTGTGCCGTGCCCGCGCCGACCCGACTCCGTGCCGACGCCTGCCCCGGGGTGCTCGCCACGCACGACGCCGCAGACGGCCCGCTCGCGCGCATCCGGCTGCCCGGCGGCGCACTGAGCGGGGAGCAGGCGCGAGTGGTCGCCTCGTGTGCCGAGGACCTCGGCGACGGTTCGGTGCACCTCACCTCCCGCGCCAACCTCCAACTCCGCGCGATCCGGGACGTCGACGAGCTGGTCACGCGCCTCGCGCAGGCAGGCCTGCTGCCCGCACCCGGGCACGAGCGGGTACGCAACATCCTCGGCTCGCCGCTGTCGGGTCTGCACGGCGGGCGTGCCGACATCCGCCCGCTGGTGTCGGCGCTGGACCGGGCGATCTGCGCGCGACCCGACCTGGCCCGGCTGCCCGGACGGTTCCTGTTCGCGCTCGACGACGGGCGCGGCGACGTGGCCGGAGAGGGAGCCGACCTGTGCTGGCGCGCGCTGGACGAGGACAGCGGCGCGCTGCTGCTCGACGGCGCCGACACCACGTTCCGGGTGCCCACCGGCCAGGCGGTCGCCGCGCTCGTGGCAGCGGCCGCCGCATTCGTCCGTACCCGCGGCACCGCCTGGCGGCTGCGCGAGGCCGACCCGGCACCGGTGCTCAGCGCGCTTCACCCGTTCGGGACACCTGCCGACGTCGCCGGATCGTCGTCGGAGGGTCCGCCGCCGGTCGGCCCGGTCGCTGGCGGGATCGTCGTCGCCGCGCCCCCGTTCGGCCGGCTCTCCGCGGCGGTGCTGCGGGAGTTGGGCGACGTCGTCGTCACACCGTGGCGGACCGTGGTGCTCGCCCGTCCGGGAGCCGCTGACGGCACGGATCTGGTGACGGACCCCGCGGCGCCCTCACTCGGGGTGAGCGCGTGCATCGGCTCGCCCGGATGCGCCAAGTCCCGGGCCGACGTCCGTGCCGACGCGCACGGCATCGCGGCGGCCGGGGTGACGGCGCACGTCGCGGGCTGCGAACGCCGCTGCGGGCGGCCCCGCGGCCCCCACGTGGACGTGGTCGCCACCGATGGCGGCTACCGGGTCGACGGCACGTTCGTCACCGTCGAACGGCTTGCCGAGGCACTGATCGCACGGAAAGGACACCAGTGATCGACTACATCCGCGACGGCGCGGAGATCTACCGCCATTCGTTCGCCACGATCCGCGCCGAGGCGGATCTCGCGATCCTGCCCGACGACGTCGCCGGGGTCGCGGTCCGGATGATCCACACCTGCGGGATGGTCGATCTCGTGGAGGACCTCGCCTACAGCCTCGATGTCGTCGAGGCGGGCCGGGCGGCGCTCGAGGCGGGTGCTCCGGTGCTCTGCGACGCGAAGATGATCGCCAGCGGCATCACCCGGAGGCGGCTGCCCGCGGACAACGAGGTGCTCTGCACCCTCGGTGACGAGCGGGTACCCGCGCTGGCGGAACGCCTCGGCACCACCCGGTCGGCGGCTGCGCTCGAGCTCTGGCGCGACCGGCTACCCGGCTCGGTCGTCGCCGTCGGCAACGCCCCGACGGCGCTGTTCCGCCTGCTCGAACTGCTCGACGAGGGCGTCGGCGCGCCCGCCGCGATCATCGGTGTCCCGGTCGGCTTCGTCGGGGCGGCCGAGTCGAAGGACCTGCTCATCCAGCGCGCACCCGCGCCGTTCCTGGCCGTACGCGGCCGCCGGGGTGGCAGCGCACTCGCCGTGGCGGCGGTCAACGCCCTCGCCTCGAAGGAGGAGGTGTCGTGAGCGCCAATTCGCGGAGCGTCGCTCATGGACACCCCGCTGCGGCACGCTTTTCCGCCGCAGCAGGGGAGGGTGTCCCGCAAGACACAGGAGGAGGTGTGAGCACCGGCGTGCTGTACGGGGTCGGGCTCGGCCCCGGCGACCCGGAGCTGGTGACCGTGCGGGCGGCCCGGCTCATCGGCGAGGCCGACGTCGTCGCCTACCACTGCGCGCGGCACGGGCGCAGCATCGCGCGGTCGGTCGCCGAGCCCTACCTGCGCGAGGGCCAGCTCGAAGAGCGGCTGATGTACCCGGTGACCACCGAGACGACGAACCACCCCGGCGGCTACGAGGGCGCCATCGCGGAGTTCTACGAGCTCGCCGCCAAGCGGCTCGCCGAACACCTCGACGCCGGCCGCGACGTGGTCCTCCTGTGCGAGGGCGACCCGTTCTTCTACGGCTCCTACATGTACATGCACGAGCGGCTCGCCGACCGCTACGAGGCACACGTCGTGCCCGGCGTGACGTCGGTGAGCGCCGCGTCCGCGGTACTCGGCAGGCCACTCGTCCAGCGCGACGAGGTGCTCACGCTGCTGCCTGGCACACTGCCCGCGCCGGAGCTCGCGCGGCGGCTGGCCGACACCGAGGCGGCCGCGGTGCTCAAGCTCGGCCGCACCTTCGGCTCCGTCCGCGACGCGCTGGCCGAGGCGGGACGGCTGGACGAGGCCTTCTACGTCGAGCGTGCCACGTGGCAGGCCCAACGGGTGGAGCCCTTCGCCGAGGTCGACCCCGAGACCGTGCCGTACTTCTCGCTCGCGGTCGTCCCGAGCCCCGCCTACGCCGCGCGCACGACAGGTGCCGGCCAGGCACCGGCGGGGAGGGCCGGGGCGCCGGTCGGTGACGTGGTCGTCGTCGGCCTCGGGCCCGCGGGCCCGGAGTGGCTGACGCCGGAGGCCGAGCAGGCGCTGGCCGAGGCCGAGCACCTCGTCGGCTACGGCCCCTACCTGGCGAAGGTGCCGCAGCGTGCTGGGCAGCGCAGGCACGCCTCCGGCAACCGCGTCGAGGCCGACCGCGCCCGCGAGGCGCTGCGGCTCGCCCGCGACGGTGCGACCGTGGCCGTCGTGTCGTCCGGCGACCCGGGTGTGTTCGCCATGGCGTCCGCGGTGCTGGAACAGGCGGAGGACCCCGAGTTCGCGGACGTGGCGGTGCGGGTCGTCCCGGGGGTGACGGCGGCGCAGGCCGCGGCGTCCCGGGTGGGCGCCCCGCTCGGTCACGACTACTGCGTGCTGTCGCTGTCCGACCGGCTCAAGCCGTGGGACATCATCGAACGCAGGCTCGACGCCGCGGGCGCCGCCGACCTCGTCGTGGCCCTCTACAACCCGGCCTCCCGCAGCCGCACCACCCAGCTCGCCGCCGCACGGGACGTCCTGCTGCGCCACCGCTCGCCGGGGACGCCGGTGGTGATCGCACGCGACGTCGGCGGACCCGAGGAGTCGGTGCGCGTCGAGACGCTCGGCGGGTTCGACCCGGGCGAGGTGGACATGCGTTGTCTGCTCATCGTCGGGTCGTCCCGGACTCGCGTGCGGGAGCAGCCCGACGGTTCCCGGATCGTCTGGACACCTCGCCGCTACGACTGAGAGGCCGCCGATGGACATCGCCGAGCGCCTGCGCGCGCTGATCGCCCGGCGCTCGCGGCGGCACTTCACCGACGAGCCGGTCAGCGAAGCCGACGTCGAGCGGATCGTGGAGATCGCCCGGTTCACCGGTTCGGCGCGCAACCGGCAGCCGTGGCGGTTCGTGGCGGTCACCGATCCGCGCACCCGGGCCGCACTGGCGAGTCTGGGCGCCTACGCACAGCACCTCGCGGCCGCGCCGCTGGTGCTGGTGCTGCTCGCGCACGACAACACCTACCGCGACACGGAGTTCGACGTGGGGCGGGTGAGCCAGTCTCTGACACTCGCCGCGTCGGCGCTTGGTTTCGGCACCTGCCTGGCGACGTTCTACCCGGACGAGAACGTCCGCCGGGCCGCGGAGCTGCTGCGTGTCACGGGGCCGTGGCTGCCGCGGCACGCGCTGTCGGTCGGACGTCCCGCTCCGCCGCCGGCGGACCAGCTTGGTTCGCCGGCGATCCCGACCGGTCGGCTGCCCGTGTCGGAGCTGCTGTCCTGGCACCGCCGCTGAGGCGGCCCTCCCGGTTCGGAGGACCGCCTCGGCGGACGGTCAGCGGCTCGGACTGGAGCCGTTCGGCTGCTGCGGCCCCGGACCGGGCGACCACCAGCCCGGGTGGGTCTCCTCGCCGCGGATGATCGTCGGCTCGTTGCCCTGCGAGTACGGGCGCACCTCGTACAGCGCACCCCACGGGTGAGCGGGTGTGCCCGCGAGGTAGCTCGGGACCTCGGGCTGCTCGGCGACCTCCTCGAGGTTGCCCAGGGGCCCGCCGGAGACACCGCTCGCCCAGTTGGACTCGTTGGCCAGCGGTTCCGACGTGATGCGGTAGGCGGGCATCTCGGCGATGCCGTCGCGCACCTTCATCGGGTTGAGGCACGGATAGACGAACGACGCGGGCCAGTCCATGTACACCGGCTGGTCGCCGACGCGGTCGGTCAGCGTGGTGAAGGTGGGCAGGCGCGGCGCGGTCACGGCGACCCAGCCGTCCTCGGTCAGGTCGTCGTCGGTGGCGGCGATCCGGACGGCGGTGGCCCGCTGCGGCACGTCGTCGAGGTTGATCCGGACGTCGACCCATGCGTTGGCGCCGGTACCGGGCATCAGGGCGTCCTTGCGGTCGATGACCTCGAAGCCCTCCGGCGTCCACTCGCCGAACTGCAACTCCGTCTTCACGGCCTTGCCCGGCGGCGCGAACACGGCCACGACCACCTGGCCGCCCGGATGCCGTCCGCTGAGGTCGTACCAGTCGGTGCGCAGCCTGCCGGTGGGATTGGCGGTCTCGTTGTAGCTGCTCCACATGTCCACGGTGCTCGGCGTGAACCCGTGCGGCGGCTCGGCCAGCGGATCGCCGGTGGCGAGCGGCTGACTGTGGAACCCGGCCTGCGTCGGTCCGTTGCCCTCGTCGGGCACGGGCAGGCCGCCTGGCTGCGGCTGGGTGCGCTGCGGGTCCTCCGCGGTGCGCTGCTGCCTGCGGGGCAGCTGCGGGAGCATGCTCGACACCGGGTCGCGCTCCACCATCACGTGGTCGGCCAGCCCGCAGCTCGAGCCGGACAGGTGCTCGATGTTGGCGGCCCCGAGGCTGTAGCTGTTCCGCTGCTCGTGGATGGCCTTGACCATCGTGCCGACCTCGGCCGCCACGACCAGGCCGCACACCACGACGAACGCCAGCGAACCGCGGTACAGCGCCGATCGCCGTTCCGACGGGGGCGGCGGGAGCCCGGGCCGCTGCATCCGGATGTTCTCGATGAACGCGACCAGGGCCGCGATCGCCGCCGCGAACAACAGCAGCGTGGAGAGCTTGAACCCGAACAGCTGCGGCGGCATGTTCCACCACGGCACGCCGAGCCGGGACACGAACCAGTACGCGTTCGACCCGGTCACCGACAGCGCACCGATCACGAGCAGCCCCGCGACGAACGCAGCCTGGTTCCGTTTCGAGCGGAGCACCGACGAGCTCGTGGCGAGCGCGGTGAGCGCCGCCATGGCGGCGCCGATCGCCGCGAACGCGCCGAAGTGGTGCGTCCACTTGGTCGGTGTCAGGGCCATCATCAGGACGAACAGCGCGACGGTGCCGATGAGCCTGCGGCTGGGTCCGAGTGCCGCGCCCTGGATCCGGCCCCGCCGCAGCAGCACCACCAGGCACGTCACCGTGCAGAGCAGGAGCAGCAGCACGGGGAACCGGCGCGCGGCGGAGCCGTCCGCGGTGTTGCTGAACAGTTGCTGGTAGCGGACCAGCTCCTGGAACCACGACAGGCTCGGCCCGACCTCGTTGCGCAGGCGGGTCGCCTCCAGCACCGTGGCCCACGTCTGGTCGGCGAACACCACGAACAGCACCAGCACGCCGGAGCCGAGGATCGGTGCCAGCACCTGCAGCCAGCCCGCACCGCGTGCCCGCTGGCGCAGCAGCTGGAACAGCGGCTTGGCGGCGACCAGGAACGGTGCCACCGCGATGAGGCCGGTCGGCGTGGCGGCGAGGGTGAACGCGGCGGCCAGCAGGCCGAGGCACACCGGGAGCAGGCGGCGGGTGACCAGCGCTCGCTCCACCGCGCAGATGGCCAGCAGCGAGCCGACCGCGGCGACCGGCTCGGGCCTGGTGCCGTTGTTGTAGGGCAGCCACCACACGAGGAACACCGTGGCCGCGGCCCAGCCCGCCGCGCGGCTCGACCGCACGGCCTTGCCCAGGCGCGGCATCACCTCGCGGCTGATGAGCAGCCAGCTGATGACGCCGAGCAGGAACGACGGCACGCGGATCCACGGCGCTACCACGCTGACGTGCGACATCGCCTGGTAGACGTGGTAGAACCAGCCGAACGGAGCCTCCGCGACGCCGAACCACCGGTGGTAGTTCGTGAGGTATCCGGCGTCCTCGGTGACGCGGGCCATCGACAGGATGTAGCCGTCGTCGGAGGTCACCGGCCCGATGAACACCCACGCGCCGAGCACGCCGATGACGAGTGCGTCCCGCCCGGTGAGCCGCCACCAGCCCACCGGGGCCCAGCGTGGCGCACGGCGCGCCACCCCCCGGTCGAGCCGGTTCACCATGAACAGGCAGCCGATCATCGCGAGCACCCCGACGGCGCCGACGACGATCTTGAGCACGGTCGGGGAGGACTGGTACCGCGTGTCCGGCGTGATCGACACGTTGAGCCCGTCGATCGGGTCGCGCCCGCCCTCGATGCTCGTGTAGATGCCGACCACGCGCGGCCGGTAGTCGCCGTCCTGCTGGTACACGGGCGTGCCGCCGACCGAGATCGTCGTGCGGTTGGCGTCGGAATCCACCAGCACGTCGCAGTTGTTCTGCGGCAACGGCTGGCGCACCACCTGCTCACCGCGGCTGACGGCGACGAGCAGCCCGTCGTCCACGCGCAGCTGCAGGCCCGCGCCGTAGCCGAGCCGGGCCGACGGCACGGTGGCGAACAGCAGTGCGTCACCGGGTGTGCGCTGGTCGACCGACTGCACCGTGGCGCACGGGATGCCCGCCTCGAGGTGCTGGGCCCAGTACCCGGCCAGCGGCGCGTTCACCTGCTCGGTGTTGCCCGACACCGGCCACACGATCCGGGCGGTGTCCTGTACCACCGGCAGGAACGGGTAGGCGATGGCACACGCGGCGGCGATCAGGCCGAGCGTTGCCGCGAGCCACCTCTGTAAGCGGGTGCGCTTCTCCGTGCTCGTGGCAGGGACAGCGGTGCTTTCCGGCGCACCGCCGGGGGTTTCGGTCGAGGTTGAGGTGGCTGGCCGCATCGAATGTCACGCTAGCGGGAAGCGGAGAGTTCCTTCTCGCGGGGCTAGGTGATCACCCGGTCGAGCACCCAGCGCAGTGCCGAGGGTACGTCGGGGACATGCGGGGCCGCAGGCCGCGGCGGCCGGCGCACGACGACGACCGGTATGCCGGCGCGGCGCGCCGCGACGAGTTTGGCCTCGGTCATGCTGCCTCCGCTGTCCTTGGTCACCAGCACGTCGATGCGGTGCCGGTGCAGCAGTGCGGTCTCGTCCTCGATGCGGTACGGACCGCGGCTGAGCAGTACCTCGAGGTGGCGGGGCAGCGGGGGTTCCGGCGGGTCGACGCAGCGCGCGAGAAACCAGAGCGCGTCGAGGTGGGCGAACGCGGCGAGGCCCTGCCGACCGCTCGTGAGGAACACGCGGGTGCCGAGGTCGGGCAGCAGCGCGGCGGCGTCGTCGAGGGTGTCGGCCCAGCGCCAGTCGTCGCCGGGGCCCGCCTGCCAGCCGGGGCGTTCGAGCCGGAGCAGCGGCACCCCGGCACGCTGGGTGGCGAGCGCGGCGGAGACGGAGATCCGCTCGGCGAAGGGGTGCGTGGCGTCGACCACGGCGGCGACTCCCTCGTCGGCGAGCCACCGCGCGAGGCCGTCCGGACCGCCGAAGCCGCCGATGCGGACGTCACCCTCGGGCAGCCGGGGCCTGGCCACGCGACCGGCGAGGGACGACGTCACCGGCACGCCGTGCCCGGCGAGACCGGCGGCGAGCGCCCGGGCCTCGGAGGTGCCGCCGAGGATGAGCACCCGCGGGGCGATACTTCCCATGGAGAGACAGTGTGACCGAACTTCGCTACGGCTGGACGACGGGCGCGTGCGCGACGGCCTCGACCACCGCCGCCTACACCGCGCTGCTGACCGGTGAGTTCCCCGACCCGGTCGAGGTGCTGCTGCCCAAGGGCAGGCGGCCCGCGTTCGCGCTCGCTACCGAGGAGCTCGGCGACGGCCGCGCGAGCGCGGGCGTGGTCAAGGACGCGGGCGACGATCCGGACGTCACCCACGGGGCGCTCGTCGTCGCCACCGTGACCCCGGCAGCGACAGGCAGCGGCGTGACGTTCCGCGCGGGCCCGGGCGTGGGAACGATCACGCTGCCGGGGCTGCCGCTGGAGGTCGGGGAGCCCGCGATCAACCCGGTGCCACGCAGGCTGATGACCGAGGCGGTGCAGCGTGTCGCGGCGGCCCACGGCGGGTCCGGCGACGTGGTGGTGGAGATCGCCATCCCGCACGGTGAGGAGATGGCGCGGCACACGTGGAACCCCCGGCTGGGCATCGTCGGCGGGCTCTCCGTGCTGGGCACGACCGGCGTCGTGGTGCCGTACTCGTGCTCGGCGTGGATCGACAGCATCCGCCGCGGCGTGGACGTCGCGCGGGCGCTGGGACACCGGCACGTGGCCGGCGCGGTCGGCTCGACGTCGGAACGCGTGGTCACCGAGCTGTACGGGTTGCCCGAGACGGCGTTGCTCGACATGGGCGACTTCGTGGGCGCGGTGCTCAAGTACCTGCGGCGGCATCCCGTGCCGAGGCTGACCCTGGCCGGCGGGTTCGCGAAGCTGTCCAAACTCGCCGCCGGCTACCTCGACCTGCACTCCAAGCGTTCCCAGGTCGATCTCGGACTGCTCGCCGGACTCGCCGCGGACGCCGGACACCCCCAGCTGGCCGGGCCGATCCGGGACGCCAACACGGCATTGCACGCGCTGGAGCTCGCCCACGCCGAGGGGCTGGCGCTGGGCGAGCTGGTCGCCGAGCGGGCGCGCCGGCAGGCGGCGGAGGTGCTCGGGGATGCTCCGGTCGAGGTCGACGTCGTGGCCATCGACCGCGCGGGCACGATCGTGGGGCGCGCCGGTTAGCTGCCGCGTGCGCTGCGTTCCCGGCTCGCCGAGTACAGGAAGCTGTCCGGGAAGTTCTCGGCGGCGAGCACCCGGCCGACGAGGATCATCGCCGCCCGCGTGATGCCCGCCTCGCGGACCTGGGCGGCGATGTCGCCGAGCGTGCCGCGCAGCACGGTCTCGCCGGGCTGGCTGGCCTGGGCCACCACCGCGGCGGGGCAGTCGGCGCCGTAGTGCGGCAGGAGCTCGGCCACCACCTGCTCGATCCGGTTCACCGCGAGGTGCAGGGCCAGCGTGGCGCCGGACTTGCCGAGGGTGGCGAGGTCCTCGCCCTCGGGCATGGCGGTCGAGCGGGCCTGGGTGCGCGTGAGGATCACGCTCTGGCCGACGGTCGGGACGGTCAGTTCGCGCTTGAGCGTCGCGGCGGCGGCGGCGAACGCGGGCACGCCGGGAGTGACGTCGTAGGGCACCCCGGCCGCGTCGAGTCTGCGCATCTGCTCGGCGACGGCGCTGTAGACGGCCGGGTCACCGGAGCAGAGCCGCGCCACGTCGGCGCCGGCCTCGTGCGCGCCCACCAGCTCGGCGACGATCTCGTCCAGCGTGAGGTCGGCCGTGTCGACGAGGCGCGCGTCCGGTGGGCAGTGCGCGAGCAGATCGGCGGGCGTGAGGCTCCCCGGGTAGAGGCACACGGCGCAGCGGGCGAGCAGCTGCTGCCCGCGCACGGTGATGAGGTCGGCGGCGCCCGGGCCGGCGCCGATGAAATGCACGGTCACTGCTTGGTCACTCCACTGTGGTCGACGGTCGGCGGTTTCGTGACGGTCCACTGCGTCACGGTGCGGGCGGGGGTCCAGCCGGTGAGGCCGCCGAGCGGTGCGGCGTGCTCGACCGAGATGCGGGTCAGCTCGCCGCCGTGCTCGGCGTGGCCGCGCGTGAGTGCCTGCTCGGCCTCGAGCGTCACGGCGTGGGCGACGAGCCGGCCGCCCGGACGTAGCGCCTGCCAGCACGCGGAGAGGACCCCGGGCGCGCTGACGCCGCCGCCGACGAACACCGCGTCCGGCTCGGGCAGCCCGGTGAGCGCCTCCGGTGCCGCGCCGGTGACCACGCGGATGTCCGGCACCCCCAGCAGGGCGGCGTTGCGGCCGATGCGCTCGGCGCGGTCGGGCCGCGACTCGACGGCCACCGCGCGATTGGCCGGGTGCGCGCGGCACCACTCGACGGCGATGCTGCCCGCCCCGGCGCCGACGTCCCACAGCAGCTCGCCGGGCAGCGGCGCGAGCCGGGCGAGGGCGGTGGCGCGCACATCGCGTTTGGTGAGCTGGCCGTCGTGCTCGAAGGCGTCGTCGGGTAGCCCGGCGAGCAGGGAGAACGCGGGCCCGCCCGCGCACTCGACGGCGAGCACGTTCAGCGGCGCGCCGGGCGCGTGCGGCCAGTCGCGGGCTGTGCCGTCGCGGCGCTGTTCGTCCGGCCCGCCGAGCTCCTCGAGCACGGCGAGCCTGCTCGCACCGTAGCCGCGGTCGGTCAGCAGCGCGGCGACGCGAGCGGGCGTGTCGGCACCCGCGCTGAGCACGAGCAGCCGCCGCCCCGGCGCGACGGCCCGCAGCACGCGGTGCACGTCGCGGCCGACGGCGCTCACCACCTCGGTCTCCTCGGCGGTCCAGCCCAGCCGGGCGCGTGCCAGCGCCACCGACGACACGGCGGGCAGCACCCGCACCCGCTCGGCGCCCAGCCTTCGCACCAGCGTGCCGCCGATCCCGGACAGCAGCGGATCGCCGCTGGCGAGGACACCGACGCGGCGCCCGGCGTGCTCGGCCAGCAGGCCGTCGAGCGCGGGCAGCAACGGGCTCGGCCACGCGTGTTTCTCGTACGGGCCGTCCGGCACCAGGTCAAGCTGTCTGCGTCCGCCGAACAGCACGTCGCACGCCCGCACCTCGGCGCGAGCGGATTCCGGCAGCCCAGCCCACCCGTCGGCGCCGATGCCCACCACCACGATCGTCACGTCCACGCACGGTAGCTGTGTCGTGGCGAACACCTGAGGCCGGTGGAACGTGTGCGATGATCGCACCGCGATCGTCGTGGAACCCGGTGCGAATCCGGGACGGTCCCGCCACTGTGACTGGTCTGTCGGGCCAGGAGTCAGAGCTTCGGTGGTCGCCTTGTCGTGCTGGCGCAGCGTGGGCGAGGACACCCACCGTCGAGCAAGGGAGTGTGCGGATGCGGCCGTACCCGTTCACGGCAGTCGTCGGAATGGGCGAGCTGCGGTTGGCTCTCGTGCTGTGCGCCATCTCGCCCGCCATCGGCGGAGTGCTGGTGCGCGGCGAGAAGGGCACCGCGAAATCGACCATGGTGCGCGCGCTGGCGGGCCTGCTGCCCGACGTCGACGTGGTGGACGGCTGCCGCTTCTCGTGCGACCCCGCCCGGCCCGATCCCGGCTGCCCCGACGGCCCGCACGCCACGGACCCGGCCGCGCACCGGCGGCCGGCCCGGCTCGTCGAACTGCCCGTGGGTGCCGCGGAGGAGCGCGTGGTCGGCTCGCTCGACCTGGAACGTGCCCTGCGCGACGGCGTCACCGACTTCCAGCCGGGCCTGCTGGCGGGCGCGCATCGTGGCCTGCTGTACGTCGACGAGGTCAACCTGCTGCACGACCACCTCGTCGACACGCTGCTCGACGCCGCGGCGATGGGCAGGGTGACCGTGGAGCGCGAGGGTGTCTCGGTGTCGCACGCGGCCCGATTCGTCCTCATCGGAACCATGAACCCGGAGGAAGGTGAGCTGCGGCCGCAGTTGCTGGACCGCTTCGGGCTCACCGTCGAGGTCGCCTCCAGCCGGGACGCGGCCGAGCGCGCGGAGGTGGTACGGCGGCGGCTGGCCTACGAGTCCGACCCGGACGCCTTCGCCGCCGGCTACGCCGATTCCGACGCGGCGCTGGCCGCCGAGATCGCCGCCGCGCAGCGCCTCCTGCCGTCCGTGACGCTCACCGACGAGTCGCTGCTGCAGATCGCCGAGGTGTGCGCGGCGTTCGACGTCGACGGCATGCGCGCCGACATCGTCACCGCCCGCACGGCCACCGCACACGCCGCCTGGTGCGGCCGCGACACCGTGTCCACAGAGGACATCCGCGTGGCGGCCCGGCTGGCGCTGCCGCATCGGCGCAGGCGTAACCCGTTCGACGCGCCGGGGATCGACTCCGAGGAGCTGGAGCAGGCCTTGCGTGATGCCCAGCCGCCCACACCGGGACCTCCTGACGACGGGCCGGACGGTGACGGCGACGGTCCGGATGGCGGTGGTGGTCCGGGACCCGGCGGTGACGGGCCCGATGGTGGCGGTCCGGATGGTGGGGGCGGCGCACCGGAGCCCGGGAACGGCGCACACGGCGACACAGATGGCAGACACGGCGACACAGACGGCAGACACGGCGACGGGAACGGCGGACACACGGGGGAGCGGCAGGTCGGTGCGGGGACGCCGTACCGGGCGCGGCTGTTCAGCGTCTCCGGCACCGGGTCGGGTGCGCACGGTCGGCGCTCGCGGGCGGTCGGCGACCGGGGCCGGACGGTCGGGGTACGCCCGGCCGGGGAACGCGGCGGTGTGCCGCACCTGGTCGCGACCGTCCGGGCCGCCGCACCGCATCAGCGAGCACGCGGCCGTGGTGGCCCAGCTCTGGTGCTCCGGCCGCACGATCTGCGGTACGCCCGCCGGGAGGGCCGGGAGGGCAACCTCGTGCTGTTCTGTGTGGACTCTTCCGGCTCGATGGGGGCGAAGGCACGGATGCGCGAGGTCAAGACCGCGGTGCTGTCGCTGCTGCTGGACGCCTACCAGCGGCGCGACAAGGTCGGCCTGGTGACGTTCCGGGCGTCGGGCGCGGAGGTCGCGCTGCCGCCGACGGCGAGCGTGGACGTGGCGGCGGCCCGGCTCGAGGCGATGCCGACCGGCGGGCGAACCCCCTTGGCCGAGGGACTGCTGAGGGCGGCCGACGTGTTGCGCGTCGAGGCCTTGCGCGACCCGAGGCGCAGGCCGCTGCTCGTGGTGGTGACCGACGGCCGCGCGACCAGCGGCACGGACGCCGTCGCGCGCTCCCACGCCGCGGCCGACCTGCTCGCGCGCACCGGCGTGTCGAGCGTCGTGATGGACTGCGAGAGCGGGCGCATGCGGCTCGGGCTCGCCGCACGGCTCGCGGCCAGGCTCGGTGGTGAGCACGTCCCGCTCGGTGAGGTGGCGGCCGACGCGCTGACCCGCGAGGTGAAACGGAGGGCCGCCTGATGACGTCCGCAGGAGACCGGAGGGCTGTCTGATGCCGCAGGGCAAACCGGGGGTCGTGCCCGACGACGGGCTCACCACGCGCCAGCGGCGCAACCGCCCGATCCTGGCCGTCCACACCGGGCCGATGAAGGGCAAGTCCACCGCCGCGTTCGGCATGGCGCTGCGCGCGTGGAATCAGGGCTGGGCCATCGGCGTGTTCCAGTTCGTCAAGTCGGCCAAGTGGCGAGTCGGGGAGGAGGCGGCGTTCCGCGCGCTCGGCGGCCTGCACGAGCAGACCGGCCAGGGCGGCCCGGTCGAGTGGCACAAGATGGGCGAGGGCTGGAGCTGGGCCCGCAAGCGGGTCAGCGACGCCGACCACGCCGAGAGCGCCCGCGAGGGCTGGGCGGAGATCAAGCGCAGGCTCGCCGGCGAGCGGCACGACTTCTACGTGCTGGACGAGTTCACCTATCCACTGCACTGGGGCTGGGTCGACGTCGACGACGTGGTCACCACGTTACGCGAGCGGCCCGGCCGCCAGCACGTCGTGATCACCGGCCGCAACGCACCCCAGGCCCTGCTCGACGCCGCCGACCTGGTGACCGAGATGACCAAGGTCAAGCATCCGATGGACGCGGGCCAGAAGGGTCAGCGGGGCATCGAATGGTAGCCAGGGTCGTCATCGCGGCGCCGGGGTCGGGACACGGCAAGACGACCGTCGCGACCGGACTCATGGCCGCCCTGCGCCGCCGGGGCACGGCCGTCTCGGGACACAAGGTCGGTCCCGACTTCATCGACCCGAGCTACCATGCGCTGGCCACGGGAACGCCCGCCCGCAACCTGGACCCGTTCCTGCAGGGCGAGGACCGCGTCGTTCCGTTGCTGCTGCACGGTTCCCGCGCCGCCGAGGTGGCGGTGATCGAGGGCGTCATGGGGCTGTTCGACGGCGCGCTCGGCACGGAGGGCTATGCGTCCACCGCGCACGTCGCGCGGCTGATGGACGCACCCGTCGTCCTCGTCGTGGACGCGAGCGCCGCGAGCCGCAGCGTCGCCGCGACCGTGCTCGGCTTCGCCCACTACGACCCGCGCATCGAGCTGGCGGGCGTGATCCTGAACAAGCTCGGCTCGCAGCGGCACGAGGACGAGATCCGCGCCGCGCTCGCGCCGACCGGCATCCCCGTGCTCGGTGCCCTGCGGCGCAGCGACGACATCCACGCGCCCAGCAGGCACCTCGGCCTGGTGCCCGCGGGGGAGCGGGAGCCCGAATCACGGCGACTGCTGCCGAAGCTCGCCGAGTGGGTCGCGGGCGGGGTCGATCTCGACGCCGTGGTGCGGGTGGCGCGGGGTGCGCCGCGGCTGGGCGGCACGCCGTGGTCGGCGGGGCCCGAGCGAGAGGGGCCACGGGCGGTGGTGGCGGCCGCGGCAGGGCAGGCGTTCACGTTCCGGTACACGGAGACGGCGGAGTTGCTCGCCGCGCAGGGTGTCGACCTCGTGGACCTGGACCCGCTGCGTGAGGAGACGCTGCCGCCCGGATGCGCAGGGCTGTACTTCGGTGGCGGCTTCCCCGAGGCGCACCTGGAGGAGCTGTCGGCGAACGAGTCGTTGCGGCGCGAGCTGGCAGGTGCCCTGGCGGCCGGGATGCCCGTGGTCGCCGAGTGCGCCGGGCTGTTGTACCTGTGCCGGGAGCTGGACGGACTGCCGATGGTCGGCGCGCTCGACGCGACCGCACGCATGACCCGCGGCGGCGCGCTCGGATACCGCACGGCGACGGCCGTGCACGACAACGTCCTCGCCGCGGCGGGCGAGCAGGTGCGCGGCCACGAGTTCCACCGCACCGTCGTCACGCCGCGGTCGGGGCCCTCGCCCGCGTGGCGGTGGTCCGGCGAGCCGGAGGGATTCGCCACGCCGACCCTGCACGCCTCCTACCTCCACCTGCACTGGGCCGGTCACCCCGGGCTGGCCCGCCGCTTCGCGCAGGCTGTCCACAGTGGACGACGGCATGGTTGACCTGCTGCATCACGGGGACCGGGAGGTCGGCGCGGGTCTGGTGGACCTCGCGGTGAACGTCCGGCTGGCCGAGCCGCCGGAATGGTTGCTGCGGGAACTGCGCGACTGCGTGGCCGGCCTCGCCGCCTACCCCGACGTCCGGGGCGCCACGGAAGCGCTCGCCGCGCGGCACGGCCGCGACCCGGCCGACGTGCTGCCCACCGCCGGTGCGGCGGAGGCGTTCACGCTGCTGGCGTCGGCCTGGCGGCCGCGGTGTGCCGTGGTGGTGCATCCGCAGTTCACCGAGCCCGAGGCGGCGTTGCGTGCCGCGGGCCGGCCGGTGACGCGCGTGCTGTTGTCCGCGGCCGACGGGTTCGTGCTCGATCCGGATCGGGTGCCGGAGGAGGCTGATCTCGTGGTCGTCGGCAATCCGACGAATCCCACCTCCGTGCTGCATCCCGCGCAGACGCTGCGCGGGCTGTGCCGCCCGGGCAGGCTGGTCGTGGTGGACGAGGCGTTCCTCGACGCCGTGCCGGGCGAGCCGGAAAGTCTTGCGGCACACCGGATTCCCGGGGTCCTCGTGATTCGCAGCCTCACCAAGACGTGGGGCATCGCGGGTTTGCGGGCGGGGTACGTGCTCGCCGAGCCGGAGGTCGTCGAGCGCCTGCGCGCGGTGCAGCCGCCGTGGTCGGTGTCGACCCCGGCGGCGGTGGCGATGGTGGCGTGCAGCCGTCCGGAGGCGGTCGCGGAGGCGGATTCGCTGGCGCGCGCCGCCGACCGCGACCGAGGACGGCTCGTCGCCGGGCTGCGCTCGCTCGGAGTGGAGGTGGCCGGGGTGCCGAGGGCGCCGTTCGTGCTCGTGCGGATTACCGGGGGTCACCGGGTGCGGCTGGCGCTGCGGGAGGCGGGCTACGCCGTGCGCCGGGGCGACACGTTCCCAGGCCTGGGGCCGGACTGGCTGCGCATCGCGGTGCGGGCCGACATGCACGGCTTCCTCGCCGCGCTCGGCCAGGTGCTCGCCTCCTGACCGGCTTACGCGAGGTCCCGGGCGAACTGCGTCGCACCGGCCGCCAGCTAATCGGCGGGTAACGCCTTTGCGCGAGAGGAGATCAGGTGCTCGTGACCACCAGCGCGGCCGCGGTGGCCACCTCGACGCACGCCCCCAGCACATCGCCCGTGCCGCCGCCCAGCCGACGCACACACCGCCACAGCAGCACACCCGCCGCCGCGTACCCGGCCAGGACGGCGACGGGCCCTTGCCACCACGGCAGCCCAGGTGCCAGCGCCGCGAGCCCGGCCACCGCGCCGCCGACGACCACCGCGACCGGCACCGGCACGGCACCGGCGACCGCCGCGCCGAGCCCCTCCGGCCGCGCCGGCGGCACGCCACGCACGCAACACAGCGGCAGCACCGCGCGCCCGGCCACGACTCCGAGCGCCGCCGCGACGACCCCGTGTCCCTGGGCCACCGCACCGGCCAGCGCAGCGATCTGGACCAGCACCACCAGCAGCAGCGCCGCCACCCCGGTCGGTCCCGCGTCGCCGCGCCGCATGATCTCCAGCGCGCGCTCGCGGTCGTAGGAGGCGCCCAGCCCGTCGGCGGTGTCGGAGAGACCGTCGAGGTGCAGGCCCCGCGTCGCGAGCGCCACCGCACCGACCGCGAGCGCCGCCGCGACCAGCGCAGGCACCCCGGCCAGCCCGCCGACCCACACCACCGCCCCCGCGAGCACAGCGGGCACCACGGCGGCCACGGGAGCGAGCAGCATCGCCGCACCGGCGACCCGCCTGTCGATCGTGCCCGGCGCGGGCACCGGCAACGCCGTCAGCGTGCCCAGCGCCATGCGCAGTGCGTCACGCAAGATCGGCGAGCCGGCCCATCTCGGTGAGCACCGCGCGCGCGTTGCGCAGCACCGGCACCGCCTGTACCGCGCCACTGCCCTCACCGAGGCGCAGGCCGAGGTCGAGGATCGGGTCCAGACCGAGCGCCTTGAGCGCGAACGCCTGCGCGGGCTCGGTCGAGCGGTGCCCGGCCAGCCACCACCGGGCGGCCTCCGGTGCGATCTCGCGGGCGACGAGCGCCGCCGCGCACGGGAACACGCCGTCCAGGACCACCGGCACCCCGCGCACCGCGGCCTGCACCAGAAAGCCCGCCGTCGCTGCGGTACACGCGCTGCCGAGCGCGGTCACCAACTCGAACGGGTCGCTCACCCGCTCGCCTGCGCGCGCTCGCGCCCGCTCGATCACCGCGACCTTGCGCGCCCGGCCCGCCTGGTCGATGCCCGTTCCGGTGCCCACGACGTCGTCGGCGGGCAACCCGAGCACGGCGGCCACGAGCGCCGAGGCCACCGTGGTGTTGCCGATGCCCATGTCGCCGGGAATCAGCAGGTCCGCGCCCGAGCCGATCTCGTCGTCCGCGACCCGTCTGCCCGCGGCGAAGGCACGGGCGGCCTCACCGGGTTCCAGGGCGTCGGTGACGTCGATCGAGCCGGACCCGCGACGGATCTTCGCCGCACGCACCTCCTCGGGTACGTCGTCGAGGTCGGCGTCCACGGCGACGTCGAGCACGCGCACGCGCGCGCCCACCTGCCGGGCCAGGACGTTCACGCCGCTGGTGCCGGCCAGGAACACCCGCACCATCGATGCCGTGAGCTCCCTCGGATACGCCGACACCGCGCCCGAGGCCGACACACCGTGGTCGCCCGCGAACACCACCACGCGCACGTCGTCCAGCGGCCGCGGCGGCACCGTGCCGTGCGCGGCACACAGCCACGCCGCCAGCTCCTCCAGCCTGCCGAGCGCCCCGAGCGGTTTGACCAGTCCGTCGAGACGCTCCTGTGCCTCGCTGCGGGCCCGTTCGTCGAGCGCGGGGATGGCGTAGGTCATCGGCTCTCCTGCTCCTTCCGGCCGGTCGTGCGCGGCGCGATCACGGCTCATGCGCCTCTCCTTGTCACGTCAACGTCAGTGCGCGCCCGGCCACCACGAGCCGGACCGACTCGGAATGCGACGCCACCTCGGTGTTGAGGGCGCCGAGGACGTCGCGGAAGATGCGGCCGGACGCGGTGTGCGGCACGACGCCGCTGCCGACCTCGTTGCTCACCGCCACCACCGGCACCGTGGCCTGCCGCCACGCGTCGACGAACGCCAGGAGCCGTTCGTCCACGCGTTGCTGCCAGCCGTCCTGCTGGTGCCAGGCACCCACCTCGTCCAGCACGCGGGAGAGCCACGTGCCGAGGCAGTCGATGAGCACGGGTGTGGTGGACTCGCGCAGCGCCGAGGTGAGATCGGCGGTCTCGACCGTGCGCCAGTGCGCGGGTCTGCGAGCGCGGTGGGCGGCGATCCGGGCCGCCCATTCCGGGTCGTCGTCGCTGGGCGGCAGCCCGGAGGCAACGTAGGTGACGTGGGGATAGCGGGACATCAACTGCTCGGCGTGGCGCGACTTGCCCGATCGCACGCCACCGAGGACCAGCGTCCTGCTGGGGCCCGGGAAACGGCGGCCGTAACCACGCAGCAACGCCGCGCCGGTCTCCAGCCGATCGGCCACGAACTCGAGGAGCCGTCGCCTCGGATCGTTCATCATGGTCGGCATTCTTGCCCACCGGCTAGGGTGCGCGCTGTGTTCCGTGCCCAAGCTGTCACCGCCGCGGGAATCGTCGCAGGTTACGCCGCCGACGTGGTCTTCGGAGATCCACGGCGCGGGCATCCGGTCGCCGTGTTCGGCAGGGCGGCGGGGGCGCTCGAACAGCGCATGTGGGCCGACTCGAGGCGCCGGGGAGCTGTCTATGCAGGCGTGTGCGCGGGCGCGGCGACGGCCGCCGGAGCGCTCCTCCAGGCCGGGACGCGCACCCGCCCGCTCGCGCGATTCGCCGTCACCGCCGCCGCGACGTGGACCGTGCTCGGCGGCACCGGCCTGGCGCGGGAGGGCGCGATCATGGCGCAACTGCTCGACGACGGCGACGTCCCCGCTGCGCGCGCCCGCCTCGGGCACCTGTGCGGACGCGACGCCGACCCGCTCGACAGCACGGGCCTGGCCCGCGCGGCCACCGAGTCGATCGCCGAGAACACCTCCGACGCCGTCGTCGCGCCACTTTTCTGGGGCGGGCTCGCCGGAATCCCCGGTCTGCTCGGCTACCGCGCGCTCAACACACTCGACGCGATGATCGGCCACCGCTCGCCCCGGCACGAACGGTTCGGCTGGGCAGCCGCTCGCGCCGACGACGTCGCGAACCTGGTGCCCGCGCGGCTGAGCGCGCTGGCCGCGGCGGTCGCGGCGCCGCTCGTCGGCGGCAGGCCGGCGCGGGCGTTGCGTGCGTGGCGACGCGACGCGGCCCGCCACCCCAGCCCGAACGCCGGACCGGTCGAGGCCGCTTTCGCCGGCGCGCTCGGCGTCCGGCTCGGCGGCACGAACAGCTACGGCGGCCGGACCGAGGATCGCGGGACGCTCGGCGACGGTCCCGCGCCGAGACCTGCGGATCTTCGGCGGTCGGTGCGGCTGTCGCGGCTGGTGGGTCTGGCGGCGCTGGCCGTCGCCGTCGGGGCGGCTTATCGCTGACCTGCCGCGACCTCGGCGGGAGCCGGACGCAGCACCCGGTCGGCGAGCGGACCGAACACGAGGCCGAGCGTGCCCCACAGCACCACCTGCGTGCCCAGCGAGGCCACCCGGAAGTCCCACAGCAGCGAGCCCGGGAACTCGGGCGGCACCTCGTCGACCGCGGGCAGCAGCGCGCCGCACACGGCCATCACGGCGACATAGCCGCCGATGCCGAGCAGTGCACCCGGTCCCGCGCCGAACCGGTCGGCCAGCGTACGGCTGGTCGCCGCGGCGAGGAGCGCCGCCACGAGGGACAGCGCGAGGAACCCGAAGTGCAGCGCCGTGCGGTCACCGATCGTGCCGTCTTGGCCGACCGCCGGCGGATTCGCGGGGTACTTCAGAAACGGCACCAGCACCACCACCGCGAATGCGCTCGCCGCCAGCAGCACCGCGGACACCCGGGGCCGCAGCGTCGTGGTCACGCGGCCGTGCAGGACGGCGAAGACGATGGCGAACAGCCCGCCCATCGCGACGGCGTACCCGGCGATGCCGGTGAACAGGCCGAGGCTGCGCTGCGTGCCGCGGTCGACGAGCGCGTCCTCACCGTGGTGGTGACCGTGTGCGGCGTGCGCCGATTCCTCCAGCCCGATCGCGGCGTCCACGGAGGGTTCGCCGGCGACGTAGGCGAACACGGTCGCGAGCACACCCGCGGCCAGGCCCGCGAGCATGCCGCGGACCAGCAAGGTCCTCATCATGGTCTCCCCCGCTCAGTGGCAGGGGAAGGCCAGCAGGTGCCGGCCGTCGTGGACGAACTCGTGGACGAACCCGTCCGTGGCGAACAGCTCGACCGCGCCCGCCTCGGTGCTGACGAAGAAGAGGATCAGCACCGCGAGCACGCTCGCGAAGATCGCCCACGGCAGGATCTCCCGGAGCGGAATGCGGATCTGGCGCGGATTCGGGACGGCGGTGACGCTCGCCTGCGACATCGGCAACCTCCTCGGGCTTGACGCGGCCCGCTCGGAAACGGTGGCGATGCCGGCGGGTCTGACTCCCGAGCGAACTCGGTTACAGTGGCGCGACCGTGCGGATTCTCACCGGCTTCCGGCCGACATCGCGGTAGCTCGTCGAGGCTATGTGCGCAGTCCGCCGGGTGTCAACGTGATCGTCTGCGACGCGTGCCGGCGAGTGTTCTCCGGTGTCGCCGCCCGGATATCTCCGAAGTAGACGCACGAAAGGGTGATCGCGGCCCTGCGCCGGAACCCGGCCGCGCTCCCTCGCGACCTGCTCGGCGTCGGACCACGCCGGGCAGGTCCGCCCGAGGAGGGACCACCTGCCCGGCGTCCCCGGCACTCCAGCACTGTCGTCGGAAAGGACTCCACATGGCCATGCACCACGTCGCCACGTTCTGCGGCAACTGCAACTGCGGCTGCCCCGAGCTGTACTACGACCACGACGCACCGGAGGACAAGCGCGTCGTCATCACCGACGACTTCGGCCAGCGCATCCAGATGAGCCTGGACCAGTGGAACGATCTCGTCGCCGAAGCCAAGGCGGGCAACCTCGAGAACCTGGGAGCGGCGCCGGTTCCGGCCTGACCACACCCACAGCGGAGGCCACCGTCCAGCACCGGACGGTGGCCTCCGCCGTGTCTGCTTCCTGTGTCACCGTGTCTGCGCTCTGTGTCGTCGTGTTGGCGGTTGGCGTAGCTCTCGGCACCGCAGCGGCGGACACGGCGACGGGAGTGGCCGACACGCGTGTGCCGGCCACTCCCGTCGGCACCCGTTACGAGATGGGGCGATCCGTCGGTGCGATCGGTACGGGCAGCAGGTCACGGCCCGTCAGGTAGGCGTCCACGCCCGCGGCCGCCGAGCGGCCCTCGGCGATCGCCCACACGATCAGCGACTGGCCACGGCCCATGTCGCCCGCCACGAACACCTTGTCCAGGCTCGTCTTGAACGAGGCGTCGCGCGCGACGTTGCCGCGCTCATCGAGCTCCACCCCGAGCTGCTCCAGCAGACCCTCCCGCTGCGGGCCCACGAAGCCCATCGCGAGCAGCACCAGCTGGGCGGGCAGCTCCCGCTCGGTGCCCTCCACGGGGACGAACTTGCCGCCCTCGTTGCGGACCTCGACCAGCCGCAGCGCGCGCAGGTTGCCCTCGTCGTCGGCGAGGAACTCCTGCGTGTTCACCGAGTACAGCCGCTCGCCGCCCTCCTCGTGCGCCGAGGAGACCCGGTAGATCATCGGGTAGGTCGGCCACGGGTGAGCGTCCGAACGCGACTCCGGCGGCTTCGGCATGATCTCCAGCTGAGTCACCGACCGAGCGCCCTGCCGGTGCGCCGTGCCGACACAGTCGGCGCCGGTGTCGCCACCGCCGATCACCACGACGTCCTTGCCCGCCGCGCTGATCGGAGGCTCGTCGAGCGTGCCCGCGGCGACCCGGTTGGCGAACGGCAGGTACTCCATCGCCTGGTGGACACCCGGCAGCTCACGGCCGGGAACCGGCAGGTCCCGCCATGCCGTCGCGCCACCGGCGAGCACGATCGCGTCGTACTCCTCCCGCAGCTGGTCCGCCGTGATGTCCACGCCGACGTTCACGCCCGTGCGGAACTGCGTGCCCTCGGCGCGCATCTGCTCCAGCCTGCGGTCGAGCCGGCGCTTCTCCATCTTGAACTCGGGGATGCCGTAGCGCAGCAGCCCGCCGATCGCGTCGGCGCGCTCGAACACCACGACGTCGTGCCCGGCCCGCGTCAACTGCTGGGCCGCCGCGAGCCCGGACGGCCCGGAGCCGACGACCGCGACCTTCTTGCCCGTCTTCGTCTCCGGGATCTGCGGCGTGACCCAGCCTTCGTCCCACGCGCGGTCGATGATCGAGATCTCGACCCGCTTGATGGTCACCGGGTCGTCGTTGATCCCGAGCACGCACGCCGTCTCGCACGGAGCCGGGCACAGCGTGCCGGTGAACTCCGGGAAGTTGTTCGTGGCGTGCAGACGTTCGATGGCGTCGCGCCAGTCGTCCCGCCACGTCAGCGTGTTCCACTCCGGGATCAGGTTGCCCAGCGGGCAGCCCTGGTGACAGAACGGGATGCCGCAGTCCATGCAGCGGCCCGCCTGCTGGGTGAGCTTGGACCGCTCGAAGTCCTCGTAGACCTCGCGCCAGTCCTTGATCCGGACGTCCACGGGACGCGACTTCGGCGTCTCCCGCTTGGTCGTGAGGAATCCCTTGGGGTCAGCCATGAGCCGCCTCCTGTGTCTTGCGGGTGACCCGCACCCCGTCGGCGGTCATGGCGTGGGCTTCGCGATTGTCAGCCATGAGCCGCCTCCATGATCGCTGCGTTGACGTCCCTGCCGTCGCGCTCCGCGGCGGCGCGCGCCTGCAGGACCCGCTTGTAGTCCTTCGGCATCACCTTCGAGAAGCGGGGCAGCGCCGACTCCCAGTCGGTGAGCAGCGCGTGGGCCACCGCCGATTCCGTCTCGGTGTAGTGACGCTCCACCGCCTCGAGCAGGAACTCCACGTCGTGGTCGTCGAGCTCGTCGAGGTCCACCATCTCCCGGTTGACCCGGCCGATCGTCAGGTCGAGCACGTAGGCCACGCCGCCGGACATGCCTGCCGCGAAGTTGCGGCCCGTCGGCCCGAGCACGACGACGCGGCCACCGGTCATGTACTCGCAGCCGTGGTCGCCGACGCCCTCGACGACGGCCAGCGCACCGGAGTTGCGCACGCAGAACCGCTCGCCGACCTTGCCGCGCAGGAATATCTCACCGCTGGTGGCCCCGTAGCCGATGACGTTGCCCGCGATGATGTGGTCCTCGGCGGCGAAGCGGGCGTCCTTGGGCGGGCGCACGATGATCCGCCCGCCGGACAGTCCCTTGCCGACGTAGTCGTTGCCGTCCCCGAACAGGCGCAGCGTGATGCCCCTCGGCACGAACGCGCCGAACGACTGCCCCGCCGTGCCCGTGAACGTGATGTCGATGGTGTCGTCGGGCAGGCCCTCGCCGCCCCACCGCTTGGTCAGCTCCGAGCCGAGCATGGTGCCGACCGTGCGGTTGACGTTGCGCACCGGCAGTTCGAGGCGCACCTTGTCGCCCGAGCTCAGCGCGCCCTCGGCCAGCTGGATCAGCGTGTTGTCCAGCGCCTTGTCCAGACCGTGGTCCTGGGCCACCACCTGGTGCCGCGACGCCCTCGGCTCCAGCTCCGGCACGTGGAAGATCGGCGACAGGTCCAGACCGGACGCCTTCCAGTGCTCCACGGCGTCGCGGGTGTCGAGCAGCTCCGCGTGGCCGACCGCCTCGGCGATCGAGCGGAACCCGAGCGCGGCCAGGTACTCCCGGACCTCCTGCGCGATGAACTCGAAGAAGTTCACCACGTACTCGGCCTTGCCGTTGAACTTCTCGCGCAGCGCCGGGTTCTGCGTGGCGACCCCGACCGGGCAGGTGTCGAGGTGACACACCCGCATCATGATGCAGCCCGACACCACCAGCGGCGCCGTCGCGAAACCGAACTCCTCGGCGCCGAGCAGCGCGGCGATGATGACGTCGCGGCCGGTCTTGAGCTGGCCGTCGGTCTGCACGACGATCCGGTCGCGCAGCCGGTTGGCGAGCAGCGTCTGCTGGGTCTCGGCAAGACCGAGCTCCCACGGACCGCCCGCGTGCTTGATCGACGACAGCGGCGAGGCCCCGGTGCCGCCGTCGTGCCCCGAGATCAGCACGACGTCGGCGTGGGCCTTCGACACGCCCGCCGCGACCGTGCCGACACCGACCTCGGACACCAGCTTGACGTGGATCCGCGCCCGCGGGTTGGCGTTCTTCAGGTCGTGGATCAGCTGCGCCAGGTCCTCGATCGAGTAGATGTCGTGGTGCGGCGGCGGCGAGATCAGGCCGACACCCGGCGTGGAGTGCCGGGTCTTCGCGATCCACGGGTACACCTTGCCGCCGGGCAGCTGTCCGCCCTCGCCGGGCTTGGCCCCCTGCGCCATCTTGATCTGGATGTCGTCGGCGTTGACGAGGTACTCGCTCGTCACGCCGAACCGTCCACTCGCGACCTGCTTGATGGCGCTGCGCCGCTCCGGGTCGTAGAGCCGCTCGGGATCCTCGCCGCCCTCACCGGTGTTGGACTTGCCGTGCAGGCGGTTCATCGCGATCGCCAGCGTCTCGTGCGCCTCGGCCGAGATCGATCCGTAGGAGATGGCGCCCGTGGCGAACCGCTTGACGATCTCCGAGACCGGCTCGACCTCCTCGATCGGCACCGGCGGGCGCACGCCCTCCTTGAGGCCGAACAGGCCGCGCAGCGTCATCAGCCGCTCCGCCTGCTCGTCGACCGCCCTGGTGTACTCCTTGAAGATCTCGTACCGGCCGGTGCGCGTGGAGTGCTGCAGCTTGAACACCGTCTGCGGGTTGAACAGGTGCGGCTCGCCCTCGCGCCGCCACTGGTAGTCGCCGCCGGTCTCCAGCTCGCGGTGGCTCGGCCGCATGCCGTCGGCGGGGAACGCCCGGCGGTGCCGCTCGATGACCTCGCGGGCGAGCAGGTCGAAGCCGACGCCGCCGAGCCGCGAGGTGGTGCCGGTGAAGCAGCTCTCGATGACCTCGTCGCCGAGGCCGATCGCCTCGAAGATCTGCGCGCCGGTGTAGGAGGCCACAGTGGACACGCCCATCTTCGACATGGTCTTGCGCACGCCCTTGCCGAGCGCCTTGATGAGGTTGCGCGTGGCCTCCTTGGCGGTGACGCCGGGGATCTTGCCCTGCTCGGCGAGTTCCTCGACGGTCGCCATCGCCAGGTAGGGATTCACCGCGGCCGCGCCGTAGCCGATGAGCAGCGCGATGTGGTGCACCTCGCGGGCGTCGCCGGACTCGACGATCAGTCCGACCTGCGTGCGGCTCTTCTCCCGCACGAGGTGGTGGTGCACGGCGCCGGTCAGCAGCAGGGACGGGATGGCCGCGTGGGTGGCGTCGACACCGCGGTCGGAGAGCACGATGAGCCGCGCGCCGCCCGCGATCGCCTCGGAAACCTCGGCCCGGATCTCGTCGAGCCTGCGCACCAGCGCCTCGCCGCCGCCCGCGACCTCGAAGGTGCCCTTGACGGTGTAGGACTGGAACTCCGGCAGGGTGCCGTCGTCGTTGACGTGCACGAGCTTGGCGAGCTCGTCGTTGTCGAGCACCGGGAACGGCAGCACGATCTTGCGGCAGTGCTCGGGGCCGGCGTCGAGCAGGTTCGGCTCCGACCCGAGCTGCGTGCCCAGCGCCGTCACCAGCTCCTCGCGGATCGCGTCCAGCGGCGGGTTGGTGACCTGCGCGAAGAGCTGGGTGAAGTAGTCGAAGATCTGCCGCGGCCTGCTCGACAGCGGGGCCAGCGGCGAATCGTTGCCCATCGAGCCGATCGGCTCGGCACCGGTCCGGGCCATCGGCTCCAGCAGAACGCCGAGCTCCTCCTCGGTGTAGCCGAACGCCTGCTGCCTGCGCACCAGCGACGAGTGGGTCGGCACTTCGCGCTCGCGCTCGGGCAGCTCGTCGAGGTGGAGCAGACCCGCGTCGAGCCACTCGTCGTACGGGTGCTGCGAGGCGAGCTCGCCCTTGATCTCCTCGTCCTCGATGATCCGCCCCTCGGCGGTGTCGACGAGGAACATGCGGCCCGGCTCGAGCCGGCCCTTGCGGACGATCGAGGACTGCTCGACGTCGAGCACGCCGACCTCGCTCGCCAGCACGACGAGACCGTCCTCGGTGACCCAGTAGCGGGCGGGCCGCAGGCCGTTGCGGTCGAGCACCGCGCCGATCTGCGTGCCGTCGGTGAACGACACGAGCGCGGGGCCGTCCCACGGCTCCATGAGCGTGGAGTGGAACTCGTAGAACGCCCGGCGCGCGGGGTCCATCTCCTCGTGGTTCTCCCACGCCTCCGGGATCATCATCAGCACGGCGTGCGGCAGCGAGCGGCCGCCGAGGTGCAGCAGCTCCAGGACCTCGTCGAACGAGGCGGAGTCGCTGGCGCCGCGCGTGATGATCGGGTAGATCCGCCGCAGGTCGCCGGGGATGAGGTCGGTCGCGAGCTGCGACTCGCGCGCGTCCATCCAGTTCCGGTTGCCCTTGAGCGTGTTGATCTCGCCGTTGTGCGCCACATAGCGGTACGGGTGTGCCAGCGGCCACGACGGGAACGTGTTGGTGGAGAAGCGCGAGTGCACCAGGCCGATGGCGCTGGTGACGCGCTGGTCGGTCAGGTCGAGGAAGAACCGCTCGACCTGCGGCTCGGTGAGCATGCCCTTGTAGACGATGGTGCGGCCGGACAGGCTCGGGAAGTAGACGCCGGAGTCCACCAGCTCGTGCTCGGCGCGCTTGCGCACCACGAACGCGGCCCGCTCGAGCGCGAGCCCGGTGACGTCCTCGCGCTGCGGGGCGAGGAACACCTGGGCGAAGAAGGGCATGGTCGTGCGTGCGGTGGCGCCGACGTGCTCGGTGTCGACGGGCAGGTCACGCCAGCCCAGTACGCGCATGTCCTCTTCGGCGGCGATGCGCTCGATGGCGGACATGGCCTTGCCGCGGCCGGTCTCGTCCAGCGGCAGGAACGCGGTGCCGACGGCGTACGCGCCCGGCTCGGGCAGATCGAAGTCGACGACCTCGCGGAAGAAGGCATCGGGAACCTGGATGAGGATGCCGGCGCCGTCGCCGGTCTCCGGTTCGGCGCCGCGGGCGCCCCGGTGCTCCAGGTTGCGCAGGGCGACCAGCGCCTTGCGCACGATCTCGTGGTCCTTGCGACCGGAGAGGTCGGCGACGAAGGCTACGCCGCAGGCGTCGTGCTCGTACTGCTCGTCGTACAAGCCCTCGGTCGGCTTGTGCGGTGCGTGGCGGGTCACGGCTTGCCGCCCTCCTTGGCTCGGCACGATCAGGCCGGGCGGTTAACCGATCGGGTGAGCCCGGTCGGTTAACGGTCCGGCCTGGTGTCGCGATGGTCAGTAGGGGACTTGCCGATGGCGGTCAGCCCGAAGTGGGCATGCGACATCGACGTGTCGACCACACTCCGTTGTGCGGCTGTTGCGTGCGGCTCGTCAGTGAGCGCAGCGCGTACCGGCCGGTGCGCAGGGTTCGCCTGCTGATCCGGCGCGCGCGAAAGGCTCCCGGGGTTTGCCGGTCTTATGACAGTAATGTGAAATCGCCGTTATCGGGAATGGTCAGCGGTCGCACGTGGGAAACAACACTGCGGGATTGACGCGGGGCGCGTCAGATGGTTGATCTTCCGGCGAGCCGCTGACCAGCGACGATACGTCGGCGATCGGTGGTCGAACCACCCGGTCAGGCCGCGGCGGTCGCGGCCAGGCCGAGTGCGGCGCGACCCGCCTCGGTGAGTACCGCGGGCACACGCTGGCCCTTGCGGGCGGTGAAGGCCGGGGCGATATAGCCACGCCGGGCGAGACTGTGCACGGTCGCTTGATCGCAGCACGCGAGCCCGTCGATGAACAGGTCGGGTTCACAGCTGCTCGTGAGTTCCGCGCCGCCCTCGGCGATGGCCATCAGGGTGGCGCGTTCACGATGATTCAGATCGGCGTCGTTGCTGGCCTGAGGCATCCGTGCCTCCTTGCGTCTCGCTTCCCGGCCTATACCGGCTGGTTGCCCATAATTCAATCCCACGACACGCCGAAAGTTAGGGATTTTGTGGAGAACGTCTCATTCGGGCGTGTCGAAGACCGCGGTGACCGTCCCCAGCTCGGCCATGGTCGCGACGACCGTTTCCCCAGGCAGCACCGGGAACGCGCGGGTCATGGAACCGGGTAGCACCACGTGGCCGGGCTCCAGCCCGATGCCGAGCGGACCGAGGGTGTTCGCCAGCCACACGAGCGCGTTGAGCGGGGAGCCGAGCACCGCGCCGCCGGCCCCGGTCGCCACGAGCTCGCCCGACTTGTGCAGCGTGCAGCCGGTCAGCCGGAGGTCGACGGCGGAGAGCGGCGTCGGCTTGCTGCCGAGCACCACGCCGCCGGAGGAGGCGTTGTCGGCGATGGTGTCGACGATCGAGATCGTCCAGTCCTGGATGCGGGAGTCGACGATCTCCAGTGCGGGCAGCACGAACTCCACGGCGCGCGCCGCGTCGGCCACCGTGACGCCCGGCCCGGTGAGCTGGCGGCCGAGCACGAACGCCACCTCCGGCTCGATCCGCGGCTGCAGGAACCGCGCCATAGGGATCGGCTGGTGCTCCAGGTGGAACATCCCGCTGAGCAGGTGGCCGTAGTCGGGTTGGTCGACACCCATCTGCTCCTGCATGGCCGCCGACGACAGGCCCACCTTGTGGCCCTTGACGATCTCGCCCTGCGCCGTCCACGCGCGCACCTGCTCCTGCTGGATGTGATAGGCGTCGGTCACCGTGGCGGCCGGGTGGTCGTCGATGATCGGGGGAATCGGTTTGCCGGTCTCGTAGGCCTGCAGCAGCCGGCCCGCGACCTCGCTCACGGCGTTCGCGTCCATGCGGCAACAGTCGCCGCAGGCCCGGCGCCGGGCAAGCCGGGTGTTCCGCTCAGCGGGACGACTCGGTGATCGCGTCGTCGAGCAGCTGGGCCAGGTGCAGCGCTCGCCGTCCGGTCAGATCGGCGATCTGGGTGCGGCAGCTGAACCCGTCTGCCAGCACCATCGTGTCCGGATGCGCCTCGATCTCCGGTACGAGCACGCGCTCGGCCGCCGCGACCGACACCTCGTAGTGGCCACGTTCCATCCCGAAGTTGCCCGCGAGGCCGCAGCAGCCGGAGTCGAGGGTCCGGTTGGCCACGCCGACCTTGCGCAGCAAGCGCTCCTCCGCGGCGTTGCCGATCACGGCGTGCTGATGGCAGTGCTGCTGCGTCATGGCCTCGCGGTCCACCGCCGGGAACTCCACGTCCGGCGCGTGCTTCTCGAGGAACTCCGCCAGCGTGAACGCGCTCTCCGGCAGCCCGCGCGGCTCGGCGGGCTCGAGCAGGTCGTGGATGTCGTGGCGCAGCACCGAAAGGCAGCTCGGTTCGAGGCCGACGATCGGGGTGCCGGCGTCGAGTTCGGGCCGCAGCACGCGCAGCGTCCGGCGCAGGACCCGCCGGGCGATGCCGAGCTGGCCGGTGGAGACCCAGGTGAGCCCGCAGCACACCGGTGAGCGCGGCAGCACCACGTCGAAGCCGGCGTAGTCCAGGACGCGGGCCGCGGCCGTGCCGATCTCGGGGGAGAAGTGGTTGGTGAACGTGTCCGGCCACAGCACCACCCTCGGCCGGTCGCCCCTGGCCCGGTGGCCGCGCAGCGCCTTCCGCAGGGTGGTGGGCGCGAACTCGGGGACCGACCGTTGTGGCGCGATCCCGCCCAGCCGCTTGAGGACCTTCGCGGGCAGCCGCGAGGCGAGCACGGCGTTGACCGCATGTGGCATCACCGAGGCCAGCCGCGACCACAACGGCAGGAAGCCGAGCGAGTAGTGGCTCACCGGCCGCACCCTGCGGGCGTAGTGCTGGTGCAGGAACTCCGCCTTGTAGGAAGCCATGTCCACATTGACCGGACAGTCGGACAGGCATCCCTTGCACGCCAGGCAGAGGTCGAGGGCGTCCCGCACCTCCGTGGAGCGCCAGCCGTCCGTCACCGTCTCGCCGCGCATCATCTCCGACAGCAGCCGCGCACGTCCGCGCGTGGAGTGCTCCTCCTTGCGCGTGACCATGTAGCTGGGGCACATCACGCCGCTCGAGGTGTCGACGCACTTGCCGACGCCGACGCACCGCCTGCTCGCGGTGGCGAGGCTGCCGCCGTCGTGCGGGTAGCGCAGCGTGACCGGCAGCGCGCGGACCGGCCCGTCGAACCGGAGGTCGGCGTCCAAGGGCCGCGGCCGGACGAGCACCCCGGGACCCAGCAGGTTGTCCGGATCCCAGATGTCCTTGAACGCCTCGAACAAGCGCAGGATCTCCGGCCGGTACATGCGCGGCAGCAGCTCCGCGCGCGCCTGCCCGTCGCCGTGCTCCCCGGACAGCGACCCACCGTGCGCGACGACGAGGTCGGCGGCCTCCTCCATGAACGTCCGGAAGCGGCGCCTGCCCTCGGTGGTGGTGAGCGCGAAGTCGATGCGGACGTGCACGCAGCCCTCGCCGAAGTGGCCGTACGGGATGCCGCGCAACCCGTGGTCGGCGAGCAACGCCCGGAACGCACGCAGGTAGGAGCCGAGCCGCTCCGGCGGCACCGCGGCGTCCTCCCAGCCGGGCCACGCCTCCAGGCTCTCCCCGGCGCTGCCGGGCACCCGGGTCGCGATACCGGACGCGGCCTCGCGAATGGACCACAGCTGCCGTTGATCGGCGGGGTCGTCGGCGAGTACCGCGTCGGCGCCCGTCTCGCGCCGCAGCGTGGCCGCGACCTCCTCGGCCCGCTGCACCGCATCCGCCGGGTCGTCGCCGCCGATCTCGATGAACAGCCAGCCACCGCCACGCGGCAGCCGGTCGAGCGCGGCCGGGCGCCTGCCGCGCACCAGCAGCGCGTCGATGAGATCGGCACCCATGCCCTCGATCGTCAACGGCTTCAGCGGCAGCACGTGCGGCACGGCGTCGGCGGCGGCCACGTCATCGGCGTACCCGGCCACCACGAGGACCCGTGCGGGCGGGGCGGGCACGAGGCGCACGGTGGCCTCGGTCAGCAGCGCGCACGTGCCTTCCGAGCCCACGAGCGCGCGGGCGACGTTGAAGCCGTTCTCGGGCAGCAGCTGGTCGAGGGCGTAGCCGGACACCCGGCGCGGCAGGGCCGGGAATCCCTGCCGCAGCAGGGCGAGGTTGTCCCGCACCAGGGCCCGCAGCCGGCGGGTGAGCTCGCCTGCCCGGCCGGTGTCCGCGTCGAGCGACGGCCCGAGCGTCACCGGCGTGCCGTCGGCCGTCAGCACGTCGAGGGAGACGACGTTGTGGGTCGTGCGGCCCCACGCCACCGAGTGCGAGCCGCACGAGTCGTTGCCGATCATGCCACCGATCGTGCACCTGCTGTGGGTGGACGGGTCGGGTCCGAACGTCAGGCCGTGCCTGCCCGCGTGCGCCCGCAGCGTGTCGAGCACGACGCCCGGCTGCACGCGCGCGGTCCGGTTCACCGGGTCGATGTCGAGGATCCGGTCGAGGTAGCGGGTGTAGTCCAGGACGACGCCCTCGCCGAGGGCCTGCCCGGCGATGCTCGTGCCCGCGCCACGCGCCGTGATCGGCACCCCGTGTGCGCGGCACACCCGCAGCACGGCCTCGACGTCGGCGGTGCTGCGCGGGAAGACGACCGCGGTGGGAACGTGCCGGTAGTTGGAGGCGTCCATGCTGAAGATCGCGCGCGCCGTCGTCCCCGCCTCGACGTCGCCCGTGACGGCGGAACGCAGATCGACGACGAAGCCGGTCCGGTCGGTCATGGGCCTCACCAGTTCTCGATCGAGCCGGCCAGGATCGCGGCGACGTCTTCGTCGCGCACGGCCCTCGGTGCCACGGCGAGCAGCCGTTGTTGCTGCATGGTGCCCTCGACCAGTGCCGGGATGTCCGCCTCGCCGTAGCCGACGCCGCCGAGACCGTTCGGGATGCCGATGTCGCGCATCAGCGCCGTCAGCACCGCGGGCAACTGGTCGCGCTCGTCGGTCTGCCGCGGCGCGCTCGGGTCGAGAATCTCCGCGGCCCGCAGGTGCTTGCCCGGATCGGTGGGAAACGTGAACCGGAACGCGGCCGGGGCCGTCAGCGACACCGACTCGCCGTGCGGCACGAGTGGGGCGTCCTGCGGGTAGTTCGCGGGCCGGTACTCGCGCACGCGGCCGGCGATCGGGTAGGCGCACGCGTGCGGGATGTGCACGCCGGCGTTGCCGAATCCCATGCCGGCGAACGTCGCCGCCAGCATCATGTCGGTGCGGGCCTGCAGGTCGCCTCCGTTGAGCACGGCCTTGCGGAACGAACGCGCGAGCAACCGCAGCGCCTGCTCGGTCCAGGCGTCGGAGATCGGGTTGGAGCCGTTGTAGGCGACGCGGTTCTCCGGCCGGTGCCGGGCGAAGGAGTGGTAGGGCTTGGCGGTGTAGGACTCGAGCGCGTGGCACAGGACGTCCATGCCACTGGCCGCGGTCACCTCGGGCGGCATCGACAGCGTCAGCAGCGGGTCGATCACGGCCATGCTGGGACGCAGCCTCGGGTGGCTGATGCCGGACTTGACGTGCAGGCCGAGGAAGTCCATCACGCACACCGGAGTGGTCTCGGAGCCGGTGCCCGCCGTGGTCGGTACGGCGACGAGCGGCTTGAGTGGCCCGTCCGGTGCCTTGCCCTGGCCGATCGGCTTGTTGACGTAGTCGAAGAGGTCGGCCGGGTAGGTGGTGAGGAGGTTGACGGCCTTCGCCGTGTCGATCGACGAGCCGCCGCCGACGCCGACGAAACCGTCCCACGTGGACTGCCGGGCGAACTCGACGGCTTCCGTGATGCTGCGGTCGGTCGGCTCGACGTGGGCCTGGTCGTAGATCTCCACGGTGAGCCCGCCCGCCTTCGCCGCGTCGGCCACGCGCTGCGGAACGCCGGTGGCGGCGACCCCCGGATCGGTGACGATCAGCACCCGCTGGGCGCCGAGCTGCGCGAGGTCCCAGCCGATCTCGTCCACCGCGCCCGCGCCGAACTTCAGCGGTGTCGCGCCCCAGGTGAAGACGGTCTCGGTCAGGTACTCGGTCATCGTCGTCCTCCTCGCGACAGCTCGCCACCAGCTGCGCCCCAGCGCGAGGGCGCAGCGTGGCACGGTGTCCACCCGGCGTCAACCTCAGCGTAGGGCCGGGATCGGTCCCGAGTAGACAGCCGGTTCCAGGCGGTGCCGTCGCCCTCGCCGTGTCCCCGGGCGCGCCTGCCCTGGAGGCCGCTGCCTATCGCGCCCGGCCGGCGAGCACGCCGTCCTCGGTGACCACGGCCGTCACGAGGTCCACCGGGGTGACGTCGAAGGCCGGGTTGAACACCTCGGCGCCGTCCGGGCTCACCGGAACGCCCGCCACGCAGGTCACCTCGTCCGCCGCGCGTTCCTCGATCACGATGGCGGTGCCGTCCGGCAGCGCGGTGTCCACTGTCGACGACGGTGCCACCACGACGAACGGGATGCCGTGGTGGGCGGCGGCGAGAGCGAGCGGGTAGGTGCCGACCTTGTTCGCGACGTCGCCGTTGGCGGCGATGCGGTCGGCTCCCACCACGACGGCGTCCACGAGGCCGCGCGCCAGAGCGGAGGCCGCGGCCGAGTCGGGCAGCACCCGGTAGCGCACGCCGGCCTCGGCCAGCTCCCACGCCGTGAGCCGCGATCCCTGCAGCAGCGGCCGGGTCTCGTCGGCGAGGACGTACTCGACCTGCCCGTCCGCGTGCAGGTGCCACACGACGCCGAGCGCGGTGCCCCACTCGACGGCCGCGAGCCGTCCGGTGTTGCAGTGCGTCAGCAGCCGCAGCGGCCGCCTGCCGACCTCGCGCAGCAGCAGGTCGGCGGCGTGGCGGGACGCCTCTCGGTTCACGCGGGCGTCCTCGTCGAGCATCGCCAGCGCCTGGGCCAGCACCGCCTCAGGGCCTTCCGGCAGCGCGGCGAGCGCGCGTTCGACGCCCCGGCGGAGGTTCACCGCCGTCGGCCGGGCGGCCGCGATCCGCTCGGCATCGGCGTGGACGGCGCCGCGGTCACCGCCGTGTACGCGGGCGGCGAGCACCACGCCCAGCGCCCCCGCCGCGCCGAGCGCCGGTGCACCGCGCACGGCCAGCCGCCTGATGGCGCCGACGAGCTCCTCGGGCGTCGACAGCCGCAGCGTGCGGTACGTGCCCGGCAGTGCGCACTGGTCGATGATCACGACCGCGCCGCCGCCCGAGTCGTCCCAGTCGATGGTTCTCTGCACGTCTCCGATTGTCCCGCCGGAGGAGCACCGCGGGGCCGGCGCGGTGCGGGTTCCCTCCCGTCGCGACGCCGGGACCGCTGATGCGCCGCCTCGGCCCGCGCGAGTCCGGCCGTGTCAGCTTCGTGCCGGGCCCTGTCCGCGCTGGTCGTCGGCGTGCTCCCCGGTGGCCGCGCCTGACCCGGCCCCGGTGGCGCCGGCCGGCACGCTCGCCGCCCTCGCCGCGGTCGGTGCCGTCCTGACCGGGCTCGGCAGCCCGTGAGCAGTGCCGCAGCCGTCTCCGTCCGGGCACGACTACCCTGGACAGGCGATGACTTACCTCGACCACGCGGCGACCACCCCCATGTTGCCGGACGCCATAGCGGCGATGAGTGACGCGCTGTCCACCGTGGGCAACGCGTCGTCGCTGCATTCCTCGGGCCGCCGGGCACGGCGCATGGTGGAGGAGGCCAGGGAGGCCGTGGCCGAGGCGCTCGACGCCCGCCCGTCCGAGGTCATCTTCACCGGGGGCGGCACCGAGAGCGACAACCTCGCCGTCAAGGGCATCTACTGGGCACGACGGGACGCCGAGCCGGCCCGGCGCCGTGTTCTGGTCAGCGCCGTCGAGCACCACGCGGTCCTCGACGCCGTCCGCTGGCTCGCCGACAACGCGGGCGCCGAGCTGACCTGGCTCGACGTGGACCGCCACGGCCGGGTGCACCCGGAGACGCTGCGGGCGGCCATCGAGGCCGGACCCGACGACGTCGCGCTCGCCACCGTCATGTGGGCCAACAACGAGGTCGGCACCATCAACCCGGTGCCCGAGCTCGCCGCATTGTGCGCCGAGTACGGCATCCCGCTGCACACCGACGCCGTGCAGGCCGTCGGCGGCACCGACGTCGGCTTCGCCGCCAGCGGGGCCAACGCCCTCACCCTCACGGGGCACAAGATCGGCGGCCCCTACGGCGTCGGCGCGCTGCTGCTGGACCGCGGCACGCCCTGCGTACCGCTCCTGCACGGCGGCGGACAGGAGCGCGAGGTGCGCTCCGGCACCCTCGACGTCCCCGGGATCCACGCGTTCGCCACGGCCGTGCAGGCCGCCGTCGAGCGCAGGCAGGCGACGGCCGACGAACTCGCCAAGCTGCGCGACGACCTCATCGCCGCAGTGTTCGAGCAGGTGCCCGACGCCGTCCTCAACGGCGTGCCCGCCGACCGCAGCGGCGGGGAACGGCTGCCCGGCATCGCGCACTTCACCTTCCCCGGCTGCGCGGGCGACAGTCTGCTCATGTTGCTGGACGCCAAGGGCATCGAGTGCTCCACCGGGTCCGCGTGCACCGCCGGGGTGGCCGAGCCCAGCCACGTGCTGATCGCGATGGGCGCGGACGAGGCGGCGGCCCGCGGGTCGCTGCGGTTCTCCCTCGGGCACACGTCCACCCGCGACGACGTGGACGCGCTGGCGCGTGAGCTGCGGGGTGTGGTCGACCGGGCGAGGCAGGCGGGGCTCGCCGGCCTGCGCAAGCAGAAGCAGGAGGTGTAGGCGATGCGCGTACTGGCCGCGATGAGCGGGGGAGTGGATTCGGCGGTGGCCGCGGCGCGCGCCGTCGAGGCCGGGCACGACGTCGTCGGTGTCCATCTCGCGCTGTCCGCCAAACCGGGCACGCTGCGGACCGGATCCCGCGGCTGCTGCACCGTCGAGGACGCCCACGACGCGCGTCGTGCGGCCGACATCCTCGGCATCCCGTTCTACGTGTGGGACTTCGCCGAGCGGTTCACCGAGGAGGTCGTGGAGACCTTCGTCGGCGAGTACGCCGCCGGGCGCACCCCCAACCCGTGCGTGACCTGCAACGAGAAGATCAAGTTCGAGGCGTTGCTGGACAAGGCCATGGCACTCGGCTTCGACGCCGTGTGCACCGGGCACTACGCGCGCCTGTCCGTTGTGGACGGTGTGCCGGAGCTGCGGCGCAGCGCCGACGAGGACAAGGACCAGTCGTACGTGCTCGCCTCGCTCACCCCGGAGCAGCTGCGGCACGCGATGTTCCCGCTCGGCGGCTCGCGCAAGCCCGACGTGCGCGCCGAGGCGGCCGAGCGCGGCCTCGCCGTCGCGCAGAAGCCGGACAGCCACGACATCTGCTTCATCCCGGACGGCGACACGAAGAAGTTCCTCGAGTCGCGGCTCGGGCAGCGGCCCGGCGATCTGGTGGACGCCGAGACCGGCGCCGTGCTGGGCAAGCACACCGGCGTGCACGGGTTCACCGTCGGCCAGCGCAAGGGCCTCGGCATCGACGCGCCCGCCCCGGACGGCAGGCCCCGCTACGTGCTGGCGCTGGAGCCGGTGTCGGGCACCGTGAAGGTCGGCCCGGCGCGGCAGCTGTCGGTCACGAGCATCCGGGCGGACCGGGCGATCTGGCCGGGCGAGCGGCCCTTGAACGGGCCCACCGAGTGTGTCGTGCAGGTCCGCGCGCACGGCGGCACCGCGCCCGCCGTGGCCGAGGCCGTCGGCGACGAGGTCCGGATCGAGCTGCGGGAGCCGCTGCGCGGGGTCGCGCCGGGTCAGGTCGCGGTGCTGTACCGGCCCGACGCCGGTGCCGGTGACCTCGTGCTGGGGAGTGCGAAGATCGCGGCCACGGCCTGAGGCTCGCGTCACCGGCTGCGGTCCTCGCCGTGTCGGCGACGATCCCGGGGCCCGGCGACCCGCTGCGAAGCCGGACGAGGCACCTGGCGACCGTGGGCTGGAGAGTGCGAAGATCGCCCCGACGGCGTAGCCACAACCCTCGCCCCGCGGGAGGAACTCGATGACGAGCATTGTCCGGTCCAGCACGGTCTCCGACATCCTGCGGCGCAGCGCGGGCCGGGTGCCCGATCGCGTGGCGCTGAAGTTCGCCGGCCGGACGTGGACTTACGCCGAGCTCGACGCGGCCGTCACGCGCGCCGCCGCGCACCTGCTCTCGCTCGGCCTGCGGCACGGCGATCGCGTGGCCGCCTACGGCAAGAACTCCGACGCGTTCCTCCTCGGCTTCCTCGCGTGTGCCCGCGCGGGGCTCGTGCACGTCCCGGTGAACTACAACCTCACCGGCGACGAGCTGGCCTACCTCCTCCAGCAGTCGGGGAGCACCGTGGCTCTCGTCGACCCGGCGCTGCGGGGCAACGTCGACGAGCTCGGGCTCCCGCTCAAGCACATCCTCCCGTTGCGCGACAGCGACGGCTCGCTGCTGGCGGTGGCGAGCGCCGGGGAGGTGCCCACGGTGGACGCCGAGGTGGCCGACACCGACCTCGTGCAGCTGCTCTACACGTCCGGCACCACCTCGCGGCCCAAGGGCGCGATGATGACCCACCGGGCGCTCGTGCACGAGTACCTCTCCTGCATCGTCGATCTGGATCTGACCGACGGCGACGATCCGCTGCACGTGATGCCGCTCTACCACTCGGCGCAGATGCACGTGTTCCTGCTGCCGTGGCTGGCTGTCGGCGCCACCAACACGCTGCTGGAGATTCCCGACCCGGCCGACATCCTGCGCGGGCTGGCGGCGGACCGGCACGGTGCCTTCTTCGCCGCGCCCACGCTGTGGGTGGCCCTCGCCAACCACCCCGACTTCGGCGCCCAGGACCTCTCGGCGTTGCGCAAGGCCTACTACGGCGCGTCGATCATGCCCGGTCCCGTGCTGGAGCGCCTGCGCCAGGCGATGCCGGAGCTGGGTTTCTACAACTGCTTCGGCCAGTCCGAGATCGGCCCGCTGGCCGCCGTGCTGCGTCCCGAGGACCACGAGGCGCGCCCCGACTCGGCCGGGCGTCCGGTGCTGTTCGTCGAGGCGCGCGTGGTGGACGCCGAGGGCAACGACGTCGCACCCGGCGAGCTCGGCGAGGTGGTCTACCGCTCGCCGCAGCTCTGCCTCGGCTACTGGGACAAGCCGGAGGAGACAGAGGAGGCCTTCGCGGGCGGCTGGTTCCACTCCGGCGACCTCGTGCGCCTCGACGAGGAGGGTTACCTCTTCGTCGTCGACCGCATCAAGGACGTCATCAACACCGGCGGCGTCATGGTCGCCTCGCGGGAGGTCGAGGACGCGCTCTACACCCACCCGGCGGTCGGTGAGGTCGCCGTGGTCGGGCTGCCCGACGAGAAGTGGATCGAGGCGATCACGGCCGTCGTGGTGCCCAAGGACAAGGCCGTCGCCGAGGACGAGCTGACGCGGTGGGTCAAGGACCGGCTCGCGTCGTTCAAGGTGCCCAAGCGCGTGCACTTCGTCGACGACCTGCCGCGCAACGCCTCCGGCAAGATCCTCAAGCGGGAGCTCCGCGACCGGCTCGCGGGACGCTGAGCGAGGGCAGCGTCCGGGTGAGCATCTCGGCAAGCTGTGCCGGGTCGGGCGATGCGGAACTGTCGGGGAGCAGCACCGGTTCGTCGAGCCGAGCGCGCCGAAGGACTACGTGCCGCTCGACGGCGCGGGACACTTCCCCGTCGAGGCCCCGGGCGCGCACCGGCTCGCCGAGCTGCTCGCCGCTGAGGCGAGGGTGTAGCGGCGGACGCCGTCGTCGTCGGCCGCGGCCAGCCTGCCCTGGGCCACCAGCAGGTCGAGGTGCGCGCCGGTTTCCAGCACGGCGAGCATCTGGTTCATCGGATCCAGCTCGGTGAGCTTGCGTTCCCGACGTGTCCACGCCAGCCGTGTCGCCGACTCGTAGGCCGTCTCCGCTCCGGACGCGATGGTCTCCATCGTCTGGTCGAGCCGCTGATCATGGTGTGCCAGCAGCTCGTCCACCCGAGCATGCACGCTCGGCGACACCGGACCGTGCGCCGGCAGCATCCGCAGGTCCGGCATATCCCGCACCACCCGCAGGGAGCCGAGGTACTCGCGCAGCGGCAGTTCCGACGGCGCGGGCTGGAACCCGATCGACGGCGTGATGTGCGGCAGGACGTGGTCGCCGGAGAAGAGCAGGCCGGCGGCGCCGTCGGCGAACACCACGTGCCCGGCCGTGTGCCCGGGTGTGTGCACCACGTCGAGGTCACGCCCGGGCAGCACCGTGCGCCGTCCCGGGGTGAGCCACTCGTCGGGGTTCTCCCACAGCTCGGCGGCCGTGCCGGGCGACCGGTCGGCGAACATCTCGGCCAGTTCGGCGATCACCGTGTCGCCGCCTGCCCGCTTCAGCAGCCGTACCTGCGCCCCCATGGTGAGCGCGCCGGGCTCGCCTGCGATCCGCAGCGACGGTTCCTCGAGCAGGCCCAGCGCGATCCTGCCGCCGAACTTCCGCCGCAGCGTCACGGCGAGCGTGTAGTGGTCGCGGTGGACGTGGGTCACGAGGAACTGGCTCACGTCGCCCAGCTCCGCACCGAGCCCCTTCAGCCCGGCCGCCAGCTGGTCCTCCGCCTCGTCGAGCGCCCAGCCTGAGTCGATCAGCACCAGCGAGTCGCCGTCGGTGATCGCGTAGACGTTCACCGCGCGCAGGGCGTCGTTGGGCAGGGGCAGCGGAATCCGGTAGACCCCGGGCGCCACCCGGTAGACACCCGGTTCGGCCCAGTGGCGGGAGTTGTCGTCATCGAGCGGTTCCACTGCCTGACCTCGCTGTCCGTTCGCAACAGTGCTGAGCCCTTCGATCAGACCAGCACTTCGCGACCGGCCGCAGTGCTGTGAGACACAGTTCACGACATCCGTCGCTCGGTCAGTCGAGTGGGCCGGAGGTCAGTCGCTGCCGCTTTCGTTGATCAGCCGGTCCAGTTCGCGGCGCAGCAGGCCGAGCCGGGCGTCGGCGAGCAGCGGGATCTCGCGCCTGCGCCTGCGGATCGCGGACAGGTCGATGTCGACGACCGTGAGCGAGGAGTCCCAGTTCGGCGCACTCGCCACCACCGAGCCCCACGGGTCCACCACCCGCGAGCCGCCCCAGAAACGGACACCGGCCTCGTCACCGACCCGGTTCACGAACACCACCCAGCACTGCTGCATGCGCGCGGTGAAGGTGAGCAGATCGTGCCAGTACTCGGCGGGGTCGAACGATCCGCCCGTGAGCCGGGCGGCGCTGTTGGCGGGCACGATCAGCAACTCGGCACCGTCCTGCGCGGCGAGCCACGGCAGCATCGGCTGCCACGCGTCGTTGCAGATCAGCGTGGCGAACCGGCCGTGGCGCGTGTCGAACGCCCGCATGTGCTGGCCCGGGTTGGCGTGCTTGCGCTCCTCCCAGATCAGGTAGTTCGGCAGGTAGAGCTTGCGGTGGTTGTGCACCAGCTCGCCGCCGGAGTAGTAGAGCGCGGAGTTGTGCTTGCGGATGCGGCCGTCCTCGAGCAGGCCGATGACCACGTCGGGACCGTGCCGCGAGAGGTCGGCGAGACGCGGGTCGTCGGGCCACAGCGCGATGTCGTCGGCGAGCTGACCGAGTGCGTAACCGGTCAGGCTCAGTTCCGGGAAGACGACCAGATCGGCGTGTTCGGCGGCGGCGTCCTTGATGAGCCGCTCGGCATCGGCCAGGTTTCCCTCCACGTCGCCGAGCAGGCAGTCGGTCTGGGCCAGTGCCACTCTCATGCGTCTCACCTCCTTTGCTCGCAGCGATTTCGGCAGCAATGACGGTACCCGGCCCGTGCTGTGTTCCCGATGCGGTGATGGGAAACAATCTCGGACGTGACTGAGCAAGCATGGCCGCACGGCGCGGGCACCGGCATCGGCTCGATGCCGGGCACCGACGCCGCCGAGGCGGCCGCCATCGTGTTCGGCGAGCTGCCCGAGTTCCCGCATCTGCCGGAGCTGCCCGCCCGCGGTGTCGGCGCCGACGTCATCGGGCGCACGGCCGCGTTGCTGGTCGACCTCGCCGTCGAGGTGGTGCCGAGCGGCTACCGCGTCGCGGCCAGGCCGGGCCGGGACCACCGGCGCGCCGTGGACCTCATGCGCTGGGACATCGACGCGTTCTCCGACGCTGCCGACCGTGCGGGTGCGCGCCCGCCGGCGGTCAAGACCCAGCTGGCGGGCCCGTGGACGCTGGCAGCGGGCGTCGAGCTGGCCCGGGGCCATCGCGTGCTGACCGATCACGGCGCGACGCGCGACTTCGCCTCGTCACTGCTCGAGGGCCTCGCCGCGCACGTCTCCGAGCTGGCCGAGCGGACCGGCGCCGGGATCGTGGTGCAGCTGGACGAGCCGACCCTGCCCGACGTCCTCGCGGGAGCCCTGCCGACGCCGTCCGGGTACGGCACGGTCGACGCCGTGCCCGAACCCGAGGCGCGGGACCTGCTCGCCACGGTCGTCGCGGGCGCGGAGAAGGTCACCGGCAACCCGGTGATCGTGCATTGCTGTGCGCGCAGGCCACCGGTCTCACTGCTGCGGTCGGCCGGGGCGGGCGCGCTCGCGCTCGACGCGACCCTGCTCGACGGTGCCCCGGGCAGCCTGCTCGACGAGATCGGCGAGGCGTGGGACGGCGGTACGGAGCTCGTGCTCGGGCTCGTGCCCACCGAGGCGCCCGCCACGCCGGTGACACTGCGCGAGGTCGCCGGGCCGGCGCTCCGGCTGGTCGACCGGCTCGGGTTCAACCGCTCCATCCTCGCCGAGCGCGCCGTGCCCACCCCCGCGTGCGGGCTCGCCGGCGCGACCGGCGAGTGGATGCGCAGGGCGTTGTCGCTCACGCGCGATCTGGGCAAAGCGTTCGTCGAGCCACCGGAAGGCTGGTAGGAACAGGCAGATGGGATGGTTTCGACGCGGGAACCGGGGTGAGCAGGAGCCGCCCGACCCGCGCACACCGTGGCCCGAGCAACCCGTCCCCGACGATCCGGAGGCGGCGGCCGCCGAGTTCTGGCGTACGTGGTCCGAGCTGCTGCCGGAGATCAGCTCCGCGCTCGGTGAGGGGGAGCCGCAGCGCGCGGAGAGCCTGCTGGTCGATGTCGTCGCCCGCGTGCACCCGGACCTGCAGTTCGCGCTCGACCGCGGCCAGCGGGCGATCTACGCGCTCGTCGTCAGTGGCCAGGAGGATCCGGCCCTGCGTCCCTACACCGACGCGTGGAAGGCCGCCGCACCGCCGGATGACGCCATCTGGGAGTACCACGACTCGGTGCCGCCCGTGCCGGATCCGACCGGTGTCGCCGTGAACCTGGCCGGCGTGCGCATCGACCTCGCCGACGTCCGGGTGGTGGCGCAGGTCGACGAGGCCGAGCAGGTGGTGGACGTCGCGGTGCACCACCCGGCGCTGGGCGAGCTGACCGAGGCTGCCCGGACGACGATGACCTTCCTGCCGCTCGACGCGACGCTGGGGGAGCGGCTCGCCGCCGAGCGGCTCCGGCGGGTGGAGACGGCGGTGGCCGAGCCCGCCAACGCCATCGGCCTGCTGGAGTTCCGCGAGCTGGTTCGTGGCCTCGGCTGCGATGCCGGAGAGGGCCGCTGAGTTCCCCGGCGTCGGTTTCGCCGTTGCGCTGGTGACGCGAAAACCCCCGTCGCCCCGCGGAGACGGCGGATACGGCTACCGGAACGGCGCACACGGCGACGCAGACGGCGGACACGGCTACGGGAACGGCGCACACGGTCAGCCCACGGCGGGCTGGGCGGCAATGTCGGTGGGGGCAACTAGAGTTCGACGATGTGACCAGTCAAGACCTGTCCGGTGGACACGTGGCCGAGGACATCAAGGACGTGCCTTCGGACGTGCGCGAGCGGCACACCGCACTGGCCGAAGAGGTCAAGGGCCACCAGTTCCGGTACTACGTCCTGGACTCGCCGACCATCACCGACGGCGAGTTCGACGCACTGCTGCGCGAGCTCGAGGAGTTGGAGCGCGAGTACCCCGGGCTGGCGACGCCCGACTCGCCCACCCAGAAGGTCGGCGGGACGTTCTCGACCGAGTTCACCGCCCACGACCACCTCGAGCGGATGCTCAGCCTCGACAACGCGTTCGACCTCGAGGAGCTGCGGGCCTGGGTCGACCGGGTCGAGAAGGAGGTCGGCGGCTCCACGCGGTACCTGTGCGAGCTGAAGATCGACGGTCTGGCCATCAATCTGCTCTACGAGCACGGCAAGCTCACCCGGGCTCTCACGCGCGGTGACGGCCGCACCGGCGAGGACGTGACACTGAACGTCCGCACGCTGCAGGACGTCCCCGAGCGGCTCACTCCCAGCGACCGCTTCCCGGTGCCGGACCTGGTCGAGGTGCGCGGCGAGGTCTACTACCGCGTCGAGGAGTTCGCCGAGCTCAACGCCCGCCTGGTCGAGGCGGGCAAACCGCCGTTCGCCAACCCGCGCAACGCCGCCGCGGGCTCACTGCGGCAGAAGGACCCGAAGGTCACGCGCTCGCGTCCGCTGCGGCTGCTGTGTCACGGCCTGGGCAAGCGGCAGGGCTTCGACCCCGAACGCCAGTCGGAGGCCTACGACGCGCTGGCCGCGTGGGGGCTGCCGGTGTCGCAATACAGCAAGGTGATCGAGACGGCCGGGGGGCTCGTCGAGCACATCGAGTACTGGGGCGAGCACCGGCACGACGCCGAGTACGAGATCGACGGCGTGGTCATCAAGGTCGATCAGGTCGCCCTGCAGCGCAGGCTCGGGGCCACGTCGCGGGCGCCGCGCTGGGCCATCGCGTACAAGTACCCGCCTGAGGAGGCCACCACGACGCTGCTCGACATCCGCGTCAACGTCGGCCGCACCGGGCGCGTCACGCCGTACGCCGTGATGGAGCCGGTCAAGGTCGCCGGCTCCACGGTCGCGATGGCGACGCTGCACAACGCCGAGGAGGTCAAGCGCAAGGGCGTGCTCATCGGCGACCGTGTGGTGATCCGCAAGGCGGGCGACGTGATCCCCGAGGTGCTGGGCCCGGTGGTGGACGTGCGCACCGGCTCCGAACGCGAGTTCGTGATGCCCACCCACTGCCCGGAGTGCGGCACCCAGCTGGCGCGCCAGAAGGAGGGCGACGTCGACATCCGCTGTCCGAACGCGCGGACGTGTCCCGCCCAGTTGCGGGAGCGGCTGTTCCACCTCGCCGGGCGCGGAGCGTTCGACATCGAGGTGCTCGGCTACGAGGCGGCGAGCGCGCTGCTGCAGTCGGGTGTGGTCACCGACGAGGGCGACGTGTTCTCCCTCGACGAGGGGAAGCTCAAGCAGGTCGAGCTGTTCGTGACGAAGGCGGGGGAACTGTCCGCCAACGGTCAGCGGCTGCTGGCCAATCTCGACTCCGCCAAGGACCGTCCGTTGTGGAAGGTGCTCGTCGGGTTGTCGATCCGGCACGTCGGTCCCACGGCCGCGCAGGCGCTGGCGCGCGAGTTCGGCTCGCTCGAGGCCATCGACAACGCCACCGAGGAGGAGCTGGCGGGCGTCGACGGCGTCGGTCCCACCATCGCGAAAGCGGTGCGGGAATGGTTCGCGGTGGACTGGCATCGCGAGATCGTCGAGAAGTGGCGGCGCGCCGGTGTGCGGATGGAGGAGGAGCGCGACAGCTCCGTACCGCGCAACCTCGAGGGGCTCTCGATCGTGGTCACCGGCTCGCTGGAGTCGTTCTCGCGCGACGAAGCCAAGGAGGCCATCATGGCGCGCGGCGGCAAGGCGGCCGGATCGGTCTCGAAGAAGACGGCGTTCGTGGTGGTCGGCGACGCGCCCGGCTCCAAGTACGACAAGGCGGTGCAGCTCAAGGTGCCGGTGCTGAACGAGGACGGCTTCCGCGTGCTGCTCGACCGCGGCCCGGACGCGGCGAGGGAGGTCGCGGAGGTGTCCGATTGAGTGACATCGTGGTGCGCCCGGCCCGGCCGGACGAGTTCGCTGCGCTGGGCGCGCTCACCCTGGCCGCGTACGAGGCCGACGGGCTGCTCCTGCACGCCGCCGGGGAGTCCTATGCCGCCGAGCTGCGTGATGCCGCCCAGCGTGCCGAGCAGGCGGAACTCCTGGCCGCGGTCGACGCGTCCGGCACCCTGCTGGGAACGGTCACCGTCGCGCCGCCCGGCACGCCGTATGCGGAGATCTCCCGCGACGGCGAGGTCGAGTTCCGCATGCTTGCCGTGGCGCCGGAGGCCCGCGGACGCGGTGTCGGCGAGGCGCTCACGCGCGCGGTGCTGGACCGGGCCCGCGACCTCGGTGCCACCCGGGTCGTGCTGTGCAGCCTCGATCTGATGAAGTCCGCGCACCGGCTCTACGCCCGGCTCGGCTTCACGCGGTTGCCCGACCGCGACTGGGAACCCGTCCCCGGCGTGACGCTCTATGCCTACGGGCTCACGCTGTAGCGGGTTCCGGCAGGGGCTCGCCGGTCTCCAGCAGTGCCGTGGACTCGCGAGCAGGGCGGGCCGGCCCCGGCTTATCCGGCTGCACGTCAACGGCGCCGACGGGCCCGGGTGGTCCGCCGCACCACGAGGTACGCGGCCCCCGCCACGGCGAGCCCCACGAGGATGGTCGGCACGAGCCCGATCCGGGCGACGATCCAGTCCACGATGTGTCGGCTGCGGGAGTGCGGGTCGGCCAGCACGATCGTGACGAACAAAGCCGCGAGCACGACCACCGCGGCGAAGACCCAGCGGCCGAGGCGCGCGCCGAGCCCGAGCCGGTGGACGACGACCTGGCCGGCCTGGACGATCCGCCGCGCGCGGAAGACGTAGAGCGCCTGGACCAGCCGCAGCAGCTGGACGGGACCGACCACGAACACCACGGCCGGCACGGTCGCGGCCACCACGATGAGCTGCCATCGATACCGCCGTAGCCACACCCGCACGCTGCCCGACAGCCACAGCAGGACCGCGGATTCACCGACGAGCACGCCCAGCGACGCCCAGTTGAGGACGTAGCCGATCACCGACGCCGTCCCGGCGGCCCGAGTCAGGAACACCGCGGGAATGGACGCCAGCGCGGCCACGAGCACCGGGACGGTCATCCGGCGTTCGAACTCGTCCGCACGGTCGGCCTGCCCGTTGCCGCTCGCTTCGGCTGCCCGCGCCTCGGCGCCGGCCTCGTCGTCGCTGGAGCGCTCGCCCGGCACGAGGCCTACGCGTCGAGCACGACCGCCACGATGCCCGCCAGATGGGCCAGCCGCGCGACCTCGGCCGCCCGGAACCCCGGGCCTCCGGGACGGCCCACGAGCAGCACCCGGTCTGGCTTGCCCAGCGGTGTCGCCGCCAGTTCGGTGCCCAGCTCGCGCCAGGTCTCGGGAATCCACTGCTCGTCGCCGTCCAGCACCGTGGCGCGTTCCAGCGGCAGCCACGGCACCTGCTTGATCGGCGTCTCCGGCGCGGCGCCGGACGCGGCCAGCCGCTCCACGCCGCCCGAGGTGTGCTGCACGACCACCGACCAGCCGGCGCGCACGATCTTCGGCACGCCGTCCGCGAGCAGCGCCAGCCCGTGCTTGGGCTGTGCCGCGATCTCCTCGACAAGCTCCAGCTCGCGGTGGGTGTCCAGGATCCCGGCGTACGGGCGCACGGCATCGACCTCGACGCCCTCGACGCTCTCGGCCGCGGTGATGAGCGCATCCGGAAGACGCCCGGACGGCAGCTCCACGACCAGGTCGTCGACGGCGATGCCATCGCCGCGCTCGACGATGTCGACGCTCAGTATGTCGGCACCGGCCATGCCGAGGGCGGTGGCGACCGCGCCGAGGGTCCCCGGGCTGTCCGGAAGCTGCACGCGGATCAGGAACGACACCGTGCGCTCCCTTCGGTTCTCGTCCGGTACCGCTCCACGCCGGGCCGGCGGCCCGCCGCAGGCGGCCTGTTCACCTCATTCAAGCAGCTCACCGCAGCTTTCAGACCTGTCGTCTCTCGGGGCACTCCCTCCTTGCCGTGGAGCGCTATGCCGACCGGTGATTGTGACAGAACCCGGGCGCGGGATGTAGCCGCCGTCGGCGTGGCGGCGCCGACACCGCAGGCGGCAACCCCGTCGAACCGGCGAGGCGTAACGCCATAGACTGCCTGGGAGAAGGCCGATATCCGCAGGTGCCCGACCTGCGGTTCGAGTACACCCCCACCGGAGTCACCCGCGTGTCGAACATTTCCCGCGACGAAGTCGCGCACCTCGCCAAGCTGGCCAGGCTGGCGGTCACCGACGACGAGCTGGACACCTTCGCGGGCCAGCTCGACCAGATCCTGGATGCGGTGGCCAAGGTCGGTGAGGTCGCCCGGGACGACATCCCGCCCACCTCGCACGCCGTGCCGCTGACCAACGTGTTCCGGCCGGACGAGATCAGGCCCGGGCTCAGCCAGGAGCAGGCTCTGGCAGGGGCACCCGCGGCCGAAGAGGGACGGTTCCGCGTTCCGCGCATCCTGGGGGAGGAACAGTGACCGATCTGACCAGGCTGTCCGCCGCCGAGCTCGCCGAGAAGATCCACTCCGGCGAGGTCACCTCCGTCGAGGTGACGCAGGCGCATCTGGACCGCATCGGCGAGGTGGACGGGACCGTCAACGCGTTCCTGCATGTCGACGCCGAGGGCGCGCTGGCCGCGGCGCGCCGGGTGGACGCCGACGTGGCCGAGGGCCGTGCACCGGTCTCGCCGATCGCGGGTGTGCCGCTCGCGCTCAAGGACGTGCTCACCACCGAGGGCATGCCGACCACCTGCGGCTCCAAGACCCTGGAGAACTGGCTCCCGCCGTACGACGCCACGGTGACGCGCAGGCTACGCGAGGCGGGCGTGCCGATCCTGGGCAAGACCAACATGGACGAGTTCGCCATGGGCTCGTCCACGGAGAACTCGGCGTTCGGTCCCACCCGCAACCCGTGGGATCGCGACCGCATCCCCGGTGGGTCCGGTGGCGGGTCTTCGGCGTCGCTCGCCGCGTTCGAGGCGCCGCTGGCCATCGGCACCGACACCGGCGGCTCGATCCGCCAGCCCGCCGCCGTCACCGGCACTGTCGGCGTCAAGCCGACCTACGGCGGTGTGTCCCGCTACGGCCTCGTCGCCTTCTCCTCGTCGCTGGACCAGGCGGGCCCGTGCGCGCGGACAGTGACCGACGCGGCGCTGCTGCACCAGGTGATCGCCGGGCACGACCCGCTCGACTCGACGTCCATCGACGCGCCCGTCCCGGGCGTCGTGGCCGCCGCGCGGGAGGGTGCGCGCGGCGACCTCACCGGCGTGAAGATCGGAGTCGTCACCGAACTCGCGGGAGAGGGCTACCAGGCGGGTGTGCTGCGGTCGTTCGAGGCGGCCGTCGCGCAGCTGCGGGATCTCGGCGCCGAGGTCGTCGAGGTGTCCTGCCCGAACTTCGTCTACGCGCTGCCCGCGTACTACCTGATCGCGCCGAGCGAGTGTTCCTCGAACCTGGCGCGGTTCGACGCGATGCGGTACGGCCTGCGCGTCGCCGACGACGGTACGCACAGCGCCGAGGAGGTGATGTCGCTGACCCGCGAGGCCGGGTTCGGCCCGGAGGTCAAGCGCCGCATCATGCTCGGCACGTACGCGCTGTCGTCGGGGTACTACGACGCCTACTACGGCTCCGCGCAGAAGGTGCGCACGCTCATCACCCGCGACTTCACCGCCGCCTTCGAGCAGGTGGACGTCCTCGTGTCGCCGACGACGCCGACCACCGCGTTCCGGATCGGCGAGCGCGTGGACGACCCCCTCGCGATGTACCTGGCCGACCTGTGCACCATCCCGGCCAACCTGGCGGGCAACGCGGCGATGAGCGTCCCGAGTGGACTCTCCGACGAGGACGGTCTGCCCGTCGGCCTGCAGATCATGGCACCCGCGCTCGCCGACGACCGGCTCTACCGCGTCGGCGCCGCCTACGAGGTGGCCCGTGGGCCGGTGCTCGACAAGCTTCCGGAACTGGAGGTGGCCGCCAAGTGACCGCGACGGCTGAAGTCATGGACTACGCCGAGGTCGTCGAACGATACGACCCGGTGCTGGGGCTCGAGGTCCACGTCGAGCTGAACACCAACACGAAGATGTTCTGCGGCTGCCCCAACCGGTTCGGCGGCGACCCGAACACGCATGTGTGCCCGACCTGCCTCGGCATGCCCGGCTCGCTGCCGGTGGTCAACGGCAAGGCCGTGGAGTCGGCGATCCGCATCGGCCTCGCGCTGAACTGCGAGATCGCGGAGTGGTGCCGCTTCGCGCGGAAGAACTACTTCTACCCGGACATGCCGAAGAACTTCCAGACCTCGCAGTACGACGAGCCGATCGCGTTCAACGGCCACCTCGACGTGATGCTCGACGACGGCGAGGTGGTGCGCGTCGAGATCGAGCGCGCGCACATGGAGGAGGACACCGGCAAGTCGCTGCACGTGGGCGGTGCGACCGGCCGTATCCACGGCGCCGAGCACTCGCTGCTCGACTACAACCGCGCCGGCGTGCCGCTCATCGAGATCGTCACCAAGCCGATCGTCGGCATGGGGGAGCGGGCGCCCGAGGTCGCGCGCGCGTACGTGACCGCGCTGCGGGACCTGCTGCGCGCCATGGACGTCTCCGACGTCCGCATGGATCAGGGCTCGCTGCGCTGCGACGCCAACGTCTCGCTCATGCCGAAGGGCACGAGCGAGTTCGGCACCCGCACCGAGACCAAGAACGTCAACTCGCTGCGCAGTGTCGAGCGGGCCGTGCGTTACGAGATGACCCGGCAGGCCGCGGTGCTCGCCTCCGGCGGCACCGTGACCCAGGAGACCCGGCACTTCCAGGAGTCCGACGGCAGCACGTCGCCGGGCCGCACCAAGGAGACCGCCGAGGACTACCGGTACTTCCCGGAGCCCGACCTGGTGCCGATCGCGCCGTCGCGTGAGTGGGTCGAGGAGCTGCGCGCCACGATCCCGGAGATGCCGTGGGAGCGCCGCAAGCGCATCCAGGCCGAATGGAACCTCACCGACGAGGAACTGCGCGACCTCGTCAACACCGGCGCCGCCGACCTGGTGTCGGCCACCGTCGACGCGGGCGCCGACCCGGGCGAGGCCCGCAGCTGGTGGGTGCAGTACCTGACCCAGCAGGCCAACACACGCGAGGTGGAGCTCGCCGACCTTCCGATCACGCCCGTGCAGGTGGCGCGGGTCATCGAGCTGGTCAAGGCCGGCGAGCTGACCAACAAGCTCGCCCGCGAGGTCGTGCAGGGCGTGCTGGCCGGTGAAGGCGAGCCCGACGACGTCGTGGAGAAGCGTGGCCTCAAGGTCGTGTCGGACGACTCCGCGCTGCTCGCCGCCGTCGACGAGGCGCTGGCCGCGCAGCCGGACATCGCGGACAAGATCCGCGGCGGCAAGGTGCAGGCCGCGGGCGCCATCGTCGGCGCCGTCATGAAGGCCACCAAGGGGCAGGCCGACGCCAAACGCGTTCGCGAGTTGATTTTGGAACGCGTCGGGGCTTGATGTGCGGCGCGGGTAGGGAAGCTCGGCGCTTTCCTCGCTCCGGGATCGCCTTCTGGTGAATGACCCATTCACCACGGCGGCGCTGTCCTCCCGAGGACGACGCCGAGAACCCCCGGCGGTGCCGGTCGCGTGCGTGCACCAGGGGTTTCCGAGTCGCGGGGACGGTGTGCCGCGATGCCGGGTGTTCGGCACGGGACGGGTTGCCGGGTCGTCGTGAGGTTGCGCGGAGTGGTGGACACATGCTGAGCCGGGTTTCGTGGCGTGAGTGGGTGGGTCTCGGTGCGGGGCTGCTCGCCCTGGTCGCGCTGTTCCTGCCGTGGACGGTGCTGAGCTCCGGCAACCCCGACGTGCAGGCCGCGCTGGCAGAACTGCCCGCCGACGACGTGAGCCGGTCGGTGTGGCGGTCGACGTTCTTCGGCTGGTTCCCGCCGCTGCTGGTGCTCGCCGCCGGGGTGACGGTGGTGGCTGTCGGCCGCATCCCCGTCGTGCGCACCGGTGGGCTGCCGCAGCTGTGGCTGGTCGCCGCGGCGGTGGCGCTGGTGTCGGTCGTGCTCGGCTGGGTGCTCATCGACTGGCAGTTCGGCAGCGAGGAACGCGCTTTGCTCGCCGCGAGCGGCGTGTCGGTGGGGGCCGGCGCGGGCCGCTACCTCGGTGCCCTGGCGGTGGTCGCCTCGCTCGTCGCCGCCGTCCTGGACGTCCGGGCGCTGCGGGAGGAGTCTCGCCGTCCGCGCAAGGTCCCGCGCAGGCGCTGACGACCTGACGCCGGATCACGGCCGGTCCGCGTCCTGCGCGAGGTCCCTGACCCCGCGCAGGGTGCTCGCCATGCCGTTCCGCAGCATGCCGAGCCGCTGCTGGACGATCTCCCCCGCGCGGTCCGGCGCGCGGTCGACGGCCAGGCTGATCCCCGACCGCGCCGGGCCCAGCCGCACCCAATGACGCAGCGAGGTGCCGCCGTCCGCGGGCGTGAGGTCGAACCGCCACCGGGCCATCGGGCTCGCCGGGTCCACCACGGGCGGGCCGAAACGTCCGTCCGCGTCGCATACGGCCCACTCGAACGCGCGCGGGGCGTCCAGCTCGGTCACCACGGACACGGTCCGCCACGCACCGAGCAGCCCGTTCTCGTTGTGTCCCTCGAAGGTGGCGCCCAGCCGCGGGCCGGCGGCGTCGTCGAGCCACCGCACGTGCCGCAGCTCCGGGCTGAACCGGGCCGGCAGGTGGATGTCGGTCACGAGCTCCCACACCGTCGCCGCGTCCGCCGCGACCAGCAGCTCGCACTCCGCCGTGAGACCGTCCGGGTGCGGCACGCCGTGGCCCTGCCCAGTCACCGGATCCGTCAGTCGCGACCCGAACCGGAGGCGGGCTGGCGCACGATGAGCACCACCCGGTCGTCGCTGGACACCGGTTCGCCGCCGTCCTTGTTGATCGTGCCCGCGACGGCCACGTCCGGCGTCACGGGATCCAGCGAGCCGAGCTTGCCGTAGCTGGAGCCGTTGTCGCCGTCCATCGTCGTCTGTGGCTTGCCGCCCACGGAACCGTCCTCGGTGAGCGGCAGGTTCTGGACGTTGCCCGCGCCCTCCGTGGCGACGGCGATGACGTCGGTCCAGTCGGCGCAGCCGGTGACGCCCGGTTTGTCCGGCCACGTCCACGCCGGCACGGTCAGCGGCTTGCCCCGCTCGATGCGGTACAGCGCGTCCTGCCGCGGGCCCTGATCGGTGACCCACAGCCGTGCGCCGTCGGTGGTCTTGCACAGCCCGCCAGGCGTGGTCAGCCCCGATGCCAGCACAGGCGAGCCGGGCGTCGGGTTGCCCTCGGCGGGCTTGCCGCTGCCGTCGATTCGCAGCACCTTGCCCGCCAGCGAGCCGGGGTCGCGTGCCGTGGCCGGGTTGCCCGCGTTGCCGGTGGCGACGAGCAGCGCGCCCGAGCCGTCGGCGAGCAGTGCGCCCCGGTTGCCGCTCGGGCCCTTCGGGATGCCGGTGAGCACCGGTTTGGCCGGCTGGCCCTGCGCGAACCGTACGACCCGGTTGTCCGTGGGCGTCGTGATGTAGGCGTAGACGAGGCCGTCCTCGGCGTAGGTGGGAGACAGCGCGAGACCGGTCAGGCCGCCGTCGCCGCTCGGATCGACGTCGATGCGGGCGAACTCCGTTTTGTCGCCCTCGCTCCCGACGAGGAACACCCGGCCGCTGCGCCGCTCCCCGGCCAGCGCACTGATCACCGAACCGTCGGTGGGCAACGCGGCCACGGCGGCGACGGTGTCCAGGCACGTCGCGATCACGGCTTTGTCGAAGTCGGTGCAGCCGTTCGGCGGGGGCACCGACGTCTCCGACGGCGACGGCTCGCTGGGCACGGCCGGTGTGCCGGCCTCGGGAAGCTCGGGCTGCGGGCCCGCCTCGGGGGTCAGCTCCGGCGCGGGCGTCCAGTTCTGTCCCGCTGCGCTGTCGTCGAACTCGGCGCAGCCGGACAGCAGGAGCGCGCCGCTGGCCAGCAGGGCCAGCGGCCACGACCTTCTCGCCGGCCGAGTCCGCACGGTGTCCGAGCGTAGGCGGCGGCTCGTGAGCCTCGGGTAAGCGGGGCGGTGGGCATGGGCCACGATGGGAGCCGTGACGATCACGGTGCTGGTCCCCGACGACGACGGCATGGCGGCCCTGGGGGAGGTCGACGGCCTGCGGCCGGTGCGTTACACGGTCGGTGAGCCGCTGCCGGACGAGGCCGCCGGCGCCGAGGTCCTCATCCCCGGGCCGGGCCTGGCCCAGCAGGCGGGCCCGGTGCTCGCCGGCCTGCCGAGACTCCGGCTGATCCAGCTGCTCAGCGCGGGCGCCGAGGCCTGGATCGACATCCTGCCGCCCGGCGTCCTGCTGTCGACCTGCCGGGGCGCCCACGGCGGCAGCACCGCCGAATGGGTGGTGGCCGTGCTGCTGTCGATGTACCGGGAACTGGACAGCTTCGTCCAGGCCCACCGGGACGGTCGGTGGGCGCCGCACGGCACGGACACGCTGCAGGGAAAGCGGGTCCTCGTCGTCGGGGCGGGCGATGTCGGACGGCAGCTGCGCCGCAAACTCGAACCGTTCGACGTCCGGGTCACGATGGTCGGCTTCTCCGCCCGTGAGGGTGTGCATGCCGTCGACGACCTGCCCGGCCTGCTCGGCGCTGCCGACGTCGTGGTGTTGCTGGTGCCGCTCACCTCGCGCACGCGCGGCATGGTCGATTCGGAGTTCCTCGCCGCGATGCCCGACGGTGCCGTGCTCGTCAACGCCGCGCGCGGGCCCGTGGTCGACACGGACGCGTTGTGCTCCGAGCTGTCGGCCGGCCGCCTGCGCGCCGCCCTCGACGTGACCGACCCGGAGCCGCTGCCGGAGGGCCATCCGTTGTGGACCGTGCCCGGCCTCGTGCTCACCCCGCACGTGGCCGGTGCGGTGCGTGGCTCGCGGGCGCGGTCCTACGCCGTCGTGGTGGCCGAATTGCGGCGCTACGTCGACGGCGAGCTCCCCGAGAACTTGGTGCACGGCGAGTACTGAGCCGCAGTCTTCACGGGCGGATCGCGTGGGAGTGCCGCGAATCGGACGCGTCGCCGGCGCGAATGCTCTACTCTGCGCGCGCATGAGCACTCGCGACGAGTTCGATTCCCCCACGACGAAGTTCGACGCCGGCGCGTTCGACGGCTCCGGTTTCTCCGCCGACCCCGCCGGAGCGGGCTCGGCAAGCCTGCTGGCCGACGTGGAGGAGCCCGGCACCGCGGGCGCCGAACCCGACCGCTGGCACGCCGGCCTGGACATCGGTCTGCTGGTGCTCCGGCTCGGCCTCGGCATCACGATGGGCGCGCACGGCCTGCAGAAGCTCTTCGGCCTGTTCGGCGGGCAGGGCATCGACGGGTTCGCGCAGGCGCTCGCCGGCATGGGCTACAGGGACCAGACCACGCTGCTGGCGTGGATCACGGCGCTGGCGGAGGTCGGCGGGGGCGTCCTGCTGGTGCTCGGGCTGTTCACGCAGCTGGGGGCCGCGGCCATCCTCGGCGTGGCGGCCAACATCGTCTACGTGAAGTACCAGGCGAACGGCGGCTTCTTCACCAGTGCCGACGGGCTGGGCTTCGAGTACGAACTGTTCCTCGGCGTCACGGCGCTGGCGTTGCTGTTCACCGGGTCCGGCCGCGCGGCGCTGGACAAGAACACGCCGTGGCGGCGCAAACCCGGCACGTTCGGGGTGCTGGGTCTGCTGCTGGCCGCGGCGGCGTCGACGGTGGTGATCGTGCTCTTCCGCTGACCTGCGACAACGACGAACGGGCGCCTCACGGTCGTGGGGCGCCCGTTCGCGTGCGAAAAGCCGAAACTACTTGGTGACGTCGCGGACCGCGCCGGTGTCGGCCGAGGTGGCCATGCGCGCGTAGGCGCGCAGCGCGGCGGTCACCGGGCGCTGCCGGTCCACCGGCTGCCACGGCCGCTCGCTGGCCTCCATCTTGGCGCGGCGCTCGGCGAGCACCTCGTCGTCCACGAGCAGTTCGAGCTTGCGCTCGTGCACGTCGATGAGAATCTGGTCGCCGTCCTGCACCAGGCCGATCACGCCGCCCGCGGCCGCCTCAGGCGAGATGTGGCCGACCGAGATGCCCGACGACCCGCCGGAGAACCGCCCGTCGGTGATGAGCGCGCACACCTTGCCGAGCCCGGCGCCCTTGAGAAACGCCGTGGGGTGCAGCATCTCCTGCATTCCCGGGCCGCCTGCCGGGCCCTCGTACCGCACGACGAGCACGTCACCCGGCTGCACCTGCTTGCCGAGGATGGCCGACACGGCCTCCTCCTGGCTCTCGACCACCCGGGCCGGGCCCTGGAAGTGCCACAGCTCCTCGTCGATGCCGGCCGACTTGATGACGGCCCCGTTCTCGGCGAGGTTCCCGCGCAGCACGGCGAGCCCGCCGTCGGCGGTGTAGGCGTGCGCGATGTCGCGGATGCAGCCGTTCTCGGCGTCGGTGTCCAAGGAGGACCAGCGGTTGTCCGTGGAGAACGCCTCCGTGGTGCGCACGCCGCCCGGCGCCGCGTGGAACAGCTCGACGGCCTCCGGTGACGGCGACTCCCCGCGAATGTCCCACGTGGACAGCCACTCCACCAGCGAGGGGGAGTGAACCGCGTGCACGTCGGTGTTGAGCAGTCCCGCGCGGTGGAGCTCACCGAGGATGGCCGGGATTCCGCCCGCCCGGTGGACGTCCTCCATGTGGTAGTCGGAGTTGGGGGCCACCTTGGACAGACACGGCACGCGACGGCCGATCCGGTCTATGTCGTCGATGGTGAAATCGACCTCGCCCTCCTGCGCGGCGGCGAGGATGTGCAGCACCGTGTTGGTGGAACCGCCCATCGCCATGTCCAGTGCCATGGCGTTCTCGAACGCCTTCTTCGACGCGATCGAGCGCGGCAGCACGCTCTCGTCGTCCTGCTCGTACCAGCGCTTGGCCAGCTCGACCACGATCCGGCCCGCGCCGGTGAAGAGGTCCCGGCGGGCGGCGTGGGTGGCGAGCGTGGAGCCGTTGCCGGGCAGCGACAGCCCCAGCGCCTCGGTGAGGCAGTTCATCGAGTTGGCGGTGAACATGCCCGAGCACGAGCCGCAGGTGGGGCAGGCCGACCGTTCGACGGTGGCCAGTCCCTCGTCGTCCACAGCGGAGTTGGCGGACGCGGAGATCGTCGTGATGAGGTCGGTCGGGGCGTGCGCGACACCGTCGACGACGACGGCCTTGCCCGCCTCCATCGGCCCGCCCGAGACGAACACGGTCGGGATGTTGAGCCGCATCGCGGCGTTGAGCATCCCGGGCGTGATCTTGTCGCAGTTGGAGATGCACACGAGCGCGTCGGCCTGGTGCGCGTTGACCATGTACTCCACGGAGTCGGCGATGATCTCGCGCGACGGCAGCGAGTACAGCATCCCGCTGTGGCCCATGGCGATGCCGTCGTCGACGGCGATGGTGTGGAACTCCCGCGCGACGCCGCCTGCCTCGCGCACCGCGTCGGCCACGATCTCGCCGAGGTCCTTGAGGTGGACGTGCCCCGGCACGAACTGGGTGTAGGAGTTGGCGATCGCGACGATCGGCTTGCCGAAGTCGCTGTCGGTCATCCCGGTCGCACGCCACAGGGAGCGGGCCCCGGCGGCGTTGCGGCCGTGGGTCGTGGTACGGGAGCGCAGAGCAGGCATGGTCGCCAGGTTACGCCCGGCGTCGATCACGCCCGCATGGTGGCGGGATTTCCCGCGATGTGGACAAGAAGGCGCCGTGCGCCCGGCCTCAGGCGGAGGCGGTGTTCGGGTGGATCGCGGCGCCGAAGAGCGCGCCCGCCAGGTGCAGGACGAGCGACTCGAGCAGGTGGGCGCCGATCCTGGCGAGGACGCCTGCGAAGAACTCGGCCATCGTGGACTCCTGACACAGTGGGGTCGTACGCCCGCCACGGTCGCTCGGCGGGACAAGCCGCACGGCAACGGCAGGTTGCGTCCGGATGAAGCCCGGGGGAACTCGAGACGGACTCGCCTCGGCTGGTGGCCGTGAGGCGTCAGGGCGTGGTGCCGGGGTGATCGGCCGCGAGCGCCCGGCCGCGCTGACGTGTGGCGGGATGGACTCGCGTCGGGAACCGTCGGACCGGGTCAGGTGGTGGCGGTGCCGCGTTTGGCGGCCGGCTTGCGTTTCCGTCCGGCCGCGGCGGCGGGCACGGCTGCCGGAACGGCCGTCTCACCCTGCGGCAGCGCGCTGCGGCGGGGTCCGGTCTCCTGGCCGGCGCCCTCCCGGGCGGCGACGGCGGTGCCCACCCCGATGGCCAGCGCCACGGGCCACTCGATGACCTCCAGAGCCGCCAGCACCGCGAGACCGCCGAAGTAGGCGGCCTTGCGCGGCGAGGGCAGGTAGGTCCCCGCCGTGCGGGCCGCGGCGGTGATCTCGTCGCGGTCCAGCACCCGTGGTCTGGGCAGACGCGGCCTGGGGAAGCGCGGCAGATGCACATCGGGAGCCCGGAACTCGGCGGTGACGAACGGCAGGCGCACGGTCGCCGTGCGCGGGGTGTGGTCCGTTCGTGAGGTCGTTCCCGTCGCGGCGTCGGCGGTCATGGCGCCCTCCTCGCGGAGTGGGAGCACGTACCTCTGTCCAGTGAACCCCACTCGGGTGGGGCCTGCCACCAGCGCGGCCGGTTTTCCTGTCGCGACGGGGATTGTGCGGGGTCAGGCCTGGCGCTCGACGGCGCCGGCGGGCTCGGAGTCGCCGTCCCCGGCGGCCCTGGCGGTCTCGGCGGCCTCGGACTCGCCCGAGGAGGCCGGCTGTTCCCCGGTCAGCACACCGGACGGGTCGGCGATCCGTCCGCCGCTCACGAGCGAGAGCACGGGCAGGTGCCGGGTGCGCACGGCGGGCAGCGCGACCTTGCCGCCGTCGGAGAGCACGGCCTGCACCTTCGACTTCGGGGTGATGGCGAGCCCCTTCAGCGCACTCCAGGGCAGCGTCCGCGTGGTGAACACCGTCCGCACCGTGAGCCCCTCGGCCGTCGCGGTGGTGCGGGTGCGGATCACCCACACCGTGACCCCGATGGGAATGAGGTAGAGCACCTGGAGCCCGGGCAGCGCGAACGCGGCCGGGGTCACGCAGAACAGCAGGATGATGACGCTCAGCAAAGCCGTCGCCGGAATGCGGAAGACGGCGTGCGGTGGGGTGTCCCGCCGGGGTTCTTCTGCCACACCACGATGGTGCCACCGCCGGCGCCCGGTGACCGACTCCGGGGCACGCCGCCGGCGCGGGGTTCCAGTATCCGGAATCACCATCTCGCAGAGTTGACACTCTTGACACACAGCGATTACCGTCATCGCCGTGACACCGCAGATCATTCTCGTACTTCCCAAGCGCGTCGACGCTTAGGAAGTCACTTCTGCGTCGACGCGCGACCCTCGTGCGACCACCATGGTCGGCGGGGGTTTTTTGATGTCCGGACCCGACCGGTGACAACCGAAGAACCCGCCAGCACCAAGAACCCACGAGGCAGAAATCGATGACAAGCGCGACCTCGCGATCGGAATCGAACGCCGGGCCCGGCCCGGCGGCATCGAGTCAGCCCAGTCAGCCAGGAGGCCGTCCGAAGCCGGCGCCGCCCGCAGGAACACCCGTGCGGGTGACGGGAGCACAGTCGCTCGTGCGCTCGCTCGAGGCGGTCGGGGTGGAGGTCGTCTTCGGCATTCCGGGCGGGACGATCCTGCCCGCCTACGACCCGCTGCTCGACTCGACGAAGGTCCGCCACGTCCTCGTCCGGCATGAGCAGGGCGCGGGGCACGCGGCCACCGGGTACGCGCAGGCGACCGGCAAGGTGGGTGTCTGCATGGCCACCTCCGGCCCGGGCGCCACGAACCTGGTGACGCCGCTGGCCGACGCCAACATGGACTCCGTGCCGGTGGTCGCCATCACCGGGCAGCAGACGCGGGGCCTGATCGGCACCGACGCGTTCCAGGAAGCCGACATCTGCGGCATCACGATGCCGATCACCAAGCACAACTTCCTCGTCACCGACCCGGCCGACATCCCGCGGGTGATCGCCGAGGCGTTCCACCTCGCGGGCACCGGCCGGCCGGGACCGGTGCTGGTGGACATCCCGAAGGACGTGCTGCAGGAGACCACCTCGTTCTCCTGGCCGCCGGAGACCCGGCTGCCCGGCTACCGCCCGACGCTGCGCCCGCACGGCAAGCAGGTGCGCGAAGCGGCCCGGCTGATCTCCGCCTCGCGCCGTCCGGTGCTCTACGTCGGGGGCGGCGTCCTCAAGGCCGAGGCGTCCGAACAGTTGCGCGAGCTCGCCGAGCTGACGGGCATTCCCGTGGTGACCACCCTCATGGCGCGCGGTGCGTTCCCGGACTCGCACCGCCAGCACCTCGGCATGCCCGGCATGCACGGTTCGGTGGCGGCGGTGGCGGCCATGCAGCGGTCGGACCTGCTCGTGGCGCTCGGTGCCCGGTTCGACGACCGGGTCACCGGCAGGCTGGACTCGTTCGCGCCCGACGCGACCGTCGTGCACGCCGACATCGACCCGGCCGAGATCTCCAAGAACCGCAAGGCCGACGTGCCGATCGTGGGGGATTGCGCCGAGATCATCCGCGAGCTGATCGAGGCCGTGAAGGCCGAGCACGACCGTGGTGACCGGGCCGACCTCACCGCGTGGTGGACGCAGATCGACGCGTGGCGCGACACCTTCCCCGCCGGTTACGAGTGGCCGGATGACGGCACGCTCGCGCCGCAGTACGTCATCGAGCGCATCGGTGAACTCGTCGGGCCCGACGCGTACTACGCCGCGGGAGTCGGCCAGCACCAGATGTGGGCTGCGCAGTTCATCAAGTACGAGAACCCGCGCACGTGGATCAACTCCGGTGGCCTCGGCACCATGGGCTTCGCCGTGCCCGCCGCGATGGGCGCCAAGTTCGGCCGCCCGGACAAGCAGGTGTGGGCCATCGACGGCGACGGCTGCTTCCAGATGACCAACCAGGAACTGGCCACGTGCGCCATCGAGGGCGCGCCGATCAAGGTCGCCGTCATCAACAACGGAAACCTCGGCATGGTCCGGCAGTGGCAGAACCTCTTCTACTCCGAGCGGTACTCCAACACCGACCTCGGCACCCACAAGCACCGCATTCCCGACTTCGCGCTGCTGGCCGAAGCACTCGGCTGCGCCGGGCTGCGTTGCGAGACGAAGGAAGAGGTCGACGAGGTCATCAAGCGCGCGATGGCCATCAACGACCGCCCTGTCGTGATCGACTTCGTCGTCGGCAAGGATGCACAGGTGTGGCCGATGGTGGCCGCAGGCACCAGCAACGACGAGATCATGGCCGCGCGCGGCATCCGGCCGCTCTTCGACGACGACGAGGTGTCGCGATGAGCACCGTGGAGCCGACGCACCGAACGCCGGGGTCGACCCGGTCCGCAGGCGCACCGGCGCCGTCGCGGACCGATGAACGAAGGGAGCACGAACGCTCATGAGCATGCACACGCTCAGCGTCCTGGTCGAGAACGTCCCTGGCGTGCTCGCCCGCGTTTCCGGCCTGTTCTCCCGCCGGGGCTTCAACATCGAGTCCCTCGCCGTCGGGCCCACGGAGAACCCCAAGGTGTCCCGGATGACGATCGTGGTCGCCGTCGAAGAGCAACCGCTCGAACAGGTGACCAAGCAGCTCAACAAGCTCGTCAACGTCATCAAGATCGTGGAGCTCGACCCGGCCAGCTCCGTGCAGCGGGATCTGCTGCTCGTGAAGGTCCGGGCCGACGCCACCGTGCGCAGTCAGGTCCTGGAGGCCGTGCAGTTGTTCCGGGCGAAGGTCGTCGACGTCTCGCCCGAGGCGCTCACCATCGAGGCCACCGGCACGCACGACAAGCTGAACGCGCTGATGCGCATGCTGGAACCGTACGGTGTGCGCGAGCTCGTGAAATCCGGCATGGTCGCCCTCGGCCGGGGTGCCCGGTCGATCACGGCGACGGCGACGCGCTGACGTCGCCCGCCCGCCCCCGCTGAGCCAAGCGAAGAAAACCGAAAGGAAGTACCACCCCTCATGTCAGTCGAAATCTTCTACGACGACGACGCCGATCTGAGCATCATCCAGGGTCGCAAGGTCGCCGTGATCGGGTACGGCAGCCAGGGTCACGCGCACGCGCTGAGCCTGCGCGACTCCGGGGTCGATGTCCGCATCGGTCTGCCCGAGGGGTCGAAGTCGCGCGCCAAGGCCGAGGAGGAGGGCCTGCGGGTGCTCACCCCGGCGGAGGCGTCCGCCGAGGCCGACCTGATCATGGTCCTCGCGCCGGACACGAAGCAGCGCTTCATCTACGCCGAGGACATCGAGCCGAACCTGAAGGACGGCGACGCGCTGTTCTTCGGCCACGGCTTCAACATCCGCTACGACCTCATCAAGCCGCCGTCCAATGTGGATGTCGCGATGGTGGCGCCGAAGGGCCCGGGGCACCTGGTGCGCAGGCAGTTCGTGGACGGCAAGGGCGTGCCGTGCCTGATCGCCGTCGAGCAGGACCCGAGCGGCAACGCGCAGGCGCTGGCGCTCTCCTACGCCGCCGCCATCGGCGGTGCGCGCGCGGGCGTCATCAAGACGACGTTCAAGGAGGAGACCGAGACCGACCTCTTCGGTGAGCAGTCGGTGCTCTGCGGTGGCGCGTCGGCGCTCGTGCAGACCGGCTTCGAGGTACTCACCGAGGCCGGATACGCCCCGGAGATCGCCTACTTCGAGGTGCTGCACGAGCTCAAGCTGATCGTCGACCTCATGTACGAGGGCGGCATCGCCCGCATGCGGTACTCGATTTCCGACACCGCCGAGTACGGCGACCTCACGAGGGGCCCGCGGGTCATCGCGCCCGAGGTGAAGGAGAACATGAAGGCGATCCTGCGCGAGATCCAGGACGGCACCTTCGCCCGCGAGTGGGTCGGCGAGGACGAGGCCGGACGGCCGAACTTCGCGAAGCTGCGCGAGGCCGGCGAGAAGCACCCGATCGAGGAGACCGGTGCCAAGCTGCGCGGTCTGATGTCGTGGGTGGACCGGCCGATCACCGAGACCGCCTGACGCGACGGCGACGACGTCCCGGAAAGCCCCCGAGGGAGCGCCCTTGGGGGCTTTCCGATGTCGTGACTACGGTGGCGGCCTATGACGGAGCACACTCCGCGAGGCACCGAGGGTGACGGCCCCACCGACAAGGCTCGCCTGGCCGAGACCCTGGACCTCCGGGCCGCGCAGTGGCGTCGCGTGCAGCCGCGGGGCGAGACGGTCGAGTACGCGTTCGTCCCGCACAGCGACGGGGTCACGTACGTGGCGCTGCGGCATTCGGCCCGCCCGGAGCAGCCGGTACTGGTGTTCACACCATCTGAATGGGACGCCTTCCTGGCCGGGGTGCGGGACGGCGAGTTCGACCGGCCCGCGACCGGCTGAGCGGCGGCGTGTCACCCACTAGGGTTGGAGGAGACCTCCGGTTCCTGTACCCGACGACCTCGGAGGACGCCATGCGCACGACCGGCCGCCGGCCCATGAGAGCCGACGCACGCCGGAACTACGAACGCCTGCTCGTCGAGGCGACGGATCTCTTCGCGCGGCACGGCGTCGACGCCTCGCTGGAGGATGTCGCCAAGGCGGCGGGTGTCGGCATCGGGACGCTGTACCGGCACTTCCCGAGCCGGGACGCGCTCATCGAGGCCCTGCTGCGCACCCGGTTCGACTCGCTGGCCGCCACGGCCGAGCACCTGCTCCGGCACCCCTCGCCCGCGGAGGCCGTGCGGATCTGGGCCAGGGGTTTCGCCGAGACGGCCACGACGTTCCACGGGCTCGTCCGGCACATGGCGCACGCGCTGAAGGACGAGGGATCCCAGCTCTTCGCCGCCTGCCGCCGCTCGCGGGAGTCGGCGGGCAGGCTGCTGCGCAGGGCGCAGGAGAGCGGTGAGTACCGCGCCGATCTCGACCCCGACGACTTCGTCCTGCTCGTGCAGTCCGTCGCGTGGGCGAGCGAGCACACGCACGACGACGGCTCACTCGATCGGCTGCTGTCTCTCGTTGTGGACGGATTGCGGCCGCGTTAACGCCGGAAGCTAGACTGCGGCTGTCGAGGGCACAGCGCCGTGTCCCCGGAGCGCGTCTGCGACACGGACTCCGCGACTCGAACGACAGCCGAGCTATGAAAGGCGCATCGTGACCAATTCCACCAAGCCAGTCGTTCTCCTCGCCGAAAAGCTCGCTCCCTCCGCGGTGAGCGTCTTCTCCGACGAGGTCGAAGTCCGGCACGTGGACGGCACCGACCGCCCCGCCCTGCTCGACGCCGTGAAGACCGCCGACGCGCTCCTGGTGCGATCCGCCACGAAGGTCGACGCCGAGGTCCTCAACGCCACGAACACCCTCAAGGTCGTCGCGCGCGCCGGTGTCGGCCTCGACAACGTCGACGTTCCCGCCGCCACCGAGCGTGGCGTGCTGGTGGTCAACGCGCCGACGTCCAACATCGTCTCCGCCGCCGAGCACGCCGTCGCGCTGCTGCTGGCGGTGGCCCGCCGCGTTCCCGCCGCCGACCAGAGCCTGCAGGCGGGCGAGTGGAAGCGCAGCGCCTACACCGGTGTCGAGCTCAACGGCAAGACCATCGGCGTGGTGGGCTTCGGCAAGATCGGTCAGCTGGTCTCGCAGCGGCTCGCCGCGTTCGACACCAAGCTGATCGCCTACGACCCCTACACCTCCGCCGCCCGCGCCGCGCAGCTCGGCGTGGAGCTCGTGTCGCTCGACGAGCTGCTGCAGCGGGCGGACGCCATCTCGATCCACCTGCCGAAGACGCCTGAGACGAAGGGCCTCATCGACGCCGCGGCCCTCGCCAAGACGAAGAAGGGCGTCATCATCGTCAACGCGGCCCGGGGTGGCCTGGTCGACGAGCAGGCGCTGGCCACCGCGATCCGCGAGGGACACGTCGGCGGCGCGGGCATCGACGTGTTCGAGAAGGAGCCGGCCACCGAGAGCCCGCTGTTCGGGCTGCCCAATGTCGTGGTGACCCCGCACCTCGGTGCCTCCACGGTCGAGGCGCAGGACCGCGCGGGCACCGACGTCGCGCGCTCGACGCTGCTGGCGCTGCGCGGCGACTTCGTGCCGGACGCCGTGAACGTCGCGGGCGGCAAGGTCACCGAGGAGGTCCGGCCGTACCTGCCGCTGGCGCAGAAGCTGGGCACCGTCCTCTCGGCGTTCAGCTCCCAGGCGCCGCAGTCGGTGTCGGTGGTGGCCAGCGGCGAGTTGTCCGGGGAGGACGTCAGCGTGCTGCAGCTCGCGGCGCTGCGCGGCGTCTTCTCGAACGTGGTCGAGGACCAGGTGACGTTCGTGAACGCGCCGCGGCTGGCCGAGGAGCTCGGCGTGGAGGTCAGCGTCACCACCGAGCCGGAGAGCCCGCACTACCGCAGCCAGCTGACCGTTCGCGCCGTGCAGGCCGACGGCACCGTGCACACGGTGTCGGGTGCGGTCACCGGCAAGGAGGAGATCGAGAAGCTGGTCGAGGTCAACGGCCGGCACTTCGACATCCGCGCCGAGGGTCACATGCTGCTCATGGAGTACCCGGACCGGCCGGGCATCATGGGCCGCGTCGGCACGCTGCTGGGCGAGGCCGGGATCAACATCGAGGCCGCGCAGATCAGCCAGACCACGGACCGCTCCGACGCGGTGATGCTGCTCCGCGTCGACCGCACGGTGGACGCGCACCTGCTCGAGCCGATCGGGGCGACCGTCAACGCGAAGGCCATCCGCGCGATCACATTCGCATAACGCACGACCCGGCTCGTGTGCCCCCTGTGGTCGGGTCCCGACCGGACGTCATCCGTCTGATCGTCGTCGAGCTCGCCGTCTCGCGGCCGCGGCGACCTCTACGACGTGCGCGGGTCACCCGGTAGCACCCCGGAGGCGCTCAGCGTTGCCGGCACGCGGCCGGTGGTCTTTAGCTCGTCCGTGGATCACTTCGTCGTCGGGCTCGCGGGCAACGTGCCGGCCCTCCCGTCGAGGACTACTCCATTGTGGACACGTCGAGCGTGGTCACCGCACGTGGCATGCGCGGCCCGGCGATCGAACCGGACGTCGCCGCATCCGGCGACACCCTCATGTCGGCGCTCTCCGGCAACGGGTCCGGGGCGCGCCGTGTCGTCCGGCACCTTGATGGCCGCGCCGCACACGGCAGGTGTGGCGGCGCTCCTGCGGCAGACGCATGTGACGATGTGCTGGCGTCCACGCTGACCGACGGGGGAGCGCTCCGATCGGAACGGTCGAAGTGGACCGGCCGATGGCACCGCGCAAGACGATCCGGTGGTCAACAAGGGCGACCAGAGCAGCGAGTACTCGGTGGCTTACCGGGCCGCGACCACGATGCCCCGTGTTCGGTTCGATCTGTCGCGGTGGCCGGTGTTCGTGCCCGCCGGGGGGAGCGCGCGCACGTCGCCCTGACCCAACGCAAGACGATCCCGGCGCCTGCGCAAGATTCCGGACCCGGCGGTCGAGACCACCGGCGTGGGCAGCCAGGCGTACCGGTCACCGGTGCGTCCGCCGTGACCATGGATCACCGACACCGTGGGCGTCGCCGGGTTCTACGGCGACTCCGAGACCGGGCTCGTCGACGCGGTGAGCCCGGCCTGCACGGTCCACGGTCCCGGCGAACCCGCGCTGTCCTGTCTCGGCGAGCCCGGGCGTTCCTGGTCGTCACGAGAGCGGAGGAGCCGGAGCGGGACGAGCCCGTGCTCGGGCTGCTCGCGCTGAGCCACCACAACGGCTCGGGCGAGCGCGCGAAGGCCGTCAGCGGGCATGCCGCCGACCGGCGGCCGGTGCCGGCCGGCTGGGCCGCCCTCCGGCGACGCCCGGGACAGCGGAGCGCCACCAGTGGGTGGGATGCCGTCCCGCGACTGCGGCGTTGGGGTGGTCGTGCTTCGGTCGATTGTCGACGGCCGGTAACCTGCCGTCGCTGGAGTTCGATGCGAATGGGGTACCCGCCGGCGACGGTGGCCCCCGATTGACGGAGGTGTGTGGATGCGGCTCGCTGTGATCCCCGGCGACGGGATCGGGCCCGAGGTGGTCGCCGAGGCACTCAAGGTACTCGGCGAGGTCGTGCCGAACGCCGAGACGACCAACTACGACCTCGGCGCGTCCCGCTGGCACGCGACGGGCGAACTGCTGCCCGAATCCGTTCTGGGTGAACTCCGTCAGCACGACGCGATCCTGCTCGGCGCCGTCGGCGACCCGAGCGTGCCCAGCGGCATCCTCGAGCGCGGTCTGCTCCTGCGCCTGCGGTTCGAACTCGACCACCACGTCAACCTGCGCCCGGCGCGGCTGTACCCGGGTGTGCGCGGGCCGCTGGGCGACCCCGGTGAGATCGACATGGTCGTCGTCCGGGAAGGCACCGAGGGCCCGTACGCCGGCAACGGCGGCCTGCTGCGCAAGGACACCGAGCACGAGATCGCCACCGAGGTCAGCCTCAACACGGCGTTCGGCATCCGCCGGGTCGTCTCCGACGCGTTCAAGCGCGCCGAGGAGCGTCCGCGCAAGCACCTCACGCTGGTGCACAAGACCAACGTCCTGGAGCACGCGGGGTCGTTGTGGTCGCGCATCGTCGAGGAGGTCTCGCTCGAGCACCCCGAGGTCAGCGTCGCCTACTCGCACGTGGACGCCGCGACGATCCACCTGGTCACCGACCCGGGCCGGTTCGACGTGATCGTCACCGACAACCTGTTCGGCGACATCATCACCGACCTGGCCGCCGCGGTGACCGGCGGTATCGGCCTCGCCGCCAGCGGCAACCTCGACATCACCGGCCGTAACCCGAGCATGTTCGAGCCGGTGCACGGCAGCGCTCCCGACATCGCCGGGCAGAACCTGGCCGACCCGACCGCCGCCGTGCTGTCGGTGTCGCTGCTGCTCGACCACCTCGGCGAGAAGGAGGCGGCGCGCCGGATCGAGGCGTCGGTGGCCTTCGACCTCGCCACCCGCGACCAGGCGTCGCCGGGCTCGACGCAGGCGATCGGCGACCGGCTGGCCGCGTTGGTGTCGTCCAACGCCCGCCAGGCGGGCTGACCCGCCACCACGTCGCGAGGGCACCTCGGTCCACCGGGCCGGGGTGCCCTCGTCGTTGCGGGGTGTGGTCGCGGCCCGGCGGGGAACCCTGTGCGCATGAAGGCATGGTTGCGCAGGCTGCTCGCCCGGCGGCAGCCCGCGGAGTCGACAGCTCCGGAGGCCGACGCGGCTACCGATCCCGCCGTGTCCAAGACACGTCCGGCCGGTGAGTCCTCGCCCGCCGTGGGCCGCACGGCAGGCGAGGACGACGCGGGCTACGCGGCGGAGCAGGGCGCCGAACGCAGGCAGCAGGACTGAGCCCTGGACGCGTCCACTCTCTGAGATAGGTGCCCACACGTTGGGCAGCGGTCGGGAGTGTGGCATGATGCGTGACGTGCAGACGCTTCGCGTGATCATTATCGGCAGGCGCGCCGGGTAAGTGCCCCAAGCACCCGGCGCGCAGACCTCTCGCATCCGCGGGGGGTCTTTTTTGTTGCCACGACACGCGGACGACCAGAACGAAACGGCTCCGAGGAGAAACCCGTGACCCGCACGGAACCAGCCGGTACCCCGCTCGGCGACGACTTCCACCTGTACGACACGACGCTGCGCGACGGCGCTCAGCGCGAAGGCATCTCGTACTCGGTGGCGGACAAGCTCGCCGTCGCCCGCCTGCTCGACGAGCTGGGCGTGGGCTTCATCGAGGGCGGCTGGCCGGGTGCGATGCCCAAGGACACCGAGTTCTTCGCCAGGGCCGCCGCCGGCGAACTGACCCTGAAGCACGCCGTGCTGGTGGCGTTCGGCTCCACGCGCAAGGCCGGGGTCAAGGCCGCCGAGGACCCGCAGGTGCGCGCGCTGCTCGACTCGCAGGCACCCGTGGTGACGCTCGTCGCCAAGTCCGACGTCCGGCACATCGAGCGTGCGCTGCGGGTGGACGTCGACGAGGCGTGCGCGATGGTCGAGGACACGGTGTCGTTCCTCGTCGGCGAGGGCAGGCGGGTCTTCCTCGACGCCGAGCACTTCTTCGACGGCTACGCCTACGACCCGGACACGGCACTGCGTGTGCTCGACGCCGCGGGCCGAGGGGGCGCCGACGTGGTGGTGCTGTGCGACACCAACGGCGGCCAGCTGCCGCTCGGCCTCGCCGAGACGGTGCGCGAGGTCGCAGACCGCACCGGCCTGCGGCTGGGCATCCACTGCCAGGACGACACGTCCTGCGCGGTGGCCAACAGCATCGCGGCGGTGCAGGCGGGTGCCACGCACGTGCAGTGCACCGCCAACGGTTACGGCGAACGGGCGGGCAACGCCGACCTGTTCGCCGTGACGGGAAACCTGGTGGCCAAGCTCGGCATGGAGGTCCTCCCCAGCGGGGGCGCCGCCGAGCTCACCCGCGTCTCCCATGCCCTTGCCGAGATCGCGAATATCGCACCCGACACCCACCAGGCCTACGTCGGGTCGTCGGCCTTCGCCCACAAGGCGGGGCTGCACGCGAGCGCGATCAAAGTGGATCCGTTGTTGTACAACCACATCGATCCTGCTTTGGTCGGCAACGACATGCGGGTACTGGTCACCGAGATGGCCGGCAAGGCAAGCCTCGAGCTCAAGGGACGCGAGCTCGGGGTCGACCTTGCCGGCCGGCCCGAGGCACTCACCAACGCCGTGCGGAAGGTCAAGGACCTCGAGGCCGAGGGCTGGTCGTTCGAGGCCGCCGACGCGTCGCTGGAGTTGTTGCTGCGCCGAGAGGTCGCCGGGACCGACGGCACGCCGCTGGGAGAGCCGCCGTTCACGCTCGAGTCGTACCGCGTGGTGCTCGATCACCGCCCGGACGGCGAGGTGATCGCCGAGGCGACGGTGAAGGTCCATGTGGGTGGCGAGCGGGTGATCGCGACCGCCGAGGGCAACGGTCCGGTCAACGCGCTGGACGCCGCGCTGCGCCAGGCACTGCTGCCGCACCTGTCCTGGTTGGACAGCGTGGAGCTGTCGGACTACAAGGTCCGCATCCTGGTGAACCACCAGGGCACCGACGCGGTCACCCGCGTGCTCATCGAGTCCTCCGACGGCGAGCAGGAATGGACCACCGTGGGGGTGCACGAGAACATCGTCGAGGCCAGCTGGCTGGCCCTGCGCGACGCGATCGTGCACAAGAGCCTGCGGGCAGGCACGCTCACGCCGTGAGGCCGGGTGTCCCCGGCCGCGGCCGGGGACACCGCGCCGTGGGGTGAGTGTGGGCAGGGCGGTGGGCGGCGGCCCGCCCGTCTCCCACCGCCACCCGGACGGACACGCTCCGCGTGGCAGCTACGATGGCAACGTGCGCTTGGCTCGAATCGCTCATCCGGAAGGTGTCGCCTTCGTCTCCGTCGAGGGCGACGGTGCTGACGCCACCGTCGCCGAGATCGCCGACCACCCGTTCGGCACGCCGAATTTCACCGGACGGCGCTGGCCACTGGCCGACGTCCGGCTGCTCGCGCCGATCCTGCCCACGAAGATCATCGCCGTGGGCCGCAACTACGCCGACCACGCGCAGGAGATGGGCAACGAGGTGCCGGCCGAGCCGATGATCTTCCTCAAGCCGTCCACCACGGTCATCGGCCCCAACGCCGCCATCCGGCTGCCGAAGGCGTCGTCGCGGGTGGACTTCGAGGGCGAGCTCGCCGTCGTCATCGGTCAGCCCGTGAAGAACGTTCCCGCCTCGCGTGCCGCCCAGGCCGTCCTGGGTTACACCATCGCCAACGACGTGAGCGCCCGCGACCTCCAGAAGTCGGACGGGCAGTGGGGCCGCGCCAAGGGCTTCGACACGTTCTGCCCGCTGGGGCCGTGGATCGAGACCCAGGTCGACCCGAGCGACCTCGCGTTGCGGTCCGAGGTGGACGGCCAGGTCAAACAGGACGCCCGGACCTCCGCGCTGGTGCACAAGATCCCCGACCTGATCGAGTTCATCTCCTCGGTGATGACGCTGCTGCCCGGTGACACGATCCTCACCGGCACACCGGCCGGTGTCGGGCCCATCACCGACGGCCAGCAGGTCTCCATCACCATCGAGGGCATCGGCACCCTCACCAACCCCGTGCAGAACGCCTAGCTGTACGGGCCCCGGGCAGAACACCGGTTCCCGGCCGCGCAGGCAATCGTCGAAGGGCGCCTACCCGGTTCGCCGGGCGAACGCCGGCGCATGCTCGGGGCGAACCCCGATACCGATGAGGTAGGCGGGAACGAACGACGCCTGCGGTACCCGGCGTAGGAACTCCACGACCGGTTTCGGCGGCCCCATCCGCCGTCCGGTCACCACGGGTTCGACGACCATGCGGTGCAGGAACCGCTGCAACCACTGCACCAGCACCGTCGGCAGCAGCCTGCGGGTGCGCAGCTTCGCGAGATCGGCCGTCGTCAGCGTGCCGCGGCGCAGCGGTTCGGCCAGCAGGGTCGCCGCCGCGACGGCGTCCTGCACGGCCAGGTTGATGCCCACGCCGCCGACCGGTGACATCGCGTGGGCGGCGTCGCCGATGCACAGCAGGCCGTCGGTATGCCATCGGCGCAGCCGGTTGAGCCGGACGTCGAGGTGCTTGATGTCGTCCATCGAGGCGAGTTCACCGACCCGGTCGGCGAGTCCCGGAATCACCTCGGCCACGTCGTCCCGGAACGCCTCGATTCCCCGTTGCCGCAACTGCGGGTCGGCGCCTTTGCGACCGATGTAGGCGATCTGGTGGTACCCCTCGCGGGGGATCACGATCGCGAACCGGCCTCGCCGCATGGTCGGGGTGAGGACGTCCGGCGTCTCGCCGGTCCGGCGGCCGAGCCGGAACCACCACGCGTCGATCGGCACCGGGTACTCCTTCGCCACCAGGTTCGCCTCTTGCCGTGCGAGCGACCAGCGCCCGTCGGCCGCGACGGTGAGGTCGGCGCGGATCTCGCCGTTCCGGCTTCCGCCGTCCTCGGTGGCCCGGTATCGGACGCCGGTCACCCGGCCGCCCTCGCGGATCAGCCCGGTCACCTCGGTGCGCATGCGCAGTGTGAACGTGGGTTCCTCGGCTGCCGCCTCGGCGAGGAGGTTCAGCAGGTCCCACTGCGGGGCGATGGCGATGTACGGGTGCCGTGTCCCGACCAGGCGCAGCCGGAGCAGGTCGCCGATCGTGACCCGGTCGTGCTCGCCGACCGGGAAGGCGACCTCCTCCAGCCGGGTCTGCGGCAGCTTCGCGAAGGGCTCGCCGAGCCCGAGTTCGTCCAGCAGCTGCATGGTCGACGGGTGCACCGTGTCGCCGCGGAAGTCGCGCAGGAAGTCGCCGTGCTTCTCGAGCACGGTCACCTCGACGCCGGCTCGGGCGAGCAGCAGCCCCAGCACCATTCCGGCAGGTCCGCCACCCGCGACCACGCAGGTCGTACGTTCGGTCATCGTTCCGCCCTCTTTTCAACATTTGTTGAATAATTCGACGATGCACGCCGAACGAGGGCAAGTCAAGAGCGATACTCTGGATGGGCTATGACTGAGACCAAGGCCGTCCGCGCTCGCTTCTGCCCGTCGCCCACCGGGATCCCGCACGTCGGGTTGATCCGCACCGCGTTGTTCAACTGGGCCTTCGCCCGGCATCACGGTGGCAGCCTCGTGTTCCGCATCGAGGACACCGACGCCGCCCGCGACAGCGAGGAGTCGTACCAGGCACTGCTCGACGCGCTGCGCTGGCTCGGCCTGGACTGGGACGAGGGCCCCGAGGTCGGCGGCGACTACGGCCCCTACCGGCAGAGCGCGCGTGGCGACATCTACCGCGACGTCGCCGCGAAGCTGCTCGAGGCGGGCGAGCTGTACGAGGCCTTCTCCACCAACGAGGAGGTCGAACAGCGGCGCCGGGAAGCCGGCCAGGACCCCAAACTCGGCTACGACAACTACGACCGCGACCTCACCGAGGAGCAGAAGGCGGCCTTCCGGGCCGAAGGCCGCACGCCGGTGCTGCGGCTGCGGATGCCGGACGAGGACCTCGGCTGGACCGACCTCGTTCGCGGCGAGATCGTGTTCAAGGCGGGCACCATTCCCGACCCGGTGCTCGTGCGGGCCAACGGCCAGCCGCTCTACACACTGACCAACCCCGTCGACGACGCGCTCATGCGCATCACCCACGTGTTGCGCGGCGAGGATCTCCTGCCGTCGACGCCCCGGCAGATCGCGCTGTACCGGGCGCTGGAGCGCGTCGGCGTCGCCGAGTTCGTTCCGGAGTTCGGTCACCTGCCTTACGTGATGGGCGAGGGCAACAAGAAACTGTCCAAACGGGACCCCTCGTCCAACCTCTTCAACTACCGCGACCGCGGGTTCATCCGCGAGGGCCTGCTGAATTACCTCGCGCTGCTGGGCTGGTCGATCGCCGACGACCGCGACGTGTTCACCGTCGACGAGCTCGTCGAGGCCTTCCAGATCACCAAGGTGAGCGCCAACCCCGCGCGGTTCGACGTCAAGAAGGCCGAGGCCATCAACGCGACGCACATCCGTGCGCTCAGCCACGACGAGTTCGTCCGCCGCGTCGTTCCGTACCTGACCGAGGCTGGTGTCCTGCCCGCCGAGCCGGATGCCGAGCAGCTCGCGAAGCTCGACGCCATCGCACCACTCGTGCAGGAGCGCGTGACGGTGCTCTCCGAGGCGGCGGACCTGCTGCGGTTCCTGTTCATCGGCGAGGCCGAGTTCGCGCCCGAGGAGCAGGCGGCCACCAAGGCGCTCGGTCCCGACTCGGAACCGGTGTTGCGAGCAGCGGTCGAAGCGCTGGAAAAGTTGCCGTCCTGGGAGACCGGCGCCATCGAGCAGGCGCTCAAGGACGCGCTCGTCGAGGGACTCGGCCTCAAGCCCCGTAAGGCTTTCGCGCCCGTGCGCGTCGCCGTCACCGGGCGTACGGTGTCGCCGCCGCTGTACGAGTCGATGGAGCTCCTCGGCCGCGAGGCGTCACTCGGGCGGCTGCGTCGTGCTCTCCCGGGCAACGGAGCGTAGAGCTGCTGGACCGAAACAGATTCGGCGCTATCACCTCCTTAGCAGAGTCGAGGACGTCCAAAAACCCCTAGCCTCGCGGGGTGGCTTTTGCGCTTGGCTCCCCGACAGCACCGCAAACCGTTTCCGACCACGAGGACGCCGCGCCGTGGGCGCCTCCCGAACTCCGGCTCGTCTGCCTGGACATCGATGACACGCTCATCGATTTCTCGGCCGCGGGCCGAAGATCGCTCGCGGCCTTGATCGGCCGCGCCGACATGTGGTCGGAATGGGAGCGGATCACCGACGAACACGTGGCCAGGGTCGTCTCCGGCGACCTCGGCTACGCCGACATGCACGTCCGACGCACCCAGGCGTTCCTCGCCGCTCTCGGCATCACCGCCGACCACGGCGAGGCGCTCGCCTTCGAAACGCGCCGGAAGGAACTGCTGCGGCGATCCTGGCGGCTGTTCGACGACGTGCTGCCGTGTCTCGACTGGCTGGTCGCCGCGGGCGTTCAGCTCGCGGCTGTGACCAACGCCTCGGGCGCCCACCAGCGCGAGAAGCTCGCCACCCTGGGGCTCGCCCGCTTCTTCGACCACGTCGCCATCGCCGGAGAAGTCGGCGTCGCCAAACCCGATCCTGTGATGTTCCACTCTGTCTGCTTCCAGCTCGGCTGCGACCCCTCCGAGGCGGTCCACGTCGGCGACAAACTCCGGACCGACGCGCTGGGGGCGCGGGACGCCGGCCTGGGTGGTGTGTGGCTGAACCGCGGCCAGGTCGCCGCGGAGGTCCCGCCCGGCGTCCACGTCCTGTCCAGCCTCAGCGAGCTTCCCCAGCTGCTCGTTTCCGAGTTCGTGCGCGTGGGCGTGCCCGCGCAGCGGTAGAACCGTGGCCCCGGTGCGGAGCCGGTTGGGCCGTGGTCTATGCTTTCTTTCCAACGGGGTGCTGAGCCGGAGCGCGCTCAGGCGAGGCACTCGTTGGGGTATGGTGTAATTGGCAGCACGACTGATTCTGGTTCAGTTAGTCTAGGTTCGAGTCCTGGTACCCCAGCTGCGAAGAGGAAAAACCGATCTGGTAAGTTCTTCTTCAGCAACACAGAGCAAGCCCCCGTCGTCTAGCGGCCTAGGACGCCGGCCTCTCACGCCGGTAGCGTGGGTTCGAATCCCATCGGGGGTACTCGAAACCGGAAGCCCCGTATCTGCGGAAATCGCGGATACGGGGCTTTCTCGTTTGCGGGTCCCGTCCGGCCCGTGTGCGCCGTCCATGTCGCCGTGTCTGCCGTCTGTGTCGTGGTGTGTGCGGTTCCGGTTGCCGTGTCTGCTGTCTGCGTCGCTGTGGCGGCCGTTCCAGTTGGCGCTCCCGGCTTGCGGGGCAGCGCCCCGCGTGGACCGCTGAGATTTCGGGCGGTGCCGTTGCCGGACACGGGGTGGCTCGTCGGCGAGCCGGGACCCGAAGGAGCGCTCGCTCCCTCCACATCAGCCGAACGGCAACCGCGCACGGGTCGGCCGGAGGGACCGGCCCATCGCGAATCCGGCCGGCGCACAGTCGGTTTCCGAAAGCGGTCGATCCCCGCCAACTCCCGAGCGGCCGTCACCGCCGCGCCGATGGCGACACGGCGCCCCACGCAGCAGTCACCCGGCACGGGTTTGCCGACACGCCACCGAAGTGGCCCCAACGGGGCGACGCAGCGCTACGCGAGGGGGCCAGACACGGCTACCTGAGTGGCAGACACGGTGACGGGGGTGGCGGACACGGCTACCTGAGTGGCAGACACGGTGACGGGGGTGGCGGACACGGCTACCTGAGTGGCAGACACGGTGACGGGGGTGGCGGACACGGCTACCTGAGTGGCAGACACGGTGACGGGGGTGGCGGACACGGCTACCGGAGCGGCGGACACGCGGATGGGATCTAGTGACGTTTCCGCTCGCCGGGCTACAGGCGCTCCTGCAGCGCCTCGGCGGCAGCCAGGAGATCCGCCGCCCACCGGGCACCCGGCTTCCGCCCGATCCGCTCCACCGGCCCCGACACCGACACCGCCGCCACAACCGTTCCCGACGAATCCCGGACCGGAGCCGACACGCTCGCCACGCCCGGCTCGCGCTCCGCGACACTCTGCGCCCAGCCACGCCGCCGCACCTCCAGCAGCGTGCGTTCGCCGTACACCGCCTCCGCCAGTATCGCCCGCTGCGTGTGCGCGTCGGCCCACGCCGTGAGCACCTTCGCGCCGGAACCCGCCGTCATCGGCAACCGCGCGCCCACCGGCACCGTGTCGCGCAGGCCACTCGGTGGCTCCGCCGTGGACACACACACGCGCTGCACCCCGTCCCGGCGATACAGCTGCACACTCTCGCCGGTGATGTCGCGCAGCTTCGGCAACACCACGCTCGCGGCATCCAGCAACGGATCCGTCGTGCCACCGGACAGCTCCGCCAGCGCCGCACCCGGACGCCAGCGGCCATCCGGACCACGCCGCAGCAACCGGTGCACCTCCAGCCCCACGGCGAGCCGGTGCGCGGTCGCACGGGGAAGCCCGGTCCGCGTGCATAGTTCCGCCAGACCGCACGGCTCCTCGGCCACGGCCCGCAGTACGGCGACAGCCTTGTCCAAGACGCCGATACCGCTCTGCTGGTTGTCAGGGTTATGCTGTCCCACGAAGCGATACTACAATCTCGGAGTTTGGGATGTCCAGATAGTGGGACGCGGACTCCCGAGCTCCCGCTATGCTCATGGAGGAGCCCTGATGGCACAGAAGCGGGGCCGCACACTCGCCGAGAAGGTGTGGGACGCGCACACGGTGCGCCGCGGCGAAGGTGCCGAGCCGGATCTGCTCTACATCGACCTGCACCTCGTGCACGAGGTCACCAGCCCGCAGGCCTTCGACGGTCTGCGCCTGGCCGGCAGGAAGGTCCGCAGGCCGGATCTCACGATCGCCACCGAGGACCACAACGTGCCCACGGTGGACATCGAACTTCCCATCGCGGACCCGGTCTCGCGCACCCAGGTGGACACACTTCGCCGCAACTGCAAGGAGTTCGGCGTCCGCCTGCACCCCATGGGCGACGCCGAACAGGGCATCGTCCACGTGATCGGGCCGCAGCTGGGTCTCACCCAGCCCGGCATGACCGTGGTGTGCGGCGACAGCCACACCTCGACGCACGGTGCGTTCGGCGCGATGGCCTTCGGCATCGGCACCTCCGAGGTGGAGCACGTGCTCGCCACGCAGACCCTGCCGCTGCGTCCGTTCAAGACGATGGCGATCAACGTGGACGGCGAGCTGCGTCCCGGCGTCACCGCCAAGGACATCATCCTCGCGGTCATCGCGAAGATCGGCACGGGCGGCGGCCAGGGTTACGTCCTGGAGTACCGCGGCAGCGCCATCGAGTCGTTGTCGATGGAAGCCCGCATGACCATTTGCAACATGTCCATCGAGGCCGGTGCCCGCGCGGGCATGATCGCCCCGGACGAGACCACCTTCGCCTACCTCAAGGACCGGCCGCACGCCCCGAAGGGCGCCGACTGGGACGCCGCCCTCGCCGAGTGGCGCGAGCTGCGTACCGACCCCGACGCCGTGTTCGACGCCGAGGTGACGATCAACGCCGACGAGCTCACGCCGTTCGTGACGTGGGGCACCAACCCCGGCCAGGGGCTGCCGTTGTCGGAGTCCGTGCCGGACCCGGCGACGATGACCGACGAGAACGAGCGCTTCGCCGCCGAGAAGGCCCTGTCCTATATGGATCTTGTTCCGGGCACCCCGCTCCGGGAGATCCGGGTCGACACGGTCTTCCTCGGCTCCTGCACCAACGGCCGGATCGAGGACCTGCGGGCCGCCGCCGCCGTGCTGCGGGGCCGCAAGGTGGCCGATGGCGTGCGGATGCTGGTGGTCCCCGGGTCGATGCGGGTGCGCAAGGCCGCCGAGGAGGAGGGCCTGGACAAGGTCTTCACCGAGGCCGGTGCCGAGTGGCGGCAGGCCGGGTGCTCGATGTGCCTCGGCATGAACCCGGACCAGCTGAAGCCGGGCGAGCGCAGCGCCTCGACGTCGAACCGCAACTTCGAGGGCAGGCAGGGCAAGGGTGGCCGTACCCACCTCGTGTCGCCGCTCGTGGCGGCCGCCACAGCCGTGCGCGGCACACTCTCCTCGCCCGAAGACCTGAACTGAGCCTGCCCGACGAGCATTGGAGTAACCCACCATGGAGCCGTTCACCACGCACACCGGCATCGGAGTGCCCCTGCGCAGGTCCAACGTGGACACTGACCAGATCATCCCGGCCGTCTACCTCAAGCGCGTCACCCGCACCGGGTTCGAGGACGGCCTGTTCGCCGCCTGGCGCACCGACGAGCAGTTCGTGCTGAACCAGGAGCCGTTCTCCCGGGGCAGCGTCCTCGTCGCCGGCCCCGACTTCGGCACCGGGTCCTCCCGCGAGCACGCCGTCTGGGCCCTCATGAACTACGGCTTCCGGGTCGTCATCTCCTCCCGGTTCGCCGACATCTTCCGGGGCAACGCCGGCAAGCAGGGTCTGCTGGCCGCCCAGTGCGAGCAGGCGGACGTCGAGCTGCTGTGGAAGCTGCTCGAGAACGAGCCCGGCACGGAGGTCACGGTGGACCTCCAGGAGAAGACCGTGCGGGCCAAGGACTTCGCCGCGCCCTTCCAGATCGACGACTACACCCGCTGGCGGCTGCTCGAAGGACTCGACGACATCGCCCTGACCCTGCGGCACGCGGACGAGATCGCCGAGTTCGAGCGGCGGCGGCCCTCCTACAAGCCCGTGACCACGTCCGTCCCGGCCTCCTGAGGCAAGGGATTCCCTGCTCGGCAAGGGAATCCCCACCCGGCCACCGGCCGACGACACCACGCCAGACGGCACCGGAAGACCCCGTCCGAGGGGCCTGTCGGGTACGTAACAGCGCACCCGATAAGGAAAAAATCCGCGTGCCGTTTGGAATTTGTGCTGCGTTGGTAATACCGTGTGCGCATGTCGGCCGGTGTGGCCGGGTAACAAGTAGTTCTTCTTGGAGGACTGGAATGGCCAACAAGGCCCAACTGATCGAGGCGCTCTCCGAGCGCCTGGGCGACAAGAAGCTCGCGTCGCAGGCTGTCGACAACCTCGTCGACATCATCATCCGGACGGTCAACAAGGGCGAGAAGGTGAACATCACCGGCTTCGGTGTGTTCGAGAAGCGCGCCCGGGCGGCCCGGACCGCCAGGAACCCGCGCACCGGCGAGACCGTGCGGGTCAAGAAGACCAACGTTCCGGCGTTCCGTGCCGGTACGACGTTCAAGGATGTCGTGAGCGGTGCCAAGAAGCTGCCGAAGGCCACCAAGGCCAAGGCGACCACCGGCACCACGGCTCGCGGGACCAGCACGAGCCGGACGACCGCCAGCCGTCCGACCGCGACGCGCAGCACCACCACGCGTTCGCGTGCCACCACGGCTCGCAGCACCACGACGAGCCGGACCGCCGCGACGAGGGCGACGGGCACCACTCGGACGGCCGCCAAGAGCAGCACCACGAAGGCTGCCGCTCCGAAGACCACCGCCACGAAGGCCAAGGCCACCACGGCGAAGAAGGCTCCGGCCAAGTCGACCGCGAAGGCCACCACCAGCAAGTCGACGGCCTCGAAGGCGGCGCCGAAGAAGACCACCGCGGCGCGCAAGAAGAAGTAAGGCGACGCTGGAGAACCGCCGACACTTCTCGGCAGGGCCCCGCACCGCTCGGTGCGGGGCCCTGCCGCGTTCTCAGCTCGTGGTGGGAACCGGGGTGGGCAACGCGCTCGGCAGGTAGTTCGCCGCCACGAGCCGTGGGGTGCCCTCACCGGTGGCGAACGACAGCTGCCAGACCGACCCCTTCTTGGCCGCCACGCCGCCCGATGTGGTGGATGCCAGCGTGAGCCGCTCGCGCTCGGCCAGGTCGCTCAGAATGCCTGGAATGACGCCGCCCTGGCTGCACACCACGGGTGTGCCGCCCTCGGCGGCGATCTCCAGGAACCGCTTCCGCCCACCCTCCGGGTCGGACCGGTAGGACTTCTCCGACAGCATCGGCTCCTGCACCACCTCGAGCCCGAGGTCGTCGGCGAGCCCCTGAACTGTCTGCACACAGCGCAGCAGGGGCGCGGAGAGCACACGGGTCGGCCGGAAGGTCCACAGCAGTCTGCGCAGCGCCTGGGCCTGGCGGGCGCCCGCGTCCGAGAGCGGCCGCAGATCGTCGTCGCCGGCCCATTCCTCCCGCTTGCCCGCCTTGCCGTGTCGAACCAGCAGCACCGAGGTCAGGTCTGCGGGCAGCTCGGTGAAGGCCCGCAGCACGTCCCGGTCGGTGTCGTACGACACGATCCCGGCCGCCTCGGCGGGGGAGCACCAGCGAAGCTCGTCGACTTCCTCATTGGGCCGGAAACGGCCCTCGCCGGCCCTCGCGGAGAAGTAGTCGACCGTTTTCCGGCCGGTGCCGAGCGGATATTCGACCCTTTTCAGGAAACGGCCGAGAACAGCGTCGAAGCCGGTTTCCTCCTCGAGTTCGCGTACCGCCGCGACGGGCGGGGTCTCGCCGGGATCGAGCTTTCCCTTCGGCAGGGACCAGTCGTCGTAGCGGGGTCGGTGCACGACGGCGATCTCGAGCTCTCCGGACCCGGCGGGGCGCCACAACACGGCCCCGGCCGCGAGGGTGACGGCATGGTCGGTTCGCGCAGCGTTCACCCGGTCGCTCCGTGCCTGCGCAGCAGCTCGACCTGGTGGTCGCGGACCTGGGAGGAGTCGGCGGGGGAGGGCACCCACTCGCCCGTGGCACTCAGCACCCAGCACCGGGTCAGCGGATCCAGTGCCGAACTCAGCACATCGTCGAGTTGTGCGGTCAACTTGGGGTCCTTCACCTGAACCAGGGCTTCGATGCGGCGGTCCAGGTTGCGGTGCATCATGTCCGCGCTGCCGATCCAGTAGGCGTCGGCCGCCCGGAAGTGGAAGATCCGTGAGTGCTCCAGGAAGCGGCCCAGAATCGAGCGCACCGTGATGTTCTCGCTCAGGCCCGGCACACCCGGTTTCAACGCGCAGATGCCGCGCACCACGACCTCTACCGGCACGCCCGCCTGTGATGCCCGGTACAACCCATCGATGACCTGCTCGTCCACGAGGGAGTTGCATTTGAGTCGGATGCCCGCCTGGTGGCCCGCGCGCGCGAGCTCGATCTCGCGGGTGATGTGGTCGAGGATCCCGCGCCGGATGCCGCTGGGCGAGGTGAGGATGTTGCGGTACGTCGCCTGGCGGGAGTATCCGGTGAGGACGTTGAACAGATCGGTGAGGTCGGCGCCGATCGCCGGATCGGCCGTCAGCAGCCCCAGGTCCTCGTACAGCCGCGCGGTCTTCGGGTTGTAGTTGCCCGTGCCCAGGTGGCAGTAGCGGCGGATCGTGGACCCTTCCTGGCGCACCACGAGCGCCACCTTGCAGTGCGTCTTCAACCCGACGAGCCCGTAGACCACGTGGACGCCCGCGCGTTCGAGCGTGCGCGCCCAGGTGATGTTGGCCTGCTCGTCGAACCGGGCCTTGATCTCCACGAGAGCCACGACCTGCTTGCCGGCCTCCGCGGCGTCGATGAGCGCGTCGACGATCGGCGAGTCGCCGGAGGTCCGGTACAGCGTCTGTTTGATGGCGAGCACCTTGTCGTCGGCCGCCGCCTGCTCGATGAAGCGCTGCACGCTCGTGGAGAACGAGTCGTACGGGTGATGGACGAGAACGTCGCCCTCCCGCAGGGTCGCGAACACGCTCTTGGGCGTCTCGCGTTCGCCGAACGCCGGGTGGGTGGCGGGTACGAACGGACGGTCCTTGAGCTCCTTGCGGTCCACCGAGAGCAACTGGGTCAGGCACGACAGGTCCAGCAGTCCCGGGACCTCCACCACGTCGCGGGGGTCCACCTCGAGTTCCCGCAGCAGCAGCTCGAGCATGTGCTCGCTCATGTCCTGCGCCACCTCCAGCCGCACGGGCGGGCCGAAGCGACGCTGCGCCAGCTCGCGTTCGAGTGCCTGCAACAGGTCCTCGTCGCGGTCCTCCTCGACCTCGAAGTCGGCGTTGCGCGTGACCCGGAACACGTGGTGCTCGGTCACCTCCATACCGCTGAACAACTCGCCGAGGTGCGCGGCGATGAGCTCCTCCAGCGGCAGGAACGTGGCCGTGCGACTGTCGCGCTGGCGTTCGATGCGGACGAGCCGGGGTACGTTGTTGGGCACCTTCACGCGGGCGAAGCGTTCCGTGCCCTCCTCCGGGTCCCGCACGGTGACGGCCAGGTTGAGCGAGAGCCCCGAGATGTAGGGGAAGGGGTGAGCGGGGTCGACGGCGAGCGGGGTGAGCACCGGGAAGATCTGTTCGGTGAAGTAGCGCGACAGCCGGGCGCGGTCGTCGGCATCCAAATCGGACCAGCGCACGATGCGGATGCCCTCGGCCGCCAGCGCGGGCCGGACGTGCTCCTCGAAGGCCGCGGTGTGCCGCTCGACGAGGTCCTGGTTGCGCTTGGCGATGTAGGACAGCTGCTCGCGGGGGGTGAGCCCGTCGGCGCTGCGCACGGACAGCCCGGTCTCGTCCCGGCGCTTCAGCCCGGCCACCCGGACCATGTAGAACTCATCCAAATTGGACGCGAAGATCGCCAGGAACTTGGCCCGCTCCAGCAGCGGCTGCGACTCGTCCTCGGCCAGCGCGAGCACGCGGGCGTTGAAGTCCTGCCAGGAGAGCTCGCGGTTGAAGTACCGGTCGTCGGGCAGGTTGTCGGGCACGGCCCGTGGCACGCCCGTGGCCGCCGGCGGCGCGGACGGCACGGCCTGAGGCATGCTCGCCCTGCCGTCGGTGGCCGTGGCTCCCGGCGGCGGGTTCGTGGTGACGCGCCTGGGCTCCGGAGAGCCCTCGGTGGTCGGGATGCTCTCGTCGTTGCTCACAACTGCATTGTTCCTCACCTGGGCGTTTCGCGGGGATAGCAGGCGCCACACCCATAGCAGCGGGGTCAGCGGAGAGCACATGTGGTGGCAAGGATCGCGGTCGTGCGGGGGCCCAGGCCGAGCAGCCGGGCGTGGTCGAGGTCCGCGGGCGTGTCGACGTCGGCCCGCAGTGACGGTGCGGTGAGCCCGAGCGCCACGGCGCCCGAGCGGGCGTGGTCGCGCGCGGAGTCGGGGCCGAACCGGGGGTCGAGTGGTTCGCCCGGCGCGGAGAGCAGCAGCGTCGTGCCGGTGCCGTGCCGGTCGGCGGCGAACGCCCTCCGCCGCCCGGCCTCCGCCGTCGCGGCGGCCAGTTCCGCCGGGCGCAGCGCGGGCAGGTCGGCCTGCAGAGCGCCCACCACGGCGTCCGGGTCGTCGGCACGGACCAATCGCTCCCCGGCGCGCAGCGCCGCGTTCAGGCCCGCGGGCGCGTCCTCGGCGAGCAGTTCGGCGCCGAGCTCTCGCACCACCGCCAGCGCGGCGGGATCACCGCTGACCACCACGACCCGCCGCACGCCGGGTGTCGCGAGCGCGGCGGCGACCGTGTCCTCGGCGAGGGCGAGCACGAGGGCCGCGTGGCAGTCCGCGCGGTCCGGAGCACCGAGCACGCCGCGCAGCCGGGACTTGCCGGCGTGCGGCGGCTTCATCGGCACGATCAGGTCAACGGCCACGTGACCATCTTGACTCACGGGGTCCGCGGGCGGCTGTGGGAGGATCGGCCCAGGCGATGTGGAAGGAGGAGCCTTGGCGAATCGCGAGAAGGGCGGATTCTGGGTCGGGGCCGCCGCCGCACTGTTCTATCCGCTCACATGGATGGGCCGCAGTGTCTACCGGGGCACGGAGTGGATTCCGCGGGAGGGTCCCGCGCTGCTCGTGATGAACCACGTCTCGCACCTGGACCCCGCGGTGGACGCGGTGTTCGTGCACCGCAACAAGCGGGTGCCGCGGTTCATGGCCAAGGACAGCCTCACGCGCATCCCGGTGTTCGGCAAGATCATGACCGGCGCGGGCAGCATTCCGGTGTCGCGCGGAACGGCCTCCGCCGGCGACAGCCTCAAGGCCGCACACCAGGCTCTGCGCGAGGGCAAGCTCATCCTGATCTATCCCGAGGGCACGATCACCAAGGACCCGCAGGGCTGGCCGAAGCGTTCCTACACCGGTGTCGCGCGGCTCGCGCTGGAGAACGACGTGCCGGTGATCCCCGCGGCGCGCTGGGGCACCCAGGACATCTTCAACGGCTACACCAAGAAGTTCCGGCCGTTCCCGCGCAAGACCGTCGTGCACTCGGTGGGCAGGCCGCTGGATCTGACCGCGTACCGCGAGAAGGAGCGGACGCCCGCCGTGCTGCGCGAGGTCACCGATCTGATCATGGCGGAGGTGCTCGAGCAGCTCGTGCAGATCCGCGGGGAGCGGCCGCCTGCCACGCCGGGGGACGACGCCTGAGATGTCCGACGTCACTGTGCAATCGGTCACGGTGCTGGGCGCGGGTTCGTGGGGCACGACGTTCGCCAAGGTGCTCGCCGACGCGGGCCGGGACGTCACGATGTGGGCCCGCAGGCCCGAGGTCGCGGCCGAGATCCGCGACGAGCACACCAACTGCGGCTACCTGCCGGGCGTGCGGCTGCCGGACCGCCTGACGGCGACGTCAGACGCTGCCGAGGCGCTCGCGGGTGCCGACGCGGTCGTGCTGGCCGTGCCGAGTCAGAGCCTGCGCACCAACCTCAAGAGCTGGCGCGACCTCCTGCCGCCCGGCGCGATCCTCGTCAGCCTCGCCAAGGGGGTGGAGCTGGGCACGCTCAAGCGGATGAGCGAGGTCATCAGCGAGATCGCCGACGTGCCCGCGGGCGAGGTCGTCGTGGTCTCGGGGCCGAACCTGGCCCGGGAGATCGCGCAGGGCCAGCCCGCGGCCGCGGTTCTGGCGTGCGCCGATCACGACCGTGCGGTGGCCGTCCAGCGCGCGAGTTTCAACTCCTACTTCCGCCCGTACACCAACACCGACGTGGTCGGCTGCGAGCTCGGCGGCGCGTGCAAGAACGTGATCGCACTCAGCTGCGGCATGGCCGCGGGACTCGGGTTCGGGGCGAACACCATGGCCACGCTCATCACACGTGGTTTGGCCGAGACGGCCCGGCTGGGCGCCAAGCTCGGCGCGGACCCGCTCACGTTCGCCGGCCTGGCCGGGGTCGGGGACCTTGTGGCGACGTGCTCCTCGCCGTTGTCCCGCAACCGGACGTTCGGCGAACGGATCGGCCGCGGCGAGACCGTGGAGCAGGCGCAGGCCGCCGTGGGCGGGCAGGTGGCCGAGGGCGTCACGTCATGCCGGTCGATCCGCGAGCTGGCACGCACCGCGGGTGTCGACATGCCGATCACCGACGCGATGTACCGCGTGTGCCACGAGGGGACCGACCCGGCGACGGCCGGTGCCGAACTGCTGGGCCGGGAACAGAAGCACGAGTGGTCCTGACGCTTCCGGCGGAGTTCACACTCCGGAATCCGGTTGACGCTTGCGCGATCCACTGGTTTCCTTGCGGGCGTGCTGACGCAGGACGTTTCCGTACGGTGGCCGCTCTCCGGCCACCGCGATGCCGCCTGCGCGCTGTGTCCTTGCTGTTGTCGGTGAGCGCTCCGCATTCCGCCTGACGCCGTCTCACCGTTTCCGCCCCAAGGACCTCCTTCTTCTCCCGCAAGGACTCATCGCGTCATGTTCGCTGTTCCCGAGAACACCATCGCCCCTCTCGCCACCGCCGCCGCGGCCACGCGCCATCCCGTCCGGGTGGCCCTGGAGTACGCCGCCGACCGGGAACGGTGGCGCAACCTCCTGCGCTACGACCCCGACGAACGGTTCGCCGTCCTCCTGGACCGCGTCGACGGAGACGAGGTGTGGCTGCTGAGCTGGCTTCCGGGCCAGTACACCGGTCTGCACGACCACGGCGACGCCACCGGCGCGTTCACGGTGGTGAGCGGACGGCTCACGGAGTCGGTCACGCGGCGTGCCGCCGACGGTCGCGTGGTGACCGAGGTGCACACGCCCGCGCAGGGGCAGTCCCGGGTGTTCGGGCCCGGCTACGTGCACGACGTGCGCAACGAGGGGCCGGATCCGGCCATCAGCGTGCACGTGTACCGCGCGGCGGCCCGGACCATCAGGCCGTTTCGCAACGACCCGATCGCCGGACCGGTGCCGGGCTGACGCCGGTTCAGATGCGGGCCCGGCGCGCGATGTGCGTGGGCACCACGACGCCGTCCGGCACGTAGGTCGCGGGTTCCGGTGGGCCCACGACGGTCCGAATTGGCAGGACGCCCGCCCACACGTCGTGCCGGTCCACATCCTCGGCTTGTTCGGCCGGTCCCTCGGCCCGGATTTTCACAGAGGTCTCGGTCAGGTCGAGCGCGAGCACGGCGACGGAGGCGAGTTCCTTCGCGTTCGGTTCGCGGGCGTGGTCCCAGGAGCCTGGCGCCAGGTGTTCGGTGACGATCCGCAGGCCACGCAGCTTTTCCGCCGCGTCGGTGACCAGCCGGGGCCGTCCGTGCACCACCGCGCAGCGGTAGTTCATCGAGTGGTTGTTGAGCGAGCGCGCGTAGACGATCCCGTCGAGAATCGTGACGGTGACGCAGACGTCGGCGCCCTCCGCGGCCGCGCGGATGTTGCCCGAACCGGTCGAACCGTGAAGATAGAGAGTGTCGCCGTCCCGTCCGTACCCGGTCGGAACGCAGACGGGGGAGCCGGCCAGGACGAGGCCGAGATGGCAGACGAGGGCCTCGTCCAGTACGCGGTAGAGGTCGGCGCGGTCCGTGGAGGCGCGATGCTTCTTCCGGGTGAGTGTGCTGCGTGGGGTGGGCGACAGGGGTACTGATCTCGGCATGGGGACAACGATGTCAGCGCGGGTGGCATGGTGAAATGACCACAAGTGCGGAGAAACGGGAGGCCACTTTGCCTCGGGGTGACACCGCTCTGCCGGTGACGCTGGATCGTGAGTCGAACGTCCCGCTCGCCGTGCAGCTGGCCGACGCCCTGCGCGAGTCGGCCTCGTCCGGGCATCTGCGCGGCGGCGACCGGCTGCCCTCGACCCGCGCGCTCGCCGACCGGCTCGGCGTGAGCCGCACCGTCACCGCGGCAGCCTACGAGCAGCTGCACGCCGAGGGCTGGATCCTCGGCAAGCACGGGTCCGGCACCTACGTCACCACGTCACCACCCGCGCCGCGCCCCGAACGCCGCTCCGTCGTGGAGCGCGAGGAGGCCCCGTCGGCGCGGCTCGCCCTGCTGCCCGGAGTGCCGTGGGCCGACGGGCTCGACAAGGCGGCGTGGCGGCGCGCCTGGCGGGCCTCGGCGGACACCCCGCCCGCGGCGTACCTGCCCCGCGCCGGGCTTGCCGAGTACCGCGCGGCCGTGGCCGAGCACCTCCTGCGGCACCGGGGACTCGACGCGGGCCCGGATTCCGTCCTCGCCACCGGAGGCACCACCGCCGCCGTGATCGAGCTGGCGGCCGCCGTGCTGCGGCCGGGCGACCTGGTGGCCGTCGAGGAACCCGGATACCAGCGCGCCGTGCAGGCGTTCAAACGTGCCGGGCTGCGGGTGGCTCCCGTGCCGATCGACGGTGAGGGGTTGCGCCCGGACCTGGTGCCGGGTGGGGTCCGGGCCGTGTATTGCTCGCCCGCGCACCAGTACCCGATGGGCTGCCGGATGAGCGCGTCCCGGCGCGTGGAGCTCGTCGAGCGGGCGCGGGCCCACAACTTCCTCGTGGTGGAGGACGACTACGACGGTGAGCTCCGCTACGACGTCGCACCGTTGCCGCTGCTGGCGTCGCTGGCACCCGACGTCGTCGTGCACCTGGGCACCACGAGCAAGATCCTGACGCCGACACTCGGCGCCGGCTGGATGGTGGCGCCGCCCGCGGTGACGACGGCGGTGCTGGAACATCGCGAGCTCACCGGCACCCGGCCCTCCCCGGCAGGCCAGCACGTGCTCGTCGAACTGGCCCGGCACGGCGACCTCGGCAGGCACCTGCGCAGGCTGCGGCGGGAACTGTCGGAGCGCCGGTCGATGCTCGTCACCGCGTTCGGCCGGGCGGGAGTGCCGGTGCTCGGCGACGACGCCGGCGCGCACCTCGTGGTGCCGCTTCCCACGTACGAGGATGAACGGGAACGACTCGCGGCAGGCAAACGGCGCGGGATCCTGCTCGACGGTCTCGCCCGCCACTTCGCCCGCACGCCCACGGCACACGGCGTCGCCGTCGGCTACGCGGGGTGTTCGCGCGAGGGACTCGCGGACTGCCTTGCCACGCTGGTCGAGTTGGTCCGTCCGAGGCCCCGGTAGGGTGACCGCTCATGAGTAGCCGCAAGACCCGAGTGGCCGTCATCTTCGGAGGCCGCAGCACCGAGCACACCATCTCCTGTGTGTCCGCGGGCAGCGTGCTGGGCAATCTCGATCCCGACCGGTTCGAGGTCGTGCCCGTCGGCATCACGCAGGCCGGAGGGTGGGTGCTCGGCACGAGCGACCCCAAGGCCCTCGAGATCCGGGGGCGCGAACTGCCCTCGGTGGAAACGGGCAAGGCCCTCGTGCTGCCGGGCGACGCCACGAGCAAGAGCGTGGTGAGCGTCGAACCGGGCCGCGAGGCCGAGGTGCTCAGCGAGGTCGACGTCGTCTTCCCGGTGCTGCACGGTGCCTTCGGCGAGGACGGCACCATCCAGGGGCTGCTCGAGATGGCCGACATCCCCTACGTCGGCGCGGGCGTGTTCGCCAGCGCGGCCGCCATGGACAAGGAGTACGCCAAGAAGCTGCTGGCGGCCGAGAACCTGCCCGTCGGCCCGTACGCGACGATCCGGCGTGGACAGTCGACTCTGGACGAAGCCGATCGGGAACGGCTGGGCCTGCCGGTGTTCGTCAAGCCAGCGCGGGCCGGCTCATCCATCGGGATCAGCCGCGTCACCGACTGGTCGCAGCTGGACGACGCCATCGCGCTCGCCCGTCAGACCGATCCCAAGGTGCTCGTCGAGGCCGCCGTCTCCGGCCGCGAGGTGGAATGCGGTGTGCTGGAGTTCCCGGACGGGCGCGTCGAGGCGTCGCTGCCCGCCGAGATCCGTGTGCTCGCCGACGACGCCGACGCCTGGTACGACTTCGAGACCAAGTACCTCGGCGAGGACGCCGAACTCGATATCCCCGCCAAGCTCGACGACTCGGTGATCGACCGGCTGCGCACCTGCGCCGTGCGCGCCTTCGAGGCGCTGGACTGCCAGGGTCTTGCCCGCGTGGACTTCTTCGTCGGCGAGAACGGCGAGCTGACGATCAACGAGGTGAACACCATGCCGGGGTTCACCGCCACCTCGGCCTACCCGAAGATGTGGGCGGTCACCGGCGTCGACTACCCGACGCTGCTGTCCACCCTGATCGACACGGCGCTCGCCCGCGGCACCGGCCTGCGCTGAGCCGCGACGTCAGCCGAACCGCAGGGGAACCGGGCGCAGCGCGCCGGCGACCGTGTCGGAGATCTGCTGCAGCGGCCCGGTTCCCGTTCCGGCCGGGACCGTCAGCGCGACGTAGACGTCCCGGTCCACGACATACCACGTCGCGGAGCCGTCCCCGGGCACCTGCAGCCAGCGCACGCCGTTGATCTGGCGCAGCGACGAGGTCCGGGTGAGCTCCGGCGGCCGTTCGAGACCGCAGCGCAGCACCACCGGGGAGTCCTGGCCCCAGGCGATCGCCGCGGGCGGGGCCGGCTTCGCGAGCTCGCGCCTGCCGAGCCGGTCGCCGGACGACTCCAGCTCGGTGGGTGCGGCGGCCACGAGATCGCGGCACTGCGGGCTGCCCGCCTGCGGCGCGGGAATGGACACGAGCGGCAACGGGCCGTCCCCGGCGGGTTCGTCGGCTCCCCGGGACAGCACGCCCAGCACGCCCGCGACCGCGGCGAGTGCCAGCGCGACCACGGCGGCCGCCACGATCAGCGCCCGGGGAGGTGCGCCCGTCTCCGTCACGCCGCCGACTCCAGTCCGGTCAGAGGTGCACCACCGGGCACGTCAGGGTCCGCGTGATGCCTTGCACGTTCTGGACGTTCGCGACCACGAGCTGGCCGAGCTCGTCGACGTTGTCCGCCTCGGCACGCACGATCACGTCGTAGGGACCGGTCACATCCTCCGAACTGGTGACGCCGGGGATGCCGGCGATCTCGGCGGCGACCGAAGCAGCCTTGCCGACCTCGGTCTGAATGAGGATGTATGCGTGAACCACGGCGCGCCCCTTCGTCCGGATGGGTTGTGCAAGCTCAAGATAGGAACGTCGTTGCAACGTACCGCAGGCGGGGCAACGATCGGATATCCGACGAGTTCTGCAAGCGACACCGGAGGTGTGTGTGGACGCCCATCCAGCGCCGGGCAGGGACGACGCAGGCTCCGGCGGCGAAACGGTCGCGGCGGTCGGCGAGTTCGGGCTGATCCGGGCGGTCACGGCCGACCGGGCACAGCCGGCGGGCACCGTGCTCGGTCCCGGTGACGACGCCGCCGTGGTGGCCGCGCCGGACGGCCGGGTGGTCGTGACGACCGACGTCCTCGTGCAGGGTGTGCACTTCCGGCTGGACTGGTCCACACCTGAGCAGGTCGGCCGCAAGGCCGTCGCCGTGAACCTCTCCGATATCGCGGCCATGGGCGCCGTGCCCACGTCGATCGTCGTCGGGATCGGCTGCCCCGCCGACACGAAATCGGCGCTCGTCACCGAACTCGTCGACGGCATCTCCGCCGAGGCCGCCCGCGCGCGCGTCGGTCTCGTCGGCGGTGACATGGTGCGCGCCGACCAGCTGGTGATCAGTGTCACCGCCCTCGGCGACCTCGGCGGCCGGGAGCCGGTGACCCGCTCGGGCGCGCGGCCCGGGGACGTGGTCGCGGTGTGCGGTCGCCTCGGCTGGGCCGCCGCGGGACTGGCCGTGCTGGGCCGCGGCTTCCGCTCCCCGGTCGGCGTCGTCAACGCACACCGTTACCCCGAACCTCCCTACGCAGCCGGCCCCGCGGCCGCCCAGGCGGGTGCCACCGCCATGATCGACGTCTCCGACGGGCTGCTTGCCGACCTTGGACACCTGGCCGAGGAGTCCGGGGTGGGCATCGACGTCCACACCGAACGGCTCGACGTCGACCGGAAGCTGGTCGACGTCGGCCACGCGCTCGGCGCCGATCCGCTGCACTGGGTGCTCACCGGTGGGGAGGATCACGCGCTCGCCGCGACGTTCCCCTCGTACACGGATCTGCCCGCGGGATGGCTGCGTATCGGCACGGTGCTCATGCCCGGCACCGGCGTCACCGTGGACGGGGAGCCCTACGAGCACGAAACCGGCTGGGAGCACTGGCGCTGATCCGGTTTCATGGAGGGCGTGCAGATACGTGTGGTGCCCTTCGACCATCCGGACGCGGCCAAACTGATCGACCTCGTGCAGCAGGAGTACGTGACCCGGTACGGCGATCCCGACGTGACACCCGTGTCACCGGACGAGTTCGCCCCGCCCCACGGCACCTTCCTCGTCGGCTACCGCGATGACGTGCCCGTGGCCTGTGGTGGCTGGCGAGCTCATGACGAACCGCCGGAGTTCCGCCCCGGCGACGCGGAGCTCAAGCGGATGTTCGTCGTCCCGTCCGAGCGCGGCAACGGCTACGCCAGACAGATGCTCGCCGCGCTGGAGCGCACGGCCGTGGCCGCAGGCCGGACGCGGGCGGTGCTCGAGACCGGCACGAAACAGCCCGAGGCCATCGCGCTGTACCGTTCGTCCGGCTACACCGAGATCGACAAGTTCGGTGTGTACAAGAACGACGCGCTGAGCCTCTGTCTGGCCAAAGAGCTCACGGACACCCAGGAGCGGTAATGGCGATCTACGCACTCGGCGACCGGGAGCCGAGCATCCACCCCGAGGCCTACGTCCACCCGGACGCCACCGTCATCGGCGACGTGCGGATCGCTGCGTACGCGTCGGTGTGGCCGCAGACCGTGCTACGCGGCGACCACGGCTACATCGAGCTCGGCGAGCGGTCCAACATCCAGGACGGCTGCGTCGTGCACTGCACCGAGGAGGACCCGACGATCCTGGGACCCGATTCGGCCATCGGGCACGCGGTGCACGTCGAGGGTGCCCGCATCGGCAGCGGCTGCCTGGTCGCGTCGGGATCCGTGGTGCTCAACGGCACCGTCATCGAGGACGGCGGCATGGTCGGCGCCGGCGCGGTGGTGTCGTACCGGGGACACGTGCCGTCGGGCCACATCGCGCTCGGCGTACCGGCCAGGACGCGGCCCAACACGTCGTTCGGGCCGGAGGCGATCGCCCGCGTCGTGGACAGTTACGTGCAGCGCGCCAAGAGGTTCCGCGCCGAACTGCGCCGCCTGGACTGACGGTGCGCGGCACGCGCTAGAGTCGCGAGCCGTGACCGCACGACCGCTGCACGAGATCGTCGAGCGAGGCTGGGCGGAGGCACTCGCGCCCGTCGAGGCCAACATCGCCGCCATGGGGGAGTTCCTGCGCGCCGAGATCGCCGCAGGCAGGCGCTACCTGCCTGCCGGGGAGAACATCCTGCGCGCGTTCCAGCAGCCGTTCCACGACGTGCGCGTGCTCATCGTCGGTCAGGACCCGTACCCGACGCCGGGGCATCCGATCGGCCTGTGCTTCGCCGTCGCCCCCGACGTCCGGCCGCTGCCCAAGAGCCTGGTCAACATCTTCAAGGAGTACTGCGACGACCTCGGCCACCCGCCGCCCTCCACCGGCGACCTGACGCCCTGGACCGAGCAGGGCGTGCTCCTGCTCAACCGGGCCCTGACGGTGCAGCCGGGCAGGCCCAACTCCCACCAGGGCAAGGGCTGGGAGGAGATCACCGAGCAGGCCATCAGGGCGCTGGCGGCCCGCGACGAGCCGCTCGTGGCGATCCTGTGGGGCAGCAACGCCCGCAAGCTCAAACCGCTGATCGGCGCGGACCGGTGCATCGAGTCGGTCCATCCCAGCCCGCTCTCCGCGCACAACGGCTTCTTCGGCTCCCGGCCCTTCAGCCGGGCCAATGCGCTGCTGCAGGCTCAGGGTGCCTCGCCGATCGACTGGAAGCTTCCGTAGACATCCGGGCCGGGGATGCGCGGCGGGGGTGGTGGCACCTCGGCACGCCCGCCGCGGGCGGCTCGGCGGCGGAGGTTCTGTACCCCGAACAGCAGCGGAGCCCGGCGGATCGATGATCCACCGGGCTCCGGTACAGAGTCCTGGGCGTTAGCCCCGAACGACCTTGCCGGCCTTGAGGCAGGAGGTGCACACATTCAGGCGCTTCCGCTGGGAGAGCCCGACCTTCGCGTGCACGGTCTGGATGTTCGGGTTCCACCGGCGGTTGGTGCGCCGGTGAGAGTGCGAGACCGACTTGCCGAAGCCCGGCCCCTTGCCACAGACGTCGCACACGGCAGCCACGTCGAACACTCCTCGAAGAAATAGGCAAACACAACCCGCCCGGCGAACACCGGGCAACTCGAACAGGGTAGCCGGTGCGTTCCCGGCGCTCGTAGGCGGGTCGTTACGCTCGCGGGAAACCCCATTCGACCCGTGTGGGAGGGCGACGCGGTGCGGTGCTTGGACGCGGCGGCGGTGCGCGCGTGGGCATCGGCGTGCGTGCACAGCCTCGGCGGGCTGCGGGCCGACATCGACGGCATCAACGTCTACCCCGTCGCCGACTCCGACACCGGCTCCAACATGCTGCACACCCTCACCGCGGCGCACGCCGGGCTGGCCGCGGAGCCCCGGGTCACCGGGGCGGGGGAGGCGCTCGGCGTGCTGGCCCGGGGTGCCGTCGCCGCCGCGCGCGGCAACTCCGGCGTCATCATCTCCCAGGTCCTGCGTGGCCTGGCCGAGTCGGCGGGCGACACTGCCGAGCTCGACGGGCCCGCACTGGCGGCGGCGCTCAAGCGCGCGGACGCCCTGGCCACGGACGCGGTGGCCAGGCCGGTCGCGGGCACGATGCTGAGCGTCCTGCACGCCGTCGCGACGGCCGTCGGTGACGGACCCTTGGACGAGGTCGCCCTCACCGCGGCCCGGGCGGCGGCCGACGCGCTCCGCGAGACACCCCGGCAGCTGGCGGCTCTCGCGGTGGCCGGGGTCGTCGACGCGGGCGGCCGTGGCCTCGTGGCCGTGCTGGACGCGCTCGCGGAGGTGGTCGTGGGCGAGGTCACCGCGCCCGATCGGCCGGTCACCGTGCCGCCCGCCGCGTTGCCCGCGCCGCAGGCGTGGGAGGTGATGTACCTGCTCGCCGGGGCCGACGACGCGGCACTGCCCGCGCTGCGCCGGGCGCTGTCCGCGCTCGGCGACAGCGTGACGGTGGCCGGGGACGGCGCGGGCAACCACGCGGTGCACGTCCACTGCGCCGACATCGGGGCCGCGCTGGAGGCCGGCCTGCGGCACGGCAGGCCGCACCGGGTGCGCGTGGAACCCCTGATGACGCCCGCGCCCGCCGAGAGCCCGGCAGGGGAGCGAGCCGTGGTCGCGGTCGTGCACGGCGACGGTCTGGCCGAATTGGTCGGTGCGGAGGGCGTGCCCGTGCTCGGCGTCACGGCGGGCACCGAGCCCACCGCGGAGGACCTGCTCGGGCTCATCACCGAGACCGCTGCCGCGCATGTCGCCGTGGTGCCCGGCGGGGTCGAGCTGACCGCGGCCGCGGAGCGCGTGGCGAGCCACCCGGTGCTCAGCGACCGGGAGATCGTCGTGGTGCCCTGCGCGTCGCCGGTGCAGGCGCTGGCGGCGCTCGCGGTGCACGACCCGCACCGCAAGGCCGGGGCCGACGTCGTGGCGATGGCCGAGGCGGCGGCCGCCACCCGGCGTGGCGAGATCGCGGTGGCCGCCGAGGACTCGATCACCTGGGTCGGCACCGCGCATGCCGGCGACGTGGTGGGCTTCGTGGACGGCGAGGTCGTGCTCATCGAGGCCCCCGGTGAGGTGGAGGCGGCCGCGATGGTGGTCCTCGAGCGGATGCTCGCCGTGGGCGGGGAGCTCGTCACGGTGCTGATCGGTGCCGATGCGCCGAGCGGCATCGAGGACGTCCTCACCGAGCGGCTGCGTGCCGAACACCCGGAAGTCGAACTGGTGTGCTATTCCGGTGGACAGACCGACGCGCTGCTGCTGATGGGTGTGGAGTGAGATGACGGAGCTGTCCCGATGACGCAGCTGGGTGACAAGCTGACCGCGGTACTGGGCAAGCGGACCGCCGACGCTCTGGGCAGGTCGCTCGACCTGCACACCGTGGCCGAGCTGCTGCGGCACTATCCGCGCAAGTACGCCCGGCGCGGCGAGCTCACCGACATCGCCGGGCTCGAGCTCGGCGAGCACGCCACGGTGCTGGCGCGCGTCGAGTCGTCGTCGAAGAAGCCCATGCGGCACCGCAAGGGGCAGATCCTCACCGTCACGATCACCGACGGCAACCGCCGGATGTCGTGTGCGTTCTTCGGCCAGCAGACCTGGCGCGAACGCGAACTGCGCCCGGGCCGCACCGGTCTGTTCGCGGGCAAGGTCTCGGCGTTCCGCAACACGCTCCAGCTGTCCAACCCGGAGTACGAGCTCTTCGACGAAGACGACGACGGAATGTCCACCATGGACACATTCCTGAAGCGGATCATCCCGGTGTATCCGGCCGCGACCGGTGTCGGGTCGTGGATCATCTCCCGAGCCGTGCGGCAGGTGCTGGACACGCTCGAGCACGTCGAGGACCCGTTGCCCGAACAGCTGCGCGCCGAGCACGGCCTCGACGACCTCGACACCGCACTGCGCCGCATCCACCGCCCGGAGAGCTGGGAGGAGCTCGACGCCGCCCGCGAGCGGCTCAAGTGGGACGAGGCGCTGGCGATCCAGCTGATCTTCGCGCAGCGCCGGCATTCGGCGGGCACACGGCCTGCGCCCGCGTGCCCGCGCAGGCCGGACGGCATCGCGGCGGCGTTCGACGAGAAGCTGCCGTTCGAGCTCACCGAGGGACAGCGCGAGGTCGGGGAGCGCATCGCGGCCGACCTGGGAACGCGGCACCCGATGAACCGGCTGCTGCAGGGCGAGGTCGGCAGCGGCAAGACGATCGTGGCGCTGCGGGCGATGTTGCAGGTGGTGGACGCGGGCAGGCAGGCGGCGCTGCTGGCTCCCACGGAGGTGCTGGCCGCCCAGCACGCGCGGTCGCTGCGCGAGATGCTCGGCGACCTCGCCCGCGCCGGTGAGCTCGGCGGCGCCGAGGCCGCCACGCGGGTCACGCTCCTCACCGGCTCGATGGGGGCCAGGGAGCGCAAGCAGGCCTTGCTGGATGCGGCCAGTGGCGAGGCGGGCATCGTCGTCGGCACGCACGCGCTGATCCAGGACCACGTGACATTCGCGGACCTGGCGTTCGTGGTGGTCGACGAGCAGCACCGGTTCGGTGTCGAGCAGCGCGACGCCCTGCGCTCGCGAGGCGCCGAGGGCACCAGCCCGCACGTGCTCGTGATGACGGCGACGCCGATCCCGCGCACGGTGGCGATGACCGTTTACGGCGACCTGGAGACCTCGGCGCTGCGGCAGCTGCCTTCCGGCCGGTCGCCGATCGCCACCAACGTCGTACCGGTCGCGGAGAAGCCGGCGTGGCTGGACCGCGCGTGGCAGCGGGTCGTCGAGGAGGTCGGCAAGGGGCACCAGGCCTACATCGTGTGCCCGAGGATCGGTGACGAGCCGCCCGCCGACACCGGCGATCGCCGCCCGCCCATCGCGGTGCTCGACCTCGCGCCCCAGCTCCAGGAGGGTCCGCTGCACGGCCTGCGCATCGGCGTCCTGCACGGCCGGCTCCCCGCCGAGGAGAAGGACGCCGTGATGCGCGACTTCGCGGAGGGCACGCTCGACGTGCTCGTGGCGACCACGGTGATCGAGGTCGGCGTCAACGTCCCCAACGCCACTGTGATGATCATCATGGACGCCGACCGGTTCGGGGTCAGCCAGCTGCACCAGCTGCGCGGGCGCGTCGGCCGGGGGAACGTGCCGGGACTGTGCCTGCTGGTCACCGACGCGCTGGACGGCACCAGCACCCGCGCCCGGCTGGCCGCCGTGGAGTCGACGGTCGACGGGTTCGAGCTCTCCAAACTCGACCTGGAGCTGCGCCGGGAGGGCGACATCCTCGGGGCCGCGCAGTCCGGCAAGCGCTCCGGCCTGAAAATGCTGTCGCTGCTGGAGGACGAGGACGTCATCGCGCGGGCGAGGGACGTCGCCCAGCGCGTCGTCGGGGCGGATCCCGCTCTGGAACGCCACCCGGGGCTGGCCCGCCTCGTCTCCGAGGTCGTCGACCAGGAACGCGCGGAGTTCCTCGAGAAGTCCTGAGTGGCCGCCGCCACACGGCGGATGCGCTGGTGCGGCGGTGGGTATACGTGGTCACCTACTCCGCGCCACAGTCCACACCCTGGGAGTGAACTCCCGCAGGGCGGGAGAAACGGGGTAACGTGCCTCGCGACCGATCCGAGGGAAGGAAGGACCGGGATGTTCCGCAAAGTGCTCGTCGCCAACCGTGGCGAGATCGCCATCCGAGCGTTCCGCGCCGCCTACGAGCTGGGCGCGGGAACGGTTGCCGTGTTCCCGCACGAGGACCGCAACTCGCTGCACCGGCTCAAGGCCGACGAGGCGTACGAGATCGGCGAGCCGGGGCACCCGGTCCGGGCCTACCTCTCCGTCGACGAGATCGTCAACGCCGCCCGGCAAGCCGGCGCCGACGCCGTCTACCCCGGCTACGGCTTCCTCTCCGAGAACCCCGACCTCGCGCGCGCGTGCGAGGAAGCCGGGATCACGTTCGTGGGGCCGAGCGCGGAGATCCTCGAGCTCACCGGCAACAAGGCCCGCGCCGTCGCCGCCGCGCGCGAAGCCGGCGTGCCGGTGCTCGGCTCGTCCGCGCCGTCGTCCGATGTGGATGAGCTCGCGGCCGCTGCCGAGGAGCTCGGGTTCCCGGTGTTCGTCAAGGCTGTCGCCGGTGGTGGCGGACGGGGCATGCGCCGCGTGGAGGACCCCCGGCACCTGCGGGACTCCATCGAGGCCGCCGCTCGGGAGGCCGAGTCGGCCTTCGGCGACCCCACGGTGTTCCTGGAGAAGGCCGTCGTGGAGCCGCGGCACATCGAGGTGCAGGTCCTGGCCGACGGCCAGGGGGAGGTCATCCACCTCTACGAACGTGATTGCTCCGTGCAGCGCCGCCACCAGAAGGTGATCGAGCTGGCGCCCGCTCCGAACCTCGATCCCGAGCTGCGGGAGCGGATCTGCGCCGACGCCGTCAAGTTCGCCCGGCAGATCGGCTACCGCAACGCAGGCACCGTCGAGTTCCTCGTCGACCGCGACGGCAACCACGTCTTCATCGAGATGAACCCGCGCATCCAGGTGGAACACACGGTGACCGAGGAGGTCACCGACGTCGACCTGGTGCAGTCGCAGCTGCGCATCGCGTCGGGCGAGTCGCTGGCCGACCTCGGGCTGGCGCAGGAGAAGATCTACCTCCGCGGCGCGGCGATGCAGTGCCGCATCACCACGGAGGATCCGGCCAACGGCTTCCGTCCCGACACCGGCATGATCAGCGCCTACCGCTCGCCCGGAGGCTCCGGCATCCGGCTCGACGGCGGGACGGCGTTTTCCGGCACCGAGATCAGCGCGCACTTCGACTCGATGCTCGTCAAGCTCACCTGCCGGGGCCGGACGTTCGCCACGGCGGTCGGCCGCGCGCGGCGGGCCCTCGCCGAGTTCCGGATCCGCGGTGTGGCCACCAACATTCCGTTCCTGCAGGCCGTCCTCGACGACCCCGACTTCCAGGCGGGCCGCGTCACCACGGCGTTCATCGAGGAACGGCCGCACCTGCTCACCGCGCGCCACCCCGCCGACCGCGGCACCCGGCTGCTCACCTACCTGGCCGACGTCACGGTCAACAAGCCCAACGGCGAGCGGCCGAAGCTCATCGACCCGGTGGAGAAGATCCCGCAGGTGCCGGCGGGAGACCCGCCCGCCGGATCGAAGCAGAAGCTCATCGAGCTCGGCCCGGAGGGTTTCGCGCGCTGGCTACGTGAGTCACCGACCATCGGCGTCACCGACACGACGTTCCGCGACGCCCACCAGTCACTGCTGGCCACGCGAGTGCGCACCAAGGACCTGCTCGCGATCGCGCCGGTGGTCGCGCACACGCTGCCGCAACTGCTGTCGGTCGAGTGCTGGGGCGGCGCGACCTACGACGTCGCGCTGCGCTTCCTGGCCGAGGACCCGTGGGAGCGGCTCGCCGCCCTGCGCGAGGCCATGCCCAACCTGTGCCTGCAGATGCTGCTGCGCGGCCGGAACACGGTCGGGTACACGCCGTACCCCACCGAGGTCACCGACGCCTTCGTCGAGGAGGCCACCGCCACCGGCATCGACATCTTCCGCATCTTCGACGCGCTCAACGACATCGAGCAGATGCGTCCCGCGATCGAGGCGGTGCGCGCCACCGGGACGGCGGTGGCCGAGGTGGCGTTGTGCTACACCTCGGATCTGTCCAACCCGGCCGAGAAGATCTACACGCTCGACTACTACCTCAAGCTGGCCGAGCAGATCGTCGGCGCGGGCGCGCACGTGCTCGCGATCAAGGACATGGCGGGCCTGTTGCGGGCGCCCGCGGCGGAGAAGCTGGTGACCGCGCTGCGGCGCGAGTTCGACCTGCCGGTGCACATCCACACCCACGACACCGCGGGTGGCCAGCTCGGCACGTACCTCGCGGCGATCAACGCCGGCGCCGACGCGGTCGACGGCGCGGTCGCGTCGATGGCGGGCACCACGTCGCAGCCGTCGCTGTCGGCGATCGTGGCCGCCACCGACTACTCCGACCGGCCGACCGGCCTCGACCTGCAGGCCGTGGGCGAGCTGGAGCCGTACTGGGAGACCGTGCGCAAGATCTACGCGCCGTTCGAGGCCGGGCTGGCCTCGCCGACCGGCCGCGTGTACCACCACGAGATCCCCGGTGGCCAGCTGTCGAACCTGCGCACCCAGGCCAAGGCGCTCGGGCTGGGCGACCGGTTCGAGGAGATCGAGGCCATGTACGCCGCGGCCGACCGGATCCTCGGCCACCTGGTGAAGGTGACGCCGTCGTCCAAGGTGGTCGGTGACCTCGCGCTGCACCTGGTCGGCGCCGGGGTGTCGCCGGAGGAGTTCGAAGCGGAGCCGAACAAGTTCGACATCCCCGACTCGGTGATCGGCTTCCTGCGCGGCGAGCTGGGCGACCCGCCCGGCGGCTGGCCGGAACCGTTCCGCAGCAAGGCCTTGGAGGGTCGGGCTGAGGCCAGGCCGGTTCAGGAGTTGTCCGACGAGGATCGGCAGGCGCTGGAGGAGAACCGCCGCGCCACGTTGAACCGGCTGCTGTTCCCCGGCCCGACGAAGGAGTTCGAGGCGCACCGGGAGGCCTACGGCGACACCAGCGTGCTGCCGAGCAAGGACTTCTTCTACGGCCTGCGCCCGGGCGAGGAGTACGCCGTCGACCTCGAGCCCGGCGTGCGGCTGTTCATCGAACTGGAGGCGATCGGCGATCCGGACGAACGCGGCATGCGGACGGTCATGTCCACGTTGAACGGCCAGCTGCGGCCGATCCAGGTCCGGGACCGGTCGGTGGCCAGCGACGTGCCCGCGGCCGAGAAGGCCGACAAGAACGACCCGAAGCAGGTGGCGGCACCGTTCGCGGGTGTGGTGACGGCTCAGGTGTCCGAAGGCGACACGATCGAGGCGGGCGACACCGTGGCGACCATCGAGGCGATGAAGATGGAGGCGGCGATCACGGCCCAGGTCGGCGGGACCGTGCAACGCCTGGCCATCAACGCGGTGCAGCAGGTGGAGGGCGGCGACCTCCTGATCGTCCTGGAGTAGCAGTCCTGGAGCAGCAGTCCTGGAGCAACTGTTCTGGAGCAACTGTTCTGGAGCAACTGTTCTGGAGCAGCCGTTCTGCAGCAGCAGTCCTGGAGCAGCAGCCTGGACCAGCCGCCCGCGCCTCTCGCCGACTGTCCGGCGCGTGTCCGTGTGCGCGGTCCAGGTAGCCGTGTCTGCCATCCAGGTAGCCGTGTCCGCCGTCGGCGTCACCGTGTCTGCCGTTCCGGTAGCCGTGTCCGCCGTTCCGGTAGGCGGGGCCGCCGTTCCGGTAGGCGGGGCCGGCGCGACGCGGAGAAAACAATGCCCACCGGCCGTGGTCGCTCGGTACGGTCGGCGTCGTGGAGATACACGCGGTGCCTCAATGGCAGGGTGCGTTGTGGGACGGCGCGGCCGCCCGGCTTCCTGACGGGTGCCGGGCGCTGGCCGCTCTGGCGGCCGACGTTCTCGGGGCTGACGTTCGCGAACTGCCCGTCCGGCCGGGCGGGTCCCCGACGGTCGCGGGCATCGGCAACCGAGCCGCGTTGACTACCAACCGCGATGCCCAGTTGTCCGCGCTGGAATCGCCCGACGGGGCGGTGTTGACCATCGGCGGCGACTGTGCCGTGGATCTCGTTCCGCCGGGGGTCGCGCGGTTCCGACACGGACGTGAGCTCACCGTCGTCTGGTTCGACGCGCACGCGGACTGCAACACCGCGGAGAGCTCACCGTCAGGTGCGTTCCACGGGATGGTGCTGCGTTCGCTCTTCGGCGATGGTGACGCCGAGTTCGCAGCCGGCCCGCCGCTGGAGCGTGGACATGCGGTGCTCTTGGGCACGCGGGCGTTCGACGCCGCGGAGCGGCAGGCCGTTGTGGACGGACTCGTCCGGCACGTGCCGCCACCCGCGGATCCGGCCGACGTCCGCGACACCCTGGCGGCGACGGGCTCCGGGCCGGTTTACCTCCATGTCGACTTGGACGTGCTGGATCCCGCCACGTTCGGCGGGACCTACTACCACGAACCCGGTGGCCTGACCGTCGAGCAGCTCTGCGCCGCCCTCGACGGTGTGTCCGGCCACGAGGTCGTCGGCGCGGCGGTCACCGAGTGCGCGACTGTCGATGCGAGCGAACTCGCGGCAGTTACACCGGTTCTCGAGGTGATCGGCCGGCTGCTGACCGACTCCTCCCGCTGCTGAGTTCGGGGAGTGCCGGCTGGCCCGGTGTGGTCCGGGCGAGCCGCGTCGGCGGGACGCCAGCGGCGGACACGGTGACGCCAACGGCGGACACGGTGACGCCAGCGGCGGACACGGCTACCGGAATGGCCGACACGGCTACCGGAATGGCCGACACGGCTACCGGAACGGCCGACACGGCCTACCGCGCGGGTTGCTACGCCCGGCGGGCGAGGTCGGCCACCAGCTCGTAGGAGCGCTTCCGGTCCTCGTGGTCGTGGACCATGGTCGTGATGACGAGCTCGTCGGCGTCGGTGTCCGCGAGCAGGGACTCCAGTCCTTTGCGGACGGTCTCCGGCGAACCGACGATGTTGCTGGCCATCCGGTCCTCGATGAACGCGCGGTCCAGGTCGGTGTAGGGGTACTCGGCCGCCTCCTCCGGGGTCGGCAGCGGAATCGGCCTGCCCTTGCGCAGGCTGAGGAAGTTCAACCCGTACGGCGCGGCCAGCCACTGCGCGCGCTCGTCGGTGTCGGCGCACACCACGGACGCGCCGAGCATCACGTACGGCTCGTCGAGCACCGCCGACGGCTGGAAGGACTCCCGGTAGAGCCGCAGCGCGGGCTGGGTGTTCTCGGCGCTGAAGTGGTGGGCGAACGAGAACGGCAGCCCGAGCATGCCGGCCAGCTGCGCGCTGAACCCACTCGACCCGAGCAGCCACACCGGCGGCCGGTGACCCTCCGCCGTGACGGCGTTGACGGGCCGGTCGGGGTCCGGCTCGAAGTAGGCGATCAGCTCGGCCAGCCGCTGTGGGAAGTCCTCGGCGCTCAGACCGGCGCGCCCGCGCAGAGCGTAGGCGGTCCGCTGGTCGGTGCCCGGCGCCCGGCCGATGCCGAGGTCGATGCGGCCCGGGTACAGCGCTTCCAGGGTCCCGAACTGCTCGGCCACCACCAGCGGCGCGTGGTTGGGCAGCATCACCCCACCGGAGCCGACGCGCATCCGTTCGGTGGCGCCCGCGACCTGACCGATCAGCACGGCAGTGGCCGAGCTCGCGATGCCCGGCATGTTGTGGTGTTCGGCCAGCCAGTAGCGGTGGTAGCCGAGCTGCTCGGTGTGCCGCGCCAGGTCGAGGGTGTTGCGCAGCGCGGTGGACACGTCGGATCCGCTGACCACGGGGGCGAGGTCCAGCACGGACAGGGGGATGTCACGCAGGGAGGTCACGTTTCCGATCAACGCGCCGGGGCGCCCTCCGCATTCCCACCGTCCAGCCACGTCTCGTCCGAGGCCAGTACGGTCAGCTGCTGCGTGGCCCGCGTCAGGGCGACGTAGAGCACGCGCCTGCCGGTGAGCGACTCGGTGATGAGCTCGGTCGGCTCCACCAGCACGACGGCGTCGTACTCCAGCCCCTTGGAGTCGAGGCTCCCGACCACTTTGAGCCGGTCCTCCGCCTGTCCGGCGAGCCACTTCTCGACCTCGGGCACGCGGTCCATCGCGCAGATCACGCCGACGGTGCCGTCGACGGCGTCGAGCAGTTCCTTCGCCGCGGTCTGCACCGAGATCTCGCGCGTGGTGTCGTCCACGGTGCGGATCTGCGGTGTGAGCCCGGTCGTGCGCACGGCGTGCGGCAGGTCGCCCTCGGCGGCATGCCCGGCCACCACGCGGGCGGCCAGGTCGAAGATCTCCGCCGAGTTGCGGTAGTTCGTGCGCAGCGTGTAGCGCCGGTGCTGGGTCTTCGCGCCGAACGCCTGCTCGCGCGCCTGTGCGGCTTCGGCGGGGTCGGGCCACGAGCTCTGCACTGGGTCGCCGACCACCGTCCAGCTCGCGTACTTGCCGCGCCTGCCGACCATCCGCCACTGCATGGGGGAGAGGTCCTGGGACTCGTCGACGACGATGTGGGAGTACTCGTCGTAGTGCTCGGGACGTTGCCGGGTGGCGGAGTCGCGGGAGTCCCGGGCCTGTTCGGCGTCGAGCTCCACGCGGTGGCGCCGCCGCCGCTTCGGCGGTGGGCCCACGAGCACCCGCAACTCGTCGAGCAGGGCGATGTCGGCGACCGTCCAGCCGCGCGAACGGTCCCGCATCGACGCCGCGAGCAACGCGATCTCGTCTCGCTTCAGGACGTTCTTCGCCGCGCGGGCGAGCCTGCGCTCGTCGCCGAGCCAGCGCAGCACCTCGGCGGGGTAGAGCACGGGCCACCACACGACGAGGAACCGGTGGAAGTCGATGCGCTCGCCGAGTTCGGTGATGAGCTCGGCGCGGTCGACGGTGCGGTTGTCGGCGCGCGCGTACTCCTCGGCCTTGTCGGCCAGTGCCTCCAGCAGCGTCTCCGCGGCACGCACCCGCGACCGGTTCGGCGGCCCGCCCTGCGTGTGCACCTTGCGCCGGACCTTCTCGAGCTCCTTGGCGTCCAGCTTGAGGACCTCGCCCTTGTAGACGATCCGCATCTCGGTCGGCGCGTCCGGTGGGGTGTCGCGGACGGCCTTGAGCAGCACCTTGCGCATGCGCAGCGACCCCTTGATCGCGGCGAGCGGTGCCGGGTCGTGCCGGGTGGCCTCGATGCCGTCGAGCACCTCGCCGAGCGCGCGCAGCTCGACGTTGGTCTCGCCCATCGACGGCAGGACCCGGGAGATGTAGTTGGTGAACACGCCGGAGGGGCCGATCACGAGCACGCCCGCGCCGCCGAGCTGGCGCCGGTAGCGGTACAGCAGGTAGGCCGCCCGGTGCAGCGCGACGGCGGTCTTGCCCGTGCCGGGGCCGCCGGTGATCTCGGTCACGCCGCGCCACGGGGCCCGGATGACCTCGTCCTGCTCCTTCTGGATGGTGGCGACGATGTCGCGCATCTTCTCGCCGCGCGACCGCCCCAGCGCCGCCATCAAGGCGCCCTCGCCGACGACCGGCATGTCGGCGGGCACGGACTCCGGCATGAGCACGTCGTCGTCCACGTCCAGCACCGACTGGCCGGAGCAGCGGATCACGCGCCGCCGCACGACGTCCATCGGTTCCTCGGCGGTGGCCTGGTAGAACGCGGCGGCCGCGGGCGCGCGCCAGTCGGTGACGAGGTTCTCGAACTCGGCGTCGCGGATGCCGAGCCTGCCGACGTAGACGGTCTCGCCGCTCGTGTGGTCCAGCCTGCCGAACACCAGACCCTCGTACTCGGCGTCGAGCGTCTGCAGGGTCTGGTTGGCGTGGAACACCATCATGTCGCGCTCGAACAGCATGGACGCCTGTTCGAACACGGCCTCTCGCTGGGCGCCGTGGCCGATCTCGTAGCCCTTGGCCCGCATGGCCTCGGCCTGCTGCCGAAGTTCGGCGAGCCGGGTGTACACGCGATCCACGTGGGACTGTTCGATGGCGATCTCGGCCCGTCTGACCCGAGGTTCCGACACTCAGCGCTCCTGCAGCAAAATCGCCGGGAAGGGGAAGAACGACAATACGCGCTCCGGCCTGACCGCAGCACCAGGTCCCGCCGAGTGTCACAGTCGGTGCGAGGATGCCGGGGTGACCAGGATCGTGGCGGGCCGGGCAGGCGGGCGCACCCTGCGCGTTCCGGCGCGCGGCACCCGGCCGACCTCGGAGCGCGTGCGGGAAGCGTTGTTCAACGCCCTGGACGTGGCGGGGGAACTCGACGGCGCCCGGGTGCTCGACCTCTACGCCGGCTCCGGCGCGCTGGGGCTCGAGGCGCTCTCCCGCGGCGCGGCCGACGTGCTCTTCGTGGAGGCCGACCGGCGCGCGGTCGAGGTGCTGCGCGCCAACGTCACCGCGTTGGGCCTCGGCGGCACCGTCCGGCACGGGAAGGTCGAAGCCGTGGTGGCGGAGGCCGCCGCGGCGCCGTTCGACCTCGTCGTCGCCGATCCGCCGTACGCGCTGGAGGACGCGCGACTGACCGCCGTGCTGGGTGACCTGGTGGCGCGCGGCTGGCTCACGCAGACCGCTCTGGTGATCGTCGAGCGGGCCCTGCGCGACGGCGAACCGAGCTGGCCCGAGGGGCTGGCGCCGGTGCGGACCAAACGCTACGGCGACACCGCCCTGTACTGGGCCGAGTACTCCGTCACATCCCGCGCGTAAGCGGGGTGCGCTTGGTAGCGTCCGCGCCATGCGGCGAGCGGTATGTCCCGGTTCCTACGACCCAGCGACCAACGGACACCTCGACATCATCGAACGGGCGGCGCAGCTGTTCGACGAGGTCGTCGTTGCCGTGCTGATCAACAAGAAGAAGCAGGGCTTGTTCACGATCTCCGAGCGCATGGAGATGCTGCGCGAGGTCACCGACAAACTGCCCAACGTCCGCGTCGACTCCTGGCACGGGCTGCTCGTGGACTACTGCAGGCAGCACGACATCCAGGCGATCGCCAAGGGCCTGCGCTCGGTCAGCGACTTCGACTACGAGCTGCAGATGGCGCAGATGAACCGGGAGCTCTCCGGCGTCGAGACCCTGCTGATGTCGAACAACCCGGCCTACAGCTTCCTGTCCAGCTCGCTGGTCAAGGAGGTCGCGACCTACGGCGGGGACGTGTCGCAGATGGTGCCGAAGGTGGTTCACGAGCGGTTGATGGCGAGGCTGGCCGAGCGCGAGTAGTTCACGTTCTCGCCATGTCGCGCTCACGCGGTCTCGTTACGGTACGAAAATGACCAACCACCGATCGCGTGTCATCGCCGTTCTGCTGACCCTGATGGCCGCCCTCGTCGGGGGCGGAGCGGTCACCGCGGGAGCCCAGTCCCTGCCCGCCGCCCCGGCCAGCGTCGCGCAGGCCGAGTGTGGCGACACCTCCGGTTTCGAGCAGGGGCCGCTGAGCGAGCTGCCGCCGGAGGCCACCGACACCTACGAGCTGATCCAGTCGGACGGCCCGTTCCCGTACCCGGAGGACGGCAGCACGTTCTACAACCGCGAGGGCCTGCTGCCCGACTGTGCCGAGGGCTACTACGCCGAGTACACCGTCGAGACGCCCGGCAGCGACGACCGCGGGGCCCGGCGCATCGTCGCAGGCGACGGCGGCGAGTACTTCTACACCGACGACCACTACGCGAGTTTCGTGCTCATCGTCGCGTGATCGGGTGATCGGGAGGGCCCGCTCGGACGCTTGACACGCCCGTGCGGGCTCGGTCACCGATTTCTCGCGCCGCACCGGGCACACTGGAGCCCTGCCCACGGGATCGATGGTGCGAGGGAGTTGCCGTGTACCGGGTGTTCGAGGCTCTCGACGAGCTCGTCACGATCGTGGAGGAGGCGCGGGGCGTCCCGATGACCTCCAGCTGTGTGGTGCCGCGCGGTGACACCCTGGAACTGCTCGACGACATCCGCGACGCGCTGCCGGCCGAGGTCGACGACGCGCAGGACGTGCTCGACAAGCGTGACGAGATCCTCCAGAAGGCCCGTACGGAGGCCGAGTCGACCCTCAGCTCGGCCACCGAGCAGGCCGAGCGCACGGTCGCCGAGGCCAACGCGGAAGCCGAGCGGCTCGTCGCCGAGGCACGCGCGCGGGCGGAGCAGCTGGTGGCCGACGCCCACGCGGAGGCCGAGCGCGCCGTCGCGGCGGGCCAGGCGGAGTACCGCGAGCTCACCGAGCGCGCCCGCGCCGAGTCCGAGCGCATGATTCAGGCCGGCCGGGACGCCTACGACCGCGCCGTCGAGGAAGGCAGGCACGAGCAGGCCAGGCTGGTCGCGCAGACCGAGGTCGTCCAGGCCGCGCACGGCGAGGCCGCCCGGATCGTCGACGAGGCCCACGCCGAGGCCGACCGGCAGCGCGCGGACTGCGACGCCTACGTGGACGGCAAGCTCGCCGAGTTCTCCGAGCTGCTGTCCACGACGTTGCGCACCGTGGATTCAGGACGCAACCACCTCCGGGCGCCTCACCTGGCCGGCGGCCGCGGGGCCGTCTACGACTACCAGGCGCACTGACCTCCCGCGCTCGCGTACCCTGAAGGACGAGGCACCCGCCGTCGCCCGGCGGCTGCCGCCCTTCCCCCGATCTTCGAAGAATCCGATGCCTGACGAGAGCTTCAGCCAGGAGCGTGCCGGTGCGCGCAGTCCGTGGCTGATCGATACCCATGAGCTGGGCCGCCGCCCGGGCTCCAGCCGTGAGCTGCGGCTCGACATCACCGTGGAGGAGCCGCTCGGGGTGCCCGACGTGATCATCGTGCCCAAGGGTTCGGCGATCACCCTCGACCTGCTGCTGGAGTCCGTGGTCGAGGGTGTGCTCGTCACGGGCACGGCCTCCGCGCGGACCACCGGCCAGTGCTCGCGCTGCCTCGACCCGATCGCCGACGAGGTCGAGGTGGACGTCACCGAGCTGTACGCCTACCCGGACTCCACCACCGACGAGACCACGGAGGAGGACGAGGTCAGCCGCGTCGTCGACGACCGGATCGACCTCGAGCCGGTGATCCGCGACGCCATCGTCCTCGCCCTGCCGCTGGTGCCGCTGTGCAGCGAGGATTGCGCCGGACTGTGCTCCGGATGCGGCGTGAAGTGGGCCGATCTCGAGCCCGGACACGGGCATGAGACGATAGACCCTCGGTGGGCCGCGCTGGTCGAGCGCCTGGAGGACACTTCGGGCGAGAAGTCGAACGGCTCGGACCGGTAACGCCCGACGAGCACCAGCTCGCCCCGAATTCGGCAAGCAAGGCTCGCGCCCGCGAGCAGACCTTGATGAGGAGAACCAGTCGTGGCCGTCCCGAAGCGGAAGATGTCGCGTTCCAACACCCGCTCGCGCCGCGCCCAGTGGAAGGCGACCCCGGTGCAGCTGGTGGCCTGCCCCAACCGCGCGTGCAGGCAGCTCAAGCCCCAGCACGTCGCCTGCCCGGCGTGCGGCCAGTACAGCGGCCGTCAGGTTGTCGAGCCGGCCTGAGGTCGCAGGTAATGGGGGGTAAGTCGCCGGCACGTCCGGCAGCAGATCCCACACCACTGCTCGAGGCGCTCGGTGTCGAGTTCGACAGCGAGCTGCTGACCCTTGCGCTCACCCACCGCTCGTACGCCTACGAGAACGGCGGGCTGCCACCCAACGAGCGGCTGGAGTTCCTCGGGGACGCGGTACTGGGGCTGGTGGTCACCGATCACCTGTACCGCCGTCATCCCGACCTGCCGGAGGGTCAGCTCGCGAAACTGCGCGCCAGCGTGGTGAACATGCATGCGCTGGCCGGCGTCGCGCGCGGGCTCGGCGAGGGCGGTCTCGGCGCGCACCTGCTCCTCGGCAAGGGCGAGGAGCTCACCGGTGGCCGGGACAAGGCGAGCATCCTGGCCGACGGTCTCGAAGCCGTGATCGGGGCGACGTATCTCGCTCACGGCATGGAGACCGCACGGGAGCTCGTGCACCGGCTCTTCGGCCGGCTGCTCGCCGAGGCCCCGCTGCGCGGCGCCGGCCTGGACTGGAAGACCAGCCTGCAGGAGCTGACAGCCTCGGCGGGACTCGGCGTGCCCGAGTACAAGGTCGAGGACACCGGTCCGGATCATCGCAAGGAGTTCAGCGCGACCGTGTTCGTCGGTGGCCGCGACCTCGGCCATGGCGACGGCACGACGAAGAAGGAAGCCGAGCAGAAGGCCGCCGAGTCGGCCTGGCGCGCGCTGTCCGAGGAACTCAAGCTGGACGAGCAGGCCTGAGGGCCCGTCCGGTTACGCTGATTCCGTGCCCGAACTGCCCGAGGTCGAGGTCGTCCGCGCCGGCCTCCAACGGCACGTCGCGGGGCGTGTCATCGCTTCGGTCGACGTCCTCCATCCGCGTGCCATCCGTCGGCATGTGCCGGGTGTCGAGGACTTCACCGGCAGGCTCGGCGGGGTCAAGATCGACGCGGCCCGGCGGCGCGGCAAGTATCTCTGGCTGGAACTCGCCGACGGTGAGGCATTGCTCGCCCACCTCGGCATGAGCGGCCAGATGCTGGTCCAACCGCCGGGCACGCCGGACGAGAAGCACCTGCGGGCGCGGTTCCGGTTCGCCGACGATGGCCCGGAGCTGCGGTTCGTCGACCAGCGCACGTTCGGCGGCCTGGCACTGGCCGGTCTCACCGAGTCCGACGGCACCCTGGTGCCCGCCACCATCGCCCACATCGCGCGCGACCCGATGGATCCGCTGTTCGACCTGCCGTCCGCGGCGGCGGCGTTGCGGTCGAGGCGCACCGAGGTGAAGCGGGCGCTGCTCGACCAGACGCTCGTTTCGGGGATCGGCAACATCTACGCCGACGAGGCCCTGTGGCGGGCCCGGCTGCACTGGGCGCGCCCGACCACGCGGCTGACCCGGGCGCAGGCCGAGAGCGTGCTCACGGCGGCGTCTGCGGTCATGGGGGAGGCCCTGGTCGCGGGTGGCACGTCGTTCGACGCGCTGTACGTCAACATCAACGGCCAGTCGGGCTACTTCGACCGGTCGCTCAACGTCTACGGCCGGGAGGGTGAGCCGTGCGCGCGGTGCGGCACGCCGATCCGGCGGGACCCGTTCATGAACCGGTCGTCCTTCTCCTGCCCGCGCTGCCAGCCCAAGCCGCGGGTCCGGCGCTGAACGGTCCGGCCGCCACGCCCGGGCCGTGAAGAAGCAACACGGCGGAAACGCGGTCGGTAACGTCGCCGTGCTGCATTGGACGGGTGCGGACACACGACCGGCCGGATCTCACCCTCGCGGGCGGAGAGGCGGACCCGCTCGGCCTGCGGTACCGCGTCATCCACGGGTACCGGCGCGCGTACCGCATGGCGGGGCGCGGCCCCGCGGTGCTGTTCATCCACGGAATCGGTGACGACTCGGCGACCTGGCTGGACGTGCTCGCCGCGTTGACGGGGGAGTTCACCGTGATCGCGCCGGACCTGCTGGGCCACGGCGGTTCGGACAAGCCGCGTGCGGACTACTCCGTGGCGGCCTATGCCTGCGGCATGCGGGACCTTCTGGCGACACTGGACATCGAGCGCGTCAGCGTGGTCGGCCACTCCCTCGGTGGCGGCGTGGCCATGCAATTCGCCTATCAGTTCCCGCAGCTGTGCGAGCGGCTGGTGCTGGTGTCGTCAGGTGGTGTGGCCAAGCAGGTGCATCCGCTGCTGCGGCTTGCTGCGGCGCCCGGCGCCGAACTGCTCATCCCCTCGCGGGCACCCCGGTGGCACAGGCGCTGTTCCGGGGAATGCGTGAGCTGGTCCGGACCACGGGTGCACTGGGACTGGGGGACGACTTCGACTACGTGCTCGATCGCTACGCCCGGCTCGGCGAAAGCCCGAGCAGGCAAGCGTTTCTGCGCACGCTGCGGTCGGTGGTGGACTGGCGGGGACAGGTGGTCAACATGCTCGACCGGTGCTATCTCACCGAGCACATGCCCACGATGCTGGTGTGGGGCGGCCGCGACAACGTCGTGCCCACCCCACACGCGGAGCTGGCTCATCAGGCGATGCCGGCCAGCAGGCTCGAAGTGTTCCCCGGCGCGGGACATTTCCCGCACCACTCCGAGCCGGACCGGTTTCTCCGGGTGCTGCGCGCGTTCCTGACCGAGACCGCGCCCGCCACCCACGATCCCCGCCAGTGGCGTCAGCTGCTCCGGCTCGGCAGGCCGCGACGGAGGAACCCGGGACCGGGTGCCGCCGCTGCGTCCACCATGCCGAGCGGCACCTGACTCACCGGGCGGCCGAGCTCATGGCGAACCTGGCGAGCATGTCGCGGCCCTGTTCGGCACTGCGCGGCTGCGCGAGCACGTCGTACCGCGTGGCCACGATCTGGCTGTGCGAGACGAAGTCCCGGCGCCCCTTGGTGGCCGCGTAGCTGATCGCGGCGAACACCATGCCGAAGCCCACACCGGAGATCAGTCCGATCAGGATCGGGGCAAGCGCGGCGCCCGGGGTGAACATGCCGAGCAGCAGGCCGACGAAGAGACCGAACCACGCGCCGGACGCGGCGCCGCTGCCGAGCACCTTGCCCCACGTGAGCCGCGCGGCGACGCGCTCCACCAGCATCGGCTCCACACCGACGATCGTGACGTCGTGCACCGGAAAGTCGTTGTCCGCGAGGTGATCGACCGCGCGCTGCGCCTCCTCGTACGTGGCGTACGAACCAATCGGCCAACCCGTCGGCATCGTGGGCAGCTGCGGCACCCGGTTTCCGGTGCTGAAGGCGGCCTGCGAGAACGCTGTGGTCATGTCGTTGTCACCTCGAGGGTGGTGTCGCTGTTGGTGTCTTACGACTGTTCCAACGTACGACGAGGCCCCGATCGTCCCCGCGCGGGCGGAATTCACAGCCTCTTCTCAGCCTGCCCAGGCGTCCCCGTGCCGGGGGTTACGGGGTGGTCGACGAGGTGTCGGCTGGATCCGAGGTCGATGTCGTGGTCGTGGTGGGGGACACGGTCATCGAGGCCGTTGTGGTCGGCGACGATGTCTGTGGCGGCGTCGTCGTGGATTGCCGCGTCGTGGTCGAGGTCGGCTCGTCCGGGCCGCCGGAGGGCAGGTCCGAACGGGACGAGGTCCCTGTCCCCGTTCCCGGCTTCGTCGCGGTCGAGGTGGGCGTGATGACCGTGGTGGTGGGCCTGCCGTCGGGGCCGACGCTGACCACGGTGGTCGGGGAGGTCGACGAGGCCGGCATGGTGCCCGTGACGGCCACGCCGTCGACGACGACGGTCGTCCGGCCCGGGATCGCCTGGCCCGGCACCAACTCGGGGCCGCCGGTGCCGCCGCCCGTGCCCTGGGCCGACCTGGACTGGACGCCGCCGGCGGACTCCTGCGCCGCGGTGCCGCCCGTGACCTGTGCGACCGCGCCGAACGCCGTCGCCAGCACCAGACCGCTGGCGGCGAGCGCGATGTAGCCGGTGCGCTGCAGACGTCCCGTGGACTCGCGGGGTGGCGCGACCTCGGCGCGCGACTGTGACCCGGGCGAGGGGGTCATGCGGGACTCCTCCGGAGTGGTACAGATAACCCGATTGGCGGACGGCGGCACAGTACCACCGCCGGGTAACGGCGGGCGAGTGATCCAGCGCGCTGGGTTAACTCTGCGCGACCACCGTCGTGCGGCACCATGGGGCCGTGGCGGAGCAACAGGACACGACCCGGCTGACAGCCTGGGTGCACGGCATGGTGCAGGGAGTCGGTTTTCGCTGGTGGACGCGCAGCCGGGCGCTCGAGCTCGGGCTCGTCGGCAGCGCGACCAACCTGGCCGACGGCAGGGTGCAGGTGGTCGCGGAAGGGCCCAAGGACGACTGTGAGCGGTTGCTGGAGCTGCTGCGTTCCGGCGAGCCACCCGGTCGAGTGGATCACGTGGCCGAGCACTGGTCCGAGCCCAAGGGCGGGCTGAGCGGCTTCGTCGAGCGCTGACCGCCCCTCTGGGGCGCCGGTGACGCAGGCGGCGCCTGTGACAGGTGAGGCACAAGTGGCAGGTCGCGGTGGAGCTCGCCCGGCCCGTCGTCCCACGACCCGCCGGTGGTGCCGGGTAGCATCTGCCGATTGGAAAAGGGAGTCGGTGAGGGGAAAGGTCGCGCCGCGTGTACCTCAAGAGCTTGACGCTCAAAGGCTTCAAGTCGTTCGCGTCGGCGACCACCCTGCGGTTCGAGCCCGGCATCACGTGCGTGGTCGGGCCGAACGGATCCGGCAAATCGAACGTGCTCGACGCGTTGCGCTGGGTCATGGGCACCCAGGGCGCCAAGGACCTGCGCGGCGGGAAGATGGAGGACGTCATCTTCGCCGGCACCGCGGGCCGGGCGCCGCTGGGCCGCGCCGAGGTGACGCTCACCATCGACAACTCCGACGGCGCGCTGCCCATCGACTACACCGAGGTCTCGATCACCCGCCGCATGTTCCGTGACGGCGCGAGCGAGTACGAGATCAACGGCAGTACGTGCCGACTGCTCGACATCCAGGAACTGCTGTCGGACTCCGGTATCGGCCGGGAGATGCACGTCATCGTCGGCCAGGGACAGCTGTCGGAGATCCTGCAGGCCAAACCCGAGGAGCGCCGCGCGTTCATCGAGGAGGCCGCCGGTGTGCTCAAACACCGCAAGCGCAAGGAAAAGGCGCTGCGCAAGCTCACCGCGATGCAGGGCAACCTCGACCGCCTCAACGACCTGACCACCGAGCTGCGCCGCCAGCTCAAACCCCTGGGCAAGCAGGCCGAGATCGCACGCAAGGCACAGGTCGTGCAGGCGGAGTTGCGCGACGCGAAGCTGCGGCTGCACGCCGACGACCTTGTGACCCAGCGGTCCGAAATCGCCAAGGACGAGGCCGACGAGCAGGCCGCGCGCGCCCGCCGGGCCGAGGTGGAGCAGGCACTCGAGGTCGCGAGCTCGGAGCAGGCGGAGCTGGAAGGCGCGCTGGCCGAGGACGCGCCACGGCTGGCCGCTGCCCAGGACACCTGGTACAAGCTTTCCGCTCTGGCCGAACGCCTGCGTGGCACCGTACGGCTGGCCGTCGAGCGGCAGCGGCACCTGTCCACGGAGATCGACCCGGGCGGTTCGGGCCGGGACCCGGAGGAGCTGCTCGCCGAGGCTCAGCGAGCGGCCGAGCGCGAGGAGGAGCTGAACGAGGCCGTCGCGCAGGCGCGGGCGATGCTGTCGGAGACCGTCGAGCGGCGCGAACACCTCGAACAGGCCGTGCAGGCGGCCGAGCGCGCGCACATGGCGGCCGTGCGGGCCATCGCCGACCGGCGGGAGGGTATCGCCAAGCTGACCGGGCAGGTCGAGGCGTTGCGGAGCAAGAACAACGCGACGGCCGAGGAGATCGAACGGCTCACCACCGGCATCGAGGAGGCCGAGGCCCGCGCCGAGGCTGCCGCCGAGGAGCTGGAGCGCGCCCGGGCCGAAGGCGGGGTCGAGGAGACCGACGACGCCGGGCTGCAGGAGCGGCACGACCGCGCCGTCGAGGCGAACAACGCCGCCAAACAGCGCGTCGAGGAGCTCGTCAAGGCCGAACGTGCCGCCGAGCGCGACATCGCCTCGGAGAAGGCGAGGGTCGACGCGCTGTCGATGGGGCTCAACCGCAAGGACGGCGCGGGCGCCCTGCTCGGCGCGGCCGACGAGCTGCCCGGGTTGCTGGGTTCGGTGGCCGCGCTGCTCACGGTCGACACCGGCTACGAGGTCGCGCTGGCCGCCGCGCTCGGCCCGGTGGCCGATGCCGTCGCGGTGGCGGCGGGCGACGACGCCCTTGCCGCGCTGCGGTACCTGAAGGACAACGAGTCCGGCCGGGCCGGTCTGCTGCTCGGTGCCGCACGCTCCACTGTGGACACCTCGGACTGGCCCGCGCTGCCGGACGGAGCGCGCTGGGCGCGCGAGGTCGTCGCGGCGCCGGACCCGTTGCGGCCGGCCGTGGAACGGGCTCTCGACCGGGTCGCCGTGGTGGAACGGCTGGAGGACGCGCGCGACCTCGTCGCCGCCCATCCCGGTGTCACCGCCGTGACGCGCGACGGTGACGTGTTCGGTGAGCACTGGGCGGTCGGCGGTTCGGCGCGCGATGAGAGCGTGATCGAGGTACAGGCGGCCGTCGACGAGGCGCAGGACCGGCTCGCCGCCGCCGAGCGTGCCTTGCAGCGGGCGTCGGCGGAACTGGAAGGTGCGCGGGCCGAACAGCAGGACCGGCGTGCCGAGGTCGCCGCGGCCAAGGAAGCGCTCAACGAGGCCAAGGTCCGCCGCGCCCGCTCCAGCGAGCGGCTCAGCAGCCTCGAGCAGGCCGCGCGCTCGGCGGAATCCGAAGTGGACCGGCTGCGGAACCAGCGGGCCAAGGTCGAGCAGAACCGCGAGAACGTGCTCGCGCAGCTCGCCGAGCTGGAGGAGCGGCTGGCGGCTGTGGCCGAGCAGCCGGTGGACGAGGACCCCGACACCACGGAGCGCGACGAGGCCGCCGAGTCGCTGGCCGAGGTGCGCCAGGAGGAGGTCGAAGCGCGTCTCGCCCTGCGGACCGCGGAGGAACGGGCCCGCGGCATCGCGGGCAAGGCCGACTCGCTGCGCCGTGCCGCCGAAGCCGAACGGCAGGCCCGGGAACGAGCCGAGAAGGCACGCATCGCGCGCAAGCGCGGGGCCGAGGTCGCGGCAGCGGTGGTCAACGGTGGCGAGATCGCACTGGAGCGCATCGAGACGTCGTTGCAGCGGGCCGCCGCCGAGCGGGATGCCGCGCAGGCCAGGCGCGAGCAGCGGGAGAGCGCGCTCGCGCAGGTGCGCAGCCGGGTGCGGGAACTGACCGGCGAGCTGGAGAAGCTCACCGACGCCGTGCACCGCGACGAGGTGCTGCGCGCCGAGCAGCGGCTCCGGCTGGAGCAGCTCGAAACCAAGATCACCGAGGAGTTCGGCATCGGCCTGGACGACCTCGTCTCCGAGTACGGCCCGGATGTCCCGGTGCCGCCCGGTCCCGGCGAGCTGGCCGAGTACGAGGCCGCCAAGGAACGCGGCGAGACGGTGATGGAGCCCCAGCCCATTCCCTACGACCGCGCCACCCAGGAGCGCCGTGCCAAGCGCGCGGAGAAGGACCTGTCGCTGCTGGGCAAGGTGAACCCCCTCGCGCTGGAGGAGTTCGCCGCGCTGGAGGAGCGGTACAAATTCCTCTCCACGCAGCTGGAGGACCTCAAGGCGACTCGCAAGGACCTGCTGACGGTCATCAAAGAGGTCGACGACAAGATTCTCGAGGTCTTCACCAGCGCCTACCACGACGTCGCACGCGAGTTCGAGACCGTGTTCTCGGTGCTCTTCCCGGGTGGCGAGGGCCGCATGGTGCTGACCGAGCCGGACGACATGCTCGCCACCGGTGTCGACGTCGAGGCACGCCCGCCCGGCAAGAAGGTCAAGCGGCTCTCCCTGCTCTCCGGCGGGGAGAAGTCGCTGGTGGCCGTGGCGATGCTGGTGGCGATCTTCCGGGCGCGCCCGTCGCCGTTCTACGTGATGGACGAGGTCGAGGCCGCGCTCGACGACACCAACATGCGCAGGCTGATCGGACTGCTGGAGCAGCTGCGGGACAACTCGCAGCTCATCATCATCACGCACCAGAAGCCGACCATGGAGATCGCCGACGCGCTCTACGGCGTGAGCATGCAGGGCGACGGCATCACAAAGGTGATCTCGCAGCGCATGCGTACCGAGCGGCATGCCGCGCAGGCGGAGCCCATCGAGGCGTGACCTCGCCGGTCAGCCGACCTCCTGAGGCGCAGGCTCGGTGGCCTTGGGGTCCGGCGTGCGGTGTCGCAGCGACAGCAGGCCGCCCACGAGCAGCGTCACGAACACACCCAGCGGGACGTACCAGGGGAACGCCAGCGGTGCCTGCTCGCCGTCCACTGTGAACTCGACGCCGAGCACGAACACGGCCGCCACCACGATGGTGCAGACGAACGCCACGATCGCGTCGGCCTGCCGGGCGCGTTTGACAAGGATGCCGAGGAAGAACGCCCCGAGCAGCGCGCCGTAGGTGTAGCTCGCGATGCTCAGGCCCACCTCGACGATCGGCTGCTCGGTACTGGTGAACATCGAGGCGAACGCCACGAACACGCCCGCCCAGATCAGCGTCCAGAGCTTGGCCTGCTTCAGCACCGTCGCGTCCGAGGGCTGCTTCTTGGTGAAGCGCTGGTACAGGTCGCTGATGGTGGACGTCGACAGCGAGTTCAGTGACGAGGAGATGGTGCTCATCGCCGCGGCGAGGATGCCGGCGATCAGCAACCCGGCCAGCCCGTTCGGCAGGTGCTCGACGATGAAGGTCGGGAACAGCTCGTCGCTGTTGGACAGGCCGAGCTCGTCCGGCGTCGCGCCGTCGTAGAACGACCACAGCATGGCGCCGACGAACAGGAACAGTGCGAACTGGACGAAGACGACGAGCCCGCTGGCGATCACGGCCTTCTGGCTGTCGCGCACCGTCCGGCAGGCGAGCAGGCGCTGCACCATGAGCTGGTCGGCACCGTGGGACGCCATCGCGAACAGCGCACCCCCGACGACCGCGGTGATGAAGGCGTACTGGTCGGTGAGGATGTTGGAGCCGAACTCGAAGAGCTGGAACTTGCCCTCGTCGGCGGCCGCGCCCAGCCAGCCGTCCGGCAGTCGGCCGGCGAGCACGAACACCGCCGCGACGGCGCCGAGGACGTAGATGCCCATCTGCACGACGTCGACCCAGATCACCGCGCGGATGCCGCCGACGTAGGTGTAGATCACCGAGAACACCGCGATCGCGGCGATGATGATCCAGTAGGAGACGTCCAGACCGAGCCCCTCGAGCACGATCTTCACCGGAATCGCCGTGGCGAAGAGCCGCACGCCGTCCGCGAGCAGGCGGGTGACGAGGAACGTCACCGACGCGGTGCCCTGCAGACCGCTGCCGAACCGCTTGCCGAGGAACCCGTACGCGCTCACCAGATCGCCGGCGTAGTAGCGCGGCAGCAGCACGAACGCCACCAGCACGCGCCCGATCAGGTAGCCGATCGCGAGCTGCAGGTAGGTGACGTTGCCGAGGTAGGCGACCGTGGGCACGCTGATGACGGTGAGGGTCGAGGTCTCCGTCGCGACGACCGAGAACGTGACCGCCCACCACGGGACCTGGCGGTTGCCGACGAAGTAGTCGCTGGACGAGTTCTGCTTACCACCCAGTGCGATGCCCAGCAGCGGGGTCGCCAGCAGGAAGATCGCGATGATCGCGAGGTCCAGTGCGCGCATTGGTCTCTCCTACCGTTTCTCGGTCGGGTTGGCCACTCGCAGCCGGGAGACGGGCGGCTGCGGTGAGGACGGGAGGGCGAGCGGCTTCTCGCCGGGGGTGATGCTGCCGAGCAATCGGGGGCCACGGGCACCGGTGGCGCTGGGCACGTTGCCCGCGAGACCGTGCCAGGTCAACCAGCCGAGCACCGCTGTGAGGTAGGCCTCCTTGGCGCCCGCGGGCAGGCCCAGCTCGTCGCTGGGCACGACGGTGAGGCGGGCGCCGAGCGCGCGCAGCAGTGCCGGGTTGCGGACGCCGCCGCCGGAGGCGAACACGGTGTGCACGTCGTGCCGGGCGCAGGCGTCGGCGACGGTGGTGGCCGTGAGTTCGGTGAGCGTGGCCAGGAGGTCGGCGTCCTCGATCGGCGGCAGTCCCTTGAGGGCCTCGCCCAGGTAGCCGGCGTGGAAGTGCTCCTTGCCGGTGGACTTGGGCGGTGCGGCGGCGTAGTACGGGTCGGCGAGCAGCCGGTTCAACAGGTCCCGGCGGACCGTGCCGCGCGACGCGAGCGCTCCGTCGACATCGCTGTGCTGGGAGCCGCCGGTGACCCGGGTCGCGGCGAGATCGAGCAGCGCGTTGCCCGGCCCGGTGTCGTAGGCGAGCACCTCGCCGCCAGGGTGCACGACGGTGAGGTTGGCGATGCCGCCGATGTTGAGCGCGGCGGCGGGGTGTCCCTCGCGCTCCACGACCGGGCGGAGCCAGAGGGCGTCGAGCGTGCTGGCCAGCGGCGCGCCGTGCCCGCCCGCCGCGACGTCGCGGACGCGGAAGTCGGCGACCACCGGCAGGCCGGTGCGTTCGGCGATCCAGGCCGGCTGCCCGATCTGCAGTGTGCCGCGGGCGGTGCCGTGCTCGACCCAGTGGAAGACGGTCTGGCCGAGCGACGCGACGAGGTCGGCGGGGCCGGTGTGCGCCTCGGCGGTGCGCACGGCGGCGGCGAATGCCTGGCCGACGCGGGTGTCGAGCTTGGCGAGCTGCTCGACGCTGCAGCCTGCCGGAGGCAGCGCCGCGAGCAGGTCCTCGCGCAGTCCGCGGGGGTAGGGCAGCTCCCACTGGCCGCGCGGGGTCAGCACGAGCTCGCCGTCGGCGGCGGAGAGCTCGGCGACGGCCACGTCGATGCCGTCGACCGACGTCCCGGAGAGGAGGCCGGCCACGCGCAGGGCGTCCGTGCGATCTGCCACGGCAGTGGTCTAGTCCACGTCGGCGGCCCGCGCAAGCGGTTCGGTGAAGATTTGGCCGAAATTGTTCTCCGAGCGTGGACTTCCCACGGCTTCGCTCAGGGGTTGTCCCGCTCGTCGGCTTGGTAGATGCGAGGATGGCAGCGTGTCAAGCACCACCTGGATCTGGATCATCGTCGTCGTGGCCGCCGTGCTGCTGGTCGCGCTCGTCGCCGGGCTGACCCTCTCGCGCAGGCGCAAGATCAGCCTGGAACGGGAGCGCGAGGAGGAGCGCAAGCTCCCGAAGGGCGGCCGGTACCAGGCCGGAGGCGGTATCTCCTTCGCGCCGGGCGGCGGCACCGACACCGAGCTGCCGCCGCATCCGGTCGAGGAGCGCACCGAGGTCGACGGCCAGCCCGGCGTGGGCGACGACGCCGCCGTCCCGAGGGACGCGCCGCGCCGCGGCATCGTCGACGTCGGTCTGCCCGATCAGCAGGTGGCTCCGCCTGCCGAACCCGCCGAGCCGGAGACGGCGCCCGAGCCTCCGGAGCCCGAGCCCTCCGAGCCTGCGCCGGCCCCCGAGCAGGCCCCGGCTCCGGAGGCGGAGGCGGCGCCGGACACCGCGCCGGCTCCCGAGACACCAGAGAAGGTCGAGAAGCCCGCACCGGAGCCCACGCCCGCTCCCGTGCCCGAGCCGGCGCCGGCTCCGGAGGCCGAGCGCGCTCCCGCCCCGGAGGTCGAGGAGGTCGCGCCCGCCGCGGGCCGCATCGAACGACTGCGCGGCCGGCTCTCGAAGTCCCGCTCCGCTCTCGGTCAGGGGCTGCTCGGCCTGCTCGGTGCCGGCGACCTCGACGAGGACTCCTGGGAAGAGGTCGAGGACACGCTGCTCGTCGCCGACCTCGGCGCGGCGACCACCACCGAGATCGTCGAGAAGCTGCGGACCGAGCTGTCCGTGCGGGGTGTGCGCACCTCCGACGAGGCGCGCGCGGCCCTGCGCGACGTGCTGACCGAGGCCCTGCAGCCCGACGCCGACCGGTCCGTGCGGGCGCTGCCGCACACCGTCGACGGCCGGAAGCAGCCCGCCGTCGTGCTGGTCGCCGGGGTCAACGGCACCGGCAAGACCACCACCACCGGCAAGCTCGCCCGCGTGCTCGTCGCCCAGGGCAGGCAGGTGCTGCTCGGCGCGGCCGACACCTTCCGGGCCGCGGCCGCCGACCAGTTGCAGACCTGGTCGGAGCGCGTCGGCGCGGAGGTCGTGCGGGGCAAGGAGGGCGCCGACCCGGCGTCGGTCGCCTTCGACGCCGTCAAGCGCGGTGTGGACACCCAGGTGGACGCGGTGCTCGTGGACACCGCCGGCCGGCTGCACACCAAGACGGGCCTGATGGACGAGCTCGGCAAGGTCAAGCGAGTGGTCGAGAAGCAGGCCAAGGTCGACGAGGTGCTGCTGGTGCTCGACGCGACGACCGGTCAGAACGGCCTGGCGCAGGCGCGCGTGTTCTCCGAGGTCGTGGATGTCACCGGCATCGTGCTGACCAAGCTCGACGGCACCGCTCGCGGCGGCATCGTCTTCCAGGTGCAGCGGGAGCTCGGCGTGCCGGTGAAGCTCGTCGGACTCGGCGAGGGGCCGGACGACCTGGCGCCGTTCGAGCCGAGCGCGTTCGTCGACGCCCTGCTCGACTGACGCGCGGTCGGAATCGTCAGCTCGGCTCCTCGCGGGTGGCCAGCTGATCGGACAGGTCCTTCGCGATCCGCTGGACCACGGGCGCGATGCGGGTGACGGCCTCCTTCGTCAACCGGCCCTCGGGCCCGGACACCGACACGGCGGCCGGGGTCGGCGCGCCCACCACCGGTACGGCCACACACCGCACGCCGAGTTCCTGCTCGCTCTCGTCCAGCGCGTATCCCTGCTCGGCGATGTCCTCCAGGTGTTTGAGGAAGACGTCCACGTCGGTGTAGGTGTGCTCGGTGTAGGACGGCATGCCCGTGCGCCCGAGCAGCGCCCGCACGTCGTCCGCGGGCAGGTGCGCCAGGATCGCCTTGCCCACCCCGGTGCCGTGCGGCAGCAGCCGCCTGCCCACCTCGGTGAACATGCGCATCGAGTGCTTCGAGGGCACCTGTGCGACGTAGACGACCTCGTCGCGTTCCAGCACGGCGAGGTTCGCCGTCTCGCCCACCTCGTCCACGAGCTCGGCCAGCAGCGGCCGGGCCCATGTGCCGAACTGCAGGCTCGCGTTCTCTCCGAGCCGGATCAACCGTGCCCCGAGCGCGTAGCGCCGGTTGGCGTTCTGCCGCACGTACCCGAGTGAGACGAGGGTGCGGATGAGCCGGTGAATCGTCGGCATCGGCAGTCCGGACGAGGTCGCCAGCTCGGACAGGCTCGCCTCCCCTCCGGTGTCCGCGAGCCGCTCGAGCAGCTCGAACGCGCGTTGCAGGGACTGCACCCCGCCGTTGCCAGACCTCTCGGCGGCCACACCGTCTCCTCTCGCGTTGAGCTTCCGCAATGTAGAAACTATAGTCCGAGATGTAAAACAAGATGATCGTCACGCTGAGGTGGCCGGGGACAGTCCCACGGCCGGATCGGCCAACCTACTGACCTTGTTTGAGGTGTTCGCATGTCTGAAGTTCGGGTGCTCGGCGGCGCTGTCGAGCGCGGCGACGAGGTGCTGACCCAGGAGGCGTTGGAGTTCCTCGCCGGCCTGCACGACGCCTTCGCGACCACTCGGGACAAGCTGCTGGAGGCCCGCAAGCAGCGTCGCGAGGAGGCAAGGCGCACCGGACGGCTGGACTTCCTGCCCGAGACCAAGGAGATCCGCGAGTCCGAGTGGAAGGTGGCGGAGGCTCCGGCCGCCCTCCGCGACCGCCGGGTGGAGATCACCGGGCCCACCGACCGCAAGATGACGATCAACGCCCTCAACTCCGGCGCCAAGGTCTGGCTCGCCGACTTCGAGGACGCCAACACGCCGCACTGGGAGAACGTGGTGTCCGGGCAGGTCAACCTGGCCGACGCCATCCGCGGCACCATCGAGCTCGAGTCGAACGGCAAGCACTACGCGCTGCGCGACGACGTCGAGCACGCCACCATCGTCGTCCGCCCGCGCGGGTGGCACCTCGACGAGCGCAACCTCGAGTTCGGCGGGCGCAAGGCCGTCGGCGCGCTCGTGGACTTCGGGCTGTACTTCTTCCACAACGTGCGCGCGCTGCTCGCCAACGACAAGGGCCCGTACTTCTACCTGCCCAAGATGGAGAGCCACCTCGAGGCGCGGCTGTGGAACGACGTGTTCACCCACGCCGAGAAGGAACTCGGCATCCCGCACGGCACCATCCGCGCGACCGTGCTGATCGAGACCATCCCGGCCGCGTTCGAGATGGAGGAGATCCTCTACGAGCTGCGGGAGCACGCCTCCGGCCTCAACGCGGGCCGCTGGGACTACCTGTTCAGCATCATCAAGTACTTCCGCGACGCTGGCGAGAAGTTCGTGCTGCCCGACCGCAACAGCGTCACCATGACGGCGCCGTTCATGCGGGCCTACACCGAGCTGCTCGTGCGCACCTGCCACAAGCGCGGGGCGTTCGCCATCGGCGGCATGGCGGCGTTCATCCCGAGCAAGGACCCGGAGACCAACGAGAAGGCCTTCGCCAAGGTCCGCGACGACAAGGCCCGCGAGGCGGGCGACGGCTTCGACGGCTCCTGGGTGGCACACCCCGGCATGGTCGCGCTGTGCAAGGAGGAGTTCGACAAGGTCCTGGGTGACAAGCCCAACCAGGTGGACCGGCTCCGGGAGGACGTCTCGGTCACCGCGGACCAGCTGCTGGACATCGCCTCGGCCGGTGGCGCGGCCACCGAGGCGGGGCTGCGCGGTGCCGTCGACGTCGGCGTGCGCTACCTCGCCTCCTGGCTGGGCGGGAACGGCGCAGCGGGCATCCACAACCTCATGGAGGACGCCGCCACCGCCGAGATCTCGCGCTCGCAGGTGTGGCAGTGGGTGCAGAACGGCATCACGCTGGACAACGGGCAGCAGGTGACGCGCGAGCTGGTCCGCCAGGTGCTCGACGAGACCCGGCAGGAGCTCGCGAGCGAGATCCCGGCCGACCTGCTCACCCCGGCGGTCGAGCTGTTCGAGGAGGTCGCGCTCGCCGAGCAGTACGCCGACTTCCTGACCCTGCCCGCCTACGAGCGCATCAAGTAACCGGGTCATGAGCGAAGCCGGTCGGCTCCCCGGGGAGCTCTACGCGCGGATCGACGCACGACTGGCCGAGGCGGACGCGCGCGTCGCCGCGTCGTACCCCGGCGAGCCGGCCGGCAGGCAGCCGGTGCACACCGTCTACGTCCCGGCGAACCGGTACCACGCGGGGCTGGTCGCCGAGTGGGGCGAGCGGGCGCGGGCGGTGCTCGAGGAGCACGGCGCCGCCCTCGACGTGTCGCCGGAGGTCATCGACCGGGTGCGGGCCAAGCTGGCCACGCAGCCGATCGAGGACCTGCGCATCGATTTCGAGGACGGCTACGGCCGCCCCGGCGACGAGATCGAGGACGCCGAGGCGGTGCGCGCGGCACGAGAGCTCGCGGCCGCCCCGGCGACGCCGTTCTGCGGCATCCGGTTCAAGAGCTTCGAGGCGCTCACGCGCAGGCGCGGCATCCGCACCCTCGATGTGTTCCTCGGCGCGCTCGGCGAACCGCCGCCCGGGTTCGTCGTGACGTTGCCGAAGGTGACGGCCGTCGAGCAGGTGGAGGCCGCCGCCGAGGTGCTCGGCGAGCTGGAGAAGGCCTACGGGCTCGCCGCGGGGACGTTGCGGTTCGAGGTGCAGGTGGAGACCGCGCAGTCGGTGCTCGCGGACGACGGCACGGTCGCGCTGCCCCGGATCGTCCGGGCCGCCGGCGGCCGGTGCAGCGGACTGCACTTCGGCACCTACGACTACAGCGCGGGCCTGGGCATCAGCGGTGCGTACCAGAGCATGGACCACCCGGCCGCCGACTTCGCCAAGCAGTTCATGCAGGTAGCGGCCGCCGGACGGGGCGTGCGGCTCTCCGACGGCTCCACCAACCGGCTGCCGGTCGGGGACGCGAACGCCGTCCACGCGGCATGGGCCGAGCATCTGCGGCTCGTGCGCCGGTCGCTCGAACGCGGCTTCTACCAGGGCTGGGACCTGCACCCCCACCAGTTGCCGAGCCGGTTCGCGGCCACCTACACGTTCTTCCGCGAGGGTGTGCCCGCCGCCGCGCAACGGCTGCGCGACTACGTCGGGCGCACCGGCAGCGGCGTCCTCGACGAACCCGCCACCGCGCAGGCACTGGCCGTCTACCTGATCCGCGGGCTCGACTGCGGCGCCGTGAACGAGAGCGAGGCCGAGCGGCTCACCACGCTCGACCGGCAGGCACTGGAGCGGCTGGCCGACCGCCTACCCTGAAGCCGTGACGGACACGGTGATCGATCTCAACAGCGATCTCGGTGAAGGTTTCGGGGTGTGGCCGCTCACCGACGACGAGGCCCTGCTCGACGTGGTCACGAGCGCCAACGTCGCGTGCGGATTCCACGCCGGTGACCCGTCCGTGCTACGCCGGGTCACCGAGCGGGCTGCCGAGCGCGGTGTGGTGATCGGGGCGCAGGTCGGTTACCGCGATCTGGCCGGGTTCGGCCGCCGCTTCATCGACATGGACCCGCGCGAACTCGTCAACGACGTCATCTACCAGATCGCCGCCCTCGACGGTTTCGCGCGCATCGCGGGCAGCCGGGTGCGCTACGTCAAGCCGCACGGCGCGCTCTACAACGCCGTGGTGCACCACACCGCGCAAGCCGAGGCCGTGGTCGAGGCGATCCGCCGCTACGATCCCGAACTGCCCGTGCTCGGGCTGCCGGACTCCGAGCTGCTGCGGCTGGCGGGGGAGGCCGGGATCACGACCGTGCCCGAGTCCTTCGCCGATCGCGCCTACACGCCGGAGGGCAGGCTCGTGTCGCGTCGCGAGCCCGGAGCGGTGGTGCACGAGGCCGACGAGGTGGTCAAGCGCACCGTCCGCATGGCGACCGAGGGCACGGTGACCGCCGTCGACGGCAGCGTCGTCGCCGTGCGCCCGCGGTCGCTGTGCCTGCACGGCGACACGGAGGGAGCCGTCGACCTGGCTCGCCGCGTCCGGGAGGGACTGCTCGAGGCCGGTGTCACGATCCGCCCGTTCGCGTAGGGGCGGTCTTCGGAAACGGCGGACACGGTGACGCAGGCGGCCGCCACGGCGACGTGGATGGCCGACACGGTGACGCAGGCAGCGGACACGCGGGTCAGGTGTCGATGGTCAGCGCCAGGTAGACGTCCACCTGGGTACGGAAATCGGTGAGATCCACGCCGAGCAGCTCGCCCGCGCGCGCGATCCGGTAGCGCAGGGTGTTGACGTGCACATGGAGGGCCTTGGCGGCCTTCGCGGGTGAGCCGGAACATTCGAGGTACACCCGCACGGTCCGCAGCAGCTCGGGGTGTTCCGGCAACGGGCCGAGGACCCGCTCGCGCAGGGTGCGCCGGAGCTCGTCCGGGGCGCCGGCGAGCAGCAAGCGGTGCATGCCGATCTCCTCGCCGGACACCACGGCCACCCGCTCGGACCGGCGGGCCGCCGCCTGCACGGCGTGCCGGGCCTCCTCACCCGCGCCGCGCAGCCCGGAGACCGTCGCCGGACCGCCCGCGCCGACGAGAATCCGGCCGGTGCCCAGCTTCGTCAGCGTCGCCGTGGCCGTGCCCACCCAGTCGTCGGGCCACGCCGTGTCGGCCCGCACGAGCGCGTAGGCGTCGGCACCGGTCTCGCCGACCTCGCCGATGAACGTGGTCGCGGGATGGTCGGCGAGCAGTTCGCCGAGGACCTCGGCACCGATCCGCGTGCCGGGCGTGCGGGCGAGCAGCACCCGCAGCGGCGTGTCGGCGGGCAGCCCGGTGGCCGTGAACGCGGTGGCGAGCTCGGCGGCGCTGCTCGCGGGATCGGCGAGCAGCCGGATGAGCGGCGCGGCGATCCGCATCCGGGTGCGGCGCACCTCGTCCTCGCGTGCCCGGGCCAGTCCCACGAGACTCGCCAGCTCGTCGGCCACCTCGGCGGGGCCGGGGCCGAGGTCGGCGTCGACCACGAGCGACCACGGCACGGCATGCCGGCCGCCGACCGGCAGCACGGTGCGTTCCCGGGGACGGCCCGGGGCGCTGGCGGCGACGACCCGGCCGGTCGCCGACACCACCCAGCAGTCCGCGCCGAGTTCCGTCGCGCCGTAGGCGAGCAACGCGGGCAGCGATGCGTCATCGGCGGCCGCGGAGAGCAACCGTTTGCGGGCACCGTCGGTCTCCGCGGCGAGTGCGAGCACGACGCGTTCGGTGATAACCGCGAACGACAGATCGGCGGGCACCTCGAGCAAGGGGATGCGGTGCCTGCGGCAGGCGAGGACCAGATCGTCGGGTATCCCGCCAGTGTCGGCGCCCGACGCCGCGAGCGCCGCACAGCGTGCCCGCGCCAGTGCGGCCACGAACGTCTCCGCGTCGCCGGGCTCGCGCCACCACAGCAACCCGGACAGCACCAGCTCACCGGCCGAGAGGTACCGGCTCGGGTCGGGCAGCTCGGTCACGTAGATCCGGCTGACCTCGCGCTCGAGCAGGTCGCCGCCCGCCCGCAGCCGCAGGCGCAGCCCGGGCAGCTCCAGCAGAGTTTTCACCAGCGTCATGAGGTTTGTAGGAAAACACAAAACCCCCGCCGTCGGGGGCCCGTTGTTTCATGTCCGCGCGCCGTTGCCGTGCGCGCGTGCGGTGTGTGTACTGGGACACACCTCACGACCAGGAGAAACGCTGTGGACTTCCTCCGACCGGCCACGCTCGGCGAGGCGCTCGCCCTCAAGGCCGAGCGAGACGACGCGGTGCCCATCGCGGGCGGCACCGACGTCATGGTCGAACTGAACTTCGACCACCGGCGCCCCGCGGCGCTGCTGGACCTCACCCGGATCGGCGAACTCGCCGAGTGGTCCACATCGGACGGGCACGTCCGCCTGGGCGCGGGCGTGCCCTACACCCGGGTCATCACCGAACTCGGCGAGCGGCTGCCGGGTCTGGCGATGGCGTCCCGCACCGTCGGCTCGCCGCAGATCCGCAACCGCGGCACGGTCGGCGGCAACCTCGGCGCCGCCTCGCCCGCCGGTGACACGCATCCGGTGCTGCTCGCCACGGGCGCCGAGGTCGAGGTCGCCTCCGTGCGCGGTACGCGACGGATTCCGGCATCGGAGTTCTACACGGGTGTCAAGCGCAACGCGCTCGCGCCCGACGAGCTCATCACCGCCATCCGCCTGCCGGTGGCCTCCGGCGGGGAGCAGTTCGCCAAGGTCGGCACCCGCAACGCCATGGTCATCGCCGTGTGCTCGTTCGCGATCGTGCTGCGGCCCGGCTATGTCGGCGCCGCCATCGGCTCGGCCGCGCCGACGCCGCGCCGGGCTGCCGAGGCCGAGCGTCTCCTCGCCACCGAGCTGCCGTGGGACTCCGCGGCGCCGCTGCCCGAGGACCTCGGCCGCCGGTTCGGCGAGCTGGTCGCGGGCGCAGCCGAACCGATCGACGACGTGCGCGGCAGCGCCGGCTACCGCACCCACGCGCTGAGCGTGCTGGCCCGCCGCGCGCTGACGTGGGCGTGGAACGACTACCGGAAGAGGGGTGAGCGGGCGTGCGCCTGAACGTGACGGTCAACGGTGAGCGGCGGCAGGCCGACGACGTGTGGGAGGGCGAGAGCCTGCTCTACGTGCTGCGCGAGCGGCTCGGTCTGCCCGGGTCGAAGAACGCGTGCGAGCAGGGCGAGTGCGGTTCGTGCACGGTCTACCTCGATGGCGTGCCGGCGTGCGCGTGCCTCGTCGCGGCGGGGCAGGCGGAGGGCCGGGAGGTCCGCACGGTCGAGGGGCTCGCGAACGGCGAGCAGCTGGATCGGGTCCAGCAGTCCTTTGTGGACGCCGGAGCGGTGCAGTGCGGGTTCTGCACCCCGGGCCTCGTCGTCGCGGCGCACGACCTGCTCGCGCGCGTGCCGAACCCCAGCGACGAGGAGATCCGCGAGGCCCTGGCGGGAAACCTCTGCCGGTGCACGGGATACGAGAAGATCCTCGACGCGGTGCGGATGGCGGCGACGGCCCGATGATCATCATCGACAACGCCGCCGTCGCCACGGTCGACGCCGCCGGCACCGAACACCGCACGGGCCACGTCGTCGTGGACGGCGAGCACATCGTCGCCGTGGGGGAGGGCGCCGCGCCCGCGCGGTACCGGGGCACCCGCGTCGACGGCACCGGATGCCTCGTCACACCCGGCCTGGTCAACACCCACCACCACCTCTACCAGTGGGCGACCCGCGGACTCGCGGCCGACTCGACGCTGTTCCAGTGGCTGGTCGAGCTGTACCCGATCTGGGGCAGGCTGGATGCCGACATCACGCACGCCGCCGCGTCCGCCGGCCTGGCCCGCCTGGCCCTCACCGGCTGCACGACGGTGGCCGACCACCACTACGTCTTCCCCCGCGACGGCGGCGACCAGATGGACGCGCTCGTGTCCGCCGTGCACCGCGTCGGTGTGCGCGGACATCTCGTGCGCGGCTCCATGGATCGCGGCGAGTCCGACGGCGGGCTGCCGCCGGACCACCTCGTCGAGGACCTCGAGTCGGCGTTGACGGGCACCGAGAAGGCCATCGACACCTATCACGACCCGGCGCCGAACGCGCGCATCCGCATCGCGGCCGGACCGTGCTCGCCGTTCACGGTCACCGAACGGCTCATGACGGACGCGGCCGAACTGGCGCGCCGCAAGGGCGTGCGGCTGCACACCCACCTCGCCGAGACGCTCGACGAGGAACGGCAGTGCCTCGCCGAATTCGGCTGCACGCCAGCCGAGTACGCCGACAAGCTCGGCTGGCTCGGCGACGACGTCTGGCTCGCCCACACCGTGCACCTCGCACCGGACGCCGTCGGCCGCATGGGTGCCACGGGAACCGGTTCGGCGCACTGCCCGACGTCCAACGGCAGGCTGGGCACCGGCATCGCGCCGGCGCGGGAGCTGCTCGACGCGGGCGCGCCCGTGGGGCTCGGCGTCGACGGCGCGGCGTCCAACGAGTCCGGTGGACTGGGCGAGGAACTGCACCAGGCCCTGCTGCAGGCACGCCAGCGCGGCGGGCCGCAGGCGCTGACCGTTCGGCAGGCGTTGTGGATGGGCACCATGGGTGGCGCCCGCTGCCTCGGCAGGCAGGACGAGCTGGGCTCGGTGGAACCGGGCAAACTCGCCGACCTCGCCGTGTGGAACCTCGCCGGGTTGCGCTACGCCGGCATCACCGACCCGGTGGCCGCGCTCGTCCTCGGCACGGTGCCGGAGATGAAGCTCTTGCTGGTGGGTGGCGAGACCGTCGTCGCCGACGGCGAACTGCGAACCGCCGACGAGGCCGCCATCGCGCGTGAGCTGCGGGCGGCGAGCGGGAGGTTGCGATGAGTACGTCAGTGTCCACATCGGAGTCGGTCGGCCAGGCCGGCGGCATCGGCACGAGCCCGGCCCGGCCGGACGGCACGATGAAGGTCCGCGGGGAGTTCGCCTACTCCTCCGACCTCTGGCACGAGGACATGCTGTGGGGCGTCACCCTGCGCAGCCCGCACCCGCATGCCCGGATCACGGGCATCGACATCTCGGCCGCCCTGGCCGTGCCGGGTGTGTACGCGGTGCTCACCCACGAGGACGTGCCCGGCGTCAACCGGTACGGGCTGGAACACCCCGACCAGCCGGTGCTGGCCGAGGGAGTCGTGCGGTACCAGGGCGAGCCGGTGGCGCTCGTCGCGGCCGACCACCCGGAGACCGCGCGGCGGGCCATGAAGCGCATCGAGGTGGGCTACGAGGTTCTCGAGCCGGTCACCAGCGCCGAGTCGGCCGCCGCGGGCGCGGGACCCGAGCTGCACCCCGGTGGGAACGTGGTGCGCCACGTGCCGATCCGGCACGGCTCGCCGGACGTCACCGCAGAGGTCGTGGTAAGCGGACGGTACGAGGTCGGTATGCAGGACCAGGCGTTTCTCGGCCCGGAGTCGGGGCTCGCCGTGCCCGACGGCTCGGGCGGCGTGGACCTCTACATCGCGACGCAGTGGCTGCACGTCGACCAGCAGCAGGTCGTCGCCGCGCTCGGGTTGTCGCCGGAGCAGGTGCGGCTGACCCTGGCCGGGGTCGGCGGGGCGTTCGGCGGCCGCGAGGACCTGTCGATGCAGATCCACGCGTGCCTGCTCGCCCTGCGCACCGGCAAGCCGGTGAAGATGGTCTACAACCGCGAGGAGTCCTTCTTCGGGCACGTGCACCGGCATCCGGCCACGATGTACTACGAGCACGGCGCCACCCGCGACGGCAGGCTCGTCTACGTCAAGGCCCGGATCTACCTCGACGGCGGCGCCTACGCGTCGACGACCGCGGCGGTCAGCGGCAACGCGGCGACGCTCGGCGTCGGCCCCTACGACGTGCCGAACGTGACCGTCGACTGCTGGGGCACCTACACCAACAACCCGCCGTGCGGCGCGATGCGTGGGTTCGGTGCGGTGCAGGCGGCGTTCGGCTACGAGTCGCAAATGGACAAGCTGGCCGAGGCGTGCGGACTCGACCCGGTGGAGATCCGGGTCCGCAACGCGATGAGCGAGGGCACCGTCATGCCCACCGGGCAGGTGGTCGACTCGCCCGCGCCGGTGGCCGAGCTGGTGCGGCGGGTGGCGGCCATGCCGTTGCCGGAGGAGCCTGCCGGGGAGCCGGACCTGCGCCTGCTGCCGGGCGGGGTGTCCAACACCACGCACGGCGAGGGTGTCGTGCGCGGTGTCGGCTACGCCGTCGGCATCAAGAACATCTGCTTCTCCGAGGGATTCGACGACTTCTCCACCGCGCGCGTGCGGCTGGAACTCCTCGGCGGCGAGCCCGCGGTGACGGTGCAGACGGCGGCGTGCGAGGTCGGCCAGGGCCTGGTCACCGTGCTGGGGCAGATCATCCGCACCGAGCTGGGGGTCGAGCGGGTGACCATCCTGCCGATGGACACCTCGATCGGCAGCGCGGGTTCGACGTCGGCGTCGCGGCAGACCTACGTCACCGGGGGAGCCGTGCGGGCCGCCGCGCTCAAGGTGCGTTCGGCGCTGCTCGCCCACGCGGCCGGGTCGCTGGGGCGCACGTCGTCCGACCTGAGCGTCGTCGGCGGCAAGCTGATGTCCACACGCGACGGTGTGCTGGCCGATCTCGCTGACGTGGTGGGGGAGCAGGTGTTCGACGAGACCGTCGAGTGGCGGCACCGGCCCACCGAGTCGCTGGATCCGGAGACCGGCCAGGGATTGGCCCACGTGCAGTACGGGTTCGCGGCGCACCGAGCGGTCGTGGACGTCGACACCGAGCTCGGCCTGGTGAAGGTCGTGGCACTGGACTGCGCGCAGGACGTGGGCAAGGCGATCAACCCGCAGGCCGTGCTGGGGCAGATCCAGGGAGGGTCCGCGCAGGGACTGGGGCTCGCGGTGATGGAGGAGATCCAGACCGAGGGCGGGATCATCCGAAACCCGTCGTTCACCGACTATCTCATCCCCACCGTGCTCGACATGCCGCCGATGAAGATCGACGTGCTGGAGCTGGCGGACCCGCACGCGCCCTACGGGCTGCGCGGGGTCGGCGAGCCGCCGACGATCTCGTCCACCCCGGCGATCGTCGCCGCCATCCGGGCGGCGACCGGTAAGGAACTGGGCCGCGTTCCGGTACGCCCGGAGCACATCGTCTAGACATCGGCCACCCGTCACCCGTCACCCGTCACCCGTCAGCCGGGCCCGGCGCGACACCCGCGTCCGGGCGGCCGGCCGCCCGACCCTGCCGTGTGCGCGTCACCCGTGCGCACGCGGCGGGTACCCGGAGCTCCGCCCCGCCCCTGTTGTGGGAGGTCGTCATGACTCAGCCGCGCGCGGACCGGCGTTCCCCGTCGCCGCAGTCGCCGCTCGACCGGTTCTTCCGTGTCTCCCGGCGTGGCAGCACGCTCGGCCGCGAGGTCCGCGGCGGCATCACGACGTTCGTCGCGATGAGCTACATCGTCCTGCTCAACCCGCTCATCCTCGGCGCGTCCGCCGACATCACCGGCGCACGGCTGACCACCGAGCAGGTGACCACGGCCACCGCGCTCGCCGCGGGCATCACCACCGTGCTCATGGGACTGATCGGCAACGCGCCGCTCGCGCTGGCGGCCGGTCTCGGCATCAACGGCATCGTGGCGTTCCAGCTGGCACCTGCGATGACGTGGGCGCAGGCGTTCGGGCTCGTCGTGCTCGAAGGCGTCTGCATCGTGTTGCTGGCGGTCTCCGGGGTGCGGGAGCGGATCATCACCGCGATCCCGGCGGCGCTCAAGACGGCGATCACGGTGGGCATCGGTCTCTACATCGCACTCGTCGGCCTGGTCAGCGCCGGGTTCGTGACGCGGACACCGGATTCGGCGGAGTCCACCGTGCCGGTGCGCCTGGGCACCGACGGCCACCTCGTCGGCTGGCCCGTCGTCATCTTCTGCGTTGGGCTGCTGCTGATGATCGTGCTGGTCAGCCGAGCCGTTCCGGGAGCAGTGCTGGTCAGCATCGCCGTGGCGACGGTGCTCGCGATCGTCGTCGAGTCCGTGTTCGACGTCGACGGCTGGGGGATCGTCGAGCCGGCGGTGCCCACCGACGTCGTCGCGACCCCGGATTTCGGTCTGCTCGGCCACCTCGATCTGTTCGGCGGCTTCGCCTCGGCGGGCGTGGTGACGGCGTCGGTGTTCCTGTTCACGCTCGTGCTGTCCGGGTTCTTCGACGCGATGGGCACCATCACGAGTGTGTCCGACGAGGCCGGTCTCGTGCGCGACGGCAAGGTCGAGGGCATGGGGCGCATCCTGCTTGCCGACGGCATCGGCGCCGTCGCCGGCGGCGCCACGGGCGCGTCACCGAACACGGTGTTCCTCGAGTCGGCGACCGGCGTCGGCGAGGGCGCCCGGACCGGGCTCGCCAGCGTGGTCACGGGCGGGTTGTTCATGCTCACCCTGTTCCTGACGCCACTGGCGGCGGTCGTGCCCGCGCAGGCGGCGGCGCCCGCGCTCGTGGTGATCGGCGGGATGATGATGTCGCAATGCAGGCGGATCCCGTGGCAGGACCCGGACGTGGTGATCCCGGTGTTCCTGATCGCCGCGCTGATTCCGTTCACCTACTCGATCACCAACGGCATCGGCGCCGGCCTGATCGCCTACGTCCTGATCAAGCTCGGCAAGGGCAGACCGCGCGAGGCAGGCCGGCTCGTCGGTGGTCTGGCAGCGGTGTTCCTCGTGTACTTCGCGATCGGCGGTCTGACCGGTTAGGGCCGGCACGGCGACCGGAATGGCGGACACGGCGACGCGGATGGCGGACACGGCGACGCGGACGGCGGACACGGTGGCCGCCGTCCGCGGCACCGATGGGTACGGGCGTCGGCTCCGTTCGTCGTGGTCGTGCGCCTGTGCGGCGAACGGATCGTCTGTGGCGGGCGTACCAGAACCCCGCCGCGTCGGCCATGCTCGCGGCGGCCTGACCGCTCACGCGCGTTCGGCCGCCACCTCCGGTTCCCGCTGCTGCGCCGGCGTATTCTTCGCGCGGCGCTCGCCGAACAGCAGGTTCAGCACCACCGCCGCCAGGCACCCCGCGCTGATCCCCGAATCCAGGATCGTGCGCACCGCCGACGGGAATCCGGCGTAGAACTCCGGTGCCGCGATCGGGATCAGGCCGATGCCGAGCGCGGCGGCGACGATGGTGATGTTGGCGGGCCGCTCGAACGACGCCTTCGCCAGCGTCCGGACCCCGGCCACCGCGACACTGCCGAACAACACGAGGCCCGCCCCGCCCAGCACCGGCTGTGGCACGAGCGCGATCACACCGCCGGTGACGGGAAACATGCCGAGCAGCACCAGAATCGCGCCGCTCGCCGCGACGACGTACCGGCTCACCATGCGCGTCAGCGCGACGAGACCGACGTTCTGCGCGAAGGCCGTGCACGCGAAGCCGCCGAACACCGTCGCCACCGCGGTGGCGAAGCCGTCGGCGCGTAGCCCGTCGGCCAGCGTCCGCTCGGACGTCGGCCGGTCGACCACCTCGCCGAGCGCCAGCATGTCCGCCGTGCTCTCGGCCATCACCACGAGCATGACGATGGCCATGGACACCACCGCCGCGATGTCGAACGCCGGCGCTCCGAAGTGGAACGGCGTGGCGATGCCGAACGCGGGAGCCTCGGTGAGCGTCGACGTGTCGACCTTACCGAGCGGCCACGCCACCAGCGTGCCGACGACCAGCCCGAGCAGCAACGCGATCCGGCTCCAGAAACCGGACAGGTAGCGGTTGAACGCGAGCACCGCGGCGAGCGTGATGCCCGCCAGCAGCAGTCCGGTGCCGTCGGCGGACTCCTCCTGGTCGGCGATCCAGCCCACGGCCACCGGCAGCAGCGATACCCCGATGAGCGTGATCACCGTGCCGGTCACGATCGGCGGGAAGAACCGCGTCAGCCGGGAGAAGAACGGCGCCGCAAGCACGACGAGCAGGCCGCCGATGAGCGTCGCGCCGTAGACGACACCGAGCGAGTCCTGCGGCCCGTGCTGTTCCACGATGGCGAGCACGGGGGCCACGGTCGCGAACGTCACGCCGTTGACCAGCGGTAGCCGGGCGCCGAACCGCCACACGCCCAGCGTCTGCAACAGGGTCGCCAGCCCCGCGGTGAACAGGCTCGCGCTGATGAGCAGGCTCAGCTGCCCGGGGGACAGGCCGACCGCCGCGCCGATGATGAGTGGCGGCGCGACGACGCCGGCGTACATCGCCGCGACGTGTTGCAGGCCGCCCGCGATCAGTTGCGCGACAGAGGGTTTTCGGTCGACGGGGTGCATGGGACTCCAGGGGTTCTCAGAAGGCGGGCAGCGTGTGCCAGGCGAGCCCGGCGTCGTCGCCGTCCTCGTCGTCGCGGAGCACGGTGCCCTCGATCAGCCCGTACGGGCGATCGGCGGCGTAGAAGACCTCGTTGTCGTTGGACAGTCCGAACGGCGCCAGATCCACGAGGAAATGGTGCTTGTTCGGCAGGGAGAGCCGGATCTCGGCGACCTCGGGTCGGGCCTCGAGCACGGCCTCGCCCATCGCGTACAGGGTCTGCTGCAACGACAGGCTGTGCTTGGTGGCGAACGTCTCGACCAGCACCCGGCGGATGTCGGCGAACGACTTGCTCCAGTCGATGCCGCTGGGGTCGGCGCCCCGGTACCGCCAGCGCGCGGTGACCGCGGTCGCCAGGATGCGATCGGTGGTCTCGGCGAGCGTGGTGTAGCGATCGCGCGGGAAGCCGTGGAACTCCGATCCGGTGGACTTCAGCACGACCAGGCCGGTGAGCCCGGACACCACCCACGCCGTGCCGTCCTGCACGGTGACCGCGGTGGTGCGCTGCTCGTCGCTCGCGCGGGTGAACGCGTGGTCGTGCGGCCGTCCGTCCACCTCGATGCGGTTCCAGCCGTGCTCGGAGATCAGGATCCGCGCGCCGGTGATGTGCTCGAACGAGCCGGTGAAGTGGCGGGCCAGGCGCAACGCGAAGTCCTCGATCTCGCCGACCCCGTCCTTGGCGAACGCGTAGACGGTGTTCTTCTGCGTGTCGGTGGCCACGACGTCGGAGTTGTCGCCGGTGAGGTGCGTGCGCTCGAGGTGACCGCGCAGCGACGTGGACACCGTCAGGTCCTTGAGGTGGTGCACCGGACCTTGGCGGTCGACGGTGACGAGCCGGACCTCGGCCTTGCCGTACTGGTTGGGGCCCAGGGTGATGGCCACGCGGATCAGCTCCCTCGGTAGGTGGAGTAGGCGAACGGGCTCAGCAGCACGGGAACGTGGTGATGGGCCGCCGGGTCGGTGATGCGGAAGGTGACCGTGATCTCGGGGTAGAACGCGTCGGGGCCGAGGTAGGACGCGGTGTCGAACACCAGCCGGTAGACGCCCGCGGGCAGGCTGTCGGGGCCGAGTTCCCGGATCCGGCCGTCGTCGTCGGTCTCCGCGTACGCAAGCGGCGACCAGTCGTCGTCACGGGCGTCCAGGCGCACCGGGATCCCGGCCGCGGGTCGCCCCGTCGCGTTGTCGAGCACGTGTGTGGTGACGAGGCTCATGGCCCGACTCCTTCCGCCTGCGCTCCTTGGGCCTTGGTGGCCTTGCGATGCTGGGCGGTCGTCGTCGGGCGGCTCATGGCCTGACTCCTTCCGCCTGCGCTCCTTGGGCCTTGGTGGCCTTGCGATGCCGGTCGGTCGTCGTCGGGCGGCTCATGGCCCGACTCCTTCCGCCTGCGCTCCTTGGGCCTTGGTGGCCTTGCGATGCTGGGCGGTCGTCGAGTGACTCATGTGGACACCGCCTTGTCGAGGCGCAGCCGGGCGATCTTGACGAGTTCCTCGCCCGCGATGGTGAGTTCTGTTTCCGCCGTGTTACCGAGCCGTTTCTGCAGAATGGCGAGCAGTTCCGATCCGCTGCGACCATTCGCGCAGACGAGGAACACGTGCCCGAACCGCTTCTCGTACTCGGCGTTGGCGGCGCGGAACCGCTCCGCGTCCGACTCGTCCACACCGGACTGCTCCGCGCGTGAGTGACCACCGGCCGGCTTCTCGCCGATCCGCGGATGGGCGGCCATCGCCGCGTGGATCTCGGCCGGCTCCAGTGCCAGGTCGGCGGCGGCGAGCAGGGCGTTCCGGTCGGCATACGGGCGGCCGGCCAGCACCGTGTCCACCCAGCGTGGCACGGCGAGACAGTCCGTCAGCAGTGGACGGAGTCGATCGGAATCGGCGGAGTTGAACTCGGTCAGCCGGAGTTGGCTCATTCCGGGAAAACTAAGGCGATGCCTGCTGCCGAGTCAACATTTTGTTGAATTCTCGTCAGCCGCGGTTGAGATAGTTGTAGACAGTGAAGCGGGTGACACCGAGCAGTTCGGCCACCGCCGCCACGGATTTCCGCAGCTGGAAGGCGCCGCGTTCCTCGAGCAGCCGGACGGCGCGCTGCTTGCCGGGACGGTCCAGTTCGGCCAGCGTGCTGCCCAGTTCGGCCTCGACCTCGCGGACCATCCCGTCGAGCACGCTGCCCGTCTCCTGGCGGTCGGTGGCGGTGCTGCCGGGCGGCTGGACGCGCAGGGTGAGCCGGGTCGCGCCACTGTCGAGCGCGGCGCGGGCGATCGCGGGGAGGGCGCCGAGCACGGCGTCGGCGTCGCCGCGGGCGGACGTGCCCAGGGGTCCGAACTCTGTCCGCAGGCCGGCGAGCTCGGCGGCTTCACGGGCCTTGACGGCGTGGGCAGGCGGCTCCCCCTCGCCCCGGAACGGCTCGCTCGTGAACTCGGCTTCCAGCTCCACGCCTGCAACGTATCTCCCCGCGGGCCCGTTGACGAGTCCAGGATGACACCGTTACTGTCATAGTACGAAAACAAAGTTCCACATTACGAAATATCGTCGGATCAACGTGGATCGGAAGTGTGGTTCCATGGGCGGTCAATCGGGCGCGCGCCACGGCCTGCGCTACGACGTCAATCTCTCGATGCTCTTCACCGAACTGCCGGTGCTGCGACGGCCTGCGGCGGCCAAGGCCGCGGGCTTCGACGCGATCGAGTTCTGGTGGCCCTTCGGCTCGACCGCTGTTCCGAGCGACGCGGAGGTGGACGCCTTCGTCTCCGCCGTCACCGACGCGGGCGTGCGGCTGGTCGGGCTCAACTTCTTCGCCGGCGACATGCCCGCGGGCGACCGCGGGCTGATCTCCTGGGTCGGGCGGCAGTGGGAGTTCCGCGACAGCGTCGCCGTCGCCTTCGACATCGCGCGCAGGCTCGGCACCCGCACTTTCAACGCGCTGTACGGCAACCGGCTCCCCGGCGTCCAGCCGGCCGCGCAGGACGAGCTCGCACTGTCCACCTTGGACTGGGTGTGCGAGGAGGCGGCCGCGCTCGACGCCACCGTGGTGCTCGAACCGCTGTCGGCGGCGCCGCAGTACCCGCTGCACACGGCGGCCGACGCGTTCGCCGTGATCGACAAGGTCGGCAGGACCAACCTCACCCTGCTGGCCGATCTCTACCACCTCACCGTCAACGGCGACGACGTCGACTCCGTGATCGCCGAGCACACGGCGCGCATCGGTCACGTCCAGATCGCCGACGCCCCCGGCCGGGGCGAACCGGGCAGCGGGCAGGTCGACCTCGACGGTCACCTGGCCGCGCTCGAAGCCGCCGGATACCGCGGCTACGTGGGCCTCGAGTACAAGCCGACCAGCGACAGCGAGTCGTCGTTCGACTGGCTGCCGCGCGAGCGAAGGGCAGCGTCATGACACCGGTCAGAGATGTCGCATTCATCGGCCTCGGGATCATGGGCACCCCGATGGCCGCCAACCTGGTCCGCGCGGGCCACACCGTCACGGGGTACGACGTGGTGCCCGGGGCCGTCGAGCGACTCGTGGCCGCGGGCGGGCACGCCGCGACATCGGTCGCCGACGCCGTCGAGGGCGCCGGCGTCGTCATCACCATGTTGCCCAACCACCCGCAGGTGGAAGAGGTCGTCCTCGGCGCGGGCGGCGTCCTGGAATCGGCCAAGCCGGGCACGCTGCTCGCCGACATGAGCACGATCCGCCCGGAGACCTCGCTCCAGGTGGCGGCCGCCGCGGCGGAGAAGGGCATCCGGGTGCTCGACGCACCCGTCTCCGGTGGTGAGGCAGGTGCGAAGCAGGCCGCGCTGTCCATCATGGTCGGGGGCGAGGCGGCCGACTTCGAGGCGGCCAAGCCGTTGTTCGCCGCGCTCGGCACCACCATCGTCCACGTCGGACCCCACGGCGCCGGCCAGGTGGTCAAGGCGGCCAACCAGCTGGTGGTCGGCGGAATCTACGCGCTGGTGAGCGAGGCCATCGTGCTCATGGAGGGTTCCGGCGTCGACCCGAAGACGGGTCTCGACGTGCTGGCGGGCGGGCTGGCCGCCAACCGCATCCTCGACCTCAAACGCGAGTCGATGGTGGCGCGCCGGTTCGAGCCCGGTTTCCGCATCGACCTGCACCACAAGGACATGAGCATCGCGATCGCCGCGGCCCGGCAGGCCGACGTGTCCCTGCCGATGACCGGGCTCGTCGCCCAGCTCGTCGCCGCGGCCCGCGCCATGGGTCACGGCTCGCTCGACCACTCCGCACTGCTGAAGGTCACCGAGCAACTCTCCGGCCGAGGGTGAGGGGCGTGCCATGGCGAAGGTTCCCGTAATGCAGGCCGTCGTCGACGTGCTGGTCTCCGAGGGCGTCGACACCGCGTTCGGCTGCCCCGGCGCGGCGATTCTCCCGCTCTACCAGGCGATGCAGGGCAGCGCCATCGACCACCTCGTGGTCCGGCACGAGGAAGGCGCCACGCACATGGCCGACGGCTGGGCGCGCACCACCGGCAAGGTGGGGGTCGCGATCGGTACGTCCGGTCCGGCGGGCACCAACATGATCACCGGGCTCTACACCGCGCAGGCCGACTCCATCCCGATCCTGTGCATCACCGGGCAGGCGGTGTCGACGAAGTTGCACCAGGAGGCGTTCCAGGCGGTGGACATCGTCGAGATCGCCAAGCCGGTGACGAAGTGGGCGGTGCAGGTGAAGGAGGCCGCGCAGGCGCCGTGGATCTTCCGTGAGGCGTTCCGGATCGCGCGGTCGGGCCGGCCCGGCCCGGTGCTCATCGACCTGCCACTCGACGTCCAGAAGGAACGCATCGAGTGGGACCCGGCCATCGACGCGCCGTTCCCCGTAACCGTGCCCACGCCGTCGCCCGCGCGCGTGGAGCGCGCACTGGACATGCTCCTGGCCGCGCGCCGGCCGCTCATCCTGGCCGGTGGCGGGGTGGTGCTGGGCGAGGCGAGCGAACCCCTGCGCGCCGTCGCCGAACGGCTCGGTGTGCCCGTCGGCGTCACGCTGATGGGCAAGGGCAGCTTCCCGGAGGACCATCCGCTCTTCGCCGGAATGGCCGGGATCCAGACCTCCCAGCGGTGGGCGAACGCGGCGTTCCTCGAGTCGGACCTCGTGCTCGCGCTCGGCGCGCGCTTCGGCGACCGGCACACCGGCGCGCTGGACGTCTACCGGGGCGAGCGCAAGTTCGTCCACGTCGACATCGAGCCGACGCAGATCGGCAAGGTCTTCGGTCCCGACCTCGGCATCGTGTCGGACACCGGGGCGTTCCTCACGGCGTTGCTGCGGGCGATCGACGATCGGGGCGCGCCGATCGATCCGGGGGTGCCGGTGTGGGTCAACCGCATCGCCGAACTCAAACGCGAGCTGCCGCGGCGCGAGGACTTCGACTCGATCCCGATCAAGGCTCCGCGGGTGTTCAAGGAGATCAACGAGTTCTACGGCGAGGACGCCTACTTCGTCACCGCGATCGGGCTGTACCAGATCTGGTCGGGCCAGTTCCAGCGCGCGCACAAGCCACGGCACTACCAGGTGTGCGGGCAGGCGGGTCCGCTCGGCTGGGAGATCCCGGCGGCCATCGGCGTCAAGAAGGCCCGCCCGGACGCCGAGGTGGTGGGGGTGGTCGGCGACTACTCCTTCCAGTTCCTCGTCGAGGAGCTCGCGGTGGCCGCGCAGTACGACGTGCCGTTCGTGCTCATCATGCTGAACAACGAGTACCTGGGTCTCATCCGGCAGGCCGAGCGCGGCTACGAGATGAACTTCCAGGTCGACCTGCACTACGACGAGCGCGGCACGGACAACGTCAAGATCATGGAGGCCTACGGCTGCTCGGGCACGCGCGTGCTGGATCCCGGCGAGATCCGGCAGGCGCTGGAGTGGGCGCGCAAGGAGGCCGACCGCACGAGCCGGCCCGTGCTCGTGGAGATCATGATCGAGCGGGAGGCCAACGCCGCCATGGGTACCGCGCTGGACAACGTGGTGGAATTCGAACCGGCCCCGTGAGTTCGCGGGCTAGGGCAGGTTGACCCACACCGCGACGGCGGGAACGTCGCCCGTGTTGCGGATGCGGTGCGGCGTGGTCGAGGGGAACCGGATCGAGTCGCCTGGGCCGAGCTCGTAGCGTTCGAAGCCGATGTCGAGGGTGAGCGTTCCGGAGAGCACGCTGCCCATCTCGTGGCCGCTGTGCCGCAGGTACTCGGCGTCCTGACTCGAGCTCGACCCCGGCGGGTACACCGACTCGAAGATCTCCACCCCCGGGATCGGCACCGGCGTCAGCCTGCGGTACTCCACGCCGTGCCCCAGCGACAGCGCGGGGACGTCGCCGGACCGGGCGAGAACCACCTCGTCGGGTTTCACCTCCACCGGCTCGGCCGCCGCCGGTGCCGGCACGTCCTCGCCGAAGGCCGCGGCCAGCGGCACCTGAAGGATCGACACGATCTGAAACAGCCGGGTCACCGACGGCCGCATCTTGCCGCGCTCCATCTGCGACAGCGCGCTCGGACTGATGCCGAGTGCGGTGGCGAGCGCACGCAGCGACATTCCGCGCTCGAGGCGGAGTGCCCGGATCCGGGCCCCGAGTTCCTCGTCGTCGGGCGGCGCGCCGGGGAGCATGCGGCCAGTCTACGAGGCTGTTACACCGCTGGGGCGGGTTGTTACGTGAAGGAAACCCTTCACGAACTGTTCAGTTATAGCTTCACTCTCGCTACGCTGAACACACCCGAGCCCGGAGGACGGCGATGGCCACTCCCGCACGCACGACAGCAGAGCACCGTCCGGCAGTACCCCACTCCTACGCGTCGCACCTGTACAACGCCGATCTCGCACCCGCGGGCAAGCGCACGTGGGGCACCTACAGCATCTTCGCGCTCTGGATGGCCGACACCCACGCCATCAGCAACTACACCTTCGCCGCCGGCCTCTTCGTGCTCGGTCTCACCGCGTGGCAGGTCTTTCTCGCGTTGCTCGTCGGCATCACCATCGTCTACGCCGGCATGAACCTCATGGGGCATGCCGGGCATCGCACGGGCGTCCCGTTCCCCGTGCTGGCCCGGGTCAGCTTCGGCGTGTACGGCGCCAACATCCCCGCCCTCGTCCGGGCGATCATCGCCATCGCCTGGTACGGCATCCAGACCTGGCTGGCCTCGGTGGCGCTTGTCGTGCTCGCCGTCCAGCTGTGGCCGGGCCTGCGGCCCTACACCACCAACGACGTGCTCGGACTGTCCACAGTGGGCTGGGCGGCGTTCGGTCTGATGTGGCTGATCCAGCTCGTCATCCTGTCGCGTGGCATGGAGACCATCCGCAAGGTCCAGGACTGGGCCACCGGACCGCTCGTGTGGGTCATCATGCTGTTCCTCGCGGGCTGGTTGCTCGTGAAAGCCGACTTCGACATCTCGCTCACCGACAGCCTCACCGATCTCTCGCCGGGGCAGCAGCTGCACCAGAGCGTGGCCGCCGTGGGGCTGACGATCGCGACCTTCATGACGCTGATCCTCAACTACGCCGACTTCGCGCGGTTCACCACGTCGCATCGCGCCTACCGGGTCGGCAACCTGCTGGGCCTGCCGCTGAACTTCTCGCTGTTCGCGCTGGCTTCCGTGCTCACCACCGCGGGCGCGATCGCGGTGTTCGGCGAGGCGATCACCGAGCCGGTGGAGATCGTCGCGCGGATCGACAACCCGTGGGTCACGGTCGTCGGCGCGCTGACGTTCATCACCGCGACGGTCGGCATCAACATCGTCGCCAACTTCGTCTCGCCCGCCTACGACCTGGCCAACCTCGCGCCCAAGTACCTCACCTTCAAGCGCGGCGGGCTCATCAGCGCGGTCCTGGCGATTCTGGTGATGCCGTGGGAGCTCTACTCCAACCCCGTCGTCGTCAACTACTTCCTTGGCGGCCTCGCCGCATTCCTCGCCCCGCTGGTCGCGATCCTGCTCGTCGACTACTACTTCGTCCGGCGCGGCCGGATCGACCTGGACGAGCTGTTCACCGCCGAGCCCGCGGGCGCCTACTACTACCGCCGGGGCGTGAACCCGGTGGCGCTGCAGGCGTTCGTCCCCGCGGCCGTGGTGTCGGGCGTGCTCGCCCTCGTGCCGGCGTTCTCCGTCGTGTCCCCGTTCTCGTGGGTGCTCGGGGTGGTCATCGCCGGAGTGATCTATTACCGGCGCAGCGCGACGATTCGCGTGGCGCCCCTGCCCAGTGAGGTGATCAGTTGCGCATCCTCGTCGTCAACCCCAACCGAGTCGAGGCCTGCACCGAGCTGATCGGCGCGGTCGCCGCCGGCGCGGCCGCACCGGGCACCGAGGTCGTGGCGACCGCCCCGGCCTCGGGCCCCGTCGTGCTCAGCGGCCGCCCTGAGGTGCTGCGCTCGGCGATGGGCGTGCTCGACCGCGTGGAGGAGCTCGGGCAGGACGCCGACGCGATCGTGCTGGCCGGCTTCGGCGAGCCGGGCCAGGAGGCCGCGCAGGAGCTCGCCGGCAAGCCGGTGCTCGACATCACCGAGTGCGGGCCCGCGCTGGCCCAGCTGCTCGGCAGGCGCTACGCCGTGGTGACTTCGACCGAGGAGGCCGTGCCGGTGGTCGAGGACCGGCTGCACGCGCTGCACCTCGACGGCCGCTGCGCCGGGGTGCTGCCGACCGGGCTCGGGGTGCCGGAGCTCGTCGGACGCCGCGAGGACGCGCTCGCGGTGGTCACCGACGTGGCCAAGCGAGCCGACGCCGACGTCGTCGTGCTGGGGTGTGGTGGCATGGCGGGGATGGCGCCCGCGGTGCGGGCGGCCGTCGGTGTACCGGTGGTCGATCCGGTCGCCGCCGCGGTGCGGTTCGCCGAATCGGTCGTGGCGCTCGCAGAATAGGGAGATGAGCAGGATGGACCTCGTGATCCGGGCACCCCGGGCCGTCACCCCCGACGGCGAGACGGCGTGCAACGTCGGCGTGTCCGGTGGCCGGATCGCCACCGTCGAGCCCTACGACGCGGAGATCCCGGCCGAGCGGGTGGTGGAGCTCGGCGACGACGTCGTGCTGCTCCCCGGACTCGTCGACACGCACGTGCACGTCAACGACCCCGGCCGCAGCGAGTGGGAGGGCTTCGAGACCGCGACGCGCGCCGCCGCGGCGGGCGGGGTCACCACGATCGTCGACATGCCGCTCAACAGCCTGCCGCCTACGGTCGACGTCGCCGCACTGGAGGTCAAACGCAAGACGGCGCTCGGGCGCGTGCACGTCGACGTCGGGTTCTGGGGCGGCGCGGTACCGGGCAACCGGGCCGAGCTGCGGCCGCTGCACGACGCGGGCGTGTTCGGCTTCAAGTGCTTCCTCCTGCACTCGGGCGTCGACGAGTTCCCGCCTCTCGACGACGCCGGACTCGAGGCGGCGATGCGCGAGCTGAGCAGCTTCGACGGCCTGCTCATCGTCCATGCGGAGGACGCCGACACCATTGAGCACGCACCCGCGCCGCACGGCCCGCGCTATGCCGACTTCCTCGGCTCCCGGCCCCCGGCCGCCGAGACCACCGCGATCGCGCGCGTGATCGAGCTGGCCGGACGAACCGGTGCCCGCGTGCACATCCTGCATCTCGCCTCGGCGGAGGCGATCCCGCTCATCGAGCGCGCGCGGCGGGACGGTGTGGCGGTGACCGCCGAGACGTGCCCGCACTACCTGAGCTTCACGGCCGAGGAGATCGGAGACGGCGCCACGCAATTCAAGTGTTGCCCGCCGATCCGGCAGGCGGGTAACCGGGAGCGGCTGTGGCAGGGGCTTGCCGACGGCGTGATCGACTGCGTGGTCAGTGACCACTCGCCGTGCACGCCCGAGCTGAAGCGCTTCGACACCGGCGATTTCGGTCAGGCGTGGGGTGGCATCGCGGGCCTGCAGGTCGGTCTTCCCGCAGTGTGGACGGGCGCGCGGCAGCGCGGGTTCACGCTCACCGACGTGGTGCGCTGGATGGCGCAGCGGCCGGCCGAACAGGCCGGGTTGCGCCGCAAGGGCCGTCTCGCCGAGGGATTCGACGCCGACTTCTGCGTGTTCGCGCCCGACGAGGCGTTCGTCGTGGACGCGGCGAAATTGCGCCACCGTAACCCCGTCAGTGCCTACCACGGCAGGCCGCTGGCCGGTGTGGTCCACTCCACCTGGCTGCGCGGCAGGCGGATCACCGGCGACGAGCCCCACGGCAGGTTGCTGACCAGGGATGCGCGATGACCCGGGCAGCCGGGTGCGGGTGTTCCGCACAACACGGGTCCGGGTGCACGACACAGGAGGCATGGTGACCGATCGTCCGGAGTGGACAGCACTGACCGATCTGGCGTCGCGGCGGTCCGGAGGCACCGTCATGTGGGCCAGCGACGAGCTGTTCGCCGAGAAGGAGAACCTGATCAACCCGTGGACGCCGCGTCACCAGCCGGAGACGTTCGGTCCCAAGGGGCAGGTCTACGACGGCTGGGAGACGCGGCGGCATCGCGAACCCGGTGACGACCAGGCGATCGTCCGGCTCGGCCTGCCCGGCGTGATCTCGGGTGTCGTCGTGGACACGGCGTTCTTCAAGGGCAACTACCCGCCGTTCGTGTCGGTGGAGGCGTGCGCGCTGCCCGGGTATCCGAGCGCGGCCGAGGTGGCGCAGGCGGAGTGGGACACGCTGGTCGCGCGGCAGCCGGTGTCCGGCCACGCGGAGAACTTCTTCCCCGTCGGCTCGCCGCGCCGCTACACCCACGTGCGGCTGACCATGCATCCGGACGGCGGGATCGCGCGGCTGCGCGTGCACGGCGAGGTGATCCCGGACCCGGCGCTGCTGGACCTCGACGCGCTGGACCTGGCGGCGCTGGAGAACGGCGCGGTGTGTACCGGGTGCAGTGACATGTTCTATTCGTCGCCGAACAACCTGCTCGCGGCGGGACTCGCGGCGAACCAGGCCGAGGGCTGGGAGACGGCGCGCAGGCGCGACGGCGGCAACGACTGGGCCATCGTGCGGCTCGCCGGCGCCGGCGTCGTCCGGTTCGCGGAGCTGGACACCAGCAACCTTCGCGGCAACGCCCCCGGCTGGGCTTCCCTGTCCGGAACGTCCGACGTGGACGCGGTTGCCGCCATGGACGACCGGGACGCGTGGTTCGAGCTGCTGCCCACGACGCGGCTGCAGCCCGACACACGGCACCGGTTCGTCGTGCCGGCCGCGCGCGAGGCGACCCACGTGCGGCTCGACATCTACCCCGACGGCGGCATGGCACGGCTGCGCCTGTTCGGGGCGCTGACCGACCGCGGCCGCAAGGACCTCCAGGAGCGCTTCGACGCCGCGTCGTGAGTCAGCGGAGGTCGTAGGGAAACTCGATGCCCTGCGACCAGCCGTCGCCGAGGACGAGCAGGCCGTGGTCGTGCAGTCCGACCACGTCGAATGTGCAGGAGTAGGTCATGTTCCGGCCGAACCTGGCGGGAGGATTCTCGCTGACCATCATCCCGCCCTGGCCGTCGAGTTCCTCGCCGGTGTCCGGGTCCATGCTGCCCGCCGAGTCGCAGAAGTACGAGTAGAGCACCTCCTCGTTCACGGCGTCGTCGCTTCCGGTCTCGACGGTTGTGGAGACCCGCACGGTCGGCTCGCCGTCGAAGGCAGGTTCGCCGCGCGAGATCTCCGTGAGGGTGACAATGGTCGTGCCGGGGCCGCCGGTTTCTTCCCCCGGCGGGGAGAGGGTGAACGCTCGGCCGACGTCGCCAAGCGCGTTTCCGGTCAAGGCGTTCGTCGCATCGCCGGCCTCGGTCGCGGAGGCGTCGACCGACTCGCTGGATGAGGTCGACTCCGTGGTGGTCGGTGGACTGTCTGCGGCGGCGGCCTGGCCGGGTGTCGTCGGCCGAGGGGCATCGGTGGTCCGAGGGGTACCGCCACACGCGGTCAGGAGGGCGAGAGCGCCGGCCAGCATCGCGATGGCGGTCGTGGATTCGCGCCCCTTGCCCCGGCGGGTGTGTGGATTGCGGGCAGGGCGAACGGCGGAGGGAATGCTCATGGATGACTTTCGCGAGTATGCGCGCCCACGTGGGCGCGGCATCGACCCCGTCGTGTCGATCAAGGCGATCGTTACACGCCGTGACTCGACAGGCGCGCAAGGACCTCCAGGAGCGCTTCGACGCCGCGTCGTGAGTCAGCGCGCGTTCTCCTGTGGACTGTGCCCGAGTCGTGAGGAGAGCGTCGCCGCGGCTTCCCGCATGGCCGGTGTCATGGCCACCAGCTCCTCCCGGCCGGCGCGCACCGCGGGCACCGACACGCTCAACGCCGCCACGACCGCGTTCGTGTGGTCCCACACCGGCACCGCCACGGCGACGACGCCGGGGACGCGCTCCTGCAGCGAGATGGCGTAGCCGTCCCGCCGGATGTCGGCGAACTCGTCCTTCAGTCGGGCGGCGATGTCCGCGTCGGAGCGCTCGAGTTCGGCGAGCACGCCTGCCGAGACGTCCTCCGGCGCGTGGGCGAGCAGCAGCTTGCCGGGCGCGCCCTGGTACGGCGGTTTCGCGGCGCCGAGGTCGGTGTAGGTCCGGCGCAACGCCTGCAGCGACTCCACCTGCGCGATGGTCCGGCGGCTCGGCAGCGAGTCGAGGATGTGCAGGCCCACCGTCTCGCCGGTGCGGTCGCGCAGCCAGGTCATCACGGGGCGGGCCTGGACGTCCAGGGACAACTGGTCGCGGGCGGCCTCGGACAGCCCCAGCAGGCGGGGGCCGAGCGAGTACGCGCTGGAGTCCGGGACCTGGGCGAGCATGCCGTGTGCGGCCAGCGCGCTCACGAGGCGATGGGTGGTGCCCCGGGACAGTCCGGTGTGCTTGGCCAGTTCGCTGATCCCGATCACGGGACGCGCTCGAGAGAACGCCGTGAGGATGGCCACGGCACGGTCGATCGACTGCACTCCGGACGCGCGCCCGGCGGTGTCGTCCACGGCGTCTTCCCCTGCGTTCACGGTGCTCAGCCTAACGATGCGCCCCTGCGCCCGAGCTTGCGCGGGCGGCGGCCCACCGCCTAAGGTGCCCGTAATACGAAACGCAATATCGCATCGTGGGCACCCAATGGAGGGCGCATGAAGACTCGGGACCGCAACGACGCGGCACCGCCGGCGGCGGACCGGCAGCACCGTTTCGACGCGATCAGAGGGCAGGCCGGGCTGGTGCTCGGGCCCGTGTTGTTCGCTGTCGTGCTGCTGACCACGGGTGGACTGCCGTGGGAACAACGAGCACTCGCCGGCGTCCTCGCGCTGGTCGTCGTCTGGTGGGTGAGCGAGGCGATCCCGCTGGCCGCGACCGCACTCCTCGCGATCGTGCTGTGCGTATTCCTCGGAGTCGCCGACGAGGACACGGTCTTCGGCGCGTTCGGCAACGACACGATCTTCACGTTCCTCGGCGGGTTCGTGATCGCGCGGTCCATGACCGTGCACGGCCTCGACCGGCGCATCGCGTTGCGGGTCCTGTCGGTGGGAGCGGTCGTGCGATCCCCTGCCCGCACGGTGATCGGCTTCGGCGCCATGGCCATGGTGATCTCGGCGTTCATCTCCAACACCGCCACCGTCGCGATGCTGTTCCCCATCGGCCTCGGCATCGTCGGTGCCGTGAGTGCGATCAGCCAGGAGAACGGCGGCCAGGACCTGCGCCACTCCCGCTGGGCCGTCGCCTTGATGCTCGTGATCGCCTACGGCGCGTCGATCGGCGGCCTGCTCACCCCGATCGGCGCGCCGCACCAGCTCATCGGCCGCGACCTGATCGAGGAACAGACCGGCCTCACCATCAACTTCGTGGAGTGGGTGCTGCTGTTCGCGCCGATCGTGCTGGTCATGTTCGTCGTCCTGTGCCTGGTGCTGCTCCGGCTCAACCGGCCCGAGGTCAGCACACTCGACGGTGCGCGCGAGTACGTCGTCCGGCAGCGGACGGAGCTGGGCCGGTTCTCCCGCGGTGAGCTGAACACGTGTGTCGCGTTCGCGCTCGCCGTGCTCCTGTGGACAGCCCCGGGCGTCGCGAGCCTGATTCTCGGTGACGACAACGGGATCGTGACGTGGCTGCACGAGCACGTCACCGAGGGCGTCGCCGCGATCTTCGCCGCGACGGTGCTCTTCCTGCTGCCCCTGGGCCGGGAGTCCGCAGGCCCCGGTGGTCGCCGCGCGGCGACGCTCAGCTGGCCCGAGGCCGCCAAGATCGACTGGGGCGTGATCCTGCTCTTCGGCGCGGGCACCGTGATCGGATCGCTGTCGTCGGAGACCGGGCTCGCCGACACGCTCGGGAGCGCGCTAGCCGATCGGTTCGGCGTCTCGTCCTTGACGGCCATCACCATCCTGGCCGCGGTCGCCGGACTCGTCATCTCGGAGACGACGAGCAACACGGCGAGCGCCGGGATCGTCGTGCCCATCGTCGTGCCGATCGCGGTGGCCGTCGGCGTCAACCCGTTGGTTCCCGGCCTCGTCGCGGCCGCGGCCGCCGGGTACGGCTTCATGCTGCCGGTGTCGACTCCGCCCAACGCGATCGTGTACGGCTCCGGACTGGTCCCGATGACGAGAATGCTCCGGAGCGGGTTCGTCTTCGACGTGCTCGGCGTGGCGGTCCTGGTCACCGGCGTCCTGCTCATGGCCCCCGTCGTCGGTCTCTGAAGCCCCGTCCATCTCATCGAACCTCAGTGAACAAGGAGAACCATGTCGACCCCGTTGGCCCAGCTCGCCCGGCTCATCAGCACCCACAGCAGGCAGCCGCTGCCTGCCGGGGTCACGGAACAGGCGCGGCGCACCCTCTTCAACGTGCTCGCCACCGCCGTCGGAGCGTCGCGCGAGCCGGGGATGGACGTCGTGGTGAGTGCCGCGTCGGGCTTCGGCGACGGCAAGAGTGCCGTGCCGGGGCGCGCCGAGCGTCTGCGCCCGCTCGACGCCGCGTTCGCGACGGGGTTCGCCGCGCACCTCGACGACTACGACGACACCCACCTCAGCACGGTCATCCACCCGGGCGCGGTGTGTCTGGCGGCCTTGACCGGACTGCAGGACGACGTCGCCGATCGCGATCGCGACGAGATCCTGTCCGCGTTCGCCTGGGGCGTGGAGGCGCAGTTGCGGCTGGGCGTCTCGGTGTCGCCGGAGCACTACGACGCGGGATGGCACATCACCGGCACCTGCGGCGCGGTCGGCGCGGCCGTCACGGCGGCGGTGCTGCACGGTCTCGACGCCGAGCGGCTCCAGGTGGCGCTCGAATGGGCCGTCGAGAGCGGGTTGGGCAACCGGGAGGGTTTCGGCTCCATGACCAAGCCGTTCCACCCGGGCAAGGCCGCGATGCGGGGACTGCGCGCGGTGCGGGACGCGATGGCGGGTGCCCCCGGCCCCGGCGACACACTGACCGGGCCGGACGGTTTCGTGGCGCGGCTCGCGCGGGGGGCGTTCGCCGAGGGTGCCCTGCTGGACGAGATGGGCTCGCGCTGGGAACTGCTCGACAACACCTTCAAGCCGTATCCGTGCGGCATCGTGAGTCATCCGGCCATCGAGGCGGCCGAGGCGCTCCACCGGCCGCTCGCGGACCACGGGGGCTCCGAGCGAGTGGCGGCGATCCACCTCCGGTGCCACCCGCTCGTGCCCGAACTGACCGGCAACACCGCACCGGTGGACGGCCTGCAGGCGCGCTTCTCCACGGCACACGGCGTCGCGGCGGGACTGCTCACCGGCCGGGTAGACCTCACCGGCTACGCCACCGAGCTCGTGGTGTCCGCACCGGCGCAGCGGCTGCGCTCGCTCGTCACCTTCGACGCGACGCCCGACTGCGCCCGCGACGCGGCCGGGCTGCGGGTGGTGCTGACCGACGGCACCGTGCTGGAACACGACGTCAGCCACGCCAAGGGCAGCCTCGCCCGGCCGCTCACGGACAAGGAACTCGGGGTGAAGGCCGAAGGACTGGTGGCGCGGGTGCTGCCGGACGGCGCCGCCGGGCTGGAGGCCGCCACGCGCCGCGAAGGGCCGGGCTACCTGCGCGGGCTGCTCACCGCGTGTGCGCCGGCCGACGGACAACGGCGTGCCGCACCCGTGCCCGCCCACGCCGAGCCGGACGACGACACGGAGGACCAGCGGCTCGCGCGGTGGCTCGCGGCAGGCGCACCGGACGAGACCGGGCAGGAGCCCGGGCTCGGCACCGTCGTCGACGAGGCGGTCCGTGCCGCCGCCACAGTCGGGGCAGAGGACGAGCGCGAGCGTGCGGGCGCCGTCGCGGCACGGCTCGTCGAGTCCGGTCACCCCGTGACCACGGCCGCCGCGGCCGCTGCCGTGCCGGGCGGCGAACTGTCCGGTGTGGACGCCGAGCGGGCGGTCGGGACGGCACTGGCGGTCGCGTCCCGGCTCGCCACGCGGCTGGACGTGCCCGTCCACCGGCTGCCGGTGCTCGCGGCGACCGTCACGGCCACGCTGGCCCGCAGGCTCCCCGCGGGCGCGGCGCTGGCCGCGCTCGGGCTCGCCGCCACCCAGACGACCACCGTCGCCGGCACCGCCACGGGCGGCACCATCGACGCCCTGCGGGCGCGGCACGCGGCCTGCGACGGCGTCGAGGCGGTCACCCTGGCCCGGCACGGCCTCACCGCGCCGCGCAACCCGTTCACCGGTCGCCGCGGGCTGCTGAGCCTGCTGGGCGTGCGGGAGGAACCGGCGCTTTGAGCGGGTGGATCCGGCACCGCGCCGGCGCCGCGCCAGGCCGTGGCCGCCGGGCCGGCGCCGGTCCGGCCGGCGAGTCCGAACGCGACAGTCCTAGCCGAGCAGGGAGCGAAGCCGCCGTTCCCGCTCGGCCGGGGTCTGCCGTGGACAGCTCGCGCACTTCTGACCGCCGGGGATCTCGTAGATCAGGCAGCAGGACGTCCGGCGGACCACCGGACGTCCGCCGACATCGGCGAACCGCGGCCTGGGCATCGGCCTGTCTATCACCTCTCCGAGCTCGTCCGCCAGCCGCATCGCGCGCTCGGCGTCGCCGACCGCCGAGCCTGCCCACAGCAACCGGTTGGCGATGGAGTCCGCCGCGATCGCCCACAGCGATTGCGGCGTGGCTCCGCAGACGGTGGCGAGGGCGTCCACCGCCTGCCCGATCGCCCGCGCCAGTGCCGCGCCCAGCGCCTCGGTGTCCCGGCCGAGGACGCGTTCGGAGTGCGCGTCGAGGTAGCGCCCGTCGGGATGCACGTCGAGCACCACCGCGTCCAGTGCCGGGTCCCGCGCCGTCCCGGTGTGCACGAACGGTTCGAGCGCGGGAGCCACGAGCACCGACGACGCCGAATACCACCGGATCGTGCCGAGCACCCGGTCGCCCACCGCGCCGTACAACCGCGCCGCCCTGCCGAGATCCTCGCGCAGCCATGCCGGATCGGCGAGCACGGTCGCGGACACCTCGGTCATGGCAGCCTCCGGAACACCGACACCTGGAACGCCGTGGTGACCTGCACGCTCTCGGTCAGCCGGTCCAGCGCTTCGCCGAGCCCGTCCCGGTGCAGATGATGCGCGTTCGGCCCCATGAGCACCAGCTGCCGCACGTCGGCGGGCGCGAGCGACACAGTGCGAGCGGTCTCGGCCCGGTCGGCCAGCTCGAACCGGCCGGAGAGGGCCTCGGCGAGCCGGTGTTGTTTGTCGCCGGCGATGTCGAGCAGCGGCAGCCGCTGCGCCAGTTCGGCGAGGTGCCCGGGTCCGGGCGCCGCCACGACGAGCAGACCGCCGGGCCGCAGCACGCGCTGGAACTCGCCGGGATTGCGGGGCGCGAAGACGTTGAGCACCACGTCGGCGACCTCCGAGGCGACCGGCCATGGTTGCCAGAGGTTCCACACGGCCGCCCCGATCCGCGGATGCGCCCGTGCCGCCCGGCGCAACGCCGGTGCCGACACGTCCAGCGCCAGCCCCGCCGCCCGCGGCACGCGGTCGAGCACGCGCGCGAGGTAGTAGCCGGTTCCGGCGCCCGCGTCGACCACCAGCTCGTGTTCGCCGTGCCCCGTCACGCACTCGGCCAGCAGGTCGGTGAGCGGCTCGTACCACCCGCCGGAGAGGAAGCCGGCGCGCGCCGCGACCATCTCGGTCGTGTCCGCCGTCCCCGCGTCGACCCTCGCATGGAGCAAGTTGACGTAGCCCTGCTTCGCAATGTCGAACGAGTGGCGCCGTTCGCAACGCAGCGACTGGTTCACCGGATGGAGTGGCTCTGCGCAGATGGAGCAGCGCAACGCGTCCATGACAACGGACGGTAACGAGTTTCCGAGCGCCTTACGCGAGGTCACGGGACATATTCGACCACGACGTTTCGCAACCGGACGTATTGCCCCTGGTGGGGAGAAACGCAGACGTAACATGGCCGCCTGTTTGCTTCACGCTCTCGAAACCTGAGAAGCCATTCCGTGCAACACGCCTTCTCGATGCTGTGCCGCAATTGCGAGTTCGGCGATACGGCTCTCGAAGGAGGAGAAGCGTGCAAGGAGATACGGCCTGGTTGCTCACCAGCGCCGCTTTGGTGCTGCTGATGACACCGGGACTGGCGTTTTTCTACGGTGGCATGGTCCGGTCGAAGAGCGTGCTGAACATGCTCATGATGTGCTTCGGCGCCATGGGCCTGATCGGGGTGCTGTGGGTCGTCTACGGCTACTCGGTGGCCTTCGGTAACGACGTCGGCGCCGGTCTGCTCGGTGACCCGTTCGAGGCGCTCGGTCTGTCCGGGCTGATGGGCGGCGACGCGCTGAGCACCACGGGCTTCGCGGCGTTCCAGGGCATGTTCGCGATCATCACGGTCGCCCTGATCGCCGGTGCCGTCGCCGACCGCATGCGGTTCGGCGCGTGGCTTCTGTTCGCCGGCCTGTGGGCCACGGTCGTGTACTTCCCCGTGGCGCACTGGGTCTTCGCGTTCGACAACGAGGACTCGGGCGTGGTCGGCGGCTGGATCGCCAACGACCTCGCGGCTCTGGACTTCGCGGGTGGTACCGCGGTGCACATCAACGCCGGTGCCGCCGCTCTCGCCCTGGCGCTGGTGCTCGGCAAGCGGCGCGGCTGGCCCAAGGAGCCGATGAAGCCGCACAACCTGCCCTACGTGATGCTCGGTGCGGGCCTGCTGTGGTTCGGCTGGTTCGGCTTCAACGCCGGTTCGGCGCTGGGGGCCAACGAGATCGCCGGTGTCGCGTTCGTCAACACTCTCACCGCGACCTGTGCCGCCATGCTCGGCTGGCTGCTCACCGAGCGGCTGCGCGACGGCAAGGCGACGAGCCTCGGTGCCGCCTCGGGCGTCGTGGCCGGCCTGGTCGCCATCACCCCGGCGTGTGCGTTCGTCGACACCTGGGGCGCGCTGTCCATCGGTGTGATCGCCGGCATTCTCTGCGCGCTGGCGGTGGGCCTGAAGTACCGCTTCGGTTACGACGACTCGCTCGACGTCGTCGGCGTCCACCTCGTCGGTGGTCTCGTCGGCACGGTGCTGATCGGCTTCTTCGGCACCACCAACGTCAACGAGGGCAGCGTCGACGGGCTGTTCTACGGTGGCGGTGCGGACCAGCTCGGCAAGCAGGTGCTCGGTGCGGTCGCGGTGCTCGCCTACTCCTTCCTGATCACCTCGATCATCGCCCTGATCATCAAGTTCACGATGGGCCTGCGGGTCTCCACCGAGGACGAGGTCGCCGGTATCGACGAGTCGGAGCACGCCGAGTCGGCCTATGACTTTGCCGGCAGCCGTGGTGGCCGGGCCGCGTCGGTCGAGACCGAGGCCGGCGGCGCGAAGAAGCTCGAGGAGACCAAGTCATGAAACTGATCACCGCCATCGTCAAGCCATTCACCCTCGACGACATCCGCTCCGCCCTCGAGCAGCTCGGTGTGCTCGGGATGACGGTCAGCGAGGTCCAGGGGTACGGCAGGCAGAAGGGCCACACCGAGGTCTACCGCGGCGCCGAGTACGCCGTCGATTTCGTGGCCAAGCTGAAGATCGAGGTCGTGACCGACGACGCCAACGTCGAAAAGGTGATCGACGCCGTCGTCAGCGCCGCGCACACCGGCAAGATCGGTGACGGCAAGGTGTGGGTCACCCCGGTCGACACCGTGATCAGAGTCCGCACCGGCGAACGCGGCGCGGATGCCCTCTAGGCGCGCGCAGTGGTCGTAGCGGGGCTTGTCGAGGCAGCCAACCGGCTGCTGGAAGGTCGGCACGGAAGGCTCGGCGCGACGGCATTGCGTGCCGCGCTGGTCGACCTGTACGAGTTCTGGCTGAGCAAGGCCGCCACGGCGGCCGGCATCGACGTCACAGGCACCGCGCCTGGTGGTGTCGCGCTGGCCGCCGTCGGCGGCCTCGGCCGTCGCGAGCTCGTACCGTTCTCCGATCTCGATCTGGTACTGGTACACAACGGACATCCGAACATCGGTGAGATCGCCGACGCGCTCTGGTACCCGCTGTGGGACGCGCGCGTGGGGCTGGATCATTCGGTGCGCACGCCGGCCGAGGCGCTCAAGGTCGCCTCGGAGGATCTGCGCACCGCCATGGGACTGCTCGACGGGCGGCATCTCGCCGGGGACGCCGAACTCACCTCGCGGCTCGTCTCGGCGGCCCGGGAACAGTGGCGGCGCACCGCCCGCAAGCGGCTTCCCGAGCTCGCCGAGGCCACCCGGGCGCGCTGGGCGCGCAGCGGTGAGATCGCACAGTCGGCGGAGCCCGATCTGAAGTACGGCCGCGGCGGATTGCGTGACCTCGGTCTGCTGGAGGCGTTCGCCGCCGCGCAGCTGATCGACCGTCCCGGCGAGGAACTGCGGGCGGCACGCGAACTGTTGCTGGACGTCCGCACGGAGCTGCGCCGCAATCTCCGTCGCGACCGGGACGTGCTCGGCGCGGCGGAGGCCGACGTGGTGGCGGCGGAGCTCGATCTGGGCGACCGGTTCACGCTCGCGCGCAAGCTCGCGGGAGCGGGCCGGGCGGTCGGGTACGCGGTGGACGTCGCGTTGCGCGCGGCTGTCGAACCGCCGAGGACTCGGTTCGGCCGCAGGCCGGCCAGGACACCGCTGGACGACGGCGTGGTCCTGCACGGCAACGAGGTCGCGCTCGCCCGCGACGCCGTTCCGGCCCGCGATCCCGGGCTGCTGCTGCGCGTGGCGGCGGCGTCGGCCCGGTCGGGCAAGCCGATCGCCCACGGAACGCTGCGCACCCTGGGCGATTCTGCCCCGGAACTGCGGGCGCCGTGGCCGGAGCCCGCACGACAGGCCCTCACCGAGCTGCTCGGCGCGGGCGAGGGACTGGTCGACGCCGTGGAGGCGCTCGACTGGACCGGGCTGTGGGCGCGGCTGTTCCCCGAGTGGGGCGCGGTCCGCGACCTGCCGCCCCGCGAGCCGGTGCACGCGTGGACCGTCGACCGGCACCTCGTGCAGACCTGTGTGGAGGCGGCCAAGCTCACCACCACCGTGGCGCGACCGGATCTGCTGCTGCTCGGCGCGTTGCTGCACGACATCGGCAAGGGGCGCGACACCGACCACTCCGAACTGGGCGCCAAGATCGCCGCGCACGTGGCCACCCGCATCGGACTGTCCGATGAGGACACCACGGTGGTGGCGGGCATGGTGCGGCATCACCTGCTGTTGCCGCACACGGCGACTCGCCGGGACATCAGCGAGCAGGAAACCGTCGAGCGGGTCGCCAAGACCATCGACGGCAACCCGCTGCTGCTGGACCTGCTCCATGCGCTGGCACAGGCCGACGCGCTCGCGACCGGCCCCGGCGTCTGGACGGAGTGGAAGGCGGGCCTCATCGCCGAGCTGGTCGGCCGCACGCGGCGGCTGCTGCACGGCAGTGCCTTCTCGGTGCCGGACCCGCTGGACGACACCCAGCGCGAACTGGTGGCCGAGGCGATCCGTACGACGAAGGGGCAAGTGCGGGTCACCGTGGCGGGCAACCTCGCGACGGTGGTGCTGGCCGTGCCCGCCAATGCCGAACTGCTCACACCCGCGGCCGGTGTCCTCGCGCTCAACTCGCTCGAGGTGCACACCGCGATGCTGCGCAGTCACGACGGCGGCCGGGTCGGCGTGTTCACCGCCTCGCCGCGGTTCGGCACCCTCCCGGACAGCACGCTGCTGCGGGAACAGTTCGCGCGCGCGGTCGCGGGCGGGCTGCCGCTGAGCCAGAAGCTGGCCGAGAAGGAGAAGGCCTACGAGGCCGCGCCGACGGTCGCCGTGGCGCCGAAGGTGCTGTGGTTCGACGACGAGACCGCCGGCTCCAGCACCGTCGTGCTCGAGCTGCGGGCCGCGGACCGTATCGGCCTGCTCTACCGCGTCGCCGGCGCACTACGCCGCTGCGATGCCGAGGTGCGCTGGGCGAAGGTGGCGACGCTGGGTTCCCGGGTCGTCGACTCGTTCGCCGTGACGCCGAGGCACAGCGGGGTCGACGCGGCGTGGCGACAACGGGTCGAGCAGGCCGTGCTCGCAGCGGCGTCGTGACCATCCTGACCTGGCCAGGGACCTTACGGAGACAGGGTGAGTGGTTCTACCTACGCACACTCCGGTGTCTTCACGCTGCCGGGCACCGGGCCACGGACGGCAAGCTGGGATCTGCCTCGGTAAGGCGCCCTGGCCGGCGAGACGATCGCCTGGTACTGGGGGTCTGGCGAACGCGCCGACCAGTGAGCGCCGACCGGGGCTGAGGACGCCGCCCGGCCGGTACAGGGGGAGCAGACCGGCCGGGCGGCCCCTCGGCAACGCCCGGCCAGTACCCTGGGATGTCGCCGGCCCGTGAGCCGGCTGAGTAACCACGACCTGCTGGAGCGTGCACCCCGTGTTCGACACACTCTCGGATCGGCTCACCTCGGTCCTGCAGAACCTCCGCGGCAAGGGCAAGCTCTCCGACGCCGACATCGACGCCACCGCGCGCGAGATCCGCATCGCGCTGCTGGAGGCCGACGTCGCGCTGCCCGTGGTGCGGGAGTTCATCAAGCACGTCAAGGAACGGGCCAAGGGCGCCGAGGTCTCCGAGGCCCTCAACCCGGCGCAGCAGGTCATCAAGATCGTCAACGAGGAGCTCATCGGCATCCTCGGTGGCGAGACCCGCAGGCTCAACCTGGCGAAGACCCCGCCGACGGTCATCATGCTGGCCGGTCTGCAGGGTTCCGGTAAGACCACGCTGGCCGGCAAGCTCGCGCAGTGGCTCAAGAAGCAGGGCCACGCCCCGCTGCTCGTCGCGTGCGACCTCCAGCGGCCCAACGCCGTCACCCAGCTGCAGGTGGTCGGTGAGCGCGCCGGCGTCCCGACGTTCGCCCCGGAGCCGGGCAACGGCATCGGCGACCCGGTGGACGTCGCGCGGCGCAGCATCGACGAGGCCAGGCGCGCCCAGCACGACGTCGTCGTGGTCGACACCGCCGGCCGGCTGGGTGTCGACGAGGAGCTGATGCGGCAGGCCGCCGACATCCGCGACGCCGTCCAGCCGGACGAGACGCTGTTCGTGGTCGACGCCATGATCGGTCAGGACGCCGTGACCACGGCCGAGGCGTTCCGCGACGGTGTCGGCTTCTCCGGTGTCGTGCTGACCAAGCTCGACGGCGACGCGCGTGGTGGTGCCGCCCTGTCCGTGCGGCATGTCACCGGCCAGCCGATCCTGTTCGCCTCCAACGGGGAGAAGCTCGAGGACTTCGACGTCTTCCACCCGGACCGGATGGCCAGCCGCATTCTCGGCATGGGCGACATGCTCACGCTCATCGAGCAGGCCGAGCAGGCGTTCGACCAGGAGAAGGCGGAGAAGGCCGCCGAGAAACTGGGCACCGGCGAGCTGACGCTCGAGGACTTCCTCGAGCAGATGCTGGCCGTGCGCAAGATGGGCCCGATCGGCAACCTCCTGGGCATGTTGCCCGGCGCGAACCAGATGAAGGACCAGCTCGCCCAGGTCGACGACAAGCACCTCGACAAGCTGCAGGCCATCATCCGCGGCATGACGCCCGCCGAGCGGGCCAACCCGAAGATCATCAACGCCTCGCGACGGCAGCGCATCGCCCGCGGTTCGGGCGTGGCGGTCCGCGAGGTCAACGACCTCGTCAACCGGTTCTACGAAGCCCGCAAGATGATGCAGCAGATGGCGGGCCGGTTCGGCTTCGGCGGCCCCAGCCCGACGAAGAAGCAGAAGAAGGGCAGGAAGGGGAAGAAGGGCAAGAACAAGGGCCCCACGCAGCCGAAGGTGCGGGGCGGCTTCCCCGGTATGCCCGGTGGCCTGCCGCCCGCGGGCGGTGGCGGCATGCCCGACCTCTCCCAGCTCGGCGGCGGGCTCAACGACCTGCCTCCCGGGTTCGACCCGTCCAAGCTCAAGCTGCCGAAGAACAAGGGCAAGAACAACTAGCTCATGTTCCATCTGCGGGGCGTCGTGCTGCCCGACGGCGGCGAGCGCGACATCTGGATCGAGGGCGGCCGGATCTCCTTCAGCCCGGTGGAGGGCGCGCGGACGCTGGACGGCGCCTTCCTCGTGCCCGGGCTGGTCGACGCGCACTGCCACCCGGGCATCGGGGTGGACGGCCCGACGACACTGGAGGAGGCGACCGAGCAGGCCCTCACCGATCGCGACGCCGGGACCCTGCTCATCCGCGACTGCGGCGTGCCGATCGACATCCGGCCGCTGCAGCAGCGGGCGGACCTGCCCAGGATCATCCGCTGCGGCAGGCACCTGTCGCTGCCGAAGCGCTACGTTCCCAAGCTCGGCGTCGACCTCGACCATCCGGAGCAGTTGCCCGACGCGGTCGCCGAGCAGGCGGCCGCGGGCGACGGCTGGGTCAAGATCGTCGGCGACTGGATCGACCGTTCCGTGGGCGATCTCGCGCCGTTGTGGCCGGACGACGTGCTCACCGAAGCCGTCAAGATCGCCCACGAGGCGGGGGCGCGGGTCACCGCGCACGTCTTCGGTGAGGACGCGCTGCCCGGCCTGATCGACGCCGGCATCGACTGCCTCGAACACGGCACCGGGCTCTCGGCGGACCTGCTCGGCCGGATGGCCCGCCAGGGCACCGCGCTCGTGCCCACCCTCGTCAACATCGAGAACTTCCCCGGCATCGCCGACCAGGCGGTCAAGTATCCGACGTACGCGGCACACATGCGGGCCCTGCACGCGGGCGTCACCGACATGGTCGGTGCGGCGCTCGACGCGGGCGTCGCCGTGTACCCGGGCACCGACGCGGGCGGGATGGTCGCCCACGGGCGGTTGCCGGACGAGGTGGAGGCGCTGCACCGTGCGGGCATGTCCCGGGAGCAGGCGCTGGCCTCGGCCTCCTGGGCCGCGCGCGAATGGCTCGGCCACGACGGCATCGCCGACGGCGCACCCGCGGACCTCGTCGTGTTCGACGCCGACCCGCGGGAGGAGTTGGCTGTGCTGCGCCATCCGCGCCACATCATCCTCCGCGGCGAGCTCGTCGGCTGACCCGCCGCGTTTCCGCGGTTACAGTGCGAGTGGGGGAGCGCACACACGACGCGGGGGAGCAGCGGTGGACCGCAGGGACGACAACCCGGCTCCCACCCGTGACGGTCTGGTTCTCGGCGCCCACTGGGGGTTCCTCGCGTTCTTCGCCGGCCTCGGCGGCTACTACCTGCTCTCGCTGATCTTCTCGGCGTTCCTCGCCGACGGCGGCTCCGGCACCCTCTCCCTGCCGAGCCTGGGGCCGCTGGTGCTGCTGGCGTTCGTGCCGAACATCCTGCTCGGCCTGGCACCGGCCGTGGGCTCGTGGCGGCTGGGGCGGGGACTGCGGGCCGACTTCGGTCTCGTGCCGACCGGCCGCGACGTCAAGGTCGGCCTGTACTGCGGCCTGCTCGCGCTGCTCACCGGCTACGTGCTCAACCTCGTGCTGATCCAGGTGTACGGCACGGAGCGGCTGTCCCAGCCGCTCGACGAGGTCTTCGGCGGCATCGCGTCCAGCCTCGGCTGGCTCGTCGTCGCCGCCGTGATCGTGTCGGTCGGCGCCCCGCTCACCGAGGAGTTGCTCGTACGCGGCGCGCTCTGGAACGGCCTCGCGCACCACCGGGTGCCACCGTGGGTGATCCTGGTGCTCACCGGACTCGTGTTCGCCCTGCTGCACAGCGAGCCCGCGCGCATGGTCGCGCTGTTCGGCCAGGGCATCGTCATCGGGCTGGCCCGGCTGCTCACCGGCCGGGTGGCGGCGAGCCTGGTCGCCCACGCCGCCAACAACCTCCCACCCGCTCTCCTTCTGCTCGGCGGGTCGTGAGCGCTGGCGGTGATCACAGTAGGCTCGCGAGGTCGGCGAGTGATCATGGGAGGACGAGCGTGACGGCACCGAATCCGGGGGAGCCGGTGCCCGGTGTCGTGCGGCCGGTGTCCGATCCGGAGGTGCCCGCGGCGCCACCGCACCGCTGGGGGTTCGGCGCGTTTCTGTTCGTGGAGGCGGTGCTACTCGCGTCCGCCGCGCTGGTCGGTGCCGTGCTCACCCGGGACGGCACGCCCGACTCGCTGCCGGTTCGTGACGTCCTCATCGGGACCATGGCGCCCACGGTGATCGCGGCGCTCACCGCGCTCGCCATCACGAAGGTGCGCGGCAACGGACCGCTGACCGACCTGCGGCTGTCGTGGCGCTGGGACGACGTGAAGCTCGGACTCAAGCTCGGTGTGCTCGGGCTGGCCTGCACGTGTGTCGGCGTGCTCGTCTGGACCGAGATCGTGGGCGAGCAGAACGCCACCTCGGCCATCGGCGCGCTCGTCGAGGACAAACCGATGTCGGTGTCGGCGGCGATCGCGATGTTCCTCTACCTGTGGCTGCTCGGGCCCATCTGCGAGGAGATCATCTACCGAGGCCTGCTGTGGGGAGCGACCGAGCGGCTCGAGTGGGGGCGCGAGAAGTGGGGCCGGGTGGCGGCGTTCGTGCTGTCGACGGCGGTGTTCGCGGTGAGCCATCTGGAGCCGTTGCGGACGTCGCTGCTGCTGGTGATCGCCGTGCCGATCGGGCTCGCGCGCCTGCTCACGGGCAGGCTGCTGGGCAGCATCGTCGCCCACCAGATGAACAACTTCCTGCCCGCCTTGGCGATCCTGCTCACCGCGCTCGGCCTCGCCGAGGCCTAGATCGCGTCCAGCCACAGCCGCACGGCCAGGCCGAGGCCGGCGAGGGCGATGGCGATGCGCAGCGGACGTTCCGGCAGCCTGCGCACGATCACGGGACCGAGCGAACTGCCCACGAGCGCGCCGACGGCCAGTGCGCCTGCCGCGGCCCAGTCGACCGGGGCCAGGAACGCGAACGCGACGGCGGCCGTGATGTTCGCGGCACCGGTCGCGATGTTCTTGACCGCGTTCGCCACGGGCAGCGGTTCGGTGAGCGACACCGACAGCACCGCGAGCATCAGCACGCCCGCGCCGGCGCCGAAGTACCCCGCGTACACCGAGACCAGCACCATCGCCCCGGCCATCGGCAGCAGCGAGCGCGGAGCCGCACCCCGCACCCGCGCCCGCGGATCCGCCGCCAGCCGTAGGCGATCCCGCACCAGCAACAGCACCGATCCCAGCGCGATGAGCCACGGCACGATCAGCTCGAACAGCCCGGCGGGGGTGGTCAGCAGCAACAGCGCACCGAGCGAGCCGCCCAGTACGGCGGCGGCGACCACCCTGAGCAGCAGGGAGCCCTGGCCCCGCAGTTCGCGCCGGGAACTCGCCCCGGCGCCGATCATCGTGGTGATCATGGCGACGGTGTTGGTCACGTTGGCGGCGATCGGCGGCAGCCCGGCGGCGAGCAGCGCGGGATAACTGAACAGGGACGCGAGCCCGGCCATCGAACCGGCGAGCCCGGCGGCCATCCCCGCGGCGACGAGCAGGGCGACGGAGTCGAGGCCCACGCGTCACGACCTTTCCAGCAGGGCAGGGGCAAGATCACCGGGAGTGGCTGTTCACCAGCGTATTCGCCCGCGCCGGGCGAGCGGGCGGCGGCACTGTCGTCCCCGCGCACGGAGCGGAGCAGGTCATCTGGCAAAATGGGAGCTTGCCCGCTCCGGACCGGGCCCTCTCACCGTGCCGGGGCGACACACATACCTGCGGGCATCTGGATCCGGCTCCCCACTCGGATCGTGTCCCGACCCGAGTAAGCGAACACGACAGGAGTACCCACACCCGTGGCCGTCAAGATCAAGCTGCAGCGCCTGGGCAAGATCCGTGCGCCGTACTACCGCATCATCGTCGCGGACGCGCGCACCCGGCGGGATGGCAAGGCCATCGAGACGATCGGCAAGTACCACCCGAAGGACGAGCCGAGCTTCATCGAGGTCGACTCCGAGCGTGCCCAGTACTGGCTGAAGGTCGGCGCCCAGCCCACCGAGCCGGTGCAGCGCATCCTGGAGATCACCGGTGACTGGCAGAAGTTCAAGGGCCTGCCTGGCGCCGAGGGCTCGCTGAAGCAGCCGGAGCCGAAGCCGTCCAAGCAGGACCTGTTCAACGCCGCGCTGGCCGCCGCCAACGAGGAGCCCTCCGCCGAGGCCGTCACGCCCAAGAAGAAGGGCGGCAAGAAGGCCGAGGACAAGGCCGAGGAGGCCGCCGAGGCCGGGGCTGAGAAGAAGGCCGACGAGGCGTGAGCTTCCTGGCCGACTCGCTCGAGCACCTGGTGCGCGGGATCGTCGACAACCCGGACGACGTTCGCGTCGACCTGGTCACCACCCGTCGTGGCCGCACCCTCGAGGTCCACGTCCACCCGGACGACCTCGGCAAGGTGATCGGCCGCGGCGGCCGTACGGCGACCGCGCTGCGCACCGTGATGGGAGCCATCGGCGGCCGGGGCGTCCGCGTCGACGTCATCGATACCGACCGCTGAGCAAGCCGTGCAGGTCGTGGTCGGCCGGGTCGCCAAGGCGCACGGCATCCGCGGAGAGGTCGCCGTGGACGTGCGCACCGACTCGCCCGAGGAACGGTTCGCCGACGGGACGGTGCTGACCGGACAGGCACGCGACGGCAGCACCACGCGACTCACCGTGGCAGCCGCCCGCTGGCACAGCGGGCGGCTGCTCATGCGTTTCGCCGAGGTACCCGATCGGACGGCCGCCGAAGAACTGCGTGGCGTGCTGCTGCTCGCGGACACCGACGCACTGCCGCCCATCGAGGATCCCGACGAGTTCTACGACCACGAACTCGAGGGGCTGCGCGCCGAATTGGCCGACGGCACCGTCGTCGGCACGGTGAAGGAGATCGTCCACCTGCCGTCGGGCGAGCTGCTCGCCCTCGACCGCGAGGGCGCCGAGGTGCTCGTCCCGTTCGTGAAGGACATCGTTCCGCACGTCGACGTGGCCGGTGGCCGGGTCGTGCTGGAGCCGCCCGAGGGTTTGCTGGACCTGTGATGCGCATCGACGTCGTCACCATCTTCCCGGAGTACCTGCAGCCGTTGCGGGCCGCGCTGCTCGGCAGGGCCATCGAGCGCGGTCTGATCGAGATCGGTGTCCACGACCTGCGCGACTGGACCCACGACGTGCACCGGGCCGTGGACGACGCGCCTTACGGCGGCGGGCCCGGCATGGTCATGAAGCCCCAGGTGTGGGGCGAGGCGCTCGACGACGTGTGCACCGAGCGCACCCGGCTCGTCGTGCCCACGCCCGCGGGCCGGCCGTTCACCCAGGAGCTCGCCCACGCCTACGCCGCCGAGGAGCACCTGGTGTTCGCGTGCGGCCGGTACGAGGGCATCGATCAGCGGGTCGTCACCGACGCCGCCCGGCGGATGCCGGTGGACGAGATCTCCATCGGCGACTACGTGCTCGTCGGCGGAGAGGCCGCGGTGCTCGTCATGGTCGAGGCGGTGGTGCGGCTGCTGCCCGGTGTGCTCGGCAACCCCGTGTCGGCCGAGCAGGACTCCTTCTCCGACGGCCTGCTGGAGGGCCCCAGCTACACGCGGCCGGAGGTGTGGCGAGAGCTCGCGGTGCCGGAGGTGCTGCGCTCGGGCAACCACGCGCTCATCGACCGCTGGCGCCGCGACCAGGCCCTCGAACGCACCTACCGCCGACGGCCCGACCTGCTGGACAAGCTCGACGAGGGCAGCCTCGACTCCCGTGATCGCGAGGTGCTGGAGCGCCTCCGTGGGGAGCCCCATGCCCGGCCGGACTAGCCCGTCTGCAATACTTGACCGGTTGGCGCGACCTGATCACGCGCCGCCGAAGCTCCTGGGCCGCCCGCTGTGAGGTCGGCGCGCGCCCGGACCATGGGAAGCCACACTGCCACAAGGACGAGGACGGACCACCGATGAACACCCTGGACGCGCTGGACGCTCAGTCGCTGCGTTCCGACATCCCCTACTTCCGCCCGGGCGACACGTTGAAGGTTCACGTCCGCGTCATCGAGGGCAACCGCGAGCGCAACCAGGTGTTCGAGGGCGTGGTCATCCGTCGTCAGGGCGGCGGCATCCGCGAGACCTTCACCGTGCGCAAGATGTCCTTCGGTGTCGGCGTGGAGCGGACGTTCCCCGTGCACTCGCCGAACATCGCGAAGATCGAGGTCGCCAAGCGCGGTGACGTCCGTCGGGCGAAGCTGTACTACCTCCGCGACCTGCGCGGTAAGGCCGCCAAGATCAAGGAGCGCCGGGAAACCCCCTCTGCCTCCTGAGTAGTCGAGCGGTTACCGTAGCCTGACCACGTGGTCGAGCCTGTGCCTTCAAACGCCGCGGAAGACGAACCGGAACGCTCGGGGGATGATCAGACCAGTCGGTCGAACTCCGGGCCCGACGGCGCCAAGCCGGAGGACGGACAGGCGGGCGCGCGGTCGCGGCGAAAGCAGAAGAAGCAGCGGTCCTTCTGGAAAGAGCTGCCGATTCTGATCGCGATCGCGCTCGTGCTGGCGTTCCTGATACAGCAGTTCCTCGCGCGGGTGTACATGATCCCGTCGGGCTCGATGGAGCAGACGCTGCACGGCTGCGCCGGTTGCACTCCGGACCGAATCCTGGTCGACAAGATCACCTACGACTTCAGTGATCCGGAACCCGGCGACGTCGTCGTCTTCCGTGGGCCGCAGGCGTGGGTGGAGAACGATCCGCCCGTCGACGATTCGGGCAACGCGGTCGCCGACTTCCTGCAGACCATCGGCTCGGTTTTCGGTCTGGCGCCGCCCGACGAGCGCGACTTCGTCAAGCGAATCATCGCCACCGGCGGGCAGAAGGTGCAGTGCTGTGACGACCAGAACCGCGTGCTGGTCGACGGTCGGCCGCTCGACGAGCCCTACCTGTATTGGGAGGGCAAGGACACCCAGGAGGAGTTCGGCCCGGTGACCGTGCCCGACGGGCATGTCTGGGTCATGGGCGACAACCGCAATAACTCCGCCGACTCGCGATACCAGGGCGGTGGCGGTGAGCGGGGCGCCGTTCCGGTCGAGAACATCATCGGCAAGGCCAGGCTGATCGTGCTGCCGCCGTCGCGGTGGGGCGTGGTGAGCGACCACAACCCGCAGGCGGAGACGGCGAACGCCCTGAGCGCGCCGGCCTGGCAACAGGGCCTTCCCCTCGGTGTGGGTGTCCTGGCCGCATGGCCGACCGTGAAGGTGGGCCGCCGAGTCGGCGCCGCGGTCGTGGGGACGGTCAGACGAGGACGGTAACGGGAGTGAGCGCCGTGTCCGCAGCAGTGCTGCGCCCACCCCGTGTGGTGATCCGGGGCGAGACGTCGTGGGCGCTGCAGAGCGCGCTGGACCGGCGCGGCCTCGGACCGGTGGCCGGTGTCGACGAAGCCGGCCGCGGGGCCTGCGCGGGGCCCCTGGTCGTGGCGGCGTGCATCCTGCGTCCCGGCGACGGCGCGCGGCTTCCCGAGCTCACCGACTCCAAGCTGCTCACGCCGCTGGCGCGGGAACGGGTGTACGAGCGGGTGGTTCGGCGTGCTCTCGACTACTCGATCGTCGTCATCCCGCCGGCCGAGGTCGACGCGCTGGGCATCCACGTCACCAACATCGAGGGCATGCGCCGTGCCGTGGCCCGGCTCGCGGTGCGACCGGGATACGTGCTGATCGACGGGTTCCGCGTGCCCGGGCTGCCGGCGCCGAGCGTGCCGGTGATCAAGGGCGACCGGGCGGTCGCGTGCGTGGCGGCGGCCTCGGTGCTCGCGAAGGTGACGCGCGACCGGATCATGGCCGACCTCCACGCCGAGCACCCGATGTACGGCTTCGACGTGCACAAGGGGTACACCACGGCCGAGCACGGCGAGGCGCTCACGGCGTACGGGCCGTGCGCGGTGCACCGCTGGTCCTACACCAACGTCGCGGTCGCCGCCAGGGCGCACGGCAAGGAGCCGCCGCACAAGGTGATGCTGACCTTGGCCGCGCTGCAGGCGCAGGCGGGGAAGAAGGCCCGGGACGACGAGCAGGAGCAGTACCTGTTCGACCTTCCCGACGCGGAAAGCGTCGTCGAGGTCTGAGGTGTTCGCGCCACCGGGCTGTCACAATGGTTGTCCGCCGGCAACGGCTTGCGAGGCTGCGAGGAGGGGCGCGAAGTAGATGAGCGCAGAGGATCTCGAGAAGTACGAGACCGAGATGGAACTGTCGCTGTACCGGGAGTACCGCGACATCGTCAGCCAGTTCTCGTACGTCGTGGAGACCGAGCGGCGGTTCTACCTGGCCAACGCTGTGGACGTGCAGGTGAGGGACAGCGGCGGCGAGGTCTATTTCGAGGTACGGATGTCGGACGCCTGGGTGTGGGACATGTACCGGCCCGCGCGGTTCGTGAAGAGCGTCCGGGTCATCACGTTCAAGGACGTCAACGTCGAGGAGCTCGAGAAGCCGGAGCTGCGGCTGCCCGAGGACGGTCCGTTCGGTACCTGAGTGATACCGGAGTGATGCCGGCCGGGCTGCGCGGGTCGGTCGTGGGCGTGTGATGTTGCGCGGCGCAGCGCCCTGGGGGTGCTGTGGTGGGCTCCTGTTGGCGTGGCTGCCCGAACTTGTCGTCCTTGGTGTGTCGTCGCGTTGCCGCGAACCGACCCGGTGTGGCCCGGTGGCAGGGCGCCGTGATTCCGGGCCCGTGCGGTTCGTTGCCGCATACCACTACCCACTGACAGTCCCGCACCGTCGCCACGCGCGCGGAGCCGGTTGTCCACATCCCCCCAGTTGTCCACAGGTTCGCCGAACAGCCCTGGCCAGCCCTTGCCCGTCCTGACACCGTCGAGGGCACAGCCGGTACAGCGCCGGCTCGGACACTGGGGGTGAAGGCGAGTGAGCATCACGCTGCACGGGACCGGCGACCGGCGATCCCATCTCGAGCTCGGCCGCCGCGGTGAGGACCTGGCGGCGGCATTCCTGCGCGAGTCCGGCCTCGTCGTGCTCAGCCGCAACTGGCGCTGCCGCGAAGGCGAGCTGGACATCGTCGCGACGGATCGCACGACGCTCATCGTGTGTGAGGTCAAAACGTGCTCGGGTACGGGTTTCGGCGAGCCGGCAGAGGCGGTGACTCAGGAGAAGATGGCCCGCATCCGCCGGATCACCGGCCATTGGCTCTCGGCCTTCCACCTCGGCTGGTGCCCGATCCGGTTCGACGTCATCGCGGTCGACTATCCGCCGGACGGTGCACCGTCCCTGCGGCACATCCCCGGAGCGTTCTGATGGCGCTCGCGCGTGCGTGGTCGGTCGCCTTGATCGGGATCGAGGGCCGACCGGTCGAGATCGAGGCCGACATCGGTGCCGGCTTGCCCGGCACGAAGCTCGTCGGGCTCCCGGACGCCGGGCTCCGCGAGGCGAAGGACCGGGTCCGTGCGGCGGTCCGCAACAGTGGCCAGCGGTGGCCGGACAGCAGCGTGACGCTAGGCCTGTCGCCCGCGAATCTGCCGAAGGTCGGCTCCGGGTACGACCTCGGTATCGCCGTGGCCGTGCTCGCCGCCTCGGGCGCCGTTCCCGCGACGAAGCTGCTCGGCACGGTGCTGCTCGGCGAGCTCGCGCTCGACGGCCGCGTCCGTCCGGTGCGGGGTGTGTTGCCTGCCCTCCTCGCGGCACGCAAGTCCGGGTACCGGCGTGCCGTCGTCGCCGTCGAGTCGCTTTTCGAAGGGGCGCTCGTGGCGGGGATCGAGGTGGCGGGTGCGGCGCGGCTCGACGAGGTCATCGCCTGGCTGCGGGACGAGGAGCCTCTGACCCCGCCCGAGGCGCCCGATCCGGTGGCACCGGCTGCGGTGCCCGATCTCGCGGACGTCGTCGGGCAGCCCGAGGCGCGGTGGGCGCTGGAGGTCGCTGCGGCAGGCGGCCACCACCTCCTGATGACGGGCCCGCCCGGGGTCGGCAAGACGATGCTCGCCACCCGGTTGCCGGGCCTGCTCCCGCAACTGAGCGACGAGGATGCCCTCGAGGTCACGGCCGTGCATTCCGTCGACGGCACCCTCGAACCGACGTCGCCCCTGATGCGGGTGCCGCCGTTCGTCGCGCCGCATCACTCGATCTCGATGGCCGCACTCGTCGGTGGCGGCAGTGGACTGGCCATGCCCGGTGCCATCAGCAAGGCCCACCGCGGTGTGCTGTTCCTCGACGAGGCCGCCGAGCTCGGGAGTGAGCGGCTCGAGTCGTTGCGCACGGTCCTCGAGGACGGGGAGGTGCGGATCGCCCGGGCCCGCGGCGTGGTGCGCTACCCGGCCAGCTTCCAGCTCGTACTGGCGACCAATCCCTGCCCGTGTGCACCACCTCGGGAGACGGAGTGTTCCTGCACTCCCGCGGCGCGACGGCGCTACCAGGCCAGGCTGTCGGGACCGCTGCTCGACCGTGTCGACCTGCGGGTCCGGATGCGGCCGATGACGGCGATGGGCGCGCACGAGGTCAGCTCCATCGAGTCGACCGCCGAGGTGCGCGAACGTGTGGTGGCAGCCAGGGAGCGGGCGGCCAAGCGCTGGTCGGGTCGGGGCTGGCAGACCAACGCCGAGGTACCCGGTCCGGCGCTGCGGCGGGAGTTCGCGTTGCCCGCCCGCGTGACGAGGCTGCTGGATCGCAGCCTCGACCGTGGAGCCATTACCGCCCGTGGCGCCGATCGGTGCCTGCGCATCGCGTGGACGCTCGCCGACCTCGCCGAGGCGGACGTTCCGGACGCCGACCACGTGGCCGCCGCGCTCGAGTTCCGTGATCGGAGAGCCGCATGAGCGCCGAGCGGCTCGCGCGGGCGTATCTGCTGCGGGTCGCCGAGCCGCCCGCTCCCGCGGTGGTCGCCTTCGTTGCCCGGCACGGCCCCGTGGAATCCGCCGAGCTGATCCGGCGCGGCGACGTGCCGGACGCGGTCGCCCAGGAGACCACGGCGCGGCGGGAGCTCGACCTGGCGCGCGAGGACCTCGCCTGGGCGGCGCGGGAGGGCTACCGGCTGGTGACCCCGGAGGACGACGAGTGGCCTGCGTGGCCTCTCCTCTGCCTCGACGTGGCAACCGGGCGCGGTGTTCGCGACGTCGCGGCGCCGCTGGCGTTGTGGGTGCGTGGCGCCGCGCGTCTCGACGAGGCGGCCACCGACGCCGTCGCGATCGTCGGGGCCAGGGCGGCCACGGAGTACGGCGAGCACACCGCCGCCGACCTCGCGTACACGCTGGCGCATGAGCAGACCGCCGTGTTCTCCGGGGCGGCCTACGGGATCGACGGTGCCGCTCATCGTGGGGCGTTGTCGGCTGGCGGCGTGACCGTTGCCGTGCTCGGCTGTGCCCTCGACGCGGGATACCCGGCAGGCCATGTCGGGCTGTTGAACCGGGTCGCGGCGGGCGGTGCCGTCGTCAGCGAGTACCCGCCCGGCACGCCGCCTGCCCGCCATCGCTTCCTCGTGCGCAACCGGCTGATAGCCGCGCTGACCGCGGGCACGGTCGTCGTCGAAGCCGGGCGCCGCAGCGGTGCGCGCAACACGGCGGCCACGGCGGGAGCGCTCGGCAAGGTGGTGATGGCCGTGCCTGGACCGGTCGGGTCGGCGGCGTCGGTGGGGTGCCACCAGCTGATCCGGGATGCGCACGCCACCCTCGTCGCGTCGGCGTCCGATGTGCTCGACACGGTCGGCCGTCTGGGGACCAGCCGGCCCGAGGGAGCCGGTCGTCCGCGCCGACGGACCGATGGCCTCGGGCCGCAGGCACTGCGGGTGCACGAGGCGCTGGGGGAGCGCCGCGGTAAGTCGCCCGAGGGCATCGCCACCGAGTCCGGAGTCCCGCTGGCTCGGGTGCGTGCACTCCTTCCGGAGCTGGAGCTGGCCGGGCTCAGTGAGCGGTGCGAGTCGGGCTGGCGGCGGAGCCGAAGCGGTGCCGATCCGGAGTCCGGTCAGACCGGGATCCGGGCGGGTCAAGACGGCAGCCCGGGACTCATGAGGGTGAGGACGGATGGATGAATTCCGATAGGCGCGGTTGTTGCGGGTTGATCATGGGGGCGTGGCGATGCTTGACCATCGGCGTGACGTAGCGCAGCGTCGCCCACATGGCGTCATCGACTGCTCGCGGACCGGGATGGGGGCGGGCCGGCGCGGCGCGGGGGCGTACCGACCTGCGGTGGCTCCGGGCCGCGCTGCCGCCGCGTGCCGCCGGCCTCGTCGACGACTACGAGCGGCATCTGATGTCCGAGCGGGGCCTGTCCGACCACACCGTCAGGGCGTATCTGGGTGACGTCGTCTCGCTCCTCGGTTTCCTGCACGGTGTCGAGCGCGACGACACCGACGAGGCTCGCCCGGGCGGTACGGACGGCCTCGACGGGCTGGACGTCGACGTGCTCCGCGCCTGGCTCGCCGACCAGCGTGGCAGCGGGCGTAGCCGCACCACACTGGCCAGACGCGCCGCGGCGGCCCGGACGTTCACCGCGTGGGCGCAGCGTGAGGGCCTGATCGCGGCCGACCCGGGCGCACGGCTGGTGGCGCCGCGGGCCCACCGGAAGCTGCCGGGTGTGCTGCGCCCCGACCAGGCAGGTGAGGTCATGCGCGCCTCCGCTGCCGGTGCCGCGGAGCGGGACCCGGTCGGGCTCCGGGACCACGCGCTGCTGGAACTGCTGTACGCGACCGGCATCCGGGTTGCCGAACTCTGTGGTTTGGACGTGGACGACGTGGAATTCTCGCGCCGAGTCGTGCGGGTGTTCGGCAAGGGCAGCAGGGAACGGATGGTGCCCTTCGGGCAACCTGCCGAGCGCGCGCTGCGTGCGTGGATCGAGGGGGGTCGTCCCGGACTTGCCACAGGGTCGTCAGGTGCGGCCTTGTTCCTCGGCGTCAGGGGACGGCGTATCGACCCGAGGACGGTGCGGAAAGTGGTGCACGAGGCCGTGGAAACGGTGCCGGGAGCGGCCGACATGGGCCCACACGGCCTGCGGCACTCGGCGGCGACCCATCTGCTGGAAGGTGGAGCCGACCTCCGCAGCGTTCAGGAATTACTCGGTCACGCTACGCTAGCCACGACGCAGCTCTACACCCACGTGACCGTCGAGCGGCTGAAGGCGATTCATGACCGAACCCACCCCCGCGCCCAATGACGTCGGTGGAGTTACGGCTGACACGGTGCCGCGGCAGGACCGCCATCCCGGCAATGGTGGGCCGGTGACTGCGCCGCCGCCGACCGAGCAGCGCCAGGACGGAGCCGACGCCGAGTCGACGATCCAGGCGTTGTGGCAGGAGTTCACCCGCGCGCCGTCGCAGCGCATCCGCGACCGCCTTGTGCTGCACTACGCGCCGCTCGTCAAGTACGTCGCCGGACGCGTGGGTACGGGCCTGCCCACGCACGTGGACGTGGCCGACCTGATCCAGTCGGGCATCTTCGGACTCGTCGACGCGATCGAGAAGTTCGACCCCGACCGCGGCCTGCGCTTCGAGACCTACGCCATGCAGCGCATTCGCGGTGCCATCCTCGACGATCTGCGCTCGCAGGACTGGGTACCGCGGGTCGTGCGCAGCCGTGCGCGCGAGGTCGAACGCGCCCTCGATCGGCTGGGCGCACGGTTGCGCCGCACACCCACCGACGCGGAACTCGCGGCCGAGCTGGGCATCTCGCTCGGTGAGCTGCGCGACCTGTACGACCAGCTCCGGCTGACCAGTGTCGTGGCGCTGGAGGACCTGGTCTCCGCGGGACGGGACAGTGGCTCGCTGGTGGACTCGCTGCCCGACGACGACGCCGTCGACCCCGCCGCCGTCCTGGTCGACCGCGACAACCGCCGGCAGCTGGCCGAGGCGATCGCACAGCTCAGTGAGCGTGACCGGATCGTGGTGAGCTTGTACTACTTCGAAAGCCTCACGCTCGCCGAGATCGGGAAGGTGCTCGGCGTGACCGAGTCGCGCGTCAGCCAGCTCCATACGCGCGCCGTGCTCCGCCTGCGCGCCAAACTGATGGAACAGGCCACCGTCTGACGGGCCCGCCTCCCGGCACTGTCGCGGAGTCATGGTGCGCTGCCCGGCCACGGCTTGAGGCGGATCGCCGCGTTCGTCATCACCAGCCTCAGCGGATCGAGGTACTCCGTGCCCCGGCGGACGCCCCAATGCAGACACGCCGCCTGCGGACAGCCGGGATGCCCGCGTTCCACCGTGCCGATGACCTGCCCCTGATACACCTGGTCACCGGCGGCGACCGTCGGCCGCACCGGCTCATAGGTCGTGCGCAGGCCGCCGTCGTGTTCGACCGACACCACGCCGCGTCCGGCCAGCGTCCCCGCGAACACGACGTAGCCTGCCCCGGCTGCCAGCACCTGTTGGCCGGGCACCGCGGCGAGGTCCACCCCGCGATGGCCGGGACCGTAGTCGGTGTCCGGAGCATCGAATGGTCTGCTCACGGTCGGCCGGGGAGACAGCGGCCAGCGGAACCGTGGCTCGGTGATCGGGTCTGGTGGTGCCGCCAGTGCGGTGTTGCCGTGCCTGGCGCTCGGCAGGTTTGTCGGCGCGGCCGGATATCGGGGCGCGTCCAGTGTCGGCAGGGCGGACCCTGCGACCGGTGGCGGGCCCGAGACCGGAAGCTCGGTCGGTTGCGCGGTCTCGGACGCGAGGCGACCGAAAGTGTCGACCAGGGCGGGATCGATGACTTCGCCCAGGAGGTAGCCGATGACCCCGGCGCCGTGCCCGCCGGGCGCGCTGGTCGTCGACCGGCTGACAGCGAGGATCCCGAAGCCGAGCAACAGGGGCTGCGCGATCCCGGGGATCGTGGGGATTCGCAGCCGGCGAGGCTGCCCGTCGGGTGGCGCCGTATGGCCGCTGACGCCAGACGGTGCCTGGGCTGGGGCCTGCGGTGTGACGATCCGCGGGTCGGCTGCTGCCACGCCAAGCGGCGGTGTGGTGGCTTGGGCCTGGGATGGCGGTGCCGCCATGCCCGGCGGCGGTGTGGCAGCCGGAGGGTGGAGGGACGCTGCCGCGGCGTCGCGCGCCGGCGCCGCCTCGGCACGTGAGGTCTTGGAGCGTGGAATCGCGGTGGTCGGAATGGCCGCGGTAGGTGAAACGTCGGCGGCCGGAACGGCGACCGACGCCGGGCCGTCGGGGGATGTGAACGATGCGTCGGCGGGCGAGGTGAAGGTCGGGCCGGCGGGCGAGGTGAAGGTCGGGCCGGCGGCGGTGGACAACGCTGTCTCGGCTGGGGAGGTGAACGCTGTCTCGGCTGGGGATGTGAGCGGTGTGCCGGCGGGGGATGGGCTCGCGGCCGAGACGGCGTCAAGCGCCCGGGCGAGCACCGGGCTCGGCACCGCCGCGGTGCATGTCATCAGCCCGACCAGCGCGAGCGCGGTGACCGTCATCCCGAACGAGATGCCCAGGAGGTGGTGCCTGCCGGTCCCTGCGCGTCGCCGGACCGCTGGCCGGCGCCGGACCGCTGGCCGGCGCCGGACCGCCGAATGGTGCCCGGCGGCCAGGCGGTGCAGGGTGGCCAGGCGGTGCGGGCGGGCCCGGCCGGGGCCAGCCGCTGCCGGACGACAGCCACTGGCCGAGCGGTGTCGTGTGGAGTGGCGCCGAGCGGCGGGGTCATGCGTGGTTGCCGTGTCTTGGACGACCACTGCCGAGTGGCGCCCGAGCCTGCTGACCGGACACGCACCCGCCGACGAGCGCCGGCCACGCCGCCTGGGGACGTCATGGCTGGTCAGGACGCCGAGTCTGGCCATCGCGCCGGACGCCGGCTTCCCGGACGTCGTTGCCGAACCCCGCCTGGCCACCTGCCCGGGCCGGTGGCCGAGCCATCCGAATACGGTCACGCAGCCAGCCTGGATGCGCGGGCGGCCGAGCAGCCCACGCGCGGCGAATCTGTGGACAACCGGCCCTGATGTGGACAACTCCCACCGGCGAGCCCGCCGGTTCGATAACCACCAGTGGGTCGGCGTACACTATTGGGCGCAGTCTGTGTGCTCACAGGCTGACTTCGCGTGCACGTGCGCGCTCCGCCCGAGCGATCGGGTGTGGAGCAACGGTGCCCGGCGGTCTCCCAGATCGACACAGTGATCCGGGAGTCCGGACCCCGGCACGGCACCAGGGCGGCTGACCACCCGGCCAGTCGCGACAACCGGTCCGCGTGCCGAGCGAGATGCCCGGCACGCCAACACAGAAGAGGTGCGAATCCGGCCATGGCCGTCGTCACCATGAAGCAGCTGCTCGATTCCGGCGTGCACTTCGGGCACCAGACCCGGCGCTGGAATCCGAAGATGAAGCGCTACATCCTCACTGAGCGCAACGGCATCTACATCATCGACCTGCAGCAGACGCTGAGCTACATCGACCGCGCGTTCGAGTTCGTCAAGGAGACGGTCGCGCACGGTGGCACGATCCTGTTCGTCGGCACGAAGAAGCAGGCGCAGGAGGCCATCGCCAACGAGGCGCAGCGCGTGGGCATGCCCTTCGTCAACCAGCGCTGGCTCGGCGGCATGCTGACCAACTTCCAGACCGTCCACAAGCGCCTGCAGCGTCTGAAGGAGCTGGAGTCGCAGGAGCAGACCGGCGGCTTCCAGGGCCTGACCAAGCGCGAGATCCTCACGCTGACCCGCGAGAAGGACAAGCTGGAGAAGACCCTCGGCGGTATCCGCGACATGTCCAAGGTGCCCAGCGCCATCTGGATCGTGGACACCAAGAAGGAGCACATCGCCGTCGGCGAGGCGCGCAAGCTCAACATTCCGGTCGTGGCGATCCTGGACACCAACTGCGACCCGGACGAGGTCGACTACCCGATCCCGGGTAACGACGACGCGATCCGCTCGGCCGCGCTGCTGACCAAGGTCGTCGCCGAGGCCGCTGCCGCGGGCCTGATGGCGCGCTCCGGCCGCAACGGTGCCGCCGCCGAGGGCGAGGACAAGCCCGAGGCCGTCGCGTCGGGCGAGCCGCTCCCCGAGTGGGAGCAGGAGCTACTGGCCGGCTCCGAGGCTGCCGGGCAGACCGCCGGGCAGAGCTCCGCTTCCTGAGAACACCCACCGACCACCTGCGCATCCCGCGACAGAGAACGGAAACGCACGATGGCGAACTACACCGCGGCAGACGTCAAGCGCCTCCGCGAACTCACCGGCGCCGGCATGATGAACTGCAAGAAGGCGCTGGACGAGAGCGACGGCGACTTCGACAAGGCCGTCGAATACCTGCGCATCAAGGGCGCGAAGGACGTCGGCAAGCGTGCCGAGCGCGCGACCGCCGAGGGCCTCGTCGCCGGTGACGGCGGCGTCCTGATCGAGCTCAACTCCGAGACGGACTTCGTCGCGAAGAACGACGAGTTCCAGCAGCTCGCCGACAAGATCGTCGAGGCGGCCAAGAAGCTGCGCACCGACGACGTCGAGAAGCTCAAGGCGGCCGAGGTGGACGGCAAGACCGTCAACGAGCTCGTCCAGGAGCTCTCGGCCAAGATCGGCGAGAAGCTGGAGGTCCGGCGCGTCGCGTCGTTCGACGGCCAGGTCACCACGTACCTGCACCGGCGTGGTGCGGGCCTGCCCCCGGCGGTCGGCGTGCTCGTCGAGTACACCGGCGAGGGTGACGGCGCCGCCGAGGCCGCCCGCAACGCCGCCCTGCAGGTCGCGGCCCTCAAGCCGAAGTACCTGACCCGCGACGACGTCCCCGCCGAGCTGGTGGAGAACGAGCGCCGCATCGCCGAGCAGACCGCTCGCGAGGAGGGCAAGCCGGAGCAGGCCCTGCCCAAGATCATCGAGGGCAAGGTCAACGCGTTCTTCAAGGACGTCGTGCTCCTGGAGCAGCCGTCTGTCACCGACAACAAGAAGAACGTGAAGTCGCTGCTCGACGCGGCCGGTGTCACCGTGACCCGGTTCGTCCGCTTCGAGGTCGGCCAGCCGTAGTCTCGATCGGCAGGCACATGTGCCCCGTCTCCCGCCAGTTTGGAGGCGGGGCACATGTGTGAGACACCGCAGCACAGGGCACTAGCACCCGAAGGGTGAAGGGGACGTCGGAGATGAACGAGGACGACACCGACAGGTCGAGGCGCGGTTACCGCCGGGTGCTGCTGAAGCTGGGCGGCGAGATGTTCGGCGGGGGCTCGGTCGGCGTCGACCCCGACGTCGTCCACTCGGTCGCCGTGCAGATCGCCGAGGTCGTGCGGGACGGCGTTCAGATGGCTGTCGTCATCGGCGGCGGCAACTTCTTCCGGGGCGCCGAGCTGTCTCAGCGCGGCCTCGACCGGGACCGCGCCGACTACATGGCGATGCTCGGCACCGTCATGAACTCCCTGGCGCTGCAGGACTTCCTGGAGAAAGAAGGCGTACCGACGCGGGTGCAGACCGCCATCACGATGGGCCAGGTCGCCGAGCCCTACATCCCGCGCCGGGCCGAGCGGCACCTCGAGAAGGGCCGCGTCGTCATCTTCGGCGCCGGGACGGGCATGCCCTACTTCTCGACCGACACCGCCGCCGCCCAGCGGGCGCTGGAGATCGGCTGCGACGTCGTGCTGATGGCCAAGGCCGTCGACGGTGTGTTCACCGACGACCCGAGGGTCGACCCCGGGGCCAAGCTGTTCGACGAGATCTCCCACCGCGAAGTGCTCGAGCGTGGGCTCAAGGTCGCGGACGCCACCGCCTTCAGCCTGTGCATGGACAACAACATGCCGATCATCGTTTTCAACCTCCTCACGGAGGGCAACATCGCCCGGGCCGTGAGTGGTGAGAGGATCGGCACACTGGTCAGTACCCCCACACACCTGGAGCAGCCGTGATCGACGAGACCCTCTTCGATGCCGAGGAGAAGATGGAAAAGGCGGTGTCCGTCGCCAAGGAGGACCTGTCGTCGGTGCGGACGGGCAGGGCGACCCCGGCGATGTTCTCCCGCATCGTTGTCGAGTACTACGGGGCGCCGACCCCGCTCAACCAGCTGGCCAGCGTGAACATCCCGGAAGCGCGCATGGCCGTCATCAAGCCGTACGACACGTCGCAGCTCGCCACCATCGAGAAGGCGATCCGCGACTCCGACCTCGGCGTGAACCCGACCAACGACGGCACCATCATCCGCGTCGTCATTCCTCAGCTGACGGAGGAGCGGCGCAAGGAGATGGTCAAGGTCGCCAAGTCGAAGGGTGAGGACGCGCGGATCTCCATCCGCAGCGTGCGCCGCAAGGCCAAGGAGGAGCTCGACCGCATCGCGCGGGACGGCGAGGCCGGCGAGGACGAGGTCGCCCGGGCTGAGAAGGAGCTGCAGAACCTCACCGACAAGTACGTCCACCAGGTCGAGGAGCTCGTCAAGCACAAGGAAGCCGAGCTACTCGAGGTCTGATGACGAAGGTGAGCGAACACCAGGAGGGACGCGAGGGCGCGGCCGAGCCTGGAGAGTCTCCCGAGCCGGCGCCCGCGGTGCCGCGGCCGGAACCGTCTCCCGAACCGGCCCGTGCGTCGTCGCGGGCCGGCCGGAACCTGCCCGCCGCGATCGCGGTCGGTGTGGCGCTGGGTGCGGCCATCCTGGTGTCGCTGTTCACGGTCAGGTACCTCTTCATCGGCATCGTCGCGGCCGCCATCGCGGTGGGCACGCTCGAGCTGGCGAACGCGTTCCGCAAGTCGGTGGACATCCGGATCGCCGTGGTTCCGGTGCTCGTCGGCGGTCAGGCGATGATCTGGCTCGCGTGGCCGTTCGGCCGCGAGGGTTCGGTGACGGCGTTCGTCGTCACTGTCCTGGTGTGCCTGCTCTGGCGGTTGCCGGGCGGCGCGAAGGGCTACGTCCGGGACGTCGGGGCCTCGGTGTTCGCCGCCGCGTACCTGCCGCTGTTCGCGTCGTTCGCCGCGATGCTCGTGCCGCCGGAGGACGGCGTCGGCCGTGTGCTGTCGTTCATGATCGTGGTCGTCGCGTCCGACACCGGCGGTTACGTGGCCGGAGTGCTGCGTGGCAGGCACCCGATGGCTCCGTCGATCAGCCCGAAGAAGACCTGGGAGGGCTTCGCGGGCTCGCTGGCCGCCGGTATCGCGGCCGGATCGTCGTGCCTGGTGTTCCTCCTGGACGGCCAGGCATGGCAGGGCGTGCTCTTCGGCGCCGCGATCGTGCTCACGGCGACCCTCGGCGACCTCATGGAGTCGCTCATCAAGCGTGACCTCGGGATCAAGGACATGGGCACCACCCTGCCCGGGCACGGCGGCCTGATGGACCGCCTCGACTCGCTGCTGCCGTCGGCCGTCGCGTCGTGGCTGCTGCTGAGTGCGTTCGTCCCCGCGTGAGCGGTCAGTCGTCGTAGGGGTCGTCGACCTCGGCGCGGCCCACACCCAGGTCGACCGGCCGGGAGTGGTCGACGATCGAGAACACCGCACCGCCCGGATCGGCCAGCACCGCGACGCGGCCGAACGGCGTGTCGAACGGCCGGGTGACGATGCTCCCGCCGAGCATCAGCGCCTGGCCCGCGACGGCGTCCGTGCCGCGCTCGGGATCGACCTGCAGGTAGATCATCCAGTGCGGCGGCATCGCGGCCTGCTCGGCAGGCATGACGTAGCGGTACAGCACCGGCTCCGAACCCAGCCGCCATTCGACGTAGTCGATCCCGTCGGTGCCGATCTGCTGGCTGGTGAACTCGAAGAGCTTGCAGTAGAAGTCGTCGGCGCGCACGCCGTCGTGGGTGTTGAGGTCCGCACCACTGAACGTTCCGGGCAGCGTGGTCGCGAACGACCAGTCGGCGGGCGGCTGCCAGAACACGACGGGAGCTCCGCTCGGGTCCAGGGCGTGCACGAGGCTGCCGCGGCCGGGGATGTCCATCGGGCCCAGCGTCACCACGCCGCCGAGGTGCTCGACCCAGGACGCCGTGGCGGCGGCGTTCGCGACGGCGAGGTGGAGCATCCATCCGACCGGCTGGTCCTGCGCGGCCTGGTACAGACCGCCGACTTCCTGGTCGTAGCGCAGCGCGATGGTGTAGCGGCGGGTGACCGTGGCCGGATCGCGCTTGACGAGGAACTCCCAGCCGAACAGCTCGCCGTAGAAGGTGCGGGCGGCCTCCTCGTTCACGGCCGCGAGTTCGATCCAGCACGGGATGCCCGCCGGCACGAAGGAACGGGGTCCGGGTATTTCGACGGACATGCTGCGTAACTCCTCGGCGACGGCCCCGTTTCGTCCAGCCCGCGTGATCTTACTCCCGCCTACCACCGGATAGGCTGAATTCCGTGAAGAGGTTCGTACGCCGGGTGGATATCGTTCCGAGTCCGAACATCTGGTACCACACCGAGGCGTACGAGCTCGAGAACAGCGTGCAGGACGTCGACGGTGTCATCTGGCGGACGCTGGCCGACGCGGCGCCGTGGTCGGGCAAGGATGTGCTGGACGTCGGGTGTGGCGACGGGTTCCACCTCGCGCGCTTCGCCGAGACCGCCCGGTCGGTCGTCGGCGTCGAACCGCACGCGCCGCTGGTGCGGCGGGCGCAGAGCCGCGTCGCCGGACTCCCGAACGTCACCGTCCGCCGGGGTGCCGCCCAGCGGCTGCCGCTGCCTGACGGCGTGGCCGACGTCGTGCACGCCCGCACGGCCTACTTCTTCGGACCCGGCTGCGAGGACGGGCTGGCGGAGGCGGATCGCGTGCTGCGTCCGGGCGGCGCGCTGGTGATCGTCGACCTCGACACCCGGCATGCGCCGTACGGCGACTGGATGCTCGCCGATCTGCCGCACTACGAACCGGACACAGTGGACGAATTCTTCGCCGCCGCCGGGTTCACGTGCTTCCGGGTGGAGACCCGGTGGCGGTTCCCGGATCGCGCGGCCATGGAGTCGGTGCTGCGGATCGAGTTCAGTCCCCGCGTCGCGGCACGCGCCATCGACGAGACGCTGCGCCGCAACGCGGGCACGGACGCAGCGGAGCTGATCCTGCGGGTGGGCTACCGCGTGCTGGTGCGCGCGAAGCCCACCGGGCTCGTTCACGCCTCGTCCGTGGGCGCTTCGCCGAGCATGCCGTAGAGCTCGCGCCGGGCGGTGTCGATCGTCTCCACGGCGCGCGCCTTCTGACTGGTCGTGCCGACGAGCGACACCTGCCGGATCGCGTTGAACAGCGCACCCGACGCCTCCCGGAGCTTGACCTCGTTGGGGTCGGCGTTCTGGGTGAACTGTTCCCACGGCGGGGTGTCGAGTTTCCCGGCAGCCGCGCGCCCCTCGTCGGTCAGGTCGAACAGCCGCTTGCCGCTTTCCTCGCTGCTGTGCACGAGGCCTTCGTCGGCGAGGAGCTGGAGCGTCGGGTAGATCGAGCCCGGGCTCGGTCGCCAGAAGCCGCCGCTGCGCTCGCCGATCTCGCGGATGATCTCGTAACCGTGCCGGGGTTGCTCGGCGAGCAGGGCGAGGATCGCCGACCGCACGTCGCCACGCCGGCCGCGCCTGCCGCGGCCGCCATGCCTGCGGTGCGGGCCGCCGCGGCCGAACGGTCCGGGCGGCGGGAACGGTCCGAAGCCGCCGGGGCGCATCGGCCCGAACGGGCCGCCAGGGGGAGTCGGAAAAGGTGGCATGGTCGTCTCCTTGGTCGTGTCGTGATCGCTCTTGATATGTCAACGATATATCGTAAACAGTCGTAAGAGCAACCTGGGCGTCGTGGGACAATGGAGAGCGCTATGACTGCCACCTCCCTGCCCCTGGTCTTCGACGCGCCCCGCCGTGGCATGCCCCGGCGGCACCTCGCCGATCTGACCCTCGACGAGCGCGCCGAGGCTGTCGCCGAACTCGGCGAGAAGCCGTTCCGGGCCAAGCAGCTGTCGCACCACTACTTCTCCCGGCTCACCGTGGACCCCGACGCGATGACCGACATCCCCGCCGCCTCGCGCAAGCGGCTGGCCGACGAGCTCATGCCGTCGCTGCTCACCGAGGTCCGCGCGCTGGCCTGCGACGACGGCAGTACCCGCAAGACGCTCTGGCGCGCCCACGACGGGACGCTGCTGGAGAGCGTGCTGATGCGCTATCCGGACCGGGCGACGTTGTGCATCTCCAGCCAGGCGGGCTGTGGCATGGCCTGCCCGTTCTGTGCGACCGGTCAGGGCGGGCTCGAGCGCAACCTGTCCACCGCCGAGATCGTCGACCAGGTCCGGGCCGCGGCGGCCGTCATGCGTGACGGTCTGATGCCGGACGCCGACGGCAGGCCGAGCCCGGGCAGGCTGTCGAACATCGTCTTCATGGGAATGGGCGAGCCGCTCGCGAACTACAAGCGCGTGCTCGCCGCCGTACGGCGCATCACCGATCCCGCCCCGGCGGGACTGGGTATCTCGCAGCGCTCCGTGACCGTGTCGACCGTCGGGCTCGCGCCCGCCATCCGGAAACTCGCCGACGAGAAGATGCAGGTGCGGCTCGCGGTGTCGTTGCACACCCCGGACGACGAGCTGCGCGACACGCTCGTGCCGGTGAACAACCGCTGGCCCGTGGCGGAGGTGCTGGATGCCGCGCGCTACTACGCCGACTGCACGGGCAGGCGGGTCTCGATCGAGTACGCGCTGATCCGGGACGTCAACGACCAACCGTGGCGGGCGGACCTGCTCGCCAAGCGGCTGCGGGAGCACCTCGGGCAGCTGGCGCACGTCAACGTCATCCCGCTGAACCCGACGCCGGGCAGCAAGTGGGACGCGAGCCCGAAGCCGGTGGAGCGCGAGTTCGTCCGGCGCGTCAACGCTGGGGGAGTGGCCTGCACCGTGCGGGACACGCGGGGCCAGGAGATCGCCGCCGCCTGCGGCCAGCTTGCCGCCGAAGCCTGACCGGCCCGCTCGGCAGTGTGCGTGACGTGGCCGGGAGTACCTGGTCGATCCGTTCAGGTGACGACCTGAACGCGGTGTTCGGCCGGCGCCGGTCACCGACCGGACGTGGGAGGTTCAGGGCGAACACTCCACGACCCCGGTGCATCGGAGCCGCGGACCCGGTGGTCTCCGCCACCGCCGAGCGGGGGCCTGACCTTGTCGCACCGGCATCACGACATCGCGCACAGCGCACACATCGCGAGTGCGACCGGCCGGCCGGTGCCGTGGTGCGGGCCGGCGACCCCGTCTGATGACGCGCCCGCCGGGCGGTCAGCGGCGCCAGGCGGTGCGACGGCGACGCATGTCGAACACCAGGCCGATGGCCACCGCGATGGCAAGGCCGACGAGCCAGACGTTCTCGGTGTTGTTCTCGTGGTTGCCGATCAGCATGATCAGCAGTGCGAACACGGTGAACCAGCCCGCGAAGCGGGTGGCCTTCGGGAAGCCGCCGTGCCAGCCCCACTCCGCCGACGGCTCGTCGCGGGTGTCGACCTCGGTAGCGCTGCGCTTCTCGACCGCCTTGCCAGCCACGATCACTCCTCACCTGCCACTCATCTGCCGGTCGATGATCCCACATGCCTGCCGTCGGTCCGCGAGGAGGAGTCCGCGAGAATGGTGCCCGATGACTTCACCACGCACCGTGCTCGTCCTCGGGTCGACGGGGTCGATCGGTACCCAGGCGCTCGACGTCGCCGGCCGTAACCCGGGCCTGTTCCGCATCGCCGGCCTCGCCGCGGGCGGCTCCGACCCGCAGGCGCTGGCGGCGCAGGCGCTCGCCCACGACGTCGACGCGGTCGCCGTGACCAAGCCGACCGTGGTGGAGGACCTGCAGCTCGCGTTGTACCAGGAGGCGCAGCGGCGCGGCTACGCCCGCGGCGAGTTCCGCCTGCCACGCATCTTCGCCGGTGCCGACGCCGTCGTGGAGCTCATCGACGCCGTGCGCGCGGACGTGGTGCTCAACGGCATGCCCGGCTCGCAGGGGCTCACCCCGACGCTGAAGGCGCTGGAGACGGGCGGGATGCTGGCGCTGGCCAACAAGGAGTCGCTCATCGCGGGTGGACCGCTCGTGCTCGGCGCGGCCGCACCCGGCCAGATCGTGCCCGTGGACTCCGAGCACTCGGCGCTCGCGCAGGCGCTGCGGGGTGGCCGGGCGAGCGAGGTGGAGCGGCTGGTGCTCACGGCCTCCGGCGGGCCCTTCCGGGGCAGGACCCGCGCGGAGATGGCCGACGTCACGGTGGACGACGCGCTGGCACACCCGACGTGGGCGATGGGGCCGCTGGTCACCGTCAACTCCGCGACCATGGTGAACAAGGGTCTGGAGCTCATCGAGGCGCACCTGCTCTTCGACGTCCCGTGTGACCGGATCGACGTCGTGGTCCACCCGCAGTCGATCGTGCACTCGATGGTCACCTTCGTCGACGGCTCCACCTTGGCGCAGGCCAGCCCGCCGGACATGCGGCTGCCGATCGCGCTGGCCCTGCACTGGCCGGATCGGGTGCCCGGCGCCGCGCCGGCCTGCCGCTGGGACCAGGCGTCGGCGTGGACCTTCGAGCCCGTGGACGACACGGCGTTCCCGGCCGTCGAGCTGGCCCGGCACGTCGGCACCGTAGGCGGGTGCCTGCCCGCTGTGTTCAACGCCGCCAACGAGCAGCTGGTCGGCGCCTTCCTGGCCGGCAACAGCGGCTTCACGTCCATCGTGGACACTGTGAGTGCGGTGGTCTCCGCGGCCGACGAGTGGCATCGGGAGCCCAGGGACGTCGACGACGTCCTCGCCGCGGAACGGTGGGCGCGGGAGCGTGCCCTGGCGATCAGTACGGGAGGGAAGTAGCGCGTGCTCGTCTACATCCTGGGAGTCGCGCTCTTCGCGCTCGGCATCTGTGTGTCGGTCGCGTTGCACGAGGCGGGCCACATGGTGGCCGCCAAGTCGTTCGGCATGAAGGTACGCCGCTACTTCGTCGGCTTCGGCCCGACGATCTTCTCGTTCCGTCGCGGGGAGACGGAGTACGGCCTCAAGGCGCTGCCGCTGGGCGGGTTCTGCGACATCGCGGGCATGACGGCGCTCGACGAGGTCACCGACGACGAGCGGCCGCGCGCGATGTACCGCTTCAAGACGTGGAAGCGGACGGTCGTGATGGCCGCCGGGTCGTTCACCCACTTCCTGCTGGGCTTCATCGTGCTGTACCTGATGGCCGTCACGATGGGGCTGCCGAACCTGTTCGGCACGCCGCAGGTGTCCGCGGTGTCGGAGTGCGTGCAGGACGCGCGGACCAACGAGGAGTACCGCAACCCCACCTGCGCGCCCGGCGCCCCCGCACCCGCCCGCGAGGCCGGGATCCGGCAGGGCGACGTCATCGTGTCGGTCGACGGGCAGCAGACGCCGACCTATTCCGACGTGGTGGCGAAGGTCCAGCCGCTCTCCGGGCCGGTCGACGTCGAGGTGGACCGCGACGGCGAGATCGTGCCGCTGCGGGTGAACGTCGAAAAGGTGACCAGGCCCGTCACCGACCCGGAGAATCCGGATGGCCCGCCCAAGCTCGTGGCCGTCGGATCCATCGGCGTGAGCTTCCCGAGCACGTTCGAGTACACCCCTGTCTCGGCGATCGGCGGCTCGCTGGCGTTCACCGGCGACATGCTCGTGGAGACATGGAACCGGCTGCTCGAGCTGCCCGAACGCGTGCCGGCGGTGGTCGAGGCCATCTTCGGCGAGGAGCGGGACCCGAACACGCCGGTCAGTGTCGTCGGAGCCAGCCGGATCGGCGGCGAGGCGGTGCAGGAGGGCCTGTGGGAGCTGTTCTTCTTCCTGCTGGCGAGCCTGAACTTCTTCGTCGGCATCTTCAACCTGCTGCCGTTGCTGCCGCTCGACGGCGGGCACATCGCCGTCACGTGGTACGAGCGCGTGCGCGACTGGATCCGCAAGGCGCGGGGCAAGATGCCCGCGGGCCCCGTCGACTACACCAAGCTCAGCGGTGTGACGATGGTCCTGGTGGTGATCGGGGGCGCGTTCATGCTGCTCACGGTGACCGCCGACATCGTCAACCCGATCCGCATCACGGAGTAGCCGGACTGTCGCGCTGCTCACCGTGACCCGGGACATCACGGGTCCGTCCGTCCCCGCCCGCTGACGTATCGTGGTCGGTGACGCGTTCGCTGACCGTTTGCAGAGGAATCGATGACCGTCGACCTTGGCCTGCCCGCCACTCCGCCGCCTGTACTCGCCGAACGCCGCAAGACCCGCCAGCTGCACGTCGGCCCGGTCGGTGTCGGCAGCGACTACCCGATCTCGGTGCAGTCGATGACCACCACCAACACCGCCGACGTCAACGCGACGCTGCAGCAGATCGCCGAGCTCACCGCGGCCGGGTGCGACATCGTGCGCGTCGCGTGCCCGAGCGCCGACGACGCCGAGGCGCTGCCCGCGATCGCCGCGAAGTCGAAGATCCCGGTGATCGCCGACATCCACTTCCAGCCGAAGTACGTCTTCGCCGCCATCGAGGCCGGGTGCGCAGGCGTCCGCGTGAACCCCGGCAACATCAAGAAGTTCGACGACAAGGTCGCCGAGATCGCCAAGGCCGCCAAGGACCACGGCACGCCCATCCGGATCGGCGTCAACGCGGGTTCTCTCGACCCGCGGCTGCTGAAGAAATACGGCAAGGCGACGCCGGAGGCACTGGCCGAGTCGGCGCTGTGGGAGGCGTCGCTGTTCGCCGAGCACGACTTCCACGACCTGAAGATCTCCGTGAAGCACAACGACCCGGTCGTGATGGTCCGGGCCTACGAGATCCTCGCCGAGCAGTGCGACTACCCGCTGCACCTCGGCGTCACCGAGGCCGGGCCCGCGTTCCAGGGCACGATCAAGTCCGCCGTCGCCTTCGGGGCGCTGCTGCGGCAGGGAATCGGTGACACGATCCGGGTGTCGCTGTCCGCGCCGCCGGTCGAGGAGGTCAAGGTGGGCACGCAGATCCTGCAGTCGCTGAACCTGCGGCCCCGGAAGCTGGAAATCGTGTCCTGCCCGTCGTGCGGCCGTGCCCAGGTGGACGTCTACAAGCTGGCCGACGAGGTCACCGCGGGCCTGGAGGGCATGGAGGTGCCGCTGCGCGTGGCCGTCATGGGTTGCGTCGTCAACGGTCCCGGCGAGGCGCGGGAGGCCGACCTCGGCGTCGCCTCGGGCAACGGCAAGGGCCAGATCTTCGTCAAGGGCGAGGTCATCAAGACCGTGCCGGAGCACCAGATCGTCGAGACGCTGATCGAAGAGGCCATGCGCATCGCGGAGGAGTCGGGGGAGTCCGGCGGCCGGCCTGTCGTCTCGGTGAGCTGAGGTGGCCTTCGAGCTCGGGATCTACTCGTTCGGCGAGATCACGTCGGACCCGGTCACGGGCGAGTTGCCCACGGCGCGGCAGCGGCTCGCGGACTATCTCGAGCAGGCCACCCTCGCCGACCAGGTCGGGCTCGACGTGTTCGCCCTGGGCGAGCACCACCGCAGCGACTTCGCCGTCTCGGCGACGTCCGTGGTGCTCTCCGCCATCGCCCAGCGCACCCGCGACATCCGGCTCGCCAGCGCGGTCACGGTGCTCAGCTCCGAGGATCCGGTGCGGGTCTTCCAGCAGTACGCGACGCTGGACCTGCTCTCGGACGGCCGCGCGGAGATCATCGCCGGCCGCGGCTCCTACACCGAGTCGTTCCCGCTGTTCGGGTACGACCTCGCCGACTACGACGAGCTGTTCGCCGAGAAGCTCGACCTGCTGCTCGCGATCCGGGAGCACAACCCGGTCACGTGGTCCGGCACGCACCGTCCGCCGCTGCGCAACGCCGACATCGCGCCGAGGCCGCTGCAGGATCCGCTGCCGGTCTGGGTCGCCGTCGGCGGCACCCCGGCGTCGGTGGTGCGGGCGGCGCGGCTCGGGCTGCCGCTCGCGCTGGCCATCATCGGTGGTCCGCTGGCGCGGTTCACGCCGTTCGCCCACCTGTACCGGCAGGCCGCCCGCGAGGCCGGGCACGATCCGGCCACGCTGCCGCTGAGCATCAACTCGCCCGGGTTCGTCGCGCCGACGAGCCAGGCTGCCCGGGAGCTGTCCTACCCGTACTTCAACCGCGGGATGCTGGAGAACTTCCACGAGCGCGGCCGGGGCTTCCACACCTCGCCCGAGGCCTACGCCGCACAGTCCTCGCCGCAGGGAGCGTTGGTGGTGGGCAGCCCGCAGGAGATCATCGACAAGATCCTCTACCAGCACGAGCTGTTCGGGCATCGGCGGCTGCTCATTCAGCTCGCGTTCGGCGGCGTGCCGCAGAAGGAGACCCTCCGGGCGATCGAGCTGCTCGGCACCGAGGTCGCGCCGGTCGTGCGCCGGGAGATCGGCTGACGGGTTGCCAGGCCCCGCCCTGGGTGCGCACGCTGGACCCATGCTCCGAGCCGAATGGGCCGTGCACCCGCCGCACCCGCGGCTGCGCCCGTTCGTCGCGCGCTACATCGGCTACTCCCAGCACGGCAACACACTCGCCGTGCACCGGGGCCTGCCGAGCAGGCACATCACCCTGATCATCAGTCTCGAGCGGCCCATCCGCGTCGTCGGGATGCCGCGCGCAGACCAGTCGCCGGGCGAGTTCCACGGGCTTGTCGGCGGGCTGCACACCGCGCCGTCCCTGATCGCCCAGGACGCCGTCCAGCGCGGGGTGCACGTGGAGCTCGAACCGCTCGGCCTCCACGCCCTGCTCGGGCTGCCGTCCGCCGAGCTCGCCGGCAGCGTGGTGGACCTCGCCGACCTCGGCCTGGCCTCGCTGCCCGAACGGCTGGCCGAGGCGCCCGACTGGCCGCACCGGTTCCGCGTGCTCGACGACGTGCTGCGCGCCCGCCTCACCGACGACGTCGCACCCGCGCCCGAGGTCGGCTGGGCGTGGCGGCGGATGCGGGCCGCCGCGGGCGGCGTGCGCGTCGACGCCCTCGCCCGGGAGGTCGGCTGGAGCCGCAGGCACTTCGGGGAGCGCTTCCGCCGCGAGCTGGGGCTCTCGCCGAAGCAGGCCGCCCGTGTCCTGCGGTTCGAACGTGCGGGCCTGCTCCTGCGGGCCAGGCCGCGCGCCGACCTCGCCGAGCTGGCCGTCGAGTGCGGCTACTACGACCAGGCCCACCTCACGCACGAATGGCGCGCGCTGGCCGGCTGCCCGCCCGGCGCGTGGATGGCCGAGGAGCTCCCGTTTTTGCAAGACGACGACGTGTGGCCGGGAGCAGAGTCGGGGACATGAACAACCCAGGAATCTGGCCGTGCTTGCTCTACGACGACGCCGCGGCGGCCCGGCGTTTTCTCACCGAGGTCCTCGGGTTCACCGAGGCACTGGTCGTCCCAGAGGACGGCACGACGATCGCGCACGCCGAGTTCCGCTGGCCCGAGGGCGGCGGCGTGATGCTCGGCTCGCGGGCGCAGGCGCATGCCGGCGTCGCCCCTCCGGCCCCGAACCAGTGGGTGTACGTGGTGACCGCCGATCCGGACGCCGTGTACAAGCGGGCGCTGGACGCCGGGGCGACGATCGCCGAGAAGCCGTACGACACCGACTACGGCTCCCACAACGTCGCGATCACCGACCCGGAGGGCACCGTCTGGAACTTCGGGACCTACGGCGGCGCGTGAGCCCGAGACCCCCGGGCGCGATCACGCACAGTGCTCACCACCCGTCGGCGACGGGCCGTCCGGGGGTCTTGGTTCCCGTCCGGCGCCGCGATCTGGCAGGCTGGAGCCGTGTTGCGGGTTGCTGGTGCGCGGCTGCTCGAGGACAGGGACTATCCGGCCGTCCGGGCCGCGCTCGCCGCGGACCCGGTGGCCAGCTGCATGGTCTCCGCGCGCGTCGAGGTAGCGGGGCTGGATCCGTGGCGTCTCGGCGGCGAGCTCTGGGGCGCCGACGGCCGATCCTCCCGCACCAGCGGTCTCAACGGCCTGTGCTTCTCCGGCCCGAACCTGATCCCGCTGCGGGGCGATGCCGCGGCGCTGCGCTCCTTCGCCGACCGGGCGCTGCGGCGTGCCCGCTCGTGTTCGTCCGTGGTCGGTCCCGCCGAGCAGGTCCTCGGGATGTGGGACGAGCTCGCCCGTGAGTGGGGCCCCGCCCGGGAGGTCCGGCAGGACCAGCCGCTGATGGCGCTGGACCGCCTCCCCGAGGTGCCGATCGACAGGTACGTCCGGCCGGTGCGGCCCGATGAGATCGACCGCTACCTGCCCGCGGCCATCGCGATGTTCATCGAGGAGGTCGGGGTCGATCCGCGCGCGGGCGACGGCGGCGCGGGCTACCGGGCGCGCGTGTCCGAGCTCATCGCCAGCGGCCGGGCATTCGCCCGGTTCGAGGACGGTGAGGTGGTATTCAAGGCCGAGATCGGTGCGCTGTCGCAGAGCGTCGGGCAGATCCAGGGCGTGTGGGTGCACCCGGAACGCCGAGGCCAGGGCCTCGGCGCCACCGGCACGGCCGCCGTGGCCGCCCGGCTCGTCCAGGGCATGGGCCGCATCGCGAGCCTCTACGTCAACTCCTTCAACGCGCCCGCCCTGGCCGTGTATCGCAAGATCGGATTCCGGCAGGTCGGCCGCTACGCCACGGTCCTGTTCTGACCGTGCGCCGGGCCGCGGTGTCGCAGCCGTGCTGCATACTGATCAGCCGTGCGCTCCCGATGTCACCGCCTCACCGCGATCGTGTTGTCCGCCGCTGTCGTTCTCTCGGGCTGCGGGGTCTTCGGCGGCAGCGACGCCGACGACGCGATGGAGGAATTCCTCGCCGCGTTCGCCGCGGGTGACATCGCGACGGCCGCGGGTCTCACCGACTCGCCGCGCGCGGCGACGGCGGTGCTGCGCCAGGCACGCGAGGCGCTGAAGCCGGCCTCGGTCGGCACCTCGCTCGGCGGCGTGCAGGAGACCTCCGGCGGAGACACCGCCGGGGCCTCCTACCGCCTCGACTGGGACCTCGGGCACGACCGGCACTGGCGCTACGACGCCCAGGCACAGCTGCGCACCGTCGACGGTGACTGGAAGGTGCGCTTCACGCCCGCCGTGGTCCACCCGCGATTGGGTTCGCAGCAGAGCCTCGCCCTGCACACCGACCGGCCGACACCGGCCCCCGTGCTCGACCGGGAGGGCGCGGCGTTGTTGCAGGCCGACACCGTGATCGGCGTCGTCCTCGACCGCCGGGCCGCGGGCGATCGGCTGGACGCCGTCGCGGCAACGCTCGCCGGATCGCTCGGGCGGTTCGAGCCCAGCATCACGAAGCAGTCGATCCTCGACGGTGCGCGCGGCACCAAACCAGGGCAGGGCTACCTCGTGGCGAGCCTGCGCTCGGCCGACTACCAGGCCGTCAAGCCCACGATCTACGACCTGCCGGGTGTGCGGTTCACCAGCGAGGAACGGCTCCTGCCTGCCGAACGCGGGCTGGGCGAGCAGATCCTGCCCGCCGTCCGCGCCGAGGTCGCCGACCGGGTCGCCGGGCGGGACGGCTGGCGGGTGGTGACCACCGACGTCGCCGGCGCCGAGATCGCCGAACTGGGCGCCGCCGCGCCGCACCCGGCCGCCGCCGTGCGCAGCACGTTGAGCCTGCGCACCCAGCAGGCCGCCGAGCGGGCGCTGGACGACGTGCGCGAGCCGGCCGCGATCGTGGCGATCCAGCCGTCCACCGGCGACCTGCTGGCCGTCGCGCAGAACGCGCCCGCCGACGACCAGGGCACCATCGCCCTCACCGGCCGCTACCCGCCGGGCTCGACGCTCAAGATCGCCACCGCGGCCGCCGCGCTGTCCTCGGGCAAGGTCGGCGCCGACACCGTCGTGGACTGCCCGCCGACGACGACCATCGACAACACCAGGCTCGTGCCCAACGACGAGCGCTTCGGCCTGGGCCGGGTGCCGCTGCATACCGCGTTCGCGCACTCGTGCAACACGACGTTCGCGCGGCTCGCGGCCGACCTCCCGCCGGACGCGCTGACCACGGCGGCCCGCTCGCTGGGCATCGGGGCGGACTTCGTGATCCCCGGCGTCACCACCATCACCGGCTCGGTGCCGCCCGCCGACACCGTCGTGCAACGGGCCGAGAACGGCTTCGGCCAGGGCACCACGCTGGCGAGCCCGTTCGGCATGGCGCTCGCGGCGGCCACCGTCGCGCACGGCGAGACCCCCGTGCCGACGCTGATCGAGGGCACGCGGACGCGGGCCAGCCGGCTCGGCACGCCGCTGCGGGACGGCGTGCTCGACGCGGTGCGCCGGATGATGCGCGAGGTCGTCACCGACGGCACGGCCACCGCGCTGCGCGACCTGCCGGACGTCCACGGCAAGACGGGCACCGCGCAGTTCGGCGACGGCCGCAACTCCCACGGCTGGTTCGCCGGGTACCAGGGTGACGTGGCGTTCTCCGTGCTGCTCGTCGGCGCCGGTACGTCGAAGCCCGCCGTCGACGTGGCCCGCGACTTCCTGGCGGGCACCCGCTGAGTGTGACGTCGTCCGGTGTGGCGGCGGTCGGGCCGATCCGGTTCCGGCCGCGACGTAGGCTGGGGGACATGCCCGTTCGTGCTCCGTTGAAGCCTGGCGTGCAGACGCCGCGCCGTGCTGTTCCGTCCTCCATCGCCCGCCCCGAATACGTCGGCAAGCCCGTGCCCGCGCGCGACAACGGCAACGGCGTCCGGACGCCCGAGGTCATCGAGGCGATGCGGGTGGCGTGCCGGATCGCGGCCCAGGCGCTCGAGGAAGGCGGCAAGGCCGTCAAGCCGGGCAACACCACCGACGACGTCGACAAGGTGGTGCACGAGTTCCTCATGGACCACGGTGCCTACCCGTCGACGCTCGGCTACCGGGGCTTTCCGAAGTCGTGCTGCACCTCGCTGAACGAGGTCATCTGCCACGGCATCCCGGACTCGACCGTGATCGAGGACGGCGACATCTGCAACATCGACGTCACCGCCTACATCGGCGGTGTGCACGGCGACACCAACGCCACGTTCCTCGCCGGGGACGTGTCCGACGAGGTGCGGTTGCTCGTCGAGCGCACGCACGAGGCCACCATGCGTGCCATCAAGGCGGTCCGTCCGGGCAGGCGGCTCAACGTCATCGGCCGAGTGATCGAGTCCTACGCCAAGCGCTTCGGCTACGGCGTCGTGCGGGACTTCACCGGCCACGGGGTCGGGCCCGGCTTCCACACCGCGCCCACCGTGCTGCACTACGAGGAGCCCTCGGTCACCACGATCATCGAGCCCAACATGACGTTCACGATCGAGCCGATGATCACGCTCGGCACGATCGACTACGACGTCTGGGACGACGACTGGACGGTCACCACCAAGGACAAGAAGTGGACCGCCCAGTTCGAGCACACCATCCTCGTCACCGACAGCGGCGCGGAGATCCTCACGCTGCCCTAAGGGGTGGGCGCTGCCCACACCCGTCCGGGTGGAGTTGTAGCCCTTCGACACATGGTTGCCGGACCGGGGTCGTTCTACCGTCGGCAGCCATGACCAGCAGCCTGCACGGACGGAATGCCCTCGTCACCGGTGGGGGGAGCGGAATCGGCCGGGCGTGTGTCCGTGTGCTCGGTGCCGCGGGTGCGAAGGTGCATCTCGTCGACGTCGATCCCGCCGCCGCGGCGGCCGTCGCCGAGGAGACAGGTGCGCTCGCGCACGTCGCCGATCTCACCGACCCGGCTGCGGTGGAGGGCCTGCCCGCCGACGTCGACATCCTCGTCAACAACGCGGGTATCCAGCACATCGCCCCCATCCCCGACTTTCCGCCCGAGACGTTCGCCGCGATCCAGCAGCTGATGGTCACCACGCCGTTCCTGCTGATGCGGCGCTGCCTGCCCGCCATGTACGCGCGCGGCTGGGGTCGAATCGTCAACATCTCCAGCGTCCACGGCCTGCGCGCCAGCCCGCACAAGGCCGCCTACGTCGCCGCCAAGCACGGTCTGGAAGGGCTGAGCAAGGTCGCCGCGCTCGAAGGGGCCGCCCACGGCGTGACAAGCAACTGCGTCGACCCGGGCTACGTGCGCACGGCGCTCGTCGAGAACCAGATCGCCGACCAGGCCCGCTCGCGCGGCATCGCCGAGCGCGACGTGGTCGACGAGGTGTTCCTGAGCCGCACGGCCGTCAAACGGCTCATCGAACCCGAGGAGGTCGCCGCGCTGGTGCGGTGGCTGTGCGGCGACGACGCCGGATACCTCACCGGCGCCTCGATTCCGGTGGACGGCGGCTGGACCGCTGGCTGATCTCCCGCCAACCCGACACCAACACAACGAAGTGGTGATGCCCGATGGCGCAAGCCAGGTCCATCAAGCGCATCGTCGGTGCCAGCATGATCGGCACGACGATCGAGTGGTACGACTTCTTCCTGTTCGGCTCCGCGGCCGCGCTGGTGTTCAACACGCTGTTCTTCCCGGAGGCCGACCCGCTCACCGGCACGCTCCTCGCGTTCGGCACGTACGCGATCGGGTTCGTCGCCCGTCCCCTCGGCGGCCTCATTTTCGGCCACTACGGCGACAAGCTGGGCCGCAAGAAGCTGCTCGTCGTGAGCCTGCTCATGATGGGCGGCGCGACGTTCGCGATGGGCCTGTTGCCCACCTACGCCGACATCGGCATCGCCGCGCCGCTGCTGCTGATCGCGTTGCGCCTCGTGCAGGGCTTCGCGCTCGGCGGTGAGTGGGGCGGCGCGGTGCTGATCGTCTCCGAACACGGGGACGCCAACCGGCGGGGGTTCTGGGCATCGTGGCCGCAGGCGGGCGCGCCCGGCGGCAATCTGCTCGCCACCGCGGTGCTCGCCGTCCTCGCCGCGGTGCAGAGCGACGCGGCATTCGAGGCGTGGGGCTGGCGGATCCCGTTCCTGCTCTCCGGACTGCTGGTGGGCATCGGGTTGTGGATCCGGCTGTCGGTGTCGGAGTCGCCGGTGTTCCTGGAGGCCGTCACGAAGGCCGGGGACGCCCCTGCGCCGGAGAAGGCGCCGATCGTCACCGTGTTCAAGCGCAGCAGCCGTGAGGTGTTCATCGCCATGGGCGCCCGCTTCGGCGAGAACGTCTCGTACTACATCCTCACCGCGTTCGTGCTCGTGTACCTGACCAACCACGTGGACCTGCCCAAGTCCGTCGGCCTCAACGCCGTGCTGATCGGCTCGGCCGTCCACTTCGTCACCATTCCGCTGTGGGGGCTGCTCTCGGACGTCATCGGTAGGCGGGCGGTGTCGCTGTTCGGCGCGATCGGCATGGGGCTGTGGGGATTCGCGTTCTTCGCGATGCTCGACACGGCGTCGACGGTCGGCATCGTCGTCGCGGTCACCGTGGGACTCGTCCTGCACGGCGCCATGTACGGGCCGCAGGCGGCGTTCTTCTCCGAACTGTTCGGCACGAAGGTGCGGTACTCCGGTGCGTCCATCGGGTACCAGCTCGCGTCCATCGTGGCCGGAGGGCTCGCGCCGCTCATCGCGACCGCGCTGCTGGACAGCACCGGGGCGAGCCTTTTGATCTCGGTCTACCTGGCGGTGGCGTGCGCGTTCACGGTCGTGGCCGTGGTCGTGTCCCGGGAGACCCGCGGTACCTCGCTCCGGGACGCGGAGAGCACCGCTGCGGTGACAGCATGAACCGGTGACCGACAGCGCTCGCCGACTGCTGGAACTGCTGTCCGCGGACGCGACCGGCGACGAGCTGGCTCGCGTGCCCGCGGACAGCGCCACGTTGCGGCTCGCGATGGACATCCGGCGCACGCTCGACGCGCACAGCAGGCGGGAGGCCGAGCTCGCCGCCCTGTTCGACACCGCGAGCGATCTCGCCCGGCTGCGCGATCTGGACGCCGTGCTGCGGTCGATCGTGCACCGGGCGCGCATGCTGCTGCGGGTCGACGTGTCCTACCTGAGCCTCAACGACGACGGGTCCGACAGCACGTACATGCGGGTGACGGACGGCTCGGCGTCGGCGCTGTTCCAGCAGGTCCGGCTGGGCATGGGCGAGGGCCTCGGCGGGCTCGTCGCGCAGACCGCCCGGCCGTACGCGACCGCGAACTATCCCGAGGACGACCGGTTCCAGCACACCGGGCCGATCGACCGGGCCGTGGGCGACGAGGGGCTCATCGCGATCCTCGGGGTGCCGCTCGCGCTGGGGGAGCAGGTGATCGGGGTGCTGTACGCCTCGGACCGGCGTCCCCGCACGTTCACCCCGGACGAGGTCGCGTTGCTCTCGTCGCTGGCCGACCACGCCGCCATCGCGATCGACAACGCGCGGCTGATCGAGTCCAGTGCGGCCGCGCTGGAGGAGCTCGGGCAGGCCAACGCGACGATCCGGGCGCATCACGAAGCGCTCGCGCGCGCCCAGGACGCCCACGACCGGCTCACCGAGCTCGTGCTCGGCGGCGCCGACGTGCGGCAGGTGGCGGAGGCGGTCGCGGCGGTGCTGGGCGGGGGCATCGTCGTGCACGACGCGGAGGGGGCCGAGCTCGGCCGCGCGGGCCGCGGTCCGCTGCGCCGGTCGGAGGGGGCGCTGGCCGCCTCCCGCGCCGCGGGCCGTGCCGTGGCCGACGGTGAGAACTGGGTGTGTGCGGTGATGGCGGGCCCGCAGCTGCTCGGCAGCATCACACTCGCCGGCCGCCCCGGCTTGGGCGAGCAGGACCGCAGGCTCTTCGAACGGGCGAGCGTGGTGACCGCCCTGCTGTTGTTGTTGCGCCGTTCGGCCGCGGAGGCGGAGGACCGGGTGCGCGGCGAGCTGCTCACCGACCTGCTCAGCGCACCCGGCCGCGACCCGGCCGCGCTGCTGGACCGCGGGCGCAGGCTGGGTCTCGATCTCTCGGCCCCGCATTCGGTGCTCGCCCTGCACGCCGACGACGTCCCGCGGGCCCGGCTGGCCTCGGCCGCCGCCCGGCGGGGTGTGCTCGCCGGTGTCCAGGCCGGCCGGGTGGTACTGCTGGTGGCCGGCGAGTCGCCGGGGGCGTCGGCGCGGACGGTGGCGGGCGATCTGACACGGCTGCTCGGGTGCCCGGTGACCGTGGGAGCGTCGGGCCCGGCGCGTGGCCCCGCCGAGATCGCCGCCGCCCATGCCGAGGCGACCCGGTGCCTGCGCGCGCTGATCGTGCTCGGCAGGCACGGCGACGGCGCCGCCACCGCGGATCTCGGCTTCGTCGGCGTCGTGCTGGGCGACAAGGCGAACGTGCCGGAGTTCGTCCGCACGACGCTGGGGCCGGTGCTCGACTACGACGCCGCCCGCGGCACGGAGCTGCTCGAGACCCTGCGGGCGTACTTCGCGTGCAACGGCAACCTCACCCGGGCCAAGGACCGGTTGCACGTGCACGTCAACACGGTGGCGCAGCGGCTGGAGCGCGTCTCCACACTGCTGGGCGCCGACTGGCAGAGCCCGGACCGCGCGCTGGAACTGCAGCTCGCGCTGCGGCTGCACGAGCTCAGCGGCGACCTTCCCGATCCAGCAGGTCGGTGAGGAACCCGCACGCCTCGGCGGCCGCCCGCTCGGGATCGCGCGCGGCGACGGCGTCGAGCAGGCCGTGGTGGCCGGTGGACTCGGTGCCCGGCAGGTCGATCCGGGTGGTCGCCGCGACGCTTGCCACGATCACCTCGGTGAGGCCGCGGTAGAGCTCGGTCAGCAGCGTGTTGTGGGCGGCCTCGATGACGGCGAGGTGGAACCGGGCGTCGGCGTGCACGTAGTCGTCGATGCGCCCGGCTTCCCACGCCCGGTCGCGGGTGCCGAGGAACTCGCGCATGCGGCGCAGGTCGTCCTCGGTGCGCTCGGTCGCGGCCAGCCGCGCACCCTCCACCTCGAGCGGCTTGCGCACCTGCAGGACCTCCCGCAGCTCGGATCCGGCGAGCCTGCGGATGGCGCCGGACACCTCGCTCGTGGCCCGGACGTACGTGCCGTCGCCCTGGCGTACCTCCAGCAGCCCGCAGTGGGCGAGCGCGCGCACGGCTTCCCGCACGGTGTTGCGCCCGACGCCGAGGTCCGCCACGAGTTCGCTCTCGGTCGGGATGCGCCTGCCGACCGGCCACTCGCCCGCCCGGATGGCCTCGCGGAGCTGGCTGATGACCTGGTCGACCAGGCCGGAGCGCTGGGTAGCGGCCAGAGGCACGGTGGCTCCCTTCGCCGGATTCGTCCGTTCGCCCGATCATCCTACCTTTTGCTAGGCTGCGTGTCATGGCACACGGAACCCCCCTCGGCGAAACGGCGACCCGCCGGTCCACCGGTATTGCCGCGGGCGCGGGGTTGCTGGCCGTGGCGGTGGTCGTCGCGGCGCTGAACCTGCGGCCGTCGGTGACGTCCGTCGGTGCGGTTCTCGACGAGGTCCAGCGTGCGCTCGGCGCCACCGAGACGTGGGCGGGCGCGCTCACCACGATGCCCGGCCTGTGTTTCTCGCTCGCCGGGTTCGGCGCACCGTGGCTGGCGCGGCGGATCGGGCTGCACGCCGCCGTCGCCGTGGCGCTCGGCGTGCTCGCCGTGGGTCTCGTGGTCCGCGTGCTCAACGGACCGTTCGTGGTGCTCGCGGGCACGCTCGTCGCCAGCGCGGGCATCGCGCTGGCCAACGTGCTCATCCCCGTGGTGGTGAAGACGTCGTTCGCGGCGCGGCTCGGGCTCATGACCGGCATCTACACCGCCGCGTTGCAGACCGGCGGTGCGCTCGGGTCCGCGGTCACGCCGCCGCTGTCGGACGCGGGCGGTGGCTGGCGTGGCGGGCTCGGCGGTTGGGCCGTCCTCGCCGTGCTCGCCCTCGCGCTGTGGTTCGCGGCCACGAGGCGGCCGGCCGGCGAGCGCACGGACGGTGTGGACGGCGCCACCCCGGTGTCGCACCACGAGTCCGCGCGGCGTTCGCTGCTGCGCAACCGGCTCGCCTGGATCGTCACCGGATTCTTCGGCACCCAGGCGTGCTTCGCCTACATCATGATGGGCTGGATGCCGCAGGTGCTCATCGACGCGGGCGTCAGCCGCACGGCCGCCGGGCTCCTGCTCGGCCTGGTCTCCCTGCTCGGGCTGCCGGTGAGCCTCCTCGTGCCGCCGCTCGTCACCGCCCGCGGCGGCCTGGGCTGGTGGACGGTCGGGCTCGGGCTGCTCGGCATCACCGGCGTCGTCGGCCTGATGGCGGCGCCCTCGGCGGCCCCGCTGCTGTGGTCGATCCTCGTCGGGCTCGGCATGGCGGTGTTCTCGCTCGCGATCGCGGCCATCGCGCTGCGCGCGCGGACCGGCACCGACACGGCCACGCTGTCGGGCATGGCCCAGGGCTTCGGCTACCTGCTCGGCGCGCTCGGCCCGTTCCTGTTCGGCCTCCTGCGCGACCTCACCGGCGGCTGGACCGTGCCGCTCGGCATGGTGCTCGTCGTGCTCTGCGGCCAGCTCGTGTTCGGCTGGCTGGCCGGCAAGCCGCGCTACGTCTGAGCCGCGGCGCTCCTAGGCGTCCAACGGCAGGTTCAGCAGCGCGTTCTCGATCAGCTCCGGCATCGCCGGGTGGATCCAGTACTGTCCACGCGCCATCGAGCGCGCGTCCAGCCCGAAGCTCATCGCCTGCACGAGCGGCTGGATCAAAGTCGGCGCCTGCGGGCCGATGATGTGGGCGCCGATGAGTTGTCCCGTCGACGGGTCGGCCAGCAGCTTCGCGAAGCTCGTCGTGTCCTCCATCGCCCAGCCGTAGGCGATCCCCGCGTAGTCCTGCGTCGCCGTCACGTACGGCACACCGCGCGCGGCGGCGTCCTGCTCGGTGAGCCCCACCGACGCGATCTGCGGCGAGGTGAACACCGCGTGCGGGATGAAGCGGTGGTCGGCGACGATCGGGTCGTCCGGGTGCAGCAGGTTGTGCTGGACGACGCGGGCCTCGTGATTGGCGACGTGTTTGAGCTCGTGCGGTGAGCTGATGTCGCCCAGCGCGTAGATGCCCGGCACGCTCGTGCGCTGGTGCTCGTCCACCGCCACGTGCCCGGTCGGCAGCGTGGTCACGCCGGTCTTCGCCACGTCCAGCAGGTCGGAGTTCGGGCGGCGGCCGGTGGCCACGAGCAGCAGGTCGCCCTCCGCCGTCTCGGCGCCGCCGGGGCCTTCCATCTCCAGCACGATCCCGGTGGCCGTGCGCCGCGCCCGCGTGGTCTTGCGGTTCAGCCGCACGTCGAACCGCTCCGCCGCGAGTTCGGTGTAGCGCCTGCTGATGTCGTCGTCCTCCACGCGCAGCAAGGCGCCGGAGCGGGCGATCATGGTGACCTCGACGCCGAAGGAGGCGAACACGTGCGCGAACTCGGCGGCGATGAACCCGCTGCCCAGGATCACCAGCCGCGACGGCAGCTCGTCGATGCGCATCACGGTGTCGGAGGTGTGGTAGCCGACCTCGTCCAGGCCGGGGATGTCCGGCACCACCGCGCGGCCCCCGGCGGCCAGCACGAACTCGTCGGCGGTCAGCGTCTCGGAGTCGTCCGGCAGCCGCACCGTGAGCTCCTTGTGGCCCGTGAAGCGGCCCTCGCCCTCATACACGGTGACGTTGGCGTTGTCGGCGTGCTCGAGCCGGTACTCGCGGCCGCCGGCGGCTATCGGGTCGATCCGGCCGAAGATGCGATCGCGGATCTCCCGCCAGCGCACGCCGTCGAGGGTTTCGTCCACCCCGAGCCGCGCGCTCGTTGCCGGCGTGGCCGCCACGTCGGCGGTGTGCACGAACATCTTGGTCGGGATGCAGCCGACGTTGAGACAGGTGCCGCCGAACACGCCCTTCTCCACGATCGCGACCTTCCGGTCGGCGAAGCGCTGGTCGAGGATCGAGTTCCCCGACCCGGTCCCGATGATCACCAGGTCGTAGTGCGGCACGGCGTTACCCTCTCGAAGGCGGACGGTCTGCGTCCAGACCAACCTCGTTCGCGGCCGAGTTGTTCCGGAAGGTGGCCAGTGACATCACAACGCACGCACCGCGTGCCGGTCGTCCTCGTCACCGGGTTCCTCGGCGCGGGGAAGACGACCCTGCTCAACCACTTGCTCACCAACAGCCGTGGCGTCCGCATCGGGGTCGTCGTCAACGACTTCGGCAGCGTCAACGTCGACGCGCTGAGTGTGGCGGGGCAGGTCGACTCGATGCTCTCACTCGAGAACGGGTGCCTGTGCTGTGCGGTCGACGCGAGCGGGCTCGACCGGATGCTGGGCAGGCTCACCGATCCCTCCGCCGGGCTGGATCTCATCGTGGTGGAGGCGAGCGGCCTGGCCGAACCGCGCAGCATGGTGCGGCTGGTGCTGGCCAGCAGCGACCCGCACGTCGAGTACGGCGGGCTGATCGAGCTTGTCGACGCCGCCGAGTTCCCTGCTCCGCGCGTCCGGCACCCCGAACTCGACGAGCACCTGCGCATGGCGGATCTGGTGGTGCTCAACAAGACCGACCGGGCAGGCGACGACGTCCTGCCGCTCGTCCGGGAGCTCGCCGACGGTGCGCCCGTGGTGGCGACTACCCACGGCCGGGTCGACCCGGAGTTGTTGTTCGACCGGATTCGCGACCCGGACACCGGCCCGCGCCAGCTGTCGTTCGACGACCTGCGTGCCGAGTGCGGTGCCGGCCAGGACCACCACGACCACCCGCACGCCGCCTACGACAGCCTGACGGTGACGACCGGGGCGTTGCACCCGCGCCGGCTGGCGACGTTCCTGCAAGGCCGGCCGGCGGGGCTCTACCGCATGAAGGGCACCGTCTATTTCGGAGTGCCGAACCACTGGCAGAAGTACGAGCTGCACACCGTGGGCGGGTACGTGCGGCTGCGGCGGACCCGATGGGACCCGGGGGAGCAGCGGTGCACCCGGCTCGTGCTCATCGGAGCGGGCATCGACGCCGAGGCGCTCCGGACGGCGCTGGAGTCCTGCGCCGAACCGGATCCCGCCGGGCTCGCCGAGCAGGACATGGTGCCGATACTGCGCTATCTGGAGTCCTGAACCAGCCGCAGCGCGGGCAGCCCCTCCGGCACCCCGCCGGCGATCAGCGCGGTCAGCGCCTCGGTGTCGACGTGCTTCTCGATGGCGTCGGCGAGGCCGTCGAGCATGGCCTCCCGCCGGGCGGCGAAGCCGGGGGCGTCGGCAGGCCGCCAGTCCACGCCCGCCTGGTCGGCCACCGCGGCGAGCCAGGCGCGCCGGAAGCCGTCGTGTTCGAAGATCCCGTGCCACATGGTCGCCCACACCGAGCCGCGGCGGAGCCCGTCGAGAAACGGCTCCGCCTCTCCCGGTGTGCGCTCGGCGACCCCGTGGTGGATCTCGTACCCGCCGACGTGCTCCCCACGCCACTGCCCGGTGGGTGTGGCGAGCGTCTTCTCCGCGCGGAAGCGCACCGTGAAGGGGAGCAGGTCCAGACCGGCGACGGTGCCCGCGCCCGACTCGACATCGTCGTGGATCGAGCTCCCGAGCATCTGGTAGCCACCGCAGATGCCCAGCACCGGACGTCCGCGCGCGGCGCGGTCGGCGAGCACGCCGTCGATCCCGTGACGCCGCAACCACGCCAGGTCGTCCACGGTGGACCGGGTGCCGGGCAGCACGGCGACGTCGGCGGCCGCGACGACGTCGGGATCGGCCGTCACGGTGACGGCGACTCCCGGCTCGGCGGCCAGCGGATCCAGGTCGGTGGCGTTGGAGATGCGGGGCAACCGCACGGCGGCCACCCGCAACGTCACACCCGCGCCGCGGCGGTGACCGTCCCAGCCCGCGATGGCGAGAGCGTCCTCGGAGTCGAGCCAGACGTCGGGAAGCCACGGCAGCACACCGAGTACGGGCCTGCCGGTGAGATCGGTGAGGGAACGCAGGCCCGGCGCGAGCAGCCCGGGATCGCCGCGGAACTTGTTGACGAGGAAGGCCGCGACGTGGGCCTGGTCGGCCTCGTCCAGCACCGCCACGGTGCCGGCCAGGGCGGCCAGCAACCCGCCGCGGTCGATGTCCCCGACGACGAGCACGGGCAGCCCGGCGTGCCGGGCGAGGCCCAGGTTGACGTAGTCGCCGTCGCGCAGGTTGGTCTCGGCCGGGCTGCCCGCGCCCTCGCACACGACGACGTCGAAACGTTCCCGCAGTTCGGCGAGCGCGGCGTAGGCGGCCTTGGCGAGTTCGCGCCGTCCGTGTGCCCAGTCGCCCGCCGCGAGCTCACCCCACGGCGTGCCGCGCAGCACCACGTGGCTGCGCCGGTCGCCGCCCGGCTTGAGCAGCACGGGGTTCATCGCCGACTCGGGCTCCACGCCCGCCGCGACGGCCTGCAGCCACTGCGCCCGGCCGATCTCGGCGCCGTCGGCGCACACCATCGAGTTGTTCGACATGTTCTGTGCCTTGAACGGCGCCACCCGCACGCCCCGGCGGGCGAGCCAGCGGCACACGCCCGCGGCGACCGTGGATTTCCCCGCGTCCGACGTCGTTCCCGCAATCAGTAGCCCACCGCGCACGCGAGCACCGTAGTCCACCCGATCCAGCGACACCGGATTCGGGCAGCGTGCGGTTAGCCTGGCCGCAGTCGGGAGCAGAGGGGGATGGCTATGTCGACGGCACTCCGTCGCGCGGCTGCCGCCGCGGCGGTGCTGGCAGGAGCGGTGTTCGTACCGGCGATGCCCGCGAGCGGGGCTCAGCCGTTCATCGTGGGCGGCCAGGAGGCGTCGATCTCCGATCACCCGTACGCGGTCTTCCTCGTCGACGACCGGGGCAACCAGTTCTGCGGCGGCACCCTGATCGCCCGCGACCGGGTGGTGACGGCGGCGCACTGTGCCGAGGCGCTGTCCGCCGGCGAGATGGGCGTGGTCGCGGGCAGGCAGGACAAGCGCTCGGCCGACGGTGTGCAGGCCGGTGTGCGCGACGTGTGGATTGCGCCGGAGTACGAGGACCCGATGCGCGGCGGCGACATCGCCCTGCTGTCGCTGGATCGCCGGCTGCCGTTCCGGCCCGCCGCCGTGGCCGACGGCTCCGACGAGGCCGCCTACCAACCGGGCACCATGGCGACCGTGCTCGGCTGGGGACGGCTCGCGGAGTACGGCGAGAAGTCCGACACGCTGCGCAGCGCCGAGGTGCCGATCGTCGACGACGCGACCTGCTCCGAGGCGTACCCGGTGTACGACCCGCAGACCATGGTGTGCGCCGGCTACCCCGAGGGCGGCGTCGACGCGTGCCAGGGCGACTCCGGCGGCCCGCTCGTCGTCGGCGACACACTCGTCGGCGTGGTGTCGTGGGGAGAGGGCTGCGCGAAGCCTGGCAAGCCCGGCGTGTACACGCGGGTGTCCGCGTACGCGTCGGAGCTCGGCTGGGGCTGACGGTCGCCGGTCGCGGCGCGCGACGACAATGGCGGCGTGGCCGCTTTCGTTTCCCGCCGTGGCCCCGAGCTCACGGCCGCCGAACTACATGATCTGCTCCGCCTCCGCGTCGACGTGTTCGTCGTCGAGCAGGAGTGTCCGTACCCGGAGATCGACGGACTGGACCTGCTGCCGAAAACGCGGCACATCTGGCAACCCGCCGAGAACGGAGGTGTGGCAGGGTACCTGCGGCTCCTCCAGGAACCGGACGGCGTGGTGCGGATCGGGCGCGTGTGCACGTCGCTGCCCGCGCGTGGCTCCGGGCTCGGTGCGCGGCTGATGGAGGCGGCGCTCGACCACGCGGGCGAGGCCGAGTGCGTCCTCAACGCCCAGACCTACGCGCAGGGTTTCTACGCGCGGTTCGGATTCCGGCCCGAGGGCGACGAGTTCGACGAGGACGGCATTCCACACATCGCGATGCGCCGCTCCAGCAGGTGAGGTAGCCGCCGGGGCGGTCTCACGAGCGCGCCCCGCGCGGGGCCGTCTCGGCCACCACCTTCACCACACGGTCCACATCGGACTCCGACAGGGTCGCGCGGGCGGCCAGGCGTAGCCGCGCCACGCCGTCCGGCACCGCGGGCGGGCGCACACAGCCGACCCGCACGCCGTGACCGGCACACGCGTCGGCCCACGCGGTCGCCGCCTGCGCACTCGGCGCGGGCAGTGACACGATCGGCCCCGCCGGAGAGCTCGTGGTCAGACCGGCGTCGCGTAGGCCGTGGGCCAGATTCTGCGCGGCGTCGACGGCCTTGGCCGCCAGGTGCGGCTCCTCCTTCAGCACGCCGAGCGCGGCCAGGGCCGCGGCCGCGCTACCCGGCGCCAGTGCGGCGTCGAAGCCGAACCCGCGCGCGACGTCCACGAGATGCCGCACCACACGGCGGGGCCCCAGCACGGCGCCACCCTGCGCGCCGAGCGCCGCCGAGAGGCTCAGCGTGGTGACCACGTCGGGCTGTGCGGACAGGCCGGCGTCGTGCACGCCGCCCCGGCCGCCGTCACCGAGCACGCCGAAGCCGTGGCCGTCGTCGACGAGCAGAGCCGCGCCGTGCTCCCGGCACACCTCGTGCAGCCGGGACAGCGGTGCCGCGTCGCCGTCGACGGCGAAGACCGCTTCGGTCACCACGAGTGCCCGTCGCTTGCGCCGGGTGGCCAGCGCGTGGCCGACGGCCGGGGCGTCGGCGTGGGCGACCGCCGCCACGTCGGCGCGGGAAAGCCGGCAGCCGTCCACGAGGGACGGCTGGACGTGCTTGTCGGTGACGATGGCCGATTCGGCGCCGGAGAGCGCGGTCACCGCGCCGAGGTTCGCCGTGAAGCCGGCCGGGAACACCACGGCCGCCTGCGCACCGACGAAACGGGCCAGCTCGTGTTCCAGCTCGGCGTGCAGCTCCAGCGAGCCGCCCAGCAACCGCGATCCGGATGCGCCCGCACCCCACCGCAGCGCCGCCGCGGCGGCCGCACCGGCGACCCGCTTGTCGCGCGCCAGCCCCAGATAGTCCTCGCCCGCGAGATCCAGCTCGTCGTCGCCCGGCCGTCGGTGGTGCGGCCGGTGGTCGAGACCGACCCGCGAGCGCTTGCCGGCTTCCGTGTCGAGCCAGTCGAAGACCTGGTCTGGCGGTGTGGCGGGAAAAGCTGGACCGGGTGCGTTCACGCCTGGCAGTCTCGCACCGGGGCCGAACCGAGAGGGGACCGAGGGTGACCGAGGACGCACAGCTCGCGGAGATGCCGTCGGACTGGGAGCGCGCACTCGCCGTCGTCGCGCATCCGGACGATCTCGAGTACGGCGGTTCCGGGGCCGTCGCGCGGTGGACGGACGAGGGCCGCACGGTCACCTACCTGCTGGCCACCCGTGGTGAGGCCGGCATCGACGGCATGGCGCCCGAGGAAGCGGCACCGGTGCGCGAACGCGAACAGATCGCCAGCGCCCGCGTGGTCGGGGTCGAGCAGGTGGAGTTCCTGGACCATCCCGACGGCATGATCGAGTACGGGCTGCCGCTGCGACGCGACATCGCCGCCGCCATCCGCAGGCACCGGCCCCAGCTCGTGGTGATGACCAACCACCGGGAGACCTGGCCTGGCGGCCCGTGGCTCAACATGGCCGACCACCGCAACGTCGGCCTGGCGACCCTGGACGCCGTCCGGGACGCCGCCAACCGCTGGGTGTTCCGGGACCTGCTGGACGCCGGCCTCGAGCCGTGGGGCGGCGTGCGCTGGGTGGCGGTCGCGGCGTCGCCGCAGGCCACGCACGCCGTGGACATCACGGCCACCATCGACCGCGCGGTCGCCTCACTGCGGGAGCATCGTGCCTACCTCGCCGGCCTCGGCGAGGCGGGCATGGGCGACCCGGACACGTTCCTGCGGCAGGCCGCAGCCGACGCGGGCAGGCGCTTCGGGAATGTGCTCGCGTGCACGTTCGAGCTGTTCCCGATGTAGGCCTGCCCGCGTCGCGGGTGGTCAGGCGTGCGAGCGCGAGGGACGGCGCGGCGCCCGCTGCTGCGGGCGGCCACCCCTGGCACCGCCGTCGCGGCGTCCGCCGAACGGCGGCCGGCCACGGCCGCCCTGTCCGCGGCCACCCTGCCTACCCGCGGGCGCACGCGTGGGCCGGTGGGGTTCCACGACGGGCACACCGCTCGGCGTGCGGGCGCCGGTGATGCGGGACAGTTCCTCGTCACCCGGGCGCACCAGGACCGACTTGGGCTTGACGCCCGCCTTGTCGATCAGCCGCTGCACCGTGCGCCGCTGGTCCCGCGTCACCAGGGTGACGACGGTGCCGGACGCACCCGCACGTGCCGTGCGGCCGGCGCGGTGCAGGTAGTCCTTGTGGTCGGCGGCCGGGTCGACGTGCAGCACGAGGCTCACGTCGTCGACGTGAATGCCGCGCGCGGCGACGTCGGTGGCCACGAGCACGGTGGCGCGGCCTTCCTTGAAGTCGGCGAGGACCCGGTTGCGCTGGCCCTGGGTCTTGCCGCCGTGCAGCGCGCCTGCGTGCACGCCTGCCGCCCGGAGCTTCGTGGTGAGCCGGTCGACGTGGTGCTTGGTGCGCATGAACATGATCGTGCGGCCCTCGCGTGCGCCGATCTCGGTGATGACCCCGAGCTTGTCCTGGTGGGAGATCTGCAGCAGGTAGTGGTCCATGGTCGTGACGCTGGCCGTGACCGGCGCGACCGAGTGGGTCACGGGGTTGTGCAGGTAGCGCTTGACGAGCTTGGAGACGTCACCGTCGAGGGTCGCGGAGAACAGCAGGCGCTGCCCATCCTCGGGGGTGAGGTCGAGGATCTCGCGGACCTGCGGCAGGAATCCCATGTCCGCCATCTGGTCGGCCTCGTCGAGTGCCACGAAGGACACCTGGTCGAGCCGGCAGGTGCCCTGCCGGACGTGGTCGGAGAGCCGGCCGGGGGTGGCGATCAGCAGGTCGACGCCCCGGGCGAGCGCGTCGGCCTGGCGGGTGAAGGCCATGCCGCCGACGGCGGTGCGGCACCACAGGCCGAGCGACTTGGCCAGCGGGATGAGCACGTCGGCGACCTGCATCGCCAGTTCACGGGTCGGGACGAGGACGAGGGCGCGCGGCTGCTTCGGCCGCGCCTTGCCGCCGTCGAGCCTGGCCAGCAGGGCCAGCCCGAAGGCGAGGGTCTTGCCGGAGCCCGTCTGGGCGCGGCCGAGGACGTCTCGGCCGGCGAGGGCGTCCGGCAGGGTCGCCGCCTGGATCGGGAACGCCTCCGTCATGCCCGCCTGCTGCAGGGAGCGCAGCAGCGGCGTCGGAAGGTTCAGGTCGGCGAACGATGTGTTTGTCACGCAATGCCTCTCGGACGTGGCACGTCGCAAGGAGGCCCAGATTGCCCACGCAGGGGCAGGTCGCGATGGTGGTGCGATGGGCGTTCACAAGGACGAACCCGGCGCACGGCACACCTACGCGCCACGCGCCAACTGATGGATGGAAGCACCGCCTCGGGGAGCCGTCCGGCTCGCGGTGCATGACCAGTCTACCCCAGTGCGGCTCCGCTCGACGGTGCAGGCCGACCGGGCCGGTGACCGTCCACACGCGACGATGGTGGTCCACACCAGCGGAGGAGCTCGTGGTCCGCTCTTCCCGCTCGCGCTGTGATGCTGGTCTCCCTTGGCGCGTCCGGTGCGCGCCGTCCCGGCGGGTCGGGGAGTGGTGAGTGGCCGGTCCGGCAAGCTGACCCCATGCGAATCGTCGTCATCGGATCGGGAATCGCCGGCGCGGGCGCGGCCTACCAGCTCGCGCGGCGCGGCGTGGACGTCGTGGTGGTGGAGGCCGACCTGCCGGGTGCGGCCACCGGGGCGGGCGCGGGGATCGTGTCGCCGTGGACGTCACGGGCACTGGGTGACGAGGAACTCACCTTCGCGGCGCGAGCCGCCGCCTACTACCGCACGCTGGTCGCCGAGCTGGCCGAGGACGGTGCGGGCGACTCGTCGTTCGAGATCGTCGGCGGTCTCGTGGTGTCGGAGGACGAGCACCGGTTGCGCGAGCTGCACGAGCGGGTCCGCGCGCGGGCGGCGGCGTGGCCGGAGGCCGGCGAGGTGAGCCTGCTCGACCCCGGCCAGGCCAGTGCGCTCATGCCGGTGCTCGCCCGTGACCTCGATGCGGTGCACGTCAGCGGTGCCGGGCGGGTGGACGGCAGGCGACTGCGGCAGACGTTCCTGCGGGCCGCGGCACGGCGCGGCGCCCGCCTGGCCGATGGCGAGGCCGAGCTCGAACACCGGGGCGGGCGGGTGACGGGTGTCCGCGTGCGGGGAGAGCTGATCGAGGCCGACGGCGTCGTGCTGGCCGCGGGCGCGTGGAGCAGCCGCCTCGCCGAGCCACTGGGCGTCCGGCTGGCCGTGGAACCGCAGCGTGGGCAGATCAGCCACTTCGGCCTGCCCGGTGTCGACACGGCCGCCTGGCCGGTGGTGCTGCCCATGTCGAGTCACTACCTGCTGGCGTTCCCCGATTCGCGCGTCGTCGCGGGAGCAACGCGGGAGACCGGATCCGGCTTCGACCACCGCGTCACGGCCGCGGGGCAGCACGAGGTGCTCGGCGAGGCGCTCGCCGTCGCCCCGGGGCTCGGCGACGCGACGCTGCTGGAGACCCGCGTCGGGTTCCGTCCCGCCACCCCGGACGGCGAGCCGCTGCTCGGCGCGCTCGAGGGCCACCCGGAGGTTGTGGTGCTCACCGGATTCGGCCCTGCGGGGCTCACCCTGGGTCCCTTCGCCGCCCGGCTGGCCGCTTCGCTGGTGCTGGGCGAGTCGCTGCCCGTGGACGTCGCGGCCCTGCGCCCCGAGCGGTTCAGGGGCCGGTGACGAGCGCCAGCTCGCGCTCGCCCTCGCGCTCCAGCGTCATGCCGGAGCGGGCGGCCACCGACACCAGTTTGTCCACTGTGGACGGCTCGGTGCGGGTTGTGGCGAGCGCGGCGGCGAGCCGTCCCTTGTAGGCCTTGTTGTGGTGGCTCACGGTCTTGCGCCTGCCCGCCGAGTCCTCCGTGACGACCCGGACCGTCACCGCACCCGGCACGCGGGCGAGCGCGGCGTAGGTGCCGGAGCGCAGATCCACCACCAGCTCGCCGACGTCGGCCAGCACCGGCTCCAGCACCGGCCGCCACAGCGAGCGCAGCGTGCCGAAACCGGGCAGCGTGCTCCCGCCGGAGAGCCGGTAGGCCGGGATCGGGTCGGCCGCCCGGACCACCCCGAACAGTGCCGAGGCCACCGCCAGTCGCCGCTGCGCCCTGGCCAGCTGGGCCGCGCTGAAACCGTCGACGTCGAGCGCGTCGTAGAGCACGCCCGTGTAGCGGCGCAGCGCCGGCATCGTCGGCGCCGTCCACAGGCGGGCGTTGCGCTCCACCTCGTCCCGTTGCCGCTCCGACAGGCCGAGCGCGGCCAGGCTCGCGGGCACATCGGCGGCGAGGTCCACGAGCGCGTCGGCGAGCTTGCGCCGCAGCGGGTTCAGCTCACCGAAGGCCAGCGTGTCCAGGTCGAGTGCGGGGCCGTCCCCGCCGGTCGCCTTGGTCTCCGAAGGTGGCAGCAGTACGAGCACGCCGACAGAGCGTAGTCGTCACCCGTGCTCGGAGCCGACGCAGAACTCGTTGCCCTCCGGGTCGGTCAGCACGGTCCAGGACAACCCCGGCATCGTGTGCTCGGCGATCGCCGTGGCCCCGAGCCCGACCAGCCGCGCCACCTCAGCCTGCCGGTCGGCGGTGACGAGGTCGACGTGCACGCGGTTCTTGCCCGCGCGGGGCTCCGGCACCTGCTGCAGCCCGATGCGTGTCCCGGACGGGGTCGGCGTGGTCATCACGAACTCGCCGTAATCGGCCGCCACCTCCACGCCGAGCGCCTTGGCCCAGAAATCCGCGAGCGTGCGCGCGTCGGCGCAGTCGATGGTCACCATGCCCAGTTCCAGTGTCATGCGCCGACGGTAGGGCAGGGGTACGACAACAACCCGTTGGAGCAGCTCCGCACCCGTTGACTACCCTTCGGTCAACGCCTCGCTTCCTTTCGTAGGAGAACACCGTGATCACCAGGATGTCGTCGCTGTTCCTGCGCACACTGCGTGAGGACCCGGCGGACGCCGAGGTGCCCAGCCACCGGTTGCTGGTGCGCGCGGGTTACGTCCGCAGGGCCGCCCCCGGCGGGTACACCTGGTTGCCGCTCGGCCTGCGCGTGCTGCGCAACATCGAGGCCGTCGTGCGCGAGGAGATGGACGCCATCGGCGCGCAGGAGATCCAGTTCCCCGCGCTGCTGCCGAAGGAGCCCTACGAGGCGACGAACCGCTGGACCGAGTACGGCGACAGCCTGTTCCGGCTCAAGGACCGCAAGGGCGCCGACTACCTGCTCGGCCCCACGCACGAGGAGCTGTTCGCTCTCACGGTGAAGGGCGAGTACAGCTCGTACAAGGACTATCCGGTCATCCTGTACCAGATCCAGACGAAGTACCGCGACGAGGCACGGCCCCGGGCCGGTGTGCTGCGCGGGCGTGAGTTCGTCATGAAGGACTCCTACTCCTTCGATCTCGACGACGCCGGGCTCGACCGCTCGTACCAGCTGCACCGCGAGGCCTACATCCGGATCTTCGACCGGCTCGGCCTGGACTACGTCGTCGTCGCCGCGACGTCGGGGGCGATGGGCGGTTCGGCCTCGGAGGAGTTCCTCGCCGTCGCCGAGACCGGCGAGGACACCTACGTGCGCAGCACCGAGTCCGGCTACGCCGCCAACGTCGAGGCCGTGGTGACGCCGCCCCCGCCCGAGCGGCCCATCGAGGGCCTGCCCGAGGCGCAGGTGCACCACACGCCGAACACGCCGACGATCGAGACGCTGGTCGACTTCCTCAACCAGGCCGGCCTCGGCCGCACGTTCACCGCCGCGGACACGCTCAAGAACGTGCTCGTCAAGGTGCGCAGGCCCCAGCAGAAGGAGTGGGAACTCCTCGCCGTGGGCGTGCCCGGCGACCGCGAGGTCGACATGAAGCGCCTGGAGGCCTCGCTCGAGCCCGCCGAGGTGGCGCTGCTGGAGGAGGCCGACTTCGCGGCCAACCCGTTCCTCGTCAAGGGCTACATCGGCCCGGGTGCGCTGCAGGCCAACGGCGTGCGCTACCTGGTCGACCCCCGGATCGTCAAGGGCACCGCCTGGGTCACCGGCGCGGACAAGACCGACCACCACGTGGTCGACCTCGTGTGCGGCCGCGACTTCACTCCGGACGGCACCATCGAGGCCGCCGAGGTGCGCGAGGGCGACGCCTCCCCGGACGGCAAGGGCACCCTCGTCTCCGCCCGCGGCATCGAGATCGGGCACATCTTCCAGCTCGGCCGCAAGTACACCGACGCCTTCGAGGTGGATGCGCTCGGTCCGGACTCCAAGCCGATCCGCATCACGATGGGCTCGTACGGCATCGGCGTGTCCCGGCTCGTGGGCGCGATCGCCGAGCAGCACCACGACGAGCTCGGCCTGGTGTGGCCACGTTCCGTGGCGCCCGCGGACGTCCACATCGTGGTCGCGGGCAAGGACGACACGGTGTTCGAGGGCGGCGAGCGCATCGCCGCCGAGCTGTCCCGGCGCGGCATCAGCGTGCTGCTCGACGACCGCAAGGCCACGCCCGGCGTCAAGTTCGCCGACGCCGAGCTCGTCGGTGTGCCGACGATCGTCGTGGTGGGCCGCGGCCTGGCCAAGGGCGTCATCGAGGTGAAGGACCGGGCGACCGGCGAGCGCACCGAGGTCGCCGTGGACGACGTGGTCGGGCATCTGATCGAGGTCGTCGGCCGGTAGCGCAGATGGTTTGGGGGCGGCGGAAACGGGACGACGAGTTCGGCCGGTACGGCTACGAGGACAAGGCCGCGCTCACCGGCGTCGGCGGGTACGAACCCGCCGATCCCGCGGACGCCACGCCGAGTGAGTACGACCGGCCCGCGCAGCCGTACTCACAACAGGAGCCGACCCAGCCGGGCTCGTTCCCACAGGCACCGGCGCCCCCGCCGGAGGAGTCCGCGCCGCGGCAGGCTCGGCCGTGGTACCTCAGGCAGGGGAGGTTTCGCACCGTGCTGATGCTCGGCCTGGTGAGCGGTGTCTTCTCCCTCGGCGCCAATGTCGCGTCGGTGTTCGACGACGAGGAGGAGGACGTCGCGGCGAGGCTCACCGACACTCCGTCTCCGTCCCCTCCGCCGCCGGAACCTCGCATCGTGGTGCCCGCGGCGGTCGACGGCTGGCAGCCGGTGCCGGGCGGGGACGGCGCCTTCGCCTACGACGTGCCGCCGTCCTGGTCGCCGGAACCCGATCTGCTCCACGGGTGGGAGGCCGACGGCCCCGGCCGGCCGCGCCTGACGCTGTCGGCGAGCGCGCTGCTGGACGACGACTTCTGCGGCTCCAACACCCGGCGCGGGGGCGCCGGGATCACCACCTGGGAGGACGGCTTCGACGACGCGGCGAGCGGGGTGGCCTCGGCGGTCGCGGGGCGCGCCTACGGCGGTGACGGCGGTGATCCGGCAGTCACACCCGTCGAACAGGAGTCCGGCCGGTTCGTCACGGCCACCGGCGACGAACTCCCGTCGTCGCTCAGCGTGCTGGAGGTGACGCCGGCGAAGCCCGGCCGATGTGTTCCGGAGCGTGCGCTGGTCGGTGCGCTCGCCGTGGAGCCCACCGAGCGCGGCGGTGACGTTCCGGTGCTCGTCGTGTACGCGCATGCCGCCGCCACCACCACCGGTGAGATCGTCACCATCCTGGAGAGTTTCCGCGGGGTCGCCGCGGCCGACCGGACGACGGTGCCCGCGCCCCCGACCTCTTAGCGGAGGATCGCCCGGAGCACGGCCTCGGTGTCGCTGAGGTCGTGGAAGACGATGTGCGCTCCCGCGGCGTGGAGCACGTCCGCCCCGTGCCTGCCTGTGGCGACGCCGATGGCCACCGCACCGTGGTGCAGCGCCGCCTCGACGTCGTGCGGCGTGTCGCCGATGACGACGACATCCTCGGGCGCGAACGCCATGCCGTGCTTGCTTGTGGCCAGTTCGACGGCGTGGGCGACCAGATCCGGCCGGTGCGCGGAGAGCGAGCCGTAGCCGCCGATCGTGAAGTCGACATGGCCGTGCAGGTCGAACGCGCTCAGCTTGTGCCGCGCGATCTCCGGCAGATTGCCCGTGACGAGTGACTGCACCACACCGGTCCGCGCGGCGAGGGCCGCCAGCGCCGCGGAGGCGCCGGGTAGGGCGTGCCCGTAGTCGTGCAGGCTGGGCAGCGTCTCGGTGGAGAGGGCGACCAGTTCCTGCCAGACCGCCCGCACGAGGTCCTCGGTGGGCTCGATGCCGTGTGCGGACAGCAGTTCGGTGGTGATGGCCAGTTCGGTGCGGCCGGGAAACGACGGCATCCGTTCCAGCGAGACGCCGGCCACGCTCGCAAGCGCCTTCGTGTACCAGTCACCGCCGAGTCCGCGCAGGTCGACGAGGGTCAGGTCGATATCCCAGAGGACGAGCCGGTGCGCGTCGTTCACGCATCCACGGTACCCGGCACATTTTTCAACACGCGTTGACATAGGAGTTCCCGCGGTCGTACCGTGGCCGCAAATTCAACGAGTGCGGAAATTTCTGGAGGGGATCATGGCGGGACCACCTCGACGACAGACGGGGACACTCGTCGCCGGGACCGCGCTCATCGGTGCGGCGGTGGCGGTGGTGCTGGGCTTCCTGACCTTCGGCGCGCAGACCACGGCACAGCCGGAGGACCTCCCGGTCGCGGTCGCGGCACCGGAGTCCGGGCCGTTGCGCATGGCGGCCGACCGGGTCAGCGGACTGGGCGGCGACGCCGTCGACTGGCGCGTCACCACACCCGAGGAGGGCAGCCGCCTGCTGGAGGAGCAGGAGGTCTACGGCGTTCTGGAGCTCGGCGCCCAGCGGGGTGCGCCGTCGGCGACCGTGGTGGTGTCGGGTGCGGTGAACCCGAGCGGAACCCAGATCGCCCAGCAGGTGCTCACGGCCGCCGGACAGGGCGTCGTGGGCGCTCTCGCCCAGCAGAACCCAGGCCTCGCGCCCGCCCCGGTGCGGGTGGAGACCGTGCACGAGACCGGTGCCGCCGGGCGCAGTGCGCCACTGGGCATCAGCGCCCTCGCGTGGGTCGGCGGCCTCGCGGGGTGTGCCGTGCTCGCGTTACTGGTGCACCGGGGGACGGTCCGGCCAGGTGTCGGCGCCCGGCTCGGCCACCTGGTGCTCACGAGTGTGCTCGTCGGCGGCGTGCTGATCGGCTTCCTGGCGCTGTGGGACTCGACGCTGGATCTGGGCTGGCGCACGGTCGGGTTCGTCTGGCTGACGGTGGCGGCGTTCGCGGCCGTCCAGGGTGCGCTGCTGCGCCTGCTCGGCATCCGCGCGATGGCGATCCTCGGACCCTTGTACCTGCTGGCGCCGTCGGTGGCGGCGCAGGTGCCCGAGCTGCTCGATCCGGCCTACCGGACGCTGCTGTGGTCGTGGACGCCGTTCCGCTTCTCGACGGAAGGCCTGCGCAGCCTGCTGCTCGGCACGCCGGAGACGATGCACGTCACGACGGGTCTGTGGGTGCTCGGCGGCCTGCTGGCAGCCGGGCTGGCCGGCGTGCTGTGGCCGGGGCGGAGCGGGTCAGCCCGCGAGGAAACTGAACCGCAGGCGCCGGACGGGGTTGTCGATGTTGGTGTCGACGAGGCAGATCGACTGCCAGGTGCCCAGGGCGAGGGTTCCGCCGAGCACGGGAACGCTCGCGTACGGCGGTAGGAAGGCGGGCAGCACGTGGTCACGTCCGTGGCCGTGGCTGCCGTGCCGGTGGCGCCAGCGGTCGTCCCGAGGGAGCAGGGTATCGACGGCGGCGAGGAGGTCGTCGTCGCTGCCCGCACCGGTCTCGAGCACGGCCAGCCCGGCCGTGGCATGCGGAACCCAGACGTGGAGGAGCCCGTCGCCGGCACCGGCCTCGGCGAGGAACCGCTCGGCCTCCTTGGTGAGGTCCCGGACGACGGCGCTGCCTCCGGTTCGGATCTCGATCTCGGTGGAGTGCATACCACAACGGTAACGCTTGCCACAGTGCATACTGTATGCCAAATTGTGGGGAATGCGACACCCGTCACGTGATATGGGTTACGTTTTCGTCCAGTATGGTCACCACGCCGGACCGCAGGCCGAGAGGACGCCATGGTGACCGAAACGCCGTTGACCATCGGTGTGGTCAAGGAAACCAAGCCCGGGGAGCGCCGGGTGGCCCTGGTGCCGAAGCTCGTGCAGCGGCTCGCCAAGCGCGGGCTGCGCGTGGTGCTGGAGCCGGGAGCGGGGGCAGGAGCGCAGCTGCCCGATGACCTGTTCGTCGAAGCCGGAGCCGAGACCGGCGACGCGTGGAGTGCCGACGTGGTGCTCAAGGTCGCGCCGCCGTCGATCGCCGACATCGAGCGGCTGAAGCCCGGAACGGTGCTGATCGGATTTCTCGCTCCACTGTCCAATCTGGACGAGATCGCCGCGATGCGGAAGGCGGGCATCACCGCGTTCGCCGTCGAGTCGATCCCGCGCATCTCCCGCGCCCAGGCGATGGACGCGTTGTCGTCCCAGGCGAACGTCGGCGGCTACCGGGCCGCGCTGCTGGCCGCCCAGCGGCTGCCGAAGTTCTTCCCCATGCTCACCACCGCCGCGGGCACGGTGCCACCCGCGAAGGTGCTCGTGCTCGGGGCCGGGGTCGCCGGTCTGCAGGCACTCGCCACCGCGAAACGGCTGGGCGCGCAGGCCACCGGGTACGACGTCCGGCCCGAGGTCGCCGAGCAGGTGCGCTCGGTGGGTGCGCAGTGGCTCGACCTCGGCATCGAGGCGGTCGGCGAAGGCGGGTACGCCCGCGAACTGACCGAGTCCGAACGGGCCGAACAGCAGCGCCGGCTGACCGAGGCCATCGGCGGATTCGACGTCGTCATCACCACAGCCCTCGTGCCCGGCCGCAAGGCGCCGACCCTCGTCACGGCCGAGGCCGTGCGCGGGATGCGCCCCGGCAGCGTGATCGTCGACATGGCGGGCGAGACCGGCGGCAACTGCGAGCTGACCGAACCCGGCGAGGACATCGTCGCCCACGAGGTCACCATCTGCTCGCCGCTCAACCTGCCCGCCGAGATGCCCGTGCACGCCAGTGAGCTTTACGCGCGTAACCTCACCGAACTCCTGGAGCTGATCGTGAACGACGACGGCAGACTCGCCATCGATTTCTCCGACGAGGTGGTCGCGGGCGCCTGCGTCGCCGGCCGTGCCGAGGGGGTGGAGTAGATGCTCATCGAAAGCCTCGCGGTGCTGGTGCTCGCCGGGTTCGTGGGGTTCACGGTGATCTCCAAGGTGCCCAACACCCTGCACACGCCGCTCATGTCCGGCACCAACGCCATTCACGGCATCGTGCTGCTGGGCGGGCTCATCGTGCTGGGGCACGGAGCCGAGGGTGTGCTCAACAAGATCCTTCTCGTGATCGCCATCGCGTTCGGCACGATCAACGTCGTCGGCGGTTTCCTCGTCACCGACCGGATGCTCGCGATGTTCAAGGCGAAGCCGGAGCAGAAGGCCGGCAAGGAGGTCGAGAAGTGACGACGTTCGTCTCCGTCCTCTACATCATCGCGTTCTCGTTGTTCATCTACGGCCTGATGGGACTCACCGGGCCACGCACCGCCGTGCGTGGCAACTGGATCGCGGCCGTCGGGATGGCGATCGCCGTCATCGCGACGCTGTTGTTGCCCGGCATGGGGAACTGGTGGCTGATCGCGCTCGGCATCGTGCTCGGCGCCGTGGTGGGCGTGCCGGCGGCGCGGCGGGTGAAGATGACCGCGATGCCCCAGATGGTGGCGCTGTTCAACGGCGTCGGCGGCGGGGCGGTCGCGTTGATCGCGTGGGTGGAGTTCCGCACCACCAACGGGTATGACACCGAGCCGCTCTACGTCGCGATCGCGTCGCTGTTCGCCGCGATCGTCGGGTCGGTGTCGTTCTGGGGTTCCAACATCGCTTTCGGAAAGTTGCAGGAACTTCTCTCCGGCAGGCCGATCACGGTGGGCAGGTTGCAGCAGCCGCTCAACGTGGCACTCGTGCTGGCGGCCGTGGCGTGTGCTGTGGCGATCGCGGCGGGCGGCGACTCGGAATGGCTCATCATCGGCGTGCTGGTGGCGGCCGGACTGCTCGGCGTCATGGTCGTGCTGCCGATCGGTGGCGCGGACATGCCGGTGGTCATCTCGTTGCTCAACGCCTTCACCGGGCTGTCGGCGGCGGCGATGGGGCTCGCGCTCGACAACACCGCGCTGATCGTGGCCGGCATGATCGTCGGTGCCTCCGGTTCGATTCTCACCAATTTGATGGCGAAGGCGATGAATCGCTCGATTCCGGCGATCGTGGCAGGCGGTTTTGGCGGCGGTGGCGCAGGCGCAGCGGGTGGCGGCGGCGCGGCGCAGGACCGTCCGGTCCGCAGCACGAGCGCGAGCGACGCCGCGATCCAGATGGCGTACGCGAGCAAGGTCATGGTGGTGCCCGGATACGGCATGGCGGTGGCGCAGGCACAGCATGCCGTGCGCGAGATGGCCGATCTGCTGGAGGCCAAGGGCATCGAGGTGCTCTACGCCATCCACCCGGTGGCCGGTCGGATGCCGGGGCACATGAACGTGCTGCTTGCCGAGGCCGACGTGCCGTACGAAAGCCTCAAGGAAATGGACGAGAGCAATTCCCAGTTCCCGCAGGCGGATGTGTCACTCGTGATCGGCGCGAACGACGTCACCAATCCCGCGGCGCAGTCGGACCCGAATTCCCCGATCTACGGCATGCCGATTCTCAACGTCACGTCCAGCCGTTCGGTGATCGTGCTGAAGCGCTCGATGAGTTCCGGTTTCGCCGGGATCGACAACGAGCTCTTCTACGACCCGAAAACCGCCATGCTGTTCGGTGATGCGAAGGCGTCGGTGTCGGAGATCGTCGAGGAACTCAAGAACATCTGAGGCGCGACCGGCGGTCACTCGGCGGCCGAGAAGGTGACCGGCGGCACGGGGGCCGCGGCCTTCGCCTTGCCGGTCCGTCGCGTGGCAGCCCGAGGGCCCGGGTTCTTCGCCGAGCCGGTCCGGGCGGACGTGCGTGCTGTGGTCCGGCTCGTGGCGGATGCGGTGCCGGTGGTGGCGGCCTGGGCCGTCGTCTTCGGCCTGGACTTGGTCGTGGCCGCGGTCCTCGCGGCGGCCTTCGCGGGCTTGGCGCTCGTGGCACCCTCGGACTTCGCAGCCGTCTTCGCAGTCTTCGTCGACTTCGCAGTCTTCGTCGACTTCGCAGTCTTCGTCGACTTCGCGGCCTTTGCGGTATTCGTCGACTTCGCAGCCTTCTGAGTCGTCTGCCCGGGCTTCGTGGTGGTCTTCGCCGGCTTCGTGGCCTTGGCCGTTTTGGCCGCTGTGGCGCTCGCGGTGGCCTTGCGGGTCTTCGCGGGGGTCGCCGCGGCCGGCTTCGTGGCGGCTGTTTTCGTGGCCGTCCGCTTCGCCGCCGTTTTCGTGGCGGCTGTTTTCGTGGTCGCCGTCTTCGTCGTTGCCGTGCGCTTGGTGGCCTTGGCCGTGCCCGCGGTCGCCGTCGAGTCCGCGGCGGCAGCCGTGGTCGCCGTGGCCGCCACGCCTGCCTTCGCCGCCGACCGGCCGGACTTGCGCGCACCGTTGCGCGTGGACGTCGCGATGATGCGGCGTGCGCGCTTGCGGCCCCCTGTGCGGCGACCACTCTCGGCGTAACGGCCGAGTGTCGCACGGAGACTCTCCGCATTGGCACCGGAGAGGTCGATGTCGTACTCGACGCCATCCAACGCGAAGCGCACCGTTTCCGATGCGGGTTCACCGTTGATGTCGTCCAGCAGCTCGACCGCAGTGCTCCTGGCCATGAGAGACCTCCCCGTACCGACGTGTTCGCGGCAAGGATAGCCCGTGGCGCGTTTTCGTTGCGTCGTGGCCAGGTTGCGCACCCGGGCGCTGTGGTGTGCGCTCGAAGAATGGCTGAGCGGACGTACGACGTGGTGGTGATCGGCGGCGGCGCCGTCGGCGAGAACGCGGCGGGAAGAGCGGCGCAGGGAGGTCTCACGGCGGCGCTCGTGGACCACGAGCGCTTCGGGGGCGAGTGTTCCTATTGGGCGTGCATTCCGAGCAAAGCATTGTTGCGGCCTGGAAATCTGCTCGCCGCGGTGCGGCGGATGCCCGGGCTCGCCCACGACGGCAGGCTGCTGTCGGAGGAGGTGTTCGCGCGCCGGGATGCGTTCACGTCCCGGGGCGACGACACGGCCCAGCTCGACTGGGCCCGGGGAGCCGGGGTCGATCCGATCCGCGGCCACGCCCGGATCACCGGGGAGCGCGAGGTGACACTCGACGACGGCACGGTGCTGCGGGCACGGCACGGCGTCGTGGTGTGTACGGGAAGTCTGCCGAAGAAGCCAGACCTCGAAGGGCTCGCCGACGTGCCCGTGTGGACCTCGCGCGAGGCGACGACGGCCTCCCACGTCCCGGGCAGGTTGGCCGTGCTCGGTGGTGGCGTCGTGGGCGTGGAGATGGCGCAGGCGTGGGCGCGCCTCGGCTCCGAGGTGCACCTCATCGCGACCGGGCCGCGGCCGTTGCCGAACTTCCCGGACTTCGTCGGTGAGGCGGTCGCCGACGGCCTGCGCGCCGACGGGGTGCGGCTGCACACCGAGGCGTCGGCGGAGCGGGTGTCCACAGTGGAGTCCGGCGTGCGGGTCGAGCTGGCGGGCGGCGAGCACCTCGACGCCGACGAGCTGCTGGTCGCCACCGGGCGGCGGCCCGCGACCGACGACGTGGGTCTCGACGTGGCCGGCCTCAGCCCGGGCAAACCGATCGAGGTCGACGACACCGGGCTCGCGTCCGGAGTGGACGGTGGGTGGCTGTACGCCGCGGGCGACGTCACCGGCCGCGCGCCGCTGACGCACCAGGGCAAGTACGCCGCGAGGGTCATCGGCGACGTCCTGACGGCCAAGGCACGGGGTGACCGGATCGACACCGCGCCGTGGAGCCGGTACACGGCGACCGCCGACCATCACGCGGTGCCGCAGGTCGTGTTCACCGACCCGGAGGTCGCGTCCGTGGGGCTCCGGGAGGCCCGCAGCGACGACCATCGCGTGCTCGATCTCGACATCGCCGTCGCGGGGTCGGCCCTGACCGCGGAGAACTACACCGGCCGGGCGCGGATCGTGGTCGACACCCGGCGCGAGGTCCTGCTCGGCGTCACGTTCGTGGGTCAGGACGTCGCGGAGATGCTGCACGCGGCCACCATCGCCGTGGTGGGCGAGGTGCCGTTGCACCGGCTGTGGCACGCCGTGCCCGTGTTCCCGACCATCAGCGAGGTCTGGCTGCGGCTCCTGGAGGCCTACGGCCTGTAGGTCAGGGCGCGAGCGGTATGTCGAGCGCGGCCTCCGCGGCATCGGCCAGCGCGGGGGCACCGGTGTTCCCGCTGCGCGGGCAGGCGAGCGCGAGCCGCACCGTGACGCCGTCGAGGGCGCCGGCGTAGGCGCTGTGGGCCCAGCTCGGCGCGTGGCCCGGCCACCGCCCGGTCTCGGTCGCCAGGTCCGTGATCGTGCCGGTCCCCGGGGTGTCGGCGAGCTCGAGGAAATCCCGTGCGCTCTCCTCGTCGGAGAAGGTCAGCGCGGCCAGCGACACCGCGGCCGGAACGCCGCGCACCGTCGTCTCGAAGCTGCCGCGGCGCAACCCGACACACTCGCCGTCCGTCAGTGCCACTTTGAGGTCACCCACGGCTCGGTGTGCGCACCTGCCGTCCGAACCGGACGCTCGCTGGACGAACTCGAACCCGCCCGCGCGCACCGTGGGCACCGGGGTGGTCCTCGTCTCGGCGGGCGTCCCGCTGCCCCGCGTGGTGAGGGCGATAGTCCCGGCCACGGCCAGGACGACGAGCGCGCCCGCGGCGATCAGCCGCCAGTGCCGAATGCGGCGCCGCCGCGGCGGGGTCGCGATGACCCGGGGCGGTACGCGGACGCGGGCGGCGTTCAGCGGTGGCCGCGGCCGGGGCGCGGGCGAGGGAACCGCCGGGGTGAGGGGACGCGTGGGCTGGTCCGGCGACACGGTGTCCTGCGGGTGCCGGAGCGGTTGCCCTCCCGCGGGAGCGAACCCCTCGCCGGCGAGCACGTCGGCGGCGATGTCGCCCGACACCGGGTCGAGCGCCGCCAGAATCGCACGCGCCTGCGCGACGGTGAAGGCCTCCTCGGCCGAGGCGAGCGAGACGGTGGCGGCCAGCAGGCTGGTGGCGGTGGGGTAGACCACGCGGACCGGACCGGTGAGGTCGGCCGCCGGCTGCTCGACCTTCTCCACGAACGGGCCCACGGCGACGACGGTGCCGATCGTCGCGGCGGGCTCGACCGACCGGATGCGCGTGCCGACCTTCTCGGCGAGCACCAGTGCGTCCTGGGCGGGGTTGGCGCTGTCACCAGTTCGGACCAACGGCCAGCCGTCGGCCTTCCACTGGCCACGCAGGGGAGCTTCCAGCCGGACCGCGGGATCGGGCAGGTCCACACCGATCACGATCACCACGCCGTGCGGGACGACCAGCACCGCGTCCACCGGCTCGTCCAGGTCGGTGGGCAGCACCCCGACCAGCCCGACCCCGCCGATGACGTGCTCGCCGCGGCCGAGCGAGGTCAACGCCGCACGGATGTCCGGTGAGATCCGGGCGGGCCTCCGCGGGAACCGGACGAGTCGCACGCAGACCTCCCCTGTCAGCCATGCCTGCCACCACGCTAACGCGCCAACCTACCGTCTGCCGCGCAACGGGCACGGCCGACTTCACGACTGCCGTCACCCGAACGTGTCTTCGCTCGTTGGTGGACAACTGCTGCCCACATGGTCTGGAGGCCGCGATGCGCCCACACCAGCTACGGCGAGCGCTGTCGATCGCCGGGTCCGCCCTCGTGTTCACGCTGGTCGGGACCATCCCGGCGGCGGCTGTGGAGCCCGATCCGCCGGCGCCTGTGTCCGACACCCTGGCGGCCCTGCTGTCCACGGTCGCGGGAACGGACCGGGTGACGGTGCTCGTGCACGGCACCGACATCGCCACCGCAGGCGAGGCGGTGCGTGCCGCCGGACTCACGGCGATCACCGGTTTCCGCCGGATCGGTGTGGTCGCCGCCGGCGGAACGGCCGATCAGGTCCGCTCCGTGCGCGCGGAACCCGGGGTGACCTACGTCGAGAACAACGACCCGCTGCGGCTCCACGCCGGCCCCGGCACCACGGCCACGCGCAGCCTGCAGGCCCGCGAGACGCTGGTCGGTGCGGACGGCGCACCGCTCGACGGCCGCGGGGTCGGCGTCGCGGTCATCGACACCGGTGTGGACCCCGGGCATCCGGCCTTCCGTGGTGCGGACGGCAGCAGTCGGGTCGTGGCGAACCTCAAGAGCCTGTGCACGCAGGGCACCGACACGGGCTGCATCGTCCGGGTGCCGAACACAGTGGACACCGACACGCTCTCGGTGGGCGGGCACGGCACCCACGTCACCGGCATCGCCGCGGGCGGCGACCACCGGCTCGCCGACGGCGACCGGGTCGGCGGCTCGGCACCCGGGTCGAGAATCGTGTCGATCTCCACCGGCGCCGCGTTGCTCGTGCTCGGCACCGACGCGGCACTGAACTGGGTGCTGGAACACCACGAGGCACCCTGCGGCGCCGGCGTTCCGGCGCGGGAGTGCCCGCCGATCAAGGTCGTCAACAACTCCTACGGGCCCAGCGGTGGCGGGGAGTTCGATCCGAACTCCGCGACCGTGAAGCTGCAACGTGCACTGGCGGCCGAAGGCGTGGTCACGGTGTGGGCCAATGGCAACGACGGCGGCGACGGCTCGCGGAACTCGTCCAATCCACCCGGCCAGGACCCGACGCCCGGCATCCTCGCCGTGGCCTCGTACAACGATCAGGGCATCGGCACCCGCGACGGCACGGTGTCGGCGTTCTCCTCGCGTGGTGCCGCCGACCGGCCGCACAGCTGGCCGGACATCTCGGCGCCCGGCGAGAACATCGTGTCGGCGTGCAGGCCGTACCTCGTGATCTGCGCGACCGGCCTGGAGTTCGGCAACGGGCCCGGCCCACTCGACATCGGCACCTACAACGTGCTGAGCGGAACGTCCATGGCGGCGCCGCAGATCACCGGCATCGTGGCGCAGCTGTTCCAGGCCAGGCCCGAGGCGACCCCCGCGGAGATCGAGCACGTCCTGAAGTCGACCGCGTACAAGTACGCCGACGGGGCGCCCTACCGGCAGGTCGGGGCGTACACCTCCAGCGTCGACAAGGGGACCGGACTGGTCGATGCGCAGGCCGCGGCGGTCCGGTTCGGGGCTTCACCTGCGTGATCATCACCGGGAAGGCGGCGGTCTCGCTGCTCCGTATGGGGTCCCCCGCGATCACGAACCCCGTGTGATTTCTGGGGTTCGTGTGGCCAAACGGGTGAGTGCGGTGCAGAATGTGGTCGGAGTGCCACGACCGGATCTTCCGTCGTTCGCGAGGTCGTAGGGGAAGACGCCCCTCGTCGAGCAGCGGAGGTCAGCAGTGAGCACTCGTGGCGTTGTGTACGTCCACTCGTCGCCGTCTGCGGTGTGCCCGCACGTCGAGTGGGCGATCTCGGGCACCTTGGGTGGCCGGGTGGAGTTGCGGTGGACAGCGCAGCCCGCGGCTCCTGGGCAGTTGCGTGCCGAGTGCGAATGGCGTGCGCCCGCAGGCACCGCGGGGAAGCTCGCGGCCGCTCTCAAGGCGTGGCCGATGATCCGGTTCGAGGTCACCGAGGAACCCAGCCCCGGCGTGGACGGGCAGCGGTTCTGCTACGCACCCGGGCTCGGACTGTGGCACGCGCGCACCAGCGCGAACGGCGACATCGTGGTGGGTGAGGACCAGTTGCGCAGCCTGGTCGCGCGCAGCCGGGCGGGCGAGCAACTGGCGCACAAGCTCGACGAGCTCCTCGGCGCCGGCTGGGACGAGGCGCTCGAGCCGTTCCGCCACGCGGGTGACGGCGCGCCGGTGACCTGGCTGCATCAGGTGGGCTGAGCTCGCTCGCTAGTCTGGCGGGCGTGCCCACCCCGTCGTCACCACATTGGCGCTGGCTCGTGCCGGTGCTCATCGTGGTGGTGTCGTTGACCGTGGGCGGCGGCCTGCTCGCCCGCGAGCTGTACCAGGCGCCACAGGGCTCCGCCGAGGAAGAGGCGGCGGCGACCCCCACGACGACGTCGCTCGCGCCGGAACAGCAGCCCGGTTCATCGCGCGTGGAACTCACCGCCGATGCCGCCGCGCATCCCGAGGCGGAGGCGGTGCGCACGCTGGTGCAGACCCATTTCGACGCCATCAATGCCCGCGACTACGACTTGTGGTCCACCACGGTCGTCACCGAGCGGGTGCAGGGGCAGCCGCGGCGGGACTGGCTGGCGAACTACCGCAGCACCCGCGACGGCAGCATTCGCGTGTACCGCATCGAGTCGGCGCCGCGGGACCAGCTCACCGTCCTGCTCGCGTTCACCAGTGTGCAGGATGCCGCCGACGCGCCGTCCGAGCTGCCCGAGGACTGCATTCGCTGGCAGCTCGCCTTCCCGCTGACGGCCGAGGAGGGCGGCTGGAAGATCGATACCGTCCCGGCCGGGACCGTCCCCGAGCGCACGCGCTGCTGACGTGACGAGGCCACCGTGGGCGCGCCGGACGCGCCACGGTGGCCTCGATGCTGCCGGGTGGTTGCGGATCAGGCGGCGGTGAACAGCAGCGCCGTGTTGTGCCCGCCGAAGCCGAACGAGTTGCTGATCGCGGCGTGCAGCTCCACCTTGCGCGGTTCACCCGCCACCACGTCGAGCTCGACCTTCGGGTCGAGATCCTCGAGGTTCAGCGTCATCGGCACGATGCCGTGGTAGATGGACAGGATCGTGATGATGCCCTCGACCGCGCCCGCGCCACCGACGAGGTGTCCGAGTGCGCTCTTGGGCGCGGTGACCACCGGGTGGTCCCCGATGGCCTTCTTGATGGCCGCGGCCTCGCCCACGTCGCCCACGACGGTGGACGTCGCGTGCGCGTTGACGTGGCCGACGTCGCGTGCGCTGAGCCCCGCCATGGTGAGGGCGTTGTGCATCGCCGCGATCTGGCCGATGCCCTCCGGGTGGTTGCCCGTGATGTGGTAGGCGTCCGAGGTGATGCCGTATCCGCTGAGGCGGGCGTAGATCCGCGCGCCCCGTGCCTCGGCGCGGTCGGCCCGTTCCAGCACCACCACGCCGGCTCCCTCACCGAGCACGAAGCCGTCGCGCCCGACATCGAACGGGCGGGAGGCGTGTTCCGGGTCGTCGTTGCGGGTCGACACGGTCCTCGCCTGGGCGAAGCCCGCGATCGTGATCGGCGCGATGCACGCCTCAGCGCCGCCTGCCACCACGACGTCGGCCCGGCCGGACTGGATCATCTGGAGCCCGTTCGCGATGCCCTCCGCACCGGAGGCACACGCCGAAGCGGGCGAGTGCACTCCGGCACGGGCCTTGAGATCGATCCCGACGTGGGCCGCCGGGCCGTTGGGCATCAGCATCGGCACGGTGAGCGGCGACACCTTGCGAATGCCGTGCTCCTCGAGCAGATCGTCCTGGTTCAGCAGCGTGACGGGGCCACCGATGCCGGAACCGATGGACACGCCGAGGCGCTCCGGGTCGACGTCGGTGTGCTCGTCGGTCTGCTCGCCGAAGCCCGCGTCCGCCCACGCCTGCCGGGCGGCGATGAGCGCCACCTGCTCACAGCGGTCGAGCCGGCGTGCCTGGACACGCGGGATCCGTTCCGTCGGCTCCTCGGCGAGGGGAGCGCCGATCTTCACCGGCAGGTCGTACTTCTCGACCCAGTCGGCTTCGATGGTCCGGACGCCGCTCCGGCCGGCGAGCAGCCCGTCCCACGTGGACGTGACGTCCCCTCCGAGTGGCGTGGTGGCGCCGAGCCCGGTGATCACGACGTCGGTGTTGCTCATAGGAGTCTCCCCGAGGTAGCCAGCCGGTGTCTTACTTGGCGTTCGCCGAGACGTAGTCCACGGCGTCGCCCACCGTCTTGAGGTTCGCGAGCTCGTCGTCCGGGATCTTCACGCCGAACTTGTCCTCGGCCTGGACGGCGATCTCGACCATCGACAGCGAGTCGATGTCCAGGTCGTCCACGAAGGACTTCTCGGCGGTCACGTCGTCCTGCGCCACGCCGGCGACCTCTTCGACGATCTCGGCGAGCCCGGACAGGATCTCTGCTTTGTCTGCCACTTTGGCGGTTTCCTTCCTATTTCAGCGTTGACGCCTGCGACGGGACCTTAACGCCCGCCCGTGTCTGGAATCTCACGGGCAGATGATGACCTGACCCGCGTACGACAGGCCCGCACCGAACCCGACCATCAGCACGACGTCACCCGATTTGACGGTGCCCGCGGCACGCATGTGATCGAGCGCGATCGGGATGGAGGCCGACGAGGTGTTGCCGGAGTAGCGGATGTCGTCGGCCACCACCAGGTCGTCGCGGGCACCCTTGGCGCGCAGCCGCTTCGCGATGGCCTCGACGATCCGCAGGTTCGCCTGGTGCGGGATCAGGACGTCCACATCGGACAGCTGAAGCCCGGCGAGCTCGACCGCACGCATGGCGACCGGCGCCATCTGCGTGGTCGCCCAGCGGAAGACCGCCTGACCCTCCTGGTAGATGTAGCGGTGGTCGCGCATGTAGATCATGTCCACCTGGTCGCCCGCGCTGCCCCAGGCGATCGGACCGATGCCCGGTTCCTCGGCGGGACCGACCAGTGCGGCACCGGCGCCGTCGGCGAAGATGATCGCCGTCGACCGGTCCACCGGGTCCACGACGTCGGTGAGCTTCTCGGCGCCGATCACCAGCGCCGTCTTCGCCGAGCCCGCGCGGACGAGATCCGAGGCGACCCCGAGGCCGTAACAGAAGCCGGCGCACGCCGCGTTGAGGTCGAACGCACCGGCCGCCTTGATGCCGATGCGGTCGGCGACCTGCGCGGCGGCGTTGGGAATGGGGGAGAGCATCGAGCAGTTCGGCACGATGACCGTGTCCACTTCGGATGGATCGGTGCCCGCGTCGGCGAGTGCCTTCGCGCCCGCCGTGACGGCCATGTCCACGAGCAGCTCGTCCTTGGCCGCGAACCGGCGTTCGACGATGCCGACCCGGTCGCGGATCCACTGGTCGTCGGTGTCCATGAGCTGCGCCAGGTCGTCGTTGGTGACGCGGCGGTCGGGCTGCGTGCTGCCCACGCCCAGTACCCGCGTGGCGTCCGGGCCCCGCCGCAGGGTCAGTGCCGGTCGGCCACCTGTCATCGCACGTCCTCCAGGTTGGCGGGGGTCTTCAGCGACACGGTGCCGGTCACCGTGCCCTTGAGCTCGCGGCGGACCAGACCGGTCAGCGTACCCGCGGGCGGCAGCTCGACCGTGGTGGTGACGCCGAGGTCGGCGAGCCCGCGCATGGTCAGGTCCCACCGGACGGGCCTGGTGACCTGCTTGACGAGCCGGTCGAGGTACTCCGCGCCGCTGGTGACCACCGTGCCGTCGGCGTTGGACAGCAGCGGACGGGTGGGGTCGTTCGGCGTGATGCCCGCGGCGTGCGCGCGCAGCGCCTCCTCGGCGGGCGCCATGTAGGCGGTGTGGAAGGCGCCGGCCACCTTGAGCGGGCGCACCTTGGTGCCCTCCAGCGGCTCGGCGACGATCTTCTCGATGGCCTGGGCCGAGCCGGACGCGACGATCTGCCCGGCGCCGTTCCGATTGGCGGCTTCGAGGCCTTGTTCGTGCAGCCACGCGACGACGCGCTCGGGCTCGCCGAGCATCACGGCCGCCATGCTGGTCGGTTCGATGGCGCAGGCCTTGGCCATCTCGGCGCCGCGGACGGCGGCCAGCGCGACGGCATCGTCCGCGGAGAACACCCCGGCGACGGCGGCGGCGGCGAGCTCGCCGACGGAGTGCCCGGCGACGGGAGCGTCCTCGGGCACGCCCGCGGGCAGGTGCTCGGCGGCCAGCAGCGACGCGGCCACGATCAGCGGCTGGGTGATCGCGGTGTCCTGGATCTCCTCCGCGTCGGCCTCGGTGCCCAGTCGCAGCAGGTCGAGCCCCGCGCGATCGGACCATTGCCGGAGGCGCTCACGTGCGCCGTCGAGTTCGAGCCAGGGAGTGAGCATGCCAGGGGCCTGAGAGCCCTGGCCGGGGCAGAGAAGCGCGATCACTCCTTCAGGGAACACGGCGGGAGCGGTCCGCCGGGATGCTGACCGGTCACGAAGTAACCGGCTCGACCTTGTGGGGAGCCTACAAAGCACCCGGGCTCACCGGCTCGGGGACAGGGCCCGCGTTGTCGGTTTCGAGCAGTTTCTGTGGTGACATCGGTCACGCCATCGCGGGGTGCCGTTGACGGTGGCGGACGGTCACCACAGACCGCGGGCCCGTGCCAGCCTGCCGACCGTCAGCGCGATGCGCAGCACCAGGGCGTCGCGTGGATCGCCCGCGTTGCGACCGGTCAGCTCGGCGGCCTTGCGCAGGCGGTACCGCACGGTGTTCGGGTGGACGAAGAGCTGCCGGGCGCAGGTCTCCAGCACGCCGCCGGTCTCGAGATAGGCCTCGATCGTCTCCAGCAGCGCCGGCCCCGCTTCCTCCAGCGGACGGGCGATGCCCTCGATGAGCTGGCGTTCAGCCCCGGCGTCGCCGGCCAGCGCCCGCTCGGGCAGCAGGTCGGCCGAGCGGGCCGGGCGCGGGGCGGACGGCCAGCCGACGACCGCGCGCAGGCCGGACAGTGCCTCGACCGCGCTGTGGTGCGCCTCGGCGAGGCTGTCCACCGTGGGTCCGGCGACCACCGGACCCTCCGCGAACGCCGTGGACAGCGTCGTGAGCAATGACTGGTCGCGCGGGCCGCCCTCGGTCGGGCCACCGGCCACCACGACGAGCCGGGAGCCCTGGACACCGAGCAGCACCGGGCAGCCCGCTCGCGCGGCCTTGCTGCGGACCTCGAACACCACGGCCGGCGGATCGTCCGACGGCGGGTTGCCGACGAGGACGGTGGCCTGGGCGGCCGGGTCCCAGCCGAGAGCCGCCGCCCGGGAGAGCACGGACTCCTCGGCGTCGCCACGCACGATGCCGTCGACCACGAGCGCCTCGAGGCGTGCGTCCCACGCGCCCCGGGCCTCGGCCGCGGCGGCGTAGGAGTTGGCGGCGGCGAAGGCCACCTCCCGGCCGTAGCGCAGGATGCCTTCGATGAGGGCAGCGCGTTCGTCGTCGTCGGCCGCGAAGTCGGGCAGCTGCTCCTCGAATACCTCGATGGCCAGCCGGACCAGACCCACGGTCTGCCGGAGGCTGATCCAGCGCGACAGCTCACGCGGCGCCGAGCGGAAGGCCTCCGTGGTGAGCTTGAGCGCCTCCTGCGAGTCACGGAGCCAGCGGACGAACCCGGCGGCGCCGGTCTGGGTGATGAGCAGGACGCTGGCGCGCTGGTCGGCGGGCATCCGGCAGAACCACGGCAGCCGTTCCTCCATGGCCGCCACGCTCGCCTTGGCGAGTCGGCCGGAGGCTCGTTCGAGTTCACGCAGGGTCCTGGCGGACAGGCGCTGCCGCTTCTGAGGTGCCATTTGCTGGCGATCCTACGTGGCGGGCGGGGTGGCAGACACGCCCGGACATTACGAGACCGCCCGACGCGCTGCGGTTCACGCGGCGTCGGGCGGTCTCGTCTCCCCGGTCCCCACCGGTGATTCCACTATGGACCTTGTGGATCAAGCCTCGCCAGGGCTCTCACCCTATCGGGGCGGCAGTTCGCCGAGTCGGCGGAAGGGCCGGTGAGGCGTGGGAATGGGCTTGCCGGAGAGCGCAGCGCCGTCCGGCTCACGACGTCCACAGCGGACACCTCGGCCCGGGAAAGCCCCGGCGCGCGTTCCCTTCCGGCGGAAGGGGACGGCACGCCGGGGCCTCGTCGCGGGAGCTCAGGCGACGCCGGAGTCGGACGTCTGCGGCCCAGCCGCGGAGACGTCGTCGATCCGGTACTTCCGGGCAGCCTTGGCGACGGTCGCCTGGTCGACCTCGCCGCGCCTGGCGAGCGCCGTCAGCACGCCGACGGTGATCGACTCGGCGTCCACCAGGAAATGCCGCCGCGCTGCGGGCCGGGTGTCGGAGAAGCCGAACCCGTCCGTGCCGAGCGTCAGCATGTCCGTCGGCACCCAGGGACGGATGAGGTCGGGCACGGCACGCATCCAGTCGGACACGGCGAGTACCGGGCCGGTGGCGTCGCGCAGCGTCCGCGTCACGTACGGAACCCGTGCCTCCTCGTCCGGGTGCAGGAAGTTGTACCGGTCCACCTCGACGGCCTCCCGGCGCAGCTCCGTCCACGACGTCGCCGACCACACGGCCGCCCGCACGCCCCACTCCTCGGCGAGCATCTGCTGCGCCTTGAGCGCATCCGGCATGGTCACACCCGAGACCAGGATCTGCGCCTCGGGGCCGTCACCCTCCGGAGCCGCCGCATAGCGGTACAGGCCCTTGAGCAGGCCCTCGACGTCCAGGTTCTCCGGCTCGGCCGGCTGCTGGTACGGCTCGTTGTAGACGGTGATGTAGTAGAAGACGTTCTCGCCGTTACCGTCCGGGCCGGTCTCGCCGTACATCCGGTGCAGGCCGTCCCGCACGATGTGGGCGATCTCGAACGACCACGCCGGGTCGTACGTCACCGCCGCCGGGTTGGTGGCCGCCAGCAGGATCGAATGGCCGTCCGCGTGCTGCAGGCCCTCGCCGGTCAGCGTCGTACGGCCCGCGGTGGCACCGAGCACGAAGCCGCGCGCCATCTGGTCGGCGGCCGCGTACAGCCCGTCACCGGTGCGCTGGAACCCGAACATCGAGTAGAAGATGTAGATCGGGATCATCGGTTCGCCGTGCGTGGCGTACGACGTGCCGACCGCGGTGAACGACGCCGTCGAGCCCGCTTCGTTGATGCCCTCGTGCAGCAGCTGGCCCTGCTCGGACTCCTTGTAGGCCAACATCAGCTGCGCGTCGACGGAGGTGTAGGTCTGCCCGTGCGGGTTGTAGATCTTCGCCGTCGGGAACATCGAGTCGAGGCCGAACGTGCGCGCCTCGTCCGGGATGATCGGCACGATCCGGTTGCCGATCTCGGCGTCCTTGGCCAGCTCGCGCACGAGCCGGACGAACGCCATCGTCGTGGCGACTTCCTGCTTGCCGGAGCCCTTGCGCACGGCCTCGTACACCTTGTCGCCGGGCAGCACCAGCGGCTTCGCCCGCGCCGCACGCCGCTCCGGCAGGAATCCGCCGAGCGCCTTGCGGCGGCCGATCATGTACTCGATCTCGGGCGAGTCCTCACCCGGGTGGTAGTACGGCGGCAGCTTCGGGTCGCGCTCCAGCTCCTCGTCGCTGATCGGGATGCGCTGGGCGTCGCGGAACAGCTTGAGGTCGTCCAGCGTCAGCTTCTTCATCTGGTGCGTGGCGTTGCGGCCCTCGAACGCCGGGCCGAGGCCGTAGCCCTTGATCGTGTGCGCCAGGATCACCGTCGGCTGGCCGTGGTGCTCCAGGGCGGCCTTGTACGCGGCGTACACCTTGCGGTAGTCGTGGCCGCCGCGCTTGAGGTTCCAGATGTCGGCGTCGGAGAGGTGCTTGACCATCTCCTTCGTCCGCGGGTCGCGGCCGAAGAAGTGCTCGCGGACGTAGGCGCCGTCGTTGGCCTTGTAGGTCTGGAAGTCGCCGTCCGGCGTGGTGTTCATCAGGTTGACCAGTGCGCCGTCGCGGTCGGCGTGCAGCAGCGCGTCCCACTCGCGGCCCCAGATCACCTTGATGACGTTCCAGCCCGCGCCGCGGAAGTATGCCTCCAGCTCCTGGATGATCTTGCCGTTGCCGCGCACGGGGCCGTCGAGCCGCTGCAGGTTGCAGTTGATCACGAACGTGAGGTTGTCCAGGCCCTCGCCCGCGGCCACGTGGATGAGGCCACGCGACTCCGGCTCGTCCATCTCGCCGTCGCCGAGGAACGCCCACACGTGCTGGTCGCTGGTGTCCTTGATGCCACGCGCGTGCAGGTAGCGGTTGAACCGCGCCTGGTAGACGGCGTTCATCGGACCGAGGCCCATCGACACCGTCGGGTACTCCCAGAACTCGGGCATCAGCCGCGGGTGCGGGTACGACGGGAGCCCACCGCCCTCGCCGGCGTGCGAGAACTCCTGGCGGAACCCGTCCAGCTGGTCGGCGGTCAGCCGGCCCTCCAGATAGGCCCGCGCGTAGATGCCGGGGGAGGCGTGGCCCTGGATGAAGACGTGGTCGCCGCCCCCGGAGTGGTCCTTGCCGCGGAAGAAGTGGTTGAAGCCCACCTCGTACAGCGCCGCCGACGACGCGTAGGTGGAGATGTGGCCACCGACACCGACGCCGGGCCGCTGGGCCCGGTGCACCATGATCGCCGCGTTCCACCGGATGTACGCGCGGTAACGGCGCTCGATCTCCTCGTCACCGGGGAACCACGGCTCGTTCTCCGTGGGAATGGTGTTGACGTAGTCCGTCGTGGTGAGTGGAGCCACGCCGACGTTGCGTTCGCGGGCGCGTTCCAGCACCCTCAGCAACAGATACCGTGCGCGCCGCTGACCGCCCGTCGCCAGTGCGGCGTCGAAGGAGTCCAGCCATTCGGCCGTCTCCTCGGGGTCGATGTCGGGCAGGTGCGCTGCCAGTCCGTTGCGGATGACATGGACGCGCGCCGGGGCTCCCTGGCCGGAGGTGCTGTCGCGCCCGGCCTTGTCGTTCTGGGGGGCCAAGGGATCTCCTCGCCGATTGTCGCTTCGTTGATGCCTGTGTTCTGCCCATCGTCGTCGCATTCGCGAGCCCGGGACACCGCTACTGAACGGTAATGTGCGGGACGCGGCGTGCGCGGCGTTCGGCCAGCTGAAGCCCCAGGTCGGGCTTCCCTCCCACCCTAGTTCAGACGGGTCGCTCGCAGGGGCGCGCGGGCCGATCGGCCCGGGTGTGACCGGGCGTTTCCGCATGCGATCCTGGGCACGGGCGAGCAGGTGCTCCGGTGTGGACGGTTGCGCCGCAGGCGTCGTCAGTGTTCGCTAGCCCCATCCGTGTAAGAAGTGCCGGGCAGGCCGGGGTGGCAGGCCCGCACACCGTTGTCGTTGGAGGAGTGAAGTCGTGGTCGCCGCGGGAGACGCTGATCAGCACAGCGTCGCCGAGAGGCTTGGGATCAAGCCGGACATGGTGGTCCAGGAGATTGGCTGGGACGAGGACGTCGACGACGACCTGCGAGCTGCCATCGAGGAGCACATCGGTGCCGAGCTGCTCGATGAGGAGGCCGACGAAGTCATCGACGTGGTGCTGCTCTGGTGGCGGGACGGCGACGGGGATCTCGGCGACGCCCTGGTGGACGCGCGGGCGCCGCTCGACGAGAACGGTGTGATCTGGGTGCTGACGCCCAAGACCGGCCAGCCCGGCCATGTCGAACCGAGCGAGATCGCCGAGGCGGTGCCCACCGTGGGGCTGTCCCAGACGTCCAACCTCAGCGTCGGCGACGTGTGGGCCGCGACCAGGCTCGTGCCGAGGTCCAAATCACGCCGGTAGCGCTCAGGTGGCCGCGTGTGACGTGGTCGGGCCCGCGATAGGGTTGTCGGGCACACGCGGTCCCTTCCCGGACCGGACGACCACGCGGGAGAGGAAGCTCTGTATGGCGGTCGAGGTCGGTTCGCAAGCCCCGGACTTCACGCTCAAGGACTACAACAAGCAGGACGTCACCCTGTCGTCGTTCCGCGGGGACAAGCCGGTGCTGCTGGTCTTTTACCCGTTCGCTTTCAGCGGCATCTGCCAGGGTGAGCTCTGCCAGTTGCGGGACGAGTTCGCCGAGTACGACAACGAGGGCGTGCAGATCCTCGGTGTCTCGGTGGACACGCCGTTCTCGCTCAAGGCGTGGGCCGAGCAGCAGGGCTACCAGTTCCCGCTGCTGTCGGACTTCTGGCCGCACGGCGAGGTGGCGAAGAAGTACGGCGTGTTCAACGACCAGGCGGGTCTGGCCGTCCGCGGCACCTTCCTGATCGACAAGGAGGGCGTCGTGCGCTTCGCCGAGGTCAACCAGCCCGGCGAGCCGCGCGACCAGAACGCGTGGAAGAAGGCCGTCTCGGAACTGGCCTGACCGGCTCGAGGCGGTGCCGGGGGTCATCCCGGTGCCGCCCTGGGGCGCATAGCTCAGCGGAAGAGCACCTGCCTTACAAGCAGGGGGTCGCAGGTTCGAACCCTGCTGCGCCCACCGATGAGGGGCTGACCAGGAGGAATCCGGGTCAGCCCCTCATTCGGCTCACTTGCACGTCGCACAGCGACACGATAACTTGCGTCCCATGCGTGCGCAATGGGACGCCTTGGTCCGTGACTTCGGCAAGGTGCTGCGGGCCGAGAACAAGGCCCCTCGAACGATCGACACCTACCTCACCTCGGCCGAGGCCATGGTGTCGTGGCTCGAGGAGCAGGGCCGCCTCGGCGAGCCCGGTGAGGTGACCCGCCACGACCTTGGCGAGTGGATGGCGCACCTGATCGAGACGCGCTCGCCGTCCACCGCAAACGTCCGCTACCGGTCGGTGCAGCAGTTCTGGAAGTTCCTCGTCGTCGAGGGTGAAGTCGAGCGCTCGCCGATGGAGCACATGAAGCCGCCGCACGTGCCCGAGGCCCCGGTCGACGTGCTCCCTGTCGAGACCATCAAGGCGCTGCTCAAACAGTGCGACGGCCGCGACCTCATCAGCCGCCGCGACACGGCAATCATCCGCCTGCTCATCGACACCGGTGGCCGGTTGTCCGAGGTCGCCGGTCTCACCCTGGACGACATCGACCTCGACCGCGACGAGGTGACCGTGCTCGGTAAGGGCCGACGGCCGCGGGTGCTCCCGATCGGCGCCAAGACCTCGCTCGCGCTGTCGCGCTACCTGCGCGAACGTGCCAAGCATCGGCACGCGGAGCGGCGCGAGCTGTGGCTCGCCGACAAGAACCGGCCGCCGATGACCGACAACGGCATCAAGCTCATGCTGCGTCGCCGCGGCCGTGCGCTCACTCCGCCGCTGCCGAACCTGCACGCCCACCAGTTCCGGCACACCGCCGCGCACAAGTGGCTGGCCGCCGGCGGGAACGAGACCGACCTCATGCGGCTCATGGGCTGGCGCAGCCCGCAGATGCTGCGCCGTTACGGCGCCTCGAAGGCTGACGAGCGTGCCCGGGAAGCGCACCGGCGCCTGGGTTTGGGTGACCAACTGTGAAACGGTCGGACGCAATTCCGAGAAAGTGTAGGTGCAATGCGGAAGAGAAGCGCGCTTTCCTGGCTCGAATGTACCTACACCCGACTCTGACCAGGGAAAACAGAGGTGGTGTGATCTGAAAAGCCTTCGCCGCGCCGCGTGTCGAAATGGTGGACAAGCACGCTGTTACGTAGATTTCCGCTCGACAGAAAATTAAAGGACCCGAACCCCCGCTAGCGGCCAAACTACGACGGGGGCCGGGCCACCACCCCACCCGGGCACACGTGTGCCCAGAAGGGCAGGCTCATTATGGCAGCCTCCAAGTCCCTCACGCCGGAGCAGCGGAGTCTGCGCGCCAGACTCGCAGCCGAGGCCATGCACCGGCAGGGCAAGACCAACACCGCGCCGGCGACGGCCGCGTCGCTCGCACGCTTCGAGCGGCAAGTTGACCCCAATGGGGAACTTGCCCCAACGGAACGCGCCAAGCGGGCCGAGCACGCTCGCAGGGAGTACTACACCCGATTGGCGTACCGCTCGTCTCGTGCTCGTGCAGCCGCCCGCGCTGCTCGCACAGCCCGGGGAGGCGACGCGGCATGAACGCGAAGAGCCCCCGCCGGGCAGATGCGGGGGCTCTCAGCACGGACGAGACGCGAACCAAGTCCGAGCGAGAGTCTACCCGCCGCCCTACCCGCATTGCCTCCGCCGACGCCTACGAACCTGCGGGCAACCGTCGCCGCTGGCTCGTCGTCGTGGCCCGCTGTCCTCACTGCAACGGCAGCCACAGCCACTACGGCGACTCGGTGGGCGAGCTGCTCACCGCGCGCAAGGCTGGCTGTGGCCGGCCGTACGCGCTGCGGCTGTCCCGGCTGTTCCATGCCGGGGGTGGTCGGCATGACTGACGACCTGGTGACCCTGACCCGCGCCGAGTACGCCGCACTGGTCACCGATGCCGAGTGCTGGCGGCAGCTGTGGCAGTCCGAGCACATCCGCGACCTGCTCGCCGAGTGGCGCGAGTGGCGCGAGCGTCGTGACCTCTCTGCGAGCACCGCGGCAATGGCCAGCCTCGCCGACTGGCGGGCCATCGCCTCGGCGCCCACCTACGCCGAGCTCGAGCGGCGGCGCCACACCTACGACCGGCCCGCGCTCACCCCTGCCCAGATCCGGCAGCGTGCGCAGGCATCGCTTGCCGCGTTCGAGCGCCGACACGGACTGAACAGGGGGGCCGCGTGACCAACATTGCAGCGTTCCCCGTTCCCCACAGTGAGGACGGGGAACAGGGGAACGCCCGGCCCCGCCGTGTCCGTTCGCGGCCGGTGTCGAGCATTCCGCTCAAGCGTCGGACATGGCTGTGGGACAGCCGGGTGCCGCTCGGTGAGTTGACGCTGTGGGTCGGTCACGCCGGTATCGGCAAGAGCCAAGCCGCGGTGTGGTTGGCCGCAGAGTTGTCCCGTGGTCGTCTCCCTGGGGAGCTGTACGGCCAGCCCTCGCCCGTGCTGTACCTCGGCACCGAGGACTCATGGAGCTACACCCTCGCGCCGCGGTTCGTGGCATCCGGTGCCGACCTCGACATGGTGCACCAGCTCTACGCCGAGAGCGTCGACGGCACCGAAGCCGTGGTGTCGCTCGCCGTCGACCTCGACGAGCTGCGGGCGGAGGTCGAGGCCACCGGAGCGCGGCTGATCGTGCTGGACGCTCTGCTGTCGACCATGGCCGGTGCCGACCTGGTGAAGCAGGGCGTCGTGCGCCGCTACCTCGAACCCGTGTCCCGGCTCGCGCAGGACTTGAACATCGCTGTCGTGGGCGTCGCTCACTTCCGCAAGAGCGCCGGAGCGGACCCGCTGCACATGATCGCCGGTTCGGCCGAGTTCGGTCAGGTCGTGCGTTCCGCTATCGGCTTCGCCCGGGACCGCGACGCCGACGACGACTCCTGCGTGATGTCGCTGATCAAGACCAACATCGCTCCGCAGGGATTGCCGAGCATCCGTTACCGGGTGGAACCCGCGCTTGTCGACACCCCGGACGGCCCCACCGACGTGGGCCGGTTCGTGCCGCTCGGTGAGGTCGACACCCACATTCGCGACCTGCTCGATCAGGAATCCGCGGCGCCAATCGACCGCACGGAGCGTGACGAGGCGGCCGCGTGGCTACAGGACTACCTCGTCGAGCAAGGCGGTTCGGCGTCCCGGAAGGACATCTTCAAGGCAGGCCGCGCCGCAGGGTTCAGCGAAGCCACGATCAAGCGCGCGAAGGACAAGGCGAGGGTTCGTCACGAGTCAGTCGGTTTCCCCCGAACGACCGTATGGACAGTCGACCCCGGGGGGTCGGCATGAGTGGCGTTCCGGCAGTCAGCGCAGTGGGCTCACTGCCTGTCGGGTTGAGCCGACTGAGCCGACTGAGCCGACTGGGTGTGACCTGCGGAAATGGTCCGCGATGCCAGCCCAGTCAGTCCAGTTGGCTCAAGGCTCACTGCCTGAGCCAACTGAGCCGACTGCACACCGAAGAGCGCACGAAGGGAGCGAAGAGCGCAAGGGCAGAGCACCCGCTCCCTTCGCTCCCTTCGGCGCTCCCTTCGCCGTGTTCCCAACGTTCCCGAGGTGTTCCCGGGGAACAGGGAACAACCGGCGGGAACAGCGTTCCCATGTTCCCCACCCCCGGTGTGGGGAACGGGGAACACGCCACAGAACAGGAGGACCAGTGACCCTGGCGAAAAAAGCGAACTTGCGAACTAACCCGCTGACCTGCACAAACGCGCGCGGCTTAGTTCGCAAGTTCGCAGTTCGCCGAATTAAGTCCCCGACGTTTCCGCAGGTCAAGCCCATAGTTCGCAACTTCGCTTATTTCGCAGACCCAGTAGGAGGACCAGTGACCCTGCCCGCGAACGGCACCGAGTACCGGCCCTGCCGGTACTGCCACACGGCCGTGCTGATCTACCCGCCCGAGGACGGGGCCGACCCGCTCGTGACGTGCGGACGCTGCGCAGGCGAACCCCACGCCGTCATCAGCAAGCTCAGGCGCGGTGTCTACGGACCCGTGTCAGAACTGTCCGAAAGGAAGCCCGCATGACCGGTCCGTTCGCCATCACCGACGAGGAGGAAGTCGCGGCCATCACCGCAGAGCTCCGCGACCTCGAGCGTTGCGCATCTTGCGGAGGTGGCCCCGCGCTCCTCGTCGAGCACGGCACCGTGGAGCCGTTCGTCGCCCACGCCGTCGACTGCGCCGGCCTCCTCGCCAGCGCCGTCGAGATCGGCCTCGACAGCCTCTTCCCCGGGGGGAGGTGAACCCGTGACCCTCGTGACCCTGCTCAACCTCGCCACCCTCGCACTCGCCGCCGCGTGCTGCGGCCTCGTCGCCGCCACACTCCGCAAAACCTCAACCCAGGAGGACGACCAGTGACCGACCCCACGCCGCTCCGCGGCAACACCCTCAACGACCTCGCCGCCGAGTTCCAACCGCTCTTCGACGCTCGCGCCCAGCAAATCGAGTGGGAACGCCTCGAACGCGAACACCGCGTCAAGCTCGCCCAGCTCGAAAAGCGAGACAAGGCCCACCAGGTAGCGGCCGCCTTCGACGAGGCGTTCGCCCAACTCGAACAGAACCAGGAGACCCTCTAATGCAGATCACACTCCCGCCCGCCGGCAAGCTCCCCGCCATCAAGGCCGCGCTCACGCTGCTGCCCGAGAAGCATCGGCACCTGCCGCCCGAGCTCGCCGAATTCGAGAAGCTGCTCGACACCCTCCGCGACCTTCCCGAACCGCTCACCGATACCGAGATCGCCCGCAGCCTCGCCGATGCCGAGCCCAACGAGCTGCCCGCGCTGCTCGACACCCTCGCCACCGAGAAAGCACGAGGCGAGGCCCTCCGCGCCGCCAACGGCAACGGCCTGCGGACCCTGCTCGAGCGCCGTCGCAGCAGCGCCGTTCTCGCCGCGCTCCCCGATGTGCTCGAACGCCTCGCCCCCGTGTTCACCCAGGCCACCGACACCCTCGCCAAGGCCGGAGCCGAACTCCCCGAGGGAGCCGCCGCGCTCGACCCCCAGGCCGTGCTCGACAGCAACGCCGGGTCGGCCTACCACCAGGCGCGCCAGGCCCTCGACACCATCCAGCGCATCGGTGCCGTCGTCCCCGTCCACCTCCGCCAGGACGGCACCACCCGCAGCGGCAGCCAATGCGTCGCCGTCGTCGACGTGCCCGTCTGCGGTCCCTACATCACCGATGGCCTCACCACCGGCTACCTCAACAACCCCGACGAGCTCGAGCTACTCAAGGCCGTTGGCCGCCTGGTCGACGACTACAACACCGACCCCCGACTCGCCCTGCTCGAGGTAGTCCGCGGCCGCTACACCGGCTGCAGCCTGTCCCTCGCAGCAACCGTCGATGAGGCACAGCAGCGCATCGAACGCATCAGCACCGCGAGCAAGGTCAAGCGCGAGGATGCGCTCAGCGAACACCAGCGGCGCAGCCTCGACCGGCGGCAGTGGCGCACCGTGCGCTAGGGGTGGGGGGTGACCCCCGCCCCGCCGGGCACAGGGACCGCCGGGGAGGTGCCTCGCAGTCCAGGCACCTGAACGCATCCCGCGCGCGCGAGGAAGGAAGCACGATGGAACTACAGGAACGGGGCCGGCGCCTGTGGGCGTCGCTGCTCGAGCAGGACACGGAGCTTGCCGACGAGCGTGATCCTCGCCGCGAGGTCGCGTTGTCTGCCTGTCGCACGGCGGATCGGGTGGAGTTGCTCGAGCGGATGGCTGCGGAGGTGCCGCCGGTGCTGGACGGAAAGACGCACCCGGTGCTGGTGGAGGTGCGACAGCAGTCGGCGTTGCTGGCCCGCCTGGTGGCGGCGCTGCGACTACCGGACGAGCATGGCCGGCGGCCGCAGCGGCGGCAGCTGCGTGGTGTACACCAGCCTGCGGCGGTGTCGTCGCTGGAACGCGCTCGGCGCGCGAAGACGGGCGGGTAAGTCCCAGGCAGCAAGAAGGCCCCCGGCAATGCCGGGGGCCTTCTGTGCGCTACGGAGCAGGCATCGACTACATCCGAGGATCACTCTACCGGCCTGTAGCGACAATCCGGGGCTGAACAGGCCGTAGACGCGAGGAACCCTCCGCCGCGTGTGTCGGGGCGGAGGGTTCGTTGTTCTCGCCGCTGTGGTCACCTCAGTAGGCGCCTGCCGAGGCGTTCCTTGCGGCCGGTGCCGCCGCAGCGTGGGCAGGGCCGCCATGCCTTGCCGGACGGTGAGCGTCGCTTGCCGGCGCCGGAGCAGCGGCCACACGCCGTATAGGGCCAGATGGCCAGCGAGGTGCCGTAGATCAAGGCGGCGACGAGCACCGCGGCAACGAGATCGGTCATGTTTCCTCCCAGGGGTGACGGGGGTGGCCGTTGGGGTGGGTGGCGCCGGGCGGGGTGGATCTCCACCCCGCCGGTCACCCTGTTCAGCCACCTCGGTTGACGTGCGGAAACCTGGCGGGGGTGCCTCGGCGGGCGGGGTGAGTCGACCGCCCGCCGAGGCACCGGATCACGTGTCGTTGCCTCCTTGCGCGGCGTGGATATCCGCGAGGCGGACGACGATGTTGCCCTTGAGGCGGCGCACGGGGATGCCGTGCTCCCGGTGCAGCCGGTCGACGAGCAAGGAGCCGGTGAACCGCTCGGAGTAGCCGGGCCGGTCCCGGAGCCGGGCGGCGACCTGGGCGGCCTTCTCCACCTCGTCGACCATGACCTCGGCGATGTCGTCGAGCAGGGTCGGCAGCTCGCCGGCCTCGGCCTCGGTGGGTGCCCGCATCGCCTCGACGGCCCGAGCGATGATCGGTGACACCTCGTCGTTGCCCTTGGACACGTCGAGGAAGTAGACCTGCACGATGTCCGAGCGCTCGCCGGTGAAGCCCTTCACGACGGCCGTGCCGCGGTCGGTTCCGGGGATCAGCTCGGTTGCCCGGTGGCCGGCGGCGTAGGCGCCCTGGCCGAGCAGCGCGTCATTGGCCACGTGGTCACCGACCGCGAACGCGATGCCGTTGGAGCAGTTGCGGGTCACGTCGCGGGGCATCGAGTCCTTGGTCGGGGCCTGGGTGGAGACCAGCATGTGGATGCCGCGCTTGCGGCCGAGTCGCACGATGTCCACGAGCAGCTGGGAGATCTCCTTGCCGTGCGCCCGGTGCTGGATCGCGACGTGTGCCTCCTCGAGTAGGCACACCAGCGGGTGCAGGCCGATGCCCTTCGAGGCCAGTTTGCGGGTGACCGCGGGCTCGCCGTGCCGGATGAGCAGCTCGCCCCGGCGCTGGACCTCGGCGTGCAGCGCCTGCAGGTCGGCGAGGATCTCGGCGATGCGTTCGTCCTCAGCGCCCATCACGTAGCGGGAGCAGCGCGGGCGGAACGCCTCAAAGTCGAAGTTGGCGTCCGGGATCCAGATGCGCAGCTCGACGGTGGGGTCCAGCGCGGCGCCGGCCATGATGACCCGGGCCGCCGACGACTTGCCCTGTCCGGGCATGCCGCCGGTGATGGTGTTGCGCTCCATGAGCGGGGCGACGATGGGCTCCCCGCGCAGCGTGCGGCCGAACGGCACGCCCTTGAACACGTCCACCTCGGCCCCGTCGAGCAGCGGATACGGCCCGGCCCCGGATTCCAGTGCGCCCTTGTCGGCGACCCACAGGTCCAGAATCCCGGCTTCGGCGCCGGTGGTGGGCCATACCTCTTTGGCGAGCCGGTGCAGACCAGTGGCGAGGTCGGCCCGGCGTCGCGCGATCCGCTCGGCCGTAACCCCAGCGGGGAGGCGCACCACAGCATGTGTTCCTCGCCCATCGACTCGGGCGGGGACGAGGAACTGCAGCGGCAACCCCTGCTTGAGGTGGCTGGAGATCTGCGGGATACGCAGCGCGTCCAATGCCCGGGCGATGGTGCTCTCGTCGATCGCCACATCCTCCACGGCGTCGTCGCTGGTGCGCGTCCACGACGGCCGCCACGACGAGTAGCGGCGGCCCTGGTCCCACAAGTAGAGCGTCGCCAACGCGATGACACCGGTCACCAGCACCGTCCCGTACGCGGTGGCGAACCACCAGCTCCACACCACGGCGTCAATGGCGGCGCCGATCGGCTCGACCAGCAGCGTCGCATCCTTCGATGCCACCGCCAGCACCGCGCCGAGCGCCAACAGCAGCCCGGCGACGGCGAGCAGGATCATGCCGGCGGCCTTCGCCAGGTGGATCGGCGCCTGTACCCAGTCCATGACCCGGACGTGCCGCCGCTGCTTCTCCCCGGTCTCGGCCTCCAGCCAGTACCGCAACGCCTCCTGGTCGCCAGCGGCTTCGGCGGCACGCATCTGCCGCTCGTAGCGGGACACCGAGTGCGCATCCCACCAGCGGCGCGCCACCACCCCGACCCCGGCCGGTATGTACAGCAGGTGCCGCGCCAGGCCCTTGCCAGCCTTCCGGGTCCGCTCGTCCCGGACGAGGCGGGCGGTGGCCTGGACCACCCGGCGAGCCGGTGGCGTGGGCACCACCTCGGCGTCCAGCACGGTGCGCTCCACCTCGCGCGGCTGGTAGCGCTCCACGCTCATCGCGCCTCACCGCCTGCCACCCGCAGCGCCGGACGCCGCTCGGCCGCCAGCTGCTCGAGCAACCGCCGCGCCTGGTTCTCGCTGACACCCAGCTCGCGAGCCAGCCGACCGCGGCCGACCTTCACGCCCTCGGCCTCACCAGCCGCCACCAGGTACCGGGCACGGTCCACCAGGGTGGTGGTCGACTGCCCGGCAACCAGGTCGCTGCGTTCGCCAGCTCCACGGTCGAGGCTTGGCTCTCCAGTTCCTCCTTTTAAGGAGGAACTGGAGATGCGCCCAGCCTCATCACGGTTGAAAGGTCCTCCTTGCAAGGAGGACCTTTCAACCGGGCGGCCCGAGGCTTGATTCGCCGTGGTTCCCTCCTTGCAAGGAGGGAACGACAATGCGCCCGGCACGGCCAGGGCGGCGAGGTGCGCCACCGCGCCGAGCACCGCCGGCGGCACCGCGGCCACCGCCACCACCGCCCACCACGGCGGCACCACCTGATACGCCACCAGCTCGTGCGAGGTGGCGTTACCGGCCACCGACAGCCCGATCATCGACAGCGCCAGCGTGCGAGCGAACCGGCGCGCACCCTCGGCACCGGCCAGCCACAACCGGGTGGCCACCAGCGCGGCCGCGTCGACCGTCACCGGCAGCAGCCACGCCAACCCGGCCGGTGTCCCGGCCAGCACCGCGAGTTGCCGCAGCGCATCGAACGACAGCACCGCGGCCGCCGCAGCCACCACCGCCAGCCCTGTCCACGTGATCCACGCGCGGCTCATCGGCCCTCATACGACACGGTGCAGCGCGATCTCCGCTCGTCAGGTGACAGAAATCTGTCAACCGTCGAGCACGAGCCTGGCTCGGCGAGGTACCGCTCGACGGACTCCACATCGGCCAGCGCGGCCGGTGCGAGCTCCCTCACCACCTCGCGCTCGACTTCGGCCAGCTCAAGCTCGGCGGTGGCACGATTGGCGAACTGCTGGGACAACTCGGACAGCTGCAGCGCCATCCGCAGGAACTCGCGGGCACGCGTGACGTGCTCTCTAGACTCGGCCATGGGTCGGAACCTCTTCTTCCGATCAAGGCCCCGGCAGGTGGTGGAGTCACCGCGCCGGGGCCGTCTCAACTAGGACGGCGTGCGCGGTGCCAGTGACCCGATAACTGTGGGCACGTTGCTCGCGACCGAACAGGGAAAACCCTGGTCATGCACGTCGCTCGACGGGTGATGTCTTACAAGCAGGGGGTCGCAGGTTCGAACCCTGCTGCGCCCACCGACTCGATCGGTGTCCCGGCTCGCGGATTCCCGTGTCGCCGCACCGCCCGGTGCCGGTCCGGACTATTCTCTGTCTGGTTTTCCGGACGCCGAGCAGAGGTCTGTCGTGGATGTAGCTGGTGACGAACCCGGGCGTCCGGTGGGGGCGCCCGGTTTTTCGCGGCCCTACCTCGAGGACCTCCCGCTGGCCACGCTCGACCCGCAGCCTGCCGACTCGCCCGCGTCGCCACGCCGTCGCTCCCGATGGCTGCGTGGCGTTCCCCTGGCCGTCGGAGCCGCACTCGCCGGGCTGGCCGTGTTCGTGGCGACCGGGTTGCCCGGCAGCGCGGGACCGGACGGTGCAGGCGGCGCATCCGCCCCACCGAGGGCGGAGCAACCGCATGACGGCGCCGCGTCTCCCGGCGTGGCGGACAACCGGCTGCACACGGCCGGTGTCGGACCCGCTCCGGTCGGTTGCGACCTGCCCGTGCTCGGCGGTACCCGTACCGAGCTGCGGGCGTTCTACGAGGCCGAGGTCCGGTGCCTCGACGCCGCGTGGCGGCCCGTGCTGCGGCGGATCGGTGCCCCGTTCACGCCGGTCGCGGTCGAGTTGGCGGACGATCCCACCACGCGGTGCGGCGCGCTGCCGCCGGCTCACCGGGCGACCGGGCTCTACTGCGACGTCGACAACACGATCTACCTGCCGCGCGGGCGTGTGCTCGACTCGCTCGGCCTCGTCACCGAGGCGCACGTGGCGACGCTGGCGCACGAGTACGGCCACCACGTGCAGAAGTTGAGCGGCATCCTCGACATGGTCAACCGGGAGCTTTCCCGGCACGCGCCCGGCAGCCCACCCGACCGCGAACTCGGCAGGCGCGTGGAGCTGCAGGCCAACTGTTTCGCCGGACTGTTCCTCGCGAGCGTGGGCGGGCGCGGCTCGATCGGGCATGCCGACGCCGAGGCCGCCGTGGAGGATTTCCGTAACTGGGTGGACAGCGACACCCACGGCTCCAGTCGTACGCAGCTGCGCTGGGCCAGGGCCGGCTTCACCGGCGGCACCGTGGACGCGTGCGACACCTGGAGCGCGCCGCTGTCGGAGGTCGACTGAGCGGGCCGGGACGCGCATGCTGACCTGATGGACCCACAGCTCGCCGACGTCAGCCTCCCCGCCCGGCTCGCGGGTGACGACGAGGGCATCACCATGGAGGAACTCGCTCTCGCCGCCCGCAACCACGGCCTGCCGCTCGAGGCACTCCGCCACGACGTGACCCCGCCCGGACTGCACTACCTGCTCGTCCACTACGACATCCCGGACCTCGATCCGGCGGACTGGCGGCTCGCCGTCACCGGACGGGTCGGGACCTCGCTGGAGTTGTCCCTCGACGACCTGCGTGCGCGCCCGGCGACCACGGTGCGCGTGACCATGGAGTGCGCGGGCAACGGGCGGGCGCTGCTGCGGCCGCGCCCGGTCAGCCAGCCGTGGCTGGTGGAGGCCGTCGGCACCGCGGAGTGGACGGGCGTGCCGCTGCGGTCCGTGCTGGAGAAGGCCGGGGTGGACGCCGGCGCCGTGGAGGTCGTCTTCACCGGCGCGGACCACGGCGTCGAGCGCGGGGTCGAACAGGACTACCAGCGCGGCCTGCCCCTCGGCGACGCGCTGCGGGATGAGGTCCTGCTCGCCTACGCGATGAACGGTGCCCCGCTGCCGCCCCAGCACGGCTTCCCGCTGCGCCTGGTGGTGCCGGGCTGGTACGGCATGGCGCACGTCAAGTGGCTGACCTCGATCGAGGTGGTCGACACCCCGTTCCGCGGGTTCCAGAACGCCGTGGCCTACCGCACCCGGCAGTCCGCGGACGAGCCCGGCGAGCCGGTCTCGCGGATCCTGCCGAGGGCACTGCTCGTGCCACCGGGCTTCCCCGACTTCCAGACCCGCCGGCGCGTGGTGCGGCCCGGCCGGGTGGAGCTCACGGGGCGGGCGTGGTCCGGGCGGGCGCCGCTGACCGCGGTCGAGGTGAGCACCGACGACGGCCGGACGTTCTCGCCTGCCGTCCTCGACCCCGACGGCGGGCACCGCTGGGCATGGCGGCGCTGGCACGCCACCTGGGAGGCCACCCCCGGCCAGCACACGCTGGCCGTCCGGGCGTGCGATGCCGAGGGCAACACCCAGCCCGACGACGGCGCGTGGAACCGCGGCGGCTTCGCCAACAACCTCGTGCACCGCGTCCCCGTCGTCTGCCTGAGCTGAGTCACGGCAGCGTGTCCAGGCGCCACAGCTCACCCGTGGCGCTGTCGATGAGCGCCGCCCTGGTGACGGTGACGGTCAGCGGGAGCACCTCGTACACCGCCGCGGCCACCGCGGGCAGGAGGTCCGTGCGCGCCCGCGTCACCAGGGAGGAGTGCGGGAGCCAGCGGCCGATCTCGTAGTGCTTGTGCACGAGCGCCCCCGTGGCCCGGACCGCGTCGACCACGGCCTGCTGCCGGGGGACGAGGTCCGCGTGCACGGCAGGTGCCAGCGCCACGCGGCCGCGCCGGAAGGCGGCGACGGCGTCGAACGTGAGCTCGAACGGTCCACGGTCGGCCAGCGACTCGACGGCGGTCCGGACGGCGTCGAGATCCCAGTCGAGCAGGACGACGTAGGACAGGTGCGGGTGATGCCTGCCGTGGGTGTGCGAGGACAGCGTCGGCACGCCGACCGTCTCCAGGCGCGCCCACAGATCGCGCAGGGCGCGCTCGGATCGCCCGTCGAAAAGGAGGCAGACACCCAGCGCCACGGGCCGACCGTAGCGCGGGCAGGCGATCGAGCCGGTTTCGATCGATCTCCAGCGGCAATCCCTACGACTGTGATGTCCACTACGCCCAGCTAGGGAGACGGACATGGATCGTGGGACCGAAACGCGGGTCCGCCGGGCAGGTATGCAGCCCGTGCAGCTGCTGGCCGGACTGGTCGGGCTCGTCTACCTCGCACTCGGCATCATCGGGTTCGTGCTGACCGGGTTCGGCGACTTCACCGGCACCGATCACAGCACACTGCTGGTGTTCGGCATCAACCCGCTGCACAACATCGTGAACCTGGTGGTCGGTGTGCTCGGCGTGCTGATGGCGCTCAACTCGAGCATGGCGCGCACGTACGGCTGGCTGCTCTTCATCGGCTTCGGCCTGCTGTTCGTCTGGGGCCTGGCGATCACCGGGGTCTTCTCGAGCAATCCGGTGTCCGGTCTGGGCAACCCGCTCAACATCAACAACCCGGACAACTGGCTGCACCTCGGTACCGCGCTGGTCGGCCTGCTGATCGCGGTGATGCCGGCGCGCAAGAAGATCGTGCAGACCACCGACACGGCGGGTACCGCGGGTATGCGGCCGGGCGAGGGGATGGACGCCGCGGCCGGCCGTGGGCAGGCGTCGCCACGCAGGCTCTGGCGTCGCCGCGGCGCCGCCACCTGACGGTCGCTCAGCCGTCGAGGTAGGCCACCACGCAGGTGATGTTGTCGGGTCCGCCGCCCTCGTTGGCCCGGTCGATGAGCCGCTGGACGGCGTCGGCGGGGGCGTCGGCCGACGAGAGCACCTCGCGGATCTCCTCGGGCTCGGCGACGTCGGTGAGCCCGTCCGAGCACAGCAGGTACCGGTCGCCGGGCCTGCCGGTGTGCAGCGTCAGGTCCGGCTCGGCGGGCTGCCCGGCCAGGAGCGCCTTGACCAGTACAGAGCGGCTCGGGTGGCGCGCGGCGAGCTCGGCGGGGAGCTTGCCTTCGTCGACGAGGGTCTGGACCATCGTGTGGTCCCGCGTCAGCTGTGTCAGCTCGCCGTCCCGCAGCAGGTAGCCGCGGGAGTCGCCGATGTGCGCGAGCCCGAACGTCGCGCCGCCGTCCCACAGCATCGCGGTGAGCGTGGTGCCCATGCCCGCCAGGTCGGGATCGGCCTCGACCCGCTGGCTGAGCTTGGCGGCGGCCTCGGCGATGGCGGACGCGAGCTCCGAGCGCGGATCGAACGTCCCGGTCCCCGCGTCGGTCAGCCGGTCGTCCAGCGCGGCGATCGCCTCGATGGCGATCGCGCTGGCCACCTCGCCCGCGGCGTGCCCGCCCATCCCGTCGGCGACGGCGAGCAGCCGCGGGGTCGCGTAGGCGGAGTCCTCGTTCGCGCTGCGCCGCCGGCCGACGTCCGAGCCCACCGCGTACCGCAGCTCGAGCGCCTCGTCACGTGTCATGGGTGCAGTGAACCACTGCCGGTGGACGGCGGTGACAACGCCGTCCGGCTCGGACCCGGGCCGGTGACCTCGTCATGGCTCCGGAATCCCACCCCGGGCAGCTCCTGCGCGCCGGGTTCACCCGCCGGTGGCTCGGTTCCGGTGCTCCCCGCCGGGGGAGACGGGTGCCGATCCGGGCGTCCTGACGGAGGTGCTGACGGCCGGGCTCGGCCGTAGCGCATGCGAACTCGCGCCGGCGCGGCACGTCTGCTCGGGTTCTGTCGGAGCCGCGGTTTAGGGTAGGGAGCCTGGAGATCGCGGGTCTCGCCGTCGGGCGACCAAGGGGAGGTTTTCGCCGGTGCCGAACGATTCCTTCGTCCACCTGCATGTGCACACCGAGTACTCGATGCTCGATGGTGCGGCGAAGATCGCTCCGCTGTTCGCGGAGGCGTCCCGGCTGGAGATGCCCGCCGTCGGCATGACCGACCACGGCAACATGTACGGCGCCGACGAGTTCTACCAGCAGGCGAAGAAGGCGGGCATCAAGCCGATCATCGGCATCGAGGCCTACATCGCGCCGGAGAGCCGGTTCCACAAGAAGCCGGTGTTCTGGGGGCAGAGCAGTCAGCGCGGCGCCGACGAGTACGGCGAGGGCGGCGACGTCTCGGGTGGCGGTGCCTACACGCACATGACGATGCTCGCCGAGAACGCCACCGGCCTGCGGAACCTGTTCAAGCTGTCGTCGCTGGCGAGCATCCAGGGCTACTACCGCAAGCCCCGAATGGACCGCGAGCTGATCGCCGAGAACGCCGAGGGGATCATCGCCACCACCGGCTGCCCGTCCGGCGAGGTGCAGACGCGGCTGCGGCTGGGACAGGCCGACAAGGCATTGCAGGCCGCCGCCGACTACCGCGACATCTTCGGGCCGGACAACTTCTTCCTGGAGCTGATGGACCACGGTCTGCCCATCGAGCGCTCCGTGCGGCAAGGCCTGCTGGAGATCGGCCGCAAGCTGAACCTCACGCCGCTGGCCACCAACGACTCCCACTACGTCACCAAGGACCAGGCCGACTCGCACTCGGCGCTGCTGTGCGTCCAGTCGGGCAAGACGCTGTCCGACCCGAACCGGTTCAAGTTCGACGGCGACGGCTACTACCTCAAGTCCGCGGCCGAGATGCGCGAGTACTGGGACGCCGAGGTGCCGGGCGCGGCCGACGCGACGTTGCTGATCGCCGAGCGCGTGCAGTCCTACGAGGACGTGTACGCCCACCGCGACCGGATGCCGAAGTTCGACGTGCCGGAGGGCTACGACGAGGCCAGCTGGCTGCACCACGAGGTGATGAAGGGCCTCGAGTGGCGATTCCCGGACGGCATCCCGGACGGCTACGTCGAGCGGGCCGAGATGGAGCTCGGCGTCATCGCCCAGAAGGGTTTCCCCGCGTACTTCCTCGTCGTGGCGGACCTCTGCAACTACGCGCGCAGCGTGGGCATTCGCGTCGGCCCCGGGCGTGGGTCGGCCGCGGGCGCGCTGGTGGCGTACGCGCTCGGTATCACCAACCTGGACCCGATCCCGCAGAACCTGCTGTTCGAGCGGTTCCTCAACCCCGAGCGCGAGTCGATGCCGGACATCGACATCGACTTCGACGACCGGCGGCGTGGCGAGATGGTCCGGTACGCCACCGAGAAGTACGGCGCCGACAAGGTCGCCCAGGTGATCACCTTCGGCACCATCAAGACCAAGGCCGCCATCAAGGACGCCGCGCGGGTGCACTTCGGCCAGCCCGGCTACTCGATCGCCGACCGGATCTCCAAGGCGCTGCCGCCGCCGATCATGGCGAAGGACATTCCGCTGTCGGGGATCGTCGACCCGGAGCACGAGCGGTACGGCGAGGCCGCCGAGGTGCGCTCGCTGATCGAGACCGACGACGAGGTCAAGACGATCTTCGAGACCGCGCGCGGTCTGGAGGGCCTGATCCGCAACGCGGGTGTGCACGCGTGCGCGGTCATCATGTCGAGCGAGCCGTTGATCGACACGATCCCGCTCTGGCAGCGGGACGACGGCTCGATCATCACCGGCTGGGACTACCCGTCGTGTGAGGCCATCGGCCTGTTGAAGATGGACTTCCTGGGCCTGCGCAACCTCACGGTCATCGGCGACGCCATCGACAACATCAAGGCCAACCGCGGCGAGGAGATCGACCTCGACCGCCTCGGTCTCGACGACCCGGAGGCGTACAAGCTGCTGGGCCGTGGCGACACGCTCGGCGTGTTCCAGCTCGACGGCGGCGCGATGCGCGACCTGCTGCGCCGGATGCAGCCGACCGGCTTCGAGGACATCGTCGCCGTGCTGGCCCTGTACCGGCCCGGCCCGATGGGCATGAACGCCCACAACGACTACGCCGACCGCAAGAACGGCCGGCAGGAGATCAAGCCGATCCATCCGGAGCTCGAGGAGCCCCTGAAGGACATCCTGGCCGAGACGTACGGCCTGATCGTCTATCAGGAGCAGATCATGCAGATCGCCCGGACGGTCGCCGGCTACTCGATGGGCCGCGCGGACGTGCTGCGGCGGGCGATGGGCAAGAAGAAGAAGGAAGTCCTGGAGAAGGAGTTCGAGGGCTTCCACGCCGGGATGAAGGCCAACGGGTTCTCGGACGAGGCCATCCAGGCACTGTGGGACACCATCCTTCCCTTCGCCGGGTACGCCTTCAACAAGAGCCACGCCGCCGGGTACGGCCTGGTGTCGTACTGGACCGCCTACCTCAAGGCGAACTATCCCGCCGAGTACATGGCGGCGCTGCTCACCTCGGTCGGCGACAACAAGGACAAGTCCGCCGTGTACCTGTCCGAGTGCCGCAGGCTGGGCGTGAAGGTGCTGCCCCCGGACGTCAACGAGTCCGGCCAGCGGTTCGCCGCGGTCGGCGACGACATCCGCTTCGGCCTGGGCGCGGTCCGCAACGTCGGGGCGAACGTCGTCGACTCGATCATCAAGACGCGCGAGGAGAAGGGTAAGTACTCCTCGTTCACCGACTTCCTCGACAAGTCCGAGCTCGTGGTCTGCAACAAGCGCGTGCTGGAGTCGTTGATCAAGGCCGGTGCGTTCGACTCGCTCGGCAACACCAGGCTGTCGATGGTGCAGGTGCACGAGGACGCCGTGGAAGCCGTCGTGCCGCTCAAGCGGCAGGAGGCGATGGGCCAGTTCGACCTCTTCGGCGGGGGCGGTGCCGACGACGCGGCATCGGTGTCGGCCTCGTCGCCGCTGGCGCACCTGAAGTTCGGCGAGGAGGAGTACCCGCGCAAGCAGAAGCTCGCCTACGAGCGCGAGATGCTCGGCCTGTACGTGTCGGCACACCCGCTGGACGGCGCCGAGCGGATCCTGCGCAAGCACGCCAAGCGGCCGATCGCGGCCATCTTGGCCGACCCGCCCAAGGAGGGCGAGATCGAGATCGCCGGTCTGCTCACGTCGGTCGAGCGGCGGGTGAACAAAAAGGGCGAGCCATGGGCGATCTGCGTGGTCGAGGACATGGACGCCTCGCTGGAGGTGCTGTTCTTCCCGAAGTCCTACGCGTTGTTCGCGGCCGACCTGGTGGAGGACAACGCCGTCGTGGTCAAGGGCCGCGTCAACTGGCGTGACGACAAGATGTCGGTGTTCGGCGGCGGTCTCGTGCCGCTGGACCTCAGCGATGTGGGGCCCGGTGACGAGGAGCCGCCGCTGATGCTGGTGGCCTCCGCGGAGAAGCTCAACCACGGCGTCGTCACCGAGCTCAAGCAGACCCTGCAGGCCCACCGCGGTGACACCCCCGTGCGGCTGAAGCTGCTCGGCAGGCAGCGGGAAACCGTGTTCGCGCTGTACGACTATCCGGTGAAGGTCAGCTCGATGCTGATCGGCGAACTCAAGGGCATACCGGGCATCACGGCCAGTTCCTAGGCAGTGTGCCCCGCGCCTTCGCCGGGCTGCCCGGCGAAGGCGCGGGGCCGGTGCCTACCGTGGACGAGTGAGCCAGCCGGACACCGACGAGCCCGACCCGCGCCGCTGGCGGGCACTCGCCGTCACCCTCACCGCCGGTTTCATGTCGTTGCTCGACGTCAGCATCGTCAACGTGGCGCTGCCGTCGATCCAGACCGGGCTCGGCGCCTCGGTCGCCGGGACGCAGTGGGTGGTGTCCGGCTACGCGCTGACCTTCGGGCTCGTACTCGTCACGGGCGGGCGGCTCGGCGACGCGCTGGGGCGCAGGCGGATGTTCCTCATCGCGTTGTCGGCGTTCATCGCCACGAGCGCGGTCGCCGGCGCCAGCGTCGACGAGACGATGCTCGTCGGCGCCCGGCTGCTGCAGGGCGCCGCGGCGGGCATGCTCACCCCGCAGAACACCGGGCTGATCCAGGAACTGTTCCGCGGCGCCGAGCGCGGCAGGGCGTTCGGCTTGTTCGGTGCCACGGTCGGGATCTCGACGGCGGTGGGGCCGGTGCTCGGCGGGTTGATCATCTCCGGGTTCGGCGCCGACAACGGCTGGCGATGGGTCTTCTACGTCAACGTGCCGATCGGGCTGCTCGCGCTGGTGCTCGCGTCCAGGTTGCTGCCGCGAGCACCCGCGCGGCGGGGCACGCTGCGGTCCCAGCTCGACTTCCCCGGCATGGTGTTGCTCGGGCTCACCGTGCTGGGTCTGCTGTTGCCGCTCGTGCAGTCGGAGCAGGGTGGGCTGAGCGCGCTCTGGTGGCTCTTCCCACTGGCGCTGGTGTTCGGGTTCGTCTTCGTGCGCTGGGAGCTGCGCGTGCTGCGCAAGGACTGTGTGCCGCTGCTCGATCCGCGGCTCTACACGCGGACGCCGGGCTACGCCCTGGGCGCGGCCATCGGCGCGACCTACTTCTGCGGGTTCGCCGGTATGTGGCTGGTGTTCGCGATGTTCTTCCAACGGGGACTCGGCTACTCGCCGCTGGAGTCGGGCCTGCTGGTGACGCCGTTCGCGCTCGGCTCGGCGGTGTCGGCGGCCATCGCCGGGCGGGCCGTGGCGCGCTGGGGTCGCCGCGTCACGGTCACCGGGCTCTGTCTGGTGGCCTGCGGGCTGGGACTGGTCGCGCTGCTCGTCCCGCTGGTTCCCGAGTCGGCGATCGGGTACGCGGTCGCCGGTCCGTTGCTTCTCGCCGGGGTCGGCGGCGGCATGGTGATCTCACCCAACACCACGCTCACGCTCGATAGCGTGCCCACCCGTATGGCCGGGGTCGCCGGTGGTGCCCTGCAGACCGGTCAGCGGCTGGGCACGGCCCTCGGGGTCGCCGTGCTGGGCTCGGTGTTCCACGCGGGCGTGTCCGCCTCGGACGAGGACTACCGGGTGGCGCTGGCGGCGGCGATGCTCTGCTCGGTCTGCTTCACCCTCGCCGCACTGGCGCTGGCGGTGGTGGACGCGAGGCAGCATCCTCACCGTCGTCTCACCGAGCAAGCACAGTCCGTGACGAGGACTGGTCCAAACAGGTGAGGTTGGGCGCTCACGACTGGTGTTACGGAGAGCAACCAGGTAGACGTTACTGGTGCCTTCGATGAGGCTTTCGACTACCCAGCGTGGCAGTTCGGCGGGTGACCGGGGATGGGGGCAGCGACCGCGTCAGCGCCGCGAGTGCGTGCGACGAACCGTGTCGGTCACTCTGGGTGACCTCATGAATGCGAACCCGTCGGCTGCGGGGGATCGTCGGTTTCGTGCGGGCACCGCCAGGGTGAGCCCCGGACGTTGGGGGCCGGGGCTCACCCTGCACCCCGGCGCCGGTCACACCAATGCCGGCAGGACCTCGGCCAACGGCCCACGCAACACCACCGCGGCCTGGTCGTCGTAGGGCGTCGGCGAGGCGTTGCACACGATCACCGCGGCGCCCGCGCTCGCCGCGAGCCCGACCAGCCCGGCCGCGGGGTGGACGGTAAGCGAGCTGCCCGCCACGAGCATCAGGTCGCACGACACCGCCGCGACCCGCGCCCGCTCCAGCACGTCGACGTCGAGCGCCTGGCCGAACGAGATCGTCGCCGACTTCAGGATCCCGCCGCACTCGCTGCAGGGCGGGTCGGTCTCGCCCGCGCGCACGCGCGCCAGCGCCTCCTGCATGTCGCGGCGGTCGTCGCAGTCCAGGCAGACGGTCTGGAACATGGTGCCGTGCAGCTCGATCACCAGATCCGGGTCCGAGCCCGCCTTCTGGTGCAGCTCGTCGATGTTCTGCGTGATGATCGCGGACAGCCGGCCGGTGCGTTCGAGGTCGACGAAGGCCTGGTGGGCGGCGTTCGGCCGCGCCTGCCACGCCGGGTGCCCGGTGCGGTTGCGCCAGCTCTGCTCGCGGACCTCCTTGCTGCTGACGTAGGCCTGCAGGTTGGAGAGCTTCTCGGCGGCCGGGTCCTTCGTCCACACTCCGTTGGGCCCGCGAAAGTCGGGGATGCCGGAGTCGGTGGAGATCCCCGCGCCGGTCATGGCGACGATTCGGCGCGAGGCGGCCACCAGGTCACGAGCGCGCGTCAGGTCCTCGGCGGAGTCCATGCCGTCCATGATGCGACTACCCGTTCGCCGGTGGCAGGCCGGCGGTGAAGGCGGGGCTCGGCCCGGTGATCTCCACGGCGGTGCCGTCGGAGCAGGCCCGGGCACCGGTGAGGCGGCCGAGGCCACCGAGGGCGAACGGGAACGCCCGCCGACGCCAAGGCCGTGCTCAGCGAGAACTACCAGCGCTTGGCCCAGGTCCAGAGTGCGGCGGCCACGGAGCTCGACACGGCGGCGCTCATGTACGACGACACCGACCACGCCGAGTGCCGCGCGCATCGACGCGACCTACGAGAGGTGAGCAGCTCTTGAGTGACTCACCCGCCACCGTGCTGACCGATCCGACGGCCTCCGACCCGGTGCCCGACCTGCTCGAGAACGTCATCGGCATCAGCCAGTACATCAGCGTGTCCTACCGGGTCGGCCAGGCCACCGACTTGATCTTCGACGTCAACCCGTCCGAATGGGTCGCCCGCGAGTTCGCCGGGGACTGGGAACTGGTCCAGAAAGCCGGCGTCGCGATGGAGAACCTCGGCGCGTTCAAGACGAGTTCGCCCGCGTCGTCTCCACCCAGCTGACCGCCGTCGGCGAAGGCTGGCAGGGCAACGCCGCCGATAGCGCCAACGAGTACTTCGGTCGACGATCCCGAGTTCACAAGCCTTGTCGACGACATCACATCCGGGCGCCGGAGCCTGCGCGACACCTCCACCTCGCCGGCGTTCGCTGGCCCGTACCGGCGAGCAGCAGTAGACGCCGGTGATGCCGACGAGGAGGATTTCAGCGACCGGACCTGGCTGAGGTAGATCGGCGGGCCCCCCTGGCGACGCGGGCGGCGGACACGGCTACCGGAACGGCAGACACGGTGACGGCAACGGCGGACACGGCGACGCGGCGGCCGACACGGGAGCCGCCGCAGGGGTCAGCTCCGGCGGGTGACCGAATCGTCGTCCGCCGCGTCGGTGAGCACCGCCGCGGCCTTCTTGCGCTTGTAGCGGATCAACGCGATCACGGCGACCACGGCCAGCACGCCGACCACGATCATCCCGCCTGTGCTCAGCATGCCCTCGACGCGGCGGGCGGCCTCACCGAGAGCGGCGCCGATCCCGATGTGCAGCGCCGACCAGCACAGGGCACCGGAGGCGGCCGCGGGCAGGAACTTGCGGTAGGCCAGCCCGGACGTGCCCGCCGCCGCCGGCGTCAGCGTGCGGACGACCGGCAGGAACCGGGCGAAGAACACGGCCCACGCACCGCGCCGCTGCAGGATGCCGGTGGCCTTGTCCCACGCGTCGGTGCCGTACTTCTGGATCAGCTTGGTGTCCCGCAGCCGCGGGCCGAACCGCCTGCCGATGGCGTAGCCGATGGAGTCACCGGTCGCGGCGCACACGGTGACGACGACCCACAGGATGATGAACCGCGGCGCGGTGGTCGCGGTGGTCGCGGCGATCAGCAGGCCGGACTCGCCGGGAGCGAGGAAGCCGAGGCCGATGGTGCATTCGAGGAACACCAGCAGTCCCGTGGCACCGACCAGCGCCGGTTGCGGCAGGCTCTGTAGCCAGTTGAGCAGGTCGGTAACCACGAGTCTTCCCCTTGTTCGTCATCCCCCGGCCGGCGCGCTTGCGCTCCGCTTCCGGTGACGACAGTAGCGTTCGAAGGGTTCGCCTGTGCTCAGGGATTCCCCGGATTCCTCAGCCCTACGACAGCCCTACGACGACTGGCGCGCCAGTACGCTGCTGGCCTCCTGCGCGGCGGGTGCGGCAGCGGCGAGGTGGCTCAGGTTCTCCGGCAGCGGCTCGCCACGGTGCGCCTTGGTCTGCGCGTAGAGCTTGCCCGCCCGGTACGACGACCGGACCAGCGGGCCGGCCATGACACCGGCGAACCCGAGCGCCTCGGCGGCCTTGGTGTGCTCGACGAACTCCTCCGGCTTGACCCACCGGTCCACCGGGTGGTGCCGCGGGGAGGGCCGCAGGTACTGCGTGATGGTGAGGATCTCGCAGCCCGCGTCGACGAGGTCCCGCATCGCCGGCTCCACCTCCTCGGGGGTCTCGCCCATGCCGAGGATGAGGTTCGACTTGGTGACCAGGCCGGCCTCCCGCGCCCGGGTGATCACCTCGAGCGAGCGGGCGTAGCGGAAGCCGGGCCGGATGCGCTTGAAGATGCGCGGCACCGTCTCGACGTTGTGCGCGAGCACCTCGGGCTGCGAGCCGAACACCTCGGCCAGCTGGTCGGGGTCGGCGTTGAAGTCCGGGATGAGCAGCTCGACACCGGTGCCGGGGTTGAGCGCGTGGATCTGCCGGACGGTCTCGGCGTACAGCCACGCACCGCCGTCGGGCAGGTCGTCGCGGGCCACACCCGTCACCGTCGAGTAGCGCAGACCCATCGCCTGCACGCTCTCGGCGACCCGGCGCGGCTCGTCCCGATCGAGCTCCGCGGGCTTGCCGGTGTCGATCTGGCAGAAGTCGCAGCGCCGCGTGCACTGGTCGCCGCCGATGAGGAAGGTGGCCTCGCGGTCCTCCCAGCATTCGTAGATGTTGGGACAGCCCGCCTCTTCGCACACGGTGTGCAGACCCTCACGGCGGACGAGCCCCTTGAGTTCGGTGAATTCGGGGCCCATGCGCGCGCGGGTCTTGATCCACGGCGGCTTCTTCTCGATCGGCGTCTGGCTGTTGCGAACCTCGAGCCGCAGCAGCTTCCGACCTTCCGGCACAACAGTCACGGGCCCCAATGTACGCCCTGACGATCGGCGGTGTCGTTACGCGGGATCGGGGGTGATCCCGGTCAACTTGGCGGTGAGGTCCCACAGCCGGGCACCCAGCTCGCGGTCGCGGGCGGGCGGCAGCGGCTTGCCCACGGCGGGGTGCCCGCGCAACCCGAACGGACCTCGCGGACCCACGTACTCGCCGCCCCGGATGCCGGGGGCGGTCGCGGCATACAGCTGGGGGAGCGCGCCCATGTGGACGTTCTGCGCGATGAGCAGCTCGCCCAGCCGGATGGTGGTGTCGACCACGGTACGGAGCACGACGTGGCTGCGGGACCTGGCCATCGTCGAGCCGAGTTCGCTGCGGCTGTACCCGGGGTGGGCGGCGATGCTGAGCACGGGGTCGTGCGCGGCCCGCAGGCGACGGTCGAGCTCGGCCGCGAACACCTGGTCGGCGAGCTTCGACTGCCGGTACGCGGTGGCCGGGTTGTAGCGCCTGCGCTCGAAGTTCGGGTCGTCGAGGTCGAGGCTGCTGCCGGTGGCGGCGGCACTGGAGACGGTGACCACGCGCGGATCCCGGCCGCGGCGCAGTGCCGGCATGAGCAGCCACGTCAGCGCCGCGGGGCCGAGGTAGTTGGTGCCGAACTGGGTTTCGAAGCCGTCTTTCGTGACGCCCTTGGGCGGCGCCATGACACCGGCGTTGTTGACGAGGACGTCGAGGGTGTCGCCGGTCTGTTCACGCACGGTCGCGGCGGCGTCGCGGACCGAGGCGAGGTCGGCGAGATCGAGGGAGATGAGCACCGGCCGGGCGCGTGCCCGTTCGGCGACGGTGTCGAGTGCCCGTACTCCGCGCTCGGCCGACCGGCACGCCAGCAGCACCGTGGCGCCCTTCTCCGCCAGCACCTGCGCGGTCCGCAGGCCCAGTCCGGAGTTGGCGCCGGTGACCAGCACCGTGCGGCCGGTCTGGTCGGGGATGTCCGCCTCGGTCCACGTCCCGGGTTGGCTAGCCATGGCGACAGCTAACTACACGTGCTGGCACCCTGCCAACAGGGTCAGCTCGCGGGCGCGAGCTTGCGCAGCAACTGGCCCACCGGGTTGGTCCGGCGCGGTGCGGTGAGGTGCGCCGAGCGGGCACGCAGCAGCGACAGGAACGCGTTGCCGACCGCGGTCACCTCGTCCTGCGGTTCACCCGGCTCGGCGAGGCCGGCCGTGGTGGCGAGCATGCGCAGCTCGGCCTCGTGGGCACGGCGCAGTGCAGGGTGGCGGTCGATGTGGGCGTCGAGCACGGCGCGCAGCGTGGCGTTGTCGCGCACGGTGGCGCGCCAGGCGCGCGACACGGCCTCGAGGTGGTCGTCCTCGCCGCCACCGGGCACCCCGGCCGCGTCCTCGGGACCCGCGACCTCGGCCCGCAGCCTGCCGGTCAGTGCCTGCAGCCAGCGGTAGTGCATGGCCAGCAGGAGGTTCTCCTCGCTGCCGAACAGTTCCTCGGCGCCCTCGATCTCCGCGAACCGCAGCGCTGCCTGCGGATCATGCCGTGCCTGCCGCAGCGCGGTGTCGATGACGTCGCGCCGGCGGTAGTAGTCGTTCCAGCTCATGGCCTGATCCCCTTCCGTGACGCGGCTCATACCGTCGGTTTGCGGCATACTCGCGGTACGGACCTGACACGCACAACATACCACCGGTATGGAGGTCCTACGCGGGCGTAGAGTTGTGAGCGTGGTGACAATGCGGTCCAGGCGTGAGGACTATTCGGAATCGACGCGGTCGGCCCTGGTCAGCAGCGCTGTCCGGCTGTTCACGGAACGCGGCTACGCCGGTACGTCGCTGGACGAGATCGCCAAGCGGGCCCGGGTCACGAAGGGCGCTCTGTACCACCACTTCAGTGGCAAGCAGGCCATCTTCGAGGCGGCGTTCGACGCGGTCGAGGCCGAGGTCAAAGGACGCCTGGAGAAGATACTCGGCGGACCGGAGACGCCCTGGGATCGCGCGCTGGCCGGCCTGCGGGAGTTCATCACCAGCTGCCTGGACCCCGCCTACCAGCGCCTCGCCATCCACGAGGCACCCGTCGTCATGGGGTGGCAGCGGTGGCGCGAGGCGGAGGACCGGTACAGCTTCGGCCTGATCCGGCAGGCGCTGCGTGACCTGATCGACGCCGGCGAGATCCTCGAGGTCCCGGTCGAGATCACCTCGCGACTGCTGTTCGGCGCGCTCGTCAGCGCCGCGACGGAGATCGCGAGCTCGCCCGACCCGCAGCAGGTCGGCGCGCAGATCGAGGACGTCATCGTCCGGCTGCTGCACCAGGTCCGGCGGGTCGGTTCGCACTAGCCGGTACGCCCGCCCGTCTGCCACCACCGCCCAACGGAGACGCTGTGCGTCGCAGCTAGGCTCGAAACCGTGGAACTGAGGATCTTCACCGAACCCCAGCAGGGCGCCGACTACGAGGACCTGCTCCGAGTCGCCAAGGCCACCGAAGACGCCGGCTTCGACGCGTTCTTCCGGTCCGATCACTACCTCAAGATGGGCTCGGTCTCCGGGCTGCCGGGACCCACCGACGCGTGGGTCACCCTGGCCGGCCTGGCGCGGGAGACCAACCGCATCCGGCTCGGCACACTGGTCACCGCCGCGACGTTCCGCCACCCGTCGGTGCTGGCGATCTCCGTCGCGCAGGTCGACCGCATGTCGGGCGGCCGGATCGAGTTCGGCTTCGGGTCGGGCTGGTACAAGGACGAGCACACGGCGTACGGGATCGACCTGCCGCCCGTGAAGACGCTGTTCGACCGCTACAGCGAGCAGCTCGCCATCATCACCGGCCTGTGGGAGACGCCGGAGGGCGACACCTTTCCTACTCCGGTGAGCACTACACCCTCACCGACTCGCCGGCCCTGCCGAAGCCCGCGCAGCGGCCGCGGCCGCCGGTGATCCTCGGCGGCACCGGTAAGAAGCGCACGCCGCAGCTCGCCGCCCGCCACGCCGACGAGTTCAACATCCCGTTCAACGACGCCGACACCGCGCTGGCGCAGTTCGAACGCGTGGACGCCGCGGCCCAGGCCGCGGGCCGGGACCCCAAGTCGATCCTGCGCTCCGCCGCGCTCGTCGTGGCGGTCGGCCGGGACGAGGCCGAGGTCGCCCGGCGCGCCGACGCGATCGGCCGCGAGGTCCCGGAGCTGCGGCAGAACGGGCTGGCCGGCACGCCCGCCGAAGTGGTCGACACCATCGGGCGCTGGCGCGAGAAGACCGGCATCACGCGGCTCTACCTGCAGGTGCTGGACCTCTCCGACCTCGACCACCTGGAGCTCATCGCCTCCGAGGTGACGCGCCAGCTCGACTAGCGCCGGGTCAGTTCTGGAGGGCGAAGGTCACGCCGGGAGCGCTGGGCTGCTCGCGACGCAGCCAGCGGTCCTCGCTCACCGGCAGCTCGCCCTCCAGCGCGGCCACCACGGCGTCGCGCGCGAGCGGCAGGGCCTCGGCGACGGTCACGTCACGGCCAAGCTCGGCTGACAACGAGGTGACGCCGGCGTCGCTGATGCCGCACGGCACGATCTTGTCGAACGCGCGGAGATCGGCGTTGCAGTTGAGCTCGAAGCCGTGCATGGTCACCCCGCGCTGCACGCGGATGCCGATCGCGGCGATCTTGCGTTCGGGCCGCCGGTCGTCCGCGGGCACCCACACGCCACTGCGTCCCTCGACGCGCCCGGTGTGCACGCCGAGCTGCTCGCACACGCGGATGAGCGCCTCCTCCAGGCGGCGCACGTAGTGCACGACGTCGATCGGGTCGGCGAGCTTCACGATCGGGTAGCCGACGAGCTGGCCCGGCCCGTGCCAGGTGATCCGCCCGCCCCGGTCGACGTCGATCACCGGAGTGCCGTCGGCGGGGCGGTCCTCGGGTTGCGTGCGCTTGCCGGCCGTGTACACCGACGGGTGCTCCAGCAGCAGCATCGTGTCGGGACCGAGGCCGTCCGCACGCCGGTTGACGTACTCACGTTGCAGGTCCCACGCCTCGAGGTAGTCGATCGTGCCGATCTCGCGGACGTCGACGGGTTCGGTGGTGGCGCGGCAGGATCTGGGCGCTTTCGCTGTCACGTCGACGAGGCTACGCCCGGCCGTTGCGCGGGCAACAGCCGTAGTGCCGCACCGGCGAGCAACCCCACACCGGTCACCGCCAGCACCGCGCCGACCGTATCGGTGAGCCAGTGCACGTCCAGCACCACACGGCTCGCGGCACACACCACCGTCGCGGCCGCCACGATCCACGTCATGGTGCGCACCAGGTGCGGCGCCAGCCACGCGCACAGCACCACGGCCGCGAACCCGGCGCTCGCCACCGACACCACGTGCCCGCTCGGGTAGGCGAAGTCGGGGTACACACGGGGCCGTTCCCGTTCGAACAGCGGCTTGGCCAGCCAGCTCGTCGCCCGGCACAACCCCAGCAGCACCAGCACCCGCAGCATCAGCGTGGCCCGCTGCCGGTCGCCGCGCCGCCACGCGGCGACGGCGGCCACCACCAGGCCCAGCGCGAACAGCACCGGGATCACAGGCCCCAGGATCGCGCTGACCACCTCCGCGACCCCGCCCGCCGGCCCGCGCCAGTCGCCGTGCAGGGCGGTGCCCAGCCACGTGTCGAGACCGCTCGGGTCGTCCCGCACCACCACGCCCAGTGCCGCGAAGGCTACCAGGGACAGCACACCCACGATCACGCCCGGGCGCACGTGCTCACACCACCGCCGCGAGCGCGTCGTCCAGGTCGGTGTGGCGGAAGGTGAACCCGGCGTCGAGCAGGCGGCGGGGCACCGCCCTCGGCCCGGTCAGGATCATCTCGTCGGCGGCCTCGCCCAGGACCGCCCGCAGAGCCGGTCGCGGAACCCACCACGGTGCGGGCCGGCGCAGGGCACGCCCCAGGGCGCGGGTGAAGTCGGCGTTGGTCACCGGCTGGGGCGCGACCAGGTTCACCGGACCGGAGACGTCCGGGTTCTCGAGCACGAACCGGACGGCATCGACGTGGTCATCGAGACTGATCCACGGCAGGTACTGCCTGCCGTCGCCGAGCCTGCCGCCGAGCCCCAGCCGGAACAGCGGCTTGAGTGGCGCGAGCAGGCCGCCCTGACGGGACAGCACGGGCGCCGTCCGCAGCAGGACGACCCGTGCGCCGGCGCGTGCGGCGGGTGCGCAGGCCGCTTCCCACGAGGTGCACAGCTCGGCGAGGAATCCGCTGCCCGCGGGCGCCGACTCGTCGACCTCACGCTCCCGGGCGTCGCCGTAGTAGTGGATCCCGGAGGCGTTCACGAGCACGGAAACGCCGTGCCCGGCGACGGCCTCCGCGAGCACCTCGGTGGACTCGATGCGGCTGTCGGCGATCAGCTGCTTGCGTTCCCCGCTCCACCGGCCTGCGCCCAGTGGGACGCCACACAGGTTCACCACGGCGTCCACACCGTCGAACGCGCCCTCGTCGATCCGGTCCGCCGGGGGATCCCACGAGCGCTCGTCCGCGGCGCGCACCGGCCGCCGGACCAGCCTGACGACGTCGTGCCCGGCCGTGCGCAGCCGGGGTACGAGGGCGCTGCCGATGAGACCGCTCGAACCGGCGACGAGAACTCGCATACCGTCCACCTTAGAGAGACACGGCGAAGGGGCGCCCACTCAGTGCGGACGCCCCTTCACCGTTCTCGCATTCCTACAGGCCGAGCTCGTCCTCGAAGTTGCCTTCCTCGAGCCGCTGCTTGATCGTCGTGAGGAACCGGCCGGCGTCGGCTCCGTCGATCAGGCGGTGGTCGTAGGTGAGCGGCAGGTACGCCATCGACCGGATGGCGATGGTGTCGTTGCCGTCGGCGTCGGTCACCACCACCGGGCGCTTGACGACCGCGCCCGTGCCGAGCATGCCCGACTGCGGCTGCACGATGATCGGCGTGTCGAACAGGGCGCCGTTGCTGCCGATGTTGGTGATGGTGAACGTGCCGCCGGTGAGCTCGTCCGGCGTCACCTTGTTGCTGCGGGCACGCTCCGCCAGGTCGGCGATGCGGTGCGCGAGACCGGCCAGGCTCAGCTCACCCGCGTCGTGAATCACCACCGAGAGCAGGCCGCGCTCGGTGTCCACGGCGATCCCGAGGTTGATCGCACCGTGGTAGGTGATCTCCTTCGTCTCCTCGTTGTAGGAGGCGTTGACGTTCGGGTGCTGCTTGAGCGCCTCGACGGTCGCCTTGGCGAAGAACGGCAGGAAGGTGAGGTTCACACCCTCCCGCTCGCGGAACGCGGCCTTCGCGCGCTGGCGCAGCTTGGCGATCTTGGTGACGTCGACCTCGTGCACCTGCGTCAGCTGGGCCGAGACCTGCAGCGACTCCTTGGTCTTGGTCGCCGTGATCTGCCGGATCCGGCTGGCCTTCTGCACGGTGCCGCGCAGCGCCGCCTTCTCGGCGTCGGACACCGGGGCCGGGCGGGACGCCGGGGCGGAGGGAGCGGCCGCGGCAGGCTGCTCCGGTGCCGGGGCCTGCTTCTGCTTGGCCTCGACGGCGGCGAGCACGTCCTGCTTGCGGATGCGCCCGCCGACCCCCGTGCCGGTCAGGCCGGCGAGGTCGATGTCGTGCTCGGCCGCGAGCTTGCGCACCAGTGGCGTGACGTACGGCGCGCCGGCGCCGTCACGACCCGCTGCCGGAGCGGCGGGCGCGGCCTGGGCAGGTGCCGGGCGGCTCTCCTGCTGGGGCGCCGGAGCGGGCGCGGGCTTCGGCTCGGGCGTGGGTTCCGGCTTCGGCTCGGGCTTCGCCTCCGGCGCGGGAGCGGCCTCCTGCTTGGGCTCCGGGGCCGGCTCGGGCTCGGGCTGCTTCGGCTGGGCCGGAGCGGCAGGCGCGGCGTCGGCGGAACCGATGACCGCGAGCTGGGCGCCGACCTCGACGGTCTCGTCCTCGCCGACGGAGATCTCCAGCAGCGTGCCGGCGACCGGCGAGGGCACCTCGGTGTCGACCTTGTCCGTGGAGATCTCGAGCAGCGGCTCGTCGACCTCGACCGTGTCGCCGACCTGCTTGAGCCACCGGGTCACGGTGCCCTCGGTGACGCTCTCCCCGAGCTCGGGCAGGGTCACCGGGGTACCGGAGGCCTGGCCACCGGATGGGGCGGGCTGGGCCGCGGGCGCCGCCTCCTGCCGGGCGGCCGGGGCCGCCTCCTGCTGTGCGGGCTCCGGCTCGGCCTGGGCGGGTTCGGCGGCGGGTTGCGCGGGCGCCGCGGCGGGGGCCGCCGCACCACCGGAGCCGTCGTCGATCACGGCCAGCTCGGCGCCGACCTCGACCGTCTCGTCCTCCTGGGCGACGATCTTCTGCACTGTGCCCGCCACGGGCGAGGGCACCTCGGTGTCGACCTTGTCCGTGGAGATCTCCAGTAGCGGCTCGTCGACCTCGACCGTGTCACCCTCCTGCTTCAACCACCGGGTGACGGTGCCCTCCGTGACACTTTCCCCGAGCTCCGGCAATGTGACGGAGTACGCCATCGTTCGCTGACTCCCTTGAGTTGTTCTGGTGTGGTCTGGATGCGGTGCCGTCAGCCGTGGACGTGCAACGGCTTGCCCGCCAGCGCGAGGTGCGCCTCGCCGAGGGCCTCGGTCTGGGTCGGGTGCGCGTGGATCAGCGGCGCGACGTCCTCCGGGAAGGCCTCCCAGTTGTAGATCAGCTGGGCCTCGCCGATCAGCTCGCCGACCCGGTCGCCCACGAGGTGCAGGCCGACGACCGGCCCGTCCGGCGCCTTGACCAGCTTGACCGCGCCGGAGGTCTTGAGAATCTGGCTCTTGCCGTTGCCCGCCAGGTCGTAGGTGAAGGTCGTGATGTCCGAGCCGTACTTCTCCCTGGCGGCCGACTCGGTCAGCCCGACCGACGCGACCTCCGGGTGGGAGTAGGTGACGCGCGGGATGCCCGCCTCGTCGATCGGCTTCGGGTTCAGCCCGGCGATCTCCTCCGCGACGAACACGCCCTGCTGGAAGCCGCGGTGCGCCAGCTGCAGGCCGGGGACGATGTCGCCGACGGCGTAGACGTTCGGCAGGTTGGTGCGCAGCCGCTCGTCGGTGAGGACGAACCCGCGCTCCATGCGCACGCCGGCCTCGTCGTAGCCGTGGCCCGCGGTGTTGGGGCCGCGGCCGACGGCGACCAGCAGCACGTCCGCCTCCAGCGTCTCGCCGGATTCCAGCGACACGCTCACGCCGTTGTCGTCCTGCTTGGCGCCGGTGAACTTCACGCCGGTCTTGAAGCCGATCTTGCGGCGGCGGAAGGCCCGCTCGAGCTGCTTCGACGCGAACTCGTCCTCATTGGGCACGAGCCGGGGGAGCGCCTCGACGATGGTGACGTCCACCCCGAACGAGGCCCAGACACTCGCGAACTCGACACCGATGACGCCGCCGCCGAGCACCACGGCCTTCTTGGGCACGTAGTCCAGCTTGAGCGCGTCCTCGCTGGCGATGATGCGGCCGCCGAGTTCGAGGCCGGGCAGCGACTTGGAGTAGGAGCCGGTGGCCAGGATGACGTTCTTGCCGGTGTAGCGGGTGCCGTCGACGTCCACCGAGGTACCGCCCGCGAACGTGCCGGTACCCTCGACGTAGTTGATCTTGTGGGCCTTGGCGAGTCCCTGCAGTCCCTTGTAGAGGCGCGTGATGACCGAGTCCTTGTACTTGTGGACTCCGGCCATGTCGACGCCCTCGAGGGCCGTCTTGACGCCGAACTGCTCGCCGTCGCGGGCCGAGTCGGCGACCTCGGCGGCATGCAGCAGCGCCTTGGTCGGGATGCACCCTCGATGCAAGCAGGTGCCGCCCAGTTTGTCCTTCTCGATCAAGGTGACGGACAGGCCCAGCTCGGCGGCTCGGAACGCCGCGGCGTAGCCACCGGAACCGCCACCCAGGATCACCAGGTCGGCTTCAGCGTCGCTCACTTCTCAAACTCCCTCGGCAGGCAGTGTCGTAGGTGTACACGGGCGCCGGGTGCGCTCATCACACCTCATCTTGTCACCTCGCCTGACAAGCTTGCGACCTAGTGCTCCCGTGCGGCCGGCGGGCGGGGTACGCGCGGGATAATGATCGTGGAGCACCGGAGAGGAGAGGTGGTCGACGTGGGGCTGTTCGACTCGCTGCGCAGGAGGCGCGGACGCCGGGGCAAGCCGGGCACCCTCCGCAGCGCCACCCGGGCCGACACCGAGCATCTGGAACAGTGGGCGGCGGCCCGGCGGGGCGTCGAGGCCTTCGTGGAACCACGGACGACTGTCACCGACACCACAGTGGTGCTCGTCGCACACGACGGCGAGTGGACCCGGCGGCGCATCGGCAGCCTCGCGGCCGCGCAGGACTTCGGCCGCAAGCGAGCGATCCCCGTGTACGAGGTCGCGAAGACCGGCTACCCGAGGCGGATGCGCGAGTACACGGAGCGGCAGAAGATCCTCGAGCGGCGGCGCCAAACCGAACGCGATTCCTGAGTTCAGCCGCAAGCCCACCGCCTTCCACATGGCCGACGGCAATCGGCCACCTGGTGCTCAACCCGGACTGATGGCCTCTACGCCTGGTTCCCGGACAGGCGGAGGTCAACGATGAACAAATTCGATCGGCGCAGATTCCTCGGGCTGGCCGGCGCGGCAGGCGCCGGAGCGGCACTCGCGATGAGCGGCTTCTCCACCGCGTCGTCGGCGACGCCGGCGGCGCGGTCCCGGTTCGCCGGCGATCCCTTCTCCCTCGGCGTGGCATCGGGCGACCCGCTGCCCAGCGGGGTCGTGCTGTGGACCCGCGTCGCTCCCGACCCGCTGGCCGCCGACGGCTCCGGCGGCATGGCGGGCCGCGGGGTCGTGCCGGTGCAGTGGGAGGTCGCCGAGGACGAGCGGTTCGCCAAGCGCGTCGCGCACGGCGTCGAACGGGCCACCCCCGAGCTCGGCTACTCCGTGCACGCCGAGGTCGACACGCTGCGGCCCGACCGCGAGTACTTCTACCGGTTCCGCGTCGGCAACAAGATCAGCGCGACCGGGCGCACCCGCACCGCGCCCGAGGCGGGTGCGGACATGCGCGAGCTGGCGTTCGCGTTCGTGTCGTGCCAGAACTACCCGGCCGGGTACTACACCGCCTACCGGCACCTCGCCGAGGAGGACCTGCACGCCGTATTCCACCTCGGCGACTACATCTACGAGGGCCCCGGTCAGGGCAGCCTCGGCCGGGGACACCTGCCGACCACCGAGATCTTCTCGCTGGCCGACTACCGCGTCCGGCACGCCCAGTACAAGACCGACGCCGACCTCCAGCGGGCCCACGCGAGCTTCCCGTGGATCGTGACCTGGGACGACCACGAGGTGGACAACAACTACGCCGACGAGATCTCCGAGCACCTCGACGTCTCGCCCGAGACGTTCCTCGCTCGCCGCGCCGCGGCGTACCAGGCCTACTACGAGCACCTGCCGCTGCGCCGCACGTCCGTGCCGAACGGCCCGGACCTGCGCCTGTACCGGCGGCTGCGCTACGGCCGGCTCGCCGAGTTCAACGTGCTCGACGGCCGGCAGTACCGCAGTGACCAGGTGCAACAGGACTCGCCCGAGGCCCGTGACCCGGAGCGGAGCATGCTCGGCGCCGAGCAGGAACGCTGGTTGCTCGACGGCCTGGGCGCCTCGACCGCACGCTGGAACATCCTCGCCCAGCAGACCGTGCTGGCCCGTGCCGACCGTGACCCCGGCCCCGGCCTGGAACTGCCGATGGACAACTGGAACGGCTACGAGCCCGCGCGGCAGCGGTTGTTCGACGGTGTCGTCGAGCGCGGGGTCGAGAACATGGTGGTCATCACCGGCGACGCCCACTGCAGTATGGTCGCCGATCTCAAGCAGAACTTCGCCGATCCCGGCTCGCGGACCGTGGGCGCCGAGTTCCTGGGGACGTCGATCAGCTCGGGCGGCGACGGCGCCGATCTGGACACGCGTGGCCGGGAATGGCTGAGCTCCAACCCGCACATGAAGTTCTACAACCAGCGCCGCGGCTACGTCCGATGCGCGGTGGACCGCGACACCTACCGCGCCGACTACCGCGTGCTGCCCTACATCACGCGCCCGGACGCGCCGGTGCACACGCTGGCCGGGTTCGTCGTCGAGAACGGCAGGCCCGGGGTCCAGCAGGCGTAGCCGGGTTTACGGCTCCGCGCTGGCCTCCAGCAGGCGGAGGTGTTCCTCCAGCAGGGCGCGGATTCCGGAGTGCACGGTGGTGCCGAAGAGTTCGTCCCACTCGGCGACCTCGCCGGTGCCGGGCCGCAGCACGATCACGGGTGGGTCGCTGATCGTGACGGCGGACCCGGTGCCGGCGAGTTCGGACACCCCGAGCAGCCGGGGGAACACCACGTCGGCGCGCAGGCCGTCGCAGGTCAGCAGGAATTGGCGGTACTCGGCGGGCAGGCGCACGCCGAGCCTGCGCTCGGCATCGGCGATCGCGGCGGGTGACGCGGGTGGTGGCACCACACCCGGCTCGCCTCGCAGCCGCATGATCTCCGCGATCAGGTCACGCCAGTCGCGCCGGTCGCGTTCGGACCGATACCGCGTGGTGAGCGCGGCGATCAGGGCACCGGCGTAGTTCCACGCCCAGTCGGGGTCGACGGCGAGCGCGCCGCGCACCAGCAGCGGTGCCACGTGCCGGCACGCGGCGAGCGTGGCGACGTCCGGTCGTGGCAGCTCCCGCGCCACCTCGGCCCACCGGGCGAGGGCGGCCAGCGCGGCCCCGGTGTCGCCTGCCGCGGCCGCCTGCTCGGCCGCCGCGGCGTGCTCGCGCAGCGTCTGCGCTCGGGGTCCCGGTGTGCGTTTGGCGAGCACCTCGCGATGCGCTTCGGCCTCCGCGTCGAGATCGAGGGGTGGCAGTTCCCCGGCCCAGTCCGGGCGCTCGTCGCGGGCGGCGAACAGCATCGCCCACGCCCGCGCGGTCACCGCGTCGGAGGCGAGCCGGGTCGCCGGGCGGCCGGTGGCCGACCGCCAGTGCCGCACCAGCCGATCGGACTCACGAGTCGCTCCCGCGCACGCCAGCAACAGCGCCTCGTGCGCCACGGTCGCGTCGACACCCTCGTCGGTGGCCGTCAGCACCGCCCGCACGGCGCCCTCCGGGTAGCCGCCGGCGGCGCGGGTCACCCGTTGTCGGCGATGTCGGCGAGCACCGCGGCGATGGTCCGGACCGGCACGCCGGTGCCGCCCTTGGGCGTGTAGCCCCACGCTCCGCCGGTGTTGTACGCCGGGCCCGCGATGTCGATGTGCGCCCACGGCAGGCCGTCGGCCACGAACTCGCGCAGGAAGATGCCCGCGGCGAGCATGCCGCCCCAGCGCGAGCCGGTGACGTTGGCGAGGTCGGCGAGCTTGGAGTCAAGATCGGAGCGCAGCTCCTCCGGCAGCGGCATCGGCCAGCCGTTCTCGCCCGTGGCCTGCGCGATCGCCGCGACCCGGTCCCGGAACTCGTCGGAGCCCATGATGCCCGGGGTCCGGTTGCCCAGCGCCACCATCTGCGCGCCGGTGAGCGTGGACGTCTCGATGAGGTAGTCGGGGTCGTCCTCGGCCGCGCGCACGATGGCGTCGGCGAGCACCAGCCTGCCCTCGGCGTCGGTGTTGAGCACCTCGACGGTCTTGCCGCCGTACATGGTCAGCACGTCCCCCGGCCGGTACGACGTGCCCGACGGCATGTTCTCCGCGAGCGGGATGTAGGCGGTGACCTCCAGCGGGTACTTGAGCTTGGCCGCCAGCACCACCGACGCCAGCACGGCCGCGGCCCCGGACATGTCCGAGGTCATGTGGTCCATGTTGGCGGCGGGCTTGAGCGAGATGCCGCCCGTGTCGAACGTGATGCCTTTGCCGACGAGCGCGACCTTCTGCTTCGCCTTGGCGCCGCGGTAGGCGACGCGCACGAGCCGCGGCGGGCGGGAGGAGCCGCCGCCGACGCCGAGGATGCCGCCGTAGCCCTGCCGCTTGAGGGCCTTCTCGTCGAGCACCTCGATCTCGAGCCCGGCGTCCGCGGCCAGCTTGCTCGCGCGGTCGGCGAACGAGGCGGGGAAGAGGTCGTTCGGCGGGGTGTTGATGAGGTCGCGGGCGGTGCACACCGCCTCGGCGATCGCGGTGGACGCCTTGAGCTTGGCGCGGTGTTCCCGGGTCGTGCCGTCGGCGGGGCTCGCGACGTCCACGGTGGACACCGGCTTCTCACCCGGATCCGACTTGTACTCGGTGAAGGCGTACGCGCCGAGGACGGTGCCCTCGACGGCGGCCTGCAGGTCCACAACCGACAGTGTGGTGAGCGCCCGCTTGGTGCCGGCGAGGGCGCGCCCGGCCGCGCCCGCGGCGCGGCGCACCTGCTCCGGCGTCGGGTCGGGCGTGCCGAGCCCGACGGCCAGCACCACGCCGGCAGGCAGCTTGCCGAGCGTCGGCAGCTTCACGACCTCCTCGGCCGCGCCCGTGGCACCCAGCGTGGCGAGGACGTCGGTGAGGGTGCCGCCGAGGGCGGCGTCCACGATGTCCGCGCCGGGCGCGAGTTCCAGCCCGTCCGGACCCTTGAGGGTGCCGATCACGACGGCCTCCGCCCGGGTCTTCCCCAGCGAGGCCTCGGACAACTCGGTCAGGGCAAGCTTCGGCACGGTCACGTCGGGCTCCTCGTTCGAGTGCTTGGATCTCCTCGGCCATGCTATTGACGTCGTCGGGACCGGTGAGAGGTAGGTACGGAGCGTGCTGGTGGCTGTGGGTGTCCTCGGCGCGCTCGCCGTGGCCGCCTCGGCGGCGGGCTGGTGGGCGCCCGCCGGGATCGTGCTCGCGGCGGTGATCGCCTTCCTTGCCCGCCCGGCCGCGGATCCGGACGGCACCGGTCCGGCGGCCCCGGAGCTGGGCGGCAGGCGGGCGCGGCTGCTCGGCGGGCTGAGCGCGGCGGTGCGTCTGGCCGCCGTGGTGGTCGCCGCGACGACGTGCGCGGCCTACCTCGCGCCGGGGCACCGGGCCGCCGTGGCCGTGGTGGTCGTCGTGGTGGTCGCGCTCGCCGACATCGCCGGGGTGCGGCTGGACGCGTACTGGCGCCGATGGGTCGGCGGCCTGCTCACCGCCGCGGCGATCGCGTTCGTGGCGCTGTGTCTCGGGATCGCGCCCGCGGTGGAGCACGATCCCGTGGCGGCACCCCCGGTGCCCGGGGTGCTGCTCGCCGCCGCCGTGTTCGTGCCGTGGTTCGCCGGCCTGTCGGGACGGCGGCTGGCCGCGGGCGCCGCGCTCGCCCTGGCGGTCACCGGCGCGGCGCTGTACCAGCTGGGCGCGCTCCGCCTGGGGTTGTCGCCGACCTCGCTGCGTGATGTGTTCGCCGCCGCCGACGCCCGTGCCGTCGAACCGGCGCTCGGCGCCGTCGTCGTGCTGGCGACCGTGCCCGCGGCCCTCGTGGCGTTCAGTGGCGCGCGGGCGGGTCTGGCCTCCCGGGCGCGGGTGGCCCGCGCGGTCGTGCCGGCGGTGGTGGCCGCGCTGCTCGCCGCGGTGTTGAGCCCACTGGGGGCACTGCTCGTCGCGGCGGCCCTCGCGCTCGGCGAGATCGTCGCGGGGGTGTTCGTCAGAGGATCGAGGCGGCCGCGCGACGTCGCCACCGCGGTGCTGGCCGTGGCGTTGTTCGGCGGTCTGGTGACGGGGCTGTGAGCGGCCGGATCTGGGCGCCGGGGGAGACGGCGGTGCTGACGTTCGTCCGGCCGGACACCAGCGTCGGGCAGCAGCACCCGCTGCGCGTGCTCTCCGACGACGGCGAGCGCATGCTCGGCTGGCTTCCCGCCGGGACGCCGATCGTCGGCAGCAGGCTCGCCGACGGCAGGCGGATGCGGGACGCGCCGCTCGAGGAGCGGTTCACGGTGCCGCGCGTCCGCGTGCGCGACGCCTGGCACACGAGCTCCACCCTGCGGCTGATCGGCGAGTCGGCGTGGTCGTCGGTGTGGTGGTTCTTCGCCGCGGGCGGAGCCTTCACCGGCTGGTACGTCAACCTCGAGATCCCGTGTGGCCGGAACCGGTTCGGTCCGGAACGGATCGACGGGGTGCTGGATCTCCTCGTCCGGCCGGACGGCCGGTGGGAGTGGAAGGACGAGGACGAGGCGCAGGCCGCGGTGCGCGCGGGGAGGCTCACGGGCGAGCAGCTCGACCGGCTCCGTGCGGAGGGGCTGCGCTGCGCGGCGCTGGCCGAGCGGGGAGCGTTCCCGTTCGACGGCACGTGGACGACGTTCCGCCCCGACCCGGCGTGGCCTGTTCCCGAGCTGCCCGCGGAGCTGGTGTGCGACCTGTAGGGCCGGTCAGCTCATGGCGTAGGCCAGCAGGAACAGCACGCCGGCCACGGCGGTGAGCCCGGCCAGCGACTTGCCGGGAAGGTCGCGTGGGAAGACCTTGCCGTGGATGCCCGACCACCAGCCGATGGCGAGCACCGCGCCGATGATGGCGAGGATCCCGCCGAAGACGCCGACCATGAGGTAGCCGATCAGCACGAGCATGCCCGCCGCGAACGTCATGAGGGCTGCGGCCACGAGCGTCTTGACGTCTGACGCCGTGCCCGCGGAGACCTTGTTGACCTTGCCGGGGACTGCGGACTGCTGAGGGTGCATGCTCACACCGCCATGGTAGAGGCCGGGGAACGTTCCGACGTCCGACCAACCAGATATGCTCGGCGGCATGACGACGACGATCCCCTTCACCCGTACTCTGAGCACGCACGCCGCTTCCGCGGAGCGTGTAGCGGAGGTACTGGCGAAGCCGGGATTCGGCATCCACTTCACCGATCACATGGTGACGATCAAGTGGAGCGAGGAGCGTGGCTGGCACGACGCGGAGGTGCGTGCGTACGAGCCGCTGACCTTCGACCCCGCGACGGCGGTGCTCCACTACGGCCAGGCGATCTTCGAGGGACTCAAGGCCTACCGGCAGCCGGACGGCACCGTCGCCGCGTTCCGCCCGGACGCCAACGCCGCGCGGTTCCGCAACTCCGCGCGCAGGCTCGCGATGCCGGAGCTGCCGGACGAGCTGTTCATCGGCTCGATCCAGGAGCTCATCGCCGTCGACGAGCGGTGGGTCCCGACCAGGCAGGGCGATGCTCTGTACCTGCGCCCGTTCATGATCGCGACGAGCGAGGGTCTCGGCGTGAACCGGCCGGCCGCCGAGTACCTGTACCTGCTCATCGCCTCGCCCGCCGGTGCGTACTTCGACGGCGGCGTGAAGCCGGTGAGCGTGTGGCTGTCCACGGAGTACGTGCGCGCCGCCCCGGGCGGCACCGGCGAGGCGAAGTGCGCGGGCAACTACGCCGCGTCGTTCCTCGCGCAGGCGCAGGCCGTCGAGCAGGGCTGTGACCAGGTGGTGTGGCTCGACGCCGTGGAGCGCAGGTGGATCGAGGAGATGGGCGGGATGAACCTGTTCTTCGTCTTCGGTTCCGGTGCCGACGCGAAGGTGGTGACGCCCGAGCTCAGCGGGTCGCTGCTGCCCGGGATCACGCGGGACTCGCTGCTGCGCCTCGCGGCCGACCACGGGTACCGCGTCGAGGAGCGGCGCATCTCCACCGACGAGTGCGAGAAGGCGGCGGCCTCCGGCGAGCTCACCGAGGTGTTCGCGTGCGGCACGGCGGCGGTCATCACGCCGGTCGGCCGGGTCAAGCACGCGAAGGGCGGGTACACCATCCGCGGCGGCGAGCCCGGCGAGCTGACGATGAAGCTCCGCGAGGAGCTCGTCGGCATCCAGGAAGGCACCCGCCCCGACCCGCACGGCTGGATGCACAAGCTGGCGTGAGCGTTTTGGCCCGGCCCGGCCCCGTCTGGCGCGTCTGCCTGGCGGGGCCGTGGTGTTTGCCGTCCACGTCGCTGTGTCGGCCGTCCACGTCGCTGTGTCGGCCGTCGGCGGCGACCAGCGCAGCCGGGCCCCTCGGTGAGTCCGGGTAAACCCCGAGTCGACGTGCACGAGGCGCTCCGCCTACGACGCCGGCTGCCCACACCGTGACGCCAACGGCAGACACGGCGACTCAGGACGCAGACACGGTGACGCCAACGGCAGACACGGCGACACAGGACGCAGACAGGGCGCCCCGGTCGACCGGCCCGGTCCCCGACGACGACCCGGATCAGGTCACGTCGAGACCGGGCTCGGGATCCTTCGTGGGCAGGTCGGCGAGCAGGCGGACCGACGAGGCCAGCGCGGGCAGCACGGTCGCGGCGCCGGCGCCGCCGCCAAGCCGGATACCGAGGTCGACGACCGGCTCCAGATCCAGGTGCTCGAGTGCCATGACTTGAGCCGGCTCGTCGGCTCGGTGAGCGGCGAGCCACCACGCCCGCGCGCCTGGTGCCAGCTCCTCCGCCACGAGCGCGGCCGCGGCCGCGGGCAGGCCGTCGAGCACCGCCGGTGTGCGCCGGATCGCCGCCTGCGCCAGGAAACCCGCCATCGCGGCGAGGTCGGCGCCCCCGGCCGTGCGCAGCAGGGCGAGTGGGTCCCCGACCATCGGCCGCGCCCGCCGGAGCGCGTCGCGCACGGCGGCGGCCTTGCGCATCCAGCCGTTGTCGTCGATGCCGGAACCGCGCCCGATCACGGCCACCGGTTCGACCCCGGTGAGCGCGGCCACGACTGCGGAGGCCGGCGTCGTGCTGCCGACGCCGAGCTCGGCGGGCACGAGAAGGTCCGCGCCCTCGTCCACCTCGGCGTCGGCGATCCGCATGCCGGCCCGCACCGCGGCCTCGGTCTCCTCGTCGGTGAGGGCGTCCTCGACGTCGATGGAACCGGACCCGCGCCGCACCGTGAACTCCGAGGCCTCGGCCCGGTCCACGCCGACGTCCACCACGCGCACCCCGGCACCGGCCGCGGCGGCCAGGACGTTGACAGCCGCGCCGCCCGACTCCACGGCGGCGAGCAGCTCGCGGGTCAGTTCCGGGTCGTTGGCCGAGACGCCCTTGGCCGCGATGCCGTGGTCGGCGGCGAACACCACGATCCGCATCCGGCGCAGCGGCCGGGGCGGTGACTGGCCCTGGCACGCGGCGATCCAGGCGCCCAGGTCCTCGAGCTTGCCCAGCGATCGGGCGGGTTTCAGCAGCGCGGCCTGGCGCCGGTACGCCTCGGCCCGGGCGATCTCGTCGGGATGGGGAACGGTCGCGAACTCGATGCGCACGCGCCCAAGCTACCGGGTGGCGCGGGCGAGCAGAGCCCTGGCCAGGGAGCTGTCACAGATCAGCACGTCGAGCACGGTGGTCCGCAACGCGCCGAGCACGCCACGTGCCTTCTCGGGGCCGGCGGCCACCCCAGCGACGGTCGGGATGGCCGCCAGGTCGGCGAGTGACACTGCGAGCACGCGGTCGTCGGTCGGTCCGGTGACGGCCTTGCCCTCGGCGTCGAAGAACCGCGCGCAGACGTCGCCCGCGGGGCTTGCGGCCTCGAAGCCCGCCCGCTCCTGGTCGCTGAGGTTCATCGCGGTGACCAGCGCCGCAGACGACCCGTGGCCGACACTGCCGACGCCGACGAGGGCCACCTGGACCCGTCGGGCGGCGTCCAGGGTGGCCTGCACGGCGGGCTCGGCGAGCAGCACGTCGCGGCCCGCCTTGGACGTCAGCAGGGCCGGTGCGTGCAGCCGCTGGTACCTGCCGCCGAGCCTGCCCGCGAGGTCGCGGACGAGCTCCTCGCCACTGATGGCCGTGTCCACAGCGGACAGTCCGCCCACCAGCGGGACGACCTCGACATCCAGGCCGCCCTCGTCCGGAATGGCCTGCACCACGGCTTGCACGCTGTGTCCCCAGGACACCCCGATCTGCTGCCCGGACTGGGTCACCTCGAGCAACCAGCGGGCGCCGAGGTCGCCGACCCTCGACAGTGGACGGTCGCCGCTGTGGATCTCCGCCACCCGGCAGTCGCGCAACCCGAACCGCGCCGTGAGTTCGGCCTCGAGCTGCATGTCGCGACCGGTCGGGTCGTTGATCTGAATGCGCACGATGCCCCGTTCGCGCGCCGCGGTGAGCATTCGCGAGACGCTGGAGCGGCTCACCTGCAGCGTGGTGGCGATCTCGTGTTGCGACCGGCCCTCCTCGTAGTACAGGCGGGCCGCCTTCACGAGTAGTTGCTGATCGCGTGGTGCGGGCATGTGCCTCACGCGTCCAAATCGGACGTGAGCAACCGGGAGAGTTCGGTCAGTGCCTGGTCGGCCTGGTCGCCTTCGGCGCGCAGCACCACCTCCTCGCCGTGCCCGATGGCGAGGCTCAGGACGGACAGCATGCTTCGCGCGTCCACGAGTTCGGTTCCGGGCCTGCCGATGCGCACGTCGCCCGGCTGGCCGCTTGCGGCCTTGACGAACAGACTTGCCGGCCTGGCGTGCAGGCCCACCGAGGACGCTATCTTCACCCGGATCTCTGGCATGCGAGCTCCTTTGCTTCGGGGTCTTGTCGGCGGTTGAGCCGCATGTTACACACGTCACTGGCAAACGTGAAGAACGTACGCACAAATGTGCATAATGCCGCAGGTGGGGGGCCGAGAAGGAGGCCAGGGAATGCAAGTGCTTGCTGTAATGGCGCAGCAGCAACCGGATCAGCCCGCGGGCGAATCGAGCGGTGGCGTGCTGGGCGTCTTCGAGTGGCTGGGCACCCACTTCATCGGATTGTTCGAGGAGTCGGGCGAGCAGTTCGTCGGGCTGGTGACCGGCATCCTGCCGACGTTGATCGTGCTGCTCACCTTCATGTACGCGCTCACCACGTTCATCGGGGAGCAGCGCGTGACGAGGGCGGTGCAGTGGTCGGCCCGCTGGTGGATCACCCGGTACACGGTCATGCCGGTGATCGCGGTGCTGATGCTGACCAACCCGATGTGCTACTCGTTCGGCCGGTTCCTGCCCGAGCGGCACAAGCCGGCGTTCTACGACTCGGCGGTGTCCTTCGTGCACCCCGTCACCACGTTCTTCCCCTACGCCAACGCGGGCGAGCTCTTCGTCTGGCTGGGCATCGCCAACGGCATCACGCAGCTGGGCGAGTCGACCGTGCCGGTGGCGCTGCGGTACTTCCTCGTCGGCATCGTGGTGATCTTCATTCGCGGCATCGTCACGGAGAAGCTCACCGCGTTCATGATCAAGCGGACCGGCCGTACCGAGGTGTTCGCCGACTTCGACCGTGAATTCGAGGCTGCGAAGGCGGGTGCGCGGGCATGAGTGAGATGGAGACCCACGTGGGTCAGGCGGTGTTCGTCCGGCCCGGCGCGGGCGGCTGGGGGCGCGGGCTGACGCTGCGCACGGAGGGCAGCCGCACCAAGGTGCTGTCGGTGACCGGTGGCGGCATCCATCCCGTGGCGGCGAGGATCGCGGAGCTGATCGGCGGCGAGGCCGTCGACGGGTTCACCACGAGCGTGCCGGACGAGGAGGTGGTGGCCGCGGTCATCAACTGCGGTGGCACGGCGCGCATCGGCGTCTATCCGCGCAAGGGGATCCCCACGGTGGACGTCTACCCGGGCGCGCCGGGCGGGCCGCTGGCGAAGTTCATCACCGAGGAGCTGTTCGTCTCCGCCGTCGGTGTGGGCGAGATCGAGCCGTCCACATCGGAGGCAGCGAAGGCGTCCGGGGCGCCGGCACCGGACGTCCCCGCGCGGGAGGAGCGACCGTCCGCCGTGGACGTGGCGGGAACGGTCACGGGGGGCGGTCGCGTCGGGCAGGCGTTCAACTCGATCACCGGCGTGTTCGTCCGGTTCGGTTCCGCGGTCGGCTCGTTCGTCAACACGATGCTGGCCGCGGGCAGGCAGACGGTCGACCTGACGCTGAAGACCATCCTGCCGTTCATGGCCTACGTGAGCCTGCTGCTCGGCATCGTCACCTACACCGGCGTCGCGCAGTGGATGGGCGAGGTGCTCTCGCCCATCGCGAGCAACCCGGTCGGTCTCATCGCGATCAGCTTCGTGGTGGCGTTGCCGTTCCTGTCGCCCGTGCTCGGTCCGGGTGCGGCGATCGCGCAGGTCATCGGCACGCTCATGGGCAGCCAGATCGCGATCGGGGCCCTGCCGGTGCAGTACGCGCTGCCGACGCTGTTCGCCATCAACGGCCAGGTGGGCTGCGACTTCGTGCCGGTGGGCCTCGCGCTCGGCGAGGCGAAACCGGAGACGGTCGCCGTCGGCACGCCTGCCGTACTCATCAGCCGCATGATCACCTCGCCGCTTGCGGTCGTCATCGCCTGGGCCGCAAGCTTCGGGCTCTAGGAGGAAAACCATGAGCGTGTACTACGAAAGCACTGTGCTGCGCGCCGGCGCGGAGGCCGGCGACATGGTGGAGGGTGGCGTCGTCATCCTGTACGCCGACCCGATTCCGGACGCGCTGGAGAGCGTCAGCGTCGTGCACAGCCCGGCCAAGGGCCCGGAGCGGGAGATCCGTCCGGGCGACGTGTTCTGCATCGGCGACGAGCAGGTGGAGCTCGTCGCGGTCGGCGACCGGGCCCACGAGAACCTGCGCACCCTCGGCCACATCGTCGTGTACCTCAACCCGGGCGAGGGCACGTCGTTGCTGCCGGGCGCGGTGCACGGCAAGGGCACGGTGTCGATTCCGCAGGCCGGCGCCCGCGTCGCGTTGCGGGGGACGGCGACATGACCTGGCAGGCGGTGCTCGTGCTGCTCGCCGCGTTCGTGGTCGCGGGCGTGCTGAGCTATCGCCAGCACCTCGGCTACCAGCGCGCGGTCAACGAGCTGGCCGCGGAGGAGAACCGCAGCGGCATGCTGCTCGTCAGCGGGCGGTCCAAGGGACGGCTGCGGGGTGCGGTCGTGCTGCTGGTGATCGACCGCAGGCGCGGCACGGTGACCCGCGCGCGGGCCATGGAGGGCGCCTCGGTGTTCGCCCGCTTCTCCGAACGTCCGGAGCTGGCCGGTCCGGTCGAGGGTGCCGAGGAGCGCGCCGGGTCGAAGGCGCTGGCCAAGGCCGTCCACGAGGCGCTGGGCATGGCCGGGCGGCTGAACGCGGGTGCTCTCCGGTCCACGAGGTCCCGGGCCGCCTGACAACCACGGTGAAGGCCGCTTTCCTGTCACAGGCGGGAAAGCGGCCTTCGCCATGTCCGCGGTTTGCACGGATGTGCACAGCTCGTGGGCTTGTGTGCCGTTGATTTCCCGTGCTACCAAAGAAGAACCAAGGTGCACACGTAGTGCACAAACGTGCAAACCGCGCAAGGGTGCGGACCGGAGGGGTGCGGATGAGTTATGTCGATCGGCTGCGAGCACGCGAGCGGGAACGGGGCCGTCCGGTCCGTATCGGACTGGTCGGTGCCGGGCAGATGGGCCTCGGCTTCGTCGTCCAGGCGAGCCGCATCGCAGGAATGGAGGTCGCGGCCATCGCCGACATCGCCCCCGAACGCGGCAAGCGGGCCTTCGCCGAGGCTGGCCGCGGTGACGTCGTGGCGAGCGAGGACCGGGCCGAACTCGCCCGGGCCGTCGAGGCCGGGACGCCCGTCGTGACGGCTGACGCGACGATGCTCACCGCGCTGCCGGTGGACGTCCTCGTCGATGCGAGCGGAGTCCCCGAGGTCGGCGCGCAGGTCGCGTTCGCCGGACTGCTCGCGGGCAAGGACATCGCGATGCTCAACGTCGAGTGCGACGTCACCGTGGGTTACCTGCTCGCCCGCCTCGCCGAGCGCACCGGCCGCGTCTACACCGTCTGCCGGGGCGATGAACCGGTGGAGTGCAAGGCCCTCGTCGACTACGTGCGTGACATCGGCTTCGAGGTGGTCTGCGCGGGCAAAGGCAAGAACAACCCGCTCGACCCCTCCGCCAACCCGGACTCGGTGGCCGAGCAGGCCGCGGCCAAGGGCATGAACCCGCACATGCTGGCGAGCTTCGTCGACGGTTCCAAGACCATGATCGAGATGGCTGCACTGGCCAACGGCACGGGGCTGCGGGTGCCCGCCCGTGGCCTGACGGGTCCACATTGCACAGTGGAGGGACTCGCGGAGACGTTCCGCCCCGCCGCCGACGGGGGAGTGCTCCCGGAAGCCGGTGTGGTCGACTACTGCACGGGTCCGGTGGCGCCGGGCGTGTTCGTGATCGGCCGCAGCGACCACCCGGCCGTCGTGGGCGAGATGGCCTACCTGGGCATGGGCAAGGGGCCGTACTACGCCTTCTACCGGCCGTACCACCTCGCCAGCGTGGAGGCGCCGCTGTCGGTGGCCCAGACGGTGCTCGACCGCACGCCGAGCCTCGCGCCGTCGGCGTGGAACGCCGAGGTGCTCGCCGTCGCCAAGCGCGATCTCCGCGAAGGCGAGACCGTGGACGGCATCGGTGGCCACACCGTGTACGGCGTCACCGACAGCGCTGAGAACGCCCGCGCGGGCGACCACGTCCCGCTCGGGCTGGCCGCGGGCGCCCGCGTACGCCGGGACGTGCCCGCGGGCACCGTGCTGACCTCGGCGGACATCGCCGTGGACGAGACCACCACGATCGCCACGCTGCGCAGGCTCCAGGACCGCCTGCTCGCCGGGGAGGAGGTGACGGAGGCATGGATCTGACGAAGGACGCGACGGCCGCCCGGCGGACGCTCACGACAATGTGGACGATCCGCCGGTTCGAGGAGGCGGTGGACGACCTGTTCGCCCGCGGGCTCATGCACGGCACCATGCACTTGTCCATCGGGCAGGAAGCCGTTCCGACCGGCGCGTGCCTCGCGCTGTCCGACGGCGACTACATCACGTCCACCCACCGCGGTCACGGGCACTGCATCGCGAAAGGGGCTCGCCTCGACGCGATGATGGCCGAACTGCTGGCCAAGGAGACGGGGTACTGCCGCGGCCGGGGCGGCTCCATGCACATCGCCGACGTGGCGACGGGCAACCTCGGCGCCAACGGCATCGTCGCCGGGGGAGTGCCGATCGCCGCCGGTGCCGGGCTGGCCGTGGCCATGCGGGGCGGCGACGAGGTGGTGGTGAGCTTCTTCGGCGACGGCGCGGTCAACGAGGGCGCCTGGCACGAGGGCGTGAACCTCGCCGCGATCTGGGACCTGCCCGTGGTGTTCGTGTGCGAGAACAACCACTACGGCATGTCGATGCCGGTCGAGCGCGCGTTCAAGGTGAACCGGCTGGCCGACCGGGCCGCGGCGTACGGCATCCCGGGCGTGACCGTGGACGGCAACGACCCGCAGGCCGTGCACGACGCCGTCTCCGATGCCGTGCACCGGGCGCGGGCCGGGCGCGGACCGTCGTTCGTGGAAGCGGTGACCTACCGCTGGAAGGGTCACTCCAAGAGCGACAAGAACCTCTACCGCACGCGCGAGGAGATCGAGTCCTGGCGCGAGCGGGACCCGATCACCCGCTTCGAACAGGCGGTGGCGGGCACACTGTCCGAATCGGACATCGAGGCGTGCCGGGCAGAGGCCCGCGACCGGGTGCGCGAGGCGATCCGCGTCGCCAACGCGGCACCGGACGCCGACGCGGAATCCCTGACCGATGCCGTCTACGCGGCCGTCTCCCCGGGAGCAGGCGCATGACCACCACCGTGGAGCAACCCATCGGTGTCCGGACGCTCACCTATGCCGAAGCCGTCCGGGAGGCACTGGACCAGGCCATGACCGCCGACGAGCGGGTGTTCCTGCTCGGCGAGGACGTGGGCACCTACGGCGGCGCCTTCGGCGTCACCGGCGACCTCGTGCACCGCTTCGGGCCCGACCGGGTGCGCGACACCCCGATCAGCGAGCTGGGCATCGTGGGTGCCGCGGTGGGCGCGGCGCTGGCGGGCATGCGACCGGTGGTGGAGATCCAGTTCTCCGACTTCACCGCACAGGCCATGGACCAGATCGTCAACCAGGCGGCGAAGATCCACTTCATGCTGGGCGGCGCCGCGACCGTGCCGATGGTGCTGCGGGCGCCCGGCGGCTCGGGCACCGGCGCCGCCGCTCAGCACTCGCAGAGCCTCGAGGCGTGGTTCGCACATGTCCCCGGACTCAAGGTGGTCATGCCGAGCACGCCCGCCGACGCCAAGGGCCTGCTGCTCGCGGCCATCGACGACCCGAACCCGGTGATCGTGCTCGAGCACAAGCTGCTCTACAAGCAGAGCGGTCCCGTGCCGGAGGACGCCACCCGCGTGCGGCTCGGCGAGACGGCGGTCCGCCGCACCGGCACGGACATCACGATTGTCGCCACCGGCGTGATGGTGTCCCGCGCGCTGGAGGCGGCCGAGCGGCTGGCGGCCGAGGGCATCGACGCGAGCGTGCTCGACCCGCGCACGCTCCGCCCGCTCGACGCGCAGACCATTGTGGACAGCGTGATCGCCACCGGCCGGGCGCTGCTGGTCCAGGAGGCGCCGAAGACCGGCGGTTTCATGGCCGAGATCGCCGCACGGATCGTGGAGTCGCCCGCGTTCGGGCACCTGCGCGCCCCGGTGGCGCGGCTGTGCGGGCTCGACGTGCCGATCCCGTACGCGCCGCAGCTGGAACGCGCCGCCGTGCCGCAGGTGGAGGACATCGTGCGCGAGGTGGGGGAGCTGGTGCGGCGGTGGTAGCCAGGGAGATCCCTCTGGTCATGCCGAAGATGTCGATGACCATGACCGAGGGCGTGTTCGTGGCCTGGCGCAAGACCGAGGGCGAGCCGGTGCGGCAGGGCGAGGTCGTGTGCGAGGTGACCACCGACAAGGTCGACATGGAGGTGGAGGCGACCGTCGACGGCGTGCTGACCCGGCTCGTCGCCGAGCCCGAGGACGTCATCGCCGTCGGCGAGCCGATCGCCTACGTCTCCTCGGAGGCCGACGACCTGCTGGACGGCCTCTTCGACGGCCCCGCACCGGACCCGGGCCCGCGTGACCCGGCGGCCGAGCCGGATGTCCGCAACGGCGAGCCCGTGTCCCACGACGCCGAGCCCGTGTCCGGCAACGCCGAGCCCGTGTCGCGCAACGGCGAACCCGTGTCCCGCAAGGCCGAACCCGTGTCCCGCAACGGGGCCGGCCCGCGTGCCGTACCCGGCATCGCCGCCGTTCCCGCCGCTCGGCGGCTCGCCGCCGAACGCGGCATCGATCTCGCCAGCGTCACCCCGACCGGACCGTGGCGGACCATCCGGCTCGCCGACCTGCCCGCGGCAGGCGGCGCCCGGCCGCGCAACGGCCGCGCCGCCATCGCCCGCCGGATGTCGGCGAGCGCGCAGGTACCGCAGTTCGTGCTGTACCGCGACGTCGACCTGGAGGCCGCAGCGAGCCGGCGCGGGAGCGCGAGCTGGACGGTGGTGTTCACCAAGGTCCTGGCGACGGCGTTGCGCAGGCATCCCGGCCTCAACGCCTCCTGGGGCGACGGCGCACCCGTCCCGCACGAGCACGTCGCCGTCGCGCTCGCCGTGGACACCCCGCGCGGTCTGCTCGCGCCCGTGCTCACCGACCCGGACCGGGACGCACTCGACGTGCTGGCGGACCGCATCGACGATGTGGTGGCGCGGGCCCGCGGCGGCAGGCTCGGGCTGGCGGAGCTGACCGCGCCCGCGTCGAGCACGCTGTCCAACCTCGGTGGGTCCGGGGTGGGCGGTTTCCAGGCGCTGCTGACCCCGCCGCAGCCCACCGCGCTGGCGGTCGGCACCGTCGAGCCGAAGGTGGTGCCCGTGCCCGGTGGCGTCGGCGTCCGGCTGCGCTGCACGCTCGGTCTCAGCGTCGACCACCGGGTCGCCGACGGCGTCGCGGGCGCCCGGCTGCTCGGCACGATCCAGGAGCTGCTGGACGGCGAGCTCGTATGATCCCGGTGTGGCGGAACGGAAAGCCCGGCGCGGGCGCGGCCGACGGGTGCCGTATGCGGCCGGTGTCGTGCTGGCCAGCGGCGCGGGAACGCGGGTCGGGGCCGGCATCAACAAGGTCTACCTGCCGCTCGCCGGACGCCGGCTCGTCTCCTGGTCGCTGGGCGCGTTCGCCCGTGTGCCCGAGATCGGGGTGCTCGTGCTCGTGGCGCGGCCGGAGGACGGCGAGCTCGTCGAGTGGGTGCTCGACCGGGAGATCGAGGCAGCGGTGGAGGTGGTCTACGGCGGGGAGACCCGGCAGGAGTCGGAACTCAAGGCGCTGCGCCATCTGGCCAGCCGCATCGACGAGGGCAGTATCGACACCGTGCTGCTGCACGACGCCGCCCGCCCGCTGGTCAGCCCCGCGCTCATCGCCGGCGTGCTGCACGAGGCGCGCGAACACGGCGGCGCCATCCCCGGCTTGCCCGCCGAGGACATCGTGGCGGTCGGGGACGACGGCAGCACGCTGGCCGAGCACGCGCCGGGGCCGATCATCCGCGCCCAGACGCCGCAGGGGTTCCGGGCCGCGCCGCTGCTGGCCGCCTACGAGCAGGCCGCGCGGGAGGAGTTCCTCGGCACGGACACGGCGTCCTGCATGGAGCGCTACTCCGACCTGCCGGTGCACTGGGTGCGCGGCGAGCAACAGAACTTCAAGATCACCTATCCGCACGATCTCGTGATCGCCGAGCAGGTGCTCGCCGCGGCGGACTACCAGACATGACGTCGACGAGGACGGATGAGAGGGACATGGTGGGCACGATGGGCACTGTCGAGTACGCCACCCTGGCCTGCCACGACTGCGGCCTGGAAACCCAGCATCAGCTCGCCTACGCAGGCCGGCTGCTCGTGGTCACCACCTGCACGCGGTGCGGCAACAGCATCGAACGAGACGTCCGCGAGCGCTACCTGCGAGACCTGCGGCACCGCGTGACGAGCAAACCCGGCCGCATGCTGCGCCGCTTCCGCAGGCACCCCGTGAGCTTCGCCGGGTCGCTGCCGCGCACCACCGTGCTCAAGCCGTGGGAACTGCTGGACGAGATCCGTCTGGTGTGGACGGCCGCCGCCGACGCCCGCCGTCGCCAGGACGACGGGCGCCGCCGGGTGTGAGACTTCAGATCGACTCCGGGCTCTTCGTGTGCCGCGGGTCGGTCTCCACGACGCCGAGCAGCGCCGTGTCGATGGCCGTCATGAGGTCGGCGTCGAGCTTCACGCCCGCGGCCTTGACGTTCTCGTGCACCTGCTCCGGGCGGGAGGCGCCGATGATCGCCGAGGCCACGTTCGGGTTCTGCAGCACCCACGCCACGGCCAGCTGGGCGAGCGTGAGGCCGGCCTGGTCGGCCAGCGGGCGCAGCTTCTCGACGCGCTCGAGCACCTCGTCGCGCAGGAACCGCTGAACCATGGTCGCGCCGCCCTTGTCGTCGGTGGCGCGGGATCCCGCGGGCGGCGGCTGGCCCGGCTTGTACTTGCCGGTGAGCACGCCCTGCGCGATCGGCGACCACACGATCTGGCTCATGCCCTCGCGCTCACAGGCGGGAATCACCTGGTCCTCGATGACCCGCCACAGCATGTTGTACTGCGGCTGGTTGGAGACGAACGGGATCTTCAGCTCACGCGCCAGCGCGGCGCCGCGCGTGATCTGCTCGGCGGTCCACTCCGAGACGCCCACGTAAAGCACCTTGCCCTGCCGCACCAGATCGGCGAAGGCGAGCATCGTCTCCTCGAGCGGGACGGTGTGGTCGAACCGGTGTGCCTGGTACAGGTCGACGTAGTCGGTGCCGAGCCGCTTCAGCGAGGCGTGGGCCGACTCCATGATGTGCTTGCGGCCGAGACCTTTGTCGTTCGGGCCCTTCGGGCCGGTCGGCCAGAACACCTTCGTGAAGATCTCCAGGCTCTCGCGGCGCTGTCCCTTCAGGCCGCGCCCGAGCACCGACTCAGCGGCCGTGTTCGCGTAGACGTCGGCGGTGTCGAAGGTCGTGATGCCCGCGTCGAGAGCGGCCTTGATGCACGCCTGGGCCTGGTCCTCCTCCACCTGGGAACCGTGGGTGAGCCAGTTGCCGTACGAGATTTCGCTGACCGAAAGGCCACTGCGGCCAAGACGTCGGAACTCCATGCGGTCAACCCTACCCGGATGCTTTGCATGGCTAACGACCTGGCGCCGTGGCCGCGAACGCGCCCGCGGGGTTACGGGATGGGGTCGCCCGGCTTCAGCCGCGGCTTCGGGACCCGGAGCCTGCGCAGCTGGCTGGCGCGGACGAACGCGTACCAGCCGAGGGAGGCGCCGCGCACGTGCTCGTCCGGGAACCGCAGCCGGACGGCCTTGCTGATCCGCCTGCCGTTGAGGAAGCCCTCGACGAGCATGCCGAGCAGCAGGACCGTGGTCACCAGCGTGGCGTACTGCTGCACGGCCGGCACCGGCACCAGTAGTGTGACGAAGACCACAATGGCCAGTGGCATGAACAGGCCGAGCACATTGCGCCGCGAATCGACCAGGTCACGCACGTACGCCTTCACCGGGCCGCGGTCCCGGGGCAGCAGGTAGCGCTCGTCGCCCGCCAGCATGCGCTCGCGGCGCTCCCTGGCCGCCGCGCGGCGCTCTTCCTTGCTCACCGGGTTCTGCTTGCGCAGCTCGCGGTTGCGCCGGATCGCCTCGCGCGTCGTCCGCGGCGGCGGCGCGACCGGGCCACGGCGCTTGCCCTCGGCCTCGCTGCGCTTCGGCGTCGGCCTGCCCTTGCCAGGCGTGTAGCCCTTGCGCACGCGGGACTCACCGCCGGAGTCGACCTCGACAGCGGTGGCCTGGGCGTCGTCGCCCGATTCGGTCTCTTGGGTGCTGTTGCGGCGCAGGAACCTCACGTCACCAGGGTATTGCAGCGCTCACGGTCGATGTTCAGCCGGTCGAAAGATGTGTCACCATGGAACGTGGGGAACAAGACGGACGCTGGAGTTGTTGACTCGAGTGCCCGCCCTGCGAAGAGACCTTGAGGGAGAGTCATGACGACCGCTGAGCAGACCGGCAACACCACCGCCGAGGAGGCCACGCACGGCGTCATCTTGACCGAAGCCGCGGCCGCCAAGGCCAAGGCGCTGCTCGATCAAGAGGGCCGCGACGACATGCACCTGCGTATCGCCGTGCAGCCCGGTGGCTGCGCGGGGCTGCGGTACCAGCTGTTCTTCGACGAGCGCACGCTCGACGGTGACCTGTTCCGCGAGTTCAACGGGCTGCGTGTGGCCGTCGACCGCATGAGCGCGCCCTACGTGGACGGAGCACAGATCGACTTCGTCGACACGATCGAGAAGCAGGGCTTCACCATCGACAACCCGAACGCGGGCGGCTCCTGCGCCTGCGGCGACTCGTTCCACTGAGGCACAGTCGACGAAACGGGCGCCGGCCACCACGCGTGGCCGGCGCCCGTTGTCGTTGTTCACCTGCCGAGACGTGTCCGGACAGACCACAGGGGCCGCGATCGCCGTTGATCACGGCCCCTGTGAGTATGCGGGTCAGCGGTACGCGTCCAAATCCGCCACTTGGGCATGGCAGGCGTCACTGACGGTCCACGACTCGGCGCTCGTCCCCTCCCGGACGGCCGGCACGTCGGGTCGCGGGATCTCGGCGCAGTCCGCGATCAACTCGGCCAGCGTCTCGGGTTCGGTGACGATCTCCATGCGGCCAAGGTAGGTCGCCTGTGGCGTGCGCAACACCCTTACCGCTCGGTAGTCTCGCTCGCGGGTCGTACCACTACCCGACTGGAGGACCGGTGGCAGCGAAGGCGCGTATCGCGGTGTCGGGAAGCATCGCGACCGACCACCTCATGCACTTCCCGGGCCGGTTCGCCGAGCAGCTCGTTCCCGAGCAACTGCACCGGATCTCGCTGAGCTTTCTCGCCGACGACCTGGTCGTCCGCCGGGGCGGGATCGGGGCCAACATCGCCTTCGGGCTCGGTGTGCTCGGGGTGTCGCCCGTGCTCGTCGGCGCGGTCGGTGACGACTTCGCCGACTACCGCGCCTGGCTGGAGCGGCACGGTGTCGACACGTCCGGTGTGCACGTCTCCGAGGTCGCCCACACCGCGCGATTCGTGTGCACCACCGACGAGGACCTGTGCCAGATCGCGACCTTCTACGCGGGCGCGATGGCCGAGGCCCGCAACATCGAGCTCACACCCGTCGCCGAACGCGCCGGCGGGCTGAGCCTCGTCCTGATCAGCCCGGACGACCCCGAGGCGATGCTGCGGCACGCGGAGGAATGCAGGCAGCGGTCCTACCCGTTCGCCGCCGACCCGTCCCAGCAGCTCGCGCGGATGGACGGGGCACAGGCCCGCGAGTTCATCGCCGGCGCCGACTACCTGTTCAGCAACGACTACGAGTGGGAGTTGCTGCTCCGCAAGACTGGCTGGACCGAGCAGGACGTGCTCTCCCGGGTCGGCATGCGCGTCACCACGCAGGGTGCGAAGGGCGTGGAGATCGTCGCCGCGGACGGTACGGCGCTGCAGGTCGGGGCCGTGCCCGAGACGGCCAAGGTGGATCCCACCGGCGTCGGCGACGCCTTCCGGGCCGGGTTCCTCGCCGGCCGTCACCACGACCTCGGCCTGGAACGCTCGGCGCAGCTCGGCTCGCTGGTCGCCGTGCTCGCGCTGGAGACGGTGGGCACGCAGGAGTGGACGCTTCAGCGCGACAGCGCCCTCGCCCGGCTCGCCGGTGCGTACGGCGCGGACGCCGCCGACGAGATCGGCGCCGTGCTGCCCGCCTAGATTTCACTTTCCGTAACGCCGGGCATGGCTGTGCGACCGCCTCCTACAGGGGGATGGCGAGGAGGCACATCATCATGACCCGCAACCCACTCGACCCGGCGGCCGTGGATGAGCTGCGCGGCCGCTTCGGCGGCGGCATCGTCACGCCTGGCGACGGTGACTACGAGGACGTCCGCTCGGTGTTCAACGCGATGCTGACGGCCCGGCCCCAGGTGATCGCCAGATGCGGCACCCCGCAGGACGTCGCGGACGCCCTCGCGTTCGCGCGGGAGCAGGCGTTGCCGGTCGCCGTGCGCAGCGGCGGGCACAGCGTCGCGGGGTCCTGCCTGGTCGACGGCGGCCTGGTGATCGACGTCCGGCCGATGAACGACGTCGCGGTGGATCCTCAGCAGGGCACGGCGCGCGTCGGGGGTGGCGCCTGCTGGGCGGATTTGGACCGGGCGACCCAGCCGCACGGGCTCGCGACCACCGGCGGGCGGGTGTCGACGACCGGCATCGCGGGGCTCACGCTCGGTGGCGGGTCCGGCTGGCTCGAGCGCAAGTTCGGGCTCTCCTGCGACAACCTGCTCTCGGCCGATCTGGTGACCGCCGACGGTCGCGAGGTGACCGCCAACGAGCACGAGCACCCCGATCTGTTCTGGGCCCTGCACGGTGGCGGCGGCAACTTCGGGGTCGCGACGTCACTGACCTTCCGGCTGCACCCGCTCCCGGAGTTCTCCATCGCCCTGCTGCTGTGGCCGGGTGAGCGGGGCCGCGAGGTGCTCGGCACGTACCGCGATCTGGCGGCGCACGGACCGGACGAGCTGGGCGGGGGAGTGCTGTACCTGACCGGGCCGCCCGAGGAGTTCGTGCCGCAACATCTGCACGGAACGCTGTGCTGCGCGGTGCTGGCCACCTACGTCGGCGGTGTCGGGGAACTGCGCGACCTGATCGCGCCGCTGCTCGCTCTCGAGCCGCCCGGGCAGGTCGTCACCGACATTCCGTACGCGGACCTGCAGTCCATGCTCGACGACCCGCCCGGCTACCGGAACTATTGGTCCGACGAGCACCTGGAGGAGGTACCCGACGAGGTGCTGGACCGGTTCGCCGCACGGGCCCGGGACATGGTCGTGCCGTCGCCGTCGCAGCAGGCGTTCTTCCCGTGGGGCGGGGCGGTCTCGCGAGGCCGGGACTGGCCGGGCTTCGACCGGTCCGCGGTCTGGGCCGTCCACCCGCTCGGCCTGTGGGAGGACCCGGCCGACGACGAGCGTGCCGTCAGGTGGGCCCGCAACGTGTGTGCCGACGTCCGGCCGTGGGCGAGCGGTGACGTCTACCTCAACTTCATCGGCGACGAGGGGCCCAACCGGGTCGTGGCCGGCTACGGCGAGGAGAACTACCGCACGCTGGCGCGGATCAAGGCCGAGTTCGATCCGGACAACGTCTTCAACCGCTGGCACAACGTGCTGCCCTACCGCGAGGGGGAGCAGCTGGCCGACGCCCGCTGACGCCACCGGTCTTGGTCCGGGTGGCGGTGTCCCCGCGCCCCGGACCGGACCCCTGCCAGGCCGGTTGGCCTATCCACTGGCCCGTTCCGGCAGGCAGCGCCCGTCTCCCCGCAGCCCGTCCCTCACCGAACCGCAGGGGCTGCTGGTCCTTCACCACCGTGCCCACGCCGGGTCGGAAGGAGCCCGCACCGTGGGCCTGCGGGGTCGCCGCCGCAAGGGTCAGCGCCGCCCCCGCAAGATCACAGCCGGACGGGGTACTGCGGCTCGGGGACCTCGGGCTTGATCCGGTGCTCGACGAAGATGCCGTGCCAGATCATGAAGACGAGCAGTGCCCAGAGTCGCCTGCTGTGGTCGAGCGTGCCCGCCCGGTGTTCGTCGAGCAGCGCCTGCACGGCGGCCTTGTCGAGCAGATCGTCGGTGCGGGAGTCGGCGATGATGCCGCGTGCCCAGTCGTACATCTCGTCGCGCAGCCAGAGCCGGATCGGCACCGGGAAGCCCAGCTTGCGGCGGTTGAGCACGTGTGCGGGCACGATGCCGTCGAGGGCGCGCCGCAAGGCGAACTTCGTGGTCTCGCGGGTGATCTTCTGATCGAGCGGGATCGACGACGCGACGCGGAACACCTCGGTGTCCAGGAACGGCACCCGCAGCTCCAGCGAGTTGGCCATGGTGACCTTGTCCGCCTTGACCAGGATGTCGCCCCGCAGCCACGTGAACAGGTCGACGTGCTGCATGCGTGCCACCGGATCCCAGCCGCGCGACAGGTCGTACCACGGGCCCGTGACGTCGCGGTGGCCGACGCCCTCGGTGAACGTTCGCAGCACCTCGCGCAGCTGGTCGTCGCGGAAGATCCGCGCGTTGCCGTAGTAGCGCTCCTCAAGCGACAGCGCCCCGCGCCGCAGCAGGTCCTTGCCGCGCGTGCCCTCCGGGATGGCCTTCGACACCGAGCCGAGGAACCGTCGCAGCGCGCCCGGCATCTTCTCGAACGGTGCCAGCGACAGTGGCTCGCGGTAGATGGTGTAGCCGCCGAACAGCTCGTCCGAGCCCTCGCCGGAGAGCACCACCTTGACGTGTTTGCGCGCCTCGCGCGCGATGAACCACAGCGGCACCAGCGCGGGGTCGGCCACGGGGTCGTCGAGGTACCAGACGATCAGCGGCAGCGTCTCCATCATCTCGTCGGGGGAGACGGTGCGGACGACGTGCTTCACACCGATGGCCGCGGCCGACTCGGCGGCGACGTCGACCTCGGAGTAGCCCTCGCGCTCGAAGCCGGTGGTGAACGTGATCAGGTTCGGGTTGTGCTCCTTGGCCAGCGCGGCGATGGCCGTGGAGTCGATGCCGCCGGACAGGAACGCGCCCACCGTGACGTCGGCGCGCATGTGCTTGGCCACCGAGTCGCGCATGACCTCGGCGATCTCCTCGTGCAACGCCGCCACCCGGGCGGGGCCGGAGACGGGCGTGGCACGGAACTCGGGGGAGAAGTACCGCTCGGCGCGGAGCTCGCCGCCCGGCGTGACCGTGAACGAGGTGCCCGACTCGATGCGCCGGATGCCCGCATGCAGCGACTCGGGTTCGGGCACGTACTGCAGCACCAGGTAGTGCTGCAGCGCGGTGCGGTCGAGCTTCTCCTCGACCCCGAGGGTGCCGGAGAGCTCCAGCAGGCTCTTCTTCTCGCTCGCGAAGGCGATGCCGCGCGGGCCCGCCGAGTAGAACAGCGGCTTGATGCCGAACGGGTCGCGCGCACCGAAGACGACCTTGCGCTCGGAGTCCCAGATCAGGAACGCGAACATCCCGCGCAGCTTGCCGACGGCGGCCGGGCCCAGGTGGTGGTACGCCGCGACGATCGCCTCGGTGTCGCCCTCTGTGGCGAACTTCGCACCGTGCTCGGTCGCCAGCTCCTCGCGCAGCTCGAGGTAGTTGTAGATCTCGCCGTTGAAGTTGATCGTGTACCGGGTCGGGTTCTCCGGCGGGCCCCAGGTCAGCGGCTGGTGCGAGTGGTCGACGTCGATGATCGCCAGCCGGTTGAAGCCGTAGACGACCTCGCCGTCGGCCCAGGTCTCGGTCTCGTCGGGGCCGCGATGCCGCTGGCAACGCAGCGCCTGACCCACCGCGGGCCGGGCTTCCGCCGCGTCGTTCTCACTGGGACACACCAGTCCAAGCAGGCCGCACACGCCTCTTCACACACCTTTTGCTCGTCACCGCGTTCGAAGTCGTCAGTATGCCGGTTGCCGGCGCGCCGCCGCCGTGCCGGGTGGTGCGCGACCCCTGGGCGGCGAGCCCGGATATCTCGGCTAAAGTCCCTCTACGTCAGAGTGATTGGGCGTAGGAGGCATCGCGCAGTGGGCGTTCCAGAGCGCACCCGGGGGACACGACTGGGCAAGGTCGCCAAGGTTGCCGTGCTCGCCGGGCTTGTGGCCATCCTGGCGACGGGATGTTCCGGTGAGGAGATCCTCCGGTTCGGGTGGCCCGAAGGTGTGACGCCCGAGGCGGACCGGATGCGCACCTTCTGGACCTGGACCGTCATCGCGGCGCTGGTCGTCGGCGTGATCGTCTGGGGCCTCATCTTCTGGAGCGTCGCCTTCTTCCGCAAGAAGAAGGGCACCGTGGAGGAGCTGCCCCGGCAGTTCCAGTACAACGTGCCGCTCGAGCTGTTCTGCGTCGGCGTGCCGATCGTGCTCGTCTGCGTGCTGTTCTTCTTCACGGCCACGACCGAGAGCGTCGTGCTGGCCAAGGAGGACGACCCCGACGTGACGGTCGACGTCACGGCCTTCCAGTGGAACTGGGAGTTCTCCTACCCGGAGGAGCAGCGCACGCCCGAGGGTCAGCCGATCTCCACGGTCGGCAGCTCGACGGAGATCCCGCTGCTGGTGCTCCCCACCGACCGGAAGATCCAGTACAACCTCCGCTCGACCGACGTCATCCACTCGTTCTGGGTGCCGGAGTTCAACTTCAAGCGGGACGTGATGCCGTTCCCGGAGAAGAACAACCAGGACAACTCCTTCCAGAACACCATCGACCGTGAGGGCGCGTTCGTCGGCCGCTGCGCCGAGCTGTGCGGCACCTATCACGCGATGATGAACTTCGAGGTGCGGGCGCTGTCGCCGGACAAGTACGACCGCTACATTCAGCTCCGCACGCAGGTGAACCAGGAGACCGGCCAGCCGTACACCGCTGCCGAGGCGCTGAGCATCATGCAGGGTGAGGGCTGTGGCGAGCTCTGCAGCCCGACGGCCACCACCACCAAGCCGTTCGCCACCGACCGCACGCTGCGCACCGCGTCCGGCTGACTCGCCGGCACCACCCCGCGAAGTATCCCGAGCGACTCAGTAAGGACACGGCAATGAAGGTCGAAGCCCGGCTCTTTGACATCGTCACGGTCTTCGCTTTCCTCGTAGCGATCGTCTACGCGGTGATGACCGGCTACATGACCGCCGACGGCGTCGAGCCGATCGGCACGGTCGCCCTGATCCTCACCGGCGCGCTGGCGCTGCTGGTCGGCAGCTACTTCCGGTTCGTGGCGCGCCGCATCGAGCCGCGCCCGGAGGACCGGGAGGACGCCGAGATCAGCGACGGCGCCGGCGAGCTGGGCTTCTTCAGCCCGGGCAGCTACTGGCCGGTGGGCCTCGCCGCGTCGGCGGCCCTGGGCGGTGTGGCGCTGGCGTTCTTCCAGATCTGGCTGCTGGTGTTCGCGATCATCGCGCTGCTCATCGCCGTCGGCGGGCTCGTCTTCGAGTACCACACCGGGCCGAGCCACCACTGAGAACCTTTCTCGGGTCCCCCCGTCGTGCTTGTGCGCGGCGGGGGGGACCCGTGTGTTCGGGGGCTGCTCGGCGGGCCGACATGGTCGTGTCGCAGGCTGGGAGTCGCCGCTGCGCGCGGCATCGCGGGCGTGGCAGGCGGGACGGGTGGGCACGGCGCCGACGTTGGACTGGGAGGGCCGCGGCGTGGCTTGATGGATTGCCGTGAGCGCGGGTACCAGTGAGCACGGTCCGACGAGGACGCCGCCGCGCGCCGTGAGCAGAGCTGAGAGGCCAGCACCACCGCACACGCCGTGGTGGACCACCCGGCGCGTGCGGCAAGCATGTGGGTCGAAGCGCGGGGTAGCCGCCGCCCCGTCGCGCTCAGTCCGCGGTCTTGGAGAACGCCACCCAGCGCTGCAACAGCGTGGCGGCGGCGCCGGAATCGATGGTGTTGGCGGCCCGCTCGAGATTGGCGGCCAGGTCGGCGGTCAGGTCGCCGGAGAAGCCGTTGTACGCGGCCAGTGCACCGGCCGCGTTGAGCAGCACGGCGTCGCGAACCGGACCGGCTTTGCCGTCGACCAGTTCCTGCACCACCCTGGCGTTGACCTCCGGCGATCCACCCTTGAGGTCGGCCGCCGTGCCCAGCGGGATGCCCAGCGCCTTCGGGTCGATCCGGTCCTCGCGGACCTCTCCGCCCGAGATCACCCACGCCGCCGTGGTGGTGGTGCTGGTGATCTCGTCGAGACCGTCGTCACCCCGCACCAGCAGGACGTCGTGGCCGCGCCGCGCGTAGACCTCCGCGAGCACGCGGGTCTTGTCCTCGTAGGCGCACCCGATGAGACCTGCCGAGGGCTGAGCCGGGTTGGTCAGGGGCCCGAGCATGTTGAACGTGGTCGGCACACCCAGCTCGCGGCGGGGCGCCCCGGCGTACTTGAGTGCCGGATGGAACGCCGGCGCGAAGCAGAAGCCGATGCCGAGCTCGGTGACACAGCGGCGCACGTTCTCCGGCGACATGGTGATCGCCACACCGAGTGCCTCGAGCACGTCGGCCGCACCGGACTTCGACGACGCCGCGCGGCTGCCGTGCTTGACGACCGGAGCACCGGAGGCCGCCACCACCAGGGCCGACATCGTGGAGATGTTCACCGAGCCTGACCTGTCGCCGCCGGTGCCGACGATGTCGACGGCCTTGACGCCGATCTCCAGCCGGCGGGAGTGGGCGAGCATCGCTGAGGCCATGCCGGAGATCTCCGCAGCGGTCTCGCCCTTCGCGCGCAACGCGACGGCGAACCCGCCGATCTGGGCAGGCGTGGCGGCGCCGGACATGATCTGGTCCATCGCCCAGGCGGTCTCGGCCTCGGTGAGATCGCCACGGTCGATGAGCCTGCCGAGCACGGCAGGCCAGGTGTGTTGCTGGGGCATCGTGATCAACCTTGGACAACGGGCAGGCGCTGCGCGCGCAGCACCTCGGCGACGGTTTCGGCGGCGGCGAGCGGGTCGAGCGGATGCACGAGCACGGCATCCGCCTGCGACCACGTCGCAAGCCATCGGTCGTCCCGTCGCCGCACCGCGACCACGATCGGAGGGCAGTCGTCGATCTCGTGCTTGAGCTGCCTGCACAGGCCGATGCCGCCGGTCGGCTGGGCTTCGCCGTCGAGAATGGCGAGATCGATCTCACCGGAGTCCATCTCGACCAGCACGTCGGCCACCGCGGAGGCCTCGACGTAGCGCACCTTGCCGAGATCAGGAGCGGGCCTGCGGCCGATGGCGTTGACGATCGACTCCCGCACCTCGGGCCGGTGGCTGAAAACGAGGATCCTCAGGGCCTGCGCTGCCTGCTCCGTCATGGTGCGTCCTCCGTGCCCGCGGTGTTGGTCGAGCCGATGCTATCTGGCCGGGCCGCGATTGACCCAGAGGGTGACGCGGTTTCCACGACTCTCCGTAGGACCCGCTCTGCGACCCCGTCGGGTGAGAGGACATAATGCGAACCGTGACAACGGCAGCTCCCTCCATCAGCCAGCGAGTGCACTCGCTGAACAGGCCGAACATGGTCAGCGTCGGCACCATCGTCTGGCTGTCCAGCGAGCTCATGTTCTTCGCTGGGCTGTTCGCGATGTTCTTCACGGTCAAGGCGCAGAACGACTCCGGGCACTGGCCGCCACCCAATCCGGCGACGGGCGAGCCGATCCACCTGGACATCCCGTACGCGCTGCCGTTCACGATCATCCTGGTGGCGTCGTCGTTCACCTGCCAGTTCGGCGTGTTCGCCGCCGAGCGCGGTGATGTCTTCGGCCTGCGCCGCTGGTACCTGATCACGCTGATCATGGGCACGGTCTTCGTGCTCGGCCAGGCAGGCGAGTACGTCACGCTCATCAGCGAGGGTGTGACCATCCCCTCGGGTGCCTACGGCACGGTCTTCTACCTCACCACCGGCTTCCACGGACTGCACGTCATCGGTGGTCTGATCGCGTTCGTGTTCCTGCTCATCCGAACCAAGTTGAGCAAGTTCACACCGGCGCAGGCGACGTCGGCCATCGTCGTCTCGTACTACTGGCACTTCGTCGACATCGTGTGGATCGGCCTGTTCGCGGTGATCTACATCATCCCCTGACCACCTCGGAACACATCGGCCGAACTGACAGCAAGGGTTGCCGCAGAAGATGACCACCAGCAAGAAGCCCGCCACCGCGGGCGAGCGGCGAGCGGGTCGCCGCACGAAGTTCCGTCGGCGGTTGGCCGGCCTGCTCGCGCTCGGTGTGGCGCTGGTCGCGGCCGGAGGGCTCTACGCCGTCTTCGCTCCGGAGCCGCAGACCGCCGAGGCGCAGACCGACCCGGCGCTGCTCCGCAAGGGCGAGCAGATCTACAACAACAGCTGCATCTCGTGCCACGGCGCGAACCTCGAGGGCGTCGAGGACAAGGGCCCGAGCCTGATCGGCGTCGGCGAGGCCGCCGTCTACTTCCAGGTCTCGAGCGGCCGCATGCCGATGGTGCGGCAGGAGGCGCAGGCGTCCCGCAAGCCGGCGAAGTACTCGCCCGAGGAGATCGACGCGCTGGGCGCCTACGTGCAAGCGCACGGCGGCGGCCCGCAGCGGCCCGAGCAGACCGGTGAGGCGCTGCAGGGTTCCAACCCCGCGCGCGGCGGTGAGCTGTTTCGCCTGAACTGCGCGTCGTGCCACAACTTCACCGGCCAGGGCGGTGCGCTCTCCGCCGGTAAGTACGCGCCGGAGCTGGAGCCGGCGAACGAGGAGCAGATTTACACCGCGATGCTCACCGGCCCGCAGAACATGCCGAAGTTCTCCGACCGGCAGCTGTCCCCGGAGGAGAAGCGGGACATCGTCGCCTACGTCAAGTCGGTGGCCGACGAGGGCAACGCCCCGGGTGGCCACCCGCTGGGCGGCCTCGGGCCGGCGTCCGAAGGTGTCATCGCGTGGGTCGTGGGGATCGGCGCCCTCATCGGCGCGACCCTGTGGATTGGATCGAGGGCATAGAGCATGAGTAGCGGCAACGAGCCAGGACCGCGGCCCACGGACGAGGAGCTCGCGGCGATGGACCGCGACGAGCTCCTGCGCCTGGGCGGCAAGCTGGACGGCGTCGAGATCGTCAACTACCCGGAGCCGTGGCCGGTCAAGGGCACCAAGGCGGAGAAGCGCGCCGAGCGTGGCATCGCGCTGTGGTTCCTGATCGCGGCGCTGGCCGGGGTGGCGTTCCTCGTCGCCCTGATCTGGTGGCCGTGGCAGTACGAGCCGCGGTCCAACGAGACGGCGCACTTCTGGTACAGCCTGTACACGCCCGTGCTCGGCGTGACGTTGGGTATCGCGGTGCTCGGCCTCGCGATCGGTGTGCTGCTGTACAGCAAGAAGTTCATCCCCGCCGAGCTGGCGGTGCAGGAGCGCACGGACAACATGGGCGAGGGATCGCCCGAGATCGACCGCAAGACGATCGTCGCGCACCTCTCGGACACGGCTGATCGCAGCACCATCGGCCGCCGGTCGATGATCAAGCGCAGCGCCGGCCTGGGCGCGGGCGTGCTCGGTCTCGGGGCGGTGGCGCTCCCGGTGGCCTCGTTCATCGAGAACCCCTGGAAGCACCCCAACGGCAAGGACTCGCTGGCCCACACGGGCTGGCAGCCGCAGTACCCGGGCGAGATCGTCTACCTGCGCAGGCACACCGGCGACCCGGGCGAGGTCTCGCTCGTGCGCCCGGAGGACCTCGACGCGGGGGGCATGGAGACCGTGTTCCCGTTCCGGGAGTCCGAGCGTGGTGACCACGAGGCCCTCGCGCACGCGCTCAAGCGCTCGGACAACCCCGTCATGCTGATCCGCCTGCGCCCCGAGGACGCCGCCCGCGTCGTGAAGCGGAAGGGCCAGGAGGACTTCAACTACGGCGACTACTTCGCCTACACGAAGATCTGCAGCCACGTCGGATGCCCGACCTCGCTGTACGAGCAGCAGACCAACCGGATTCTCTGCCCGTGCCACCAGTCGCAGTTCGATGCGTTGCAGTACGCCAAGCCCGTGTTCGGGCCTGCCACCCGCGCCCTGGCGCAACTGCCCATCACGGTGCACAGTGATGGGTATCTCATCGCCCGGCACGACTTCATCGAGCCGATCGGACCCGGTTTCTGGGAGCGCAAGTCATGAGCTCACTCACCACACCGACCAAGGGCTCCAGTGCTCTCCAGCGGCATGCCGCTGAGGCGGCGAACAACGCCGACCAGCGGTACATGCTGTCCAAGGGCCTGCGGCACCAGATGAACAAGGTCTTCCCGACGCACTGGTCGTTCCTGCTCGGGGAGATCGCGCTCTACAGCTTCATCATCCTGATCGTGTCGGGCATCTACCTGACGTTGTTCTTCGACCCCTCGATGGAGGAGGTCGTCTACAACGGCCCGTACACGAACCTGCAGGGCATCGAGATGTCCCGCGCGCTGGAGAGCACCCTGGAGATCTCGTTCGAGGTCCGGGGCGGGCTCTTCGTGCGGCAGATGCACCACTGGGCGGCGCTGATCTTCGTCGCGGCGATGATGGTGCACATGTTCCGGGTGTTCTTCACCGGAGCGTTCCGCAGGCCGCGTGAGGCCAACTGGGTCATCGGCGCGCTGCTGCTGATCCTGGGCATGTTCGAGGGCTTCTTCGGATACTCGCTGCCGGACGACCTGCTCTCCGGTACCGGTATCCGCGCGACCCTGTCGGGCATCGTGCTCTCGGTCCCGGTGATCGGTACGTGGTTGCACTGGGCGTTGTTCGGCGGGGAGTTCCCCGGCACCGTGATCGTGCCGCGCATGTACGCCCTGCACATCCTGATCATCCCTGGCATCATGCTGGCGCTGGTCGCCGTGCACCTGGCCCTGGTCTGGTACCAGAAACACACCCAGTTCCCGGGTGTGCGGCGCAAGGAGACCAACGTCGTCGGCGTCCGGATCATGCCGGTGTTCGCCGTGAAGGCGGGCGCGTTCTTCGCGGTCGTCACCGGGTTCATCGCGCTGATGTCGGGTCTGTTCCAGATCAACGCCGTGTGGCACATCGGGCCGTACAACCCGTCCCAGGTCTCGGCGGGGTCCCAACCCGACTGGTATCTGGCCTGGGCGGACGGCATCCTGCGCATCTGGCCGGCGTGGGAGCTCTACATCGGCAACTACACGGTGCCGCCGGTGTTCTTCGCCGGTGCCATCGGCATGGGCATCCTGTTCACGGTGCTGATCGCGTATCCGTTCATCGAACGGAAGCTGTCCAAGGACACCGCGCACCACAACCTGCTGCAACGGCCGCGTGACGCACCGGTGAGGACGAGCCTCGGCGTCATGGCGATCACCTTCTTCATGGTGCTGGAGCTGTCCGGGTTCAACGACATCATCGCGTTCACCTTCGACATCTCCCTGAACGCGACGACGTGGATGGGCCGGATCGGCATCCTGTTGCTGCCGCCGCTGGCGTACTTCGTCACGTATCGCATCTGCCTGGGCCTGCAGCGGTCCGACCGCGAGGTGCTCGAGCACGGTGTGGAGACCGGCATCATCAAGCGGCTTCCGCACGGTGAGTTCATCGAGATCCACCAGCCGCTTGGCCCGGTGGACGACCACGGCCACCCGGTGCCGCTCGAGTACCAGGGCGCGCCGGTGCCGAAGAAGATGAACAAGCTCGGTACCGCGGGTCAGCCCGTCGCCGGTGGCCTGCTGTCGCCGGACCCGCCGGAGGAGACGGCCGCGCTCGAGGCGGCCCGGGCCCGCCAGCACGACTACGGCGGCGCGGGCCAGCTGGAGGCGCCGGAGCCCGAGGAGGCCACCTCGGGAACGCTCTCCACGCCGCGCGGCGAGTAAGTCCGACACGCACGAAACGGGGCTCCCGGTCGAGGTGACCGGGAGCCCCGTTTCGTGTCCGGGGTCACCTGGCGCCCGCGGTGTGCGAGGGCTGCCCGGCGTCAGTCGGATTCGATGCCGATCTCGAAGGCCGACTCGGTGTCGGCGCTGGAGTACGACCGGAACGCGATGTGCGTGTCGGTGTCGAGCACACCGGGGACCTTGCTGATCTTCGTCGGCACGAGGGCCGCGAGGTCCTCGTGCGTCGGCACGCGGACCATGGCGATCAGGTCGACATCACCCGCGCACGAGTAGACCTCGGACACCCCGTCGATGTCCGCGATCGCCTGTGCGGTCTCGGGAATGCTGTCCGCCGCTGCGTTGATAAGGACGATCGCGGTGATCAAGATGGCCTCCTGGAAGACGTGCGCGGTTCTGCCGTGATCGTAGTCTCGGCTCACCCGACGTTCTCGAGCGTCGTGGCGGTGGCCGCCCGGTCGAGCCAGGGCTGCCACTTACCCGCGCCGTGGGCGGGCTCGGCCCACGGCGTCGCCGCGCGGACGAGCCGGACGCCCGGCCGCGTGAGCCAGCGCAGGATCAGGCCGACCTCCTCGGCGGCCGCCCCGCGCAGAGGACCGGGGCCGGGCAGCACCGTTTCGGCGGACGCCACCAGTGCGTCGACCACGGGCATCGGCGGCACCCCGCGCCGGGCCACGCCGGCCGAGGCGAGCCGTCCGTGGCGGATCACCGCGAACTCCCAGCCGCGCGCCCCGTCCGGAGCCGCGGCCACCAGCTCGGGGATGGCGGCCAGCGCGGCCAGCCGGTGTCCGCGGTCGACGCCGCGCAGCAGGGTCACCAGCGCGTCGCGGCGCCGGGCGGCCTGCTCGAAGTGCTCGGCGTCGGCGAGGGCGTCGACGTGGGCGCGGGCGGCGTGCAGCGCGTCGTTGCCGGTGCCCGCGACGAGGTCGGTGACCAGCCGCACGGCCGGCTCGTACTCCCGCACGCTCTGCCTGCCCGCGCACGGGGCACCGCACTTGCCGAGTTCGGCGAGCACACACGGAGTGCCCCGGGGATCGCGGGCCGGGATGCGCTGCGTGCACGTGCGCAGCCCGGCCGCACCGGCCAGGGCGTCCGCGGCGATCTTCGCGCGCGCCTGCGAGCCGAACGGGCCGAGCGCGCCGTCGCGTTCCTGCCTGACCACCGACAGCCTCGGGAACGCCTCGTCGGTGAGCACCACCCACCATGCCTTCCGCGGGTTCTTCGACCGGCGGTTGTAGGCGGGCCGGTGCGCGGCGAGCAACCGCAGCTCCCGGACCTGCGCCTCCAGTGCGTGGGCGCACTCGATGCCGTCCACCCGCTCCGCGAGGCCGACCATCTCCCGGATCCGGCCGCGGCTGTCCGACCCGGTGAAGTACTGGCGCACCCGTCGCCGCAGGTTGCTCGCGGTGCCGACGTAAAGCACCTCGTCGCCGGGGCCGCGAAAGAGGTACACACCCGGTCGCTCGGGCAGGTGAGCCGCCATGCCCCGCTTGCGGCGCTGGGCGGGCGTGACGTCCGGCAGGTAGTCGAGCAGCTCCTCGAGGGACTGCACGCCGATCGACCCGACCCGCTCGAGCAGAGCGTGCAGGACGTCCACGGTGGCGCGGGCGTCGTCGAGCGCACGGTGGGTCGGCTTGGTGCGCGCGCCGAGCAGCTCGGCCAGCGCGGAGAGCCGGTGGCTCTGCTTGCGCGGCGAGTCCTGTCCGGACAGCACCCGTCGGGCGAGCTTGAGGGTGCAGACCACGGGCGGCCGGGGCCAGGTGTAGCCGTGGCCCTGGCAGGCCGCGCGGAGGAACCCGACGTCGAATCCGGCGTTGTGGGCCACCAGCACAGACCCTGCGGCGAACTCCAGGAAGGCGGGCAGGACACGTTCGATACGGGGAGCGGCCTGGACCATCGCCGTGGTGATGCCGGTGAGCGCGACGATCTGCGGCGGGATCGGGGCTCGCGGGTCGACGAGCGTGGCGAACTCGCCCAGCACCTCGCCGCCACGCACTTTCACGGCCCCGATCTCCGTGATGCCGTCCGGGCCCGGCGGTGCGCCCGTGGTCTCCAGATCGACGACGACGAAGGTGGTGTCCCGCAACGGTGTTCCCAATTCGTCGAAGGCGAGCTGCATGATCGGGACCTTAAGCAGGGGGACCGACAATCCTCCGGCGCCCGTCCACCCCCGTTCATCCCGGGATCACCCCGTGGCCGTGTCCGGCCGGAACGATCACCGCGACGACGTGGACGGGAGGTCCGGATGCGGGTACGGCGGTGGCTGGCGGCACTGATGGCGGTGTGCGGGGTGATGACGGTGACGAGTACGACACCGGCGTCGGCGAGTGGGGCACGACCGTTCACGGTGCTCTCGTTCAACATCCACCACGCACAGGGCACGGACGGCACGCTCGACCTCGACCGCATCGCCCGCGTGATCCGGGAGAGCGGCGCGGACGTCGCCGGACTGCAGGAGGTGGACCGGCACTACTCCGGCCGCAGTGACTGGGCAGACCAGGCCGGCGAGCTGGCGCGCAGGCTCGGCTACCACGTGGTGTTCGGTGCCAACATCGACCGGGAACCGCCGGAGCCGGGCAAGCCGCGGGTGCAGTACGGCACGGCGATCCTGTCCCGCTACCCGATCCGGGACTGGGACAACACCTACCTCGCCCGCTCGCCCGATCAGGAACAGCGCGGGCTGCTGCACGCCGAGCTGGACGTGCGGGGCGTGCCGGTGCACGTCTACGACACCCACCTGGCCGCCAGCTCGCAGACCGACCGGATCGCGCAGACCCGCCAGCTCGTCGAGCTGATCGGAGACACGCGGCCGGCCGTCCTGGTGGGCGATCTGAACGCGCTGCCGGACGCTCCGGAGATCGCCACCCTGGACGAGACGTTCACCGACGCCTGGACGGCGGCGGGCACGGGCTCGGGGGCGACCTATCCGGCCGAGGACGCGGACCGGCGGATCGACTACGTCTACGTCGGCGAGGGCGTGCGTCCGGTGTGGACCCGCGTGCTCACGACGGACCCGGGTGCGTCGGACCACCTGCCCGTGGCCGCTCGCGTGGTGGTGGAGCCCGCCCGCTGATCGACGCGGGGCGCAGGGCGCGCTCGGGCGGCCTAAGCTGAATGGATGCTGCCGTCGTCCGCACACCCCGACGAGCCCGAGGAGAGCGCTCCCGGGCCGGGCAGCGGCGTGCCCGACGACGACGAGGAGCGGGAGCTTGACTGGCTCGCCCTGCCCGAGTCGGTCCGGGACCGCATCGCCACGCTGGCCGCCGCCGCACTGGGCAAGCTGCCGCCCGACGACGTCCCGCGCCAGCTGCGCCCGGTGGCCCGGTTCGCGCCCGCCAAACGTGCCCGGGTCGGTGGCAACGCCCTGCTCACCGGCTTGAAGGACTCGCCGCGGTTTCGCACCGCCGTGCTCGAGTGGCTCCGCGAACACCGGCACGACGCGCTGGACCCGAACGCCGGGGACTCCGTCGCCTCCGCCGCGGCCGCCGTGCTCCTGGGGGAGTCGAGCGCGTCGTCCCGGGTCCGGCTCGTCGCGAAGCACGCGGAGGAGACGACGCTGCGGGCCGAACGCGATGCCGCGCTGGCGCGGGTGCGGAAGCTGGAGACCGAGCTCGCGAGCGTCCGGGATGAGCTGCGTCAGGCCCGCGCCGAGGCGGAGCAGGCCCGCAGCGAGCGGGAGGCGGAGCTGGACAAACTGCGTGGCAGGTTGCGGGAACAGGGTGTCGCGCTGCGGCAGGCGCGCGACGCCGCCGACGAGGCGAAGGCCGAGGCCGCCCGTGCGGGTGCCGATCGTGCCGGGGAGATCGAACGGCTGACGGCCCAGCTCGAGCGGGAACGCCAGCGGGCGGCCGCGGAGCGCGCCCGGGCCGAGCGGGCGGTCGCCGAGGCCGAGGTGGCCCGGCAGTCGGCCAGGGAGGCCCGCGACGCCGACGAGGTCCGGCTCGGGCTGCTGCTGGACACGCTCGGCGGGGCCGTCGACGGCCTGCGCCGGGAGCTCTCCGTCGGCGTCACCCGGCGCAGCCCTGCCGACACCGTGCGCGGGGCGAGTGCCGGCAGGCGCACCGGCGACCGGGTGTCGGACGCCGAGACCCTCGACCGGCTGCTGGCGCTGCCGAAGGCCCACGTGGTCGTCGACGGCTACAACGTGACCAAGACCGGATATCCCGAGCTGACGCTGGCCGAGCAACGCAGGCGGCTCATCGGCCAGCTCGCCGCGCTCCACGCGCGCACCCACGCGGAGGTGACCGTCGTGTTCGACGGGGCGGGCGTGACGTCCATCCCGGCCGCCAACCCCCGTGGCGTCCGGGTGCTGTTCTCCGACCCCGGCGTGCTCGCCGACGACGTGATCCGCGAACTGGTGGCGTCCGAGCCGCCGGGTCGCCCGCTGATCGTGGTGACCTCCGATCAGGCGGTCGTGACGTCGGTGCGGGCAGGCGGCGCCCACGCGGTGCCGTCGGCTGTACTGCTGGCCCGGCTGGGCCGGGTCTGACCCGGCGTGACGAACCGGCTCCCGCGTCGTTGTGCTCGAATGAGTGATCACTGCGAGGGACGCGGAGGCGTGGATGCGGGTGGCCGGGGTGCTGGCCGTGGTGGTGCTGGCCGGTTCGATGCTCGGCGCTCCGCCACCGGCCGCGGCGCAGGAGCCACCGCCCGACTCGGGTGACGTGCGGATCGAGGCCGGGGTCGCGCCGGGCACGCCCGTCCCCGACCGCCGGCCGGGTGAGGCCTTCGCCGACCCGGTGATCGCCGACCTGCAGCGTGCCGCGAACGAGGTGCAGCGCGAGCTCGGTGACCTGTCGGCCCGGATCCACGCCGCCCGTGCCGAGCTCGACCAGGCGCGCTCGCGGCTGGAGCGGGCGCGGTCCGAGCGGCGAGCCGCGGAGGAGGCCGTGGCGGCACAGCAGCGGGAGGTCGACGCCTTCTCCCGGTCGGTGTTCACCGCCATGGGCCGCGCCGACGAGTTCCGCCTGCTCGTCACCGCGGCCAACCCCGAGGAGCTGCTCGGCGGATCGTCGTTGCTGGGCCGGCTCCGCGCCGAGCAGGATCAGCGGCTGCTCGGGGCGCTGGAGCGGAAGCGCCGGGCCGTGGAGGCCGAACGGGTGGCCGTGGGCGACGAGCAGGCCGCCGCGGCTCGCAAGGCCGAGCTCGACCGCCGCAGCGGTGACGCCACCAACCGCGCCGACGCCGTATCGGCCGAGCTGCGCGACTCCATCGCCGCCGCCAACGACGCGGTGGTGGCCCGGCAGAAGGCCCAGCAACAACGCAACCAGAAGACCGCCGCGAACTGGCGGACGTACCTGCGCAGGCTGGCCGACGCGGGCATCCAACCGCCTCCGGCGGCGGCCTTGCGCGACCCGGCGCGGCTCCCGGCCGGATTGCGTCCGCTGCCCGGGCGGGACGGCCGACCGCAGGCCGGCGTGGCGCAGATCGGCGTGAACGGGCAGCGGCTGCTGGTGCTGCCGAGGGAGACGGTGGACGCGGTGTCCGCGGCGGTCGGCGCGCTCGGCAAGCCGTACGTGCCGAGGGAGAAGGGCGAGGGCCCGGTGGCCTACTCCTGTGACGGGCTCACCAGGTCGGTGTTCAGCAGGGCCGGTCTCCCGCTGCCCGAGGGCGCCGACCGCCAGTTCGCCACGGGACGTCCGGTGCCGGTCGGCGACGCCGCGCCCGGCGACCTCGTGTTCGTGGGCCCGGCCAGGTACGGCGTGCAGTCGGTCGGCGTGGTGCTCGACGGTCGGACGATGCTCGCCGCGGACGCCCGGCTCGCCGGGGTGGTCGTCACGGACATGCCCGCGGGGGACAGCCTGCTCGGCGTGGTGCGGCCAGCGCTCGGCACCCGGGCCCCCGCGCCGGTGCCCCAGCGGGCGGAGGACGCGCTGACGTGGCGTTGCGGTGGTGTGGAGGTGCCCGTGCGGCAGGCCGCCGCGGACGAGGCCGCCGGTGCGTGGGGCGGCTATCCGAACGGCCTGATCCCCGCCGCGGCGTTGTGCCGGATCGGGGTGGCCGCGCACGTCCTGCGCTGTGACGCCGCGCAGGCCTTCCAGGCGATGTCGCAGGCCTACGCCGCGACGTTCGGGCGGCCGTTGTGCCTCACCGACTCCTACCGCACGTTCGACGCGCAGGTGGACCTCTACCGCCGCAAGCCCGCCCTCGCCGCCGTCCCGGGCACGAGCAACCACGGCTGGGGACTTGCCGTGGACCTGTGCGGTGGGGCGGAGTCGTTCGGCACGCCGCAGCACCGGTGGCTGACCGAGCACGCCGCGGCGTTCGGCTGGGTCAACCCGGGCTGGGCGCGGCAGGGCGGCGGGCGCGAGGAGCCGTGGCACTGGGAGTACGCCGGCACGATCTGAGGGCGTGCGGCACGGAAAATGTCGGTGGGCCGACTTAGCGTGCCGGTATGGACTTCTTCGACGAGGACACGCTGGTCATCGACTGTGACCGTTGCCAGGTTCGTGGGGATGCCTGCTCCGACTGCGTCGTGAGCGTCCTGCTGGGGGCGCCGCCGGAGGTGGAGTGGGACAGTGCCGAGCAGCGCGCCGTGGACGTGCTCGCGGAGGCGGGGATGGTGCCGAAGCTACGGCTCGTGCCCGGGACGCCGGCTCGGCGGCGGGCGGGCTGACGAGGACCGTGCGCCGAACGGTCCATCCGATCAGGTGAACGGTCGGCGGTAATACAGCCTCGCTGTGTTAGGTCAATCACAGCCGGCGACTAACCGCTGGTCCGAACGGGGTGCCTGGTGCGGCGAACGAATCACGACCCCCCGCTGGTGGACGCCGGCGCTGACGTTTCGTAACCTGGCCGAGATCTCGCGCCAGGCAGCCGTTCCTCAAGAGTCGGCGACGCGGGATCGCCGCCGTAACAGCTTGTGTCGGGGAGCTGTGCCGGACACAACGCGCGACACCAGCAAAGGTGGGTACCTGCGGTACTCCCGTGCCTGGGCGCGGCGGAACACGACGAGGGCCCCCGACCTCGGCCGTGGTCCGTGACCGGTAGGCGGCTGGAGAGCAAAGGAGACAGTCGCGACGTGCAGTCGCATCCCGTGAAGCGCGTGGTTTCGGGCGCGCTGGCGGCCTCCGCCGTGATCGCGGTCGTCACCTTCACCCAGTCACCGGCCACCGCTTCCCCTGCCCCCGCCCCCCAGACACCCCCGATCGCCCTGCAGCAGCCGAGCACCTCGGACGCGCTGGCGAGGTACCGCGAACTCGCCGCCGAGGCCGAGAAGCTCAACGAGGAATACCTCCAGGCCCAGGAAGACCTGAAGGCTCGGGAAGGCGAGCTCGAGCGGGCCAACACCGAACTCGAGAACGCAGGCCAGGCCCAGCGGCAGGCGGCCGCCGACGAGGCCCGCTACCGCGTCGAGGTCGACCGGTTCGCGGGCGCGTCGTTCACCACCGGCGCGCAGATGAACAAGCTGTCGGCGCTGCTGACCGGCGACTCCGCGCAGGACTTCCTCGAGCGTTCCTCGGCGCTCGACGTGCTGGCGACCGACAAGAACGAGGCGCTGCGCAAGCTCAAGGGCGCCGTCGACGCCGCCGAGGCGGCGAAGCGGCAGGCCGCCGACGCCCAGCGCAGGGCGCAGAACGCCAAGGACGCCGCCGCGCGGCTCACGGCCGACATCGAGGCGCGCAAGGAACGCCTCGACGCCCAGCTCGAGGAGCTCAAGGAGCAGGCCGGACTGCTCAGCGACGAGGACCAGGCCGCGCAGCAGGACACTGGTCCCGACGTCGGGAACGTCACCGCGCCCGGCGCGGCGGCCCAGGTCGCGGTCGACGCGGCGCTGTCGAAGCGCGGCAGCCCCTACGGCTGGGGCGACACCGGTCCGGACTCGTTCGACTGCTCCGGCCTCACCCAGTGGGCCTACCAGCAGGCGGGCATCAGCATCCCGCGCACGAGCAGCGCCCAGTCCACGTACGGCACCGCGGTGTCGCGCGACCAGCTGCAGCCGGGTGACCTCGTGTTCTTCTACTCGCCCGTCTCGCACGTCGGCATCTACATCGGCAACGGCATGATGGTGCACGCTCCGACGGAGGGTGACGTCGTGAAGGTGTCGCCGCTGCAGGACGAGTACAGCGGGGCTCGCCGGGTCGCCTGACCCCGCGAGCCCGCTCCGGGGCGGGATAGCTTTACACCATGCGCCGCACCCTCTTGGTGACGAACGACTTCCCGCCCCGGCCCGGCGGCATCCAGTCGTACCTGCACGCCCTCGCGACCCGGTTGCCCGCGGACGACCTCGTCGTCTACGCGCCGACCTGGGAACGCGGTTCGGGCTCGTCGCGTGCGTTCGACGCGGAAGCGCCGTTCGAGGTCGTCCGGCATCCCACGTCGCTGATGCTGCCGACGCCGGACGTGCTGCGGCAGGCGAAGTCCTTGCTGCGGTCGCGGGACTGCGAGACCGTGTGGTTCGGTGCGGCTGCCCCGCTCGCGCTGCTCGGCAGTCCATTGCGGACTGCCGGCGCGCGCCGGGTGGTGGCCTGCACCCACGGCCACGAGGTCGGCTGGTCGATGCTCCCGGGGGCCCGGCAGGCGCTGCGCCGCATCGGCGAGACCACCGACGTCATCACCTACGTCAGCGACTACACACGACGCCGGTTCGCCTCCGCGTTCGGGCCGATGGCCGGCCTCGAACACCTGCCCTCCGGTGTCGATCCGGACGTCTTCCGGCCCGACGACGCCGCACGGGCGGAGCTGCGCAAACGGTACGGGCTCGACGACCGGCCGACCGTGGTCTGCGTGTCCCGGCTGGTCCCGCGCAAGGGCCAGGACATGCTCATCCGCGCCCTGCCGGAGCTGCGCAAGCGCGTGCGCGATGCCGCGCTGCTGCTGGTCGGCGGCGGCCCGTACCGCAAACGTCTCGCGGCGCTCGCCGAACAGGAAGGCGTGGCCGAGCACGTGGTCCTGACCGGATCGGTGCCATGGGAGGAACTGCCCGCGCACTACACCGCCGGCGACGTGTTCGCCATGCCCGCCCGCACCCGCGGCAAGGGCCTCGACGTGGAGGGGCTGGGCATCGTCTACCTCGAGGCGTCGGCCGCCGGACTGCCCGTCGTGGCGGGCAACTCGGGTGGCGCGCCGGAGACCGTGCTCGACGAGGTGACCGGGCACGTCGTCGACGGGCGCAGGCTCGACCAGCTGATCGACACCGTCGCCGCGCTGCTGGCCGACCCCGTGCGTGCCCGCGCCATGGGGGAGGCGGGACGCCGGTGGGTCAGCGAGCACTGGCGGTGGGACATGCTCGCGCGCCGGCTGCAGGCGATGCTCGACGGCGTTCCCGCGTCCGCGGCGCGCAGGCGGCGATGACTTCCCGGCCCGGGCCCGGTCTGATCTGGTGACCGTGTCCGGCGATCGTGGAGGTCCCCATGGCGAAGCTTCTGTACTCGGCCAGCATGTCGCTCGACGGCTTCATCGCGGGCCCTGGTGGTGACATGTCGTGGCTCAGCGAGTACATGGCACCCAACCCGCCCATCGACGGGCTGGTCGGTGACATCGGTGCGCTGTTGATCGGCAACCGCACGTTCCGTGGCGACGACCCGAACAAGGGAACCGAGAACGAGGGCGCGTACGGGGGAGCGTGGGAGGGCCCGCAGATCGTCGTCACCCACCATGTCCCGGACGAGCCGGTGCCGGGCGTGACGTTCGCCGGTGATCTGGCCGGCGGGGTCGCCGCCGCCAGGGAGGCCGCGGGCGAGAAGTACGTGAGCATCCTCGGCGCCGACATCGCGCGCCAGTGCCTGGCGGCGGGATGGCTCGACGAGGTCCTCGTGTGCGTCGTGCCGGTGCTGCTGGGGGACGGCGTGCGCCTGTTCGACGTGCCCGGCGGGACGAACGTGAAGCTGGAACGGATCGGCCTGAGCGAGGCCGCGCTCGCGTCCAACTTGTGGTTCCGGGTCGTCGGCTGACGGTCACGGTTCCCGGACGGCCGGATGGTGCGGGCGGTCCATCCGCACCACGACGTCGGCCGTGAGCGCGGGCTGCACGTCGCGCTCGTACCGGGCGTACGCGGGCAGCGCCCAATGTGACTCGGGTGGCGTCCGCCGTTCGAGTGCGGCGGGGGAGAGCCACAGATGCACCGTGAGGTCGAACCGCAAACCGTGGCCCAGCAGCAGTTCCCCGTCGAGCAGGAGCACCGCACCGGCGGGCAGGGTGGTGCGCGGCAGCCGGTGCGCGCGGTCGCGTTCGCGGTCCCACAGGGCCGGCAGCACCTCGCCGGAACCACCCGGTTCCAGCGGACCGAGCACCTCACGCCGCAGGGCGCCGGTGTCCAGCCAGTCCTCGTAGCGCACGTCCGGGTCGGTCCGCCCGCGCTCGAACCGCAGTGACGCCGGACGCAGGAAGTCCCACGCGGACACCCGCAGCACCTCGCGGCCGCGGACGCGGAGCGGTTCGACGAGCGAGTCGGCCAGTCCCGCGGGGTCGGCCGCGGTCCCGGAGCCGTCGACGGCGACGCGCGACCACCGATCGGCGGGCAGGCTCGCGATCCGGTCGGCGAGTTCGCCGACGAGCCGCTCCGGCGAGATCGGCCGGTACCGCACGCCGCTGTCTCGCATGGTCGCACCCTATGCGGTGGCGCCGAGCGCCCGCGTCCGGGCGCCTGCGTGGAGGCGATGTCCCATTCGCAACGCCATGGACCCGCAAGATCACCTGTTCCGGTGCTGGACCCAACGACCGTGTCGGCGAATCTCACTCGACGTGATGTTTCCGGCCAACGGTGTCGTAATCGAGTGAGACTCAGTGCACGACTGGGGCTTCGTGCTCACCTCCAGTGTCCGAAGTGTAGTGACCAGCCGATGACGGAAACATGAGAATTTCTTTCCATAGCGGACAATTCACGCACAGTTCTGGTACCTGGTGAAGGTGCCAACGTGAGCGCGCGGGCCGAGGCCCGCGGTCGCCGACGACCTCGAGCGCCATCACTGCCGTTGCGGCACGGAGTCCGCACGACAAACACACCCGGGAGGGCGATGTCATGACGCATGGAATCGGTCAGGTAGGCGACCGGAGGCACGGGGCAGGCAGACTGTCCCTGCGTACGGTGCTGCGCTACGACGTGCCTGCCTCATTGGTGGTCTTCCTCGTCGCCGTCCCGTTGTCGCTGGGCATCGCGCTCGCCTCCGGGGCGCCCATCGTCGCCGGGCTCATCGCCGCCGTGATCGGTGGCGTGGTCGTCGGGTTCTTCGGTGGCTCGCCGCTGCAGGTCAGCGGGCCTGCCGCCGGGCTCACCGTGGTGATGGCGGAGACCATCCAGGAGTTCGGCTGGGTGGTGACGTGCGCGATCACCGTCGTCGCCGGTCTGCTGCAGGTCCTTTTCGGACTGAGCAGGGTCGCGCGAGCGGCACTGGCGATCTCGCCGGCCATCGTGCACGGCATGCTCGCGGGCATCGGTGTGACGATCGTGCTCGGTCAGCTGCACGTCGTGCTGGGCGGCTCGCCGCAGAGCAACGCCATCGCCAACATCACCGAGCTGCCGGGGCAGATCGTCGGCCATCACGACACCGCGGCCTTCCTCGGCCTGACGACCATCGCGATTCTTCTGGTCTGGACCAAGCTGCCTCAGGCGGTCCGCGTCATCCCGGCACCGCTCGCGGCCATCACGCTGGTCACCGTGCTCGCCGCCGTGCTGAACCTCTCGGCCGAGCGCGTCGACCTGCCGAGCCAGGTCCTCGCGATCGATCTCGTGCCCGAGCTGCCGGACGGGGGCTGGTTCCAGTTCGGACTGGCGGCGCTGACGATCGCGCTGATCGCGAGCGTGGAGACGCTGCTCTCCGCCGTCGCGGTCGACAAGATGCACACCGGCCCCCGGGCCAACCTCAACCGCGAGCTCCTCGGTCAGGGACTGGCGAACATGGCCTCCGGCGGCCTCGGCGGGCTGCCGGTCACCGGCGTCATCGTGCGCAGCTCCACCAACGTCCGCGCCGGTGCGCGTACCCGCGCCTCGGCGATCCTGCACGGCGTGTGGATCCTGGTGTTCGTGGTGGCGCTGGCCGGGGTGGTCGAGAGCATCCCGCTCGCCGCGCTGGCCGGGCTGCTCGTGCATGTCGGCGCGAAGCTGGTCGACATCGACAACATCAAGCAGGTGCTCCGCCACGGCGACCTGCCCGTGTACCTGGTGACGGTCGCCGGCGTCGTCGTGATCGACCTGCTCACCGGCGTGCTCATCGGGATCGCGTTCGCGCTCGTGCTCATGTTGCGGCGCACGATGTGGTCCGGCATCCACGCCGAGGGCGACGGGGACCAGTGGCGGGTCGTCGTGGAAGGTGCGCTGACGTTCCTGTCGGTGCCGCGACTGTCCACTGTGCTCAACGGGTTGCCCGCACGCAGCACCGTCACGCTCGAGCTCGTCGTCGACTACCTCGACCACGCGGCCTTCGACTGCCTGTCCAGCTGGCAGCAGGCGCACGAACGCGCCGGCGGCACGGTGATCGTCGACGAGCTCGGCCACCCGTGGTTCGCCAGCGGCAAGGCAGAGACCCCGATCGTGCGCAGGGACCGGGCCAAGCCGCCGGTGCCGCGCTGGCTCGCGCCGTGGTCGGAATGGATGGCCAAGGACTTCGGTGTGGAGATCCCGGACCAGCGCTCCGAACCGCTGTACCGCGGTACGTCCGAGTTCCAGACGCGGACCGCGCCGCTCGTGCAGGAGACGCTGAGCAGGCTCGCCGCGGGTCAGGAGCCGCACACGCTGTTCATCACCTGCGCCGATGCGCGGATCGTGCCGAACGTCATCACGACGAGCGGTCCCGGCGACCTGTTCACCGTGCGCAACGTCGGCAACCTCGTGCCCGATCGGGGCGGCGACTCCGCCGACGGCGCGTCGGTGTGGTCGTCGATCGAGTACGCGGTGAGCGTGCTGGGCGTGCGCGAGATCGTGGTGTGCGGGCACTCGTCGTGCGGCGCGATGCGGGCGCTGGTGAGCGAGGCACCCGAGGGGCTGGAGTCGCTCGCGCGCTGGCTGGAGCACGGCGAGCCGAGCCTGCGCCGCAGCGAGTCCGAGCCGCCGGTGGCGGTCGACGGCCGCGAACCGGAGACGCCGGGCGACGCGCTGGCGCTGCACAACGTGCTGCAGCAGCTGGAGCACCTGCGCCGGGACCCGCTGGTCGCCGAGGCGGAGGCCCGCGGCGAGCTGCGGCTCACCGGCATGTACTTCGACGTCGGCAACGCTCAGGTGTATCTGCTCGATCCGGAGACGCGCGGGTTCGTGCCCGCCGGTGTGCGACGGGCGGCCAAGACCGGCTGACGCTCGCCGGTCCGGCGGTACTACTGTCGGGTCCCGTGACGGTGCTGGTGATCTCCGGAACGAGAGCCGGCGTCGGCAAGACAGTGGTGGCCGCGGCCATAGCCGCGCTCGCCCAGGACCGCGGCGCCGGCGTCGCCGTGCTGAAGCCCGCACAGACGGGAGTGGCCCCGGAACAACCGGGTGACCTCGCCCGCGTGCGGCGCCTCGCCGGCGACGTACCGACGAGGGAGCTGAGCCGTTATCCGGATCGGCTGTCCCCGGAAGCCGCGGCCCGTCGTCGCGGCCTTCCGCCGGTGACCCCGGCGGAGGCCGCACGTGCGGCGAGCGAGCTGCACGCCGCGCACGAGACCGTGCTCGTCGAGGGCACCGGCGGCCTGCTCACCCGGTTCGACGGGGACGGCGGCACGGTCGCCGACGTCGCATGGGCGATCGGCGGACCGGTGCTGATCGTCACCGACGCCGCGCTCGGCACGCTCAACGTCACGGCGCTCACGGCGGAGGTGGCCACCCGCCGCGGCATCGACGTCCTCGGCGTCGTCGTCGGTTCCTGGCCCGCGCGCCCGTCCCTGGCGCACCGCACCAACCTCGCGGACCTGCCGGTCGCCGCGGGTGCGCCGCTGCTCGGGGTGCTGCCGGAAGGACTCGACGCCGCCGGCCGGGAGGAGTTCCTGGAGGAGGCGCGCCGGGGGCTCTCGCCGTGGTTCGGTGGCCGGTTCGACCCGGACAGCTTCGCCCGGCACGTGGACGCGCAGCACTGACGCACCTCCGCCGCGCCCGCGGGCACGGCGACGGGCTAGGCTCGCCCGGACAACGGGCCTGAGCTGAGAACGAGGAGGCGGGAGTGCCCGAGCAGCAGGCTGAATCCGCGTGGCGGGCGCAGACCTTCGCGGTCGCGCGAGCGCAGCGACCGCGAGTGGTCGTCAAGGCCGACCTGCTGCCCGCCGTCAGCGTGGTCTCCTTCGTGGGCCTGCTGGGCATCCCGCTCGGGCTGCTGTGGGCGGTGCTCGCGCCCCCGCAGCGCGAACGCGTCGTCCGGGCCGGTGCCGAGCCCGTCCCGCTGCAGCTGGAGAGCTGGCACCGGTTCGACGACCTCGCGATCTTCCTGCTGATCGGGCTCGCCACCGGAATCCTCGTCGGCGTTGCCGTGTGGCTGTTGCGGGAACGGCGTGGCCCGGTGGTGCTGATCGCCGCCGCGCTCGGCTCGCTGCTGTCGGCGTGGCTGGCCATGCGGCTGGGGCTGGCGTTCGCCGAGAGCCGGTACGCGATCGACAGCCCGCCCGCGCTCGGTGACGTCGTGGAGCGGGCGCCACGGCTGGAAAGCGCGTGGGCGCTGGTGGCTCAGCCGTTCACGACGGTGCTGGCGTACGGCTTCCTCGCGACCTGGAACAGTCGCGACGACCTCGGCCGCAGGCTCGGGTAGCGGGGTCTCGCCGGTGCCCACGACGTCGGGACGCCCTCGATGCTGCTGAGCTGCGGCAGAGTGGCCGTGCGGCCGGCCAGCAGCATGACCAGCGCCTGGATCGGGCCGCGGATGTCCGTGCCCGCACCGGCGCTCCAATCGGCGTCCGTCGCGATGAGACGGTGTCCGGCGAGGCGCCGGCGGGCGTGGAAGGGGAACCCGACCTCCCACAGGTGCTCGGCCGATGCGACTGCCGCCTCCGTCGGCATCGGCAGCGCGCGGCCCAGCGGCATCGCGATGTCCTGTGTGTGGACGTGCACGTCCATCAGTGCGTTGTCGAGTGTCTGCCGCGGCGCGAGGCGGCGCAGGCCGACCGCTCGCCGGAGCAGTTCCATCACCTCCGCGGGCGTCCGTTTCGCCGCCTCTCGCCGGGTGAGCATGTCGACCATGCGGTTGAAGTCGCCTCGCGCCCTGATCGCCACGGCGAGGACGGTGCCAAACGAGACGTAGGGCGCGAGCGCGACATGCGTCGCGACGTGATGGACCGTCCATCCCGCGCACAGGGACGGCTGGGCCCACTCGTGGTCGGTCAGGGTCTCGAGCAGGTCGGCAAGGCGCGCGCGTTCTGCGTCGATCGCCAGCCACTTGTCGTTGTGGTCCATGGGAACCTCGCCCAAAAATGGTAAGATAGACTGACTACTTTAATCAGAGCATCTGACTATCGTCAAGGGGGCCGCGTTGAACACCGGACTGCTCCTCTACATCCCGTACCGGCACCTGGAGAACCGGGTCATGGACGCGATCCGCGCCGCCGGGTTCGACGTCACGCTCGCGCAGGCCCGGCTGCTGCAGCGGCTCGATCCGGACGGCAGCCGGTTGACCGAGCTGGCCGAGGCGGCGCAGGTGACCAAGCAGACCGCCGGCTTTCTGGTCGACCAGCTGGAGAAGGCCGGCTATGTGGAGCGTGTACCGGATCCGACCGACGGCCGGGCTCGGCTCGTCCGGGGCACGGACAAGGCGCGCGCGGCGGCGCCGTTCGCCGAGGCGGAGATCACGCGCATCGAGGCCGAGTGGGAGCAGCACGTGGGCAGGCGTCGCCTGACGCAGCTGCGCGACACGTTGACGAAACTCTGCGAGATCACCGACCCTTACCGCTGAGGCGGCTCGGGGTCAGTTCAGGCTGGGCTTGACCGTCTTGTCCATCTCGGCCAGGGGCGCCGGCACGGCGTGCAGCTTCGACAGGAACCCGGCCTCGCGGTTGAGCAGCCCGCAGACGGTCCGCAGGCGGCGCAGGGGTTGCCGTTCCTCCAGCAACGCCTGCCGGTCGGCGAGGGGCAGCAGGCAGTCGGCGGCCAGCAGGTAGGCGAGGTCGGCCGGATCGGTGTCCGGTGCCGGCGCCCGCGTGCTCTCCTGCTCCCAGGCCGATTCGCAGTACCGCCGGTGGGCGGCGCGCGCCAGGTCGGCAAGCCGCCACGCGACGTCCTCGCTCTCCGGGGGCAACGCGTGGTCGTCGAGCCATTCGACAGTCCCGACGAGGTAGGGAGCCGAATGCAGGTCGAGGTCGAGCAGACGGAACCGCCGGTGCCCGGTGGTGGTGATGTCGAACCGCCCGTCCGGCAACCGCTTGGCCTGCTGCAGCCTGGCCGCGCACCCGATGTGCTGGACGTGCTCCAGCTCCTCGACCTCCTGCACCAGTGCCGTGCGGATCGCGATCACGCCGAAGAGCCGGTCGGGCACCGTTTCGGTGACCAGGTCGACGGTCAACTGGCGGTAGCGCGGCTCGAAGATGTGCAGCGGCAGGTGCGTGCCGGGGAGGAGCACGGTCTGCAGCGGGAACAGCGGGAGTGTCGTCCGCTTGCTGTCCGGTCTCGTGTCGGCCACGCGTTCACGTTACGGCGTCGCGGCGGGGCGCGCGCGTTCGCGCACGGGCGCCCGTCGTGCGGGCCGGTGGTTTGAACACCGCGAACGGGTCGGTGACCTGCATGTCGTCGTGCGCGAAGGAGTACAGCGCTGCTGGTCGCCCGCCGGCGCGGCCGGAGGGTGCGGTCGAACCAGTGGCCACGAGCAGCCCGCGCCGGGAGAGCACCCGTTGCAGGTTGGTCGCCGAGACGCGGTAGCCGAGCGCGGCGGAGTAGTGATCGCGCAGGGCGGAGATCGTGAACTCCCTCGGTGCGAGCGCGAACCCGACATTGGTGTAGCTGAGCTTCGCCCGGAGCCGGTCGCGGGCGCGCAGCACGATGGCCTCGTGGTCGAACGCCGTGCGCGGCAGCTCGTCGACGGGGTGCCAGGCCGTGTCCTCGGGCACCTCCGGGTCGACGTCCGAGGGGACCAGGCCGAGGAACGCGGTGGCGACGACGCGTGGCCCGGGCACGCGGTGCGGGTCGCTGAACACGGCGAGCTGCTCGACGTGGGTGAGCTGCTTGATGTCGACCTTCTCGGCGAGCTGACGGCGGATCGAGGTCTCGACGTCCTCGTCGGGGCGCAGCCGGCCACCGGGCAACGACCAGCGCCCGACGTGCGGATCGAGGGCGCGGCGCCACAGCAGGACCTGCAACGACGGCTGCCCACCGGCCGTCGGTGTGGTGTAACGCACTTGTAATACCGCCGCAAGGACCTCGTGTGCCAGGGGGTTCGTGCTGTTAATATGTGAGCGCACGGTTTTCGATTATAAGGCGAAAACCACCGGAGGCAACCGGAGGCTCGACATGTCGAGGCTGGATACGGCGGTGCAGGCGGACCCGCTCGCTCCCTACGGGGGCGTCGAGGCGGACGCGGCCTGGGCGGACGAGGTCCGCAGGCTCGCGAAGGAGCGGGACGCGGTGCTGCTCGCGCACAACTACCAGCTCCCCGAGATCCAGGAGATCGCCGACCACACCGGCGACTCGCTCGCGCTGAGTCGGATCGCGGCCGCCAGCGAGGCGTCCACGATCGTCTTTTGCGGCGTCCACTTCATGGCCGAGACCGCCAAGATCCTCTCGCCGGACAAGACGGTGCTGATCCCGGACGCGCGCGCGGGTTGCTCGCTGGCCGACTCGATCACCGGGGAACAGCTGCGGGCCTGGAAGGCCGAGCATCCGGGCGCGGTCGTCGTCTCGTACGTCAACACGACCGCCGAGGTGAAGGCGGAGACCGACATCTGCTGCACGTCGTCGAACGCGGTCGACGTGGTGGCCTCGATCCCGGAGGACCGCGATGTCCTGTTCTGCCCCGACCAGTTCCTCGGCGCGCACGTCAAGCGGGTCACCGGACGGGAGAACCTGCACGTCTGGGTGGGGGAGTGCCATGTGCACGCGGGCATCAACGGTCCCGAGCTAGCCGAGCGCGCGGCGGCCTCGCCGGAGGCCGACCTGTTTATCCACCCCGAGTGCGGCTGTGCCACGTCGGCGCTCTACCTCGCGGGCGAGGGTGCCGTGGAGGCGGAGCGCGTCAAGATCCTCTCGACCGGTGACATGCTCACCGCGGCCCGGCAGACCAGGGCGACGTCGGTGCTGGTCGCCACCGAGGTGGGGATGCTGCACCAGCTGCGCAAGGCCGCGCCCGAGATCGACTTCCGTGCGGTGAACGACCGCGCGTCCTGCCGGTACATGAAGATGATCACGCCGGCCGCGCTCCTGCGGTCGCTGCGTGAGGGCGCCGACGAGGTGGACGTCGACCCGGACGTCGCCGCCCGGGCCCGCGCCTCGGTGCAGCGGATGATCGAGATCGGCAAGCCGGGCGGCGGGGAATGAACCGGCAGGTTACCGACCGTGAGTCGAAAACTGGTCGGACGCCCCGGTGGGAGGCGCGCGCGGACCTCGTGATCCTCGGCAGCGGCGTGGCCGGGCTGACGGCGGCGCTGCGGGCCCGCGAGCTCGGGCTGCGGGTGCTCGTGGTGACCAAGGCGGGCGTCGCCGACGGCAACACGCGCTGGGCGCAGGGCGGCGTCGCCGTGGTGCTGGACGGCGAGCACGACGAGGGTGACACCGTCGCGGCACACGCGGCCGACACCGTCACCGCGGGCGCCGGCCTGTGCGACCCGCATGCCGTGGCCGACGTCGTCGGGGCCGGGTCGTCGGCGGTCACCGCGCTGCGGGCGCTCGGGGCGCGCTTCGACATGGGCGCGACCGGGTTCTCCCGGACCCGGGAGGGCGGGCACAGCGCGTTTCGCGTAATCCACGCCGGCGGGGACGCGACCGGCGCCGAGGTGGAGCGCACGCTCGTCGCCGCTGCGACCGGGCAGGGCGTTCCCGTGCTGGAACGGCACGTCGCCGTCGACGCGCTGCGCACGCCGCTCGGTCACGTCGCGGGCGTCACCGTGCTCGACGCCGACGGGGTGCCCGGCGTGCTGCGCGCCCCCGCGGTGCTGGTCGCGACCGGTGGCCTCGGCCAGCTCTACCAGGCGACGTCGAACCCCGAGATCGCCACCGGTGACGGGCTCGCGCTCGCGTTGCGGGCCGGTGCGGTGCTGGCCGACATCGAGTTCGTGCAGTTCCACCCGACCGTGCTCTACACGCCGGGTGCGCGCGGACGGTGCCCACTGGTCACCGAGGCCGTGCGCGGCGAAGGCGCCGTGCTCGTCGACGCGACCGGAGCCCGCGTGATGCGCGGCGTCCATCCGTTGGGCGACCTGGCGCCACGCGACGTCGTCTCGGCGGCCATCACCCGGCGCATGGCGCAGGCGCCGGGCGGCGTCGACGACCACGTGTTCCTCGACGCCACCGGCATCGACGGCTTCGCCACCCGATTCCCGACCGTGCACGCCGCGTGTGCCGCGGCGGGCGTCGACCCCACCCGCGAACCGATCCCCGTCACCCCGGCCGCGCACTTCTCCTGCGGCGGCGTGGTGGCGGGCACCGACGGCCGCACGGGTGTCACCGGGCTCTACGCGGCGGGGGAGGTCGCGCGCACCGGGCTGCACGGCGCGAACCGGCTGGCGTCCAACAGCCTGCTCGAGGGGCTCGTCGTGGGCAGGCGAGCGGCCGAGGCCGTCGCCGCTGACCTGGCCGCCGGTGCGCTGGCGAACCCGCGGCACGGCCGTCTGCCCGAGACCGGCGGCGTGGCCGTCGTCCCACGGGACGCGCTGCAGCGCGTGATGAGCCGCTACGCCGGCATCGGCCGCGACGCCGAGGGGCTCGCGGTGGCCGGCTCGGTGCTCGATCTCTCCGCACAGGACAGTCCGTTGTGGACCAGCGAGGATGTCGAGGACGCGGCGCTGACGCTGCTGGCCCAGGCGCTGGTGGCCGCGGCGGCCCGGCGCACTGAGTCCCGCGGCAGCCATGTGCGGACCGACTTCCCCGAGCGGGACGACGTGATGTGGCAGCGCAGCCAGCTGATCCGGCTGAGCCCGTCCGGGCAGCCGGTACTCGCCGACCCCGTCCTGGAAGGTGTGGCATGACCGGCGCACGCGGACGGCGCGACCTGGGAGGACACATGAGCGAGCTGGACCGCGACGACCTGCGCCGTGTCGTCACCACCGCGCTCGCGGAGGACCTGCGGTACGGCCCCGACGCCACCACTGCGGCCACCGTGCCCGCCGCGGCGACCGCGACGGCCGAGCTCACCCCGCGCACAGCCGGCGTCATCGCCGGTGTCCCCGCGGCGCTGGCCGTGTTCGACGAGGTGCTCGGCGACGCCTACGAGGTGCTGGACCGCGTCGAGGACGGCACGCGCCTGGATGCGGGGCAGCCCGCGCTCGTCGTGCGCGGCACCGTGCGTGGTCTGCTCACGGCGGAGCGCACCGCGCTGAACCTGCTGTGCCACCTCTCCGGGATCGCCACCGCGACCGCTGCATGGGTGAGCGCGGTGCAGGGCACCGGCTGCGCCATCCGGGACTCCCGCAAGACGCTGCCGGGGCTGCGGTTGCTGGAGAAGTACGCCGTGCGCTGCGGCGGTGGGGTGAACCACCGGATGGGACTCGGTGACGCGGTGCTCATCAAGGACAACCACGTCGTGGCCGCGGGGTCGGTCACGGAGGCCTTGCGGCTCGCGCGGCAGCACGCGGACGGCCTGCCGTGCGAGGTGGAGGTCGACACGCTCGACCAGCTCGCCGAGGCCCTCGCCGCGGGCGCGGACGAGGTCCTGCTCGACAACTTCAGCCCGCACGCCTGCGCCCGGGCGGTGCGTCTGCGCGACGAGCGCAGCCCGAAGACGCGGCTGGAGTCCTCCGGCGGGCTCCGGCTGGAGAACGCGCGCGCCTACGCGGAGTCCGGTGTGGACTATCTGGCGGTCGGTGCGCTCACCCACTCCTCCAAGGCACTCGACCTGGGGATGGACCTGCGCTGAGCAGAGGCCGGCGTCGCGGCGCGCCGGTGTGCGTAGGGCACGGCTCACTGATCCGTGTTCGACCCGGTGGCGTCTCGCCGCCGGGTCGATTTCCGCCTTTTTTCCACGAGCGGACTTGACAGGCATCGGACAATAAAAAATCGGCGTGTGCTCCACAACAAATGGAATACCCGCCGAATCTAATGTCAGTTTAGCCGCTGTGAGGGGCACGTGTCAAATCAGGGGTACGACGAGGAACTGCGGTCCGAGCGGAGCTACGTGGCGGGCCTCTACGCGCGCCTCGACGCCGAGCGGGGGCGAGCGAAGGCCGAGTACGACGCGGCATTGCGGGGCAACGGCGAGACACCGATGGAACGCGACGTCGAGGTACGGGCGCGGGCCGAGGAGATGAAGCGGCTGGACGTGACGGACGACGGTCTGTGTTTCGGCCGGTTGGACAGCGTGTCGGGAGAGCGCCTTTACATCGGCCGGATCGGCCTTTTCGACGAGGAGAATTCCTACGAACCGGTCTTGCTGGATTGGCGCGCCCCGGCGTCGCGCGCCTTCTACATCGCCACCGCCGTGAACCCGGAGAACATGCGCAGGCGCCGCCAGTTCCACACCCGCGGGCGCAGGCTGGTCGATTTCACCGACGAGGTGCTCGGCCGTCCTGACGGCACGGAGCGAGGTGGCCGCGGGGACGCGGCCCTGCTCGCGGCGGTGAACGCGCCACGCGGTGAGGGGATGCGCGACATCGTGGCGACGATCCAGGCCGAGCAGGACGAGATCATCCGGCTCGACCACCCCGGGGTGCTGGTGATCGAGGGCGGCCCGGGCACGGGGAAGACGGTGGTTGCCCTGCACCGGGTGGCCTACCTGCTCTACACCCAGCGGGAGCGCATGGAACGCCACGGCGTGCTCGTGGTCGGCCCCAACCCCGCGTTCCTGAACCACATCAGCCGCGTCCTGCCATCGCTGGGCGAGTCCGACGTCGTCTTCATGACGCCGGGCGATCTCGTGCCCGGCTTGCACGTCACCGCCGAGGACGCGCCGGACGTCGCGCGGTTCAAGGGCTCCCTGGCGATCCTCGACGTGCTGGCGGCGGCCGTCGCCGACCGGCAACGGGTGCCGGAGGAGCCGGTCCCGATCGAGCTGCGGGACGTCACGGTGCGCATCGACGCCGGAACCGCCGAGTGGGCCATCGAGGAGGCGCGTGCGAGCGGGCTGCCGCACAACGAGGCGCGTGCCGTCTTCACGGAGATCGTCACGTACGTGCTCACCGAACGGGCGATCGTGAGAATCGGCCGGGGCTGGCTGACCCGCGAGGACCGCCAGGCCTGGCAGGACCTGCGGACGGACCTGCTCGCCGAGCTCGCGGAGCACGACGAGTTCACTGCCGCGCTCGACGCACTCTGGCCGATCCTGACGCCGGAGACGCTGCTGGCCTCGCTGTACGAGTCTCCGGAACGGCTGCGGGCGGCCGGTGCGGACCCGGCGTTGTGGCGCGCCGACGGCACCGCGTGGACGGTGTCGGACGTGCCGCTTCTGGACGAGCTGGTGGACCTGCTGGGTCGCGACCCGGCCGCCGACAAGGCTGCCGACCGAGCCGCCGAGCGGCAGCGGAAGGCCGAGGCCGCCTATGCCGCCGGGGTGCTGGACGTCATGAATCTGGACCGGGAGGAGCTCGACGAGGACATCCAGCTGGCCGCCGAGAACGTGCTCAACGCCGAGGACCTGGCCGGCCGGTTCGTCGAGCGGGACTCCCGTGAACTCGCCGAACGGGCCGCCGCGGACCGGGACTGGACGTACCGGCACGTGGTCGTCGACGAGGCCCAAGAGCTGTCCGACATGGACTGGCGGGTGCTGATGCGGCGCTGCCCCGGCCGTTCCTTCACGGTGGTCGGCGATCTCGCCCAGCGCCGGTCGGCGGCCGGAGCGAGTTCGTGGGGCGCGATGCTGGAGCCGTATGTGCCCGGCCGCTGGGTCTACCGGTCCCTGTCGGTGAACTACCGCACCCCCGCGGAGATCATGGCCGTCGCCGCCTCGCTGCTCGCCGAGTTCGCACCCGGGCTGCAGCCGCCGGAGTCGGTCCGCTCCTGCGGAATCCGGCCGTGGTCCCGGCAGGTCGGCGACGCCGAGCTCTCCGTTGCCATCGAGGAATTCGTGCGGGACGAAGCCGGCCGCGAGGGCACCAGCGTCGTCATCGGTCCGCCGGGGGTGCCGGGCGCGGTGCCGCCGTCGGAGACGAAGGGCCTGGAGTTCGACGCCGTCCTGGTCGTGGAGCCGGAACGGATCCTCGCCGACGGGCCCCGCGGCGCGGCCGAGCTCTACGTCGCGCTCACCCGCGCCACCCAGCGCCTCGGCGTTCTGCACAAGGGGCCGCTGCCCCACGCGCTCACCGGCCTCGCCGAGATCGGGGCGCCCGCCCCGGGAGCCCGTCGGGTCTCGGCGTAGCGGTTCGCGTGCGGCCGGCTCTCCTGCGGAGCCGGCCGCACCCGTGAGGGCGGTCAGCGCAGGGTGAGCGGGGTCTCGGACTCCAGCCGGGAAAGCTTCTCCGGGTTGCGGACGTAGTAGAGGCCGGTGATGCGGCCTCCCTCGACCCGGATCGCCAGCACACCGTCGATCTCACCGTTCAGGCGGATCAGCAAGGCCGGGTTGCCGTTGACCACGGTGGGCTCGCCGGTGAGCGTGCCCTCGACCTTGGCCAGGCCGCCCGCGAACATCCGGACCACCCTCTCGGCGCCGGTGATCGGGCGTAGGGCGGCCTGCTTGACGCCACCGCCGTCGCTCACCAGCACGACGTCGGGGGCGAGGATGTCGAGCAGGCTTTGCAGGTCGCCCGTGTCGAGGGCATGCCGGAACGACTCGAGAGCCGCCTGGGCGGTCCGCGCGGAGACCACCTCCCGAGGACGGCGGGCGTCCACGTGCTGGCGGGCGCGGTGCGCGATCTGGCGGACGGCGGCCGGAGTCTTGCCGACAGCGGCGGCGATCTCGTCGTAGCCGACGTCGAAGGCCTCGCGCAGGACGAAGACGGCGCGTTCGGTCGGCGAGAGCGTCTCGAGCACGAGCATGATCGCCATCGACACACTCTCGGCGAGCTCGATGTCCTCGGCCACGTCCGGTGCCGTGAGCAGCGGGTCGGGCAGCCACGGCCCGACGTAGGACTCCTTGCGGCGCTGCATCGTGCGCAGCCGGTTGAGCGCCTGCCGGGTCACGATCCGCACCAGGTAAGCCCGCTGGTCGCGAACCTGCGCCAGGTCGACCTTCGTCCACCGCAGCCAGGTTTCCCGCAGCACGTCCTCGGCGTCCGCCGCCGAGCCCAGCATCTCGTAGGCGACGGTGAAGAGCAGGTTGCGGTGCGCGACGAACGCCTCGGTCGCCGCGTCGGTGACGCTGTCGTCCATGTCCTGATCCTTCTCCTCCGCGTGCGGCGCCGCCCCGCGGCCCCAGCACGCCGTTCGCGGGCGCAGCGGCAGCCACCAGCCGCGCCCGCTCGACGAAATCCGGTCAGGCGGTGAACGACTCGGGCCCGAACCTGCCCCAGACGATGAAGGCCGCGACAGCGAGATAGACCACGTTCAGCAGGGCGAACCTGCTGGGGCCGTACCGGACGTGCGCGATCATGGCGCCGATCATCAACAGCACCCAGCAAGAGGCGGTCACGGGCACCAGCACGGGTGCGATGCCGAGCACGGCAGGCAGGATCAGCCCCACCGCGGCGAGCAGTTCGAGCACACCGAGTGTCTTGACGAAACCGGCGCTCGCGTGCTGCGTCCACTCCGCGCCCGGGTTGGTGGCCAGCTTCTCCTTGGGCATGAACGTCTTGGTGATGCCGCCGGCCAGCGCGACCACGGCCAGCAGCGTGGCGGCGATCCACAGTGCGAGATTCATGAGGCGCCCTTTCGTAGGCATGGGTTCGCCCACAGGGCACCGCGTGATCAGGTTTTGTGACACCGAGTGCTGCAGGTCACATCCGGCGCGCGCATGGCCGGACCCACCGCCCGCATCCCCGCGATCCGGGCGGTGGGTCCGAGTCTCAGTGCCCGCTGTGGCCGCCCGGGTGGTGGAACCGGGACACCGCGGGCGGATGCACGACGAACGGCCGCATCATGCCCTCGTCCTCGTGATCGAGGATGTGGCAGTGGTACATGAACTCGCCGGTCGACTCGCCGAACCGGCCCGCCACCGACACCCACTCGCCGGGGCGCACGACGATCGTGTCCTTCCAGCCCTTCTCGCCGTCCTCCAGCGGCACGTCGGTGAACCCGTCGGCCGGCTCGATGGTGCCGCCGACGCCGATGTCGAACTTCGGCGTGAACGTCCGGCGGAACAACGCCTGGAACTGCACGAGATGGATGTGCATCGGGTGCTCCGGCGGGTCGGTGTCGAGGTGGATGAAGTTCCACACCGCCCAGCGGTTCTGGTCGATGAAGAAGGCCACCGTGTCGTCGAAGACGGTCGCCACTCGCTCGAACGTCCGCACAGCGCCGGTCTCCGGATCCCTGAGCTGGACGATGCCTTCCTGCGGCAGCGCGCCGGGAACCCGCGTCGGGTCGGTGATCTCGTGCAGGTCCCACATCTGCGGGTGCCCGTCGCCTGCGCTGCCCGGTGGCACCAGCGCGACGAACAGGTGATCATGGTCGTCCGGCACGGTCGTGCCGTGTTCGAGCCGCACGTAGGACTCGGCGAGCCTCGCGGGCGGGACGAACCGGTCGTGCCGGTTGCGGTTCTCCACGCGGAACTCCAGGAGGTCCGGCTCCGTGACGGGCGCTCCGGTGACGGAGTGCCTCGGCACGCTCGAGTCGGTCAGCCGGAGCCGCCGGCCGCGCACGACGTCGGCGCCGAAATCCACGAGCAGATCGGCCCGCTCGGCCGGGGCGAGGACGAGGCCGCCCTCCGGCAACGTCGCCGGTTCCGGCAGCAGCCCGCCGTCCGTGCCGATCTGGCGCACGAGGCCGTTGTGGTTCGCCCCCGCCTCGTCGACCAGGTTCAGCCGGTAGAAGCGGGAGTTGGACACGTTCACCACGCGGAAGCGGTACCAGCGCGCGTCGACGTCGAGATGCGGCCAGATCACCCCGTTGACGAGATTGAACGGTCCCGCGACCGGAACCGGAACTTGCTCCTCGCCCTGCCGGAGGTACGGGATCTTGAACAGCAGGTCGCCGCTGAGCGCGCCGTCGGGAGTGGTGTCGAGGTTGCGGTCGCAGAGCATGAGCGGGATCTCGTACTCGTCGGCCGGCAGGTCGAGTGAGCCCTCCTCCTCGTCGCGGATCAGGTACATGCCCGCGAGTCCGGAGTAGACGGTGAACCGGGTGATGGCCATCGCGTGGTCGTGGTACCAGTAGGTGGCCGCCCGCTGGCGGTTCGGGTACTCGGTGAGCTGGGAATGGCCGTACAGCACGGCGTTGTGCGCCCAGCCGTCGTTGCCGCCGTTGCAGTCGGCGCCGTGCAGGTGTGTCACCGTCCATGCCGGAACCTCGTCGACGCCCTCGATGATCTCGACGCCCTCGGGCAGCGTCCCGTCGGGGCCGCGGTAGCCGGGCCGGACGGTCGGGTTCGCCTCGGGCGGCCCGGCGAGATCCAGCGGTGCCCGGACACCGGTCAGCGGCAGATTTCCCTCGATGGCGTTGGTCCACGACACGCGCAGCCGCTTGCCGCTGTGCACCTCGATGGTCGGGCCCGGGAACTGCCCGTCGTAGGCCCAGACGGTGGTCTCGGGCAGTTCGGAATGCAGCTTGACCCGCGTCCGGACGGCCTGGACGGTGATCTCGTCCTGGTGCCACCAGGAATGCGGCCGGATCAACGGCGGTATCCGTAATGGATCACGGAATTTCGTCAGTCCGAAGTGGATTTCGGCCGGCGTCGTCATCGGCCGGGTGATCATTTCCGTCACGATGTCCCCCTCGTGTGGGGGTTTTCCGGGCGCGCCGCACCGATACGCCGTACGCGTCGGATTCCCCCAGATTCCCCAGTGTTCCCGGGCACACGGTGCCCGATTCGGACGACTGTACGACCGTATGTGTACGAGAAGGCAACCGATTTCGCGTGACGATTACCCGAATGGACTAACGAATCTGTCTGTTCGCCAGTGCGCCGGTCGCTGTGCGCGATTTGTCGGCTACCGACGGGTCGATTTCGGTGACGAGCAGTTCCGGTGCCGGGCCGAGCTGGGCGTGCACGCCGCCGAACGGGTCGGCCACGGTCGAGTAGCCGATGCCGGTGGGCGCCTTCGGGTTCACGTCCACGCCCGCGGCGGCCGGGTCCGCCTGCCCGCAGCCGAGGATCCAGTTGCCGGAGTCGAGCGCCCGCGCCCGCACGAGCACCTCCCACTGATCGCGCTTGCCCGCGCCCGCACCCCACGACGTCGGCACCGCCACCGCGCTCGTGCCGGCCTCGGCGAGCGCCTGGAACAACGCGGGGAACCGGATGTCGTAGCAGGTGGCCACGCCGAGCCGCACGCCGTCGACGTCCACCGTGACGAGCTCGTCACCGCCGGCGACGGTGTCGGACTCCCGGAAGCCGAACGCGTCGTAGAGGTGGATCTTGTCGTAGCCGCGGTGCTCGCCGAGGCCGGTGATCAGCAGGGTGTTGCGCACCCGCTCGCCCTCGGGCGTGAACATGCCGGCGACGACGAGCACGTCGTGTTCGGCGGCGATCTCGCCGACGGCACTCGCCCAGGGCCCGTCCAGCGGCTCGGCCAGCGGGGCCAGCTTGACGCCGAAGTGCGCCATCATCGCCTCCGGGAACACCACCACGCGTGCTCCCTCGCCCGCGGCCTTGGCCACCCAGTCCCGCACGAGCCCGAGGTTGTGCCCGGGATCGGCCGTCGAGGTGAGCTGGCACAGCGCGATCCGCAGCATCGAGTCCATGGGCGGGCCTCCTTCGCACGCGCTCGGTGTCCACCCGGAGTATGCCAGCGCTCATGCCGCGAAGCGGCGAGTCGGCCGCCGCGACCGGACGCGCGGGCGCCCGGCCCGTGAGCCGGGTGCGCGGCCTCACCTCGTACCCTGGGAGGCATGTTGAACCGCACCGACCTGCGAGGTCGTGTCCCGTCCCCGGTGGAGCTCCGCGCGCGGCTTCCGCGCGCCGAGATGGACGTGGACGCGGCACTGCATCAGGTGCGACCGGTGGTCGAGGCGGTCCGCGACCGTGGTGTCGAGGCCGTGCTGGAGTACACGGAACGGTTCGACCATGTCCGGCCCCGCACCGTCCGCGTACCGGCCGCCGAGCTCGACCGCGCGCTCGCCGAGCTCGACCCGGACGTCCGGGACGCGCTGGAGGAATCCATCGCGCGCGCCCGCGCCGTGCACGCCGACCAGCGCCGCGAGGACGTCACCACGCGGGTGGCCGACGGTGGCACGGTCACCGAACGGTGGGTGCCGGTAGGGCGTGTCGGGCTGTACGCGCCGGGCGGGCTGGCCGTCTACCCGTCGAGCGTGGTGATGAACACCGTGCCGGCGCAGGAGGCGGGTGTGAACTCGGTCGTGCTGTGCTCGCCGCCGCAGGCCGAGTTCGGCGGGCTGCCGCACCCGACCACGCTGGCGGCCGCCGCGCTGCTCGGCGTCGACGAGGTGTGGGCGGTCGGCGGTGCTCAGGCGGTGGCGCTGCTCGCCTACGGTGCCACCGACACCGACGGCACCGTGCTGGCGCCGGTCGACATGGTGACCGGCCCCGGCAACATCTACCTGACCGCCGCCAAGCGCATGCTGCGCGGCCTCATCGGCATCGACTCCGAGGCCGGGCCCACCGAGATCGCCATCCTCGCCGACGAGACCGCCGACCCCGCGCACGTCGCCGCCGACCTGGTCAGCCAGGCCGAGCACGACACACTTGCCGCGAGCGTGCTCGTCACCACCTCGGAGGCGCTGGCCGACGCCGTCGACGCCGAACTGGAACGCCGCGTCGCCGCTACCAAGCACAGTGAGCGTGTCGAGCAGGCGCTGCGCGGCAAGCAGTCCGGCACGGTGCTCGTCTCCTCGGTCGAGGAGGGGCTGCGCGTGGTGGACGCCTACGCCGCCGAGCACCTGGAGATCCAGACCGCGAACGCCCGCGAGGTGGCCGCGCGGGTCCGCAACGCGGGCGCGGTGTTCGTCGGCCCGTACGCGCCGGTGTCGCTCGGCGACTACTGTGCGGGCTCCAACCACGTGCTGCCGACCGGCGGCTTCGCGCGTCACTCGTCGGGGCTCTCGGTGCAGACCTTCCTCCGAGGCATCCACGTCATCGACTACAGCGAGCAGGCACTGGCCGAGGTCGCGGGCAAGGTCGTGGCGCTGGCCAACGCGGAGGACCTGCCCGCCCACGGCGAGGCGGTCACGGCGCGATTCCCGGAGGGCACACGGTGAGCAGCACCGACGAGACACGCTTTCCCGTCGAGGAGGCATCGAGCACCGACGAGACACGCTTTCCCGTCGAGGAGGCATCGAGCACCGACGAGACACGCGGCACCGACACCGTCACCCTCGACCAGTTGCCGCTGCGCGAGGACCTGCGCGGCCGCAGCCCGTACGGCGCTCCGCAGCTGGACGTGCCGATCCGGCTGAACACCAACGAGAACCCGTACCCGCCACCGCCGGAACTGGTGGAGGACGTGACCGCCGCCGTGCGTGAGGTGGCCGCCGGTCTGCATCGCTACCCCGACCGCGACGCGGTCGCGCTGCGCCGCGACCTCGCGGCCTACCTGTCGGTGTCGACGCGGGTGCCGCTCACCGAACGGCACGTGTGGGCCGCCAACGGGTCGAACGAGGTGCTGCAGCAGATCCTGCAGGCCTTCGGGGGTCCCGGTCGCTCGGCACTCGGGTTCGAGCCGTCCTACTCGATGCATCCGATCATCGCCGCGGGCACGCGTACCGACTGGGTGCCGACCCCGCGCCGCGACGACTTCACGCTCGACACGGAGCGGGCGGCCCGGATAGTCGCCGACCGGCGTCCGGACGTGGTGTTCGTGACCAGCCCGAACAACCCCACCGGCGGCTCGATCCCACTGGACGAGCTGGAGACGGTGCTGCGGGCGGCTCCCGGGATCGTGGTGGTCGACGAGGCGTACGCGGAGTTCTCCTCGCAGCTCAGCGCGGTCAACCTGCTGGACGCCTACCCGGCGAAGCTCATCGTGTCGCGCACGATGAGCAAGGCGTTCGCCTTCGCCGGAGGCAGGCTCGGCTACCTGGCCGCCGCGCCCGCCGTGGTGGACGCGCTCCAGCTCGTCCGGCTGCCGTACCACCTGTCGCTGCTGACCCAGGCCGCCGCGCGCGCGGCGTTGCGGCACGCCGACCAGACGCTGGCCTCGGTGGCGAAGCTCGCCGCCGAGCGCGACCGCGTCGCCGAGGCGTTGCAGGGCCTCGGATTCTCGCCGGTTCCCAGCGACGCGAACTTCATCCTCTTCGGACGGTTCGCCGACGCGACCGCCAGCTGGCAGGCCTATGTGGACAGGGGAGTGCTGATCCGCGACGTCGGGATCGAGGGACACCTGCGCGTCACCATCGGCACGCCTGAAGAGAACGACGCCTTTCTGGAGGCGAGCAAGGAGGTCCCGCGGTGAGCCGCGCAGGCAAGGTCGAGCGCACCACCAAGGAGTCGTCGATCCGGGTCGAGCTCGACCTCGACGGCACCGGCCAGGTCGAGGTGTCGACGGGCGTGCCGTTCTACGACCACATGCTCCACTCGTTCGGCGTGCACGGCTCGCTGGACCTGAAGGTCGAGGCCGAGGGCGACGTGCACATCGACGCCCACCACACGGTGGAGGACACCGCGATCGTGCTCGGCCAGGCCATCCGGGAGGCGCTGGGCGACAAGAAGGGCATCCGCCGCTTCGGTGACGCCTGGATTCCGATGGACGAGACGCTCGCGCACGCCGCGATCGACGTGTCCGGCCGCCCGTACTGCGTGCACACGGGGGAGCCGGAGCAGTTCAACACCTTCACGATCGGCGGCAACTACCCGTTCGTGCTGACCCGGCATGTCTTCGACTCGCTGTCCTTCCACGCGCAGATCGCCCTGCATGTCCGCGTCATCCACGGCCGGGATCCGCACCACATCGCCGAGGCGCAGTACAAGGCCGTGGCACGCGCGCTGCGGGCGGCGACGGAGAGCGACCCGAGGGCGGGCGGCATCCCGTCCACGAAGGGCGTGCTCTAGATGTCCCAGCAGTGGGTCCCGCTCCTGCTGCTCGGCCTCGCCGGCTTTCTCGCCGGTGGCGTCTACAGCACGTGGAGGAACGGTTCGCGCGGCCTCGCGGTGGCGCTCGGCGTGGCGACGGCGCTCGCGCTGGGCGGCGCCGTCGCCTGGCTGGTCTGACCCCTCCGGCTACACCGGCTCGAGTGTGCGGTCGGTGCCCTGACCGCCCTCCGGCGGCCTGCCGATGCGCAGCTTCTCGCCCTCGATGTCCACATTGGGCAGGATCCGGTCGAGCCACCGCGGCAGCCACCACGCGTGCTTGCCCAGCAGCGACATCACCGCGGGCACGATCGTCATCCGCACCACGAACGCGTCCACGAGCACACCGAACGCGAGCGCGAACCCGATGGATTGGATCAGCGCCGCGTCGGCGAACACGAAGCCCGCGAACACGCTCGTCATGATCAGGGCCGCCGCGGTGACCACCCTGGCGCCGTGCTTGTACCCGGTGACCATCGCCCGCGCGGGTTCGGCGCCGTGCACGTACTCCTCCCGCATGCGCGTCACGAGGAACACCTGATAGTCCATCGCGAGCCCGAACAGGATGCCGATCAGCAGGATCGGCAGCATGCTCATGATCGGGCCGACGGAATCCACGCCGAGCACGTCGGCCAGCCAGCCCCACTGGAACACCGCCACGACGGCACCGAACGAGGCGATCACCGAGCCGAGGAAGCCGAGCGTGGCCTTCAGCGGCACGACGACCGACCGGAACACCAGCATGAGCAGGATGAACGCGAGCCCCACGATCAGTGACAGGTAGGGCAGCAGCGCCTGCGACATCTTCTGGGAGACGTCGATGTTCATCGCCGTGGCGCCGGTGACGGAGAGGGTCGCGCCGGTGCGCTCCTCGATGGCGCCACGCTGGTCGCGGATGTCGGCGACGAGCCGTTCGGTCTCCTCGCTGCTCGGTCCGCTCCGTGGGATGACGGTGAGCAGCGCGGTGTTCCCCTCGGCGTTGGCCTGTGGCGGCGTGACCATCGCGACGTCGTCCAGCCCGCTCAGTTGCCGCGCGATCGCGCCGCCCACCTGCCGCGGGTCGCCGCCGTGGGTGTCGGCGACCACGAGCAGCGGGCTGTTCATGCCCTCACCGAAGCCGGAGCTGATCAGCTCGTACGCCTTGCGCTGCGTGCTGTCGGGGGAAGCCGTGTCGTCGCCCGGCAGGCCCAGGCGCATCGACATGCCCGGGATGGCCACGACGAGGAGCGCGGCGACGGAGACCAGCAGCACGGGAACCCGGTGCCGGGCCACGAACGTCGCCCAGCGCTGCCCGGCGGTCACCCCCTCGCCGGTGCCGACGGTGCGCAGCCCCGGGATCCGCCCACCGAGCACCTTCGAGCCGGCGAAGCCGAGCACGGCAGGCAGCAGCGTCACCGCGACGAGCACCGCGATGGCGACGGTCGCCGACGCGGCGATGCCCATCTCGCCGAGGATCGGGATGCCCACCACCGTCAGGCCGGCGAGCGCGATCATGACGGTGAGGCCGGCGAACACGACGGCGGAACCAGCGGTGCCGACCGCACGCCCGGCCGCCTCCTCCGGCGGGGTGCCCCCGCGGAGTTCGCTGCGATAACGCGACATGATGAACAGCGCGTAGTCGATGCCGACGGCGAGCCCCAGCATGAGGGCCAGGATCGGCGTGTTCGCGTTGAGGTCGAGAAAACTCGTCGACAGCATGATGCCCGCCATGCCGACGCCGACGCCCACCAGCGCCGTCAGCAACGGCAGGCCCGCGGCCACGAGCGAGCCGAACGTGACGATCAGGACCACGGCGGCCACGAGCACGCCGACGACCTCCGTGGCGCCCGTCTCGACCACCATGCCGAACGCGTCACCGCCGAACTCCACGGCGAGTCCCTGTTCCCGGCCCGGGTCGGCCGCGGCCTGCAGGGCCTCGCGGTCGGCGTCGGTGATGTCGAACGGCGGCACCGCGTACTTCACCTGCACCATCGCGACGCGGCCGTCAGGTGACACCGACCCTGTCCGGAACGGGTCGGCCGCGCCGGCGACCTTCGGCGCGGCGTTGAGCGCTCGCACGACCTCGCCGACGACCGCGGGTTCGAGCCTGCTGCCCTCCGGCGCCGCGATGGCGACCCGGGCGGTCGCGCCGCCGGCGCCCGCCTCCGGGAACCGCTCCTGCAGCTGGTTCAGCGCCTGTTGCGACTCGGTGCCGGGAATGGACACCGTGTTGGTCATCGAGGTGGACAGGGTCGCGGCGCCGACGCCGAAGGCGGCGAGCACCACCACCCACAGGCCGGCCACGAGCCGGCGGCGGCGGAAGGAGAAGCGTCCGAGACGGGACAACAGCAGGGCCACGCCATGCTCCCTTCGGCGGTGCGCGTCACACGATCGGTGCTTCCGACGCTAGCCGAACGGCTAGGAGACGCAACCCGTGGGCCGCGGTTGTGACTTGCCGAACAGCTAGTAGGTCACTAGTCGATCGGCAAGCGAGCCGAGTGGCGATGGTCCGGCATTCGAGGTACGGTCGGCGCGTTTGTCGAGGAGGATGCATGACTGCCGGGACCGTCGGCACCGCGGTGGAGAACACGCGGACACGCTTGCTGGCCACGGCGCTGAGGTTGTTCAGCGAGCACGGCGTCGAGGGCACGTCGCTGCAGATGATCGCCGCCGAGCTGGGCGTCACCAAGGCGGCGGTGTACTACCACTTCAAGACCAAGGACGAGATCGCCGACGCCGTCGTGGCTCCCGCGCTACGGGAACTCGACCAGCTCGTCGACGAGGCGAGCACCCGCCGCACCCGGGGTGCGCGCATCGACCACGCCCTGGCGGGATTCGTCGACCTGCTCGTACGCCACCGCACGCTCGCCGCCCTGCTGCCCAGCGATCCCGGGATCCTGCGGGCGATCGACCGGTCGTTGCGCCCCTCCGGCCGCGAGCCGTTCACCACCCGGTTGCTGGCCCTGATCTCCGGGCCCGACCCCGACATCCGCGAGCGTGTGCTCACCCACGTGCTGCTTGCCGGACTCGGCCTGGCCGCGGGCGCCCCCGACATGGCCGAGCTCGACGACGAGACGTTGCGGGAGCACCTCATCGAGGCGGGCAGGCGCCTGCTCGGCCGCCCTCGCCGCCGTCAGTAGAGCGTCCGGTCGAGGTCAGATGCCCCCGTCGGCGGCCGGCTTGAGCAACGGCGCGCCCGGGCCGAAGCGGGACAGACGATCGTCGACGTTGTGCAGTCCGCACGTGCGCAGGGACAGGCACCCGCAGCCCACGCACCCGGTGAGCTGGTCGCGAAGCCGTTGCAGGGCGTCGATGCGGGCGTCCAGCTCGTCGCGCCAGTTTCGCGACAGCCGTGCCCAGTCGGCCTTGGTCGGCGCGTGGTCGCGCGGCAGCGTGGCGAGCGCCTCGCCGATCTCCTCCAGGCTCAGGCCCACCCGCTGGGCCGCCCGGATGAACGCGATCCGCCGAAGGACGGCACGGCGATACCTGCGCTGGTTGCCGGCCGAGCGCTCCGAACTGATGAGCCCGCGTTCCTCGTAGAACCGCAACGCCGTGTGCGGCACGCCGCTGCGTTCCGCTACCTGTCCGATGGTCAACTGGTCGGCAAGCTTGGTCGTCACGCCGCAACACTACCCCGACTTCGAGCTTGGTCGAGGTTGTCGGAGTCAGTGGAACGTGGTGCGGCGGGGGCCCGGCGGGTCCGACGGTTCGTCCCGGTCACCGGCCATGCGTCTGCGTACCTGCCGTGGCAGCACGACATCGACGATGACCGGGAAGGGCTCTTCGTCGATGTCGTCCCGCCACGCCCTGAGCAGGCGGTCGAGTGCGTCTTCCTGGGCCATCCGGCCTCCCGGGGGCAAGAGCGTAGTGAGCTGGCTACCCGGGTACGCGGGTCGACAAACCTTCTTTCCCGAAGTTTCCGTCGGTGGTTCAGGCACACTGGAGCGGTGGACCTGGTGACTATCGACGACATCCGTACCGCAGCGGAGCGCATCCGCGACGCGGTCGTGCGCACGCCCCTGCTGCCCTGCCCGTGGGCGGACCCGGAACGCCCGCTGTGGCTCAAGCCGGAGAGCCTCCAGCCGATCGGCGCGTTCAAGCTGCGTGGCGCGCACAACGCGCTCGCGGCGCTGGACGACAAGACCCGGGCCCGCGGCGTCGTGACCTACTCCAGCGGCAATCACGCGCAGGCGGTGGCGTACGCGGCGCGCGAATTCGGCGTGCCCGCCCACATCGTGATGCCGGACGTGACGCCGCAGGTGAAGGTCGACAACACCCGCGCCTACGGTGCCGAGGTGGTGCTCGTGCCCATCGGCGAGCGGGAATCGGCGGCCTACGAGCTGGTGGAGAAACTGGGGGCGGTGCTCGTGCCGCCGTTCGACCACCCGGACATCATCGCCGGGCAGGGCACCATCGGGCTCGAGATCGGTACCGACCTCCCGGACGTCGAGCTGGTGCTCATGCCGGTGAGCGGCGGAGGACTCGCGTCCGGCATCGGGACCGCCGTCAAGGCGCTGTGCCCGAATGCGGCGGTGTTCGGCGTCGAACCCGAACTGGCCGCCGACGCCGCCGAGAGCCTGCGTGCGGGCTCGCTCGTGGACTGGCCCATCGAGCGGCGTGCCCGCACCATCGCCGACGGCTTGCGCTCCCAGCCCTCCGAGCTCACCTTCGCGCACCTGCGCAGCGTGCTCGACGGCATCGTCGCCGTCGGCGAGGACGAGATCCGTGCGGCCATGGCGGTGCTGGCCACCAAGGGGCGGCTCGTCGCCGAGCCGAGCGGCGCCGTACCGCTGGCCGCCTACCTGAACCGGGCGGACGAACTGCCTCGCGGCCGGACCGTCGTCGTGGTCTCCGGAGGCAACGTCGAGCGCACGCTGCTGGCCGATGTGCTGCGCCGGGACAGTTAGGGTTGCGGTAGGCGACGAAGGGATTCCGGGTCCATGTTGTTCGGTGACGAGCACGTCAGGCGGTACGAGGAGACGGACGGCGAGGTCGGGCACGACTGGCAGGACGGCGTGCCGACGCTGGTTCTCACCACCACCGGCCGCACGAGCGGGCAGCCACGCAAGTCGGCGCTGATCTACCAGGAACACGACGGGGCCTACGTCGTGGTCGCCTCCAAGGGCGGCGCCGACGACCACCCCGGCTGGTACAAGAACCTGCTCGCCGACCCGAACGTGCGGGTGCAGGTCAAGGGGGACCGGTTCGCCGCGAAGGCGCGCACCGCGGACAAGGCCGAGAAGGCCGTGCTGTGGCCGAAGATGGTGGCCGTGTGGCCCTCCTACGACGACTACCAGAAGAAGACCGACCGCGACATTCCCGTGGTCGTGCTCGAGCGGCTGTCCTGAGCCCGCGGAAAGGGACGAGCATGGCGCACTCCTCGACCGTCGACGTGGCGGACCTGCTGGCCAAGCTCGCCGAGGCCCAGGAGGAGGCCGACCGCGGGGAGCTGGACCCGGCCGAGGTGCCGGGCCTGGTGCGCGCCCAGCGCATCGTGCGCGACGTCGCGGGCTGGCCGAAGGAAGCCGACTCGAACCGTTGACCCCGGTCACGTTGGTGCTCGGGGCGGACCTGTCATCGAAACCGTAAAGGCATAATCGCGATCATGAGCGAACACTTCGACGTTGTGGTGCTGGGTGCCGGCCCCGGCGGGTACACCGCCGCCGTCCGCGCGGCTCAGCTCGGGTACGACACCGCCGTCATCGAGGAACGTTACTGGGGTGGGGTGTGCCTGAACGTCGGCTGCATCCCGTCGAAGGCGTTGCTCCGGAACGCCGAGCTGGCGCACCTGTTCACCACGGAGGCGCGCACGTTCGGCATCCAGGTCGACGGCGAGGTCACCTTCGACTACCAGGCCGCGTTCCAGCGCAGCCGCAAGGTCGCCGACGGGCGCGTCAAGGGCATTCACTATCTGATGAAGAAGAATGCCATCACGCAGTTCACCGGCCGTGGCACGTTCACCAGCGACCACGCGATCGAGGTGCGGCGCGAGGACGGTGAGACCGAGACCGTCACCTTCGACCACTGCATTGTCGCGACCGGTGCACGGCCGAAGCTGCTGCCGGGCACGTCGCTGAGCGAGCGGGTGGTGACCTACGAGGAGCAGATCCTCTCCTCGGAGCTGCCGGACAGCATCGTGATCGCGGGCGCGGGCGCCATCGGCGTCGAGTTCGCGTACGTGCTGCACAACTACGGCGTGAAGGTCACCATCGTCGAGTTCCTCGACCGCATGGTGCCCAATGAGGACGAGGAGGTGTCGGCCGAGCTGGCCCGCCGGTACCGGCGACTCGGCATCGACGTCCTCACGTCCACCAAGGTCGAGTCCATTGAGGACGACGGCAACCGCGTGCGGGTCACCGTGTCCAAGGACGGCCAGCAGCAGACCATCGAGGCCGGCAAGGTGTTGCAGGCCATGGGCTTCCAGCCCAATGTGGACGGCTACGGTCTGGAGAACACCGGCGTCCGGCTCACCGAGCGCGGAGCGATCGAAGTGGACGGACGCTGCCGCACGAACGTTCCACACATCTTCGCGATCGGGGACGTGACGGCGAAGCTCATGCTCGCCCACGCCGCCGAGTCGATGGGCATCATCGCGGCCGAGACCATCGCCGACGCCGAGACGATGGAGCTCGACTACCGCATGATCCCGCGGGCCACGTACTGCCAGCCCCAGGTCGCGAGCTTCGGCCTCACCGAGGAGCAGGCCCGCGAACAGGGTTACGACGTGCAGGTCGCGAAGTTCCCGTTCACGGCCAACGGCAAGGCACACGGGCTCGCCGACACCGTCGGGTTCGCCAAGATCATCAGTGACGGCAAGTACGGGGAGCTGCTGGGCGCCCACCTCATCGGCCCGGAGGTCACCGAACTGCTGCCGGAGCTGACGCTGGCCCAGCAGTGGGACCTGACCGTGCACGAGGTGGCCCGCAACGTCCATGCCCACCCGACGCTCGGCGAAGCCGTCAAGGAAGCCATCCACGGCCTCGCCGGTCACATGATCAACATGTAGTTCGCGTGTCCCTACGGCCCGGTGGTGTTTCCGGGTCGCAGGGAGGCGTTGCCGTCTCCCGCCGTGTCTGCCGTTTGGGTAGCCGTGTCTGCCGTCTGTGTCGGCGTGTGTGCCGTTTGCGTAGCTGTGTCCGCCGTTTCCGTCGCCGTGTCGAGCCGGCGGGCGTGGTAGCGCCGGGAGCGCCTCCGGCGATCCGGAACCGGAGGCATCGAGGTCTCTCGGCCGAGTGCGGAGATGTTCAATCCGGCGAAGCACGGCGAGTTCGCCCGCACCTTCCGCGATGAGCGTCGCCGCCGGGCCCGGTCAATCGTGATGACAGGCCTGCCGCAGCCCCCACGGACGGCCACGCGCGAGCCGCCGAATGTCCCCACCACCGGGTGGTTCACGGTGTGGCGCGGCTCATGCCCTGCCGTCCAAGCACGCAGGCGCGCCCACTGCACGTCGCGACGGCCCAGGTCGCCGGGCCTTCTGGCGGTCCCCACCCCTCGTCCCGGCCCCGACCTGGTCGCCTAGGGTCGCGGGCATGGTCGAACAGCAGCCGGCTCGGCGACTCTCGCCGGTGGGCGGCCCCGACCTGCCGGATCGGCGCGCGCCGTCGCAGGACACGCCCACGCCGCCGCACACCTCCACGACGCCGGCACCGGCGTCCACGGCCACGCCGTCCACGCCAGCACCGCCAACGCAGCCGCCGCCGTCCACCGCCGGCACAGCACCACCGCCCACGCTGCCGGCCGGCGTGCCCGCGTTCGCTCGGCTTCCGGTTCTGGGGACGGCCGCCGCGGCGATGGCGATCCTGCTGGCGTTCGCAGGCCGGTACGGCTACCACGGCGACGAGCTGTACTTCATCGCCGCGGGCCGCAACCTCGCCTGGGGTTACGCCGACCAGCCACCGATGCTGCCGCTGCTGGCCCGGCTCATGGACACGCTGTTCCCGGGCTCGGTGGTGGGATTCCGGCTCCCGGCGGTCCTGTGCACGGGCCTGGGGGTGGTGGTCGCCGGTCTGACGGCGCGCGAGCTGGGTGGCGGCAGGCGTGCGCAGTTCATGGCCGCGGGTGCCTACGCGTGCTCACCGTTCCTGCTCGCCGGCGCCGGGCACATCCTCGCCACGCACATGCTGGACGCGTTCCTGTGGACGGTCACCGTCTGGCTCGTCGTCCGCTGGGTGCGGGTGCGTGACGACCGGTTGCTGTTCGCGGCGGCGCTGGTGACCGCGCTCGCCCTCCAGGTGAAGTTCCTGATCCCGGTGTTCTGGGTCGTGGCGGGACTGGCCGCGCTCGTGGTCGGGCCCCGCGACCTGCTGCGCCGCCCGCTGCTGTGGGCAGGCGCCGCCCTCGCGGTGCTCTCGTGCGTGCCCACCCTGCTGTGGCAGCACCGCAACGGGTGGCCGCAGCTGGAGATGAACGACATCGTCGCCGGTGAGGTGTCCTTCGCGGGTGGCCGGGCGACGTTCCTGCCCATGGCGCTGGAGCAGGCGGGCATCGGCGTGGGTGCGGTGCTGACGGTGCTGGGCGTGTGGTGGCTGCTCACGTCGCCGCGCCTGCGGCCGTACCTCTTCCTCGGCCTGACGGTGCTCGGCGTGACCGCGGTGTTCTGGCTGACCGCCGGCCGGCCGTACTACGTCGGTGGACTGTTCGCGCTGTGTTTCGCCGCGGCGGCGGTGGAACTCGACCGGCTCCTCGCCGAGCGCTGGCGTCCGGTCGTCCTGCTCGCCTACGCGCTCTCGGCCGCGGTCGCCCTCAGCTGGCTGCCGGTCACCCCGATCTCGGACTACGCCGGCAAGCCGTACAGCCCCATGAACATGGCGCTGGAGGAGTTCGGCTGGCCCGGCGTCGCCGCCAGCGTGTCGGCCGTCTACCGGTCGCTGCCGCCGGAGCAGCAGGCGCGCACGGCCGTCGTCACCGAGACGTACTGGATGGCCGCCGCCGTCGAGAAGTTCGCCCCCGACGTGCCGAGTCCCTACAGCGGCAGCCGCGGCTACTGGTACTTCGGCGCGCCCCCGGAGAGCGCGACCGACGTGCTCTTCGTCGGGTCGACGGACACGCGACTGCGCGAGTACTTCGCCTCGGTCCGCCCGGTGGGCGTGGTCGACAACGGCCACGACATCCGCAACGTCAGCCAGGGCAAGCCGATCTGGCTGTGCGAGGGCCGGGCCGGCTCGTGGGCGGAGCTGTGGCCGGCGTTCCGGCACATGCCTTTCTCGTGGTGACCGGTTGGTCGGTTCCTTGACCCGGCAGGTACTTTTGCTCACGCGAGGAGAAAGTGGGTCGGTCGTGGAACAAAGTGTGCGTCCAAGGCGTGTCGGTCAGTCATTCGCGGACCTCGGACGCGCCTCGTGACCGACCGCGGGCGAGCCGGAACGCTCGGCGTCGCCCTCATCGGGCACGCGTTCATGGGCGCCATCCACTCGCAGGCATGGCGCACCGCGCACCGGTTCTTCGACGTGCCGCTGACGCCGCGCCTGGTCGTCCTGGGCGGCCGCGACGAGCGCCGGACGAGGGAGGCCGCGGACCGGTTCGGCTGGGCCGACGTGGAGACCGACTGGCGCGCCGTCGTCGAACGCGACGACGTCGATCTGGTCGACATCTGCACGCCGGGGGACACGCACGCCCCGATCGCCCTCGCCGCCCTGGCCGCGGGCAAGCATGTGCTGTGCGAGAAGCCGCTCGCCAACACCGTGGCCGAGGCCGAACGTATGGCCGAGGCGGCCGAGCGCGCGCGGGCCCACGGGGTCCGGTCGATGGTGGCGTTCAACTACCGCCGGGTGCCCGCGCTGGCGCTGGCCCGTCGGCTCGTCGCGACCGGCAGGCTGGGGCAGGTACGCCACGTCCGTGCCGTGTACCTGCAGGACTGGCTCTCCGACGCCGCCGCGCCGATGACGTGGCGGCTGCGGCGGGAGCAGGCAGGCTCGGGCGCGCTCGGCGACCTCGGCGCGCACATCGTCGACGCCGCGCAGTTCGTCACCGGCGCGCACATCACGGGCGTGTCCGGGTTCACCGAGACATTTGTGCCCCGTCGCCGCGGCCAGGACGGCGCCGAGGAGGACGTGACCGTCGACGACTGCGCGGTGTTCACGGCCCGGCTCTCCTCCGGCGCCGTCGCGACGTTCGAGGCGACCAGGTACGCGCTGGGCCGCAAGAACGGATTGCGGATCGAGGTCAACGGCTCCCGCGGCAGCCTGGCGTTCGACTTCGAGTCCATGAACGAGCTGTGGTTCCACGACGGCGACGAGCCCTCCGCGACCGCCGGTTTCCGCCGGATCGTCGTGACAGAGCCGGAACACCCCTACCTCGCCGCGTGGTGGCCGCCGGGGCACGGGCTCGGCTACGAGCACACGTTCACGCACGAGATCGCCGACCTGCTCACCGCCATCGGCGCGGGCGAGGATCCCGAACCAGGGTTCACCGACGGCCTGCGCGTGCAGCGGGTCCTGGACGCGGTGCAGCGCAGTGCCGCCGACAACGCTCGCTGGACCCCGGTGCCGTTCGCGGCGGGCCCGTAGCGGTCGCCGAGCCTCCACCCCGGACCCGCCCCTGCCTGCGTCAGACCGAAAGCAGGCCGTTGCGCTGGAGGACCTGCACGGCCCGCACCGTGGTGTAGCCCCGCCATTCGAGCTCGGCCGCCGGGGAGTAGCTGTGGAAGTCGACGCGCCAGCCGCCGTCCGGCTGCTGCTCGCCGGCGAGGCGACGAAGATCGGCCGCCACCACGTCGGGGTCGAGCAGCTCGCGGGCCGGGCGTCCGGGCATCGGCGCGAAGTCGAGCGGGCGCATGTACTCGTCGTCGGCGCCGCCGTCGACGTGCACGAGACCGTCCGCGGGCACGAACCGGCGAAGCCGCCCCAGTAGCTGCTTCGCCTCGGGATAACGCTCGCAGGCGACGTCGAGGAAGCGGACCGCGAAGGCGAGCACCAGGGCGTGCGGGCGGGTGTCGAGTCCCCGGACAGCGGCCAGGCAGTACCGGCTCGCCCGGTCGAGCCACGGGTGCCCGGCCACTGCCGCGTCGTGCCGCGCGACCTCGAGGGCGTTGGCGGCCACGATGGCGGTGATCTGCAGTGACGAGATGTGCGGATCGGTCTGCACCCAGAACGGGGCGCACCCGGTGGGGTCCGTCGTCGGCAGCGCGAACGGCAGCCCGCCGTCCGGCAGGGTCACCGACTCCAGCCAGTCGCACAGCCGCGTGGCGTGCGGGCTCGTGACCGGGGCGACGTCGGCGAACACCTCGAAGGCGTGCAGCGCCGGTCCGGGCTGGCTCTCCGGGCTACGCAGGTCCGGCTCGAGCCCGCGGCCGTATCCGCCGTCGGCGTTGCGGTAGGCCGCCAGCGCGGCGAGCGTGGGCTCCGGATCGCCCTCGCCGACGAGGAACCGGAAGCGGTGCCGGTCGAGCAGGCGTCCGTGTGTGGTCAGAAACCGCCCGGCGGCGGTGAGGTCGACAGCCATGGGGCCAGTGTCGCGGGACGGGCCGTGCGCTGTCTTGAACGGATCGGCCGTCAGCCGGCCATGCGGGACCGCAGAGCGGCGGCGAACCCCCGGGGATTGTCGATCTGCAGCCGGAAGTCGTGGTGGTGCACGCCCACCGGCTCGTGCCCGTGCACGGGCTCCTTGAAGGTGATGCACACCGTGCCGTCGTCCTGTGCCGTCACGGTGGAGATGTTGGACAGCGGGGTCTCGAACCACCAGTGCCCGAACCGGATCTCGAGGCTGCCATGCGCGACCCGGGCTCGCGTGTTGCCGCGGTACACGCCGAGCAGCGGCCACACGGCATGCAGCCTGCCGCTGAGCTTGAACCCGGAGGCGATAACGCCGTCGAGGCTGGGCACGTGCTTCTCACAGGCTCGCGCCGGGTCGCCCACGGTGCACGCCTCCTGGCGTACCTGGGCGGCGAAGCGGCGGTTGTGCGTGGTCACTCCAGAGAGGTACCCGTGTCCGTTTCGGACTAATCGCCGAGGTGGCATGGCTCCTGGCAGGTCAGCCGCCCTGTGCCAGCGCCTCCTCCACGCACGGATGCACGCGAAGCACGGTATCCAGGCCGACCGCCTGCACGGGGCGAAGGATGGCGCGTTGCCGCGCGACGATCCGCAACGGCGTGCCGTTGTCCTCGGCCGCCTGGTGGGCGCGCAGCAGCACCGACAACCCGCACGAGCCGAGGAAGGCGACCTCGGAGAGGTCCACGATGATCGGATGCGGCGACCGGGCGGTGCGAACGACGTCGCGGAGGTGCCGGTCGAGGTCCGGGCCGGTGCACAGGTCGATGTCGCCCTCCACCGTCACCACGACGCTGGAACCGCGTCGTTGATCAGCGATGCCCAGCATGGGGCCGGGCGGCGGAACCTCGGACACAATCCCTCCCGCCGTGTCCACAGGGCGACCGGGTGACCGCATGTCGTTGCCGACATGGTGCCCAGAGCCTAATCCTGCAATCTGCAAGTGCAAGGCCTGGGCCGTGCCCGTGACCGGAATGGCGCGCGAGCGGGTTACCTGCCGAGACCCCAATAGGTGAACCCCGCGTCGGCCACCTCGGCGGGGTGCAGCAAGTTGCGGCAGTCCACCAGGCAGGCCCGCTCGGTGAGCTGCGCCAGCTGGCTCCAGTTCAGCTCACGGAACTGCGGCCACTCGGTCAGCAGCACCAGAGCGGCGGCGTCCTTGGCGGCCAGCGCGGGGTCGTCGACGAGCTGGACGTCGGCGAGGTCGGCGCCTCGAGCGAGGCCCGGATCGTATCCGGTGAGCAGGGCGCCCTCGGCCGCCAGCGCGGCGGCCACGGCGAGGGCGGGCGAGTCGCGCAGGTCGTCGGTGCCGGCCTTGAACGTCAGCCCGAGCAGGCCGATGCGGACCCCGGCGAGTGATCCACCGCGCGAGCCCGTCGCGGCGTGCCGGATCTTCGCGACGACGCGGTCGCGCTGGCGGGCGTTGGCGGCGACGGCGTCGGCGAGCACGGCGAAGTCCATGCCCGTCTCCTCGGCGGTGTGCAGCAGGGCCCGGGTGTCCTTCGGCAGGCACGAGCCGCCCCAGCCGGGACCGGGGGAGAGGAACGCCGCGCCGATGCGGTCGTCCAGGCCCATCGTCCCGACCACGTCGGTGACGTCGGCGCCCACCCGCTCACACAGCTCGGCGAGTTCGTTGACGTAGGAGACCTTGAGCGCGAGGAAGGCATTGCTGGCGTACTTCGCCAGCTCGGCGCTGGCGGGATCGGTGCGCAGCCGCGGCCCGTCGAGCCGCGCGTACAGGGCCTCGACCCGGGCGGCCGCCCGCTCCTCGTGCGCGCCGATGACGATGCGGTCGGGGTGCAGGAAGTCGGCCACGGCGTGGCCCTCGCGCAGGAACTCCGGGTTGCTCACCACGGGCAGGCCGAGCACGCGGGCGGCGCGGTCGCCCGTGCCCACCGGGACCGTGGACTTGATCGCCACCACGCAGTCCGGCGCCAGCACGTGCCGCAGGGTGCCGAGGGCGCTGTCGAAGGCGCCGAGGTCGGCCGTGCCGCCGCGGCCCGTGGGCGTGGGCAGACACAGCAGCACCAGCTCGGCGTCGGCGAGCGAGGCGAGATCGGTGCCGAACGTCAGCCTGCCCGCCTCCTGATGCCCGGCCACGAGCTCGGGCAGGCGCGGTTCGCTGATCGGGACCTCGCCCGCCCGCAGCATTGCGATCTTGGTCTCGTCCACGTCGACGCAGCTCACGGCGTGGCCGAGCTCCGCGAGGCACGCCGCGCTGGTCAGCCCGACGTACCCGGCGCCGACCACGCCGACCCGCAAGCTCTCAGGCATGAATTCCCTCCGCTACCAGCTCGCTCGCGGCCAGGAGCACCTGGTCCTCGGTGAGTTCCAGCAGGCCGGGATCGGGCTTGTCGCCGAACGGGTCACCGGTGTGCCCGGCCCACAGCACGACGTGCGAGCCGCGCCCGAGCGGTGGGCCCCACCGGCTCGGCGGCGTGGGGCCGAACAGCAGCACCGACGGCGTGTGCAGCGCCGTCGCCAGGTGGCCGACACCGGTGTCGCCGCAGATCACCAGCTCCGCGCCGGCGACGACGGCGGCGAGCTCGTCGAGGCCGGTGCGGCCGGCCAGCACCGCGTCGTCGTCGAGTCCCGCCGCCCGGGCCACCTCGTGGGCGAGCTCCTCCTCGGCGGCACTGCCCGTGATCACCACCCGGTGCGGGGACAAGTCGCGCGCCACGGACGCGAACCGCTCGGCGGGCCAGCGGCGGGCCGGGTACGCCGCGCCCGGATGGATCACCACGGCACCGGGGGCGGGGCTGGGCACCGCGGGCGGCGGGAGCGCGAGATCCGCCGGGTCGGCCGGGATGCCGGCCTGCTCGAGCAGCACACACCAGCGATCGACCTCGTGCTCGTCCTCCCGCCACGGCGGCCCCGGCACGTCGGGGTGGCCGGGGTGCCGGTGCGTGACGAGTTCGGCAGGGTCGGTGGCCAGCAGGTCGGTGATGCTCTCCGGGCCGCTGCCGTGCAGGTTGACCGCGAGGGCGGGCCGCTCGCCTCGCCAGTCGAGCCGGCCGAGCCCCTCGGTGGGCAGCAACTCGTCCACCGCGTCGATGGTGTCGACGAGGGGGCGGAGCGCCTCCGGTGCGGCGAGCACGAGCCGGTCGTCCGGCCGGGCCGCGCGCAGGGCACGCAACGCCGGGACGGCGGTGAGCAGGTCGCCCAGGCCGAGCGCCCGCAGCGCGAGCGTCACGGCCATGAGCCCTCTTCCGAATGGCACACCACCATCTCGCGGACCTCGCAGCCCGCGGGCTGGCGCAGGGCGTGCAGCACCGACTGCGCGACGTTCTCGGCCTTGTTCAGCTTCGCGCCGGGTGGCGGCTTGTACTGCTCGTCGCGGTTGTCGAAGAAGTGAGTCGCCATGCCGCCGGGCACGAGCAGCGTCACGCCCACACGGCCCGCCAGCTCGGCCGCCAGCGCCCGGGTGAACGCCGCGACGCCGGCCTTGGACGCGCAGTAGGCGGTCGCATCGCTCACCGAGCGCAGCGCCAGCGTCGAGGCGACCGTCACCACCTTGCCGTGGGTGGCCTCCAGGTAGGGCAGTGCCGCCCGGACGACGGCGGCGGTGCCGAGCAGGTTGACCTGCACCACGCGCTCCCACTCCTTGGTGGGGATGTCGGTCAGCTTGCCGGGCACGTCGATGCCGGCCGCCGTGAACACCGCGTCGATTCCTCCGGCGCGGTCGGCGATCGCGTGTACGGCGTTCTCGGTGGCGGCCGAGTCGGCCAGGTCCACGATCTCGTGGTCGACGCCGTCCGCGGGCGCGGCGCGATCGAGCACGAGCGGGGTGTCGCCCTGCTCGGCAAGCGCGGTGACGGTGGCCGCGCCCAGCCCGGACGCACCCCCGGTGATCAGGACCTTCATCGAGACATCGCCTCCTGTACGAGTCGGGTCGTCGAGTAGCCCTCGACGGTGGGCACCAGCACGACCTCGCCGCCGTGGCGGCGCACGACCGGGGCCTCGGGAAGCTCGGCGCCGGCGTAGTCGCCACCCTTGACCCACACGTCGGGGCGGAGCCGGCTGAGCACTGTGGACGGGGAGGGTTCGTCGAACACCACGACGGCGTCGACGCACGCGAGCGCCTGCAGCAGCCGGACGCGGTCCTCGGCGGGCATGATCGGCCTGCCCGCTCCCTTGAGCCGGCGCACCGACTCGTCGGAGTTCACGCAGACGACGAGCGCGTCACCGAGTGCCCGCGCCTGCTCCAGCAGCGTGACGTGGCCGGGATGCAGCAGGTCGAAGCAGCCGCCCGTCGCGACGAGCCGCCCGCCCTGCCGCCGGATCCGCTCGGCGAGCGAGAACGCCGAGCCTGCGGGCCGCGGCGCGGGGCCGCCGTCCACGGACAAGGCGGCGGCGCCTCCGGCCGCGACGAACCGGGCCGCCGCGTCGACGGCCGCCCGCACCGCCCCCGGGACGTCGGCGCCCTCCAGCAGGGCCGCCGCGGCGGCGCTGGCGAACCGGTCGCCCGCGCCGCACGTGTCGGGGCGGGTGGCCCCGGCCAGTGTGGCCGTGCCGGACACCGGGAAAGGCAGCACGGCACCGTCGTCGCCCGGCCCCGACAGCAGCGCGCCCTGCGCGCCGACCGTGACCGCTGTGGCCGAGCAGGACCAGAGGTCACGCAGGCGCACCGCGGCGTCGCCGGGATCGCGACCCGGGGCGACCGCGAGCGCCTCCTTCTCGTTCGGAGTCGTGAGCGTGACCCCGGGAACCGGCTCGGGTCCGCGGGGATGCGGGTCCCACACCACCGGAACGCGCGTCACCGCCTCCGCGAGCAGGTCGCGGATCTCCGGGTGCGCGGCGACGCCGCGCCCGTAGTCGGACACCAGCACGGCGCCCGCCGAGCGGATCGCGGAGACGGCCCGCGGCGGCAGGGCCGCCTCGCCCGCGCGCCCGCCACCGGTGTCCACCCGCACGAGCGACTGACCGCCTGCCCGCACCCGGGTCTTGCGCACGGTGCGCCCGTCGAGCGGGATCCGCACCACCTGGACGTCGGTGCCGAGCAGCTCCGCCAGCCTGCGCCCCGGCTCGTCGTCGCCGAGCGCGGTGACGAGCACGACCTCCGGCGCGGTGCGGGTGGCGAGCAGTGCCGCGGCGAGTCCCGCGCCGCCCGGCCGCACCCACTCGCCGGTCACGTCCACCACCGGTACGGGCGCCTCCGGGCACAGCCGCTCCGCGGTGCCCTCGATGTCGACGTCGAGCAGCGCGTCACCGATCACCACGAGCGGCTTCACGTCAACGCCCCCAGCGACTCGTCGATCGTGGCGCACAGGGCGTGCACGACGGCCAGATGCACCTCCTGCACGGTGGCGACGCTCGGCGCGTCCACGGCGATGGCGTCGTCGCACAGCGCGGTGAGGGGGTTCGGCGCCGGGCCGGTGAGCGCCCACGTCGTGAGACCGAGCTCGTGCGCGACCTTCGCCGCCGCCACCACGTTCTGGCTGCGGCCGCTGGTGGACAGCGTGATGAGGACGTCGCCCGGCCTGCCGTGCGCCCGGACCTGCCGGGCGTAGAGCTCGTGCTCTCCGTAGTCGTTGACGATGGCCGTGGCCGCCGACGTCTCGGCGTGCAGCGCGATCGCCGACAGCGGCTGCCGGTCGTTGAGGAACTTGCCGACGAGCTCGCCGGTGAGGTGCTGCGCCTCGGCCGCGCTCCCACCGTTTCCGCAGGCCAGTAGCCTGCCACCGGCGCCGAGGACCTCCGCCAGCCGGGATCCCCAGTCGCGGATCGTGGGAGCCGCGCCCGCGGCGCGGTCGAGCGCGCCGCACAGGGCGGCGAAGTGCTCTTCGATCACAACACACCTCCAGTCAGGTCGTGGACGGCCGACACGACATCGGCCGGGTCGATCGCGAGGCACGGGTGCCCCTCGACGGGGCATTGCCGGGCCCGCGTGTCCCGGCACGGCGCGTGCTGGTCGCCCAGCAGGACGGTGGGCACGCCGTACGGAGCCCAGCGCGCGGCAGGTACGACGGGCGCGAACAGCGAGACCACCGGGGTGCCCACGGCCGCGGCCAGATGGGCGGGCCCCGTGTTGGGGGCGACGACGGCGCGGGCGCCGTCGAGCACCGACGCCAGTTCGGCGAGGCCGGTGCGGCCGCCGAGGTCGGTCGCGACGTCGCCGGCGACCTCCGCGGTGAGTTCTCGTTCGCCCGGCGCCCCGGTGACGAGCACGCGGTGGCCCGCCTCGGCCAGGGCGTGCACGATCGCCGCGGTCCGGGCGGTCGTGGGCTGGCGTGCGGGCACCGACGCCGCCGGGTGGACGACGATGTAGCCGGGTTGCCCGGTCAAGGCACTGGTGTCCGGCAACGGCCCGCGGACGGCGAGCCTGCCGTCGTCGCCCGGCGGGAGACCGAACCCAGCCGCGGCCGCCAGGGACAGGGCGCGTTCGGCCTCGGGCGGGTCACCGTCGACGCGGTGGCGCAGATCCAGCAGCGAACCGGGGTAGTCCTCGCTGATCGCCCCGATCCACGGCACGCCCGCCATCCGCAGCACCAGCGCGAGCGGCAGCGGCGACTGGTGGAACGAGGTCAGGATCAACGCCTTGTCGACCCGCAGATCCCGCAGCTGCTTCACGAATGCGTCGATGGAGTCCGCGGTGACCTCCGGTGGTTCGGGGTCGATCCACGGCGCACACCACTCGACGACCTCGGTCACTCCCGGTAGGAGGTCCGCGCCTGCGCGTCCGCGGGGGCCCGCCAGCAGCACCACCGAGTCGGAGTGCGCTGCCACGGCCCGCACGCACGGCCCGGCGAGGAGCACGTCCCCGACGTTGTCGAGCCGCGCCACCAATGTCCTCATAGGACCTCCAACGCCAGGCGCGCGGCGGCCGAGATGTCCGGCGCCACCGCCGCGTCCCGGCGGGCGCGCTCCACCTCCTCGGGCAGGGTGCGCCGGGTCGGCACGAGAATGCCCTTGGCGCCGGCGGCCTTCGCGGCGTCGATGTCGGCACCGATGTCCCCGATGACGACACACCGGTGCACCGGTACCCGCAGCAGCTCGGCCGCCCGCAGCACGAGGCCGGGCTTGGGTTTGCGGCACTGGCACAGCTCGTCCGGCGCGTGCGGGCACACCTGCCAGGTGTGGAAGGGGCCCAGCAGCTCGTCGACCCGCGCGTTGACGGCCTGCAGGTCCTCGGTGGTGAAGTAGCCGCGGGCGAGGCCGGACTGGTTGCTCACGATGCCGAGCTGCACGCCGCGCGAGCGCAGCCGGGCGAGCGCCTCGGCCGCGCCGGGCATGGGCCGCACCTTCTCCGGATCGGCCAGGTACGGCACGTCCTCGATGAGCGTGTCGTCGCGGTCGAACAGCACCGCGCTCGGCGTGCGCACCCGCAGTTCGCCGCGCACCCGGTGGGCACACGCGGCGGGCGGGATGAGCGCACTGGTGACGGCCATGCGCGTAATCTCCGCCGGCGTGCGCGGTCCCGGCTCGATGCGCTTCCACGCGAACTCGCCGGTCAGCCCGGCCCATGCGGCGGCGGCGAGTGCCGCCGTGACGCGCCGTCCCGCGGCCAGGGCACCGAGGGCGAGCCCGCCGGTCGCCGTCGTCAGCGCGTGCCTGCGCAGCCTGCCCGGACCCTCCCCGGTGAGCTGCCGCCAGTGCCTGCCGTGCTTGGCGCGCATGAGGGCGTTGTCGGCGTTGCCGCGCTGCCTGCGGACGCTGGCGAGGAAGCCGCCGTTGCGGGCCGGGTGGGTGGTGACGCGGCGGCCGTCGGCGATGCGGTAACCGGCTTTGCAGACCCGCAGCGCGAGGTCGGCGTCCTCGCGGAACGCCCGTGGGAACCGTTCGTCGAAACCGCCGACCTCCACGAGCGCGCACCGCCGGTATGCCATGTCGGCGGTGATCCACTTCGCACCCATGAGTGCTTGGGTGTCACGCTCGTCGTCGGTCGCGGCCCGGTCCTCGGGCAGCGGCACGACGATCCGCGCCACCGATGCCGCCACTCCCGGACCGAGGCCGTCGAGGTCCTCCGACAGCCGCTGGGTCCAGTCCTCGCCGGTGATGACGTCGTCGTCGAGGAAGGCCACCCACTCGGTGTGCGCGGCGCGCCACCCGGTGTTGCGGGCCGCGGCGGGCCCGCGCCCGCCCGAGCGCAGCTGCCGCGTCGGATACCGGATGCGCGGCAGCTCCAGCGGCTCGCCGGCGGGCCTGTCGTCGACCACGATCACCTCGGCCGGGTGCGGGCCGCGGGAGGCGTCGAGCGCCCGCAGCAACGTGCTCAGGTTGGGGCGCCCGGTCGTCGGGATCACGATGGAGTAGCTCAGCGACTGCAGTGCCTGTGCGGTGCCGAGGTGCCAGACGTCGCGGCTCATGCGTTCCTCCGCACCGCGAACGGTCCGATCGCGAGCAGGTCGACGGGGGCGGAGCCGAAGCACTCGAGCGCGTCGCGGGGGTCGTCGACCATCGGCCTGCCCGCGGTGTTGAGGCTGGTGTTGACCACGGTCGGCAGCCCGGTGCGGGCCTCGAACGCCCGCAGCATCCGCGCGACGAGCGGCTCGGCGTCGTCGTCGACGGTCTGGATCCGGGCGGTTCCGTCCACATGCGTCACCGCCGGGATGCGCTCCCGCCAGTGCGGTGCGACGTCGTGGACGAACAGCATGTACGGGCTGGGGATCGGGCCGCGGCCGAACACCTCGGGCGCCCGCTCGGCCAGCACCATCGGCGCCACCGGGCGGAACTGCTCACGGCCCTTGACGTCGTTGAGCCGCTCCAGGTTCTCCGCACGCCCGGGGTGCGCCAGCAGCGAGCGGTGACCGAGCGCGCGCGGTCCGAACTCGGCGCGCCCCTGGAACCACGCGACCACCTGGTCGGCGGCCAGCGCCTCGGCGACCGTCTCGGCGATGTCGGCGGGCCGCTCGTACCGCACGTTCGCCCGGGTGAGCCACCCCTCGATCTCGTCGTCGGACCAGCCACGGCCGAGGTCCGCACCACGCATCGGCGTCGCGCGCTCGCCGAAGTCGGCGGCCAGTTGCAGCGCCGCCCCCAGCGCGGTGCCCGCATCCCCGGCCGCGGGCTGTACCCACACGTGCTCGAACGGGCTCTCGGCGTGCAGCCGGGTGTTGGCGACGCAGTTGAGCGCCGTCCCGCCCGCGAGCGCCAGATTCGGGTTGCCGGTGCGGTCGTACAGCCAGCGGGCGAGCTCGAGCAGCACGTCCTCGACGGCGCGCTGGACACTGGCTGCGAGGTCGGCGTGTTCGGGCAGGAGTTCGTCCTCGGCGGTGCGGGCCGGGGCGAACTCGCTCCAGTCGATGGGCTCGGTGCGGAAGCCGCCGTCACCGGTCGGGCGGATGCGCTCGCGCAGCGTGTTCAGGAATCGCGGCGTGCCGTAGGACGCCAGTGCCATCACCTTGTACTCGTCGTTCGACCGCTGGAACCCCAGGTGCGCGGTCGCCGACTCGTACGTCAGGCCCAGCGAGTGCGGCAGCGGCTGGTGCGCCAGCTCCTCGAGCTTGCCGTCGCGATACTCACCGGCGAGGTAGGACTCGGCCTCACCCCGCCCGTCGGAGGTCAGGACCGCGCAGTCGGCGAACGGGGCCGCGAGCGCCGCCGACGCGGCGTGCGCGACGTGATGCCGCACGAACCGGACGATGCCGGGGTCCAGACCGGGCAGGGCCGTTTTCAGAAACAGCGGTGCGCGCTGGGCATAGAGGGTGCGCAGTTTCTCCCAGCCGCCCTCGTCGATTCCGCCGAGCTCGTGCCGCGCCAGCCCCGGGTCGTAGGAGTAGCCGACGGCGTCGAGGTCGGCCGGTGCGATGCCGGCGTGGTCGAGACACCACCGGGCCGCCTGTTCCGGCAATTCCCATGCGGCAAAGGGAACCGGGGATTTGCCGTGTTTCCGCCTGCTGAACCGTTCCTCCTCGGCCGCCGCCACCACTTCGCCGTCCACGACCAGGGCGGCCGCTGGATCGTGGAAAACGGCGTTGATACCGAGAATGCGCACGTGTTCTCCTCCTGGCGGGTGAGCACTCGCTCGCGGAACCTGTACTAAGTCGCTACCCGTTGCAGCGACGTCTAAACGGTCGCAGCCGCAAAAGCCCAGGACGTCGCTACGGAGAGTGCTCAGGCGGCGGCGTCGGGTCGGTGTCCGGCGAACCAGTCGACGGTCCGCCGCAGACCGTCGCGCAGCGTCACCTGCGGCTCCCAGCCGAGCTCCCGCCGGGCCAGGGAGATGTCCGGACAACGGCGCTGCGGGTCGTCCACCGCGCCGGGCACGGACTCGATCACCGACGCGCTGCCGACGAGATCCCGGATCTCCTCGGCGATCCGGCGCACCGAGAGCTCGCGCGGGTTGCCGATGTTGACCGGTCCGGTGAGTGTGCTGCGGACGAGGGCATAGAGCCCGGCCACCGTGTCGTCGACGTAGCACACCGAGCGGGTCTGGGTGCCCGAACCGGCGACGGTCAGCGGGGCTCCCGCGATCGCCTGCGTGATGAAGTTCGGAATCATGCGTCCGTCGTCGGCACGCATGCGCGGTCCGTAGGTGTTGAAGATGCGGGCGATCGCGACATCGGTGCCGCGCTGACGCAAGTGCGCCATCGTGAGCGCCTCGGCGTAGCGCTTGGCCTCGTCGTAGACACTGCGCGGACCGATCGGATTGACGTTGCCCCAATAGGATTCCCGCTGCGGATGCTCCAGCGGATCGCCGTAGACCTCGCTGGTGGACGTCAGCAGGAACCGTGCTCCCGCGCGTTCGGCCACCTCCAGCGCGTGCATTGTGCCCAGCGCACCCGCGTGGAGCGTCTCGATGGGCAACCGCTGGTAGTCGCGGGGCGACGCGGCCGAGGCCAGGTGTGCCACCAGCGTCGGGTCGCCGACGTCGGGGAACGGCGCGGTGACGTCGTGCTCGATCAGCCGGAAGCGCGGATCCTCGCGCAGGTGATCGACGTTGGTGGCGGTACCGGTGGCGAAGCTGTCCACACAGGACACCCGGAATCCGTTTCGGAGCAGGAGTTCGCACAGGTGTGAACCGAGGAAGCCGGCACCGCCGGTGACCAGGGCGTGTCCGGGAGCAGCGACCATGGCGGCCGGTTACCCGGGCGAGTCAGTGTGAAACGCAGGGCGAGTGGGTACAGCGTGATCATGCATGTCCTCGTCACCGGCTGGCCGAGCTTCCTGCACGGCGAGGCGACCGCAGGTGACGTGCTCAGCATGCGTCGCGTCGTCGCCGCGCTCACCGAGGCCGGCATCGCCTGCGACGTGGCCTGGAGCCCCGGCTTCCGCCCGGGCGAGCTGCACCTCGACGACGCCGACCCGGGTCGGTACAGCCATCTCGTCTTCGCCTGCGGTCCCGCGCACGGCGAGCAGGTCCGCGGGCTGCACGAGCGCTTTCCGGCGTGTACGCGCATCGCCGTCGGGGTGTCGGTGATCGACGAGCACGACCCCGCCGTCACCGGGTTCCACCGGGTGCTCGCCCGCGACGGTGCCGGGCAGCAGCGGCAGGATCTCGCGGCGTCGGCGGAGACCTCGCGCGTGCCGGTGGTCGCGGTGATCCTCGCTCCCGGGCAACACGAGTACGGCACCCGGCGCAGGCACGAGCAGGTGCACAAGACCCTGCAGGAGTGGCTGGTCAGGCAGGACTGCGCGCGCGTGCCGCTCGACACCCGGCTGGACACCTCCGACTGGCGGCACTGCGCCACCGGCGACCAGTTCGTCTCCGCACTGGCCCGGTTCGACGTCGTGGTGACCACCCGGCTGCACGGATTGGTGCTCGCGGTCCGGACCGGGGTGCCCGCGCTCGCCGTCGACCCGATCGCCGGAGGCGGCAAGGTGACCGCGCAGGCCCGCGCGCTCGGCTGGCCCGCGCTGCTGCCGGCCGAGGACCTCGGCGACGAGGCACTCGGCCACTGGTGGCGGTGGTGCCTGTCGGAGCATGCCCGCGCCCACGCCACCGCCGCGCACGATCCCGGGTCGTCGCTGGTGGACGCACTGCTGGACGAGGTGCGGGCATGAGAACCACCGTCGTCATCGCGACCCGCAACCGGGCCGCCGAACTGGCCCGCACGCTCGACCACATTCTCGCGTTGCGGCCCGCACCGCCGGTGATCGTGGTCGACAACGCCTCCACCGACGACACCGCGCATCGAATCCGCCGCGATTACCCGGCCGCCCGGCTGATCGCCTTGCCCGGCAACGCCGGCGCCGCCGCCCGCAACGTCGGGGTCGAGGCGGCCGAGACTCCGCTCGTGGCGTTCAGCGACGACGACTCGTGGTGGGCACCGGAGGCCCTGCCGCAGGCCGAGATCCTCTTCGACGCCTATCCTCGGCTCGGCCTGCTCGCCGCCCACACCCTCGTCGGTCCCGGGGAGAAGTCCGACCCGGTGTGCGCGCTGATGGCCGACAGCCCGCTCGGCACCGCACCGGACCTGCCGGGACCGTGCGTGCTCGGTTTCCTCGCCTGCTCGGCGATCGTGCGCCGCGAGGCGTTCCTCCAGGCGGGTGGGTTCAGCCCGCTGCTGCATTTCGGTGCGGAGGAGAAGCTGCTCGCCTACGACCTCGCCGCGCTCGGGTGGGGACTGTGCTACGTCGACCGGGTCGTGGCCCACCACCACCCGTCCGCCACCCGGCCGCCGCAGGCCTGGCGGGACCGGCAGGAGAAACGGAACAACGCGCTCATCGCGGCCATGCGCAGGCCGTGGCGGGAGTGTGCGCGCGCCGCGTTGCCGCTGCTGCGGGACCCGGCCACGGCCGGTGCCGTGCTGCGCAGGCTGCCGCGGGCACTCGCCGACCGGCGGCCGCTGCCGCGTGACGTCGAGCACCAGATCCGGGAGCTGGCATGACCGATCCCCGCGTGACCGTCGTGGTGATCACGTACAACCGGCGCGACGAGGTACTGCGCACGCTGGCCCACATGACGGCGCTCCCGGACGGGGCGCCGATCATCGTGGCCGACAACGCCTCCACCGACGGCACCGCCGAGGCGGTGTCGCGAACGTTCCCCGACGTGGAGCTGCTGTGCTGCGACCGCAACCTCGGCGCGCTCGCGCGCAACCTCGCCGTCCGGCACGTCCGCACGCCCTACGTGGCGTTCTGCGACGACGACACGCGCTGGCAGCCGGGGTCGCTGCTGCGCGCGGCCGACCTGCTCGACGAGCACCCCGGCCTCGCGTCGGTCACGGGACGCTGCCTCGTCGAACCCGGCCTCGCCGAAGACCCGATCACGCCGGAGCTGCGGTACTCGCCGGTCCCCGGGCCGGACTGGCTGCCCGGGCCCGCGCTGCTCGGCGTGATGGCCGGGCTGACGACGTTCCGGGTGAGCGCGTTCCGCGAGGTCGGCGGGTTCTCGCCGCGCATGTGGCTCGGCGGCGAGGAGGAACTGCTCGCCCTCGACCTCGCCGCCCATGGCTGGTGGATGTGCTGGGCGGAGGACGTCGTCATCCACCACGCCCCGTCGGTGCAGCGCGACCCCCGCCGCCGGCGGCAGCTCGGCATCCGCAACACGCTGTGGACGCTGTGGTTGCGCAGACCCGTGCGCAGTGCCGCCCGGCGCAGCGTGGACGTGCTGCGCTCGGCACCCGCCGACCGCGCGACCGTCTCGGCCGTGTGGGAGGCCGTGCGCGGGCTGCCGTGGGTGCTGCGCGAACGCCGGGTCGTGCCCCGGCATGTCGAGGAAGGCCTGCTGTTGCTGGAGGATGCGCAGCGCCACTCCGTCGCCCGCCGGTACGTGGGTTGACGGTCCGCCGCACCGGGTAGGCCACGGGGCGACACCCCTGCCGTCCAAAGGAGGCTCGTCCATGACCGGCTTCTTCGGTGAGCCCGGACCCAGCCCGTTCGATCAGCTGCTCGCCCAGTTCTTCGGCAGCGCGATGCCCGGCAGGCGTCCGCAACCGGTCGGCATCACGCGCCTCATGAGCGAGCAGGCGCTCGCGCTCGTGTCGGCGGCGGCGCAGCAGGTCGGCGAATGGGGCGGCGCCGAACTCGACTCGATGCACCTGCTCTGGGGCTCGACCAAGGTGCCCGGGAGCCGGGAGCTGATCCAGCGTGCGGGCGGCGACCCCGACGCGCTCGCCCAGCGCGTCGAGCAGCACGTCGACCACGGGCCGCCGCGGTCGGGCACCGCACCCATGCTCACGCCGGGCGCCAAGCGCACGCTGATGGACGCCCACCAGATCTCCCGCCAGCTGCGGTCCAGCTACATCGGCCCGGAACACGTGCTGCTCGCCCTCGTGGCCCACCAGGACTCCGCCGCGGGCAGGCTGCTCGGCGAGGAGGGCGTCACCCCCGAATCGATCCGCCAGGCCATCGCCCGGCCCGCCTCGGGAACGGCGTCCTCGTCCTCCGGCGGCGGCCCGGCACGCAGCGGCGGCGGATCCTCCGGCAGCAGCGGCACCCCGACGCTCGACGAGTTCGGCCGCGACCTCACCGCGCTGGCCCGCGACGGTGAACTCGACCCCGTCGTCGGCCGCGAGACGGAGATCGAGCAGACCATCGAGGTGCTGTCGCGGCGCACCAAGAACAACCCGGTGCTCATCGGGGAGGCCGGCGTCGGCAAGACCGCCATCGTCGAGGGCCTCGCGCAGCGCATCGCGGAGGGTCAGGTGCCGGACGTGCTCGGCGACCGCCGGGTGATCCAGCTCGACGTCACCGCGATGGTCGCGGGCACGCGCTACCGGGGCGACTTCGAGGAGCGGATGACCAAGCTCCTCGGCGAGATCCGCGACCACCGCGACGAGCTAGTCGTCTTCATCGACGAGCTGCACACCGTGGTCGGTGCCGGCTCGTCCGAGGGCTCGATGGGGGCCGGCAACATGCTCAAGCCCGCGCTGGCCCGCGGTGAACTGCATATCGTCGGCGCGACGACACTCGACGAGTACCGGCAGAACATCGAGACCGATCCCGCCTTCGAACGCCGGTTCCAGCCGATCCTGGTTCCCGAGCCGGACGTCGACGACGCGCTGCAGATCCTGCACGGGCTGCGCGACCAGTACGAGGCACACCACCAGGTGCGGTTCACCGACGAGGCGCTGAACGCGGCCGTGACGATGTCCGACCGCTACATCAACGACCGCTACCTGCCGGACAAGGCCATCGATCTGGTCGACCAGGCGGGCGCGCGGGTGCGGATGCGCACCGCGCGCCGCCCGGAGGGGCTGCGCGAGATGCAGGACCGGCTCGAGCAGCTGTGCCGCGACCGCGACCAGGCCGTCAGCGAGGAGCACTACGAGCGCGCCTCCTCCCTGCGCGACGAGATCAACGAGCTGCGGAGGCGGATCGCCGAGCTTCGTTCCGAGGAACGCTCGCCCGGGAGCCCGGAGGTCGGCGCCCAGGACATCGCGGAGATCGTCTCCCGGCTCACCGGGATCCCGGTGTCGCAACTGACGCAGGAGGAGCGCGAGCGGCTCCTGCACCTGGAGGAGCACCTGCACGGCCGGGTCGTCGGGCAGGACGAGGCCGTCCAGGCGGTCGCGGAGGCCGTGCGCCGCACGCGGGCGGGCCTGGCCGAACCCGACCGGCCGTCCGGCAGCTTCCTGTTCCTGGGGCCGACCGGCGTCGGCAAGACGGAGCTGGCGCGGGCGCTCGCGGAGGCGCTGTTCGGCGGTGAGGACCGCATGGTGCGCATCGACATGTCCGAGTACGGCGAGCGGCACACGGTGTCGCGGCTGATCGGCGCCCCGCCCGGCTACGTTGGCTACGAGGAGGCGGGGCAGCTGACCGAGGCGGTGCGGCGGCGGCCCTACTCGGTGGTGCTGCTGGACGAGATCGAGAAGGCGCATCCCGAGGTGTTCAACGTGCTGCTCCAGGTGCTGGACGACGGCAGGCTCACCGACGGCCGCGGCCGGACCGTCAACTTCACCAACACCGTGCTGATCATGACCAGCAACATCGGCTCGGAGCTCGTGCTGAGCGGCATGCAGGGAGCGCTCGGGTTCACGCCGGGCCGCGAGGAGGACACCGAGCAGCCGCTGCGGGAACGGTTGATGCGCAGGCTCCGCGACAACTTCCGGCCGGAGTTCCTCAACCGCATCGACGAGATCATCGTGTTCCGCAAGCTGTCGGCGGAGCAATTGCAGCAGGTCACGTCGTTGCTGCTGGAGGACACGCGGCGCAAGGCGCACGCCCAGGACGTCGACGTCGAGGTGCGCGAGGACGCCGTGCGGTGGCTCGCCGAAGCCGGGTACCAGCCCGAGTACGGTGCGCGCCCGCTGCGGCGCACCATCCAGCGCGAGGTGGACAACGTGCTCTCGCGGATGCTCCTCAACGGCGAGCTGGCGGCCGGTGCGCGGGTGCAGATCGGCGTCGAGGACGGCGCCCTCAGCTTCCACGTCACCCAGCCGGCTCCCGTCTGACGAGCGCGGTGCCGCGCGGGGTGGTCCCGATCCGGGGCCACCCCGCGTCGTGTCTGCCGTCCAGGTAGCCGTGTCTGCGATTCGCGTCGCCGTGTGTGCCGTCCAGGTAGCCGTGTCTGCTCCCGGCCAGGCCCCGGAGGCGGGTCAGTCGTCGCGGACGTGGACGGCTCGCCCGTCCTGGTAGACGGCACGGACCCGCTTGCCCAGTCCGACGACGTCCAGCGGGTCCCCGTCGACCACGACCAGATCGGCGCGTTTGCCGGGTTCGATCGAGCCGAGCGTGGCATCGAGTCCCATGAGTTCGGCAGCCGACAGCGTCGCCGCATGGAGCGCGTCGGCCGGGCTGAGCCCCTTGTCGACCAGCAGTTCCAGCTCCAGCAGGTTCTCGCCGCGGGGGTAGATCGGCGCGTCGGTGCCCATCGCGATCGGCACGCCTGCCGCCACGGCCCGCCGGACGGTGTCGTCGCCGTGAGACTGCTCGATCTTGTCCCGGATCTCGCTCGGGTACACAGTGGACCCGTCCTCGAGCGACTGCCGCAGGCCGAGCCCGGCGCTGAGGGTGGGGACCAGCCAGATCCGGCGCTCGGCCATCCACTCGAGCGTCTCGTCGTCGAGCTGGTTGCCGTGCTCGATGGAGCGGACTCCGTGGCGCACGGCCGCTTTCGCCCCCGCGCCGTGGGCGTGTGCCATGACGAACCGGCCCGCGGCCGCGGCCTCGGTGACCATCATGGCGATCTCGTCGTCGCGGAAGTGGACGAGCTCCGGCCCGGGACCGCTCGACACCACCCCGCCACTCGTGGCGACCTTGATGACATCGGCACCCGCCCGCACCAGTTCCCTGATCTTGCGGCGGATCTCCTCCGGACCGTCCACGATCACCGGTGGCCGCCCCGGATGCGGTGGCAGCAGGTCCAGCGCACACGTGGACGGCCACCACGGGTCGCCGTGCCCGCCCGTCTGGCTGAGCATGTTGAGCGAGACCTGCATGCGCGGCCCCGGCACCAGCCCACGTTCTTGCGCGACCCGCATGCCGAGGTCGGCGCCACCCGCATCGCGCACCGTGGTGACGCCGGTGGCCAGCGTCCTCGCCATGTGGCCCGCGGCCTCGTAGAACTGGAGCGAGAACGGCTGCTGCACGGCATCCAGCAGGTCGACGCTGCTCATGGTGAGGTGGACATGGCAGTCGAAGAGACCGGGCAGGATCGCGCGGCCCGCGCAATCGACTTCGGCGTCACCGTCGAGCCCGGTGCCCACGTCGGTGATCCAGCCGTTCTCGACGGCGACATCGGCCGCGTCGGCCGAGCGGCTCGTCGCGTCGTAGAGCGTCGCGCCCCGGAACACGGTGCGGGTCATCGGTGGACTCCGGTCACGTCGAGGGCGTCCTCGTGGTGGTCGACGAGGCTGTCCGCGGCTTCCGTCTGCCTGCGAAGGAGCGGGGAGAGAGCGAAGAGGACGAGTCCGAGAACGACGGTCCCGGCACCGACCGCGCCGAAATAGGTCCCGGCGCTGTCCGGCTCGTAGAACTTGACCAGCTGGGCGGCGATGCCCTGCCCCGCGGCGCCTGCGGTGAGCCACAGCCCCATCGTCTGGGTGGCGAACGCGGCCGGGGCCAGCCGCGTGGTGGCCGACAATCCGATCGGAGACAGGCACATCTCGCCGATGGTGACCAACGCCAGGCTACCGACCAGCCACAGTGGACTGCTCAGGCCGCCCTGCGAGGCCGGCAGGACGAGCACCAGGTACGAGACGCCCGCGATGGCCAGGGCGAAGCCGAACTTGTGCGCTGTGGACGGTGCGCGCGGCGACCGGTCGAGCCGGAGCCACAGCAGCGCGAACAGCGGGGTGAGAACGATCAGGACGAACGAGCCGACCGACTGGAACCACGATGCCGGGATGGTGAAGCCGAACGCGTCGAGGTCGGTGCTCTCGTCGGCGTACTGCGCGATGACGGTCGCACCCTGTTCCTGGATGACCCAGAAGAACACCGCCGCGACGAACAAGGGAATGTAGCCGCGCAGCCGGGCCCGCTCGGCCGCGGTCGTGCGCTTGCTCCGCAGCATCACGGTGAAGTAGACGACCGGCAGCGCCATCGCCAGCACGCTGATCAGGTTCACGGTCGCGCCGATGCTCAGCAGACCCGTCACCGCGGACACCGCGACGACCGCCACGAGACACGCGACGCCGAGGCCCACCAGGCTCGCCCGGGACCGGGACACCTCGCTCAGCCGGAGGGGATTCTTCGGCCTGCTACCGGCCTCGCTGAGATGACGTTGGGTCCACAGGTACACCGCCAGCCCGAGTGCCATCCCGACCGCGGCGATGCCGAAACCGAGGTGGTAGTCGTAGGTCTGGCCCACGGTGCCGACCACGAGCGGAGCAGCCACCGCACCCACGCTGATGCCCATGTAGTAGATGCTGAAGCCGGAGTCGCGGCGCGGGTCGTTCGGGGCGTACAGGTCGCCGACGGACGCGGAGATGGTGGGCTTGAGCAGGCCGGTGCCTCCGGCGATGAACACCATCGAGGCGAACAGCGCCCCGGCACCCGCCGGAAGGGCCAGGCAGATGTGCCCGACCATGATGAGCACGCCGCCGACGAGGGTCGCGCGCCGATCGCCGAGCAGCCGGTCGCTGACCCAGCCGCCGAGGATCGCGGCCATGTAGGTGGCCGAGCCGTACACCGCGACGAGCGACTTGGCGGTGTCGTCGGGGATCCCGAGGCCGCCGTTCGCCACCTGGTCGTACATGTAGTAGAGCAGCAGGGCGCGCATCCCGTAGTAGGAGAATCGCTCCCACGCCTCGGTGAAGAACAGGCCGACGAGGCCACGCGGGTGTCCGAAGAACGCCCGGTCCGAGGCTGTTCCCGCAACGCGCGGAGTGCCTGGCACGCCCACGTTTCACCTCCGGAAAGACAGTGGACGGCCGACCGCGAAGCCGCGGTCGGCCGGTAGATGAGCGCAGACGATACATCCACACAAGGGTCGGAACAATAGATGATTCGTCGGCATCTGAGAGTTATTGCAGCCGAAACATTCTCACTGCCCGAGACTCGTCGGATTATTCGACGGGCATCGGTTGGTCGCTGTGGATGCGCTAGGTTGACGGCACCGAGAGCCGGCGAAGGGACGTAGGTGGATCTGGACGACGTCGACGAGCGCCTCGTCCGCGCCCTGCAGGAGGACGGGCGAGCCTCCTACGAGGCGCTGGCCAAACTGGTCGGGCTGGCGCGCTCGACCACCAAGGCCAGGGTGCGGCGGCTGATCGACGACTGCGGCCTGCGCCTGATCGCCGCCATCCACCCCGCCGCGCTCGGCCTCAATCAGCTCGGGCACGTCATCGTCGAGGTCGACGGCCCGGCCGGACCGGTGGCCGAGCGGCTGGCCGAGCTCGCCGAGACGTCGTTCGTCACCACGACGGCTGGTCGCTTCGCGGTGACCGCGGAGCTGCGCACCAAGGATCTCGCGACGTTTTCCGAGGGGCTGGCCAAGGTGCAGGCCGTGCCCGGGGTGCGTTCGGTCCAGGCGATGACGTTCCTGCAGATCTGGAAGGACCCCTACTTCCCGCCCGGCCCGCTGGAGAGCCCCGGCCCGCTCGGCGACATCGACCTCGATTCCTCCGACCACGCGTTGCTCGAGCACCTGCGGATCGACGGGCGCGCGTCGTTCGCCGACCTGGCGAGCGTCAGCGGCCTCTCGCCGGGTGCGACGCGGGCGCGGGTGCTGCGGCTGCTGGAGGCCGGGGTGGTGCACGTCGGCGCCCTCGTGCGGCTCAACCAGCTCAGCCGCATCCATACGATCGGCTTCGCCCTGACGCTCAGCGGCGAGACCGCACCGGTGGCCCGCGAGGTGGCCGGTTTCGAGGAGGTCGACTGCTTCGCGACCGGCATCGGCTGGTGCAACGGCATCGGCACCATCCGCGCGACCACCTACGACAGCGTGTTCGCGACCCTGGAGCGTCTGCGGGACCTGCCGGGCGTGCGCTCGGTCGAGTCGTGGAGTCACCTGCGCGCGATCAAGGAGGAGCACGACCTCGCCCGGCCGCTCACGTGCGCGCCGTCGGAGTGACGTGAGCCGAGACCGGCGTGTCTGCCGTCTGGGTCGTTGTGTCTGCCGTCTGGGTCGTTGTGTCTGCCGCCTGGGTCGCCGTGTTTGCGTCCTGTGTCGTTGTGTTTGCCGGCCACGGTGCCGGATGGCGCGGGCCGGCACGGTGACGCGAGCAGCAGACACGGTGACGGGAACGGCAGACACGGCTACCGGAACGGCAGACACGGCTACCGGAGCCGCACACACGGTGACGGGCACGGCAGACACACGCGCCGCAGGGGTCAGCCGATCGACTCCGTCGCCGTGAACGCGGGTACCACGCTTTCGTAGATGCGGTAGGTGTCGGTAGCGACGCGGTCCCACGAGTACCGGCAGCGGGCGCGGTCGGCGCCGGCGATGCCGAACGCGTCGCACATCGCCTTGTCCGACAGCAGCCTGCGCACGGCGCTCGCCACGGCCTCCGGTCGCTTCGGTGGCACCAGCATCCCGGTGACACCGTCCACGACCGTGTCGGTCAGGCCGCCGACCGCGGAGGCCACCACGGGCACACCGCACGCCATGGCCTCCAGCGGCACGATCCCGAACGGCTCGTACCACGGCGTGCACACCACCACGTCGGCCGACCGGATCAGCGCAGGCATGTCGTCGCGCGCCACCTGGCCGCGGAAGTCCACGCGGTCGGCCACGCCGAGGTCCTCGGCGACGGCTCGCAGCCGGCACGCCTCGGCGTCCTCGGCGAGCCGTCCCTGCTGTGGGCCGCCGGCGATCACGAGTTCGGTGTCGGGCAGCGATCGCAATGCCGCGATGGCCACGTCGAAGCCCTTGCGCGGCACCAGCCTGCCGACCGCGAGCAGCCGGTGCCTGCCGGAGCGCGGAGCGCTCTCGCCGTGCGGGGTGAACCGCGTCAGGTCCACACCGCACGGCACCACGGACATTCGCGAGCGCGGCAGCCCCATCCGCACGAGCTCGAACACCTCGTCGGTACACGTGGCGGCCACCCGCGCGGCGCTGCGCCCGACGATCCGCTCGAGCCGGATCCGCTCGGGCGGGCTCGTGTCCTGGGTGCCCTGGTAACGCCGCTTCACCACACCGAGCGCGTGAAAGGTCTGCACCAACGGGATGTCCACTTCGCGTGCGGCCAGGGCGGCGGCGAGCCCGGACATCCAGAAGTGCCCGTGCGCGACGTCGGGCCGCTGAAACCGCCACTCCTGTTCGAGAAACCGGGCGAACTCGCCCATGTAGGGCAGCAGCTCGTCCTTCGGGACGTGCCGTGCCGGACCGGCGGGGACGTGGACGACGCGATAACCGCCGGGGGTGGTGACCTCCCTGGGCTGGTCCCCGGACTCGTGTCGCGTGTAGACGGTCACGTCGTGACCCGCGCGCACCAATCCCGCGGAGAGCTCGGCGACATGGACGTTCTGCCCGCCCGCGTCGACCTCGCCCAGTGCCGCCAGTGGATTGGCGTGCTCGGAGACCATCGCGATCTTCACGTTTCCTCCCGGTAGCGATCAGGACAGCACGCGCTCGAGCAGCACGTCCCAGTTGCGCAGGAACGCGTCGAGTCCGTAACGGGCCAGCGCGTGCTCCCGCGCCGACTTGCCCATGTGGACGGCCAGTTCGGGGTCGTCGAGCAATCGCCTCACCCCCTCCGCCAGCGCCGTGACGTCGGTGGACACGAACCCGGCTTCCGGCGGTACCGCCGCCGTGGCCTCGGTGGTCGCCAGCGCAACCACCGGCATGCCCAGCTGCATCGCCTCGATGAGCGACAGCCCGAGCGACGTCCAGCGGGCCGTGTGCACGTAGACCCGGCGCCGGGCCATCTCCCGGTGCAGTTTTTCCTGGCCGAGGTCGCCGACGGGTGTCACGCCCTCCAGGTCGAGGCCGTCGAGTCCCATGCCGTACAGGTCGATCGGAGCGGTCCGGGCGAAGACGGGCAACAGGTCGGTGCCGACGATCCGGTTCCGGCGCACCGGTTCGTTGATGAGCACGGCGGCGCGCCGCAGCTCGCCGGTGTAGCGGTAGCCGGGGTCGACGATGCCGTGCTGGATCACCGCGGTGGGCGCGATCCCGTTGTCCCACATCAGTTCGTTGAACGGCGTGACGTGGACGAGCAGGATGTCGTCGCGGTCGGCCAGCGGATGCCGGGTCGTCGCGGCGTGCTCACGCGGGGTGTTGTGCTCGACGTACACGGCGGCAACGTCCACACCGGGGCGCCTGCCGAGCCAGCGCTCGGTGAGTTCGAGCTCTTCCGGGCGTTGCAGCACGACCGCGTCGACGTCCTCGTCCCGCAGCCGGTCGGCCGGGACCTCGACGGCGGATTCCGGCCAGTCTCGGCCGCAACGGCCCCGGCCCCATTCGCCGCCACCGTCCACAGTGGGTAACAGATAGGTGTGCCCGCCCTGGACGAACGCCGTGCTCCAGGAGCCATGAACGTGCCACACGAGCAACCTCATGGCCAGTAGTTGCCCGCGTGTCACGAGTACTAAACAGGACGCTGAAGGCAGCAGTTCAGCGGGTGCGCTCGCCCTCCCGGTCCTCGCGGAACCGCACCAGGCTCATCCCCAGCCCGATCAGTGCCGTGGCGGCGTAGAGAAAGACGTTGCCCGCCTGGACGTTGGCCAGGTCGCCGAGCCGGTCGAGCAGCGTGCCGAACACGCTGTACGCGGTGAGCCCGAGGAAGCCGAAGAACAGACCCCAGCCGTACGCCTTCGCCGTGGCAGCCGAGCGCGCAGTGACCACGCCGACCACGCCGACCACGCCGACCGCGGTGTGCACCACGTTCAGCAGTGTGCTGATGCCGACGATCCACACGGTCCGGCTCGCGTCGGGTCCCATGCCCTCGCCGGTGAAGAACCCGACGATGCCGAGCACGAGGTAGACCACGCCGACGACCGCGACCACGATCCGGGCCGTGGTCGCCGTGATCGTCAGGCCTCGCCGGGACACGGACGTCGAGGACGGTTCGGTCATACGTGCCGCCATTCGTCGTCGGTCAGTGCGGAGCTCCCCTGCGGTCCCATCTGGGACATGCCGCCGTCCACCACCCAGGAGGCACCCGTGACGTACCCGGCGGCCGGGGTGGCGAGGAACGCGACCACGGCCGCGACCTCGTGGGCGTGTCCTGGCCTGCGCAGCGGCACGCCGGGACGCGCCTCGGTGGTGGGGTCGGTGTTGTCCTGGCCAGTCATGGGGGTGGAGATCTCGCCGGGCGCCACGGAGTTCACGGTGATGCCGTACTCGGCCAGCTCCAGCGCCAGCACCTTGGTCAGCCCCCCGAGCCCCGCCTTGGCCACGCAGTACGGCGCCGCGCCGACCTTCGGGTAGTGCTCGTGCACGCTGGTGATGTTGATGATCCGGCCGCCGCGGCCCGCGTCGATCATGCGGCGGGCCGCCCGCTGCGCGCACAGGAACGCGCCGTCGAGGTCGACGGACACGACCTGGCGCCACGACTCGAAGTCGAGGTCGACGACCGGCGTCTTCTCCCCGGTGCCCGCACAGTTGACCAGGACGTCCACCGAGCCGAGCTCGTCGGCGAGGTCGTCGACGACGGCGGCCTGCGCGGGGAGGTCACGCAGGTCGAGCCTGCGGACGGCCGCGCCGGCGCCCCGGTCCTTCACTTCCTGCGCGGTGTCGCGGGCGCCGGCCTCGTCGGTGTTGTAGGTGATGCCGACGTCGAGGCCACCGCTGGCGAGCGCCACGGCGACCGCGCGGCCGATGCCGGAGTCCGATCCGGTGACGATCGCGGTCCGGGGCCAGTCGGACGCCGACCGGGGCAGTGGAGAGCGGTACACGGGGCTGACACCTCCACAAGTCCGATTCGCCGATCGGCTACCCGGGGCTACGGCGGGCAAACGACTTCGCGAACTCGATGTGCACGACGCGGTCGATGCTGCGTTGCCGGTCGTGTTCGTAGCGATACGCCGTGAACGAGTCGGTGACCGTGGTGAGCACCCGCCAGCCGTGGGCGAGCTCGCCGGGCAGCTCGCCGGCCACCGTGGTCGTGGAGACGATGGCCTGCAACCTGCCGAACGCCATCGCGCAGCGGCAGTGCAGGATGGCACCGGGTGCCGAATACCGGGTGAGGATCTCCGCCGCCTCGTCGACGGCCAGCACGACGTCGGTGACCTCGTCGCGGGTGAAGCCCTCGACCCGGCAGAAGCTGTGGGCCATCGCCCGGACCATCGGCAGGTGCTTCGCCTCGGCCGGAATCCGCAACTCGACGGGTCCCGACGAGCCCGGACCCCACCAGTGAGCCAGTTCGTGTCGGTGCATCGTGCCGTCTGAATACCCGGTAGTAGCCGCCCGACACCCTCCGCTGGCGATCACCCGATGTTTGTCGATTGGCGACCGCGGGCAAACCCTTGCGCAGCGTCGAGCGCGGCACCGCACGGGATGGAGGTAGCCATGGTCTACGACGATCACCGCGATGTCACAACGGACGAACGCTCGGTGGCGCAGCTGGTCAACGACCTCTCGGCGCAGACCAGCAGGCTTGTCCGGGACGAGATGAAGCTCGCCGTCGCGGAAATGCAGAGCAAGGGCAAACATTACGGCGTGGGCGCCGGACTCGGCGGTGCCGCCGCCGTGCTCGCGTGGTTCGGCCTGGGCGCGCTGGTCGCGGCCGCGGTGCTCGCGCTGGCGCTGGTGCTGCCCGGATGGGCGGCCGCGCTCATTGTCGGAGTCGCGCTGCTGCTGGTGGCCGGAATCCTCGCCCTGGCCGGGAAGAAGCAGGTGGAGCAGGGGAGCCCGCCTGTGCCGAGGGAGGCCACGGAGAGCGTGCGCGCCGACGTCGCCAGCGTGAGGGAGTCGATGCGCCGATGAACAAACGCGAGGACGAGACCTTCCCGACGAACCCGGAAGAGGCGCGGCTGGACATCGAGCTCACCCGCAAGGAACTGGGGGAGACCGCGCAGGCGCTCGCGCACAAGCTGAACATCCCGGCGCGAGCCCGCGAGTCCGCACAACATCGCGCCGAGGTGGCGCGCACGCAGCTGCGGCAGCGCACCACCGCGGTGAGGTCGCAACTTCAGCAGCGGACGACCCAGGCGAGGTCGCAGCTGCACGACGGGAGCGTCCGGGTACGGGCGTCCGTGGAGAAGAACCCGAAGCCGGCCGTGGTCGCCGGGGCGCTCGCCGTCCTCGCCCTCGGCGGCCTGATCCTGTGGAGAGTCAAGCGATGAAAGCCCTCTACAAACCGTTGAGCCTGCTCGTCGGAACAGCGGGCGGCATGCTGGCAAGCACCGTGTTCGCCCAGGTCTGGAAGCGCGTCAGCGGTCGGCCGGACGCTCCCAACGCGACCGACCGCAAGTACGCGATGTGGCAGGTCGTGGTGGCCGCGGCCGTGCAGGGCGCGATCTTCGGCGCCGTCAAGGCCGCGGTCGACCGGGCGGGCGCGGCGGGCTACGAGAAGGCCACCGGCGCCTGGCCTGGCGACGAGTAGTCCGATGTGGCTGTTGAGACCTCCCGGGGTGTATCGCCCCCAGGAGGACACTTTTCTGCTCGCGGGCGCCATCCGTACCGCCTCGCTTCCCCGGGGTGCCCGGGTGCTCGACGTGTGCACCGGCACCGGCGCGCTGGCTCTGGCGGCCGCGCGGGCAGGGGCGGGCGAGGTGACGGCGATCGACCTCTCCCGCCGGGCGCTGTTCGCGACGTGGTTCAACGCGCGCATCCGGCGGCTGCCGGTCACGGTGCGTCGCGGTGACGTCACCCGGTGCGCACTGGGCCGATTCGACGTGGTGATCGCGAATCCGCCGTACGTGCCGAGCGAGCGCGACCTGGTGCCCAAATGGGACGGCGGCGCGGACGGCCGTTCCGTCCTTGATCCACTGTGTACGATGGCGCCCGATCTGCTGACCGACCAGGGGTTTCTGCTGCTGGTGCAGTCGGAACTGAGCGGTGTGGACGAGAGCATCGCGGCGCTGAGGCGATCGGGGCTGAAGACGTCGATCGTGGCCCGGCAGCGCATTCCGTTCGGTCCGGTGCTGCGCGGCCGCGTGGACTTCCTGCGGGAGCGCGGTCTGCTCGACCCGGGCCGGAAGGACGAGGAATTGGTGGTGATCCGTGCAGACCGCACCGAATCCCGGGAATGAGCCGCGCCGGGTGACCGTCGTGCCGGGCGGACCGATCCTCGTCGAGGGTCCCGTCGAACTCCGGCTCGACGACGGGCGGACAGTGGTGTCCGACCGGTTCCAGGTGGCCGTGTGCGCGTGCCGCCGTAGCCGCGTTTACCCGTTCTGCGACGCGAGCCACCGCAAGCGGCGGTGAGCTGTTACTCGCGACTGTTGCCCGTTGCGCCGTTGCCCGCTGCTGTTGCTCGCGGGGCCGGCAATGCTGCCTTGGTGGTCGGCGTGCATCGCAGCCGCATGGCGTAGCACTGGCTCATGGCCACGTCTCGCGGGCGCCGGGTCGAGGAGTACCCGCGGGAAGCCGTGCCCGGGGTTGTCAGGACCGGTAGGTGTGGCCGGTGGGGGTGGTGATGTGCAGGCTTTCGGTGTCGGTGAGGTGGAATCGCCAGCCGGGGGTGTGTTTGGTGCGGGTGGTTCAGCTACGCCGACCGGGCCGGACGGCCCGGGACGATGGGCGTCGAGCGCACCGGCGGCGAACCGGCAGCGGCCCCGCGTGCGGGGTGGCGGGCGGGGGCGACCGTGCTTGCGGCCGCCCAGCACCGGGACCCACCAATCGACCAGCACCCGTGGCTCGGTAGCCGGGCAGAGCCCGTGGGTTCGCCAATCGAGCAGCACCGGTGAGGCCGTCATCCGCTCAGAACCCATGGGGGCGGGGGCTGACCGAGACTCCTGGCCTGCTGGCCGGCAGAACCCGTGGGCCGCGGGCTGATCAGAACCCGTGGGACCCGCCAGCCGTCAGGGCCATCGCGGGGCCGCCTGCCGATCAACACCGCTGGCCCCGGCGCCCCTACCGAGCGTCAGGCGCACCTCAATCGAGCGGCAGGCGCAGTGCCGACTCGCCCGCCTCCCAGCGGCGCAGGACGTAGTCGGCGAGGTGGTCCTCCACGACACCCGTGGCCTTGATGCCGAACACCACGTCGGCGGCGAGTCCCGGCTCGTGCTCGAGCAGGTCGCCGATGACCTCGCGGCGCATCACCTGCTCGTGCACGGCGTCGGCCTCGACGTGCTCGGCGAAGAAGTGCACGCACCGCTCGTCGGCATCGAGCCTGCGCAGCGCCTCGGCCATGCGCCGCGCGCTCGGGGCCGTGGTGATCTCGGCCGCCGCGAAATGTCCCACGAGCGCGCCACGGCGTCCCCGGTGCAGGCTGAACATCGACATGAGGTTCACGGGCGCGAACGCTTGCGCGGGCGCGTGCTCGACGTAGTGCAGGTAGCCCGAGTCCAGGCCGGCGCCGTCGAGGAGGTCGGCGTAGAGCCGCGAGTGCATCCGCTCGAACCGGCCGCCGCCGTACTCGTCGAACTCCACTGCCACGAGCGCCGCCTTGGCCTGCCCGCGCAGCCGCGGGATCGCGAACGCGTGCGGGTCGGCCTCCTTGAGGTGGTAGATCGAACGCAGCACCAGGTACTCGCGCATGTGCTCCCAGGTGCCGTGGTCGCGCAGCCAGTGCGACAGCCCGTTGCCGTCAACCGGCTCGACGAGCAGCTCGTCCAGCGCGGCCTCGACGTCGGCCACGGTGTCGCCCCCGTTGACCTCGGCCCGCAGCCCGGCCAGGAACTGGCGCTCCAGCGCGTCCCGCGTCCGCAGCAGGTCGGGCTGCCACTCCCACTCCGGGTCGACACCGTCGAAGCCGCGGTAATGCAGCTCGTAGCACAGCTGCAAGGCCAGGTGGAGATCGTCGCCGAACGGGTCCGCCTTGCCCGCGTGCGCCGGCAGGCTCGGCGGCATGCGCGGGTCGCTGCGGAGCGCGGTCACGATGACCTCGGAGAACGGGCCGCGTGGCAGGGGAAGCACTGCCACGTCACGTGTCGTCGTCTGCACGGACACCGGTTACCCGGACGGCGCCGCGCGCACACGTCGGCACGTGCCGCACCGGTCAGCGCAGCGGGTGCAGCGCTGCCAACTCGGGTCGCGGTACGCCGGTCGCGATGGTCTCCGCCAGCAGCAGACCGGTCGCCGGTCCCTGCGTGACGCCCCACATGCCGTGCCCGCCCGCGACGTGGACGCGCGGCGAGAGCGTGGGGCCGATCAGCGGCAGGCCGTCGGCGGTGCACGGCCGCGCCCCGACCCACTCGTCGGCGCGCGACGCCCAGTCGATCCCCCGCACCAACGGGCGCGCCGCGTGCACGATGCTCGCGATCCGGCTGCGGCTCAGCGGCGCGTCGGCGGGGCGGAACTCCATCATCCCGGACACGCGCAGCCGCTCGCCGAGCGGCGTGAACACCACCTTCTCGGCGGGGAAGTACACCGGCCCCGGCGGCATCCGCTCGGGCACCACGCTGAAGCTGTAGCCGCGACCGGCCTGGACCCGCCTGTGCACGCCGAACGGCCGGGCGAGCCGGTCGAGCGACGCGCCCGGCGCCAGCACTACCGCGTCGGCGCGGACGGCGTCGCCGGCGCGCATCCGCAGCTCGACACCCGTACCCGTGTCGTGCACGCTCCTGACCTCGGCACCTTCCTCGATCCGGACGCCCGCCCGCCGCACCGCAGCCCCCAGCGCCCCGACGTAGCGGCCCGGATCGATGTAGCGCTGCCCGTGCACCTGCAACGCATAGCCGACCTCCTCGGACAGCAGCGGCACGGCCTCCCGCGCCGCGGCGCCGTCCAGCAGCTCGAACTCGACCGGCTGCCCCGCCGCGTGGACGTGCCGCAGCTCGTCCACGATGGACTCTCGTTGCTCCGGGGCGCGGGTGGCGATCAGGCACGGCTCCATCGGCTCGCTGGTCACCCCCTCCGCCGCCAGCGCCGCGTGCGCGTCGAGTGCCGCGCGGTTGAGCGGTGTCAGGGCGGCCAGCGAGGCCTGCCAGTGTCGCCGCGTGCTGTGCCGCGCGAGGCTCGTCAGGAACGGCACGAGCCGGGGATCGGGCGGTACGTACAGCGGCGCCGACGGGGTCATGAACCCGGACAACCCGGCCCGCAGCGTCGCCGGCTCCGGCAGCGGAACGGCGAGGGCGGGGGAGAGCCAGCCCGCGTTGCCCCACGACGCGCCCGAGGCCACCTGGCGACGTTCGAGCACCGTCACCGCGACGTCGTGCCTGCGCAGGAAATGCGCGGTGGACAGGCCGACGATGCCGGCCCCGACCACCACGACGTGCCCCGGCGGGCGGTAGGCGTCCGTCATGCCCGCCGAGCCTAATCGCTGCGCCCGCCGCGCACCGGCACGTATTCTCGGGGCCGTGCCGATCGCCCCCGAACACGTGCGGGAGTTCGAGGACGCGCGTCCCCGCCTGTTCGCCATCGCCTACCGGATGCTGGGTTCGGCCGGCGACGCCGAGGACGCGGTGCAGGACACGTTCCTGCGCTGGAGCACCGCCGACCACGCCGAGGTGCGCACCCCCGCCGCCTGGCTGACGAAGGTCCTGACCAACCTGTGCCTGACCCGGCTGGTGTCCGCCCGGGTACGCCGGGAGCGCTACGTCGGCCCGTGGCTGCCCGAACCCGTCGCCACCGCCGACGACACGCTCGGCCCGCTCGACACCGCCGAGCGGCGCGAGTCGGTGTCCATGGCGATGCTCGTGCTCCTGGAACGGCTCACGCCGCCGGAGCGGGCGGTGTTCGTGCTGCGGGAGGCGTTCGGCTACCGCCACACCGAGATCGCCGGCATCCTCGACCTCACCGAGGCCCACTGCCAGCAGCTCTACCGGCGCGCGCGGCAACGCGTGGACGCCGGGCGGCCGCGGTTCCTGCCGTCGGCCGAGGAGCGGCTGCGCATCACCCAGCGGTTCCTGGAGGCTGCGCGTGGTGGTGACCTGGAAGGGCTGCGGCAGCTCCTGGCCGACGACGTCGTGTCGTGGGCCGACGGCGGAGGCAAGACGACGGCTGCGCGCAAGCCGGTCGTCGGCGGCGACAAGGTCGCGCGGTACCTGGGCTGGATGAGCCGCGACATCACGGGCCTGGCGGTCCGCGTCCTGGAGGTCAACGGCCAGCCGGGCATCGTCGCGACCGTGGACGGCGCCGTGGTGCTCACCGCGCTGCTCGACATCGCCGACGGCAAGATCGTCGCCCTGCACCTGGTCGCCAACCCCGACAAGCTCGCCTTCCTCGCCACTCAGCTGTGAGCGACGCCACGCCGGAAGCTGTCAGCTCCGGCGCACCCGACCGGTTCAGGCGGTGAGTGACATCGACATGGGAAGACATGGGAAGGAGACGGTCGTGACTCATCGCATCGTGGTGCTCGGTGGTGGCTACGCGGGGATGGCGGTGGCCAACCGGGTCGCACGCAGGGTCGAGGGAGCCGACGTGGTGGTCGTCAACGAGCGGGAGCGGTTCGTCGAACGCGTGCGGCTGCACCAGGTGGCCGCCGGGCAGGAGGCCGCCGAGTACCCACTCGCCAACCGGCTCCGCAACGGCGCGCGGCTGGTCGTGGGGCGGGCGCGTGGACTGGACCTCGACGGGCACGAGATCGACCTCGGTCACGAGCGCCTGCGGTACGACACCCTCGTCTACGCGCTGGGCAGCCGGGCGGCGCAGGCTCCGGACGAGGCGCTCACGCTGGCGACGTGGGAGGCCGCGCAGGACGCGGCGAAGCGGGTCGCGGACCTCGCGGCCGAACGCGGGGTGCTCGCCGTCGTCGGGGGCGGGCTGACCGGTATCGAGGCGGCGACGGAGTTCGCCGAGAGTCACCCGGGGTTGCGGGTGCGGATGGTGAGCGAGGCCGATCCCGGTGCGTGGCTCTCCCCGCGTGGGCAGGCGCACGTGCGACGGGTGTTCGACCGGCTGGGCATCGAGGTCGTCGCCGGTGCTCCGGTGTCCGACGTGCGAGACGGTGCCGTGGTGCTCGCCGGTGGCCGGACCGTCGGGGCGGGTCTCGTGGTGGCGTGCACCGGGTTCACGGTGCCCGGACTGGCGCGCGACGCCGGCCTCACGGTGGACGGTGGCGGCCGCGTCCGCGTGGACGCGACGTTGCGCTCGGTGTCGCATCCGGACGTCTATGCGGTGGGCGACGCCGCGGTCGTGACCATGCCGAGCGGGCAGGAGCTCCGGATGGCGTGCGCCACGGGGCTGCCGATGGCCACGGTCGCGGGCAATGCCATCGCGGCGCGACTGACCGGACGCGAGCCCGGGCGGTTGCGCTTCCGGTTCTTCAACCAGTGCGTCAGCCTGGGCAGGCGGGACGGTCTCATCCAGTTCGTCGCCGCCGACGACAGTCCACACCGGATGGTGCTGACCGGGCGGGCGGCCGCGCGTTACAAGGAGGCCGTCGTGCGAGGCGCGCTGTGGTTCACGGCGAACGCGGGCCCGTACCGGCCGGTCCGGCGGCGGCCTGTGGCGGCCTGAGCCGGCTCAGCAGAACGCCCACCACCACGGGCAGTCGTCCTCCGGCTCGGTCGTCGTGGTGGTCGGAGCCGGTGTGGTCGGTGCCGGTGTGCTCGGCACCGGGGCTGACGGCGGGTCCGGTGGTTGGTCCGACGGCGTCACCGGGTCCTCGGGCGGCACGGTGCTGGTGCTCGCGCCGTCGGTCGTCGTCGGGACGCCGGTGGTGGTCGGCGCCGTGGTGGTGGGGGCGGGCGTCGACGTGCCGGGAGGATCGGCACGGCCGGAACCGGTCCGCGTGGCCGGCGGGCCGCCGCTCGGGCTCGTGGTGACCGGCGCCGCGCTGCCGGGTGAGTGAGTCGGTGGCCCGATCACCATGGCGTCGTCGGGATCGGGCTGCCGCGGCTGTGGCCCGGTCACGCTCACCGCGAACGCCGCCACACCGCAGCCGACCACCACGGCACCCATCACGGCGACCAGCCGCAGGCGCGACCGCGGCGGCGGTGGTACCCGGTCGGTCCTGCCGTCGGACAACCGCGTCACCGAAACGTCGTCGGACACCGGAGCGAGCCTTTCGGGCGGGAAGGTCGGCGAAGCGGTAGTACCTTAGAGCGTGTCTCGTTTGGATCTTGGTTGGGTTGCGGGCATGATCTTGGTTCGTGGTTGATGAGTTGTCGCGGCGGTTGGTGCCTGATGAGCTGTGGGCACTGGTCGAACCGCTGGTCCCTGCGCATCAGGTTCGTCCGCAGGGAGGCGGACGGTCGCGCGTGGATGATCGTGCTGTGTTCACCGCGATCGTGTTCGTGCTGACAAGCGGGTGCGCTTGGCGACACCTGCCACCCAGCTTCGGAGTGAAGGTCCCGACCGCGCATCGTCGCTTCACCGAGTGGACGAAAGCCGGATTATGGCGCAGGTTGCATCGCGCGGTACTCGATGAACTCGGCAGCCAGGGAATGATCGACTGGTCCCGCGCGGTCCTGGACGGAGCCTCCGTCAGGGCCAAAAGGGGGGATCTCTGACCGGTCCCAGTCCTGTGGACCGCGGGAAACCCGGCTCGAAGATCCATGCACTGTCCGACCGGGCGGGACTGCCGCTGGCGGTCGCGATCTCGGCCGCGAACACCAACGACGCGCACGCCCTCAAACCGCTGATTCTGGCCATCCCCGCCGTGAACTCCCGGCGGGGGCCCCGCCGGCGCAAGCCGGACAAGCTCCACGCCGACAAAGCCTACGACCAGGCCGAACTCCGAGACTGGGTACGCAAGCAAGGAATCACCGTGCGCATCGCCCGCAAAGGCATCGAATCCAGCCAGAAACTCGGCAAGCACCGCTGGGTCATCGAACGATGTATCGCGTGGCTGTTCGGATACCGACGATTGACCATACGCTACGAGCGCTACGCCAACCACTTCTGCGCCTTCCTCACTCTCGCCGCAGCCCTCACCTGCTTCAAGAAACTCGCGAAATGAGACATGCTCTTAGCCTTCGCAGCCTTCGCAGCCTCCGCGGCGGCGCGGGTTGTCCGGAGATCACGCCCGGCGCCGTGGAGACCGCGCCGGTGCGGCGCCGTCTACGTCCTACGTCCAGCCCGCGCTGTGGTCCGGGGGCGGCTGCCGGGTTCGCGGTCGGTGCGGCGACCCGCTGGATCGGCGACGGAACCGTGGGCGTGCTGGCTCGGCTGGCCCACACCGAACCCGGCGACGACGCCGCCGCGATCAGGTGACTGTCCGTCCACAGTAGACGTCAGTTTCGGAGCCCGCCGGCGGGGGTACGCCAGCCTCGGGAGGTGACCGTCATGGCGACCAGGACGACATCCGAGCGTGTCCGCGAGGCGCTGTCCGCCGCGGACTTCCCGGCGGACAAGGACCAACTGGTTCACTGTGCCGAACAGGCGCGGGCGGACGGCGACACGATCAAGGCGCTCGGCGCGATGCCCGCGGAGACCTACGACAACCTCGGCGAGGTGCTGCAGTCCGTGCCGCTGGAGCAGGGCCAGGACCCGGCCGACGAGGCGGCACAGCGTCGGACGCACGACAAGCCCGGCCTCGCTCAGAGCGAAAAGGACGTTCCCGGCAATCCGATCGTCGACGAGCTCGGCGAGAACCGCGGAAGTTGAGCTACGCCACAAAATCGGTGAACGGGGGGTGAACGCGGTTAGTCCCCCGGATCGCGGGTAGTTCTCTGGTACGAGTCACCCACCCCATCCAGAGGACCCCTGTCATGGACGTACCCGGCACTCCAGACGAGGACAACAACCCCACCGTGTTGGCCGCCCGCGCCGAGGAAGCCGCCCGCTTGCTGTACGAGCAGACGTCCGTAGGGGCGGAGCAGGACGGCGCGGACGGCCACCCCGCGATCCACGAGGTACTCGGATCGCTGAAGCTGCTGGCCGAGAACCTGGCCCGGTACCTGCCCGAATTGAGTACGTGGCTGGAACATCAGCTGTGGGCAGGACAGCTCGGCGACGACGAGGACATGTCCTACGACGAACTCACCAAGTCGACCTTCGAGGTCGCCGCCGCGCTGGCGCGAGCCCATCGCATGAGCGCCCAGCTCGGCCGCGAACTGCAGGCGGCTCAGACGGCGAGCCGCGACCTCATCAAGCAGTAGTTCCTGCCTGCCTTCGCAGAAATGCCCTGCGCGAATCCGGGCACGAGCCCACCGACCGTGCCCGGCTTTCGCGCTCTCAGACCTGCGGTTCGGGCGGCTGCACGCTACGCGGCAGGGTCTCGCCTTCCGCCCGCAACACGTCGTTGGTCTCGCGCTGTTGCTCGATCGCCTCGATGAGCTCCTGCTTGCTCATGTGCTGGACCGTGGGAATCCCTTCGTGCAAGGCGATGTCGCCGAGCTCGGCCATGCTCATTTCCTGCAGGCTCGGCGTGTCCTGTGGAGTGTCGGCGTCGGTCATGGTTCCTCCTGCGGGGTTCGGGGGTATCCGCTCAGGTTTCGCCGCCCACGCCGGACGCCAGCTCGCCGAGCCGTCCGCCGGGCCGGCGGGAGCGCAGTCGTGGCGTCGCCATCCCGCTCTGCTCGCGCAGCCCGGTGAGGAACTCGCCGATCGCGTCGGCGGCGGTGTAGCGCGGTGTCCACGCGAGATCGGTCTTGGCGCGCATGGTGTCCATCAACGGAAGCCGCACGACCGCGTCGAACAGCTCCGCCGAGGCGGGCACCGCGCGCAGTTGCCAGGCGGCGGCAAGCGCCGGCCGGACGGCCCAGCGCGGCACGGGCACCGTGCGGGCGCCGAGCAGCTCCGCGAGCAGTGCCGCGTCCACCACCGGCTCGGCCGCGATGTTGAACGGCCCCCGCACCGGGTTCAGCGTGGCGAGCCGGAACGCCTCGCCGACATCGGCGGAATGCACGGCCTGCACCCGCAGCCCCGGGATGTCGGGCACCACGGGCACCAACCCGGGCCGAATGAGACCGGTGGGCAGCAGGGGACCCGCGAAGATCCGGCGCTGCTCCGAGGCCGCCTCCCGCTTGAACACGAACGCGGGCCGGATCCGCACGATCCGCGTCTGCGGGTTCGAGCGGCCGAACGCGTCCAGGAACCGTTCCAGGTAGGACTTCTCCCGCGTGTAGGCGGCACTCGGCCAGCCGTGGGTCGGCCAGTGTTCGTCGACGGTGCGGTCCTTCGGACCCGGCGAGTACGCGCCGACCGACGACGAGTACAGCAGCGCGGGTACCTCACACCGGGCAACCGCTTCGAACACCCGGATGGCGCCGAGCACGTTGACCCGCCAGGTCGTGACGGGGTCGCGGGTGGGCTGAAACGCCCACGCCAGGTGGATCACCACATCGGCGCCCGTGAGCACGCGGTCCAGTTCCGCCTCCGCGGCCTGCGTGAGGTCGAGCGTCTCCATGTGCAGTTTCGGGGTCGACCACTCCGGCGCCCGGCGCGCGACGCCGGTGATCGAGCCGATCCGCGGGTCCTCGTCGAGCGCTTCGATGACGCTCGTGCCGAGGTTGCCGGTCGCGCCGGTGACGACCACCCGCAGGCCCGTGGTCATCACGAGCTCCGCTCCATCACGAGCGCGTTCAGGCGATCGAGTGCCTCGCCGATTCTCCGGTCGGCCTCCTCGCCGAGCTCACCTTCGGCGGCCTCGGGCTGTTCGCCCGCGAAGGTCAGGTGCATGGTCGCGAGGCTGCCGCCGGCGGGATCCGGCTCCAGCTGGAGCCAGCCGGTGTAGTTCTCGCCGTGGGTGCCGCCCCAGGTGAGCCTGCGCTGCTCGCGATCGACGTCGACGAAGCCGGTGGCGTCGCGCACCTCGCTTCCACTCGACACCCAGGCGTGCACGGTGTCGCGGCCCTCCGGCTGGAGGTCGACGCCCTCGGGGCTCCAGGCGTTCAGGTTGTCCGTGCCGCTCGCGACGTCGAAGACGAGTGCGGGGTCGGCGGAAATACGTCGCTGGTGTTCGAACTCGGCCATGCTCCTGAGATACCCAGGTGCAGCGGGCCTATTCGACCGCGTTAACGGCGAGCCTGTCGTCCGGTAACACTGGGGCACAGGCAGTAACGCACCGTATTTCCGAGTGAAACGGTCCGGCAATGCCGCGGGGATCTACTTCCAGTGTGGCACAACAGCAACGTTCCGTAGCCGTGATCGGTGGCGGCCAGGCCGGATTGTCGATGAGCTATTGCCTCACCGAGGCGGGCATCGACCACGTCGTCCTCGAGCGCGATCGACCCGGGCACGAATGGCGCGAGCGCCGGTGGGACTCGTTCTGCCTGGTCACGCCCAACTGGCAGTGCCGGCTTCCCGGCTTTCCCTACGACGGCGACGATCCGCACGGCTTCATGCTCCGGGACGAGGTGGTCGACTACCTCGAGCGGTATGCCGCGTCGTTCGACTGCCCGCTGATCGACGGTGTCGAGGTCACCCGGCTCCGGCAGGAGCACGGCGGCTTCACGGTGGAGACCGCCGAGGGCCAGATCCGGGCCGGGCAGGTCGTGCTGGCGACCGGGCCGTACCAGGTGCCGCTCGTGCCGCGCATGGCCGAACGGCTGCCCGAGCACATCCTGCAGATCCATTCCTCCGAGTACCGCAACCCCGCGCAGCTGCCCGACGGGGAGGTGCTCGTCGTGGGCACGGGCCAGTCGGGCTGCCAGATCGCCGAGGATTTGTTCCTCGCCGGGCGTACGGTCCACCTGGCCGTGGGCAGCGCCCCGCGGGTCGCCCGCTTCTACCGCGGCCGCGACGTCGTGGACTGGCTCGACGACATGGGCTACTACCGGCGCGGCATCGACGAGTTCGCCGACGCCGACGCGGTGCGCCTGCGTGCCAACCACTACGTCACCGGCCGCGACGGCGGCCGCGACATCGACCTCCGCGCGTTCGCACGCGACGGAATGCGGCTGCACGGACGGCTTTCCGGCGTCACCGGCGGCAGGCTGCGCTTTGCCGGCGACCTGCGGCACAACCTCGACAACGCCGACGCGGTGTCGGAAGGCATCAAGGACTCCATCGACTCCTATATCGCCGCCCGCGGCATCGATGCTCCCACCGAGCCGCGTTACACACCGGTGTGGCAACCGCCGGACGGGGAGTCCGAGCTCGCCGCCGACCGGCTCTCGGCGGTCGTGTGGAGCACCGGCTTCGGCCGCGACTACCGCTGGGTGCAGATCCCCGTGTTCGACGGGCGCGGCTACCCCGCCCACGAGCGCGGGGTCACCAGCTGCCCCGGGTTGTACTTCCTCGGCCTGCCCTGGCAGTACACGTGGGGCTCGGGCCGGTTCGGCGGAGTCGCCGACGACGCGGCGTACCTGGCGACGAAGATCGCCGAGTTCGCGGCGTCCGGCCGCTCACCGGACGTCCGCTGGATCGCCGGTACGCCGGAGAGCACCTACCCGGCCGACGAGTTCCTGCTCGTTCCGAGGACGGTGGCGTGATGCGGCTCGCGTGGCACTGCGACGCCCACCGGCACCTCGGCGTGCTGCCCGGCTTCCCGTTCTACGGCGGCCCGTCCGTGGCCCCCGCGACCGGTGCCAGGGCGACCATCGCCGAGCTCGTCGCCGACCTTGACGCCCAGGGTGTCGAGCGCGCGCTCGTGATCCCCAACTACGGCGTGCCCGACCCGGAGATCGCGTTCTCGTTCAACGAACTCTGCGTCGAGGCGACCACAGTGGACGACCGCATCCGCGCGGCGCTGTGGGTGTCGCCGCTGCCGCGGGACGCCGAGCGCACCCGGGCGGCCTTTGCCCTCGCAGGCGAACCCGGCGTGCGGGCACTGAAGCTGAGCTTCCTGCTCGGCGGCCGGCCGACCGATCCGGACTGCCGCCCGCTGCTGGACGAGATCTTCGCCGTCGCCCGCGCCCACGGCCTCGTGGTGCACGTGCACACCTCGCCCGGCGCGGCCTCCGACATCGACGAGGTCGGCAACCTCGTCGAGTGGTACGGCGACGAGGTCGCCGTGCACCTGGTCCACTTCGGAGGCGGAATGAGCGGCCACATCAAGCTCGCCGGTCACCGGTTCTTCGACTGGATCCAGGCGGGCAAGCAGGTCTACACGGACCTGTCGTGGGCCATCGGCTTCGCGCCGCGCTGGCTCGCCGAGGAGGTGTCCCGGCGGGGCATCGGCCACGACCGGATCCTGTTCGCCAGCGACGAGCCGTGGGGCGACCACGTGGGCGAGCACGCCCGGTTCACCGCCGCGGCCGGGGACGGCGAGCTCGCGGAGCTGGCGTTCCGCGGCACCTTCGACAAGCTCTACGGGTAATCCCGCCCGTGGTTTTCACCGCACAACCCCAAGGAGATGACGTGCCCGAGTTGACCGAGACCGAGCAGCAGAGCCTCAACGAGATCCCGCACCCCTCGCTGCCCGAGGGCTCCAACATCTACGGCGGCACCAAGGTCTTCCCCGACTACCAGGCCGAGCCCGGCCAGTCCTACTTCACGCTGGTGCACGGCATCGCGCACGAGTCGTCGGTGAGCTTCGTGGCGATCCTGCAGGCCACCCGCGCCCTGCGGAAGGGCTTCGAGTCGGCGATCTACTTCTACGGCCCCGGCTCGATGAACTGCATGGCCACGCGTGGTTTCCCGACCACGGGCAACTCCGCGTTCCCCGGTGAGCACAACATCAACGATCAGCTCAAGACGTTCATCAAGGAAGGCGGCAAGGTCTACTGCTGCCGGTTCGGCCTCTCGCTGCACGGTCTGCGCGAGGAGGACCTCATCGAGGGCGTCATCCCCACGCACCCGCTGGATGTGCAGGACGCGCTGATCCACTACGCCCGCAAGGGAGCCATCATCAACTCCACCTACATGTGGTGACGGAACCCGGCCTGCTCAGGCCCTCCACGTGATCGTGCCGGCGCTGTCGGGAAGGGAATCGGTGTTGCCATGAGCGCCTCTGTCGGCGAGTCGACGATGCAGACCAGGGCGGACCTCGCCGTACACGGGGTACGGCTGGATGCGCCCGTGCGGCGCAGCAAGGGAGCGGGCCCCAGTGACGACGGGCACCTGGTGCTCGACGGCGCCAACGCGGCGCTGCCGATCAACCCCGAGAGCCCGTACACGGTGCGCGACGGCCGGGTCGTGCGTGGAACACTGGACCTCGGCCTCACCGTGGAGCCCGTCGCGAGGCCGAAGTTCTACGATCTGTCCACTGAGGACGGTGTGCCGTACCGCAAGATCGCGTTGCTGCACGGCAAGGACGTGCTCGCCACCACGGTGGTGCAGACCTGCATTCGCTACGCCGAGGACCAGCGGTGCCGGTTCTGCACCATCGAGGAGTCGTTGCGTTCGGGGTCGACGATCGCGGCCAAGACGCCGGCCCAGCTCGCGGAGGTCGCCGAGGCCGCGGTCCGGCTCGACGGGGTGCGCCAGATGGTGATGACCACCGGCACCACCGCGGGCCCGGACCGCGGCGCGCGGCACCTCGTCCGGTGCGTGCGGGCCGTGCTCGAGGCGGTGCCGGGTCTGCCGATCCAGGTGCAGATCGAGCCGCCCGGTGACCTGGGCGTGCTCACCGACCTGCACGAGGCGGGTGCGACCTCGATCGGCATCCACGTCGAAGCGCTCGACGACGACGTGCGCAGGCGCTGGATGCCGGGCAAGTCGACGGTGCCGCTGGCGGAGTACGAGGCGGCGTGGGACGAGGCGGTGCGGGTGTTCGGCCGCAACAAGGTCTCGACGTACCTGCTCATCGGGCTCGGCGAGGACCCGGACGAGCTCGTCGCCGGGGCGTCGCGGCTCATCGAGCGGGGCGTGTACCCGTTCGTGGTGCCGATGCGGCCGATGGCGGGCACGCTCGCCCGCCGTGACGGGGCCACCGCGCCCTCTCCCGCGCTGGTCCGGCAGATCACCGAGGAGGTCGCGGCGCTGCTGCGGGCGGCCGGCATGACCGGCGCGGACCAGGAGGCCGGGTGCGCGGCCTGCGGCGCGTGCAGCACGTTGCCGGCGGCGGGCGCATGACCGCCGCGACCTCGGTGGCCGACGTGCTGGTGGTGCTCGGTGACGCCACCAGCCTCGCACGCAGGCCACCGTTCCTCATCGAGCGCGCGGACGACGCGGCCGCCCTCGCGGCGTACCGGGCGCTGCGCGCGGCGGTGTTCGTGCACGAGCAGGGCCTGTTCCGCGGGAACGACCTCGACGAGCGGGACGAGGACCCGCGCACCGTGGTGCTCGTGGCCCGCGATCGCGACGGCACGGTGATCGGCGGCGTGCGGCTCGGTCCGGTGACCGACGGCCCCGACCTCGGCTGGTGGGCGGGCGGCAGGCTCGTCGTCCACCCCGCGAGCCGGGGCGGTGTCGGGCCCGCGCTCGTCCGGGCCGCGTGCGCGTACGCCGAGGGAGCCGGGGTGCTGCGGTTCGAGGCGACCGTGCAGACCCGCAACGAGCGTCTGTTCAGCAGGATCGGCTGGCAGAGCGTCCGCGAGGTGACCGTCGCGGGCAGGCCGCACGTGCTCATGCGGTGGCCGATCGGCCGCGTCGCCGCGCTGGCGCAGGGCACCAAGAGCGACCTCGGGCCGTTGCTGGACGGGATGACCGGCGTGCCCGGATTCGTCGGCGACGACGGTGTTCCCGTTCCGGGTAGCGACGTCGTCGCCGCGTGCGACGCGATCCTGCCCTCGATGGTGGAACGGGATCCGGAGTGGTCGGGCTGGTGCTCGGTGCTCGTCAACGTCAACGACCTCGCCGCGATGGGCGCCACCCCGATCGGGTTGCTGGACGCGCTCGGGGCACGGGATCGCTCCTTCGCCAGCCGCGTGCTGGCCGGGGTGCGCCGGGCCTCGCAGGCCTACGGGGTGCCCGTGCTCGGCGGCCACACGCAGCTCGGCGTGCCGGCGGCACTGGCGGTGACCGCGCTCGGCCGCTGTGCGGTGCCCGTCCCCGGTGGCGGTGGACGCCCGGGCCGGCGGGTGTGGCTCACCGCGGACCTCGACGGCGGCTGGCGACCCGGATACGCGGGCAGGCAATGGGATTCGACGAGCCGGCGGCGCACACCCGAGCTGCGCGCGATGCTCTCCTCGGTGGCGCGGGCGCGACCGGACGCGGCCAAGGACGTGTCGATGGCCGGCATCGCCGGGACGCTCGGCATGCTGGCCGAGGCGAGCGGGTGCGGCGCCGTCCTCGACGTCGCCGCCGTGCCCCGTCCGGCCCAGGCGAGCGTCGGCGACTGGCTCACCTGCTTCCCCGGCTTCGCCATGCTCACCGCGGGCGACGGGCCGCTGCGGGCGGGGCCGGCGACGAGCGCGGCGTGCGGCGAGCTCGTCGAGGGCTCCGGCGTCCGGCTGCGCTGGCCGGACGGGGAGCTCACCACAGTCATCGAGTCGGGGGTTACCGGATTGGGGACATCGTGAGTCCACTGCGGATGGCGGTCACGGCGGCGCCGTTCGACCGCGACCTGGAGGCCGACTTCGCCCGGATCGCCGACCTGATCGGCAAGGCCCGCGCGGAGGGCGTCGGACTGCTCGCGCTGCCGGAGGCGGCGCTCGGCGGCTACTTGGCCAATTTGGACGGAGGTGCCGACGGGCCCCCGCCGCTGCGGCAGGACGGCCCCGAGATCGCGCGGCTGGCCGAACTCGCCGGCGACATGGTGGTGGTCGCCGGCTACTGCGAGGACGCGGGCGGCCACTACTACAACAGCGCCGTGTGCGTCACCGGCGACGGCGTGCTCGGCAACCACCGCAAGGTGCATCAGCCGCTGTCGGAGGACAGCACCTACCGGGCGGGCGATCGCTTCGCGGCGTTCGACACGCCGGTGGGCAGGCTCGGCATGCTCATCTGCTACGACAAGGCGTTCCCCGAGTCGGCGCGGGCGCTGGCGCTGGACGGTGCCGAGATCGTCGTGTGCGTCTCGGCATGGCCGGGCAGCCGCACCAACGCCGCGCCCGACCTCGCCGAGGACCGGTGGAAGCGCCGGTTCGACCTGTTCGACCGGGCACGAGCGCTGGAGAACCAGATCGTGTGGCTCTCGGCCAACCAGTCCGGCACGTTCGGGGACCTGCGGTTCGTCGCCAGCGCGAAGATCGTCGACCCCGGCGGGGACGTCGTCGCGGACACCGGTGTGGCCGAGGGGATGGCGATCGCCGACCTCGACGTGCCGCACCTGCTGGCCACCGCGCGCCGGTCGATGGGTCACCTCCGCGACCGCCGGCCCGAGGCCTACGGACCCTTGCGGACGGGCTGATGGGCACGCTCCGCATCGCGGCGGTGGCGGCGCACTTCGGCCGCGACCTCGACTTCGACATGCAGCGCATCGGCACGCTCATCGAGCACGCCCGCGGTTCCGGGGCGGCGCTGCTGGTCCTGCCGGACGCCGCGCTGGGCGGCTACCTCGCCGACCTGCGGCACCCGGACCCGGACACGCTGCCGCCCGCGCTGCCACCCGACAGCCCGTATCTCACCAAGATCGGCGAGCTGGCGGGCGACATGGTGGTGTGCGTCGGCTACTGCGAGGACGCCGGCGACGTCCGCTACAACGCTGCCGCCTGTGTCAGCGGCGACGGCGTGCTCGGCAGGTATCGCAAGGTGCACCAGCCGCCGGGCGAGACGGTGGCCTACGCCGCGGGGGAGGAGTTCTCGGCGTTCGACACGCCGGTCGGGCGGATCGGCATGCTGATCGACTACGACAAGACGTTCCCCGAGTCGGCCCGCAGCCTCGCGCTCGACGGCGCGGAGATCCTGGCGTGCCTGTCGGCGTGGCCCACCAGCATCACCAACCGCGCCCCGCGGATGACCCAGGACCGGCAGGCGCGCCTGTTCGACCTCTACGACCAGGCACGCGCCGCGGAGAACCAGGTGGTGCTCGCCTCGTCCAACCAGACCGGCGCGCTGGGCGGCATGCGCTTCCTGGGACAGGCGAAGGTCGTCGGTCCCGGTGGCGACATCCTCGCGCGCACGTGGTCGAAGGCGGGAATCGCCGTTGCCGAAGTCGACGTCCGGTCCGAGATCGCCACCGCCAGGCGGGTGCTGAGCCACCTCGCCGAACGCAAGCCGGGGAGTTACCGATGAGGATCGCGCTGCTGAGCTACTCCACGAAACCGCGCGGGGGAGTGGTGCACACGCTTGCGCTGGCCGAGGCGCTCGCCGAGGCCGGGCAGGACGTGACGGTGTGGACCCTGGGCCGCGGCGGCGACGCGGCGTTCTTCCGCCCCGTCGACCCGCGCGTGCGGCTGTCGATCGTGCCGTTGCCCGGCCGCGACGGCGAAGGCGTGGGGCCGCGCATCCTGCGGTCGATCGCCGTGCTGCGGGATGCCTTCACCCCGGGCGAGTACGACATCGTGCACGCCCAGGACTGCATCAGCGCCAACGCCGTCGAGCGGTGCGTCCGGACCGTGCACCACCTCGACACGTTCACCACGCCCGAACTCGCCGCCTGCCACGAGCGCGCGATCGTGCGGCCGTACGCGCACGTGTGCGTGTCGGCGGCGGTGGCCGAGGAGGTGGAGCGAGGCTGGGGGATTCGCCCCACGGTGATTCCCAACGGCGTCGACGCGGACCGGTTCGCCCGCGCGGCCGCCGACACCGCGGCGATCGCGCGCTGGCGGGACCGGCTCGGCCGGTACGTGCTCGCGGTCGGCGGGATCGAACCGCGCAAGGGCACCCTCGACCTGCTGGAGGCCTACGCCCGGCTGCGGGACACGGACCCGGAGTTGCGGCTGGTGATCGCGGGTGGCGAGACCCTGTTCGACTACCGCGACTACCGGGAACGGTTCGACAAGCGGGCGGCCGAGCTGGGCGCCGACCCGGTGGTGCTGGGCCCGGTGCCCCACGACGAGCTGCCCGCCCTGGTGGCCGGCGCCGGGGCGTTCGCGTTCCCGTCCACCAAGGAGGGCTTCGGCCTCGCGGCGATGGAGGCACTGGCCGCAGGGGTCCCCCTGGTGACGCGGGAACTGCCCGTGCTGCGGGAGGTCTTCGGCGACGTGGCCCGGTTCTCCTCCACGCCGGAGGGCTTCGCCGCCGAGCTGCGCGCCGCTCTCACCGGTGACGATCCGGAGCGCCGTGCCGCCGGGCGCGCACTCGCCGCGCGCTACACGTGGCGGGCCGCGGCCGACGCCCACCTGCGGTTGTACCGCTCGCTGGTGTGATCGCGTAGGACCTCACGGAGAACGAAGCCCTCGGCATACCCGCCGGGGGCTTCGGCATGTGGGTACCCGAGTCGCGCGGACCGCGACCCCTTCGTTTGCCCGATACGGGTAGGGGGTATACGCTCGCGGGTACGGAGCACAAGGGAGAACAGCCATGCGGGGATACACCGGTGACAAGGAGGCTTACCTCAAGCGGCTACGCCGCATCGAGGGGCAGATCCGGGGGCTGCAGCGGATGGTCGAGAACGACGAGTACTGCATCGACGTCCTGACCCAGATCGCCGCGGCGACCAAGGCGCTGCAGGCGGTATCCCTCGGGCTGATGGACGAGCACCTCAAGCACTGTGTCGCCGAGGCGATCGCGGAGGGCGGTGCGGCCGCCGAGGAGAAGGTCCGCGAGGCCAGTGAGGCGATCGCCCGGCTCGTCCGGTCCTGACCGCTCAGCACCACCATCCAGCCTGTCCGACCAGAAGGAGTGCCGATGATCGAGACGACCTACACCGTCAGCGGGATGACCTGCGAGCACTGCGCGCGCTCGGTGACCGAGGAGGTCGAGGCGCTCGACGGCGTCACGGGCGTGACCGTCGACCTGCCCACGGGGGCCGTCACCGTCGCCAGCCAGAAGGAACTGGGGCTCGACGACGTCCGGGCCGCCGTCGAGGAAGCCGGATACACGCTGAGGGCATGACCCAGCCGTCGCCCGCGCGACGCCGGCGTGCCCGAACCGGGAGTCAGTGACCAACCATGAACACAGCAGCGAAGCTCTGCGCCTACGGTGCGGTGCTCGCCCTCGTCGCCGGTGGCGCGTGGGTGCTCGGCGGCGCTGTCGGCCCCGTCGGCGACGCCGGCGCTCCAGCGCAGGAACGGGCCGCCCACGGGGACCCTCACGGCGGCACCGTCGCGGAGGCCGAGCACATCGAGGAGCCCGCGGGACTCGCGTCGTCCAGGGGCGGATACACGTTCACGCCCACCCGCACGACGTTCACCCCGGGCACCACCGAGACCTTCACCTTCCGCATCACCGGCCCCGACGGGCACGCGCTCACCCGCTTCGAGACCGAGCACGAGAAGCGCATGCACCTCATCGTGGTCCGCCGGGACACCGCGGAGTTCCAGCACCTCCACCCCGAACTGCGCCCGGACGGCACGTGGGCGGTCCCGCTGACCCTCGGGATGCCGGGTACCTACCGGGCATTCGCCGACTTCGTCCCCGCCGGGGGCGAGGCCACCACACTCGGCGTCGACCTCGCCGCGCCCGGGGAGTTCCGGCCCGCGTCGCACGAGCCGTCCCGCGTCGCGACGGTCGACGGCTACACGGTCCGCCTCGACGGCGACCTCGTCGCAGGCCGCAGTTCGAAGCTCACCCTGACGATCACCAGGGACGGCCGCCCGCTCACCGATCTGCAGCCCTACCTGGGCGCCGACGGGCACCTCGTCGCGCTGCGCACGGGCGACCTGGCCTACCTGCACGTCCACCCCGGTGACGACTCCGCGGGCGGGCCGGCGATCACCTTCCATGCCGAGGTCCCCTCGGCGGGCACCTATCGGCTGTTCCTCGACTTCCGGCACCGCGACGTGGTCCGGACCGCCGGCTTCACCGTGGAAGGACATGCATGACCACCGACGTGCACAGCGAACGGCGGAGCACCGAGCACGAGATCGAGCTCGCCATCACCGGGATGACGTGCGCCTCGTGTGCCATGCGGGTCGAGCGCAAGCTGAACAAGCTCGACGGCGTCACGGCCACGGTGAACTACGCGACCGAGAAGGCGCGCGTGAGCTACCCCGAGGGGGTATCCCCGGAGCGGCTCGTCGAGCAGGTCGAGGCCGCCGGGTACGGGGCGAGCATCCCCCGGGAGCCCGAGCAGCGGGACGACGAGGCCGAGCCCGCCGACGAGACCCTCGGGCTGCGCAGGCGGCTGATCGGCTCGCTGGTGCTCTCGGTGCCGGTGATCGCGCTCGCGATGATCCCGCCCCTGCAGTTCGAGTACTGGCAGTGGGCCTCGCTCGTGCTGGCCTCGCCGGTGGTGGTGTGGGCGGCGTGGCCGTTCCACCGTGCGGCGCTGACCAACCTCCGGCACGGCGCGGCGACGATGGACACGCTGGTGTCGATGGGCACCCTGGCGGCGTACCTGTGGTCGCTCTACGCCCTGTTCCTCGGCGAGGCCGGCATACCGGGCATGACGCACCCGTTCGAGTTGACCATCGAACGCACCGACGGCAGCGCCACGATCTACCTCGAGGTCGCAGCGGGCGTGACGACGTTCATCCTCGCGGGCCGGTACTTCGAGGCACGCGCCAAGCGCCGGGCCGGGTCCGCGCTGCGCGCGCTGCTGGAACTCGGCGCGAAGGACGTCGGCGTCCTGCGTGGCGGCCGGGAAACGCGGATTCCCGTCGAGCACCTGGCCGTGGGCGATCGGTTCGTCGTGCGCCCCGGCGAGAAGATCGCCACCGACGGCGTGGTCGAGGAGGGCGGTTCCGCAGTCGACCAGAGCATGCTGACGGGCGAGTCGGTGCCCGTCGAGGTCGGTGTGGGGGACGCGGTGGTTGGCGCGACCGTCAACGCCGGCGGCCGGCTCGTCGTGCGGGCGACCAGGGTCGGGTCGCAGACGCAGCTCGCGCAGATGGCGAAGCTCGTCGAGGACGCCCAGACCGGCAAGGCAGCCGTGCAGCGGCTCGCCGACCGGATCTCGGCGGTGTTCGTGCCGATCGTGATCGCGCTCGCCGTGGGCACGCTGGCGTTCTGGCTCGGCGCGGGCGCTTCCGCATCGGCGGCGTTCACCGCCGCGGTCGCCGTGCTCATCATCGCCTGCCCGTGCGCGCTGGGCCTCGCCACGCCGACGGCATTACTCGTCGGCACCGGGCGTGGTGCGCAGCGCGGCATCCTCATCAAGGGACCCGAGGTGCTGGAGTCCACTCGGCGTGTCGACACCGTGGTGCTGGACAAAACCGGCACCGTCACGACGGGAACGATGGCGCTGGTCGACGTGCACACCGCCGACGGTGTCGACGTGAGCGACGCGCTTCGTCTGGCCGGTGCTGTCGAGCACGCATCCGAACATCCGATCGCGAGGGCCATCGCGCGGGGCGCCGAGGAGAAGGTGGGCAGCTTGCCGCCCGTGCGGGAGTTCGCGGCCGTGGAGGGTCTCGGCGTGCACGGGATCGTCGACGGACACGCCGTCGTCGCCGGGCGGGAGGCGTTGCTCGAGCGGTGGAGCCTGCCTCTGCCCGCGGCGCTCGCCGAGGTGAAGGCCGACGCGGAGCGGCAGGGTCGCACGGCGGTGGCGGTCGGCTGGGACGGTGAGGCCCGCGCGGTGCTCGTCGTGGCCGACACGGTGAAGCCGACGTCGGCCGAGGCCGTGCGCCGCCTGCGCGAGCTCGGTCTGCACCCCGTGCTGCTCACCGGCGACAACGAGGCCGTCGCCAGGTCGGTCGCCGCGGACGTCGGCATCGACGAGGTGATCGCCGAGGTGCTGCCCAAGGACAAAGTGGACGTTGTGCGCCGGCTGCAGGAGCAGGGCCGCGTGGTCGCGATGGTCGGCGACGGTGTCAACGACGCGGCCGCGCTGGCCCAGGCCGACCTCGGACTGTCGATGGGCACCGGAACCGATGTGGCCATCGAGGCGGGCGACCTGACGCTCGTGCGCGGCGACCTCACCGCCGCCGCCGACGCGATCCGCCTGTCGCGGCGCACGTTGCGCACCATCAAGGGCAACCTGTTCTGGGCGTTCGCGTACAACGTGGCGGCGCTGCCCCTGGCCGCGGCGGGGCTGCTCAACCCCATGCTCGCCGGTGCAGCCATGGCGTTCAGCTCCGTGTTCGTGGTGAGCAACAGCCTGCGGCTGCGCACGTTCCGGTGAGCGGTTCGAACGCGTACGTCGAGCGTCGGAACGTGGTGGCCGCGGGCGCTGAGTCGGTGGTCGATCGGGCGGTGTGCGGTCACGGTGTTCCGGTGTGACTTCAGTCCGGCAGGGATCGGAGCCGTGCGGGCGCCGGGTCGGTGGTCGACTCGGCGCCATGGCGGCAGGGTGATGCGCGAACACGCGAGCTTCCCGAGCACGGGGGGCCGTGCAGGTCGCGCGCTTGACGACTTGGGCGCACCACGCGTGGTCGGCGCCAGTGCGTGGGGACCGATGGCTGGTGGTGGCCTCGGTATGACCTGGTGATCCGGGCTTGGGCTGGGTGTTGGGCGCGCCAGGTGAGCAGCGGCGGCCTATGGGTTGTTCGGCGGCTTCCCCAGTGGGCCGCCGCGGGCCTCCGCGGGGACCGGCAGGTGCGGCCCGGGCGAGGCTGGCCCCGGGCGAGGCTACCGGGCCGGCCGCAGCGGCCGCCGCTGGCCCGCCGTGCCGGGGCGTGGTACGACCGATGCGCCGCTGTGGAGGTAGGCCACGAACGCAGCGCCACTGGGCCCGCATTCCGCGGCTCCTGCCACGGTCGCCGATGAGCGCTACTCGGTCGTCCATCCATAAGAGTCACTTCGAGCCGAGCGTCGGCGGCTGTCACGGCGTTCGGTAGGTGTGGCCGGCGGGGGTGGTGATGTGGAGTTGGCCGGTGTCGGTGAGGTGGAATCGCCAGCCGGGGGTGTGTTTGGTGCGGTGGTGACGTCGGCACAGCCCGATGAGGTTGGCGGTGTTGGTCTCGCCGGAACGCTGGCGGGGGATGACGTGGTCGAGGTCGCTGTAGTGCGCCGGGCGGTGGCAGGTGGGGAACCGGCATTCGCGGTCGCGGATCTTGACGTGGTCGGCGGTGACGGCGGGCGGCCGGTAGCGGGTGCGGCCGACATCGACAGGCGCACCCGTCTGCGGGTCGGTGACGATCCGTCGCCAGGTGGAGTTGGGGTCGAACGCGATCGCCCGCGCGATCGAGGCGGGCAGCGGGCCGTGCCCCGCGAGCTCGGACGGGTTGGTCGACAGGCCGACCAGCGAGGCGAGGTCGATGTGGATGAAGATTTCCGCCTTCGGTGAGCCACCGCCCGAGTCCTGACCGAGCAGGAGATCGGCGAACACATCCGCCCGCAGCTGATCCATCGTCCGCTCACCACCCGCCTTCCGCAGCGCCCGGGCACACCGATCGATCCGCGCATACGCCGCCGAGGCCACCTCGGCAGGCAGCTCGGCGGTCAGCGTGGCCATCGCGTCGTCGCCGTGCCGCAACTCCACCCGCCGTTCCCGCCGCCGCGCCTCCGCCCGCGCCGCGGCACCCTCCGGATCCACCTTCTGCACCGCACGGTTCACCATTCGCCGAATCGACGAGGCATCCCGCCCCACCAACCGCCCGGAGACCAGCGCATCCACCTCGCGCGCCCGCGGATCAGACAAGACCGCTGTCGGTTCCGAGATTTTCGAGGCTTTGTACAGATCGATCTCGCCCCGCGACAACGCACCCAAGGTTTCCGGAAGCCGGGTCACCAAATCCCGGGCCAACCCTATTTTGATTCGCGCCGCATTCTCCGAAATCGCCAACGCCAGCGCCACTTCCGACGCCACATCGGCAGCATCGTCCCGCGACGCCGAATATTCCGCCAAAGCCCGAACCTGCGACGCCTGCAGCCGAGCGATCTCCCGCTCCAGTCGAACGACGTCATCAAGAGAACTTTCCCCCATGCCCACGATTCTACCGGGAAATACCGAATCATATGAGTGAACCGAAAAACAACGGAACGTGACCACGATGCCCGTTCCGTGGGGAACTGCCGCCAGCGATCAGACAATGAGAGGTGGTGTGTGGAGCGGCAGTTTCCCACGGCGCGCCGAAGGCGTGCTTGAAACCCAACCCCCACGCAACTCCGGCAACCACAAGACCTGTCAGCCAATGTGAAGAAGGTCAGGGTAATGCTGCGAATGGTCCACTCGCGGCCACAGGTATATTTCCGCCAGCAGAAATGCACGCACCGACGGACGAAAATGCGCACGGTGGACACAGGCAAAATCCGGGCTGGCGATGCGGACAGCGCCACACGGCTCCGCGAACTGCGGAACGGCACGACACGGCTCCGCGAGCGGAGACGCAGCAACTCGATCGGCACGCCAACCGGGGTGGCCGGCGCTCGCCGAGGCTGCAGCGGGCACGTCGACTCCTGCGGCAGCTACCGCTCCGGCAGGCACGGGGACCCGAAGCACCAACTGGCGACGACCGGACCCGCCGACAAGTCGACAGAAGCACCAGCTGCGCCGACTGCCCGACATCGCGCTGGGGGACCTGACGACCGGAGCGGCCGACGGGTGACTTGAACGTGCGACAGGGTGACGGACGCAGCAGACACGGCGACGGGAACGGCTGACACGGCTACGCATAGCGCAGACACGGCGACGCGGACGGCCGACACGACGACGAAATCGGCAGACACGGCTACGCGAGCACAGACAGGGCAACTGGAGGGGCACACGCCAACCTGGGCGGCCGGCGCTCGCAGAGCCCTCTACCGGGCCCGTCGGCTCGTGCGGCAGCTACCGCGCCAGCCGACCAGGGCGACGCGAGCGGCCCACACGGCGACGGGAACGGCCCACGCGGCGACGGGGACGGCCCACGCGGCGACGGGAACGGCCCACACGGCGACGGGAACGGCCCACACGGCGACCCCGAACCCCCGGCCCTAATCCTCCGTGCTGCGCCAGTTCGGCACGCCGAGCAGGATGAGCCGGAGCTTCTTCTCCGCCGTGCGCACGATGCGGGCGTCGGTGTCCGGGTCGCGCGGCCGCGCCTCCAGCAGGTCGACCACCGTGGCGAGCATGGCCGACACGATCAGGTCGGCCATCATGTGCAGGTCCTCGGTGGTCCAGGTTCGCAGGCCGTCGAACCGTGCGAGGTCGACGGCGAGCTCGCTGGACAACAGCCGGAGCTCGACGCCGATCGTCTGCCGGACCGCGCCGGTACCGCCGTAGCGTTCGCGCACCAGGAACCAGAAGTGATCCTCGTGGGCACGCACATGCTCCACCAGGGTGCGCACGGACGTGCGGATCATGCCGGTCGAGGTGTCCGGGGCGCTGCGAGCCTGCCGGATCATGGTCCGCAGCGTGCGCATCGACTCCTCGACGAGCGCGACGCCGAGGTCGTCCATCGACGCGAAATGCCGGTAGAACGCGGTGGGCACCACGCCCGCCTGCTTGGTCACCTCCCGCAGGCTGAGTCCCGCAAAGCCCCGGTCGGCGAGCAACCGCAGTGCCGCGTCGAGCAGGGCACGCCGGGTGCGCTCCTTGCGCTCGTGCCGGGTTCCCGATGCAGCCGTCATGGCGGTCAAGCCTACGTCCGTTCTCTGTGTAGCCCAGTTCACATTGCGGGTCTCGCGGACACCGCCCACCATTGAGTGTACAAGCGTTCACTGAACCGGGAGGTGTGATGGGCAAGCTCGCCGCACTGGGTGTGCTGGCGGAGTCGCTGCTCACCCCGCACGGCATGGACCGCTACCTCGAGCTGATCGACCCGATGCTCGTGCGCCGGGACCTGCGCGGAGAGGTCACCGCGGTGCGCAGGCAGACCGCCTGCACCGTGACCCTCACGGTGCGGACCAGCCGGGCGTGGCGGGGTTTCACGGCCGGGCAGTTCGTGCGCGTCACCGTGGGCATCGACGGCGTGCGCCGCACCCGCTGCTACTCACCGGCCTGCTCCCAGCACCGGCCGGGGGAGCTGGAGTTCACCATCAAGGCGGACCCGAACGGGCTGGTGTCCCGCTACCTGCACGACCATGCGCGTCCGGGCATGGTGCTGGGTCTCTCCGCGGCGGACGGCACATTCACGCTCCCCGAGGATCGGCCGCACCGCATCGTGCTCATCAGTGGCGGCAGCGGCATCACGCCGGTGCTGTCGATGCTGCGCACGCTCGCCGACGAGGGCTACACCGGCGAGGTCGCGTTCCTGCACTACGCGCGCAGCGCCGCCGACGTGACGTACGGCGCCGAGCTGGTCGAACTCGGGCGCCGCCGGGGTGTGCGGATCGTCCTCGCGCACACCAGGGACGAGGGTGCGGAGCTGGCCGGGCATTTCCGCCAGGAACACCTGGAGCATGCGGCGCCGTGGTTCCGGGAGGCGCGGACCTACCTGTGCGGGCCGCCCGCTCTCATGGAATCCGTGCGCGCCACCTACGCCCAGCACGGATTGAGTGAACGGCTGCTCACCGAGGAGTTCACGCCGCCCGCCATCGCCACCGAGGCCGGGGACGCCACGGGGCGGATCCGGTTCACCCGCAGCGCCACGGAGGTGGCCAACACCGGCAGGCCGCTGCTGGAGCAGGCCGAGGCCGCGGGCCTGACGCCCGAGCACGGCTGCCGCATGGGCATCTGCTTCTCGTGTACCCAGCTCAAGACCAAGGGCACGGTGCGCAACGCAGCGACGGGCGAGACCTCCGGTGACGACGACGAGGAAATCCAACTCTGCATCTCCGTCCCGGTCGGGGACGTCGAGATCGACTGTTAGGAGCCAGCCATGACCGGACTACAGGACCGACTGACCCCCGAGCAGGTCGAGGAATTCGGCCGCGAGCTCGACGACCTGCGCAAACGGATCGTCGCTGACCTCGGCCAGGCCGACGTCGACTACATCCAGAACATCATCAAGACCCAGCGCGGACTCGAGATCACCGGTCGCGCGCTGCTGTTCGCCGGCTTCTTCCCGCCCGCGTGGCTCGCGGGCGTCGGTGCGCTGTCGTTGTCGAAGGTCCTCGACAACATGGAGATCGGGCACAACGTGATGCACGGCCAGTACGACTGGACCCGTGATCCCGCGCTGAGCTCGCAGCGGTTCGAGTGGGACACCGTGGCGCCGTCGGAGAACTGGCGGCACTCCCACAACTACATCCATCACACCTACACCAACATCGTCGACAAGGATCGCGATGTCGGCTACGGCATCCTGCGCATCGACCCCGCGCAGAAGTGGCATCCGTACTACCTCGGCAACCCGGTCTACGCGACGCTGCTGGCCCTGCTGTTCCAGTGGGGCGTGATGTTGCACGACCTCGAGGTCGACCGCCTGGTCAAGGGCGAACGCACGTGGTCCGAGTTCGCCGACGTCCGGCGGCGGATCGTGCGCAAGGCCTCGCGGCAGATCGGCAAGGACTACGTTCTGTTCCCGCTGCTGACCGGCCCGCTCGCGCCGCTGACGCTCGCGGGTAACGCCACGGCGAACCTGGTGCGCAACCTCTGGGCGTTCTCGATCATCTTCTGTGGGCATTTCCCGGCGGACGTCGAGAGCTTCACCGAGGAGGAGACCGAGAACGAGACCCGGGGTCAGTGGTACCTGCGGCAGATCCTCGGCTCGGCCAACATCACCGGCGGGAAGCTGTTCCACATCCTGTCGGGCAACCTCTCCCACCAGATCGAGCATCACCTGTTCCCGGACATTCCCGCGCGCCGCTACCCGCAGATCGCGGGGGAGGTACGGGCCATCTGCGAGAAGTACGGGCTGCCGTACCACACCGGACCGCTGCGCAAGCAGCTCTGGTCGGTGGCGAAGAAGATCGTCAAGTTCGCCCTGCCCGGCAGCGGTGACTCCACGCCGGCACCGGCTACCCTCGAACGCGACCGGAACCTTCAGGCGGCGTAGGGATCAGCGACATGGTGGGTCGGTTCGAAAGCGGCAAGGACACTGTGCAGGTGCTCACGGAGACGGCGGCCACGCACGTCGGCAACATCGCGACCATCGTGACGGGCGCGGTCCGCGACATCGCCAAGGAGACCGGCGACTGGCTGACCGAGCTCATCGAGATGCGCGAGGCGTCGAAGCGCGCGCAGGAGGACGACACCACGCCCTGACCGCGAGCCAGTGCGATGTGGACGGTCATCAGCCTCCCGCGACCGTCCACATGCGGCTCTCTACGGCGTCTCGGCGGTGCGGGCGAGTTCGGTGAGCGGCAGGCTCTCGCCACGCCGCAGCAGCCGGATCCGCGTCGCCGGGTGCCGCCGCGCCGCCTCGACGAGGAAGTTCGACACCGGCGAGGTGAAGTTGCGGTAGTCGTCGAAGTGCACGGGCACCGCGTGTGCCGGATCGAGCAGCTCGAGCAGCGCGCCGCCCTGCCGGTCGTCCATCGAGACCAGCGCGCCGAGCACGCGCGTCCCGCCCAGGTGCAGCACGGCGAGATCGAGCTCGGGGAAGCGTTCCCCGATCTCGCGCAGTTCGTCGTGCAGGATCGTGTCGCCGCTGACGTAGATCCGCAGCGGCCGCGCGCCCGGCGCGGCGATGTATTCCCACACGCTGCCCATCACCGGCGGCAGCACCTTGCCCAGCAGGCCGGTGGAGTGCCGGGCGGGCACGGCGGTGATCGTCAGCGTGGCGCCGCGGGCGGCCAAGGTGTGCTGCGACCAGGTGGACAGCGCGACCGGTTCCCGGAAACCCCGCTTGCTCAGCCATTTGGCGGCGTGGCCCGTGGTGACGATCGGCAGGTCCGGCGCGAGCTTGCGGCGGGCTATGCGGTCGAAGTGGTCTCCGTGCAGGTGGGAGAGCACCACGGCGTCCAGCGGCGGCAGGTCGGCCGGCTGGGCGGCGGGCTCGGTGCGGCGCCGGGAGGCGAGTCCCTGCCCGAAGTACGACCATTGGCCGCGGTGCAGGAAGTTGGGGTCGGTGAGCAGGCTGAACGGGCCCAGCCGCACGAGTGTGGTCGCCGTACCGACGAACGTCAGTGAGTCCTGGCTCGGAAACATCAGCGGCTCCGGGAGATCTCGCGGGGCGGCGGTCCGACATCGTGCACCCGGCCCGGCCTGAGCCGCGCGTGCACCTGGCCGGGCCCGGGGCCGTGGCGGGCGGCGAGCGTGTCGGCGACGAGGCCGGTGACCCCGGCGTAGACGGCCTTGTGGGCGAGGTCGACCACCAGTTCGTCGCGCGGCCACGTCCACGGCGGAGCGCCGGTGCCGGTGGCGTTCTCCAAGATCTGGTCGTTGGTCAGCCGGAGGGCCCAGAACATCGCCGACGACCACGGGCCCCGCAACCCCGCGGTCGCCATCACCCCGCGCAACGCGCCCAGCAGCGCGCCCTGGCCGAGGTGCATGGCGAGGTTGAGCGACACCGGCTGGCGGGTAGGACGTTCGGGCAGCCCGAGAAGGCGTTCCAGCGTGCGGGCGGGGACGTGGGAGTCAGGGCGCCGGGTGAACCGCTGCTCGGCCTTCTCGACCGCGGTCATCGCCACGGCACCCGCCAGCCCGGCGAGCACACCCTGCATCATCGCGCGTGGCCACATGGCGTTCGGTTACCCGCGAGGGCACCGGGACAACCGCTCCGGTCGCAGGCTGGTGGTCCGGTCCGCGCGGGCGGGAGCTGTGGCATTGCTTTCGCCCGATGGACCTCGCGGGCCCCGGCGGTCATGATGTGCGACGTGAGTGACGTGATCAGTACCGCCGACCTCGTCGACAAGCACGGTGCCGCGCTGCGGGTGTGCGACACGCAGTTCCGCCAGTTCGGCGCGCACCGCGCCTTCTCCGGGCGCGTCCGCACCGTGTCGTGCTACCAGGACAACGGCCTGGTCAAGCAGCTGCTCAACTCGCCGGGGGAGGGCTGTGTGCTCGTCGTCGACGGCGGCGGCTCGCTGCACACCGCGCTCACCGGCGACCTCATCGCGGGTGCGGCCGTGCACAACGGCTGGGCCGGGCTGGTCATCAACGGAGCCGTCCGCGACAGTGCCGTGCTCGCCGGCCTCCCGCTGGGAATCAAGGCGCTCGGCACGAACCCGCGCAAGAGCAGCAAGGCGGGAGCCGGCTCGGTCGACGTACCGGTGGGCTTCGGCGGCGTGACGTTCCATCCCGGCGATGAGCTCTACGCCGACGACGACGGCGTCGTGCTGCTGCCCGCCGACCACTGAGGTTTGGTCGTCGCCGAGTCCGGGAAAGCTTCTGTGCTCGGACGAGGAGGTACGACGATGAAGCACAGGAAGGACAACGCGGGCGAGGCCGCCGGCGGCATTCCCGAGCCAGATCCGCCGCAGGGCGGTCCGAACGCCGACGACGAGACGCCCAGCCCGGCCGACGTCACGCCGGGGCTCGGCGGTACGTCGGAGACGAAGCCGCCGACCACCGACGAGGACGACGACCGCTGAGGAGCACCGAGCGCCACCGCCCGGTCACCGGCGGCGCGGCCACCCGGGGCACCGGCCGCACGACGGCCCGAACGCCGAGTCCGAGACGGCCGGTGCCGCTCACCGTGGGTCAGCCGCGCGTCCGGTACTCGCGCAGCAGCCCGCGGCTGATGATGGTCTTCTGGATCTCGCTGGTTCCCTCACCGATGAGCAGGAACGGCGCGTCGCGCATCAGCCGTTCGATCTCGTACTCCTTGGAGTAGCCGTAGCCGCCGTGGATGCGGAACGCCTCCTGGGTGACCTCCGAGCAGTACTCCGAGGCGAGCATCTTCGCCATGCCCGCGGCGACGTCGTTGCGCTCGCCGGAGTCCTTCAACCGGGCCGCGTTGACCATCATCAGGTGCGCGGCCTCGATCTTCGTCGCCATCTCGGCCAGTTTGAACGCGATTGCCTGGTGCTCGGCGATCGGCTTGCCGAACGTCCTGCGCTGCTGCGCGTACTCCACCGCCAGCTCGAACGCCCGGATCGCGATCCCGCACGCGCGCGCGGCCACGTTCACGCGCCCGACCTCGATGCCGTCCATCATGAACGAGAAGCCCCGGCCGGGCTCGCCGCCGAGCACCGTGTCGGCGCCGATGCGGTAGCCGTCGAACACCGCCTCGGTGGTGTCGACGCCCTTGTAGCCCATCTTGTCCAGCTTGCCGGGGATGGTCAGACCCGGCGCGACCTCGCCGTAGCCCTCGGGTTTCTCGATCAGGAACGTGGTCAGGTTCTGGTGCGGTTTGTCCGCGCCCTCGTCGGTGCGGGCCAGCAGCGCGACGAGGTTCGAGGAGCCGCCGTTGGTGAGCCACATCTTGGAGCCGTCGATCACGTAGCTGTCCCCGTCGCGCCGGGCGCGGGTCTTGATCGCCGCTACGTCGGAACCCAGATCCGGCTCGGACATCGAGAAGGCCCCGCGCACCTCGCCGGTGGCCATCCGCGGCAGGAAATGCCGCTTCTGCTCCTCGGTGCCGTGCCGGCTGATCATGTGCGCCACGATGAAGTGGGTGTTGATGACCCCGGACACGCTCATCCAGCCGCGGGCGATCTCCTCGACCGCCAGGGCATAGGTGAGCAGCGGCTCGCCCAGGCCGCCGTACTCCTGCGGGATCGTGATCCCGAACAGGCCCATCTCCTTCATGCCCTCGACGATGTCCACCGGGTAGGCGTCGGAGTGCTCCAGTTCCTGGGCGTGCGGAATGATCTCCTTGTCCACGAACGCACGCACCGTCGCCAGGATCTCGGTCTGGACGTCGGTGAGCCCGGCCGTCTGTGCCAAGCGGGCCATGTCAGTTGCTCCTTCGAACGACGATCCGGGCGATGCGGGTCACGACACGACCCGCTCGAACACCGCGGCGAGGCCCTGCCCGCCGCCGATGCACATCGTCTCGAGCCCGTAGCGGGCCTCGCGGCGATCCATCTCCCTGGCGAGCGTGGCCAGGATGCGCGTTCCGGTGGCGCCGACCGGGTGGCCGAGCGAGATGCCGGACCCGTGGACGTTCAGCCGTTCGAAGTCGGACTCGCCGAAGCCCCACTCGCGCGTGCAGGCCAGCACCTGCGCGGCGAAGGCCTCGTTGAGCTCGATCAGGTCCATGTCGGACAGTGTGAGCCCAGCCCTGCCGAGCGCCGCCTGGCTCGCGGATACGGGACCGATGCCCATGATCTTCGGCTCGACACCCGCCACGCCCCACGACACGAGCCGCACCAGCGGCCGCAGGCCCAGCTCGGCGGCCTTGTCGGGATGGGTGACGATGCACACGGCGGCGGCGTCGTTCTGTCCGCTGGCGTTGCCCGCCGTGACGGTGGCGTCCGGATCCTGCTTGTCCAGTACCGGCTTCAGCCCGGCGAGCGCCTCGAGTGACGCGTCCGCCCTCGGGTGCTCGTCGGTGTCCACAGTGGTCTCGCCCTTGCGCGTGCGGACCGTGACCGGAACGATCTCCTCGGCGAACACCCCGGACCGCTGCGCGGCGACGGCCCGCTGATGCGAGGTCAGCGCGAGCCGGTCCTGCTCCTCCCGCGGGATGGAGTAGTCGCGGCGCAGATTCTCCGCCGTCTCCAGCATCCCGCCCGGCACTGGGTAGTCACGCCCCCCGGCGGTGACCCGGCCGCGCGCGAGCCCGTCGTGCAGCGTGACGCCGGCGCCCTTGACGCCCCAGCGCATGTCGGTGGAGTAGAACGCGACGTTGCTCATGCTCTCGGCGCCACCGGCGACCACGACCTCGCTCGCGCCCGCCTGCACCTGCATGGCGGCCTGCAGCACCGACTGCAGTCCGGACCCGCACCGGCGGTCCACCTGCATGCCGGACACCGTGACGGGCAGGCCGGCGTTGAGGGCGACGACACGGCCGATCGCCGGTGCGTCGCTGTTGGGATAGCAGTGGCCGAGGATCACCTCGTCGATGGCCTCCGGTGCGATGCCGGTGCGCTCGAGCAGGCCCCGCAGCGCGATCTCGCCGAGCTCCGCCGCGCCGAGCGGTTTCAGGCTTCCGCCGAACCGGCCGATCGGAGTACGGACCGGTTCGCAGATGACGGCTTCGCGACTCACATGAACCTCCCACCGGTGACCTCCAGCACGGTCCCGGTCATGTAGGACGACAGGTCGGAGGCCAGGAACAGGGCGACACTGGCCACTTCGGACGGCTCGCCGGCCCGCTGCATCGGAATCTCGGCCATCTTCTGATCCCAGGCCTTCTGCGGCATGGCCTCGGTCATGGCCGAGCGGATGAGGCCGGGCTGGATGGCGTTGATCCGGACGCCGTGGTGGGCGAGCTCCTTCGCGGCTGCCTTGCTCAGCCCGACGATCCCGGCCTTGGCCGCCGAGTAGTTCGTCTGGCCGACCATGCCGACCTTGCCCGACAGCGACGAGATGTTGACGATCGCACCGCGTTTCTGCTCCCGCATGATGGCCGCCGCCTTGCGGGTGCCGTGCCAGGTGCCCTTGAGATGGACGTCGATGACCTGGTCGAACTGCTCCTCGGTCATCGTCCGCATGGTCGCGTCACGGGTGATGCCCGCGTTGTTCACCATGATGTCGAGCGCGCCGAACGTCTCCACCGCGGTGGCCAGCAGAGTGTCCATATCGGAGGAGACGGTCACGTCGCAGCGGACCGCGGCGGCGACGCCGGAACCGCCGAGCTTGTCCACGGCGGCCTTCGTCGCGTCCAGGTCGAGGTCGCCGATTACCACCTTGGCGCCCTCCGCCACGAACCGCTCGGCCATGGCGAAGCCGAGTCCCTGTGCGCCGCCGGTGATCGCGGCGGTCTTCCCGTCGAGTAGACCCATGTTCCCTTCCCGTTTCCTTTGCGTGCTGCCTTCGCTCGGCTGTGCCCGGCCGCGGGGCGGGTCAGGCGGGACCGGCCACGATCCCCGCGTCGTGCAGCCGTCCGATCTCGCCGGCCGAGAGCCCGAGGTCCTCGCTGAGCACGGAGTCGGTGTCCGCGCCGAGCAACGGTGCCGGCCGGGGCGGTACGGCGCTGCCGCCCAGGCGCAGCGGTCCGGCGGAGGCGACCATGGGCCCGATGCCGGGCTGGTCGATCTCGCTGACGACGGAGTCCGGTTCGTCCAGCGCCAGCCGGACCGCCTCGGACATGTCCCGGTACGGGCCCCACAGGGCGTGGGCCTCGTCGAGGCGTGCGCTGACCTCGGCCAGCGTCCGCGTCGCGAACCACGGGCGCAGGATCGCCTCGATGGTCTCCCGCAGCCGGAAGCGGTCGGCCTCGGTGCTCAGGTCGGCGCCGAGTGCCGGTTCGAGCGCCTTGAACACCTCGCCGGTGCCCGTGGCCCGGCACAGCGCCTCCCACTGCCCGGGCGTGAGCGCCACGACCATGACGCGGCGGCCGTCGGCCGTGGGGAAGTCCACGCCGAAGCTGCCGTAGGTGTGGTTGCCGTGTCGTTCGCGACCGTGCCCGGCCAGGTGCGCCTCGGCCAGCCAGCCCAGATTGCCGACCGCCGACAGCGCCACGTCGGCGAGCGCGAGGTCCATGCCCGTGCCCTCGCCGGTGCGCCCCCGCCGGTGCAGCGCGGCGAGCAGCCCGGTGGCGGCGGTCATGCCGCACAGGAAGTCCCATGCGGGCAGCACGTGGTTGACCGGCGCGCCGTGGTCCTTCGGCCCCGTCATGTCGGGGACGCCCACGCCGGCGTTCACCGTGTAGTCGACGGCGGGCTTGCCGCCGGGCATGCCCTGAACGTGGATGTGGATGGCGTCCGGCCGCCGTTCGGTCAGCTCTTCGTAGCGCAGCCGCGCCCGGCCCGCCACGTTGTCGAGGTACACGCCCGCGTCCGGTCCCGGCGCGGTCGCCAGGGCGAGGAGCAGCTCGCGGCCCTCCGGGCGCCGGAAGTCGAGGGCGAGGGAGCGCTTGCCCTTGTTGAGGCTGGGCCAGTACAGGCTGTTGCCGTGGGCGTCGACGGGCCAGCGCCCGCGGTCGCCGCCGCCCTGCGGCAGGTCGACCCGGACGACGTCGGCGCCGAGCTGGGCGAGCGCCATGCCGCCCGACGGTCCCGCCACGAACGTCGCGCACTCGACGATGCGCAGCCCTGCCAGCGGTGTGCCGGACCCCTGGGTCATGAGAATCGTGGCTCCCTCTTCTCCCGGAACGCCGCGCGGCCCTCGGCGGCGTCGTTGCTGTGCCCGGCCAGCGCGACAGCGAGGCGTTCGGCCTCGAGGAAGGCCTCCAGCGGCACGTTCTCGCCCTGCCGGATCAGTGACTTGGTGAGCGCCGTCGCGTCGGCCGGGCCCGCGGCGAGACGGCGGGCCAGCTCCGTGGCGACCGCCGTGGCGCTGCCGGGCTCGGCGAGTTCGGTGACCAGCCCGAGGTCGTAGGCCTCGGTCGCCGGCATGCGCTCGGCGAGCAGCAGGTACCGGGCGGCGCGGTGACGTCCGGCGGTCCTCGGCAGCGTCCACGCGCTCGCCCCGTCCGCGACCAGGCCGCGCAGGGCGAACGGGGCCTGGAAGAACGCGTCGCGGGCGGCCACCACGAGGTCACAGGCGAGCGCGAGTCCCCACGCGACGCCGATCGCGTACCGCTCCACGGCCGCGACGACGGGGAACTCGGCCGCCGCGAGTTGCCGGAACACGTGGTGGCCGCGTTGCAGCCGGTCGGCGGCCGCGGCCACCCGCCCGCCGGCGCCGCCCATCGACGACACATCGCCGCCCGAGGAGAAGAACCGGTCACCGCCGGTGAGTACCATCGCGCGGGCGTGCTCGGCCCGCAGCTCGGCCACGGCGTCGGCCAGCAGCGTCCACGACTCGTCGTCGAGGGCGTTGCGCACGTCCGGCCGGTCGAGTGTCACGGTGCCGATCCCGTCGGTGACCGCCCAGCGCACCGCGCTCATGCCTGCCCACCGCGCCGTCGCATCGGCATCCGTCCTTCTCGCACGACGTCGTCGACGACATGCCGCCGCGTATGGCCGGCCGCGTTCCGGTGCCGCCGGTCCACGGCCACCAGCATCCTGGCACCGGCAGACCGGGGCCAGGATGGAAGCCTCACCCACCGGGGCGGGGCGGCGGTGGGGGTTTGCCCGGCGGGCATCTCAACCTCCGACGGTGCAGGCGAGCAAGGTCGTATGTTTTATAACCCAAATATACGATCCTGGAAAGCCCCTGGCCGCGGCCACTGGCTACAGTGATACGACCCGGATCCGGACGCGCCGCCCACGGCCGCGTCCCGAGCTGTCAGCGAGGTTCGAGGCCCATGACTCAGGCGTCCCGCACGCGCGGTGGCCGTCCGTCGTCGCGTGCGCGTGAGCGGAAACGGTCGCTGCCGGACGAGGTCGCCGGCTACGTCCGCGAGCTGATCATGTCGGGCCAGCTCCGGTTCCCGGAGTTCGTGCGCCTGGAACGCATCGCCGACGAACTGGACATCAGCGTCACGCCGGTGCGCGAGGGGCTGCTGACCCTGCGCGCGGAAGGACTGCTGCAGCTGGAGCCCCGCCGCGGGTTCATGGTCGCGCCGCTCTCCGGCGACGACATCCGCGACCTGTTCTGGGTCCAGGCGCAGCTCGAGGGCGAGCTGGTGGCGCGCGCGACGCCGCGGCTCACCGACGCCGACCTCGCGCGGCTCGACGAGATCCAGCGGGGCCTGGCGAGCGCGCTGGCCGAGAACCGGGTCGAGGAGATCGAGAGCCTCAACTACGAGTTCCACCACCTGCTGGCGAAGGCGGGCCGCTCGCCCAAGCTGACGTGGTTCCTGGGTCAGGCGGTGAAGCACACGCCGTCCCGGTACTACGAGACGATCGGTGGCTGGGTACAGGCATCGGTCGACGACCACTACCCGATCCTCGAAGCCCTGCACGCCCGCGACGCCGAGGCCGCCCGCGAGGCCATGCGGGCACACATCTTCAACGCCGGTGAACTGCTCGGCAGGCACATCGACCGCAGGCTGGCGGAGGAGTAGACCGGGCGCCATCGCACCCGGGGCGCGGACGTCCGGCGCGCGGTGCGCCTTTCGCCCCCGCGTGACGGCGGACCCACGCAGGGCATCGGCTACGTTGACCGGCATGGAACGGGTGGAGGCGCACGAGGGGCTCCGCGGTTCGGGATGGGCCGAGTGGCGCAGGCCACGTCCGGAGCCGGGCATTCAACGCTCGGACGTCCTCACGGCTCTCGGAGTGTTCGCCGGCACCCTCCTGATGATCCTGATCGTCAACAGCATGGGCCTGCTGGCGTTCGGGTCGGCCCCGCCCATCACCGAGCAGCTGGCGTGGGGTGCCGCGCTGTCGTTGCCGCTCGTGGCGCGCAGGCGTTACCCCGTGGTCGTGCTGCTGATCGTGAGTGCCGTGTTCATCGCCGCCCAGGCACGGCAGATCGGCGACAACACGATGCCGTCGCTCTGCCTCTTCCTCGCCAGCTACAGCGTCGGCGCGTGGGAGCGCAACCGCACTCTCGCCCGGTGGTCGCGGATCGGCGTGATCGTGGCCATGTTCGCCTGGCTCTCGTTCGGCTTCCTCGAGTTCCTCGCCGGACCGGACCACGATTTCCCCGGTGCCGTGGGGCCGTTCGACCCGGTGCTGGCTTCGGCGCTCTACAATTTCGGCTTCAACGCAATGTTCTTCCTGTCCGCCTACTTCTTCGGCAACATGGCCTGGCTCGCCGCACGCAGGCAGGCGGAACTGGAGGAGCGTGCCGAGCAACTGCGAGCCTCCCAGGAACAGAACACGCGGGGCGCGATCGTCGCGGAACGGGTCCGGATCGCGCGCGACCTGCACGACGTCGTGGCACACCACGTGTCCGTGATGGGCATCCAGGCGGGCGCGGCCAGGCGGGTGCTCGACCGCGACCGGGAACTCGCCGGCCAGGCGTTGCGGACCGTGGAGGACACCGCCCGCACCGCCATCGAGGAGTTGCGGGCCCTGCTGGGGGTGTTGCGGTCCGAGCCGGAATCCGAGCCGGAAGTCGCGCCCGGTAGCGATACCGGCGACGAGCACGCGGCCGCGCCGGGTCTGGACCAGCTGCCCGAGCTCGTGTCCACAGTAGAGGCAGCGGGAATCGAGACGGCATACGGCGTGTACGGCGAGCCCAGGCCGGTACCGGAGGCTGTGTCGCTCTCGGCCTACCGGATCGTGCAGGAGGCACTCACCAACGTCGTCAAGCACGCGCGAGCCCGCACGGTCGACGTCCGCGTGCGGTACCTGGCGAGCACGCTCGAGATCGAGGTCACCGACGACGGGGTCGGACGTGCCTCCGCGCCACGGCAGGGTGGCTTCGGCCTGCTCGGCATGCGGGAACGGGTGGCCGTGCACGGTGGCGAGTTGCACGCCGGGCCACGCGAACACGACCGTGGCTACCGGGTGCGCGTCAGCCTGCCGATCGGCACGGCACCGGGCGCGGCCAGTCAGGACGCGGCCAGTCGGGCCAAAGAGGAGCGGGTGCGATCGTGACGCCGGACGCGAACCGGGGGACCGCGGAGTGCCCGCTGCGGGTGATCCTCGCCGACGACCAGGACCTGGTGCGCGCCGGTTTCCGCGTCATCCTCGGGGCGGAGGAGGGCATCGAGGTGGTCGGCGAGGCCGGTGACGGGCTCGCCGCGGTCCGGCTCGCCGAGACCGAGCGGCCGGACGTGGTCCTCATGGACGTGCAGATGCCGGGAATCGACGGGCTCGAGGCCACCCGCCGCATCCTCGGCGCGGCCGGGCACGACTGCCCGGTGAAGGTCGTCATCCTCACGACGTTCGATCGCGAGGACTACCTGTTCGAAGCACTGCAGGCCGGGGCGAGCGGGTTTCTGTTGAAGAACGCCTCCCCGGAGGACCTGGTCGAGTCGGTGCGGATCGTCGCCAGGGGTGACGCGCTGCTCTCACCCGAGGTCACCCGCCGGGTGATCGCCCGGTTTTCCGCCCCGCGGGCGCCTGTTCCGGTGCGCAGGCCCGCGGAGCTGACCGACCGTGAGTTCGAGGTGCTGGTGCTGCTGGCGCGAGGTGCCAGCAACGCCGAGATCGCGGCGCAGCTCGTGGTCAGCGAGGCGACCGTGAAGACCCATGTGTCGCGGGTGCTCGCCAAGCTGGAACTGCGTGACCGCACCCATGCCGTGGTGTTCGCCTACGAGAACGGGATCGTCGCGCCGGGCCGGGTGTAGTCAGCCCCGAGGCGGACACCGGGAATCGATCGCGCGCCCGACGTGCCGCGGCCGCCTGCCGCCTTAGGCTGCCGCGCATGTTGAGGATCAGCACGATCAGCCGGAGCTTCGGTGACCACCGGGTGCTCGATGACGTGTCGTTCGACGTCGAGCCCGGCCGCATGACCGGGTTCCTCGGCGCCAACGGTGCGGGCAAGACCACCACGATGAGGATCATCCTCGGCGTGCTCGCCCCGGACAGTGGCTCGGTAACGTGGAACGGCAAGCCCGTGACCCAGTCCGTGCGCCAGCGATTCGGCTACATGCCGGAGGAACGCGGGCTCTACCCCAAGATGAAGGTGGCCGAGCAGATCGCGTGGTTCGGCCGCCTCCACGGCCTCAGTGCGGCCAAGGCGACGAGCAACACGGAGAAACTGCTCGAGCAGCTGGAGCTCGCCGAACGCGCCGACGACAAGCTGGAAGCGCTCTCGCTCGGCAACCAGCAGCGCGCCCAGGTCGCCGCAGCGCTGGTGCACGACCCCACGCTGTTGATCCTCGACGAGCCGTTCTCCGGGCTCGACCCGATCGCCGTCGAAACCGTGCTGCGGGTGTTGCGTGAGCGCGCCGCCGACGGCGTACCGGTGCTGTTCTCCAGTCACCAGCTGGCCGTGGTCGAGCGGTTGTGTGACGACCTGGTCATCATCTCCGGCGGTCGGATCACGGCCAGCGGTGGGCGCGAGGAACTGCGTGAGCGGTACGGAACGCCACGCTACGAGCTCGTCGTGGACTCCGACGCCGGTTGGTTGCGCGACATGCCCGGCATCCGGGTGGCGACGCTCGACGGGCCCCGGGCCGTCGTCGAGCCCGAGTTCGGCAACGGCTTCGCCGGCACGGACGGCGAACGCCTGGGCCAGCGGATCCTGCGGGCCGCGCTCGAGCGGGGCGAGGTTCGCGCGTTCACCCCGGTCGTGCCCACGCTGGACGAGATCTTCAAGGAGGCCATCTGATGAGCGTGGAGACTCAGCTCCGTCCCGCGGTCGAGGCGGGCGAGGAGGAGCGCGGCATGTCGTTCGCGGCCGCCACCCGGCTGGTCGCCGAGCGCGAGGTCAAGTCTTTCCTGCAGATGAAGGGATTCTGGATCGGCCTCATCGTCACCGTGGCCGGACTGTTCGCGATGTCGGTGCTGCCCTCGGTGTTCGGTGGGGGACAGCCGAGCGTCGCGGCCGTCGGGCCGGAGGTGTCGCGCGGGCTCGCGGCCACGGAGCTCGACGTCCGCGAGGTGCCCGATCTCGCGGCGGCCGAGGAGCTGGTGCGCGCGGAGGAGGTCGAGGCCGCGGTCGTGCCGGACACTTCCGGCGAGTCGGCGACCGGTGTGCGGGTGGTGGCACTGTCGGACCCGCCGACGGAGATCATGGCCGCCCTCGGCACGACTCCACCGGTGGACCTGCTGGACGCGGCCGACGTCAGCCAGAGCGAGCAGCAACTCGTGATCATGGTGTTCTCGCTGCTGTTCGTGATGTTCGGCATGGGTGGTTCGGCCATCGCGCAGAGCACGGTGACGGAGAAGCAGACCCGCGTCGTGGAGATTCTGGTGGCGACCGTGCCGGTGCGGGCGCTGCTCTCCGGCAAGATCGTCGGGCACACGGTGCTCACGGTTGGGCAGGTGATCGTTATCGCGGCGGCGACCCCGGTCGCGCTGCGCCTGGGTGGGCACGAGCAACTGCTCGACGTCATCCTGCCCGCACTCGGCTGGTTCATCCCGTTCCTGTGCCTCGGATTCGTGCTGCTGGCCTCGATGTGGGCGGTGGCGGGTTCGCTCGTGAGCAGGCAGGAGGACCTTGGGTCCACGATGGGCTTGGTGATGGCGCTGGTGATGGGGCCGTACTTCGCGGTGATGTTCTTCTCGGACAACGCCGCCGTGATGTCCGTGCTGTCGTATGTTCCGTTCTCGTCCGCGATCGCGATGCCGGTGCGGATGTTCGCAGGCGACGCGCTGGTGTGGGAGGCGCTGGTGTCGCTCGGTGTGCTGCTCGGCGCCATCGTGCTGATCACGCTGCTGGCGAGCCGGATCTACTCGGGTTCGCTGCTGCAGACCGGCGGCAAGGTGGCGCTGGCGAAGGCGTGGCGGCAGGCGGCCGACTGACCGTCCTGGGGTCGCACGCCCCTCGCCAGGACGTGCGACCCGTCGGGGCCTGGCTTTCCGAGCAATCGCGGGCCGGCGAGTCGCGAGCGCGTTGGCCGATCAACCGGCCAGTCGGCCGAGCATCGTGCGCGGCTCCGAGATCAGCGGATGGTCAGGATCGAGCACGGAGATCAACATCTTGAGGTCGGTGCGGTGCGTCACGTCGGTGACCTCCCACATCGTCGCTGACACCTGGCATAATGCGCCATTGTGGCTATAATGGCAGGGCGGAAGGTGGCCACAGGAGGAGCCGTGGGAGTCGGAGTTCGCGCGTTGCGCGATGGACTGAGTCATTACCTCGCCGAGGTGCGCAGCGGCCGCACCGTCACCGTCACCGATCACGGCAAGCCCGTGGCGCGGATCGTGCCGGTCGAGCAGCCGACGGCGCTCGAGAGACTGATCGCCGAAGGTAGAGTCACCCGCGCCCGGGCTCCCAGGCAGGCGGCACCGGACCCGATCGCGGCCGACGGGCCGGCCAGCGACTTGGTCGCCGACCAGCGTCGGTGATCGCCTACTTCGACACCTCGGGGTTCGTCCCCCTGGTTATCGCGGAGCCCGGCAGCGAGACATGCAGACGGATCTGGAACGAGGCCGACGCTGTCGTCACGAGCCGTTTGCTGTTCGTCGAGGCGGCCGCCGCATTGGCCCAGGCACAGCGGCTCGGCCGACTGACGACGACGGACCGTGCCGCCGCGCTGACCCTGCTCGGGCGGCTGTGGCGGGAGCTCGACATCGTCGAGGTGGACGAGCCCGTCGTCGCCAGGGCGGCAGAGTTGGCAGCTTCGTGCGCCCTCCGTGGGTATGACGCTGTGCACTGTGCCTCCGCCGAGCAGCTGCTCGACCCCGATCTCGTGTTCGTGTCCGGCGATCGGCGCCTGCTACGCGCCTGCGCGGGCCTCGGCATGGCCATCGCTGACACCAGCGAGGAACGAATGGAGTCGTGAGCGCAACCTGCCGGCGACAGGAATTCGCGTAAGCGGTGAAGCGGTTGGTCAGTTCGAGGGACCCGATGTGGTTACTGTGCGCGTTCAGCGCTCTGCCATCGCCGGCGTGGAAGCGTGCTCGATCACGGCTTGCGCCGGCCAGCGATATGGAGACCATGCTACGTGCCCGACCAGCGGGGTGGGCGCTTCTCCGCGAACGCCCGGGCGCCCTCGCGGGCGTCGTCGGAGTCGAACACCGGGTCGGCGATCGCCCGCTGGTGGTGGAACGCCTCCTCACTCGACCAGTCCGCGGAGCGGGTGATGATCTCCTTGCTCGCCCGGACGGCGAGGGGCGCGTTGGCGGCGATCCGCTCGGCCAGCATGATCGCCGTCTCCAGGGCCTGGCCCGGCGGGGTCAGGTGGTTGACCAGTCCGTAGCGGTGGCCGTCGACGGCGGAGAAGCGGTCGCCGGTCAGCGCGAGTTCCATGGCCAGGTTCCGCGGAATGCGCTGTGGCAACCGGATCAGGCCGCCCGCCGCGGCGACGAGACCGCGGGCGACCTCGGGAATCCCGAACTGGGCGTTCTCCGCCGCGACGACGAGATCGCAGGCGAGCACGAGCTCACACCCGCCGGCCAGCGCGTAGCCCTCGACGGCCGCGATCATCGGTTTGCGCGGTGGCCGTTCCGTCATGCCCGCCAGACCCCGGCCGGGCAGGACCACCTTCTCGCCGCGCAGGTACGCCTTGAGGTCCATACCGGCGCTGAACGTGCCGCCCGCACCTGTGAGGATGCCCAGCACCAGCTCGTCGTGATCGTCGAGCTCGTCCACGGCAGCGGCGACGCCTTCACTGACCTCGGCGTTGATGGCGTTGCGCACGTCCGGCCGGTCGATGGTGACGACGAGCAGCGGCCCGCGACGCTCGGCGCGCACGGTGTCGGTCATGACAGTCCTTCCCTTCAAGCCGCGGCTCAGCTCGCCCGCAGCGACTTGGCGATCACGTTGCGCTGGACCTCGCTGGTGCCCTCGCCGATCTCGAGGATCTTGGCGTCGGCGTAGAAGCGCGAGATCTCCGATTCGCGGATGTAGCCGTAGCCGCCGTGGATCTGCACACTGGCGCTTGCCGCGCGGTTGGCGACCTCGGAGGCGTACAGCTTGGCCATCGCGGCCGCCTGGCCGAACGGCCGGCCCTGATCGCCCAGCCACGCCGCCCGGTACACGAGGCACCGCGCGGCTTCGATCTCGGTCGCCATGTCGGCCAGCTTGTGCCCCACGGCCTGGAACGCATTCAGCGGACGCCCGAACTGTTCCCGCTCCGAGGCGTGCTTCACCGCCAGGCCGAGCGCTGCTTGCGCGAGTGACAACCCGAGCGCGGCGACGCTGATGCGCCCGGCATCGAGCACCGCGAGGAACTGCCGCAGGCCGTTGCCCTCCTCGCCGATGAGGTGATCGTCGGGCAGCCAGCAGTCCTTGAACACCAGCTCCCGCGTGTCGAGCGCGTGCCAGCCGAGCTTGCGAAGCCGTTGCCCCTTCTCGTATCCCGGCGTGCCGTCGGGAACGAAGAAGGTGCCGTAGCGTTTCTTGCCGTCCGCGTTCGTGCCGGTCACGGCAAGCACGGTGACGCCGAGGCTCATCTCGGTGCCCGCGTTGCTGATGAACATCTTGGTGCCGTTGAGAACCCAGCCGTCGTCCGTTCGCCGCGCCTGGGTCCGGATACCGGCGGCGTCCGACCCGGCTGCCGGTTCGGTGAGCCCGAAGGCGCCGATGTTGCGGCCCGTCGCGAGGGGCACGAGCCAGCGTTGCTTCTGCTCCTCGGTACCGAACGTCGCCAGCGGCAGGGACGCGATGGTCGAGTGCGCGTTCCACGCCGAGGCCACCGACTGGTCGGCCTCCCCGAGGGCCTCCATGGCCGCGACATAGGCGACGTACCCGGCGTTCGCGCCGCCGTAGGCTTCGTCGACGAGCATTCCCATGAGTCCGAGCTCGCCGAGTTTGTGGAACACCTCGGCCGGGAAATGCTCCCGCTCCGACCACTCGGCCGCGTACGGGGCGATCTCCTTCGCCGCGAAGTCACGGCACATCCGTTGCAGGGCGACGGTTTCCTCGGGCAGGTCGAAATCCATGTCAATGCTCCTCGGGGGCGAGCAGGATCTTCAGATGCCTGCCACGGTCGGCGTCGAGTTCGGCGAACGCGGAGAGCCCGTCCGCCAGCGAGCGCACCCCGCTCAGCAGCGGCGTCGGGTCGAGTCGTTCGGTCGCGATGAGGTCGAGGACGCGGGGGATGTCGAAGTTGTAGCCGAGCGAGCCGAGGATCGTGCGTTCGAAGGGGACGATCTGGGTGATCGGCAGCGAGGCCGCCTCTCCGCTGATGCCCGCGAGCACGGCCCGGCCGCCGCGGCGGACCGTCCGCACGGCCAGCTCCACGAGGTCCGGGCGGCCGGTCGCCTCCACCACGACGTCGGGTCCGACCCGGCCGGTGCGCAGGAACACCTCGCGGCGCACGTCGCAGGCCGTGGGGTCGAACACCTCGGTCGCGCCGATCTCGGCGGCACGAGCTGCCCGTTCCGGCAGTGGCTCGCTGACGTAGATCCCGGCCGCGCCGGCCAGCTTCAACGCCAGGAGGACGGCGATGCCGATGGGGCCCGCACCGAGCAGCAGGACGTTGTCGCCGGGCTGGAGGGCCGCCCGCCGCACCGCGTGCAGGCCGACGGCGAGCGGCTCGGCGAGGGCGGCGATCCGGTCGGACACGCCGTCGGGAATCGGCACGAGCCCGTCCGCCGGCACGGTGACGTACCGCGCGAACGCACCTGGCGAGGCCAGTCCGACGGAGCCGCCCTTGGCGCAGATGTGGTACTCGCCCTGGCGGCACCACCGGCACGTGCCGCAGCGCAGGCAGGGGTCGACCGTGACGCGCGTGCCGACGTCCACGCCCGGCACCGGAGCGCCCAGAGCCACGATCCGGCCGCTGAACTCGTGGCCGAGGGTGAGCGGCGGCTCCACGCCCGTGAGCGGATGGCGGCCCGTGCGGATCAGGTTCGGGCCGTGCAGGTACTCGTGCAGGTCGGTGCCACAGATCCCGCAGTAGGAGACTTCGACCACCGCCTCGCCGGGCACGGGCGCGTCTGGTTCGGGCACCTCGTCGAGGCGTAGGTCGCCTCGGCCGTGCCAGCGCAGGGCGTGCATCTCGACCACCTTCGAGCGTGGAGTTGTTTTTTCGAACAGTCGGTACAAGAATCATGGTTCCTCGCTCGATGTCAAGGGGAGCGGGGAGAACCCACGCCAAGGCAAGGGCAAATCGTGATGACTTCCACTCGGGAGAGCGAGCTTTCCGCCGACCTCGACACGCTCTGCGCGATGTACCGGCGAATGCGGCTCATCCGGCAGTTCGAGGATCGCGCCTCGCGCCTGTATCGCACCAACGAGATCCCCGGCTTCCTGCACCTCTCGATCGGTCAGGAGGCGACCGCGGTCGGCGCCTGCTGGCCGCTGGACGACCGGGACGTGGTGACGTCGACCCATCGCGGGCACGGCCATTGCATCGCCAAGGGACTCGATGTGACCGGCATGTTCGCCGAGCTGATGGGGCGGCGTACGGGAACCTGCCAGGGCCGTGGCGGTTCGATGCACATCGCCGACCCGCGCAAGGGAATCTTCGGTGCCAACGGAATCGTGGCGGCGGGCCTGCCGATCGCGGTCGGCGCCGCGACCGCCGCGCAGCTGCGCGCCGAGGGCGGTGTCGTGCTCGCGTTCTTCGGCGACGGCGCCGTCGCCCAGGGCATGTTCCACGAGGCGGTGAACCTCGCGGCCGTGTGGCAGCTCCCGGTGATCTTCTGCTGCGAGAACAACCATTACGCCGAGTTCTCCCCGGCCACCGACCAGCACCGGGCGACACTGGCCGACCGCGCCCGCGGCTACGGCGTGGACTTCGCGCGGGTCGACGGCAACGACGTCGTGGCGGTCGCCGAGACGGTCTCCGGGCTGGTGCGCGAGCTGCGCGACGGTGGCGGTCCGGTCCTGCTCGAGGCCGAGACCTACCGCTGGCACGGCCACTACGAGGGCGACCCGGAGCGATACCGGGACGCCTCCGAGCTCGAGGAGTGGAAGGCCCGCGACCCGCTCACCCTGCTGGCCCGGCGGCTGGACCCCGAGGTCGTGGCGACCATCGACCGCGAGATCGACGAGGTCGTCGACAAGGCCGTCACCGAGGCCAAGGCGGCCGAGGAGCCGGCACCGGAGACGCTGCACCACTACGTCGGCGTGCCACGGGAGCCGGTGCCCGAACCGCCCGAGCCCACCGGCGAGGTCTTCCGCACGATGGACGCGGTGCGCGAGGCCCTCGACCACGAGCTCGCGGCCGACAGCGACGTCTTCCTGGCCGGCATCGACGTCGGCGCCGGGGGCAACGTCTTCGGGCTCACCCGCGGACTGGCCGAGAAGTATCCGGGCCGCGTCCGCGACACCCCGATCTCGGAGAGCGCCGTGGTCGGTACCGCCGTGGGCGCGGCCATGGCGGGCCTGCGCCCGGTGGTGGAGCTGATGTACTTCGACTTCATCGGCGTGTGCCTCGACCAGTTGATGAACCAGGCGGCCAAGCTCCGCTTCATGACGGGCGGCGCGGCCAGCCTGCCCATGGTGGTGCGGACACAGTTCGGCGCGGGCAGGTCATCGGGCAGCCAGCATTCGCAGAGCCTGGAGGCGCTGCTGGCGCACATTCCGGGACTGACCGTGGTGATGCCGTCGACGCCGTCGGACACCTACGGTCTGTTGCGGGCGGCGATCCGGGACCCCAACCCGGTGGTGTTCGTGGAGAACCGGTTGCTGTACGGCCGCAAAGGTCCCCGGCCGGAGCCCGGCCATCTGGTGCCCCTGGGGCGTGCGGCGATCCGGCGGGAGGGTACCGACGTCACACTCGTGTCGTACTCGAAGCTCGTGCACGAGTGCTCCGCCGTGGCGGAGGAACTGGCGCAGGAGGGCATCAGCGTCGAGGTGATCGATCTGCGCACGATCGCCCCGCTGGACACCGAGACCGTCCTGCGGTCGCTGGCCAAGACCAACCGGCTGGTGATCGCGCATCAGGCGGTCGAGCGGTTCGGTGTCGGTGCCGAGCTGGCCGCGGTCGCGGCGGAGCAGGGATTCTGGGCGCTGGACGCACCGGTCGCACGGGTGGGCGCCGAGCACACGCCCGCGCCCTACGCACCGTCTCTCGAGCAGGCGTGGCTGCCCACGCGGGAGCGCATCGCGCGGGCGGTGCGCCGGTCCGTGCTGGACTGAGCCGTCGCCGTCGCCGTCGCCGCGACCCGTCGGGCCCGTGACCCCGCCGGCCCGGCGGGTCGCGGCGTCGCGTCGTCAGCTCTCGCGTTCGCGGAAGCGCCGCACGCGGTCCTCGAGGTCGTCGGCGTCGTAGTCGGGGCTGCGGAAGCCGGAGATCAACGTCGCGCAGTACTCGCGGGCCAGGAACTCCGCGTCCCACTCGCCGCCCGGCCGGGCCCACTGGTAGGTGTGGTTGTGCATGTTGAGGAACTGCAGCATGGCCAGGCGCGGGTCCATTTTCCGGAACGCACCCGACTCCATGGCCGCGATCAGCAGGTTCTGCACGATCTTCTCGAACTCGCGCCGCTGCCGCAGCAGCCGCGCACGATTGGCCCCGCGCAGGTGCCGGTAGTCGTGCTCGTAGACCCAGATGTGGTCGAGCCGGCGCAGGATGATCTCGAGCAGCGTCTCGGAGAGCAGGCGCAGGCGCAGGACCGGGTCCTCGTCCAGTGCCGCGATGCGCCGGGCCTCCGACAGCAGCGGCCGCAGTACGCGGTCCTGGATCTCCACCAGGAGCTTCTCTTTCGACCCGATGTAGTAGTAGAGCGCCCCCTTGGCGAGGCCGGTGACCTGGCCGAGCTCGGCGATCCCGGTCGCCGCGTAGCCCTGCTTGGCGAACAGTTCGGCCGCCTGGTCGATGATCTCCTGACGCTTGGTCTCGTAACCCGGCCCGTGGCCTGGTGGTCTCGGCATGACTCCGTAGCCTATGCGCTTCTCCCGCGTCCGCGGAGCACGGCTCCTCCCACGCACCGGTCGTCTTTTCTCCACTCACCCGGTCCGGGCTTGTCAGGGTGGCCTCCGGGTCCTACAGTGCTTTCCGTCACGGTTTATTAGACCGACTGGTACACGAAACTCAGCACCAGGCGACCACAACGAGGTGAACCCCGTGAGTGATCAAGAAACCGCCGTGCCGCAAGGAATCTCCGTTCCTCGGGAGCAGGTGTCGGAAGAGGAGTTGCGTTCGCTCGGTGTCGACCTCGCCCGCGATTTCCCGGGATCCACCGCATCGGACTTCCGCCGCTATCCGGTGCTGTCGGAGGGCGGCTGGTATCTGGTGGTCAAGCACCAGAAGACCCTCGTCTCGGTCGCCAGGGAGCCCTGGCATCTCCTGGGACCGATCACCCTGACCTCCGCCGGTCTCGACGTTTAACTGACAGGAGCAGAAATCATGATCGGAGTCGACGTCGGCGGCACGTTCACGGACGTGGTGGCGATCGAGAATGGACAGATCAAGACAGTCAAGGTGGCCACCGACGTTCGCACCACCGAACGCGGTGTGCTGCAGGGTGCCGAGGAGATCGGCGTGGCCGCGGCGGAGGTCTTCAACCACGCCAGCACCCACGGCCTGAACGCCATCATCACGCGCCGCCTTCCCAAGATCGCGTTCCTGACCACAATGGGTCACCGCGACATCCTCGACGTCGGCCGCACCTGGCGGCCGATCGAGGGGCTGATGAACCCGAAGTGGCGCCGGTCCTACGGCGACGCGAACCGGCCGCTCGTCCCGCGCTACCTGCGCCGTGGCATCCGCGAGCGCCTGACCGCCGACGGCGGGGTCCTGATCCCGCTGGACGAGGAACAGACCCGCGCGGAACTGGCCGTGCTGCGCCGGTGCGGTGTGGAGGGAGTCGCGATCTGCCTCCTCAACGCCTACGTCAACCACCACCACGAGGAGCGGCTGCGGCAGCTCGTGCACGAGGAGCTCGGCGACATCCCGGTGTCGATCTCCAGCGAGGTGTCGCCGCTGGCGAAGGAGTTCGCGCGGGCGTCGACCACCGTGATCGACGTCTTCATGAGGCTCATCTACAGCGACTACACCGCGCGGCTCGACGCCGGCCTGCGCGACCTCGGCTTCACCGGTGACCTCAACTTCGCCGACTGCGCGGCTCAGCTCGTCCGCTCGGACGTCGCGATGGAGCACCCCTTCCGCGTCGTCTTCGCCGGCCCGGCCGCGGGTACCGTGTCGAGTGCCCACTTCGGAAGCATGATCGGGGCGAAGAACCTGTTGTGTGCCGATGTCGGCGGCACGTCGTGCGACATCAGCATGGTCACCGACGGCGACCCGTTCGTGAACACGACGTTCGAGCTGGAACACGACCTCATCGTGAACGCTCTCTCGAACGAGATCTCCAGCATCGGCGCCGGTGGCGGCAGCCTGGTCACCATCAGCCCGGCCGGCGAGCTCAAGGTCGGCCCGGGCAGTGCGGGAGCCGACCCCGGACCGGCCTGCTACGGCATCGGCGGCAAGCAGCCCACGATGACCGACACCTGCCTGCTGATGGGCATCATCGACCCGGACGGCTTCGCCGGCGGTCGGATGAAGCTCGATCCCGCGCTGTCCCGGCAGGCGTTCGAGGAGCTCGACACCAACCTTTCCTTCGAGCAGCGGGTCAGCTACGCGTTCAACATCGGCATCAACAACATCGCCGAGGGCGTGGTCAACATCGCCATCCAGCACGGCGTGGACCCGCGCGACTACAGCCTGGTCGCCTACGGCGCCGCGGGTCCGATGCTGCTGCCTGCCGTGCTGGACCTGGTGCACGCCGCCGAGGTGATCGTCCCGCCGCACCCCGGGCTGTTCTCCGCGCTGGGACTCGTCAGTTCCGACCTCGTCTACGCCGACAGCCGCAGTGCCTACACGATCCTCACCGCAGAGGCTGCCGAGTCGATCGACAAGGTGTACCGCTCGATGGAACAGCGACTGTCGGAACGGCTGCGCGAGAAGGACCGCGGCAACGTGACGTTCGTGCGCAGCTTCGACGGCCGGCTCGCCGGGCAGACCTGGGAGACCCCGTTCATCTCGGTGCCCGGCGGCACGATCACGGCCACCGAGGTCGATCAGATGGTCGCGAACTTCCACGAGGCCTACGCCGAGCGGTCGGGGAACAAGTTCGAGGCGCTGCCGGTGCAGGGGGTCACCTACCGCGTCCAGGCTGTCGTCACGTCGGACAAGGTGGACTATCCGCGGCTGCCGGCGCGCGAGGACGGCGAGCAGCCGACGCCCACCCGGTCGCTGACCATCCGCTACCTCACCGACAGCGAGGTCGAGGCGGCGGAGTACCAGCGCGAGGACCTCCGCGCGGGCGACCGGATCGCCGGTCCTGCCGTGATTCGCGAGCCGTTGTCGACCACGTTCCTGGTCCCCGGACAGGTGGCCACCGTGGGCGAGTTCGGTGAGCTGCGCATCCGTAAGGCTGAAGGGACGGATCGATGACCGACACACTCAAGGAACTCAGCGACGCCGATTTCGTCGCACGCTACGGCGCGGACCGGTTCACCGCGTCGGTGCTGTCCAGCCGGATGCGCTACATCGTGCAGCACATGTGCACCGGACTGCTGAACAACGCCTTCTCGCTCATCCTCCGCGACTGGTACGACTTCGCGGCGACCATCTCCGGGCCGCCGGAGCAGAACTACCCGATGTCGTCGGTGAGCAACAGCCTCGCGATGTTCCTCGGGACCATGTCCGAGGCCGTGCGCAACACCATCGAGGAATACGGCCCGGAGAACCTGCGTCCGGGCGACGTCGTCATCTGCAACGACCCGTATCGCGCCGGCAACCACGTGAACGACATCTGCTTCATCCGGCCGGTCTTCCACGAGGGGAAGCTGATCTCGTTCGTCACCCTGCGCGCGCACCAGCTCGACATGGGTGGCGTGGTGCCCGCCGGCTTCAGCGGCACCAAGCGCAACGTCTACGAGAACGGCCTCGTCATCGCGCCGACCCTGCTGTACCAGGACAACAAGCCGGTGAAGTCGGCGTTCAACCTCATCTTCGACAACGCCCGCTACTGCGCGCTGCTGCTGCCCGACATCAAGACGATCTACGCGAACCTGCTTCTGGGCGAGCAGCTGATCCTCGAGAGCGTGCAACGGTACGGCGTCGAGGCGTACCTGGGTGCGATCCGGTACAGCACGGACGTGTCGGCGGAGGCGATGCGCACCGCGCTGCTGGAGCTGCCCGACGGCGTGTACGAGGCAGAGGAGGGCATCGACTGCGATGGCATCGACGACTCGATCGAGTACCGGCTCAAGGTGAAGATCACCAAGGCCGGGCCGCACATGGAGCTCGACTTCAGCGGCACGTCCCCGCAGGCGCGCACCAGCATCAACGCCGGCATCCTGGACACGAAGACCGCGGTCGGTGTCGCGCTGAAGTTCCTCATCGACCCGGAAACCCCCTTCACCTCGGGTGCCTACCGGGACATCGACATCGTCCTTCCTGCTGGCACCTTCATCAGTGCCACGCCTCCGGACGGTGCGGTCTTCCTGTACTGGGAGAGCACCGGCCCGGTGGTGCTCGCGTTGTTCCGGGCGCTGGAGAAGGCGCTGGGCCGCAAGGCCGTGGGTGGTGACTACGGCTCGCTGAACATCCACAACGCCAACGGTGTCCTCGAGGACGGGACGCCGTGGGTCACCACCGCGCAGTGCGGTGGCGAGCACGGGCCTTGGGGCGCCACCGAAGCGGGCGATGCGGACAGCTATTCGGTGATGTACCAGGCGAACAACCTCGACCCGGCCACGGAGGCCATCGAGTCGGAGTTGCCGGCGGTGGTGCTGCGCAAGGAGTACGTGGCCGACAGCGCCGGTGCCGGGACCAACCGCGGCGGGGCGGCGGTCATGAAGGACACGCTGTACCTGACCGAGGCCGAGCACTGGTCGAGCCCGCTGCACACGAAACGTCCCAGCGGGGTCGGCGTCTACGGCGGCAAGAGCGGAGCACTGGGCGCGACGTGGGTGTTCTCGCCGGACTATGTGGACGTCGTCCGGAGCAAGGACCTCATCTCCACCGGCGACGACGTCTACGCGGGCTCCACGCCGGTGGCCGGGATGCTCGACCCGCAGACCAAGCGGGTCGACCCGAACGGGGAGTACTTCTACTTCGCGAGCACCCCGGTGTGGCACACCAAGCCGCGCGCCGTCTTCCGTTACCTCACCAATGGTGGCGGCGGTTGGGGCTCGCCGACCGAGCGGGATCCGGAGCGCGTCAAGGCCGACGTGCGCGACGAATACGTGACCATCGAGGGCGCCTACCGCGACTACGGCGTGGTCGTCGTCGGGGATCCGGTCAACGACCCCGAAGGTCTGCAGGTCGACGTCGAAGCGACGAACAAGCGGCGCGCCGAGATGGCCGCACGATAGGGAGGTCCCCATGCCGGCAGTGGAATTGACCGAGGAACAGCGTGCCCTGCGCGACAAGTTCGTGTCCGAGCGCGGCTACTGGAACCAGTTCTGGGAGGGACTGCTCAGCCTCGACCAGGAGTTCTTCGAGGCCTACCTCAACTTCTCGTCGGTGCCCTGGCGCAAGGGCGTGCTGGAGCCGAAGGTGCGGGAGCTGATCTACACCGCGATCGACGCGTCCACCACGCACCTGTACGAGCCCGGCCTGCGGCAGCACATCCGCAACGCGCTCGGCTACGGCGCGACCAAAGAGGAGATCATGGAGGTCCTCGAGCTCACGAGCGTGCTCGGCATCCACACCTGCACGCTCGGCGTTCCGGTCCTGATGGAGGAGCTCGCGGCACACGAGCAGCGCAACGGCCAGGGCTCGTGACCGGGGTGCTCGACGCGCGGGGGCCGGCCGGCATGGCCGGCCGACGCGCGGTCGTCACCGGTGCGGCCCGGGGCATTGGTGCCCAGATCGCGCTGGAACTGGCGCGAGCAGGCGCCGAGGTGACCGTCGTCGACCAGCGTGACCCGGGCGAGACAGTGCGGGCGATCAAGGCCGAGGGCGGTCAGGCGTGGGGCGAGCGGCTCGACGTCACCGACCGTGCGGCTGTGGCGGCGGCGTTCGGCAGCCTGCCTGCCCTGGACGCGCTGGTGACCTCGGCGGCGGTGTACGGCGACACGGTGTCGGTCGACGAGTTGTCCGAGTCCGAAGTGGACCAGGTGCTGGGTGTCAACGTCAAAGGCACACTGTGGACGATCCAGGCGGCCCTTCCGCTCCTGCGTCACGGTGGCGGTCAGGTGGTGTGCCTCGGCTCGGTGGCGGGCAAGGTCGGCGGTGTGCTGGCCGGTCCGCACTACGTGGCCAGCAAAGGCGCCGTCCACGCGCTGGTGAAGTGGCTGGCGAAGACTGAAGCCTCGAACGGAATCAGGGCCAACGGCCTCGCCCCGGGTGTGGTGGACACGGAGATGGTGGCGGGCCGGGGGTACGACCCGGGCTACTGCCCGCTCGGACGGCTGGCGCGTCCCGAGGAGATCGCCCGTGTCGCGGCGTTCCTGGCCTCGCCCGCGTCGAGCTATATGACGGGGACCGTGGTGGACGTCAACGGCGGCTACGCGATGGGTTGAAAGGCGAGAATCGATGTCTGCTCAGAGTTGTGCGGTCGTCACGGGAGCCGCGTCGGGAATCGGGCGAGCGTGCGCCTTGCGACTCGCCGAGACCGGGTCCGTGGTCGCCCTCCTGGATCTCAACGGTGCCGGCGAGACCCGGAAGCTGGTGGAGGAACGCGGTGGCCGGGCGGTGGAGTTCACCGTCGACGTAACCGACGACGAGGCCGTGCGCACCGTCGTCGGCAAGCTGCCCGAACCACCACGCACGCTGGTGAACGCGGCCGGGATCATCATCCGCAAGAAGCTGCTCGAATCCTCGGTCGAGGAGTGGCGGCGCGTGCTGGACGTCAACCTCACTGGGTACTTCATCATGCTGCGCCATGTCGTCCCGGCCATGGCGCGGGCAGGTGGTGGCGCGATCGTGCAGATCGCGTCGATCGCCGGGCACACCGGCTACGGGTTCTCGTCCTATACCGCGGCGAAGGGCGGCGTGCTGGCGCTGACCCGGCAACTCGCGGCGGAACTGGCCGAACAGGGCATCCGGATCAACTCGGTCAGCCCAGGCGGGGTCCACAGTGGATTGAACAGGGACACGCTGGCGAACGAGACGATCCGGTCGGCGACGGTGGGCAACACGCCGCTGGGCCGGATCGGAGAGCCGGACGACATCGCCCGCGCGGTGGCGTTCCTGGCCGGGCCGGGCGCCGACTTCGTCACGGGCACCGACCTCGTCGTGGACGGCGGCATGATCAGCACGATCCATTGGGGCAACGCGGGCGGGGAGCTCCACAGCTTTCACACCCGGGAGGGCTGATGTACAACTTCGCGAGCATCGCCGACCACAACGCGAGCCGCTACCCGGACAAGGTGGTACTGGCACAAGGCGATCGGCGGGTCACCAACCGGACGTTCCTCGACCGGGTCAACGCCCTCGCAGCGGGCTTTCGCGACCTCGGCATCGAGTCCGGCGACATCGTCGCTGTCCTGCTGTACAACCACATCGAGTTCATCGAGACGGTGTTCGCGCTCAACCGCATCGGAGCCGCGTTCCTGCCGCTGAACTACCGCCTGTCGCCGTCGGAGTGGGAGTACATTCTCACCCACTCCGAGGCGGCCGCGATCGTGAGCGAACGCGAGTTCGTCGCCGCCGTGAACGGCATCGCTCCCCGGCGGCGACTGCTGGTCGGGGCGGCACCGCTGGACGGCTGGGTGTCCTATGAGGATCTGCTTGCCCGGCACAGCGGTGCGTCGGTACCGGTGGAACCGGTCGCCGCCGACCACCTGCAGCGGCTGATGTACACCTCGGGCACCACGGCACGGCCGAAAGGTGTGCGGATCACCCACGGGAACGTGCTGTTCAAGAACCTCGGGCACATTGTCGAGTTCGGACTCACGAGCGCCGACACGACCCTGGTGTGCGGCCCGCTGTACCACGTCGGCGGGCTCGACCTGCCCGGGCTCGGCACGCTGCACGCGGGTGGCAGCCTCATCGTGCTCCGGAAGTTCGACGCCCGCGAGGTACTCGACACGATCGAACGCGAGTGGCCGACGAACGTCTGGCTCGCGCCGTCGATGATGAACGCGCTGTTGCAACTGCCGGACACGGCCGACCGGGACACCTCGTCGCTGCGGTTCATCATCGGTGGTGGCGAGAAGATGCCTGAGCCGCTGATCGAACGCATCCTCGCCGCGTTCCCGGGCACCTGGTTCTCCGACGCCTACGGGCTCACCGAGACCGTGTCCGGCGACACCTTCAACGATGCCGAGCACATGCTGGCCAAAGTCGGATCCGTCGGCAGGCCGGTGGTGCACACGCAGGTACGGATCGTGGACGATCAGGGCAACGAGGTGCCTCGGGGCGCGCTGGGCGAGATCACGCTGTCCGGCCCGAAGGTGTTCGCCGGGTACTGGCGGGATCCGGAGGCGACGGCACGGGCGCTGCGGGACGGCTGGTTCCACACCGGGGACGTCGGACGGGTCGACGAGGACGGCTACCTCTACGTGGAGGACCGGAAGAAGGACATGATCGTGTCGGGCGGCGAGAACATCGCCACTCCCGAGGTGGAGCGCGTGCTGTACGAGCACCCGGACGTCGTCGAGGCGGCGGTGGTGGGGATTCCCCACGAGCGCTGGGGCGAGGTGCCGAAGGCCTATGTCGTAACCAAGCCGGGGTCGTCGCTCGACGCGGCCGGGCTGGTGGAGTTCTGCCGGGAGCGGCTGGCGAAGTTCAAGGTGCCCGCCGAGGTGCACTTCCTCGACGAGCTCCCGCGGACGCCGTCGGGCAAGGTGCTGAAGCGGGATCTGCGCACGCTGCCGGTGATCGCGTGAGCGAGTTCGATCTCACCGGCAAAACCGCGTGGGTCACCGGAGCGGGGAAGGGACTCGGCCGGGCGATGGCGCTTGCGCTGGCCCGGGCGGGCGCACGGCTCGCGGTGACGTCGCGCACGGCCGCGGACCTGCGCTCGCTGGCGCAGGAAACCGGACCCGACACCGTGGTGCTGCCCGGCTCGGTCGACGACGCCGCGTTCGTCGAGGACTGCGCCGACCGCATCGGGCGCATCGACGTCCTCGTCAACTGTGCCGGCATCAGTCCGAGCTTCACACGCAGCGAATCGGTGACCGACGACGACTGGCGGCGCGTGCTCGAGGTGAACCTCGACGGCACGTTCTTCTGCTGTCGCGCCGTGGGCAGGCGGATGCTGGAGCAGGGCGGCGGCAGCATCGTCAACGTCTCGTCGGTGCACGGCACGACCGGGTTCCAGCGGATCGCCGCCTACGCCGCCAGCAAGGGTGGGGTCGAGGCGCTCACCCGGGTCCTCGCCGTCGAGTGGGCGGACCGTGGGGTGCGCGTCAACGCCCTCGCGCCCGGCTACTTCGCGACCGACCTCTCCGACGGGCTGCTGCGCAGTCGGTGGGGCGAGGTCATCACGAGCGCCGTGCCCCAGGCGCGGGTGGGAGAGGCCACCGAACTCGCTGGTGCGGCCGTGTTCCTGGCCAGCGACGCGTCGTCCTACGTCACCGGCAGCACCCTCTACGTCGACGGAGGCTGGACCGCCCGCTGACCGGCCCGCCGCGCCGTATGCCCACGGGCGGGCGCTTCTGGCCAGGCCTGACCGCCCGGCGGCCACCCGCGCGATGAACGTGCCGGGCGTGCGCTTCGCGAGCGGCGGACACGGCTACGCCAGCGGCGGACACGGCTACCTGAGCGGCAGACACGGCCTCGGGCGCCTCCGCCAGCCATAAGCGGCGCTTATATCGCTCTTCGCGATCGCCGTCTACCGGGCTTCCCGCACCTGTGTTTCGATCACGTGAACTCACATCGCAGGACACGTGTAGGGACGTGATTGGAGCAGCGCGGCACCTGTCGTGACGAACCCAACGCGACCTGGCGAGAGGACTTGACACAGTGATCGTGTTGCATGCGGCGATCGCCATCGCCGCGGTGATCGTGCTGATTTTGGTGATGCGGGTAGAGCCTGTCATCGCGCTCGTCATCGGCTCGCTCTACCTGGGCCTGGCCGCCGGGCTCGGCTTCGAGAAGACCATCACGACGATCGCCGAGGGCTTCGGCGACATCATGGCCGAAGTGGGGCTGCTGATCGGGTTCGGTGTGCTCCTCGGCTCACTGCTGCACGCGCTGGGCGCCTTGCGCAAGGTGGTCGAGAAGCTGCTCAGCGCGCTCGGACCGCGCAGGCTCCCGTATGCCCTCGCGGTGGCGCTGAGCACCATCTTCCCCTCCATCTATGTGGACGTTCAGCTGGTGCTCGCCGCACCGCTGGCCCGGCAGGCCGCCCCGCACCTGGGCCGCAACGGCCTCGCCATGATGGGCGGCGCGCTGACCACGGGCATCCTGGTCGGCTACGTGTTCGTGGTGCCCGGCCTGGGCACCGTGGCGATCGCGGGACTGCTGGACGTCCCGCTGGGCACGATGCTGCTGTACGGCTTCGTGATCGGCCCGGCGACGGCACTGCTGACCATGCTCGTGTACAGCCGCCTGCTCAAGCTCGGGTTCTGGAACAAGGCCAAGGACGAGGTGGAGGGCGCCGTTTTCGAGGACGACACCGACCAGGGCGAGGAGACCACGGGCGGTGCCGGCGGCTCGGGCGTCGCGGTCACCGAACGGCCGGTGCGGGCGCTGCCGCGGCTGTCCGTATCGCTGCTGCCCATCGTGGTCCCGCTGCTGCTGATCGCAGGCGGCGCCATCAGCGAGGCCGCCGGGGTGAAGTCCGACGTCGTCGCCTTCCTCGGCGACCCCGTGTTCGCCCTGTTCCTCGGCCTGGTCGGTGCGTACGTGCTGGCGCGCAGGGTGCTGGGCGGCGACCGGCTCGCCGACACGATGTCGAAGGGCTTCAACTCGACGGGCCAGATCCTGCTGGTCACCGGTGTCGGCGGCTCGCTCGGCGCGGTCATCGGGGAGACCAATCTGGACGATGTCCTGTCCGGCCTCTTCTCCGCCGACGCGGGAGTGCCTGCCCTGGTGACGATCCTGCTCGCCTGGCTCGTCGCGGCGGTGCTGCACTTCGCCATCGGGTCGATCGCGGTGGCCGGCATCGCCGCGGCCGGCATTCTCGCCCCCATCATGGGCGGGCTCGGCATCCCCGCCGAGGTGCTCGCGCTGGCGATCGGCTCCGGCGCGCTGTTCGCGCTGCAGTTGAACAGCAACTTCTTCTGGATGTTCCAGACGCTGCTCGGGGTCAACACCCGGGGAGCGCTGAAGGCCCTCACGTTCGTGACCTCCCTGGCGTCGGTGGTGTCGCTGGCCCTGGTCATGGGCGTCAGTGTTGTGGTGTGACCGTCGTTCCCGGCACCGGAGAGAAGGACATGCAACCCCTGCGTGGAGTGACCGTCGTTTCCCTCGAGCAGGCCATCGCCGCCCCGTACGCCAGCCGGCATCTCGCCGACCTCGGCGCACGCGTGATCAAAGTGGAGCGTCCGGGTGTCGGTGACTTCGCCCGCGCCTACGACTCCCGCGTGCACGGCCTCAGCTCACACTTCGTGTGGGTCAACCGCAACAAGGAGTCGCTCACGCTCGACATCAAGGACGCCCGCGGCATGGCCGTGCTCCGGCGGCTGATCGACGACGCGGACGTGTTCATCCAGAATCTGGCGCCGGGCGCGGCGAAACGCGCCGGTCTCGGCGCCGACCAGCTGCGGGAGGCCAACCCCCGGCTGATCGTGTGCGACATCTCCGGCTACGGCTCGCCCGGTCCGTACGAGACCAGCAAGGCCTACGACCTCATGGTGCAGAGCGAGGCCGGGCTGCTGTCGGTCACCGGCACGGCCGACGACATGGCCAAGGTCGGCATCTCCGTCTCGGACATCGCCGCGGGCATGTACGCCTACAGCTCGATTCTCGCGGCGCTGTTGGAACGGGGGAGGACCGGCGAGGGCACGCACATCGACGTGTCGATGCTTGAGTCCACTGTGGAATGGATGGGCTTTCCGATGTACTACGCCTACGACGGTGCCGAGCCACCGCCACGGGCGGGTGCCGCGCACGCGACCATCTACCCGTACGGACCGTTCACGGCGGGCGACGGCAAGGTCGTCATGATGGCGATCCAGAACGAGCGCGAGTGGCGCCTGTTCTGCGAGCGTTTCCTCGGCAGGCCCGAGCTGGCCGACCATCCGGACTACGCCACCAACGCCGATCGCAACGCCCACCGGGAGGCGCTGGGCGCGGTCATCGCGAAACGGTTCTCCGAGCTGACCAGCACCGAGGCCACGGACCGGCTCAGCGCCATCCCGGTCGCGAACGCGCACGTCAACTCGGTCGCCGACGTGTGGGAGCACCCGCAGCTGGCCGCACGCGGCCGCTGGCACGAGGTGGGGACGCCGGCCGGGCCGGTCCGCTCGCTCACACTGCCCGGGCTGACCACGCCCGAGCCGAGGATGGATCCCGTACCGGAGCTGGGACAGCACACGCGGGCCATCCTCGGCGAGCTCGGGATGACGGAGGCCGACATCGACGAGCTCGTGGCCGAGGGCGTGGCATGAGCGGCGACCGGCTGTCGACGGCGGTGAGCTGGCTCTTCGTGCCCGCGTCCCGGCCGGAGCGCTTCGCCAAGGCATGCGCCAGTGGTGCCGATGTCGTCGTGATCGACCTCGAGGACGCCGTCGCCGCGGACGCCAAGACGGAGGCCAGAGCCACCCTGCTACGGGACTGGCCAACCGACGCGGGTGTGCCGGTGGTCGTCCGCGTCAACGGCGTCCGTACCGCCGAGAGCGCCGCCGACCTCGCCGCCTGCAGTGAGCTGGCCCCGGCTGCCGTCGTGCTGCCCAAAGCGGAGAGCGCCGAAGATGTGCACACCGCCGCCGAGGCGAGCGGTGTCCCGGTGCTCCCGCTCGTCGAGTCCGCCCGCGGCCTGGTCGGCCTGGCCGGAATCGCCGCCGCTGACGGCGTGGTGCGACTGCTGTTCGGCAGCGTCGATCTCGCGCTCGATCTCGGGGTGACCGACGATGCCGCGCTCGACACCGCCCGCGCCGATCTGGTCCGCTGGTCGGCGGCGTGCGGGTTGCCCCAGCCGGTCGACGGGGTCAGCACGGCGATCCGGGACGCCGGGACGGTCACCCGGGAGTCGCGGCGTGCCAAGGCCTGGGGCTTCGGCGGCAAGCTGTGCATCCACCCGTCGCAGGTTCGGCTCGTGCACGCGGCCTTCGCGCCCGGCGAGGAGGAGCTGGCGTGGGCGCGCAAGGTGCTCGCCGTCGAGTCCGATGGCGCGGCGATGGTGGACGGTGAGATGATCGACCGTCCGGTTGTGGAACGCGCCCGCCGGATCGTCCGGGAGGCCGAACGCGCGGCGCACTGAGAGAGGCGGCACCGAGGCAGCACCGTGGACATCGCCCACCTGCGTGATTTCATCGCCGTCGTCGATGCCGGCAGTCTGTCCAGGGCGGCGGGCCGGCTCCACGTGTCACAACCGGCGCTGAGCCAGCGCATGGCCCAGCTCGAAGCGCGGCTCGGGGTGCGACTGCTGGTACGCGGCCCGCGGGGCGTGCTGCCGACCCCGGCCGGCACGACTCTGTACCGCGACGCCCAGCAGCTCGTGCGGCAGTTCGACCGGCTTTCGCGCGACGTCGCCGACAGCCGCAACCGCTTGCACGGCCCGGTCGCGGTCGGGCTGCCGACCACGGTCGCGACACCGCTCGCGCCGGCCCTGTTCTCGTGGGTCAAGGCCAACCACCCCGGCATCCACCTGCAGCTGTTCGAGTCGATGAGCGGCTACATCCACGAGCTGCTGCTGGCGGGCAGGCTCGATCTGGCCGCGGTGTTCCGGGAGGACGACGCGCCGAGGGCGGCGGAGGTGCCGCTCTACTCCGAGGAGCTGTACCTGATCGGCAGGCCCGATCCGGCTCCGCGCTCGGCGGAGGAGGTGTCGCTGCTCGACCTGCGGGCGGTACCGCTGGTCACCCCGGGCGGCCGGAGCAACCTGCGGGCCCTCGTCGACCGCGCGTTCGCCGCCAAGGGGCTGGCGCCGACGATCGTCGCCGACGTCGAGTCGCTCGGCACGATGATCCGCATCGCCGCCGGTGGCGAGGCTTGCACGATCCTGCCGCTGTCTGTCGTCCGGGACCACGGCGATCCGCGCGAGCTGGGGGTCCGCCGGATCGTGGACCCGGTACTGCGCCGCCACATCGCCATTCGCACCGCTACGGAGAGCTACGAGCCCCGCGAGGCGGTGGTGGCCGTCCGGGAGGGCATCGTCGAGGTGACCAAGCGTCTCGCCGCCGAAGGCCGGTGGCCGGGCATCACCTGACGCGGCACCGTGTCTGCCGTTCCCGTAGCCGTGTCTGCCGCCTGGGTAGCCGTGTCCGCGGTTCGTGTCACCGTGGGCCGGACCCGCTCACCACTCGCGCGGCTCGGCACGAGCCGGGGGTTCGAACAGCGCGAACTCCGACCCCGCGAGGGACTGTTCGATCGCGTCGACGGCGTCCTTCGAGCGTGCGTAGAGGTCCAGTCCGTCCGCCGAGGCATAGACAACGATCGGCGCCGGTCCGCGGGGTCGACCTCCCGGTAGGCGAGCGCGTCCGTGATGAGCTTGTCCACGGTGCGGGTCAGGGTCGCGCCGGCGAGGCCCGTGGACATCCGCAGTTGGGTCATCGACAGACCGGATTCGCCGCTGTTGACGAGCAATTCGAGCGTCAGCCACTGATCGGGGGTCGTCCCGAAGTGCGATGTCGCGGCGGCGAGCGCCTCGCTCGGAGTACCCCATCGCGCCGGACTGGATGCGGATCACTGCCTACGCGGACAAGTGGTCGGTGCAGCAGGGTGATCAGATCAAGTTCTACGTCAACTGCGACGGCCCGTCCGAGTATCAGGCGCAGCTGGTCCAGTTGATCAACGGCAACACCGACCCGGCAGGGCCCGGGCTGAAGGAAATCCCGGCGGACGCGTCGTTCAACGGGACGCATGCCGGCAGGCAGCAGGTCATCAACAGCGGCTCGTACGTGATGGTGCCGGACCGCGCACCGCTCAATGTGGACAGCTTTACGGTGCAGGCCTACATCTGGCCCACCATGCCGCACAAGCCGGAAGGCTACTGGCGGCCCGGGCCGCAGGCGATCATCGCCAAGTACCTCGACGGGGTCGGCTACGGGCTGTTCATCAACGAGCACGGCGAGCTGGAACTCCGGGTCAACGGCCAGGTGCTGTCGTCGGGTGCGCCGGTGCGCGACCGGGCGTGGACGTTCGTCGCCGCGACCTACGACGCCGCGACCGGCAAAGCCGTGCTGTACCACGAACCGCAGATCCGGTACGCGCTCGACCCGGAGATCACGCCGAAGGAAGCCGTGTTCGCCGACCCCCTGGCCAACGCTCCGGTGCCCCTGGTGATCGGCGCCTGCGCGGACCGCTTCGACGACGGACCGGACGGCGCCTCGTCGGTACCGAACGGTCTGGTCATCGGCAGCCACTACAACGGCAAGATCGACAGCCCGCGGATCGCGTCGGCGGCACTGTCCAGGCTGGATATCGAGCGGCTCAAGCTCAGCGCCGACAGTGGACAGGACGAGCGGCGTGGTCCCGGTCCGGTCGGCTCCATCGCCTCGTGCCTGGTAGCGTCCTGGGACTTCGGCAGGGACATCCCGACCCGCTCGGCGTACGACGACGGACCGTACAAACTGCACGGTGAGGTCATCAACCTGCCGACCAGGGCGATGACCGGCTACAACTGGACCGGCAAGGAGACCGACTGGACCAGGGTTCCGGAGCAGTACGGCGCGATCCACTTCCACGACGACGACATCGACGACGCGCGATGGGACGTCGACTTCACGTTCGACGTTCCGGCCGACATGAGGTCCGCCGTCTGGGCCGTCAAGCTGACCAGCTCGGAGGGCGACGAGGACTACGTGCCGTCCGTCGTCCGCCCGCCGCTGGGAAAGCCGACCGCCAAGATCGCGGTCATCCTTTCGACCACCAGTTACATGGCCTACGCCAACGAACACCTCGCGGCCAACGCGGGCGGCGCGGAACTCCTCGTCTACCGGGTGCCGATCATGCAGGCGCAGAACATGTTCCTCGCCCAGCACCGCGAGTACGGCGGGTCCATTTACGACACGCACACCGATGGTTCCGAGATCTGCCTGTCGTCGAGGCTGCGGCCCGTGCTGTCGTTCCGCCCGCGCTACGACCACTTCCTCGAGCAGGCGCCCTGGCAGTTCCCGGCGGACTTGCACCTCATCGACTGGCTCACCGAGAAGGGCTACGACTTCGACGTCATCACCGACGAGGACGTCGCCTACGACGGGCTCGAGCGCATCGAGGGCTACAACGTGCTGCTCACCGGAACGCACCCCGAGCACCACAGCGGGCACTACCTCGACAACATCCACGCCTACAAGGAGCGCGGCGGCCGCTTCATGTACATGGGCGGTGACGGGTTCTACTGGGTCCACACCTACCACCCGGCCTACGGCCGAGGCGAGGTCACCGAGATGCGCCGGTGCGAGTCCGGTATCCGCACCTGGCGCGCGGACCCGGGTGAGTACCACCACCAGTCGACGGGCGACCTCGGTGGCATGTGGCGCTTCGTGGGTCGATACCTGCACCCGGTGGCGGGGACCGGCATGTCGGCGGAAGGCTTCGACATCGGCACGTACTACACCCGCACGCCGGAGTCGAACAACCCGCGCGTGTCCTGGGCGTTCGAGGGCATCGACTACAACGAGCGCCTCGGCGACTTCGGACTGGTGTCGGGCGGCGCGGCCGGCCTGGAAATCGACATCGTCGACACCACCCTCGGCTCGCCGCCGCACACGCTCGTCGCCGCGACGTCGGCGGGCCGGCACACCGAGGGCATGCTGCTGGTGATGGAGGATTACGGCTTCAGCCAGGCCGGTATCGACGGAACACATCATCCGCGGGTGCGATCGGACATCGCCTTCCACGAGACCCCCAACGGCGGCGCCTGCTTCGCCTTCAGCTCGATCGCGTTCTGCGGCTCGTTGTCGCACAACAACTACGACAACAACATCTCGACCCTCGTCGCCAGCGTGCTGAACCGGTTCTCCCAGGACGGGCCACTCCCCGCGCCGGGGGAGGAGCACGTGCTGCACCGCGGACGCAAGGACTACGACCCCGAGCTGAACCGCGTGCGGGTCGATGCGGGCGCTCCCGTCGAGGTCTCGCCGTGACCGCCGCCGTCGATCTCGGGCTTCCGGCCGTCACATCCGGCCTGCCGCCCTTCGCTGAGGAGAGCACGGCGATCTGGAGCCGTTGCTGGGTGCTCGCCGGGGTCGCCGACATGATCCCCCGACCCGGAGACGTGCTTCCGGCCACCATCGGTGATCACGGCGTCCACGTGCTGCGGCACGAGGACGACTCACTGGGCGGGGGCTACAACGCCTTCCAGCAGGGGTCGTGCTGGAACATCCCGGCGCAGTGCGGCAACGGGTCGAAGGTCGCGTGCGCGTATGTCTCCTGTGGACACAGTAGGGACAGTGACGTGCTCAGGCCCGGCAGGGCGGACGACGACCGGTTCATCCGCCAGGTCGTCGGCGCCAGGCCCTCGCGGCGCGCACCCGTGTCGCTGAGCCGGCACGGCCCGCTGCTGTTCGTGGCGATGCCCGGTGCCGGTCCGGAAACCGTCTCGGAGCAGATGCCCCGATGTGCGGAGGTTTTCACCGGAAGCTGGGCGGAGTACCGGTTCGCCGGGCACATGCGGCACGAGGTGCCGTGCAACTGGCGCCACGTCGGCGCCCGGATCGCGGCCGTGCTGGACGACGACCCTGGTGTGAGTGTGCGCATCGGAGCGCCGAACGCGGTGTTCGTCGACTCGCCGTCACGCCGGGCCGTGCTGGCGGCGAAGCCGGTCAGCGTCAGCCGGGTCGAGGTCACCGTGGCCTTGTACGGACGAGGTGCAGACCCGGTGTCCGAGCACTGGGAGTCCGACTGGCGCACGCTCCTGCACGCGGCCGGCCAGATCCCCGATCCCGCGCGCTGCGAGGTCACTGACTGGGCCGACGCCCGGTGGCGGCAGGGCCGGTCCTCGCTGCGATGACCCAGTCCTGGTTTCGCAGCGAACCGTGCGTGGTCTGCGACCCGGTGCCGGAGTTCCTCGCGGACTACCTCGCCCACCGGATCGGCCACGTCGATGCCGTGGTCGACCTGTGGGCGGACAGCGGCCGACTGCTGACCAGACTGGCAGCCCGAACCGGGGTGGGGCACGCTGTCGGTGTGTGCTCCACCCCGGAGGTGGCGGCCACGCTGGCCGGCGAGGCGGGGGACATCGACTGGCAGGTGGCCGATCCCGCCGGCCCGGCGGTCCACGTGACGGGCGCACCCGACGTGGTGATCGGGCTCCCGCCGTGGCATTGGGCACCGCGCCACACGGAGCGTCTCGGCGCCGACGGCCGGCCTGTCCGGCTCACCGACGATCCGGCCAACGTCGCAGTCGTCGACGCGTGCGTTGCGCTGAGCGAACGCGGGGTCGGGTGTTTCGACGTCGGTCCGGGTGTGCTGATGCCCCCGGCCCGGGGACGATCATGGCCAATCTCGACCGGTTCGGACTTCATCTCGACGGTGTCGTCGAGCTACCCCGAGGCACGATCCGGCCGGACCACGGCGCCGCGCAGATCCTGCTGATGGTGTCCAAGATCCGCCGGCCCGAACCGATCTTCGGCCGGCTGGACCCGCAGCCGGGCGCGTTCGCCCGGCTGCTCGACGCCGCCCACGCGCGGTCCGTGGCGGGCTGACCCCGCCCGGGCGGCGGCCCCGCGACGACGGAGTGGTCCCGGTGGCGTAGCCCGTCACCGGGACCGTGCCGCGCCGGGCCTGGCTACTCCACAATCGGATCGTGCTCGTAGCGGAGGACGAACCGCATGCGGTCGCTGCGCAGCCGACGGGTGACATACACCGTAGGCGTGCCGGACGAGTCGATGTTCAGCCCCTCGCGGACGAGAACCGGCGTGCCGACGGCGACGCCCAGCAGCTCGGCCTCCCTCGGCGACGCGGCGGCCGCCGCGAAGGACCGCCAGGCGTAGCGCAGGTCGGTGCCGTAGTGCTCGGCGCAGGCGCGGAACACCGAGCCGTCGTGGACCAGCCTGTCGGTGATGCCGCGGAAGCGCGTGTCCGCTAACCAGTACGTGTTGGCCGACCACGGTTCGCCGTCGACAAGAAACTGCGTGTCGACGCGGCGCAGGCGCCGCCGGGGGAGCCGCAGCTGCTCACGCGCCTCGGCGCAGTCCTCGATCGCACTGGACAGGAACACCTCGCGCGCCGGCATGCCCTCCTGCTCGAGTGTGCGTGTCGTGTGTTCGACGGCGGCCATCGACCGTTCGGGGCCGAGCGTGACGACGAAATGCGCGGGTGGCTCGGCCACGAAGGTGCCGATTCCCTGCCGCACCACGAGCTGGCCGGCCCGAGCCAGCTCGGAGATGGCCTGGCGCACGGTGAGCCGGTTCACGGCCAGCTCCCGGGCGAGCTCGTGTTCCGTCGGCAGGCGATCTCCAGGGAGAAGCGCGCGGCTTTCGATGCGCTCCTGCAGTACCTGCTGCACCTGTCGGTACAAGGGCAGCGATCCGGTCCTGTGCAACCTCACACCGGAAATCTAGAGGACGACGGGGCCACGACAAGCGTCGTCCGGCCCGCGGCGGAGTCCGGTCGCCGAACGTTCACCTGCCCGTCCATTCCCGGCGGCCTGTGGTGCATACATCTAGATGACTCTGAACTCCGTTGCCATCGCGTCGACGAAAGGTCCCCACCGTGAAGTTCACCCACCGATGGCGCCGCGCCGCGGCCACGACGTGCTCCGTGCTGGCGCTGCTCGCACTCGGTGCCTGTGGTACATCGTCCTCAGAGGACGGATCAGGGGGTCCGCTCAAGATGGGGCTGCCGCCCGGCGAGGCGAACCCGGAGTTCCAGGAGCAGTTCACACCGCTGCGCGACCTGATCAGCAAGGCCGCGGGCCGGCCCGTGGAGACGACGCTCACGAGCGACTACCTCGCGATCGTGGAGGCCATGCGGTCCGAGCTCATCGACATCGCCGCGTTCAGCCCGTTCCCGACCCCGCTGGCACAGTCCGTGGCCGGAGTGAAACCGCTCGTCGTGGCGAAGGGAGCGCCGTACTCGTCGGTGCTGGTGTGCCGTACCGACCGCGGCATCGATTCGATCGACGATCTGCGTGGCCGCACGGTCGCCTTCGTCGACCCCGGCTCCACCAGCGGCAACTACATCCCGAAGCTGTTGCTCAAGCGGGCCGGGATCAATCCGGAGACCGACATCGAGGCCACGTACGCGGGTGGGCATGACACCGCGCAGCTGGCCGTGAAGCAGGGCAGCGCCGACTGTGCCGCCGATGCGCGGACCAGCTACGAGGAGATGGTCGAGAAGGGCGTCATCGACGGCGACCAGCAGAAGATCATCACCGAATCGGAACCGATCCCGGTCTCGCTCGTCATCATTGCGCGTAAGGGACTCGACCCCGAGGTGGAGCGGGCCGTGGTCGACGAGCTTGTCAACGGCGACAACGGCAAGGCACTCGAGGTCATCCATGCCAAGTCGTTCGCCAAGGCGACCGATGCCGACTTCACGTTGTTCCGTGAGGCGGCGCGGGAACTGGGAGTGGACCTCGAGGAGTTGTCGCGACAGTGACCGGCATCGTGACCCTGCCCAGGCTCGAGGCCGACGGTCTGTCGTTCAGCTATCCCGACGGGACAGCCGCGCTGCACGAGGTCAGCTTGCGCGTCGCGCCCGGCGAGATCGCGGCCGTACTCGGGCGCAGTGGAGCCGGAAAGTCGACGCTGATGCGGTGCCTGGCCGGGCTGCATCCACCGACGCGCGGTGAGGTGCGGCACGACGGGCAGCCCTACGCCGGCCTGCGCGGGCGGGCCCGGCGCGCCCGCGCCGAGCGCATCGGCCTGGTGTTCCAGGAGTTCCAGCTCGTCGAGCGCGCCACCGTACTGTCCAATGTGCTCATCGGACGGCTCGTGTACCAACCGTTGCTGCCGAGCCTGCTGCACCTGGTGCGGCGTGCCGATCGGGAGATCGCGGTGGCGGCGGCCGCCCGACTGGGCCTGGGCGAACTGTTGCGCAAGCGCGTCGATGCGCTCTCGGGTGGGCAGCGGCAGCGGGTGGCGATCGCGCGGGCGATGGCGCAGCAGCCGGATGTGCTGCTCGCCGACGAACCGGTCGCCAACCTCGACCCGGTGCTCGCCGCCGGGGTCGTGGGCGACATCGTCGAGCTGGTGCGGGCGGAGTCGCTCACCGCCGTGCTGAACCTGCACGATGTGGCACTCGCGCGGCGCACGGCCGACCGGCTCGTCGGCATGCGTGCGGGCCGCGTGCTGTTCGACCTGCCTGCCGCCGACGTCACCGACGACCACCTGGCGCGGATCTACGCCGACTCGGAGGTCGCACCGAGCGAGGTGGGCGCGTGATGGGGACCCGAACCCAGGAGCGGCCCGAGGTCGAGGCGCTCGCCCGCTACCGGCGCCCGACGTGGCGCACCACGACCGGGGTCGCGGCCGTCGTGATCGTGTTCGCGCTGTCGTGGCAGGGCAGTCAGCTCTCGTTGTCGGCGCTCGTCGACGGCGTGCCGAACGTCGTGGATTTCCTCGGCAGGCTGTTTCCGCCGGACCCCGCCGAACTCGGCACCGCCGTCGAGCTCATGGGCCAGACGCTCGCGATCGCGGTCGTCGGCACCGTGCTCGGTGTGCTCGTCGCAGTGCCGTGGAGCCTACTGGCCGCCCGCACCGTGTTCGGGCAGGCGTGGCTGCACCACAGTGCGCGCACGAGTGTGAACCTCGTCCGTGCGGTGCCCGAGCTGATGTGGGCACTGCTGTTCGTCTCGGCCGTCGGCCTCGGTCCGCTCGCCGGGACGTTGGCGATCGCGGTCGGCTCGGCGGCGGGGCTGGCCCGGCTGTTCGCGGACATCTTCGAGGCGGAGGACCTGCGCGCCTGGCAGGCGGCCGAGGCCGCCGGGGCGAGCAAGGCGCAGCGCATCAGCTGGGTGCTGTTGCCGCAGAGCCTGCCGACGTTGTCGAGTTACGCGTTGCTCGTGCTCGACTCGAACGTGCGCGCGGCCTCGCTGCTCGGCCTGGTCGGTGCGGGCGGGATCGGAATGGAACTCAATCAGAAGTTGCGCTTGTTCGAGTACGGCAGCGTGCTGACCATCGTGCTGGTGGTGCTCGTGGTCGTCGTCGTGCTCGACCGGGTCAGCGCCCACGTGAGGAAGAAGCTGGTATGACGGGGATTGCCGTGCACAATGTGCTGCCGAACGTCCGTGACCTCGGTGGGCTGCCCGCTGGGGACGGCCGGTGCACGCGGAGTGGGTTGCTGTATCGCAGTGCCGCTCCACTGGCCGGCGACCTGCCGCCGGAGGAATTGCCGGAGTGGCCATGCCGCACCGTCGTCGATCTGCGTGCGCCCGGTGAGCTTCCGGCCCCGCACCCGCTGGGCGTGGACGGAACCACGGTCCACTCGGTGCCACTCGTCGACGACGCGCGGCTGGCCACGTTGCCGCGCGACGATCTCGCCGCGATCTACCGGGTGTTCGTCGACCAGGCGGCGCCGAAGCTGGCCGGCATCGTGAAGCTGGCTTCCGTCGCGGACGGGCCGTTGCTCGTCCATTGCGCGGCAGGCAAGGACCGCACCGGCGTGGTGGTGGCGCTGCTGCTCGCGTGCGCCGGGGTCGCGCGGGCCGACATCATCGCCGACTACATGCTCACCCGGCGCTACCTCGACGCGATCGTCGCGCGTCTGCGCAGCACCGGCCATGTGTACAGCCGGTACGGCAACGGCGTGGCCGGCAGCGCGTACGGTGCCCCGCCCGAAGCGATCACCACCGTGCTCGACGTCTGGGACAGCCACCCCTGCGGCGTCCACGGCTGGCTCGACGACCACGGAACAGGGCCGGCCGCCGTCCAACGCTGGGCGGAGCGCTTCACCACCCAGCGCTGACCGTCCACAGACGACGCACGTGAGAGTCCACTGTGGCCACGCCGCTGCCGCGGATCGTCGCTACAGCGCCCCGCCGGCGTCGATGACGTGGGTGGTGCCGGTGACGTACTTGCCGGTGTCGGTGACGAGGTGCAGGACGGCGTTGGTGATGTCCTCGGGTTCGAGCGCGGCCACGGGGAGGCGGTTGAGGGTGCGGGCGGCGTCCTCGAAGTCGGCGCGGGTGGGGTTGTCGAGGTCGGGCCGGAACAGCTGGTAGGTGGCGTCGTTGAGGATCATGTCCGTGGCGACGGTGGTGGGGTGGATGGTGTTGACGCGGATGTTGTGCGGGGCGAGTTCCTTGGCCATCACCTTCATCAGCATGACCAGCCCGGCCTTGGCGGCGGAGTAGTGGGCGGTGTTCTCGTTGGCGTAGATCGCGGCGAGCGAGCTGGTGATGACGACGGAGCCGCCGCGGCCGCCCGCGATGATGTGCGGGACCGAGGCCTTGAGCGACTTCCACACGCCGGTGAGGTTGATGTCGATCATGTCCTGCCAGGTCTCGTCGCTCATCTCGAGCGTCGGGGCGGGGCTGGAGATGCCGGCGTTGGCGAGCACGATGTCGAGCCGGCCGAACTGCTCGACGCCGGCGTTGACGGCCTCGGCGAGGGCTGCCGAGTCGCGGACGTCGGCGTCGCGGGCGACGATCCGCCTGCCGGTGGCCTCGACCTGGCGCACGGTCTCGGCGAGGTCGTCGGCGGTCGCCAGCGGATAGGGAACGCTGTTGACCTTGGCGGTGGTGTCGATCGCGATGATGTCGGCGCCCTCGCGGGCGAGGCGCACGGCGTGGCTGCGTCCCTGGCCTCGTGCTGCTCCGGTGATGAAGGCGACCTTGCTGTCGAGTGAGCCCATGATGTTCTCCGTGTCGTCGTTGACTCCGGGTATCTGGCTCAGGTTATGGCACACAGTGCCGTAAGTCGAGGGACGCGGAAGCCGGCGACGACCGTGCCACGATGGGCGGGTGCCCAGCTCCGTTGACCGCGACCGTGGCGGCCGTCCCGCGCTGACCAGCGCGCACGAGCTCGCCGAGGTCGCGCAGACCCTGTTCCTGGCGCGGGGGTTCGAGAACGTGTCGGTGGACGACATCGCCGCGGCCGCCGGGGTCAGCAGGCGCACGTTCTTCCGGTACTTCGGCACCAAGGCCGACGTGCTGTGGGTGGAGTCGCCGGCCGAGCTCGCGCGGTTTCGCGCGCTGCTGGCCGCCGCGCCGGCGGACGAGCGCTACGACGCGGTGTTGTGCCGCGTGGCGCCCGAGGCGCTGCACCATTCCCCGGCGGAGCGGACGTGGGCGCTGCGCCGGGCGCAGCTGATCCTGACCGTGCCGGCCGTGCAGGGGAAGGCGGCGGCGCGGCATCAGGAGTGGCGGCGCATCGCGACCGAGTTCGTGGCCACGCGGCGCGGCACCGGGCCGGACGATCTGGTGGCCATCGGCGCCGGGCACGCGGTGCTGGCCGCGACCCTGGCCGCTCACGAGTACTGGGTCACGCATCCCGCCGAGGAACTGCGCGACATCATGGCCCGGCTGCTCCGGATGCTGATCCCGCGTCCGGGCTGAGGTTCCGGGCGACCGTCCGATCCGGACGGCGGGCCAAGCGACGACCGCCCCGTCCTGCGACCGGCCACGCCGTCACGGGTGCGGCGTGGGGTTGCCGCTCGACGACCGCCCACTACCGCGGCTTCGAGCTGGCCTGACACCACCGGATCCCAGGGACGTGTCCCGTCGCGTCCCGGGGAGCACGGCGTGCCGGTGAGTTGTCGCCTGCGTGCCGGGGTAGCCGGACGGTATGACGCAGACGATGGCTTCCCGCACCCGTGTGCCCGAGCGTTACGAGGGCTTCGACGTGATGCCGATCGCCGGCCGGTGGCGAGCCGGCCGCGGCGGCAAGACCAAGGCCGACCTGGATCCGTGGAGCGGCGACACGCTGACCGAGATCCCGCTGGCCGGCGCCGACGACCTGGACGAGGCCTACCGGGCCGCACAGGAGGCCCAGCGCGGCTGGGCGGCGGCCACCCCGGCCGAGCGAGCCGGCGTGCTGCGCGAGGCCGCCGCGATTCTCGAGGCCCGCAAGGACGAGGTCATGCACTGGATCGTCCACGAGTCCGGTGGCACGCGCGCGAAGGCGGAGCTCGAATGGGGCCTCGTCCGGACCGGACTGCAGGAGGCGGCGTCGATGCCGCACCACGTCGAGGGGCGGATCCTGCCCTCGGACGTTCCGGGCAAGGAGAACCGCGTCTACCGGCAGCCTGTCGGCGTGGTGGCCGTCATCAGCCCGTGGAACTTCCCGATGCAGCTGTCGAACCGGTCGGTGGCGCCCGCGCTCGCGGTCGGCAACGGTGTCGTGCTCAAACCGGCGGGCGACACGCCGGTGACCGGCGGCCTGCTGCTCGCGAAGATCCTCGAGGAGGCCGGGCTGCCGCCGGGCCTGCTCAACGTCGTGATCGGCTCCGGCAGCGAGATCGGCGACGCGATCGTCCAGCACCCTGCCGCGCGCGTCGTGTCCTTCACCGGATCGACCCCGGTCGGTGAGGGGATCATCGCGAAGGCCGGGATCAAGAAGGTGGCGCTCGAGCTGGGTGGCAACGGGCCACTCGTGGTGCTCGACGACGCCGACCTCGATCGTGCCGTCGACGCCGCCGTGTTCGGCTCGTTCTTCCACGCCGGCCAGATCTGCATGATCGCCAACCGGGTGATCGTCGACGCCGCCGTGCACGACGACTTCGTCGAGCGGTTCGTCGAGCGGGTGCGCTCCCTGGTAGTGGGCGACCCCTCCGACGAGGTGACCGACATCGGCCCGGTGATCAACTCGAGCCAGCTGGAGGGCATCCAGGACAAGCTCGCCCGCGCTCGCGATGAGGGCGCCGAGCAGGTGCTCGGCGGCGACCCGGGTGGCCCCTCCGGCCTGCTGCTGCCGCCGCACGTGCTGCTCGCCGGCAACGACGTCGCCACGGCCCGGGAGGAGGTGTTCGGGCCGGTGATCACGGTGATCCGCGCCGAGGGCGAGGACGACGCACTGCGCATCGCCAACGACACCGAGTACGGCCTGTCCAGTGCGGTGTTCACGCGCGACGTCGACCGCGGCGTGCGGTTCGCGCGGCGGGTGGACGCGGGCATGACCCACGTCAACGACTCGCCCGTGAACGACGACGCCAACACCGCGTTCGGAGGGGAGAAGGCGTCGGGCATCGGCCGCTTCGGCGGTGAGTGGGCGATCGAGGAGTTCACCACCGACCACTGGGTGAGTGTTCAGCACGACAGGCGGCGGTTCCCGATCTAGCGTGGACCGGGCTGGGTGACGCTACGACGGAAGGAAGGACCTGTGGCCGACATCGACACTGTCGCCGTCCTCGGTGCGGGCGGGATCATGGGGTTTCCGATGGCGCGCAACCTCGCCAGGGCGGGCTTGCAGGTGCGGGCGTGGAACCGCTCGCGGGAGAAGGCGGAGCCCCTGTCCGGCGACGGCGTGACCGTCGTCGACGATCCGGCGGACGCGATCGACGGCGCCGACGCGATCGTCACCATGCTCGCGGACGCCGACACGGTCGCCGGAACCGTGGAGGGCGCTCTCGGCCGCGCCACCGACGGCGCCGTGTGGATCCAGACCAGCACGGTGGGCATCGACGCCACCGCGCGGCTCCGCGCGCTCGCTGACGAGCACGGCGTGCCCTTCGTCGACGCGCCGGTGCTCGGCACCAAGCAGCCGGCGGAGAACGCGCAGCTGGTCGTGCTGGCCTCGGGACCCGAGCAGGTGCGGGACCGCATCCAGCCGGTGTTCGACGCCATCGGCAAGAAGACGCTCTGGGTCGGCGAGGCCGGCGCGGGCAGCAGGCTCAAGCTGGTCGCCAACGCGTGGGTGATGTCCGTGGTGGAGGCGACGGCGGAGACCGTCGCCCTGGCCGAGGGCCTCGACGTCGACCCGCGGCAGTTCCTGGAGGCGGTCGCGGGCGGCCCGCTCGACCTGCCGTACCTGCAGCTGAAGGCCGCCGCCATCCTCGAGCGCTCGTTCGACCCGGCGATGAAGCTCACGCTCGCGGCGAAGGACGCGCGCCTGATCGCCGAGGCGGCCGAGCAGCACGGCCTCGACCTGCCGCTGGTCCGCACGATCCGGAACCGGTTCGCCGAAGGCGCCCGCGAGCACGGAGACAAGGACATGTCCGCGACATATCTGACCAGCGCCCCGGACCGCGGCTGACGACAACCGGGCTCCCGCCCGCGGCGGGAGCCTGGAGGTCCGGTCAGTGGTGTCCGTGGCCCGCGGTGGCCGTGCCCGCGGAGCGGCGGACGAACAGGGACGAAATAACCGCCAGCACACCGATGCCCCCCGCGGTGACGAACGCGACGCGCAGGCCCTCGGCATCGGGGCTGGCCGCGTTCGCGGCGCTGCCGACCGCCGCGACGGTGACGAACACCGCCGTGCCGAGTGCGCCTGCCACCTGCTGGAGCGTGGCCAGGATCGCGCTGCCGTGCGAGTGGAGGTGGTCGGACAGCGTGCCCATCGCCTGGGTCATCAGCGGCGTCATCATGAGGCCGAGGCCCGTCATGAACACCATGTGGTAGACGATCACGGTGGCCATCGACGAATCCGGCCCGAGCGTGGTGAACAGCCACAGCGCCCCGGCCATGGCCAGCGTGCCGGGGATCACCAGCGGACGCGGGCCGAACCGGTCGAACAGCGCGCCCACCGGACGTCCCAGCAGGCCGAGCATCAGACCACCGGGCAACACGGCCAGGCCGCTCTCGAACGTCGTCGTACCCAACACCGTCTGCAGATACAGCGGCAGCAGGATGGCGGCCACCCCGATGAGGCACATGAACAGCAGGCCCGTGAGTACGAGCGCCACCAGGAAGTCGCGGTAGGTGAACGGGCGCAGGTTCAGCAGTGCCCGGTCGCGGCGCTGGAGCCTCGTCTGGCGCCACGCGAACACCGCCAGCGCGGCCGCGCCGATCACGATCGGCAGCCACGGCGGGACCAGGTGCGCGCTGCCCGCGGACTCACCGATCGAGGACAGGCCGAACAGCACGCCGCCGAACCCGATCGCCGACAGCACCACCGACAGCACATCGAGCGGGACGGCCCGGGTCTCGCTGTCCAGGCGTAGCCAGAGCGCGCCGAGGGCGAGCGCGGCGATCGACAGCGGGAGCACCACCCAGAACATCCAGCGCCAGCCCAGGGACGAGAGCACGGCGCCGCCGATGGTCGGGCCGAGTGCGGGAGCGACGGCGATGACGATCGAGATCGTGCCCATCGTGGCGCCGCGGCGCTGCGGCGGCACCAGCCGCATCACGGACGTCATGAGCAGCGGGATCATCACCGCCGTACCGCAGGCCTGCACGATGCGGCCCGCGAGCAGCACGGGGAACCCGGGCGCGAGCCCGCTCAGCAGCGTTCCCGCGCTGAACAGGGTCAGCGAGGTCAGGAAGATCTGTCGCGGCGTGAACCGTTCGAGCAGGAACCCCGTGGTCGGAATGACGACGGCCATCGTCAGCAGGAAGCCACTGGTCAGCCACTGGGCGGTGGTGGCGGAGACATTGAGGTCCACCGTCAGATCACGCAGGGCGACGCTCAGGATCGTCTCGTTGAGGATCATCACGAACGCCGAGGCCACCAGCACGCCGATCAGCAGCGTGGCCTTCGGTGCCGCGTGAGCTTGATCCACCCCCGCGCCGTGAGCGCGGGAAGTATCCACCATGTGTTCACCTCGGGAGAAAGAGCTCGGTCAGCGTGGCCGTGCGGCGTCGAACGCCCACCGACCAGACTGACACAGGCGCAGACCTCGGCTCCACGAAGTTTCCCGCGCAGCGTTGGTGTAGTGACCGGCATCTCAGTCCCGGCCGAGCACAGGTGCGTACCGCGTGGATGAGGGTTGTCGCCGTGCCTGGAGGAGACCAACGCCGGTCCGGCCAGGGCATGCGCGCAGCCGTCACAGCGTGCGACCGATCAGCGCCCCCTGCTCGATCGCCGTCCGTAGCCGTCCCGGTGTCAGTGCGTCACCGATCACGTGCACGTCGCCCTCGAAACCGTCCCGCACCGCGTCCGCGACCTCGGCGCTCGGCTGGTTTGTGCCAACGGCCACGACCACGTCCGCGTCGACACACGCGCGTCGGCCCGACCCGAGCCACTCGACGTCGACAGTCTTCGCCTCGACGCTGATGTCGGTGAGGATGGCGTGGGTGTGCACCGTGAGCCGAGGATGTCCGGCCAGACGCTCGCGCGCTGCCTGGGCGGTCGATGCCGGTTCCGGCATGCCGGCGCCGATCGCGTCGTGACGGGTCACCAGGACGATCTCGGCCGAGTCGGCGAGCAGCTTCTCCACCACCGAGATTCCCTCGAAGTCGCCGGCGTCGTCGTACACCACGGCGCGCGAGGCCGGGCCCAGCCGCCCGCCGAAGCCGAAGACGTCCCACGACGTCCGTACGAGGCGACGCTGCTCGGGGGAGAACCGATGCCGTGGGCGCATCACGGTGAATCCGTCCGTCCGTGGCGCGGAGCCCGTCGCGACGACCACCACGTCCGGCCGGGCCGCGGCGACGGTGTCCGGCTCCAGCGGGGTCCGCAGCTTGACCTCCACTCCGAGCCGGCGGACCTCCTGCTCGAGCCACTGCACGTGGGCGCCGAAGTCGGCGCGATAGGGCGCGCTCGCCGCGATGGCGACCTGCCCGCCGAGCCGTCCGGTCAGTTCGTGGAGAACCACGGTGTGGCCGCGGAGCGCGGCCGTGCGCGCCGCTTCCAGGCCGGCCGGCCCGCCCCCGCCGATGAGGATGCGCTTCGGCCGGTCGGTTCGAGGTGCGGGCGAGGGCTGCTGGTGCTCGCGGCCGGCGTCCGGGTTCACCACGCAGCCGAAGTTTCCGCGCCGGGCGGCCACACATCCCTCGTTCGTGCCGATGCAGGGACGTATCCGCTCCTCCGCGCCGTGGCGGGTCTTGGCCACGAGCTCCGGATCGGCGATGAGAGCGCGGACCATGCTGACCATGTCGGCGTCACCGGAGGAGACGATCCGGTCGGCGTGTTCGATCGTCATGATCCGGCCGCTGACGATGGTGGGAACGGACAGGTGCCTGGTGACACGTGTGGAGCTGGGCAGTTCGTAGCCGAGGCCGTAGCCGTCAGCGGTGGCCATCATCCGGTGGAACCGGTAGTAGCCGCCGAAGGAGACGTCGATGAAGTCGACCTCGGGCTCGATCGCGCGGGCGATCGGCAACGTGTCGTCGGGAGTGAGGCCGCCGGGGACGTCCTCATCAGCCGAAAACCGGACGCCCACGGGGAAATCCGGGCCGACCTCGCGCCGTACCGCGTCGAGGATCTCGGTCAGGAAGCGGAGCCGGTTGGCCGGGCTGCCTCCGTAGTCGTCGGTGCGGTGGTTCGTCAGCGGCGAGAGGAACTGCGCCACCAGGTAGTTGTGTCCGGCGTGGATTTCCACCCCGTGCAGACCGCCGCGCCGCACACGGCCCGCCGCAGCTGCAAAGCCTGCGACGACATCGTCGATCATGGTTTTGGTCATGGGGACCGGAGTCACGCCGCTCCGCGGGTTCGGAATGTCACTGGCCGACCAGGGCGGGCCACCCAGGGGATTGTGGTGGGCCGCGGAACCGCCGTGCCACAGCTGCTGCATCACCGCCATGTCGTAGGGCGCCAAGGCGTCCGCGAACCGCTGGTACTGGGGTACCACGCTGTCCTCATGGGAGGCGATCTCCATCGGCGCGGAGGCGTGCACGGACGACGCCCCGAGAATCGACAGGCCGACGCCGCCACGTGCGCGAGCCACGTGATAGTCGATGAGTCCGGAACCCGTGCGCAGCGGTTGGTGTGTGGTGTGGGCCGTTCGCACTATGCGATTCGGAATGGTGACCTCGTTGAGACGCAGCGGGGTGAACACGGACGTGTAGCGCTCGGCCATGCCGTTGCCCTTCTGCTCGGTCGTGGATACCTCACGTGGCGCCCGCACTGTGACCGCGACGTTACCGTCGCTCGGCCGTTTCCGGGTGCTGGCCGCAATGCGCCGATGTCGATGTCGGGCCGTTAACCCACAAGACTGTAACGCAGGAAGTCTATCGATTGGTAGTAGATTTATAGAGTAAATTAGGCGCGCTGTGCGACGTCCACAACCCCTTGGGAGACGCTATGTCAACGACGACATCGCAGTCGGTTTCGGATGATCGGCGAATGTCACCGAGAGCGAGGAGGGCCGCCTGGACCGGTGCGGTCCTGTTCTCGGCCGTGGCGCTGTTGATCACCGCATTGAAGGGTGAACCCACTGTCGAGTTCGATGAGCACTTCGGGCTTCCGCTCAAGCCCGATGAGCCCTATCTGACCGGAAACCACATCGGCGTCACGATCGCGATGACCCTGGTGGGACTCAGCGGCGTGGTGCTCGGGCTGCGCCACTTCGTGAAGAAGCGGACCCTGCTGCCGCTCATGGTGGCGCTCGGCGGCGCGTTCATCTGCATCCCCGAGGTGTTCTTCGACATCATGGGTGGTGTCTACTTCCCGTGGAGTGACACCGAACCGCTCGGTCATGCCTACACGATCATGGGCCGCGAGATGCCGTGGTGGATCGTGGCCGGATGGTTCGGCTACGGTGCCTTCGCCTATTTCGAGTACCTGCTCCTGGCGAACAGGCCGAGCACGAAGTCGATTTGGCTCTTCTTCGCCGCCGCGGTCGCCGGTGACATCGTTTTCGAAGAAGTTCTGCTCAAATTCGACACCTACCACTACTACGGGAACCAGCCCCTCGTCCTTCTGTGGGAACTGCCGTGGTGGTGGATCGCCTGCAACCCTGCCGGTGTGCTGCTCGGCGCCACGCTGGCGTATCGGTACCGCGCGCGGCTCCAGGGCTGGCGCGCGCTGGCGATGCTGGTGATCATGCCCATGGCGGTGGCGACCGTGTACGGGGCGACGGCGTTGCCCTCCTGGATCGCGGTGAACTCGGACTACCCGTGGTTGGTCACTCAGGCGCTGGGGCTGATGACGCTCCTCCTCGGGTTCGTGACGTTCCTGCTCATCCTGCGGTTCGTGCTGAACCGCAATCCCTTCGACTTCGACTACGTCCCGACGGCCGACGACGAATTCCGTAGTGGCGGGTCGGCTGCTCCGCAGCCGCCCACACCGGTGGTGGAGGCCGCACCGTCTCGGTGAGGCCGGGTCACGACGCGGCAGGCCGGTGGTCGAACGCCGGCCTGCCGCGCTTCAGCGCGTGCTGAGCCGAGTGGTCGGCACCCGTCTCGGCTCGCCGGGCGACGCTCGTGTGACCCACAACATAGGTACCGATGTAGGTGGTTTGACGAATGGGGGCGTCGCGCGCCACCCGGCAGCATCGAGGGCGTTGACAAGGAGGTCACACATGAACACTGCTGACATGCTCGAGCTGGAGAAGATCGGGATCACCGAGTTGCGCTCACACCGACCTCTGGGCCGACCTCCCCGATCCGGCCCCTCATCAGGACGGTCTCGAGTCCGGCGTCTCCGAACCGTTGGGGCGGCTGGAGCGGCTGGGTCTCGTGACGCGGTCACCGCGTGCGACCTGCGACGGTTTCTCGCTCACCTCCGCCGGCGTGGAGGCGCTTGCCTACCTGGCCGCCTCGCGGTGAGCAGGCTCGTCGGAGCGGCCGGCGTCGGCGTGCTCGCTGAACCAGCGGGCGATCTGGGTGCGCGAGCGGACCCCGAGCTTGGCGCGAATGTGTTCGATGTGGGCGTCGGCGGTCCGGTGGGAGATGACCAGCTTGGCGGCGATCTCCTTGTTGGTCAGGCCGGCGGCGACCAGCGCGGCGACCTGCCGTTCGCGTCGCGTGAGTCCGGCGTCGGGGACGGGGGCCTTGCGGTTGCGGCCGGCCTGTTTGGGGTCGCCCAGCGCGAGGGTGATCGCATCGGCGAAGGACAGTTCCTGGCCTGCGGAGTACTGCTGCTCGAAGGCCAGGTCGCCGAGCTCTTGCCGGAGCCGGTTCTCGACCCCCTGGCCGACCTGCTGCACGGCTTTCTCCGCGAGTCGCATCTGGCTGTACTTCCAGATCGATCGGGCCGCGCCGAGCAGCTTCGCCGCCAGGTCGGCTTCCGTGCGGGCCGCCGACCAGGCAAGTCCTTCCACGCAGACGGCGACCATGCCGGGGTGATCGAACAGCTGGTACAGCTTGATGGCTTCCCGCATGGCCGATCTCGCGGCGGGGACGTCGCCCTTGAGCCACCGGACGGCACCGAGCGGGTACAGCGCGATCGCCTTCAACAGGTGTGCCCCCTGTGACTCGGCGTAGGTGAGGAAGCGCGTCGCCGTCTCCTCCGCCTGTTCGCTTTGGAGGATGAAGGCGTAGAGCGCCGACAGCGCCATTGCCTCCGCGGTGGCACCGGTGTCGCCGTGCCGGAGGCCCTGCCGCACCGCGCGTTCCGCCTCGTCGAATGCCGTGTCGACGTTCCCGTCGGCGAAGGCCTCGAGTGCGGACGCGAAGAGCGCGGTGGTGTGCGGCTCATCCCAACCCAGGTGATCCGCCAGTTCGAGGTGCTCGACGCGAAGCTGTCGCGCAGTCTCGTCGTCTCCCAGCAGGAAGCCGAGAATGCTGGCCGAAGCGAGTCCGGACGCCCGTTGCGGTGTCGGATCCGTGGCGTGCTCCAGGGCTCTGCGGAGCCAACGGTACCCCTCGAGAACGGACCCCGCCTGTTCCCAGAACGGCCGGAGCAACGTCGCCATCTCGATCGCGAGGTCCGGCTCTTTCGGGTCCGACAGGCTGAACGCGAGCGCCTGGCGAATGTTCGGGTGTTCCCTTCGGGTTGTCGCGTACCACTCGACGTCCCGGGAGCTGCAGTAGTCATGGACGCTGCGCCGGGCGAGCGCCAGGAAGTAGTCGCGATGCCGTCTGCGGACCTCGTCCACATCAGGTGTGGCCGCGAGTTTCTCGGCGGCGAACTGCCGGACCGGCTCCAGCATCCGGTAACGAGCGCGTGGTTCGCCGGGGCCGTCGACGCGGCGGAGGACGGACTTGTCGACGAGTCCCCTCAAGGCATTCGTGACCGTCGAGGCATCGTCACGCGTGGTGCACACGTCTTGGGCGGCGTCGACGGTGAATCCCCCGGAGAACACCGACAGCTGCTCCCACGTGCGCTGTTCCTGCCGGGTGCACAGCCGGTAGCTCCACTCGACCGCCGTACGCAGAGTGTGGTGGCGGGAAGGGCGCGTCTGCTCGCTCGCGGTCAGCAGTTCGGGCTCTTGGAGCCGGTCGAGGATCTCCTCCGGGGGGAACGTGCGGACGTTGGCGGCGGCAAGTTCGACGGCGAGGGGAAGTCCCTCGAGTCGCCGGCAGATGGCGGCGACAGTCGCGCGATTACCGGCGTCGATCCGGAAGTTCGGGTCGGCCGACGACGCCCGTTCCTCGAAGAGCTCCATCGCCTCACTGGGGCCGTCGTCGGCGGCCTCGTGGGTGAGTGAGGCGACGGGGAAGATCTGCTCGCCTTCGACACCCAGCACGTGCCTGCTCGTGGCGACGACTTTGACCCAGGGCGCGGCCTGGAGCACCTGACCGATGAGCGCGGCACAGGGCTCGGTCAGGTGCTCGCAGTTGTCCAGCACGATGAGGCACCGCCGGGACCGAAGGTGGTCGATCAGGGTTCCGACCGGGTCGCTCGACTCGTCGCGAATGCCCAGCGCGGCGCTGACCGTCTGTGGCAGCAGCCCTCCCTGATGCAGGTCGGCCAGCTCGACGAGCCACACTCCGTCGGGGAACGTGCGGCGAACCTCGCTCGCGAGCCTCCGGGCCAGGCGGGTCTTGCCGATCCCGCCCATGCCGGTCAGCGTGACCAGCCGTGCCGACGCGAGCAGGCCCTTGACCTGGATGAGCTCAGTGCGTCTGCCGACGAAGCTGGTCAGCTCCGCCGGCAGGTTCCCCGCTGAACGTGCACTCATGCGACAAAGATCGCACTCGGTAGGGGTTTCGTGCCAGGGCCGCTCGTCCGCGTCTCTCGAGTCGGCGACGGTCCGGCCGCGACGTCGCCTTCCCGGCTCCGCGGGCCGTAATCGATACAGGCATGATCGGTCATGTGTCGTGTGCCGTCGGTAGTCGCACGCTGGATGCTCTGTGCGACAAGGCTGTCACGTGCTGTGTGAGTCAATTGTCCGCATGCCTGGCAGTGTCACCCGCTGAAGGTGATCCGGAGTTCCTTCGGGCCACGGAGAATGAACGTCGGGTGGTACTGCAGCTGGTCGAGATCGACTGCCGGTGCGATGTCGTGAAGCCGCCCCAGTAGAGTTCGGACGGCGACGATCGTCTCGCGCCGGGCGAGGTTCGCTCCGATGCAGACGTGCTCGCCCCGACCGAAGGCCAGGTGATGCTTGCGCGACTCGGTCAGCTCCACCGTGTCCGGATCGGCGAACTCGCGTACGTCCCGGTTTCCGGACGCGTAGAGGAGAAACACCATGCTGTTCTCGGGTATGGCGCGCCCGCCGATCTCGGTGTCGGTGGTGGTCGTGCGGAACATGCCCTGCGTCGGCGCTTCCAGGCGCAGGCACTCCTCGACGAGATTGGGAATGAGCTCGGGGTCGGCCGTCACCCGCTCCAGTAGCGCGGCGTCCCGCAACAGGTGGGTCATGACACCGGCGATGAGGTTCGTCGTCGTTTCGTTGCCGCCGATGAGGAACTGCACCAGCATCTGCAGAATCTCGTCCTGGGTCAGCGGCTGTTCACCGTCGAGGCGAGCTTCGAGCAGGTCGGTCAACAGGTCGTCCGCAGGCTCGGTGCGCCGGATGTCGAGTTGCTCGCCGAAGTAGTCGTAGAACTCTCCCACCGACCGGAACAGCTCGCAGATCTCCTCGTGGGGCAGCTCCAGGGCACCGACACCACGGGTGAAGGCCCCCGACCACTTCTTGAAGGTCCGCATCATGCGGGGTGGGACCCCGAGGATTCCGGCGATGACCGTCATTGGGAGGGGCAGCGCGAACTCGGAGATCAGTTCGGCCCTGCCCTTGCCGGCGAACGCATCGATCAACTCGTCGGTGATGCGCTGGAACATGGGCTCCATCTGGTTCACGCGCCGGGGAGTGAACGCGTGACTCACCAGGCCCCGGTGCCGCTTGTGCACGGGCGGATCGGCGTTGAGCAGGACGGGGGACTGGCTCAGCCGCAGTCGCCGGGCGGCTTGCCGGCGCACGTCGTCGGGGAAGTCGGGGTTGTCCATGACGCGCTGGGCCAGCGACGTGACGGAGCTGGAGCCGCTCGCATGAGCGCTGGAAAAGGTGACGGGATCCCGCAAGATGTCGCGGATGTCCTCGTAGCGGCTCACCACGAAGGCGTTCAGGCGTTCACTCCACACCACGGGGCCGGTCTCACGGAGTTCCGCGTACGCGCCGAAGGGGCAGCGCACTTCGCCCGGCTCGAGCGCGAGCAGGCGACTGAAGCGAGAACCGGCCGGCACTTCGTCAACCGGGGTGATGGTGGGCGCGTCCGTCATGGGTGGACTCTCCTGCTCTGTGTGTTCCCGGATGCTCTTCGCGACATTATCGTGGAATCTACTATCTATCGATAGATCATTGGCGAACAAGGGAGCTCGGATGACGTTCATGCCTTACCACGCGGGGATTGTCGTGTCCGACTTGCGCGTGGCTGTCGACGACCTGTCCTCGAGGCTCGGATACACCTTCAACGAACCGACGAAGCTCAGCGTGCACGAGGCGGAGGACCGGGTCAGCGGCGTGACCGGACCACTGGACATGCTCGTGACCTACACCAGGGAAGGTCCGTTCCGGCTCGAGGTCATCGAATGCCACTCCGGGGGCGTGTACGCGCCCGACAACCATGGGCTGCACCACCTCGGTGTGTGGGAGCCGGCCCCGGACGAGCGGTTACGCCGGCTCGAGGAGGCCGGTGACCCGGTCGACGCCGTCTTTCGCCAGCGGGACGGCTCGATTTCCGTGATCTACGCGCGATCGTCGACCGATACTGCCACGCGCATCGAGTACGTCAGTGAGCGCCAGCGGGAACGGCTGGAGCGGTGGTTCGAGACGGGTGTGCTGTCCTGACCGGACCGCGGTGCGATGCCGGCTTCGCCGACACCGGCATCGCACCGTGCCGGGCCCTCAGGTCACCTTGCCCGCCGCGTCCAGGATGGGCTGCAAGGACGTGACCGTGTCCAGCCAGTCCTGGCGTGAGGTGATGTTCGAGCAGAAATTGGTTTCGATGATCACCGCCTCGAAACCGGCCTCGGCGGCTTCGATGGTGCGGTCGGCGATCTCCTCGACGGTCAGCACTTTGCCCGCGGTGGACTGCAGCGCGGCCCGGTAGACGACGTTCAGCGGAGTGAGGTTCGCGGGCCGCATCTCGTTCATCTCCGCCAGCATCGCCGCCGCCTGGCTGATGGGCATGGAGCCTGGATTCCACAGGTCGTAGTGCAGTGCCGTGCGGCGCAGGCCCTTCTTCGACCACATGCCCGACATCAGTCTGGGCCGGGGCCGCTGGTACGGCTTCGGCCGCACGATCGAACGGGGCACGTCGAAGAACTCTCCGTGGTGCTCCACCGGATCGTCGGCCCAGCACTTGGTGAGCACCTCGAGGAACTCGTCGATGCGGCGCCCGCGAGTGCGCGGGTCCACGCCGACGGCTCGATGTTCCTCGTGTGACCAGCCCACACCGAGTCCGACAGCGGTGAGCCGGCCCTGGCTCAGCTGATCGATCGTGGCGAGCTCGTTGGCGAGCTGCACCGGCCAGTGATTGCCGCCGACGAGGACACTGGTGCCAAGTCCGATGGTCTCGGTCCACGCCGCCACCGCCGCCAGCACTTCCAGCGGTGCGTAGACCGACTGGTAGACCTCGGGCTGCGCGGCGGCGCTGCCGCCGTACTCGCCCTGCTGCTCCAGGGCGTACAGGAAGTGGTCCTGCACCCACAGGTGGGCGAAGCCCATCTCTTCGGCGAGCCGGGCGACGTCTTTGATGACGCGCATGTCCGTGACCGGGCCGAGCTGGGGGAGAACGAGGCCGACATCCATCGAGGTCACCTAGGCGGGCCGGTTGACGAACTCGACCAGGTTGCCGTCGGGGTCGGTGACCAGCGCGATACTGACTCCCGGCCGGACCTCGGTCGGTCCGTCGACGACCTCCTGGCCCGCATCCTGGACACGAGCGAGCACGTCATCGAGATTGGACACGGAAACGGTCCAGTACCGCAGCCCGGTCGAGTCGCCCAGCGCTCCAGGAACCGCCCGGCGCGGGGGCTCCTGCTCGAACGCGACGATCTTGAGCACGCAGTCGCCGACCTGGAACCGCTTGACGAGAAAGCCGTCCATGGGCACGTCGTCCAGGGCGGGAAAGCCGACCACCTTCCCGTAGAACTCCACCAGCGCGTCCTGGTTGGTGGTCACGATCCCGATGTCGATGGTCGGCTTCACGAGCTGTGCGGTCATGCCCGTCCTCCATGGTTGCTCCGGCGATACTGATCGCGACTATAGTTGTGAACTAGACTGTTGGGAACACGACTTTCGGGGCGGTGGAGTATGGACCTGGGGCTCACGGGGCGGAGGGCACTCATCACGGGTGCCAGCCGCGGAATCGGTCGGGTCATCGCCGAGGTACTCGCTGGGGAAGGGTGCTCGCTGGCGTTGTGCGCACGCGGCAAGGAGCAGCTCACCGTCGCGCAGGAGGAGCTCGAAGCCACCGGAGCCACCGTGTTCGCCACGGCCGTCGACGTATCCGACCCCGCCGCCGTGCGCAGCTTCGTCGCCGACGGCGCCCGGGCGCTCGGCGGACTGGACATCGTCGTCTCGAACGCCTCACCCGGCAGTCTCAAGGGTGACGACTCGTGGGTGGAGAGCGCACGCGGTGAGTTGCAGGCCTTCGCGGTGCTCGCCGGGGCGGCGAAACCCCACCTGGCGGCGTCCGGTCAAGGTGCGATCGTGGCGATCGGCTCGACGAGCGCACTCGACGTCGACATCCCGTCCGGCCCGGCGTCGTTCGGCGCCATCAAGGCGGCCGTCATTCACCACGCCAGCGCGCTGGCTCGCGCCTACGCGCCCGACGGCATCAGGGTCAACACCGTGTCTCCCGGGCCGATCGAGTTCGACGGTGGCGCGTGGGACGAGGTGCGGCATAACCGGCCGGAGGTCTACGACCTGGTCAAGAGCAAGCTGCCGCTCGGCCGCTACGGTGACCCGCGGGAGGTCGCCGACGCGGTCGCGTTTCTCGCCAGCCCGCGTGCCTCGTTCAGCACGGGAGTCAACTTCGTCGTGGACGGCGGGCTGCTGACCAGGGTCCAGAACTAGACGCGGTTCCTGCCCGAAGGAGTGCCATGGAACCAATACGACAGGTTCTGACGGTGACCAAGGGTCATGCCTACGATCGCAACGCCTTCGGCGACATGCTCGACTCGCTTCCGGGTATCGAGTGCACCCAGGTGGAACAACCGGCGGCGCAGCGGCACTTCCGCGGCGTGGAGCCGGACCGGTGGGACGCCTACCTGATGTACGACATGCCGGGCTACCGGTTCAAGGCGGACCACACGCCGCCGGATCTCATCGAACCACCACAGGGCTTCCGGTCGGATTTCCTGCGGCTGGTGGACCGGGGACACGGGTTCGTGTTCGTGCATCACGCGCTCGCCGCGTGGCCGACGTGGCCGGAGTACGGGTCCGTCATCGGCGGCCGGTTCCGGTTCGTCCGGGAGCCCGGGCACCCGGACTCGGGGTACCGGCATGCCGTGGAGCAGCGGGTCAGCGCGGTCGCTGAACATCCGGTCGTCGCGGGACTGGAGGACGGGTTCACCATCACCGACGAGGTGTACCTGGCCGATGTCGACGAGAAGTCGATCACTCCACTGCTGAGAACCGACGCCACGCTGACCGACCGAACCGTGTGGTCCACCTGGAACGCGGTGCTCGGCAGGCGGGACACGAACGACGGGTGGACGCACCCGGCCGGCTCGGGAGTGGTGGCGTGGATCCGTGAGCATCCCCGCAGCCGGATCGTCTACCTGCAGTTCGGTGACAGCCCGGCGGCCTTCGCCAACCCCGCGTTCCGGCGCCTGCTCACCAACGCGCTCCAGTGGGCGTCGGGGCACGCCGGAAGCTGAGGCGGTCGGAGGTATCACCCAGGTGCGGTTCACCGTTCAGTTCCCGCTCGATGACGCCGAGTCCGCCGACACGGCGGTCGACGCCGAGCAGGTCGCGGAGTTTGCCCGCGTCGCCGAAAGCTCCGGCTTCGATGCGATCGGGTTCACCGAGCATCCAGCGCCCTCCGCCGAGTGGGTCTTCGGGGCGTACGGTCACGCATCACTGGACCCGTTCGCAGCGCTGGCCTACTGCGCCGCGGTGACGACGCGGATCCGCCTGTTGACCTACCTCGCCGTGGTGCCCTACCGGCATCCGCTGCTCACCGCGAAGGCGGCCACCACCGTCGACCGGCTCTCGAACGGGCGGCTCGTGCTCGGCATTGGTGCCGGTTATCTTCGCGAGGAGTTCGCGGTGCTCGGCACACCGTTCGAGGACCGGACGGACCGGTTCGAGAACGCTGTCGCGGCGCTGGTCACCGCCTGGTCCGGTGCCGCCGTGGTGCCGACGGAGCACGGACCGATCGAGACAGCCCTTCGGCCGCACCCGGTCCAGCGGACGGGGCCGCCACTCTGGGTGGGCGGCAACAGCCGTCGGTCACGCCGCATCGTCGCCCGCTACGGCGGCGGGTGGGCGCCCTTGCTCGTCGACGGCGGGCTTGCCGGCGAGCTGAGTACCGCCGGCATCGGCTCGCTGACCGGGCTGCGGCGCGCCGTCGACGATCTGCACGAGCTGACCGCCGCCGAGGGCCGGGACCCGGCAGCGATCGACGTGCTGGTCAAAGGTTCGTTCAGTCGCATTCGGGCCGGTGCCGCCACCGATGAGCACCTCGACATGGTCGGGCGGCTGGCCGACGCGGGAGCGACCTCGGTGGTACTGCACCCGATGGCGCCCACGCGCGCCGGGCTGCTCGACGTGCTGCGGGAATATGGAGCCGACGTGATCTCCCGGGTCCGCCCTCCGGCGAGGGCGTAAGCGGACCGGGGGCTGACGAACTCCCGGTGGACGGATGCCGCGCCGGCGGGGAGGGGTTCCCCGCCGGCGCGGCATCCGTGCGATTCAGTGAACGGTGACCTTGCCGGTGGAGCCGTCGACGGTGAGCGTCGTGCCGTCCTTGATCTTCTTGGTGGCTCCCCGGACGCCGAGCACACAGGGAATACCCAGCTCGCGGCTCACGATGGCGGCGTGGCTCATCGGTGAACCGACATTGACCACCACGGCTGCCGCCGAGGTGAAGATCGGCGTCCAACCCGGGTCCGTCATCGGTGCCACGAGGATCTCGCCGGGCTCCAGGTCGGGTGCGTCTTCGGGGTCGGTGATGACACGAGCGACTCCCGTGGCTGTGCCGGGACACGCCCCGAGCCCCTCCAGCACTGTCCCGGACTGCGCGGGCTGGTGGTCGGGATCCTTCTTCTTGGGCCACGTGGTGACGGGCGGGATCTCGCCGTTGACGAAGAACGGGGGCTCGAGCTCGTCCAGGGCGTCGTACCACTCCCAGCGCTCGGCGATGATCGAGACGAACGACTGCGGGTCCTTGATGAACTGATCGAGTTCGCTTTCCAGCAGCATGGTGATGTCCTCGGGACGGCCGAGGGTGCCGTTGGCGACGTACCGCCGGCCGAGTTCCCAGATGGGCAGCCGGGCTTCGTGCAGCATGCGGACGCAGTTGCTCTTGCTCTGCTCCCGAGCCCGCGAGTAGAGCTCGGCTGTCGCCAGCACGGCCTCGAGCTGGCCCAGCGCCTCCGGGTTGTCCGCGAGCTGCTCGCGGACCGTCGCGACGAGCTCCTCACGTTCCGCGCGGAGCCTCGCAGCCTGTCGTGCGGGCTCACGGTCGTCGTCCTGCAGGCGCATGCGGTCGATCATGCCCAGGGGGATCGAGGGGTGGGTCTCCCAGGACTTCGGTGCGGCAGACCACTCGTCGGTGGAGCGGGACCCGTACTCGTAGAGGAACTTGTCGAACTCCGTGACGAACGCCTTCGCCGCCTCGCTGGTGCCCGCGCGGAGACGGGCGTCCAGACCGGCGATGCCGCGCTCGAACTCCGCGGTGAGCTCAGCGTCCGCCTTCACCATCCTGCTCAGGTTCCACATGGCCTGGTTCGGCGCCGCGGAGGCGATGTCGCCCAGTCCGCCCATCAGGCGAATGGCCAGGCTGGGATCGCCGAGCCCGGCAACGGCCTGATCGAAGGCGCCCGTCACCACCGACCCTTCGTAGACCATGCGCAGGTGAGTCCTGAGCACGGGCGCGTACGGGTCCTCCATGATCTTGCGTTCGCGGGCGACCAGCTCGGCGTCCGAGAGAGTCGTGAGGTCCGGGCGCTCCGCGCGCAGCCGCGCCGCGGCTTCCTTGTGTTCTTGCACATCGGGCCGGGCCTTCTCGCTGAGGACACGCTGCACCGTCTTGAGGATGCGCTCCGTGTACTCGGGTTTGTTGTCGTCGGGGTGCGGGACGTACGGCGGTGCCTCCACCTCACCCAGGTACGTGCGGTCCATGAGCTCCGGGCTGGCGCCGGGCATGCGCGCACCGAACGTCCGCGCGTTCGAGAGGTTGAGATAGATGTAGCCGTGGATCATTCCCTGGATGTCGATGACATCAGGCCGGAACTCGTCGATGTCGAACGCACCGAACTCGACCAGGGCCTGCTTCCACTCGCGCTCCGCGGGTGGACCGCCGATCATGCTCCACATCAGGGGCGTCGTGACGTTCGGCGACACCTCTCCGACGTTCGCCCTCGTGTACACCGGCCACCGTTCGCTGATCGGTGTGTCCACGATCCACGGGCGCGAGATATCGACCATGATGATCCTCCTGGAGATGTGACGTACACCTCGGATTAAACTCGACAGATAAACTATTTGGCAATAGATAGGTATTCGAGGAGTGCGGGCACCGTGTGCCGTCGCGTTGTCCGGTCGCCGGGCATCGACGCCGGATGTCTAGTGTTAGAGTAAGTTGTCCGCCACGGCGTGTCAGGGAGGCAGTCGGATGATGCTCACACTCGTGCGGCACGGGGAACCGGAGCGCGACGTCGTGGCGGCCGAACGCGGTGACCCTCCGTTGAGTGCCATGGGCCGGATGCACATGGCGGAGGCCGGGAGGCTCGTCGAAGCCGACGGGTACGACGTCGTCTACTGCTCACCCTTGCGGCGCGCCCGGGAAAGTGCCGAGATCCTTGTGCCCGGCGTCGAGCCTGTGATCGACGAGGATCTCGCCGAGTTCGACCGCGACGCGCAGCAATACCTGCACTGGGAGGACGGGGCCGGCCCGTACCGGGCGTACTTGGCCGGTGACCTGTCGCCCTGGGGGACGACACTCGACGAGTTCCGCGCTCGGATCTGGTCGGTTGTGGAGCGGATGCGTCGCGACAGCCTCGGTGGCCGGGTGGTCGCGGTGACCCATGGCGGGGTCATCAACAACTTCTTCGCGATGTTGCTCGGCTCGGAGCAGGTGTCGTTGTTCCAACCTGCCTACGGCTCGCTGAACCGGTTCCTGTATCGCGCGGACGAAGGCTGGACGACCATGGAGCTCAACGCGACCGCTGTCCGTCCGGAAGAACCACTCTTCAATAGTTGATTTATAGAGTAGTGTTGGTCCGTCGGGTTCGGAGGACACGGAGGTCTGCCAGGTGGAACTCGCCCTTGTGCGGCACGCTCATCCTGACCCGTCGGCGAGCCCGCACCAACGGCACGACCCGGGGCTGAGCTCCACGGGATGGCAACAGGCTCACGCGGTGGCCGACCGGCTGCGGCACGGTCCCTGGGACGCGCTGTACACCTCGCCCCAGCGTCGCGCGCTGGACACGGCGGCGGTTCTGGCCGACCGGCTCGATCTGGAGCCGCGGACCGACGAGGGGTTGGCCGAATTCGACCAGGGACATCCCTACCTGCACCTCGAGGACCTGCTGGTGGAGGGTAACGAGCTGATGGCCGCCTTCCGGAGGGAAGACTTCTCGGCCTACGGCACCGATGCCGCCGCGATCCGGCGCAAGGCCGTTGACACCGTCGAGGCCATCATCGCCGCGCATCCCGGCCGGCGCGTCGTCGTCGTCACCCACGGCACGGTCATCAACGCGTTCGTCGGCGGCTTCCTCGGCTCCCGGCGGCTCGTCTTCCACCACCCCACCTACACCGGAGTCACCGGCGTGCTCGCCGGCCGCAGTGGCCGGCGCGAGATCACGTGCCTCAACGATTCGTCCCATCTCCGCCTGCCCTGGCGGGCGCCTGTCGACAGGAGTTCCAGATGAACAGTCCGGACTTCGACGTCATCGTCATCGGTTCCGGCCTCGGAGGCCTCGCAGCCGCCTTGACGGCCAAGGAGAACGGTTGCCGCGACGTGCTCGTCGTGGAGTCCGAGGGCGTCCTCGGCGGCTCCACCCGGCTCTCCGGTGGGGTCGTCATGGGGAGCCGGAGCCGGTTGCAGCGCGCGGCCGGTATCGAGGACGGCGAGGACGACCTGTTCAAGGAGTACATGGCGATCAACGTCTGGGACGTCTCCGCCGGGCCGGTTGAGCGATGGGCCTCGCGCAGTGGCGACACGATCGACTGGCTCGAGAACCACGGTGTCCCGTTCTACGAGCGGCTCATCTTCAGTGGCGACGACCGGCGCCCTCGCGGGCACTGCGTCGAGGGTGGCGGGCAAGCCATCGTGGACGCGCTCGTGCCGCGCTGCCGGGAAGCCGGGATCGAGTTCGCCCTCGGCAACCGCGTGGACGAGCTGGTCCGGGAAGGCGGCGGGGTGACCGGTGTGCGCGCGGGCGGAGAGACGTTGACCGCCGGCGCCGTTGTCGTGGCCACCGGCGGTTTCGGCGCCAACCCCGACTACCTCGCCAGGCACTACCCGATCGCCTGGGTGCCGGGGGAGACGTTCTACATCGGTGCGGACGGGGCGCGCGGTGACCACCTCCGGTTCGCCGAGCAGCTCGGCGCGCAGCTGACCGGCGAGAATCGCGGCCTGCGGATGCTCAACCCCGGGGTCGACACCATGCACGAGGCGTTCCTGCCCGGCTGGACGATCCTGCTCGACAAGAACGGTCATCGCTTCTGTGACGAGACCGCACCGTACGGGATTCTCGACAGCCTGATGAAGGCGCGCGACAACGTCGGCTACGTCGTGTTCGACGACGCCGCGTTGCGGCCGCCCCCCGAGCTCGCCGAGCGGTACGGCGACGCCTACAAGCAGATCTGGCCCAACCACGCGAAGTTCAAGCCCAAGCACTACACCGCGGACGTCATGGAGCAGTTCAAGGACCACGACCGCGTCCACATCGCGGGCTCCCTCGACAAGCTCGCCGCCTCCGCGGGCATACCGGAACCGGATCTGTGCGGGACTGTCGCCCGGTACAACCAGCTGGTGGAGGCGGGGGAGGACACCGACTTCGGGAAAGCCGCCCGCTTCCTCAACCCGATCGCCACGCCGCCGTTCTACGCGGTGGAGGTCCGGCCGACGGCCATCGCCCATACCGGGTACGGCCTGCGGATCGACGACCACGCGCGGGTGATCGGCGTCGACGGCCACCTCATCGCCGGTCTCTACGCGGCGGGTGAGTGCACCGGCGGCATCGTCGGACCCACCTACTCCGGCTCCGGCAGCTCCCTGGCCAGTGCGGCCGGGCTCGGCAGGATGGCGGGCGAAGCGGCAGCCGAGTACGTGCTGCCCGCGCTGGCGTGAACCGGACTGCAACGACGACAGGAGACGACATGCTCTTCGCACCTCGCCCGGAACCCGCCGACCGTGACGCGATGCTGCAACTGGTGTACGACCGGCAGCAGATCGTGGAGGTCCTGCACCGCTATGCGCGCGCGATCGACCGGTGCGACATCGAGTTGCTCAAGTCCGTCTATCACGACGACGCGACCGACGCCCACGGGTCCTTCGACGGCAGCGCGCACGAGTTCGCCGAGTTCATGATTCCGCGGCTGAAGGAGCAGACCAGCTACGGAGTCCACCACGTCACCAACGAGCTCGTCGAGGTCGACGGTGATCGGGCGATCGCCGAGTCGTACCTCCTGGGCTATCACCGGGTGCCCGGTGGATGGGACTCGGTCGCCCGGTTCTTCGGCGAGGACTATGCCGAGCGGGCCAAGACCGAGGGAACGCTCGAGGGCGAGCACGAATACCTCACCGGCGGCCGCTATCTCGACAAGCTGCTCAAACGCGACGGCGTGTGGCGGGTCTGGCGCCGCCGGATCACCGTGGAGTGGAACCAGTGCCGGCCCTCGACGATGGTGCTCGACGGAGGACGCGCGCGCTACAACCTGCCCGGCACCCGGGACGGCGGCGACCCCAGCTACACACTCGGCTTCGACTCGTTCGACGAGTGATCATGGGAGCGACATGACATCCACAGCGGGGCGTCCGGCAGCACCGGATCCGGCGCCGACCGACGACGGGCGGGCCGGATCTGGTCTCCGCGCGGGAGATGCGGACGGCACCATCATCGTGCACACGCTCCCATCGGTGCCCAACTTCCGGGACCTCGCGGGTACCGAGGGCTATGTGACACCACACGGGCCGATGCGCCGGGGCGTGGTGTTTCGCTCCAGCACCGTCGACCCCTCGCCGGAGGACCTCGCGACGCTCGGCGCGCTCGGCATCGTGGCGGTCCACGACCTTCGCGGCCGGGGCGAGATCGATCGGCGGCCGGACACGGTACCCGCTGGAGCGATCTGGCGGCACCTGGCGGTCCCCGGGTTGCCCCCGGACAGGGTGCGGGGGCTGCGAACGCCGTCCGACGTTCGGGATGCCATGGTCGAGCACTACCGGGGCTTCGTCTCGGCACCCCACAAGCGGGCGGGCATCGGGGCGGCCCTCGCCGCGATCAGCGCCGAGGACGGACCCCAGGTCTTCCACTGCGCGGAGGGCAAGGACCGGACCGGCTGGATCGCGATGCTGCTGCAGCGGTTAGCCGGGGTGTCGGATGCGGACATCGTCCGCGACTACCTGCTGACGAACGAGCGGATGCAGGCGACGGGCGCCACCCTCGACGTCGCGCGTGCGTTCTTCGGGGACCGGGCGGACGACTTCTTCCGGCCGGCCATGATCGCCGATGCCGCGTATCTGGAGGCCGGCACGGCTCAACTGGAAAAAGACTACGGGGACCTGGAGGGCTACCTGCGCAAGGGCCTCGGGCTGTCCGACGACCAGCTCGACCGGCTGCGCTCGCTCCTCGTCGGCTGAGCTGCGCGCCGGGCCGGATCATCCGGGCTCGGTCAGTTGACCGGTCCCGGCGTTGAGTTGTGGCAGCACCGTGTCGGCGAGCAGTTCGAGGCTGCGCCAGGACAGCTCGGGCGGCAGGCCGCCGAGCAGCGGGTGCAGCCGCAGTTCGTAGTCCGGTGGAAGGGCGCGGCAGCGCCGGACGAGCTCGTCGGGGGTCACGATCCACATGCTCGGGTCGGCTTTGATCGTCTCGACGCCCTGCAGCTCCCGCCAGTAGCCGTTGGTGCTCGAGCTACCGCGCTCGGTCGCCCAGCGCGCGTACATGGTGCCCGCATGCATGAGATGGGGTGCGAGCTGCGCCAGAGCCTTGTCGGGATCCTCCGTCACGTGGACGAACGCCGGACCGTGCTCGGGGAACGGCTCGGGCGCCGGCAGGCCCAGCCGGGCGCACTCGGCTTCGTAGTACTCGTACAGCTCCTTGCTCGCCGGCCGGTAACCCAGACCGAGCCGGGCTGCGCGCCGGGCGGAGGGCTTGGCGTTTCCACCGACGTAGAGCGTCGGGCCACCGGGCGTGGCAGGCCGGGGCGTCACGCGGACGGTCCGGCCCTCGAACTCGAACTCCTCGCCCGTCCACGCCTTCCGCAGGGCCGAGAGGTTGTACTCGAACACGGTCGCCCGGTCGGCATAGTCGACACCGAACATCGCGAACTCGTGCGGGCGGTAACCCATGCCCGCGGTGACGAGGACACGGCCGCGCCCGGCGATGAGGTCGAGCACCGCGAGGTCCTCGGCGAGCCGCAGCGGGTGGTGCATGGTGATGCACAGTGCGGAGAAGTGCAGCGTGATCGAGCTCGTCGCGCCGGCGATCGCCGAGGCCAGGACCATCGGCGACGGGCAGTATCCGTCCTCCGCGCCATGGTGCTCGGACACGTACACGGCGTCGAAACCGCGCTCGTCCGCCCACCGCACCTGCTCCACTGCCGCCGCGTACAGAGCGGCGGCAGGCACCGAACCGGGACCCAGGTCTGGTGCCCGCATGTCGTAGCGAAGCCCGATCTTCATGTGCGCTCCTCACGAGCCCGGCGCGCCGCTCGCGCACAGGCGGCCGGCAGGAGCGGCGACGTCCGGCTCACGGCAGGGCCGGGTTCAGGTCAGTGTGATGCCGTGTTCATGCGGTGCGCGTTACGGGGGGCACTGACCCATCCGCACAGGTGCGGGTCCGCGTCGAACTTGGCCCCGTCCAGCCATCGTCCGTCGGCGCCGTAGTAGCCGACTTCACCGCTGCGCAAGGTGACCCGCACGCGGCCTTGCTCGTCCAGCTCGTACAGGTCACGGCTATAGGGATGCCTCAGTCCACCGGCCATGGGTCAGCGCCCCTCCACATACCGCCGCAGCAGCCGCTGCATCCACTTGAGATTGTCTTCCTGGTACGAAGCGAAAGTGACCGTGGGCTTCGCCGTGGTCTCCAGGCCGAACTGCACCTTCTCCATGTTGAAGCAGTCCTGGTCCAGGATGTTGCCGACGATGCCGAGGGCGGACACGCTGCTGAACGGGTCGTCGAAGCCAAGCTTCACCTCGTCCGCGGGCGGTGGCCGCTCACCCGTGAAGGGGGCGATGTAGAAGACGTCCATGATGCAGGTCCGGTGGTCGTCCCCGTTGGGGCGAAAGCGGTAGCAGATCTTGTGCACGCCGCCCCACGGCATGATGTTCGGGAACACGGTGTAGGTGAAGTTGTCGACCAGTTCGCAGTCGGCCCACTCGTCGATCTTGTCGCCCAGGAAGCCGCGCCACTTCTCGCGGGTGTTGCGCACGACGAAGGACCGCGCGGTCTCACCCGGCTCCAGCTGCACGGGCAGCTCCTCGTCCTCTCGGACGTCCAGGGTCGCTCGCAGCATGTCCTCGGTGCTCGGATCCCACGGCATCATCGGGCCGACGACCTCCGACGGCGTGATGAACCGCGCGAAGTTGTCGTAGCAGTCGACCTGGCACACGCCGAAGGCCGCATAGGGCACGGTTTGCGGGTGGGTCGCCGCGGCGTGCCAGCACTCCATGAAGGCTTCCTGCGCGACCTTCCAGTTGCAGCGCAGCAGCTTCGAGACGTGAACCTCGACGTACCTGTTCTCGAAGTCCCACTTGGCGAAGTGCTCGGGTAGATCGCCCAGGAACGTGCTGAGTGGCTCGGCGTCCGGATCGGGATTGAGGAAGACGAAGCCGGCCCACGTGCCGACGCTGACCTGGGGAAGCGTGAACCTCTCGGGGTCGATGTGCTCGAACTCCCACGGCGCCGGAATGCGCTTGAGGTTGCCGTCGAGGTCCCAGGTCATCGCGTGGAACGGACACCGGATCTCCGAGCACCGGCCCGCGTAGTCCTTCAGCTGGCGGCCCCGGTGCAGGCACGCGTTCGGGAAGGCGCGGATCTCATCGGGAGCCGACCGGACGATCAGGTACGACAGGCCGGCGATCTCATAGACATAGTGGTCTCCGACCTCCGGGATGTGTTCCTCGCGGCAGGCCAGCTGCCAGACGCGCTTCCACAGGTTCTGCTTCTCGCGCTCGTGCCACTCCCGCGAGATGTAGATGTCGATCGGCGCTTCGTCGAAGTCGAAGCTCCCGCGGGACTCCTGGCTGATGTGCTTGGGAACCTCTCGGGTATCCAGGCGCAGTACGTCCTGATACGAGATCAGCCGGTCTCCGACATCGATTCTCTCGCCCACGTCGATCCTCGCCTCCGCTGCTCACGATCGGTGCACGCTGTGCCCCTGGTCAAGGCCTGTCACCAGCCTACCCCCGTTATTACTCGTGCGATAGACTATTTTGCGGACGAGTAAGGAGCCGGTGTGTGTGCTGGTGCGCACGGGTGGGCGACCGGAGTTCTGCCGTGGCTGAGGGCGGGCGAGGTGACCGACATGATCGATAGCTGTGAGAGAGACTATCGAGTTCGCGATCGATTCATCTTCCGTCCATTGCGTCAGGTGCCGGCCGGGGCGATGCTGCGTCCATGACAAGGCGAGATCGCGAACGGCGCTGCCGGATGTCGTGGTGGGTGAGCATGGGCGAAGTGAGCGCGGCCATGGTCGGCGCCTACTTCCCGTATGACGTCGCTGCCGAACTGGATCCGTACGACGACAACGCGGCCGACTGGGATGCGGAGCTGGCTGCTCTTGTGGAGGCAGAATCGTGACCTGACGGCCGGCCGCTGATGCCGGCCGTCAGGCGGCCGACGACCGGAGCAGCCGACGGAGCGCTGCCGCCAGGGCCAGGGGGCGGTCGAGCATCGGATGGTGCCCGGCTCCCGGAATCCGGATCACGGGCATCGAGTCTCCGACCAGGTGCGTCATCTCGTCGGCCATGTGTTGCGGCACCATCCCGTGCTCGCAGCGCACCAGGGCGACCGGCGTGGTCAGCTTCGGCAGGTCCTGGGCGAGCGGTGGCCGCGTCGAGAAGATGCGCGGGTCGAACTTCCACGTCCACCCACCACGGACCGGGCGCAACGAATGACGGGCGATATGGCCCCGGATGTAGTCGAGGACGTTCGGCTGCTCGGGTAGCGTCCGGAAGCGCTGAATCGCGTCGTCGGGGCACGCGTAGACCCGGTGGTTGCCGAGCCGGACGACGGTGTTGTGCCGCGACGGCGTGTCGACGAGTACGACACGAGAGAACCGCTCGGGTGCGGCGATGGCGGCAGCCACCGCCACGCGCCCGCCTAGGCTGTGGCCGACGAGGACCGGACGGTCCAGCGCCTCGGCAACCGCGACGGCAGACACTTCAGCGGCCCACTCGGCCACGTCGTAACCGGCGGGCCTGTGGCCGCTGTCTCCGTGGCCACTCAGATCGAGCGCCACGACGCGGTGACCCGGGAGGTGCGGCGCGATGTGGTCCCACCACCGCGACGAGGCTCCCGCGCCGTGGATGAGGATCAACCCGGGCCGCGTCCGGTCACCCCACGCCCGGTACGTGATCGTGAGGCCGTCGGCGCTCGTCAGCTGCCGAACCTCGGGAGTGTGTGCGAGCGCGGCCGAGAACCACCGCGGCACGCCGTTCTGTGTATCGAGCGTGGCCTCCATGCCCTTCGCCGCCGCGGTCACCCGGCGGTCCGCGCGGTTGGTGCCGACGGCTCGGTCCGCACTGCCGGGGCGAGCCGGCGCTCGATCAGCTCGCACGCCTCGGCGACGATCCGATCGACGAGCTCGCCGCACTTCGGCACGTCGTCGATGAGGCCCTGGGTCTGCCCCGCCCACCACATGCCGTCGTCCATGCGTCCCTGGGCGAGCACCTGGGTGCGCCCTCGCTTGCCGGACACGAGTTCCGCGACGTCGTCGAAGGTGCTGTCGGGCCGGGACTCGATGTCGATCACGGTATCCGAGATCGTGTTCTTGGCGACCCGGGCAGTGTTGCGGAACTTGCGGAACACCAGGTTGGTGGAGCGTTCGTCGTTGGCGACGATCTGCCGTTTGACGTTCTCGTGCACCGGTGCCTCTTCGGTTGCTACGAACCTGGTCCCCATGTTCACCGCGTCGGCACCCAATGCGAGCGCCGCGACCAGGCCGCGCGCGTCCGCGATGCCCCCGCTGGCTATCACCGGTATCGAGAGCGCGGCGGTGGCCGCCGGGATCAGGACGAGGCCGCCGATGTCGTCCTCGCCGGGGTGCCCGGCACACTCGAAGCCGTCGATGCTGACAGCGTCGACGCCGAGCTGTTCCGCCTTGATCGCGTGCCGCACGCTGACGCACTTGTGGATCACCTTCACCCCGGCCGCTCGGAACGCCGGCATGTGCGGTTCCGGACTCCGTCCCGCGGTCTCGATGATCCTGATCCCGGATTCGATGGCGGCGTCCCGGTACTCGTCGTAGGGGATGGGGTCGATGCTCGGCAGGATGGTCAGGTTGACGCCGAAGGGCTGATCGGTCAGATCACGGCAGCGGCTGATCTCCTTCACAAGGGCTTCCGGGCTGGGTTGCGTCAGCGCCGTGAGGAACCCCAGCGCGCCACTGTTCGCCACCGCCGAGATCAGATCGGCGGTGCCCACCGCGGTCATGCCGCCGCACACGATGGGATGCCGGACGTCGAACTGCTCCGTGAAGCGTGTCACCAGCGCCATGAACCCGGCTCACTCCTCAACCGCTCGATGATCTTCCGAAAAACTTGGACAGTAGAGTATTTGACGTTAGAGTACGTGGTGAGCGCGGCGGTGTCGACAGGCGGCGCCCGCGTCGCGCTGAGTCCGTCAACGAGGAGGACGACCGGAGTGGACGCATCCATCGAGGAACAGGTCCGGCGGCTGGTGGCGATCGAGGAGATCAAACAGCTGAAAGCCAGGTACTTCCGGGCCGTCGACCTCAAACTGTGGGACGAGTTCGCCCAGCTCTTCACGGCCGACCTGCAGATCGACTTCGCGGAATCAACGAGCAAGCCGATGACCCGGGAGCAGTTCGTGGATTCGGCTCGACGGCATTTCGACGGGGCGATGTCCGTCCATCACGGACATATGCCCGAGATCGAGATCATCGACGAGACCCATGCTCGGGGCGTGTGGCCGATGTTCGACCTCGTCGAGACTCCGGAGGACAGCACGTACCAGTCCCACACAGGGTACGGGCACTACCGCGAGGAATACCGCAAGGAAGACGGCCGGTGGAAGATCTGCCGGACGCAACTGACCCGGCTCAAGCGCGTCGTCCTCGACAAGGGATGACCCGCGTAGTCGACACCCCTCACCCTCGGCTGTGTGGAGAAAGGTGGTTCCATGGGCAACGCGCTGGTGACCGGCGCCGGACGGGGAATCGGACGGGCCATAGCGCGCCGGCTGGCCGCGGACGGCTGCGATGTCATCGTGGTGGACCTCGACGAGGCGGCGGCGAAAGAGGTCGCGGCCGAGGTCGACGGCCGGGCGATGGTCTGTGATGTCGCCGATCCCGACGCCCTGCGCGTGTTGGCGGCATCGGTGGACTCGCTCGACGTTCTCGTCAACAACGCCGGGATCTTTCCGCCTGTGAGGCTTACCGACATCACGGCCGAGCAGTTTCGGAAGGTCATGGACGTCAACGCGGTCGCGCCGCTGCTGCTGACCCAACTGTTGATCTCCCAGCTGTCGTCCCGCGGTGGTTCGGTGGTGAACATCGCGTCGATGGCGGCGAAGGTGCCGACGCCCGGCACCGGGGCATACTCCCCGTCCAAGGCCGCGCTCGTCTCGCTGACCAAGCTCTGCGCTGTGGAGTTCGCACACACCGGCGTGCGTTTCAACGCGGTCGCTCCCGGGGGCGTCCGGACCGAGGGGACGGCGCAGGTGTCGGCCGATCCGGAGCGCGAGGGACGGTTCAACAACCTCGTTCCGCTCGGGCGTCGTGCGCTGCCCGAGGACATCGCCGACGTGGTGTCCTTCTTCGCCTCGAAGGATGCCCGATACGTCACCGGGCAGGTGCTCTACGTCGACGGCGGCCTGACGGAGGCGACGGTGACCTTCTTGCAGGCGGCGCAGAACGCGGGCGGGAAGTAGCGCTCCCGCCCGCGTCTGGCGGGCTCAGGTGGTCTCGGCTCCGGCCTCCGGGCGTGGCGTCTGCCAGGGCATGAGTGACCGGCAGCCGAGGCCACCGTCCACCGGCAGGGTGATCCCGGTGACGTAGGCGCTTGCCGGGGCGACGAGGTAGCGCACCGCGTTGGCGACGTCGTCCGGGTCGCCCGCCGGGGGCGGGGTGGCCGCGCGCCAGTCCTCGCTCCGGTAGTCCTTCCCGATCTTGGGTGGCGCGGCCTTCGGTCGTGGCCGTCCGCGTTCGTGGTCCACGGCGATCGTGCCGACGCGGATCGCGTTGCAGCGAATGCCGAGATGTCCGTATTCCGCCGCGACTGCCCTGGTCATCGCCTCGACCCCCGCCTTGCCCGCCGTGTACGCCGCGAAACCGGGCATCGCCAGCGCGGCCGCGATCGAGGTGATGTTGACGATCGAACCGCGGCCCGCCGACATCATGGGTGGCAGCGCGGCGCGCGTCGTCAGGTACGCGCTGGTCAGCGCGCTGTCCTGGACGCGGTGCCAGTTGTGCGGCGAGATCTGGCCGAGCGGGCCATCGACGTCGCGGCTGTGCAGGAGGTCGGTCGGGCCCGCGTTGTTGACCAGGATCGACAGCCGTCCGAACGAGTCGAGGCAGTAGTCGACGAGCGCCGTCACGTCGTCCTCGGACGTCACGTCGGCACGCGTGAACTCGACCTTGCCCGCGGCACCGGACAGTTCGTCCCGCGCTATCCGTCCCTGGTCGGCGTCGCGGCCGCAGATGAGCACGTCGGCGCCGGCGCCCACCAGCGACCGCGCGATGGCGTGCCCGATGCCCCGGCTGCCGCCGGTCACGATCGCGACCTCGCCGTCGAGGCGAAACGGGTCGGTCATGAGTCCAGCACCGTGATCGCCTCGGTGGGGCAGTTGCGGACGGCGTTTCGGACCGCATCCGCCTGTTCCGCGCCGGGGAACTCCTGAAGCACGATGACGGTGCCGTCATCGTCGTTCTGGTCGAACACGTCGGGTGCGTCCATGACGCACTGGCCGTTTCCGCAGCACTTGTCGAGGTCAGTGACCACGCGCATGAGCGACTCCGATCCGCTGTGGTTGAAACGAAAACTCTACAGCCAGAGTATCGCGCGTCGCGGCCTCGCGATTCAATCGCCTTGTAAACAGTCCATCGCTAGACTAATCTGGGCGCGTGCGGCGAAGCCGCCGTGCCGCAGTTCTCCAGGAGGATGACTCGTGAAGGTGACCGATCCCGTTCGCGATCTTTTCGACGCGAAGCCCGAGATGGCGCGCTGCCCGCACCTGGCATACGGGCCGATGCGGGAGGAGGCGGCGCCTCGATGGATCGAGCGGATTCAGGCCTATGCGCTGACTCGGTACGACGACATCGTGGCGGTGCTCAGAGCGCCCGAGAAGTTCTCGTCCGTGATGGCCAGTGGACCGGGTTCGGTCACCCCACTGGCCAGGAGGCTCGTCGCTGACCCCGACACCAGTTCGACGTTGCGGGCGCAGGCCCAACGCAGGCTCGAGATCAGTGAGTCGGCGGTGCTGCTCAACGCGGATCCGCCGGTGCACAGCCGGCAGCGCAAGCTCGTGAACCGGGCGTTCACCGCTCGCCGGGTCCTCGCGATGGAGCCGTCCGTCGAGCAGCTGGCGAACGAGTTGATCGACGCCTTCATCGACGATGGCAAGGCCGAGATGGTGAGCCAGTTCTCCATCCTGATGCCGATGACGGTCATCGCCGACATCCTTGGAGTGCCCGCCGAGATGCACCCGACGTTCAAGCGCTGGTCGGACGCGTTCGTCGCCGGCACCGGAAGTATGAACCTGAGCGACGACACCATCGCCGAGTTGTTCGCCGCGGTCGACGAGTTCTACGACTACTTCACCGAGCAGATCGCGCGGCGCCGCGAGGAACCGACCGACGATCTCCTGTCGGCCATCGTCGGCGCACGCATCGACGGCGAGACCCCGCTGACGCAGAACGAGATGCTGCAGATGCTCGTCCAGTTCCTCGTCGCAGGCAACGAGACCACCACCAACCTGCTGACGTCAGTGATGTACAAGCTGGTCACCGACCCCGAGCTCATGACGGCCGTCCGCGCCGACCACGCGCTCGTGCCGAAGGTCGTGGAGGAAGTGCTCCGGCTGGAGTCCCCGGTCCAGGGCATCTTCCGGACCGCGAACGAGGACGTCGAGATCGGTGGTGTGACGATCCCGAAGGGGTCGAACATCTACCTGGTCTACGGGTCGGCCAACCGCGACGAGCGCAACTTCCACGAGCCGGATCGGCTGTCGTTCGACCGGGCGAGCGAAGGCAATCACCTCGCGTTCGGCAAGGGCGAGCATTTCTGTCTCGGCGCGCCCATCGCGCGCCTGGAGACACGGGTCGGCATCACCGCCTGGCTGAGGCGGACGAAGGAGATCGCCCTCGAGGCCGACCCCGAGGACGTCGAGTACCTGCCGAGCTTCGCACAGCACGGCATCGCGCGGCTGCCGTTGCGGTTCACGGCGTGAGCAGTCCCGTCCATGTCCACGCCGCACTGCCGAGGTGAGCGATGCTGAGCCCGTATGACGAGCTTCCGGTCCACCAGACGCCCTACCCGCTGAGTCGCGTAGCGGACAGCGACCACGGCTTCGACGACGGCTACTTCTTCGGTGTGTTCAATCCCGACCGGCAGATCTTCTGCTTCCAGGGAATGCGGATCAATCCCAACACCAACCTCGTCGGCGGGTACGCCGGTATCAACCGCGCCGGGGTGCAGCGAACCGTCCGGTTCAGCCGGACCTGGCGTGACCACTGCGCCACCGAGATCGGCCCGTACCGGATCGAGATCGTGGAGCCGTACCGGGACATCCGGTTGACGCTGGACGACAACCCGTCCGGGTTCAGCTTCGACCTGCATTGGCTGGGGTCCGCGCCCGCCTTCGAGGAGGCGCACCACTTCGCCACCCGCGGCGGGCGCCCCATCACCGACCAGACCCGCTACGCCCAGAGCGGTACCGCGCGAGGCTGGCTGAAGGTCGACGGCGAACGCATCGAGGTGGAACCAGGGTCCTGGTACGCCGATCGCGACCACTCGTGGGGCCTATACCACCAGCGGCCCCCACTGGCGCCGGACCCGAGATGGTTGCCGCCCGCCGAACCCGAGGGCGTGCCGAGGGCACTGCGGTTCTGGACGTTGTTCGGCGCCTGTGAACTGTCCGGCTTCTACGCCATCCACGAGTCGCCGGATGGCGCGCAAGTGCCGATGAACGATACGTTCGGCACCCCGTTCGAGGGGCGGTTCGACTTCGGCTGGGACGGCAAGGGCGTCGAGCTGGTCGCCGGACGACACCGGCTGGAATTCGTCGGCGACACGAGGATTCTGGCCGCGGCCACCATCACACTGACCGACGCCGACGGTGGCGAGTGGGTGCAGCACGTACGCCCGGCGGCGCCCGCGTGGGTGACCGCGACGCTCGGTTACCAGGCTGGCAGCTGGCGCGACGGGGGATCGTTCCGGACCTACCACGGACCCGAGCAGCCCGCGGTCGAGTGGGACGAGTTCGACTTCTCCCGGCAGCCACTGGATTTCCGGATGTACAACGGGACGCCCGTACCGGGGTTGATCGGCAAGGAGTACGTGTCCCGGGTCGAGACGATCGCCCCGGATGGCCGGCGGTGGACCGGAGCCGGGCACACCGAGTTGTTCCTCGACGGGCCGTTCCGGCCCTACGGTTTCGCGTGAGGTGAACGATGATCACCGAACTCCGCCCCGCCGCGGAACGCAGCTGGCAACTGCTGGCGGACCGGGCCGGCACCGAGCCGGACCCGCGCAAGCGCGCGAATCTGGAGATCGTCGCCCGGCATGTGCGGGAGGAGGTCCGGGGTGACGTCCCCGCACTGATGGAGACACTGGTCCCGCAACCCGTTTACGAGGTCTGGGGTGCCTCCGACTCGGTCGGCCCCAAGGGGTACGACGAGGTGAAGGCGTTCTACGAAGCGTCGATCGCGATCGGCAAGAACCGGCTGGAGTTCGAGATCTCGAACGTGCTGGTCGAGCATGACACCGTTGCCACCGAAGGGATCTTTCGGCACGCCTATACGGGCGAGCTGCTGACGAGTCGCGGTTTCGCCGCCGAGGACGAGGTCGAACCCGCGGCCTGGTATCTCGTCGAGTACCGGGCACTCATCGTGTGGCCGATCGATGTGGGCGGGCTCATCGAGGGTGAACGCATGTACGTGGGGGAGAGCCCGCGAATCCTGCGGCGACTCGAACCGGGTGAGTGCGACCACCTCGGTCCCCCGAACCGCGGCTGAGACACGACATCACGAAGGGACGCTGTTTCGATGGCATTGGATCCGGACGCGATCGGCGCCGAGTCGGGCCCACGGCGCACCACCTGGGAGAGCAAGGACTGCATCCTGTATGCGCTGGGAGTCGGTGCGGGTGTCGACGAGCTGGCCTACACCACCGAGAACACCAAGGGCACCGAGCAGCAGGTGCTGCCGACATACCCGGTGGTGCTGAGCATGGACCCGGGGATCTTCAAGAGGTTCGGCACGTTCGACTGGGCCAAGCTGGTACACGCCGAGCAGGGCGTGGAGGTGCTGCGGCCGCTGCCCCCGAAGGGTGCCGTCCTCACCACCACGCGCATCGCCGACATGTTCGACAAGGGCAAGGCCGCCTTGGTCGTGACCGAGTCGGAGTCCGTCGACGAGGACACCGGCGAGGCGATGTTCCGCACCCGTTCCGCGCTCTTCATCGGCGGGGCCGGCGGCTGGGGAGGCGACCGTGGCCCCAGCTCTACCTGGGAGGCGCCGGAGCGGTCGCCCGACCACACCGTCACCTACTCGACGCGTGCGGACCAGGCGTTGCTCTACCGGCTCTCGGGTGACCGCAACCCGTTGCACTCCGATCCGGCCTTCGCGCGCCGCGCCGGTTTCGAGCGGCCGATCCTGCACGGGCTGTGCACGTACGGCTTCACCGGCCGCGCCCTGTTGCATGCCCTGGCCGGCGGGGACGCTCAGGGCCTGCGGAGCATGGACGCGCGGTTCGCCGCTCCGGTCCTGCCCGGCGACACCCTCCACGTGGACATCTGGGGGACCGGTGACGGTGAGGCGGTGTTCCGGACCCGCAAGGACGACGGCACGGTCGTGCTGACCAACGGACGCTGCACGCTCAACGCGGGCGCCGCACGGTGACGGTCGTCGTCGTCGGTGCCGGCCTCGCCGGTGTCCGCGTCGCCGAAGAGCTGCGCAGAGCCGGATACGACGGCGGCCTGGTGCTCGTCGGGGCGGAATCCACGCCACCCTACGATCGACCACCGCTGTCGAAGGAGGTCCTGAGGGGCACCCGCTCGCTTGCCGACATCCGGTTGCGGGACGACGCGTTCTTCGCCGATCACGACATCACCCTCCGCCTGGGTTCGGCGGTGACCGCGGTGGAGCCGCGGCGAAAGCACATCCTGCTGGCCGACGGCGACACACTCCGCTACGACCGCCTGGTCGTCGCGACCGGACTGCGCGCTCGCGCTCTCCCGGGCGGCGAGTCCCTGCCCGGCGTGCACACGCTGCGCTCCCTGGACGACTGCCTCGCGTTGCGGCAAGGGCTGGACGAAGCAGGCGCCGCGCTCGTCGTCGGGGCAGGCTTCATCGGGTGCGAGGTGGCGGCGAGTCTGCGCGAGCTGGGGCTGACGGTCCATCTCGTCGAGCCCCAGCCGACCCCGTTGGCGGGCGCGCTGGGGGAGAGGCTCGGGGAGCTGGTGGCCCGCTGGCACAGGAAGGCAGGCGTCGACCTGCGGTGCGGCACCGGGGTGGCCGAACTGGTGCGGTCCGGACGCAAGCTGCGGGCCACGTTGACCGATGGTGCCGATATCGACTCCGATGTCGTGGTCGTCGGCATTGGTTCCGTTCCTGAGTCGGACTGGCTGGCGGGCAGCGGTATCGAGGTCGGCGACGGTGTGCTGTGCGACGAGCGTGGGCGTACCACCGTCGCGGACGTGTGGGCGGTGGGTGACGTCGCGGCGTGGCTCGGGCCGGACGGCCGCCATCGTCGCGTGGAGCATTGGACGAACGCAGGGGAGCAGGCACGAGTGGTGGCCAGGGACATGCTCGGCATGCCGTGTGGCGAGGAGTTCCTGCCCTACGTGTGGAGTGATCAATTCGGCTTGAAACTCCAGGTTTTCGGCGAGGTCGTGCCGGACGCCGATGTCACTGTGGAGGAGGACGACGGACGGCGCTTCCTCGCGACGTGTGTGGCTGAGGGAAGGCTCGTGGCCGTTGTCGCGGCGGGGATGGCGGGCAAGGCGGCACGGTTGCGACGCCGCGTCGGTCAGCCCGCCGGGTAGGTGTCAGTGAGCGCGGTCGATATCGCCTGCGGCCGAACGCAATGCGCCGAGCACGGCGAGCAGCCTCTGCTGCTGGGCAAGGGTGCTGCCGGTCAGACCGAACTTCACCTCGCGGAGTGCGTCGGTGGCCTTTCGCGTGAGCTCCCGCCCTTCGTCGGTGATCGTCACGCATGTTGCGCGCCGGTCGGTCGGGTGCGGGTGCCGGTACAGCAGTCCCCTGCCCTCCAGTCGGTCCGTGGCGAGCGTGATGGTGGTGGCGTGCACGAGCAGGTTCCAGGCCAAGCGGCTGAGCAGCCGGGTACCGTTGTCGCTCAGTTCGAGCGTCATGAGCACCAGGTAGTCTGTCAGGTTGAGACTGTAGGCACGCAGCGCCGTTTCCACGGTGTCGGTCATCAGCCGATGGAGGCGCAGCGTCGAGCTCATGGCGAGAAACGCCTCCTGATGCGTGCCGAGATCGAACTTGGACCAGTAGTGGTTCGCCCACTCGACCGGGTCCGTGATCGTCTCTGTCTCGTCGGTTGCGCCGGCAGACCCTGTGTTCTTTCGTGCCGCCACGACGTGCCGCCCTTCCCTGCCGGATGCCTGATTGCGAGAACATCTACTCTAATCGTAGACTAATTGTGCCGCTTTGGGCGAGCGGAACGACGGCACTCGAGTTTTGTGCCGTGGCCGGGACAGTGTCCCTTTGCTGACAACCGATGCCGGATGGGGCGATGGCGGAGAATTCGAACGACCGGGAACGGCGGCCCGTGCGGGTCGGCCTCGTGGGATTGAGCGCGTCCGGCGGCTGGGCAGCGCAGGCCCACGTGCCGGCGCTGGCCGCTGTGGAGGGGTACGAAGTGACCGCGCTGGCGGGAAGTTCGGCGGCGTCGGCGAAGGCGGCGGGGGAGCGCTACGGCGTACCGTCGACCTTCGGGTCGGCGGTGGACCTCGCCCGCTGCCCCGATGTCGATCTCGTCGTCGTGGCCGTACAGGCGGCCAAACACTACGACGCCGTGATCGCGGCGGTCGACGCGGGCAAGGACGTCTACTGCGAGTGGCCGCTCGCGACATCCGCCGCCGAGGCGGAGTCGCTCGCCACCGCGGCACGCGACAAGGGTGTGCGGGCCTTCGTCGGTCTGCAAGCTCGGTCGGCGCCCCTGATCCGATACCTCAAAGATATCCTCGCCTCCGGTTGGGTCGGTGAGGTGCTGTCCACCACCGTGGTGGCGTCCGGGATGTCGTGGGGCGAAAAGGCCGACTCCCGGACAGCGTACGTGCTCGATCGGGACGGCGGCTCGACGATGCTGGCGATCCCGTTCGGACATGTGACCGATGCCCTGACCCTCTGTCTCGGCGAGTTCACCGAAATCGGCGCGGTCCTGGCGAACCGGCGCCCTCGTGTGCGTGACCGGGTCTCCGGCGAGATCGTCGAGAAGACCGCCGACGACCAGGTCGCCGTGCACGGCGTGCTCGAAGGAGGTGCCGTCGCGTCCGTGCACTTCCGGGGTGGCCGGTCGCGCGGCACCAATTTCCATTGGGAGATCAACGGCACCGAGGGCGACCTGGTCATCACGGGGGAGCACGGCCACCTGCAACTGGCACCCGTCGTCCTGCGCGGCGCGCGGGGTGACGACCGCGAACTCGTCGAGCTTTCCGTCCCGGACGAGTACCACCTCGTGCCGGCGTACCGGGAGCGTCCGGCTGATCCCGCGACCAATCTCGCCAACGCCTACACGGTCCTGCTCGAGGATCTCCACAAGGGCAGCACCACGTTGCCCGGCTTCGATCACGGTGTCCGCAGGCACAGGTTGCTCGACGCCGTGCTCGAGGCGGCATCGAGTGGACAGCGGCGGCAGTTGTGATGCGGCTGGAGAACGTGACCGACGTCGGCACGTGGTTTCGCCATCGCCTCCGGGACGACGTCGACGAGGTGTCGATCGAGCGGGTCGGCCGCGTTTCCCGTGGAGTGTCGCGCGAGACATGGATCGTCGACGCGCGCGTCGTCCGGGACGGCACCGCATCGGACATGTCGTTTGTGGTCAGACGTGATCTGCCCGACGGTACCGTGATTCCCATGCCGCTTCGCGAGGAGTACGAGGTCTACCGGAGGCTCGCGGGCAGCGCCGTGCCGGCGGCCCGAGCGCTGTGGATGGAGGAGGACCCACGCTGGCAGCCGGACGGGCGCCCGGCCTACGTCCGCACCAAGATCGACGGGAACTGGTACCTGCCGTTTCTGTCCAGCGACGACCCGGCAGACGACGACCGTAAGATCGCTGCTTCCAAGGAACATCTGGACAAGCTCGCGCTCGTCCACACCACGGACTGGCGCGCGCTTGGTTTCGATGAGATCGGCACGGTGCCCGAGTCTGTGAAGCATTGTGCGACGGCACTGCTGGACGACATCGAGACCTGGCTCGCCACTTTCCGGTTAGAGCCGTCCCCCGCCGTGACCGAGGCGCTCTCCCAGCTACGCGACAGCGCACCCACCGATTCCCCCTGCATCGCATTGTGCAAGGGCACGAACGGGCACGGCGAGGAGGTCTGGTCGGACGACGGGCGGATCGTCGCGATGAGCGACTGGGAGCTGTGGCGGCTCGGCGATCCGGCGTACGACTTCGCGCAGGTGCAGGAAATGGTGCCGGAAATCGTCCGGGACGGACGCAGGCTGTGGGGCTGGCCGGAGGCGCTGGAGTACTACCGGGCGCGGACGGGCATCGACATCTCGCCGGAGCGGCTCGCGTACTACCGGGCCTGCTACGGACTGATCCAGTTCTGCTACGCCCACCACAGCGCTCACCGCGTCCGCGCGGGTGCGAGCAGCATCCGGCTGGTGTGGAACGCGACCGAGGTGCAGTACCGCAGTCAGCTCAAGCTCGGGGCGGCCTGCGGGTTCGCACCGGAAACGGGGACCACCACATGATCGAGCCAACGGTTCCGGAGGTGCTGGCGGCGACCATCACCACCATCGAGCGGGACATCGCCCCGAAGGTCAGCGCCGACGACGACGGCTACACGGCGAGCCTGTGCCGCACCGTGGCCCAGCTGCTCCGGATGGTGCGAAGCCGGGTCGAGCACGAGGAGCCCGCGCTGGCCGCGGACAACTCCGAGCTCCGTGCGCTGCTCGAGACCTGGGCGCCGACCCTGCCCGACGAGCCGCGCCGGGTGGTGGAGGCGGCGTTGCGTGCGGCAGGGGAGCTGGATGCCCCGACGACGGTCGGCAGGCTCGGCGCGGAGGCCAGGTGCCTGCGGAGTGCCCTGGACACGTTGATCGCGGCGCTGCCGGACCGCGACGACCCCGCCCGCGCGGCCGGGCGGGAGTATCTGCGACACCAGCTGGAGCGTCAGCGACCGTGGCTGGTCGAGGCGTTCACCGGCCCACGCCGCTGACCGAACGACGCAGCGAACGAGGTCGGGTTCCCGGTTCACCCCGGAAGCCGGCCGCTCCGGTCCATGATCGGGAGATGGCCCACGCCCGGTTCGCCGTCGACGGTCAGCCGCGCCATCTGCTCGCGGTGGCCCGCTGGGACCGGTGCGCCGTCCAGGAAGACCTGGGTGGCGTCACCCACGTCGTACACGTCGTACTCGACGACCTCGCCCCGCCGCGCGCCGAACCCCTTGCCGTCACGGAACCCGCGGCTGTACCCGCCACCCCGGCCGGCCCACGCGCTCTTGGTGAGCGGCTCCGCGACGATCTCGGTCGTCGTGCCGTCCGCGAGGTGAAGCCGGATGGTGGCTCGCCGGTAGTTCGCCGTCCCGGGCACGAAGTCGATCTCGTGGTCGATGCCCGTCACGTCCACGGGTTCACCATCGCGGTAGAGCGTGCCGTCGAGGTAGGTCGGTCGCCGGTCGGCGTACTCACGAAGCTGGAACATCCCGTGGCAGGACGCGGTGGAGAAGCTGCACCACACTGTCAAGCTGCGTGTCCGCTCGCTCATGTCGGGTGGCTCCAGACCGCCGACGTCGACGCGCACGCCCCAGGCGTGGTCACGGTCTCCCCACCAGTCGGCGATCTCATGGCGTCGATCGCCCACGGAGATGACGCCGTTCCATCGGCCGACCTGGACGTAGCGCTGCTGATCCTGGAGAACCCGGCCGTTGCGCAGTTCGGTGTGCTGTCGTTCCAACCGCGGCGCGAGCGACGTGCGGAACTCCAGCTCCGCCCTCACCTCCGGCGCGTCGAGTGTCAGGGCGATGTGCCGGTACGGCTCCAGAACCTCGACCCGGAGTGGTCCGGCCGTCCCGGCCAGCCGCTCGTCGGCGGCCGGCGCCTGGGTCGAGACGCGAAGGTTGTGCTGGGTCTCGCCGTCCAGCACGGACAGGAAACCGTCGCGGGTGCCCATGTTCGGATAGCGGCCGAAGCCGGCGAAGAACGCCGCACCGCCTGCCGGGTCCGCTCCGCAGAACCAGAACCGGTCGAAGAAGCGGTGGTCGCTTGTGGCGACGACCGAGAGCGGCTGCGGGAACTGGTGGAACAGCGTCTCGTCCAAGTCGGTCAGCATGGAGCCCCCGTCAGAGGTGGAAGGCGGTACGGACCGCGCGCAGCAGGAATCTGGGTGACATGAGCAGACCGGCCATCGCATCGGAAATCCTGCTGGGGTCGGCGAGGAACTTGGCGCGCATCCGATATGCCGAGATGCCGCGCCAGATGTCGTGCCACACCGTGTAGAACGTGAGCCGGTCGGCATCCGGAGGTTTGCCACCGGCCGCCTGGTAAGCCTCCAGGAACCCCTCCCAGCCGAGTACGGGTTCGATGCTCGGACGCAAGTAGGTGAGATCCTCGGCGGGGTGGCCCAGGTGAGCGCGTTCCCAGTCCAGTACCGCGGTGAGCTTGGTGCCGTCCAGCAGGAGGTTGTGCAGGCCGAAGTCACCATGGACCAGAACCGGGTCGCGAACGTCGGCCGGAGCGTGTGCGCGGAGCCAGCCCAGGACGAGCGCGAACATCGTGGCGAAGGGTGTCGACGGAGTGGAGACGGCATCCAGCACGTCCCGTCGTTCCTCGATCGCGGCGATGATCTCTCGGCGGGTGACCATCGGCGGCAGCGGTGCGTCCGTCAGACCGGCGGTATCGAGCGAATGCAGCCGCGCCAGTGCCGCCGCGATCGCGGTTCCCGCTTCCCGGTCGACGGGCCCAGTGGGCCCCCAGACGTCGCCCAGGCACCCCCCGGCCGCCTTCCGGGTGGCGAAGGCGGGCGTACCCAAGGCCTGCTCGTCCAGCCATAGCGGTTCCGCGACCGGAACCCCACCCCGCCAGGCGAACGCCAGGGCGGCGAACTCCCCGCCCAGGGTGTGCGCCGTCCGCCCGGCAGCCACCTTGCGGATGACGATGTCGTCGCTGCCCTCGGAGTGCTCGACCGTGGCGGCGAGCATCTCCTTCGAGAAGCCTCCCGACAGCATACGAAGCCCGGTGATCCGGTGGATGGTGACGCCTGGCCCGCTCTGTGCACGCAGGCACGCCAGCAGTTGCTCCTCGGTCACGCTCGGTGCTGCCGCCGCGCGGTACGCGGTCGACTCGTCCCGTGTCGCGTTCCCGGACCGGTGCGGTGCGACCTCCGGTAGCTCCGTCTCCACCAGCACGGACGCGATGCCGCGGAGCGTTTCCGCCACGTCCGGGTCCGAGAGCGCTCGGACGGACAACGCGTCGGCGTTGCTGCTGAGCGCCTCGAGCAGCGTGTCCACCGCCCCGGTGGCTCCGGGCAGCACCGCCTCGATTCGGGCGTGCAGCTCGGCGGCGTGGCGATCCCGTCGTTGCGCTACCTGATCGTCCAGCGAGGCGCGACGGAGCAGCGCGGCGCCCAGTTCCTCGGCCGCCTCCGCCTGCTCGCTTCCTGCCGGCACGGCCGCCAGCTCGGCCGCCAGCGCCTGTTCGACCGAGGTGACGGCGTCCTGTCCCGCAGAAAGCCTTGCGTGCACAGGCCACTCCCTCCGACGGAATTTACTCTAACGCAAGAGTAATTGGAGCTAGAGTAATGCGCCAGAGGGTTGTTGCCTGTGCTCGCTGTCCTCAGCGCCCGGTGTCGCCGGCCGCGGTCCGGAGCTCGGCCAGCAGGCCGACCAGTCCTTCAACGGCCTCCGGCTTCGCGTCGCCCATGCCGAAGCCGATCTCGCTCAGTGTGATCGTCGCCTTGTGTACCAGCTTGCGTCCGGTGGCCGTGATCGTGATGCACGTGGCCCGTCGGTCGGTGGGGTGTGGGGGTGCGGCTGATCAGTCGCCGCTTCTGCAGGCGGTCGGTGGCCAGGGTCGCGGTGGTCGCGTGCACCATGAGGCTGCGGGCGAGGTTGCTGATCAGCCGGGTGCCGTTCTCCGACAGCTGGAGGGTCATGAGCACCAGGTAGTCGGTGAGGTTCAGCTTGTGGGCCCGCAGGGCCTCCTCCACCGCGTCCACGACCAGCCGCTGGTACCGGAGGAGCGACGACATGGCCAGGAATCGCTGTTCGTCCCCCTGGAGCCCGTGTTCCTGCCAGTAGTGGTGAGCCCAGTCCACAGGGTCGGTCATCGTGTCCGGTGTGGCGGTGTCGGCCGCCTTGCGTGTGGCCATGGGCGCTGATCCCCCAGTCGGGTCTGTCTCGGGTGGTGGTCGGTTACTCGACAGTTTACTCTGCGGCGTTCCCGGACGTGAGTGGCCGCGCGGTCGTCCAGGCGCTTCGGCTGTTCTTCGCCTGAACGACAACTACTCTAAAACTAGAGTTACTAGTGTCGGTGCTCATGATGAACACGAGGAAGACGCTGCTCGCGACGGCGCTTGCCGGCGTGCTGGCGGCAGGCGGCTCGGTACCGCAGGCCGGCGCGGTGGACGGCGACGTGAACGCCCCGCCACTGGCCGGCGTGCGCATTCTGCTGGCGAACGACGACTCCGTGCAGGCGGCCCGTCCGGATGGGGCCGACGGCCGGGGGTTGTACGAGCTCCGCAAGTCGCTCTGCCGGGCCGGAGCGGACGTGGTCGTGGTCGGCCCGTGGGGGCAGCAGAGTGGTCGAAGCCGGGCTTCGGCGGCCGCGGCGCAGGTCACCGTGGCGCCGCCCGCCGACATGCCGGACGAGTATGCCGCCGACTGCTCGACGGCGCCCAGTCGTGGCGTGGTGCTCGGCGTCTGCCAGGGCGCGGAGTCCTGTGAGCCAGCCTCGGCGTCGGTCACTCCCGCCGATGCCGTGGATCTCGCGCTGGGCACGCTCCTCGCCGACCGGGTCGGCTGGTCGGGCGGCCCGGACCTTGTGCTCTCGGGCATCAACTCCGGGGCCAACACCGACCTGTCGGTCAACCTGTCGGGGACCGTCGGCGCCGCGACCGCGGCCCTCGAGCACGGGGCGCCGGCGATCGCGGTGAGTGCCGGCACTCGGGCGACGAGCGTCCCTTCAGTGGACACCTACCGAACGGTAGCGACCTACGCGACAGGTTTGGTGGAGCGGGTACTCGCCGGTGGCGTGAGCCGGCACCTCGTGCGCGATCAGGTGCTGCTCAACGTGAACGGTCCGGATGTGGTTCCCGGTGTGGAGCCGGAGCCGCGGTGGACCGACGTCGGCGGGGTCGCACTGGACCGGTTCTCGTACCGCAAGTCGGGTGCGGACACGTATCAGCTGGCCTACGGGGCGGTGGAGCCCGCGCCGCGGCTGAGTCCGAACAGCGACACCGCGGCCCTGGCGCGCGGATACATCAGCGTCAGCGCGGTCTCGGCCGACCGTGGCCGGCCCGGAAAGTCGCGCGAGCTCGAGCGTGTGATCGCCGGCCGCTAACGAAAAGATCCAATGGACAATAGTTCAGTTGTAGACTAATCTGCGGGAGAGCCGTTCCGATCAACGAGGAGTTGGGGATGACCTTCGCCGCGGTGCTGGCCCGGCAGCGGCCTGCCGAGATCGCGCTTCGTTCGGCCGACCGGGAAATGACCTGGAGCGAGGTCGATCGGCTGCTCAGGCAAATGATCAACGGGCTGCTGGACGTGCGGTTCCGCCCGGCTCGGCGGGTCGCCGTCTTCGCGGAGAACTCCGCCGAAACCCTGCTGTGCTACGTCGCAGCGACGCTCGCCGGATGCTCGGCGGTGCCGGTGAATTTCCACCTCACGGCGGACGAGGCGGCGTACATCTTCTCCGATGCCGGAGTGGACGTCGTGCTGGCGGATGCGTCGACCGCGCAGCGAGCGGTCGACGCAGCCCGCGCCGCCGGGGTCTCCTTGGTCGTCACCCGCGGCGGTGTCGTCGAGGGCGCGCGCTCGTGGGAGGACTGGCTGGGCTCGGCGGCCGACTCCGAACCTCCGGTCGACCGGACGCCGTTGCCTGCGCTCGTCTACACGTCCGGTACCACCGGCGCGCCCAAGGGCACCGAGTTGCCGCCGACCTCGTTCGTCGGTGGGGCCGACATCGCGGAGCACGTCGAGCGACTGGGCAGGAACTCGTGGGCCGGGTACGGTCCGCATCTGGTCGTGGGGCCGATGTACCACAGTGGGCCGCTAGTGAGCACGCGCCTGCTGGTCGCCGGGGTGCCGGTGACCGTGCTCGGCCGGTTCGACGCCGAGACGGTGCTGACCTCGATCGAGCGGTACCGGATCGGCAGCACGGTCATGGTTCCGACGCATTTCATCCGGCTGCTCTCGCTTCCGTCGGACGTGCGCGAGCGCTACGACGTCTCGTCCCTGCGCTACGTCCTCCAGGTCGGTTCGAAGTGCCCGGCTGACGTGAAGCGGTCCATGATCGCGTGGTGGGGCGAGGTCATCTGGGAGAGCTACGGTGCCAGTGAGGTGGGCACCACCTGCCTGATCAGTGCGACCGAATGGCTCGACCACGTCGGTTCCGTGGGCAGGCCCGTGCCGCCGTTCGAGGCCTTGGTCGTCGACGAGAACGGTCGTGAGCTTCCATCCGGTACCGAAGGTCGCTTGTACTTCCGGGACACCACCGGGCGTGGGATCGTCTACCACCAGGCGCCGGAGAAGCAGCGCAGTGTCCATCTCGAACCGGGAGTCTTCACTCTCGGGGAGGTCGGATACATCGACGAGGACGGCTACGTCTACATCACCGACCGGTTCTCGGACATGATCGTGTCGGGTGGGGTCAACATCTACCCCGCCGAGTCGGAGCTCGTGCTTGCCACGCACCCGGAGATCGAGGAGGTGGCGTGCATCGGTGTCCCCCATCCGGAGATGGGGGAGGAGCTCAAGGCTGTGGTCGTGCCTCGTGACCCACGGACGCCGCCGGACCCCGCGGACGTCCTGACCTTCTGCCGGGAGCGCCTGGCGCACTACAAGTGCCCGCGATCCGTCGAGTTCGTCCCGTCGCTGCCGCGTTCGGCCATGGGCAAGCTCGACAAGCGCAGGCTCAAGGCCGACTTCGTGCCGGCCTAGCTTCCCGGAACGAACACACGTACCATCAATAGTCGTGAAATAGACCAAATGTCACGGTGAGGAGCGGCTACGCAATGACGCGCACGTCCATCCCGCGAAGCGCCGAGGAACTGGAGCTGTCGCTGCTGCAGCTTCTCCGGTTGAAGGGCAGGGTCAAGCCCGATGACCTGCCGGGTTCGCTGCAGCACACCGAGGACGCGTGTGGCGACCTGCTGGTCTCCGCCGTCGCCGCCGGCTTCTGTGTCCAGAAGGGGTCGAGTGCCCGGCTCACGCCGGAGGGGCGGGAGCGGCTGGCCGCGCTGCTCGTCGCCGAGCGCGGCCAGATCGACCAGCAGCGCCTCGAAGGCTTGTATCACGAATTCGACCGGCACAACACCGGCTTCAAGTCGATCATCACCTCGTGGCAGATGCGTGATGACGGCCAACCCAACGACCATTCCGATCCCGATTACGACGCCGGCGTGCTGGCCAAGCTGGACGCCTTGCACAGCGAGTTCATGCCCTTGCTCGACCGGATCGTCGCCGAGGCACCGAGGCTGGCGCACTACCCGCCGCGATTCGTGGCCGCGCTGGAGCAGATTCGGGCGGGGGAGCACCAGTATGTCGCTCGACCGATCATGGACAGCTACCACACCGTGTGGTTCGAACTGCACGAGGAGTTGATCGGCCTGCTCGGGCGTACGCGGGAGGAAGAGGCGGCGGCAGGCCGAGCCGTCTGACGATGTATCCCGGAGTACACGCCGTCGACAAGCCGGCACACCAGGCGATGGTCATGGCCGGTTCGGGCCGGAGCATCAGCTACGCCGACCTCGACCGGCGATCCGTTCAGCTGGCCCGGGTGTTCGACTCCTACGGGCTGTCGCCGACCGCGACCGTCGCCGTGGCCTGCGAGAACCGGCTCGAATGGGCGGAGATGATCTGGGCGGCGGCCCGGTCGGGGCGATGCCTGGCGCCGGTCAACTGGCATCTCGGCGCGCGTGAGCTCTCCGAGGTGTTGCGGGCGTCCGGCGCGGAGCTACTGCTGGCGGGTCCGGCGAGCCAGACGGCGCTCCGCGGGGTGCCCGAGGCACCACCGACGCTGGCGATCGATGGCGACGGAACTCTGCCTGACTACGAGGCCGCGATCGAGGCCATGCCGGCCGATCCACTTCCCCGCGAGCGGCTGGGTGGCCGCATGATGTTCAGCTCCGGCACCACCGGCACGCCGAAGGGCATCCTGCATCCAGGCAGCGACATCCACCCAGCTGACGCGCCGCCGCACCTCGGGCGCTACACCGAGCTGTTCGACCTGGACGGGGACACGGTGTACCTCTCCCCGGCGCCGACCTACCACACGGCACCGTTCCGGTTCGTCCTCGCGGTCACCCAGCTCGGCGGCACGGTCGTGTGCCTGGAGAAGTTCGATCCGGAGCTGGTCCTGGAGGCGATCGACCGCTACCGCGTCACGCATGCCCAGTTCGTCCCGACCATGTTGCTGCGTCTGCTGCGGCTCTCCGAAGAGACCAGGACGCGGTACGACCTGAGCAGCCTGCGAGTGGCCATCACCGGGGGCGCGCCCTGCCCGCACGAGGTCAAGCAGCGGCTCATGGAGTGGTGGGGCCCGGTCGTGCACGAGCTGTACGGCGCCTCGGAGAGCTACGGCAACTGCCACATCGGGCCCACGGAGGTCGCGGCGCACCCGGGCTCCGTGGGACGAGCGCTTACCGGCACGATCCACATCACCGACCCCGACGGAGCCGAGCTGCCACCCGGCGAGATCGGCACCGTGTGGTTCGAGGGAGCCGGTGCGTTCCGGTATCAGGGGGACGAGCGCAAGACGCAGGCGTCGACGGACCCACGCGGCTGGCGGACCGTCGGCGACCTCGGGTATCTCGACGAGGACGGCTATCTGTACCTGACCGGCCGGCGCGATCAGCTCATCATCTCGGGTGGCGTGAACATTCATCCGCAGGAGGCCGAGGACGTGCTCCTGCTGCACACCTCGGTCGACGACGTGGCGGTGATCGGTGTCCCCGACGAGGAATACGGCCAGATCGTGCATGCTCTGGTCGTGCCCGCGGCTCATGCGGCCCCCGGGCCGGAACTGGGCACGGAGCTGATCGAGTACTGCCGGGCCCGCCTCGCGCACTACAAGTGCCCGCGTGCCGTCGAGTTCGTGCCGGAGCTGCCACGTGGCGACAACGGCAAGCTGTACAAGCGCAAGCTTGACCGGTCGGTCACCCGGCGCTGATCGGCCATCAGCCGGCGGACAGCGTCAGCAGCTGCCGTCGTAGGTCCAGACCGTCCTTGTCGTCGGGGTTGGCGCGCAACCAGTCCTCCAGCGGATCGATCAGCGACACCACGATGCCCGTGTACCGGGCGTGTAACTCGTTCCAACCTGCGAAGTCCGCGGCGTCGGTGTCCAGCAGATCGAGGCTCGCCGACGGTCCGAAGTGGACCTGGCGGCGCTCGTCGGCGTCCACCCAGACGCGGAATTCCGCCAGCGTCTCGCGCAACGCCGTGGCCGTGGACCTGACCTGGAGGCCGGCGTTGTCCCAGTCGACCTGTGCGAGCACGGCACGGACCTCCGTCAGGCGCGCTCGAGCGTACTCGGAGGTCAGTTCCGGCTCCACGACGTCGCGCAGCACGCGGCGCACATGGGTGATCAACTCGGCTGGGGTCGGACGCATGACGGCCTCTCAGGAGTTTCGGACACGGTGGACGCAAGCCGGCGCGTCAGCGCGGCGGCCGGTGCGGCGGGGCGGTCGGACTCGCCGGCACAGAACACCCGGACTGCCTGAAGCGCGATCACGGCAAGCCGGAACATCGCGAGCATCTGCCAGAACAGCAACGCGTCGGGATCGACCGGCGTGCCGGTGAGCTCGGTATACCGGCGCAGGAAGGCCGCCTGCTCCCAGCTGCCGGGAATGAAGTGCTCTCGTTCGTACAGCGGCGCGCAGTACCAACCGAGGTCGTCCAGCGGGTCGCCGATATGAGCCAGTTCCCAGTCCAGCAGCGCCTGCACGGGCCCCTCGTGGACGAGCACGTTGGCCGGGCGGAAATCGCCGTGCACGAGCACGTGCCGGGCCGGGGGAGGAGGAACATGGTCCCGCAGCCACCGCAGCGTCCACCGCAGCGTGGGCTGTGGTTCCCACTCGGACTCGGTGAGAATGCGTTCCCAGCGGTCCAGCTCGGCGGTGGCGGGGTCCGGCTGCGGACCGGGCAGGACGTCCCGCAGGCCCGCGGCGTCCACGTCGACCGCGTGTACCGACGCGAGCAGGTCACACAGGTTCCTCGCCAGCTCGGTGCGCTCGGTCGAGGTCAGGCCCAGTGGGTTCTTGTCGCGGAGTACCGCTCGGTGTGCGCGTCCGGGATGCCGGTCCACGACCATGCTCGGCCGGAGCAACTCGTCCCCGCTGTCGTCCAGCCAGTGCACGACTGGGGCCGGTACCGGGGTCGGCTCGAGCGCCTTGAGCAGTGCGAACTCGGTGGTCCGGCCGGTGTCGACCACGGAGCTCGGCGGGTCCCGGCGCAGCAGCAGAGGCCGGTGCACGGAGTGGCCGTCCTGCACCCAGCCGGCGTCGAACGGCCAGTTCTCGCGCGACGACCCGGTGCCGGAGCGGCGCAGCCCGGTGACGGTCACGTTCCCATCACCGGTCCGCGCCGCGAGGAAGTCCCGTAACCGCTGCTGGACAACCTCGACGGACTCCGCCGCGTCCTGGTTCATCGGTCCGCCCGCGCTGGCCTGGGCGGGATCGCGTCCGGGTACTTCGAGTACCCGGGCAGCACCATGTACTCCATCACGCCGTAGCCCGTCTTGCCGCCGTGCCGGACCTCGATCAGGTGGTCGCTCGACGCCTTGGCGTAGCGGTAGAACTGCGAGTCGTCGGTGAGGTCCCAGATCTCGTGTTCGAGGCTCTCCTCGCCCTTCCAGTGCCCCTGGAACCAGCCGTTCCAGCCCTCGTAGCCGCCGCCGCGGAGGCAGGCCCGGCCGGGCAGCGCCCGGATCTCGAAGTCGAGCTTGCGGCCGTCGGCCAGCGTGACCACGATCGTGCCGCCGGACAGGGTCGCGGCCGGTGCGCCTGCCACCCAGCTGAGATCGTGGTCCACCCCGATGATGGCCTCGTCGGGAAACGCCTCGTCTGCGGCTCGGCCGAGCGGGTGCGAGACCCCGGCCGACAGGTGCACGGGACGGCCGGGCTCGGCCTCGTAGAGGTAGAAGTGCAGGCCGAAGTCCGGCATCTGGATCGGACAGAACATGAGCATCCGCCATTCCGGGCGTTGCCCGGGGGGAGTGCCCTGCGTCCGCGGCAGCGGGCGCGTGCCCCACGAGTGGTCGCGCTCGCCCCACCAGTGCTCCGGCCGAACCTGCCGCTCACCGTCGGGCGTGCGCAGCGTGCCCGAGGCGCGCCCGACCTGGACGTAGCGGATGGCGTCGTACGTCGCGCGCGACCGGCTGACCTGGAAGTGCCTGCCCTCCAGCACCGGCTCCATCGTGCCGTTCCAGTGCAGGTCGAACGTCATGCCCGACGGATTGTCGTCGAGGACCAGGTGCAGGTCCTCGTACGGGCGGACGACGTCGATCGTGAGCGGACCGACCTTCATCACGTCACTGCGCGGACCGAGTTCCCTGGCCAGCCGCAGGTTGCGTTGCCTGCCGCCCTCGGACACGACGACGAACGCCTCCTGCACGTCCTGGTTCGGATACTGGCCGATACCGCAGGTCAGCACCGTGTCCTGGTTCTCGACGTCCTGGATACTGATCCAGTAACGCTCACGCCAGCTCGGGTCACTGGAACCGACCATCGAGTGCGGAAGCGAGACCTGGTGGTGGAAGTACTCGTCGGGAGGGGTCAGTCGCACGGGGAGCCGTCCTTCGTGTCCAGTTCTGCGGCCAGCTCGGCTCGCAGGGCTTTCTTGTCGACCTTCTCACCGGCCAGCGTCGGTAACGGGTCGCTGCCGATGCGCCACCTCGTGGGAACCTCGAAGTGGGCCAGCCGCCCGCGGAGAAAGGTGCGCAGCTCGTCCTCCGCGGGCGCCGGGCCGGCTCGGTGCGTGACCGCGGCGGCGAGTTCCTCGCCCAGGTCCTCGTGCGGAAGACCGAACACGGCGGCCTCCACGATGTCCGGGTGGGCGAGCAGTGCCTGCTCGACGTGTGCGCACGCGATGTTCTCGCCGCCCCGGATCACGATGTCCTTGGACCGTCCATCGAGGAAGAGGTAGCCCTCGTCGTTGAGCCGGCCGAGGTCTCCGGTGTGCAGCCAGCCATCGGCGTCCACCGTGCCGTCGTCGAGCCCGAGGTAGCCCAGCATCACCGTGGGGGAGCGGAGCATGATCTCGCCACGGCCGGTCTCGTCCGGATCGAGGATGCGCAACTCGGCGACGGGGTAAGGCCGTCCGACCGTGCCGGGGAAGCGTTCCAGGTCGCGGTTGCCCGCCACGGTGACGAAGCCGCCAGACTCGGTCATGCCCCAGGTGTTGGCGAGCCCTCGCTGCCGGAGCTGCGGCAGTTTCGTGCGCATCCGGTCGAGCAGCGCCGCCGACACCTGGGCGCCGCCCAGGGGGAAGGACCGCAGGCTGGACAGGTCGCGCCGATCGAAGTCGGGATGGGCCAGCACGCGTGCGGCCATGGTCGGCACGCCGCCCCAGCGATGCACCTTCTCCCGCTCGATGAGTTCGAGCACCTCGCCCGCGTCGAACCGGCCGACGGTCATGACCAGCCGCCCACCCAGGATGAGTTGCGTGATCAGGTTGGAGACTCCGCCGACGTGGAACAACGGCGTACAGGCCAGCATGACCTGCTGCGGTGCGTCCGTGGAGATCGTCTGGGGCAGCATGCGCGAGCGGCTGAGCAGGTTGTGCTGGTTGGCGACGACGGACCGGTGCGAGAGCACGACCGCCTTCGGCGGGCCGGACGAGCCGGAGGTGAACAGCACCATGCCGGGCGACAATTCGTCGTCCGGTTCCCTGACCTCGACCGGTGTGCCCTCGCCTGCGAAGTGGCGACCGAGGTCGGCGATGCGTGTCCACGGAGCGGTCGGTGCATGCCCTTGCGGTGCGTCGCGGTCGCTGAGCACAAGCGCCGGTTGGGTCAGGGCGACCGCGTGCTCGATCTCCTGGTCGCTCCACCAGCGGTTGCCGAGTACCGGGACGAGGCCTGCCCACCAGATCGCCCAGATGGCGAGCACGAACTCGGGGCTGTTGTAGGCGAGCACGAGCACCTTGTCGCCTTCGCGCGCGGGGAGCGCGCCCGCGGCACGTGGCACGGCATTCAGGAACGTCGCGAAATCGATCCGCCGCTCGCCTTGGACGAGGAAGGTGCGGTCCGCCCATCGGTCCGTTCCGGCGAGCATTCCGGTGACGCACCGCGGCCGCGGTTCGTACAGCAGACCGGGGCCTTCGGGATCACGGACGACGTCGGTGCCCCAGATCGCCGCCAGAGCCGACTCCACGGTGGTCATGCCCCGGTCCACCTGCCCTTCCGCTTCTCCTTGAACGCGGCGACAGCTTCGGTGACGTCGGCTGTGCGCGCGCTGATGGCCTCGAGATAGAACCCGACGTCGAAGACGTCGTCGATGCGAGCGTGCAGATGCTTGTTCAGGGCCCGCTTCGTGAGCTGCACCGCGACCGGGGGCAGCGCCGCGACGCGGTGCGCCAGGTCGAAGGCCCGGTCGCGAACCTGCTCGGCGGTGTCCTCCAGTTCGGTGACGATGCCGAGTTCGCAGGCCTCCTTGCCGGTGATCGGGTCACCCCAGAGCAGTTGCCGCTTGGCGCGGATGAAGGGAAGGTTGGCCGGCCAGGCGACACAGCCGCCGTCGCCGGCCACCAGGCCCATGTGCACGTGCGGGTCGCTCAGCCGGGCTGTCGGTGTCGACACGATGGCGTCTGCGGTCAGGATGAGGCTCGACCCGATGCCGAAGACGTCGCCGTGCAGAGCGACGACGATCGGCTTGGGGAAGTCGGCGAAGGCGCGGAACAGCTCGCGTCCCTCGTCGACCTGGCGCATCAGGACCTGGTGATCGGTGTTGGCGGCCAGCATCGATTCGAAGTCCCCGCCGGCCGAGAAGTGTTTGCCCGTCGAGGAGAACACCACGGCCAGGACCTCGGGGTCGTCCCGGAGCTCCCGGAGCGCCGAGTGCAACTCGGTGATGAGGGACGAGTCGAACCTGTTCAACAGGTCGGGCCGGGAGAGCCGCAGTTCGGCCACCCGGCCCGTCGTGGCCAGCGTCAGTGCTGCGTAACCGGTCATCTCCGCCTTCCGGATCAGCGGGTCAAGTACTCTAAACGTAGAGCATTTGGGGTGCTATGGACAAGGTGACCATGGAACTTTAGTCTAGAGCCAGATATTTTTAGGTTAGATAAAAGCGGCCGATGGGCGACAGCTCCGGCCGTGTCTGCGGACCGGAGGGACGTTGATGATTCTGCTCGAGGCGGGCCGTCCGCACGGCGGCGATCGCGCTCTGCTCGGCGGCAAGGCCTTCAGTATCAACAAGATGCTCTCGCTCGGTCTCCCGGTGCCTCCGGCATTCGTCTTCCCCACGACGGTGTGTGCGGAGTACTACGCCTCCGGCCGGACGGTGCCCGGCCACGTTCCCGGTGCTCTGCGGGAGGGCATCGCCGCCCTCGAACGAGTGGTCGGCAGAAAGTTCGGTGACCCGGCGGCGCCACTGCTGGTGTCGGTCCGTTCCGGCGCGGCGCGCAGCATGCCGGGGATGATGGACACGATCCTCAACCTCGGGGTCAACGCGGAGATCGCGGCCGTGCTGTCCCGGCAGTCGGGTGACGAGTCCTTCGGTGCCGACACCTATCGCCGGTTCGTCGAGCAGTTCACCCACATCGTGGGTAGTGCGCCGAGTGAGGACCCGTGGGATCAGCTCGAGAAGGCCGTCGCGGCCGTCTTCGATTCCTGGTGCTCGCCGCGCGCGACGGCGTATCGCAAGCATCACGGCCTGCCCGACGACGCCGGCACGGCCGTGACCGTCCAGGCGATGGTGTTCGGCAACCTCGGCGAACAGTCCGGTACCGGAGTACTGTTCAGTCGTAATCCGGTGACCGGAGCCGCCGAACCCTACGGTGAGTGGCTGCCCGGCGGCCAGGGTGAGGACGTGGTCTCCGGTCGGTTCGACCCGCTGAACCTGTCCGCGTTGGCCTCCTCTCTCCCGGGGGTCCACGAGGAGTTGCTCGCCGCGGCGCGGGTGCTGGAGGCCGAGTTCGGCGACGTACAGGACATCGAGTTCACCGTCGAGCGGGGCAAACTGTGGTTGCTCCAGGCTCGATCGGCCAAGCGCTCGGCGACGGCGGCGTTGCGGCACGCGGTCGCGATGCGCCACGAAGGTCTGATCGGCGTCACCGAGGCGCTGGAGCGGGTGACGGCCGAGCAGCTGAGCGCGCTCCTGCAACCGCATCTCGATCCCGAAGCACGCGCGGGCGCGACCGTCCTCGCCACGGGTGAGGTCGCGTGCCCCGGCGTCGCGTCCGGTGTCGTCGTGACCACCGCGGACGAGGCCGACGAGCAGGCCGCCGAGGGGAAGGACGTGGTACTCGCGACACCGACCACGAACCCGGACGACGTACACGGGATGCTCGCCGCGCGCGCCATCATCACCGAGATCGGCGGCGCGACGTCTCACGCCGCGGTCGTGAGCCGGGAGCTCGGCCGGCCGTGCATCGTGGGGTGCGGCGAGGGTGTGCTCAGCTCGCTGGCCGGGCGGATCGTGACCGTGGACAGCACCTCGGGTGAGGTTCTCGACGGTGCGCTGCCGCTGACCGGGGCCGGTACGGGCGACGCGGTTCTCGAGGAGTTCTGTGCGTGGGTGCGTGAGCATGCCGACGGAGCGGCGTCCCACCTCCGGCCGGCGTTGAACGAGGCTGGTCAGCTGCAGTCCTGACGCCGGCCTCGGCCGGGTAACCCGCAAATGGGCGTCTTGTAAATTATCTAGCACTAGACTAATCTGGGAACTGGCTTGGTGAGGAGGAGTCCTCTCGCCACCGGGGTTCCGTTCTCACGCGCAGTGGGTGGGCAGCCGGCCGGCGGCACACCGAGTGTCCGATCTTGACCTCGCGGCTACGGCTCAGGCCCCGGGGGAGTCGTCATCAGCAAAGGAGGAGCTGTCTTGACCGAGACCCCTCACGAGGTCGCCAGGGACGAGGAGACGGGCACAGCCCCGTTGCCGTCCACCGCCGACCTCGAACGGATGTACTGGGTGATGGTCACGACCACCTTGGCCGACTCCCGTGCCCAGAAGGAGGCCAAGGCGGGCAAGCTGCAGGCGGCGTTCTACCCGGTACGCGGGATGGAAGCGGTCTGCGCGGCTCTGGGGGCCGTTCTCGAGCCGCGCGACCAGTTCGTGTCCACCTATCGCAACCTCGGTGACGTGGTGGCCAAGGGCGTGTCACTGAAATCCATCATGGCGGAGCTCTACGGCCGCGTCGACGGTGTGTCGAAGGGCAAGGGCGGCCCGATGCACCTGCAGGACGACTCGGTGGGGATGACCGCCACAACGGGCATCGTCGGATCGGGCCTGCCCATCGCGGCCGGGCTCGGTATAGCCGCTCAGCTGGACGGCGACGGGAAGATCGTCGCGGTGACGTTCGGCGACGGTGCGACCTCGATCGGCGCGTACCACGAGGCGATGAACATGGCCGCCCTGTGGAAGCTGCCCGTCCTGTTCGTCTGCCAAAACAACAAGTGGGCCGAACACACTCCGCTCGCCGAGTACACCGCGGCGCCGGAGTTCGCCCAGCGTGCGGCGTCGTACGGCATGACCGCCCGGAAGGTTGACGGATTCGACCCGATCGCCTCGTGGCGGGCGCTCTCCGACGCCGTGCACTCGATCCGGTCGGGCGGCGGCCCGGTGTTCCTCGAGTTCGAGACGTACCGGCTGACCGGTCACACCGGAACCGCCGACTACAGCTACGTACCCAAGGACGAGCTGGCGCAGGCGATGACGCGGGACCCTGCGCCGAACTTCCGGACCTGGCTCATCGAGCAGGGGCTCGTCGCGCCGGAGCGGCTGGACGCGATCGAGCGCGATGCCGAGTCGTCGGTCGCCGAGGCGTTCTCCTACGCCGAATCGCGGCCGCAGCCCGACGCCGATCAGTTGCACGAGGACGTGTTCGCCGACAAGAAGCTGGTGCTGGACCTGCTATGACTACTCTCCAAGAACCCGGAACGGTCGAGACCGAGAAGATGTCCGCCGCCGTCGCGATGAACTCGGCGCTGGATCTCGCGATGGCCAAGGACCCGAAGGTCGTGCTGCTCGGCGAGGACATCGCCGACCCCATGGGCGGCGTGTTCAAGGTGACGAAGGGCCTGTCCACGAAGTACGGAAAGGACCGGGTCCGCGCGACACCGATCGCGGAACAGTCGATCGTCGGCGCCGCGGTGGGACTGGCGCTGGGCGGCTACCGCTCCGTCGCCGAGGTCATGTTCTGCGACTTCCTCACGTTGGTGTCGGACCAGCTGGTGAACCATGCGGCCAAGCTGCGCTACATGTCGGGTGGGCGCAGCAGTGTTCCGCTGACGGTGCGGACCGTGGTGGGCAACAGCCGCTTCGGTGCGCAGCACGCCCAGTCGCTCGAGGCCTGGTTCATGCACACGCCCGGCATCAAGGTCGTGATGGCCTCGACGCCGACCGAGGCCAAGGGCCTGCTGACGTCGTGCATCTTCGACGACGACCCCTGCCTGTTCATCGAGCACATCCACCTCGAGTACACGAACAAGGAGGAGGTGCCGACCGGGGAGGTGTCGATCCCGCTGGGCCAGGCGGCGATCAAACGCCCGGGCTCGGACGTCACGGTGATCACCTACGGCCCCGCGGTGCCGTGGTCGTTGCAGGCCGCGGAGACGCTGGCCGAGGAAGGCATCAGTGCCGAGGTGATCGACCTGCGGACCCTGGTCCCGTTGGATTTCGAAACGGTGCTGGAGTCGGTGAGCCGCACCCGGCGCGCGGTGGTCGCACACGAGGCCACGCAGTTCTGCGGCCCGGGTGCCGAGATCGCTGCCAAGATCACCGAGGAGCTCTTCGGGGAGCTCATGGCGCCGGTGGCCCGGGTGGGTGGCACGTACGCGCCGATTCCGTTCGCCAAGAGCCTGCGGGCGATCCCGAACGCCGACGACCTCGTCGCCGCCGTGCGACACGTCACCGGACGGTAGCCGGCACCTGATCGGCAGGGACGCGATCAGGCTGGGTGTGAGTACCAGTACATGGACATGGGCAATTCCTGAGGAGACTTCCGTGTCGGTCGATTCAGCGCGCCGAGCGCCTTCTCTCGAGGAGTTCCGCGCGGAAGCCGAATCCTTCGTCGAGTCCGCCGCTCCGCGCGCGGACGGTGAGCATCGGTTCGACTTTTCCGAGGACGAGGACCGGGTGACGCTCTTTCGCGGCGCCACCGAAGCCGAAGCCAAGCGCGCCTGCGACTGGCAGCGCACGGTGTTCGATGCCGGCTTCGGCTGGATCACCGGTCCGCCCGAGTACGGCGGTTCGGGCCTACCCGCCCGCTACGAGCGGGCCTACCAGGAAGTGGAACGGCGCTATTCCGTGCCGTCCCGGTCTCCGCTCGGGGTGAGCCTCGGCATGGTGCTGCCGACGCTGCAGCATTACGGCACCGAGGCCGCGAAGCAGCGATGGCTGCGTGCCCTCCGGCGCGCCGATGTCGTCGGCTGTCAGTTGTTCAGCGAACCGGGCGCCGGCTCGGATCTCGCATCCGTCTCCACCAAGGCGGACCGGGATCCGGCGACCGGTGACTGGGTGGTCACCGGTCAGAAAGTGTGGACCTCGGGCGCGCACTACTCCGACCTGGGGTTGCTCCTGGCTCGGACCTCGGACGGGGAACGCCACCGCAACCTGACCGCGTTCCTCGTGGACATGCACGCTCCCGGCGTCGAGGTGCGGCCGCTGCGGCAGATGACCGGCGGCGCCGACTTCAACGAGGTGTTCCTCGACGGGGTCCACGTGCCGGACGAGAACCGGTTGGGCGAGGTCGACGGCGGCTGGCAGGTCGCACTGGCGACGCTGATGTACGAGCGTGGTGCCATCGGCGGTTCCACCGCGGGCGGCAGTGGTCTGTTCCGGCTCGAACGGATCATCGCCTGGCTGAAGGACATGGGACGTACCGAGGACCCCGCCGTACGGCAGGCGTTCGCCCGTGTCCACATCGGACTCACCGCGGCGAAGGCCATGCGCGCCCGCGCCGAGGCGGCCGTGAAGGCGGGGACGACACCCGGACCGGAGATGTCGCTGTCGAAACTGGCCCTGACGGCCAACCTGGCCGCCCTGTCCGACCTGGTCGCCACCGCGCTCGGCCCACGGCTCCTGGCCGACACCGGCGAGCGGAGCACGTTCTCGTGGGCGGAGTTCGTCCTCGGCGTACCGGGCATGCGGCTCGGAGGCGGTACCGACGAGATCCAGCGAGACATCATCGCGCACCGCGTACTGGGCCTGCCCAAGGAGCCCGGCGCGCACTCGAAGAACAGGACATGAAGGAGACCGCAATGGGAAGCCTTGACGGTAAAGTCGCGCTGGTCACTGGAGCCGGCCGGGGAATCGGCCGGGAGCATGCCCTCCTGCTCGCCGCCGAGGGTGCGAAGGTCGTCGTTAACGACCTGGGCGGCGCTCAGGACGGCACCGGCGGCGAGATCGGGCCCGCGCAGCAGGTGGTCAACGAGATCAAGGAGGCCGGCGGGGAGGCCGTCGCCAACGGCGACGACGTCGCGGACGCCGCGGGCGCGCGGTCGGTGGTCGGCACGGCGCTCGACGCGTTCGGTCGGCTCGACGCGGTCGTCAACAACGCCGGCATCCTGCGGGATCGCGTGCTGGTCAACATCGAGGACGAGGACTGGGACGTCGTCGTCCGCGTGAACATGCGTGGCACGTTCCTGGTGACGCGTGAGGCCGCTCGGCACTGGCGTGAGGAGAGCAAGGCCGGCCGCGAGGTGCGTGCGTCGGTCGTGAACACCTCCAGCGAGTCGGGTGTCTTCGGCAATCCCGGCCAGGCCAACTACGCGGCGGCGAAGGCGGCCGTGGCGTCCCTGACCCAGGTGGCGGCCAAGGAACTCAAGCGCTACGGCGTGCGGGTGAATGCGATTCTCCCGCAGGCGCGCACGCGGCTCACCGAGAGCACGTTCGGCGACGCCATGGCACCCAAGGAAGGCAAGTTCGACCGCTGGCACCCGGGCAACGTCGCACCGTTCGTGACCTACCTGTCCAGCCCGGTGTGCGAGATCTCGGGCGAGGTGTTCCTGGTTGGTGGCAGCCGGGTGCAGCGGGTACGGCCGTGGGAGCTCGATCCGGAGTGGAAGCTCTCCACCGAGGGCAGGTGGACCGTCGCCGATCTGGAGAAGGCGGTCATCGAGGCCGGTATCCCGCAGGGCCAGTCGTGGAGTGCCAACCCGTCAGGCGGTAAGAAGTGACGACCCAGGATGTGAGGGCCGAGAAGGAAGCCCGGATGCCCGAGGCGGTCATCGACGAGGCGATGATCGCGTCGATGAAGGCCAAGGCGGGTATCCAGCTCCGGATCGGGCACTCGGTCAACAACGAGGAAGCGACCCGCATCGCGGTGACGAAGTTCGCCGGCGGGATCGGCGACACCAACGACCTGTGGACGGACGCCGAGCGGGGCACGGCCTCGGACTACGGCGCCCCGGTCGCGCCACCGTCGTTCGTCATCGGCTGCTTCTCCGGGATCCAGTTCGGGTGGCCGGGGCTGGGCTCGTTCCACTCGGCCACACAGATGGACCTGCACGCGCCGATCTACTGGGGCGACAAGATCGAGGCGACGTGCCGCTACGACGGCTTCACCGGGCCTCGCCCCAGCAGTTTCGCGGGCCGGATGGTCACCGATCACTTCGTCAACGACTACGTCAACCAACGCGGCGAGCAGGTCGCGCAGATTCGCTGGCAGGTCGTGAACTACGAGCGCGCCGCGGCACGCGGGAAGAGCGGCAAGCGCAAGATCGAGGTTCCGCACCCCTGGAGCGAGGACGAGTTGCGGGCGGTGGAGGAGCGGGTGCTCGCGCAGCGTCCCCGTGGGGCCGAGCCGCGCTACTGGGAGGACGTCGAGGTCGGGGACTCGATCGATCTCCTCACCAAGGGCCCGATCGGACTGACCGACGAGGTGGCGTTCATCGCCGGTGGCGGTACGCCGATTCCGCGGTTGAAGGCGCATGCGGCGTCCCTGCACGACTACGCCGCTCACCCGGCCTGGTCGTTCCGTGACCCGGTGACCGGAGCGCAGGAGCCGATCTACGCGGTGCACTACAACAAGGCGGCCGCGAACGCGATGGGCGTGGCTTTCCAGTACGACGTGGGGTTCCAGCGGCAATGCTGGCAGATCCATCTGCTCACCAACTGGTGTGGCGACAGTGGCTGGGTCAAGCACGTCTCCTCCCAGTACCGCGGGTTCGTCTACCTGTCCGACGTCATCGATCTCGGCGGCACGGTTGTGGGCAAGTCCGTCGACGAGGCGGGGGAGCACGTGGTGGAGGTGGAGACCTTCGCGCGCAACCAGCGGGGCGACGACGTCATGCCGGGCACCGCGGTGGTCGCGTTGCCGACCCGCGACGGCACCGCCGGCCCGGTGGCCGCCAGGGCGAGGGCGGAGCGGTGACCGCGGTCGACGTCCGCGCCGAGCTGCGGGCGGAAGTGCGACGGTGCCTGGACGAACACGTCGACGTGCGGCCCTACCTTGCCGAGAACCGTGATGCCGGGGCCCGAACCGACGAGTCCCTCTGGCGGGCTCTGAGCGTCCAAATGGGGCTCGCCGGGCTGATCGTGCCCGAGGCCGACGGGGGCTCGGGAGCCTCGGTCGCCGATCTGGCGGTGGTTTTCGAGGAGCTCGGTGCCTCGCTGGCGCCGGTGCCGATGTTCGCGACGGCCGGATTGGCGCTGCCGGTTCTCCGCGCCGTCGTGCAGGACGAACGTCCGGGGCCTGCCCGTGACCTCCTCGCCGGGATCGCGGCCGGGTCGACGGTGGCCACGCTCGCCGTGCACGAGACCGACGGCCGCTACGCCCCGGATGCCACGTCCGTGCGCGCGGAGCGGGACGGCGAGGGCTGGACGATCACCGGGACCAAGGGCTTCGTCACCGACGCGTCCTTCGCCGACGTGCTGGTGGTGCCCGCGCGGGTCGGCGAGGGCATCGGCGTGTTCGCGGTGGACGCCGCGGACGCACGGGTCACCACGTTGACCTCGCTCGACCTGCTCAGGCCGCTGGCGACCGTCGAGTTCGACCGGGCTCCGGCGCGTCTCGTCGCCGAGCCCGACGTCGCTCACCGCTTCGAGGCCGGACTCGACGTCGCGTTGGTCCTGCTGGCCGCGGAGCAGGTCGGCGGGGCGCAGCGCTGCCTCGACAACGCGGTGGGCTACGCCATGGACCGAATTCAGTTCGGCAGGCCCATCGGGAGCTTCCAGGCGATCAAGCACCAGCTGGTCGACCTTCTGCTCGAGGTCGAACTCGCCCGGTCCGCGATGACCCATGCCGTGCGGACGGCTGACGACTACCTGGAGGATCCGTCGACGGACACCGCCCGTGCGCTCGCGGAAGGCGCGAGCCTGGCGAGAGCCCTGTGTTCGGAGACTTTCTCGCACGTGGCCGACGAGGCGCTGCACGTTCACGGAGGGATCGGCTTCACCTGGGAGCACGATTCGCACCTGTACTACCGCCGGGCGAAGGCGGCGCAGTTGTTGTTCGGCAACCCGGACGAGCACCGGGAGCGACTCGCCGTCGCGGCGGGGCTGTGAGGGAGGCACGAATGGCGGACCTGCTCGTCGACCGCGCGGACGGCGTGGTCACGGTGACGTTGAACCGTCCGAAGCGACGCAACGGCGTCACCTGGCCGCTCATCGAGGAGCTCGTCCGGGAACTCGAACACATCGCGGGCAACGCGCACGACCGCGCGGTCGTGCTGACCGGTGCGGGCGGAGCGTTCTGCTCGGGGATGGACCTCGCGGAGTCGGTGGCACCGGACGAGTTGCCGTTCATGCGACGCGTCGGCCAGGTCGTGACCCTGCTCCACGAGATGCCCAAGCCGGTGATCGCCAAGGTCGCGGGTCCGGCTGTCGGCTTCGGCTGCAATCTCGCCTTCGCGGGCGATTTGACCGTCGCCGGGGAAAGCGCTGTGTTCGGGGAGATCTTCGCCGAGCGCGGGCTGACCCTGGACGGTGGCGGATCCTGGATCCTGCCGAGGCTGGTCGGGCTCGCCAAGGCGAAGGAGCTGGTGTTCTTCTCCCGGCGAGTGTCCGGCGCGGAGGCGGAGCGGCTCGGTCTGGTGAACCTGACCGTGCCGGACGAGGACCTGGACAAGACCGTCGACGAGTGGGCACGGACACTGGCCGACGGCCCGGCCCTCGCGCTGTCGGTCATGAAGAAGGAACTCAACAAGGCCTACGAGTCCTCGTTTTCCGAGGCGGTCGAGACCGAGAGTCTGGCGCAGGCGTTCAGCTTCTCGTCGGCCGAGGCCAAGGAAGGCATGCGGGCATTCCTGCAGCGCCGCCCGGCGCGGTTCCGCGAGTCGGCGAGCTAGCACGGGCCGGGTGGCGTCGTGGGAGGCCGCGACGCCACCACCGCGCGTCAGAACGGCCTGCGACCGTTCACATCCGCGCCCTCGACGACCTCGCCGTCGATCGACCGTCGCAGCCGTGTGAGGCGCAGCCGGCTGATCCGCCAGTGCCCGTCGATCCTGCGGTAGTCCTCGGTGTAGTGACCGAATCCCGTGAGCACCGGAAACCGGCTGTCCGACGGCGGCTCCACCAGGTCGTACATCGCCCAGACGCCGCGTGCGTGCGTGTCGTCGAGGATCTCGATTTCCGGCATGTGCCCGTGATGAACGGTCATCGCGTCCGTCAGATGCCGGCTGATCGACGCGATGAACTCGTCCGGAGTGGACGGCTGTGAGGACGACTCACCGATGTCGAACTCGGCGTCGTCGGTGAAAAGGGCGCGCAGCTCGTCCCACCAGTGCAGGTCGACGTAGCGAAAGTACCGCGCCTTCAGCTGTTTGATCTCTTCGACGGCTTCGAGACGTGCCAGCCGGTCGGCGAGCGCGCGAAGGTCCGCACTCGCGAGGTCGTACTGCACCATGCTTCTGCCTTTCCGCTCAGAGCATCGCCAGCCGGGGAAGGGAACCCGCCCGCAGCTGCGCGCCCAGTTCGACGTGCAGCGACTCGGTGCTGCCGAGTAGGGGCTCGAGCAGCAGTGCGCGCTTCAGGTACCGGTGGAAGTCGTGTTCCCAGGTGAAACCCATGCCGCCCAGCACCTGCTGGCAATGGTGCCGAGCCGCCTGGGTGAAGCGGTTCGCGGTCACCTTGGCGACCGTGGCCGCCGTCGCGGCCTCGTGGTCGTCGGTGGGTTCCCACGCGGCGTCGGTCGCGAGGACCGCGCATTCCTGCCACAGCCGGACGTCGGCCAGTTTGTGCTTGACCGCCTGGAAACTGCCGAGTGGGCGGCCGAACTGGGTACGAGAGCCGACGTGGTCCACGGCCAGCTCGAGCATCACGGTGCCGAGGCCGACCATCTCATGGGCGAGAGCCCGATGCCCGGCCGCCCGGAGCGCGCGCCAGGCCGTCGGGCCGCCGATGACATCGGACCTGTCGACCTCCAGCGTCGCGGTGAGCGTCGCCCAGCCCGCCGTGGGTTCGATGCCCGTGCCCGTGGCCGGCCAGGCGCCGTGCCAGTCCGTGTGGACGAGGACAGCCTGCCCGTCGAGCGTGGCCGGCACGAGCACGCGGCTCGGCTCGTGTGCGCGGGCCGCGACCATGCCGTGGACGTCGAGGCGGATCCCCGTCGAGGTCGTGGTCGCCGTGCTGGAGGGCATCGCACTGCCCGGTGCCGGGTGCATGACAGCGGCATCGTCCGCACCTGCGGCGCGAGCCATGGTGACGTCCAATGCCGACGTCGTGGCGAGGTGCCGGCCCTGGAGCTCGAGCAGCAGGGACACGGCGACCGCGGGTTCGTCGTCGAGCAGTTCTGGCCACCCGAATTCGGCCAGGGCCTCGTCCAGCCGCTCGGGCCGGGTGTCCCCGATGATTCCGTCCAGGGTCTCGCGGAGCAGTGCTTTCTCGTCGGTGTCCACGTTCCTCAGTCCCTCGGAAGGCCGAGCACCCGCTCGGCGATGATGTTGCGCTGGATCTCCGCTGCGCCGCCGTAGATGGACGACGCCCGCGAGTAGAGGTAGTCGCTGCGCCAGTCGCGCGCCGGCCCGTCCTCGCTCAGCAGGAGGGTCTCGGGCGCGCTGTGCAGCGCGGTGTCGAAGAGGAACTTCTCCGCCGTGGACATCATGAGCTTGTCGAACGACGGCTGCACGCCCACCTGCTCACCGGCGGAGAGCGACCGTACGGTGCGGCGGGAGAGCAGCCGCAGGCAGTGCACCAAGGCGAAAGCTTCGCCCGCGGTGACATCGGAGACCGACGGGGCGTCGGTCACGAGCGTCCCGAGCCGCCAGCGCATCCATGCCTGCCGTTGCCAGGCCGCGGCGCCGCGCTCGCAACCCAGGACGAACATCGCGACCGCCCAGCCGCCGTTCACCTCGCCGAGCGTGCGGGATTTGGGCACGAGGACGTCGTCGAAGTACAGGCTGCAGAACTCGTCGTCGCCGTTCATGCTGCGTAACGGCCGGACTTCGATGCCGGGGGAGTCCATGTCCAGGAACAGCGCCGTGATGCCTTTGTGCGCCGACTCGGGCGGTCCCGTCCGCGTGAGCAGCACACAGCGATCGGCGAACTGCGCCCAGCTCGTCCAGATCTTCTCGCCGTTGACGCGCCACGCGTCACCTTCGTCCACCGCACGCAACCGCAGGGAACCCAAGTCACTGCCCGCGCCCGGCTCGGAGAACCCCTGGCACCAGGTCTCGTCACCCCGCAGCAATCGGGGCAGCGCTTCGGCTGCCAGTTCCGGTGGCGCGAAGCGAGCCACGGCCGGGCCCAGCACCTCCTGCGTACCGAACGAGAACGGCGGCGGATACCCGGCGGCGGCGAGCTCCTCGCTGACCACCGCACGCAGCGCGAGTGGGCCTCCGAGGCCGCCGACCTCTGCCGGCCAGCCCAGCCTGATCCAGCCCGCCGAGTACAGGAGCCGCTGAAGCCGCGAGAGCGCCGCGAACACCTCGTCCACCTCGGTGCTCAGGTGCCGGAACGGTGCAAGCTTGTCCGCGTTGTCGGCGAGCCACTGCTGGAACGCGGCTCGCACCTGGTCCACGGCCGCGTTCGCGAGCCCGGCGACTCCTCCTTCGGCAACAGCCGTCATGCGACCGCACCTTTCTCGTTGAGCTCCGACACCTCGGCCTGGGTGAAGCCCCACTCCGCGAGCGTCGCCATGGCGGACGTTTCCTCGACCGGCTCGGCCACGGTGCCCGGCGTGCGGGAGAACCTCGGCGCGGGCGCCGGCTGCGGGAGGCCGTCGACCTCGACGAAGGCGTCGCGGGCGCGCATGTGCGGGTGGCGCACGGCCTCCTCCGGCGTGAGGACCGGTGTCACGCACGCGTCCGTGCCGGCGAAGACCGCTTCCCACTCGTCGCGCGTTCGCTCCCGGAACGCCGCACCGATCCTGGCCCGTAGCTCCGGCCAGCCGGACTGGTCGTACTGGGCGGGCAGGTGCTCGGGATCCAGCTGCAGACCGGCCAGCAGCTGGGCGTAGAACCGGCGCTCCAGGGCCCCGACGCTGACGTACTTGCCGTCGGCGGTCTCGTAGGTGGCGTAGAACGGTGCGCCACCGTCGAGGAGGTTCCTGCCACGGTCCGTGGTCCAGTCACCGGCGGCCCGCTGGCCGTGCATCCAGGCCGTCAGCAGCGCAGCTCCGTCGACCATGGCCGCGTCGACCACTTGGCCGCGGCCCGAACGATGCCGCTCGTGCAGGGCGGCGACGATGCCCAAAGCCAGCAGCAGGCCGCCGCCTCCGAAGTCGCCGACGAGGTTCAACGGCGGCACCGGGGGCTGCTCAGCCGGCCCGATCGGTTCGAGCGCACCGGCGAGCGAGATGTAGTTGATGTCGTGCCCGGCGCGGTCGGCGAGCGGACCCGTCTGGCCCCACCCGGTCATCCGCCCGTAGATCAGCCGCGGATTGAGGGCGTGGCAGTCCTCCGGGCCGATTCCGAGCCGCTCCGCGACACCCGGCCGGAAGCCCTCGACCAGCACATCGGCGCGCTCGGCGAGGCGCTTGACCACCGCAGGTCCCTCCGGGGCCTTGAGATCGACGGCGACGACGCGGCGTCCCCGGGCCAGCGGGTCGGCCGCGCGGGCACGGCGCCGGGTGGCCCGGTCGACGCGCAGCACCTCGGCGCCGAGGTCGGCGAGCACCATACAGGCGAACGGCGCGGGGGCCGCGCTGGCGATCTCGACGACCCGGACGCCCTCGAGGGGACCCACTCACGCCACCCCCGTCGGCCTGGCTTCGAGGATGTGCACCGCGCACGCCGAGGCGAGGCCGATGACGTGCGTGAGGCCGACTCGAGCGCCCTCGATCTGCCGGTCACCCGCCTCGCCCCGCAGGTGTGTGGTGACCTCGTAGAGGTTGGCGATGCCGGTGGCACCGATCGGGTGCCCCTTGGACAGCAGGCCACCGGACACGTTGACCGGGATCTTGCCCTCGCGCCAGGGCGCACCGGAGTCGATGAAGTCCCCGGCGCCGCCCGGCTCGCACAGCCGGAGGTTGTCGTAGTGGATCAGTTCCGCCGTCGCGAAGCAGTCGTGCAACTCGACAAGGTCGAGGTCGTCGGGCCCGACGCCTGCCTGGTCGTAGGCCGCGTCGGCCGCGTTACGGGTCAGCGTGTTGACGTCGGGCTGCACCTGCCCACCCTCGGTCCACGGGTCGGAGGTGAGGACCGACGCGGACACCTTGACGGCACGTTTGCGGACGTCGGGGTCGAGCGTCTTGAGCTTCGCGTCGGAGACCAGGACCACCGCGGCGGCGCCGTCGCCGGTCGGACAGCACATCGGCAGCGTGTTGGGGTAGGCGATGACCTCGGCGTTCAAGATCTCGCGGAGCGAGAACTCCTTGCGGTACTGCGCGAGCGGGTTGAGCACGGAGTGGGCGTGGTTCTTCTGCGCGACCCGGGCGAACTGGGTCGCCGTCACGCCGTGCCGGAGTGCGTACTCCGTCCCCGCCTGCGCGAACACCCCCGGCATGAGGCCGGTCCCGAGCACGCCTTCGGTCTTGAGCACGTTGCCGTAGCGGCCCTTGGGCTCGAACTGCTTCTTGGCGTCGCGCTTCTTCGCAGCGCCGCCGAGCAGGCCCATCTTGCCCATCTTCTCGACGCCGACCGCCAAGGCGGTCTCGGCTTCCCCGGCGGCGATCGACAGCATGGCGACGCGGACGGCCGTGGCTCCGGTGGCGCAGGCGTTGACCACGTTGTAGACCGGGATCCCGGTTTGCCCGATCTGCTTCTGCAGCCGCTGGCCGTTGTGGGAGTTCGCCTCGTAGACGTTGCCGAGGGCGAGTGCGCCGATGCTGCTGATGCCCATGTCGGCGTCGCGCAAGGCGCCTAGCGACGCCTCGGCGGCAAGGTCGAGCAGGTCCTTGTCCGCGAAACGGCCGAACCTGGTCATCGCGGTTCCGATGATCCAGACGTCACCCGAGCTCATGAGATGTCCTTCCGCATGCGATACCCGAAGCCGATCGCCTCGACGCCGTCGTCGTCGACCCCGGCGACGAAGGTGTCCAGGGACACCGGTAGTCGGGGCACGATCTCTTCCGGGTCGGTCACGTCGAGCAGATTGGCCTTGACCACGCCACCGCCATCCAGATCGACGACGACCGAGGTGTAGGGCGCCGGGACCGAGGGAGCCGCTCGATGGACGATCGTGAAGGCCCGCACCTCGCCGTCGTTGGCCAGCGCTCGGCGGCCGAACTCGGTGCCGCCGCACTTCGCGCAGGCGTTTCGGCGGTCGAAGTACAGCGACGAACACGAGCTGCACTCGTGTGCTTCGAGGTGTGGTGGGTCGAGCACCAGGTAGTCGACGATGGGGATCTGCTGTGCCATTCCGCGCCCAATCCGGCTCGATACTCTAGTAATCAATGATACTGCTATAGAGTAAACAGGCGGAGGCTCGACTGTCCATCGATGCGGGTGCTCGGCACCGGCGGGAGGTTGTTCGGAAATGACGCGAGAAGCGTGGATCATCGACGGCGTACGCACCCCTCGGGGCAAGGGCAAGCCGACCGGCGGCCTGCACGAGTTCCACCCGCAAGAGCTGCTCGCCCAGGTACTGCTAGCGCTCGGCGAGCGCTCCGGGATCGATCCGGCCCTGGTGGAGGATGTGGTCATGGGCAACGGTGACCACAACGGTGACCACGCCAACGACATCGCCCGGATGGCCGTCCTGGCGGCCGGCTGGCCGATCGACGTGCCCGGGGTGACCCTGAACCGGTTCTGCGGGTCCGGCCAGCAGGCTGTGATGTTCGCCGCCATGGGGATCCAGTCCGGGTGGCAGGATGTGGTCATCGCGGGTGGCGTCGAGAGCATGTCCCGCTACGGTGCCGGGTTCGGTGCTCCCCTCGACGCCGGTAACGCGAAGCTTCGGGACCGCTACCCGCTGGTGCCCCAGGGAATCTCGGCGGACCTGATCGCGACGCTGGAGAAGTTCGATCGGCAGGCGGTCGACGCGTTCGCTGCGCGGAGCCAACGACTGGCCGCCGCCGCCATCGCCGACGGCCGGTTCGACCGGAGCATTGTCGGCGTCCGCGGTGCTGACGGACAGGTCGCCCTCGATCACGACGAGCATCCGCGGCCGGGTACCACGGTGGAGTCACTCAGCGCGCTCCCGCCGTCATTCGCGCGGGCCGGCGCCAAGATCCGGGAACCGGAGGGCCTGTCCTACGACCAGATGTGCGCGAAGGTCTACCCGGGCGTCGACGAGATCGACCACGTGCACCACGCCGGCAACTCCTCGGGCGTCGTCGACGGTGCGGGCGCTCTGCTGCTGAGCTCGCCCGAGTTCGCCAAGGCACACGGGCTCAAGCCGCGGGCGAGGATCGTCGCCGGTGCCGTGGCGGGTGCGGAGCCCGTCATCATGCTCACCGCTCCCGGGCCGGCATCGCGCAAGTGCCTGGACAAGGCGGGAATGACCGTCGGCGACGTGGACCTGTGGGAGATCAACGAGGCCTTCGCCGCGATTCCGCTCAAGGTGATGCGCGACCTCGCCATCGACGAGGACCGCGTCAACGTCAACGGCGGCGCCATCGCGCTCGGCCACCCAATCGGCGCCACCGGCGCGATGCTGTTCCAGACCGTGCTGGACGAGCTGGAGCGCCGGGACAAGACGGTCGGCCTGGTCACCATGTGCACCGGAGGCGGCATGGGCACGGCGACGATCATCGAGCGGGTGTAGCGGATGACTGCGATGGAGTTGTACTCGCGCGCTCGATATTCGTGTCCCGGAGCACTTCACCCGGATCGGCTGCCGTGCGCATCATGAGTGAAAACCTGCGAGACCTGGTGACATGGCTGGTGGCGATCGAAGAGATCAAACAGCTCAAGGCGCGATACTTCCGCTTCGTTGACGAGAAGCGCTGGGATGACTTCGGCGAGCTGTTCACGCCCGATGTGGTCATCGACATCGAAGGTTCGTCACAGCGACCCCGTGACCGCGACGAGCTGGTGGCGGCCACGCGCCGGCACTACGGCGACGCGCTGACCGCGCACCACGGTCACATGCCCGAGATCGAGATCGTCGATGGCCCGGCTGCCACGCACGCGCGCGGTATCTGGTCGATGGTCGACCTGATCGAGACGTCGATCGGCAACGCCCTGCCGTCCTTTGTCGGCTACGGGCACTACCACGAGGAGTACCGCAAGGACGACGGGAGCTGGCGGATCTCGCGATTGACGCTGAACCGGATCAAGCTCGAGAAGTTCTAGCCACCGACACCACGCCGAGGAAGGGTGCCGCGGGTGATGATGGGGCAGTGCCCCATGCCGGGTGCTCCGTCGATCGAGACAGTGACCGGTTGCTCGCGGTGGCCCGGCTGTACCGGCCGGCCGTCGAGCAGGACTCCTTCCGGCGGGACGTACTCATACACGTCGTACTCGGCGAGGGTGCCCCGCCAGGCGCCGAGCCCGCGGCCGTCCCGGTATCCGCCGTCGTAACCGGTTCCCGAATATGCCCACGCGTGCATCAGCGGCTCCGCCTCGACGGCGAGGGAGGTGCCGTCTTCCATCGTCACGTCGAGCTTGACGTGGCTGTAGGCCCTGCTGCCCTCGACGAAGGTGATGTCGGCATCGAGGTCACCCACGCGTCGTCGCACGCCGTCGCGGCCGATCAGTTCACCGTCCAGTGCCAGCCGCCTGCCCTCGGCGTTCTCGCGATACTGCAGCGCCAGGAAGTTGTCACCGGCCTCGGCGAAGAGGACGAGGTGCAGCATGGACTTCCGGGGAGCTGTGGGCATGTCCGCCTTCATGCTGGGGTCGCCGTGGGACTTCTCGAATCCGCCGACCCCCGGCCGTAATCCCCACGAGTGATCGCGGGCTCCCCACCAGTTGTCGACCTCGATGCGTCCGTCGCCGTGGTCGATCCAGCCGTTCCAGCGGCCGACCTGGTCGTAGCGTGTCATGTCCTGCATGGTGCGGCCTGCGGGCGCGTCGAAGTGGTGCGCCTCCAGGTGCGGTGGAAACGACGACGTCCAGGTGAGGTCGGCGGCGAGCGGGCTGGACACCGGCTCGGCGACCAGCCGGATCCGGCGGAACGGCTCCTCGACGCTGATCCGGATGTCGCCCACCGTCATGGTGTCCCGGTCGTCGTCCAGCGGGCGCGCGAACCGTGCGTTGTGCTGCCGGGTTCCGGACTGAATCGCGATGTATCCGTCGCAGCTGCCCGTGTTCTTGTAGACCCCGAGCCCGGCGATGAACGCGGCCTTGCCGTGCGGATCCGCGGCGCTGAGCCAGTACCTGTCGAAGAAACGCACGTCGGACGTCGCCGCGTGGCGCATCGGGAACGGAGTCTGGTGGAGCACCGCTTCGTCGAGGTCGCACAGGTCGGGGTGTCCGAAATGCATGGCAGGTCGCTCCCAGTACTAGGAAGAATGTCTAGGACTAGAGTAAGTGGGCACGTGTCTCGCCGCAATGGGAGCGGCGGTGCTTGCCGCCGTGCGGCAGTGTCGTTGCCCCACAACCGAAACCGCGCCTCGCCGGCTGGCGGCGAGGCGCGGATCGTCACAAAGTGCGCCCTCAGTCGGCGGGAACGTCGATCCGGCCCATCTTCTGGGAGACCAGCTCGCCGAACCACAGCCGGCCGTGCTCATCTGGGTTGATGTCACAGGGATAGGAGGCGTGCGACGGTGTCGGCCACATCTCGGCCTTCCCGGTCCTCGGATCGAACTTCAGCACCTGGTTGCCGAGAGTCGCCGGACTGGCGAACGCGACCATTCCGTAGATGTTCCCGTCCTGGCCCTCGACGACCGGTCCGAGCATGGGAAGCGGGTTTCCGAGACTTCCCGACTCCAGTTGTTTGCGCAGGCTCGACCGCACCCCGTCCATGCTCAGCAGGGGATATTCCTTCACCTGGCCGGTTTCCGGGTTGATCCTCGCCAGGGCCATGCCGAATCCTTCACCGACCCAGATGGTGCCGTCGCGCGCGGTGCGGATGCCGGTCGGCCAGGACAGTGGTGTCGGCATCTCGAACTGTTTGATCTCCTTGGTGTCGACGTCGATCATCCCGACCTTGTTCATCTGCGGCATGTTGAAGATGACGGTACGGCCGGGTCCTGGCTTGATGATGCCGAACAAGGAATGCACGTGGCCGAGAACTTCGCCGGGGACCGGGAACTTGCTGAACGTCTCCGTCTCCGGATCGAACCGGCCGATCGCGTTGTGTCCCCCGAGAGTCATCCACAATGCGTTGTCGGGACCCCATGCGACGTCGTTGGACAGGGAGGTGCCGACATTCAACGGGGTCGCGCCAACAGTCGTGTTGAGAGCGTTCCCCCACGGCAACGGCCACTGCTTGTAGCTGCCGTCGCGGGTGTCGATCCGGATGACGCTGTTGTTGGTGACGCCCGTCATCCAGAAGTGACCCTCGTGGTCTTTGTCCATACCACCGGGAACGGAGAGTGGCTGTGGCGTCGGATAGCTCTTGTATTCACCGGTCTCGAGGTCGTACGACGTGATCTCGCTGCTGAGGTACTGCTCGATCCACAGCTTGCCCTTGCCATCGGATTCGACTTCGCACACGCCGCCGATCGGCAGCTGCGCGGGTATGGGGCCGTACTCCGTGATGGGGGAGGTCGTGCTGTCCTCCGCTACGGCCGGAGGTACCGCACTCAGTGCCATGAGTGCGGTCGCTGCCGCCAGCGCTGTCGCTGAACGTTTCCAGCGTCGCCGCATGCCAGCTGGCAGCGTTCTTGTTGAGACCACCATTGGACTCCTTTCCGCTCGGCCGGGTTGGCAGACCGCTTCGTTGCGGGACAGACACTGCGACCCAGCGCAGAAACTCTATGGATCAATTACCGACAAGACAACATTCAGGTGATCTGGTGACCGGATCGAGTGTTGTCGGCAGACTGTGAGTAGTCAGGTGGTGCACTACTCGTCACCCTGCGTGTGGTGGGGTCCGGCGTCGGTAGCACACGGGAGCCCGCGTCCGGCGGCGCGCCGGGGCTCGTGCGGTGCAAAGGGTGGGAAGGTCATCGCGTCGCGGCGGCATTGGCCGGCGCAGAGCACTCGGTCGCGCGCCCGAACCCGCCGTGCTCAGCCGAGCACCCGACCCAGCTCGGCCACGAGGTCCCGGGCGCGGGCCAGGTCGACCGGACCCGGGGGCTCACCGGCCTCGTCGCGGGGTGCGTCGATGCGCACCGTCTCGACCGTGTCCGACACGTCGATGTCGAACACCACCCGGTCGGCGCGGTGCCAGGCGGTGAACCATTCCAGCGGCCGGTCGTCCTGGTCGGTGGTGCCGCCCTCGAGCAGCAGCAGCGGCCCGCCCGGCTCGGTGTGCAGGGCCTCGGCCAGCATGTCGTCGGCCGCGACGGCACGCACCTGGCGGCGGCCCCGGACCGGGCGCAGGCCGTACGCCGTGGTCAGGAGCTGGTGCAGCGACGCGTCGGTCAGGTCCTCGGGGCGCAGCCCGGGTACGCGCTCGGCGGGCAGCCAGGTGCGGACGTAGGACAGCGGGTCGCCGTCGACGAGCCGTACCCGTTCGAGCTGCAGCGTGTCGGCGGTACCGAGGAACGCGCGTGCGGGCGCGGGCGGTTCGGCCGGGCACAACCGGCGCACGGTTGTCCGAAGCTCCTGGCCGCGCCGGGCGAACTGCTCGAACAGGCCCGTCGCCCGCTGCACGAGCCTGCGGTACTCGGCAGGCGGGGCGACGACCGTGGGCCTGCCCTGCCTGCGGATGACCAGGCCGTCGGCGGCGAGCCCGGCGACGGCCTGGCGCACGACGCTGCGGGCGACACCGAACCGTTCGCACAGCGCGGCCTCGCTGGGCAGCGCCGCGCCGGGTGGCAGGTCGTGGCCGAGGATCTCCTGCCGCAGAGCCTGCGCCACCTGTTGGTGCAGGGGCCGCGAGCCCCTCCGGTCGACGCCCATGGCGGGAGTCTACGAGGCCGCGCCGGCCCGGGCGGTCTCCCACACCTGGTGCCAGCCGGGCGCGAGCTCGGCGGCCCGGCGGGTGGCGAGCACCAGGCTGGCCTCGCGCGCGACGCCCTTACCCGCGATGTCGAACGCCGTGCCGTGGTCGACCGACACCCGCACCACCGGCAGGCCGACGGTGATGTTCACGCCGTCGTCACCGTAGACCGCCTTGAAGGGGGCGTGTCCCTGGTCGTGGTAGCAGACGATGACGAATCGCCAGTTCCCGCGCACGGCCGCCGGCACGAGCGCGTCGGCGGGCAGGGGGCCGACGGCGTTGATCCCGGCCGCCTTGGCCCGCTCGACGGCCGGTGCGAGCACGTCGGCGTCCTCGTCGCCGAAGAGCCGGTTCTCCCCGGCGTGCGGGTTCAGCCCGGCGACGCCGATCGGCTCGTCCTCCTTGCCCAGCGCCCGCGCGAACGAGCCCACCAGGCGCAGCACGTTGTCGCTGCGTTCCGGGGTGACGCCCTCGATCGCGTCCCGCAGGGACACGTGTGTGGTGAGGTGGAAGAAGTACAGCTCGCCTGCGGAGAGCACGAGGCTGAAGTTCTGCACGCCGAACTCGTGGGCCAGCAACTCGGTGTGGCCGGGCCAGTTGTGGCCGCCCGCGTGCATGGCGGCCTTGTTCAGCGGGGCGGTGACGATTCCGTCGACCTGCCCCGCACGCGCCAGGGCGCACGCCCGCATCACGAACCGCGCCGCGCCATCACCGGCCTCGGCGCTGAGCTCGCCGTAGGGAACGTGACCGAGCGACGGGCCCTCCTGGACGACCTCGATCGTGCGCGGGTCGTTGGTGGCGTCGTCCGGCGTGTCGACGACGCGCACGACGGCGGGGTCGCCGCCGAGCACCTCGCGGACCGCGCGGCGGAGGGCGTCGGCGTCCCCGATCACCACCGGGCGGCACACCTCGCGCAGGTCGTCGTGCTCGAGCAGGGTGCGGGCCGTGATCTCGGGTCCGATCCCGGCGACGTCCCCCAGCGTGAGGGCAAGGGTGGGCACCTGCGGCTGGTTCAACGCACGCTCCTTTTCTCTCGTACCGCGTCCGCGGCCTTGATCAACACGTCGGGGTCGCCGAAGCCCCCTGCCTTGGTCGCGACCGGCAATCCGGCCGCCCAGCCGCCGACGAGCGTGCCGAGCGCCACACCCGGCCCGGCCTGGCCGCCCGGGCCGTCGCCGTGCAGGCGGATGCCGGTGCCGTCGAGGTGGTCCAGCAGGGCACGCGCGCCGTCGCCGCCGGTCACCACGAGCCCGGCCGGGCCGGTGGCACGCACCACGCGCGCGGCCACGTCGGCGAGGCGCCGCGCCACCAGGGCGGGCGGCACGGCCTCGTCCGCCCGCTCGGGTGCGCTGAGCAGCAGCGTGTCCGGCTGCCCGGCGGCCGACGCGAGTACCTCGGCCGAGAACGAGCTCCATTCGCCCTCGTCGAGCAGCTGCCGTGCCGTGGGCTCGTGGCAGGTGGCGCCGGTCCCGGCGAGCGCCCGAGCCTGCTCGCGCGCGGCACTGTGCAGGCTGGTGACAACGACGAGCACCGTGCGGGACCGCTCGCTCGGGCGCCAGTGGTGCGCGAGGGCACCGGCCAGGCCGCCGGCGCCGACCGGGAGGGCGCTCTCACCGAGCTCCGCCACGGCCCGCGCGACGCGGTCGAGGTCGGCGTCGGTCTCGGCGTCCACCACCACGACCCGGCCCGCGTCGCGAAGCCGGCGCGCCCAGGCCGCCGGTGACCCGTCCGGGTCGAGCCGCACCAGGGGAGCGCCGAGCAGCGTCGGGACGTGGCTCTGCGTCACGGGTGTCACCGGGTCCGTGCCCGCGGACGTCTCGCTCACGGGCCGGCCGTCGACGAGCAGGCTGCCGTCCACGACCGTGCGGCCCACGCCCGGGAACGCGGGACAGACGACGGCGGTGGTGCCTGGGCCGAGAACGTCCAGCAGCGCGTCGATCTCCGCGCGGATCGGGCCGCGCACGGTCGAGTCGATCTTCTTGAACACACGGGTGCCGTCACCACGGAGCAGGTCCTTCGCGGCCTCACGCACCCGGGCGGCGGCGTCCGCGTCGGAGCAGGGCCGGGAGTCGGTGCTCACCGCGACGACCTGGGCGTCGCTCTCACCACTGCGCAGCTTCAGCTCGGCCGTCCAGCCCGCGTTCGAGAACTGCACCGCGGTGTCGCCGGCTCCGGTGACGTCGTCGGCGATGATCACCACGTCCTGGCCGGTCACGGTTGTGCCGCCGGGGCCGTCTCGGTCTGCTTGAGCGCACCGGAGCGCTTGAGCACGAACGCGGCGATGGCCGGCGCGACGATCGCCGTCACCAGTGCCGAAGCGGCGACCTGCGCGGTGGCGGTGCCGACGAACTCCTGGAACCGCGGGTCGGCGGCCGCCACCACGGCGGGGGTGGCGATCGCGTTGCCCGCCGTGGTGCCCGCGGCGAAGCCGATGCCGGACATGGCGCCGCGGCGCAGCAGCACCCGGTAGCCGAGGTAGACGAGCAGGCCGGTGACCGGCGCGACGATCAGCCCGAGCACGAGACCGCTGAGGCCACCGGTGACGATGTCGCCGAGGTCGATGTCCGTGCCGAGCGCGAACGCGAAGAACGGGATCACGATGTTGGGCACCGGCTGGACGATCCGGCGCCACTGGGCGTCGATGTTGCCGACGAGCACGCCCAGCAGGAACGGCACGATCGCGGCCACGAGCGCCAGCACGGGGATGTCGCCGAGGCCGGAGGCGCCCAGGAAGAGCAGGGTGAGGAACGGACCGTCGTTGACGGCGCTGGCGAGGTAGGCACCGCGGTCGCGCTCGTCGCCGTACTGGCCGGTGAAGGCGAGCCACAGGCCGCCGTTGCTGTTGTCGACGGCCGCGAGCAGCGCGAGCAGCGAGATCCCGAACACGCCGTCCAGACCGACCACGAGTCCGAGCGCCACGACGAGGCCGGCCGGGATCAGGCTCTTGGCCAGCAGCAGCGTGCCCGCGGTGGCCAGGATGGGCCCGCCGGTGCGGGCGCTGACCTGGGTGCCCGTCGCGAAGATGAGCAGCGCGATGAACGGCAGCGCGCTCTCCTGGAACAGGGCGGTGGTGAAGCTGCCGATCTCCAGGGCGCCGGGCGCGAACGTGCCCATGAGTGCGCCGAGTACCAGCGGGATCAGCATGAGTCCGCCGGGAATGCGTTGCATGGTGGCGAACAGGGGAACTCGGGACGTCTCCTGACTGTTCACGCCGGCCTCCTTGTCGGCTCCGACTCGCGCCCGCCGGGGAACGGGCACTTGTACGTATATGTTGTACGGACAAGATGGCACAGTAGAGGCTCGAACGGAAGAGCTGCCCGCGGGGTGGCCGGACCCGCCCGTACGCCGACCGTCCTTGGTACGCCACCCGGTGAGCGCGGCACATCGCGGGGCCCGGATTCCGGGGCCGTGCCGTCGGCGCGCTGGCTATGCTTTCCGGTGCGCGTCGTGGTTCTGACCGGCGCTCATGAGATCGCTCGATCGCTCATGAGATGAGGTGTCGCCAGATGAGTGCTACGGAATCGACGGGGCCCACCGGATCGCAGGGGCAGCCGGGCATGTCCGAGGACGAGGCCCGCGAGTATGTCAGCAGGCTGCGCACCGCACCGGTCGAGCAGCTGGTCTCCGAGGTGGTCTTCAGCCTGCTCAACGCGGCCCAGGTGAAGCTGGGCAGGCGGGACGCCCGGTTGCTGATCGACCTGGGCGGCCTGGTGGCCGGCCACAGCCGTGAGTACGTGTCGGCCGAGCTCGCCCAGCAGGTCGACCGGGCGCTCGCGCAGTTGCGCCTCGGCCAGGTGAGCGCGGAGTCCGAGGTCGCGGGCAAGGCCGAGCCCGAGCCGAACGACCTGGACCGCACACCCGCACCGCCGAGCTCCACCGCGGCGCCGGGCGCGAGCCCCACCGCCGCATCGGGTGCCACCGCCGCGCCCGAACCGAAGGAGCCGTCCGCCGCGTCGAGGTTGTGGGTGCCGGGACGGTGAGCCGATGCCGGGACGGGCACGCCGTCCCGGCACACAATCCTCGGCGAAGTCCTCTGTGCACGGTCCTCAGTGCACGATCCTCAGCGCGCAGTCCGATCCGGACCGTTCACCAGCCGAGAAATCGCAGGGCGTTGCCGGACAGCAGTTTGTCGCGCTGCTTGTCGTCCAGGAACGTGCATTCGCGCACCACCCGGCCCGCCGGCCGCTCGCCGAGCGGGTACGGGTAGTCGCTGCCCAGCACCACCTGGTCGTCGCCGAGGGTGTCCACGAGCAGCCGCAGAGCGGCCGGGTCGAAGACGACCGTGTCGACCAGAAACCGCGCGGTGTAGTGGCTCGGCGGATGCTCCGAACGCCCGCGCACGAGGTCGCCCCGCCGCTGCCAGGCGTTGTCGGCGCGACCGAGCCAGAACGGGAAGCTGCCGCCGCCGTGCGCGAAACACAACCGCAGCGTCTCCGGCACGCGGTCGAACACCCCGCCGAGCACCATCGCCAGGATCGACAGGTGCGTTTCGGCGGGCATGCCCGTGAGCCAGCGCGCCATCCACCGGTCCAGCCTGGGCCCGGCGGGCATGTCCCAAGGGTGCACGAACACCGGCGCCCCGGCCTCCGCGCAATGCTGGAGGAAGGTCACGACACCCTCGTCGTCGAGGTCGCGGTCGCCGACGTGGTTGCCGATCTCGACGCCGCGATGGCCGGCGGCGAGGCAGCGGTCCAGCTCCGCGCATGCCGCGTCCGGATCCTGCAGCGGCACCTGACAGAACGGGACGAACCGTGGATCGCCCGCCGTGACCTCCAGCGTGAGGTCGTTGAAGATCCGGGCCACCGCGGCGGCCTGCGCGGCCGGGCGCTCGTAGCCGAAGAACACCGGGGTGGGGGAGACGACCTGCACGTCGACGCCGTCGGCCGCCATGTCGGCGGCGCGGACCTCGCGATCCCAGCACGCCGCGCCGACGGGCCGGAACTCCGTCTCGCCGACCATGATCATCGCGTGCCGCTCGGAGTCGACGCGCAGCCACGGCCAGCCGGACCCGCCGCAGGTGGCGGACAGATCCGGCCAGCCGTTCGGCACCAGATGCGTGTGGACGTCGACGACCGGACCGGCCGCGGCGCCCATCACCCCTTCCCCGGGTGCAGGGCCCCGCAGGTGCCGCACGTGCGGGCGGCCTCGTCGGTGTAGAACGCCTCGAACACCGGCGGCAGGTCGGTGACGATGTCGCGCACCTGCAGCTCCACCTCGTGCACGAGGCCGCCGCACTGCTCGCAGTACCACTGGAACTTCTCGAGCGTGCCCTCCTGGCGCACCCGCTCGATGACGAGGCCGACCGAGCCCGGTTCGGGGCGCTGGGGCGAGTGCGGCATGTTGCCGGGCAGCACCCACATCTCACCCTCACGGACGTGCACGGTGCGCGGGCCGTCCTCGGTCACCACGTTGACGTGCATGTTGCCCTTGATCTGATAGAAGAACTCCTCGTACGGGTCGACGTGGTAGTCGGTGCGCTGGTTGGGACCACCGACCACCATCACGATGAAGTCGGAACTGCCGGTGAACAGCTGCTTGTTGCCGACCGGCGGCTTGAGCAGGTGCTGATTCTCGGCGAGCCAACCCGGGAAGTGCACGGGGCCGGTGATCGCGGCCGGAAGCGTCTCGCTCATGTCAGGTGTCCTTCCTCTGTCGCGCCGGGTAGGAGAGCGATCGCCTGCATCTCGATGAGCAGGTGCGGATGGGGGAGCTGGTGCACGGCCACGGTGGTGCGCGCGGGTCCGGACTCGTCGAAGAACTCGGCGTAGACCTCGTTGTAGCCGCCGAAATCGTTCATGCTCACCAGATACGTCGTCACCGACACGAGGTCGCTCAGACCGGCGCCGACCTCGTGCAGGATGTCGCGGAGGTTCTCCAGCACCGCGCGCGTCTGGACGCGGATGTCGAGGGTCGTGGTGCCCAGGGCGTCGGCCTCGGCGCCGGCGATCGTGTTGTCCGGACGGCGGCTGCTCGTGCCCGACACGAACGCGAACCCGCCCGCGACCTTGACGTGCGGGAACCGGCCGCGCGGGGTGGCCTTGCCCGGCACGATCCGCGCCCCGGTCATGGCTGCGCCTTGAACGAGACGGAGCCGAGCGTCTCGACGACGGCGCGCACGCCCGCGCCGGCGGGCAGTGGCTCGGCCGGGGTGGCCGCGCCCGCGAGCAGCACCCAGCCCGCCCGCAGCCGCACGCCGCTGTGGTCGGCGAGCCGGACCGCCTCGTCGAACGCGCGGCGCGGATCGCCCAGGATCGCCGCGGCCGACCCGGTGTGAACGGCCGCGCCGTCGATCTCCAGGGTCACGGCCAGCCCGGCGAGGTCCCCGGGCACCGGCCGCCACGCGCCGACGGCGTAGCCGGAGGCCGAGGTGTTGTCGGCGATGACGTCGGGCAGCGTGAACCGGAAGCCCGCGTAGCGGGAGTCGATGAGCTCCACCGCGGGCGCGACCGCGTCCACCACGTCGGCGAAGGCGTCCCCCGGCGACGCGTCGCGGCCGATGCGGAAGGCCAGTTCGGGCTCGACGCGGGGATGGATGCGACCGGCGAGCGACACCGATCCGCCGTCGGGGATGTGCATCGCGTCGGTGAGGCGGCCCCAGATCGGCGCGTCGACGCCCATCTGCGTCATCTTGGCCTCGCTCGTCAGCCCCATCTTGAGTCCCGTGAGCCGCTCGCCGCGCGCCAGCCTGCGCTCGACCAGCGCCGCCTGCACGGCGTAGGCATCGGCGGGGGACGCACCGTCCAGATCGGGCAGGCGCTCGATCGCGGTGCCGCCGATCGCCGCGTCGTCGAGGACCGTCGCCAGCCGGGCGATGTGGTCGGGAGCCAGTGCGCCGTTCATGAGACCTCCTGTGTCCTGCGGGGCACCCGCACCCGGTCGGTCGTCGTGATCGGGGGTGCGCGGATTGTCGATCACGAGACCTCCTGTGTCCTGCGGGGCACCCGCACCCGGTCGGTCGTCGTGATCGGGGGTGCGCGGATTGTCGATCACGAAACCTCCAAACAGACGTTGGTGTATTCGCTGTAGAAGTCCAGCGAGTGCGTGCCGCCCTCGCGGCCCACGCCGGAGGCCTTCATGCCGCCGAACGGCGTGCGCAGGTCACGCAGGAACCAGGTGTTGACCCACACGAGACCCACGTCGAGTGCCGATCCGGCGCGGTGCGCCCGGCCGACGTCCCGGGTCCACACGGTGGCCGCGAGCCCGTAGTCGCTGTCGTTGGCCAGCGCGAACGCCTCGTCCTCGTCGTCGAACGGCGCGACGTGGCAGACCGGCCCGAAGATCTCCTCGCGGTTGGTGCGGGCGTGCGCGTCCAGCCCGGTCAGCACCGTGGGCCGCACGTACCAGCCGCCGTCCCGCTCATCGCCGAAGCTCGGGGTGTCGCCGCCCGCCAGCACGGCGGCTCCCTCGGCGCGGGCCAGTTCGTAGTAGCCCAGCACCTTTCGCCGGTGCTCCTCGGAGATCAGCGGCATCGCTGTCGTTCCGGCGTCGGACGGCCAGCCGAACACCTGCTCGCGTGCCCGCGCCGCGAGCCTCTCCGCGAACTCCTCGAACACCGGGCGCTGCACGTAGAGCCGCTCGGTGCACAGGCACACCTGGCCTCCGTTGGTGAACGCCGACCGCACGCTGCCCTCGACGGCCGCGTCGAGATCCGCGTCGGCGAACACCAGGCCTGCGTTCTTGCCGCCCAGCTCGAACGACACGGTCTTCACGCCGTCGGCCGCCGCTTTCGCGATGGAACGTCCGGTGGCGGAGGCGCCGGTGAAGGTGATGGCGTCGACACCGGGATGCCGGGTCAGGAACTCGCCCGCCGAGCCGGGCCCGAAGCCGTGCACGAGGTTGAACACCCCGTCGGGCACGCCGGCCGCGACCAGAATCTCGCCCAGCAGCGTCGCCGAGGACGGGGTCTCCTCGGACGGCTTCACCACGACGGCGTTGCCGCACGCGAGCGCCGGAGCGAGCTTCCACGTCAGGAGCAGCAGCGGCAGGTTCCACGGCACGATGACCGCGACCACGCCCGCGGGTTTGCGCACCGCGTAGTTCAGGGCGCGTCCGCCGCCCGCCGTGACCGTCGTGAACGACGGCGCCGGGGTGCTCGTGACGATGTCGGCGAACGCGCGGAAGTTCGCCGCCGCCCGCGGCACGTCGAGCGTCCTGGCCTGGACGAGCGGCTTGCCGGTGTCGGCCATCTCCGCGGCGACGAGGTCGTCGAACCGGCGGTCCAGCTCGTCGGCCACGCGGCGCAACACGGCGGCGCGTTCCTGCTCGCCCATCCGCCCCCACGGTCCGCGCAGCGCCGCGCGCGCCGCGGCCACGGCGGCGTCCACTGTGGCCTCGTCGGCCTCGGCCACCGTGGCGACGGTCCGTCCCGTCACCGGGCTGCGCTTGTCGAACCAGCTGTCCCCGTCGACGAACTCGCCGCCGACGACGTTGCGCAGCACCCGAACGTCGGTGATGGTCACTGTCCCGCCCTCCTCAGGCATGCGGCCGCCGTGATGCCTCCCGCCAGCAGTGCGGCGATCCCGCCGACGGCGCGCTGCTGGCGCCGCACCCGGCGCCGGACGTCGGCGTAAGGCACGGTGGAGAACGACACCAGCTCGTAGCGCGACACATACCGCCCGGGCAGCGCGCGTTCGAGGGCGTGCTCGACGGCCTTGGTGAAGCGAAACACCGGCGAGGCCACCTTGTCGCGCATCTCGACGAAGTTGTCCAGCGCCATGTCGGCGATCGCGTCGGTGTGGACCTTCCGGCGCCGCTCGAACAGCGGCAGCGCCTGCGCCCACGTATCCGTCTCGTCCAGGCAGCGGTCCAGCACCACGACGTCCTCGAACCCGCAGTTGGCGCCCTGGCCGTAGAACGGGACGATCGCGTGTGCGGCGTCGCCGATCAGGCACACCGTGCCGCCCGCCTGCCACGGTGTGCAGTGCACCGTGCCGAGCAGGCCGACCGGGTTGGCGAGGTAGTCCTCGACGAGGTTCGGTGCCAGCGGCACGAGATCCGGGTAGTAGTCCCGGAAATGCCGCTCGATCGCGGCCGGGCTGCTCAGCGACGCGAAGCTCTCCGTGCCGCCCGTCGGCCAGAACAGGGTGCAGGTGAACGAGCGGTCCGGGTTCGGCAGCGCGATCATCATCGACGTCCCGCGCGGCCAGATGTGCAGCGCGCCGGGGTCCAGGGCGAACTCGCCGTCCACGGACGGGATGGTGAGTTCCTTGTAGCCGTGGTCGAGGAAGTCGAGCGTTTCGTCGACGCCCTCCTGCGCGAGCAGCTGCCCGCGCACCGCCGAGCCCGCGCCGTCCGCGCCGAACACGACCCGCGCCTTGGCGTGCGTCTCGCCGTCCGGGGTGGCGAAGGTCAGCTCCCCGGTGCCCGTGTCCAGGCCGGTCAGCCGGTGCTCGAACCGGACGCTCACGCCGGACGCCGACTCCGCCGCGTCGAGCAGCGTGTTGTTCAGCGCGCCGCGGCTGATCGAGTTGATCGCCCGCGTGCCGTCCGCGCTGTAGGGCTGCAGGCTCACCTCGCCCGAGCGCGCGTGGATCATGCGGCCGCGCATCGGCAGCGCATCCGCCATGACCCGCTCCTCGAGGCCGACGCGACGGAGCGCGTCGAGCCCGCGCTCGGAGATGGCGAGGTTGATCGACCGGCCGCGCTCGGCGACGCCGGTGCGGGGGTCGGGCCGGCGTTCGTAGAGCACGACCTGGTGCCCGCGCCGGGCGAGATAGCAGGCGAGCAGGCACCCGGTGAGCCCCGCACCGACCACGGCGACGTCGTCGGTCATGACACCTCCTGTGTCTTGCGGGGCACCCGCACCCGGTCGGTGGTCTTGAGCGGGAGGGGCCGATGGTGGCTCATGACCACCTCCTGTGTCTTGCGGGGCACCCGCACCCGGTCGGTGGTCTTGAGCGGGAGGGGCCGATGGTGGCTCATGACACCTCCTCGCTCAGGGCGTCGGCGGCACGCCAGCAGTCGTGGTAGGTCGAGTACAACGGCACCGGCGCGAGCCGCAGCACGTCCGGTTCGCGGGCGTCGGTGATGACGCCGTGCTCGTGCCGCAGCCGCCGCGCCAGCTCGGCCGCGCTGCCCCGCTCGATGCGCAGGGACAGCTGCGCGCCGCGCCGCGCGGGGTCGCGGGGGGTGAGGAGGCTGAGCGGCCGCCCCGGCGTGAGCTCGTCGAGCAGCCCCTCCAGGTAGCCGGTGAGGCGTTCGCTGCGGCGGCGCAGCGTCGTCATACCGAGCTGGTCGAACAGCTCCAGCGACGTGCGGACCGGGCCCATCGCGAAGATCGGCGGGTTGGAGATCTGCCAGGCGTCCGCGCTGGCCGGTGGCCGGGCGACGGGCGCCATCTCGAAGCGCGTGCCCGCGTCGGTGCTCCACCAGCCCTCGAAGCGGGTCAGCGTGGGGTCGCCGAGATGCCGCTCGTGCACGAACACGCCGGCGAGGGCACCCGGCCCGGCGTTGAGGTACTTGTACGAACACCAGGCGGCGAAGTCGGCGCCCCAGTCGTGCAGGTGCAGCGGCACGTTGCCCGCCGCGTGCGCGAGATCCCAGCCGACGACCGCCCCGGCGGCCCGCGCCGCGGCCGTGATGCCCGGAATGTCGAGCAGCTCGCCGGTGAGGTAGTTGACGCCGCCGAGCAGCACCAGCGCCACCGTGTCGCCCTCCCGGCGCAGGTAGTCGAGCACCTGCTGCCCGGTCTCCAGGCGCACGACCGTCTCGTCGGGGTCCAGGCCGTGGAAGCGGGCCTGGCTGCGCACCGCGTAGCTGTCGGAGGGGAACGCGGAATCCTCGATGACGATGCGGACCCGCTCCCCGCGCGGCCGGTAGAACGACACCATCAGCAGGTGCAGGTTCACCGTCAGCGAGTTCATCACGACCGTCTCGGCGGGCAGCGCGCCTACCAGCCGGGCGGCCGGCTCGGTGAGCAGCTCGTGGTAGGGGTACCACGGTCGTTTCGCCTCGTGATGGCCCTCGACGCCGAGCCTGGCCCAGTCGTCGAGGTCCTCGAGCAGCTCGCCGCGGGTCGCCCGAGGTTGCAGGCCCAGCGAGTTCCCGGCCAGGTAGGCCGTGTCGGGGTAGCGGCCGCCGTCGGCGGGCGGGACGAGGAACAGCTCGCGCCATCCCGGGTCGCTCCGGTCGAGCTCTCTGGCGTGTTCTTCTGTCATGGCGTCGTTCCTCACACGTGTGTGCGGGCGGACCACAGCTCCGGGAAGACCACCCGGGCCATGCTCCGCTCCAGCCAGCCGATGCCGTTGGTGCCTCCGGTGCCGGCCTTCGCGCCCATCGCACGGCGTACCGCGCTGAGATGACGGTAACGCCATTCGGCGAATCGTTCCGCCACTTCGGTCAGCGCTTCGGCGAGCAGGCGCAGGTGGTTACCGGGCCCGTCGTCGCCGAGGACGGCGACCCACGCCGCCTCGACGGCGGGATGCGGTTCGTGCTCGACGGAGAAGTCCCGCTTCAGCAGGTCGCCCGGGATGTCGTGGCCGTGCCGGGCCAGCGTGGCGATCGCGTCGTCCCAGACGCTCGGCTCGGTGAGCTGCAGCGCCTCGTGCTGTTCGGGGTTGCCGGGGCCGGGTCCGCGCGGTCGACGGGGTGTCGCTGGGCGTGCGGCCCGGCGAGATCGTCGGTCTGGTGGGCGAGTCGGGGTGCGGCAAGTCCTCGCTCGCGAGGGTCGCGGCCGGGCTGTCCGCGCCCACACACGGCGACGTCAGGTTGCGCGGAGAGCCGGTGACGCCGCTGGGCCGGCGCAGGCGCGGGCGTGCCGAGATCGGTCTGCAGATGGTGTTCCAGAACCCGTACTCGTCGCTCAACCCGCGCCGCACGGTGCTCAGCCAGCTGCTGGACGGCGTGCCACCGGACGTCGGGCGCGAGCCGGGCCGGCAACGGTACGCGCTGGACCTGCTCACCCGCGTCGGACTCGACGAGTCCGCCGCGACGCGGTTCCCGCACCAGTTCTCCGGTGGGCAGCTGCAGCGCATCGCGATCGCCCGCGCCCTGGCCGCCCGCCCGCACGTGCTGATCGCCGACGAGCCGGTGACCGCGCTCGACGTGTCGTCGCAGGCGCAGGTGGTGGAGGTGCTCTCGCACCTGGTGCGAGAGCTGGACGTCGGGATGCTGTTCATCTCCCACGACCTCGCACTCGTGCGCAGGCTGGCCGACGTCACCGCGGTGATGTATCTCGGCCGGATCGTCGAGACCGGACCGACCGAGCGGCTGTGGCGGGACCCGAAGCATCCCTACACGCGGGCGCTGATCGAGGCGATCCCCAGCGCGGACCCGGACGCCGGGCTGCCGCGTGTGCTCGCGGGGGAGCCCGGCGACCCGGCGGCCGTGCGCACCGGTTGCCGGTTCCGGGCCCGGTGCCCGCAGGCGTTCGCCGCCTGCGCCGAGGAACCGCGACTCTCGGGTGACGACCACACGGTCGCCTGCTGGCTGGACGCCGACGACACGGGAAGGGCGGCATGACACAACCGGACATGAGCTTGTGGGACCTGCGGGTGACCGTCGAGCGCATCGAGGGGCGCTCGGTGTGCGGAATGGCCGTCGGCGACTACTTCGAGCTGACCAACAGCGCGGAGTTGCGCATTCCCGAGGGCAAGCACTTCTGCGTGTACGCACTTCAAGCCGCGCTCCCGCTGCTGCCCGCGAAACAACGCGACCTGCCCGAGGGCGACTGGCTCGAACGGGACAGCCACGTCGCCTGCCCGGATCCCGAGGAACGGCTCGTCATGCGCGTCGACCGCACCCGGCGGTGTGCCCTGAACTCCGGCGACCTGACATGAGTCGCGTGGAGATCGGGCTCGGCCTGCAGAGCAACCTCCCGTTCCCGGAGTACGCGCGGCTCGCGACGGCCGCCGAGGCGCACGGCATCGACGTGCTCAGCGTGTTCGCCGACCTGCTGTTCCAACCGCCGCTGCCCGCGCTGCTGGAGATGGCGCGGGTCACCGACCGGGTCCGGCTGGGCGCCGCCTGCTGGAACCCGTACTCGATGCACCCGTACGAGATCGCCGGCCAGCTCGCGGCGCTCGACTCCGCCTCACACGGGCGCGCCTACCTCGGGCTGGCGCGGGGGACCTGGCTCGGCGACATCGGGCTCACGCAGCCGAGGCCGCTCACACACCTGCGCGAGGCGGTGGAGTTCATCTACCGGCTGCTGGCCGGTGACGGCGCCGGATACCGGGGAAAGGTCTTCGAGCTGGCGCCCGGCGCCGCACTGCGGTACGAGACGCACCGACCCGACCCGCCGCTGTTGATCGGCGCGTGGGGCCCACGGGCCGTCGCGATGGCGGGCTCCCTCGCCCACGAGATCAAGATCGGCGGCACCGCCAACCCCGCGATGCTGCCGGTGATGCGCGGGCGGCTCGAACCCGGGGAGCTCGTGGCGGGCCGGGAACCCGGGGAGGTCCGTATTGTCGTCGGGGCCGTCACGGTCGTGGACCTCGATGGTGCGGCGGCGCGGCGCCGGGCGCGCCGGGAGGTCGCGATGTATCTCGGCGTCGTCGGTGACCTCGACCCCACCGTGGACGTTCCGCACGAGCTGCTGGCCGAGGTCAAGGCCCGCGTCGCCGCCGGGGACCACGACGGTGCCGGTTCGCTGATCTCCGACGAGCTGCTGGACCTGTTCGCCTTCTCCGGCACGCCCGACCAGGTCGCCGCGCAGGCGCAGCGGCTCATCGACGCGGGCGCGGGCCGCGTCGAGTTCGGCACCCCGCAGGGGCTCGACACCCGGCGCGGGATCGAGCTGATCGGGAGCAGGGTGCTGCCCGCGCTCGACCGGTCGGCCGGGAGAGGATGACGGTGAGAATGGCGATGACGACGCAGTGTGGGAGGCCGTGATGGACCGTTCCGTGCTCACGCGCTCCGCGCCGGAGCCCGACCGCACGTTGCGCTACGGCGAGGCGCCCGAGCAGGTGGCCGACGCCTGGTTGCCCGGCACCGCCCGCCACCCGCTGTTGATGTTCGTCCACGGCGGGTACTGGACTCCGCAGTACGACCGGACGCACACGCGCCCGCTCGCGGTCGCGCTGCGCGAGGACGGCTGGCCAGTGGTGTCGATCGAATACCGTCGGGTGCCGGGCAAGCCGGACGATCTGGTCGGCGACGTGCGGGCGGCGCTGGCCGAGCTGCCGGGGCAGCTGGGCGCCCGTGAGGTCGTGCTCGCCGGCCACTCCGCGGGCGGGCATCTCGCGCTCTGGGCGTCGTCGGCCTGTCCGCCGGCGGGCCTGCTCGGCACGCTGGCGCTCGCCCCGGTCGCCGACCTGATGCTCGCGCACCGCCTCGGGCTCGGGGACGGTGCGGTGGCCGCGTTCCTCGGCGGGCCGCCCGACGACCGTGCCGACCTCGACCCGGTACGGATGCCGGCTCCGGAACGGCCGGTCGTCCTCCTGCACGGCGCCGAGGACCGGCTGCCGGTGGCGGTCAGCGAATCCTATGTGGACACCCATCCGGGCGCGAAGCTCGTCGTGGTGCCGGAGGCCGCGCACTTCGAGATCATCGATCCGCTCAGCGCGGCGTGGCCGGCCGTGACGGCGGAACTGGTGGCACTCGGGTCCTGAGGTCGCCGACGGCCCCGTGGGCGAACCCGCGTCGCCGTTGTGGGTCCTCCGTGCGGGGGAGCGCCACACCGCAGGGAACGACATCGTTCGGCGTCACGTCGCACCGGTGAACCGACCCGGTGAGCGAAGGAGATGGTGCACGTGCGCAGGACTCCTGGACTGGTGGCTGCGGCCGCGGTCCTGGCACTGACGGTGGCGGGCTGCTCGGACGAGGGCAGCTCCGAGCAGGATTCCGGCCCGCCGCCTGTCCCGAGCCAGAGCGCTGCCGCGCCGGGTCAGGGTGCCTCCGAGGGCGAGGTGGACACGACCGACCCACAGTCCGTCGCCGAGGCGTGGGGCGTGGCGCTGGCCAACGGCGACTGCGAGGCAGGCGCCGCGATCCACCTGCCCGACGACAACCCGATCCGCTGCGAGGAGACCGAGGACCACAACGACTGGGTCGGCATGGCGGAGCTCGGCCTGAGGTTCAAGTCCGCGACGCCCAACGCCGGGGACTCGACGGCGACCCGCAAGAACTTCGACCTCCAGCTCAACCTGCCCGACGGCAGCATCGTCGAGGACGTGGTGATCCTCGAGAAGTCCGGCAGCGAGTGGCTGGTCTACTCGGCCGGGCCGTACCCAGGCGACTACGACGAGCCATCCGACTCGTAGGCCGGAGCGCCAACCACGATGCCGGAGCCACGGACTCGTCGGCGGGAGCGCCCCGCCGCCTACCGTTGCGTGGCCGGTTCGAGCCGGATGACGACGGACTTCGACGTCGGTGTGTTCGAGACGTCGGCGACCGAGTCGAGCGGGACGAGCGGGTTGGTCTCCGGGTAGTAGGCGGCGGCGCAGCCGCGGGCGGTGGGGTAGGAGACGATGCGGAAGTTCTCCGCACGCCGCTCGGTGGTCACGCCGTCGGTGGTCCATTCGCTGATGAGGTCGACCAGCTGCCCGTCGGACAGGCCGAGGTCAGCGAGGTCGTCCGGGTGGATCATCACGACGCGGCGGGCGTTCTCGATGCCGCGGTAGCGGTCGGAGAGCCCGTAGATGGTGGTGTTGTACTGGTCGTGGCTGCGCAGGGTCTGCAGCAGCAGGCGGCCCTCCGGCACGCGGGGGTAGACGAGTTCGTTGACGGTGAGGTTCGCCTTGCCGGTGTCGGTGGTGAACTCGCGGGCGTCGCGGGGCGGGTGAGGCAGCACGAACCCGTTGCGGGTGCGCACGCGGGTGTTGTAGTCCTCGCAGCCGGGCACCACGCGCGAGATCGCGTCGCGGATGGTGTCGTAGTCCGCCTCGAACCTCTCCCACGGCACGGGGTGGTCCGGGCCGAAGGTGGCGCGGGCGAGCCGGCAGACGATGGCGGGTTCGGACAGCAGCTGCTCACTGGCGGGCTTGAGCCGGCCGCGGGAGCGATGCACCACCGACATGGAGTCCTCGACCGTGACGAACTGGGTGCCACTCGCCTGTACGTCGCGTTCCGTGCGGCCGAGAGTGGGCAGGATGAGCGCGGTCGCGCCGGTGGCGAGGTGGGAGCGGTTGAGCTTGGTCGAGACCTGCACCGTGAGGCGGCAGCGGCGTAGCGCGGCCTCGGTGACCGTGCTGTCCGGGGTCGCGCGGGCGAAGTTGCCGCCCATGCCCATGAACACCCGGATCTCGCCACGGTCCATGGCGCGGATGCCGTCGACGGTGTCGTAGCCGTGCTTGCGCGGGGAGGTGATGCCGAACTCGGTGTCCAGCGCGGCCAGGAAGGACTCGGGCATCTTCTCCCAGATGCCCATGGTCCGGTCGCCCTGGACGTTGGAGTGCCCGCGCACCGGGCACACACCCGCGCCCGGCTTGCCGATCATGCCGCGCAGCAGCAGCAGGTTCACCGCTTCGCGGATGGTGGGCACCGAGTGCTTGTGCTGGGTCAGCCCCATCGCCCAGCACAGCACGATCCGCTGCGAGCGGGCGAACAGCTCGGCGACTTCGTCCAGCTGCTCACTGGTCAGACCGGTCGCGGTCAGCAGCTCCTTCTCGTCCACGTCCCGGGCCTGCGCGCGGTAGGCGTCGAACCCGTGGGTGTGGCGGTCGAGGAACTCCCGGTCCAGCACCGTGCCGGGAGCCTGCTCCTCCAGTGCGAACAACCGTGCCGCGATCGCCTTGAAGAAGGCCAGGTCACCGCCCAGGCGGATCTGGCAGAACACGTCGGTCAGCGCGGTGCCCTTGCCGAGCACGCCGCGCACGCCCTGCGGGTCCTTGAACCGCATCAGCCCCGCCTCCGGCAGCGGGTTCACCGAGACGATCCGCGCGCCGCCCCGCTTGGCCTCCTGCAACGCGGAGAGCATGCGGGGGTGGTTCGTACCGGGGTTCTGGCCCACCACCAGGATCAGATCCGCCTGGTGCAGATCGGCCAGCGACACCGAGCCCTTGCCGATGCCGATCGTCTCCGACAGCGCCGCGCCGGAGGACTCGTGGCACATGTTCGAGCAGTCCGGCAGGTTGTTCGTGCCCAGGCTTCGCGCGAACAACTGGTACAGAAACGCCGCTTCGTTGCTGGTGCGGCCGGAGGTGTAGAACAACGCCTGATCCGGCGAGTCCATCGCCTTGAGCTCGTCGGCGAGCAGCGCGAACGCCGCCTCCCACGAGATCGGCTCGTAGTGCGTGCCGCCCGGGCGCAGCACCATCGGCTCGGTCAGCCGGCCCTGCTGCCCCAGCCAGTAGTCGCTCTTGCCGGCCAACTCGGCCACCGGGTACCGGGCGAAGAACTCGCGCGTCACCCGCCGGGTCGTCGCCTCTTCCGCGACCGCCTTCGCACCGTTCTCACAGAACTCCGCCGGCTTGCGCCGCCCCTGCGGCTCCGGCCACGCACACCCCGGGCAGTCGAACCCGTGCCGCTGGTTCAGCAACGGCAGCGTCCTGACCGTTCGCGCCACGCCCATCTGCTCATAGGCACGCTTGAGCGACACACCCACCGCGGTCATCCCCGCGGCGTGATCCTCCACCTCACCGACCTGCAACGCGGACTCGTCGACGTCGGACAGCGGGGCTTTCCTGTTCACTGCACTGCCTTTCCGGACCAGCTGGGGATGCGGTCAGCGCGAGGCGGGGCCTGCGCGGCGCACCGGGGTCTGTTGCCTGGACGACGGCCGTGACCTCGGCAGAAGGCACGGGCCGGGACGTCGGAATGGCCGAGCTCACGGCATCGGCTGCTCCCGGGGCCGCGGCGAGGGCGTGCCCGCGAGGGGAGAGCGGGGGTGTCCGGCTGTCGCCGGAGCGCCGGGGTCGCCGGCTCCGCTGACGAGGACGACCTCGGTGCCGGCGACGTCGTCGTTGATCTCGTCCATCCCTTGCACTATGACACATGACCGCGCGGCCCGGGCCTGGACCACGGTCCCGACTGAGCGATCGGTCACCCCGGTCCGGCGTCACGTCCCGGTGGTCCAGCGGGCGCCGGAAGGCAGCTCCAGGTCGTGCGACGAGGCGTCGAGCAGGGTGTCCATGAGCGCTCGGGCGGGCCGGGACAGCGGGCGGTTCGGGTCGTGGACGAGGCAGATGTCGCGCTCCACCACCGGCCCGGTCGCGGCCCGCCGGTGCAGCGCCGCGAACCCCATCATGGGCACGACGAGTGCAGGCACCATCGACACCCCGAGCCCGGCAGCGGTCAGTCCGGCGACCGCGCCGATGTTGCGGGCCTCGGTGATCGGCCCCAGCTCCACACCGACGTCGGTGAGCGTGCGGTCGACGTAGGCGCGGATGCTGGTCCTGTGGTCGAAGGCGACGAACGGTTCCCCGTCAAGGTCGCGCCAGGTGAGGCGCCTGCGCTGGTCGAAGCGGTGGCCGGGCGGGAACACGCACACGAAGCGGTCGACCGCTATCCGCGTGGCGCTGAGGTTCGCGGGCACCGTGGGGGACACGGTGACCGCCAGGTCGGCGGTGCCGCCGAGCACGTGCGCGAGCACCTCATCCGCCAACCCGTCTCGCACGGACACCGTCACCTCCGGTCTGCCTTCCCGGAACGCCGACAGCACGGCGGGCAGCATGCTGCCGGCGAGCGACGGCAAAGCCGCGATCGCGACGCAGCCGCGGCTTCCTTCGAGGTAGCCCTGGAAGTGGTTGAGCGCGGCGTCGAAGTCGGCCAGCAGGCGGCGTGCGATCACGAGGAACTCCTCGCCGTCCGGCGTCGGACGCACGTGCCGGGTGGTGCGTTCGAACAGCGGAACTCCGATCCGGTGCTCGATCTCCAGCACCGCTCTGCTCAATGAGGACTGTGCGATGTGGAGCACGCGGGCGGCGGCGGTATAGCCGCCCGCGTCGGCCACCGCGACCACGACCCGCAGGTGCCGCACGGAGAGATCGATGCTCACGATGCATCAATCTATGCGAAACCAATGCTGGACGGTAGAAGGTCGGCGCTGCAGACTGGCGGGGCCGAGTCCCCGGAAGGCACCGTGGTGATCTTCGCCGCGGCCACCGGACCCTCGGCAACTCCGTTCGCTACGTGAGAGGTCCCGCGACAATGTTGTCTTTGCTGGGCTTTGTGACCGTCGGCGTGATCCTCGTGCTGTTGCTGACCAACCGGGTCGCCGCCGTGGTCGCGCTGGCCGGGGTACCGATCGTCACCGGCCTCGTGGCCGGGTTCACCCCCGCCGAGGTCGGTGAGTTCGCCGGCGACGGTATCGCCGACGTCGCCGGGACGGCGGCGATGTTCGTGTTCGCGATCGCCTACTTCGGCGTCCTGCGCGACGCCGGAATGTTCGACCCCATCATCAGGCGGATCGTCGCGTTCGCCGGAAACTCGCCCGCCACCGTCTGTGTCGCCACGACCGGGCTCGCGTGTTTGGCACATCTGGACGGTGCGGGCGCGACGACGTTCCTCATCACCATCCCGGCGATGTTGCCGATCTTCGACCGGCTCGGCATGAGCAGACTGCTCCTGGCGACCTGCGTCGGCCTCGGTGCCGGTGTGATGAACGTGCTGCCGTGGGGCGGTCCCACGGCGCGTGCGTCGAGCACAACAGGCGTGCCGGTGAACGACCTGTGGGTTCCCCTGATCCCCGCACAGGTTGCCGGCATCGTCGTCGTGCTCGTGATCGCGTGGCTGCTCGGTCGCCGGGAGAGCAAGCGGATCACCGCGCGTGCGGAGCAGCCCGTGGCCGTCGCCGCGGGCGGCGCCACGTCCGAGCCGCCGCCCGGTGGGTCCGCCGTGGGTACCGGATCCGCGGATGCGTCCGACCGGACCTCGGACCCGGCGGATGACCTTCGCAGGCCCCGGTTGTTCTGGTTCAACGTCGTGCTCACCGTCGTGGTGATCGGCTGCCTGGTCGCCACGGTCGCGCCGCCGGAGATGCTCTTCCTCGCGGGGCTCGTCATCGCGCTGATCGTCAACTACCCGGGACTCGCACGGCAGACGGATCGCATCGAGGCCCATGCCAAGGGCGCGATGCTGATGGCCACGACCTTGCTGGCCGCGGGCGTGTTCCTCGGCATTCTCGAGGCCAGCGGAATGATCGAGGCGATGGCGAGGACCGCGGCCGAGGCGATTCCGAGCGGAGCGGCGCCTGCGCTGCCGCTGATCGTCGGCGTGCTCGGCGTCCCGTTGAGCCTGCTCTTCGGTCCCGACGCGTTCTACTTCGGTGTGCTGCCGGTGCTGACCGGTGTCGCAGAGCAGTTCGGTATCAGCGGCGCGGACATCGCCCAGGCCGCACTCATCGGGGAGGAGACGCTCGGCTTCCCGATCAGCCCGCTGACCGGCGCGTTCTACCTGCTGGTCGGGCTCGCCGGCGTCGAGATCGGCAAGCACATCCGCAGCCTGCTCGGCTGGGCGTGGCTGGCGAGCATCGTCATGCTGGCCGTCGCGTTCGCCACTGGAGCGATCCCGGTGTGGGCCTCGTGAGCGGCATGGTCCGGCTGGGCGCGGGCGCGGGATTCGCGGGCGACCGCATCGATCCCGCCGTCGAACTGGCCCGGCACGGTGAGCTCGACTACCTCGTGTTCGAGTGCCTCGGAGAGCGCACCGTCGCGGCCGGGCACGCCCGCCGCCTGGCGGACCCGCGGGCTGGTTACGACCCGTTGCTGGCGGCCCGGTTGCGCGCGGTGCTGCCGTCCTGCCACGGGGCCGGTACGACCGTGGTCACCAACTCGGGTGCCGCGAATCCCGAGGCCGCGGGCGAGTGCGCGGTGCGTGTGGCCCGGGAACTCAACCTGCCCTCGCGGGTGGCGGTGGTCACCGGAGACGACGTCCTCGACCTCGTACGCAAGCGCGATCCGCTGGTGTGGGAGACCGGGACTCGGCTGTCGGCGATCGACGAGGAACTGATCTCCGCCAACGCCTACCTCGGCGCGGAGCCGGTCGCGGAGGCGGTGGCCGAGGGCGCCGACGTGGTCCTGACCGGCCGGGTCGCCGACCCGGCGTTGTACCTCGGCCCGCTCGTGCACGAACTGGGCTGGGATGTCGGCGACTACGACCTGCTCGGCAAGGCAACGCTGGTCGGGCACCTCCTGGAGTGCGCGGGCCAGCTCACCGGCGGTTACTTCGCTGATCCCGGCACGAAGCCGGTGCCCGATCCCGCCAGGCTGGGGTTCCCGTTCGCGGACGTCGCCGCGGACGGCACGGCGACACTCGGCAAGCTCGCGCACACCGGGGGGAGGCTGGACCCGAGAACATGCGGCGAGCAACTTCTGTACGAAGTGGACGACCCGGGCGCGTACGTGACGCCGGACGTCATCGCCGACTTCAGCGCCGTGACGTTCACGTCCGTGGGTCAGGACCGAGTGGTGGCGCGGGGCGCGACGGGCCGCGCGCGGCCGGACGAGCTGAAGGTGACCCTCGGGTTCCGAGGAGGCTGGCTCGGGGAGGGGCAGCTGACCTACGCGGGCCCACGGTGCCTCGACCGCGCGCGGCTGGCCGCGGACATCGTGCGCGAACGCCTCGTCACGGTGCACGGCGTGGCGGAGGAAGCCATCGGCATCGAGTACATCGGCGCGGGTGCCGCGTTCCGTGGGCTGAGCGACGCTGCCGATCCCGTGGAGGTGCGCCTGCGTGTGTCGGCGCGTGTCCCGTCGGCCGAGCTCGCGACGGCGATCGGCTGGGAGGTCGAGTCCTTGTACACCAACGGACCCGCCGGGGGTGGGGGCGCTCGCTCGGACGCGCGCGAGATCGTGGCGGTCCGCTCGTGTCTGGTGCCACGCGAGGACGTGCGGCCGGCGGTCAGGGTGGTGTCGTGATGTCTTTGCGGGTCGACGATGTGGCCGACGTGCGTGCCGGCGACAAGGGAGACATCCTGATGCTCGCGGTCTTCCCGCGCGAGAAGGAGTGGTTCGCGGTGCTCGACCGGTTGCTCACGGCCGAGGCCGTGCGGGCGCACTTCGCGCCACTGGTCACAGGCGAGGTGCGCAGGCACGTCGTGCCCGGTCTGCCCGCGCTGGTGTTCCGCCTTCCCGGTGTGCTCGGCGGCGGCGTCACCGGCTCGACCGTCCTCGACGGCCACGGCAAGACGCTGAGTTACCACCTGCTGACGCTGGAGCTGGGGTGAACGTGCGGAGTTCCCCGGAGAATCCGGTGTCCACATAAGACGGTCCAGGCCGACGCGAGCGCCTTCGGGTGCCTGGCTTGCAACCGTCCGGAGACGGCGACCAAGCCAGGGCACCGGGATGCCGCTCACGGCTGCAGCAGGACCTTCGTGGCGCGGCGTTCGTCCATGGCCTGGTATCCCTCGGCGGCCTGGTCGAGGGGCAGGGTGAGGTCGAAGACCTTCCCGGGGTCGATCGTGCGATCCCAGATGAGCTGGATGAGCTCGGGCAGGAACCGCCGTACCGGGGCCGGGCCGCCGAGTGTATGGATCCCGGCGAAGAACAACTCGATACCGGGAATCGCCACGTCGTAGTTCACGCCGACGTAGCCGAGATGGCCACCGCCGCGAGTGGCACCCACGGCTTGCATGAACGACTCCTGCGTGCCGACCGCTTCCACGACCGAGTGCGCGCCGAGCCCACCGGTGAGCTCCTTGATCCTGGCCACGCCCTCGTCGCCGCGTTCCTCCACGATGTCGGTGGCGCCGTAGTAGCGGGCGAGCTTCTGGCGTTCCGGGTGGCGGGAGAACGCGATGATCCGTTCGGCGCCCAGGTGTCTGGCCGCGAGGATCGCCATGAGGCCGACCGCGCCGTCTCCGACGACGGCGACCGTCTTTCCGGGGCCGGCCTCGGCCGCGACCGAGGCGAACCAGCCGGTGCCGAGCACGTCGGAGGCGGCCAGCAGCGAGGGGACCAGGTCCGGGTCCGGCCGGCCGGGCGTGGGAACCAGCGTTCCGTCGGCGAACGGGATGCGGGCCCGCTCCGCCTGGGTACCGATCGTTCCGGCGACCATCCGGGCGTTCACGCACTTGGACTGGAACCCGGCCTGGCAGATCTCACAGGTGTTGTCCGAGATCACGAACGAACCGACGACGAAGTCGCCGACCTTGACGTTGCGGACCTCGCTGCCGGCCTCCTCGACGACGCCCACGTACTCGTGTCCCATCGGGGTGTGCTCGACCGGCTCGACGCCACGGTAGGGCCACAAGTCCGAGCCGCAGATGCACGTGGACGTCACCCGGATGATCGCGTCCGTCGGCTCGACGATCCTCGGGTCGTCGCGTTCCTCCACCCGGACGTCACCGGGGGTGTGCATGACTACGCCACGCATATGCTCGTACTCCTCGCGGTCGGTCTGTTGGTCGCGATCGTGCTGACGCGGTGTGCGATGTCTCGTTCGGCGCTCTACGTGTCGCCCGTCGCGAGCCTGCTAAACACCCGCGCGCGGCTCATCGCGTCTCCGACGCCAATTGCGCGTCACCACGGCCTGGGAGGTCCTGTCGGTACCCGTCACCCGACACCACGACCCGCGCCCGCTGGGAGGCAGTCTGGGTGCCTCGCATGGTGGAGGACCCCCCACCGGTTCCCGGCACCGGCTTACGGTGCCTGCATGAGCACGAAGGCCGAGGTGAGGGAGTTCCGGATCTCCCGTCGCGCGAACGTCACCCCGCACCGCACCTGCCACCGCGACCGCGCGGAGGAGGCAGCCGTCGAAGGCGGTCCGCACATGTTGTCCAGCGTGCTGGACAACATGGCGCTGCCGGCGATCGTGCACAACGCCAACCAGGACCTCGTCGCGGCCAACCTCATGGGCCGCGCCCTGTACGCGCCGCATTTCGACACCGACGGCACGCCCAACGTCGCCCGGTTCGTCTTCCTCGACCCCCGTGCCCGCGACTACTACGTCGACTGGGCCCGCGCCCGCCGCACGACGGCCGCGATGATGCGGCTGGAAGCGGGCCGCGACCCCCTCAACGGCGAGCTCACCGCCCTCGTCGGTGAGCTCTCGGGGCGCAGTCCGCGGTTCCGGGAAGACTGGGCAGGGCACGACGTGCACGAGCACCGCACGGGGTGAGGTCGTTCCGGCACCCCGAGGTCGGGCTCATCGAGGTCGCCTTCGACGTGTTCGACCTGCCCGGCGAGCCGGGCTTGCACATCGTGACCTACAGCGTGCCGCCGGGCACCGATTCGGCCGACAAGTTCGCGCTGCTGGAGAGCTGGGCGGCGACCGTGGACACCGAACGCCGGAATCGGGCTGCGGCCACGGGCGGGCGGCGAGCGGGTCCACGTCGCCGCATCGGTGAGGTGACGCCCGCGGTCGTGCCCGCGGCACGGGCCTGTGGCCGAGCGGCCCTCGGGGACGGGGTGCCACGCCTGTCCCGGCCCGCGGTCAACGGGGCGGTGGTCACCGCGACACGGCCGGTGCGGGCGCATGGTCCGTTAGCATTGCTCAGCATGAGCCGGGAGCAGTCCGCCTTGCGCGTGGGGTGTGGCGCGATCGCGATCACGACGTCCACCGTGCTGCCGGTGTTCCTCGCCGGCGCGATGGCGGTGCAGATCTCGGCCGAGCTGGGCTTCGATCCCGCCGGCCTGGGTGTGGCCGCGGCGCTGTACTTCGGCGTGTCCGCGCTGGTGTCGTTGCCGGTGGGACGGATCGTCGAGCGCTTCGGCTCCGCACGGACGAGCCGGATCGCCGCGCTCGGCGCCGCCACGATGATGGTGCTGACCGCCGCTGTCCCCTGGAACTACGTCTCGTTCCTCGTGACCCTGCTGTGCAGCGCGTGGTGCAACGTCATGGGACAGCTGTCGTCCAACCTCACGCTGGCACGCGCGATGCCGGCGGGCCGCATGGGGCTTTCCTTCGGCGCCAAGCAGGCCTCGGTGCCGCTCGCCACGCTGCTCGCGGGCGCCGCGGTGCCGGCCGTCGGCCTGACCGTCGGCTGGCGGTGGGCCTACGTGATGGGTGCGGGGCTGGCGCTGCTGGCCCTCGCCGCCGCACCGCGCGGATCCGGGCCGCGCGCCCGCGACCGGAACGAACCCGTGGACCGGGCGACCGGGGCACTGTGGGTGATCGGTGCGGCCGCGGGCCTGGGGGCCGCCTCGGCGAACGGACTGGGCATCTTCCTCGTGTCCTCGGCCGTCGACCGCGGAATCGACCCGGCGCTGGCCGGGCTGGTCCTGACGCTGGGCAGTGTGGTCGGGCTGCTGATGCGGCTGCTGCACGGATGGCTCGCCGACCGCCGATCCGGCGGCCACATCGCGGTGGTGGCGGGGTGCCTGCTGTTCGGCGCGATCGGGCTGGCGCTGCTGGCCGTGCCCGGTCCCGTCTGGCTGGTCGTCGGCACCGTCCTGGGTTTCGGGCTCGGCTGGTCGTGGCCCGGCCTGCTGCAGTTCGCCGTCGTGCGGCTGAATCCCTCGGCTCCCGCGGGGGCGACGGCGATCATCCAGGTCGGTGTGTACGCGGGCGGATTCGTCGGGCCGATCGGTTTCGGGTTCCTGGCCACCCACGCCTCCTTCGCCTCGGCCTGGCTGGTGGCCGCGGCGGCCATGCTGGTGGCCTGCGGCGGGGTCCTGGTAGGCCGCCGCATGCTTCTGGCCTACACGGCACGGCGCAGGGCGGACGGCTTGGTGAGTGCTCACAGCGCCGGGCCGCCGGACAGCGAGGGCGACCGGCCCACCTGAGTGCATGGCCACGGTGCCCGCGACCGGGGTGATCGTCAGGCGGACGCGCCGGTCCAGTCCGTCCTGGACCAGCGCGACCGTCGCATCCGGACAGTCCTGAACGCGGGATTCACTGTCCGTATCGGTGGTAGTAGGCGACGAGCCTGCGCGGCACGAGCCTGCGCTCGCCGTTGATGGTGATCGGCACGAGGTCGGGCGCTTTCGCCTTCCATTGGGAGCGGCGGGCGCGAGTGTTGGAACGGGACGTCTTCCGCTTGGGGACCGCCATTACCTCGCGCCTCCTCGCTGTCCGTAGCGCCGGTGGAACTTCTCGACCTGGCCGGCGGTGTCCATGATGCGGCGGGTGCCGGTCCAGAACGGGTGTGAGTAGGAGCTGATGTCGACGATGACGAGCGGGTAGGTGTTGCCGTCGGTCCAGTCGATGGTGCGGTCGGAGGTGACTGTCGAGCGGGTCAAAAACGCGTCTCCGGTGGAGCGGTCCTGGAACACCACGGGGTGGTAGTCGGGGTGGATACCCGGTTTCATTCGCCGGTCCTTCCGTTGTGGATGGTCGGTGCGGTGTCGGCGGATCCGGTGTCGCCGCACGGTTGCTCGTGCCACTCGCCGAAGGGATCCGGGTACCGGGCCCAGGCGGCGCGGCCGTCGGTGAGTTCGTCGTCGGTGAGCAGGGCGGCGCGCAGGGCGGCCTCGATGTGGTGCGGGTCCGCGTCGTGGGTGATCACCACGATCTCCTGGTGCCGGTCGCCGTAGCGGGGATCCCAGCGCAGCGACGCGAGCGTGCGTCGTTCGCTGGAGACGTCCTCCCACGCCGGCGCGTCGGGTGCGTCGAGCCAGGGGCCGAGGTGTCCGACGCCGAGCCCGCCGCCGGCGGATTCGATCCACAGTGCGACGTCGGGTCGGCTGGCGATCCACACCCGGCCACGGGTCCGGACGACACCGTCGAGCAGCGCGTTGATGGCCTCGTGCAATCGCTGTGGGTGGAACGGCCTGCGCGCGGAGAACGGGAGCACGGTGACCCCGCAGTCGGTGCGCAGCGGTGGCTGGCCGCGCAGCAGGGATCCGTGCGGGTCCTCGACCGTGCCGCGGCGGGCGTCGCGGGGGACGGCGTCGAGCAGCGTGTCCCGCCGTGTCGCGGGCAGCTCGAGGATGGGGGTGGTCGGTGCGACGCGCTGCAGCACGGCGCTGGTCTTGGCGGCCGTCCACGCGTCGGGCGGGCGGCCTGCGCGGACGAGCACGTCGGCGAACTCGACCTGGGCGAGGGCGACCTGGGCGACGGTGCGCTCGTCGTCGGCCGAGGCATGCAGTCCGCGCTCGGCCAGGGTCTCCTCGCCGATGGCGTCGTCGAGCCAGCGTCCGGCATCGAACACGGTCGCGACGGCCTCGATCTCGACGTCCTCGATAACCGGACGGTCCCCGACCAGCACGGACTGCAGGGCCACGCTGACCTGCTCGGGCTCCATCGCCGCGTCGAGCCGGAGCACGATCCGCTCCACGTCGGGCCTTTCGGCGAGCCGGCGCAGCAGCGGCAACAGATCCTCCCGCAGGGTGCAGGACACACACCCGTGGGCCGGTTCCAGCGTGGTGAGCGACTCGCCCGCACCGAGCCGCACGGTGCGCAGCACGACGCCGGAGGTGACCTGGCGCAGGTCGTGGTGGACGACGGCCGTGCCGGGGTCGGCTCCGCCGAGTGCGTCGGCGAGGTCCTGGTTCGGCCCGGGGGAGAGGCCGCTGATCAGGAGCAGGGGTGTTCGGTGCTTATCGGTCACGGTGCTGTAGCGTAGTTGACAATGAAAATCAGTACCAAATAGGGAGGGTTTGTGTCGGCTGTATGCCAGGTCACCGGCCGCAGGCCGGGGTACGGCAAGCAGGTGTCGCACTCCCACCGCCGCACGTCGCGGCGCTGGGAGCCGAACCTGCAGTCGCGCCGGTACTGGGTGCCCAGCGAGGGCCGCTGGGTGCGGCTGCGGGTGTCGGCGAAGGGGATGAAGACGATCGACAAGCGCGGCATCGACGCGGTGGTCGCCGAGCTGCGCGCCACGGGGGTGCTCCGCTGAGTCATGGCCCGCAACGATGTCCGGCCGATCATCAAGCTCCGGTCCACGGCCGGAACCGGCTACACGTATGTGACCAGGAAGAACCGCCGCAACGATCCCGACCGCATGGTGCTGCGCAAGTACGACCCGGTCGTCCGGCGGCACGTCGAGTTCCGCGAGGAGCGCTGATGGCCAAGAAGTCGAAGATCGCCCGCAACGAGCAGCGGAGGACGCTCGCCGCCCGCTACGCCGATCGCCGGGCCGCCCTCAAGGCGACCATCCGCTCGCCCCGGTCGACCCCCGAGGAGAAGGCGGCCGCCGTGTCGGCGCTGCAGGCGATGCCCCGCGACGCCAGCCGCACCCGCATCCGCAACCGCGACGCGGTCGACGGCCGGCCGCGCGGCTACTTCCGCGCGTTCGGCTTGTCCCGCATCCGGCTGCGCGAGATGGCCCACCGCGGGGAACTGCCCGGCGTCGCCAAGTCGAGCTGGTAGGGAGAGGCCGATGGTCAAGCGTGATCCGCGCCCCGGCAAGCGCAAGCGCAACCTGTTGCGTGCCAACGGGGTCGAGGAGGTCGACTGGAAAGACGTGGCACTGCTGCGTCAGTTCATCTCCGACCGCGGCAAGATTCGCGCCCGCCGCGTGACGGGCCTGACGCCGCGGGAGCAGAAGCAGGTCGCCACCGCGATCAAGAACGCACGCGAGATGGCCTTGCTTCCGTATCCCGCGTCGCGACGGGGGTAAGCCCGCGGCCGCGCGAGTGGCTGCGAGTTCGGTGCCGCCGACGCCTCACGGTGCCGCGCTCGCGCCCGCCGTGGCACAGAGGCTCCCGTCTCTCCAACAGACGACACGCCGCGGAAGCCAGGCGGACAAGGGAGGTCAGACGGTCTCCTTCACAAGATCGTCGGGGCCTGCGCCTTCTCATTTCCGTGTCGCTTGAATGAAGCCAACGTCATCCGGCCAGGTCAAGCGCTGATCTCGGCCTGGCGTTCGGGATTTTCCGCCGCGCCGCCGAGGAGCTCATCGAGCTGAATGCGGGCCTTGTGGAGGCGTTCGGCGTAGTCGTTGCGTTCCTGGGCCATCCGGTCCCGCTCCGCGCGCAGCGATTCGATGTCCGCGGCATTCTCCTGCTGCGAGTCCACCCCGCCGGCGCCGGCACCGCACAATTGCCGGATCAGCGCACGCGCCAGCTTGTCGTAGTCGATCCGGAGCATGCCGTGCTCCTGAACAATGGCCTCCTGCGCAGGCACCGTGACACCCCCTGGCAGCTCCGGTGCCGGCGTGGCCGCGAGCTGCGTGGCCCGGCTCGCCGAGATGCGGTACGTGCGCTTGCCCCGGATCTGCCGATCGATCTCGCCGTCCCGGTCCATGGCGGCGATCAACTGGATGAACGCGACGGTCGTGAACCACGCTGTCGCGGGCGGTCGGCGGTCCCGGCTCGTCACCTTCTCCGTCACCGGTCGGCGGACCGCTGACGGCGTCGAGCGGTGGGACGCGGCCGACGTTCGCCTGGCCGCCGAAGGCGTCGAGCATTTCGGTGATGTGTACCCGGCGGGTGAGCCGTTCGCACCGTTGACGTTCACGGTGCCCCGCGCCGGCACCGCGGTCGGTTCCCGAGGGCTCGCGGGAACGTTCTGAGGCCGATCACCACGAGGGCCGGACCGGATCGGGAGCACGTGGTACGACGGCGAACACCGGTTCGGGCGTGGTGATCCGCGGTTCCGGCCACGTCGACGCGACGGGGAGCTCGGTGCGACACTCCTCGAGCGCCGCCAGGACCATGACCCGCCGCGCGGCCGAGGCCGCCGGGCAGCACGAGGTTCAGGCGGGTCGGTGTCCGATACCCACGATGGTGCTGGCGTCGAGCGTGTCGCGGCCGTCGCGCGCGAGGGCGTCGAGGAAGCGCGAACGCACGCGGTGCAACGCGTCGTCGGGCAGACCCGCGACGAAGCCCCGCATGCTGGAGCCGAGGAGGAAGGTCCACCAGTCGTCGGGCTGCAGGGGCTGCGTGAATCGAGCGAGATGCACCGTGACGCCGTGGAGGCCGAGTGTGGAGAGCCACTCACGCAGCTTGTCGGGGGTGTCGATCCGTGCGGAGGGACCCGGATCGCGCGGTGCCTCGGCCAGTTCGGGACGTTCCGGCGCCGCGGCGGCGCGGCCGATCGGGACGAGGTCGGCCATGCCTCCGGCGAGCCAGGTGGTGACCGCGAAACGCCCGCCAGGACGGAGGAGGCCGATCAATCGGGCCGCCCCCGCGTCCATGTCCGGGAAGAAGAACACGCCATAACAGCACTGGACGAGGTCGTAGGGGCCGCCGTCCCAGGTGAGCACGTCGGCCTGGAGGAACCGAAGCTGCGGCACGGCGAGCGCCGCGGCTTCCCGTCGTCCTTCGGCGAGCAGGCCCTCGGCGACATCGACGGCGTCCACGGCGCCCGACGGGCCGACCGCGAGTGCGGCGGGGATCGCCGAGGCGCCGGCGCCGCAGCAGGCGTCGAGCACGTGCTCGCCGGGCATCGGCCGGGCGAGGCCGGTGGCGATTTCCCCGAGTGGCCGCCACAGCCGGGCCGACCACCGCGCGAACTCCTGGCGTGCCGCGGTGAACACGCCGCCGGCCTGGTCGGGATTCATTGCCCGTACCGCCGGGAGCAGGCAACAGGCCGCCGGGCGACGAGTGTGCGCCCGCGGTCGGCGGTGCCGGGCACGAGACCCGGTGCCGTCGCCGGGCACTGGCAGCGGCGCTTGCGCGTGGTGGCGGGGGACAACCTCTGCTCCGGAACGGCCATGATGTCGTGCCTCCTCGTTGTCGGTAGCGCCGGTGGAACCTCGGCCCGTCCTGCGGAATCCATGATGCGCCGAATCCCGGTCCGGCACGGAGCAAGGCGGTTCGCCGTCGCGCCACGGCATCGCCCGAGAGAACAGCACGCCGGTCGCCGGTCACCACGGCCTGCGCGTCGAGCCGGCGGGCAAATGCATTGGCCGAGCGGACGAGCAGGCGGCGTTGCGCGATGATCTGCAGTTCACCCGCGCCCGCGGTGGCCCGCGCCGCTGTTCGGTAGCGACCGGCACGGGGTGCAGGCGGACCTCGGGCTGGTATCGGCCGAGTCGCGCACGCCGCGTGTACGCCTGGTAGGTCGAAGCCGGGCGCAAATGCCCGATGCCGGCGTCCCCGGACAAGCGGTTCGTTGCCGCCCTCGATGACCCTACGTCATTAATTATTAATTAATCTTGACACAAGATCCACGGCGATCCAGACTGTGCGCACGGCGCCCGCTCCGGGGCAGCCGAATCGTGAGGCTCGAGGAGAACCAGATGGGCGCAACGAGGCGTCGTGGCCGGGCAGGTCTGGTGCTGGCGGCGGTGGTGCTGCTCGCCTTGGTGGCCGCCTGCGGCGGCAAGGTCGGGGAGAACGGCCGCTTCGGCGTCGTCTACATGGACGCACAGGGCTTCTACGCCGGAGTCCGCGTCGGCATGCAACAGGAGGCGGAGGCGCTCGGCCGCTCGCCGCAACTGCTCCAGCTCAACGCGCAGGGCGACGCCTCGAAGGAGAGCACGTTCATCGACCAGGTCAGCGCCGCGAAGGTCGACGCGCTGATCCTCTCGCCCGCCTCGGCCACGGCCTCGGTGCCCGCCATCGAGCTCGCGCACGAGAGCGGCATCCCGGTGATCTGCTACAACACGTGCATCGCCGAGGAAGCCGCCCGGCAGTACGTGTCCGCGTACGTGCTCGGCGACCCCGTGCGCTTCGGCAGCCTCCTCGGGGAGCGGGCAGCCGAGTACTTCCTCTCGGTCGGCAACCGGGAGCCGAAGATCGCTGTGGTGAACTGCGAGTTCGTCGAGGTCTGCATCGACCGGCGGCACGGCTTCGAACAGGCCCTGCACGCCAAGCTGCCCGGCGCGAAGATCGTCGCCAACCAGGAGGGCGCGACGATCGACGAGGCCGTGGACGTGGCCGAGCGCATCCTCACCGCCAACCCCGACCTGGACGCCTTCTACGGCGAGGCCGGCGGCGCGACGATGGGCGCCGTCCGCGCCGTGCAGGCCCGCGGCAAGGTCGGCCAGACCGTCGTGTTCGGCAGTGACATGTCCACCGAGGCCGCACAGGCGCTCGCCGCCGAGGACGTGCTCAAGGGCGTCGTGGACATCTCCGGCATCGCCGTCGGCAAGCTCGCGGCCCGCTCGGCCGACCAGGTCCGCACCGGCGAGCTGACCGACTACACCGTCGTGCCCGCGCCGATCGATCTCTACGCCACGCCCGAGGATGGCTCCGCCTGGCTGCGCGCGCACCCGGACGGTGTGCCGTGACCGACACCGCGCAGGTGCAAAACCCGAACCGGACGAGTGAAGGAGAAGCAGTGGCTGCCGATGTCGCCAGCGGCTCGACCGTGATCGTGGTCGACGGCGTCACCAAGCACTACCCGGGCGTGCGCGCGCTCACCGACGCCCACCTATCCATCCGCGCCGGGGAGGTCCGGGCGCTGCTCGGCCGCAACGGCGCCGGGAAGTCCACGCTCATCCGCGTGGTGTCCGGAGTGGAGCGTCCCGACACCGGAACCGTGGCCGTGGCGGGGGAGAAGCTCGGCGACGGCGGTGTGCGCCGGGCGGCGGAGCTCGGCATCAACACGGTGCACCAGGAGCTGAGCCTGGTGTCGGAGCTGAGCGTCGCCGAGAACCTCTACCTCGGCCGCTGGCCGCGCAAGGGCGGCGCCGTCGACTACGCCGGGATGCGGTCCGGTGCCGCCGAGGTCTTCGCGCGGCTGGGCCTCGACATCGATCCCGCCGCGCCCGTCGGCTCGCTGTCGCTGGCGAGCAGGCAGCTCGTCGAGATCTGCCGCGCCGTGCGAGAACAGCCTCGGCTGCTCATCCTCGACGAGCCCACCAGCGCGCTCGCCGCCGCCGAGGTGGACGTGGTGCTGGAGACCGTCACCCGCATCGCCTCGGCCGGGGTCGCCGTGCTCTACGTCAGCCACCGGCTCGAGGAGATCCGCCGCATCGCCCACAGCGCCACCGTGATGCGCGACGGGCGGATCGTCGACACCGTCGACGTCGGCGACGCCGACACGGCCACCATCATCTCGCTCATGCTCGGCGACACCGCGAAGGCCGCCGAGCGCCCGCCCGCACGCGACGTGGACCGCGACGGCACGCCACTGCTGTCGGTGCGCGGGCTGGCCGTGCCGCCGAAAGTGCTCGACGTGTCGTTCGACCTGCACGCCGGCGAGGTGCTCGGCATCGGCGGGCTCATGGGCTCCGGGCGCACGGAGGTGCTGCGCGCGCTCGCCGGGTTCGACCCCGCCCGCAGCGGCACGATCAGCGTCGACGGCACCGAGATCGCCCACCCCACCCCGGCGGTGATGAAGCGCCTCGGCGTCGGGATGACCCCCGAGGACCGCAAGGACGAGGGCGTCGTGCCGCTGCTCGGCGTGGACGAGAACCTCGTGCTCTCCAAGTTCTCCGCCGTCAGTTCCGGGCCCACCGTGCGGCCCGGCCTGGTGCGCAGGGCCGCCGAGCGGCTCATCGGGCGGCTGTCGATCGCCGCCGCCTCGGCGCGCACTCCGATCGTGAACCTCAGCGGCGGCAACCAGCAGAAGGCCGTGATCGGCCGCTGGCTCCACGCGGGCAGCCGCATCCTGCTGCTCGACGAGCCGACCCGCGGCGTCGACGTCCACGCCAAGGCCGAGATCTACCGCCTCGTGCGGGAGCTCGCCGAAGCCGGCGCCGCGATCGTCTTCGTCTCCGGCGAGCTGGAGGAACTGCCTCTCGTGTGCGACCGGGTACTGACCCTGCGGGACGGGCGCGTCGCCGCGGAGCTGACCGGGCGCGAGCTGACCACCGATTCCGTGCTTTCCGCCGCGATGGCGGCCTGACCCCTCGACCCAAGGAAGCACCATGACAACTACTCAGACCACGCCGCAGCAGCGTCGCGGCCGCGTGGGCAGGCCCTTCGCGGGCCGTTCGCTCAACGAGATCGGCCTGATCGCCGCGATCGTCGTGCTCTACGTCGTCCTCGGCAGCACGGCGGCCGGCTTCCTGAGCCTGGACAACCAGCTCGGCATGCTGCGCGACGCCGCCACCGTCGGCATCGCCGCGTGGGGCGTCACCCTCGTGATCATCGCGGGCGAGATCGACATCAGCATCGGCCCCGCCGTCGCGTTCTCCTCGGTGCTCGTCGCCAAGGGCGCCGCCGAATGGGGGCTCGGCATCCCGCTGGCCGTCCTGCTCACGCTCGTCGCGGGCGCCGCGTGGGGCGCGCTCGCAGGGTGGCTGCGGGCCCGGTTCGATGTGCCGTCGTTCATCGCCACGCTCGGCATCTGGAGCGCGCTCGGCGGTCTCGGTCTCTACCTCACCGACGCGCTTCCGGTGGTGCTGCCCGCGAGCGGCCTGATGGATACCCTCGGTGGCTCGATCCTCGGCATCCCGACGCCCGCGATCGTGATGGTGGTGCTGTTCTTCGTCTTCGCCTACGTCGCCCGCTACACCGGTTACGGCCGGTCCGTGTACGCCGTCGGCGGCAACGCGCCGGCCGCCCGGATGGCCGGCATCAACCTCTCCAGGGTGCGGGTGTTGCTGTTCGCCACCACCGGCCTGCTGTCGGCCATCACCGGTGTGCTGCTCGCCGCGCGCCTCGGTTCCGGCAACGGTGGCGCCGCGTCCGGCCTGGAGTTCGACGTGATCGCCGCCGTGGTGATCGGCGGCACCGCGCTCGCCGGCGGGCGCGGCACGATGCTGGGCACCCTGCTCGGTGTCGGTTTCATCACCGTGATCAGCAACGGGCTCGTGCTGCTCGGGGTGAACTCGTTCCTCCAGAACGTGGTGCGCGGTGTGATCATCGTGGCCGCCGTACTGGTCAACGTGGTCATCACCAAGCGGGCGCGCGCGACGAGGGAGACCTGATGAGCCTGAAGCACGACATGACCGGTGTGTACCTGCCGGGCGACTCCACCGCGGTCCTGCGCGAGCTGGCCGTGCCGGAGCCGGGGCCGGGACAGGTGCTGATCGAGGTCGGCGCATCGGGCATCTGCGGCTCCGACATCGGCTACATCTACCACGAGCACAAGGGACACCGCGGCGTCGACGGCCCCGCCTACCGCGGCGTGGTCGCCGGGCATGAGCCCTCGGGCCGGATCGTCGCGACCGGGCCGGCCTGCCGTCGCTTCGGCGCCGGCGACCGCGTGATCGTCTACCACATCGCCGGGTGCGGGCTGTGTGACAACTGCCGCCGCGGCTACTTCATCAGCTGCACCTCGCCCGAGCGCGAGTCCTACGGCTGGCAGCGCGACGGCGGTCATGCCCACTACCTCCTCGCCGAGGAGTCCACCTGCGTACCGCTTCCCGACGATCTGTCCTATGTGGATGGCGCGTTGATCGCGTGCGGATTCGGCACCGCCTACGAGGGCCTGCGCCGCATCGGAGTCAACGGCGACGGTGACCTGCTGGTGGTCGGCCTCGGGCCGGTGGGGCTGGCCGCGGGCATGATCGGCAAGGGCATGGGAGCCCGGCGCGTCGTCGGCGTCGAGGTGTCGCCGCAGCGCCGGGAGTGGGCCGACGGGCTCGGCGTGTTCGACGCGACCCTCGCCCCCGAACCGGACGCGGAGGCCACCGCGGGGCTCGTCGCCGACGCGCTCGGCGCACCGGGCGCGCTGACCGCCATCGATTGCTCCGGCTCTCGCGCGGGCCGGTCCACGGCCATCGCAGGCGCCGCCGAATGGGGTCGCGTCTCGCTCGTCGGCGAGGGCGGCACCTTGGAGACCGAGGTCTCGGACGCCCTCTTGCACAAGCAGCTCACGCTCTACGCCTCGTGGGTCACGTCGCTGCCCGCGATGGCGGAACTCGCCGTGAACCTCGCCCGCTGGGGCCTGCGTCCCGAGCGCATCGTCAGCGACCGGTTCCCGCTCGCCAAGGCGGACGAGGCGTACCGGCTCGCCGCCGGGGCCAGCAAGGGCAAGGTGGTACTCCTGCCCTGGGAGGAGCAGGACCGGTGATCACCTGGCAGGACGGCGACCCCCGCGTGGTGTGGCTCTCCAACGGAAGGCTGCGCCTCGGCATCGTGCCCTCGCTCGGCGGCAGGCTCCTGTCGCTGTCCGTTGAGGACGGACGGGAACTGTTGTGGCGCAACACCGAGCTGTTCACCGCCGACCTGCGTTTCCGGGACGGGCATGTGCACCGGCCGGTGTCGGGCAGCCTCGGCGACTGGGTCAACTACGGCGGCGACAAGACTTGGCCCGCCCCACAGGGCTGGGAGCGCGACGACCAGTGGGCAGGTCCGCCCGACCCGGTCCTCGACTCCGGCGCCTACACCGCCACCACCGAGGAACACGACGGTGCCGCGGCGGTGACGCTCACCAGCGGCGACGACCCGCGCACCGGTCTGCGGCTGACCCGGCGGTACGCACTGCGCCGCGACGAGGACACCTACCGGCTCACCCTCTCGGCACGCAACACCTCTGCCCGCGACGTGCGCTGGGCGCTCTGGAACGTCACGCAACTCGCCGCCGACGGCGACGGTGGCACGTACGTCGGGGGCGAGGAACGCGTGACGCGCCTGCTCGCCGGCACCGGCTACCCCGAGTGGGAGCAGCGCGGCGACGCGACGTTCGTGCCGCACCAGGACGTAGTGGGCAAGCTCGGCTTCCCCGCCGCGACCGGCTGGCTCTCCCACACCGCCGACGGCACCACCCTCACGCAGCGGTTCGCCGTAGACCCGGACGCCGAGTACCCGGACCAGGGTTCGCGCGTCGAGGTGTGGCTGGAACACCCGCTGCCCGAACCGCTCGCGGAGCTGGGTGAGCTGGACCCTCCCGCCCGCATCGTCGAATGCGAGGTGCTGGGTCCGCTCACCACCTTGCGGCCGGGCGAGGAGACGACGCTGACGATCGACGTGGAGGTGCGCACGTGTCCGGCCTGAGCGGCAAGGTCGCCGTCGTCACCGGTGGTGCGCAGGGGATCGGCGCGGCGACCGCCGAACGGCTCGCCGCCGACGGCGCCGCCGTCGCGGTGCTCGACGTCGCCGACACCCGGCCGGTGGTCGGCCGGATCACCGCCGCGGGCGGCACCGCGATCGGCGTGCCCGGCGACGTCACCTCCGAGACCGCGTGGGCACATGCCCTCGAGCGGTGCCACGCGGAACTCGGCCGGGTGGACGTGCTCGTGAGCAATGCCTACACCGTCGATGTGCGGCCCGCGCACGAGACCAGTGTGCAGTCGTGGGAACGGCAGCTGTCGGTGAACCTCACCGGTACGTTTCTCGGGTTCACCACATGCCTGCCCGATCTGTCCCGCAACCGCACCGGGTCCGTGGTGCTCACCTCGTCGGTGCACGCGCTCGTGGGGCTGCCCGGGCGGCCGGCCTACGCCGCCAGCAAGGCCGGGCTCACCGGGCTCGCCCGCCAGCTCGCCGTGGAGTACGGCACCGTGCTGCGGGTCAACTCGGTGCTGCCAGGGCCGGTGCTCACGGCGGCGTGGGACGGCATCGGTGAGGCCGATCGGCGCCTCTCCGCGGAGCAGACCGCCGTGAAAAGGTTGGGAGAACCGGCCGAGGTCGCGGCCGCCATCGCCTTTCTGGTCAGTGACGACGCCTCGTTCATCACCGGCGCCGCGCTGACCGTGGACGGCGGCTGGAGCGTGTACAAGACCTCGTCGTAACGGGGTGTCGAGCAAAGGGGAGGAGCGCCACATGAGCGGCTACAGCGGTCGCGGGGTGCACGGGCAGCTGGTCGCCGCGCTCGGTGCGCGCATCGTGTCGGGCGAGCTGGGCAGGGGAGACGTGATCGACCTCGCCGCGCTCGGCCGGGACCTGGACGTGAGCATGACCGCGCTGCGGGAGGCGATGAAGGTCCTCGCGGCCAAGGGACTCGTGGAGGCACGGCAGAAGCGCGGAACGTACGTGCGCGATCGGGAGCACTGGAACCTGCTCGATAGCGACGTGATCCGCTGGCGCAGCGAGGCCGGCGACACCGCCGCCGTGCTGCGCGACCTGGCCGAGGTGCGCTCCGTGGTGGAGCCCGCAGTCGCGTCGATGGCGGCACGGCGGCGCGACGAGCACGATCTCGCGGAGCTGGACGCCGCGCTCGAGGACATGCGGGGCGCCGTGGGCGCGGCGGCGCAGGTGGCGGCCGACCTGCGCTGGCACCGCGCCATGCTGCGCGCGACCCACAACGAGATGCTCGCCAGGATGGACGTGTTCATCGAACCCGCGCTGCGCCTCCGTGACGCGCTCGTGCACGAGAGCAGTTCCGACGACCCCGTGCCCAGCCACGCCGTCGTGGTGGAGGCGGTACGCGGGCAGGACCCGGCGGCGGCCGCGGCGGCGATGAGCTCGTTGCTGGAGAAGGCGGCCCAGGACGCCGCGGGCGTGCTCGGTGACAGCGGAGACGCCGAAGAGAAAGAGACAGTCCGCGAGTGAAGATCACCTCCGTAGAGACGTTTCTGGTGCCGCCGAGGTGGCTGTTCTGCCGGGTGGCCACCGACGAGGGCATCGTCGGCTGGGGCGAGCCCGTGGTGGAGGGCAGGGCCGAGACCGTCCGCGCCGCCGTCGACGAACTGGCCGACCTCCTCGTCGGCAAGGACCCCCTGCGCGTCGAGGACCTGTGGCAGCTGATGACCAAGGCCGCCTTCTACCGCGGCGGGCCGGTGCTCTCCAGCGCGGTCGCCGGACTCGACCAGGCACTGTGGGACATCCTCGGCAAGACGCTCGGCGTGCCCGTGCACCAGCTGCTCGGCGGTGCCGTGCGCGACGAGGTACGCGTCTACGGCTGGATCGGCGGCGACGAGCCATCGGCCGTCGCCGAGGCCGCCGCCGAGCAGGCCGAGAGCGGCCTCACCGCTGTGAAGATGAACGCCTCGGGCCGTGTCTCTCGCATGCCCGGCCGCAGCGAGGTCGACGGCGTGATCGCCAGGCTGGCGGCCGTGCGCGAGGTGCTCGGCGACTCGCGCGACGTGGCCGTGGACTTCCACGGCCGGTTCGGCGTCGCCGCCGCGCGCAGGGTGATTCCCGAGCTTGCGCCGCTGCACCCGTTGTTCGTGGAGGAACCGGTGCTGCCCGAGTACACGCACCGGCTCGGCGACATCGTGGCCGCCTCCACCGTGCCCCTCGCGTGCGGCGAGCGCCTGTACTCGCGCACCGACTTCCTGCCCGCCCTGCAGGCCGGGATCGCCGTGGCCCAGCCGGACCTCTCCCACGCCGGCGGAATATCGGAGGTGCGCCGGATCGCCTCGCTCGCCGAGACCTTCGACGCGCTCCTCGCGCCGCACTGTCCACTCGGGCCGATCGCGCTCGCCGCGAGCCTGCAGGTCGCCTTTGCGACGCCGAACTTCCTGATCCAGGAACAGAGTATCGGCATCCACTACAACACCGAGGCGGAGCTGCTCGACTACGTGCTCGACCGCGCGCCGTTCGGTTTCCCCAACGGCGCCATCCGACGCTGGGAGGCACCCGGGCTCGGCGTGGACATCGACGAGGACGCCGTCCGGGCCGCCGACGCGCGCGGGCACCGGTGGCGCCCGCCGGTGTGGCGGCATGACGACGGATCGTTCGCCGAGTGGTGACACGGAGAGGACACAGCATGGATCTGAACGAACTCCTGGCGCGCCACCGGCTGATGGCGATCATCCGGGGCAGCGACCCCGCGGCGTGCGAGCGCACGGCGGAAGTGCTGGTGGAATCCGGGGTGCGGCTGCTGGAGGTCTCGCTCACCTCGGCCGACGCCGCCGGGGTGCTGACCCGGATCTGCGCGAAGCTGGGCTCGGCGGCTCACATCGGCGCCGGCACGGTGCTCACCGAGAAGGACGCGAAGGCCGCCCGGGACGCGGGCGCGACCTTCGCGGTGACTCCCGCGCTCGGCGAAGGCGTCGGCGCGGCACTGGAACTGGGGATGCCCGTGCTGGCGGGTGCGATGACACCCACCGAGGTGCTCGCCGCACACCGCGCCGGGGCCACGGCGGTGAAACTGTTCCCCGCGGGCAGCCTCGGACCCGGCTACGTCAAGGCACTCGGCGACCCGTTCCCCGGGCTCGGCCTGGTGCCCGTCGGCGGGGTCGGCCTCGCCGACGTCCCCCAGTACCTCGAGGCGGGCGCGCTCGCGGTCGGCGTCGGCAGCCCGCTCGGCGGCGACGCCCCCCACGGCGGTGACCTTGACGCGCTGCGCGAGCGCGCCGCCCGGTTCGTGGCGGCCGCCGATGGCTGAGATCGTCACCCTCGGCGAGACGATGGTCTCGCTGCGCGCCGACGGACTCCTACGCCTGGGCACGTCGTTCCGCTCGTCGATCGCAGGCGCCGAGTCGAACGTCGCGATCGGACTCTCCAGGCTCGGGCATCCGGTGCGCTGGCTCGGCCGCGTCGGTGCCGACGAAGCGGGGGAGCTGGTGCTGCGTACCCTGCGGGCCGAGGGTGTCGACGTGTCTACAGTGGAACGAGACGGTACGGCGCCGACCGGGCTGATCCTGTTCGAACAGCGGTTACCCGACGTCACGCGCGTGCAGTATTACCGTTCCGGCGCGGCGGGTTCACGGTTGAGCGCGGCGGATGTCGTGCTCGGTGCGGACATCCGCCTGCTGCACCTCACCGGTATCACGCCCGCACTCGGCGACGGACCCCGTGCGGCCGTCGAACGGGCCGTGGCACTCGCCCGCGAACAGGGCGCCACCGTGTCGTTCGACGTCAACCACCGCGGCCGTCTGTGGTCCGCCGCCGACGCGGCACCCGTGCTCACCCCGCTCGCGCGGAGGGCCGACGTGGTGATCGGCTCCGCGAACGAACTGGACCTCGTGGGCGGCGTGAGCGCCTTGCTGGCCGCGGGTGTGCGCGAGGTCGTGACCAAGCTCGGTGCCGACGGCGCCGCGGTGACCACCGCCGACGGTGAACAGCGCGGGCCGGGCCACCAGGTGCCGGTGGTCGACTCGGTCGGCGCGGGCGACGCGTTCACCGCGGGCTACCTCTCCGCGCTGCTCGACGGGCTCGGCCTTGCCGAGCGGCTGGCGAGGGGCAACCGGGCGGGTGCGTTCGCCGTGGCCACGGCGGGAGACTGGGAAGGACTGCCCACACGGGCGGAACTGGAGTTGCTGGCGCTCGGAGAAGGAGCGGCGTTGCGATGAGCGGGAACCACACGGCATGGCCGGGGGAGCGCTTCGGACTCGGCGAGGGTTTACGGAGAGTCGGCGACCGGATGATCATGGTCGACATCCTGACCGGACGGCTGCTCGAGCTGCCTTCCGACGGCGAACCGCGGGTACTGCTCCAGCTGGACGTGCCGCTCGGCGCCGTCGCCCCACGGCCGGGCGGAGGCTGGATCGCAGCCGCGGGAACGGGAATCGCGGTGCTCGGCGACACCGGCGTCGGGCACTGGCTTGCCCGCCCCGAGGATGCAGCCGCGACACCGATGCGGATGAATGACGGCGTGGCCGATCCTTCCGGGCGGTTCTGGGCCGGGTCGATGGCCTACGACAACACACCGGGCGCCGGATCCCTGTATCGCGTCGATCCGGACGGGACGGTCACCCGCGTGCTCAGCGACCTCACCATCCCCAACGGTCCCGCGTTCGACGCGGAGGGCACCACGATGTACCTCGCCGACAGCGCACAGGGCGTGATCTATCGCTTCGCCGTTGACCCTGCCAGCGGGCGACTCGGGGCGCGTACCGAGTTCGTCACCGTCGAACACGGCAGTCCGGACGGCATGATGGTCGATGCGGAGGGGTTCCTGTGGTCGGCGATATGGGGGGCGGGGCACGTTCGCCGGTACACGCCCACAGGCTCGTTGGAGCGCATCGTCGAGGTCCCAGCCGAGCAGCCGACCAGCGTCTACGTCGATCGCGATCGACTCGTGGTCACCTCGGCGACCGTGGGCCTTGCCGAGCCAGGTGAATTCGATGGAGCGGTGCTGTCGGTTCCGCTCTCACCACAGCGGTGAGGGTGCCGTCGGAGGGCCTGTGATCGTCCAGCCCAAATGACGGCACCATGCCGGCGGTCAACGTGTTGCGACGATCCGCCGGGCGACGCTGATCGCGCGACGTCGTTTGTGTTCCCGATACTGAGGCCAATGCGGTCGGCGACGAGGAACCGCTCGGCATAATGAAGCGTTGGCCGACAAGCCTCTGATCCCGTTTCAAGAACATTTCTACCTGGTTGTGTCCATGAGCGGATCGTTGGTGGTCCGTGGTCCTTGCCGTCGTCGGACGCTGTCTGCGGTGGCTGCGGCGAGGCAGGAGCGACCGCCGAAGGAGGTGACATCCGCTGTCGCGTTGGCTCGTGGCAGCTTCGGGTGTTGCCAGGGGTCGGCCGGTGCCGGGCGGGAGAGCGCTCGCCGAGCACGGCCGCGACGTTCGCGGTGGCCGTCGACGAGTGGCTCCGGACGACTGACATCGAGCCGAGGAGGCGACTGGGGGGTTGGCTACACGCTCGCCGCGGAGTGTCCACAGTGCTCTGGCGGTGCCGAGCCGCCCTGCTCGCTGCGTTACGCGCGATTCCCGGCGGCGATCACGGCTCGTAGTGACCATCGGTACCAGCGGCGCCCTCTCGCTCGCGGCGGCCGGCGTCCCGCGCCGCGATGTGCACATGGGCCGCTCGCGCCGGGCACCCGAGCGCGAGCGGTGCAACCTTGACCTGGTTGTCACTGTGACTTAGGCTACGGTCCCTGATACATCACTGGTCGACAACAGGTCGGCAGAACTACCGCCAGTTAGTCCCGCTGCCCGATCGCAATGCAGGTCGCCGCCAGCAATGGTGCTGCGCTCGAACGGCCATCGGAACGTACCTGAACGTGCCCGACTTTCCGCAACATGTCGGAGGTATCGGTATGGCAGAGTCGCCCGCCGTCCCAGGACACACGAAGGGCTTACCCGTACCGCTCGACGCCGCGCAGGTTTCCGCGCGCCTCGAACGGCTTCCGATGACGAGGCATCAATGGCGCCTTTTCGCGATCATCGCCACGGCCTGGATGTTCGACTCGATGGACCTGGCGGCGTTGACCTTCATCCTCGGTCCCATCTCCGCGGAGTTCCAGCTGAGCGGCACAAGCGCCGGGGCGCTGGCGAGTGTCAGCTTCGCCGGAATGATCATCGGGGCGAGTCTGTCGGGGGTCCTCGGCGACCGCTTCGGACGGCGGCCGGTCTTCACGACGAGCATGATCGTGTGGGGGCTGGGCAGCCTCGGTGCGGCCCTGTCCCAGGACGTGGCCTTCCTGATGGTGTGCCGGTTCGTCATCGGCCTCGGCATGGGTGCGGAGTTCCCCGTGGCACAGGCGATGCTCAGCGAGTTCGTGCCGGCGCACAGCCGAGGGAAGCTGGTGGGCTGGCTCGAGGGGTTCTGGCCGATCGGGTTCATCACGTGCGGGGTGCTGGCACTGGTGATCGTGCCCGCATTCGGCTGGCGGTCGATCTTCTTCGTCATGGCCGGGTGCTCGTTGTTCGCGCTGATCGTCCGTCGTGGCGTGCCCGAGTCGCCGCGGTGGTTCGCGGCGACGAGGCGGTTCGACCAGGCGGAGGAGACGCTGGCCGAGTTCGAGCGGCGGGTGGAGCAATCCAGTGGCCGTCGCCTTCCCGATCCGGCGCCGGTTACTCAGTCGCGGTCCGGCGGCTCGGGCAAGTTCGCGATCGCCGAGCTGTTCAGTGCCAAGTACCGCCGGCGCACCATCATGATGTGGGCGGTGTGGTTCTGCACTCTGCTCGGCTATTACGGCATCACCACGTGGATGGGCAAGCTGCTGGCCGATTCCGGGATGACGACCGCGAAGTCCATCGGGTACGTGGTGCTCATGGCATTGTGGGGAATTCCGGGGTTCTTGCTGGCTTCCGTTCTGCTGGAACGACTGGGCCGTAAGCCCGTCATCTCCGGATTCATCCTGCTGAGCGCGGTCTCGGCCTACTTCTACGGCGGTGCTTCGTCGTCCGCGGAGCTGCTGATCATCGGTTCGATCATGCAGTTCTTCTTCTTCGGTATGTGGTCGGCTCTCTACGCCTACACCCCGGAGGTCTTCTCCAATCGGGCGCGCGCGACGGGATGCGGAACCTCGTCGGCGCTGGGTAGGGCCGGTGCGCTGGTCGGTCCGCTCATCGTGCCGGTGGTGCTGGAGGCCTTCGGCGAGGGAACGGCCTTCATCGTGCCGGCGGCCTTCTTCGTGTTGGGCGGCCTGATCGTGCTCGTGCTCGGGCCCGAGACCAAGAACAAGGTCCTCGAAGACGTCTCCGGCTAGCGGCGCTGGACTGGCCGAGGGCCGGGGCCTGAATGGTCCCGGCCCTCGGCCAGACGTCAGCGGAGCAGGTGCCGGAGGAGGGCGTGGTCGGCCGCCGCGGGAGCCTCCATGGTCGCCAGGTGCGCTGCGTCGAGGATTTCCAGCCGCGCGTCGGGAATACGGTCGGCCAGCGTTGTCGCGTCCGGCTCCGGCGGTGTGGCGATGTCATGCTCACCGGCGAGCACGAGCGTGGGTGCCGTGATCGCCGGTAACCGCTCGAGGTGATCCCACTCCGCGATGGCGTCGCAGCAGTTGCGGTACGCGTCGTCGGAGGTGGTGGCGACCCAGCTTCGGGCGCGCGCGACCTCGGCCGGATGGTGGCGGGCCCAGCGCTCGGTGAACCACCGCCGGACGATCTCCGGCGCCAGCGGCCGCGTGCCCTCCCGCGCGACGCGTTCGGCCCTTTCCCGCCAGACCGAGGTGTCGGCCAGGCGAGCGGATGTGCAGCAGAGGACGAGCGCGTCGAGGCGCTCGGGCTGCTGGGTTGCGATGGCCATGCCGATCATCGCGCCCATGGAAAGGCCGCACCAGGCGAAGCGTTCGATGCCCAGCGCGTCCAGCGTCGCGAGTGCATCCTCCGCCAGATCCTCGATGTGGTAAGGGCCCGGGGGAGCAGGCGACCGGCCGTGACCACGGTGGTTGAGCCGCACGACCCGGAACCTGGCGGCCAAGGCGGGCACGTTCGGTGCCCACATGTCGATGGTGCTGCCGACGGAGCCGGAAAGCACGAGCGGGGGAGCGTCGTCCGGGCCGTGGACGTCATGTTGCAACAGAACCGGCACCGCAGGACCCCTTACTCGAAGACCACCACGGTGCGGATGGCCTGCCGTTGCCTGAGCAGGTCGAAACCTTCGTTGATCCGCTCGAGCGGAATACGCCCAGTGACAAGGGTATCGAGTTTGAGCCGTCCGTCCAGGTACTGACGGCACAGCGCGGGAAAGTCGCGGCTCGGCCGAGCGTTGCCATAGCTGTTGCGCCGGATGCGTTTCTCCTGCATCAGGGCGCCCCAGCGGAAGGTCACGTCCTCGTCGACACCCAGCTTGCCCAACCAGATGATCTCGCCACCCGGCCGGCACGCCTCGGTCGAGAGCCGGAAAGCCGAAAGGCTGCCCGCGGACTCGACCACGCAGTCGACGCCCGTGCCGCCGGTCAGCCGGCGGGCGAGGGCGAGCGCGTCGTGCCGGCGAGAGTTGATCACGTGGGTGGCGCCGTACTCCAGCGCCAGATCCAGTTTCGGGTCGTGCCGGTCCACAGCGATCACGGTGCTCGCACCGGCGAGCCGCGCCGCCTGCACGGCCGCGAGGCCGACAGCGCCGCAACCGATCACCATCGCCGAGTCACCCGGCCGGATTCCGGAGACGTTGGTGACCGCCCCATGGCCGGTCATCACTCCACAGCCGAGCAGGCAGGCCCGATCGAGCGGCATCTCCGCGGGGATCGTGACCGCGCAGCCCGCGGTCACCACCGCGTATTCGGCGAAGGCCGCCATGAAGAACATGGTGTGGACGGCGCCGGTGGCGCAGCGCAGCCGCGTCTGCCCGGTGAAGTCGACGGCCTGCGGGCCCAGCGCCAGATAACGCGCGCACAGGATCGCCTCACCGCGCTCGCATGCGGGGCAGGTGCCGCAGTGCGGATTCCACGACAGCACGACCTTCTCACCGATACGCGCCGGATCGACGCCGTCCCCGACCTCCGCGATCGTTCCCGCGCCCTCGTGGCCCAGCGTGATCGGCATCGGGTACGCGAGTTGGCCCTCGATCACCTCGAGGTCGGTGTGGCAGATGCCTGCCGCGCCCATCCGGACCAGCACGCTGTCCGGCGGCACCCGGTCAATCTCGACGGATTCGATGGTCAGCTTCTCTCCGGGTGCGGCCAGCACCGCTGCTCGGAACGCCACGTTGCTCTCCTCAGACCGATCGGGAGGCACTGCCTGGCCCACGCGCCTTCCGGGAGGCTGTCGTTGACAGCGACTTCAGTGTGATCTAGCGTACAGATTGATATATGAGTTGTCGAATGTCAGTCGGCATAACGTGGCGCGGGTCGGGGGATGGTCGTGTCCCTCTTCGGAGCCGGCCGGTCGACGCGAAAGAAGGTGCTCGAGCCATGTCGCACCCAGAGCCAAATCCTTCTGCCTCGTGGGATTCCGGTGCCGTGGACGAGGTCCGGCGTGTCGTGGTGGTAGGGGGTGGCCCGGCCGCGCACCGCTGCGCCACCGAGCTCCGCAGGATCGGCTTCGACGGTGCGGTCACGATGGTGAGCGCCGAGCCGATCCCTCCGTACGACCGCACGTTGCTGTCCAAGGGAAACCTCGTCGGCGAGCACGCGGACGTCGCCGCTCTGGCTTCGCCGGGTGTGTACGAGGAAGTGGGCGTCGAGCTGCGATTGGGGGCCGAGGCGCTCGCGCTGGATCCGCGTGCTCGTACCGTGACGCTCGCCGGTGGATCGAGCATCGGCTACGACCGTGTGGTGCTGGCGGTCGGCGGCGGACCCGTCCTTCCTCGGGCGCTGGCCGCTCCGGGGGTGCTCACCATGCGCACCGCAGCCGACGTCGCACCGGTCCGGGACGCGCTGGAACGGAGCAGGCACGTCGTCGTGATCGGCGGCGGGTTCGTCGGAGGGGAGATCGCCGCGGCGGCGACAGCTTTCGGGTGCGGTGTCACGCTGGTCGAAGCGAGCGAGGTGCCGCTCGGGCCCGTGCTCGGCCCGGAAGTCGGAAGTCTGGTCGCCAATCTGCACGCGTCACGCGGCGTCGCGCTGCGGTGCGGGGTGCAGGCCGAGGGCGTGGTGGAAGCGGCCGGTGGCTACGAGGTCGAACTGAGTGATGGCTCGACCCTCACCTGCGACAGCGTAGTGGTCGGCGTCGGCATGCGGCCGGCCGTCGACTGGCTGCGGTCCAGTGGGATCGAACTCGACCGTGCGATCGTCACGGATTCGGCATGCCGGACCTCGCTTCCCGGCGTGTTCGCCGCCGGCGACTGCGCCCAATGGTGGAGCCCGCGATATCAAACCCACTGCCACATCGAGCATTGGGACACGGCAGGCAAGCACGGAGCGGCCGCCGCGCGCAGCGTCCTCGGGCAGGACGTGACGTTCGACCCGGTGCCCTTCTTCTGGTCGGACCACTACGACGTGAAGTACCAGTGGGCCGGATACGCGCCCGTCTGGGACACGGTCGAGATCGGCGGAACGGGTCCCACCGACTTCGTCGCCAGGTACGCCAACGAGGGCAGGACGGTGGGCGTCTTCGGGGCCGGCAGGCCGAAGGAGTTCGGGCGGTTGCGCAAGCAGCTGCTCGAGGGCGCCCACGTGCCGGCAAACGACGACAAGGAGGTTGTCACGTCATGACGGTCCACGTGTCGATCGACCGCGATCTGTGCATCGGATCGGGCAACTGTGTGCACCTGTCACACGGCGCCATCGAGCTGGACGACTACGACGTCGCCGAGGTCCGTGACGTCGGTGCGGCCACCATCGAACAACTGCGGATGGCGCAGCGATCCTGTCCGACCGCCGCCATCGGGCTCGACGAATCCTGACCGCCGTTCTCTCGAGGAGGCACTCCCACCATGACCCAGGTCGCGCCGAAACACCTGCAGACGAGCAATACGTTGGAGAATGTGCTCATCGTGGACACCGATGTCCACGTGCACGAGTCACCGGGCGAGCTCGCCCCGTACTGCGACATGCCGTGGCGGGTGGCGCTGGAGAACATCGCCGACCGCCCCGAGACCTATCTCGACATCCCCAGCTTCTCGCCCGGTGTCTCCGATGGCAGCTATCAGGCCAAGTTCCCGACCGCCCACGAGGGCGCTCGAATGGTCTGGACCAAAGAGCAGATGAGGACCGAGCTGAACCAGCTCGACGTCGACCTGGGTCTGTTGTTCCCGGACCACCTTCTCAAACTGCCCGTGCTGACCCAGACCGAGTACGCGGCGGCCATCGCCAGGGCCTACAACCGCTGGCTGGTCGAGAAGTGGACGTCGCAGAAGGACGGACTGCTCGGCCTCATCGTGGCGTGCACGCACGACCCGGAGGACGCGGCGCGCGAGATCGCCAAGTACGCCGACCACCCGGACATCGTCGGCGTCTATCTGCCCTGCGCCGGCCTGGATCCCTTATGGGGCAACCGGAAGTACCACCCGATCTTCGAGGCCGCGCAGCATTACGAGCTGCCGGTGCTGTTGCACAGCGTCACGGTCACGCACCCGGTCTTTCCGTTCAACAACCACGGTTTCGACACCGAGCTGGCACGCCACACCACCAGTCACACGTTCTCCATCATGGTCAACCTGGTGGACATGATCACCCGCGGCATCTTCGTCCGGTACCCGCGCCTGAAGGTGGGTGTGTCCGAGGCGGGCATCTCGTGGATGCCGTGGCTGATGCTGCGGATGGACAAGGAATACCTCGAGCGGCGCCGGGACGTCCCGTTTCTGAAGGAGAAGCCGAGCCACTACCTCAAGCAGGTCCACGTCTGCACCCAGCCGATCGAGGAGCCGGACGACCTCGCCGATCTGGTGAAGGTGATGGAGCTCTACCAGGGCGAGAACACCACCATGTTCGCCTCCGACTGGCCGCACCACGACTTCGACCACCCGATGAAGTTCGCTCAGGTTCCCTTCACCGAGGAGGTGTTGCGAAAGGTGATGGGGGAGAACGCCTGTCGCTTCCTCAACATCGACGCCACCGGCCGGAAGCTTTGAGAGAGGACGACGACAGTGACTGAGACGATCAAGAAGGCCAAGGATGCGGTGCAGAGCGAGGACACCCTCGTTCGCCGTGGCACCGATGCCTTCCTGGTGGCCACTGCGCTGGCGACTGGGGAGAACGGCCGCAAGCGTTACCGGGTCGGTTCGGTTGCCGACTTTCCCGAAGGCGGCCACCAGGTGGTCGATGTCGACGGCAGGCAGCTGGGCGTCTTCCACATCAAGGGAAAGCTGTACGCCCTGCCGAACATCTGCCCGCACATGACCGGACCGGTGTGCGAGGCGAAGATCCTCACCGGCTCGCTACGGACCGACGAGAGCACGGAGTGGAAACCGCAGTGGGTGCACGACGGCGAGGTCATCGTGTGTCCGTGGCACGGCCTGGAGTACCACGTGCCCACGGGCCAATGCCTGGCGTACGAGCACATCCGGATCCGCCGCTACAAGGTCACGGTCGAGGGCGACGACGTCGTCGTCGAGATCTAGGGCGGGTCTGTGCCCGCGCGCGAGGCTGGAAGGAGAAACCGGTGTCCGGACGACAGTCTCGGCAGGTGAACGATCGTCTTCAGGTGCGGGAGGAGGATGAGGCCTACTTCGTGGTGCTGGAGCACGACGAGTCGGACTGGGTCGTCAAGTTCGGGAAATCGCCGGACTTCGCGGCCAAGGAGTGGGCAACGAACATGGCCGAGTCGTACAACGAGCGATACGACGATCCGAGAATGGATGCGGTCAAGCGGAACGCTCCGCCACCGCCGCCCTGACCTCGGACGCGTCCTACGGCGTGGCAGGAATCGCGGTAGCGGGTACGTGCCTCCTGGCCCCGTCATCCCGCCGGGTCCTACCTGGACGCCTGGTCCATATCTCGTTGGAAGCTCGTGACGTGTCCGATCGCCAGCTCGCGAGCGCGGTCCGCGTCCCTGGCGAGGATCGATTCGAGCACCGGTACCAGCTGCGACACGTGACCTGCCATCTCCGGCAGCCGGTTCGCCCAGACGTGCCAGATGCGGATCGTGAGGTTGTAGTACTGCTCGAGGGTGCTCTCGAGGTAGGGGTTGTGTGCCGCCCGATAGATCGCCCGGTGAACGCGACTGTCGAACTCGATTTCCGACTCGAGGTCGCTGCCGTGGTCGCCCGCCTCGACCAGAAGTTGCTCGAACTCGGCGCGCTGCTCCCGGTTGGCCCGGCGTGCGGCCTGGTAGGCGGCCTCCCCTTCCAGGTGGACGCGCACCTCACCGAGCAGGCTCAGGTCGCTCATGTGCACCTGGGTCGCGAACACTCCCCGCCGGGGATAGACGATCACCAGACGTTCCGACTCGAGCCGCTTGATCGCCTCGCGGACGGGCGTGCGCCCCATCCCCAGCATCTTGGCCAGCTGGTCCTCGTTGATGGGGTCGCCAGGACTGATCTGCACGGAGGTCAGCATGTCGCGGATTGCAACGTATGCCTGCGAGGCCAGCGATGGGCGGTTCCCCGTCGTGCCGCCCCCCGAGTCGGTCGTGCTCACGTACCCAGGGTACAGGCGGGCGCAGGTGCGATCGTGCCAGGGCGGCCGGTGTGACCAGGGGTTTCTCTCCTCGCGCGTCGTTTCCGCTGACGCGCGGGGTCTGGACGTACCGGACCGGGCGAGAGGAAAATCGGTCACCGGCGATGAAACGTGCGATCTGCCGCTACCCCGCGTTCTCGGCCGCACGAGCCTCATGTGGACCGCGCCGACCGTCGTGACGATGTGCCGTTCCATCTCGCGGCGGCCGCGTTGCGGGTCCTTCGCGTGAATGGCTTCCCGGATCCGCTCGTGGTCGGCGTGGCGGGCCTTGAGCACGATGCTGAGGTTGGGGGACGCCGGTGGTGTCGACCAGGAGGCCGGACAGGTCCCGGAGGTGGCGGCCGGTCTCCGCCGCGATCTGGGTATGCGCCATGGCATGGATGGCGTTGTGGAAATCGCGATTGACAACGCGCTACCCACGCGATCGCCTGTCGGGGTCGGCGTTCCGCTCGTAGCGCGTCGACCCCGAGGCGGCCGCTGACGGTGCGCGGGTCAACGCCGGCCGGCGATCAGTTCGGTGACGGAACAAGGAGCGCAGGCTTGTGGGGAAGCTCGTGGGGATCTTCAGGCGGTCGGCGAGAGAGGGAGAAGACGAAGACGTCCTCGGGTAACTCAGTAACTCAGTACGCGTGCCGTGTTGGTTGACGCCGCTGCGGGAGACCTGAACAGCGCACTGAACAAGATCGACGTCGCGCCAGATGGAGCCGCCGCTTGCTCAGCGGGTCGAGTTCCGCATAGGCCTTGACCCGCAAAGCCACGCTGGGCAGCTGCTCGAAGGAGCCCTCTTGCGGCGGTCGTTGTGGGTTTCTGCGGCTCACGAAGCCACATCTGGTTGTAGCTCGCACCTTATGTGCTCCCACGCCAGGGCGATAGCTCCAATCCAGGTCATGCCCTGCGGCGCTACCGCAGGTCAGAAGTGGTGCCCCCGGCAGGACTCGAACCTGCGACCTAGAGATTAGAAGGCTCTTGCTCTATCCAGCTGAGCTACGGAGGCCCGGTGCTGACCGCTGGGGGTCACGGCACGTCACCTCCAGCTTAGTCACCACTGTTCTTCTGATCGTCCGACATCGGCGAATCGTTTCACCCACCCCTGTCTGGATGCCGCCTAGATCACATTCGCCAACGTTTGCGCTGGTCAGGGCGCTGAAACCGGAAAGTGCCGCGGGTGCGCTGGAGGTGCGGCGACAGCGCACCCGCGGCGGGGCCGCGCTCGGGGACACGGCCCTTCCCGGAGCACGTCCGGCGCACCACGCGTTCCCCAAGCGCGGTGGTGGACGTGCCCTGGCCCCTCAGGGTCTGGCGGACGGGCGTCAGTTCCAGATTTGAATGGCCCTCACCACATAGGGCGCCTGCGGAACGAACGTGCCGGGGCCCGGATAGGTGCTGAAATCGCCTTCCGTGGAACATTCGCGGTCTTGGTACACGGTGACGTGCCGTTCGATTCGACTGCCGAACGAACGAGCGTCGACCCCTTCCGGGAGCGGAACGCATTCCTCGGGGTTCGTACCCCGCAGGTCGAACCGGGTGATCTGGCCGCTGTAGAACTCACCGGTCCAGGTGCAGAACTCGCCCTTCTCGCAGGCGAACTCGGGTGGCTGCGGCTTCGATGACGGCTCGGCCTGGGCGATGCCGGTCGTGCACAGCGCGCCGAGCGTGGCGATGGCCAGAACGCGCGGAACGGACGAACGCAGTGCGGACAAACGTCGTGCCATGATCTCGACCCCCAGTGATGAATTGCTGTGTTGTGTGTGGATTCCACGATGGCGAGCCAGGGCAAGAATGTCAGCAGGGAATTCGGAGTCTGTGGATAACTCGGCATGATCAACTCCTTCGGGTCATTGTTGTCCACAGTTGGCCGAAACCGCTTGTGGCCCTCATGGCAGCGTGCTAACCGCGCGTCCGGCAGCCGAAATGGAGATGCGAACCCGACCACACCTGCGCGATCGTGGACCGGAGACGACTCCAGGAGGGGGTGAGGTGTGCGGCGCTACGCGGTGATAGTCGTGTTCGCACTCAACGGCGCGACCCTCGGCACGTGGTCGCCGCGGGCGCCCGCCCTCAGCGACCAGGTGGGCATCGGCCCGGGCTCGTTCGGGCTCGCGCTGCTCGGCGCGACCGTCGGCATGCTGCTGTCGGCACTCGCGGCGGGCCGGATCGTCGAACGGTTCGGTGCGCGGCCCGTGGTGGTCGTCTCCGGCCTGGCCCTCTTCGGCTGCCTGCCCCTGGTCGGCGCCGCCCCGTCACTCGGGTGGCTGGCCGCGGCGCTGTTCGGCCTCGGTGTGGCCTCCGGTGTGCTCGACGTCGCCATGAACGTCGCGGGTGTCGCCGTCGAACGCGCGGAGCGCACGCCGGTGATGCCGCTCTTCCACGCCTGGTTCAGCTTCGGCGCGCTCGCCGGGGCCGCAGGTGCGGCGCTGGCCGCGCACCTCGGGATGTCGCCGGTACCGCACTTCCTCCTCGCCGCGGTGGCCGGAGTGATCGTGCTGACCGCGGTCGCCCGCGCGCTGCCGGGCGTCACACCGCGCGCCGAGCACGCCTCGCACCACGCGGCCGGCACCGCCCTGTTCCGCCGTCCCGTGCTCTGGTTGCTCGCCGCGGTGGCGCTGTGCTCCGCCATCGCCGAGGGTGCCAGCTCGGACTGGTCGGCGCTGCTGCTGGTCACCGAGCAAGGAGCGAGCGAAGGTGCTGCCGCTCTGGCCTACGCCGGATTTTCCGTGGCCATGGCCGTCGCCCGGCTCAGCGGATCCTGGCTGCAGAAGCGGTTCGGCCCCGGCCGGGTCCTCGTGGTCGGCTCGGTGTGCGCGAGCGCCGGACTCCTCGCGGCCGCGCTCGTCGGCGTGCCCGCTGTCAGCTACGCCGGATTCATGCTCGCGGGCGCAGGCCTGGCGGCCTGCTTCCCGGTCGCTCTCGGCCTCGCCGGGGAGGCAGGCAAACGGTCGGACGACAGTGGTGGCGAGAGGGAAGTCTCCTTCGTGACGGCCATCTCCTACACCGGCTTCCTCGCCGGGCCGCCCGCCATCGGCGGCATCGCCGAGTTGACGTCGTTGTCGGTCTCCTTTGTCGTCGTCGGCCTGGTCGCCGCCGCGATCGCGCCCGCCGCACTCGCCGCCGGCAGGCACGTCGCGCGGGACCGTGAGCGCCGCACGTCACACCTGGTCCGCTGACTCGCCTCGCGACGCGCCCGCATACCCTCGTAGACGTGTCCACCGAAGCCGATCCAGCTCCGGACGTCCGGGTCCGGCGCAGGGCAGGCACGGCTCCGCTGTTGGCGGTCGGCGTGCTGCTCGCCGTCGTTGTCGCAGTCGGTCTGGTCGCGCTCACCGGGGGCATCAGCTACGCCGTGGCGGGCCTGACCGACCCGGGCGCGGTCACCACCTACGGCATCACCGTCGTGCGCGTGGCCGCGGATGTCTCGGCGGCTGTGTGCATCGGATCGCTGCTGTTGGCGGCTTTCCTCGTGCCACCACAGAAGTCCGGCACGCTCGACGTCGACGGCTATGCCGGCCTGCGCACAGCAGGATTCGCCGCGTGGGCGTGGTTCGTGTTCGCGCTGGCGTCGGTGTTCTTCACGGCGGCGGACGGGGCCGGACGGCCGGTCACCGAGGTGCTGAGGCCCGAGGTCTTCGTCAACTTCGTCGGGGCCATCGAGCAGCCCAAAGCGTGGCTGATCACCGCGTTCATCGCGCTGCTGCTCGCGCTCGGGTGCAGGCTCGTGCTGTCCTGGGGCTGGACGGCCACGCTGTTCTTCGTGTCCGTCGGCGCGCTGATCCCGGTGGCCGTCACCGGGCACTCGGCCAGCGGCGGTTCGCACGACATGGCCACCAACAGCCTGCTGTACCACCTGGTCGGCGCGGCGGTGTGGGTCGGCGGGCTGATCGCGCTGCTCGCCCACGCCCGCCGTCGCGGCAGCCATCTGACGCTGGCCGCGACCCGGTTCTCCAAGGTCGCGCTGGTCAGCTGGATCGTGATGGCGCTGTCCGGAGTCGTCAACGCGCTCGTGCGGGTGACACCGGGGCAGCTGCTGAGCACCGACTACGGCCTGCTGGTGCTGGCCAAGGTGGTCGCTCTGGTGGTGCTGGGCGTGTTCGGTCACCAGCAGCGGCAACGCAGCGTCCGAGGCCTGCAGGACGGCGCGGGTGGCGGCCAGCTGGTGCGGCTCGCCGCCGTCGAGGTCCTGATCATGCTGGTCACCATCGGCCTCGCCACGGCACTGTCGCGGACACCCCCTCCGGCGGAGATCGCCGCTCAGCCGTCCACGACGGAGCTCCTCCTCGGGTGGAACCTGCAGGGTGAGCCGACCGTGTGGCGGCTCATCGCCGACTGGCGCTTCGATCTCATCTACGGCACGGCGGCCATCGTGCTGGCGGCGCTGTACCTGGCCGGCGTGCGCCGGTTGCGCCGTCGAGGCGACGCCTGGCCCGTCGGGCGCACCATCGCCTGGCTGGCCGGATGCCTTTTGCTGCTGATCGCGACGTCGTCGGGGATCGGCCGGTACGCGCCCGCGATGTTCAGCATTCACATGGTCAACCACATGCTGCTGTCGATGGGCGCGCCGGTGCTGTTCGTGCTCGGCGGCCCAGTCACGCTGGCGCTGCGTGCCCTGCCCACCGCGGGCCGCAACGCCCCGCCCGGACCGCGGGAGTGGCTGCTGGCGTTCGTGCACTCGCCCGTGGCGAGGGTGCTCACGAACCCGATCGTCGCGCTGGCCCTGTTCGTGGGCTCGTTCTACGGGTTGTACTACTCGGGCCTGTTCGACGCAGCGCTCGACCACCACTGGGCGCACCTGGCGATGAACGCCCACTTCCTGCTCGCGGGCTACGTCTTCTATTGGCCGGTCATCGGCATCGACCCGGCTCCGCGCAAGCTGCCCCCGCTGGGCAAGCTCGGGCTGGTCTTCGCCTCGATGCCGTTCCACGCGTTCTTCGGCGTGACGCTGATGAACATGCAGACGGTGATCGGGGAGTCGTTCTACCGGTCCCTGGACCTGCCGTGGGTGGACAACCTGCTGCTCGATCAGCGCACGGGCGGCGGCATCGCGTGGGCGTCCGGCGAGTTGCCGGTGCTGCTGGTGATGATCGCGCTGCTCCTGCAGTGGGCACGCGCGGACGATCGGGAGGCCAAGCGCCGCGACCGGCGCGAGGAAGCCACCGGCGAGCAGGACCTCGCAGCGTACAACGCCATGCTCAAACAGCTCGCCGACCAGGGCAGGCCGCGCGACTGACGCGCGTTAGCACGGCCCACCGACAGTTTTCGGCTGTCCGCCGCCGGGCCTGCCGAGTTGTCCACATCGAGCCGTGCTGTCCACAGATTCGCCGCGACGCCGTCCGATGCCGCCAACGCCGGGCACGGTGGAACCACGACCGGCGAAAGGGGACACCATGGCGATCGGCGAGACCGTGTTGACGGTGGTCGGCAACGTGAGCAGCGACCTGTCCAGGCGGACGACCGCGAGCGGCGACGAAGTCGTCGGCTTCTGGCTGCGCAGCAACGAGAGGCGCTACGACAGGGAGACCGGCCAGTGGCGGGACGGCCGGAGCCTGGCGGTGCGGGTGACGTGCTGGCGCCGGCTGGCGGGCACGGTGGGCGCGTCGCTGACCAAGGGCGACCCGGTCATCGTCACCGGGAGGCTCTACAGCAGCGAGTACGTCGCGGACGGCCAGCCGCGTTCCGTCCCGGAGCTGGAGGCGCTGGCCATCGGGCCGAACCTGGCATGGTGCACGGCCACGGTCCGCCGCGGAACGCGTGGCTCCGAACCGCAGCCGGACGAGACCGCGGCGCGCGGGTCGGCGGCGTGAGTGTCGTCGATCGCGTTGCGTGCAGGGCTGATCACACGGCGCGAAAACACGCGGGGACGGTGACCGGCGTCAAGGAGCGGGCGGCACGGCTCTACGATCGCTACATGGCCGAGTTCATCTACACCATGAAGAAGGTGCGCAAGACGGTCGGGGACAAAGTCATCCTCGACGACGTCAGCACCGCGTTCTACCCCGGTGCGAAGATCGGTGTCGTGGGGCCGAACGGTGCTGGTAAGTCGACCGTCCTCCGGATCATGGCGGGACTCGACCAGCCGAGCAACGGTGAGGCGTTCCTGCAGCCCGGCGCCAGCGTCGGGATCCTGTTGCAGGAGCCGCCGCTCAACGAGGAGAAGACCGTTCGCGGCAACGTCGAGGAGGGCCTCGGCGAGATCAAGGTCAAGCTCGACCGGTTCAATCAGATCGCCGAGCAGATGGCCACCGACTACAGCGACGAGCTCATGGAAGAGATGGGCCGGCTGCAGGAGGAACTCGACCACGCCGACGCCTGGGAGCTGGACTCCCAGCTGGAACAGGCGATGGACGCGCTGCGGTGCCCGCCGGGCGACGAGCCGGTGACGCACCTCTCCGGTGGTGAACGGCGCCGGGTCGCGCTGTGCAAGTTGCTGCTGTCGAAGCCCGACCTGCTGCTGCTCGACGAGCCCACCAACCATCTGGACGCCGAGAGTGTCCTGTGGCTGGAGCAGTTCCTGGCGAGCTACCCGGGTGCCGTCCTCGCGGTGACGCACGACAGGTACTTCCTGGACAACGTCGCGCAGTGGATCATGGAGCTGGACCGCGGCCGCGTCGTCGGCTACGAGGGCAACTACTCGACCTACCTCGAGAAGAAGCGGGAACGCCTCGAGGTGCAGGGCAAGAAGGACGCCAAACTCGCCAAGCGCCTGCAGAGCGAACTGGAGTGGGTGCGGTCCAACGCCAAGGCGCGGCAGACCAAGTCGCGGTCGCGTCTCGAGCGGTACGAGCAGATGGCCGCGGAGGCCGAGAAGACCCGGAAGCTGGACTTCGAGGAGATCCAGATTCCGCCGGGCCCGCGCCTGGGCAGTGTCGTGGTCGAGGTCGAACACCTCAAGAAGGGCTTCGACGACCGGCTGCTGATCGACGACCTGTCGTTCACCCTGCCGCGTAACGGCATCGTCGGCGTCATCGGTCCCAACGGTGTGGGCAAGACGACGCTGTTCAAGACGATCGTCGGCCTGGAGAAGCCGGACGAGGGCAGCGTCAAGATCGGCGAGACGGTCAAGCTGTCCTATGTGGACCAGACTCGCGAGGGGATCGACCCCGACAAGACCGTGTGGCAGGTCGTCTCCGACGGGCTCGACTACATCAACGTCGGCCAGACGGAGATGCCGTCGCGGGCCTATGTGAGTGCGTTCGGGTTCAAGGGACCTGATCAGCAGAAGCCCGCCGGCGTGCTGTCGGGTGGTGAGCGCAACCGGCTCAACCTCGCGCTGACGTTGAAGCAGGGCGGCAACTTGCTGCTGCTCGACGAGCCGACCAACGACCTGGACGTCGAGACCCTGAGTTCGCTCGAGAACGCGCTGGAGCAGTTCCCCGGTTGCGCCGTGGTCATCTCCCACGACCGGTGGTTCCTCGACCGCGTGGCCACGCACATCCTCGCGTGGGAAGGCGACGACACCAACCCGGCCAAGTGGTTCTGGTTCGAAGGCAACTTCGAGGGCTACGAGAAGAACAAGGTCGAGCGCATGGGTCCGGAGGCCGCGAGGCCGCACCGGGTCACCCACCGCAAACTCACGCGCGATTGACCGAGGAGACGGCTGGGCTGAACGAGCGCCCCGGAGCCAACGTGTCGGATATGTTCGGGCAGTCCCGGGCCGGCGGCCGGCTGAGAGTCGGCTGCCGTCCGGGGACAGCGGCCGCGGGCGGACCTCCGTCGACGTGAGGGCGCGCCCGTCTGCTGGAATGTGAATAGCCCTCACAGAGCGGAGTCCCCGTGGTAGCCACTCAGCACTCGAGCACGAACGCGGTGCATGACCGCGAAGCCGCTGTTCACAACGGTGCCGTCGGTGGACTGGATTCTGTGGAGCGCCTGCTCGAACGTGCCGACGCCCTGGAGCTGCGTGCACCGGAGCTCGCGTTGGTGCTGGGCGAACGGGCGGCCGCGCTGGCGGAGACGGCCGGCGCGAACGAGCTGTGGGTGAGGGCCGAGGCGCTCGTCGTGCATGCTCGCGTGCGGCTCGGCCACCGGGCATCGACAGTCGGGCGTGCGGTGGCGGCGTTGCGTGCCGCCGAGGACGCGGGGCAGCCGGTGCTGGCGGCCCAGCTACGGACGGACCTCGCCGTGTGCGCGCGCAGTGTCGGCGCGCCCCTGACCGGGCTGGCCATCCTCCGCCCGGTGCTGACGGTCGCGGGCCTCTCGTCGGTCCAGCGGGCGACGGCGCTGTGCCACCTGGTCGGCTGTCTCGGCACGCTCGGGCGCAAACCGGAACTCGACCGAGTGCTCCTGGAGGGCGATCGCATCGTCTCCGGCGACGACACCCTCAGCGTCGACGACAAGCTCGTCGCCAGGGCGCTCATCCGGATCAGCGTATCCGCTCACCGGCGCAGGCACGGCGACGTGATGGGTGCGGCGGACGCGGCCCGCACCGGCATCGGGTTCCTCGACCACCTGGAGGATCCGGACACCGACGGCGGTCTCGCCCGGGTCCGGCTCGTCCTGGAACTCGTGTGCGCGTTGCTCGATCGCGGGGAGGGTGAGCTCGCCCTGGAGGTCGCGCAGCCACTGCTGGACGCGCCCGAGCGTGCCGCTGCCGTCGCTCCCGCCGGCTGGCTGCGCCTGGCTCTCGCGACGCGGGTCCTGCAGTGCAACGGCGCCGCCGAATCGGCAGGCCGGATGCTGCGCGACGCGTTGTACAACGTGTCGCGGCACGACCTCCACGCCCTCGCCTCCCGGTTGTGGCTGGAGCTCGCGAACGTCGAGGAACGCGTCGGCCAGGCGTCCGAAGCCGTCACGTGCCTGCACAACGCCCGCGCGGCCGAACAGCGATACGCCCGCGCGCGCAGTCAGGCCCGTGCCGTGCTCACCAGCGAGTTCGGTTCGGGGGAACAGGCTCCCGTTGACCTGGCCGACGTCATCGCCTCGGCCGCCCGAGCGAGCATGGCGCGAACGGCTCAGCAGCAATCCGACGCGCAGGCCGGCACGTCGGCGCCCGCGCAGGCGCATTCGGATCGCGCCGCCGAGGCCGTGCCCGCACACGCCGTGCCCGCCGAGACCGATGCGCCGGCACCGGCACCTGCCGCGGCGTCGACCCGCGGTTCCGACAGCGAGTCCACATCGGACTCCCCGCCGCGGCCACGCGTCGTACTGCCGATGCTGCGGCTGCCACCGGAACACGAAGCGGCGGCACGCTCGGCCGATGTGGAGGCCACCGCAATCCTCACACCCGTGACCGCGAGCGGCGCACACAGTTCCGAGGCGCCGACGAACGGGGGGAACGGGTCCCGTGCTGTGCGGCACTCGGCTCCGCTGGGTGCGAGCGTGGTCAACCGGTGGAGCCACGACTCCGCCAGGACGGCGACAGCCGGGTCGGCTCGCGCAACCGCGCCGACCGGGAAGCCCGAGACCGCCCGTGCGGACGAGCCGGGCAGCGCAGCGGAACACAGTGAACCGAGCCGGGGCCTGGGCGGGGCTCGCGCCGACCAGCCGGGCCCTGCCGAATCCGCCCGTGACGAGGTGCGGAGCGCGGTCGGCGGTGACGGCGGTGGCGTCCCGTCCGACTGGGCCACCGAACCTGCCTTCACTGTCTCCCGGCATTCCACCGAAACCCAGGCGGGCACCGATTCGGACATCGCCAGTCCGCCTAGCGAGTCGGCGCGGGGCGGAGAGCCCGGCGGTACCGCCGGGCAGGGCGCGGCCGAGGCGGCGAGCCACTCCGCCAGGCACACCGAGTCGCACGAGGACGGCTCGACCACCTCCGCGCGTGGCACCGATCATCTCGGATACGGCGAGTCGGGGCCGGGACGACGTGCGCGGCGGCACGATGCCGAACACGGTTCCGTGGCCGCGCGGTCGGTGTTCGACCGCCTCGGCATCTCGCTCACCGGAGGCGGGCGGCGGCGCGCTGCCGAGGGCGATTCCGGCGAGCGTGGTCGGAGGGCAGCAGCCGAGTCCGGTGAGCCGGAGCGGCTCGCCATCGCCGACTCCGCCGACTTCGCCGGGGCGGCAAGCGATCCGGGTGACCCCCGCTCCGACGACGCCCTGAACCGGGCTGACGCACACGGCACCGGGGACCCGGTCGGCGGCGGGACGCACGGCGCCGGCGACGGGGGCGTTGACGGGACATACGGCACCGGGGAGACGGACGCCCGCGGTACGGACAGCAGCGGCGACGCGGAACAGACCGGCGCGCCCACGACCGGCATCGCCACGACCGACACCGGCGCGACCGGCATCGGCACCACCGGCGACACCCGCGAACCCAGCACCGACACCGGCAACCGGTCCGCGGCCGCGGAGACCTCCGGGTCGGCATCCGGTGACCACCGCGAATCGCCGTTCGACGACGACAGCACGGGCCTGCCGTCCGACGGCTACGGGTGGTTGCCCCGGCTCCGGCTGCCGCCGTCGCTCGCGCCGCTGGACGAGCTGCGCCCCGAGAGCGACGTCGCCGAGCCCGTCCAGGACAGCACCGACCCGGCACCGGCCCTCCCGCTCGACGATCCGCCGCCGGATGCCGGGCTGGCGGAGCTGCTCGCGCGGGCGCTGGCCGAGCACCACGCGAGCACGTCGGGAGCCGCGGCACTCGCGACACGGTTCGGCGCCGACGACGGGGACCGCGATCAGCCACGCGCGGTCAACGGCCGCAGGCACCGCGGCGACCACTGACCGTGGACCCGGCATCCTGGCACTGCACTGCGTTTCGGGCCGTCACAGTAAGGTAACCACTGAATCGGCACATCGCGGTGGCCAGGCCAGGAGTGGAGAGTTGCGTTGCCCGACATGAGCTCGACCGGTGTCTCGACTCGCCCCTCGGAGGGGTCCGGGGATACGCGCGCCGCGCGCAGGCCGCGCAGCCCGGAGCAGATCCGCGACGAGCTCGTCGACGCGGCCGCCGCCGAGGCGCCGGACATCGCCGATCTCGTCCGGCTCTACTACCGGCTCATCCCCGCCGAGGAGATCATCGGCGAGCCCCCGGCGGACCTCGTCGCGGCCGTACGCTCCCATCTCCAGCTCGCCGAGCGCCGTGTTCCCGGGCGTCCCGCCGTGCGCCTGCTCAACCCGACCGCGGCCGAGGACGGCTGGACCAGCGAGGCCACCGTCATCCAGCTCGTCACGGACGACATGCCGTACCTCGTGGACTCCGTGGCCGCCGAGCTCTCCCGCGGTGGCGTGCAGGTACAGCGCATCGTCCACCCGATCGTCGTGGTCAGCCGCGACGTCACCGGCCGGCTCCTCGACGTCCACCCGCTGGCCGACGTCGCCGAGCCGCCGCAGGGCGCCACCGTCGAATCCTGGATGTACCTGGAGATCGACTCCATCAGCGACCCTGACCGTGCCCGCGAGATCGACAACCGGCTCAGGTCGGTGCTCGGGGACGTCCGGGAGGTCGTCGAGGACGCGCAGAAGATGGTCGAGACGGCGCGCGCGATCGCCGACGAGCTCGACGCCGCGCCGCCACCGTTGCCGCGCGAGGAGGTCCACGATGGAGCCCAGCTGCTGCGCTGGCTCGCCGAGGGCCACCTGACCTTCCTCGGCTACCGGCACTACGAGGTGGTCCGCGACCCCGACAGCGGAGAACCCGCCCTGCGCGCCGTGCTCGCCTCCGGCCTCGGTGTCCTGCGGCAGGACAGCCTCGCCGCGCGCAGTCTCACCGCCGGACCTGACACGGCGGCCCAGGCGCTCGCGCCGAATCTCCTCGTCCTCACCCAGGCCAGCGCGCCGTCCACTGTGCACCGTCCGGTGTATCCGTACTACATCGGCGTCAAGACGTTCGACGAGCACGGCAACGTCAACGGCGAGCACCGGTTCCTCGGGATGTTCACCACTTCCGCGCTGCACGAGGACGTCCTCGACATCCCGGTCGTCGAGCGCCGGGTTCGCGAGGTCATCCACCGCGCCGGCTTCCCCATGGAGTCCTACTCCGGCCAGCGGATGCTGGAGGTGCTGCAGAACTGGCCGCGGGCGGACCTGTTCTCCGCCGACGCCGACTCGCTGTACGCGACCGCCACCGGCGCCATCACGCTGGCCGACCGGCGCCGGCTGCGGCTGTTCCTGCGCCGCGACCCGTACGGGCGGTTCTTCTCCTGCCTGGTGTTCCTGCCCCGCGACCGCTACACCACGCGCTCCCGCCTGGCGATGCAGGAGGTGCTGCTCGAGGAACTGGAGGGCACCCACCTCGAGTACGCCACCCGGCTGGGCGAGACCTTGCTCGCGCAGGTCCACTTCACCGTCCACACCGACCCGGGCACCCCCATCGAGCCGGACACCCTGCGCATCCAGGAACGGCTCAACGAGGCCGTGCGCAGCTGGGACGACCTGATGGTGGAGGCGATCCTCGCCGAACGCCGGGAGCGGGCCGGCGACGGCAAGGCGGTGACCTTCGCCGGCGAGGAATCGGCCACCGAGCAGGGGCAGCGGTACGCCACCGTGTTTCCCGAGGCGTACAAGGAGGACTTCTCCGCCGAGACCGCGCTCGCCGACCTCCGCACGCTCGAGGCGCTCACCGGGCCGGACGACGTGCGGATGTCGTTCTACCTCCCGGACGGCGCCGTGCCCGGTGAACGCCGGTTCAAGCTCTACCTCAGCGGCGAGGGCGTCACGCTGTCGACCGTGTTGCCGCTGCTGCAGCGCATGGGCGTCGAGGTGGTCGACGAGCGACCCTACGAGCTCACCCGCGAGGACGGCGGCCGGCTGTGGATCTACGACTTCGGCCTCCGCATCGAGTCGAGGGTGCTCGAGGCGATGGGCGAGAAGCCGGAGCACGACCTGCGGGTGCGTTTCCAGGACGCGTTCGCCGCCGCCTGGCGCGGTGACTGCGAGGTCGACGGCTTCAACGCGCTCGTGCTGCGTGCCGGTCTCACGTGGCGGCAGGCGGCGGTGCTGCGGGCCTACGCGCGGTACCTGCGCCAGGCCGGCACGCCGTACTCACAGAACTACGTCGAGAACGCGGTGCTCGCGCACACGGACGTCGCCACCGCGCTGGTGCGGCTGTTCGAGACACGGTTCCGGCCCGGGCAGCCGGAGGACGGGCAGCGCGACGACCAGTGTCAGGCCCAGATCGCCGAGATCAACACGATGATCGACGCGGTGACGAGTCTCGACGAGGACCGCATCCTGCGCAGGCTGCTGTCCGTGATCGTCGCGACGCTGCGGACCAACTACTGGGTCACCGATGGCCACGGCGCCCCGCGGCCGTATCTGGCGTTCAAATTGGACCCGCAGCAGGTGCCGGACCTGCCCGAACCCCGGCCCGCGTACGAGATCTTCGTCTACTCGCCGCGGGTGGAGGGTGTCCATCTGCGGTTCGGCTCGGTGGCGCGGGGCGGCCTGCGCTGGTCGGACCGCCGGGAGGACTTCCGCACCGAGATCCTCGGCCTCGTCAAGGCGCAGGCCGTGAAGAACGCCGTCATCGTCCCCGTGGGCGCGAAGGGCGGGTTCGTCGTGAAGCGCCCGCCCGCACCGACGGGCGACCCCGGTCTGGACCGGGAGGCCTACCAGGCGGAGGGCATCGCGTGCTACCGCATGTTCATCTCCGGCCTGCTCGATCTCACCGACAACCTCGTCGAGGGCCGGACCGTGCCCGCCCGGGACGTCGTCCGGTACGACGGCGACGACAACTACCTGGTGGTGGCCGCCGACAAGGGCACCGCGAAGTTCTCCGACATCGCCAACGAGGTCGCCATGAGCTACGGCTTCTGGCTCGGCGACGCGTTCGCCTCCGGCGGCTCGATGGGCTACGACCACAAGGCGATGGGCATCACCGCCAAGGGGGCGTGGGAGAGCGTCAAACGGCACTTCCGCGAGCTCGGGGTGGACACGCAGAGCGAGGACTTCACCGTCGTCGGCATCGGCGACATGGCCGGTGACGTGTTCGGCAACGGTATGTTGCTCTCCGAACACATCCGCCTGGTGGCGGCGTTCAACCACCTGCACATCTTCCTCGACCCGAACCCGGACGCCGCGTCGTCCTATCGGGAGCGCAAGCGGTTGTTCGAGCTGCCTCGCTCGACGTGGGACGACTACGACCGCTCGCTGATCAGCGAGGGCGGCGGGGTGTATCCGCGCAGCGCCAAGACCATCCCGATCACGCCGCAGGTCCGGGAGGCGCTGGGGTTGCCCGCCGGCGTGCGCGCGATGTCACCCGCCGAGCTCGTCCACGCGATCCTGCAGGCACCGGTCGACCTGCTGTGGAACGGCGGCATCGGCACCTACGTCAAGGCCGAGACCGAGAGTCACGCGGACGCGGGTGACAAGGCGAACGACGCGGTGCGCGTCAACGGCAGTCAGCTGCGGGTCAAGGTCGTCGGTGAGGGCGGCAACCTCGGGCTCACCCAGCGCGGGCGGATCGAGTTCGCGCGCAACGGGGGCAAGGTCAACACGGACGCGCTCGACAACTCGGCGGGCGTGGACTGTTCCGACCACGAGGTCAACATCAAGATCCTGCTCGACCAGCTCGTCGCGGCGGGCCACCTGAGCCGGCAACAGCGCAACGACCTGCTCGGCGAGATGACCGACGAGGTCGGCGAGCTCGTGCTGCGTGACAACTACCGGCAGAACACCGTGCTCGGTGTCGCCCGGGCACACACGGCGCAGATGCTGTCGGTGCATCGCAGGCTCGTCGCCGCGCTGGAGGCCAAGGGCGCGCTCGACCGCGACCTGGAGGCGCTGCCGTCCGACGGCGAGTTCGGCCGACTCGAGAAGGCCGGGCTCGGGCTCACCTCACCGGAGCTGGCCACCTTGCTGGCGCACGTGAAGCTCGACCTCAAGGACGAGCTGCTCGCCAGCGAGCTGCCCGACGTCGAGGTGTTCAGCCGCCGGGCGGGGGAGTACTTCCCGACGCCGCTGCGCGACCGGTTCCGCGACGCGATCGCCGTCCATCCGCTGCGCAGGCAGATCACGACGACGCTGCTGGTCAACGAGGTCGTCGACGGGGCGGGCATCTCGTACGCGTTCCGGCTGGCCGAGGAGCTCAACGCGACGGCGACCGACGCGGTGCGGGCGTTCGCCGTGGTCACCAGAGTGTACGGGTTGCGGGAGCTGTGGCACGACATCGCCGCGCTCGACAACGTCGTGCCCTCCGACGTGGCCGACCGGATGGTGCTGGAGACCCGCCGGTTGCTGGACCGCGCGTCCCGCTGGTTCCTCACCAACCGGCCGCAGCCGCTGGCCGTCGGTGCCGAGATCAGCCGGTTCGGCGAGCCGGTGCGCAGGCTCACCGGGATGATCGGTCAGTTGTTGCGGGGCCGCGAGGCCGAGGCGGCACGTCAGGAGGCGGACCGGCTCAAGGGCGAGGGCGCGCCGGCCGAGCTCGCCACCCGGATCTCCGAGCTGCTGTTCGGCTACTCCCTGCTGGACGTCATCGAGGTGGCCGAGCTGGCGGAGCGGGAGGTCGGTCTGGACACCGAACGCAGCCCCGCCGAGACGGCGGAGCTGTACTTCGCGCTGTCCGACCACCTCGGGATCGACCGGATGCTCAACTCGGTCAACGAACTGGGCCGCGACAACCGGTGGCACGCGCTCGCCCGGCTGGCGCTGCGCGACGACCTGTACTCGTCGCTGCGGGCCATCACGCTGGACGCCCTGCGGCACAGCGAGCCCGACGACACCGTCGAGGACAAGATCGCGCAGTGGGAACAGGCGAACTCCTCGCGGCTGGCCAGGGCGCGGGTGACGCTGGAGGAGATCGAACGCTCCGGGCGGATCGACCTCGCCACGCTCTCCGTCGCCGCGCGACAGATCCGCAGCACGGTCCGGTGACCATGAGCGAGTACGTGACGATGGTCCGGCCCCGTTGGTCGGACATGGACGTCTTCGGCCACGTCAACCACGCGAACATGGTGACGTTGCTGGAAGAGGCGCGCATTCCGCTGCTGTTCGACGAGGCCACCGCCGAGGGGCTCGGCGAGTTCGCCAAGGGCATCGTCGTGGTGCGGCTCGCCGTGGACTACAAGGCGCCGGTCGTGGTCAACGGCACCGACATCCGGGTCGGGATCACGTTGAGCGAGCTGCGGGCCGCGTCGTTCACCCTCGCCTATCGTGTCCACAACGGACAGTCCGAACAGGACCCGGTTGCCGTGACGGCGCGGACCACACTCGCGCCGTACGACCTGGGCGCGGCGAGGCCGCGCCGGCTCACCGACGCCGAACGCGAGTTCCTCGGTGCCCGCATCCCGCAGGGAGGCGGCCGTGCCTGAGCTGCGGATCCCCGACGCGGCGGACCGCGAGACCCTCGGCGCGTTCATCGCCAGGGCGGTCCGGCTCGACGGCAACGCGGTCGTGCGGCTGCGCATGCGCTCGCCGGGCATCCTGGAAGCCTGGTCGATGACGCCCTTCGACGTGCTGGTCACGCGAGCCGTGGAGGGTGAGGTGACGCCGGCCGACGTGACGGTCTCCGGATCCGAGCTGCTGGCCGCGCTCACCGTCACCCCGGGGGAGCGGATGGACCCCGGGCCGCCGCGGGACCTGCTCTGGCGTTCCGAGCTGCCTGCCGCCACCGGCTGGCGGCAGGTCGACACGCTCCCGGCGACGGTGGTCTCGGATCTCGCCGACCAGGGGGTCGCGCTCGCCCGCGAGAACGTCGGCCCGCACGGCACACCGCCCGCGTCGCTGATGGACCAGACCGTGCTGACCGTCACCGGGGGAGAGCTGGAGATCAAGGTGCCGATGCGGTGCCTGTTCGCACTGTCCGGCATGGGTTTCGTCGACTCGTCGCTCACGGATGACGTGGTGCGCGTGACGGCGACCGACGCGTGGCTGCGGCTCGACGCCCGCTATGGCGCCGTGGTGCGGCGCCGGCACGCCCTGCTTCCGCTGCTGCTCTGACGCGGGAGTGCTGGTGGTCCGGCCCGAGGGGTGCCAGGCTGAGACCATGACCGAACACGAACGGGCTCCCGAAGACCCGACCGCGGAGTGGTTGCAGAGCGTGCGGGCGGAGGAAACGCCCTGGCGCGTCGACCGGCCCCCGCGGGAGCGACCGGCCGTCGAGCCGGAGGCCGGCGCCTCCGCCCCGGCCGCGGTCCCCGTTCCCACCGCGCAGACGGTCGCGCGGGCGGTGGGCGCGGCGCTGCCCGGCGTTCCCGGATCCATCCTTGTCGCGTGGGCCGCCGCCGAGGCCTTGGACGCACTCGACGACGGGGGCGGATGCGAGGCAACTGTAGGTTGACGGTACAGAATCGTCAACCTACAGTTGACGCATGACGCACTCGATCAAACTCGACGACCTCATCAACGCCATCAAGAAGGCGCGGCCCGACGTCCTGGACCAGCTCTCCGACGCCGTCGTCGCCGCCGACCATCTCGGGGAACTCGCCGACCACCTCATCGGGCACTTCGTCGACCAGGCGCGCCGCTCCGGCGCGTCGTGGACCGACATCGGCAAGAGCATGGGCGTCAGCAAACAGGCAGCGCAGAAGCGGTTCGTACCGAAGGCCGACCCCGGTGAGCTCGACGCGAACCAGGGCTTCAGCCGCTTCACGCCACGAGCCCGCAACGTCGTGATGGCGGCACATGAAGAGGCGAAGAGCGCTCGCCATGCCGAGGTGCAGCCGGAACACCTCCTCCTCGGCCTGCTCAGCGAGCCGGAGGCGATCGCCGCGAAGGTGCTCGCCGCACAGGGCGCCGCGGCGGAGGCGGTGCGCGCGGCGGCCACCGCGGCGCTGCCCGCACCGGTCGAGCAGCCTCCCGAGCTGGTTCCCTACTCCCACTCGGCGCGCAAGGCCCTCGAACTCACCTTCCGCGAGGCTCTGCGGCTCGGCCACAACTACATCGGCACCGAGCACATGCTGCTCGCCCTGCTGGAACTGGAGAACGGTGAGGGCGTCCTCGCCGGGCTCGGCGTGGACAAGGCCAGGGCCGAGGCCGACATCACGACCGCGATCGCCGAGGTGGTCGCGCGGCTGAAGGAGGACTGAGCCGCCGCGGTCAGGAGCCGAGCAGCCGCCGCAGGTGGCCGATCTCGTCGGTCTGCCCGGTGACGACGTCCTGAGCCATCGCCACGGCCCGCGGGTCTACGCCGTGGGCCAGCTGGTCCTCGGCCATCGTCAGCGCGCCCTCGTGGTGGGTGATCATGAGCCGGAGGAACTGCCGGTCGAACTCGGCGCCCTCGGCGGCACGCAGAGCCTCGAGCTGCTCCGGGGTGGCCATGCCCGGCATCCGGGCGTGCCCGCCGTGCCCGCCGTCGGCGTGGCTGTGGCCATGGTCGGCCAGCCACGAGCGCATCAGCGTGATCTCCGCCTGCTGCGTGGCCGCGATCCGTTCGGCGATGGCCTTGACCTGTGCGTTGCTCGCCCGGTCGGCGACCAGGTCGGTCATCGTGATCGCCTGCTGGTGGTGCGGGATCATCATCCGGACGTAGGCGACATCGGCCTCGCTCGGCGCGCCGGCACGCCGGTAGTCGCCTGCCTCCCCGCCCGGGACCACCGTGGCCTGCTCGCCGGGCCGGCCGGGCACGATCACGCCGGTCGTGTCCCGCCGCGGCTCGGGGGCCTCGCCGGTGCAGCCCGCCGCCAGACAGAAGAGCGCGGCCACTGCCGCCGCCAGCCGCCTTCCCATGCGCGCCAGCGAACCCGGCGGCGCGGGGGAAGTCAACAGCGGCCGGACGGGCGCCGTCGAAACCATCCATTCGTCGCTATCCGGTGCCCGGTCCCCGGACGACAATGGTGTGCACTTTCGCCGGCGAGGGAAGAGGAGTCTTCACCATGAATCCACGCGGACGTCGTCGGTGGAACCGGGTTGTGATCGTGGCCGCCGCCGCGCTGCTCGGGGGCACGATCGCCCCGGCCGCGGTCGCGCAGGAGACCCCCGGCGTGGACGAGATCGTGCACAGCCCCAACATGCGCCAGCTGGCGAATATCCCGAAGCAGGCGCCCTTCGACACCGAGCAGGCGTTCGGCACGGACATCGCGTTCACCGACGACCACGCCATCGTCGGCAACTACGACGGGTTCACCGTCTACGACATCAGCAAGCCGAAGAAGCCGCGCATCGTGAGCCAGGTCGTCTGCCCCGGTGGCCAGAACGACGTGTCGGTGTCCGGCGACCTGTTGTTCCTGTCGACCGACTACGCCCGGACCAACGATTCCTGCACCAGCGAACCCGCCCAGGCGTCCGATCCGGACTCCTGGGAAGGCATCAAGGTCTTCGACATCAGCGACCTGTCGGCGCCGGAGTACGTCGCCGCGGTACGGACCGACTGCGGCTCGCACACGCACACGATGGTGCCCGACCCCAGCCGTGGCTCGGTGTTCGTCTACGTCTCCTCGTACTCACCCGCGCCCGAGCTGCCGAATTGCCAGCCACCGCACGACAAGATCTCGATCGTCGAGGTGCCGGTGGACTCGCCGGAGGACGCGGAGGTCGTCGCCACACCCGTGTTGTTCCCCGACGGCGGCAACCCCGGCGGCGACAACCCGGACGGCACGCGGCGCTCGGCGACCACGGGTTGTCACGACCTCACCGCCTACCCGGAGAAGAATCTGATGGCGGGCGCGTGCATGGGTGACGGTGTGCTGTTCGACCTCTCCGACAAGCTCAACCCGCGTGTGCTGGACCGGGTGCAGGACAACGAGAATTTCGCGTTCTGGCACTCGGCTACGTTCAACAACAGCGGCACCAAGGTCGTCTTCACCGACGAGCTCGGCGGCGGTGGCCTCCCGACGTGCAACGCCCGGTTCGGCCCGAACCGCGGCGCGGACGGCATCTACGACATCACGGGTGAGGGCGTGGACAAGGCCCTCGAGTTCCGCAGCTACTACAAGATCCCGCGCCACCAGACGGAGACGGAGAACTGCGTGGCACACAACGGATCACTGATCCCGGTCGCCGGCCGCGACATCATGGTCCAGTCGTGGTACCAGGGTGGCGTGTCCGTGTGGGACTTCACCGACTCCGCGAACCCGAAGGAGATCGGCTACTGGGAGCGTGGTCCGCTGTCCGACACCCAGCCGATCACCGGTGGCACCTGGTCGGCGTACTACTACAACGGCCACGTCTACTCGTCCGACATCCAGAAGGGCCTCGACGTGCTCGCCGTCAACGACCCGCGGACAGCCCCCGCGAAGTCGGTGCGCTACGACGAGTTCAACGCGCAGACACAGCCGAGCTACGGCCGGGGCTGAGGGGCCCGTTCACGACCGGGGGTCGAGCCACGCGGCGGCGTCCGCAGGCAGCCTGCCGTCCACCAGCGGTGCGCTGGCGAGCAGGACCTCGCCGCGTGGCACGGGCACCGGCGCGGCCGAGGTGTTGAGCGCGCACACAAGCCCACCCGGCCTGCGCCGGTAGGCGAAACAGCCGGGCGGTGCGCCGTACCACTCGAGTTCGGTACCGGCGAACAGCGGACTCTCGCGGCGCAGTTCCAGCGCGTGCCGGTACAGCGAGAGCATCGAGGTCTGGTCCTCGAGCTGGGCCTCCACCGTGTGGTCGGCCCAGTCCGGTGGCATCGGCAGCCACGTGCGCGAGCGGCTGGAGAAGCCGTACGGTGCCGCGGCGCCCTCCCACGGGATCGGCACCCGTGACCCGCGGCCGGGCGGCACGGTGTCGGCGTCCGGCAGTCCGAGTTCCTCGCCGTGATAGATGCTCACGACACCGGGCAGTCCGAGCGTCACGAGCGCCATCGCGCGGGCGCGGTTCACGCCCCGGCTGCCGCCGCCGTAACGGGAGACCAGCCGTGGCAGGTCGTGGCTCGCCAGCGCCCACGCCGGAGGCGCGCCCACGGCAGCCACCGTGGCCAGGCAGCGTTCGATCGAGCTCTGCAGGGCGTCGGCGTCGAACGGCGTCGACGCCAGCCGGAAGTTGATCCCCAGATGCAGCTCGCCCGGGCGCACGTAGCGCGCGAACCGCCGTTCGTCGGGCACCCGGATCTCGCCGAGCGACACGGCGTGCGGATAGGCGTCGAGCACCTTGCGGATGCGCTGGTGCACGTCGTGGACGCCGTCGTCGTCGAACCGCGGGTCGCCCGAGGCGTCGGCGTCCGGCAGCCCGCGCGGCTTGGCCATGCCGTGGGCGGCGGCGATCTGCACGCCGTCGACGCCGAGGTCGAGCCAGAACCGCAGGGTCTGCTCGAAGTCGGCCTGAACGTCCGGGTCGGACCAGTTCAGGTCGGGCTGGTGAGGTCCGAACAGGTGCAGGTACCACTGCCCGTCGGGCACGCGGCTCCAGGCGGGCTCGCCCTCGTCGGTGAGCCAGTTGTTGGGCGGCAGCTCGCCGGTCGGCCCGCGGCCGTCGCGGAAGTGGTACCGATGGCGCTCCGGGCTGTCCGGAGCCGCCGCGAGCGCCGCGGCGAACCACATGTGCTTGTCGCTGGTGTGATTGGCCACCACGTCGACGAGCACGCGCACACCCGCGGCGTGGGCCTCCGCGACGAGGGCCCGCACGGTGTCGAGGTTGCCGAGCACGGGGTCGACGGCGCGCGGGCCCGCGATGTCGTAGCCGTCGTCGGCAAGCGGGGAGAGGTAGAACGGCGTCAGCCGCACCGCGTCCACGCCGAGCAGCTCCAGGTAGCCCAACCGGTCGCGGATGCCCTCGAGGTCGCCGACGCCGTCCCCGTCGAAGTCGGCGAAGGAACGCACGAACACCTCGTACAGGACGGCGTTCTGCCACCAGTGGGCGCCCGCGGGCTCAGTGCGCCGGGCGGGGGCTCTGCGCATGGGGGCTCACGCCCAGCTGTTCATCATCGAGTGCGCGGCCATCTCCAGGTACTGCCACAGCTGGCCGCGGTAGGGCTCCTCGATGCCGCTCTCGTCGACGGCGATCCGCATGGCCCGCAGCCACGCGTCCCGTTCGATCGGGCCGATCTTGAACGGCGCGTGCCGCATCCGCAGCCTGGGGTGCCCGCGCTGGTCGGAGTAGGTGTGCGGGCCACCCCAGTACTGCATGAGGAACAACCGCAGGCGGTCCTCAGCCGGACCGAGGTCCTCCTCGGGGTACAGCGGGCGCAGCACCTCGTCGTCGGCGACCTCCGCGTAGAAGCGCGCGACGAGCTTGCGGAACGTCGGTTCGCCGCCCACCGCCTCGTAGAACGTGCGGGGGTCGACGGCTCCGGGTTCGCTGCTCACATCTGCCACCCCTTCATTCTGCCTGCCTGCCTGCGTCGGCGGCTTCAGGAGCCGTTGGACGAGGAGCCGGAGTTGCTCGGGAACAGCCGGCGCAGCGGCGGCTCGAAGCCCGCCCGCTCGAAGGCCGACATGATCTCCGCCCGCAGCGCGCGCTGCACGGACCACTGCCTGCCCGGCCGGACCTTGACGGTCACCCGCAGGTGCACGGCCTCGGGCGTGACGTTCTCCACACCCAGCACCTCCGGCGGCTCGAGCACGTCGGGTGCCACGGCCGGACGTTGCGCGGCCTCGGCGGCGACCTCCTCGAGCAGGGCCGTGGCCTTGGTGACGTCGGCGTCGTAGCTGAGCGGGATGTCGACCACGCCGACGGCGTAGCCCTGGCTGAAGTTGCCGACCCGGAGCACCTCGCCGTTGCGGACGTACCAGACAGTGCCGTTGAGGTCCCGCAGCGTCGTGATGCGCAGGCCGACGGCCTCGATGGTGCCGACCGCCTCGCCGACGTCGACGACGTCACCGACGCCGTACTGATCCTCGAGCATCATGAAGATGCCGGACAGGAAGTCACGCACGAGGTTCTGGGCACCGAAACCGATGGCGACACCGACGATGCCCGCCGAGGCGAGAATCGGGGCGAGATTGATGCCGAGCTCGCCGAGCACGAGCACGAAGGCCATGCCGTAGACGACCACCGTCGTCACCGACTTGAGCACCGAGCCGATCGTCTTCGCGCGCTGACGGCGTCGTTCGAGGACGACGGGGCCGAGCACCTCGGGAGCACGCTCCCGCAGCGGCCGGAGCAGCGTCGGCAACTTCTTGCCGTCGGAGTCGCCCTCCGGCGTTCGCGTGAGCCGGTCGATCAGCTTGCGGATGGCGTAGCGCACCACGACGGCGATGACGACGATGAACAGAATCCGCAGCGGTTTCGCCACGAGCCAGTTCGCCGATCCCGCCAGCCATTCGTTCCCGGTGAGCCGCCAGATCTGTTGGCACCAGGTGCCCGCTTCCTGAATGCAGGAAGGGGGATCGCTGAGCAGCTGGTCCACTTGGGGAAATGCTCCTTCCATCGTTGTGACGCCGCCCACTTGACTAGCCCCGTTCTGACCCCCGGTGAGGCATGTTGACCACGTCGAGTTCACCCGCAACCGTACTTGGAACGGACACGTTGCCTAACACACGTGCGTTCCAGGGGCGATGTGTGGTCGACTAGGGCTGCACCGGTGGAGGTGGTCGCGTGCCAGACCGACAACCGAGTCCTCGCGGCGCCCATACCCGGCATCCGGCCGGGCAGGCGTCTGAGGCGCTGCTGTGCGCGCCGGGTTCCGGCGTGAGTCTCGGTGGAGCTGCCCAGACCGGGCCGCAGCCGACCGGACCACCGTCGCGCGCAGGCCGCATCACCCGCACGCACGGTGCACGCCGCGCGCGAGATGCCGGCCCCGGTTCGTCGGCGCCCGCCTGGGGCAAGCGCCGGGTGCTCCTGCTCAACGCCACCTTCGAGCCACTGACGGCCTTGCCGCTGCGCCGGGCCATCGTGTTGCTCGTCTGCGGCAAGGCCGAAGTGGTACACGAGGACCCGTCGGGGCTGAGGTTGCACGCCGCGACCATGACGGTGGACGTCCCGTCGGTGATCAGGCTCAGCACCTACGTCCGCGTACCGTACCGGGCGCAGGTCCCGCTGACGCGAGCCGGGTTGATGCATCGGGATCGCTTCCGCTGCGCCTACTGCGGCGGCCGCGCCGAGACGATCGATCACGTGGTCCCGCGCAGCCGCGGCGGCGCGCATTCGTGGCAGAACTGTGTGGCCTGCTGCGCCAAGTGCAATCACCGCAAGGCGGACAAGCTGCTGTCGGAGATCGGGTGGCGGCTGCGGGTGGTCCCGCGCGCGCCGCACGGTCCGCACTGGCGACTGCTCGCGCACTCGACCGAGGCCGACCCGCTCTGGCAGCGCTACCTCGGCGCTCCGGCCGCGTGAGATGTCGGCACCTCGGCGCCCCGGCCGCCTGAGTCGCGGCCGGGCGGCTGCCGTGGTGGTGCGATGTAGCCGGAACGACTGCCGTAGATCCGGTGAGGGGCTGTGTCAGTCCGTGACGCGGGTGCCGGCGGTGACGCGCGTGCCCCGCGTGACGCGGGTGCCGCGCGTACCCGCCGTGACCCTGGTGCCGCGCGTGACCCGCGTACCGCGGGTGACCCTGGTGCCCCGCGTGACGCGCGTGCCGGCGGTGACCCGTGTCCCGGCGGTGACACGCGTGCCCCGCGTGACCCGTGTACCGCGGGTAACCCGCGTACCAGCCGTCACCCGGGTGCCACAGGTGACTCGTGTACCGCGCGTGACCCGCGTGCCGCGGTCCACGAGCGTCGCGGAGTCGGACGAAACGGTGTTGTGGCTCGTCTCGGCGGGGATCAGGACGGTGAACATGAGTCCTCCTGTGACCGGCATCTGGCCTGGTGGGGAAGGGATTGTGCGGCGCAAGGCCCGTACGTGTGAAAAACGTACGAGCATTTCACTGCCCTAACAAGACTGTGGCGACGGGTGCCGCCGCCCGTACGTTGAGTTGCAACCGTCTGCGAACAGCGCTTCAGCCCAACGTGGGATTGCGCGTGCGGCAAGCGGCGGACGGCACCTTTCCCGCGACGAACGGCGACGTGTTGTGCCGCGTGCGGTGGAACCTGCGCACGTCAGCTACCCTGCGCACGTGAGCATCCTCGAGACGACCTTGGTCTTCGCGGGAATCCCGCTCGCCATCTACGGCGTGTTCGCCGTGGTGACCCTGCGCTCGAAGTTCGCAGGCCGGCCACGGTATCGCCCGGGGCAGGAGTGGGACCACCCGCCGATGTGGTGGAGCGCCAGCACGATCAGCACCGGCAGTCCGCAGGACGCGGGCGAGACCGTGCGGCCGTCGACGGTTCGAGGAGGTGCCCGTGGGAACTGGTGAGCTGACCGAGCACGGCAGGTCGACCGGCCTGGAGGGCACGGACCTGCAGCCCGGCATGGCCGTTACGGCGAGCGGTCGCGTGTCCGTGGCCAAGATGTACGAACCGGCTCCGCCAAAAGGACCATTCACCACCCCGCAGCTCACGCGGATCGACGAGGCGCTGACGCTGGCCAGCCGGGAGACCGGGCTCGACTTCAGCATCTACCTCGGATCGCTCGGTGACGACAGCCGCCAGGGCGCCGAGGCGCTGCACGACACCCTCGGAGCGCAGGGCGACAACGCGGTGCTCATCGCGGTGTCGCCGGGCGAACGGGTCGTCGAGGTCGTCACCGGCCACGACGCCATGCACCGGCTGCCCGACCGCGCCGTCAAGCTGGCCGTGATGAGCATGGTCGCCTCGTTCAAGGAGGGCGACCTCACCGGCGGCCTCATCGGCGGCCTGCGCATGATGGCCGACCAGGCGGGTCCTGACCCCAGGCGCTGAGACCCCCCGGAACGGACGACGCCCCGGCACCGAACGCGGTGCCGGGGCGTCGTCGTGCCGGGGGCCGGTCAGCTCTCGTCGAACTCGCGCGCCGCGAGGGCTCGCACGGTCCCGGCCCGGCCCTCCGAGACCAGGCGGCGCAGCGCGGGGGCGTGGTCGCCCTCGAGCCAGGCATCGGCGGCGGCCACGGCGTCCTTCGACACCGCCCACGACGGGTACAGGCCGACGACGGTCGGCTGCGCCCGCTCACTGGACCGGCGCGCCCACACCTCGTCGACGGCGGCGAAGTACGTGGCGACGTACTCGCCCAGCAGGTGCTTCTGCGCCGGGTGCGAGAAGCCGGCGATGATGGCCTCGTTGACGGCGTTGGGCAGCTCGTCGTCGTACACCGCGCGCTGCCACGCCTCGGCCTTCGCCTCGGCGGTGGGCCGCAGCGCCCGCGCGCGCTCGGCGTGCCTGCGGCCGGTGGCCGTGTTGTCCCGCTCGTGCTCGGCGTCGATCTCCGCCTCGGCGGCCTTGCCGTGCGCCACCAGGGCGTGCAGCAGCCGCCAGCGCAGGTCCGTGTCGACCAGGAGGCCTTCCAGCGCGGCCGACCCGTCGAGCCAGCCGGCCAGCACATCGAGCGTCGCGTCGTCGAGCACGGAACCCGTCAGCGCGTTGACGAACGCGAGCTGGTGGTCGGAGCCGGGTTCGGCGGAACGCGCCAGCTCCAGCAGACGCGAGGTGAACGCCGGCCAGCCCTGCTCGCTCGCCCACTTCTCCTCGGCGTAGGAGTTGAGTGCCGTCTGCGCCTGCAGCAGCAGCCGCTGCACCACACCGACCTCGGTCTCGGCGTGGACGCCGCGCAGCACGAGTGTCACGAAGTCACGCGCCTTCAGCTCGGCCTCGCGCGTCATCTCCCAGGCGGCCGACCAGCACAGCGTTCGCGGCAGCGGTTCGGTGATGTCGGCGATCCGGTCGACGAGCGTGACCAGGGAGTCGCTGTCCAGGCGCATGGTGCAGTAGGTGAGGTCGTCGTCGTTGACCAGCACCAGCTTGCCGCGGTCGGCGCCGACCAGCTCCGGCACGTCGGTCTGCTCGCCGTCGACGTCCAGCTCGACGCGCCGGGTGCGCACCAGCTTGCCGTCCACGTCGTCGTAGATGCCGACCGCGACCCGGTGGGTCCGCAGCTCCCCGGCGCCCGGCTTGGCGCCTCCCTGCAGAACGGCGAACGACGTGAACCGCCCGTTCTCGTCGACCTCGAAGCGCGGGCGCAGCGAGTTGAGGCCCGTGGTCTCCAGCCACTGGGCGCTCCACCACGACAGATCCCGGCCCGAGGCCTCTTCGAGCGCACCGAGCAGGTCGCCGAGCGTGGCGTTGTCCCACGCGTGCTTGCGGAAGTACACCTTCAGCCCGGCGAGGAAGTTGTCCAGACCGACGTAGGCGACCAGCTGCTTGAGCACGCTCGCGCCCTTGGCGTAGGTGATGCCGTCGAAGTTCACCTCGACCGCGTGCAGGTCGACGATGTCGGCCGCGATCGGGTGCGTCGAGGGCAGCTGGTCCTGCCGGTACGCCCACGACTTCTCGATGTTGGCGAAGCTCGTCCACGCGCCGGTGTACTCGGTGGCCTCCGCCTGGGCGAGAACGCTGGCGAACGTCGCGAACGACTCGTTCAGCCACAGGTCGTCCCACCAGCGCATGGTGACCAGGTCGCCGAACCACATGTGCGCCATCTCGTGCAGCAGCGTCTCGGCGCGGCGCTCGTAGGCGTAGCGCGTGACGCGGCTGCGGAAGACGTAGTCCTCGAGGAAGGTCACCGCCCCCGCGTTCTCCATCGCACCCGCGTTGAACTCGGGCACGAACAGCTGGTCGTACTTCGAGAACGGGTAGGTGACCCCGAAGTTCTCGTGGTAGAAGGCGAAGCCCTGCTTGGTCTCGGTGAACAGCCGGTCGGCGTCCATGTACTCGGCCAGCGACGCCCGACAGTAGATGCCCAGCGGGATCGTCTTGTACTCGTCGCGGTACTCGTCGCGCCACTCCGCGTACGGACCGGCGATGAGGGCCACCAGGTAGGTCGAGATGCGCTCCGACTCGGCGAAGACCGTGCGCACCGCGCCTTCCGGAGTGTCCTGCTGCGACTCGACGAGCGCGTTGGACACCACCTTCCAGCCCTTCGGCGCGATCACGGTGAGCCGGTAGGTGGCCTTGAGGTCGGGCTGGTCGAAGCAGGCGAACATGCGCTTGGCGTCGGCCGTCTCGAACTGTGTGTAGAGGTACACACCACCGTCGACAGGGTCGACGAAGCGGTGCAGGCCCTCACCGGTGTTCATGTAGCGGCAGTCGGCCTCCACCACGAGCTCGTTGGTGGCGGCGAGGTCCGGCAGCGTCACGCCGTTGTCCTCGACGTACCCCGACACGTCCAGCGGGGAGCCGTTCAGGGTCGCCGAACGGACACCTTCCGCGACGATGTCCACCCACGAGCTCTCGCCGGGTCGCGCCGCCGAGAACGTGATCGTGGTCCTGGAATCGAACGTCTTCTCGCCGGGGCCGCCTCGGCCGTCGGTGAGGTCGAGAACGATGTCGTAGGACTGCACGGTCAGCAGCTCGGCACGCTGCTTGGCTTGCTCACGGGTCAGATTTGGGGCGGGCACGGGCACCTCTGTGCTGGTTGCGGTTGTCTGTCGTTCTGCTCAGCGCATCCAATCATGCGTACGCCACGGACGGCGACGGGGAACAACGGGGGTGTCGCCGCTGTTGCCAGGCGTGAGGGCTATACCCGCCTGCAGCACCGACGAATCAGGAGAGTCCATGACCACAGGGCAACCCGACGGCAAGACGCATGTCGACTTCTACTTCGACCCGGTGTGTCCGTTCGCCTGGATCACCTCCCGCTGGATTCTCGAGGTGGAGAAGCAGCGCGAGCTGGACCTGAGGTTCCGGGTGATGAGTCTCGCGGTCCTGAACGAGGGACGTGACCTGCCCGATGAGTACGTGGAGCTCATGCGCAAGGCGTGGGGCCCCGTGCGGGTCGCCGTCGCTCTGGCCCAGCAGCAGGGTGAGCAGGTGCTGCGCGACTACTACACCGCGTTCGGCACGCGCTACCACAACCAGGGCAACAAGGACATCGACCTGGTCCTCAAGGAAGCGCTGGCCGAGGTCTCCGCGCCCGCCGAGCTGATCGGCGCGGCGACGTCCACCGACTACGACGAGGCGCTGCGCGCCAGCCACCACGAGGGCATGGACCCGGTCGGCATGGATGTCGGCACGCCGACGCTGCACGTGAACGGCGTCGCGTTCTTCGGCCCCGTGCTGTCGTCGATTCCGCGTGGCGAGGACGCGGTCAAGATCTTCGACGGCGCGGTGGCGATGGCGAGCTACCCCGACTTCTTCGAACTGAAGCGCACCCGCACGGGCGAGCTGAACTTCGACTGATCGCACGGCACTGCGCCGGTGACGGTCGGGTGCGCGGCCGCGACCGGATCGCCGCCGCACGAGGCAATCCCGCACCGATCGCCCCTGTGCGCACGCCCGAAGGCCTACGCTGTGCCGAGTCACCACAGGAGGGGGCTCGGCACAGCTATGACCGCACTGATTCTCGAGACTCCCGAGGTGGATCTCGCCTACGACGTCCACGGGCCGTTGCCTGCCGCCGGCGGGCGGCCGCCGCTGCTGATGATCGGTCAGCCCATGGCCGCGAGCGGCTTCGGCACGCTGGCCGCGCTGCTGTCCGAGCGCACCGTGGTCACCTACGACCCGCGCGGGCTGGGCCGCAGCAGCCGCAAGGACGGCCGGACCGACCACGACCCCGTGACCCAGGCCGCGGACCTGCACGCCCTCATCGAGGCGCTTGGGGCCGGCCCGGTCGAGATGTTCGCCAGCAGCGGGGGTGCGGTGACCGCGCTCGCGCTCGTGGCCCGGTACCCGGCCGACGTGCTCACGGTGGTGGCGCATGAACCGCCGCTCATTCCGGTGCTTCCCGACGCCGCCGCGGCCGAGCGCGCCCGCGCCGCGTTCCGGGACGCGTACGAGAAGGGCGGCTGGGGTGCCGGCATGGCGGCCTTCATCGCCATGACGTCGTGGCGGGGCGAGTTCACCGAGGACTACTTCGCGCAGCCCGCACCGGATCCCGCGGCGTTCGGGTTGCCGGCCGAGGACGACGGCTCCCGGGACGACCCGCTGCTCTCCGACCGGTCGTGGGCCGTCAGTGACCACCGGCCCGATGTCGACGCGCTGCGCGCGGCACCGACGCGGATCGTGATCGGCGTCGGTGAGGACTCCTCGGGCACGTTCACCGGACGGGCCGCGGAGGCGACCGCGGCGCTGCTCGGCCAGCAGGCGACGGTGTTCCCCGGCGGCCACGGAGCCTTCCTCGGCGGAGAGTTCGGCACCCCCGGGGTGCCCGAGGCGTTCGCGCGCAGGCTGCGCGAGGTCCTCGGCTGACGGGCTGTGTGTGGCGTCCGCGAGCCGGTTCAGCCCGGCAGCAGGCCGCCGGTGTCCTTCAGTCGCACGCCCGTGGCCTCCAGGCGCCGGGCTCCCGCCATCAATCCCGCGAGCGTGCGCGCCGCGGCGGCGTGGTCGAGACCGTGCGGTGGGTGGATGTTCGAGACGCAGTTGCGCGCGGAGTCCTGGACGCCGGGCGCGGGCGCCCATGTCAGGTAGGCGCCGAGACTGTCGTGAGAGGACAGTCCAGGCCGTTCGCCGATGAGCACCAGCACCAGCCGCGCTCGCAGCGCGGCGCCGATGTGGTCGCCGAGCGCGACGCGCGCCTGAGTGGCGATCACGGGCGGCGCCACCGACGTGCCCGCATCGAGCTCCGGCAGCAGGGCCTCCAGGAGCGGGACGGCGTGCCGATGCACGGCTTCCGCGCTCAGCCCGTCGGCGAGCACCACCGCGAGGTCGACCGGTTCCTCGCGCGCCGGGGGCGGTGCCGCGGGCCTGCGGCCGAGGTCGGGTCTGCTCAGGTACGTGGCGCGGTCGGGGGCCGCCGAGGGCACGTGCACCGGTTCGCCCAGCCCGAGTCCGCGGAGCTCGTCGGTGAGGCGCTCGACGTCCAGCCGGCCGTGGACGGCGTCGCGGGCCAGCGCCAGCGCCTCGGCGGCCTCGAGAACGTGCCGGGTGCCGACCCCGTCGCCGGAGCGGGCGAGCCCGATGCGCGCCGGAGTGAGCGCACGCAGGGGTTCCCAGAACGTGCTCATGCGCTCGAACTCCCCGTCAGGGCACGCAGCGGGGACGCGGCCGGATCGAGCTCGCGGAGCCTGCCGGACCCGTCGAGCAGCCCCAGTCCGGCGAGCCACTCCTCGAATTCCGGTGCCGGCCGCTTGCCCGTCACGCGCCGCGTGGTCAGCACGTCGTGGAACGACGCGGACTGGTAACCGAGCATCACGTCATCCGCGCCCGGCACCGTGATCACGAACGTGCACCCCGCCGCCGCGAGCAGGAACAGCAGGTCGTCCATGTCGTCCTGGTCCGCCTCGGCGTGGGTGGTGTAGCAGACGTCCACGCCCATCGGCACGCCCAGCAGCTTGCCGCAGAAGTGGTCCTCGAGCCCGGCGCGGATGATCTGCTTGCCGTCGTAGAGGTACTCCGGCCCGATGAAGCCCACGACGGTGTTGACGATGAGCGGGTCGAAGGCGCGGGCGACGCCGTAGGCCCTGGCCTCCAGCGTCTGCTGGTCGACGGGCCGTCCGCCGGTGCCGAGATGACCGTCGGACGACAGCGCCGCGCCCTGACCGGTCTCGAAGTACATGACGTTGCCGCCCACCGTGCCACGGCCGAGTGCCCGGGCGGCGTCGTTCGCCTCGGCGAGCATCGTCAGCGTGACCCCGAAGCCCTCGTTGGCGCGCTGGGTGCCGGCGATCGACTGGAACGGCAGGTCCACCGGGGCGCCCCGGTCCATCAGCTCGAGCGTCGTGGTCACGTGCGTGAGGACGCTGGACTGCATCGGTATCTCGTAGCGCAGCCGGATGTCGTCGAGCAGGCGCAGCAGGTCGGCCACGGTGCGCGGGTTGTCGGAGGCGGGATTGACGCCGATCACGGCGTCGCCCGCGCCGAGCAACAGCCCGTCGAGTACGGCGCCCGCGATCCCGGTGGGGTCGTCGGTGGGGTGGTTGGGTTGCAACCGGGTGGCCAGCCTGCCGGGCAGGCCCAGCGTGGTGCGGAACGCCGTGACGACACTGGTCGCCGACGCCACCGAGACGAGGTCCTGGTTGCGCATCAGCTTCGAGACCGCGGCGACCATCTCCGGCGTCAGGCCCGGCGCGACGGCCGACAGCGTCGACGCGGCATCGGACTGGGTGGCCGTCTCCAGCAGCCACTCCCGCAGTGAACCGACCGTGTGGTGACGGATGGGCGCGAACGCCGCCTCGTCGTGCCGGTCCCAGATCAACCGGGTCACGTCGTCGGTTTCCGGCGGCACCACGGGTTCGGTGAGGAACGTCGTCAGCGGGACGTCCGCGAGCGCCCACTTCGCGGCGACCCGCTCGGCTTCGGATTCGGCGGCACAGCCGGCGAGCACGTCGCCGGAGCGGGCCGGGGTTGCTTTGGCGAGCAGCTCCACCAGGCCGTCGAAGACGTAGGTGTGGCCGCGAAGTGTCCGGGCGTACCGCAACGGTGCCTCCTCGTCGTGTGCCCTGAGGATAGAGCCGGCGTGTTACGGGCGGCAGTCGTTCAGGTGAGTGCGGCACGTGTGACGTCCGGCGCAAGCGGGGCGTCGCGCACCGCCGCGTCGGCGTCGAGCCGCCCGGACCGCACGGCCGCGCGCAGGCCCGCGAGCGTCGCCAGCGTCATGCGGGCCCACACGACGAACCCCCGGCCCACGGGCTCGCCGTGTCCGGGCACCACGACGTCCGGTGCCAGCGCGAGGAGCCGGTCGAGGGCGGCAGGCCAGGCCTCGAGGTGGGTGTCCGGGCCGAACGATTCGGCGGTGAACGAGCCGCCCGGCTCGTGTTCCACGAGATCGCCGGCGAACACCACACCCGCGTCGGGTACGTGGACGGCGAGGTCGTGGCCGGTGTGGGCAGGTCCGAGGTGGGTGAGCAGCACGCTGCGGCCGCCGAGGTCCAGGCGCGTGGACCCGGCGACCAGGCGGTCGGGGAGGACGATCGGCGACGCGGCGAGGTCGGCCGCGAGCCGCGCGTGGCCGTCCGCGCGGTAACGCGCCGCCCACTCGGCACGCTGGGCCTCGCCGTCGGTCGCGAGCGCGTCCCGGCACCCCGGGTGGGCCCACACCGGAGCGGGCCGGAATGCCGCGGTGCCGAAGCTGTGGTCGAAGTGCGCGTGGGTCAGCGCGACCGTCCACGGCAGACCGGTGAGCTCGCGGACGGCGGCGGCGAGCTCGGCCCCCTGGGCGGCCGATCCGCGCGTGTCGACCACCAGGCACCGGCGCGTGCCGACCACGAGCCCGACCGAGAGGTCGAGTTCCTCGTAACGCCGCACGTGTATCCCGTCGGCGAGCTGGATCCAGCGGCCGTCAGACATTCCGGTACGTCCCCTCGACCAGCCGTGGGGCAAGGGCGGACACGTTCACGGCGCCCGCCCGCTGCAGGACGCACGCCTCGCCGTGGGCCCGGAGTTCGCGTCCCGACACCGAGTCGGTGACCAGTGCCGGCACGTCCGTGCCCGCGGCCTCGACGGCGCGCGCCGCGAGCACCGCCTCCGGTGCCGGTGTGCCCGCCCGGCCATCGAACAGCGCCGCGACGACGGCGCCTGCCCCGAGGTGGTCCTCGACGCACGGTCGCAGCGGTCCGGTCGATCCCGGCCACTCCAGCCGGATGCCGTACCCGGTCTGTGCGAACACGCTCACGGCGCATCAGCATGCCGGGTGGGCGTGGTGCGCCGCCGCCGGGATGGCACACTGCCTGCCTGTGCGTGTGTATTTGGGATCCGATCATGCGGGCTTCGAGCTGAAGAATCACCTCGTCGCCCACCTCGAGAAGCAGGGCCACGACGTCACCGACGTCGGCCCGCACGTCTACGACGCGGCCGACGACTACCCGCCCTTCTGCATCGAGACGGCCCGCCGGGTCGTCGCCGACGAGGGCAGCCTCGGCATCGTGATCGGAGGCTCCGGCAACGGCGAGCAGATCGCCGCGAACAAGGTCCCGGGTGCGCGGGCCGGCCTGGCGTGGAGCGTCGAGACGGCGAAGCTCACCCGGCAGCACAACCACGCCCAGCTGATCGGCGTCGGCGCGCGGATGCACAGCCTCGAGGAGGCCACCGAGATCGTCGAGGCGTTCCTGGCCACGCCCGTCGACCCGGACGCCCGCCACGTGCGCCGCGTGGAGCAGGTCATGGACTTCGAGCGCACCGGGAAGGCCCCGGAGCTTCCGGAGGCCTGATGCCCGAGGGGCACACCCTGCACCGGCTCGCCCGGCTGCACCAGCGGCGCTACGCGGGTGCGCCGGTGCGGGTGTCCAGCCCGCAAGGCCGGTTCGCGGCCGAGGCGGCGCGCCTGGACGGGGTGCCAATGGTGCGTGCCGAGGCCTACGGCAAACATCTCTTCCACCACTATGGGCCCGTGGGCACCGTGCATGTCCACCTGGGCCTCTACGGCACGTTCACCGAGGCCGTCCTGCCCGAGACGCCGCCGGTCGGTCAGGTCCGGATGCGGCTGGTCGGCCGGACCCACTGGACCGACCTGCGCGGTCCCACCCGGTGCGAGCTGCTGACCGAGCCGGAGGCCGAGGCGATCAAGGCCCGGCTCGGTCCCGACCCGCTGCGCCGCGACGCCCGCCCCGACCAGGCGTGGGAACGCATCTCGCGCTCGCGGACCTCCCTCGCGGCGTTGCTGATGGACCAGTCGGTGCTCGCGGGCGTCGGCAACGTGTACCGCGCCGAGGTGCTCTTCCGGCACGGCGTGGCGCCGATGCTGCCCGGACGCTCACTCGACGAGGCGCTGTGGAAGGACATCTGGGCCGACCTGGTGACGCTCATGCGGGCGGGTGTGCGCACAGGGCGAATCGACACCGTCGCCGACGAGCACCTGCCCGGGGTCACCGGCCGTGCGCCTCGCCAGGATCGCCACGGCGGTGAGGTGTACGTCTACCGTCGCGCCGGCCAGCCGTGCCTGGTGTGCGGGACGCCGGTCGCGCATACGGAACTGGCAGGCCGGAACCTGTACTGGTGCCCGACCTGCCAGCCCGCGTGAGTCGTCGGCGTCAGAAGCCTCCGAAGTCACCACCGAAGTCGCCGAAGCCGCCGCCGAAGTCGCCCCCGCCGAAGTCACCGCCACCGACATCGCCGCCGCCGTCGCCGAAGTCGCCACCGGCGTCGCCGCCGTCACCGGCATCTCCGCCTTCGCCGCCTTCACCCATGGCGTCCTCCTGCCCGGCGTCATACCCCTGCTCCCAGGCGGAGGCGCTGGCGATCCCGGCCATCCCGGAGAACATGGCGCTGAACAGCATCATCGAGCCGAGACCCCACGCGCCCGCGACCAGGGCGGGCTTCCACCACGGCTCGCTGTACCAGCCACGCGGCACCGGCCGTCCGGCCACGCGGCCACCGGGGTAGTAGTGCGGCGTGTTGGCGCCCGGCTCCGGCGACGCCTCGTAGTGGTGTCCCTCGACGTCCACGGCGCGGTGTTCGGTCACCTTGCCGGCCTGTTCCCGCTCGCGGTCCGCGGGCAGCTCGGGGCCCGGGTCCAGGCCCATCGCCTCCCGCGCGGCGCGCACGTAGTAGAGCCCTTCCAGTGCCGTCTCCTTGACGAGCTTCGCCTGCTCGACGGTCTGGGCCTGCTCCATCTGAGAGCCCGCGGCGTTGTACCGCTCGGACGCGTCGGCCAGCGCCTGCTGGGACGCGGTGTCGGTGCCGGTGAGGTTCAGCACCTGGCCGCCCAGCCGCTCCAGCCAGCGGCGGGCTTCCGCCTTGGCGTCCTCGAGCTGGTTGCGTTTCGCCTGCTGCTGGGATCGCACAAGGTAGAAGCCGCCGCCGACGATGATCAGAAGGAGCACGACCAGCACGATCGCGGTACCCATGGGTCACTCCCCGGTTGTGTCGTTCCTTGAACCGGACAACGCGGACACTACCCGGCGAGTTCCCGAGATGGTTACCAGGCGCGGCCGACGTAGTACGAGCTCGTGTAGATGTCCTGCTTGCGGACCACGTCGCCGGACTCCGGTGCCGCCCAGATCTGGTTGCCGCCCGCGTAGATGCCGACGTGGTACACGCTGCCGCCGTCGTGGAAGAACACGAGGTCGCCCGGCACCTTGTCGCCCTGGGCGATCTTCCGCACCGCCGCGTACTGGTCGCCGGACGTCCGCGGGAGGTCGATGCCGACCTGCTTGTGCACGTACTGGGTCAGCCCGGAGCAGTCGAAGCTGGACGGGCCCGAGGCGCCGTAGGAGTACGGCTTGCCCGCCTGTGCGGCGGCCGTGTCGACGATGCGCTGGTTGATCGGTTGCTGCGCCTGGACGTCTTGTGCCCGCGAGAGCGACGGATCGTGGATCTGGTCGCCGCGGTAGTGGAACCGCCACTGGGAGGTCTTCTCGACGGTGGTGGGGATCGAGACGGCGCCCTGCTCGTCGGTGGTCGCCGATCCCGCGACCTGCCACGGGCCCTCGCCGGACCGCCACTCCAGGTCCACGGGCTCGCCCGGAAGAGGCCGGTCGTTCATGCCCGTGAGCGTGCCGCTGAACGTGACCTGGCTGCCCCGGGCGACCGTGCCGGGGGCCTGGTCGAGGGACTGCTCGGTGGGGATGAGAGCCGAGGAGGTCCCGGCGAGTCCCAGCAGGGCGCTACCACTGACGAAGCCGACCACGGCAGTTCGTTTCCACGGTGTCGTGAGCACGCTTTTCCTCCAACAGGTATTCGTTCACGGAATGTGCTCCCCCGACTACCGGCGCGATTTCCTCGCGTCCGGCAACGAAACGGTAAACACGGAAAGCCGCTGGTTGGCGACCCCCGTGTCACCGAAACCGGTGATGTGGTCAACAATTTGGAATTCGATGTTTAAACCGAACCGCCGCGCGAGCTGGGTGCAGTCCGGAGAAATGTGGAATACGAAACAGGTGCTTTAGTGATCCAGATCACAGTTCCGCTCGTGGTCTCGATCACCGGGTGGCGGCCAAAACTAGAACACGTTATAGTTCTGCCGCATGAGGTTCACACTGTCGGTGGCCCTGAGTCCCCTTGACCAACTGGCGGAGCTGGCCGTGACGGCCGAGGAGTGCGGTTTCTCGGCGATCGCGCTGCCGGACTCGCTGTTCTACTCGGAGCAGGTTTCCGCGGACTATCCGTACACCCCCGACGGCAGCCGCTTCTGGGACGAGGAGACACCCTGGGTGGACCCGCTCGTCGCGTCGGCGGCCATGGGTGCGGTCACCAGCCGGATCCGCTTTTACACGTCGGTGCTCAAGCTCGGCTCCCGCAACCCCGTGCTGCTGGCCAGACAGGTCGGGTCGGTCGCCAACCTGACGAACAACCGGTTCGGCCTCGGCCTCGGCGTCGGCTGGGCACCTGAGGAGTTCGCCTGGTGCGGAGCGCCCTACGAGCGCCGCGGCAAGCGCGTCGACGAGGCCATCGACGTCCTCCGGCTGATCCTCGGCGGCGGCATGGTGGAGTACCACGGCGAGTTCTTCGACTTCGGCAAGCTGCGGATGAGCCCGGCGCCCACCGAGCCGGTGCCGTTCTACGTGGGCGGGCACACCGAGGCCGCCCTGCGCCGCGCGGCCCGCGTGGGGGATGGCTGGGCCTCGGCGATGATGAAGTTCGACGACCTGCGCGACACCATCCAGCGGCTGCACCGGCTCCGGGCGGAGTACGGCCGCGCCGACGTGCCGTTCGAGATCCAGGCCGTCTGCATCGACCGGTTCGGCCTCGACGGCTACCGGCAGCAGGCCGAGGCCGGCGTCACCGACGTCATCACGGTGCCGTGGACGTTCGACGGACTCGGTTTCGATGCGCCGCTGGAGCGGAAGAAGGACTCGATCAAGAAGTTCGCCGCCGAGATCATCGAGCAGTTCTAGACCGGGGAGGCGATCGTGAGCGTGACCGTGTGCTGGGACACCGAGACCGGCCAGCCGCCGGCGCGGGTGGCCGCGTGGAAGTCGATGACCGCCGTGGTGGCCGGGGACAAGCAGCGGTGGCTGGCGCTGTTCGACCCGGCCGCCGTCGTCGAGGACCCCGTCGGGCCCTCCCTGTTCGACGAGGAGGGCAAGGGGCACCGCGGAAGGGACGGCATCTCGGCGTTCTGGGACAAGGCGATCGCGGGTGTCGAGCGGTTCGAGTTCGTCATCCGGGACTCCCATGCCGCCGGCGACGAGGTCGCCAATGTCGGCACGATCACGAGTTTCCTGCCGGGTGGCTATCGCGTCGACACCGACGGCGTCTTCGTCTACCGCGTCGGGGAGGACGGGCTGATCCTGTCGATGCGGGCGTTCTGGGAGACGGAGCGAGCCTTCGCGACGACGCGGAAGGTGTCCACGTAAACACGGGCGCACACGCGTAAGGCTCACGTTTCGCGCGGGCGTGCCGTGTCGTCGCGCGCGGAAAGCCGCGGTGACGATGGCGCATGCACGTCAGCCCGCTGGGCACAGATCGTTACCTGTCCTCGTGGTGGGGCTGGCTGCCCGACTCGGGCGGCCACGCGACCCACTGGGTCCCACCGGCTCGGGAGCGCCTGACCGCAGCCGGCCTGCGGTCCGCGTGCGGCCGCCGCTGTGTGCCGCTGGACCGCACACACCACTGGAGCAAGCGGCCACGCTGCGGGACCTGTCTCGGCCAGCTGGGGCACCAACAGTAAAAGCGGCGGTCCCGGTCGGGGCCGCCGCTTGTTGACCTGGGGTTTCGTGCTCGGAGCGGGCGACGGGAATCGAACCCGCACCACCAGTTTGGAAGACTGGGGCTCTACCATTGAGCTACGCCCGCATGCGACCGGTGACCAGCCGCATCGGTAGTCTAGCGGCACACGCTAAGGTGGCTGCACACCACCCTGGCGTGGTGGATCGGGGTGTGGCGCAGCTTGGTAGCGCATTCGCTTTGGGAGCGAAGGGTCGCAGGTTCAAATCCTGTCACCCCGACTTGGTGGTCCTGACCAGCGGCCTCGCGGGATGTCCTCCGTGGCCGTGGTCTGCGCCTCTTCAAGAGCCGTCGGGTTGATGCTGTCGGCGTCATCCTGGGCGAGCGTTTTGTTCCCCTCAGCCTGACGTCTCGCGGTGGATGCGTGCGTTGATCAGTCGACCGAGGTCGGCCTGCGTGAACATCCTGTCCCCGGCGCCGTGCAGCTTTGGCGGCTCACCGGTCGGCGGAGTGGCCGGGGGCCGGCCGGTGCCGGGCGGGGTGGTCTGCCCGGTCGGGTCGGGGCCGGTGGCCGGGGTTGCCACGGCCGGGGACTGCTCGTTCTGCCCACTGGCGGCGGTCCCTTCGGCGGTGCTGGTGTGTCCTGGGGAGATCATGCACGCGAGCGTCGCCGCACCGTGTCACCCTGCTCGGCCGAGCAGTGTACGTGGCCGACGACAAGCGGCAGCGGCCCCCACCGAGGAGGACCGCCGCCGTCTGCGCCCAGTCACGCCGATACGGAGCGCCGACGCGGCGTGGGCGAGTCTTGTGCGGGTGTCCCGTACGAGTCCGGTTCGCGACGATGGCCCTCCGCCCGGCCCTGTACGCTCACGCGCCCGCCACCCGTGCCACCTCCGTGACGAGCGTGTCCACTTCGGACCCGGTGGTGTACGGTGCGATGCCGGCCCGGACCGCGCCGGTGTCGCCGAGCCCCAGCGTGCGCGAGCACTCCAGCGCGTAGAACGTCCCCGCCGGGGCATTGACGCCGCGCTCGGCCAGCTTCGTGTACACCGTCGCGGGGGACACGCCATCCACGGTGAACAGCACGGTCGGCGTCCGGTGCCGTGTGCGCGCGCCGTACAGCCGTACCCCCGCGATCGCGGCCAGGCCGTCCTCGAGCCGGGTGGCGAGCGCGTCCTCGTGCAGCTCGACCGCCCGCAGCGATGTCGCCAGCCGCTCGCGCCGGGAGCCGTCGCCGGGCACCAGGTTCGCGAGGAAGTCGACCGCCGCCGTCGTGCCGGCGAGCAGTTCGTAGGGCAGCGTGCCGAGCTCGAACCGCTCCGGCACCGCGTCGGTGGAGGGCAGCAGCTTGTCCGGGCGCAGCGTCTCCAGCAGCTCCGGGCGCGCCGCCACGAACCCGAGATGCGGGCCGAAGAACTTGTACGGCGAGCACGCGTAGAAGTCGGCGCCCAGGGCGGTGACGTCGACGAGCGTGTGCGGGGTGAGGTGGACGCCGTCGACGTAGGTCAGCGCGCCCGCCTCGTGGGCGCGGGCGGTGATCTCGGCGACCGCGGGCCGCGTGCCGAGGAGGTTCGACGCCGCCGTCACCGCGACCACCCGGGTCCGCTCGGACAGCAAATCCGTCACGGCCGCCACGTCGAGCTCACCGGTCTCCGGGTGGAAGCCGGCGACGCGCACCGTGACGTCCCGGGCCCGGGCCGCCTGCACCCACGGGCGGATGTTGGCGTCGTGGTCGAGGCTGGTCACGATCACCTCGTCGCCGGGCTGCCAGTCCTTGGCCAGCGTGCGCGAGAAGTCGTAGGTCAGCTGGGTTATGCTGCGCCCGAACACGATCCCGCCCGGCAGGCCGCCGACCAGATCGGCCGCGGCCCGCCGGGCGTCGAGCACCACACGGTCGGCCCGGCGTTCCGCCGCGGTCACCGTGCCGCGGTTGGCGATGGCCGAGCACAGCGTCCGTGCCACCGCCTCACCGACGGCCTCGGGCACTTGTGAGCCACCCGGGCCGTCGAAATGCGCCGCGCCCTCACGCAGCGCCGGGAAGTGTTTGCGGACCTCGTCGACGTCGTAACCGGCCATGCGGTCGAGTATGGCCGAAGATCAGACCCCCGGCTGCCGCCTCGGGACGGTCTCGGGGCCGGGCCCCTGTTCGCTGTCGGGCCGCACCAGCTGGTCGAACACCGTGCGGAACCCGACCATGGCCTCGCGCAGGTCCTCGGTCGAGGCCTGGCCGAGCCGGTGCCGCTCCACGATGTCGTGAGCGGCGCGATAGTGGCCCATGGTCTCGGCGTGGGTCACCGACAGCGCCGAGGCCTGCCGCTCCCGGCTGTCGGTCGGGTAACCGCGGTCGGCCATCAGACCGGTGAGCAGCCGGTCGGCGTCCACGACGGCGTCGGCGGGCCGGTCGACGAACTGCTGCTGGATCAGGTTCCAGCTCTGCGTGTAGCGCTCCCGCGCGTCGGCCGAGAGCGGCCGCAGTGTCAGGTCGCCGTGTTCGGCCTCGCGCCGCTCCAGCTCCCGCTCGGCGTCCCGGGTGCTCGACCGGGACTGGACCTCCCGGTCGTACTCCGGTCCGAAGCGCTCGCGCAGGTGCCGGCGGCGTGCCTGCCTGCGGACCACCAGGGCGACGGCGACCGCGAGCACGATGACGACCACCGCGATGATGGCGATGATGGCTTCGGTGGGCATTCGGGCCTCCTCAGGTCACGCGAACGAGTTACCTCGGACGCCATGTCCGAAACCTCCCGTTGCGCCGCCCTCACGACACACCGAGGGCCACCCGGCGCGTGGCCGGGTGGCCCTCGAGGAGACGTGTCGGCCTCAGTGCGCGGTCGCCTTCTCGGCGCCTGCGCCGGTGAGGGCACGCACCTCCATCTCCTTGTGCTTGTCCTCCAGGTGCTCCTTCGACAGCATCGTGCCTATCCAGCCCAGCAGGAACGACGCCGGGATCGACACCAGACCCGGGTTCTCCAGCGGGAACCAGCTGAAGTCGGCACCGGTGATCATCGAGTCCTCCGTGCCCGACACGGCGGGGGAGAAGACGATGAGCACGATGGTCACCGTCAGGCCGCCGTAGATGGACCACAGCGCGCCGGAGGTGTTGAACCGCTTCCAGAACAGCGAGTACAGGATGGTCGGCAGGTTCGCCGAGGCCGCCACGGCGAACGCCAGCGCCACCAGGAAGGCCACGTTCTGGTCCTTGGCCAGGATGCCGCCCGCGATGGCGATCGCACCGATCACGCACGCGGTGATCCGCGCGACCCGCACCTCGGTGTCCTTGCTGTCCACCTGGCCCTTCTTGATGACGTTGGCGTAGACGTCATGGGCGAACGACGCCGAGGCCGTGATCGTCAGGCCCGCCACCACCGCGAGAATCGTCGCGAACGCGACGGCCGCGATGAAGCCGAGCAGCACCGGCCCGCCGAGCGCCTCCGCGAGCAGTGGCGCCGCCGAGTTCTCGCCGCCCGGCGCGTTGCTGATGGTGTCGGAGCCGACGATCGCCGCCGCGCCGTAGCCCAGCACCAGGGTGAACAGGTAGAACAGTCCGATCAGGACGATGGCCCACACCACGGACTTGCGGGCCTCCTTCGCCGTCGGCACCGTGTAGAACCGCATCAGCACGTGCGGCAGGCCCGCGGTGCCGAGCACCAGTGCGATACCCAGCGACAGGAAGTCGAGCTTGGTGGTGCCGCTCTCGCCGTACTGCAGGCCGGGGTTGAGGACGGCCTCGCCGTCACCGGACCGCTCGGCGGCCGAACCGAGCAGCGAGGACAGGTTCAGTCCGTACTTGCCCAGCACCCACACCGTCATCGCGAACGCACCCGCGATGAGCAGTGCCGCCTTGATGATCTGCACCCAGGTGGTGCCCTTCATGCCGCCGACGAGCACGTAGGTGATCATCACGACACCAACGATGGCGATCACGAGAGCCTGCCCGGCGTCGGCCTCGATCCCGAGCAGCAGGGACACCAGCCCGCCCGCGCCGGCCATCTGCGCGAGCAGGTAGAAGAACGACACGGCCAGTGTCGACGTCGCCGCCGCGGCGCGCACCGGACGTTGCCGCATCCGGAAGGCGAGCACGTCGCCCATCGTGAACTTGCCGGTGTTGCGCAGCAGCTCCGCCACCAGCAGCAGGGCCACCAGCCAGGCCACGAGGAACCCGATCGAGTACAGGAAGCCGTCGTAGCCGTAGACGGCGATGGCGCCGGCGATGCCGAGGAACGACGCCGCCGACAGGTAGTCGCCGGAAATGGCGGTGCCGTTCTGCGGGCCGGAGAACGACCGGCCTGCCGCGTAGTAGTCCGACGCGGTCTTGGTGTTGCGCGACGCCCGGAAGACGATCACCAGCGTCACGAGGACGAACAGTCCGAAGATGCTGATGTTGAGCGCCGGGCTGCCGCCCTCGACGCCCTGGGCCAGCGTGCTCATCGGTGGCCTCCCTCCATCTCCTCCCGGATCTTGTCCGCGATGGGGTCGAGCTTGCGGTTGGCGTACCGCACGTACAGGCCCGTGATCACGAACGTCGACACGAACTGCAACAGGCCGAAGATGAGGCCGATGTTGATGTTGCCCACGACCTTGGTGGACATGAAGCCGTGCGCGTAGTCCGCCAGCACCACGTACAGCAGGTACCAGGCGAGGAACAGCACGGTCATCGGGAAGACGAAGATCCGCAGCCGCCTGCGCAGGCGCTGGAATTCCTCACTGGAGTGGACCTCGGCCCACGTGGTCGCCCCAGGCTGCTGAGGCTCGGTGGTACTCACGGTGACCTCCTCGTCACAGGCACAGGGGATGTGCTGCGCGACACAGTAGGAGCTGTCCCCGTGGGTCGGAAATCGTCAGCGGACCAATCGGCGCGTGATGCGACGAACGGCAGACGAACGGCGCGCCGACCACGACGAGTGGCCCAGGTCACGTGCGGCCACGGTGCGGTCGGGGAACGGCGGCGGGCGGTGCTCGTCCAGGTGGAGCCGCAACATCGCGGCCGTCGCCCACGGTGCGGGCCGCCCGAGCAGCGACACACCGACCATGGTCGCGAAGGCCAGCGGCACCGACCACGGTGCGGGCTGGGCGACCAGCAGCGCGGGCACACCGGACAGTCCCGGGTCGAAGACGTTGAGTACGAACGCGCCCGTGGTGGCCACCAGCCCGGTGGCCACCCCGGCGATCGCGCCCGACGCGGTGAGCCTGCGCCACCAGATGCCCAGCACGAGCAGCGGGCAGAAGGTCGACGCCGCCACCGTGAAGCCCCAGGTCACGAGGGTTCCCGCGTCGAACCCGGCTGCGGGGAGCGCGAGCAGGACCACGGTGACCGCCGCGCCGACCACCGCGACCCGCAGCTGGCGCAGCCCGCCGGGCACGAGGTCGTGCGAGATCGCGCCTGCCACCACCAGCAGCAGCCCGAGCGAGGTGGCGAGGAAGGCGGCGAAGGCGCCGGCCGTGAGCAGCCCGGTGAACAGCGTGCCCACCGAGCCGTCGTCGACCTGGGCGGGCAACGCCACGACGGCGCTGTCGGTGGCGCCGCTCAGGTAGAGGTGAGGGACGAGCACCCGGCCGAGGACGCCGTAAATGCCGGGGAAGAGGTAGAACACGCTCAGCAACGCCACGGTCAGCGCGGCCGTCCGGCGGGCGGCGCGCCCGTCCGGGCTCGTGTGGAACCGCATGATGACGTGCGGCAGGCCCATCGTGCCGAGCATCGTGGCCACCAGGACCGCCCACGTCCCGAGCAACGGATGTCCCTCGTCGTGCAGATCCAGCAGCGGCCGCTCCCAGCCCGCCGCCCCGGGGACCGCCTCGCCGCGCACCTCGGGGACCCGCGTGCCGGCCTCGAAGGTCACCGTGGTCCCGGCGGGCACCTGCCACTCACCGGGATCCAGCGCTCGGGTGCCGCCGGGCTCCACCACGGCCGCGCCGGGCGGTACGTCCAGCGTCGCGCCCACCCGGAAGGACACCGTCGTGTTCTCGGCGAAGTGCGTGAACTCGGCCGGCCGGACCGCGTCGTCCCGCACCGTGGGCCCGGCCTGGATCAGCAACCAGATCGCCGGAACGATGAACAGCACGAGCTTGAACACGAACTGGAACGCCTGCACGTAGGTGGCCGCACGCATGCCGCCGAGCGCGAGGGTGGCACTCACGGCGGCACCGGAGATCGCCACCCCCACCCAGTAGGGCGTCTGGCTGACCACGCTGAGCACCAGTCCCGCCGTGCGGAACTGCGGCACCAGGTACAGCGCGCCGATGACGAGCACCACCACCGCGGCCAGCCTGCGCAGCGCGGGCGAGCCCAGCCGCGCCTCGGCGAAGTCGGGCACGGTCAGCGCTCCCGACCGACGCATCGGCGCCGCCACCAGCGCGAGCATCGCGATGTAGCCGGCGGTGAAGCCGACCGGGTACCACAGTGCGCCGATGCCGTCCTTGACCACGAGCCCCGCCACGCCCAGGAACGACGCCGCCGACAGGTACTCGCCGGACACGGCCGCCGAGTTCAGCAGCGGCGACACCCGCCGCGACGCCACCAGGAAATCCGACGTCGTGCGCATCGCCGCGACCCCGCGCAGCCCGATCAGCAGCGTGACCAGCACGACCGGGGCGACCGCGAACGCGACGATCATGTGTCCTCCGCCTTCTCCGCGCGGCGCAGGTGCCAGAAGGCGAGCGTCACCATCGCCGGGAACGGCACCACGACCGGAGCCAGCCAGGACACCGGGACGCCGGCAACGCGCACGTCGTCCAACGCGGGCCACACCGCCAGCACGAGCGGAAGCCCGACGACGAGCGCGAACAGCAACGCCAGCGCCACCATCGCGCGGCGCCGCTGCACGCGGTACAGCCCGACCGCGCGGGGCGCCTCGGCGGGGTCGAGGGTCGTCGGCCGCCACGGCCCGCGGTAGCGGCGGCGAGCGTGGGCGAGCCGGGTTTGGGGGCTGGTGACCGCGACCCGGCGGTGGTTGCTCATGTGCGCTGTTCGAGCTCGCCCTGCCGCGCGGCGTGCAGCAGCCGTTCCCGCAGCTGCCGGGCGTGCCGCCGGCTCACCGGGACGTCACCGAGATCGGTGTGGGCGAGCAGGCCACCGACCGAGTCGCTGCGCAGCTCGCGGACCGCGCCGAGCGCGACGAGGAACCCCCGGTGGGTACGCACGAAACCGGCACCCTCCCAGTACTCCTCGAGCCGCGAGATCGGCATGCGCACCAGGTGCACGCCCGACCGCGCGTGCAGCCGCACGTAGTCGCCCTGGGCCTGGACGAACAGCACGTCCCTGCGGCGGACGTACCGCGTCCGCCCGCCGGACTCCACCGGCAGCGCGGCCATGGCGTCCGGGGTGGCCCGGGAGTGCGCGGGCTCCTCGGTCGCCGCCATCCGCGTCACCCTGGTCAGCGCCTCCGCGAGCCGCTCGGCGCGGACGGGCTTGAGCAGGTAGTCGACGGCTCCGATGCCGAACGCGGCGACGGCGTGCTCGTCGTAGGCGGTGACGAACACGATCACGGGCGGGCTCGCGAGCTTGCGCAGCAGCGCACCGAGCTCGAGGCCGTCGAGCCCGGGCATCGCGATGTCCAGAAACACCGCGTCGAACTCGCCACCACGGATGAGCTTCAGGGCCGACAGCGGATCCGCCGCGGCCGTCACCGACGCGACCTCGGGCGCCTCCCGCAGCAGCGTGCACAGATCGTCCAGCGCGGCGGGGACGTCGTCGACGGCCAGGACGCGCAGACCGGTTGCGGAGGTCGTGTTCACGGCATCACCCCGGGCTGGAATCGCGGAACCCGAACGAGCACGCGGGTGCCCTCGCCCTCCGCCGTCTCCACCACCACGCCGAACCACGGCCCGTACACGTTGCGCAACCTCCGGTCCACATTGGCCAGCCCCATGCTCCTCGCCTCACCGTCCCCGGCGAGCAGCGCCTCGGCCTTCGCCGGGTCCATGCCCACGCCGTCGTCCTCGACGCTGATCACGCAGTCGGTTCCTTCCGCCTCGCCGAGCACCTGCACGGTGCCACCGCCGGGCTTGCGTTCGATGCCGTGGCGTACGGCGTTCTCCACGATCGGCTGCAGCACGAGGTACGGGACGGCGACGGCAAGCACCTCCGGCGCCACGCGGATCTGCACCTTGAGCCGGTCGCCCAGCACCGCCCGCTGCAGCGCGAGGTAGGTCTCGATGGCGTGGAACTCGTCGGCCACCGTGGTGTACTCGCCGTGGCTGGCGAGGCTGTAGCGGATGTAGTCGGCGAAGTCGAGCAGCAGCTCGCGCGAGCGGGCCGGGTCGGGACGCACCAGGCCGGCCACGACCGTGAGCGCGTTGTAGACGAAGTGCGGTGAGATCTCTGCCCGCAGGGCGCGCAGCTCGGCCTGGGCCGCCTGCTCGGCGGACTCCTCGAGGAGCCCGTGCTCCAGCGCGGCCACGATCAGGTGCGCGACCTCGCGCAACGCCGCCAGCCGGGTCGTGCCCGACACGGCGAGCACGCCCGCCAGCTCGTCGTGGACGATCAGCGGTTCGGCGACCACCTCGGCGCGCCGGCACCGGCTCTCCGTGTGCAGCACCTCGTTGATCATCGCGGTCGTGTCGACGTCCCGGGGCAGGGACCCCGCCACCACGATGTTGGGGGAGAGGTCGGCGAGCGCGACACCGTCGGCGGCCAGCAGCCTGCGGATGTTGCGGGCGGCGGAGCGGACGCGGGGCCCGGACAGGCCGTCGGCGAGGTCGTCCGCGATGTGGCGGGCGGTCTCCAGAATCGTGGCGGGATCACGTAGCCGCCGGGACCAGAGCTGCCCGCGCCCCGGCCCGGCTTCGGCAGGCACCGACATGCACGCTCCCGGCTGTCACCGACGACGTTGTGGTCTGGCTGGGTGATGACCTTGTGAATCTATCCGTCCGGAGTACCCAGCGTGAAGTCCGTCGGAGCACAGGGTCCACGAACCGGGCAAAATAGGCGCGGTCTGGGACTGTGCGTAACGGCGTCGTGGATCCATAATGGTCTTGGTGATGCCGCATGGCACTGCACGACGAAGAGCAGAGACAGCTCGCTGAGATCGAGCGTCGGTTGGCCGAGGACGACCCACGGCTCGCCCAGCGGCTCGCCACCCTGCGGCCCGGCTTCGGCGGCCCCATCCTGACCCTGGTCGGCCTCGTGGTCCTGTTCGTCGCCGGGCTCGCCGTCATCGCGATCGGCGCCGAGATCTCCTCGCCCGTGCTGGGCATCTTCGGCATCGTGCTCGCGGTGTGCGTGCCGACGGCGATCATCTGGCGGAAGTGGCTGCGCAAGCTGCGGTGACGTGCGCACGTCCGGGAACGGCCTTCCGGCCGAGGGCACCGTTTGTAGGATTCGGGAGTGAACAGCTCGACTCCGGCACGATCCCCGCTCTTCCGTCGTTCGTCCTGGGCCGAGTGGAAACAGGTCGCCGACATCCTGCGCCAGGAGACCGTCGGCGGGATGTTGTTACTCGCCGGCGCCGTGGTGGCGCTGGTGCTCGCCAACTCCCCGTGGTCGGGCTTCTACACCGCGCTGAGCGAGTTCACGTTCGGGCCCGAGGCTCTGCATCTGAAGCTCTCGGCGGCGGACTGGGCCGCCGACGGCCTGCTCGCCATCTTTTTCTTCGTCGTCGGGGTGGAGCTGAAACGCGAGTTCGTCGCGGGCGACCTGCGGGATCCCAGACGGGCGCTGGTACCCGTCGTCGCCGCGCTCGGCGGCGTGGCCATGCCTGCGATCATCTACGCGATCGTCAACTGGGGCGACGCGGAGGCGCTGCGCGGCTGGGCGGTCCCGACGGCCACCGACATCGCGTTCGCGGTGGCCGTGCTGGCCGTGATCGGCAGGCACCTGCCGTCGGCGCTGCGGACGTTCCTGCTCACGCTGGCCGTCGTCGACGACCTCGTGGCGATCCTCATCATCGCGCTCTTCTACACCGAGGAGCTCAATGTCGTCCCGCTGCTGCTGTTCCTGCTGCCCGTGGCCGTGTTCACCTTGCTGGTGCAGCGCCGCATCACCGCGTGTTGGCTGCTGATCCCGCTGGGGATCACGGCGTGGGCGCTGCTGCACGCGTCCGGCGTGCACGCCACCGTCGCCGGGGTGGCGCTCGGCTTCGCGGTGCCCGCCATGAAGCGGCCGGGGGAGACGGCGAGCCTGGCGGAACGGTTCGAACACCGGTTGCGTCCGGTCTCGGCGGGCGTGGTCGTGCCGATCTTCGCGTTCTTCGCGGCCGGGGTCACCCTGGGCGGGCTCGACGGGCTCGGCGAGACGCTCACCGACCCGGTGGTGCTCGGGGTCGTCGCCGGCTTGGTGCTCGGCAAGGCCATCGGCATCTTCGGCTCCACCTTCCTGCTGGCCCGGTTCACCCGCGCCGAACTGGATGGCGAGCTCGCGTGGATCGACGTGTTCGGCGTCGCCGTGCTCGGCGGCATCGGGTTCACCGTGTCGCTGCTGGTCGGCGACCTCGCCTTCGGCGCGGAGAGCGAGCACGGCGAACACGTCAAACTCGCCGTGCTCGCCGGATCCCTCGTGTCCGCCGTCCTCGCGACGGTGATCCTCCGCCTGCGCAACCGTGTGTACCGGCGCATCCACGAGGAGGAGACCCGCGACGAGGACCGCGACGGCATCCCGGACGTCTACGAGGAGGACGAGCCGCGGCCCGGGGCGGGCGGAGACGGCGCGCCGGGCGGGGTGGCGGAGCCCACGGAGCAGCCCCGGCGCTGACGGCGGACCGGCCGCGCGCATCCCGCGAGGCCCGGCACGGCCCTCGCGGGTCCGCTGGCCTAGACTCGGATTTCGGTCCCCTCTTGACCTGCGGTCGGCGGACCGATTCCAGATACCGACACTGTCCCGGCTAGGAGAAAACGTTGAAGAGCACCGTCGAGCAGCTGAGCCCGACGCGCGTGAAGATCAATGTCGAGGTGCCGTTCGACGAGCTCAAACCGAACTTCGACCGCGCCTATCGCAAGATCGCTCAGCAGGTCCGGATCCCCGGCTTCCGTCCCGGGAAGGCCCCGGCCCCCGTTCTCGAGAGCCGGATCGGCCGTGCCCCGGTGCTCGACGAGGTCGTCAACGAGGCCATCCCCGCCAAGTACCTGGAGGCCGTCCGGACCGGTGAGGTCCGCACTCTCGGCCAGCCCGACTTCGAGGTCACCAAGCTCGAGGACCGTGAGGTGCTCGAGTTCAGTGCCGAGGTCGACGTGCGTCCGGAGATCACCCTCCCTGACCTCAGCGATCTGTCCGTGAGCGTGGCCGACATCGAGCTCACCGACGCCGAGGTCGACGAGCAGCTGGACGAGCTGCGCGCGCGCTTCGGCACGCTCACCGGCGTCGACCGGCCCGCCGAGAACGGCGACTTCGTCTCGATCGACCTCTCGGCCACCGTCGATGGCCAGGAGGTTCCCGAGGCCTCCACGACCGGCCTGTCCTACGAGATCGGCTCCGGCCAGCTGGTCGAGGGCATCGACGAGGCGATCATCGGCGCCAGCGCGGGTGAGAGCAAGACGTTCACCACGAAGCTCGTCGCCGGCGAGTACGCGGGCAAGGACGCCGAGGTGACCGTCAAGGTCAACACCATCAAGCAGCGGGAGCTGCCGGAGGCCGACGACGAGTTCGCCCAGCTCGCCAGCGAGTTCGACACGCTGGAGGAGCTGAAGTCCGACCTGCGTGAGCGGCTCACCCGCATGAAGCGCATGCAGCAGGGGGTCGAGGCCCGCGACAAGGTGCTCGACGCGCTGCTCGAGCGGGTCGACGTGCCGCTGCCCGAGAAGGTCCTCGAGGCGGAGATCGACAACCGCAAGCACGACGCGATCCACCCCTACGACCACGACGAGGAGGCCTACAAGAAGGCCCTCGAGGCGCAGGGTGGCGACCCGGAGGCGTGGGAGCGGGAGGTCCGCGAGGAGGCCGAGAAGTCGGTGCGGCAGCAGCTGCTGCTCGACGCGCTCGCCGACGAGCAGGACGTCCAGGTCAACGACGCGGAGCTCACCGAGCGCATCATCTACCAGGCCCAGCGCTTCGGCGTCAGCCCGGACGAGTACGTCCAGCGGGCCCAGCAGTCGGGCCAGCTCGGCGCGATCTTCGCCGACGTGCGCCGCGGCAAGGCGCTGGCCTCGGTGGTGCGCAACGCCACGGTGACCGACGCCTCCGGGCAGGAGCTGGACCTCACGGACCTGTTCGGTCCCGAGGAGGACCAGGCTCAGGCCGAGGCCGGCGAGGGTACCGAGGGCGCCGGCGAGGCCGGTCAGGCGGACGCGGTGACCGAGGCGGACGAAGCCGGCTCCGCCGCCGCGTCGCCGAACAAGTGATCCATTCTCATGCTCTGAGCGAACTCGGGCGGTGTCAGGCATTCTGCGCCGCCCGAGTTCGTTAGGGTCGGTTACAAGATCTGAGACTTCTCGAAAAGGCAGGCAGACGTGACGCAGCACATGCCCGAGGGGCGTACCGGCACCGCGGGGCTCAACCTGACCGACTCCGTGTACGAGCGGCTGCTCCAGGAACGCATCGTGGTGCTCGGCTCCGAGGTCAACGACGAGGTCGCCAACCGCATCACCGCGCAGCTGTTGCTGCTCGCGGCGGAGGACTCGCAGGCCGACATCCGCTTCTACATCAACTCGCCGGGTGGCTCGGTCACGGCAGGTTTCGCGATCTACGACACGATGCAGCTCATCGAGCCCGACGTCGCCACCTACGCGATGGGCATGGCCGCCTCGATGGGCCAGTTCCTGCTGTCCTCCGGCACGCCCGGCAAGCGTTACGCGCTCCAGCACGCGCGCATCCTGATGCACCAGCCGTCCGCGGGCGTTGGCGGCACCGCGTCCGACATCGCGATCCAGGCCGAGGTCTTCGGCAAGTGGAAGCAGGAGCTGGCGCGCATCACCGCGGAACAGACCGGGCAGACCGTCGAGCAGATCCTGGCCGACGGCGATCGCGACCGCTGGTTCACCGCACAGGAGGCCAAGGACTACGGCTTCGTGGACCAGGTGCTGACCCGCGAGAACCCGACGCCGAACTCGAACTCGAACTGACCGGGATCGGTAAGAGGAGACAACCATGAACAACGCATATCTTCCGCAGTCCCGGTACGTGCTGCCCTCGTACGTGGAACGGACCAGCTACGGGGTCAAGGAGTCCAACCCGTACAACAAGCTGTACGAGGAGCGGGTGATCTTCCTCGGCGTGCAGGTGGACGACGCGTCGGCCAACGACGTGATGGCCCAGTTGCTGCACCTCGAGCACGAGGACCCCGACCGCGACATCACGATCTACATCAACTCGCCCGGCGGCTCCTTCACGGCGCTGATGGCGATCTACGACACCATGCAGTTCGTGCGCCCGGACGTCTCGACGGTGTGCCTGGGCCAGGCCGCGTCGGCCGCGGCCGTGCTGCTGGCGGCGGGCACCAAGGGCAAGCGGCTCGCGCTGCCCAACGCCCGGGTGCTGATCCACCAGCCGGCCACCGAGGGCACCTACGGCCAGGTGTCGGACCTGGAGATCCAGGCCAACGAGATCCAGCGCGTGCGCCGGCTCATGGAGCAGACGCTGGCCAAGCACACCAACAAGTCGGCGGACGAGGTGCGCGCCGACATCGAGCGCGACAAGATCCTCACGCCGGAGGACGCCAAGGAGTACGGCATCATCGACGAGATCCTGCCGTACCGCAAGGCCTCCATCACGAGCTGAGATCGCCGACGGGCGGGAGCGTGTCGTCACCGGACACGTTCCCGCCCGTCGGGCTATCGTGTCCCGCACGCGTCCGGAGAATCGCTGTCGGTCTCCCGTTGGGCGCGTCGGGCGGGTACCGTCAATGGCAGCGCCTGGCCTTCGCCTCCGGGCGAGGGGCGGGCGAGACGAGTCAGGTGCAAGGTTTGGCGCACCGGAGGGGACGAGGTCAGCGGTCATGGCACGGATCGGCGACGGCGGAGACCTGCTGAAGTGTTCTTTCTGCGGGAAGAGCCAAAAACAGGTGAAGAAGCTCATCGCCGGACCAGGCGTGTACATCTGCGATGAGTGCATCGACCTCTGCAACGAGATCATCGAGGAGGAGCTGGCCGAGGCCGGCGACGTCAAGCTCGACGAACTCCCCAAGCCCGCCGAGATCCACGACTTCCTCGAGCAGTACATCATCGGCCAGGACGACGCGAAGCGGACCCTGGCCGTCGCGGTGTACAACCACTACAAGCGCATCCAGTCGCAGGACAAGACGGGCCCGAAGGACTCCAAGGACGAGCCGGTGGAGCTCGCGAAGTCCAACATCCTCATGCTCGGCCCCACGGGCTGCGGCAAGACCTACCTCGCGCAGACCCTGGCGAAGCTGCTGAACGTGCCGTTCGCGATCGCCGACGCCACCGCGCTGACCGAGGCTGGGTACGTGGGCGAGGATGTCGAGAACATCCTGCTCAAGCTCATCCAGGCCGCCGACTACGACGTCAAGCGCGCCGAGACCGGGATCGTCTACATCGACGAGGTCGACAAGATCGCGCGTAAGTCGGAGAACCCGTCGATCACGCGGGACGTCTCGGGCGAGGGCGTGCAGCAGGCGCTGCTGAAGATCCTCGAGGGCACCACCGCCTCGGTGCCGCCGCAGGGTGGGCGCAAGCACCCGCACCAGGAGTTCATCCAGATCGACACCACGAACGTCTTGTTCATCGTGGCAGGTGCGTTCGCGGGCCTGGAGAAGATCATCAACGAGCGCGTCGGCAAGCGTGGCCTCGGCTTCGGCGCGGAGATCCGCACCAAGCGCGAGATCGAGGAGAGCGACGTCTTCTCCGACACGATGCCCGAGGACCTCATCAAGTTCGGGCTGATCCCGGAGTTCATCGGCCGCCTCCCGGTGGTGGCGAGCGTGACCAACCTGGACAAGCCCGCGCTCGTGCGCATCCTCACCGAGCCGCGCAACGCGCTGACCAAGCAGTACAAGAAGCTCTTCGAGATGGACAACGTGGAGCTCGAGTTCACCGACGCCGCGCTGGAGGCCATCGCCGACCAGGCGCTGCTGCGCGGCACCGGTGCCCGGGGTCTGCGCGCCATCATGGAGGAAGTGCTGCAGCCGGTGATGTACGACATCCCGAGCCGCGACGACGTCGCCAAGGTCGTCATCACCGAACAGACCGTCCGGGAGAACGTCAACCCGACGATCGTGTCCCGTCAGCCCTCGCGCCGCCGCAACAGCGAGCGCGGTGAGAAGTCCGCCTGAGCCACACACCGCCCCGCATGGATTCCTCACCACAACCGGAGACCCCGCAGCTCGGCGACGTCCCGTCGCGGCTCGTCACGGCTCTGCGGTTGAAGCATCCGCGGGTCCACCTGGGGATCGTGGTGGTCCTGGGGGTGCTCGTCACGGTGTGCCTGGTGGCCACCGTCACCCGCCTGTCGCCGCTGCCGCTGCTTCCGCTCGCGGCATTCGGCGTGGCCGCCCCGGCCGCATGGCGTGCGCGGACCGCGGCGGACGACCGGCACCTGCTCGGCTGGATGGCCGTGCTCGGCGTCGGGATCGCGGTCGGGTTCTGGCTCCTCGGCTACGTCGGCCGGATTCTTGAATGAGGTTTCGCATTGGCCCGAAGTGGCTAGCCTGACCGGGTACGGTGCGTCGACCGAAGAGGACGCCAGGCTGTGACGACGATCGGGGAGCTCGACAGCGGGGAGTTCTCGCATCCGGCACTGTTCTATCGGGACGAGGCGAGCTACCTCGCCGGAACGGTGCCGTTCCTGCTCGACGGACTCGCGGTGGGGGACGCCGTCGCCGTCGCGGTACCGGGGGAGAATCTGGCCCGCATCGAGGCGGCGCTGGGTGATTCCGCCGGCGACGTGAAACTGCTGGACATGACCGAGGCCGGGCGGAACCCCGGCCGCATTCTGAGCGGAGTGTTGCGCGCGTTCGCCGACGCACACCCCGGCCCGTTCCGGATCATCGGGGAGCCCGTGTGGGCCGCGCGCTCGGACGACGAGTACGCGGCCGCCGTGGAGCACGAGGCGCTGATCAACGCCGCATTCGCCGGCCGGGCCGGCACGATCCTGTGCCCGTACGACACGGCCAGCCTCAAGCCCTCGATCCTGGCCGACGCCGAGGCGACCCACCCGGTGCTCGTCGACGCGTCCGGTGAGCGGGAGAGCCTGGTTTACGCGCCCGACGACATCGTTTCCACCTACAACCAGCCGCTGGTGGCGCCACCGTCGGCACCGGCGATGGAGTTCGCACTGACCACGCTGGGTGCGGCGCGCCGGTTCGCGGTCGACATCGCGGCCGACGCCGGCCTGCGCGGGACCCGGCTCGACGACCTCACCCTCGCTGTCGGGGAGCTGACCGGCAACAGCGTCCAGCACGGCGGCGGCGCCGGCGTGCTGCGCGTGTGGACCGAGGCCGACGCCGTCATCTGTCAGGTGGAGGACAAGGGCAGGCTCGCGGACCTACTCGCGGGCAGGACTCCGGCGTCACCGCGACAGCTCGGCGGCCGGGGCCTGCTGCTGGTGCACCACGTGTCCGATCTGGTCCGGACCCATCGCACGGCCGAGGGCACGGTGACCCGGGTGTATTTCCGGACGGACCGACAGGTCTGAGGCCTGTCTCCTCAGCGGAGGAGCCGCGTGTGGTGGCCTAGTCCGGACCCGCGTTGGGCACGTGGGAGCCGAGGAACCGCACCAGCTCCGGCACCGTGCTGCTGAAGAAGTCGCTCGTGTGGCCGCCCTCGGAGATGCGCACCAGCGCGGGGCGGGCCCGCGCGACGAACTGCCGGACACCCACGATGAACGGGTCCGACGTGCCGCACCACACGGCGGTCGGAATGCCGCGGGTGGCGTCGAGATTGTGCAGCGGATCCAGCTCGGCCCACTCGGCCTCGCTGGTGAACGCCCCGCGCTTGCGCATGCGGGTCCACGAGGTCATCAGGGCGGGCGCAATGGTGCCGATCGCCTCCACGGGCTTGCGGCGTTCCCGCCGGCGCCGCGCGTACAGCAGCGCCCCGAAGCCGCCCATCGACGTGCCCGCGACGGCGAACGGCGTGCCGTCGCTGCCGGCGAGCCCGCGTTCCCGGAGCCAGCGCGGGACCTCGTCGAGGAGCATGGCCATCGGGTCGTCGCCGGTGCGGTCCGCCTGCCAGTAGCTGCTCGGGCCGCCGTCGACCGCCACGAACCCGAAGGGCGGGACACTGCCCGCGCCGACCTGCTGCGTGAGGCCGTCGAGCAGGCCGCGCGGGGCGGCGCTGTGGGCCGTGCCGAACCGGCCGTGCAGCAGCAGCGACATCGGCATTCCCCGCGGCGGCGTGCGCGTGGGGAGCGTGAACACGAGGTCGACCTTCCGGCCGCGTGCCCGGGAGTAGACCCGTTCGGTGCGGGTGACGCCGGTGGCGGCGGGCGGGGCGACCGCGGGCAGGAGCAGCCGCTGGTACGGCGACGGGGAGTCCGAGCCGGGTGCGGCGAGGACCGTGGCGGTCACGCCTGCCGTGGCGCCGAGCGCCGAGACGGCTCCGGTGAGGAGGACGGTGCGCCTGCTCGGCCCGCTTCTCGTCGAGGATGGGACCGCAGGCCGACGTCTTCCACTCCGCACCCGGTCAGGTTTCCACAATCCGTTTGTCGCCCGTGTAAAGGTTCATGCTCTGCCCGCGCAGGAAACCGACGAGCGTCATGCCGTTCTCCTCGGCCAGTTCCACCGCGAGCGACGACGGTGCGGAGACCGCGGCCAGCATCGGCACGCCGGCCATGGCCGCCTTCTGCACCAGCTCGAACGAGGCGCGGCCGGACACCAGCAGCCCGTAGTCCAGCAGCGGGACCCGGTTCTCCAGCACCGCCCACCCGAGGACCTTGTCGACGGCGTTGTGCCTGCCGACGTCCTCGCGCACGGCGAGCAGCCTGCCGTCGGAGGTGAAGAGCGCGGCGGCGTGCAGGCCGCCGGTCGCGGCGAACACCTTCTGCCGCTCGCGCAGCGTGTCGGGCAGCCCCGCCAGCGTCGCGGTGCCGACCGTGAACGGCGAGCCGGACGGGTCGTAGCGGGTCCGCAGCTTGACGGCGTCGAGTGCGGCCTTGCCGCAGACGCCGCACGACGACGTGGTGTAGAAGTTCCTCTCCACACCGGTGTCCGGTTCGGGGACGCCGTCGGCGAGGGCGAGGTCGAGCACGTTGTAGGTGTTGCGGCCGGTGTCGTCGACACTGTCGCAGTAGCGGGCGGTGGCGATGTCCTCACGCGAGCCGATGACGCCTTCCGAGAGCAGGAAGCCGTGGGCGAGCTCGACGTCGTGGCCCGGGGTGCGCATCGTCACGGCCAGCGACTTTCCGGAGACACGCAGCTCGAGGGGCTCCTCGGCGGCGAGCGAGTCGGGCCTGCGGCGCTTGCCCTCCGGCGTCAGCATGCGTACCGGCCTGCGCACGGTGACTCGGCCCATCGGAGATCACTCCCACCTGCGGTTGGACAACGCCTCGCTGCGCGGGCGGCGGTCGTGTAATAGGTTCTCCCGCGAGCGATGCAGACGTTCGACGGTATCCAGTGTACGGAGGTCCAGCGTGGCACTCGGTTTTCTCGACCGCACACACAGCATCGCATCCTCCGGTTGGAGCCGTTGGCTGGTTCCCCCGGCGGCGCTGTCCGTACACCTCGCCATCGGCCAGGTCTACGCGTGGAGCGTGTTCAAGCCGCCGTTGGAGGAGACCCTCGGCCTGTCGGGCACGCAGAGCGCGTTGCCGTTCCAGCTCGGCATCGTCATGCTCGGCCTGTCCGCCGCGTTCGGCGGCACGCTGGTCGAGCGTAACGGACCCCGCTGGGCGATGTTCGTCTCTATGGTCTGCTTCTCGTCGGGGTTTCTGGTCTCCGCGCTGGGTGTGGCACTGTCGCAGTACTGGCTCGTGGTGCTGGGCTACGGCGTGGTCGGCGGCGTCGGGCTCGGGATCGGCTACATCTCCCCGGTGTCGACGCTCATCAAGTGGTTCCCGGACCGGCCGGGCATGGCGACCGGCATCGCGATCATGGGCTTCGGCGGGGGAGCGCTGATCGCCTCGCCGTGGTCGAGCCAGATGCTGGAGTGGTTCGGCACCAGCACCGGCGGCATCGCGACGACGTTCCTCGTGCACGGCATCGTCTACTTCGTCTTCATGGCGATGGGCGTGCTGCTGATCCGGGTGCCCGCCGAGGGGTGGCGCCCGCCGGGAGCGCAGGCACGCGAGAACGGCGGCGGCGCGATGGTCACCACGGCCAACGTCTCCGCGCGCAACGCCATCCGGACGCCGCAGTTCTGGCTGCTGTGGGTGGTCCTCTGTCTCAACGTGACCGCGGGCATCGGCATCCTGGAGAAGGCCTCGCCGATGATCACGGAATTCTTCGGGGACACGGCGGCGCCGGTGAGCGCGGCGGCGGCCGCGGGTTTCGTGGCGCTGCTGTCGCTGACCAACATGCTGGGCCGGTTCGTGTGGTCGTCCACATCGGACCTCGTCGGCCGGCGCAACATCTACCGGCTCTATCTCGGCGTGGGTGCGCTGCTGTACCTGGTGATCGCGCTGACCACCAACACGTCGAAGTTGCTGTTCGTGCTGTGCGCGATGGTGATCCTTTCCTTCTACGGCGGGGGCTTCGCGACGATCCCGGCGTATCTGAAGGACCTGTTCGGCACCTATGAGGTCGGCGCCATCCACGGCCGGCTGCTGACGGCATGGTCGACGGCGGGCGTGCTCGGGCCGCTCATCGTCAACGCGGTCGCCGACAGTCAGGAGGCGGCGGGCCGGCATGGACCCTCGCTCTACACCGCGTCGCTGTTCATCATGATGGGCCTGCTGATCGTCGGCTTCATCGCCAACGAACTCGTGCGGCCGGTGCATCCCCGCTTCCACGAACCCACCGAATCGATCGAGCAGACGAAGGAGGCGCGGTGACCACGGCAGGCAACGATCGCGAACGGCCGCGCAGGAAAGGTCTGCTTACGGTGGCCTGGCTCTGGGTGGGCCTGCCGTTCGCCTACGGCGTGGCGGAGCTGTTGCGCAAGCTCGTGCAGCTCTTCGGCGGTTGAGGGGTTTCACGGCTCCGTTACAGACGCGATCTTGTGCTGTCGTTAGCGAGGCGAAAGACTGTGTCCCCGGTTGTCCGGGGACTGGAGGATTCGTGGTCGCGCCGCCCGCTGTTCGACGTGTACTGACCGTTCTCGCGCTGGCACTCCTGCTGCCTGCCCTCACCGTTCCGGCCCGGGCGCAGGACCCGTCGACGCACCGGGAACCGGGCAACGGTGCCGAGCGCAGCACGGTGGCGGCGAGTGCGGCCGCGCCGCGCACGCTCCTGGCCGCGGCTGGGGAGAACCGCCCGGACGGCGATCAGGCGGGCTATCCGCGGTGGACGACCCTGCGGGTGTTCCCGGAGAACCGCGCCGACAAGGCCATCAAGCTCGGGCTGACCCCGTACCACGACATCGCCCCGGCGCTCAACGAGCTGCAGGCACGCACCGACCGGGTCTCCGCCGAGGTGGTCGGCCACAGCACGCAGGGCCGCGACCTCTACCTGGTGACCGTCACCGCGCCCGAGTCCGCCACCGAGGCGCGCAGGCAGGACCGCTGGCGCGAGCTCATCGAGAACGACCCGGTGGCCGCGGCGCGGGATCCCCGCCTCGCCCGCGAGTACAAGGCCCCGGTGTGGATCAACGCGAACATCCACGGCGACGAGTGGGAGGGCACCGACGGCGCGCTCCGCGTGATCGAGCGGCTCGCCACCACGGACGATCCCGCCGAGGTCGCGATGCTCGAGCGCACCCGGATCTACGTGACCGTCACCAACAACCCGGATGGCCGGGTGGCCGGCACCCGCGCCAACGCCGCCGGCTTCGACGTCAACCGGGACCACATCACCTCGACCCAGCCGGAGTCACGCGCCGTGCGGGACGTCCTCATCCGTACCCAGCCGCTCGTGATGCTCGACGAGCACGGCTACACCGGCACCACCCTCATCGAACCGGGCACGCCACCACACGGCCAGAACTACGAGTACGACCTCTACCTCAAGCACGCCTACGACAACGCGCTCGGCATGGAGAAGGCGATCGCCGAGCTCGGCCACCCGGAGACGGCGCGCGCGGACATCCCGTTCCGCGACTTCCCGCCGGGCGAGTGGGACGACTGGCCGCCGATCTTCACCCCGATGTACTCGATCTACCACGGTGCGGTCGGGCACACGGTGGAGGTGCCGCTGCGGGTCAACCGCGCCGAGTACGACCGGCTGCCCGTCGACGAGCTGCGCCGCCGGGCGGGCATCAACACCGATGTCGCCGCCGCCACGATCTCCGCGGCGATCGAGTACACCGACAGCCACCGCTCCGAGCTGATCGCCGACCAGATCGAGCTGTTCCGGCGCGGCTGGGCGGGCGAACCGCAACGGGAGATCCCGGACGGCTACGTGCCCGGTTTCGGAGAGGAGGACCGCTACTCGGTGGAGTTCCCGCGGGCCTACGTGATCCCGGTGGGCTCCGGGCAGCGCTCCGAGCGGGCGGCCGCGCGGCTCGTCGATCACCTGGTGGCGCACGACGTCCGGGTCACGCGGGCCCAGCACGCGTTCCGGCTGGCGGGGACCAACTACCCGAAGGGCTCCTACGTCGTCGATCTGCACCAGCCCAAGCGCGGGCTGGCCAACGTGATGCTCGCGGAAGGCCTGGACATCTCGGCGGATGTGCGGCGCATGTACGACATCTCCGGCTGGAGCCACGGCCTGCTGTGGGGCGCCACGGTGGACGTCTCGCGGACGCAGGCCCCCACGGTCCGCACCACGCCGGTGACGGTGGCCGCACCGACCGGCGAGGTCGCCGCGCCACGGGCGTCGGAGCTGGCGCTCGACCTGGTGGACGGCGCCGACATCCAGGCCGCGAACTTCCTGCTGCGCAAGGGAATCGAGCTGGTCCTGCGCGAGGACGGCACGGTCGTGGTGCCCGCGTCGGCACGCCGGGACGCCGCCGAGGCGGCGGAGCGGTTCGGCGTCCGGTTCACGCGTGCCCGCGGGGGCGAGCGCGGTACGCCGCTGCGGGCGCCGGTGATCGCGGCCGCCGTGGCCGCCGACGAGCTGGCCGTGCTGCGGCAGCTCGGGTTCGACGTCCGGCCGGTATCCACCGAGGCCCTCAACGCCGGCTTCGACCTCGGCGAGGTGGACACGTTGGTCGTCTCCTCCGGGCTCGTCCACGGCCGGCTCACCGCCGGGGCCACGCAGCGGCTCGCGGAGTTCCTCGCCGACGGCGGCGTGGTGACCAGAGGCGCCACGGGTGCCGCGTTCAACGCCGACGCGGGCCTGCTGCCGGTGACCGCGGTGGCTGGGCGAGGGGACGCCAACGGCGTCGTCTCGGTCACGAACGCGGCCGGACCCATCGGTGCGGGCGCGCCCGCGCACGCGTTCGTCTACTCGCCGCTGTGGTTCACCGGCCTCGGCGAGGGTGTCGTGGCCGAGCAGCGGTACGCCGAGCCCGACCCGCTCGTGTCCGGGCACTGGCTGCCCGGTGACGACGGCAACGGGCCCGCCGAGGCGGCGGGGGAGGCCGCCGTGGTGTCCGGGGTCGCGGGCCAGGGCGCGAGGACCGTGCTCTTCGGCACCGAACCCCTCTTCCGCGACCACCCCAAGGGCCTGTACGCGCAGGTCGGCAAGGCGGTGTTCTGGACAGCGGCGGGGTAGGGCGGGGCGAGCGACCGGGTTTCGGCGGATCCCGCGACGGCACGCACTGTCGAACGACGAACCGGTGAGGCCCGCGGAATCCCACGGGCCTCACCGGTCGCTCGGTGCATCAGGAGAGCGGGCTACGGCCGGTACTTGGCAGCCCCGGAGAACTCGGCGATGCTGCCGCCGACGGTGATGGACTCACGGGCCGGTCCCTCGGCGTCCTCCTTCTCCCTCAGGCGTGCGCCCAGGCCGACCGCGTCGGCAGGCTTGAGAAAGGCGACCCCGTCGGAGTCGGCGAAGACCACATCGCCCGGGTGGACGGTGGCACCGCCGACCGTGACCGGGACGTTGATCGCCCCTTCCAGCCCGCCGATGCGGGTGGTCAGCGGGCTGAACCCGCGGGAGAACACCGGGAAGTCGTACGCGAGCGTCTCGTCGTAGTCGTTGATCGATCCGTCCAGCACCGCTCCGGCGGCACCCCGCGACTTGGCTGTGAAGGAGACCAGACCGCCGAAGCAGGAACGCTGCACGTCCCCGGACTGGTCGACCACGAGCACGTCCCCCGGGCGCAGCATGTCCACGGCCAGGTGCACCGCGGTGGAGTCCAGGTGCGGGATACGCACGGTGACGGCGGTGCCGACGAACTTGACGGGGCGTTTGTTGGGTACGAGGCCGAGCGCGAACCCGTGATCGCGCATGTGCCCGAGGGTGGAGACGCACACGTCCTGGAGCTCGGCGACGATGCGATCGTCGATCCGGTCGGGCATGTCGTTGACCACGAACATGAACGGTGTCCTTTCTTCTGCGGTGACGGGGAAGGGGTGCAGCCGCTACTGCGCGCTGGAAAGATCCGGCAGGAACGTGACGATCTCGGGGAACACCAGCAGCAGGGCCACCACGACGAGGTCGGCGATGATGAACGGCACGATTCCCCGGAAGATGCGGTTGAGCCCGGCCTCGGGAACCGATCCGGAGTAGACGAACGCGTTCATCCCGACCGGCGGGGTGATGAGCGCCATCTCGGCGACCTTCACGATCACGACCCCGAGCCAGATGCCGTCGAAGCCGTACTCGACGAGGATCGGGTGCAGCAGCGGAGCCGCGACGAGGATCATCGAGATCCCATCGAGGAACATGCCGAGCGGGAGCAGCAGCGCCAGGCACAGGATCAGGATCAGATGCGGTGGCAGGTCGATGCCGATGACGGCGTCGACCAGTGCCGTGCTCGCGCCGGACAGCGCCAGGAAGTAGGTGAAGACCCCAGCACCGGCCATGAGCAGGAAGGTCATGGCGGTCAGGCCGACGGCTTCCCCGAGCGAGTCCTTGATGGCGCTCGCCCACCGAGGCGGTCGCGTGCGGATGAGCAGGATGAGCAGGGCCGCCAATGCTCCGAAGGACGCTGCCTCGGTCGGCGTGGCCACACCGAGGTAGATCGTTCCGATGGACACCAGGAAGATCACGACCAGGAACGCGAAGCCCGTGAGGTCGAGCTTCGGGGCGGGTGTGAGCACCTTGTCCGCGGTCGAGGGGTGGTCGTCGACTGTGGTCGCCACGCCGGTGCCGGTGCTGCCGGGATTCGTCGCGTGACCCACCGTGGCGCCCGCGGTGCTGAGCGCGGGCCGGCGCTTGCGCTGGAGCGTCACCACGACGGTGATGGTGGCCGCGTAGGGTAGAATGGTCAGCACACCCGGCCCGATGCCGGCCAGCAACAGATGCCCGATGCTCTCGTCGGTCACGATGCCGTACAACACCAGCACGATCGACGGCGGGATGAGCACGCCCAGGGTTCCGCCGGAGCACACGACACCGGCGGCGAGCTTGATCCCGTGTCCTGCCTTGACGATCGCGTCCGTCGATACGCGCGCCATGGTGGCCACCGTCGCGACGCTGGATCCGGTCACGGCCGCGAAGAGCCCGGAGCCGGTCAGCGAGGCGAGCGCCGTGCCACCCGGGACCTTGCGGAGCACCCGGGAGGCGAGATCGAAGCCGGCCTGCGCCAGGCGTGCCTGGACGGCCAGGACACCCATGAGGATGAACAGGGGAATGATCGTCAGCGAGTAGTCGGCCGCGGCGGAGAAGGGCTGATTGGAGACCGTGCTGACGGCCGCGTCCGTGCCGCGAAGCAGGACGACGCCCACCAGTCCCGCGATCATGAGCGACAGTCCGACGTGGAGTCTGATCGCCAGCAGGACGAGGAACAGTGCGAGAACGGCGAGGACGGTGATGAGTGTCCCGGTGGTCATCGGACCCTCTCTCTCGGTGGCGCGGAGGGCTTTTCCGCGACGCCCGCGGGTTCGGTGGTGCCGTCGTCGCTCCGATCAGCCCGTAGGCCGAGGATCTCGCGGCATTCCTTGGCGATGGTGGTGACGAAGAACAGGACAAAGGACACCAGCAGGACGAGCTTCGCCGGCCAGGTCGGGAGCCGGAGAATGTCGTTCGTGGTCTCGGCCCGGTCGATGGCGCTGACGAGGACGTCGGCGAGGCCCCAGGTCAGCAGCAGGCCGATGCCGGCCAGCAGCAGCAGCCGCACGGCCGAGAGAGCCATCCGGCGGCGTGGCGAGAGCCGATCGGCGAGCATGCCGACGGCGACATGCCGGCCGTCGACCTCGGCCGAGGCCAGCCCGAGAAAGGCGATCGCCACCATCAGCAGCGTCGAGATGTCGACGGTGCCGAGGATCGACTGGTCCCTCAGCGTCCGGCTGCCGACATCGGCGACGGTGAGCAGGACCATGGCGAGGAGGAAAAGTCCCGCTGTGGCGCTGAATGCCACAGCACTGGCCCGCGCTACCCGGGCGAGGCGGACGGTGCTCATCCCTGGTGTCCTTTCATGCAGCTGATGAGCGGATCGGAGTAGTCCGACCTGCGCTCCTCCTCGGCCACGATGCGCCGGTAGTCGTCCAGCACCGACTGCGCGTCGTAGCCCCGCTGCTCGTACCTGGCCACCCAGCTGTCGGCGATGTCGGCGTCGGCCTTCCACGTCGCGACGTCGTCCTGGGGCAGGGAACCGAACTCGGTGCCGGAGCCGGTCAGTTCCTCGCAGGCGGTCCTGGCGGCGGCATCCATCTCGTCCAGCCCGTTGTCGATGGCGTTCCGGGACGCGGTCTGCAACGCCTCCTGGTACTTCTGCGGCATCGACTCGTAGAGCTCCTCGTTCACCACGACGACCGACGAGGAGTACACGCCGATACCGGGATCGACCAGCTGTGGCGTCGTCGTGGACAGAGCGAAGGTCGAGAGGTTGGCCAGCGCCAGCGACGTGTAGCCGTCGACGACCCCCCGTTGCATCGATTCGTAGATGTCGGTGGCGGTCATCGCGACCGGGTTGGCGCCGGCCGCGAGCAGAACGTCGGAGGTCAGCCCTCCCGCGCGGATGCTGCGGCCGCGGAGGTCCGTGACGTCGTTCGCCGGCCGGTTGAGCCCGAGCACGGCGTTGCCGAGCGGAATGGGAAACAGGAAGCGGACTCCCTGGCGGTCGAAGTCCTCCCGGTAGGTGCGGTTCTCCCCGTACAGGCGCGTGATCGCCCTCATCTGGGCTTCGGGATTCTGGGTCTCGAACGGCAACTCGATGACGGTGAACATCGACAGATCCGAGGCCGCGTAGATGGAGCCCACCTGCGCGAGGTCCGCGCGACCGTCCTGAGCCGCCCGGACGGCCTCCTCGGCGTCGACGAGGCTCTCGGAGTAGTGGAAGCGGACGGTGACGCCGCCGTCGGTGAGTTTCTCCACCTCCTCGGCCCAGCGCTGGACGGTCCTGGACTGGTCGGACGTGGCGTTGGAGTAGGTCGTGTAATGCAGGACGTAGTTGTCGTCGTCCCCCGTGCCACAGGCGGTGAGCCCGGTGGCACCGACCATCACGGTCGCGGCCGCGGCGAGCAGTCTGCCGAACTGCCGCCGTCCTTTCGTCGGGTTGGTGGTCCGGTGCACGCTGTGCTCACTTTTCGGTCGGTGTCACGCGGTAGCGGCGCAGCGAGAGCGCCGGGTTGACCTGCCGCACGTGGTCGAGCCGTGCGCGCTCGATCGTGGCTGTGGCGACCCCGGGTGCTTCGCCGAGGCCCGCAAGCGTGATTCCCATGGGATCGATGACAGCGCTGTTGCCGGAACCGGTGGGCCCGGACTGGTCCGCTGCCAGGACGTACACCGTGTTCTCGATCGCCCTGGCTCGGATCAGGGTGTTCCAGTGCTGCTCCTTGAGTGGGCCCGGCACCCACTCGGCCGGCAGGGCGATGACCTCGGCACCCGCGTCGACCAATGTTCGCGAGGTCTCCGGGAAACGCAGGTCGTAGCACGTCTGCATGCCGACCCGGTATCCGTCGACCTCCAGCAGCTGCGGTGCGGACGGAGCGGCGGCGAGAACCCGGTCGGACTCCCGGTAGCCGAACGCGTCGTACAGGTGGACCTTGCGGTACACGGCCCGCACCGTGCCGTCCTGGATGCCGACGAGCGTGTTGTGGATGCGCCCTCCGGCGGCCGTCTCGTTGACTCCGACGATCGCCGTCACGCCCAGCTCCTTCGAGAGCAGGCACAGCCGGGACACGGCCGCACCGTCGAGCGGCTCGGCGCTGTCGACGAACCGGTCGTCCATCGTCGGCGCGGTGAACACCGAGTACTCGGGCAGCACGACGAGCCGTGCGCCCCGATCCGAGGCGGTGCGCAGCATCCCCTCGAGTGCGGCCAGGTTGGCTTCCTTGTCCTCGGTCGGCGCGAACTGTCCAACTGCCACTGTCAGGGTCATGCCGTCCTCCACTGCTGCTCGATCTCCCGCACGGTGTTCAGCCTGTCGGTCAGCCCCGACAGCAACGCGCCGTACTGCATCGTCACGACGATCGTCTCGGCCTGTTCCTCGACGGCCAGCCGCTGCTCGGGTTCGCTCCAGGCGGGCAGGATCCACGGCTTGCCCGCTGCCCGTGCGGCGCGGGCCACGTGCCGGATGTCCGCGAGGTCGTCGGCCTCGACGCTGTAGGCACCGCGTTCGCGGCGCAGCGAGAGGTCCGACGGGCCCACGAACACGCCGTCGACGACGGGAAGCTGGAGGATCTTGTCGACGGTTTCGAAGGCGGACGCGTCCTCGATCATCGGGTAGCACCGGGTGCCCCGGTCCTGGCGGGTGACCCACTCGTCGGTGAAGCCGCGGTAGCCCGTGGTGCGGCCACCGGCGAACGAGCGGTCGCCCAGCGGCGGGAACTTGGCATACCCGCACACGCGCTCAGCGTGCTCGGGGGATTCGATGTGCGGGATGGCGACGGCGTTCGCGCCGAGGTCCAGGGCCTGCTGGATCGGGGTCCGCTCGGGGCCGAGGACCTTCGCGATGACGTCCATGCCCTTGGCCCGGATGAACGGGATCAGCCAGTCCAGGGCCGCGAGGTCGAACACGCCGTGCTCGATGTCGAGGACGACGGTGCCGTAGCCCGCCAGCTGTGCCATCTCGACGGCGGCGGCCGATGGTTCGGACAACCACACACCGTGGCGCTTCTCATTCCACTCGCTCACGCGATTCCCTTCGTCGGTCGCTGAGCCGCAAACTCGATGCGGTGTACGAGGTGTATACACGCTGTGTACGAGAGGTGTAAAGGTATGCTTTCCGAGTGCCATCGAAGTCCACCCCCGACGCCCTGAGTCCGCCGACGCCGTCCGCGCGTGACCGCGCCTACGACTGGATCGCGAACGCGATCCTGTCGGGCACGTACTCCGAAGGGGAGTTCCTCGACGAGGTGGGCCTCGCCCGGGAGGTGGGGACGTCCCGCACGCCCATCCGGGAAGCCCTGCACCGGCTGCGCGCCGAACGATTCGTCGAACTGGTTCCCCGCAAGGGAGCGCAGGTACGGGTCGTCACGGTCACCGAGATGCGGGAGATCTACCAGGCCCGCTACGTCATCGAGGCGGACGCGCTGACCAAGATCTGTGCCCGCAGGCTCGGGGCACCGGCCGAGTCGCACGAGCTGGTAGCGGCCATGGAAGCCGCCCGCCGGGACGAGGACTGGAACTCGATCGCCCAGCTCGACCAACGTTTCCATGCCGGTCTGGTCCGGCACGCGGGCAACGCGGTCATGGCGGACATCTACGAGTCGCTGCGTCCGCGGCAGATCCGGCTCGCCGTCAAGAACCTGCACTCCAGCCCGGAGCGGCTGCCCGTGATCGAGCGGGAGCATCGGGAGCTCGTCGCCGCGATCGACGAGCACGACCGCGACCGCAGTGTCGAGATCCTGGGCGTGCACCTCCGCGAGGTTCCGGAGCTGATCCGGGCGTTCTCGCGCTGAGCACGGCGGCTTCCGGGCCGCGGCTGCGGGCGTGTGTGCCGCCCACCTGCGCCCGCCGCGGGCCACCGCTAGGGTCGGGCGCATGCTGATCGCGGAGGACCTGCTGCTCCTGGTGTTCGACGACGACGCGGGCACGCCGATCTCCGGGGTGCACAACCTGGAGTACTCGCTGGCCGGCGCGTTGCTGATCGAGCTGACGCAGCTCGGCCGGGTCGACATCACCACCGAGGCCGACGCCGGCAGGCCCGGGCGCCTGGTGCTGCGGGATCCCACGCCGACCGGCCTCCCGGCGCTGGACGACGCCCTCGCGAAACTGGCGACCATGCAGGGCCGCAAACCCAAGGACGTCATCGGCCCGCTGGCGGGCAACCGGCTGTCCGAGCGGCTGCTCACGGGGCTCGCCGACCGCGGCATCCTGCGCCGGGAGCAGGGCAAGGTTCTCAAGCTGTTCCCGGTGACGCGCTGGCCCGCCGCGGACTCCCGGCACGAGGAGCAGACCCGGGCGGAGCTCGCGCGGGTGCTCGTCGACGGTGAGCAGCCGAGCGGGCGGGCGGCGGCGTTGATCGCCCTGCTCGCCGGCATGGGGGTCGTCAAGCGTGCCGTGGAGACCGACGACCCGAAGGCCGCCGAGCGCCGGGCGAAGGAGATCGCCGAGGGCAATTGGGCGAGTGAGGCCACGCACAAGGCCGTCGAGGAGGTCACCGCGGCGGTGATGACCGCCGTGTTCGTGCCGACGATCATCGCCGCCGGTTCGGCCTGACCCTCAGCTGCCGGCCGGTTCCCGCTCGCGGTTGGCGGCCGTGAGCGGTCCGGCGGCCAGCCTTCGGTCCACCAGCGTCACCGCCAGCAGGACCACCGCGATGCCGGCGAGGGTGACGGCGAGCGTGTGCAACCCGGCGGAGGTCGGGTGGTCACCGAAGCAGATCGCGATCAGCGCGGAGGCGGCCATCGCGCCGACGTACTGGGCGGTGCGGAAGAACCCGCTGGCGGTGCCCATGGTCTCGGCGGAGGCCTGGCGGTAGAGCGCCGTCTGGTTGGTCACGCTGGTCAGGCCCTGCGCCAGCCCGAACGCCGCCGACGAGAACACGAGTACCCCGAGCCACGTGCCGGTGCCGACCCACAGCAGCAGTGCCGACCCGACGAGCAGGGCCGCGACGGAGAGCACCAGGCGGGCGCGGATGCCGTCGGCCCGGCCGGACAGCCCGGCGGCGATGGCCGCGACCAGGGACATCGGCAGCATGAGCAGCCCGGCGGCGGTCTCGCTCATGCCGCGGTCGGCCTGCAGCCACTGCACGAAGCCGAACATGATCGCGTAGATGGCGAGGAAGGCCAGCCCCTGCCGCAGATAGGTGCGCAGGATGGCCGCGTTGCCGAACACTCCACGCAGGTCGAGCCGCTGCCGCGGTCCCGCCGGGCGCTCGTCGCGCGGCACCCACAGCCAGGCGCACAGCATGGAGCCCACGGCCAGCGGGATGTTCACGGCGAAGATCGCGGGCCAGCCGAAGAAGCCGATGAGCGTGCCGCCGAGCGTCGGGCCGATCACCATCGTGGTCTGCGCCGCGATCGCCAGCAGGGAGAGCACTCCGGCGGGGACGTCGCCGCCGGTGCGGTCGGCGTGCCTGCGCAGTACGGCCATGGCGGCGGGGAACCCCGCACACGTGCCCAGGCCGAGCAGCACCCGGACGCCGACGAGCCAGCCGAGGGACAGGGCGAGCGTGCCCGCGACGCCGGCGAGGGCGACGGCGAGCGCTCCGGCGAGCAGCACGCGGCGCGGGCCCCAGCGATCGACGAGGACCCCCGCGACGGGCTGGCCGACGGCGGTGGCGAGGTAGAGGCCGGTGATGAGCCACGCGGTCTGTGCGGGCCCGGCGTCGAAGGTGCGCCCGATGGGGACGAGCGCCACCGCGATCATGGTGGAGTTGATGGGGTTGAGCAGTGCGCCGGCCACGAGGGGAATGACCAGCCTGGCGTCGATGGTGGTGTCGGTGCGAGCCGTCACGAGCTCCTTTCGTCGGTGCCGGCGGGGTACTGGGCCAAACGCTGCAGGAGCGGGATCGCCGCGGCCAGCGTGTCGCGCTCGCCGGCCGTGAGCTCGGCCAGCGCGGTCGCGAGCCATTCCTCGCGGTGCTGGTGGATCCCGCGCACGGTCTTGCGCCCGAGCTCGGACAGGGACACGACCGTGCGGCGCCCGTCCTCGGGGTCACGGGTGCGTTCCAGGTAGCCGAGCTCGTCGAGGGCGGCCAGCGTGGCGGCCATGGACTGCTGCCGGACGTGCTCGGCGGCGGCGAGCCGGCTCTGGGTCGACGGACCCTCGCGGTGCAGCCTGCCGAGCACCGCCGACTGGCTCGGCGTCAGCACACCCGCGTTGTCGATCCTTCGCAGTCGCCGGTGCAGCTGGCCGACCGCACCCCGCAGCGCTCCGGCGAGGCTGGCGACCTGTGTCGGTACTCTGGCCATATGCACAGTCTAGGCTGTGCAGTTCGAACTGTGCATTCCACGGAGGTGCGCATCACCTCCCGCCCCGGGGAAGCCGCCGCGCCGAGGTTCGTAGACTTACCGGTTGTGACGGAGAACGCGCCCCAGCAGCAGACGGACCTGCCCAACGCCTGGAACCCGGCCGACGAAGAGGCCGCCCTGTACCAGCGCTGGGTAGAGGCCGGCTACTTCACGGCCGACGCGTCGTCGGACAAGCCGCCGTTCACCATCGTGCTGCCGCCGCCGAACGTCACCGGCAGCCTGCACATGGGCCACGCGCTGAACCACACGCTCATGGACGCGATGAGCCGCCGTCGCCGGATGCAGGGCTACGAGGTGCTGTGGCTGCCCGGCATGGACCACGCCGGCATCGCGACCCAGAACGTCGTGGAGCGCGAGCTCGCGGGGGAGGGCCTGTCGCGGCACGACCTGGGCCGGGAGCGCTTCGTCGAGCGCGTCTGGGAATGGAAGTCCGAGTACGGTGGCAAGATCCTCGGCCAGATGAAGCGCCTCGGTGACGGGGTCGACTGGTCGCGGGAACGCTTCACGATGGACGAGGGCCTCTCGCGCGCCGTCCAGACGATGTTCAAGCGCCTCTACGACGACGGCCTCATCTACCAGGCCGAGCGCATCATCAACTGGTGCCCGCGCTGCATGACCGCGCTCTCGGACATCGAGGTCGACCACTCCGACGACGACGGCGAGCTCGTGTCGATCCGTTACGGCGAGGGGGACGCGTCGATCGTCGTGGCCACCACGCGCGCGGAGACGATGCTCGGCGACACCGCGGTGGCGGTGCACCCGGACGACGAGCGCTACGCGCACCTCGTCGGCAAGGAGGTCGAGCTGCCGCTCACCGGCAGGCGCATCCCGATCGTGGCCGACTCGCACGTCGACCCGGAGTTCGGCACCGGCGCGGTGAAGGTGACGCCCGCGCACGACCCCAACGACTTCGAGATCGGCAGGCGGCACGAGCTGCCCATGCCGTCCATCATGGACGAACGCGGTGTCGTCACCGCCGCGGGACCGTTCCAGGGCATGGACCGCTTCGAGGCCCGTCCCGCCATCGTCGCCGCGCTGCGCGAGCAGGGTCGCATCGTGGCGGAGAAGCGCCCGTACGTGCACGCGGTCGGGCACTGCTCCCGGTGCGACACCGTGGTCGAGCCGCGGCTGTCGCTGCAGTGGTGGGTCAAGGTCGAGCCGCTGGCGAAGGCCGCGGGTGACGCCGTCCGTGACGGCCGCGTGAAGATCCACCCGCCGGAGCTGGCCAAGCGCTACTTCGACTGGGTCGACAACATGCACGACTGGACCATCTCGCGCCAGCTGTGGTGGGGCCACCGCATCCCGGTCTGGTACGGCCCGGACGGCGAGGTCGTCTGCGTCGGCCCGGACGAGGAGCCACCCTCGGGCGAGGGCTGGCGCCAGGACGCCGACGTGCTCGACACGTGGTTCTCCTCGGGGCTCTGGCCGTTCTCCACCATGGGCTGGCCCGAGCCGACGGCCGACCTGGCGAAGTTCTATCCGACCAGCGTGCTCTCGACCGGCTACGACATCCTCTTCTTCTGGGTCGCCCGGATGATGATGTTCGGCCTGTACGGGATGAAGGACAACGGCCCCGCGGGAGCCGTCCCGTTCGAGCACATCTACCTGCACGGGCTCATCCGCGACGCGCACGGCAAGAAGATGTCCAAGTCGAAGGGCAACGTCATCGACCCGCTCGACTGGATGGACCGCTTCGGCGCCGATGCCACCCGGTTCACGCTCGCGCGCGGCGCCAACCCCGGCGCGGACATGGCGCTGGCCGAGGAGTGGGCCGCCGGGTCGCGCAACTTCTGCACGAAGCTGTGGAACGCCACGCGCTTCGCGATCATGAACGGGGCCACGACCGCGCGGGAACTGCCTCCCGCCGAGGAGCTCACCGAGGCCGACCGCTGGATCCTCGGCAGGCTCGGCGCGGTGGTGTCCGAAGTGGACGAACTGCTCGAGGACTTCCAGTTCGCCAAGGCCACCAACCTGCTGTACCACTTCACGTGGGGCGAACTGTGCGACTGGTATCTGGAGCTGGCCAAGGTCCAGTTCTCCGGCGACCGGGCCGACGGCACCCGGGCCGTGCTCGGCCACGCGCTCGACGTGGTGCTGCGCCTGCTGCACCCGTTCATCCCGTTCATCACCGAGCGGCTGTGGACCACGCTCACCGGCGGTGAGTCGCTCGTGGTCGCCTCGTGGCCCGCGGGCACGGTGACGTTGCCCGAAGCCGATCCGGAGGCCGACACCCGCATCGCCGACCTGCAGAAGCTCGTCACGGAGATCCGCCGGTTCCGCTCCGACCAGGGCCTCAAGCCCGGTCAGCGGGTCGCCACACGGCTGGCCGGGCCGGGTTTCGCGGAGCTGGCGGCGCACGAGGAGGCGATCCGGTCGCTCGCGCGGCTGAGCGACCCGGGCGACGGCTTCTCGGCGACCGCGGGCCTGGAGGTCGCGCTCACCGGCGGGACGGCGACCGTGGAGGTCGACACGTCGGGCACCATCGACGTCGCCGCCGAGCGCAAGCGCCTGCAGAAGGACCTCGCGGTGGCCGAGAAGGAGCTCAAGCAGACCGAGGGCAAGCTCGGCAACCAGGCGTTCCTCGACAAGGCGCCGGCCGAGGTGGTCGAGAAGATCCGTGCGCGGCGCGACACCGCCGCCGCCGACATCGAGCGCATCACCGCCCGGCTGGAAGCGCTGCCCGCGAGCTGAGCACGCGCTCGACCTCGTTCGCCACCCCGAGCATGCCGGCGAACCGTGGGTGGTACGACGCGGCGACGAGCGGGTTCGTGTGCTGGCCCTGGATCCACGCGTGCCTGCCCGCGCAGGCGTCGTGGCCGAGCGAGGCCGGGTAGGTGTCCACAAAGGATGACCGGCCGTCCTCGGCGACGGCGGCCTCGATGGCGTCGTTGAGAGCGGTCTCGATGCTGTCGAGCCAGGCGTAGTCGCCGTCGGCGAAGGGCAGGATCGCCGGGCACGTGCCGTGGGGCGGGACGATGCGCGGATAGCCGACGACGAGCACGGTCGCGCGGGGCGCGCGGGCGTGGATCTCGTCGAGCACCGCGGCGACCTTGCGGCCCGTCGTGGTGACGGCCGCCTTGAGCGTGTCGACGCCATCGACGGTGAAGTGCTCCCGGCACGGAGCACCGGCCGGATCGGACTCCCGCAGCCCCGGGCAGGTGCCGACGAGCCGGCCGAACACGCTGTCGTCGTTGCCGCCGATGCCCAGGGTCACCAGGTCCGTGCCCGGACGCAGGGCGTCGAGCTGGGGCGGGTTCGTGCCCAGCGTGGTCTGTGGCCGCGTCAGGTGGGTGGTGTCGGCACCGCTGCAGCTGACGTCGGTGAACGAGCGCACCCGCAGGCGCAGGGCCAGCAGTGTCGGGTAGTTGCCGGTGGACCGCGCGCACCCCAGTGACTCCAGCCGGAGCATCGGGATCAGCGGGCCGGCGGTGTAGGAGTCGCCCAGCGCCACGTAGTGCTCGAAGGCGTGCCCGGATCCCCCGGGCGTCCGGTGCGCGGCCGTGGCGGGCTGAGCCGTGGCCAGCAGCACCAGGATCGTGCCGATGATCGTCAACGCCCGCGTCCGCCGCCCGCGCATGTGCCCCCGTTCTCCGGTTGTGCCGCTTACCGTCCTAGTCGGCGGACGGCGGGCGCGACTAGGTCGTGTCCTGCAATTCATCGTAGCCAGAGGATGATGGCGGCGATGGTGAGTTCTGCCTGGTAGTAGGCGGCGCGTTTGGCGTAGCGGGTGGCTAGGTCGCGGAACTGTTTGAGCCGGTTGAAGCAGCGTTCGACGACGTTGCGCTGCTTGTACAACTCGGCGTCGAAGGCGGGCGGGCGTCCGCCCCGTGAGCCGTGCGCGGCGCGGCGGGCGATTTGGTCGTCGCGTTCGGGGCTGACGAACCGGATCCGGCGTTGTCGCAGGGCGTGGCGGGTCGAGGGGTGCGAATAGGCCTTGTCCGCGATCACCACCTCGGGACGGCGGCGTGGGCGGCCAGGCCCGGTGCGAGCGACACGGATCCCGTCCAGCAGCGGCACCAATTGTGGATTGTCACCAGCCTGCCCCGGGGTGAGCACAACCCGCATGGGCAGCCCGCGTCCCTCGACCACGAGGTGGATCTTGGTGCTCAATCCGCCGCGGGAACGTCCGAGTCCTTCGCCGTCGACCGCGATCGCCTCGATGGCGGGCGTGCAGCCCCCTTTTTCCGGGCTCCCGCAGCATGCTGGTGAGCCCGGACCACCGAGGAATCGACACTGATCACCCACTCCACGTCCCCGACAGCGTCGTCTTTGACGATCACCTCGTCCAGAATCCGCTGCCAGGTACCGTCCTTGGTCCACAACCGCAGCCGCTCATGGGCGGTCTTCCACGGCCCATACCGTTCGGGCAGATCACGCCAGGGCGCGCCGGTCCGAAGCTTCCACAGAATCGCATTGATCACCTGCCGGTGATCCCGCCACCGCCGCCCCGGCCCCGACACCGCCGGCAGCAGCGGCTCAATCCGCGCCCAGGCCCGATCCGTCAACTCACCCCGACCAACCACGGACAAGATCAAACCCCATCCGCAGCTAGATCATTTACAGGACACGCCCTAGGCGGCGAACGGGTGTTCCCCGCACGCGAACAGGGGGCGGAACCGGCTACACAGGGCAGCGGCAGCGGCTATCCCTCGCCCCAGCGGGGTGCGCGCAGGCCGTGCAGGTTGGCGTAGGCCGCCCGCTCCGGCGGTGTCCAGCCTTCCAGCAGCGCGGGGTCCGGCCGGTACACCTCGACCCCGATCGGGTGGCACACGTCGATGGGGTCGCGTGCGTCGGGACCCCACAGCGGCACCGAGAGGTCGCCGCCCGGGCAGGTCGACAGCGCGCACAACAGGTCCAGCTCGGCGAAGAACTCGAAGTAGTCACCCGGCCGGGCGGGGCAGGTCTTCATGAAGTACCGGTCGTCGTCGGTGAGGCCGGTGCACTGGAACACGTTGAGCACGTCGTGCACGTCGAACTCGGTCAGCCCGTACGGCAGGACGGCCCGCACCAGGTTCGAGTGGCAGTGGTAGTCGAAGTCCTCGCCATTCAGCATCCGGTTGACGTACGGATCGCACCGGGTGCCGAGCAGGTCGTGCACCCGCCCGCCGTCGGAGTCCCGCCCGTACCCGGCGAGCGTGTCCCCGGTGATGGTCAGCAGGGGACGCAGGAACGGCAGCGTCGACCAGAGCCGGTCGAACGTCGACACGTGCGCCCGCTGCAACTGCCGGGTGCGCGAGGCCCACAGCCGCTCCCGTGGATCGTGCCGGTTCCACACGTTGAAGTCGCCCACCTGCGGGCCCTCGACGGTCACCAGGCGGCACACGTAGCCCTGCGGCACCTCCCAGGCCCGCCCGGACCGGATCGGGATCTCGAAGCTGTCCACCAGCTCCCGGCCGCCGTCGGCGAGCCGTTGGTAGAACTCGCGGTCGACCTCGAGCGCCTTGCCCTGGTATGCCGCCTCCACCATGTCATTCCTCCTTCGCGCTCGACATCGTGTCGATCGCCTGGATCGCCGCGGGCACCACGGCCCGCGCCCGATCGGCGACCGTGCGGATCCTGCCCGTCAGCCGGGCGGCCCGCAGCCAGGACAGCACCACCGGCAGGGCGGGCACGTCGTCGGCCACGGGCCGCGGGACCGCCCGTCCACCGTCGTAGGTCTGCGAACTCGCCGCCACCTGGTTGAGGATCGAGAACCCGTGCCCGCGCGCGACGAGTGCGCGCACCGCCTCGTAGCTCGTCGTCCGGTACCGCACGTCCGGCTGGATGCCGTGGTCGCGCAGCAGCCGGATGAAGTAGTCCCGGCTGCCCGGCAGGTCCAGCAGCACCATCGGCTCGTTCTCCAGCTCCCGCAACCCGACCTTCTGCTGCCGCGCGAGCCGGTGGGTCGGTGGCAGCAGCACGTACGGCGGCGCCTCGGCGACCACCTCGTGGTCCAGGTCCTCGTTGAGCAGCAGGTCGTAGCCGATCGCGAGATCCACCGACCCGTCGCACAGGGCCTCGCCGACGCTGCTCGGCTCGGTCTCGGTGACGATGACGTCGAGATCCGGGAACCGGCCGCGCAGATCGGTGAGCAAGGCGGGCAGGACGAACGGCATCAGCGTCACCATCATCGCCAGCCGCACCGTGCCGCGCACCGTGTCGCCGTCGCCGCGGGCGGAGGTGAGCACCTCGCCGAGATGGTCGAGCACCGACCGCGCGTCCCGCAGGAACTCCCGGCCCGCGGGCGTGAGCAGGAGGCCCTTCGAGTGCTTGCGGATGAACAGCTGCGTGCCGAGCTGCCGCTCCAGCGCGGCGACGGCCGACGAGACCGCCGACTGCGCCACGTGCAACCGGGCCGCGGCCTCCGTCATGCTCAGCCTGCTCGCCGCCTCGACGAAATAGCGCAACTGGGTCAGCGTCACCGGCGACGCCGCGGTGGCGGGCATCGCGCCGCCCGCGGTTCCCTCCGCGCCGAACGGCGTCATCCGACCGGCGCCTGCGCGAGCTCGCCCGCCCGCACCCGCTCCAGCAGGCCGGACACCGTCGCCACGATGTCGGCGGACTCCGTGCGCAGGCTCGCGATGTCGCCGGCGTAGGGCGCCAGGTCGCCGAGCTTGCCCTCCAGGATCTTCTCCGGCTCGGCGAGCCGCTCCGCCAGCCACCCCGCCGGATCGGCACTCAACGCCGGATCGAACACGCGGTCCCCGGGTTCGTTGTCGGCCGTGTCCGGGTGGTAGTGCACGCGATCCCGGCTGCCGGGCCCCGCCGCGACCGACTCGAGCACGTCGACCCGCCAGATGGCCGTGTCCAGCACGATCTTGCGCGACGAGTACACCGAGCCCAGCTGTGGCTGCGGATCGAGCATGCGCAACTCCACCCGCACGCCGCGTTCCGGGCCCTCCTGCCCCGGATACGGATCCGGGTCGACGAAGTAGATGTCCTCGACGACGACGCCGAGCTTGTCGAAGCAGAACGTGATCATCATGGTGCGTTCTCCGTGGGTCAGCGGCCGCGGGCGAGCAGGGTCACCAGATCGAACACGACCGTCGCGGCCGCCAGCGAGGTGATCTCGGCGTGGTCGTAGGCAGGCGCCACCTCCACGACGTCGGCACCGACCAGGTTCAGGCCCGCGAGCCTGCGCAGCATCGAGAGCAGCTCCCGGCTCTGCAGGCCGCCCGCCTCCGGCGTGCCGGTGCCCGGCGCGAAGGCGGGATCCAGCACGTCGATGTCGATGGACAGGTACACGGGCGCGTCCCCGACCCGGTCGCGCACGCGCTGCACGGCGGCGTCCACGCCGATCACGTCCAGCTCGCTCGCCCGGATGGTCTGGAAGCCGAACGACGCGTCGTCGCGCAGATCTCCCATGTCGTAGACAGGGCCGCGAATGCCGACGTGCATGCACTTCTCCGGCAGCAGCAGTCCTTCCTCGAACGCCCGGCGGAACGGCGTGCCGTGCGTGTGCGCCTCCCCGAAGTAGGTGTCCCATGTGTCGAGGTGCGCGTCGAAGTGCACCAGCGCGACAGGGCCGTGCCTGCGCACCACCGAACGCAGCAACGGCAACGCGATCGTGTGGTCACCGCCGATCGTCACCAGCCGCTGATCCGTGCCCAGTACCGCGTCGGCGTGCCGCTCGATCGCGCCGAGTGTGTCCGGGATGCTGTACGGCGACGCCGCCACATCCCCGGCGTCCACGACCTGCACCGTGCGGAACGGCGCGAGATCCAGCTCGACGTGGTAGGTCGGCCGCAGGTGCCGCGACGCCTGCCGCACGGCCATCGGGCCGAACCGGGCCCCGGGGCGGTACGACGTACCACCGTCGAACGGCACCCCGAGCACCGCGATGTCGTAGGCGGACACCGCGTCGACCGTCGGTAGCCGCGCGAACGTACCGGGGCCGGCGTAGCGGGGAAGTTCGGTGCCGCTGACCGGACCGATGGGCTCGCTCATCGGCGCATTCCTCCTTTCGGCCCTCGCCGGGCCTGTGGTGCTGTGCCGGTCGCGGGGGTCACGACTGCACCTCCTGGGGTGTCTCGTGGTCGACTTGTTGCAGGAACCGCGCGACGCGGGGAGTGGCGTTCGCGCCGAGCACCTCGTCCGGCGGGCCCTGGGCGACGATCCGGCCGTCCTCCATGAACACCACCCAGTCGGCGACGTCGCGGGCGAGCCGCATCTCGTGCGTCACCACCACCATCGTGCGGCCCTCGTCAGCGAGGTCGGCGATCGTGCCGAGCACCTCGCCCACCAGCTCCGGGTCGAGCGCCGACGTCGGCTCGTCGAACAGCAGCACCTTGGGGTTCATCGCGATGGCACGCGCGATCGCCACCCGCTGCTGCTGGCCGCCGGAGAGCTGATGCGGGTACTTCTCCGCGTGCTCGCGCAGCCCCACGCGCGCCAGCAGATCCAGTGCGCCCTCGCGGTCGATCGCGTCCGGCAACCGCAGCGCGTTCGGGGCGAGCAGGACGTTCTCCAGCGCGGTCTTGTGCGGGAACAGGTTGAACCGCTGGAACACCATGCCCACCTCCCGGCGCTGCCGGGACACCTCGGCATCCGGCAGGCCTCGCGGCTTGCCGTCGTCGTCGAGCTTGTAGCCCATCAGCCGGCCGTTGATCTCGACACGGCCGGCGTCCACCGACTCCAGATGGTTGAGCGTCCGCAGCAGCGTCGTCTTGCCCGAACCCGACGGGCCGATCACCACCACGACCTCGCCCTCGTGCACCTCGAGGTCGACGTCGGCCAGCACGCGGTTCTCGCCGAACGACTTGTCGACACCACGCACCTGCACCACCGGTGTCCCCGCGTGCTCCCGGCGCGGTCGCTGCACGCGCACCGCCCGGCGGGCGCGTTCCACCGGGGTGACGGTCGCCGTCTTGCGCTTCGACACGTCCAGCCTGCGCTCGACGATCCGCCGCAGCTGGTCGAACACGGTGACGATCAGCACGTAGTAGAACGCGACCGCCGTCAGGGTCTCCAGCACCTTGAAGTTCGCCGTGTACAGCCGCTGACCCACCAGCAGAATCTCGGTCAGCGAGATGGTGCTGACGAGCGAGGTGAACTTGATGATGGTGGTGAGTTCGTTGCCGAGCGCGGGCAACGCCACCCGGAACGCCTGCGGCAGCACGACGAGCCGCTGCACGGTGAGGTAGCGCAAGCCGAGCGCCTGCGCCGCCTCCCGCTGATCCTTGCGCACCGACAGCAGCCCGCCGCGGTGGATCTCCGCCATGTAGGCGCCCTCGTTGAGCACCAGGGAGATCAGGCCCACCACGAACGCCGAGCCGAGCAGCCCCTGCAGGCCGGGGAAGAGCTGCGGCAGGTTGTAGACGAACACCAGCAGCACCAGCAACGGCAGGCTGCGGAAGAACCACACGTACGCGCCCGCGATCCAGCGCACCGGGGCGATCCGCGACTCCTTCATGAACGCCGCCGCGATGCCGACGACGTTGCCCAGCACCCAGGACAGGACGCTCAGCACGACGACCGTCAGGCAGGCGCGCCAGAAGTCGCCGAAGGACAGCAGGCCGAGAGTGTATGCCCAGTCGAAGGTCATCGCGCCTCAGCCGGCCTTGGACGCTTCGAGGACCTGCGGGTTGACCGGGGCGATGCCGTACTTCTTCAGCAACCGGTCGTAGCTGCCGTCCGACTTCATCGCCTCGATCGCCTGCTCGATCCGGCCCGCGAGTTCGGTGTTGCCCTTGTTCACGGCGAGGCCGACGGCGACCGGCCACAGCAGCTCGTCGGTGGCGAGCTTGAGCGCGCCGTTCGAGCTCTTCACCACGTCCGCGGCGACGGCGGCGTCGGTGACGGTGGCCTGGACCTGGCCCGCCCGCATGGCCGAGGTCGCCTCGGGGTCGGTCGGGAACTCCTTGGCCTGCACCGGTGGCTTGCCCGCCTTCTGGCAGTCGGCGGGCACGGTCTCGGCGACCTTGTCGTAGTGCACGCTGCCGGTGAGCGCGCCGACGGCCTTGCCGCACAGGTCGGCGGGCGAGGTGATGCCGTTCTCCCCGGCGGGGACGATGATCGCCGACCCGGTCTGGAAGTACGGGACCATGTCCACCTGCTGCAGGCGTTCCGCGGAGAAGTAGAGCGTCGAGGCCACCATGTCGTAACGGTTGCCCTTGAGGCCTTGGATCAGCTGGGCGAATCGCACGTCCTGATAGGACGCAGTCATGTCCATCTTCGCGGCCAGGGCATCGACGAACTCGACGTCGAACCCGGCGGGCTTGCCGTTCTCCATCATGTCGTACGGCGGGTACGTCAGGTCGATGCCGACCTTGAGCTCACCGCCGGCCTCGGCGCCGGAGCCGCCGCCGCAGGCCGCAGTGACCAGCGTCGTCGCCGCAACGGCGACCGCCGCGAGCCAGCGGTACCTCGTGGGTCGTGGGGACCGGGTCATCGCAGTTTCCCTTCTCGCGCACCGGGAGCCGGATTCGCCCATGTGGGCGACCAGAAGTCGAGGCGAGCCTAGAACCGGCCGTGGCCCGCGAAGAAGTGTCGAAGATCGATGAACGACATCGGTTCTTCCGATGAAACACCGGCGAAACGCGGGGTCAGCGTGGTCGTTGCGGAACGTGCGTTTCCCGAGTCCTTCCGCGACAACCATGTTTCGTCGGCGTTGCGATGTACTGTTCATCTCATTTCGCGATGACCGTGATCGCAAGTCATTGTTTTACAGATCGACCCGAGCCGGGTGACCGTTGCCGGGTGCAGAGCTTCCACACGTGCGAATTCCGGCACGCGGTCGGCACGCTCGCCACCGCGGTGAGGGTGGTGAGTAACGAGCTGCTGCGGCACAGCGGCACCTTCCGCGTCAACGTGCTCGCCACCCGGCACCGCCATGTCGCCGACTCGTTCGCGGGCAGGCCGTGGCCGGGACACCGCGCCTGGGACTCCGGGTGCGGCGAGTGGGACACCGCCTCGGCGGATGCGCCGCGCCTGCTCGACGCGCCTGTCTCGTTCGAGTGCGTGCCCGATCGCGTGGTGCCCGCCGGATCTCACGACGAGTACCTCGGTGCGGTGACCGCGACCCACACCCACACCGGCACCGGCCCGCCGCTCGTCCACGCCGACCACACCTTTCACCAGCCGACGGCGCTGGGCGTGCTCGCCCACGCCACCGCAGTCCCCACGAGGAGCACGTCAGCATGATCCGAACCGGCGACGACTACCGGGAGTCCATTCGTGACGGCAGGGAGGTCTGGATGGGCAACGAGCGCGTCCACGACGTCACCAGCCACCCGGCGTTCAAACCGATCGTCGACATCCGCGCCCACATCTACGACATGGCGCACGCTGCCGAGACCCGCGACGTCATGACCTACACCGATCCCGAGACCGGGGAGCTCAACTGCATCGCCAACCGGCTGCCGCGCACCCAGCAGGACTGGTGGGATAAGCGCCGGGCGACCGACCTCGTGCTCGATCACGCCGGCGGCGTCGTCACGCGCGTCGGCGACGAGACGATCGGTGAGATGTGGTCGCTCTACGACGGCCAGGACGTGCTCAACGAGGTCGACCCCCGGTTCTCCGCGAACATCCGCACGGCCATCCAGGACGCCATGCGCGACGACCCGTTCCACGTCTCGGCCAACACCGACCCCAAGGGCGACCGGTCGCGCGCGCCGCAGGACCAGGACCCCGACATGCTCCTGCACGTGGTGCGGGAGACCGACAACGGCATCGTCGTCCGCGGCGCCAAGTACGAGACGGCGGCGGCGTATGCGAACCAGGCCTTCACGAAGCCGACCATCGCCAACTGGGGCACGGACGAGATGTCCGACTACGCCGTCGGATTCATCCTCGACATGGGCGCGCCCGGCCTGAAGTTCATCTGCCGCAGCGGGTTCGCCGGCCGCGCACCCGCTACCGACTACCCGCTGGCGAACCGGGTGGACGAGGTCGAGTCGATGGTGATCTTCGACGACGTCGAGATTCCGTGGGAGAAGGTGCTGTTCTATCGGCACACTCGGGCGGCGTCGTACATCCGGTCCACATTGCACCGTTACAGCGCTTTCGCTTATGTGCAGCGGACGTTGCGGTTCGCCGATCTGTTGATCGGTGCGGCGCTGTGGAACGTGAAACAGACCGGGCTCGAGCGGCAGCAGGCCGTGCAGGAGAAGCTCGCGATGCTGGCGTGTTACCGGGAGACCATCAACGCCCACCTCACGGCCGCGATCGCGATGGCCGAGCCGAGTCCGGGCGGGCTGCTGATGCCCAACCAGTCCCTGCTCTACACCGGGCGGGTGGCCGCGCTGAGCCCGCTGGCCGAGATGATGCACCTGGCGCGTGAGCTGTGCGGCGGCCAGATCTGCATCACGCCGGACGCCGCGGCGTTCGAGAACCCGGCCACGGCGGGCTGGCTCGGCAAGTTCTACTCGATCAACGAGAACTGGGTCGCCGACGACCGGCGCAAACTCCTTGCCCTCGCGCGGGATCTGCTCAACAGCGACTACGCCGGGCACCGGCTGACGTTCCAGCTCTTCGCGCAGGCGCCGCCGTTCGCGCACCTGGCCGCCGTGTACCACAACTTCGACTACGCAGGCCCGCTCGACCTGGTCCGCTCGGTCGCCGGTCTGTCCGACAAGGTTCTCACCAGCAAAGGAGATCAGGCATGACCGTGCCGTCGACTGGCCCCACGCACACGCGCATCCGCCCGTTCAACACCGCTGACACCTATCCCGAACAGAACCTCGACAACGACCTCTGCCAGGCAGTCGTCGCCGGGGGAGTGGTGTACCTGCGCGGGCAGATCGGCCAGGACCTCGACACGCGCGAGAGCGTCGGCATCGGTGACGCCACCGAACAGACCCGCAAGGCGATGGCGAACATCAAGCAGCTCCTCGAGGAGGCGGGCAGCGGCCTGTGCGACATCGTCAAGATCGTCGTCTACCTCACCGACATCCGCTATCGCGAACCCGTGTACCGCGAGATGGGGAAGTGGCTCAAGGGCGTGTACCCGGTGTCCACCGGCATCGTCGTCGACGCGCTGGCGCGGCCCGAATGGGTGGTGGAGATCGACGCGACCGCCGTCATCAGCGGAGGCGAGGGCGCATGACGTTCTCGCTCGCCGCGCGGGATCCCGCCACCGGTGCCTTCGGCATCGTGGTCAGCTCGTCGAGCCCGGCCGTCGCCGCCCGGTGCGCGCATGTGCGCGCCGGCGTCGGGGCGGTCGCCTCGCAGAACGTCACCAACCCCGTGCTCGGCACGGTGGGACTCGACGCGCTCGCGGGCGGCGCGAGCGCGGACCAGGCCGTCGAAGCCATGGTCGCCGCCGACTCCTACCCCGACTACCGCCAGCTCACCGCCGTGTCGGCGACCGGCGAGACGGCCGCGCACTCCGGGGCCAGGACACTCGGCACACACACCGCCGTGTTCGGCGACGGCGCGGTGGTGGCGGGCAATCTCCTCAAGAGCGAGGAGGTGGCCGCCGTGATGCTCGACGGCTACCTCACCAGCTCGGCGGAGGCGTTCGAGGCGCGGCTGCTCGACGGCTTCGCCGCCGCCGTGCGGGCGGGCGGCGAGGAAGGACCGGTGCGCTCGGCGGGCGTCGTCGTGGCGGAGGACGTGGCATGGAATGTGACCGACCTGCGCGTCGACGACTCCGACGACCCCGTGGCCGACCTGCGCAGGCTCTGGGAACTCTGGGCACCGCAGAAAGCGGACTACCGGATTCGCGGGCTCGACCCCACGCTCGCCCCCTCCTACGGCGTTCCGGGGGACCTGTGACCGTCACCCCGACGCTGTGCCGCGCCGTCGAGCACGACGCCGCCCGCCTCATCGCCCTGTCCCACGACCTGCACGCGCATCCGGAGGTGGCGTGGGAGGAGGTCTGGTCGAGCGCCCGGGTCGCGGGTGAACTCGCCGACGCGGGCTTCACCGTCGAAAGCCGCTACCTGGGTCTGGACACGGCGTTCCGCGCGAGCGCCGGGAGCGGGCCGTTGCACGTGGCGTTGTGTGCCGAGTACGACGCACTGCCCGGACTCGGGCACGCGTGCGGGCACAACGTCATCGCGGCGATCTCGTCCGGTGCCGGCATGGCGCTGGCGCGGCTTGCCGACGACCTCGGCCTGACCGTGCACGTGCTCGGCACCCCCGCGGAGGAAGGCGGAGGTGGCAAGATCGAACTACTCGACCGGGGCGCCTTCGCCGGCATGCATGTCGCCGCGCTCGTGCACCCCGGGCCGGTGGACGTGGCGAAGGCCGAGCCGTATGCGGTGTCGCACTCACGGATCGCCTACCGGGGCACGGCGGCCCACGCCGCCGCCTACCCCGAGCGGGGCGTCAACGCCGCTGACGCGTTCACCGTCGCGCAGGTCGCCATCGGGTTGCTGCGCCAGCAGCTGCCCGCGGGCACGCGCGTGCACGGTGTGGTCACCCGCGCGGGAGACGCGCCCAACGCGATCCCCGCGTACGCCGAGGGCCGCTGGTACGTCCGCGCATCGGATCTCAGCGAGCTGGCGGCCGTGGAGGAGCGGGTCCGGCGGTGCTTCGACGCGGGCGCGGTGGCCACCGGGTGTGAGCTGTCGGTCGAGCCGGAGAGCAAGCCGTACGCGAGCTTCCGCAACGACGCCGAGCTCACGGAACTGTACGAGACGGCCGCGCGGGAACTCGGCCGAACGTTCGGCACCGGCCCCGATTCGCGGATGAACCGTGCGTCCACCGATCTCGGGAACGTCAGCCAGGTGATTCCCGCCATCCACCCCTACATCGGCATCGACTCGCTGCCGGCCGTCAACCACCAGGCCGAGTTCGCCGCGGCCGCCATCACGCCCGCCGCCGACACCGCCGTGGTGCAGGGAGCCCAGGCGCTGGCACTGACCCTCGCCCGGGCGGCGACGGACGAGGCGGTGCGGCAACGACTGCTCGGGGGTGGCCAGGCGTAGCGCCCCGGCGAGGCCGGCTTGCTTGCCGGGTTGCGGAGGCTTGCCGAAGCGTCGCTCCCGCCCGGCGCCCGGCCCTCGCCGGCCGCCGGGTGGGCGGCTCCCGCAACCGTGCCTGCCGTCTGCGTAGCCGTGTCCGCCGTCTGCGTTGCCGTGTCGGCTGTTTCGGTCGCTGTGTTCGCCGTTCGCGTCGGCAGGCAGGTCCTTGCCGTTGTCGGCGGTGGGGTACCGGATTCGGGGTTGCCGGTTTGCCGCCCCAATCGTGGTCGAAGGGCACGCGGTGACCCCCGTGACGCGGACGTAGACTCGACGGGTCAGTCAGACCAGTTGGGAGTGCGTGTGCCGTCCGACGACCAGGAGTTTCCGCCCGAGCTCACCGAGGGCGACAACTTCATCGCCGGTCCGTTGCCGGACGAACCGGAGCCCGTCCCGGAAGCGGACGAGGCGGCCATCGAGGCGCAGGCCCGCCGCGAGTTGCAGATCGTCGAGGCCGAGCTCAACGAACGCTGGCCGGAGACCAAGATCGCGCCGTCGCTGACGCGCATCACGGCGCTGCTCAACCTGCTCGGCGACCCGCAGAAGACCTACCCGGTGGTGCACGTCGCGGGCACCAACGGCAAGAGCTCCACCACCCGCATGATCGAGGCCCTGCTGACCCGCATGGGCCTGCGCGTCGGCCGCTACACCAGCCCGCACCTGCAGCTGGTGACGGAGCGCATCAGTATCGACGGCGCGCCGATCTCGGCGGAGAAGTACGTGGACACCTACCGCGACGTGGCGCCGTTCGTGCAGATGGTCGACCGAGCGGCGGGACCGGACGATCCGGCGATGAGCAAGTTCGAGGTGCTCACCGGCATGGCCTTCGCCGCCTTCGCCGACGCGCCGGTCGAGGTGGCCGTCCTCGAGACCGGCATGGGTGGCTCGTGGGACGCCACGAACGTCGCCGACGGGCAGGTCGCCGTCATCACCCCGATCGGCATCGACCATGCCGAGTACCTCGGCAACGATCGCGCCACCATCGCCCGGGAGAAGGCCGGGATCATCAAGCCCGGCGCGGTCGCCATTCTCGCCGAGCAGGAGCCCGACGCCGAACGCGTCCTGCTGGAACGCACCGTCGAGGTGGACGCCACCGTCGCCAGGGCGGGCAGCGAGTTCGGCGTGCTCGAACGGACCATTGCCGTTGGCGGGCAGTTGCTCAAACTGCAGGGCCTCGGCGGCGTGTACGAGGAAATCTTCCTGCCGCTGCACGGTGCCCACCAGGCCGCCAACGCGGCCCTCGCGCTGGCCGCCGTCGAGGCGTTCTTCGGCGCGGGCAAGGACCGGCAACTGGTGCCGGAAGCCGTGCGCGAGGCGTTCGCCGAGATCCAGACGCCCGGCAGGCTCGAGCGGGTCCGCGCCGCCCCGGCGGTTCTGCTGGACGCCGCCCACAACCCGCACGGCGCCGCCGCGCTCGCCAAGACCATCGACGAGGAGTTCGCGTTCCGCAGGCTCGCCGCTGTCGTGGGTGTGCTCCGGGAGAAGGACGCACGGGGCATTCTCGAGGCGCTCGAGCCCGTGGTGTCCGAGATCGTCGTGACGCGCAACGCCTCGCCGCGCGCGATGCCCGTCGAGGAGTTGGCCGAGCTCGCCACCGACGTCTTCGGCGAGGAACGGGTCACCGTCGAACCGCACCTCGACGCCGCCATCGAGACGGCCGTCGCACTCGTCGAACAACCCGACGACCCTGAGGAACCGCTCGCCGGCGGAGGCGTGCTCGTCACCGGATCCGTTGTCACGGTGGGCGAGGCCCGCACGCTGTTCGGCAGGGAACCGGCATGAACAGCGCACGAACCGCCGAAGCCGGGGAGGAGCCGGACATGAGTGACGACACCGGACAGCAACCGCCCGCCCCGGCGAAGGACCCGATGAAGGGCTTCCGCGGAGTGCAGGCCGGCACGCTCGTCATCGAGGCCATCGTCGTGGGACTGGCGCTGCCGGTCGTCGCGACACTGGGCAGCGGTATCACCAGCGTGCAGGGCTGGACGATCATCGCGATCGCGGTGGCCCTGCTCGCCCTGTGCGGGATGCTGCGCAGGCCGTGGGCGAGCTGGGTGATCCTCGCGCTGCACGCCGGACTCCTGGCGTTCGTCGTGGCGCTGCCCGCTATCGCCGTGATCGGGGTCGTGTTCATCGCCGTGTGGCTGTGGCTCATGTGGCTGCGCCGCGACGTGGCGCGCCGCATGGCCCAGGGCCGGCTGCCGAGCCAGCAGCAAGGCTGACCCGGCCGGACCTTCCCGCCGGGAGCAGCGGACCCGCGCGGGTGCCGTCCGGAGCACGGCGGCGGAGGGCAGCCGGTCCCGGTCAGGACCGCGCACGGCGGACGAGAGCCAGCACCGTCGCGCCCGCGAGCAGGAACACGATCCCGAGGGCGAGCGGAACGCCGATGTCGGCGCCGGTGCCGGGCAGGGTGCCCTGATCCCCGTCGCCGCCATCCGGCTGATCCGGCCCGTCGGGAGCCCCCGGATGCCCCGGCTCGTCGGGACCGTCCGGCACGCCCGGGCCGGTGGGTTCCGTCGGCGTGGTCGGCTCCGGCTCCGTGGGTTCCGTGGGCGGAGGTGACGGTTCCTTGCTGTCGGTGAACGTGGTCGTGTGCGGGTCACCGGCGTTGTTCTCGTCGATGGTGATGATGTCGCTCGTGCGGTCGGCCGGCAGCCGGTAGCCCTCCGGAGCCGTGTTCTCGAACCAGTAGTAGGATACGAAGTCCAGTTCGCCGATCGAGCAGCGGCCGTCCTCGCCGGTCGTGCACGAGTCGATCAGCGTGTCGTCGGGATCGGGCGCGTCGTCGGTGAGGCCTGCCCCGCCGTCGCCGTCGCCGTCGGTGTCGCTGTACAGGTCGAAGCCCGCGCCCGGCAGCACGCTCCGGTCGGCGGCGTCCCGCTTCTCGACCGCGAGCTCGGAGAGCCGCCGGTTGGTGGCCACGCAGGTCGCGGTGCCGCCGAACTCCAGTGCGAACCGCTCGGGGTCGAGCTCCCGCTCACCGGCGGTACAGGTGATGCCCGTGAGCCGGTAGCCGTCGGGCCCGGAGACCTCACTGATCGCGTAGTCCTGCCGGGGCCGCACGGTGAGCTGGTTGCCCGGCTCCGGTGCGCCGGCGATGTCGTGCTCGTGGGCACCCGGTGGTGCGGGCCCGACCGGGCTGACCCGCAGCGTGAAGTCGCCCGGCTTCGCGTCACCACCCTCGACCTGCTTCACGACGTCGAGCCACGCGGTCTGGTTCACCGCGGTGCACACGACGTCCTGGCCCAGCGGCACGGCGATGGCGCCCTCGATATCGGTCGAGAACGCGCCACCCGAGTCCTCCCCGACGACGTGGCATCCCCACGATCCTGTCGACAACGGGAAATGAAGCGGGCGGGTGCGCTGGTCGTTCTGCGCGTAGTGGAGCACGTCGTGCGGCACGTCGCCGCCGGGCTCGTCGGCGACCTCGGCGAGCTGGTAGATGACTTCCGGGGTCACGAGGGTCGGCGCCGTCTCGACCCGGCCGGTCGGACCGGGCAGCGCGTCGTCCGGCCCGTGCGCCTGAAGCGTCCACCACTGCGGATCCGCCTGCCCGCCTGCGCCGATCTCCTTGCGCAGGGTCAGGTGGCTGCGGCACTCGACCTCGTTGGTGATGGTCCACTCGTTCGCGCCCGGCCGGAGATCCATCTCGGTCGCCGTCCCGGGGGTGAGGTCCGTGCCGTCGATGTCGGCCCCGGTGAGCTCGCAGCCCGGCGGTGTGATGGTCACGTCCTCGGTGACGCCGACCGACCCGTCGTCGACGGCGTCGTAGCCGTCACGTGGCTGACCCCACGGCTGGGAACTCGACTCCGCGCCGCCCGGACCGTCGAGTTCGAGGCTCGCCTCGAGCCCGGTGGGTTGCTTCCCGTGCTCGTACTCCGCCGTCGTGGTCTCCCCGTCCGGACCGGTGACGGTCGTGACCTTCCACCGCTTGTTCACGGTCACCGACGCCTGGTCGAAGTCGGGCGCCTGGTTGTAGACGGTGCACGAGATCGCGTCCTCCAGGCCGACGTCGACGGTGAAGGCACCCGGATTCTCCGGGTCCGGGTCCGGAGTCACCGGCTCGTCGTCACCCGAGGTCTTGTTGACACACGTGGTGTGCTCCGGCAGGGCGGTGTACCCCTCCTGTGGTGTCTCGGCGATGTGCAGGCCCTGCGGACCGGTGTCGAACGCCATGTCGAAGTTCAGTGCGCCGGTCTGCGGGTCCGTGGTCGCCGTCGTGGGCGTGACGGTCGCGTCGCCGGTGGGCGTCGCCGTGAACGTCCACGGATCCGTGGGCGTGTAGGGCGCGTCGATGGTGCCGTCGTCGAGATCGCCGTGCGGCACGATCTGCTTGATCACCGACACCGACGGCGCACAGCTGCCGAGCACGAGCCTGCGCAGGGCCTCGCCCGCGTCCGCGTAGTCGGCCTGCTGGAGGTAGTCGGCCTCGTCGAGGTTGGTGCCGTCGTAGGCGTCGCGGCCGGAGATGGCGCGCAGGTTGTACGACGCGTCGCCGCTCACGCCGTTGCCGACGCCGACCGCCATGATCCGCGTGCCCTGGCTCTTGACCAGGTTGGCCGAGGCGACGGCGTTGCCGAGCTCGCGGAACCGGGTGTATCCGCTGTTCGGGTCCTTCGTTTCCTCGCGGCCGTTGACGGTGTGGGTGGGTTCCGGCCCGTAGACGGTCGGGTTGCCGTCGGTGACCACGACGGCCATGTCGAACTGCTGCCCGCCTGCGGCTGTGTTGGCGTCCGCGACGGCGGCGAGACCGCGGTCCCAGTTGGTCCAGTTCGTCGGCGGTGTTTCCCAGCCGGCGTACAGATCGCGGAAGGTCTTGTTGTCGCCGTTGGTGGCGACGGGCAACAGCGAGGTGTTCGCCCCGTAGCCGTTCGCGGGGGAGTCGGTGCCGAAGGTGAACAACGCGGCCTGGGACGGGGTGCCGCGCAGCGCGGTGACGAAGTCGTCGAGGGCGTCCTTGAGGTCCTCCACGTAGGGAGCCACCGAGCTCGACAGGTCCACGACGAGTGCGATCCTGAGGCCGCACTGTGTCGCCAGGTCCGGGTTCGGCCGGGACAACGGGAAGACGCCACCCGAGGCGACCCGGCGCGAGTAGTTCTGGGTGCCGGGGACGGCGGTCGGCGGGGTGGTCTCCAACCCCGGATCGGTGATCCAGTTCCGGTTCGGACCATACGAGTCGTAGGTCTGGCCCGCCTGGAGCACCGGCGTCTGGAACACGTGGCGCAGCGAGTACAGCGGGTCCCGGTTGTTCGGGCTGAGCGGCCCGGTCTGCCACTGCGGGTTGGCGTACTCGCCGCCCGCCGAGCCGGTGGCCGCGAGCCACAGCCGGCCCGAGTCGGGCAGGCTCTCGTCGACGGGGACGGTGAACGTGCACCAGCCGTCCGCGCCGGAGGTGCACGAGTACATCGGGGTCGCGTCGGTGAAGCCGTCGTGACTGTCGAGGCTCACTCCGGGATTGGTGGCGAACAGGCCGAATCGCGCACCCGCGAGCGGTCCGATCGTGTCCGGGCCGGAGCGGACGTCGCCGACGTACACCCGGACGGTCGCCGGCTCGCTCTCCTGCTGCGCCACGGTGGCCGGCATCGGGGTGGTCAGGGCGAGGCAGGCGACCGCGACCACGGCAAGCAGGCGGGCGGCGCCGCGTCTTCCCGTGCGCGCCGGTCCGGACCGGTGGCGCATCGACATTACCGGCACGATGATCGGGCCCCCTCTGTCGGCACGAAGATCGATTCCGGCTGCACATCGGGTCGACAGGACACGGTCCGGAATCGGCCGGATCGGGCGAAAAGGAAACCGCCCGGCCGAGGCCTGGACGGCATTCCGGAATTGGACCGGACATTCCCTCGACGGAAGCCCGATCCGTCGAACAACGGGAATTCACGATTTGACCGATCAGTCGTAACACGGTGCCGTGGTTCGGACATCACAGCGCGCGCCTGCGTTCGGGCGAAAATGCGAATGTGGACGATCGCGCGTCCGCTGTCGACGTTCACCCATTGGCAAGGCCACGTTGACCGCCCGGTCCCCGTCACCCGATAGAAGTACCGGTATGAGCCAACTTCCACCCCTGCACCGGCGCCGCCTGCTCAAGGCCGGTCTCGTCGGCACCGGTGTGCTGGCCGCGGGCGCACTCACCGGCGGGACCGCCGCCGCCCTGGTCCGGTCCGGCCGCCCCGTCCTCACGCACGGCGTCCAGTCCGGTGACGTCAGCCGGAACTCCGCCATCGTGTGGACCCGTGCCGACCGGCCGTCCCGCATGCTCGTGGAGATCTCCACCGACCCGTCCTTCCGGCGGGCGCGGACCGTGCGCGGACCGCTGCTCACCCCCGAGACGGGCGGTACCGGCAAGGTCCGGCTGCGCGGCCTGCCCGCGGGCACCGAGGTGCACTACCGCGTCACCGCCGAGGACCTGGACGGCCGGGTCGCCGGCGCGCCGGTCACCGGCCGGTTCCGCACGGCCCCGGAGGGCCGCGACGACGTGCGGCTCGTGTGGTCCGGCGACGTGGCGGGCCAGGGCTGGGGCATCAACCCCGACATCGGCGGCATGACCGCGTTCGCCGCGATGGCCGAGCGCCGTCCCGACCTGTTCCTGCACTGCGGCGACACCGTGTACGCCGACGGCCCGCTCACCGAGACGGTCGTGTTGCCCGACGGGCGGACCTGGCGCAACCTCGTGACCCCGGAGAAGTCGAAGGTCGCCGAGACCCTGGACGAGTACCGGGGCCAGTTCGCCTACAGCCTGCTCGACGACAACGTGCGTGCCTTCAACGCGGCCGTGCCGAGCTACGTGCAGTGGGACGACCACGAGGTCACCAACAACTGGTACCCCGGCGAGATCCTCGATCTCCCGCAGTACACGGAGAAGCGCGTCGACGTGCTCGCCGCCCGCGCGTTCCGGGCGTTCCACGAGTGGCACCCGATCGACGCGAAGGCGGCCGTCGACGGGCGGGTCTACCGAAGCTTCCGCTACGGCGAGCACGTCGAGGTGTTCGTCCTCGACATGCGCAGCTACAAGGACCGCAACGACGCCGATCCGGCCGGCCGGGGCACCGTGCTCGGCGCCCGGCAGGCGAGCTGGCTGGTGCGCGGTCTCGCGCGCAGCACGGCGACGTGGAAGATCGTCCAGGCCGACCTGCCGATCGGGGTCGTCGTGCCGGACGGCGACCACATCGAAGGCGTCGCGAACGGTCTGCCGGGCGCACCGGGCGGCCGGGAGAACGAGCTGGCCTGGGTGCTGTCGGAGCTCGCGCGGCGCCGGGTGCGCAACGTCGTCTGGCTGACCGCCGACGTGCACTACACCGCCGCGCACCACTACGCGCCGGAGCGCGCCACGTTCACCGACTTCGAGCCGTTCTGGGAGTTCGTGTCGGGTCCGCTGCACGCGGGCGCGTTCGGCCCCAACGACCTCGACCCGACGTTCGGGCCGAAGGCCGTGTTCGTGCACACGCCCCCGCAGCCCGGGGCGTCCCCGATGGAGGGCTACCAGCACTTCGGGGAGCTCAACGTCGACGGTGCGAGCGGCGAGCTCACGGTCGACCTGCGCGACGGCACGGGCGCCGCGCTGTGGTCGACCACGCTGCGCCCGGAGTAGGCCGTCAGCCGCCGGCGAGGTGGACGGGAAGTGCCCGCACCGAGCGGAGCAATTCGGACGGCACCCACGACACCTCGCCGGCGGGCACCGCGAGCCTAAGGCCGGGGTAGCGGCGCAGCAGCGCCGCGATTCCGGTCGCCAGGGCGCTGCGCGCCTGGTGCGTGCCGGGGCAGTAGTGCCTGCCCGCGCCGAACGCGAGATGCCCGGTGGCGTCCCGGTCCAGGTCGAGGCGGTGCGGGTCGGGGTAGGTGGCCGCGTCGTGGTTGGCGGCGCCGAGCGCGAAGACCACCAGGTCACCCTCGGCGATGTGCTGACCACCCAGCTCGAGGTCCTCGGTGGCACAGCGTTGCGCGCTCACGTTGTGCGGCCCGGTGAAGCGGAGGAGCTCGTCGATCGCGGCGCCCGTGCGTTCCGGCTCGTCCCGCAGCAGCCGGAGCTGCTCGGGGTGGCTCAGGAGGGCGTGCACCGCGGTCGCCAGGAAGCTGACGACCGTCTCCACCGTGATCATGACGAAGATCAGGCACGCCCGCACCAGCGACTCGCGACCGGCCGTGCCGGCCTTGCCGACCAGTGCGGACACGACGTCGTCGGCCTCCCGCCCGCACCTCGCCGCGATGAGCTCGTCGAGCAGCGCGGACACGCGTCGCCGAGCGGTGGCTCGCGCCTCGGCCGAGTCTGACCCGAGCCACGCCGACACCCGCGCACCGAACTCGGCCAGCTCGTCGGGGGCGACGCCGAGCAGGCTGCCGGACACCCGGGTCGCGAACGGCATGCTGTAGGACGCCACCAGATCCACCGGTCCGGACACTGCCGCGAGGCCGTCGAGGAGCTCGTCGGCGATGGCGGCGACCCGCGGTGCATGCCGTGCGGCATGGCGGCCGGAGAGCGTTTCCTTCACGACCTCGCGCACCTCGTAGGTGAACGAGCGCAGGAACGACGTCAGCTCACGCAGCGCTGCCTCCGCGGCGGGGCCGTCCACGACGCCGTGCTCGCAGCGCTGGCGTACGCGAGCCGCGGCGAGCAGATCGGGATCCTTGGACAGCCGGGTGTCACGGAGGCCGGAGCGAATCTCCTCGGACCCGACGACGAGCCAGTAGCGGGCCCCGTCCCTCGTGCGCAGGACGTGCACCGGCCCTTGCGCCCGCAGCTCGTCGAAGCGCGGGAAGGGGTCCCGGACGAAGTCGTCGTCGACCCGCAGCAGCGCGGTCACCGGCACCTCCCCGGAATCCGGCCGCGGACTGCTCGGGCGACCGCGCCACTGCCGGTCATCGTGCTCAGCCGGAGATCGCGCGCGAACGGGCGCTGACCAGCTCGGTCACCGAGGCGTGCTCACGGACCTCGATCGCCGGGCCGACCACCGACGACGCGACGCCGCCGATGGTCGCGACATCGGTGGTGCCGATGAGGCCGATCCCGGTGACGACGACGGGGGTGATGACGTCGGCTCCGGCATCCCCCTCGGCCAGGGGGCCGAGCGGGCCCCGTGCGGTCGCGGGAATCGTGGACGCGGCCAGTGCGACGGTGCTCATACGTGCTCCATTTCGTCCGGTGACGGATGGTGAGGGCCAGGGCCGTCGAGGCGTAGCCCCTGCCCGTGACGGTGGCAGACGGGCAGCGGTGCCGGCATCAGTCGATTCACTGAGCCGGTGTCGTATCGGTCGGTCGGTCGGCCCAGGCGAGGCGGCCCGCATGCGGCCGATAGGCTCTGCGCGACAACGCTTAATGAAGGAGTAACACCCCGTGAGTGAGCGCACGCTGGTTCTGGTCAAGCCCGATGGCGTCAAGCGGGGCCTCGTCGGCGAGGTCATCTCGCGCATCGAGCGCAAGGGACTCTCGCTCGCCGCGATGGACCTGCGCACCGTCGAGCGCTCGGTGGCCGAGGAGCACTACGCCGAACACAAGGACAAGCCGTTCTTCGGCGACCTGCTGGAGTTCATCACCTCCGGCCCGGTCGTGGCCATCGCGGTCGAGGGGCCGCGCGCCATCACCGCGTTCCGTCAGCTCGCCGGCGGCACCGACCCGGTCGAGAAGGCCACGCCGGGCACCATCCGCGGCGACTTCGCCCTGGAGACCCAGTTCAACCTCGTGCACGGTTCGGACTCGCCGGAGTCGGCCGAGCGCGAGCTGAAGCTCTGGTTCCCCAACCTCTGAGCCCACCCGTCCCGGCCGCCCTTCCCGCCGACCTCGCGGGGAGGGCGGCCGTGCGTCAATCGGGTCGATTCTGTCGGTGTCCCGTGGCACTGTGCCAAGGGTGAGCGGCGACACGACGATGGTGGAGGCGAAGGCGCTCGTGAAGCGCTTCGGTTCCTTCGACGCGGTCAAGGGCATCGACGTCGACGTCCGCCGCGGTGAGGCGTTCGGGTTCCTCGGGCCGAACGGCGCGGGCAAGTCGTCCACCATGCGCATGGTCGCCTGCGTGTCGCCGCGCTCGGAGGGCGACCTGACCGTGCTCGGCATGGACCCGGACCGCGACGGCCCGCGCATCCGGGCGCGGCTGGGCGTCGTCCCGCAACAGGACAACCTCGACACCGAGCTGACCGTCCGGCAGAACCTGCAGATCTACGGCCGCTACTTCGGGCTCTCCCGCGCGCACGTGCGCCGCAAGGCGGACGAGCTCATGGAGTTCGCCCAGCTCACCGATCGTGCCGACGACGAGGTGGAGTCGCTGTCCGGCGGGATGAAGCGGCGGCTGACCATCGCTCGGTCGCTGGTCAACGACCCGGACCTGCTCCTGCTCGACGAGCCGACCACGGGGCTGGACCCGCAGGCACGGCACTTGCTGTGGGACCGGCTGTTCCGGCTGAAATCCCTGGGCGTCACGCTGATCGTCACCACGCATTACATGGACGAGGCGGAGCAGCTGTGCGACCGGCTCGTCGTCATGGACGGTGGCCGCATCGTCGCCGAGGGCTCACCGTCGCAGCTCATCGCCCGCTACTCGACGCGGGAGGTGCTGGAACTGCGGTTCCCTCCCGGCGAGCAGGACGGCGTGGTGACGACGGTCTCCGATCTCGGAGACCGCGTCGAGGCGCTGCCCGACCGGGTGCTCGTGTACACGGGCGACGGAGAGCGCGCGCTGGAGCGCGTGCACGGCCGCGGGGTGCGCCCGCTGTCGAGCCTCGTGCGGCGCAGCACGCTCGAGGACGTCTTCCTGCGCCTGACCGGACGGACGCTGGTGGACTGACATGGCCGTGCTCGACGCGAGACCGTCCAGGGCGACCGGCCGGGTCGTCGGTTCCTGGCGTGCCGCCTGGCTGCGCGTGGAGGCGCACTGGACGTGGTACCGCCGCTACTGGCGGTCGAGCCTGTACTCCTCGGGGCTGCAGCCGGTGTTCTTCCTCGCCGCCATGGGCATCGGTTTCGGTTCCCAGGTGGAGCCGGGTCCCGCGACGGGTGGATTGTCCTATGTGCACTACGTGGCGCCCGCCCTGCTGGTGGCCGGTGCGGTCCAGAACGCGGTCGGCGAGGCGAGCTGGCCGGTGCTGTCCGGGTTCAAGTGGCAGAAGGACTACCTTGCCGTGACGGCCACGCCGGTGACGCCGGGTCAGGTACTCGGTGGGCAGCTCATCTGGGTGGCGTTGCGGCTGCTGATCGCCGGCGCCGTCTACGCACTGATCGCGGTGCTGTTCGCCGCGTGGCTCAACGCGGGTGCGCTGCTCGTGGTCCCGGTCGGCGTGCTGACCGGTGTCGCCTGCGCGGCACCGGTGATGGCCATCGCGGCGACGTCGTTCGACGAGGGACAGCGGTTCACCGCGATGTTCCGGTTCGTGGTCATGCCGATGGTCCTGTTCGCCGGGACGTTCTTCCCGATCGAGCAGATCCCGGTCGCGGTGCGTTGGCTCGCCTGGATCTCGCCGCTCTGGCACGGGACCGAGCTCGCCCGCGGGGTCACGCTCGGTGGTCTGGACCTGCTGCCCGCGCTCGGGCACCTGGCGTTCCTGCTCGCGGTGTTCGGCGCGAGCACCGCGGCGGCGCGGCACTACTTCTACCGGCGGCTGGTGGTCTGATGACGATCACGACCCCCGTCGGCCCTCCGCAGCGCCGCGGCCTGCTGCTGCGGATGCTGCCGCCCGCCGTCTACACCGGACGCGCGCGGGCTTTGCTCGAGCGGTCACTGCTCGTGTACTCGCGGGTCTGGATGGTGTTCCTGTCCGGGGCGGTCGAGCCACTGCTGTACTTGCTGGCGTTCCAGATCGGCTTCGGCCGGCTCGTCAGCGAGGTCGTCGGGCCGGGCGGTCAGCCGATGACCTATGTCGCGTTCGTCGCCCCGGCGCTGCTCGCCGCGTCGGCCATGAACGGCGCCGTGTTCGACGCGACGTTCGGCGTGTTCTTCAAGTTCCGCTACCAGAAGACCTACGACGCGATGCTGGCGACGCCGATCGGCCCGTTCGACATCGCCCTCGGCGAGATCGGCTGGGCGGTGGTGCGCGGCGGCCTCTACGCGGTCGCGTTCCTGGGCGTGATGGGCGTGCTGGGCCTGGTCGAGTCGCCGTGGGCGCTGCTGCTGGTGCCCGCCGCGCTGCTCGTGTCGTTCGCGTTCGCGGCGGTCGGCATGGCGTGCGCGACCTTCCTGCGCTCGCCGAGCCAGTTCGACTTCATCCAGCTCGCCGTGATGCCGATGTTCCTGTTCTCAACGACGTTCTATCCACTGTCCGTCTACCCCGAACCGCTGCAGTACGTGGTGCAGTGCCTGCCCCTCTACCACGGGATCGAGATCACGCGCGGGCTGTCGGTGGGCGTCTTCGACTGGAGCCTGCTCGGCCACGTCGGGTATCTGCTCGTCCTCGCCGCCGTCGGGCTCTACGGGACCGCGCGCAGGTTGGCGGGTCTCCTGCTGCGCTGAGGCCCGCGTGGCCGCGGCGTCCACCAGGCCGTGGCCGTAGAAGCCGTTGTAGCCCTGGTAGCCGGCGCAGTAGGCGTCCTGCCTGCCGTCGCCGGTGAGGTCGTAATCGGCCGGGCACGCGATGGGGTCGGCCTGTTCGGCGAGCCGTGCCCGCAGATCGGCGGGGGAGGAGCCGGGCAGCCGGGACGCCAGCAGGGCGGCCACGCCCGTCACGTGCGGTGCCGCCATGGAGGTCCCGCAGAGCTCGTCGTAGCCGCCCGGCACTGTCGAGAGCACGCAGTCGTCCCCGGCGCCGCCCGGTGCGGCCAGGTCGATCACCCCGAGTCCGTAGGAGCTGTACCCCGCCTTCATCCCGTCGCGGCCGACGGCCGACACGGTGACCGTGTCGCGCAGCGCTGCCGGCAGCGCCGCGCACGCCCGGGAGAGCTCCCGCGAGCCGCGGCGGGGCAGGGGAGTGAGCTCCAGTCCGTCGTTGGTGGCGGCGGCGACGTTGAGCGTCCCCGACCGGTCGGCGAAGCCCACGGCCCGCGCGAGGGCTTCGTGCACCACCGTCCGCCCCTTGCCCGTCGCGCACGACACACCCGACGGGGCCACCGAGTAGCTGCTGTTGGTGAGTTCAAGGCCCTGACGCCCCGCCCAGACGAACCCGCACACGGCCGCCTCGGGGTCGACGTACCCGTCGTCGCCGACGACCCTCACCGATGCGATCCGCACCCCCGGCGCCACCCCTGTGACACCGTGGCCGTCGTCGGCCGCCGCCACGATGCCGGCCACATGGGTGCCGTGGGGGGAGCCGGTCGGTGCCCACGCCTCGGGCGAAGGGTCGGGAGCACCCGAGAGGCACCCCGCGGACAGGTCCGGGTCGAGTGCCCCGGCCAGGTCGGGGTGTGCCGCGTCGACACCGGAGTCCAGAATGCCGACGACCACGTCCCGGCGCCCGGGGTCCACCGCCCGGGCGATGTCCGCGTCGATGGCGCGCATGTCCCACTGCTCGCCGGTGCGGTCGCCGGGGGAGACGCCGGTGCCCTGTGCGGAGACGGTGCGCTGCGCCGCGGCGTCGCGTCCCTCGGCATGCCGTTGCTTCTCGGCACTGAATGCCCGGTCGGGGCCGAATACGTCGGCGAAGCGCGGGCTGGCCGACGTCGCGACGGCGACGGCGATCTCGGGGTAGTAGACCGTGGTGGTGCCGCAGGCGGCCTCGATCTCGGTGGTCGCGGCCCGCTCGGGGGTGCCCGTGTCGAACAGGACGACGTAACGCCACGCCCGGCCTGTGTTGTGACAGGAGTCACTGTTGTCGGCGATCGCCTGCCCGGGGCCGAGTAGATGGCCCGCGACGACGAGAGCCGTGCAGCCGAGCAGGACACTCCCACGCCGCAGCACTGGACCTCCGTCGCGCAACTGGCCGTTTCCACTCACGCTTCCCGAGGCACGGTAGCCAGCGCGAGAGGTGCGGACAAGCGATGCGCCCAAGTTCGCTCACCAGTGCGAGGGCGCGTGTGTGCCCCGACGACGCGGTGTGCGCGGCGCGGTGTGGGATACTGGACGCGGCTGCCGAGCTGCCGTCGCCGGAAAGCAACCGGCGACGGACGGGACGGCGGCCCGGTGACGTGCTGAAAGAACTCCAGGTCGTCGCCGCAGGCGCGCGCCACGTGCCGGGCGGCTCGGACGACTCGGGAGGCACCGAGAGGTCGGAGTTCTCGTCAGCGCGGCGCCGCGGGACCCGCCGCTGCAGGCCTGCCGGAACAGCCGGTGGCTCAGTGGCATGAGTGGCAAGGATTCCCGCCGATGGTGACCCCACCGCGGCGGTAAACAGGACGGCCCCTGTGCGGCCGCGTCCTGCGGGCCCGTTCCGGCGACGAGGTGAGCACCTCGGCCGAGGAAGGCGGCAGGCGCGCCCGGGGGCGGAGGAGACGTATGTCGAACGCGGAGACACCCGCCGAGAACACAGGCGGGACTACCGCCACATCCACTGCAGGTGCGCTGGCCGACCTGCCCAACCGGGTGCGAGTCCACGCGCTGGCCAAACTGCTGGGTTCCAGCAGCCGGGAGGTGCTCGCGACCCTCGCCGACCTCGGTGAGACGGCGCGCAGTGCGCAGTCGAGCGTGCCCAAGGATGTGGCGTTGAAGGTGGCCAGGGCCGTCGGTGCCCTGGACGAGGCGGTCGAGGAAGCCCAGACCGCGGGTGAGCCGGTGGCGCAGGCTCCCGACACGACGGAGAACACCGGCGGGGCTCCCGAGCCGGAGCCGGCGGCCGAGGACGTCCCGGCGGCGCAGTCCGGTGTCGCTGGTGAGGCGCCCGAGGCGTCCGAGGCGTCGGGGGAGTCCGTGTCCGGAGCGCCCGAGGTGTCCGGCACGCCCACGCAGGAGTCCACGGCGTCCACGCCGGGTGTCGCGGAGTCGTCCGCCGCCCGGCCGGTCTCGGGGGGGGCCGGCCTCGCCGGTGGTTCCGCCCGCCGTGGCGCCCGCGGTGCCTGCCGCCGAGCAGGCGGAACCCGTCCGTACGCCGCCGCCGGTGCACACGCCGGTGTTCGCGGCGCCGTCGCCGGTATTCCTGCCGCCCGAGCCGGTCGAGGACGCACCGGCCGCGCCGAAGGGCGAGCAGGAAGCGGAACCAGCCGAGCAGACCGACGAGCAGGAGACCGGTTCCGGCGACTCCGACCAGGGCGGGCGCAGGCGGCGCCGGCGTGGGCGTCGCGGCCGGGGTCGTGGCAAGGGCGGTGACGAAGCCGGCGGCACCGACGAGCGCGGCGAGTCCGAGGACGGGGAGGTCACGGCCGAGCAGTCCCCCAAGTCGGACAAGTCCGACAAGCCGGACACGGAGGACAAGCCGGAGAAGCAGGACGAGGACGAGCAGGCGAAGTCCGACGACTCCGACGACACCGAGGGCGAGGGCGGCAGCAGGCGGCGCCGTCGTCGCCGGCGCCGCAAGAGCGGCGGTGACGACAACGGCGACACCACGCCCCAGGACGACCCGCCCAACACCGTCGTGCACGTGCGCGACGCCAAGACGGCCGAGACCAAGAGCGACTCCCGCGACGGCGTGCGCAGCGTCCGCGGCTCGACCCGCCTGGAGGCCAAGCGCCAGCGGCGCCGCGACGGCCGGGAGGCAGGCCGCAGGCGGGCGCCGATCCTGTCCGAGGCCGAGTTCCTGGCCCGCCGGGAGTCCGTGGAGCGCACCATGGTCGTCGCCGAACGCGGCGACTCCACGCAGATCGGCGTGCTCGAGGACGGTGTGCTGGTCGAGCACTTCGTGACCTCGCAGGGCAGCGGCTCGATCGTCGGCAACGTCTACCTCGGCCGGGTGCAGAACGTGCTGCCCTCGATGGAGGCGGCGTTCATCGACATCGGGCGTGGCCGCAACGCCGTGCTCTACGCCGGTGAGGTGGACTGGGACGCTGCCGGGCTGGAAGGCAAGGCGCGCAAGATCGAGCAGGCGCTCTCCACCGGCGACAACGTTCTCGTGCAGGTCACCAAGGACCCGGTCGGGCACAAGGGTGCGCGCCTGACCACGCAGATCTCGCTGCCGGGCCGCTTCCTGGTGTACGTCCCGGCCGGGGGCGCCACGGGCATCTCCCGCAAGCTGCCCGAGAACGAGCGGCGCAGGCTCAAGGACATCCTCAAGCGCATCGTGCCCGAGGACGCAGGCGTCATCATCCGCACCGCCTCCGAGGGGATCAGCGAGGAGGAACTCGCGCGCGACGTCCGCCGCCTCCAGGCGCAGTGGGAGGTCATCAAGGAGAAGGCCGAGTCCTCCTCGGCGAAGAAGTCCAACGCCCCCGTGCTGCTGTACGAGGAGCCGGACCTGCTGGTGAAGGTCGTGCGCGACCTGTTCACCGAGGACTTCGCGAAACTCGAGGTCCAGGGCGACACGGCGTGGGAGACCATCAGCGCCTACGTCGAGCACGTGGCGCCCGACCTGATGGACCGCGTCAAGCGCTACGTCGGCACCGGCGACGTCTTCGCCGACTACCGCATCGACGAGCAGATCACCAAGGCGCTCGACCGCAAGGTCTGGCTGCCCTCCGGCGGCTACCTGGTGATCGACCGCACCGAGGCGATGACGGTCATCGACGTCAACACCGGCAAGTTCACCGGATCCGGCGGAAACCTCGAGGAGACCGTCACCCGGAACAACCTGGAGTCGGCGGAGGAGATCGTCCGCCAGCTCCGGCTACGCGACATCGGCGGCATCATCGTGATCGACTTCATCGACATGGTGCTGGAGTCCAACCGTGAGCTGGTGCTGCGCCGGCTGACCGAGTGTCTCGGCCGGGACCGTACGCGGCACCAGGTGGCCGAGGTCACCTCGCTCGGGCTCGTGCAGATGACCCGCAAGCGCGTCGGCACGGGCCTGCTCGAGGCCTTCTCCACCACCTGTGAGCACTGCAAGGGCCGCGGTGTGATCGTGTCCTCCGAGCCGCAGAAGGGCAACGGCAACGGACACCAGCACCACGGTGGCGGCGGTGGTGGTCGTCGGCGTGGTCGTGGCAAGGGCGAGGACACCGAGTCGGCGAAGCCCTCCGAGACCGGCCCGACCCCGGAGCAGCGCGAGTCGGTGGTCTCCGCGGTGCAGGCGATGGCCAACGCGTCGAAGGCGGCCAAGCAGGACGATGCCGAGGCGTCGGCGAGCGGCGACACGGCCGGTGGCCCCGAGGCCACGCCCACGAAGAGCAAGCGCGGTGACCGGCGCACCCGGCGCGAGAAGGCCGCGGCCGCGAAGGCGGAGAAGGCCGAGAAGGCCGCTGCGGAGGCTGCGGTGTCGGCCGGGCCCGGTGAGGGTGCCGCCGACGCGGAGGACGCCGGCCAGGGTGCGGCGAGTGGCCAGCAGCCCGAGCGGGCCGAGTCGGGCGTCTCACCGGCCGGTGCCACACCTGCTGGTGAGGTCGCCGGACGTGCGTCCGCGGCTCTCAACGGCCGTACCCCGGCTCCTGAGGCATCGGCCGCGGCCGAGGGGTCGCACGACGCCGGTGTGCGGGACGAGGCGGGTGCGCAGGCTGAGGCCGGTGGCGAGGCCGGCCGGCCTGACGACGTCCGGACCGGGTCGCGTGACGCCTACGCTCCTGGCGCCGAGGCGAGCGGGACCGGGCCGACGGCCACCCAGTCCGGGCCCGCCGGAGCCGAGGCCGGGCGGCTGAGCGGTGCCGACGAGCCGGCCGAGGCTCAGGACACGTCACCGGCTGCCGAGCAGTCGGGTGCCGCCCGGCAGCAGGTGGACGCAGACGAGACGGCCACCCAGCGGCCGGGTGGTGTCGAGGCCCAGCAGGCGGACACCCGGACCGCTGCGCAGTCCGGTGATGCCGAGCAGCCGGCCGTTCGGCCCGGTGTCGCCGGCGAGCCGAGCGAGCCGTCTGGTCGCGGCCAGACGGCCGAGCAGGCCACGGCGGCCGAGGCAGGCGAGGCAGGCGAGGCAGGGACGACCGGCCCGGGCGCCGGCGAGCCGGAGTCCCCGGCCGCGTCCGGCCCTGCCGTTCCGGCTCCGGCGGTGCGTACGACCACCCGGCGTCCGCGCCGGGCGGCCACCCGTCCCGCCGGACCGCCGGTGCACGCGCAGGAGAACAGCTGATGGCGACCCCGGTGTCTCAGCGTCACCAGGCGGCACGTAAGCTGTATTGCGGCCCGCTGTTGGAGCGGGTCGCTACGCGCGAATGCCGGACCACCCAGAGTGGAACGGTCGCGTGAGCCCCCACCCACAGTCGAGCAAGCAGGAGACTTCCGTGTCGGCGTATGCAGTCGTCCAGACCGGCGGCAAGCAGTACAAGGTCGCCGTTGGCGATGTCGTCGAGGTCGAGAAGCTCGAGGGCGAGCCGGGCACCGAGCACACCTTCCCCGCCGTGCTCTATGTCGACGGCGGCGATGTCACCACGGACGCCGACGCGCTGGCGAAGGTTTCGGTCACCGGCAAGGTCGTCGAGCAGACCAAGGGTCCCAAGATCCGCATCCACAAGTTCAAGAACAAGACCGGCTACCACAAGCGGCAGGGTCACCGGCAGAAGCTGACCCGCATTGAGGTCACCGGCATCAACAAGTAAGGCTGTTGCTTCTAAGAGGAGAGTGACCAGCGATGGCACACAAGAAGGGCGCGTCCAGCTCTCGCAACGGCCGTGACTCCAACCCGAAGTACCTCGGCGTCAAGCGGTTCGGCGGTCAGGTCGTCAAGTCGGGTGAGATCCTGGTTCGGCAGCGCGGCACCAAGTTCCACCCCGGCACGAACGTCGGTCGCGGCGGCGACGACACGCTGTTCGCTCTGGCCGCCGGTGCGGTCGAGTTCGGCACCAAGCGTGGCCGCAAGACCGTCAACGTGGTCCCGGTCGAGGCCTGAGCCGGCCCGACCAGCGCATTACAGCATTCGAACGAGGGGCGGGCCCGGAACACCTCCGGTCCCGCCCCTCGTTTGTGTATGAAGGACCTCCTTCCCGCAGGAAAGGCACGCATATGGCATCCCGCTTCGTCGACCGTGCGGTGATCCACCTTGCCGCCGGCAACGGTGGCAACGGGTGTGCCTCGGTGCACCGCGAGAAGTTCAAGCCGCTCGGTGGCCCCGACGGCGGCAACGGCGGCAACGGCGGTGACGTCCTGCTCGTCGTCGACCCCGGCGTCCACACGCTGCTCGACTTCCATTTCCGTCCGCACGCACGCGCGGGCAACGGCAAGCCCGGCCAGGGCAGCAACCGCAACGGCGCGGCAGGGGAGTCCCTGGAGCTCCGAGTGCCCGACGGCACGGTGGTACTCACCGAGGACGGGGAAGTGCTCGCCGACCTCATCGGCGCGGGCACGACCTTCGTCGCGGCCAAGGGCGGCCGTGGCGGGCTCGGTAACGCCGCGCTCGCCTCGCGGGCGCGCAAGGCACCCGGTTTCGCGCTGCTCGGTGAGCCGGGCGAGGCTCGAGACCTGGTCCTGGAGCTCCGGTCCGTCGCGGACGTCGGCCTGCTCGGCTTCCCGTCCGCCGGTAAGTCGTCGCTGATCTCGGTGCTCTCCTCCGCCAAGCCGAAGATCGCCGACTACCCGTTCACCACACTCGTCCCGAACCTCGGTGTGGTGACCGCGGGTGACACCGTGTTCACCATGGCCGACGTGCCGGGGCTCATTCCGGGCGCGAGCGAGGGCAAGGGCCTCGGCCTGGATTTCCTGCGCCACATCGAGCGCTGTGCCGTCCTGGTGCACGTCATCGACTGTGCGACCTACGAGCCGAACCGCGACCCCATTTCGGACGTCGACGCGCTCGAGAACGAGCTGGCGCGCTACACACCCGCGCTCGGTGGCGACCTCGCCGAACGGCCCCGCGTGGTGGTGCTGAACAAGATCGACGTGCCCGACGCGGCCGAGCTGGCCGAGCTCGTGCGTCCCGAACTCGAGGCGCGTGGCCTGCGCGTGTTCGAGGTGTCGACCGTGTCCAGGCAGGGCCTGCGGGAACTCGGCTTCGCGCTCGGCGAGATCGTCGAGCGTTACCGGGCCTCGCTGCCCGCCGCCACGCCGACCAAGATCGTCCTGTCACCCCCGGCCGTGGACGACGCCGGCTTCTCCATCGAACCGGACCCGGAGGAGCCGGGCGGTTTCATCGTGCGCGGCAAGCGCCCCGAGCGCTGGGTGCGGCAGACGGATTTCGGCAACGACGAAGCCATCGGGTATCTCGCCGACCGCCTCAACCGGCTCGGCGTGGAGGAGGAGCTCGCGAGGATGGGCGCCGAGCCTGGGTGTCCCGTGACCATCGGCGACTACACCTTCGACTGGGAACCGTCGACCCCGGGCGTCGCCACACACCTCGCCGGACGCGGCACCGACCCGCGCCTGGAGAACCACTCCCGCGTGACCGCCGCCGAGCGGAAGGAAGCGCGGCGGCTCCGCCGGAGCGGTACCGGCTCGAACGACGCCGACGACGCCGACCCGTCCGACGAGGACGCCCGTGAGTGACGCACGAGAGGCGATCGCCGCCGCCAAACGCCTTGTCGTCAAGGTCGGGTCGTCCGCGTTGACGAGTGCCGGTAGCGGGCTGGACGTCTCCCGGCTCGATGCGCTGGTCGACGCGATCGCCGACCGGCTGTCCCGGGACACCCAGATCGTGCTCGTGTCGTCCGGGGCCATCGGCGCGGGGCTCGCGCCCCTTTCTCTCGGCAAGCGCCCGCGCGACCTCGCCACGCAGCAGGCGGCGGCGAGCGTCGGGCAGCTCGCGCTCGCGCACGCCTACGCGGAGTCCTTCGGCCGGTACTCGCTCACTGTCGGCCAGGTGCTGCTCACGTCGAACGACGTCGTACGACGATCGCATTACCGCAACGCCGAGCGGACGTTCGCGCGCCTGCTCTCGCTCGGCGCCGTGCCGGTGGTCAACGAGAACGACACCGTCGCCACCGAGGAGATCCGGTTCGGCGACAACGATCGGCTCGCCGCGCTCGTCGCGCACCTCATCCAGGCGGATGGGCTCATACTCCTGTCCGATGTGGACGCCCTGTACGACGGTGACCCACGGGCCGGGGGCACGCGTAAGATCGCCGAGGTCGCCGGGGAGTCCGATCTGGACGGTCTGGCCGTCGGGATGTCCAGTTCCGGGCTCGGAACGGGCGGGATGATGTCGAAGGTGGCGGCCGCGCGGACTGCCGCGTCGAGCGGGATCCCGGCGCTCATCGCAGCCGCCTCGGACGCCGAGAAGGCCCTGGGTCTCGCCGACGTCGGTACCGCGTTCGCGGCCGCGGGCAAACGGCTCTCCGCGCGGCGGTTCTGGCTCGGATACGCCGCCGGGCCCCAGGGGCGGCTGTATCTCGACGACGGAGCCGTCGCCGCCGTTGTGCGCCGGCGACGGTCGCTGCTCGCCGCAGGCATCGTCGGTGTCGACGGCGACTTCCAGGCAGGCGACGTCGTGGACCTGGTCGACCCGGCTCAGCGCGTCGTGGCCCGTGGTGTCGTGGCGTACGACGTCACCGAGCTGCCGGAGCTCATCGGGCGCTCGACGCATGAGCTGCCGGAGGAACAGCGCCGCGAGGTCGTGCACGCCGACGACCTCGTGCCACTGCGCCTGCGGTGACCTTGGCAGCGCTAACGCAGCTCGGTGCCACGCGTTTCGGGCAGCCGCAGGATCACCAGGAAGGCGATCGCGGCTCCGGCCGCCACGTACCAGAAGAACGCCACCGACGCGCCCGCGTCGGAGAGCGCGGTGATGATCAGTGGCGCCGTGCCGCCGAAGGTCGCCACCGTCAGGTTGTACCAGGCGCCGATGCCCAGCGCGCGCAGTGATGTCGGGAACATCTCGCTCATGATCGCGGGCGCGATCGAGGTCATCGCGGTGTAGAGCCCGAGGCCGACACAGAACACCACGAGCAGGCCACCCAGCCCCGGCCGCACGAGTGTCGACAGTGGAACGATGAGCACGGCGGTTGCGGCCGACCACGCCAGAAGCTGCGGCTTGCGGCCGAACCGGTCCGACAGGGCACCCATGGGGTACTGCAGGGCCACGAACAACGCCGTCGCGATCGAGAGCGCCAGGAACACATCGACGTCGTCGGCGCCGCGGGAGTTCACCGCGAACGGGGTCAGTGCGCTGAAGAAGGTGTAGTAGCACAGCGTCGACAGCATCGTGAAGCCTACGAGCTGCCCGACCGCCTTGGGATGCTCGCGCAACGTGGTGAGCAACGGACGCCGCACGCGACGGGCCACGGCCTTGTTGTCCTGGAACTGTTCCGTTTCCGCCAGCGTCGACCGCAACCACAGCCCGATCAGCCCGAGCACGCCGCCGAGCAGGAACGGCAGCCGCCAACCCCAGGCGTTCATCTGCTCCTCGGTCATCAGCCGGGCCAGGACGAAGCCGAGCAACGAGGCGATGAGGACCGCACTGCCGGTGGAGATGTAGAAGAACGACGAGTAGCGCCCCCGCCGCTCCGCCGGCGCGATCTCCCCGAGGTAGGCCGAGGCGTTGGAGACCTCGCCGCCGAGCGAGAGGCCCTGCGCGATCCGCGCCACCAGCAGCAGAATCGGCGCCAGCCAGCCCACCTGTTCGAACGTCGGCAGAATGCCGATGAGGATCGAGCCACCCGCCATCAGCACGATGGTGAAGATCATGGCCGGCCGACGGCCCCGGACGTCCGCGAACCGGCCGATCAACATCCCGCCGAGCGGGCGGAAGAAAAACGCCAGCGCGTAGGTCGCGAAGGTGTTGATCTGGGCCAGGTCGCCTGGGAAGAAGGCGCTCGCGAAGTAGATGCTGAACGTCGCGTAGATGGTCCAGTCGAACCATTCCAGGGCGTTGCCGACACTGGCGGCGAACAGCCTGCGCACGGGCAACCGGTGCGGGACGGACGCATTCACGTTCGACTCGACCATGGCGATCCTCCACGTCGGTGTGGTGTGCGGAGGCACTTTGCCACACCATCGGGTGACGCGGAAGGTCTCCAACCCGGCAACGGGCGAGTGGCCGCGACCTACGCCGCCGGTTCGCCGCCATCAGCTGGTCGAGGCGAGGGCGAACGGCAGCACGGCGGGCGCCCCGGCCTGCCGCAGCAGGCGGGTGGCGACGGTCATCGTCCAGCCCGTGTCGACGAGGTCGTCCACCAGCAGCACCGGGCCGTCGATGCCGGCCAGCGTGGCGTGCAGGTCCAGCGGGAGGCGCAGGCGCTGCCACAGGTCTGCCAGCCTCAGTGCACTGTTGGCCTGGCGGGGTGGAGGCCCGTGCACCTCCAGCGCGCCCAGGAACGGCAGCCGGCCGATCCGGGCCAGCCGGGTTGCCAGTTCGTGGACGAGCTGCGGGCGGCGGTGTGAACCCATCGCCACCACACCGACCGGACGTTGCGCCCAGTCCCACGACGCCAGCACGGAGACGCACGCCTGGAACACGGCATCCGGAAGGGGACCGTCCGCGGCCTGTGGCCCGAGCAGTTCGCGGAGCCTGCGGCCCCAGCCCACATCGGTGAGCCTGCCCACCACACGGCCTGGCTCGGCTTGCTCCTCCTTGGCGATCCGCCCCGATACGGGCACGTCCAGGGCGGCCAGGCCGGTCGGCCACTGGCGGCGAGGAGCGATCTCCACGCCGGGCCGGTCGAGTGCTTCGGCGGTCTCCCGGGCGATACCGTCCGCGACGTCGGCGGGCCAGTACGTTCCCGTGCAGTTGTCGCAGCGCCCGCACGGTGCCGCCTCCGGGTCGTCCAGCTGGCGGCGCAGGAACTCCATGCGGCAACCCGTGGTCGCGAGGTAGTCGAGCATCGCGCGCTGTTCCGCGGCCCGGGACTGCCGAACCCGCTCGTACCGTTCGGCGTCGTAGTGCCACTCCTCGCCGGTCGCCATCCAGCCGCCCTTGACCCGGCGCACGGCACCGTCGACGTCGAGGACCTTCAGCACCATCTCGAGCCGGGAACGCGACAGCTCCACCATCGGCTCGAGCGCGGCCGTCGACAGTGGACGGTCGGCGTAGGCGAGAGCGTTGAGGACCTGCGTCACGCGCTGCTCGTCGGGGAAGGCGAGCGAGCCGAAGTAGTTCCAGATCTCGACGTCCTCGGGCCCGGGCAGCAGCACCACCTCGGCTCGTCGCACGCCACGGCCGGCCCGGCCGACCTGCTGGTAGTAGGCGATCGGCGAGGAGGGCGCGCCCAGATGGACCACGAAGCCCAGGTCCGGCTTGTCGAAGCCCATCCCCAGTGCCGACGTCGCGACGAGGGCCTTGACCCGGTTGGCGAGCAGGTCGTCCTCGGCCGCCTGCCGGTCGGCGGGATCGGACTTGCCGGTGTAGGCGGTCACCGGGTAGCCGCGTGCGGCGAGCAACGCGGCGACGTCGTGGGCGGCGGCGACCGTGAGCGTGTAGACGATCCCCGAACCCGGCAGCTCGTCCAGGTGCTGCGCCAGCCACGCGAGCCGGGCGGCCTCGGTCGGCAGCCGGACCACGGCCAGCCGCAGGCTCTCCCGGTCCAGCGGACCGCGCAGCACCAGCGTGTCGGAGCGGTGTCCGAGCCCGAGCTGATCGGCGACATCGGTGACCACCCGGTCGTTGGCGGTGGCCGTGGTCGCGAGCACCGGGACGCCGTCGGGCAGGTCGGCGAGCAGCGTGCGCAGTCTGCGGTAGTCGGGCCGGAAGTCGTGACCCCAATCGGAGATGCAGTGCGCCTCGTCGACGACCAGCAATCCCGCCGTGGCGGCGAGCTTCGGGAGAACGGTGTCGCGGAAATCCGGATTGTTGAGCCGTTCCGGGCTCACCAGGAGCACGTCGACCTCGCCGGCGGCGATGTCCGCCTGCACCGCGTCCCACTCCTGCTGATTCGCCGAGTTCATGGTGGCGGCGTGGATCCCGGCGCGCGCGGCGGCGGCGATCTGGTTGCGCATCAAGGCGAGCAGCGGTGAGATGATGACCGTCGGCCCCGCTCCCTGCTCCCGCAGCAACGCGGTCGCCAGGAAGTACACGGCCGACTTGCCCCAGCCGGTGCGCTGCACCACGAGTGCTCGCCGCTTCTCGGCGACCAGCGCCCGGATGGCGGTCCATTGGTCGTCGCGCAGGTGTGCGTGCTCGCCGGCGAGCGCGTGCAGCAGGGTCTCGGCGCGCCGGCGAAGGGTCTCGGTGTCCACGGAATCCAGCTGTACAGGACGACGCCGACGATGTCCGCCGTCGCCCGGTGCGAATGGAGAGGTCGCGCCGCATTCCTGCCGTATTGTGTTACAGGTCACATCTGGGTTCGGCGTCATGCTGGTTCCGGACGCCGGTCCCCACGGTGTCGGCGACGGGGAGCCGGCAGAGCCGGGCGACGCCCCCCAGATCGCCCGCTCCTGGGCCCGTGCCGTGCGGGTCGACCCGGCAGGGGAGGGCCGACCCGCACGGCACGGGCGACCAGTGTGTATAGGGTTGCTTCTCATGTCGCCACGCCGCATAGGGGTGATGGGGGGAACGTTCGACCCCGTGCATCACGGTCACCTCGTCGCCGCCAGTGAGGTCCAGGCCCGGTTCGAGCTCGACGAGGTCATCTTCGTTCCCACCGGCCAGCCCTGGCAGAAGGCCGACCGCGTCGTCTCCAAGGCCGAGGACCGGTATCTGATGACGGTGATCGCCACCGCGTCGAACCCCGTGTTCTCGGTGAGCAGGGTGGACATCGACCGCGGCGGCCAGACCTACACCATCGACACCCTCCGCGACCTGCACGCCGAGTACCCCGACGACGAGCTGTTCTTCATCACCGGTGCCGACGCGCTCGAGCAGATCCTCACCTGGCGCGACGCCGACGAGCTGTTCGCCTACGCGCACTTCATCGGTGTCACGCGGCCCGGATATCAGCTCGACGACCACCACCTTCCGCGAGGCAAGGTGAGCCTCGTGGAGGTCACCGCCATGGCGATCTCCTCCACCGGGTGCCGGGAGCGCGTGCGGCGCGGCGAACCGGTCTGGTACCTCGTCCCCGACGGTGTCGTGCGTTACATCGACAAGCGCAGGCTGTACCGCGCGGACCCGAGCTGACCAGGCTGTCGGCGTCGCCGGGTACTCTGCAGCGGACGCACGTTCGATTCCGGAGGAAGCACCGTGGCAGCGACGGCCGAAGCACGTGACCTCGCGACCGCGGCCGCGCATGCGGCTGCGGACAAGAAGGCGACCGACATCGTCGTGCTCGACGTCTCCGAACGCCTTGTGATCACCGACGCGTTCGTCATCGCGTCGGCGCCCAACGAGCGGCAGGTCGGCGCCATCGTGGACAACGTCGAGGAGAAACTGAGCAAAGCCGGGCACAAGCCGGTGCGCAGGGAAGGTGCCCGTGAAGGGCGCTGGGTGCTGCTCGACTACGTCGACGTGGTCGTCCACGTGCAGCACGACGAGGAGCGTTCGTTCTACGGACTCGAGCGGCTGTGGAAGGACTGCCCGCGCATCGCCGTCGAGGGCCTCGGTGAGGCAGCCGCGCCCGACGGCGCCGAGTCCGACGAGCCGGAGGCCCCGTGAGCCTGCAGCGGCTCGTGCTCTGGCGGCACGGGGAGACCGACTTCAACGCCGCCGGGCGGATGCAGGGCCACCTCGACTCGTCGCTGACCGAGATCGGCTGGAACCAGGCTCGGTTCGCGGCGCCCGCGCTCGCCCGCTTCGAGCCGGACCTGGTGATCGCCTCCGACCTGCGCCGTGCCACCGACACCGCCACCGTCCTCACCGAGGCCATCGGTGTGCCGCTGCGCATCGACAAGCGGCTGCGGGAGACCCACCTCGGCGAGTGGCAGGGCCTGACCGGCGCCGAGGTCGACGAGCAGGCGCCCGGCGAACGCGAGCGATGGCGGCTCGACGCGACGTGGGCCCCGCCCGGTGGTGAATCACGCATCGACGTGGCCCAGCGGGCCTCGGAGGTCGTCGCCGATCTGCTGCGTGACGACACCGAGTACGGCACGGTTCTGCTCGCCGCCCACGGCGGGCTCATCCTCGCGCTCACCGCACACCTGCTCGCGCTGCCCGTCGAGCTGTGGCCGTCGCTCGGCGGCATCTCGAACTGCCACTGGGTGGAGCTGCGCAGGCGCGACGGTGTGTGGCGGCTGCACGCCTACAACGCCGGCATGACCGGGTGACCCATGGCGTCACCCCGCCTGCTCGTACTCGGTGACTCGTTGAGCTTCCACGGGCCCGACAGCGGTCATCCCGCCGATGAACCCAGGCTCTGGGCGAACGTCGCCGCGCGGGAACTCGGGGGGAGCGCGGAGCTGTTCGCCGGGATCGGCTGGACCGCACGCGACGCCTGGTGGGCACTCACGGGCGACCCGCAGGTGTGGGCCGAGCTGCACCGCGCCGACGTGGTCGTGCTCGCGGTGGGCAGCATGGACACGCTGCCGTCACCGCTGCCCACCTACCTGCGCACCGGCCTGCGGTATCTGCGCCCGGACAGGCTGCGCCGGGTGGTGCGATCGGCGTACCTGGCCGCGCAGCCGAGGCTCGCGGTCGCCCTGCGCGGCCGTCCCGCGGTCCTCCCGGCTCGCCTGACGGTGCGCTACCTCGACACGGCCGTGCACGCGCTGCGGGTGCTGCGCCCGGAGTTGCCGATCGTCGGCTGGTTGCCGTCCGTGCATCGGGCGCCGTCCTACGGCTACGTGCACACCGAGCGTGCGGCGACGGCGGCCGGGATGGCGGCATGGGCTCGTCGTGCCGGTGTTCCGTTGCTCGACCTCCCCGCCGTCGTCGGGCCGCACGTCCTCGGCGGGCACGGCAACGCCGACGGCATGCACTGGGGCTGGGAAGGCCACGAGGCGGTCGGGCTGGCGATGGCGTCGCTGATCGCGCCTCTGCTCGCGAGCACGAGCGCGGCGACACCGGCTGCGGGCGCCTCGGGAACGTAGGCTGACCGCGTGCCGGTCGCCGTAGTCACGGACTCCACTGCGCACCTTCCGGAAGGATTCGCCGAGAGGCATGGGATCCGGGTGGTGCCGCTGCACGTGCTCATCGACGGGGTTTCCGCGCTCGACGGCATCGACGTCGGGCCGGTGGCGCTCGCCGAGGCCCTCGCTCAGCGCCGGATCGTCACCACGTCGCGTCCGACGCCGTCGGCGTTCGCGGCCGAGTTCCGCGCCGCGCTCGACGAGGGAGCCGACGCGGTCGTGTCGGTGCATTTGTCGAAACGGTTGTCGGGGACGTGGGAATCGGCGGTGCTGGCTGCGCAGGAGGTCGGCCCCGACCGCGTGCGCGTCGTCGACTCGCGGACCACCGCGATGGGCCTTGGCTTCTCCGCACTGCACGCTGCGGAGGCCGCCGCGGCCGGGGCGAGCGGCAAGGAGGTCGAGGAGGCGGCGGTCACGGCGGCCGCGCGGTCGCAGACGCTCTTCGTCGTGGAGACATTGGAGTACCTGCGGCGTGGCGGGCGGATCGGCCACGCAGCCGCGTTGCTCGGCACCGCGCTGATGGTCAAGCCGGTCCTGCACATGGACGGCGGCGAGATCAGGCCGCTCGAGAAGGTCCGGACCATGAACCGAGCCCTCGCGCGCCTGGTCGACCTGGTGGCCCAGGCCGCGGGGGAGGACGAGGTCGAGCTGGCGGTGCACCATCTCGCCTCGCCCGAGCGGGCCGCCGAGCTGGCTACCCGGCTCGATGAACGCCTGCCCCGGTCGCGCGGCTGTCTGGTCACGGAACTGGGTGCGGTGATCGGGGCGCACACCGGGCCGGGTGTGCTGGGTGTGGTCGTGCAGCGGGCAGGCTGACGCGGCCGAGGAGTCTAGCGGGAACCTCCGACCAGAACGGCGCTCGATCGCTCCGGATGGGTGAGTTGTCCACATCACCCGGCCAATCCACAGCCCGCACGATTCTCGCTGTCCGCGCCGACCTCACCTCCCTACCGTCGCCAGTGTGTTCGACCAACCAGCTCCTGCCTCCACCGGACCGACCTCGCATTCGGCTCCGGGCACAGCACGGATACGACTCGAGAAGCTCGCGGCACACGTCGCCGCCGACGAGGCCGGCTCGGCCCCACCCACGGGATCGGACAGTGGTCCCGGCGGTCCGACGCAGCGACTCGTCGAGCGATGGCTACCGCCCGGCATGGCCGCCGCGCCACCGCACCGGCGTCGGCTCGCCGTGCTGGCGGCGGTGGTGGGCATCGCGGTCGCGGGAGTGCTGACCGCGTTCGTCCTCGGCAGCCGGCCCGAACCGGAGCCACCACCACCGCTGCCGATCGCGCACGCGAAGCCGGCCGTGGCGACCACCAGCAAGGCCCCGCCCGAGCCGCTCGTGGTCAGCGTCGTCGGGAAGGTGGCGCGGCCCGGTCTCGTCACCGTGCCCGCCGGATCCCGGGTCGCCGACGCCATCGATGCGGCCGGTGGCACCACCCGGGGCGCCGACCTCCTCACCGTGAACCTCGCCCGCAAGCTCGCCGACGGCGAACAGCTCTACGTCGGCGTCCCGGTCCCGCCGGGCATGCAGCCGGTCGCCGGCGCGGCGCCAGGGCCCGGCGCCGCGCCGGTGCCGGGCGGCAAGGTCGCGTTGAACAGCGCCGACCAACAGCAGCTGGAAGGGCTCCCGGGCATTGGTGAGGTGACCGCCCAGCGCATCCTCGAATGGCGTGCGGAGAACGGCGGATTCACGGCCGTGGAACAGCTTCGTGAAGTCGACGGCATCGGCGACAAGCGGTTCGAACAACTCCGTGATCAGGTGAGTGTCGGATGAGGACGGTCGGTGCCGACGGCGACGGCTTGTCACGGCACCGGCACGACCTCCGGCTCGTGCCCGCGGCGGTGACGACGTGGCTCGCGGCACTCACCGGACTGACCTGGGGTTGGCAGGCGTGTGCGGTCGTCGGCGCGCTGGGTGCGGCTGTGGCGCTCGCGGTGGCCTGGCGGGGACTCCGTGAGGACGGCGGCGCGGCGGCACGCCGGCTGTCCACGGCCGGGGCGCTGTTCGCCTGCGGTCTGCTCGCCGTGGGCCCGCTCAGCGCACGCCTCCACACGGCGGTGCACGACCCTCTCCGTGACGCGGCCGCCGACGGTGCCCAGGTGACGCTGCGGGTCGAGGTCGCCGAGCGGCCGAGGCCCCTGCGAGCCGAGGGCTACGCCGGGCAGCAGGGTGGCGTGCGGTCGGTACTGGTCTCCGCCGATGTCATCGGAGCCACCGTCCGCGGGCACGCCGTGGCGTCGTCCGGCCGCGTCCTTCTCATCGCGCCGGCCGCGGACTGGTCGCGCGTGCTGCCGGGCCAGCACGCGACGGCCAGGGGTTCGCTGGCGCCCGCCCGCTCCGCCGAGCTGACGGTCGCGGTGACGTACGTGCGCGGTCCTCCGGCGGCGGTCTCCGTGGCGTCGTGGTGGCAACGGAGCGCGGAATCGCTCCGGGCAGCGCTGCGGGACGTGGCCGGTGTGCTCGGCGAGGACGAGGCCGGCTTGTTGCCGGGACTCGTCGTCGGGGACACGAGTGCGCTGCCGGTGCGCGTCGAGGAGGAGTTTCTCGACGCGGGCCTGTCCCATCTCATGGCGGTCAGTGGGGCGAACGTCGCGATCGTCTGCGGCGCGGTGCTCCTGCTGGCCCGCGGATTGCGTGCAGGCCCACGACTGTCGGCAGTTCTCGCCGGTGCCGTGCTCGTCGGGTTCGTGGTCCTGGTCGGGTACGAGCCGAGCGTGTTGCGTGCCGGCGTCATGGGCGCGGTCGGCCTGCTGGCGCTGGTCCTGGGCCGGCGTCGGTCCGCGGTACCCGCGCTCGCCGCTGCCGTCTGCCTCCTGGTGGCGTTCGACCCCGCGATGGCCACGAGCATGGGGTTCGCGCTCTCCGTGGTCGCGACGGCAGGTCTGGTGTTCCTGGCTCCACGGTGGACCGAGGCCATGGCGCGGCGTCGCGTTCCGGTCGGTGTGGCCGAGGCACTCGCCGTGCCCGTCGCGGCGTTCCTCGCGACGGCACCGGTGATCGCGGGCATGGCCGGTGAGATCAGCGTGGTGTCCGTCGTCGCCAACCTCGTCGCCGCACCGGTGGTCGCCCCGATCACCGTCCTCGGTGTGCTGGCCGCGGCGTTGTCGCTGCCCTGGCCTGCCGCGGCCGAGGTGCTGGTGCACGTCACCGGGCCCGGACTGAGCTGGCTGGTGTTCGTCGCCCGCGAGGCCTCGGGCGTGCCGGGCGCGGTGCTGCCGTGGCCACCCGGCTGGTGGGGCGGGTTGCTCGCCGCGGGCGTTGTGGCGCTGGTCGTCGTGGCCCTGCGGTACCGGACCGCCCGGGTGGCGCTCGCCGTGGCGCTGGCATCGGTGTTGGTGGTGGCGGTGCCGACACAGGTCGTTGCGCCGGGCTGGCCACCGGACGGCTGGGCGGTGGTCGCCTGCGACGTCGGGCAGGGCGATGGCCTGGTCCTGTCGACCGGCGAGGAGGGCCGTGCGGTGGTCGTCGACACCGGTCCCGAGCCGGGTGTGCTCGATCGATGCTTGGACCACCTGGGGATCGAGCGCGTGCCGCTGGTGGTTCTGAGCCACCTGCACGCCGACCACGTCGGCGGCTTGGCGTCGGTGTTCGAGGGACGTGCCGTCGGCGCGGTCGCCGTCGGTGCGGGCAGGACGCCCGCGTGGGCGTGGCGCGAGGTGGTCGAGGAGGCCGCCGCACACGGCGTACCGCTGGTCGAGCTGCACGTGGGACAACGGCTCGACTGGCCGTCGCTCACGCTCCACGTGCTGGGGCCGCACTACGTTGCGCCGGTCCAGGTCGGAGAGGAGGAGGAAGGAACCGGAATCAACAACACGTCCGTGGTGCTCAGGGCGGACACGCCTGCCGGACGGGTGCTGCTGACGGGCGACGTCGAGCTGACAGCCCAGGGCGACCTGCTCAGCAGCGGCGCCGATGTGCGCGCCGAGATCCTGAAGGTGCCGCACCACGGCAGCCGCTTCACGTTGCCGCGGTTCCTCGCCGCGGTCGGGCCCAGGGTGGCGCTGGTGAGCGTGGGTGCCGACAACACCTACGGCCACCCGAACCCCACGACCCTACGGACACTGTCGCAGGGTGGCGCGCTCGTCGCACGCACCGACACGAGCGGCGACACCGCGGTGGTGGCAGGTGAGCAGGGTCCCGTCGTCGTCCGGCGCGGGCCCGGCCGCTGACAGCCTACAAACTCCGGCGCGAGCACCGGAGGAGCTCAGGAGCCGAGCACCTGCCGTACGGCATCGGCGGACGGCGGCACCGTCGCCTTCGGACCGATCCGACCCTCGACGGCGTCGAGTGTCTTCAGGCCGTCACCGGTGATGAGCAGCACCGTCTCGGCGTCCGGGTCGAGCTTGCCGGTTTCGATGAGCTTCTTCGTCGTCGCGACGGTGACACCGCCCGCGGTCTCGGTGAAGATGCCCTCGGTCCGGGCCAGCAGCCGGATGCCTTCGACGACCTCCTCGTCGGTGACGTCCTCGATCGCGCCGCCCGTCCGGTTCACCGTGTCCAGCACGTACGGACCGTCGGCGGGGTTGCCGATGGCGAGGGAACGGGCGATGGTGTCCGGTTTGACCGGCTGCACCACGTCGTGGCCCGCGCGGAAGGCCGAGGACACGGGGGAGCACCCGGTGGCCTGTGCGCCGAACACCTTGTACGGGGTCTCCTCCACCAGGCCCAGCTGGCCGAGCTCACGGAAGCCCTTGTCGACCTTGGTCAGCTGCGAACCGGACGCGATCGGCACCACGATCTGCTCCGGCAGCCGCCAGCCGAGCTGCTCGGCGACCTCGAAGCCCAGGGTCTTGGAGCCCTCCGAGTAGTACGGGCGAACGTTGACGTTGACGAACGCCCACGTCTCGTGCTCGGCGGCGAGCTGCGTGGCCAGCCGGTTGACGTCGTCGTAGTTACCGTCGACGGCGATGAGGGCGCCGTCGTATACGGCCGTGGTGAGGATCTTCGCGCGTTCCAGCGAGGACGGGATGAGCACCACCGACTGCCAGCCGGCGCGGGCGGCCGCGGCGGCGACGGCGTTAGCGAGGTTGCCCGTCGACGGACAGGCCAGGGTGTCGAAACCGAACTCGCGCGCCGCGGCCAGCGCGACGGCGACCACGCGGTCCTTGAACGAGTGCGTCGGGTTGCCGGTGTCGTCCTTGACCCAGACGCGCTTGACACCGAGAGCCTTCGCGAGCCGGTCGGCACGGATCAGCCGGGTACAGCCAGGCTCGGTGTTCGGGATCTCCTCGACATTGGAGGGAACGGGCAGCAGCTTCTTGTAGCGCCAGATGTTGCGCGGACCCGACTCGATGTCCTCCCGGCGGACCCGGCCGAAGTCGTAGGCGACCTCGAGCGGCGAGAAGTCCTCGGCGGACACGAACTCGGGAGCCAGAGGCTGTCGGTGCCCCTCTTCCTTCGACACCAGCTCGACGGCGGGACCGAGGTCCACGGTGCGCTTGGTGGAGGTTTCAAGGGCTGCAGTCATCGCGAGGTTCCTTTCCTCATCTGCCCCGCTGGCACGGGTCGGAATTGGCACCGTGGTCGTCAGCTACCTCGCGGAATCGAGATGACAGGCTGACGCCGGTTGCCGGGGCTTCATCGGGCCGTTCCCTCTGCCCCTCTGGATGAGCGGTATTCGGTTGTCCGCCGCGTCCTGCGCGGCGTCGGGCCCCACATTACGGCATGGCGATCACGGAGTGCCATGGCCATGCGCTCCACATCACCGTGGCAGGATCGAGACGTGACCGCGCCAGCCACCACCCCCGCGCCACTGCAGCTCGTGCTCGGAGACGAGGAACTGCTCGTCGAGCGCGCTGTCCGCGCGGCGCTGGACTCGTCGCGGCTGGCCGACGACACCGCCGAACTGACGCGGATGCGCGTGTCCGACATCACGCCGCCGGAGCTCGCCGAGTTGGTCAGCCCGTCGCTGTTCAGCGAGGGGCGGGTGATCGTGCTCGAGCACGCGCAGGACATCTCGCAGGAGCTCGCGGACGCCGTCCTGTCGTACGTGAAGGACCCCGCGGACGGCGTCGTGCTCGTCGTCGTCCACTCCGGTGGTGGGCGGAGCAAGGCCGCGAAGTCGCTGCCGAGTGCCTTGCGCAAGGCAGGGGCAGTGGTGACCGAGTGCGAGAAGATCACCAAGCCCGCCGAGCGGGAGGCTTTCGTCCGCAACGAGGTGCGCCGCGCAGGTGGCCGGATCGACGCCGCGGGCGTGGCCGCCCTCGTCGACGCCGTGGGCTCCGATCTGCGGGAACTCGCGTCCGCGGCTGCTCAGCTCGTCGCGGACTCCGGGGGCAAGGTCGACGAGGATGCCGTCCGGCGCTACCACCGAGGCAAGGCCGATGTCACCGGCTTCCTCGTCGCGGAGAAGGCGGTCGCCGGAGACCGGGCGGCCGCGCTGGAGTCGCTGCGGTGGGCACAGCAGATCGGCGTGCCGCACGTGTTGATCGCCGACGCGCTGGCCGATGCCGTGCGCACCACCGCGCGGGTGTCGGCTGCCGGCCGTGGCAACCCGAACCAGCTGGCGGGCGAACTCGGGATGCCGCCGTGGAAGATCCGCAAGGCGCAAGGGCAGGCACGCGGCTGGAGCGCGGGCCCGCTCGCCGACGCCATGCGCATCGTCGCCCGCGTCAACGCCGAGGTGAAGGGCGCGGCAGCCGACCCCGACTACGCACTCGAACGTGCCGTGCTCGAGATCGCGGCCGCCAGGCAACGGCGCTAGCGCTGCCGGGGCCGTCGTGACCGGGGCCCGTCGGCCCGCCGTAGCCGTCGCGCCCGGGACGCGATCCGGACGGGCGAATCCGGGTCTCGGTCCAGGTTCCGACCCGGTCGAACGACGCGACTGCCGCTGCGTCCCGCTCACCCTGTGTGACCCTGGCACGCTGGTCAGACGCGACCGGGGCAGGTCACGCGGACGCACCAGCGCCGGATGGACGTCCAGGGCGATGGCCCGGGTCTGGTACGACGAAGCCCCGGAGACCGTGGTCACCGGGGCTTCGTGAACGATTCGACGATCAGAGCTTGTTCAGGCGCTGGGCCATGGCCGACTTCTTGTTCGCGGCCTGGTTCTTGTGGATCACGCCCTTGCTCGCGGCCTTGTCGAGCTTGCGGGCGGCCTCACGCTGCAGCTCGATAGCCTTTTCCTTGTCGCCGGCCTCCGCCGCCTCGCGGAACTTGCGGATCGAGGTCTTCACCGCCGACTTGACGGCCTGGTTGCGCTGCCGGCGCTTCTCGTTGGTCTTGATGCGCTTCATCTGGGACTTGATGTTGGCCACGCGGGCGCTCCTTCATCTGTTCGGCGGGATCCTCGCTGCCGCATTCGTCATGGCACCGGCTCGGCCGGTCTTCCTCCCTGGCGGAATGCCATACGGCAACAGCTGGAAAGCATAACAATCGGTCACCGGGCCCAGGTCGGCAGGTCCGACGGGGAAAGCCCAGGTGACCGGGTGCGGTGCCGGAGCGGGGCCTGGCGGCAATGGTGGTCGCGGAACGGACACCGTCCGCGTCGGCTGACCCGCCGCGACGGACTGGGTGGAACGGGGTTCGAATGGTGGGGAGCACCGCCGGGTTCCGGTGTGCGTTCCGTCGGTGCCGGCGTGGTGCGGCCGCGGGAACGGGCAGCCGGGCGGGTGCTGGTGGGCAGGGCGACGACGGTCTGGCGCCGGACGACCAGCACGGAATGGACCGGTCAACATGCCATGGCCCGGGTGGCCGTGCCGGGGCAGCGGATGATCGCGTTCACATGAGACGGTATGGGCCATGGACGTGCTGAGTAGCCGCGTGCTGCTGCATCCCCGCGACCCCGAGCTGACGACGGCGTTCTACCGGGACACGCTCGGGCTCGCCGTCTACCGCCAGTTCCCCGGTGGCACGGTGTTCTTCCTCGGCGGCGGGTTCCTCGAGGTGGTGGGCACCGGCAAGGCCGGCGCCACCCCGGACATGGCGCTGTGGTTGCAGGTCCGGGACCTGCCCGCGACGCTCGCCGAGCTGCGCGAGAAGGGCGTCGAGCCCGAGCGCGGGCCACAGCGCGAGCCGTGGGGTCTGGACGAGGCCTGGATCCGCGATCCGGACGGCACCCGCATCGTGCTCGTGGAGATTCCCGCCGACCACCCGTTGCGCGTCGATGTCCGCGGCGACTGAGGCTCGGGGGCGCCTGGTCCGCGCCGCGGTCTGGTGGTTGGTGCTGGTGCTCGGGCTGCTGCTCGTGGCGACACTGAGTCGCGTGCTGTACGGCGGTGGGCCCGAGGTGGACCGCGTCGGCACGGCGAGCGTGCAGCACTGTGCGGAGCAGGGCCCGATCGGTCTCGACGGGCTCGGCACCACGTACCGGTGCACGGCGCAGGTGCGCTGGGACGATGGCGGCGTCGAGGTGCGCGAGTTTCCCGCCGGTCAGTTGTCGCCGGCGGACACGGGGCGTTCCGTGCCCGTGTATCTGGACAGCCCGGACGGCCGTGGGCAGGCCTACCTCGGCCGCAACGACAGCGCCGCCTGGTCGCAGGTGCGGGTGCCGGTACTCATCCTGGGTGGTGTGGCCGTCGTGGCCGCGGGCATCGGCGCGCTCGTGTCGACCTACCGGCTGCTGCGGCCCCGATCCCGCACGGCGGCCGAACCGCCGCCGCCCCAGGTGCGCACGCGCGCGGCCGAGCAACGCAAGGCCGCGCGGCGAATGGAGGCCCAGTGGCCGCTGGACCGGCGTGATCGCGCGGCCGTGGGTCTGTTGCCGATCGCGCTGCGGCTGTACGGGTTGGCGGGTTGGTGTGGCCTGGCCGTGGGGTATTGGCTGTTCGCGACGATCCCTCGCTTCGACGCGCCGCGGGCGTTGACCTTCGCCTCGCCCTGGCCGCAGCTCGAACGGGCGTGGCTGGTGGACGTCCCCGCGATCGCCGTCGTGATCCTCGGTGCCGTCCTGGGGCTGCTGCTCTTCGGGATGGCACGGGCGGTCCGGACCGATGCCGCGCGGGTTCTGAGATACGGACCGGAGTACCTCGGCCGCAACCTGCCCGGCAAGGGCTCGCCCGAGAAGCGTGTGGCTGACCGCCTGCGGTCGATGCGCTCGGGCGAACGCGTTCGCGTCGTCGTGTCCTACGGCGTTGGTGCCGGCGTGCTGGCCTTGGCGATCTGGGCGGCCATCCGGTGGTGGAACCAGCCGCCGGACGGCGCGCCTCTTGTGGTGTCACTGGCGGGAGCGCGCGACGCCGTTCTGCTCGCCGTGCTCGCCGCGATCCTGCTGCTGACGGTCGACACCAGGGTGCGCCGGCTCGCTCGCCTGCTGGAGCGGCATTACGAACGGCCCCGCAAGACGGGCGGAACCACGACGGGATACGGCACGTCCTAACCGGCGATCGAGGAGGTCCAGCGGATGACGACCGGAGGCATGGCGGACGCCGAGCAGCGGCTCGCCGACTACACGCGCCGGGTGGAGGAGATCCAGCGGCGAGCGGAACAGACGCAGGAGCAGATCAAGAACCTGCGCGCGAGATCGGTCAGCCAGGACGGCACCGTCGAGGTGGTACTGGCCCCAGGCGGGAGGCTCGAGAGACTCACGTTGAGCCCGAGATCGCTGTCGCTGGGGCACGAACGGCTCGCCGCGACCATCATGCAGACCATTCAGGCGGCCCACGCCGACGCGGCCGCACAGACCCAGGAAGCCTTGCAGCCACTGGTCGGCGGGACCCGCGCCATGGAGTTTCTGCAGGACCAGATCGGGTCCGCGCTCGAGGACGATCCGGCGGGCCGGCCGGCACAGGACGAGGCAACGGACGGCCGCGGCCGCCGCCGGCCTGACGACGATGACGACGATGACGACCAGTTCGGCGGATCCATCATGAGGAGGTCCTGATGGGTGACGGATTCACTTCGACACCGGAGGATCTGGCCACACACTCGGCCACGGTGAAAGCACTCGGCGACCGCCTGGCGAAGGCGGCCGACACCGGCCGCGGCGTCGAGCTGGGAGGCGAGACCTACGGGATCATCGGCCAGGCGTTCGCGGGCGATGCGAAGGAACAGATCGCCCAGACCGCGGAGGCGATCTCCGAGATGGCCGCGGGCCTGACCGATTTCGGCGAGGGAGTCGCCGCGGCCGGCCGGAATTACCAGAAGGTCGAGGACGAGATCAAGGAACTCCTCGGCAAGTTCGGGGGGAAGTAATGGTCTTCACCAACATGGAGCCGGACAAGCTCACCGCGGGCACCGGCCCGATCGACACCGTCTACCAGGCGGCCAAGGACATCAACAACCCCGAGGACTGGGCCGTCGACGGCCTCGCCCTCGGCCTCGACGCGCTCGGGTTCATCGCGAACCCGCTCGGTGCCCTGGCCGGCTCGGTGGTCGGCTTCCTCATCGAGCACCTGGAGTTCCTCAAGGAGCCGCTCGACGACCTGGCCGGTGACCCGGACGCGATCTTCGCGGTCGCCGCGGTGTGGGGCGAGCAGGTGAGCAAGGAATGCGTGCAGATCGCCGACGACTACCAGCGGGCGATCGAGTCGGAGATCGGCAGCTGGAACGGTGACGCCGCCGAGGCGTATCGCGGCAAGTCGGGCCAGATCGTGGAGCAGATCCGGTCCCTGGAGGCGGCCGCGGTCGGCGTGTCGCAGGCGGTGCAGGGCTCGGGCCAGGCGGTGGCGACCGTGCGAGGCATCATCCGCGACCTGATCGCGGATGTGGTCGGCGAGATCCTGGTGGCCGCGGCCGCCGCGGTGGCGAGCAGCTGGTTCACGCTCGGTGGGTCGCTCGCGGCGTTCACCGGGTGGGCGGTCGCGCGAGGTGCGGCCACGGCGGGCAAGATCGCCGGCAAGATCTCGAAGCTGCTCATGAAGCTCGCCACGATCCTGAACAAGTTCAGCAAACTGCGTGGGGCCGTCCAGGCGCTCGGCAAGCTCGCCCGCAAGTTCGGCGACACCGCGAGGAGCATGGGTCAGCTCGCCGGTCGTCACGGTAGTGCCCTGCGGCAGGTCGACGGCACGGTAGGTGGCTGGAACGAGGCCATCACCGGGTCCCTGCCCTCGGGCCTGCGGGGTCTGGCGGACAACGTCGACGACGCGATGGCCAAGCGGTTGCGGGACGGCTTCGCGGACACGATGAGTCCCGAGAACCTCGCGCGCGTCGGTCTCTACGAGGGCGCCAAGGAACACGCCAACGCGGACGAGAACTACGACGACGCGGTGAAGAAGCAGAACGAGCAGTAGCTCACCGCGGTCGCCACGCCCGCAGCTGGGCCGCGCGGCCGGCGAGCGGGCCGGGCGGGTCCCACGCCCACGTCTGCAGGTCGGTGAACCCGGCTCGCTCGAGTTGCGCCGCGAGCGCATGTCTGCTCACGGGCAGCCACCGCTCGTGCGCGGAGAGCACCAGCCGTCCGCCGGGGCACAGTACCCGGTACAGCTCCGCGAACGCGGCGTGCCGGTCGTCCCAGAGGTGCACGTTGTTGACGGAGAGCACCACGTCGGCCGCCGCGTCGGGCTCGCCCGTCGCCTCCGCCGTGGCCTGCCGCAGGACGACGGCGCCCGCCGCCACGGCGTCGGCGCAGCGGTGCCGGCACACGTCGAGCATGTCGGCCGACGGATCGACGCCGACCACGCGCCGCGCTCGGGCGGCCGCCTCGGCGAGACCGACGCCCGGCCCCGGACCGACGACCAGCACGGACTCCTCCCGCGCGAGTTTGGCGACGTCGACGACGTGCCGCTCGATCGCGGCGTGGGCGTGCGCCATCACCGTGCCTCCGAGGCGGCCGAGCAGGCCGCGCGGATGGCCGAACGTTCTGTCGATCACGTCGCCGACCAGCGACGGTGCGGGCGGGTGGTTGCCGGGTGACGTGGCTGGCCTCATCCCTCGAGGTCAGCACGGACTCGGCCGGAGTCGCATCGGGGATGACCCGGAAATGTCCCCGCGGCGGCATGGGAACATGGACATTGCCGTCCACGAGTGACCTGAGGTAACGAGTGACACAGACACGCCCGTCCGCCGATACGACGTTCACGCCGCCGGAGTTCATCCGGAACTTCTGCATCATCGCGCACATCGACCACGGCAAGTCGACCCTGGCCGACCGGATGCTGCAGCTCACGGGCGTGGTCGAGGAGCGGGCCATGCGTGCCCAGTACCTGGACCGGATGGACATCGAGCGGGAGCGCGGCATCACCATCAAGGCGCAGAACGTGCGCCTGCCGTGGCGGCTCACCGACGGCGACGAGGGCACCGACTACGTCCTCCACCTCATCGACACGCCCGGCCACGTCGACTTCACCTACGAGGTCTCGCGTGCGCTCGAGGCGTGTGAGGGCGCGATCCTGCTGGTGGACGCGGCGCAGGGGATCGAGGCGCAGACCCTGGCCAACCTGTACCTGGCGCTGGACAAGGACCTGCACATCATCCCGGTCCTCAACAAGATCGACCTGCCCGCCGCCGAGCCCGACAAGTACGCGGCCGAGCTGGCGAACATCATCGGCTGCGAGCCGTCGGACGTGCTGCGCGTGTCCGCCAAGACCGGTCAGGGCGTGCGGGAACTGCTCGACGAGGTGGTGCGGCAGGTGCCGCCGCCGGAGGGGGATGCGGACGCTCCGGCGCGGGCGCTCATCTTCGACTCGGTGTACGACACCTACCGCGGCGTCGTGACCTACATCCGGGTCGTGGACGGGAAGATCACCCCGCGCGAGAAGATCCGCATGATGTCGACCAACGCCACGCACGAGCTGCTCGAGGTCGGCATCATCTCGCCGGAACCGAAGCCGGCGAAAGGACTGGGCGTCGGTGAGGTCGGCTACCTCATCACGGGCGTGAAGGACGTGCGGCAGTCCAAGGTCGGTGACACGGTGACCGCGGAGCGCAACGGCGCGACCCAGCCGCTGGCCGGCTACCGCGAACCGCAGCCGATGGTGTTCTCCGGCCTGTACCCGGTGGACGGGTCCGACTACCCGGTCCTGCGCGACGCCCTCGACAAGCTGCGGCTCAACGACGCGGCGCTGTCCTACGAGCCGGAGACGTCGGTGGCCCTGGGCTTCGGCTTCCGCTGCGGCTTCCTCGGCCTGCTGCACCTGGAGATCACCCGCGACCGCCTGGAGCGCGAGTTCGGCCTCGATCTGATCTCGACGGCGCCGAACGTCGTCTACGACGTCTACATGGAGGACGGCACCGAGCACGTCGTCACCAACCCCTCGGACTGGCCGACCGGCGGCAAGATCGCCGAGGTGCACGAACCGGTCAGCAAGGTCACCATCATCGCGCCGTCGGAGTTCATCGGCGCGATCATGGAGCTCTGCCAGAGCAAGCGCGGGCAGCTGCTGGGCATGGACTACCTGTCGGAGGACCGCGTCGAGCTGCGCTACCAGTTGCCGCTGGCCGAGATCATCTTCGACTTCTTCGACTCGCTGAAGTCCCGCACCCGTGGCTACGCCTCGCTGGACTACGAGGAGGCGGGCGAGCAGGCCGCTGATCTGGTCAAAGTGGACATTCTGTTGCAGGGTGAGCCGGTGGACGCGTTTTCCGCCATCGTCCACAAGGACGCGGCCTACGCCTACGGCAACAAGATGGCGACGCGGCTGCGCGAGCTCATTCCGCGTCAGCAGTTCGAGGTGCCCATCCAGGCCGCCATCGGCTCCCGCATCATCGCCCGCGAGACGATCCGCGCCATCCGCAAGGACGTGCTCGCCAAGTGCTACGGCGGCGACATCTCGCGGAAGCGGAAGCTGCTGGAGAAGCAGAAGGAAGGCAAGAAGCGGATGAAGACGGTCGGTCGCGTCGAGGTTCCGCAGGAGGCCTTCGTCGCGGCACTGTCCACTCAGGACACGGGAAGCGACAAGGGCAAGGGCAAGAAGTAGCCGTCGCACACAGCGAGAGGGCCGCGCGATCGCATGTGGATCGCGCGGCCCTCTCGCGTGGGGGGGGACTTACGACACGCCGAGCAGGATCGCCAGCGCCTGGACGAGCGAGGCCGACGTGGACGCGATCGTCTCGTCGAGGTACTCGGCGATCGGCGTCAGCTCGGCCGCGGAGGCCTGACCACCGAGGCCGGCGAGCAGCGGCACGACCAAGGCGCTCACAGCGAGGCCGCGCAGAGTCCAGCGCTTCGCGGTGCTCGGGGTGGTCTCCTGGTGTTCGGTCATTGCTGTCCTCTTCCTCTCGGTTGGTGTACGCGAACGTCGCTCGCGTATGAGGCAGCCTGCATTAGCCCGAACGGCCTAACAAGGTGCTTTACCGGCACTTAGCGATCATGAAACGCGGCCTCGCTCGGGCGAGTGACACCGGTTTACCTGATCGACATACGAATCCGTTGGTTTCCCACTCGGCCGCGGCCCGGCACGGCGCTCCGACGGTGGCCGCGTCGGCGGCCCCGGGGGCGGCTTCGTAGGCTGTGGACCATGTTCGAGTGCTTGCGCGTCCCGGTGATCGTGGCGCCGATGGCGGGTGGCCCCTCGACCCCCGAGCTGGTGGCCGCGGCGGCACACGCCGGTGGGTTCGGCTTCCTGGCCGGGGGCTACCTCAACGCGGCGACCCTCGCCGACCAGATCCGCAAGACCAGAGAGCTCGCCGGTGACGACTTCGGTGTGAACCTTTTCGTCCCGGGTGTGCGCTCGACGGTCGACGTGAGCCCCTACGCCGAGCGGCTCCGCGAGGAGGCCCAGCGGTACGGGGTCGAGCCCGGCGCCGGCCGCTGGGATGACGACGGGTACTCCGCCAAGCTGGACTTGCTCGTGGAGGAGCGGGTGCGCGTGGTGTCCTTCACGTTCGGCACGCCGCTGGCCGCCGACATCGAACGGCTGCACGAGGTGGGCAGCGCGGTCCTGGTCTCCGTCACGACCGCCGACGAGGCGCGTGAGGCGGCCGCGGCGGGTGCCGACGCGTTGTGCGTGCAAGGGTTCGAGGCGGGCGGCCACCGCGCCGTCTTCTTGGACGACCCGACCCAGGAGGCCGGCGGCGAGCTCCTCGGTGTGCTGGCGGCGCTGCGGCTGGTCCGTGCGGTGACCGACCTTCCGCTCGTGGCAGCGGGTGGTCTCGTCCACGGCGCGGACGTCGCGGCGGTGATCACGGCCGGTGCGGTCGCCGCTCAGCTGGGCACGGCGTTCCTGCGCGCCGACGAGGCGGGCACGAACGCCACCCAGCGCGCCGCGCTCGACGCGGGCGGCAGGCGGACGGCGATCACGCGTGCCTTCAGCGGCCGCCCCGCCCGGGGACTGGTCAACCGGTTCCTGCGGGAACACTCCAGCCGCGCCCCGGCTGCGTACCCTCAGCTCAACAACATCAGCAAGCCGATCCGGGCCGCCGCGACCGCCGCGGGCGATCCCGAATCGATGTCGCTGTGGGCGGGCCAGACCTATGCGCTTGCGCGCAGTGCCCCGGCCGCCGAGATCATGGCCACGCTGCGGCAGCAGGCACGGGAGGCCGTCGAGGCCGGCGCCCGCCGGTTCGCCTGAGCGTCAGCCCGCGGCGCCGACCGCTGTCGGCGAGGGCGCCGCGGACGCCGAGCCGTCCCGCCGCCGGGCCGCACTCGTGGTGAAGTACGACAGGACCGAGGCGAGCGTCTCCGGATCGTCGAGCTGCGGGCAGTGGCCCCAGTCCTCCCGCACCAGCAGCCTGCTGTGCGGGACGAGCGCGTGCAGCTGTTTGCCCGAGGCCGCGCTGACGAGCCGGTCGCGGCCGCACGCGATGATCAGCAGCGGGGTGCTGATCCGGTCGAGCTCGTAGGCGGTGGCGAGCTCGCCGACCAGCTGTCGTGCCTGCTCGAACCGTGTGGTGGTGGAGCGGTAGTCGGGGAACAGGTCGAGAAAACGCTGGACGTGCTCGGCCTCGGCCTTCGTCGCGTCGGCGTACAGCAGGCGGGGTACCACGTGCTGCGCCACTGCGCGCACCACGAATCCGGGCACCGGCAGGGGCAGTGAGGCGGCGAGCCGCAGTGGCAGCGGGTATCTCGCGACGCTGCGGATCAGCCACGTGTCGACGAACCCCGGTGCCGCGATCGACACCACACCCGCGACGGGCAGATCAGGGTTCTGGGCCGCACGGAGACTCATCGTGCCTCCGAGCGAGTTGCCGACCAGCACGACGTCGCCCAGCGCCGCCTGTTCCTTGACGACCGCGGCGGTGAAGGCGTCCAGCTGCGGCAGCATGGCCCCGGAGCGCAACGCCGAGGCGTCACCGAATCCGGGCAGGTCCAGCGCGATCGCGGAGACGCCCGCCCGGGCCAGCTCGGCGAGCGCCGGACGCCAGGTGTCGGCGCTGTCGCAGTAGCCGTGCAGCAGGACGAGCCGCGGCTCGGGGGGCAGTGCCGCGTTGCGCTTGCGGTGCCGCCTGCCCGCGGGACGCTCGACCGGGCGGGGGCCGACCTCGAGCACTCGCGTCGAGTAACCGGCGAACCGGCGGTACCCGGCCCGGATCTCGACATCCGGGCCGGGCGCACGCTCGTCAGCCGGGCTCGATGCCTGCCGCCGCGTTGCGATCATGGACCCAGGTTAGCCACATATGGGCGATTCCATACCTGTCGCGAACGGCACGAACGCGTATCGGCACCATGTCAACACGTCATGTGCGCAGGTCAACGCATCTGAATCGGTCAGCGAGTGAAGACGATCTTTCCGGCTGTCTCGCCGGTCAGCATGTCCTCGAAGCCCTTCCGCGCGTCCTCGAAGGGCAGCTCGGCGCCGATCTGCGGGCGGATGCCCGCGATGTCGGTGTAGGAGAGCAGGTTCGCCAGCTCGTCCCGGGTGCCCATGGTCGAGCCCACGACGCGCAGCTGCAGGAAGAACAGGCGCTGCAGCTCGGCGGAGGCGTCCGGGCCGCTGGTGGACCCCGACACCACGATGATGCCGCCCGGCTTGAGCGACTTCATCGAGTGCGACCACGTCGCCTTGCCGACCGTCTCGAACACCGCGTCGACCCGTTCCGGCAGGCGCGCCCCGGACTCGAACGTCTGGTGCGCGCCGAGGCGCTCGGCCAGGGCGCGCTTGGCCTCGGTGCGGCCCGTGGCCCACACGCGGAACCCGGCCGCCCGGCCGAGCTGGATGAGCGCCGTGGCGACGCCACCCGAAGAGCCCTGCACCAGGAACGTCTGGCCGGGGCGCAGACCGGACTTGACGAACAGCATCCGATAGGCGGTCAGCCAGGCGGTGCCCATGGTCGCCGCCTCGGCGAAGGTGAGCCCGGCGGGCTTGGGCAGGACGTTGCGGGCCGGCACCACCACGGAGTCGGCGAACGTGCCCTGGAACTTCTCGGTGAGCAGTGTGCGCTTCGGGTCGAGCGTGTCGTCCCCGCGCCACGACTCGTCGTTGACGACCGAGTGGATGACCACCTCGGTGCCGTCGTCGAGCACCCCGGCGCCGTCGCAGCCGAGGATCATCGGGAACTGCTCCTGCTTGATGCCCACACCGCGCAGCGTCCAGATGTCGTGCATGTTCAGGCTGGCTGCCCGGACGTTGACCTTCACCCAGCCGTCGGGGAGCTCGGGGTCCGGTCGCTCGCCCACGACGAGCGAGGCCAGCGGGTCGTCGGGATTGGCTTCTTTGGCATAGACGGCGAACATGGCGTCAACCTACCTGGCGTACGCTCGTCGTTGTGTTCGACGGAGTGGCCCGCTGGTGGGACAGCTTCGAGCTGTGGCTCGCTCAGCAGTGGTTCCCCGTGCAGTTCGTGCTCGTCATGGCTGTACTGGTACCCCTGTGTGCCGCGCTCGGCTGGCTCATCCACCGCGCCGTGGACCTCGTCGCCGACCGCGCGGGCCGGTTTCGCCGCGGAACCCGGCGGCCGGACCGGGTGTCGTAGGGAGGCCGCGGTTGTCCCGCAGGCGCATCAGTGTGGCGCTGATCGGGCTCATCGTGCTGGCGCTCGGTGGGTGGCTGGTCAGGGAGGTCACGGCGGTTGACGGCCCGGTCGGCGGCACAGGTAGCCTGCCGGGCGCGGATTCGGGTCTGCCCGTCGCGGCCCTGTCCACGTTGCCCCCGGAAGTGGAGCGGACGTGGAGACTGATCGAGGAGGGCGGGCCGTTCCCGTATCCGGACCAGGACGGCACGATATTCGGCAATAGGGAGAGGTTGTTGCCCGCGAAGCCAGCCGGTTACTACCGGGAGTACACGGTCGAAACACCGGGCAGCCCCGATCGGGGCACGCGCAGGCTCGTCACCGGATCGGAGGACGAGCTGTACTACACCGGCGACCACTACCAGTCGTTCGTTGTTGTGGACACTCGGCGATGACTGTGGCCCAGAAACCGGACGCGAAGGAGATCGCCGCGAAGGCCAGGGCCCGCGGCGCGTTCACGTACGTGCTCGACGGCACTGCGCTCACCGACAAGACGGCGACCCTCGACGCGATCGCCGAGCTGCTGCGGTTTCCCGCCTACTTCGGGCGCAACCTCGACGCGCTCTACGACTGCCTGACCGACCTGTCGTGGCTGCCCGTGGGCGAGCACGTGCTGATCTGGATCGGCTCCGACGTCCTCAAGCAGGCCGACCCCCGTTCGTATCTCGCCGTGCACAGCGTGCTCTCCGACGCGCAGCGCGCGCTCGCGCCCGGCGGGGACCGTGCCGACAGTCGCCGGCTCACGGTCCTGCTCGCCGACTCCTGAGCGCCCGGCGCGCACGAGGCGATGCCGGCGGCCGCCGGCCGGCAGCAGGCGCCGCGACGCGGCGGCCTCCGGCGCGGTCAGGAGTCCTGCGCGAGCTCCGGTGGAAAGCCGCCCGTTGCTATGGGCCCCCAGTCCTCGATCGTCACCCTGATGAGCGATTTGTTCTGCTTGGCCATCGCCTCGCGGTACTCGGCCCAGTCGGGGTGTTCGCCGGAGATGCAGCGAAAGTACTCCACCAGCCCGTCCAGGGCCTCCGGCATGTCGAGGACTTCCGCGTGGCCGTCGACCTGAACCCAGGCGTCGTTCCAGTCGTCGGAGAGCACGCACATTGACACCCGCGGGTTGCGCCGGGCGTTCCGGGTTTTGGCCCGGCTGGGGTAGGTCGACACCACGATGCGGCCCGAGGAGTCAACCCCACAGGTGACCGGCGACAGCTGCGGGCGGCCGTCGGCGCGGGTGGTGACCAGCACGCCCCGGTGACGTGGGCGCAGAAACTCCAGCAGCGCGGGCCGGTCGACCCGCTCGGCGGTCGCGATACGTGGCACGACGTTGCACTCCTCGGCTCGGCGATCCGGTCACCCGCCGGATGCGGGTTCCGTGCGAGTCATCCTAGGCAGCGGCGGGAGAGCCGAACCGAGGCGACGGGGTGCGTCCGGGATCAGCCGTTCGGGCGGCGGCAGCGGGCCGGTGTCCCGCGCCCGGGTTGGGCACGGGACACCGCCTGCGTCACGGCACCCAGTTCGGCTTGCGCTTCTCCGCGAAGGCCCTGATGCCCTCCTGGCCCTCCTCGCTGGCGAAGAACCGTGCGGAGGTCTCCTGCAGGTCCGCGAGGTCGTCGGCCATGGTGCGGCCGCGCTCGCCCTGCAGCAGGTCCTTGGTCGCCGCGAGCGCCGTGGGCGCGCCGAGGACGAGCGAGTCGACATAACGGCGCACGGTCGCGTCGAGCTGCTCGGCGGGCACTGCGGCGTTGAGGAGCCCGATGGCCGCCGCGCGCTCGGCGTCGAACACGTCGCCGGTGAGGAACAGTTCGTGGGCGGCGCGGGGGTGCAGCCGGGGCAGCACGGTCACCGAGATGACCGCCGGGATCACGCCGATGCGCACCTCGGTGAACGCGAACGTCGCGGTGTCGGCCGCCACGGCGATGTCCGCGGCCGCGACCAGCCCGACACCGCCCGCCCGGGCGGGTCCGGCGAGCCGGGCGACCACGGGCTTCGGGCTGGTCCAGATGCGCTGCAGGATGGCGGGCACGTCGTTGACGCCCTGGTCGCCGGAGCTCGCGCCCCTGGCTTCCTTGAGATCCATGCCCGCGCAGAAGACCGGACCGGTGTGCGTGAGCACGACGACCCGGGCGTCCGGGTCGTCGGCGGCTCGGCCGAGCGCGCCGAGGAGTTCCGTCCGCAACTGCGCCGACAGGGCGTTGCGGTTGTGCGGTGAGTCGAGGGTGATGGTCGCGACCCCGTCGGCGAGCTCGTAGTGCACCAGTTCGTCAGACATGAGGACACCTTGGCACACCGGGCGGGTGGCACGGGGTGATGTCAGGCGGTGCGGGCGGAGGCGGCGAGCGCGCTGGTGTAGCGGGCGAGCACCACCTCGGCGACCCTCGGTTCGGCGCCGAGCGGGCCCGCGACGGGGGAGCCGGGAGCCGCGGTGGTGATCAGGTCCTGGATGCGGTCGGGGAGCAGGCCCGGCGCGAGGAACCACGACGCGACGGCGAACCGGCGGGCCCCGCGAGCGCGTAGCTTGGCCACGGCAGCCGGGACATCGGGCCTGGCCGCGCTGGCGAAGGCCGGCACCACGAGGCAGCCGTGGCGGTTCTCCCAGTCCCGGGCCAGGCGTGCCACGACGGCGTTGGCCGTGGCGTGGGACGAGCCGACGGCACCCAGCACCACCCCGAGCGCCGGGTCGGCGGTGTCGGCGCCGGTCGCGGCCAGCCGGTCGAGGGCGACGGCTTCCAGCAGTGGGTCGGCGCCCAGGACGTCGGCAATGGTCACCGAGAGCCGCGGCAGACGGCTGGTGACCTCGTCGACGAGGGCGGGAAGGTCCACCCGGGCGTGGTAGGCGCGGCCGAGAAGCAGGGGCACGGCGACGACCTCGCGATGTCCCTCGGCGTGCAGGCCGGTCAGCACCTCGGCGACGGACGGTTCGGAGAGATCCAAAAACGCCGCCCGGACGTCGACACCGGGCGCTGCGGCCCGCGTGACGTCGGTGAGCGCCCGCACGGTAGCCGCGGACCGAGGGTCCCGGCTACCGTGCGCGACGATCACGAGGGGGATCGACGTCACTCCGCCTCCGGCTCGGCGGCGCTCTTCAGCGCCCGGAAGCGCTCGCCGACCAGTCCGGCGGCGAGCGTGTCGCCGTCCTTGGGGTCGACCACGATGAACGCGCCGGTGCGCGGGCTGTCGGTGTAGTCGTCCACCGGGATCGCCTCGGACAGGCGCAGGCTCACGTTGCCGATCTCGTTGAGCTCCAACGATGCCGGAGCGTCCACAATGGACAGCGTCTGCTCGTCGAAGCGGGCGTTGAGCTCCTCCACGATCGCCTGCACGGTGCGGGTGCCGTGCTTGACGAGCACCCGCGCACCGGGCTGCAGCGACTTGCTCGACAGCCAGCACAGCGCCGCGGTGAACTCGTCGGTCACGCGCGGCGTGTCGGCTGCCGCGGCGATGAGGTCACCACGCGAGATGTCCAGATCGTCGGCGAGCAGCACGGTCACCGACTTGCCCGGGCCCGCCTCCTCGAGCGGCCCGTCCGCGGTGTCGATGCGCTCCACCGTCGACCGCAGTCCCTGTGGGAGCACGACGACCTCGTCGCCCGGGCGCACGGTGCCCGCCGCGATCTGGCCCGCGTAGCCGCGGTAGTCCGGGTACTCCGGGGTGCGGGGACGAATCACGTACTGCACCGGGAACCGGAACGCGGCCTGGTGCGGGTCCGGCGCCACCGGCACGTTCTCGAGGTGCTCGAGCAGCGTCGGCCCCGTGTACCACGGCGTGTTCTCCGACCGGGTCGCGACGTTGTCGCCGAGCAGCGCGGACACCGGGATGGCCAGCACCGAGCCCTCGGCGTAGCCGAGCGAGGACGCGTGGGCGGCGAACTCCTTGGCGATCACGGTGAAGGCCGACTCGTCGTAGTTGATGAGGTCGACCTTGTTCACCGCCAGCACCAGCCGTGGCACACCCAGCAACGCCAGGACGGCGGCGTGCCGCCTGGTCTGCTCCACGACCCCCTTGCGCGCGTCCACCAGCAGCACCGCGAGCTGCGCCGTGGACGCGCCGGTGACGGTGTTGCGGGTGTACTGCACGTGACCCGGCGTGTCGGCGAGCACGAAGCTGCGCTTGGGCGTGGCGAAGTAGCGGTAGGCCACGTCGATGGTGATGCCCTGCTCCCGCTCGGAGCGCAGGCCGTCCACCAGCAGCGAGAGGTCCGGTGTGGACAGACCACGGTCGACACTGGCGCGCTGCACCGCGTCGAGTTGGTCGGCCAGCACCGACTTGGTGTCGTAGAGCAACCGGCCGACGAGCGTCGACTTGCCGTCGTCGACGCTGCCGGCGGTCGCCAGCCTCAGCAAAGAGCTCATGGTCAGAAGTACCCCTCCCGCTTGCGGTCCTCCATCGCGGCCTCGGAGAGCCGGTCGTCCGCCCTCGTGGCGCCGCGCTCGGTGAGCCGGCTGGCCTGCACCTCGGCGATGACCTCCTCCACGGTGGAGGCGGTGGACTCGACCGCACCGGTGCACGAGCCATCCCCGACGGTGCGGTAGCGCACCATCAGCTCCTGCACGACCTCACCCTCGCGGGGACCACCCCACGGCCCCTCGGTGAGCCACATGCCGTCCCTGCGGTACACCTTGCGCTTGTGGGCGTAGTAGATCGAGGGTAGCTCGACCTTCTCGCGGGCGATGTAGTTCCACACGTCCGCCTCGGTCCAGTTGGACAGCGGGAAGACGCGCACGTGCTCGCCGGGGCGGTGCCTGCCGTTGTACAGGTTCCACAGCTCCGGCCGCTGCCTGCGTGGCTCCCACTGGCCGAAGGCGTTGCGCAGGCTGAAGATCCGCTCCTTGGCGCGAGCGCGTTCCTCGTCGCGGCGACCGCCGCCGAACACGGCGTCGAACTTGTGTTCGGTGATGCTGTCCAGCAGCGGCTGGGTCTGCAGCGGGTTGCGCGTGCCGTCCGGGCGCTCCTGCAGGCGTCCGTCGTCGATCCAGTCCTGCACATGCGCGACGATCAGCCGCAGCCCGTACTTCTCGACGACCCGGTCGCGGAATTCGATGACCTCGTCGAAGTTGTGGCCGGTGTCGACGTGGAGCAGCGGGAACGGGACGGGTGCGGGCCAGAAGGCCTTGATGGCCAGGTGCAGCAGCAGCGTGGAGTCCTTGCCGCCGGAGAAGAGGATCACGGGACGATCGAATTCCCCCGCGACCTCGCGGAAGATGTGGATCGCTTCCGACTCCAGGGCGCTCAGATTGTCGCGCGCCGCATCGGTCGCGGCCTCAAGTGTGGTCATGACATCCTTCCTCAGGCGTGCAGCCCGCACTCGGTCTTGGACTTGCCGGCCCAGCGGCCACTGCGTGGGTCGGCGCCCGGCGCGACCTTCGCGGTGCACGGAGCGCAGCCGATCGAGAGGTAGCCCTCGCCGACCAGGGGGTTCTGCAGGATCCCGTGCTCGTCGATGTAGCCGTTGAACTCGTCGTCGGTCCAGGCCGCGATCGGGTTCACCTTCACCAGGCCGTTCCGATCGTCCCATGTCACGATCGGCGTGTTCGCCCTGGTCGGTGCATCCACTCGGCGTACCCCGGTCACCCAGCAGGAGTAATTGGCCAGCGTCTTGCGCAGCGGGACAACCTTGCGCAGGAAGCAGCACTGGTTCGGGTCCCGGTCGTGCAGCTTGGGGCCGTACTCGGCGTCCTGCTCGGCCACCGTCTGCTCCGCGGAGGCGTTGATGATCCGGATGTCCGGATACACCGTCGCCACCGCGTCGCGGGTACCGAGGGTCTCGGCGAAGTGGTAGCCGGTCTCGAGGAACAGCACATCCACATCGGACTTGACCTTGGTGGCCAGGTCGATCAGCACGGCGTCCTGCATGTTCGACGCGACGATGAGGTCGTCGCCGAACTGGTCGACCGCCCAGCGCAGGGCCTGCTCGGCCGTGGCGTCGGCGAGCTGCTCGGACGCCTGTTCCGCCAGCGCCTTGAGGTCTTCGGTCGTCCTCGCCGCGGTCATGACTTTACCTCCGGAATCTGCAACCCGATGAAGGTCACCTTGAACACCCGTCGACAGGACGAACACAGCCACGCGCCGTTGTCTTCCGGGCGGAGATCCTCCTCGCCACAGTACGGACAGTGGAACGGTGTCGCCCTCGAGGGCGTGGGTTCGCTCACCGCAGATCGGCTTCCTCGGCGCGTGCCACCCACTGGGCGAACCTCTCACCCTCCGTGCGCTGGGCGAGGTAGTTCCGCACGACCCGCTCCACGTAGTCGGTCAGCTCGGCGCTGGTGACCTTGTGGCCGCGCAGCTTGCGGCCGAAACCGGCGTCGAGCCCCAGGCCGCCGCCCAGGTGCACCTGGAAGCCCTCCACCTGGTTGCCCTCGGCGTCGGTGACGATCTGGCCCTTGAGGCCGATGTCGGCCACCTGGATGCGGGCGCAGGAGTTCGGGCAGCCGTTGAGGTGCACGGTGACCGGGTTGTCCAGTCCGTCCTGGACCTCGGCGAGCCTGCTCTCGAGGTCGGCGACCAGCGCAGCCGCCCGCGCCTTGGTCTCGACGATCGCCAGCTTGCAGAACTCGATGCCGGTGCACGCCATGACGTGGCGCCGCCACGGCGAGGGCCTGGTCTCCAGGCCGGCAGCGGTGAGCTCGGCCTGCAAGGACTCGACCTCGCTCTCCGGGACGTCGAGCACGACGAGCTTCTGCTGGGGGGTCAGCCGGACCCGGCCGGAGCCGGCCCGCTCGGCCGCCTTGGCCACGGCGATCAGCATCGAACCCGACGCACGCCCCGCGACGGGAGCGCCACCCACGTAGTAGCGGCCGTCCTTCTGCCGGTGCACGCCGACGTGGTCGATCGGCCGCTCGGGCACCGCGGGCGCGGGTCCGTCGATCAGCGGCCGCTTGAGGTACTCGGTCTCGAGCACCTCGCGGAACTTCTCGGCGCCCCAGTCCTTGACGAGGAACTTGATCCGCGCGCGCGAGCGCAGCCTGCGGTAGCCGTAGTCGCGGAAGATGCTGATGATGCCGGCCCAGACGTCCGGCACCTCGTCCAGCGGGACCCACGCCCCGAGGCGCTGGGCGATCATCGGGTTGGTGGACAGCCCGCCGCCGACCCACACGTCGAAGCCCGGGCCGTGCTCGGGATGCTCGACACCGACGAACGCGACGTCGTGGATCTCGTGGGCGACGTCCTGCTGCCCGGAGATCGCCGTTTTGAACTTGCGCGGCAGGTTGGCGAACCGCGGGTCGCCGACGTAGCGCCGCTTGATCTCCTCGATCGCGGGCGTGCCGTCGATGATCTCGTCGGAGGAGATACCCGCGACCGGCGAGCCCAGGATGACGCGGGGGCTGTCGCCGCACGCCTCCATGGTGGTCATGCCCGCGCTCTCGAGCCTCTCCCAGATCGTGGGCATGTCCTCGACCTGGATCCAGTGGTACTGGATGTTCTGCCGGTCGGTGATGTCGGCGGTGTCGCGGGCGTAGGTCTGCGAGATCTCGCCGAGCAGGGTGAGCTGGTCGGTGGTCAGGGCGCCGCCGTCGAGCCGCACGCGCAGCATGAAGTACCGGTCGTCGAGCTCCTCCGGCTCGAGCGTGGCGGTGCGGCCGCCGTCGATGCCGGGCTTGCGCTGCGTGTAGAGCCCGTACCAGCGGAACCGGCCGCGCAGGTCACCCGGGTCGATCGAGTCGAACCCGCCCGCCGCGTAGATGTTCTCGATCCGCGAGCGCACGTTGAGCGGATGGTCGTCCTTCTTCGAACGTTCGTTCGGGTTCAACGGCTCGCGGTAGCCCAGGGCCCACTGGCCCTCACCACGACGCTGCTTGGGCCGGGTGGGTCGACCGGTGTTCGGGGCCATGTCCTGATCCTCCAGGGCGGTGTGTTCGGGCGTGGACGCGGCGAAGCGGCGCCTGTCGTGCCGGACCGCACTGGCCGAGCCGGTGGTGGGAGCAGTTCGCGGCACATCGGCGCACGCTCGACCGGGGAAAGGGAGCGGCGCGGCGGGGTCAGCGCCGGCAAAGACTGCTGGAGACACGCAGGTAGTCGACGTGGCGTCGCACCACGAGGGACACACCGGCAGAAGTCACGATGTTCAGCGTGCCACGCGGTCCAGAAGGTGGTCCAGGCCCGTCCGCATGGTGGGAGAAAGGTCACCTGAGCCGCTCGAACGTCCTGATGGTGCGCCGGCAGGCGCGGGAGAGCGCCGCGTGCCGCCGGGTCCGCTCGAGCAGCGTCAGGGCGGTGAGCTCGGCGCCGGGGTTGCCGGAGCGCTGCGTCACCGTCAGCGTGTTCCCGTGGGTGGTTCCGGCGAGCGACCAGGTCTCCCACCGTTCGAGGTCCGGGATCGCGTAGTCGTAGCCGATCGCCAGCGCCGGGGTGGGTTCGGCCGGGCCTGCCTCGCCCGCCAGGTCACGCAGGACCACGGTGGCGTCGGCGCCTGCGTCGTCCCCGACGGCGACGCTGCGCAGGGCGAGCCCGTCCGGCCGGGCCTCGGCGAGCAACGCGTGGCGCGCCGGGTTCGTGCGGGCGAGCGGTCTGCGGACCAGGCCGGGGTCGGCGGGACCGTCGAGACTGACGATGACGCGCGGCAGCCACCACCAGTTCTCCCGGCGCAGCAGCGGACTGTCGGCGAGTGTGCGCGACGGCGGGTACTTGCGCAGCTCCTGCTCGAGCAGTTCGGCGGCGAAGAGCTCACCGGTGACGTCGTCGTGGACCCGCACCCGGCCCGTCCGGGCCAGGCCCGCCTCGCCGGGCGGCAGCGATCGCGAGTCGGTGACGGCGAACGTCGCCGTCCCGGCCGTGCGCAGGCCCGCGATCTCGTCCGCCCGCGCGTAGGGCAACGCCACGCACGGCGCGGAGCCGAGCAGCAACGGGGTGGCCGCCAGCGCCGAGGGCGTCCCGTCCGGCCCGATCCAGCACACCTCACCGGTGATGGCCCGCTGCCAGACCGGACATAACGGATCCACTGCGGTCCCTCTCGCGCTCTTACGCGGCCCTCTACCTGCTGTTACCGTGCCACGTCAGCAGGTCCTCGTGTCAACGCCGCCCGAGGAGTGAGCGCCATGCCCGCCATCGTGCTGGTCCTGATCGTCGCCGCCCTGTTCTACCTCGGCTATCGCTACTACTCCGCGTATCTCGCGAAGAAGGTCTACGCGCTCGACCCGGAGTTCGTCACCCCCGCGCACAGCATGCGTGACGGCGTCGACTTCGTGCCGACCAACAAGCATGTGCTGTTCGGCCACCACTTCACGTCGGTGGCCGGCGCGGCGCCGATCGTCGGCCCGGCCATCGCCGTGTTCTGGGGCTGGGGCCCGGCGCTCGCCTGGGTGGTGCTGGGCACGATCTTCGCGGCCGGGGTGCACGACTTCGGCTCGCTGGTGGTGTCGGCGCGGCACCGGGCTCGCAGCATCGGCACCCTCGCGCGGGACGTCATCAACAAACGCGCGCGTGTGCTCTTCCTACTGATCATCTTCTTCCTGCTGACCCTGGTGAACGCCGTGTTCGCGGTGGTGATCGCGAACCTGTTCGTGGCCAACCCCGCGGCCGTGCTGCCGATCCTGCTGGAGATCCCGCTCGCCATCGCGATCGGCCAGTACATCTACCGCACGCGCAGCGCCGCACTGATCCCGTCGATCGTCGGCGTGATCCTGCTGTACGTCTCGATCCTGCTCGGGCAGGCCGTGCCGATCTCGCTGGCGGGCATCGCCGCCGAGGACGGCCTGTTCACCGAGCGCAACATCTGGGTCATCCTGTTGTTCGCCTACACCTTCGTGGCCGCGCGAATCCCGGTGTGGATCCTGCTGCAGCCGCGCGACTACATCAACTCCCACCAGCTGTTCATCGCGCTCGGCGTCATCGGCCTCGGCATCGCGGTCGGGTGGGACCGCGTCGTGGCGCCCGCGTTCAACGACACGCCGGAGGGGTCGCCGAACTGGTTCCCGTTCCTGTTCATCACGATCGCCTGTGGAGCGATCTCCGGCTTCCACAGCCTGGTCTCCTCGGGGACGACGTCGAAACAGCTCGACAAGGAGACCGACGCCCGGTACGTCGGCTACTTCGGGGCGATCGGCGAGGGGTCGCTCGCGCTCGGCTCGATCCTCGCGTGCACGGCGGGCATCGTGGCCACCACGACCGACTGGCACGCGGCCTACCCGGACTTCTCGACCGCCTCCGGCGATGCCACCTCGAACTTCGTCAACGGGGTCGCGCACTTCGCGAACAACCTCGGCGTCCCGACGTCGATCGCCGCGATCTTCGCCGCCATCGTCGTCATCAGCTTCGCCGCCACCACGATGGACACCGGGGTGCGGCTGCAGCGCTACATCGTCCAGGAGATCGCCGAGATCGCCCGTGTCCGGGCGGTCGCCCGCAACCTCACCGCGGCGACGAGCATCGCGGTGCTCGTCCCTCTCGTGCTGGCACTCCTGCCGGGCGGCGGTGACGAGGGCTACACCTTCGGCGTGCTGTGGCAGCTGTTCGGCACCACCAACCAGCTGACCGCGGGCCTGGCGCTGGCCGTGATCGCGGTGTGGGTGACGAAGAACCGGCGCAACCCGGTCGCCGTGCTGGTGCCCCTGGTGTTCCTGCTCGTGATGACCAGCTGGGCGCTCGTGGTCAACCTGCGCAACTTCATCCAGGAGAGCGAGTGGGTGCTGGCACCGCTCGACGCGATCATCTTCGTCCTGGCCGTGTGGCTGATCGTGGAGGCCGCCCTGGCGCTGCGGAAGGCCTGGAGCGGAACCACGGTGGCCGGGGAGCCGGAGACCACGCCGCCGCGGGCGGACGCCGAGCGGTGAGCCTGCGGGCGTTCTGGCGGCGCGCCGAACGGCTGCACGACGCCGCGTTCGTGGCGCGCTGGCGGCAGGGGCTGCGCCGGGAGGCGCGTCGCCGGGACGACACCCTGCGCGCCTTGCTGCTGCTCGAGTCGCTGGGCGTGGACAACCCGGTCGCCTATGAGACGCTGGATCTCGTCCCGTACCTGGTCGCCGACTTCCACGAGTGGCACCGGCGCATGGGCCGCGAGGAGTTCGGCGACCCCGGGGTGTGCTGTTGATCCGGTTCTTCGGCGGCAAGGGCGGAGTCGGCAAGACGACGCTGGCGGCCGCGTACGCGCTCGCCCAGGCACGCCGTGGCCTGCGTACGCTCGTGGTCTCCACCGACCCCGCGCACTCGCTGGGCGACGCCCTGGAGACGTCGTTGTCGGACCGGCCACGCCGGGTTACCGGCACCCTGTGGGCCGCCGAGATCAGCGGGGAGCGGCAGGCGCGGCGGCGCATCGCCGAGGTGCTGGACGACGCCCGGCACGCCGTGCCCAGGGAGGTGCTGCCCGCGGTCGAGCGACATCTGGAACGCGCCGCCGAGAGCCCGGGCACCGTCGAGTCGGCGTTACTGGACCGGTTGACTGAGGTGGTCGAGGAGGCGGGGGAGCGCTGGGACACGGTGATCGTGGACAGCGCGCCGACCGGTCACATGGTGCGCCTGCTCAGCCTGCCGACCCTGCTCACGCCGTGGATCGAGGGCCTGGCCCGGCACCGCAGGCGGGCCCGGCACGCCGACCGGCTCGCCGCCGGGCTGCTCGGCGACCCGGACGACGCCGCCGACCCGCTGCTGGAACGGCTTCAGGCGCGCCGTGCCCGGCTCGGCCGGCTCCGGACCCGCCTGGGCGAGGACGCGCTCGTCCACCTCGTCCTGGTCCCGGAGCGGTTGCCGCTGGCCGAGACGCTGCGGGCGGCCGACGTCCTCACCGGTGCCGGCCTGCCGCTCGGTGCGGTCGTGGTGAACCGGGTGGCCTCGGGCGACGAGACCGGGGTGCTCGCGCGACGGCGGGAGCAGGAGGAGCTCGTGCTGGCGACGGTGCACGAACGCTTCGGTGCCGACGCCGTGGTGACCGTGCCACTGCTGCCGGGCGCGCTCACCGGGACCGCCGGGCTCGGGGAGGCCGCCGTGTGGCTCGGTCGGCTGTGAGGCGCACCCGTCCGGGCCTCGCGGCACCCGGTGGGACACTGGTGGGGTGACCACCGCGACCACCCCGGACCGGTTCAGCCTGCCCGCCTCGGCCCTGCACGGGCTGGGCTCCAGGCCGTTCGGGGTGTATGTGCACGTGCCGTTCTGCGCCACGCGCTGCGGGTACTGCGACTTCAACACCTACACCGCCGGCGAACTCGGCTCGGGCGCCTCACCCGGCGACTGGCTCGACGGGCTCCGCCGCGAGCTCGACCTGGCCGCCCGCATGCTCGGCGAGCCACCCGCCGCCGACACCGTGTTCGTCGGCGGCGGGACGCCTTCGCTGCTCGGCGCGCACGGCCTGGCCCAGGTGCTCGACGCGGTGCGGCAGGCGTTCGGCCTCGCGGCGGACGCCGAGGTGACCACCGAGTCCAACCCGGAATCCACGTCGCCGGAGTTCTTCGCCGGGATCCGCGACGCCGGGTACACCCGGGTGTCGCTGGGCATGCAGTCGGCCGCGCCACACGTGCTGCGCGTCCTCGACCGGGTGCACACCCCGGGTCGTCCCGTCGCCGCGGCACGCGAGGCCCGGGCCGCCGGGTTCGAGCACGTCAATCTGGATCTCATCTACGGCACGCCGGGGGAGCGGCCGGAGGACCTGCGGGCGTCGCTGGACGCGGTGCTCTCCGCCGGCGTCGACCATGTCTCGGCGTACTCGCTCATCGTGGAGGACGGCACCGCGCTGGCCCGTCGCGTCCGCAAGGGCGAGCTACCGGAACCCGACGAGGACGTGCTGGCCGCCGACTACGAGCTCATCGACGACGTGCTCGCCGGCGCGGGTCTGCGCTGGTACGAGGTGTCTAACTGGGCCGCCGGACCGGACGCGCGTTGCCGGCACAACCTCGGCTACTGGCTGGGCGGCGACTGGTGGGGCGCGGGTCCCGGCGCGCACAGCCATGTCGGCGGCGTGCGCTGGTGGAATGTCAAGCATCCCGCGCGATACACGGCCGAGCTGGGCCGAAAGCGCCCGCCCGTGGCCGGGCACGAGGTGCTCAGCGACGACGACCGGCACCTCGAGCGCGTGCTGCTCGAACTGCGGCTCGCCGAGGGCCTGCCGCTGGCGGCCCTCGACGCGGCGGGCGTGCGCGAGGCGCACGCGGCGGTGGCCGACGGCCTGCTGTCGGCGGATGCGCTCGCCGAGGGCCGGGCGGTGCTCACCGACCGGGGCAGGCTGCTCGCCGACGCCGTCGTGCGCCGGCTCGTCGCCTGAGGCCGGTTCAGCGCGCCGGGCAATGCTCCCACGCGTGCCCGGAACCCACCCGTCGGCCGGTGAGCCGGGTCAGCTCTCGGCCACCCGGATCGTCAGCCCTGCTACCTGGAGCCGCCGCACCAGAGCGTCGCCCATCGCCACCGCGGTGGTGACCTGGCCGGACGTCGCGGGCAGCTGGTCGAAGGCCAGGCACAGCGCCGACTCGGACAGCATCTTCGCCGTCTCGTCGTAACCCGGGTCGCCGCCAGCGAACTCCGTGACCACGCGCTTGCCGCCGCCTTCGCCGGTGAACCGGACGTGGAACCACGACTTCGCGCGCCGTGCCGCGCTCGGCCCCTGGCCGGGTTTGCGTAGCCTGCCGAGCGCCGAGCGGGCGGGCGGGATCTGCGCCAGGACGGCGAGCAGGCCGAGGCCGACGCCCGCGAGTGCGATCGTCGGCAGCCGCCTCACGGCGGCCGTGTGCCGGTAGGTGAACGATGGCCCGTAGCGCTCCAGCGCGGCGGCCGACCGCGCCACGATCTGCGGGTCGATCGTCGGCATCGGCACGAGCCACCGGCCGGTGTCGCGGTCGCGGCTCGGCGGCGACATCGGCACGTGGATGCGCCGCTCGCGCGGCCACGGCTCGGCGCGGCGGCGCCGCTTGGCGGTCCGGGCCATGGCGCGGGCCCGGGAGAACGCGGCGAGTGCGGAGGCGTAGGTGCCGCCGGAGAACTCCGCGTTCGCGCGCACCTGGCCGGTCACGGTCAGCGGGACGTTCTCGGGCAGGTGCTGCACCGTGAAGTACACACCCAGGTCGTACGGGATCGAGTCGAATCCGCACGCGTGGATGATCCGGGCACCCGTGCGCCGCGCGGTGGCGTGGTGAGCGAGGTACATGCGGTCGACGAACTCGGGCTCGCCGGTGAGGTCGACGTAGTCGGTTCCCGCCGCCGCACACGCCGCCACCAGCGGCTCGCCGTAGTGCAGGTACGGGCCGACCGTGGTGATGACCACCCGGCTCGCCTCGGCGACCTCGCGCAGCGAGTCCGCGTCGGTGACGTCGGCCCGCAGCAGCGGCAGGTCGGCGCAGGCGGGATCGATCTCCGCGAGGCGGGCCCGGACGGCCTCGAGCTTGGCGGGCGTCCGCCCGGCGAGCGCCCACCGGCAGCCCCGCGGGGCGTGCCGGGCGAGGTAGTCGGCGGTCAGGCCGCCGGTGAATCCCGTGGCGCCGAACAGCACGATGTCGTACCGGCGGTCGGTCATGCGCGTTCCTCCCCGTCAAGTCGACCGGCTCGTCCCCGGCGGGCCCTGAACGGGTGGCGGCCGGTGATCACGGTGAGCCGGGCCGCAGCGTACCCGAGGTATGCCGGGGTCGCCGTTCCACTCGAACGAGTGTGGATTGAAAGCGCCGCAGGCGGGGTACCACGTCGATCATGACGGAGAACCCAGACCTGGCGCCGGACGCGGACGTGCACGAGCAGAGGCAGTCCATCCCCGACGGTTCCATCACCGAACCCCCGGAGCTCGACGTTCCGCTCGAGGCCAACCCCGCCGACGCGGCCGAGCAGGCCGCCGCCGTGCCGCTCGACGAGGAAGAACACCGCTGATGGGTCCTCAGGTGTGAGTTCTGAAAAACCCGGGTACACCGCGCCCGCGATCACGCATCGCACGTCTTCACGGAGGTGATCACCATGGCCGACACGTCCCGCCTGCCCACGCCGGTCGCAGAGGTTTGGGAATGGCAGCGCCACGGCAACTGCCGCAATCTGGACAGCTCGGTGTTCTTCCATCCTGACGGAGAGCGTGGCTTCGCGCGAGCCGACCGGGTCGCGCGCGCCAAGCAGATCTGTCGCACCTGCCCGGTGATCGTCCAGTGCCGGCACCACGCGCTGACCGTGCAGGAGCCCTTCGGTGTGTGGGGCGGGCTCGACGAGACCGAGCGCCGCGAGGCCATCGCACGCCGGAAGAAGCTGAACGTCGAACCGGAGACCGCACCGGAGCCCGCGCTGCACTGACGGGGAGGAACGCCGTGCGACTCGGCTACACGCTGTTCACCGAACAGGCCGGCCCCCGGCAGCTCGTCGCCGACGCGGCGCGCGCCGAGCAGGCCGGATTCGACTTCGAGGTGATGAGCGACCACTACTCGCCCTGGCTGGACGAGCAGGGCCACGCGCCCTACGCGTGGAGCACCCTCGGCGCGGTCACCCAGGCCACCTCCGAGGTCGAGCTGATGACCTATGTGACGTGTCCGACCATGCGCTATCACCCGGCGGTGGTCGCGCAGAAGGCGGCGACCGTGCAGGAGCTCTCCGGCGGGCGGTTCCTGCTCGGCGTCGGAGCGGGGGAGAACCTCAACGAGCACATCCTCGGCCGGGGCTGGCCGCCGGTGAACGTGCGGCACGAGATGCTGTCCGAGGCGCTGCAGATCATCAGCGACCTGTTCGACGGCGGCTACACCAACTTCTCCGGCGAGCACTTCCGCGTGGACTCGGCGAAGCTGTGGGACCTGCCCGAGCGGCGGGTGCCGGTGGGGGTCGCGGTCTCGGGCAAACAGTCGGTGGAGCGATTCGCCCCGCTCGGCGACGCGATGATCGCCATCGAGCCCAAGGGAAGCCTGTGCGAGCAGTGGGACACGCGGCGCTCCGACTCGGGCCAGGAGAGGTCGCGCAAGATCGGCCAGCTTCCCGTGTGCTGGGACCGCGACACCGCGGCCGCCGCGCGGCGGGCGCGAGAGCAGTTCCGCTGGTTCGCGGGCGGATGGAAGGTCAACGCCGAACTGCCCGGCACCCCGGCCTTCGCGGGTGCCACCCAGTACGTCACCGAGGACGACGTCGCGGGCTCGATTCCTGCGGTGCGTCGGTCCAGGCGGTGGTGGACGCCGCCCGGGCGTTCCGTGACGCCGGTTTCACCGATCTGGCGCTGGTCCAGATCGGCCGCGAACACCAGGACACGTTCCTGGACGCGGCGAAGGCGGAGCTGCTGCAGGGGTTGCGCGAGAAGCTGGGGTAGCGGCGGTCGAAGCGCGCCCGGTGGTGGCGCGAGGACGCCGGACCCACCCGGCCGTACGTGACGGCTGGCGCCGTCCGCGGTCCACGGCGGAGTGCCCAGGCGTCCCCGGAGAGGCGTGGTCAGAAGCCGCCGTCGCGCGCCACCAGGGGACGAAGCCGCGTCAGGGCGCGATGCTGAGAGGTGCGCACGTTGGCGGAGGAGAGCCCCAGTGCCTCTGCGGTCTCGCCCGCCGACAGGCCCACGACGAAGCGCAGGATCAGGATGTCCCGTTGGTTGCGGGGCAGGCAGCTCAGCAGGTTCCGCAGCCGGTGCCCCAGGTCGAGGTTGAGCATCGTGCGTTCGGGCTCGTTCTCGGCCGTGCCCGGTTCCGGCACGTCGGCCGTCGGGTCCGAGCGCTCGCGGGAGACGAGGCGGAAGGCGTCCGAGACCTTGTTCGACGCGATCGCGTGCACGAGGTAGAGGAACGAGCCGCCCCGGTCCTGGTAGCTGGGCAGTGCCCGCAGCACGGCCACACACGTCTCCTGGGCGACATCGTCGGCCGACACGTAGGACAGGTCCCGCCTGCCCAGCCGCGCCCGGCAATAACGCGTGACGACCGGCGTGATCATCGTGAGCAGGGTGTTGACGGCGAACTGGTCACCGTCCGCAGCCGCTCTGACAACCGGATCGAGCTCCGCTTTGGAGAGCGGTTCGCCCCGCTCCGGACCGGACCCCGGCCGTTCGGCGACGGGGCCAACAATTGTGGCGACGCTGTGCATAGCCGGCTCCCAGACCATGAAAACTGCGGTCGCCGCCGGGGTCCACAACGGCGTAATTCGTCGGGGTGGGTCCGGGCTGCAGGTGCGGGGAGCCAACGTCCCGGTGACCACTGAGCGTAATAGTAGAGGGGTCCGGTCGGGTAATCCAGATATCAACCACTGTTTTGCGCCGATCGCACCAATGTCTGAGGCTCAGCGGAGGAACGCGACGAGCGTGGCGGCGGCCGTCCCCGCGACCGCCAGGCTCACGACGCCGATCACGACCGCCCGGACCGGGGCGGGCTCCGTCCTGCGGCGCAGCTCGCGTTCCCGGATGCCGCCCGCGATCGCCAGCAGTGCGGCCGTGCCCGCCGCGCACGCCGCGGGCACGGTGAGCACGCCCCAGCGCCCTCTGGCGGCGGCGTGCAGGAGCAGCGCGGCACAGGCTCCGGCGGCCAGCGCGGTGCGTTGCCACGCGAGCCCGGTGCGTTCCGGTTGCAGCCCGCCGGTCACGCCGTCAGCACCAGGATCAGCGCGAACACCGTGATGACGAGCACACCGGCGGCGAGCACGACGAGCAGGGCGCTGCGGGGCAGCGGGGCGCCGCGCCGCATGGCGGACTGCACCGTGCGCCAGCGGGGATAGGCGGCACCGGCGAGCACGAACGCCAGCCCGATGCACACGGACGCCAGCGCCGTCCGGGGAGCCTCCGCGGCGAGATCCGGAACGAGCTGCTGAACGGCGACGCCTCCGGCGACCAGTCCCAGCGCCGTACGGATCCAGGCGAGGAAGGTCCGTTCGTTGGCGAGCGTGAACCGGTAGTCGGGTTCGCTCTCCTCGGCCGTGTCGTCGCGCTCGGTCACCGTGCCGTCTCCGGGCGTCGACCGAAGACCCACGAACGGAGCAGCAGGAAGCGGCAGATGCCGCCGAGCACGCTCGTGGCCACGAGCACCGCCGTCTCGAGCAGCGGCGACGGCGCCTCGGCGAGCGTGTGCAGCACGAACAACGCCACCGAACCGGCGCCGGCGTAGAAAGCGAACGTGCCGAGCGTCTGGATGTGCCTGCGCGCCCGCGGCCCCGACGTGCCCGCGAACGTGACGAGCCGGTGGAACTCGGTGTTGAGCAGCGTCGTGGCGCCGATGGCCACCAGATTCGCCGTCAGTGGCCCGGTGACCGTGCGCACCGCGAGAAAGAGCAGAGCCTGCAGGACCGTGCTCGCGCCGCCCGCCGCGAGATACAGCACCGCGTGCCTGGCGAACTCCCGGTAGCGCTCCGGGAGAACGGTGGTCCACGCGGTGCCGACGCGCGGCGGCACAGGTGTCATGACCTGCAGGTTAGTCGCGCAAGGTGGGTCGGCAAACCGGCGTTCGCGGACCCGGACTCAGGAGTCCTTGGTGAGGCCCTTGATCGCCTCGTCGACGCTCGAATACACCGGCATCTGGTTCGCGAGGCCGGTGGCCTCCAGTGGACGGAGCACCACGCGGTTGCTGGCGACGACGGCCCAGTTCAGGTGGTTGTGCGCGGACTTCTCCGCCAGTTCCGCCAGCACGGACAGGCCGGCCGAGCCGAGAAAGTCGACACCGTCGAGGTCGAGGACGAGCTTCGTGGGTGTGGCCACCTCTTCCCGGACCCACTTGCGCAGGTCGGGAGCGGACAGGAGGTCCACCTCGCCGGTGACGCGTGCCAGCACCACCTCGTCCGACCGGCGTTCAGCGTCGATGCGCATGCCGTGTGCCTCCTGTACCGCGGAGTCCGTGCCTGCCGACGACTGTGCCGCCAGTTCGTTCGTGTCGGTGCTTCGCACTGTGGTATCCCTCCGTAGGGTTCGGACAGGGAGTAGACCAGGTCCGCGGAATGAGATCGGAGCGCCGACCTGGCTCGGCTGTGGCGCGCGAGTGGCCGTCCCCGTGTCGGCTGTGTACTCAACCGTCTTTCCAACCGTAGGAAGCCTCCCGCTTGTTCCGCAACCTCGGTCTGCGCTGGGGGCTGTGGACCTTCGCACACTCCCGCACGCGTTTGTTCGCACTGACGCAGGGGTACAGCGCTAATTCCACCGTACGCCCCCGTACACGCTGACCGGCTCAGCGCGAGCCTCCAGTTGCTTCGGAAAGGAGTGCCATGAGCGACGGTACTGATCCCGTGACGCCTCCCCAGGACACCGGAGCACCGGACAGCGCGGAGACCGACCCCGCCGCGCTGAACAGTGCGGAGGACCTGGACGAGGACCGGCTCCGCGTCGATCCGCTCGAGGAGGGCATGGACCCGCCCGAGCACTGGAGCGAGGCCGACCGGTACGGGATGACGCCCGCCGAGCAGCGGCAGGGCGAGACCCACGAGCAGCGGCTCGCCGAGGAACGCCCGGACGTGGGGCCCGCCGACGTACCGGAGCGGCCGGTGGCGGCGACGCCCGCGACCGAACTGGACGAGTCGGTCGACCACGTCACCGAGGATGTCGAACCCGTCGTGCCGGAGGACGACGCCGCCGAGCCGAGCACGCCGGCGATCCGGCGCGGGCAGAACGCCGACCAGGCGGGCGGTTCCGTCGCCGACGGCATCCGTGTGCCCGAGGGTGGCGCCGAGTGAGTGCGGGCGAGCTGCGCGTGCGCGGTCTGACCGACCGGCTGCTGTCCGTGGCCCGCGTCGGTGATCTCGACGGCCTCGCCGCCCAGCTCGCGACCCTGATCGGCAGTGACGCCCCGCGGCGCCAGTTGTTCGAGCCGGTGCTGCTGGAGCTCGTCTCCACCGTCGTCGCCACGCTGCGCTCACGGGCGAGCAGGCCAACAGACGGCGGCGAGGACGACCTGTACTACGTGGACGTGCTCGATGTGGATGACGAACCCGTCGACATCGACGAGGTGCAGCCCGCGCTGCGGGCGGTACTGCGCGCCGTGCTCGCCGGCCTCAACGCGAACGCCGGCGACGTCCGCTTCCAGATCGGCCTGGTCACCGAGGATCCCGACCCGCTCGCCCGGCTCGACGCCGTGGTCCACGCGTTGTTGTGGGCGAACGCGCTGGGCTGCGGGCAGGACTGACGATGGTCAGCCACGAGGGTGCCGGCAAGTACCTCCCGGAGCGCACGGCTCTTCCGGAGCTGCGGGAGGCGGCCCGCAGTTGTCGTGGCTGCGACCTGTATCGCGATGCCACCCAGACGGTGTTCGGCGCCGGACCCGAGCGCGCGAAGGTGGTGTTCGTCGGCGAGGTCCCCGGTGACCGGGAGGACACGACCGGCGAGCCGTTCGTCGGTCCGGCGGGCGGGTTGCTCGACAAGGCACTCGAGGAGTCCGGGATCGACCGCGGCACCGTTTACGTCACCAACGCGGTGAAACATTTCCGTTTCGTTCCCGACGAGCGAGGGAAACGCCGAATTCACAAGAAGCCCTCGCGGTCACAGATCGTCGCGTGCCGTCCGTGGCTGGTGGCCGAGCTGCATGCCGTGCGGCCCGAGGTCGTGGTCTGTCTCGGCGCGACTGCGGCGCAGTCGTTGCTGGGCGCGGACTTCCGGGTCAGCAAGCGACGTGGTGAACTCGTCGAGCTGCCCGCCGAGGTCGCGGACGGGGTGAAGGCCGTGGCGATGAAGGCCGTGGCGACCGTGCATCCCTCGGCCGTATTACGTGCGCCCGCCGACGAACGTGACCGTGCGTATTCGGAACTCGTCGCCGATCTGCGTGTCGTGGCCAAAGTTCTCTGAGCCGATCCGCGTGCCCGGGAAGCGCTCAGGCTCGCGGACCCCTACGGTGGGAATGGCAGCTTCAAGCAAACCGAAGGGAAAAACCGACCATGCTTGCGATGACTGACGCTGCCGTCGAGGCGATCAGCGCTCTGACCTCCCAGGACGGCCAGCAGGCTGCCGGGCTCCGCTTCGCCGTGCGCGAGGAGACCGAGGCCGGTGCGCAGCTCGCGCTCTCGATCGCTCCAGCGCCGGAAGAGGGCGACGAGGTGCTCGGTACCGAAGGCGGTGCCCGGGTGTTCCTCGAGCCGAAGGCGTCGTCGTTCCTCGACGACAAGGTGCTCGACGTCCAGCAGGACGAGCAGGGCCAGCTCAACTTCGCGGTGATGCAGCAGCCGGAAGCGTGACCTGTCGCAGACTCGCGGAACGCCGGTGGTCCGCCGCGAGCGGGCCACCGGCGTTTCGATTAGTCCCTAGTGGACAGTCGAGGTAGACTCTCCGCTCGTGCGCCGGAGCATGCGGAGAGCCGGCGTGCCGGCGACGATCGGCACGCTGCTGCTGGCCGTCGCCTGCGGTTCGGCATCCGAGCAACAGGCCCGGTCGGCCGTCGGCGAGTTCCTGCGCGCCCTGGGCGAGGGGCGAGCGCAGGCCGCCTGCGCGTTGCTCAGCGAGCAGGCTCGTGGAGACCTCGAGTCGGCCGCGAGCCGGCCGTGTGCCGACGCGCTGCTCAGCGTGGGCCTTCCCGTGGATCCGGTGACGGCGATCGAGCTGTGGGGGTCGGAGGCACAGGCGCGCACGCCCGCCGACACGGTCTTCCTGCACGAGTACGGCGACGGCTGGCGGGTCACCGGAGCCGGGTGCACACCCCAGGGCGGCGACGCCCCCTACGACTGTGAGGTGGGTGGGCCATGAGTGTGCGGGTGATGTTCTGGCTCTATCTCGCCGTGGTCCTGCTCGGCTGCGCGTACTTCGTTGTCATCGGGCTGTTGCACCGGTGAGCCGTGGAGGTGGTGGGTGTGCGGCGGATCCTGCGCGACAACGGCCTTTCGATCGTGTTCGGACTGCTCTTCCTCGGCAGCTTGGTGGGCCAGGCGTTGGCCGGGCACGCCGACTTCATCAACCGCCAGCTCGCCCAGGGTGGCGAGCCCATCAGCTTCGGCCAGTACGTCACGTCGGCCGACTTCGCCGTGGACGTCGCCGAGAACTGGCAGTCCGAGTACCTGCAGTTCTTCCTCTACATCATGGCCACCGTGTGGCTTGTGCAGCGCGGCTCACCGGAGTCCAAGCCGGTGGGGCGCATCGGCCCGGAAACCGACGAGGACCAGCAGGTCGGCCGCCATGCCCACGACGCCTCACCACCGTGGGTCCAGGCGGGCGGCTGGCGCACGGCGCTGTTCTCGCGCTCCCTCGGCCTGGTGATGGGCGCGCTGTTCCTGGCGTCGTGGCTTGCCCAGTCCGTGGTCGGGATGAGCGCGTTCAACGCCGAACAGCTGGGTGACTTCGCCGACCCGTTGCCGTGGCCGGAGTACATCACCTCGGCGGATTTCTGGAGCCGCTCGCTGCAGAACTGGCAATCGGAATTCCTGGCCATCGGCTCGATGGCGATCCTCAGCGTCTATCTCCGGCAGCGTGGGTCACCGGAGTCGAAACCGGTGGGTGCCTCGCACACGATCACGGAGGAGTCGGGCTGACTGCTTCGGGGTATCCGCCCAGCGACCCGGTGAGGCGGAAGGAGAGCCCCGATGAAGGCAGTGACCTGGCAGGGCAAGCGCGACGTGCGCGTGCAGGAGGTGCCCGATCCGCGGATCCAGGAGCCGACGGACGCGGTCATCAAGGTGACCTCGTCCGCCGTCTGCGGTTCGGACCTGCACCTGTACGAAGTACTCGGTGCGTTCATGACTCCCGGCGACATCCTCGGCCACGAGCCGATGGGAGTGGTCGAGGAGGTGGGCAGCGCGGTGCCCAACCTCAAGCCCGGCGACCGCGTCGTCGTGCCGTTCAATATCGCGTGTGGACAGTGCTGGTTCTGCGACCAGAAGCTCTACACCCAGTGCGAGACCACGCAGGTCCGCGAGCAGGACAAGGGCGCAGCGCTGTTCGGCTACACCAAACTCTACGGTCAGGTTCCCGGCGGCCAGGCGGAGATGCTCCGGGTTCCGCAGGCGCACTTCGGGCCGATCAAGGTGCCCGAGGGGCCGCCGGACGAACGCTTCCTGTTCCTGTCCGATGTGCTCCCCACCGCGTGGCAGGCCGTCGAGTACGCGTCCATTCCCGACGGTGGCAGCGTGACCGTGCTCGGCCTGGGCCCGATCGGGCAGATGTCGGCGCGCATCGCCAAGCACCGCGGTGCGTCCACCGTGATCGGCGTCGACCTCGTCGACGAACGGCTGGAGATGGCGCGCAGGCACGGCGTCGAGACCATCGACCTGCGCACCACGAAGAAGGTCGGCGATGCAGTGCGGGATCGCACCGACGGCCGGGGCACCGACGCCGTCATCGATGCGGTCGGGATGGAGGCCCACGGCGCCCCGGTGAGCGCGATGGCGCAGCAGCTCGCCACGCTCCTGCCGGGGCCGGTGGCGGAGAAGATGATCGAGAAGGCCGGGATCGACCGGCTGAGCGCGCTTCATCTCGCCATCGACGTCGTGCGGCGCGGTGGCACGATCTCGCTGTCCGGCGTATACGGCGGGATGGTGGACCCGATGCCGCTGATGACGTTGTTCGACAAGCAGATCCAGCTACGGATGGGGCAGGCCAACGTCCGCGCGTGGACCGACGACATTCTGCCGTTGCTCACCGGCGACGGCGACCCGCTGGGCGTCGGTGACCTCACCACGCACCGGATTCCGCTCGACGAGGCGCCGCACGGCTACGAGATCTTCCAGAAGAAGCGCGACGGGGCCATCAAGATCGTGTTGCAGCCGTAGGGGGCCGATCACCGTCCCGCCAGGATCGGACGAGCGCGGCGGTGTGCTCGCGCAGCAGCGCCGCCGCGTTGCGCTGCGCGTCCTCGATCGAGGAGGCGTGGTCGACGAGGGCGAGGCCACCCGCGATACCCGCTCGGGCGAGCTCGTCGCCGGTGAGGGCGATGCGGCCGGCCACGGCGAGTACCGGCACGCCGTGGCGGCCGGCCATCGCCGCGATGCCCGCGGGTGCCTTGCCCGCGAGACTCTGCCGGTCGAGCGAGCCCTCGCCGGTGATGACGAGGTTCGCCGCCCGCACGGCGTCCTCCACCCCGGTCAGCTCGACGACCAGGTCGAACCCCGACTCGGCACGGGCGCCCAGCGCTGCCATCGCGCCTCCGGAGATACCGCCGCCTGCTCCGGCGCTGGGCACGTCCGCCAGCGCCGGGGCACCGGCGCGTTCGAGTGCGTCCGCCCATCGGCTCAGCCCGTGTCGGAGCAGCTCGACCTCCCGCGCTCCCGCGCCTTTCTGCGGACCGAACACCGGTGCCGCGCCGTCCGGGCCCAGCAGCGGGTTGGTGACGTCCGTGGCGACGCGCACGCCCGCCCGGCCCAGCCGGCGGTGCACCTCGGTGAGATCCACACTCGCGACCTCGGTCAGCGCACCGCCACCGAGCCCGACGGTGGAGCCGGACGCGTCGAGCACGCGCGCCCCGAGCGCCTGCAGCATCCCGCACCCGCCGTCGGTGCTGGCGGTGCCGCCCACGGTGAGCACGATCCGGTGCGCGCCGCCCGCGAGCGCGTGCGCGATGAGCTCGCCGACGCCGTAGGTGTGAGCGGCGAGCGCGACCTCTGGCGACGGTGTCACGTGCTCGATGCCGCACGCGCGCGCCGACTCGATGTAGGCGGTGCCGTCGAGCACGACGTACCAGGCGTCGACGGGCTCGTCCAGCGGCCCGCGCACGCGCTGCTCGACGCGCTTGCCGCCTGCGGCGAGCAGGACGTCCAGAGTGCCCTCGCCGCCGTCGGCGACCGGGCACAGCGCCACGCCGGCGTCGGGTACGGCGTCGCGGACGCCGTCGCCGATGGCCTCGGCGGCCTGAACGGCGGTCAGGCTGCCCTTGAACTTGTCGGGTGCGACGACCACGCGCATCGTGCTCACTCCTTGACCGGGGTCAGCGGCTCGCCGCCCCGGAGCACGGCGGCGACGTTCCGGGCGGCGAGCACGGCCATCGCCGTGCGCGTCTCGACGGTCGCCGAGCCCAGATGGGGGGCGAGGGCGACGTTGTCCAGCTCCAGCAGCCCGGGGTGGACCTCGGGTTCACGCTCGAAGACGTCGAGCCCGGCGCCGGCGATCACGCCGTCGCGCAGGGCTCGGGCGAGCGCGGCCTCGTCGACGACGGGCCCGCGCGTGGTGTTGATCAGAAACGCCGAGGGCTTCATGGCGGCGAGCGCGTCCGCGTCGATGAGATGGCGGGTCTGCGGGGTGAGCGGGCAGTGCAGCGACACGACGTCGGCCGTGCGCAGCAGCTCGTCGTGGGGGAGGTAGCGGGCGCGCAGGGACTCCTCGACATCGACGGGCGCGCGTCGCCGTCCGGTGTAGACGATGTCCATGCCGAAGGCGAGCGCCCGCCTGGCCATCGCGCGGCCGATCTGGCCGAGCCCCACGATGCCGAGGGTCTTGCCCTGCAGGCCGGTGCCGAGCATGAAGCCGAGGTGGAACGACCACGGCGTCCGCGAGCGCAGCAGCCGTTCGCCCTCGCCGAGCCTGCGGGTGACGGCGAGCAGCAGGCCGAACGCGAGATCGGCGGTCGCGTCGGTGAGCACGCCGGGGGTGTTGGTGAAGACGATCCCGCGGTCGAGCAGGGCCGGCACGTCGGCGTTGTCGTAGCCGACGGCCACGTTGGCCACGATCTTCAGTCGCGCTCCGGCGGCGTCGGCGAACGCCGCGTCGACGCGTTCGCTCAGCGTGACCACCGCGGCGTCGGCACCGGCGAGCACCCGGTGCAGCTCCTCGGCCGGCAGTGCCCGGTCGGGGTCGGGTGCCCACACGTCACCGACGTCGCGCAGCACGTCCATGGCCTGCTCGGGGATCCACCGGGTGACCACGATCCGCGGCCGTGTGTCCGTCATTCACGCTCCTCGCGCTGCTCGAGACGTCTCCCGAGGGCACCTTAGCCGCGGCGGGAGCGGATTGACGTCCCTGCACGCTCCCGGCTATGTTCAGATGCAGAACGAGTGTGCGTAATGCGAACGAGGTGGCATCGTGGCGGAGATCGTTTCGCTGGCCGACGGGGTCGGCAGGCTCGTGCACGACGGCGACATGGTCGCGCTGGAAGGGTTCACGCACCTGATCCCGCACGCGGCGGGGCAGGAGATCATCCGGCAGCGGCGGAAGGACCTGACGCTGGTCCGCATGACGCCCGACATCGTGTACGACCAGCTCATCGGCGCGGGCTGCGCGCGCAAGCTGGTGTTCTCGTGGGGCGGCAACCCCGGAGTCGGCTCGCTGCACCGGTTCCGCGACGCGGTGCAGAACTCCTGGCCGGTACCGCTGGAGATCGAGGAACACAGTCACGCCGGGATGGCCAACCGCTACGTGGCCGGCGCCTCGGGGCTGCCGTTCGCGGTGCTGCGTGGCTACCGCGGCACCGACCTGCCCCGGCACACCGAGACGATCAAGTGGATCACCTGCCCGTTCACCGGGGAGGAGCTGGCCGCCGTGCCTGCGCTGAACCCGGACGTGTCGATCATCCACGCCCAGCGCGCCGACCGGGCGGGCAACGTGCAGATCTGGGGCCTGGTGGGCGTTCAGAAGGAGGCCGTGCTGGCCGCCACGCGCAGCCTCGTCACGGTCGAGGAGATCGTGGACGAGCTGGAGCCCGTGCCCGGCCAGATGATCCTGCCGAGCTGGGCCGTCACGTGCGTCGCCGAGGTGCCCGGGGGAGCGCACCCGTCGTACGCGCAGGGCTACTACGAGCGGGACAACGCCTACTACCAGCAGTGGGATGCCATCGGGCGGGATCGGGAAACGTTCGAGACGTGGCTACGCCGAGAAGGTGTTCGCCATGGAGGGTGTGCGATGACGACGCAGACAACGCAGACGGCGCCGACCGGGCAGCAGGAGTACACCTCCGACGAGATGATGTCGATCGCCGCGGCCAGGGCCCTCGGCAACGGCAAGCGGTGCTTCGTCGGCATCGGCCTGCCCTCGACGGCGGCGAACGTCGCGCGCCGTACGCACGCTCCCGACCTCGTGCTCATCTACGAGTCGGGCACCCTGGGTTCCAAGCCAGACCGGCTGCCCGCCTCGATCGGCGACGGGGTCCTGGCGGAGACCGCCGACGCGGTGATCAGCGTGCCGGAGGTCTTCAACTACTGGCTGCAACCCGGCCGCATCGACATCGGCTTTCTCGGGGCGGCGCAGCTGGACAAGTTCGGCAACATCAACACCACGGTCATCGGCGACGACTACGCCGACCCGAAGGTGCGGCTGCCGGGCGCCGGGGGCGCGCCGGAGATCGCGGCGTCCTGCCACGAGGTGTTCGTGGTGGTGCGGCAGAGCAAGCGCAGCTTCGTGGAGAAGGTCGACTTCGTCACGTCGGTGGGGCACGGTTCCGGCAAGGGCGACCGGGAGCGGCTCGGCCTGCCCGGTGCCGGCCCGACGCTCGTCGTCACCGACCTCGGCATCCTGCGGCCCGACCCCGACACCCACGAACTCGTGCTGAGCCAGTTGCACCCCGGTGTGGAGGTGGAGCAGGTACGCGAGGCCACCGGCTGGGACCTCAAGGTGTCGCCGGAACTGTCGCGCACGGAGCCTCCGACCGAGCAGGAGCTGGCGACCCTGCGTGCGCTGAAGGAGGCCTCGAAGTGAGTGACGTCTTCGTCCTGGACGCGGTCCGGACGCCGTTCGGCCGGTACGGCGGCGCGCTCTCCGGGGTGCGGCCCGACGACCTGGCAGCGCACGTGCTGTCGGCCCTCGCGCAGCGCAACGACCTGGATCCCGCCGGGGTCGACGAGGTCGTCCTCGGTGACGCGAACGGCGCGGGCGAGGACAACCGCAACGTGGCGCGGATGGCGGCGCTGCTCGCGGGCTGGCCGACGAGCGTGCCGGGAACCACGGTGAACCGGCTCTGCGGGTCCGGTTTGGACGCCGCGATGCAGGGCAGCAGGCTGATCGCGACCGGTGACGCGTCGGTGGTGGTCGCCGGGGGCGTGGAGTCGATGAGCCGCGCGCCGTGGGTGCTGCCCAAGCCGGCCAAGGCGTTCCCCAACGGCCACGAGACGATGTACTCGACCACGCTCGGCTGGCGCATGGTGAACCCGAGGATGCCGGAGCAGTGGACCGTCTCCCTCGGCGAGAGCACCGAGATTCTCGCCGAACGCTACGGAATCGGCCGCGAGCAGCAGGACGAGTTCGCGTTGCGCAGTCATCTCAACGCCGCCCGTGCGTGGGACGAGGGGTTCTACGACGACCACGTCGTCGCGGTTCCCGGCACCGAGCTGGCGCGCGACGAGGGGATCCGGCCTGATTCCAGCCTGGAGAAGCTGGCCAAGCTCAAGCCCGTGTTCCGTCCGGAAGGGACGGTCACGGCGGGCAACTCCTCGCCGCTCAACGACGGCGCCTCGGCCGTGCTGCTGGCCGACCAGGCTGGCGCCGACCGGCTCGGCGCCACGCCGCTCGCGCGGATCGCGGGCCGCGGCGCCGCCGGGGTCGACCCGCACGTGTTCGGCATCGGTCCGGTGCGCGCCGCCGAGGTCGCGCTCGAGCGCGCGGGCATCGGCTGGGAGGACCTCAAGGCCGTCGAGCTGAACGAGGCCTTCGCCGCCCAGTCGCTCGCGTGCCTCGCCGACTGGCCGAAGCTCGACCCGGAGATCGTCAACGTCAACGGTGGCGCGATCGCGCTGGGCCACCCGCTGGGCGCGTCCGGTGGGCGCATCCTCGGTGCGCTGGCCTACGAGCTGCGCAGGCGTGGCGGCGGGTACGGTCTGGCCGCGATCTGCATCGGGGTCGGCCAGGGGCTGGCCGTGGTGCTGGAGGCCTGACCGAGGAGGATCGGTGGAGACGCCCGCGTCCTCATCGCAGCCGGGACTGGTGCTGCCGGGCTGCCGCGTGATCCCGCCCGGACGCATCCGCCGGTGTTGCCGTCGCATCGGGGGATCGAGGTGAGAGGGTCGTTGCCCGAGTGTGGGCGAGATCTGGCAGGCCCACTCGGATTACCGGTTCGATCCGCATGGCGCGGCGTCCGGTTTCCGGTGGTCCGCTCGCGGCCCGGCCGACGACACCGGTGAGGACGGGTTTCCGACGGTGTTGCGCGGCTCCCCCCGGACCCCGCGCGGACGCGCGCCCACCTCGACCACGCCCTGACCGCGCACCGCAAGCGAGAGGAGAAACAGTGAAGGTTCACCATGTCGTCGAGGGGCCGGACAACGGCGAGGTCGTGGTGCTGTCCGGGTCCATCGGCAGCAACCTCAACATGTGGAACCCGCAGGTGGGCCCGCTCACCGAGGCCGGCTACCGCGTCGTGCGGTACGACCAGCGGGGGCACGGCCGGACGCCGGTACCCGAGTCCCCGTGCACGCTGGCCGACCTGGGCGGCGACGTGGTGGAGCTGCTCGACGAGCTGGGCGTCGAGCGCGCGCACTTCGTCGGGCTCTCACTCGGTGGCATGACCGGCATGTGGCTCGGCATCCACCGGCCGGAGCGCATCGCGAGCCTCGTGCTGTGCTGCACGTCGCCGAAGCTCGGCACGAAGGAGTCCTGGGAGGACCGTGCCCGCGCCGCCCGCACCCAGGGCATGACCACCATCGCCGACAGCAGCATCCAGCGCTGGTTCACCGAGGACTGGCGTTCGGCCAACCCGCAGGAGGCGCGCGAGTACCACCACATGACCGCGGCGACCCCGGCCGAGGGCTACGCGGCGTGCTGCGCGGCCATCGGGTCGATGGACGTGCTCGGCGACCTGCCGAGGGTGTCCGCTCCCACGCTGGTGATCTCCGGTGCCGACGATCCGGCGACCCCGCCCGAGCAGCACGGCAAGCTCATTGCCGCCGAGGTCCCCGGCGCTCGGCACGAGGTCGTCGAGCACGCGGCCCATCTCGGCAACGTCGAGCAGCCCGCGCGGTTCACCGAGCTCATCCTGGGCCACCTCGCGGCGACCGCGCGATGACCGACGAGCACGTCGGCCGCACCCCGGACGAGATCGCCGCAGTGCTCCACGCGGGTGTGCCCGCGGCCGACAAGGCCTTCGTGATCGCCGCCCGCACACTCTCCGAGCTGGGCGAGCTCGACCGATAGGTTGGATCGCATGGACGAGGGCCACGCAGGCCGGGACGACGCGGCGGGCACCGAACGCGGCGCGCACCATGTGCAGTCGCTGGAACGCGGGCTGGCCGTCATCAAGGCGTTCGACGCGGGGGCACCGCGGCTGACGCTGAGCGAGGTCGCGAAGATCACCGGCCTCACGCGCGCGGCGGCGCGGCGCTTCCTGCTCACGCTGGCCGACCTCGGGTACGTGCGCACCGACGGCAAGTACTTCTCCCTCACGGCGAAGGTCCTCGAACTCGGGTACGCATTCCTCTCCGGGCTGTCGCTGCCCGAGGTGGCGCAGCCGCACCTCGAACGGCTCTCGGCCGAGGTACACGAGTCGAGCTCGGTGTCGGTGCTGGAGGGCACGGACATCGTCTACGTCGCGCGCGTGGCGGTCTCGCGGATCATGGCGGTGACCATCAGCGTCGGCACGCGGTTCCCGGCCCACGCGACGTCGATGGGCCACGTGCTGCTCGCCGGGCTCGACGCCGGCGCGTTCGAGGACTACCTGCGGCAGGCATCGTTCGAGCGGTACACCGCTCACACCATCGGCTCCGCGGAGGCCCTGCGCGCGGAGCTGGAGACGGTCCGCGCGCAGGGGTACGCGCTCGTCGACCAGGAGCTCGAGGAGGGCCTGCGGTCGGTCGCGGCGCCCATCCACGGTGCCGACGGCGCGGTGGTCGCGGCGATCAACCTCTCGACCCACGCGAGCCGGAACACGCCCGAGTCGGTGCGGGAGGAGCTGCTGCCGCCGCTGCTCGCCGCGGCCAAGCGCATCGAGGCGGACCTGGCCGTCGTCTCGCCGTCCCGGCGGCCGGGGCCGGCGTGAGCACGGCGGGTCTGGTGCTGGCCGCCGGTGCGGGCAGGCGGTTCGGCAAGCCGAAGGCGCTGGCGACGTTGCGGGGCGAGTCGCTGGTGGCACGCGCTGTCCGGGTGCTGGCCGAGGGTGGATGCGCGCCCGTGGTCGTGGTGTTGGGCGCGCGGGCGGACGAGGTCCGGCCGCTGGTGCCGGCCGCGGCGGTGACCGTCGAGGCGGCGGACTGGGCCGAGGGCATGGGCGCGTCGCTGCGCGCGGGGCTACGTGCGTTGCCGTCGCTCGATCCGGTGCCGGAGGCCGCGCTGGTGCACCTGGTCGACCTGCCCGGGGTGGGCGCCGGCGTCGTCGCGCGGGTGCTGGCTCACGGCGGGCCGGAGGCGCTCGCGCGGGCGGCCTACGACGGGACGCCCGGGCACCCGGTGCTCTTCGGCCGGCGCTGGTGGCGAGAGATCGCCGACGACGTCACCGGCGACCGCGGCGCCCGCGGCTGGCTCGCCGGACGCGGCGACGTGCGGCTCATCGAGTGCGCCGACCTCGGCAGCGGCGCCGACGCCGACACCCCGGCCGAACTCGAGCCGTAGCGGCGCCGGTGGCCGGCCCGGTAGCGGGTCCCGTCGCCGTGTCCGCCGTTGGCGTCGCCGTGTCTGCCGTTGGCGTCGCATTCGCCCGTCGCGCCACCACCTGACGGTTGTGGTGGCGCCGAGCCGATCGGGTGGCTGCGGGTCGAGGATGTCCCCGCCAGGCCCAGCCCACCCCGCGGACCGCCTAGGCTGGAGTTGTGACGCGCGACATCACCGACCCCGTCGGCTCGCCCGCGAAGCTGGCGGCACTGCTGGAGGAAACCGGCTACCTCGCCGACGACGGCGTGGCGACCGCGGCGTTCCTCGCGCTGCGCATGCGCAAGCCGTTGTTCTGCGAGGGCGAGCCGGGGACGGGGAAGACATCGCTGGCGATGTCGCTGGCCCAGGCCCTGTCGATGCCGCTCATCCGGCTCCAGTGCCACGAGGGCATCGATGCCGGACAGGCCCTCTACGAATGGGACTTCCCGCGGCAGTTGCTGCACCTGCGTGCCCTCGAGGCCGCCGAGGGCGGGCGGCTCGACGTGGACGTGGCCGAGCAGTCGCTCTACACGGAACGGTTCCTGCTCGCGCGCCCGCTGCTGCGTGCCCTGCAGTCGGCGCCGTGCGTGCTGCTGGTCGACGAGATCGACCGCGCCGACGACGAGTTCGAGGCGTTCCTGCTGCAGCTGCTCGACGAGAACACGGTGACCATCCCCGAGTACGGCGAGGTCCGGGCCGAGGTGCCACCGTTGGTCATCCTGACCTCCAACCGCACGCGCGAGGTGCACGACGCGCTCAAGCGCCGCTGCCTCTACCACTGGCTCGAGCACCCCGACCTCTCGCGTGAGGTGGCGATCCTGCGCAGCCGGGTCCCGGGCATCGGGGAGCGGCTCGCCCAGCAGGTCGCCGAGGCGGTGCAGCGGCTGCGCACGATGGAGCTGCTCAAGCCGCCCGGCGTGGCCGAGGCGCTGGACTGGGCGAACGCGCTGCTCGCGCTGGATCGCGACGAGCTCGACACCGCCTCGGCGGCCACCACGCTCGGTGCCGTGCTCAAGTTCAGCGAGGACCTCGACCGCGTGCGGGACCGCCTCGATTCCCTGCTGGCGTGACCCGGCGGCCGGCGGCCAGTGCTTCGGCGGCGCCGTCTCGCGCCCGAGCGGGGCACAATGACCGTATGGACGCGCATGTCACGGCCGACCCGCTGCCCGGCCTCGTCGGGTTCACAGCCGTGCTGCGCGAGGCGGGACTGCCCTGCGACGGTCACCGCGTGCAGGCCTACCTCGACGCCGTGGAACGCGTCGACATCGGCGACGCGGAGCAGCTGTACTGGGCGGGCAGGCTGACCCTGTGCGCCGACCCCGACGACCTGCCCCGATACGACCAGGCGTTCGCCTCGTGGTTCAGCGCCGAGCCGCCGCCGTTGCGGCGCAGCCCGGTCCAGCGGCAGCAACGGCCGCGCATCGCGTCGCTGGCACCGCAGGACGACGGGTCCGGCGAGGGATCCGACTCGGCCACCGAACAGCTGAGCGTCGCCGCCAGCGACGTGGAGGTGCTGCGCGATCGCGACCTCGGGGAGCTCACCGCCGCCGAGCGCAGGCATCTGCGGGAGCTGTTCCAGGCGTTGCGTCCCGTGCCGCCCACCCGGTCGTCGTCGCGGTACCGGCCCGCGCGGCGCGGCAAGCTCGACCCCGGCCGGACGCTGCGCGCGATGCTCGCCGACGGCGGGGAGACCGGGCGGCTCGCGTACTCCCGGCACCGCACGCGGGCGCGCAAGGTGGTGCTGCTCGTGGACGTCTCGGGCTCGATGAAGCCCTATGCCGACTCGCTGCTGCGATTCGCGCACGTGGTGGTGCGCGGGGCCCCGGCCGACGTCGAGGTGTTCACCCTCGGCACCCGGCTCACGCGCGTGTCCCGCGCGTTGCGCCAGCGCGATCCGGAACGTGCGATGCTGACCGCCGCGGAGGCGGTCGCCGATTTCGCCGGCGGTACCCGGCTGGGTGAGACCGTGCAGGCGTTCCTCGACCGCTGGGGGCAGCGCGGTCTTGCCCGGCGAGCCGTCGTCGTGGTGTTCTCCGACGGCTGGGAGCGCGGAGACGTGACGCTCCTCGGCGAGCAGATGGCGCGGCTGCGCCGGCTCGCCCACGCCGTCCTCTGGGTCAACCCCCACGCGGGCCACGAAGGCTACACGCCGGTGCAGTCCGGCATCGCCGCCGCGCTCCCGCACGTGGACCGGTTGCTGGCCGGGCACAGCCTGGCCACGTTGGAACGACTTCTCCAGGAGATCCGAGATGCATGACGTGCTGGACGAACTCCACCGGCGCTGGGAAGCCGGGGAGACCGTGGGCGTGGGCACCGTGGTCGCGACGTTCTCGTCCGCGCCGCGGGCACCGGGCGCGGCGATGCTGGTGGGCGCGGACGGCGAGGCGGTCGGCAGCGTCTCGGGCGGCTGCGTCGAGGGCGCGGTGTACGAACTCGCGCAGCAGGTGGTGGCCGACCGGGTGCCGGTGCTGCAGCGCTACGGCGTCAGCGACGACGATGCGTTCGCCGTCGGCCTGACGTGCGGCGGCATCATCGACATCTTCGTGGAGCCGGTCGACCGGGAGTCGATGCCCGAGCTGGGCGAGCTCGTGTCGTCGGTGCGCGACGGCAGGCCGGTCGCGGTGGTGACGACCATCGAACACCCCGACCCGGCGATGCTCGGCAGGCGCCTGCTCGTGTGGCCCGAGCAGGCGCGCGGCAGCCTGGGGTCGGAGCGCATCGACGACGCCGTGCTCGACGACGCCCGTGGCCTGCTCGCGGGCGGGCGGTCCGGCACGCTGCACTACGGGCCGGACGGCCAGCGTCGCGGCGAGGGCATGGCGGTCTTCGTCAACACCTTCGAGCCGCCGCCGCGGATGCTGGTGTTCGGCGCCATCGACTTCGCCGCCGCGATGGCGCGGATGGGCGCCTACCTCGGCTACGAGGTCACCGTGTGCGACGCGCGCCCGGTGTTCGCCACGAAGACACGGTTCCCGGACGCGCACCAGGTGGTCGTGGACTGGCCGCACCGCTACCTCAAGGCCGAGGCGGACGCGGGCCGCATCGACGGCCGCACCGTCATCGCCGTGCTCACCCACGACCCCAAGTTCGACGTGCCGCTGCTGGAGGTCGCGCTGCGTCTGGACGTCGGCTACATCGGTGCCATGGGCTCGCGCCGGACTCACGACGACCGGCTCGCGCGGCTGCGCGAGGTGGGCATCACCGACGCGGAGCTCAAGCGCCTCGCCTCGCCGATCGGGCTCGACCTGGGCGCCCGGACCCCGGAGGAGACCGCGGTCTCCATCGCGGCGGAGATCATCGCGCTGAAGTGGGGCGGAGGCGGGCGCCGCCTGTCGGATCTCGACGGCCGGATCCACAGCGAGTTGGAGCGGTGACGCGAGCGGGGCCGTCGCGACGCCGGACGCGATATCGATCGGGGGACCCGTCCGCACGTGCGGAGCTGATCCCGTCGTCACGTCCGCAGTTGCGGATCGAGGTGCGCGCACTCGCCAGAACGGGGGTTGTCCCGGCGGGGCGAACGTAGCAGGCTCGCCTTGTGAAGCCGATCACCGGTGCGGTGGTCGGTTACGGCCGTTCCCACGCGGCCCGTCCTGGACGGGCCGAGCCACCACAGGAGGCCCAATGCGCATCACCGTCACCGTAGACGGGACCCGCTACACCGATGACGTCGAACCACGCACACTTCTCGTGCACTACCTGCGAGAGCGGCTCGGCAAGGTCGGCACCGTGGTCGGGTGCGACACCAGTAACTGCGGAGCCTGCACCGTGCACCTGGACGGCCACAGCGTCAAGTCCTGTTCGGTGCTCGCCGTCCAGGCCGACGGCTGTGAGGTGACCACGATCGAGGGGCTCGCCCGCGACGGCAAGCTCCATCCCGTGCAGCAGGCGTTCCGGGACAACCATGCGCTGCAGTGCGGGTTCTGCACCCCGGGCATGATCATGCAGTCCATCGACCTGCTGGCCGACAACCCCGATCCCGACGAGCACGCCGTGCGCGAGGGGCTCGAGGGCAACCTCTGCCGGTGCACCGGCTACCAGAACATCGTCCGCGCCGTGCGCGATGCGGCGAGCCACATGAAGCCTGGCGCGGGCCCCGAGGCCGAGCAGGTCTCCGAGGCCCAGGCACGCCAGGCCGCCTCGAGCGTGGGCGGAGGTGAATGATGACCGCCACCGTGGAACCGGAGGTCGGCCGGGCTCGCGTCCGCAAGGAGGACGAACGGCTCATCACCGGCCGCACCCGCTGGACCGACAACATCACGCTGCCCGGCATGGTCCACATGGCCTTCCTGCGCAGCACGTCGGCCCACGCCAAGATCGTCAGCATCGACACCTCGGCGGCCAAGGAGATGCCGGGTGTCATCGCCGTGTTCACCGGTGACGACCTCGACCCCGAACAGAAGATCGGCATGCCCAACGCCTGGCCGATCACCCCGGATCAGAAGGCCGCGCGCCGGCCGGTGCTCGCGCAGGGCACCGTGAACTTCGCGGGCGAGGCCGTGGCCGCAGTCGTCGCGCGCAGCGCGGCCGAGGCCGAGGACGCGCTCGCCGAGATCGACGTCGAGTACGAGGACCTCCCCGTCGTCCTCGGCCTCGAGAACGCGATCGCCGAGAACGCCCCGCTCGTGCACGAGGAGCTCGGCACCAACCGCAGTGCCCTGTGGGTGTTCGACTCGGCCGAGGCGGGTTCGGGCGGCGACGTCGAGCAGGCGATCGCGGACTCCGAGGTCGTCGTGAAGCGACGGTTCCGCCAGCAGCGGCTCGTGCCCGCGTTCATGGAGCCGCGTGCGGTCGTGGTCGACCCGACGGCGCCGCAGCTGACGATGTGGTCGGCGACCCAGGTGCCGCACATCCTCAAGACCATGGCGGCACTGACGCTCGGCCTGCCCGAGCACCGCATCCGCGTGGTCGCCCCCGACGTCGGCGGCGGCTTCGGCGGCAAGCTGGCCGTCACGCCCGAGGAGTTCGCGACACTGCTCGTGGCGCAGAAGCTCGGTAAGCCGGTGAAGTGGACCGAGTCCCGGTCCGAGACGATGGTCGCCGCCCATCACGGCCGGGACCAGATCCAGGACATCACCATCTCGGCCACGCGCGACGGCACGGTCACCGGGCTCAAAGTCGATCTGCTCGCCGACATGGGCGCCTACCTCGGCATCGTCGGCGGCGGCGTGCCGGTGCTCGGCGCGTTCATGTTCAACGCGATCTACAAGATCCCGGCCTACAAGTTCTCGTGCACGACGGTGTTCACCAACACCACGCTCACCGACGCCTACCGCGGCGCGGGCAGGCCGGAGGCGACGTTCGCGATCGAGCGGATCATGGACGAGCTCGCCGCGGAGCTCGGCATGGACCCGATGCAGCTGCGCGAGAAGAACTGGATCAAGCACGACGAGTTCCCGTACACCACGGTCTCCACGCTCACCTACGACTCGGGCAACTACGAGGCCGCCACCGAGAAGGCCATGCAGCTGTTCGACTACGACGGACTACGTCGCGAGCAGCGGGAGCGCCGGGAGCGCGGTGACACGGTGCAGCTGGGCATCGGCATCTCGACGTTCACGGAGATGTGCGGGTTGGCGCCGTCGCGGGTGCTCGGGTCGCTCGACTACGGCGCGGGCGGCTGGGAGCACGCGGCCATCCGCATGCTGCCCACCGGCAAGGTCGAGGTGGTCACCGGTGCGTCCCCGCACGGGCAGGGACACGAGACGGCGTGGAGCCAGATCGTGGCCGACCAGCTGGGCGTGGCGTTCGAGGACGTCGAGGTGCTGCACGGCGACACGCAGTCGTCGCACAAGGGCCTCGACACCTACGGCTCGCGGTCGCTGGCCGTCGGCGGCATCGCCGTCGTCAAGGCCGCGGAGAAGGTCATCGCCAAGGCTCGCAAGGTCGCCGCGCACATGATGGAGGCCTCCGAGGACGACCTCGAGTTCGCCAACGGCAAGTTCACGGTCCGCGGGACGGACCGGTCCACGGCCATCCAGGACGTGGCGCTCGCGGTGTTCGCGGCACACGACCTGCCCGAGGGTGTCGAGCCCACGCTGGACTCCGAGGCGGTCTACGACCCGGAGAACTTCTCCTTCCCGCACGGCACGCACCTGTGCGCGGCCGAAGTGGACACCGAGACCGGACGGGTGTCGCTGCGCTCGTACGTCTGCGTCGACGACGTCGGCAAGGTGATCAACCCGCTGATCGTCGACGGCCAGATGCACGGTGGGCTGGCCCAGGGCATCGCCCAGGCGCTGTACGAGGAGGCCGTTTACGACGAGTCGGGCACGCTGACGTCCGGCACCTTCGCGGACTACCTGCTGCCCTCGGCGATGGACCTGCCGTCGTTCACGACCGACCGCACCGAGACGCCGTCGACCACGAACCCGCTGGGCGTCAAGGGCGTCGGCGAGGCGGGCACGATCGCCTCGACCCCGGCCGTGGTGAACGCGGTGATCGACGCCGTGCGCCACTACGGCGTCAACGACATCGAGATGCCGCTGACCCCGATGCGCGTGTGGCGGGCCATCCACGCGGGCGACAAGGCGGCGGGTGGCCCCGGTGCCGAGGCCGGTGGCGGTCTCGGTTCGATCGACCCGGAACACGGAGGTGCGCAGTGATTCCCGCTCCGTTCGACTACGTCGCTCCATCCACTGTGGACGAGGCGGTTCGAGCGCTGTCCGAGGCGGGCGAGGACGCGAAGGTCCTCGCGGGCGGGCAGAGCCTGCTGCCGGTGCTGCGCATGCGGCTGGCCGCGCCCACCACGGTGGTCGACCTCGGCAAGATCGCGGAACTGCGTGGTGTGCGAGACGACGGCGACGCCATCGTGATCGGGTCGATGACCACGCACTACGACGTGCAGCGGGACCCGCTGATCCACGACCATGCCGTGTTGCTCGCCAAGGCGACCGCCACCGTGGCCGACCCGCAGGTGCGCCACCGGGGCACGTTCGGTGGCTCGCTCGCGCACGCCGACCCGGCCGGTGACCTGCTCGCGCCAGCGCTCGCGCTGGACGCAGAGATGGTGATCCGCGGGATGGACGGCCAGCGGACGGTGCCCGCGGCGGAGTTCTTCGAGGACTTCTTCACGACCTCGCTGGCGCCGGAGGAGATCCTCGTCGAGGTCCGCGTGCCCAAGCACACGGGCTGGCCCGCGCACTACGAGAAGTTCAACCGGGTCGCGCAGGCGTGGTCGATGGTCGCGGTGGCGGCCACGGTCCGCGCCGAGGGCGGCACGATCGCCGAGGCCAGGATCGGGCTGACGAACATGTCGTCGGTGCCGGTGCGGGCCCGCGCGGTCGAGGAGGCGCTGGTCGGCCAGCCGGCCACCGCCGACGCGATCCGCGCCGCCGCCGAGCACGCGGCCGAGGGCACCAACCCGACCGTCGACGGCAACGCCGACGTCGAGTACCGGCAGCACCTCGCCCGTGTCCTCACCGGCCGCGCGATCGAAGCCGCCGTGGCAGGCTGAGAACAGTCCCCGAGGGCACCGCGGTCCCGCCGGGTCCGCGGTGCCCTCGGGCTCAGCGGCTAGTCAAGACCTGGACATCGAGGAAGGAGGTCGGCCCGTGCGGCTCGACCACGAATTCGCCGTTCCGGCGCCCATCGACGAGGTGTGGAAGGCCGTCATCGACCCGGAACGGGTGGCGCCCTGCATGCCCGGCGCCACGCTGACGTCGGTGGAAGGCGACACGTTCAAGGGCACGGTGAAGGTCAAGCTGGGGCCGGTCTCGTTGCTGTACAAGGGAACCGGCGAGTTCCTGGAGAAGAACGAGCAGTCCCGGCAGATCAAGATCAAGGCGTCCGGCAAGGACGCGCGCGGTGCGGGCACGGCGTCGGCCACCGTCACCGTGACGCTGTCCGCCGAGGGCGACACCACCAAGGGCGCCGTCGAGACCGACCTGAACGTCACCGGCCGGCCCGCTCAGTTCGGGCGCGGGATGATCTCCGAGGTGGGCGGCAAGATCCTCGACACGTTCGCGGGTAACCTCTCCGAGGAACTGTCCTCGTCGGGTACGCCTGCGACGCAGGCACCGGCACCCGGCCCGGGCACCGACACCACGCCGGGGCGCGGCGACGAGTCGAAGATCGCCACCGGCGCCGCTGCGGCGGCCCCTCCCGCGCAACCGGAGAAGCCCCAGCTGGAGTCGGTGAAGCCGGCCAAGGAAGCCGAGGCCATCGACCTCTTCGACTACGCGGGCGCTTCCGTGGCCAAGCGGCTCGCTCCGGTGATCGCCGGGGTCGCCGCGGTGCTCGGCATCGTGACGATCGTCCGGCTGCTCCGTCGCCGCTGAGGACCCGCCGGCCCGTGTCGTCCCCGGTGCGGCGGCTTTGAGCGTGGGCCGCCGCACCACTCGGGAAGGCGGCCGCACCAGGCAGGGGCCGGATCGCTGCCCGGCCTGCTGCATGGGCTTTGGGAAGGTCTCGGCGCGGAGATCCGTTGCACGAGGTATGCGGGCTGACCACGAGACCGACGTCGTCGTCATCGGCGCGGGACAGGCGGGACTGTCCGCCGCCTATTTCCTCCGCCGGGCCGGGCTCGCCAACGAGTCGGGGTTCGTGGTGCTCGACCACGGCAAACGCGCGGGTGGTGCGTGGCAGTACCGTTGGCCGTCGCTCCGGCTCGGCCGGGTGCACGGCCTGCACGACCTCCCCGGACTCCCGCTCGGCGCCGCCGACAGCACCAGGCCCGCAGCGGACGTCGTGTCGGACTACTTCGCCCGTTACGAGGAGACCTTCGACCTGCCGGTGCACCGCCCGGTCGACGTCCGGTCCGTGACCGCCGACGGCAGCGGCCCGGACCGGCGGTTCCTGGTCGACGGTGGCGCCGAGACCTGGTCGGCGCGCGGAATCATCAACGCCACGGGTACGTGGGACCGGCCGTTCTGGCCGTACTACTCGGGGCGCGAGACGTTCACCGGGCGGCAACTGCACACGGCCGACTACCGAGGTCCCGGCGAGTTCGCCGGCCGGCACGTCGTGGTGGTCGGGGGCGGGACGTCGGCCGTGCAGTTGCTGCTGGAGATCGCACCCCTCGCCGCGGGAACGACGTGGGTCACGCGCACACCGCCGGTGTTCCACGAGGGTGAGTTCACTCCCGAGCACGGCCGCCGGGTGGTGGCCGAGGTCGACGCGAGGGTCCGCGAGGGCAAGCCGCCGCGCAGCGTGGTGAGTGGGACCGGGTTGTGGCTGACCCCGGAGGTCCGGCGCGGCCTCGAGACCGGTGTCCTCGACCGCAGGCCCATGTTCGACCGCATCACCCCGCACGGCGTGCGCTGGGCCGACGGGGCCGAGCAACGCGCCGACGTCATCCTGTGGGCCACCGGGTTCCGCGCCGCACTCGACCACCTGCGCCCGCTGCGGTTGCGCGAACCCGGGGGTGGCATCCGGATCGCGCCGCAGGCCGCCGGCACGCCGCGGGTGGGCGGCCTGCGTGTCGCCGCCGAGCCGCGGCTGCACCTCGTGGGGTACGGGCCGTCCGCGAGCACGGTCGGGGCTGCCCGCGCCGGTCGCAGCGCCGTCCGGGAGCTGCTGGCGACCCTGGGGTGAGCGTCAGTGGTCCCTCAGTGGTCCTTCAGTGGTCGTTGTGCGTGGCGGTGCCCGCGTTCAGGCGTGCGTGGTAGTGCTCGCGCGCCTCGTCCAGCAGATCGGTGCTCATCCACGCGACCGGGTTGAGGTCGACGAGCAGCGGTTCGTTGTCGGGCCCGAAGTCGACCTGCCGGCCCGACAGCAGCCAGGGCCGCGCGCCCTCGTCGAGTTCCCGCAGGTACTGGCACACGCGCCGGGCGAGCCAGTCCTCCAGCGGCAGCGTCCACCAGCCCGGAGCCGCCAGCGGGTTCACCGACACGCCGGGCATGAGCAGGCCGCTCTCGTGGTCGGTGCTGGGATGGGAGGCGTCGGATTCGGGGCCGGGAGAGTAGCGCAGATACGGGGCGACCCCCATCTCGACCAGCTCGGTGAGCTCGCGCAGGGTGTGCACGGTGAACATCTCGGCTGCCATTGCCGACGATTTCCCTGGGGCCTACCACGCCAAACGCCGGCGGGAACGGACCATTCGCGGCGCGGTGTTCGTCACTGCCTCGCCGTTGCCTGTGGACGTCTGGCAACGCCCCGCGTAGGTTACTCCTCTATAACCGAATACCGCGGCTGTTCGAACCAGGGCGGGAGAGACCCCGTGCGCCACTCGTGGCGACAGGGGGCACCGAAGGAGCAAACACCCCACAATCTCTCAGGTACCGCTACCGCCCGTGGTAAGGCCACTCTGGAAAGCAGGCTCACCGGAGCCTCACCCAAGGTGAAAGCCGTGCTCGCGCACGGTGAAACTCTCAGGTGCCCATGACAGAGGGGGAGTTCCCAGCCCGGCGGGTATCCCCGTCGTGCACGTGAAAGGAGCTCCTCGATGCCCGTGTCAGAGCCGCCCGCATCGTTCGTCCCGCGACATCTCGGACCCGGTGAGGCCGAGCAGGCCAAGATGCTGGCCGAATGCGGTTACGGCAGTCTGGACGCGCTCGTCGCGGCCGCCGTGCCGCAGGCCATCCGCAGTGCGGACGAACTGACCCTGCCGCCCCCCGCCTCCGAGCAGGAGGCCATCGCCGAGCTGCGCAGGATCGCCGCGAAGAACCGGCCGATGACGCAGATGATCGGCCTCGGCTACCACGACACCGTCACTCCCGCCGTCATCCGGCGCAACGTGTTGGAGAACCCCGCCTGGTACACGGCCTACACGCCGTACCAGCCGGAGATCTCGCAGGGCCGGCTGGAGGCACTGCTCAACTTCCAGACCATGGTCGCCGACCTCACCGGGCTGACCACCGCGAACGCCTCGATGCTCGACGAACCCACCGCGGTCGCCGAGGCCATGATGCTCATGCGCCGGGCGGCGAAGTCGAAGTCCGGCACGCTCGTGGTGGACGCCGAGTGCCTGCCGCAGACCGTGGCCGTGCTCCGCACGCGGGCCGAGGCGGTGGGCATCGACATCGACGTGCGCGACCTGGCGCAGGGCATGCCGGAGGAGTTCTTCGGCGTCGTCGTCCAGTACCCCGGCGCCTCCGGCGTGCTGCGCGAGCCGGAGTTCTACCCGCGCATCGCAGAAGCCGCCGCGGAGGCGAAGGCGCTCTACTGCGTCGCGGGCGACCTGCTGGCACTGACGCTGGTGAAGGCGCCCGGCGAGTTCGGCGCCGACGTCGCGGCCGGCAGCACCCAGCGCTTCGGCGTCCCGATGGGTTACGGCGGCCCGCACGCCGGGTATCTCGCCGTGCGCAAGGGGCTCGAGCGTTCGCTGCCGGGACGCCTGGTGGGCGTGTCCATCGACGCAGCGGGCGCGCCCGCGTACCGGCTGGCACTGCAGACCCGAGAGCAGCACATTCGCCGGGAGAAGGCCACCAGCAACATCTGCACCGCCCAGGTGCTGCTCGCCGTCATGGCGTCGATGTACGCCGTCTACCACGGACCGGACGGGCTGCGGCGCATCGCCGAGCGGGTCCACGGGCACGCGGCCAGGCTGGCGGCGGCGTTGCGCGCGGGCGGCGTCGAGGTGGTGCACGAGACGTTCTTCGACACGGTGCTCGCCCGCGTGCCCGGCGGGGCGGGTTCGGTGGTGGCCGCGGCCCGGGAGGCGGGCATCAACCTCGGCCTCGACGGTCCCGACCACGTGCGCGTGGCGTGCGACGAGGTGACCACTCCGGAGATCGTGGACGCGGTGCTGCGGGCCTTCGGCGTCCCCGGGCCGCCGGCTGACGGTGCCGGAGCGTCCGCCCTGCCGGCCGGTCTCGAGCGCACCAGCGAGTACCTGACGCACGAGGTGTTCCACACTCACCGCTCCGAGACGGCGATGCTGCGGTACCTGCGCCACCTCGCCGACCTGGACTACGCGCTCGACCGCGGCATGATCCCGCTCGGCTCGTGCACGATGAAGCTCAACGCGACCACCGAGATGGAGCCGGTCAGCTGGCCCGAGTTCGCCGGGCTGCATCCGTTCGCGCCCGCCGAGGACGCCGCCGGCTACCACGAGCTCGTCGAGCAGCTCACCACCTGGCTCGCCGAGGTCACCGGATACCACACCGTGTCGCTGCAGCCCAACGCCGGCAGCCAGGGCGAGCTGGCGGGGCTGCTCGCGATCCGCGCCTACCACCGCGCCAACGGGCAGCCGGAGCGGGACGTGTGCCTGATCCCGTCCTCGGCGCACGGCACCAACGCCGCGTCGGCGGTGCTGGCCGGAATGCGCGTCGTGGTGGTGGCGTGCACGAGCGACGGCGACGTCGACCTCGCCGACCTGCGGGCCAAAGTGGACGAACACCGGGGCACGCTCGCCGCGATCATGGTCACCTACCCGTCCACGCACGGCGTCTACGAGGCCGGGATCGCCGAGCTCGCCCGCATCGTGCACGACGCGGGCGGCCAGGTCTACGTCGACGGGGCGAACCTCAACGCGCTGCTCGGCCTCGCCAAGCCCGGCGAGTTCGGCGGCGACGTCTCGCACCTCAACCTGCACAAGACGTTCTGCATCCCGCACGGCGGCGGCGGACCGGGCGTCGGTCCCGTCGCGGTGCGCGAGCACCTCGCGCCCTACCTGCCGAACCACCCGGTGTTGCCGCAGGCAGGGCCGGCCGGCGGGGTCGGACCGATCGCCGGGGCGCCGTACGGCTCGGCGTCGATCCTGCCGATCTCGTGGGCGTACGTGCGCATGATGGGTGCCGGCGGCCTGACCCGCGCGACGCAGGTCGCCGTGCTGGCCGCCAACTACGTCGCCTCCCGGCTCGGCCCGCACTACCCGGTGCTCTACACGGGACAGAACGGGCTCGTTGCCCACGAGTGCATCCTGGACCTGCGCCCGCTCACCAAGCAGACCGGCGTCACCGTCGACGATGTCGCCAAGCGGCTCATCGACTACGGCTTCCACGCGCCGACGATGTCCTTCCCCGTGGCGGGCACGCTGATGGTCGAGCCCACCGAGAGCGAGAACCTCGCCGAACTCGACCGCTTCTGCGACGCGATGATCTCCATCCGCCGGGAGATCGACGAGGTGGCGGCCGGGCGCTGGCCGGTGGAACGCAGCCCGTTGCGCGGCGCTCCGCACACGGCCGAGCAGCTCACCGGCGAGTGGGACCTGCCCTACGATCGGGCACTCGCGGTGTACCCGGGCGGGACCCGGGCCAAGGGCAAGTACTGGTCACCGGTGCGGCGCATCGAAGGGGCGTACGGGGACCGCAACCTCGTCTGCTCGTGCCCGCCCGTCACCTCCTACGAGGGCTGAGGACATGAAGACTCCATTGCACGACGTCCACACCGGACTCGGTGCGTCGTTCACCGACTTCGCGGGCTGGTCGATGCCGGTGCGGTACTCCAGCGACCTCGCCGAGCACCGGGCCGTACGCGAGGCCGCCGGGCTGTTCGACCTGTCCCACATGGGCGAGATCGAGCTCAGCGGGCCGCAGGCGGCCGACGCACTCGACTACGCGCTGGTCGGCAAGCTCTCCGCCGTCAAGGTCGGGCGTGCGCGGTACACGATGATGTGCGACGCCGAGGGCGGTGTGCTGGACGACCTGGTGGTGTACCGCCTCGGCGACGAGCGCTACCTCGTGGTCGCCAACGCGGGCAACGCCGCCGTGGTCTCGGCGGAGCTGGCCGCCCGCGCCGACGGGTTCGACACCGAGGTCACCGACCGCTCGGCCGGGACCGCGCTCATCGCGGTGCAGGGCCCGCGTGCCGCGGCCATCGTCGGCAGGGTCAGCGACGCCGACCTGGACGGGCTCAAGTACTACGCGAGCACGGCCGCGGTGGTCGGCGGCCAGGAAGTGCTGCTGGCGCGCACAGGCTACACCGGCGAGGACGGCTTCGAGCTGTTCGTGCCCGCCGAGCGGGCGGCGGCCGTGTGGCGGGTGCTCAGCGAGGCGGGGGAGGGGGACGGGCTGACGCCCGCCGGACTCGCGTGCCGGGACACGCTGCGGCTGGAGGCCGGGATGCCCCTGTACGGCAACGAGCTGAGCACCGTGGTCACTCCGTTCGCCGCCAACTTGGGCCGGGTGGTGAAGTTCGACAAGCCGGGCGACTTCGTCGGCCGGGCCGCATTGGAGAAGCGGCAGGAGCCGGCGAAGGTGCTCGTGGGTCTGAAGGGCAGCGGCCGGCGTGCGCCGCGCCACGGGTACCGCATCCTCTCCGGCGAGGACGAGGTCGGCGAGGTGACCAGCGGCGCGCTGTCGCCCACCCTCGGATACCCGATCGCCATGGCCTACGTCCCCCGGGAGCTCGCCGAGCCCGGCACCACGCTCGCCGCCGACATCCGCGGCCGCCACGAGCCCGTCGAGGTGGTCGCCCTGCCCTTCTACCAGCGTTCCTGAGAGGCTTTCACACATGAGCGTTCCCCACGACCTGCGCTACACCAAGGAACACGAGTGGGTTCGGATCGCCGAGGGCGATGGCGACACCGTGACCGTCGGCATCACCGCATTCGCGGCCGAGTCGCTCGGCGACGTCGTGTTCGTCGAGCTGCCGGAGGCCGGTTCCACGGTGCGCGCGGGCACCCCGTGCGGGGAGATCGAGTCCACCAAGTCGGTGAGCGAGATCTACTCCCCGGTCGACGGCGAGATCACCGAGATCAATCAGTCCGTTGTCGACAGTCCTGAGATCGTCAACTCCGACCCGTACGAGGCGGGCTGGCTGTTCCGGGTGCGCGTGGACAGCCTGCCCGAACTGCTGGACGCCACCGCCTACGCCGCGCTGACCCAGGAGGGCTGACATGAGTTCGTTCGATGCCGATCTGTCTACTGTGGACCCGGATGTCGCGGCCGCCGTCGGAGCCGAGCTGCACCGCCAGCAGGCGACGCTGGAGATGATCGCCTCCGAGAACTTCGCGCCCGCCGCCGTCCTCGAGGCGCAGGGCTCGGTGCTGACGAACAAGTATGCCGAGGGCTATCCCGGCAAGCGCTACTACGGTGGCTGCGAGCACGTCGACGTCATCGAGAACCTCGCGATCGAGCGGGCCAAGTCGCTTTTCGGCGCCGACCATGCCAACGTCCAGCCGCACTCCGGTGCGCAGGCCAACGCCGCCGCGATGGTCTCGCTGCTGCAGCCCGGCGACACGATCCTCGGGCTCGACCTCGCCCACGGCGGCCACCTGACGCACGGCATGAAGCTCAACTTCTCCGGCAAGCTCTACAACGTCGTGGCCTACCACGTGGACGCGGACACCGGCCGGATCGACATGGCCGAGGTGGAGCGGCTGGCAGTCGAGCACAAGCCGAAGCTCATCATCGCCGGCTGGTCGGCCTACCCGCGCCAGCTCGACTTCGCCGAGTTCCGCCGGATCGCCGATGCGGTTGAGGCGAAGCTGATGGTGGACATGGCACACTTCGCCGGACTGGTGGCGGCCGGGCTGCACCCCAACCCGGTGCCGTACGCCGACATCGTCACCACCACGACCCACAAGACGCTCGGCGGCCCGCGCGGCGGCATCGTGCTGTGCCGGGAGGAGTACGCGAAGAAGGTCAACTCGGCGGTGTTCCCGGGCCAGCAGGGCGGTCCGCTCGAGCACGTCATCGCCGGCAAGGCGGTGGCGCTGAAGATCGCCGCGAGCGAGGAGTTCCGCGAGCGGCAGCAGCGGGTGCTGGAGGGTGCGAGGATTCTCGCCGATCGGTTGTCCGAACAGGACTGTGCCGACGCCGGCGTGCGGGTGCTGACGGGCGGAACGGACGTCCACCTCGTGCTCGTCGACCTCGTCAACTCCAGTTTGGACGGAAAGCAGGCGGAGGATCGGCTGCACTCGGTGGGCATCACCGTCAACCGCAACGCCGTGCCGTTCGACCCCAGGCCGCCGATGGTCACCTCGGGGCTGCGTATCGGGACGCCCGCACTGGCCACGCGTGGGTTCGGCGCGGAGGACTTCACGGAGGTCGCCGACATCATCGCCCGGGCTCTGCAGCCGGACTTCGACGAGGCCACCGAGCGGGAGCTGCGCTCGCGCGTCGAGCTGCTCGCCGGGAAGCACCCGCTGTACGCAGGCCGGTCGTAGGCGGTCCCGGTGCGGCGAGGCGACGCCCGGCGTCGCCTCGCCCAGCCCTTCCTGGCCGGTGTCGCCGGGCACCGCGGCGCCTGAGGGCGGTCCGGTCGAGCGGCATCGCCGGGTGTGAAGCGGATCAGCCGGTGACGAGCGCGATGGCGAGACCGTCGTAGCCCTTGCCGCCCACGGTCTGCAGCGCGGTGGCCTCCACGCGTGGTTCCGCCGCCATGAGGTCGAACATGTACTGGGTGCCGCGCACCGACGGGTCGTTGCTGTCGCGTTCGGCGATCGCGCCACCGCGTACGACGTTGTCCACCACGATCACCGTGCCCGGCCTGCTGAGCTCCAGCGCCCACGTGAAGTAGTCCGGGTTGCTCTGCTTGTCGGCGTCGACGAACACGAGGTCGAACGGCGCGTCGGTGCGCAACTGCGGCAGGATGTCGAGCGCACGGCCGACCCGGATGTCGACGATGTCCGCCAGCCCGGCGCCCGCGACGTTCTCCTTCGCGACCGCGGCGTGCCCGGCGTCCGCCTCGAGGCTGATGAGCTTTCCGTTCGACGGCAGCGCCCGGCCGAGCCAGATGGTGCTGTACCCGCCGAGCGTGCCGATTTCCAGGATCGCGCGGGCGCGCGCCATGCGCGCCAGCAGGTACAGCAGCTTGCCCTGGTTGGGCGTCACGGCGATGGCGGGCAGGCCCGCCGCGTCACTGGCCCGCAGGGTCGCGTCGAGCGCCTCGTCCGGCGCGACGAGGTGACTGCTCAGGTACTGGTCGACGGCATCCCAGGTCTGCTGATCCATGCCGTGAGCCTAGGGCAGGAACGTGGTCAGCCCACCTCGTCCGCGTCGCGAGGGCGGGCGAGATGCACCACCGCGTCGCGCAGCGCCGCGCGCAACCTGCCGACGTCCAGCGGCGAGAGGACCGCCGCCTCACCCGGCGGTGCGACGACCACCACGTGCTCCTCACCGGCGAACACCGTCAGCCGCCGCTTCCGGCCCGCCAGATCCCGGCAGGGCACCGCCCACTCGTCTCGCACCGTCACGCCGACCACCTCTCGTCGCTCCGTGTAGCTCCGTGCGCGGTGGTGGGACGCGCGGACAGGCCCGACATGACGGGGTTCGCGGGCGCCCTCGTGCGTGTACCGTCGAGATGCAGGTCACAGGCCTTCGCTGGGAGGGGCCATGCCCGAACCACAACGGATCGTGATCGTCGGTGCCGGTCTGGCGGGAGCCACCGCGGCGGCCACTCTGCGGGAGCGGGGATACGCGGGCGAGGTCGTCATGCTCGGCTCCGACCGGCATCCGCCCTACGAGCTGCCCGCGCTGTCGAAGGCCCTGCTGCTGGGCGACCGGGACGAACCGGCCTGGGTCCGCGACGCGGGGTTCTACGCCGACCACGACATCCAGCTGTACGGCGGCCGCACCGTCACCCGCCTCGAACCCGGAGCGCGGAGGGTGCACGACGATCACGCCGGATCCCACCGCTACGACCGGCTGCTGCTCGCGACCGGGTCCCGGCCCCGGCAACTGCACGTGCCGGGCGGAAAGCTGCCGGGCGTGCACACCCTGCGGACGCTTGATGACGCGCTCGCTCTGCGGACGGCGCTGCGCGACGCCGAGCGGGTGGTGATCGTCGGCGCGGGCTGGATCGGCACCGAGGTGGCCGCCGCCGCGCGCAAGCACGGCGCCGACGTGACCGTCGTCGATCTGGTGCGCCTGCCGTTGCAGGGCGTGCTCGGCGACGAGGTCGCGGCGGTGTTCCGTGACCTGCACACCGAGCACGGTGTGCGGTGGCGGCTCGGCACGCGCGTCGCCGAGATCACCGGCACCGACCGGGTGCGCGCCGTCCGGCTCGAGGACGGTACCGAGTTGCCCGCCGACGTCGTGGTGGTCGCCGTCGGGGTCGAACCGCGCGTGGACCTGGCCCATACCGCGAGCCTGGACCCGGCCGACGACGGCGGGATCGTCGTGGACGCCATGCTGCGCACCTCGGTGCCGGACATCTACGCCGTCGGCGACATCGCGTCGCACTTCCATCCGCGCTACGGCCACCGGGTGCGCGTCGAGCACTGGGCCAACGCGAAGGATCAGGGAGCCCACGTCGCCGGGAACCTGCTCGGGGCCGACGAACCGTTCCTGCGCTCCCCGTACTTCTTCACCGACCAATATGACGGTGATAGGGCGATCGGATGCGAGTACCGGGGCCTCGCCGATCCGGTCGCGGACAAGCTCGTCGTCCGCGGCGACCTCGACGCCCTCGAGTTCGTCGCGTTCTGGCTCCGCAACGGCCGCGTCCGAGCGGCCATGAACGTGAACGTGTGGGACTACGGCGAGGCGCTCGATCGGATAGTCGACGCGCAAGCGACGCTCAATGAGGACGCCTTGAAGGGCGAGGACCTGAACAGCCTCGGGTGACCGCGTTAGCTAGCGGCGCGGACGCTCTAGCGCTCGCTTCAAGCGTTCGATGTTCCAGCGGTAGTGCCCGCCGGGCGTGACGAGGTCGGGCTCGACGACACCGTCGACAACCCAGCGGGAGAGGGTGCGCCGGTCGACGCCGATTGCCTTCGCGGCGTCGGCGGTCGGTACGAGGCGGTCGGATGAGGTCACGTGTCCACCCTCGCGTTTGAACGCCTCCGTTTCTACCGAGAAGTCTCGCTTCCGTCGTTCACGGCTAATGGCGTACGATTGCCTCAGAATGTCTCATTTACGGCAGATGGAGGCTCCATGCTCAGCGCACGCACCACCCTCACCCCCACCGAGGCGGCCGTCCTCGCCCGCGTCGACTCCGTCGAGCCGGTCGAGCTCGCCGCGGTGCGCCTCGGCCTTCACGCCGCCGCCGCGGTCCGCATCCTCGCCCGCGCCCGCGCGATTCGCGCCCGCGCCGAGGCGGACATGAAGGCGGCTGCCGTGCTCGCGCCGACCGTTGCGACGGTCGAGGTCCCGTTCGGCCGGCCGACCCGTGTCCCGCGGGGCAGCTCGCCCCGTCCGTGGCCGTCTGCCCTCGGCTGCTTGCGGTAGTCGAGCGCCTCACCCCAAATAGGAGAGACCCCCGGCCGATCGCCGGGGGTCTCTCGCGTTGCTCCGCGCGTAACGGAGCGCTAGCTAGTCGTGCGGTTGATCCGGGTTGATAACGAGGTGCTGAGGACTTGCGAGGACGTGCCCATCGAGCTCGCTCGCGCGGGCGTACAGGTCTGCCGAAAGACCGCCGAGCACGTCGGCGAGCGCCCGGAGCCCCTCGGCTGGCAGCTCGCCCCCGTCCTGCCTCGACATCAATTCGACGACCGCCTCGCCGAGGCGACGGTTCGTCTGGCTCAGCCGGACGAGGAGCTCGCGGTCCCGGGCGATCACTCCTCGTCCTCGATCGGCCACCCATCGGCCCCCACGAGGAGCCACGTCCCGTCCGGGAGGACTAGCCAATACATGCCCGCTTCCCCTCGGTCGACTGTGACACTCATCATCCGAGCAACTATCGCAACGTTCAAGCAACACTAGGTTTGTTCACTCGAACGGCGGTAGGACGGTGCGTGTGAACGTCACACGAATGCCGGTAGGCCGTTGCGAGGATTGCCGACACGATGCGACCGTTACGGCTCGACCGACGGCAGGAGAAGGAACCTTGAAGCTGACTTTCCTCGGCACGACCTCCGACAAGGGCTCGTGCCCGAACGTCTACGTCACCGACCGTGGGACCTACGTCGTACAAGGCGAGAAGGTGACCGACCCGGAAGCCCTCGAGGCCTTGCGCGCCCGCGGTCTGCCCGATCACGAGACCGTGGTGGAAATCCCCGCTGCGCTGGTGCAGTACTTCCCGGAGGCGCGCGGGTGAGTTGGGCCGAGCACGGTCCCGAGAAGTTGCCGGAGTTGCTCGACGCCGTCGCGGTGTCCTCGTGGCGGTGGGAGGCGCAGGGCGACTACTCGGCGATCGACGGCGAGCTCATGCGCCGTTGGCGGGCCGGGCTCGGCCGGGACCCCGAGGCGGACCGTGGGTGGATCGACTATGTGCGAGGGCTCCGCGCCCGCGGCATCCCGTTTCAGCGCGCGCGCATGGTGACTGACCCGCCGACGGAGTACCTGCGTTGCCAGCTCGACATGACGTATATGAACGTCGAGCAAGCCGGCGAGGACATTCGGTGGGTGACGGAGGCGACGGCCCGTGCGCTTGACATGCCGCGCTACGACTACTACCTCATCGACGACGCGTGCGTCGCCGTGCTGGTCTTCACCGACGAGGGCCTCCTCGGTGGCGTGCGCGTGTGCCGCGACGTCGAGGTAGTCGACCGACACCGCGCGTGGCGTGATTCGATCTGGCCGCACGCGATCCCACATCAGGAGTACGTCACCCGGTGACCGACCTCGACCAACGTCGCCTTGCGCTCGCCGACGAGCTCGCCGTCCTCATGCGCCGCGCCGGCATGTCCGGCCGTCGACTCGCCGCGGCGGCGGGCTGGCAGCCGAGCAAGGTCTCCCGCATCCTCACGGGCAAGCAAGCAGTCTCCGACGACGACCTCATCACGTGGTGCGCCGCGACCGACGCGCCGCCCGCGGACGCCGAGCGCCTCCGCGACGAGCTCCGCTCGATCCGCGCTGAGGCCGCGCGCTGGTCCCGCCAGGCAGCCGCCGGACACCGCGCGCTTCAGGAAGACATGAGCGCACTCGAGCACCGCGCGCACCGAATCCGGAGCGTTGACCTTGCGCTCGTCCCCGGCCTCGTCCAGACCGCCGACTACGCGCGCGCCCTGTTCGCCTCGCTGGCCCGCATCCGCCGGACTCCACCCGACACCGACGAGGCCGTCCGCGCTCGGCTCCAACGACAGAGCGTGCTCTATGACTCGAGCAAGGCAATCGAGCTGCTGACGACCGAGTTCGCTCTACGTCAGCCCGTCGGCGACCGCGCGATCATGGCCGCTCAGCTCGACCGGCTCCGCGCGCTCGACGGCCTTCCCGCGGTGCGGTTGCGCATCATCCCGCTAGACGTCCCGCTCCCCGTCCCGTTCCTGCATGGGTTCTGCATCCTCGACGACTACGTCCTCGTCGAGACGCTCCATCAGGACGCGTCGACCACGATCGCCGACGACGTCGCACTCTACGGCCGCATCGCCGACCAGCTCTGGGAGACCGCCGTCGAGGGCGACGAGGCACGCGCGGTCCTTGCGCGTGCGCGTTGGGCGTGATCTCCGCCACGGCTTTTCTGGCCACCAGGCGGAACACGCACGCGACGGTTACAGGACGTCTTACTACCTGGATAAGGGGTCGATGTCCCTGTCACAAACATCGCCGGGAGGCGACGTGTACGAGACTGTTTTCCCCACCTGTGGGCACCCGCTGTCGCCGACCAACGTCTACCGCCGGCCGAACGGCGCCCGCGTGTGCCGCAAGTGCCGCAACGCCGCCTCGACCCGCGCCCACGCGCGCCGACGCGCCCGGGACGCCGCCGAGCTCGAGGCGCTACGCCTCCGCGTGGCCGAGCTCGAGGCCGAGCTCGAGCGGCACCGCCGGGCCACCTAGCCCGGCTCGATCACGGCGTCGACGGTTTCCCTGTCCACGGCGGCGTGCGCCCATCTGACGCCTAGCCCGGGCTTGGGCACCCGGGCGCCCGGCCGCCGTCTGCGGATGGCTTCCCGCGATCGGACGGCGGCCACCGACTCCCGCGCGCGTCGCGCGATGACTCCCGCGTCGGGTCGGTTCACCGACGCGGTCGAGCGCGCCTTCGGGCGTGAACCGCTGCGGGCGGTTGAGCCACCCATCGAGGTTCCGGTCTCCGCCGGCCGGGGCTTCGATGGGTGCTCCGCCCCGCCGAACCTCCGAATCTTCGTGGACTCCGGCGTCTTCCTCTCCGCCGGGTCCGCGATGGGCGCGGCGTGCGCAGACGTCGCGCTCGACCCTCGAGCCGCTCCCGCCGGGCGGTTGAGCGCTCGAGGGGCAACTTCGCGCGGGTCCCGTGTGGGACGGCTCGGGACTCGCGCGATTAAACCCCGTCCCGCCGACCGTCCCGCCGAGGAGCCGCCCCATGCTTCCTGCCCCGTCGCCAACAGCCCTGATCCGTGCTCGCGGCCTGCTCGACGCCGTGCTCGCGAACGACGCCGAGCGGTACTTCGCCGTGATGGCCAGCGATCATGACGACCCGGAGTCGTCGCCGTACGAGACGTTCACGGCAGTCCTGTCGTGGGCGGTTGCCCTGCTTTCCTCGACGGCCGACCTTGCGAAGGCGGCCGAGGTCGAGGGCGTCGCGCACCTCGAGGGCGCCGAGCTCGTCGAGCGTGTGCTCGACGACCACCTCGCCGCGCTCGTCGCGGCGGCCACGGCCGAGCACTAGCTCGGCCCTCGCGCGCCTCCGCCCGGACGCGCTCGCGCAATGCGTGCGCGCCCCCGCGGTCGGCACCCACCCCACCCCCATGACCGGCATACCTCGTGTCCGCAACGGACGGGGAGCGGCGCGCAACGCGTCCGTCCACATTGCTCACCGGTCCCTCCCGATTTCGTTGACACGTAAGGAGATTGCTCGACATGGCAGTAACCGCTTTCATCCCGCAGATTTGGTCCGCCTTTCTTCAAACCGCGTTTCAGGAGCGCGAGGTCATCGCTTCGACCCTGACGCGTGAGTTTGAGGGCGAGGCCGTCCGCGGCAACGTCGTCCGCGTGCCCTTCGCGGCGACCCCGTCTGTCGTCGATTACGCCGCCGCGGGCCGCACGATCAACGCCGAGGAGGCGACCGTGACCACGGTCGACGTCCCGGTCGATCACGAGGACGCCTTCGCCGTCAAGATCGACGACGTCGACCGCGCGCAGGCCGCCGGTTCCTTCGAACCCGTGATGCGGGCCGCTTCCGGCGCGCTCGTTGAGAAGTACGAGACCCGCCTCGCCGAGATGCTGCTGACTGGCGGCACCGCGCTCGACGGCTCGGGCACCGACGCGGCCGACGGCGACGCCGCCTTCGACGTCGTAATGGACCTCCGGCAGGCGCTGTCGCAGGCGAAGGCGCCGCTCGGCGAGCGGTTCCTGATCGTGAACCCGGAGTTCTCGCGGATGCTGCTCGGCGCCGACTCGAAGCTGACGAGCGTCGACGCGGCCGGCGACGCGGCCGGACTCCGGCAGGCGACCATCGGCCAGCTCGCCGGCTTCACCGTGGTCGAGACCGCGATCCTGTCCCCCGGTCGCCAGGCCGCGATCGGCCTGCACTCCTCGGCCGCCGCGTTCGTCAGCCAGATCAACGAGACGGAGGCCGTGCGGGCGCACAACGCCTTCGCCGACGTCGTCCGCGGCCTGCACGTCTCCGGGCACGCCGTGCTCCGGCCGGAGGCCGTGGTCGTGTTCCAGGGTGCCGCCCCGGCGGCCGGCTGACCCGCCCCCGCGGCCCGTCCTCGCCTCGCTGGCCAGGGCGGGCCGCGGTTCGTCTCCGCTCGACCGTGACCTCACCTCGACCGCGACGCCCCGCGCCAGCGTGCGCCGCCGGCCAGCGCGCCGCCGTGGCCTTCGAGCACATCGAACGAAGCGAACACGACGCGACTCCGTTGCGACGCCGGACCGCGTCGAGGCGCACACCCGGCCCGGCCCGCTCGCTGCCCGCGTCCGTGTCGCCGTCGTCGTTCACACCGTCGAGTCCGGCCGCGACTCCGACGCCGACGAAGGCGGAAGTGTCCTCAAGGCTTCGACGGCTGCGACCTTGAGTCGCTCCTCTCGCTCGCGCCGCCCACCTCGAGGCCTGTCGAGCCGGAGACGGGAGCGCAGCGCAGGAGGACCGGCCGGCCTTCGCCGCCGTCACTGTCCGTGACCCCCGGGGGTACACCCCTACCCGCCCGCCGGCCGCGACCGCCGGGGAGGCCTACGGGGGATCGGTCAACCAATGAACCTCAACGGAGGTACCGCGATGCCCGCGAAGCGTGACCCCGCGGCGCCGCACAGCCGCTACAACGGCCGCCGCGGCGCTGGCGGTCGTGACATCAAGTTGTTGCCCGCCGAAGGCTGCGACCTGCCGATTCCGCGGATGCCGCCCGGGCGCAAGTGGTCGCGCGACGAGCGGGCACGCTGGCGCGAGCTGTGGAAGTCGCCGCAGGCGACGCAGTGGGACGACTCCGCGCGCGGCACGGTAGCGGCGCTCATCGCGTACGAAACGGCGATTTTCGACGGCTCCGCGAGCGCCTGGCAGGCTCAAGAAGCACGCTACGCGGCCGAGTCGCTCGGCCTGACACCGAAGGCGATGCACGCGCTCGGCTGGCGGATCGCCGAATGAGCGCGCGGAGGGCCGCCCGCCGCGCTAGTCGCGCCCCGACGGGCGAACACATCAACGGCGTCCCCGTGCCCGCCGAGCTTCGCGACCCCGACGCCCCGATCTGGACCGCACCGAAGGCCGAGTTCGTCGCGTACATGGTTGCCCGCGGCTGGACGCCGCCGGCCCGCGACCGGCTCGCCGGACCACAGCACGGCTCACCGGGGAATCGCCGGCAGGCCGCCGCCCGTGGCTTCGCCGCGGACGCCGAGGTCTTCATTCCCGGTACCCGGACGCCGCACGTTGCCGAGCTCCGCCGCCTCGGCCTCGTGTAGTCCAGCCTCACCGAAACACTGAGAGGAACGCGCTTGTCAACCCGTGAACTCGCAACCGTCGCCGACATCCCGTCGACCCGCCGCGGCCATGTCGTGCCCGTCGAGGCGCTCATCGCGGCAGCCGAGCGCGCCGGGTCCGTGCACCCCGTCGGCAACATCGCGGGCGTGAGGTACTTCTACCGCGACGAGCTCGAGGCCGTCGTAGAGGCTCACCTCGCCACCATCGACACCCGCTGGCGGCGAGACGCCGTCCGGGCCACGTCACGCCAGCGCCGCCGCTCCGGAACGGGACGTCGCTGAATGGACGTCGACGACGTCGACTTCGACGACGTGTTCCTCGCGATGCCGTGGCCGGAGCCGCCGACACCCGGCCTCGTTCGCGTGTGGCCGGAGCCGCGTCGCCCGGTCGCGCCTGGGGACCCCGACGAACTCCGGGCGCTCGCAGACCGCTTCGACGGCCTGGCCGACGCCAGCGCCGCCGCGCTGCGCCGCGAGGCCGACTGGCTCGACACCTTCGAGACGAACGCCGCCCGCAACGATCGAGAGGCCTTGACGTGAACCCCGAGGAATCCGCCGTCCGCCGCGCCGTGCTCGAGCTCCTCGCCGATGGTGCCTGGCGACACCGCGGCGAAGCGCTTGCCGCTGGCTACTTGGCCGCGTGGACGCTCTCGGACACCGTGGTCGGCAAGGTCATTGCGAGGATGACCCGGGAGGGCGTGATCGAGGCCCGCGGACACTGGTCACGCACTCACGATGACCGCGAGGTTCGCCTTTCCCCGTAGCCCACACATCAGCCCCGTTCGAGGCCCTGCTCCCGGTCCTCGAGCGGGGCGTTTCTGCGTTTGGGAGGCGGAGGTGTCGCCACACGCAGCAGCGGGTGTACCTACGTGGAGATTGTCCCTGAGAACGCCCGACACGCGGTATCAGGTGTCTCTGCCCGCGCCAGGGCTGATCGCCCGTGAGCGGGCCGCCCCGTGGCACAAGGGGCCATCGACGCGGAGCGCATATCGCCGCACCCGGAGCCCGCCCGACCACCTCGAGGAGCGTTCCGACGGTCAGTCGCGCTCGCCGAGTGGCCACGACGCCCCGCCGCCGACACCCCGAAGTGCTCCGCGACCTGCGAAAACGTCGAAAACCTGAACAGGGTGAACAGCTAGGGCGATTCCACCCTAAAAGAGGCACTTCGACCCTCTCCGGTCTCTTAGGGGATAACCGCACTAGCTGTTCACCCTGTTCAGCTCGGCGGAATCTGCGCAGGTCAGAGGCCATCACGCCGGGGTAGGCCAGTCCGACTGCCGCCACCAGGGCTGGAAGTCGCCGAGCCACTCCCAACCCTGTCGAGGTTCGAGCCGGATGCCGTCGAGGCTCTTCGGCCGCGTGGCCTTGACCGTCTCGACGAGGAGCACTTCGCGACACCACTTGCGCCGCGTGCGGAGATCCGCGGCGTCCCACAGCTCCGAGGCGACCTCCTCGAAGGTCGACGTCATGGACGCGCCGACGAACGCGGACACGTCCCCGAAGGCCGACACAGCGCGACGGAGACGGGCCGTCGTCACGTCGTGCGATCGGCGCTGTTGGCTGGCGAGCTCGCCGACGTGCTTCTCGGCCGACTCGACGGCCGCGCGGTAGCCGGCGACCATCGCCGCCGCGTCCGCGGGCTTCAGCCGCATGGACGGGAGAGCCTCGAGGAGCTCTTTCAGTGCCGTCCGGGCCTCCTCGACGGCCGCGTGTGCCGCTTCGAGATCGGCGTCGGCGACGCGCTCCTCGTCGCCGAGGGTGCCCTCGACCGCGTCCCGGATCGTGGCGGCCAGGCAGAGGACCGCGAGGTCGCTCGCGAGGCCGTCGAGCCACTCCATCTGACGCATGGCGTGACCGGCCTGGCATCGGTAGTAGGCGCGGCCCCCGTCGTTCCTCCGGTACAGGCCGACGCCACACGTACCGCATCGGGCCGTACCTGAGAGGAGCGTCGTCGGCTCCGCCGACTCGACGGCGCGGCGACCGGGCGACGTGAGGAGGTCGTAGACGCGGTAATAGAGGTCGGGCGTCGTGATCGGCGGCCACGTACCGGGACCCTGAACCTCGCCGTTGTAGACGCGGAGGCCGAGGACCGCCGGATTAAGAAGGGCCTTCCGCACTTGGCTGGCATTCCAGCGGGCTGGTCGGCCGTTGTCGCGGACGGGCGCGACACGCTGCCAGTAGCGCGCGGCGTTCGCGATCGAGCCGCCGAGGAGTACGTAGCGCGCGGTCGCGTTCCACACGTGGCGGTGTCGCGGGTGAGGCTCCTGCTTCACCCGCTCGCCGACGGGGCGCGGCGGTCGCGTGTAGCCGAAGGGTGTACGACCCTGCGGCGGTCGCCCCTCGAGGACGGACGCACGCACGCCACGCTGGACCCGCTTTGATATACGGCGGGCCTCACCGTCGGCGAACACGATCTCGATCGCGGCCATCATGAAATCCGAGGAGTCGCGGAGGTCGAAGACCCGACCGCCTGCGGCGATCAGGACGCCCTTCTCGCTGGCCGCTTCGGCGAGCTCCGCATAGACGCCGAGATCGCGCGTGCCCCGACTCAGCTCGGCGAGGATGACGCCACCGATGCGACCCCTGCGGACGTCCTCGAGGAGTGCCGTCCAGTCACCGCGCTCGACCCCGCGCCGGCGGCCGAAGATCGAGGCGGAGCCCGTGTCCTCGTAGCGGTACTCAAGCGACCAGCCGAGGCCGCGAGCCACGCGCTGCGCGTCCGACCACTGGCCGCCGATCGAGCGCCCGCCGCGGGACGGGTCTTGAGAAACGCGCAGGTAGGCGCCGGCGATGACGTCTGTCGGCGCCTCTCTCGTCACATCAATGGTCACATGAGCACACTACGCCCAATTTCGGTCATTAAGCGACCAGTACGACCTCGGGTGTGAGTACCGCGGCCTCGCCGACCCGGCCGTCGACGAGCTCGTCGTGCGTGGTGACCTGGCCGGTCGCGTGTTCGTCGCGTTCTGGCTGCGGGACGGGCGCGTGCGGGCGGCGATGAACGTCAACGAATGGGACTACGGCGAGGCGCTGCAGGCGCTCGTCGACGGGCAGGTGACCGTCTCGGCCGCGCAACTGCGCGGCGCCGACCTGGCCTCGCTCGCCTGACGAGGCAGGACGTCGCGGGCGGGGTTGCGCAGCCGCGCGGACGAGATAGGTGTCAGTTGCCGGCGCTCTGTACGAAGTTCGTCAGCATGGCCTGCGCTGTGAGGCGCGCGGCTTCGCATGGATCGACTTTTCCGACGGCCGACCGGCCGACGGCGAAGTTCACGGCCGCCGTGAGCTTGTCGGAAAGCCCGACCACTACTTGACACGTAAGGTCATCGGTCGCCATCTGGAATGCCACTGCCGGATGCCCCTCGATCGGGGACAGCGGCTCCCACCTCGACGCTTGCGGCTGCGTGTTCTGGTAGTACGAACTCAATCCCTGGCGAACAACGTTGCCGTAAAACACGGTGAAACCCGCGCCGCTCTCCGTGTCTTGCCACCGGCAGCTCCGCCCCGTTGCGCCGGTACCCGGCTCTCCGGCGGGCGCGTCAGAGCCCAACGCGTCTTCGACCTGGGCACGGGTGAGTGCGTTGCACGGATCGCCTGCCAACACTGACTCCGGCAGTGGATTCGAAACGGACGGTGCCCCAGAGTGCGGCAGCGCGACCTGCCTCGCTGCGCTGGTCGGCGGCTGCGTTGTTGCGGTCTGCGGTGTCGGCGCTGCCTCACCGGGCGACGATTCCGAACAACCGGACACCAGGAATGCGCCGGCAATGGCCAGCGCACCACACACGCGCTTCATCCCTCTCCGTATCCCTTGCTGTCAGCCGGCGCGTCGCCGGCGGCGCCCATGTCGGCCTCGGCTTGCTCGTCGCTCTCTTGGTAGTAGCCCAGGGCTTTTTCCAGGCGCGTCACAAGTTCGCCGACATAGTGCACTTCGGCGTCGACGCTGACGGAGCCCGCTTGGAACGTTGTGCGGAGGACACTGTTGTGCTTGACCGTCACGGGATCGTCTGCCGGTTGGCGGATCTGCGATAGGTCCTCGGCGCGGGCGCGTATCGCGAGCAGGTCGTCATAGATTCTCCCGCAGCGCGACTTCAGCCTCTTCCCGGCTCAAGCTGAAGCCGCTACCGGCTGCTCCCGCCGTCGATGCCGTTCCATCGATCCAGAACGTCACGTCGCTGAGCCATCCGCCCGGCTTGGCTGGTTCAGCCACCTTCTGTACACCCCCCGCCCGGCAGCGCCGGCCCGCGCGTCGGTAACGGTTCGCCCACTGCTTTCGGTAACTCGGCGGTCACCCTATCCGACACGTCGCCGACCGGTTTGCGGCAATCGCAGGTGGTCACACACATGGTCTAGTGTGCGTTCGGGCGCGCAGCCGCTCAGCCGGCCGCGAGCCTGCCCCGCCGGGCGACCGTCATGAAGCTCACCAGCGCGAGCAGCGCGAAGGTGGCCATCATCGCCGCCATCGGCACCGCCGAGCTCTCCCCGAACAGGCCCACCACCGGAGAGGCGGCCCCGCCGATCGCGAACTGCAACACCCCGAGCAGCGCCGACGCCGAGCCGGCCTTGTCGGGGTGATCGGAGAGAGCGAGCGCGGTGGCGTTCGGCATCACCATGCCGTACCCGGCGAGCGCGACGTAGAGCGCGGGCAGCACGGCCGCCAGACCCAGTCCGAGCGCGGTGGCCGCGGTGGCTACGACGGCGCCGGCGGCGGAGGCGATCAGGGCCGTCAGCAGCAGGCCGCGCTGGGAGAACCGGCCGACGATCCGCGCGTTGACCTGCGTCGCCAGCACCAGGCAGACGGCACCCGCGCCGAACACGAGGCTGTAGCCCTGCGGGCTGAGGCCGTAGACGTCCTGGAACACGAACGACGAGCCCGAGATGTAGGTGAACATCATGGCGAAGCCGAGGCCGACCGTGAGGGCGCAGCCGAGGAAGAAGCGGTGGCGCAGCAGCTCGCCATAGGTGCGCACGATGTGCCCCGCCCGTGCCGGGCGGCGTGACGCGGCGGGCAGGGTCTCCGGCAGGGCGGCCGCCGTGACGAGCAGCACCAGGCCGCCGAGCACGGTCAGCGTGAGGAAGATGCCCCGCCAGGAGGTGAGGGTGAGCAGCTGCCCGCCGATCACGGGCGCGAGGATCGGGGCGAGCCCGGAGACGAGCATCAGCGCCGAGAAGAACCGTGCCATCGCGACCCCGGAGAAGAGGTCCCGCACGGCCGCGCGGGCGATCACGACCCCGGTGGCCGCGCCGAGCGCCTGCACCGTCCTGGCCGCAATGAGCATCTCGATCGTCGGGCTCACCGCGCACAGCACGCTGGCCAGGGTGTAGATCGTCACGCCGACGAGCAGCGGCCGGCGCCTGCCGAACGCGTCGGAGAGCGGGCTCGCCACGAGCTGGCCAACGCCGAGCCCGACCACGAACGCGGCGAGAGTCACCTGCACCAGCGCGTTGCCGGCGCCGAGATCGTCGGTCATCGCGGGCAGCGCGGGCAGGTACATGTCGATGGACAGCGGGCCGAACGCGGTGAGCCCGCCGAGGATCACCGCGAACCGCAGGCGCCGTAACCCGCTGGGCGAGCCCGCGGCCGGGTGCGTCGCGTTGCGGCCGGTGCCGGTCTGTGCAGTCACGTCGTCTCCTGCCGAGGTGAGTTGTCCCCACACGTCAAGTGCGTAGCCATGCTCACTATTCCCACCGGCTCGGCCGGGCGAGGCCGGTGGCTTATCGTCGGGAGTCCGACGGGACGTGGACGAGGAGACAGGGTTGGCCGATCTCGCCGAGGACCTGGCGCGTGTCCTCATCACGCGACTGGACCCGCTCGCCGACGAGCTCGTGGCCGACATCCTCGCCGAGAACCCCGGCTACCACGAGGCCGCGCTGGTCTCGCTCGCCGACCTCCGGCGCTCGTGCCGGGACAACATCGAGCGGGTACTGCAGATCCTCGGGGACACGGTGCCGCGCGGCGACGACCCGTACGACGCCGCCAGGACCACCGGGTCCCGCCGCGCCGAGCAGCGGGTGCCGCTGGACTCGGTGCTCCGGTCGTTCCGCCTCGGCGGCAGGCTGCTGTGGCGCGGTGTGGTCCGCGCGGCCAAGGAGGACGACTCCCTCGACCGGGACCTGCTGCTCGACGTCGCCACCGCCGTGTGGACCGTCGTCGACGACGCCTCCTCACACGTCGCCGAGGCGTACCGCACGACCGAGCTCCAGCTGCACCGGCTCGACGACCACCGCAGGCACGCGCTCGTCGGCGACCTCCTGCGGGGCCGCGGCCGCGAGACGGGGTTCGCCCGGCAGGCCGCCGATGAGCTCGGGGTACCCGCCGACGGCGACTACGTGGTGTTCGTCGCCGAACTCGCCGCCGACGGAACGCCCGGACTCGCCATGCCGCAGGACGTCCTCGCCGGCTACGGCGTCCGCTCGGTGTGGCAGCCGAGGGACCAGACCACGGTCGGGCTGGTCGCGCTGGAGCACCGCCCGCTGCGGGCCGTGCTGGACGTGCTGCGGGCGGGCGCTCGCGCGCGGGTGGGCGTGAGCCCCGCCGTGCCCGGTCTCTCCGAGGTCGGCACCGGGCACGATCTCGCCCTGCTGGCGCTGCGGACTCTCCCCGCAGGCGGCAGCGGATTCGCCGTACTCGACGAGCGGCTCCCGGAGGCGCTCGTCGCCCGGTCGCCGGAACTGGCGGGCCGCCTGCTCGACGGCGTGCTCGGCCCGCTGCTGCGGCTGCCCGAGGCCGAACGCGACGTGCTGCTGCCGACCCTGGCGGCGTGGCTCGAGACCAACCGGTCCGCCGCGGCCACCGCCACGAGGCTGTACTGCCACCGCAACACCGTGTTGAACCGCTTGCGACGGCTGGAAAGCCTGCTCGGCCGCTCGCTGTACGACTACAAGGCCGGGCTGGCGTTGTCGCTGGCTCTGCTCGCCTACGACGCCGACCGCACTGGGACGCCGGCACAGCGCTGAACCGTCCATGTTGGGCAAACAGACCAATGCGATTACGCCGTTCGGCTGCTAAACACGAGAGGCCATAGTCGAAAAGGCTCCCACCACGTGCGGAGGTTCAATGTCGAACTCCACCGTCACCCTGGGCAGGCGGGCGTTCCTGGCCCGGCTGGGGCTGCTCGGCGCCGTGGGTGCGGGCGGGCTGCTGACCCGCGACGTACTCGCCCCGCCTGCCGCGGCCGCCGCCCCGGGCGATCCCCTGTCGGGGCTCGTCGGCCTGCTCCGGCCCGTCCTCGCCGAACTCGCCCGCGACACCCTCAACGGACTGTCGGTGTTCACCCTGCCTGGTCCGGACCCCTACTCGGCCGCGCAGGGCACGCCGAGCGACACCCCCGGTGCCCTGGAGGCCAGGACCACCGACTTCCTCATCGACGCGCTCGACAACTTCGTCCCCTTCCCGGACGAGCTGGCGAGGCCGGTCGCCACGGCACTCGCCACCGGCCTCGCCGACAGCGGCGTCTCGCTGCCCGGCCTCGACCTGCTGCCCACCGAGGTGGCGACGCTGGACAAGGCGCTGTCGGCCCTCCTGCGCAACGACGCCGCGCTGCCGTTGTCGCTGCCCATCGCGGCGTTGCTGAACCTGCTTGCCACCCAGGTCAATCCCGCTGCCGTGAACGGTCCGTTCCTCTCGCCGTTCGCCCGGCTCACCTACGCCGAGAAGGCCCGCGCGTTCGCGCTGCTCGAGGGCGCGGACTCCGACCTCGTCGCGCTGCTCGACGTGCACCTGCCGGAGCCGCTGAAGGCGTCGGTCTCGGGCCTGCTCAAGTTCGTCGGCGGCGCGCTCATCGAGTTCGCCACCTTCGGCTCCTACACCGAGTACGCCGTGTACGACCCGGAGACCGGACAGCTCACCGGGCAGCCGGTCGGCTGGCAGCTCACCGGCTACCAGCCGGACGGGCCCGTCGAGGGCTGGGACGAGTTCATCGGCTACTACCAGGGACGCACGGAGGTGCACGACTGATGCGCGACGTCATCATCATCGGTGCCGGTGGCGGCGGTCCTGTCGTCGCCAAGGAACTCGCCGCGAAAGGCCTGGACGTCCTCATGCTCGAGGCCGGGCCACGGCACGACAAGCCGCGTGAGCAGTGGTCGAGTTTCGAGAACGACGCCAACAACCCGCTCACCGGGTACCTCCGGTGGGGCCAGGCCGACCGCTCCAAACCCGCCTGGTTCCGCGAGTGGAGCCAGAACTCGTTCGTCTGGCAGCTCTCCGGTGTCGGCGGCACCACGCAGCACTTCTACGGCAACTATCCGCGCGCGTTCCCGGGCGTGTTCAACGACTACGACAAGCCGGACCGCAACGAGTACGACGTCAAGCACCGGTTCCCGTTCTCCTACGCCGAACTGGTGCCCTACTACGAGTGGGTCGAGGCCACGGCGCCGGTCATGACCGCGGCCATGGGAACCAAGGAGGAGACGTTCTTCCGCGGTTGCGAGACGCTCGGCCTGCCGGTGCAGACGACCAAGACCACGCACGGGCCCTCCTACCGCCCGCAGGAGAACGCGATCCTGCAGCCGGGCGGCAACGCCGGACGCACCACCGACACCAACCTGCTTGCCTACCCGCAGGCCACCGGCTGCACGTTCTGCGGCTACTGCTTCCAGGGCTGTATGCGGCCGGTCGGCGCGCCGCGCAACCAGTACGCCAAGCGCTCGACGGACAACAGCTACGTTCCCATGGCGCTGACGGCGGAGGTGTGGGCACCGGGCGGCCGGCCGGTCGAGCTCGTCACGGACGCCTTCGTCACCCGCGTGCACACGGAGTCCCGAGCCGGAGTGCTACGGGCGACCGGGGTGACGTGGCGGGACAACGCCTCCGGCGAGGTGCACCGCGAGGACGCCCGGGTCGTCGTGATGGCGGGCGGCTGCACGGAGAACCCGCGGTTGTGGTTCAACAGCGGCCTGCCCAACCCCAACGGCTGGGTCGGCCGCGGCTACACCGACCACTTCTTCGACTGGGTGATCGGCTCCTTCGACCGCTACACCGGCAACCCGAAGGGTGTCGGCTCGTCGGCGCGGCTCGACTTCCCGCCCTACGGCGGCATGGAGAACGTCGGCGTCCCGCCCGCGCTCAACGCCTTCGCCACGACGTTGTCCGACAGCGGCATCCGCGGGGAGTACACCAACGGGCGCGGCATGACCGGTCCCTGGGACGGACCCGCCGGCCGGCTGATGGGGCCGCAGATGAAGGAGTTCCTCTCCGGCGGGCTCGACCACACGCTGTCGATCCTGGTCATCACCGACGACGATGTGGAGCCGGACAACCGGGTGGTCCCGTCGGCCTTGCCCGCGGACGAGAACGGCCCGATCCCCAAGGTCACGTTCCGGCACCGGCAGCGCTCCGCCCGCACGCGGCGCAACCGGGAGTTCATGGCCCGCAAGGCGGCAGAGGTGCTCCGGGGCGCGGGTGCGAAGTCGGTCTACCGGATCGACTGGGCCCCGCTGATCCTGCACGTCCAGTCGTCGATGCGGATGGGGGAGTCCGAGCACGACTCGGTGCTCGACGCCAACGGCGAGACCCGCGCGGTGAAGGGTCTGTTCATCGCGGACAACTCCGCGCTGGCCAACTCGCTCGGCGGGCCGAACCCGACGCTGACGACGCAGGCACTGGCCACCCGCACGGCGGAGAAGATCTTCCAGCACTACTTCGGCGGGGATCCGTGGGTGCGGGCGGAGGCACCGGTCGTGTCGACCGATCCGCGCATCAGCGTGCGACTCGGCGAGCTGGGGCTGTAGCCGGCCGCCGCGTGGTACTGGCGCGCGGCGTCAGTACCACGCGGTGCGGATCCGCACCGGCTGGGTGGTCTCGGCGCCGTCGTCGCGGTGCGCGATCGTCCACACCGGGGCGCGGTTGTCGGGGACGCCGTAGAGGAAGTCCTGGCCGCCGCAGGCGAAGCTGGGCTTCTCGCCGTCGAGTTCGGGGCCGATCCCGGCCGTGGGCACGCACCACCGGCCGTCCTCGAGTTCGAGGAACCACGGCGCGTGCACCAGTTCCGGTTGCGGCCGGGGGCCCAGGTCCTGGGCGATGGTCATGCGCACGGCCTGTCCGGTGGCGGGGTTCTGCACGCACAGCGCCACGTCGGGTGCCGGAGCGGCCCGCACGAAACAGGGGTCGTGCAGGATCAGCCCGGCCGTGGTGACGCACCGGCGCGCCGCGGGGTTGCCCAGGTCGAGGGTGGAGGCCGAGCAGGTGGCTTCCGCTTCGTCGACCACGGTGATGCCGGGCGCGGGCTCACCCGTCTCCGTGAACGGGTAGAGCATGATCTCCGCGGTCGCCGTCACCGGCCCGGCGGGCGGCTCGGCGGGTGCCGGGCTGCCGCACGCGCCGAGCAGGACGAGCACCACGAAGAGTCCCGGCAGGAGTCTCCTCACCGTCGTGCCGCCTCCCGTTCTCACGTCGCGCCGACCCGTCACGCCGCAGCCTAACGGAGCTCTGCCCGGCGCCGCCGACCGACGCGAGCGACCGATTCCGCGCGGCGGATGCGTCATCGGCAGGGGATCGTGGCCGAGCGCGGACGGCGGACCGGAAAGTGGGGGACACTGGTGGTGACGCGCCCGCGAGGCCGCGCCCACGAGGCGGCCCAAGGAGTCCCGATGGAGCATTCGCGAGCCCTTGCCTTCTCCGCGATCGCGCTCGGCATCGTCGGGGCCATCGCCCTGTCGGACGCGTGGTGGTTCCTGCTCGGCATCATCGCGTTCCTCGTGCTGCTGTCGAGCCAGAGTCCCGCGGAGTGAGCGCCGGCGGTCCGGGCGGTTCACCCGGCGACCGGCATGACCACGGTGGTGAAACTGCCCTGGTCGGCCGACCGGACGACGACCGGCCGGTCGGCGGCGGTCAGCTCCAGCAGGACCTCGGGCCCCACGCCGGCCTCGACCGCGGCACCGAGGGTCGCCGGATCGAACGCCACGCTCAGCCGGCCCGAGCACACCGCCGGCAGCGGCGTGCCGTCGAGCGCCGCCGTCTCGCCGGAGAGCTCCACGAACGCGGGACATTCGGTGGCGGCGAGCGCGTCCAGCAGCACGGAGCGCGCCACGACCACCCGGTGTGCGGGCGGGCCGAGCGCGGCCAGCACCTCCCGGTAGGCGGGGAACACGGCGTCGACCAGCGGAAGGTCCCGGCTGCCGGAGCTCGCCTCGAGTCGCGCGGATGTCCCGTCCACGGTCAGTGTCACGTCGGTGGCGCGGGTTGCCCAGGCCGCGACGCCGGTCAGGGCCTCCACGGGCACCAACGCCGCGCCGGGGTCGCCGTCGACGGCGAGCGGCGTGAGCTCACGCACCGACAGCCGGTACCGATCCGTCGCGACGAGCCGGACCTCGGTGTCGGCGCACTCGAGGAGCACACAGCGCAGGGCCTCGTGCTCCCCGTCCGTGGCGGCTGCAGGCGCCACCTGCCGGATCGCGGCAGCCAGCTCCGGCCCGCCGACCCGCACGCGGGCGGGTCCCGCACCAGGGAGGGTGCGCAGCAGCTCACCGATCACCGCGTGTGCGGTGTCGGCCTCGTGCCGGATCCGGGCCGCGTGTGCCCGCAGCGCCGCCCGGGCGTCGGACGGCGAGCCGTCGAGCACCACCGTGACCTCGGCGAGCGGCATCCCCGCCGTACGCAACTCCCGCAGCAGCCGGGCGCGCTCCACCTGGCTCTCGCTGTAGTAGCGATAGCCGGTCTGCGGGTCCACCCGGGCCGGCCGCAGGATCGCACAGTCGTCGTAGAAGCGCAGGGCACTCGGGGTCAGCCCGACGCGGCGCGCGAAGGCGCTGATGCTGTCCATCCGGCTGCTGTCCATGCGGCGATTCTGGGCGTTCGACCGGCTCGAAGGTCAACGTCGCCGAGGTCACCTAGGATGCCGCCGACACGACGGTGTGCGGTGAGGACCGGGGAGTGCGAACGTGGCCGAGAAGTTCGGGTACTACCAGAACGAGATCTACCTGCAGGGCTACGGCGGTACACGGCCCGCGTTGACGACCGATGCCACCCGGCTGGAGGACGCGGCCCGGACGCTGCTCGGCCCGGAGGCGTTCCACTACGTCGCGGGTGCGGCGGGCTCCGGTGCGACGGCGCGTGCCAACCGCGCGGCGTTCGACCACTGGAAGATCGTGCCGCGCATGCTCACCGACGCCACCGAGCGCGACCTGTCCACCACCGTGCTGGGTACGCCGATGTCCGCCCCCGTGCTGCTCGCCCCGGTGGGTGTGCAGTCGATCGTGCACTCCGACGGCGAGCGGGCGAGCGCGCGGGCGGCGTCCGCGCTCGGGCTGCCCACGGTGCTCTCGACGGCGTCGTCGACGAGCATCGAGGACGTCGCCGACGCGGTGGGTGACGGCCCGCGCTGGTTCCAGCTGTACTGGCCGAACGACCCGGAGGTGTGCGCCAGCATCCTGCACCGCGCCCGGCAGGCCGGGTACTCGGTGCTCGTCGTGACCCTCGACACGTGGAGCCTCGCCTGGCGGCCGTGCGACCTCGACAGCGGCTACCTGCCGTTCCTGCACGGCGACGGGATGGCGGTGCCGTTCAGCGACCCGGTGTTCCGCTCGCGACTGGAGAAGCCGCCGGAGGAGGACACGCCGATGGCGGTCCTGCGCTGGATCTCCATGATCACGGGCACCGACCGCGGTTGGGACGCGCTGCCGTTCCTGCGCGAACGCTGGGACGGGCCGATCGTGCTCAAGGGCATCCAGCACGTCGACGACGCGCGCCGTGCGGTGGACGCGGGCATGGACGGCATCGTGGTGTCCAACCACGGTGGCAGGCAGGTGGACGGGGCGCTCGCGGCGCTGGACGCGCTGCCCGAGATCGCCGGCGCGGTCGGCGACCGCATCGAGGTGCTGTTCGACTCCGGCATCCGCACCGGCGCCGACATCGTCAAGGCCCTCGCGCTCGGCGCTCGCGCGGTACTGCTGGGCCGGCCGTACGTCTACGGGCTCGCGCACGGCGGCGAGGACGGCGTGCGGCACGTGCTGCGCAGCGTGCTCGCCGATCTCGACCTCACCATGGGGCTCTCCGGGCACCGCACGCCCGCCGAGCTCACTCCCGCCGTGCTCCGGCGGACGCCGTAACTCGGCGGCTTCCCTCCGGCGGCCAGCTAAGCTGGGAGCCGGTATGTCCACACGTTCCCCCCTCGACGAGCTGCGCTCCCGGCTGCCCGAACTCACCCTGCGTGACGCGCACCGGTTGCGCCGCCGCATCGACGGCGCGCGCAAGGTCCGCGACAAGCAGGCCGTCGCGGCCAAGATCGCCGCCGACATCGAGGCCGCCGAGCGGCGGGTGCGGCGCCGCCGCGAGGCGGTGCCGACGGTCGAGTACCCGCCGGAGCTGCCGGTCAGCCAGTACAAGGACGACCTCGCCGAGGTGATCCGCGAGCACCAGGTCGTGATCGTCGCGGGCGAGACCGGCTCGGGCAAGACCACCCAGCTGCCGAAGATCTGCCTCGAGCTCGGCCTGGGTGTGCGCGGGCAGATCGGGCATACCCAGCCCCGCCGGATCGCCGCGCGGACCGTCGCCGAGCGCATCGCGAGCGAGCTGGGCACCGAACTCGGTTCCACCGTCGGCTACAAGGTGCGCTTCACCGACACCTCTGGCGACGACACGCTCGTCAAGCTGATGACGGACGGCATTCTGCTCGCCGAGATCCAGCACGACCGGATGCTGCGCCAGTACGACACGCTCATCATCGACGAGGCCCACGAGCGCAGCCTCAACATCGACTTCCTGCTCGGCTACCTCAAGCAGTTGCTGCCGCGCAGGCCCGACCTCAAGGTCATCATCACCTCGGCCACCATCGACCCGGAGCGCTTCTCCCGGCACTTCGACGACGCGCCGATCGTCGAGGTCTCGGGCCGGACCTATCCGGTGGAGGTGCGGTACCGGCCGATCGTCGACCCCGACGACCCGGACGCGGACGACGACCGCGACCAGGTGCAGGCGATCACCGATGCCGTGCGCGAGCTCATCGCCGAGGGGCCGGGCGACATCCTGGTGTTCCTCTCCGGCGAGCGCGAGATCCGGGACGCCAACGACGCCCTCGCCGCGCTCGAGCTGCCGAACACCGAGATCCTGCCGCTGTACGCGCGGCTGTCGGCCGCCGACCAGCACCGGGTGTTCCAGCGTCACCGGGGCAGGCGCATCGTGCTCGCGACCAACGTCGCCGAGACCTCGCTCACCGTGCCCGGCATCAAGTACGTCATCGACCCCGGCACGGCCCGCATCTCGCGGTACAGCCACCGCACCAAGGTGCAGCGGCTGCCGATCGAGCCGATCTCGCAGGCCTCGGCCAACCAGCGCAAGGGCCGGTGTGGCCGCACCTCCGACGGCATCTGCATCCGGCTGTACTCCGAAGCGGACTTCGAGTCGCGGCCCGAGTTCACCGACCCGGAGATCCTGCGCACCAACCTGGCGTCGGTGATCCTGCAGATGACGTCGCTGGGGCTGGGAGACATCGGCGCGTTCCCGTTCGTGGAGCCGCCCGACCGCAGGCAGATCACGGCCGGCGTCCAGCTGCTGCACGAACTCGGAGCGCTCGAGCGCACGCCCGGCAAGCTCACCGACATCGGCAGGCAGCTCGCCCAGCTTCCCGTGGACCCCAGGCTCGGCCGGATGATCATCGAGGGCGCCCGCAACGGCTGCGTCCGCGAGGTGATGATCATCGCCGCCGCTCTGTCCATTCAGGACCCGCGAGAGCGGCCCGCGGACAAACAGGAGGCGGCCGGTCAGTTGCACGCGCGGTTCCGCGATCCGAACTCGGACTTCCTGGCCTACCTGAACCTGTGGAACTACCTGCGTGAGCAGCAGAAGTCGTTGTCCGGCAACCAGTTCCGCAAGCTCTGCCGCGCCGAGTACCTCAACTACCTGCGCGTGCGCGAGTGGCAGGACATCTACAGCCAGCTGCGCCAGCTCGCCAAGCCGCTCGGCATCACGCTGAACGACGTCCCCGGCGACCCGCAGCGCATCCACACGAGCCTGCTCGCCGGGCTGCTCTCGCACGTGGGCCTCAAGGATCCCGCGAAGGGTGACTACCTGGGCGCCCGCGGCACGCGGTTCTCGGTGTTCCCCGGCTCGGCGCTGTTCAAGAAGCAGCCACGGTGGATCGCCTCGGCCGAGCTGGTGGAGACCTCCCGGCTGTGGGCGCGCGTCAACGCCCGGGTCGAGCCGGAGTGGGTGGAGCCGCTCGCGCAGCATCTCGTCAAGCGCACGTACTCCGAGCCGCACTGGGAACGCAAGCAAGGCGCGGTGATGGCGAACGAGCGCGTCACCCTCTACGGCGTGCCGCTGGTGGCCGGGCGCAAGGTGAACTACGGCCGCATCGACCCGGAGATGTCGCGGGAGCTGTTCATCCGGCACGCGCTGGTCGAGGGCGACTGGGACACGCGGCACAGCTTCTTCCACGAGAACCGGGCGCTGCTGGAGGAGGTCGAGGACCTCGAGAACCGAGCCCGGCGACGCGACATCCTTGTCGACGACGAGACGCTGTTCGCCTTCTACGACGAGCGGATCCCGGCCGACGTCGTCTCGGCACGGCACTTCGACACGTGGTGGAAGAAGACACGGCAGAAGCAGCCGGACCTGCTCACCTTCGAGAAGGCGATGCTCATCAACGCCTCCGCGGAGCAGGTCAGCGAGGCCGACTACCCGGACACGTGGCAGCAGGGCGAGCTGCGGTTGGCGCTGACGTACCAGTTCGAGCCGGGCACCGATGCCGACGGCGTCACCGTCCACATTCCACTGCCCGTGCTGAACCAGGTGAGTCAGGACGGCTTCGACTGGCAGGTACCGGGGCTGCGCGAGGAACTCGTGACCGCGCTCATCAAGTCCCTGCCCAAGGCGCTGCGGCGCAACTTCGTGCCCGCACCCGACACGGCCCGCGCGGTGCTGTCCGCGGCGGGCCCGGCCGACGGTCCGCTGCTGGACGTGCTCGCCCGCGAGCTGGAACGGCTTCGCGGGGTGGCCGTGCCGCCCGATGCGTGGCGGCTGGAGTCCGTTCCGGACCACTTGCGCATGACGTTCCGGGTCGTCGACGAGAAGCGCCGCACACTCGCCGAGAGCAAGGACCTCGAGCCCTTGCGCGAGCGGCTGGGCGACCGGCTCCGCGAGACCATCTCCGCGGCCGCCGACGACGTCGAGCGCACCGGCCTGCGGACACCGTCGTTCGGCGAGCTACCGAAGGTGTTCCAGGCGACACGGCGCGGCCACGACGTCAAGGCGTACCCGGCGCTGGTGGACGAGGGCGACAGCGTGGCCGTCCGGATGCTCGACACGCCCGGCCAGCAACGCAAGGCGATGTGGGAGGGCACGCGCAGGCTCGTGCGGCTCAACGTCCCGTCGCCGGTGAAGTACCTCAACCGCAATCTGAGCAACACCGCCAAGCTCGTCCTCACCCGCAACCCGCACGGCAGCGTCGCCGCACTGCTGGAGGACTGTGTGGACTGTGCCGTGGACAAGCTCGTCGCCGAGGCGGGCGGCCCCGCGTGGGACGACGCGCGGTTCGCCTCGTTGCTCGAGGCGGTGCGCGGCCGGCTCAACCCGACGGTGCTGAGCGTGTTGCGCGAGGTCGAGAATGTGCTGCAGGCCGCCCACGACGTCGAATCCCGGCTCGCCGACACGAACGGGCCGGTGCTGCAGGAGTCGCTGGCCGACATCCGCGCGCAGCTCACCGACCTGGTGCACGCCGGGTTCGTGACCGAGACCGGCTACGACCGGCTGCCCGATCTCGTGCGCTACGTGCGGGCGATCGAGCGGCGGCTGGAGAAACTGCCGGCCGACCCGGCACGGGACGTCGAACGGTTGCGGGAGATCGCGTGGCTGCGGGAGGAGTACCAGGCTGCGCTGGACGCCGTGCCGCCTCACACCGCGCCGAGCCCGGAGCTGGTGGAGATCCGGTGGATGATCGAGGAGCTGCGGGTCAGCTTCTTCGCGCAGACTTTGCGCACGGCCTACCCGGTGTCGGTGAAGCGTGTCCTGAAGGCACTCGACGCCGCGCCCGTCTGATCGCGGCCGGGCGCGTCACTTCGCGTCGGCGTAGCGGTCCACGACCGCGGCCGGCATGGGGAACCGGGGCAGGCCGCGCCGAACACGCGGGCCGTGGTCTCCCGCACCGAGTCGTCCAGGCACGCCACCACGTCGTCGGCCAGCTCGGCCGGGGCGTGCACGAGCACCTCGTCATGCTGGAAGAACACCAGGTGCGCCGGCGCAGGCAGCCGTTGCCGCAGCGTCGCCAGCAGCACGGCCGTCCAGTCGGCGGCGCTGGCCTGCACGACGAAGTTCCGCGTGAACCTGCCCCAGTCCCGCGCCGCGCGGCGGGCCTGGTCCTCGGCCTCGGCGCCACCGGTGAGCGCCCGCCAGGCCGCCGACGGCGGTGGGGACGTCCGGCCGAGCCGCGAGCGCACCATCTCGCCCCGTTCGCCCGCCCGCGCCGCGTGCTCCACATAGGACACCGCGGCGGGGAACCGGCGGCGCAGCAGCGCCAGTGATGCCGCCGCCTCGCCCGCAGTGCCGCCGTACATCGCCGAGAGCATGGCGACCTTCGCGCGGGAACGGGTTTCCGGGGTCACCGCGCCGCCGGGGGAGAGGGCCTGCGCCAGGCTGGTGTAGAGATCGGCTGAGGCGGAGACGTCGGCCAGCCGGCGATCACCCGAGAGGGCCGCCAGGATGCGCGGCTCCAGCTGGGCGGCGTCGGCGACGACGAGCTTCCAGCCCGGATCCGCCGTGACGCACCCGCGCAGCATGCGGGGAATCTGCAGCGCGGCGCCGCCGCGGCTCGCCCACCGACCGGACACCACGCCGCCGACGACGTACACCGGGCGGAACCGGTCGCCGTGCACCCACTGGTCCAGCCACGCCCAGCCGTGGGCCGAGTGCAGCCGGGCGAGCTCCTTGTACTCCAGCAGCGGCGCCACGGCGGGATGGTCGATGCGGCGCAGCACGTGCGCCCGCGCCGACGGCACCGCGATGCCCGCCCGGCCGAACGCGCGGACGATGCTGCCCGGGTGGTCGGGGTTCACGGGCCTGCCGCCGAACGCCTCCTCGATCCGTTCCACGAGCGCGGCCAGCTTCGCGGGCCGCGTCCCGGCGGGGACACGCGGGCCGAGCAGCTCGGTCAGCAGCGCGTCGTGCGTCTCGGCGCGCCATGGCAGGCCGTCGGCGGACATCTCCGCGGCCGCGAGCGCGCTCGCCGACTCCGCCGCCGCCAGCAGCCGCATCCGGTCCGGGTGGGCGACCCGCTCCATCCGGTCGCGCTGGGCGGCGAACACCACCTCCGCCGCCTCGGCGGCGGGCAGCTCCGGGGGCAAGCCGGATTCGCGTGGTTCGAACAACGCGGGCTGGCCGGTGAGGTCCGGATACGCGTCACCCACGTCGGCGGGCGGATCCAGCCCGCGCGCCCGCGCGTAGGCAGCCGCCAGCCTGCGGGACTGCTCGTGCCGGCCCTCCGCCGCCAGCAGCAGCGCCTCGACGAGCGCGAGATCGTGACACCGTCGCACGCGCACACCGGCCTGCAGCAGCACCGGGTAGTCCCGCTCGGCCGAACCGAACACCCAGCGCGGCCGCAGGTCGTGCTCGACCCGCTCCGCGTGGGCGACCAGCTCGTCCGGGCCGACGACCGCGGGGATGCCGAGGTCGCGCTCCGGCGTGCGCACGGAGTACCGGTCGTCGGCCTCCCGGGTGACGATCACGTGCACGAGTCGATTCTGCGCGAGTACACCGACACGCGTGGTGGGCCGGTCGCCGCGCTCCGTGCCGTGTTACTGAGACGTGGGTTACACAGCGCGCTGACCTGGGAGAACGTTGGCGCGCGTCGCTCGACCGAGGGTTGCTCGTTACTACGTACCAGCGGGTAGGTTATGGCGCACGAGCTCGAGGAGGTGCCCGGATGAGAACACCGCCGACGGTGACGGAGCTGACCGCGCGTGTGGCGGAGACCGCCCGCAGTGTCGAGGTGATGTGGAGGGCCGGGTTCATCCCGTTCCCGCGCGTCGACGAAGGCCTGCGGTCGCTGGTCCTGACGCGCAAGTACGGGCCTCTCGCCGGTGCGGTGCGGATCGCGGCTCGCCGCAACCCCATGGACATCGGCCTCGTCGACGAGCTCGGGCCGCTCACGTTCTCCCAGCTCGACCAGCAGTCCAACGCCCTCGCGCGAGCGTGGAGCGAGCGGGGCGTCGGCCTCGGCTCCAGCGTCGCCGTCCTCTGCCGGGATCACCGCGGCCTGGTCCTGACCATGCTCGCGGCCGGCAAGCTCGGCGCGGCCCTGCTGCTCATGAACACCGGCTTCGCCCGGCCACAGCTCACCGACGTCGCGAAGCGCGAGAAGGTGCAGGTGCTCGTCTACGACGAGGAGTTCACCGACCTGCTGGGTGACATCGAGGGCGTGGACCGCTACCTCGCGTGGACCGAGACCGCCGGCGCCGACCGGGACGTCACCACGCTCGACGAGCTGATCGCGGGCACCGACGACAGTGCGCCGCCGGCGCCGGAGAAACCGGGTGGCCTGATCCTGCTCACCAGCGGGACCACGGGCACGCCGAAGGGCGCGCCGAGGCCGAAGATCTCGCCGCTGCACTCGGCGCAGTTCCTCGACCGCATCCCGCTGCGCGTCGGCGAGGCCACGTACATGGGCGCGCCGCTGTTCCACGGCACCGGCATCTCCCAGTTCATCCTCTCGCTCGCGCTCGGCTGCACCGTCGTGCTGCGCCGCCGCTTCGATCCGGAGGAGGCGCTGCGCGGCGTCGAGAAGTACAAGTGCACGGCGCTGGTGCTGGTGCCGACCATGCTGCAGCGCATCATCGACCTCGGCCCCGAGGTCATCGGGAGGTACGACACCTCCAGCATCCGCATCATCTTCCTCGCCGGCTCTGCGCTGCCGCCCGATGTCGGCAACCGCGCCACCGAGATCTTCGGCCCGGTGATCCACAACCTGTACGGCTCCACCGAGGTCGCCGTCGCCACCGTCGCGACGCCGGAGGACTGGGCCATGGCCCCCGGCACGGTCGGCCGCCCGCCGGTCGGGTGCCGGGTCGCGCTCTACGACGAGCAGGGCAACCGCATCACCGAGCCGAACGTGACGGGCCGGGTGTTCGTCGGCAGTGGCCTGGCGTTCGAGGGCTACACCGACGGCAGACACAAGGAGATGATCGACGGGCTGCTCTCCAGCGGCGATGTCGGCCACTTCGACGAGAACGGGCTGCTGTTCATCGACGGCCGCGACGACGAGATGATCGTCTCGGGCGGCGAGAACGTGTACCCCATCGAGGTGGAGAACCTGCTCGTGGAGCACCCGGAGATCCACGAGGCGGCGGTCATCGGCGTGCCGGACCAGGAGTTCGGCCAGCGGCTGAAGGCGTTCGTCGTGAAGGCCCCGGGCTCGGAGCTGGACGCCGACGCGGTGCGCGCGTTCGTCAAGCAGAACCTCGCCCGCTACAAGGTGCCGCGGGACGTGGAGTTCCTCGACGAGCTGCCCCGCAACGCGACCGGCAAGCTGCTGCGCAACAAGCTGGGCTGAGTCGCGCCGGTCGCCCTGCCGCGCCCGGGCCACCCGCCGCCATCCCGAGGCCCGACACACCCCGCCACCCGGCGAAGGTCGCGCCTGCCGTCCACCGCTACCGGCCCCGCCCGACGAAAGTCGTCACGCCCAGGCGATCCCGAACACTCCCGGGCCGAAATCGAGGGCGACGGCGTGCACGCTGTTGCCGTCGTCGAGTTTGAGGTCCTTCGATTCGGCGGCACCCGGTTCTCCGGGGTGCGCGTACTGCCAGCACCGTTCCGGCGCCGTCCCGGCGCCGAAATGCACTTCCAGGAGGTATTCCGGAATGGGTTGCCAGAACTCGCGAAAATGTGATTTGCGGCAGTGCGGGCCGGGTGCGTGCTCGTAGGCGAGGGAGTATTCGACGAGGTGTGTCTCGCCGTGGGCGATGGACCGGCCGAAGAGGAGCTCGGCCAGGGTGAGCCCGTGCTCGGCGTCCGCCTCGACGCGGCCGACCGTGCAGTTGCGGAGGGCACGCAGGGTCGGAGCGGGCGCGCCGGGCCCGTCCTGCCGGTAGGCGAGCAGCCAGCGGTCCTGACCATCGGCGCTCGCGCGGAAGACCGCCCGCGACGTCACAGCGCTCTGCCTGCCGTTTTCGGCGACCTCGCAACGGTCGTGCAGGCCGACGAGTGTCAGGTCGGGCGGGTCGTCGAGGCTCAGCGGGCGCACGCCCTCGTCCTGCCTGCGCCGGGAGGTGCTGCCCCGCGGCCGGGGTGAGGGCAGCCGGCCGAGCAACGACCCGGGCGGCACCTCGAGTATCTCCTCGAGCGCGCGGACCGCGGAAATGGAGCTCTGCCGTTCCGGCTGCCGCTTTCCGGATTGCCAGTAGCTCAATGCCGTGACGCTGACGGTGATTCCGCGTTCCTGCAGGCGTGCCTGAATGCGATCGAGGCCGAGGCCGCTCGCGGAAATGGCGGCGCGGAGTGCCGCGGAGAATGCGGTTCCGCCCACGCGTCGATCGCCCCCAGTCTGCGCCCCGATAACGATATGGACAACATTAGCAGCAAACTGTAACGCGTGGTCCGGTGGCTTCGCTCAGTGATGACTGACCCGAACGGAGTATCGCTGACTACGGTGAACAGCCTACAACTGGTAACTGTGAATCATTGCCCAACTCCCCGCGGCCCAGCTTGCATGACTCACGAACCTGCCGGGCAACGGAAGGAAGTCAATGGGCAACTCGCGAAAGCTGAGGCGCAGCCTGACCGCGGGCGTCGTGGTCGCGGGCGTGACCGGAGCGGTCGTCAGCATGGGAGCCGCAGCGCACGCGGCGCCGCAGGGGCAGATCCTCTCGGCGAACACCCCCACCGCGGTGGACGGCAGCTACATCGTCGTACTCGAGGAGAACACGCTGACCGCCGCGGTCGCCGACGTGGCGAGCCGACTGGCCGGGGAGTACGGCGCGAACGTGGTCAAGACCTACGACACCGCGCTCACCGGGTTCTCGATCACGGCGGACGAGGCGGAGGCCAAGCGATTGGCGGCCGACGACAACGTCGCCTACGTGGTGCAGAACCAGCGCGTGCACGCCGCCGACACCCAGCAGTCGCCACCGTCGTGGGGTCTGGACCGCATCGACCAGGCCGAGCTGCCGTTGGACGACGCCTACACCTACAGCACCCCCGCCGACAACGTCACCGCCTACGTCATCGACACGGGTGTCCAGGCCGACCACCCCGACTTCGGCGGGCGGGTCTCCGGCGGGGCCGACTTCATCGACAACGACGACGACCCCTCCGACGAGAACGGTCACGGCACCCACGTCGCGGGCACCATCGGCGGCGAGACCTACGGTGTCGCCAAGGGCGTGCAGATCGTGCCGGTCCGCGTGCTCGACGCCAATGGCAGCGGCACCACCGACGGCGTCGTATCCGGCATCGAGTGGGTCGCCGAGAACGCGAGTGGCCCGTCCGTGGCGAACATGAGCCTCGGCGGCACCGCCGACGAGGCTCTGGACACGGCCGTGCGCGGCGCGATCGAGGCCGGCGTGACGTTCGGCGTCGCGGCGGGCAACGAGGGCACCGACGCCGGCAACAGCTCGCCCGCACGCGTCACCGAGGCGATCACGGTGGCCGCGAGCGACAACGCCGACGCGCAGGCCGACTTCTCCAACTACGGCGAGGTCGTCGACCTCTACGCGCCCGGTGTCGACATCACCTCGGCGTGGAACAACGGCGGTGAGGACACCATCTCCGGCACCTCGATGGCCACCCCGCACGTGGTGGGGGCCGCCGCGCTGTACCTCGCGGAGAATCCGGAGGCCGCGCCCGCTGACGTCGAGTCGGCCCTGACCTCCTCGGCCACGCCGGACGTCATCACCAACCCGACCGGCGGCACGCCGAACCTGTTGCTCAACACGGGCGAGTGAGCCGCTGACGCGGCACGCCGTCGCGCGGCATCCGGTGGCCCAGCGTGGTTCGCGCTGGGCCACCGGCCGTGTGCGAGGCGATAGGGTCGGCGCATGGCCTACCGGAAGAACATCGTGATCACCGGCGCCAGCGCCGGGCTCGGCGAGGGCATGGCCCGCCGCTTCGCCGCGGCCGGCCGGGATCTCGCCCTGTGCGCGCGCCGGACGGAGCGGCTCGAGCGGCTCGCCGCCGAGCTGAAGGAACACCACCCCGGCATCCGTGTCGTCACGCGGGAGCTCGACGTCAACGACCACGATCGCGTCTTCACCGTCTTCCGCGAGTTCCGGGACGAGCTGGGCGGTCTGGACCGGGTGATCGTCAACGCCGGACTGGGCAAGGGCCAGCCGATCGGCACCGGATACTTCGCGGCGAACCGGCAGACCGCCGAGACCAACTTCGTCGCCGCGCTCGCCCAGTGCGAGGCGGCGCTGGAGATCTTCCGCGAGCAGAACGCCGGTCACCTCGTGGTGGTCTCGTCGTTCAGCGCCCTGCGGGGGATGCCTCGCAACCTCACCGCCTACGCCGCGTCGAAGGCGGCGCTGGCCACCCTGGCCGAGGGCATTCGCGCCGACACCTACCGCACGCCCATCGCGGTGACGGCCCTGCTGCCCGGCTACATCGAGTCGGAGATGACCAGCCGGGCGGGCACGTCCCGCACCCCGCTGCTCGCCGGCGCCGACCGCGGTGCCGCCGCGCTCGTGAAGGCCATCGAGAAGGAGCGGCCGAAAGCCTATGTCCCGGCGTGGCCGTGGGCGCCGCTCGCCGCCGTGGTGAAGGCGCTGCCGCTCGGCGTGTTGCGGAGGGTCGTCTAGGTGGGCGCCATCTACCTCGTCCGGCACGGGCAAGCGTCGTTCGGCGCGGCCGACTACGACGTGCTGTCCGAGACCGGGCACCGGCAGGCACGGCTGGCGGGCCGGGAACTCGCCCGCCGGGGAGTGCGCCCGACCGAGGCCCGTTGCGGCACCCTCTCGCGCCAGCGGGCCACCGCGGTGACGGCGCTCGCCGAGTGCGGGCCGGGTGTGGTGGCGAAGGAGGATCCGCGCTGGAACGAGTACGACCACGTGGATATCGCCGCGCACCACGGCGGTGGGGTGGCGCAGGACAGCGCCGACCCGAGGGCGTACCAGGACGCGCTCGAGGCCGCGTTGCGGGCGTGGATCGACGCCGGCGACCGCGGACCCGCGGCCGAGACGTGGCCCGCGTTCGTCGCCCGGGTGCGAGACGCGTTCGAGGAGCTCGCGGCCTCGGTGGGCAAGGGCGCGCAGGCCGTGGTGTTCACGTCCGGCGGTGTGATCTCGACGATCTGTGGGCTGCTGCTCGGCACGCCGGAGACCGGCCTGCTGACGCTCAACCGCGTCGCGGTCAACGCGGGCATCACCAAGCTCGTGACCGGACGGTCGGGCACGACCCTGCTGTCGTTCAACGAACACGGGCACTTCGACGGCGAGGCGGCGGATCTGCTCAGCTACCGCTGAGGCCGAGACACGAGGAGGCGCGATGACGCGGTTCGGCGACGTGACGCTCATCCCGGTGAACGGACGCGGGCCGGAGGACGTGCTCGCCGACGGCGAAGGAAGCGTCTACACCGGACTGGACGACGGCCGGATCGTGCGGATTCATCCCGGCACGACACGGATCGACACCATCGCCGACACCGGGGGCCGCCCGCTCGGGCTCGAGTTCCTCGGCGACGGGGAACTCCTCGTGTGCGACGCCCACCGCGGGCTGCTGGCCGTGTCGCCGCGCACCGGCGACGTCCGCACGCTCGTCACCGACGTCGACGGCGCCGCCATGCTCTTCTGCAACAACGCCGCGGTGGCCGCCGACGGCACGATCTACTTCACCGACTCCTCCACGCGCTACCCGATCGCACGGTGGCGCGACGACCTCATCGAACAGACCGGTACCGGCCGCCTCTACCGCCGCACGCCCGGTGGCGCGGTCGAGCGTCTCGCCGACGGGCTCCAGTTCGCCAACGGGGTCGCGCTCGCGCCGGACGAGTCGTTCGTGGCCGTTGCCGAGACGTCGGCGTTCCGCGTGCGCCGCGTGTGGCTGACCGGCGAGCGCGCGGGGGAGACCGAGGACTTCCTCACCGACCTTGCCGGCTTCCCGGACAACATCGCCACCGGCAGCGACGGGCTGATCTGGGTGAGCCAAGCGAGCCCGAGGGTGGCGTCGCTGAGCCGGGTCCGCCGCCTCCCCGCGCCGGTGCGCTCACTGGTCCGCAGGCTGCCCGCGCGCCTGCAACCCGCCCCGGCGCGGACGTGCGGCGTGCTCGGCGTGGCGGCGGACGGCACGGTCGTGCACCGCCTCAGCGGGGAGATCGACGGCTTTCACATGCTGACCGGCGTGCGGGAACGCGACGGCACGCTCTACTTCGGGAGCCTGGTCACCGACTGCATCGCCCGGATGCGCAAGCCAGGGTGAGCGTGCTCAGCTGCGGCTGCCGCTCTGCTCGCGGACCCGCGGCATCACGTCGGAGACGAGGGTGAGCAGGACACCGCTCAGCAGCGTGTGCACCTGCTCCCGGTTCAGCGTGCCGCGGACGAGCCACTCGCGGCCCGCCGCCTTGACCATGCCGCCGTACGCGCGCACCAGGGCGTTGAGCTGGTTCCAGCGTTCGTCGGCGCGATCGAAGCCCATGGCCTCCAGGACGCGGTCCGCCGCCTCCCGGTCGGCCTCGTCGAGGATGCGCTCGACCTCGACGTCCCGCCCGATCCCTTCCGGCGTGATCGCGGCGAGCCACATCTTGTGCTGCTTGCTCACCATGTCGAGGAACCACTCGACGGCGGCCTCGGTGCGTTCCGCCAGGGATCCCGACGGCAGCTGCTCCATGGCCGTCGTCGGCACTGTCAGGGCCCGCCGCACGACGGCCAGGTAGAGCTCGCGCTTGGTGCCGAAGTAGTGGTTGATGAGGCCCCGCGCGACGCCCGCCCTGGCCGCGATGTCCGCCGTCGACACGGCGGCGTACGGACGCTCGCCGAACAACTCGGCCGCACAGGCGAAGATCTGCTCCCTGCGTTCGTCGGGTTCCAGTCTTCGCCACCTTGGCGCCGAGTCGGCGGTCATAGCGTGGAGTTTCTCATGCTGAGCCCGGTTATGCCGGGAACAGGGGCAGCCGGAGGGCGCCCGGTGCGGCCTCCGGCACGACCGGGTTCTTCGGTGCGACGGGCGTGATCCGGCGGTAGGGCGAGCCCAGCGGCGGACGCTCGTCGCGCTGCCCCTTGTTGGGCCAGAACGCCATCGCGCGCTCCGCCTGTGCCGTGATCGTGAGCGACGGGTTGACCCCGAGATTCGCCGAGATCGCCGAGCCGTCCACCACGTGCAGGCCCTCGTAGCCGTAGAGCCGCTGATAGGGGTCGACGACGCCGGTGTCGGGGGAGTCGCCGATGACGCAGCCGCCGATGAAGTGGCCGGTGAGGGGGATGTTGGCGAGGTCGTTCCAGCCGCCGCCCGGCAGGCCGTCGATCTTCTCGGCCACCCGGCGCGTCACCTCGTGCCCCGCCGGGATCCAGATCGGGTTCGGCTCGCCGATGCCCTGTTTGGTCTTCAGCCGCCCTCGCTTGGTGTAGGTGGTGACGGAGTTGTCGAGCGTCTGCATCACCAGCAGCGCGATGGTCTGCTCCGACCAGTGCCGCGGATTGTGCAGCTTGGGCAGGTGCCGCCGTTGCCGCCACATCTCCCGCAGGCCGAGCAACCAGCGTGGTGTGCCCGGCTGGGGGTCGACGAGGACGGCCCCCAGCAGCCCGAGGAGGTTGCTGCCCTTGCCGTAGCGCACCGGCTCGACATGGGTCACCTCGTCCGGATGGATCGACGAGGTGATGGCGACGCCGCGGTGGTACTCGGTGCCGGGCCGCAGGGAGCGCGCGGCGAGGATGGCCTCGGAGTTGGTCCGGGCCAGCACGCCCACGCGGGGAGAGAGGCGGGGGAGCACACCGCGGTCGCGCATCCGGTGCAGCAGTCGCTGCGTGCCGAGCGCGGCGGCGGAAAAGATCACCTGTTCGGCGGTGAAGGTCCGTTTCTGCCACGGCCGTCCGGTGCGAGCGGTGGCGACCGCGTAGCCGCCCGAGGGCAGGGGCCGGACCTCGGTGACGGTGGTGAGTGGGTGGACGCGCGCGCCCGCCCGCTCGGCGAGGTACAGGTAGTTCTTGACCGTGGTGTTCTTGGCGTTGTGCCGGCAGCCCGTCATGCACTCGCCGCAGTGGGTGCAGGTGCGCCGCTCGGGTCCCGCGCCGCCGAAGAACGGGTCGGGCACCGTGGTGCCGGGCCGGGTGCCGTCCTCGCCGAAGAAGACCCCGACCGGCGTCGGCCCGTAGGTGTGCCCGATGCCCATGTCCTCGGCGACCGCCCGCATGATCTCGTCGGCGGGTGTGGTGAGCGGGTACCGCGTGACGCCGAGCATGCGCTTGGCCTGGTCGTAGTACGGGGCGAGTTCGTCCTTCCAGTCGGTGATGTGGGCCCACTGGCGGTCGGCGTAGAAGGCGTCCGGCGGCTCGTACAGGGTGTTGGCGTAGACCAGGGAGCCACCGCCGACTCCCGCGCCGGAGAGGATCATCGCCTCCTTGAGCGGCGTGATGCGGAGGATGCCGGTACAGCCGAGCGCGGGCGCGAAGAGGTAGTCGCGCAGTCGCCACGACGTCTTCGGCAGCTCGCGGTCGGCGAATCGTCTGCCCATTTCGAGCACGCCGACGCGGTAGCCCTTCTCGGTGAGGCGCAGGGCGCTGACGCTGCCGCCGAACCCCGAGCCGATGACCAGGACGTCGTAGTCGAACTGCGTCATGCGCCACACGTTCGCCGCTTGTTGGCAGGGTGTCAAGAGGGCTCACCCGGCTGGTAGGTCGTCGGCTCAGTACGCACTCACCGGGCAGGGCCAGCCCCACCGCCGGCTCGGGGGCGGAGCCCGCTGTGCCTGCCGTGTACTCACGATGAAATCGATCCATGACGACACCGCTGCGAATTCCTCGCCGGGACGATCCGAGTCATGCGCAGGCTGCCGTCGAGCTGCGCGGCGTGAGCAGGCACTACGGCGACCGGCACGCGCCGGTCCGCGCCCTCGACGGCGTGCGCCTCGCCTGCGCACGCGGATCCTGGACGGCCATGATGGCCCGTCGGGGTCCGGCAAGTCGACGCCGCTGCACCGCGCCGCCGGCCTGGACCGCCCCGACGCCGGCCGGGTGCTGCTCGGCGAGCAGGACATCACCCAGGCACCGGATCGGCTTCGTGTTCCAGACCTTCAACCTGGTCGGCTCGCTCACCGCAGAACAGAACGTCGCGCTGCCGCTCACGCTCGCCGGGCACCGGGTCGCGCGCGCCGAGGTGCGGCAGGTGCTTGCGCGCGTCGGTCTCGACGAACGCAGGAAGCACCGGCCGCGCGAGCTGTCCGGCGGCTCGACGTTCGCGTTCACGGTCGCCCAGCGGCGGCGCGAGCTCGCGCTGCCGCGCCTGGCGGGAGCCGGGCGCGGGCGGCTGCGCCGCCTGCTGCTCGGGGAAGCCGTGCTGCTGGGTGTGCTCGGGACTGGGCCGGGGTGTCGCTCGGGCTCGCGGCCATGCGGGTGCAGACCGGGTTGTCGCGCGACCTCGGTTTCGTGCCGCAGGCCTTCGCCCCGTACTGGCAGGGATCCTCGTCGTGCCGTGGCCCGTGCTGGGCGCGGTGGTCGCCGGTGGCCTTCTCGTCGTCGGCGGCACCAGCGTCCTCACCGCCCTGGCGGCGCCCCGGCCACGGCCCGTCACCTTCACTGCTGCACGAGAGTGAGTAGGAGCAGCAAATTAGGGTAGCCTTAGTTCGCCGGGAGTGACCACGACGTGAGGAGGCCGGCATGGCGCAAGAACGAGACCGGAGCAGCGGCAAGCCGGTGATCCGGTTGCGGGTCCTGCGCACCGAGCGTCTCACGCCGCACCTGATCCGCGTCGTCGCGGGGGGCGAGGGCCTGGCGGATTTCGTGCCCAACGCCTTCACCGACGCCTACGTCAAGGTGCTCTTCCCCGCGCCGGGCGTGCGCTATCCCGAGCCGCTCGACATGCGCACCATCAAGGCCGAGCTGCCGCGCGAGCACTGGCCCCGGATGCGCAGCTACACCGTGCGCCACTACGACGCCGCCGCCGGCGAGCTGACGCTCGACTTCGTGTACCACGGCGACTCCGGCCTCGCCGGGCCGTGGGCCGCTCGGCTGGTCCCCGGCGACGAGGTGCTGCTCGTGGGGCCCGGCGGTGCCTACGCGCCCCGTGCCGACGTCGACTGGCACCTTCTGGTCGGGGACGAGAGCGCGCTGCCTGCCATCGCCGCGTCGCTGGAGGCCGTGCCCGACGGCATGCCGGCGCACGCGTTCATCCTGGTCGAGGACGAGTCCGAGGAGGTGCCGATCGCCACGAAGGCCGACGCGCGCGTCCGCTGGCTGCACCGGGCCGCAGGAGACGACCTCGTCGAGGCGGTCCGGGCGTTCGAGTTCGGCGAGGGCACCGTGCAGGCGTTCGTGCACGGCGAGGCCGGGTTCGTCCGAGAGCTCCGCAGGCACCTGCTGACCGAGCGTGGCGTCTCCCGCGAGCTGTTGTCGATCTCCGGGTACTGGCGCCGGGGCGCCGACGACGAGACGTGGCGGCGGGAAAAAGCAGCCGAACGGGCCAAGGAAGAGGCGGCCGTCGTCCGGTAGAACTGCGGCATGACGGAGCTCAAGGTCGAGGCCGACCCCGCCGAGCTGGGACTGGACCCGCAGCGCCTGCACCGCCTGGACACCCGCATGGCCCGCTACGTCGACGACGGCCTGCTGCCCGGCTGGCTGACCGTCGTCTCCCGCTACGGCAAGGTCGCGCACGTCTCGGCCCGCGGCCACCGGGACGTGGAAGCCGGGTTGCCGGTCGAGGTGGACACCCGCTGGCGCATCTACTCGATGACCAAGCCGATCACGTCGGTCGCCGCGATGCTCCTCTACGAGGAGGGCGCCTTCGAACTCACCGACCCGATCCACCGCTGGCTGCCGGAGTTCACCGACATGCGGGTCTACACCAAGGGGTCCGCGCTCCGGCCGGTCACCGAGCCCGCCACCGAGCCGATCCGCGTGTGGCACCTGCTCACCCACACGGCCGGTCTCACCTACGGCTTCCACCACGCCCACCCGGTGGACGCGATGTATCGCGCCGAGGGGTTCGAGTGGAGCACGCCGCCCGGCAAGACCCTCGCCGAGTGCTGCGAGGCGTGGGCCGCCCTGCCGCTGGTGTTCCAGCCCGGCAGCGAGTGGAACTACTCCGTGGCCACCGACGTGCTGGGCAGGCTCGTCGAGGTCGTGTTGGGCAGGCCGCTCGACGAGTTCTTCGCCGAGCGCATCTTCACGCCGCTCGGTATGACCGGCACGGCGTTCCACGTCGAGGGCGCCGACGCCGAGCGGCTCGCCGCGCTGTACGTGCCCCAGGCAGGCACCCGGCGGGCCATCCGCAACGACAACCTCGGGCGCGCCGCCACCCGCAGACCGGCCTGCTTGCAGGGCGGCGGCGGCCTCGTCTCCACGGCCGCCGACTACCACCGGTTCACCCAGTTCCTGCTGCAGCGTGGCGAGCTCGGCGGCGTGCGGCTGCTGGGCCCGCGCACGGTGGACCTGATGACCCGCAACCACCTACCGGGCGGTGCCGACCTCGAGCAGTTCGGCAGACCCCTGTTCGCCGAGATGCCCTTCGACGGCTACGGCTTCGGGCTCGGCTTCTCCGTGCTGCAGGACCCGGTGAAGGCCAAGACCCTCGCCAGTGTGGGGGAGTACGCCTGGGGCGGGGCGGCGAGCACCGCGTTCTGGGTCGACCCGGCCGAGGAGCTCACGGTGCTGTTCTTCACCCAGCTCATGCCGTCGAGCACGCACCCGCTGCGCCAGCAGTTGCGGCAGCTCGTGTACCAGGCGCTGGTCTGAGCCTCACCGGCGCAGCTTGGGGATCACCTCCTGGCCGTACGCGCGCAGCGTCTCCTCCCGCTGGTCGTGCATGAGGTAGACGGCGAACTGGTCGACGCCGAGCTCCGCGAGCTCCTCGAGCCGCTGCACGTGCGCCGCCGCCGGACCGAGCAGGCAGAACCGGTCGACGATCTCGTCGGGCACGAAGTCGGTCGACGGGTTGCCCGCCCGGCCGTGGTGGGCGTAGTCGTACCCCTCACGGCCGGCGATGTAGTCGGTGAGCTCACGCGGCACGGGGCCGGTGGCGCCGTAGCGGGTCACGAGGTCGGCCACATGGTTGCCGACCATCCCGCCGAACCAGCGCAGTTGCTCGCGCTGGTGCGACAGGTCGTCTCCGACGTACGCCGGGGCGGCGACGCACACGGTGAGGCCCTCGGGATCGCGCCCCGCCGCCCGCGCCGCTTGCCGCACCGCCCCGATCGTCCACCGGGCGATGGCCGGGTCGGCGCACTGCAGGATGAATCCGTCGGCGTGCTCGCCGACCGTCCGCAATGCCTTCGGCCCGTACCCGGCCATCCACATCTCCAGGCGGCCGTCGCGGACCCACGGGATCCGCACCGGCGCACCGTGCAGCGTGGCCTCCCGGCCCTCGGCAAGCTCCTTGACCGTGTGCATGCACTCCCGGAGTGTGGCCAATGTGGACGGTAGCTTGCCGACCACGCGGTGTGCGGAGTCGCCGCGGCCGATGCCGCACACCGTCCGGTTGCCGTACATGTCGTTGAGCGTCGCGAACAACGACGCGAGCACCGACCAGTCCCGCGTGCCCGGACTGGTCACCATCGGCCCGACCGTCATCGACGACGTCGCCGCCAGGATCCGCGAGTAGATGACGAACGGCTCCTGCCAGAGCACCACCGAGTCGAACGTCCAGCCGTAGCCGAAGCCCTCGGCCTCCGCGAGTGCCATCAGCCGGACGACGTCGTCGGCGGGCGGGTCCGTCTGCAGCACCACTCCGAAGTCCATCACGGCCCCCTCAGCTCAGGTACTGGCACAGGTCGCGGGACAGGAACCGGCCGTGCCCGGCCGATCCGTGGTACTCGCCGCGGTCGACCACGACCCGGCCACGGGAGAGCACCGTCTCGACCTTGCCGGTGATGCGCAGGCCTTCGTAGGCGGAGTAGTCGACGGCCATGTGATGCGTGGCGGCCGAGATCGTCTGCTCCGCCGTGGGGTCGTAGATCACGATGTCGGCGTCGGCTCCCGGCGCGATCACGCCCTTGCGCGGGTACAACCCGAACATCCGGGCCGGCGTCGTCGAGCACGTCTCGACCCAGCGGGCCAGCGAGATCTCGCCGGCCACCACGCCCTGGTGCAGCAGGTCCATGCGGTGCTCGACGCCCGGCATCCCGTTGGGGATCTTCGAGAAGTCGCCGCGGCCGAGCTCCTTCTGGTCCTTGAAGCAGAACGGGCAGTGGTCGGTGGAGACGACGGACAGGTCGTTCGTCCGCAGCCCCCGCCAGAGGTCGGTCTGGTGCTCCTTCGGGCGCAGCGGGGGAGAGGCCACGTACTTCGCGCCCTCGAAGTCCGGCTTCGCGAGGTCCTCGATGGACAGGTAGAGATACTGCGGACAGGTCTCGGCGAAGACGTTCTGCCCGTCGTCGCGGGCCGCGGCCACGGCGGCCAGCGCCTGCGCGGCCGAGAGGTGCACGATGTAGAGCGGGCTTGCCGTGACCTTGGCCAGGGTGATGGCGCGCGACGTCGCCTCGCCCTCCAGCTCCGGCGGCCTGGTGAGCCCGTGCTGCTCGGGCTCACCCTTGCCCTCGGCCAGCGCCTGCGCCACGAGCTGGTCGATCGCGATGCCGTTCTCGGCGTGCATCATGATCGTGGCGCCGATGCCCGCGGCCTTGTGCATGGCGCGCAGGATCTCGCCGTCGGTCGAGTAGAACACCCCGGGATAGGCCATGAACATCTTGAAGCTGCTCACCCCGGCGTCCACACACGACTCCATCTCCTTGAGTGTGGCGTCGTTGACGTCGGAGACGATCATGTGGAAGCCGTAGTCGATGGCGCAGTCGCCGTCGGCCTTCTCGTGCCAATTGTCCAGTGTGGACAAGAGCGAACTGCCCTTGGGCTGGACGGCGAAGTCGATGATGGTGGTCGTCCCACCCCATGCGGCCGCCCGCGTGCCCGTCTCGAACGTGTCCGAGGAGAACGTGCCGCCGAAGGGCATCTCCATGTGCGTGTGGGCGTCGATGCCGCCCGGAAGGACGTACTTCCCGGCGGCGTCGAGCACCGTGTCGGCCTCACCGAACACCCCGGGTGCCGCTACGGCGGCCACGCGCTCGCCGTCCACGAGCACGTCGGCCTCGACGGCTCCGGTCGAGCTCAGCACCGTGCCGCCCGTGATGAGAGTCCGCATCGTCCTCACTCCCTCACGGCTTCACGAGCGCGTCGTAGGAGTCCGGCCTGCGGTCGCGGTAGAACGCCCACAGCCGGCGCACCTCGGCCAGCTTGTCCATGTCGAGATCCCGCACCACGACCTCGTCCTTGTCGTCGGCGGCGGCCTCGCCGACCAGCTCGCCCCGCGGGTCGGCGAAGTAGGACTGCCCGTAGAAGTCGTTGTCCCCCAGCGGTTCCACGCCGACCCGGTTGATGGCGCCGACGTAGTACTCGTTGGCCACCGCGGCGGCGGGCTGCTCGAGCCGCCACAGGTACTGCGACAGGCCGCGGCTCGTCGCGGACGGGTTGAACACGATCCTCGCGCCGGCGAGGCCCAGTGCGCGCCAGCCCTCGGGGAAGTGCCGGTCGTAGCAGATGTAGACCCCGATCCGGCCCACCGCCGTGTCGAAGACCGGGTAGCCCAGGTTGCCGGGCCGGAAGTAGAACTTCTCCCAGAAACCCTTCACCTGCGGAATGTGGTTCTTGCGGTACTTGCCCAGGTAGGTGCCGTCCGCGTCGATCACCGCGGCCGTGTTGTACAGGACACCGGGCTGCTCCTGCTCGTACATCGGCACCACGAGCACCACACCGTGCCGCTCGGCGACCTCCTGCATCAGCTGCGTCGTCGGACCGTCCGGAATGGCCTCGGTGTAGGAGTAGTACTCGGTGTCCTGGACCTGGCAGAAATAGGGGCCGTAGAAGAGCTCCTGCAGGCACACCACCTGCGCGCCCGCCGACGCCGCCGTGCTGATGGCATCCACCGTGGCGGCGATCATCGAGTCCTTGTCACCCGTCCACCGCTGCTGTACCAACCCGGCTCTCACCAGTTCGCTCATGGGTTTCCTCCTCCGGAATGAACTCGTCGTGGCCGCGCGATGCGGGCACGGACAGTGCGAGATAGACGATGAACGCGGCCACCAGACCGGCGACCCAGCTGTAGTCGTAGAACACCTTCAGCATCGGGATGAGCCCGTCCTCGGGGAATGGGCCCGCGCCCGGGTTGGAGTAGGCCCCGCCGACGCCGATCACCGCGCCCGCGGCCGTCGCGACCAGGGCACGCCAGTTCCAGCCGCCGCGGAACCAGTACCGGCCGCGGTCGGAGTAGAGGTCCGCGAGCGCGAGCCGCGTCCGCGCCTCCACCCAGTAACCGGCGGCGAGCACACCGGCGACGGCGGCCAGCACGCCGCCGTAGAAGTTCAGCCACGCGTTGATGTAGATGCTGGGATCGGAGATCAGGGTCCACGGCTGGATGGCGATGCCGATGACGCCCGTGATGAGCCCGCCCACGCGGAAGCTGACGCGCTTCGGGAAGGCGTTGGAGAAGTCGTACGAGGGGCTCACGACGTTGGCCGCGAGGTTGGCCGAGATGGTGGCGATCCCGAGCCCGATGAGGGCGATCACCACGACGAGCGGGGAGTCGAACCGCGCGGCCAGCAACACCGGGTCCCAGATGGCCTCACCGTAGATGACGATGCCACCCGAGGTGACCATCACCGAGATGATCGCCATCAGCGACATCGTGGTCGGCAGGCCGAGGATCTGGCCCCACGCCTGCTTGCGCTGGCTCATCCCGAACCGCGTGAAGTCCGGCATGTTCAGCGACAGGGTGGCCCAGAAGGCGATCATGCCCATCAGCGACGGCGCGAACACCTTCCAGAAGTCGGCGCCCCAGCCGAGCTCGCCCGGCTGGGAGAAGATCGGCCCGAGCCCGCCCGCCTCGACGAGCACCCAGCCGAGGAGGATGAGGAAGCCGACCGTCACCAGGGGTGCGGTCCAGTTCTCGAACCGGCGGACCGCGTCGATGCCTCGCCAGATGATGAGCATCTGGACGGCCCAGAACGCGAGGAACCCGACCCACATCGTCCACGGCTGACCCAGCACCTCGGCGGCATTGGTCCACCCGTCGCCGACGAGCTTGCCGAGGATGACGAAGACGGCCTGCCCGCCGACCCAGGTCTGGATGCCGAACCAGCCGCAGGCCACGAACCCGCGCAGCAGCGCGGCGAGATTCGCCCCGCGCACGCCGTAGAAGGCACGCGCGAATACCGGGAACGGATGCCGTACTTCGTTCCCGTGTGGCTGTTGAGCAGCATGGGAATGAGCACGATCAGGTTGCCGAGCGTGATCGTCAGGAAGGCCTGGATCCAGTTCATTCCGATGGCGATCAGGCCCGAGGCGAGCAGGTAGGAGGGAATGTTGTGCGCCATTCCCATCCACAGTGCGAAGTAGTTGTAGGTGGACCAGGTTCGCCGCTCGACGGGCACCGGGGCGAGTTCGTCGTTGAAGAACCGGCTGCCGTGAAGTGACGACGCATCGCGGAGTTCCACCCGGCCGTCCGGGTGCTGAATCTGGGCGGTGGTCGGCTCCATTGCGGCATATTGCTCGGCCCCGGCCTGCGGCCGGGATTGGCAGAGTGTTCACGGTTGACCCGGGCGGAGGACAGTGTGTCGATTGCGCTCGAAGTGGGGACAACTTTCGTAGCGGCGCAGAAATGCCGTCGAAACAATGATCATGGGCGATCCGAGGGGGCCGAGACCATTGCTGCGCGACGACGACGGCGGGCAATGCGGACGGTTGCTCCTGCGCGGCCGCGCATTGCTGGCCGGGGGCGGAATCGACGAGGCGATCGAGGTGTTCGGCCGGGCCGCGCGGCTGGCCCCCGCCTGGCCGGACGTCCACTGCGACCTGGCCCGCGCCCTGCGCGCGGCCGGGCGCACCGAGTCCGCGCGGGCCGCCTACCGCCGTGCACTCGACCTCGACGAGACCCATCGCACTGCTCTGAACGGGTTACGCACACTGCCGCCGGAACCACCCGGCCGGGCCAATTTCGCGGTCGGGCAACGGCTGCACAGCGCCCGCGACGGCACCTGGACCGTGCGCGAGGTCAAGCAGGGTGGTTTCGGCGTCGTGTACCTGGTCGAACGCGCGGGAGGCGCGGGGATGCGCGCGGTCAAGACGTTCGACGCGCGGCTGCTCTGGAGCGATGAGGACCGGCACCGGTTCGAACGCGAGGCGGCCACCTGGCTCGCGCTCGACCCGCATCCCCACGTCGTCACCGCACACTGGCTCGAGCACCTCGAAGGCTTCCCGTGCCTGGTGATGGACCACGCCGCGGGCGGCGACCTGGGCGGGCGGCTGCGCGCCGGACCGCTCGAACCGCGGGACGCCCTGCGGCTCGGACTGCAGTTCTGCGATGGCATGCGGCACGCACACGACCAGCTCGGGATCGTCCACCGCGACATCAAACCCGCCAACTGCCTGCTCACCGGTGACGGCAGGCTGCTGATCGCCGACTTCGGGCTCGCGCGGGTGTTCGGCCGCCAGGACGGGCCGGGCGCACCCACGGACGGTCCGCACACGACGCTCATCGGGACGCCGCGGTACATGGCACCCGAGCAATTCGTCCACGGCGCGCGACTCGACACGCGCACCGACGTCTACGCCTTCGGCGTGCTCCTGCTGACGATGCTCGGCGCGGGGTGCCCGCCGCCGGCGAAGGCGGCCCGGTATCTGGAGGAGTCCGGGTGCGCGCGGGAGCTGCCACCGGATCTCGCCCGGCTGATCGCCGACTGCGTGCGGCCCGACCCGGCCGATCGGCCATCGGGCTTCGGCGAGGTCCGCGAACGGCTGCGGGAGGCGCACGGCGCGACGGTCGGGACGCTGCCCCCGGCGCCCACCCCCCGCGCGAGCGGACCGTCCGCGCAGGACTGGGTCGACAAGAGCCTCGGCTTCCGCAACCTCGGCGATCACGAGCAGGCCGTCGCCTGTGCGGTGCGGGGCCTGCGCACCGTGTCCGCCGACGAGCCGGTGACGGAGGCGCACCTGTGGCAGGTCCACGGGCTGGCCCTGCACGACCTCGGCCGGTCCGTGGACGCCGTCGTGAGCTACGACCGCGCACTGCGGCTCAACCCGGGTGAGGCGAGCCTCTGGCTGGCGCGCGGGTTCGCACTGCAGGCCACGGGACGGCTCACCGAGGCGCTCGAGTGCTACCTCGGCGGCCTGCGGTACGCGCCGCGGGACGGCTACCTGTGGCTCGCGCGCGGACGGTTGCTGCGCGTGCTCGACCGGCACCGCGAGGCCGCCCGCGCGCTGCGGCGGGCACGGCGGATCTTGCCGAGGGAACCGGAGGTGCCCTACGAGCAGGCGATGCTGTGGCAGGCCGAGGGCAGGCGGCAGGAGGCGCTGCGGGAGGTCGACACCGTGCTGGCCATCGCACCCCGCCACGGCCGGGCCTGGGTGTTGCGCGGAGATCTGCTCGCCGAGCTCGGTGCGTGGTGCGACGCGGTCCTGGCCTACGACCGGGGCCTGGAGATCGAGCCCGGCTGGCAGTGCGCGCTGGTGGCCAAAGGACGAGCGCTGGCCGAACTCGGCAGGCACGACGAGGCGATGCGGGCCTTCGACCGATCGCTGCGCTTCGGGCAGACAGCCGCCGCCTGGCACGGCAAGGCGGTGGTCTACAGCGCGATCGGGCTGGCCGAAAAGGCACTCGACTGCCACGACCGCGCGCTCGCCCTGGCCGAGACGGCGGCCTGCCACAACGACAAGGGCGTCGTCCTCTTCGGCCTCGGCGCCTACGCCCGCGCCGCGGCGTGCTTCGCCCGGGCGAGCGCACTCGAACCCGGCAACCCGCTGTGGTGGCGCAACCAGGGGCTGGCCCTGGCCCGGCTGGGCAGGTCCGGTGACGCACTCGCCTGCTCCGACCGGGCGCTCGACCTCGATCCCGCCGACCCGGCCGCGTGGCTGGCGAAAGCCGGGCTGCTGCGTGCACTCGGCCGGGAGGCCGAGGCGCGAGCGTGCGAGCGCCGCTGCGACACCGGCGCCGGCGGGTGAGTGGGGCGCCCGGGAGTGGTCAGAACCCGAACACGCCCGACGACTCGGCGTCGGCCAGGCACGGGTTGCTGTAGTCGGCGGTGTGGCGCACCGGCTTGCCGCGCCAGTGGCCGTGCGCGGTGGCGCGCACCGGCGCGTGGATCATCGGGCACGGCTGGCGCGTGGTCGCCAGCGCGTCGAAGTTCCCGTCCGCCTGCTCGAGGGCCGTGCACGCCTCGAGTGCCTTCGGGTGTGTGCCGGCGTCCGGGTCGCACAGCAGCTGCACGGCCCGGCTGACCCCGTCGGCCTGCCGCACGGTGAGGGTCAGGGCGGATTCAGGGGGCGGGGAGACGGGTCCGGCCGCGCACAGCATCGTGAGCGTGCAGGCGGCGAGCGATCCAGCGCTGAACAGGGCCATGTTCCGGGTATCGGCAGGGCCCGGTCCGGACCTGTGTTACTCGGTCGAGTGGTCGCCGTCCCTCGATTGGGCGAGCACGTCGTGCACGAGCAGCGCGACGTGCAGCGACAGCATGGACTCCGGGTCCTCCAGCGGCACGCCGAGCACCTGCTCGATGCGCGCGAGTTGCTGGTAATAGGCGGTCCGTGAGGTGTGCGCGGCGGCGGCCGCCGCCGATTTGTTGCCACCCTGCTCACAGAAGTGCCGCAGGGCAGGCAGCAGCCTGCTGCCCGACGCGGTGTCGCGTGAGAGAAGCGGGCCGAGCTCGCGTGCCGCGAACGCCGCGAGCCGGTCGTCGTCGGCGAGCAGGTGGAGCAGCCCGCGCAGCCGCACGTCCTCGAGCCGGTGGTAGCCGCACGCCGGCTCCCGGTCCCGGTGCAGCGCCGCGGCCGCCACGTGCGCGGCCTCGACCAGGCTGCGTCCCGCGTCGGCCGCCGAGTCGACGGGCGTGCCGACGGCGATCACGAGCGGCGCCGCCTGCCTGGCCTGTTTGATCTCCCGGGCGAGCCGGTGCAGCACGGCATCGGTATCGGCCTGCGGGGACAGCGAGAGCAACGCGCGCACGCTCGTGTCGTCGACGCTTGCCACGAGTGCGCAGACCCGGGCCCGCCGCGTTGCCAGGGCGGTCGCCTCGGCCAGCTCCCGCAGCAGCGCCGGGGCGGAGTTCGCCGTGGGCGGGTTCGCCGTGCCGGTGAGTCGCGGCCGGATGGCGGCGCCGACGAGCCGGTGACCGGTCAGCGGAACCCGCAGCGCCGCGGCGCGCGCGACCAGCTCGGCCGAGGCCGCGGGCGTACCGAGCAACCGCTCCAGCACGCCCCGGTGCGCCTGCCGCTCCAGGCTGTCGCCCTCCCGCGCGAGCAGGTGGTGCACCGCCAGCGCCGACGCGGCCCGCTCGGCGACCACGACCGAACGGTGCGGTGGCTGCTCGCCGCACTGCAGGACGAGCCTGCCCCAGTCGTGCCCGCGGGCACCGACGACGGTCACCAGCCGGCCGCTGGGTGGGTCGTAGGCGGTCCGCTCGCCGACCCGGACCGCGCGCGACCGGCGCTGCCAGTCCGCGAGCAGCTCGACGGGATCGGCGCCGCAGGCGTCGTAGGCGAGCACCTCGTGCGACAGCGTCTCGAGCACCACCGGCTGCCCCGTCAGCCGCGCCACCTCGCGCAGGACGACGTGCGGCTCCGCGCCGGAGACGGTGAGCTCGGTGAAGGTCTCGTGCACCTGGGCGGCCGCGCGAAGCTCGGCGACCTGCGCGTCGACGATCCGGCCGTTGACGGCCTCGGTCACCGTGACGTACCGGGTTTCCCGCGAGAGGGTGACCAGCGGCAGTCGGTGCTTCTCGGCGGCCTCGACCAGGGCGCGCGGCAGGGCGTCGCTCCAGTGCCGGACGAGCTCGACCACGAGCCCGGACACCCCGACGCCCGCCAGCTCGTCCACGTAGCGGGTGAGCGCCGCGTCGTCGTCCGGCAGCGCGATCCCGGTGGTCAGCACCAGCTCGCCGCCCTTGAGCAGGTGGGCGATGTCGGCGACCTCCGCGACATGCACCCAGCGCACCCGGCCGTCCAGGCCGTCCGCGCCCGCGACGACCTTCGGCCCGCCGTGGCGCACGACCGGCAGGGCGAGCACCTCCGCGACGGTCGGGTACATGCGTGCGTCACCCCCTGGGCCAAGAAGCAGACTGTACGGCGACGGGCGCGAGTCCGTACATATTGTCCGTGGCGCCGGCGCGTGGGCCGCCGCGAGACTCGGGCCATGACGGAATCGGACCTCCTCCGCAGGCACCGGGCGGTCATGCCCGACTGGTTGTCGCTGTACTACGCCGACCCGATCGAGATCGTCCGCGCGCGCGGCAGACACGTCACCGATTCCGAGGGCCGCACCTACCTCGACTTCTTCGCGGGCATCCTCACCAACGCCATCGGCTACGACGTCGCCGAGATCCGCGACGCGGTCCAGGCCCAGCTGGACACCGGCGTGCTGCACACGTCGACGCTCTACCTCATCCGCAAGCAGGTGGAGCTGGCGGAGCAGATCGCCGAGCTGTCCGGGATCGAGAACGCGAAGGTGTTCTTCACCAACTCCGGCACCGAGGCCAACGAGACCGCGTTGCTGCTGGCCACCCAGTACCGGCGCAGCAACCAGATCCTGGCGCTGCGCAACTCCTACCACGGCCGGGCGTTCGGCACCCTGGGTATCACCGGCAACCACGGCTGGTCGGCCAGCTCGCTGTCCCCGGTGAAGGTCAGCTACGTGCACGGCGGCTACCGCTACCGCAGCCCGTTCGCGCGCTTCTCCGACGCCGACTACATCGCCGCGTGCGCCGACGACCTGCGCGACGTCCTCCAGACCACCACGTCCGGGGACGTGGCGGCGCTGATCGCCGAGCCGATCCAGGGCGTCGGCGGGTTCGCCACCCCGCCCGACGGGCTGTTCGGCGCGTTCAAGGAGATCCTCGACGAACACGGCATCCTGCTGATCTCCGACGAGGTCCAGACCGGCTGGGGACGCACCGGCGAGCATTTCTGGGGCATGGACGCTCACGGCGTGAAGCCGGACATGATGACCTTCGCCAAGGGACTCGGCAACGGGCTCGCGATCGGCGGCGTCGTCGCACGCGGCGAGATCATGGACTGCCTGGGGGCCAACTCGATCTCCACGTTCGGCGGCAACCCGATGTCCACGGCGGGCGCGAAGGCCGCCCTCGACTACCTGCTCGACCACGATCTGCAGGGAAACGCGGCCAAGCTCGGCGACCGGCTGCTTGCCGGGCTGCGCGAGATCGGCGACCGGCACGGCGTCGTCGGCGACGTGCGCGGCAAGGGACTCATGATCGGCATCGAGCTGGTCCACCCAGGCGGCACGGAACCCAACCCGCCCGCGGCGACCGTCGTGCTCGAGGAGACCAAGGCCCGTGGCCTGCTGGTCGGCAAAGGCGGGCTGCACAACAACGTGATCCGGCTGGCGCCGCCGATGACGCTCACCGACGACGAGGCAGGCCAGGCCCTGGACATCCTCGGCGAGGCCATCCACGCCGCCGACCGCTGACGAGGAGACATTCGTGACCAACCGCATCAGCCACTGGATCGACGGCAAGCCGTGGGCCGGGGTCGCGCAGCGCACCGGAGAGGTGTTCGACCCCGCCACCGGCGAGGTGCGCGCCCGCGTGGACTTCGCCGGCGCCGGGCAGGTCGCGGAGGCCGTGGCGGCGGCCTCGGCGGCCTTCCCCGGCTGGCGGGACACCTCGCTCGCCGCCCGCACGCGGATCATGTTCGCGTTCCGGGAACTGCTGGCCGCCCGCAAGGACGACCTGGCGCGCATCGTCACCAGCGAGCACGGCAAGGTGCTCGCCGACGCGGCGGGCGAGGTGGGCCGGGCACTCGAGAACGTCGAGTACGCCTGCGGCGCCCCGCAGCTGCTCAAGGGCGGCTACAGCGAGAACGCCTCGCGCGGCGTCGACGTGTACTCCATCGCCCAGCCGCTCGGCGTGGTCGGCGTGATCTCGCCGTTCAACTTCCCGGCCATGGTGCCGCTGTGGTTCGTGCCGAACGCGCTGGCGGCCGGCAACACCGTGGTGCTCAAGCCCAGCGAGAAGGATCCTTCGGCGGCGAACTTCATCGCCGAGCTGTTCGCCGAGGCCGGCCTGCCCAGCGGCGTGCTCAACGTGCTGCACGGCGACAAGGTCGCGGTGGACGGTCTCCTCGAGCATCCGGACGTGAAGGCGATCTCGTTCGTGGGCTCGACACCGATCGCCCGATACGTCTACGAGAAGGGCACCGGCGCGGGCAAGCGGGTGCAGGCGCTCGGTGGGGCGAAGAACCACATGGTCGTACTGCCGGACGCCGACCTGGACGCCGCCGCGGACGCGGCGGTGTCGGCGGGCTTCGGGTCCGCGGGGGAGCGGTGCATGGCGGTGTCGGTCGTCGTGGCCGTCGACCCGATCGGCGACGAGCTGGTGAGCAAGATCACCGACCGGATGCGGGCCCTGCGAGTCGGCGACGGCCGCGATCCCGAGTCGGAGATGGGGCCGCTCGTCACGGCCGCCCACCGCGAGCGCGTCGCCTCCTACATCGACGCGGGGCTGGCCGAGGGCGCCGAGCTGGTCGTCGACGGCCGCGATCCCGGACTCGACGGCGGTGGTTTCTGGCTCGGCCCGACGTTGTTCGACCGGGTGCGGCCCGAGATGTCGGTCTACACCGACGAGATCTTCGGCCCCGTGCTGTCGGTGGTCCGCGCCGAGGACTACGACGCCGCGCTCGCGCTGGTCAACGCCAACCACTACGGCAACGGCACGGCGATCTTCACCGGCGACGGCGGCGCGGCCCGCCGGTTCCAGAACGAGGTGGAGGTCGGCATGGTCGGGGTGAACGTGCCGATCCCGGTTCCGGTCGGCTACTACTCGTTCGGCGGCTGGAAGGACTCACTGTTCGGCGACAGCCACGCCTACGGGCCCGAGGGCTTCCACTTCTTCACCCGGCGCAAGGTGGTCACCTCGCGTTGGCCGTCGGCTCCGTCGCCGCAGGCAGGGGCGGCGTCGCAGAGCGGCGTCAACCTGCGGTTCCCTGGCAACGTGTGATCCACCAAAGCGCCGCGAGCACCGTAAACTCGTCGTCGGAAGGGCGACGAGAGGAGGTGCCGGTTGGCGAGCGCGGACGAGCGGCGTTTCGAGGTACTACGCGCCATCGTTGCCGACTATGTGTCGAACCAGGAGCCCGTGGGCTCGAAGGCATTGGTGGATCGACACGATCTGGGTGTGTCGAGCGCCACCGTCCGGAACGACATGGCGGCGCTGGAGGAAGACGGTTACATCACCCAGCCGCACACGAGCGCGGGACGCATCCCCACCGACAAGGGCTACCGGCTGTTCGTCGACCGGCTCTCGGAGATCAAGCCGCTGTCGGCCGCCGAGCGCAGGGCCATCCGGAACTTCCTCGACGGCGCGATCGATCTCGACGACGTATTGCGCCGATCGGTCCGGCTGCTCGCGCAGCTCACGCGCCAGGTGGCGGTGATCCAGTACCCGACCCTGACCAACTCGACCGTTCGCCACGTCGAGGTGGTCTCGCTCACGCCCGCGCGGCTCATGCTGGTGCTCATCACCGACACCGGCCGCGTCGACCAGCGCACGGTCGACCTCGGCGACGTCGTGACCGACGACGGGGTCGCGCGGCTGCGGGAGCAGCTCAACAACACGCTCAGCGGCAAACGGCTGGCCGACGCGGCCGCGAAGGTGTCCGAACTGCCCGAGCAGAGCCCCGGCGAGCTGCGTGACATCATGACGCGCATCTGCACGGTGCTGGTGGAGTCGCTCGTCGAGCACCCGGAGGAGCGGCTCGTGCTCGGCGGCACGGCGAACCTCACCCGGAACGTCGCCGACTTCCCCGGCTCGCTGCGCCAGGTGCTTGAGGCGCTGGAGGAGCAGGTGGTGGTGCTCAAGTTGCTCGCCGCCGCCCGCAACCCCGGTGCCGTCACCGTGCGGATCGGTGAGGAGAATGAGGACGAGCAGATGCGGAGCACCTCGGTCGTGTCGATCGGGTACGGCTCCGACGACCTGCTGCTGGGCGGCATGGGCGTGGTCGGTCCGACACGGATGGACTACCCCGGGACGATCGCCGCGGTGCGCGCGGTGGCCAACTACGTAGGCCAGATCCTGTCCGGCAGGTAAGCCCGGGCGCTGGTGTGGCACGAGGAGGACGTCAAGACGGTGGCGAGGGACTACTACGGCATCCTGGGCGTGTCGAAGAACGCCACGGACCAGGAGATCAAGCGGGCCTATCGCAAGCTCGCGCGCGAGTTGCATCCCGACGTCAACCCGTCCGAGGACGCGCAGCACAAGTTCAGCGAGGTCACCACCGCCTACGAGGTCCTGTCGGACCCGCAGAAGCGCAAGATCGTCGACCTCGGTGGCGACCCGATGGACAACGGCGCCGGCCGTGGCGGCGGCGACCCGTTCGCCGGCTTCGGCGGTCTCGGCGACATCATGGACGCCTTCTTCGGCGCCGCCACCGGGGGCAGCCGGGGGCGGGGCCCGCGTAGCCGGGTGCAGCCGGGTTCCGACGCGCTTATCCGTATCCGCCTGACGCTGGAGGAGTGCGCGACCGGCGTCGACAAGGAGATCGCGGTCGACACCGCCATCCTGTGCGACCGCTGCCGCGGGGCGGGAACCTCCGACAGCGGCTCCGTGCGGACCTGTGACACCTGCGGCGGGCAGGGCGAGATCCAGTCGGTGCAGCGCTCGTTCCTCGGCCAGGTCGTCACCGCGCGGCCGTGCCCGGTGTGCCACGGTCTCGGCGAGGTCATCACCGACCCGTGCCAGAAGTGCGGCGGCGACGGCCGCGTCCGCGCCCGGCGCACCGTGACCGCCAAGATCCCGCCCGGCGTGGGCGACGGCATGCGCATCCGGCTCTCCGGGCAGGGCGAGGTGGGCCCCGGCGGCGGCCCCGCAGGCGACCTCTACGTCGAGGTGGACGAGGAGCCGCACGAGGTCTTCGAACGCCACGGCAACGACCTGCACTGCCACCTCCGCATCCCGATGACGAGCGCCGCGCTCGGTGCCGCCGTGCCGCTGGAGACGCTGGTCGACGGCGAGCTGGAGCTTGACATCGAGCCGGGCACCCAGCCCGACACCGAGCTCGTCCTCACCGGCAAGGGCATGCCGCGCCTGCGCTCGTCCGGCCGCGTCGACGGGCGTGGCGACCTGCACGTCCACGTCGAGGTGGTCGTGCCGACCAAGCTCGACGAGGAACAGGTCGAGCTGCTGCGCGAGCTGGCCAAGCTGCGTGGTGAAGAGGCTCCGAGCCTCGCGGGCAACGGCAGCAAGCACGGCGGCCTGTTCTCCAAGCTGCGCGCCAAGCGGTGACCGGGACCGCGGGCGGCTCGACGCCCCCCGTCTTCCTCGTCGACGCCGTGCCGTCCGGCGACCGTGCCGTCCTGGAGGGCGAGGAGGCCCGGCACGCCGTCACCGTCCGGCGCACCCGGCCGGGCGAACGGCTGACCCTCTCCGACGGCAGGGGAGCGCTTGCCGACTGCGTCGTCGAGGCCGTACACCCGGGGCGGGACCCACGGCTGGAGCTGACCGTGGAGGCGCGCCGGGACGATCCGCCCCCGCCCCTGCGGGTGACCATCGTGCAGGCCCTCGCCAAGGGCGACCGGGGCGAGCTCGCCGTCGAACTGGCCACCGAGGCCGGTGCCGACACGGTCCTGCCGTGGCGGGCCGCCCGCAGCGTGGCGCGCTGGGACGACGGCCCGCGCGGTGCGAAGGCCCTCGGCCGCTGGCGCTCCACGGCGCGGGCGGCGGCCAAGCAGGCGCGGCGTGGCCGCGTTCCCGACGTCCCGGAGCCCGTCACCACGAAGGAACTCGCGCCGGTGCTCGCGGACGCCGACGTCGCGCTCGTGCTCGAGGCGAGTGCCGCTCGGTCCATCACCGAGGTGGAGTTGCCCGCCACGGGAGAGCTCTGCCTCGTCGTCGGTCCCGAGGGCGGTATCGCCCCGGAGGAGCTGGCCGCGTTCACCGCCGCCGGCGCCGTCGGCGTCCGGCTGGGGCCGACCGTGCTGCGCACGTCCACCGCCGGTGCCGTCGCGCTCGGCGCCCTCGGTGCCCTGACCGCACGGTGGGCCTAGGCCGAACGGACGACGACGCTGGCCGGCGAGGTCGTCCGCGCGACCGGTTTCGGCGTGATCTTCTTCCCCGCGTATCCGCGCACCGTTACGCTCGTTGACGATCTGTCCGGAGCTGATGCGGACATCCAGAACCCGCCGGGCACCTCCCCCCTCGGTCCGGCGGAGCCGCGGTGGCGAGTGGGGCGACCCCCAGGCTTCACCGCCCCGCGGCGCTCCTACCGCAAGGGTGTTCACACATTCCGCGTCAGTGTCGTACCTGCGTCGTCGTACCTGCGCGCTAAGGTTGCTGCCCATGAGCGACGCCGACACGCTGTTCGAGCGCATCATCGCCCGGGAGGTCCCGGCCGACATCGTCCACGAGACCGAGACGACGCTGGCCTTCCGCGACATCAACCCGCAGGCGGCCACCCACGTGCTCGTGGTCCCCAAGACCCGCTACCGCACGGTCGCCGAGCTCGCCGCGGCCGACCCGAAGCTGCTCGCCGACGTGATCGCCACCGCCGACAAGGTGGCCGAGCTCGAGGGCCTGACCGCGGGCGGCTACCGTGTCGTTTTCAACACCGGCTCCCATGCAGGTCAGACGGTGTTCCACGTGCACGCGCACGTCCTGGGCGGGGAACAGCTGGGCTTGTTCGGGCGTTACCAGAGCGAGGCCGGGTAATCTAGCAGCCCGGGGCGAGCCGGTGCCGTTAGCATCGAGCTCAGGCAAACCAACAGACGACTGGCACAGACGTGCAGAAAGCAGGCCAGAGGCCACGTGGCCGGAACCGTTCCGCAGCAACCCGCAGACGCCGCACAGCAGGCGCAGTCGAAGTTCCCGATTCCCGACGCTGCCGCGCTCGTGTTGCTCGGCTCGCGTGACGAGAACCTCCGCGCCGCGGAAGACCTTCTCGACGCCGACGTGCACGTGCGCGGCAACGAGGTCACGCTCACCGGCACGCCCTCCGACGTCGCCTTCGCCGAGCGGGTGTTCGCCGAGCTCGCCACACTCGCGACCCGCGGCCAGCAGGTCGGCCCCGACACTGTCCGCCGCACCGTCGCCATGCTCTCCGCCGGCAGCGCGGAGTCGCCCGCCGACGTGCTGAGCATGGACATTCTGTCCCGCCGCGGGCGCACCATCCGGCCGAAGACGCTGAACCAGAAGCGCTACGTCGACGCGATCGACAAGCACACCATCGTGTTCGGGATCGGCCCGGCCGGCACCGGCAAGACCTACCTGGCGATGGCCAAGGCCGTCCAGGCGCTGCAGGCCAAGCAGGTCACGCGGATCATCCTCACGCGGCCCGCCGTCGAGGCGGGTGAGCGGCTCGGCTTCCTGCCCGGCACCCTGTACGAGAAGATCGACCCGTACCTGCGCCCGCTGTACGACGCGCTGCACGACATGGTCGACCCCGAGTCGATCCCGCGGCTCATGCAGGCGGGCACCATCGAGATCGCACCGCTGGCCTACATGCGCGGCCGCACGCTCAACGACGCCTTCATCATCCTCGACGAGGCCCAGAACACCACGCCCGAGCAGATGAAGATGTTCCTCACCCGGCTCGGGTTCGGCTCGAAGGTCGTGGTGACCGGTGACATCACGCAGGTCGATCTGCCGAGCGGGCAGCGCAGCGGGCTGCGGATCGTGCGCGACATCCTCGAGGGCGTCGACGACCTGCACTTCGCGTCGCTGACGAGCCACGACGTGGTGCGCCACAAGCTCGTCGGCGACATCGTGGACGCCTACGAGAAGTGGCAGGCCACCCAGGACGCCGCCGCGGGCAACGGCTCCCACGGAGGCAGGGGTGGCAACGGAAGGGCCTTCGGCGGGCGATGAGGCAGTACGAACACAGCGAGGATCCGGCGTGAGCATCGAGATCGCCAACGAGTCCGGAGTCGGTGTCGACGAGGCGTCGATCGTCTCGGCCGCGCGGTACGCACTGGACCAGATGGAGGTGAGCCCGCTTGCCGAGCTGTCGGTGCTGCTGGTGACCCTCGACGTCATGGAGGACCTGCACGAGCGGTGGATGGACCTGCCCGGTCCCACCGACGTCATGGCGTTCCCCATGGACGAGCTGGACTCCACCCGGCGTCCCGACGCGGCGGAGGCCTCGCCCGCGCTGCTCGGTGACATCGTGCTCTGCCCGGCGTTCGCCCGCGACCAGGCGAAGACCGCGGGCCACTCGCTGATGGACGAGCTGCACCTGCTCACGGTGCACGGTGTGCTGCACCTGCTCGGCTACGACCACGCCGAGCCCGCCGAGGAGCGGGAGATGTTCAGTCTGCAGAACCGCATCCTCGCCGACTTCCGCGCCGCCAGGCTCGACGCGGCGCGCCGGGAAGCCCAGCGCAGCGCCGACGACCGTCTGCTCGGTGCCGCCGGGCTCGACGGAGGGGCGAACCAGGAGACGCCGTGACCAGTTCAGCGGTCCTGCTGCTGATCGCCGCGCTGCTGGTGCTGCTGGGCGGAGTGTTCGCCGCGGCCGACGCGGCGGTGAGCACGGCGTCGCGGGCCCGTGCCGAGGGGCTCGTCCGGATGGGCCGGGTCGGCGCGCGTCAACTCGTCGCGATCATCGGCGAGCGCAGCAGGCACATCAACTTGCTGCTGCTGCTCCGGTTGTGCTGCGAGCTCACCGCCACGGTCCTCGTGACCGTGGTGAGCGTGCGCTGGTTCGAGCCCGTGGGACTGGCCGTGGTGGTTGCGGGCCTGATCATGGTGCTCGTCAGCTACGTGCTGGTCGGGGTCGGCCCGCGCACGATCGGCAGGCAGCACCCCTACCGGGTCGGTCTCGTCGTCGCGGGGCCCGTGCGCGTGCTGGGCACGGTGCTCGGCCCGCTGTCCAAGCTGCTCATCCTCATCGGTAACGCCATCACACCGGGCCAGGGCTTCCGGGAGGGGCCGTTCACCACCGAGGCGGAGCTCCGGGAGCTCGTCGACCTGGCGGGCGAGCGCGGCGTCGTCGGCACGGACGAACGCGAGATGATCCACTCCGTCTTCGAACTGGGCGACACGGTGGCGCGCGAGGTCATGGTGCCCCGGACCGAGATCGTCTGGATCGAGCAGAACAAGACCGTGCGGCAGGCACTGGCCCTGTCGATGCGCACCGGCTTCACGCGTTTGCCGGTGATCGGCGAGTCGGTGGACGACATCGTCGGCGTGGTGAACCTCAAGGATCTCGTGCAGGCGTCCATGGCCGAGGGCGGCACGGCCCGCACGGTGGGCGAGCTGATGGGCCCGGCCAGCTTCGTGCCCGACTCCAAGCGGCTCGACGGCCTGCTCAAGGACATGCAAGTGTCGCGCCATCACCTCGCCATCGCCGTCGACGAGTACGGTGGCACCGCCGGGCTGCTCACCATCGAGGACATCCTGGAGGAGATCGTCGGCGAGATCACCGACGAGTCCGACACCGGGGAGCGGCCACCCGTCGAGTACCTCGACGACCACATGGTGCGGGTGTCGGCGCGGCTCGGCGTCGACGACCTGGGCGAGCTGTTCCACGTCGACCTCTCCGACCACGACGTCGAGACGGTCAGCGGCCTGATGGCGGAGCGGCTCGGCCGGGTGCCGCTGCCCGGCGCGGAGGCCGAGATCGACGGTCTGCGGCTGCGCGCGGAAGGCGGCAAGGACCGGCGTGGCCGCATGCGCATCACCACCGTGGTGGTCCGCCCAGCCGACGGGCAGGCGATCACCGCGCGGCACAACGGTAGCGACGAACGCGATAGGAGCGTCGAACATGCCTGACCTCGACCCCGAGGACGAGAAGATCGTCATCCTGGCGCGCTCGACCCGCGCGCGCACCCAGGCCGCGGAGGGCGCCGCCGTCCGGGACACGGACGGGCGCACGTACGCGGCCGCGACGGTCGACCTGCCCTCGTTCAAGCTGTCCGCACTGCAGGCCGCCGTCGCGGCGGCGGTGTCGAGCGGCGCGGAGGGGCTCGAGGCGGCGGCCGTGGTGACCGCCGAGCCACTGGTGTCGAGTGCGTCCGTGCAGGCCGTGCGTGACCTCGCGGCGGATGCGCCGATCCTGCGCGCCGACCCGGCCGGCGCGGTCCAGGAGATTCTCAGGTGACCGATACCGGCGAGGGTGTCGGCTCCGCTGTCGAGCACCGCTCCGGCTTCGCGTGCTTCGTCGGCAGGCCCAATGCCGGCAAGTCGACACTGACCAACGCGCTGGTCGGCACCAAGATCGCGATCACGTCGAGCAAGCCGCAGACCACGCGGCACGCGATCCGGGGCATCGTGCACCGGCCCGACGCGCAGCTGATCATCATCGACACGCCCGGCCTGCACCGGCCGCGAACACTGCTGGGCCAGCGGCTCAACGATGTCGTGCGCTCGACGTGGTCCGAAGTGGACGTGGTGGGGTTCTGTGTGCCCGCCAACGAGAAGGTGGGACCGGGGGGACCGGTTCATCGCGAACGAGCTCGCCAAGGTCGCCCGGCACACGCCCGTGGTGGGCATCGTCACGAAGACCGACCTGGCTCGCCCCGACGAGATCGCCGAGCAGCTGCTGACGCTGCAGAAGGTGATGGACTTCGCGGACCTGGTGCCGGTGTCCGCTGTGGACGGTTACCAGGTGGGCACGGTCGCCGACGTGCTCGTGGGCCTGCTCCCCGAGGGGCCGCAGCTCTATCCGGGCGGTGACCTTACCGACGAGCCTGAGCAGACGCTCGTGGCCGAGCTCATCCGCGAGGCCGCGCTGGAGGGCGTGCGGGACGAGCTGCCGCACTCGATCGCGGTGACCATCGAGGAGATGGTGCCGCGCGAGGGCCGCGACGACCTGATCGACATCTACGCGCACGTCTACGTGGAGCGGCCGAGCCAGAAGGGCATCGTGCTCGGTCACCGCGGCAGCAGGCTCAAGCAGGTCGGAGCCAGTGCGCGGCGGCACATCGAGGCCCTGCTCGGGTCCAAGGTGTACCTCGACCTGCACGTCAAGGTGGCCAAGGACTGGCAGCGTGACCCCAAGCAGCTCGGCAAACTCGGCTTCTGAGTGATCCGTGAGGTGAGTGCGGTCTCCGCGCGGCGTGGGGAATCGCCTGGATGTCGCGCGCGCGTGGGACCATGAACGGGTGAGTCTGTATCGGGACACCGGCGTGGTGTTGCGGGTGCACAAGCTCGGCGAAGCCGACCGCATCATCACGCTGCTGACACGACGGCACGGCAAGGTGCGCGCCGTCGCCAAGGGGGTGCGGCGCACCACGTCCCGGTTCGGTGCGCGGCTGGAGCCGTTCGGGCACGTGGACGTGCAGTTCTACACGGGCCGCACGCTCGACGTGGTCACCCAGGTCGAGACGGTGGACGCGTTCGCGTTGCCCATCGTGGGCGACTACCAGGCGTACACGGCGGCCAGCGCCATCACCGAGACCGCCGACCGGCTCACCGCCGAGGAGGGCGAGCCGGCGCTCAAGCTGTACCTGCTCGTCGTCGGGGCCCTGCGGGCGCTCGCGGACGGGCAGCGTGACGCCTCGCTGGTGCTCGACGCGTTCCTGCTGCGAGCCATGGCGTTCGCGGGCTGGGAGCCCGCGATCACCGAGTGCGCGCGCTGCGGCGAGCGCGGGCCGCACAGTGCGTTCAACGTGCAGGCGGGCGGCTCGCTCTGCGGCCGCTGCCGGGTGCCGGGTTCGGTGCACCCGGCACCCGAGGTGCTCGTGCTGCTGGCGGCCCTGTTGCACGGCGACTGGAGCACGGCCGAGGCGACGACACAGCCGGTGCGGCGGGACGCGAGCGGTCTCGTCGCGGCCCACCTCCAGTGGCATCTGGAGCGGCAGCTGCGCTCGCTGCCGTTCGTCGAACGCCGTGCCCGCGAGGCGCCGATCACCGGCGCGTTAGGGTCGGACGCGGTGTCCGGCGATACGGAGGTGACAGGTGCGGCGCAAGGCACGGGAGGCACTCGGCATGTCGCAGGGGACGCTGCGGGCGCCTGACCCGCATCCGTCCGGCGAGCGGCCGCCGAGGATCCCGCCCGAGCTGGTGCCCAACCACGTCGCGCTGGTGATGGACGGCAACGGGCGATGGGCCAACCAGCGCGGGCTGCCGCGCATCGAGGGCCACAAGCGCGGCGAGTCGGTGATGATCGACGTGGCCAGCGGCGCCGTCGAGCTCGGCATCAAATGGCTGTCGGTGTATGCCTTCTCGACGGAGAACTGGAAGCGCAGCCCCGAGGAGGTGCGCTTCCTCATGGGCTTCAACCGGGACACGATCCGCCGCCAGGTCGACTACCTCGGTTCCATCGGCGTGCGCATCCGCTGGGCGGGCCGCAGGCCCAAGCTGTGGCGCAGCGTCATCAAGGAGCTGCAGGCCGCCGAGGAGAAGACGAAGCACAACACGCTACTCAATATGACCATGTGCGTGAACTACGGCGGCCGCGCCGAGCTGGGGGACGCCGCGCGGCAGATCGCGAGGCTCGCCGCCGACGGCAAGATCAACCCCGACAAGGTCGACGACCGCACGATCGCGAAGTACCTCTACCAGCCGGAGATGCCCGACGTGGACCTGTTCCTCCGGCCGTCGGGGGAGTTGCGGACGTCGAACTTCCTGCTGTGGCAGTCGGCCTACGCCGAGTTCGTCTTCCAGGACACGCTCTTTCCCGACTTCGACCGGCGCAAGCTCTGGGAGGCGTGCCTGGAGTACGCCAAGCGCGACCGGCGGTTCGGGGCGGCGGTCGACGCCGCCGCGGGAGGGGGACAGTCGTGACGACCGAGGCCGCCGATACCGCCGCCCTGCTGACCTCCGCCAAGGAGGCCCTCGAGATGTATCTCGACGTGCAGGTCGACGACGACGGCACGCTGACCTTCAAGCACTCCGACGTGCCGTGCGTGGTGCAGGCGATGCGGCTGGCCGAGGGGCTGTCGGTGCTGAGCCTTACGTGCGTGGTCGCGTGGGACCTGCCCGACGAGCCGAAGCTGGCGGCGGTCGTGGCCGAGCGTGCGGGGCAGGGCCTGTTCGGCACGCTCGGCATCGTCCACACCGAGCGCGGGATGGATCTGACCCTGCGTTACGCGTTCCCGGCCCAGGGCCTCGAGCCCGCTCCGCTGGGCACGCTGCTGATGCTGGTGGTCTCGACGGCCTCCCAGGTGCGGGCCGACGTGCTGGGCGAGGGGAACTGAGGCGGCACGCCGGGTGGACCGGCAGCACACCGGGTGGGTGAATGAGAACCCGGGAGGCGTCGAGACGAGGCCGCCGCCGGTGTTCCGCTGCGGCAGGCCGACGCCCGCAGGTCCGGACGGCGTCGATCCCTTCGAAGGGCCGGAACGTGATCGGGCTGAGCAGGCCGATCTCGGAGTCGAGCACCGACAGGGCGTTCGAGACGGCGCGCGCGGTGACGGCGGCGGTCGCGGGCCCTCCCGCACCGGGTAGGCGGAGCGTCGTGGTCGCGCGCCGGACGTGGTGGCATGATGGCCCGGGACATGGCAACGGTTGTCGATAGTGGCGGACAGGGCACCGATCCGGCGCGGCGGCGCCTCACGTCGATCGAGGTACTGTGCGCGGTCCTGGTGCTGGCGATCCTCGGCCAGTCGTGGCTGCGTGCGGCATTCGACGTGCCCGCGTTGCGGACGGCGTCGACGGTGTTCGTGGCGGTGTGCGTGCAGGCGTTGCCGTTCCTGGTGCTCGGTGTGCTCCTCAGCGGCGCCATCGCCGCGTTCGTGCCCGCCCGCGTGCTTCGCCGGGTGCTGCCCCGCCGGCAGGCCGCGGCCGTCGGTGTCGCCGGGCTCTCCGGGGTCGCGCTCGCCGGGTGCGAGTGCGCCTCCGTGCCGGTCGCGCGCCGCCTGATGGGCCAGGGTGTCGCGCCGGCGGCCGCGCTGACGTTCCTGCTGGCCGCGCCTGCCGTGAACCCGATCGTGCTCGTCTCCACCGCCGTCGCCTTCCCGGGCGAGCCCGGCATGGTGGCCGCCCGGTTCGCGGGCTCACTCGCCACGGCACTGGTGATGGGCTGGCTGTGGATCCGCTGGGGCAAGCTCGAGTGGATCGCCGAGCGGGCGCTGCGGCGACTGCCGGACGTCGAGGGCAATGGCCGGTGGCGTGCCTTCGCCGAGACCGCCCGCGCCGACCTGGTCGACGCGGGCGGGTTCCTGGTGCTCGGCGCGCTGGTGGCCGCCGCGTTCGGTGTGCTGGTGCCGGGGGAGTGGTTCTCCGCGCTCGGTGACCAGATCGTGCTCGGCGTGCTGGTGATGGCCGCGCTGGCGGTGGTGCTGTCGCTGTGCAGCGAGGCGGATGCGTTCGTGGCCGCGTCGCTGTCCGCACTGCCGTTGTTGCCGAGACTGGTGTTCCTGGTGGTGGGGCCTGCGATCGACGCGAAGCTCTTCGCCCTGCAGGCCGGGACGTTCGGGCGTGCGTTCGCGCTGCGGTTCGCGCCGGCGACATTCGTCGTCGCGGTCGTGTGCGGCGTCGGTGCCGGGCTACTGTTCCTCGGGGGTGCGCGGTGAGGCGCGAGACGCAGAACGTCCTGCTGCTGCTGCTCGGCGGAGCGCTGCTGAAGATCGCCGTCACCGGCGACTACCTGCGCTATGTCAAGGCCGCGCACCAGCCGTGGCTGATCGGAGCCGGTGCGGTGATGGTCCTGCTGGCGGTGGTGGCGATCGTCCGCGACCTCCGCGGTGCGGCGCGCGGCGGGGCCGGCCACGACCACGACCATTCCGCCCGCTCGGCGTGGCTGCTCATGGTGCCGGTGCTGGCGGTGTTCCTCGTCGCACCCCCCGCGCTCGGTGCCGACTCGGTGACCCGCACCCGCGCGGGCGAGGGATACGCGCCGTCGGGGGCGTCGTTCCCGCCGCTGCCCCCGGGGCCGGTGGTGCCGCTGTCGGTGACGGACTTCGTCAGCCGTGCCGGCTGGGACGAGTCCGGCTCGCTGCACGGCCGCACCGTGCGGCTGACGGGCTTCGTCGTCCACTCGCACGGGCGGACCGAGCTGGCCCGCATGGTGATCGGCTGCTGCGCCGCCGACGCGTTCGCCGTACGCGTCGAGCTGCGTGGCGGACCGGCGGACACGCTGGCCGAGGACACATGGATCGAGGTCACCGGCGAGGTCGTGCCCGGTGCGGACACCGCGGCGAGCGGCTACGTGCCCGCGCTGGCGGTCGGGTCGCTGCGCGAGGTCCCGGCGCCGACGGACCCGTACGAGTACTGACGGTTACCCGGCCTCGCGCTGCGCGCACGTCGAGCAGGTGCCCACGATTTCCACCGTGTGGCTGATGTCGGAGAAGCCGTTGCCGGAGGCGATCTTCTCGGCCCACCGTTCCACGGCGGGACCTTCGACCTCGACGGTGTAGCCGCAGTGGCGGCAGACGAGGTGGTGGTGATGGTGGTCCGAGCAGCGGCGGTAGAGCGCCTCGCCGGTGTCGGTGCGCAGCACGTCGATCTCGTCGGCCTCGCTCAGCGACTGCAGCGTGCGGTAGACCGTGGTCAGCCCGATGCCTTCGCCCCGTTTGCGCAGCTCGTCGTAGAGCTCCTGCGCGGAGCGGAAGTCGTCGATCTCGGCCAGCAGGTCCACCACGGCGGCGCGCTGCCTGGTCGCCCGGCGTCCCGGCAGCGGCGCGCGGCCCCGGGTCGAGGTGCTGCTCATCGCTTCGCCTCCTCCTGCACGTGTGCGACGGCGTCGATCACGATATGCGCGAGGTGGTCGTCGACGAGCCGGTAGGCCACCTCGCGGCCCCGCCGCTCCCCGTGGACGACGCCCGCGGACTTGAGCACCCGCAGATGCTGGCTGACCAGAGGCTGGGCGAGGCCGAGCGCATCGACCAGCTCGTGCACGCACCGATCCCCGTCCCGCAGCTGCAACACGATGGCGATGCGCACGGGCGCGGCCAGCGCCCGCAGGAGCTCACCCGCGTCGGTCAGTGTCGTCTGGGACGGGGGTGGCGACGGCGGAGCGGACCCCGGCGACGGTTCGTGCCGCTCGGCGTCGCCGGGCAGCCCGGAGGGCGCCGCGTTCGAACTCGCCGTCGGCATGTCGCAACTCCAAGCCTGCGCTCGCCGTGTGCCGGCACACGGCCGATGGGGGATTGCCTCCCATCCTAGTGCGCCGCCCGGAGTGTTCCCGCGCGCGAACCGCCGTCCCGACCGGGGCCGCAACGGGCACTCCCCGGGGACGTCCGGCCCGCCTCGCGGGCTACGCTGGTAGCTCACAGTCAGGTTCACATCGTCCAATCCGCATGCCTCGGAGCGTGGAGTGCCCGCCAACACCATCGAGACCGTCGTCAATCTGTGCAAGCGTCGTGGCTTCGTCTTCCCGTCGGGAGAGATCTACGGCGGTACCCGGTCGGCGTGGGACTACGGACCGCTCGGCGTCGAGCTCAAGGAGAACATCAAGCGCCAGTGGTGGAAGACCATGGTGCAGAGCCGGGACGACGTCGTCGGCATCGACTCGTCGGTGATCCTGCCGCGCCAGGTCTGGGTGGCCTCCGGCCACGTCAACGCCTTCCACGACCCGCTCGTGGAGTGCCTGGCGTGCCACCGCCGGTTCCGCTCCGACCAGCTGGCCGAGGAGTACGCCGAACGCACCGGCACCCCGCTCAACGAGGACGACCTCTCCGAGGTGCCCTGCCCCAACTGCGGCACGCGCGGCCAGTACACCGAGCCCCGCGAGTTCAACATGATGCTCAAGACCCACCTCGGCCCGGTCGAGTCGGAGGAGGGCTTGCACTACCTGCGCCCGGAGACCGCGCAGGGCATCTTCGTGAACTTCCTCAACGTGCAGACCACGTCGCGCAAGAAGCCGCCGTTCGGCATCGGTCAGATCGGCAAGTCGTTCCGCAACGAGATCACGCCGGGCAACTTCATCTTCCGCACGCGCGAGTTCGAGCAGATGGAGATGGAGTTCTTCGTCGAGCCCGGCGAGGACGAGAAGTGGCACCAGTACTGGATCGACCTGCGCACCGAGTGGTACACCGACCTCGGCATCGCGCGGGAGAACCTGCGCCACTACGAGCACCCGAAGGAGAAGCTCTCCCACTACTCCAAGCGGACGGTGGACATCGAGTACCGGTTCCGGTTCTCGGCCGGCCAGGAGTGGGGTGAGCTCGAGGGCATCGCCAACCGGACCGACTTCGACCTCACGACGCACTCGAACCACTCGGGTGTCGACCTGTCCTACTTCGACCAGGCCAGCGGCCAGCGGTACCGGCCGTTCGTCATCGAGCCGGCGGCGGGCGTGGGCCGGCCGATGATGGCGTTCCTGCTCGACGCCTACACCGAGGACGAGGTGCCGAACGCCAAGGGCGGCACGGACAAGCGCACGGTGCTCAAGCTCGACCCGCGGCTGGCGCCGTACAAGGTCGCTGTGCTGCCGCTGTCGCGCAACGCCGACCTGACGCCGAAGGCCCGCGACATCGCGGCGGCGCTGCGCAAGCACTGGAACACCGACTTCGACGACGCGCAGTCCATCGGCAAGCGGTACCGCAGGCAGGAGGAGATCGGCACGCCGTACTGCGTGACCGTCGACTTCGACACGCTGGACGACCACGCCGTCACGGTCCGTGAGCGCGACTCGATGGCTCAGGAGCGCATCGCCATCGACAAGCTCGAGTCCTACCTCGCGGCCCGCCTCATCGGCTGCTGACGCCCGTGGGCATCGCACGCTGGCTGCGCCGGGCGGTTGCCGGCGTCGTCCTCGTGGCGCTCCTCGTGGGCGGCGGTACGGCCTTCCGCGTCTGGTACGTCGCGCGGGCGGACGAGCGCCCGCCCGTGGACGCGATCGTGGTGCTCGGCGCCGCCCAGTACAACGGCACGCCGTCGAAGATCTTCGAAGCCCGCCTGGAGCAGGCCAAGGAGCTCTACGACCAGGGCGTCGCCGGGCACATCGTCACCTCGGGCGGCAACCGGGAGGGCGACGCCTACACGGAGGCCGAGGCCGGGGCCAACTGGCTGGTGGCGAACGGGGTGCCGGAGGAGAGCACGATCGCCGTCGGCGAGGGCAGCGACACGCTGCGCTCGCTGCGGGCGGTGGCGGCGGAGATCCAGGCTCGCGGGTGGACCACGGCGGTGATCGTCAGCGACCCGTGGCACTCGCTGCGCGCGAGGACGATGGCCGAGGACGCGGGCCTGGAGGCCTGGACCTCGCCCACGCACTCCGGGCCGGTCGTCCAGACCCGCCAGACGCAGGCGCGCTACATCGTGCGGGAGACCGGCGCGCTGCTCTACTACCGGCTCTCGAAGAACCCCGCGGACGAACTCGGCGGCACGGGCCTGCGCTGACCGGTACCTGCCGCGAGCCCATAAGCTGACGCGGGTGTACGCCGACTACACCGACCACGACCGCGCACGCAGGCAGCCCGAGCCGCCGAAGCGGGCCGGGCTGCCCGGCGCGCACGGCGACGCGCGGAGCCCGTTCGCGCGGGATCGCGCCCGGGTGCTGCACTCGGCCGCCCTGCGCCGGCTCGCCGGCAAGACGCAGGTGGTCGGCCCGGGGGAGGGCGCCGAGGTCAGCGGTGTGCCGCGCACCCGGCTGACCCATTCGCTCGAGGTCGCCCAGATCGGCCGCGGCATCGCCGACGATCTCGGCGCCGACCCCGACATCGTCGACACCGCCGGGCTCGCCCACGACATCGGGCATCCGCCGTTCGGCCACAACGGGGAGCAGGCACTCGACGAGGCCGCCGAGGCCTGCGGCGGGTTCGAAGGCAACGCCCAGACGCTGCGCATCCTCACCCGGCTGGAGCCGAAGGTGCTCGCCGACGGTCACGTCACGGCCGGGCTCAACCTGACGCGCGCCAGCCTGGACGCCGCGACGAAGTACCCGTGGCCGCGCGAACCCGGCACGGTGAAGTTCGGGGTGTACGCCGACGACCTCGAGGTGTTCGCGTGGATGCGCGACGGGGCTCCCGGCCGACGCCGGTGCCTGGAGGCACAGATCATGGACTGGGCCGACGACGTGGCCTACTCCGTGCACGACGTCGAGGACGGGGTGCTCGCGGGCCGCATCTCGCTCGGTGTGCTGGCCGATCCGGAGGAACGTGCCGCCGTGGCGGAACTGGCCGCCAAGCACTTCACATCCAGCTCGGTGTCCACTGTGGAGGAGGCCGCGCGCGGTCTGCTGGAACTGCCGGTGGTGGCCGAGCTCGCACAGCACGGGTACGACTCCTCGCTGACCGCGCAGGTCGCGCTCAAGCGGCTCACGAGCGAGCTGGTGGGCCGGTTCGCGTCGGCGGCCGTCACGGGCACCCGCGCCGCGTACGGCGACGGGCCGCTGCGCCGCTACGCCGCCGAGCTGCGCGTGCCGGAACAGGTGGGCGCCGAGGTGGCCCTGCTCAAGGCGCTCGCGTTGCGCTACGTGATGAGCGACCGGCGGCGGCTGGCCATGCAGGAGGGGCAGCGGCAGCTGCTCGCCGAGCTCGTCGGGATCGTGGCCGACCGGGCCCCGGACACCCTGGACCCGATCTTCCGGCCCGCCTGGGAGGCCGCGAGCGACGACGCCGCGCGGCTACGGGTGGCGATCGACCAGGTCGCCACGCTCACCGACGCGCAGGCGCACGCCTGGCACGCCTGGCACACGGGGCGCCACAGCTAGCGAGCTCCGCCGACGGTACCGTCGGGGAATGCCTGCCAGCGCACCCGAACTGGCCCACCTGCGATTCGCCCTCGCGATGCACCGCGCCGTCGCGGGCGAGGCCGACACGTGCTTCTCGCCGTATTCCACGGCGAGCGCGCTCGGCCTCGCCGCCACCGCGGCCCGGGGCGACACGGCCTCCGAGCTGACCACGCTGCTCGCCGGAGCGGACTCCGGCCTCGCGGATCAGGCCGACCTGCTCCGCAAGGCGGCCGTGCTCGAGGCCCGCGCCGGGCAGGACGAGCCGTTGCTCGCCGTGGCCAACACGCTGTGGGCGTGGGAAGGGCTGCCCGTCGAGCCGGGGTTCGCCGAGGCGATCGTCGACTGGCCGTCGGGTGGGGTGTCGCAGGCGCCGTTCGCCGAGGACCCGGAGGGCGCGCGGACCGCCATCAACCGGGACGTCGCGGACATCACGCGCGAGCTCATCCCCGAGCTGCTGCCGCCCGGCACCGTCGGCGACGACACGGTGGCCTGCCTCGTCAACGCGCTGTACCTGCGCGTCGGCTGGGTGCATCCGTTCGCGCCGGCCGACACCGTCGACGCCGACTTCCACACGCCCGGCGGCGCGCTGCCGGTGCGAATGATGCGGCAGACCGAGCGGCTCGGCTACGCCGAGCACGGTGGCTGGCAGCTGGTGTCGTTGCCCGCCGTGGGCGGCGTCGAAGCCGTGGTGCTGCTGCCGGATCGCCGGCTCGCCGATCTCGAGTCCACACTGGACGAGTTCACGCTGGCGGAGCTGCTGGCGGCGAGAAGGGACCGCCTCGTGCGGCTGTCCCTGCCGCGTGTGTCGCTGGACGTCCGGTCACCGCTGAAGGCGGCGCTGCGTGCGCTCGGCGTGCGGCGCATGTTCACGCCGGGAGCCGATTTCGGCGCCCTCACCGACGATCCGCGACTGGTGATCTCCGACGTCCTGCACCAGGCCGTGCTGCGGCTCGACGAGAGCGGGCTGGAGGGGGCCGCGGCCACGGCCGCGATGATGCGGCTGGTCTCGATGCCTGTCGGCGAGCCCGTCACGGTGGAGGTCAACCGCCCGTTCCTCCTGCTGGTGCGGCACGGCGGCAGCGGTGCCGTCTACTTCCTGGCCCGCGTCGTCGAACCGTGACCGCGGGGGCCGACATGCGGCCGCGGGCCCTCCGGCGACGGCCGGACTGGCTCACGGCGGGCCGCACCATCGACGCGCTCGTCGTCCTGGGCTTTCTGCTCGCCGCGTTCCTCCTCTACCGTCCACTGTGGATGGATCTGGGCCGGGCGTACCTGACGAGCAGCGTCCAGGACCAGAACATGTGGGAATGGTTCTTCGCGGTCACCGCGCGTGCTGTGCTCACCCTGGACAACCCGCTGTTCACCGACCTGCAGAATCACCCGCTCGGCGTCAACCTCATGGCCAACACCGCCATGCTCGGTATCGGGGTTCCGCTCACCCCGGTCACCGTGCTGTTCGGCCCCACGGCCACCTGGGCGCTCACCCTGACCGGCGGGCTCGCGGCCACCTCGACCGCCTGGTACTGGTTGCTCTCCCGGCACGTCGTGGACACGCGTGCGGGCGCGGCGATCGGCGCGGCGTTCTGCGGATTCGCGCCGCCGATCATCTCCCACGCCAACGCGCACCCGAATTTCGTCGTGCTGGCCCTCCTCCCGCTGATCGTGCACCGGCTGCTCTTGCTCACGCGCGGCGCACGCCCGGTGCGCAACGGCGTGATCCTCGGTCTGCTGGTGGCCTACCAGGTGTTCCTCGGCGAGGAACCGCTGCTGATCGCCGCCACCACCATGGCCGTGTTCGCCGCCGTCTACGCGCTCTCGCGCCCGGCCGAGGCGCTCGCGATGGCCCGTCCGCTCGGTACCGGGATCGCCGTCGGTGCGTGCGTGACCGTCCTGCTCGTGGCGTTCCCGCTCTGGTGGCAGTTCGCGGGCCCGCAGAGCTACACCGGCATCGAGCACGGCCTGCAGGGCAACGACGTGACGGCGTTCACCTCCTTCGCCACCGAGTCGCTGGCCGGCGACCACGACAGCGCGCAGCAGCTGTCCCTCAACCGCACCGAGGAGAACGCCTTCTTCGGCTGGCCCCTGGTGGTGCTCCTGGCGGCGGTGTCGATCGCGCTGTGGCGAGTTGTCGCGGCCAGGGCGCTCGCGGTGGCGATGGTGGTGCTGGCGTGGATCTCGACGGGCGTGCTGCTGATCGTCGACGGCACGGCCACCTCCGTGCCCGGTCCGTGGATGCTGCTGTTCGACCTCCCGCTGTACGAGTCCGTGCTCGAGTCGCGGTTCGCGCTCGGCTGCGTTGCGCCCGCCGGGATACTGCTCGCGTTGGCGACCGAGCGCGTGCTGCGGCCGCGGTGGCCGGGGGACTGGCGGCACGTCGCGCGGACCGTGTGGTTCAGCGCGCTGGCCTTGGCGCTCGTGCCGATCGCGCCGACGGAGCTGCGCGTGAGCGCCCGCGACCCGGCGCCCGTCTTCTTCACCGACGACACCTGGCGGCGGTACGTCGAGCCGGGTGGGTCCGTCGTCGTGGTGCCGCTGCCCGACAGCGGCGACGCCGAAGCGCTGCACTGGCAGGTCGAGGCCGGCCTGGGTTTCCCGCTGGCGGAAGGTTACTTCGTCGGCCCGTCACCGGACGGGCGTGGCACCTACGGCGCGGTGCGCAGGCCCACGTCGTCGGTACTGGAGGACGTCGCCGAGTCCGGAGTGGTGCCCACGGTCACCGCGCGCGAGCGCGAGCAGGCGCTGGCGGACCTGCGCTACTGGCGTGCCGATGTCGTCGTGCTGCCCACGACGGCCGACGAGGAGGACGCCCTGCGCACCACCGTCGAGCGGCTGCTCGACCGGGACGCCCGGTTCGTCGACGGCGTGTGGGTGTGGGACGTCCGGTCTGTCACGTCCGCGTGAGCTGTCTCGTCCAGGTACCGAGAGCAATCCACGACCTGGGAGGACACCCATGCCTCGCATTCCCGCGGTGACGATCGAGCAGACGGGCCCACTGCTGCGCCTGGCCTACCGCTTCGCCCGCAAACGCTACGGCGCGGTCCCGGAGCCCGTCGCGGTCGTCGCGCACCACCCGGCGCTCATGCGGGCGACCGTTGTCAACGAGCTGCTGGCCGAGCGCGCCTCGCGCGTGCTGCCGGCCGCCGTGCGCGAGCTCGCCGTGTACCGCACGGCGGTACGGCTCGGCTGCTCGTGGTGTGTCGACTTCGGCACCATGTTGCAGAAGCACGAGGGACTCGACATCGACCGGCTGAAGGCGATCGACGACTACGCCACCTCGCCGAAGTTCACCCGGAAGGAGCGGCTGGCCATCGCCTACGCCGACGCCATGACGGAGAGCCCGGTGCGGGTCACCGACGAGCAGGTGGCCGAGCTGGAGCGGGAGTTCGGGCGCGCGGGCGTGATCGAACTGACCTACCAGATCGCTCTGGAAAACATGCGGGCCCGGATGAACAGCGCCCTCGACATCACCGACCAGGGCTTCACCTCGGGTGAGGCCTGCCGCGTCGAACTGGGTGACCCGGCCGCCTGAGCGCGGACGCTCTCGCGGCTACGGGGTCGCCTCCGTCGCCGCGAGAGCCGCGACCCGGCGCAGCTTGTCGGGATTGGCCTGGTCGTAGATGGCGACGACCTTGCCGTCGCGGATGGCCATGGTCTGGACGTGGGCGTCGAGGTCGCGGTAGCCGGCCCCGCCCGGGGCGGCCGGCAGGTACACGCCGAGGTCGCCGTTGACCAGCACCGGCCGCGCCGCCTGGAACGCGCCCGGCCGGTAGGTGCCGAGCAGGCCCTGGAAGAACCGGGCGATCTTGTCCGCGCCGACCATGACACGGCGCGTCGTGCGGGCCTTGCCGTCGGAGTCGCCGATGAGCACCACGTCGGGGTGCAGCACCTCGGCCACCGCCCGCACGTCACCGGACAGCACCGCGGCCAGAAAACGCTCCAGCACCGCGCGCTGCTCGTCGAGCCCGGCGCGGGACGGCGGGTCGGCGTCGGCGACCGCGCGCCGGCCACGCGAGGCGTGCTGGCGCGCGGTGTCCGTCGCGCAGCCGAGGATGTCGCCGATCTCGGCGAACGGCACGGAGAACGCGTCGTGGAGCACGAACGCCACCCGCTGCTCGGGCGAGAGCCTGTCGAGCACCACCATGGCGGCCATGCGGATGCCGTCGTCACGCACGACCGCCTCGAGCGGATCCACCTCGGGCCTGCCGGCGGAGACCGTCACGATCGGCTCGGGCAGCCACTCGCCGACGTAGTGCTCGCGGCGCGCCACGGCCGAGCGCAGCCGGTCGAGGCAGATGCGGCCCACGACCGTGGTCAGCCAGGCACGCAGGTCGCGGACGCCCTCCCGTTGCGCCGGGCTGAGCGCACTGAGCCGCAGCCAGGCCTCCTGCACGGCGTCCTCCGAGTCGGCCAGCGAGCCGGTGAGCCGGTACGCGACCGCCACCAGATGAGCGCGCTCGGCGGCGAACCGCGTGGCGAGCGCGTCGTCGCCGCCGGTGTGGGTCATGTGCCGAGTATGGCCGAGAACCGGCGCACGGGGGTGGCCTAGAGTGGGGCGCGTGGCGGGAAGGATCCGGGAAAGCGACATCGCGCAGGTGCGTGAACGCAATCGGATCGACGACGTCGTCGGCGAGTACGTGGCGCTGCGCCGCGCCGGTGGTGGCGCGCTCAAGGGGCTGTGCCCGTTCCACGAGGAGAAGACGCCGTCGTTGAACGTGCGCCCCACCCACGGCACCTTCCACTGCTTCGGCTGCGGTGAGGGCGGCGACGTCATCAAGTTCGTCATGCAGATCGAGCACCTCCCGTTCGTGGAGGCGGTCGAGCGGCTCGCCGACCGGATCGGCCTCCAGCTGACCTACGAGGGCGGTGGTGGCAGCGTCCGGCGCGACCGGGGCACCCGGCTCCGGCTGGTCGAGGCGCACAAGGCTGCCCAGGCCTTCTACGCCGAGCAACTGCAGACGCCGGAGGCCCGGCGCGCGCGGGAGTTCCTCACCGAACGCGGTTTCAACGAGGCGGCGGCCGCGAAGTTCGGCTGCGGTTTCGCCCCCGGCGGCTGGGACCGCCTCACCAAGCACCTGCTCAACATGGGCTTCGAGCTCGGCGAGCTCTACAAGGCCCAGATCGCCAAGGAAGGCCGCAACGGGCCGATCGACCGGTTCCACCGGCGGCTGGTGTGGCCGATCAAGGACCGGGGCGGGGACATCGTCGGCTTCGGCGCGCGCCGGATCTTCGACGACGACCCGATCCAGGCCAAGTACCTCAACACCAGCGAAAGCCCCATCTACAAGAAGTCGCAGGTGCTGTTCGGGCTGGACCTCGCCAAGCGCGAGATCGCGCGGCGGCACCAGGTCGTGGTCGTCGAGGGCTACACCGACGTGATGGCCATGCACGAGGCGGGCGTGCCGACGGCGGTGGCGTCGTCGGGCACGGCGTTCGGCGAGGACCACATGCGGGTGCTGCGGCAGCTGATGATGGACGACGATGCCTTCCGCGGCGAGGTGATCTTCACCTTCGACGGCGACGAGGCGGGTCAGAAGGCCGCGCTCAAGGCGTTCGAGGGGGACCAGACCTTCGCCGGCCAGACCTACATCGCCATCGCGCCCGACGGCATGGACCCGTGCGAGCTGCGGCTCGCCAAGGGCGACGCGGCCGTGCGCGACCTCGTGGCCCGCCGCATCCCGCTGTTCGAGTTCGCGATTCGCAGCCTGCTCGCCGAGTACGACCTCGACTCGGTGGACGGGCAGGTGGCCGCCCTGCAGCGCACGGTGCCGCTGGTCGCCCAGATCAAGGACCGCGCCAAGCGGGACGGATATGCGACGAAGCTGGCCTGGTGGGTCGGCTGGCAGGACGAGGCCATGGTGGTCCGGCGCGTGCGGGAGAGCTCGGGCGTGCCCGTGAAGCTCAACGGCCGCAGGCCCACGCGCAACGGGTCGTCCGGCAGGGAGCCCGCCGAGGTGGAGCGGCCCGACCCCAGACACCCGGGGCTGCGTGCCCAGCGCGAGGTGCTCAAGGCGGCGCTGCAGGAGCCCGCGCTGGCCGGGCCCGCCTACGACACGCTGCCCGAGGACGCGTTCACCCATCCCGCGTATGTCGCCGTGCACCGGGCGATCTTGGCGGCGGGCGGCACGAGTTCCGGGCTCACCGGGCCCGCGCTGATCGACGCGGCGAGCCGGCATGTTCCACAAGGGACGGTCAGCTCGCTGTTGTCGGAGCTGGCCGTGGAACCGCTGCAGGCCAAGGGCGAGGCCGATGTGCGCTACGTACACGGGATGCTCGCCGCCGTGCAGGAGAACCTGGTGGGCAGGCAGATCGGCGAGCTGAAGTCCAAACTGCAGCGTCTGTCCCCGGTCGACGCGGCCGACGACTACCGTGCCCTCTTCGGTGACCTCGTCGCGCTGGAGCAGTACCGCAAGTCCCTGAAGGAACAGGCCGTCGGCGGGCTGGACTGATGGGACGGCTCGCGCGGCTGTTCGGGCAGCGGACCCCGGCGGAGCTGCAGGAGCTGCTCGCGCCGGACGAACACGTCGTGGGCGCGGCCGAGGCGGGCACGGGCGGGCACGTCGCGGTGACGGCGCTGGGGCTCTGGCTGCCCGAGGCAGGGGGACCACGCCGGGTCGGCTGGCACCTCATCAGCAAGGCCACCTGGGAGGGCGAGGTCCTCACCGTCGTCGAGGCGGAGGAGGTCCGCCGGGCGGGGAGCGCGGTGCTGCTGGCCGACCGGCCACCCGCGCGGTACGTGTTGCCCAGGGCGGGCAGGGTCCCGCAGCTGGTGCGGCAGCGCGTCGAGGGCTCGATCCGGGCGCGCTACCGCAAGGACCTCTCGAGCGGCGGAGCGTGGTTCGTGCTGCGCAAGGTGCCCGGCACGGACGGGGCGGTGCTCCAGGCGCGGCCCGACCCGGGCACCGACCCCGACCTCGTGGCGAGCATGGTCGAGGAGGCCGCGCGCACGCTTGAGGGCGGCTCGTCGTGACGGGCGGGTGGGACCCGGACGCCTATCTCCACTACGGCGACCTGCGGGCCAGGCCGTTCCACGAGCTGCTCGCGCGGGTGCCGGCCCAGCGGCCGCGCCGCGTGGTCGACCTGGGGTGCGGGCCCGGGAACCTGACGGTGACCCTGGCCAGACGCTGGCCCGGCGCGGAGATCGAGGCGCTCGACGCCTCGCCGGAGATGGTGGCGGCCGCCCGGGACGCGGGGGTTGCGGCGCGCGTCGCCGACGTCCACGACTGGTCACCCGCGCCGGACACCGATGTCGTGGTGGCCAACGCGGTCCTGCACTGGGTGCCGGACCACCGGGAGCTGCTGCGGCGCTGGGTGCCGGCACTGCCCTCGGGGGCGTGGTTCGCGATGCAGGTCCCGGGCAACTTCGATGCGCCCTCCCACGTGCTCACGCGGCGCCTGGTGGCGAGCTCGGAATGGGCGGCCGAGCTCGGTGATGTGCTGCCGGGCGGGGACGCCGTGGAGACACCGCGAGGCTACGCCGACCTGTTCAGCGACCTGGGCTGCGCGGTCGACGCGTGGGAGACGACGTACGTGCAACGGCTGACCGGGCCGTCGGCGGTGCTGGAGTGGATCAGCGGGACGACGCTGCGCCCGGTCAAGGCGGCCCTCGACGACGCCTGCTGGCAGGCGTTCCGCGCACAGCTGGCGCCCCTGCTCGACGAGGCATACCCGCCGCGTCCGGACGGTACGACGTGGTTCCCGTTCCGCCGGGTGTTCGCGGTGGCCAGGACGACCTAGGCGGCCGCCGGCGCGGGCTGCGTGTCTGCCACTCGCGTCGCCGTGTCTGCGTTTCGTGTCGCCGTGTGCGCCGTTGCCGTCGCCGTGTGCGCTGTTCGGGTCGGCGCGTCCGCGGTTGGTGTCGTCGTGTGCGCCGCTCGCGTCGCCGTCGGCCGTCGGAACGCGCCCCGCACCAGGCCGGCCGGTCCAGCGAGGGGGCGGGGCGCGCTGCGGCGTCGTCAGGCCTGGGTGGCCCGCGGTTCGGAGGACCGCTGGCCGTCGGTGCCGTGGGTCGCGCGGACGAACGGCACCCGGTCACCCATTTTCTCGCCGACCTTCGCCCGGGCCACGCCCGCGGCGCCCTGGACGGCGGGGTGGTCGGCGACCTTACGGTAGGTGCGCACGATTTGTTCGTATCGCGCACGCCCTGCGCGGGCGCCCAGGACGTAGCCCACGGCTGTGCCAAGCAGGAACGTCTTCATCGTGTCGATGCCTCCTCGTCGCTGTCCACCTCGGCGTTCATTGTCCCGCAGGGCCCGGCGGAGCGCTCGGAGCGGACCAGGGGGGTGGTGTGCGCGGGTGATCGGGCATGGTCTAAAGTCTTAACCCGTTGGGCCGGGTGATCGGCCCGACAGAGCACGTTCCCTCGTAGCTCAATTGGCAGAGCATTCGGCTGTTAACCGAAGGGTTGCTGGTTCGAGTCCAGCCGGGGGAGCTTCCACCCCAGGCCACAAGGCCTGGGGTCTTTCTTTGCTCCAGGTGATGGTGCGCTCACGCGCCATCGAGGCCCCGAGTCCTGCGCAGAAGGCCGGACACACCCGCACCACCGACGCGAACGGCGTGCGCCTATCACGCTCCGGTCACGGCTTTGTGCTTGCTGTCACGGGGGGAGCGTGCGACGCGATCACGGCGTGTCCGAGAGGAGCGCATCGTGTCAGACATGCCGTATCAGCCGACCGGGACACAGTCGGCTCCCCCTGCACCGGCCAAGCGCCGCCACATCTTCCGCTGGTTCTTCCTGGCCATTCAGGCCGCGTTCCTGGCCTGGATCATTGCCGGCATCGCGCAGAATTCCGACAGCTGTGTCGGGGAGGTCGGGGCGGCGCTCGAAGCGTGCCAGGCCGGCACCGCGGTCGGCACCGGCATCGGCGTCGGGCTCATCATCGGCCTCTGGGCCGCCGTCGACATCATCCTGGGCATCACCTGGCTGGTGTTCCGCAAGAGATGACCGCCACCGCCCGGGCCGACGCCGCCGTCCTCGGCGAGGTGACGAGCGCGCTCAGCGCCAGTCGACGACCTCGTTGATGAGCGTCGGGTGGCCGCGCTTGACGTAGGCCACGTACTTCGCCATGTGCTCGTACATCAGGTCGTGGGCCTCGTCCGGCTTGCCCTCCTCGATGGCCTGCGCGATGGCCGCGTGCGAGGCGGACACGTCCTTGCGGCGCGACTTCGGGAAGACGATGCCGCTGACCCGGTCGCGGAAGATGTCCGAAAGCGACTGGCTGACCAGGCTGAGGATCCCGTTGCCCGACATCGCGGCGATCAGCCGGTGGAAGTCGCCGGTGAACTGCAGGTAGGTGGAGTCGTCGTCCACGCGGACCGACCCGCTCACCTGCTTGAGGGCGTCCATGAGCTCGGGATCCTGGCGTTCCGCGGCGAGCCTGGCCATCAGCGGCTCGAGCGCGAGCCTGGCCTCGATCAGCTCGCTGAACGTCGTGCCCTGCGCCTGGAGGTACAGGGTCGCCATCTGTCCGAAGTGATCGGCCTGCGCGCCGCCCACGATGGGGCCGCCACCCGGTCCCGGCTTGAGCCAGATGAGGCCGTTGACCTCCAGGATGCGCAGCGCCTCCCGCAGCGATCCCCGGCCGATGCCGTATTCCTTGAGCATCTGCGCTTCCGACGGCAGGTGCGCACCGGGCTCGAGGCCTTCCGTCCGGATTTTCCGGACGATGCTCCGCGCCACGGCTTGGGCGACCTTGTCGCCCCGCTTGTACGGCCGCTGGCGAGGTTCCAGCGCGTCTCGGTCCATGCCTTGACAATAGCGATGATGATCCTGATCCCGCACAGGACGTGCGCAGCAGTCGTCGCCGGGCCGTCCTCTCGGTGACGGTCCGCGAGCCAAAGATCAGTCCACGCCACGGTTCACCGACGTGCGTGCCGCCCGCGGCCGACCGGATCCGATGCCGTGGCGTGCGCCTTTGATGAGCATATTTCGCGATCGTGCTACCGGTTCTCGTGTCCTCCTCGCAGGGCTGTCGACCCGCCGACCTGCTGCTTCATGACCCCAGGGCGTCGAGTCTATGCTAATCCTTGACATGAATTACGGCGAGACCCATACTTGCTGAGCGTGTGATCCAGGTCTCCGCAGGGACGGAACCCACTGCCTCGGGCCCGACCGCCCGGGGAGTCAGCCGCCCACTCGAGGCGAACACGGAGGAACACGGATGAACGCAGTGGCCCGCCCGCTTCCCACTCGGCAGCGCGGCGTCGACCACCCGCCGGGTGGCGGTTGAGCATCCGCCCCCAGCTCCGCCCCGCACCACGCCAAGCCCAGCACAAAGAGGTGCCCCATGGCTCTTGACGAAGCAACCAGATCGTTCCTGGCTCAACTCGCCGAGTCCGGTCAGCCGCCGCTGCACGAGATGGAACCCGAACAGGCGCGTTCGCTGACGGCGGCGCTGAAGGAGATGTACGGGCCCGGCCCGGACATGGCTAGCGCCGAAACGCGGACGATCGAGGCGCCGGGCCGCTCGATCCCCGTCCGGATCCTCGTGCCGCACGCCCAGCCGCGCGCGGTCATCGTGTACTACCACGGTGGTGGCTGGGTGATCGGTGCGATCGACGAATTCGAAACACTCGGTCGTCAGCTCGCCGAGAAGACCGGGTGCGCCGTGGTCCTCGTCGACTACCGGCTTGCGCCCGAGCACCGCTATCCCGCGGCGGTCGACGACGCGTGGGACGCGCTCGTGTGGGCCGACGGGCAGGTCGAGGAGATCGCGGGCCGCCGCGTGCCGCTGATCGCCGCGGGCGACAGTGCGGGCGGGAACCTCGCGACGATCGTCTGCCAGAAGGCGCGCCGAGGTGGCCCGATTGTGTCCCAGCAGGTGCTGGTCTACCCGGTGACGGACTGCGACTTCGACACCGCGTCCTACACCGATCCGGAGAACCAGCTCATGCTCAGCCGCGACACCATGATCTGGTTCTGGGACCACTACGCACCCCCGGAGGCACGCTCGAACGCGGACGCCTGCCCGGCGCGGGCCGGTGACCTCAGGGGGCTGCCGCCCGCGGTCGTCGTCACCGCCGAGCACGACGTGCTCCGGGACGAGGGCGAGGCGTACGCCAAGGCGCTGGAGAACGCCGGCGTCCCGGTAGCCCACCGCCACTTCGAGGGCCAGATGCACGGCTTCTTCACCATGGTCAACCTGCTTCCCGGCAGTGCGCAGGCCATCGACTTCGTGACCGACGAGATCCGCCGGCACCTCGACGGACTCGGCTGATCCCCGTTCCCCGATCCCCATCGCACCTTCCCGACGGCGGCCCGAGGCTCGCCCGTCCCGGTCGCCATGCCCTTCTGCCTCCCGTGGATTGCGAGGAATTGCCATGTCTGCAACCAACACCGTCCCCCGTGAGCTGGACGCGATCGTCGTCGGTGCCGGGTTCTCCGGGCTCTACATGCTCTACAAACTCCGCGAGCTCGGGTTGAGCACCACGGTGATCGAGGCCGGTGGGGACATCGGCGGTACCTGGTACTGGAACCGCTATCCCGGCGCGCGCTGTGACGTCGAGAGCATGCACTACTCCTACTCGTTCGACCCGGAACTCGAACAGGATTGGGAGTGGACCGAGAAGTACCCCAGTCAGCCGGAGATCCTGTCCTACATCCACCACGTGGCCGACAAGCACGACCTGCGCAAGGACGTGGTGCTGGAGACGAAGGTGACCTCGGCGTACTACGACGAGGACTCCGCGACCTGGACGGTGCAGACCGACCGCGGACACGAGGCCCGCGCCCGGTACTGCATCATGGCGGTCGGCTGCCTGTCGGTGCCGAAGACGCCGGAGGTGCCGGGACTCGAGCGGTTCCGTGGCGACTGGTACCACACGTGCGACTGGCCGGAGTCCGGAGTGGACTTCACCGGCAAGCGGGTCGGTGTCATCGGTACCGGGTCGTCCGGTATCCAGGCGATCCCGATCATCGCCAAGCAGGCGGACGAGCTCACCGTCTTCCAGCGCACCGCGAACTTCAGCCTGCCGACGTTCAACGGCCCGATCGACCGCGAGATGGTCGCCGAGATCAAAGCCAACTACCGCGAGGTGCGGGAGGCAGGCCGGCGCTCCGGCTTCGGCGTGGCCATCGACCCGCCGACGAAGTCCGCGCTGGAGGTGGACGAGGAGGAGCGCAGGCGCACCTACGAGGAACGCTGGCAGCGCGGCAATCTGACCGGCGTGCTGCAGGCCTACACCGACCTGCTCGCCGACGAACGGGCCAACGAGACGGCGGCGGAGTTCGTGCGCGGCAAGATCCGCGAGATCGTCAAGGATCCGAAGAAGGCTGAGATCCTCTCGCCCAAGGGGTACGCGTTCGGCACCAAGCGCCCGTGCCTGGACACCGGGTACTACGAGACGTTCAACAACGACCACGTGCACCTGGTCGATCTCCGGGAGACGCCGCTGGTGGAGATCACCGATAAGGGCGTTCGCACCAGCGACCGCGAGTACGAAGTGGACAGTCTGGTGCTGGCCACCGGGTTCGATGCGATGACCGGTGCCCTGCTCAACATCGACATCCACGGCAAGGGCGGGATCACGCTGAAGGAAAAGTGGGCGGAGGGTCCGATGACCTATCTGGGACTCGGTGTCTCGGGCTTCCCGAACCTGTTCACCATCACCGGCCCCGGCAGCCCGTCCGTGTTGTCCAACATGATCGTCTCGATCGAGCAGCACGTGGAGTGGATCGCCGACCTGCTCGACCACATGCGCAAGCGTGAGCTGACCAGCGTCGAGGCCACCGAGGCCGCCGAGAAGGAATGGACCGACCACGTCCAGGAATGCGGTGAGGCGACGCTCTACACGAAGACCGATTCGTGGTACATGGGCGCGAACGTTCCCGGCAAACCGCGGGTGTTCATGCCCTACATCGGTGGCGTCGGCGCGTACCGCGAGAAGTGCGAGCAGGTGGCCGCCCAGGACTACGAGGGCTTCGCGCTGCGGGCGTGACCGAGGGGAGACGACGCATGTTCCGTATCACCGCGCACTACCACCACCCGAAGGACCGCGAGGCGTTCCTCGAGCACTACCGCACCACCCACTCGGTGCTGGCGGCCAAGATGCCCGGTCTGAAGGCTTACGGCTGGGGTCAGGCGACCACGCTCGACGGCTCGCGCCCGGAGCACTTCCTCGTCGCCGTCATGGACTGGGAGACCAGGGAGGAGGCCGCGGCGGCGTTCGCGTCCCCCGAGGGCCAGGCCGCGACAGCGGACATGGCCAACTTCGCCGACGCCGGGGTGGACGTGAACTTCCACGAGGTCACCCAGGTCAGCTGAGCCGTCAGGAGCGACACACGATGAGCACCACCACCGAACGCACGACGCTCGACCTGGCGACACGTCTCGACCGCGCCGAGTCCGTCGAGGCGATCCGCCACCGGATGCACACCTACGCGCACGCCTTCGACAAGCGGGAGCTGTCCGGTTTCCTGTCGATCTGGACCGAGGACGCCGAGTGGACGCCCATGCCCGGCACGAGCGTCTCCGGCCGCGCCGGCATCCGGCAGCTAACCGAGCAGATGTGGCAGTCCGTGGCGGCCTCCCACCACTGGTCGGTCAACGCGGTCATCGACGTCGACGGCGATGTGGCGACGGCGATGACCGATGTCAACGCGCTCGCGCAGAGCGCCGACGGCGGCTGGGCCCAGACGGCCGCCACCTACCGCGACACGTTCCGGCGCGTCGACGGCACCTGGCTGCTGGCGAAGCGGGAGACCGACCTGCACCACACCTTCCCGGTACCGGATCCGGTGAGCTGACTCCTCGTCCACACACGACAACAAAAGGGGTAACCGATGAAAACGAGGGGCGCGCTCCTGTGGGAGCCGGGAACTCACTCGGGCTGGTCCGTCGAGGAGATCGAGCTCGACCCGCCCAAGCTCCGGGAGGCGACGGTCAAGCTGGCCGCATCCGGAATCTGTCACAGCGACGACCACCTCGACACCGGTGACATTCCGCTCGACTGGGCGCCGATTATCGGCGGCCACGAGGGAGCCGGCGTCGTCACCGAGGTCGGGCCGGAGGTCCACGAGCTCGAGGTCGGCGACCACGTCGTGTGCTCGTTCCTGCCCTCCTGCGGCAAGTGCCGGATGTGCGTGAGCGGCCGGTCCAACATGTGCGCACTCGGCGCCGGGGTGCTCGGCGGGACGTCGCCGGACGGAACGCACCGCATCCATGCCCGTGGCAAGGGCGTCGGCGCGATGTCGTACCTCGGCACGTTCGCCCCCTACATCACGGTGCCGGTGGACGCTCTGGTGAAGATCGACAAGGACATCCCGCTCGACAAGGCGGCGCTGATCGGGTGTGGCGTGCCGACCGGCTGGGGCTCGACGGTGTACGCGGCCGACATGCAGCTCGGTGACACCGTGGTGATCTTCGGCGTCGGTGGCGTCGGCATGAACGCGGTGCAGGGCGCACGGCACCGCGGCGCGAAGAACATCATCGCCGTGGACCCTGTCGACTACAAACGCGACCGGGCGCCGGAGTTCGGCGCGACCCACACCGCGGCGACCGCGGCCGAGGCAGCGCAGCTCGTCGAGCACATGACGAACGGCCAGGGAGCCGACCGCGTCATCATCACCGTCGGCGTGGCGCACGGCTCGATCATCGAGCCCGCACAGGCGATGACCCGGCGCGGCGGGGTGGTGGTCCTGACGGCCGCGGCACCGGTGACCCAGCGCGAGGTCGAGTTCGACCTGTTCACCTTCGCTATGTCGGGCAAGCGCCTGCAGGGCACCCTCTACGGCTCGACCAACTCGCGCAACGACATCCCGCTCATCACCGACCTCTACCGGAGGGGCGAGCTGAAGCTGGACGAGCTCATCACGCGCACCTACGCCCTGGAGGACATCAACACGGCCTTCCAGGACCTGCGGGAGGGCAAGAACATCCGCGGCGTCATCGTCTACGACTGAAGCGGGGTGCGGTGATGACGACACCAGCGTCGGTCGCGACTGTCGAGTCGCACCTGGAGATCATCCAGCTGACCCATCGCTACGCCCTCGGCCTCGGTCGGTTCGACCCCGCCGAGACGCTGGCGGTGTTCACAGAGGACGCCGTCTGGGACGCCACCGCGGTCGGCCTCGACCGGCTCGAGGGCCACGCGCGGCTGCGTGACTTCTTCGAGCGGGACGCGCGGTCGGTGGCCGACCAGTTCCACATCATCACCAACCACGTGATCGTGTTCGACGGCGAGGACCGGGCGCACGGGACGAACTATGTGTTCTCCGAGGGACATAGTCGTACCGGCGCCCGGTTCCGTGCCGCGGCGCTCAACGAGGACGTCTACCGTCGCAGCGACGACGGCTGGCGGATCGCGTCGAGGGTCATTTCCCCGTGGACACCTGCGGAGCTGGAGGGATTCGACGCATGACCGTGCCCACCGCGCCCGCGGCCGACCGGGCGTCGATCGAGAACGTCCTGGCCGCCTACGCCCTCGCCTACGACGACAACGACATGGAGACCATGGCGGACTGCTTCACCGCCGACGCCGTGCTGACCATGCGCATCCAGGACGGCGACCTGATCGGGCCGTTCGAGGGCCGCGAGGCGATCGTCCGGCTGATGAGGGACTCGCTCGCCTCGCAGAACGACCAGCGGCGGCACCTGGTGACGAACGTGGTCATCCGGGCGATCGACGCGGACATCGCCACCGTGGATTCCTATCTCACGCTGATCTCCGTCACCGGTTCCACGCTGACCGTGCTCTCGACCGCCCGCTACGCCGACGAACTCGTCCGGGACAGCGGCCACTGGAGGTTCGGGCGGCGGCACATCCAGCTGGACCTCCCCTACTGAGGAGGGCGGACCGTGAATCAGGGACTGATTCCCGCGAAATGGGCCGCGCTGACCCCGGACCGGCAGGCGATCTACGACGTGCCCGGCGAGCGCAGGCTCACGTGGCGGCAGCTCGACGAGCTCGTGCGCCGGCTGGCGAACGGGCTGGCGGCACTCGGGATCCGACCCGGTGATCGCGTGGCCGTGCTCTCGCGCAACTGTGCGGAGTACCAGGCGCTGTACTTCGCCGCCGGGCGCGCGGGCTTCGTGCTGCAGCCGCTCAACTGGCGGCTCGCCGTGCCCGAGCTCGCCGCCATCGTTCGCGACGCGGCGCCGCGGGCGATCGTCGTGGGCGACGAGTGGCGGCACGTGCTGGCCGAACTGTGCCGGGAGGTCGACGTTCCGCACGTGCTGCAGTTCGGTGTGGACGGAGACGGCAGTCTGGAGTCGCTCGTCGAGAGCGCGCCGCCCGAGGAGCCGGAGTGGTCGGCGAAGATCGGCGACGACGACCCCTTCTTCATCCTCTACACAGGCGGCACCACCGGCGAGGCGAAGGGAGCGTTGCATTCCCATCGCAGCGCTGCGGCGGGCATGCTGAACCAGACCGTGGCCGAGCGCATCGTGCCGACCGACGTCTACCTGCTGACCGGGCAGATGTACCACATTCCCGTGGTGCTGGCGATGAATTACCTCAAGCACGGCTGCCCGCTCGTGCTCGTCAACTTCGATGCGAGGCAGACGTTGGAGATCATCGAGGCCGAACGGGTGTCGGCCTTTCTCGGCATCACGACGATGCTGAACTGGATGATGGCCGTCGAGGGATTCGGCAACTACGACCTGTCGAGCCTGCGCAACATCCAGTACGGCGGTGGCCCGATGCCCTCGGCCGTGGTGCGGCAGGCGCTCGACTCCTTTCCGTGCACGTTGATCCAGGGCTACGGGCAGACCGAGGGCGCCACGATGTGCTTTCTGTCCCAGGAGGACCACGTGGATGCACTCGCGGGCAGGTGGCCTGAGCGACTGCAGTCGTGCGGGCGCGAGGGTTTCGTCACGTCGGTGCGGGTGGTCGACGACGACGGCCACGACGTGCCGCAGGACGGCCGCACGCCGGGGCAGATCATCGTGCGGTCGGAGGCGAACATGCTCGGGTACTGGAACCGCCCGGAGCTCACCGCACAGACGTTGCGGGACGGTTGGATGTGGACTGGCGACATCGCCACCTGGGACCAGGATCGTTACATCTTCATTGTCGACCGCGCCAAGGACATGATCATCTCCGGTGGCGAGAACATCTTCAGCGTCCAGGTCGAGGAAGCGATCGCGCGCCATCCGGCGGTGCTGGAGTGCGCGGTGATCGGGGTACCCGACGACGAGTGGGGCGAGTCGGTGAAAGCCGTCGTGGTGCTCAAACCCGGCCACCGGGCCACCGAGGCCGACATCATCGACCAGGCGCGCCGGCATCTCGCCGGCTACCAGAGACCCCGGTCGGTCGACTTCGTGGCGGAGCTGCCGAAAGCGCCGACCGGCAAGATCCTCAAACGCGCCCTCCGGGAACCCTACTGGGCCGGCCGGGAACGCGATGTCTGATCCGGGCGTGGCCGTGGTGCGGGCGCAGGTCGGCCGGGCGTTTCCCGGTGGCGAGTTCGTCGTGGAACCGTGGCTGGCGTGGCTGTTCGCCGACGCGGCGCTCGCGGAACCGGGTGGTGAGGTCGCGCACCCGGTGCTCGCCTGGACGGCGGCGACCCAGGCAATGGGTGTCGGCTGGGACGAGTTCTTCGCGTGGTTCGACGCGTGTGCCGAGGACGGGCCGTTGTTCGGCGAGCACGAGACGGTGCTGCACGAGCCGATGCGGGTGGGCGGAACCTACATGGTGTCGGGGTGCGTGACGTCGGCCGATCGCAAGACGGGCCGCAGCGCGGGCACCTTCGACATCGTCGACTACCGGCTCGCGGTCCACGACAAGGAGAGCGGGCGTCACGTCGCGGACTGCTGGAACTCGATCATCTTTCCCCGGAGGAACTGATGGGCGTCGTCGTGGGAACCCGGTTGCCACAGTGGACTGTGCCGGAGGTCAGCGCGGAGAAGATGAAGACGACCGCGGCGTTGCTGCGTGATCCCACCCCGATCCACTGGGACACGGATGCGGTGCGCGCGATCGGCCTCGGCGACCGGCCGATCAACCAGGGACCGCTCAACATGGCCTACGTGATGAACATGCTGGCGGCGTTCAGCGGCGGCCACGACCGGTTGCGGCGGCTGCGCGTGCGATTCCGCGGCAACGTCCGCGCGGGCGACCGGGTGAGTGCGAGCGGCGTGGTCACCGCGCTGCGCGAGCAGGACGGCGAGCTGTTGTGCGACTGCGACGTGGAGTTGTCGGTCGCGGGGGAGGGCACCGTCCTGATCGGCACCGCGACCATCGCCCTGCCGCGGGAGGGAGCCGGTGATGGAACCACGTGACCGGCTCACGTTCCAGCTGAGCTATGGCGACTGCGACGCCGTCGGGATCGCCTATTTCGCGATCTACTATCGGTGGATGGAGCGTGTCTACACGTCCTGGCTGTTCTCCCACGGTCTGCGCAGCGGCGAACTGCACGACGATCTCGGGATCCTCACCGTCGGCATCAGCTCCGGCGCGACCTACCACCGGCCCGCGAAGGTGTTCGACGAGCTGACCTGCCAGGTGGTGCTCGACCGCATCGGCACGAGTTCCTACACCGTCGGCTACGAGTTCACCCGGGACGGTGACTTGGTTACGCGTGGGCATATGGCCTATGCGTGCCGGCAGCCGGACTTCTCCAAGGCGCCGGTGCCGGAGAAGCTCGCGGCGATCCTGCGCACGCTTCCCGCCCCGCGATTCCGCGCTTGACAGGGTAGCGGCCGGCACCCGACTCAGGGCATGTTCGCGTTACGTGCGCGAGTGCAGACGTCCGGACATCGCACCGGTGCGACGCCGCGACGTTCGCTACGCACGCGGAAAAAGTCGTGTCGCGTAACGGCTCCCGGCCTGTTCGGTGTCGCGCCGGGTCCGCAAATCCATGACAATAAATCCTATGAAAACCATTGACTTCGCCTGTGCGGCGAGCCAAGGTTGAGTGGCGCCGCCCCACGACGGCGACTCGGTTCGGTACACGCAAAGGAGCGCGTCCATGACCTCGACCGTGCACGCACCGGGCACTGTGCGGAGCTACTCGAAACTGTTCATCGGCGGCACCTGGGTGGAGTCCGCCGGGGACCAGGTGATCCCGGTCGTGTCTCCGACGACGGAGGAGCTCCTTGCGACCGTTCCGGATCCGACGCCCGCCGACATCGACGCGGCCGTCGCCGCCGCGCGCGAGGCCTTCGACCACGGGCCGTGGCCGCGGATGACACCCGGCGAGCGCGGCGCCGTGCTCGCCCGGGTCGGCCAGGAGGTCGAGAAACGCTTCGACGCGATGGCGGCCAGCTTCACGGCCGAGATCGGTGCCCCCGCCGCGGTGAGCGAGGCGTTCCACCAGAACGCGTTGAAGATGTGGAAGGACGCCTCCACCCTGCACGAGCGATTCGCGTTCGAGGAGGAACGCGCGTGGGAGGACGGGCACGGCGTGCTCGTGCGTGAACCGGTCGGAGTGGTGGCGACGATCATCCCGTGGAATGGTCCGGTGGCGACGGCCTCGCTGAAGATCGGTCCAGCCCTCGCGGCGGGCTGCACGGTCGTGCTCAAGCCCGCTCCCGAGGGCCCCGTCAGCACCTATCTCCTCGCCGAGGCGCTCGAGGCCGCGGGACTGCCCGAGGGTGTGGTGAGCGTGCTGCCCGGCGGCCGGGAGGTGGGCGAGCACCTGGTCCGCCACCCCGGCGTCGACAAGGTCGCCTTCACCGGCAGTACGGCCGCGGGCAGGCGGATCATGAGCCTGTGCGGCGAGCGCATCACTCGCGTCACCCTGGAGCTGGGTGGCAAGTCGGCGGCGATCATCGCCGACGACATCCCGTTGGACGACGTGCTGCCGACCCTGCTGTTCGCCGGCATCGGGCACTCGGGCCAGGTCTGCGCGGCGCTGACCCGGGTCCTCGTTCCTCGTGAGCGGCAACAGGAACTGCTCGACGCCATGGTGCCCGCGTTCCAGGGGCTGAAGGTCGGCGATCCGGCCGAGCCCGACACCGTCCTCGGTCCGCTCGCCGCCGAGCGGCAGCGCGACCGCGTCGAGAGTTACATCAAGCTGGGCCTGGAGGAGGGCGCGAGGCTGGTCACCGGTGGCGGCAGGCCCGCGGGTCTGGACCGCGGCTGGTTCGTCGAACCCACCCTGTTCGCCGACGTACGCAACGACATGCGGATCGCCCGCGAGGAGATCTTCGGCCCCGTCGTCTGCGTGATCCCGTTCGACAGCGTCGACGAGGCCGTCGAGCTCGCGAACGACTCCGAGTACGGCCTCTCCGGCGCGGTCTACGCCCGCGACCCCGGCTACGGCGAGCAGATCGCGCGCCGCATCCGCACCGGCCAGGTGTCGGTGAACAACTGGGCCATGTGCGTCGTGCAGCCGTTCGGTGGCTTCAAGCAGTCGGGACTCGGCCGCGAAGGCAACGTCGAGGGCCTGAGCGCCTACCTCGAGACCAAGCTGATCCAGCGTCCCTGATTCCCCGCCGGGTGACGTCCATCGACATCTCCTGAAAGGCGAACCATGTCTCGTTCGACAGCCCGGTGGTGTGGCGTCGTGGCCGCCACGGTGCTCTCGGGCAGCACGCTCGCGGCGGCGCCCGCGTCGGGCGACGACGCCATTGCCGTGCCGGATCTCCCACCGCTGCCCGTATTGCCGCAGCTGGGTCTCTCGCCGTTGCCCTCGCTCGCCGGTGTCCCGGCCGACGGCTTGTGGCCCACCGAGGTCGACACCGGAAACCTCACCGACGGGCCGTTCGACGACATCGTGGTGGCCAACGAGGCCGGCACGAGCGTCACGGTGCTGCGGGCGAACCCCGCGGGCGGCTACCACCCGCCGGAGCGGATCGACATCGGTCTGCTGCCCAGCAACGTCCACATCCACGACATGAACGACGACGCGCGAGACGACATCGTCGTCATGGACGCGGGCGGCAACACGATCTCCGTTCTCCTCAACGAAGGTGGCGGGACGTTCGGCAAGGCCGTGCGGTCGCAGACGGACACGCTCGCCACGGCGGCGCTGACCATCGACGACTTCAACGGTGACGGCCACGAGGACACCGCCGTCAGCCACCCGGGGGGCAGCGTCGCGGTGAACTTCGGCAACGGCGACGGCACGTTCGGCCCGCCGACGAGCCTGGCCGGGCCGCTCGGCGGCATCGGCGTGACCTCCGGCGACTACGACAACGACGGCGACGCGGACATCGCGTCGGTCGGCGCCGCGTCGCCCACACAGACGATCCTGCTCAACAACGGTGACGGCACGTTCCGGCACACCTCCGCGCCGGTGGGCATCGGCGGCATCTGTAACCGCACCGCCGACCTCGACGGCAACGGCACGGCGGATCTGATCTCGTCGCATGTGGACGGCCGTATCACGGTGCTGCGCGGCCACGGCGACGGGACGTTCGCCGAGGCGGCGCACTACCCCTCGAAGAGCCTCTGGGCGTCCTGCTTCGGTGTCGGCGACTACGACGCCGACGGTGACGAGGACCTCGCGACGGCCAACATGGCCGGTTTCAGCATGTCGGTCCTGCACAACAACGGCGACGGCACGCTCGGTGAGGCGCAGGTTCGCTCCGCGGGCGACTGGATCATCACCTGCACTGCGGGCCGGATCAACGACGACGCCGCGCTCGACGTCCTCTGCCCCGGCGGGGTCGTGCCCGTGCTCGTCGCCTTCGACGGCAAGGGTGACGGCTCGTTCGGCCCGGCACGCCGTATCCCGCTGGGCTGACCCGCCCTCCGCCGCGTCGAACCCGATCGATTCGCAGTACCCGAAAGGAAGGTCGTGAGATGGCTGTGTCGAGCGAGCCGGTGATCGTCGTCGGGGCCGGCCTGTCCGGACTGGCGACGGCGCTGGGTGCGGCCGTGCGCGGCAGGGACGTCGTCGTGTTCGAGGCGGCGGAGCTGGTGGGGGGCGCCGCCGCCTACTCCGGCGGCCAGGTGTGGTGTGGCGCCAACCCGGTCGCCGCCCGCGAGGGCATCCAGGACTCCCTCGAACTCACCGAGACGTACGTGCGCGCCATCGCCCACGACGCTCCGGAGGTCCTGGACGAGAAGGCGATGCTGCGCTGGATCCACACCGCGCCGCACGCGATCCGCTACTGGGAGGAGCTCGGCGCCATCCGCTGGAAGGTGATCCCCGGGCTGGCCGACTATCACAACGAGGCGCCCGGAGCGCTGCCCGTCGGCAGGTACCTGACCAACGAGGTGATCGACGGCAGCGTGCTCGGCGAGTGGCGCCGGAAACTTCGGGTGAGCCCGTACTTCCCGGTCGGCACGACCTACGACGAGCTCATGGTCAAGGGCCGCCGAGCGTCCTATGTGGATCAGGAGGACACCGCCGGGAAGCCGGACCACGCCGGGGTTCCGGCGTTCGGGATCGCCGACGGCCGCACGCACGACGCGGCGAGCAGCGGTGACCCGCTGACCTTCGGCACCGGCGTGGTGGCCAGCTTCCTGCGCCGCGTGTTGCAGGAGAAGCGGATCGACATCCGGCCGTCGCACCCGGTGACCGAGCTGCTGGCCGAGGGCGGCCGCGTCATCGGGGTGCGCGCCGAGGGACCGGACGGGCCGGTGGAGGCCCGCGGGCCGGTCGTGCTGGCCACCAGCACCTACGACTGGGACCCCGATCTCGTCCGGGAGATGGTCGATCTCGAGCCGGAGGACTTCGGCAGCGTGGCACCCGAGTCGCTACGCGGGGACGGCATCAAGCTCGCCAGAGGTGTCGGCGCGGCGATCGCAAAGATCCCCGCGACCAGCGTGCCGATGCTGCCCGGCTGGCGCTCCCAGGTCGGCACCGGCTACGGCTACGGTCCCGAGTATGCGATGCCGCACACCATGATCGTGGACAGCACGGGCAAGCGGTTCTGCAACGACTCGTATTGGGTGGACATCGTCGCCAAGACCCTGGACCCGGACGACAAACACCTGCCGTTCTTCCTGATCTGGGACGACCAGCACCGCGAGAAGTACGGTCTCGCGGCCACCCCGCCCGGCGGGCGGTATCCCGAGGGCTGGGTGAGCTCGGCGCCGACATTGGCCGAGCTCGGGACCAAACTCGGCATCGACGGCGAGCAGCTGGAACGCACGGCGGCGCGGTTCAACACCTACGCCGCGCGCGGCGAGGACCCGGACTTCGGCCGCGGCACGGTCACCTACGTCAACAAGTTCGCAGGCGACCCGGCCAACACGCCGAACCCGGTGCTGGGGGAGCTGGTCAAGCCGCCGTTCCACGGCCTGCGGCTGAAGTTCGTCGGCACGGGCATCGGTTCCAGCGGCGTGCACATCGACGGCGACGGTCACGTCCTGGACACCGACGGCAGCGTGATCGACGGCCTGTACGCGGTCGGCTCGTGTGCCGCTCTGACGACCACGGGAACCGGGTACAACAGCGGGTTCGCGCTTGGCCGGGGCGTCACGCTCGCCTACCTCGTCGCCGGGGAACTGGGCGGTGAACCCGTGCCGTGACGGCAGTGGCGCCGCGACGCGTGCGCGGGGGCCGGCGCACGACACGCACCACAACGCAGTGAAGGCAGGCAGCAGCAGGAGGATGGCATGCGGGCTCCACACAGGTGGCGACGCGCCACCGCAGGGGCGGTCGCGCTCGTGACGGCCGGTGCGCTCCTGGCCGGATGCGGCGCGGCGCAGGGCGGCGCGGCGGCGCAGGAGGGAATCCCGAAGGAGATCAAGCTGCTCGGCGTGCGTGACCTCACCGGTCCGGTCGCCTACGCCGGCATCGGCGGCGCGCGCGGCGGGGAGCTGGCGGTCGCGGAGATCAACCGTCAGGGCTACCTCGGCAAGGGCGTGACGATCACCCTTGAGGAGGTTGACACGGCGGGCTCGATCGAGACCGCGTCGGCGGAGATGGCGCAGGCGACGGCCGACCGCACCGTGCACGCCATCCTCGGGCCGACGCAGGGCCAGCAGGCTGCGACGGTCGCGCCGATGGTCGAACGGGCACGGGTGCCGACGGTTTTCACCCAGGCAGGCTCCGACGGCGTGGTGATCGGCGACTACACCTTCCGCGCCACCGCGCCGATGGATTCCTACTACCATCTCGCCACCGAGTACCTCGCCGAGCACGGCATGCGGGATGTCAGCGTGCTCTACAACGCGACGTTCCCGACGTTCGCCGAGATCGGCGAGGACGCGTTTCCCCGCCAGGCCAAGGAGCACGGGCTCAACGTCGTGTCCAGCACCCCGGTGCAGAGCACGACGCAGGACTTCACCACGCCGGTGCGGTCGATCGCCGGCAAGGACCCGGACGCCGTGGTGATGCTGCTGACCGAACCTCAGTCGGTGACGGCGCTGACGCAGTTGCGGCAGGCCGGTTACGACGGGCAGGTCGTGGCGACGTCCGTGCAGGGCGGCGGCAACGTCCGGCAGGCGGGTAAGCACGGCATCGGACTGATCTACCCGACCGACTTCTCGCCGGCACAGACATCCCCTGTGGCGCAGCGGTTCGTGGAAGCCTTCACCGCACGGTTCGGCGAGAGGCCCGACACCTACGCCGCCGAAGGCTACGACGCGATGTGGTGGATCGCGAGGGCGATCAAGGCGTCCGGTTCGGCCAGTCGCGAAGGGATCAAGCGCGGTCTGCAGAAGGTCGCGCGAGAAGGATTCGAGGGAGTCATGGGAGAGATCACCTTCGCCGGCAACGACATGCGCGTTCCGGGCGTGCTCGTGCGCTGGAACGGGCAGGCCGAGGAACTCGTGGAGCCGCGGCCATGACAGTCCACACCAGATCGTCCCGGCCCGCGAGGAGGTCGCCGTGGCACAGGACCTGCTGAACGCCGTCGCACTGGGCTCGGTGTACCTCGTGTTCGCGCTCGGCATGGCGCTGGCGTGGGGCACCATCGGGATCCTGAACTTCGCCCACGGCGTGACCTTCATGTTCTCGGCCTTCGTCGCGCACCTGGTCACCCGGGAGGCGGCGCTGCCGATGCCGGCGGTGGTGCTGATCGCGGTGGCGGCGGGGGCGCTCATCACCACGGCGACCCAGGTGCTCGCGTTCGGCCCGATCATGCGGCGCGCCACCGACCATCGCTCCGCCGAGCTGCGGATCCTCATCGGCGGCATCGGGGTCGCGGCGATCCCGCTCGCCATCGCCCAGCGGATGACGGAGAGCGCGCCGTTCGGCTTCCGCGGCAGCACCTATCAACCTCAGGTGTTCGACGTCCACGGCGTGCGCGTCACCACCACCGTGCTGGTGATCGTCATCGCAGGCGTCGGCATCGGCGTCGGCGTCACCCGCTGGTTGGCGAGGTCGCGGCAGGGACTCGCGCTGCGCGCCCTCGGCGTCGACGCCGAGACCGCCTCGCTGATGGGGGTGAACCGGTCGTCGCTGGCGCTCGGCACCATGGCCACCTCGGGCGCGCTGGCGGGGCTGGCGGGCGCACTGCTGACGTTCCAGCTCGGCGCCATCGCCCCGGAAAGCGGTGACGGCCTGCTGATCAAGGCGTTCGCGATCATCGTGCTGGGCGGGTTGGGCAGTATGGCCGGTGTCATCGTCGGGTCCTTCGTCCTGGCGGGCGCGGAGACGTTCGTGCTCGCCAACAACTGGGGCACCTGGGTCGACGCCGTCTCCTTCGGACTGATCTTCCTCGTCCTGCTGCTGCGGCCGCAGGGCCTGTTCGGCCGTGCGGAGGTGCGACGGACATGACGGACTGGTACTTCTCCCACATCGTGCTCGTCCAGAGCACACTGACCACGCTGCTGCTTGCCCTGCGCGTCCAGGTGCCCCTGCGGGCGGGCGTGTTCTCGTTCGCCGGCGTCGGCTGCTACGGCATCGGCGGGTACGTCGCGGCGATCGGGCTGACGCACTACGGCCTGTCCACCGCGACGTCGATCACGCTCGCCGCCGTCATCGCCGGCGTGGTGGCGTACGGACTCGGCGTGCTGATCCAACGGCTCACCGGGCTGTATCTGGCGATGGCCACCGTGGCGTTCACGCTCATCATCTCGGTGCTGGCCGTCAACGGTGGCGACCTCACCGGCGGCGCGTCCGGCCTGTTCGGCGCGCTGGGCATGCTGGACACCGGGCATCTGCTCGCCGTGGCCGGTGTCGTCGTGGCGCTGCTGGCCGCCTCCGAGTTCGGGTCCATGGGACGGCGCATCGACGCGGTGCGCGAGGACCCGGAGCTGGCCTCGGCGATGGGGATCAACGTCGCGCGGTACCGCCGGGCCACGTTCGCCGTCAGCGGCGTGCTCGGCGGGCTGGCGGGGTCGATGACCGTGCTCCTGCGCTCCACGGTGACGCCGAACGACATCAACTTCCACCTCGTCGTGCTCGCGTTGACGATCATCATCGTCGGCGGCTCCCGGTCGTGGATCGGCGCGCTGATCGGGTCGGTGATCTTCGTGTGGCTGCCGGAGGTGCTGGCGTTCGTCGGGGAGTGGGAGGACGTCGTCTACGGCGTCCTGGTCGCCGCCGCGGCCGTGTACCTGCCCGGTGGGGTGGTCGGCGCGGTCGTGGACGGGTATCGCGCGTACAGCCGGAAACGCCGGGCCACGGCCGATATCGCGCCGCCACGTCCCGTCGCGGCGGCCACGAGTGGAGGGCGAGGAGCATGACGGTGACCGAGCACACCACCGAGGCGCCGGCCACGGTGCTGCGGGCCGAGGACGTCGCCGTCCACTTCGGAGGCGTCAAGGCGGTCGACGGCGTGTCCCTGACGCTCACCGCCGGCCGGATCTTCGGCATTCTCGGCCCGAACGGGTCAGGCAAGAGCACGCTCCTGGCCGCCCTGACGAGGCTGGTGCCGCTGACCCGAGGCCGGTTGCTGTTCGGCGACCGGCCCTACGAACGTGCCCAGCCGCACATCATCGCGGCGCGTGGCGTCGCCAGAACGTTCCAGACGGTGCGGTTGTTGCCGGGCCGGACGGTGCGCGACAACATCGCGCTCGGTGCCGAGTCGGCGGGCTCACGCACGCGGCAGCAGCGCCGACGAGCCGCCGAGCGGGTGGACCGGGCGATCGAGCGCGCCGGGCTCACCGGGCTCGAACGGCACCACCCGGACGAGCTGTCCTACGGCTACCAGCGGCGCGTCGAGGTCGCCCGCGCCATCGCGAGCGAACCGACCCTGCTGCTCCTGGACGAGCCCACGGCGGGCATGAACCGGCAGGAGCGCGACGACATCGCGAGCCTGCTGCGCGACCTGCGCGAGGAGGGACTGACCCAGCTGCTGATCGAGCACGACGTCCAGATGATGGTCGACACCTGCGACCACCTGTTCGCGATGAACTTCGGGGCGCTGATCGCCGAGGGGGAACCGGCGGCCGTCGTGCGCGACCCGGCCGTTCAAGAGGCCTACCTCGGCAAGCACGGGAGGACGCATGCTTGAGGTCGACGACCTGCACGTCGGTTACGGGCCGGTGCACGCCGTCCGCGGGGTGTCGTTCACCGTGACGCCCGGGGAGGTCACGCTGGTGCTCGGCGCGAACGGCGCCGGCAAGTCGACGAGCCTGCGCGCTATCTGCGGGCTGCTGCCCGCCCAGCGTGGCTCGGTGACGCTGAACGGCCGGAGCATCCTCGGCGCCCGACCGCACCGGATCGTGCGGCGCGGGCTGTCGCTCGTGCCCGAGGGCCGCCGCATCTTCGCGCCGCTGACCGTCGCCGAGAATCTGCGCGTCGGCGCGTACACCGCGGCACGCGGTGAGGTGGCCGCCCTGGCCGGCCGGGTGTACGACCGGTTCCCGATCCTCGCCGAACGCCGCGACATGCCGGCGGGCCTGCTCAGCGGCGGGGAGCAGCAGATGCTGGCGTTCGGCCGGGCACTGATGGCCCAGCCACGCGTGATCCTCATGGACGAGCCGTCCATGGGGCTCGCACCCGGCATGGTCGACACGGTGCTCGCCGCGGTCCGCGCGATCGCGGACTCCGGCATCGGGGTGCTCATGGTGGAGCAGAACGCCGACGCGGGACTGGCCGTCGCCGACTCGGTGGCCGTCATGGCTCGAGGCGAGGTCGTCCGCACCGGGACAGCCGCCGAGCTGACCCGCGACTCCGCCGTCGTGCACGCTCTGCTCGGCGAAACGGCTCTGGCGGCCTCGGACCAGAGGAACGCGTAACCGTGGCGGAGACGACCGTGGCGCGGACCCTGGGCGACTGGCTCCGGGAGGCGGCGAGCCGGGCCCCGCGGGAGGCCGGTGCGGTGATCGCGGGCCGGCACCTCGGCTACCGCGAGCTGGACGCCCGCGCCGACCGCCTCGCCGGCGGGTTCGCCTCGCTGGGGCTGCGGCGCGGCGACCGGGTGTGCGTCGTCCTGGACGCCTGCCCGGAGTTCCTCGCCGTCTGGTTCGGGCTCGCCCGCCGCGGCCTCGTCGAGGTACCCCTCAATCCGGGCGCCGGACGCTACCTGATGCGCTACTACCTCGGCCACGCCGGCGCCACGGCCGTCGTGTGCGACGCGCGGTACGAACGGCTCGTCCGCGAGTGCGCGCCGGAGTCGGTGCGGCACCTCATCGTACTCGCCGAGCCCGACCCCGGCCTGCCGGACCTGCCCGTGACCCTGACGCGACACCGGCTGTCCGACCTCGAGACCCATGCGACCGGTGACCTCGCCGAGGTCGATCCCGCCGATCCCGCGGTGATCCTCTACACGTCGGGAACCACCGGACCGCCGAAGGGGGTCCGGCTGAGTCACCGGGCGAACGTGAACCTCGCCCGGCACACGGTCGGGCTGATGGACTACACCACGGCGGACCGGCTCTACAGCGTGTTCCCGTTGTTCCACAGCAACGCGCGCTACTGCAGCGTCATGGCGGCGATCGAGGCGGGCGCGGGTCTGGTTCTCGATCGCAGGTTCTCGGCAGGCCGGTTCTGGGACATCTGCCGCGAGCACGGCATCACCGCCTTCAACTACCAGGGCGCGATGATGAGCATCCTGTTCAAGCAACCGCCCCGCGCCGACGACGCCGACAACCCGGTGCGGGCGGGGTTCGGCGCGCCGTGCCCGCCGGAGATCTTCACCGCGTTCGAGGACCGCTTCGCCGTCCGGCTCACCGAGATCTACGGCAGTACCGAGGTCTCCATCGTCACCGACATGCCGCCGTGGCGGCGCCGGATCGGCACGGCGGGAACGGCGTCGCGCAACTACGAGGTCGCGGTCGTCGACGAGCGGGACGAGCCGCAACCACCCGGTGTGCCCGGCGAGATCGTCGCTCGACCGGTGCGGCCCGGCTGGATGTTCGACGGCTACCACGACATGGCAGTCGAGACCGCCCGCAGCTGGCGCAACCTGTGGTTCCACACCGGCGACCGCGGCTACCTCGACGACAGCGGGTTCCTCGTCTTTCTCGACCGGCTCAAGGACACGGTGCGCAGGCGCGGCGAGAACATCTCCTCCTGGGAGGTTGAGCGCGTCGTCGCCGAGCACCCGTCCGTGTCGGCGGTCGCCGCCTACGGCGTCCCCTCCGAACTGTCCGAAGAGGACGTCATGGTGGCCGTGGTGCCCGCGGAGGGCGCACGCGTCGACCCGGCGCAGTTGATCGGCCACTGCGAAGGTGCGCTGACCTCGTTCGCGGTGCCGCGGTACGTGCGCGTGGTCGACGCGCTCCCGATGACCCCGAGCCAGCGCGTCGAGAAATACAAGCTCCGCGCCGAGGGAGTCCCGCCGGGCACGTGGGACCGGGAGGGAGCAACGGATGAGCGGTGAGCAGAGCCGGTTCCGGCGCACCGAACCCCGCCCTGGCGTCGTGCAGCTGACGATGTGCCGTCCGGAGAAACTCAACGCGATGGACCAGGCGTGGTTCGCCGAACTGCGCGAGCTGATGGAGGGCTTCGGCCACGGGGCCGAGGACGCTGTGCGCGCGGTGGTGCTCACCGGGTCGGGGCGCGCCTTCTCGGCAGGCGGCGACATCGACATGTTCGCCGGGCTCGACGGGGACGTCGGCCGGGTCCGCCCGCATCTGCGCCGGGTGTACGACGCGTTCCACGCCGTGGAACGCTGCGCCGTTCCCGTGATCGCGGCCGTGACCGGGCTGGCGTACGGCGGTGGCACGGAGCTCGCGCTGGCCTGTGACGTGGTGCTGGCGGGCCGCTCGGCACGGTTCGCCTTCAAAGAGCCGACCGTGGGGCTGATGCCGGGCTACGGCATCGTGCGCGGGCCGGACGTGCTCGGCAGGCACTGGACGCGCTACCTCGCGCTCACCGGGCGCGACATCGACGCCGATCGCGCCGAACGCGCCGGCCTGGTGCAGGAGGTGCACCCGGACACGTGTGTGGTGGACCGCGCCGTCGAGCTGGCGGCCGAGATCGCGGCGCATCCGCCGCTGGCCGTGCGGGTCGGCAAGGCGTTCGTCAACCGCGAGACGGGTGGTGGGTTCGCCGAGTCGGTCGAGGCGACCGCCCTGCTGTTCGACACCGACGAGCACCGGATGGCCGTTCGGAACTTCCGTGCGGCACACGGCAGGTGAGGCGCAGATTCACCGTTTTGCCGACGTGACAACAGCTTTCCAACTGAAGAGCAGGCGAATACGATCCCATCCGCCTGTCGACGAGGACAAGGAGTCGGCATGAGTGCGCTCGACACCCGGAGCAAGAGCACCTACATCGACGGTGCGTGGCGGGACGGGGAGTCCGAAGAGACGTTCACCTCCCGCAGCCCGTCCACCGAACGGCCGATGGGCACGACGGCCCTGAGCTCGGCGGCGCAGGTCGATGCCGCCGTGGCGAGTGCCCGCCAGGCCTTCGACAGCAGCGCCTGGCGTTCCTACGGTCCCGCCGACCGGGCGGACGTGCTCACCCGGTTCGCCGACCTGCTCGAGAAGAACATGGAGCCGCTGGCCCGGCTCATCGCCGACGAGGTCGGTACACCCATCGGCGCCGCCCGGGGCATGCAGGTCGGCGGGCCGATCGAGGCGCTGCGCTGGTACGCCGAGATGGCGGTGCGCGGACCGCGTGGCGGGTACGAGCACGCGTTGCCGCTCTACGACAAGCCCGTGCTGTCCACGAGCCTGCTGCGGTACGAGCCGGCGGGCGTGGTCGCCGCGCTGCCCGCCTACAACTATCCGATCAACCTCCTGGCCTGGAAGCTCGGCGGTGCGCTCGCGAGCGGCTGTACGACGGTGGCACTACCGTCGCCGCACGGCATGCTCACCACGCTGCGGGTGTTCGAGCTGATCGAGGAGCTCGACCTGCCGCCGGGCGTGGTCAACCTCGTCGTCGGCGGTCCCGACATCGGCACCCGGCTCACCAGTCACCCCGACGTGAGCCTGGTGACCTTCACCGGGTCGGACGCCGTCGGCAGCAAGGTGATGTCGCAGGCGGCGCTGGGGTCGTTGTCCAAGACGGTACTGGAGCTCGGGGGCAAGAGTCCCAACATCATCCTGCCCAGCGCCGACCTGGAGGCGACCGTGGCCGCCTCCGTGCTGCGGTTCGCCCGTAACGCCGGGCAGGGCTGCGCCGCCTGGAGCCGGGTGCTGGTCCCCGAGGACAAGCTCGCGGCGTTCTGCGACCTCGCCGACGAGTTCATCAAGACCGTCACCGTGGGCGACCCGCAGGATGAGGCCACCGTCGTCGGCCCGGTCATCTCCGCCGCTCACCGCGACAAGGTCGAGCGCATGGTGTCCGACGCCCTCGCCGACGGCGCGCGCATCGCCGCTGGCGGCGGCCGCCCCGACCTGCCGTCCGGCTACTACCTCAACCCGGCCATCCTGACGGACGTGCGGCCGGACGCGCCGATCGCTCAGACCGAGCTCTTCGCCCCCATCGCGATCGCCCTGCCCTACTCCGACGTCGACGAGGCGGTGCGGATCGCCAACGCGACGTCGTACGGGCTGGCGGCCAACGTCTTCGGCCCGGTGGACGAGGCCATGCCGGTGGCGGGCCGGTTGCGCTCAGGCACCGTGACCATCAACGGCGGTGCGGGCATGCGACCCGACGCGCCGTGGGGCGGTCCCGGGCGCAGCGGGGTCGGCCGCGAGCTCGGTGAGGACGGGTTCGCCGAATTCTTCGAGGTGAAGCACATCCAGTGGCCGCTGGCCGGCGTTACCCGCCCACCGGGCACGTGACCGGAGCACCGACCACAGTGGACTCGACAGCGCAGATCGGAGACCAGCCATGCTGCTGAAGGACAAGACCGCACTCATCACCGCCGGCGCGTCCGGGATGGGCAGGGCCGCCGCCGAGGCCTTTGCCCGTGAGGGCGCGCACGTGATCGTCGTGGACGTCAACGAGGTCGCCGCCAAGGAGACCGTCGGCGCGATCGAGACCCAGGGCGGGCGGGCCACGGCAGAGGTGATCGACGTCCGCGACCTGGGCGCGCTGAAGTCGCTCGCCGACCGTGTGCGCGGTGACCACGGCGCCCTGCACGTGCTGTACAACAACGTCGGCATCCCCGGCGCCGCGGGCACGGACCTCACGGTGGAGGAGTGGGACGCGCTCATCGAGATCAACGCGCGGGCCGGCTTCTACCTCACCAACTACCTCACCGACGCGCTCCGCGCCTCTGGCAACGCGTCGGTGATCTTCACCAGCTCCAGCTCGGGTCTGGTCGGTTCGCCCTACAGCCCGCTGTACTCGTTCACCAAGGGCGGCATCATCGCACTCGTGCGCTCCCTTGCGCTCGCGTTCGCGCAGGACGGCATCCGGGTCAACGCGATCGCTCCGGGATCGGTCGACACGCCCGGTCTGCCCGCGTTCTTCCGCAGTTCGCCGGAGGAGCTGGAGGCCCGCAAAGCCGCGTTCTTCAGCCAGATCCCCCTGGGCAGGCCGTCGCGGCCGGACGAGATCGCGCAGGTGGCCCTGTTCCTCGCCAGTGACATGGCGAGTTACGTCACCGGTGTGACGATCCCTGTCGACGGCGGCCTGACGGCGAAGTGACACCCCGGCACGGCAGCGAGGAGTGACCCGTGGAGTTCGGCATCCTGATGGGAGACCAGCCGGTCTCCTCGTCACCGACGCAGCACCTCGATCTGATGCTGCGCAAGGTCGAGGCCGCGCAGCGCGCCGGGTTCACCTACCTGACACTCGGTCAGCATTTCCTCTACGACGGGTTCCGCTGGCTGCAGCCGGTGCCGCTGCTGGCCCGGCTGGCGGCGGAGCTCGACGACCACGTCAGGATCGGCACGACCGTCCTCATCGGACCGGTGCACCACCCGGTGATTCTGGCCGAGGAGCTGGCGACGCTCGACATCGTCACCGGCGGACGGCTCGTCGTCGGCATCGGCACGGGCTACCTGCCGCACGAGTACGAGACCATGGGCGTCCCCTTCGGGCAGCGGTACCGCATGCTCGAGGAGATGATCGAGGTGATGACCAAGCTGTGGTCTCAGGACCGGGTCAGCCACGAGGGGCGGTTCTGGCGCATCGACGACCTGCCCACCCATGTCCGTCCGGTCCAGCAGCCGCGGCCGCCGATCTGGCTGGGTGCGATGCGGGAGACGGGGGTCCGCCGGGCGGCGCGGCACGGCGACGTCTGGACGATCACGCCGCAGCAGACGATCGGCCAGGTCGACGCACTGATCCGGACCTACGCGGCCGAGCGCACGAGCCGCGGACTGCCGCTGTCGCCGCTGCCGCTGCGGCGGGAGCTGATGATCGGTGCCGACTTCGACGACGCGGTGTCGCGATTCGCGGCCGTGGCGCGCGGCAAGTACGAGGCCTACGCGGGCCGTGGGATGACCCTGCTCGGTGACGACGAGGTGCGCAATTTCGGCGACACGGTGCGCGACCACGTGATTCTCGGCGACGCCGAGTCGTGCCGGCAGCAGATCGCCGACATCGCCGCCGCGCTGCCGATCGGCCCGCTGCTGGTGCGGCCGCACTGGCCGGGGATGGACGCCGAGCAGACGGAGGCGTATCTGGAGCGGGTGGGACGCGAGATCGTCACGCCGCTGCGAGAGCTGCAGTCTCGCTCGTTCTCCGACTTCCTGGAAACCTCGGCGGCCTGAACCCTGTGGGTCCGGCCGGATCACTGTCCGGCCGGACCCATGGTGTGCACGATCACGCTCGACGTGCATCCACTATGGATGGTCCGCGGGGTCGGCTGCGGCAGCGGAGCGGAGATGGCCGACCCCTCGCGTGTGGAGGTCGTGCCCTGTTCGCCGCGACGAGCCCCCGCGGTCGGTCCGGACTCGGCACACCGGCTGCGGGAGCGGAGCGAACGCCTCCTCGGCCCGCTGAGGGCGGGACCCGCGACAGCGGCGTCAGGCGGCCGGGGAGAGGGCGGCGGCGATCTCCTTGCGAGCCGGGACGAGTTCGCGCATGCGGTCCACGCCGAGCCATGCGGTCAGCCTGCCGTCGGAGGAGTACCAGCGCACGCGGAGCTTGCCGGCCTCGTCGTCGACGTAGGCCTGATCCGTGGCGGTGTGCCTGCCGACGTACTGCACCTTGTGACCGAACTGATCCGACCAGAAGTACGGCACCGGATCGTGTACGGGCAGGCCAGCGGTCTCGGCGTCTTCGGTGCCGTCGGCGAGCAGCACCTGGGCGGCCACCGGCGCGGCGGCGCCCGCCTCGTCCCAGTGTTCGACCCGGACCCGTCCGCCGAACCGGGGCGACCACCGCGCCGCCACGTCGCCCACCGCGACCACGCCGGGAGCGGACGCGCGCAGGTGCTCGTCGACGTGTACCCCGCCGTCGATCACGAGACCGGACCCGTCCAGCCAGCCGGTCGACGGGCGTACGCCGATGCCGGTCACGACGACGTCGGCGGGCAGGACCGTGCCGTCGGCGACCCGGACCCCGCCACGATCGACGGACGCCACCGGTGTGCCGAGCCGCAGATCGACGTCACGCCACCAGGGCGTGAACAGCGCGCCGACGTCGGTACCCAGCGCCGCAGACAGCGGAGCCGCCCCGGCTTCGAGACAGGTCACCGTGCAACCTGCGCCGAGCGCCGCCGTGGCGACCTCGGCACCGATCCAGCTCGCGCCGACGAGCACGACACGCGCGCCGGGCACCAGCCGCCGCCGCAGTGCCACCGCGTCGTCGACCGTGCGGAGCGCGCACTGTTCGCCGTCGCCGGGCAGCCGGACGGGGTCCGCCCCGGTGGCCACCACCAGCCGGTCGAACGGTTCGGTGCCCGCGGTGGTGGTCACGGTCCGGGTCGCGAGGTCGAGCCCGGTGGCGGTGGTCGTCGTGCGCATCCGCACGGAGAGCGCCTGCGGGTCGAACGGCAGCTCGGTCGAGTCGCGGGTACCGGCGAGGACGTCCTTGGACAGCGGTGGCCGGTCATAGGGTGGGTGGGGCTCGGAGCCGATCAGGACGAGATCACCGGAATAGCCCTTGCGCCGCAAGGCGGTGCAGGTCCGGGCAGCGGCAAGCCCACCGCCGACCACCACGATCCGGCGGATGGCGCTCGGGTCGGTCACCGGGCGCGCTCCTTTCTGTGGCCGGGAACCGGCCGGTCAGGACTTCGCGGGAAACAGCGGCGCGCCCCGGCGCTTGCCGGGGGTGAACCGGCACGGGATGGAGTGGTAACCCGCGTTGGTTCCCTGGTCGGGGTAGGGCACGATCCGGTCGAGGTCGACCTCGTAGTCCGGCATCCGCTCGAGCACCTGGCCGATCATCGCCTTGGCCATCGCCCGGCCGAGGTGGGAGCCGGCGCAGCGATGCACGCCCAGGCCGAAGGCCATGTGCCGGTTGGGCCAGCGGGTGATGTCGACCGTGTCCGGGTTCTCGAACTGGCCCGGGTCGCGGTTGGCCGACGCCCAGCTGAGCAGCGCCCGGTCGCCCGCGCGCAGGTGGACCCCGCGGAACTCGGCGTCTCGCGTGACCGTTCGGGCGAGGGCCTGGGTGGGGGAGAAGACCCTCAGGAACTCCTCGACCGCGATGTCGAGCATGCCCGGGTCGTCGATGAGCCGTTGCCGTTCGGCCGGGTTCTGGTAGAGCCACACGAGTGACTGGGTCACCAGCGACGCCGTGGTCCCGACACCGCCGGAGATGAGCAGTTCGAGGATCGAGTAGATCTCGTCGTCGGTCATCGGCCTGCCGTCGACGTCAGCCTTGAGGAACGCGCTCGTCGCGTCGTCGGCCGGGTTCTCGCGCCGTGCGGCGATGTGCGCACGGACGGTCTTCTCGACCCACGGCACCTCGACGTCCTTGGCGTGGTTGTACTCCGGCGACCCGGGTGGTGCCGAGACGAGGGTGTGCATGGCGTCGACGTAGCGCTTGTACTCCGAGGCGTCCAGGCCCAGCCACTCGACGGTCACGGCCGCGGGCACGCCGGCGACGAAGGCGAGGTCGGCCTCGCCGGTCTCGATGATCTCGTCGATGAATCCGGTGACGAACCGGTCGATCACCGGGTCCAGCTTGCGGATCGCCGCGGGCGAGGTGACGTTGTTGACGATCTTGCGGTAGCTGCGGAACTGCGGCGGGTCGAGCTCGATAGGGATGTGGAAGGCCGTGGGTGCCTTGGGGATCACGATGGCGAGGCCGTCACCGCCCGACTCGTGCCGGGCCGAGGAGAAGAGGTCGTCATCCCGCGAGGCTTCGAATACGCTGGCGTAGTCACCGAGCACCCAGTACCCGCCGTGGGCGTCCGTCCACGCGACCGGGCACTCGGAGCGGAGCTTGCGGTAGGCGCCGACCGGGTCCGCGGCGTGCTCGGCGGAGTGGTGGTCGAACGCGGTCACTGGGCAACGAGGCTGCTCGGCCACTGCGCATCCCTCCTTTGGGCTTTTCCTGATAATAGTTATATCCCTGACCTCGTCAAGGCTCGACCTTCCGCTTGTTCTCTGATAATGGTTATATGTGAACAACGGCCTTGTTGTCGCGCAGAGTGAGGAACAGCCATGAAGGTGCGAGCTGACGAGAACCGCTGCCAGGGACATGGTCTGTGCAACATGACCGCACCGGACGTCTTCGACCTCTCCGACGAGGACGGGCACGTCGTGATCCGCACGCCCGAGGTGCCGCCCGAGCTGCACGACGACGCCGTGCGCGGGGTGGAGTCGTGCCCGGAGATCGCGCTCTCCGTCGTCGACGAGTGACCACCCCGGCGGCAGCCGAACCACGACAACCGCAACACCCAACGGAGGGCTGGTCGCATGGGCGACGTCGAGGTGGAGGAACGGGACGGCGCGATCTGGATCCGGCTGAACCGGCCGGACCGGCGCAACGCCTACGACATCGGCATGGCCACCACGGTCATCGACGCGCTGGAATCGGCCACGGCGATGCATGCCGTGGTCATCACCGGCTCCGGCGGCAGTTTCTGTGCCGGCGGAGCGCTCGATCAGCTGGACGACCCGGACCCGGACCTCTTGCGCACCCTTTTCACGACGTCCGCGCGCATGCTGCACGCCGTCCGGGCCTGCCCGCGGCCGGTGATCGCCGCGGTGAACGGTGCGGCGGCGGGAGGCGGCAACGAACTGGTGGTCGCCTGCGACCTGGCCGTCGCGGCGAAGCGCGCCACGTTCGGCCAGACGGGCCCGCGAGTGGGCTCGTCGCCGGTCCTCGGCGCAACCAACCTCATGGCGGTGCAGATCGGTGAGAAGAAGGCCAAGGAGCTGACCCTGCTCTGCCGCCGCTACGACGCCGAGCAGGCCCTGGCTATGGGGCTCGTCAACGAGGTCGTCGCCGACGAGGAGCTGGAGACGCGCGTGAGCGAGTGGATCGCCGAGCTCAAGGCCCTCAGCCCGCGGTACCTGGAGATCAGCAAGGTCAGCTCCAACCTGTGGTGGAACAGCGCGCAGGACTCGATGGCCAACGGGTTGGGGATGCTCGTGCAGGCCATCGGCAGTGACGACATGCGGGAAGGGGCGCGGGCCTTCATCGAGAAACGGCGGCCCGAATTTCCGCCGCCCGGAACTGGAACACGGAGGTCGTGATGGCACGGCGGTACTACACGGAGCTGCGTCCCACGTTCGGCGACCGCGAGCAGTGGGCGCTGCCCACGGTGCTGCGGCACTGGGCGCGCCGGACTCCGGACGCGGTCTTCCTCGACGCTCCCGAGGAGTCGGCCACGTGGACCTACGCGCAGGCTCTCGACGCTGCCGAGCGGGTCGGGCGCGGTCTGCTGCACGCCGGCGCCGAGCCGGGCGACCGTGTCGTGATCATGGCCGCCAACTCGTCGCGGTTCGTGCGGACGTGGCTCGGCACGGCCGTCGCGGGACTCGTCGAGGTGCCCATCAACACCGCCTACGAGCACGACTTCCTGGCCCACCAGGTGCGGACCGTCGAGGCGCGGATCGCCGTGATCGACGACGTTCACGCGGAGCGGTTCGTCGCCGTCGCCGAGGCCGCCCGCGACATCAAACGGTTCTACGTCATCGACACCGGACGGCGCGCCGAGGCGCTCGCGACGCTGCGGGACGCCGGCTGGACGGCCGAACCGTGGGAGGCGCTCGAGAGCGACCACGCGGCCACCCTGCCCGAGGTGACCCCGCGCGACCTGGCGTCGGTGTTCTTCACCTCCGGCACGACGGGGCCCTCCAAGGGGGTCGCGATGCCGCACGCGCAGATGTACTTCTTCGCCGACGAATGCGTGTCCCTGACGCGCCTGACCTCCGACGACGCGTGGATGACCGTGACGCCGCTCTTCCACGGCAACGCGCAGTTCATGGCGGTCTACCCGGCGATGGTGGCCGGGGCACGCGCGATTGTGCGGTCGCGGTTCAGCGCGAGCCGGTGGATCGACCAGATCCGCGAGAGCCGGGCGACCGTCACCAACTTCATCGGCGTGATGATGGACTTCCTGTCCAAGCAGCCACCGCGCCCCGACGACGCCGACAACGTGCTGCGGTGTGTCTTCGCCGCACCCACCGCCGCATCCTTGGTGGACGAGTTCAAGTCCCGGTACGGCATCGAGGCTTTCGTCGAGGTCTTCGGCCTCACGGAGACCTCGGCACCCATCCTCTCGCCCTACGGCGAGGCTCGGCCGGCCGGCGCGGCGGGACTCGCGGCGGACGAGTGGTTCGACGTGCGGCTGGTGGACCCGGAAACCGACGAGGACGTGGCCGTCGGCGAGGTCGGCGAGCTGGTGGTGCGCCCGCGCGTGCCGTGGATCTGCAGCATGGGCTACTTCAACATGCCGGACCGCACGGTCGAGGCGTGGCGCAACCTGTGGTTCCACACCGGGGACGCGCTCCGGCAGGACGCCGACGGCTGGTTCTACTTCGTCGACCGGTTCAAGGACGCGCTGCGCCGTCGCGGGGAGAACATCAGCTCCTACGAGGTGGAGACGGCTTTCCTCAGCCACCCGGCCGTGCTCGAATGCGCTGTCATCGCCGTGCCCGCCGAGGCGGAGGCCGGTGAGGACGAGGTGATGGCCTACCTGATCACGAGCGAGCCGGTGACCGCGGAGGAGATCTGGGACTGGTGCGGCAGCAAGGTGCCCGCCTTCGCCGTGCCCCGCTACCTCCGGTTCGTCGACGAACTGCCGAAGACGCCCAGCCAGCGGGTGCAGAAGGCGAAGCTGCGCGAGATCGGCATCACCGCCGACACGGTCGACCGCGCCTCGGTGCCCGCGAGCTGACGAGAAGGGACCATCATGCATCCGTACCGCTCCGTGCTGTTCGTGCCCGGGCACAAGCCGCGGTGGGCGGCCAAGGCGGTGGCCAGCGGCGCCGACGCCGTGGTGCTCGACCTCGAGGACTCGGTGCCCGGCGACCTGAAGGCCGAGGCCAGGGCCACCGTCGCGCGCACCGTGGCCGACATCCGTGCCGGGGACGACCGGGTGGGCCTGTTCGTCCGGCCCAACGCGCTCGACACCGGCCTCGCGGGCGAGGACCTCGAAGCCGCGGTCGGTGCCGGGCTCACCGGCCTCTTCGTGCCGAAGGTCCGGGACCGCGACGACGTCGTGCGCTGGGAGACCCTCGTCGACTGGTTCGAGCGTCGCAACGGGGCGAGCGGCCTGGAGCTGATCGTGCCCGTGGAGATGGTCGAGGCGATCCAGAACTGCCGGGAGATCGCCGGCGCCTCGCCACGCGTGGGCGCCATGATCGGCCCGACGGCGGAGCACGCCGACATCGCCCGCGCGGTCGGGTATCGGTGGAGCCGTGAGGGCACCGAGACGCTGTACCTGCGCAGCCGGGTGCTGCTGGCGTGCCGCGAGTACGGCCTGCACGCGCTCACCGGACTGTGGGAGGATCTGTCCGATTTGGACGGGCTGCGCGCGTTCGCCGACCAGGGGCTCCAGCTCGGTTTCCGCGGCCAGATCGCCATCCACCCGTCCCACGTTCCCGTGCTGAACGAGGTGTTCTCGCCGAGCGCCGAGGAGATCGAGTTCCGCGAAGGCCTCGTGGCCGCGTTCGAGGCCGCCGCCGCGCACGGCGACGGTGCTGTCCGGTACCGAGGCGTCCACATCGACAAAGCGCACGCGGACACCGCGCGGGAATGGCTCGCCCATGCCCGCCGCGTGCTCGAGCGCGCGTGACCCGAACGACCGAGGAGCCGACCATGCCAGGCCTGTACTACGAGGACCTCGTGGAGGGGAAGGTCTACGACCACCCGTTCACCCGCACCGTCACCGAGATGGACAACATCATGTTCACCTCGCTGACCATGAACCCACAACCGCTGCACCTGGACGCGGAGTTCGCCAAGACCACCATTCACGGCCGGCGGCTGGTCAACAGCCTGTTCACGCTGGCCTTGGTCGGCGGCATGATCGTGTACGACCTCACCTACGGCACCACGCTGGGTAACCTCGGCTACGAGAAGGTCGAGTTCCCCAAGCCGGTGTTCCACGGCGACACGATCCGTGCCAGCAGCACGATCCTCCGCAAGCGAGAGTCGAAGTCCCGCCCGGACGCGGGGATCGTCTGGTTCGAGCATCGCGGTGTCAATCAGCGGGACGAGACCGTCTGCGTGTGCGAGCGCGTCGGGATGATGATGAAGCGGCCGGACGCGCGGTGATGTTCACACACGCGGCAGCGGTGCGGGCGAGCCACAGGAGGGCATGATGGGGTTCGGCTACGACGAGACGCACGAGGACATCCGCCAGGCGGTCCGCCAGATGTGCGCCCGGTTCGACGACCAGTACTGGCTGGAACACGACCAGTCCCACGAATTCCCGTGGGAGTTCTACCAGGCCGTTGTGGACGGTGGCTGGCTCGGGCTCACGGTGCCGGAGGAGTACGGCGGCGGCGGGCTCGGCGTCACCGAGGCCGCGATCGTCGAGCAGGAGATCTCCGCCTCCGGCGCGGGCATGAACGGCTGCAGCGCCGTCCACATCGGAATCTTCGGGTTCGAACCGCTCATCCGGTACGGCAGCGCGGAGCTCAAGCAGCGGTTCCTGCCGCGGCTGGTGAAGGGCGACCTGCACACGTCGTTCGCGGTCACCGAGCCGGATGCCGGTACCGACACGCTCAACCTGAGCACCACGGCGCGCAAGGTGGACGGCGGCTTCCGTGTGTCCGGCAAAAAGGTCTGGATCACCAAGGCCCAGGAGGCCGAGCGCATGATGCTGCTCTGCCGCACGTCGCCGCGCGAGGAGGGCAAGGGGCGCACCCGGGGGCTCACTCTGATGTTCGCCGAGCTCGACCGCAATCACGTCGAGGTCAAGCCGATCCCGAAGCTGGGGCGCAACGCGGTCGACACGAACGAACTGTTCATCGACGACCTGTTCGTGGCCGACTCCGACGTGATCGGCGAGGTCGGGGAGGGTTTCAACGCCATCCTCGCCGGTCTGAACGCCGAACGTGTGCTGTCGGCCAACGCCGCCATCGGCCTGGGCCGCGCGGCACTGCGGCGAGCCTGCGAGTACGCGGGCGAGCGGGTGGTGTTCGGCCGCCCCATCGGGAAGAACCAGCTCATCTCCGGTCAGCTCGCCGAGGCGAAGATCAAGCTGGACGCGGCGGACCTGATGTGTAAGCAGGCGGCGTGGATGATCGACAACGACATCCCGTGCGGCAAGGAGGCCAACGAGGCCAAGTACCTGGCGGCCGAGGCCGGGTTCAACGCCGCCGACGTGGCGATCAGCGTGCACGGAGGCTACGGGTTCGCCAAGGAGTACCACGTGGAGCGGTATTTCCGCGAGGCGCGACTGATGCGTATCGCGCCCATCAGCCAGGAGATGGTGCTCAACTACATCGCCGAGCACGTGCTCGGGTTGCCGCGCAGCTACTGACCGGGGGACGACAACGCCGGGGGCGCCACACGGCACCCCCGGCGTTTCTCGCGTGTCCGGCTCAGGAACCGGTCCACTCCGGTGCGCGTTTCTCGACGAAGGCGGCCGCGCCCTCCTTGGCGTCGGCGGATCGCCGTACCGGGTCGACGAACTCCTCCTGCCGCGCGAATTTCTCCTCGAGCGGCCAGTCCGCCGAGCGCACGAGGACCTGTTTGGACGCGGTGAGCGCCAGCGGAGCGTTGGCGGCGACCGTGCCGGCGAGTTCGAGCGCGACCTCGAGCGCCCGGCCCGGCTCGGTGAGCCGGTTCACCAGCCTGGCCTCGGCGGCCTCGCGGGCCGGCCACATCCGGCCGGTGAGCACGATCTCCATGGCGAGGTGGTAGGGAATGCGGTGCTGCAGGCGCAGAAGCCCGCCCGCCGCCGCGGTGAGCCCGCGCTTCACCTCGGGCAATCCGAAATTCGTTTCGGTGGTGGCCACGATGAGATCGCAGGCGAGCACGATCTCGAACCCGCCTGCCAGCGCGTAGCCCTCGACGGCCGCGATCAGCGGCTTCGCGGGCGGGCGCTGGACGAGCCCGGCGAAGCCGCGGCCGTCCACGACCGGGCGCTCGCCGCGCGCGAACCCCTTGAGGTCCATGCCGGCACAGAACGTCCCGCCGGCACCGGTGATGACGCCGACGCTCAGGTCGGGCCTGCGGTCGAGTTCGTCCAGGGCGGTGGCGATCTGCCGGGCCATCGCCAGCGACATCGCGTTGCGGGCGTGCGGGCGGTTCATGGTGAGGACGAGGACGCGCCCGCGTTCGGACACGAGCAGCTCGGGAGCGCCGGAGTCGGCGGAGTGGTCGGTCACGGTCCCTCCACGGGTGGGTCAGCGGGGCGCCATGCGGATGGCGCCGTCGAGCCGGATGGTCTCGCCGTTGAGCATCGGGTTGTCGATGATCTGCAGGGCGAGTGAGGCGTACTCGTCGGGGATGCCGAGCCTGCTGGGATGCGGGATCGACTTGCCGAGCGACTCGCGGACCTCCTCGGGCAGCCGCGCGAGGATCGGTGTGTCGAACAGGCCCGGCGCGATCGTGGTGACGCGGATGAGCTTCGACGCGAGATCGCGCGCGGCCACCAGCGTCATCCCGACGATGCCCGCCTTCGCCGAGGCGTAGGGGATCTGGCCGATCTGGCCTTCGTAGGCCGCGACCGACGCGGTGAGCACGCACACGCCCCGCTCGCCGTCGACCGGCTCGTTACGGGCCATCCGTGCCGCGGCCAGGCGCAGCACGTTGAACGTGCCGAAGAGGTTGACCCGGACGACTGTCTCGTACATCTCCATCGACCCGGGGTTGCCGTCGCGGTCGACGAGGCGCACGGCGCCCCCGCGCCCCGCGCAGTGCACGACGGCGCGCAGGGGACCGGCCGATTCGGCGGTGTCCAGGGCGGCCTGCACGGCGTCGGTGTCGGTGACGTCGGCTGCCGCGAACGAGCCGCCGATCTTCTCCGCGACGGCGTCGCCCTGTGAGGTGGGCAGGTCGACGATGACGACGTGGGCGCCACGGTCGGCCAGCCGGGCGGCCGTGGCCGCGCCCAGTCCCGAGGCTCCGCCGGTGACGATGACGGACGCGTTGGTCAGATCCACGTTGTTCTCCTTGCTCTGCGGTGGGCTCACAGGCGTTCGATGATGGTCGCGTTGGCCATCCCGCCTGCCTCGCACATCAATTGCAGGCCGTAGCGCTGCCGGTTGTCCTCGAGCGCGGTCAGCATCGTGGTCATCAGGCGGGCGCCCGACGCGCCGAGCGGGTGGCCCAGCGCGATCGCGCCGCCGCGCGGGTTGAGCTTCGCGGTGTCGGCACCGTCCACACCGAACTCGGCCACCCACGCCAGCGGCACGGACGCGAATGCCTCGTTGAGCTCGATGTGGTCGATGTCGTCCAGCGTCAGGCCGGTCCGGCCGAGGATGCCGCGGGTCGCGGGGATCGGTGCGGTGAGCATCAGCAGCGGATCGTCGCCGCACACGTGCATGGCGCGGATCCGTGCCCGCGGGATGAGGCCAAGCTGCTCGCATTTCGCCGCGCTCATCAGTAGCAGCGCACCGGCACCGTCGGTGATCTGGGAGGAGTTGCCCGCGGTGATGTGCCAGCCGATCTCCGGGAAGCGTTCAGTCATGGTGTCGGAGCGAAACGCCGGGTCGAGCGCGGCCAGCTGCTCGACGGTGCTGCCGGGCCGGATCGTCTCGTCGTCGGTGACGGTGCCCTCGGGGGTCGCGATCGGCACGATCTCGCGCGCGAACGAACCGGCGTCCCGCGCGGCGGCCGCGAGCCGGTGCGAGCGCACGGCGTACTCGTCGAGCTCGTCCCGGTCGAGCTTCCAGCGGGCGGCGACGAGCTCGGCGGCGACGCCCTGCGGCACGAGCCCGGGTGCGAAGCGCTCGCGCACTCCCGCGCCGAAGGGGTCGGCGTCCATGCGGGCCGAGCCCATGCGCACCCGGCTCATCGACTCGACACCGCCCGCGACGGCGATGTCGTAGCAGCCCGCCATGATCGCCTGGGCGGCGAAGTGCACGGCCTGCTGGCCGGAGCCGCACTTGCGGTCGATGGTCGTGGCCGGGACGTGCGCGGGCAACCCCGCGGCGAGCCAGGCCATGCGGCCCGGGGTGGCCGACTGCTCACCGACCTGGGAGACGCAGCCGATGAGCACATCGTCGACGGTGCCGGGGTCGAGATCGTGCCTGCCGAGTAGTCCGGCGAGCGTCTGGGCCAGCAGATCCACCGGGTGGACGTTCGCCAGTGCGCCTCCCGGGCGGCCCTTGCCCATCGGCGTCCGGACCGCGTCGACGATGACGACTTCACTGACTTCCCGCGCCGGAATCATGGCTAATTACTTATCATGATATTCATGGCAAGTCCACGGTCGCCGGTTGCCGCGGGGCTGGTCCTCGGTCAGTGTCATCCGCTCGCCTGTTGACAATCCCGGCGGCTAAACCAGGATAATGATTACAACCAAGGAGGGCGAACTGATGACCGTTGACCAGAACCGGGAGATCCGGGAACTCGCCGCGAGAGTGGCCGCCGAGGTCTACGCGCCGATGGCCGACGAGCTGGACGTCCACCGCCGGCCGTTGCCCGCGGAGGAACGAAGGCGACTAGGTGAGCTGGGCTTTCTCGGTATCGCCCTCCCCGAACGGTTCGGGGGCGCCGGAGCCCCCGTCTCCCAGGCGCTGGCGGTGATCGAGGAACTCGCCAAGGTCTGCCGTCCCGCGGCGTTCCAGGTCTTCGAGTCGAACACCGGACCCGCGCAGGTCGTCAACCACCTCGGCACCGAGGAACAGCGCGAGCGCTGGCTACCTGCCATCGTTTCGGGGGAGAAGACGATGGCCGTGGCCATCTCCGAACCGGACGCGGGCTCGGCGGCCACCGACATGCGCACCGTGGCCAAGCCGACCGACGACGGCTACGTCGTCAACGGCGCCAAACGTTGGATCTCCAACGGGGGAGAGGCCGACCTGTACCTCGTCTACACGCGCCTGTCCGACGCGCCGGGCTCCAAGGGCATCGGTGCCGTCGTGGTGGAGAAGGGGATGCCCGGGCTCAGCTTCGGCGCGCCGGAGCGACTGATGGGCTTCCGCGGCATTCCGTCAGCCGACGTCATCCTGGACAACGTCGTGGTGCCCAAGGATCACGTCGTCGTGCCCGCGGGCAGCTTCGGCAAGCTGTTCGGCGTCTTCTCCATCGAGCGGCTCGGCAACTCCACGATGAGCCTCGCCATCGCCCAGGAAGCACTCGACCGCACGGTCAAGTACGTGCAGGAGCGCGAGCAGTTCGGCAAGCCGCTGATCGAGTTCCAGAGCGTGCAGACCACGCTGGCCGACATGGTGCTGCAGGTGGAGGCGGCACGGTCACTGCTCGACAAGGCGGCCGCCGGCGCCGGGACCGGGCTGCCGAACCCGCTTCAGGTGTCCCTGGCCAAGTGCACGGCCAACGAGACCGCCAAGCGCGTGACCGATCTGGCCATGCAGCTGCACGGCGGTAACGGTTACACCGAGGAGTACGGCCTCGAGCGGCTGCACCGGGACGCCCACGGGTGGGCCATCGCAGGCGGAACGCCCACGATGCAGCGCATCCGGATCGTGTCCGAGTTGCTGAACCGTCGATTCGACCAGCGTGGCTGAGCGGGAGGGTGGCATGGTCGCAGTGGAGCAGCCGTTCGATCTGTCCGAACGGCATCGCAAGATCCAGGAGATCGCCCGCGAGGTGGCGGCCTCGGTGGAACCATTCGCGCACGAGGCCGACGAATGCGCCGACGTGCACCCCGCCACCGCGGCGGCGTTGCGCGAGTCCGGCCTGGCGCGCCACGTCGTGCCCGCGGCGTACGGCGGTGAGGAGGAGATACTCGACCCGCTCGCCATCGCGGTGGTGCGCGAGGCTCTGATGTACACCTCCGCGCACCTCGATTCGTTGTTCGGCATGCAGGGTGTCGGCAGCTACTCGCTGGCGGTCGGCGGATCCGAGGAGCTGAAGGACGAGTGGCTGCCGCGCGTGGCGCGGCTCGACGCCATCGCCGGGCTCGCGCTGACCGAGCCCGACGTCGGCTCGGACCTGCGGGCGATCACCACCACGATCGAGTCGCGGGACGGCGAGCTACGGGTCCGGGGCCGGAAGTCGTTCATCACCAACGGCGGTGCCGCTGCTTTCTACTGTGTGCTGGGCAAGGAGGGCGACGGCTACTCGATGGTGCTCGTGCCCGCCGATGCGCCCGGGCTGCGCGCCGAGCGGGGCGCCGACATCATCGCGCCGCACATCCTCGGCGAGCTGACCTTCGACGACGTCGTCGTCCCCGAGGGCCATCGGCTGGGTGTTCCGGGCAAGGCGTTCTCGCTGATGCTGCAGACGCTGGCGGTCTTCCGGGTGACGGTAGCCGGGTCGGCGGTCGGGCTCGGTCAGGCCGCGTTGGACGAGGCGGTGCAGCACAGCACGACGCGCACCCAGTTCGGCAGGCCGTTGCTGGAGCTCGGCGCCGTCGGGCAGAACCTCGCGCTCTCCTGGGCCGACGTGGAGAGCGCACGCGCCATGACCTACCGGGCGGCCTCGCTCGCGCGGCAGGACCCACTGGCGCATCTGGACTACTCCTCGATCGCCAAGGTCGTCGCCACCGAGGCGGCCGGGCGCGTCGTCGACCGGGGCGTGCAGAGCATGGGCCGGTTCGGGCTCGTCCGGGGCTCGAAGATCGAGCGGCTCTACCGCAACGCGCGCCCGTTGCGGGTCTACGAGGGCGCCACCGAGGTGCTCCTCGACTCGCTTGCCCGCAGGCTCGGGAAGAAGGTGTCCTGAATGGACTTCCAGCTGCAGGACACGGTCGTCCTGGTAACCGGAGCCAGCCGCGGTCTCGGGGCCGCCATGGCGGTCACCCTCGCCGAGGAAGGGGCCACCGTGGTCGCGGCGGCCCGGAGCAAGGACAGTCTCGACGACGTCGCCGCGCGGGGACAGGGCCGCATCTCGGTCGAGGTCGTCGACATGCGCGACGAGACGGCCGTGAGCGGGCTGGTGGACAGCGTCGTCGCGCGGCACGGCCGGATCGACGCGCTCGTCAACAACGCGGGCATCGCGGCAGCCGGCACGTTCGCCGAGCAGGATCCCCAGGTGTGGAAGGACACGATGACGGTCAACGTCATCGCACCCATGCTGCTGGCCCAAGCGGCGGGCAGGAAGATGATCGAGCAGGGCCACGGCCGGATTGTCAACATCGCCTCCACCACCGGTGTCCGCGGCAAGCCCCACCTGGTCGGGTACTCGGCGTCCAAGGGCGCGGTGGTGCGCATGACCGAGGCGCTGGCCGCCGAGTGGGCGGCCAAGAACGTGCAGGTCAACTGCATCGCGCCGGGGGCGTTCGCCACCGACGCGCAAAAGGCCGTACTCGAATCACCCGACCTGCTCCAGCGGCGGGTCGCCAAGATCCCCGCGCGCCGGATGGCCGACGCCGCGGAGCTGATGCCGCTGGTCTGCCTGCTCGTGTCCGCCAGTTCGCCGTTCACCACGGGTGCTGTGTTCGTGGTCGACGGCGGTGAATCCGGAAAGCTGTGACGCCATGATCATCGACGCACACACCCACGTCTGGCCGGACACGATCGCGGCCGCTGCTCTCGGCAACAACCGGTTGCCGGGCCTCACCGCCCAGGGCGATGGCACGGTCGGCGGCCTCACCGCGCACATGGACGCCACGGGCGTCGACATGAGCTGCTGTCTCGGCATCGCCAACCAGGCCCGCCATGTGGACAAGGTCAACGCCTTCGTGGCGGGGCTCGCCTCCGAGCGGCACTTCGGTGTCGGGACCGTGCACGTCGAACTGTCCGCCGAGGAAAACCTCGCCAGCCTGCGCAGGCACGGGATCCGCGCGGTCAAACTGCACCCGCTGTTCCAGAACTTCGCTCTGGACGACCCTCGACTGTGGACGATCCTGGAGGCGTTCGGTTCCGAGATCGCCGTGATCGCCCATGTCGGCGCCGGCAGCGGTGACGCCCACACCAACAGCTTGTCCAGTCCGACGATGATCGCCGACATCGCCAGGCAGTTTCCGGACCTGCGGCTGATGGCCTGCCACTTCGGCGGCTACAAGATCCTCGACGACGCCGAGGAGATGCTGTGCGGCGCCGACGTGGTGCTGGAGACGTCGTGGCCGCCGAGCCTGACCACACTCCGTCCGGAGCGCGTGCGCAGGCTCATCCGCCGGCACGGCGCCGAGCGCGTCGTGTTCGGTTCGGACTGGCCGATGGCGGACCCGGCCAAGGAGATCGAGGCGATCCAGGCGCTCGGTCTCAGCGACACGGAGACCAAGTCGGTGCTGGGCGGGACGCTGGCCAGGGTGCTCGGTATCGACTCGCCGTGGTCGCGGTGAGGGCAGCGTTTCAGGCCAGGTTGGTCCAGACGATCGGCGCGGCGAGCACCTCGGGGTACTTGCGCTCGGCGTAGCGAACGTACTCGCGGATGTGATCGGACATCGCTTCCGACGAGGCGTCCGGGTCCCGCGTCGCGATCGCTTCGTAGATCCGCAGGTGTGCCTTGTGGACCGCCGAGCGGCGCACTTTGGGGTAATCGATACCGATCGCGGAGCCGTCGAGGATGCCGAGCAGCGCGTCCACGAGATAGCCGAACATGGCGTTGCCCGACCCGTGGGCGATGATGTCGTGGAACCGCTTGTTCTCGGCCAGGAATACCTCCTGGTCGTCGAGGTGCTCGTGCATCGTGTCGACGCTGAGCTTGAGGTCGGACAACTGGTCGTCGCTGATCCGCTCGGCCGCCAGCTGCGCCATCATGGGTTCGAGCCCGGTGCGGGCCTCGGCAATGGTGCGAAACGGCGCGTTCTCGAACTGCAGCAGCAACGTCAGTGCCGTGGCGAGGCTGGAGGCGTCCGGCTGTTCGACCACCGGCCCGCCGCCCGGCCCGGGCCGCAGCGAGATCACGCCCTGCAGCTCGAGGAACCGCAGCGACTCCCGCAGCGTGCCGCGGCCGACGCTGTACTCGTCCAGCATGATGCGCTCGGGAGGAAGGCGTTCGCCCACCGTGTTGCCGCGTTTGTTGATGTCGGCGACGATTCGCTGCGCGACGAGCATGGCGGTCTTTCGTGGCCGCAGCGGTGGCTGGCTCACCGCCGCACCCCCGGCCGGCCTGAGGCCACGACCCCGGCCTCGGCCAGGGAGCTCAGGTCGGCCTCGCTCATGCCCAGCTCCCCGACGAGGACGTCCGCCGTGTGCTGGCCGAGGTCGGGCACACCGTCGTACACGGGGCGTTCGGTGTCGCGCACGTGCAGGATCGGTCCGGGCATCAGCGCCGGGCCGAGTGCGGTGTTGGCGAGCTCCACCAGGGTGCGTTCGGTGAAATGCGGATCGAGCGTGATGTCGCGGGCGTCGTTGACCGGCGCCGACACCACCTCGTACTTGTCCAGGATGGTGAGGATCTCGTCGCGCGGGCGGCTGCGCACCCAGTCGCTGACGATCTTCTGCAGCGACTCGTTGTTGGCCATCCGAGCGGAGTTGGTGGCGTAGCGCGGGTCGGTCTTGAGATCCGGCCTGCCCATGGCGTCGAACAGCCGCATGGCGATGGTCTGGTTGGAGCCGGCGATCGACAACCAGCCACCGTCCGCGGCCTGGTAGATGCCGCGTGGCGAGGCGGCTCCGGAGGCGTTGCCGTGCCGCTGCATGATCGTTCCCGATGCCGTGTAGTTCAGCACCGCGTCGCCGAGGATGAACATCAGCGGTTCGTACAGGGCAACGTCGACCTCGGAACCGCTGCCCTGCACCTCGCGCCGGTAGAGCGCCATGGCGGTGCCGAAGGCGGCGGAGATGCCCGCGATGGAGTCGGCGAATCCGAACGGCGGTGCGGTCGGGGGCGTCTCCGGCCAGCCGTTGAGGAAGGCATATCCGCTCGCGGTCTCGGCCACCGTGCCGAAGCCGGGCCTGGAGCGATAGGGGCCGGTCTGCCCGAACCCGCTCACGCGGGTCATCACCAGTCGCGGGTTCTGCCGCGACAGGTCGCGGTAGCCCATGCCCCAGTCCTCGAGGCGACCGGGCCGGAAGTTCTCGATCAGCACATCGGCGTCGGCCACCAGGCGGGTCACGACCTCGCGGCCGCGCGGGTCCCGCAGGTCGATGCCCACGGACCGCTTGCCGGAGTTCAGCCGTGCGAAACCGATGGCCGTGCCGTTGTGCGACGGCTGCCATTGGCGCGCGAAGTCGCCATTCGCCGGGTCCTCGATCTTGACGACGTCGGCGCCGAAGTCGCGGAGCATCCTGCCCGCGGTCGGGGCCGCGTACATCGAACCGAGCTCGATCACCCGCACACCGGCCAGCGGCCGTGCGCCGGAGGGGACGGCTTCAGTGCCCATATCGTCTCCTCTATGCGAATGGTGATGATAGATTAGCACATCGACGGATCACTCAGTCTCCTCTCGACATGGTGTCCGGTCGGCGTTACCGGTCGATTCCGCCGTCCGGGTCGTCCGGTCGGAACCGTTCAGGATCATGAGCAGGGTTATCGCCACGGTGTAGCTCAGTGGCCCGCCGCCGGGCGCGTACCCGTGCGCCGGCCGCCGTCGTCCCGCGGCGCGCCGGTGTGAGCGGGTTCGGGCTCACCCGGCTCCATGCCGGCGCCCCGGTGGATTGCGCGGAGGGGTGAACACAGGTTTACTCGATCGGCTGGCGCGTGAACACTGGTTCACCGATGTCGAGAAGGAGCCCTCGCCCGTGACCGGAACACTGCCCGTGCGGTCGCCCGCGAGATCCAAGGTCGCGGTCGGCGTCCTGGCCTCGTCGGGCATCGCGGTGTCGCTGATGCAGACGCTGGCGGTGCCACTGTTGCCGGAATTCCCCCGGCTGCTCGGCACCACGCCGTCCAACGCGGCGTGGCTCATCACCGTCACGCTGCTCACCGGTGCCGTGTTCGCCCCGGTGCTGGGCAGGCTCGGCGACATGTACGGCAAGCGCCGGATGCTGCTGGTGGCGCTGTCCGCGATGGCGCTCGGCAGTGCGCTCGGTGCGCTGAGCAGCGAGTTCCTGGTGCTGCTCGCCGCGCGCGCCTTGCAGGGCGTGGCTATCGGCGTGATCCCGCTCGGGATCAGCATCATGCGCGACGAGCTGCCGCCGGAGCGGGTGGGGACGGGCATCGCCGTCATGAGCTCGACCCTGGGGGCGGGTGGCGCGGTGGGCCTGCCACTGACCGGGTTCGTGGCCGAGAACGCGGACTGGCACTGGCTGTTCGCGGGGGCGGCCGTCTTCGCCGCACTGGAGATCCTGCTGGTCCGGCTGCTGGTGCCGGAGTCGCCGGTGCGCAGCGGCGGCCGGTTCGACCTCGCCGGTGCCGTCGGGCTGTCCGTGGCGCTGTTGTGCCTGCTGCTGCCGGTGTCGCGTGGCTCGGTGTGGGGCTGGGGGAGTCCGCCGGTGCTGGGGCTGCTCGGCGCGTCCCTGCTGCTGTTCCTCGTGTGGGGCCGGTACGAACTGCGCGGCCCCTCGGCGCCGCTGGTGGACCTGCGCGTGTCGGCGCGGCCGGCCGTGCTGCTCACCAACATCGCCTCGGTGCTCATCGGCATCGCCATGTTCGCGTCGTTCATGGTGAGCGCGCAGATGCTGCAGGCACCGGCCGAGACCGGCTACGGCTTCGACCTCTCGCTCATGGAGAGCGGGCTGGCGTTGCTGCCGGTGGGCTGCGCGATGGTGGCGTTCTCCCCGCTGTCGGCTGTCGTCTCCCGGCGCTGGGGTCCGCGGGTGACCGTGGTGCTCGGCGTCTCGGTCCTCGCGGCGGGCAATCTGTGCCGTCCTCTGGTGCACCGCCCGCTGGCCGGCGTCATCCTCGTGGTCACCGTGACCGCGATCGGCGCCGCCCTCGCCTACGGGGCCGTGCCCGCCCTCATCATGCGTGCCGTTCCCCGCTCCGAGACGGCGGCGGCCAACAGCCTCAACGCGCTGTGCCGCTCGATCGGCACGTCCAGTTGCAGCGCGATCGTCGCCACGGTCTCCGCGGGCATGGTGACGTACGCGGCGGGTGGCGAGTTCCCGTCCTTGGTTGGCTACACGGTGATCTTCGTGATCGCCGGCGGAGCCGCCCTGCTCGCGGGCGTGATCGCAGCTCTGACGCCCACGCCGCGCCCGGACGCCGAGATGGGGCCGTCGCGAGCCGCGCCCGCGGCAGCACGGTCGCGCTAGCCTTACCCCGTGTCCACACCGGAGCAGGCGGGCGCGGCTGTCGACGAGCAGCGCCGCGACGCGTGCCTCACCCGTGCGGCGGTGCTGAAGGCGGCGCGGCGCCGCTTCTCGCTGCACGGCTACGCCGACGTCAAACTGCGGGACATCGCCGCGGACGCCGACGTCAGCGCCGCTCTCGTGGTGAAGTACTTCGGCAGCAAGGAAGCCTTGTTCGCCGAGGCGTCGAGCTTCGAGGGCGAGGCCGCCGTGCTGCTGAACTGCCCCGTGGACCGGCTGGGCGAGCACCTGGTGCGCACCCTGCTCGACTACCACGAGCGCACGCAGGCCGATCCGCTCCTGCGCGCGCTCTTCACGTCGTCGCGGCCGGCCGGGGCGACGTTCCGGGAGAACTTCGAGCGCCAGTTCGTCGCCGCCCTCAGCGACCGGCTGTCCGGCCCGGACGCGCGCCTGCGCGCGGAGCTGGTGTGCGCGCACCTGCTCGGCCTCGGCGCCGCGCGGCTGGTGCTGCGGACCGGCGAGATCGCGGCGCAGGAACCCGAGCACCTTGTCGCCAGGACGGCACCGCTGTTGCAGTCCTGGATCGACGGCACCGCCTAGCGACGCGCGTCAGCGGTCGACGTTCACGGCTTGCTCCAGCAGCGGCGTGATCCGGTAGTCCACGAGTTCGCGCATCACCAGCGCGGTGTCGGTGCGCTCCACGCCGGGGACCGCGAGGATGCGCCCGGCGACGCGGTACAGGTCGTCGGCATCCCGGGCGACCACGTGCACCATCAGGTCGGTCGGACCGCTGATGCCCTGCACCTGCAGGACCTCCGGGATCGTCGCGAGTGCGTCCGCGACGTCGTCCAGTTTGCGCTGGGTCACGGTGGTGGTGACGTAGGCGGTGAGTGGATACCCCAAGCTCTTCGGCGAGATCCGGCGCTCGAACGAGTCGAGCAGTCCTCGCTGTTCCAGCCGGGCGAGCCGGGTCTGGACGGTGTTGCGGGACAACCCGGTGAGCTTGGCCAGCGCGAGTGCGGTGGCGCGCGGTTGCTCGGACAGCGCCCGCACCAGGAGCACGTCGACGCGGTCGAGACGGTCGGAGGTGGGCACAATGCTCGCTTTCGCCGGTGTGGATGTTTCTCGGACGTGCATTATGCGCAATCTGGCGCGAGTCCGTTGTGCACACCGGTGCGACAGTGCTGTCATATCGGGCATTCCTGCACAGGAGGTGGTGTCCGGATGACCAGTGTCGCTCCGACTCGACCCGGCTCGGCCAGGGCTGAGACCGCCGTCCTCCAGGAGGTCGAGCGCCGGGTGCTCTGGCTGGCGACGGCGATGATCCACCACGCCAACCGGGTTCGGCCCAACCCCTCGGGGCTCAAGGTGGGTGGCCACCAGGCGTCCAGTGCCTCGCTCGTGTCGATCATGACAACGCTGTGGTTCCGGCACCTGCGCGCGGAGGACCGGGTGTCGGTGAAGCCGCACGCGTCGCCGGTCCTGCACGCCATCAACTACCTCCTCGGTGAGCTCGACGAGTCCTACCTGGGCACGTTGCGGCAGTTCGGCGGCTTGCAGAGCTACCCGAGCCGCACCAAGGACCCGGATCCGGTCGACTACTCGACCGGGTCGGTGGGCATCGGTGCCACCGCGCCGATCTGGGGTGCCGTGGCTCGCCGGTATCTCGAGAGCACGGTCGGCGGCGTCGGTGCCGGCCGGCAGTACTCGCTCCTGGGCGACGCCGAGCTCGACGAGGGTGCCGTGTGGGAGGCCATTCTCGACCCCGCGGTCTCGCAGCTCGGCGAACTGGTGTGGATCGTCGACCTCAACCGTCAGTCGCTCGACCGCGTGGTGCCCGGCATCGCCGCCGGCCGCCTGCGCGGCATGTTCGCCGCGGCGGGCTGGCAGGTGATCGAGCTCAAGTACGGCACCCTCGCGGAGGAGGTCTTCGCCAGGCCGGGCGGGGCAGCGCTGCGGGCCCGGATAGACGCGATGCCCAACCCGGAGTACCAGCGTCTGCTTCGCTGCGCCCCCGGTGAGCTGCGGCACCGGCTTCCCGGCGCCGACACCGGGCTCGCGGCGTTCGTGGACCAGCTGGACGACGAGACGCTCACCGCGGCGGTCCGGGACCTCGCCGGCCACGACCTCGGGGTGCTCGACCGCGCCTTCCAGTCCATCATGGACGATCGCCCGACGGTGATCTTCGCCTACACCATCAAGGGGCGCGGCCTGCCGATCGAAGGCCACCCGCAGAACCACTCCTCGCTGCTCACCACCGAGCAGATACGGGAACTCGCCGAGGAGCTCGGGATGGACGTCGACCGTCCCTGGGCGCGCTTCGGTGCCGACAGTGCCGAGGGCAAACTCTGCGCGAGCACCGCGCAGCGCCTCAAGCGCGCCCCGGTCACCCTGCAGGAACCTCCGGACCTGCCCACCGACATCGGACGGACACCGAAGGGCACGGCCACCACCCAGGCGGCACTCGGGCGTGTGCTGCTGGACCTCACGCGCAGCGCGCCGGAGGCGGCGGGCCGGGTGGTCACGGTCAGCCCCGACGTCAGTTCCACGACCAACCTCGGTGGCTGGGTGAACAAGGTCGGTGTCTGGTCGTCCACCGAGCGCCACGACTTCTTCGCCGACGACACCGAGACGATCCTGCACTGGCGGGAACGCCCGACGGGTCAGCACATCGAGCTCGGGATCGCCGAGACCAACCTCGTCGGCCTGCTCGGCGAGCTCGGCTCCACGTGGAGCCGCTGGGGCAAGCCGCTGCTGCCGATCGGCGTGCTCTACGACCCGTTTCTCGAACGCGCGCTCGAGCCGTGGTCGTTCGGGATCTACGCGGGCGGACAGTCCATTGTGGTCGGCACTCCGTCGGGAGTGTCCCTGGCGCCCGAGGGTGGCGCGCACCAGTCGATCACCACACCGTCGGTCGGGATCGAGCAGCCCGGCTGCGTCGCCTACGAACCGGCGTTCGCGATCGACGTCGAGTGGACGTTGCTGGCCTGCCTCGCGAGGCTGGGCAGGCCGGACGGCTGCTCGGCCTACCTGCGGTTGTCCACGCGGCCGGTCGACCAGACACTCGCCGGCGTGCCGGAGGACCCGGCGGCACGCGAACGGCGGCGCCGTCAGGTGGTGGCAGGCGCCTACCCGCTGCGGCGGACCGAGACGCCCGCGGTCACGATCGCCGCGATGGGTGCCGTGGTGCCGGAGGCGCTCGCCGCCGCGGACCGCCTCGACCGGCTCGGCACCCCGGCCGACGTCGTGTGCGTCACCAGCGCGGGGTTGCTGTTCGACGCGCTGCAGGCCCGGCAGGGCCGGTCGCGGGCTCCGAGCTGGATCCTCGATCAGGTGTTCCCGGCCTCGCGCGCGACGCCGCTCGTGACCGTCCTGGATGGACACCCGCACACGCTGGCGTTCCTGGCCAACGTCAACCGCGTGCCGAGCCTCGCGCTCGGGGTGACGCAGTTCGGCCAGTCGGGCTCGCTCGAGGACGTGTACCGCCATCACGGCATCGACGCCGACGGCATCGTCCGCGCGGCACTCGACGTGGTCTAGCGAGTCACGACGTCACCCGGCGGGCCTCGGTGGCCGTCACCGGCTCGGCCGGGTCGACGCCGTGCAGCACGTGTGCCAGCACTTCGATCCCGCGCACGACGCGCGGTCCCGGCCGGTTGAAGTACGCCGGGTCGTCGAGCACCCACACGGCGGAGTTCCGCACCGCGGGCAGCTCGTGCCAGCCGGGCAGCCCGGCCAGGACCTCCAGCTCGGCGAGGGCGCGCTCCGGGGGGAGCCCGCACGGCAGGAGCAGCAGCACGTCCGGCGACGCCTGCCGCACGGCGTCCCAGGTCACCGGTGCGGTGTGCTCGCCCCGTCCGGCCAGCAGCGCCTGCCCGCCCGCTGCCTCGATCTGCTCCGGTACCCAGTGCCCGGCGGGCCACAGCGGATCGAGCCACTCCAGTGCGACCACGCGTGGGCGCGGAGCGCCGGCGACCCGGTGACGCACCACGTCCAGGCGGTGCCGCAGCGAGCCGATCCGGTCGGCGGCGACGTCCTCGGCGCCCAGCGCGGCACCGACCACGCGCAGCGAGTCGAGTACCTCCTCCAGCGTGCGTGGTTCGAGGCTCAGCACGCGCGGACCCGCATCGAGCATCCGTACCGCGGCCGCGACCTGGGTGTAGGACACGGCGCAGACCTCGCAGAGGTCCTGGGTCAGTACGAGGTCGGGAGCGAGCGCGGCGAGCCGCTCGGAGTCCACTGTGTACAGCGACGAGCCCCGGTGCGCTCCACCCACCGCGGTGGAGATCTCGCGGCTGGCGAGGCTGGAGTCCACTCCGCTGGCGGTCACCACGGGAACCGAGGCGACCCCGGCGGGCCAGTCGCACTCGTGGGTCCGGCCCACGAGGTCGGGAAGCCTGCCGAGCTCGACGACGATGTCGGTGGCCGCGGGCAACAGGGAGACGATCCGCACGAGAGCGAGGTTAGGGCGTGGCTCGCGCCGACGCCACGGGGTTCGCTGCCACGGTGCTCAGGGCGCCATCTCGCGCCGGGCACCGTGGCGGCGCTGTGCCCACTCGCGCAACGTCGCCGCCCGGATCTTGGTGCCGTTGGTGCCGGACGTGGTCGGCATCTCGTCGAGCAGTTCGATGGCGGACGGGACCTTGAACGTCGCCAGCGTGGCCCCGCACCACTCCCGCAGCTCGGCGGCGTCGACGGCACCGGGGGAGACGGGCACGACGTAGGCGACGGCCCGCTCGAACCCGTCGTCACCACGGACACCGACGACCTTCGCCACGCTCACGGCGTGGTGCTCGGCGAGGCGCTGCTCGATCTCCGCCGGGTCGACGAGGAAACCGTGCAGCCGCAGCACATCACCCATGCGGCAGACGTAGGTGACGGCGCCGTCGGCGTCGAGCTCGACGAGGTCACCGGTGCGGAACCAGCCGTCCGTGGTGAACGATCGCACGCCCGCGTCCGGATCACCGAGGTAGGCGTCGACGACGTTGTAGCCCCGCAGCTGCAGCTCGCCCTGATGACCGGCCGGGAGGCTCTCCTCGGTCACCGGGTCCGCCACGCGAGCCTGGATGCGGCCGGAGACGAGCCGGCCGCCGCCCCTCCACCGTCGCGGCGCGGGTTCGTCACCGGGCCAGCACGCCGTCAGCGCGAACACCTCCGACGACCCGTAGACCCCCGTGGCGTGGGTGCCGAACTCCTGCTCGGCCCACCGGGCGAGCTCGTGGGTCTTGCCGATGAAGTCGGCCATACCGAGCCAGCGCCACGCCGGCAGCGGCCGGGGCGACGCCTGCCAGGCGGCGGCGAGCTTGCTCACCAGGTCGTCACCGCCGACCAGGTGAGTGGCCCGCCAGCGGGCCATGTCCGCGACCACGGCCGTGCCGTCGAACACCGGTTCCAGCAGGCACGCCGCGCCACCGGCCACGCCCGCGAGCGCGGTGCTGAACCCGAACACGCCCGACAACGGCAGCGCGCACACCACCACGTCGCCGTCACCGATGCCCAGGGCGGCGGCGTCGGCGCGGGCGTGTGCCACCACGGCGGACTCGCGGTGGGCGGCGAGCTTCGGCTTGCCGGTGGAACCGGAGGTGGTGAAGGCGACGGCGAGCTCGTCACCGTCGGTGGCCTCGGGCGCGGGCAGGTCGCGTGCCGGTCCGGGCCGCCACGTACCGCCGCCCACGTCGTAGGCGGAGACGTCCTCGGGCGCCGTGCCGTGTGGTCCGGTGACCACGGCCACCGCCGGGGGCGGCGCGGCCACGCGCCCGACCGCGGCGTGGAGTCTGCCGAGCAGGTCGAGGCCGTGGAAGTCGTGCGCGAGCGCCACGACGGCGGGCCGCGCGCGGTCGAGGACGTGCGCGACCTCCTCGACGTTGTACCGCGTGTTGACCCCGATGACGTGCGCCCCGAGCGATGCCGTGGCGAACTGCCAGCACAGCGCGTCCGACCAGTTGGGCAGCCACACGGCCACACCGTCGCCCCGCCCGACACCGGCGTGGGCGAGATCGGCTCGCAGCGCGAGCGTGCGCTGCCACAGCTCCCGCCGCGACACCACGACCGGGTCCTCGGGATGCGCGTCGATCGCGACGGGTGCGTCGGCGTTCCGCGCGACGAGATCGGACAGCACTGCGAGCAACGTCATCGGCGCTTCTCCTGCCGGGCGGTGAGGTCGGTGAGCCAGCCGTCGAGCACGGCGGCGAAGTCCTCGAGCTCCTCCATCGGATAGTGACCGATTCCGTCGAGGAGCGTGAACCGGGCATCAGGGATCACGTCGGCGGCCTGCCGGATCAGCTCGGGCTCGAGCCACAGGTCGTCGGAGCCCGCCACGAGGTGCACCGGGCACGCGATGCCGCCGATCTCGGCGCTGACGTCGTGGGTGCCCCAGCCGATGAGGTCGGAGCCGGACACGGCCGGGTCCTCCCTGCGATGCATGGTGGCGATCAGGTCCGCCCGCTCCGGCGGCACCTTCCGCCCCACGACGGCGAGCGTGCCCAGCTGGGTGCGGTCCGCACGGCTCGGCGCCGCGACGTCCTCCAGTTCCCGCCGGAGCCCGGTGAGGTTCACGCGGCCGGGGCCCGGCCCGGCGGCCATGACGACCGCGCCCGCCAGCCGGTCACCGCGGCGCACGGCAAGGTCCAGCGTGATCTTGCCGCCGATCGAGCAGCCCACGACGAACGGCCGATTCACGCCGAGCCGGTCGAGCAGCGTCCCGCACCAGGCGGAGTAGGTACCGAGGTCGGTGACGGGACCGCCGGGCGCGGGTTCCGAGCGGCCGTGCCCGGGCAGGTCGGGCACGATCACGCGGTAGCCGAGAGCGGCGAGTGCCGGGCCGGTGTGCCGCCATTGGACACCGCTTTGTCCCGCCGTGTGGAGGCACAGCACCGGCTGCCCGGCACCACACTGCTCCACATAGGACAAGCAGCCGCCGATGTCGAGATAGCTCGCCTCGATCATGCCGCACCGTCCTGCCGGGCCAGCTGCCGTGCGTTGTCCACGAGGATGTCCAGCACCTTCGTGAGGCGCAGGTACTCGTACCCGTTGCCGCGGACGTCGAACTGGCCCGACATCGCGCGGCGTATGAAGTCGTTGTCCGGCCCGGTGAGCAGCTCGGTCCACGTGAGCTCCGTGGCACCGAGGGTGAAGGTGGCGCCCAGCGGGGTGCGAGTGCCGGGCCGCAGAACCGACCCGCAATACACGCGCAACTGCACCTCCTCGGCGCCGCAGCGCAGGCCGATCGCGCCGTCCCAGGTGGCGGTGGCCTCCGTGAACCGGCCGTCGGCCGCGAGCAGGCCGGCCAGCGCCTCGGCCCACTCCGGGGTGGCGAAGGCGCGGCCTGCCGGGTCCGGGCCGCTGCCACGCGCCAGGACCCGCACCGTCGTGGAGCCCTCGCACACCGTGCGCCCGCGCCGGTCGACCACGCAGCCGTGCCGGGTGACCAGGCCGTGCATGCCGTCGCGGGTGCGGCGGCAGCGGGTGACCGTCTCCTCGAACCGCACGGTCGCGCCCGTCTCGACGGGGGCGAGATGCTGCCAGCGGGCCTCCACCACCGTGCCGCCGGCATCGCCGAACAGGCCGGGGAACTCCGCGGGACCGATGCCGGCGGTCACCTCCCACGACGGGCCGGACGACCGTTGCCCGACGACGAAGTCCTCGAAATACCGGCGGCTCGCCATGGCGCTCCTCTGCGCAGGGTTCTATACGAACGAACGTTCTTACCGAAGCACCGAGTGTCGCTCGCCGTCAAGAGTGGCCCCGGTTGACCGGCTCTCCGCCGCGCCCGTAGCCTCCGCGCATGAACAGTCGTTCGCTGGGCCTCCTCCGCGACGGCGGCCGGGGCAATGACGCGGCCATCCTGCAGGCCGCACTCGAGGCGTTCGGGGCCAAGGGCTTCCACGGGGCCTCGATGCGCGACATCGCTCGCGGCGCCGGAACGAGCCTGTCGAACCTCTACAACTACTTCCCGTCGAAGTCCGACGTGCTCGCCGAGCTGCTGCGGATGGCCAACGACGAGCTGCTCGCCCGCATCACCGAGGCGGTGAACGCGGCGGGGGAGGAGCCGCCGGATCGCCTCAGTGCCGCGGTCCGGGCGCACGTGGCGTTCGTGGTCGACCACCAGATCGCCTCCCTCGTGGCGCTGACCGAGGTCCGATACCTCGCGGGCGTGGCGAGGACGAACGTGGTGGCCGCCAGGGACAGCACGCAGAGCATCTACGAGAAGATCGTCGCCGCGGGAGCGGCGAGCGGGCAGTTCCGCACGCCCTACCCCGATGACGCCGCGCGCAACATCGTGTCGATGTGCTCGGCCATCTCGACGTGGTACCGGCCGGGCGGGCGCTTGTCCAAACGCGAACTCGGCGAGCAGCACGCCCGGTACGCCCTCGCCCTGCTCGAGGCCGAGCTGCCCGGCTGAGGCGGACAGCGGGTCTTGCCCGGAGCCGTCGTCCCGGCTAGCGTCCGAACGATCGTTCGTACCTACTCGCAATGTCGCGACCGGAGGTCAGCCGGATGAGTGTCAACCAGCACCCACCGTCGGCGCAGCCGAAACGCATGGGACGGCTCGCGTCGGCCGCCGTTCTCGCCACGGCGCTGGAGTGGTTCGATTTCATGATCTACTCGACGGCGGCCGCGCTGGTCTTCGGCGAGTTGTTCTTCCCGTCGTTCAGCGGGGTGGCCGGGACGCTCGCGTCGTTCGCCACCTTCGCCGTCGGGTTCCTCGCGCGGCCGCTCGGCGGTGTCGTCGCGGGCCACCTCGGTGACCGGTTCGGCCGCAAGCCGCCACTCGTCGGGGCGATGGTGGTGATGGGCGTCGCGACCTTCGGCATCGGCGTGCTCCCGACCTACGAGGCGATCGGCGTCTGGGCGCCCGTACTGCTCGTGGTCCTGCGGCTCGTCCAGGGTCTCGGCGTCGGAGCCCAGTGGGGCGGCGCGGCGCTGCTGCTCACCGAGCACGCTCCGGTGGAGCGCCGCGGCTACTACGGAAGTCTCATCCAGACCGGTTCGATCATCGGTGCCGTCGTCGGCAACGCCCTGTTCCTCGTGCTGACGTCCGCCATGAGCGACGGTGCGTTCACCGACTGGGGCTGGCGCGTCCCGTTCCTCACCGGGCTCGTGCTGGTGGCCATCGGCATCTATGTGCAGCTGAAGATCGAGGACACGCCGGTGTTCCGGTCGCTGCGCGCACAGTCGGCGGCCAAGGCCGCGGGCGTCCGGAAAGCGCCGCTGCGGGAGGCGATCCGCCTCTACTGGCGGCAGATCCTGCAGGCGGCCGGGGCGTTCTTCGTGGTGAACGCGACCTTCTACATCCTCATCAGCGGCATGCTCGACTACGGCACGCAGCACGCCGGGATGTCCAAGACCACCATCCTGCTGTGCGTCATGGCCGCGGGGGCGACACAGCTCGTTACGATCCCGTTGTTCGGTGCCTTGAGCGATCGGCGCGGGCGGCGCAAGCAGTACCTCGTCGGCGCGCTGCTCATGGCGGTGTTCGCGTTCCCGCTGTTCGCCCTCGTCGGCACCGGCTCCGTGCCGCTGGTGCTGCTCGGACTCATCGGCGGATTCACGATCCACGCCGTGATGTACGGGCCGCAGGCCGCGTTGTTCGCCGAGATGTTCCCGGCCGACGTGCGGTACTCGGGCGCGTCCCTCGGGTTCCAGCTCGCCTCGGTGCTCGCCGGTGGGCTCGCCCCGTTCGTCATGACCGCGCTGCTGGCGGCCACGGGTTCGGCGTGGTCGGTCTCGCTCTACATCGTCGCCATGTCCGTGCTGACCTTCGTCGCCGTGTTCACCATCCGCGAGTCGTTTCGCCGCGACCTGCACGAGACCTCGCAGCAGGCGGCGGAGAAGGCGGCCGCGCTGTCATGACCGACGAGGAGTTGCGGGCCCGCGTGCGCCGGCTCGAGGACGTCCACGAGATCGGCCAGCTGCGGGCTCGGTACTGCCAGTACCTCGACGACGGGCGCTGGGACGAGCTGGCCGAGCTGTTCACCGAGGACGGCGCGTTCGTCGGCCTCTCGACGGCGCGGGGCCGCCCCGAGCTGCGCACCTTCTTCGCCGGACTGCAGGAGGGTGCGCTCACCGCGTGGTGGCACTTCAGCGCCAACGAGACCGTGACCGTGGAGGGCGACACCGCGTACGGCGAGACCTGGCTGTACCAGCCGTGTGTCGTGGATGGCCGTCCGCACGTGGCGGCCGGCCGCTACGCCGACCGCATCGCGCGCCGGCCGGACGGGCGCTGGCTGTTCGAGGAGCGCAGGGTGACGTTCTTCTTCTGGGTGCCCATGGAACAGGGCTGGGCGCCGGGCCGGATGGGCTGGGCGCCCGCCGCGGCGGCGATTGATCCGAACTACGCGGCGCGGGCACACCCTGAGTGAGCGGGTCGCGTGGCGTCTCCTGGTCCGGTGCCCGCCCGGGTCAGGAGACGCCGTCCAGTCACGGTGTGAAGCCTGGATCGCGGGCGGGCCGGAGGACGTTGCCGGTCGTTCGCGTGCTCGGTCGCGGCGGGCGCCCCGGCGCCCGCCTGGGTGCTACCTCACGCGTTCCCGGTCGGCGTACTCGCCGCCATGCACGACGACGGCCCAGATCACCAGGACGTCGAGGGCTATCGCGATCACCGACCAGATCGGGTAGGCGGGCAGGAACGCGAGGTGGGCCACCGCGTTGAAGCTCGCGAGGATCACGGCAGCTGCCCGGGCCCACGTCGCCCCGCTCATCAGAGCGAATCCGGCCAGGACGGCGGCAGCGCCGACCAGGAGGTGGATCCAGCCCCAGGTGGTGAGGTCGAAGAGCAGCAGGCCCTGCGGCGTGATCGCGTAGTAGGTGTCCTCGAACAGCGCGATCAGGCCGAAGATGACGTTGAAGAATCCCAGCAGCGCCATCATCACGGCGCCGAAGGTGATCCATCCCGCCCAGGGCGTGGCGGCACTCGTGGGGCGGCCACGGGCCGTGGTCCAGGCTCCACTTGACTGTGCGTGTGTCTCGGCCATCGTCGACTCCTTTCCACGGTGCCCGCGGGCGGCAGCCGGATTCGGCGGTGCCGGGCCGTCCCGGATCCGGACCGGCCCCGCCCACGAGCTCGGACCCTCACCGTGGCATCAAGCGCCGTCGCGCGGCCCAGATCCGTGCGGGAACCTTTTCACGGGCCCCGGCGGCCGCGTGATCCCGCCCACGACCACCCGGTGCTTCCGGCGCGTCAGGCCGTCCCCGGGCTCAGCGCGGCTCATGATCATCACCGTGGCGAGCAAACGAGCACGTGGCAGCACGGTGGTGTCCCTGATCGTCCTGGCGGTCGCCGCGGTGATCTGGTGGTTCACCGACGACCCCACCTCCGCCGACAGCGCCGCACCCGCGCCGGTCACGGCGAGCGAGGCGCTGACGACGTTCGACTCGCTCACCGTGGCCCCGGAGGACACGGGCTACCCCTACGACCGGGACGACTGGCCGCATTGGTCGTCCCACGGAGACGGGTGCAACACGCGGGAGATCGCCCTGCAGCGGCAGGGCAGCGACGTGGTCACCGACGAGAAGTGCCGTGCGGTGTCCGGTTCCTGGCGCAGCTCCTACGACGGCGTGGTGATGGCCGACGCCGGCGACGCCGACCTGGACCACCTCGTGCCACTGGCGGAAGCGGCGCGCAGCGGTGTCCGCGGCTGGACCGAGGAGCAGCGGGAGGCGTTCGCCAACGACCTCGACCAGCTCGTCGTGGTGACCGCGCGGTCGAACCGGCAGAAGGGCGACCAGGATCCCGCATCCTGGCTGCCGGACGAGGATCGCTGCGGCTACGCCGCCCGCTGGGTCGCGGTGAAGGCCAAGTACTCCTTGACCGTCGACCAGGACGAACGCGACGCCCTGCGTGCGGTCCTCAGCCACTGCCCCGCGTAGCCGCGACCATCGGAGTTGCCACTGTGGACGGTCGCGTGCCGGAACGGGGCAGCCGACCGTCCACTGGGTACGGCTGACGGGCATCGGCTGCCGGGGCGCTCGAGCGTGTTGCCGGTGTCGTTCGGCGAACGCAACGGGCAGGCGGGACGGTCCACGCCGACGTCGACCGACATTCGCGGTCCTTGACCATGTCGGTGAATCGCTGTCACGCTGTATGAGATCTACGGAACCGTCCAGGGTGGTGCGGTCTCCGAGGAGGTGGGCGTGGGCGCTGAGGTTGTCGTCGAGAACCTGTCGAAATCCTTCGGTAAGCAGGCGATCTGGCGGGATGTGACGCTGACCTTGCCGCCCGGTGAGGTGTCGGTCCTGCTGGGTCCTTCGGGCACCGGCAAATCGGTGTTCTTGAAGTCGATGATCGGCCTGCTCAAACCCGATCGCGGCAGATGCGTCGTCAACGGTGTCGACATCGTCCGCTGCTCGGAGCGCAGGTTGTACGAGACCCGCAAGCTGTTCGGGGTGCTGTTTCAGGACGGCGCGCTGTTCGGGTCGATGAACCTCTACGACAACGTCGCGTTCCCGCTTCGCGAGCATACCAGGAAATCCGAGACCGAGATCCGCAAGATCGTGCTCGAGAAACTCGAAATGACCGGTTTGTCAGGCGCAGAGAAGAAGCTACCCGGCGAGATTTCCGGTGGTATGCGCAAGCGCGCCGGGCTGTCGCGAGCGCTCGTCCTCGATCCGGAGATCATCCTCTGCGACGAACCGGATTCCGGCCTCGACCCGGTGCGCACCGCCTACATCTCCCAGTTGCTGGTGGACCTCAACGCCCAGATCGACGCGACGATCCTGATCGTCACGCACAACATCAACGTGGCCCGGACGGTGCCGGACAACATCGGGATGTTGTTCCGCAAGGAGCTGGTGATGTTCGGTCCGCGCGAGGTCCTGCTCACCAGCGACGAGCCGGTGGTGGAGCAGTTCCTCAACGGGCGGGTCCGTGGGCCGATCGGCATGAGCGAGGAGAAGGACTCCGCGCAGATGGCGCTGGAGAAGGCCCGTGCCGCCGCGGGCCACCACGACGGGTCGGCCGAGGACGTGCGGGGCATCGTGCCGCAGTTGCAGCCGACCCCCGGGCTGCCGGAACGCAAGGGCGCCCGCCGCCGCAAGGACCGTGTCATGACGATTCTGCACACGCTGCCGCCCGCCGCCCGGCAGGGCATCGTCGCCTCGCTCACCCCGCGGGAACGCTTCCATTACGGCCTCGCCGAGCACGACGCCGAGGGGTACGGACGGATCAGCGGCACCGTGCCGACCCAGCCGTAGTGACTCCGGCCCTCGTCGGCGGCCTGCTTCTGTGGCGTCGTTCGCGCCGGGCAGCGCAGCGTGCCCGGCGCCGGGGATACTCGGTGTCGTCCGCGCTGCGTCACAGAGGGAAGTGGTATGGAAGGCGTCACGCCACGCGAGATCCGGTTCCGGGGGCGTCCCATGAGGCGGGACCGCCCGCTGGTCATGGCGATCGTCAACCGGACACCGGACTCGTTCTACGACCGGGGTGCCACCTACGGCACCGCGGAGGCACTCGCCGCGGTCGAGCGCGCCGCCGAGGCCGGGGCCGACATCGTCGACATCGGGGGAGTCAAGGCCGGGCCGGGCGCGGAGGTCGACGTCGCGGAGGAGACGCGGCGGGTGGTGCCGTTCGTGGCCGAGGTGCGAGCGCGGTTTCCCGAGCTGGTCATCAGCGTGGACACCTGGCGGCACGAGGTGGGCAGGCTCGCCTGTGCGGAGGGCGCGGACCTGCTCAACGACACGTGGGCGGGTGCCGATCCGAAGCTCGCCGAGGTGGCCGCGGAGTTCGGCGCGGGCTACGTCTGCTCGCACACCGGCGGTGCGGTCCCGCGTACCCGGCCGCACCGGGTGAGCTACCCCGACATCGTGACCGACGTCGTCGCCGAGGTGACGACGCGCGCCGACGAGCTGGTCCGGCTGGGCGTGCCCGCCGAGGGCATCCTCGTCGACCCCACCCACGACTTCGGCAAGAACACCTGGCATTCGCTCACGCTGACGCGCGAGCTGGGCCGGCTGGTCGCCACCAGGTGGCCCGTGCTCGTGGCACTGTCCAACAAGGACTTCGTCGGGGAGGCGCTGGGCGCCGACGTGGGCGAGCGGCTGTACGGCACGCTTGCCGCGACGGCCGTGTGCGCCTGGCAGGGCGCCGCGGTCTTCCGTGCGCACAACGTCGCGGAGACGTGCCAGACCCTCGACATGGTGTCGGTCATCAAGGGCAGCAAACAGCCGGCACGGGTGATCCGCGGCCTGACCTGATGCCGTGTCTGGTTCGGACAGTCGGCCCAGGGTGTCACCGCCTGCCGTGGAGGAGACCCTCTGGAACGACCGTGGCCAGCAGTGTGCCGTCGCGGTGGAAGATCCGTCCCTGCGCGAGCCTGCGCAGATCACCCACCGCCGGGGCGGTCTTGGCGTGAAGCCACCAGTCGTCGAGCCGGACCTCGTTGTGGAACCGCACCACATGGTCCAGCGACCTCATGCCGGCTGCGTCCGACCGACCGCCCGCCCGGACGCAGCAGCACCGAGGCGAGTGTGAGGTCGCTGAGGTAGGTGAGCACGGCGGCGGAGCTGACACGGCCTCCGGTGTCGCCGCCCGAGGGCGCGCCCACAGGTCGTGCATGTTGCGCGAGGTCGCGGGAGCGGTAGGGGCGAGCACGCGCGGCTCGAACCCGTCGCCCGGTTGCGGGCACCCCCGCCGAAGCTCCACTCCGCGGGCGCGCACCTGTCCGGGCCGGGTAGGTCCGGGGCGGTGGCCTGCAGATGCGAGCCCGACCCGTCCGTGGTGAACGACGCCTCCAGACAGAGGATCGGCGCGCCGGCCTGCACCGCGGTCACGCGCCTGCGCCGGAACGTCCGGCCCTCGTGCAGGCGATCCACCTGGCACGCGACCCGCTCGCCACTGCGTCCCGGACGCAGGAAGAGGCGTGCAGCGAGTGTGCCGCGGCCACGGGGTCCACGGTCCGTTCGGCCGCCACGAGCGCCTGCGCGGCGACCTCGCCGCCGAAGAGCCGGTGGCCGGGCTCCCTGGTGGTGCGACTGCGGAACAGGTCGAGCTCGATCGGGTCCAGGTCGAGGCAGTCGAGCAGGACGGGCAGCCCGGAGCCGGTCACGGGCTCACTCTCCCCGCCACACCGGCTCCCGCTTCTCGGCGAACGCCCGCGCGCCTTCCCGGGCGTCCGCCGACTCGAACACCGGGCCCATGATCTTCGCCTGCTCGGCGAACGCCTCGTCGGCGCTCCAGTCGGCCGAGGAGACGATGATCTGCTTCGTGGCCTGTACGGCCAGTGGGGCGTTCGCGGTGATGCGCTCGGCGAGCCGTAGCGCCCCGTCCAGGGCCTCACCGGGCTTGGTCAGGTGGTTGACCAGGCCGTACCGGTGCGCGTCCCCGGCCGAGCAGAAGTCGCCGGTGAGCGCGAGTTCCATCGCCAGCTGCTGCGGGATGCGCCGCGGCAGCCGGATCAGCCCGCCCGCGCCCGCTACCAGGCCGCGTTTGACCTCGGGAATGCCGAACGTGGCGTCCGCGGCGGCTACCACGAGGTCGCAGGCCAGCATGAGCTCGCAACCACCGGCCAGCGCGTAGCCCTCGACGGCCGCGATCATCGGCTTGGCGGGCGGCTTCTCGGTCATCCCCGCCAGTCCCCGGCCGGGCACGGTCACGTTCTCCCCGCGCAGGAAGGCCTTGAGATCCATGCCCGCGCAGAATGTGCCGCCGGCGCCGGTGAGGATGCCCAGTGAGAGGTCCCGGCGTTCGTCCAGCAGGTCGAGCGCGGCCGCGACGCCCTGGGTGACCGAGGCGTCGATGGCGTTGCGTGCCGACGGTCGGTTGAGGGTGATGATCAGGACCCGGCCGCGCTCCTCCACGAGAACGTCGTCGGTCATCGAAGGCTCCTCCCGGCGTTGGGAACGCACTCGCGTAGGCGAATCTATAGAAGTGACGGCGGCTTGCCCACCCGCGGCGAGAGGAGCGGGTGTGGCCGACGCCACGTCGGCGCAGGCCCACGAGGTGGCGTCACCCGGAAGCCGCGGGGGTCCGACGTGGACGGTGCCGCGCCCGGCGCCGGTACCAGGTGGCGAACAGGAGGACGGCGAGCAGGACCTCCGCGAGGTCGCCGCCGTAGTACATCAGCTGCGCGGCCTCCTGGTTCAGGTGCGCGTCGTGGTGATGGCCGGACGCCCGCGCGTAGAGGAGCTTGGCGAGCACCGAGTGCGCGCCCGCCGCGAGGACGAACACGGCCAGCCGGGTGCGCAGGCCGGGCCGTCCGGGAGCCGGATCGGGACCCGCGATCGACCACGTGAACAGGTACCCGGCCGCGAGGTAGTGCACGTGGACGCCGAACGCCGCCCACTCCGCGTGGTGGGCCGCCGCGGCCACCGGGGTCAGCAGCAGCAGGTACAGGCCGCCGACGTCGAGCACCGCCGCGGTCGCCGGATGGCCGAGCACCCGCACCGGCCGCGCACGCAGCACCCGGACCACCGGGCGCCGCCGGGGTGGCGGCAGGGTGCGCAGCAGCAACGTCACGGGTGCCGCCGCTACGAGGCCGATCGGCGCGAGCATGCCGAGCAGCACGTGCTGGGCCATGTGCGCCCGCGGACCGGCTCCGGACAACGGCGGCGACAGCGCCACGGCGATCAGGAGGCAGGCCGACAGCCACGACGCCGTGCGCCAGGCACTCCAGCGACCCGCCCGGAGCGCCGCCGTCACGTAGGCGAGCGCCGCCCCGGCGACCACGACGAGCAGCAACCCGGACGCGGACACGGGCCCACCTCGTCGCCGTCGCGCGCGCCGCCCGCCGGATCAACACGAGTCCGGCGAGCAGCAGCGCGGCGCCGCCGAGGATCCACGCCAGGTCGTAGGGCAGGAGTTCCACTCCGTAGCGGATCTGGTGCACCCGCAGCACCTTGTGGTCCACAAGGCCGTCGAAGACCTGGAACGCGCCCGCACCGGCCAGGCATCCGCCCCACGCGGCGACGGGCACGAGCGCTCCGCGCCGGCGTACGTCGGCGAGCCAGAAGAAGCCGCCGACGAGCGCCAGCAGTTCGGCCGCGTGCAGGAGCCCGTCCGAGAGCAGGCCGATCGCCGGTGTGGACCGGTCGTAGAAGTGGTGCCACGACAGCAGCTGGTGGAACACGATCTCGTCGACGGCCGCCATCACCGCGATGCCGATGACGCCCGCCGCCAGGACCGACGGGCGAACGGAGAGCCGTCCGCGCTCGACGCCGGGCCGCTCGCGCACCGCACCACCACTTTCCGTCGCACCCGGCAAGGGTCGACCGCGGGATGCCCGGGGCAGCGGTGGCGCAAACGCCGCTCAGCCGGCGCGCATCGAGCCTTCGCGGACGTAGCGCTGGTGCCACGACAGCGCCTCGTCGAGCAGGTGCGGGGTGTGGCCGCCGTAGGACGCGTGGGCCGCGCGCTCGACGTAGTCCCGCAGCGCGGGCCGGAAGTCCGGGTGGGCGCAGGTCTCGATGATCTTCCGCGCCCGGGCCCGGGGCGGCAGGCCACGCAGGTCGGCGAGCCCCTGCTCGGTGACGATGACGTCGACGTCGTGCTCGGTGTGGTCGACGTGGGACACCATGGGCACGATCGTCGAGATGGCCCCGTTCTTCGCCTGCGACGGCGTCATGAAGATCGAGACGTAGGCGTTGCGGGCGAAGTCGCCCGACCCGCCGATGCCGTTCTGGATCCGGCTGCCCATCACGTGGGTGGAGTTCACGTTGCCGTAGATGTCGGCCTCGATGACGCCGTTCATGGCCAGGCAGCCGAGCCGCCGCACCACCTCGGGATGGTTGCTGATCTCCTGCGGCCGCAACAGGATCCGGTCGCGGTAGTCGCCGAGGTTGCGATTGAACCTGTCCAATGCGGACGAACTGAGCGAGAACGCCGTGGCCGATACGAACTCCAGCCTGCCGGAGTCGAGCAGCTGCAGCATGCCGTCCTGCATGACCTCCGTATAGGCGGTGAGCGACTCGAACGGTCCGGAGTCCAGCCCGGCGAGGACGGCGTTGGCGATGTTGCCGACACCCGATTGCAGCGGCAGCAGGTTACGGGGCAGCCTGCCGCTCTCCACCTCGGTGCCGAGGAAGTCGAGGATGTGCCCGGCGATGCGGGCCGAGGTCTCGTCCGGCGCGGTGAATGGCGAGTTGCGGTCCGGCGAGTCGGTCTCGACGACGGCGACGATCTTGTCGGCCGGGCAGTGGAAGTACGGCGACCCGATGCGGTCGGCGGGGTGCGTGATCGGGATCGGCATGCGATGCGGGGGCAGCGCGGTGCCGTAGTAGACGTCGTGCAGGCCCTCGAGTTGCTCGCTCTGCCACGAGTTGACCTCGAGGATCACCCGGTCGGCTTGCTCCAGCCACGTCTTGTTGTTGCCCACGGACGCCGACGGGATCAACGCGCCGTCCTCGGTGATGCCGCTGACCTCGACCACCGCGACGTCCAGCTTGCCGAAGAAGCCCTGCCACACGCGCTGCGCGACGTGGGAGAGATGGATGTCGGTGTAGCCGAGCGAGCCGTCGTTGATCTTGGCGCGCGTGACCGGGTCGGACTGGTACGGCAGGCGCAGGTCGATACCGTCGACCTCGGCGAGCGCGCCGTCGAGTTCGGGAGCGGTGGAGGCGCCCGTCCACAGGCCGAACTTGATCGGGTCGCCGGCCTCGTGCGCCTTCTGGACCCGTTTGGCGAGCGCCCCCGGCACCTCCTTCGGGTACCCGGCGCCGGTGAACCCGCTCATCCCGACGTTGTCCCCGGGGCGGATCAGCTGGGCGGCCTCCTCGGCCTCGACGATCCTGGACCGCAGTTCGCGGTTCCGGATCCTGCCGGTCATTCGAGCCTCCTTGCGTCGACGACACGCTCGGGGCACGACACGGTCGTGTGCGCCCGCGATAGGTGATCGCGAGCGTAAGGACGTTCACCTCTCCGTCATCTGTGACACGGACGACACCACGGCGGCCCCACGGCGGCCCCACGGCGGAACCTGCCGGTTCGCGGGCCTCTGAACAGCCACGATGTCGTCGTCGCGGGCGGACGGCGGCCCATGCCCGCCCCCTCCGGCCGATCCGGCACGTGTTCACGTGCTGACCGCGCCGGTCGGCAGGTGAACGCCTCACTGCCCGGGACGGGTCATGCGCAGGTCGGCCTCGATCCGGGACGCCGTGGCGAGCACCCGCGGCACGATCACCTCGCGCACGGTGCTGGGCGGGGCGCTGTGCGCGTCGAGCGAGACGTTGACCGCGGCGAGAACCTGCCCCGTGCGGTCCCGGATCGGCGCGGCCACGCCGCGCAGGCCCTCCTCCAGCTCGTTGTCGGAGATGACGTAGCCGCGCCTGCGGACCTCCGCCAGGTCGGCCAGCAACTCCTGCGGGGTGGTGATCGTGCGGGAGGTGAGCCGGTCGAGGCGCATCGTCCGCAGCCGGGTGGCGAGGTGCTCCGGGGGCAGGCCTGCGAGCAGCACCTTGCCCATCGAGGTGGCGTGGGCGGGCAGGCGCGTGCCGACCGGGATCGCGACCGAGAGAAGTTTGGGGCTCTCCACCTGGGCCACGTACCGGATCTCGTCGCCCTCCAGCACGCCGACAGACGACATCTCCCTGAGCTCCTCGGTGAGCCGGCGCAGGTGGGGCTCGGCGATCTGCGGCAACGACCGGCCGGACAGGTGCGCGTAGCCGAACTCCAGCACCCGCGGCGTCAGCGCGAACAGGCGGCCGTCGTGCCGGACATAGCCGAGGTCGGTGAGCGTGAGCAGGATGCGCCGGGCGCCGGCGCGGTCGAGGCCGCTGGCCCTGGCGACCTCGGCGGACGTCAGCTCAGGCCGGTCGGGGGTGAAGGCACGCAGGACGAGCATGGTCTTCTCGACCAGGCGCAGGAAATGCCCGCCGCGTTCCACCGGTGGCTCGGGGCTGCTCATGTCGGTCGTGATGCTAGCCCGCGCGCGTGCCCGCCGAGGACGCGCCCGGGCCGGGCGTCCCGCGTGCGGGAACACCCGGTCCGGTGTGCGCAGTCAGCCCGGCACGCTCGCCCGCTCGTCCGGGACGCAGTGCGTCATCACGAGGTCGCTCACGTCGCGCGGACCGTTCTTGCCGAGGTTCTTCAGCCGCAGCTTCTCCTCGTCGTTGAGCTGCTGCTTCGGCAGCGGCTCCAGCCCGGCGACGTCGTCGGCCGTGATGCCGAGTCCCTCGCCGACCCGGTTGCCGAGCTCGTCCTCGCACAGCAGCAGGTGCCAGACCATCCGTTCCTGGATCGGCCGGTCGCACTGCTGCAGGTTGGTGACGAGGTTCTGGACCAGGTCGTCGCGCTCCCATTGCTCCATGAGCAGGTAGCGCTGGCCGGCCTGCTCGTAGTCGTTGGTCCGCTCGATCTGCTTGCGGGTCAGCCGTCCGCGCAGCTCCGGACCCTGCTCGTCGTGGGTGGGGTAGTCGCCTTCGGCCAGTCCGCCGGTGATCGACGGCTCGTAGTTCACGTGCGGGTTCTGGCCACCGGGATCCTGGTAGTAGGCCATCAGGCCGTCCCGCTGATTGGTCTGGACCTCGGCGTTCTTGGCCTGGTTGACCGGAAGCTGCAGGTAGTTCGGGCCCACCCGGTAGCGTTGCGTGTCGCTGTAGGAGAACGTGCGGCCGACCAGCATCTTGTCGTCGGAGAAGTCGAGGCCGTCCACCAGCACGCCGGTGCCGAAGGAGATCTGTTCGTTCTCGGCGAAGTTGTTGTCGACGTTGCGGTTGAGCACCATCCGCCCGACCGGCTTGGCGGGGAACTCGTTCTCCGGCCAGACCTTCGTGTCGTCCAGCGGGTCGAAGTTCAGCTCCGGGTGCTCGTCGTCGCTCATGATCTGCACCCGCAGCTCCCACTCCGGGTGGTCGCCGCGCTCGATGGCCTCGAACAGGTCCTTGCTGGCGTGGCCGAGGTCGTGTGCCTGGATCTTGGCCGCGTCCTCCTCGGTGAGGCTCTTCACGCCCTGTTTGGGCATCCAGTGGTACTTCACCAGCACGGTGTCGCCCTGCTGGTTAACCCACTTGTAGGTGTTGACGCCGAAGCCCTGCATGTGCCGGTAATCGGCGGGGATGCCGCGCGGGCTGAAGAGGTTGACGAGCATGTGCATGCTCTCCGGCGTCTGCGACATGAAGTCGAAGATCCGGTTGGGTTCCTGGCGGAACGTCACGGGGTCCGGTTTGAGCGCGTGGATGACGTCCGGGAACTTGATGGCATCGCGGATGAAGAACACCGCGAGGTTGTTGCCGACGAGGTCCCAGTTGCCGTCTTCGGTGTAGAACTTGATCGCGAACCCACGCGGGTCGCGAGCGGTCTCGGCGGAGTCGCGGCCGCCGATGACGGTCGAGAACCGCGCGGCGAGGTCGGTCCGTTTGCCGGGCTCGGCGAACACCTTGGCCCGGGTGTAGTTGGTGATCGGCTCGTCGCCCCATTTTCCGTAGGACTCGAAGAACCCGTAGGAGGTGAAGCCGCGCGCGTGCACGACCCGCTCGGGGATGCGTTCCCGGTCGAAGTGGCTGATCTTTTCGAGGAACTGGTAGTTCTCGAGCGTCGCCGGGCCGCGACGGCCCACGGTGCGCTGGTTCTGGTTGTCGTAGACGGGATGGCCCTGACGGTTGGTCAGGGTGTGGCGCTTCTCGGCTGGTGTCTCGCTCATGCCTGCCAGCTACCCGGCCCACGGTGGCCTCAATCGGCTCACTCGCGGTCGAGCAGCTCACCCTCGCGCACGGCGGGCAACGACAACGTCCGGTATCCCGCGTCGTCGAAGAGGACGGTGAGCCGGTCGGCTTCCTGATTGACCACCACGCCCGGCCCCCAGTCCGGGTGGCGAACGCGCGTGTCCACACCGAACTCGCTGCGCACGGACTCGTCAGGGGCGTGCTCCTCCGCTGTGCCCGCCTCGCAGTTGTCACAGAAGCCGCACGGCCGCGGAAGGTCCTCGCCGAAGTAGCCCAGCAGGAACTGCCTGCGGCACGAGCGCGTCTCGGCGTATTCCCGCACGACCTCGATGCGAGTGCGGTCGAGCTCACGTTGCCGCTCGAACTGCCGGGCCGCGGCCTGCTCCACGTCCTTTCCGGCGACCAGGCTCAGGCCGCCGCCGCGCTCGTAGCGGACGGCGTCGGCTTGCTCGAGCAGGTTGAGGTGCTGCAGTGCGCTGCGCCGCGACTGGTCCACCTCGCCGGCGATGGCACCGGCGCCGGCCTCGCCCTTGTGCTCCTCTACGGCGTCGGCGACCTCGCGCACCTTGCCCTCGTCGAGCGAACGGGCGGTGAGGAACCGCTGGAGCGAGAGGTCCTCGGCGCGGTGGAACAGCACCGCGTCGGCGGGCTCGCCGTCCCGACCGGCCCGGCCGATCTGCTGATAGTAGGAGTCGAGCGACTCGGGCGGCGCGGCGTGCACCACGAACCGGACGTCGGGCTTGTCGATGCCCATGCCGAACGCCGAGGTCGCGACGACGACGTCGGTCTCCCCGGCCATGAACGCGTCCTGCGTGCGCTTGCGCTCGCGCGCGGGCAGGCCCGCGTGGAAGGCCTCGACCCGCAGGCCGGTGGCGCGCAGGTCGTCGGCGTAGTGCTCGGTGTCCTTCCGGGTCGGGGCGTAGACGATGCCGGGTGTGCGCGCCGAGGCCACCCAGTCGACGAGCGCGGCGCGCCGGTCCTCCTCATCGGCGGGCCTGCGCGCGGCGAGGAAGAGGTTCGGCCGGTCGAAGCCGGAGACGATGCACACCGGGTCGCGCAGGCCGAGGTGCTCCACGATGTCCTCGCGCACCGGCCCGCCCGCGGTGGCGGTGAGCGCGAGCACCGGCGGCCGGCCGAGCCGCTCGGCGGCCTGCGCGAGCCGCAGGTAGTCGGGCCGGAAGTCGTGCCCCCACGCCGAGACGCAGTGCGCCTCGTCCACCACGAACAGCGCGGGGTGCGTGTCGGCGAGCTCGGTGAGCGTCTCCTCCTTGGCCAGCTGTTCCGGGGCGAAAAAGAGGTACTCGGCCTCGCCCGACCGGGCCGCCTGCCAGGCCCGGTTCTGCTCGCCGGAGCGTTGTGCCGAGTTCACGGCCACCGCGTCGGGCGCGTCGGCGTCGTCGAGCTGGCCGATCTGGTCGCGCTGGAGCGCGATCAGCGGCGACACGACGACGGCGGGCCCGTCGAGCAGCATCGCCGGCAGCTGGTAGATGGCGGACTTGCCGGAGCCCGTGGGCATCACGGCGAGGACGTCGCGGCCCTCGAGCAGGCCTTCCATGGCGGCGAGCTGGTCGTCGCCGAGGCCGGGCCAGCCGAAGTGGTCGGAGGCGACCCGGCGCAGCCGGTCACGGGTGGTCTCGCGTGGTGTCGAGCTCGGCATGGGCGGGGGATTCCCTCGCGCGAACAGCGTAAACCGGCGGTTTCGATCCACAGTGGACTCCCTGTCCGGCGTGTCGGAACGATCACGCTGCGCTGCCCGCGGCAGGCACTCGGGGTAGGTTTGACGGACAGACGTACGGGGAAAGCCGGGTCGTCCCCGAGGAGGAAGCGCAATGGGTGTGAGCGACTGGATCCGGTCCTGGCCGGTGTATCGCCAGCTCACGGGCGCGGACCGGCTCGGCCGGGGCAAGGCGGCGGCGTCGCGCCGCTCGGAGACGCTCCGGCCGCGGACCACGGACGCCGACCGGGTCGTCAAGTCCGTCTGCCCGTTCTGTGCGGTCGGCTGCTCGCAGAACGTCTACGTCTCCGGTGAGCAGGTCGTGCAGATCGAGGGCAATCCGGACAGCCCGATCTCCCGTGGCCGGCTCTGCCCGAAGGGATCGGCGAGCAAGCAACTGGTCACCGGCAGCCACCGTGCCGAGCGGGTGCTCTACCGCCCGCCCTACGGCACCGAGTGGCAGGAGCTGGACCTCCCCACCGCGATGGACATGGTCGCCGACCGGGTTCTCGACGCCCGGCGCAAGGGCTGGCAGGACACCGACGAGGACGGCAACCCGCTGCGCCGCACGACGGGCATCGCGAGTCTCGGCGGCGCCACGTTGGACAACGAAGAGAACTACCTCATCAAGAAGCTCTTCACGGCCCTCGGCGCGATCCAGATCGAGAACCAGGCCCGTATTTGACACTCCGCCACGGTTCCCGGTCTGGGAGCCTCCTTCGGTCGCGGCGGCGCGACGGACTACCAGCAGGATCTGGTCAACTCCGACTGCATCATCATCATGGGCTCCAACATGGCCGAAGCCCATCCGGTGGGCTTCCAGTGGGTCATGGAGGCCAAGCGGCGCGGGGTGAAGGTCATCCACATCGACCCGCGGTTCACGCGGACCAGCGCGCTCGCCGACCAGCACGTGCCGCTGCGCGCGGGCACGGACATCGCGTTCCTGGGCGGGGTGATCAACTACATCCTGTCCAACGACCTGGACTTCCGGGAGTACGTGCAGGCCTACACGAACGCGCCGTTCCTCGTGGACGAACGGTTCGCCGACACCGAGGACCTGGACGGCCTGTTCAGCGGCTACGACCCGGAGACGGCGTCGTACGACACCGCCACCTGGCAGTACCAGGACGGCACGGTCGAGGAGACGGTGGGCAGGCGTTCGAAGGAGGAGTCGCAGCCCGAGCAGCACGGGTCGGGTGGCCCGAAGCTGGGCATCGCGCCGGGTGAGATCCGGACCGACCCGACGCTGCAGCACCCGCGGTGTGTGTTCCAGATCCTCAAGCGGCACTTCTCCCGGTACACGCCGGAGATGGTCGAGGCGATCTGCGGGGTCCCGGCCGAGCAGTTCCTCGAGGTCTGCCGGGCGTGGACGAGCGCGTCAGGCCGGGACCGCACGGCCGCGCTCGTCTACAGCGTGGGCTGGACGCAGCACACCGTCGGCGCGCAGTTCATCCGCGCGGGTGCCATCATCCAGCTGCTGCTGGGCAATGTCGGCCGGCCCGGCGGCGGGGTGATCGCGTTGCGCGGGCACGCCAGCATCCAGGGGTCCACGGACATCCCGACGCTGTTCAACCTGCTGCCCGGCTACCTGCCCATGCCCGATGTCACGCACCGTGGCATCGACGACTACCTGAGCACGGTGCGCGGCGAGCAGCAGAAGGGGTTCTGGCACAACGCCGACAGCTACCTGGTCTCGCTGCTCAAGGAGTACTGGGGCGAGGCGGCCACGCCGGACAACGAGTTCTGTTTCGACTACCTGCCACGGATCAGCGGCGACCACGGCACCTACCGCACGGTCATGGACATGATCGACGGCGTGGTGTACGGCTACTTCCTGCTCGGGCAGAACCCCGCGGTCGGGTCGGCACACGGCCGGTTGCAGCGGCTCGGCATGGCCAAGCTCGACTGGCTCGTGGTGCGTGACCTCACCATGATCGAGAGCGCCGAGTTCTGGAAGAGCTCGCCCGAGGTCGAGACGGGCGAGATCGTGCCGGAACGCTGCCGGACCGAGGTGTTCTTCTTCCCCGCGGCGTCGCACGTGGAGAAATCGGGCACGTTCACGCAGACCCAGCGCATGCTGCAGTGGCGGGACCAGGCCGTCGAGCCGCGCGGCGACCAGCGGTCGGAGCTGTGGTTCATGTACCACCTGGGCCGGTTGCTGCGCGAGAAGCTCGCCGGGTCGACCGACGAGCGGGACCGTCCGTTGCTCGACCTCGCCTGGGACTACGCCTGCGAGGGCGGCGAGTTCGGTGAACCGTCGGCCGAGGACGTGCTGCGGCACATCAACGGCGTGGACCTGCGCACCGGCAAGGAGCTGAACAACTACCTCGACCTGCGCCCGGACGGCAGCACGTCGTGTGGCTGCTGGATCTACAGTGGAGTGTTCGCCGACGGCGTCAACCAGGCCGCGCGACGCGCGCCGCACACCGAGCAGGGCCCGTACGAGTCGGAGTGGGGCTGGACGTGGCCGATGAACCGGCGCGTGCTGTACAACCGGGCCTCGGCCGATCCGCAGGGCAGGCCATGGAGCGAGCGCAAGAAGCTCGTGTGGTGGGACGCCGAGCGTGGCGAGTGGACCGGCGACGACGTACCGGACTTCCCGGTGTCGACGCCCCCGGGGTTCGAACCGTCGCCCGGGGACGCGGGGCCGGCGGCGCTGGCCGGCAACGATCCGTTCATCATGCAGGCCGACGGCAAGGGCTGGCTGTTCGCGCCCAACGGGGTGGTCGACGGTCCACTGCCGACACACTACGAACCCCACGAGTCACCGGTGCGCAACCTGCTCTACGGCCAGCAGGGCAACCCGGTGCGCAAGGTGTACGGCCGTCCCGACAACCCGTCCAACCCGGCGCCGCCGGAGGCTCACGGCGAGGTGTTCCCGTACGTGCTCACCGCCGCGCGCCTCACCGAGCACCACACGGCGGGCGGGATGAGCAGGCAACTGGCGTACCTGGCGGAGCTGCAGCCCGCGCTGTTCGTGGAGGTCTCGCCCGAGCTCGCCCGGGAGCGCGGCCTCGAGCACCTGGGCTGGGCGCACGTGGTCACCAGCCGGGCTGCCGTGGACGCCCGCGTGCTCGTCACCGACCGCATGGTGCCGCTGCGCGTGCAGGACCATGTGGTGCACCAGGTGTGGCTGCCCTACCACTGGGGCCACGCGGGCCTCGTCGACGGTGACGTCGTGAACGACCTCTTCGGCGTCGCGCTCGACCCGAACGTGTTCATCCAGGAGAGCAAGGTGGCCACGTGCGACATCCGGCCGGGCCGCAGGCCGCGTGGACCGGCCGTGCTCGATTACGTCGAGGGCTACCGGCGGCGGGCCGGCATCACCCGTGAGACGGGCACGCGCATCCTCACCACCGGCACGGACGGCACCGCGCACACCGAGCAGACCAGGGACGACTCATGACGGCGCACGACGAGCGGAACAGCTTCTACGGTCCTCTCGACGACCCGACGGCCGACGCGGGCTACGCCGAGCACCCCCCGCGGGTGGGGTTCTTCACCGACACCTCGGTGTGCATCGGCTGCAAGGCGTGCGAGGTGGCGTGCAAGGAATGGAACCTCGTGCCGGACGACGGATTCGACCTGCTCGGCATGTCGTTCGACAACACCGGAATGCTCGGCGCGAACTCGTGGCGGCACGTGGCGTTCATCGAGCAGCAGCGGCCGCTGGGGCAGCAGGACAGCGGCGTGGCCGGGCAGCCGACCGGCGCCTCGGCCACCGCGCAGGCCACGGAGACCGTGGACCTCGGGCTGCCGTCGTTCGACCTGCCCGGCGCCGGCACGGGGGAAGAGTCCCGCACCGACTTCCGCTGGCTGATGAGCTCCGACGTCTGCAAGCACTGCACCCACGCCGGCTGCCTCGACGTGTGCCCGACGGGTGCGTTGTTCCGCACCGAGTACGGCACGGTCGTGGTGCAGGAGGACATCTGCAACGGCTGCGGCTACTGCGTCTCCGGGTGTCCCTACGGCGTCATCGACCGCCGGGAGGGTGACGGGCGCGCCTGGAAGTGCACCATGTGCTACGACCGGTTGCGCGACGGGCTGGAACCGGCCTGCGCCAAGGCGTGCCCGACCGACTCCATCCAATTCGGACCGCTCGACGAACTGCGCGAGCGCGCCCGGCAGCGGGTCGGCGAGCTGCACGACGCCGGGGTTCCCGAGGCGAGGCTCTACGGCGAGGACCCCAACGACGGCGTCGGCGGCGACGGTGCGTTCTTCCTGCTGCTGGACGAACCCGAGGTGTACGGTCTGCCACCGGACCCGGTGGTGCCGACCCGGGACGCCGGGTCGATGTGGAAACACGCGGGCGTGGCGGCGGCGGCGTTCGCCGCGGCGGCCGTGTCCGTCTTCTTCGGACGGAGTGGGTGATGACCGAGCAGCGTGCCACCCGCGCCCTCGGCGGTGACGGGACCCGCGAGCAGCGGGCCGTGCCGAAGGCGACGTTCCGGTCGTACTACGGCCGTCCGGTGCTCAAACCGCCGGTGTGGGAATGGCTGATCCCCGCGTACCTGTTCACCGGCGGGCTTTCGGCGGGCTGTGCGGAGCTGGCCGCGGGCGCCGATCTGACGGGCAGGCCCACCCTGCGCGCGGCCACGAGGCTCGGCGCGCTGGGCAGTCTCGCCGCGAGCATGTACCTGCTCGTCGCCGACCTCGGCAGGCCCGCACGGTTCCACCACATGCTGCGGGTGGCGAAGCCGAGTTCGCCGATGAGCGTGGGCACGTGGATCCTCGTCGCGTACGGCCCGGGTGCCGGTGCCGCGGCCGTCGCCGAGGTGTTGCCCCGCCGACTGCGCCGCACGCTGCTGGGCAGGATCATCCGCAAGGCCGCGCGCCCGGCCGGGCTGTCCGCGGCGGCCGTGGCGCCCGCCGTCGCCTCCTACACGGCCGTGCTGCTCTCGCACACCGCGGTTCCCGCGTGGAAGGAGGCACACCGCATGCTGCCGTTCGTGTTCACCGGGTCGGCGGCCGCGAGCGGCGGCGGGTTCGGCATGGTGTGCGCGCCCGTGTCCGAGGCCGGCCCGGCGCGCAGGCTCGCCGTGGGCGGCGCGGTGGTGGAGCTCGTCGTGTCGCGTGAGCTCGAGCGACGGCTCGGCCTGATCGGCGAGGCCTACCGCACCGGCAAGGCGCACCGGCTGCGCGCGTGGTCGGAGTACCTGACGCTCGGCGGCGCGCTCGGCACGGTGTTCGCGCGGCGCAGCCGGGCGGTGGCCGCGGTGTCCGGCCTGGCCCTGCTCGCGGGCAGCGCGCTGCAGCGGTTCGGCGTCTTCGAGGCCGGTGTCGAGTCCACCCGGGATCCGAAATACGTCGTCGTGCCGCAGCGCGAGCGCCTGGACCGGGGCGAGCCGGCCTAGCGGCACGGTCCAGGCCGATCGGGACGATCGCGAGGCCGTGCCCCCGGCGCGTCCCGGCAGGCCGGAGCGGGTGAGCGGGGCGTGGTGTGCGCGTTTGCCCGCGCGGCCGCCGGGCACCCTCGCTGCACCAGCGAGGAAGGGGAGTGGCGTGACGGACGCACACGCGGGGACACGCAGGCTGCCCGTGCAACTGTTCGCGGCGCTCGTCGGAGCCGTGTTCGTGGTGGTCGGCGTGGCCGGGTTCATTCCGGGGATCGTCACCGACTACGACCGGATGGCGTTCGCCGGCGCCGGCTCGGAGGCCATGCTGTTCGGCGTCTTCTGCGTGTCGATCCTGCACAACATCGTGCATCTGGTGTTCGGCGCACTCGGACTCGCGGCCTGGCGCAACGCGTCGGCGGCGCGTGGCTACCTCGTGTTCGGCGGCGGGCTCTATCTGCTGCTGGCCGTCTACGGGGCCGCGATCGACCCCGACAGCTGGGCCAACTTCCTGCCCCTCAACCGCGCCGACAACTGGCTGCACTTCGGGCTCGGCATCGGCATGATCGGGCTGGGAGTCCTCGGCACGGCCATCGAGCGTGCGCGCTCCCCGGCGTCCCGGCCCCAGACCGGCGCGTGAGGCCTGGGCCGCGTCGCCGTGTTGCGTTGGCAGCTCGTGTCACCGTGTCTGCCGTTCCCGTCACCGTGTCTGCCGTTCCCGTCGCCGTGTCTGCCGTTCCCGTCACCGTGTGTGCCGTTCCGGTCGCTGCTGCGGCTGGGTGGTCGCCGGCTGCTACGTCGCCGGTCCGGCGTCGCCCTGTCCCGGCGATCGCGCGTGGCGGGTGGCGACGGTGGCGACGGTGGCGACGATGGCGACGGTGGCGACGATGGTGTCCGCGATCTGGCCGGGAGAGCGGGAATCGGTGGGGATCACGTGGGCGTGCCGGGGCCGGAGGGCAGGATCCCGCGCCTCGGCGGCCGACGCGGCGATCGAGGCCGCCAGCTCGCCGTCGCCGAGACCGAGTCGGTGGTCCCCGGCGATGGGCGGGCCGCCGCCGCGGGAACGGGCGGTGAGCCGGCCGGCCAGCGACTCCGGTGAGGCGTCCAGCCAATACATGTCAGCGTGGGCAAGCGCGCCTTGCAGGCGGCGCGCGGTAGGTGGGTCGGCGGTAAGGACAACCGTGTGCACACCTCGCTCCGTCATCGCCGCGGCCACGGATACGGCGTTCGTGGCGCGCAGTCCGGCCAGTTCGGCGGCACGGGGGCGTGGGCCGACGAAGCCCACCTGATGGCTGTCCACATAGCCGACCTTCAAACCATGGCGCGCGAGCTTCCGGAAGAGCTGGAACCCCACGGTCGATACGCCCGATCCACCCGGTCCGGTCACGACGACGGCAGCAGGCATATCGGCATCCCTGGCAGGCCGTGAGACGGCTGGTGTGGCCGCACGGGACTGAACGAGCAGGCGCATCGCCGGTGCGACGAGTCTCCCCGCGACCTCGCACGGGCCGAGGGAGGTCGTGTCCAGCGTGATGTCTGCCCACCCGTGGTCGAGCGACCGCGCGTAGTCGACGGCATCCTGCGCCAGCTCGACGAGCCAGCCACGCCGGTGAATACGCTCGACGATGGCGTCGTCGGAGGCGTGCAGGTGCACCGTGAGGACGTGGTCCAGGTTCCGGCCCGGCAACAGGCGAGCGAGGTGTGCCGGATCGTCAGCCGGCCCCGCCACGATGAGCAGTTGCGCGCCCGCGTCGCGGTATCCGTGCTCGAGCGCCGCCAGGCCGCCTGCCGTGAGCTCCGGCTGGGCCGCCGGTATTCCGTCGGCGAGTCGAAGCTGGTCCGCATCCACGAAGGCTGCCCGGACCGACCTCTCGCCGAGGCTCAGCAGCAGGCGCCAGCCGACGGTCGTCTTGCCGACGCCCGACGTCCCCAGCAGCCACACCGTAGGCAGCATTCCCACACCCTAGGAGACGGTCGCAAGCGGTTATCGCCGTTCGGAGGCTGGTCCCGCCCGTTCCCCTACCTCTGCGCCGGGCCCAGCAGGAAGTCGACGAGCTGGTCGGCGTAGCGGTCGAGCTGGGCGCGCAGGGTGTCCTGGAGATGGGCGGGTGTGGAGAGGATGTGGACGATGACACCGCCGCACAGCGTGTCGAGCAGGAGGGTCACCGAGGTGTCCTCCGGGATGTCGCCGCGGCGGATGCCCCGGCGCACCATGGCACGCGCGGCCTTCACCTGCGCGTCCCGCAGTTCCTCGCAGCGACGGGACAGGCCCGGGATGGTCGGCGCCTCCAGCGTCATCCGCAGCGCGGCCCGGCGGCTGGGGCCGATGTAGAGCTTGAGCAGTTGCCGCGCGAGCGCCACCAGGTCGCCGCGCAACGTTCCCGTGTCGGCGTCCACCACCGGAGCGACGTGCGCGGCGAGGGCGTCGAGCAGTAGCTGCTCCTTGGTCTGCCAGCGCAGGTAGATCGACGCCTTGCCGACACCCGCGAGCCGCGCCACGGACTCGACGCTGAAACCGGCCCAGCCGGCATCCCCGAACAGCTCCACGGCGGCCAGTGCGATGCGGCGATCCACCTCCGGGTCGCGGGGACGACCGGCGGTCGTGCCGCTCCTCGCCGTCATCCGTCACACTCCGCCCTGCTCAGCCGTATCCGGCCGGCGTCACCGATTCCGCCATTGTGGACGCCGCTTCTGCACGAAGGCGGTCACGCCCTCGATCGCATCCTCGCTCACGAGCAGCTCGTCGAGCGCCGTGGTCGGATGGTTCACCACCGCGACGGTGTCGGCGATGCCGCGGGTCTCGGCCATCACCTGCAACGACGCGCGCACCGACGTCGGCGAGCCCTCGAGGATCTCGGCGGCGAGCCGGCGGGCGCCCTCGACGGCCTGCCCGGGGCCGACGACGCGGTTGACGAGCCCGTAGTCCAGTGCCTCCCGCGCCGTGATGCGCCTGCCGGTCAGGATCATCTCGTTCGCGACCGTCGGCGGGACGGTCCTCGGCAGCCGCACCAGACCGCCCGCCGAGGCGATGAGCCCGACCTTGACCTCGCTGAGCGCGAACTGGGCGGTCTCGTCGGCCACGACGAGGTGGCAGGCGAGCGCGATCTCGAGACCGCCGCCCATCGCGTAGCCGTTGACCGCCGCGATGACCGGCTTCGGCAGGTGCTCCCGGTTGGTCAGTCCGGCGAAACCGTTCTTCGGCACCCACGGCAGCTTGCCGGACGCGGTGTAGGCGAGGTCGTTGCCCGCGGAGAACGCCTTCTCGCCGGCACCGGTCAGGATCGCGACCCACAGGTCCGGGTCGGCGAAGTAGGCGTCGAAGATCTCGTCGAGCTCGGCATTGGCCTCCGGGTGCAGGCTGTTGCGCGCCTCGGGCCGGTTGATGGTCACCTCGAGCAGGTGCCCGTCCCGGCGTACCAGTGCGTGCTCGTAGCTCTGCCGCAGCACCGCGGGCCGTGGCGGGAACAACTCGTCCATGCGCTCCCGGCTGACGGTGACGCGGTTGCCGAAACCGAACGAGCGCACGAACACACGCGCGCCGATCGGCTCGCCCGTGCTCAGCAGGTCCAGCATCGCCTCGTCGCCGTCCTCGGTGTTGGCGAGGAACCGCGTACCGTCCGACTCCAGCCTGCCGATGACGATTCCGCGGCGCGTGCCGCTCTTGCGGTACAGCACGGTGTAGGTCTCGATGGTGGCCCAGCCGTCGGCGTGCTCGGTGTGCGCGGTGGCGGGCACGGCGTCGAGCTCGGCCTGCAGCTCGGTGCTGCGATCCGGCCGCCACGGTGCCGGGGTCGTGGAGTAGACGCCGACGGAGTACTTGCTGAGCATCCCGCCGTTCGCGCCCACCAGCGCGTAGGCGCCCGGCCGCGCGCGCAGCAGGTGGACGGCCTCGGCGATGGCGTGCATCGAGTAGTTGTTGCCCGCGCCGCCGAAGAACGGCAGCCCGCCCGTGAGCGTCAGCCCACGTGGGTCGTCGGGGGCGAGGTCGAGCCCGTCGCAGAGCGCGAACACCGCGATCGGAAAGCAGCTGTAGAGATCGACCGCCGACACGTCGTCGAGGTCGATCCCGGCGACCTCCAGCGCGTGCCGGGTGGCGGCGACCGCTGCGGGGTAGGCGCTGAGGTCGTCCCGGTCGAGCAGGCCGCGTTCGCGCAGATCGGCGTGACCGTGCAGGAACACCCAGCGCTCCTGCGGGATCCCGAGCCGCTGGGCAGCACCCACCGACGTCAGCACCACCGCCGCGCCCTGGTTGACCTTCTCCCGGGCCACCACGTAACGCGGATACGGGTCGGTGACGAGGCGATTGGCGTCGGTGGGCGTGGTGAGCTCCTCGGCGGTGCGTTCGACCGGGGCCGCCGAGTGCGGATTGCGCGCGGCGACGGTGGTGAACGGCGCGAACAGTTCTCCCATCGCCGCGGCGTATTCCTCCCGCGACATCTTCAACCGCGCCCGGCGCGCGTTCTCGAACAGCGAGTACTGGCCGGCGGGCTCCACCAGGCCGTGCATCAGCATGTGCCGCGTGGCCAGGCCCCGCAGGCCGAGGCCGCGATCCTCCAGGCTGCCCTCGGCATGTTCGGTGAAGTCGGGCTTGTCCTCGGCGCCGGCCAGGTGCTGGGCGGTGGAGATCGCCTCGGAGCCGAACAGCAGCGCGACCTCGCAGCCACCGTCGGCGATCGTGGCGGCGAACTCGTTCACGAGGTGCTGCGGCCCCTGTCCGCCGACGACCTCCAGCACGGCCCGCCGCGGGTTCGCCCCGACGCGGCCCGCCACGGAGCGGGGGTAGTTGTCGGAGCGGCCCAGCGGTGCGAACGCGCCGGGGGTGGAGATCTCGAACTGGCGCACTCCGGCCACGGTGTCGACGGCGGCGGCCACGGCGTCCGGGTCGGCGCCGGTGTCGGCCAGCGCCACGCGCACGGCCTCCGCGGCCAGCTCGACGGCCGAGAGCCGCCGGTAGCCGGGATCCTCGATGCGCTCGCTCGCCTGGCCGACGCCGACGAGGACCGGGGTCCGGGGATCGAGATCGGGTGCGGTCACGGGCTGCTCCTCGTCGTGGCGGAGACGGTGTCTCGGCCGGCGGGCCGGACCCGGACGCCCTCGGCGCCCTCCGGGTCGTGCCAGACCAGCCGTCCCTGGCGGACCAGGTGGTCGATGTGGGCCTCGGTCTCGGCGAGGGCCCCGATGCGCATGTGCCCGATCTCGGCCCACGGCCGCGACCAGCGCAGGTTCATCGCGATCTGCCACGGCGAGGCCTCGCCGAGGTCCGCCACGACGGCGAGCAGCTCGCGGCAGCGTTCCTCGTGGTGCTCACGCAGCATGCGCGTGCGGCCGGCGAGGCCGCGGAACCGGTACTCGTGGGCGGGCAGCGCGTCGTGATCGTCGTAGTCGCCGATGCGCTCCAGCGAGCGCAGGAAGTCGCCGAGCGGCGAACCCACGGCGCCCGGATAGAGCCCGATGTTCGGCGTGATGCGGGGCAGCACGTGGTCGCCGGTGAGCAGCAGGCCCGCGTCGACGTCCCGCAGGCACAGGTGCCCCGGGGTGTGCCCGGGGGTCCACACGGCACGCAGCGTGCGGCCGCGCAGCGGCACGAGGTCCCCATCCTCCAACAGCACGTCGGGTTCGGCCATGACGTAGCCGTCGGGGCCGAGGCGCTCCTCGTCGAACGGCCCGCCGAGCGCGGCCGCGTCCTGCTCGGGCACGCCGCGTTGCCGTAGCCAGGCCGACATGGTGGAGGCCGTTCCGGCGTTATGCTGGGCGGCGAGCCGCTGCGGCAGGGTGTCGCGTTCGGCCGGGTGCATCGCGATCCACGCGCCGGACTCCTCGCGCAATCTGCCCGAGAGGCCGTGGTGGTCGGGATGGACGTGCGTGGCCACGATGCCGACGACGTCGCGAGGGGCCGCCCCGGCCTCCGCGAGGCCGGCCACCAGCGTGTCCCAGCCGTCGCCCGAATCCCAGCCCGGGTCCACGACCACCAGCCCGTCATCACCAGGCACCACGTAGCACAACGTGTAGCGGAGCGGGTTGTCCGGGATCGGTACCGGGATCGACCAGAGCCCGCTGGGAAGACGCTCGACGGGTGGCAGCGTGCGCGCGTCCCACGCGGCCTTCTGGGCGGTGCCGAGCACGGTGAAACCCGTCGCTGCCTCGGCGGGGTCGGCTGCCATGAGTCACCGGCTTCCTAGACGGTCCTCGTCTGTAAACGCCTCGAACATAACCCGGGCCGGCTCGCCACCTCAACGAGCGCTGGATCACGTTCGATCGGAGTAGCCCCGTCGCGCCGCGCCGTCCGGGCTGCGTAACGTCGAGGGGGACGGATGGACGAAAGGGGATCCGGCCGATGTCCGTACCGGTCGCCGACCACGACGTGGACACCGGCGTTCCGGCGCGCCTGCGCACGGTGGTGGGCTGGGTGCTCGCCGTCGGCGGGCTGCTCGGCGCCGCGGCGGCGTTCGTGCTGACCATCGAACGGATCGCGCTGCTGCGCGATCCGTTCTACCAGCCCAGCTGCAGCATCGACGCGACGCTGTCGTGCACGTCGGTGATGCAGAGCGAGCAGGCCGCGGCCTTCGGCTTCCCGAACCCCCTGCTCGGCCTGGCCGCGTTTCCGGTGGTGGCCACGATCGGTGTCGCGCTGCTCGCGGGTGCCCGGCTGCCACGCTGGTTCTGGCTGGGGCTGCAGGCCGGCACGGTGTTCGGCGTCGGGTTCGTCCACTGGCTCATCGCGCAGAGCCTCTACGAGATCGGCGCGCTCTGCCCGTACTGCCTCGTCGTGTGGGCGGTGACCATCCCGATCTTCTGGTACACGACCGTGCACAACCTCGCCGCGGGCCATCTGGCCGGCGGCCGCGAACTCGGTGCGACGCTCGCGCGGCGCCACGTGGCGCCCCTGCTGTTCTGGCTACTGCTCATCGTCATCCTGGTGGTGCAGCGGTTCTGGCCGTACTGGGCGGGACTGCTCGGCTGATGCGCCGCCTGGACTACGTCATCTGGTACGTGGCGTCGCTCGAGCGATCCGTCGCGTTCTACCGGGACGTACTCGGGCTCGGCGTCCGTGTCGAGGGCGACGGCTACGTCGAGTTCGACCTGGAGAACGTGAAGCTCGCGCTGTTCGACCGGGCGAAACTGCCGGAGCTCATCGGCGGGCGCGAGGGCAGGGCGCCGTGCGGCGAGATCGGGTTCCGGGTCGACGACGTCGACGCCGAGGCCGCCCGGCTGCGCGCGGCCGGTGTGGAGATCCTGAGTGGTCCGGTGGACCGGCCGTGGCGCGAACGGACCCTGCATGTCGCCGACCCGGACGGCAACGTCGTCGAATTCGCGCAGCGACTGTGACCATGCCCGGCCACCCCGACCGGCTGCGCTGGAACGCGCGCTACGCCGGCAGCGTCCCCACCTTCACGCCGCACCCGCTCGTGGCCCGCGCTCTGGCCGCCGGCCTGCCCGACGGACCGGTGCTCGAGCTGGCATGCGGCCGGTCGGGCAGTGCTCTCGAACTGGCGGCCGCGGGGCGGCGGGTGGTCGCCGTGGACGTCTCGGATGTCGCGCTCGGCCAGCTCGCGGCCGAGGCGCATCGGCGCGGTCTCGCCGCGGTCATCACGTGCGTGCAGGCCGATGCGGGGGAGTGCCGGCCCCAGCCGGGCGGGTACGCGCTGGTGCTGGCCACCCGGTTCTGGGACGAGCACGTCTTCGACGCGGGCGCGCGGGCGGTGTCGCCCGGCGGCCTGCTGGCCTGGGAGGCGCTGGCCCAGGGTGAGGACCCGCGCCCGTACCACGTGCCGCACGGCGAGCTCGCCCACCGGCTGCCCCCCGGATACACGGTGGTCGCCGAGGACCTCGCCGTCGCGGGTGCGCGCCGCACGACGTGGCTGTTGGCCCGGGCACCGGCGCCGTAGTGCCGGCCGCGCGACGCGAACGGCGGACACGCTGACGCGGGCGGCCGACACGCTGACGCGAACGGCGGACACGCTGACGCGGGCTGCGGACACGGTGACGCGGACGCCCGCTCGCGCGGTCCGGGTCCGGCTACGCGCGCAGCTTGTCGCGGAGCCGGGCCGCGTCGTCGGCGCCGAAGCCGTGGGTGCCGAGGTAGTCGAGCACGCCGCCGTAGTGCTGGTCGACCTGGTCGAGGAAGCGGGCCATGGACTCGGCCCGGGGCGTGTGGTGGTCCAGGGGCACGCGGTCGATGTCCTCGGCATAGGTCGCCGAGGCTCGCAACCGCCGCAGGATCGCCTCGATCCGCTCGGCCGTCGCCGCGTAGTCCCGCACGATGGCCTCCCGCTCGGCGCCTGCCACGGTCAGCGCGAACGCCACCACCACGCCGGTGCGGTCCTTGCCCGCGGCGCAGTGCACGAGCGCGGGCCCGGGCGAGGTGGTGATCGCCCGCAACGCCCCGACGATGCTGTCCGGCCGGTGCGCGACGAAGCCCAGGTAGCTCGACACGGTGTGGTCGCCGTGGTCGCCGTTCTCCCGGCGCCCGTTGCGTTCCCGGCCGCGCGTCAGCAGGGCGTCCGGGCGGGCCTCGTCGCCTTCCGGCAGCAGCGAGTGGTGCACGTGCCGGATGTGCGCGTACTTGCGCAGCGGGGCAGGCCCTTCCGCTTCGATCTCCTTGGCGGTGCGCAGGTCGACCACTGTGCTCAGGCCGACCGTGCCGACGAGGTAGTCGAGGTCGCGGCGCGAGAGGTCCTGGAGGTTGTCGGCGCGCAGTAGCTGGTTACGGGCCGTCGTGCCGCCGTCTGTGGTCGGAATGCCTCCGACATCGCGGATGTTCACGGCACCTTCGAGCTCGATCCACAGCACCCGGCCAGTCTCTCAGAAACCGGGCTCGCGACCGGCTCGCGCGTCGTACCTCACACCGGCTCGACCGGGAGCCGGCCCGCGGCGCGGTCGGCGCGCAGGTCGGTCTTGAGCACCTTGCCGCTCGGGTTGCGCGGCAACGCGGGCACGATCGCCATCCGCCGCGGCCGCTTGTACCGCGCGAGCCGTTCGGTGCACCACGCTTCGAGCTCTTCTCCCGTGGGCGGGTCCGCGGGGTCGCGCGGGGCGATGACGGCGAGCGGGGTCTCGCCCCACTTCTCGTCCGGCATGCCGATCAGCGCCACCTCGCCGATCTTCGGGTGCCCGGCGAGCACGTCCTCGACCTCGGCGCAGTAGATGTTCTCGCCGCCCGAGATGATCATGTCCTTCTTGCGGTCGACGACGTAGAGGTAGCCGTCCTCGTCCTCGCGGACGAGGTCGCCGGAGTGGAACCAGCCGCCCCGGAACGCCTCCGCGGTCTCGGCGGGTTTGTTCCAGTACTCCTTCATCACCATCGGGCTGCGGTAGACGATCTCGCCGACCTCACCGCGCGGCACGTCGTTCATGTCGTCGTCGACCACTCGCACCTCGACGTTGAGCATGGGCTTGCCGACCGAGCCGATCTTGCGCAGCGAGTCCTCCCCGCGCAGCAAGGTCGTGACCGGGCTGCACTCCGTCTGGCCGAAGGCGGTGCTGAGCTCGGCCTGGGGGAACGTCTCGATGATCGTGCGCAGCAACGTGGTCGATGCGGGAGCGGCGCCCCAGGAGATCTTGCGCAGGCACGAGAGGTCACGCTTGTCGATGTCGGGAACCGACACGATCGCCTGCCACTGCGCGGGTACGAGGAACACCGACGACACGCGTTCGCGCTCGAAGGTGTCGAGCATGGCCACCGGATCGAACTGGCCGGACGGGGCCAGCACGGTGCGGCCGCCGAGCAGCAGGGTGGGCAGCATGCCGGACAGCCCGGCGATGTGGAACAGCGGCGCCGCGGCCATCCACACCCGGTCCTCGTGCGTGACCCCGAGCGTCGCCATGTTGCTGAAGGCATGCATGACAAGGTTGAAGTGCGTCAGCACCGCGCCCTTCGGCCTGCCCGTGGTGCCCGAGGTGTACATGATGAACGCCGGGTCGTGCTCGTCGACGGCGATCTCGTCGAACTCGGGTGCGGCCTCGGCGAGCGCGTGTTCGTAGTCGACGGCCCCGGCGCCCGCCGTGGCGGCGTCGCCACCGAACACGAGGCACACGGGATCCGTGCCCGCCTGCTCGCGGGCCTTCGCCAGGGCAGGGGCGAGCGGGGCCTGCACGACGACAGCGGCCGCGCCGCTGTCGGAGAGCACGTAGGCGATCTCGTCGGCGACGAGGCGGAAGTTCACCGGCACGCAGATGGCGCCCAGCCGCGTCGAGGCGAAGTACGCCTCCACGACCTCGAGGGTGTTGAGGCCGAGAACGGCGATCCGGTCACCGGGGCCGATGCCGCGCGAGCGCAGTGTGTTGGCGAGCCTGCTGACCCGCTCGTCGAGCTCCCGGTAGGTGCGGGTGGTGCCCTCGAAGACGAAGGCGACGTCGTCGCCGATCGTGCGGGCGTGCCGGGCGAGCTGGTCGCCCATGGTCATGCCCCGGCCGAGCATTCTGGGGATCGCGGGGGCGGCGGGTGACGCTACGGACATCGTTGACCTCGGTCATCCTCGGGAGAGTGATCCGCATCATGCTCACCCGGGCACGTCCATCCGGTCAACCCTGACCGTTAGTTGTCATTCGCCGAACAACACGGTGCGGGCGATGGACTTCCACAGGGCGATATGACGATCCGTCGCGGGCGGTCGGGCGTCGAACGCGTAGGGCAGCGCGGCGCCGCGCATGCTCGTGAACAGCAACTCGCGCAGCTCGCCGTAGCGCGGGTGGGCGCGCACCGCCGGGCCCCAGATCCGATCGGCGACGTCGTAGATGGCCTCGCGCAACGCCCGTTCGGCCGGCCGCAGTGCCGCGGCGAGCGGCGGATGGGTGCGGGCGGCCGTCCAGAGTTCCACGGCGGCCCAGAAATGCGGCTCGTGGAAGGTGGCCCACAGCAGCTCGATGCAGCGGTCGACGCGGTCCGGCCCTTCCGGTTCGCCGGTCAGCGCGGCGGCCACGCGCGCCTCCGTCTCCCGCAGCCGCCGCGCCGCGAGGTGCTGGGCCGCGGCGACGAGCAGGCCGTCGCGAGACGGGAAGTGGTGCAGCAGCCTGCCGCGCGACACGCCCGCCTTCGCCTGGATGGCGAGGGTCGAGGCGCCCGCGTAGCCGTGTTCGATCAGGCAGTCGACCGCCGCGTCGAGAATCAGCACGCGGCTGTCCGCGCTGCGCTCCTCCCGGCTGCGCGGCGCTGCGTGCGCGGGACGGGCCATCGGATCAGCGTAGCGAGCGGCAGACTGGAGAAACAGTCGGCATTGACTGCCGTGCCGTGCTCGGTGCAGGCTCGGCAAGGACGCCGCCGGTTCGAGGAGGAACCGTATGTATCCGGGTACGCACGCTGCCACCCAGCCGGACAAGCCCGCCGTGATCATGGCGGGCTCGGGCGATCGGCTGACCTACGGCGAACTCGAGGAGCGCTCGGCCCGACTGGCGAATGCCTTACGCGCCAAGGGATTCACCAAGGGTGACACCGTCGCGCTGCTCACCGACAACTCCGTGCGCGCCTACGAGGTCTACTGGGCGGCGGTGCGCTCGGGCCTGTACATCGCGGCGGTCAACAGCCACCTGTCACCGCCCGAGGTCGCCTACATCGTCGAGGATTCCGGCGCCAAGGCGCTCGTCGTCTCCGCCGCGCTCGACGAGCTGGCACGCGAGGTCGCCGAACTGGTGTCCGGCGTGCCGGTGAAGCTCGCCTACGGCGGCCCGGTGCCGGGTTACGACGACTACGACGCCGCGCTCGCCGGGGCATCCGCCGAGGTGCCGGACGACCAACCCGCCGGCGCCGACATGCTCTACTCCTCGGGGACGACGGGCAGGCCGAAGGGTATCCGGGTCTCGTTGCCGGAACGGCAGATCGACGAGCCCGGCGACCTGCTCCGGCCGTTGCTGGAAGCCATGTACGGCTTCGATTCCGGCATCACCTACCTCTCCCCGGCACCGGTCTACCACGCGGCGCCGCTGCGGTTCGGCGCCTGCGTGCACGCCGTGGGCGGCACGCTTGTGATGATGGAGCGTTTCGAGCCCGAGGCCGCGTTGCGCGCCATCGAGACCTACCGGGTCACGCACAGCCAGTGGGTGCCGACGATGTTCGTCCGGATGCTCAAGCTGCCCGACGAGGTCCGCAGCCGGTACGACCTGTCGAGCCATCGGGTCGCCGTGCACGCGGCGGCGCCGTGTCCGGTGGAGGTCAAGCGGGCGATGATGGACTGGTGGGGCCCGATCCTCTACGAGTACTACAGCTCCACCGAGGGTGCGGGCATGACCTTCATCTCGCCGCAGGAGTGGCTCGACAAACCGGGTTCGGTCGGCCGGGCCGGGCTGGGCGTCATCCACGTCTGTGACGACGAGGGCCGGGAGCTGTCTGCCGGCGAGATCGGCACCGTCTACTTCGAACGCGAGGAGGTGCCGTTCACCTACCACAACGCGCCCGAGAAGACGCGCGACGCGCAGCATCCCGACCATCCCACGTGGGCGACCAACGGCGACGTCGGCTATGTGGACTCCGACGGCTACCTCTTCCTCACCGACCGCAAGGCCTTCATGATCATCTCCGGCGGCGTGAACATCTACCCGCAGGAGGTGGAGGACGTCCTCACGCTGCATCCGGCGGTGTACGACGTGGCGGTGATCGGCATCCCCGACCCGGAGATGGGGGAGCAGGTCAAGGCGGTCGTCCAACCGGCGTCCGGTGTGGACCCGGGTCCGGAGCTCGAGGCCGAACTGCTGCACTACGTCCGCGATCGCATCGCCCACTACAAGGCGCCGCGCAGTGTCGATTTCGTCGACGAGCTGCCGCGCACGCCCACGGGCAAGCTCGTCAAGCACAAGCTCAAGCAGCGCTACACCGCGGCCGCCAGCCACTGACGGCCGGGTGAGATGGTCGACGCGGAGGAGGCTGCGCGGCTCGGCCTCGTCACGTGGGTCAAGCCGCCGGAGGAGCTGGACGCCTTCGTCGCCGGCGTCGCCGCACAGCTGGCCGCCGGGCCGCCGGTCGCGCTGGCACAGACCAAGGCGCTGCTCAACGAGGGCGCCGACGCGACCCTGCGCGAGGCCCTGGAGAACGAGGCCCGCGCCCAGAGCATCAACTTCGCGACCGAGGACGTGCCCGCCGCCTTCGATGCCTTCCGCACCCGTACCGAACCGGCCTACACCGGTGGCTGGGGTGGCCCCGAGCTGGCGTAGTCCAGCGGTGTCAGAACGACAGGTAGCCGCCGTCGACCGTGATGCAGTCGGCGGTGTGGAAGGCGCTCGCCGGGCTCGCCAGGTACACCGCCAGGGCGCCGAAGTCGTCCGGATGGCCCCAGCGGCCCACGGGCATCCGGGGCAGGACCTTGCGCTGGAACCCCTCGGACTCCAGCGCGGGGTCCGCCATCGGCGTGCTGACCCAGCCCGGCAGCACGGCGTTCGCGCGGATGCCGTGCCGGGCCAGTTCCACGGCGATGCCCTTCACCAGCGAGATGATCGCGCCTTTCGACGCCGCGTAGGCGTGCCCGCGCGGCTGCCCCTGCACGGCCGCCAGACTCGACGTGGCGACCAGGCTGCCGCCCTCGCCCCGCTCGAGCATGTGCCGGGCCGCCTCACGCAGGGTCACGAACGCACCGTCCACATTGATCCGCATGACGCGGTGGAACTCGTCCAGCCCGGTGTCCACGAATCGGGTGGGCACTCCGGGCACGCCCGCGTTGGCGAAGCAGGAGTCGATCCGTCCGAAGTGCTCGGCCGTGCGCGTCATGGCGGCACACACCTGGTCCTCGTCGCCGACGTCGCAGCGCAGCGCGAGCACGGTGCCGCCGTGCCGTTGCAGGTGTCGCCGCGCTTCGGCGTTGCGGTCGGCGTTGGTGCCCCACACGCACACACCCGCCCCTGCGGCCGCCAGCGCGTCCGCCATGGCAAGTCCGATCCCGGAGTTGCCGCCGGTGACCACGCTGACGTGGCCGGTGAGGTCGAACGGGTTGTCCGTCGTCATGCCGTGCTCCTACTGCTCGCCGGGGCGGGGTCGCGGTAGGCCGGGGTGCGCGAGTCCAGATTGGCTCGCACCGCCTCGACCTGGTTCGGGCTGCCGATCAGATCCCGGATCGCGGTCTGTTCGGCGGCGAACCCGTCGGCCACGCCCATCCGGCCCGCCAGCTCCAGCAGCCTCTTGGCGTGCCGGACGGCGTGCGGGTTCTTTCCGGTGATCTCCCGGACCAGGCTCAGCGCCGTGTCGAGCGGATCGGTCTCGGTCCGCGTGGCCAGTCCGAGCCGGGCGGCCTCGGTACCGTCGATGACACGTCCGGTGTAGGTGAGTTCCTTGGCGACATCCCGGCCGACCAATTCGGGCAGCAGCTGCGTGCCCGTCATGTCCGGCACGAGTCCCCAGCGGATCTCCATCACCGACAGCTGGGTGTCCGGGGGCCACGAGCCGGATGTCGGAGCCGAGCATGAGCTGGAGGTCGCCGCCGAACGCGTAGCCGTGCACGGCCGCGATCACCGGCACGGGCACCTCGGCCCACACATACGCGGCGCGTCGACCACGCGCCTGGGCGGGTCCGGGGCAACCCGGGTCGCGGCGTCCCAGGTCCGCGTGCTCGGCGCCGCCCACCATCGCCCGGAACATGCCGACATCCAGTCCGGAGCAGAACGCCCGGCCATTGCCCGACAGCACCACCGCGCGCACCGACGTGTCGTCGCGCAACCGCTCGCCGGTGCGCACGAGCGCGTCGAACATCGGCGGGTCGAGCGCGTTCATCTTGTCCGGACGGTCCAGCCGCACGTCGGCCACGCCGTCCCGCACGGTGCACGACACGCGATGGTCGGGTGGCTCGGTCACGGTGTCTCCCCTCGCGGCTGCCGATGTCTTGCCGTGCCGTGGTTTTGGCTCGTAAGCTCCACCAACGTCCGTTCGCGATCCTGCCTCACGCGGGTGGTGCCGGACAAGATCGACGAGATCACCGCCGCCGACGTCGCCGCGCGGAAAGGAGCGTCATGGATTTCGAGTTGCCCGCTGAATTGCACCGGCTGCTGGCGGAGCTCGACGAGTTCATCGACGCCGAGATCACTCCGCTGGAGCACCAGAACGACAACGAACGCTTCTTCGACCACCGCCGCGAGTTCGCCCGTACCGACATCGCCCGCGGCGGCATCCCGAATCCGGAATGGGAGGAACTGCTCGAGGAGATGTTCCGGCGCGCCGACCGCGCGGGCTGGCTGCGGTACGGCCTGCCAAAGGAGGTCGGCGGCAGCGGCGGGTCCAATCTCGACATGGCCGTCATCCGCGAACACCTGGCCGCCAAAGGCCTCGGCCTGCACAACGACCTGCAGAACGAGGCGTCGGTGGTGGGCAATTTCCCGCTCGTGCACATGTTCCTCGAGTTCGGTACCGCCGAGCAGCGGGAGGAATTTCTCGAACCCATGCTGACCCGCGCCAAGCGGGTCGCGTTCGGGCTCACCGAACCCGGTCACGGCAGCGACGCGACGTGGCTGGAGACCACCGCCGTCCAGGACGGGTCCGACTGGATCCTCAATGGACAGAAGCGGTTCAACACCGGGCTGCACACCGCCACGCACGACGTGATCTTCGCGCGGACGTCGGGCGATGCCGGATCAGCCAGGGGCATCACGGCGTTCATCGTCCCCACGGACGCGCCTGGGTTCTCCGTCGACTTCCACTGGTGGACCCTCAATATGCCCACCGACCACGCCGAGGTCAGCCTGCGCGACGTCCGGGTGCCCGCGACCGCGGTGCTCGGCGAGGTCGGCGAAGGCCTGGCGCTCGCGCAGCATTTCGTGCACGAGAACCGCATCCGCCAGGCGGCCTCCGGCGTGGGTGCCGCTCAGTACTGCATCGACCGCAGCGTCGACTACGCGCGCGAGCGCGTGGCGTTCGGCCGGCCGCTGGCCGACCGGCAGGCGATCCAATGGCCGCTGGTGGAACTGCACACCGAGGCCGAACTCGTCCGCACGCTCGTGCGCAAGACCGCCTGGGAGCTGGACCGGGCGCCCGCCCTGCGGATCAGCGACAAGGTGTCCATGTGCAACTACCGCGCCAACCGGCTCGTCTGCGATGCCGCAGACCGCGCGATGCAGGTCCACGGCGGCCTCGGCTACACCCGGCACACGCCGTTCGAGCACATCTACCGGCACCACCGCCGCTACCGGATCACCGAGGGGTCGGAGGAGATCCAGATGCGCAAGGTAGCCGGTTACCTGTTCGGCTTCGCCGGCCCGCGCAAGCGCGCATGACCGCCGACGAGCTCGCCACGCGGCTCTCCGCCCGGTTGACGAAGCTGTGGCGGACGGAGACCACCGTCGGCGGGTTGCGCAGGCTCTCCGGCGGCGCGAGCCGGGAGACATGGGTGTTCGAAGCCACCCCGCAGGACGGCGAGCCGGTGCGGCTGGTCCTGCGCCGGGACCCGCCCGCCCAGGCCGATCCCGCGACGGTGGCCCGGGAGGCGGCGGTACTGCCGGCGGCGCGGGCACAGGGCGTGCCGGTGCCGGAGCTCGTCGACCACACCCTCGACGCGGCCGTGCTCGGCGCGCCCTACCTGATCACGGCGCACGTCGACGGCGAGACGATTCCCCGCAAGTTGCTGCGGGAACAGCGCTACGACGCCGTGCGCAGCTCCCTGGCGGGCGAGCTCGGCCGGGTGCTCGCCCGCATCCACCGCATCCCGCTCGCCGACGTGCCCGAGCTGCCCGCACCCGACCCGCTCGACTGGCTCACCGAGCACTACGACGAGCTGGGCGAACCGCTGCCGCCCGTCGAGATCGCCCTGCACTGGCTCCGGCGGCACCGGCCCGATCCCGCCGGCGACACGGTGGTGCACGGCGACTTCCGCAACGGCAACCTCATCGTCGCCCCTGACGGCCTGCGCGCCGTGCTGGACTGGGAACTCCTGCACCGCGGCGACCCGATGGAGGATCTCGGCTGGCTGTGTGTCAAGGCGTGGCGCTTCGGCACGGCCCAGCCGGTCGGCGGCTTCGGTGGGCGGGAGGAGCTGCTCGACGGGTACGCCGAGGTCGCAGGCGTGCGGCCGGACCCCGGCGCGCTGCACTGGTGGGAGGTGTACGGCACGGCCAAGTGGGCGGTCGTCTGCCGGATGCAGGCCGAGCGGCATCTCGGCGGGCGCACCCGGTCGGTGGAACTGGCCGCCGTCGGCAGGCGGGTCTGCGAGCAGGAACACGATCTGCTGCTCGCGCTCGGAATGCCCCCGGAACGGCCCGAACCCGAGGACCCGACCCCGCCGCCCGACTTGCACGGCAGGCCGACGGCCGGGGAGCTGATCGAGGCGGTCCGCGAGTTCCTCGCCGAGCACGTGGTCGAGGGCACCGACGGCGTCCTCGCCTACCACGCCCGCGTGGCGGCCAACGCGCTCGGGATCGTCGAGCGCGAACTCGCCGCGGGAGCGGCGCAGCAACGGCGGCACGACCGCCGCCTCGCCGCGCTCGGGGTCTCCGGACAGCGGGAGTTCGCGGCGGCCTTGCGCAGCGGCTCGCTCGACCCGCTCGGCGAGGACGTGCTCGACGCCATTCGCCGCGACGTCGCCGACCGGCTCGCCGTCGCCAACCCGCGGTACTTCGACCAGCCGGCGTGAGCCTCCCACCAGCGGGTGACGTTTGAGACGCGTGCGACCGGGCAAACCTCCAGGGCGCGACCGCAAGGAGGTTGGCGATGCCTGGACGCAAGGAGCTGCCGGATACGCTGCAGCGCTCGCCGCGGAAGGCGCAGCGCACGTGGATCAAGGCGCACGACTCCGCCGTGGAGACCTACGGCGAGGGACGGCGCGCCCACCAGACGGCGTTCGCCGCCCTGAAGCACACCTACGAGAAGGTCGGCGACCGCTGGAAGCCGAAGCAGGGCCGCGGGCCCTCGGACGAACAGGCCAAGGGCGGCGCCGGCCAGAAGCAGAAGAAGACCCAGGGCGGAGTGGACGCCTCCGCCAGCAAACAGCACCTGTACGAGCGGGCCAGGGAGCTCGCCATCAAGGGCCGGTCGACGATGAGCAAGTCGGAACTGGTGCAGGCGCTGAAGAAGGCCAGCGGCCGCCGGACCGCACAGGCACGCAAGGGCAGGAAGAAGAAGTAGGACCGTAGCGCTCCACCGGCGAGGGGACCGTGTGGGCGCGCACCAACGGGGCCGTCGGCGCAGGGGGCCGGCGGCCCCGCTGCATGCTCCCGATCAGTGCGCCCCGAGTTCCCGCAGCGACCGCCGGGCCGGGATCAGCAGCCCGGCCAGTCCGAGCGCCGGACCGAACGCCTCGCCCGGTGCGGTGAGGACCCGGTCGTCGAGTTCGTCGAGGAGACGGCGGGCGCTCGCCAGCGCCTCGCCGACGTCGTCGTCGGAGGCGTCGGCGTCGGCGCGCAACCGCACCACGGTCGCGAGGCTGTCGAGCAGGTCGGCGAACCGCTCACGCGACTCGGCGGTGGGCCCGGGCGTGAACCGCCCGGTCTCGACGCCCGCGTGCAGCGCGTCCGCCATGGTCTGCAGGTACGGCGCCGCGGCCCGGAGCCCGGCCAGGGAGAACCGGTAGTCACTGGGCGGTGTGCGCCGTCGCGGCATCCGCCCCCGGATGTTGAGCCGGCGGCTCTCCCGGCTCCAGCTCACCGCCTGCTCGGCCTCCGTGACGAGACCGGTGAGGTCGTAGGAGCGCCGGACCCACTCGCCGGCAGGGCCGGCGATGTCGTTGTGGCGCAACCCGTTCGCCATCGCGGCGATGAGCTCGGCCATCTCCGCGGCGAGCCGCTCGGTCGCCCGGCGGGCCCCGTCGGCGTACACCGGCGGGAAGAGCGCGGCGTTGACGACCGTGCCGATCGCCACGCCGAGCGCACCCTCTGCCAGCCGGGCCAGGAGCAGGGCCTCGTGCGTGGCCTGCCCGTAGGTGACGATCACCAGAGCCGTGATGCCGACCCACGGGCCCGCGTCGCCGAGCCGGCGCCACTGCCCGAGCAGCAGGCCCGCCGCCACGGCCACGGCGAGAGCGAGCGTGAGTGAGGGGATCAGGTGCCCGACCGCCGCGGCCACCGTGACCGCGCCGACCATCGCCCCGAACTGCTGCGCGGCGTACCGCACGGACCGGTAGACCGTGGCCTCGACCACGAACACCGCCGCATACGGCGCCAGGAACGGCTGCGGCAGCGCCAGGACGTCCGCGGCGACGACCCACGCGATCACGGCCGCGAGGGCCGCCTTGAGGATCTGCAGCACCGCGGCCCGTTCGGGTCCGTTGCGTAACAGCGCGCGCCCGCCCCAGGCGACCGGCGCGGCAAGCGATTGCCGGAAGTGCACGGGTGCCGAGCTACCCGTGCCTCGGACGGGTGAAACGTCAGCTGCGCTTGGCCCGGCTGGGCGCCACCCGTGGTGGTTCACCCGGCTGCTTGGGATACACGGGCGGCCACGGGGCGTCCAGGAGACCCGACGCCAGGTCCCGCTCGGACATCGCCAGCAGCGGTTCCAGCGACTGGGGCCGCTCGTCCAGACCGGCCCAGGGATCGCCGCGGTCCGCGAGCCGGGCGGGCACGGTCGCGATGGTGAGGCTGTCCGGATCGATGCCGTCGAGGTCGTCCCAGGCGATCGGCGTCGACACCTGCGCGCCCTGCCGGGGGCGTACGCACCAGGCGCCGAACACCGTCTTGTGTGGAGCGTTCTGGTTGAAGTCGACGAACACGCGCCGCCCGCGTTCCTCCTTCCACCATTGCGCGGTGATGAGCGTGGGATGCCGGCGTTCCAGCTCCCGGGCCAGCGCGACGGCGGCGGCCCGCACGGCGTAGCTGTCCCAGTGGGGTTGCAGCCGGACGTAGAGGTGCAGACCGCGCGAGCCGGTGGTCTTGAGCAGCGCCTCGATGCCGAGCTCGTCGAGCAGTTCCTTCGCCCGCCACGCCGCCTCCCGCACCTGGGAGAACGTCACACCGGGGGAAGGGTCGAGGTCCACACGCAGCTCGTCGGTCACCTCGGGGGTCGAAGCACGGTAGGGCCACACGTGGAAGCCGAGGCAACCGAGGTTGACCGCCCACAGCACGTGCGCGAGGTCGGCGGCGACGAGCGCGTCGCTCGTGGTGCCGTTCGGGGTGGACACGACCGTGGTGGTCAGCCAGTCCGGCACCGACTTCGGCACGCGCTTCTGGAACCACGACTTGCCACCCGCGCCGCTGGGGTAGCGCTCCATCAGCAGCGGCCTGCCGCCGAGCGTGGCGAGCAACGGGCCCGCCACCGCCTGGTAGTAGCGCACCAGGTCGAGCTTGGTCTCGCCGCGTTCGCCGAAGAACACCTTGTCCGGACTGGACACCGTCACCTCGGTACCGTCCACATCGAGCGTCACCGATTCCGTCATGCGGATGCCACCTCGTCGAACAGGGCCGCCAGCTCGGCGGGCGGCACTTCCTCCAGCTGCGCGTACGTGCACGACGCCGGAGAGCGGTCCGGCCGGAAGCGCACCAGCCTGCCCCCGTGCCGGAACCGGCCAGCCTGCAGGTGCTCGTACCGGACCTCGGCCACCAGCTCGACGCGCAGCGGCTCCCAGGACAGGTCCTTGCCCGCGCTCCACCGGCTCATGCCGCCGGGCATCCGCCCGCCGGCGTGTGCCTCGGCGTCGGCCCAGTCGCGCCAGGGATGGTCCTCGAGCGCGTTCTCCCGCAGTGGCTCCAGCTCGGTGACGAGTTCGCGCCTGCGCGCCGCCGTCATGCTGCTCGCGACGCCGACGTGGTGCAGGGTGCCCTCGTCGTCGTAGAGGCCCAGCAGGAGCGAGCCCACGCCCTGGCCGTCCTTGTGCCAGCGGAACCCGGCGACCACGCAGTCGGCGGTGCGCTCGTGTTTGACCTTGCGCATGACCCGCTTGTCCTGCGCGTAAGGCAGATCGGGTGCCTTCACCATCACGCCGTCGAACCCGGCGCCCTCGAACCGGGTGAACCAGTCCTGCGCCACGTCCGGGTCGTCGGTGAGCGGGGTGAGGTGCACCCGCGACTGGGCGGTGTCCAGGATCCGCTCGAGCGCGGCGCGCCGGTCGGTGAACGGTGCGCCGGTGAGGTCCCGGTCGTCGAGCGCGAGCAGGTCGAACGCCACGAAGCTGGCGGGCGTCTCGGCGGCGAGCTTGCGTACCCGCGACGCGGCGGGGTGCAGGCGCAGCTGCAGGGAGTCGAAGTCGAGCCCGGCCTCGGTGACGATCACGATCTCGCCGTCGACAACACAGCGCGGCGGCAGGGCCTCGGCGAGCAGCTCCACGAGTTCCGGGAAGTACCGGGTCAGCGGCCGGTCGTTGCGGGAGCCCAGCTCGATCTCGTCCCCGTCGCGGAACACGACGCACCGGAAGCCGTCCCATTTCGGCTCGTAGCGCAGGCCCGGCTCCCGGGGCAGCTCGCGCACGAGCGTCGCGAGCATCGGCTTGACCGGCGGCATGACGGGCAGTCTCACGAGCAGATCGTAGGGCCCGCACCGCCGCCGGGCATAGCTGTCAGCTCGCCCAGGCCAGCAGCGACCGGTTGCGCTCGGGGTCGCGCAGCTGGGCCAGTGCGCGTTCCTCGAGTGTGCGGACCCGCTTGCGGGTCATGCCCAGCCGGCGTGCGATGTCGGGCACCGAGTGCTGCTCGCCGTCGGTCAGCCCGTAGCGCAGGGACACGACCGCCGACTCCGCGGCGGGCAGGCTCTCCAGCGCCGCGTTGAGCTCGCCGACCAGCGCCTCACGCTCCAGCGCCTCGCCGACGCCCGGGACCGACTCGGTGGTCACGAGATCGCCGAGGGTCAGCTCGCCGTCCTCGTCGACCGCGACGTCCAGGCTCGCCGTGGTCTGGCCTGCCTGCCGCAGCGCCACGACCCGCTCCACCGGCATGCCGGCCTCGTCGGCCAGTTCCTCGACGGACAGGTTGTGCTTGCCCTGCGACTCCAGGGTCCGCTCCAGCCGGTCGAGCTTGGCGATCTGCTCGGCGGTGTGCATGGGCAGCCGGATCGTGCCGCTGTGGAAGGCGTTGCCGCGCTGGATCGCCTGCCTGATCCACCACATGGCGTAGGTGGAGAACTTGAAGCCCTTGGCGTAGTCGAACTTCTCGACGGCGTGGATGAGGCCGAGGTTGCCCTCCTGGACGGCGTCGAGCAGCGACAGTGCGGTGTTGCGCGTCTTGCGGGCGGCCGTGACCACCAGGCGCAGGTTCGCGCGGATCATGTGGTCCTTGGCGTGCCTGCCGTCGCGGACGAGCGCCTCCAGGTCGCGGCGGTCCGCGGGCAGGGGGCGGCCGCCGGAGTCGGCCTGCCGGATCAGCTCGGCGGCGTAGACTCCGGCCTCGATGCGCTTGGCCAGGTCGATCTCCTGCTCCGCCGTCAGCAGCGGCGTGGCGCCGATCTCGTCGAGGTAGACGCGGACCAGGTCGGCGTCCTCGCCTGCGGGCCGGGTGCGACGGCGGGTCGCGGTCATGGTGGCGTCAGCCAATCGTTGTCACCTCTCTCGGTCATGACAACGTTTTTCACCCCACGGTCATTCCACCCCGGAACGTGGTGCGGTAGGTGGTCGGCGAGACGCCGAGCACAGCCCGGAAGTGCTGGCGCAGCGACGCGCCCGTGCCGAAGCCCACGTCCGCGGCGATGCGGTCGACCGGCCGGTCGGTCTCCTCGAGCAACTGGCGGGCGCGTTCGACGCGCTGCCGCGTGAGCCACTGCCCCGGTGAGCAGCCCACCTCCTCGCGGAACCGCCGGGTGAACGTCCGCACGCTCATCGACTCGCGGCCGGCCAGCTCGTGCAACGTCAGCGGCCGGTCCAGGTGTTCCAGCGCCCACGCCCGCGCGGCCCCCGTCGACGCGACGTGAGGCTCGGCGACCGGGCGCGGCACGTACTGAGCCTGGCCGCCGTCGCGGTGGGGCGGGACGACCGTGCGCCGCGCGACGTCGGCGGCGACCGCCGCGCCGTGATCGCGCCGGATCAGGTGCAGGCAGAGGTCGATGCCGGACGCCTCGCCCGCCGAGGTGAGCACGTCGCCCTCGTCGGTGTAGAGCACGTCCGGATCGAGCCGGACCCGGGGGAAGAGGCGCCGGAACCGCTCGGCCGACATCCAGTGCGTGGTGGCCCGCCGTCCGTCCAGCCAGCCGGCCGCGGCCAGCACGAACGCGCCGGTGCAGATCGACGCCACCCGCGTTCCCGGCCGGATCTGCGCGAGCGCGGCGGCCAGCGCGTCGCCGAGCCTGCCTTCGGTCTCGGTGTCGTCCGGTTCGTGCGTGGCGGGGATCACCACGGTGCCGGCGCGGGCGAGTGCCTCCGGCCCGTGCGCGACGTGAATGGGGAAGTCGGCGTCGGTCCGGACCGCGCCGGGCTCCAGCGCACAGGTGACGACGTCGTAGAGCGGCTCGCCCGCGGCCGAGCGCGCCGTCCCGAAGAGCTGGTGTACCAGGCCCAGCTCCAGGGGCATGACGCCGTGGCGGACGAGGACGGCGACCCGATGGCTATCGGTCATGGCCCGATTCTTCCACATGTCGGCCATCGGGCCACTGGTTCGAGCACGGTGGCCGGACGACGCTGGTGGCCATGAACGTGTTGTGGGTCTACGCGCATCCGGAGCAGCGCTCGCTCAACGGGTCGCTCAAGGAGCAGGGGCTGCGGACGCTGGCCGAACAGGGCCACGCCGTGCGGGTGTCCGATCTGTACGCGATGAAGTGGGACCCCGTCGTCGACGCCGGCGACTTCGGTCACGATCCGGCCACCCGGCTGCTCGTGGGGGAGGAGGCCCGCCGCGCCTACCACGAGCGCAGCCTGAGCCCCGACATCGTCGCCGAGCAGGAGAAGCTGGTGTGGGCCGATGCCGTGGTCGTCCAGTTCCCGCTGTGGTGGGCCGGGCCGCCCGCGATCCTCAAGGGCTGGTTCGACCGCGTGTTCGTCAACGGCTTCGCCTTCGGCGTCAAGGACCCGGCCACCGGGCGCACCCTGCGCTACGGCGACGGCGGTCTCGCCGGCAAACGGGCGCTGCTGGTGACGACGATCGGCGCGCGGCGGGCGACCTACGGTCCGCGCGGCGTCCACGGCGAGCTCAACGACGTGCTGTTCGGCATGCAGCACGGCATCTTCTGGTACACGGGGATGGAGGTGCTGCCGCCGTTCGCCGTCTACAGCGCCGACCGGCTCGGCAGCGAGGATTTCGCCCGCGCCGCAGAGGATCTGCGGCAGCGGCTCGCCGCGTTGCCGACCGCCGAGCCCATCCGGTTCCGCCACCAGGACGGTGGTGACTACGACGACGACCTCGTGCTGCGGCCCGTGATCGCGCCCGGCCAGTCCGGGATCGCCGCCCACTACGCGTGAGGCATGCCGGGGCCGGTCCGCTCGCGCCGGCGGGCCACCGGGCGGCGGGCTGCCTACACTCGGGCGCATGGCCCGGCCCAACGACGAGGTCGCGGAGCTGTTCCAGGAGTACGCCGACCTCCTGTCGATCACCGGTGGCGACGCCTTCAAGATCCGCTCCTACGAGAAGGCGGCCCGCGGCATCGGCGGCTACCACAAGGACGTCTCGACGCTCGGCACCTCGGAGCTGCGGTCGATACCGGGGGTCGGGGCGTCGATCGCGGACAAGATCGCCGAGTACGTCGCCACGGGCACCGTCGCGGCGGTGGAGCGGGTACGGCAGAAGGTCCCGCCGGGCGTGCGCAGGCTCGTCGCGATCCCGACGCTCGGGCCGAAGAAGGCGGCCGCGCTCTACGAGCAGCTCGGCATCTCCTCGGTGGAGGAGCTCGAGGCGGCCATCCACTCCGAAGCGTTGCGCGGGCTCAAGGGGTTCGGCCCCAGGACCGAGGAGAACATCCTGCACGGCATCCGGCTGCTGCGGCAGTCGGGCGAGCGGGTGCTGCTCGACACCGCGCTCGGCCTTGCCGAGGAGATCGTCGCGGCCGTGTCGGCGGCGCCGGGCTGCCTGCGGTGTACCCACGCCGGATCGCTGCGGCGGTTCCGCGAGACGATCGGCGACGTCGACGTGCTCGCCGCCGCCGAGGACTCCGGGCCGCTCATGGCCGCCCTGCGTGACTCGCCGGTCGTGGCCGAGATCATCGCGGCGGGGGAGAAGAAGACCTCCGTGCGCACCACGGAGGGCGTCCAGGTGGACCTACGGGTGGTGCCGGCTGCCGCGTGGGGAGCCGCTCTGCAGTACTTCACCGGCTCGCAGGCGCACAACGTGCGCACCCGCGTCATGGCCGTACGCGCCGGGCTCAAGCTGTCCGAGTACGGGCTGTTCGACTCCGGCACCGGCGAGCTCATCGTGTCCGAGACCGAGGACGAGGTCTACGGCAGGCTGGGCCTGCCCTGGATCCCGCCCACGCTGCGGGAGGACCGCGGCGAGATCGAGGCCGGGCTGGACGGCACGGTGCCGCGGCTGGTGACGGAGGCCGACCTGCGCGGCGACCTGCACACGCACACCGACCTCACCGACGGCGTCGGCTCGCTCGAGCACATGGTCGACGCGGCCGCGGCACGTGGGCTCGAGTACTACGCGGTCACCGACCACGCACCCGACATGCCGATGCAGCGGATGACGGCCGAGAAGATGCTCGCCCAGCGGGAGCGGGTACGCGAGCTCGACCGCAAGCACCCGGGGATGCGGGTGCTGCACGGCACCGAGCTCAACATCGGCCCCGACGGTGACGTCGACTGGCCGCACGCGTTCCTGCGCGAGTTCGACCTGTGTGTGGCGTCGGTCCACTCGCACTTCACCCAGGACCGCGCCACGATGACGCGCCGCCTGGTCCGGGCGTGCGAGAACCCGGACGTGGCCGTCATCGGCCACCCGACGGCCCGCCTCATCGGCAGGCGCGAGCCGATCGACGTGGACCTCGAGGAGCTGTTCCGGGCCTGCGCCCGCACCGGGACCGCTCTGGAGATCAACGCCCAGCCCGACCGGCTCGACCTGCGCGACGAGCACATCCTGCTGGCCAAGCGCTTCGGGGTGAGGTTCGCGATCGACAGCGACGCGCACGCCGTCGGGCACCTCGGGTTCGTGCGCTACGGCGTGGGCACCGCGCAACGGGGCTGGCTCACCGCCGACGACGTCATCACCGCCTGGCCGTGGCCGCGGCTGCGCGAGTTTCTCGAGGCCGGGCGCTCGTAGCCCGGGCGTTGCCGCGGGGACGCCCACCCGCTGCCTGCCGCGATTCCGGCCGCTGGGGAGAGGCACCGTCCGTCCGGTCGGTGCGGGAACACGTCGCGACGATCACTCGTTCTCCGGACAGACATCGGAAAGGGGTTCCGAACGTGGCGAAAGTCGGCCCGGCGGTACTGGCCGGGGTGAGCGTGCTCGTGACGGGAACGGCACTGGCGGCGCGGGACGTGCTGCCGGCCCTCGGCGGGCGCCCGGAGGACGAGGCGGTGCTCCGCTCGCCGCAGTTCCGGGACGGTGCCTTCCGGAACAGCTCCCCGCCACGCTGGGTACCCCGTGGCAGCGCGAAGGCGGCCGCGCGGGAATTCCTCGTCGGCGCCGCGCGCCGGCGTCCCAAGGCTCCCGTGCCGCTGGTCGGACCGGCGGGCCCGTCCCCCGCGGACGGCCTGCACGTCACGTGGTTCGGGCACGCGTCGTCGCTGGTGGAGCTCGACGGCGCACGCGTGCTCATCGATCCGGTGTGGAGTGACCGGGCCTCCCCGTCCCGCCGGATCGGCCCGCGACGGCTGCATCCGCCACCTCATCCGCTCGAGGAGTTGCCCCGCCTCGACGCGGTCGTGATCTCGCACGACCACTACGACCACCTCGACATGCCGACCGTCCGGACGCTCGCTCGCACCCAGGGCGCGCCGTTCGTCGTGCCGCTCGGCGTCGGGGCGCACCTGCGCCGGTGGGGCGTTCCCGACTCGCGCATCGTCGAGCTGGATTGGGGCGACGAGACCCGCGTCGGCGACCTGCGCCTCGTCGCGACGCCCGCCCAGCACTTCTCCGGGCGTGCCTTCAAACGGAACAACACCCTGTGGGCGTCGTGGGTCGTGGCCGGTCCCCGGCACCGCGTCTTCTACTCCGGTGACACCGGCTACTTCGACGGCTTCGCCCGGATCGGAGCGGAGCACGGCCCGTTCGACGCGACCCTGGTGCAGCTGGGCGCCTACGCGATCAGCTGGCCCGACATCCACATGACGCCGGAGGAGGCCGTCGCCGCCCACGTGGACGTCCGTGGCGGGCTGCTCGTCCCCGTCCACTGGGCAACGTTCAGCCTCGCCCCGCACGGCTGGACCGACCCCGTTGACCGGGCCCGCCGGGAGGCCGAGACCCGCGGTGTCCGCATCGCGGTGCCGCGGCCGGGGGAGCGGCTCACCGTCGCGGAGGTGTCCGAGGTCGACGCCTGGTGGGAACGCCTGCGGTAGCGGGCCGGTTGCTCAGCCCCGGCGCCGGGCACCGGATGCGGCGGCGTGGCCGCCGGCCCGCTCGCGCAGCAACGTGAGCAGATGCGCGACCGCCGGTGAGGTGTCCGCGGCCCGAGCGGTCGCGTGCACCTCGCGCGCGAGCGGCGCCGGTCGCGCCACCTCCAGGAACGCCACTCCCGGCGTCTCCGTGGCGGCGAGCTCGGGCACCAGCGCCACCCCGAAGTCCGCTGCGACGAACGCCAGCATGACGTCGTAGCTGTCCGTGCGGAACCCGACGTTCGGCTCGAACCCGGCCGCGCGGCAGGTCAGCTCCACCACGGCCTGGAACCCGGCCACGGGGCGGGGCGCGATCCACCGCGCCGGGGCGAAGTCCCGCAGCCGCACCGCCCCCGGGTCGCCGGGCCGCAGACTCGGCGGCACGGCCAGGAGCAACCGCTCCCGGCGCAGCGGCGCCTGCCGCAGGCCGCGCAGGTCCGGTTTGGGCAGCTGGGCGTACTGGTGGGTCACGGCGAGGTCCACCTCGCCCTCCCGGACCGCCGGCACCGCCTCGTCCGGCTCGAGCTCCACGAACGACAGCTCCACCTCGGCGTGGTGCCGCTGAAACGCCGCCAGCGCGGGCACGGTGAAGCTCGCCGCGGTGCCGAACGCCGCCACCCGCAACCGGCCGCCGCGCAGTCCCGCCACGGCGAGCAGGGCCTGCTCCGCACTGTCCAGTTCGGACAACACCCGGTCCGCGTGCTCGACGAGCACGCGCCCGGCCTCGGTGAGCCGCACGCTGCGGGCGCCGCGTTCCAGCAGCGGGACGCCGGTCTGCCGTTCCAAGGCCGCCAGCTGCTGCGACGCCGCGGCGGCCGTGCAGCCGTCACGCTGGGCGGCTCCGGCGATCGAGCCGGTCCGCGCGACGTCCCGGAGCAACCGCAGGCGGCGAGGGTCGAGCACAAGCTCAACTTACGCTCAGCCCCAGAAGCGCGCACTGGTGTCGACGCTCGGACGAGGCGCACGCTAGAGGCATGGCGATCCGTGACGTACGCACCCCCGGACCCGACGACCTGGCGCGCGCCTGGGAGATCGTGCGGTCGACAGTGCCGCCGACCCCGCTGGCTCCGGCCACGGACACCGGCCCGGCCCTGAAGCTCGAGACGTTCCAGCCGACCGGGTCGTTCAAGGTCCGCGGCGCGCTGAGTGCGCTCGCCGCCGTCGGCCCCAGTGACGAGGTGGTCACCGCGTCCGCGGGCAACCACGGGCTCGGCGTCGCGTTCGCCGCCACCCGGCTCGGCAGGCGGGCCACCGTGGTCGTACCCGGCACCGCGTCCCCGGCCAAGGTCGCCGCCCTGCGCGCTTTCGACATCGAGCTCGTGCAGACCGGTACCAGCTACGCCGAGGCCGAGGCCCACGCCCTGGAGCTCGCCGCCCGCGGTGCCCGCTTCGTCAGCCCCTACAACGATCCGGACGTCGTCGCCGGGCAGGCGACGATCGGTTACGAACTGGCCGAGCAGACCCGGGGACCGCTCACCGTGGTGTGCGGCGTCGGTGGCGGCGGCCTGGCCTCGGGACTCGGCCTGTGGGCGGCCGAACGCACCGACGTCCGGCTCGTGGGGGTGGAGGCCGACGCGGCTCCGTCCATGGCCGCCGCCGTCCGCGCGGGGCGGCAGGTGCCCGTCGAGGTGGGACCGACGATCGCCGACGGCATCGCCGCCAATCTCGAGGCCGGCTCGGTGACCATCGACCTGGTCGCCAAGCACGTGGACGAGCTCGTCGCGGTGAGCGAGGCCGAACTGCACGCGGCCGTGCGGTACCTCGCCGGGGAGCGCGGCGTCGTCGCCGAGGGTGCGGGCGCCGCCGCGGCCGCCGCCGTGCTGTCCGGAAAGGTCTCCGCAGAGGGCACCGTGGTGGCCGTCGTCTCCGGCCGCAACATCGCACTCGACGTCCTGGCCCGGCTGCTAACCTCCGGGGCACCGTAAGGCGCTGGGGGAGGTCCGTCGTGGCGATGGCGAGCGGGGGTGGTGCGCCGCTGCGGCTGCGCCCACCGTCCCATCAGGTCGACCGCAGGGCGGTCACGTGGTGGCGGACGCAGGTTCTGGCGACCGGTGGCGTCCCCGTGATCGTGCTCGTCGTGCTGGGCCTCGTGCTTCCGGACGCGGCGCGGTTCGGGCTGTTGCTGCCCGCGGTCGTGATCGCCGTGCTCACCGTGGCCGCCGCTCTCGGGATGCCCGCGTGGTGGTATCGCGTGCACCGCTGGGAGGTCACCGGCGACGCCGTCTACACGCGTACCGGCGCGCTGTGGCAGGAATGGCGTGTCGCGCCGATGTCCCGCATCCAGACGGTCGACTCCCAGCGTGGCCCGCTGGAGCAGTACTTCGGTCTGGCCACGGTGACGGTCACGACCGCGTCGGCGAAGGGCGCGGTGAAGATTCCCGGACTCGATCACGAACTGGCCGAAGACCTCGTGCACCAGCTCACCGAGACCACCCAGGCCACCCCGGGTGACGCCACATGAGCCCCACGGAGGTCACGTGGAGCTACCTCGACCGGCGCACGATCGTCGCCAGCACGCTCACGGTCGCGGGTGTCTGCGTGGCCGCCGGTGTGCCGACCGCGATCGGCATCGCCACCGCCTCGCTGGGGTGGGCGCTGGGCACCGTGATCCCCGCGGCGGTGCTCATCGTCGCCGGCACGGTCGTGGTCGAGACCATCCGGCTGCGCAAGACCCGCTACCGGGTGCTGCCGGACCGGGTCGAGCTCACCAAGGGCATCGTGGTGCGCACCAGGCGTTCGGTGGCGCGTGACCGCGTCCGCACCGTCGACCTCACCGCGGGTCCGCTCGCGCGCTACCTCGGCATCGTCACGGTCAAGATCGACACCGGTGAGCAGAGTGAGTGGAACTCGAGCTCGTTCGCGCTGTATGCCGTGTCCCGCGACGAGGGTGAACGGCTGCGGGCGGAGCTGCTCGACCGGGCATCGGCGGGCGAGGCGACCGAGGAGGGCAGGCTCGCCACGTTCGACCCGCGCTGGATCCGGTACGCGCCGCTGTCGTTCGTGACCCCGACGCTCGGGGTCGCCGCGTACGGTGCCGTGCTGCAGGTCGCCGAGTGGTTCGGGCTGCAGAACGGCGTCATCACGTGGACCATCGACCTGCTGAGCGGGTTCGGGCTCGTCGGCGGCATCGCGGTGGTCGTGGTGGTGGGCCTCGTGATCGGTCTCATCGGGTCGCTCGGCCTGTTCGTCGAGATGTGGTGGAACTACCGGCTGGACCGCGAATCCGCCGGCACCCTGCGAGTGCGGCGTGGTCTGCTGACGTCCCGGTCGATCTCCCTCGAGGAGGAGCGGCTGCGCGGCGTCGAGCTCGTCGAGCCGCTCGGTGTGCGTACGGCCGGTGCCGCCCGGGTCGACGCCGTCGCCACGGGACTGCGGCAACAGAAGGACGACGACAAGACCGACCGCAAGACGCTGCTGCCCGCCGCGCCGCGTGCCGAGGCCGACCGGGTCGCCGCGGCGGTCCTGCGGGAAGCGGTACCTCCGACCTCCGCCGTGCGCCTGCGCGCGCATCCGGTGGCCGCTCGGGGCAGGCGGATCCGCTGGGCGTTGGCGACCGTGGCCGTGCCTGTGCTGACGCTCGCGCTGCTCGGCCTGCTGCTGTCGGTTGACGTGCTGCTCCACCTGGCGTGGATCTGCGCGCTCGTCGGCGTCCCGATCGGTGTGGTGCTCGCCGTCGACGCCTACCGCAACCTCGGCCACGGGCTCACCGGCGGCTACCTGGTGGCGCGCAGTGGCACCGTGCGACGCGCAACGGTGGCGCTGCAGCGCCGGGGCGTCATCGGTTGGACGGCCAGGCAGTCGATCTTCCAGCGGCGCAAGGGATTGCTCAACCTGACGGCGACCACCGCCGCGGGCACCGGCGCCTACACGATCTACGACGTCGGCGAGAACGAAGGCCTCGCCTTCGCCGAGGAGGCCGTGCCGGATCTGTTCGGTCCGTTCCTCGAACGCCGCTGACCACGGCCGTGTCTGCGGTTCGGGTAGCCGTGTCGGCGGTTCGGGTAGCCGTGTCGGCGGTTCGGGTAGCCGTGTCTGCGGTTCGGGTAGCCGTGTTCGCCACGCACGGCGCCACCACGAGGACCCGGGTGGCCGACACGGCGACGTGGACCGCCGACACGCGAATTTTCAGTGGACCGCCACGCTAGTGTCGCCCCTATGCGCCACGCCTTCTCCGCCGACTTCGGCCTTGCCCCCGGGTACCTGAACACGCCGAGCATCGGAGTGCCGCCCGTACCCGTGGCCGACGCCGTGACCGAGGCGGTCGATCGCTGGCGCGCCGGCGCGGACGCCCCACCGGATTTCGACGCCGCCGTCGCGACCACGCGGGAGGCCTTCGCCCGGATCGTGGGCGTGCCCGCCGACCGGGTCGCCATCGGCGCGAGCGTCTCCCAGCTCCTCGCCGCCGTCGCCGCCGGATTGCCCGACGGCGCCCGCGTGCTGGCCGCCGAGGGCGAGTTCACGAGCGTCACCTTCCCGTTCGCGGCGCAGGCACATCGCGGGGTCAGCGTGCGCGAGGCGCCACTCGCCGAGCTGCCGTCCGTTGTGGACGGACGCGATCTGGTCGCTGTGAGCGTGGCGCAGTCCGCCGACGGCGCCGTCGTGGACCTCGCGGCATTGCATGCCGCCGCCGAATCGGCCGACGTGCCGGTGGTGCTCGACGTGAGCCAGGCGGCCGGCTGGCTGCCGCTGGACCTCGAGTGGGCCGACTGGGTGGTCGGCGCCGGGTACAAGTGGCTCCTCTCGCCGCGTGGCGCGGCCTGGCTGGCCGTGCACCCCCGTGTGCTCGAGCGCGGACGTCCCGTGGCCGCGAACTGGTACGCGGGCGAGGACCCCTGGCAGACCGTGTACGGGATGCCGTTGCGGCTGGCGAACGGCGCCCGGCGGTACGACCTCTCCCCGAGCTGGCTCGCGTTCGTCGGCGCGTCGGTGGCCCTGCCCTACCTGGCCTCGCTCGACCTGCAGGCCGTCCACGACCACTGCACCGGACTGGCCGACTCCCTGCTCGGCAAGCTCGGCCTGCCCGCCCGGGGGAGCGCCATCGTCGCCCTCGACGCGGGGTCGGCCGCCGATCGGCTCGCGGCAGCCGGCGTCCGGTCGAGCATCCGCGCAGGTCACGTCCGGCTCGGCTTCCACCTCTACAACACCGAGGAGGATGTCGAACGGGTGCTGGACGCCCTCGGCTGACCCCGGTCGGATACGGTCACCGCCCGTGGCTGGACAACAGCGATACATCCCTGAAGTGAGTGACACGGCGCCGATGCAGGCGGTCCGGCAGCACCCGCCGGAACGTCGACGCGGACCCCGCCTGCTGCTTCGGGGAGCAGGGCTGCTCGCCGTCGCGATCGTGTCCGGGCTGGTGTGGTGGCTGGTGCGCTCCGACGGCGGCGCCCCTGCCGCGGACGAGCTCACCCCGCCCCCGGATCCACTGACCAGCGGCGAGTTCACCTACACGCCGGTGGCCGGGCCCGAGAGGTCCACCGATTGCGCGAGCAACTCCTACGGTGACGTGTCCGACTGGTTCGGCGAGCACCCGTGTGAGCGGGTCGCGCGTGCCCTCTACAGCACCGAGGTGGGCCGGGCGCGGGCGCTTGTGTCGGTGGTCGTCGTGACCATGCCCGGGCAGACGGAGGCGCGGCAGCTCAAGGTCATCACCGACACCGACGGCACCGGCAACGTCAACGACCTCGTCCGCGACGAGAGCGCCAACCTGCCCGGCGCGCCGAACGTCGCCGAGGGCGAGTACGCGTCGCGGGCCCAAGGCCGGGCGGTCACCATCGTCGAGGCCGCGTTCTTCGGCGACCACAGCGACGACGGCCTGCTCCGGCGGATCAGCCGGGATGCCCTGCGGCTCTCGGCCGCCACCCGGTAGTCGCACCGTCGGCCGGGTCCGGCCGCTCCTGCTACCTGGACGGCCGACACGGCGACACAGACGGCCGACACGGCGGGGCCTGACCCGCGCCGGGTCAGCCGCGGCCCGGCAGTGCGATCGCGGCCGGTTCGAGCCCGGCCTCCAGCCGCCAGCTCGTGCACCGGGTGGCCGAGCCGACCAGCGCCTGGGTGGCCAGCTCGCGCAGCCCCGTGTCCTCGGTCCGCTCGAGCACGCCGTGCCAGGCCCGGGCCGCGTCGGTCTCGGCGGTCACTACCAGCGTCGCCGCCGACGTCTCGTCGGTCACCGGTTGCGGTGGCAGGTAGGCGGGTTCGGGCCCCCGTGGTTCCGCGCCCGCGGCGGTCAGCACGCGCTCGCACGCACTGCGACGGTCGCGGTGCGCCTCGGCTCCGGCATCGAGGCCCTTGCCGAACGCGTCGGGCAGGAAGGCGCTCACCAGTCCGTACACCCACACGGCGGCGTGCTCGGCCGCGAGTGCCCCCTGCAGTGCCTCCACGGCGGGCTCCTCGAGCTGCCCGGTGGAAACGCGCCCGAGCGGACCCGGCTGGCCCGCGCCCAGCGCGGGATCCAGTTGCTGCGCACCCGCGCAGCCGGCCGCGACCGCGCCCACCAGACCGGCCCGGTAGGCGGGCAGCCCGGGGACGAGCGCGGCAGCCTGCTGCCGGGCGTCGGCCAGCCGCTGCCGCAGCGCGTCGAGATCGGCGACGGTGGTGCCGGGCGCGTTCGTCCGGTCCGGCCGTGGCCGGTTGAGCCGGTCCACCTCGCGGCCGAGCGCGTCGGCCTGTGCCGAGCGCACGGTCGCCACCTGGGAGGCGAGGTTCTCGGCCTCGGGGGACGACCGGGCGAGCCCGCGGGCGGCGGCCGCGTCGGCCCTGGCGCGTGCGAGCAGCGGCAGCAACGGGTCGGGGCTGTCGTCGTAGCCGGTGCACGCCGACGCCGTGCCCGCGACGGGAACGGCCACCGCGGCGAGGGCCGCGGCCCGCAGCGCAGCACGCCGGTTCAGCAGTCCTCGGGAGGTCACGAGAGGCCATCCTGCCAGGCGACGCCTGCTGGTCGGCGAGACCCGGTCGCGGCACGATAAGCTGGACCACCACTTCGAACAGGACAACAGGAGCATCACGGTGCCCAACGAACTCGCCAGCCGGCTGGAGCCCATCGTGGCCGAGGCCGTCACGGCCGCGGGTTTCGATCTCGACGCGCTCGACGTGCAGCAGGCCGGGCGGCGCAAGCTGGTCAAGGTGGTCGTGGACGGCGACGACGGTGTCGGTCTCGACGAGGTCGCCGAGATCAGTAGGGCCCTCTCCGCGGTGCTCGACGACCACGAGCACCTCATCGCCGGCGCGTACACCCTCGAGGTCACGTCCCCGGGCGTCGACCGCCCCCTGACCAAGCCGCGCCACTGGCGCCGGGCCAAATACCGCCAGGCCCGCGTGACTCCCGCGGAAGGCGCGGAGTTCGTCGGCCGGATCGGCCGGGCCGGCGAGGACTCGGTGCGGATGCTCGTCGACGGCACCGTCCGTGACGTGCGCTATGCCGACGTCGCCAAGGCGGTGCTCGAGATCGAGTTCAAACAGCCACCCGCCGATGAACTCAAGGTGCTGGAGCAGGACGCCTCCGGCGCCGACGACGACAATGCCGGACCGACCGGCCCGAAGGAGGAGCCGAGGTGAACGTCGACATCGCCGCGCTGCGGGCGATCGAGCGCGACAAGGACATCCCCTTCGAGACCGTGCTCGAGGCGATCGAGTCCGCGCTGCTGACGGCGTACAAGCACACCGAGGGTCATCAGCCGCACGCCAAGATCGACATCGATCGCAAGACCGGCTACGTGCGGGTGCTGGCCCACACCCTGGACGAGAACGGCGAGATCGCCGAGGAATGGGACGACACGCCCGAGGGTTTCGGGCGGATCGCCGCCACCACGGCCCGCCAGGTCATCCTGCAGCGGCTGCGCGACGCCGAGCACGAGAAGACCTACGGCGAGTTCTCCGCCAAGGAGGGCGAGATCGTCGCGGGCGTCATCCAGCGTGACGCGCGCGCGAACGCGCGAGGCATGGTGGTCGTCCAGGTCGGCGACACGGAGGGCGTGCTGCCCGCGGCCGAGCAGGTGCCCGGGGAGAACTACGAGCACGGCAGCCGGATCAAGGCCTACGTGGTCGGGGTGTCCCGCAGCGCCCGGGGTCCGCAGATCACGCTGTCGCGCACCCACCCGAACCTCGTGCGCAAGCTGTTCGCCCTGGAGGTCCCGGAGATCGCCGACGGCACGGTGGAGATCGCTGCCGTGGCCCGCGAGGCGGGGCACCGGTCGAAGATCGCTGTCCGCTCGGCGGTGGCCGGGGTGAACGCCAAGGGTGCGTGCATCGGTCCCGTGGGCGCGCGTGTGCGCAACGTCATGAGTGAGCTCGGTGGTGAGAAGATCGACATCATCGACTACTCGGAGGACCCGGCTCGCTTCGTCGGGAATGCCCTGTCGCCCGCGAAGGTTGTGTCGGTGACGGTGGTGGACGAGCGTGCCAAGACGGCGCGTGTCGTCGTGCCGGACTTCCAGTTGTCCCTGGCCATCGGCAAGGAGGGGCAGAACGCCCGCCTCGCCGCGCGGCTGACCGGGTGGCGGATCGACATCCGCAGTGACGCCGCTCCGGAGGGCGGTGCCGGGCAGCGCCAGGTCGCGCCGGACGAGTCGCCACACGCGGCGGCAACCGGTTCGGCTGAGTGAGAGGCCAAGGGCTAAACTGGGGCGCGGTGCAACGTCCGCAGTCGAATTCCGTACAGCACGAGTACCCGGCCGGTCCGGTCCGCACGTGTGTCGGATGCAGGCGGCGAGCGTTGATCGACGAGCTACTTCGGCTGGTCGTGGTGGATGGGGCGCTGGTCGTCGACGAACGGCGACGGCTTCCCGGGCGCGGTGCCTGGGTGCACCGCGACACGGGGTGCTTCACCAAGGCCGAACGGAGGAGGGCGTTTCCCCGGGCGCTGCGAGCCCAGGGGCCGCTCGAGACCGGCGGTGCACGACACGCGCTGGAGCAGCTCGCCGAGCAGAGTGAGGATCCGGGACCATCCCGGGTTCCCGTCGGAACAAGGAAGCAGGTCGACCCGTCATGAGTCAGCCGTGAAGCTGAAGCCATGAACGCGCGACGATAGGACGAGGTCAGCGGGTGCACTGCCTGCCTGGCCTCATCAGTTGAGGAGAGCAGTGGCAGGCAAGGCCCGCGTACATGAGCTCGCGAAAGAGCTCGGTGTTACGAGCAAGGAAGTACTCGCCAAGCTGAAGGAGCAGGGCGAGTTCGTGAAGTCTGCGTCGTCCACGGTCGAGGCGCCGGTCGCCCGGCGGCTCCGGGACGCCTTCGCAGGCGGCAAGGACGGCAAGCAGGGCGGCAAGGCCGCACCGAAGCCCGGTGGCAACGGCGGCGCGCCCGCGCAGCCGAGCCAGCAGGCTCCGCGGCCCTCCGCTCCGCAGCAGCAACAGCAACAGCAGCAACAGCAGCGGCCCGCGCAGCCGGGGCCGAAGCCCGGTCCCAAGCCGGGGCCGAAGCCCGGTCCGAAGCCGGCCGAGCAGGCTCCCGCGGCCAAGGCAGGCCCGACGAAGCAGGACCAGCAGTCCTCGTCGTCGGTCGTGCCGCCGAAGCCGCAGGGTCCCAAGCCCGGCCCGAAGCCGGGTCCCCGTCCGCCCCGGGTGGGCAACAACCCGTTCGGTGTCGGGTCCGGTTCACCGGCTCCGCGCCCGGCCCCGCCGCGTCCCGGCGGCGGCCAGCAGGGCGAGCGTGGCCCGCGTCCCGGCGGCGGTCAGCAGGGTGAGCGTGGCGGCGGTCCGCGTCCCGGCGGCAACCGCCCGAGCCCGGGCAACATGCCGCCGCGCCCGAACCCGGGCATGATGCCGGCGCGTCCGGCCCGCCCGAGCGGTGGTCCCGGCGGTCGTGGTGGCCCCGGTGGACGTGGCGGCCCCGGTGGTGCCGGTGCCGGTGCCGGCCGCGGCGGTCCCCGTGGCGGCGGCGGTGGCGGCTTCCGTCCCGGTGGTGGCGGCGGTGGCGGCGGCTTCCGCGGCGGCCCCGGTGGTCCTCCCGGTGGTGGCGGCGGCTTCCGCGGCCGCGGTGGTGGTGGTCGCGGCGGTGCCGCGGGTGCCTTCGGCCGCCCCGGTGGCCCCTCGCGCAAGGGCCGCAAGTCGAAGCGGCAGAAGCGCCAGGAGTACATGGAGAACATGCAGGCGCCGAGCGTCGGCGGCGTCCGCCTGCCCAAGGGCAACGGCGAGACGATCCGGCTGCCGCGCGGTGCCTCGCTGACCGACTTCGCGGAGAAGATCGACGCCAACCCGGCCTCGCTGGTGCAGGTGTTGTTCCACCTCGGCGAGATGGTCACCGCGACGCAGTCCGTCTCCGAGGACGTGCTCGAGCTGCTCGGCACGGAGATGAACTACAACGTCCAGGTGGTCAGCCCCGAGGAGGAGGACCGCGAGCTCCTGGAGGCCTTCGACATCACCTACGGCGAGGACGCGGGCACCGAGGAAGACCTGCAGGTCCGGCCGCCGGTGGTGACCGTCATGGGTCACGTCGACCACGGTAAGACCCGGCTGCTCGACACGATCCGCAAGACGCGGGTCGCCGAGGGCGAGGCCGGTGGCATCACCCAGCACATCGGTGCCTACCAGGTGGAGACCGAGCTCGAGGGCGACTCGCGGCTCATCACCTTCATCGACACCCCGGGTCACGAGGCGTTCACCGCCATGCGTGCCCGTGGTGCGCAGGCCACCGACATCGCGGTGATCGTGGTCGCCGCCGACGACGGTGTGATGCCGCAGACGATCGAGGCGATCAACCACGCGCAGGCCGCCAAGGCGCCGATCGTGGTCGCGGTCAACAAGATCGACAAGGAAGGCGCGAACCCGCAGAAGATCCGGCAGCAGCTCACCGAGTACGGGCTCGTGGCCGAGGAGTACGGCGGCGACACGATGTTCGTCGACATCTCGGCGCGCGAGAACATCAACATCGACGGGCTGCTCGAGGCGATCCTGCTGACGGCGGACGCGGCACTGGACCTCCGGGCCAACCCGGACATGGAGGCCCAGGGCGTCGCGATCGAGGCTCACCTCGACCGTGGTCGGGGTCCGGTGGCGACCGTGCTGGTCCAGCGCGGCACGCTGCACGTCGGTGACTCGGTGGTGGCCGGTGACGCCTACGGCCGGGTGCGCCGCATGGTGGACGAGTACAACCGGGACGTCTCCGAGGCCACCCCGTCGCGGCCGGTGCAGGTCATCGGCTTCACGTCGGTGCCCCGGGCCGGTGACACGTTCCTCGTCGTGGAGGAGGACCGGGTGGCCCGGCAGATCGCCGAGCGCCGCCAGGCCCGCATCCGCAACGCGGAGAACGCCGCCAAGCGCAAGCGCGTCAGCCTGGAGGACCTGGACTCCGCGCTCAAGGAGACCAACACCCTCAACCTGATCATCAAGGGTGACAACTCGGGTACCGTCGAGGCGCTCGAGGGCTCGCTCATGCAGATCGACGTGGGTGACGAGGTCGAGCTGAACGTGGTGCACCGCGGCGTCGGTGGCGTCACCGAGAGCGACATCGACCTGGCGACGGCGTCGGACGCGATCGTGATCGGCTACAACGTCCGCGCCCAGGGCAAGGCGACCGAGCGGGCGTCCCGCGAGGGCGTCGACGTCCGGTACTACACGGTCATCTACCAGGCGATCGAGGAGATCGAGCAGGCCCTGAAGGGCATGCTCAAGCCGGAGTACGAGGAGGTCGAGCTCGGCCGGGCGGAGGTCCGCGAGGTCTTCAAGTCCTCCAAGCACGGCACGATCGCCGGTTGCCTGGTCACGTCCGGTCAGATCAGGCGCAACGCCAAGGCGCGTCTGCTCCGCGACGACGTGGTGGTGGCGCAGGACCTGCCGATCAACTCGCTGCGGCGGTTCAAGGACGACGTGGTCGAGGTCCGCGACGGCTTCGAGTGCGGTCTGACGCTCGGCAAGTTCGCCGACATCAAGGTCGGCGACGTGGTCGAGACCTACGAGCAGCGCGAGAAGCCGCGCGACTGAGGTCGGGAACCGGTCGGGCGGGGGCGGCTGCCTCCGCCCGACCGGCCTTGCCCGTCCCGGTGGTGAGCAATGTTCGTCGGTTCCCTGGAGCTGGATGTCCTGCTCGGCGATGTGCGGTCGCTGAAGCAGAAACGGTCCGCCGTCCGCCCGTTGCTGGCGGATCTGCGGAAACGGTTCGACGTGGCCGTCGCCGAGGCCGGACACCTCGACCTGCACCGGCGTGCGCTGGTCGGAGTGGTCACGGTCGCGGCGGACGGTGAGCATGTGAGAGACGTACTGGACGCCTGCGAACGGTTCGTGGCGGCCAGGCCCGAGCTCGAGTTGCTGTCCGCGCACCGGCGGCTGCTCGGGCCGGATGACGACTGAGGGTTCGAAGCGAGTGAGGGGATCCCCATGGCCGACAAGGCTCGGGCACGGAGGTTGGCCAAGCGGATCGCGCAGATCGTCGCGTCCGCACTCGAACACGAGGTCAAGGACCCGCGTTTGGGCAACGTGACGATCACCGACGCGCGGGTGACCGGCGACCTGCGGGACGCGACCGTCTACTACACGGTGCTCGGCGAGAACCTCGAGGCCGCGCCGGACTTCGCGGGCGCGGCGGCGGCGCTGGAGTCGGCGCGCGGTGTGCTGCGGACGAAGGTCGGGCAGGGAACCGGTGTGCGGTACACGCCGACGCTGACGTTCGTGCCCGACAACGTGCCCTCGGACGCCCGGCACATCGACGAGTTGCTCGCGAAGGCGCGGGAAGCCGACGCCGAGGTTGCCCGGAGGGCCACCATGGCCACACCCGCGGGCGAGCCGGATCCCTACCGGCTGCCCCGCGAGGACACCCCCGAGGACGACTGACCGGTTCCGGCGACGGTCCAGCGGGCGGCCGTGCCGCCGTCCGGGTGCCGCTGAGCGGCAGCCACGTTCCCGGTGACCGGAGCCGGATTTCCGGTGACCCGGGTGCGCCCGGGCCGGACTGTCGCTGAACACCATCGTGCCCGGGACCGCCTCCACGCCGTCGCACCCGCATGGCTCCCGACGGCCGAATCCGTTGCTGCGCAAGGACGACACGGCCCTCGGCGCTTCGCCGCAGCGACGGCGAAGGTTGGCCGCCGCGTCACGTCCCGTTCGGGCGGCGCTGGTCCTCGCGTCGCCCTGCCCTGGCTGGATGTTGCGGTCCGGCCACGGCAGAGGGAGAGACATGGCTGAGAGGTCCAACGTCGACCGGCGGCGATTCCTGGCACTCGCGGGGGGTGGCACGCTCGCGACCGCACTCGCGCTCGCCGGCGCGTCCAGCGGTCCCGTGTGGGCGACGCCGCGCTTCCGCGACAACCCGTTCGCCCTGGGTGTCGCGTCCGGTGAGCCGACGCCCTCGGGAGTCGTGCTGTGGACACGACTCGCCCCCAACCCGGTGGCCGAGGACGGCACGGGCGGTATGCCGGGCAAGGCCGTGAACGTCGCGTGGCAGATCGCCGAGGACCCGGCCTTCCGCCGCGTCGTGCGGTCCGGCGCCGAGCGGGCCGCGCCGGAGCTCGCGCACTCGGTGCACGTCGAGGTCGAGGGGCTGCGCCCCGACCGCGAATACTGGTACCGCTTCCGCGCCGGTTCCGAACTGAGCCCGGTCGGGCGGACACGGACAGCCCCGTCGGCGGGTGCCGCGCTCTCGTCGCTGGCGTTCGGGGTCGTGAGCTGCCAGAGCTATCCGGACGGCTACTACACCGCGTACCGGCACCTGGCCGAGGAAGATCTGGACCTGGTGCTGCACCTCGGCGACTACATCTACGAGGGCGGCGGTCAGGGCAGCATCGGACGGGGCCACCTGCCCGCCGCCGAGACGTTCTCCCTGACCGATTACCGGATCCGGTACGGGCAGTACAAGAGCGATGCCGACCTGCAGGCCGCGCACGCCGCGTTCCCGTGGCTGGTGGTGCTCGACGACCACGAGGTGGAGAACAACTGGGCCGACGCCATCTCCCAGTCCGACACCGAACCCGACCAGGACCCGGCGGTGTTCCTGCGGCGCCGGGCCGCGGCGTTCCAGGCCTACTACGAAAACCAGCCGCTGCGCCGCACCCAGCGTCCGCACGGGCCCGACATGCGGCTTTACCGCCGCGTCGGCTACGGCCGGCTCGCCGACTTCACCATGGTCGACACCCGCCAGTACCGCGACGACCAGGCGTGCGGCGACGGCCTGCGCAGCGACTGCACCGAACGGTTGGACCCCGCCCGCACCATGCTCGGGCAGGAGCAGGAGGCCTGGGTGCTGGACGGGCTCGAGCGGTCCCACGCCACGTGGAAGATCCTCGGCAACCAGGTGTTCATGATGCAGGCCGACCACCTCGAGGGCGATGCGCAGGGCTTCGGCATGGACACCTGGGACGGCTACGCGGCCGCCCGGCGCGACCTGCTCGCCGGGGTCGAGCGCAGGCGGGTGGACAACTTCGTCGTGGTCACCGGTGACGCCCACCGCAGCACCGCGGCCGACCTCAAGGTCGACTTCACCGACCCGGACGCCCCTGCCGTCGGCGCCGAGTTCCTCGGCACCTCGATCAGCTCGGGAGCCGACGGGCAGGACATGGACGACCTCGGCCGGATCTGGCTGCGGGAGAACCCGCACATGAAGTTCCACAACGCCCAGCGCGGGTACATGCGTTGCGAAGTGACACCGCGTCACCTGCGCACGGACTACCGCGTGGTCCCGCGGGTCACCGTGCCGGGCGCGCCGGTCTCCACCCGGGCGAGCGTCTACGTCGAGGCGGGTACACCCGGCATCGCCCAGGTCGACGCCTGACCCGCGGCCCGCCCGCGCCGGAGGACATGCCGGCGCGGGCGGGCGCCGTCGGGGGTGTGCCAGGTGGCGGGGGACCGGCCGGGCGAGGTGACGGTCGGGTGGTGTCGTGGACGTGGACCGTCACTTCCGGGCGATCAGCACGTCGCGCACGATGGCCTGGTCGACCCGGTGGGCGAGCTCGTCGTACGGGCCGCCCTCGCGCACGGTGAGGCCGGCGTCGGCAAGGATCCCGGCGAGCTCGTCGCGTTTGACGACGTGCGTGTTCCACGAGATGCCCAGCGCGCCGCCGCGCTTGAGGACCCGGGTCCACACCGGAACGGCAGCCGCCAGCAGATCCCGCGGGCTGCGGGCCAGGGCGGCGTCCTGGTGCCTGCTGCCGTGCTGGACTCCGTAGGGCGCGTCGGTGACGATCACGTCGACCGAGCCGCGGCGCAGCAGTTCGTCGGTGTGCAGGGTGTCGCAGTTGAGGTAGGTCAGTGTGCGGGTGTCGCCGGCCTTGTACTCCTCCTTGGTGGCGGCGTAGGAGATGTCCAGCCGCCTGCCGAGGCGGACCTTGTTGCGCCGCAACGAGCTCGCGTCCGCGGTGTGCTTGATCCGCTTGGTGCGCAGCCACGTCTTGATGAACTGCTGGTAGGCCTCGAAGTCGCGGCCGTCGACGTCCAGGCCGGTGGCGTGGTAGCCGTACATCATGGCCTGGTTGAGCGTGGTTCCCCGGCCGCACAACGGATCCAGTACGTGCAGCGCGCGGCCGGTCAGGTCGGCGGGGCGCTCGGTCGCCAGCACCGTGAGGTTCAGCAGCAGCTTGGTGAACAGCTCGTTGGTCTTGCCGGTGTACTTCTGGATGGTCAGCAGGTCGGAGTCGAAGCGATCCAGGCGCTCCAGCGTGACGGGGCGGAACAGCTCCCCCGTGAGTTCGAACAGGACGTACGCCGACGACAGGTTCGACAGGTAGGCGACGTCGGAGCCGGTCAGCGGGGCGTCGGTGCGGAAGGTGACGTACTCGACGCCGCCGAGGGTGCGCGTGCCGATGTCGGACGGCGGCGCCGACAGCACCGTGTCGCCGAACACGGCGAGCTCGGCCCGCAGCAGCCTGCTCGACGTCTCCGTGTAGACGCGGTTGGCCGACGGCAGGATCAGGATCGCGTACTCGGGCATCGGATAGAGATTAGCCAGCGATGTGCGGCGTCCCCGCCCGGGCCGGGCGGGGACGCGCGAGCGTGGCCGGGTCAGCCGCGTCCGTACCGGGTGCCGTAGGGCAGGAACCGCTCGAATCCAAGTGGCGTCAGCCCCGGTGTGGCGGCGATCAGTCCGGGGACGTCGTCGCCGGCGCGGAGCCGGGTGTCCACGACGCGCTGGTGTGCCGCCTCGTCGGTGAACTCGGCGTAGTTGAGCACCCGGCTGCCGTCGACCGCGAGGTGGAAGTGGTTGCCGCCCATGCCGTCCGGAGGCCGCTCACCGGTGTGCACGGGATGCCGGGTCAGCAGTGCGTCGACGAATCGTGCGCCGACCGCGGCCGAGTCGATGGCGAACGACACGAGCACCACCACCCCGGGTTCGATCGGGCGGTCGGGCACGGCGCTGCGGTAGCGCCGGTAGCCGGTGGCCGTGAGACGCTCGATGCCCGGCACGACGGCGTCGATGGCGTCGTTGCGGCGCCTGCGGTCGGCGCGCCGGAAGGCCTCGACGGCGCCGTCGTCCGCCCACTGCGAATAGTGGAGCAGGGTGTGGCCGTCCGTGCCGAGCAGCACGCTGTGGGCGAGCAGCCCGGCCGGCCACGGCCGGTCGCGCCAGTCGTCGAGCGCGGCGGACGCGGCCGCGCGCTGCCGCGCCGGGTCCGCGACCCGCCAGATGCTGACGAGGACGAAGCCCGCGTCGTCCCGCCTCACCTCCGGCAGCGGGCCGGTGAGTTCGTGCGTGTGCTCGAGCACCCACTGGCGGAATGTGCGCGCGGGCCTGCCGGTCACCTGCGTGATCGTGTCGGTGACGGACGCCGCCGAGTCCTCGATGCTCGCGCGCATGCCGGCCACCTCGACGTCGGTGGCGTCCCGGCCGAGGACCGTACGGATCCAGTCCTCGGCCGGCCGCTCGGTCCAGGGGATGCGGCGCCCGCTGACCTCGCCGATGATCGCCAGCTGCTGCACGGGCGTCAGCGGCTCGGGGCCGGTGAGCTCGTAGCGGGCGCCGGCGTGACCGTCCTCGGTGAGCGCGTGGACGGCGACGGCGGCGATGTCGCGCTCGTCCAGCAGCGTCACCGGTACGTGCGGCAGCACCGCCGGCACCGGCGCACCGGCCCGGATGGCCTCACCCCAGTGCAGGATGCCGGTGGCGAACCGGTACGGGCGCAGGAACGTCCACGTGATCCCGGAGTCCCGGATCGCCTCCTCCACCTCGGCGTGCGCCCGGGCGATGGCACCGCTCTGCCCGGCCGCGGGGACGCCGTCCCGCACCGCACCCGACGACAGGAAGACCACGTGCCGGACGTGCCGCGCGATGACGCGGACGGTCTCGCGCACGGCGGCGACGTCGTCGAAGCCGGGCATCATCAGGAAGACCCCGGACACGCCGTCCAGCCACGGTTCCAGCCCCGCCGGGTCGAACGGGCTGCCCGGCACGGCCTCGACGTCGGCGGGCAGCTCCGCCGCGGCGGGGTCACGAGTCAGGGCGCGCACGCGCACGCCGCGGTCCGTCAGCCCGGCGGTCACGTGCCGCCCCACGGTTCCGGTCGCGCCGGCCACCAGGATCGTCCTCGGTTCGCTCATGCCCGTGACGGTAGGAACGGCACGACCGGCGCGGCATCTGTCGGATGACCGGTTGTCGGACCCACTGGCTACGCTCGGTGCGTGGCCAGCATGCTCGAGGATCGTGTCCCCGCCCGCACGGTGTTCGGGCTTGCCGTACCCGCTCTCGGTGTGCTGGCGGCCGAGCCGCTCTACGTGCTCGTGGACACGGCCGTGGTCGGCCACCTCGGCGCGCTGCCGCTGGCCGGGCTCGCGCTCGGCGGCACGCTGCTGGCGCTGATGTCCACGCAGCTGACGTTCCTCTCCTACGGCACCACCGCCCGAACGGCGCGGCTGCACGGCGCCGGACGGCGCGCCGACGCCGTCGAGGAGGGTGTGCAGGCGACCTGGCTCGCGCTCGCCGTCGGCGTGATGGTGCTGCTGGTCGGTCAGCTCGTCGCCGAACCGGTGGCCCGCGCCATGTCCGGCGACGAGGGAATCACCGAGGCCACGGTGTCGTGGCTGCGGATCGCGCTGTTCGGCGCGCCGATGATCCTCGTGACGATGGCGGGCAACGGCTGGATGCGCGGCGTCCAGGACGCCGTGCGGCCCCTGCGGTACGTGCTCGCGGGCAACGGCCTGTCCGCCGTGCTGTGCCCCGTGCTGGTGTACCCCGTCGGCTGGGGACTCGAAGGCTCGGCCGTCGCCAACGTCGTCGCGCAGACCGTCTCCGGCGGTCTGTTCCTGTGGGCGCTGGTCCGCGAGCGGGGCCGCCTGCGGCCCCGGCCGACGGTGATGTGGGCGCAGCTGCTACTCGGCCGCGACCTCGTCCTGCGCAGCCTGGGGTTCCAGGCCTGCTTCCTGTCGGCCACGGCGGTCGCGGCCCGCACCTCGACCGAGGCGGTCGGAGCGCACCAGGTCGTGTGGCAGCTGTGGACGTTCCTGTCCCTGGTGCTCGACTCGGTCGCCATCGCCGCGCAGTCCCTGATCGGGGCGGCGCTCGGAGCCGAGTCGACGAGACGGGCGCGCGGGGTGGCCACGCAGATCACACGATACGGCCTCGTGCTCGGCTGTGCGCTCGGGCTCGCGTTCGCGGCGCTGGCGCCCGTGCTGCCGCACGCCTTCACATCCGATCCCGGCGTGCTGGGCGAGATCCCGCACGCGTGGTGGTTCTTCGTGGCGTTGCAGCCGGTCGCGGGGGTGGTGTTCGCGCTCGACGGTGTGCTGCTCGGTGCCGGCGACGCCGCCTTCCTGCGCAACGCGACGCTCGCCAGCGCCGTGCTCGGGTTCCTGCCGCTGATCTGGGCGTCGCTCGGCTTCGGCTGGGGTCTCGCGGGCATCTGGTCCGGTCTGACGATGTTCATGCTGCTGCGGCTCGGGTTCGTCCTCGCGCGCTGGCGGTCGGACCGGTGGGCCGTGCCGGGCGCGGTGCGTTCCTGACCGGCCTCTGTGGGCAATCCCACCGCAGACCGGGGTATGCCCGGTGAGCCGGAAACGGCTAAAACTGGTGGGGACGGCGGCACTCCGCGTCCCCGGGCGCCATCAGGGTTCGATGTGAAGGGGGTTCCGTGCCGTCGAGCAGCCCGGTCACCGGGCGCGCCACGACCGCGTCGTGGCTGATCTGGTTCACCGCAGCGTTCGTCTACGTTCTCGCACTGTTCCACCGCGCCTCGCTCGGGGTCGCGGGACTGGACGCGGCGGAGCGGTTCGGGGTCGGCTCGGCGGCACTGGCGATGTTCACGGTCCTGCAGGTCGGGGTGTACGCCGCGATGCAGGTCCCGACGGGCGTGCTGGTCGACCGGTTCGGTCCGCGCACGGTGCTGACCGCCGCCTTGCTGATGCTCGGCTCCGGGCAGGTGCTCCTGGCCCTCGCCCACAGCTACGCCCTGGGTCTGGCCGCCCGCGGCATTCTCGGGGTCGGGGACGCGCTCACGTTCGTCTCGGTGCTGCGGCTCGCCGCGAACCACTTCCCGGCCCGGCAGTACATGGTCGTCACCTCGCTCACCGCCGCCCTCGGATTCGTCGGGAACCTGGCCGCCACCCTGCCGCTCACTCTCCTGCTCGCCGGCCCGGGCTGGCTGCCCACCTTCCTCGGTGCCGGGCTGGTCACGGTCGCGTTCGTCGTGGTGGTGCAGGCGGTCGTCCGGGACGCGCCCACCGCGCGGACCACGGCGGTGCGGGCGGCGTCGCTGCGCGAGGTCGGCCGTCAGCTGGCCGGTGCATGGCGGGTGCCGGGTACCCGGCTGGGTTTCTGGACCCACTTCACCACCCCGTTCAGCCTGAACATGATGACGTTGCTGTGGGGTGTCCCGTTCATGGTCGAGGGCCTGGGCTACCCGCCCACCACGGCGAGCTCCCTGCTGATCGTGTTCGTCCTCGGTGCCATGGTCTCCGGACCGGTGCTCGGCGGGTTCGTCAGCCGCAGGCCGGAGCTGCGGATGCCGGTGGTGCTCGGCTACGTCGCGGTCTGTGTCGCCTCCTGGACGGTGCTGCTGACGTGGCCGGGCCGGGTGCCGGTCGGCGTGCTCGTCCCGGCATTCGCCTTGCTGGCGGTGGGCGGTCCGGTGTCGACGGTCGGCTTCGCGCTCGCCCGCGACTACAACCCGCTGCCCCGGGTCGGCACCGCCACGGGTGCGGTCAACGTGGGCGGCTTCGTCGCCACGACGGTGGCGGCACTGCTCGTCGGCGTGCTGCTCGAGGTTTCCGGCGGCGACTACCGGATCGCGTTGCTGGCCGCCGTGGTGGTGCTCCTGCTCGGCGCGTTCCGGATCGGAGTCTGGTACCGGCGGGCACGTGCTGTCGTGCTCGAGGCCCAGGAACGGGGCGACGAGGTGCCCGTGCGCCTGCGCCGGCGGCGCTGGGACCTGCGCCCTGCCGACGCCGACCGGGTGGCCACCCGGTGAGCTGCGTTTCGTAGGGTGTGCGGCCGTGTCCAGAAAGCCCGCTCCGCCTCCCGGCCTGCTGATCGTCGACAAGCCCGGCGGCATGACCTCCCACGACGTCGTCGCCAGGGCGCGCCGCATCCTGGGCACCCGCAAGATCGGCCACGCGGGGACGCTCGACCCCATGGCGACCGGTGTGCTCGTACTCGGCGTGGAGCGGGCCACGAAGCTGCTCGGCCACCTCGCCCTCGACCGCAAGACCTACCTGGCCACCATCGCGCTCGGCGCGGCCACCGCCACCGACGACGCCGAGGGGGAGATCGTCTCCGAGGCCGACGCGAGCGGTGTCACCGACGAGCGGATCGCCGCCGGGATCGCCGCGCTGACCGGTGAGCTGCAGCAGGTGCCGAGCGCGGTGAGCGCGGTGAAGGTGGCCGGGAAGCGGGCGTACGCGCGGGTACGGGCGGGGGAGGACGTCGACCTGCCGCCGCGACCGGTCACGGTGTACCGGTTCGACCTGCTCGCCACCCGCCGCGAGGGCGCCCGCGTCGAGCTGGATGTGATGATCGACTGCTCGTCGGGCACCTACGTGCGGGCGCTCGCCCGCGACCTGGGCGCGGATCTCGGCGTCGGTGGGCATCTCGCCGCGCTCCGGCGCACCACGGTCGGTCCGTTCACCCTCGCCGCGGCGCGCACGCTCGACGCCGTGGAGGCCGAGCCGGGGCTGTCGCTGAGCCTGGACGAGGCCGTCGCGGCCGCGTTCCCGCGCCGGGACGTGGACGCCGCCACCGCGCGGGCGGTCCGGCACGGCCGGCGCATCCCGGCGGGCGGGCTCGACGGCACCTATGGCGTCTTCGACCCGGACGGCCACGTGCTCGCGCTCGCCACCGACCAGGGCGGCGCCACCCGGCCGGTCGTCGTGCTCGCTCCGGCCTGACAGCCGCCGCGCGCACGCGCGCGTGCCGGCCACCGTCACAGCCCCTGTCACCCCCTGTCCGCCTGCCCACGGGGCACCGGCCGCTACGCTCCAGAGTCGTGCAGCGTTGGCGCGGTTTGACAGACCTGCCCGGTGGCTGGGGACGGTGCGTCGTCACGATCGGAGTCTTCGACGGGGTGCACCGTGGCCACCAGGCCCTGATCAGCAGAACGGTGGAGGCGGCCCGGCAACGGGGCCTGCCGAGCGTCGTGCTGACCTTCGATCCTCACCCCTCGGAGGTCCTTCGCCCCGGGAGTCATCCGGCCCAGCTGACCACGCTGCGGCGCAAGGCGGAGCTCGTCGAGGAGCTCGGCGTCGACGTCTTCGCGGTCCTGCCGTTCACCCCCGAACTCTCCCGGCTCACGCCGGACGAGTTCGTGCACGAGATCCTCGTCGACAAGCTCCACGCCGCCGCGGTGATCGTCGGCCAGAATTTCACCTTCGGGCACAAGGCCGCGGGCGACGTCGAGACCCTCAAGACGCTCGGCAAGCGCTTCGGCTTCGTCGCGCACGGGGCCAAGCTGCAGGGCCGCACGCTGCCCGACGAACAGGACGACGGCGAGATCACCTTCTCGTCCACCTATGTCCGCTCGTGCATCGACGCGGGCGACGTCGCGGCCGCCGCCGATGCGCTTGGCAGGCCACACCGGCTGGAGGGCATCGTCGTACGCGGCGACGGCCGGGGTCACGACCTGGGCTACCCCACGGCGAACCTGTCGGCTCCGCGGTTCGCGGCCATCCCGGCCGACGGCGTGTACGCGTGCTGGTTCGTCCGTGCCGGCGACCCGGAGCAGCGGCTGCCCGCGGCGGTGTCCGTCGGCACGAACCCGACCTTCTCCGGGCGCGAGCGCACGGTGGAGGCGTTCGTGCTCGACGTCGACGAAGACTTCTACGGCCAGCACGTCGCGCTCGACTTCGTGGCGCGGCTGCGCGGCATGGTGAAGTTCGACCGGGTCGAAGACCTCGTCGCGCGGATCGGCGACGACGTCGCCAGGACCCGGGACGTGCTCGGCCGCTCGTAGGCGCGGGCGACCCCCGGCCGGGTGCAAAAGCGAACGCCTCGTCCGTTCCGTCCCGCTCTCCACGACGGTGCTGGCAAGATGCTGGACGGACCGTAAGCCGCCAGGTCTGAACGACGTCGGATCAACACCGTCACAGGGGAGCAGGGCTGACCGTGGAGGACCACAAGATCGTCCAGCGCAACATCGCGTTGCAGCGCGAGTGGTACGGGGAACCGCTGGGCGACCGTGTGCGCAGGCTGGTGGTGGCCTTCGACGTGTCCCAGGCCTACCTCGCGGAGGTGCTGGGCATCAGTGCGCCGATGCTGAGCCAGGTGATGAGCGGCAGGCGGGCCAAGATCGGCAACCCGGTGGTGCTGGCCCGGCTCATCATGCTCGAGCGCAAGGTGCTCGACCCCGACGTGGCGGCCGGCAGCAAGGAGGCCATCCGGGCCGCGCTCGAGGACGTCAAGGCGGCACGTCCCACGGTGAGCAGGGACAACCTGCCCGTCGGCGCCGGGCCGGACGACCAGGCGGTGCTCACCGCGCTGCGGGAGGTCGCCGAGGAGGAGAACCTGCTCGAGGCCGCCGAGCGTCTGGACCAGGAGTTCCCCGCCATCGCCGATCTGCTGCGCCGCGCGGGCAAGGAAGCCAAGTAGGCGTCCCCGCGGGACGATGGTGGACGAGCGGACCGCGATCGCCGGCCGGGCCCGGCTGTTCACCGCCCTGCCCCTGCCCGGGGAGGCGGTGGACTCGCTCCGGGCGGAACTCGCCCGGCATCCGTGTGGCCCGGGATCCCGCCGGCTGCGCTGGAGCAGGCCGCAGACCTGGCACGTCACGCTCGGCTTCTACGGCATGGACGACCCACGGGAGCGCTCCGCGTGGCTGCGTGAACGGCTCGCCGGAATAGCGGCCCCGGTCGTGCGGTTGGAAGCATCGGGGTCGTTCCGTGGTGTGCTGTGGATCGGTGTGCGGGGCGACGGGCTCGACGAGCTCGCCGCCGCGGTCCGGCCCGAGGACGAGGAGCGGGCCTTCCGCGGGCACCTCACGCTGGCCAGGGGCGACGCGCCCGCCGCCATCCGCGCGTGGGCCCGCCTGCTCGGCTCCTACCGCGGCCCGGCATGGACCGCCCGTGAGGTGGTGCTGTTCCGGAGCGACGCGGGAGCGCGGGGACACGTCCACACCCCGGTCGAGCGGTTCCCGCTCGGGCGCCCGGTGACCTGAGTGCCCTGCTGATACCCTGAACAATTGAGTCCGGCTGCGGTCCGTGGCGGCCGGTACCGACACACCCACACGGCACAACCCCAAGGAGTAACGAGTGGCGCTGTCCACCGACGAGAAGAAGGCGATCCTGGCAGAGTACGGCTTGCACGAGTCGGACACCGGATCGCCCGAGGCCCAGGTGGCTCTGTTGACCAAGCGGATCATCGGCCTCACCGAGCACCTCAAGGTGCACAAGCACGACCACCACTCCCGTCGCGGTCTGTTGCTGCTGGTCGGCCGTCGCCGCCGACTGCTCAACTACGTGATGAAGGTGGACGTGGAGCGGTACCGTTCGCTGATCCAGCGACTCGGCCTCCGCCGATAGCGAGCTCCGAGGGGGAGTGACCCGCCGGGTCGCTCCCCCTCGGTACAACGAAGCAGGAAAACAGAGGACGAGCGCACCGCGCGCGAGGACGCCACAGCCGGTCCTCGGTAGTGGCTCCCGGGGTCATCCCCGAGGGCTTCGATCGATGACCGGCCTCGTACCTCGAGCGTGCCCCCGAAGGGCGGGGGAGAGCGCATCGTCCGGACGTACGAGGAGTAACACACCCATGACGGACGCAAGCGGCATCACCGTGCACGAAACCGAAGCCGTGATCGACAACGGCAAGTTCGGCACGCGCACGGTCCGCTTCGAGACGGGCAGGCTCGCCAAGCAGGCAGCAGGCGCCGTCGTCGCCTACCTGGACGACGAGACCATGCTGCTGTCGGCCACCACGGCTTCGAAGCAGCCCAAGGAACACTTCGATTTCTTCCCGCTCACGGTCGACGTCGAGGAGCGGATGTATGCCGCGGGACGCATCCCCGGCGCGTTCTTCCGCCGCGAGGGCCGCCCCTCCACCGACGCGATCCTGACCTGCCGGCTGATCGACCGTCCGCTGAGGCCGTCGTTCGCCGACGGCCTCCGCAACGAGATCCAGGTCGTCATCACGGTGCAGAGCCTGCACCCCGAGGACCCCTACGACGTGCTGGCGATCAACGCGGCGTCGGCCTCCACCCAGATCGGCGGCCTGCCGTTCTCCGGCCCGATCGGCGGCGTGCGCATGGCCCTGATCGAGGACCAGTGGGTGGCGTTCCCGACGTGGTCGCAGCTGGAGAAGGCCACCTTCAACATGGTCGTCGCCGGCCGTGTCGTCGGTGACCGGCCCGACGACGTCGCCATCATGATGGTCGAGGCCGAGGGCACCGAGAACACCATCGACCTGATCGCCCAGGGCGCCACCGCGCCGACCGAGAAGGTCGTGGCCGAGGGCCTGGACGCGGCCAAGCCGTTCATCCGGGTGCTCTGCGAGGCGCAGCAGAAGCTCGCCGACGCGGCCGCCAAGCCGACCGGCGACTTCCCGCTTTTCCCGGCCTACCAGCAGGACGCCTACGACGCCGTCGCGGCCATCGCGACCGACGACCTCGCCAAGGCGCTGGCCATCCCCGGCAAGCAGGACCGCGACAACGCGACCGACGAGGTCAAGGCCGCCGTGCTGGAGAAGGTCGGCATCGGAGAGGGCGAGGCCTTCGAGGGCCGCGAGAAGGAGATCGGCGCGGCGTTCCGGGCGCTCACGAAGAAGCTGATCCGCCAGCGCATCCTGCGCGACAAGATCCGCATCGACGGACGCGGCATCACCGACATCCGGCAGCTGGCCGCCGAGGTCTCCGTGGTGCCGCGCGCCCACGGCTCGGCGCTGTTCGAGCGCGGCGAGACCCAGATCCTGGGCGTCACCACGCTGAACATGCTCCGCATGGAGCAGCAGCTGGACACGCTGTCGCCCGAGACGTCCAAGCGCTACCTGCACCACTACAACTTCCCGCCGTTCTCCACCGGTGAGACCGGCCGCGTCGGCACGCCGAAGCGGCGCGAGATCGGCCATGGCATGCTCGCCGAGCGCGCGCTCGTGCCCGTGCTGCCGAAGCGGGACGAGTTCCCGTACGCCATCCGGCAGGTCTCGGAGGCCCTGGGCTCCAACGGCTCGACGTCGATGGGCTCGGTCTGCGCGTCCACGATGAGCCTGCTCAACGCCGGGGTGCCGCTCAAGGCTCCGGTGGCGGGCATCGCGATGGGCCTGGTGTCCGACGAGGTGGACGGCGAGACGCGCTATGTCGCACTCACCGACATCCTCGGCGCCGAGGACGCCTTCGGCGACATGGACTTCAAGGTCGCGGGCACGAAGGACTTCATCACCGCCCTGCAGCTCGACACCAAGCTCGACGGGATCCCGTCGGACGTCCTGGCCGGTGCGCTGAACCAGGCCCGCGACGCCCGGCTGACGATCATGGACGTGATGTCCGAGGCGATCGCCGAGCCGGACGAGATGAGCCCGTACGCGCCGCGCGTCACCAGCGTGAAGATCCCGGTGGACAAGATCGGCGAGGTCATCGGCCCGAAGGGCAAGATGATCAACTCGATCACCGAGGAGACCGGCGCCGACATCTCCATCGAGGACGACGGCACGATCTACGTGGGTGCCGCCGACGGCCCGTCCGCGACCGCCGCGATCGACAAGATCAACGCGATCGCCAACCCGCAGCTGCCCAAGGTCGGTGAGCGCTTCCTCGGCACGGTCGTCAAGACCGCCGCCTTCGGCGCCTTCGTCTCGCTGCTGCCGGGCAAGGACGGCCTGGTGCACATCTCGAAGCTGGGCAACGGCAAGCGGATCGGCAAGGTCGAGGACGTCGTCAACGTCGGCGACAAGCTCCGGGTGGAGATCGCCGACATCGACAGCCGCGGCAAGATCAGCCTGGTCGTCGTGAAGGACGAGGACGAGCAGGAGGGCGGCGAGAAGGCCGAGGCCTCCGGCCAGGCCGACGCCGCGAAGTAACGACTCCGCGGTAGCACCAGAAACACACACCGTGTCACGAACGACCCGCCGCCGGCGCTCGCAGCCGGAGGCGGGTCGTTCCTGACTTGTCGAAGCAAGGTTTATGGCGGCACAGATTCCCGGGCACGAACAGCCCGCGGGCACGACCAGGAAGCTGGAGTCCACTCCGGACGGTGCGCTGGTGAAGCGGACGGTCCTGCCCGGAGGCTTGCGAGTCATCACCGAGCACGTTCCCGGCGTGCGGTCGGCCACCGTCGGGCTGTGGGTCGGCATCGGCTCGCGCGACGAACAGCCTGCCGTCGCCGGCGCGGCGCACTACCTGGAACACCTGCTGTTCAAGGGCACCGGCAAGCGGGACGCGACGCAGATCGCCGAGGAGGTCGACGCCGTCGGCGGCGAGTTCAACGCGTTCACCGCGAAGGAACACACGTGCTACTACGCGCAGGTGCTCGACGAGGACTTGCCGCTGGCGGTGGATCTCGTCACCGACGTCGTGTTCGGCGCGACCTGTGCCGATTCCGATGTGGACACCGAGCGCAGCGTGGTGCTCGAGGAGATCGCGATGCGCGACGACGATCCCGAGGATCTGCTGCACGACACGTTCACCGAGACGATCCTCGACGGTCATCCGCTCGGCCGTCCCGTGCTGGGCACCGAGGAGTCGGTCCTGGGCATGTCGCCGCCCGCGCTGCGCCGGTTCTACCGGCGCCGGTACGTGCCGCCGAGGATGGTCCTCGCTGTGGCCGGGAACATCACCCACGCCGCGGTGGTGCGCCTGGTGCGCACGGCGTTGCGGGACCGGCTCGGTGGTGACGGGACGCCCGTGGCGCCGCGGCGTGGCCAGGCGCGGGTTCGCCGCGCGCACAAGCTCGCGCTGCGCACCGACGACACCGAGCAGGCACATCTGATGCTGGGCATGCCTGCCCTGAGCAGGCACGACGACCGGCGGTTCACGCTGTCGGTCCTCAACGCCGCGCTGGGCGGTGGGATGAGCTCGCGGTTGTTCCAGGAGATCCGGGAACGCCGTGGCCTCGCCTACCAGGTGTACTCCTCCGTGGCGAGCTACGCCGACACCGGCCATCTGTCGGTGTACGCGGGATGCCAGCCCGACAAGCTGGGCGAGGTCACGTCGGTCGTGCGGGACGTCCTCGACGACGTCGCCGCCCACGGGCTCGACGACGCCGAGGTGGCGCGCGCCAAGGGCCAGCTGCGCGGCGGGCTGGTGCTGGGCATGGAGGACACCGCCTCCCGCATGACCCGGCTCGGCAAGAACGAGCTCAACTACGGCCACTACTACAGCGTCGACGACACCGTGGCCCGCATCGACGCGGTCACCACCGAGGACGTCGCCGCGCTCGCGCGGACACTGCTGCGCAGGCCGGCAGGCCCGACAACCGCCGTCGTGGTGGGACCGTACGCTCACGACGACGACCTCCCCGACGAACTGCACGAGGTGATCGCATGACGGACAACCCCATTCGCGTCGCTGTGCTCGGCCCGCGTGGTCGCATGGGGGCGCAGACCGTGCGCGCGGTCGAGGGCGCGCCGGACATGGACCTCGTGGCGACCGTGGGTTCCGGTGACGACCTCGCCGCCGTGGTGGACGCGAAAGCCGACGTCGTCGTCGACTTCACCCGGCCCGACGTCGTGATGGACAACCTGCGCTTCGCCGTGGACAACGGCCTGCACGCCGTGGTCGGCACGACCGGCTTCACCGAGGAGCGGCTCGCGGAGGTGCGCGGATGGCTCGCGGGCAAGCCCGGGATCGGCGTGCTGATCGCGCCGAACTTCGCGCTCGGTGCCGTGCTCGCGATGCGCTTCGCCCAGCAGGCGGCGAAGTTCTACGCCTCGGCCGAAGTGATCGAACTGCACCACAACCGGAAGGCCGACGCGCCCTCGGGCACGGCCGCGCACACCGCCGGGTTGATCTCCCAGGCCCGCGCGGCCGCCGGGCTCGCTCCGGGCAGCGACGCCACGACGTCCGAACTGGACGGTGCCCGCGGTGCCACCGTCGGCGACGTGCGCGTGCATTCGGTGCGGCTGCCGGGGCTTGTCGCGCACGAGGAGATTCTCTTCGGCGCGGAGGGGGAGACCCTGACCATTCGGCACGACTCGATGGACCGGGTGTCGTTCATGCCCGGCGTGCTGCTGGGCATCCGTCAGGTGCCGAACCGTCCGGGGTTGACGGTCGGCCTGGAACACGTGCTCGACCTGTGAGGGCCCGCAACGTCGCGATCCTGCTCACCGCCGGCGTCGCGGTGTACCTCGTGCTGCTCGCCGGGCGGGCGGTGGCGCTCCTGCGGACCGGCGAGACGGTGCCCGTGCTGCTCGGCGTCGGCGTGCTGCTGCTGCCGATCCTGGGCGTGTGGATGCTGGTGACCACGTGGCGCTCCGGCAACCAGATCCAGCGGCTCGCCCGCAGACTCGAGGCGGAGGGCGGACTGCCCGACGTGGCGGACCTGCCGCGGATGCCGTCCGGCCGCGTCGACCGCAAGGCCGCCGACGCGTGGTTCGACCAGCGCCGTGCCGAGGTGGAGGACGAGCCGGGGGACTGGCGCCGCTGGTACCGGCTGGCCTACGCCTACGACATCGCGGGCGACCGGCGGCGTGCACGGGCGACCATGCGCAAGGCGATCGAACTCGAGGCCGCCGAGCGCTGAGACCGACCGTGATCGGGTGGTGACGCCGGTCCGTGTCGATCCCGCGCCCGGATCCACCCACGATCTCCGCCAAATGACGGAGGCGGCGCCGGTACGACGCCGCCTACCGTCGGGGCCGGAACACGACGGCACGGAGAGTGGTGGATCAGCCCAGTGACGCGGACGTACCGGATCGCGGCCCCGGCCGCATGGGCGTGGCCGGTGCTCGCGTCCCCGCAGTCGTGGCCGTCGCTCGGTGCCGGAGAGCTGACCGTGCGCCTGCTGCGCAAGCAGGGACGGCGTGCGCTCTACCGCGCATCCGGCCGCGGGGTCGAGGTGACCTTCCTCGTCGTCGCCGGGGCCGAGTCGGCCACGCTGCATCCGGTGCCCGACGACGCCGATCTCGCCGACCCAGGGCCGCCGGTGCTGACCTGGACCGTGCAGGAGCTGTCCGCCGACGAGTGCGAGCTGCGCTGGACGGCGCACGACCGGATCCCGCCGCCGCTCGACGCGTTCTGGACCGACCCCGCGTGCTCGGGCGTAGTCGCCTCTTGGGCAGCCGACATCCACCACGCCAGGACACAACCCGATCCGCTCGCCGCCGCGAGCGCACTCGCCGCGATGGCGCGCGCCGACGCGCCGCACGCCGAGGCTGCCGGAACGCTGGGCATGGGCACCGTCACCGCCCTGCGTGCGACCGGGCTGTTCCGGCTCGGCCTGCCGAAGGCGCTCGGTGGCGCCGACGTGGAGCCGCGGACGATCGTGTCCGCGGTCGCCGAGCTCAGCCGTGCCGACGCCGCGGCCGGCTGGTGTGCCTCGATCAGCGCGAACCAGTCCGCCTACACGGCCTGGCTGGACGAGGACGTCGCCCGCGACATGGCGGACGACGACGGCGGCCCGGTGGTCGCCGGTGCCACCGCGATCAGTGGCCGCGCCGAACCGGCCGGGGACACCGTGCTGGTGACCGGCCGGTGGCGGTTCAACAGCGGCTGTCTGCACGCCGACTGGCTGGTCGCCGGCGTATCGATGCCCGCGGACGAGGGCCGGATTCCCGTGCTCGCGTTCGTCCGTCCCGAGGACGCGACGATCCTCGGCACGTGGGACGTCGTCGGCCTCGCCGGCACCGGCAGCCACGACGTCGTCCTCGAGCAGACACCCGTGCCGCGCCGGCGGATCGCTCCGCTGTTCACGATGCCGGCTCGTGCCGGTGGCACCCTCCACCGGCTGAGCCCGTACAACATCCAGGCCGTGTTCATGCTCGGTGTGCCCCTCGGCCTCGCCCGCGGTGCCCTGGACGAACTGACCCGCCTCGTCGGCACTCCCGACGCCCGGGCCGCCGTCGAGCTGGCGAGGCTGGAGACCGACCTCGCCGCCGCCCGCGCGCTGGCACTGGACACCGTCGACGGCTACTGGTGCGAGCTGGCCACCGCCGCGGCACTACCACCGGCCTCGCAGGCACGGCTCGCCCTCGTACTCCGGCACGCCGTCGACACCGCCAAGCGCATCACGGCCACGGCCGCGCGCCTGGCCGGCCCGGACACGCCCGCCCACGCCACGCTGCGCCGGTTCGTGCGGGACGCGTTCGCCGTCGGAGCGCACCTGGCCGTGAGCGACGAGATCTACGAGCGCAACGCCGGCCGCCTGTACGCCGGAGCAGCCGGATGAGCGCGCCGGTGCGGGCGCGGCCCGCCGTGGGTCCCGACCTGGCGATGTGCCCGCGCGCGCTGCTCCGGACCTGCGAGGAGCTCGGCCACGACGACGCCCCGGCCGGCCTGCTGCTGGCGACGGGCCAGCTGTCCGCAGCGCTGCACCGGGCGCCGGACCACGTCCGCGATCGGGTCGGCCGCGACGGTTCGCTCACCGGATCGGTGCAGCCGGGCGGGCTGCTGCGCGCGGCCGCCGAAGGCGACGTCCTCACCGGTGAATGGGCGGCCGTGCCCGGTGCCGCCGACGCCGACTGGTTCGTCCTGGCCGCGGAACGCGCGGCGGACGGGCAGCCGGTCCTGGTCGTGCTGCCCGCCGGTCGCGCCGATCGCAGCGCCGCGGCCGGCGGTGGGTTCGACACGGCAGGCACCCGGCACGTCTCGGTTCAGGGCGTCACCGTGGACCGCGACCACATCGTGCCGGCGTTCGGCCCGTACCCGGACGGGGCGCAAGCGCCGCTGCCTCCTCCGGCGGTGCTGCGGTGTGCGATCACCGGCGTCGCGCTCGGCGTGGCACGCCGGGCGCTGCACGAACTCGTCACGACCGCGCGGCAACGATCCCGGCTCGGCGCGGTCACGCGCATGAGCGAGCAGCCGCTGCTGCGCGTGGAGCTGAACCGCGCGGTGCTCGCCTTCCGCGCGGCCCGGCAGCTCGCGCTCGCCGAGCTCGAGGAGCTTCCCCCGGACGGGCCGGGATCCGGCGCCGTTTCCCTGTCCCGGCGCACCGCCCTCGCCGCTGCACTGCTGCACGCACACCACGCCTCCATCGACGCCGTGCGGTTCGCCTTCGCCAAGGCGGGCGGTTCGGTGCTGCGGACCGGGCACCCGCTGGAGCGATGCTGGCGCACCGCCGAGGCGTTGTCGTGCCACCCCCTGTACGACGACCGGGCCGAACGGGAGGTCGCCCGCGCGCAGTTCGGTGACTACGTCTCCGCGCTCTGGCTGTGACGCCGCCCGCGTGCTCCCCACCGGAGCGAATGTCCACTCTGGCCGGTCCCGGTGCCGCTGCTGTCCGCCGCACCGGGCTCGACGTGGGCGCGCGCCGCGACAAATCCTTACTCTGATGGATGAGCGGGGTGTCGCGGGTTCTCTACGTTCGTCCCTGCAAGGCCAAACTCTGACCCGAGGAGAGCCCATGAGCAATGTCGAGTCGTTCGCGAACGAGCACGCGGACAACGTCCTCAACCCCCTGCAGGTCACCACGGCGCTGAGCCCGGTGCTGGCCACCCCGGCGTACGCGGCGTACGCGGGCGTGGCGGGCGTGGCGTTCACCGCCGGCCTGATCTCCGACGCCGTCGAGAGCCACCACGCCGCCGAGGTGAAGCCGTCCGGCCCGGTGCCGAACAACGGCTCCGTGGGGCAGCTGCTCGGCATGCGCGTCGACAGCATCAACTGACACCGCTTGTCGCTGCTGCCGTGGCGCCCGGGCTCGTCCGGGGCGCCACGGCACCCACCCCGAGAGAGAAGTGAGCCGCCGTGGCGTTGACCGCGTTGTTGGATTCCCGGCCGAAACGCCGCATCGATCTCGGCACGCAGGACCGTGCCCTGCGGCGGGTCGAGCAACTCACCGGGCTCGGCGCCGCCGTGTCCTCTTTGGAGTACCTGGCCTCCGGCAAGGACTTCGACCGGGGGGAACTGCTGAGCTGGGAGACCGCTCGCACCCGCTACCGGTGGATGACGGGGCGGTCCGAGAAGGTGCTCGCGGCGGTGTTCGACAAGCCGGGCGTCCAGTGGCTGTTCGCGGCCCGGGTAGCGGCGGCCGCGACGTTGATGAACCCGAAGGCGTCGGCGCGGGCCAAGAGCGCCGCCGCGACCTATCTCGCCGGCACCAACTTCGCCATCCACGCACGCAGCCCCTACGGCTCCGACGGCTCGGAGACCGTGCTCACCATCTCCCTGACCACGCTGGCACTGTCCAAACTGTTCGCCGCGGATCCGAAGGCGCGGCAGGCATGCCTGTGGTTCATCGCCGCCCAGTCGTGCCTCTCCTACGGGATCGCCGGGGTGGCCAAGGCGATCTCGCCGGTGTGGCGGGATGGCAGCGCGATCCGGGACATCTTCCGGACCCGCATGTTCGGGCACCGTTTCGCGTTCGACGTGCTGCGCGGCCGGCCACGGCTGTGCCGCGCCCTCGGCCGGCTCACGATCGCCGGCGAGGTGCTGTTCCCGCTGGTACTCGTCGCTCCCCGGCCGGTCGCGCGCGGACTGCTCGCGGTCGGGGCGAGCTTCCACGCGAGCAACGCGGTCTTCATGGGCCTCAACCGGTTCGTGTGGGCGTTCCTCGGCACCTATCCGGCCATCGTGTACTGCTCGCGGGCTCTCGGCCGTGACGACCGCAAGCCCCGCTGAACAGCGCCCCGCCGGCACGGCGGCATCCCCGGCCGGTGGTGGCCTCGTCCGGGCCGTCACGCGGCGGCATCTGCCCAAGATCCACCTCGCGGTGGTGCTCGGCCTGGCGGCCGCGGCCGCGGGCCTCGCCCAGCCGGTGCTCATCGGTGACCTGATCGACGCGGTCGGCGCCGGGAGCGGCCTGGTCGCGCCGATCGCCTTCGTGGTCGTGCTGTTCCTCGCCGACGCGGCGCTGACCTCGGTGCAGGCGTACGTGATGGGACACGCGGGCGAGAGCATCGTCTACGACACACGCACCGCGCTGGTCGACCGGGTGCTGGGAGCCGACGTCGCGGCGTTCGGCAAGCTCCGCCAAGGCGACGTCTTCGCCCGGATCGTCACCGACACGTCCATCCTGAAGAGCGCCTGGTCGCAGAGCGTCGCCGGCATCGTGGTCGACGCCGCGATGGTGGTCGGCGGCATCGCGCTCATGCTCGTGCTCGACCCTGTGCTGCTCGGCGTCACGGCCGTGTGCCTGACCGCGTCCGGCCTGGTCGCGCTGGTACTGGCGAAGCGGCTGCGCAAGGCCGCCCAGCAAAGCCGCGCGATCACCGGCGACCTCGGCGCCGACGTCCAGCGTGCACTGGCCGCGCTGAGCACCGTCAAGGCCTGCCGGGCGGAGCGGTTCGAGGGGTACCGCATCGGCGCGGTCGCACTGCGCGCACGCCGGTCCGGGGTCAGGGTGAGCGCGTTGAGCGCGATGCTCTCGCCCGCGATGAGCGTCGGCCTCCAGGCCTCGCTCGCGGCGGTGATCGTCACCGGAGCAAGCCGGGTGGCCGGCGGCTCCATGACCGCGGCCGACCTCACCGCGTTCGTCATGTACCTCTTCTACCTCGTGTCGCCACTGGTGATGATGCTGCTGGGCATCGGGCAGCTGCAGCAGGGCCGGGCCGCGATCGGGCGGATCGACGAACTCGCCGCGATCGAACAGGAGCCGATGCCGGCGGCGCCGTCCTACGCCGCACAGCCGTGGGGGGCCGGGGGCATGGCGGTCGAGTTTCAGGGGGTGCGGTTCGGCTACGAGCCCGGCGAACCGACCCTGCGTGGCGTGTCGTTCACCGCACCGTCGCAGGGCCTCACCGCGATCGTCGGGCCGTCGGGCGCGGGCAAGACGACCTTGCTGCAGCTGCTCATGCGGTTCCACGAGGCCGACGGGGGCCGCATTCTGCTGGGCGGCGAGAACATCGCGCGGCTCCCGCTGCCCGTGCTGCGCGGCCTCGTCGGCTACGTGCAGCAGGACAGCCCGCTGCTGCGGGGCACCCTCCACGAGAACCTGCTCTACGGCGTCCCGAGCGCGACGGCCGACGACATCCACCGGGCACTGTGGCTCGCCGGCCTCGAGGACGTGGTGCGCAGGCTGCCGCGGGGTCTCTCGACCGAGATCGGCGACAGCGGGCTCGGCCTGTCCGGCGGGCAGCGTCAACGACTCGCCATCGCCAGGATGCTCGTCCGCAGGCCGGCCGTGCTCCTGCTGGACGAAGCGACGTCCAATCTGGACTCCGAGTCCGAGCTCCTGCTGCGCCGGAGCGTGCGGTCCATCGCCGCGGAGTGCACCGTTCTCAGCGTGGCCCACCGGATGTCCACAGTGGTCGATGCCGATCGGATCGTGGTGCTGGAACGGGGAATGGTCCACGATGTCGGCACGCATGCCGAGCTGCTGCGCACGAGCCCGCTGTACCGGCGCCTCGCGGCCATCCAGCGCCGGGACGGCGAGCAGCACGCCGCGCCTGTCCACACCGAAGGTAGGTGAACACGATGGAGGACGATCGTCCCGCCGGTCGGCTGGTCCGGGTCGGGCACCGGTCCGTGCATGTTCTGGACCGCGGCTCACCCGGGGCCGGTCCAACCGTGGTGTTCGAGAGCGGGCTCGCCTCGCCCCTGCAGTCCTGGACGTGGGTGCAGGAGGCCGTCGGCCGACAGGCCCGGACCATCAGCTACGAGCGCGCCGGAACCGGGTGGAGCACACCCGGCCGCGGGCGACGCACGGTGCCGCGGCTCGCCGCCGAACTGCACGAGCTGCTGACCGCGCTGGAGGTGCACGAGCCGATCGTGCTCGTCGGGCACTCGTTCGGTGGCCTCGTCGTCCGGTGCTTCGCGGGCACGTACCCGGAGCGGGTCGCGGGAGCGGTGTTCGTCGACGCGCTGCATCCCGAGGAGCTGCGCCGCTCGGCCACCCAGCGCCGGGGCATGGCGTGGCTCGAACAGTCGCTCACGACCTCGGCCCTGCAGTCGGTGCTGCGGCTCGGGAACAAACGCATCGCCGCCCAGTTCACCGAACTGCCGGAGGCGGCGGCCCGGCAGGCGCGCGCCCGGCTCGGCGTGCCCGGCGTGTGGCGCGCGGCGGCAGCGGAGCTGGTGTCCTGGAAGAACGGCGACCCGCGCGACGTGGCTACCGGGACCTTCCCGCCGCACGTTCCCCTCGGCGTGGTGGTGTCCGGGGAGTCGCTGCGCAACGACGTGGCCCACCGCAAACTGCAGGACGAGCTGCTGACCTGGTCGGCGGACTCGTTCGCCGTGCTCGCCGAGGAGGCGAGCCACTTCGGTCTGGTACTCGACCGGACACACAGCCACGTCGTCGTCGACACGATCGGCGCGGTCCTCGCCAAGGTGGCGACGAGACGAGGAGAGCGCGTTGTTCGGTAGCCGATCGCGCCGGTCCACCGCGAAGCGGGCGGCGCTCTACGGACTCTTCGGAACCTGGTTCGGGCTCACCGTGGTCGGGCAGAAGCTGTACCGCGACGCGACCAAACGCACCGGCTGGGACAAGCTGTACCTGGTGATCCCGGACTGGCGCTTCTTCGCCCCCAACCCGGGCATCTACGACCATCACCTGCTGATGCGCGACGAACTCGCGGACGGCTCGCTCACCGGGTTCCGGGAGATCAGCAGTATGGAGGAGCGGACGTTGCTGCACGCGTTGTGGCATCCGCACCGGCGCGCGGAGAAGACCGTGTTCGACGTCGCGGCCGAGCTGCTGCGCTACGTCGGAGAGCACGGGCTGGTCCGCGGCGGGGCCGATCCGACCGTGCAGTTGTCCGTGCCCTACCTGACGCTGCTGGCACACGTCACCGCGCAGCAGCATCATCCGGACGCGGTGCGCACGCAGTTCCTGATCTGTGTCTCGGGTGGCTACGACGAGGAGGAGGAACCGACGATGGTGTTCCTGTCCGAGTTCCACTCGCTCGGCCGGCCCGTCGCGCGGTGCGTGTCGTGACCGCACCCCTGGTGGTGGTGGCCGGAGCGGGACTGGCGGGTGCCGCGTTCGCCGCGTGTGCCGCCGCCCGTGGCGCAGACGTTGTCGTCCTCGAGCGCACGACCCGCACGCCGGCGGGCGGCATCGAGGCGTTCGCGCCCGGTGTGCACCGGCTGCTCGCCGCGCTGTCGCTGCACGAGCGTGCCCACGCAGCGGGGTTCGCCCGGCAGGAGGTGTCGGTGCTCGACTGGGGCAACGGCGAGCAGCCGTGGCGCAGCCCGCACGCCGGAGCCGGGGCGTATGACCACGGCTGCCACGCCGGCTACGGGGAGTTCGTCGAGCTGCTGCTGTCCCGTGCCGTCGAGTCGGGTGCCCGGGTGCTCCGCGGCGCCGAGGTGCTGGAACCGGTCGTGGAACGCGACACGGTGACCGGCCTGCGGTACCACTACCGGGGCGAGGATCGGGCGGTGTCGGCCGACCTGGTGGCCGACGCCACCGGAGCCGACCGCGCGGTGTCCGGGCCGCTGTCACCCGCCGAGCGCGAGAGCGTGACGCACTGGATGGCACGGTCCCGAGTCGACGGTGGGTCCGAGGGGGAGTTCGTGCTCGCCCAGGCCCAAGACGGGGCGGAGTGGACCTGGTCCGTTCCCCTGCACAACGGGACCGGCCTCGGCACTCTCGTCGTCGGAGGTGACGACCGGGGACGCGGCGACGGCGAACGCTGGCGGGGCTGTCGCAGTGCCCGGCTCGCGGGAGCGGGCTGGCTCAGCGTCGGCGACGCCGCGGGGCGCGCCGACCCGGTGTTCCTCGAACCGGCGACCATCGCCGTGCTCGCGGCACACACCGCGGCGGAGGCCATCGGCCTGCTCAGTGGACCCGGCCGTGGTGAGTACGCCAAGCGCTATACGGCGTGTTACACCAGAATCCTCGACTGTGCCAGGGAGTTCGCGGCCTTCTGTCTCGACCCCGCGCGCCGCCGGGAGGACACCGAGACGCTGGTGCGGGGGCTCACCACGCTGATGGGAGAGGGAACCGGCGGCGCCCTGGCCGAACTCCGCAGTGCCCTCGCGGGACATCGCCCGCTGTTCGATGTGGAGTGTCCGGACGGCCCGCTGCTTGCCTCGCTGGCCATGCCGCGACAGCCGGAGATGCGGTAGGGCCGCCGCGCCTGGCCGGCCCTACCGCGTGCCCCGGAGTCTCAGCTGCGCAGGCCGCGGCGGCGCAGGGTGAGCAGTTCGGCCCCGGACTTGCCGTTCAGGCTCTCGCCGGGAAGGTCCACCTGGGACTCGTGGCCGACGAGGTCGGTCACCATGTTGCCCGCCGCGTAGAGCGCCGTGGCGGAAGCGACCACCGCAGCGATGCCGGGCGTGCCGAGCACCGGGGCGGCGCCGTCGGCCCGCTCCAGCGGGCGCAGCGCACCTTCGGCGGACATCGCGACGTCCGCCGCCTTTTCGATCGAGTTCATCGTGTTCACTCCCATCATTCGGTGAGCCGGATTCCGGCATCCCCGAGCGTAGGTACGCGGTAGGGCGGAAACATCAATGAAGTGAACGATTCGCGACGCGCGCTGTCGGGAAAACCGCTCGATGCGACGAAGACCGTGGCCTGCGGTACGTTCGTCGCCGTAAGCCGCTCGAATCCGACCAGAATGGGGGTCGCCCGACGTGCCTGACACAAATGGGACGCTGACATTGCCCGACGAATTCGTTCTGCTGCTGCACAACGGAGAAGGGGCGCACTTTCCGATCGAGATGCCCACGGTGGCGACCTCGGCAGCCAGGGTGGGCGAGCTCGCCCTGCGTTCCCGGGTGCGCGTGGAGGATCGGAAGTTGTCCGTGATCGACGAGTCCCCGGCGGGGATCCCGTGGTTCGACGAGCTGCTCGGACGGTTCGCGAAGAAGGGCGGAGGAGAGGGCAAGCCGGTCGATCTGGGTTCGTGGCTGACGTTCGAGCTCAGCACGTTCAGCGAGCACCGTGACGTGCTCGTGCAGAACGGGCTGCTGGACAAGCGAACGAAGAAGACGCTCGGCTTCATCAAGACGTCGGAGTACTACCCGGAACCCGGCGTGCGGGACCGGATCCTCGCGGACCTGAGCGCGGTGGCGCGGTCCGAACGCGAACCCGGCAACCGGACCGCGTTGCTGGCGGCGATCGTGCACGCCTGTGGTCTGGACAAGAAGCTCGGTTTCACCGACTCCGAGCGTGCCCGCCTCGACCGGATCTCGAAGGGCGAGGAGCTCGGCGAGTCCGTCGAGGACGTGGTCGCCGAGCTCGCGATCGCGATCACCACGACCATGACCGTGGTGCTCTTCGCCGCCACCGGCGAGTGACCGTGCGGTCGTCAGCCGACCCTGCAGGCCGACGACGCGCCCGGCATCCGGTACCGGTTGCGTGCGATCACGCGGTAGACGGCTCGCGCGAGCCGGCGCACTCCCGGCGCCGCGACGACCGCGCCGGCGACGCGCAGCCGGGAACGTGACGCGCGTACGGCGGCGGCGAGGGCGTCGGCCCCGCCCGTCACCGTTCCGTCGGGCAGTTCGAGGACGACCTCGTGGAGCAGACGGTCGACGGGTACGGGAAGCTTGTCGTCGTCGACCGTCTGCCACGGCACCGCCGGGCAGCCGAGCAGATCGTGGCTGTCCAGCCAGGTCACCGATTTCGTGCAGAACCCGCAGTCGCCGTCGAAGAGCAGCCGCGCGCCGGCGAGATCACGTTCAGGCATGACGCAGTTCCTTCCGGTCCACCGGACGCGCTGTGGCGCGGGATTGCGACGGCGGCGTCGGCGCCGGTGCCCGGTTGTCCATGAGCCCCAGTTGGTAGGCGAGCGCGGCCGCCTCGGTACGGTTCGACACCTCCAGCTTGCGCAGGATGCTCAGCACGTGCGAGCCCACCGTGGCGCGGCTGATGAACAGCCGTTTGGCGATCTCGGAGTTCGTTCTGCCCTCGGCGAGGTAGACCAGGACGTCGTGCTCGCGCCGGGTGAGCACGTCGAGCCGGCGTGCCGACGGCGACGTGATCAGGTCGACGATCTGGTCCCGGTACCGGTCGAGTACCTGGGAGGACAGGAAAAGCTTGCGGGCCGCGGCGGCGTGGATCGCGCTCGTGATGTGCCACGGCGAGTCGTTGACGAGCACGACGGCCGACACTCGCTGCGTCAGCATCGCGCTGATCTGGCTGATGTCGTCGTCGCAGACGACCACGACCGGGCGGAGCAGGTCGAGGCGAGCGGGTTCGCCGCAGAGCTCCTGCAGCGCCCCGCCACCGAGGGCCCGTGCTCTGAGCAGCCACACGTCCGGACGACCGTGGGGGATCTTCTTCGCCGCGTGTCTGACGGTCGGTGACACGTCACTGACCGCGATGTTGAAGCGGCCGGTGTCCATCGCATGCAACCAGGCGAAGAACGGTTCCGCCGCGCCCCGTCCGGTGTCGTCGATGATTCCGAGCGTGATCATGTGCCCCCAGTCTTCCGCGAGTCCCATGCCCGACGTTGGCCGGCTACACCGTGTGACCTACACCTGCGGCTGTGGTCCCTCGATGTCATCAGATGTGCTCTTAGCCATGACGATGCGTAGCATATCCCGGTTCCCGAACGTGGTGACCAAATTTCCCAAACCGGCCGCAATCGGCCATCGGGTTTCCGACCTGCCCGTTTGGGGGCGCACGGGTCACGCAGAACCCGACTTTCGTCGGGTGTTCCCGGGGAGTCATGCATCTGGCTGATGCCCCGGCGGTGCAAGGCCAACACGATGACGGACGAGGCGGTACCCCTGATCGCCCTAGGCTCGCTGCCTGGGCCGGCCCCGTACAACCCGGGAGCCGTCGGCGCCTGCCGGCCACCGATGCGGGTTTTTCGGAGGGAACATGCTGTCGCGCACACGCGCTGTCCGTTCGTCCACGACCGCGCCCCGCGACGAGGTCGACGCCGCCTTCCGGCACATCGAGCGCCTGACCGCGGTCGGCGCCACGATCAGTGCCGCCGAACTGCTGGCGACCGCGGACACGCTCGACGACAAGGGGCTGCTGGGGTGGCCGATCAACCGCACCCGGGTCCTCGGGCTGAACCGGGGCGCGGGCAGGCACCTGGACAAGGTGCTCCGGTATCCGCAGATCGTCGGGGTGATCCAGACCAGGCTGCTGTCGGGACTGGGGCTGCTCGCCCCGAAGGTCGGCCGGCGTGGCCGGGGTGTCGCGCTGGCGGGGATGGCCGGCACCGGTGCGGCGCTGAACCTGCGCAGCAACTTCGGTCTCGATGGTTCGGACCACTTTGCGTTCATCAACTTCGTCGCCGCACTGGTGGAGAAGCTCTTCCCGAACGACCGGCGCGCGCGGGAGGCCGTGCTGGCGTTCATCGCGGCGCAGAGTTGCCTGGCCTACTTCACCTCCGGCGCCGTGAAGCTGACCTCGCCGGTCTGGCGCAGCGGGGAGGCCATCACCGGCGTGTTCCGTACCCGGACCTACGGGGACAAGTTCTTCTACGACCTCACCAAGAACAACAAACCGCTCGCCAAGGCGGTCGCGTGGGGCGTGATGATCGCGGAGGTGCTGTTCCCGCTCGTGCTCGTGGCGCCGAAGCCGGTCGCCAGGGCGATCCTCGCCAGCGGCGTCGCCTTCCACCTGGGCAACGCCCGGTTCATGGGCCTCAACCGGTTCCTCTGGTCCTTCGTCGCCACCTATCCGGCGGTGGCCTACTTCTCCCGGTCGCTCGGTGTCGCCGCACGCAAGGGGCTCCCGGCGGACGGTGCCCGGTGAGCGGGCGCGCCACGCGGGTCGCCGCTCTCACCGCGGGCACCGCGGCGCTCGGCGCCGCGACGGCCGGGCTGTTGTGGGCGCGCCCCGAGGAGTGGCCCCCGCCGCCGGGCGAGCTGGTGGACGTCGCCGGAGAGACGCTGCACGTGCTCGCCGGCCGGGGTGGCAGCGGACCGACCGTGGTGTTCGAGAGCGCCCTGTCGTGCCCGTGCACCGAGTGGGCATGGGTGCTGCGCGCACTCGACGGGCGGATCCCGTACCTCGCCTACGACCGGCCCGGCAACGGCTGGAGCAGCCTGCGCACCTCGCCGGTCGCCGCGGCGGAGTTCAACGCGCTCACCCGCGACCTGCTGCGGTCGCTCGGGCTGCCCGGCCCGTACCTGCTCGTCGGGCACTCGGTCGGTGGCCTGCTGGTGCGGGCCTTCGCCGCCAATCACCCTGAGGACACGGCCGGGATCGTCCTCGTCGACTCGTCCCACCCCGACCAGCTCGACCGTTCGGCCGCCCAGCGGGACAGCATCGCGCTCATGCACCACGGTGTGGCGAGCATGATCCTGCGCACGCGGTTCGGAGTGCTGCGGGGCGACGACACCGACTTCGGTGCTCTCCACGAGCTGCCGCACGGCATCGCCGGACCCAGCGCCGGGGTCATGCGCCGTCCCGAACCGTGGCGCGCGGCCCGGCGCGAGCTCGGACTGTGGCACACCCGGTGGGCGGCCGAGGTGCGGAAGGCCGCCACCCCGGCGAGCACACCGGTCGCGGTGGTGACCTCGGGAGTACAGGCCACCGGCGACCCCGCGCATGCCCGGATGCAGGCCGAGCTCGCGGCGCTCTCGTCCGTGAGCAGGCACGACCTGGTCGCCGAGGCCACCCACGATGGGCTGGTCATGCAGGAGGAGAACGCCGCGCACGTCACGGACGCCGTCCGTTGGGCACTCGCGGCGCTACGGGAACGGGAGGCCACCGGATGAGGACCACGGGCGCGATCACCCTGGCGCGCAAGGTGTTGCGGACGGGCACCCGGTGGGGCCTGTACGGGTCGCTGGGCACCTGGTTCGCGCTCAGCGTGTGTCAGCAGGCAGGCCGCCCGCACCCACTCGGAACGAAACTGGACCCCACCACGATGGCGATCCCGAACTGGCGCTTCTTCGCACCGACCCCGGCGCGCCACGACTACAACGTGCTCTACCGCGACAAGCTGGCCGACGGCACTCTCACGTCCTGGCGCGAGCAGGAGATCACCAAGGAACGCACGCTGCTGCAGATGATCTGGCATCCGGGCAGGCGCATGGAGAAGGCGCTCTTCGACGTCGCCTCGGACCTGTTGAAAGCCACGGGCGTGGTCACGGAGGGCACGCGGATCCAGCTCACCGTCGGCTACCTCGCACTGCTGAACTTCGTGACCAACCAGGTCGAGCACCATCCCGAGGCCGTGCAGGTGCAGTTTTTGATCGCGCAGTCCGCGGGCCACGAGGAGTCCGTCGAGCCGCGGATGCTGTTCCTGTCGGAGTTCCACGCACTGGACACCCGGCCAGAACCGGCGACAGAAAGCGAGCTGCTGTGCCCTACCGCGTGAGGCCGGAGGCCTATGGCGAAGCCCTGTCCGAGGTTTACGACCGCATGTACGGCGAGATCGACACGCCGGCGGCGGTGGATTTCCTGCTGGCGCTGGCGGGACCCGGCGGGCGGGCCGTCGAGCTCGGGGCCGGCACCGGACGGCTCGCCGTCCCGCTGGCCGAGAAGGGCCTGCGGGTCCAAGCCGTCGAGGTGTCCGAGCACATGCTGGCCAAACTGCGGGAACGCGATCCGGGCGGGCTGGTGGACACCGTCCGGGCCGACTTCACCGAGCACGTCCCCGGGGAGAACGTCGACCTCTGCTTCATCGCGTGCAACACCCTGTTCATGGTTCCCGAGCGGGAGCGGCAGATCGAGACGCTGCGCAAGGTGGCCCAGGCCTTGGGGCCCGGCGGGACGCTCGTCGTCGAGGTGTACGACCCGACCGAGTTCCACCAGCTCAGCAAGCCGGAACTGCAGGCACGCCACCTCGCTCCGGACGAGCTGATGCTCGACACGATCACCGTCGATCGCGTCAACCAGGTGCTGGTGGAGATCCACACGCTGATCCGCGGCGGCTCGGTGTCCACCTACACCGAGCTCAGCCGCTACGCGTGGCCGAGCGAGCTCGACCTCATGGCGCGCCTGGCCGGTCTGTCCATGGTGGACCGGTTCGCGGACTGGACGCGGTCTCCGTTCACCGCGGCCGCCCACCGGCACATCACGCTCTACCGCAAGGCCGGGTGAGGATGCGCGTCAGCCTCGCCGTCATCGGTTCCCGCGGCGACGTGCAGCCGTTCCTCGCCCTCGGTGCCGCGCTGCGTGCCCGCGGGCACGACGTCGTGCTGGCCACCCACGCCGACTTCCGCGCGCTCGCCGGTGAGGCCGGACTCGACTTCCATGCCGTCCCGGGTAGCCCGCGGAACTACTTCTCCTCACCCGAGGTGGTCGAGTCGCTGCGCAAGGGCCCGTCGGTGTTGCGGCTGGCACGCAGCACGCCCAAGGTCGCCGCGGACGCTGCGGCCGCCGGCCTGGCCCAGCTCGACGCCTGCTTCGCTCCCGCGTTCGCCGGAGCGGACCTGATCGTCACCTCGGTGGCCAACCGGCACAGCTACCTGGCCGCGCCGCCGGACGTGCCGTGGGCGCTCGTGTCGTGGTATCCGAACACGCCGACGTCGGTGTTCCCGGCGATGGGCGCGCCCGCGTTGCCGCTGGGCGGCTGGTACAACCGGCTGACCCACCACGTGTCGCGGGCGATCGAATGGCGGCTCGCCCGCCCGATCGTCAATGCCTATCGCGCGCGGCTCGGCGCGGCTCCGCTCGGCCTGCGCGTGCCGTTCACCGCCGCCGAACGCGACCGGCCGTTGTTCTACCTGCACAGCCCGGCCGTGCTCCCGGCGCCCGCGGACTGGCCGGCGACCGTGCACGTCTGCGGGTACTGGTTCTGGGACCGCGCGTGGTCGCCCTCGCGCGAGCTGGTGGACGCCGTCGAGGCGGACCCGGCGCCGGTCGTGCTGTCGTTCGGCAGCCTGTGGCCCGCTGTCCCCGAGGGCAGTCTCGACGCGGTCGCGGACGCCGTCCGCCGCTGCGGCAGGCGGCTGATCGTGATCGACGGGCCGGACGAGGTCCCCTCCGGCGTGATCCGCGTGCACGACGCCGACTACACCTGGCTGTTCCCGAAGGCCGCGGCCGTCGTGCATCACGGCGGGTTCGGCACGGGGGCGGCCGCGCTGCGCGCCGGGGTCCCCCAGGTCGTGTTGCCGATCTTCATCGACCATCCGTACTGGGCGAAACGCATGGCCGCGCTCGGTGTGGCGCCGGACCCGGTGCCGGCGGCGAAGCTGGACCCGGCACGGCTCCGGGCGGCGATCCGGCGCGTGTTGCACGACGAGCGGATCCGGCACCGCGCCGCCGAGATCGGCCGCTACGTACGGGCCGACCGTGGTGTGGAGGCCGCGTGCGAGGAGCTGGAACGCTGGGTCGGGACCGGGATTCCGGTCCGCACGGGGTGAGCGCGGTGGCGACGCTCAGCCGCGCCGAGTTCGGCAGGCGGCTCCAGCTGGTCCGTGCCTCGATCTGGTACGAGGCGCTGGCCGGCGACGGCTACGCCGGTCTCCTGCGCGGCTTCGCTGCCCAGCCCCCGCCTCCGCTGCCCGCCATGCCCGGTCTGAGCCGGAGCCGGCTCGGCGCGTGGATCTGCACGGATCCCGCCGTCGCCGAGCGCATTCTCGGCGACGAGCGGTTCGGGGTCCGCCGCGCCGACGGCGGAAAACCACACCTGCAGGTGCTGCCCCTCGACGAGACCTTCCTCGGGGCCGAGCCTTCCGCGCAACGCAGGATCGCCGAGCTGCTCGGGCCCGAGCTCGGTGCCGTGCGTGCGGACACGGTGCGGCGGCACGCCGACGCGCTGCTGGCCGGGTGCGGCGACGAGTTCGAGCTGGTCGGCGACGTCGCCGAGCCACTGGCGGTCCGGGTCCTGGCCGAGCTCTTCGGGCTCGACGGCATCGCCGGAGAGCTGCCCGCGCTGGCCACCGCCCTCGACGCCCTCCGCACACCGCCTGCCCTGGCCGACGCCCTGGCGCTCGCCCGGGCGAGCCGCGCGCTGCGTGACACTCTCGCCGCCACCGCGGACGGGGATCTGCTGGCGGGCCGGGTGCTCGCTACCGTGCTGGTCCTCGCGACCGTGCCGACCCTGCTGGGCAACGCCGTGCGCTCACCCGCCCACGCCGGCGACCCCGCGTCCGTGGTGGACGGTGCGCTCCACGCGCATCCGCCGGTGCGGCTGCTGTGCCGTGTCGCGCACACCGCTGCCGACATCGCGGGAACCACCGTCGCGGCGGGGGAGGAGGTCGTCGTCCCGGTCGCTGCGGGCCGGCGCGCCGTCGGGCTGCTGCGGGCCGAACCGCGCTGGCGCATGGTGGAGCCGCTCGTCCGGCTGCTCGCGACCACGGGACTCGCGGCCCTGCGCGCCCGGTATCCCACGGCGAGGACGCAGCCGCCGCGCTGGCATCCGCGGTCGCCGGTGACCGCCCGGATGGCGTGGCTGGGGGTGACGGGGTGAGCGCGGGAGATCCGCTGCGCGTGCTGTTCGCGACCATCGCGCACAACACGCACTTCTACAGCATGGTTCCGCTCGCCTGGGCGCTCCGGGCGGCCGGCCACGAGGTTCGCGTGGCCAGCACCCCCGGGATGGCCGACGTGATCACGCGGGCAGGGCTCACGGCTGTCCCGGTCGGACGCGACCCGGCGCCGCAGGCGCTGCGGACCGAGCACGCGCCCGGCTCGCCGACCGTCGACTTCACGGACCTCCTCCCCGGACCGGACCACGAATGGCTGCTCGGGTTCCACACCATGCTGGTGCCCACCTTCTTCGCCACGCTCAACGACGACGCGCTGGTGGACGGGCTCGTCGAGGCCGCCCGCGCCTGGGAACCCGACCTGGTCGTGTGGGAACCGCTGACGCTCGCCGGTGGGGTCGCCGCGACCGTCAGCGGAGCCGCGCACGCGCGACTGCTGTGGGGTCCGGACGTGCTGGGGCTCGCCCGCCAGCAGTTTCTCGAGGTGCTCGCCACGCAACCACCCGAGCGGCGCGACGATCCGCTGGCCGAATGGCTGGGCTGGACACTGGAGCGGCACGGCCACGAGTTCTCGGAGACCGTCGTGCGCGGGCATTGGGTGATCGACCAGGAGCCGCCGAGCGTGCGGCTGCCGGTCGACCAGCGCACGGTGCCGATGCGGTACGTGCCCTACAACGGCCCGGCCGTCGTGCCGGACTGGGTGTTCGAGCGGCGACACCCGCGCCGGGTCTGCGTGTCGCTCGGGGTGTCGGCTCGCAGCGGTCGCGGCAGCTCCACGGTCGGCGTCGGTGACCTGCTCGCGGCACTGTCCGAGGTGGACACCGAGGTGGTGGCGACCCTCGATGCCACGCAGCGGCAGGGTCTGGGCGCGGTGCCCGACAACGTCCGCCTGGTCGACTTCGTTCCGCTGCACGTGCTGCTACCGACGTGCTCGGCGATCGTGCACCACGGCGGTGCCGGCACCTGGGGCACCGCGCTGCGCTACGGCGTACCGCAGATCCTGGTGCCGGAGATCTGGGACGCGCCGCTGCGTGGCCGGCTGCTGTCGGACCTCGGCGCCGGTCTCGTGCAGTCCGTCGGGGAGCTGACTCCGGACTCCTTGCGCGACAAGGTGATGCGCGCCCTCGACGATCCGGCGCTGGCCGGTGCCGCCCGCGCATTGCAGACCGAACTGGCTGCCGAACCGGCCCCCACCGAGGTCGTCGGCGAGCTGGAACGACTGACGCGGCGATATCGGGAGGGGAGCTGAACCGATGTACGGAGCAGCGCTGGCCGAGGTCTACGACCAGTGCTACGAGGGCCGGGGCCGGGACTACGCGGCGGAGGTCGACACCGTGCTCGAGCTGGTGCGCCGGCACGGGGGAGAGGTGAGGTCCCTGCTGGACGTGGCCTGCGGCACGGGCGCGCACCTGCGCCGGTTCGCCCGCCGCTGCCCTCACGTGGAGGGCCTCGAACTGTCGCCCGACATGCTCACCGTCGCCCGGGGGGCACTACCGGACGTCGCCCTGCACGAGGGGGACATGCGCACGTTCCGGCTGCCGCGGCGGTTCGACGTGGTCACGTGCCTGTTCAGCTCGATCGGGCACATGGCGGACGTCTCCGAGCTGACGGCCGCCGTGCGGTCCATGGCCCACCATCTGACCCCCGGCGGGACGCTGGTGGTGGAACCGTGGTGGTTCCCGGAGGCGTTCCTGCCCGGGTACGTGGCGGCCGACGTCGTCGAGACGGGGGAGCGCAGGATCTGCCGTGTCTCACACTCCACCCGGGACGGCCACGCGAGCCGGGTCGAGGTGCACTACGTGGTGGCGGACCCGGCCGGAATCCGGTCCTTTGTGGACATCCAGTACATCACGCTGTTCACCCGTGCCGAGTACGAGCACGCCTTCCGGGAGGCGGGCTGCGAGGTGACGCACGTCGAGGGCGGCCTGTGCGGCCGGGGGTTGTTCATCGCACGGCGGGACTGAACGCACCGAGCACCGCCTCCACGACCCGGCGCACCTGCTCCGGTGCCAGGTGCGGGCCGATGGGCAGGCTCAGCACCTCCCCGGCGAGCGCCTCCGCGACGGGAAACCGGGTACGCGCGTGCGGATGGTCGGCGTAGGCGGGCGAGCGGTGCGGCGGCACCGGGTAGTGGATCAGCGTCTCCACACCGGACTCGCGCAGCGCCGCCTGCACCCGGTCGCGGTCGCCGGACCGGACGACGAACAGGTGCCACGCCGGTTCGGCCCACGGCGCGACGGCCGGCAGTTCCAGCCCTGGCACGCCGGCCAGAGCCTCGGTGTACCGGCGAGCCACCGCGGCCCTCCGGGCGTTCCAGGCGGGAAGCCGGCGCAGCTTCACGCGCAGCGCTGTCGCCTGCAGCTCGTCCAGCCTCGAGTTCGTGGCCCGCACCTCGTGCCGATATTTCGTCGCCGAGCCGTAGTTGCGCAGCAACTTGAGCCGCGCGGCGAACTCGGCGTCGTCGGTGGTGACGGCCCCGCCGTCGCCGAACGCGCCGAGGTTCTTGCCCGGGTAGAAGGAGAACGCCGCCGGGTTGGCGCCGGAGCCGATCCGGTTGCCGCGATACCGCGCGCCGTGGGCCTGCGCGGCGTCCTCCAGCACGGCGATCCCGTGCCGGCGCGCGATGCGCGTGATCGGGTCGAGGTCGGCGGGATGCCCGTACAGGTGCACGGGCACGATCGCGCTGGTGCGTGGCGTGATGGCGGCCTCGACACGCCCCGGGTCGAGGGTCGCGGTGGCGGCGTCCGGTTCGGCGGGCACCGGCGTCGCCCCGGTGGCGGACACGGCGAGCCACGTCGCGATGAACGTGTGCGACGGCACCACGACCTCGTCGCCCGGGCCGATGCCGAGTGCGCGCAGGCTCAGCTCGAGCGCGTCGCACCCGCTGCCGACCGTGACGCAGTGCGCGGCGCCGCAGAACCGCGCGAACTCGGCCTCGAACGCCTCGACCTCCGGCCCCGCCAGATAGCGGCCCGAGCCGAGCACCCGGCCGACCGCGGCGTCGATCTCCGTGCGCAGCTCATGGTAGGCGGCCCCCGCGTCCAGGAACGGGACCGTCATGCCCCGGCCCGCGCGCTGCGCAGGAACTCGGCGTAGTCGCGGTAGTAGTCCGCCTCGTCGTAGTGCTCGGAGGCCAGCACGAGCCCGACCGCGCCGGGGGAGAAGTTGACCAGGTTCCGCCACGTCATCGGCCCGATGAACAGGCCGCGCCGCGGATGGTCGAGCAGGTAGCGCTCGGTACGGAACCCGTCGTCGACGGTGATCTCGAACTGCCCGTGCACGGCGATGACGAGCTGCTGCAGCGTGCGGTGGCCGTGCGCGCCCCGTACCGTCGCCATCGGCAGGTTGTACAGGTAGTACACCCGCTGGACCTCGAAGTCGATGTCCTTGCCGGCCTCGACGACGGACAGGCTGCCGCGTGGGTCCGCATGCTCGGCGAGCTCGATCATCCGGCACGGCTTGATCCGGCCGGGTCCCGGGCGCAGATCCGTCGGTTGCGCGGTCATGGGTCGACGGTATGTCGGCTTCGCCGGGAATGCGTCCGTCATGTGCCGGATTGCCCGGACGCCGGCTCCGTCAGATGGCGCAGCAGCGTCAGATCCAGCCTTCCTCCCAGGCCCGGCGCGCGGCGGCGTGGCGGTTCTGCACGTCCAGTTTGGACATCGCCGAGGACAGATAGTTCCGCACCGTGCCGGGGGCCAGATGGGTGGCCTCGGCGATCTCGCTGATCGGCGCACCGCTGTGGCTGTGCCGGAGCACATCGAGCTCGCGCTCGGTCAGCGGGCACGCGGGGGCGGACAGCGCCGACGCGGCGAGTTCCGGGTCGACGTAGCGGCCCCCGGCGTGCACGTCGCGCAGGATCGCCGACAGCTTGGGTGCCGGCGTGACCTTCGGGACGAAGGCACGCACCCCGGCGGCGAGCGCGCGCTTCAGCACGCCGTGCCGGGCATGCCGGGTGACGATCACGACCGGGACGTCCACCCGGTCGCGGATCGCCTCGGCGGCCGCCAGCCCGTCCATGCCGTTCATCTCCAGGTCCAGCACCACGAGATCAGGCCGGTGCTCGTCGGCGAGCTCGACGGCCTCCGCGCCGCTGCCCGTCTGCGCGATGACGGTGATGTCGGGCTCCAGCTCCAGCAGATTCGCCAGCGCACCGCGCACGAGATCCTCGTCGTCGGCCAGCACCACGCGGATCATCGCGGCCCACTCCCCAGTTCCTTCGCCTTGCCGGTCAGCTCGAACCAGTCCGGTGTCCTGCGCTGCGCGGTGACCTCGCCACCGATGGCGGCGAAGCGCTCGCGCAGCCCGCGGATACCGTTGCCGTCACCGGCGGGTTCGCGGTGCTCGACGCCGTCGTTGCCGAGCCGGACGCACACGTGCCCGTCCGCCACGGTCACGGCCAGTTCGCAGCGCAGCGCCCTGCTGTGCCGCAGCACGTTCGTGGTGCCCTCCCGGACGAGCGCACCGAACGGCTGCTGCAGCGGCGGCGCGATGGCGGCCGGGTCACCGTCCACCCGCACGTCGATGCCCGCGGCCCGCAGGAGGCCGACGGCGTTGTCGATCTCGGTCAGCAGGCCGACCTCACGATAGCCGTGCGCGAGCTTGCGTGTGTCGGCAAGCGCCGACCGGGCGAGCTCGGTGAGCTCGGCCGCGTGCCGGCGCGCGGCGTCGTCGTCGGTGCCCACCAGGCGTTCCGCGAGCTGGCCTTTGAGGACGATCGCCTGCAGCGAATGCCCTTGGATGTCGTGCAGATCCGCGGCGAAGCGCAGCCGTTCCCGAGCGGTCGCGAGTTCGCCCGCGAGGCTGCGCGCCTGGTCGAGCTCCAGCACGAGATCCCAGAACCGGATGGTGACCAGGTCGACCCCGACGACGGCGACGACGACGGCGGCCGCCACCGCCAGGGCGACCGGCACCGACGTCCCGGGAGCGTGCCGCCACGACAGGGCGAGTGCGCCGGTGACGACGGTCGCCAGGAGCAGGCCGCCCGCGAGCCGCGACCGGTACACCGGCGGCGCGCTGGCCACACTCGCACCGCCCACGAGCGCGGGCAGCAGCGCCCACGCGCCCGCGAGCGGCGTGTAGCGGGCCGCGTGGGCCCAGGCGATCACGGCGACCACGGTCGTCAGGATCTGCTCGACGGGTCTGCGCCGCTCGAAGTCCACCGCCTGGGCGGCGTAGCCGATGAACCGGGTGCGTTGCACGATCGCGCAGGCGATGATCGCCGTCAGCAGCACCTGGTTTCCGGTGCCGAAGCGGTCGCTGAACAGGTCGGGCCCGAGCAGCGGCACGAGGACCAGGCCACTGACGGCCAGGGATCCCCAGATGTAGCGGCGCAGCCTGCGCATGCGCCGCGAGTCCGGCGGGAACTCACGCATGGATCAAGGATGCACGCCGCTGCCCGGATGACATCTGTCATGCCCCGGCCGTGTGGATCTCCGCGGAACCGGTGATCGGCGGCTCTGGTGCGGTCACCGGCCCGCTTCCTACGGTCGAGGCGTGTTCACACCAGTGATCGAAGCAGCCGGGTTGCGGTGTTCCTACGGTTCGTTCGAGGCGGTCCGGGGGATCGACCTCGAGGTGCGGCAAGGCGAGTTGTTCGCGTTGCTCGGCACGAACGGCGCGGGCAAGACCACGACGCTGGAAACCCTGGAAGGGATGCGCGCACCCTCGGCGGGCACCGTCCGGGTGCTCGGGATGGACCCGCACGAGGAGCGGACGCGCCTGCGCGGCCGGGTCGGCATCATGTTGCAGGAGAGCGGGTTCGCGGGAGATCTGACGATCGCCGAGACCGTCCGGCTGTGGCAGGACCTCGGCAGCAGACGCTCCGATGCCGAGTACGCCATGGAACGGCTCGACCTCGCCCACCGCCGCGACGTCCGGGTGAAGCAGCTCTCCGGCGGTGAGCGGCGGCGCCTCGACCTGCTGCTGGCCATGCTCGGCAAGCCCGAGTTGCTGTTCCTCGACGAGCCCACGACGGGGCTCGACCCCGAGTCACGCGTCACCGCCTGGCAGGTGATCCGGGACCTGCTGGCCGAGGGCGTCACGATGGTGCTGACCACGCACTACCTCGACGAGGCCGAGAGCCTCGCCCACCGGCTGGCCATCATGCACGAGGGCCGAATCGCCGTGGCCGGCAGTCTCGTCGACGTGCTCGCCGCCGAGCGGGCACGCATCTCGTTCGACCTGCCCGCGGAGACCCCGGCCGGCACGCTGCCGGAGTTCGCCGGAGACCTGGACCCCGCCCAGCTGGCCGAGGGCCGGGTGGAGCTGTCGACCTCCGACCTGGAGCGCGACCTCACCGCCGTCGTGCAGTGGCGCAGCGCCCACCAGGTCCCGCTGCGCCGGTTCCGCGCCCAGCACGCCTCGCTCGACGACGTCTTCCACGGCGTGGTCGACCGCGACCGCACCCGGACCACCACCACCGACGTCGTAGGAGAAGCCCGATGAGCCTGGTCCGTCGTCAGTTGACCGCGTTGCTGCTGACCGAGGTGAAGCTGGTCGGGCGCAACGCGACGGTCGCCGGCACGGCGACGCTGTTCCCGATCGGCATGGCCGTGTTCCTCGTGCTGTTCGGCGCCGACAACCTGGGCGCGCTCGGGTGGGCGCTGCCGGTGGCGATGCAGCTCGCGCTGATGTGCGGCATGACGGTCTACATCACCACCACGTTGACGCTGACCGCGCGTCGCGAGGACCTCTACCTCAAGCGGCTGCGGACCAGCGAATGCGCCGACGCCACGATCCTGGCCGGCCTCAGCTCGCCGCCGTTGCTGCTCGGGGTCGCACAGAGCCTGCTGACGGTCGTGATCGTCTGGATCTTCGGGCCCGCGGCACCGCAGAACCTGCCGTTGCTGCTGCTCGGGATCGTGCTGACGGTGGCGATGTGCGCGGTGGCCGCCATCGCGACCACGGGGCTCGTCTCGACCACCCAGCAGGCCGACATGGCCGCGATGCCGTTCTTCCTGTTTCTGCTGGGCACCACCATCTGGGCCGGGACACACGGTGCGGGCGGCCCGGAGGTCGTGCCGCTGGTGCTTCCGGGTGGGGCGCTGCTCGACATCGCGCGGCTGTCCTACGACGGCACGAGCGGGTTCGCCGCGCAGTTCGCCGACGCGCTGCCCGCACTCGGTGTGCTGGTCGCGTGGACGCTGCTCGCGGGCTTCGCGGCGAAGCGGCTGTTCCGCTGGGAGAAGCGGGTCTGAGGGAGCGATTCAGAGACCGAAGGCGCCGGCGAACATCGCGGGCGAGGCGGCCAGCGCGCTGAACCGCACGAACCGGCCGAGCAGCCCGGCGGTGACGAACGTCGACATCCTCATCCGCACCAGCCCGGCGAGGACGGTCGTCGCCATGAACGGCGGCAGGCCCACCACCGAGCTGACCCCGTAGGTGCTGGCCATCCAGTGCGGGTGCCGGTGGCAGCGCTCACGCAGCGTGTCGAGCCAGCCGCGCAGCTTCTTCGTCCGCAGCCGCCACCGGTGCCGGCGCGGCGAGGGCGGGCGTTCGCGGTGCAGCCGGCAGTGCAGGAACTCGGGCAGCCGGATGGAGCCACGGGCGGCGAGGTAGTAGAGCAGCTTGCCCAGGATCTGGCCGGTGGCGACCACCGCGCCGACCGCGAGCCACGGAATGCTGTTGCCGCTCGTCATGAGGCCGATGACGAAGACCTCGATGCTGATGACCGGGATCACGGCGGAGCCGAACGCGACACCGAACGTGATGCACAGCCAGGTGAGCACCAAGATCCTCCTGGATTCGTCGACAGCGCGGGGTGGGGGCGGGCTTCGGACGGGCACGGAATGCCAGGGGCGGGCCGGAGTATGCCATCGATCACGTATGGGTCGCGTCAATGGAGGGTGCGGGCGTCGAGCGGGGTCGGGGTCAGGTCTCGAGCCGGAGATCAAGTCCGCCGGTGAGGCGGACCTCGCGCACGGTCCGTTCGCCCGTGTCCAGCGTGCGTACCGTGCCGTCCGGATCCCAGCCTACGCGGCGGAAGAAGGCGAGTGAGGCCGAATCGGACTCCGCGACCCACGTGACACCGCGCACGCAGCCTCGGTCCCGCAGGCCGGCGGCGGCGGTGGCGAGCAGCCGACCGCCGTGGCCGCGTCTGCCCCAGCGCGGCTCGACGAGGACGGTGGCGACCAGGCCGGTCGTCGCCGCGTCGGGCGGCACAGCGCCGTCGGCCGTGGCGACCTCACCCGCGGGCGCCGGTCCCGCGACGCAGAAGCCGACCGCGAACCGGCCCTCCTCGGCCAGATACACGGTCGATCCCGGGTGCGCCACCGCATCGGTCCACTCCCGGGCCAGCGCCGCCTCGTCGAGCGCGTCGACGGCGGCCCGGCCGAGCACATCGGCGTAGGCCGTGCGCCAGGTGACGACCTGGATGCGTGCGATGTCGGCGACGTCGTCTGCGGTGGCGACGCGGACTCCGGCGGTGCTCATGGGCCGAACATAGCGGTGCGCGCCGGGCGGGATGACCCGGTGGCGCGCGGACAATGTCGGTGCCTGCTGGCAGCATGGCTCACCGTGAGAACCGTCAGCCCCGAGGTGGCGCGGCGCACCGCGCTCGCGGCCCAGGGCTTCGCCGATCCGCGCCCCTCGGGGCCGCCCACCCGGCGGCACCTGAAGCGGGTGCTGTCGCGCGTCAAGCTCATCCAGCTCGACTCGGTGAACGTCGCCGTGCGGGCCCACTACGCGCCGCTGTTCTCCCGCCTCGGTGCCTACGATCCCGCGCTCATCGACGAGGCCGCGTGGTCGCACAGCGCACGACGGCCCCGGCTGTTGCTGGAGTACTGGGCCCACGAGGCGAGCCTGGTCCCGGTGGAGGACTGGCCGCTGCTGCAGTCGGGTGCGAAACGGCCGGGCTGGTGGCGGGGCTACGGTCGCCTCGCCGAGGCCTCGCCGTCGCTGGTCGACGACGTGCTCGCCGTGGTGAAGGAGCTCGGTCCGGTCGGCGCGGGCACCATCGAGAAGGAGCTCGCGGGCGGCTCCCGGCGCACGCCCGGGGCGTGGTGGGAACGCTCCGAGGTCAAGAAGATCTGCGAGTGGCTGTTCGGCATGGGGCAGCTCACGACGGGCACCCGCCGCGGCTTCGAGCGCCTCTACGACCTCACCGAGCGGGTCGTGCCACCGGACGTGCTCGCCCGCCGGGTGGACGCCGCCGAGGGTGCCCGGGAACTGGTCGCGCGCTCCTCCGAGGCCCTGGGCATCGCGACCGAGGCGGACCTGCGTGACTACTACCGGCTCGGCCCCGCGGAGAACCGCAGGGCGGTCGAGGAGCTCGTCGAGGCGGGCACGCTCGAGCCGGTGCGGGTGCGCGGCTGGCGGCAACAGGCCTACCGGCACACCTCCGCCACGGCGCCGCGCGCGGTTGCCTGCCGGGCGCTGCTGTGCCCGTTCGACCCGCTGATCTGGGAACGCGCGCGCACCGAGCGGCTGTTCGGCTTCCGCTACCGCATCGAGATCTACGTGCCGGAGCCGCAGCGGGTGCACGGCTACTACGTGTTCCCGTTTCTGCTCGACGGCGACCTCGTGGCCCGCGTCGATCTCAAGGCCGACCGCGCAGCCGGAGTGCTGCGCGTGCCGGGTGCTTTCGCCGAACCGGGTGCCGACCACGGCCGGGTCGCCGCCGAACTGGCCGCCGAGCTGGCGGAGATGGCGGCGTGGCTGGGCCTCGACGGGGTCGCGGTGGGCGAGCGGGGCGACCTCGCCGAGGCACTGCGCCGCGCGGTCAGCCCGGCAGCCGGGGTGACGTGCGCGGTCAGCCGACCGCCTGGGTGACGCGCGGTCAGCCGGCAGCCCGGGTGACGACGGCGTCGCCGGAGCCGGTGCGCGCTCGCACCGACAGGGGCACCTCACGGTCCGGTGGTGTCTCGGCCACGTCGAGCTCGCTGGATACCCGGCCCGAGCCCGACGACAACTCGATCTCGGCCGCCACGCCGTGCCGGATGCCGATGCGCACGTTGCCGGAACCGGTGATCGCCTCCAGCGAGCCGGCCGCCGCACCGGCGACCGACACGTCGCCGCTGCTCGTGCGCACCAGGACGGATCCGGAGACCTCGCCCAGCCGCACCGCGCCGCTGCCCGACGCCACGGTGCCCGAGGCGGGCAGCTCGGCGATGTCCACGTCGCCGCTACCGGAGCGCAGCTGCAGGCCGGCCCGCAGCGCGCCGGCCTTGATGCCGCCGCTGCCGGTGCGCAGCGTCGCGGCGCCGTCGGCCGTCTCGACGCTCACCGAACCGGACCCGGTGGCCACGTCGACCCGGCCCGCCGAGCCGGTGAGGCCGACCTCGGCGGACCCCGCCCGGACGGTGAGGTGAGACCCCTCCGGCGCGTGCAGGGTGACAGCGAGGGGAATATTGCGCAGCGGCAACGGCTTCGGGCCCGCGACCGTCAGCCGGGTGCCGACCTGTTCGATGCGGCACTGCGCGACGGCGTCGGCGGGGGAGCCGGTGAGGTCTGTGCCGAGCTGGCTGCCGAAGCGCTCGCCGACCCAGCTGAGCAGGCTCGATACCCCCTCGCTCCACGGCGCCTGCGCCGCCGGGTCGTGCCGGATCTCGGCCAGCACAGGCCCCTCGCCGAGCTTCACCTCGACCCGGCCCACGGTGATGTCGACGTTCAGTTCGAGCGGGCCGGTGGCGTCGAAGGTCTGGCTGCGCACCAGCTCCTCGGGCGTGCCCTGCGGTTGCTCGGTCATGGTCATCCCTCCACCCAGCCGTGCAGGTACGACCGGCTCGAGCCGCCGCGTGCCTTCGGGCCGGTGCCGTGCTGGTGCGTTCCCCGCAGCGCGCCCTGGACGGCCTGTGAGACGAAGGTGTTCAGCGACACGCCCTGTGCCGCGGCCGCCTGCTCGGCCTGCGACTTGATCTGCTCGAACAGCCGCAACGTGATGCGGCTGATGTCACCGGCCTCGCCCTGCGGCGGCGGTGGCGGCGCCGGTGCGGGCGGGGGTTCCGGCGCCGGGGTCTCGGCACCGCCGGTGACGACCACACGGACGTCCCGGCCGTCGAGCCGGACCTCGACGACGTGGTCGGGCAGGTGGGCGGTGACCTCGGCGGCGAGGTCGGACAGCGCGTTCATCAGCGTGAGCCGGGCGGCCGGCTCCAGAGCCGCGGACAGGATCGCGGCGGCGCGTTGCAGCTCCTGGTCGCCGGCGGAGGCGGTGGTGGTGAGGTCCTCCCGGAGCCGGTCCAGGTACGGCGTCAAGTCCATGACATCACTATGACGTCATAACTGATGTCGCGCAAGCGGCAACATGGTGTCAACAGATGTCACCACGGATTGTCGGCACCGGGAGATACGCTGCCGGGAGTCATCAGGCGGAGGGAGTCGACGTGGCCGAAACGGTGTCACCCAAGGTGCGGTTGATCGCGAAGACCGAGTTCTTCCCACCCGAGGACGTGCCGTGGAGCACCGATGCCGACGGCGGGCAGGCGCTCGCCGAGTTCGCCGGGCGGGCGTGCTACCAGTCGTGGAAGAAGCCGAACCCGAAGACGGCCACCAACGCCGGCTACCTCGACCACATCATCGAGGTCGGCCACCTCTCGGTGCTCGAGCACGGGTCGGTCACCTTCTACATCACCGGCATCTCCCGCTCGCTCACGCACGAGCTGATCCGGCACCGGCACTTCTCCTACTCCCAGCTGTCCCAGCGGTACGTGCCGGAGCGCGACGCGGCCTTCGTGGAGCCCGACGTGATCGCCGAGGACCCGGAACTGCACGAGAAGTTCCTCGCGGCGACGCAGGCGAGCGTGGAGGCCTACAGCGAGCTGCTCGAGGGACTCGAGCGCAAGTTCGCCGACGCGCCGAATGCAACCCTGCGCCGCAAGCAGGCCCGCCAGGCCGCCCGTGCGGTGCTGCCCAACGCGACCGAGACCCGCATCGTCGTCACCGGGAACTACCGCGCCTGGCGGCATTTCATCGGCATGCGCGCCACCGAGCACGCCGACGTGGAGATCCGCGCCCTGGCCGTGGAGTGCCTGCGGCAGTTGCAGAAGGCCGCCGAGAACGTGTTCGCCGACTTCACGATCTCGACGCTGCCCGACGGCACCGAGGTGGCGTCCAGCCCGCGCGTCCTCGAAGGCTGAGGCGGGCACCGTGAAGCGGCTCGTCATCGACGTCCGGCCGGGCGAGTACGCGGTGTCCCGGCTCGACGCCGCGGCCGCTGTCCCGCAAACGCTGCTCGACGGCGCGGGCGACGGCCTCGTCTCGGTCACGCGCACCGGCAGCGAGCTGTCGGTGGTCTGTCCCGTCGCGCTCGCGCCGGACGGGGCCCGGGTGGAGGGCGGATGGCGGTTGCTCACCGTCCGTGGCCCGCTCGCGTTCACACTCACCGGGATCATCGCCGCCCTGTCCAGCGAGCTGGCCTCCGCGGGGGTGGCGTTGTTCAGCCTGTCGACGTTCGACACCGACCACCTGCTGGTCAAGGACGGCGATCTGGCACGGGCCGTCGACGCGTTGCGGGCGGGAGGGCACGAGGTCCACGGATCCGGCGTCTGACCGTGCGGGTGCGGCTAGCATCGTGCCGCACACGACGAGGGGACGAGGCAGCGTGACCGACGAGCTCCGGCAGACCCGGACCACTCAGGCCAGTTCCGCACCGAGGACGGTGGCGGGCCGGTACACCCTGCTGCGGGAACTCGGCCGCGGCGGCATGGGCGTCGTCTGGCGTGCCGAGGACACGGTGATCGGCAGGCAGGTGGCGATCAAGGAGCTCCGGCTGCCCGAGGGGGCCGAGGACGCGGGTGTGTTCTCCGAGCGCGTACTCCGGGAGGTCCGCACCGGCGGCCGGCTCAACGACCCCGCCGTGGTCACCGTCTACGACGTCGTCACCGAGCACGACGCCACGTTCATCGTCATGGAGCTGATCGAGGCCCCGACGCTGTCCGAGCTCGTGCGTGGCCACGGTCCGCTGCCGGCGCACCAGGTCGCGCTGATCGGCGATCAGGTCCTCGCGGCGCTGCAGGCCGCACACCAGGCCGGCATCGTCCACCGCGACGTCAAGCCGGGCAACATCATGGTCGCGTCGAACGGCCGCGTGAAGCTCACCGACTTCGGCATCGCCCAGGCCGTCGACGACCCGCGGATCACCACCAGCGGCATGCTCGTCGGCTCGCCCGCGTTCATGGCACCGGAGCGGGTCGCCGGGCAGGAGGCGCTGCCCGCGTCCGACCTGTGGTCGCTCGGCGCCACGCTCTTCTTCGCCGTCGAGGGAGTCCTGCCGTTCGAGCGCGCCACCACCGCGGCCACGCTCCACGCGATCATGAACGAGGTGCCCTACCTGACGCACGCGCAGGGCCCGCTCGCCTCGGCGATCATGGGCATGCTCATCGCCTCCCCGGACGCGCGGATCTCCGCCGCCCAGGCGCGCGGGCTGCTCGGCCTCGCCGCGCACCAGAACGCCGCCGGTCCGCCCACCCCGCCCGGCGGCCGGCCGACCGCCGGGCACGGCGGGCAGCCGCCCACGATGCCCGGCGGGCACACGATGCTCGGCACGCCGCCGTCGCCGGTACGGTCCGGCAAGCGCCGCGCTCTCGTCGCCGGCGCGGTGGCCGGGGCGGTGGCCCTGCTGGCCGGCGGGTTCTTCCTCGGCAAGCCGTTCTGGTCGACCGACACCGACGAGGCGATGTTGCCGACGCTGAGCTACGGCGACGGCGGCGATGTGCCCTCCCTCGAGCTGAGCGGCTCCTACCAATGCCTCAACACGCCCCTCGGCGCAGGCCGGTCGATCGCTGACAGCAACTGGGTCGACTGCGAGAGCGAGAGCCACGACGCCGAGCTCTTCTTCGGCGACATCGCGCTGGGGCAGTCGACCGACGACGAGGCCGTCCCCGCGAGCTACCCCGGTGACGAGAGGTTGCGGGCCTTCGCCGAGAAGCAGTGCGGGGTGGTGTTCCACTCGAACGCGGTCGACGACGACCGGCGGGCGAGCCTGCGCTACCAGGCGCTCGTGCCGTCGCGGACGGAGTGGGAGAAGCGGCCGGCCGAGGGCGACTACGCCATCCGGTCGATCTACTGCTTCGCGACGGACGCGGGCGGCGGCAGGATGACCGGAACGGTGAGTCGCGAGGTCCACTGACCGAAGAACTTCCCGCCCGAACGCGCCCGGTGCGCGAATTCTTCGTCACCCCCCGCGATCTTGCGCACCGGCCGCCGACTTGGTCCGGTCGGCGCGCTGATCGCGGCCCTGAGGAGGTACCGTCAGCAGCATGTCGATTGCACCGCCCACTCCGCCGACCGCCGCGCCGGGCAGACCGTTCGGCCGCGTGCTCACCGCCATGGTCACCCCCTTCGACGCCGAGGGCGCGCTGGATCTGAAGCGGGCGCAGGAGCTCGCCGTGCACCTGCTGGAGCTGGGCAACGACGGACTGGTCGTCAACGGCACCACGGGGGAGAGCCCGACCACGAGCGACGAGGAGAAGGCCAAGCTGATCCGGGCCGTCGTCGAGGCGGTCGGCGACCGCGCCGCTGTGGTCGCCGGGGCCGGCACCTACGACACCGCCCACAGCATCGAACTCGCCAAGCAGGCCGAGAAGGCCGGCGCGCACGGCCTGCTCGTCGTGACGCCCTATTACTCCCGGCCCACGCAGGCCGGCCTGCAAGCCCACTTCACGGCGGTCGCCGACGCCACCGAGCTGCCGGTGATGCTCTACGACATCCCGCCGCGCTCGATCGTGCCCATCGAGGTCGACACGCTGCGCAGGCTCGCCGAGCACCCGCGCATCGTGGCGGTCAAGGACGCCAAGGGCGATCTCCTCGCGGGCAGCGAGGTCATCGCCAACACCCACCTGGCCTACTACTCCGGCGACGACGCGCTGAACCTGCCGTGGCTGTCGGTCGGCGCGGCCGGCGTGGTGAGCGTGATCGGGCACGTCGTCGCGGGCCGCATCCGCGCCATGATCGAGGCCTACGAGGACGGCGACACCTCCACCGCGCGCACCAACCACCGCGGCATGCTCGCTGTCTACCGGGCGTTCTCCCGCGTCGGCGGGGTCGTGTTCTCCAAGACCGCGCTGCGGCTGCGCGGCTACGACGTCGGCGGGCCGCGGCTGCCGATCGTCCCGGCGTCGCAGGAGCAGGTGGAGGCCATCGCCGCCGACCTGACGCAGGCCGGCGTGCCGCTGGACGCCTACCCGACGAGCGACTGGGCGGGCTCCCGCGTGGCCCAGGCCGACTCGGCCGCCGCGTATGTCACACCCACCACTCACACCAGCGTTGGGACCATTCATCGGTGAGTGAACTCGCTGTCGGACCAGGCCCGAACAACGCACCACCGCCGCTGCCGGAAGGCGGCCTCCGGGTCGTCGCCCTCGGCGGAATCGGTGAGGTCGGGCGGAACATGACCGTCTTCGAATACGACGGCAGGCTGCTGATCGTCGACTGCGGCGTGCTGTTCCCCGAGGACACCCAGCCCGGCGTCGACCTGATCCTGCCCGACTTCCGGGCCATCGAGCACCGGCTCGACGACATCGACGCCCTAGTGCTCACGCATGGTCACGAGGACCACATCGGTGCCGTGCCGTTCCTGCTGCGCCTGCGGCCGGACCTGCCCGTCTACGGCTCCCGGTTCACGCTGGCGCTGCTCGCGGCCAAGTGCCGGGAGCACAAGCAGAAGCCGGTGCTGTTCGAGGTCGCGGAGAACGAGCGTCGCCAGGTCGGCCAGTTCGGGCTGGAGTTCTTCGCCGTCAACCACTCGATCCCGGACGCCCTCGCGGTCGCCATCCGCACCCCGGCCGGGCTGGTGCTGCACACCGGCGACATCAAGCTCGACCAGCTGCCGCTCGACGGCAGGCTCACCGACCTCGCCGGCTTCTCCCGGCTCGGCGACGAGGGTGTCGACCTGCTCTGCGTCGACTCCACCAACGCCGAGGTGCCCGGCTTCGTCACGCCGGAACGCGACATCGGCCCGGTGCTCGACGACGTGATCGCGCAGGTGCGCCAGCGCGTCATCGTGGCGTGCTTCGCCAGTCACGTGCACCGTGTGCAGCAGGTCCTCGACGCGGCGCTCCGGCACGGCAGGCGGGTGGCCTTCGTCGGCCGCTCGATGGTGCGCAACATGGGCATCGCCGCCGATCTCGGACTGCTGAACATCCCCGAGGGCCTGCTCATCGACCTCGACGAGGCGGTGAACCTGCCGGAGACCAAGGTGCTGTTCGTCTCCACCGGGTCGCAGGGCGAGCCGCTGTCGGCGCTGTCGCGGATGGCCCGGGGTGAGCACCGGCAGATCTCGATCCGGGCGGGCGACACGGTGGTGCTGGCGAGCTCCCTCATACCCGGCAACGAGAACGCGGTGTTCGGGGTCATCAACGGCCTGGTGCGGCTCGGCGCGAACGTGGTGCACCAGGGCAACGCCAAGGTCCACGTGTCCGGGCACGCCTCCGCGGGTGAGCTGCTGTTCCTGTACAACGCGATCCGGCCGAGCAACGTCATGCCCGTGCACGGCGAGTGGCGGCACCTGCGGGCCAACGGCGAACTCGCGGTCCGGACCGGGGTCGCCCCGGAGAACGTCGTGCTGGCCGAGGACGGTGTCGTGGTCGACCTCGTCGACGGCAAGGCGTCGACCACGGGGCGGGTCGAGGTGGGCGAAGTCTACGTCGACGGCCTCTCCGTGGGCGATGTCGGCGAGTCGACCCTGTCCGACCGGCTCATCCTCGGCGAGGGCGGGTTCATCGCCATCACGGTCGCGGTCGACTCGGCGACCGGCCGGGCCATGAGCTCGCCGACGGTCTCCGGACGCGGTTTCTCCGACGACCCGAAGGCCCTCGACGAGGCCGCCGCGCTCGTGGAGATGGAGCTCTCCCGCACCGAGGCCGAGGGCATCACCGACACGCACCGCATCGCGCAGGCCGTGCGCCGGGCGGTCGGCCGCTGGGTCGCCGAGACCTACCGGCGCAAGCCGATGATCGTGCCGACCGTCATTCCCGTGTAGCAGGCTTCACCGCGCGTTCAACCAGCGGTTCTCCGGCGTGGGCGACAATCGGGCCCATGTCGCTGGACTTGCCGGGGATGTCCCGTCGCCGCCTGCTGCGGGCCGGTTCGGTGCTCGCCGCCGCGGGCCTCGCCGCGCTGGCGCCCGCGCACGTCGCGAGCGCGCGCACCCGGACACACCGCACGGGCACGGCCACCACGACGTCGCGGACGTTCACCGGCCGCGCACCGGTCGGCATCGACCAGTGGGTGTACGTGCCCTTCGACGTCGGGCCGGGCGCGGCGCGGATCTCGGTGACGGCGTGGTACGAGCAGTTCGAGATTCCGGGAGTCGCCGCGCAGGTGCTCGATCTCGGGCTGTTCGACGCCGACGGCTGGGACACGGCGAACGCGGCCGGGTTTCGGGGCTGGTCGGGCGGCGCCCGGAGGGAGTTCACGGTCACCGCCACGGAGGCGACGCCCGGCTATCTCGCGGGACCGCTGGCGACCGGTACGTGGGCCGTCGCGCTCGGCCCGGTCGTGTTCAACCCGCTCGGCATGGCGTGGGAGGTCACGGTCACCGTCGAGTACGCCGACAGCGGTCCACCGTTCGCCCCACAGCCGGCGCCCGTGCGGATCGGCGGCACTGGGCCCGGCTGGTATCGCGGTGACCTGCATGTCCACTCCGTACATTCGGACGGCACGCGGCAACCGTCCGAAGTGGTCGGCGCGGCGCGGGAATCCGGTTTGGACTTCTTCGTCTCGACCGAGCACAACACCAACTCCGCCAACCACATCTGGGGCCGCCACGTGCCGGACGACCTGCTCGTCGTCGCGGGCGAGGAGGTCACGACGAGGCACGGCCACTGGCTGGCGATCGGCATCCCGGCGGAGCAGTGGGTCGACTGGCGCTACGGTCCGGCCGACAGCGGAGCGTTCGCCCGCTGTGCCGCGTCAGTCCACGAGGCCGGTGGTCTGGTGGCCGCCGCGCACCCCGCCATCCCGCTGCCCGGCACGGGTTGGGAGTTCGGGTTCGAGCACGTCGACGCCATCGAGGTCTGGAACGGCCCGTGGAGCGCCGAGGACGAGGCCGCGCTCGGGTTGTGGCACACACGGTTGCTCGCGGGCAGGCGGATCACCGCGATCGGAAACAGCGACTCCCACCGGCCGGAGCAACCGCTGGGCCTGCCGCAGACCGTGGTCGATGCCGAGGAGCTGTCGGTACCGGCCTTGGTGGCTGCCCTGCGTGCCGGCCGGGCCTACCTCGCCGCGTCGTCGGCCGTCATGCTGGAGGTCGCCGCGACGAGCGGTGGGGTGACGGCCCGGATCGGCGGCACGCTGCCGGTGGGGCGGGGTGAGGAGGTGACGCTCACGGCCCGCGTCGCCGGAGCTGCGGGGGCGACGCTCGTCCTGCACACGGCGCTCGGCCCGGCCGCGGCCACGCAGACGTCCGGCGATGGCACGGGAACCCTCAGCTGGCGTGGCTGGGGCCGCGCGTGCCGGTTCCTGCGCGTCGAGGTCCGTGCCGCCGCGTCGGCGCGGATGATCGCGCTGAGCAACCCGATCTGGCTCGTCGCGCCCACATGATCGTGGCGGCTTTGTCAGAATGAGCGGATGGTGACGCGGCGCACGTCCGAATCCGGTTCCCGCGGTGAGCGAATGCTGGCCGTGCAGGGTGTGCGGCTGTGCGTCGAGACATTCGGGCGTGCGGCCGACCCGGCGCTGCTGCTGATCGCCGGCCAGGACAGCTCGATGGACTGGTGGTACGACGAGCTGTGCGCAAGACTCGCCGCGCGCAGGCACGTCATCCGGTACGACCATCGCGACACCGGCCGCTCGGCGACATGGCCACCGGGTGCGCCGGGCTACACGTTCGCCGACCTCGTCGGCGACGCACTCGGCGTCCTCGACGCCCTCGACGTGCACGAGGCGCACGTGGCCGGCATCTCGATGGGCGGTGCGATCGCCCAATGGCTGGCCGTCACCCACCCCGAACGGGTGCGCACGCTGACGCTCCTGGCTACCAGCGGCGCGCTACCCGGCCTCCCGGACGACCTGCCCGACATGGCACCGGACTTCGCCGCGATCGCCGATGCCGGCGGGCCCGCCGGCACGGATCCCGAAGCCGTGGTCGCGCGACTGCTGAGCGAGCAGCGGGCACTGGCCGGGCCCGGGTTCGACGAGGCACGCACGCGGACCGTCGTCGAACGCGTCGTCGCCCGGACGGCCGACCTCGCCTCGCTCGGTAACCACGCCCACACCGACGGCGGTCCGCAACCCGATGGCACCCTCGCCGACATCGCCGCGCCGACATTGGTGATCCACGGAGATGCCGACCCGCTGTTCCCGCTCCCGCACGGCGAGGCGCTGGCCCGCGTGATCCCGGGTGCCGAACTGCTGGTGCTGCCGGGTGCCGGCCACGAGGTGCCACCACCGTCTACATGGGACACCGTGGTGCGGGTGCTGCTGCGGCACACGTCCGACGGCCCGGAGGCGGAGGAGGAGCGGATCGTCGGCCGGGCGGAGGACGACCCGGTGGGCTGGTTCGAGGAGCTCTACAACGCGGGCGAGGCCGGTGACATCGAGCTTCCGTGGTCGCGGACCGACCCGCATCCGCTGCTGGCGGAGTGGGTGGCCGCGCGCGGCATCCACGGTCCCGGCCGGGCCGTCGTCGTGGGCGCCGGTCTCGGCGCGGACGCCGAGTACATCGCCGCGCGAGGGTTCGACACGACCGGGTTCGACGTCAGCGAGACGGCGGTGCGGGTGTGTCGCGAGCGGTGGCCCGGTTCGCCCGTGCAGTACCGGGTGGCCGATCTGCTCGACCTGCCCGCGGACTGGCGGGGTGCGTTCGACCTCGTCGTGGAGGTGTTGACCGTCCAGGCGCTGCCGGTGGCACTGCGCTCCCGCGCGACCGACGGTGTGCGCGGTCTCCTCGCGCCGGGCGGCACGCTGGTGGTCGTGGCGCTGCGCGCGCAGGACGGTGTCGCTCCCGAGCCCGGGCCTCCCTATCCGTTGACGCGCGGCGACGTGGAGGCATTCGGCGCGGGCCTGGACACCGTCACCGTGCGCGAGACCGCGCTTGACGGCTCACCGCGGTGGCTCGCGGAGTTCCGCAGGCCGGGCTAGGCGTCCACGGGCAGCGGCTCACCGGCCGGCTGTTTGCGTGGCGAGGTCAGTTGCACCAACAAGGCCCCGCCGAGCAGCACCGCGGCCCCGAGCAGCTGCGTCCAGGTGAGCGCCTCGCCGAGCAGCAGCCACGCGGCCGCCGTGGCGACGAGTGGCTCGACCAGGGCCAGCACGCTGGCCGCCGCCACGGGGAGGTGGCGCAACGCCGTGATCCCGGCGAGGTAGGCGATCACCGTGGACACCAGCGCGATCGCGACCAGCAGCGTCCACACCGGTGGCTGCCACGGTCCGAACTCGGTGGGGGCTGTCAGCACCTCGGCAGGCAGCGTCCACGGCGGCGCCACCACACACACCGCGACCGCGCCGATCACCATGCCCCACGTCACCATGCCCAGCGGGTGGTGGCTGGCGACGCCGTGCTCGCCGAGCAGGAAGTACGCCGCCGAGCACAGGGCCGCGCCGACGCCGGCGAGCAGGCCCACCGCGTCGAGCTCGAGTCCGGCGCCGACCCGGGCGACCATCGCGAGACCCGCCAGCGCGAGCGCGATCCCGACCCACATCGGCCACGGCAGCCGGATCCGGCGCACGAACCGCACCCACAGCGCCACCAGAACCGGCGAGGTGAACTCCAGCAGAATCGCCACGCCGACCGGAATCCGTGACGCCGCGACGAAGTAGAACAACTGCACGCCCGCCACGCCGAGCAGGCCGTACCCGGCCAGCACGCGCCACTGTCGGCGCTGCACGCGGAGCAGCCCTGGCCGCACCAGCGCGACGCCGGCCAGCAGCACCAGCGCCGCCAGCCCGATCCGCGCCGCCGCCACCTGTTCCGGGGCCAGCCCGGCCAGCATCGCGGGCTTGCCGATCGCCCCGGAACTGCCGAAGCACACGGACGCGACCAGCAGCAGCACCACACCGCGCGTGGTGTCGGGCCGCCCGGCGTCCGTATCCGCAGCCGTGCCGGACCGGGTTGTCGTCATCACGAATCCTTTGCCGGAGAGAGGGAAGGTGCGAGTTCGACCGCTTCGACCCTAGCCAGCCTGCCGGTGGGGCCGATTGAAAGTTCTCCCGCATCCGCGCAACATATTTGCGTGGCTGCCCTCACCCTTGATGACCTCGACCATCACCTGCTGGATCTCCTGCAGCGGGACGCCTCCCGCACGTTGCGGGACCTCGGTGAGGAGGTCGGGCTCTCACCGAGCGCCGTGCTGCGCCGGGTGCGGCGTTACCGCACCAGCGGCCTGCTCAGCCACACCGTGGCCGTGCTCGACCCGCGGCACGCACCCGAGGTGGTGCTCGCGGTGTGCCTGGTGACCATCCAGGAGGACTCGCCCGAGCACGGCCGGTTGTTCCGCCGCCGGCTGCTCGAGGCACCCGAGGTGCAGCAGGCCTACGAGGTCTCCGGTGACTACGACTACGTTGTCGTGCTGGCCACCGTGGGCACGGGGCACCAGAACGAGATCGCCAAGCGGCTGTTCCAGCAGGACCCGAACGTCAAGCGGTACACAACCCTGTTCGTGTTGGACCCGTTGCGCACCGGATCCGCCATCCCGACGCGGCGGCCGTAGCGCGCGTCTGCCGTCCGTGTCGCCGTGTCGGCCGTTCCCGTCGTCGTGTTGCCCGCTTATGTCGTCGTGTTGGCCGTTTGCGTCTGGTGGGGTGCCGTTGTGGTGGTTTCCGGATTCGCGTCGGTGGTGGGCTTTCAAACACGCCTTCGGCGCGCCGTGGGAAACCGCCGCTCCACGCATCACCTCTCATTGTCTGATTGCTAGCGGCAGTTCCCCACGGAACGAGTCTCGTGGTCACGTTCCGCAATTTGTTGCTCCACCCTTTCGGTATGCGATTTTCCGGTAGAATCGTTGGCATGGGGGAACGACTTATCGAGCGCATCGTCGAGCTGGAGCGGGAAATTGCTCGGCTGCAGGCGTGGCAGGTGCGGACTTTGGCGGAGTATTCGGCGTCGCGGGACGATGCTGCCGATGTGGCCTCGGAAGTGGCGCTGGCGTTGGCGATTTCGGAGAATGCGGCGCGGATCAAAATCGGGTTGGCCCGGGATTTGGTGTCGCGGCTTCCGGAAACGTTGGGTGCGTTGTCGCGGGGCGAGATCGATGTGTACAAAGCCTCGAAAACCTCGGAGCCGACAGCGGTGTTGTCCGATGACATGGCCGGGGAAGTGGATGCGCTGGTCTCCGGGCGATTAGCGGGGCGGGATGCCTCGTCGATTCGGCGGATGGTGAACCGTGCGGTGCACAAGGTCGATCCGGAGGGTGCCGCGGCGCGGGCGGAGGCACGGCGGTGGAACGCCGGGTCGAGCTGCGGCACGCCGACGAGGCGATGGCCACGTTGACCGCCGACCTGCCCGCCGAGGTCGCCTCCGCGGCGTATGCGCGGACCGATCGGTGTGCGCATACGCCGCGCAACGCCGGCGACGGCCGGACCATGGACCAGCTGCGGGCCGACGTGTTCGCCGATCTCCTGCTCAGCGGGACTCCGGGCGAGGCATCGGTGCGGGCGGAGATCTTCGTGTACATCGACGTCGCCACCCTCATCGGGCTCGCCGAGAACCCTGCCGAGCTCGCGGGGCACGGCCCGCTGCCCGCCTCGATCGCGCGGGCGATCGCGTTCGACCCGAGCTCCACCTGGCGGCGCATCATCACCGACCCCCACACCGGCGCCCCGATCGACGTGGGCCGCACCCGCTACCGCCGCCCGCCGTCACCGCCGACCACGTCACGATCCGGGACCGCGAGTGCCGCTTCCCGACCTGCCACCGCCCTGCCCACGACAGCGATCTCGACCACGTCATCCCGTACCAGCGTTCCGGCGACACCAACACGGCAAACCTGATCGGCCTGTGCCGACGCCACCACCGCACCAAACACACCCCCGGCTGGCACTTCCACCTCACCGACACCGGAAGCCTGCACATCACCACCCCGACCGGCCACACCTACAAGTCGCCATAACCGCCGGCTCCCAGCCGCCGGACCCGTCTTATCGGGAGTCGGAACCAACGGCCGGATAGCGATGCGCCTCCACCCGCCTTTCCCACGTGGCCGCTCCGCCATGACCCCGACCGGGCTGCCGCGTCCCGGCAGCAGGGGAGTCCGCCGACGGGCGCCGGACCGGTCAACCCCGTCCTGCATGCCACCCGGGGCGACCTGAAGGCGGGGACCATGGGCCGCCACGGCCGGACCAGTGGCGGTAACCCGGCGGCCCGGGCCAGCGGCGGGGACCCTGCGCCGCCCAGCGGCGGGCACGCCCCGGCTCCGCCGCCCCGGCCGATACCACCGGGCACGCTGCCAAGCCGACCGATGGCGCCTCACCGTCCCGATCAGGGCCGCCAGGGGCTGTCAGGGCCGCCAGGGGCTGACCGTGTCGGTCGGGCGCGTGGGGTCGTGGAAGCGCGGCACGTCCGGCTCGTCGCGGCGGAGCGGCACCAGCCCGTCGGTGATGGCGCGCATGATCTTGCCGTGGGCCTTCACGGCGTGGCCCGGCCGCGAGCCGTCGAACTCGGAGAGGTCCACCGGGTCGCCGAAATGCACCTTGAACGTCGGCCTGCGCAGCGGGGCGGTGAGTCCGGAGCGCACCAGCGGGACGAGGTCGGCCAGGCCGGAGACGGTCTCGGTGCCCCAGTACACGGCCTCGTGCGCACCCCATTGGCTGATCGGGATCACCGGCACCCCGGAGGCGAGCGCGAGCCGGGCGGCGCCGGTCTTGCCGCGCTCCGGCCACAACCCGGGATCGTGGCTGATGCGGCCCTCGGGGTAGACGATGATCGGGGCGCGCGTCGTGCGCATCTCCTCCACCGCGTGGGCGAACTGCGCGATCGCCGAGGCCGAGCCCCGGTCGACCCGCAGGTGACCGCTGGCCTTGAGCGCCGTCCCCAGCACGGGAGCGTCCAGCAGCCCGCCGGCGAGCATGAACCGGGGCGCCAGGCCGATCCGCCTGCACGCCGCCATGAGCACGAACGCGTCGAACACGCCGATGTGGTTGGCGGCCATGAGCAGCGGCCGCCCGCGCAGGGCCCTCGGCACCCGTCCGCTGACCTTCAACCGTCCCGCCAGGCTCACCAGGCCCTGGTCGGCGGCCAGCATCGCCCGCCAGATCGCGGGTGTCCGTTCCCGCGACGCCGGGCGCGTCGTCACGTCCTTCTCGGGGTCCAGCGCCACCATGCCCGGAAGGATGTCACGCGTGCCGGTGACACCACGCGGGGGCTGGCGTGAGAAATGTTGCTCCCGTGCCGAGAGTGGCAGCCGGGACGAACGTGGTCAGGCGGTTACCGTAGAGGTATGGCAAGCGGGTCGGTGACGAAGGGACGGGGCACGACGCGCGGCGGTGGCAAGTCCGGCAAGGCCGGCAGCACCCGGACTCCGGCGAAGGGGTCCGGCCGCACGCGCACGGCCTCGTCGGCACGCACGCCCGCGCGCAAGCAGCCGGCGAGGCCCCCGAAACGCACCCGCCGGTCCGGCGGCGGCGCTGCGGCGGCGACCGTCCGCGGCGGCTGGAACCTCGTTGCCAAGGGCGTCGGCGGCCTCGCCCGCGCGGTCGGCCGCACGCGCGATCTGGAGCCGGAACATCGGCGGGACGGCCTTGCGCTCGGGCTGATCGCGCTCGGTCTCGTCACCGCCGTCGGCGTGCTGTGGAAGGGCGCGGGCCCGATCGGCGAATGGGTGACCATCGGCGTGCGCAGCTTCCTCGGCGCCGGTTCGGTGGCGCTGCCACTGGTACTCGTGGTGACCGCGGTCGGACTGATGCGGTCGGAACCCTCACCGGAGACCCGGCCACGCCGCGGACTCGGCGCGACCCTCATGGCGCTGTCGGTCCTCGGCCTGCTGCACGTGTTCAACGGGCGCCCGCAGACCCACGACGACCAGATGTACGCGGGCGGGTGGCTCGGCTGGTTCTCCGGCGACCTGCTGTCGCGGGGCGTCACCGTCTGGGTGGCCGTGCCGCTGCTGCTGCTTTGCCTCGCCTTCGGCATCCTCGTCTTCACCGGCACCCCCGTGCGCGACATCCCGCGCCGGCTGAGCGAGTGGGGCGTCGAACCCGAGGACGGCGAGTCCGACGACCGCGCCGGCGCGTCGGACCCGGTCGCCGACGCCGACCCCGCGTCCGTGCGCCTGCGCAAACCGTCCCGGCGCAGGCAGGCCAGCGCCGCCACGCTCGACGACATGCTCGAGCCCGAACCGGAACCCGAGCCCGCGCGCAAGCCCGAGCCGAAGTCGCAGTCGAAACCGAAGGCCGCGGAGCGCCCGGCACGCACCCCCGAACCGGCGCTGTCCGTGACCCGGACCGTCGAGGGCGACTACCAGCTCCCGTCGCCGGATCTGCTCACGCTCGGGGATCCGCCGAAGGCCCGCAGCAAGGCCAACGACGCCATGATCGAGGCGATCACCGGCGTGCTCGAGCAGTTCAACGTGGATGCCCAGGTCACCGGGTTCACGCGCGGGCCGACGGTCACCCGCTACGAGGTCGAGCTGGGCCCCGGCGTGAAGGTCGAGAAGATCACGGCGCTGACCAAGAACATCGCCTACGCCGTCGCCACGGACAACGTGCGCCTGCTGGCCCCCATCCCCGGCAAGTCGGCCGTGGGCATCGAGGTCCCCAACTCCGACCGGGAGATGGTGCGGCTCGGCGACGTGCTCCGCTCCTCGACGGCGGCCAAGGACACCCATCCGATGGTGATCGGCCTCGGCAAGGACATCGAAGGCCACTTCGTCACCGCGAACCTGACGAAGATGCCCCACCTGCTCGTGGCGGGCTCCACCGGCTCCGGTAAGTCGAGCTTCGTCAACTCGATGCTCGTGTCGCTGCTGGCCAGGGCGACCCCGGACGAGTGCCGCATGATCCTGATCGACCCGAAGATGGTCGAGCTGACGCCCTACGAGGGCATCCCGCACCTCATCACGCCCATCATCACGCAGCCGAAGAAAGCCGCGGCCGCACTGGCCTGGCTGGTCGAGGAGATGGAGCAGCGCTACCAGGACATGCAGGCCAACCGGGTGCGGCACATCGACGACTTCAACCGCAAGGTGCGCAACGGCGAGATCACCGCCCCGCCCGGCAGCGAGCGCGAGTACCGGCCGTACCCCTACATCATGGCCATCGTCGACGAGCTCGCCGACCTCATGATGACCGCGCCCCGCGACGTCGAGGACGCGATCGTGCGCATCACGCAGAAGGCGCGCGCGGCGGGCATCCACCTGGTACTCGCCACCCAGCGCCCCTCCGTGGACGTGGTGACGGGCCTGATCAAGACCAACGTGCCGTCGCGGCTGGCGTTCGCGACGTCGTCGCTCACCGACTCGCGCGTCATCCTCGACCAGCCCGGCGCGGAGAAGCTCATCGGTATGGGCGACGGGTTGTACCTGCCGATGGGCGCGGGCAAGCCGATCCGCATCCAGGGCTCCTTCGTCAGCGACGAGGAGATCGCGGCCATCGTCAACTTCACGAAGGAGCAGGCCGAGCCCGACTACACCGAGGGCGTCACCGCGGCCAAGGCGGGTGAGAAGAAGGAGATCGACCCGGACATCGGCGACGATCTGGACGTGCTGCTCCAGGCCGCCGAGCTGGTGGTGACCTCGCAGTTCGGCTCCACGTCGATGCTGCAGCGCAAGCTGCGGGTCGGCTTCGCCAAGGCGGGCAGGCTCATGGACCTGCTGGAGACCAGGGGAGTGGTCGGCCCATCCGAGGGGTCGAAGGCGCGGGACGTGCTGGTCAAGCCCGACGACCTGCCCGGCGTGCTCGCTATGATCCGCGGCGACGAGCCTCCGCAAGCCGAGGACGAGGCGGAGTGAGGCGCTGGAGGCTAGAGCTCCAGCAGCATCCGGGTGTTGCCCAGCGTGTTCGGCTTGACGAACGGCAGGTCGAGGAACTCGGCGACGCCGGCGTCGGGGGAGCGGCGCATCTCGTCGTAGACGTCGCGCGGCACGGGGGTTCCGTCGATCTCGCGGAAACCGTGCCTGCCGAAGAACTCCGTCTCGAACGTGAGCACGAAGATCCGGCGCAACCCCAGCTCACGCGCAAGGCGGATCAGCCGGGCGACCAGCGCGTGCCCGATGCCGTGCCCGCGCCTGGCGCGGTCGACCGCGACCGTGCGGATCTCGGCGAGGTCCTCCCACAGCACGTGCAGTGCGCCGCAGCCCACGACCTCACCATCGAGTTCGGCGACCCAGAACTCCTGCACGTCCTCGTAGAGCGTCACCAGGTTCTTCTCGAGCAGCACCTTGCCGGCGTCGGAGTCGACCAGTCGTTTGATGGTGCGCACGTCCGCGATCCGAGCGCGGCGGATGATCGGTGACTCCACCCGGGAAACGCTAGCGGGCGGCCTGCACGGCGGTGTCCACGGCCTGGTCGTTACCCTTGTCGGGTGTCTGCCGCTGATTCCTCACAGGGCCGCCGGGTCTCGTTGCTGACCCTCGGCTGCGCACGCAACGAGGTCGATTCCGAGGAGCTCGCGGGGCGCCTCGCGGCGGGCGGCTGGGAGCTCGAGAGCGACCCGGAGGCCAGCGACGTCGTCGTGGTCAACACCTGTGGCTTCGTCGAGTCGGCCAAGAAGGACTCGGTGGACACGCTGCTCGCCGCCGCCGACACCGGCGCCAAGGTCGTCGCGGTCGGCTGCATGGCCGAGCGGTACGGCCGCGAGCTCGCCGAGAACCTGCCGGAGGCCGACGCGGTGCTCGGCTTCGACCACTACCCCCAGCTCGCCGAGCGGCTCGCCGACGTCGTCGCGGGCAGGCGCATCGAGTCGCACACGCCGTCCGACCGCCGCACGCTGCTGCCGATCAGTCCGGTCGAGCGGCCCTCGGCGGCCGAGCAGGTGGCCGTGCCCGGGCACGCGGGCTGGGGGCCGCGGGTGCTGCGCTCGCGGCTGGACGACTCGCCGGTCGCCTCGCTCAAGATCGCCTCCGGCTGCGACCGGCGCTGCTCGTTCTGTGCGATCCCGTCGTTCCGCGGCTCGTTCGTCTCGCGCCACCCCGACGAGATCGTCGCGGAGGCCGCCTGGCTCGCCTCGCAGGGCGCCCGCGAGCTGTTCCTGGTGAGCGAGAACTCCACGTCCTACGGCAAGGACCTCGGGCGCGATCTCGGGGGTACCCGGGCGCTGGAGCTGCTGCTGCCGCGGCTGGCCGGCGTCGACGGCATCGAGCGTGTGCGCGTGTCCTACCTGCAGCCCGCGGAGACCCGGCCGGACCTGGTGCGCGCCATCGCCACCACACCCGGGGTCGCCGACTACTTCGATCTGTCGTTCCAGCACTCGAGTGAGACCGTGCTGCGCCGGATGCGTCGCTTCGGCTCCACCGAGTCCTTCCTCGCGCTGATCGACCAGATCCGGTCCTACGCGCCCGAGGCGGGCATCCGCACCAACGTGATCGTCGGTTTCCCCGGCGAGACGGAGGCCGACGTCGCGGAGCTGGAGCGGTTCCTCACCGAGGCCCGCCTCGACGCCGTGGGCGTGTTCGGCTACTCCGACGAGGACGGCACGGAGGCGGAGGGCTTCGACGGCAAGCTCGACACCGGCACCGTGGCGGAACGGGTCGGCCGCATCTCCGCGCTGGTCGAGGAGCTCACCGCCCAGCGCGCCGAGGAGCGGATCGGGCAGACGGTGGAGGTGCTCGTGGAGTCGGTCGGCGACGAGGTCACCGGCCGCGCGGCGCACCAGGCGCCCGAGGTGGACGGCGAGTGCGTGGTGCTGGACGCGGGCAGCTGCAAGGTCGGCGAGCTCATCCGGTGCGAGGTCGTGGACAGCGCCGGCGTGGACCTCGTCGTCCGTCCGCTGGAACCGGTCGGGGACCCCGCCCCGTGAGTGCCGGAGCGGGTGGAGCAGACCACGACGCCGAGGTGCCGGCGCGGGCCATCGCCTCGGTGCCGATGCTCAACGCCGCCAACCTGCTCACCATCTCCCGGCTCGTGCTGGTGCCGCTGTTCGTGCTCGCGCTGTTCCAGGCGGGCGGCACCGAGCCGCTGTGGCGTTATGTCGCCACGGCCGTGTTCGCCGTCGCGGCGCTCACCGACCGCGTCGACGGCTGGGTGGCCCGCAAGTACGACCTGATCACCGACTTCGGCAAGATCGCCGATCCGATCGCGGACAAGGCACTGATCGGTGCCGCGCTTGTCGGCCTGAGCGTGCTGGGCCTGCTGCCCTGGTGGGTGACGATCGTGATCGCCGTCCGGGAGCTCGGGGTGACGCTGCTGCGGTTCTGGGTGATCCGGCACGGGGTCATTCCGGCCAGCCGTGGCGGCAAGGCGAAGACGCTGGCGCAGGTGGTGGCCATCGGGCTTTACCTGCTGCCGCTGCCCGACGCCGCGGAGCCGGTGCGGTGGGTGTGCCTGGGCGTCGCGCTGGTGCTCACGGTCGTGACCGGGCTGGACTACGTCGTGCGGGCCGTGCGGCTGCGCGCCGCCGGGCGGGCGGCGTGAGCGCGGCGACCCCGCTGGCGCGGCGGCTGGTCGGCGAGCTGATGCGGCACGGCCACACCGTCGCCACCGCCGAGTCGCTGACCGCAGGCCTGGTCTGTGCCGCCCTCACCGACGTCCCCGGTGCCAGCGCGGTCGTGCGCGGCGGTCTGATCGTCTACGCCACCGACCTCAAGCGGTCTCTCGCGGGCGTGGACCCGGCACTCCTCGCCGCGCACGGCGCCGTCCACCCCGACGTCGCGGCCCAGCTCGCCGAGGGTGCCCGGACACGCTGTGGCGCCGATTGGGGTCTCGGGCTCACCGGCGTCGCGGGCCCGGACCCGCAGGACGGTGTGCCCCCCGGAACGGTGTACGTCGGCGTGGCGGGCGCGGTCGTCCGCGGTACCCGTACGCTGCAGGTATCGGGTGACCGCGACGTCGTGCGGCAAGCCGCCGTGCGGGGTGCGCTCGAGCTGCTGGCGGAACAACTCGGGTGATCTCCGCGTTCGCCCTGGGCGGACGTGACCGGGAACCGCTGCGTTCTGTCGGCCGGGCTCGGTAACGTGGTGAGTAGCTGAAGGGAGGCGCGTGATGACCGTGCTGTTGCGTGAGGCGATCGGTGATCGGCTCCGTCATGCCCGCACCACCAAGCGTCGGACGCTGCGCGACATCTCGCGCGCCGCCAGGGTCAGCCTGGGTTACCTCTCCGAGGTCGAACGCGGCCAGAAGGAAGCCTCGAGCGAGCTGCTGGCGTCGATCTGCGAGGCGCTGGACCTCCCGCTGGCCGAGCTGCTGCACAAGGTCGCCAACGACGTCTCGGCCCTGGACACGATGGAGCGGGCGGCCGTCGACGAGCCCGCCGAACCCGTTTCGGGCGAGCCTGCGGACGGTCGTGCCGCCAGTGCGTCCGCGAGCGGGTTCGAGGGCGGCAGGCTCGTGCCCGACACCGCGGGCACGGACCTGAGCGACCTCCGGATCTCGCCGACCTTGCGGACCACCATCCGCCCGCCGAAGTCCAAGGCGGTTCTCGCCGCCTGAGTCGCCGGCCGCGCCGGTACCCGACCGCAGCTCAGGGCCATCCCTGAATTCCCCCGGGGTCGCCTGGAACGACCGCCGCCGACCTGACACGATGGAACCCAACACCGGGGGTCGCACGTTGCCAGGACAGCGGCGAGTGGTGACGGAACCGGATCAACAAGCCCGTGGGACGTGAGAAGGCAGGCGGAGGAGATGGCCAACCCTTTCGTGAAGTTCTGGAAGTACCTCATGGCGGCGTTCTCGTCGAAGGTGGACGAGTACGCCGACCCGAAGGTGCAGATCCAGCAGGCCATCGAGGAGGCGCAGCGCAACCACCAGGCGCTGTCCCAGCAGGCGGCCTCCGTGATCGGTAACCAGCGGCAGCTCGAGATGAAGCTGAACCGCCAGCTCGGCGAGGTCGAGAAGCTGCAGGCATCCACCCGCCAGGCGCTGGTGCTGGCCGACGAGGCGCGCTCGAAGGGCGACGAGGCGAAGGCGCAGGAGTTCGAGACCGCGGCCGAGGGCTTCGCCGCCCAGCTCGTCACCGCGGAGCAGAGCATCGAGGACCTCAAGACGCTGCACGACCAGGCCCTGCAGGCCGCCGCCCAGGCGAAGCAGGCCGTCGAGCGCAACGCCAGCATGCTGCAGCAGAAGCTGGCCGAGCGCACCAAGCTGCTCTCGCAGCTGGAGCAGGCCAAGATGCAGGAGCAGGTGTCGGCGTCGCTGACCCAGATGACCGAGCTCGCCGCGCCGGGCAACACGCCGTCGCTGGACGAGGTCCGCGACAAGATCGAGAAGCGCTACACCACGGCCCTCGGTTCCGCCGAGCTCGCACAGAACTCGGTGCAGGGCCGCATGCTCGAGGTGCAACACTCCACGACCCAGCTCGCCGGGCACAACCGCCTGGAGCAGATCCGTGCGTCCATGAAGGGCGAGTCGGTGGCCCAGGTGACCGACGGCTCGGCGGCGTCCTCGGCGGGCACCGCCGCCGCGAAGCCGGCGTCCTCGGGCAGCGACGTCCAGAAGGAAATCCAGGCTCGCGTCGAGGCCGAGCGGCAGAAGAACGAAGCCTGAGCGGGCCGGAGACGGAATCATGGCGGGTACGTCGGGCAGGCGCGACTTCAGCGAGTTCACCGCGAAGCTGGAAAAGCACATCGAGCGCCTGCCCGACTATGCGCAGCGGGCTCAGGAGAAGCTGCAGAAGTACGTTCCGCCGTCGACGGACCAGGGCGCGCGGGAGCGGCCGGAGAGCACCGGTGACGGCACTGGCCGGGTCCCGCGCCCGCCGGTGCGCAGGCCGACCGTCGACCTGACCGTCGTCAACGACGTCAAGGACAAGCTCGCCCGCTGGAACGACCCCGCCGTCAAGCTCGAACGCCGCAAGCGCTGGACGGCCCGCGCGCTCACGCTGTGGACCATCCTGACGCTGCTCAGCGTGCTGTGGGCGCTTGGCGGGTACTTCGGGATCACCGGCGGTACCGAGGGATTCATCGGCGCCTTCGGAGGCATCACCTCGGCGGTGATCTTCGGCGTGCTCGGCGTGCAGTCGGGCGTCCGGCTGTACCGGCTCAACCGCACCGAGATTCCGGCGACGCCGAAGCCGACGAAGCTCCCGGCCTCCGGCTCCGCGGCCCGCAAGCCCATGGAGCGCCTGGCCGAGAGCGAGGCCACGCTGGCCGAGCTGCTCGACCAGCTCGCCGCGCCCCAGCACGGAGCGCCGTCCTCGGTACCCACGGTGTCGGTCGAGGACGCCCGCGCCACCGCCACCGAGGCAGCCGGCGCACTGCGCGCCCTCGCCGCCCGGCTCCAGTCGATCGAACGAGCCAGGGCCGCCGCACCGGCCGGCGAACGGGCCGCACTCGACGAGGCCGTCACCACGCTGCGTGGCCAGCTCGACGACGGCGTCGAAGGCTACGGCGCGCTCGTGGCCGCGGCGGGCAAGGCGGTCGCCGCGAGCACCAACGGCGCCCAGCCCGCGAAGGAAGCGCTCACCGACGCCACCGATCGGCTCGCCGGGCTCGCGCTCGCCTTGCGGGAACTGTCCTGACGGGCCCGATTCCCCCACCGACGACCGCTCTCGTCCGGCGCACCACCCGTAACGGCGGGAAATTTCGGGGTAACGCGACCGACACCGTGGCGGAAACCCGCGGTTCCTAGCCTCGCAAGGAAAGGCTCGAGCGGATACACCGATTCACCGACGAGGCAACGGGTATCCGGCGGCTGTCAGTGGCGAAAGGACAGCGGCGTGAATCCATTTCCGATCGAGGAAGACCCCGTTTCCGTTCCGCCGGTCAGCGCGTATCAGCGCGCCATCGCCGCGTTCGAGAGCATCGCGCGTGCCGACCGGCCCCAGTCGTGGCTCACCGTCCGTTCCCGCGAGGACGTCCTCGTCGACGCCAAGGCCGTCGATGAGCGTGTCCGCGCGGGAGAGCGGTTGCCCCTCGCCGGAACACTCGTGGCGATCCAGGAGCACCCCGTGGCGGCGCAGCGACTGGTCCAGTCCGGTGCGGTCATCCTCGGCATCGCGGACGCCGCAGGCCTCGCCGCGTCGCCGGTCCTCGACGTCGTCGACGCGGCGACATGCTGGTCCCTGCCCGCGGAGTGCCGCGGCGTCGTGGCGGTGCGGCCGACCCGCGGGCTGGTGCCGGGACCGGGCGAGGTCACCGTCCTGGCGCGCAACATCGACATCGGCCAGCACGCCGCCGCCGCCCTGACCGGCCGGGACGACACCGACCCGGCGAGCCGCGCGTGGCCTGCGTCGGTCCGGTTCAGCGCCGGCGAGCACCCGCGCATCGCCGTCCCGCGGCAGCGCGAGCGTGCCGGCCTGCCGCAGCCGGCGCAGGCCGGCTTCTCGGCCACCGTCGACACGCTGCGCGCCACCGGGGCCGTCGTGGAGGAGATCAGCCTCACCGCCGGGGTGCGGCGCTGGCGCGGGCAGCCCGCCACCACGCTGGACGGGTTCGACGCGCTCGTCCTGCCTTTGGAAGGCACCACACCGGCGCTCGCCGACCTCGTCGGCACACTCGACGTGGCCGCGGTGGCATTCTCCGACCGGGACGCGGCCGACGCCGCCGTCGTGACGCGCGCCTTCGACGACCAGATCGCCATCGACGTCGTCGGCCAGCTCAGCGGCATCCAGGCCGACACGCCTTATCCGGACACCGGCGTCGAGCTGGCAGTCTTCGGCGCCTACCTGCGCGGCCAGCCGCTCAACGACCGGCTCGCCGAGGTCGGCGCACGTTTCACCGGGTTCGTCGAGACGGCGCCGTACTACCGGATGGTGGCGCTGCCGGGGTCGCCGCCGCAGCCCGGCATCCTGCGCGCGGCCGAAGGAGGAGGGCCGCTGCTGGCGGAACGGTGGGTGGTGTCGGAGGCCGGGCTCGGCCACTTCCTCGCCGGGCTGCCCGCGCCCATGACGCTTGGCAGCATCGACCTCGCCGGTGGCGCGACCGCCACCGGTCTCCTGTGTGACCCCGTCGCGGCGGCCGAGGGCACCGACATCACAGCCTACGGCTGCTGGCGGGCCTACCTGCGCTACCTCAGTACGCGGCGGGCCGACGTGCCTGGTCCGCGGCCAGCGTCCGGTTGATCCGCCGCACCAGTCCGGGGCCGTGCAGGGCGAAGCCGGTGTAGAGCTGGATCAGGCTCGCGCCCGCGTCCAGCATCGCCTCGGCGTCCCGCGGGCTCGTGATGCCGCCGACCCCGATCACCGGCAGCCGGTCGCCGGTCTGCGCGCGCACGAACCGGACGACCTCGCGCGCCCGCGCGGCGAGCGGCCGGCCCGACAGGCCGCCCGGCTGGCCGGCGATCCCGGTGCCGGAGGGCGCGACGCCGTCCCGGCTCAGCGTGGTGTTGGTGGCGATGATCCCGGCCACGTCGTGGTCGGTGCACACCTGCAGCAGTTCGCCGAGCGCCTCGTCGGTGAGGTCGGGAGCGACCTTCACCAGCAGCGGGATCGGCGCGGCGGGGGAGAGCTCCCGGGTGGTCGCCCGGAGCGCGGCGAGCAGGTCGGTGAGCGACGCCCGATCCTGCAGGGTGCGCAGGCCTGGCGTGTTCGGGGAGCTGACGTTGACGGCGACGTAGTCGGCGTAGGGGTGCAGGGCGCGCAACGAGGCCTGATAGTCGGCGACGGCGTTCTCGATGGGCGTGACCTTGGACTTGCCGATGCTGATGCCCAGCGGCACCGATGGCTTGCCGGTGCGTGCGAGCCGCGTGGCGAGCGCCTCGGCCCCGGCGTTGTTGAACCCCATGCGGTTGATCACCGCGTCGCTGTCGGCCAGGGTGAACAGCCGCGGCTTCGGGTTGCCTGGCTGTGCGTGCCGGGTGACGGTGCCCACCTCGACGAACCCGAACCCGAGCGCGGGCCAGGCTGCCAAGGCGCGGCCGTCCTTGTCCATGCCGGCGGCCAGACCGACGCGGTTGGGGAAGCGGATCCCGAACACGGTGACCGGCGCGTCGACGGCGTAGATACGGCGTAGCGCGGCGAGCGCGGGCGGTGCGGAGCTCAGCCTGGCCAGGGCCCGCACGGTGCGTTCGTGGACGGTCTCGGGATCCTGCCCGCCCAGCCGGTAGAGCGTGGGGCGGACGATCTTGTCGAAAAGCACGGCTCCCTATGCTGCCTTACGCGGGGAGCAGGAGAAGGGGAAGCCCCCGACGCGACTCCCGACCGTCGTCAGCCGGTCGGGCCCGGGTCGGACCGGTACCCGGGAGCGTCAGGGGGCCGGTGACTGCCTGGTATTCGCCTGGCAGCACACGTACTCAGGTGGTCCGTGCGCCGTCCGTCAGCGGACAGCCACCTCACGAGTCCTGTAGCTGTTCAACGTAGGACCACCTCCTTTCTCGTGTACCGCCACGCTAGGTCCGCGATCGCCTGTCCGGCAACAGAATTTCGCCGCCACCGAACGTGGTCAGCGCCACCGTGAAGAGGTCGGGCGGTCGCCGGGCGCCGGGCCACGCTGGCAGCGCGGGCAGTACCACGTCGGCCTGCCCTCCGTTCCCGTGCCCTGCGTGGCGACCCGGACGCGCCCGCCGCACCGGAAACAGCCCTGCCGCGTCCGCTCGTACACCCAGGTGCGCCGGCCGCGCGTGAGGTCGCCGGTCGTGCTCTGTTCCCACCGCCATGCGTTGGCGGACAACAGTGTCCGTGCCAGCTCCACCGCGCGGGCGGCGTCGGTGTCGCGCACCGGCGTCCACGGCGTGACCCCCAGCAGGAAACAGATCTCCACCTTGTAGAGGTTGCCGACACCGGCCAGGACACGCTGATCCAGCAGCGCCAAGCCGAGCTCGCGGTCCGGATCCGCGGCGAGCGCCCGGGCCGCGCGGCCGGCGTGCTCGTCTGTCCACTCCGGATCGAGCAGGTCCGGGCCGAGATGACCGACGAGCCGGTGCTCCTCGCCGGTGCGCACGAGGGCGAGATCGTGGACCCGGAACCCCACGACCTCCGCCTCGGCGCTTGCCAGGACCGCCCGGGCGTGGTGCGCAGGCATGTTCCAGCGCGCACCCGGCCGGAACACCCGCCACGCCCCGTCCATCTTCAGGTGGCTGTGCAGACTCAGCGCGCCGGAGAACCGGAAGAACAGGTGCTTGCCGACCGTGCGCACGCCCAGCACGTCCCGGCCGGCGAGGTCGACGGTCGCCAACGCCGGGTGACGGAAGTCGGTGCGGGTCAGGGTGTGGCCGGCGAGGGCCTTGTCCACGGTCCTGCCGGTGAGGAAGACGGTGTCGCCTTCGGGCACGCTCAGCCGGTCTCGCGGTCGCCGAGTCGCTGCGGCACGGGAAACTGCGAGGTCGTCTCGGCCGCCGCGGGCGGATGCGGCACGGCGCGACCGGCGGTCTCGGGCTCCTCGGCATGGTCGAGGCGGTGCCTGCCCGCCCGGGACGAGCGCAGGATCTTCGCGAGCACCATGTTGAACGTGAGCGCGATCTCCTGCGCGCCGGGCGACTTCCACTCGTGGATCGGCATGCACGCGCCCTGCGCCTGCTGGATCGCGAGCCGGTCCGGGATCGCGGTGGGCATGACCAGCCTGCCGAAGGACTCCCGCAGTTCCTGGATCCGGTACTGGTGCTCGTAGGAACGGGTCCGCATGCGGTTGACGAGCACGCCCGCTGGGCGCAGCCGGGGGTTCTGCTGGGCGCGAATGGTGTCGATGGCCTCCAGTGCCCGTTCGGCGCCCGAGACCGCGTACATCGTCGGCTCGGTCACCAGCAACGCGCTGTCGGCGGCGAGGAGCGCCGAGCGCGTCAGCCTGCCGAGCGAGGGCGGGCAGTCGAGGATCGCCAGCTCGTACGGGCGCTCACCGCGCGGCGAGGCGCGCAGCACGTCGAGCGCACGGGCCAGGTTGTCCATGCGTCGCGTGTCCGGACCCGGCTCGTTGAGCAGCTCCAGGTCCTCGGAGCTCACCAGGACATCGAGATCGTCGCTCCAGCCGCTGGGCGCGAGCGCCTCCTGGATGACGGCCAGGCGCGGCGTCTCGAGCACGTCGGTCAGGGTCGCGTCGGTCATCGGCGGGTCGAGCGTCGCGGTGGCGTTGCCCTGGGGGTCCAGGTCCGCCACGAGCGCACGCGCGCCCCGGCGCAGCGCCGCGGAGGCGAGGCCCAGAGCGACCGTCGTTTTGCCCACGCCTCCCTTGAGGCTGAGTACGGCGACCGTGTGCACAACTGCGAGCGTAGCCGTATCCGGAACGCAGTCGTGCCCGGTCGAGGTGAGTGCTGCGAGCGGCCCAACTACGCTGCCGTCCATGCGAACGGAGACTTCGGCCGGTCACGGGTCGGCGGCGGTGCGAAAGGTGCTGGAGGCCGAACTGCGCGAGGCGCGGGCCCGCGGCGTCGAGCGGCCGAGGGTCGTCGACGTCGGCGGAGGCAGTGGCGTGTGGGCGGTGCCCTTCGCGTCGGACGGCTGCCTCGTCACCGTCGTCGAACCGAATCCGAACGCGCTCGCCACGCTGCGGCGCCGCGCGGAGGAGGAAGGCGTCTCCGACCGGATCACCGTCGTGGCCGACGACTCCGACGCGCTCGGCGAGCACGTGCCGGACGGCTCGGCCGACCTCGTGCTCGCCCACGGGCTGCTCGAGGTCGTCGACGACCCCGCCGCGGCGGTGCGCGCGCTCTCGGCGGTGCTCGCGCCCGGGGGCGGCCTGTCGGTGCTGGCGGCCAACCGGCATGCCGCCGTGCTGCACCGCGCGCTCGCGGGGCGGCTCGGCGAGGCGCTCAAACTGCTCACCGAGCCCGACGGCGTGCTCACCGACGATGCCGAGACGCTGCTGCGCCGATTCGACACCGCGGGCCTCGAGGCGTTGCTCGGCGGCGCAGGCCTCGAGGTCACGCTGATCCAGGGCGACGGCGTGGTCTCGGACGTGGTCCAGCATGTCGAGCCCGAACCCGCCAGTGCCGTCGTGTCGTGGGAGCACGAGGTCGCCGAGTTCGAGGCCCAGGCGGCGAGCACCCCGCCACTGCGCGACATCGCCACCAGGCTGCACGCGCTCGCGCGCCGCCCCGGCTGAGCGCGGGCGTTTCCGCCGCCGAGATCGTCGGGGGTGCCGGATAACCTGACCGCGTGGGACGAAACGCGCAGCTGCCCGCCGGGTACGAGCGGTTCCGGGCCGCCGCAGGCACAGTGCCCGACGACACGGGGTGCGGCGTGCTGCATGTCGACATGGACGCCTTCTACGCCGCCGTGGAGCTGCGCGAGCGGCCCGAGCTGGCCGACCGGCCGGTGATCGTGGCCGGTGCGGGTCCGCGCTCGGTGGTGCTGTCCGCGAACTACCCGGCCCGCCGCTACGGCGTGCGCTCGGCCATGCCCGTCGGCACCGCCCGGCGGCTGTGCCCGCAGGCGGTGTGGATCCCGCCGAACCGTGAGGCCTACCGCGAGGTCTCCCAAGGCGTCATGGCGATCTTCCGCGACCTGACGCCGCTGGTCGAACCGCTGAGCCTGGACGAGGCGTTCCTCGACGTCAGCGGTGCGCTCCGGCGCCTGGGCAGCACCCCGGCCGGAATCGGCGCCCACATCCGGGAACGTGTCGCAGGCGAGCACGGCATCACGTGCTCCGTCGGCGTGGCCGGGGCCAAGTTCGTCGCGAAGCTCGCCTCGGGCATGGCCAAGCCGGACGGCATGGTCGTGGTACCCGTCGCCGAGACCCTGGACTTCCTGCATCCCCTGCCCGTGTCGGCGCTGTGGGGAGTCGGCCGCAAGACCGAGGAGAACCTGCGCAGGCACGGTCTGGACACCATCGCCGACGTCGCCAGGGCGCCGCTCGACCGGCTGCGCCGCAGTCTCGGCACGGCACTCGGCGAGCACCTGCACGCGCTCGCCCACGGCCGCGACGACCGTGCGGTCGTACCCGACGCCGAGGAGAAGTCCCTCGGCGCGGAACACACCTTCGACGTCGACCAGTACGACCGGGCGGTACTCGACCGGCAGCTGTTGCGCCTGTCCGAACGGGTCGCCGCGACCCTGCGGGCACGCGGGCTGCGAGGACGGACCGTGTCGATCAAGGTCCGGTTCGCCGACTTCCGCACGATCACCCGAGCTCGGACCCTGCTCGCCCCCACCGACGTGGCCCGGGAGGTACACGCCACCGCCGCCGCCCTGTTCGACGAGGCCGTTTCCGGTGGCGCCGTCCGGCTGCTGGGGGTCCGGGTCGAAGGCCTCGCCGACGGGGAGGCCGGCGAGCAGCTCAGCTTCGACGCGCCCGCTCCACGGTGGCGTGATGCCGAGCGTGCCGCCGACGTCGCGCGGTCCAGGTTCGGCGCCGCCGCGGTGCGTCCCGCATCGCTGCTGTCACCCGATGAGGGGTGAGTTTCGTCGCGTTCGACCGGGTGAGGAGTCCGGGTCGGCGTTTTCCCAGGAAATCTCTGCGTGGTTCAGGTGAGATCGGGTAGTCGTCGAAGCGTCGTGCTCGTATCCTGGTGACAGACGCCCCGACCGGGGGGTCGTTGGGTCCACGACGAAGCGCGGTCCGGCGCCCGCCAAGGGGTCGGAGACAACGCTGTGCCGGAGGAGGAAAGATGCCACTCTCCGAGCATGAGCAGCGGCTGCTCGAACAGATCGAGCGCGAGCTCTATGCCGAGGACCCCAAGTTCGCATCCACGGTACGTGGCGCCAAGATGCGCCGCCCGACGCGCCGCAGGCGCATCCAGGGCATTGCGCTGTTCGTGGTGGGCGTAGGCCTGCTGGTGCTGGGCGTCGTGGTGCCATTCCGGGTCGCCGAGATTCCGCTGATCAGCGTGCTCGGCTTCCTGGTGATGTTCTTTGGGGTTCTGCTCGCTGTCACTGCCATGCGAACCCGTGGGGGATCGGACGATCAGTCCGGTGGCTCCGGCACGCCCGGCGCCAAGCAGACCCGGCGCAGCTCCTTCACCCAGCGCATGGAAGAGCGCTTCCGGCAGCGTTTCGACGACCGCTGACGTCGCTTCGACGCCGACTCGAGCAGGGTGCTCCGGTGCCCTGCTCGAGTCATATGCGCACACCCTGACCCACGCCATCTCTCGCACGGTCCCTCGCGGTGCTCGCGGCCAGCGAGGCACACCGGCTCGCGTCCGCCGCCCGTTGGTGCACACACCGGTACCGCCGCGCGTCCCGCCTCCGGCGGGCTGATCAGCGGCCGGAGCGGCGCCGGAACAGCGACCGCGGCAACAGCCGGCCGCGCCAGGACAGCGGTGCGCTGCGATGCAGACTGTCCCGAAGACCGTGGAACGCCCGTGCGAGCTCCTGCTGGTCCCGTGCGCCCGAGTCCGAACTGGGCGGGCTGTACCACGACCGCTCCACCACGCCGACCACGGTGCGCAGATCGTTTTTGCCCTGCTCGTCCAGGCGGTGCCGCTGGGCGACCTTCTGTGCCGCCAGCCGCACGGTGTCGCTGCGGGGGATCTCGATGCCGCGGTCGGCGGCTTCGTCGAGCAGCTCCTGCCACGCGGCGTCGGCGGCGGACGCCCGTCCCTGTGTGATGTCCTGCAGCCTGCGCATGCGCACCACCTCGCGGATCGCCGCGGGCGCCATCACCCCGCCGACGACGATCAGCACGAACAGCGCGACCGCCCAGTGCAGCTGCCAGGCCACGAACACCAGGGACAACACCCACAGGCCGAGCGCCGCGCCCACCAGCCAGGCGGGGACGGTGGTGCCGCTGCCGGGCCTGCCCGTCGCGATCCGCCTGCCCAGCAGCACGACCGCGGCCGTCGCGAGCAGCGCCACCAGCGCGGCCCCCAGCGCGCCCCAGCCGGACCACGACGGCGCCGCGTAGAACGGGCGCCGATTCTGTGCGGTGTCCGACGGCGACTGCGCGCCGGGGAGCGGGCTCGACGGGGCGTTCACGCTGGACGACGCGGTCGGCACTTCCTCGCCCGGCGACTCGCCGGGATTCCCGCTGTCCTGCGGCGCCCGCAGGTACTCGGGCACGTATCCCCGGCCGTCGGACAGCGGCGTCGGGTCGAAGCCGACCCAGCCCTCGTCGCCGAAGTAGACCTCCACCCAGGCGTGTGCGTCCTGGGACGTGATGACGCGGGTGTCGCCGCTCGGGTAGCCGGTGGTGAAGCCGACCGCGACCCGGGCGGGGATGCCGATCGAGCGCAGCATCACGGCCATCGCCGAGGCGTACTGCTCGCAGAATCCGCGCTTGCCGTTCAGCACGAAGTCGGCGAGCGCGTCGGGATCACTCGCCGGGGCGGTCTGGGTGTCATAGATGAACCCGTTGCCGGGGCTGGTGAAGTGACTCCAGATAGCCTGTGCCTTGTCGAAGGTGGTCGGGGCGTCGGCCGTCAGCTCCTCCGCGAGGTCACGCACCCGTGGGTCGACGGCCTCCACCTCGGTGTAGACCGGCGGCACGTCGTCGGCAGCGGGCTCGCTCGCGCGCAGTTCCTGGCGTGACGGCTCCTCCAGCGACGCGACCTCGACGTAGGGCCCCGGGCGCTGCCTGCGCTCGCGGAACACCGTGCCGCTCGTGCGGTCGTAGTACCAGCCGTCGGAGATCGAGTGCAGGCTGCGGGGCGCGCCGAACACCGGCAGCCACAGATCCACCCAGTTGACCGGTTCGATGCGGATGGGCCTGCTCTCGCCGGTGCCGTCGTCGCCGGGCGCGGCGGGCAGCGGGCCGTCGGCGGGCACGCCGGCGGGCATCGGGCCCTCCGGCAGTCCCCATCCCTCGTTCGGCCGGTAGGTGTCGAGCGTGAAGGCGCGCAGCAGTCGCCGGTCCTGCCCGAGCCCGTGCACCCGGAACAGTTCCACCGACGTGCCCTCGTCGAGCATCCCGCGCAGCGAGGTGAACGGGTTGATGCCGAGCCCGCCCGGCACGTCGTCGCTGCCGGAACTGGAGCCGGGCAGGCTGCCCTCGGTGCCGATGCCGGTGACCGCGGTGCCCGCCACGAGACCGGCCGCGAGCGCCGCCGCCACCACGGCGACCGGCGCCGACACCGAGCCGGGGGAGGCGCCGAGACCGGGGGTGCCGCGGTTGCGCCAGCTGCGATGCCGGTGGCTGCCGTCGACGGCGAGCAGGCCGGCGAACGCGGCCGCGCCGAGCGCGAACGTCCACCAGGGCAGGAGCTCACCGGCGAGCGCCGAGGGCACGGCGTAGACGCACAGCAGGATCAGCCCGGTCGCCGCGGGCGCGGCGGCCGTCACGGCGAGGATGTCGACCACCACGGCGACGAGCCCGATGGCGATCGTGACCAGGCAGACGATCGGCGTGGTGCCCTCGACCGGAGGCAGCCCGGTGCGGATCTCCTCGAACGCGGCGACCAGCACGTCGTTGAGTTCGGTGAGCGCCGCCGGACCGGGGACGATCACGAGGAAGCCGCTGCGCGTGAACGCGCCGACCACCAGGAACAGCAGTACCAGCAGCTGCGCGGCGCCGACCGCGAAGGGGTGCGCGCGCAGTGCCCGCAGCGCCATGCCGGTGCAGGTGACCAGCACGGTCGCGACGACGACGTAGCCGAGCCAGCCCCAGCCCTGGATGACGCCGGTGAGGGCTGTCGCGGCGGCGATCGTGGCGATCGCGGCCGCGACCGGCGACACGACGGCGTTCGCGGTCATCGCCGGCCGTGGCGGTGGCGCGGGAGCAGGTGGGGGAGCCTGCGGCCGTGGCGGCGTGGTGGTGGTCATGACACACCGCCGAGCAGCGACGTGCCCGGAGCCACGGTGCGGCACAGCTCGGACCACACCTGGGTCATCGGCGATCGGGGGCCCGCGACGACGACGCCCCAGCCCGCCGCGCGCAGCAGTGTCGCCGCCTCGTCGGTGGACGTGCTCCGCGGGCCGGGGGAGACGCTGCCGCTCCAGGCCGGGGTGTCGAGCAGCACGGCGAAACTGCGGGTGCCGCGCGGCCGGCGCCGGGTGAGCTCGGTGACCGCGTCCTTGCCGACGGTGCCCAGCACGGCGATCAGTTCCTGTCCCTGTGCCGGGTCGAAACCGGTGGTGAGCTCGCGTTCGTGGGTGGGTTGCAGGGCGGCCAGCGCGTCGAGGACGACGTTGTCGTACTGCGGCCCGCCACCACCGGGCGTGTCGGCGAGGACGCGGCCGTGCTCGCTCACCAGCCGCACCCGGTTGCCGGCGTGCCCGAGATGCAGGCACACGCTGGCGGCGAACTCGACCGCCCACTCCAGGCTCGCGGTCGCTCCGCTGCCGTGGTGGGCGGCGGCCCGGTGGTCGAGCAGCACCGTGGTGCCGCCTCGCCACGCGCGTTCCTCGACCCGCACCATGATCTCGTCCCGCCGGGCCGTCGAGCGCCAGTGGACCTTCCGCATGTCGTCGCCGGTCCGGTACTGGCGCACGCTGACGTCGGTCTCGCCCTGTCCCGCGTGCAGCCGGATGCTGCCGTCGTCGCCCGAGCCGATGCCCGCGCCGATCGGCAGGCCCCACAGCCGCACCACCCGGGGCACCACGACGAGCCGCGAGAACGACGTCAGGTCCCGTTCGAACTCGCAGAGGCCGAACGGGTCGGTGATCGTCGCCCGGAGCGGGCCGATGCGCTGGATGCCGCGCAGCGCGGGCTGGATCGGATACCGCAGGGCCACCGACCGGTGCTGGGGCAGCCGCTCCACGACGAACCGTGGCCGCGAGCCGAGCACGTACGGCACACCGTCCTCGAGCAGCACGTCGCCCGCGGGGAGCCGGCCGTCGCGCCACAGGTCCAGCCGCACCTCCCCGTGCCCGCCCGCGGGCACGCGCTCAGGCAGCAGCGTGCGCGACGCGCCGATCCGCACCTTCGACGCCGAGGCCAGCAGCGCCACGAACAACGGCAGCGTGATGACGAACACCGCGATCCGCAGCAGATCGCGTTCGTCGAGGACGGCGGCGCACACGGCCGCAGCCACCCCGGCGGCGAGCAGGCAGCGGCCCCGGGTGGTCAGCCCCGACAGCGAGCGCCACAGGCCGGCCCGGGTGCGGTCCCGCACCGGGTCGGCCAGGCCGGGGTTGGGAGTGGTCACGTCGGTCCGTTCCGTGCGCTACCGGTGGGCCAGCCCGTTACCGCCGTGGGGGACGGGAACGCGCTGCAGGACCGCGCGCACGACGTCCGTTGCCGAGCGGCGGGCGGCGTGCGCCTCGGTGGTGAGGACAAGCCGGTGCGCGAGCACTGGGACGGCGACGGCGTGCAGATCGTCGGGCACCACGTACTCGCGTCCGGACAGCGCCGCCTGCGCCCGCGCGGCCCGCACCAGCTGCAGTGTCGCGCGCGGCGACGCGCCCAGCCGCAGCTCCGGCACCTGGCGCGTCGCCGCCACCAGCTCCACGGCGTACTGCCGGACCTCGGGTGCGAGGTGGATCCCTCGCACGGCCTGGACGAGCCGGTGCACGGTCGCCGCGTCGGACACGGGCTCGAGATCGTCGAGCGGATTGTGCCCGGCGTGCTCGTCGACCATCGCCAGTTCCGCCTGCGGGTCCGGATAGCCGATCGACACGCGCGCCGTGAAGCGGTCGCGCTGCGCCTCGGGCAGCGCGTAGGTGCCTTCCATCTCGATCGGGTTCTGGGTGGCGATCACCATGAACGGCTCGTCGAGGTGGTACGTCGTCGTGTCGACGGTGACCTGGCGTTCCTCCATGCATTCCAGCAGCGCGGACTGCGTCTTCGGCGAGGCTCGGTTGATCTCGTCGCCCACCACGATGTTGGCGAACACCGGACCGGGCCGGAACTCGAAGTCCGCCTGCTGGCGGTTGTAGATCGAGACGCCCGTGACGTCGCTCGGCAGCAGGTCCGGCGTGAACTGGATCCGGCTGACGGTGCAGTCGATGGACCGCCCGAGCGCCTTGGCCAGCGACGTCTTGCCGACCCCCGGCACGTCCTCGACGAGCAGATGCCCCTCCGCCAGAAGCGTGACCAGCGCGATGCGCACGACTTCGGGCTTGCCGACGAGCACGCGCTCGACGTTGCCGGCGATCCGCCGGGCGGTCTCGTGCAGCTCGGCCAGGCCAGTGCTCGGCCTGGCCACGGCCTGCGGGTAGGCCGCCGGACCGGCGTGCTCGCCGGCCGGATCGGCGGTTGCGGCAGAGTGCCCTCTCGACGTCACACGACCTCCTGATGCCCCTCGCGCATGCCACGAACGGGTGGTCACCGTTCATGGAATGGGCTGCCCCGCCCTTGTCCCAGCGTGCCACGAAGTGTGTCAAACGCAGGCGAACTCGGAGATCCAACCCCGCGCAGCGGAACCGTCACCGACTGTGCTTGCGACGATCAGGTGACGGCGTACGGGCGGGCCGGATGACCGAGCGTTCTCGCCTATGCTCTCGTGCTGAGATCAGCCGGTTACGGAGAGGTGCGAGCGATGACTGGTGGGCACGCCGCGGCACCCGTGGTGCCCGCGGAGGCGTTCGCCGTCGCGCCCGACCTGGCCACCGACGCCTTCCGGCGGCTCAGCGAGCTCCAGGACGTGGTGGGCAGGCTGGTGCGCCAGGCGAAGGTCCTCGGCCGGACGGTGCCGCTGGGCGGCGGGTACGCCGGCGAGCTCGGGGAGTTCATGGCGCGCTACGGCTTGGAGGGCGAGGGCTCCGCGGTGGAGGCTCTCACCCGCTTCGGCCGGGAGCTCGAGTCGCTCAAGACGCAGATCAACACTGCGCTCGAGCGGTACCGCGCCGAGGACGAGGCCGCTGCGGACGGGGTCGACTGCGTGGGCGGAGGCTGACCGATGCGCTGGTTCCGCCTGCTCGCGCCCGTGCTGCTGCTCGTGGCCGCCTGTGGCAGGTCGCACGGCGAGCCGGCCGGGGCCGACGCCGTGCCTGCTCCGGCTCCGGACTCCGCCGCGCCCTCGTCGACGGCGGCCGAACTCGCCGTGCTCGATCCGTGCGCATTGCTGTCCGCGGCCGACCGCTCGACGGCCGGCCTGACGGTGCCGGGGGAGCGCCGGTCGATCGGGGGCGCCGCCGCGTGCGACTACACCGAGCCGGGCTCCTTCGGCGTGACGGTCACGGTCGACGGCACGTCCGGACTGGCGGACCTGGACGTGCCCGGTGACGCCGAGCCGATCAGCATCGGCGGCCACGACGCGCTGCGGGTCGCCGACCCGGCCGCCGACGACGGCACGTGCGCGGTGCTGGTGGCGGCGGGCGAGTCGGCGAGCGTGCACGTGGACGTGTCGAGGACGGACTTCACCGGTACCGAGGACGCGTGCCGGCGAGCGATGACCGTGGCCGAGCTGGTCGCACCGGACCTGCCGGGGGGAGCCGGATGAGCGAGCACGCGGTACCCGCCACCGAACGTCGCTACGAGTGGTACAGCCATGAGGCGATGAAGGCCGACGTCGAATCGGGTAACGAGCCCTCGGCGGCGGGGGAGATCAGTCGTGAGTGGACGGACCTGGCCGAACGGTTGCACGAGGCGGGCGAGGTGCTGACCGGCGTGTCCGGTGCCAGTGAGGACGCGTGGAGCGGTCCCGGCGGTGAGGCGGTCCGCGCCGCGCTGGCGAGGGCGGCCGCCTGGTCCCGGTCGGCGGCCGGGGTCTCGGCCACGCTCGCCGACGCCGTCGCGAGCCAGGCCGAGGTCGCGGCGAAGGCCCGCGCCGAGATGCCCGAGCCGGTGTCGTACGACCCTGCCGCGATGATCCGGGACGCCGCGGGCAGCGGCGACATCGCAGTGCTGGTCGGGCTGTCCGATGTGCTCTCGGCACGGCGGGAGGAGGCCGAGGCGGCCCGGCAGAAGGCCATCGACGTCATGTACGCGCGGGACGCGGCGTTGCGGGCGGCCGTGCCCGCCGTGTCGTTCACGCCACCGCCCGCCCTGACCGAAGAGGGAAGGCCGGCGCTCGAGTGATCCGGGTGTCCGCCTCGGCCTTCGACATCCTGTGGTCGGACCTCGGCCACCGTGCGCCTCCGGCTCCGCTCGCGGTGCCGAGTGGAGGGAAGACCGAGTCGGAGCGCCGGGAGATCCGGCAGGCCGTGTACGACAACCTCGCCGAGCGCGGACTGGCCCACGGTGGCGAGCTCGATGCCGCGCTGCGGGAACGGCTCGATCTGCTGGCCTCCGCGTCGGTGTACGTCGAGTGCGAGGCGTTGCTGGACATGACCGAGGCCGAGCCACTGCGCGCGGTCGCGGCCGCCGGGGGCGGTGCCGGCGTGCTCGCCGTGCAGCCACACCGCACGATCGGTCTGGAGGCGATCGGCGAGGGCGAGCTGTTCGCCGCGGCGGTCGGCGTGCTGCCGGAGGTCGAGTCCGGTCCCGGCTACGGCGTGAGCCTGCCGGCGTCGGCACTTGGCGACGCCGCGGAGGATCCCGTCTACGGCACCGGTTCTCGGGGCGGTTCGCGCGCATACGCGCAGCAGATCCGCGAGGTGCTGGCGATCCAGGCGCGGCCGGTGCTCGCGGCCGGCCAGTTCTCCGTCCGGGTTCGTGACGGCGAGCGGCTGCGCAGACTCGGCGGAGTGAGCTGGTTCGTCACCGACGTCGGCGCGTACCTCGGCACGGTGCTGCCCGGCCGCGACGGCGAGCGGTGGATGAGCGTGGCGCCGGCGGACCGCGACCGGATCGCGCTGCGGCTCGCCGACGTCCTCGGCGGCTGACCACGGCCGTCCCCCACGCTCCACCACGCGCCCCACCTGGCCCCACCCCGGACCGTCCGATGTGGTCCCGATGTGGTGTGAGCAACACGAATCGGTGCGTCCCAGGTGGTTTAGTCCCGTCGGCATCACCCGCGGCGGCGATCTCCCCCCACCGGCCCCCACTCGCCACCCACTGCGCTGACCTGCGGTAACGGCGAGCGCTATCGCGCGAAAGCGTCGTTTTGCCGTTGACTGTGGTGAAAAGTGGGGTACGGTGGTGAGCAGTGGGGCAGAAGGGAGCTCCGTAGCCGATCTCGGCGGATTCGCGGAGGCGTATCCGGTCCTGGTCGGTAGGGGAGGTGGAGGCCGTTGTTCCTCGGCACCCACACCCCGAAACTGGACGACAAGGGGCGGCTCACGCTGCCCGCGAAGTTCCGGGACGCGCTGGCGGGTGGACTGATGATCACCAAGGGACAGGACCACTGTCTGTACGTCTTCCCGCGTGCGGAGTTCGAGCAGATGGCCCGGAAGGTGGCCGAGGCGCCGTTCACGAACGAGTCGGTGCGGGCCTACCAGCGGTACTTGTTCGCGGGGACCGACGAACAACGTCCGGACGGGCAGGGGCGCATCGCCATCGCGTCCGAGCTCCGGCGCTATGCCGGGCTCAACAAGGAGTGCGTGGTGATCGGTGCGATCACCAGGCTGGAGATCTGGGACTCCCAGGCGTGGCAGACGTATCTGGAAGAACACGAAGACAGCTATGCGAAGGCGCAAGAGGAGATCCTGCCCGGCGTGTTCTGACGGCGGGCGCGGGTTCCCCGGCAGCCGGGGATGGGGGTTTCGCGATCTCCTCGTGTGACGTGACAGCACAGACATGGGCACGGATGCCCTCAGGCTGCGGCCCTGGTGCACCTTCCCCGGTATCAGGTCCGCAACCTGAAGGCATCCGTCCCGGACCGATCAGGGCGGTGAGGCGAAAGGGGGCGCTGCCATGAACGACGTGGCGCACCTTCCCGTCCTGCTCGAGCGGGTGCTCGAGCTGTTCGCGCCCGTCCTCGCCGATCGCGACGCGGTGCTCGTCGACGCCACCCTCGGTCTCGGCGGCCACGCGGACGCTCTGCTGTCGGCCCACCCCGCGCTGCGGATCGTCGGCCTGGACCGGGATCCGAACGCACTGCAGCGGGCGCGCGAACGCCTGGCCCGGCACGGCGACCGCGTCGAGTTCGTGCATGCCGTCTACGACCGGATCCCCGCCGTGCTCGCCGATCTCGGTCTCTCCCGTGTGGACGGTGTGCTCATGGACCTCGGGGTGTCGTCGATGCAGCTCGACCTCCCCGAGCGCGGGTTCGCCTACGCCAAGGACGCCCCGCTCGACATGCGCATGGACCCGACCACGGGCCCCACGGCGGCCGACGTGCTCAACACCTACTCGGTCGCCGACCTGACGCGGATCCTGCGCGAGTACGGCGAGGAGCGGTTCGCGCACCGGATCGCCAAGGCCGTCGTCGCCGAGCGGCAGAAGGCCCCGTTCGACCGCAGTGAGCGGCTGGTCCGGCTGCTCTACGACACGGTCCCCGCGCCGAGCAGGCGCACCGGAGGGCACCCCGCGAAGCGAACGTTCCAGGCCCTGCGGATCGAGGTCAACGGGGAGCTGGACACGTTGCGGGCGGCCGTTCCCGCGGCCATCGACGCGCTCGCCGACGGCGGGCGCATCGTCGTCGAGGCCTATCACTCGCTGGAGGACCGGATCGTCAAGCGAGCGTTCGCCGAGCGGGCGTCGTCCCGGACACCGGAAGGACTTCCGGTCGAGCTTCCGGGCCACGGCCCCGACATCCGCCTGCTGACCCGCGGCGCCGAGAAGGCCGACGAGCGGGAGATCGACCACAACCCCCGCGCGGCCTCGGTCCGGCTGCGCGCGGCCGAACGGATTGGAGCGGCTGCCCGATGACCGCGCCCGCACGTCCCCGTCACCAGCCCGCGTCCCGAACCCGGCAGCGCGCCCGTGCCACGACGACGACCACCGCACCGGCGACACCCGGTGTCGTCGGCTCCCCTCGGCGGCGGAGCTCCGCCGCCGAACGCGCCTACGCCCGCCGGGCGCAGCGCGTGGAGTTGTTGCAGCGCAGGGAAAGCGGTGAGCCCCAGCGGCGCACGGGCCTGCGGTTGCGCTGGCCGCGCTCGCGAGCGTCCTTTGTGCTCATGCTCATGGCGCTGATGGCGGCCGGTGTCGCGACCACGCTGTGGCTGTCCACGCAGGCGATCACCGACTCCTACCGCCTGGAGGAACTGCGGCAGAGCAACGCCGCGCTGGCCGAGCGGTCTGCGCAGCTCCAGCGCCAGGTCGCCACGGCGGAGTCGCCGGCGTCGCTGGCCGAGCGCGCCAAGGCGCTGGGCATGGTGCCCGGCGGCAACCCGGCGCGGCTCGTCGTCGGCGAGGACGGCTCGGTGACCGTCGTCGGGGAACCGACCGAGGCGACCACACCCGCACCGCCACCTCCGCCGGCGCCGGAACCCGCGGACCGACCGGAGGAGCCGCGGCAGCCGGCGACGGATGCCGGCCACGAGCGGGACCGGGTCGCCACGGGGGACGCCGACCGGGTGCCGGACGCGCAGCGTCAGGAGGTCCGCGAGCCGCGCGATCAGCGGGCGGCCGACGACGCTGCCGCCGACGACGCCGAGCGGGCACGGACGGTGGCGCAGGAGCGAACCGGAGGGGACTGATGCGACCTCAGGCACGAGGGCGAGGAGGGACCCGTGCGGGTGGCACCCGCCGGACCTATTCCGCGCGAGCCCGTCGTCGGGGCGCGCCCGTACTGGACGGGGGAAATCGCGGCCGGTTCGTCGCCGGCCGGATCGTGCTCATCGTCGTCCTCGTGGCGGCCGGGCTGAAACTGGTGCAGGTGCAGGGTTTCCAGGCGGAGGCCCTGTCGGCACGCGCGGAACGGCAGCGCACGACCACCATCGACATCCCCGCCCAGCGCGGCTCCATTGTGGACCGGAACGGCTCACAGCTGGCCTTCAGCGTCGAAACGCGCATGTTGTGGGCCAACCTGCGGCTCATGCGCAAGACGTGGAACGAGTTCGCCCGCGAGAACCCGAAGTCGGGCCAGAACTACGAGACCCGGGTGGCGGAGATCGCCAAGTTCATCGCGGGCAGGCTCCCGGACAAGACCACCGAGCAGGAACTACTGGAGCGGTTCCACAAGGACGGCAGCTTCACGTATCTGGTCGACGACGTGGAACCCTCGGTCGCGGAGGAGATCAAGGCGGCCTACCCGGAGATCGGCTACGAGAAGCGGGCCAAGCGGGAGTACCCGGGCGGCGAGGTCGCCTCCAACATCGTCGGTTTCGCGAACTGGCGCACCGATGATCCGGATCAGTCCAAACACAACCTGCGTGGCCTCGCCGGGCTGGAGAGCATGCGGGACGCCGACCTGGCGGGAACGTCGGGCAGGCAGATCGTCGACACCGCGCAGGGCACCGACGTCGTTATCCCCGGGACCGAGCGCGATCTGCAGCCGGCCACCGCCGGCTCGGACCTCGAGCTGACCATCGACTCCGACGTGCAGTACAACCTGCAGCAGATGCTGAGCGACTATGTCGCGCGCTCGCACGCCAAGGGCGGCAGCGCGGTGGTGCTGGACGCGAAGACCGGCGAGGTCTACGCGCTGGCCAACGACAAGACCCTCGACCCCAACGCCGACTCGCTCGACCTCGAGCTCATGAACAACACGGCGGTGACGACCCCGTTCGAACCGGGCTCGGTGAACAAGGTCGTCACCGCCGCCGCCGCGATCGAGGCCGGGATCACGAAGCCGGACGACGTGCACCAGGTGCCCGGATCCATCGAGATCGCCGACCATGTGGTGCACGACGCGTGGTCGCACGGCACGCAGCCGTTCACCACCACCGGCATCTTCGCCAAGTCGTCCAACGTGGGCACCCTGATGCTGGCCGAGCGGCTCGGCCCGGACCGCTACCTCGACATGCTGAAGCGGTTCGGGCTGGGCAAGCGCACCGGCATCGGGCTTCCCGGGGAGAGCCCCGGCTTCATCCCGCCCCGCAACCAGTGGTCGGGCACCACGTTCGGCAACCTGCCCATCGGCCAGGGTCTGTCGATGACGGTGGTGCAGATGGCGAGCATGTACCAGGCCATCGCCAACGACGGTGTGCGCGTGGAGCCGCGCGTCGTGCGGGCCAAGATCACCCCGGACGGCCAGCGCGTGCCCGAACCGAAGCCGGCATCCACGCGAGTCGTCAGCGAGAAGACGGCCGACACGGTCAAGGACATGCTCCGGGCAGTCACCCAGGATGGCGACGTCTACCACCGGGGGACCGCGCCGGCCGCGGCGATCGAGGGCTACCAGATCGCGGGCAAGACCGGCACCGGCCAGCAGGTGGACCCCGAGACCGGTGCCTACAGCGACAACCTCTACAACATCACGTTCGCCGGCATCCTGCCCGCTGACGAACCGCGGTTCGTGGTCGGCATCCGGCTCGACGCGCCGGACACCACCCTGCCGGAGGGTAGCTCCGCGGCGCCGCTGTTCGAGAAGGTGGCCTCGTACCTGGCCCAGCGGTACTCGATCCCGCTGTCGGACAAGAAGGCACCGGTGGTTCCCCTCATCATGCGGGGCTGAGGCACCACGCGGCGCCGAGCAGCCGGACGGCCCGCCACCCGGGACACGTGAACCGGGTGGCGGGCCGTCGTCCGTGCGGCTACAGGCCCGCGGTGCGGAACCGGCGGATCGACAGCGGAACGAAGATCACCAGCAGCAGCACGCACCAACCTGCCGTGGCCAGCACCGGGTTGGCGATGGGCCAGGAGAGGTCTCCCGCGGGCAGGCCCGGGTTGCCGAAGAGTTCGCGGCAGGCGGCCGTCGCCGCACTGACCGGGTTCCAGTCCGCGATCGCCTGCAGGATCGCCGGCATGCCATCGGTGGGGACGAAGATGTTGGAGATCATCGTGACCGGCATGATCAGTGGCCCGATCCTCGCAGCGGTCTCCTCGTTCTTCGCCAGCGAACCGAGGAACACCCCGACCCACGACACGGCGTACTGCAGCAACAGCAGCAGCCCGAACGCGCCGAGTGTCGCGCCGATGCCGTTGTGCGCGCGCCAGCCGAACAGCAGTCCGCACAGCGCCATGACGGCGAGGCTGCCCGCCGCCACGATCAGGTCGGCCGCCGTCTGTCCGAACGGGACCGCCGAGCGGGCCATCGGCATCGAGCGGTAGCGGTCCATCACGCCGAGCCCGTTGTCCTTGGCGATGACGGTCAGCGAGCCCATCAATCCGAAGACCGTGCCCATGACGAACAGGCCCGGCATCAGGTACTCGCGGTAGTTCCCGCCGCCGGGAATGGGGATGGCGCTGCCGAAGACGTAGCCGAACAACACCACCGACACGAGCGGGAAGGCGAAGGTCGCGGCGATCTGACCCGGCTGGTGCTTGAGTTTGAGCAGGTTCCGCCTCATCACGGCGAGGCCGTCGGAGAGCCCGGTGCGCAACGGGGACGCGGGTGCTGGTGCGGTCATCGGGCCGTCTCCTCGGTGGTCGTCGTGGTCGCCTTGCCGGTGAGGGTGAGAAACACCTCGTCCAGGGTGGGCCTGCGGATGCCGACGTCCACGGCCTTCACCCCGGCCTGGTCGAGCTGGCGCACGACGTCGGGCAGCGCGAGGGAGTCGGCCCCCACCGGCACGCTCAGCAGTCTGCGGTCGGCGTCGACGTCCGGCTCGCCGCTGATGTCGGTGAGCGCCGTCAGGGCCCGCGCGGCATCGGCGATCTCGGCGGCATCGCCCACCACGACGTCGATCCGGCCGCCGATCTTCGCCTTGAGCTCGTCCGGCGTGCCCGATGCGATCACCGTCCCGGTGTCGATGACGGCGATGTTGTGGGCGAGCTGGTCGGCCTCGTCGAGGTATTGCGTGGTGAGCAGCACCGTGGTGCCCTGGGCGACGAGGTCACGCACGGTGTCCCAGATCTCGTTGCGGCTGCGCGGATCCAGGCCGGTGGTGGGCTCGTCGAGGAACAGCACGGTGGGGGAGACGATGAGGCTGGAGATCAGGTCGAGCCGGCGCCGCATCCCGCCCGAGTAGGTCTTGACCAACCGGTCGGCGGCGTGGGCGAGGTCGAACCGTTCGAGCAGTTCGTCGGCGCGCTGCCGGGCGCGCTTGGCGCCGAGATGGAACAGCTTGCCGAAGATGCGCAGGTTCTCCCGGCCCGTGAGTTGCTCGTCGAGCGCTGCGTGCTGGCCTGCCAGCCCGATCTCCCGCCGCACCGCGGCGGCCTCCCGCACCACGTCGTGGCCGGCGACGCGCACCCGGCCCTCGTCGGGGCGGGTGAGGGTGGCGAAGACGCGGACCGCCGTGCTCTTGCCTGCCCCGTTCGGTCCCAGCAGGCCGTAGACCAGGCCGGGCGGGACGGTGAGGTCGAGCCCGTCGAGCGCCTGCGTCTGCCCGAATCTCTTGCGTAGTCCTTCGGCGAGGACGACTGCGTCACCCGTGTGTTTCCCCATGAAGACCCCTGAAGTGAGTACGATGTACGCAGTCCAACGTAGTCAACCGAGTACGGCGTACGCAACTGTTTCGCCAGGGGAGAACGAGTGCCGGGCAAGAGCGAGGCGGAACCGTCGGCTACGAGGCGGGCCGGGGCGAAGGGCGCGCGTAACAGCCGGGGGCCCGCGCCGGCCTACAGCCGTGACCAGATCGCCGATGCCGCGATCGAGATCGCCGACGAGGAGGGGCTGGATGCGGTCACCATGCGCAAGGTCGCCGCGCGCCTCGGCACGGGCGCGATGAGCCTGTACCGCTACGTCGACAGCAAGAACGCCCTCGTGGAACTCATGGGCGACCGGGTCGTCGGACGCGAGGAGTGGCCGGAGCTCAGCGGCGACTGGCGGCAGGACCTGAGGGACCTCGCCCGCGGTCAGCGCCGGGCGCTGCTCGCCCACCCCTGGCTGTCCCGGGTGTGGGCGGGCAAGCCGGCGATGGGCCCGAACATGCTGCGCGGGTTCGAGCGCTCGATGTCCATCCTCGACGGCTTCGGGCTCGGCATCGACGACATGTTCGAGATCATCGGCCTGCTCGACACCTGGGTGAACGGCTACGTGCAGAACGAGCTCGCCGCCAAGGCGTACTTCGGCGACGCCGACGACGAGGACGTGCACCGTGCCATGGCCGACTACGTCCGGGCCGTCGCCGACAGCGGCGAGTACCCGTACTTCACGCGCGTCGTCGTCGAGGCGAAGGCCCCGCACGAGGACGCCGACAGCCGATTCGAGCGCGCCCTCGACCGGCTGATCGCCGGCATCGAGGGCAGCCTCCCCGCGCGGTGACGCGAGGAGGGGGCTACTTCGCGTACAGCGACTCGATCGCCGTGGCGTAGTTCTTGCTGACCACGTTGCGCTTGAGCTTGAGGCTCGGGGTGATCTCGCCGCCCGCCTCGGTGAAGTCGTTCGGCAGGATCGTGAACTTCTTGATCGACTCCGCGTGCGACACCAGCTTGTTCGCCTCGTCGATGGCCGCCTGCACGGCCGCCCGCAGGTCGGTGTCGTCGGCGAGGTCGGACACCGTCGCGTTCTCCGGCTTGTCGTTCTGCTTCTTCCAGGTCGGGAAGAACTCCTCGTCGATGGTGACGAGCGCGCCGATGAACGGCCGCTGGTCGCCGACCACCATTGCCTGGCTGATCAGCGGGTGCGCCTTGAGCGCGTCCTCCAGGCCGGACGGTGCGACGTTCTTCCCGCCCGCGGTGACGATGATCTCCTTCTTGCGGCCGGTGATCTTGAGGAAGCCCTCGTCGTCGAGCTCGCCGAGGTCGCCGGTGTGGAACCAGCCGTCCTCGAGCGACTCGGTCGTCGCCTGCTCGTTGTTCCAGTAGGCACGGAACACGACGTCGCCCTTCAACAGCACCTCGCCGTCGTCGGCGATCCGCACCGACGTGCCCGCCACCGGCCTGCCGACCGTGCCGACCTTGAAGGCCGAGCGCGTGTTCACGTGCGCCGCGGCGGTGGTCTCGGTGAGGCCGTAGCCTTCGAACACCGGAACACCGATGCCGCGGAAGAAGTGGGCGAGCCGGGTGCCCAAGGGTGCCCCGCCGGACACGGCGGCGATGCAGCGCCCGCCCAGGGCGGCGCGCAGCTTGGTGTAGACGAGCTTGTCGAATACCGCGTGCTTGATCTTCAGGCCGAGCCCGGCGCCGCCGCGATCCTGCGCCTCGCTGTAGGCGACGGCCGTGGCCTCCGCGGCGTCGAAGATCTTGCCCTTGCCCTCGGAATGGGCCTTGAGCTTGGCGCTGTTGTAGACCTTCTCGAACACGCGCGGCACGGCCACCACGAAGGTGGGGCGGAACGTGCCGAGGTCGGGGACGAGGTTCTTGATGTCGGGCGTGTGGCCCAGCGTCGCGCGGGCGGTGAACGCCGTCAGCGCGATGGCGCGCGCGAGGATATGGGCCAGCGGCAGGAACAGCAGCAGCGAGTTGCCCGCACCCATCAGGTCCGGGAACGCGTCCACGTCGGCGCGCACCTCGGCGAGCAGGTTGCGGTGCGTCAGCACGACGCCCTTCGGACGGCCGGTCGTGCCGGAGGTGTAGACGACGGTGGCCGGGTCGTCGGCACGCACGGCGCGCCTGCGCGTGTGGATCTCGTCATCGCCGACGCCGGCGCCGAGCGTGGAAAGCGCCTCGACGGCGGGCTTGTCGCCCTCGATCTGCCACGCGTCGTTGAGCTCCGGCAGCCGATCGCGCACCTCGCCGAGCGTCGCGGTGTGGGCGGCGGTCTCGACGATCACGGCCTTGGCGCCGGAGTCGGAGAGGATCCAGTGCACCTGTTCGGCGGAGGAGGTCTCGTAGATCGGCACGGTGACGGCGCCCGCGGCCCAGATCGCGAAGTCGATGAGCGTCCACTCGTACCGCGTCTTGGACATCAGGCCGACCCGGTCGCCCTGCCCGATCCCGGACTTGACCAGGCCCTTGGCGACGGCGAGCACCTCTGCGGCGAACTCGCGCGCGGTCACGTCACGCCAGGAGCCGTCGACCTGACGGCGGAAACTCACCGTGTCGCCGAACCGCTCGGCGTTGGCCCACACGACGTCGGACATGTTCTCGTCGTCGGCGACCGTCCGGTTTGCGGGGGCGCTGTACTCGCGCAACGTGAACCTCCGTGTCCAACCTGTGTTACTCGCCAGTCAACCTAACGGCTGAGCCGGCTGCTGACCATGGGTGGGTCCGATCAGTCCGGCGAACATGCCATTCTGCAACCGTGACCGTTACCCAGAACGCCCCCGCGCTCGACATCGTCGACGAGACGTTCCTGGCGGTGCCGCCGAGCACGGTCGCCGCGGCCTTCGCCGACCCCCGCTCGTGGACGCGCTACTGGCCCGACCTGGTCCTGGAAGTTTACACCGACCGGGGTGACGAGGGCCTTCGCTGGACGGTCCGCGGCGCACTGGTCGGCACCATGGAGGTCTGGCTGGAACCGGTGCTCGACGGCACGCTGCTGCACTACTTCCTCCGCGCGACGCCGGTGCGTGACCGGCCGGTCAAGCCCCGCCGGCTGCGCCGTGAGTTCGACCGCCGGGCCCGGGCGGCGAAGGCCATCGCCCTGGAGCTCAAGCTCCTCCTCGAGGACGGCCGCGAGCCGGGCGTGCCGCCTGCCCGCCCCGGGACGGCGGAGACGTGATCGTCGCTCGGTAGGCTGGTCAGGTGCGGGTTCATGTCGTCTCCGACGTGCACGGCAACGCCGAGGCTCTCGCGCGGGCCGGGGAAGGCGCCGACGCGCTGATCGTGCTCGGCGACCTCATCGACTTCGTCGACTACCACGATCACGGCAACGGCATCCTCGGCGCGTTGTTCGGCGCGGAGAACGTCCGCACGTTCGCGCGGCTGCGCCGGGAGGGCAGGCGTGAGGAGACGGCGGCCTTCTCCCGGGAGCTGTGGTCGAGTCTCGACGACCCGGCGGGTGCCGTCGACGAGGCCATCCGGGAGCAGTACGCGACCCTGTTCGCGGCGCTGAGCGCGCCCACCTACGCCATCCCGGGCAACGTCGACTCGCCCGCGCTGTGGCCGGAGTTCGCCGGGCCGGGCATCCATCTCGTCGACGGCGAGGTCGTGGAGATCGGCGGGCTCCGGTTCGGCTTCGTCGGCGGCGCGTTGCTGCCCGACGGTGTGGTGCGCAGGCGCAATCCGGTCTGGCTGCCGTACCTGCGTCCTCGCGAGGAGTTCGACAAGGCCGCGGCCGGCCTGCGCGGCATCGACGTGCTCTGCAGTCACATCCCCCCTGCCGTGCCCGAGCTGGTCTACGACGTCGTCGCGCGCCGCATCGAGGTCGGCTCGGAGGCGCTGCTCGAGCTGATCACCGTCGAGCAGCCGCGCTGGGCGCTGTTCGGCCACGTGCACCAGCCGCTGGCGGCACGCTCGCGGGCCGGCCGGACCGAGTGCCGCAACGTCGGACATTTCCGGAAGACGGCGCGCCCCTACGTACTGCGCTGGTGACCGCCGGGACCGCTACGCTCTAGCCCCATGGCCGACCAGTCCACGCAGTCCATCGAGGTCGACGCCCCGCCGGAGCGGATCATGGCCGTCATCGCCGACCTGCCCGCCTATCCGGAGTGGGCCAAGGCGGTCCAGAAGACGGAGGTGCTCGCCACCGACGAGCAGGGCCGTGCCAAGCAGGTCCGCTTCACGCTGGACTCGGGTCCGGTCAAGGACGTCTACACGCTCGAGTACGACTGGGCCGACGACGGCCTGTCCGTGAACTGGCATCTGGTCAAGGGGCAGATGCAGAAGGCGCAGAACGGCCGTTACGCGCTCGAGCCGCGCGGGGACCGCACGCTCGTCACCTACACGTTGTCGGTGGAGCTGGCACTGCCGATGATCGGGCTGCTCCGGCGCAAGGCCGAGAAGATGATCATGGACACGGCACTGAAGGAACTCAAGCGACGCGTCGAGAGCAAGGGGTAGCGTGCGGCTGCTGCTGTTCACCGGCAAAGGCGGAGTCGGCAAGACCACCCTCGCCGCCGCGACCGGCGCCGCCCTCGCGGGCCGGGGCAGCAAGACGCTCGTGGTGTCGACCGACCCCGCGCACTCCCTCGGCGACGCCTTCGGCACACCGCTCGGGCTCGAACCCGCCGAGGTGGACAGCTGCCTGCACGGCGCCCAGATCGACACCCGGGCCCTCGCGGACGGCTCGTGGAACCGGGTGCGCGCGCAGCTGCGCTCCGCGCTGGTGAACGGCGCGGGACTCGACAGCCTCGCCGCCGAGGAGCTCACCGTCCTGCCGGGCGTCGACGAGCTGCTCGCGCTCACCGAGGTGCAACGGCTCGCCGACAGCGGGCCGTGGAACACCGTCGTCGTGGACTGCGGCCCGACCGCCGAGACGTTGCGCCTGCTCGCGCTGCCCGAGGCGATCTCCGGCTACCTCGACCGCATGGACAGCTGGAAGCTGCGGCTCTCCGGCCTGGGCAAACCGGTGCAGCGACTGGCCGCGCACTTGGAGTCGCTGCGCGCGCTGCTGACCGATCCCGAGCGGACCAGCGTGCGGCTCGTGCTCACGCCCGAACGCGTCGTCGTCGCCGAGACCCGCCGCACCCTCACGGCGCTCGCGCTGCGGGGAATCCGCGTCGACGGGATGATCGCCAACCGGCTGATCCCCGCCCCCGGGCTGTGGCGCGGCTCGGCGGCGTCCTGGCTGCGGACGCGCCGCAGGCAGCAGGACGATGTCCTGGCGGAACTGGAACGGTCCGGCTTCGGGGAGGGCATGCTGCGGTCGGTGGAGCACCGAGCCGCGGAGCCGGTCGGGCTGCCCGCCCTCCGGGAGATCGCGGACGAGCTCTACGGCGGAGCCAGCCCGCTCGGCGGTACCGGCGCCAACCTGGCGCCGCTGCTCCAGGTGTCGCGTGTGGACGGTGATGGTGGCGGGTACGAGTTACGGGTGGCGTTGCCGCTGGCGCGGGACAGCGTGGTGGACCTGGCGCGGGTCGACGACGACCTGGCGATCACCGTGGACGGGGTGCGCAGGCTCGTCGCGCTGCCCGAGGTGCTGCGCGTCTGCCACATCACCGACGCCGAATCCGACTCCCGCGGAGTGCTCGTGCATCTGAGAGGACCCGAATGAGCGGCGACGACGGCACCCACGACGGCGCCCGCCTGGCCGAGGAGATCCGCCTGCTCGTCGACCTGGTCACCGAGCGGGCGGCGCCCTGGCTGGAGAGCGTGGTCGCCGCGGGACACGGCGGGGACCACGGCGACGGCTCGGACCGCGACACCGCCCACGACCGGCAGAGCACGGCCTGCGGCTGGTGCCCGCTGTGCGCGGTGGTCGCGGTCGTGCGGGGCGAGGCTCCCGAGATCGCGGCGCGGGTCCTCGAGCAGGCCGCGCAGCTGATCGCTCTGTTGCGGGCCGTGCTGGCCGACCGGTGGCAGCCCGAGGACGGCGTGCACATGCCGGGGTTCGAGCCACCGCCGCGCCCGGAGCCCGCGCCGGCCGGGGCGAGCAGACGGGTGCAGCGGGTCGCGGTGCGGCCCCGGGAGCGGTGGGAGCCCTAGATGCCCGCGATCGGCATCGACGTCGGCGGCACCAGTGTGCGGGCCGGCGTCGTGGACGACCAGGGGTCGCTGCTCGACACGGCACGCGTCGGCACACCCGGCGAGGAGACGGTGCTCGAGGACGCCATCGCGGGTGTGGTGGAGGAATTACGTCACCGGCACGACGTGAGCGCGGTGGGTCTCGCGGTGGCCGCCTTCGTGAGGTCGGATCGCCGGTCGGTGATGTTCGCCCCGCACCTGGCGTGGCGGGACGCGCCGGTGGCCGACCGGATCGCCAAGCGCGTCGGCCTCCCGGTGACGCTCGAGCACGACGCCAACGCCGCGACGTACGCCGAGCACCGGTTCGGTGCCGCCCGCGGGGCGCGGGTGGTGACGTTCGTGGCGCTCGGCACCGGCATCGGCGCCGGGCTGCTGCTGGACGGCCGGATCTTCCGCGGTGCCCACGGCGTCGCGCCGGAACTCGGGCATCTGTGCGTGGTCCCGGGCGGGCGGCCGTGCCCCTGCGGCAAGTACGGCTGCTGGGAGCGCTACTGCAGCGGCACAGCGCTCGCCGCCACCGCGATCGAGCTGCTGGCCCGCCACCCGGGCCGGTCGACGGTGCTGGCCCGGGAGACCGCGGGCGATCCCGGCTCGGTCACCGGCAGGCGGGTGGCGGGCGCGGCCCGGGACGGCGACCCCATCGCGCTCCTGGCCATGGCGGAGCTGGCGCGCTGGCTCGGTGAGGGGCTGGCTCTGGTCGCCGACGTCTACGACCCGGAGATCGTCGTGATCGGCGGCGGGGTGTCGGAGTCGGCACCGCTGTTCCTCGACGAGGCACGCGAGCGGTACGTGCGCGCGGTGACCGGTGTCGGGCACCGCCCGCTCGCCCGCATCCGGACCACTCAGCTCGGCGACGAGGCCGCCATCGTCGGCGCCGCCACTCTCGCGAGGGAGAAATCCGCGCCCTGCGTTGACTAGGCTGGCCGGATGCTTCTCGGTGACGGCGACGGGTTCGTCAAGTGCCTGTGCGGGGAGCGGCACTGGGGCCTGCATGGCGCCGCCGGTCTGCTCCTGAGCGATCCGCGGCGTGGGGTGCTGCTGCAGCACCGCGCGGGCTGGACCCACCACGGCGACTCCTGGGCGCTGCCCGGCGGCGCGGTCCGTTCCGACGAATCTCCCGCGCAGGCCGCCACCCGGGAGACCGAGGAGGAGACCGCCGTGCCCGCGGCTTCGGTGCGGGTGCTGTCCGCCCGCGCCGAGGACCACGGCACGTGGCGCTACACCACCGTGCTGGCGACCGTCCGGGACACCGTGCGCCCGCGCGTCGCCAACGCCGAGAGCACCGCCCTCGACTGGGTGCACCCCGACGACGTGCCGGGCTACCCGCTGCACCGCAACTTCGCCGCGGCGTGGCCCGAACTCCGGGAGCAGCTCGACCGCGAACTGGTGCTCGTCGTCGACTCGGCCAACGTGGTCGGCGCGCGGCCGGACGGCTGGTGGCGCGACCGCGCGGCCGCCACCGAGCGGCTGCGGGACCGGCTCGGCGCGCTGACGTGCGTCGGTGTGCGCGCCGGCGACGTGGGCCTGCGCCACGACGGTGACTGGCTGTGGTGGCCACGCGTGGTGCTGGTCGTCGAGGGGCGGGCGAAGGCGACCGACGCGACCGAACGAGTGGAGGTCGTGTCGGCCGACGACGACGGCGACAGCGCGATCGTGCGGACCGTGAAGGAACTACGCGGGCTGCGGCCCCGCGACCACGTCGTCGTGGCCACCGCCGACCGGCAGTTGCGCCGGGAGGTGGAGGCCGAGGGGGTCACCGTGGTCGGGCCCTCCGCGCTGTGGAGCCTGCTCGACGCCTGCGGCTGACGGTCGCGGCAGGGGATCAGACCTGGGCGCCGTTGGTGGGATCGGCGCCGTCAGGCGGGCCCTGCCTGACCCGCAGCAGCAACAACGCGATCCCGGTCGCGAGTGCCAGCATGCCCAGCGGGGTCCCGATGCTCGAGGTCAACCCGATCACCGTGGGCGCGATGAGCAACAGCAGGCCCACGACGAAGAACAACAGCACCACGAACGCGCCCTTGCGGGGCTTCGGCAGGGGCGGTGGCTCCGGGGGGACGAAGTGCTCGTCGTCGCTCGCGGGGTCGGGCCCGAACATCGTCTCGTCCCAGCCGGCCGTGCTCTCCCGCCAGCCCGACTCGCTCAGCGCCGGGTCGGGCTGCTCCTCGCCCGCGCCGCGGCGCTTGGGGTCCCGGCCGTCCCGGTCCGGTGCGGGGTCGGCCTCCGGTTCGGCGACCTGCAGGTCGGGCTCGCTGAAGCCCTGGGCGCGCAGATCGGCGACGATCTCCTCGAACGTCGCGTCCACGTTCTCCGGCCCGTCGGCCCCTGGTCTGCTCACCGTGCCCTCACCTGCCTGACGGCCCGTACGAAGTCGGCACTGCGTTCGAACAGCAGCGGTGCGTCGTTGTCGAGGGTGGCGACGTGGAAGCTGTCGTGCAACACCACCTTCTCGATGTGTGTGCTGCTGACCCCCTCGGCGACGATGCGCGCGTTGACCGGCTCGACGACGTGGTCGACCGCCGAATGCGCGAGCAACAGTGGCTGGGTGACCTTGGCCAGATCCCGCCGCACCAGCGTCCACAGCTTGCCGAGACTGTGGGCGGCGCGCACGGGGGTGCGGTCGTAGGCCAGTTCGGTCACGCCGGGCCTGGCGATGTCGCCGGCGAGCCCCTTGGCCGACGGCAGGACCCGCGAGAGCAGCGGCAGGAACTTCGCGTCCAGGCGCGTGGTCAGCACCGACGGGTTCACCAGCGCGATGCCCGCGACGGCGTCACCGAGCTGTTCGGCCAGCCGCAGGGTCAGCGTCCCGCCCATCGACAGGCCGAACACGAACACCGACTCGCACTCCTGCGCCAGCCGGTGGAACTCCGCCTCGACGCAGGCGTACCAGTCGGTCCACTCGGTGCGGTTGCACTCCTGCCAGGTGGTGCCGTGGCCGGGCAGCCGCGGGCAGGACACGGTGTATCCGGCGTCGGCCAGGTACTCGCCCCACGGCCGCATGGTCGCCGGTGTCCCGGTGAACCCGTGACACAACAGCACACCGGTCTCGGTGGAGCCGGTGTGCCGGAACGGCTCAGCGCCGGCGAGCACAGGCATGCCGATCGCCCTCCCGTCGAGCTTGGTCGGTCCATGGTCGCACGCGCCCGGCGATCTGTCCGCGATCGGCATCGGGTGTGAGATCGATCCCGGGGCAGGCGCAACCCGGTGCGGCCTGTTGTGCCCGGCCAGCGCGGATTCGTAGGCTGACCAACGGTCGGGGTTCTGGTGTCGTGCTGGAGGAGGGCTTGCCGCGGTGCTCTATCGGCTCATGAAGTACGTCCTTCTCGGTCCGCTGCTACGGCTCTTCTGGCCGACGAAGGTCACCGGTCTGGAGAACATCCCCGACACCGGTGGCGCCATCATCGCCAGCAACCACCTGGCCGTGGCCGACTCGTTCTTCATGCCGCTCTACGTGCCACGCCGGGTCACCTTCCCCGCGAAGCAGGAGTACTTCACCGAGCCCGGTGTCAAGGGCAGGCTCAAGAAGTGGTTCTTCACCGGTGTGGGCCAGTTCCCGATCGACCGCTCGGGTGGGTCGGCGGCGCAGGCCGCGTTGGACACCGCGATCCGGCTGCTGCGGGAGGGCAGGCTGCTCGGCATCTACCCCGAGGGCACTCGCTCGCCGGACGGCAGGCTCTACAAGGGCAAGACCGGTGTCGCGCGCATCGCGCTCCAGGCCCGGGTCCCGGTGATCCCGGTCGCGATGATCGGCACCGACCAGGTCAACCCGATCGGCTCCAAGATGTGGCGGCCGCGCAGGCTGGAGATCCGCTTCGGCACGCCGCTCGACTTCTCCCGCTACGAGGGCCTGGCGGGTGACCGGTTCGTCGAGCGCTCCATCACCGACGAGATCATGTACGCGCTCATGGAGCTGTCGGGGCAGGAGTACGTCGACATCTACGCCGCGAAGGCCAAGGAGCAGCTCGCCGCCGAGTCGGCGGGTGTGCGGCCCGCGGTGCCGCTGCAGGCCGACGCCCGCGACGCCGCGCGGCTGCCGGAGAGCCAGGCGGGCTGACGCCGGCGCCCACCCCGGGTGCGGGCACGGCGCGAGAGTGCATACGGTGCTGCGGTGCGATTCTTCTACGACACCGAGTTCATCGAGGACGGCGTGACGATCGATTTGGTGTCGATCGGTGTCGTGGACGCCTCCGGGCGCGAGTTCTACGCCGTGTCCACGGAGTTCGACCCGGCCAAGGCCGGACCGTGGGTGCGTGAGCACGTCCTCGACAAGCTGCCGTCCCCGGCGGATCCGGCGTGGCGCAGCCGCAGCCGGATCCGCGAGGACCTCCTGGCGTTCTTCGGCACGCCGCCTGACGGGATCGAGTTGTGGGCCTGGTACGCCGCCTACGACCACGTGGCGCTGGCGCAGCTGTGGGGCCCGATGCCGTCGCTGCCGCGGCAGCTGCCGCGGTTCACCCGCGACCTGCGCCAGCGCTGGGAGGACGTCGGCAAGCCGAGGTTGCCCGACCCGCCTGCCGACGCCCACGACGCGCTCGCCGACGCGCGGCACAACCTCGAGCGGTGGAAGGTCATCGAGGAGACCCGGCGTCGCCGCGGCTTCCCGGCGGCCTGACCCGCCTCAGCGGGCCCGGACGGCCGCGGCCAGCTCGTCGAGCAGGCCGGCGGTGGTGGACCAGTCGACGCAGGCGTCGGTGATGCTGCGGCCGTAGTGCAGGTCGGCGGCCTTGCCGAGGGTGAGGTCCTGCCTGCCCTCGGCGAGGAAGCTCTCCATCATCAGGCCGACGATGCCGCGTTCGCCCGCGCCGATGCGCTCGGCGAGCTCGCTCACCACGCCCGCCTGCCGGTGGTGGTCCTTGCCGCTGTTGCCGTGGCTGGCGTCGACGATGACGCGTTCGGGCAGGCCGGCCTTGCGCAGCCGGGCGAGCGTGTCGGCCACCGTCGCGCTGTCGTAGTTGGGGCCCGCGCTGCCGCCGCGCAGGATCACGTGGCAGTCGGGGTTGCCCGCGGTGGTGAACAGCGCGGCGAGGCCGTCGGCGTTGATGCCGGGGAAGACGTGGCCCGCGGCCGCGGCACGGGCGGCGTCGACGGCCACCTGCACGTCGCCGTCGGTGGAGTTCTTGATGCCGACCGGCATGGACAGGGCACTGCACAGCTGCCGGTGCACCTGGCTCGCCGCCGTCCGCGCGCCGATCGAGCCCCAGCTGACCGTGTCGGCGATGTACTGCGGCGTGATAGGGTCGAGGAACTCGCAACCGACGGGCAGCCCGAGCGCGGAGACGTCGAGCAGGAGCTGCCGGGCCAGGCGCAGCCCCTTGTTCACCGCGAAGCTGCCGTCGAGGTCGGGGTCGTTGATGAGGCCCTTCCAGCCCAGCGTGGTGCGCGGCTTCTCGAAGTACACGCGCATGACGATGTGCAGCTCGTCGCGGACCTTCGCGGCGTGCTCGGCGAGGCGCCGGGCGTAGTCGAGGGCGGCCTCGGGGTCGTGCACGGAGCACGGGCCGGCCACCACGATGAGACGCTGGTCCCGGCCCTCGAGGATGTCCACGGTGTCGGCGCGGCCCTGCGTGACGGTCTTGGCGACCGCGGCGTCGACGGGGTGCTCCTCGCGCAGCAGCGCGGGGGACACGAGCGGGCTGACGTGCGTGGTTCGCTGGCTGTCCAGCCGCTGTACGGGTTCGAGATCCGCGGGACCTGCGGGGATCGACATCGGGTGGCTTCCTTTCCGCAAGCCGCCCCGAGCACCGCCGAGCCGGCTTGGCGTCCGGCTCGAAGTGGTGGTTGGTCAGCGCACGGCGTCGCCGACCGGCCCACTCCGGGCCGGCCCGCTAAACCAGTAGAAACGCTGCACGGCCGAGACTGTAACAGACGGCCGGGCGCTGCTGCACCGATCAAGTGGGGTGGGTCTACGCTGGCGGCCACAGTGTGACGAAGAACAAGTCGCGGAGGTTGATCGATGCGAGTCGGCGTGCTGACCGGCGGTGGCGACTGCCCAGGGCTCAACGCGGTGATCCGTGCGGTCGTGCTCAAGGGCATCGAGGCGCACGGCTGGGAGATCGTCGGTTTCCGCAGCGGCTGGCGCGGGCCGCTGACGGGGGAGAGCAGGCCGCTCGGCCGCGACGACGTCGAGGGCATCCTCACGCGCGGTGGCACGATCCTCGGTTCGTCGCGCACCAACCCGTACCGGGAGGAAGGTGGCTCGGCGCGGATCAAGTCGGTGCTGGCCGAGCAGGGGATCGACGCGCTGATCGCCATCGGCGGCGAGGACACCCTGGGCGTGGCGAAGCGGCTCACCGACGAGGGCGTCAACGTCGTCGGCGTGCCGAAGACCATCGACAACGACCTCGCCGCGACCGACTACACGTTCGGCTTCGACACCGCCGTCCACATCGCCACCGAGGCGATCGACCGGCTGCACACCACCGCGGAGTCGCACCACCGGGCCCTCGTGGTGGAGGTCATGGGCAGGCACGCGGGCTGGATCGCGCTGCACTCGGGTCTCGCCGGCGGCGCGAGCGTGATCCTCGTGCCGGAGCGGGCCTTCTCGGTGGACCAGGTCGTCGAGTGGGTGGAGCGCCGGTTCGAGCGCGAGTACGCGCCGATCATCGTCGTCGCCGAGGGTGCGCTGCCCGAGGGCGGCGCGGAGGTGCTGCAGAGCGGCGAGAAGGACGCGTTCGGGCACGTCCGGCTCGGCGGGGTGGGGACGTGGCTCGCCGACGAGATCTCCCGGCGGACCGGGAAGGAGTCGCGCGCGGTCGTCCTGGGTCACACCCAGCGCGGCGGGACGCCGACCGCTTACGACCGTGTGCTCGCCACGCGGTTCGGCCTGTACGCCGTCGACGCCGTGGCCGAGGGCGACTTCGGCGTCATGGTCGCGCTGCGGGGCACGGACATCGTCCGGGTGAAGCTCGCGGAGGCGACCGCGGAGCTGAAGACGGTCCCGCCGGAACGCTACGCCGAGGCAGAGATCTTCTTCGGCTGACCGTTCGCGGTCGGGCGCCGGAAGGGGGCGCCCGGACTTGCCGTCCACACCGGACAGTCGGCTCGCCTCCTGGGTGGCCCGGGTGCCGCCGCGGGCGGGCCAGCCCTGAGTAGCCTGGCCGCGTGTCGTTCACGGGTTTCGGCGAGTACGCGATCGACTTCTACGACGGTCTCGTCGCGGACAACTCCAGGCCGTACTGGGACGCCAACGTCGAGATCTACCGCCGGGACGTCCGCGCGCCGATGGAGGCCCTGCTGGCCGAGCTCGCGGACGAGTTCGCGCCGGGTTTCGGGGAGCCCAAGGTGTTCCGGCCCCACCGCGACGTCCGCTTCGCGAAGGACAAGTCGCCGTACAAGACCCACTGTGGCGGCGTGATCGAACCCGGGCGTGGCGCGGGGGCGTACTACGTCGAGGTGGGGCCCGCGGGGCTGCGCGTGGGCGGAGGCTGCTTCCACCTGGCCGCCGACCAGCTCGCCCGGTTCCGCGCGGCTGTCGACACCGACATCCACGGCCGCGCGCTCGAGCGCATCGTCGCCGACCTGCGGGCGGACGGCTGGGACATCGCGGGCGAGCGGCTCGCGACCCGGCCGCGCGGCGTGCCCGCCGACCATCCCCGGCTGGACCTGCTGCGGCACCGCGCGCTGTACGCCCTCCGCGGCTGGGAGCCGGACGACACGCTGCACGAGCGCGGCTGCCTGGATCGCGTGCGCACGGCGTGGCGCGCGCTGCGCCCACTGAACGAGTGGGCACGCGATCATGTCGGCCTCAGCGAGCTGCCGCGGCGCTAGCAGGACCGATACGCGACGCGATTACCGGATCGGTACAGACGTGCCGCGCGTGACGGTCTACGCTTTCAGGGTGTGAGCCGACGAGCGAAGATCGTGTGCACCCTGGGTCCGGCGACGGCGACGGCGGAGAAGGTCCGTGCGCTGGTCGACGCGGGCATGGACGTGGCACGGATGAACTTCAGCCATGGCAGCCATGGCGACCACAAGCAGGTGTACGACCTCGTTCGCACCGCGGCGGCCGAGACCGGGCGAGCCGTCGGCATCCTGGCCGACCTGCAGGGGCCGAAGATCCGGCTGGGCACGTTCGCGGGCGGTCCCGTCGAGTGGCGCACGGGCGACAAGGTGCGCATCACCGTCGAGGACGTGACCGGTACGCACGAGCGCGTCTCCACCACCTACAAGGGGCTGGCCAAGGACGCCAAGCCGGGTGACCGCCTGCTCGTCGACGACGGCAAGGTCGGTCTCGTGGTCGAATCCGTCGAGGGTCCCGACGTGCTCTGTGAGGTCACCGAGGGCGGGACGGTCAGCAACAACAAGGGTGTCTCGCTGCCGGGCATGGACGTCTCGGTGCCCGCCATGTCCGAGAAGGACATCGAGGACCTCGAGTTCGCCCTGGAGCTCGGGGTGGACTTCGTGGCGCTGTCGTTCGTGCGCTCTCCCGCCGACATCGATCTGGTGCACCAGGTGATGGACCGCGTCGGCCGGGGCCGGGTGCCCGTCATCGCCAAGCTCGAGAAGCCGGAGGCCGTCTACAACCTCGAGGCGATCGTGCTCGCGTTCGACGGCCTCATGGTGGCCCGCGGCGACCTCGGGGTCGAGCTGCCGCTCGAGCAGGTGCCGCTGGTGCAGAAGCGGGCCATCCAGATCGCGCGCGAGAACGCCAAGCCGGTGATCGTCGCGACGCAGATGCTGGACTCGATGATCAACAACTCACGTCCGACGCGCGCGGAGGCCTCCGACGTCGCCAACGCGGTGCTCGACGGTGCCGACGCGGTGATGCTCTCCGGCGAGACGAGCGTCGGCCGCTACCCGGTGGAGACCGTGCAGACGATGAGCCGCATCGTCGAGGCCGTCGAGGCGGACCTGCCGACCGTACCGCCGCTGAGCCACGTCCCCCGCACCAAGCGCGGCGTGATCTCCTACGCCGCCCGCGACATCGGGGAGCGGCTCAACGCCAAGGCGCTCGTCGCGTTCACGCAGTCCGGCGACACCGTGCGCAGGCTCGCCCGCCTGCACACGCGGCTGCCGTTGCTCGCGTTCACACCGCTGGAGAGCGTGCGCAGCCAGCTGGCGATGACGTGGGGCACCACGGCGCGCATCGTGCCGCACGCCGACTCCACGGACCGCATGATCCAGCAGGTCGACCACGCGATGCTGGAAACCGGCAAGTACCAGCCCGGCGACCTGGTGGTCATCGTCGCCGGATCGCCCCCGGGAACGGTCGGTTCCACGAACCTGATCCGTGTTCATCGTCTCGGTGAGGACGACCACGCCTGAGGGGCGTGGCGCGGGCCGAACGTGTTGAATTCCTAGGTATGACTGAGCTGGCGAGAGCGGCAGCGTCGGGTTTGGACGGCGATGCGGGCACCGGCGGCCAGCAGGTGCTCGATCGGCTGATCGCCCTGCTCGACCTGGAGAAGATCGAGGAGAACATCTTCCGCGGCGTCAGCCCGCCGCACTCGCCGACCCGGGTGTTCGGAGGCCAGGTCGCCGGGCAGGCGCTGGTCGCGGCGGGCCGGACGGTGCCGGCCGAGCGCAAGGTCCACTCGTTGCACGCCTACTTCATCCGCGGCGGCGACCCTTCGGTGCCGATCATCTACGAGGTCGATCGCATCCGGGACGGCCGCTCCTTCACCACCCGCCGGGTGGTGGCCGTCCAGCACGGCAAGGCGATTTTCGCGCTGTCGGCGTCGTTCCAGAAGGACGAGGAGGGCGTGGAGCACGCCGTCGAGATGCCGGACGTGCCCGACCCGGAGAGCCTGCCGACACTGGCCGAGCGCATCGAGGGGTACAGCGATCAGCTCGGGTTCCGTACGCAACCGCGGCCCATCGACCTGCGCTACGTGACTGACCCGCCGTGGGTGACCCGCGAGACCGGCACGTGGGCGGGACGCAACCAGGTGTGGATGCGAGCCGACGGCGTGCTGCCCGACGATCAGCTGCTGCACGTGTGCGTGCTGACCTACGCCTCGGACATGACCTTGCTGGACTCGGTGCTCGCCGAGCACGGCGTGTACTGGGACGTCGACCGGGTGCTCGGCGCGAGCCTCGACCACGCGCTGTGGTTCCACCGGCCCTTCCGCGCCGACGAGTGGTACCTCTACGACTGCTCCTCACCGTCGGCATCCGGCGCTCGTGGTCTGGCGACGGGACGGTTCTTCTCCCGTGACGGCAGGCTCATCGCGACGGTGGTGCAGGAAGGTCTCGTCCGCCTCGTGTGACAGCCACGCGCATCCCGCGGGACCGAATCGGAAATCGCACCGGCGGGAACGGTCGCGCGCGTCCTGGTTGAAAACTGCAAATTGCAATCCGCCGCGCGAACACCTTTTGGTTGACACCGGAGGATTGTCGGGTCACTCCCGGTTGTGTCGCCTGGTTAGATGTGCGAAGTGAGTCAATCGGAGGTGACTTATGACGCGTGGCCAGGGCCCGACCGTTCGTCGCCGCAGGCTGGCCAGTGAACTTCGGCGGCTCCGGGAATCCTCCGATCTCACCATCGACGAGGTGGCGGAGAAGCTCGAGTGCTCGGCGTCGAAGATCAGCCGCATCGAGACGGGCAACGTCGGCGTCACGCCCCGCGACGCGCGCGACCTGCTGGAGCTCTACGGCGTCCGGGGCGACGAACAGGAGGCGCTGGTCCAGCTCGCTCGCGAGGCGCGCAGGCGGGGGTGGTGGCACGCCTACAACGAGGTGTTCACCGGCACGTTCGTGGGCCTCGAGGCGGATGCCAGCTCGCTGCGCGCCTACCAGGCCCTGCTCGTTCCGGGGCTGTTGCAGACCCGGCGGTACGCGCATGCGGTGATCAGGGCCATGCGCCCGGACGCCACGGAGAGCGAGATCGAACGCCGGGTGGCCGCCCGGATGGAACGCCAGGCGCTGCTGCGGGATCCGCACCCGCCGGAATACTGGGCGGTGGTCGACGAGGCCGTGCTGCACCGGGCCGTCGGTGGGCCGGAGGTGATGGCCGAGCAACTGTGGCGGCTGCTCGAAGTGGCCGAGTTGCCCCATGCCACGATCCAGGTCGTGCCGTTTTCCGGGGGTGCGCATCCGGGAATGGAAGGTCCGTTTCTCATTCTCGGTTTTCCGGAACAGGCCGACCAGGACGTCGTGTATGTCGACAGCACGAATGGCGGCCTCTATCTCGAGGACGACGCGGATGTGCGTCGATATGCGCTGATGTTCGATCATTTGCGGGCGGCCGCGGCAAAGCCCGACGATTCACTGACGATGATCGAGGCCGCGGCGCGGCGGTTCGAGAAGCACGAGAACTGATGGGAGACGAAGGAGCGCTGATGGGGACCATGTCCGAGTTGTCCGGGCTGGAATGGCGCAAGAGCAGCCACAGCGGGGGCGGGAACGACTGTGTGGAGGTGGCCTTCACTCCGGACGGCACGGCCGTGCGCGACTCGAAGAACCCGGACGCCGGCGCGTTGCGCCTGCCCGCCGCGCAGTGGGAGGCGCTGCTGACCGCGGCCCGGACCGGACGGCTCGACCGGCACTGATCCGGCCGCCCGGACGGGCCTTACCACCGCGCCGGAGCCGGGACCGCCGGGTAAGGGGTCCCCGAGGGGCCGGACGACGTGAACGTCCGATGCCGCCGCCGGTGCCTCAGCACGACTCTGTCGTTCACCGACGAGGTGAACGAGGAGTTGAACCGCGATGGCATCCAGCAAAGGGGAACTGCTGCTCGACGCGATGCGGGCCGAGGTGGCCTACCGCACCGAGGAGCTGCACAAGGCCGGCCGCACGTGGCGGGTGAGCCCGAGCGGCCGCCGGTGGCGGGTCGGCCGGCGGGCCGCGATGATCCCGGCCCCGCGCTCCGGCGCACACGACGACGAGCCGCTCCGGTGCGCACGCTGAGGGTCGGGGTCGCGAAAACCATGGCGGGCCTGTCGGTGGGGTAGGGAACAATGCGACTCGTGCCCCGTCTCGGATCCGGTATCCCGCTGGTCGGTCGCGTCCCCGAACTGGCGCGGCTCCGCGCCGCCCTCGACCGCGCGACGACGGGAGAGGCGACCGCGATCCTGCTCGCCGGCGACGCCGGCGTCGGCAAGACGCGGCTGGTCACGGAGCTGGCCGAGGGCGCGGCGGCGGACGGTGCGCTCGTCCTCACCGGACGCTGCCTCGACCTCAGGGAGGACGGGCTGCCCTACCTCCCGTTCGCCGAGGCGCTCGCACCGCTGGCCGGGACCGGGGACGCCGCAGTCGAGGCGGCGCTGGCGGCGCGGCCCGCGCTCGGCAGGCTCGTGCCGCAGCTCGGGCACGGGACGTCGTCGAAGCTGCCCGTGCCGCACGTGTCGGCCATGGGCGACGACAGCAGGCAGCGCGCGCATGCCGAGCAGGACCTCGGCCAGTTGCAGCTCTTCGACGCGGTGCTCGGCGTGCTCACGGAGATCGCCGAGCACCGACCGTTGCTGCTCGTGCTGGAGGACCTGCACTGGGCCGACACCTCGACCCGGAACCTGGTGTCCTTTCTGCTCTCCCGGTTGCGCACTCAGCGGCTGCTCGTGGTCGGCAGTTACCGCGAGGAGGACGTGCACCGTAGGCACCCGCTCCGCGCGGTGCTGGCCGAGCTGGTGCGGCTGCCGACCGTCGAGCGGATCGATCTGGCCCCGTTCGGGGAGGCGGAGGCCCGGGAGTTCCTCGCCGCGCTCGCCGACGAGGAACTGGCCCCCGAGACGCTGGCCGAGCTGGTGGCGCGTTCGGAGGGCAACCCGTTCTTCGCCGAGGAACTGCTGGCCTCCTGCACCACGTGCCAGGAGATCCCGGCCGGGCTCGCCGAGGTGCTGCTGGCGCGGCTGGAGCGGCTCGCCCAGGACACGCGCCGGGTGCTGCGCGCGATCGCCGTGGCCGGTGACAGCGTGGCGCACGCGGCGCTCGCCGAGATCTCCGGGCTCGGGGAGTTCGAGCTCGACGAGGCACTCCGGGAAGCCGTGCAGCACCATGTGCTGGTGATCGACGGCGGTTTCTACCAGTTCCGCCACGCGCTCCTGCAGGAAGCGGTGTACGCCGACCTGTTGCCGGGCGAGCGCACGCGCATGCACGCCGCGTACGCCGCGCGGATCCGCTCGACGCCGCAGGGGCGTGGCCACGACGCGAAACTCGCCTACCACAGCCTGCGCAGCAAGGACTTCGTCACGGCACTGCCGGCGTTGGTCCGCGCGGCGGACGAGGCGGAAGCGCTGGGAGCGCCGGGGAACGCGCTCCGGCACGTCGAGCAGGCACTCGACATCTGGGACGCCGTGCCCCGCGACCAGCGCCCCGACGGCTACGACGAGCTGACGTTGCTGCTGCGCGCGTCGTCGTACGCGGGGACCTCGGGAGATCCCGAACGCGCGATCGCGTTCGCCCGCTCGGCCGTCGACGGCCTGCCGGCGGACCTGGACGCCGGGCGGGCGGCGATGGCGTGGCGCAGGCTCGCCGAGACGCTGATCGCGCTGGACAGCAGCTTTCACGAGGGTGTCGGGGCGATCGAGCAGGCGTGGGCACTGGTCGCCGATGCTCCACCGAGCCGCGACCGCGCGTGGGTGCTGGCGACGCGGGCCCGCATTCTGCGGGGCGAGGAACGTCTCGACGAGGCGTGGTGGAGCGCCGAGACAGCGGCGGCGGACGCACGCTCGGCAGGCGCGGACGCCGCCGAGGCCTCGGCCCTGGTCACCCTGGGCACCCTCGCCGACTCGGCGGGCGAGGCGGCGACGGCGCGGGAACGGCTGGGTGAGGCGGAGCGCAAGGCCCGGGCCGCGGGCGCACCGGACGTCGAGCTGCACGCGCTGTACATGCGCGCGCTCAGTCACGAGGACCAGGGCGAACTCGACCCGGCGTTCGAGCTCTACGCGCGGTGCCTGGAGCACGCCGAGCAGGCCGGTCTCGCCTGGAGCACGGTCGGCCTGAGCGCCCGGGTCCGGTATGTCTCGCTGCGCTACCTGCGCGGCGACTGGCCGGACGACCGGATGGAGCAGCCCTCCGCCGTCTCCAGCACGGTCACGGCGTTCGTCGGCGCCGCGTGGGTCGACCTCGTCGTGGCGCGCGGTCGCTTCGCCGAGGCCGAGCGCATTCTGGATGATCTGCGCGCGCAGTGGCGTTCCGATGTCTGGATCGCCGTGTCGGCGGCGTCGGCGGGCGCGGGACTGGCCTACTGGCAGGGTGACCACGCGCGGGCGGCGGAACGCGCGCGCGAGGGTCTCGGCCGGCTCGAGGAGTTGTTCCCGTGGGCGCTGGGCGGGCTACGGGTTGGCGCGCTCGGCGTCGAGGCGAGCGCGGCCTGGGCCGGGCGGGCGCGGCTGCGCGGGGACGACGACACGGTCGCCGCCGCGGCCGCCGTGGGCAAGGACCTGCTTGCCCGGGTGCATGCGTGCCTGGAACGCGCCGTCCCTCGCTCCGGCACCCTCGGCCCGGAGGGCCGGGCCTGGCTCGCGCGGGCGAGGGCCGCGGCGAGCGGGCTCGCCGGTCCGGCCGATCCGGAGTTGTGGGCCGCCACCGTGGAGGCCTTCGGCTACGGCGCGGTGTACGAGCAGGCGATCTGCCGGCTGCACCACGCGGAGGCCTTGCTGGCGGCGGGGGAGAGCGGCCCCGCAACCGACGAGCTGGCCGCGGCCCACGACACCGCACGCAGGCTCGCGGCGGAGCCGTTGCGGGACGCCGTCCGGGAGCTCGCGCGCCGGGCCAGGCTCGACCTGCCGGGCGTGGCACCGCGCCGCGCGGTGGTCGACGTGCTGACCGACCGGGAACGTGCCGTGCTCGAACGCGTCGCGCTCGGCCGCACCAACCGGCAGGTCGGCGACGAGCTCTACATCAGCGAGAAGACGGTGAGCGTGCACCTCTCGCGCGCGATGGCGAAGCTCGGGGCGAGCCGGCGCGCCGAGGCGGTCGCGATCGCCTACGACCGCGGCCTGCTCGCCAAGAGCCCCTGATGTCCCGCAGCTCTTGACGTCTCAGCGTCCGGGCAGGCAGCGCAGGACCTTCATGCCGGCGGTCATCGCGCCCGTCCACAGCCGCGGCGGCAGTCCGCGGAACGGGCGCAGTCGCAGGCCGCGCTGGACGGCGATCGCCTGCGCCTCGGTGTACTTGAGCAGGCCCTCCGCGCCGTTGCGCCTGCCGACACCGGACTCCTTCATGCCGCCCATCGGGACGCCGACGGTGCCGAACGTGGCGGCGTATCCCTCGTTGACGTTCACCGTGCCCGCCTTGAGCCGCGCCGCCACCTGCTGCCCGCGGCGGGTGTCGCGGGTCCACACGCTCGCGTTGAGCCCGAACGCGGTGTCGTTGGCGCGCTCGACGGCCTCGTCGACGTCGGTGTAGCCGTAGACCGACACCACCGGGCCGAAGGTCTCCTCGGCGAACAGCGTCGCCCGCTCGGTGACGCCGGTGAGGATGGTCGGCTCGTAGAACAGCGGGCCGAGGTCGGGGCGGGCGCGCCCGCCCGTCACCACCGTGGCACCGGCGGCGCGGGCGTCCTCGACATGCGCCGAGACGGTCCGCAGCTGCTCCGGCGACGTCAGCGAGCCCATGCCCGCGCTGTAGTCCAGTTCGGCGCCGAGGTGGAGGGCTTCCGTCCGCTCGGCGAACGCGCGGAGGAACTCGTCGCGGATGGTCTCGTGCACGTAGATCCGCTCGATCGAGACGCACAGCTGCCCGGCCGAGGAGAAGCACGCGGTGACCGCGCCCGCCGCGGCCTTGCGCACGTCGGCGTCGGGCAGCACGATCATCGGGTTCTTGCCACCGAGTTCGAGCGAGTAGCTCGTGAGCCGCCCGGCGATCCGGCTCGCCAGCCGCTTGCCCGTGGGGGTCGAGCCGGTGAAGCACACGTAGTCGGACTCGTCGACGATGGCGTCGCCGATCACCGAGCCCCGCCCGAGCACGATCTGCCAAGCATCGACCGGCAGGCCCGCGCGCTCGGCCAGCTCGTGCAGCCACAGCGCGGACAGGGCCGTCTGGTTGTCCGGCTTCTGCACCACCGCGTTGCCGGCCATCAGAGCGGGCAGCACATCCATGGCCGTGAGCGCGAGCGGGTAGTTCCACGGCGAGATCACGCCGACCACGCCCTTGGGGTGATGCAGCTCGGCGGCCCGGGTGAGCACCGGCAGCGCTCCGGCCGCGCGGCGCGGGGCGAGGATGCGGGCGCTGTGCTTGCCGTAGTAGGCGGCGACCAGGGCCGTCGCGCTGACCTCGTCGAAGGCGTCGATCCGGGCCTTGCCGGACTCCACCTGCACGAGATCGAGCGCCTCGTCCTGGTGCTCGAGGACGAGTTCGTGCAGGCGCAGCAACACGCGCTGGCGTTCGCGCACCGGGCGGGCGGCCCACGCGTGCTGGGCGCGGCGGGCGCGGGCGAACACGGCGCGGGTGTCGGCGTCGGTCGCCTGGGGCAGCGTCACCATGGGGAGCCCGGTGAACGGCGCCGCCATCTGGACCGGTGCCGAGTCGAGACCGGCGGCGACGCGGTTCACCAGCGCCGTCGCCCGGCGCACCGGGGGAGCGCCCGGCACTCCGCCGATCGTGTCCGGCTGGTCCGCCTTGACGGGCACCGTGCTGGTCATGCCGCCTCCGAGAGCAACGTTGTTACCGGCGAGTAGAGCGTACCGGCAGTATGCCTGCCGTGCACGTCGTGTCAACCGGCGACGTGCAGCATCGCGATGCGCTTCCACTCCTCGAGCAGCTGCTTGCGCCGGCGCGGATCTCCGCCGAGCTCGGCGTCGAGCGCCAGCCCGCGGGTGAGGTTGACCGTGAGCCAGAACAGCGTCTCCACCTTGTCCCGCGGCAGGTCGCCGGACAGCGCCGTGAGCCGCTCGAGGGTCTTGCGGCCGAGCGCGCGGTCGATCGGCCGCATGGCCGCCCGCAGCTCCGGGTCGGTGCGGGCGGCGATCCACAGCTCCATGGCGGCCGTCGCGAGGGTCCCGGAGTAGGACTCCCAGAGCAGGTCGATGGCCGCGGCCACGCGTTCCGGGCCGGCGGGCAACTGCTCGGCCTCGGGGATGCGCTGCTGCTGGAGCCGGGTCGTGAGGTGCTCCACCGCGGCGGCCATGAGCTCGGACTTCGCCGCGAAGTGGTGCTGGAAGGCGCCCTTGGACACCCCGGCGCGGGCGCAGATCTCCTGCATCGACGTCCGTGGATAGCCCAGCTCCACCAGGCATTCGATGGTCGCGTCGAGCAGTGCCGTCCTGGTCTGGGCACGGCGCTCGGCCTGTGTGCGGTGACCTCGCCCTGTCGCGTTCACCCGGAGCCCCTTTACCTGTCCGGCGGACCGGCTGTACATTCCGCGCAGAACTTACATTCCAGATGGAATGTTTTCCAGTGCGTCAGGTGATCAGGGAGGCCCGCCGTGCCGCTGCAACTGCCCAGGAGCTCGTGGCTGAACGAGGAGCTGGACGACTTCCGTGAGCTTGCGAGGTCGTTCTGTCAGAAGGAGCTGACGCCCCACCAGGAGCGCTGGCGCGAGAACAAGCAGATCGATCGTGAGGTGTGGACGAAGGCGGGGGAGGTGGGTCTGCTCGCACTGTCCATTCCGGAGGAGTACGGCGGCGGTGGCGGCACCTTCGCGCACGAGGCCGTGCTCTACGAGGAGCAGGCCCGCAGTGGTGACAGCGCGTGGGGCGTGTCCGTCCACAACGGAATCGTCGCGCACTACATCCTCGCGTACGCCTCCGAGGAGAAGAAGAAGGAGTGGCTGCCGAAGTTCGCCAGCGGCGAGTGGATCGGCGCCATCGGTATGACCGAACCCGGCACGGGCTCCGACCTGCAGGGCATCAAGACCCGGGCCGTGCGCGAGGGCGACCACTACGTCATCAACGGGGCGAAGACCTTCATCACCAACGGCGCGCTCGCCGACTTCGTCGTGGTGGCCTGTAAGACCGACCCGGAGGCGGGCGCGAAGGGCGTGTCGCTCATCGCCGTCCCGGCGTCGACGCCCGGTTTCCGCCGCGGCCGGGTGCTCGACAAGGTCGGCATGAAGGGCCAGGACACCGCGGAGCTGTTCTTCGACGACGTCCGCGTGCCCGTGGACAACCTGCTCGGCGGGCAGGAGGGTATCGGCTTCATCCAGCTCATGCAGCAACTGCCGCAGGAGCGCCTGCTGATCGCGATCACCGCGGTCGCCGGGATGGAGGCGGCCGTGGAGCAGACCATCGCCTACACCAAGGACCGCAACGCCTTCGGCAGGCCGATCTTCGGGTTCCAGAACACCAAGTTCACCCTCGCCGAGGCCGCCACCGAGTGCGCCGTCGCCCGCGCGTTCCTCGACCAGTGCATCGAGCGGCACCTCAAGGGCGAGCTCGACGTGCAGGGCGCCGCCATGGCCAAGCTGTGGACCACCGAGCGGTGCAACCGGGTGATCGACGACTGTGTGCAGCTCTTCGGCGGCTACGGCTACATGATGGAGTACCCGGTCGCCCGTGCCTGGGCCGACATGCGCATCTCCCGCATCTTCGGTGGCACGAGCGAAATCATGAAGGACATCATCTCGCGCACCCTCTGACCCGAAAGGTGTCATCGATGAAGCCAGGGCCGCTCAGTGGCCTGACGGTGATCGAGCTCGCCGGTCTGGCGCCGGCGCCGTTCGCCTGCACGATCCTCGCCGACCTCGGCGCCGACGTCATCCGGGTCGACCGCGCGGTGCCGGGCCAGGACGTGCTGTCCATCCCGAACGACCCGCTGATGCGCGGCAGGCGCACGATCGGAGTCAACACCAAGACGGCCGAGGGTATCGAGGTGGTGCTCACGCTGGCCGAACGGTCCGACGTTCTCGTGGAGGGCTACCGGCCCGGCGTGGCGGAACGCATGGGGCTCGGCCCCGAGGACGTGCACGCCCGCAACCCGCGGCTGGTCTACGGGCGCATCACCGGCTGGGGGCAGGACGGGCCGCTCGCGCAGTCGGCCGGGCACGACATCAACTATCTCGGGCTGTCGGGTGCGCTGGAGCCGATCGGCCGGGCGGGGGAGCGGCCGGTGCCACCGGTGAACTTCCTCGGCGACTTCGGCGGTGGCGGGCTGTACCTCGCCATGGGCGTGCTGGCGGCACTGTACGAGCGCGCGTCGTCCGGCCGGGGCCAGGTGGTGGATGCGTCCATGGTGGACGGTTCGGCGCTGCTGACGACCCAGCTCTACGGCATGAAGGCCGCCGGGCTGTGGGGCGGCGGGCGCGGGCGGAACGTGCTCGACGGCGGCGCGCCGTTCTACGACACCTACGAGTGTGCCGACGGCAAGTACGTCGCGGTGGGCGCCATCGAGATGCGGTTCTGGGCGGCCCTGGTCGAGGTGCTGGAGCTCGATCCGCAGGAGCTGCCCATGCACCTCGACCAGCGCGAGTGGCCGCGCCTGCGGCAGATACTGGCCGAGGCGATCGGCAAGTACCCGCGGGACGAGCTCGTCGCCAAGGCGGAGGGCACCGACGCCTGCCTCACCCCGGTGCTCTCGCCGGACGAGGCGGCCACCCACCCGCACAACGTCGCGCGGGGCACGTTCGTCGACGTCGGCGGGGTGGTCCAGCCCGCACCGGGGCCGAAGTTCGACCGCACACCGGCGCAGCCGCCGGAGCCGCCGCACGAAAAGGGGGCGGACACCGACGACGTCCTGCGGGAGTTCGGCTACGAGCCCGCCGACATCGAGGCGCTACGGACCGTCGGCGCCGTGGCGTGACGTACGGGCGACCGGGCCGACAGGCGGCGTGTGCCGGCCCGGGACCGCGTTCCGGCGCCGGTGACGGTACCGGCGGGCGTGTCGGACCTCCCGTCGCCCGCCCGTTCTGACTACAGTGACGACACCGCCTGAAGGTGTTTCACGACCACAGGCAGTCACGCACGCCGCCCATTCGCGTGAATGCCGGTCGGAGCATCCGACGGTGGGGCATGATGACGTGGTACTGGTCGTGAGAGGTCCGTACCGGCGGGCGGAACACACAGGCGGTGCTGCGCCGAACGGACACCGGAATGAATCGGATGGAGCTATGTCGCCGGGTCTCAAGAAAGTCCTCATCTTCGGCGTCGTCGCGCTCGTCCTGTTCTTCTTGATCAGCAGGCCCACCGAGTCGGCCGACGCCGTCCAGGCGGCTTTGGGCTGGTTGCGCGACGGTGCCGAGGCGATCGTGACGTTCGTGCAGAGCCTCTTCTCCTGATCCGGACCACCGTGACCGGCGCCGGGAAATGCGGCGCCGGTCACGTGCGTGTGCGCACAATCTCACGATCACTCTCCGTGGTTCTTTTTTCTTTCCCGTCGTTCCGCTCGACCATCCGGGTGGATTCGCTGGGTTAATTCGCAGGTCACCGAATTCGTCGCCGAGTGGGTCTGGCGCGGAGCCGACTCGCTCTCCTACGGTGCTCACATTGCGTGATCGGCCGGTTCCCCAGGCCACACGCTCGACATCTCGAACAACGTTGCTCGACCAGTCTTTGCGCAAGCGACAGCAGTGCGTTGCAGAGGAGGCAGGGATGCGAGATCCCGGCGTTGAGGCGGTAATCCGGCAGTGGACGTCCGAGCGCGAGCAGAGCGCCGAGGAGCGGGAGATCAACCGCATCGCCTCGGCGTGGCTGGCGGAGGCGCCACGGCCCGCACCGGGCATCCCCGGACAGCGCGGCAACACCGGCCCGGCCGCGTGGGCCGCGCTCGAGACCGCCGACCCGGGTTATCTGTCCGCCATGCGGGAACGGCTTCCGGACGCCCCGGACGAGCTGCTGGCCGCGGCCGCGGGCTGGTGGCAGATGATCGGTGACGTCAGCGAGGCCGAAGCGTGGTGGGATGCCGGCATCAGCCCGCTCGACCAGCGGGCCCTCGACTACCGGGCGGCCGGGCTCACCCCCGCCGACCTGTCCAAGCGACTCGGACCGCTGACCGTCCTGGAACACCTCCGCCGCGGCAGCGCGCCCGCGTGGTGCGTGGCGCGGCTGTCCCGGCAGCGTCGCGACGCCGCGAGCTGATCGAGCTCGGCGTGCCGCCCGCCGGCCCCGGCACCCATAACGCTAACGTGCACTCGCTCGTTCTCACGGTGGACAGGGTCGGCAGACGGAGGGCCAGGCAGTGCGCGAACCGGGGAGGCGGGAGCACGATTCCCGCCCGGGCCCCGCGGCCCTCGTCCGGCTGCTCGTCGTGATCGCCGTTCTCGCGGTGGGCGCGGGCGGCGTCTGGCTCGTCGCCCGCGCCACCACCCCGCAGGCGAGCCCCACCACCACCGACATCCCGGCACTCGACATCGAGCCGGCCCGGGTGGAGCCCGGTACGGCCGCCCCGGCCACCGACGCGGTGGCCGGGGCCCAGACCGGAGGTGGGCATGTCGAACTGCCGCCCCGCGGCGCGAGTGCCGACCCACTCGCCGACTGGGCCGAGCGCACCGCGCAGCAGGTCGGCATCCCGGCCCGGGCGCTCATCGCGTACGGCAACGCCGAACTGGCCTTGCGGCAGTACCAGCCCGGGTGCCGCATCAGCTGGGCCACGCTCGCCGGCATCGGGCGCATCGAGTCCGACCACGGACGCTACGGCGGCGCCGTGCTCGGCGAGGACGGCAGGCCGTCGACGCCGATCATCGGGGTCGCACTCAACGGTTCCCGGGGCGTCAAGGCGATCTCCGACACCGACGGCGGCGCGCTCGACGGCGACACCACGCACGACCGGGCCGTCGGGCCGATGCAGTTCATCCCCGGTACCTGGGCGCGGTATGCCAGCGACGGCAACGGCGACGGACTCGCCGACCCCCAGCAGATCGACGACGCGGCGCTCGCCGCCGCACGGTATCTGTGCGTCGGCGACCGCGACATGGCCAGCGCCGACGGCTGGTGGACGGGAATCATGTCGTACAACAACTCCGTCGAGTACGCGCAGAAGGTGTTCGGCCTGGCCGACACCTACGCCAGGCAGGCGCACACGGCGGCCGACTGAGCGCGGCCGGGCGCTGGCCGGAGCCGGCCAGGTGTGCCCTCGCCCACTGTGCTGATGGTGCTAGCGTCGAAGCGTGACCTTCAGCTCCACGATCGGCCGCAGGCTCGCGATCGCGGGCCTGTGCGTGCTGAGTCTGGTCATCTGCTGCGGTCTCGCCTGGTGGCAGTGGGATCGGTTCACGTCGGCGGGCGGCACGTTCCAGAACCTCGGATACGTGCTGCAGTGGCCGCTGTTCGGGCTGTTCCCGGCGTTCATGGTGTGGCGTTACCGCAAGCTGAGCCGCCGCACGCGGGAGGACCGGGCCATCGCCGCGCAGCCCCCGGCCGCGCCCGCCGCGGAGGCCGAGCCGGAGCGCCGGACCGAGACCCGCCCCGCCGCGCGACGGCAGCCGGTGATCGTGGACGCTGAGGATCCCGAAGACGAGGAACTGGCCGCCTACAACAGGTTCCTGGCCGAGCTGAACGCACGCGACCAAGAGGTGAAGTGACGATGGTGACGACCGAGCGCGACGAGACCGCGGCGCCCGCTGAGGTGTCCCTGCGGGGTCCCCTGCAGCGGTTCCGGATCGCGGCGTTCGCCACCGGTATCGGCCTGCTCGGACTCTGCGTCGTGATGGTCCTGCGGTACGGCTTCGGCAACGCGACGCCGTCGGCGGTGTACTCGCCCATCCACGGCGTCATCTACATGATCTACCTGCTGGTGGCGGTGGACCTTGCGCTCAAGGCCCGCTGGTCGGTGAAGGGCACCGTCGGCGTGCTGCTCGCCGGATGCGTCCCGTTCCTGTCCTTCTGGGTCGAGCGCAAGGTCCACCAGCGCGTCACTGCCGGGCAGAAACTCTGACCGAGTACGGCGGGACGGTGTTCGCCCGCAGCGCCTCGGCGTCGATCGACGCGGGCCGGTAGCCCTCGCCGCGCTCCAGACGTTCCACCATGCGGCCGACCGGGTCGTCGACACTGTCGGGCCTGCCCGACAGGAACGCCCACTCGTGCTCGTCCGAGCCGTAGTACACGACCGTGCCGAACACGTCGGTGAACCGGCGCCACGCCGCGATGAGCGTGTCGTTGCGCCACAGTGTCGGGCAGCCCGCCTGACACGTCACCACGCCACCGGGCGCGAGGACCCCGGCACAGCGCCGGAGGAAGTCGGCGCCGTAGAGCCGGTTGTGCTGGGCGTCCGGGTCGGTGTTCTCGTCCGGCAGGTCGATCAGCACGATGTCGTAACGCGTCTCGGTGGTGGCGAGGAACTCCCAGCCGTCGCGATAGTGCACGCGCACCGGTCCGGTACCCTGCTCGGCCTCGGCCAGCTCAGCGGGGGAGTAGCCGTAGGGCAGGTGCTCGGCGCACAGTCGCACGGTCTGCGCGTCGATGTCGACGTGGTCGACGAGCGCGGCGCCGTGCGCGAGCGCCAGCTGGCTCGCCACTCCCTCGCTCGACCCGACGACGAGCACCCGGCGCACGGCGTCCGCCAGCAACAACGGCGGCACGACGAGCGCCTCGTGATACACGAGCTGGCTGGCCTCGGTGCTCTGCCGCTCGTCGTCACAGAAGAGGGTGCGTCCCTGGGCCGTCCGCGCGATCACGACATGCTGGAAGTCGGTGCGGGTGTCGACGATGACCTCGTCCAGGTCCCAGACGCGGGTCATGCCCGCTGCGAGTGGTTCGACGATCTGCTTCGACATTCACTTCCCCGTCATCGCGGTCTGCCGTCCTCGCCGGACGGTCGACATGGTCACCGGAGCCGAGCCGAGGGCGCGCGCGAGCAGCTGCACGGCCTCCTCGGGGTCGGCCCGCTCGCCGCACGTGAAGACGTCCACGAACGCCGCCCCGATCTCGGGGTAGGTGTGCACGGAGGCATGGGACTCGGCGAGCATGGCCAGCACGGTGACGCCCTGGGGCTGGAACCGGTGCGCGATGACCTCGCACACGGTCGCCCCGGCATCGGTCAAGGTGCGTGCCAAGGTGGTCCGCAGAAAGCTTTCGTCGTCGAGGAGCCGTGGCTCGACGCCGTCGAGCTCGGCCAGCACGTGCGTGCCCGAGAACACGCCGACTTCGCGGCACTCACTCGGCACTGGTCGGCCTCCCTTCGCTGATGCAGTAGGTACGCAGTGGCGGGATCCCGTTGAACCCCACCGAGGAGTAGCTCGCCGTGTACGCGCCGGCGGCCAGGATGTCGATCCGGTCCCCCGGCCGTAACGACGACGGCAACCGGTAGGGCGTCCGCTGGTACAGCACGTCGTCACCATCGCACGTCGGTCCGGCGATGATCACAGGGCCTTCGTCGGACGAGTGGCGGCCCACCACCTCCAGCCGGTAGGCGATGGCCTCGTTCTCCGTCTCGGCCAGGCCGTTGTAGCGCCCGACGTCCAGATAGACCCAGCGGTGCTCGTCCGAGTGCGACTTCCGCGACACCAGCACGACCTCGGACCGGATCAGACCGGCCTCGGCCACGATCGCGCGTCCGGGTTCCAGCACGAGTTCCGGCGCGGCGGCCGGGAAGTGCGCGCGCACCGCCCGGGTGACGGCCGCGGCGTAGGCCTCGGTCGTGGGCGCGGGCTCCCGGTAGCCGACGGCGAGGCCGCCGCCGACATTGAGCCTGCGCAGGGTAACGCCGCGGCCCGCGGTGGCGGCGAACACCTTGGCCGCCGCACCGATCGCGACGTCCCAGGCCGCCGGGTCGAGCTGCTGCGACCCGACGTGGAAGCTTACCCCGACAGGGTCGAGGCCGAGTTCCGCCGCGCGCACCAGCAGGTCGGCGGCGTACTCGGCCGAGCAGCCGAACTTGCGCCCGAACGGTGTCGCCGATGCCGGCGCCTCCACCAGCAGGCGGACCGACACCTGCGCGCCTGGGGCCAGGCGGGCGATGTTGTCGAGGTCGCTGTCGGCCTCGCACGTGTATTCGCGCACGCCCGCGCTGTGCGCGTGCTCGATGTCGGCCGGTTTCTTCACGGTGTTGCCGTACGACAGCCGCTCGCCGGGTGCGCCGGCGGCGAGGCAGAGGTCGATCTCGGCGGGGCTGGCCACGTCGAACCACGCTCCGGCCGTGGCGAGGGCGCGCAGCACGGCGGGCTCGGGATTGGCCTTCACCGCGTACTGGACGCGCGCCCCCGGGAACCCGGCGGTGAGCGCCCGGTACCGGTCGACGACGGTGTCGACGTCCACGACGAGACACGGCGTGGGCGGGTCCTGTTCGGCGAGGAAACCTCGAATGCGTTCCAGCGTCGTACTCACCCGTCCGAGGCTCTCAGGCCGGCCTCGAAGCCGGTGAACCGGGCCGTTCGCCGCTGGTGGCTCTGGGTGCGGAATTCGTGCGTGCCGTTTGTGAAATGGCGAACACAATGTGCGTCCAAAAAAAGAAAGAACGCGGGCGGTTCGGCGATTCTCCGGCGAGCATTCCGGGGGTCGGGCGTGCCGCGGGCTGCCCAGGCGCCGGTGGGTGGGCGGCGCGGGAGTGGCATCCGCCGCCGGCACCGCGTCTTCCCAGCGTGGCGGCGGACAGGCGGGACGCCCGGAGCCGCGTCACTCGAGTGCCCGCGCGTATGTTGCTTTCCGTGATGTCGATTCGCGGGAACGGGTGGGTAAACCTCCGCGGCGATGCCGGTCGGATTGCTGTGAGTAGCACGCCGACGCTCCACGCCCTTCCGGGGGCGGGGCCGCGTCCCCGCGTGGCGGAGCGGCTGTGTCATCGTGAAGATCCGCTGGCCACCGCCGGGATCTGGTGAGGAAGCACCCCCGTTTCACTCTCGTCGCGTTGCCACATGATCGGGGATACTTTGCCGCGCGCGAGCAACCGTGACGGCGTCTCCGTTAGCCCGTTCGGGCGACACTGAGGCTGCGGCTTGCTCTATGTGGGTGAAGCTTGATGCCGTGCGCCGGGCGAATACGGTAATCAAATCACACCGCCCGGCTCCCGGATGAGCGAATGCCCGGGCCGCCGGGTCGGGTGAATCGGCATTTCTGCTGGTCATCGGGCACGTATCGAGAACATTTGGCAACTACTCGATTGGTGTACGCTTTCTGCACCCCGACCGACGTCAATTGGGCATGCCCGCGCCGGGTTCGCGCGCTCGTCGTGCAGATCGCACGATGCACCACGGCATGCCCCCGGGGGATGACGGACGGTCGAGCCGGCGGTGCCGGTGGACGGGGCGGACAGTGGACGACGGCGGAACACCGGTGCGAGCCGGTACGGAGGATGGGCTTACATGCGGTACACCGCGCGGTGCGTACAAACGGCGGACACGTCTCGTCGTCACCGGTGATCGGGACGTGGAGATCCGTACGAGCCGTCGTGGCCCCGAGCGAGCCTGAGGAGGAGTCACCTTCGTGACCGTTGCAGGAGAAGGCCAGGTGCCTGTGGGACAGCTCCTCGGCACGCCGCCCCCGAAGCCGTCGAAGTGGCGAGCCCTCGCCCGCTGGCGCGACTGGAGCCTGCCCGCCAAGCTCGGAGCCGTCACGCTCGTCCCGATCGTGCTCGCGCTGGTCTTGGGCGGCACCACGCTCGCCGGGCGGATCGACAGTGCCGACCGCTACGACGGGATCGCCCGCCTCGCCGAACTCAACGCGTCCTCCCGCGCCCTCCTCGACGGGCTCCAGCGGGAGCGCACCCAGACGGTCGCGGCACTGACCCGAGGCTCGGGCGCCAACTCCCCGGAGCTGCAGAACGTGCGCGGTGAGGTCGACCGCGCCGCCGGACCGGTGCGGGCCACCCTGGACGGCGCAGCCGGCGAGGGCGAGGCGCTCGCCGGGCCACGGCAACGGCTCACCGAGCAGCTCGACCGGCTCGCCGGACTGCGGGACCGGGTGCGGTCCGGACAACTCGGGCCGATCCAGGCCGTGTCGGAGTACACGGCCGTCACGACCGCGGTGCTCAACCTCGACGTCGCTGTGGTCGCCGGCATGGGTTCCGACCAGATCGGCGGCGCCCCGACGGCGCTGCACGATCTGCTCGTCGCGCGGGAGGAGGTGTCGGTCCAGCAGGCGCTCGTCGGCTACGGGCTCGATCGAGGCGGGCTGGCTCCGAGCGAGTTCGACCAGCTGCGCACCTCCACGGTCCGGCTCGCCGACCGCCTCACCGAGTTCACCAGCGCCGCCACCGACGCGCAGCGCGCGCAGTTCGACTCGACGGTGCGTGGCCCGGCCTTCGACGACCGCGACCGGATCGTCCGCAACGTGCTCTCCGGGCAGGATTCGAACCGGGCCGCGTTCGCCACGGTCGCCCCGCAGGAGTGGGCCCGCGTCTCCGGCGAGGTGTTCGCGAGCACGGGTCAGGTCACGGGCCGGCTCGGCGACGAGCTCACCACGACGGCCCGCGATCTCGCGGACGGCGCGCAGACCGGGGTGGTCGTGCTCGCCGCCCTGCTGGTCGCGGCGCTCGTGCTGGGCGCCCTGGTCGTCTTCCTCATCAGCCGGCAGTTGCTCCGCTCACTCAAGGTGCTGCGCACGGCGGCGCTGGACGTCGCCGACCGGGCGCTGCCCGAGGCTGTGCGCAGCATCCAGGACGGCCGGTCGCAGAGCACGGACATCGAGCCGGTGCCGGTGCGGACGAACGACGAGATCGGCCAGGTCGCGCGCGCCTTCGACGCCGTGCACAGCCAGGCACTGCGGCTCGCCGTCGAGCAGGCGGGCATGCGGACCGGGTTCGCCAGCGTGTTCGTCAACCTCTCACGCCGCAGCCAGAGCCTCGTGCAGCGGCAGCTGCAGCTCATCGAGCGGCTCGAGCGGGACGAAGAGGACGCCGACCAGCTGGCCACGCTGTTCCAGCTGGACCACCTCGCCACGCGCATGCGGCGCAACAACGAGAACCTGATGGTGCTCTCGGGCGCCGAGCCGGGGCGCCGGTCCGGGCAGCCCGTGACCGTCACCGACGTGCTGCGTGCCGCGGTGTCGGAGATCGAGCAGTACCAGCGCGTGGTGGTCGGCACTCCGCCCCAGCTGCGGATCGTCGGCTATGCCGCGGGCGACCTGGTGCGCCTGGTCGCGGAACTGCTGGACAACGCCACCGCGTTCTCCGCGCCGGAGACGCAGGTACACGTGGGGACACGGCCTGCCGACGACGGTTCGCTCACCATCGACATCGTCGACCGGGGCATCGGGATGAACGACGCCGAGGTGGCCGAGGCCAACGCCCGGCTGACCGAGGCGGGGTCCGTGGACATCGCCACGTCGCGGCGGATGGGACTGTTCGTGGTCGGGCGGCTGGCGAGCAGGCACGGCTTCGGTGTCGTGCTGCACGGCGGCAAGGACATCGTCGGCGTCCGTGCCACGGTGACCGTGCCCGCCGAGCTCGTGATGGGCGGACCGGGCCAGGGTCCGCCGGGCCGCCCGGAGCCGCAGGCGCAGCAGCCCGCGCCGGGCACGTCGGCGGCGGCCGCCCTGCCGCGGAGGCAGACCAACGGGACCGCCAGGCCGGGCGCGTTCGCGCAGCTCGGGAAGGGCGCGGCGACCCAGGCACCGCCGCCGTCGGACAGCGAGGTGTCGGGCACGGCGCTGTTCACGCCCATCGGCCGCGACGAGGACGGCGCCGACCAGGCGCGGCGGCCGGGCCCGCCCGAGCCCGCGTGGCCGCGGGAAGCGCCTCAGGAGGCACCGCAGGACTCCGCTCCGGAGGCCGGCGAGGAGACCGGGCAGGAGGCCGACCGGCCGGGAGCGGCCGAACTGCCCCGTCGCAGGCCGGGCGCCACGCGCCAGGCCCGCGAACGCAGCAGGCCCGGTGCCGACGCTCCGCAGGCCCCCCAACCGGCGGAGGACACCGGGGCGGTGACCGACTCCGGTCAGGAACCGGCGACCGATCGGCCCGCGTTGGCCGAGGCGCCCGAACCCGATCAGCAGGCCAGGGCGGACCTCAGCGGCAAGGCGCTGTTCGAGGCGAGCAGCACGGTCGTCAGCGACTGGTGGAGCGCCGCCACCACCGCCCGCGACGCCGAGCAGCGCGCCCGCAGGCAGGCCGACATGTCGGAGACGACGCCGATCTTCGACGAGATGCTCTCCGCCTGGTTCCGCAGCGTGACCGACCCGGCGAACGATCAGGGCGGCAGCACCACGAGCGGCTGGGACTTCGCCGCCGACGAACGCTTCCGGGCCGTCCAGGCGGTGTCGAAGTCGGCGCCGGAGGACTACACCCGCGCCGGCCTGCCACGCCGCAAGCGCGGCGAGCAGCTCCTGCCGGGCAGTGCGGCCCCGGCCGGCGGCACCCCGCCCGCGGCACCCAACGGCGTGCCGCGCGAGCAGCAGAGCCCGCCCACGCCGCCCGCGCGCGATGCGGTGGAGGTGCGCAGCCGGCTCTCCAGCTTCCAGCAGGGGGTGAGCCGGGGCCGCAGGCACCGCGCCGAGGAGCAGCCGGGCACACCGAACCACACCCACGGGTCCGGTCTGCCGCAACGCCGGCCGAGGACACGACCGGACCAGACGACTCCGCCCCGCCACGGTGGATCGGACCAGACGGCTCCGTCACCCCAGGACCGGCCGGGCGAGGCCAACGGCAGCGCCCGTGTGTCGGAGTGGGCGTTCGCCTCCGACGACGGATGGCGGACGGCGCAGTCGGTGTCGGAATCGACGCCGACCAGCTACACGCCGGCCGGGCTGCCGCGCCGCAGACGCGGTGAGCAGCTGTTGCCGGGCAGCGCGACCTCGGCGGGTTCGACGGAGAACCGGCCACGGCCGGAGCGTGACCCCGCCGACGTGCGGGGCAGGCTCAGCAGCTTCCAACAGGGAATTCGCCGAGGCCGGCATCGGACCGCTCAGGCGAGCGAGAGCAGTGACGAGAAAGTGGAGGGTGAATGACCGCGCCGGACCGGGCTCAGCCCCAGCAGAATCAGTTCGGGTGGCTGGTGAACGACTTCGCCGAGCGGGTGCCCGGTGTGGCACACGCCGTCGTCGTTTCCGCGGACGGGCTGCTGCTCACCGCGTCGAACCGCCTGCCGCTCGACCGTGCCGACCAGCTGGCCGCCGTGGCGTCCGGCCTGGTGAGCCTCACCCAGGGCGCCGCCCGGTGCTTCGAGGCGGGCGCGGTGAACGAGACCGTGGTGGAGATGGAGCTGGGCATCATGGTGCTCATGTCCATCAGCGACGGCTCGTGCCTCGCGGTGCTCGCCGCGCCGAACTGCGACATCGGCCAGGTCGCCTACGAGATGACGCTGCTCGTCGACCGCGTCGGCCAGATCCTGACCCCTGAGCTGCGCGCGCAGCTGCAGGGTTCGGGCGGCTCACTCGTCGGCGGATCGGTGGGCTGAGCCCGACGATGACCACGGGGCCCGGAACTCCCGGTGAGTACCCGCCCGGCGTGATCTACCACGCGCTGGGCGGTGCTCAGGCGGACTCCGGCCACGGCCGTCGACCTGATGACACCACCAGGGACGACCCCGGTGCCTACCACGGCCGGGCCGTACCAACGGCGCAGCTCCCAGGCGAGGACGGTGAGCGCGCCGCCGCGCGGTACACGACCGGAGAGGAGAAGTTCGTGTCAGCCGAAGCCATTCCGTTGTCACCGGCGGAGGAGACCGGCTTCGTGCGCCCGTATGCCATCACGGGCGGGCGTACGAAGGCCAACTACCCGCTGGAGCTGGAAACGCTCATCTCCACGCGGGAGACCGCCGTCAGGGCGGTGCCCGAGCAGATCGAGCACCAGGTGATCATGGAAGAATGCCGGACTCCACGTTCGGTGGCCGAGATCGCCGCGCTGCTCCGGGTACCGCTCGGGGTGGCGCGGGTACTGATCAGCGACGCGGCGGACACGGGCCTGGTCACCGTGCACAGGACCGCGTCGGGCAGTGAGGGCGCCGAAGCGCACATGATGTTGATGGAAAGGGTGTTGAGTGGACTCCGTCGGCTTTAAGGCACCGCGCGAAGCCGCGTCGAAGACGATGACCTCGGCGAAAATCGTCGTGGCCGGCGGCTTCGGGGCGGGCAAGACGACGTTCGTCGGCTCCGTGTCGGAGATCGTGCCGCTGACGACCGAGGCGATGATGACGGACGCGAGCACCGGCATCGACGACCTCGCGGCGACACCCAACAAGGCCACGACCACGGTCGCCATGGACTTCGGCCGCGTCTCCCTGGACGAGGACCTGATCCTCTACCTGTTCGGCACCCCAGGGCAGCAGCGGTTCTGGTTCATGTGGGACGACCTCGTGCGGGGCGCGATCGGCGCGGTGGTGCTCGCGGACACGCGGCGGCTCGCGGACTCGTTCGCGCCGGTGGACTTCTTCGAGGACCGGGGCCTGCCGTACATCGTGGGCGTGAACACGTTCGACGGTGTGCTGCATCACGACCTCGCCGACGTGCGTGAGGCGTTGTCGATCGACGAGAGCATCCCGATCGTGCGCTGCGACGCGCGGGACCGGGAGTCGACCAAGCAGACGCTCATCACGCTGGTCGAGTACGCGATGCGGCAGTGGCTCGCGGTGCGGTCGCCGAACGCCGTCGGCTGAATCGATCCGCTCGCTGAGACCGTCGTCACGCTCACGTTCGGCTTTCAAACAGTAGGAAGTCCAAGTATTTTGGAGGCATGACCTCCGAACTGCACCGGCCTGTGCACCCCGTCCGGTTCGTCACCGCCGCGAGCCTGTTCGACGGGCATGACGCGTCCATCAACATCATGCGGCGCATCCTGCAGTCGCAGGGCGCCGAGGTGATCCACCTGGGCCACAACCGCTCGGTGGACGAGGTCGTCAACGCCGCGATCTCCGAGGACGTGCAGGGCGTGGCCATCAGCGCCTACCAGGGCGGACACGTCGAGTACTTCACCTACCTCGTCGAGCTCCTGCGGGAGCGCGGCGCCGGGCACGTCAAGGTGTTCGGCGGCGGTGGTGGCGTCATCGTGCGCGAGGAGATCGAGCTGCTCCACTCCCGTGGGGTCGCGCGCATCTTCTCCCCGGACGACGGTCTCCAGATGGGCCTGCCCGGGATGATCAACTACATGATCCGGGAGTGCGACGTCGATCTCGCCACCGAGCCTGCCGGGTCGCTCGACGAGTTGCTGGCCGGCGACACGCGCACGCTGGCGCGCGCCGTCACGCAGCTGCAGCAGGAGACTCTCCCGCAGGACTGGCTCGGCACGATCCGCGAGGCCGCCGAGTCGCGGAGGGTGCCGGTGCTGGGCATCACGGGCACCGGCGGTTCGGGCAAGTCGTCGCTCACCGACGAGCTCGTGCGCCGCTTCCGGCTCGACCAGGAGGACAAGCTTCGCATCGCCGTGCTGGCGATCGACCCCACCCGCAGGCGGGGCGGGGGTGCGCTGCTGGGCGACCGCATCCGCATGAACTGCCTCGACGGCGACCGGGTGTTCTTCCGCTCCCTGGCGACGCGGACCACCAGCGGCGAGATCCCCACTGGCCTGGACGAGGCGATCCAGGCCTGCAAGGCGGCCGGGTTCGACCTCGTGATCGTCGAGACGCCCGGCATCGGCCAGGGGGATGCCGGCATCGTCGACCACGTCGACCACTCGCTGTACGTGATGACGCCCGAGTTCGGCGCGGCGTCGCAGCTGGAGAAGATCGACATGCTCGACTTCGCCGACGTCGTGGCCATCAACAAGTTCGAGCGCCGGGGCGCCGAGGACGCGCGCCGCGACGTGGCCCGTCAGCTGGTGCGCAACCGCGAGGAGTTCCACGCCTCGCCGGAGGACATGCCGGTGTTCGGCACCAGCGCGGCGAAGTTCAACGACGACGGTGTCACCGCGCTGTACCAGCACCTGCGGGACCTGCTCGCCGGCAGCGGGCTGTCCGTCTCCGCCGGCGTGCTGCCGCGGGTCGAGGGCAAGGTCTCCACCGACGTCAGCACGATCATCCCGACCAACCGCACGCGCTACCTCGCCGAGATCGCCGAGACCGTCCGCGCCTACCACGCCGAGACCGAGCGGCAGGCCGAGGCCGTGCGCAAGCGCGAGCACCTCGCCGCCGCCCGGGACGCCCTCGCCGCCGACGGTGCCGACACCACCGCCCTGGGCCGCCTGCTCGCGCACGCCGAGTCCGATGTGGATTCCGCGACCACGGAGCTGCTCGAGCGCTGGGCCGAGCTGGCTGAGTCCTACCGGGGCGACGAGCTCGTGTTCCGGGTGCGGGACAAGGAGATCCGCACCACGCTCTGGCGCGAGACGCTGTCCGGCAACCGGGTGCCGAGGGTGGCGCTGCCGCGCTACACCGACAAGGGCGAGCTCGTCTCGTTCCTGCGCCGCGAGAACTTGCCGGGCTACTTCCCGTACACCGCGGGCGTCTTCCCGTTCAAGCGCGAGGGCGAGGACCCGGCACGCATGTTCGCCGGCGAGGGCGACGCGTTCCGCACCAACCGCCGCTTCAAGTACCTTTCCGCCGACTCGGAGGCCAAGCGGCTGTCCACGGCGTTCGACTCGGTGACGCTGTACGGGTTCGACCCCGACACGCGCCCCGACATCTACGGCAAGGTCGGCACGTCCGGGGTGTCCATCGCGACGCTCGACGACATGAAGGCGCTCTACGACGGGTTCGACCTCACGGCGCCGAACACCTCGGTGTCGATGACGATCAACGGACCCGCGCCGACGATCCTCGCCTTCTTCCTCAACACGGCCATCGACCAGCGCATGGACGCGTTCCGGTCCGAGCACGGCCGCGAGCCGACGGCCGAGGAGGCCGCCGAGATCCGCGCGTGGACTTTGCGCCAGGTGCGCGGCACGGTGCAGGCCGACATCCTCAAGGAGGACCAGGGCCAGAACACCTGCATCTTCTCCACCGAGTTCTCGCTGCGGATGATGGCCGACATCCAGGAGTGGTTCATCCGCCACGGGGTCCGCAACTTCTACTCGGTGTCCATCTCGGGCTACCACATCGCCGAGGCCGGCGCGAATCCCATCTCACAGCTGGCGTTCACGCTGGCGAACGGATTCACCTACGTCGAGGCCTACCTCGCCCGCGGGATGGACATCGACGACTTCGCGCCCAACCTGTCGTTCTTCTTCTCCAACGGCATGGACGCGGAGTACTCGGTGCTGGGCCGCGTCGCGCGGCGGATCTGGGCCGTGGCGATGCGCGAGCGCTACGGCGCCAACGAGCGGTCGCAGAAGCTCAAGTACCACGTGCAGACCTCCGGCCGGTCGCTGCACGCGCAGGAGATGAGCTTCAACGACATCCGCACGACCCTGCAGGCGCTGTGCGCCCTGTACGACAATGCGAACTCCTTGCACACCAACGCCTACGACGAGGCGATCACCACACCGACGGAGAGCTCGGTGCGCCGCGCCATGGCGATCCAGATGATCATCAACAAGGAGTGGGGCCTGTCGAAGAACGAGAACCCGTTGCAGGGCTCGTTCATCATCGACGAGCTCACCGACCTCGTGGAGGAGGCCGTGCTCACGGAGTTCGAGCGCATCTCCGAGCGGGGTGGCGTGCTCGGCGCGATGGAGACCGGCTACCAGCGCGGCAAGATCCAGGACGAGTCGATCCTCTACGAGCGGCTCAAGCACGACGGCTCGCTGCCGATCGTCGGCGTGAACACGTTCCGTAATCCGCACGCCGACGAGGAGGAGGCCGAGGTCGAGCTGGCCCGCGCCACCGAGGAGGAAAAGCAGTCGCAGCTGACGCGGCTGGCCGACTTCCAGCGGCGGCACCACACCGAGGCCCAGCAGGCGCTCAAGGAGCTGCGGGAGGCCGCGACGCGGGGCGAGAACGTGTTCGACGTGCTCATGGACGCCGCTCGGGTGTGCTCGCTCGGCCAGATCACCGAGGCGTTCTTCGAGGTCGGCGGGCAGTACCGGCGCAACGTGTGACCCGGGGCCCCGGCGGGAATGAACTGCCGGGCCGGTGAGTTCCAAGGTCACATGAAGTTTGGTGTGTCGACGTTCGTGACCGACGAAGGAATCCGGCCCGGCCCCCTCGCCGCGGCCCTGGAGGAGCGCGGTTTCGACGCGCTGTTCCTCGCCGAGCACTCGCACATCCCCGTCAGCCGGGAGTCGCCGTACCCGGGTGGCGGGGACCTGCCGCGCAAGTACTACCGCACACTCGACCCGTTCGTGGCGCTCACCGCGGCGGCCGCTCACTCCCGCGAGCTGCTGCTCGGGACCGGGGTGGCGCTCCTGCCGCAGCGAGACCTCATCCACACCGCGATTGAGGGCGCCAGCCTTGACCTTGTCTCGGGCGGCCGGTTCGTCTTCGGCGTGGGTGTGGGCTGGAACCGTGAGGAGATGCGCAACCACGGCACCGACCCGGCCACGCGCGGCGCGCTCATGAACGAGCAGCTGCAGGCCATCAAGGAGCTGTGGACCAACGAACAGGCCGAGTTCCACGGCGAGTACGTGGACTTCGATCCGGTGTTCGCCTGGCCCAAGCCCGTCCGCAGGCCGCACCCGCCGATCTACATCGGCGGCGAGAGCCCGGCCGCGTTCCGGCGTCTCGCCGCCTACGGTGACGGCTGGCTCCCGCGCGCGCAGACCACGCCCGAGCAGATCCGCCAGGTCCGCAAGCAGCTCGCCGACCAGGGCCGTACCGACGTGCCCATGACGATCTTCGGAGCACCGGCCGACGAGGAGAAGATCGCGGGCTGGGCGGAGGCCGGCGTCGACCGGGTGGCGTTCGACCTCGAGACGAAACCGGAGAGCGAGACTCTGCGCAGGCTCGACGAGCTGGCCGTGCTGGCGCAGCGTCATGCGGGGTAGGTTCACCAGCAGCGGGGCGCAGCGACGAAAGGGTTGGAGCAGGCGTGACTGAAGTACAGATCGGCATGGCGGCGGCGCTGGAACAGTTCTCCCCCCGGGAGTCCATCAGACTCGCCGCGCTGGCCGAGGAGCACGGATTCTCCGGTCAAATGGCGGCTGACCACTTCCAGCCGTGGGTGCCCGCGCAGGGTGAGGCCTCGTTCGTGTGGAGCGTGCTGGCGTCGCTGGCCGAGAACACCACGGGTGACCTCGGGCCCGGGGTCACGTGTCCGTCGTTCCGTCAGCATCCGGCGATGGTGGCGCAGGCCGCGGCGACGCTGGAGGCGACCTATCCGGGGCGCACGTGGCTGGGCCTGGGCTCCGGCGAGGCGCTCAACGAGCACATCATCGGCGGCTACTGGCCGGAGGCGCCGGAGCGGGTACGCCGCATGTTCGAGGCGCTGGAGATCATCCGCAAGCTGTTCTCCGGCAAGGACGTCAAGCACAGCGGCGAGTTCTTCAAGCTGCACACCACCCGGTTGTGGACGCTGCCCGACGCGCCGCCGCCGATCTACATCGCCTCGGCGGGCCCGTACACCACGCGCAAGACGGGGGAGCTCGCCGACGGGCTGATCACGCCGGCCGCGTCGCTGGAGAAGTTGTCCGGCATCCTCGACAACTTCGGCAAGGGTGCCCGGAAGGCGGGCAAGGACCCGGACACGATGCCGAAGCTGCTGCAGGTACACCTGTCGTGGGCGGAGAACGACGAGGAGGCGTGGCGCAACGCCATGGAGCAGTGGCCCAACGGCGGCATGAAGTTCCCGAAGGCCGACATCCGGTCGCCGTTCGACTTCGAGCAGATGGCGAGGCTGGTGCGGCCCGAGGACTTCGAGGGCCGCATGGTGGTCTCGTCCGACCCGGACGTGCACCGCGCGTCGCTGCAGAAGTTCATCGACGCGGGATTCAACCGCATCTACATCCACAATGTCGGCCGCAACCAGGACGAGTGGATCAAGGTGTTCGGCCGCGAGGTGCTGCCGAAGCTCACCGCGTGACCGGGCGAGGGGCCACCGCGCGGCGGTGGCCCCTCGCTAGTCCAGCAGCAGGTGGACGGACAACTCGAGGCGCTTCGCGACGTCGGCGGCCGAGGCCCGCCGTGTCACCCATGCGACCAGGTTGGCCATCCACACGTCGGCGATGACGTGGAAGACGTCCCGGTCGTGCTCGGTCGGCTCGTCGATGCCCATCGCCTTGGCGAACATGGTCTCCATGAGGGAGCCGACGATCTCGACCTCGGCGGCCGCCGTCGTGTCGGCGAACATGAACGCCCGCACCATCGCCTCGGTCAGATGCGGGTCACGCTGCATGAGCCGGGTGTTGCGGCCGAGCACGAACAGCAGCCGGTCGGTCGGCGTCTCACCGGGGATCGAACTGCGGTCCAGCTTCTCCTGCGCGCGCTCGAACTCCCGGGCGAGCCCCGAGACGAGCAGGTGGATCTTCGACGGGAAGTACCGGTACAGAGTGCCGAGGGCGACGTCGGCGCGCTCGGCCACGGCACGCATCTGGACGGCGTCGTAGCCGCCCTTCGAGGCGAGCGCGAGCGTGGCGTCGAGGATCCGCTTGCGCCGGTCCCGCTGGGCAGCCGAGCCCAGTTCCTCGCCGCCCAGCGGACTCAGCGCGCTGCGGCCCCTCGACGGGGCCGGCGCCTTGGGCTTGCTTGCCATCGGCAGTCTCCTGGTCGCAGAACGTGTTTCACTCTCGATCCTCAGCTTACCGAACGTACGGCGGAAACGATGTCCGGGTCACGCCGCGTAAACTGAAACACGTTCTATAATCGTGGCTGTGGCTATCGCGATCACCGACGAACAGCGCGCCGTGGCCGACGCGATCCGGGAGGCCGCCGCCGATGGCGACGCGGCCTCCGCCGTCGCTGGGATCGGCCTCACCGCGGTCGCGGTCCCGGAACCCCTGGGCGGCGCGGGCGGCAGCGTCGCGGACCTGGCCGCAGGGGTCGAGGCCGCCGCCGACGCCCTCGTGCCCGGGCCGTTGTTCGGCACGCTCCTCGCCGGACTCGTGCTCGCCCGATACCCGGATGCGCCCGTCGCCAAGGAGATCGTGCCTTCGCTCGCCGACGGCACGGCACGGGCGGCCGTCGCACCCGGTCCCGGGGACGTCACCGGACGACGCCGCCCCGACGGCGGACTGGTGGTGTCCGGCACGACCCCCGCGCTGCCGGATGCCGGGGAGGCCGACCACCTCCTGCTGGCCGCCCGGGTCGGCGACGAGCCCGTGTGGTTCGTGGTGCCCGCCGAGCGCACGCGACCGGCGGCACAGGCGGCGTTCGACCTCTCGCGGCCGGTCGCGCGGGTGGAGCTGGACGAGATCGTGCTGCCCGCCGAGGCCGCACTGCCCGGCGCCGCTGTGCCGGACCTCGCGGCGACCCTGGCGGCGGCCGAGGCGGCGGGCGTCGCGGCGTGGTGTGTGCGCACGGCGAGCGAGTACGCCCGGGTGCGGGAACAGTTCGGCAGGCCGATCGGCTCGTTCCAGGCGGTCAAACACCTCTGCGCGGACATGCTCTGCCGCGCCGAGCTGGCCGCCGCGCTCGCCTGGGACGCGGCGCGTGCCGCCGACGACGGTGACGCCGGCCAGCTCGCCGTCGCGGCCGCCGTCGCGGCGGGCGGCGCGCTCGACGCCGCCGTCGACAACGCCAAGGACTGCATCCAGGTGCTCGGCGGCATCGGCTTCACGTGGGAACACCCCGCCCACCGCTACCTCCGCCGCGCCGTGTCGCTGCGCCAGCTGCTCGGCGGCTCCGCGAGGTGGCGGCGCCGGGCGGGGGAGCTCACCCTCGCCGGAACCCGGCGCGGCCTCGACGTCGACCCCGCGCGCTACACCGGACAGGCTGACCGCGACCTCGCCGCGGAGGCGAGGGCCGTCGCGCGGGACCTGGCGCGGCTCGACGCGGGTGAGCAGCGGGTGCGCCTGGCCGAGACCGGCTACCTCGTGCCGCACTGGCCCCGCCCGTACGGCCTCGACGCCACGCCCGCCGAGCAGCTCGTGATCGACGCCGAGCTGGACCGCGCGGGCGTGAGAAGACCCGACCTCGTCGTCGGGGCGTGGGCGGTGCCGACGATCCTGCGGCACGGCGACGCCGCCCAGCGGGAACGGTTCGTCGGGCCGACGCTGCGCGGCGAGCTCACGTGGTGCCAGCTGTTCAGCGAGCCCGGTGCCGGGTCGGACCTGGCGTCGTTGCGCACGAGAGCCGTCCGCGCCGAGGGTGGCTGGCGGCTGTCCGGACAGAAGGTCTGGACCTCACTGGCACACGAGGCGGACTGGGCGATCTGCCTCGCCCGGACCGATCCGGGCGCGCCGAAACACCGCGGCATCACCTACTTCCTCGTGGACATGCGCGCTCCCGGCATCGAGGTGCGGCCACTGCGCGAGATCACCGGCGAGATCCGGTTCAACGAGGTCTTTCTCGACGACGTCTTCGTGCCCGACTGCGACGTGGTCGGCGAGGTGAACGGGGGATGGGCGCTTGCCAGGACGACGCTGGCCAACGAGCGCGTCGCGCTCGGCGGCGGGTCGTCGGTCGGCGAGGCCGTCGAAGCGCTCGTCGCCACCTGTCCCGGCATCGACCCGGAACGGCTCGGCGCCCTGGTCGTCCAGGGCTCGGTGGTGTCCGTGCTCGGTCTGCGGGACACGGTGCGCCGCCTCGACGGCCAGGAGCCCGGGCCGGAGTCGAGCGTGCGCAAGCTCCTCGGCGTGCGCCACCGGCAGGACGTCGCCGAGGTCGCGCTCGATCACCTCGGCGAGCAGGCCGTCGCCGTGGACGACACGACGGCGGCCGCGCAGCAGGAGTTCCTGCTGAGCCGCTGCCTGAGCATCGCGGGCGGGACGACCCAGGTACTGCTCAACGTGGTGGCGGAGCGCCTCCTCGGGCTGCCTCGGCAGTAGCCAGGTGCCGCAGGTAGGTCCACTCCAGGAACCGCTCGACGCCGCGCACCACATGCGCGCTGCGGATGGACGGGAAGACGTCGAAGGCGTGCTGCGCGCCGGGGATCTCCGCGTACGCCACGGGATTCGGCGAGACCTCCCGCAGCCTGCGCACGAACTCCCGTGCTTCTCGCACCGGCACGAGGCTGTCGCGCTCGCCGTGGATCACGAAGAACGGCGGCGCCTTGTCGTTGATCCGGTCCAGCGGGGACGCGGCGATGTAGTCGTCGAGCGCCTCGGCTGGGTCCTTGCCCACGACGAAGCGCGCCAGCAGGTGCCGCATCCGGGCGGCACTGGCACGCGAGCCGCTCGTTCCGGCGAAGTCGTACACCCCGTAGTGCGGCACACAGGCCTGCACGCTGGTGTCGACGTCGGTGAAGCCGGGCTGCAGAGCCGGATCGTTGGGCGTCAGCGCGAGCAGCGCCGCCAGGTGCCCGCCCGCGGAGCCGCCGGTGGCCGCGAGGAACGACGGATCGCCGCCGTAGTTGTCGATGTTGTCCCGGATCCAGCCCAGCGCCCGCTTGGCCGCCACGATGTGCTGTGGCCACCGCGCCGAGGGGGAGAGCGGGTAGTTGATCGCCACGCACACCCAGCCGCGCTGCGCCATGTGCTGCATGAGCGGGATGCCCTGCTGGTCCTTGTTGCCGGTGATCCACGCCCCGCCGTGGACCTGCAGCAGCACGGGCCTGCCCGAGACCGGCTCGCGGGGACGGTACACGTCGAGCAGGTATCGGCGCCCGCCCGGGGCGTAGGCGATGTCGCGGTCGCGCCGGATCTCGGTATTGCGCATCCGGAACGGCAGCACGAGCTGGCCCCACGGCGTGGCGAGGTCCTTGGGATCCGGTGGCCTGCGCAGGTCTTCCCGGTAGGCGGGTCCGAGCGCCTCCACCAGGGCGTCCTCCACGGCGCCGCGTGCCCGCTGGGCCTGCACGATCAAGGCCCCGAGGCCGCCCGCCGACAGCGCGGCGAGGGCGAGGCCGGGCCGGTCGGCGCCGCGCGGCCTGCGCTTGGCCAGGTGCGCCGCGGTGTCGGCGACCGTCAGCGCGAGCAGGTGCGGAGCGAGCTCGGAGGTGAGCCAGCCGGCGAAGAAGGCGGCGATCGACACGCGCGGACCGGACAGCGGTCGCAGCGCGTTGGCCGTGAGCCCCAGTTGCACCGCCCGGCGGGTCCTGAACGTGGGGTGCATGAACGTGAGCGTAACGGTCCGGCCCGCCTATTCTTGACCGGTGCAGCCATTGAGTGGTCTCGACGCGAGCTTCCTTTACCTCGAAACACCGGCCCAACCGCTGCACGTGTGCGCGCTGCTGACCCTCGATCCCGGCACGGTCGAGGGTGGCTACAGCTACGCCGGGTTGGTGGAGCGGCTGGGCGAGCGGGTGAACGGCGCGCCCGCCTTCCGGCGCAGGCTGTACAACCCGCCGCTGAACCTCGGCCACCCGGTGTGGGTGGAGGACCGGGACTTCTCCCTCGAACGGCATGTCCACCGCACCGTCCTGCCCGCGCCGGGCGGGCACGCGGAACTGGCCGAGCTGTGCGCGGACATCGCGGGCCGGCCGCTCGAGCGGAACCGCCCGCTGTGGGAGATGACCGTGATCGAGGGACTTGCCGACGGCGGGGTGGCAGTGCTGGCGAAGATGCACCACGCGAGCGTCGACGGGGTCAGCGGAGCGAATCTGCTCGCGTCGCTCGCCGGACTCGACGCCGGCCCGGAGCCGCCGGAGGGCCACCCCGCGAATCCCCGCCCTCCGGGCCAGCTCGCCATGTTGCGCAGCTCCGCGCTGACCCTCGCGCGCAGGCCGTTCGAGCTGCTGCGCCTGCTGCCCGGGCTGGCCGGCATGGTGCCGCGCTGGGTCGGCAGGTCGTTGCAGGGCAAGAACATGCCGACGCCGTTCACGGCACCGCGCACGTCGTTCAACGGCACCATCACCGGCCACCGCAGCGTCGCGTTCACCCAGGTGGGCCTCGACGAGGTCAAGGCCGTCAAGAACGCGTTCGGCGTCACCGTCAACGACGTCGTGCTCGCGATGTGCACGGGCGCGCTGCGCCGCTACCTCGACGACCGGGGTGAACTGCCACCGGACCCGCTGGTGGCGACCGTGCCCGTGTCGATCCACGACCGCACCAGCAGGGTCGAGGGCAGCAACCGCGTGTCGGCGTTCTTCGCCTCGCTGCCCACACACCTGGCCGAGCCCGCCGCGCGCGTGTACATGATCGCGGAGAGCAACCGGCACGCGAAGGACCACCACAACACCATCGACGCGGACATGCTGCAGGACTGGGCCCAGTTCGCCGCCGAGACGACCTTCGGCCTGGCCGTGCGTGCGTATTCGGCGCTGCGGCTGGCCGAACGTCACCCGGTGATCCACAACCTGGTGGTCTCGAACGTGCCCGGCCCACCGTCCGACATCTCGCTGCTGGGCGCCCGCGTCACCGGCATGTATCCCCTCGGCCCGGTGTTCCACGGCGCCGGGCTCAACATCACGGTCCTCTCGACCGGTGGCACCGTGAACGTCGGCGTGCTCGGTGCCCGAGAACTCGTTCCAGAACCGTGGCGGATCACCGACGCGATCCCGCAATCCCTGCGGGATCTGCTCGACGCCTGCCCCTGATCGGCCAGGGGCTTGCCGTGAGCGCCTCCTGTTGTTAAGACTAGAACGTGTTTCATTCTCGCGACAGGCAGGCGTGAGGAGCAGCGTGGACTTCACCCCGGACGAGACTCAGCGCGCGGCCGCCGATCTCGCGGCAGGCGTGCTGGAACGGACCAGTGGGGCCGATGCCGAGCGGACGTGGCGTGCACTCGCGGACGCCGGGTTGCTGGCGCTGGCGGTGCCTGTGGGCCTCGGCGGCGACGGACTCGGCGTGGCCGGCGTCGCCGCCGTGCTCACCGAGGTCGGCCGTGCGGCCTCGGTGGTTCCCGCGTGGGCCACCCTCGCCCTCGGTGTGCTGCCGGTGACCGAGCTGGGCACGGTGGCGCAGCGGGAAGCACTCCTGCCCGACGTCGCCGCCGGCAAGGCCGTGCTCACGGCGGCGCTGCACGAACCGTCCGACCCGCTGACCGTCCGGCCCGCGACCACCGCCACCCCGGACGGCGGCACGTGGCGGGTCAGCGGCGTGAAGACCGCCGTGCCGGTCGCCGCGACGGCACGCCGCGTCCTCGTTCCGGCGACCCGTCCCGGCGGCACCGGGGTCTTCCTCCTCGACCCGGCGAGCGCCGGGGTCAGCGTCACCGAGAGCCACACCGCCACCGGCGCACCCGAGTACACGCTGCGCCTCGACGGCGCCGAGGTCGACGAGCCCCTCCTGCCCGAACACCCGGAGCGGGCCCTGTGTGTCCTCCACCGGCACGCGCTCGCCGGAGCGGCGGCCCTCGGCGACGGTGCCCTCGCCGGCGCGGTGGCGCTCACCACCACCCACCTGGCGACGCGCGAGCAGTTCGGCAGGCCGCTCGCCACGTTCCAGGCCGTCGCGCAGGAGATCGCGGACGTCTACGTCGCCTCCCGCACCGTGCACCTGGCCGCGGCCTCGGCCGTGTGGCGGCTCGGAGCCGGCCTCGACCCGGACGCCGACCTCGACATCGCGACCTTCTGGCTCGCCGAGGAGGCGCCGCGGGCGCTCGCCGTGTGCCATCACCTGCACGGCGGCATCGGCGTCGACGAGACCTATCCGTTGCACCGCTACTCCTCGCTCGTCAAGGACCTCGTGCGCGGGATCGGTGGCGTGGCGGCCAGGCTCGAGCGCGTGGGCGCGCTCGTCGAAGGTGCCTGATGGACATCGCACTCACCCCGGAGCAGGAGGCGCTGCGCGCGGAGCTGCGCCGTTACTTCGCCGGGCTCGTCACACCGGAGGAACGCCGGACGCTGCTGCGGGAACGGCACGGGCCGACGTACCGGGAGATCGTCCGCCGGATGGGCCGCGACGGCTGGCTCGGCGTCGGCTGGCCGGTGGAGTACGGCGGCCGGGGATTCGGCCCGGTCGAGCAGCACATCTTCGTGGACGAGGCCGCGCGCGCCGACGTCCAGCTGCCGTCGGTGACGCTGCAGACGGTCGGGCCGACGCTGCAACAGTTCGGCACCGAGGAGCAGAAGGCTCGCTTCCTGCCGAAGATCCTGGCCGGCGAGGTGCACTTCGCGATCGGCTACAGCGAGCCCGAAGCGGGCACCGACCTCGCGTCGCTGCGGACCAGCGCGGTGCGGGACGGCGAGGGCTACCTCGTCAACGGGCAGAAGATCTTCACCACCGGCGGCCACGACGCCGACTACATCTGGCTCGCCGTCCGCACCGATCCGGCGGCACCCCGGCACCGGGGAATCTCGATCCTCATCGTCGACACCTCGGACCCCGGATACTCGTGGACGCCGATCATCACCTGTGACGGCGCGCACCACGTCAACGCCACGTACTACGCGGACGTCCGCGTGCCGGTGTCGATGCGGGTCGGCGAGGAGAACCAGGGCTGGAAGCTCATCACCACCCAGCTCAATCACGAGCGCGTGATGCTCGGCCCGGCGGGGCGCATCGCCGGCCTGTACGACCGGGTGCGCGACTGGGCAGCCGCCCGCAAGACACCCGGTGGCACGCCGCTGCTGGATCTACCCGACGTGCGCAGGGCGCTGGGCGAGGTGCTCGCCGTCGTCCGGGTCAACGAATTGCTGAACTGGCAGGTGGCGGTGTCCGAACGCGGGTTGGTGGCCGACGCGTCGGCGACCAAGGTGTTCTCCTCCGAACGGCACCAGCGGGCGAGCCGGCTGCTGGAGGAGATCGTCGGCAGGCATGCCGATCCGGCGGATCCGGAGACGGCCGAGCTCGTGGAGTGGCTGGACGTGCTCGCCAAACGCAACATCGTGCTGACGTTCGGCGGCGGGGTCAACGAGATCCAGCGGGAACTGATCGCGACGTTCGGACTCGATCTGCCGAGGGTGCCCAGATGAACGACATCGAGGAAGCAGCACGCCGGATCGCGGCGGCAGGGCAGTCCCGCCCGCTGCTCGCGCGTGACCCGGTGAACCAGGCGATGGTCAACAACTGGGTCGAGGCGATCGGGGACACCAACCCGGTCTACTCGGATCCGGAGTTCGCCGAGCGGTCCGTCCACGGTGGACTGGTGGCTCCGCCCGCGATGGCACAGGTGTGGACCATGCGGGGCCTGCACGGACGGCGCGCCGACGACGACCCGTTCGGCCGGATGCTGGGCGTCCTCGACGACGCCGGCTACACCTCTGTGGTGGCGACCGACTCCGAGCAGACCTACCACCGCTACCTGCGGCACGGCGAGCGGGTGGCCGCGTCGGCGCGGCTGGAGAGCGTGACCGGACCGAAGCGCACCGCGCTCGGTGAAGGCTGGTTCGTGACCACACGCACCACCTGGTACGTCGGCGACGAGGTGGTGGCCGAGATGCTGTTCCGGGTGCTGAAGTTCCGCCCGCGCGAGCGGCCACCGGCCGCGGCCCCGGATCCGCGCGCGGTGCTGCGCCCGGTGGTCGGCAAGGACAACGCGTTCTTCTGGGAGGGCGTGCGCAAGGGGGAGCTGCGCATCCAGCGCTGGGGCGAGACGCTGCGGCACCCGCCCGGGCCGTTGCCGCCGGACGGCGACCTCTCCGCCCGGCCCGACTACATCGTCGCCGCGGGGACGGGCACCGTCTACAGCTACCTCGTGCACCACCATCCCGAGGTGCCCGGCAAGACGCTGCCGTTCGTGGTGGCGCTCGTCGAGCTGGATGAGGGCGTGCGCGTGCTCGGCGAGCTGCTCGATGTCGACCCGGCTGACGTCCACATCGGACTCCCTGTCGAGGTGACCTTCGTCGAGATCGACGATGAGCTCACCCTGCCCGCGTGGAAGGTGCGCGCATGACCACCGCCATCGGCACCGAGTTGCCGCCGTTCACCGTCGAGGTCACGCCGACGTTCGTCATCAGCACGGCGCTGGCCACCCGGGACTTCCAGGACGTCCACCACGACCGCGATGCCGCCGTCGCGCGGGGCTCGAAGGACATCTTCCTCAACATCCTCACCGACACCGGTCTGGTGCAACGCTTCGTCACGGACTGGGCGGGCCCGCAGGCACTGGTGACAGCCATCAAGATCCGCCTCGGCGTGCCCTGCTACGCGGGTGACACGCTGACCTTCACGGGCCGGGTGACCGCTCGCGACGGCGACGAGCTGGAGATCGCCGTCAGCGCCACGGACAGCCTCGGCGAGCACGTGACCGGCACCGTGCGCGTCGTCGTCCCCGGGGAGCCGGCATGACGGCGCGCGCGTTGCCGGGCGCGGCCGCGATCGCCGGTATCGGTGCCACCGAGTTCTCCAAGGACTCCGGACGCAGCGAGCTGCGCCTCGCCGTGGAGGCCGTGAGCGCCGCGCTGGCCGATGCCGGGCTCACGCCGGGCGACGTGGACGGGCTCGTGACCTTCACCATGGACGGCAACGCCGAGATCGCCGTCGCGCGGGAACTCCGCATCCCGGAGCTCACCTTCTTCAGCCGTGTCCATTACGGCGGCGGTGCCGCCGCGGCGACCGTGCAGCAGGCGGCGATGGCCATCGCGACGGGCGTGGCCGACGTCGTGGTGGCCTACCGCGCGTTCAACGAGCGGTCCGGCCACCGCTACGGCCAGGTGTCGTCGGCCGCGGCGCAGCAGGTGAACACCTCGGGTATCGACAACGGCTACCACTATCCGGTGGGGCTGGCCACGCCCGCGGCGACCGTCGCGATGGTGGCCCAGCGTTACCTGCACGTCTACGGCGCGACGAGCGAGGACTTCGGCCGGGTGGCCGTCACCGTGCGCAAGCATGCCGCGACCAACCCGAACGCGTGGTTCCACGGCAAGCCGATCACGCTGGAGGACCACCAGGCCTCGCGGTGGGTGGCCGAGCCGCTGCACCTGCTCGACTGCTGCCAGGAGAGCGACGGCGGCGTCGCGCTCGTCGTCACGAGTGCCGAACGGGCCCGGGACCTGCGCCGCCCGCCCGCGGTGATCGCCGCGGCGGCGCAGGGGAGCGGTCCGGACCAGTACATCATGACCAGCTACTACCGGGACGAGCTCGCCGCGCTGCCGGAGATGGGCGTGGTCGGGCGGCAGTTGTGGCAGCAGTCCGGGCTGGCGCGGTCGGACGTGGACGTCGCCGTGCTGTACGACCACTTCACGCCGTACGTGCTGATGCAGCTGGAGGAGCTCGGCTTCTGCGGGCGCGGGGAGGCGAAGGACTTCATCGCCGACGGGCACCTCGAGCTGGACGGGTCGGTGCCGCTCAACCCGCACGGTGGCCAGCTCGGCGAGGCCTATATCCACGGCATGAACGGCATCGCCGAAGCCGTCCGGCAGATCCGGGGGACCGCCGCCAACCAGGTACCGGGTGCTCGGAATGTGCTCGTCACCGCGGGAACCGGCGTCCCGACGAGTGGTCTGGTGCTCACGGCGGGCTGACCGGCATGGGCTGTTCGCGGGTGGGGTCTGCTCCGCTCCGCGGCCGGGTTCACCTGCTTGCCCGCTTTTGTCGCCCGGAGCGGGTCTGCCACCGTGATCGCCGGGGTCTCCGGGCTGTTGTACGAGCGAGGTAGGCATGCAGATTCCGGCGATCGGCTGGGCGCTCACCGTCGCGTTCCTGGCGTTGACCCTTCCGTGTGTGAGCCGGTTGGTCCGGCTCGATTACGCACGCCTCGGGGCCGGCGTCCGGCATATCGATCTCGCCGGGTTGCTCATGACGCTGGCGATGGTCGCCATGGTGTCGCCGGTCGGCGGTCCGATTCCCATCGCGGGCTGGCAGGCGCTGTTCCTGCTGACCGCCGGGTGGTTCCTGGCCGCGGCCCTGCGCGATCGAATGTCGGCGGGCGTGTGCCGGCGTTGCGATCTGCACCACGGGCTCGCCGCCGTGGGCATGCTGTACATGCTCACGGCCATGCCGCACGGCGGCGGGCACACGGTGTGGCCCACCATGACGATGGACACCGGCGCGCCGCCCGCGGTGCCCGTGCTCGCAGGACTCGCCGCGGCCTACTTCGCCTTCGACGGCATCCAGGCCGCCGTGCGCGCAGTCCGGTCGGTGAGGCAACGCGGCCTCGGCGCCATGCCCGCGGGTTTCGCCTCTCGCACCGTCTGCCGGACGGTCATGGGGGTGGGCATGGGCTACCTGTTCGCCGCCATGCTGGTGTGACGCCGGGTTCGCCGGATCGGCCGACACGGTGACGGGAACGGCGAACACGGTGACGGGAGCGGCAGACACGGCCGACCGGGCCGGGGGCCGGGGCTAGCGAGTCTCCAGGACCGCGTCCGAGAGCACCGGCGCCTCGTCGCGGTCCATGGCCACGGCGCCGACCAGCAGGCGTCCGCCGTCGCGCCACACGCGCACCCGCAGCGTCTCGCCCGGCAGCACGATCCCGGCGAACTTCGCCGACCACGAGCGGATGCGGGTGACGTCGGCGTCGAGCACCGCGTCGGTGACGGCTTTGGCGACCATGCCGTACGTGCACAGGCCGTGCAGGATGGGCGCGTCGAACCCTGCCGCTCGGGCGAAGCCGGGGTCGGCGTGCAGCGGGTTACGGTCGCCGCACAACCGGTACAGCAACGCCTGCTGCGGCAGCGTGGGCACGTCCACGACGACGTCGGGCTCGCGCTGCGGTGGCTCGACGCGGTCGGACGTGCCCCGCTTGCCGCCGAAGCCGCCCTCACCGCGGGCGAAGATGCTCGACCGAGCCGTCCACAGTGGATCGCCCGCCGGGTCGGCGGCCTCGGTCTCCTGAACGATGACGGCCGCCTTGCCCTTGTCGAGCACGTCGGCGATCCGGGTGCGCGCGGTCGCCTTGCCCTCGACGGGAATCGGCCGGTGCGTCACCACCTGCTGCGTCCCGTGCACGACCTTGGCGAGGTCGACGTCGATGCCCGGGAATCGCACGGAGGGCGGGTCGGCGGCCTTCAACGTGGCCGCCACGGTCGCGAACGTCGGCAGCACGCGCAGGTCCGCCTCATAGGCGTAGCGCAGCTCTCTCGGATCCAGCGGGTCCGTCCCGGCGCCGAGCGCGAGGTGGTAGAGCAGTACGTCGGAGGCCGTCCAGGCGAAGGTGGCCTCACCGAGGTCGGCGCCGATCGCGGTGGCGGGGTCGATGGGCATGCGGGCTCCTACTCGTAGCTGATCGAGACCTCGTCGGTGAGCGGCAGCGACTGGCAGGCCAGCACGATTCCCTCGGCGATGTCCTCGGCGTCGAGGACGTCGTTGTCGATCATCGTGACCTCGCCCGAGGTGATCCGGCAGGCACACGCACTGCACCGGCCTTCCCGGCACGAGTACGGCGCGTCGAGACCCCGCTCCAGCAGCAGGTCGAGCAGTGTCCGCCTGCGTGGCCACGGGAACGTGCTGACGGTGCCGTCGAGGTCGACGGTGACCGTGGCCGGTGTCTGCACGTCCTCCTGGCCGGTCCCGGGCTCCGGCCCGGCGGACTCGACGTCGTCGAACGGATTGCCGCCCAGTGACACGAACTTCTCGCTGTGGATGCGCGACTTGGGCACGTCGAGGGCGCGCAGCGCCGTGGTGACCGCGTTCATGAACGGCCGGGGCCCGCAGAGGAACGCCTCCCGCTCGCGCAGCGGTTCGGCGAGCGTGCGTAGCCGGCCCGGGTCCGGCAGGCCTTGTAGCGACTCGAGCCAGTGCACGACCGTGAGCCGGTCCGGGTGTTCCTCGGCGAGCTCGCGCAGCACGCGGGCGAAGATCACGGACCGCTCGTCGCGGTTGGCGTACACGAGGGTCAGCGAGCCGCTGCCCTTCGCCAGCACCGACCGGACGATCGACAGCACCGGCGTGATGCCGCTGCCGCCCGCGAAGAGCGCGAGGTCGGCGTCCAGCGAGGCGGGGGTGAACACACCGCTCGGCGGGAGCACCTCGAGCTCACTGCCCGGACGCACATGGTCGCAGAGCCAGTTCGAGGCGTATCCGTCGCGTTTGACCGTGACCTGCGGGGCATCGCCGGTGTAGGGGGAGCTGGACAAGGAGTAACAGCGCGCGACGGAGCCGCATTCCTCGCTCGGGATGCGCAGGGTCAGGAACTGGCCCGGCCGGTAGTCCAGGTCGGCGTCGAAGACGATCGAGCAGGCGTCCGGCGTCTCGGCGGCGACATCCGACACCCGCAACCGCAGCGATCGGACGTCACTCATGGGCGAAGACACCTTCCCGTGCCGCCTCGGCGATGCTCTCGCGCAGGCGGTCGCACGTGTCGAGCAGGGCGGGGTGGACGCCTTGGGCGACCTTCTCCGCGAACACGGGACAGCTGCGGGAGGCGTCCGTGGTCCACTGGATGCTCGTGTGTTCCGGGCTGTTCTTCTTGACCAGCACGGTCGTCGCGCACGAGCGGCAAGCCACGGGCACCAGGCCCGCGGTGAGGAATTCCTCGCGGTCGGCGAGCGTGTCGGGGTGCACTAGGAGACTCCCGCGTCGGCTTGGTGTCGGCGGGCGAGGTTGTCGGCGACTTCCTGGTCCCAGACCTGGGTGGCGCGGGTGGTGTCCACTTCGTACTCGAAGCGGCGGGTCATGTCGTCGGTGACGTCGGCGGCGTCGACGTAGAACTGGTCGTACCAGCGGCGGAGCTGGTAGACGGGGCCGTCCTCCTCGCAGAGCAGGGGGTTGTCGATGCGGGTCTTGTTCTTCCAGATCTCCACGTCCTGCAGGAACCCGACCCCGATGCTCTCGGCGAACTTGGCCGCGATCGCGTCGGCCTGGGTGTCGTCCACGCCGGGTAGTTTCTTCACCGCCACGCCCCACTGCAGCACGAACGAGGTCGGCGTCACCGGGTAGTGACAGTTGATCAGGACGTTGTCGATCTCCAGGCCCTTGTAGTGGTTGCGCAGCGTGTTGATCATGTAGGCGGGCCCGTAGTAGGAGGCCTCCGACTCCAGCAGGTTGTCCTCGCCGCCGTAGTTGGAGCCGGCCAGGCCCTTGTCCGCCCGGCCCTTGGTGTGCAGGTACTGGGTGGCGATGTGGCCCTCGAACACGTTCTTGAAATAGGTCGGGATGCCGTAGTGCACGTAGAAGAAGTGCGCCATGTCCACCACGTTGTCCACGATCTCCCGGCAGTTGGCGCCCTCGATGAGCACCGAGTCCCAGGTCCAGTTGCTCCACTCGCCGGTGAAGATCCCCTCGATCCGCGGGATCGTCACCCCCGGCGGCGGGGGCTGGCCCTCCGGGTCGTGCCAGACGAACAACTGCTTGTTCTCCTCCAACGTCAGCCACGACCGGGTCCGCGCCCGCAACGGCACCCGCCGCGCATACGGGATCCCCACACACCGCCCGTCCCCGGCCCACCGCCAGTCGTGAAACGGGCACGCCACCGCATCCCCCTTCACCTCCCCCTGCGACAGATCACCCCCCATATGCCGGCAATACCCGTCCAGCACATGCAACCGCCCATCCGAAGACTGGAACACCACCAACTTCGTCCCGAACGCCTCCACCGCATGCGGCCGCCCATCCGCGAAGTGCTCCACCAACCCCAGGCAATGCCACCCCCGGGCAAACCGCTCCGGCGGCACCCCCACATCGATCTGCCGTACCGATCCCGCCTGCGTCATGACGATCCTCCAGTTCCCTCGGGCCGCGGGGATGATCGATTCTTCGGCAGCGGGACGATCGGTGGCAAGGTCCGGCCGAGCGCCCCGCATCCTGGAACAGGTTCCATGTTGCTGCCGTCGCGATGGCGGCCACTATGCGTACCATAGACGAGAACGTGTTCCAGTTCTACCGGAGGTGGCGGCCCTCGATGTGAGGCGAAGCGGGGGCCGGCGCAGGGGTCGCTCAGGGGCCGCCGCGCGCGGAGAGAATCTGTTCCAGGCGGCGTGGATGCTCGCTACTCCCGCGGTGTGCCCAGGTCGCGGCACGTGCGCGTGACAAAAACGAGAACGTGTTCTAGTGTGTGGAGGTGTCAGACCACGTAGACCCGCATGGTTTCGTGACCAGGAACGAGGCAGGTATGAGCGAGCAGGGCACCCACGCGGTGATCGCCGGGATCGAGGAGTTGCTGCCCGTCCTGCGCGAGCGCGCGCAGGAGACCGAGGACGCGCGGAAGATCCCGGACGAGTCGATCAAAGCCCTGCAGGAGATCGGCTTCTTCAAACTGCTGCAGCCCAGGACCTACGGCGGTTACGAGGCCGACCCGGTCACCTTCTACACCGCCGTCAAGCTCATCGCGAGCGCGTGCGGATCCACCGGATGGGTGGCGTCCATCCTGGGCGTGCATCCCTGGCACCTCGCGTTGTTCGACGCCCGGGCCCAGGAGGACGTCTGGGCGGACGATGTCGACACCCGCATCTCGTCGTCCTACGCGCCGATGGGGAAGGCTCAGCTGGTCGACGGCGGTTACCGGCTCAGCGGCAGGTGGAGCTTCTCCTCGGGTTGCGACCACGCGACGTGGGCGCTGCTCGGGGCGCCCGCGTTCGACGCCGACGGCAAGCCGGTGGACTTCTGCACCTACCTGCTGCCGATCGAGGACTACACCATCGACGACGTCTGGGACACGGTCGGCCTGCGCGGCACCGGCAGCAACGACATCGTCGTCGACGAGGTGTTCGTCCCACAGCATCGCGCACTGAGTTTCGTGGCCACGTCCAAGCTGTCCACGCCGGGGCAGGAGGTCAATCCCGGGCCGCTGTACCGGCTGCCGTACGGCTCCGTGCATCCGAGCACCATCACGGCACCGATCATCGGCATGGCCCAGGGCGCCTACGACGCGCACGTGGCGTACCAGCGCGAACGGGTGCGCGCCTCCTACCTGGGTGAGAAGTCCAAGGAGGACCCGTTCGCGAAGGTGCGCATCGCCGAGGCCGCCAGCGAGATCGACGCCGCGTGGCTGCAGCTGACCCACAACATCGACGAGCTCTACCAGCTGGCGTGCCGGGGCGAGAAGCTGCCGTTCTCCACGCGGCTGCGGGTGCGCCGCGACCAGGTGCGCGGCACCGAGCGCGCCATCGCCGCGATCGACCGGCTCTTCGAGAACTCCGGTGGGCGCGCGCTGCAGGCGGGTACCCCGATCCAGCGGTTCTGGCGCGACGCGCACGCCGGGCGCGTGCACGCGGCCAACGACCCGGAGCGGGCCTACACGATGTTCGGCACCGGAGCCTTCGGGCTCCCCGTCGAGAACGCGATGGTGTGAGCCGATGACGCACGCAGAGGGAACGTACGTCGAGGCGCGGCCGGGGTTGCGGCTGCATTACCACGAGGCGGGCGCCGAGCACCCCGAGACGGTGATCCTGTTGCACGGCGGGGGACCCGGCGCGTCGGCGTGGAGCAACTTCGCCCGCAACATCCCGGGGTTCGCCAAGTCGTTCCGGACGATCGCCGTGGACCAGCCCGGTTTCGGCCGATCCGACAAACCCATCGAGCACCCGCAGTACTTCACGCACAGCGCGGACGCCGTGGTGGGGCTCATGGACGCGCTCGGCATCGCGAAGGCCCATCTGGTCGGCAACTCGCTCGGCGGCGGTGCGGCGGTGCGCCTCGCGCTCGACCACCCGGAGCGTGCGGGCAGGCTCGTGCTCATGGGGCCGGGCGGCCTGAGCGTCAACGTCTTCGCTCCCGATCCGACCGAGGGCGTCAAGAACCTCGCGAAGTTCGCCGCGCCGCCCGGCCCGAGCAAGGAGAAGCTCGAGGCGTTCCTGCGGGTGATGGTGTACGACCAGTCGCTCATCACCGACGAGCTCGTCGAGGAGCGCTTCGCCGCGGCGAGCACCCCGGAGGCGCTGGCCGCGATGGGTGCCATGGGCGCGTCCTTCGCGCGGCCGGACACCTACGAGCAGGGACTGCTGTGGCGCGCGGCGCACCGGCTCCGCCAGCGGGTACTGCTGATCTGGGGCCGCGAGGACCGCGTGAACCCGCTCGACGGTGCTCTGCTCGCGCTGAAGACCATCCCGCGCGCACAGCTGCACGTGTTCGGCCGCTGCGGGCACTGGGCGCAGCTGGAGAGGTTCGATGAATTCAACCGGCTGGCGATCGACTTTCTGAAGGACGAGTGACCATGGGCATCCGCTCGTTGGGATACCTGCGCATCGAGGCCACCGACATGGCCGCCTGGCGCGAGTACGGCCTCAAGGTACTCGGGATGGTCGAGGGCAAGGGCGCCGATCCGGACGCGCTGTATCTGCGGATGGACGACTTCCCGGCGCGGCTGGTGATCGTGCCGGGGGAGAGCGACCGGCTCGCCACCGCCGGCTGGGAGGTCGCGAACGCCGCCGAGCTCGACGCGGTGCGCGACAGCCTGGCCGCGCACGGCGTGCCGTTCAAGGAGGGGACCGCGCAGCAGCGCGCCGACCGTGGGGTGTACGAGCTCATCGAGTTCGACGACCCGTCCGGAAACACCCTCGAGGTCTTCCACGGCATCGCGCTGCAGCACCGGCGCGTGGTCAGCCCCTACGGCCACCGGTTCGTCACCGGCGAGCAGGGCCTGGGGCACGTGGTGCTCTCCACCCACGACGACGAGGCGGCGCTGCGCTTCTACCGCGACGTGCTGGGATTCCGGCTGCGTGACTCGATGCGCCTGCCGCCGGAGGCGGTGGGCAGGCCGTCCGATGCCGAGCCCGCGTGGCTGCGGTTCTTCGGCTGCAACCCACGCCATCACAGTCTGGCGTTCCTGCCGATGCCGACGCCCAGCGGGATCGTGCATCTCATGGTGGAGGTGGAGAACACCGACGACGTCGGCTTGTGCCTCGACCGCGCGCTGCGGCGCAAGGTGCCGCTGTCGGCCACGCTGGGCAGGCACGTCAACGACCTGATGTTGTCCTTCTACATGAAGACCCCGGGCGGGTTCGACGTGGAGTTCGGGTGTGAGGGCAGGCAGGTGGACGACGACACCTGGATCGCGCGGGAGAGCACGGCGGTGAGCCTCTGGGGGCACGACTTCTCCGTCGGGGCACGATGAGCGCCGTCGCGCCGGACGTCGTCGCGCGGTTCCGATCGGTGCTGGGGCACTTCTGTACCGGGGTCGCCGTGGTGACGGCGTGCGAGGACGGTGAACCCGTGGGGTTCGCCTGCCAGTCGTTCGCGGCGCTGTCGCTCGAGCCGCCGCTGGTGTTGTTCTGCCCGGCGAAGAGCTCCCGGACGTGGCCGGTGATCGAGCGGACGGGCAGCTTCGCCGTGAACGTTCTCGCCGACGACCAGCGCGACGTGAGCGTGGCATTCGGCGCGCGGGGCGTGGACAAGTTCTCGATGGTCGCCTGGCATTCCGCGCCGAGCGGGGCTCCGTTGCTGGACGGCGCGCTGACCTGGGTCGACTGTGCGGTCGAGGCGGTGCACGAGGCCGGTGACCACGACGTCGTCGTCGGCCGGGTCACCGCGCTCGGCGAGGTGTCGGATGCCCGGCCGCTGCTGTTCTACCGCGGCCGGTACACGGTCACCGAGTCCGAGCCGGTGGGGGAGATGTTCACCTGGCCCCGGCCGGACGACTGGTTCTGACCAGACATCCGCGACCACGGTGGCGCGTGCGTGTGTCATGCCCCGCCTATGATCGCGGGCATGACACACCCACGCGTCGCCGTGGTGACGGGAGCCGGATCCGGCATCGGCCGGTGCGTCGCCCGGGCGCTGCTCGGCGACGGCTACCGGGTCGCACTCGCCGGACGGCGCGAGGAGCCGCTGCGGGAAACCGCGGGCGAGGACACCGGCGCGCTGGTGGTGCCCACCGACGTCACCGACGCCGACGCGGTCGCCGCGCTCTTCGCCGCCGTCCGCGACCGCTGGGGCCGGCTCGATCTGCTGTTCAACAACGCGGGCACCTTCGGCACCCCGGGCTCGGTCGACACCCTGTCCGTCGAGGACTGGCGGAGCACCGTCGATGTCAACCTCACGGGCATGTTCCTCTGCGCCCACCACGCGGTGCGGCTGATGAAGCAGCAGGACCCGCGCGGCGGGCGCATCATCAACAACGGCTCCGTCTCGGCCCACGCTCCGCGTCCGGAGAGCGTCGCCTACACCGCCACCAAACACGCCGTCACGGGCCTGACGAAGTCGATCTCGCTCGACGGCCGGGCATTCGACATCGCGTGCGGGCAGATCGACATCGGCAACGCGGCCACCGAGATGACCGCGGGTATCGCGCGGGGCGCGAAGCAGGCGGACGGCAGTGTGCGCCCGGAACCGACCTTCGACGTGGCTCACGTCGCGGACGCGGTGCTGTCGATGGCGGCGTTGCCGCTGTCGGCCAACGTCCAGTTCCTCACCCTCACGGCCACCGCGATGCCGTTTCTGGGCCGAGGGTGACGCGATCCGGCGAGTCGACGCCCCTCGTCCGGGCGAACCCGGCCTTGGCCGGCCGGCGTGGCGGGTAGGCCTCGAGCACCGCAGAACGGGCAGCACGACATTCGGGGGGTGACCTACTCGCATGGTGACGAGGACTCGACAGTGGCTGGCCGCGATCGCCGCCGGCGCCGCGCTCCCGCTGGTGTCGGTGACCGTCGCCGACGCCGGGTCCGCCGCGGAGCAGGACACCAGGCCGGCGGCAGCGCAGCAGCAGCTTCCGAACGGCGAGCGTCAGGTCGAGGACGACGACAACGCCGGGCTGTGGGGTCTGCTGGGACTGCTCGGCCTCGCCGGGCTGGCCGGCCTGGCCCGCCGCAGGCCCACGCCGCAGCAGCCGTCCGTGGCCTCGGCGCCGCCCGTGGCCCGGCAGGCCGCAGGCGCGGCGCCGCAGCCGGCTGCCGGGGCCCCGCGGCCCGGCACCCACCTGGTCCACACGGCGCCGACGGACCGGACGGCGGCTCCGCGCGAGGCCGGTGCCCGGCCGCGGCACTCGCGGGAGGCGTGACGACCACGCTCGCCGTACCGCCCCTGAAAATCCGTCCGTTGACGACGGCCGGCGGCCCGGCGCACGCTCGGCGGCACAGGGGCGGTGCGGAGGCAGGAGCTATGACCTTCATCCAACTCATCGAGTTCAAGACGTCGCGCATCGACGAGCTGAACGAGCTTCTGGACGGCTGGCTGCGCGAGACCGAGGGCAAGCGGACGGCCACCAGCGTGGTTCTCACCAGCGACCGGGACAGCTCCGGCACCTACATCGACATCGTGGAGTTCCCGTCGTACGAGGAGGCGATGAGGAACTCGAAACTGCCGGAGACGAACCGGATCGCCGAGCAGCTGACGGCCCTGTGCGACGGCCCGCCGATCTACCGCAACCTCGACGTGATGCGTCAGGAGCGGACGTAGGCGTCAGACCCGCTCGAGGATCGTCGCGGTGGACAGTGCGCCACCGGCGCACATGCTCACGAGCGCGGTGGCGGCATCGCGCCGTTCGAGCTCGTGCAGCGCGGTGGTGAGCAGCCGGGTGCCCGTGTTGCCGACGGGGTGGCCCAGTGCGATGGCGCCGCCGTTGACGTTGACCCGGCCCGGGTCGGGCCGGTGGACCCGCTGCCACGACAGGACGACGGAGGCGAACGCCTCGTTGATCTCGAACAAGTCGATGTCGTCCACGGTCATGCCGGCGCGGTCGAGCACGCGTTGGGTGGCCTGCACGGGTCCGTCGAGGTGGTAATACGGTTCGGCGCCGACGAGTGCCTGCCCGACGATGCGGGCGCGAGGGCGCAGGTCGAGGGCGCGGGCACGCTCGGCGTCCATGATCAGCACCGCCGAGGCGCCGTCGGAGATCTGTGACGACGTGCCCGCGGTGTGCAGGCCATCGGGCAGCACGGGCGTGAGCGCGGCCAGCGCCTCGAGGCTGGTCTCACGTAGCCCCTGGTCGCGGCCGACGAGCCGGGTCTCACCGGTGGGGGCGCCGTCCTCGCCGAGCACCGGCGCCTTGACGGGCACCACTTCGCGGTCGAACCGGCCGTCCTGCCACGCCGCCGCCGCTTTCCGCTGGGACGCCAGGCCGAAGGCGTCGAGGTCGCCGCGCGTGAGCCCGCGTCGCTCGGCGATGCGTTCGGCGGCCCGGTACTGGTCCGGCATGTCGATGGACCACGATTCGGGCCTGCGGGATCCGGCGTCCACGCCGGTGTTGGCGCCGAGCGGAACCCGGCTCATGGCCTCCACGCCGCACGCGACGCCGATGTCGATGGCCCCCGCTGTGACCAGCCCGGCCACCAAGTGCGCCGCCTGCTGGGCGGATCCGCATTGCGCGTCGACGGTGGTGGCACCGCATTCCTGGGGAAGCCCGGCGTGCAGCCAGGCGGTGCGGGTGACGTTGCCCGCCTGCTCGCCTGCCTGCGTGACGTTGCCGCCGATGGCCTGCTCGACGAGCCCGGGGTCGATGCCGGCGCGGTCGAGCAGGGCGGCCTGGGCGAACCCGAGCAGCTCGGCGGCGTGCAATCCGGCGAGCCACCCGTTGCGTTTGCCCATCGGCGTGCGCACGGCTTCGACGATGACGGGACTGCCCACGTTGCTCTCCTTCGAACACCCGGATACCTCGCCAGAATTAGAACATGTTCTTAGAGTGGGCAACAGTGGTGCAGGTCGAACGAGGTCTGGTCACCGAGTGCGCACGATGTGTCGACAAGCGGAAACAAGATCCCCATCGATCCGGTAAACGGGGTTCACTCAACCTCTTCCCTGAGTTAACACCGTATGCTTCAATCGTCGCATAGAACGTGTTCCACGACGCTGCTGTCGGAGGTACGGCGCATGACATCGTCGCTCTTGCCCCCAGGATTCGACTTCACCGACCCCGACCTGCTCGCGCGTCGGCTGCCACTGGAGGAGTTCACGCTCCTGCGCCGCACGGCACCGGTGTGGTGGAACGCCCAGCCCTACAACAAGGCCGGGTTCGGCGACGAGGGCTTCTGGGTGGTGACCCGGCACGAAGACGTCAAGACGGTCTCCAAGGACAGCGAGCTGTTCTCTTCCCAGGAGAAGACCGCCATCATCCGGTTCGACGAGAACATGGACGAGGACGGGCTCAACGCCAACCGGCTCGTCCTGCTCAACATGGACGCACCCCAGCACACCAAGCTGCGGCGCATCGTCTCCAAGGGCTTCACGCCGCGGGCCATCGGCAAGCTGGAGGATGCGCTGCGCGAGCGCGCGGCGCGGATCGTGCACGAGGCCAAGGCGAAGGGCTCGGGCGACTTCGTCCAGGACGTCGCGTGCGAGCTGCCGCTGCAGGCCATCGCCGAACTGATCGGCATCCCGCAGGAGGACCGGCTCAAGATCTTCGACTGGTCCAACCAGATGATCGGCTACGACGACCCCGAGTACGAGGTCGACCCGGTCGCGGCCTCCGCCGAGCTCGTGGGTTACGCGTTCACCATGGCCGAGCAGCGCAGGCAGCACCCTGCCGACGACATCGTCACCAAACTCGTCCAGGCCGATGTGGACGGTGAGTCGCTCGCCTCCGACGAGTTCGGGTTCTTCGTCATCCTGCTGTCGGTCGCCGGCAACGAGACCACCCGCAACGCCATCACCCACGGCATGAAGGCTTTCCTCGACCACCCCGAGCAGTGGGAGCTCTACAAGCAGCAGCGGCCGAAGACCGCACCCGACGAGATCGTGCGCTGGTCGACCCCGGTGGTGGCCTTCCAGCGCACGGCGACAGCCGACACCGAGCTCGGTGGCCAGCACATCCGCAAGGGCGACCGGGTGGGCATGTTCTACAGCTCCGCCAACTTCGACCCCGAGGTGTTCGACGAGCCGGAACGCTTCGACGTGCTGCGCGACCCCAACCCACACGTCGGCTTCGGCGGCACGGGCGCGCACTACTGCATCGGCGCGAACCTCGCGCGCCTGGAGATCGACCTCATGTTCAACGCGATCGCCGACGAGATGCCGAACATCCGGGAGCTCTCACCACCGGACCGCTTGCGCTCCGGCTGGCTCAACGGCATCAAGCACTACCGGGTCGCCTACGAATAGGGCGCGCTCCCTCCGGCTGCCCGGGCAGCCGCCGCGGCTGCCCGGGCAGCCGTGTCTGCGATTCGCGTCGCCGTGTCTGCGGTTCGGGTAGCCGTGTCTGCCGTTCCCGTAGCGGTGTCCGCGGTTCGCGTCGCCGTATCTGCCGTTCCCGTAGCGGTGTCCGCCGTCGGCGTGTCCGGCGTCCACGGGCGGCATGCGGACAAAACCGCCTCAGGCCAAAGGGTCCGGCGACGGGCTCGCCGCACCCTTCCCGTACCGCCTCCTACGGTTTCGCCGCGCCCACCAGCCACATGGCGAAGTACTGCGAACCACCGCCGTAGGCGTGTCCGAGCGCGAGCCGGGCGCCGTCGACCTGGTAGTCACCGGCCCGGCCCATCACCTGCTTGGCGGCCTCGGAGAACCGGAGCATCCCGGACGCGCCGATGGGGTTGGACGAGAGCACACCCCCCGACGGGTTGACCGGCAACCTGCCGCCGAGGGCCGTCTCGCCGGCCTCGGTGAGCTTCCAGCCCGCACCCTCGGCGGCGAAGCCGAGATTCTCCAGCCACATCGGCTCGAACCACGAGAACGGCACGTAGATCTCCGCGGCATCTACTTCGGACAGCGGGTCGGCGACACCTGCCTCCCGCCACAGGGCCGCCGCGGCGTCGCGCCCCGCTCGCGGGTTCACCTGGTCGCGCCCGGCGAACGTCGTCGGCTCGGTGCGCATGGCGGTGGCGTGGATCCACGCGGCACCGCCCGGCACCGCGTCGCCGGCCGCCTCGTCGCCGATCACCAGCGCGCACGCCCCGTCGGAGGACGGGCAGGTCTCGTCGTAGCGGATGGGGTCCCACAGCATCTGCGACGCCTGCACCGATTCGACGGTGATGTCGGACTGCCGCAGGTGGGCGTAGGGGTTGAGCGCGCCGTTGCGCCGGTCCTTCGCCGCGACGATCGCACCGATGTGCTCCGGAGCGCCCGAGCGGCGGATGTAGGAGCGCACGTGGGGCGCGAAGTAGCCGCCCGCACCGGCGCCGACCGGCATCGAGAAAGGCACGCGGATCGACAGCGCCCACATCGCGTTGGACTCCGACTGCTTCTCGTACGCCACCGTGAGCACCCGCCGGTGCACACCCGACTGCACGAGGCTGGCCGCCACCAGCGCCGTCGACCCGCCGACCGATCCGGCCGTGTGCACGCGCAGCAGCGGTTTGCCGTTGGCGCCGAGGGCGTCGGCGAGGAACAGCTCCGGCATCATCACGCCCTCGAACAGGTCGGGTGCCTTGCCGACCACGACGGCGTCGATGTCATCCCAGTCCACCTGCGCGTCGGCCATGGCGCGGTCGACGGCCTCACGGACGAGCCCGGCCATCGACACGTCGGTGCGCTTGGCACGGTGGTGCGTCTGTCCGGTGCCGAGCACCGCGGCGAGTTGCTTGCCCATCTCAGCCCCTCTCCAGGACGGCCACCAGGTTCTGCTGCAACGCGGGCCCGCTGGTCGCGTGTGCCAGCGCGCGCGTCGCGTCGCCGGAGTGGATGCGGCGGGCGGCCTCACCGATCCGGACGAGACCGGCGGCGAACATCGGGTTGCCCGTCAGCGCGCCACCCGACGGGTTGATCCGGACGTCGTCGCCGAGGCCCAGTGCGTCGCGGACGATCAGCTCCTGGTGGGTGAACGGCGCGTGCAGTTCGGCCACCTCGACGTTCGTGGCGCCGGCCGCCGCGCCCGCGGCCGCGGTGGACGGCGAGCGGGTGAGGTCCCGTGCTCCGAGTGCCGGCGTCTCGATCCGGTGCTCGATGCCGGTGATGACGGCGGGCCGCTCGATGAGGTCACGGGCCCGCTCGGCGGAGGCGAGCACGATCACCGCCGCACCGTCGGAGACGGGTGCGATGTCGTGGGCGCGCAGCGGGTCGGCCACCACCGGGGACTCCAGCAGCTCCGCCGCCTCGACCTGGCCACCCACCTGCGCGCACGGGTTCCCCGTCGCGTCGCGCCTGCTGCGGGCGGCGACCTCGGCGAGGTCCTTCTCGCTCCACAGCCCGGCCTCCAGGCCGAGCCGTGCCTGCAGCCCGGCGATACCGACCGAGTCCGGCCACAGCGGCGCGGTGACGTACGGGTCGAGTTGCAGTGCCAGGACTCGCCGCAGTTCGCCGGCCGACGACTTGCCGAAGCCGTACACGAGCGCGGTGTCCACCTCACCCATCCGGATCTTCAGCCACGCCTCGTAGAGCGCCCAGGCGGCGTCCATCTCCACATGCGACTCGTGGATCGGCGGGAACGCGCCGATCGCGTCGATGGCGGAGATGAACGAGAACGCCCGGCCCGCCAGGTAGTCCGAGGAACCCGAGCACCAGAACCCGATGTCCTTCTTGGACAATCCGGTTCGCTGGTAGACCTCCTTGAAGATCGGCACCAGCATCTCGACGCCGTTGGTGGTCCCGTGGGTTCGCCGCACGCTCGGTGCCTGGGCGAACGCGACCACCGCAACATCAGTCATCAGTGACCCCTCACAGGTGGTGGGCGAAGGATTCGTACGGCGCGTCGGGCTCGCCGGTCGGTTCGAAGTGCGCGATGTTCTCGAGCGTCGTCGACCATTCCTCGCGTGGCCGCCATGCGGCGCGCACCCGCATGCCCATCCGCACCTCCGAGGCCGCACAGCCGAGGACGAGGTGCAGGAACGCGATGTCGGCGCCGTCGAGCAGGATGTAGGCCGCGACGTAGGGCGGCGTGATGCGCTGGCCGAGGAACGGCACGTTGACGATGCAGAACGTCGTGACGATCCCGGTGTCCGGCAGCTCGACCTCGTCGGTGGTCGGCACGCCGTCGGTGGGGCAGGCGCCGCGCGGTGGGATGTAGACCTTGCCGCAGGCCGGGCAGCGCTGCCCGAGCAGCCTGCCTTCGGCGAGGCCGCGCAGATAGCGGCTCTCCTCGGGCGAGGCCGAATGCTCGTAGCCGAGGTGGATGGGGGTGACGATCGTGCTCACCGGCGCGCCCTCCTCGCGGGTCGCGACCGGAGGCGGGGGCGGTGTGGGAGCCGGATCCGGCGGCGGCGACTCGGTGCTCACGAAGTAGGCGATGTCGCGGATGTGCCCGACCGGCTCGTCGGCCCACCGGGCGCGGACGCGCATTCCCGTGCGGACGGCGTCGGGGGAGCCGGCGTCGACGGCGTGGAGCAGGGCGGTGTGCGCGCCGTCCAGGGTGATCAGCGCCCAGGCGAACGGCCGCTGGATCGGCTGTCCCGCCAGTGGCTCGGCCACCCACGACCACGACTGGACGGTGCCCTCGTCGGCCACGTCGACGAACTCGGTGAGCGCCTCGGCGGTCACCGGGTCGTACTCCACGGGCGGGACGTGCACCCGGCCGTCGGAGCCCCGCACGCCGACGATGCGCCGTTCGCGCAGGGCGTTGACGAAGCGGCCGAGGACCGGGCCGACCGAGCGGGTGTAGTCGAACCCCACGTCGAGCGGGGCGGACAGCGGTGTCTCGGATTCGAGAGCAGTCACGGTCAGAAGTGAAACACGTTCCTTGTCCTTAAGCAAGCATCGCAACGGTGTTCGACAAGGATGTCCTTGCCACCTATTGAAACCAGTTCTAGATTTTCGATATGCCTTCAACAACCACGCCGACGACGACGGAGACCATCGGTCTGTGGAACATCGCCGCCGAGCGTCCTGAGCTCACCGCGATGGTCGACCCGGACGGCACCGAGGTCAGCTACGGCGAACTCGCCGCCAAGGCCAACTCCTACGCCCGCGGCCTTCAGGCGCTCGGTCTCGAGACCGGCGACGCGATCGTCGTGCTTCAGCCCAACGGCGTCGAACTCGTCGCCGCGTACTTCGCCGCGATCCAGTCCGGGCTCTACGTCGTGATGGCCAACTGGCACCTCGTGGGGCCCGAGATCGCCTACATCCTCCGCGATTCGGGCGCCAAGGCCTTCCTGGCGCACGAGCGGTTCGCCGCCGTCGCGGTCGCGGCGGCCGACGAAGCCGGGATCTCCCCGCGCGCCCGCTTCGCGGTCGGCGCGGTCCTCGGTTTCCGGCGCATCGAGGAACTCGGGGCGGGGGAGGGCGACGGCAGGCCCCAGCGGCGCACCGCCGGCTCGCCGATGCTCTACACCTCGGGCACCACGGGCAGGCCCAAGGGAGTGCGGCGGCCGCTGACGGGCGCCGACCCGGACGCGGTTCCGGTGGCCTCGACCTCGTTCTTCGCGTTGTTCGGCATCGCGCCGTTCGACGGCCACGTGCACCTCTGCGGCTCGCCGCTGTACCACACGGCGGTGCTCAACTTCGTCGCGATCTCGATCCAGCTGGGCCATCCCGCCGTACTCATGGATCGCTGGGATCCCGAGGAGATGCTGCGGCTCATCGAACGCCACCGGGTGACGCACAGCCACATGGTGCCCACACAGTTCCGCCGGTTGCTGGCGTTGCCGGACGAGGTGCGCCTGCGCTACGACGTGTCGTCGCTGCGGGTCATGATCCACGGCGCGGCGCCGTGCCCGCAGGAGATCAAGCGGCGCATGCTCGAGTGGTGGGGACCGGTGGTCACCGAGTACTACGCCGCGACCGAAGGCGGCGGCACGGTGATCAGCGGCGAGGAGTGGCTGCGCAAGCCGGGGTCGGTGGGCAGGCCGTGGCCGAACTCGACCGTGAAGGTGCTCGACGACGACGGCAACGAGCTGCCGCCGGGCGAGCCCGGCATCGTCTACATGCGCATGGGCGGCTCGAACTTCGAATACCACAACGACCGGGAGAAGACCGAGCGGTCTCGCGTGGGCGATCTGTTCACGCTCGGCGACGTCGGATACCTCGACGAGGACGGCTACCTGTACCTGCACGACCGCAAGAACGACATGATCATCTCCGGTGGTGTGAACATCTATCCGGCCGAGATCGAGAACGAGCTGGTGCTGCATCCGAAGGTCGCCGACGTCGCGGTGTTCGGCGTGCCGCACGACGACTGGGGTGAGGAGATCAAGGCCGTCGTGCAGCCCGCCGAGGGAGTCGAACCGTCATCGGAGCTGACCGAGGAGCTACTCGAATACGCGCGCGGCAGGCTGGCCAAGTTCAAGCTGCCCAAGAGCATCGACTATCACGCCGAGCTGCCGCGCGATCCCAACGGCAAGCTCTACAAGCGCACGCTGCGGGACCCGTACTGGCAGGGCCGGGACCGCGCCATCTGAGCTCGTCAGCGCCCCCGGAACCGCGGCGTGCGCTTCTCGGCGAAGGCGCGCGGGCCTTCCTGGGCGTCCTCGCTGGCGAACACGGCCACCCCGTACTGCGATTCCAGCTTGAACGCCTCCTCCTCGTGCATGCCTTCGGTGTCGCGGATGGTGCGCAGGATGGCCTGCACCGCGAGCGGCCCGTTGGCGGCGATCGTGTCGGCGATCTCGAGGGCGCGGTCGAGGGCGGTGCCGTCGGGCACGACCTGACCGATCAGCCCGATCTCCTTGGCCTCGGCGGCCGTGATGTGCCTGCCCGTCAGCAGGATCTCGGCCGCGACCGTGTACGGGATCTGCCGGGGCAGGCGCACCGCGGACCCTCCGAGCGGGAACAGCCCCCACCTCGCCTCCGACACACCGAACCGGGCGCTCTCGCCGGCGATCCGGATGTCGGTGGCCTGCAGGATCTCCGTGCCGCCCGCGATGGCGGGGCCTTCCACCGCGGCGATGAGCGGCTTGGTCAGTCTCCTGCCCTTGAGCAGGCCGTCCATCCGGCTCGGGTCGAAGGCCCGCTTCTCGAACGACGACGACGGGCTGTGGCTGTTCATCGCCTTCAGATCGGCGCCGGCGCAGAATGCCCCGCCCGCGCCGGTCAGCACACAGCTGCGGATCTCCGGATCGGTGTCGACGCGGTCCCAGGCCTCGGTCATGATCGCCAGCATCTCGCCGCTGAGCGCGTTGCGAGCCTGCGGCCGGTTCATCGTCACCACGAGCGTGTGCCCGCGTTGTTCCACCAGAGCGTGCGCCTGTGTCATCGCTGCCTCTCGGTCGGAGAAATCGACTGCTCCATTGCCCAGAACAATAACATGTTCTAGTTTGTTCTCGTGGCCTTCAACATCGCGGACCTGCTGGAGCACGCCGTCGACGTCGTGCCGGATCGCACCGCGGTCATCTGCGGTGACCGGCTCCTCACCTATGCCGAACTGGACGAGCGCGCCAACCGGCTCGCCCACCATCTCGCCGAGCAGGGCATCGGCCAGGGCGACCACATCGGCGTGTACTCCAGGAATTCACTCGAGATGATCGAAACGATGTTCGCGGCGTACAAGCTCCGCGCCATCGCGATCAACGTCAACTACCGGTATGTGGAGAGCGAACTCGCCTACTTGTTCACCAATGCCGATCTGGTGGCTCTCGTCCACGAGAGGCACTACTCCGAGAGGGTGGCCGCGGTGCTGCCCGGTGCGCCAACTCTGAAACACGTTTTAGTCGTCGAGGACGGCAGTGACGCCGACTTCGCGGCCCACGGCGGCGTGCCCTACGAAGAGGCGATCGCGGCGGGCTCGCCCGAGCGAGGATTCGGCGAGCGCAGCGGCGACGACCTCTACATCCTCTACACGGGCGGCACCACGGGTTACCCCAAGGGCGTCATGTGGCGGCACGAGGACGTCTTCCGTGCACTCGGTGGCGGCATCGACTTCGTCACCGGCGAGTACGTGCCCGACGAGTGGACCCTGGCCGAGCAGGGCAGGCAGGGCGCGCTCGTGCGGCTCCCCGTGGCGCCCCTCATCCACGGCGCGGCGCAGTGGGCGGCTTTCGGGGCGCTGTTCGCGGGCGGCACGGTGGTGTTCGTCCCGCAGTTCGATCCCGACGAGGTGTGGCGGGCCGTGGAGCGGCACAAGGTCAATGTGCTCACCATCGTCGGTGACGCCATGGCCCGGCCGCTGCTCGATGCCTACCACGGCAACGGCTACGACGCGTCCTCGCTCGTCGCGGTCTCCAGCCATGCCGCGTTGTTCTCGCAGTCGGTCAAGCAGGAGTACCTCGCCACGTTCCCGAACGTGGTCCTCACCGACGCCATCGGCTCCTCCGAGAGCGGCTTCACCGGTATCGGCATGATGGCCAAGGACGCCGACCATTCCGCCGGTCCGCGGGTGAACTTCGGCAAGGACGCGGTGCTTCTCGACGACGACGGCGGAGTCGTGCCCGCCGAACCGGGAGCGGTGGGGCGCATCGGCAGGCGTGGTCACGTGCCGCTCGGCTACTACAAGGATCCGGCCAAGAGCGAAACGATCTTCGTCGAGGTGGACGGCGTGCGGTACGTCGTTCCCGGCGACTATGCCCGCTACGAGGACGACGGCACCGTCACGTTGCTCGGCCGGGGTTCGCAGTGCGTGAACACCGGCGGCGAGAAGGTGTTCCCCGAGGAGGTCGAGGGCGCGCTGAAGTCGCACCCCGACGTCTTCGACGCCCTCGTCATCGGCGTCCCCGACGGCCGGCTCGGACAGCGTGTCGGTGCCATCGTGCAACCCCGCGCCGGGCGCACCCTCGACCTCACCGCACTCGACGCACACGTGCGCACCGAGATCGCCGGCTACAAGGTGCCGCGCAGCATCTGGATCGTCGCCGAGATCGCCCGGCTGCCGAGCGGCAAACCGGACTATCCGTGGGCCCAGCGGCACGCGGCCGAGCACGAGCCCGCCGCCGATTTGCTGAAAGCGTAGGAGGACACCACCCATGCGCACCGCGCTGTGCGACACCCTCGGCATCGACGTGCCGATCATCGGCTTCACCCCGTCCGAGCACGTCGCCGCCGCCATCAGCCGGGCCGGAGGGCTCGGCGTGCTCGGCTGCGTCCGGTTCAACGACGCCGAGGAACTCGACAAGGTGCTCGGCTGGATGGACTCCAACACCGATGGCAAGCCCTACGGCGTGGACGTCGTCATGCCGTCGAAGATCCCGGCCGAGGGCGCGCCCGCCGACCTGACGAAGCTGATCCCCGACGAGCACAAGACGTTCGTCGAGCGCACGCTCACCGAGCTCGGGGTGCCGGAACTGCCCGCGGGCACGGACGAGCGGGAGGGCGTGCTGGGCTGGCTGCACTCGGTGGCACGGTCGCACGTCGAGGTCGCGCTCGAACACCCCATCCGCCTCATCGCCAACGCACTCGGTTCGCCGCCGGTGGACGTCATCGAACAGGCGCATGACCACGGTGTCCCGGTCGCCGCACTGGCGGGCAAGGCCGAGCACGCCGTGCGGCACGTCGACAACGGTGTCGACTTCGTCGTCGCCCAGGGCTACGAGGCGGGCGGCCACACCGGCGAGATCGCCTCGATGGTGCTGTTGCCCGAGATCGTCGACGCGGTGGGGGACCGGGCACCGGTGCTCGCCGCCGGCGGCATCGGCTCCGGCAGGCAGGCCGCGGCGGCACTCGCGCTGGGTGCCGCGGGGGTCTGGACCGGGTCGATCTGGCTGGCGACGCGGGAGTATCTGGAGACGATGCCGGAATCGGAGGCCATGCAGCAGGCACTCGTCGCCGCCGGCTCGTCGGACACCGTGCGGACCCGGATCTACACCGGCAAGCCCGCGCGGTTGCTCAAGACCCGGTGGACCGAGGCGTGGGCCCAGCCCGGCGCCCCGGAGCCACTCCCGATGCCGCTGCAGAACCTGCTCGTGGCACCCGCCCACAACCGGATCCACGCCGCCGCCGACCCGTCGGTGGTGTCCATGCCGGTCGGCCAGATCGTCGGGCGGCTGACCGAGATCCGCGGCGTCACCGACATCGTGGCGGAGCTCGCCGGTGGCTTCCGCACGGCCGTCGACCGGCTCGTCGCGATCAAGGACGCCTGAGCGCGTAGCCCACCACGCCCACGGCGAGCACGGCGGCACCGGCGAGGACGGCGGAGACCGGCAGGCTCGCGGCCAGCAGCACACAACCGGTGAACCCGACCGCGGGCACGACCCGCCGGGCGCCGAGAGTCCAGGCGCTCGCGTTCGCGATGGCGTAGTAGGTCAGCACCGCGAACGACGAGAAACCGATCGCGCCGCGCAGATCGACGACGGCTGCCAGCAGTGCCACGACCGCGCCGACGGCCAGCTCGGCCCGGTGCGGGACCCCGAACCGCGGATGGACGGCCGCGAGTCCGCGCGGCAGGTGGCCGTCGCGCGCCATCGCCAGCACCGTCCGGGAGACGCCGAGCACCAGCGCCAGCAACGCGCCGAGCGCGGCGAGCGCGGCACCGGTCCGGACCACCGGCGTGAGCCCGGGCCAGTCCGTCGCGGCGACGGCGACGGCCAGCGGATCGCCGGCCGAGGCCACAGTGGACGAACCGAGCTGGGCCAGCAGCACGGCCGCCACGACGGCGTAGACGACGAGCACGATGCCCAACGCCCACGCGATCGCCCTCGGAATGGTGCGGGCAGGGTCGCGGACCTCCTCGCCGAGCGTCGCGACGCGGGCGTACCCGGCGAAGGCGAAGAACAGCAGCCCGGCCGCCTCCAGGATGCCGGTGGCACCCGTCCCGGCGAGGGGGAGCAGGCGGTGCGCGCTCGGGCCACCTGCCACCAGCACCGCCACCACCGCCACGCCGAGCGCGAGGAGACTCAGCGTCACCAGCACCGTCGCGGCCCGGGTGGAGCGCCGCACGCCGCGGTAGTTCAGCGCCGTCAGCGCCGCGACCACGGCCACGGCGAGCAGGCCCCGCCACGGCTGTCCCAGCCCCGGTGCCGCGTAGGCCAGGACGGTGAGTGCCATGGCGGCGCAGCTCGCCGTCTTGCCGACGACGAAACCCCAGCCCGCCAGGTAGCCCCAGAACGGGCCGAGCCGTTCCCGGCCGTACACGTACGTTCCGCCGGACTCAGGATAGCGGATGGCCAGGCGTGCCGACGACGTCGCGTTGCAGTAGGCCACCACCGCGGCGATGGCGAGGCCGAGCAGCAGGCCGCTGCCCGCCGCGGCGGCCGCCGGGGCGAACGCCGTGAACACGCCCGCGCCGATCATCGCGCTGAGCCCCACCACCACGGCGTCGCCCGTGCCGAGCCTGCGCGCCAGCCGGTCCGTGCTCATGCCGTGCAACCTACCGCCGGGGCAGTTACGTCCAGTCGAACATGAGGTGGAAAGAGACGATCATCGGTGTCGCCGCCGGCGTGCTCGTGCTGACGGGGTGCGGCCAGGATCAGCCCGCGCCCGTCGAGTCGCCTCCGGCCTCGCAGGAGCTGACGAAGATGCCGGGCCGCCAGCCCGCCGAGCCGCCCGCCGACGGGGGCGGCCAGGTGCCCGCGGCCCAGCTCGACACCACCGGGCTCCCGAAGGGCTATCCGGCCGACGTGCGGGCCGAGGGGTCCACGCTGGTCATCACCGGGCAGGAAGGCGGCTGCAGCAAGGCCGGCGCCGAAGTGGGGGAGCAGCGCGGCGACCGGGTCACGGTCACCATGACCGAGACGAAGCCCGCGGACAAGAACGTCATGTGCACCATGGACATGCGGTACCCGCCGATCACCGTCCGGCTGGACGCGCCGCTCGGTGACCGCCTGCTGGTGCTCGAGTACGTCCAGCGAACGGACTGACCGCGGCTGCAGGTGGCGCCGTGCCACGCCGCCAGGTCAGTGTCACGCGCACGATTCCCCCTTCCGCGCCGCAGATCTTCGCCCTGCCCACCGACCCGGTCCAGCACCCGCTGCTCGACGGATCGGGCACGGTGCGGGCCGCCCGTGCCTGCGGTCCGCGGCGGCTGGAGCCGGGGTCGCGCTTCGCGATGGACATGCGGGTGGGCGTGCCCTACCGCCTCACCACCACCGTCGTCGAGTACGAGCAGAACCGGCTCATCGCGTGGCGGCACTTCTTCGGTCACCGCTGGCGCTGGGAACTCGACCCGGACGGCGACGGCCGCACGGCGGTGACGGAGACCTTCGACTGGTCCACCACGCGGCTGCCGTTCCTGCTGGACCGCACGCCGCTCCCCACCAGGAATCGCGCCGGCATCGAGCGGACGCTGGAGCGCCTGGCGGGGACCTTCGGCGACACGCGTCCTAACGGAACGAGATCTGCAGCACCGGCTCGGAGGTTTCGGCGAAGAAGTCGTTGCCCTTGTCGTCGATGACGATGAAGGCGGGGAAGTCCTCGACCTCGATCTTCCACACGGCTTCCATGCCCAGCTCGGGGTACTCGAGCACCTCGACCTTCTTGATGCAGTCCTGCGCGAGCCGGGCCGCCGGACCGCCGATGGAGCCGAGATAGAACCCGCCGTGTTTGCGGCACGACTCGGTGACCTGCTTCGACCGGTTGCCCTTCGCCAGCATCACCAGCGACCCGCCCGCGGCTTGGAACTGGTTGACGTAGGAGTCCATCCGGCCCGCGGTGGTGGGGCCGAACGAGCCGGAGGCGTAGCCGTCGGGCGTCTTGGCGGGGCCCGCGTAGTAGACCGGGTGATCGCGCAGGTACTGCGGCATCTCCTCGCCCGCCTCGAGCCGCTCGGCGATCTTGGCGTGCGCGATGTCGCGGGCGACCACGAGCGGCCCGGTGAGGCTCAGGCGCGTCTTCACCGGCAGCTGCGAGAGTTGCGCGCGGATCTCGTCCATCGGCCGGTTCAGGTCCACCGCGACGACCTCCTCGGACAGGTCGTCCTCGGTGACGTCCGGCAGGAACCGTGCCGGGTCGCGCTCCAGCTGCTCGATGAACACGCCGTCGGCGGTGATCTTCGCCTTGGCCTGCCGGTCGGCCGAGCACGACACGGCGATGCCGACCGGGCAGGACGCACCGTGCCGGGGCAGCCGGATCACGCGTACGTCGTGGCAGAAGTACTTCCCGCCGAACTGGGCGCCGATGCCGAACTGCCGCGTCATCTCGAGCACCTGCTGCTCGAGATCGGTGTCGCGGAAACCGTGGCCAAGTGGCGAACCCTCACGCGGCAGGTTGTCGAGGTAGCGCGCCGAGGCGAGCTTGGCGACCTTGAGGTTGAACTCGGCCGACATGCCGCCCACGACGATCGCCAGGTGGTACGGCGGGCAGGCCGCCGTGCCGAGGCTGCGCAGCTTCTCGTCCAGGAACTTCGCCAGGCGCTTCGGGTTCAGCACCGCCTTGGTCTCCTGGTACAGGAACGTCTTGTTGGCGCTGCCCCCGCCCTTGGCCATGAACAGGAACTCGTAGGCGGGATCGGAGGAGTCCCCGGCCGTGTTGTCCTTGTGGTACAGCTCCACCTGCGCGGGCAGGTTCGTGCCGGTGTTGCGCTCCTCCCAGAAGTTCAGCGGCGCCATCTGCGAATACCGCAGGTTGAGGTCCCGGTAGGCCTCGTAGATGCCGCGGGAGAGGGCCTCCTCGTCCGTGCCACCGGTGAGCACGCCTTCACTGCGCTTGCCGATCACGATCGCCGTGCCCGTGTCCTGGCACATCGGCAGCACCCCGCCCGCCGAGATCGCGGCATTGCGCAGCAGGTCCATCGCGACGAACCGGTCGTTGCCGCTGGCCTCGGGGTCGTCCACGATCGCGCGTAGCTGGGCCAGGTGCGAGGACCGCAGCAGGTGCTGGATGTCGGTGATGGCGGTCCGCGCCAGCGTGGTGAGCGCCTGCGGCTCGATCTCCAGGAACCGCCGGCCCGCTGCCTCGACGACCCGGACGCCGTCGGGCGTGACGAGCCGGTACTCGGTCTCGGTGTCCTTACCCAGCGGCAGGACGTCGGTGTGCTGGAACTGTGTGGTGGAAGAGGTCACTGCTCGGGCTCCGTCGCACGTGGTCAAAGGGGATTCGACCGTACAACGGCGCGTGCTCGCCCGGACCGCGCCGGTGGTCACGCGCGACGCAGATCACCCGCCCGCACACCGAAGACGGGCCCGGACGAGCGGAAGGCCGGGCCCCACCCCGAGGGACCCGGCCTTCTCAAGGGACAGCGGTGCGCACCGTGGACACGCGCCGCATTGCCCTAACCCCACTTCTGAAGACGTGCACGTCGCCGAATGGTTGCGCCACTGGGGGCGGCGACGTCCGTTCGTCCGGACGCTGGGCTGCCGCCAGATGCGCTGACCAGGCATTTCGGTCGTCTCGTGACCCGCGTCATAGTCGGCGCGGCTCTGGTGGTGGGGTCAGCGGTGATGCGGTGCGTCAGCTCGCGTAGGCGCGGAGTTTCGCGGCCCGCTCGCCCTGCCGGAGCTTGACCATGACCTCGCGCTCGATCTGGCGGACTCGCTCCCGGGAGAGCCCGAAGTGCTTGCCGATCTGGTCGAGCGTGCGCGGCTGGCCGTCGTCGAGGCCGTAGCGCAGCCGGATGACGTGCTGCTCGCGGTCGTCGAGGGTCGCCAGCACACGACGCATGTCGTCCTGGAGGAGCCCGGAGATGACGGCGTTCTCGGCGTCCGTGGCGTCGGAATCCTCGATGAAGTCGCCCAGCGGGGCGTCCTCCTCGTTGCCGACCGGCATGTCGAGGCTGACGGGGTCGCGGGCGTGGTCGAGCAGGTTCGCGACCTTCTCCGGGGCGATGCCCGATTCGGCGGCCAGTTCCTCGTTGGTGGCCTCACGGCCGAGCTTCTGGTGCAGGTCGCGTTTGATGCGCGCGAGCTTGTTCACCTGCTCCACGAGGTGGACGGGTAGGCGGATGGTGCGGCCCTGGTCGGCCATGCCCCGCGTGATGGCCTGCCGGATCCACCACGTCGCGTAGGTGGAGAACTTGAAGCCCTTGGAGTAGTCGAACTTCTCCACGGCGCGGATCAGGCCGAGGTTGCCTTCCTGGATGAGGTCGAGCAGCGGCATGCCGCGGCCGGTGTAGCGCTTGGCCAGCGACACCACCAGGCGGAGGTTGGCCTGCAGCAGGTGGTTCTTGGCCCGCCTGCCGTCCCGGACGATGGCACGCAGCTCGGACCGGCGTTCGTCGGAGAGCTCGGGGTCGGTGTCCAGCACGTGCTGGGCGAACACCCCGGCTTCGATCCGCTTGGCCAGGTCGACTTCTTCCTCCGCGCTCAGCAGCGCGGTCTTGCCGATGCCGTTGAGGTACACGCGGACGAGGTCCGCGGCCGGACCCTGGGCGTCGAGATCGGGCTCCTCTGCTGGCGCGGGCGCCACGTCCTCGACGGCGGCCATCGGGATGTTCCGCTCGCGGATCCCGCGGGCCTCACGGTCGAGAGTCTGGACGGACATTCTGCCTCCCCGGTCAACGGGCTCACGTCTCATGCGGTGCTCGTGCCCGCATTGCGCGCCGCGCACCAAGGCCTGTGGAACCCCTGCGCGCGGCCCAGCGTTCGTGCTGGACATCTCGAACAACGTCGGTGTCCGCGAAATCGTTCCCGGTCCGTTGAGGCGTGTTGAGTGGCTCACGTTCGAGCAAGCGCGAGGTTTCGGCAGCCGTGCGAGTGGGCACCGGGAAGCCGGTGGCGGGCGCGGTCTCGACCGCGCCTCAGACTTCGACGAGTACCGTGAACGGACCGTCGTTCACGCTGTGCACGGCCATCATCGCGCCGAATAGCCCCGTCGCCACGGTCGCGCCGCGCTCGCGCAGGGAGGCCACGACGGCGTCGACGAGTTTCTCCGCCGTCTCCGGCCTGGCCGCGGCCGTCCACGATGGACGGCGGCCTTTCCGGGTGTCGCCGTACAGGGTGAACTGGCTGACGACAAGCAGCGGCGCATGCGCGGTCGCGCATGATTCCTCGCCGCGCAGAATGCGAAGCTCGTACAGCTTCCGAGCCATTGTGGCCGCTTTGTCCGGTGTGTCGTCGGCGTGAATTCCCAGCAAAACCAACAAACCCGGTTCGTCGATCGCGCCGACGACGTCGCCGTCCACGGTGACGCTGGCTTCGGTCACCCGGGCCGCCACCGCCCTCATCTCCCGGTCACCTCCAGCATCCCGTGCCGGACGAGTTCGCGCACCACCGGCAATGCCGACTCCCGGAGGGTTTCCGGGTCCTCGCCGTGCGCGGCGGCCAGCAGGTCCAGCAGATCCGACAACGGCAGCACCCCGCGGCAGCCGGCGAGCAGTGCCGCGGTGAGCTCGTCGACCTCGTGCTGCCAGCCGGGCCCATCGGTGCGATGCAGGCGGCGGACCGTCGTGGCCCAGCCCTCGTCGCCGACGGCCTCGATGCGCTCCAGCACCACGGTGTCGGGGACCCGGAACGCCGTGCCGAGCAGGGCCTCGTCGCTGTGCGCCTCGTGCTCGCGCAACCACGCCACGCGGTCGAGCCAGGCGGCCGACTCGGCGCCGAGCGGGTCGTCGTAGGCCTGGCGGAGGTCCTCACACACGATCGTCGGCGTGGACCCGGTGCGCCGCAGGGTCACGAAGCCGAAACCGATCCCGCGCACGTCGTGGTCGGCGAACCAGTCGAGCCACGCGCCGGCCTTCGCGATGCCCTCGGGCGAGCGTGGGTCGATGCCGGCGTCCCGTAGCCACGTGCCGACGTACAGCGCGGGGTCGGCGACGTCCCGCTGGACGAACCACGCGTCCGTGCCGTGCGGCAGCCACCGGGTGACCCGGTCGGACCAGTCCTCACCGCCCACGTGGAGCCACGACGCCAGAAGGTGGCCCACGCCGCCGTCGGTGAGGAACGACGGCAGCTGCCGGACGACGAGGGCGCTGGCGTCGTCGCCGGCGAGCCCGGAGTCACGGTAGACGTAGTCCACGCGGGGCGGGCCCACGACGAACGGCGGGTTGCACACGATCTGGTCGAACGTCCGCCGCGCCACCGGGGCGAACCACTCACCCTGGAGCAGCTCCACATCCAGCTCGTTGAGCAGGAACGTCGCCCGGGCGAGGGCGAGCGCGCGCGGTGAGACGTCGGTCGCGGTGAGCCGCTCGGCGTGCCTGCTGGCGTGCAGGATCTGGACGCCGTTCCCGGTGCCGACGTCGAGCAGGGACCCCACCGGGCGCCTGCTGGTGGCCCGGATGAGACTCAGCGACGCATGCCCCACGCCCAGCACGTGATCCTCCGCGACCGGACGGCCGAGCTGGTCGGAGTCGAGGTCGGCTACCACCCACCACGATCCCTGCTCGTCGCCGTGCGGGCGGATGTCCAGCCCGGCGCGCAGGCGGCCGGGATCCTCGTCGTCGGGGCGCAGCACCCCGGCGGCCACGGCGTCGGCGAGGTCGAGCGGGGCGAACGCGGAGCGGACCTCGCCGGCAGGCTCGGCGAACCCGAGCAGGAACAGCCGGATCAACGTGCCGAGGTCGCCTGCGTCGCGGCTGGCGCGCAGCGCCGGGACCGGCTCGCCCCGGCCGAGGGCGGCGTGGGCGGCGGCGCCGAGGACCTCGACCACACCGTCGGCGTCGTAGTGGGCGCGCCGGAAGGCCTCCCGCAGGCGGGCACAGACGTCGGTGGTCAACTCGGGAAGGTCACCGTTCACGGTGTGTCATCGTCGCACGGTAGGCGGGCCCACGCGGTGCGTGGTCAGATGGGCGCATGGGGAACTCGCGTGCCGCGCACGTCCTGGCCGGTCTGGACGCGCGACTGCCCGCGCTGGAGCGCCTCTACGTCGACCTGCACCGGCATCCCGAGCTGGCCTTTGCCGAGACCCGTACCGCCGCCGTCGTCGCGCGCAGGCTGCGCGCGGACGGCTACACCGTGCACACGGGTATCGGCGGGACGGGGGTGGCCGGAGTCCTGCGTCGGGGAGACGGGCCGACGGTCCTGCTGCGCGCGGACATGGACGCCCTGCCGGTGGAGGAACGCACGGGTCTCGCCTACGCCAGCACCGCCCGCGCGGTGGACACCGAGGGCAGGCAGGTGCCCGTCATGCACGCGTGCGGGCACGACATGCACGTCACGTGGCTGTGCGGGGCCGCGTCGCTGCTGGCGGAGGTCCGCGCGTCCTGGTCGGGCACGCTGGTCGCGGTGTTCCAGCCCGCCGAGGAGGTGGGTCGCGGCGCCCGGGCCATGATCGACGACGGGCTCTTCGACCGGGTGGGGACGCCGGACGTCGTGTTCGGCCAGCACGTCACCCCGGCACCGGCAGGCTGGGTCCTCACCCGCCCGGACGTGCTCATGGCCGCGACCGACGCGCTGCGCGTCACCCTGCACGGCCGCGGCGGACACGGTTCGCGCCCCGAGACCACGGTCGACCCGGCCGTGCTCGCCGCCTCGGTGGTGCTGCGCCTGCAGACCATCGTCTCCCGGGAGCTGGCCGCCACCGAGCAGGCCGTGGTGACCGTGGGTTCCCTGCATGTCGGCTCCGCGCACAACGTCATCGCCGACGACGCGACCCTCGACCTCGACATCCGGAGCTTCACCCCGGAGGTCCGCACGCGCGTGCTCGCCGCCGTCGAGCGGATCGTGCGGGCCGAGGCCGACGCGGCCGCCGCATCCCGGCCACCGGACATCACGCCGATCGCGTCGTTCCCGGTGACCCGCAATGACCCCGCGGCGACCGAGCGCGTCCGGGCGGCGTTCGAGGAGCACTTCCCGGACGGCCGGGTGTGGGACGCGCCGCTCATCACGGGCAGTGAGGACGTCGGCGACTTCGGCGCAGCCGCCGGGGCCGCGTCGGTGTTCTGGCTGGTCGGAGGCGGGGATGAACGCAGGGTGCTGGATGCGCTGGCGACGGGGCGGTTCGAGACCGACGTCCCGTCGAACCACTCGTCACTGTTCGCGCCCGTGCCGCACCCCACGTTGCGCACCGGGGTGGAGGCCCTCGTCGTCGCGGCGCTGGACCGCCTCCGCGCCCCGGGTGTCGCCTGAGCCGGGACGGTGGGAGCATGGAAGCGGTGGAGGTGAGGCCGGTGGACGAGCACGACAGGCGAGTTGACCCGGTGCTGATCACCGCGGCAGCGCCTTCCTACGACGACGAGCTGGCCGCCCGCAAGCGCAAGTACGTCATCACGATGGGCCTGCGCTTCCCGTGCCTGATCCTGGCCGGCGTTTTCTACCACACGTGGTGGCTCGCGCTGACCTTCCTGGTGCTGTCGGTGCCGCTGCCGTGGATCGCGGTGCTGATCGCGAACGACCGTCCGCCACGCAAGGCGGAGAAGGTCAATCGCTATCAGCGGGAGGCCCGCGAGCTCGAGGCCCGCGAGCACCGCATCATCGACGGCTGAACACTCATCGGCCGCTCAGCACCGGCTGCGCGCCCACCTGACTGACGACTCGCGCGCCGAGCCGGACTCCGGCGAGCAGACTGTCCTCAATGGACTCGCCGCGGAGCACGGCCGCGAGCAGGCCGGCGTTGAAGGCGTCGCCCGCACCCGTGCTGTCCACGCACGGCGCCGATTCCGCGGGCACGGTCCGGATGCCGTCGCCGTCCACCCAGGCCGCGCCGTCGAGGCCGGTGGTGACCACGACGGCGCCGACCGTGTCCAGCAGTGCCCGCGCGGAGGCCGGGTCGGCATCGCCCGTCAGTGCCCGCAGCTCGGCGGCGTTCGGCAGCAGGAGGTCGACGCCGCGGACGTCGTCCAGGAAGGCGGCCGGATCCGTGATGAGCGACGCCGCCTGCGGATCGACCGACGTGGTCAGCCCGGCGGCCCGGGCCGCCTCCAGCGCCGCCAGACCCGCCGGCCGCGACGACGGGTCCAGCAGCACGTACCCGGACACGTGCAGATGCCGGGCGCCCGCCAGCACCGCGCGATCGACGTCGCTGGGGCGGAACCGCTTGTTGGCGCCGCGGTCGGGCAGCATGCTGCGCTGGCCGTCGGTGTCGACGAGCACCACCACGCAGCACGTGGGCTCCTCGTCGTCCACGGCGAACGCGCACGTCACACCGGTCGCTTCCAGCTCGCTGCGCAGCAGCCGGCCCGGCGCGTCGTCGCCGATCCGCGCGAGCAACGTCGGCTCGGCACCCGCCGCGCGCAGCCAGAGCGCCGTGTTCGCCCCGGCACCGCCTCCGGTCAGCCGGACCTGCGACCGCGTGTCGCCGCCGTGCACGATCGGCCCGTCGTGCCGGGCGACCACGTCCAGGCCGGCGTCACCGACCACCACGACCTTCCCCGCGCCGGGCATCGTCACCGCGCCAGCTCCACCGCGACCCGCGCGGCCAGCGCCGCGTTCGCCAGCACGAGCGCCTCGTTCGCGTCGAGGCTCGCGCCGCCGCTGGCCGTGTGGAAGTGCTCGAGCAGCACCGGGGTGACGTCCGAGCCGTGCACCCTGCGTTCGGCGACGAGCTCGAGCCCCTCGGCGAGCAACCGGTCGTGCAGGTCCTTGTCCATTTCGGACTCCGCGGGGACCGGGTTGGCCAGCACCACACCGGAATCGGCGAAGTGCCGGTGCGCCGCCACGGCAGCCGCCACCGCGGCCGGGTCGTCGACCCGGTGCGGCACGGGCAGCCCGGACGAGCGCAGGTAGAACGCGGGGAACTCGTCGACGCCATACCCGAGGACGGGCACCGACCGGGTCTCCAGCACCTCGAGCGTGGCCGGGATGTCCAGGATCGACTTCATGCCGGAACACACCACGAGGATCGGTGTCCGGCCGAGCACGCCGAGGTCGGCGGAGACGTCCCACGTGCAGGCGGCGCCCGGCGGAGGCAGGTGCACGCCGCCCAGGCCGCCGGTGGCGAAGACACCGATCCCGGCGGTGTGGGCGAGCACGGCCGTGCTGGCCACCGTGGTCGCACCGGAGCGGCCCTGGGCGAGGGTGGGCCCGAGGTCCCGCAGCGACAGTTTGTCGAGCTCGGCGTCCGGCGAGCACACCCGCTCCAGCTGCGCGGGGGAGAGACCCACGAGCGGCCGGCCGTCCAGCACGGCGATCGTGGCGGGGACGGCGCCGGCGTCCCGGACGGTCTGCTCGAGGCGGCGGGCCACCTCGAGGTTGCGGCCGGGCGGGAGGCCGTGGGCGAGCAGGGTGCTCTCGAGCGCGACGACGGCGGTTCCCGCGGCGAGCGCGTCGGCGACTTCGGCGGACATGGCGAGACGAGGGTTGCTGGTCACAGACGCATCCTGGCCCATCGGCCGGGTTCGATCTCCCGGCGGGTCACCGGAGCGGGGGAATGCGGCAAACTAGACGCATGAGCACTCAGACTCTGCCTGATGTCGACACCCGGCCGGAGGGTACCGACAGCACCGATGACGACGCGCCGAAGATGTTCCACTACGTGCGCAAGAACAAGATCGCCGAGAGCGCGGTCATGGGCACGCACGTGGTGGCGCTCTGCGGCGAGGTGTTTCCGGTGACGAAGTCGCCGAAGCCCGGCTCGCCCGTGTGCCCCGACTGCAAGCGGATCTACGAGAGCCTGCCGCCCGGCGGCGAGGAGTAGTCGGGATCGGAGGGCCCGGCCGGGCCCTCCTCCTCCGGGCGAGGTGAGCTGCGGGCGCGGCGCTCGTCGCCGGTCCCGGTGGCCGGCCGGCCGGGGAGCCGCGTCTCGGCGGGCGGCTCCGTCCCGGCCGCGGGAGTCGCGGGGGATTCGGAGGCCGGCTCGCTGTCCGGCTGGTCCTCTTTGCGTGGCCTGCGCAGCGGGATCGTAGTCCGCTGCCACAGGCTCATGCCCTCCTGCTCGCGAAGGCGCTCGTTCGCCCGCTCCAGCTCGAGCCGCCGCCACCTGCGCCGCTGCCTGCGGGTCATCTTCGCGGGCCACAGCTCCTGGATCGCGCTGTTGAAGTAGGCGCCCGCGACGATCGCCAGCCCGATGAAGAAGGTGAACAGCAGGAACGCGATGGGGGTCGCGAGCGCGCCGTAGGTGTAGCCGGTGGTCGTGATCCAGCTGATGTAGAACCGCAGCCCGATGCTGGAGAGCAGGAAGATCACCATCGCCAGCACGGCGCCGGGCAACCCGCGGTGCCACGGCAGCTTGCGGGGCAGCGCCACCTTGTACAGCGTCGCGAGCGCCAGCACGAGCAGCACCGCGACCGTCGGGTAGTACAGAACCCCCACCCACTGCGCGATGGTGGGCCGCCACCCGTCGGGGAAGAACTCCGGCAGCAGGTCGGGGCCGATCGCGACGATCGGCAGGCCCACGATGAGCAGGACCAGGCTCGCCAGGTAGAGCAGCAGGGCGAAGATCCGCTGCCACACCTCGTTGCGCACGCCGTACTGGTCGTGGGCCACCGTGATGGCGTCCACGAACGACGACATCGCCGACGAGCCCGCCCACAGTGAGATCAGGAAGCCGACCGAGACGATCTCGCTCTTGCCCGTCGTCAGGATGTCGTCGACGGTCGGCTCGATGATCTGCGTGACGACGCTCTCGCTGAAGATCGTCTCGGAGAAGTCGATGATGTTGTCGTGCACCTGCTGCACGACGACCTGGCCGAACCAGTCGCCGAGGAAGCCGAGGCTGCCGAGCAGGCCGAGCAGCAGCGGGGGCAGGGAGAGGGTCTGCCAGAACGCCGCCTCGGCCGCCTCGGAGAAGATGCTGCCGTCCCAGGCCTTGCTCAGGGTGCGGCTGAACAAGCGCAAGGGCCCCTTGCGCTTGGCCGTCGCGTCGCCCGGGTTCGGTGTCTCCATCGCGGTTTCCAGCATGGTCCATGAGCGGCGGTTCGGCGCGGCGGGTCCTCGGTATGTCGCCCGGCGTGCCGTGCCCCGTGGCCGTCGGTGGCGGCGGGTACGCTCTGCTGCGCGCCCTCACCGCGGACCGGCACGGCAGCCGGTCCGTGTCACGTGGGGGCCTTCGTGTGTTCGGCACGGATTCCCCGGTGGAGGAAGGAGTGGGTGCGTCGGTGTCGGAAACGGCTCGGACCCAGCACGGTTTCGCCGCACCCGAGGCTGCGCACGACGCCACCGCCCGTCCGCTGCGAGCCTGGCAGCGCCGGGCGTTGACCAAGTACCTGACGCGCAAGCCGAAGGATTTTCTCGCGGTCGCGACTCCCGGCGCGGGCAAGACCGTGTTCGGGCTGCGCGTGGCCGCCGAGTTGCTCTCGGACCGCACGGTCGAGGCGATCACCATCGTCACACCGACGGAGCACCTCAAGCACCAGTGGGCGATCTCGGCCGCCGCGGCCGGCATCGCGATCGACTCGAACTTCCGCAACACGACGGGCGTGACGTCGTCGGACTACCAGGGCGTCGCCGTCACCTACGCGCAGGTGGCCGCGCACCCGAATCTGCACCGGGTGCGCACGGAGAACCGCAAGACGCTGGTGATCCTCGACGAGATCCACCACGCGGGGGACGCGAAGTCGTGGGGTGAGGCCGTGTCCGAGGCGTTCACGCCCGCCACGCGCAGGCTCGCGCTCACGGGTACCCCGTTCCGCAGCGACGACTCGCCGATCCCGTTCGTCACCTACGAGCCGGACGCCGACGGCTCCCTGCGCAGCAAAGCCGACAGCTCCTACGGCTACGCCGACGCACTCGCCGATGGCGTCGTGCGGCCGGTGGTGTTCCTGGCGTACTCGGGTGAGGCGTCGTGGCGGACCAGCGCGGGTGACGAGTTCACCGCCCGGCTCGGCGAGCCGCTCACAGCCGAGCAGACCGCGCGCGCCTGGCGGACGGCGCTCGACCCGGCGGGGGAGTGGGTGCCGTCGGTGCTCCAGGCCGCCGACACCCGGCTGTCGCAGCTTCGGGCGGGAGGCATCCCCGACGCGGGTGGCCTGGTCATCGCGACCGACCAGGAATCCGCCCGGGCCTACGCCAAGATCCTCGCGCGGATCACCGGCGAGCAGCCCGTGGTCGTGCTCTCCGACGACCCGAAGGCCACGAAACGCATCGGCGAGTTCTCGGACTCCGACGACCGCTGGCTGGTGGCCGTGCGGATGGTGTCCGAGGGCGTCGACGTGCCTCGGCTGGCGGTCGGCGTGTACGCGACGAGCGCGTCCACGCCGCTGTTCTTCGCGCAGGCGATCGGCCGGTTCGTCCGGTCGCGCAAGCCGGGGGAGACCGCCAGCGTGTTCCTGCCGAGTGTGCCGGTGCTGCTGGAGCTGGCCAGCCAGCTCGAGGCCGAGCGCGACCACGTGCTCGGCAAGCCGCACCGGGAGAAGGACGGCTGGGACGACGAGCTGCTGGTCGCGGCCAACCGCACGCGGGACGAGCCCGGGGAGGAGGAGAAGGCGTTCACCTCGCTCGGCGCCTCCGCCGAGCTCGACCAGGTGATCTACGACGGGAACTCCTTCGGCACCGCCGTGTTCTCCGGCAGCGAGGAGGAGCAGGAGTACCTCGGCCTGCCCGGATTGCTCGAACCCGACCAGGTGCGGGCGCTGCTGCGCAAGCGGCAGGAGGAGCAGCTCGCCGACGCCAAACGGCGCAAACCGAAGGCCGAGGAGCCCGCTCGGCCGGCCGCTCCGAAGCCGCAGTCGGTGAGCGAGCGGATCCAGGCACTGCGCAAGGAGCTCAACACGCTCGTCGGCGTCTACCACCACCGCACCCGCAAGCCGCACGGCGCCATCCACAACGAGCTGCGCCGGATCTGCGGCGGGCCGCCGACCGCGATGGCCACCGTCGAGCAGCTCGAGGAACGGATCGCCACCCTCCGGTCCTGGTGACCGCGCTCGGCGCCCCTACTCCGCGCCGGTGGTCGCGGCCGGCCTCGCCCGGGGCGCGCGCAGTGACCCGAGCGCGTCGAGCACCAGGAATCCGGCCAGCGACACTCCGAGCAGCGGCAGGAACCAGGCCACCGCGGCGGCCACGGCCACGAGCGGGGCCAGCAGCCACAACGGCACCCGTCGCCAGCCGCCGCGCGAATACGGCCTGCCGAGGCCGAACCCGGCCCTGGTCGGCCTGCGCTGCCACCACATGCGGTATCCGAGCACGACGAGCGCCGTCAGCGCCAGGCACACGGCGGCCAGCACGAGCTGATTCGGCAGGCCGAAAAGCAGGCCCATGTGGGCATCGATGCCCCAGCGTGCGAGCTTGGCCATCAGTGGCCAGTCGTCGAACCGCAGGACCTCGAGCACCTCTCCGGTCACCGGGTCGACGGCCGCCTGGTCCTGCTTCTCCGGCCAGTGCCGCTGGACCTGCTGCACGACGTAGGCGTCACCCTCGGCCGCCGGCGGCCGGATCTCGACCGGATCGTCGAGGCCGGCCTCGCGCGCCGCGGCCAGCACCTCGTCGGGACCGATCACCGTGGAGTCGCCGTGCCCGTGCCCGGCCGCGTCGTGCCCGACGGCGCCGTGCTCGGCGTGCGCACCGAGCGAGGACGACACCGCCGGCGTCTCCCACGACAGAGCCGCCCGCAGCGAGCCGACGTTCGCACCCGCGAACTGGGACCAGGTGAGCCCCGTCGCGGACAGGAAGAGCAGGACCAGCGCCGCCCAGGTGCCGGTGGCGCCGTGCCATGACAGCGTCCGGCGCCTGCCCGAGGCGGTCCGGTCCGGCCGCAGCCGGGTGCGCCTGCGGCGGCTCCACCACAGCACGAGCCCGCCGAGCACCACGACCCACAGCCAGCTGGCCGCGAGCTCGCTGTAGAGGCGGCCGACGTCGCCGAGGTGCAGGCTGCGGTGCAGCTCGTCGAGCCAGGCGCGCACCGGCAGCGCCTGCCCGGAGCCGTAGGTCTCCAGCACACCCCGGATCTCGCCGTCGTGCGGATTGACGAACACCGTGTGCCGGTAACTCTCGGCCAGCCCGGGGCTGTCGAAGATCACCTGCGTGGTGTCGGTGGGTGACGGGGCGGGCCGGACGGCGGCGAGCGTGCTCCCGGGTAGGGCCGCCTCCGCGGCCGCGACCTGCTGGGCGAGCGGCACGGACTCCGCCGCGGCCGGCACGTGCAGCTCGTGGTCGTAGAGGACCTGCTCGAGGTTCGGAGCGAAGACGTAGAGCAGCCCGGTCAGCGCGGCTACGAGGAGGAACGGGCCCACGAGCACGCCCGCATAGAAGTGCAGCCGCAGCAGCAGCGGCCGCAGGGTGGCGCGGGGAGCCGGCTCCGCGCGCGAGGTCTCGATCTGGGCCTCGGTCGACATGACTGCCAGGTCGTCGGCCGGGCCCACCGGGTTCCCGGGTGATCAGAGTGTGTTCTGCCTCACCATGCTCGGAAATGCCGAGCGGGCGGGGACCCTCACCAGGATCCCCGCCCGCTCATGCGGCTGTGTGACGGCTCAGCGCTGAATGTCAGCCTCGAGCTCCTTGAGCTTCGCTTCGTACTCGCGGCCGTGGTGCCCGCAGAAGAGCAACTCGCCTCCGCTCGGGAGTACCGCGCGCATCTGGGCGGCTGCTCCGCAACGGTCGCAACGGTCCGCACGGGTCAGTTCGGGGCGGGTGAGCGTCGGTGAAGTCATTGGAGTCTCCCTCCGTCCCGGCATCGGCGCGCCGATGCCATCAATTCAGCCGCGGCGGCGATCGGGCGGTGGTGCCGTCTCGCCGTTCGCTGCTTCCACTGTTGCAGACGTTTTGCGGCCCGCAAGTGTTCCCACGCGGGTGGGAGGTGTGTCACGTCCAATTACCCCGGACGCCGCAGAACTATCCCGAGACGTAGGACACCCTGGCCCGTACCACCGCGTTTGCCATGCTCAGGCACCATCGTTGCGTGGACATTTCGGCCTCGAAACGGCGTATCGACACGGTTCCGGCGCCGCTGTTGTTCGTTCTGAGCGGAATTTCGATGTACGTCGGCGCCGCGATCGCGGTGTGGTTGTTCGACGCCGCCACTCCATCCGGAGTCGCGTGGCTGCGCTGTCTGGGTGCCGCTGTGATCCTGCTCGCGTGGCGTAGACCGGGCAGCCAGGCATGGCGCGGCAGGCCGCTGCTCCTCGCGGGGGCGTTCGGCGTCGTGACCGCGGGCATGAACGTCGTCTTCTACGAGGCGATCGCGCGGCTGCCGCTCGGCACCGCGGTGGCCGTCGAGTTCGCGGGCCCGGTCCTCGTCGCCGCCCTCGGCTCCCGCGGCCGCCGGGACTTCGCGGCGCTCGGGCTCGTCGCGGTCGGCGTGGTGTGCATCGCCGACGTCCAGTTGCGCGGCAGCCCGGCCGGGGTCGCCTTCGCGCTCGCCGCGGCGGCCGCGTGGGCGGGCTACATCGTGCTCGGCAAGAGGGTGGCGCTCGGCGGCAGCGGCATCGACAGCCTCGCCGTCGGGTTCGCCGTGGCCACCGTGCTGCTCAGCCCGCTGGCCCTCGGCACCGGCGGCGTCTGGACCGAGCCGGACCTGCTGGCGCTCGGCATCGGCGTGGGGCTGCTGTCCACGGTCGTGCCGTACGTCCTGGATCAGGTGGTGCTCCGCCGGGTGGGGCAGGCTCGGTTCGCGGTGCTGCTGGCGTTGCTGCCGGTGACCGCCACCGTCACCGGCCTCGTCGTGCTCCGGCAGGTGCCGACGCTGCCCGAGGGGCTCGGCATCCTCGCCGTCGTCGCCGGCGTGGCCCTGCGCTCCCGCGAGGACGGTTCCGTCCACGAGCCGCCGTGATCGCCTGACGGCCGCCGCGCGACCTGGCACGATGGCCTGTGTGAGCAAGGCGGCGTCGGCGGCTGCGAAGGACCTGGCACTCGCGGGTGTGCGCGGTGTGCACCTGGCATGGGCGGACAACAACGGCATCCCGCGGTCCCGCATCGTGCCGATCGGCGGCCTCGGCGACGCCGCGGCCCGCGGAATCGGCGCGACCACGCTGTTCGCGGTGTTCGACAGCCACGACCGCATCACCTACGGTCACGCGGGCCTGGCGACGCCGTCCGGGGACATCCGGCTGGTTCCCGTCGTGGAGCGGGTGCGCAAACTCGCCGGGCAGCCCGCCCTCGCGTGGGCGCCCGTGCGGCAGGTCCTGGCCGACGGAACGCCCTCGCCGTACTGCCAGCGCGGCGTGCTCGAGCGCCAGGTCGCCGCCGCGGCCGCCAAGGGCTTCGAGCTGCGCGCCGGGTTCGAGCTCGAGTTCGCCGTCGCGCCGGCCGGCAGCCCGGACATCGTCTCGGCACCCGGGCACGGCGGCCCGGCCTACAGCCCGCACGCGCTCGTGCCGATCGACGACTTCGTCGCCGCGCTGCTGCGCGACTTCGAGGCAAACGGCTTGCGCATTGGCCAGCTGCATGCCGAGTACGGGCTGGCGCAGCTCGAGCTCAGTCTCGGCGCGACCGACCCGGTCTCCGCCGCCGACGATCAGCTGCTGGCCCGGCAGACCGTGCATGCCGCGGCCCACACCCACGGCCTGCGGGTGAGCTTCGCGCCGCTGGTCAGCCCGGAGGCCGCCGGCAACGGCTGGCATCTGCACACCTCGCTCTGGCGGCACGGGCGCAACGTGCTGGCGGGCCGCACGGTTCCGCGGGGCGAGGGCGCGTCCTACCTCGCCGGACTGCTGCGCGATCTGCCTGCGCTGACCGCGATCACCGCGCCCAGCGTGCCGTCGACGGCACGCCTGCGTCCCGGCTACTTCGCCAGTGCCTACGCGTTCTGGGGCGTGGAGAACCGTGAGGCGCCGCTGCGATACGTCCCCGGCTCGGCGATGCTCGGCGACGAGCATGCCAACGTCGAGCTCAAGCCCTGCGACGCCTCGGCCAACCCCTATCTCGCGCTGGCCGCCGTGCTCGCGGCCGGCATCGCCGGTGTCGAGGACGGGCTGGTCGCGCCGGACGAGATCGAGCACGACCCGGGAACCTGGAGCGACGCCGAGCGGGAGGCACGCGGTGTGACGCGGTTGCCCGCGTCGGCGGCCGAGCAGGCGGTGGCGCTCGCCGGGTCACCCCGGCTGCAGGCCGTGCTGGGTGCCGAGCTGCTCGGCGCGTTCCGGGCGGTCCGGGAGTCGGACGGCGAGTGGGCTCGGGACCGTCCGCTTGAGGAGATCGTGCGCGCCCACCTGTGGCGGTACTGAATGTCGCTGCTCGAGGAGGTCCAGCCACTGCCGGGAACGTCGGAGATCCTGGCGCACGCACGCGCCGAGCTGCCCCAGAAGGACGAGCTCTGTGGCGCCTTCACCGGCCTGATCTCCTTGCGAGCCCACGGTTTTCCGGTGTCCGATCAGGACGAGGTCGCCCGGGCCGCGGGGTCCGTGCTGCTCGCGGCCGGACCGTCGAGCAGGCCGCCGGGTGAGCCGGGTCGCGTGGACTTCCGGCTGTCCCTGCCGTCCACGCGCGACCCGGCCTCCGCCGGGACGTCCGCCGCCGGAGTGGCCCGCGCTGTCGAAACGCTGTCGGACGGGGCACTCGCCGTGGTGCCGGCATGCGGGCAGTGGAGTACCGCCGTGGTACTGCAGGTGCTCGGCGGACTGCGGACGCTGACCCGCGTGGCCGTGATCGCCAACGTCGACACGGGGGCGTTCGCCGCCCCCGACACACCCGGCCGAGCGCTACGCGACTACCTCGACTCCGGTCTCGCTCCATTGTGGATGAACCGCTGGCGCGTCGGTCATTTTGTCGTGCTGTCAGGGATTCTGCCGGGCCGATGCGGCACCCTGGTGTCCGTTGTGGACACGTACCCGTCGTTGGGTCAGCGTGGTGTGCACCTGCAGCCGGTGGAATACGTCGCCGCGGCCCTGCGCAGGGACGGCATGGCGCCGGGAGGCCTGCTGGTCGTGGTGCCAGCCGGGGATGCCGCCGCTGCCGAGTCGGTCGTCACCGGTGCGGGGCTGCACGCCACCTTGTGGGACAACGGCAGCCCCGCACCGCTCACTTGAGCGACTTCTTTCGCTCCTCGGCCGCCAGCCGTGAGTGCCTGCGCCCGTACGCGACATAGATGATCATGCCGAGCAGCAGCCACGCGGCGAACCGCAGCCAGGTCAGCACGTCCAGGTTCAGCATCAGGTAGAAGCACGCCAGCGCGGCGATGATCGGCAGCACCGGCGAGAACGGCACCCTGAACGGTCGCTCCAGATCGGGCCGCTTCCGGCGCAGCACGGGGACCGCGACGGCGACGATGATCATCGCTGACAGCGCGCCGATGCTCACCATGTCGGACAGTTCGCTGATCGGCACGAACGCGGCCAGCGCGGCGATCAGCGCGGCGCCGCCGATGGTCATGCGGTGCGGGGTGCCCCAGCGCGGATGCACGGTGCCCAGCGGCTTCGGCAACAGCCCGTCCCGGCCCATCGCATAGCCGATCCGGCCGATGGTCACCAGCTCGACCATCATCACCGACGTCAACCCCGTCACCGCGCCGAGCGAGATCAGCGCACTCACCCAGTGCTGGCCCACGGAGCTGAACGCGTCCGCCAGCGGTGCCCCCTCGTCGATGTCGGTGAACGGCACCATGCCCGTCAGCACCAGCGAGACCCCGATGTAGAGCACGGCGCACACGCCCAGCGCGCCCAGGATGCCGATCCGCAGGTCACGTGTGGGGTTGCGGGTCTCCTCGCCGAGGTTGGCCAGCGCCTCGAATCCGGTGTAGGCGAAGAACACCACTGCCGCCGCGGTGAGCATCCCGGCGAGCCCGTAGACGGACTGCTCCAGGCCGAGCGCCGCTTGCACCACCGGCTGGTGCAGGGCGCTCTCGGTGTCCCCGGAAGGCCGGGCGGGTGGGACGAACGGCGTCAGGTTCGCGGCCTTGACGAAGAAGGCACCCACTCCGATCACCAGCACGCACACGGTGACCTTCACGATCACGAGCGCGTTCGTGACCATCGACGACTGCCGGATGCCCAGCACGGCGACCACCGTGAGCACGGCGATGATGACGACCGCGCCGATGTTGACGACGGCGTCCTCCCCGAACAGCGACGGCGGAAGGCCGAGCAGGTTTGCCAGGTAGCCGGACCAGCCGCGCGACACGACGGCGGCCCCGAGCGCGAACTCCAGCAGCAGATCCCACCCGATGATCCACGCGAAGACCTCGCCGAGGGTGGCGAACGCGTAGGTGTAGGCGCTGCCCGCGGTCGGCACGCTGGAGGCCAGCTCGGCGTAGCAGAGCGCCGCCAGCCCGGCGACCACGGCACCGATCACGAACGACAGCGTGACGGACGGGCCGGCATGGGATTTGGCCTCGACCCCGGCGAGGGTGAAGATTCCGGTGCCGATGATGATCCCGACCCCGAACCCCACCAGGTCCCGTCCGCTCAGCCGACGCTTGAGTTCGCTCGAGCGTTGCCGGTTCAGCACCTCGGTGACATCGAGCGTTCGCATGATTCCCACTCGCTCCACCGTAAGGGAGCGGCACACCAGCCGCTGGGAAGGGGTGGCGCGAGTGTTCCGGATCCACTTCGGAGAGTGCGAACACGACAAAACCCCTCGTGGGCGTCCGAGATCCGGAAGCTCCGGACCCGGGCACCCACGAGGGGCCTCAGGCTGCGGTGACGCTCAGTCCAGGTAGTCGCGCAACACCTGGGACCGCGACGGGTGCCGCAGCTTCGACATCGTCTTGGACTCGATCTGCCGGATGCGCTCGCGCGTGACGCCGTACACCTGGCCGATCTCGTCCAGTGTCCTCGGCTGGCCGTCGGTGAGGCCGAACCGGAGCCGGACGACACCCGCTTCGCGCTCGGACAGGGTCTGCAGGACCGACTGCAGCTGGTCCTGCAGCAGCGTGAACGACACGGCGTCGACGGCCACCACGGCCTCGCTGTCCTCGATGAAGTCACCGAGCTGGGAGTCGCCCTCGTCGCCGATCGTCTGGTCGAGCGAGATCGGCTCGCGGGCGTACTGCTGGATCTCGAGGACCTTCTCCGGGGAGATGTCCATCTCCTTGGCGAGCTCCTCGGGGGTGGGCTCGCGACCGAGGTCCTGCAGCAGCTCACGCTGGATCCGGCCCAGCTTGTTGATGACCTCGACCATGTGCACCGGGATACGGATGGTGCGGGCCTGGTCGGCCATGGCGCGGGTGATGGCCTGCCGGATCCACCACGTCGCGTAGGTCGAGAACTTGAAGCCCTTGGTGTAGTCGAACTTCTCGACCGCGCGGATCAGGCCGAGGTTGCCTTCCTGGATCAGATCGAGGAAGGCCATGCCGCGACCGGTGTAGCGCTTGGCCAGCGACACCACGAGCCGGAGGTTGGCCTCGAGCAGGTGGCTCTTCGCGCGCTCGCCGTCGCGGATGATCCACTTCAGGTCGCGGCGCATCTGCGTGCTGAGCTTCTCGCCCTCTTCCTCGGCGACGCGCATCCGCTCGGCGGCGTAGAGCCCGGCCTCGATGCGCTTGGCGAGCTCCACCTCCTCCTCGGCGTTGAGCAGCGCGACCTTGCCGATCTGCTTGAGGTACGCGCGCACCGAGTCGGCCGACGCGGTGAGCTCGGCGTCCTTGCGGGCCTGCCGCAGGGCCTCCGACTCCTCCTCGTCCCACACGAAGTCGGGGTCGTTGGAGGAACGCTGCTTGGCGCTGCCCGCCTCGTCGTCGCCCTCGGCTTCCTCGGCGTCCTCCTCGGTCACCGTGGCGTCGACGACGTCGACCTCGACCGCATCGACGTCGAGGTCGGACAGGTCGACATCCTCCAGATCGGTGGCATCGACGTCCTCGCCGAGCTCGCCGCCCTTGGCCTTGGTCTTCGGCTTGTCGCCCTTGGCGCTCTTGCGGGTCCGGGTGGACTTCGCGGGCGCCTTCTTCGACGCGGGCTTACGTCCGGGCGCCTTCGCGTCCGGCGTGTCCGCACCGTTCGCGGCCGCCGTCTCCTCGGCTGTCGCTTGCTTGGCGGCGCTCGTTGTCTTCGTCCCGCTTCGGGTTGCGGTCTTTGCGGCTGCCACGTACGCCCTTTCGCAGCGGTCGATCATGACGAACCGGTACGCATGCGTCCCGGCTGCCTTAGATTCGGGGAACATACCCCGGCCTGCGGTTTTTACTCCCGCAGCCGAGGGCCGTGTTCCATTGTAACGACGATGCCCGGCGGAGTCGCCGAGCGATCAACTTTTTCGGCCCCGGAACCGGCCCGGCCGCCTGCCTCACCTCAGTGTTCGAGGCCCTCCGCAGCAGCTGCGGCGGCACCCACGATCCCGGCGTTGTTCTGCAACGACGCGACGATGATCGGCGTTCGGATCTCCAGCAGGGGTACCCATTTGTGAGCCTTCTTGCTCACCCCGCCGCCGACGATGAACAGGTCCGGCCAGATGAGGTTCTCGAGCACGGTCAGATAACGATCGACCCGCGTCGCCCATTCCGGGTAGGAGAGCTCCTCCCGGTCCTTGACCGACGCCGCCGCCCTGGTCTCGGCGTCGTGCCCGTCCACCTCGACGTGGCCGAACTCGGTGTTCGGCACGAGCCTGCCGTCCTGGAACAGGGCGCTGCCGATGCCGGTACCGAACGTCAGGAGAGCGACGACGCCCTGGCGCGCGGCCGGGTCGCCGAACCGCATCTCGGCCATGCCGGCGGCGTCGGCGTCGTTGAGCATGGCGATGTCGTCGACGTGCCTGCCGAGGCGCTTGGCGAACAGCGCGTCGGCATCGGTGCCGATCCAGCTGGGGTCGATGTTGGCGGCCGTGTGGGCGGTGCCCTTCTTGATGACGGCGGGCAGCGTGATGCCCACCGGTCCGTCCCAGTCGAAGTGCGCGACGACCTCGCCGACGACGTCCGCGACGGCCTCCGGCGTGGCCGGGCGCGGCGTGTCGATCCGCAGCCGGTCGCCGATCAGCTGGCCCTTCTCCAGATCGACAAGGGCGCCCTTGATCCCGCTGCCGCCGATGTCGATGCCGAAACCCCGGGTCGCCGTCATTGGCGCCGTCCCTTCCTGCTCGATTCAGAAGTCATCGGCCGAGACTTTAGCCGGGTGTGGTCCCATGGTGACGTGGGAGCTGTCGAACCGGAGCCGGCCGCATTGGCCGCCGTCGCCGAGCAGGTCGCGGTCGAGGCCGCCGAGCTGGTCGGGCGCGCGCGTGAGTCCATGCTCGCCGGTGGTGCCGTCACTGTCGATACCAAGACCAGCAAGACCGACGTCGTCACCGCCGTCGATCACCAGTCGGAGCGCTTCCTGCGCGCCCGGCTCGCCGAGCTGCGGCCGGGTGAGCCCGTGCTGGGGGAGGAGGGCGGCGGCGAGGCCGGTGACGCCGTGACGTGGGTCGTCGATCCCATCGACGGCACCGTCAACTTCCTCTACGGGCTGCCGGAGTTCTCCGTGTCCGTCGCCGCGCAGATCGCCGGGGTGTCCGTCGCGGGTGCCGTGGTGGAGCCGGTCAGCGGCAGGCGGTGGACGGCGGCGCGCGGCGAGGGCGCGTGGCTGGACGGCAGGCGGCTGCGGGTTTCGTCCCCGGAGCGGCTCGACGTCGCGCTGCTCGGCACCGGGTTCTCCTACCGGCCGGAGCGCCGGGCCCGGCAGGCCGAGCTGATCGCGGGCCTGCTCGGGCACGTCCGCGACATCCGCAGGCCCGGCTCGGCCTCGCTCGACCTGTGCGCGGTCGCCGCGGGCTGGACCGACGCCTACCTCGAGCACGGCCTCAAGCGCTGGGACTGGGCCGCGGGCGCGCTCATCGCCGAGGAGGCGGGTGCCGTCGTGTCGCTGCCCGGGCAGGATCGGGAGCTCGGGTCCGATGCCACGCTGGCGGCGGCCCCGTCGGTCGCGGCGGAACTACGGGAGGCGGCGATCAAGTGCGGAGCCGCCGGCGTCTGACGCGGGCGACTCAGCAGTGACTGGGTGCGGTCTTGGCGAGCAGGTCCTGGTCGACGATCGGGCCCTGCCCGCCCGCCGACTGCTCGCTGCCGCCGACGGCGCTGTTCTCCGCCGACCAGCGGTTGAGCTGCTCGAGGACGTCGAGTGCCTCGCGGGTCGGCCGCACGTCGTTGAATGTCGTGCCCACGGCGAGGTCCACGGTGGCGTCCCGGCGCCCGTCGTTGACGAGCTGCAGGCACGGGTCGATGAGCTGAAGGGTCCGCGCGGCGCCCTCCCCGTTGGTGCCGTAGCGGATCTGCCCGTGGCAGTCGGCCTCGCCCGCGGGGAACGAGTCGTCGTTGGCGGGCTCGGCGAGCTGCGTGAAGCCGAGCTGGCGCAAGGCTTCCGTCGTCATCGCGGCCTCGCCACGCAGGCCGCTGGCGTTGAGCACCCGCACGGCCACCCGGTTCGGCGGCACGGGCTGGGTATCGGCCAGCGCGTCGTGCGGCTGCGAGGTGTAGGTGACGCCCTGGGGTGGCCTGGCCGCGGGCTGGCAGCGGATCGCCTCGTCGAGGTCTTCCACGGACGTGACCACGTTGACCCACACGAACGCCGCCACGACGCCGAGCACGCCCAGCACGATGAGCGCGGGCAGCGGCTTGTACTTGCGGTACGGCTTGATTCGATTCCTCCGGAAGCCCCCGGTCCCCGACACCCCCGACACCACTGCGCGTCCCTTCCGCAAACCCGTCCCCAACTACGGACAACGTCGTTGCTGATCAGCCTAGGCGTTACAGGTGGACACGCCGGAGGCGCCCGGATGGCATCACGGTGAATGCCGCCCGGGCAAGCGGACACGGCCGTGGGCCCGCGTCTGATATCGAGGTGCAACACATCTCGGGGTAGCCCCTGCTCAGATATCTAATTAGCCCTGTCGGGTGACGTAGCTCAGGGCTAGGGTGACCAGCTTCGGGGCTGGGTACGCCGTGGGCTACCCTCTCCGGGCTCCCGGGCGGGAACGGCGGCGTCGGTTGGACGGTCACCGGAAGAGACGACGCTCACTGTCCGCACGGGCACAAACACGGGCGCTGGAACGTTGACCAGCGGCACGAGGACTTCCGGACGGCGGTCCGGCGGTCCGCGTATCGAGAGAACAGCTGATCGCAGGGGTGAAGGACAATGGCGACCGACTACGACGCTCCGCGCCGCAGTGAGGCTGACGAGCTCGCCGAAGACTCGCTGGAGGAACTGAAGGCGCGGCGCAACGAGACGCAGTCCGGCGTCGTCGACGTCGACGAGGACGCGACCGCCGAGAACTTCGAGCTGCCGGGGGCGGACCTGTCCGGGCTGTCGGGTGAGGACCTGACCGTCAAGGTCGTGCCCAAGCAGGCCGACGAGTTCACCTGCTCGGTGTGCTTCCTGGTACACCACCGGAGCCGCCTCGCGGAGGAGTCGGGCGGACGACTGATCTGCCGCGACTGCGCCTGATCCGGTTCGGGCGGTCCGGCCGGGCGGGCGCGGGTACGCGTCGTCGGCAGGCACTGACGCGGGGGTGAAGGCACCCGGAGGGGCAGAACTTCACGAGGCGGGTGGCCGAGTTGCGTGCTCGGCCACCCGTTCTCGTATCAGCGGGGTGCGCCGCCGGGGTCGGCGTTGCCGAGCAGACCGGGCGCCTCGGAGTTGCCCGGCTCGTCGCGCTGGTCGCGCAGCACGGCCGCGAGCCGTTCGGGATGCCGGGTCGAGACCAGCCAGTACGGCGTCGGGTCGTCGGGGTCGGTGAGCTCGATGCGGACCATGGTGGGCACCCACGCCCGGTGGGTGACGAACGCGGCGGGATCGAGCTCCGGCCCGAGCGTCTTGCGCTTGGCCTGCTTGTCGATCACCTCGACCCGGCCCACGAACCGCAGCGGCAGGTGGGCGTCGCCGACCCACAGTTCCGGCTCGGAGTCCTGCCCGCCCCGGGTGACGTCCACCTTGAGCCTGCTCATACCTGCCAGCAGCAGGATCATGAGCGGCAGCAGGATCACGTAGGGCAGCCAGGCCCGCACCCCGGGGTAACCCAGATGGATCTCGGCGGCCACCAGCGCGGTGCCGAGCAGGGGAAGCGGCCAGCCCCACCACGACAGGTACAGGCGCTCGGAGAAGACCGTGTCCCGCTGGGACCGCGTGCGTGCAGTGCTGCTCACAAGGTCAGGGTAGTCTCGCCAGTCGTGTCCAGCGTGCAGGTCCTGCTTTCCCGTCTCGACCCCGGAGTGCCGGTCCCGTCCTACGCCCGCCCGGGGGATGCCGGCGCCGATCTCGTGACGACGTCCGACGTCGTGCTGCATCCCGGTGAGCGCGCGGTCGTCGGTACCGGCGTGGCGATCGCGCTGCCGCCCGGGTACGCCGGGTTCGTCCACCCCCGGTCGGGGCTGGCGGCGCGCGTCGGGCTCTCCATCGTGAACACGCCGGGCACCATCGACGCGGGTTACCGCGGCGAGATCCGGGTGTGCCTGGTCAACCTCGACCCGAAGGAACCGGTCGAGCTGAGCCGGGGCGACCGGATCGCCCAGCTGGTGGTCCAGCGCGTCGAACAGGCGGAGTTCGTCGAGGTCGACGAGCTGGAGCCGACCGAGCGGGGAGCGGGCGGATACGGTTCGACGGGTGGGCACGCGGCCCTCGGAACGGAGAAGTAGTGGGGATTTTCGGATGGAAGCGACGCACGCGGCAGGACGAGCACGTCGAGAGCCGGGTGGGCGCGGGCCAGGCCGACGCCGAGTACGACCAGTACGACGAGTACGACGAGTACGACGACAGCGTCGATGAGCCGCGGACCGGGCCGTACGACATCGCCGACGCGCCCGACGACGGGCGCCCGCGGATGGATCTCGGCTCGGTGCGGGTGCCGGTGCCGGACGGCTCCCAGGTGCAGGTCGAGATGGACCGGCAGAGCGGCAACGTCCGGGCCGTGCATGTCGTGACCGCGCAGGGCCAGGTGACCGTCAGCGCCTACGCCGCGCCACGGTCCGGCGGCCTGTGGCGCGAGGTGAGCGGCGAGCTGGCCGAGCAACTGCGCTCCGACGGTGCGAAGGTGACCACCGCCCGCGGCGAATGGGGTCTCGAGCTCTCGGCCATCATCGGCGAGATGGCGTTGCGGTTCGTCGGGGTCGACGGCCCGCGCTGGATGCTACGCGGCGTGATCGCCGGTCCGCAGTCGCAGGCGGCGCAGGCGCCGATCGCCCTGCGGGACATCGTGCGCGACACGATCGTGGTGCGCGGTGACGCCCCGATGCCGGTCCGGACGCCCCTGCCGATCACGCTGCCCGAATCGGTCGCCGAGCACATCGCCCAGCAGCAGGCGCGGCAGGCCTAGCGCGGGGCGACGCGCCCGGCGGGGTCCCTCTCGCCGGTGCCGTCGGTGTCGTCCGGGCTTCGCCGACCCGCGCGCAGCCATGCGTCCACGGCGGCGTGGCCGAGGCTCTCCCGGTCGGCGCCGAACGCGGCGAGCGTCGTCTCGGCGAGCCGCACGCGTGGCAGCGCCCCCTCCCACACCCGCGCCACGGCCAGGGGGTGCACCGGATCGTCCACGCACGCCGCGATGCCTACCGGCACGTCCAGCGTGCGCAGGGAAGCCGGTGCGGGTGCCGGATGCGCGGCCGCGGCACGCAGGCCGTCGGCCAGCCCGTCGCCGTGCCGCCGCCATGCCCGGGTGAGCTCCGCGGCCAGCCACGGTGCGACTCCCGCGGTCGCGGCGGCCAGCGCCCCGTCGAGGCCTTCCCGCTCGACCAGGTCGGCCGAGGCGCGGGCGGCGACGGCCGCCGGGGCGTCCCCGGGCTCGCCGTGCCAGCCCGGCAGTGCGGCCAGCACCCCCGCGCACCGATCCGGGTGGCGCAGCGCCCATTCGGTGGCCAGGTGCGCACCGAGCGAGATGCCCCCGACCAGCAGGGGTGTGCCGACCTCGCGCGCGAGGTCGTCGAGCACGGTCAGACCGCCCTCCACCACGGCGCCGCCCGGCGCCGGTGGCGGCGCGAGCAGCGGGATCCCGAGCGCGCCCAGCGGGCCGGCGAAGACAGAACGGACAAACACCTCATCCGATCCGGTTCCGGGCAGAACGACAGCCGTGGGTGTCGGCATAACGGAGGTCACGTTGCGATCCTGGCGCAACTCGGTTTCCCTTGCTCCGACGGAGCTACTCTGAACGAGGACGGGCCTGATCCAGTCGGGGGCCCTTGAGCACAGGAGCAGGCGCTATGCCCGCCAAGGACGGCGGCTATTTCAGCCGGTTGGTACGGAAGCTCACCAGCGACATCGAGCAGTTGGACGCCGACGACCTCTCCGAGAAATCAGAGGCAGGCGGCGCGCAGCGCGCGTGCGACTGCCACTCGGGTGAGGAAGTGACCGTCCTCGGACGGTTGCGGAGTGTTGAATTGTGTCCCGCGAGCGACGTCGCCACTCTGGAGGCGGAGTTGTTCGACGGTACCGACGAGGTCACACTGGTGTGGCTGGGCCGGCGCCGGATCCCGGGTATCGAACCCGGCCGGATCATCAAGGTCCGGGGCCGCATGGCCGACCGCGACGGCCGCAAGGTTCTGTACAACCCCTATTACGAACTGCTGCAACCGACCTAGAGAGTTAGCGCGTGACTGAGCCCCGCCGCACCGGTGACCAGACCGACCAGAGCGAGAAGCCGGCTGCCGGGGAGGGCGAACGTCAGCCCACTCTGCTCGAACAGATGGGCGGCGTGTCCGGGCTGATCTACTCGGGCCTCCCGGTCGTGGTCTTCGTGCTGGCGAACTCGCTGTTCGGCCTCGCCGCAGGCATCTGGACCGCGCTCGGCAGCGCCGTGCTGATCACGATCGTGCGGGTCGTGCGCAAGGAGCCGGTGCAGCCGGCCATCTCGGGGTTTCTCGGCGTGGCGATCGCCGCGTTCATCGCCTACCGCACAGGCGAGGCGAAGGGCTTCTTCCTGTTCGGCATCTGGACGAGCCTGGTGTACTTCGCCGTCCTGGCGCTGTCGGTGCTCGTGCGCTGGCCGCTGGCCGGTGTCGTGTGGAACCTGCTGAACGGCACCGGCATGGACTGGCGCAAGGACAAGCCGTCCCGGTTCGGCTACGACATCGCCACGCTCGCCCTCGCGGCCGTGTTCGCGGCGCGGTTCGTCGTCCAGCGCTGGCTCTACGACGAGGATTACACGGGCTGGCTCGCGTTCGCCAAGATCGCGATGGGCTACCCGCTGTACGGCCTCGCGCTGCTCGTCGTCGTGTGGGCGGTGCGCCGGTCGGACCGGCGGCTGAAGGCGCTGCGGGAGGCCGAGGAGCGCTCCGAGGCCGAGCTGGAGGAGCGGCTGCGGCTCAAGTACGGCCGGCCGCCCGCCTCGCAGTCCTGATCGGGCTCAGCGGCCCAGCGCCTTCCGGATCTCCGGCTCCACCTCTCCGGGCGCGACGAACAGCAGCTCGTCACCGCCCTCGAGCGAGTCGTCCGGCTGCGGCACGATGACCCGGTCGCCGCGCAGGATCGTCACGAGCGCGGCGTCGCGGGGCAGCTCGAGTTCCTGCACCGGGGTGCCCGCCAGCGGCGTCTCCGCGGGCAGCGTGAGCTCCACGAGGTTCGTCTGGCTCTGCCGGAACGTCATCAGCCGCACCAGGTCGCCGACGCTCACCGCCTCCTCGACCATCGCCGCCAGCATCCGCGGGGTGGACACGGCCACGTCCACTCCCCAGCTCTCGTTGAACAACCACTCGTTCGCGGGGTTGTTGACCCGCGCCACGACGCGCCGCACCGCGAACTCCGTCTTCGCCAGCAGCGACAGCACGAGGTTCACCTTGTCGTCGCCCGTGGCGGCGATGACGACGTCGCACAGCTCGATGCCGGACTGCTCGAGGGTGGACACCTCGCAGGCGTCGCCGAGCACCCACTCGGCCTGCTCCACCACTTCGGGTGTGAACTGCCGGGACTGGCGCTCGATGAGCATCACCGTGTGTCCCGCCTCGATGAGCTCGGCCGCGATCGACCGGCCCACCGCGCCCGCACCCGCGATCGCGACCCGCATCAGTCCTCCTCCTCGGGGCCTCGTGCGGCCACCGCCGTGACGTCACCGACGGTGCCCGAGCGCGCGGCGACGTACACGTCGTCGTCGGCCTGCAACACGGTCTTGGAGTCGGGCAGCACCCCGGTGCCGAACCGCATCACGAACGCCACCCTCGAACCCGTCGCCTCTTCCAGCTCCCGGACGCTGTGACCCACCCAGTCCTCGTGCAGCGGCAGCTGCAGCAGCGCCATCGTGCCGGTGGGATCGCGCCACGACGTGGCCACGCCGTCCGGCAGCAGCGTGCGCAGGAACCGGTCGGTGGTCCACGGGACCGTCGCGACCGTCGGGATGCCCAGCCGCTCGTAGACGGCGGCGCGCTTGTGGTCGTAGATCCGTGCCACGACGTGCTCGACGCCGAAATTCTCGCGAGCGACGCGCGCGGAGATGATGTTCGAGTTGTCGCCGCTGGAGACGGCGGCGAACGCGCCGGCCCGCTCGATGCCCGCCTCGATCAGCACCTGCCGGTCGAAGCCCATGCCGAGCACCTGCTGGCCGTGGAAGCCGGCGCCGAGCCGCCGGAACGCCTCCCGGTCCCGGTCGATCACGGCGACGTCGTGACCGAGCCGTTCGAGAGCAGCGGCCAGGGACGCGCCGACCCGGCCGCATCCCATGATCACCACGTGCACGTCGGGTGCCTCCTTGTGCGTAGTCGCGACAGCGCAGAACCTACCCCGGGACGGGCCGCCCCCGCGCCCGGGCCGCACGTTCGCGGGGCCGCCGTCCGCCCGGTCCGGTCGGCGTCCGCGGGAGGGCGCCCGCGCTGGTCCGGCCGCGAATAGCGGCGATTACGCTGCAGTCGTGTCCAAGTTCGCCACCGCGACGAAACGGCTGCTGCTCGGCCGTCCCTTCCGCAGCGACCGGCTGACGCACACGTTGCTGCCCAAGCGGGTCGCGCTGCCGGTGTTCGCGTCGGACCCCATGTCGAGCGTGGCGTACGCGCCCGAGGAGATCCTGCTCGTGCTGTCGGTCGCCGGGGCCTCGGCGTACGTCTACAGCCCGTGGATCGGCCTCGTGGTGGCGCTGGTGATGATCGCCGTGGTGGCCTCGTACCGGCAGAACGTGCGGGCCTACACCTCCGGCGGTGGCGACTACGAGGTGGCGAGCGTCAACCACGGTCCGGGCTGGGGCCTGGTCGTGGGCAGCGCACTGCTGGTGGACTACGTGCTCACGGTGGCCGTGTCGATCTCCGCCGCGGCGGCCAACATCGGGTCGGCCATCCCGTTCGTGGCGACCCACAAGGTCCAGTTCGCGGTGCTGGCGATCCTGCTCCTGGCCGCCATGAACCTGCGCGGTGTCCGCGAGTCGGGCACGGCGTTCGCGATCCCGACGTACGCCTTCGTCGCCGGCATCCTGGGCATGATCGTGTGGGGCGCGTTCCGGACCTACGGGCTCGGGGACGACCTGCGTGCCGAGAGCGCGGGTTTCGAACTCGCCGCCGAGGAGCACCACCTCGCGGGTCTGGCGTTCGCCTTCCTGATCCTGCGGGCCTTCTCGTCGGGCAGCGCGGCGCTGACCGGGGTCGAGGCGATCGCCAATGGCGTGCCGGCCTTCCGCAAGCCCAAGGGCCGCAACGCGGCGACGACGCTGCTGCTCATGGGCATGCTCGCGATCACGATGTTCCTCGGCTTGATCTTCCTGGCCGACACCACGGGCGCGATCATGGCCGAGGACCCCGAGCGGCAGCTCATCGGCGCGCCGGAGGGCTACGAGCAGAAGACCCTCGTCGCCCAGCTGGCCGGCGCGGTGTTCGCCGGATTCCCGCCCGCGACCTGGTACGTCATCTTCTTCACCGGGCTCATCCTCGTGCTCGCCGCCAACACGGCGTTCAACGGCTTCCCGGTGCTCGGCTCGATCCTCGCGCAGGACCGGTTCCTGCCGCGGCAGCTCCACACCCGTGGCGACCGGCTCGCCTTCAGCAACGGCATCCTGTTCCTGTCCGGCCTGGCGGTGCTGCTCGTCATCGTGTTCGAGGCCGAGGTCACCAAGCTCATCCAGCTCTACATCGTCGGTGTGTTCGTGTCGTTCGTGCTGAGCCAGAGCGCCATGATCCGGCACTGGAACCGCAAACTCGCCGACGAGACCGACGCGGCGCAGCGGCGGCGGATGAGGCGGTCGCAGGCGATCAACACGTTTGGCCTCGTCATGACCGCGTCGGTCCTCGTCGTCGTGCTGGTGACGAAATTCCTCGCGGGCGCCTGGATCTCCATCGTGGCGATGGCGGGGATCTACGCGGTCATGCGTGGCATCCGCAAGCACTACGACCGCGTGGCCGACGAGCTCAAGGAGGAGGAGGGCGAACAGGTCACCCTGCCCGCGCGCAACCACGCGATCGTGCTCATCTCGCAGCTGCACCGGCCGACCCTGCGGGCCCTTGCCTACGCCAAGGCCACCCGGCCGGACGTGCTCGAGGCCGTGACCGTGAACGTGGACGACCTCGAGACCCGCAAGCTCGTCGACGAGTGGAACCGCCGCAAGTTCTCCGTGCCGCTGAAGGTCGTCGAGTCGCCGTACCGCGAGATCACGCGACCGGTGCTCGACTACGTCAAGCGCGTCCGGGGCGACAACCCGCGCAACGTCGTCACCGTGTTCATCCCCGAGTACGTCGTGGGCCGCTGGTGGGAGCAGGTGCTGCACAACCAGAGCGCGCTGCGGCTGAAGACCCGCCTGCTGTTCCAGTCGCGGGTGATGGTGACCAGCGTGCCGTGGCAGCTCGAGTCGTCGAAACGGGCGTCGACGCGGGCGGACCGCGCGCAGCCGCGCTCGGTGGTCGGCGACGTGCGCCGCGGGTTCGCCGACGGACAGCACCCGGACGGTGGCCGTCCCGCCCGTGACCGGCAGGAGACCGGGCGGTGACCGCCGACTGGACCGGCCGGACCCTGGAGCTGGACGTGGGTCCAGTCGCGCACGGCGGGCACTGTGTGTCGCGTGTGGACGGACGGGTGGTGTTCGTGCGGCATACCCTGCCGGGGGAGCGGGTGCTCGCCGAGGTGACCGAGGACCGCGGCAAGTCGTTCTGCCGGGCCGACGCGATCCGCGTCCTGCGTCCCTCCGCCGACCGGGTCGAGCCGCCGTGCCCGGTGGCGCGGCCGGGCCTGTGCGGCGGCTGCGACTGGCAGCACGCCGACGGCGCCGCCCAGCGCAGGCTGAAGGCGAGCGTGGTGGGCGAGCAGCTGCGCCGCCTTGCCGGGCTGGACTGGCCGGTCGAGGTCGAGGAGCTCCCCGGTTCGCTGCTGCGCTGGCGTACTCGCGTGCGGTTCGTGACCGGGCCGGACGGCAGGCCGGGCCTGCGGGCGCACCGCAGTCACCGGGTGGTCCCGCTGGAGGACTGCCCGATCACGCTGCAGGACGCGGCAAAGACGGGCCTGTCCCGGCGCGCGCGGCCGGGCACCGAGATCGAGGTGACCGAGGACGCCACGGGCCGGGTGCACACGGCGGAGCTGCGCCCCGCCGCCCACGGCCGCGCGGGCAGGCCGAAGCAGCTCACCGGCGGGATCGCCGTCGAGCGCGCCGCCGGCCGGACGTGGCGGCTTGCCGCGCACGGCTTCTGGCAGGTGCACCCGGCCGCGGCCGACACGTTCGCGTCCGTGGTGGGGGAGTGGGCCGCGGCGTCACCGGGCGCCCGGGTGTGGGACCTCTACGCCGGTGTCGGGCTCTTCGCCTCCGTGCTCGCCGAGCAGGTGGGCCCCACCGGGTCGGTGCTCGCGGTGGAGTCCGGTCGCCGGGCCGTCCGGGACGGCGAGGCCAACCTCGCCGATCTGCCGCAGGTGCGCTGGCGGTGCGGCCGCGTCGAGCACGTTCTGTCCGGTGTGGACGAGCAGGCGGAGGTCGTGGTGCTCGACCCGCCGCGCAAGGGCGCGGGCCGGGACGTCGTGGCGTCCGTTGTGGACGCGGTGCCGGAGCGGGTCGTGTACGTGGCGTGCGATCCGGCGGCGCTGGCCCGCGACGTCGCAACGTTCGCCGAGCACGGCTACCGGCTCGCCCGCCTCCGCGCGTTCGACGCTTTCCCGATGACCCACCACGTCGAGTGCGTGGCCCTGCTCACCCGCTGAGTCAGGCGATCGCGAACACCACGGCCGACAGCGCGAAGCCGACCAGCCCGATGGTGGTCTGCATGACCGTCCACGTGCGCAACGTCGTCGGCACGTCCATGGCGAAGAACCGGCCGACGAGCCAGAATCCGGAGTCGTTGACGTGGCCCGCCGTCACCGATCCGGCGGCCAGGGCGAGCACGAGGGCGGCGAGCTCGACGGCGTTGAACCCGGCATCGAGCACGAGCGGCTGGACGAGCCCCGCCGCGGTGGTCAGCGCCACGGTCGCCGACCCCTGTGCGACCCGCAGCACGGTGGCGATGAGGTAGGCGGCCACGATCACCGGCAGGCCGATGCCCGACATGGCGCCGGAGAGCGCGTCACCGATCCCGCCGGCGCGCAGCACGCCACCGAACATCCCGCCGGCACCGGTGATGAGGATGATCGAGCACACCGGCCCGAGTGCGGAGTCGACGAGCTTCTCCAGCATGTCCTTGCCCCGGCCACGCCGGGTGCCCAGCACGTACAGCGCGACGAACACCGTCACCAGGAGCGCGATCGGTGTCGAGCCGAGCGCCCGCGCGAGCTGGAACCAGCCGGCGTTCTCGTCCACCCATCCCGCGGAGCCCGCGGTGTTCAGTCCCGTGTCGGCGAAGATCATCACCAGGGGCAGCAGGAGCAGGGCCACCACCGTGCCGGGCCGGGGCGGGTTCCCGTTCGCGTCGTCGTCCTGCGGGCCGCCGGTGAGCAGGTCGGGCACCGGAAGCACGATCCGCCTGCCCGCCCACACGCCGAACAGGTAGCTCGTCAGAAACCACGTCGGGAGGGCCACCAGCAGGCCGAGCGCGATCACCAGGCCCACCTCGGCGCCGAGCAGCCCGCTCGCGGCCACGGGACCCGGATGCGGCGGCACGTAGACGTGCATGACGGAGAAGGCCCCCGCCGCCGGCAGGCCGTACCGCAGAACTCCGCCACCGAGCCTGCGCGCGACGGAGAACACGATGGGCAACATCACGACGAGCCCGGCGTCGAAGAAGATCGGAAACCCGAAGATGAGGGAAGCGATGCCGAGCGCAAGGGGTGCGCGCCGCTCGCCGAAGCGCCGGATCAGCGAGTCCGTGAGGGCCTGTGCCCCGCCGCTGACCTCCACCAGCCTGCCGAGCATCGCGCCGAGCCCCACGAGCAGGGCGACGTCGGCGAGGGTCGAGCCGAAGCCGTCGGTGAGCGTGTCGACGATGCTGTCCGCTGGGATGCCCGTGGCGAAGGCCGTGGCGGCGCTGACGGTCACGAGCGCGAGGAAGGCGTGGATCCGCAGGACGATGATGAGCACCAGCAGCACGGCGACGGCCGCCGCGGCGATGCCGAGTAGCGGCCCGGCGCCGAGGGTCTGGGTCCACTCGTCGGTGTTCATGGGGGAGAGCTCCGTTGCTTCGGCCGGGGACCGGGTCAGTGCGGGGTGAGGTCGAGGCGGATCAGCGCCGTGGCGGTGACCTCCTCGGGCGGGCGGGTGACGTCGACGGTCACGCCGTCCTCGTCGTCGCCGAGCGGTTCGAGATCGGCGTACTGGGAGCCGAGCAGAGCCGGCGGCATGAAGTGGCCGGACCGCGTCGCGAGCCTGCTGCCCACGGTGTCGGTGCCGCCGTCGAGGAAGACGAACCGCACGCGTGCGTCCGCCTCCCGCAGGATGTCGCGGTAGGACCGTTTGAGCGCGGAACACGTGACGACCGCGTTCTCGCCGGCGGCGCCGCGTTCGCTGATCCAGTCGCGGATCGCGCGCAGCCACGGCGTCCGGTCGGCGTCGGTGAGCGGGGTTCCCGCGGACATCTTGGCGATGTTGGCGGGAGGGTGGAACTCGTCGGCTTCGGCCATGGGCCAGCCGAGTTCACGGGCGAGTAGACCGGCGATCGTGGTCTTGCCCGAGCCCGACACCCCCATCACCACCAGACACGTGGTCGGCATGGGCGCTCCTCGTTGAACCGCGAAAGGTACTACGTTTAGCGCCGAAAGATAGCACCATTGATCCGGAGGTGGGGAGCCCGGGCCGGCGGGCTCCGCCCGGACTGAGGTGACGCGCTCCGCCTGCCCGTCGCCCACCGCCACCCCGGCGGAGGCACTGCGCGCGGTTAGTCTTCCTCCGTGGGCGTTGGGTACGAACCGGGTATCGCGGGCAGGCACGGCACCGTGCTGGACACCATCGGCCTGCAGATCACCTCGGGCGAGCTGCCCGAGGGCCACGTGCTGACGCTCGAGGGCATCCAGGACCGGTTCGGCGTCTCCCGTACGGTCGCCCGCGAGACGATGCGGATCCTCGAGTCGATGGGACTGGTGAGCTCTCGCAGGCGGGTGGGCATCACCGTTCTCGGCGCCGCGTCGTGGAACGTCTTCGATCCGAGAGTGATCTGGTGGCGGCTCTCCGGCACCGGACGGGCCGCCCAACTGCGCTCGCTCACCGAGCTCCGCATCGCCGTCGAGCCGCTGGCGGCCGGCGCCGCCGCCCGCAGCGCCTCGGCCGGGCAGCGCGACCGGGCCGTGGCACTCGCGCACGAGATGCGCGACCTCGGCGAGCGTGGCGAACTCGACGCGTTCCTGCAGTGCGACATCGCGTTCCACACCCTGCTGCTCCACGCCAGCGGCAACGAGATGTTCGGCGCGCTCGCCGACGTGGTCGCCGTCGTGCTCCAAGGCCGCACCCAGCTGGGCCTCATGCCCCACCAGCCGGTGCCCGAGGCGCTCGACCTGCACGAGCGCGTCGCCTCCGCCGTCGCCGGAGGTCGCCCGGTGGACGCGGAGGAGGCCATGCGCGAATTGCTGGCCGAGGTGCGCGACGCCATGCTGCCGCTCTGGCGCCGTTAGCCGGCCACCGGACGGCCGAGCACGGTGTGTGACGTTGGCGATGCCGCCCGCCGCCGTCGCAGGGAGCTCAACCGCTCCGTGCTTCCCTAGACTGAGCGGACGAGGTGTGACCCGACGGCGAGCGAGGTGGAGCGTGACGTTGCTGGAGTCCGTGCACGGACCGGCCGACCTCAAGCGGATGGACCACGAACAGCTGAGCGTGCTGGCCGAGGAGATCAGGACTTTTCTCGTCGACAAGGTCTGCAAGACCGGTGGCCACCTCGGACCGAACCTGGGGGTCGTCGAGCTGACGCTGGCGCTGCACCGCGTGTTCGACTCGCCGCGGGACACGCTCCTGTTCGACGTCGGCCACCAGTCCTACGTCCACAAGATCGTGACCGGCCGGTGGGACCGCTTCGACGGGCTCCGGCAGCGCGACGGCATCGCCGGCTACCCGGCCCGCGCCGAGAGCGAGCACGACCACATCGAGAACAGCCACGCCTCCGCCGCACTGTCCTATGCCGACGGTCTCGCCAAGTCGTTCCGGCTCGCCGGTGGCGGGCGGCACGCGGTCGCCGTCGTGGGCGACGGTGCGCTCACCGGCGGCATGTGCTGGGAGGCGCTCAACAACATCGCCGCCAATCCCGAGCTGCCCATCGTCATCGTCGTCAACGACAACGGCCGCTCGTACTCGCCGACGATCGGCGGGTTCGCCGAGCACCTGGCTGCGCTGCGCCTGCGTCCCGGCTACGAAAGGCTGCTGGACGGCGGCCGGGAACTGCTGCAGCACACCCCCGTGGTCGGCAAGCCCATCTACACCGCGCTGCACGCCGCCAAAGCGGGCATCAAGGACGCCATCAGCCCGCAGGTGATGTTCTCCGACCTCGGGCTCAAGTACCTCGGCCCGGTCGACGGGCACGACCTCGCCGCGCTCGAGAAGGCCCTGCACAGCGCCAAGTCGTTCGGCGGGCCGGTGATCGTGCATGCCGTGACCGAGAAGGGACACGGTTACCCGCCCGCGGTCAACCACGAGGCCGACCAGATGCACCAGACCGACCCGATCGACCCGCGCACCGGCCTGCCGCCGGTGAAGGGGCCGAGCTGGACGTCGGTCTTCTCCGACGAGCTCACCCGCATCGGCGCCGAGCGCGACGACGTCGTCGCCGTCACCGCCGCGATGCTGCGCTCGACCGGCCTGCACACGTTCGCCGAGGCGTACCCGGACCGCTGGTTCGACGTCGGCATCGCCGAGCAGCACGCCGTGACCTCCGCGGCCGGGCTCGCGATGGGCGGGCTGCATCCGGTGGTCGCGGTGTACTCGACGTTCCTCAACCGCGCCTTCGACCAGACCCTCATGGACGTCGCGCTGCACCGGCTGCCGGTGACCCTCGTACTCGACCGGGCGGGGATCACCGGGCCGGACGGCCCGAGTCACCACGGCATGTGGGACCTGTCGCTGCTCGGCATGGTGCCGGGGATGCGGGTCGCCGCGCCCCGTGACGCGGTGACGCTGCGGGAGGAACTGCGGGAGGCCGTGGCCGTCTCGGACGGTCCGACGGCATTGCGGTTCTCGAAGGGCAGCGTGGTCGAGTCGGTGCCCGCGCGGGAGCGGATCGGCACGGTCGACGTACTCCGCCGCGGCGCCGGCGACGACGTGCTGCTGGTGGCCGTCGGGGCGTTCGCCCGGCTCGGGCTCGCCGCGGCGGACCGGCTCGCCGACCAGGGCATCGGCGTCACCGTGGTGGACCCGCGCTGGGTCGTGCCCGTTCCCGGCGAGCTCGTGGAACTGGCCGCCGGGCACCGGCTCGTCGTCACCGTCGAGGACAGCGGTCGGCACGGCGGTTTCGGTTCCGGGCTGGCCGCCGCCCTCCGGGATGCCGACTGCGACGTGCCGCTGCGCGACCTGGCCGTGCCGCAGCGGTTCCATGCCCACGGCACCCGCGAGGAGGTTCTCGCCGACATCGGGCTCACGGCGCAGGACGTGGCACGCCGCGTGACCGAGTGGGCGTCCACCCGGCTCGGCGAGCCCCATGCCGCCACCGATGCGGTGGACGCCCCGCGCGACTGACCGGCACGCGCCGCCGTGGCCGACGATGATCATGACGGGGGTGCGGCGGCCCGGCGCTCTAGAATTCGAAGGGATTCGCCCAAAGGAATCTCTCAGGAAGCTATGACACGGTGTTGACGTGCGGGTACTGGTAGTGGAAGACGAAGCGCCGCTCGCGGAGGCCATCGCACGCGGGCTGCGCCGGGAAGGCATGGCCGTCGACGTCGCCTTCGACGGCGACGAAGGCCATGAGAAGGCCTCCATCACGCGCTACGACGTGGTGCTGCTCGACCGGGATCTGCCGGGCATGTCGGGTGACGACCTGTGCAAGGAGATCGTGTCCTCCGGCGAGCTCACGCGAGTGCTCATGCTCACCGCCAGCGGCGCGGTGTCCGACCGCGTGGAAGGTCTGTCGCTGGGCGCCGACGACTACGTCGCCAAGCCGTTCGCGTTCCCCGAGCTGGTGGCACGCGTCCGCGCGCTCGGCAGGCGGGCGACCCCGGCCACCCCGCCCGTGCTCACCGCGGGTGATGTCGAGCTGGACCCGTCCCGGCGCACCGTGCACCGCGCGGGCAAGCCGATCGAGCTGACCCGCAAGGAGTTCGGCGTGCTGGAGGTACTGCTCTCCGCGGGCGGCGCCGTCGTGAGCAGCGAGGACCTCCTCGAACGCGTGTGGGACGAGAACGCCGACCCGTTCACCACCACCGTGCGTGTCACCGTGATGACGCTGCGCAAGAAGCTGGGCGAGCCGGGCATCATCGAGACCGTCGTCGGCTCGGGTTACCGGGTGCCGGGCGCCGGCTCGGGCGCGGAATCTGGTTCGCTCACGGAGTGATCCGCCGTACCGGATTCCCGGCGCGCAGCCTGCGCGCCCGCATCACCGTGCTCGCGACCGTGCTGGCCGCGGTGGTCAGCGTGGTGCTGTTGTGGCTGACCTGGACGCTCGTCGGCGACGCCGTGTCCGCCGTACCCCAGCTCCCGCCTGGCACGACGGTGCGCGTGGACGGCGTGGATGTCGAGGCGTCCGTGCTCGCCGACCACCTGCGGGAGCATGCCCGGCAACGCGTGCTGATCGGCGGTGCGATCGCTTTCTGCTTCGTGGTGGCGGCCGCGGGAATCCTGGCGTGGACGTTCACCTCGCGCGTGCTGCGGCCGCTGCGGGAGATCACCGGCACGGCGAAACGGTTGTCGGTCGAGTCGATGGGGGAGCGCATCGGTGAGCTGTCCACGCGGGACGAGCTGGCCGAGCTGGCGCGGACCATGGACGCGATGCTCGACCGGCTGCAGGCGGCGTTCGACGCGCAACGCCATTTCGTCGCCAACGCCAGCCATGAACTGCGCACACCGCTGTCGGTGATCCGGACCGAGCTGGACGTCACGCTGGCGGACGAGACCGCCGACGAGGCCGAGTTGCGCCGCATGGCCGGCGTCGTCCGGGACGCCACGGAGCGAGCCGAACGGCTCGTCGGCTCACTGCTGCTGCTCGCCCGCACCGATGGCGCGGGCCTCGTGCTCACCGAGCGGGTGGACCTCGCCGCCGTCGCGGAGAGCGCGTGGCGGGCCGTGGCGGCCGAGGCGGACAAACGCGGGCTCCGTGCGGAGTTCCGGCTCGCGCCCACGCCGACGACCGGTGACCCGGCGCTGCTCGAGCGGGTCGCGGGCAACCTGCTCGAGAACGCGGTCCGGCACAACGTCGACAACGGCTGGATCGAGGTCAGCACGGTACCGGGACCACGCTGGGCGACCCTGCGCGTCCGGTCGTCGGGTGCGCTGCTCGACCCGGCCACGGTCTCGGAGCTGTTCGAGCCGTTCCGCCGCGCGGGAGTCGCGCGCACGGCCCGCTCCGGAGCCGGTCTCGGCCTGTCGATCGTGCGCGCGGCCGTGCAGGCCCACGAGGGCACCGTGACCGCCGAGCCCGTGGTCGGCGGCGGGCTCACGGTGACCGTGCACCTGCCCGCCGCGGCGTAGCGGGTTACCGTCGGAGCATGGTTCCCGTGGTCGAACTCAACAACGGTGTGTCCATGCCCCGGCTCGGGCTGGGGGTCTACAAGATCCCCGACGAGGAGGTGACGGAGGCCGTGCTCACGGCGTTCGAGGCGGGGTATCGCGGTGTCGACACGGCAACGCTCTACGGCAACGAGCGCGGCGTGGGTACCGCGGTGGCGAAGTCGGGCCTGCCCCGGCGGGACGTGTTCGTCGCAACGAAGCTGTGGAACACCGACCACGGTCGCGACGCCGCGTTGCGAGCCTTCGACCGGAGCCTGACCGAGCTCGGGCTCGACTATGTCGACCTCTACCTGATCCACTGGCCGGTGCCCCGGCAGGACCGGTACGTGGAGACCTGGCGGGCGCTGACTGAGCTCGTCTCCGACGGCCGGGTGCGCGCGGTCGGGGTCTCCAACTTCCAGATCGAGCACCTGCGCAGGCTCATCGACGAGACCGGCGTGATCCCCGCCGTGAACCAGATCGAGCTGCACCCCTGGCTGCAGCAGCCCCAGCTGCGGGCCTTCCACGACGAGCACGGCATCGTGACGCAGGCGTGGCGGCCCCTCGGCAACGGCGGCGAACGCCTCCGCCGCAGCGAGGTGATCCGCACCGTCGCGCACAAGCACGGCAAGACACCCGCCCAGGTCGTGCTGCGCTGGCACCTGGAAATGGGGCACACCGCGATTCCGAAGTCGGCGAATCCGCAGCGAATCGCGGAGAACATCGACATCTTCGACATCGAATTCGACGAGCAGGACATCGCCGGGTTCGCGACGCTCGAATCGGGCGAGCGGCTGGGCCCGCACCCGGACGACAGCTGACGTAGCACAGTTGATCCCGGCATTCCGGGCGCAGGTGGCCCACCGGTGATCTTGCTCCCTCGCCGGGCCGTTCCCGAACGCGTGTCGTGGTAGCTTCCGGTCGTTTTACGACCGCGTGGGAAGGTGTCGCGACATGCGTCGAGGCAGAACGAGATTATCCGGGGTGGTACTCACCGCGCTGGCCGCGGCGGCGGTGCTGACCGTGCCGAGCGAGGCGGCCGGTCCCGGCGAGGTGCGGACGGCCGGCGCCGGTCCCGTGCGGGAGGACCGGCCGACCAAGAGCATCGGCTTCTACGTCGGGAAGAACCTGACCGAGGACGGCTCGGTGCTGCTCGGCGGGTTCGGCCACGAACCGTCGAGCCACTGGCTCGAGATCGTCCCGAGCCGGGAGTTCCCCGAGGGCGCCACCACCACCGTCGGGGTCACCGACCGGGCCGAGTACCCCGGCACGCTCACCGAGATCCCGCAGGCGCGCCGGACCAACAAGTACATCACGTCGAACTACTCGGAGTTCGCCGGTTTCCCGGCTCCGCTGACCAACGGCGGACTCAACGAGCATGGTGTGGCCGCCCGGGACATCTGGTCTCCCACGAGCGACCGTCTGCTGGCCATGACCGACAACCCGCAGACCGGCCCCAACTACAGTGACCTCTCGCGGATCGCCATGGAGCGCGCGACGACGGCGCGCGAGGCCGTGGAGATCGTCGGCGGGCTCATCGACCGGTACGGCTACTCCACCTACGGCGGCAACTCGCACCTCTTCGCCGACAAGAACGAGGGCTGGGTACTGGTCAACTACGGAGGCAGCCAGGGTCTGTGGGCCGCCGAGCGCCTCGGACCGGACGAGGCGCGCGTGTCGTACCCCGGCTACCTCGATCCGCTGCCGCTGGACTACAAGAACCGCCCCGGCGAGTTCCTGGCGTCGGACAACTTCATCGACTTCGCCGTCGAGCAGGGCTGGTTCGACCCGGCGACGAGCGAGGTGTTCGACCCGCAGGCCGTCTACGGCGGCTGGCAGCCCAACCAGCGGCAGGTGACCCCCACCCACCCGTGGGGCAGCAACGTGCAGGGCGAACTGGAGCGTGAGCTGAGTGAGCAGCTCGCGCCGGTGTCGCTCGAGGACATGCTGGCCTACGTCCGGGATCCGCGCTGGTCGCACGACCGGTCCGGCTACGGCCAGGTGGCCAAGCTGTCCGATGTGGAACATCCTGGACTCAATGCACTGTGGACGGCTGTCACCGGCGCGGTCACCACGCCCTACGTTCCGGTCTACATCGGAGCCGACGATGTGCCGCCGGAGTTCAAGCAGCACCGGTACCTGACGAGCGAGACCGCCTCGACCCACGTCGCCCGCGACTATGCGCCGCTCGAGGCCACCCGCTACGCGACGCGGACGTTCAAGCGCCTCATGTACCACACGTGTGAGCACCCCGAGATGTTCTACAAGCCCGTGACCGCGGAGATCGAGACGTTCGAGAGCAGGCTGCTCGCCGAACAGGACCGGGTCGTCCGGACCGCGGCGCAGCACTACGGGTCCGGCCGGGCGCACGAGGCCGGGAAGTACCTGACCGGCTACGTCGGTGACCGTCTGCTCGACAGCCTGTCCCTCGGTGAACGGCTGGTGGGCGGGGTCGAGGAGCAGACGCGGAAGCGGTTCGGCATTCGCCTGCCGGAAGGCCGCGACCTGTCCGGAGAGACGGCACGGCCGGAGAGCCAGAGCATGAACCGCGGCGGTGGCCTGGAGGGTGACGCCGACGGCATCGTCTTCTGCTATCGCGAGGGGCTCGGCGAGTTCCCGCGGGAGCACGGGGCCTACCGGGACGCCGCCGGCACTCTGGAGCTGCCGGCGCCCGCGATGTCGAAGGAGAAGTTCATGCGGGCGATGGAGGCGGCCGCCAACGGCCAGGGCAACGGCTGGCGCAAGCACGCCGAGCGGGCCTGGCAGGAGATGCAGAACGTCGGCACCAACTGACGTATAACGTCCTATACGGCGGGGCCTGGGAGCGCGCGCTCCCAGGCCCCGCCGCGTTCCGTCGTCCTACGCCGGCGGCACGGAGGCCACGCCCGCCGCGAGGAACGGCTTGCCGGTCACCTTCTCCGACACCCCGGCCCGGTCCAGGTACGGCGTGATACCTCCCAGCCAGAACGGCCAGCCCGCGCCGAGAATCAGGCACAGGTCGATGTCCTGCGGGTCGGCGACCACACCCTGGTCGAGCATGAGCCGCACCTCCTCGGCCAGTGCCGCGAGCGCTCGTTCGCGCACCTGCTCCGCCGTGGACGGTGCGTCGCCCTGCCGCCACAGCGCGGCGACCTCGGGGTCCACAGTCGGCGTCCCGGAGGAGTCCCACTGCCACACGGCGGACTTGCCCGCCTCGACGAACCGCCGGAGGTTCTCGCTCACCGCGAACCGGTCGGGGAATGCGTCGTGCATGGTCTCCGCCACGTGCAGGGCCACCGGCGGACCGACCAGCTGCAACAACGTCATCGGTGACATCGGCAGACCCAGCGGGTCCAGCGCCGAATCGGCGACCTCGAACGGCGTGCCTTCGTCCACCGCGGCGAGCACCTCGCCCAGGAACCGTGTGAGCAGGCGGTTCACCACGAACGCGGGCGCGTCCTTCACCAGCACGCTCGACTTCTTCAGCTGCTTGCCGACCGCGAACGCCGTGGCCAGCGCGGCATCGTCGGTGCGCTCACCCCTCACGATCTCCAGCAGCGGCAGCACGGCCACCGGGTTGAAGAAGTGGAAGCCGACCACCCGCTCCGGGCGCCGCAGCCGCGAGGCCATCGCCGTCACCGACAGCGACGATGTGTTCGTGGCCAGGACGCACTCCGCGCTCACGTGCTCCTCGACCTCGGCGAAGACCTGCTGCTTGACGCCGAGGTCCTCGAAGACGGCCTCGATCACGAAGTCGGCGTCGGAGAAGGCCGCCTTGTCCAGTGACCCGGACACCAGCGCCTTGAGCCGGTTCGCCTCGTCCGGCGAGAGACGCTGCTTCCCCAGCAGCTTGTCGACCTCACCGTGCACATAGGACACGCCCTTGTCGACCCGTTCCTGGTCGACGTCGGTGAGCACCACCGGAACCTTCAGCCTGCGCACGAACAGCAGGGCCAGCTGGCTCGCCATCAGCCCGGCGCCGACGATGCCGACCTTGCCGACCGTGCGCGCGAGCGACTTGTCCGGTGCACCTGCGGGCCGCTTGGCGCGCTTGTTCACGAGGTTGAACGAATACAGGCCCGCCCGCAGGGTGTCCGTCATGAGGATGTCGGCCAGCGCCTCGGTCTCGGCGGCATAGCCCGCGTCGAGATCGTTGCGCCGCGCCAGCTCGAGCAGCTCCACGGCCTTGGTCGCGCCGGGGGAGGCGCCCTTCGTCTTGCCGTCCACGATGGACCGCGCCCGCTCGATCGCGGCGTCCCAGCCTGCGTCTCGGTCGATCTCCGGGCGAGCCGGGGCGAGCTCACCGCGCACGACCTTGGCCAGCCACAGCAGTGACTGCTCCAGGAAGTCGGCCGAGGACAGCAGCTCGTCGGCGATGCCGAGCTGCGCGGCCTGGGCGGGCTTGAGCATCTTGTTCTGGTTCAAGGCGTTCTCGATGATCACCGTGACGGCGGCGTCCGGGCCGATCAGGTTCGGCAACAGCTGCGTGCCGCCCCAGCCCGGGAACAGACCGAGGAAGACCTCGGGGAACGAGATCGCCGCCGCGTTGTCGGCCAGCGTCCGGTAGTGGCACGAGAGCGCGAGCTCGAGCCCACCACCCATCACGGCACCGTTGACGAAGGCGAACGTCGGGATCTGCGACTCGGTGAACTTCCGGAAGACGTCGTGCCCGGTCTGGGCGATCTGGCGGGCCAGCTCGGGATCGGAGATCTTCTCCACACCGGACAGATCCGCGCCCACGGCGAAGACGAACGGCTTGCCGGTGACCGCGATCGCCGCGGGCTCCGCCGCCACCGCCTCGTCGAACGCAGCATTCAGGCTGACCAGGCCCTGAGGGCCGAACGTGGACGGTCGCGTGTGGTCGTGGCCGTTGTCCAGGGTGATGAGCGCCACCGGCTTGTCCAGGCCGGGCACGGAGACGAGCCTGGTCACCGCGCGGGTGACCACCTCGTCGGGAAAAGCGGCCTTGGCCTGCTCAGCGGAAATCACTTGTGTCCCTCCCACGCGGGGTTCTCCCAGATGACCGTGCCGCCCATGCCGATGCCGATGCACATCGTCGTGATGCCGTAGCGCACGTCGGGACGCTCGGCGAACTGGCGGGAAAGCTGCGTCATGAGCCGGATCCCGGACGAGGCGAGCGGGTGTCCACACGCGATCGCACCGCCCCACGGGTTGACGCGCTCGTCGTCCTCGGCGATGCCGAAGTGGTCGAGGAAGGCCAGGACCTGCACGGCGAATGCCTCGTTGATCTCGAACAGCCCGATGTCCGAGATGGACAGACCGGCGCGTGCCAGCGCCTTCTCCGTGGCGGGCACCGGGCCGACACCCATGACCTCCGGCTCGACCCCGGCGAACGCGTAGCCGACCAGCCGCATGCCCACCGGCAGGCCGAGCTCGCGAGCGGTGTCCTCACCGGCGATCAGGGCACCGGTGGCGCCGTCGTTGAGTCCCGCCGCGTTGCCCGCCGTGACGCGGCCGTGCGGGCGGAACGGGGTCTTGAGACCGGCCAGCGCCTCCATCGTGGTGCCGGGCCGCGGCGGCTCGTCCTCGGTCGCCAGGCCCCAGCCGAGCTCGGGGTGCCGGATCGCGACCGGCACGAGCTCCGGGCCGATCTTGCCCGCCTTGACCGCGTCGGCGAAGCGCTCCTGGCTGCGGACCGCGTAGGCGTCGCAGCGCTCCTTGGTGATGGCGGGATAGCGGTCGTGCACGTTCTCCGCGGTCTGCCCCATCACGAGCGCGGACGGGTCGACCAGCTTGTCGGTGAGAAACCGCGGATTCGGGTCCACGCCCTCACCCATCGGGTGCCTGCCCATGTGCTCGACGCCGCCTGCGATGGCCACGTCGTAGGCGCCGAACGCGATACCGCCGGCCACCGAGGTCACCGCCGTCATGGCGCCCGCGCACATGCGGTCGATCGCGAAGCCCGGCACGGACTTCGGCAGGCCGGCGAGCAGCGCCGCCGTACGGCCGATGGTCAGGCCCTGGTCGCCGATCTGCGTGGTCGCGGCGATCGCGACGTCGTCGACGCGCTCGGGAGGCAACTCGGGATGCCGGCGCAGCAGCTCACGGATGACCTTGACGACGAGATCGTCGGCCCGTGTGTTGGCGTAGATGCCCTTCTCGCCGGCCCTGCCGAAGGGGGTTCGGACCCCTTCGACGAAGGCGACGGTGCGCGCTGGTGCGGCCACGGGTGCTCCTTCGGGAAGTCGGAACTCGAGAACCACCGGACGGCCATCGTTGTTACCGGCCGGTAACTATGATCGTAGCCCGCCGCAAGGGCCGGGCGCAGAGCGGGCTCGCCCACGGTGGGTGATCACGCACGGTCACCCACATCGGCGACCGTCTGTAACAGGCCACATGATCGACGCGAGTCACGGGTGACGCGCCCGCACCGGGCGCCGGACACGAGAGACATCACCTTCATGAACACTCCAGCTGCGCCGCCTCCTGCCCAGGACTCGCGGACCAGGCCACGCACCAGCAAGCGGTGGCCGTGGATCACCGGTCTGGTCGCCGCCTTCGTGGTTGGCGGCGCCGCGGGCGCGGCGGGCGCGATCCGTGTCGCCGACCGCCAGCCGGTCACCCGGACCGCGGCCGTGGCCGCGCCGGTCACCTCCGTCACCACGGTGACCGACACCGTCACCGAGACGGTCACCGACACCGTCACGGAGACCGTGACGGAGAGCTACACCGAGCCCGCCCTGCCGCCCGAGACCGTCACCGTCGAGGAGGAGGCCCCCGCGGCGCCGCCACGTCCCGACCCGGCTGACGGCGTCACGGCGGGCGTCTACCAGGTCGGCGTCGACATCGAGCCCGGCCGTTACCGCACGGACGGTCCGCTGCCGGGCGGCATGGGGTTCTGCTACTGGTCGCGCAACACCGACGACTCCGGCGAATTCGAGTCGATCATCACCAACGGCGGCCTCGAAGGCCCCGGCAGCGTCACCGTCAACGACGGCGAGTTTCTGGAGCTGTCCGGCGACTGTGTCTGGACGCACGCGGGCTGAGGCCCGCGACCCCGGTCAGCCCTTGGCCTGCAGCGCCGTGCTGAGGGCGGCGGCGGTGAGCTCCACCTGCCACGGCCGCGCACCGTTCTCCCGGAGGAAGCCGGCGACCCCCTCCGGTGACCGGTCCTCCGGCGGCCGCCAGCACGTCCGGCGCAGCAGGTCGGGTAGCAACAGGTTCTCCACGGGCAGACGATGGTGCTGGGCGATCGTCGCCAGCGCCGCCCGCGCGGCCGCGAGCCGGGCCGCCGCGTCCGGATCCTTGTCCGCCCAGCGGTTGGCCGGGGGAGGGCCGTCGTTGGGCACGGAGGTGCTCGGCAGCTCCGAGACCGGCAACGTCCGCGCCGCCTGCAGGTGCCGCAGCCAGTTGCCGGTGTAGCGGCGCTGCACCCGTCCGCCGAACACGGGCAGCGCCTGCAGGTCCGCCGGCGTCCTCGGGTCGGCCAGCACGGCGTTGATGATCGCGCTGTCCGGCAGGACACGGCTCGGCGCACGGTCCCGTTTCCGGGCCATCTCGTCGCGGGCCTGCCACAGCGCCCGAACAGCGGCGAGCCCACGGGCGGTGCGGATCTTGTGGATACCCGACGTCCGCCGCCACGGTTCGGCGCGCGGGGGAGGCGGCGGCGCGGTGCGGACCGCCTCGAACTCCTGCCGGGCCCACTCCAGCTTGCCCTGGGCGGACAGCTCCGCCTCGAGCTTCTCGCGCAACGGCACCAGCAACTCGACGTCGAGCGCGGCGTAGTTCAGCCAGTCCGTCGGCAACGGCCGCTTCGACCAGTCGGCCGCACTGTGACCCTTCTCCAGCCGGTAGCCGAGCAGCTTCTCGACAAGCGTGCCGAGCGCGACCCGCTCGTAACCGGCGAGCCTGCCCGCCAGCTCGGTGTCGAACAGCGACGGCGGGTACAGGCCGAGCTCCGCCAGGCACGGCAGGTCCTGCGAGGCGGCGTGCAGCACCCATTCGGCATGGGCGAGCACCTCGGCCAGCGGCTGGAGGTGGTCCCGCAGCGGGATGGGGTCGATGAGCAGCGTGCCCGCGCCCTCGCGCCGCACCTGCACGAGGTAGGCCTTGGGCCAGTACCGGTAGCCGGAGGCCCGTTCGGTGTCCACGGCGATCGAGCCGCTGCCCGCCGCCAGCCGCTCGCACGCGTCGCGCAGTGTGTCGGCGTCGGCGATCACCGGCGGGGTTCCCCCCGCCGGCTCCGTCAGCGGTTGAGGCGCAGACTCCTCCGGCACCTGGGAGCCGTGATCTGCGTTGTCCACAAGGCTGAACCCTACGGGACGGGCTTGCCGTGCCTGGCTCGCCCGTCCCGTAGGTGTGCTGCGGTGACTAACGGATGACGCCGGCTCGCATGGCCAGCGCCACCATCTGTGCCCGGTCGCCGGTGCCGAGCTTGCGCCCGATCCGCGACAGGTGCGACTTCACCGTGAGCGCGGAGAGGCTCAGCTCCTCACCGATCTCCTTGTTGGACTGGCCGTCCGCCACGAGCTGCAGCACCTCGACCTCGCGTGCCGAGAGCTCGCGCGGGGTGTTGTCGGTGCCGGCGACCCGCGTGCCGGTGGCCAGCACCGGAGCCACACTCGGGTCGGCGTACACGCCACCCTCGAGGACCCGGCGGACGCCGTCGGTGACCACCACCGGTGAGGCGGACTTCAGCAGGTAGGCCTGAGCGCCCGCCTGGAAGGCCGACCGCACCGCGTACGGGTCGTCCGACGAGGCGAGGACCACCACACGTGGCCAGCCGTTGCTCCGGAGTTCGGTGACCAGCTCGATGCCGCTGCCGTCGGGCAACCCGAGGTCCAGGATCGCCAGATCGCACGGCCCTGTGGCCGTCGCCCTGGCCCTGGCCTCGGCCACCGTCGCGGCCTCGTGCACCGTGCCTGCGCCCATCTGCGCTAGTCGTGCGGCAATCGCCTCCCTCAACAACGGGTGGTCGTCGACCACCATCACGGAGAACAACTCTTCCCGCGGATGCGGAACCATGCTCGCCGGCAATGCGCCGGCTGGCGTGGATCGGACGGCCTGAGAAAAGCCGACGGCAGCCACGTCACTACCTCCCTGGAGTCGGTCGTGCCCCCCGACCGGCACCGGGACTTTCGGCCAATCAGCCGCGCCAGCTTTAGACCGAAAGTGGTGTCGTCGGAAGCACTCTAGCCGCCCGAGTGGGGCAGTGGGGGCGACAAACGGGTATCTATCCCGATCGGGTAGGGACTCGCCGCCTCCGCTGTAGCGCGATAGGGCTAATCCACGCAGAGTTGGTAACAGACCACTGAGTACCGGCGATCACATAAGGTTGCGATGGCCGGAAAGCGCGTGCAGACGGCGTGTGCACGCCACCGCGAACGGTCGCAGGCATCGCGCGGAGGCGGGTCTCGCGGCGCCGCCGGGCCCGGGTCACGACGGGACATCGGGCCGCGCCGCGTGCGGCTGGACCATCGATCGGCTCGGGCGTTCAGGACGTCTGGCGCTGTCCGAACATCGTCACGCCGACCGGCGGCAGCCCGGCGTAGCTCGCCATCAACTGACAGAAGGCCTCACCGTGCGGGCGCAGGTTCGTGGTCGTCGGCGTCCACGACGCCCGCAACTCCAGATCGTCGGTACGCGCGGGCCCGGCGATCTCGCCGAAGCGGGCCGAGGATGTCTCCGTCACCGTGCCGCCGAGCGCGGTGAACTCGGCCTCGGTCGCGTCGAGCGCGTCGGTGAGCCAGGACCAGCCGACCGACGGCAGGAACGGGTCGCTCGCCAGCTCGCGGTCGATGCCCGCTCGCACGTACACGACAAGGCGGAACACGCCGTTCCAGGCTTCCTGGCCGTCCGGGTCGTGCAGCAGCACCAGCCGTCCGGACGCCTCGACGTCGCCCGGGCCCGTCGTCTCGCAGCTGAGGGCGTACGCCCACGGGGCCAGCCGCTGGGGCGCCCGGATCGGCTCCACGGTCACCTCGGGCCGGGGCTGCACGGACTGCAGCGCTGCGACGGCGTCGCGGAACTCCTCCGGCGCCTGCGTCATGGCGGTCACCGCCTGACTCTAAGGCGCGGCCCGGCGACGGACGGCCAGGACGCGCCGACGGATGGCTGCTCGTCCCCTCGTGGCACGATTGAGGTGATGACACTGCCCTCTTCCGCGCCCTCGTCGGTGCCCTCCGTGTTCCCGCAGCCGGTGCGGGCGAATCAGCCGGCCGCGCGACGGGACCTTCCCCAGGCGCCGCTGCTCGTCGCCGCGCGCGGCGGAACGCCGTCCCACGTGCCGGTGTGGTTCATGCGCCAGGCCGGCCGCTCGCTGCCGGAGTACCGCTCGCTCCGCGAGGGCGTGCCGATGCTCCAGGCGTGCTTCGACCCCGGGATGCTCGCCGAGATCACGCTGCAACCGGTCCGCAGGCACGGCGTGGACGCCGCGATCCTTTTCAGCGACATCGTCGTGCCGCTCTACGCCGCGGGCGTGGGCATCGACATCGTGCCGGGCACGGGACCCGTCGTCGCGCACCCCGTCCGCACGCAGGGGGATGTCGCGGCGCTGCCCGAGCTGCACCCCGAGCAGGTCAGGCCCATCACCGACGGCATCGCACTACTGCTCCGTGAGCTCGGCGACACCCCGCTGATCGGCTTCGCCGGCGCTCCGTTCACGCTCGCGTCGTACCTCATCGAGGGCGGACCCAGCCGTAACCACGAGCACACCAAGGCGCTCATGCACGCCGAGCCGGAGCTGTGGCACCGGCTCGCGGACACGCTCGCGGAGCTGACCCTCACGTTCCTGCGCGCCCAGCTCGACGCGGGGGTCGACGCGATCCAGCTGTTCGACTCCTGGGCCGGCGCCCTCTCGCCCCGCGACTACCGCGAGTTCGTGCTGCCGCACTCGGCGAAGGTCCTCGCCGGCGCCGCGGCCTACGGCGTGCCGCGGATCCACTTCGGCGTCGGCACGGGGGAGCTGCTCACCGGGATGCGGGACGCCGGGGCCGACGTCGTCGGCGTCGACTGGCGCGTGCCGCTGGACGAGGCCGTGCGCAGGCTGACCCTGCCGGACGGACCGCCGCCCGTGGTGCAGGGCAACCTCGACCCGGCGCTGTTGATGTCGTCCTGGCCGGTCGTCGAGGAGGAGGTCCGCCGGATCGTGGCCGAGGGCCGCACGGCGGCCGGGCACATCTTCAACCTCGGTCACGGCGTGCTGCCGGAGACCGACCCGACCGTGCTCACCCGGATCGTGGAGCTGGTGCACAGCCTGTGAGAGTCGCTGTCGTCGGTGGAGGGATCTCCGGTCTCACGGCCGCCTACCGGCTGCGCCGCGAACTCGGGCCGGACGCGGCGATCATCGTGTGTGAGGCCAGCGGTGTCCTGGGCGGCAAGCTGCGCACCGTCCCGCTTGCCGGACGGCCGTGTGACGTCGGCGCTGAGGCGTTCCTCGCGCGCCGGCCGGAAGCCGTGGACCTCGTCCGGGAGCTGGGGCTCGGCGACGCGCTGAACCACCCCGCGCCCGTCTCCGCGACCGTCCGTGCGGGCGGCCGGACGCTCCCGCTGCCCAAACGCACCGTGATGGGCGTGCCCGCCGCGGCCGACGCCGTCGCGGGCGTGCTGTCGCCCGACGGCAGCCGGGCGGTGGCCGCCGAGGAGACCCTGCCTGGGCTCACACTGCCCGACGCAGACCTGTCACTCGGAGCATTGCTGCGCGAGCGGTTCGGCGACGAACTCGTCGACCGTCTCGTCGACCCGCTGCTCGGCGGCGTCTACGCGGGGGGAGCGGACGGGCTCGGACTGCGCGCGACCCTGCCCGCACTCGCGGCCGCCGTCGACGCGGGCGCCCGGTCCCTCACGGCCGCGGCCGCCGCGCAGCTGCCCGCCAACCCCAGCACCGCGCCCGTGTTCGGCACGCTCACCGGTGGCCTCGGCGACCTCATCGAGCGCCTGGTGCGGGAGTCGCGGGCGGAGATCCGGCTCGGCGTGCCCGTCCGGGCGATCGGCCGGCGTCCCGGCGGCGGATGGCGGCTCACGCTCGGCGCCGCGGCGGCCGCCCACGCACCCGCCGAGCCCGACCTCGACGCCGATGCCGTGGTGCTCGCCGTTCCCGCGCCCGCCGCGAGCCGTCTCCTCACCGGCCTCGCCCCGGAGGCGGCGGCCGCGTACGGCGAGGTGGAGCTCGCCTCCATGGCCGTGATCGCGCTGGCCCTGCCCGCGGACACCGAGCTGCCCCAGGAGTCCGGCATCCTCATCGGCGAGCGCGAACGCCGGCGCGACGGCAGGCCGTTCGCCGCCAAGGCGTTCACCTTCTCGAGCCGCAAGTGGCCGCACCATGCCGTGCCCGGCGAACCGGTGTTCGTCCGCGGTTCCGTGGGCCGTTTCGGCGACCCGAGGTTCCTGCGCGCCACCGACGACGAGCTGCTGCGCCTGGTGCGCGACGATCTCGCCGAGCTCACCGGGATCACCGCGGAGCCGGTGGACGCCGTCGTGCAGCGCTGGGGCGGGGGACTGCCGCAGTACGGTGTCGGGCACACCGACCGCGTGGCGCGGATCGAGCGTGCGATCGCCGAGCTCCCGGGTCTCGAGATCGCCGGTGCGGCCCTGCACGGTGTGGGCATTCCGGCGTGCATCGCGACCGCCGACGCGGCCGCCCGGCGTGTGGCAGGACTGCGAGTGGTGGGACGATAGGACTATGGCGCGGTTGAACTACCAGGAACTCAACAACACGATCCGCTACACCATGTGGTCGGTGTTCCGGATCGAGCCCGGCCGGCTCCCCGACGACCGCGGCCCGGCCGCGCAGGAGACCACCGACTATCTCGACGCGCTCGAGGGCAAGGGCGTCGTCGTCCGCGGCGTCTACGACGTGTCCGGTCTCCGGGCCGACGCCGACTACATGATCTGGTGGCACTCCGAGGAGGTCGAGCAGGTGCAGGCGGCCTACACGGGCTTCCGCCGCACCACGCCGCTGGGCCGGGCGTCGACGCCGGTGTGGAGCCAGGTCGCCCTCCACCGGCCGGCCGAGTTCAACAAGAGCCACGTCCCGGCCTTCCTCGCGGGCGAGGAAGCGCGCAAGTACGTGTGCGTGTACCCGTTCGTGCGGTCGTACGAGTGGTACCTGCTGCCCGACGACGAGCGCCGGAAGATGCTCGCCGACCACGGCAAGGAAGCCCGCGACTACCCGGACGTGCGCGCCAACACGGTCGCGTCGTTCGCTCTCGGCGACTATGAGTGGATCCTCGCCTTCGAGGCCGACGAGCTGCACCGCATCGTCGACCTCATGCGCCACCTGCGCGGCACCGAGGCACGCAGGCATGTGCGGGAGGAGACGCCGTTCTACACCGGCCCGCGCGTGCAGCCCGGCGAGCTCGTGCTGAATCTGCCCTGACCCGCGGCCGGTCCCGGGCCCGCGTGTGGTGCGCCCGCGCCGCGCGGACCCGGAAGACACCGGGTGGGTCCCGGGCCCGCCGGCTCGGCCACGCCGTGCTCCCGGCGTGGCCGGTGCGATCGGGCCGGGCCGGAGCCGGTCAGTCCTGCGCGGGGACGAGGCGCAGCGCGATCGAGTTGATGCAGTACCGCTGGTCGGTCGGCGTCGGGTAGCCCTCGCCCTCGAAGACGTGGCCCAGGTGGCTGTGGCAGCTCGCGCACAGCACCTCGACGCGGACCATGCCCAGCGAGCGGTCCTCGCGCAGGATCACGGCATCGGAGTCGGCCGGGTCGTAGAACGACGGCCAGCCACAGTGGCTCTCGAACTTCGTGTCACTGCGGAACAGCTCGGCGCCGCAGGCCCGGCACTGGTAGACACCGGTGGTCTTGGTGTCGGTGTACTCGCCGGTGAAGGGTCGTTCGGTCGCTGCCTGGCGCAGCACCGCGTACTCCTCGGGGCTGAGCTCGGCGCGCCATTCCTCGTCGGTCTTGCGGACTCGGGGGGCGTTTCCGGCGACAGGTTCCATACCCTTCAGGCTACCTGCCCAGCCACACCAGGAACGCGCCGATCATGTCCCACGCGGCCACCACCACGCCCAGCAGGAGCAGCACCACGATCAGTACCGCGGTCCACCAGCGCAGGCCGCCCGCACGCGTGCTGCCCTCGGCGAACTCGGCCACCCCGCGCAGCGAGCCCTCGACGGTGAACGTCGGCTCGCAGCGCCGCATCCGGTCGAGATGCTCGGCGAAGGCCTGCGCCTCGGGATCGTCCGGGTCGAGGCCGAGCAGCTCGTCGTCGAACCGCGAGCTGCGGCGGCCACCCTCGTGCTCGGACATACCACCACGGTAAGCCACGCGGGTGGCCGCGCGTCCGCTAACCGGACGTGCCGCCGTCGGGCCGGGTGTCGCCGTCGATCAGAAGGGTGCCGCCGGACTGCACGACCCGGAGCGTCAGCTGCTGCGGCCCGTTGCCGATGTCGATGAAGAGGCGCATGTCGACCGACCCGTCGGGGTTGTTCGCCCCCTTGTACGCCTGAATGTCCCGGTAGCCGACGACCGTGTGGTTCTGCCAGTACTGCGCGAACTTCGCGGGGTCGTTGCCGTAGGCGGCGCGGGCGTTCGGGGTGAGCATGCTCCACGAGCCCTGCGGGTTGCCGTAGAACGCCTCGATGCGGGCACCCGCGGCGCCCCAGTCGCTGACGACGCCGTCGCTGGTGGCGGGCTGTGACGGGGAGGAGGGCGCGCTCGTCGAGCTCGGGCTCGGAGTATTCGGCGAGGACGTCGCCGAACCGTCTGCGCTCGCGCCGGAACCGTCGTCGCCGCTCGAGAGGGCGATGGCCAGCACCGCGGCGATCACGGCCACCGCGGCGCCGATCGCGCCGAACACGAGCGGCTTGCGTCTGTTGCGCGGGCTGTCACCGCCGTTCCCGGGCGGGGGCAGCGGCGTCCCCGCGGTGGTCGGGTGCCGAGGTGGCTCGCTCGGCGACGGCTCGCGCCGCCACGGCGGGGCCACCGGCGCCATGCTCGGAGCCGCGGGGCGCGGTCCGCTGCCGGAATGCAGCATCGGCGGCGAGACGAGCGTGGCACCGAGCGGCTTGCCGTTCGCTTCGGACCGCGCGAGGGAGGCCAGCCGTTCCCGGGCCTCGCTCATCGTGGGCCGTTCGTCCGGCTCGGTGCGCAGCAGGCTCATGAGCAGGGCGGTCGCCGCCCCGGACCGGGTCGGCGGGTTCACCTTGCCGTTGGCCGCCGAGTACAGCAGCGCGAGCTGGTTGGTGTTGTCGCCGTACGGCGGAACGCCCTCGATCGCGTGGTAGAGCGTGGCACCCAGAGAAAAGACGTCGGATGCGGGCGTGGGGTCGGCACCGCGCGCGAGCTCCGGAGCCAGGTACGCCGGCGTGCCGCCGATCAGCCCGGTCTGGGTGAGGGTGAGGTCGCCGCTGGCGCGCGAGATGCCGAAGTCGGTGATCTTGCAGGTGCCGTTGTCGTCGATGAGGATGTTGCCCGGCTTGATGTCGCGGTGCACGATGCCCGCGCGGTGCGCTGCCACCAGGGCCGCGGCCACCTGCTCACCGATGCGCGCGACCTCCGGAACGGGTAGCGTGCCGTGCTCGGCCAGGATCGCCGACAGGCTTCGCGACGGCAGGTACTCCATGACCAGGCACGGATCGCCCGCGTGCTCGGCGATGTCGAAGACGACGATGGCATTGGGGTGCTGGAATCGCGCGGCGTTCTTGGCCTCGCGCATCGCGCGCTGGCGCACATTGGCGCGTTCGGCCTCGGAGAGACCGGGCTGCGTGATGATCTGCTTGACGGCGACCGATCGTTCGAGGCGTTCGTCGACCGCCCGCCATACGATGCCCATGGCACCGCTGCCGATGTGCTCTACGAGGCGATAGTGGCCTGCGACCAACTGACCGGTGTCGATGACGCCTTCTCCTCGGCTGCTTCTCGCGATCATGAAAGGACTCGGCGCGACACCCCGCTCGCGCCCGCGAACGAGTGTAGCGGTCCGTGTTCTGCGGGCCGTGTGAACCGCCGCCGGTGCGTGTTCTCAGTCCACCGTGTCGCGGGCGGTGGCGGGGTTTGCCTGCTGTGGCTCGGCTTTCCTGATCACCCGCACCAGACCCACGGCACCGGCTGCGGCGAAAACCACGTAGCAGGCGGCCAGAGCGGGCGGAGTCGTGCCGGTCAGCGCATCGCCCAGGACGACGACGGCGACGGTTCCCGGGAAGCTGCCCAGGGCGGTCCCGAGCAGGTACGGGCGCAGGGCCAGCGAGGACACGCCACAGCAGTAGCTCAGCGGCGCGAAGGGAATCACCGGGATCAGCCGGAGCGAGGCCACTGCGAGCATTCCGCCGCCGGCGAGCCGCGCGTTGACCGCGCGCACCGGCGCGCGATCCAGGTGCCGCGCCACGACGTCCTGGCCGAGCGCCCGGGCGAGCAGAAAGCCCAGCAGCCCGGAGAGGATGGTCGCCGTGATCGCGATCACCACACCGACGACCTCGCCCAGCAGCAGGCCTGCGGCGAGGTTGAACACCGTGCGTGGCAACGGCGCCACGGTGAACACCGCGTACGCAGCGAGGAACAGCACGACGGCCCAGGGACCGGCGTCCTGGACCCAGGCGCGGACCTCTGCGGGGCTCGGTACCGGAAGGGTCAGCGCCGCCACCACGAACACCACGAGCACGACGAGCCCGATGATCAACTTGGTTCGACGCGCCACCTCTCCACGGTAGAACACACCCCGGCGGCTGCCCCCTGCCGTCCACGGGGTGCGGTCAGCGCAGCTCCACGGTGAACCCGCTGACGAGCGTGGGTGCGATCCGGATGAACTCCTCGGAGCCCGTGGCGGGACGCAGCGGCAGGAGGTCGCGGAGCTCCTCGGCCCAGGCGGGATCGCGAACCCGGTGTGCCTTGCCGGTGACGGAGACGCTCCAGCCGACGTGCTCGCCGGGAGCGAGGCCGCCGGCCTCGAACGCCACGATCTGACCGACGGCCGCACCCAGCTCCGGGCCGCGGTCGCGGATCACGACCTCGCCGCCGTGCAGCACATGCGGGACCGCCCGGATCGCGGGTAACGCCTGCAGCGTGAACGCGATCCGGCCGTAGGGCACGGTGGCCAGGAGGGGCAGTGCGGCGGCTGGGTCCAGCTCCCGCACCCGCCGCGTGACGGTGTCGGTCATCGCTGCAGTATTGGTGCCGCTGCGGGCGCGGCCCTAGAGCAGAAGGTCCTCAGCCCGCCGGGCGGTGTGCGGGGCCGAGATAGCGGAGTTCACCTTCCGTCGTGCGGATGGCGAGGTCACCGGTGCTGAACCAGCCGTCGCCGGTGACCGGCGGTTCCCCGGCCTTGCCGAGCCGCTGTTCCGGCACACCCGGGCCGCGCAACTGCAGCATGCCCTGCTCGCCTGCCGGCATCGGTGTGTTCGAGAGCGGGTCCACCACGCGCACCTCGAGACCGGGCTCGACCGGCAGGCCGCCGCTGTGCCACCGGGCGGGGGTGGCGTGCTCCGATGGCCACAGCGCGGCGGGAGCGAGGACCTCGCCGGGCGCGTAGAACGCGGAAGCGGGCACCCCGAGCTCCTTCTCGGCCCGGCCCGCGGCGTCCGGGGTGGCGGCGTTGGCGACGCCGACCCAGCGGAGGGCGGGAAGGGTGCACGGGTGGTCGTGGCAGGTCTCGGCCAGTCGCGTCGCGGTCTGCTCGTCCGTGGCGAGGTGCGTGGCCTCGAAGCGGGCGAGGTCGCCGAGCAGTGTGGTCTCGTCCAGTGCCGGGTCGAGCAGGCAGGTGCCCTCGCCCGCGACGGCGGCGAGCGCGAACCCCAGGCCCAGCGGGCCGGTGACCGGCTGGGTGCACAGCAGGAGGTCGTTCTCGCGCACTCCGAGCGCCCGGGCGGTCCCGGTGGCGTGCGCGACGAGCACCGATTCCCGGTGCACACCGAGCGCGGGTTCGAACGCGACGGCCGGTTCGTCACCCGTGGTGCGCGGCATCGGCATGCCCGCGGTCGTCGCGCTCGGCAGCCACGCGCCCCCGCCGATGTCCCACGGCGACGGGTCGATCGGAGGCTTGCCGTGCGGACCTGCCACGACGGCCACCGCGGGGATCACGTCGAGGCCCTCCGAGCCGGTGACGACCTCGCGCAGCCGGCCCGCGAGGTCGAGACCACGCGCGTCGTGCGCGGCGGCCACGACGCGGGGCCGGACCTGCTCCACGACACGCGCGACGTCGGCGGCCGGGGTGGCGGCGCCGAGCCCGACGGCGTAGGCGCCGAGGGAGGCGGTGGCGATGTGCCAGACGAGCACGTCCGACCAGTTGGGCAACCAGAGGGCGACACCGTCCCCGCGACCCACGCCCGCGGTCGCCAGATCCGCGCGCAGCTGCAGCGTGCGCCGCCACAGTTCGGAGCGGCTCACGTGCACGGGCTGAGCGGGATCGGCGTCGATCGCGATGATGGCGTGCGGGTCGCGCTTGGTCAGGCCAGCGAGCAACGACAGAAGGTTCACCGCGGGCCAGCGAAACATCCCCCACTCGCCCCGTCAAGTGCCGGGCGGGGAGATCGACATCGCTGCCCAGGTGCCGCTGTGTGGCCGGTCACGCGGGGCAGAGCGTTCCGTCCTCGGGAACCTCGCCGTCGACGAGGAACGCCCGCACGGCCTCGGCCACACACGCCGACCCGAACGCGTGGTGCCCGGCGCCCTGCCACGCCACCCGGACCGCGGACGGCATCCGCTCGGCCGCCCGGATCGTGCCCTGCTCGGGCGTGACCGGATCGGTCGCGGTGCTGATCACCACCATGGGCGGAGTCCCGTCGGCGCCGATCGCGGGCGGGTCGTCGCCGCGGCTCGGCCACGGGTTGCACCACACCAGCTCCTGCGCCACCACGCCCCCGAACAGTGGATGCTTGGTGGCCAGCTCACGGGTGCGCGCGCTGAGCTGGTCGCCGGGCAGCCGGGCCGGGGTGTCGTTGCACCGGGTGGCGATCGTGCCGTCGAGCCGGGCGGCCTGGAGCTGGTCCTCGACGAGGTGCGGCCGGAGGAAGGCCATCAGTCCTTCCGGGTCGCCGGTGCGGGCCGCGGCGATGGCGTCGGCCAGCTCCGGCCAGCGGTGGCGTTCGGAGAGACCGGCGAGGATGCCGCGCAGTGCCGCCGCCCGGGTGATCCGGTAGCCCTCGGCGCTGGTGGCGGGCCTGCGGTCCAGCTGCTCGGCCAGGGCGGACACGGCGCCGCGCGCGTCCGGTCCGAGCGGGCACCCGCGCTGCGCGCAATCCGCACCGAACGCGTCCAGCGTCGCCTCCGCGCCGCCGGCGACGCCGTCGAGCACACTCGCGTGGTCCGTGGACGGGTCCGGCATGCCGTCGAGCACCACCCGGCCCACCCGGCCGGGGTAGCGGGCGCCGTAGATCGCCACCACGCGCGAGCCCTCACCGTGCCCCAGCGCGTTCAGCCGCGACAGCCCGAGCTGCTCCCGCAGCTCGTCGAGATCACCCGCGGTGCGCCAGCTGTCGAAGGCGCCCTGCTCGTCCTCCAGGTTGATCGCGCACTGCTGGCCGGCCGTGCGGGCGGCGTCGAGCAAGGGCCCCACGCCGTCGGCGGGGTCGTGCCCCAGCAGTGTCGTCCGCACGTCGGAGGGAATGCAGCGCACGGCATCGGAGTCGCCGGTGCCGCGCCGGTCCATGCCGACCAGGGAGAACGTCTCGAGCAGCTCCGGCGGCAGCTCGGCGGCGAGCCGCGCGGCGTGCAGCGTGCCCGGCTCGCCGTCGATGTCGTTGACCACCACGAGCGGGATCGGGCCGTCGCCCGCCTTGAGCACGGCGATCCGGGTGAGTCCCCGGGCGGGCAGGCCCGGCGCGTCGAGGGTGGTCGTGAGGCGTGCGCACGAGTAACTCAGACCCGCGCGAGCGGCGCCGTCGCCGAGCCGCTGCCGGGTCTCGTCGCCGCAGTCGGACCACTCGATGCTCGCCCCGCGGGGCTGCTCCAGCCTCGGCAGGGGCACCTCACGCGAGGGGCCGCCGGGCCGGCCGGTGGGCGCGGGGCCGTCGTTCTCCACGACGGCGGGCCGTGTGGAGGGGCCCGCCGTGCACGCGGCGAGCAGCAGGATCGGGACCAACGCGGCGAGGGTCAGGAAGCGGACACGACCACGGCGCGGCAACTGATGCGTCCTCACTGTTCGTCCGGGCTGGCTGGGCGGCCGGCCCACTGTCGCATGCGTTCGGTGTGGGAGACGTTAACGGGTTCGCCGCACCTCGCCGTGGAAGACGGCGTCCAGGTCGTACCGGGCGGGCTCCTCGAGCTGGGCGTAGCCGCACGACGCCGGGTCGCGATCCGGCCGCCACCGCACGAACTGGGCCGTGTGCCGCAACCGCGCCGGGTGGCCGCCCTCGGTGTGCTCGTAGCCGACCTCCACCACCCGTTCCGGCCGCAGCGGCACCCACGGCTGCTCCGTCGACCGCCAGCGGTTGACACCACCGGGCAGTCGCTGGCCCTCGACCACCGCGTCGCCGAGCCACGGGTGCGCTCCCTCGGTGATGAACGGCGACAGCTCGGCGGCCAGTTCGGTGCGCCGCTTCGCCGCGAACGCCCCGACGACGCCGACGTGGTGCAGCACGCCCGCGTCGTCGTACAGGCCCAGCAGCAGCGACCCGACCGACTCGCCCGGCGCGGTGTGGACGTGCCAGCGCAGCCCGGCGACCACGCAGTCGGCCGTGCGGGAGTGCTTGTACTTGAGCATGACGCGCTTGCCCGGTGCGTACGGCGAGGCCAGCGGCTTGCCGACCACACCGTCCAGCCCGGCGCCTTCGAACAGGTCGAACCAGTGCCGCGCGGTGGGCGGGTCGGTGGTGGCCGGAGTGATGCGCAGCCGGCCGTCCGCCAGCACCGTGAGCTCGTCGCGGCGGACGCTGGTCGGCTCCCCGGTGAGGTCGCGGTCGGCGAGCGCGAGCAGGTCGAAAGCGACGAAGCTTGCGGGCGTGCTCTCCGCGAGGGCGCTGATGCGGCTGGCCGCGGGGTGGATCCGCTCGGTGAGCGCGTCGAAGTCGAGCCGTCCGCCGCGCCCGATGACGAGCTCGCCGTCGAGCACCACCCGTTCGGGCAGGGTGTCCGCCAGCTCGGCGAGCACCTCGGGGAAGTACCGGTTGAGCGGCTTGAGCGCACGGGACTGGAGGGTGAGCTCCGGACCGTCGCGGAAGACCAGGCAGCGGAAGCCGTCCCACTTGGGCTCGAAGAGCAGCGTGTCGGAGTCCGGGATGCGGGTGGCCGCCTTGGCGAGCATCGGCTTCACCGGTGGTGCGACGGGCAGGGACATCGGTGCTCTCCGGGGTGCGCGCGGTCTGGTCGTGCTCACCGTACGCGGCGGCGCTCAGCGGAGCCGAGTTCCAGCCGCACGGCGGTCGGCAGGACCGCGACGTCCAGTGCCTCGCGGGCGCGGGCGAGCACCTGGGTGTCGAGCTCGTGCCAGACGTCGCGCAGATCGCTGCCCTCGCGCAGCCACAGTGTGAGCCGCAGGGCCGGGTGTTCGGCGCTGCCGACCGAGCGCACGCGGGCGCGGCTGACGCCGTCGATGGCCTCGGCGTCCGTGCGGACCGCGTCGGCGATGGCCGAGGCCGACACGGTCACCTCCCGGCCGGGCGCGCGGTCGAGCGCGACATCGGGCCGTGGCTCCGGGCGCAGCGACCGCAGGAACCACCACAGCCCCAGCACGAACAGCAGGAGGCCCACGACGATCGCCACGGCCCGGGTGAGCACCGGGTCCTGCCGGCTCAGCCAGTCGAGCGCGATCGGGTCGAGCACGGGCCGCTGGGCCCGGTAGGCACCGAGCCAGCCGAAGCCCACCACCAGTGCCAGCGCGCCGAGCGCGAAGACGACGAGCCCGGTGACAAAGGTGAGCACGCGGTCGGGCCGGTTCGAGCGGGCGGCGGCCTTGGCGGCGACGGATCGGGTCATCGGCGGTCCTTCGGCGAGTCGACGACGACGGACACCTTCGGCGGGGTCACCAGCGGGATGTCGGCCAGCAACGCGCTGACCGACCCGGCGACGCGTGGCCGCACCTCGTGCTCGGCCTCCAGCGTGGACCGCGCCCGCACACGGACCCGGCGTCTGCTCGCGGTCACGGTCGCCCCCGTGATGTTGTCCTGCGCCCGGACGTGGCGGCCGACGAGCCGCGCCAGCGCGCGGGGCGACGTCGTGACGCTGACCTCGGTCGCCGGGTCGTGCAGGCGGATGTCGCGGCGCCGCGCCGCCAGCGCCGCGATCATGAGCACGAGCCCCAGCAGCATCACCAGCGCGGCGGCGAGGCGGACGACGGCCGAGTTCCAGCCGGCCTCCAGCAGGCTCTCGCGCCACGACGGCCACGGCACGAGCAGCGGCGCGTCCTCCGGACGCCACCAGTGCCACGCGACCTCGAGCGCCGGCAGCAGGCCCAGCGCGGCGAGCGCCAGGCCCAGTACCAGCGACAGCAGCCGGACGAAGACGCGCACCGTTCACCCCCTCGCTCAGCGCACGCGTGCGCGGGTCTCGGGCACCAGAGCCGACACGGTGATCTCCAGGGTGCGCACCCGGTAGGACGTGATGTGCTCGACCCGCTCGATCACCGACTCGCGGATGCGCTCGACGGCAGGCCGTACGGGCGCCGGGTAGTGCAGCGCCACATCGAGGCGCAGGTCGACGGCGTTGTCCGCGCCGGCGACCCGCACCGTCGGGCCGCCGTGGCCGACATCGAGGCCGGCGACGCGGCGCGGTGCGCGCGCCGTGACGCCGGTTTCGTCGGCGGCGCGCGCGGCGACCTTGCGTACCACGCCGTGGGAAATCTCGAGCTTCCCGCGCTCGGCGACCTCGCGGTCCGCGTGCCCGGCGGTGGGGAGTTCCCCGCGTTCGGCGATGTCGAGCTCGCCGCGCTTGGCGCCCTCGACCTCCGTGCCGGCGCTCACCGGTCCCGGCCCCGGCCGAAGACATCGGACAGGTCGAGCTCGCCGTCGAGTGCCCGGCCGACCACGAGCCCGATCACCCCGACCGCGAGGGTCACGAGAAACGCGACGAAGCTCTGGTACGCGGCCAGGCCCAGGACGAGTCCGGCCAGCAGTCCGGTCTGGGTCGCATTCATGGCAGTCTCCTTGTTCTCCGGATTGGCTTGTTGTCCGGATTGCCGCGGGTCGGTGCTGGTTCAGCGCACGCGTGGCGGTCTGCGACGACGACGCCACCACGTCCGGAGGCGATCGGCGAGCCCGGCGAGGCCCGCGCGGCGGGTCACGAAAACCACGGGCGCCTCGCCGCGGTCGGGTTCGGCTGTCCGCGCCCGCAGCCGGGCCAGTCCGGCGACGAACGTCGCGGGGTCACCGCCGATGTCGGGATGGTGCCGCCGCGCGAAGGCCCGCACGGCGGCTCGTCGTTCCCGGTCGTCGAACGGTTCCCCGGCCATCACGACTCCTGATCCCCGGCGCCCACGGGGGCGGGGTCGACGGCGTCGGTGACGGTGATGTTGACCGGCACGTCACCGGCGACCCGCCGCACCCGGACGCGCAGGTCGGCGGCCACCTCGGGGAACGGTCCGGGCATCCGGAGCACCACGCCGATGTCGACCGGTTCGCCCGGCCCGAGCACCCGCACTCCCACAACCCGGCGCCCCTTCAGCGGGGTGACCAGCGTGCCGTGCCGGCCGGCGTCGAGGCGCACCACGGCGGGGTGGCCGCGGATCTCGTCGGCGATCGCGTCGGCAAGGCGGTCCGGCGTCATCCGTCACTCCACGCGGGTGGTGGGCTCCTCCTCGGTGCTGTCGTCCTCGGGGAGATGGATGTCGTTGACCGCGATGTTCACCTCGATCACCTCGAGTCCGGTGATCTGCTCGACGGTCGAGATCACGTTGCGCCGTACCGACCGCGCGACGTCGACGATCCGGGCGCCGTAGTCCACGACGATGTCCAGGTCGACGGCCGTCTGCTTCTCACCGACCTCCACCGAGACGCCCTGCGTCGTCGCGGTGCCCGATCCGGGAATGCGTTCGCGGATCGCGCCGAAGGCACGGGACACGCCGCCACCCAAGGCGTACACGCCCGACACCTCGCGCGCGGCGACGCCCGCCACCTTCTGCACCACCGACGAGGCGATGGTGGTCTTACCCGCCGTGCCTTCCTCGTTGAGCGCCGCCGACGATCCGGCACGCGTCGTGGGGGAGGTCTCCGGCGTGGTCGCGCTGCTCTGAGCCATGGTTCGCTCCTTCGCGACGGTCAAGGCCGAACTGTTGTGCTTCTACGATGTCCCGTCGCGCCGCAGTTCGCGCGCCACTACTCCGAATGGGTGACAGTGTCGCGGCGGTAGCGGGCCAGCAGGAAGCCGTCCTCATGCAACAGCGAGGTCAGCCGCATCCGCCGCGCCGCCTCGGCCGCAGGGCCCGCGGCGATCCGGCCGGGCGCCGCACCCGCGAGCAACGGCGCGACGGTGAGGCACAGCTCGTCCACGAGGTCCTCGGCGATCAGCGTGCCGAACAGGTGCGGCCCGCCCTCGCAGTCGATGCGCCGCAGCCCGCGCTCGCCGAGCATCGCCACGGCGGCAGGCAGGTCGACGGTGTGCTCACCCAGCACGACGACCTCGGCTCCCGCGTCGGCCAGCGCCTTGCGCCGCTCGGCCGGCGCCGCCTCGGTGGTGAGGATGATCGGCGGGACGCGGGTGTCGGTGACCACCGGGTCGTACGGGCGGATCGTGCAGCGGCCGGTGACGATCGCGATGGGCGGGGTGTCGGCGAGCCCGTGCCTGCGCCGCCGCTCCATCCGCTCGGGTCCGGGCTTGGCACCCTTGTAGGTCTCCGCGAGGACCGTGCCCGCGCCGACGAGGATCACATCCGCGAGGTCCCGGCCGAGTAGAAACACCCGTTTGTCGGCCGGGCTGGAGAGTCCCTCGGAGCGATCGTCGACCGTCACCGCGCCGTCGGCCGACGACACGAAATTGGCCTGTATCCAGGGACGGTCCAGCTCGGCGGGGAAGTCGTAGAGCTCCTCGAGCTCGGCGTCGGAGAGCGGGCCGGCCGCGTCGGCCGGCGTGGGCCACAGGCGATGCACGACCCACATCCCAGCACGACGAGCACGATCGGGGCCACTCGGGCGCCAGCTAACCTGGGCGCCATGCCTGTCGAGAAGCTGACCGCGCGCCGGCCCGAGATCGGGGCGGACGAGCTCATCACCACCCTCGTCCCGCCGCCGCGGTTCGACGGCGTCCGCTTCTCCACCTACGTCCCGAACCCGGACGAGCCCAGCCAGGCCGCGGCTGTCGAGGCGTGCTCGGCGTTCGCCGAGCGGGTCCGGCAAGCCGGCGCCCAGCGCTCCGGGTGGCGCGCGCTGTTCGGGCGCAAGCAGGCCGACCCCGGCAAGCCCGGCCTCTACCTCGACGGCGGCTTCGGCGTCGGCAAGACCCACCTGCTCGCGTCGATCTGGCATGAGGTGCCCGAGCCCAAGTCGTACGGCACCTTCGTCGAGCTGACCCACGTGGTCGGCGCGCTCGGGTTCGCCGAGGCGGTCCGGCGGCTCTCCGGGCACCGGCTGCTGGCGATCGACGAGTTCGAACTGGACGACCCCGGCGACACGATGCTCGTCAACCGCCTGTTGCGGGAGCTCACCGACGCAGGCGTCTACGTGGCCGCGACGTCCAACACGCTGCCGGACAAGCTCGGCGAGGGCCGCTTCGCGGCCGAGGACTTCCTCCGGGAGATCCAGGCGCTGTCCGCCAAGTTCAGCGTGGTGCGGGTGGACGGCCCCGACTACCGCCATCGCGGCCTGCCCAAGCCGCCCGACCCGCTCACCGACGACGAGCTGGTGGCCTCGGCCGAGGCGCGCCCCGGCGCCACGCTCGACGACTTCGACGCGCTGTGCGACCACCTGGCGAGCCTGCACCCGTCCCGGTACGGGCGGCTGGTCGACGGCGTGTCGGCCGTGCACCTGCGCGGCGTGCGCCCGGCGCCCGACCAGGCGATCGCGCTGCGGCTGGTGGCCTTCGCCGACCGGCTCTACGACCGCGCTATCCCCGTGCTCGTGTCCGGCGGTTCGCCTGCCGAGCTGTTCACACCGGAGATGCTGGCGGGCGGATACCGGAAGAAGTACCTACGTGCCGTCAGCAGGCTCACGGCGCTCGCGCGGGACGCCGCCGAGTCGCCGGCCGTGCCGGGTTAGCGCGCCCAGCCCCGTCGCGACCGCCAGGGTCGCGGCCACCGCGAAGGCCGCGCCGCCGAGCACGTCGGTGAGGTAGTGGTAGCCGAGCCCGATCATGCCCGCCCCCGCTGCCGCGGTGAGCACGATCCCGGCGCCCACGACCACCCGGCGCCACGTCGCGGTGGCCAGCAGCGCGATCACGGCGAGCACCGACACCAGGCTGACCGTGTGCCCGCTCGGGTAGGCGAGATGGTCGTCGTAGTACCGGCCGACCATCGGCTTGAGCACCCACGTGTTCACCGCGACCGCGACCGCCGGCGCGACCACCGCCAGCACGGCTCCGGCCCACCGCCGCCGCCACGCGCACACCAGCATGGTGACGAGGACGGCCGCCAGCACCACGGGCGGCTCGGTCGGCAGGACCAGCGCGGTGAGGACCCCGTGGGCGTCGCCGAGACCGGCCTCGACCGCGTCGGATGCCGCCCGGTCCAGGTTGCCGGGACGCCGCTGGCCCGCGTAGAGGACACCGGGCACCAGCGCGCACAGCGCGGCGACGACGGCCACGGACAGGGCGGGGCGGACGGTCACGTCCAGCAGTGTCCCGCGGGGCCGAGCCGGCGGTCAGCTCCGGGTGACGACCTCGACGAGAGCGTCGAGCCCGCGGTCGAGGTCGGCCTCGCTGATGACCAGCGGCGGCGCGATCCGCAGCGTCGATCCGTGGGTCTCCTTGCACAGCACGCCGCGCGCCTTGAGGGCCTCGGACGCCTCCCGGCCGCTGGGGCCACCCGGCGCGATGTCGACACCCGCCCACAGTCCCCGGCCGCGCACGCCGGCGACCCCGTGCCCTAGGAGCCCGGCGAGCCGCTGGTGCAGGCGCTCACCGAGGGTGGCCGCGCGCTCGGCGAACTCGCCCGTCGACAGCAGCCGGATGACCGCCCGCCCGACCGCGCAGGCCAGCGGGTTGCCGCCGAAGGTGGACCCGTGCTCGCCGGGCTTGAGCACGCCGAGCACGTCGGCGCGGCCGACGACCGCGGACACCGGGACGATGCCGCCGCCGAGCGCCTTGCCGAGCGTGTAGAGGTCCGCGCGCACGCCCTCGTGGTCCAGCGCGAGGACCGGTCCCGTGCGGCAGAGGCCGGACTGGATCTCGTCGGCGATGAGCAGAGCACCCGCCTCGTCGCACAGCCGGCGCGCCTCGGCGAGGTATCCCTGCGGGGGCACGATGACGCCCGCCTCCCCCTGGATCGGCTCCACGAGCACGGCCGCCGTCCGGTCGGTGATCGCCGCGGCGAGCGCGGCCGCGTCGCCGTAGGGCACCACGTCGAAACCCGGGGTGAACGGACCGAAGTCGGCGCGCGCGGTCTCATCGGTGGAGAACGAGACGATGGTCGTGGTGCGGCCGTGGAAGTTCGACGCGGCGACGACGATCCGGCTCTCGCCGTCGGGAATGCCCTTGACGCGGTAGGCCCACTTGCGCGCGATCTTGATCGCGGACTCGACGGCTTCGGCGCCCGAGTTCATCGGCAGCACCATCTCGGTACCGGTGAGCTGGGCCAGTTCCGCGCAGAATCGGCCCAGCTGATCGTGGTGGAACGCGCGCGACGTCAGGGTCACCCGGTCGAGCTGCTCCTTCGCCGCCGCGACGAGCTGGGGATGCCGGTGGCCGAAGTTCAGTGCCGAGTAGCCGGAGAGGAAATCGAGATAGCGGTTGCCCTCGACATCGGTGACCCAGGCCCCCTCGGCCTCGGCGATCACCACCGGCAGCGGGTGGTAGTTGTGCGTGCTCCACCGCTCGTCGAGCGCGATGTAGTCGGCGGAGGTGGCGGTCGTGGTGCCGTCGGCGAACGTCGTCATGCGTTCAGGTTAGGCCGGGTTGCTCGGCGAGATCAGCCGGAATCCGTTGCTTGGACGCGATGATCGTTGCGTGGTTCGCGGGTTCGGAAAACGATTCGTTTCGCTCGGTGTGGTGTTGGCGCGGGGGCGGGGCGGTCTGCCAGAGTGAGGCCTCGTGACAGACGAGCTCTCCTTCCTGCGCAAGCAAGCCCGCACGCAGCGATTCACTCTCGGTGCACCGAAGGAATTCCGCGCCGCGCCCGACGGTTCGCGGCTGCTGTTCCTGCGCGCCGAGTCGGGCTACGACCGCCGCAACAGCCTGTGGCAGCTCGACCTCGCCTCGGGGGAGGAGGCCAAGCTCGTCGACGCCGCGGAGCTGCTGCCGGGCGAGGAGGAGATCCCGCCCGAGGAACGCGCCCGCCGGGAGCGGGCCCGCGAGACCTCCGGCGGCGTGGTCGGCTACGCCGTCGACGAGGCGTTCACGGTGGCGGCCTTCTCGCTGTCCGGCAAGCTCCACACCGTCGATCTGCGCAGCGGCGAGATCCGCACGCTCGTGGACGGCGCCGTCGTCGACCCGCGACCGAACCCGCCGGGCACGCACGTGGCCTACGTCAGCGAGCGCCGGCTCCGGGTGGTGGAGCTGGCGACCGGCGAGGACCGCGTGCTCGTCGACGAACCGGGCGACGACATCGCCTGGGGGCTGGCGGAGTTCATCGCCGCCGAGGAAATGCGCCGGGTGCGCGGCTACTGGTGGTCGCCCGACGGGCAGAGCCTGCTGGTGGAGCGTAGCGACCGGTCGGCCGTGCCGCGCTGGAGCATCGCCGACCCCGCCAGCCCGGACGTGCCCGTGAACACGGTCGCCTATCCCGCGGCGGGCACCACGAACGTCAGCGTCTCGCTGTCGTTCCTCGGTCTCGACGGCAGCCGCGTCGACGTGCAGGCGGGCGACTGGGAATACCTCGTCGCCGTGCACTGGTCCGGCGGTGGCGCGCCCCTGATCGCCGTGCAACCGCGGGACCAGAAACGCCTCGAGGTCTACGCCGTCGACCCCGGGGACGGCTCGACCACCCTCGTGCACGCCGAGAGCGACCCGCACTGGGTGGAGATCGTGACCGGCGTGCCCGCGTGGACCCCGGACGGCAGGCTCGTGCACGTCAGCGCCGCCGATGGCAGCTACCGGCTGCTGATCGACGGCAAGCCGGTCACCGGGCCGGAGCTGCAGGTGCGGTCGGTGCTGCACGTCGGTGACGAGGTGCTGTTCAGTGCGTCGGAACAGGACCCGACGCAGATCCACGTCTACCGCACGGAGAACGGCGCCGCCCGTCGGCTGTCCACAATGGACGGTGTGCACGTCGGCGCGGGGACGGCGGAGCTCACCGTGCTCTCGTCGTGGAGTCTGGAGCACAGCGGGCCGCGCGTCTCGGTGCTGTCCGGCGGGACCCGGATCGCCGAGGTCGCCTCGGCCACGGTCGACCCCGGACTCGAGCTCAACCTGCGCTGGCTGGAGCTGGGGGAGCGGCGGCTGCGGGCGGCGCTGCTGCTGCCCACCGGCCACACCCCGGGCAGTGGCAAGCTGCCGGTGCTGCTCGACCCGTACGGGGGCCCGCACGCCCAGCGGGTGCTGCACAGCCGCAACGCGTTCCTCACGTCCCAATGGTTCGCCGACCAGGGGTTCGCGGTGCTCGTCGTCGACGGCCGCGGGTCGCCCGGGCGCGGTCCGGCGTGGGAGAAGGAGATGGCGGGCGACCTCGCCGACGTCGCGCTCGCCGACCAGGTCGACGCCCTCCACGCCGCGGCGGAGCAGATCGGCGACCTCGACCTCGACCGGGTCGCCATCCGTGGCTGGTCGTTCGGCGGCTACCTCGCCGCGGCGGCGGTGCTGCGGCGGCCGGACGTGTTCAAGGCCGCGGTCGCGGGCGCCCCGGTGACCGACTGGGCGCTCTACGACACGCACTACACCGAGCGCTACCTCGGCCACCCCGATGAGCAGCCGGAGACCTACGAACGCAACTCGCTGCTCGCCGACGCGAAGAACCTGAGTCGGTCGCTGCTCATCGTGCACGGCCTGGCCGATGACAACGTGTTCGTCGCCCACGCGCTGCGGCTGTCGTCGGCGCTGCTGGCGGCGGGCCGGCAGCACACCTTCCTGCCGCTGGCGGGCGCCACCCACATGACGCCGCAGGCGGAGGAGGTCGCGGAGAACCTGATGCTGCTGCAGGTCGAGTGGATCAGGAAGGAACTGGCGTGAGTCGCTGGGGCCTCACATTGCCCGTGACCGGGGTTCCGCTGCCCGCGCACCGGGAGCTGGTGACCCGGCTGCCGGACCTCGGCTACACCGACGTCTGGTCCGCCGAGGCCAGCGGCACCGACGCGTTCACCCCGCTCGCGCTGGTCTCGCAGTGGGCGCCGCGGCTGCGGCTCGGCACGGCGATCGTGCCGGTGTACACGCGCGGGCCGGGCCTGATCGCGATGAGCGCGGCGAGCCTCGCGGAGTGCGCGCCCGGCCGGTTCGTGCTCGGCATCGGCACGTCCTCGCCGGTGATCGTGGAGAATTGGAACGCGGGCGAGTTCAGCGAACCCTACGGGCGCACGCGGGACACCCTGCGGTTCCTGCGCAGCGCGCTGACGGGGGAGAAGGTCAGCGAGGAATACCCGACGTTCACGGTGCGCGGGTTCCGTCTGGAGCGCGCACCGGAACCGGCGCCGCCGATCATGCTCGCCGCCCTGCGGCCGGGGATGCTGCGGCTCGCGGGGAGGGAGGCCGACGGCGCCATCACCAACTGGCTCGCGCCCGCCGACGTCCCGACGGTGCGCGCCGAGCTCGGGCAGGAGGCCGAGCTGGTGGCCCGGATCTTCGTCTGCCCCACCGAGGACGCCGACGCCGCCCGCGCTCTCGGCCGGAAGCTCATCAGCAGCTACCTGACCGTTCCGGTGTACCGGGCGTTCCACGAGTGGCTCGGCCGGGGCGAGCTGCTCGCCCCGATGCACGAAGCGTGGGCGGCAGGCGAGCGCAAGAAGGCCAATGCCGTCATCCCGGACGAGGTGGTGGACGACCTCATCGTGCATGGGAGCCCGCAGGCCTGCCGGGAGCGGATCGAGTCCTATGTGCACAACGGCGTCACCACGCCGGTGATCATGCTGCTGCCGACGGGCGACGACCCGCTCGAGCAGGTGCACGCGCTGGCGCCGGGGTAGGAGACGCCCGCGGTGCCGTCAGCCCCACAGGGCCGTGCCGAGGACCAGTCCGGCGCCGGCGGCACCGAACCCGGCGAGCACGGTGAGCACGACGTTGGCGACCGCGTGCAGATGAGCCTTGCCTGCGAACAGCCGCACGGTGTCGTAGCCGAACGTCGAGAACGTGGTCATCGACCCGCACAGGCCCGCGCCCGCGAGCGCGCGCACGGTCTCAGTGCTCGCCGGATCGCCCGCCACGAACACCCACGCCGTCACCAGCCCCAGCAAGCCGGAGCCGGTGATGTTCACGGTGAGTGTGCCCCACGGGAACGCGGAGGCGTGGCTGCGCTGGACGCGGTGGTCGACCAGGTACCGCAGCACCGCGCCGCCCGCGCCGCCGAGCAGCACCAGCGCGACGGTCACGACACCCTCCGCGCAGCGCTGCGCCGCAGCGCCGCGTGGGTGACGCCCATGCCCACGGCCACCGCGACGAGCGAGGCGACCACCGACCCGACGGCGTAGACCACCGCGATGCCCGCGTGACCGAGACGGGCCGCCTCGACGGCGTCGAGCACGTAGGTGGAGAACGTGGTGAATCCACCGAGCACGCCCACGCCGAGGAACGGCCGCAGCAGCCGTGGTGGGTCGGTCGTGCGGGCCAGCGCCGTCATCAGGGCCCCGAGCGCCAGGCAGCCCAGCACGTTGCCGAGCAGCGTCGCGACGGCCAGGCCACCGGGCGGATGCGGCAACGCGAGGCCGAGCCCGTACCGGGCTAGACTGCCCAGCGCGCCGCCCATGGCGACCGCGAGCAGCACGTCCCAACGGTGTGTGTCGGCCATGCGCTCCATGATTGCCGACCCGGTACGCCGGGTAGACCCCGGCCATGGGACGGAGCGTTGCGCATCACCTCATCGCGGATCACCTCGTGAGCGGCACGATGACGCCGGGTGAGGAGATCGGCCTGCGGATCGACCAGACCCTCACCCAGGACGCCACCGGCACACTGGTGATGCAGGAGCTCGAGGCGCTCGGGCTGGAGCGCGCGCAGACCGAGGCCAGCGTCCAGTACGTCGACCACAATCTGCTGCAGGCCGACGAGAAGAACGCCGAGGATCACGCGTTCCTGCGCTCGGCGTGCCGCCGGTTCGGGCTGTGGTTCTCCAAGCCGGGCAACGGCGTATCCCATCCCACGCACATGCAGCGGTTCGGCAAGCCGGGCACGAGCATGGTCGGGTCCGACTCGCACACGTGCGCGGCGGGCTCGCTGGGGATGCTCGCGATGGGGGTCGGCGGGCTCGAAGCCGCGATGGCCATCTCAGGCGAGCCGGTCTACCTGCGCATGCCGCGGATCTGGGGCGTGCGGCTGACCGGGGAGCTGCCGCCCTGGGTGTCGGCCAAGGACGTGGTCCTGGAGATGTTGCGCCGGCACGGCGTCAAGGGCGGGCTGAACCGCATCGTCGAGTACCACGGCCCGGGTGTGGCGACGCTGTCCGCGATGGACCGGCACGTGATCGCGAACATGGGCGCCGAACTCGGCGCCACCACCACGGTGTTCCCCGCCGACGATGCCGTGCGCGCGTTCCTGCGTGCGGAGGACCGCGAGGACGACTTCACCGAGATCCTGCCCGATCCCGATGCCTCCTACGACGACACCGACGAGATCGATCTGTCCACTCTGGAGCCGTTGATCGCGCGACCGTCCTCTCCGGACAACGTGGTGCCGGTGCGCGAGGTGGCGGGTACCGAGGTGGGCCAGGTCGTCATCGGATCGTCGGCCAACCCGGGGCTCCGCGACTACGCCATCGCCGCCCACATGGTGCGCGGCAGGCAGACCAACGACGCGGTGAGTTTCGACGTCAACCCTTCGTCGCGGGAGATCTTCGCCGACCTGACCAAGCGCGGCGACACGCTGGACCTCATCTCCGCGGGCGCCCGGATCCACCAGGCCGGGTGCATGGGCTGCATCGGCATGGGGCAGGCGCCCGCCGTCGGGCACAACTCGCTGCGGACGTTCCCGCGCAACTTCCCCGGCCGGTCCGGAACGAAGGAGGACCGCGTGTGGCTGTGCTCGCCCGAGACGGCCGCCGCGGCCGCGCTCACGGGTGTGATCACGGATCCGCGCGACCTCGCCGAGAAGGTCGACCTGGAGTGGCCGGACCTCCGGCTCCCGGAGCGCGCCTCGGTGAACACGGACATGCTCGTGCCGCCGCTGCCGCCCGAGGAGGCGCGCCACGAGAAGCTGGTGAAGGGACCCAACGTCTCGTCCCTGCCCGACTTCCCGTCGCTGCCCGACAGCATCACCGCGCCGGTGCTGCTCAAGGTGGGCGACAACGTGTCCACCGACGAGATCTCACCCGCGGGCGCACGGGCCCTGCCGTACCGCTCCAACGTGCCGAAGCTCGCGGAGTTCACGTTCACTCAGATCGACGAGACCTACCCGGAGCGCGCCCAGCAGGCAGGGGAAGACGGTCACATCGTCGTCGGCGGCGACAACTACGGGCAGGGTTCGTCACGCGAGCACGCGGCCATCGCGCCACGTCACCTCGGGCTGAAGGCGGTGCTGGCGAAGTCGTTCGCTCGTATCCACTGGCAGAACCTCGCCAACTTCGGGATCCTCGCGCTGGAGTTCCGCGAGCCGGCCGACTACGACCGGATCGACCAGGGCGACACGCTGGCCCTGCACCACCTGCGCGAGCAACTCCCGGGCGGCCCGGACCTCGGCATCCGCAACGAGACGAAGGGCGAGGACTATGCCGTGTTCCACCGGCTCTCCGAACGCCAGGTGGACGCGGTCCTGGCCGGCGGCCGGATCCCGCTGCTCGCCCGCGCGGGAGCCGGCTGACCAGCGTGAACGCGGGGACGGGACCTGCCTGCAGCGCGCGTAGGGGGAGGCGGTAAGCTCTGTGCATCGCCTTCCACGGAGGGTGATGGCCGGGCTGTGGCGCAGTTTGGTAGCGCACTTGACTGGGGGTCAAGGGGTCGCAGGTTCAAATCCTGTCAGCCCGACGGTCGGCACAGAGCCCCTGATCCGGGACAACGTCCCAGGTCAGGGGCTCTTCGTATGTCCGGCCGGTGATCACGGCCATGATCGACACCGCCCTGAGCTTGGGACCACTTTGGGACCGGCGTAGGTAGTTGGTCAGCAGATCACCAGCGCCCGCGATCGGCTCATGGCGGGGGTGCAGGTACCGCTGCGTCGTGGTCTGCGTGGCATCCGCAGGACGGCGTGGTGATGCGACCGCCACTGGGGTCGGTGAACAAGCCGCGCCATCGGATCGTCGCCGGCCTTGGCCAGGAGAGTGGCCGGACCTCCTCGATCAGCGGCGCGGACCGAGCTCTGCGCCTCCAAGCCCCGGAGCGCGAGCGGCCCCACCGTCTCGCCGTACTCAGCCAACGTCTGCGTCGCCGCAGCCGGGTCGACACCTCGCTGAGCCAGCGTCCGAAGCCGTTCAATCCACTCTTCGGCAGCGTCCTGACTGTCGAACGTCTCAGACCGAGACCGCTGCTTGCGCGCACCGGGTGTCGTGGCTGGGAGTCACGGGTTGCCGGTTCACATCCTGTCGACCCGAGAGACATGCGACGGGAGCATCCGGGTAGCCACGGGGTGCGTGTGATCTTGCAGCCATCGACGAGCGGCACTCCAAGCCGTGACGGCATGGGCGATCGCGGCCTTGACTTGCCGATCGCGGGCGGGCGGCGCCGAACCTGTCCAGTATGCGGCTCCAAGTTGTCTCGGCTAGGCCGGTGGAACGTGGTGATGATGGAGGGGGCTGGGCGAAGTCGTCGGCGTTGTCGGCGAGTACCGCATTCGTGTCCTATAGGCAGAAGCCACAGTGCTTGGGCGCCCAAGGCCACTTTCCACAAGCGGTCGTGTTGCCGTCTACTTGATCATCGGGAGGGTATGCCTTTCACCGCCGATCGACGGGTTTGAGCATGTGTCCACGGTCGTTGGTTCGATGTTCAGCATGCGGAAGTGTGGCCACCCGTTCGCTCCGCGACTGCTTTATGGTCACGTCGGCGAGAGTTGGGCAATAGAATCTGTGCGGGCATCTTGTTCGCGGGAGAGATCAGCACAAGCCGCCTTGACCTGCTCGATCACCTCGTCGAGCTTGTGAAGGACACGCACCGACGGGCCAGGAATGGTGATCACATAGGTTACACCCGAGAACGTGAATCGGCCAGAGACGGTTGTGACCCCCTCGACGGATTCTTCGCGGTTGAGGTAAATGCCCTGCTGTTCCGACAGGGCAAGTTCGGTGATCAGTTGCTCGACATCGGTGATGGTGTTGGATGTGAGCGGCTCGAGACCAGAGTTTCGAAGGTATGCACGCTGCTGGTCCACTGGCATTCCACCGAGAAACGCCTTTCCCGCTGAAGTCGCGTGATAGGCGCGCACCGGATCACCGACGTTGATATGCACGCTGAAGGAGCTCAGCGACGGGACGACGAGCACATACGTCAGAGTCATAGCGCTGCCGCGGGCCAGTGCAACTGTCTCGCCGGTGGCATCGCGTAGTGCTCGGAGCCGTGATTCGGCCCGCTGCACGGTGAGGTCTACGCGCGAAGCCTTCGTGGTCAGATCCATCATGCGCCGGGTCACGTAGAACCCTTCGCGCTGTCCCACCTGGTACACGTAGCCACGTTGCCGCAGCGTCGATACGACGTCATGGCAACTGGATAGCGGGATATCGAGGAAACGTGCGATCTCGGACAAGGTTAGCGGCCGTTGCTCCCGCGCGAAGAGTTCGAAGAAGTCGATGGTGCGCTCAACAATCTTAGACATGCCTCAGACTCTCGCTCTCTGTCGACCGGGTGCGCGTAATCATTGTGCCACCACGTCGCGATGTGCGCGCCAGGGCATCGAGTCGTCAGAGGGCGCCGTGTTCTCGAGCAGTTCCGTCATCGATGCGGGGACGGTTACGGTGAGCTCCAGTGCCATCTGTGCATAGGCCTTGCCCTGCGGGTCGATGCGGAGGGAGGAAATTCCCCCGCCCCCAAGGGCGTCGTCCATCAAAAAGTTGATCGCATATAAGCCGGGCGCCTCGAAGACCTGTACCCGTCCCGCAACCTGCTCGGCAAATAGACGGGCCATCTTTCCCGGCGTAACCTGCGTGCGCAACAACTCGAAGAATTCAGGACGGCGCGCGATTATGGCAACGTTCGCCCTGTTTCCCTTGTCTCCCGAACGGGCGTGGGCGATCCGATGTAGCGGCACTTCCACCCCGGGCTCGGAGATGGTGTCCGAGGGGACGTGGGGTGCCGTATCCGTAGTGGTGGCGCTTCTGCTCGGCGCCGACCAGCTCTGGCTTCCTCGCGGCACCGGAGAAAAAGCTTCTCTGACGAGCTTGGCACCCTCGGAGGTGACGACATGCACCGCTGGTGCAGCTTTTTTGTCCAGGTATAGGGTCCGTAGCACCAGCTGGGGTGTGGGCCTCGGACGGCCACCCATGATGCCGGTGGTGCCCGGTGCGAAACTGAGCCCGATCGAACCGATTTCGCGGGCGGCCAAGGCAAGCGCTTTCTCGAGAGGGTGCGTGGTCACCAGGCGGAGCACCACCTCGCGCACATCACGGTTGGCCGCGCGTGATCCGTAGGCCGACTCCGCCCCCAGAACCTCGATCCGGGTGTCGATGTAGGGTCCAAGGCCGAGTTCGGCGAAGATCCGCTCAGCGCGTTTGATCATCTCCTCACCGGTGCGCTGTGCTTTCGCAGCAGCGTGCGGGCCGACGATGGAGACGGTGCTGACGGACTTGTAGCCCTCTTGGAGCGTCGCGGAGACTTTGTAACTAGACGTCGGAGGCCGGCCACGTGCCCCGGAGACTTGCACGTGATCGGCGTCGATGCGTCGCACTCGTACGTGGGAGAAATCAGCGATTACATCTGGGAGTACGTATGCTTTGGGGTCACCGATCTCGTACAGGATCTGCTCGGCGACGCATCGCGAGTCGATGAGGCCCCCGGTCCCGCGTGGTTTTGTCAGTACGAAGCTGCCGTCAGGAGAGCAGTGAGCGATTGGGTAACCGATGTTGTGCCATTCGGGGACCTTCCACCAGTCGGTGAAGGTACCGCCGGTGGCTTGCGGGCCGCATTCGAGAACGTGGCCGACGAGGCTCCCGGCCGCCAAGCGGTGGTAGTCGTCGGCCGACCAGCCGAATTCGTGTTGGAGGACGCCCAATGCCAGAGCGCTGTCCGCGCAGCGGCCGGTGATGACGATCGATGCCCCATCGTCGAGGGCTGCGCGAATGGGTAGGGCACCTAGGTAGGCGTTCGCGGTCAGCAGGCCCTCGGGAACTGGTTCCCCGTTCTCTGTGCGGACGCTGTCCGACGCGGCCAATTTCTTGATGTCATACAGGACATTGTCGCCGGTCACCGCTGCTACTTTGAGCTTGAGCCCAGCTTCGTCGATTGCCGATTGCAGGGCGCGCTGTGCACCTAGCGGGTTGAGTCCTCCGCCATTGGTAACCACGCGAATCCCGCGCTCGGCAAGGGTGGCTAGGTGTGGCTTGAGGTAAGCGAGCAGGTCGGGCACGTAGCCGGCCTCGGGGTTCTTGGCGCGGGCGCGCGCGAGCAGTGACATGGTCACCTCGGCCAGGTAATCCATCATCAGGTAGTCGATGTCTTCGCCGAGGAGTTGGCCGATCGCCAGTGGGCTGTCGCCCCATGCGCCTGAAGCACCACCAATGCTGACGCTACGGGATGTGTGATGACTGCTCAATCCTGCTCCTCAACAGTCAGCTGCCAGGCGGGACGGCGACGCTCGTTGAAGGCAGCGATTCCCTCGATCGCCTCAGGGGTGCGCGATGTGACAGCAATCTGGGTCTCGGCGAAGGCGAGCGCCTCGTCGAAGGACATGTTCGCCATTGCCGCCAGTGCGTATTTGCCTCGGCGGATTGCCTGTGGTGCGCCGAGCTCGATGTTCGCGACGAGATTCGTGACGGTGGCGTCGAGCTCGGAGGCTGGGGCGATCCGGCCGACCAGTCCAAGGCGTTCGGCGCGGGCCGCGTCGATGAGTTCCCCGGTATATGCCAGTTCGGCCAGCTGGGGCGGAGTGAGGGTGTGACGCAGATAGACGGCGACCTGCATCGGGAAGACGCCGACCTTCACCTCCGGAAGCCCGAACCGGGCAGTCGCGGAGGCAACTGACAGGTCGCACAAACTCAGCAACGCCATGCCACCTGCCACGCATGCTCCGTTGACTCGCGCGATGATTGGCTTGCTGAATACCCGTACCTGCCGGGCTAGGTCGTGTCCTGCAATTCATCGTAGCCAGAGGATGATGGCGGCGATGGTGAGTTCTGCCTGGTAGTAGGCGGCGCGTTTGGCGTAGCGGGTGGCTAGGTCGCGGAACTGTTTGAGCCGGTTGAAGCAGCGTTCGACGACGTTGCGCTGCTTGTACAACTCGGCGTCGAAGGCGGGCGGGCGTCCGCCCCGTGAGCCGTGCGCGGCGCGGCGGGCGATTTGGTCGTCGCGTTCGGGGCTGACGAACCGGATCCGGCGTTGTCGCAGGGCGTGGCGGGTCGAGGGGTGCGAATAGGCCTTGTCCGCGATCACCACCTCGGGACGGCGGCGTGGGCGGCCAGGCCCGGTGCGAGCGACACGGATCCCGTCCAGCAGCGGCACCAATTGTGGATTGTCACCAGCCTGCCCCGGGGTGAGCACAACCCGCATGGGCAGCCCGCGTCCCTCGACCACGAGGTGGATCTTGGTGCTCAATCCGCCGCGGGAACGTCCGAGTCCTTCGCCGTCGACCGCGATCGCCTCGATGGCGGGCGTGCAGCCCCCTTTTTCCGGGCTCCCGCAGCATGCTGGTGAGCCCGGACCACCGAGGAATCGACACTGATCACCCACTCCACGTCCCCGACAGCGTCGTCTTTGACGATCACCTCGTCCAGAATCCGCTGCCAGGTACCGTCCTTGGTCCACAACCGCAGCCGCTCATGGGCGGTCTTCCACGGCCCATACCGTTCGGGCAGATCACGCCAGGGCGCGCCGGTCCGAAGCTTCCACAGAATCGCATTGATCACCTGCCGGTGATCCCGCCACCGCCGCCCCGGCCCCGACACCGCCGGCAGCAGCGGCTCAATCCGCGCCCAGGCCCGATCCGTCAACTCACCCCGACCAACCACGGACAAGATCAAACCCCATCCGCAGCTAGATCATTTACAGGACACGCCCTAGGCGGCCGAAGTCGGTCATGGGGTCGGCGAGCTGTGCTGTGAATGTGTCGGGGCCGTCGGTGAGATCGGCGCCGGCGCAGAAGGCGCGATCGCCGACACCGGTGAGAACTACCGCACGGATGGCCTCGTCGGCCTCGGCGCGGTGCAGTGCGGTCGCGATGCCGTCGAGAACGGCTGTGTTCATCGCGTTGCGCTGCTCGGGGCGGTTGATGCTCACCCAGTACGCGCGGCCGCGGCGCTCGGTGAGAATGGCGGGGCTGTGGGACATGATCAGTACGACTTCGGCAGGTCGAGGGCACGCTCGGCGATAAAGCAGAGGATCAGCTCCCGGGAGACCGGTGCGATCCGGGGCAGCAGGGACTCACGGAAGTACCGTTCGACGTTGTACTCCACCGAGTAGCCCATGCCGCCGTGAGTACGTACCGCTCGGTCGGCTGCGTGGAAGGCAGCGTCAGCGGCCAAGTACTTGGCGGCGTTAGCCTGAAGACCACAGGATTGCCCGGTGTCGTAGAGGCTGGCGGCGTGCAGCAGCATCATTTCCGAGGCGTACAGCTCCGACCAGCTCTCGGCTAGAGGGTGCTGGATTGCCTGGTTCTTGCCGATGGGTCGGTCGAACACAATCCGTTCGTTGCTGTACTGGGCGGCTTTGCTCAGGGCTCGTCGTCCGATCCCGATGGCCTCGGCGGCGTTGAGCATCCGTTCGGGGTTGAGACTGTCGAGGATGTAGTAAAAACCTTTGCCCTCCTCGCCGATACGGTCCTCCACGGGAACGGGGAGGTTGTCGATGAACAGGGCATTGGAGTCCACCGCGTGCCGACCCATCTTCTCGACCTCGCGTGCCTCGATGAACTCGCGGTTGAAGTCGGTGAAGAAGACGGACAGGCCATCGGTGGGGCGCGCGCAGTCCTCGAGCGGGGTGGTGCGGGCCAGGAGCATGATCTTGTCGGCCTCCTGGGCTGTGGAAATCCACATCTTGCGTCCGTTGACGACGTAGTGGTCACCATTTCGCACGGCCTTGGTCGACAGGCGGGTGGTGTTGAGGCCTGCGTCGGGTTCGGTGACCCCGAAACAGGCACGGGTGGTGCCGTCGACCATCGATGGGATCCAGCGCTTCTTCTGCTCTTCGGTACCGTGGACGACCATCGCGTGGGGGCCGAAGATGTTGATGTGCACTGAGGACGCCGCGGCCATCGTACCTGCGGAACCCGCGATGGTCTGCATCATGATGCAGGCCTCGGTGATGCCCATGCCGCCGCCACCGTACTCCTCGGGCATTGCGATCCCCAGCCAACCGCCATTGGCGATGGCCTGGGTGAATTCGAAGGGGAACTTGCCGGTGCGGTCGAGCTCGCGCCAGTACTCATCGTCGAACTTGTCGCAGATCGCCTTGACGGCGTCACGGATGGCGATGCGGTCTTCGGTGTCCGCGTAGGCTTCAAGACCCTTCATTTCGCTCTCCTGTCGTTGTGGTGGGGGCGAACGTTGCATCAGACGACTGGGTTGCGCGCCCGGATTTTGGCTCGTTCAAAATGTCGGCGAGCCGGTGTGCCCCGCGTGTTGGCGCCGGAGCAGGCATGTCGCACGGTGACGCGCTGAACTCGATCGGGAACCGCGTCGTACGAAGCCGGCCCTCGCTTGGGTGGTCGTAGTCGACGAAGAAGTCGACGTCATTGAGATGTGGGTCCTCCAGGAGTGTTTCGAGGGTGTTCACGCGGCTGGCGGGGATGTCGACTTCTGCGAGCAGCTTGAGCCATTCCTCAGTCGTGCGCGATGTGAGATGGCCGGCGAGCCATCGGCCGACCTCATCCGCGTGCGCCGTCCGGCTTTCCTGGCTTGCGAACCGCGGGTCGTCGTCGAGCAGGCCCTCGGCGCCTACCAGTGGAAGGAAGCGTCGCCACTGGTCGTTGGTGTATACGACCAGGCTGAGGTGCCCGTCCGCCGTCGGGTAGGGACCACGGTGGCGTGACAGGAGCCGACGGTATCCCATGGGGCCCAACGGAGGATCGAAGGCGGCACCGCCCATGTGATCGGCAAGGACGAACTGCGCCATCGTCTCGAACATCGGGACTTCGACCGACTGGCCCTGGCCGGTTTGTTCGCGATGACGCAAAGCCGCCAGGACCGCGATCACCACGTACAGGGCCGCCGTACGGTCTCCGATGTTCGTCGGTGCATATCGGGAAGTGCCGTCGACGGCGCCGAAGAGTCCGGCGATGCCAGCAGCAGCCTGTATGAGGTCGTCGTAGACGGCCTGTCCAGACCGGCGCCCACCGGATCCATAACCGACTGCATTGCAGACGATCAGGCGGGGGTTGCGCGCGGCCAACTCATCACTCGTCAGGCCCAGGCGCATCATGGCTGCCGGTCGGATGTTGGAGATGAAGACGTCCGCGGTGTCGGCCAGCTTCAGCAGGTTCGCTCTATCCTCGGGTGACTTGAGGTCGAGGACCACGCTGCGCTTATTGCGGTTGTTCTGCAGGAAGAGCGGACCCATGCCCTCGTTGCGCCACGGTCCGATTCCTCTGATCGAATCTCCGGTGGGCGACTCGACCTTGACGACGTCGGCACCGAGATCTCCCAGGATCTGGGCGGCGAAGGGACCCATCACCACGGTCGTGAGGTCGATGACCTTCAGGCCGGCGAGTGGTCCGGTCCGCTGCCTCTCCGTGCGCCACGCACGCTGCCCTGGACTATCCATGCAAGCTCCTACGTCCTGGCGAAGTCGACTTCTATAGGGCGAACCATAGGAAGCGCGCGTGGGGTTGTCAACGCGCCTGGGTTGAAGGAGGTTTCGTGCGGGATCGGGCCCTTGACGCGATGTGTGACGTGGGTAATATGCGCCCAGGGCGAAGCATAGTTCGCAGGAGCGAAGCTGAGTGCGTTGGTCTTCGCGCCCTCAATTCCCGGAGGAATCACATGACTGACCAGCCGAACCGGCACCGTCGCCGTCGCGGCCCCCGCTTCCGGGCGGTGGTTCGGGGATGCGCCGCGGCTCTGGCCCTGACAACCCTCGCCGCGTGCGCGTCACAGAACTCTGATGCCGAGACGGATACGGACAATCCGTTGTATGAGGCCGCCAAGGCCGACGGGTCGCTGACCTGGTACACCTCGGTTGACACAGATACCGCGGAAGCCACGGCTCAAGCGTTCGAGGAGCGGTACCCCGGCGTGAGCGTCCAGGTGCAGCGGCTGACCACCGGCCAGGTGACTGCGAGGTATTCTCAGGAGCGGACGGCGGGATCTTCGCCGGCCGACGTGGTCACCGTCGGCGATCCGGAATTCTTCGTGAGTGGCCGCGAGGACGGTTGGTTCGAGACGAAGCCCGAGTTGCCTTCCTTGGACGGTTGGCCTAAGGACTCATACGACCAGGGCGTCGCACTCGTAAGCATCGTGCCGCTGGGCGTCACCTACAACACGAACCTGGTCAAGGAGCCGCCGCAGCAGTGGGAGGACCTTCTCGATCCCGCCTACAAGGGCAAGATTCAGTTCGGTGACCCTCGCAACGTTCCGGCCTATCTGCAGCTGGACTACCTGCTGAGTCGAGAGCTCGGTGATGATTTCCTCGAGAAGATCGCCGCGCAGAAGCCTGCGATCTTCCCCAGCATCGTCAACGCGACCCAGACGGTGGCATCTGGAGGAGCGGAACTGTCGGTTCCCGGCACCAGGCCAACCACGGAACTGGTCAAGGCGAAGGGCGCACCGGTGGAGTTCATCGCGCTCTCGCCGACCGTCGGTGTCGAGTTCTCCACCGCTTTGGCTACTGACGCCCCCAACGCGGATGCCGGTCGACTGTTCTACGACTACCTGCTCTCCAAGGCCGGCCAGGAGGAGCTCAACGTCAACACGGTCTCGCCGCTGGGTGCGCTACCGGGCACCGACCCCAAGCCGGATGGGTATGAGCAGATCGCGCCAGACGAAGCCGATGCGCAGCGCAGCACGATTCTGGGTCAGCTGGGGTTGCGATGAGTCTCGCGGCACGGCAAGCGACTGACGTTACCGAGGCGGTCGCTGGGTCCTCGCATCCGCCACGCATCAGCGTGCGGAATCTGCACAAGGCATTCGCTCGCGAAGATGGCGAGGTAACTCGGGCCATCGACGGGATCGACCTCGATGTCTACTCGGGAGAAATTCTCATCCTGCTCGGCCCCAGTGGGTGCGGAAAGACCACGCTGCTCCGCGCACTGTCGGGTCTCGATTCTCCAGACTCAGGAACCATCAAGATCAACGACATCACCTGTTTCTCAGCTTCCCGTCGCAGCAACGTGCCTCCGGAGCGACGACCGGTCTCGATGGTGTTCCAGTCCTATGGGCTATGGCCTCATATGACGGTCTTCGACAATGTCGCGTACCCGTTGCGGGCGGCCAAGGTGGCCAAGGCGGAGATCCAACAGCGGGTGGGCGAGATCATCGCAACGGTCGGCATCGATGGGCTGGAGCAGCAGTATCCGACCCAGCTCTCCGGTGGACAGCAGCAGCGCGTCGCGCTGGCGCGAGCGGTCGTCTCCGCCAGCGACGTAGTGCTGTTCGACGAGCCGCTTTCGAATGTCGACGCCAAGGTCCGCGACCAGTTGCGCATTGAGATCCTGCGGCTACAGCGGCAACTCGGTTTCACTGCCGTCTACGTAACCCACGACCAGGACGAGGCGATGGCGCTCGGCACCCGGATTGCCGTCTTGGACCAGGGTCGGATCGCGCAATTGGGTCCGCCTCGGGAGATCTACGAGCATCCTGCGAGCGCGTACGTCGCCCGTTTCGTCGGCACGGTAGACGAGATGCCTGCCACCGTCACCGACCGCTCCGCGCCGGGACAGCTTCATGCGCAGACTGAGAACGGCGACCAGTGGCTTGTCCACACCGACGCCGAACTGCCTGACAGAGTGGTGTTGATGGCACGCCCGGAGCGGTGGATCATCCATGCAGAGAGGCCCGAAGGCCCGAATGTCCTTGCTGGTGAGGTCAACGCAGCGCTGTTCCTAGCGGGCTCCCGCACCGAATGTTTAGTGCGAACGGCCATAGGCCTCATTCGGGTGTGGGCGGGACACGGTAGGGCGCCTTCCGAGGGCGAGAGGGTGTGGCTCTCGGTCGCGCCCGACGACCTGCTTGTGTTCGCTGAGGAGCAATCATGAGCACTTTCTCAACGCATAGCCCTGCGTCGGGAGTGCCGATCGTCCGTGTGCCGCGGCGGAGCAAATTCGCTGGTGTGGGCCGGGCGACGTCGGCAGCGATGATCGTGCTGATCATCGCACCGCTGGCAATGATGATCTACAACCTCACCTTCGGTGACGAAGGCACGCTTCAGGGCGCATTCGGCCAGGTATTCAGTGCGCCGTGGTTCTGGCCGATGCTGCGTGACACCCTGATCGCGGTGGGTATCGGTGTGGCCGCCGCCCTGATCATCGGCACGGTGTTCGCCTGGCTTACCGAGCGCACCACGGCCGAGATGAACTGGCTGACACAAGTGATGCCTGTTCTGCCTCTCTTTGTCCCACCCCTGGCCTCGGCGATCGGCTGGGTCCTGTTGGGTACCCCCGGATCCGGCACGCTCAACGTGCTCATGAAGGAACTCGCGGCCATGATCGGGGTGGACGTGAGCTTCGAAGGGCCTGTCGACGTCTTCTCATGGCCCGGCATCCTCGTTCTGTTCACCATCAGTCTGGTACCGCATGTCTACCTGGTGGTCTCTGCGGCGTTGAGAAATCTGGAACCGTCGCTGGAGGAGGCGTCGAGGGTCAACGGCGTCGGTGCGTTCGGAACGCTGTTGAAGGTGACACTGCCGGCGATCTGCCCCGCACTGATCAATGCTGCGTTGTTGGCATTGGCCGCCGGTTTCGCCCTGTTCTCGATCCCGTTCCTGGTCGGTTCGTCGGCCGGAATCGACAACCTCATCGTACGGGTCGTACGACTGACGACCTACGAATTCCCGGCGCGAGTTGATCAGGCGTCCGTCCTCGGACTGCTGGTGGTGCTCGTGATCGGTTCCTCGCTGCTGCTGCAACGGCGGGTGACCAAGCTGGCTCGCCACGCGCGTCTGGAAGGCAAGACCTCGAGCCCGAGCCGGGTGGACCTGGGCTGGTTCACGTGGGTGGCGCGACTTCTCATGTTGGCCTACGTTGCTTTCGCGGCGGTGCTTCCGGTCCTCGCGCTCGTCTACGTCTCACTCCAGTCGTTCTGGTCTGGTGAGCTCACCTTCGCAGGGCTGACCTTCGACCACTATCGCGACCTGCTCTCGAATGGTTCGGTCACGGTGCAGGCCTTGCGTAACAGCGTGCTGCTCGGGGCGCTGACCGCATGTGTGGCGATGGCTGTGGTAGCGATCATCGCCTATTTCATGGAGCGGCGCCCCAAGAGCTGGCTGGGCCGGGGTGCAGACGCGGTCGCGAAGTTGCCGGGCGCGCTGAGCCATGTCGTGGTCGCGTTGGCCCTGATCGTGGCTGTGTCGGGTCCGCCGTTCAACCTGCAGGGCACACTGGTCATTCTGTTCGTGGGCTATCTGGTGATGTATCTGCCTCAGGCGAGTGTGAACGCGAACTCCGCGCTCTCCCAACTGGGGCCCACGTTGTCCGAGGCGAGCCTGATCTCGGGTGCTTCCGAAGGGCGTACCTTCGTCCGGGTCGTCGTACCGCTGATGTTGCCTGGTCTACTCGCCGGATGGGTGATGGTCTTCGTGCTCGTCGCCGGCGACCTGACCGCGTCGGCAATGTTGGCCGGCCCTTCATCCCAGGTCGCGGGCTCTGTGATGCTCGACCTTGCCACCAGTGGAACGTACGGGCTCGTGGCGGCATTGGGCGTGATGATCACTGCCGTTTGTAGCGTGATCGGTGGGGCCGTGCTGTTGCTCGCACGCCGCACCGGTCGCTCCCGTGGTGGGCGAGCGACCAGGCGTAGGACCCGGCGTTTGTCGTCGACGTCTGCATCCGGGAATGGAGTCCAGTAGAGAGACTCCGCCCTCGAACGCCGATCAGTGGCTTTGGCAGGGCGGGAGTCCCTTCGCCGCCTACTTCGACCACTTCCCTTGGGACTGGAGTTCGGGTCTGGATCCCGAGACGCTGGCAGTGGCACCGACAGGATGAGCGCGCTGAGTTTGTAAAGGCGCGTCACGTTGGGAACAAGGATGTAGCCATGCCGAAGAAGTAGGTGCCACGAAGCCCGAGATGTGGAGCTACACCCTGGACAAGAAGCTGCGTGGCCCGGATGGCCTGTGCGGCGCGCTACTACCGGCCCGAGCATGTCGAGGGCACGCCCATCACCGACCCGAAGCCTGGCACCGCGACGCCCGGGGGCGGGTTCGCTGTCCTGACCGTGCAGGGTTTGGAGCCCGACCACATGACCGAGACGATCCGGGCCCGTATGCCGACGCCGGAGGAAGTCGACGAGCTCGAGCTACCGTCTGGTGAACCGGTCGTTGTGCTGCATCGGACGACGTTCACGGTCGAGGACGTGCCGGTTGAGTTCGCCCGTGGCGTGCACGCGGCGTCCCGGTTTGCGTGGACGTACAGTTTTCAGATCCCGGACTAGCCCGAGAAGCACGGAGCCATGACGACGCACCACGCCGAACCCTGGTCACCCGACGTCCGTCGCGATGTGGAGACGCTGTGGCGTTTCCACCGGGTGGACGACGAGCTACGACCGGTCGATGTCGCCGTGGGTCTGGGTAGCCACGACGGTGGTGTGGCCGTCTACGCCGCGGAGCTGTACCGGCGCGGCCTGTTCCCGCTGATCGTGTTCACCGGCGCGAACGCGCCCACCACCGTCGAGCGGTTCCCGCGTGGCGAGGCGGTCCACTTCCGGGAGATCGCCCAGGAGTACGGGGTGCCGGCCTCCGCGATCCGCGTCGAGACCCGCGCCACCAACACGGTCGAGAACATCAACTACACGCGTGACTTGCTGGCCGCCGAGGGCGTCTCGCCCCAGAGCGTGCTGCTGATCTCCCGGCCGTACCAGCAGCGGCGGGCACAGGCCATCGCCGCCAAACTGTGGCCCGACGTGGAGATCCTCTGTTCGGGCGCGCAACACGATCTCGATACCTACGTCGCCATCATCGGCGAGCCCGACCGCGTGGCGAACATGCTCGTCGGCGACACCCAGCGTCTCGAACTCCAAGGCAAGTCCGGCGAGATCGACCCGCAGGACATCCCCGGCGAGGTCCGCGCCGCCTACGAACGCCTGATCGCCGCCGGCTACACCAGCCGCCTCATCCCGGCCAGCCAGACCCGCTGAGGCCCTCAGAGGCCGTCGTGCCCGGGCCGACGTTTGGTGAGATGACGGGGAACGTGCAGCCCGGAACATACGAAGTACGACATCGGGCTGGCCGCCACGTCCAGCTCGGTGGTTTGCTCATATTGCGGGGAGGAAAGCCGTCTGCGCGAATCGGTCCGTGTTGTCAATGCCGACGTGGGTCACCGAGTTCGATCGGTTTCAACTGTTCGACGTGAAGTCCGGATACTCCTCGGTTCTCCCGCTGACAGGTTGGTTGAATGTCCCCGCACGTGCACCTTCAAGGTCGCCGCCTACCAACTCGCACCAGGGTTGGTCATGTCCCGGGGCACAGTCCCGGCACCGCCCGTACACGGGCGGAAGATCACCCGGTCGGTGGGTGTCAGGTCCGTGCCGCCGGGACTTACCTCTAGCACGATCCCGGCATCCGTGACCCTGGTCCGAACCCGGGTCAGCGGTAGATCGACTTGAGCTGGCGGTAGCCGGCGAGGCCCTCGGGGCCGAGCTCGCGGCCGATACCCGACTCCTTCACGCCACCGAACGGGGCGGCCGGGTCGGGGATGTACCGGTTGATGCCGATCGTGCCCGTCCGGATCTGCTTGGCCACGGCCATTCCGCGCTCCGGGTCCGAGGTCCACACCGATCCGCCGAGTCCCGTGCTGGAATCGTTGGCGATGCGCACGGCTTCCGCGTCGTTCTCGTACGGGGTCAGTGTGAGCACCGGGCCGAAGATCTCCTCCTGGCAGATGGTCGCGCTGTTGTCGATCTCGGTGAAGACCGTCGGCTGCACGAACCAGCCGGGCCGGTCGGGTCGCCCGCCACCGGTGGTGATCCGGCCGCCCTCGGCAACGCCCTTCGCGATGTAACCCTCCACCCGCTCGCGGTGGTGCTCGGTCGCCAGCGGCCCGATCTGGGTGGCGGGGTCGAGCGAGTCCCCGACGGTCATCGACTCGGCGAACGCGGTGATCAGGTCCGCGACCTCGGAGTAGCGCGACCGTGGGACGAGCACGCGGGTGCCGAGGAAGCAGGTCTGCCCGTTGTTGGCCAGGGTGGCGACGAACAGGTCGTTTCCGATCTTCGCCAGGTCGAGCTCGGCGTCGTCCAGCACGATGGTGGCGGACTTGCCGCCCAGCTCGAGGGTGACCGGTCGCAACAGCCGCCCGCAGGTCTCCCCGATCCGACGCCCCGCCGCGGTGGAACCAGTGAAGGCGACCTTGTCGATCCCGGGGTGCTCCACCAGGTACGCGCCGAGCCCACGACCGCCAGGCACGATGTTGAGCACGCCGGGAGGCAGCCCGGCGTCGATCGCGGCCTCAGCCAGCAGGACGGAGTCGAGCACGGTCTCCGGGGACGGCTTCATCACCACGGTGCAGCCGGCCGCGAGCGCGGGAGCGTACTTGAACGAAGCCAGGGTCTGCGGGAAGTTCCACGGCACGATCGCCGCGACGACACCGATGGGTTCGCGTTCGACGCTGATTCGCCCGCCCCAGGCGCCGTCACGGACGTCGTCGGTCTCGGACTCGATGAGACTCGCGTACATCCGCAGCAGTGTGGTCGGGTAGTTCGTCTCCAGCTGGCTCGCCACCGCGATGGGCATTCCGTTCTGGGACGCGACGGTCTGGTGCATGTCGTCGGCCCGCTTCTCGATCGCATCGGCGAAGGTACGCAGGATCCGCGCACGCTCGGCCACCGGTGTGGCCGCCCACTCCGGAAGTGCCCTGCGGGCAGAGGCCACGGCGGCATCGGCATCGGCTTCGGCTGCCTCGGGCACCGAGCCGATGCCCTCAGCGCTGTTGGGCGAGATGACCTCGATCCGTGCCGACGAACTGGGCACAACCCAGTCGCCGTCGATATAGAGCCGGTCGTGGTTCGTCGAGGACATGATTCGAGCTCCTTCATTGGGTCGATCGGGCCGGCGGCCACTACGGCGACCCTCTCCCACGTCTGCCTTCGCTATCTGTCCAGTTGCTGAACAGTCCGATCGGGTGACGAGCGGAACGTCAGCCGGCCACGTCCGAGCCGAGGCGAAGCGCGGCCACGTCGATGCGGTGCATCCGAATGTGCTTGTAGAGCGTCGTGCGGCTGATCCCGAGCTTTGCCGCGGCATGCACCTTGTTGCCGTCACACTCGCGGAGTGCCTCGATGATCGCGTCGCGCTCGGCCTGTTCCATGGCGCCCGGTGTCGCGCGTCGCAGCACTCGGTAGCCCGGCGGGAGATCGGCCTCGGTGAGGTCTCCAGTGCTACGTAGGTCCGCGAGGTGTTCGATGACCGAGATCAGCTCTCGCAAGTTTCCCGGCCAGTCCTGGGAAGCGAGGACACGCAGAGCGTTCGGCGTGAGCCGGAGGCCGGCGTTGCGTTCACGCAGCAGCGCCGTGGCGAGGCCGGGAATCCGGTCCCGGCGCGAGCGCAGGGTGGGCAGTTCGAGACGAACGGGGCACCGGGCGACGAGCATCGCGACGTGCCCCTTGAGCGCGGTGGCCGTCGTGGTGAGCACGAGCCGAAGGTCGTCTCTGGCCACCCGGCGCTCCACCAGAGCGGCGACCTCTTCGGACAGCAGATCGGCGTCGGTGATGAGCACGGTCCGCGTGCCGGGTGGGATGTCACCGACGGTGTTCGGCGACACCGACGGCCCGTCGAGCTCGATGGTCGAGCCATGGCCGCCACGCTCGAGCGGCCCCTCCGTGGTGAGCCTGCGCGCGACGGTCCGCCGGCCGGTGCCGGGTTCGCCGTGCACGAGCACGGAGCTGCCCGCTGCGCGGTAGCGGGCGAGGTCGCGTTCCAGCGGGGCGTGCCAGTCCGGGCTCGCGTCGACGCGGCGTCGCCTCCGGACCGGAGCGGTGCGACGTCCGTGCATGAGTCGCACGAGCACCCCGCCGTCCAGGACTGTCGCCTCCAGCTCCAGCTGCACCCCCGAGTTCAGTTCGAACGCACACCGCCAGGTCCGGCGGCGCATCCGTTCCATGTCCAGCGCCACCGACTGCAGGGCGGCGTGATCGGCGGGCTCGAGCAGCTCCGCCGCCGCATCGTTGGTGAGGACGAGATCCGCGGCGAGCCCGACGAGCGCGTCGGAGGTCGCAAGCGCCGCGGCGTCGAATGCGGCCAGCATCCTGCGGTGGGCCCGCCGGGTGTCCCCGAGCAGCCGGGCTTCGATGTCGCGCACGCCTCGGAGCAGGAACGGCCGCAGCAGCTCGGAGGCATCCTCTTCGAGGCAGGTGATGTCGAGGACCCCGGCGTTGCGCCGAGTGGCCGGATCGGTGATCGGCAAGCCGTAGCAGGCGAACCGGCGGAAGCTCTCCAGGTAATGCTCCGACCCGTGCACACTCAGGCCGCGGCGCAGCTCGAGGGCGGTCGCGATCGAGTTGGTCCCGGTCGCCGCCTCGGTGAACCGCCCTCCCACCACCGCGCCGACTTCGTCGAGCGCGGAGCGCATGGCGTCGCGGCCGTAGCGGATGTCGACCAGCAGGGCGTTCTGATCGGCGAGGATGAGGGTGTAGCGGGAGCCGTCGAGCGCGGCCGCGAGCTCGTCGAGCACCGGAGCCGCGGCCCGGCGCAGCCTGCTGGCCTCGTCGAAGGGCTCCGTCTTGTCCGGGTCGAGCCGTGAATCAGGAGCCAGTCCCGCCTCCTGGGTCCGGCGCCAGGAGGCGAGGATCTCCGGACGCGTCGGCAGCTCGTCGACCACGTTGTCGAATCCCTTTCCCCTCTTCTTCCTCCGCTCCGTTCCGCGGGGACGAATCAGGTGGCCGGGTGCCGCCGGTGCCGGCCCGCCTCAGCGATCAACCAGCGGGCTTGCCACCGCGAGAGGTCTCCGCGACGGCGACGAGGCAGCGCAGGTGGGTCAGTTCCAGAGCGACCTCCTTGCTGACCTTGCCGCCAGTCTGCTCACGGTAAGGACAACAGTGATTGAAGACAAAGACTTTGTTGCGATTGATTGATAGTGATCATCGATCAAATGTGGACGCGCGACAGGCGTTCAAGTATGACGCGACGCCGACGCAAGGATTGCCGGCACCTCGACGACACCCGGGACTACCGGGACACCGACATCGTGGCGTACAACAAAACTTCAGGGTGCGACTTCGTTCACGGGCCGTGCGACCATGCGCTCGCTCACAACCGCATGGCGCTCCGCCACCTCGTCCTTGCGCCCGCGACCTGGACCGGGCGTTCGGGATTGTGGCGACGAGCGGTTACGACGGTCCGGTCGACATCGAATGGGAAGGATCACGGGCAACCCGTGGATCCACACCGCGGAGATGGTCGCCGCGGTCCGGCAGCGCTTGAGCGGCTGCTCGAAGCCGATGTGGACGTTGCCGAGCGGGTTCGTGCGGTGATCGTCCACTTCTACCAGTCCGCTGTGGAGGCCTCGCTGCTCGGTCGCCTGCTGGCCGACGAGTTCGGCCGTGAGTCGGAGCGGCTGGATTACCTGTACGAGAAGTACGTGGAGCCGACGCTGGCGCCGCTCATTGCGGCCGTCGAACGGCTCATGGCAGCGGGCCGTATGCCCACCGTGCCCATGGATGTGCTCTCCTTCGTCGTGATCAGCCCTGTCGCCGGACTCGTGCAAGTGCCGCTCGCGCAGCGACTCGGCCGGCCGCAGCCGGTCACCCGGGAAAGCCAGGAGCGCACCGCGCGCCAACTTGCCGAGCTCATCGTGGACGGATTGCTCGGCGACCACCCGCGCTGACGCCGGCCGTCTGGCCGGGCTCGAGCACGTCGGCTCCGTTGATCACGAAGTTCGTCGCGCCGCCTGGCGGACACCGAGGATCGCGGTCACGTTCTCGATCATGTGAGCGGCCTGTCCACGGCCAAGGCCAAGGCCGTTGGCGGCGTCGAAGGCGGCGATCGACTCGGGGTCGACACCGGCGGCCTCGGTGACCTCCCACAGGAGCTGGCTTTCCACAGCGAGGCGCTGTACGGACAGCAGGCCTTCACCTCACCCGACGCCCACGAAGGACTGAGGGCATTCGCGGAAACGCCGTCCGGCGGACTTCCCCTCGCGCTACACCACGAAGCCGTCGCAGTGACCGAGTCGGTCGTAGCGGGTCGAAGCGACGGTCCCGAGACGACCCTGCTCACGAGCGCGACTCCCAGCTCTTGCCGGTAGTCACCACCCCAACCTCGTCTGGACAACTGCCACGTGGCGCATCTGCGGCTCCGGATGAGCGTCCGTGCTGGCGAGCCCGAGAGTTGGCCGGTCTCAGAGCGGCATCGGGCTGACGTGGTAGGTCAGGCCGGCGATGAGGCCACCGATGAACGGTCCTGCCACGGGGATCCACGCGTATGCCCAGTCCGATCCGGTCTTGCGGCCGAGCCGCAGGATGGTGTGGACGATGCGCGGGCCGAGGTCGCGTGCCGGGTTGAGGGCGTAACCGGTCGGGCCGCCGAGGGACGCTCCGATGCCGACGACCAGAAGGGCGACGGCGAGCGGGCCGAGCCCAGACGGTGTCCCGCCGAGGAGCAGAACCACGTAGACCAGGACGAAGGTGGCGATCGTTTCGGTGACGACATTCCACGCGGGCTTCCGGATCGCCGGCCCGGTGACGAACACGCCCAGTACGGCGTCGCTGTCGGTCTCGACGTCGAAGTGCTTCTTGTAGCACAGGTAGACGAGGACGGCGCCGGCCATCGCGCCGGTGAGCTGGCCTGCCGCGTAGACGGCGGCGTGTGATAGATCCCCGGCGACGCCAGGTGCGAAGTCCTGCCCAGCGATCCACAGGCCGAGCGTGACGGCTGGGTTGAGGTGGGCTCCGGAACGGGCGGCGGTGTAGACCCCCGCGAACACGGCGAGGCCCCAGCCGAAACTGATCAGCAGCCAGCCACCGCCATATCCCTTCGACCCGGTAAGGGCGACGTTGGCGACAACCCCACAGCCGAGCAGCACAAGCAGAGCTGTGCCGATCAGCTCGGAAACGAAGATGCTCCCCATCGAGTTCTCCTGAAGTGGTTCGTGCCCGTTTCCGGGCAGGGTGCAGACCCGCAGGGCGGAACCGCCGCCGAGCGGTGGAGGGGCTGGATCAGCGCCGGATCACCAGATGGTGTAGCCGCCGTCGACCACGAGGTCGGTGCCGGTGCAGAAGCTGGCCGCGTCGGAGGCCAGGAAGACCACTGCGGGCGCGATCTCGGCCGGTGTAGCGACCCGCTTCATCGGGGTGCCCGCGAGCCATGCGCGGCGCCACTCCTCGTTGTCCATCCCGCGCTGGGTCAGTTCGGTGCCGACGTAGCCGGGGGACACTGAGTTGACCCGGACGCCGCGGCCGGCCCACTCTCCCGCCAGCGACTTCGTGAGGTGGATGACCCCCGCCTTCGCCGCGTTGTAGGCGGCCTGCGGCTGCGGGAAGTTGCTGATGTGCCCGCTCATGCTGCCGGTGTTGACGATGCTCCCGCCGCCCTGGGCGAGCATCCGCGAACCTGCGGCGCGGCAGCAGTGGAACACTCCGTCGAGGTTGACGGCGAGCACTTTGCGCCAGTCGTGATCGGTGAGCGACTCGCTGGGATGGTTGTGCACGATGCCGGCGTTGTTCACGGCGATGTCGATCCGGCCGGCGGTGGCGACCACGTGGTCGAACGCGGCCTCGACGGCGGCGGAGTCGGTGACGTCCGCGGCGATGAAGTCGACGCCGAGCCGTTCTGCGGTGGCCTTGCCGACATCGGGGTTGATGTCGCAGATGAACACCCGGGCGCCGGAGTCGCGCAGGGCGGCGACGATGGCTTCGCCGATGCCCTGGGCACCACCGGTCACGATGGCCGTGCGGCCGGCCAGGGAAAACACGGGCAGGGTCGGGGTCGTGCCGGTCATCGGTCACCTCGCGGGGTTGTGGTCGGGCGTGCGGTAGGTGCGCTGCCGCAGTCACGGACGTCGTAGGTGCCGTCGGCGCGTCCGACGACCATCTCGTCCGCGATGCCGGTGAACAGGCCGTTTTCGACCACGCCGGGGATCCAGTTGAGCTGGGCGTCGATCGCCAGCGGATCGGCGATGGACTTCAGATGGGCGTCGATGAGGTAGTTGCCGCTGTCGGTGACGACTGGCGCGCCGTCACGGGTGCGCAGCATCAGGTCGGCGGCGGGATGGCCGAGTTTGTCCAGCAACCGGGCGATCGAGCGTTTCGTGGATTCCCACTCATAGGGGATGACCTCGATCGGCAGCGGGAATGCGCCCAGCGTGGGGACGAGCTTGCTGTCGTCCACCACCGCGACCATCCGCTCCGACGCGTCGGCCACGATGCGTTCCCACAGCAGGCAGGCGCCGCCACCCTTGATCATGGCGCCGTTGTGGTCGATCTCGTCGGCACCGTCGATCGTGAGGTCCAGCCGGACTGCCTCGGCGAGGGTGGTCAGCGGCACTCCGCCCTCGATGGCGAGGTCCCGGGTGGCGGTGGAGGTCGGCACCCCGACGACGTCGAGGCCGTCGGCCACCGCCTTGCCGAGCGCGCGGACGAACCAGTGCGAGGTCGTCCCCGAACCCAGGCCCAGCTTCATTCCATCCTGGACGTAGGTTTCGATGGCGCCGACTCCGGCCGCCCACTTGGCCCGGTCCTGCTCACTGCTCGGTTGCATGGAACTCCTTGTCCGTTAAGCCCTCGGCCAGTGCGCCGAAGGTGTCGATGGTGGTAACGCTGGAGAGCGGGCGTCCCCAGGACACGTGCCGATAGGGCACCCCGGCTCGCTGTGCGGTGAGCGCGTCGATGCCGGTGTCGCCGACGTAGAGCGCGTCGGCGGGGGAGACCTCCAGCGCGGTGAGCGCGGCCTGGAGATGCCCTGGGTCGGGCTTGCCCGCGGGTACCGCGTCGATCCCGACGACCACGTCGACCAGCGGGGCGAGCCCGGTGGCGGCGAGGACGTCGTGGGACAGGCCGGTGCGTTTGTTGGTGCAGACCCCGATTCGGATTCCCTTGTCCCGCAACGATTGGAGAGCTTCGCGGGCGTCGGCGTGCACGGTGGTCGCCGCTGCCGGTTCCGCCCGGTAGGCCCTGGAGTACGCGTCCAGAACCGGCCCGGCGAGTGCGGGATCACCGCCGACCGCGTCCAGGGCACCGCGGACGAGCTCCTCGGCACCGCCGCCCAGCAGAGCCCGAACCCGGTCGGTGTCGATCCCGGGCAGACCGTGGGCGGTCAGTGCGCAGGTGAGTGCCCGGGCGATGTCCGGGGCGCTGTCGACCAGCGTGCCGTCCAGGTCGAGCACCACTGCCCGCGTCACGCCGGCACCGTTTCGGTGAACAGCGGGCGCAGGCCCTCGTACAGCCGCCGGTGGCGCTGGAAGATGTGGTCGTAGACCGCGACGGCGGCGGGGTCGGGGGTGAAGGTCTGCTCCACGGCCAGCATCCCGACGGCCTGGCTGAGATCCCGCCACCAGCCGATTCCCACTCCGGCGGCCAGCGCGGCACCGTAGGCGCCGCCTTCGGTGACCCCGGTGACGGTGACGGTTTCCCTGTTGAGGATGTCGGCGAGGATCTGCAGCCACAGCGGTTCCTTGGTCGCGCCGCCCGAGGCCACCACCCGGTCGCACGGTAGCCCCGCCTGTCGGTAGACCTCGAGGATCTCCCGCATGTTCAGCACGACGCCTTCCATCACGCTGCGCGCGATGTGGCCCAGGTGGTGCATCGGGGTGAGTCCCACCCAGCTCGCCGACGCCTCGGGGGCGACGTGCGGCGAACGTTCGCCGAGCAGGTACGGCAGGAACAACAGGCCTTCGGAGCCGGGGCCGATCTCGCGGGCGAGCTTGGACAGCCGTTCCAGGGTGACCGGGTCGGCGGTGGTGGCGGGGGCCAGCGCGTCGCGCAGCCACTGGAAGGCCCCGCCCGCGCTGAGCGAAACCCCCATCACGTGCCAGCGGCCCGGCTCGTTGCCGCAGGAGACCTGCACCCGTCCACCGGGGTTGTCCGGACACCGGGACGCCCCGCCGGCCACGATGCCGGCGGTGCCGATCGTGAACCCGACCGGCCCGGTGTCGAGCAGGCCCATCGCGGTGGTCTGGATGACCGCGTCACCACCGCCCCCGAACACCGGCGTACCTTCGGGAAGGTTCCATCGGGCGGCGAGTGCGGGCAGCACGGCGCCGGTGGCCTCGACCGACTCGACGACGTCGGGCAGCAGTGCGCGGTCGATGCCGAGGAGCCCGAGCAGTTCGTCGGACCAGCGGCGGTGGGCGACGTCGAACAGGCCGGTGCCCGAGGCGTCGGAGACGTCGGTGGCGTACTCACCGGTCAGCCGGAGCCGCAGGTAGTCCTTGGGGTTGAGGATGCGGCGAGTCCGGGCGAACAGGTCCGGCTCGTGGTCGCGGAACCACACGATCTTGCAGCCGGTGAAGCCGGGCAGCATCCGGTTGCGGGTCATGCGCAGCAGCTCGTCCAGGCCGCCGGCTCGTTCGGTGATCCACTCGCACTCCCGTGCGGCGCGCTGGTCGTTCCACAGGATCGCTCGTCGCAACGGTTCACCCGCGCCGTCCAAGGCCGTCAGCCCGTGCATCTGCCCGCACAGGCCGATCCCCGTCACCTCTCGGCCGCGATCGGGCAAGCTCGCGGTGAGGGCGGCGAGCGCCTCGTCGGTGGCCGCCCACCAATCGGCGGGGTCCTGCTCCGCCCAGCCGGGATGGGTGGTGTGCACGGGGTAGTCGCGTAGCGCTTTGGCGACCACCTCACCGGACCGTGACACCGCGATGACCTTGCACGCCGAGGTACCCAGGTCGATGCCGATCAGCATGTTCGTGTTGTCCTTTCTCGCGCGTCATTGCGCTTTCCGCGCGTCATCGCGCGCCGTGGCGAAGTCTCACGTGCTTGAGCTGGAGGTAGGACTCGAGGCCTTCGGGGCCGTGCTCGGACCCGAACCCGCTCTCGCGGCGGCCCCCGTAGGGCGCGTTGATGATCCCGGCGTCCACGTTGTTGATGGCGACGTTGCCGAAGTCCAGGTCGCCCGCGAGCGTGAAGGTTTCGCGGGTGTCGGTGGTGTAGGCGTACGCGGCGAGGCCGCCGGGCACGCGGTTGGCCCGGTCGATCGCGTCGGCCAGGTCGGTGAAGCGGGCGACACCGACGGCGGGACCGAACGTTTCCTCGGTCATGACAAGCGCGTCGTCGGGCGCGTCGGCGATCACGGTGGGGCGCAGGAACAAACCGGGGCCGTCCAGCGGTCCGCCGCCTGCCACGATCCGTGCGCCACGCTTCTCCGCGTCCGCGATGTGGTCGAGTGTGCGCCGGTAGGTCTCGTCCATCGTCAGCGAGCCGACGTCGGCGGACGGGTTGGCCAGCCCGTCGGCGACGGTGAGCGCGTCCGCCGCGGCCGCGAGCCCGTCGACGAAGTCGTCGTAGACCGAGTCGTGCACGTAGATTCGGTTGATCGCGATGCAGATCTGGCCGGCGTTGCGGAATGCGCGGCGAGTGGCCCCACGCACCGCCTCGGGCACGTCTGCCGTGCCGGTGACGATCATCGGGCAGCTTCCGCCGAGTTCAAGCGACAGCCCGGTGATTCCGGTGACCGCACGGTACAGCGCCTGCCCGGTCGCCATCGAGCCGGTGAAGGCCACTTTCGCGATCTGGGGGTGTGCGACCAGCGCCTGCCCGGTGGAGCCGTCCCCGAACACGACGTTGACCACGCCCGGGGGCAGTGTCCCGGCGAGGCACTCGGACAGGACTTGCGCGCATCCCGGGGTGTACTCGGACGGCTTGAGCACGATCGTGCACCCGGCCGCGACGGCACCGGCGAGCTTCCAGCCGATGAGCTCGATGGGGTAGTTCCACGGCACGATCCCGGCGACGACGCCGATGGGTTCCTTCTCCACGATGCTGGTGAAACCGGGAGCGTCGTTCGGGATCGTGCGGCCGTAGACGCGGGTGGCCTCTTCGGCGTAGTAGTGCAGCGCGGTGATGAACTTGCGGACTTCGCCCCGGGCCTCGTCCAGAGGCTTGCCCTGCTCGCGAGTGATCGCTGTGGCGAGGTCGTCCACCCGGCCGGCGCAGGTTTCCGCGAGCCGGTGCAGGCACGCGGCGCGTTCGGCCGGCACGGCGCGGCGCCAGCCGCGGAAGGCGTCGGCAGCGGCGCGGACGGCCGCGTCGACCTCCGTGGCGGTGGAGCGTGGGGCTACCGCGACGACTCTGCCGGTGGCGGGATTGGCCCGTTCGATTCCCGGTCCCGCGGTGTCCTGCCAGGTTCCCGCGACGAAGTTCCGGCAGACGAGCACGGAGTGGTCAGCGTCGACGGAGTCATCGGGCTGCATTGCGTCAACTCCCTGGTGCACGCGGACTGTCCGCGGCAGCGGTGCGATCTTTGTATGATGATCGGACCTTAGAACGGGCGGCTTCGTCGCGCAAGAGGGTTAATGACGCCGGCTCAGCTGTGGGTCGTGATCGCCCGGTTCTCCGCCAGCAGGCGGTCGCTGTGCCGCATGACACGGCGGAGGTGGTTCTCGGTGGCGAAGCGCGCACGCGATGGGTCGCCGGCGGCGATGGCCTCGGCGATCTGTACGTGCTCTTCCAGTGTGTTGGCTGCCTCGGACGGATATCCGGGCCCGGTGCGATAGGTGTCGCGCAGGAAGCCGTTGAGCGGGCGGATCACCAGGGAGAAGAACGGGTTGCCGCTCGCCGTCGCCACGATTTCGTGGAACCGCAGGTCGGCGTCCAGGAATTCGTCGCGGGCCTCGGGGCGGTCGAGCGCGTCGGCCAGCCGCCGGTTGGCTTCGTCGAGGTCGGTGAGGTGCTGGTCGGTGCGTCGAGCAGCGGCCAATTGTGCCATCTCGACCTCCAGTACCAGGCGCAGTTCGAGGAGTTGGGCGAACGAGCCCTCGCTGCGCCGCATCAGTAGGCCGTACTGCTCGGCGATCAGCCGTCCGTCCAGCTCCGCGACCGTCATGCCGCGACCGGGCTTCACGGTGACCAGCCCGCGCTGGATCAGCAGCCGTGCCGTTTCCCGCACCACGGTGCGCGAGACGTCGAAGCGACGGGCGAGGTCGGCTTCCGTCGGAAGGCGCTCGCCGGGTGCCAATCGCACGATCTCGTCCTGCAGCTTGTCCGCGAGCGTTTCCGAGAGGCGCTTGTGGAGTGCTTCGGCCATTCGCAGATCGTACGACAAACCCGCCCGCGTGGTTCCTGCTGTGCGTCTTGAAGGCGGACGGCCGGTCTCATTGACGCCCGTATTTGTACGATGATAGGACAGACGGGCGCCCGGGTGGGCGCGCGACGAGGAGGGCTGTCAATCCATGAACTTGCACGCCTACGCCGGGGCCGTGCTCCCCGCCGATGCCGAGCGGGCCACCCTCGTGGCCCGTGTGTTCGATCCCGCGGTCGGGGGACCGTGTGTGGCGGCGGTCCGGGGCGACCGTGCCGTGGACCTGACCCACGTCGTCCCGACGGTGTCCGAACTGCTGGACCTGCCCGACGCGGTGTCGATCGTCCGCGGGCACGAGGGTCGTGGTCAGTGGGAGGTGTCCGCGCTGATCGAGGCCACGTTGCGGCGCGACCGAACCGTTCCCCACCTGCTCGCGCCGGTCGACCTGCAGGTCCTCAAAGCGGCGGGCGTGACGTTCGTCCGCAGCATGCTCGAGCGCGTGATCGAAGAGCGTGCGAAGGGGGACCCCGCCCGGGCCGAGGAGATCAGGTCCCGGATCGCCGAGGTCGTCCGCGGCCGGATCGCCCAGCTGCGTCCCGGATCGCCGGAGGCGGCCCGCGTCAAGGAGGTACTGGTCGAGGAGGGCTTGTGGTCCCAGTACCTCGAGGTCGGCATCGGTCCCGACCCGGAGATCTTCACCAAGGCGCCCGTCCTGTCCGCTGTCGGCACCGGCGCCGAGATCGGCGTGCTGGCCCGCTCCACCTGGAACAATCCCGAGCCCGAGCTCGTCCTCGCGGTCAGTTCGGCAGGCACCCCGATCGCCGCCACCCTGGGCAACGACGTGAACCTCCGCGACTTCGAGGGGCGCAGCGCGCTCCTGCTCACCGAGGCGAAGGACAACAACGCCTCGTGTGCGATCGGCCCGTTCCTGCGGCTGTTCGACGACAACTTCACCTTGGACGACGCGCGAGCCACCGAGGTCGCGCTGGACATCACCGGTGACGACGGGTTCACGCTGCACGGCGTGAACCCGGTGAGCGAGATCAGCCGGGACCTCACCGACCTGGTCCGGCACGCGCACGGGGACCACCACAGCTACCCCGACGGGTTCGTTCTGTTCACCGGCACGATGTTCGCGCCGACCGAGGACCGTGGCGAACCGGGGCAGGGCTTCACCCACCGGCCGGGCGACGTCGTCGCGATCAGCTCGCCGGCCCTGGGCACCCTGGTCAACGTCGTCACCACCGCGGAGGCGGCCGAGGACTGGACCTTCGGCATCAGGGCGCTGATGGCGAACCTCGCCGAGCGCGGTCTGCTGCGCACCACGGTGGAGGTGGGTTCATGACCCGGGTGGTCGTCACCGATCACGCTTTCGGTGGGGTGGAGGAGGAGGCTGCCGTTGCCGAGCGCTTCGGTGCGGAGTTCTCGGTGCATGCCTGCCGCACCGAGGAGCAGACGATCCAGGCGGTGACCGGCGCCGACGTGGCGTTCGTGAACTTCGCCCCGGTGACGGACGCTGTGCTCGCGGCGATGGCGCCAGGCGCGACGGTGATCCGCTACGGCATCGGCTACGACAACGTGGATGTCGCCGCGGCCGAGGCGCGTGGAGTCTCGGTGGCCACGGTCCCGGACTACGGCAGCGACACCGTCGCCGACCACACCGTCGCCCTGTTGCTGACCCTGCTTCGGAAGATCCCGGCTTACGATCGCCGCATCCGCGAGACCGGGTGGTGTGCCCCGCGTGACCTCGGGTCGCTGCCCGGCTTCGCCGACACCACGGTCGGACTGGTCGGTCTGGGCCGGATCGGGCTCGCGGTGCACCGCAGGCTCGCCGCGTTCGGTTTCCGCGTGCTCGCCCACGATCCCTACGCCGAGCCCGCCGACGGGCCCACCCTCACCGATCTGGACACGCTGCTACACGAGTCACACGCCGTCTCGCTGCACGCACCGCTGACCCCGCGGACGCGGCACCTGCTCGATGCCGCGGCGTTCTCCCGGATGCGTGAGGGGGCGGTCGTGGTCAACACGTCACGTGGTGGACTGGTCGACCACGACGCGCTCGCCGGGGCGGTGCGGGCCGGCCGGGTGGCCGCGGCTGCGCTGGACGTCTTCGACCCCGAGCCGCTCGCGGCGGACTCACCGCTGCGAGACCTGCCGCAGATCCTGTTCACCCCGCACGCTGCGTTCTATTCGGACAGTTCGCTGGCTGCGCTGCAACGGCTGGCCGCCGAGGAGGCCGAACGGGCGCTGGCCGGGAAACCGTTGCGCTGTCCCGTCACCGGAGGAGGTAGCCGATGAGCCGCGCCATCGATCCCCGCACCGGAGCCGCGGTCGGACCGGAGATCGCCGACACCACAACAGAGGAGATCCGCGACGCCTGTGCGCGGGCGGCACAGGCCGCGCCGTGGCTGGGCGGCCTCTCCTTCCAGGAGCGAGCCGCGGTGCTCGCGGCTCTCGGCCAGGCTTTGCGGGACCACTCCGACGAGCTGGTGGCACTGGCCGATACCGAGACCGCGCTCGGTCGGCAGCGCCTTACCGGCGAACTGGCCCGCACCGCCGCGCAATTCGACCTGTTCGCGGAAGTGCTCCGGGACGGCGCGTTCTGCGAGGCCACGCTCGACAGTCCCGATCCGGAGGCGGTACCCCCGCACACCGATCTGCGCCGCATGCTCGTCCCGCTGGGGCCGGTGGCGGTGTTCGCCGCATCCAACTTCCCCTTCGCCTTCTCCGTCGCGGGCGGCGACACGGCGAGCGCCCTCGCCGCCGGCTGCCCGGTCGTCGTCAAGGCGCACCCGGGGCACCCGGGGCTGTCGGTGCGCACCGCGGAGATCCTGGCCGCCGCCCTGTCCGCCGCCGGTGCAGCCGAGGGCGTGCTGACCCTGGTGCACGGCGAGGCGGCGGGCCGGGCCCTGGTGGCGGATCCGGCGGTTACGGCTGTCGCGTTCACCGGTTCGCCCGGTGGTGGCCGCGCCCTGTTCGACATCGCCATGTCCCGCCCCGATCCGATCCCGTTCTACGGTGAGCTGGGCAGCATCAACCCGGTGGTGGTGACGGCCGCCGCGGGCGAGGCCAGGCCCGACGACATCGCGGATGGCCTGGCGGGCAGCGCGATGCTCGGCAGCGGGCAGTTCTGTACCAAGCCCGGCTTGGTGTTCGTCCCCGAGGCGGCCGGCCTGCCTGGCCGGGTCGCTGAGCGGGTCGCCGCCGCGAACCTCGCCCCGCTGCTCACGGCGCGGATCGAAGCCGGATTCCGCGAGGGTCTGCAACGCCTGCTGAAGGTGCCGGGAGTGCGCGCCCTGCTGGACGTGCCGGAGCCGACCGGTGCCGGGCACCGGGTAGCCCCGCAAGTGGTGACCGCCGACGCGCGGACGTTCCTGGCCAACGCCGCCGTCCTGACGGAGGAGTGCTTCGGCCCGGTGACGCTTCTCGTCACCTACTCGACCGAGGAGGAACTCGCGGCTGCCCTTGCTCTCATTCCTGGGGCGCTGACGGGCACCCTGCACGCCGAGCCGGACGACCCCGGCGCCGCTTCCGCCGCGGCTGCGCTGGGAGCCAGAGTTGGGCGACTCATCTACAACGGGTGGCCCACGGGCGTGGCGGTGACCTGGTCGCAGCACCACGGTGGCCCGTGGCCCGCGACCACGGCCGTCTTGCACACGTCGGTGGGTGCCACAGCGATCCGGCGGTTCCTGCGTCCGATCACCTACCAGGACATGCCCGAGCCCCTGCTGCCCGCCGCGCTCCGTGATGACAACCCGCTCGGCATCCTGCGGCGCGTCGACGGGGTGCTGACCACGAGCGGCGTCGCGGGGCAGGCGCGATAGTTCCGGCTCGGGAAATCGGGCAGGTTGGCTTGGATCGTCGGTACGTCGTCGCGTGGCCTTCACCGCCGGCGCACCCTCGCCGGTGACCATGCGCTCTCTGCGCTCTCCCTCCCATGCCCGGGCATAAGCGGAGGGCGGCGCGACGACCGCGATCTCTCCGCCGGCCGATCGCGCTCAGGAATCCGCTGGTCACGGCCTGCGGTGTGACGCGGGCGCCGTTGCGGGATTCGAACATACGTTCTAACGTTTGGGGTGTGCCGGCCGATCGGGGGAAGCGGTCGGCCGGCACTCACAGCACGGGAGAACGCCATGACCAACACGCCACCTCGTCCTCGCAGCGTCGTCGACTGGTACACCGACGCCATCGCCGTCCTCGAGCACTGTCGCCAGCGGGTGCAAGCCATCGACGGACCTATCGTCCAGCGTGACCTCACCGAGGCGGTCCGCCTCTCGAAGGAGCTCCTCCGGATCTACGAGACCGACAACCAGTGAGCTCGCCCGTAGCGATCCGGCCACGCCCGGGTGCCGGCCGGGGTGCACCTGGGCCGGCACCGCGATCCGCTGTGGGCCCCGTGGGCGGCCGGGTGCACCCAGCTGTGTGGAGTACTCCATCGGAGTGTCACGATCTACCGCACGGCTGCCGACCCGGTCGCCCTGGCCGTGCGCCGCCGTAGGCTTCTCGCCGACCTGGCCCGCAGGGAGACCGCCCTCGACGTTCCCGCGCTGTTACCCGGGCCGCGGGCTCACGCACGTCCGTTACGGACAGCGTCCATACCGAGCGCGTGAAGAGTCTCCGGTCCCGCATGGCGCGGACGTGAGCCCGGCGTCCGAGTTTGACTCGTGCCTGCCGGAGACATGTCGCAGCGTGCAGTCGGCCACTCGTCAGAATCGCCTCGACCGGGGGATGGCCGGCGCCGGCGCGCCTAGTTCTGAGCACCCGAAGTGTGACCCAGGCCGCGATCGGCTTCGGTGAAGTCGCCTGAAGGAGTGAGGTACTCTGGCGTCATCCCGTAAGAAACGATGCGTATCTACCTGTGGTCGGAGCCGCGGACAGGTGGGACCGGTCGTCGTGGGTCGAGGGGATCCAGCGAGTTGAGGGTGGACGTGCGCCTCACCTGTGGCGCCGGCGGCTGCCCACCGGATGGGCGCCCGCGCGAACGGCGCGCATCGCTTCGGCACGGCGACGCGCACCAGCTGACCGACTGACGACGTGTTCGATCATCACTCACCCGGGAGCCGACAACCCGCATGGCACAACTCCTCTACCGCCTCGGAAAGACCGCGTATCGGCGCTGGCCCTTCTTCCTGATCGGCTGGCTCGTCGTGCTCGTCGGTGTCGGTGGCTTCGCCGTGACGCAGTCGAAGCCGATGTCCGACCAGTTCACGATCCCGGGTATCGAGTCCGTCGAAGCCGCCGAAACCATCCCCGAGTTGATGGACGGTGGCTCGTCGCCGATGGACGAGGCCAGCGTCCAGATCGTGGTGCAGGCTCCCGAGGGCGAGACGCTCGCCGAGCCGGACAACGTCGAGGCCGTGAATCGACTGATCGCCGACCTTCGGCAGGTCGACACCGTTCCCCAGGGCGAGACCGACCTCCTCGGTCCGGTCCAGCTCGCCGCCGCGACCGAGCAGCAGGCGCTGCAGGCCGCCCAGCAGCAGGCCGAAGCCGCCGGCCGGCCCTTCGACAGGGAGGCGGCGCTCGAGCAGATCAAGCCGACGCTCGCCGCGTCCTCGCCGCTGTCCGAGGACGGGCGTACCGGGTTGATCGACTTCGCGCTGGAGGTCGAGAAGGTCACCGACGTCGAGCCGGCCACGCAGACCGAGATTCTCGGCGTGGTGGAGGAGAACGCCGAGCAGTCGGGCCTCACGATGGAGGTGCGCGGCTCGGGGATGCAGGTGATGGAGTTCTCCGGCGCCACCGCCGAACTGGTCGGCATCGTCATGGCGCTCCTCATCCTGGCGCTGACGTTCGGTTCGCTGGTGTCGGCCGGCATGCCGGTGGTCACCGCCGGCATCGGCGTGGGACTGGGCTCCCTGGGCATCACCGGGATGACAGCGTTCACCGACATCTCGTCGACGACGCCGATCCTGGCCACGATGATCGGCCTGGCGGTCGGCATCGACTACGCGCTCTTCATCCTGGCTCGTTACCGGAGCGAACTGGACCACACCGACGATCGGCAGGTCGCACTCGGCCGCGCCGTCGGGACCGCGGGTTCGGCGGTCGTGTTCGCGGGTCTGACCGTGGTCATCGCGCTCGCGGCGCTGAGTGTCGTCGGAATTCCGTTCCTCACGACGATGGGTCTGGCGGCCGCCGCCACCGTGGTGATCGCGGTGTTCGTCGCGCTGACCCTGCTGCCGGCGGTGCTCGGCATGCTGAAGGGCACGACGTTCGGCCTGACGTTCCGTTCCTACCGCCCGAAGCGCGAGGACTCCGGCCGCATCCTCAACAACGGCGTCCGCTGGTCGCGTTTCGTCGGCAAGAAGCCGCTGGTGTGGACCCTGCTGGTCGTCATCGTCCTGGGCCTGTTCGCGATCCCGTTCAAGGATCTGCGCCTCGGTATGCCGAGTGACTCCACCGCTCCCGAGGACAGCTCGCGGCGCCAGGCCAGCGAGCTGATCAGTGACGCGTTCGGCCCGGGCCGGCTCGACCCGCTGATGCTCGTCGTGGACGCCCGCGGCATCGCCGACGATCCGCAGGCGCAGCAGGCGGCCTACCAGCAGACGCAGGAGTGGGCCGCACAGCAGGACGGCGTCCGCCATGTCGTCGCCGCTCCCGGCAACGACAAGGGCGCCATGGTGCTCATCCACCCGGAGACGGGGCCGGAGGACGAGGCCACCGAGCGGCTGCTCGACGACCTCCGCGCGGGTGAGGCGGCGATCGAGGAGCGGACCGGCGTCGACCTGGCCGTCACCGGGACGGTGGCGATCATGGCCGACATCTCGCAGAAGTTGAACGACGCGTTGGCGCCCTATCTGGCGATCGTGGTCGGGCTTGCCTTCATCCTGCTGGTCGTGGTGTTCCGGTCACTGCTGGTGCCGCTCACCGCGACGCTGGGCTTCCTGCTCTCGATCCTGGCCACGCTCGGTGTCACGGTGGCGCTGTTCCAGCAAGGCTGGTTCGGGCTCTTCGACGGCGGCCCGATCGTGAGCTTCATGCCGATCCTGCTGATCGGTGTGGTGTTCGGTCTCGCCATGGACTACCAGGTGTTCCTGGTGACCCGGATCCGCGAGGCCCACGTGCACGGTGCGTCGTACAAGGAAGCGATCGTCGACGGCTTCCGCAACTCCGCCCGCGTCGTCACCGCGGCCGCGCTCATCATGACCTCGGTGTTCGCCGGCTTCATCCTCATGGACGACGTCATCATCAAGTCGATGGGCTTCGCGCTGGCGGTCGCGGTGGTCTTCGACGCCTTCGTCATCCGGATGCTGCTCATCCCGGCGCTGATGTACCTGATGAAGGAGAAGGCCTGGTACATGCCGCGCTGGCTCGACCGGATCGTCCCCAACGTGGACGTCGAGGGCGAGAAGCTCGAGCGCGACTACCTCGCCGACCACTACAAGGACCATGCCGCCGAACGCGAGGTCTCCAGGGTCTGACCTCCTCAGAGAGCGCAGGGCTCCCTCCGTATCAGGCGATGCGGAGGGAGCCCTGCGTTCCTGCCGCCCGGCGAGTGCCGTTACGAGGCGGGCCTGCACAGCAGCGGCAGGCAGATCGTGTCGACGATGTCGGCCACCGCGGCCTCGTCGACCTGGTCGCTGAACAGCAGTTCGTCACGCAGCAGCATCAAGGGAAGCATGACCACCCGGCGCGGCAGGGGATCCTGGCTGATCTCGCCGCGGTCGCGGGCGGCCTCGAGGAAGTGCCCGAGCATCTCCTGGGCCGAGGTCCAGCTGAGCTCCGCCAGCTCGGGCAGGAACTCGTCGTCCACCTCGGCGATGAGGCGCCGCAACGTGTCGGCACCGATCTGCTCGACCCCGCGCGCGAGCGCGGCGCCCAGTGCCATCAGGTCGCCGCGGAGGCTGCCGGTGGTTTCTGTGGGCAGGTCCGGGGGAGTGGTCCGGACCAATGCGTCGATGACCATCTGCGCGCGGGTCGAATAGCGACGGTAGATCACCGGCTTGCTCGTGTGCGCCCGCTGGGCGACTCCGTCGAAGGTGAGCCCGGCGTATCCCCGCGCGAACAGTTCGCCACGCACGGCATCACGGATGGCCTCCCGCAGCTCCTCGCCGCTGCGGCGGGTCGATCGGGCTGCGTCGGTGTGCTCACTCATGACATCTCGGGCCAGGATCTCGGCGGGACTCCACACTCTAACCGACGGTGTGAGCGGCGGTTCCCTGCGACGGCCAGGGTTGCGGGATCCCGGACGGGCGCGGCCATCGGCCGCTACGGCGACGTCCGGTCGACCAGGGTGAGGTAGGCGTCCAGCTGGGCCGCGCCGGCGAGAAGGTCGCGACTGCGCGTGGTGAGGCGGTCCTGCCAGGAGTCGAGGAAGGTCGTCAGCGCGTCCGCTCCGCCCGCCTCGCGCACCGACTCGAGGAACCGCGCGACCTGGTGCAGCCGGTACCCGCCGCGGCGGAGCTGGCGCGCGATCTCGGCGTCGCGCACGCCCTCCGGTCCGTATTCGCGATATCCCGTGGCCCGGTCGCGTGCGGGGCGCAGGATGCCCTCGGCCTCCCACGTGCGCAGCGTTGCCGGGTGTACGCCGAGCCGGCGCGCGAGTTCTCCCACGGTCAACGGTCGACCGTGGACAGGGCTGGGCGTGGTGGTGGACAGGGCGCCCAGTGCGGCCGCGACCTCGGTGCGGGTCTCCCGTTCGGCGAGCAGCGCGGCGTGGGCGGCGTCGATGAGCCGGTAGGCGGACTCGATGTCGCCGCGGTTCGTCGCGCGCATGATCTCCACCGCCTGCTGGTGCCCGTGGCCACGGCGCAACGCGAGAAACGCACGCAATGCCTGCGCGTGCAGGGACGTGTAGCGCCGGTAGCCGGTCTCGCTGCGCTCGGTCGGCGGGAGGACGCCCGCGTCGCCGTAGTTGCGGATCGCCTGCGCGGACAACCCGTGCTCCCGGGCGAGATCGATGGGTCGCAGCATGCACCTCCGTTTGAAGGTTCCCGGCAGAACCCGCAGGCAGCTGTCGCAGAAGTTTCACTCGAATCTTCAACGATACGGTCGAGGGCAGATCAGTTTGGAGAAGGGGTGTTCATGTCCACTGCCGCAGCACTGCATGCCATCGGCCGCCGGCTCGACGACCCGGCCGACCTGGGCCGTGCTCTCGACGACCTGCTCGACGCGCGGTCCGTGCCGCCGGCCCTGCTCGCCCTCGGCGAGCCGACCCACGGGATCGAGGCGTTTCCGTTGCTGCGCAACGACATCCTCGGCCACCTCGTCGGCCGGGGGTTCCGGTCGGTGGTGCTGGAGACCGACCTCTTCGCCGCATCCGTCGTCGACGACTACGTGGCCGGGGGAGCGGCGGACATCGACACCGTGCTCGCGACCGGGTTCAGTCACGGGTTCGGGGCCGTGCCGGGCAACCGCGAGCTCGTCGAATGGCTCCGCGCGTACAACGCCGACCGTCCGCCGGCGGAGAGGGTGCGCTTCCACGGCTTCGACGCGCCGGTGGAGTACTCCGGGGCGCCGAGCCCGCGACGCGCGCTGTCCTCGGTCGTCGACTACCTGCCCCCGGCGCTGCGGCCCGGGTCCGCCGGTGACCTCGAGGCTCTGCTCGGCGAGGACGCCGAGGACACAGCCTGGACGAGCCCGGCGGCCATGTTCGACCCCGCAGCGTCCATCGGCGACTCCGACCGCGCGCGTGCCCTGCGCATCGTCGCCGACGACCTCGCCAGTGCGCTGCGCCGCGCGGCACCCGGTCTGCGCCCCGCCGATCCGGCCGGCTACGACCATGCCCTCGCGCACGCGCGCACTGCCCAGGGCTTGCTGCGCTACCACGCGGCCATGGCGAGCCCCGCACCCGATCGCATCGCGACGCTGCTCGGCCTGCGCGCCGAGATGATGGCCGAGAACCTGCTCGCGATCGTCGCGCAGGAGCAGAACCGTGGGCCCAGTCTGGTCTTCGCGCACAACGCGCACCTGCAGCGCTCGCAGCCTCCGATCGGCGACGACACCGCGCGCTGGGGGAGCGCCGGCGCGCTCGTCGGGCTCGTCCTCGGCGAACGCTACGTGGTCCTCGCGACCGACGCCGCTCCGGACGCCGATCCGGGCACCCTCCAGCACATGCTGGCCGACGCCACCACGCGCCGCGCCCTGTTCCCCGCACAGGCTCTGCGTGACGCGCTACCCCCGTCGGTCGGCGCGGGCACACCGATCGTGCCCGGCCACATCCCGCTCGACCCGGCCGGGTTGGACGGAACCGACGCGGTGATCTTCATCGCCGACACCGACGGGCACCGGCATCACTACTGGTAGCCGGTAGTCGGTGAGATCCGATAACGGGCACGGTTTCGGCGTCTGCTCCAGGACGTGGGACGCGATGATATGCCCCGAGCTGGCGAATGTCCGAACTCCCCGGGAATTCGAGTCGCACCGTGCCGAGCCCGCTGAACCACAGGTCGAGTTCGGCGTCGAAGGTCCCGCTGTTGCGATGGAGAAAGCTTGGTCTCGCTGTACGGAAGCGAGGTCAAGTCCTTCGTCGTTCCGGTCATGCCCTGGACATTGACCGCGATCAGGCGCTTGTCGGTGAAGACGACGAAATCGCGAATCCCCGTGAAGCCGGAGAGGATTCGCTCGACATAGGGCAGGTCGAGAGCTGGAACAGGGCACTCTTCTCGAAACCGGCCACGGTGACAACGGGGAGCGATGGCTGCTTGCCGGACGACTCCGATGTCGTGGAGGATTGTCGTGTCCGGTGTGGACACCTGCAACAACCGACCCCGGTGCCTGCCCGCCGGCCGTTGAGCCGGCCGGACCAAGGTGCGGCTGTCCCGGCTGTCCCCTCCGGTTCAGCGGCCAGCCGTCTGCGACCCGGCGGGTGCGACGCCCGGTTCATCACGACCGGTCGCGGCACGGGTCTGAACCGCGCCGACGGCGAGCCACCGGCTCGCCGTCCGGAGCCTCGGCGGCGTGGGTCCCGACACGCCGGCACCCCAATCTTGATTGAGTCCAGATTATGGTGCACACTGCGGGGCGTGCCAACGACTTCGGACTACGAGCGCATGTTACGCGGGGCCTCGCTGCGGGTGACGCGTCCTCGCGTGGCGGTGCTGTCCGCGGTGCACGGCCGTCCGCACGCCGACACGGACTCCATCATCCGGGCGGTCCGTGCGGATCTCGGGGAGGTGTCTCACCAGGCCGTCTACGACGTGCTCCGTGCCCTGACCGGCGCGGGTCTGCTGCGGCGCATCCAGCCGCCCGGCTCCGTGGCCCGCTACGAGTCACGGGTGGGGGACAACCACCATCACGTCGTGTGCCGGTCGTGCGGGGTCATCGCCGATGTCGACTGCGTCGTGGGCACCGCGCCCTGTCTGACCGCATCGGACGACCACGGCTTCCGCATCGACGAGGCGGAGGTCATCTACTGGGGTCTGTGCCCCAACTGCTCCACCGCAACCAGTTCCTGAGCGCAGCTGAACCATCTGAAGGGATTTCCATGTCCGAGAACACCGAAGCGGCCACAGGCGGCTGCCCGGTCGCACACGGCAAGCGGCTGCCCCACCCGACTCAGGGTGTCGGCAACACCCACTGGTGGCCGAACCGGCTGAACCTGAAGATCCTCGCCAAGAACCAGCCCGTGTCCAACCCGATGGACGAGGACTTCGACTACGCCGAGGCGTTCAACAGCCTCGACCTGCCCGCCGTGAAGCGGGACATCCAGGAGGTGCTGACCACCTCGCAGGACTGGTGGCCCGCCGACTTCGGTCACTACGGCCCGCTGATGATCCGGATGGCGTGGCACAGCGCCGGCACCTACCGCGTGTCCGACGGCCGCGGTGGTGCGGGCGCCGGCCAGCAGCGGTTCGCCCCGCTCAACAGCTGGCCGGACAACGTCAGCCTGGACAAGGCCCGTCGCCTGCTGTGGCCGGTGAAGCAGAAGTACGGCAAGAAGATCTCGTGGGCCGACCTGATGATCCTCGCCGGCAACGTCGCGCTGGAGTCGATGGGCTTCAAGACCTTCGGCTTCGCCGGTGGCCGCGAGGACACGTGGGAGCCCGAGGACGACGTGTACTGGGGCCCCGAGACCGAGTGGCTCGGCAGCGACATGCGCATCAGCGGCGGCGAGAAGCGTGAGCTGGAGAACCCGCTCGGCGCCACCCACATGGGTCTCATCTACGTGAACCCGGAGGGTCCGGAGGGCAAGCCGGACCCCGTCGCCGCCGCTCGCGACATCCGTGAGACGTTCGGCCGGATGGCGATGAACGACGAGGAGACCGTCGCGCTGATCGCCGGTGGGCACACCTTCGGCAAGACCCACGGTGCCGCTCCCGACACCCACAACGGCCCCGACCCCGAGGCCGCCCCGCTCGAGATGCAGGGACTCGGCTGGAAGAACAGCTACGGCACGGGTAAGGGCGCCGACACGATCACCAGTGGGCTCGAGGTCACCTGGACCAGCACGCCCACCCAGTGGAGCAACGGCTTCTTCGAGAACCTGTTCAACTACGAATGGGAGCTGTACAAGGGCCCGGGTGGCGGCTGGCAGTGGAAGCCGAAGGACGGCGCGGGTGAGGGTACGGTTCCGCACGCGCACGACCCGGAGAAGAAGATCGCGCCGAACATGCTCACCACGGACCTGGCGCTGCGGTTCGACCCGATCTACGAGCCGATCGCCCGGCGGTTCAAGGACAACCCGGACGAGTTCGCCGACGCCTTCGCTCGCGCGTGGTTCAAGCTGACCCACCGCGACATGGGCCCGATCCAGCGCTACCTCGGCCCCGAGGTGCCCAGCGAGACGCTGATCTGGCAGGACCCGATCCCCGCCGTGGACCACGAGCTGGTCGACGACGCGGACATCGCCAACCTCAAGCGGCAGGTCCTCGACTCGGGTCTGTCGGTGTCCGAGCTGGTGTCGACGGCCTGGGCTGCGGCCTCGTCGTTCCGCGGCAGCGACAAGCGGGGCGGCGCCAACGGTGCCCGCATCCGGCTGGAGCCGCAGCGCAGCTGGGAGGTCAACAACCCCGACCAGCTGGCGAAGGTCCTCCGGACGCTGGAGGGCGTCCAGCAGTCGTTCAACTCCGCCCAGACCGGCAACAAGAAGATCTCGCTCGCCGACCTGATCGTGCTCGCCGGCTGCGCGGGCGTCGAGCAGGCCGCGAAGAACGCGGGCTTCGACATCCAGGTGCCGTTCACGCCGGGTCGCATGGACGCGTCGGAGGAGCAGACCGACACGGACTCCTTCGCGCACCTCGAGCCGCTCGCCGACGGGTTCCGTAACTACGTCGGCAAGGCCGCGCCGCTGCCCGCCGAGTACATGCTCATCGACAAGGCGAACCTGCTCACGCTGAGCACGCCGGAGATGACGGTGCTCGTCGGTGGCATGCGGGCGCTGGGCGCGAACTACGACAACTCCAAGCTCGGTGTGTTCACCGACAAGCCGGGTTCGCTGACCAACGACTTCTTCGTCAACCTGCTCGACATGAGCACGGAGTGGAAGCCGGTGTCCGAGAACTCCGAGACCTCGGAGACCTTCGAGGGCCGGGACCGCGCCACGGGCGAGCTGAAGTGGACCGGTAGCCGCGTCGACCTCGTGTTCGGCTCGAACTCCGAGCTGCGCGCGGTCGCCGAGGTCTACGCGTGCGACGACGGGCGGGAGAAGTTCGTCCGCGACTTCGTGCGCGCGTGGGACAAGGTCATGAACCTCGACCGGTTCGACCTGAAGAAGTGATCCGGCGTCCGGGCCGGCGGCGCTCGCCGGCCCGGACCCACGGTGCCGAGCGAGCCCCTGATCTCGTGCTTCGAGGCCAGGGGCTCGTGCTGTGCCGGAGCCGGGGTCTGCCGGTCGCCGAGTGCTAGCATTGACTGCAGTGACAGCACGGAGGTGGCGATGGCGACGTTGACGATCCGGGACCTCGACGACGAGCTCAAAGCCGCGCTGCGCGTTCGTGCAGCGGAACGCGGGCGCTCGATGGAGGCCGAGGTGCGCGAGATCCTGCGGTCGGTGCTGACCAGGCCGTCGTCCGGTCCCGGGATGGCGACCCGGATCCGGCGCCGCTTCGCGGGCGGCGAGGACATGCCGATCGAGCCGCCGCAGCGCACCGAACGGGCGCGCGCCGCGGAGCTGGATGAGTGATCGTCCTCGACACCAACGTCGTCTCCGAGCTCATGCGGCGGGAGCCGGAGCCACGTGTTGTGTCCTGGGTCGACCGATTTCCCCCTGACGACGTGTTCGTCACGGCGGTGACGGCGGCCGAACTGCGCTACGGGGCGGCCCGGTTGCGGGACGGTCGCCGCAAGCGGGAGCTGGCCGTGCAGGTGGACGCCCTGCTCACCGAGGACCTCCAGGATCAGGTTCTGCCGTTCGACGACGCCGCCGCCGTGCACTACGCGGAGATCGCCGTGGCCCGGGAACGCGACGGGCGGCCGATCAGTGTCGCCGATGCGCAGATCGCCGCGATCTGCCGCTGCTACGGTGCTCGGCTGGTCACCCGCAATGTCGATGACTTCTCCGGAACGGGGGTCGACGTCGTCAATCCCTGGGAGGCCGACGCGGAGTAGCCCGGTGGTCCCGCGTCAGTCGTGGGTGAGCTCGCGCATCCAGTACTCGCCGACGAGGTCGTGGCCGAAGCTGTGGTGCGATTCCTCCTCCACGAGGCGGAATCCGCGCGACCGGTAGATCCGCCGGGCGGCGACGAGGACGTTGTTCGTCCACAATGTCATGCGCGCGTATCCGTGGTCGCGGGCGAAATCGACGCAGCGATCCACCAGCCGGGCGCCCAGGCCACGACCACGCGCGACCGGGTCCACGAGCAGAACCCGCAACTTGGCCGTGGTCTCGTCCGCTGCGGTGCACAGGACGCAGCCGGCGCGCGCGCCGTCGACCTCGGCGATCCACGCCGCTTCGCGCTCCGGATCGTGCCGCTGCGCGTAGTCCGCCACGATCCGGGCGACCAGTGCCTCGAAGTCGGCGTCCCACCTGAACTCCTTGGCGTAGAGCTCGCCGTGCTTCATCACCACCCAGCCCAGGTCGCCGGGTGCGCCAAGCGGCCGGATCAGTACGCCGGTGTCGTCCGTGGCCATCGCAACGGCCCTCCACCTACTGAAACAACTGTGTCAGTCAGGGACACTAGTCCCGTGGCCGAGACGACCTCAACCCCGTCGGCGCGGAAAGCGGAGCTGCTGGAGCGTGCCTACCGCTACGCGCTCGAACACGGGCTGGCCGACCTGTCCCTGCGGCCGTTGGCGTCCGCGATCGGGTCGAGCCCGCGGGTGCTGCTGTTCCTGTTCGGCAGCAAGGACGGGTTGATCAGGGAGATTCTCGCTCGCGCTCGCGCGGACGAGCTGGCGTTGCTCGAGCGGGTCGCCGTCGAGGCAGGCGGGCGCCCCGCGGGGCTGGCCGTGGTCGCCGAGCGACTGTGGGGCTGGCTCGCCGCGGACGAGCATCGGGCGCTGCTGAAGCTCTGGGTCGAGGGGTATGCGCGCTCGCTGGTCGACCCCGACGGGTCCTGGGCGGGGTTCGCCGAGGCGACCGTGCGGGACTGGTTGTCCCTGCTGGCGGACAGTCAGCCTCCCTCGGAACGGACGAGCCGGGTCGGGCTGGCCCGCCGGACCTATGTCCTCGCCGTACTGCGCGGCGCGCTGCTCGACCTGCTGGCGACCGGCGACCGTGACCGGACGACCGCGGCCGTCAGGACGCACCTCGAGTCGTTGCGTGCGTAGGCCGGTCAGCCGGTCGCGCGCGCGAGCGTCTCCAGGTGGGTCACCACGTCGTCGAGCGGGGCGGAGCTGCGCTGTGCCTGCGCCATCACGAGCGCCCCTTCGAGCGCACTGACGATCAGGACGGCGAGCGACCTCGCCCGTGCGATGGGCAGCCCGTCCGCGACGAGGGAGTCGGCGATCAGGCTGGTCCACCGGTCGAACGCCTCGCCGGCGAGCCCGCGTGCGCCCTCGTCGGTGCCCAGGGCGGCCGCGACGATGGGGCAGCCCGCGGCGTAGTCGCGTTCCTCGAGCCCGCGCCGCCACAGATCGACCAGCGCGCGCAGCGCCGAGCCGGTGTCCCCGGCGTCGAGGACGCGCGTGATGCCGTCGGTCAGGTGGTCGGCGGCGAACCGCGTCGCTTCCTGGATCAGCTGCGCCTTGCCGCCGGGGAAGTGGTGGTAGACGGACCCTCGCGGGGCGCCGCTGTGCGCGAGGACGTCGGCGAACGAGGTCGCGGCGACCCCGCGCTCCCGCATCAGCGCGACGGCGCTGGCGACCATCGCGGCCCGGGGTCGCGGATCCGCTCGCCGTGTCATCGGTCATCCCTCCTCGCGCGCGTCGTCGCCCATTATGTAGGTTGTCATACTTAACGCGACGAAGGAGGTTCCGTGAGCGAACTCGCCGGCTCTGCCGTCCACCCGTTCGACGCCGCGGTCGCCCTCGAGGCACTCGGCGACGGCCGCTACACCGGCCACACACACCCGGCCTACGCCAACATGGTCGGCCCGTTCGGCGGGATCACGGCGGCCACGCTCCTGCAGGCGGTCGAGCAGCACCCGGACCGGCTGGGTATGCCGCTCTCGCTCACGGTCAACTACGCGGGCCCGGTGGCGGACGGTCCGTTCGAGGTCACCGCTCGCCAGGTGCGCACCAACCGCTCCACGCAGCACTGGTCGCTCGACCTCGCCCAGGACGGCGAGGTCTGCACCACCGCGACCGCGGTGTACGGGATCCGGCGGCAGACCTGGTCGTCAACGGAGGCGGTGTTCCCGGCCGTGCCGGCCGCGGACGAGGTGGCGGTGCGGCCGTTCCCGGAGTTCGTGGCCTGGGGCCGCAACTACGAGATGCGCTACGTCGACGGCGCCATGCCGGAACCGGGCGCGAGCGAGTCGGACGACTCGACGACGACCGTGTGGGTGCGCGACGCGCCGGCGCGGCCCCTCGACTTTCCCGGGCTGGCGGCGTTGTGCGACATCTTCTACCCGCGCATCCTGCTGCGCCGCGGACGGTTCGTACCGGCGGGGACGGTGTCCCTGACCACGTACTTCCACGCCGACGCCGACCTGGTCTCCGCGCAGGCGGACCGGCCCGTGCTCGGCCGCGCCCGGGCCCACCACTTCGGCAAGGGGTACTTCGACCAGTCCGCGCGGCTGTGGGGCGCCGACGGCACCCTGCTCGCGACCAGTCACCAGCTGGTCTACTTCAAGGACTGACCGGACCTCCGGAAGGGGATGGACGCGTGAACAGCACGTGGGCGGTGGCGTCGGCTCTCGTCTTCGTCTGGCTCGGCATGGTGCTGGCCATCTCGTTCCTCGAGGCGCCGCTGAAGTTCCGGGCACCGGACGTCACGCTGCGGATCGGGCTCGGAATCGGACGGCTGGTGTTCCGCGCCCTGAACATCGTCGAGACGGTGCTGGCCGTGGCGCTCGTGGTCACCGTGCTCGTGTCGGTTCCGCCGGTGTCCGCGCTCGTGCCGGTCGCCGTCGCGATCGCCGCGCTGCTGGTGCAGCTCGCCGGGGTGCGGCCGCGCCTGTCCCGCCGTTCGGACGAGGTGCTCGCCGGCAAGGATGCGCCACGCTCTCGTGGTCACTACGTCTACATCGCACTGGAAGTGGTCAAAGTGGCCGCCCTGATCGCCGGGGGAGTGGGGCTGCTCGGGGCATAGCCCGTCCATGAACGTCGCGTGTGGACGGTCACGGTGATCGCTCGGCGCAGGCCGCCGAGGATAGGCTCACCGCATGCTGCCGAGACAGTCCCCGCCGCTGCGGGGCGGGGAACGCGAGATGCTGCGGGCGTACCTGGACTTCCACCGATCCACCCTCGCCATGAAGTGCCAGGGACTCACCGACGACGAGTTGCGGCGCCGGTCGATGCCGCCGTCCATGCTCACCCTGCTCGGACTCGTCCGGCACCTGGCGGAGGTCGAGCGCACCTGGTTCCGCCGGGTCGTCAACGGCGAGGACATCCCGCTCGTCTGGTCGGGCCGGGGTGATTTCCAGGAGGCGTTCGACCTCTCTGCCGCCACCCGCTCCGAGGCTTTCGCGGCGTGGGAGGCCGAGGTCGCGCACGCACGCCGGATCGAGCGGGAAGCCGATTCCCTCGACGTGACCGGCTACGTCGCACGCTGGGAGGCCCACGTGTCGCTGCGGCTGGTGATGCTGCACCTCATCCACGAGTACGCCCGCCACAACGGGCACGCCGACCTCCTGCGTGAGGGCATCGACGGCACCGTCGGGCCCTGAGCGCACGACAACAGTCCACACCGGACCGCGAGGACGTGCTCCCCGATGTGGCGGGGCGGCCACACCGGGGAGCGATCGGCCCTTACGGAACGGTGAGCTCGGGTGCGTCGGCGAGAGCCGTCCGGTTGGTGGACGCCAGCTCCCAGGCCGTCTGCCGCGGCGGCACGCCGTCGACGATCCACGCGCCGAGCAAGAGGGCCACCTTGGCCTGCATCTCGGTGCGCAGGCGGAGGAAGGAGTCGGCCGGGTCCGCGCCGACCTGGCCGAGCAGCAGCCACCACGCCCACGCCGCCGCGCCGGCGTTGGCCACGAAGTCCGGCACCACCGGGATGTCCCGCGCGGCGAGCATCGCCTCCGCCTCCGGGGTGGTGGCCGAGTTGGCGGCCTCGACGACCACCTTCGCCGCCACGTCCGGCACGTTGTCCGGCCGGATGGCGTAGGAGATCGCCGCCGGTACGACGATGTCGGCTTCCGTGGAGAGCACGGCCGCGCGGGGCAGCCGCTGGACGTCGTCGGGAACGCGGGAACGGTCGATCTCGCCGTAGGCGTCGCGCAGTTCCAGCAGTGCCGGCACGTCCAGACCTTCCGGCCGGTACAGCGTGCCTGCCGCGTCGGCCACGGCCACGACCCGCATGCCCGCCTCGTGCAGGTACCAGGCGGCGCCACCGCCCATCGTGCCGATGCCCTGGATCGCGACGGTCGTCTCGGCGTGGTCCCAGCCCCAGGCGCTCGCCGCTCCGAGGCACGCCTGGGCGACGCCGTACCCACCGACCACGTCCCCGAGCAGCAGACCGCCTGGCACCGGGGCGTTGAGCCCGGCCTGCACGCGGCGCAGCGTGCGTTCCGGGTGCGCCGACCGGCGGATCGCCGCGTGGTAGGACTGCTCGAGCCCGAGCCGGGCGAACACGTCGTCGATGAGGTGCTGCGGGACGCCGAGGTCCTCCGCGGTCACCCAGTGGGCGTCCAGCCACGGGCGCATCGCCTGGCAGAACCGTTCCAGCACGCCGACCGCGCGCGGGTCCTTCGGGTCGAAGTCGATACCACCCTTCGCGCCGCCGACCGGCAGCTCGAACGTCGCCGTCTTGGCCGCCATGCCGCGTGCCAGGTCCTCGACCTCCGACATGGTGCAGCCCGCCCGCATGCGCGTGCCGCCCGTGGCGAGTCCCGAGACCAGCGTGTGCACGACGAGGTAGCCGTGGGCACCGGTGACCGGGTCGGTCCACGTGAGCCGCAGCAGCGGCTCGCTGTGCCGAATGTCCGCGATGCCCGGCTCGGGCACGCGTTCCGTGCGCTCGGTGCTCGTGCCCTGCCACGGGTCGTGCATCGTGGTCACCAGAAACCCACCTCCAACGTCGTCACTCGCCGTACTCCGGTTCCGGCGCCAGGGTTTCGAGCGCACGACAGCCAGCCCTCCGAGCTGTCGACGGTGGACGCTGGGACGGCTGCTGAGCTGCGAGAACACCGGGTTGCTCACCCCTGGGCCGGTGACTCCAGCGTGCGCCCTGCCGCGTGTGCGCGTCCAGTTAAGGATCTTGCACGGTTACGTTCACGCTTCCTGCACAGCGCGCTCGAGCAGCGGTTTGCCTAGGCTGATCGGCATGGAGCTTTCGCTGCACCGCTTACGGATGCTCCGGGAACTGCACCGGCGCGGGACCGTCACGGCCGCTGCTGGGGCGCTGCACTACACCGCCTCGGCGGTGTCCCAGCAGCTCGCTCAGCTGGAACGCGACGTGGGGGTGAAACTGTTCGAGCGGCTCGGCCGCCGGGTCCAGCTCACCGAGCTCGGGATGTTGCTCACCGAGCACGCCGAGGACATCCTCGGCTCGGTGGAGCGCGCGACCATGGCGCTCGAGCGGGCACAGGACGGGCTCTCCGCCCGGCTGACGGCCGGCGTGTGGGCGTCCGTCGCGTCGGGCCTGCTGCCCTCGGCGCTCACCGCGCTGGCCGCCGACCACCCCGGCATCGAGGTCCGGACACGGGAGCTGGCGCCGGAGGAGACGGCGGGGGCGGTCCGGGACGGGTCGCTGGACTTCTCGTTCGTGATCGACTACTCGGACTACCCGATGCCGTGGGACCCGTCGCTGGCGCGCGAGGTCATCGCGGTGGAGCGGCTGCACGCCGCGGTGCCGACCGGGGTGGTGCCCGCGGGCAGCGTGTCGCTCACCGACCTGGCCGAACACCCGTGGATCCTCGCCGGGCCGCGGTCCCATTTCGGCCGTGCGGTGCGGATCGCGTGCCAGCGCAGCGGATTCGAGCCCAAGATCAACCACGAGGTGGGTGAGCAGGCGACCGCGCTCGCGATGGTCGCCGCCGGGCTCGGGGTCACGCTCGTGTCGGACCTCGGGCTGTCGCTGCTCCCGCCCGGTGTGGACATCGTGGCGCTCACCGAGCCGGTGATGCGCACCGTGTCGATCGCCCACCGCGCCACCACCACGCCGAGGCCGTCGCTGCAGCTCGTGATCGAGGCCGTTCGAGGGGCGGCGGCGGAGAAGGGGCTCGGTGCCAGCTCGCCGCTGCCGTGACGGGTGGCCTACCGGCGGTCGTCGGGCATGACGAACCACAGCACGAGGTAGAGCAGGAACTGCGGTCCGGGCAGGACACAGGACACCAGGAACAGCAGCCTCATGTTGCGCGGCCGCCAGCCGACGCGGCGGGCCAGGCCCCCGCACACCCCGGCGATCATCCGGTCGTCGCGCGATCGCGTCAGCTTCGTCGTCGTGCTCATGCCTCCACCGTGCCCGATCCGGCGGCCCGCGGCATCGGGGACCACCCGGAGGTGGACCCGGAGATCAGTCCTCGAGTCCGTCCCGGTCGGCCCACTCGAGCAGCGTCTCGAGGGAGTAGGCGGTGTCGTCGATGCGCGCGTGCAGGTCCCCGACCTTGGCGAACCGCCGCGGCACCGTCGCGATGGTGAACTCACGCGGCTCCACGTCGTCGACCTCGTCCCAGCGGATCGGCGTCGACACTGTGGCCTCCGGCACACCGCGGACCGAGTAGGCGCTGGCGATGGTGTGGTCACGCGCGTTCTGGTTGTAGTCGACGAAGAGCAGCGCGGGGTCACGATCCCGGCGCCACCACGCCGTGGTCACGTCGTCGGGCGCACGTCGTTCGACCTCCAGGGCGAACGCGAGTGCCGCCCGCCGGACCTCGGAGAACCCCCAGCGGGGCTCGATACGGACGTAAATGTGCAGCCCCCGGCCGCCGGACGTCTTCGGGAAGCCCGTGATGCCGAGCTCGTCGAGCACCTCGTGGGCCACCTTGGCGACGCGCCGCACCCGCGCGAAGTCGCACTCGGGCATGGGGTCGAGGTCGATGCGCCACTCGTCGGGTCGCTCGGTGTCGGCCCGCCGCGAGTTCCACGGATGGAACTCCACAGTGGACATCTGGACCGCCCAGATCACGCTGGCCAGCTCGGTGACGCACAGCTCGTCGGCGTGCCGGTTGTACCGGGGGAAGTGCACGCGCACGGTCTCCAGCCACGGCGGCGCGCCGGACGGGATGCGCTTCTGGTGCACCTTCTCACCCGACACGCCCTTCGGGAACCGGTGCAGCATGCACGGCCGCTCCCGCAGCGCGCGCACGATGCCGTCCCCGACGGACAGGTAGTACTCGACCAGGTCGAGCTTCGTCTCGCCGCGCGCGGGGAAGTACACGCGGTCCGGGTTGGAGATACGCAGGGTGCGGTCGCCGACCTCGACCTCCACCGCCGAATCCTTCGCCATGCGACGACGCTAGCCGCTCGCTGCCGCCGACGCGGGGATCATGCGGCGGCCACATCCGTGCCATCCCACGGTCGGACCAACCGCGGCGTTACTGTCGGTACATGTCGCGTGCCGAGAACCTGCCGACCTACACGATGCGCCAGCTCGCCGCGTTCGTGGCCGTGGCCGAGACGGGAACGATCGGCGGTGCGGCCGAGCGCATGCACCTGTCGCAGTCGGCGCTGGCCTCGGCGCTCACGGACCTGGAGAAGGCGCTGAAAGTGCAGCTCACGGTGCGCAGGCGGGCCAGGGGAGTGCAGCTGACGCCCACCGGGGAAGCGGTGCTCGCCCGGGCCAAGGTGCTCCTGCAGCAGGCGAGTGAGCTGCAGGCCGACGCGGCCGGCGAGGGCGGCGTCGTGGCCGGGCCGCTGGTGATCGGCTGCTACCCCTCGCTGAGCCCCACGGTGCTGCCGGCGCTGCTGCGGTCGTTCACGCAGCGTTACCCCAAGGTGCGGGTCGAGCTGCGGGAGGACACCCAGAACCGGCTCCGCAAGCAACTCGACGACGGGGAGCTCGACCTCGCCATCGTCTACGACCTCGAGCTCTCGCCCGAATGGCGCACGACGCGGCTCGCGACCCGCAAACCGACCGTGCTGCTCGACGCAGGGCACCGGCTGGCCTCCTGCCGCGGCCGCCTGCGGCTGGCCGAGCTCGCCGAGGACCCGATGGTGCTGCTGGACGCGCCGCCGAGCTCCGAGCACGCGCTCGACGTGTGCCGGCAGGCCGGGTTCGCTCCCCGCGTGGCCTATCGGACCGAGAACTTCGAGACCGCGCGCGCGTTCGTGGGCCGCGGGCTCGGCTGGACGCTGCTCGTGCAGCGGCCGCGCCACGACGTCACGTACGAGGGTCTCGAGGTCGTCGTCAAGACCGAACTGGACCCGCAGCCGGACCCCGTGGACGTCGTCGTCGCGTGGCATTCGGCCTCGATGCTGAGCAAGGTGTCGCGACTGTTCGTGCAGTTCGTGGCGGCTCGGGCGGACACTTCCCAGGATTCTCCGGCGAACTAAGCGGGATAGTTGCGCTTTTCAACCACTCACCGCAGCGGCGATGCTTCCCGGTGCGCGTGGCGTTGGGGCCCGCGTTTGATCCGGAAAGGCGAGACGACCAATGACGGCGACCGTCGACCAGACACCCGCTGCGTCCGCGGAGCAGGCACGCAGAGCAGTCGTGTCGAGCTTCATCGGTACCGCGATCGAGTGGTACGACTTCTTCATCTACGGCACGGCCGCGGCGCTCGTGATCGGACCGCAGTTCTTCCCCAGTGACTCGTCCCTGGCCTCCACCTTGGCCGCGTTCGCGACGTTCGCGGTCGGGTTCGTCGCCCGCCCGATCGGCGGCGTGGTGATGGGGCACTACGGCGACCGGATCGGCCGCAAGTCCATGCTCGTGCTCTCGCTGAGCCTCATGGGCGCGGCGACGGTGGCCATCGGCCTGTTGCCGACCTACGACTCGATCGGCCTGGCCGCCCCGATTCTGCTGGTGCTGCTCCGCTTCCTGCAGGGCATCGGCGTCGGCGGTGAGTGGGGCGGCGCAGTGCTCATGGCGACGGAGAACGCGCCACCCGGCAAGCGCGGCCTCTACGGTGCCGCGCCGCAGCTGGGTGTGCCTGCGGGTGTGCTCAGCGCGAATCTCGTCTTCCTGCTCATGACGTCGCTGCTCAGCGACGAGCAGTTCACCTCATGGGGCTGGCGCATCCCGTTCCTCGCCAGCGCCGTGCTCGTGGGCGTGGCGATGTGGATCCGGCTGGGCGTTCTGGAGAGCCCGGAGTTTCGCGAGGTGCAGCGCACCGAGCGCGTCGCCAAGATGCCGATCGTCGAGGTGCTGACCCGCAACTGGAAGACCGTGCTGCTCGCCGCGGGCACCTTCATCGCCACCAACGGCATCGCCTACGCGTTCATGGTCTACGTCCTCACCTACGGCACCGAGGAGCTCGGTTTCGAGCGCTCGACGATGCTGTGGCTGCTGATCGCCGCGTGTCCGGTGTGGATGGCGGGGATGGCGCTCAGCGCGTGGAAGTCCGATGTGCTCGGCCGGCGTCGCGTCTACATTGTCAGCTCCACCGCGCTGGTCGTGATGGCGGCCGTGTTCTTCCCGCTGCTCGACACCGCGTCGCTGCCGCTCATGGCGCTCGCGATGGTGGTGATGGGCTTCGTGCTCGGCTGCACCGCGGGCCCGCAGTCGGCGCTGTTCGCCGAACTGTTCCCCGCGCACGTCCGCTACAGCGGCGCGTCCCTCGGCTACCAGATCGGCGCGATCCTCGGCGGCGGTCTCGCCCCGTTCCTCGCGACGTCGCTCTATGCCGGGTTCGGTCACTCGCTCGCGATCACCGGCTACTTCGTCGTGCTGGCGCTGATCAGCCTCGGCTCGATCCTGGCGCTTCCGGAGACCAGCAAGCAGGAGGTGAAGGCCTGACATGACCGCCTACTACCACCCGAAGAAGTACCCCGCGTCGGACTTCACCTCGATGGGGCAGGCCGATGAGCCGCTGCCCGTGGTGGTGGCCGGAGCGGGCCCGGTCGGGATGGCGGTCGCGCTCGGGCTGGCCCGGCGCGGAATCCGGGTGACGGTGCTGGAGGCGGCGGACCAGGTGTCCTTCGGCAGCCGGGCGATCTGCATCTCGCGGCACAGCCTGGAGGTCGCCGACCGGCTCGGCTTCGGACCCGAGCTGGAGAAGATCGTGCTCCCGTGGGTCGGTGGCCGCAGCTTCTACCGCGACCAGGAGGTGCTGCACTTCGAGATGCCGCACGGTGACTACGCGGTGCGGCCCCCGATGGTCAACGTGTCGCAGTCCGAGATCGAACAGGTGATGGTGGACGCCCTGCTGGCGCACCCGCTGGTCACCCTGCACTGGTCGGCCGAGGTGACCGGGTTGGAGCAGACCGGCGAGGAGGTCCGGCTGGAGGTCGGCACCGCCTTCGGCCCGCGAACGCTGCGCGCCCGCTGGGTCGTCGCCGCCGACGGCGGTCGCAGCGCGATGCGCTCGCTGGCGGGCCTGCGGCTGGAGGGGACCAGCTACCAGGGCAACTACGTCATCGCCGACATCCACTGGCCGTCCGACCTGCCCGCCGAGCGGCTCGTCTGGTTCGACGCGCCGAGCAACCCCGGCTCGACGATCATCATGCACCGCCAGCCGCGCGACATCTGGCGGATCGACTACCAGCTCGACGCGGCCGAGGACCCGGAGGTCGAGACCGGCGAGGACCGCATCCGCGACCGCATCGCGCGGCACCTGTCGTGGCTCGAGAACGACGTCCCGTGGACGCTGGAATGGCACGGCTTCTACCGCGCTCGCGCCCTGGCCCTGCGCGAGTTCGTGCACGGCCGCGTGGTGTTCGCCGGCGACGCGGCCCACCTGGTGCCGATCTTCGGTGTGCGCGGGCTCAACTCCGGGATGGAGGACGCCGAGACGCTCGCGTGGCAGCTCGCCGCCGTCCTGGAGAACGAGGCCGACGAGGCGCTGCTGCGCGTGTACTCGGCGGAGCGCCGGTCGGCGTGGCAGCAGAACGTGGACAACGCGGGCAAGTCGACGCTCATCATGTCGCCGGGCACGCACGGCTACCGCGCCACCCGGGACGCGATCCTCGCGCTCGCGACGACACGTCCGGAGTTCTCGCACCTGCTGAACCCGCGGCAGTCCAGCGCCACGCACGCCCACGCCTCGCCGTTGACGTGGCCGATCGACCCCGCCGTGGAGGGCGTGCTGCCCGGTGACCCGCTCGAGGACCGGCGGGTGCGCCGGGTGACGGCGGCAGGTGTCGAGGAGACCTCCCTCAACGACGTCCGTGGCACGGGATTCGCCCTGTTCGGGTTCGGGGTCGGGCCCGCCATCGCGGACGTCGTGGCCGCTGCGGCCGAACAGCTCGAGAAGTCGCTGGCTCCGGAGACGGTGAAGGCCGTGGTCGTGTCCGCGCCTGGCACGACGCTCGATCCCGGCGAGGACCTGACCGTGCTCGACGACGCCGGCGGCGAGATCGCGGCCACGCTCGGCGCGCGGCCCGGCGAGGTCTTCGTGGTGCGCCCGGACGGTCTCGTCCTCTGCCGCACGACCGACGTGGCCGAGCTGAGCGACCTCGCCGCCCACGTGCTCGCCGGCACCGCGCCCGCCGGAACGGCTCCGGAGGAGGCCGCCAGCTCGGCGCCCGCCGCCGAACAGGCCCGCGAGAATGTGTGGCTGGCGTTGTCGGAGGCACTGGACGGCGCCGAGGAATCCGACCGCGAGGGTTTTCTGACCAGGCTCGCGATGCTGCTCGGCGACCGGGTCGGCCCGGAGGTGTTCGCCGACTGCGCATCGATCGCCGCGCGAGTGCGCTGAACGACCCCCGGCCCCGTTCGGGTTCCGACAGACCCGGGCGGGGCCGGTGCACCAGCGCTACCGCTCGCTGTCCAGTTCCTCCAGCAGGGGCTCGGCCATCCGCGCACCGGCGGCCGCGCCCGGCGGCACCGCCTTCTCGAGGGCGGCCAGATCGTCGTCGGTGAGCGTGACGTCCGCGGCGCCGAGTGATTCGGCGAGCCGCTCGCGCGTCCTGGCACCGACAAGCGGCACGATGTCATCCCCGCGCGAGGCGACCCAGGCGATCGCCAGTTGCGCGACCGTGACGCCCTTGGTCTCGGCGATGCCACGCACCGCGTCGACCAGCTCCAGGTTGCGCTCGACGTTGCCCCGGTGGAAACGCGGGGTGATGCCGCGGAAGTCGCCCGGCGTGAGCTCGCGGTCCGGGGTCCAGTGTCCGCTGAGTAGCCCGCGGGAGAGCACGCCGTACGCGGTGATCGCGATCCCGAGCTCCCGCGCGGCCGGCAGGATCTCGGCCTCGATGTCGCGCGTGATCAGCGAGTACTCGATCTGCAGGTCGGCGATGGGGTGGACGGCCGCCGCCCGGCGCAGCGTCCGCGCGTTCACCTCCGACAGGCCGATGTGCCGCACGTGACCGGCCTCGATCAGCTCGGCGATGGCGCCGACCGTGTCCTCGATCGGCACCGCCGGGTCCACCCGCGCCGGACGATAGATGTCGATGTAGTCGGTGCCGAGCCGCTGCAGGCTGTAGGCGGCGAAGTTCCTGACGGCTTCGGGGCGGCCGTCGATGCCGTTCCAGCCGCCTTCCCGGTCGCGCAGTGCTCCGAACTTCACGCTGATGACGGCCTGTTCCCGCGCCCGGCCGCGCAGGGCGTCGCGCAGCAACAGCTCGTTGTGGCCCATGCCGTAGAAGTCGCCCGTGTCGAGCAGGGTCACGCCCGCGTCGAGGGCGGCGTGGATGGTGGCCATCGACTCGGCGTCGTCGGCCGGACCGTACAGATCGGACATGCCCATGAGCCCCAGGCCGAGGGCGGAGACGGTCGGGCCGGTGCTGCCGAGCGTGCGGGTCTGCATGGTGCTCCTCCGGGAATGGTCAGTCGGCGTTGCCACGACGGTCCCAGACCGTGGCCGCGCCCGCGAACTCCGGCTCCCGGTCGAAGAGCCGGTCGAGGTGATATCCCAGGACGTCCTGCGCCTCGGGGACCGTGCGCTGTCCGACGAGCACGCCGGTGCCGAGGCCGTGGGCGAGGTTGAGCAGCCGTGCCGCCTCGGCCGCTGGATCGGCGTCCGGGGCCAGCTGCCCCGCGGCGCGGGCGAGGACCGTCGTGAGTTCGCGTTCGAGCCGGCGCGGCCCGTCGACGAACGGCTGTGCCGCCAGTTCCGGGTCGGTCATGGCGAGCACGGCGTACGACGTCCACGTGCGGTGGAAAGCCCGGCTGCGCTCGTCGGTGGGCAGGGCCTCGGCCAGCAGCGCCTCGACGTGGGTGCGTGCCGGAACGGGATCGGGCAGCGTGGCGAGTCGCGCGGCCAACCGCCGGTGGCTCTGCCGTTCCAGCTCGACGAGCGCGGCGTGCATGAGCGCTGCCTTGGTGTGGAAGTAGTACTGCACGAGACGCAGCGACACGCCCGCCTCGGCTGCCACCGCCCGCAGGGTGACCGCGTGCAGGCCTTCGCGGGCGGCCAAGGACAGGAGGCCGTCGATGATCTGCGCACGGCGTTCGGCATGGTCGGCGGTTCTTGGCACGGGTCGCTCCTTGGTGATACACATGTATCATAACCAGGGGGTGTGAGATGGCCGAACGCAAGCCGCCGGGGATGAGCTTCGAGTCGTGGATCGAGAAGCAGATCCGCGAGGCCGAGGAGCGCGGTGAGTTCGACAACCTCCCCGGTGCCGGGAAGCCGCTGTCCAACCTGGACCGTCCGTGGCTGACGACCTACGCCGAACGCGAGGGGCTGTCGCTCGAGGCTGCCCTTCCGGAGCCGCTGCTCCTGCGCAAGGAGGTCGAGCGGTTGCCGGACACCGTCGCCGGCTTGCGCACCGAGGACGAGGTCCGCAGGACCGCGCACGAGCTCAACCTCCGCATCGCGCGGTGGATCCGCTCAGGTGTCGGACCGCGGGTGCATGTCGCGCCTGTCGACGTGGACGAGGTCGTCGCGGACTGGAAGGCGGCGTGCCCCACGCCGGTCCGTCCCGAGCGCACGCCGGACGTACCGCGGCCGAGCGAGCCGCGCGCCCGGTGGTGGCGCCGTCGGCGTCGCCGTTCCTGACTGTCCGCTGCGGGCGAAATCCTTTCGCCGCAAGCGAATTCGGCGTTCGAACACTGTGGACACACGGCTCGGTGCTCTAGCGTCCACGGGCATGACCTCAGACTTGATTTCGGGAGCTGACCTTTCCGACACGCTCGCCGGGCGCTTGCTGCGGCAACGCATCATCGTGCTGGGCCAGGAAGTCGACGACGACGTCGCCAACCGGATCACCGCGGAGCTGCTGTTGCTGGCCGCGGACGATCCGGCCGGCGACATCGCGTTCTACGTCAACTCGCCCGGTGGATCGGTGTCAGCGGGGCTGGCGATCCTCGACACCATGCGGCTGATCGACTGTGACGTCGTCACGGTCGGGATGGGCCTGGCGGCGTCGATGGGGCAGGTACTGCTCACCTGTGGCACGCCCGGCAAGCGTTACGTCTTGCCGCACACGGCCGTGATGATGCACCAGCCGACCGCCGGGATCGGCGGCACGGCGTCCGACATCAGCACGCAGGCGGAGATGCTCTGCCGGAGCAAGCAGGAGATCGCCGAGCTGATCGCCGAACGAACCGGGCAGCCCGTCGAGCGCATCCTCGCCGACGGCGACCGCGACCGTTGGTTCGACGCCGAGCAGGCCCGCGAGTACGGGCTGGTCGACCACATTCTCGGCGGCGGCATCCGTTCCAGGCCGTGATGGCGCGGGGTTGGTCGGCAGTGGCTTGCACACGGCGGGCTCGTGATGGCGGCGGGTTCGGTCGGTGAGTTTTGGCAGGGCGGCGGGCTGGGTCGTTCAGTCGTGCCGGGAGCGGCCGTTCTCGGTTAGCGTGTTCGAGCTCGGTGTCGAAGGCGTTTCGCTCACCTGCCGGCCGGTGTCGTGGCAGCGGCACGACAACGAGGTGCAGACCCGGTGGGCAACGGCGTGCTGCGCTGGCCCGTCATGCCTGGCGGGCGTGCGGGTATGGCATGGGTGGCCGCCCCCGAGTCCGCTCGCTCGGTTGACCGCCGGCAGGCGATAGTGGCGGGTCGGCCCGGGTACGCGCGTGCGCATCACTCCGTGCCCTGAGTCGCGCGGGGCTGCCCCTGTCTCGGTGTGCCCGGCGTTATGGCGTCCGGTAGGTGTGGCCGGCGGGTGTGGTGATGTGCAGAGTGCCGGTGTCGGTGAGGTCGAAGTGCCAGCCGGGGGTGTGTTTGGTGCGGTGGTGGCGTCGGCAGAGGCCGATGAGGTTGCCGGTGTTGGTGGCGCCGCCGCGCTGGTGCGGGATGACATGGTCGAGATCGGTGAACTGGGCGGGCCGGTGACAGGTCGGAAAGCGGCATTCCCGGTCGCGGATGGTGACGTGGTCGGCGGTGACGGCCGGTGGCCGGTAGCGTTCGCAGCCGACGTCGATCGGGGCGCCGGTGTGCGGGTCGGTGATGATGCGCCGCCAGGTGGAGTTGGGGTCGAACGCGATCGCGCGGGCGATCGGCGCCGGGAGTGGTCCGTGGCCGGCGAGGTCTCCGGGGTTGCTCGCCAGACCGGTCAACGTGGCGAAATCGATGTGGATGAAGATTTCCGCCCTCGGCGAGCCACCGCTCGAGTGCTCGCCGAGCAACAAGTCGGTGAACACGTCGGCGCGGAGCTGGTCCATGGTGCGCTGATCCCCGGAGTTGCGCAGGCAACGGGCCCGGCGGTCGATCCGGGCGTAGGCGGCCGAGGCAACTTCGGCGGGCAGGTCAGCAGTCAGGGTGGCCATCGCATGAACGGTGTGCCGCAGCTCGACACGCCGTTCCCGCCGCCGGGCCTCCGCCCGCGCCGCCGCGCCCTCCGGATCGACCTTCTGCACCGCCCGGTTGACCATCCGCCGAATCGACGAGGGGTCCCGCCCAGCCAGCCGATCAGCTACGACTGCATCGACGGCCCGCGCCAGCGAGTCGGATAGGACGGCGGTCGGCTCGGAAACCTTCGACGCCTTGTACGCATCAATATCGCCCCTCGACAACGCAGCCAGCGTCCCCGGAAGTCGGGACACCAAATCCCGCGCCAGCCCTATTCTGATCCGCGCCGCATTCTCCGAAATCGACAATCCCAACGCCAATTCGGACGCCACATCAGCAGTCTCACCACGCGTCGCCGAATAGTCGGCGATCTCCCGTACCTGCAACGCCTGCAGCCGAGCAATCTCGCGCTCCAGCTCGACCAGGCACTCGATAGAACCTTCCCCCATGTCAACGATTCTACCGGAGAATGACGGACCTAAAGGGTGAAGCAAGAAACAACGGAATGTTACCACGATGCCCGTTCCGTGGGGAACTGCCGATGGCAATCAGACAATGCAAGGTGATGCGTGCAGCGGCAGTTTCTCACGGCGCGCCGAAGGCGTGCTTGAAACCCGATCACCCAAGCAACTTCCGGCAACCATCACAAACGCCGGCCGACTCCAAAACGGCCAGAGTCGACAGCAACCTGAAGGACGCCGTGTTCGCGGCGCGCCATGGAAGCAACCGTCCTACCGGGACCGCCCTGCTCTGCCCCCTCAAAACCGCCCCGCAACCGCCAGGAAGTGCTCGGCGCAGTACTCGACGATCTCCTCCTCCGTGGCGGGAAGGGTGCCGTTGAGCCATGAGGTGAGCGTCTGTGCCAGACCGCCGACGAGCATCTCGGATGCGATCTCGAGCCGGGTGCTGCGGCCCATGCCATAGAACTCGCGGGCCTGCAGGCCGAGCAGGGTGACGAACATCCGCGTCGACTCGACCCGCCGAGCGGCGAGCACGGTGCCGTTGAGCGCGGGGGAGAACAGCAGTCTGCCGCGGCGTGGGTCGTCGGCGATCGTGCGTACGAGCCGCGTCAGGCCGGCCCGGACTTTCGCGCGTGCGTTCTCGGGGGCAGCCTGCACGGCCTCCAAGGTGGTGGCGGCGATGTCCTCGACGACGTGGTCGTAGACGGCGACGGCGAAAGCGTCGCGGTCGGCGAAGCTCTCGTAGAAGTACCGTGCCGCCAGGCCCGCCTGCCGGCACACGCCGCGCACGCTGAGGTTGTGCTCGCCGTCCACGGCGCCCAGCAGCTCGAGTCCCGCTTCGAGCAGCTGGGCTCTCCGCTCGGCCTGCCGGTCGCTGCCGGTCACGCCCCCGTAGGTCCGCAGCGGTGCGCTGTCCATGCCTCCATCTTGACACCCCGGCGATGATCGCGTTGCATATCTGCGAACGGGCGTGTGCAGATTGGCCCGGCCGAGGAGGAGCCGACGATGGATGCCACCGTGACGAAGCTGTCCGACGTCCGGCAGGACGTGGTGATCGGAGCCGGGCTGATGGCCGGGGCCGCGAACATCATCATGCAGCTGGCGCGGCCGGGCGTGGGCTACGGCGTGGTCGAGAGCAGGGTCGACGACGGCAATGTGTACAAACGCCCGCTCAAGCGCACCCGTACCACGCTGACGTACCTGGCGGTGGCCATGCTCGGCACCGACGAGGAGCGCAAGGCCTACCGGCGCGCCGTCAACCGGCAGCACGCGCAGGTCCGCTCGACCGAGACGAGCCCCGTGCAGTACAACGCGTTCGACCCGGACCTGCAGCTCTGGGTCGCCGCCTGCCTGTACAAGGGATTCGAGGACATCTACCACGCCTTCGTCGGACGCCTGGAGCCCGGCGAGCTGGACGCGGTGTACCGCGCCGCGGCGCCACTGGGCACGACGCTGCAGGTGAAGCCGGAGATGTGGCCCGCCGACCGGGCGGCGTTCCAGGAGTACTGGGAGCGGTCGTTGGAGAAGGTGTCCATCGACGACACCGTGCGCGAGTACCTCCACGGCATCGCGACCCTGCGGTTCCTTCCCCGGCCGTTCAGTGTCCTCTTCGGACCGTTCAACCTGTTCGTCACGACGGGTTTTCTGCCTCAGGAGTTCCGGGACCAGATGCGCCTGCCGTGGTCTCCGCGCAGGCAGCAGGCTTTCGACCGCTTCACGGCGGTCACCGGCCGCGTCATCCGGGCGCTGCCTACCCCGCTACGGGAGTTCCCGTACAACGCCTACCTGTGGGACCTGCGACGCCGGCTGCGGAGAGGCAAGCCGCTGGTGTGACGCCGATTTGTGCGCTCGCAGCGTGGCCCAGAGGATGAGGTCATGGCCGATGAGGCGACACGCGTGGTGCGCAACGAGGAGTCGAGCCGGTACGAGGTGTGGGTCGGCGACACGGTCGCGGGCTACAGCGAGTACCGGGAGCAGGGCGGTCGGACGGTGTTCAAGCACACCGAGGTGGACGACGCCTACGAGGGCCAGGGGCTCGGCACGACGCTCGCGGCCGGGGCGCTCGACGACGCGATGGGGCGCGGCCAGACGCTCGTGCCGGTGTGCCCGTTCATCGCCAACTACGTCCGCAAGCACAACCAGTACACACCGTATGTCCGCTGGCCGGGCGACGGAGCCGGTTCCGGGGACGACGGCGCCTAGCCTGCTCTGTCGCCTGCGCATAGGCGGCACGACTCCGGGAGCTCCGGCACGCTGCCGGGCGAGGCGCACGTCGCCCGGCAGCGGCACAGCTGCCGACCGCGGCGCGGTACCGAACCCTGCACAGCACCGTGCCCGCGCATCTCGACCGCCCCCGCGCCAATGACCCCGGCACTCGCCGCGGTCCGGTGCCTCAGCGCAGCAGGCTGCCCAGCCGGCGGGCGGCGTCGACCACCAGCGCGCCGAGGGCGTCCTCGTCGCCGACCTCGCACAACGACAGGCCGATGCTCGTCTGCGCGCTCCCGTTCTGGGGCACCACGGCGGAGATGCCGATGACGGAGGACGCGATCTCGCCGTGCGACACCGTGCTCGGCCTGACCTGCCTGTCGATGGTCGCGGTCGGTGTCCTCGGCTACATGGCTCCGTACTGGGCGATGGCGTCGCGTGTGCTGTCGCGGGAGCACACGGCGGTCGGGCTCGCGGCGATCAACACGGTCGCGGCACTCGGCGGGTTCTTCGGCCCGTACGTGATCGGTCAGAACGCCACCGCGGACGACGTGTCGCTGGGGCTGTACTTCCCGATCGGCTGCCTGCTCGTCTGCGCCCTGATGCTCGCGTTCCTCAAGGTTCCGCGCGAGTCCCGGGCGCCGGAGGCCGAGCAGGTCGCGCCCGTGACCACCTCGTAGTAGTTTCGATGTTAACTAATTTCTCCAGGTACTAAGGTTGGCGGCATGGCGGCGGGCGAGCGCGGTGAACTGGACTTCTGGTCCTTCGTCGAGCTCGCCAACCGCCGGCTGTCCAGCGAGTACGGCTTCCGGCACCAGCTCGCCACCGAGCTGCTGCTCACCCTCAACCGGGCCTCCAACATCGTCACCTACGACCTCGAGGCCTCGGTGCACCGCCCGAGAGGCCGGTCGTGGTCGGGGTTCCGGCTGCTGTTCGTGACGTGGCTGGCCGGCCCGCTCGAGGCGAAGAAGGCCGCCGAGCTCACCGGGATGAGCCGGGCCGCGGTCTCCAACCTCACCAAGACACTTGTCGCCGACGGTCTCCTGAGCCGCACTCCGGGTGAGCACGACGGCCGGTCGGTGCTGCTGTCGCTCACCGACGCGGGACACCGGGAGATGATCGACGTGTTCCGCGAGCACAACGAGCGCGAGCACGGCTGGGCGAGCGTACTCTCAGCCGAGGAGCAGCGGATTCTCATCATGCTGCTCGACAAACTGGTGACCAACCGCGACCAGTTCGACGTGCGCGGCCGCAACTGACGTCACACGCTCCCACGCCGATCCGGTCCGGCCCGAGGGCTTGACGGCAACTAGTACATACATTAACTATTACAGGAAGCGTCTTCCGCCCTCGACCGACAGCAAGGAGGCAGTCATGGCGTACTACCGCCAGGTCGGCACCGTGCCGCCCAAGCGCCACACTCAGCACCGGAACCCCGAGGGTGGGCTGTACTACGAGGAGCTGATGGGCGAAGAGGGTTTCGTCTCCGACTCCTCGCTGCTGTACCACCGCAACATTCCCTCGGCGATCGTGGACTCACGCGTCTGGGAGCTGCCCGACCTCTCCACCACGCCGAACCACCCCCTCAAGCCGCGGCATCTGAAGCTGCACGACCTGTTCCCGAAGGAGACCTGGGCCGAGACCGACGTGGTCACTGGGCGCAGGCTGGTGCTGGGCAACGGCGACGTGCGGATCTCCTACGCCGTCTCCACCAAGGACTCGCCGCTCTACCGCAACGCGACCGGCGACGAGATGGTCTACATCGAGTCCGGCCAGGCCACCGTGGAGACCGTGTTCGGCTCGCTGGAGGTCAAGTCCGGCGACTACGTGTTCCTACCGATGTCGACCACGCACCGCTGGCTGCCCCACGGTGAGGGCCCGCTGCGCGCGTACGCGATCGAGGCCAACAGCCACATCGCGCCGCCCAAGCGCTACCTGTCGCGCTACGGCCAGCTGCTGGAGCACGCGCCCTACTGCGAGCGCGACCTGCACGGCCCGACCGAACCGCTGCAGGCCGAGGGCACCGACGTGGAGGTGTACGTCAAGCACCGGGTCGGCGGCGCCATCGGCGGCACGGTGATGGTGTACCCGCAGCACCCGTTCGACGTGGTCGGCTGGGACGGCTGCCTGTACCCGTTCACCTTCAACGTGCACGACTTCGAGCCGATCACCGGCCGCGTGCATCAGCCGCCGCCCGTGCACCAGGCCTTCGAGGGCCACAACTTCGTCATCTGCAACTTCGTGCCGCGCAAGGTGGACTACCACCCACTGTCCATTCCGGTCCCGTACTACCACTCCAATGTGGACTCCGACGAGATCATGTTCTACTGCGGCGGGGACTACGAGGCACGCAAGGGCTCGGGAATCGGGCAGGGCTCGATCTCCTGGCACCCCGGTGGCCATTCGCACGGTCCACAGCCGGGCGCCGTGGAGAAGAGCATCGGCGCCGAGTTCTTCGACGAGCTCGCCGTCATGGTCGACACCTTCCGGCCGCTCGAGCTCGGCGAGGGCGCACTGGCGTGCGAGGACCCCGGCTACGCCTGGACCTGGTCGGGCAGGGGGCCGCAGCAGTGAGCCGGCTTCCCGTCTTCGCGAGGGGGCTGTGCGACGACGCGGCGGTGTTCCCGCCCGGGCTCGCCCCGCTCGCCGACGCCGTGCCCGCGCACCGGGAGCACCGGGCCGGCTCGTACGGCGAGCTGGTGGGGCCGCTCGTCCTCGCCGCCCCCGCGCTCGCCGAGCTGGGCACGCTGATCGGCGACGGTGACCGCCTGGACCTCGCGGTCACCGCGCCGGCCGGCCCGGACCAGGTCACGGCCGCCGTCGAGCAGGCGCGCGCCCTGCCCGTGGACATCGTCGCGTTCGAGGTCGCCGTTCCGGCCGAGATGACCGTCCCGGACTTCGTCGGCGCGCTCGGCCGCGCGTGTGCGGCCGCCCCCGGCGCCACGGTCTACGTGGAAGTGCCGCGCGACGAGCGCAGGCCCGAGGTGATCGCGGCGATCGCCGCGAGCGGGCACAAGGCGAAGTTCCGCACCGGCGGCGTCAAGGCCGAGCTCTACCCCGACGAGCGGGAGCTCGCCGCCGCGATCGCCGCGGTCGTCGAGGCGAACGTCCCGTTCAAGGCGACGGCCGGGCTGCACCACGCCCTCCGCAACACCGACCCGAAGACCGGGTTCGAGCAACACGGGTTCCTCAACCTGCTGCTCGCCACCGATGCCGCCCTCGGCGGCGCCGGGGAGGCGGACCTGGTGGGCGTGCTCTCCGAACGCGACGGGGATACGGTCGCGGCCGCGGTGCGCGGCCTTGGCGACGAGCGGGCGGCGGCCGCCCGCAGGGCATTCGTGTCCTTCGGCACCTGCAGTATCACCGAGCCGCTCGACGAGCTCGTGGAGCTTGCTCTCGTTCCCGAGTCCGTGCGCAGCGGAGAAGGAGTCACCGCGTGACCAGAATCGACATCCCGGAGGGCTCCCTCTTCGGGCTTGCGAACCTGCCCTACGGCGTGTTCTCGACACCGGGCACCGCGCCCCGAGTCGGCGTGCGCGTCGCCGACTCGGTCGTGGACCTTGCCGCGACGCTCGGCGACGACGTCTTCGCCCAGCCCTCGCTCAACGCCTTCATGGCGCAGGGCCGGCTCCGCTGGGAGGAGGTGCGGCGTCAGGTCACCGAGCTCGTCTCGGGTGACCTTCCCGACGACGCCGTCCACCCCGTGTCCGGCGTGACGCTGCACCTGCCCGTCGAGGTCGCCGACTACGTCGACTTCTATGCCTCGGAGCACCACGCCGCCAACCTCGGCCGGCTGTTCCGGCCCAACGCCGAGCCGCTCATGCCGAACTGGAAGCACCTGCCGGTCGGCTACCACGGCCGAGCGGGCACCGTCGTGGTGTCGGGCACCGACATCGTGCGGCCGTGCGGGCAGCGCAAGGCGCCCGACGAGGCCGCCCCGACGTTCGGGGAGAGCAAGCGCCTGGACATCGAGGCCGAGCTCGGGTTCATCGTGGGCACCGGCTCGCCGCTCGGCTCCACCGTGCCCGCCGACGAGTTCGCCGACCGCGTGTTCGGCGCCGTCCTGGTCAACGACTGGTCGGCCCGCGACATCCAGTCCTGGGAGTACGTGCCGCTCGGCCCGAACCTCGGCAAGAGCTTCGCCACGTCGATCTCGCCGTGGGTGGTGCCGATCCTGGCGCTCGAAGCCGCCCGGGTGCCGCTGCCCGGGCAGGACCCGGAGCCGCTGCCGTACCTGCGGGAAAGCGAGTCGTGGGGCCTTGACATCGACCTCGCCGTCGAGTGGAACGGCGAGGTGGTCTCGCGCCCGCCGTACCGGACGATGTACTGGTCGCCCGCGCAGATGCTGGCGCACATGACGGTCAACGGCGCGGCCAGCCGCACCGGCGACCTGTACGCCTCGGGCACCATCTCCGGACCGGAGAAGCACCAGCGCGGCGCGTTCATCGAGCTGACCTGGGGCGGCAAGGAGCCGATCACGGTGAAGGGCGAGGAGCGCACCTTCCTGCAGGACGGCGACGAGGTCGCCATCACCGCCACCGCGCCCGCCGCCGGTGGGGGCAGGCTCGGCTTCGGCGAGGTGCGGGGCCGCATCCTCCCGGCCACGGGTACCGAACGATGACGGGCAAGGTCGTGGCGACCGCCGCCGAGGCGGTCGCGGACATCGGTGACGGCGCGAAGCTCGCGGTCGGCGGGTTCGGCCTGGTCGGCATCCCCGACACGCTCATCGCGGCCATCGCGGAGGGCAGCGCCACCGGGCTCGAGGTGTTCTCCAACAACTGTGGCGTCGACGGGCACGGCCTCGGCGTGCTGCTCGCCGCCGGCCGCATCGCGCGGGTCACGGCGTCCTACGTCGGCGAGAACAAGGAGTTCGCCCGCCAGTACCTCGCCGGCGAGCTGGAGGTCGAGCTGACGCCGCAGGGCACGCTCGCCGAACGGCTCCGGGCGGGCGGCGTCGGTGTGCCCGCGTTCTACACCCCGGCCGGGGTCGGCACGCCGATCGCGGACGGTGGCCTGCCCTGGCGGTACAACACCGACGGGTCGGTGGCCGTGGCGTCCCCGCCGAAGGAGACGCGGGAGATCGACGGCCGCGAGTACGTCCTCGAGAAGGCGATCACCGCCGACTTCGCGCTCGTGCACGCCGAGGTGGGCGACACCGAGGGCAACCTCGTCTTCAACAAGACGGCGATGAACTTCAACCCGCTCGCCGCCATGGCGGGCCGGATCACGATCGCCGAGGTGGAGCGGCTCGTCGAGCCGGGCGAGATCGATCCGGCGCGCGTGCACCTGCCCGGCGTGTTCGTGCAGCGCGTCGTGCACAGCGGGCCGCAGGAGAAGCGCATCGAGAAGCGCACCGTCCGTCCCGCGAGCGAGGAGGCCCGGCGATGACGACAGCGGTGACGGGCTGGTCCCGTCAGGAGATGGCGGCCCGCGCGGCCCGAGAGCTGAATCCCGGCGAGTACGTCAACCTCGGCATCGGGCTGCCGACGCTGATCCCGGCGTATCTGCCCGAGGGCGTGGACGTCATGCTGCACAGTGAGAACGGCATCCTCGGCACCGGGCCCTATCCCACCGACGACGAGGTCGATCCCGACCTGATCAACGCGGGCAAGGAAACGGTGACCGTCCGGGCCGGAGCGTCCTTTTTCGACTCGGCGTTGTCGTTCGGCATGATCCGCGGCGGCCACATCGACACCGCCGTCCTCGGCGGCATGCAGGTGTCGCAGCGCGGTGACCTCGCCAACTGGATGGTGCCGGGCGCGATGGTCAAGGGCATGGGCGGCGCGATGGATCTCGTGCACGGTGCCCGGCGTGTGCTCGTCCTGATGGAGCACACGACGCGCAAGGGTGAGCCGAAGATCCTGCCCGAGTGCACCCTGCCGCTGACCGGCGCCCGCGTGGTGCACCGGATCATCACCAACCTCGCGGTGATCGACGTGGCGGAGCACGGCCTCGTGCTGCGGGAGCTGGCTCCCGGCGTCACCGAGGAGCAGGTCGTCGCCGCGACGGCGGCACCGTTGACGGCGGCATGACAACGGCCTGACAGCGACCACGACGGGGCCCGCGCCGTCCGGCGCGGGCCCCGTCGTCGCGTGCGGGTCGTCGTGGCGGGCGACTCGCACGCGCAGCAGTACGTCGCGGCGCTGCGGCCCATCGCGCGGGGGGCGCAACGGGCAGGCGATCTCGACGGGCCGCGGTGGGTGTCCTTTCTCGACGGTCACCGAGCACGACCCCATCGACACCGGGTAGGTGAAGTGGAACCGGCGGCCGGGGAAATCGCCGGCCTGCGCCCGGACACGGTGTTTGCCATGGCGACCCGGGACGCGCGCCCGCGGTTGGCGGACATGGACCCCGCCCGGCTATGACACGCAGTGGCGACGGGTGCCGAGGCGGGATCCCCGTGGTGGCCGTGCGGGACAACTCGCGCTACGACGCGCCGCCCTCGGCCTGTGTCGAGCGGCGGGGCGCCTCCCCGCCGGACTGCTCGACACCTCGAGCCGCGGTGTTCCGCCGGAACCGCCGTACGCGGCGCTCGCCGACCTGCCGTCGACCGTCTACTTCCTCGTCTTCAGCGACTACTTCTGCACCGCGGAGGTGTGTCCACCGGTGATCGGCAGACGTCCTCGTCTACCTCGATGACAACCACGTGACGTCCGCGTACATGCAGACACTGGTTCCCATTCTCGACCGGGAACTACTCGCCACGCTCGGCTGGAGCTGAGACCGGTCCATCATCCGGACACCGTTGCCGGAATTGCGTACCGCGGGCATTCTCGTCGCCAAGAAAGCACCACCTTCCCCGGCGGACATGGTGTTTTCGGACCTTTGTCTTCTGCAATTCGGACGATGTGATGACGACATTCCTGACGACGACCCCGGTGGCCGAGGCCTCCCTCCTCGAGGAGTGGCGGCGGTGGCGTGATGCCCGGCACCGCGAGCTCCGGGAACCCCACGGCTGGCTGAGCCTGACCGGGCTGCACTGGCTTGACGAGCGCCCACGACCTCTCGACGACCTTCCCGGCCGGTGGAGTGCCGACTCCAGGGCCGTGTGCGTGAGCGCCCGCGCCGGCGACGGGCTCGTCATCGAGGGCCGTCCGGTCGACGGACCGACGAGATCGAGCATTCGTCAGCAGAGATCCGCTGTGTGCGGATCGGTCGGTGACGTCCGGCTGGAGGTGCTGCGCCGTGAGGGACGGTACGGAATCCGAGTGCGCGACCCCGGTCGCCGGTGCGAGCCGGGGGTTCTCCGAGGTTCCCGCGTACCCGCCTACGCCGCAGTCGGTGATACCGGCGCGATTCGCGGTGCAGCCGGTTCCCCGCACGCTGGCGTTCCCGACGTCGCAACCGTCCGTGCGGCAGCGCATGGACGTCGTGGGAACGCTCCACTTCGCCGTCGGGTGCCACGAGCGCTCCCTTGCCCGCCACCCTGGCCGTGGCAGTGCCCTGACCGTCGCGTTCCGCGAGCGCACCAGCGACCGCGCCGTCGCGTCGTGGCGGGTGCCGTCCGTGCCGCGGCCGCGGGCGGGCATGGCGCTACTCGACTTCAACCGTGCGTTCGACCCGCGGTGCCTTCACCCCGTACGGCACCTGCCCCCGGCCTCCGGTGGGCAACATGGTGCCGTTCGCCGTCGAAGCGGGGGAGCGTCATCCGCGCTGACCGTTCCCTGTGGTCGCGCGCCGCCGGATTTCTTTTCGCCGCGTTATTTTCTCCGGGTGATCGGCGGCCTCTTCTTTTCGCTCGGAAAATATTCGACCCGCTCGATCGAAAAGCGGGCGGTTGTTAGTGTGAGGAGCGTATGTCGACCTATTTCTCGCGATTCGCGTATTCGGTTGCCCGGATCACCAGCACTCCCGTGCGGCGCGCCGACGCCGACCCGCTCGACGTGGGAGCCCGGCCATGACCATCGCCACGCGCCCGGACGCGCCCGCCCGGGTCGTCCGCGACGGCGAGGAGGCACTCGCGGAGGCCGAGCGGCTCGCCGAGTGGTTCGCCACCGAGGCCTGCGAACGCGACGCCGACCGGAGGTTGCCGCGCGGGGAGATCGACGTGTTGTCCGGTAGCGGGCTGCTCGCGATCACGGTGCCGCGGGAGCACGGTGGCGCGGACGTCGACGTACGGACGCTCGCTGAGGTGATACGCCGGCTCGCCGTGGCCGACCCCAACATCGCACAGATTCCGCACAGCCACTTCGTCTATGTCAACGTCCTGCGGGAGAACGCCACCGAGGCTCAGCGCCGGTTCTTCTTCGCCGAGGTCCTCGCGGGATGCCGGTTCGGCAACGCCCAGGCCGAGCGGGGCACGCGCACCGCGCTGGACATCGCGACCCGGCTCACCCGTGCCTCGGACGGGTGCTTCGTGCTCGACGGCGCCAAGCACTACGCCACCGGCGCGCTGTTCGCGCACTGGATCTCGGTGCTCGCCAAGGACGACGACGGCCGGCTGCAGGTGGCGTACGTCCCTGCCGGCGCACCGGGTGTGACGGTGGTCGACAACTGGGAGGGAATGGGCCAGCGGACCACCGCCAGCGGCTCCGTCCGCCTGCACCAGGTGCGAGTGCCGGCCGACCATGTCGTGCCGCACCATCTGACGTTCACCCGGCCGCAGCTCCACGGTGCGCTCGCTCAGGTGCTGCACGCGGCGATCGACGTCGGGATCGCCCGCTCGGCGCTGCGGGACGCCGCCGAGTTCGTGCGCACCCGGAGCCGTCCGTGGGCGGACGCCGGGGTGGAACGCGCGTGCGAGGACCCGCTCACCATCCAGCGGTTCGGTGAGCTCGAGGTCCGGGTGAGGGCGGCGGAGGCTCTCCTCGACAGCGCCGCGCGTGCGGTCGACGACGCCCGCGCGCACCTCACCGAGGAGACCGCCGGCGCGGCGTCGGTGGCGGTCGCGGCGGCCAAGGCCTGCGCCGACGGGGCGGCCGTGGAGCTCGGCAGCGCCTTGTTCGAGGTCTGCGGGACCCGCTCGGCCGCCGAGGAAGCCAACCTGCACCGCCACTGGCGCAACGCGCGCACGCACACCCTGCACGACCCCGTTCGCTGGAAGGTCCAGCACATCGGCCGCTACGCACTGAATGGAACGCTGCCACCCCGCACCGGGCAGCTCTAGACCACCGGGAGTTCGACCATGTCCAGAATCCTCGCGCTCACCGGGAGCCCGTCACCGACCTCCCGCACCGAGGCGGTCGTGGAACGATTGGCGGTGCGCCTGCGCGGCCAGGGGCACCGCGTCGCCGTCACGCCGGTGCGGGAACTGCCGCCCGGCGCCCTGCTCGCCGGCGACGCCACGCACCCCGACATCGCCGCGGTCGCCGACGCCATCGCGAGCTCCGAGGGGCTCATCGTCGCCTCGCCGGTGTACAAGGCGGCCTACAGCGGGTTGCTCAAATCGCTGCTCGACCTGCTGCCGCAGTTCGCCCTCGACGGCAAGACCGTCTTGCCACTGGCGACCGGCGGCAGCCTGGCCCACGTCCTGGCCCTCGACTACGCCTTCCGCCCCGTGCTGCAGTCCATGGGCGCCGAGCACGTCGTGCAGGGCTACTTCCTGCTCGACCGCCTCGTCACCATGTCCGGCGGGGACGTGGCGATCGATCCGGAAGCCGAGCCCACGTTGTTGTCCGTTGTGGATGCGTTCTCCGAAGCGCTGCACCGGCGCGCGCGACTGGCCGTCGCATCCTGACCGCGTCCGAGAAAGGTTCGCCCCGATGTCGTTGACGTTCCACTGGTTCCTGCCCACTTACGGCGACAGCCGCTACCTCGTGGGCGGCGGCCACGGCGTGCCGACAGGCACCACCGGCCAGAGCCGGCCGGCCACGCTCGCGTACCTCGGCCAGATCGCCCGCAGCGCCGAGCAGCTCGGGTTCGAGGCGGCGCTCACGCCCACCGGCGCGTGGTGCGAGGACGCGTGGCTCACCACGGCCATGCTCGCCGGTCTGTCGCGCAGGCTGAAGTTCCTCGTCGCCTTCCGGCCGGGGCTCACCTCCCCGACACTCGCCGCGCAGATGGCCGCGACGTTCCAGCGGCACTCGGGCAGGCGGCTCCTGCTCAACGTCGTCACCGGCGGCGAGAGCCACGAGCAGCGCGCTTACGGCGACTTCCTCGACAAGGACGGCCGCTACGCCCGTACCGGCGAGTTCCTGGAGATCGTGCGGGCGTTGTGGCGGGGCGAGCGGGTCACCCACCAGGGCACGCACCTGCGTGTGGAGGACGCCCGGCTCTCCCGGCTCCCGGATCCGGTGCCGGACATCTACTTCGGTGGGTCCTCGCCCGCCGCGGGCGAGGTCGCCGCCGAGCACGCCGACGTGTACCTGACCTGGGGCGAGCCGCCGGCTGCCGTCGCCGAGAAGATCGCCTGGATCCGCAAGCTCGCCGCCGACCGCGGCCGGGACATCCGCTTCGGCATCCGCCTGCACGTCATCGCCCGCGACACCGCCGAGGCGGCGTGGGCCGAGGCGAACCGGCTGCTCGACGCGCTCGATCCGGCGCTGATCGAGAACGTCCAGCGTGGACTGTCCCGCAGCGAGTCCACCGGGCAGCAGCGCATGCTCGATCTCCACCGTGGTTCGCGCGACGACCTCGAGATCTACCCGAACCTGTGGGCCGGGGTCGGCCTCGTCCGCGGCGGCGCCGGGACCGCGCTCGTCGGGAGCCACACGCAGGTCGCCGAGCGCATCGAGGAGTACCACGCGCTCGGCATCGACGAATTCATCCTGTCCGGGCACCCGCACCTGGAGGAGGCGTACTGGTTCGGGGAGGGTGTGCTGCCGATCCTGCGCAGCCGGGGGCTGTGGGAGCACCCGGACGGTGCGGTCGGCGAAGAGGACGTGAGCATCCCGTTCGCCGGAGCCGCCCGGTGATCCTGGGCGTCAGTGCGGCACGGGCTGCTCCCACGCCGGTCAGGCACCGGACGGTGCTGGCGTCGAGCATGATCGGCACCACCGTCGAGTGGTACGACTTCTTCCTCTACAGCACAGCGTCGAGCCTCGTGTTCGGCCCACTGTTCTTCCCGGCGGGCAACGACGTCGTCGGCACCATGCTGTCGTTCGCGACGTTCTTCGTGGGATTCATCGCGCGGCCGGTCGGCGCGGTCCTGTTCGGCCACATCGGTGACCGTCTCGGACGCAAACGCACCCTCGTCGCGACGATGCTCATCATGGGCGTCGCGACGGCCCTGGTCGGTCTACTCCCGACCTACGCTCAGGCCGGAGTCGTGGCGCCGATCCTGCTCGTGGTGCTGCGGGTGCTGCAGGGGCTTGCCATCGGCGGCGAGTGGGCCGGTGCGGTGCTGCTCGCCGTCGAGTACGCCCCGGTGGGCCGGCGCGGCTGGTACGGCAGCTGGCCGCAGGTCGGCCTCGGCATCGGACTCGCGCTCGGCACCGGGTTGTTCGCGCTGCTGGGCCGGCTGATGGACGAGGAGCAGTTCCTGTCCTACGGCTGGCGCGCGGCGTTCCTGCTCAGCATCGTGCTGGTGGTCGTCGGGCTGCTGGTGCGTCTCCGGGTCGAGGAGACGCCGGAGTTCGAACGGATGCGCGCGGGAGCGACGTCCCGCGACGTCGTGCCGTTCGTCGAGCTGTTCCGCGACCGGGCGAGCCGGCGACACGTGGTGCTCGGCCTGCTGGCCCGGTGGGGCGACGGAGTGGCCTTCAACACCTGGGCGGTGTTCGCGCTCACCTACTGCACCACGACGCTCGGCCTCGACCGGACGCCCGTGCTGATCGCGGTGACGGCCGGCGCCGCATTGATGGCGGCCCTGATTCCGGTGATGGGCCGGGTGGCCGACCGGTACGGAGCACGCACCGGTTATCTGGCCGGTATGGTCCTGTTCGGGCTGTCGGTGTACCCGGCGTTCCTCGGTTTCCAGACGAAGGAGCCGATCGTGGTGGGAACCGTGCTGGTGCTGACACTCGGCGTGGCGTACGCGGTCAGCTACGCGCCGGAGGGGACGTTGTTCGCGCAGCTCTTCCCGACCCGGACGCGCTACACCGGGATGTCCTTTGTGTACCAGTTCTCGGGGATCTATGCGTCGGGGCTGACCCCGATGCTCGTCACCGCACTGGTCGCGGCCGGAGGCGGCGGCATCGGGTGGGTGTGCGCGTACCTGGTGGCCGTCGCCGTGGTGAGTGCGGGGGCCACCGCGGCGATCCGGCGGCGCGACCTGCATCTGACGGGGGAGCCGGGATGACGATTGTCGAGCACCGGCCCGCCGGCCGCACGTGGACGCCCGACGGCGTACGGAGAGGCACGGTCGTCGTCCTTCCGGGCCGTGGCGAGCGCATCGGTCGTTACCGGCGCTTGGCCACCCGGTTGGCTGCTGAGGGCTACCGGGTGGAGGTGACCGCACCCGGCGAGCCGGTGGTCCGGGCCGAGCACCCATGGTTCCTGCTCGGAGCCGACACCGGCGCGCATGTGGCGCTCGAGGCGGCACAACGGATGCCGGTGTCCGCCCTGGTGCTGGCCGGCTTGCCCGGTGATCCCGAGTGGAGGCCCGCGCGGCCGGTCGGTCGCGATGAGGAGATCGCGTGGCGAGTCGCCGACCCGGATCGGCAGGCGGCGCTGCGGGTGAGCGACGACGTCCGGCACGGTGAACTGCTCCGGAGCCCGCCGCGCCCGATGATCGGCGTGCCGACGGTGTCCACGCTGGTCCTGCACGGGGAGGCGGACGTGCTGTCCCCGTCGCTGCGGGTCCGGCAGCGGGTGGCGAGCTGGCCGCGGGTGCGGCTCGTGAGTGTTGCCGACAGCGGCCACGACGTCCTGCACGATGCCCACCACCGCAGCGTGGCAGCCGAGATCCTGCTGTTTCTCGAACGGTTCCGGTCCGGTGGGGCGCCGGTACTGCGCACGTCGCTACGGTCGACGATCTGACCTGTGCCAGGCGTGGCTCACCGGCCCCGCCTGCGCTGGGCGAAGTACGCCGCCCAGAAGGCGACTGCGCTGAGCAGCATCACGCACCCGAAGAACCACATACCGCCGTTCGGTTCGTACATCGCGACCATCATGACGAACAGAGCGACGGCGACCGCGGTGAGCACGGCCATGCCGCGGACGACGCGCCGGGGAATCTCGGGTGCGGCCATGCCGCTCATCCTGCCAACCCGGGTGTGCCCGGCGGCGCACCCGGGATCGGCCGGAGGGTCACGCCTGCCAGTCGCGCAGCACCTCGTCGTTGCCCGAACCCGGTTTCGGTGGACCGGCCGGGGTGTCGGGCGCCGTGCGGGAGAAGCGGGGAGAGGGCGCGGGCTGCACCACGCCGTCGATCTCGATGAGCGTCTGCCGGGCCGCGACGTGCGGGTGGTCGGCGACCTCGTCGAAGGTCAGCACCGGCGTGACGCACGCGTCGGTGTCGGCGAACACCTTCGCCCACTCGTCCCGCGTCCGGCTGGCGAACACCTGGGTGAGTCGCGCGCGCAGCACAGGCCAGCCGGACCGGTCGTTCTGGTCGGGGAGCTCGGCCGGATCGAGGCCGAGCCCGTCGAGCAGCGCGGCGTAGAACTGGGGCTCGAGCGCACCGACCGCGACGTACCGTCCGTCGGCGCAGACATACGTGTCGTAGAATGGCGCGCCCCCGTCGAGCAGGTTGGCCGCGCGCTCCGTCGACCAGGCGCCGACCCCGCGCAACGCCCATACCATCTGGGCCAGCACGCTCGCGCCGTCGACCATCGCGGCGTCGACCACCTGGCCCTCGCCGGAGCGCTCGCGCTCCCACAACGCCGACAGCACGCCGGTGAGCAGCAACATCGACCCGCCGCCGAAGTCACCGACGAGGTTGAGCGGCGGCACCGGCGCCTCGTCCTGCCTGCCGACGGCGTGCAGCACCCCGGTGAGGCTGATGTAGTTGATGTCGTGGCCGGCGCGCTGCGCCAGCGGCCCGTCCTGGCCCCAGCCGGTCATCCGGCCGTAGACGAGCCGGGGGTTCACCGCGTGGCAGTCGTCCGGTCCGACACCCAGCCGCTCGGCCACGCCCGGCCGGAAGCCCTCGATGAGAACGTCGGCCTTCGCCACCAGCCGCAGCACCAGCTGCCGGCCCTCGTCGGTCTTGAGGTTCGCCGCCACGGACCGCTTGCCGCGCATCACGTGATCCGGCTTGCCGCCGCTCACATCGAGCGACCCCGAGGGCCGCTCGATACGAACGACGTCGGCGCCCAGGTCGGCGAGCACCATCGCCGCGTGCGGCGCGGGCCCGATCCCGGGCAGTTCGACGACCTTGAGACCGGTGAGCGGTCCAGCCACTGTTGTGTCACCTCGATGCGTCGGCGGCATGAATCGTGTCATGCCACAGTAGACGGACATGATGCGGGGCGGCGACGCCGAACACCGCCGTCGCCGCCCCGGTACGGGGGAGGGCTCGCTAGAGCCGCTCGATGATCGTGGCGTTGGCCATGCCGCCGCCCTCGCACATGGTCTGCAGGCCGTACCGGCCGCCGGTCGCCTGCAGCTGACCGACCAGGGTCGCGAGCAGCCGGGTGCCGGACGCGCCGAGCGGGTGGCCGAGCGCGATCGCCCCGCCGCGCGGGTTGAGCTTCTCGGGGTCGGCGTTGAGTTCGCGCTGCCACACCAGCGGCACCGGTGCGAACGCCTCGTTCACCTCGTAGGCGTCGATGTCCTCGATGGACATTCCCGACCGGTCGAGGATCTTCTGGGTGGCGGGGATGACGCCGGTGAGCATGAGCAGCGGGTCGCTGCCCGTGACGGCGAAGCTGTGGAACCGCGCCTTCGGCGTCAGGCCCAGGGCCGCGGCCTTCTCCTCGCTCATGATGAGCGCCGCCGACGCGCCGTCGGTGAGCGGCGACGAGTTGCCCGGCGTGATGCGCCAGCCGATCTCCGGGAACCGTGCGCCGAGGTCGGCGTCGTAGAACGACGGCTTCAGCCCGGCGAGGCCGTCCACGGTGGTGTTCGCGCGGACGGTCTCGTCCGTGGTGACCGTGCGCTCGGTGCCGTCCTCACCGGTGACGGTGACGGGCAGGATCTCGCCGTCGAAGCCGCCCGCCGCGGCGGTCGCGGCCGCCCGGGCGTGCGAGCGCGCCGAGAACTCGTCGAGTGTGGTCCGGTCCAGCTTCCAGCGGCCCGCGATGATCTCGGCCGAGATACCCTGGCCGACGAGTCCGTCGGGGTAGCGGGCCGTGACGGCAGGGCCGAACGCATCCTTGCCCATCGGTGACGTGCCCATCGGCACGCGGCTCATCGACTCGACACCGCAGGCGATGACGACGTCATAGGCCCCCGCGATCACGCCCTGCGCCGCGAAGTGCGCCGACTGCTGGCTCGACCCGCACTGCCGGTCGACCGTGGTGGCAGGGACCGACTCGGGGAAGCCGGCGCCGAGGACCGCGTTGCGCGTGATGTTGAGGGCCTGCTCGGAGGCCTGTCCGACACAGCCGCCGATCACGTCGTCGACGAGGCCGGGATCGAGATCGTTACGCTCGACGAGACCACGCAACACGCGGGAGAGCAGGTCGGCGGGGTGGATTCCGGACAGCTGACCGCCGGGTTTGCCCTTGCCCGACGGGGTACGAACGACGTCCACGATTACCGCGGTGGTCATGGGCGGTCCCTTCTCGGCGTCTCCGATGGCGCCTCTGCGCTGATATAACGATCGATAAGTGCTCTCGGCGTGTCAAGGTTCCCGCCCCCGCCGGACGTGGGGGGAGACGTAGGTCACGTGGCGAGAGCTATCGCTCGTTAAGTGGCTACGCTCCGGTCGCGGACTGCAGGGCGGCAGGAAGGAACTCGCGCGATGGTGCACACGAAGTTCTGCGCCGAATTCGGGATCGAACACCCGATCGTGCAGGGCGGCATGCAGTGGGTCGGCCGGGCGGAACTGGTCTCCGCCGTCGCAAACGCGGGCGCCCTCGGCTTCATCACCGCGCTGACGCAGCCCACCCCCGAGGATCTCGCCAAGGAGATCGCGCGCTGCCGCGACATGACGGACAAGCCCTTCGGCGTGAACCTGACGATCCTGCCCTCGATCAACCCGCCACCGTACGCCGAGTACCGCGACGCCATCATCGACTCCGGCGTGAAGATCGTCGAGACCGCCGGCTTCAACCCCGCCGAGCACCTTCCCGCGTTCCGCGCCGCCGGGGTCAGGGTGCTGCACAAGTGCACGAGCGTCCGGCACGCCGTCAAGGCACAGGAACTCGGTGTGGACGGCATTTCCATCGACGGCTTCGAGTGCGCCGGCCATCCCGGCGAGGACGACATCCCCGGGCTCGTGCTCATTCCCGCGGCGGCGGAGAAGATCACGATCCCGATGATCGCCTCGGGCGGGTTCGCCGACGCCCGCGGCCTCGTCGCGGCGCTGGCGCTGGGCGCGGACGGCATCAACATGGGTACGCGGTTCGTGGCCACGCAGGAAGCCCAGGTGCACGACAACGTCAAACAGCGCATGGTCGAGGCGACCGAGCGCGACACCGACCTCATCTTCCGCCCGCTGCGCAACACCGCGCGGGTCGCCCGCAACGCGATCAGTCGGCAGGTCGTCCAGATCCTCGAGGAGGGCGGGCAGTTCGAGGACGTGCGCGACCTGGTCGCCGGCAACCGGGGACGTATCGAGGTCCTGGAGAACGGCGACATCGACGGCGGCATTTGGTCGGCCGGCCTGGTGCAGGGGCTCATCCACGACATCCCGACCGTCGCCGAGCTCGTCGAGCGCATCATCGCCGAGGCGGAGGAACTCATCAAGGGCAGGCTCGCCGGCACGGTCGGCGCCTGATCAGCACGGCACGAAGGAGAGGATTCATGGACATCGCGGGGGCAGTCGCTGTCGTCACCGGCGGGGCGTCGGGCCTCGGCCTGGCCACCGTGCGCGAACTCCACGCACAGGGCGCCAAGGTCGTGATCCTGGACCTGCCGTCATCGGACGGCGAGTCCATCGCCAAGGAGCTCGGCGAGAACGTCGTGTTCTCCGCGGGCGACGTCACCAAGGAAGAGGACGCCACCGCCGCGCTGGACGCGGCCGCGAAGCTCGGCCCGTTGCGCATCGCCGTCAACTGCGCGGGCATCGGCAACGCCATCAAGACGGTGTCCAAGAAGGGCGCCTTCCCGCTGGCGGACTTCACCAAGGTCATCAACATCAACCTGATCGGCACGTTCAACGTCATCCGCCTCGCGGCCGAGCGCATGTCCCAGGCCGAGGAGATCGGTGAGGAGCGCGGCGTCATCATCAACACCGCCTCCGTGGCGGCCTTCGACGGGCAGATCGGGCAGGCGGCGTACTCGGCGTCGAAGGGCGGCATCGTCGGCATGACGCTGCCCATCGCGCGGGACCTGGCGAGCCTGAAGATCCGCGTGGTCACCATCGCGCCCGGCCTGTTCCACACGCCGCTGTTCGCGACCCTGCCGGAGGAGGCCATCACCTCGCTCGGCGCGCAGGTGCCGCACCCGTCGCGCCTCGGTGACCCCAGCGAGTACGCCGCGCTGGCCCGGCACATCGTCGAGAACCCGATGCTCAACGGCGAGACGATCCGCCTCGACGGCGCCATCCGCATGGCGCCGCGCTGATCCGGTGGGCGGCAGCGCAGGGACAGCCCGCGCTGCCGCCCACCGCACCACACTGTCCACTCCGGACCGCCGTGGCGGCACGCCGGGCGACGGTGGGCGTGTGTATCGTGCTGGGTGGTCGGGAACGTCGCGATGGGCTTGGGAGATGGCACGGAGAAACGGCGCCGCGTCCGGTGGCGAGGCCGGGCAGGCCGGCGCCGACTGGAGGCGTTTCGAGCCTCTCGAACTGACGCCCATTCTCGCCGCCGCGCTGGAGGCGTTCTACGAGCACGGCTTCCACGGCACCACGGTGCGCGACATCGCCCGGCGCGTCGGACAGACCGTGCCGTCGCTGTACTATCACCACGAGAACAAGGAAGGCGTCTTCGCCACCCTGCTCGAAATGGGCACCACGGACGTCGCATGGCGGGCCGAGGCGGCGGCGGCCGAGGGCGGGGACCGCGCAGACCTCCAGCTGGCCTACGTCGTCGAGGCGATCGTGCTGTACATGACGCACCGGGTGCGGCTCGCCGCGCTCGACCCCGAGCTGCGGCACCTCTCCCCGCCGAACCGCAAGCGCTACGCGGCGCGGCGCAAGGAGGTGGAGAACCTCATGGCCGGCATCGTGCGCGCGGGTGTCCGGCAGGGGGTGTTCACCGCGTCGCTGCCGGACGAGACGGCCCGCGCGATCCTCGGCATGTGCCAGTCGATCGGGCGCTGGTACCACCCCGGAGGGCCGTTGGCCCCGGAGGAGCTGGCCGGCCGGTACGTGGACATCGCGCTCATGGCCGTCGGCGTGACCAAGCGCCCCCGGCCGTCGACGCGCGCAGCGAAGGTCCGCGCGCCGAGCCGGTAGCTAGTCGGCGTCCGACTTGTCCTCGGCCTGTTCCTGCTCCGCGTCGTGGGTCTGGTCGGGCTCCTCACCGGCCACGCCGAACCCGGGTGCCGGCTGCGGCCCTCCCCGGCCCACGTCGGCGGCGGCGATCTCCTCGTCACCGGACTCGGGCCGCGGCTCGAACGGCATCGTCGTCATGTCCCGGTGGATACCCGGCACGGGCGGGGATAGTCCTCAGCCGGGTGGTGCGGGAAACGCGCCGCACCTCGATCAGCGTCGTGCCGGCGGCGTCGGATGGTGCCGGTACGGCTGTCGAAGTCGCTACCCGGGCGGGTGGAGACCGGACAGGTGCCCGCGTTCACCGCACTGCGGACACGGATTCGGCGCGAGGACCGTCCTGGACGTGCCGGCGAGGACCGCGGCCCGCGCGATGAGCACATGACCCTCACCGGCGCAGTTGGGGCACACGATCCGTACCTGTCCGCGTCTGTCGTCGTCCTCGGTCACGCCGGTCCTCTCCCGCGCTGTCCGCTGCCGTCACCGAGGTGGCGGCGCGCATGGTCGTCACGCACCCCGGCGCGCCTGCGCTGTCCGGTGGTTCAGCCCAACCGTGCCACGTTCGGTGTCCGGCCGGCGAAGCGGGCCCGGTCGCAGGCCTGCCGTCCGGCACCGCGCACTGGTCCGGTCACAGACCGCCGCGGGCCACGAGTTGCGACACGATGACGTTGCGTTGGATCTCGTTGGTGCCCTCACCGACGATCATCAGCGGCGCGTCGCGGAAGTAGCGCTCGACGTCGAACTCCGTGGAGTAGCCGTAGCCGCCGTGCACTCGCACGGCGTTCAGTGCGATCTCCATCGCGACCTCCGAGCAGAACAGCTTCGCCATGCCCGCCTCCATGTCCGAGCGTTCGCCGGAGTCGTAGCGGCGGGCGGCGTACAGCAGCAGCTGCCGGGCGGCGGTCAGCTTGGTGCCCATCTCCGCGAGGTGGTTGCCGACCGACTGGTGCTTCCAGATCGGCGTGCCGAACGACTCCCGCTGTTGGGCGTAGCGCAGCGCGTCGTCGAACGCCGCCCTGGCCACACCGGTGGCGCGCGCGGCCACCTGGATCCGGCCGATCTCCAGCCCGCGCATCATCTGGGCGAAGCCCTTGCCTTCGACACCGCCCAGCAGCGCATCGGCAGGCACCCGGCAGTCGTCGAACGACAGCTCGCAGCTCTCGACGCCCTTGTAGCCGAGCTTGGGCAGGTCCCGGGAGACGGTGAACCCGGGCACCTTCTCCACCAGCAGCACGCTGATGCCCTTGTGGGCCGGCTGGGCGTGCGGGTCCGTCTTGCACAGCAGCGCCACGAGTCCGGAGCGGCGGGCGTTGCTGATCCACATCTTGGACCCGTTGACGACGTAGCCGTTCTCGTCACGCACGGCCACCGTGCGCAGGGCCTGCAGGTCCGACCCACCGCCGGGCTCGGTGAGCGCCATCGTGGCGCGCAGCTCGCCGGTGGCCATGCGCGGCAGGTACTTGCGCTTCTGCTCCTCGGTTCCGTAGTCCAGGAGCAGCTTCGACACCACCGTGTGCCCGCCCATGGCACCGGCCAGGCTCATCCAGCCGCGCGCCAGCTCCTCGGTGACCATGGCGTAGCACGGCGTCGAGACCCGCACGTCGCCATACGGCTCCGGGATGGCGAGCCCGAAGATGCCGAGCTCCTTCATCTGCTCGATGAGCTTCTCCGGGTAGGCGTTGTCGTGCTCGAGCTCCCGCACCACCGGGCGGACCTCGCGGTCGACGAACTCCCGGACGGTGTCGACGATGGCCAGCTCGTCGCTGTCGAGTTCCGGCGTCATGGACTGCTCCCGTCTACGAGGCGAAGCGCACCTGGGCGGTGGCGTGGCGAGGTTCGAGGGCGCTGGCGACGGCGAGTTCGACGGTGCCGTCGGCGGCCGGGCCGCCCTGCGCGGCGATCGGCATGCCGCCGAACACCGGGCGGCGCAGCCGGAAGCTCACCGACTCCACGGGACGATCGTCGTTGCGGCGCACCAGCTCCAGCATGAGCAGCACCAGCAACGGCCCGTGCACCACCAGGCCCGGATACCCCTCGACCTGGGTGGCGTAGGGAAAGTCGTAGTGGATCCGGTGCGCGTTGGCGGTCAGCGCGCTGAACCGGAACAGCACCGTGGGCCCGGTCCGGGGCACGATCCGCCACGGCACGTCGGCGGCGGGCGGTTCCTCCTCGGGGACGGTGAACGCACGCGGGGTGTCGTCGCCGGAGCGGTAGACGTAGTCGAGTTCCTCGGTGAGCCTGATCTCGCCGTGCTGGCTCCACTCGCTGCGCACGGTCACGAACGCCATCTCGCCGGAGCGTCCCTCCTTGACGACGCAGTCGGCGATCGTGGATGCCCGGCGCGCCGGCGCCCCGACCTCCAGTGCGCGCGCCAGCCGCACCCGTCCTCCCGCGAACATGCGGCGGCGGTCGGGGATGGGCGGCAGGAAGTGGCCGGCGAGCGGGTGGCCGTCGGGACCGAGCTCGCTCTGGGCGGGCCACTCCAGCAGGTGCAGCCAGTGCCACAGCGGTGGCAGCGGATCACCGGGGCCCGCGGCGGTGGGCTGGTCGAGCACGGCCGACAGTGCGGCGACCGGCTCCGCGGAGATCACCCCCTCGTGGACCTGGGGGCCGGGCCGCCAGCCCTCGACGTAGTGACGCAGGCTCTCGGTGTCGGGCGCCGTCATGCACATCCCCGCATCGCTCGATCTCCTTCGGTCGTGACCGCTGCATTCTATAGAATGCACGCGTGGGATGGACAAGGATGGGCAGATGACCCGGGCGGACCGGCCGGCGAGCGAGCCCGGCGGCGTGCTGTCCGCGCGGCGCCGTGGCGTCGACAAGCAGCAGCTCAGCGAGCACGTCGCCGCCTACGTCCGCGAGGGGATCATGGCCGGGCAGTTCCCGGCGGGCGAGTTCATCCGCACCGAGCACCTCGCCGCCGAGCTGGGCGTCAGCCAGACGCCGGTGCGCGAGGCGCTCATGATCCTGCGCAGCGAGGGCTCCGTCCGCTGGCAACCGCGGCGCGGTTACCGGGTCGTCGCGCTGAGTGCCCGCGACGTCCGTGACCTCTTCGACGTCCAGGCCTACATCGCCGGAGAGCTGGCCGCGCGGGCGGCGACCCGGCTCGGCGACGACGAGCTCGACCACCTCGCGACCCTCCAGCACCGGATCGTCGAGGCCGAACGAGCCGGTGACGCCCAGCTCGTGGACGGCCTGAACCACGAGTTCCACCGCACCATCAACAAGGCGTCCGAGTCGTCGCGGATGGCGTCCCTGCTCAACCTCACCGTGAGCTATGTGCCGCTGCGCTTCTTCGGCCGGATCGAGGGCTGGCCGGCGGCGTCGGCACACGACCACATGGCCGTCCTCGCCGCGCTGCGGTCGCGCGACGCCGCGGCCGCCCGCGCCGCGATGAGCGAGCACATCCACCACGTCGGCGAGCTCCTCGTGGAGCATCTCGCGACGCAGGGCATCCTGAGCTGACCGCCCGGCCACCCTTTTGGCGGGACCCTACAAACCGGCGCGGCGCGTCGTGGTGAGTCCGATCATTCCCGGACTCGGCGGTAACCGGGAGGGTTGGGGACAGGGTGGGCGACGGCCGCGAACCGGGCGTCGCCCTTCGTACGTTGTCGCAGGTTGTGAGGTTTGCCGCTCTTGTTCACGCGCATCGCCATCGTCAACCGTGGAGAGGCCGCGATGCGGCTGATCCACGCCGTCCGCGAGCTGAACGCCGAGGGCGGGCCGCGCCGGGAGACCATCGCGTTCTACACGGATGCCGATCGCGCCGCCACGTTCGTGCGGGAAGCCGACCACGCCTACTACCTCGGCCCGGCCTCCGCCCGGCCCTACCTCGACCTGGGGGTACTCGAGCGGGCGCTGACGGAGACCGGGGCGGACGCCGCGTGGGTGGGCTGGGGCTTCGTCGCCGAGGACCCGGCGTTCGCCGAGCTCTGTGACCGCCTCGGCGTCGCGTTCATCGGCCCGTCGCCGGAGGCGATGCGCAAGCTGGGCGACAAGATCGGTGCGAAGCTCATCGCCGAGGAGGTCGGTGTTCCGGTGGCGCCGTGGAGCCGGGGTGCCGTCGAGGACCTCGACGCGGCGCTGCGCGCTGCCGAGGAGATCGGCTATCCGCTCATGCTCAAGGCGACCGCGGGCGGTGGCGGCCGCGGCATCCGGGTCGTCCGCTCCGAGGACGAGCTGCGGGACGCCTACGAGCGCACCAGCGCCGAGGCCGCCCGCGCGTTCGGCAGCGGCGTCGTGTTCCTGGAGCGGCTCGTCACCGGCGCCCGCCACGTCGAGGTGCAGATCATCGCCGACGGGCAGGGCGCCGCGTGGGCGCTGGGTGTGCGGGACTGCTCGGTGCAGCGGCGGAACCAGAAGGTCATCGAGGAGTCGTCCTCGGTGCTCCTCGATGACGAGCAGACCCGCGAGCTCAAGGCCGCCGCCGAACGGCTGGCGCTCGCGGTCGGCTACCGCGGTGCGGGCACCGTGGAATTCCTGTACCACCCGGGGGAGAAGCTGTTCGCCTTCCTCGAGGTCAACACCAGGCTCCAGGTGGAGCACCCGATCACCGAGGCGACCACCGGCTTCGACCTGGTGAAGGCGCAGGTGGAGGTCGCCGAGGGGGGCAGGCTCACCGGCGCGCCGCCCGCCGAGTCCGGGCACGCCGTGGAGGCGCGGCTCAACGCCGAGGACCCCGATCGCGACTTCGCTCCCGCCCCCGGCCGGATCGCACTGCTCGACCTGCCGAGCGGGCCGGGTATCCGCGTCGACACCGGCGTGGGCGAGGGCGACACGATCCCCGCCGACTTCGACTCGATGATCGCCAAGATCATCGCCTACGGCCGCACCCGCGACGAGGCGCTCGCCCGCCTGCGCCGGGCGGTGCGGGAGACGACGGTCCTCATCGAGGGCGGGGCCACCAACAAGAGCTTCCTGCTCGACCTGCTGGACGCGCCCGAGGTGATCGACGGCAGCGCCGACACCGGGTGGATCGACCGGGTCCGCGCCGAGGGCAGGCTGTCGACGCACCGGCACTCCGGGGTCGCCCTCGCGGCTGCGGCCATCGAGGCCTACGAGGAGGCCGAGCGCGCCGAGCAACAGCGGCTGCTCTCCACCGCCTACGGCGGGCGGCCCCAGGTCCAGCACGAGGGTGGCGAGTCCATCGACCTCAAACTGCGCGGCGAGAGCTACCGCGTCAGCGTCGCCCGTACCGGGGCGCGCCGGTTCCGCATCGCCATCGACGGTGCCGCCACGACGCCGCCGTTCGACGCCGAGATCGACCGGTTCGACGACCGCTCCGGTCAGCTGACCGTCCACACCCGACGGTACCGGCTGGTGACCGGCACGCACGGCCCGATCCATCTCGTCGAGGTCGACGGCGTCACGCACCGGATCAGCCGCGACGAGGGCGGCGTTGTGCGCTCGCCCGCGCCCGCGCTCGTCGTGGCGACGCCGGTCGAGGTCGGCGCCGAGGTGGACGAGGGCGCGGCGGTGCTCGTGCTCGAGAGCATGAAGATGGAGACGGTTCTGCGGGCGCCCTACCCGGCTCGGCTCACGCAGCGGCCCGTGTCCGTCGGGAGCCAGGTGGAGACCGGCGCGATCCTGCTGCGCCTGGAGCCGCTCGGTGACGTCGACGCGGCCGGCGGTTCCCCGCAGCGCGTGCAGGCCACGGATCTCGAGCTGCCGCCCGAGCCCGCCGAGACGGCCGCCGCCGACCGGGTGCGGCACGGGCTGGACGAGCTGCGCAGCCTGCTGCTCGGCTACGACGCCGACCCGCACGACCAGGGCCGCACGCTCGCCGAGTACCTCAAGGCACGCGCCGAGCTGGTGTCCGAGGGACAGCGGCCGGTCGCCGGTGAGGTGGAGCTGCTTCGAGTGTTCGCCGACCTCTGCGAGCTCAGCCGCAACCGGCCTGCCGGCGAGGAGACCAAGGCCGACACCCGGGTGCACAGCCCGCGTGAGTACTTCCACACCTACCTGCAGAGTCTCGACGCGGAACGCGCCGGCCTCTCGGAGGGGTTCCGCATCAGACTCACGCGCGTGCTCGCGCACTACGGCGTCGCGGATCTCGAGCGCACCCCGGCACTGGAGGACGCGGTCTTCCGGATCTTCCTCGCGCAGCAGCGGGCGGCCTCCGACGTCGTCGTGGTGACCACGTTGCTGCAGCAGTGGCTCACCGAGCCCGCGCCGGGGAACTCGCTGCGGCAGATGGTGGGGCAGGAACTGGAGCACCTCATCGTCGCCACGCAGCTGCGCTTCCCGGCCGTGGGCGACCTCGCGCGGAGCCTCGTGTTCCGCTGGTTCGCCCAGCCCATGCTCCGGCGCAACCGCGCGGAGATCTACACCGCCGTGCGGCGGCACCTCCGGCACCTGGACGCCCATCCCGACGCGCCCGACCGCGAGGAGCGGATCGCCGAGATGGTGGCGAGCCCCGAACCGCTGGTGCGCATGATCGGGCAGCGGATCGGCAGGCCGGGCACCGACCAGAAGGCGTTGCTGGAGGTGCTGAGCCGGCGGTACTACCACAGCCGCAGGCTGCAGAACGTGCGCGGCCTCTCCCGGTCCGGGTTCGACTGCGTCACCGCCGAGTACCGGCTCGACGGCAGCCGGCTGCGGCTCGTCGCCACCGCCACGGACTTCGCCGGGCTCGGTGACGCGCTGCGGGCCGTCGGGGAACTGGCCGCCGGCGCCGAGCCCGCCGACCTCGTCGCCGACGTCTACCTGACGTGGAAGGACCAGCCCGCCGACGCCGACGCGATGGCGGAGCAGCTGCGCGAGGTCGTCGCCGGGGCGCCGCTGCCGGAGCGTCTCCGGCGCGTCACCACGAGCGTCGCCGGGCGCAGCGGTGCCGCCATGCACCACCACTTCACGTTCCGGCCCGCGCAGGACGGGCTCGCCGAGGACCGGCTGATCCGTGGCCTGCACCCGTTGATCGCGCAGCGCCTGCAGCTCGCCCGGTGGCAGAACTTCGAACTCACCCGCCTGCCCTCGGCCGACGAGGAGGTCTACCTGTACCGGTGCGTCGCGCCGGAGAACCCGGCCGACGAACGGCTCGTCGCCATGGCCCAGGTGCGCGACCTGACACCGCTGCGCGACGACGAAGGCCGCATGCTCGCCTTGCCGGCCGTCGAGGGAACGCTCGACGCCTGCCTCGACGCGATCCGGAAGGTGCAGGCCCAGCGGCCCGCGAAGAAGCGGTTCGACACCAACCGTGTGCTGCTCTACGTGTGGCCGCCCAGCGAGCTCACGATGGACGAGCTCAACGCGATCGCCAAGCGGGTGGTGCCGACCACGGCGGGGGCGGGACTCGAGGAGGTGCTCTTCCTCGGCCGTCAGCGGGACGCCGAGACCGGCGAGCTGACCGACATCGCGGTACGGATCTCCTACCACGTCGGCGCCGGCGTGCGGATCTCCGTCACCGAGCCGCCGACCGAGCTCATCCAGCCGCTCGACGACTACGGCCAGAAGGTGCTCCGGGCCCGGCGGCGCGGCACCGTCTACCCCTACGAGCTCACCGACATGCTGGCCGGCCCCGGCGGCACCTTCGTCGAGTACGACCTCGACGACACCGGCAGGCTCGTGCCCGTCGACCGGCCGAAGGGACGGAACAAGGCCGGCATCGTCGCGGGGGTCGTCACCACGCCGACACCCCGGTATCCGGAGGGCATGACGCGCGTCGCCCTGTTCGGCGACCCCACCAAGGCGCTCGGGGCGCTGTCCGAGCCGGAGTGTGCCCGCGTGATCGCGGCCCTCGATCTCGCCGAGGAGATGCGCGTCCCCGTGGAGTGGTTCGCCCTCTCGGCGGGAGCGCGGATCGCCATGGATTCCGGCACGGAGAACATGGATTGGGTGGCCGCCGCCCTCAAACGGATCGTGCACTTCACCCAGGACGGCGGCGAGATCAATGTCGTCGTGGCCGGCATCAACGTCGGCGCGCAGCCGTACTGGAACGCCGAGGCCACCATGCTCATGCACACCAAGGGCATCCTCGTGATGACGCCCGATTCGGCGATGGTGCTCACCGGCAAGCAGTCGCTGGACTTCTCCGGTGGCGTGTCCGCCGAGGACAACTTCGGCATCGGTGGCTACGACCGGGTCATGGGGCCCAACGGCCAGGCGCAGTACTGGGCCAACGACCTCGCGGGCGCCCGCGACGTGCTCCTGGCCCACTACGACCACACCTACGTCGCCCCGGGCGAGGACCGGCCGCGACGGGCGGAGAGCACCGACCCCGTCGACCGCGACATCTCGGACTTCCCGCACAACGTGGTGGGCAGCGACTTCACCACGGTCGGCGAGATCTTCTCGCGGGAGGCCAATCCCGGTCGCAAGAAGGCGTTCGACATCCGGACCGTCATGCGCGCGGTGGCCGACCAGGACCACCCGGTGCTGGAGCGCTGGGCCGGCATGGCCGACGCCGAGACCGCGGTCGTCCAGGACGTGCACCTGGGCGGTTATCCGGTGTGCCTGCTCGGGATCGAGTCACGGTCGGTGCCGCGGCGCGGGTTCCCGCCGACCGACGGCCCGGACACCTACACCGCGGGCACGCTGTTCCCGCGCTCGTCGAAGAAGGCGGCGAGGGCGATCAACGCCGCCAGCGGAAACCGGCCGCTCGTGGTGCTCGCGAACCTGTCCGGATTCGACGGTTCTCCCGAGTCGATGCGCAAGCTGCAGCTGGAGTACGGCGCCGAGATCGGCCGGGCGGTCGTCAACTTCCGCGGGCCGATCGTGTTCTGCGTGATCTCCCGTTACCACGGCGGCGCGTTCGTCGTGTTCTCCAAGGCGCTGAACCCGAACATGACGGTCCTGGCCGTGGACGGCTCGTTCGCGTCGGTTTTGGGCGGTGCCCCGGCCGCGGCGGTGGTGTTCGCCGGCGACGTCGACGCCCGGACGGCGAAGGACGAGCGGGTGCGCGAGCTGGAGCGCCGGATCGCCGAGGCCGGCGGGGGAGAGCGTGCCTTGCTGACAGCCGAACTGGCCGACGTGCGGGCGGCGGTGCGGGCGGAGAAGCTCGGCGAGGTGGCCGCCGAGTTCGACAGCGTGCACAGCATCCAGCGCGCCGTGGAGGTCGGTTCGGTCGACGCGGTGATCCGGCCCGACGAGCTGCGTCCCCGGATCGTCGCGGCGATCGAGCAGGGATTGCGGGCATGATGCTTGAATGATGTGGCCATGACCGATGCCCCGCCTCGCACGTTCGACGAGCTCGCCGAGCGTCTGCGCCGCGCGCTGCCCGAGCTGTCCCGGTCGCACCGGCTGCTGGCGCAGCGCGTGCTCGCGGACCCGGAGGGAGTGGCGTTCATGACCGTCTCCGAGCTCGCCTCGGCCGTGGGCGTCAACGAGGCCACGGTCGTGCGGTTCGCCGCGGCCGCCGGGTTCAAGGGATTCCCGCAGCTCAAGAGCGTGTGCCGGGAGCGGCTGCGGGAGCAGGCCCACCTACTGCGCCGGTTCGAGACCCTCGAGCAGCAGCCGGACGCGCAGGCGGCGCTGCCGCGGCAGGCCGCCGAGCTCGACGCCGCCAACATCGCGCGCACGTTCGCGCGCCTGGACTCGGCGAGCTGGGAGGCGGGCGTGCGGCTGCTGGCGGACGCGCCTCGGGTGCACGTGCTGGGCCTGCGCAAGTGTCACGCCCCCGCGTACCTGCTCGGCTACCTCCTGGGCATGGTGCGCGAGGGCGTGCACACCATCGGCGGCGAGGCCGGGCTGCTCATCGACGGCCTGCGCCGCGTGAAGAAGGGCGACACGTTCGTCGCGGTGTCGGTGCACCGCTACACCGCCGAGACGGTCCGGGCGACCACGTGGGCGGCCAAGCAGGGCGCCCGGTGCCTCGTGCTGACCGACAACGCGTCGTCACCCCTGGTGCCCTCGGCCGAGCTGACGCTCTACGCGGACGCGGCCGGACCGTCGGTGCTGCGCTCGGTGACAGCCTTCACCGCGCTCGTGCAGGCACTGGCCGCCGGGGTGGCCGCGGCGGCCGGGCACAACGCCCGGGACACGCTCGAACTCGACGAACAGCTCTTCGCCGAGTTCGGCGTCTACGACCGCCAGGGCCCCTAGCCGGGCGTGGTCAGGTCTCGACCCGGGCGGTGCTCTCGCCGGCCCCGGTCTCTCCGGCCAGCGCGTTGATGCGCTTCTCCTCGCGCACCGAGCGCAGCGCCGCGGCCAGTCCGGTCGCCCACAACAGGGCGATGGCGGCCAGCACGACGGTGGTGACCTGCCCTCCGGCGTCGAACGACGAGAGCAACGTCTTGGCGTTGGTGAAGACGATCAGCCCGCCCGCCGCGGCACCGAGGACCCGCGGCGGCAACCGCCGCACGAGCCACGCCGCGAGCGGAGCCGCGATGACACCGCCGAGCATCAGCCCCGCGACCACGGTGTAGTTGAGTTCCTCCTCCTGCGACAGCGTGACGAGGAAGCCGAGGCTCGCGGCCAGCGCGACGATGAACTCCGAGGTGTCCACCGAGCCGACGACCTTGCGCGGTTCGAGCCTGCCGGACGACAGCAGCGTCGTGGTGGCCACCGGCCCCCAGCCCCCTCCGCCGCTGGCATCGACGAACCCGGCCACGAGCCCCAGTGGCGCCAGAAAGCGAGCGCCGGGGCGCCGGGTGGTGATGAGCTTGCCCAGCTTGAGGAAGGCGAACCTGACCAGCACGTACAGACCCAGCACCAGCAGGACGGCGGTGATCCAGACCTCCGCGGAGGACGTCGACAGCGACGTCAGCACGTACGCGCCGAGGACGGCGCCCGCGGCGCCGGGCAGCGCCAGAATTCCCACGGTGCGCCAGTCGACGTTGCGGAGCTTCCAATGCGATACCCCGGACGCCAGCGAGGTGCCGACCTCGGCCAGGTGCACGGCGGCGGACGCGACCGCGGGCGCCGTGCCGACCGTGACGAGCGTCGTCGTCGCCGTCACGCCGAACGCCATCCCGAGCGAGCCGTCGACGAGCTGGGCGAGAAAACCGGCGAGTCCGAACAGCAGAAGTGTGTGCATGCTGACCTCAGGGTCGAAGGGTGAGCAGGGTCTTTGTCAGCCCCGGCGGCAGAAGGCGGAATTCACCCGCAGCAGATCGATGTGGCGGCGCTGGACCAACGGCGTGGAAACAGGCGCGACCGGTTGCCTACCCATGACACCCGATCGTGGCATAGCGGCGATGTGTGGTCCACTGTTTCCCGCATTTTGAGCGACGGGTCATAACGCGCCATTTTGTAACTTCCTGAAATTAAATGGCCCGGGCGTCCCGGAGAGCGGAATGGGTTGACAGGCGGCGGGACGACGTATTGTTTCGGGCGAGACGAAAGTGAGGTCGGTGTGGGCAAGCAGCTTCCGGCGGCGGTGCGTGACGTGCCGGGCGCGGGTGGGGTCAGGGAGTCGAACGCCGCGGCGGTGCTCGGCGCCGTCCGCAGCGACGGCCCGCTGTCGAGGGCGGCGATCGCCCGCCTGACGTCCCTGAGCATGCCGACCGTGAGCAGGCAGGTCGCCGCGCTCATCGAGCTGGACCTGCTGCGCGAGGTCCGCGACGCCGCGCCCGCCGGGGGCATCGGCAGGCCGACCGTTCCGGTGGGCCTCAACGACGCCGTGATCGCCGCCTGCGGCGTGCACATCGGCATCACGACCACCACGTACGGGCTCACCAACCTCAGCGGCGAGCTGCTCGGCAGCGAGCGCATCCCGACCCCACAGGGCACCCCGCGCGAGGTACTCCGGCGCATCGCCGAGGAGGTCAGGGAGTTCCTCCGCGAGTGGCCGGAACGCCGGATCATCGGGGTCGGGCTGGCCATCGGCGGCCAGGTCGATGCGGAGAACGGCCTGCTCGACCACGAACCGCTCGGCTGGCGCGAGGTGCCTGCCAGGGCGGTCCTGGAGGAGGTCACCGGCCTGCCGGTCCACCTGGACGGCCATGTGCCCGCCATGGCGACGGCCGAGCTGCTGTTCGGTGTCTCCGGGCGGGCCCGGAGCTCGCTGTACTTCTACGCCCGCGAAATGGTGGGGGTCGCCATCGCCGTCGACGGGGTGCTGCATCGCGGCCCCGGGCAGTCGGGCAGCATCGCGCACCTGCCCGTCGGCGGTGACGTGCGCTGCCCGTGCGGGCGCACCGGCTGCCTCGAGGCGACGGTGGCCGAGCGGTCGGTGCTGGAGCAGGCGGTGCGGGCCGGGGCGATCGCGCAGCCGGACTTCCGCGCACTGGTGGCCGCGGCCGGCGCCGGGGATGCGGCGGCGGACCGCATCCTGGCCGACCGGGCCCGCGCCCTCGGCCGGGCGGTCGCCATGGTGCGCGACGTCGTGAACCCGGATCTCGTCGTGCTGGGTGGACAGGCGATCACCGAGGCGCCGGCGTATCTGGAGGACCTCCGGCGGACGTTCGCCGAGACGACCGTGCTCCCGGGTGTGGGCCGCGTCGAGGTGACCCGGTTCGGGCGGGACGTCCAGGCGATGGCCGCCTGCACGGGCCTGCTCACCGAGCTCTACGACCACCCGTTGTCGTTGCTCGGGGCCTGAGCCGCAGCATTTCTTTTCGCGGAGAAGAAAACGCTGTGAAATTTAGTGGCGTCCTTTTCCGGATAGCGGGACGCGATTGACGGTAATGCCATCTCCTGGGAAGTATCGGGCCGGTCAGACCGTGATCGGTTTCCTTTCCCGTTTCCCTCTGGAGAAAACGTGTCCCTTTCCGCCACGGGCGTCCTCTCGCCTGCGGAGACCGAGGCCGGAGCGCCGCCGCAGCGCCGGAGACGACGGTTGCCCGGCCTGCGCCGCTGGATCAGCCCTCTCGCGCTCATCGCGCTGTGGCAGGTCGCGAGCGCGACGGGTGTCCTGCCGCCCGACAAGCTGAGCTCGCCCTGGACCGTCCTGCAGGCCGGCATCGAGACCGCCCGCACCGGTGAACTGGGCGACGCGTTCGCCGTCTCGGTGGGCCGGGTCGCCGTCGGCTTCGTGCTCGGCGCGGCCGTGGCGCTCACGCTCGGCGTGGTCGCCGGGCTCTCCCGCTGGGGCGATGTCCTCATCGACCCGCCGGTGCAGATGCTGCGCACCCTGCCTTTCCTCGGGCTGATCCCGCTGTTCATCCTCTGGTTCGGCATCGGGGAACAGCCGAAGATCATGCTGGTGGCGCTCGGCGTGGCGTTCCCGCTGTATCTCAACGTGCACTCGGGCATCCGCGGCACCGACCCCCAGTTGCTCGAGGCCGCCACCGCGCTGGGGTACACCCGGTGGGAGCGCCTGGCCCACGTCGTGTTGCCCTCCGCCGTGCCCCAGACACTGGTCGGGTTGCGACAGTCGCTGGGCATCGCCTGGCTCGCGCTCATCGTCGGCGAGACCGTCAACGCCGATGCGGGCCTGGGCTATCTCATCAACAACGCCAGGGAGTTCCTGCGCACGGACGTCATCGTCGTGGGGCTCGTCGTGTACGCCGCGCTCGGACTGGCCACCGATGCCCTCGTGCGCCTGATCGAGAGGAGGGCATTGCGATGGCGCGGGAATTGATCGTCGACGTGGCCGGACTGACCAAGCGTTTCGGGCCCCGGGAAGTGCTGTCCGGTGTGGACCTGAGCATCCGGCGCGGGGAGTTCGTCGCATTGCTGGGCCGGAGCGGCTCGGGCAAGTCGACGTTGCTGAAAATCCTGGCCGGGCTCGACACCGACGTGCACGGTCAGGTGCGGGTGGACGGCACGGTGTCGGTGGCGTTCCAGCAGCCGCGCCTGCTGCCGTGGCGGCGGGTCTGGCGCAACGTCGTGCTCGGACTGGGGGAGCGCAGCCGCGACCGCGCTCTCGCCGAGCGGGCGCTGGCCGAGGTTCGGCTGGCCGGCCATGCCGACGCCTGGCCGCGCACACTCTCCGGCGGCGAGGCGCAGCGCGTGTCGCTGGCGAGGGCGCTGGTTCGCGAGCCCGGGCTGTTGCTGTTGGACGAACCGTTCGGCGCACTCGACGCGCTGACCCGGCTGGCCATGCACCGGCTGGTCGAGGACCTGTGGCGGGAACACGAGCCGGGTGTGCTGCTGGTGACCCACGACGTCGACGAGGCATTGCTGCTCGCCGATCGTGTGCTGGTCCTCGGCGAGCAGGGACGCCTGATCAGCGAGTACCCGCTGGCGCCTGCCCGCCCGCGCCGTCTGCAGGACCACTTCGGTGTCCGCGCGGACATCCTCGACGACCTGGGAGTGAACGACTATGCGACTGCGTAGGGCTGTGGCGCTGGCCGTGCTGGGGACGGTGGCGGCGGTTCTGGCCGGCTGTGGTGCCGGAGAGCACGCCCGCTCGGCCGAGGTTCCCGCACCCGTCAGTGCGGCCGATCTGGCGAACGTGACACTGCGGGTCGGCGACCAGAAGGGCGGGTCGCAGGCCCTGCTCAAGGCCGCGGGCAAGCTGGACGACCTGCCCTACCGGATCGAGTTCTCGACGTTCACGTCCGGCCCGCCGCTGCTGGAGGCGGCCTCGGCGGGTGCGGTCGACATCGGCCGGACCGGCAACACGCCGCCGATCTTCGCCGCCGCCGCGAATGCGAAGATCGCCGTGGTGGCCGCGGCCCAGCGCGATGTCGCGGGGGATGCGCTGCTGGTGCCGCAGGATTCGCCGGTGCGGCGGGTCGGCGACCTGCGCGGGAAGACGATCGGCGTGGCCAAGGGCAGCTCCGCGCACGGCCAGCTGCTGTACCTGCTGCGCGAAGCCGGTCTGTCCACCCGGGACGTGACACTGTCCTATCTGCAACCCGCGGATGCCTACAGCGCGTTTACCCAGGGCCGCCTGGACGCCTGGGCGGTGTGGGAGCCCTACTCCTCGCAGGCCAGGCTGGAGGCGAACGGACGGGTACTCGCGGACGGCACGGGGACCGCGAACGGCTACACGTTCCAGGTGGCCGGGCTCGAGGCACTGTCCGACGCCGGCAAGCACACGGCGCTGAAGGACTACCTCGTGCGGCTCGCCCAAGCACAGCATTGGGCGCAGACCCACCGGGAGGACTGGGCGCGCGTGTGGTCTGCCGACACCGGGCTCGATCCCCGGGGTCGCCCGGGAGGCGGCCCGGACCTTCGTCGACCACCCGATCCCGCTCGACGACACGGTGGTGGCATCCCAGCAGGACCTCGCGAATGCGTTCCGTGACGACCGTGTCGTACCCACCGAGATTCGGTTCGGTGACTTCGTCGACCGCCGCTACGCCGCCGACCTCGACCCGCTGACCAAGGAGAAGTGATCTCATGGGCGTGACCCTGCATTGGTTCCTCCCGACTTCGGGCGACAGCCGCGGGATCGTCGAACGGTTCCATGCCGCACGGGCGCTGGCCTCGGACACCTCGCGTCCGGCGACCATCGACTACCTCGCGCAGGTGGCGCGCGCCGCGGAGCAGCTCGGCTTCGACGGCGTTCTCACACCGACCGGCACCTGGTGCGAGGACGCGTGGCTGACCACCGCCGCGCTGATCCGGGAGACCCGGACGTTGAAGTTCCTCGTGGCGTTCCGGCCGGGTGTCGTCTCGCCGACCCTCGCGGCGCAGATGGCCGCGACCTATCAGCGCATCTCCGACGGCAGGCTGTTGCTCAACGTCGTCACCGGGGGTGATGCGGTGGAGCAGCGGCGCTTCGGGGACTGGCACGAGCATGACCAGCGGTATGCCCGCACGGACGAGTTCCTCGAGATCGTGCGCGGCGTGTGGCGCGGGGAGCCGTTCGACTTCGCGGGCGAGCATCTGCGGGTGGAGGGCGCGACGCTGCTCGCGCCGCCCGATCCGGTGCCCGGCGTGTACTTCGGCGGGTCGTCGCCCGCCGCCCTGCCGGTGGCCGCCCGGCACGCCGACGTCTACCTGACCTGGGGTGAGCCACCGGAGCAAGTCGCGGAGAAGATCGGCACCGTGCGGGCGCTGGCACACCGGCAGGGCCGCCGCGTACGTTTCGGCATCCGGCTGCACACGATCACGCGGGACACGTCCGAGGCCGCGTGGGCCGAGGCGCAGCGACTGCTCGACGGGCTCGGCGCGGAGCAGGTGCGGCGGGCGCAGGAGGTGCTGGCGGCGAGCGAGTCCGTGGGTCAGCGCAGGATGGTCGCCCTGCACGGCGGCGGTCTCGACAAAGGCGTCCGGGGTCTGGAGGTCTCGCCCAACCTCTGGGCGGGGGTGGGGCTGGTCCGGGGTGGTGCCGGAACCGCGCTGGTCGGCAGCCACACCGAGGTGACCGACCGGATCGAGGAGTACCACGCCCTGGGCATCGACGAATTCATCCTGTCCGGGTACCCGCATCTCGAAGAGGCGTATTGGGTGGGGGAGGGCGTGCGCCCCGAACTGGCCCGCCGGGGGCTTCTCCACGATGACCGGGCCGCGTCGGTGAACGTCAGGCCGGAACGGGCGGCCGCCGCGCACTGAGCCGCATCCCGGTGGGTACGGGCCGGCGCGCCCGTACCCACCGGGATGCCTACAGCCCGAGGGACTTGCCGATGATGTCGCGCTGGATCTCGCTCGTGCCGCCGTACACAGTGGACACGACGGTGGAGCGCAGCAGGCCCTCCATGCCGTATTCGGTGGCGTAACCGTAGCCGCCGAGCATCTGCATCCCGTCCAGTGCCATGGCCTTCGCGAACTCGGTGGCCTTGAGCTTCGCCATCGACGCCTCGCGCGGGAACAGCGTGCCGGGTTCGGCGTCCATGCGCTCGGCGACGTCGTGCACGAGCAGCCGGGTGCATTCCAGTTCGGTGGCGTGATCGGCCAGCCGGTGCTTGAGCGCCTGGAACGATCCGACAGGGCGGCCGAACTGCTCGCGCTGCCGGACGTAGGCGAGCGCGTCGTCGAACGCCCGCCGCGCCGTGCCGAGCATGAGCCCGGCCAGGATCATCCGCTCGATGTTCAGCCCGGCCATCAGCTGCGGCCACGCCTTGCCCTCCACACCGACGACGGCGGCGGCAGGCAGGACGCAGTCGGTGAAGTAGAGGTCGTTGACCTCTCGGCCGCCCATCGTGTCGATGCCGCGGATCTCCAGTCCCGGCGAGTCGGCGGGCACACTGAACATCGTCAGTCCCTCGTGCTTGCCGCCTTCGGTCGACGTGCGCGCGACGAGCAGGATGTGCTTGGCGATGTGGGCGTTGGAACACCACGTCTTCTGGCCGTTGATCACCCAGCCGTCCTCGGATTTCTCCGCGCGGCAGGTCAGCCCGCCGACGTCGGAGCCCGCACCGGGCTCCGACATGGAGATCGACAGCACCTCGCCGTTGAGGAAGTCGGTGAGCACCCGGCGTTTCTGGTCGGCACTGCCGAACTTCTCGTACGCGGCCGCCGTGATGACGGACGTGGCGTAGCCGCCGGTCGGTGCCCGCCAGTAGGCGCTGGTCTCGAGGAACAGCACGAGGTCGCGCATGCCACGGCCGGCGCCGCCGTACTCCTCGGGCAGGGAGATCCCGAGCCAGCCCAGCTTGGCCATCTCGCGGTAGAGCGCGTCGTCGTGCGGCCGGGCGACCGAATCGGTCACCTCACGCCGGCAGAACTCGCCGACGGCCTCGACGAAATCGCGCTGCTCGTCGGTCAGGGTGGAGATCACTGTGCGACTGCCTTTCGATCGGTGGCGTACATCGCCTCGATGTCGGCCGAGTACACGTCGGCGATCACCCGGCGTTTGAGCTTCATGGTCGGCGTCAGCTCGCCGCTCTCCGGTGTCCACGGCGTGCCCAGCACGCGGTACGTCTTGATCTGTTCCGGCCGGGAGAGTTGCCGGTTGGCCTGCTCGACCGCCGCGTCGAGCTCGGCCAGCACTCCAGGGTCGCGTGCCAGCTTGGTGAGGTCCGTGGTCTCGACGCCGTGCGTCTTCGCCCACGCGGGGGCGGCTTCCTCGTCCAGCGTCAGCAGAGCCGTCACGTACGGCCGCCCGTCTCCGATGATCGCGGCGTAGCCCACCAGCGGGTGCGCCCGCAGCAGCCCCTCGGCCTTGCTCGGCGCGATGTTCTTGCCGCTGGAGGTGATGACGAGTTCCTTCTTGCGGTCGGTGATCGAGAGGAAGCCGTCGGCGTCGATCGTGCCGATGTCGCCGGTCGCGAGCCAGCCGTCGGCGTCGACCGCGGGCTCGATCGCGCCGTCCTGGCGCAGGTAGCCGAGGAACACGAGCGGGCCGCGCACCTCGATCTCACCGTCCGCGGCGAGACGGGCCTCCATGCCCGGCATCGGCATGCCGACGGTGCCTGCGCGGTAGCGGTTCGGCAACGTCGACGTGGCCGCGCCGGTGGTCTCGGACAGCCCCCAGACCTCCATGATCGTCATCCCGAGGCTGCCGAAGAACTCCAGCACCGACGCCGGGATGGGTGCGGCCCCGCTGCCGAGGCGCGTGGCGTGGTCGAGGCCGAGCTGCTCCCGCAACGGACGCAGCACCGCGGCGTCGGCCCGCTCGAACGCGGCCGCGAGCTCGGCGTCCGGCTCGCTGCCGTCGGCCGCGAGGCGGTAGACCGCGGAGGCGATCTCCCGCGCCTTGTCGATGCCCGCCCGGTGCTCCTCCGGGAGGCTGCCCAGGATGCCCTGGACACCGGCGGCGATCTTCTCCCACACGCGCGGCACACCGAAGAACCCGTGCGGCCGCACGGCTTTCAGCGTGGATAGCAGCCCGCTCTGGTCCGGGCACACGGTGACGTGCGCGGCGGCGAACACCATGAGGTACATGCCGAGCACGCGCTCGGCGACGTGCGCCAGCGGCAGGTAGGCGACCATCCGCGGGTTCGGCTCCACCGGCTGGATGAGTTCCTGCGCCGCCGCCTGGTACAGCACGTTGGCGTGGCTGAGCACGACGCCCTTCGGATCGCCCGTGGTGCCTGAGGTGTAGATCATCCCGACGGGATCGTCCTGCCGCACCGCGTCGGTCCACCGTTCCAGCTCGGACGGGTCCCGCCGGTGCAGTTCCGTGCCGCCGCGCAGCAGGTCGTCGTAGCCGATGAACCGCGAGTCGCCCGCCGGGACGGCCGCGCTGTCGAGGACGACGACCGCGCGCAGCGAGCGCAGCTCGTCGAGCACCGGCCCCCACCGGCGCAGTTGCGCCGACCCCTCGAGCACCACGATGGTCGCGGCGCTGTGGGTGGCGACGTGGCGGATCTGGTCGATGCTCAGCGTCGCGTAGGTGGTGCACGGCAGCGCGCCGAGGTGCATGGCGGCGAAGTCGGCCACCCAGTGTTCGGGGCGGCTGGAGACGTCGATGAGCATGCGGTCGCCCTGGTGCAGGCCCGCTGCCCGCAGGCCGTGCGCGGCGGCCGCTATGTGCTCGCGCAGCGTGGCCCAGGTCAGCGTCTCGGTGGTACTGGACAGCGCCGGTATGTGGGCGTGCTCGGCGGCGTTGCGGCGGATCAGGGCGGGGACCGTCCAGGACCCCAGCCTGGTCCGCACGTCGGCTTCGGTGACCACGGTTGTCGCTCCTCTCACAGCAGCGTGACATTGTCGACGAGCCAGCGGTCGTCCTGCCGGACCAGAGTCATCTGCATCCGGTTGCGGTCGATGCGTGGCTGCGGGCTGTTGGTGTTGGTGATGGTCTGGTCCACGAAGAGTGCGACGACGGCCCGATCCGTGCCGGACTCGACGAGGCCTGCCGACAGCACCGCGCCCTTCGACACGGCCTGGTGCTGCTTGATCAGCTCGGTCAGGTTCCGGCTCACCTGCCGGTACTGCTCGCCGAACTCGCCCGTGGCGTTCTGTTCGACGGCGCGGAAGTTGCCGTCGAGGTTGCGGTAGTCGTACGAGGACAGGTCCGTCGCGTAGCGCTTCGCGGCGGCGAGCGCCTCCACCCGGGCCGTCTCCTCGGCGCGCTGGTTGAAGAACTGCACGCCGGCGAAGGCCAGCCCGCCCGCGAACGCCACTGCGAGCAGGACGGCCAGCACGATCCGGGGTCGCATCGAGACCCGGGTCCGCTGTGGACCGTCGTCGGCCGGCTCGGCGGGGCTGTCCCCGGTGGCCGTGCTGGCCTCGGTGTGATCGTCGTCCTCCACTGTGGATCGCGGGGTCGGGGACGGCCTGCGGTCGGACAGGGTCACGCGCATCATTGAGCTCCTTGCAACAGCATCGAGGACCAGGATCGAGGACCGAGCACGGTGGCCTGGCCTCCGGTGGAGCCGAGCTGGAACGGCGCGGCCGCACCGGTGGTGGCGTCGTAGGTGGTACCCGTCGCGGGCGCGGGCCGTGGCGCGTTCATCGCGCCGCGCTGCGAGAGGTCTTCGCCCGGCGTGCAGTGCCAGGTGAGCTGTGGGTCGCGGGGCTCCGTCTGCTGGGGCGTGCGGCGGGGTGTGTCGTTGTAGCAGACGGGCCCCAGGGTGCCGACGAGATAGAAGTTCGCGGTGTCACCCTCGACGATGCGCCCGAGCTTGGTCAGGCTGTGCGGCAGGGAGAGGAACAGTTGCTCGAGCGCGGGTGCACGGACACTCACGAGCTGACCCGTGGTGACGAGATTGCCGAGCAGCGTGGCCAGTGCGGGCTCGTTGGCGCGCACGAGTTCCGCCACCTGGCGCACGGGCCCCGGCACCTCGTGCAGCAGGGTTGTGAGCGCTGGTTCGGTGTCGCGGAGCGACCCGGAGAGCCGGCGCATCGCGGAGGCCAGCTCGCCGATGCGGACGCCGTCCGGTCCGGCCAGGAGCCTGGCGTTGTCGAGGATGCGTTCGATCTGCGGAGTACGGTCGCGGGCCAGGTCGAGCAGCACCCGCGTGTTGCCGAGGATCCGGGTCAGCTCGGGGGAGGCGTTGCGCAGGCCGGTGGCGAGTGCGTCGCCCACGACCGCCAGGTCCTCGGTGGGCAGGCTGTCGGCGAGCCGGAGGAAGTCCTCCAGCAAGGTATCCAGCGGCAGCGGCCTGCGGGTCTGCCCGGAGGTGACAACGTCGCCGTCCGCCAGATACGGCGCGGAATCCGCGCGTGGCCGGAAGTCCAGGCGCAGGATCGCGATGGGGCTCTCCATGGTGACCACGGCGGTGGCGTCCGCCGGGATCCGGCTGTCGGCGTCCAGCGACACGGCGATCTCCACCCCGTCGCCGGCGATCCGCACGTCCGACACCTCGCCGACATCCACGCCGCGGTAGGTGACCTGGGAGCCGACGGACAACCCGCCCGTGTCGGGCATTCGCACGGTGACCTGTATCGGCTCCTGGAACGCCTGCGGACCGAGGACGCTGGTCGCCACGTGGTAGCCGCAGGCGAGGGCGACCACCGCGAACACGACGAGCTGGACGAGGGCGAGCCGGGTCATCGGGCGCCACCCCCGAGCAGATCGCCGAGGCCGCCGGGTTCCGGCCGGGCGGTGGCCGGTGCCGCCGCCCCCAGATCCGGGTCGAGCAGTTCGGCCACGGTGAGCGGCACGTCGATGGTGCCGTCGAGGTTGAGGTAGTCGCCCGGCGTGGCCCGCTGCACCAGGTCGGCGAAATCCTTGAGCGCCGTCAGGGTCGGACCGAGCTTGCCGTCGAGCGACTCGAGATCGCGCAGCACCGGCCTGAGCTGGTCGAGCTGCTCGGTGAGCGCCGTCCCGGTCTTGTCGAGCAGGCCCTGCGCGGCGGTGCCGAGCGAGCCGACGTTGCCGAGCAGTGTGGTGAACCGCTCGCGTTCGTCCAGGAGCACCTGAAGTGCCGGCCGGATGTCGGTGAGGGCGGCCTCGAGGGCCGGCGTGCCCTCGGCGAGGCGCCGCGAGAGCGCGTGCATCGAGTCGATGACGCCGACGATCTCCCCGCTGCGCCGGTCCAGCGAGCCCAGCACTGAGTCCAGGTCGTGCACCAGTCGCTTCACCTCGCCGGTGCGGCCGCCGAGGGCGGTGTTGACCTCGGAGACGATCGTGCGGACCTGGTCGATGCCCGAGCCCGTGAGCAGGGTGCCGAGCGCGGCGAGCGTGTGTTCGACGTCGGGACCGCGCGACGTGCGTTCCAGCGGGATCGTCGCCGCGTCCGCGAGTGTCGCACCGCCCCGCGCGCCCGGCGGCGGTTCGAGGACGACGTACTCGTCCCCGAGGGCCGACGTGAGTTCCAGCCGGGCCGCGGTGTTCGCGGGAAGGTCCACATCGGAGGTGATGTCGAGGTCGACGTAGGCGAGGAAGTCCTCGGTGCGGATGCCCGCGACGCGGCCGACGACCGCCTGTCCGACCTGGACGGTGCCGCCCAGCGGCAGGTTCGCCACGTCGGAGAACACGGCGGTCACCCGGTACGTCGGCCCGGTGTCGCCGAGGCTCGCCGTGTTCTGCAGGCTCAGCCCGCAGCCGGCCGTCAGTGTGGTGACCGCGGCGACGGCGGCCAGCAGCGTGCGCCTCATCGGCCACCTCCGCCCAGGAGCGTGCCGAGCCCGAGCACGTCGGGGATGCGCGGCGGGAAGTCGATCGGGTTGACCAGGCCGGCGCCGGCGCACAGCGGGATGGGCAGCTGTTCGCACAGCTGCCGGGTGGTGCCGAACTGGCTCAGGTTGGTGGAGAGATTGAGCCGGATGCGCAGCCGGTCGTCGTGGGTGACCGCGCGGCCGAAATTGTCCAGGGCGAGCGGCAGGGTGTCGAGTGTCTCGGCAAGCTCGCGCTGGCGGGCGACGACGGTGGTGGTGAGATCGGTCAGCTGGGACACATCCCCCGTGAGCTCGTCGCCGTGGTCGGTGAGCAACCTGCTGAACGTGCCGAGCGCGTGCGAGAGCTGGTCGATCGACTGCGTGATCGCGGTCTGCTGCTCGGTGATGTCGGCCGACACCTGCGACACGGTGGTGGTCAGGATGTCCAGAGTGGAGCGGTGGTCGGCCAGCAGCTCGAGCAGACGGTCCACATTGTCGAGTACCGCGCCGATGTCGCCGCTGGCACTCGCGACCACATCGGTGGCCTGGGTGAGGTCGCTCAGCGCTTCCCGGAACGCGGGGCCGTTGCCGCCGAGGGAGTCCGCGGCCGTGCTCAGCAGTCCACCGATGCCGCCGCCGGCATCCGCGCCCTGCGGGCCGAGCGCGGTGAGCAGCTCGTCGAGCGACGTCGTCAGCTCGTCCCACTTCACCGGGGCGTGCGTGCGCTCGACCGGGATGACGGCGCCATCCTCGAGCGAAGGACCGCTGGTGTGGGCGGGGGAGAGCTCCACGAACCGGTCGCTCACCACGGCCGGGCTCATGATGTAGGCGTGGGCGTCGCGGGGCACGCGGGACTCGCCCGGCAGGCTCATCGTCACGCGGACCGTGGAGCCCTGCGGCCGCACCTCTTCGACGTGGCCGACCGGTACCCCGAGCAGGGCGACGCGACTCCCGGCGAAGATGCCGTCCGCCGCCGGGAAGTCCGCCGCGATGCGCAGCCGCGGGTCGGGGCGCAGCAACACGTACCACGCCGTGGCCGCGGCGAGCGCCACGACCAGTAGCACTGTGACCGTTCTACTGAGCGTGCGGGTCATCGGCACCCCTCCAGCAACGCGGCGAGGCACAACAGGTTGTCGGGCAACGGCCCGGCGGGCCCGGACACGTCGCCCCACGGTCCGTTGCCGGTCGCGTTCGCGAGGTAACGACTGCCCGGCCCGAGCTTGGTCAGTACCTCGGCGAGCTGGGCGTCGTTGCGCTCGAGCGTGTCGGTGATGCTGTGCAGGTCGCTCAGCAAGGGGCCGAACTGCGGCTCGTTCTCCCGGAGCACGCGGTCGAGTGCGCTGGTGAGCGCGTCGAGGTCGGTGATGAGCTGCCGGATGGTGCCGCGCCGGGCGTTCACCGTCTCGGCGACGAGTCCGGCGTCCCCGAGCAAGGTCACCAGGGTCTCCCGCTGGTCCAGCAGTGACGTCGTCAGCGTCCGCACGCCCTGCAGCAGGCTTCGGAACTGGTCGTTGCGCTCACCGACGATGCTCGTGGCACGGCCGACCCCGGCGAGGGCGTCGCCGAGCAGCCGGCCGTCGGGTGCGGCTTCCTGCAGCGCGGAGATCATGCCCCGCAGCGCCGTGACGTCGAGCTGCTCGGCGGTCTGTTTCGCGGTGTCCGCGATGTCGCCGAGGCTGTAGGGCACGGAGGTGCGGTGCATCGGGATCGTGCCGCTGGGCAGCTCGCCCGATCCGCCCGGCTGGACGGCGAGGTACCGCGTGCCGAGCACGGTGGCGAGCTTCACGGCCGCTGTAGTGGTGTCGCCGAGCGGCTGGGCGTTGTCGAGCCGGAACTCCACCCGCACGCGGTCGCCTGCCAGCTCCACATCCGTGACCCGGCCCGCGGGCACGCCCGCGACGTGCACCTGGTCGCCGGAGGAGAGCCCGGCGGCGTTGGCGAACTCCGCCGTGTACTCCGTGGTCGAGGCCTGGAATCGCAGCTGCGGTACCGCCACGGCCGCCGCGACGAGCACCGCCAGCGCGAGGGCTCCGACGGCCCCGCCGAACGCGGGCCCGCGCCTGCCCTGGATGCCGGGCATCCTCATCGGCACACCTCCGAGTGTGGGCCGGGACTGAGGTTCACCGGCTCGCCGCCGACCACGTTCACGCGCAGGTTGCAGACGTAGACGTTGACCCAGGACCCGTAGTCGGTGGCTCGGCCGAGCGTGTCGAGGAACGCGGGCGCGCCCTTGACGAGCGCGTCGAACGCGTCGGTGTTGGCCACCAGCGTGCCGCTGAGCGACCGCAGGGACCGGATGTCCTCGGTGAGGTGCGGCTCGATGTCGCCGAGCAGCTCGGTCAGTGATCCGGCGAGTTCGGCGCCGCTGTCGAGCGCGGTGGCGATCTCGCCGCGGTGACCGGCCGCGTACGAGGTGAGCTGCGCGAGACTGCTCACGAGCGCGCGGAGGTCCTCGTCGTGGTGGGTCATCGTGCCCATCGCGGCGGTGAGGTTGTCCAGCACCTGGCCGAGGACCTGCTCGCGGCTGTCCATTGTGGAGGTCAGGGAGATGACCTTGGCGAGGAGCGCGTCCAGCGTGCCGCGCTCGCCTTGGAACACGGCCACGAGGTTGCCGGCGAGCTCGTTCACCTGGGCGGGGTCGATGGCGGCGAAGAGCGGTTTGAAGCCGTTGAACAGGGCGGTGAGGTCGAGCGCTGGCCGGGTGCGGTCGACGGGTATGGTCGCGCCCGGCTCGAGCTCGGCGGACCGCGTGTTCGAGCCCTCGGTGAGCGCGAGGTAGCGCGAGCCGAGCAGATCGGCGTACCGGATGATGGCGCGGGTGTCGACGGGGATGCGCTGATCGGTGCGTACGTCGAAGGTGACGTGCGCGTGGCCGTCGCGGAGTTCCAGTTCCCGCACGGTGCCGACCCGGACACCGGCGACCGTCACGTCGGAGCCGGGGTAGAGGCCGTGGGCATCGGTGAACACCGCGTGGTAGGTCGCGGTGTCACCGGTCAGCGGGTCGGTGAGCGTGTTCACGACGAGGACGGCCGAGAGCACGCAGCCGGTGACGAACGCGGTCAGCTTGGCGACGATCCGGGCGACCCTCACGGGACCACCACCCGCTCGCCGCGCACCAGCGGCCCGAGCAGCAGGGCGAGGAGGTCGGGCTCGTCGGCGGTGCCGCCCGGCAGGCCCGGCACGAGCGGGCCGAGCCGCCGCATCGCCTCCTTCTCCTGGCTGCTGCCCACGGGGCCGGTCACGCCACCCGTGGGCGGCGGCTCCGGGTGCGGTGGTTCCTGCTGCCGTGCCTGCCGGGGCAGCGGCTGTGGGAACTGCCGTTCGTAGCGGGACGACGGCGCCTGGCCACAGTTCTGGCCGTTCAGGCCGGGGTAGCGTGGGCAGTCCTCGGCGGTGTAGGGGTACGGCTGGTCGAACGTCAGGCCCGCCTCGATCTTGAACAGTCCCGACGAGAAGACACGCTTGCCGCCGTCGAGGAAGAATCCGGCGGCGTCGAGCGCCTCGCCGGCGATGTGCGGGTACCGGGACAGCACCTCGCTGACCGGACGCGCGGCCTCCGTGAGCTGGACGACGCGCTCGCCGTGGTCCACCAGGAGCCGCTCCGCCGACGCCGTCCCCTCGATACCGGCGGCGAGCACCTCGCGTAGTGAGTCGCGTTCGGACACCACGGTGCGGGACAGCGCGACTGCGTTGTCGAGCGACCGCAGCAGGTCCGGCGCCGCGCCCGAGACCTCGCGGCTGAGCCGGGCCACCGTGGTGATGTCCTCGCCGAGCGAGTCGAGCAGCGGCGGGGCCTCGTCCATGAGCGCGGCGGCGTAGTCGATCATCGTGCCGAGCTCGGCGCCGCGACCGCGAAGTGTGTCGGACAGAGCCGTGAGCGCCACCTGCAGGTCGGCGGGCCGGAGCTGTGTGATGACGTCGTAGAACCGGGCGTAGGTGTCGTAGAGCTGCACCGTGCGGCCCGATGTATCGGCGGCGAGCGTCACCCCGCCGGACAGGCCCCCGCGCGGCCGGTCGCCGGCGGGCACGGCGAGGTCGATGTACTGGTCGCCGAACAGGCTGCGCGGCAGCAGCCGGACCTCGACGTTGGCGGGCACCTGACCGATGAGCTCGGCGTCCATCCTCAGGGTGAGGGTGGCGCCGTCGAGATCACCGTCGACGGCCGCCAGCCTGCCGACGGTGACGCCGTGGTACTGCACCGGGGAGTTCGCCCGGATCGGCCCGGCTGAGGCCGGCAGCACCGCGGTGATCGTCGGTGCCGCGGTGAACGAGGCCCCGGTGCCGACGGCCACCAGCGCACCCGCGCCCAGCAGGACGGCCACCGCCACCACGATCCCGCGGACGGCCAGCGTCGCCGTACTTGTGTCCCGTACCATGGTTACGACCCCAGACCCGGCAGCGTCGGCCGGGCGCCCCACAGCGCGAGCGTCAGCAGCACGTCCACGATCGCGATGCTGACGATGGACGTGCGCAGCGCCCGTCCGGCGGCCTTGCCCACACCCTCCGGGCCACCGGCCGCGTAGAAGCCGTATCCACAGTGGACCAGCGTGATGATCATCGCGAAGACGACGGCCTTGAGCAGGGAGTAGCCGACGTCGGTGGGGGTCAGCAGCAGGTGGAAGTAGTAGTCGTAGGTGCCGCTGGACTGACCCTTCACGTGCACCACGGCGAGGCTCGTCGCCGCGTAGGAGGCGAACAGGCCCACGAGGTAGAGGGGGATCACCGAGAGGAACGCGGCGGCCATCCGGGTGCTGACCAGGAACGGCAGCGACGGCACGGCCATGGTCTCGAGCGCGTCGATCTCGTCGGAGATCCGCATCGCGCCGAGCTGTGCGGTGAACCCGGTGCCGACCTTGGCGGCCAGGGCGACGCTGGCCACCACGGGCGCGATCTCGCGGGTGTTGACGAGTGCCGACATCAGGCCGGTCATGGGGGAGAGGCCGATGATGTCCAGGCCACGGTAGCCTTCGAGCCCGATCTGCGTGCTCGCCACGGCCGACATGGCGAACACGACGCCGATGGTCCCGCCACCCGCCAGCAGCGAGGCCGAGCCGAAGCTGATCTCGCTGACGTGCCGGATGACGTGCCGCCAGTACCGCACCAGCGCGCCCGGCAGGTGCAGGACCACCTTCACGTAGAACGTGGAATGCCTGCCCAGCGCGGCGAAACCCTCGACGGCGGGTCTCAGCACCGCGGGTGACGGGAGGAAGGTGCGGGCGGTCATCAATACGCTCCGCGGGCGGGGACGACGGCCGCGTACAGCTCGGTGAGGACCGTGTTGGCGACGAAGACGAGGATGAAGGCCAGCACGACGCCCTCGTTGACGGCGTCGCCGACCCCGCTCGGGCCGCCCTTCGCGGTCAGCCCCTTGAAGCACGCGACGAGTGCGGCCAGCACGCCGAACGCGGCGGCCTTCACCTCGGCGATGAGGAAGTCCTCGATACGGGAGAACTCGGTGAGGCTGCCGAGGAAGCTCCCGGCCGAGTCGCCGAGCACGACAGTCTGGAACGCGTAGCTGGCCGAGATGCCGATGGCCATCACCAGGCACGCCAGCAGGGTGGTCACCATGAGCGAGGCGAGCACCCGGGGCACCACAAACCGCTCCACGGCCGGGATCCCCATGACCTCCAGTGCGTCGACTTCTTCGCGGATCGTGCGAGCCCCGAGGTCGGCGCACATCGCGGAACCGCCCACACCGGAGATCATCAGCGCGCAGATCAGCGGGGACGCCTGCGCGACGATCACGAAGGCCACGACCGCGCCGCCGTATCCCTCGGCGCCCAGCTGGCCTGCCATCGACCCGACGTTGAGCGCGACTACGACGCCGAGCGGGATGGTGACCAGCAGCGACGGGAACGTGGTGACCGAGGCGAGGAACCACGCCTGCTCGAGCACCTCCCGCCAGGCGAGCCGGCGGCGGAGGAGCACCCGGCCCAGCGCGGTGAACGTCTGCACCGTGAAGCTCAGCAGCATCCCGGCCTGCGCGAAGGCATCGCCCACGGCCGTGCGCGCCTGCGGTGCCTCGTAGCCCATCAGGCAGCCCGGGTGGACGCGACCTCGGAGGGCCGTGCCGGGCGACGCTGGGCGAGACGTTCCCGCAGCATCAGGCCGTAGGCCAGCGGCGCGTAGCGCAGCGGCCCGGGCGCTCTCCGGTGCACCGCGCGCACCAGCGTGGCCAGCCGGTCGAAGGAGTGTTGATCGCGGTCCGTCCACGACAGACCGAGCCGCTTGCGCAGGACCGGTGGCAGCGTGCCCACGGTGGTCAGCCGCACCAGGCTGCCCGCGGGCACGGCGAACAGCTTCCACAGTGGAGTCGGCAGGTAGCGGATCGGCTTCTTCGGCTCGGTCAGTGCCGTGAGGACGTCTGTGGTGCTCTGGTTGGCTTCGAGCGTCGTCCGCACCACCTCGTCGAAGTAGGCGTCGGCCGAGGCCCAGTCGGGTGGCATGTGGTGCTGCTTGATGCCGAGGGCCAGTCCGATGGCGCGGAACTCCTGCCACATCTGCTCGAGTTCCTCGTCGGTCATCGGGTCGCCGAACCACTTCGCCGTGTCCACCATGTACCGCGCCAGTGTCAGGTGCACCCACGCGTAGGCCTCGGGATTCAGTGCGTGGTAGCGCCTGCCCGTGCGGTCGACGCCCTTGATGTCCTTGTGCAGTTCGAGCAGCCTGCGCCCCTCGGCATGGGCGCCGCCGCCCAGGCCGTAGACGAAGCGCATGGTCGACAGGTGCGTCTCCCAGGCGCGTTTCCACGGCCTGTCCTTGAACTCGGAGTGGTCGAGCACGCCCGCGCCCACCACCGGATGTGCCACCTGGAGCATGAGTCCGGTGCCGGCGAGGAAGACGCCGGGCGCGGCGGCGAAGTGCTCCCAGGTCACCGAACCCGGGCCGGGCAGCGAGTCCTGGTCGGGGCGGGAGGCGTCGTCCATGATTCCTCCGAAGTAGCGCCGTTGCGAATTGCGATTAACGTAGCGGTCTGACACGGGTCGTTGTCAAGTAGTGGTTCAGGGCACCCGGTATGGTCGGATCGTTGTCTGTGACAACGGCGGAACGAGTCGGAGGTAACGCAGTGAACCAGCCGGAGGCCGGCTCGCCCGCCACCACACGTCGCCGTCCGGACCGCAAATCCCAGCTAGCCCGGATCGCCGCCGACCTGTTCTGCGAACGCGGTTACCACGCCGTCGGGCTGGGCGACATCGCGACCGGGGCCGGCATCACCGGCCCCGCGATCTACCGGCACTTCCGGAACAAACAGGCCGTCCTCGCCGCCGCCGCACACGACCTGGCCGCCGCGATCGACACCGCGGTCGCCGGAGTTCCCGCGACGGGCGCGCCGTGGGAACGGCTCGACGCGATGACCCGCGCCCTGACCAAGCTGGTCATCGAACGGCGCCGCAGCGCGCAGCTCTACCAGTGGGAACGGCGCTACCTCGAGCCCGAGGACCACGCGACGTTCACGGCGACCATCTCGTCGCTCGTCCGCACGGTCGCCGATCTGCTGGGGGAGAGCAGGCCACGGCTGCCCGAGGCGGACCGCACCACGCTGGCCGCCGCCTCACTCAGCGCCATCGCGAGCCTGTCGACCCACCGCACGCCCGTGTCCGACCGGGTGGCCGAGAAGGGCCTGCGCGGGATCGCGCTGGGAGTGCTCGCGACCGGCCTGCCGCCCCGGCTCACGACCGAGCGGGCCGCCGGATGGCCCGAGCCCGCCACCGTCGGCGAGTTCGTGTCCCGGCGGGAACGGCTGGTCGTCTCCGCCTTGCGGCCGATCCGCGAACGCGGGTTCCACGCGGTGACGATGGAGGAGCTCGGGGCCGCCGCGGGAATCGGCGGGTCCAGTGTGTACCGGCACTTCGCGAGCAAGGCCGACCTCCTCGCCGCCGTGTACTACCGGGCCGCCGAGCGGCTCGCCGTCGCCACGAGCACGGCCATCGAATCCGCGACCGATCCCGGTGAGGCGCTGCGCAAGCTCGTCGACGCCTACGTCGCCTACACCTACCAGGACAGTGACCTCGCCGCGGTGTACCTGTCCGAGTACGGCAACCTGCCCCCCGACGACCGGCGCGCCTTGCGGAAGGTCCAGCGCGAGCACGTCGAGCAGTGGGTCCGGCTCGTGGTGGCCGTGCGGGGTGACACCCGGGCCACGTACGCCCGGCTCGCCGTGCACGCCGCGCTGAACATCGTGCACGACCTCAGCATCAGCAAGCACCGGATCGCCGACGCCGAACAGATCAAGCACCTCGTCTTCGCCGCCCTCGCGAGCTGACCGGCGTCCGCTCGCCGTGCGGCGGCGCCGTGCCGCCCCGACAATCGAGCGAGAGGCAGCGCAGCCAGCGGAAGGAGACCGGCATGGCCAGGACCTCGGTCGCGGAGCAGTTCATCGAGGTGCTGGTCCAGGCGGGCGTCTCGCGAATCTACGGCGTCGTCGGCGACAGCCTGAACCCGATCGTCGACGCGATCCGGCGCACCCCCGGCATCGAGTGGGTGCATGTGCGCAACGAGGAAGCCGGCGCGTTCGCCGCCTCGGCGGAGGCGCAGCTCACCGGGCGACTCGCCGTGTGCGCGGGCAGTTGCGGGCCGGGGAACACGCACCTGGTGCAGGGGCTCTACGACGCGCACCGCACGGGCGCGCCGGTGCTCGCGCTCGCCTCGCACATCCCGGCGAGCCAGATCGGCACGGGCTTCTTCCAGGAGACGCACCCGGAGCGGTTGTTCGTCGACTGCAGCGGCTACTGCGACGTGATCAGTACACCGGAGCAGGTGCCGCGCGTGCCGCGCATCGCGATCCAGCACGCGCTCGGCCGCGGGGAGGTTGCCGTGCTGGTGATGCCGGGCGACGTCGCGCACAAGGACGCGGCCGGCCCCACGGGAACGAGCACGTTCGTCACCGAGCGCGCGGTCGCGGTGCCGCCGCCGGGCCAGGTGCGGGCGCTGGCGGAGATGCTCAACCGCGCGCGGTCGGTGACCCTGTTCTGCGGCGCCGGCGTCGCGGGCGCGCACACCGAGGTCATGGAGCTGGCGGGCCGGCTGCACGCGCCGATCGGGCATTCGCTGCGCGGCAAGGAGTGGGTGCAGTACGACAATCCCTACGACGTCGGGATGAGCGGACTGCTCGGTTACGGCGCGTGCTACCGCGCCACACACGACGCCGACCTGCTGGTGCTGCTGGGGACCGACTTCCCGTACGACGGGTTCCTCCCTCTCGCCAGGACGGTGCAGATCGACCACGACGCCGCGCGACTCGGCAGGCGGACACCGCTGGAGCTGGGCGTGCACGGTGACGTCCGCGAGACGCTGCGCGCGGTGTTGCCGCTGGTCGAGCAGAAGACGAACCGCGACTTCCTCGACGAGATGCTGCGCGAGCACTGTCGCGCGCTGGAGACCGTCGTGGACGCGTACACCAAGGACGTGGGGCGTCGTGTGCCGATCCACCCCGAGTACGTCGCCGACGTGCTGGACGATCTCGCAGCCGACGACGCGGTGTTCACTGTGGACACCGGGATGTGCAACGTCTGGGCGGCACGGTACGTGACACCGAACGGGCGCAGGCGGGTGATCGGCTCGTTCCTGCACGGCAGCATGGCCAACGCGCTGCCCCACGCCATCGGCGCGCAGCTCGCGTATCCGGGGCGGCAGGTGATCTCGATGTCCGGCGACGGGGGCCTCGGGATGCTGCTCGGCGAGCTGCTCACCGTCCGCCTGCACGACCTGCCCGTGAAGATCGTGCTGTTCAACAACGCGTCGCTGGGCATGGTGAAGCTCGAGATGCTGGTCGACGGGTTGCCGGATCACCAGACCGACCATCCCGGTGTGGACTATGCCGCGATCGCCCGTGGCGCCGGCATCCCGAGCGCGCGCGTCACCGAGCCCGGGGAGGTGCGCCCGGCGCTCGCCGACGCTCTCGCCCGGCCCGGTCCGGCGCTCGTCGACGTCGTCACCGACCCCAACGCGCTGTCGATCCCTCCGCACATCACGGCACAGCAGGTGAAGGGGTTCGCCCTGGCCGCGAGTAAGGTCGTGCTCAACGGCGGCGTGGGCAAGATGGTCGAGCTGGCTCGCTCCAACCTGCGGAACGTCCGGCGGCCGTGATGTGGTCCGTTGTGGACCGTCGCTGGTCGTTCGCCGTGGTTGCCGTTCGGGCTGGTAGCCGGAGGTTGTCGGCCAGGGGATCGGTGCGTGTGGCCGGCCGGGCGGTGATGTGTGGGGCTCCGGTGAGGGGGCTGCCGGGCCGATACATGCCGACGCGGGCGGCAGACACGGCGACGCGGGCGGCCGACACCGGTCGGCTAGGGGGTGAACCAGCCGAGTAGCGACGTCATGTCCTTCTCGTCGAACTTGCAGAGTGCCGCACTCGTTTCGGTGCCGTCTTCGTGGATGATCTGCCGCATGCGGGTGATGTCGACCCAGGCTCCGTCGAGCTGGTGTGTGGCCAGACGCGACATCGCCGTGCCGAACTTGGCCATCGAGCTCCTGCCCGGGATGAATATCGACAACTCCTCCCGAGCCTCGAAGGTCTGCACTTCGATGTCGCCGGGCAGGTCGACGGGCATGTCGTCGCCTCCCGCGATCGGAACCTTCACCAGCCAGTGTGGACCTTCCATGGTGGTGAGGGTGGCCGTCCTCTGCTCCGGGGTCTCCATGGCCCAGGTCCGCCACGCGGTTCCCGTCACCTTGGCTCCGCAGGATTCCACCGTTCTCACCAGGCCTGCCACGGTGGCGGCGGTGGCGGCGTCGGATGTTTCCCAGTCGAACTGGTCGGCCGAGGATGGCGATCCGGGCACCACGGTCGACACCACGGTCATCTCGGGCACGTGGCGTCGACGCGGCTCGGGTGAGGAGGTGAAGAACTGGCGCGCGTCGCTGATCGCCTCGTCCTGTTTCCGTCGCTGGCGGTGTACCTCTGTGACGTGCTGGTGCAACAGGTCGCGGACCGTGTCGGGCTCGTCGAGTGCGCGGCGGATGAGTTTGATGCTCATTCCCGTGTCGCGCAGGACGGTGATGAGCATGGCCCGCTCGATCTGGTCGAAGGTGTATGAGCGGTAGCCGGTCTGCTCGTCTACCTCGGCGGGAATGAGAAGGCCCTCCGAGTGATAGAACCGCAGCGTCTGCGGTGGTAGCTGGCACATCTGGCCGAACTCGCTGATGGACAACATGTCGCTAGCATCGCCCCTGTAGTAACTATAAGGTCTAGTGGCAACGGTGGTCCAATCCTCCGCTCTCGTGCCGCGCAACGGCGCGGTGGGCGGGGAACTCCTCGGGTTGCTCTCCGTCGAGGGCATCGACGTGCGTGCCCTGTCGGTGACGGGCACACCAGGTCCAAGGTGAGCGTGCCGGATACCGGAGCCGCGCCGCCGACTCGCCGTGGACACGGCAGGCCCGGCGCGATCGGCCGTTCCCGGTGGCCTGCACGGCGCCGAGGCGTACTCCCGGCCGGCTCAGGCGCGAAGGCCGTGTTCCCACGCGGGCGCGCAGCCCACACGCCGAGGCCGCACGCGCGCGTCCGGGACGGCGAGTTCACGCCGCCGCGGTGACGGCGGCGAGGACGTCGTGGCCTGCCGGGGTGAGGCGTGCGGGCACCCGCTGGCCGAGGGCGCCGGGGCGCACCGGTGCGATCAGGCCCGCGCGGGCCAGCTCGTGCGCGGCGGACTGGTCGCAGCACGGCAGCCCGTCGACGAACAGATCCGGTTCGCTGCTGCACGTCAGCTCGGCGCGCCCGGCCGCGACGGCCTTCAGCATCGCCAGCGAGCGGTGGGTAGCGGCGTACATGGTGGGCTCCTTCGACATCGCTCACCACTACGTCGAATCCGGCGGCGAGCTTTCGACATCACCCTTTGAGACGCTCGGCGGCCGAGGTCGTTCCCGTTTTACGGTCGCGGGACAGGACGTAGGCCTCGATGCCGTCCAGCACCCGCCGCACACCGAACTGCAGGTCCAGGTCCACGCCCGCGTCCGGGCGGCCGGACGGGGTGAAGGCGCCCTCGTTCACGAGCGCCGTCAGCGCGGGGAACCGCTCCGGGTCGACGAACTCCCGCAGCGCCGCGTCGTAATCGGTCTCCGCCTCGATGGGGGTCAGGCCCGCCTGTTCCCGGCCGTGTTCGACGTCGATCGAGATCAGCGCCAGCTGCCGCACGGCGCCGAGGAGGAACAGCAGCACCGACACCTGGTCTCCGCCGTCGAGTCCCGCCTTCCGCAGCGGGCGCAGGCCGGCGTCGAACCAGGCGAGCTGCCCTGGTCCTACGGGCGGTGCGGTGATCTGCACGCGCAACACCCACGGATGCCGCCGGTAGGTCTCCCACAGCGCGCTGACCCAGGTCTCCAGCTCCGTTCGCCAGTCCTGTGCGTCGCCCGCCGACGGGGGAGGCTCGGGCGTCTGGTCGATCATCAGCTCGAGCAGATCCTCCTTGCTCGGCACGTACCGGTACAGCGACATCGTCGTGTAGCCGAGCTCGGCGGCGAGCCGCTGCATGGAGAGCGCGTCGATGCCCTCGCGGTCGGCGATGTCGATGGCGGTGGTGACGATCCGTTCCAGGCTCAGCTTCGGTTTCGGTCCCCGGCTCGCCTTCGTCGATACGCCCCACAACAGTTCGAGGCGCTTTCTCGGTTCTGTGGACATCCCGCTCCGCTCGGTCGTGCTTGACCGTCATCCTAAAACTGTGTATCAAGTACACAAACGTGTATCACATACACAGTTGGGAGATGGGGATGGATCCCGGACAGGCGATCGAGGTGCGCGGCCTGCGGAAGGCCTACGGTTCGGTGGAGGTGCTCAAGGGCGTCGACCTACGGGTTCGGCGCGGCAGCCTGCTGGCGCTGCTCGGCCCCAACGGCGCGGGGAAGACGACGACCGTCCGCATTCTCAGCACGCTGCTCGCGGCGGACTCCGGCACGGCGCTCGTCAACGGCTTCGACGTGGTGACGCAGCCGGCGAACGTCCGGCGCTCGATCGGGCTCACCGGCCAGCAGACCGCCGTGGACGGGCTGCTGACGGGGTTCGAGAACCTCGTGCTGATGGCGCGCCTGTTCCGGCTGCGCGGCACGGCACCCAGGAAACGTGCCCGCGAGCTGCTCGACCGGTTCGGCCTCGACCACGCCGCCGACCGCCAGGTGAAGACCTACTCCGGTGGCATGCGGCGCCGCCTCGACCTCGCGATCAGCCTCATCACCGCCCCGCCCGTGCTCTTCCTCGACGAGCCGACCACGGGCCTCGACCCGCGCAGCCGCACCGAGGTGTGGGACACCGTGCGCGACCTTCTGGCAGGGGGTGTCACGGTGCTGCTCACGACGCAGTACCTGGAGGAGGCCGACCAGCTCGCCGACCGGGTGGCGGTGGTCGACGGCGGCCGGATCGTCGCCGAGGGAACCCCGGCCGAGCTGAAACAACGGGTGGGCGCCGAACGCCTCGAGCTGACCTTCGGCGACGCCGAGACGGTCGCCCTGGCGCGGCGGATCCTGCCGGCGGAGCCCGCGGACGCCGAGCGGGTGCTGACCGTGAGCGTCCCCGTCGAGCACGCCAAGGAGGTCAAGCAGGTCCTCGACCGGCTCGCCGCGTCCGGAGCCGAGCCCGAGGAGCTGTTCGTGGCCAAACCGACCCTCGACGACGTCTTCCTCACCCTCACCGGCGCCTCTGCAGGAGGCAGTAGATGACCACCATCCACACCGCGGACGTCGGCGGGCGGTCCGAACTCGCCGCGGCGCTGGCCGAGGCCCGCGCACTGAGCGGCCGGTGCCTGCGGCACGTCGCCCGGAGCCCGGAGCAGCTCATGCTGATGCTGTTCCTCCCGGTGATGCTGCTGTTGCTGTTCCGCTACCTGTTCGGTGGCGCCATCCAGACCGGCGGCACCGCCTATGTCAACTACGTCCTGCCGGGGATCATCACCGTCGCCATCACCTTCAACGCCACGGTGACGAGCGTCGCGGTGTGCCAGGACATGCTCGAGGGCATCGTCGCGCGCTTCCGCTCCATGCCGATGCGCAGTGCCACGGTGCTGCTCGGTCACGTCTCCGCGGCCCTCGTCCGGCACCTCGTGTCCATCGCGGTCGTGGTCGGCGCGGGGTTCCTCGTCGGGTTCCGTCCCGTCGGGGGTTTCGCGGAGTGGCTGGGTGCGCTCGGGGTGCTGGTGCTGTTCGCGACCGCCGTGTCGTGGATCGCGGTACTGCTCGGGATCGCGGCGAAGACGGTCGAGGGCGCGAGTGGCCTGTCGATGCCGCTGGTGTTCATCCCGTACGTCGGCAGCGCGCTGGTGCCACCGAGCACCATGCCCGACGTGCTGCGCGTGTTCGCCGAGAACCAGCCGGTGAGCCTCGTCGCCGACGCGGTGCGCGCGTGGTTCCTCGGGGTGCCCGTGGGCAATGCCGGCTGGCTCTCGCTGCTCTGGTGGGCGGGCGTGCTGATCGTCGTCGTGCCGGCGTCGGCGTGGCTGTTCCGCCGCAAGGCCGCGGGCTGAGCCGTTTCCCCGACGGCGGTCTCGGGTATGCCGCGTGCCGTGGAGGTGGCACAACGTGCGCGAATTCGATGACGACGAGGTTCGGTCCGCGGGCCCGGCGGTGGTCTGGCGGGGCCCCGAGGACGCCCCGGTGGTCCTGGTGCTGGACCCGGCGGGAGAAGCCAAGCACAACGAGTTGCCCGCGACCTGGCGCCCGCTCGCCGAGCACATCAGGGTCGGCTGGTGCCGACTGCCCGCCGAGGCGGAGGACGAGACGGTCGAGGAGATTCTCGGCGACGTCCGGCACCGCGCTCATCTCGTGGCGGCCGGCAGCGCGGCCGTGCCGGCCTTGCGCCTGGCGCGGGAGCACACCGACCAGGTCAGCTCCGTCGTCGCGGTCGACCCCGCCCGCCCGGGCGCGGCGCCGCCGGGTGAGCCGGGCTCACTCGCCGACTGGTGGGACAGCGAGACCGAACCGCTCCGCCGTGAGCTGACCGACCGCGACGTCCGGGTGGTGTGCGCCGTCAGCCGGGACGACGACCTCGCGGTGCGGATCGAGCCACCCGTGCCGCTCGGGCATCCCGATGTCGTCGCCAGGGTCGTGCAGACGCTGTTGTCGTTCCACGGTGACGGGTCCACCGACGCCGTGGAGCCCGACCGGCGTGCCGAGGTGGCCGAGGCGTGGCGCGCCGTCCGCGACCGGTTCCTACCCGCCGTCGATCGCGCGCGGCACGCGGCGCGCTAGCAGCGACGATTATCGGTTTGGGCGAGCTCCCGGCTCGCCCACCCGAGGTGCGTCTGGGGTTTTGGTCCCGCTTTTCGCGGCGTCCGTTATTCAGGACGGAAAGCGGCCGGAATGGTCCGTAGCGTCGGTCTCGCCACCGACGAGAGAGGACCTCGACATGACCGCCACGACCGACCCGATCACCACGGACGAGCGCGCCGACCTGCTGCAGGCCCTGGCGCAGCACCGGTTCTTCCTGCACTACACCGTCAACGGTCTCGACGACGAGCAGGCAGCCCGGCGCACCACGGTGAGCGAGCTGACCCTCGGCGGGATCATCAAGCACGTCGCGCGTACCGAGCTCGGATGGCTGGAGTTCGCGCAGGGCAATCCCGCCGCCATCGCCGGAGTCAATGCCGACCGGCGGAACGAATTCCGGATGCTGCCGGGGGAGACGCTCGCCGGGCTGCTGGTCGAGTACGAGGAGATCGCCCGCCGCACCGACGAGTTCGTGGCCACGACGCCCGATCTCGACGTGTCGTACCCGCTGCCCGAGGCGCCGTGGTTCACCCCGGGTGCGCGCTGGTCGATCCGCCGGGTGCTGCTGCACGTGCTCGCCGAGACGGCGCAGCACGCGGGCCACGCCGACATCATCCGCGAGTCGCTCGACGGGGCGAAGACGATGGGCTGACCGCGCCTGTCACGTTCCGCCTCCCGGTTTCGTCACCGCTGCGGCCCCACGAGACCGGGAGGCGGACATGACACGCACACCACGACACGGATCACGGCAGCCGGCCACCACGCCCACCCTCGCCCCGTTTCTCCGGCAGAGGACGGTCCTCCTGACCACATTCCGCAAGGACGGCACCCGGGGCGCCACTCCCGTCAGCATCGTGGTCGACGGCGATCGCGCGTATGTCCGGAGTTTCGAGCGGGCCCTCAAGACGCGGCGCCTGCGCCGGGATCCGCGGGTCGAGGTGGCGCCCTGCACCCGCCGGGGCACCACGACCGGGCCCGCAGTCGCGGGCACGGCACGGCTGCTCCACGGTGCGGAGGACAGGCATGCCGCGCGGTTGCTCCGGCGCAAGTACCCGGTGCTGCACACCCTCGTTCCGCTGCTGCACCGGCTGTTGCGCCGGAAAACCGGTCGGACCGTCCACTTCGAACTGACCTTTCCGGAGTCGGCTGCCTCTTGACGTGCCGCTCCCGAGTGACGACCCTGGTGATCTTCGACCGGGGCGGAAGGGAGCGGACATGACGCAGCGCGATCCAGGCGGCGGGTTCGTCCGGGTTCTGGGCAGGCTCGATGTCGTGGCGCTGGCATTCGGCGCGATGATCGGGTTCGGCTGGATCGTCCTGACCGGCGGCTTTCTCGAGGACGCCGGAAGTCTCGGGTCGGCGCTCGCATTCGTCATCGGCGGTGTGGTGGTCGCGCTGGTCGGCCTGACCTACGCGGAACTCGTGTCGGCGATGCCCGCGGCCGGCGGCGAGCACAACTACGCGCTGCGCGCACTGGGCTCCCGGCCCGCGTTCGTCACGTCCTGGGCGCTGGTGCTCGGCTACGTCTCAGTGGTGGCGTTCGAGGCGGTGGCGCTGCCGCAGACGCTGCTGTACCTGGCGCCGGACATGCTGGCGGGCAAGCTGTGGACGGTCGCCGGGTACGACGTCTACGCCACGTGGGTGGCAGTCGGCGTGGGTGGTGCGATCGTGCTCACCGCGCTCAACTACGTCGGCGTGCGTCCCGCCGCGGTGTTCCAGACCGTCGCCGTTCTCGGGTTGCTCGCGGTCGGTGTCCTGCTCACGGCCGGCGCCGTCACCGGCGGGTCGGTGGCGAACATGGAGCCGTTGTTCACCGGTGGTCTGTCAGGAGTCCTGCTGGTCCTGGTCGCGACGCCGTTCCTGTTCGTCGGGTTCGACGTGATCCCGCAGTCGGCGGCCGAGATCGACCTGCCGCCGAAGCGGATCGGCTCGCTGCTGCTCGTTTCGGTGCTGATGGCGATCGCCTGGTACGTCATGGTCATGCTGACCGTGGGTTCCGGACTGAACGACGCCCGGCTGGCCGGGTCGGAACTGCCCACGGCGGACGCGATGGCGTCGCTGTGGGGAAGCCAGGCCATGGGGACCGTCCTGGTCCTCGGCGGGGTGATCGGCATCGTCACCAGCTGGAACGGCTTCCTGATCGGGGCGAGCCGCCTGGTGTTCGCAATGGGGTCGTCCGGGATGCTGCCGCGCTGGTTCGGTCGCCTGCACCCGCGGTTCGGCACCCCCTCGAACGCGGTGCTCCTCGTCGGTGCGCTGTCCGTGCTGGCACCGTTGTTCGGCAGGGAGATGCTGGTGTGGCTCTCGGATGCCGGCAGCCTCAGCATCGTCGTGGCCTACCTGATGGTGGCGGTGTGCTTCCTGGTGCTGCGGGTGCGGGAGCCGGACATGCCGCGCCCGTTCCGGGTGCCCGCCGGCCGCACCGTCGGCGTGGCGGCGATCGTACTCAGCCTGGCCGTGACGGTGCTGTTCCTGCCGGGCATGCCCGCCGAGCTCGACTGGCCGTCGGAATGGGTCATCGTCGGGGGTTGGGCGCTGGCGGGCCTTGTGCTGGTGCTGCGGCTGCCCCGCGTGCGCGCGGGCGTCGACGCCGAGGAACGGCTCACCGCCGTCGTGCGCGCACCACGCTGAGCCGGCGGCCGCTCAGGTGGTCTCCGCCCGCGGCGCGGCCACCGGGTTCGGCGCGTGCAGGAGGCCTGCGACCTCGGCATCGGACACGGGGGAGAAGTCGCGGTACCAGAGGCCGACCGCCCGCATCCACACGCGCGGATTCGGGCAGACCGTGTGGTCGGTCGAGTGGGAAAGCTCCTCCAGGATGTCGGCGGGCGCCACCGGCACGGCCAGCGCGAGCCAGCGGGCGTCGTGTGTGCGCACCACCCGCAGCGCGGCCCTCGTCGTGGCACCCGTGGCGATCCCGTCGTCGACCACGACGACCGCCCGTCCCTTCAGCGGCAACGGTGGCCTGCCCCGGCGCAGGAGGGTGTCCAGCCGGTCGATCTCCGCGAACTCGCGGCGCGCGGCCTCCTCGACTTCCTCGTCCGTGAGCCGCAGGCGCCGGATCATGTCGGCGTTGGTGACGACGACCCCGCCTTCACCGACGGCACCGATCGCCAGCTCCGGCCGGTCCGGTGCGCCGAGTTTGCGGACCAGGACGACGTCCAGATCCCCGCCGAGCGCGTCCGCCACCTCGCGAGCCACGACCACGCCACCGCGGGGAAGGCCGAGCACGACGGGCCGGTGCCCGTGCAGATACTCGAGCCGGCCTGCGAGCTCGCGCCCGGCTTCCCGTCGATTGGCGAATTCCATCTGGACATTCTCCCGTCCGGCCGCGCCACTGCCATCACGAGTTCACATAGGACGGCAGAGAAATCCTCAGTGGACGAACTGCTCGGGAATTCCGGGCGCGGACGCGTGGTCGTGCGCCGACTCGATGTCCGCCGCGACGGCCGTGAGCAATTCCTCGGTGAGATCGGTGAGCGCCCGCGCGATCGCGAGCTCGCCCGCGACCTGGGGCACCCGGGCGACGTCGACGCCCCGGTGGGCCAGGCCGATGCCGATGAAGTGGTTACCGGCGTCGTCGCCGAGCCGGATGCGTGCCTGGGTGGTGCCGTCGTGTTCGTCGAGGACGACCGAGATCGTCCAGCGGGCCTGCTGTGCCATATTCCTCCTCCGAACCGCGATATCCACGTTCCCAGTTCCGCGCGATCGTTCCTAGAGTCGTTCGTCCCTATAACCGTCGTGACCAGTCGGAAAAGAGGGCCGAAATACCCTTGGAACACACGCGTGGGTCGGCTGATTCTGGTTCCCGTGACTGCAGTGAACGCCCGGAAGAACGGGCGGCGAGCGACGCCGTGCGGGTGACCGTCGGTATCGGCGTGGACCCGGCGTGTGTCGGCTACGCGCTCGACCAGCTCCACGCGCTCAGCGTGGCAGGGCTCGTGGACGAGCTGCGGGCGGCGCTGTCCCGGGACGGCAGGCGCACGCGGGTCCAGGTGACCGCGGTGCTGGGCGGCCGGGTCCTGTGCGCGAGCACCGCGGGCGACGGCCCGTACACCGCCGTCGATGACGTGCAGAGGGTGGTCGCCGAGGAGGCGGGAGCGGTGGCGGGCTGAGCCGACTCCGCTCAACGTCTACAACGGACTCCACGTGGTTTTCCGGACGATGCTCGTGCAGTATCGGTCTACTCGCGCCCGTGCGGGGTGAAAATGCCTTTCTGGTGAACGGTTTTCACCGTATCCGGCCGGTGGGCAGGCCGTTCGAAAAGTGTTGCGTCGCCTGGTGAGCGGCATAAGATCATGGGCAAGGCCGGGAGCACGGGCGCCGCCGGCTGCGGCGGCGATGGTGCGAACGGGGGAGTTGCCCATCGTCGTGGCACTGGCGGACAATGGTTGTTCCCATGCTCCGACCGTGGGTGCACTGGCCGAACGGGACGAGGCGATCGCATGTATGCGCTCGGCAGGTTCAACCCGGTGAGGGGAACATGGCGCCGGTCCGGCGCCTGGCTCGGACCAGTGGGTTCGCGGCCGCGGCTCCCGTCACGCCCTGCGATGTCACGTGATCGAGTCGGCGGCGAAACGACGCGGCAACACATGACGCGCCGTCGTGGCCGCCCCGGTCCGGCGTCGCCCGGGAGGTGTGCGTGACACCAGCGCAGAAGTCGGTACGGCAGACGGAGCCGCCGGGTGCGCACGGGAGCGCCGCCACCGCGACCCTGCGGCACCGGGTGCTCGCCACCGCACACACCGAGAATTTCCCTGTCGCGCTGCGGTTCCTGCCCCCCGCCAAGCGCCGCCACCTCCAGAACCTGTACACATTCGCCCGAATGGTCGACGACCTCGGCGACGAAGCCCCTGGTGACCGCCGCTCCGCACTCGACGCCATCACCCACGCACTCGACCGGATCTACCGCGGCGACGTGCCGGACCACGCGCTGTACCGGCCGCTCGCCGCCACCATCGCGGCGTGCGACCTGCCGCGCGAGCCGTTCGACCGGCTGGTCGAGGCCAACCGGCGGGACCAGACCGTGCACCACTACCGCACGTTCGACGACCTGCTCGGCTACTGCACGTTCTCCGCAGACCCGGTCGGCCGCCTGGTGCTGGCCGTGTTCGACGTCGTGACGCCGGAGCGGGAGGCGCTCTCGGACCGGATCTGCTCGGCACTCCAGGTGCTCGAGCATTGCCAGGACGTCGCCGAGGACGCCCGTGCCGGCCGGATCTATCTGCCCGCCGAGGATCTGGAGCACTTCGGCGTCTCCGAACGGGACCTGGTGGCTTCGCAGGCGAGCCGGGGCCTCCGGGCGCTCGTCGCGTTCGAGGTGCAACGCGCCGTGGCGCTGCTCGACGAGGGGACGCCCCTGGTCGGCACCCTCACCGGCGCGGCGCGCGCCGCCGTCGCCGGCTACGTCGCGGGCGGGCGGGCAACGGCCGTGGCGCTGGCGGAGGCCGGATTCGACGTGCTCACCGCAACGCCCAGGCCGTCCCGGGCACGTACCGCGGCGGAATGGGTGCGGTTGCTGCTCACCGGCGGTGCACGGTGAGAACCGCCGACGCGTACGACGAATGCGAGCGCATCACGCGCCGGGAAGCACGCAACTTCTCCTACGGGATCCGGCTGCTGCCCCCGCCCAAGCGGCGCGCGCTGAGCGCCGTGTACGCGTTCGCGCGGCGGATCGACGACATCGGCGACGGCGACCTCGCGCGCGAGGTCAAGCTCGAGCGGCTCGAACTCGCCCGCAAGCAGCTGCACACCCTCGACCAGCGGCCGGACGACCCGGTGCTGGTCGGACTCGCCGACGCCGCGGGGCGCTTCGAGCTGCCCCTCGGCGCGTTCGACGAGCTCATCGACGGCTGTCGCGCCGATGTCCTCGGCACCCACTACGAAACGTTCGACCAGCTGCACCACTACTGCCGCTGCGTCGCCGGGTCGATCGGCCGGCTGTCACTGGCCGTGTTCGGCAGTGCCGACCCGGCGCGGGACGCCCGCACCGCCGACGACCTGGGAATCGCGCTGCAGTTGACGAACATCCTGCGCGACGTGCTGGAAGACCGCCGCGACGACCGGATCTACCTGCCCGCCGAGGACCTGCGCCGGTTCGGCTGCACCCTGCGGCTCGACTCGTCCGGTGCGTTCGCCGACGACGAGGACGCCCTGTTGCGCCTGCTCGAGTACCAGGCCGCCCGGGCCGAGGACTGGTACGCCAGGGGACTGCGCCTGCTGCCGGCGTTGGACCCGCGCAGCCGCGCGTGCTGCGGGGCGATGGCGGGGATCTACCACCGGCTGCTGCGCCGGATCGCCCTGCGGCCACGGTCGGTGCTGCACGGCCGCACGTCGCTGCCGGATTGGGAGAAGGCCGCCGTCGCGGCTCGGGCGCTCGCCGGGGCACGGCCATGAGCGCGCACGTCGTGGTGGTCGGGGGCGGGCTTGCCGGGTTGACCGCCGCCTGCGACCTCGCCGACGCCGGTGCCCGCGTCACCCTGCTGGAGAGCCGCGCCCGGCTCGGCGGCGCGACGTTCTCCTTCCAGCGCGACGGGCTCGCCGTGGACAACGGCCAGCACGTGCTGCTGCGGTGCTGCACCGAGTACCAGCGGTTGCTGGCGCGGCTCGGCACCGCCGACGGCGTGGTGCTGCAGGAACGGTTCCGCATGCCCGTGCTCGCGCCCGGCCGCCCCCGCACAGCGCTGGCCCGCACCGGCGGCCCCGCACCCTTGCACCTCGTCGCCGGGCTCGCGACCTACGGCGCGCTCCCGGTGACCGACCGGCTGCGCGCGTTCGCGGCGGCCGCGGCACTGCGGCTGCTCGACCCGGCGGACCCGGCACTTGACGAGCGCACCTTCGGCGACTGGCTGCGCGGACACGGGCAGAACGACACCACGATCGGAGCGCTGTGGAACCTCGTCTCGGTGGCGGCACTGAACTGCGACGCGGACGGGGCGTCCCTGGCGCTTGCCGCGATGGTGTTCCGGACCGCCCTGCTCGACCGCGCCGACGGGGCCGACATCGGGATCCCGCGCTGGCCGCTGGAGGAGTTGCACGTGCGCCCGGCGGAGAAATACCTCCTCACGCGCGGCGCGGAGGTCCGGCTTCGCAGCGCCGTGCGGGCCGTGGAGCGCGACGGCCCGGGGTTCGCCGTCCGGCTCAGCGACGAGACGGTGCGCGCGGACGCCGTGGTGGTCACGGCACCACCGGAGACGGCCGCGGCCGTGTGCCCGCCCGCCGCCGGCCTGTCCGCCCGGCGGCTCGCCGGGCTCGGCGCGAGCCCGATCGTCAACGTGCACGCCGTGTTCGCCGCCCCGGTCACCGATCTGTCGTTCGCGGCGGCCGTCGGTTCCCCGGTGCAATGGGTGTTCGACCGCACCGCCGTGGCCGGGCTCGACCGCGGCCAGTACCTCGCCGTGTCGCTCTCGGCCGCCCGCACCTGGCTCGACCGCCCCGTCGCCGAGCTCCGCGACGTGTTCCTGCCCGAGCTCGGCCGGCTGCTGCCCGCGGCAGCGACGACACCCTGCACCCGGTTCTTCGTCACCCGCGAGCGGCGGGCCACGTTCCGGCAGGCACCGGGCACCGCACGGCTGCGTCCCCCCGCGCGGACGTCGCTGCCGGGACTCGTGCTCGCCGGGGCGTGGACCGCGACCGGATGGCCCGACACGATGGAGGGAGCCGTGCGAAGCGGACATCACGCGGCCGACGAACTCGCAGCACACCTCGGGGGTGGTGCGCCGTGACCGTCACGTTGCCTGCCGAGGTGAGCGCCTCCCAGGCGCTCGTGCGGCCCGCACTGCGCGCCGCGGTGGACGAGCTGCCCGGGGCGATGCGCCGCGTCGTCAGCTACCACCTGGGCTGGACCGACGAGCACGGCGAACCCGCCGACGGCGGCGGTGGCAAGGCCCTGCGGCCGGCACTCGCGCTGCTCGCCGCGCAGGCCGTCCGCGCGCGGCCCGAGGTCGCGGTGCCCGGTGCCGTGGCCGTCGAACTCGTACACAACTTCTCGCTGCTGCACGACGACGTCATGGACGGGGACGTCGAACGCAGGCACCGGCCGACCGTGTGGCGGCTCTTCGGCACACCCGCCGCGATCCTCGCGGGCGACTCGCTGCTGACGCTCGCGATCGACGTCCTTGACCGGTCCGCCGACCCGGTGGCCACCCGCTGCCTCACCGCGGCCGTGCAGGACCTCATCGCGGGCCAGGCGGCCGACGTCGACTTCGAGACCCGCCTCGACGTCGACCCGCAGGAGTGCCTCGCGATGGCGGAGGGCAAGACGGCGGCACTGATGCGGTGTTCCGCCGAGGTCGGCGCCCTGCTGGGCCGGGCGAGCCCGGTGGCCGCCCGCCTGCTGGCGGAGTTCGGCCGCTGCCTGGGCATGGCGTTCCAGCTCGTCGACGACCTGCTCGGCATCTGGGGCAGCCCCGAGGTCACCGGCAAGCCGGTGCTCGCCGACCTGCGGGTGCGCAAGAAGTCCGTCCCCGTGGTCGCCGCACTGACCTCGGGGACCGAGGACGGCGCGGCGCTGCGCCGGCTGTACCAGCAACCAGACCCGCCGAGCGAGGAGGACCTGACCACGATGGCACAGCTGATCGAACGCTCCGGTGCACTGGACTGGACACGGGATCAGGCGCGGCAGTACGTCGTCCGGGCCACGACGTGTCTCGACCGGCTGCACCCCCCCGAGCCGATCCACGCCGCGCTCGCCGACCTCACCCGCTTCGTCGTGGAGCGTGACCGGTGAGCGGGGTGATCGACCGGACGGAGACGGCGGAGACCGTCGCGGCCGCGCGCGCGGCGACCGAGCGGGCTCGCGACTACCTGCTCTCGCTCCAGCACGAGCAGGGTTGGTGGAAGGGCGAGCTGGAGACCAACGTGACAATGGACGCCGAGGACATCCTGCTGCGCCGATTCCTCGGGGTGCTCGACGAGCAGACCCTGGCGGAATCGGCGCGGTGGATCCGGTCGTGCCAGCGTGCCGACGGCACCTGGGCCAACTTCCACGGCGGGCCGCCCGACCTGTCCACCACCGTCGAGGCGTACGTGGCGCTGCGCGTGGCCGGCGATCCGCTCGACGCGGCCCACCTGCGCCGGGCCCGGGAGTACATCCTCCACCACGGCGGCATCGAGGCCACCCGGGTGTTCACGCGGATCTGGCTCGCGCTGTTCGGCGAGTGGTCGTGGGACGAGCTGCCGGTGCTGCCCCCGGAGCTGATGTTCCTGCCCGGCTGGTTCCCGCTCAACATCTACGACTGGGCGTGCTGGGCGCGCCAGACCGTGGTCCCGCTGACGATCGTCGGCTCGGCCCGGCCGAACAGGCCGCTGGGCGTGAGCGTCCGGGAGCTGCGCACCGGACGGCCGCGACCGGAACCCGCGTCGCTGCTCACATGGGCGGGTGCCTTCCACCGGCTGGACGGCGCCCTGCACCTGCTCGAGCGGATACCGGTGAAGCCGCTGCGCGGGCGCGCGCTCGCCCGGGCGGAACGGTGGATCCTCGACCGCCAGGAGGCCGACGGCGGCTGGGGCGGCATCCAGCCACCGTGGGTGTACTCGATCCTGGCCCTGCACCTGCGCGGGTACTCCACGGACCACCCGGTGCTGCGCAAGGCTCTCGACGGGCTGGACGGATTCACCATCCGCGAGCAGACACCGGAGGGTTGGGTCCGGCGCCTCGAGGCGTGCCAGTCGCCCGTCTGGGACACGGCTCTGGCGATCACCGCGCTGCTGGACGCCGGCCTGCCCCCGGACGACCCGGCGCTCGTGCGGGCCGCCGACTGGGTCCTGCGGGAGGAGATCACCGAGCCCGGAGACTGGCAGGTGCGCAGGCCCGATCTCACGCCGTCGGGCTGGGCCTTCGAGTTCGCCAACGACCACTATCCCGACACCGACGACACCGCCGAGGTCGTGCTCGGCCTGCGGCGGGTGGAGCACCCGGAGCCGGCGCGGCTCGGCGCGACGGTGCGGCGCGCGGTGGCGTGGGTGACCGGAATGCAGTCCCGCGACGGCGGTTGGGGCGCGTTCGACGCCGACAACACCCAGTGGCTGTGCGAGAAGCTGCCGTTCTGCGACTTCGGCGCGGTGATCGACCCGCCCTCGGCCGATGTCACCGCGCACGTCGTCGAGATGCTGGCCGCGTGCGGGCAGGAACGTTCCGTGGCGGCGCGGCGGGGCGTGCGCTGGCTGCTCGACCACCAGGAGCGCGACGGGTCGTGGTTCGGCCGGTGGGGAGCCAACCACGTCTACGGCACGGGAGCCGTCGTGCCCGCGCTCGTCGCCTGCGGTGTGCCGCGCAAGCACGAGGCCGTGCGCAGGGCCGTGAACTGGCTGGTCCGGCACCAGAACCCCGACGGTGGCTGGGGGGAGGACATGCGGTCCTATGTGGATCCGAGCTGGGTCGGCAAGGGGGAGTCGACCGCGTCGCAGACGGCGTGGGCGCTGCTCGCCCTGCTGGCCGCGGGGCAGCACGGGGAGCCCGTGCGGCGCGGTGTCGGCTGGCTCGTGCGCGCCCAGCGCGGCGACGGCGGCTGGGACGAACCGCAGTTCACCGGCACCGGTTTCCCCGGTGACTTCTACATCAACTACCACCTGTACCGGCTGGTGTTCCCGCTCACGGCGCTCGGCCGATACGTGGAGGTGAGGCGGTCATGATCACACCGGCTGACGACCTCATCGTGGTCTCACCGCTCATGCTGGAGGTCGGCAGTGTGCGGCGCGGGCTCGGCCGCGGATGTGTGGTCCGCGCGGGTCCGCACGCGCGAAGGGCGAAACGGGTCGCGGCGGCGTTGCGGCAGCAGCCGGGCAGGCCGGTGGCCGTCGCCGGGGTCGCGGGAGCGCTGGTCGACGAGCTCAAGCCCGGTGACGTCGTGGTGGCGAGCGAGGTGCGGTCGGCTCAGGGCACCCACCACTGCCGGTCGGCGCCGCTGCTGGCCACCTGCCTGCGCAGCCTCGGGCTGACCGTCCACGTCGGACCGATGGTGGAGACCGACCACGTCGTCTGGCAGCCCGAGGGGGCACGACTCGCGCTCGACGGCGCCATCGCGGTGGACATGGAGTCGGCGCGCCTGCTGGACATGATCGGCTCCCGGCCCGCCGCGGTGGTGCGGGCCGTGGTCGACACGCCGACCCGGTCGCTGCTGCACCCGGCAACCGTGCCCGGAGGCATCGCCGCGTTGTCGTCATTGCGTGCGATCGGTCCCGCGCTGCACCGGTGGGCGGCGGCCACCGGCGACCGGACGGTACTGCTGGCGGGACCGCGGTCGTTCTGCGCCGGGGTGGAACGTGCCGTGGAGATCGTCGAACGCCTCCTCGAACGGCATCGCCCGCCCGTCTACGTGCGCAAGCAGATCGTGCACAACTCCCGCGTGGTGGGCGAGCTGGAACGTCGCGGTGCGGTGTTCGTGGAGGAGCTCGACGAAGTGCCCGAGGACGCCACCGTGGTGTTCTCGGCGCACGGGGTCTCGCCCGCGGTGCGGGAGGACGCCTCGCGCCGTGGTCTGGACGTCGTGGACGCCACCTGCCCGCTGGTGTCCAAAGTGCACCGTGAGGCGAGACGGTTCGCACGGGACGGCCACACCGTGTTCCTCATCGGTCACGCCGGACACGAGGAGGTGGAGGGCACACTCGGCGAAGCGCCCGAGCGGACGATTCTCGTCGAGCGTGCCGAGGACGTCGCGACCCTCGACGTGGCCGATCCCGAGCGCGTCTCCTACCTGATGCAGACCACGCTCGCCCTCGACGAGGCCGAAGGGATCGTGGCGGCGTTGCGGGAACGGTTCCCGGCGTTGAAGGGCCCCGGTTCCGACGACATCTGCTACGCGACCACCAACCGGCAGGACGCCGTGCGCGCGGTCGCTCGCGAGTCCGACGTCGTGCTCGTGGCCGGGTCGGCGAACTCCTCGAACTCGCGCCGGCTCGTGGAGGTGGCACAACGCGAGGGCGCCAGGGCATACCTCGTGGACAACGTGACCGAGATCGACCTCGACTGGCTCGCCGGCGCGCGCACCGTCGGGCTGTCCGCCGGCGCGTCGGCGCCGACGGTGCTGGTGGACGAGATCGTGGACGCGCTGTCCGGACTGGGCAACCTGGACGTGACCGAGCGCACCACCGCGACCGAGACCGTGAACTTCAGTCTTCCCAAGGAGGTGCGGCATCCATGAACATGCCACTGCACCAGGCCATCCGGGTCGCCCGGCACGTCGTGACCCAGAAACTACGCGGGCGGAAGAAGTACCCGTTCATCATGGAACTGGAGCCGATCCTGGCCTGCAACCTCAAATGCGGCGGCTGCGGCAAGATTCAGCACCCGGCCCACATCCTCAAGCAGCGCATGCCGGTGGAGCAGGCCGTCGCGGCGGTCGAGGAATCCGGCGCGCCGATGGTGTCCATCGCGGGTGGCGAGCCGCTGATGCATCCGCAGATCGACACGATGGTCAACGAGCTCGTCAAGCGCAAGAAATACGTTTTCCTGTGCACCAACGCCGTGCTGCTGCGCAAGAAGATCGACAAGCTGGACCTCAAGCCGTCCAAGTACTTCGCGTTCACCATCCACATCGACGGCTTGCGGGAGCGCCACGACGCGGCCGTGGCGAAGGAGGGCGTGTTCGACGAGGCGGTCGCGGCGATCCGGGAACTCCAGCGCCGCGGATTCCGCGTCACCACCAACACCACGGTGTTCAACACCGACACACCGCAATCGGTGATCGACGTGCTCGACTACCTCAACGACGAGCTGAAGATCGACTCGCTGATGCTCTCGCCCGCCTACGCCTACGAGAAGGCGCCGGATCAGGAACACTTCCTCGGCGTGCACGAGACGCGGGAACTGTTCCGCAAGGCCTTCGCGGGAGGTAACCGGAAACGGTGGCGGCTGGTGCACTCGCCGCTGTTCCTCGACTTCCTCGAGGGCAAAGTGGACTTCGAGTGCACGGCGTGGGGCGTGCCGTTGTACACCCTGTTCGGCTGGCAGCGCCCGTGCTATCTGATGGGTGATGGCTACGCGACGACCTACCGGGAGCTCGTGGAGGAGACCGAGTGGGAGAAGTACGGGCGTGGTCGTGACCCCCGGTGTGCCAACTGCATGGCCCACTGCGGCTACGAGCCCACCTCTGTGCTGGCCACGATGAGCTCGCTCAAGGAGTCGATCCGGGCCGCCCGCGAAACCTGACCGCGCTGGCGTGTCCGCCGCTCGCGTAGCCGTGTCTGCGGTTGGTGTAGCCGTGTCTGCCGTTCGTGTCGTCGTGTTAGCGGTTGGCGTTGCCGAATCGGCCGAACTCGAGCCCGGGGCGGCCTGCATTGGACCTGGATGGCCGACACGCCAACGTGGACGGCACACACGCCGACGTGGACGGCAGACACGGCGACGTGGGCGGCCGACATCCCGACGTCGACGGCGGACACGGCGACGTGGACGGCAGACACGGCGAGTGTCAGCCGAAGCGGCGTTGGAGGGCGTCGGTCAGCACCGGAGCGATGCCGCGCAGCCGCGCGGGCAGGCGCAGCCAGCCCGGGACGAACACCTCGGCCCGGTCCCGCTCCACGGCACGGACCAGCGCCCGGGCCACCCGCTCCGCCGGGACCGGGCGCGGACGGCGTCGCACGTACGGCACGCCTCGGCGGGCGAAGAACGGTGTGTCCACCACCCCGGGCACCACGACGGAGACCCCGACACCGCGCCCGGCCAGCTCGCCGCGCACACTCCCGGCGAGCGCGTCCAGACCGGCCTTCGTCGCCGAGTAGACAGCCTCGTGTGCGACGTTCATGCTGCCCGCGATCGACGACACGAACACCAGATGCCCCCGGCCTCGTGCCACCATCCCGGGCAACGCCGCCCGCACGAGCCGCGCCGGCGCCAGCAGGTTCACCTGCACCAGCTTCTCGAGCGTGTCCGCCGGCATCGCCTCCAGCGGACCCGCCCAGCCCAGTCCCGCGTTGCAGACGAGCACGTCGACGGGCCCCGCCTCGGCGAGCACTTGGTCGGCCGCGGCCGGATCGGTGAGGTCGGCCACGCACGCCCGGCCACCGGTGCGGTGTGCCACGTCGCCGAGCGCATCGGCGTCCCGGCCGACGACAAGCACCGAGCAGCCCCGGCGGGCGAGCAGCTCCGCCGTCGCGGCCCCGATGCCGGAAGAACCTCCGGTGACCACGGCGTTCGTCCCGGGTGCGATCACACGTCCTCCCTCACGTCGTCGCCGGCCGCCCGCGCCACCACCGGCGCCCGCAGGCTGAGCAGGGCGATGCCGGCGATGGCCACCGCGAGCCCGGCCACCTGTCCCGCGATGGCAGCCGCTCCGCTCGGCAGCTCCTCGCCGAACCACAACGCTCCCAGCCCGATGCTCACCAACGGGTCCAGCGCGACGATCACCGCCAGCGCGGGCGCCAGCGCGACCCCGACGCGGAACGCGTTCTGGCTCAGCAGGAACCCGGTCACGCCGCACAGCACCACCGCGTACACGTGCCACTGCCCGAACATCGCTGCCGGGCCGCGGCGAAGATCGTCCGCCGCGAGCTTCGTCAGGCCCGCGGTGACGCCGTACAGCACGCCGGTCGCGGTGGCCAGCGCCATCACCCGCGGCCGCCCCGCCCACCGTGCGGCCACCGCCAGCGACCCGGCGACCAGCACTGCGAGCCCGACCGCCAGCGGGAGCGCCTCGCTCGGCTCCAGCCTGCCGTGACCCGCCGCGGGCCGTGCGACGAGGAAGAACGTCGTCAGGCCCACGACACAGAGCCCCGCGCCGAGCAGCACGATGCCGTCGGGCCGTCGCCGGCGCAACGCGTCGCTGCCGAGCACCGCGAACACCAGCGCGGTCACCAGGAGCGGCTGCACGAGCACCAGGGGAGCACTGCTCAGCGCGATCCACTGCAGGACGATGCCGAGTCCGTTGGTGAGCAGCGACGCCACCCACAGCGGTTGCCGGAGCAGCGTGAACACCAGCCCCCACCGCACGGCGGGCCCGCCGGGAACCCGGCGTGCGGCGCGGTGCTGGAGCGCGCCGGTGAGACCGAACGCGGCCGCTGCCAGGATCGCGGCCGGTACCGCCACCCACAGCTGTGAGCCCGCGCCGGTCATGGCGAACCGTCGGCACCGGCCAGTTCGGCGATGACGGTGTCCGTGCGCTCCGCGATCCGGTCGGTGCAGTCGGCGAGCGCGGGCGGGCCGGTGAACACCATCGTGATCCACTCACCCCAGGTCATCGCGCCCCACGCGAGCCCGCTGCCGGGCGCGAGTGCGAGCACCGGATACGCCTCGGACATGTGCGAGCCGTGCCAGTAGATCGTGCGGCGCGGACCGGGCATGACGGTGGCGATGGCGTTGAACCAGTCGCCGCGATACACCGCGCGTGCCGCGACCGCGTGCAGCCGCGGCGGCAGGTGCCCGATGAGCCGCACGACAGCGTGCGCGGCCTCGGGCGCGCCGCCGTCGAGGTGGTCCCGCAGCTGCCGGGCGATGAGCTCCGCGCGCTGCCGCACGTCCATCGGGCCGAGCGGCAGGTCGACGGAGACCGCCCCGGTGTGGTTTCCCGCTGCGCGCAGGCTGTCGGTTCCGCGCAGCGACCACGGAACCATCAGCCGGAACGCTTCCGGTTCCACGACGTCGTGCAGGGCCTGCGCGAACGCCGCCTTGAGGAGTTCGGCGGGTGTCACGCCGAGGGCGCGCGCCACCTGGCGGACCCGTCGCCCGGGCAACCGGACCATCGCGTGGTGGCGGCGCGCGTCCGGGATCTCGGTGTCGAGCGCGCACGTGGGTGCACGGCCGGCGCGCGCGAGCCGCCACAGCCCGCGGACGAGGGTGCGTGGCGCGGGCCGGAACCCGTTGTCACCCACCGGGGTCGCCGGTCTGGTCGCCCAGGACAAGCCGGTCGCCGTGTCGGTGTCGGACAGCAGCGCCTGCAGCACCGTCATGCCGTCGCCGAGCGCGTGGTGCAGTTTGACGAGGAGGGCCCGCCGGCCGTCCGGCAGGCCGGTGACCAGCCTGCCCGCGCCCAGCGCCCGCGCCGGGTCGAGCGGCTCGGAGAAGAACTCGTCGACGGCGCGGGTCAGATCCGCGCACCGGAGATCGTCCACAAGCGACAGGGGGTCCGCACCGTCGCCGGGATCCCACCGTGCCCGTCGGAACGTCGTCGCGGGCAGGAACCGGCCCCCGATTCCCGGTACCGTGGCGAGCATCCCCGCGCAGTGCTCCAGGGTCAGTGGCGGGCCCGCCTCGTGGACCAACACCGTGCCCACGTATTGCGGCACCTCCGGGGTACTCGCGTGCAGGAACAGGGCATCCGGCGCGGCGAGCGGCCGAGCGCGAGCCGGTGCGCGGGTTCCGGCGACGGCGCGCAGGACATCCTCGAGCCGCCGCCCGCGGGCGAATGCGATCGCCGCGTCTTCCCGCGCCCGGAGCCCGGCCGGGTTCGTGGCGTACTCGCGGATCGTGCGCGCGAGTTCGCCCGGCAGGGTGCACACCGTGGCGAGCCCGGCGTCGGCCATGAGGACCGCGTTGGCGCGGCCGTGTCCGGCGATCGGCCGGTGGAGGACCACGGCCCGGCCGCACGCGAGCGCCTCGAGCGCGGTGGCGCCCCCCGCGTTGCTCACCACGACGTCGGCGGCCGTGAACAGGGTCGCCATGTCCTCCACCCAGCCGAGGACGCGTACCCGGGGCCGGTCGCCGAACGCGCGCTCCAGCCGGGTCCGCAGGCCGTCGTTGCGTCCCGTCACCACGACGACGTGCGCGTCGGGCGCGCCGGCGAGGATCTCCCGCACCGCCTCGTCACCGCGGCCGAACGCGAGCGAGCCACTGGAGACCGCGACGACGAACCCGTGGTCGGGCAGGTCCAGCCGACGCCGTGCCCGAGACCGGTCACCGGGCCTGAACGCGTCGCCGACCGGTGGCGCGGACACCCCCACGGACGCCCCGGGGACGCTCTCGCGCGCCGGCGCGACCGCGACGTCGTGCAGCACCAGGTTGAGGTCGACGTCCCGATGCACCCACGAGGGATGCGGTGCGAAGTCGGAGATCCACGCCGCGGTGGGCACGGCCAGCCCCCGGTGGCGACGCAGCCACTCCAGCCCCGTGCTGCCCATCGGGTACGTCGAGAGCACGATATCCGGTCGTGCTCCGTCGATGTGCGGTGCCAGGGCGCGTCCGCTCCACGCGCCGATCACGCGCTTCGCGGCGCGGGCGAACCAGCGGTGGTGCCACACCCAGGCGTAGAAGAACTCGTACAGCCACGGCAGCCGTTCGACGGCGACGCGGTAGATCCACCGGAACGCCGGCCCGGTGCCGCGCCCCATGGCGTCCAGGACGTCGAGCCAGCCGACCTCGACATCCGGCCACACCCTGGCCGCGGCGGTCCGCAGCGCGCGGCCCGTGGCGTTGTGGCCCTCGCCCATGGTCGCGGACACGATCAGCAGCCGCCGTGGTCCGCTCGGCTCCGGGTTCGCAGTCGTCGTCACCACCGCCGTCCGTGTCCGGATCACCGGATTCAACCACGACAGCGGCGCTCCGGACGACATGTCGCGGCCGTCAGCCCAGGAGAACCACCCCGACCACCGCCGCCGCGGCCAGCCCGCACAACACGGGGACGAAGCAGCGCCGCGCCAGGTCGAGCACCGGAACGCGGGCCACGCCCGCGACGGCGATGAGTGACGACCACGCGACGAGCGTGCCGCCACCCGACCAGATGTTACCCAGCTGGCCGAGCGCAGCCAGTGTCGTGTCGCTGACCCCGGCGTCGTCGCCGAGACTGCCCGCGAGGGCGCCGGTCAGCGGGAGCCCGGAGAATCCGGACCCGTCCAGGCCGGCGATCACCCCGATGATCAAGATCGCGAACGCGGCGACGAACCCGCTTTCCGGGATGTGGCTCTGGACGGCGGCGACGAAGTCGAACAGGATGCCGTCGCCCTGGATGTCCATGTCGAGGATGTCGGTGGCGAACTCGGCGTTGCCGATGAAGAAGAAGCCGGCGATCGGCAGTACGATCCCCATCGCCTTGAAGGCGAACACCAGCCCGTCGACCAAATGCGTAGCCGACGTTTCGAGGAACCCACGGCCGTCGCCGACGAGTGCCGCGAGGAACACGATGAGGGCGGCGACGCCCCCGACGAGCCCTGCGGCCTCGCCCGACTCCAGGTCGGGCACGCTCGCCGACGCTTTCGCCACGATCATGTAGCCGATCAGCGACAGGTACGCGAGCGGAACGAACACGGCGAAGAACGTCGAGGCCCTCGGGTGGGCGCGTGCGCCGTCCGCGGGAACCGGGTCGGCGGGCTCGGCCGGGATCCCGGCACTGCCGGACGCCGGTCCGTCACCGCCCATGGTGGCGCGGGCGGCCGCTCCGCTCGCCACCAATCGGCGTGCCGGCGGTGCCGTCACCTGATCGGTGCTTCCGGCCGGTGTCGTCGCCAGCTGTTCACCGCGTTCCCATTCGACCAGGAGGGCGGCCGAGGGCCTGCGCATCTTGCGCCACTCGAGGGCGTAGCCGATGGCGAGGGCGACGCCACCGACCACGAGCGAGAGCACGATGGCCTTGTCGGCCACCACGTTGGGGTTCATTCCGCCTGCCTGGGCCGACAGTCCAGGCGCCACGCGCATCACGTAGTCCGAGGACAGTGCCATGCCCTGTCCTGCGCAGGCCATCACCAGCCCCACTGCCATCGGCCGAAGGCCCGCGCGGATGGCAACCGGTACGAGTACCGCGCCGATCAGCGGAACGGCCGGGGTCGGCCAGAAGAACAGTGAGATGAAGTACGTCACCACGACGAGTGCCCAGAACGCCATATGGCCGTTGCGCATGACGCCGCGGAACGGCGCGACCATCTTGCGGTCGGCCCCGAGCACTTGCAGCGCGTGGAGCATCGCGGTGACGAGCGCGATGATCAAGAAGATGTTGAACAGGTTGGTGGCGGCGACCAGGCTCGCGTTGAAGACGGCGGTGAGGCCGGTGACGAGACTGCCCGAGAACACGAGCGCCGTGAGGAACGTCGCGGCCACCGCCGGCACCACGATGTTCTTGCGCGCGATCATCGTCGCGAGGATGACGACGACGCCTGCCAGGTAGACCCAGTGGGCTGCGGTAAGGGGCATGGGCTTCCTTTCGGCCGGAAGTCGTGGCGTTAACGGATGAGGTTCCGCGCGGGGGCAGTGCTGCGTCTACCGATCATGTGCACAGTGCGGGTCGCGATGTTTGTGCACATTGCCCTGGTGCCGGGCCGCGTTACACGAGCAGTCTGAAGTGGATCTCCATGCAACAACGATGTAACCGGAGCGCGACACCGGTGTCGTGCCGATCGCACACGTCCGTCCGGAAAGGTCTGTCCGACACGTGGAAACCGCTGCCGCTCCCGGAAGATCGGTGCTCGTGACATTGCTCGCGGTGACCGCTCTCGGCACCGTCTGCAACAACGTCGTCACTGTGGCCCTGCGCGACATCGCCGCGGACCTGCGAACCAGCCTGTCCTCCGGGGTACTCGCGGTGAGCGCGTTCGCTCTCGTGCTGGCCGCGGCGATGCCGGTGATGGGCTGGGTCGGGGACCGGTTCGGCCGGGTGCGCACGCTCGTCGCCGCGCAGGCGATGCTCGCGGCGTCGACTGCTGCGGCGGCCCTGGCACCGTCGCTGGGCGTCCTGGTCGCCTGCCGCGGTGCACAGGGGCTCGCGTGTGCGGCGGCGCCGCCATGTGTGATGGGCCTGCTGGCGAGCCTGTACGGCCCGGTGCGGCGGCATCGGGTGATCGGCGCGTGGGCGGCCGCGAACGGCATCGGCCAGGCGCTCGGCCCGCCACTGGGCGGTCTGGTGGCCGGCGTGCTGGGCTGGCGAGCGATCTTCTGGTGCCTGGCACCGCTCAGCGGGCTGCTGGTGGCGGCGCTGGCGTTGCTCGTGCCCGCCGACCCGCCCGGGCGCGCGCGCCTGCACTGGCCGGGCGCCATCGCGTTCACGACGGGCACGGCGCTGGTGATGAGCGCCGTCGTGTTCGCGTCCGGCTCCGCGCTCCCACCGGTCGTGCTCGCCTGCCTCGGGGTGGCGGGAACCGGCGCGCTGGCCGGATTCGTGCTGGTGTCGCGCCGGGCGGCCGACGCGTTCATCCCACCTCGGCTCGTGGTGCAGCCACGTTTCCTGCGCAGCGGCGTCGCCGCGGGTGTGCAGATGTTCTGCCTCGGCGCCACGCTCGTCGCGATGCCGCTCTACGCGACCGGAGCCCTCGGGCTGTCCACGCAGCTCACCGGTTTGGTCGTGTTCGTACTGCCGCTGACGATGGCGGTGCTCGCGGGCGCGGTCGGGCTGGTGAGCGAGCGCACGCGGCCACGCTGGGTGCTCCGCGCGGGCCTGGGTGTCCTCGCCACCGCCGAGGTCGGTCTGGGTGCGTACCTCGGCGGGCAGGGGACGAGCATCGTCGCCGTGACGGCGCTGCTCGTCGCCGTCGGTACCGGCGTCGCGTTGGTCCAGACCACAGCGGCGGCGGGGGCGACCCGCTCGACGGCGGGCCAGGCCGGATCCGCGCTCGGGCTGTTCAACTCGCTCCGCTTCGGCGGCGCGGCCCTGGGCACCGCATGGGCCGGGCTCACCTACGCGACAATGCCGCCGCTCGGGGTGTTCGGCGGGTGCGCGGCGCTCGCGCTGCTGGGGCTCGCGGTCAGCTTCGCCGGAACCGATCCGGCGTGACGGCTCAGGTGGCCCGCAGCTCGCGGTCCACGCCGGCCGTGGCGCGGGCGAGCAGATCCAGCTTGTACGCCAGCCACAGCGAGAACTGGTGCTCGGCCTGGCGCAGGTCCAGATGCAACACGCGGGAGGCCCGCTCGAGCTTGTAGAGCATCGTGTTGCGGTGCACGTGCAGGCGCCGGGCGGCGGCGTTGACGTTGCCACCGCATTCGAGGTAGGCGACCACGGCCCGTTCGAGCTCACCGCCACCCGCGCCGGAGGACCGCAGCGGCGCCAGCAGGTCGTCGGCGAACGTGCGGCCCTGCTCGCTGTCCGCGAGGTCGCGCAGTGCCGCGAACACGCGCAGGTCGTGAAAGCCGCACGCGTGCTCCAGTCCGAGCTGGCCGCGCAGTTCGAGGGCGATGCGGGCCTCCCGGTAGCTGTCGGCGATCCGGACGGCTCCGCGGACCGGGCGCCCGTAGGCCACGCGGACCGGGCCGCCGACGCGCTGGCCCAGGTCCTTTTCCAGGGTCTGCGCGTAGTCGGCCACGATGCGGTTGGCGGCATCGGGTGCCGCCCGTCGGGGCGGGTCGAAGGGACGGACGACGGCGATCACGTCACCGATCGCCGCGGCGAGGGGCCGGGGGCCGGACGGGGGAGTGAGCCTGGTCGCCTCCCGGGACAGGCCGCGGGCCGTGCCCGGCGGGTCCACCTCCGCCACGAGCACGCCGTAGGTGGCACTGGTGGGGAAGTCGTAGTGCGCGGCGCGGGCCTCCAGATCGGAGGCGTTGCCGAAGCGCCCGTGCAGCAAGGCGTGCACGAAGTCGCCCCGGGCTCGCTCCTCGGCCTCGGAGATGCTCCGCATGCGCAGCATCTCCGTGCCGACGATGGTCACGGCCTGCTCCACGACCACTCGGTGCTGGGCGAGGTCATGCGGGTGCGGCGTGGCCGGTTCGATGAGCAGCACCCAGCCATCGTGCCTGCCGCCGAGCACGATGGGTGCGACCACACAGGTGGCCGAGTCGCCGCCGACCGTGGCCTCACCGACGGCCGGGCCGTGCCCCCCGAGCGATTCGTCGATCAGCGCGGGAGGGTCCTCGGCCAGCGTCCGGCTGAGCTCCTCCTGGTCCAGGCTGCCCGTCGCGGGTTGGGCGAACGCCAGAATGCGCAGCCTGGCGTCCAGGATCGCGACCGTGCAGTGCGACAGCCGCGACAGCTGGTGGGCCAGCGCGGGCATTCCGGCGCCACGGTAGAGCAGTTCGGCCAGAACCCGGTGCACTGTTACGCCGTAGCGCAGCACGTGCGCCTCGTGCGCCAGCGTGAGCTCCGCGACCAGCCTGCCGATCTCGCGGAAGCCGATGTGCTCGCCGAGCGAGACGACCGGCACGCGCCCGCAGGTGTCGCGGACCTTGGTCCACCGGTCGGCGCTCACGGTGCCGGCGATGAGCACGGCCGCCGGATCCCGGCGGCACAACTCGGCGAGCACGGTGGGGTCCGGTGGCGTGGCGGCGGCGTAGACCAGGACACCGGCCAGGGACGAGGCCTCCACGGCCTGCTCCCACGGCAGGCACCACGTCACGACCCGGTCGAGTGGGCCGCTGGCCCTGGCATCGCGCAGCATCTGTTCCTGGAGCAGGCGGGCGAGGGTCAACTCACCCGGTGGGTGCGTGGCGCAGGGCTCGTCGGTGGTCGCGGTCAACGCTGCCCCCTTGCTGGTCATGGTGCACAGGTTTGCGCGGCGTCGCTACGGCAGCTTGACCATTGCCGCACCGGAAACGCAAGCGGCAGATTTGGTGACATCATCGCTGACCCCGAGGAGGACCGACGTGCACACCGTTCACCGCATTACGCTCGACGACGCCCTGCCGATGCTCGACGCCGCTCGCGCCAAGGCGGAGGAGATCGGCGTCAAGCAGACAATCTGCGTCTGCGACGACGGCGGCAACGTCATCGCCCTGCACCGGCTGCCCGGTGCGCGGTTGACCGGTGTGGAGATCGCGATGGCGAAGGCCTTCACCGCAGCCGGGCACGAGCGCGCAACCCACAAGTTCAATGAGCCGCCTGACGGGCCGGCATTGCCCGGCAACGAGGCGTTCGGTATCAGCCACATGCTGCCCGGCAAGTTCGCCGTCTTCGTCGGTGGCTTCCCGATCGAGTACGACGGTCAGATCGTCGGCGCGGTCGGGGTCAGCGGCGGCAACGGCGAGCAGGACAAGGCCGTGGGTGCGGCCGCGCTGCGGGCCTTCGCCGAGCACGTCGCGGCACAGGCCGCCCCGGTCGGCTGAGCCCGTTGCGCGTGGACCGCGGCCGTCACCCGACGGCCGCGGTCAGCTCCACCTCCACCGGCGCGCCCGATGGCAGGCAGCGCACGCCGACCGCGGAGCGCACCACCGCGCCCCGGTCACCGAGCCACGCACGCAGGGCCGCCGACGCGCCGTCCGCCACGGCGGAATGGGCGGTGAACTCCTCGGTGCAGGCCAGGAACACGGTCATCCGCAGGCAGCGCTCGATCCGGTCCAGCCCACCTGCGGCCTCCGCCACCGCCCGTAGCGCGTTGGACGCCGCCAGGGCAGCGGCCTGCTGGGCCTCGGCGAGGCTCAGGTCGCGGCCGACGAGCCCCCGCGTCTGCAGCGTCCCGGCCACCCGGGGCGTCATCCCCGCGCTGTAGACCAGGCCATTGTGGACGATCGCGGCCCGGTAGTCGCCCTGCGGCGGCACTGAGGGGCGGGTCTCCTGCCGGTCAGTCACCCAGCGCCACCCCGTCCTGCCGCGGGTCGGCGCCGCCCGCGAGGGAGCCGGTCTCGTGGTCGGCGGCGATGACCAGCGCCGACCCGCCCGCCTCCCAGGGGCCCAGCCGCCGGACGCGGTGACCGTGCGCCGCCACGGCCGCGAGCACATCGTCGCCCAGCCGGTCCTCGCAGCGCAGCTCCGGCGCGTCGCCGAGCGTGTCGGCGTCGCTGCCCGGATAGATGGTGAACCGCGGGGCCGACACCGCCTGCTGGGGGTCGAGTCCATGGTCGGCGAGATGCGAGAGCACCTGCATGTTCCACTGCACCTGGCCGTCGCCGCCCGGCGTGTTGCCGACGAACCGCAGCCGCCCCCGCGCATCGGTGGCGATCCAGGCGTTGAGCGTGTGCAGCGGTCGCCGGCGCGGACGCGCCTCGTTGGGGTGGCCGGCGAGCGTGTAGGCACCCCGACCGAACCGGTTGTTCAGCACGATCCCGGTGCCGGGCACGGTGACGCCGGACCCGAACGTGAAGGCGAGCGAGTGGATGAAGCTCACCGCGCGCCCCGAGTCGTCCACGGCGACGGTGGAGGTGGTGTCACCGTCCGGGCGAGTACCCGCGGGCGGCGCGAGACGCCCGGACCGGATGTCCTCCCGGGCCGCCGCGGTCGCGGCAGTCGTGAGGAGGTCCTGCCAGGCGTCGTTGTCGCTGCCGCAGAACGCGAACCGGTCGGCGAAGGCGCGGCGTGCCGCGGCCGCGAGCCAGTGCACGGCGTCGCCCCCGAGCGCGGGGAGTCCACTCAGCACGCCGTCGCAGACGGCGGCCTGCTGCAGCATCATCCACCCGGGCGTGGGCAGCGGCGTCTGATGCACCGTCAGCTCGCCGTACGTGCCGGTGACCGGCGGACCGGTCAGCGGCACGGCGCAGGCCTGCCACTCGGCACCGGAGAACGGCGCGCCGAGCGCGCGCAGGTGGTCGACCGCGCGGTGGGCGAGTTCGCCGTCGTAGAACGATTCCGGTGCGGCGGCGAGCGTCTTGAGTGTCGCGGCGAACTCAGGGAAGGTCAGCCGGGCGCCGGGGGCGGGCACCGATCCGTGCGGCAGGAACATCGCGGCGAGCCCCGCGTCGCCACGGACGAGGTCCACGTTGTCCGCGACGTCCCGGTGCGTCTTCGCCGAGCAGGCGACACCCGTCTCGGCAGCCTCGACGGCGGGCCGCCACAACTCGTCGAGGGACCGGCTCGCGCCCTGCCGGTGCAACGCCGACAGCGCGCCGACCGCACCTGGCACCGCCACGGACAGCGCTCCCCGGGTGGGAACCGGTCCATCGCCGTGGAAGCCCGGTTCCGCGCCGTCGGGCCCGAAGCCACTGCCGCCGACCGTCCATACGCGACCGTCGGGCTCGCGGACGACGGCGAAGGCATCGCCCCCGATCCCACACTGACCGGGCAGGGCCAGCCAGCACATCGCGGCCATGGCGAGCGTTGCGTCCACCGCGTTGCCCCCCTCGGCGAGCACCCGGTGGCCCGCGGCGCTGACGGCCGGGTGGGCGGCCACCACCATCCTCCGGGCCGCGAGCACGGCACGGCGTTCGCTGCCCACCATTGCCACCACTGTCGCCTCCTTACCGGATCGCCTTGCGCCGCCGGGGACCGCCCTCGGCGAGGTCCTCCTCGGTCACACCGACGTAGATCTCCCCGTTCTCCTCCTTGACCGGGTAGGTGCGGATCGGCTCCGTGGCGGGAGGGCACACCGCCTCGCCCGTCTCCACGTCGAACACGCTGCCGTGACAAGAGCAGCCGATGCCCTCGTCCACCAGCTTGCCGGAGGAGAGCAGGCAATCCAGGTGCGTGCAGTAGTTGGACGTCGCGTACGCCGTGCCGCGCAGCCGGGCCACCGCGATCTCGAGCTCACCCGCGTAGAACCGGCGGACATAGCCGTCCGGCACCTGGCCGGAGCGGGCGACCTTGACGAACTCCATGGAACGCTCCTATCCGTTGCTGACGTAGACCGTCTTCTCGACGGTGTAGAAGTGCGACATGACCTCGCCGGCCTGCTCCTTGAAGGTCTGGGTGCTCGACGCGCCCAGCCCGCCGAACGGCGCGTTCATCGCCATGCCCGTCGTCGGCTGGTTCACCTTCACGAGCCCGCTGCCGACCTCCTCGGCGAACGCCAGCGCACGGCCGAGGTCGCGCGTCACGATGGCCGCCGAGAGCCCGTAGTCGGTGCCGTTGGCGACCTCGATCGCGTCCTCGAAGGAACTGACGCGGAGGAACGCGAGCACGGGTCCGAACACCTCCTCGCGGGCGAGGCGGGACGTCCGCGACACCGCGGAGAACACCGTGGGCCGGAAGAAGTACCCGTGGGCGAGCCTCGGGTCTTCCGGGGGGCCGCCGCCGGTGTGCAGCCGCGCGCCGTCGGCGAGCGCGGCGTCGACGTACTCGGCGGTCTTCGCGTGCTGTTCCCGCGTCGCCAGCGGTCCCATGTGGACGCCGTCCTCGAGACCACCACCGAGCCGCAGAGCCTCGGCGCGTGCCACGACGCGCTCCAGCAGTGTGTCGTGGACGTCGTCGTGGGCCAGCACCCGGCTGGTGCCCGTGCAGGCCTGTCCCGACAGGCCGAACGCACCCCGCACGATAAGGTCGGCCGCCCGGTCCACGTCGGCGTCCTCCAGCACCACCACCGGGTTCTTGCCGCCCATCTCCAGCTGACACCTCCGGTGCGGCCCGACAGTCGCGTGAATGGCGCGCCCCGCCGCCGTCGAGCCGGTGAAGGTGACCGCCGCGACGCGGTCGTCGCGGGTCAGTGCCTCGCCCACCCGGGCTCCCCCGTGCACGAGCGCGATCGCGCCGGGCGGCAGCCCCGCCTCCAGCAGCGCCTCCACGAGCCTGCACGCGAGCACCGGCGTGACCTCGCTGGGCTTGAACACCACACCGTTGCCCGCGGCGAGGGCGGGTCCCAGCTTGCGCGACGGGATGTTCAGCGGAAAGTTCCACGGGGTGATCGCGGCGACCACGCCCACCGGCTGCCGCGCCGTGTACACCAGGCCGCTCGCCGCGGGATAGGTGCGGCCGGTCAGGCGCAGCGACTCGCTCGCGTAGTACCGCAGGTTCGCAGGCGTCCGCCTGACCTCACCGAGGGCCTCGGCGAAGGTCTTGCCCTCCTCGGTGACGAGCTCGGTGGCGAGCTTCTCCGGGTCACGTTCGAGCACGGCCGCCGCGGCGGCCAGCACTTCGGCCCGCCGTTCCGGGGACTGCCGCGCCCACTCGCGGTAGCCCTCCGCCACGGCGGTGACCGCGTCGTGCGCGTCCTCCGCCGCCGAGTCGGGCGCCGAGGCCACGACCCGCCGGACATCGGCCGGGTTGCGTCGCTCGACGAGCCGGCCACCGCGTGCCGCTACCCACTCGCCTCCGATCAGGTTCGCGGTCACGAGACCCCCTCCATCGCCAGGTCCATCAGGTCGGCGCCGGGATCGGCCAGTACAGCGGGATCGACGCGCTGCGCCCGACCGATGAGCTCCTTGGCTGCCACGACGTCCTCGCCGCGTTCGGCGGCGAACGCGGCCCGCACGACGCCGTCGCGCAGGTAGAACGCACAGAAGTCGAACTCGTCGGGCGTACCCCGCAGCACAATCCGGTCGTGGTCGGCGGCATACCCGGTGAACTGCAGGTTGGTGCCGTACTGGTCCGACCAGAACCAGTGCGGGTCGGCGAACACCGCCTCTCTGCCCAGCATCGTGTCGGCCGCGACGGTCGCCAGCCGGTTCGCGGCCTCGACGTGTTCGGCGCGGATGCGGGTGCCGAACAGCGGGTGATCGTGGTTGGCCACGTCGCCCGCCGCGTAGACATTCGGCATGCTCGTGCGGCCGGACGCGTCCACGAGGATGCCGTCGCGCACCGCGATGCCGGACCGCTCGGCGACCTCGACCGCCGGGACGATCCCCGCGCCGACCACGACGGCGTCGGCGTCGGTGCGCCACCCGCTCGCGGTGCGCACGGTGACGCCGGACCGGCCCTCGACCACGGACTCGACGGGCTCGCCGAGCCGTAGCTCGACGCCGTGTGCGCGGTGCAGCTGGGCGCACACGGCACCCATGCGCGCGCCCAGCACGCCGCTCATCGGAACGTCGAGTGCGTCGAGGACCACCACGTCGGCACCGCGAGCCCGGGCGGTGGAGGCCACCTCGGCACCGATGAAGCCGGCACCGACGATGACGATGCGGGCGCCCGGTCGCAGCGACTCCCGCAGCCGGTCGGCGTCGGCCCTGGTACGCAACGTGTGCACCCGCGTGCCGTCGACACCGGGCAGCCGGCGTGGCCTGCCGCCGGTGGCGAGCAGCACCGCGTCGGCGTCCAGGGCCGTGCCGTCGGCGAGCACCACCGATCCGGTGCCGGGGTCCAGCCGGGACACCTGGGTGCCGAGCCGGAGGTCCACACCGGACTCCGCGCACCACTGTTCGCCGAGCAGGTACAGGTCCTCGTCGGAACCCGTCTCCAGATACTCCTTGGACAGTGGGGGCCGCTGGTACGGCCGGTCGAGCTCGTCGCCGACGAGCTCGATCCGGCCGTCGAAGCCGCGCCTGCGCAGCGTGCGTGCGGCCACTGCAGCGGCCTGGCCCGCGCCGACCACCACGACGGTGTTGAGCACTGCTACCTCGATTCGGCTGTGATGCGGTGCCGCTGTGCCAGGTTCACGTAGACCTTGCCGTCCTCGACGCGGACGTCGTAGGTGGGCTGGCACAGCGGCCGGTCGTCGGCCTCGCCCGTGGCAGGGTCGAACCGCCACTGGTGACCGGGGCAGATCACCCGCCCCTGCAGCACGAAACCCTTGCTCAGTGAGCGTCCCTTGTGGACGCACGCGTCCTGGAGTGCGTAAACCTCGTCCTCGACGCGGAAGAGGGCGATGCTCTCCTCGCCCACCCGGACGAGCTGCTTCCCGCGCCTGGCCAGGTCGCTCACGTCGGTCAGATACTCCCAGCGTTCGCGGGTGGCCATGGGATCAGGCCGCGACCAGGTCCGGGGCGACGTAGGTGTCGTACAGCGCCTTGGTGTAGGCGAAGCGCATCTCGGCGCCCCACCGGACGAACTCGAGGCACCGTTGCTGTAGCGCCGGCGTATCGGCGTGGTCGAGCACGATTTGGAAGCCGCGCTCGCCATGCACCTCATCGGAGGTGATGTGGAGATCGAAGAATTCGATCTCGTCCTCGGTGAAGCCGTACGTCTCGCGCAGCGGCACGATCTGCTTCTTGTAGATGCTCGGCACCTGCGACTCCAGGCCGACGACGAGCGCCGCGGTCGCGACGGCGAAGTGTTCCCGCATCGCCACGGCGTAGCACCACGACTGCAGTCCCCGGGTGACGGCGTTCATGTTGTTGGGGTCCTCGATCCGCTCCCGTGTGGTGCCGCACGCCTCGGCGAAGCGAATGAGCAGATCGGTGTGCCGGATGTCGGCGAGTTCCTCCTCGTACATGTTCTGCAGGAGGAAGTCCTTTGCTCCGGTGCAGCTGTCCGGGGTGTTGCCGTAGATGTAGCCGAGGTAGTCGGCGAACGGTCCGACGTAGTGGTAGTGGTTCTCCGCCCAACGCGCGAAGTGGTGGCGCTGGAGCTCGCCGTTCGCCCACGCCTTGCTGAACGACGCGTCCTTGGCCTCACGGCCCTTGATGGCGTCCTCGAGTGCCGCTCGGAACTCCGCGTTGGAAAGAAGCTCGGTCATGTCAGCCCCTTCTGGCCGTCGGTGTGCTGCCGTATCCCGAAGCTACGGATCGCTACGTGGCACCCTCCACGGACACAATGCACAGTGATCGGCGGCATTGTCTGTGCACAGTGCGGGGCGGCCACGGGCTCTCGGGTGGCCGAGCGCGGCCGACCTGTCAGCTGAGACCCAGCGCGGCGGTGAGCAGCCGGGCCGCCTGCCCGCCCGCTTCGATCGCGGTGTCCAGGGCCGCGGGCACGTCGAGGTTGGCGGCGAGCAGCGCACGGAGCCGCTCCCGTTCGGCCTCGCTCGCCTCGTGCGGTCGTCCTGAGGCCCGGTGCAGCTGCTCGAGCCGCACCGCGGCGTGGTCGACGACCTCCGGGGTGTAATCCCAGCTGCGGTTCCATGCCCGGTCGATGATCGCGAGCCGGATGACGGGGGCTGGGTACCGTGCGAGCAGGTCTTTGAGAAGCACGAGGTTGCCGGTCGACTTCGCCATCTTGACGCCGTCCACGGTGACGGTGCCGACGTGCAGCCACGCCCGGGCATACGGCGTGACGCCGCTGAGCGCCTCCGTCATCGCCGCGTGGTAGGCGTGGTGCGGGAACCGCAGATCCGCACCGCCGGCGTGGACGTCGACGCCCACGCCGAACACGGACGCCGACATCGCCACGCACTCCGCATGCCAGCCCGGCCTGCCCGGCCCCCACGGGGAGTCCCATGCCGGGTGGCCGGGTTCGGCCCGCTGCCACACGGCGACGTCGAGGGGATCCTCCTTGGCCGGATCGTCGGGCCTGCCGCCGTAGCGGCGCGCGAGCCGCAACGCTTCGCCGTGGGCGAGCCCGGCGCGCGCGGCGACGTGGGCGCCGCGGAAGTACACGCCGCCGCCGGCGGAATAGGCGTGGCCGGTCTCCAGCAAGGCCGACGCCAGCCGGACGACCGCGCCGACGTAGCTGTGGGCACGCGGCTCGAAGTCGGGAACCCGCACGCCGAGCGCGGCCATGTCCCCTTCGAACCGGAATTCCTGGTACGCCGCGAAGCCCTCGTACGCCGTGCCAGCCCGCTGCGAGGCCTCCAGCAGGACGTCGTCGATGTCGGTGACGTTGCGGCACAGGATGGGCTCGACACCGAGCACCCGCAGGACGCGCGTGAGCGTGTCGACCCAGACGAAGGTCGCCGCGTGCCCGAGGTGGGTCACGTCGTAGGGCGTGAGCCCGCACGCGTAGACGCGCGCGCGGTCGAGCAGGCGCACCCGCCGCTCGCCGTTGGTCATCGCGACCGCGTCCGGGCCGGGCCGCTTCCGCGTCATCGACTCAAACCCCATGGTGACGACGATCCCGCATGCCCTGTGCCGGCGCGAGTTTCTTGACCGGGTAGTTGCCGCGCTCGTACAGTCGTGCCGTACCGCGATCACCGTGCCGTGAGACGGCACACCACCCTGGCGAGGAACTATGGCGTTCGCGCTGGAAGACCTGACGGTCATCGACCTGACGCAGGTGATGGCCGGTCCCTACTGCTGCCAGCTGCTCGGTGACCTGGGCGCCGACGTGATCAAGGTGGAGCCGCTCGGCACCGGCGACGCCACCCGTCAGGCGACAGGCCACCGGCTCCCGCACGGCGAGAGCGCGGCCTTCCTCGCCGTGAACCGCAACAAACGCAGCATCGCTCTCGACCTGAAGACCCCCGGTGGCCGCGACACGTTCCTGCGTCTGGTCCGCCACGCCGACGTCGTCGTGGAGAGCTTCCGGCCCGGCGTGGCCGCCCGGCTCGGCGTCGACTACGAGACCCTCAGCGCCGTCAACGAGCGGCTCGTCCACGCGTCGATCTCCGGCTTCGGGCAGACCGGCCCCTACGCGCAGCGGCCCGGCTACGACCTCATAGCCCAGGCCATGTCCGGGATCATGAGCGTCACCGGCGACGCCGGCGGTGAGCCGGTGAAGTGCGGCGTTCCCGTCGCCGACATGTCGGCCGGGCTGTTCTGCGCGATCGGCATCCTCAGCGCGTGCCTCGCCCGCGAGAACACGGGCCGGGGCCAGTCGGTGGACACCTCCCTCTACGACGCGGCGCTGGCCCTGTCGATCTGGGAGACCGCGGAACTGTGGGCGACCGGCGAGGTGCCGCAGCGGATCGGCTCGGCGCACCGCGTCAACGCGCCGTATCAGGCACTGCCCACCCGCGACGGTCACCTGACCATCGGCGCCAACAACGACCGGCTCTGGCGCCGCCTGTGCGAGGTTCTCGATCGGCCGGACCTGCGCGACGACGAGCGGTACGCCACCAACACCGACCGCGTGCGCAGGCGCGAGGAGCTCGCCGCCGAGCTCGCCACGACGTTGAAGACGCGGGACACCGACGACTGGGTCGACGCGCTGCTGGCCGCCGGTGTTCCGGCCGGGCCGATCCGCGACTATCGCCAGTCGTGCGCCGACCCGCACACGCTGGCGCGCGAGATGGTCGTCGAGATGGACCACCCGCGCGAGGGGACGGTGCGCGCTCTCGGCATCCCGGTGAAGCTCACCGGCACACCGGGTGCGATCCGCCGGACCGCGCCCGGGCTCGGCGAGCACACCGACGAGGTACTCCGCGCGCTGGGCTACGACGACGAGGCCATTCGTGCCCTGCGTGCCGAGGGGGCCGTGGCATGACCGGGACCGCGGACACCACCACGGAACTGCTCACCGAGTTCCGCCCGCCCGTGGCCGTCGCGACGTTCAACCGGCCCGAGGCCCGCAATGCCATGACCTGGGCCATGTACGACGCCCTCGCCGAATTCTGCGACCGGGTCGACGCCGCCGCCGACGTCCGCGTCGCCGTGCTGCGCGGCGCGGGTGGCAAGGCGTTCGTGGCCGGCACGGACATCGCCCAGTTCCTGGAGTTCGACGGCGCCGCGGATGGGCTCGCCTACGAGCGCCGCATCGACTCGGTACTCGCGCGAGTGGAACAGGTGCGGGTGGCGACGATCGCGGTCGTCGACGGTTACGCCACCGGTGGTGGGCTGTCGTTGGCCGCCGCGTGCGATCTCCGGATCTGCACGCCGCGCGCACGGTTCGGCCTGCCGATCGCGCGGACGGTGGGCAACTGTCTGTCGATGGCGGGCTACGCGCGCCTCGTGCAGCTCGTGGGGGCGAGCCGGGCCATGCACCTGGTCTACACGGCGGGATTCGTGGACGGCGAGACAGCCGGCCACATCGGACTCGCTTCCGAGGTCGTTGCCGAGTCCGAACTGGACACCAGGGTCGGCCAGCTGTGCACGCAGCTCGCTGCACAGGCGCCCCTGACGATGCTGGCCACCAAGACCGCCGTCCGCCGGCTGCGTGAGCACGCGTTGCCGCCGGGGGAGGACCTCGTCGAACTGTGCTACGGCAGCGAGGACTTTCGCGAGGGTGTCACCGCGTTCGTCGAGAAGCGCCCGCCGCGCTGGCGGGGCCGGTGACGAGCCGTGCCCGGCCGTGCCGTGCGAGGGTCAGACCGGACGCCGGTAGCCGAGCGTGGCACTGATGCGCTGGGCGGCCTCGACCACCAGCTCGCCGTAGCGCTCGCGCAGCGCGTCGGTCATCCGGCTTCCCGGCGCGGAGATCGAGATGCTCGCGACGGCGGTGCCGTCATGGTCGAAGATCGGCGACGCGACGGCGCTGATGTCCGTTCGCCACTCGCCGACGTTGGAGGCGTACCCGCGTTTGCGGACGCGCTCGAGCTCGGCGAAGAACTCGTCCCAGTCCACGATCGTGTTGTCGGTGTAGCGTTCCAGCTTCCCGGCGAGGATCTCGGTCACCTGCTCGCGGGGCAACCACGCGAGCATCGCTTTGCCGTTCGACGAGCCGTGCAGCGGGACGGCGCTGCCCAGCGGAATCACGGCCCGGATGGGATGCGCGGTCTCCACCCGTTCGATGAGCACCGCGTGGTCTCCCTCGCGCACCATGAGATGCGACGTCTCCCCGGTCTCCCGGCGCAGCTCGTGCATGAGGGCAGCCGCGGCGTCGCGCACACCGAGGTCGGCGATCGCGCGCTGACCGATGTGCAGCGCCCGTGTGGTGAGTACCCAGCGCGTGACCTCGGCGCCGTCGGGGCAGATCCAGCCCGCGGTCCACAGTGTCCGGAGGGCGCGCTGGACGGTGCTCTTCGGCAGCTGCAGTCTGCGGGCGAGCTCCCCGACTCCGACGGGCTGGGTGTAGGCGACTTCTTCGAGCACCCGGAAGGCGGAGAGGACCGTGCGCATTCCCTCGCTCATGGCGGAAGTCTAGCCTCCGGTCGCGGGCGGCGAGCCCGTCACCGGCGCGTCCGGCGACGGGCTCGCCCCGGCTCACAGCCAGCCGGGCAGCACGAAGATGGCGCAGGCCGCCACCGGGGCCACGAGGATCATGCTCATGCCCCAGATCATCAACCGGCGGAACACCGAGTCACGGACCTCCTCCGGCGAGCTGGCGACCACGAGCGCGCCGCTGGTCGAGAACGGCGAGGAGTCGACCACCGACGACGCGATCGCCAGCGCGATGATCATCCCGACGGCGCCGACCTGGCCGGTCAGCAGGAACGGCACGGCCAGCGGGATCAGCGCGCCGAGGATGCCCGTGGTCGAGGCGAACGCCGACACCGCCGCGCCGATCAGGCAGATGACGAACGCCGCCAGGAGCGGAACGCCGATGCCGGCCACGCTGTCGCCCAGGAACTCGATCGTGCCGATCCGCTCCATCAGGCTCACGTAGGTCACCACGCCGCAGATCAGGAGCACCGTCGGCCACGCGACCTGGCCCACACACGCCTTGGTGGTGCCGGGCGAGAGCACGCAGATCACGGTGGCGATGCTCAATGCCAGCAGGCCCACGTCGAACTCCAGTGCCAGCGCGCCCACCGCAAGCACCACGAGCCCGATCAACGTGACGGTGCGCTGGGTGTCGAGTGTGGTCACCGGCGTGTAGGCCGGTGCGCCCGTCCGGGTCGCGGTGGCCGTGCCGCCCCCGGTGGGCAGCGGTGCGGGGCCGCCGGTACCGGAGGGTCCGGAGGGCTCTGTGGGCTCGGCGGGCTCGGCGGGCTCGGCGGACGTGCCGACGCGCCTGCCCAGCAATTGCTTGCCGCCGAAGAGGAAGAACACCACGACGCTCAGCGCGGCGTTGAAGACGAACGAGGCCACCCAGAGCAGAGTGGGATTGCCCGGCAGCCCGTTGCGCTCGACGACGCCGTTGGTGATGCTGCCGAAGATGCTGATCGGGGAGAAGCCACCCGCGCTCGCGCCGTTGATGATGAGCAGGCCCATCAGCATGGGGTTGATGCGGTAGCGGTTGGCGAAGTTGAGCCCGATCGGCGCCATGATCGCCACCGCGCCGGGCACGACGGCACCCACCATCGTCAGCAGGCTCGTGATCGCGAACATCACCCACGGGATCAGCGCGATGCGGCCACGCACGGCGCGCACGCCCGCATGGATGAGCCAGTCGACGGTGCCGTTGGTCTTGGCGATCGCGAACAGCAGTGTCACGCCGACCAGGACGACGAACAGGTCACCGGGAAAGCCGGAGAACAGGTCGTCCTCGCTTTCTCCCACGACGAAGGTGCTCAGCACGAACGCGCCGAGGAAAGCGACGGCTCCCATATTCACGGAACGGAGGGTCGCCAGAAGAAATATGAGTACCAGACCGACGATCGAATAAATCTGTATGGACATGTGGCTCCTCGAGGCAGACGTTGGCTCGCGGCCGCATTGGCAGAGTGTGGGGAGAATTTCGACCATTTCCCGTGAGACGAGAGCGTGGCCCCGCACCGAGGAAGTATGGCGCGCGCCACAGTAGTCGTCAATAGTCCTGAATAGACACATGGAGAATCCGATGGCACAGCCGATCGGCCGGCACTTCCTGCAAATTCCCGGCCCCAGTAACGTTCCTGATCGCATTCTGCGGGCGATGTCCGCGCCCACCATCGACCACCGCGGGCCGGAATTCGCGCGGCTCACCCTGGACATTCTCGACGCGGTCAAACCGGTTTTCGGCACCACCGGGCCGGTGATCGTGTACCCGTCGTCCGGTACCGGGGCATGGGAGGCCGCGCTGGTCAACACCCTGAGCGCGGGCGACCGCGTGGTGGCCTTCGAGACCGGTCACTTCGCGACACTGTGGTCGCAGATGGCACGCCGCTTCGGGCTGCAGGTCGACGTCGTGCCCGGCGACTGGCGGCACGGCGCCGACCCCGACGCCCTGGCGGAGCGGCTCGAGGCCGACTCCGGGCACGCGATCAAGGCGGTCTGCGTGGTGCACAACGAGACGTCCACGGGCGCGCTGAGCCGGATTCCCGAGATCCGGCGCGTGCTCGACGAGGCGGGACATCCCGCGCTGTTGCTGGTCGACACCATCTCCTCGCTGGGGTCGGTCGACTACCGCCACGACGAGTGGGGTGTGGACGTCACGGTGTCGTGCTCGCAGAAGGGCCTGATGTTGCCGCCCGGGCTGGGGTTCAACGCCGTGAGCGAGAAGGCGCTGCGCGCACACGCGGCCGCCACGCTGCCCCGGTCCTACTGGGACTGGGCGCCCATCCTGGAGGCCAACCGCACCGGGTTCTTCCACAGCACGCCGGCCACCAACCTGCTGTACGGCCTGCGCGAGGCGCTGCGGATGCTCGACGAAGAAGGCCTGCCGGCCGTGTTCGAGCGGCACGCCCGGCACGGCGAGGCCACCCGCGCGGCCGTCCGGGCCTGGGGGCTCGACGTGCTCTGCCTCGACGAGCGTGAGCACTCTCCCGTGCTGACGGCGGTGCTCCTGCCGGAGGGGCACGACGCCGACAAGGTGCGCGAGGTGATCCTCGAACGGTTCAACATGTCGCTCGGCGCCGGGCTGGGCAAGCTCCGGGGCCGCGTGTTCCGCATCGGCCACCTCGGGCACTTCAACGACGTCGCGCTCGCGGGCACGCTCGCGGGCGTCCAGATGGGACTGGAACTTGCCGGCCTGCCGCCCGAGGGCGACGGCGTGACCGCCGCGCTGCGGGTGCTGACGACGGGAGCCGCGGCATGACGAGCGAACTGGAACGGCGCCTGACCGCCGATGTCGCCGGTGAGGTGCGGTTCGACGACTACACCCGGCACCTGTTCTCGCGTGACGCCAGCATGTACTCGATCACCCCGCTCGGCGTCGTGTTCCCCCGCGACGAGGACGACGTCGCGGCCGCCGTCGCCGCCGCCCGCGAGCACGGCGTGCCCGTAGTGCCGCGTGGTGCGGGCACGAGCCTCGCGGGGCAGACCGTGGGGCCCGGGCTCGTGCTCGACTTCTCGCGGCACCTCAACCGGATCCTCGAGCTCGACCCCGGATCGCGCACGGCGCGGGTCCAGATGGGTGTCGTCCAGGACCAGCTCAACCGGGCCGCCGCGCCCCACGGACTGATGTTCGGCCCGGACACCTCCACCAGCAACCGCGCGACGCTCGGTGGGATGATCGGCAACAACTCCGCGGGCAGTGGCTCGGTGCGCTACGGCATGACCATCGACCACGTCCGGGAGCTCGACGTCGTGCTGTCCGACGCCACGACGGCCCACTTCGCGCCGGTGGACGACGTCACCCTCCGGCGACGGGCCAAGGCGGCGACCCTGGAAGGTGCGCTGTACCGCGAGCTGCCCGCGATCGTGGAGGACAGCCGCGACGCCATTGAGAAGGGCTTCCCGCGCTTCTGGCGGCGGGCGGGCGGTTACCGCCTCGACCGGCTGACCGGCGCGCCGTTCGACCTCGCGAAGTTCGTGGTGGGCTCCGAGGGCACGCTCGTCGTCGCGACGAGCGCGGTGGTCGACCTGGTGCCGAAGCCCCGCCACACGGTCATCGCGGTGGGGCATTTCACGTCCACCCAGGGCGCCATCGAGGCCACCGAGGACGCGCTCGCGTGTGAACCGGCCGCCGTGGAGCTCATGGACCGCACCATTCTCGACCTCTCGCGCGAGCGGATCGAGTACGCCTCCCTCGGCACGATCCTGGAGGGCGACCCCGACGCGCTGCTGTTCGTCAGCTTCACCGGCGACGACGAGCGGGAGCTGATCGCCCGGCTGCGCAGGCTCAGCGCGTCGTGGCGGGAACACGGGCACGGCTACCACACCCTCGAGGCGGTGACGCCGGCGCAGCAGGCGGCGCTGCTCAAGGTACGCAAGTCGAGCCTGGGCCTGCTCATGGCGGCCAGCACCGGGGCGAACCGGCCGCTCGCGTTCGTCGAGGACACCGCCGTCGACCCCCGCCATCTCGCGGAGTACACCGCGAAGTTCCGGGAGATCCTCGACCGGCACGGCCTGCACGCCGGGTTCTACGGGCACTGCTCGGTCGGCTGCCTGCACATCCGGCCGTTCGTGGACCTCACCAAACCCGGGCAGGTCGAGACGATGCGGAAGGTCGCCGAGGAGGTCAAGGATCTCGTCGCCTCCTACGGCGGCGTGAACTCCAGTGAGCACGGCGACGGGCTCGCCCGCAGCGAGTTCAACCGGGAGATCTTCGGTGACGAGCTGTACGAGGCGATGCGCCGCGTCAAGCGGGTGTTCGATCCACAGGGGACACTCAATCCGGGCAAGATCGTCGACGCGCCACCGATGACGGAACACTTGCGCGATCCGCAGCTTCCCGAACCGGGCCCACTGCGCACCCGGCTCTCGTTCGAGGTCGTCGGGGGCATGCGTGCCGCCGCCGACCGGTGCATGAACATCGGGTTGTGCCGCAAGGCCGACGCGGGCACCATGTGCCCGTCCTACATGGCCACGCGCACCGAGGACGACTCCACCCGGGGCCGGGCCAACGCGCTGGTCAAGGCACTGTCCGAACCGGACCCGAAGACCGCGCTCGGCGACGAGCGGCTGCACGAGGTCCTCGACCTGTGCCTCATGTGCAAGGCGTGCAAGAGCGAGTGCCCGCTGGGCGTCGACATGGCCAAGCTGAAGAGCGAGGCGCTGTCGCACCACCACGACGTGCACGGTGTGCCGGTGCGGTCCCGGGTGTTCGGCGCCATCCGGACCCTCAACCGGCTGGGATCGGCGACCGCGCCCCTGTCGAATCTCCCGGGCAGGATCCCCGCTCTGCGCAGGCTGCTGGAACGCAGTCTGGGCATCGCCGCCGCGCGCCCGCTGCCGCACTACGAGCGCCGCCACCTCGGTGCGTGGTTTCGGAAGCGGCGCCCGCGCGGCGGTCCGGCACCGCTGGGGGAGATCGTCTTCCTCGCCGACTCGTTCACCACCTTCACCGAGCCGGCGATCGGGCGTGCGGCGATCGAGCTGCTCGAGGCAGCCGGCTACTCGGTGCGGCTGGTGACTCGCGGCTGTTGCGGCCGGTCGAGCCTGTCGAAGGGCCTGATCGACGACGCGAAACGCAAGGCGTCCGGCTTGATCGCCGAGCTGGCCGCGACCGAGGGGCCCATCGTGGGATGCGAGCCCTCGTGCGTGCTGACCCTGCGCGACGAGGCGCTGTCGTTGCTGCCGGACGACCCGCGCGCCCGCGACGTCGCCGGGCGGGTGCGCCAACTGGAGGAGGTGGTGACCGCCGCGGTCGACGACGGCAGGCTCGTCCTCGACGCCGAGCACCCCGCCGCGGGCAGGCGGGTCCTCTTCCACGGTCATTGCCACCAGAAGGCGGAGGTCGGCACGGCAGCGACGATGGCCCTGCTCAACCGGCTGCCGGGCGCGGAGGTCGTCGAGCTCGACGCGGGCTGTTGCGGCATGGCGGGCTCGTTCGGCTTCGAGGCCGAACACTACGACGTGTCGATGACCGTGGGTGCCGACCGCCTGTTCCCCGCGGTCCGAGCGGAACCCGAGGACACGGTCGTCGCGGCCACCGGGGTGTCGTGCCGGCAGCAGATCGCGCACGGCACGCACCGGCAGGCGCGCCATCCGCTCGAGCTGGTGCGGGCTGCGCTGAAGGTCCCGTGACGGTCGTGGTCCTAGGGTCGGGTCATGGAGCTGGACGAGCTGCTGACCGAGACGGTGGGGCATGTCGCGCGGTACCGGGAGTCACTGCGCGACCGGCCCGTGGCCCGGCCCGTCGACACCCGCGCCGTCACCCGGGCCTTCGGCGGTCCGTTGCCCGATGCCCCGTGCCCGCCCGAGCGGGTGCTCGCCGAGCTGCGGGACGCCGCCGAGGCCGGCCTCATCGCGACGGCGAGCCCGCGCTTCTTCGGCTTCGTCATCGGCGGCTCGCTGCCGGCCGCGACCGCGGCGGACGTGCTGACCACCGGCTGGGACCAGTGCGCGTTCAACGCCGTGCGGTCCCCGGCGGCCGCCGCAGCGGAGCAGTGCGCGGGGAGTGGCTCAAGGACCTGCTGGGCCTGCCCGCCACCGCGTCGGTGGGGTTCGTCACCGACGGCCAGGCCGCCAACACCGTCGGGTTGGCCGCCGCCCGGCATCACCTGCTGGCCGAGGCCGGCTGGGACGTCGAACGGGACGGACTCGCGGGCGGGCCCCGTATCCGGGTCGTGTCCGGGCAGGAGCGGCACGCCACCATCGACCGGTCGCTGCGCCTGCTGGGGTTCGGCACGGCGGTCGTCGAGCCGGTCGCGGCGGCCCCGGACGGCTCGATCGACATCGCCGACCTCGAGCGCGTCCTCGCGCGGGGTGGGCCGGCGATCGTGTGCCTGCAGGCGGGCAACGTCAACACCGGTGCCTGCGACGACCTCGGCGCCGCCTGCCACCTCGTGCGTGCCCACGGCGGCTGGTCGCATGTGGACGGTGCGTTCGGATTGTGGGCCGCGGCGAGCCCGCGGACGGCGCACCTGGTCGCCGGAGTCGAGCTGGCCGATTCCTGGCCTGTGACGGGCACAAATGGCTGAACGTCCCGTACGACTGCGGCTTCGCCGTCTGCGCCAGGCCGGACGTGCACGCGGCCGCCGTCTCCTACAGCGCCGCCTATCTGGTCGGCTCGTCGGGGACCGGCGGTCTCGCCGACTTCGCGCTGGAGTCGTCGCGCCGGGCGCGCGGGTTCGCCGTGTGGGCGGCGCTGCGGGAGCTCGGCCGTGCCGGTGTCGCCGGCCTCGTGGACCGGTGCTGCCGGCTGGCGCGCCGGTTCGCCTCACGCCTGGCCGCCGGGGGCGCCGAGATCGGCAACGAGGTGGTGCTCAATCAGGTGCTCGCGCGGTTCGGCGATTACGCGCGGACCGACCGCGTCATCGAGCGAGTGCAGCGCGACGGCACCTGCTGGCTCGGCGGCACCACCTGGCGCGGCCGGCGCTACGTGCGGGTGTCGGTGTCGAACTGGTCGACCACGGAGGAGGACGTCGACCGCTCCGCCGATGCCGTCCTCCGCGCCGCCGCGGCCGGGTAACGCTCCTCGTGCACGACCGCCTCCAGCGGTAGCCGCTCGCGCCAGCCATGCCGCTCGAGGTCCGGCGTGTGCTGCAGATGCGTGACCGGTCCGAGGCACAGCCACGCCACGGGCCGCACGTGGGCCGGGATGCCGAGGAGCTCGCGCACCACGTCCTCGCGATAGAAGCTGACCCAGCCGACGCCGAGCCCTTCGGCGGTGGCCGCCAGCCACAGGTTCTGGATCGCCAGGCACACCGAGTACAGGCCCGCGTCGGCGATCGCGTGCCTGCCGAGCACGGCGGGGGACCCGCGGTCCGGGTCGTAGGTCACGACCACCGACAGTGTCGACTCCAGGATTCCCTCGATCTTGATCCGCGAGAACGTCGCCGCGCGCTCGCCGCTGAGGTCCCGGGCGAACGTGTCGCGCTCGACGCGGACGTGCTCCCGAAACCGTTCCCGCACGGCGCGGTCCCGCACGAGCACGAAGTCCCACGGCTGGCTCAGCCCGACGCTGGGCGCGGCGTGCGCGGCCGCCAGCACCCGGTGCAGCGCCGCGTCGTCGACGGGCTCGCCGGTGAACTCCGCCCGGACGTCGCGGCGCCGCGTGCAGAGCTCGTAGAAGGCGGCCGCGAGCGTGTCCGCCGTCACCACTCGCGGTTCTTGAGGCCGACCAGCACCCGGTCGACGAGGGCGGGGTCGACGCCGCCGGGCTCGGCCCGGGACGGGGCAGGCGGTTCGGGCGCGCGGCGCCGCTCGCCGCGGTGCGGCAACCGCACGTCCGATGCCGACAATCCCGGCGGGAGGGGCACCTCGCACCACACGAGCTTGCCGCGGCCCTCCAGCGGGACGGTGCCCGTCCTGCGGCCCCGGAGGTTCGGTGCGCCGTCGTGCACGTGCGCGAGCTGGTCGTCCTCGACCTCGATCACCAGGCAGTCCCCGGCCAGCCGCAGCCGCACGGTGACGAAGCCGGGAGCCTTCTGGTCGGTGTTGTCGATCACGCGCTGCACGAGCCGTCGCGCGGATTCGGTCACCGGCTCCAGCAACATCGGCAGCGACCATTCGGTCAGCGAGAAGCGCACGAACATCTCGGTGCAGTTCAGGGCGCTGGGCAAGGCGACGAGACGAAGATCGTCGACCTGCGCGGTGTGGGTGCTCACTGAAGAATCCTTCCGCGGTCGCGTGCCACTGCAGCTGCAGGCTGGTCCCGGAGGCCCGTATCTTGCCAAAGCGGCCCACCCCGGCGACGACTCGGGTCCGTTGCCGCCCGGTGACACACCGCGACGGCCGAAAGCCGTGACTGTAGGCGCGATTTCCGTGTCCCCGCACGGGTTTCCGGTCGTGATCTAGGTCGCCCGACACGCGCGCCGGGGCGGTCGCCAGCGGCGTTGTCACAGGTAGTCGTCACGCCCAGCGATGGAACGGGGACCGGTTGTGGACAAGACTCGCGACGTCTGCTTGCATAGGCGTCCGTTGGTCGGGGGGAACGGCCGATCAGAAGGCCCGTAACGCGACGAGAAAGTGTGGACTGCATGGCGAGGCGGGCAAGAGCGAGAGAGTTGCTGGACCGCTCACGAGTGCTGCTGGACCGCTCCCGGGTGGCGGCAGCGCAATTCCTCGATCCTCCGAGGTACGGTGCGGATCGACTGGCGATCGAAGCACCGGCGAAGCCGGCCGAGAGGCGCGAGCCGGCGTCCGAGCAGGCGCTGGTGGACATCTGCGCGAGTATCGCGCTGCGCGACCTCAACCTCGTGGACTCGTTGCTGTCCGAGCTCGAGGAGATGGAGACCCGGGAAGACAACGAGGACCGGCTGAGCCAGCTCTACCGGCTCGACCACCTCGCGACGCGGCTGCGGCGCAACGCCGAGAACCTGCGTGTGCTCGCGGGGCGTGACGCCGGTGACGCCAGCACCGAGACGTCGTCGCTCGTCGATACCGTCCGCGCGGCGATGTCGTCGATCGACCAGTACGCCCGGATCACGATCGGCCGGGTCGTCTCGCTCGGCGTGGTCGGCTTCGCGGCGGAGGACCTGAGCCGGCTGCTGGCGGAGCTGCTCGACAACGCGGCGAACCAGTCGCCGCCGAACTCCCCGGTCCGGGTCAGCGCGCACCTTACCGAGCAGGGCAGCGTGCTCATCCGGATCGAGGACGAGGGCATCGGGCTGCCCGAGGAGCGGCTGGCCGAGCTCAACGACCGGCTCTCCCACGCGCCGGTGCTGGACGACGACAGCGTGCGCCACATGGGTCTCGCCGTCGTGCGCCGGCTCGCGGAGCGGCACGGCATGAAGGTGTCGCTGTCCCGCCGCGTGCCGCACGGCACGACCGCGACCGTGCTGCTGCCGCCCGGACTGGTGGCGGAGCTGCCCGAGGCGACGTGGTCGGGCACGGACACGGTGTTCTACGCCAAGGGACCCGGCGGCGGTGGCGTCGTCGAGCAGCGCGAGCCCGAGCCCGCCGCCGTGCTCACCGAGCAGCCGGGCGCGATCTCCGGCGAGCTGCCCCGGCGGCTCCCGCAGCGCGGCGCGAGTCATACGCCCGCGTCGCCCCCCAGCCCGCCCAGCCCGCGGCCCAGGCCGCCGATTCAGCCACCCGCCGTGGGCGGGACCACCCCGAGCGGGCTGCCCCGCCGCGTGTCCCGGAGTCTGCGGAACAGCTCGACGGAAGGCGAGCACGAGCCGCCGCCCGAGGACCCCATGTCGCTCGAGGAGAGCCACGACAAGCTCCTCGCCGACCTGGACGCGTTCAGTGACGGCGAGCAGGCGGCCGCGAACTCGCTCGCCGAGCAGGAGCGGCGGCCCAAGCATGCGCAGCCGGACAGCGACGAGGCGGACACCAGCTCTGAGGACAGCCAGTGACACCCGACATGAACAGCTCCCAGAAACAGAACTTCTCGTGGCTGATCAACGACTTCGTACGCAAGGTCCACGGGGTCACGCACGCGCTCATCATGTCCTCCGACGGCTTCCCGCTGACGGCGTCCGAGCAGGTGAGCAACGAGGACGCCGAGCAGCTGGCGGCGATCGCGAGCGGGTTGCTCAGCCTGGCCCGCAACAGTGCGACCTTGTTCGACAAGGGCACGTGTGAGCAGATCATCATCCGGCTCACGCACGGCTACTTCCTGTTCATGGGCATCGGGGCCGGCGCGGGACTGGCCGTGCTGACCGGACCCGACTGCGACATGAAGGTCGTGGCGTACGAGATGACCCAGTTCGTGCGCAACGCCGGCCACGCCCTGACTCCTGAGATCCGTGCCGACATGCGACGCGTGCTGACCGCCCGCCGGGCGCAGGCGTGACCCCACTGGTGAGGAAGTGATCACCGTGTCCACAGAGAATGGGTCCGGTCAGCCGAAGCGGATGCGCAGCAAGCGAATTCGTCCCTATGCGCTCACCGGCGGACGCACCAAACCGCGTTACGACCTGCTCGTCGAAACGCTGGTGTCGGTGCCGCGCTACGACCCGAGCCTCAGCGACTCCCTGATGCCGGAGTCACGCATGCTGTACGAGCGTGCGCGTACCCGGGTGTCGATCGCCGAGTTGTCGGTGTCGCTGTCGCTGCCGCTCGGCGTGGTCCGGGTCCTGGTCAGCGACCTGGCCGCGCAGGGGGCGATCTACATCCATCCCACGGCGTACGCGTATCAGCACGATCGGAACGTACTCGAGAGGATCCTCGATGGACTCAAGCGGCTACCGGTCTGACGGCGCGGAGGCGGCCACGGAAGAAGGAGCCGACGCGGGGCTGCTGACGGTTTCCGCGAAGATCGTGATCGCCGGCGGCTTCGGCGTCGGCAAGACGACGTTCGTCGGTTCGGTCTCCGAGGTCCCTCCGCTCAACACCGAAGCCTGGATGACCGAGGCGAGCACCGGCGTGGACGACCTGCCGGTGGACGGCACCAAGTCCACGACCACCGTCGCCATGGACTTCGGCAGGATCACTCTGCACTCGGATTTGTTGCTGTACCTGTTCGGCACCCCTGGCCAGGCGCGGTTCTGGTTCCTGTGGGACGACCTGTCGCGGGGCGCGCTGGGGGCCATCGTGCTGGTCGACACCCGCCGGATCGAGCAGTCGTTCGCGGCTATCAACTATTTCGAGAACGACTCGGATCTGCCGTTCATCGTGGCGGTCAACCGGTTCAACGGCGAAGTGCACCACGACCTCGACGAGGTGCGGGACGCGCTGGCCCTCGACCCGGCGATTCCGCTCATCACGTGTGACGCGCGCGATCCGAAATCGACGGCGGAAGCGTTGCGGGAACTCGTGCGCTACACGTTGTCGCTGGCAGAACTGTCGGAACCGGGAAGGGCAAGAGCACATGCGTAAGGTTCTGGTCGTCGGCGCGGGGCAGTCGGGCCTCCAGCTGGCCTTGTCGCTGCAGCAGCACGACTACGACGTCACGGTGATGTCGGCGCGCACGGCGGACGAGATCCGCAACGGCCGGGTCATGTCCACGCAGTGCATGTTCCACGACTCGCTGGAGACGGAGCGCCGGTACGGTCTGAACCTCTGGGAGGAGCAGACGGTCAAGGTCGAGGGACTGGGTGTCTCGGTCGCCGCACCGGATTCGAGCCGGGCGATCGACTGGTTCGCGCGCCTCGACAACTATGCGCAGTCGGTCGACCAGCGCGTGAAGATGGCCGGCTGGCTGGAACTGTTCGAGGAACGCGGTGGCAAGCTGATCATCCACGGCGTCACGACGGCGGACCTGAACTCGCTGGCCGAGATGTACGACCTCGTGGTGGTCGCGGCCGGCAAGGGCGAGCTCGTGCAGCTCTTCGACCGTGATCCCTCCCGCTCGCCGTACACGAAGCCGCAGCGCGCGCTGTCGCTGGCGTACGCGCACGGCGTGGACCCGCGGCCGGAGCACCCGGAGTACCGGGCGGTGCGGTTCAACCTCATCCCCGGAGTCGGTGAACTGTTCGTCATCCCGGCCTACACCGTCACCGGCAACTGCGAGATCCTCTTCTTCGAAGGGATTCCGGGCGGGCCGCTCGACTGCTTCTCCGACCGGCCCGGGCCGCAGGAGCACTTCGAGCGCATTCTCAGCCTCATGAAGCGGTTCCTGCCGTGGGAGTACGACCGCGCCCGCAACGCCGAGCTCACCGACTCGCGAGCGACACTCGCCGGCGGCTACACCCCGGTGGTGCGCAAGCCGGTCGGCAAGCTGCCCTCCGGCGGCAAGGTGCTGGGCATGGCCGACGTCGTGGTGGCCAACGACCCGATCACCGGCCAGGGCTCCAACAACGCGGCGAAGTGCGCGGCGGTGTATTTGGAGTCCATTCTGGAGCGTGGGGACCAGCCGTTCGACGAGTCGTGGATGGTTCAGACGTTCGAACGGTACTGGGACTACGCCAAGCACGTGACCGAGTGGACCAACGCGATGCTGCAGCCGCCGCCTCCGCACGTGCTCGAGATCGTCGGTGCCGCGGCGCAGAACCCGGCGGTGGCGCGACGGTTCGCCAATGGCTTCACCGACCCGACGGACTTCCAGCACTGGTTCCTGGACCCGGACAAGGCGGCCGCCTACCTGGCGAGCGTCTCGAACTGACCGAACCCACCGCGTGGCCGGACCGGCGTGCCCTGCCGGTCCGGCCACGTGTGTGTGCGGGCCCGTCACGCCGTATCCGGCAACACGGGTGCTGCCCCGGTGTCCTCCGCGGCCTTCTGGGGCGCCACGGTGACCTGTGGTGAGCCCATGGCCTGGCGGGCCTCCGCGCCGGTCCGGCGGCCGAGCTCGGTGTAGGCGGAGAACTTGGCGTCGTCGAACCACTGGTCGCCGGTACTGTCGTTCGGGAACTCCGGATGGTGGGCGGCGTAGGACAGCAGGGAGTACGGCAGCTCCGGCCAGAGCTGTGCCCGCGCCACCACGAGCCGGCCCCGGACCTCCGGCGCGATCCCGGACTCGGGCGGGTACACGATGGTTCCCGTGATGAGCGGCGAGGACGCCAGCCTGGCCGTGAGCTCCGGCGTGCCCGTGTCCTGCGGTTCGGCCGTGCCCGGATCGGCCCGCCACGGTTCGTCGAGGTCGACCCGGACGCCCAGCTCCTGCCGGGCAAGGGTGAGGGCCTGCGCCAGAGTGCTCGCGCTGGGTGGTGTGTCGTTGCTCACGTCGACGCAGTAGATGCGGGTGCAGCGGCGCCGGAACAGCTCGACGAGGCCGAGGTTGTCGTAGTGCCCGCCGTCCGTCACGTGCAGCAGCCGCTCGTCGTGCGGGTGGAGGCCGAACACCTCCCGGACGAGGTAGGGCAACCGGCGTGCCCGGGGCAGCCACGGATGCGCCCAGTTGCCGCGGTCGGCGGCCTCGCGCGCGTGCCGGACGAACGCGGGGTTGGGCAGCCACGCGCCGAGCCGGGCGCCGGACACCGCGAGCAGCACCTGGAACCAGCGGCTCGACCGGCCCATCGACGACGCGAACGCGGCCCCGCTGATGGCCACCGCACCCTGCACGGTGAGGTCGCGCCGGAACCGCGGGGTGACCGCCTCCTCGAGGTCGCGCGTGCGGACCCAGCCCACGTCGGGCCCGCCGGTCCAGTCCGCGCCGAGGGTGAACGACACGGAGCCCAGGCCAGGAGCGGTCCGGTTCTCGCCGGTCAGGTTGGCGGAGGCGGCGAAGATCACCTGCGGGAACCGGACGTCCCCGGCCACCCTGCCGTAGGCGGACAGCGTCGTCCGCTCGGCCGGGTCGTACGGCACCGCGACGAGCTGGCCGTCTGCCGAGCGCCGTACCCGGCGCACCGCGAAGGCGGCGGCGAGGCGCCTGCGGTAGAAGGGATGCAGGCTCAGCGATGTGTTGTCGAAGCCCATGCCGAGCACGAGCACCACCACGGCCACCCCGGCGGCCGTCCAGAGTGCCGCCGGATCGCCGAGTGTTCCCGCGGACCCGGCGAAGACGAGCAGCCACGCGACGACGAGGATGCCGGTGGTGACGATGACGAGCAACCGCTGCAGGACGCCACTCGGGAGCGCGGCCGGTACCCCGCCTGAACGGCGCCGGAACATGCCCGTGGCCTGGCCGCCGATCCGGCTACGGTGCTTCCAGAACATCGACGCCAGCGCGGCGGCGTAGGTCAGCAGAACCGTGCCCACGGGACCGAAGCCGCGCACCGCGTCCATCGTGGACACCAACCGTCCCGCGGCCCAGACCAGCGCGGGCACGACCACGACGAGCGCCGCCAGCACGACGGCGAGCGCCGTGACCGACGGCGCGAGGCGCGCGGAACGGACGCGCCGGGGTGCGTTCCCGCGCGCGAACAGCGCAAGCAGGAACGCCAGAGCGGTGACCGCACCGAGCGCCAACAGGCCACCGGGGCGCGGAACCGGGACGCCGCTCAGGCCGGGTTCGAGCTCGGTGATCGGTACTCGATCGTAGAAGAGTCCGAAGAGGACACCGAGCACGATCGCGGGTCCGAACAGGACCGTCAGGGACAGCACCAGACCGCGGGCGATCCGGCCGAGCGCGCCGAGCATGCGCGCCGGGGTGTCGGCCAGGTAGCTCGAATTCCTGCGGATGTGGTGGAGCTCCGCTGTGCCCTCCGTGAAGACCGAACGAGGGTCCCGCACGACCTGGCCGTTGCCGCTCGCCCCGCCGTCCGCGGAGGCGCCGGTGAGCGCCTGCTGGAAGGCGCCGGCTGTGTAGCCGCCGCCGGAGACCGATACGAGGTAGTCCGCGTCGAGCAGGTCCGTTCGGAGTGACTGAAGGGCGCCCAGTGCCACGCTCGCCGCGCGGATGCCGCCGCCGGACAGGCAGATCCCGGTCGTGTGCTCGCCGCGCCGCCAGCGCTCGGTGACCGCACCCGGGTCGACGTCCGGGACGGCGTACGCGTTGTGCCACCGGGTCCTGTCCGGCGCGGCGCCGCCGGGCACGACCGGGTCATCCACCTCAAGTGGCCGGGGAGGTTCGGTCCGGACGTCGCCGCTCTGCCGGGCGGCGAGCCGTTCGGGTGTGTGGACGACGCAGCGCCAGAGCAGGACGGCGAGACCGTACCCGGCGAGCACGGCCGCCGGGAGCGCGGCGGCGCACGCGAGGACGGCCAGGGCACTCGTGGCCTCCAGTGCCCAGACCGCAGTGCCCCGCGCCCTGGTCGCCAGGAGCAGGAGAAGGTTGCCGAGGAAGCCGGCCACCCCGGCGATCACGGCCGCCGTCCGTGCGAACCGGGCGGCTCGGGCCTCCCGCACGGTGCAGGCGACCCAGCGTGCCGCGGTGCCGCCGAGCCACAGCGCCAGGCCGTGACAGGCGACCGCGGGCAGTCCCCAGGCAGCGGTGGTGCCGGTTCCCGCGGGGAGCGGCACCGGCTGGGCGGATCCGGCGAGCGCCCGCGTGATCGCGCCGGCGGGCCAGGGCAGAAGCGCGCCGACGACCGCGAGGCCGAGCGCCCCCGCGACGAGACCCAGGGCTCGCACCCGGCTCGGTGCGGTACTCGGCGACGACGCGGCGGACACGGTTCCCCCTGAGCAGCTGACTGGACACGGTTGGTGACGCGAGCAGTCTGGCGGTCACCCCGCGGGGTGTAAAGGAACTCGCGCGGCTCACGGCGGGCGGCCGCGCCCGTGGGCACCGCGGCTCCCGGGGCGGTGGCTCCCGCGGACCGATGGCTGCGTGCGGGGGAGTGGCCGCCGCCCGAGGCCGGGCGGCACCGTCCGGACGCGGGGCTTAGGGCGCTTACGGCCACTACCGCTCCGGCGTCGCGTGGGCCGTCGGGCCCTGGCCGCGGCGGCGGACGGCGGTCCCTGCCCCGGGCTGTCGACCGAGGCGGGAAGGCTTGCGTCCGAACGGGCTATCGGCCGAGCGGGGACCCCGCCCTGGCGATGGGCCGTTCGGGTGGCGAGCGCGGGCTACTCCGCGGTCAGGGCAGTTGTGCCCTACCAGCGGGCGGGACGCGAATCGGACCGTGAAGGCGCAGGCCGTCGCCGCGGGCGCGGGCCCGAGGGGAGGAGCACACCATGTCAGAACTCACCGCGCGGGACGTGATGACCCCGGACCCGCGCAGCGTCACACCCGAGACCGATCTGGGCACGGTCGCCCGGGTGCTCGCCGCGGCGGAAGCGGGAGCCGTCGCGGTCGTGGACGCTCGTGGTCGGCCGGTCGGCGTGGTTTCGGAGGCCGACCTGATGTGTGCGTGGGGCGGGGCGCGGCACCGCGCTCGGCGGACGTGGCTCGAGTGGCAGCGGGCCAAGCAGCGCCTGCGCAGCGCCCAAGACCGCCGCGCCGGTGACGTGATGACCTCGCCCGCATCGACCGTCGATGCCGCCACTCCGGTGAGCCGGGTGGCCAGGGAACTCGAGCAGCGTAGGCTGCGCTGGATGTTCGTGGTGGACGACGGCGTGCTCGCCGGCGTCCTGTCGTACCGGCACGTCGCGGGCGTCCCCGCCCGGCCCGACGACGACATCCGGCACGACATCGCCACCGACGTGTTCACGCGCATCCTGTGGGTGGAACCCGACACGGTCGGCATCGCCGTGGAGCACGGGGTCGTGACCCTGCTCGGTCAGGTCGAGAGCCGCAGCGACGCCGAGCTCGCCGGCAGGCTGGCGCGGGGCGTGCCCGGGGTGGCCGAGGTCCGGAACCGGCTCGGCTACGTCTGGGACGACACCCCGGACGGCACCCGGGTGAAGTCGGGGTCGTGACCCGCGCCGCATCAACCGGACACTGTGGACAGTCGACCCCTTCGGCGCCGGTGACACTGAGCGAAGGTGTCGCCATCGTCACAGACACCTTCGTGTGTTCTCGGGAACGTAGTCGTTGAATAGGAACGGGAACTCCCGGGAATAATGAAGAGAGGCGTCTGCCGTTTTCCGGTGTGGAAGGGGGACACGTGGGATCGGGGGAGAGCAGGGTGGTGCGGCTGTGGCGACGGCTGCACGTCGGTCGCAACCCGCTGGCCCGGCCGGGGGACCGCTGGGAGGCACGGCTGCTGGTGTCCTTCATCCTGCTTGCCCTGTGCGCGATCCCCGTGGCCGCGTCGTGGGGGAGTGACGTCTACGCGGAGCGGATGGCCACGCTCGAGCGCGAGGCCGGGACCAAGCACCAGACGACCGCGGTGCTGCTCGCCGACGCGCCGGTCGGCACGTCGACCACCGAGTTGCGCAATGTCGAGGTGCCCGCCCGGTGGTACACCCCGGACGGCGCGCCCCGTGTCGGCGATGTCTCGACCTACCGGGGCATGGCGCAGGGCACCGAGATCGCGGTGTGGGTCGACGACGCCGGCGACCTGACGTCCCCGCCCGCCACCCCGGCCGGTGCGATCACCGACGGTGTGAGTGTCGGTGTTTCGGCCTGGCTCGCCGTGGTCGGACTGTGCGGTCTCGTCTACGCCGGGTTCCGTGCCTTGCTGGCCCGCGCGCGCAGCGTGTACTGGGAGCGGGAGTGGGAACGCGTCGAGCGGGAGTGGACCCGGCGCTGACACCGCACCGCCTTCGACCCCTGACCGGCCTCGCCGGAATCGCGGACACGGCCCCGCCGTGCTGAACTGGAGGAGCCGATCGGCTCTGCCGCGGCGGTCGTGGATCTGCGTGGTCGCCACGGCGAGGAGGAGGTGGTCGCCGTGCCCTCCAAGGCCGTCCGGCAGCTGATCGCGGCCGTCGGCGTGTTCGTGGTCGTCGCGGCGGGGATCGCGGCGCTGCTGGTCTACGGCGGCGAGGACGAACCGGCCACGCCGCCGGGCACCGCCGTGCCGGTTCCCCCGCAGGCCGACCACGTGCTGGTCGTCAAGATCGACAACGTCGCCGCGGCCAAACCCCAGACCGGGCTCTCGGCGGCCGACGTCGTGTACGTCGAGCCGGTGGAAGGCGGCCTGACCCGGCTCGCCGCGCTCTACTCCGCGCGCCTGCCCGACGTGGTGGGGCCTGTCCGCAGCGCACGCGAGACCGACATCCAGCTGCTGGCACAGTACGGCCACCCGGTCCTGGCGTACTCGGGCGGCGCACCGGAGATCCAGCCGCTGCTGCGTCGCGCGCCGATGATGCTGGTCACCGACCGGGACGCGCCCCGCGCCTTCTACCGCGACCCGGACCGCCGGATCCCGCACAACCTCTACGTCCGGCCCGGCCGGTTGCCGCGCGGCGGCGGAGGCCCCGGGCCACGCCATGTGTTCCAGTTCGGTGCCGCCCCGGCGGGCGGAACGGCCACCACTCGCCACGACGTCGGGTACCGGGCGGCGTCGTACCGCTTCAGCTGGTCACCCGAGGCGGGACGCTGGGTCGTCTCGATGAACGACGAACCGCTGATCACGACCGAGAGCGGGCGGGTCGGCGCGGCGACCGTCGTGGTGCAGCGCATCCGGGTCCGGGAAGGCATGCAGGTGCGGGATGCGGCCGGTCAGGTCTCCCCGGTGGCGATCACGGTCGGCGACGGCCCGGCGACCGTCCTACGGGACGGCATGGCCTACGAGGGCAGGTGGTCGAGGCCGGCGGCGGGCGAAGGGACGCGCTTCGTTACCGGGTCCGGCCGGCCGCTGCCGCTGGCACCCGGGCCGGTGTGGGTGCTGCTCGTGCCGCGGTGACCGGCGGGTGCGGTCACGCGGCCGGGCTCGGTACGGGGCGCGCGATCATCACCGGGCACTCCGCGTTGTGGACGAGGGCATGACTGGTCGAACCCAGCAGCATGCCGCGGAACCCGCCCCGGCCACGGCTGCCCACGACGACGAGCTGTGCCTTGCGGCTCCACTCCAGCAGCTCGTGGCGGGGGCGGTCCTTGACCAGTACCCGGTGCACGGTGACGTCCGGATAGAGCTCCCGCCATCCTGCGAGGCGCTCGGCGAGCCGGCGTTCCTCGGTGTCGCGCATGGGCTCCCAGTCGAAGTACATCCGCGCCTGGCTGAAGATGTCGGTGTCCGAGTCGCTCCAGGTGTGCACGGCCACGAGGTCGACGCCGCGGAAGCACGCCTCGTCGAAGGCGTACCCGATGGCCCGCTCGCTCAGCGGGCTGCCGTCGACACCGACGACCACGGGCCGCGGGTCGGCCTCGGCCGGCTCGGGGAGCTGTCCCCGCACGGACACGACCGGGCAGTACGCGTGGCTGACCAGGGCGAGCGTCGCCGAGCCGACGAGCAGGCCCACCAGGCCGCTGTGCCCGGACGAGCCGAGCACCACCATCCGCGCGGTCCTGGACATGCGGACCAGGCACGGGATGGGCGGGTCGGCGTCGAGGACGGTGTGGACCTCGGGGCTGCCCTCTTCGGCGGCGACGCGGCGGGCGGCATGCAAGAACTCCCACCGTTGCCTGCGCAGGTCTTCCTTGAACCGCTCCGGGGGCGGGATGCTCTCACCGGTGTAGAAGTCGGCGTAGCCGGCCGCGTGGACCAGCCGCAGCGGCACGCGGTGGCGAGCCGCCGTGGCCGCCGCCCAGCGCACTCCACGCAGCGATGCCTCGGTGCCGTCGACACCGGCCACCACGGGACCACGGACGTGCCCTGCTTCGGTCATGAGTCCTCCTGGATTGCCGCGCAGGCCTGCCGTCGGTGTTCACGGTAGGCCGTGTTCGTCACCCGGCGCCGCGTTGCCGTCGGTGGCCGGACCCGACGATCGACGCCGCGTGGCGCACCGCGCCTCGTCGGTCCACTATGGCCTGCCGCCTCCTCACGGCGGGCGCATCGGACGCCGGCGGAAAACCATCGGATCCTGCGCGGTGCGCGGCTGGCCGGTGGGGAGCGCGCCGCCACCGAGCCCGGGAACGCCCGCGAGCTGCCTGGGCGGAGTGGCCGGAGCCGGAGGCCCGGGATCGTGCGGTCGTCGGTTCCGATCCGTCCACGCCGCCCTGCACGCGACGCCAAACCCGGTGGTCACCGCCGTCGCGCGCGCCGGCCGGGACCGTCCGCGGCTGCGTCCCGGGTGGAACCGGGCCGGAAAGGGATCAAGGGACCCGGACAACGAAGGGCTTTCGGCCCACGCGCGCACCCCTGCCTGCCGCGCACGATGGAACCGTGCCGAGCCAGGGAGAACGGGTACGGAACCGGGCCGTCGCCGGTGACGAGCCCGCCGCGGTGGAGGCCGGTCACCGGTCCGTCCCACTGCGGGTGGTCCACGCCTGTGTCGCGCCCGCCCACGGTCGAGCCGGTCGTGTGCCGAGCCGTCCCGGGCCGGGGAACCGGCCCCGGACACCGCGCCGCGCGTGCCGGCGGAGGACAGGGGGCGCCCTGCACGCCCAGCGCAGCACGACGAGGCAGGCACCCGGACGCACGGTCCGGCCACCAGGCGGCGGGAGCACCCCATGACCGACACGACCACCCCACCCCTCACCGGATTGCTCCACGCGGCGCTGCTCGCGGCCGTCCGGGCACCGTCGCCGCACAACACCCAGCCCTGGGAGTTCCGGGTCGGCACGGGCCGCATCGACGTGCTGCTCGACGAGACCCGGATCCTGGGCGTCTGCGACCCGGGCGCGCGGGAGGCGACCCTCGCGTGCGGCGCCGCCCTGCTCAACATCCGCCTCGTGCTCGCGGCACGCGGGCACGCCTCCGAGGTGCGGATCCAGCCCGACCCCGCCCGGCCCCGGCTGCTGGCGCGCGTCCATGTCGGCGGACCGCATCGCCCGGCACCGGACGAGCTGCGGCTGGCCACGGCCATCGGCCACCGGCACACCAACCGCAGGCCCTTCCTCGACCGGCCGGTGCCCACGGCGGTGCGGCACACACTCGTCATGGCCGCGCACGCCGAGGGCGGCCAGCTGCTCCTCCTGGAACAGCCGCCGCGGCTCGCCGCCCTCGCCGCGCTGCTGCGGCGTGCCGACGCCGTGCAGGCCCGCGACGAAGGCTTCCAGGAGGAGGTGCGGGCGTGGACCCGCACCGGACGGCGGCCGGACGGCGTGCCCGCCACCGCGGGCGGACCCCGTGCCACGCCCGGCGAACCGCTGCTCGCCCGGCCCGACGACACCGTGCCCGAGGGCCCCGGCGGCAGCGGATTGCGCCGCGGGCCCCTGGTCGCCGTGCTCACCACACCCGGGGACACGCGGCGCGACGTCATCCGAGCGGGCCAGGCCATGCAGCGGGTGCTGCTGGCCGCCACGGCCGCCGGGCTCGGCGCCTCGTTCCTGTCGCCGCTGGTCGAGGTGTCCTCCGCGCGGGCGGTGTTACACGCGATGCTCGGCGACCGCCACCACCCCCAGACGGTGTTCCGGCTCGGCTACGGCTGCCCGGTCTCGATCACCCGGCGTCGCCCCGTCGAGGACGTCACGATGCAGGAGTGGCCCTATGACCAGTAGTCCCTTGCTCACCCGGCCCGTCGAGCACGCATGGTCGGGGCATGAGCGCAGCGTGCTCACCCGCGCCGCGCTCAACTCCTACCCGTGCGGCGTGGGCGGTCCGTGGACGCTCGAGATCCACGGTTCCCGCGTCGAGCTCTACGAGCGGTTCGACGCACCCACCTGGAATCACGAGGGAACGGGGCGCGACCGGGTGATCGCCTGCGGCACCGCGGTGGCCTGCGTCGCGGTCGCGGTGCGCATGCTCGGCTGGCGGCCCGAGACAGCGTTGCTGGGCGATCCGTCGCGCGCGGACACCATCGCGACCGTGACCGCGCGGGACCGTCGACGCCCGTCCGCGGCCGACGCTCGCCGGTTCCAGGCGATCTTCGACCACAGACCGCACCGGCACACCGTCGACCCGTCCGCGCTGCCCGTCGATCTCGTCGACGAGATTGCCCAGGCCGGCACCATGCCCGGGGTATGGCTGGTGCCGCTGCCCGCGTTCACTACGGCGGGCCGCAGGCACACCCCGGATCCCGGACTGCTCGTGGTCACCACGTCCGACAGCAGGCGCGACCAGGTGCTGGCCGGTGCCGCCCTGCAGGAGGCCTCACTCGCGGCGCGGGCACGCGGGCTCACGGTGGCTCCGCAGACCAGTCCGTTCCAGTTCCGGGAGTTCCGGCAGCGAGTCGTGCGCACCCGCAGGCCCGGCGGCAGCCCGCAACTGTTGCTGCGTCTGGGCAGGGCAGAGGGTTGAGAACCGGCTCGCCGAGGTAATACCGTCGGATCCCCGTTCGATGTTCGCGGTGCGAGGTGTCTGGTGCGGACGCCAGAACGATCGGAGACCGATGCCGGCGAATCCGTCAGAGCCCGAGGGTCAAGGTCCCGCCGAGCCCGGCATCCGCGCGCTCGGGGGACTACGGCTGGACGAACTGCTGCACGAGGTCCAGGACCGGCTCGACGAGATCGTCAAGACCCGCGACCGGCTGCAGGGCCTCCTCGACGCGGTGCTCGCAGTGGCGACCGGCCTCGACCTGGACTCGACGTTGCAGCGCATCGTCCAGGCCGCCGTGGATCTCGTGGACGCCCGCTACGGGGCGCTCGGCGTGCTCTCCGACGACGGTGGCCTGTCCGAGTTCGTCCATGTGGGCATCGACGACGAGACCCGCGCCTCGATGGGCCACCTGCCCGAGGGGCGTGGGCTGCTCGGGCTGCTGATCGAGGATCCGAAACCGGTGCGCCTGGACGACCTGTCCCAGCACCCCGCGTCGACGGGTTTCCCGCGCAACCACCCGCCTATGAAGACGTTCCTGGGCGCGCCGATCCGGGTGCGCGACCGGGTGTTCGGCAACGTCTACCTCACCGAGAAACGCGGCGGCGAGGTGTTCACCTCGGCCGACGAGGTGGTGCTGCAGGCATTGGCCGCGGCCGCCGGGGTGGCCGTGGACAACGCGCGGCTGTTCCAGAAGTCCCGGATGCGCGAGCGCTGGCTCGGCGCGGTCGCGGAGATCAACGGCGAGCTGCTCGGCGGCGCCTCGGTGGCCGCGACGCTGCGCCTCATCGCCGAGCGGGCACGAGAGCTGGCCGGCGCCGAGGACGCCTTCATGCTGCTGCCGGGCGAGGAGGGCAGCGACCTCATCTCGGTGAGCGTCGCCGCGGGCGAACGGGGAGCCGGGCTCATGGGGCTCACTGTCGACGGCGCCGGCGACTCGCCGATTGCGGGGATACTCCGCTCCGGTGAGCCCCTGCTGCTGCCGGATCTCGCTGTCGCACTCGACGAGCCCCGGGTGACCTCCGGCGGGTTCGGCCCGGCCGCGGCCGTTCCGGTGTGCAGCGCCTCCGGCACCGGCGGGGTCGTGGTCGTCGCTCGGTCCAAGGGCGCGCCGGTGTTCCGCACCGACCAGCTGCCGATGCTGACCTCGCTCGCCGACCAGGCGGCGGTCGCCCTGGAGTTCGCCGACAAGCAACGCAACCAGCGGCTGCTGGACGTGCTCGCCGACCGCGACCGTATCGCCCAGGACCTGCACGACCACGTGATCCAGCGGCTGTTCGCCACCGGCATGAGCTTGCAGGGCACACTGCGCAGGATCACCGACGAGCACGCCCGGGAACGCGTCCAGCACTCGGTGGAACAGCTCGACCGCACCGTGCGCGAGATCCGCACGTCGATCTTCGACCTGCACACCACCGGCACCGAGCGCCCGTCCAGCCTGCGCAGGCGGCTGCTCGACATCGCCGCCGAGCTGACCACCGACACCACCGTCTCGCCCGCGATGCGCATTTCCGGGGCGGTCGACACGTTCGTGCCGCCTCAGGTCGGCGAGCACGCCGAGGCCGTGCTCCGCGAGGGGTTGAGCAACGCGCTGCGGCACTCGGGCGCCGACGAGATCACCGTGTCGGTCGACGTGACCGCGGACGAGCTGACCATCGAGGTGACCGACAACGGGACGGGCATTCCGCCCGGCGTTCGGCGCAGCGGCCTGGACAACCTCCTGCAGCGGGCCCGCCAGTGCCGCGGGTCGATGGAGATCAGCGACCGGACCGGCGGTGGCACCGCGGTGCGGTGGCACGCGCTGATCCGCTGAGCCTCACTTCTCGGGCGGTTGCTGGCCCGCCCGGCGCAATTCCGTGGCGAGCACCGCGGCCTGCGTCCTGCGCTGCATGCCCAGCTTGCCCAGCAACCGGGACACGTAGTTCTTCACCGTCTTCTCGGCGAGGAAGAGCCGCTGCGCGATCTCGCGGTTGGTGAGGCCCTCACCGATGAGGTCGAACACCGCGCGTTCCTGCTCCGACAACGCGGCCACGGGATCGGCTTCGGCTCGCTCCCGCCGGATCCGGCTCATGAGCGCGGCCGTGGTGCGGCTGTCCAGCAGCGAGCCGCCCGACCCCACCGTGCGGACGGCCGAGATGAGGTCCGAGCCCAGCACCTGCTTGAGCACGAAACCCGACGCTCCCGCCATGATCGCGTTGAACAGGGCCTCGTCGTCGGCGTACGAGGTGAGCATCAGGCAACGCAGGCCGTCCACTCGGGACGACAGCTCCCGGCACAGCTCGACGCCGTTGCCGTCGGGCAGCCGCACGTCGAGCACCGCCACATCGGCCCCGGCGGCAGGAACCCGCGCCAATGCCTCGCTGACCGACGCGGCCTCGCCGACGATCTCCATGTCCGGCTCACCCTCGAGGAGGTCCGCGAGGCCCCGGCGCACGATCTCGTGGTCGTCGACCAGGAACACACGGATGGGCACCTCATCACGGTAGCCGTCGGTGCCGGCTCGCGCACGACATCCGACGGGAGCGGGCCCCGCGGGCCGGAAGTCCCTCCGGGAAGGGACTTCCGCACGGCGCCCCGGCTCCGTCCGGAGAGGATCGTGGTCACCATGAGAGCAGTGTCCGAGTGGTCGGTGGGGGAGACCGATGTGCTGGCCCGCGCCGTCGTTCGGGCGCCCTCCGTCGGCAACACACAGCCGTGGGCGCTGCGGTTGCCCGGCGGCGAGGCCCTGCTGTACGCGGTCGCCGGGCGGGGACCGGGGGACGGGGCGTCCGCGCCCGACGTCGCCATCTCGTGCGGCGCGGCCGTCGCGAACGTCGAGCTGGGTATGCGCGTGCTCGGCCGGGACACGGAGATCCACCTGCTTCCCGACCACACCGAGCCGGATCTGCTCGCACGCGTGCGTGCCCGTGGGCCGCGGGTGCCGAGCGAGGTGGACCTGCACCGCTTCTCGGCCATCGCGCGCCGCTGCAGTTACCGGTATCCGTTCCTGTCCCAGCCGGTGTCCGATTGCGATCGCAAGGACCTGGCCACGGCGGCCGCGTACGACGGCGTGCAGGGCCTGCTCGTCGCCGGCGAGGAGCAGGCCGGCGTGCTCGCCGAGGTGCAGGCCTGCGCTGCGTCCTACGCGCAGGCGACGCCGGACGACCACGGCGAGGTCCCCTTGTGGACCTCCGGTGGCGAATGGCCGCACCCGCGGGCGGGCGACGTCGCGCGCCTCGGGACACTCGGGTCGTCGCTGCCGTGGGCGGGTCTGGTCCGGCCGGGCACGACGGTGCCGGATCCCCAGCGGCTGCGGGAGCGGTTGAGCGCCGAGACCCTGCTCGTGTTCGCAGCACCCGAGGACACCAGGATCGACCACCTGCGCACCGGCATCGCGATGGAGCACGCGTGGCTGGCCGCGGTGGACATGGGACTCGCGGCGGCCGTGCAGACCCGGCCGCTGCACCGGCCGCGTGTCCGGCAGGTGCTGGTGGACAGGCTCGGCATCACCGGAGTCCCGCAGCTGCTCATGCGCGTGGGCCATCCGGCGGGTTACGTGCCCTGGGGTGCCTACCGCATGCCGTGCCCCCTGCGGAGCTAAGGCCTGCGGCCGAACGGCGTGCGCCTGCGCCTGGCCGCGAACACGGCCGCCTCCGTGCGGCGTTCGAACCCCAGCTTGTGCAGCAACGACGACACGTAGTTCTTGACCGTCTTCTCCGCGAGGGTGAGCTCCTCGGCGATCTGCCGGTTGGTCAGTCCCCTTGCCACCAGGTCGAGCACGCGCCGTTCCTGCGGGCTGAGAGCGGCATAGCGCGGATCCGGTTCCCGGTCGGCGCGCAGCCGGGCCAGCATCTGCTCGGTCAGGTGCGGGTCGAGCAGCGACCCCCCGCCGGCGACCGTGCGCACCGCCGACACCAGTGACGTGCCGGAGACCTGCTTGAGCAGGTACCCGGCCGCCCCCGCCATCACGGCGCCGAACAGGGCGTCGTCGTCGGAGTAGGACGTGAGCATCAGGCATGCCGGTGGCGGGTCGAGGGCGGCCCGGACGTCGCGGCACACCGACACACCCTCGCCGTCGGGCAGGCGCACATCCAGGATGGCCACGTCGGGGCGCACCCGGGGTACCCGCGCGAGCGCCTCGGCGGCCGTGCCGGCCTCACCGGTGACATGGATGTCGGGCTCGGTCTCCAGCACGGTGCGCAGCCCCGCGCGCACGACCTCGTGGTCGTCAAGCAGGAAGACGGAGATCATGGGCTGTCCTCCTCATCGCGAGGCAGGTGAATGGCCCACGTCAGCGTGGTACCACCGCCGGGAGTCTCGCGCAGGGACAGCCGTCCGTCCCAGCGGGCGGCCCGGCGGGCGAGGGCGTCGAGCCCGCCCCGGTGGCGCGGCCGGGGCGGCATGCCGGCACCGTCGTCGGCCACGGTGAGGGTGAGCGTGGTGCCGGTGCGGTCGACCGCCACGTCGGCCGACACCGAGCGAGCCCGAGCGTGCCGGGTGATGTTGGACAGTGCCTCCCGCAACGCGGCCGTGACGTCCGGCCGCACCACGTCCGGGACCGCCGTGTCCAGCGGGCCGTCGAAACCCACACGCGGGTGGAACCCGAGCGCCGGTGCCGCCTCGAGTGCGAGACCGAGCAGGTGGCCGCGCAGGCTGCCGGGTGCCTCGCTCGGCTCCTGCAGCGAGAAGATGCTGTCGCGAATGTCGCGAATGGTCTGATCCAGATTGGCGACGAACGTGCCGACCTGGGCGGCGACGCGGGGCTCGCCGGTGCTCTTGCCGAGCGCCTCGAGCCCGAGCCCGATGGCGAACAGCCGCTGGATCACGAGGTCGTGCAGGTCGTGGGCGATGCGCTCACGGTCCTCGAACACCGCGATGCGCTCGCGGTCCTCGGCCGCCCGCACGAACTCCAGCGCCAGTGCGGCGTGCGTGGCGAAGCCCTGCACGAACTCCATCTCGTCGTCGGAGAACGGCACCGTGTCGTCGACCTTCGCCACCACGAGCACACCCAGCGTGGTGTCCCCGACGGTGAGCGGAACGGCGAGCGCGGAATCCAGGTGGGCGACGAACGGGGGCAGGCGGGTGCCGAAGCCCTGCTGGTACTCCGCCGCGAGGCGCCCGTAGCCGCGGACCGACACCGGCTTGCCGGTGCTGAACGCCTCGCCGGTCGCTGTGCCCTCGGCCGCCACCCACAGGCCGGAGAGGTCACCGGCGACGAGGTCACCGGTGTCGATGGCGTCGAACCGCAGTCGGGACGCGTCGCCCGGTACCGGGCGTGCGATGGCCGCCACCGACGCGCCGGACACCGTGCGGGCACGCTCGGCGATGAGTGGCAGCGCGTCGGCCGGGTTCCCGCCGCTCAACAGCGTGCTGGTCACCTCGTGGGAGGCCTCGAGCCAGCGTTGCCGCAGCCGGGTGCGTTCGTACAGCGACGCGTTGTGGATGGCCAGGCCCGCCGAGGCGGCGAGCGCGCACACGAGGTCCTGGTCGTACTGGGTGAACTCACCGCCGCGCTTGTCGGTGAGGTACAGGTTGCCGAACACCGCGTCCCGGACACGGATGGGCACGCCGAGGAAGGACCGCATCGGCGGGTGCTGCGGCGGGAATCCCGTCGCGGCGGGGTGCTCCCGCAGGTCGGCGAGCCGCAGCGGGTGCGGGTGGGTAATGAGCTGGCCCAGCACGCCCCCGCCGGTGGGCAGGGGCCCGATGCGTTCGCGTGTGCCGGCATCCATACCCACGGTGATGAATTCGCTGAGCTGCCCGTCCTCGCCGATGACGCCGAGCGCGCCGTACTCGGCGTCGACGAGATCCCGTGCCGCGCGGACGATCCGCTGCAGCACGTCCTGGAGTCGGAGATCCTGAGCGACGCTCACCACTGCCTCGAGCAGGCGGCGGTCGCTGCGGTACGTCACCACGCCCCCAAGGTCGGCGCTGTTGCTGTCGCAGTCTAGGTGCGTTCCGTTCCGGCGGGAACTACTTGCGCCGGCGCCCGGACACCACCTCGATCGGAATGCACAGGTAGCGGTCGTCGCCGACCGACCGCCACGACATCGCGGGCAGCGATTCGGGAACCCCCTCCGCCCCCTGCAACCGGGCTCGGCCGAGCACCGTGACGAACCAGCCCGACTCCCGGTCGGCGGCGAAGTCGTCGACCTCGAACGCCACGACGGCGTCGCCCGCGGCATGGAAGAGTGCGCTGACCTCCGGTGCGCAGCAGAGCACCTCCTCGCCGTGACTGATGTAGCGCACCGGCTGCACGGCCGGCAGCCCACGATGCGTGAAGATCACCCGTCCGACGTCCAGCCCGGCGAGCAGCTCCAGGCATTGATCGCGACGGAGTACCTCGAATCCGAAGGAGTCCAGCATCCGACGCCTTTCCGCGTGGTCGGGGTCTCGCGCATTCTCGAGAGTCCCTGCCCCACCGTCGGCCCTGTTCGGGCATGCGCATAGGGCCGTTGGTCCTGCCGCTTCGCCCGGCCGATCAGCGGGGAAGCCGGCGCCAGAGCGGACGCGGGAGCAGCCGCAGCGCGCCGAACGCGAGCCGCAGGATCGGTGGCACCCACACGGTGTGCCTGCCGCGCCGCAGCGCGGCCACCGTCGCGTCCGCGACCTGGCCGGGGGTGCTCGAGAACGGAGCGGGCGACATGCCGTCGGTCATCCGCCCGACGACGAATCCGGGCCGTACCAGAAGCAGGTGGACGCCGCTGCCCGCCAGGGCGTCGGCCAGTCCGCTCGCGAAGCCGTCGAGGCCGGCCTTCGCCGAACCGTAGACGTAGTTCGCCCGGCGCACCCGCACTCCGGCCACCGACGAGAACACGACCAGGTTGCCGCTGCCCTGCGCGCGTAGCAGATTCGCCAGATGCGTGAGCACGCTGACGTGGGCGGTGTAGTCGGTATGGACGATGGCCAGCGCGTGCGCGGCGTCGCGCTCGGCACGCTGCTGGTCGCCGAGGATGCCGAAGGCCGTCACCACGACGTCGACCGGGCCGTGCGCGGTCATGATCTCGCCGAGCACGTCCGGGTGCCGGTCGATGTCGTCGGCGTCGAACTCGACCCGCGCCACCGTCGTCGCCCCGGCCTCCCGCAGCGCGGCCTCCTCGGCGTCGAGGTCGTGACTGCGCCGGGCGGCCAGCACGAAGTCCCGTGAGCCCTGCCGGGCGAGGCGGGTGGCCACCGCGAGGCCGATCTCACTGCGTCCGCCGAGGACGACAACCGTTCCGCTCATGGGCGCCAGTCTGCTAGACGCCCTGGGGCACCGTGCACAGGACTTGCGCGAGCCCGGTCTGGTCGGGCCGCGCCGCCGCATGGGACGACACGACCTTGCCGTCGATGACGATGCGGCAGCGCACCGGGATACCGCGCGGCTCCCTGCTCGCGGCGAGCACCTTGATGCCGAGGTAGCCCTTGCTGCCGGCGGGTTCGACGAAGGCGTGGTCGAAGGTATGGCCGCCCAGGGCCACGTCGGTGCCGGTCCTGCCGCGGATCACGCGCATCAGCGTGTCCGGCGGTCCGGAGACGACGATGCGGATGTGGTGCGGCTGCTCGGCGCGGGACGCAGCGGCGGCCGCCGGACGGGCACGCGGCGGCTCGATGGCCGTACTCGCCACGCCGGTGGCCAGGATCATCGCGGCGACGAGCGCGGTGAGCACTGCGCGCAGCACGGGCGCGCTCCCTCCTCACGGACGGGGGCAGGTTCTGCGGATTGTCGCATCCGTGCCCGCAGGACTACCCAGCGCATCACGGAACCCACGTCAGCGTGACGATGTCGGTGTCCGGCACCGGCCGCGACCGCAGCGCCTCGGCGACCTCGCCGGCGCGTTCGCGGGGCAGGCACAGCCGCCGCCGGGTGACTTCGACGAGGGCGGCGAAGTCGGGATGACCGGCCGAGGCGGACCGCTCGCGTCGCCACCGGCGCACGGCCGGCGTGATCCCGAGCTCGCCCAGCACGGCCAGCGCGTCCTCGGCGGCGGGCCCGTCGGGCCGGTCGAGACCATGGAAGTGGCGCCAGAGGTCGGCCAGCGCCGTCAGCGGATGACGTGCCGCCAGCTCCACCACCACGAGCCGGCGGGCGGCTACCGTGAGCGCCCGGACGAACGGCGCCGGGTCGGGCACGTTGTAGAGCACGTGGTGGCACACCACGACATCGGCAGGCCCGGCCTCGGCCGCGGCCTCCGGCCACGTGCCCTCGACGGTGCGGGCGGTGACGCGCAGTTCACGCGCCCGTGCGCGGAACCCCGCGAGGAGCGTGGCGTCGTGGTCGACGGCGGTGATCGTGGTGCACCGGGCCGCCAGCGGCAGGCTCGCCGCCCCCGCGCCGGCCCCGACGTCGAGCACCGAGCCCGGCTTCTCGAGCGCCTGCCACGCGGCGGGGAACGACGCGCCCTCGGGGTGGCCGGCGAGCATGTCGGCGCGCCGCGTGAACAGGTGCCGCGGCAGCACCCACGGCGAGTCCTCGGCGGTGGCCAGGATCGATTCCGGGATCCGCCAGGCCTCCAGCTGGGCCTGCCAGCGTCGCGTCGCGCTCACGAGCACTCCCCACCCCGGATGTCTACGATCACCGTATGTCCGATCGGCTGTACTTCCGCCAACTGCTCGCGGGCCGCGACTTCGCCGTCGGCGACCCGGTCGCCACCCAGATGCGCAACTTCGCCTACCTCATCGGCGACCGGGAGACCCGGGAGGCCGTCGTCGTCGACCCTGCCTACGCCGTCGGGGATCTGCTCGACGCTCTGGCGGCGGACGACATGCGGCTGGCGGGTGTGCTCGTCACCCACCACCACCCCGACCACGTCGGCGGCGACCTGATGGGCATCGCGCTGCCCGGGCTCATCGAGTTGCTCGCCCGCGAGCAGGTGCCGGTGCACGTCAGCTCCGCCGAGTCGGATTGGGTCCGGCGCACCACGGGCGTGTCCGGGACCGACCTCGTCGCGCACGACCACGACGACCAGGTGGACGTCGGCGCGATCGGCGTCCGTCTGCTGCACACGCCCGGCCACACGCCCGGCAGCCAGTGCTTCCTCGTCGACGGCCGGCTCGTCGCCGGGGACACGCTGTTTCTCGAGGGCTGCGGCCGCACCGACTTCCCCGGCGGCGACGCCGACGCGATGTACCGCAGTCTGCGCTGGCTGGCCGACCTGCCCGGCGACCCGGTGGTCTACCCGGGACACCTGTACTCGGCCGAACCGTCGGCGCCGCTGTCGGCCGTGAAGCGGGACAACGTCGTGTTCCGGGCCAGCTCGCTCGAACAGTGGCGGGCGATGTTCGGCTGACCGGTCAGCGCAGGCCGAGCCGGCGTTCGATGGTGATCTCCAGAACGACGCGCTTCGGGTTGACCCGGGGCGTGCGGTAGCGCCGCGCGTAGCGCTCTTCGGCCTCCCGCACCGAGTCCGGGTCGTCCCGCACCACGGCGCGGCCCTCCAGTGTGGACCACCGGCGGCCGTCCACCTGGCTCACCGCCACCGGCGCGCCGGACTCACCGGCCCGCCGGACGTTGCGGGCCTTCACGCTGTCCCCCGAGCAGATCACCCGGGCGAGGGTGAAGTCCTCGTCCACGGTCACGCCGACCGGCACGACGTGCGGGGTGCCGTCCGCCCGCAGCGTCGTGAGGGTGCACAGGTGACGTTCGCGCCAGAACTCGGTCAGCTCGTCGCTCGGCATGCCGGACACCCTAGCCACGCCCGGCACCGACTCCGGCCGCCGTGCCGGCCGTCTGCGCGAACGGCGGACACGGCGCGACGGTCAGTGCAGCGTGCGCGAGAGGGCGAGGGCCGCGGTGCGCACCGCGGGGGCGACGCGGTCCAGCCGCATCCGGTTGGTCCAGCCCGACAGCGAGATCGCCCCGCGGGCGGAGCCGTCCGAGCCGAGCAGCGGGGCGGCCGCGCACACGACTCCGATGCCGGACTCCTCGCGGTCATAGGCGACACCCTCCTCGGCGATCCGCGTCAGCTGCCTGCGCAGGATGCCCGGCGCGGTGACCGTGCGCCTGCTGACCCGCGCCAGACCGCCGCCGATCACACCGTCCACGACGGACTCCGGCGAGAAGGCCAGGATCGCCTTGCCCACCGCAGTGGCGTGCGCCGGGAACCGGCCGCCGACCCGGGACGGCAGAGCGGGAGCGTCGGGCCCGCGCAGAATGTCGAGGTAGACGACCTCGGTGCCCTCCAGCACCGCGAGGTGCACGGTGTTGCGGGTGGCCTCGCGCAGGTCGGCGAGATGCGGTCGCGCCGCGTCCACCAGACCGCGCTGCTGCACGGCCAGTTGCCCGACCTCGAACAGCTTGAGCGCCAGCCGCACAGCGCCGCGATCGTCGCGCTCCAGCAGCCCGTGCGCGACGAGGTGTCCGGCCAGCCGGTGGACGCTCGACTTGGGCAGGCCGGTCCGGCGCGCGAGCTGGGACACGCCCAGCGCCTCGTCACCGGGCCGGAACGCCGTGAGCAGGGCCGTGAGCCGGGCGGCGGTCGACGCGTCGTCGTTCCGGTGAGCGGGACACATTCGTTGATAATGCCCCACGCGGTGGCGCAGCGTCATGGCATGAGCGAAGCCCGAGCGGTGGCCGCGATCGTCGGCCCCGGAAACATCGGCACGGACCTGCTCGCCAAGCTGCGCCGCAGCGAGCTGATCGACGTGCGCTACATGGTCGGCGTCGACCCGGCCTCGGAGGGCCTGGCGCGCGCCGAGGCACTGGGGGTGCGCACGTCCGCGGAGGGCGTCGACTGGCTGCTCGCGCAGGACGACAAACCCGATCTCGTGTTCGAGGCGACGTCGGCGAAAGCGCACCTCGCAGGCGCGCCGCGCTACGCCGAAGCCGGGATCCAGGCGATCGACCTCACCCCGGCGGCGGTCGGTCCGTTCACCTGCCCGGTGGTGAACCTGCCCGAGCACCTCGACACGCCCAACCTCAACATGATCACCTGCGGCGGGCAGGCGACGATCCCGATCGTGCACGCGGTGAGCCGGGTGACCCCGGTGCCGTACGCGGAGATCGTCGCCTCGGTGTCCTCCCGCTCGGCGGGCCCGGGCACCCGCGCGAACATCGACGAGTTCACCCAGACGACGGCGCGCGGCCTCGAGGTGGTCGGCGGCGCCGAGCGGGGCAAGGCGATCATCATCATCAACCCGATGGAGCCGCCGATGATCATGCGGGACACCGTGTTCTGCGCGATCGACCCGGCCGCCGACCGGGATGCCGTCACGGAGTCCATCCACCGGATGGTCCGAAGTGTACAGTCCTATGTGCCCGGATATGCGCTCAAGGCGGAACCCCAGTTCGACGAGCCGAGGCCGGAGTGGAACGGGTGCGCCCGGGTGGCCGTGTTCCTCGAGGTCGCCGGTAACGGCGACTACCTCCCCGCCTATGCCGGCAACCTCGACATCATGACCGCGGCCGCCGCGAAGGTGGGCGAGTTGCTCGCCGGGCGGATCGTGGAGCGGAAGGTGGTGCGCGCATGAGCGGGGAGGTCCGGCTGGTGGACACAACGCTGCGCGACGGCAGTCACGCCATGGCCCACCAGTTCACCGAGCAGAACGTGCGCGACACCGTCCGGGCGCTCGACGCGGCGGGCATCTCGCTGATCGAGGTGACCCACGGCGACGGGCTCGGGGGTTCGACGTTCAACTACGGGTTCTCCCTCGTCGACGAGCGCACGCTGATCAAGGCCGCGGTCGAGGAGGCGAAACAGGCCACCATCGCGGTCCTGCTGCTGCCCGGTCTGGGCACCGTGAGCGACATGAAGGCCGCCGCCGATCTCGGCGCGGGGGCGGTGCGCATCGCCACCCACTGCACCGAGGCCGACGTCTCCATCCAGCACTTCACCGAGGCACGCAAGCTCGGCCTGGAAACCGTCGGTTTCCTGATGCTGGCGCACATGTCGGATCCCGAGAACCTCGCCAAGCAGGCGCGCATCATGGTCGACGCCGGATGCCAGTGCGTGTACGTCGTCGACTCGGCGGGGGCGCTGATCCTCGAGGACGCCTCCGACCGTGTCGCCGCGCTCGTCGCGGAGGTCGGCGGCGAGGCCCAGGTCGGGTACCACGGCCACCAGAACCTCAGCTTCGGCGTCGCCAACTCGGTGCTGGCCTACCGGGCGGGTGCTCGCCAGATCGACGGTTCGCTGATGGCGCTCGGCGCGGGCGCGGGCAATTCCCCGACCGAGGTGCTCGCGGCCGCCTTCGAACGGCTCGGCATCGAGACCGGAGTGGACAAGGACATCCTGATGGACGCCGCGGAGAACGTGGTGCGGCCCTACATCACGCGGCTGCCCGTGATGGACCGGTCGTCGATCGTGCAGGGCTTCGCCGGGGTCTACTCCAGTTTCCTGCTGCATGCCGAGCGGGCCGCCGAGCGCTACGGTGTCCCGGCGCACGAGATCCTCTACCGGGTGGGGGAGAAGCGCTACGTCGGCGGTCAGGAGGACATGATCATCGACATCGCCCTGCAACTGGTCGCGGAGCGGGAGAAGGAAGGCGCGGCCGGCTGACGGCGGGGTCAGGAATGGAGCGCGTCGACACCCAGCACGAGCCGGACGCAGTGGGCGATGAGCCGCTCGCGGCTCACCTGAAGCGTGCCGCCGAGGTAGGCGGTGAACAGGTTGGCGAGGCCGCCGACGAGGGCGGTCGCGGTCATGGCGCGGTCGTCCTCGTCGACCTTGTCCGACAGCTGGTCGCGGACGAGTTCGGCGAACATGGGGATCCGCTCGACGCCGCGCCGGCTCAATGCCGGATCGGCGAACGGGGCGAGCAGCAGCACGCGGCCCTTGCGCGGGTCGTCGATGATGAGCTCGACGAAGGCCGTCACCGCGGCCTCGGCCCGGGCCCGGCGCTCGCGGGGAGCGGTGGACACGGCGTCCACCAGCGCCTGATGCGCCTCGGTGACCACGTTCTCGTACACGGCGATGATGAGCTCGTCGCGGTCGGCGAAGTTCTCGTAGAAGTAGCGCTCGGTGAGCTTGCACTGCCGGCACACCGCCCGCACGCTCACCGAGCTGCTCCCGCCCGAACCCAGCAGGTCCAGGCCGGCCTCCAGCAACTGGCGTCGGCGCGCGGCCTTGCGGTCGGACAGCGTGGTGCCCGCCCACGTGCGCCCCTCGACAGGCATGTCGGATCCCCTGATTGACTACGAACGTTGTCAATCGTAGCCTGACAACGGCCGTAGTCACTTTGGGGTGTTGACGATGACACAGGTGGAGCCGCTCGGTCCCGACTCGTTGACGTGGCGCATCTTCGGCGACTGGCGCGGACTGCTCATCGCGCTCTGGGCGGGATCCATGCAGAACATGCACCCGGAGCTCGGCGCGGGCGTCGAGGAGCACTCCAGGTTCTTCGACGAACGCTGGGAGCGTCTGTTCCGCTCGCTCTACCCGATCGGCGGCGTGGTCTACGACGGCCCGAGGGCCCGCGAGACGGCCCTGGAGGTCCGCGGCTACCACACCACGATCAAGGGCGTCGATACGTCCGGCCGCCGCTACCACGCGCTCAACCCGCACACCTTCTACTGGGCGCACGCCACCTTCTTCGTCAGCACGCTGCTGATCGCGAAGCACTTCATGGGCGGGCTCACCGAGGAGGAGAAGCGCCGGCTCTTCGACGAGCACGTGCGCTGGTACCGCCTGTACGACATGTCCATGCGGCCGGTCCCCGCGACGTGGGAGGAGTTCCAGCGCTACTGGGACCACATGTGCCGGGACGTGCTGGAGGACAACAAGGCGACCCGCGACGTGCTGGACCTCTCCCGCATCGGCAAGCCGCCGTTCCTGCGTTTCCTGCCCGACGCGGTGTGGGCGCTGCTGCGCCGCCCGCTGCACCGGGGTTTCGTGTGGCTCACCGTCGGCATGTACGACCAGCCGGTCCGCGACCGGCTCGGCTACCGCTGGACGGCGCGCGACGCGCGGCTGCACCGGTTCGCCGGCCGCGTGCTCAACGCCGCGTTCAGTCTGGTGCCGTGGGAACGGCGTTACCATCCGAGGGCCAGGGCGGGCTGGCGGCGAGCGCTGGGCAAGGATCCGGTGGACGCCCCGCCCGTCGAGACGCCGCCGCGGAACCTGCCGCCCGCCGACGAGCTCGACTCGCCGACGCACTACGTTCCCGCCGCGCTGCGGACGATGCCGTCCGGCAGCACGCAGAGGTCGAAGGAGACTGCGACGTGAAACTCGGTTACCACATCGGGTATTGGTCCTCCGGCCCGCCCGCCGGCGCGCTGGACGCCATCCGGACGGCGGAGGAGCTCGGGTTCGACTCGGTGTGGACAGCCGAAGGGTACGGTTCGGACGCCCTGACGCCGCTCGCGTGGTGGGGCGCCGCCACGTCCCGGGTCACACTGGGCACCAACATCGTCCAGATGTCGGCCCGTACGCCCACCGCCACCGCCATGGCGGCGCTGACCTTGGACCACCTCAGCGGCGGCCGGTTCGTGCTCGGCCTCGGCGCCTCCGGACCACAGGTGGTCGAGGGCTGGTACGGCCAGCCCTACCCGAAGCCGCTCGCCCGCACCCGCGAGTACGTCGACATCATCCGCAAGGTCGTGGCGCGGGACGCGCCCGTGACCCATGACGGGGCGTTCTACCAGTTGCCGGTGCAGGGCGGCACCGGTCTCGGCAAGCCCCTCAAGCCGACCGTGCACCCCCTGCGCCGGCACATTCCCATCTACCTCGCCGCGGAGGGGCCGAAGAACGTGGCACTCTCGGCCGAGATCTGCGACGGCTGGCTGCCGCTGTTCTTCTCGCCGAAGAGCGACGGGTTCTACCGGGCCGCCCTCGAGGAGGGCTTCGCCCGCAGGTCCGGACGTCCGGCCGAGTTCGAGGTGGCGGCGTCGGTGCGGGTGATCGTCCACGACGACGTCGAGCAGGCGGCGGACCTCATCCGGCCGTCGCTGGCTCTCTACATCGGCGGCATGGGCGCCAAGAACATGAACTTCCATCACGACGTCTTCGCGCGCATGGGCTATGCGGACGTCGCCGACAAGGTCCAGGACCTCTATCTGGCCGGCCGCAAGGACGAGGCCACTGCCGCCATCCCGACGCAACTGGTGGAGGACACCTCCCTCATCGGCCCGCCGGAGAAGATCCGAGACGAGCTCGCGGCGTGGGAGGAGACCGTGGTGACCACGCTGCTCGTCCGCGGCGACGCCGCGACGTTGCGCAAGGTCGCCGACGCGCTCTCCTGACGGCGGGTCGCCTCGGGCGGATGCCGGTGGGGGTGACACGATTCCCCCACCCGCATCATCCGAGGAGGGCCATGTCGGCGCTGGGGACGAGGACACGTCTCGGTTACTCGCTCGGGTCGTTCGTCACCGGTGCGTTCGGCACGGTGCCCGGCCTGCTGTTGCTGCCGTATCTGACCGACACGATGGCCGTCCCCGCCGCCGCGGCGGGTGCCATCGTGCTGTTGCCGAAGGCGTGGGACGTGCTGTTCAACCCGGTCGCCGGGCGCATCTCCGACAGCGCGCTCGCCCGGCACGGCAGCAGGCGGCGGTTCCTGCTGCTGGGTGGTCTGGTGCTCGCGGTGTGCTTCGCGGGCCTGTTCGCCCATCCAGGACTGGGGTCGGTGGGTGCCGACGCGGCCTACGTCGTGGTCGTGTTCTTCCTGTGCGCCACGGCTTTCGCGTTCTTCCAGGTGCCGTTCAACGCGCTGCCCGCCGAGCTCACCGAGGGATACCACGAACGCACGCGCCTCACATCGTGGCGGATCTCCGTGCTGGCACTGGCGATTCTCGTCTCGGGGGCCGTGGCTCCCGCGATCGCGAACGCGCTGGGCGGCGTGGCCGGATACCGGATGATGGGCCTGTTCGTCGGGGCGCTCATCGCGGTCGGCACCGTGTGCGTCTACGTCGGCATCCGCGGCGCCCCGGTCGGCCGGTTGCGGCAGCCGACGCCGACCTGGCGGGCGCTGCTGCGGACCATGCGTGAGTGGCGGTCGTTCCGCTGGCTGCTGGCCGTCTACTTCGTCCAGGCGCTCGGCGCCGCGACGTTGCTGGCCGGGGTCGGGTACGTGGCCCGCTACGTCCTCGGCGACCCGGGTCTGCAATCGCTGCTCTTCGCCGGGTTCGTCGGCCCCGCGCTGCTCGTGATGCCGGTGTGGGACCGGCTCGGCCGGACCGGTGGCAAGCTCGCCGGATTCCGTGTCGCCTCGGCGGTGTTCGCCGTCGCACTCGCCGGGCTCGCTTTCGCCCAGGCACTGCCGCTGGCGGTGGTGTTCGTGCTCGTCGCGCTCGCCGGCGTCGGCTACGCCGGTATCCAGGTGTTCCCGCTGGCGATCCTGCCCGACCTGATCACGGCGGAGGAGGAGCGCACCGGCGCCACGCGAGCGGGGGTCACCGCGGGAGTGTGGACGGCGGCCGAGACGCTCGGCCTCGCGCTGGGCCCGGGACTGTTCGGTCTCGTGCTCTCCGCGGGCGGATACGTGTCCAGTTCGGACTCGTCGGCCACGCAACCCGACAGTGCCGTCACGGCCATCACGCTCGGCTTCTCGGCGTTGCCCGCCGTGCTCATCGCGCTGGCCATCCCCCTGCTTCGGCGCAGCGTCCTCGACACCGGACGGCCCGCGGACGCGGCGCCCGCCGCCCGATGACCGCCGGGACACCGGCGGACGCCGTCCTCGCCGAACTGGCCGCGCTGCGCGAGGCGGACCTGCCCACACAGGGTGGCCGCACACTCGCCTACGTCTACGACAGCGGACTGCCCGATGTGGACACCCTGGCCGCCCGCGCCCACGCGCTGGCCGCGTCGGCCAACGGGCTCGACCCCACCGCGTTCCCCAGCCTGCTGCGGATGGAGAACGACCTCGTCGGCGCAGCCGCGCGCCTGCTCGGCGGGGACGCCGGCACGGCCGGGTCGGTCACCTCCGGCGGGACGGAATCCTGCCTGCTGGCCGTGCTCGCCGCGCGCGAGGGGCGCCGGGAGATCGCCGAACCGTCCATGGTGGTTCCGACCACCGCGCACGCGGCGTTCCGTAAGGCCGCACATCTGTTCGGCGTGCGCGCGGTGGACGTACCGGTCGATCCGGTGACGTTCCGGGCCGACCCGCGGGCCATGGCGGAGGCCATCGACGACACCACCGTGCTGGTGGTGGCGGGCGCGCCGTCGTACGCGCACGGCGTCGTCGACCCGGTGCCCGAGATCGCAGTGGCCGCCGCCGAGCGGGGCGTGCGGCTGCACGTCGACGCGTGCATCGGCGGCTGGGTGCTGCCCTACCTGAGGCGGGCCGGTGCGGACGTACCCGCGTTCGATTTCACCGTCGCGGGGGTCACGAGCATCTCGGTGGACCTGCACAAGTACGCGTACTGTCCGAAGGGCGTGTCGGTGCTGCTGCACGCCGGCCCGGACCTGCGCCGTGGCCAGTACTTCGCGAGCGCCGACTGGCCCGGCTACCCGATGCTCAACACCACGCTGCAGTCCACGCGCTCCGGCGGTCCGCTCGCGGCGGCGTGGGCGGTGCTGCGGCACATCGGGGACGACGGCTACGCCCGCCTCGCCCTCGACGCGCGCGCCGCCACCGCGTGGATCCGCGACGGCGTGGAGGTGATCGACGGCCTGCGGGTGCTCGGCGAGCCGCAGTCGACCCTGCTGGCGGTGGCGCTCGACGGCGAGCCCGGGTTCGACCTGTTCACCGTCGCCGACGAGATGGCCGAGCGCGGGTGGTACGTCCAGCCGCAGTTCGCCCACGGTGACTCGCCCGCCAACCTGCACCTGACGATCACTGCCGCCAACCGCGGGAACGAACCGGCGCTGCTGGCCGCCCTCGAGGCCGCCGTCGCCGCCGCCCGCGACGCCGGGCCCGTCGAGGTGGACGCCGGCGTCGAGGCGCTGCTCGCCGCTCTCGACCCGGACAGGCTGACAGCGGAGGAGTTCGCCGGCCTGCTCGCCGCGGCGCGCCTCGCCGGCGACGGTGGGCTGCCGTCCCGGATGGCGGAGATCAACGCCCTCCTCGCCGTGGCACCGGCGCGGCTGCGTGAGCGCCTGCTGCTGGAGTTCCTCGGCCTGCTGTACCGGCCCTCGGCAGGCGCGTGACGCGCCCGGTGTGCCCGGCCCGAGTGCCGGGGACCAGCGTGGTGGCGTCACCGATCGATGATCGCTAGGGGAGTTCGTCGGGTCGTGCGGGTACGTCCAGGGCCTCGCGCTCGGCGGCACTGCCCGCGTCGTCGCACGGGTCGGTGTGCCAGGTGCCGAAGGGATCGGGATAGCGCGCCCACGCCTCGCGCCCGTCCGCGAGTTCCCGGTCGGTCAGCAACGCGTGTCGCAGCGCCTGCTCCAGCTCGGCCGGGTCGGCTCGGTGGGTCAGGATGACGAGCTCCTGCGCGCGGTCGCCCCACACCGGGTGCCAGCGCAGCGCGGCCACCGTCCGGCGTTCCGCCGAGACGTCCTCCCACGCGGGCCCGTGCGGCGAGGCCAGCCACGGCCCGGCGTGCCGGATGCCGAGTCCGCCACCCGCCGACTCGATCCAGAACATCTCGTCCGGTCTGCTCGCCACCCACGCCCGGCCTCGCGTGCGCACGACCCCGTCGAGCAGCACGTCGATGGCCTCGTGCAGCCGCAGCGGGTGGAACGGGCGCTGCGCCTCGAACGTCAGCAGCTCCACGCCGCAGTCCGGCTGCAGCGGCGGCTCGCCCTGGACCAGCCAGCCGTGCGGGTCGCGGGGCAGCCCATGCGGCGAGTCCGGTGGCGCGGCGGCACGGACGGACTCGGCGTCCACGCCGGACAGCTCGAGCAGCGCAGCCGACGGGGCGAGCCGTTCCAGGACGGCGCCGGTCCTGGCGGCCGTCCAGGCGTCCGGGGCCGTGCCCGCCAGCACGACCACGTCGGCGAACTCCACCTGGGCCACGGCGAGCTGGGCGAGCGTGCGGTCGTCGTCCGGGCCGCCGTGCAGGCCGTGTTCGCGCAGGGAGTCGTCGCCGGTGGCGGCGGCGAACCAGGTCGACTGGTCGAGCGCGGTCACGACGGCCTCGATCTCCATGTCGTCGAGCACGGGCACGTCGTCCACGACGCCGTTGTGCAGCTCCCGGCACACCCGCTCGGGTGCCATCGCCGCGTCCAGGCGGACCACGATGCGCCGCACCTCGGGCTGCCGGGCGAGCCCGCGGAGCAGCGGCAGCAGGTCTTCCCGCAGCGTGCACGAGACGCAGCCGTGGGCGAGCTGGAGCGTGGCCAGGTGCTCGCACGCACCCAGCCTGATGTGGCGGCGCACCACGCCGTCGTCGATGCGGCGCAGGTCGTGGTGGACGTAGGCGGTCGCGCGGTCGGTGCCGCACAGCCGGTCGGCGACCAGCCGCACCGGAACGTCGGCCAGGCCGCCGACCAGGACGAGGGGTACACGCTGCGAATCGGTCACGACCGAATCCTAGATGAAAACGATTATCAATACTATCCGGACCGCGACCGCGACCGCGACCGCGACGACCGGCCGAGCCCGGCCACGTTGTGGGACGCTGGAGGCATGAGCGAGACGGATCCCGGACAGCCCGATCCCGAGCTGCTCGAGCTGGCGGCCCGCGTGTTCGACTTCGCCCGCGACGGGGACACCGACCGCCTCGGCGCGTACGTCGACGCCGGCGTCCCGGTCAATCTCACCAACGACAAGGGCGACACCCTTGTGATGTTGGCCGCGTATCACGGTCACGCCGGGACCGTGACAGCGCTGCTGCGGCGCGGTGCCGACCCGAACCGGCTCAACGACCGCGGCCAGAGCCCGCTCGCCGGTGCCGTGTTCAAAGCGGAGCCCGAGGTGGTGAAAGCCCTGCTCGCGGGCGGTGCGGACCCGCATGCCGGGCAGCCGTCGGCGATCGAGACCGCGCGGATGTTCGGCAACGAGGAGATGCTCGCGCTGCTGCAACCCTGACCGCACGGCCACGATCGGCTGGCGGCATGCTTGCCTCATGGTGGAGGAGCAGCACTACCTGGCCGGTCTCGACCTCGCGGGACGCCGGGTCGTCGTCGTGGGCGGTGGCACGGTCGCGCAGCGGCGGCTTCCCCGGCTGGTCCGAGCCGGTGCGGTGGTCGAGGTGATCTCGCCGGACACCACACCGTCGGTGAGCGCCATGGCCGACGCGGGGGAGATCACCTGGCGGCAGCGGCCGTACCGCGACGGTGACCTCGACGCCGCCTGGTATGCGCTGGCGTGCACGGACGACCCCGAGGTGAACGCGGCGGTCTGCGCCGAGGCCGAGCGGCGCCGGGTCTTCTGCGTCCGCGCCGACGCGGGGCTCCAGGGCAGCGCGGTCACCCCGGCCGTGGGTGAGCACGACGGCCTCCTCGTGGGCGTGCTCTCCGGGGGCACCCACCGCCGATCGGCCGCCGTGCGCGACAACCTGCTCCACGCGCTGCGGGCGGGCACGGTGGAGGATCCGGGAGACGACGTCGAGCAGGCCACTGCCGGCGTCGCGCTGGTCGGCGGCGGGCCTGGCGACCCGGAGCTGATCACCGTGCGTGGCCGCAGGCTGCTCGCGCGCGCCGACGTGGTCGTGGTGGACCGGCTCGCCCCGCGGGACCTGCTCGACGAACTCGCCCCGCACGTCGAAGTGGTCGACGCCGCCAAGATCCCGTACGGCCGCGCCGCGAGCCAGGAGGTCATCAACCGCGCGCTCATCGACAACGCCCGGGCGGGCAAGTTCGTCGTCCGGCTCAAGGGCGGAGATCCGTACGTGTTCGGGCGCGGGTTCGAGGAGGTGCTCGCCTGTGCCGAGGCTGGGGTGCCCGTGACCGTGGTCCCCGGGATCACCAGCGCGTTCGCCGTGCCCGCCGTCGCCGACGTGCCGGTGACCCACCGCGGCGTGGCGCACGAGGTGGTCGTCGTGTCCGGGCACGTCCCGCCGGGGCACGACCAGTCACTCGTGGACTGGGACGCGCTCGGCCGCCTGAAGGGCACCATCGTGCTGATGATGGGCGTCGAGCGCATCGAGAAGTTCGCCGAGGCGCTGATGGCCGCGGGGCGCCCGGACGACACACCGGTCGCCATGATCCAGGAGGGCACCATGCCCACCCAGAAGGTGCTGCGGTCCACGCTCAAGAAGGTGGGCGCGGACGCCGCGGCCCAGGGCATCCGTCCGCCCGCGGTCACCGTGATCGGCCCGGTCGCCGAGCTCGGTCAGCCCTCGTAACGACGCCGGACGAACGCGGTGATCGCGTCGGTCAGCCGCGCCGGGTCCAGCCGCAGCTCCACGGGGCTGCGCGCGTGCAGGAACTCCGCCTCGGGCAGGTCGGCGGCCAGTGTGTCGGCGTCGCCGAAGGGGTGGATCGGGTCACGCTGGTGACCGATCACGAGCGCGGGCAGCCGGATCTCGCTCCGCACCGACTTCGGCGGCGCGATCCGGCCGAAGAACACGCCGTGCAGCAGCGCGGCCAGCGACGCGGGGCGCTGGTCCAGCGTGTCGGTGACGACGTCCACCCACTGGTTGCCGTGCGGCACCAGCCGGGCGAGCGCCCCGACCAGCCGGACCGACAACGGCACGAACCGGGCCGCGAACAACAGCGAGCCGAACGTGAGCAGCCCACCCACGAGCGCGTTGTCGAGCACCGGCATCTCCACGATGAGGCCGCGTACCCGGTCGGGCGCGGTGACGGCGACCTCGAGCGTCACGTTCGCACCCAGCGACGTACCCCCGACGACGGCCCGGTCGACACCCAGGTGATCGAGGAGCGCCACGGTCTGCTCCGCGAAGGCGGGCATCGAGTACAGCCACGACTCGGTGGGGCGGTCGGAGTCGCCGTGCCCCAGAAGGTCGAGCGTCACGACCCGGAATCCCTCGCTGGCCAGCGCCCGCGCGAGCGGGGCGTGCATGCGCCGGGTGAACAGGATGCCGTGGGTCAGCACCACCACGGCGTCGCCCGCCCCGAACTCGGTGTAGGCCAGCCGGTGCCCGCCGAACTGGAACGAGCCCGCCAGCTCGATCGCGTGTGCCGGAGCGACCGGACGCGGGGCCGGCGTCTCCTCGAGCTCGGGGAGGCTGCTCATGATCCCAGGCTAACGCGGCTGGCAGCCCGTCAACGGCGTACGACAGGATGACGTTCATGAACGACGCGCCTGAGATTCCCGAGAATCCGGTCGCCTTCGACGTGCGCCGCAGCGGGCACGTCGCCGAGGTGACCTTGCTCGGCCCCGCGAAGGGCAACGCGATGGGCCCCGACTTCTGGCGGGAGCTGCCGCTGATCTTCCGCGCGCTCGACGCCGACCCCGAGGTGCGCGCGATCGTGCTCACCGGCAGCGGCGAGCACTTCTCCTACGGTCTCGACCTCAACGCGATGCTGCCGGGCTGGGCCGACTTCCTCGCCGGTGACGCACAGGCCGGGCCGCGGATGCGGTTCCTCGCCGAGATCCGCCGCATGCAGGACTCGGTCACCGCCGTGGCCCGCTGCCGCACCCCGGTGATCGCTGCGGTGTCCGGCTGGTGCATCGGCGGCGGGGTCGACCTGATCAGCGCCGTCGATGTCCGCCTCGCCAGCGCCGACGCGACGTTCAGCGTGCGTGAGGTGAAGGTCGCCATCGTCGCCGATATCGGCAGCCTGCAGCGGCTGGCCACCATCATCGGCGAGGGGCACCTGCGCGAGCTCGCCCTGACCGGTCGTGACATCGACGCGGCGCGTGCCGAGAAGATCGGCCTGGTCAACGACGTGTACCCGGATCGCGACGCGGTGCTCACGGCCGCCCGCGAGCTGGCCGGCGAGATGGCGGCCAACCCACCACTGGTGGTGCAGGGGATCAAGGACGTACTGTCCGTCAACACCGAGCAGCAGGTCGAGGCCGGCCTGCGGTACGTCTCGGCGTGGAACGCGGCGTTCCTGCCCAGCAAGGACCTCGGCGAGGCGGTACAAGCGTTCCTGGAGAAGCGGCAGCCCCGCTTCACCGGCGAGTAGAGCGGCGAGCAAGGAGAACGACATCGTGAGCAACGACGCTGCGGCGGCACACCAGGCCTTCCGCGAGGCGCGCGACTTCCTTGTCGCGCACCGCGAGGACTACGACACCGCGTATGCGAACTTCGCGTGGCCGGAGTTCACCGAGTTCAACTGGGCGCTGGACTGGTTCGACCGCGTCGCCGCCGATCCGGCCAACGCCGAGCGGTACGCATTGTGGATCGTGGAGGAGGACGGCTCGGAGGGCCGCTGGACCTACCCGGAGATGTCCGCCCGCTCCAACCAGGTCGCCAACTGGCTGCGGGCGCGCGGCGTCCGGCGCGGCGACCGGCTCATCCTGATGCTGGGCAACCAGGTGGAACTGTGGGAGACCATCCTGGCGGCGATCAAGCTCGGCGCGGTGATCATTCCCGCGTCGACCCTGCTCGGTCCCGCGGACCTGCGCGACCGGGTCGACCGCGGCGCGGCGAAGCATGTCGTGATCCGCTCGGCCGACGCGGAGAAGTTCGCCGACGTGCCCGGTGACTACACGCGCATCGCGGTGGGCGAGCCGGTCGAGGGCTGGCTGCCCTACGCCGACGCCTACGCCGCCGACGCCGATTTCAGCGCCGACGGCCCCACGGCCGCGACCGATCCGCTGCTGCTGTACTTCACCTCCGGCACCACGGCGAAGCCGAAACTCGTGCAGCACACGCATGTGTCCTACCCGGTCGGGCACCTGTCCACGATGTACTGGATCGGCCTCGAACCCGGCGACGTGCACCTCAACATCTCCTCGCCGGGCTGGGCCAAGCACGCGTGGAGCAACGTGTTCGCGCCGTGGAACGCCGAGGCCACGGTGTTTCTCTACAACTACACGCGGTTCGACCCCGCCGCGCTGATGAGCCAGATGCAGCGGTGCGGCATCACGAGCTTCTGCGCGCCACCGACCGTGTGGCGCATGCTCATCCAGGCAGACCTCACCGCGCTGCCTACGCCGCCGACGAAGGTCGTGGGCGCGGGGGAGCCGTTGAACCCCGAGGTGATCGAGCAGGTTCGCAAGGCCTGGGGGGTCACCATCCGCGACGGCTTCGGGCAGACCGAGACGAGCGTGCAGATCGCGAACACGCCCGGTCAGCGGGTCAAGCCCGGCTCGATGGGCCGCGCCGTGCCGGGCTTCTCGGTCGTGCTCGTCGACCCGGTCACGGGGGAGCGCGCGAGCGAGGGCGAGATCTGCCTCGACCTGTCGCGGCGACCGGCCGGCCTCATGGTCGGCTACGCGGACGACGAGGAACGCACGGCGACCGCGTTCGCGAACGGCTACTACCACACGGGCGACGTCGGGTCGATCGACGAGGACGGCTACATCACCTACGTCGGCCGCACCGACGACGTCTTCAAGGCCTCGGACTACCGGATCTCGCCGTTCGAGCTCGAAAGTGTCCTGCTGGAGCACGAGGCCGTCGCGGAGGCCGCCGTGGTGCCCGCGCCGGACCCGATCCGGCTCGCGGTGCCCAAGGCCTACGTGGTGCTCGCGGCCGGCCACCAGCCCGACGCGGCGACGGCGGAGAGCATTCTCGCCTTCTGCCGGGAGAATCTGGCTCCGTACAAGCGAATCCGCCGGCTGGAGTTCGCCGAGCTGCCCAAGACCATCTCCGGCAAGATCCGCCGCGTCGAGCTGCGGGGCAAGGAGAAGGAGACGGCCGACGGACGGCCCGCGGGGGAATTCCGGGAGGAGGACTTCCCGAATCTGAAGAGCTGACCATCACGCTCCGTGACGGACGGGCGTTCGTCGCTGCGTCCACTCTGGACGGTCGTTGACCTGGAGTGCTCGGCTCGCGGGTGACCACCCGGGTGAAGATCCGCGTTGACAGTTAACGGATCGCGCCCGCGAGCCGATGCTCCAGGTGAGTGCGGCCGACCGCAGGTTTCGAGCCGCGCCGACGGGCTACCCAGGGCCTTCGACCCGGAGACGAGTACAGAGAGCGATGAGCAGCGACAGCACACCCGACGCGTCCAGTTCCGCCCGCACCGACCGCGCGGCGGACACCCCGCCCACCACGCCGTGCACCGTGGTGTGGAGCCAGGGCAGGCCCTTCGTCCTCGAGAGCGGCGCGGGCAGGCCGCGCTGGATGGGCACCGACCGGCACGGCCGGCCGCAGGCGTTGACGGGGGAGGACCTGCGCCGTCGTGGCTGGAGTTTCCGGCGCTCCACGTGACAGGTGTTCACCGGCGAACGGATACGGTGAGCGGGTGACCGAGTCGGCAAGACCCCGCGAGCGCGACGACGTTCAGCCGGACCCGGCTGCGCTCGAACCATCACTGGCCCGGCAGGCGCTGACCGTGCCGAACATGCTGTCCCTGCTGCGGCTGGCCGGCGTGCCGGTGTTCCTGTGGTTGCTGCTCGGTCCCGAGGAGGACGGCTGGGCGCTTGCCGTCCTGGTCTTCAGCGCGCTGACCGACTGGCTCGACGGCAAGCTCGCCCGATGGCTCGATCAGGCCAGCCGGCTCGGTCAGCTGCTCGATCCGGCGGCCGACCGGCTCTACATCGCGGCCACGCTCGTGGCGTTCCTGGTCCGCGGGATCGTGCCCTGGTGGGTAGTCGCGGCGCTGCTGGGTCGCGAGCTGCTCGTCGGCGTCGCACTGCTGGTGCTGCGCCGCAACGGGTTCGCGCCACCCGAGGTCACCTACGTCGGCAAGGGCGCGACCTTCAATCTCATGTACGCGTTTCCGCTGCTCCTGCTGACCCAGGGCGCCTCGACCGCGGCCGAGATCGCGCGGCCGTTCGCGTACGCCTTCACCATCTGGGGCGGCGCCCTCTACCTCTGGTCCGGCGCGCTCTACATCGCGCAGACGGTCATTGCCGTTTCCCGCCGCCGCGGCACCTGATCGTTGTGCGAAGATGGCGCACCACCACGCGAGCGCCGGAAACGGGAAAGGGGAACGGAGTTGTCCACTCCGGAGGAACTGCGCTACACCGAGGAACACGAGTGGGTCGCCGTGCGGGAGGGCGGGGTGGTGCGGGTGGGTATCACCGAGTACGCCCAGGACCAGCTCGGCGACGTCGTGTTCGTCGATCTTCCCGAGGTCGGCAGGCAGCTGGACGCCGGTGACGTGTTCGGCGAGGTCGAATCGACCAAGAGCGTGTCCGAGGTGTTCGCTCCGCTGGACGGCGAGATCGTCGCGGTCAACGAGGCCGTGACGCAGACGCCCGAGCTGATCAACAGCGACCCGTACGGAGAGGGCTGGCTCGTCGAGATCAAACTCGATGACACGGGCAGCGTCGAGAGCCTGCTCGATGCCGAGGCCTACCAGCGGTTGACCGAAGGTTGATCGGGGAGCCCCGGACCTCGCGACCGGTCCGGCACGGTACGTTGGCAACACCACGTTTTCACGACGACACTTCAGTGCGTAAGGAGAGCTCAGGTGAGCACGAACGACGGGCCCGGCGTTCCCCCGGAGCAGTCTCCGGAGCGGACCTCCGTTTTCCGGGCCGACTTCCTGTCGGAGTCGGAGGGTCAGGAGGCCCCGGCGGTCGAGCCGCAGGAGGCCGGCGTCGATGCGCTGCCTGCGGGCTCCGCGTTGCTCGTGGTCAAGCGCGGCCCGAACGCGGGCTCCCGGTTCCTGCTCGATCGTGACACCACGAGCGCGGGCCGCCACCCGGACAGCGACATCTTCCTCGACGACGTCACCGTGTCGCGGCGGCACGCGGAGTTCCGGCGCGAGGGCGGTTCGTTCGTGGTGATCGACGTGGGCAGCCTTAACGGGACCTACGTCAACCGCGAGCCGGTGGATCAGGCGGTGCTCGCCGGTGGCGACGAGGTGCAGATCGGCAAGTTCCGCCTCGTGTTCCTGACCGGCCCGGGGCACGGAGGTCAGGGGGCGCAGTGACGGCTGCCGGGCGGCCACAGCGTGAGGGGTTGAGCATCGGGGCCGTGCTGGCGCAACTGCGCAAGGACTTTCCCGACGTCACGATCTCCAAGATCAGGTTTCTCGAGAGCGAGGGCTTGGTCCAGCCTGGTCGCACGCCGTCCGGCTACCGCCAGTTCACCGCCGCCGACGTCGAACGGCTGCGCTTCGTCCTGGCGGCACAACGGGATCACTATCTGCCCCTCAAAGTGATCAAGGAGCAGCTCGACGCCGCCGATCGCGGCGCGGATCCCGGTGTGTCGTCGCCACGCCTGCCGCGCAAGCTCGTTCCGCTGGGCCGCGCGGACGCCGACGACGGCTCGTCGCCGATGCCGACCGCGGACGACTTCGTCACCGCCCACGAGACCCGGCTGACGCAGGAACAACTGGTCGCCGAGGCGGGTATCGACGACGCGATGCTGGGCGAGCTCCAGCAGTACGGACTGCTCCGCCCCGGTCCAGCCGGCTTCTACGACGCGGACGCGGTCCGGATCGCCCGGACGGTCAAGGCGATGACCGAGTTCGGAATCGAGCCGCGGCACCTGCGCGCCTTCCGTGCGTCGGCCGACCGGGAGGTGGGGCTGCTGGAGCAGATCGCCGCGCCCGTGTACCGGCACCCCGACGCCGGGGCCCGGGAACGCGGCGACGAGCTCGTGCGGGAATTGGCGGCCCTGTCCGTCACGTTGCACACGCTGTTGGTCAAAGCGGGCATACGCGGCATGACGGGCGGTTGATCCGGACGGAGCTGTGCGGCCACCGACGTGTCGCCGCGGTTAAGCCCCGTCGTGAGCCCTCAACGTTGCCGCCGGGATGCCGTACGGTTAGTGGCAGGGCTCGAAAATCGAGCGAGTTACAGATCTTCGTAGCGAGCACAGCGCCCATAGGACGGGTAGCGTCGAGAGTGTCGATGCGAGATCCTCAACAGAGCGCTGCAGCCCGCGCGCAGGAGAGGGAGGCGAAGCCCGATGAGCGAGATGCGCGTCGTCGGCGTCCGGGTCGAGCTGCCCGCGAACCAGCCGATCTTGTTGCTGCGGGAGACGGAAGGCGAGCGGTATCTGCCGATCTGGATCGGCTCGGTCGAGGCCACCGCGATCGCGCTGGAGCAGCAGGGTGTCCGTCCCGCCCGCCCGTTGACCCATGATCTGCTCAAGGAAGTCATCGGCGCGCTCGGCCGGGAGCTCCAGCAGGTCATCATCACCGATCTTCGCGAGGGCACGTTCTTCGCCGAGCTCGTGTTCGATGGTGATGTCCGCGTGTCCGCGCGGCCCAGCGACTCCGTCGCCCTGGCTCTGCGGGTGGGTGTGCCGATTCACGCCGAGGAAGGTGTGCTCGAGGAAGCCGGGCTCATCATCCCCGACGAGCAGGAGGACGAAGTCGAGAAGTTCCGCGAGTTCCTCGACTCCGTCTCTCCCGAGGACTTCCGGGGCGCCGACACCTAGTCCCACAGGCACGGCGCGGCTATCGCCGAGCCGGGTCCGGTGCGGTTGCCCGCACGAACAGTCTGGCCAGTTCTTCGCCGTAGGCGGCCAGGTCCAGCTCCGGTTGCCGAGCGAGCTTGCCGGCGACCCCATCGATGGCCTGGCGGATCGCCAGCGCCATCACCTCGACGTCGAACGTGCCGAAGGCGCCCTCCTGTTGCCCCTGCATCAGCTGCCGCTGTAGTCGCCCGACGGTGATGGCCTTCCAGGTGTGCTCCAGCAACGGTGTACCGGCCGCGTCGCGCGCGTTGGTCCCGATCTCCCACAGCGCCCGCGCCTCCTGCGGGAACGCGCCGAGAAAGGCGACCTCCGAGGTGATGTAGGCACGCAACATGCTCGCGCGGTCGGTGTCGTTGCCGAGCCGTTCGGCGAGGAAGGCGTCCTGGTGGTCGACGATCTCGCCGACGGTGGCGAGCATCAGGTCGTCCTTGGTGCCGAAGTGGTACGAGATCATCCGCGTGCTGCTCAGCCCGGCGCGCTCGACGATCCGCGTGAACGACGTCTTCTGGTAGCCCAGCTCGGCCAGGGTGCGGATGGTGGCCGCGATGATCTGGGCCCGGCGGGCGGATTCGGTCACGGTGAGCCCGGTGCCCGCACCGAACTCGTCTCTGGTGTTTACTCGCATGAGTAAACAATAACTTACCTGAGTAAATGCCGCAAGATTCCTCCGTTTTCGGCGTGCCGACGCCGCCGAGTCGTGATATCGACGTGTGCTCCCCGCGCGTCGCGTTGACCGGTCACTTCGGCAGGCATACCGTCGAAGGAACGATGAATCGCGCCGGTGTGATTACCGGGCCGCGGGTGGCCTGCCCGGCGTGGTTCTCCTACCGGTCGGTCCGGCCCGGACCGGCGGTCTTGTTTCGCCGGCTTCGGCCGGGCGAGAGGAGGCATGCGTGGTCGACGAGAGCCCGATCAGGGCTGCCGACGGCGAGCAGGGAGAGCTGTTTCCCGACGCGTCGCTGCCGGACGAGCTGGTTGGCTACCGCGGTCCCGCAGCGTGCCAGATTGCCGGCATCACGTACCGGCAGCTCGACTACTGGGCACGCACGAAGCTGGTGGCGCCGAGTATCCGCACCGCTCACGGGTCCGGCTCGCAGCGTCTCTACTCGTTCAAGGACATTCTCGTCCTCAAGATCGTCAAGCGCCTTCTCGACACCGGCGTCTCCCTGCAGAACATCCGGGTGGCCGTCGAGCACCTACGGGCCAGGGGAGTGCGCGACCTGGCGCGCGTGACGTTGTTCTCCGACGGCACCACGGTGTACGAGTGCACCTCGCCCGAGGAGATCGTCGATTTACTGCAGGGCGGCCAGGGGGTTTTCGGTATCGCCGTCAGCGGTGCCATGCAGGAGATCACCGGAACGATCCACGAGTTTCCCGCCGAGCGTGCCGACGGCGGCGAGCTCGAGACGCCCGTGCCGGACGAGTTGTCCGAGCGCCGCAAGGCTCGCCGCACCGGCTGACCGGCCCGTCGATCAGGCCGGGGTCTTTGTCGAGGAATCCGGAGACGCCGCGAATGCGGTCGTCGGCGGTGACGATCACGTCGAAACCCATCACGATCGGCAGCTCCCCGTCCGGCCCGAGATGCCAGCCGAATCGTGCGATGTCGTGGTGGCCGTCGACGGCGCCGCTGCGCCGGAACGACAGCCCGGCGAACTGGTCCTGTGCGGTGGCGATGAAGGTGTCGATGCCGCTCCAGCCCCGGACCGAACCCAGCGGGTCGGTGTAGGTGGCGTCGGGGGTGAACAACTCTCGCACCAGGCTCTGCCGGGTGTCGGCGTCCGTGGTGTTCCAGATGGACAGGTAGCGCTCGGCCAGGGTGGTGAACTCGGGCATGGGTGCGTTCCTCCGAGGTGGTAATCGGTAAGAGTCCGTATAACGACCTATACGGCCGGGCCGTCGTGAACGACCGTGGTGACCACACTGGCGGCCCGGGCGTGCCTCGTCGATTACCTGCCACGTCATGGCCGGGAGGCGGCGCGGTCCGTAGCGTGATCTCTCATGACGACGGTGACCACGGTGACGGCGGCGGCGCGCGAGCCGGTGGGGGAGCTGCTCCGGCAGTGGCGCGAACGCCGCCGCATCAGCCAGCTGGAGCTGAGCCTGGCCGCGGACGTCTCGACGCGCCACCTGAGTTTCGTCGAGACCGGGCGGTCCAGTCCGAGCAGGCATCTCCTGATGCGGCTCGGCGAGCACCTCGACCTGCCGCTGCGCGAGCGGAACCGGCTGCTGCTCGCCGCCGGCTACGCGCCGGTGTACCCGCACAGCCCGCTCGACGGTGGCGAACTGGCCGCGGCCAGGGACGCCGTGCGGCGGCTCCTCGCGGCGCACGAGCCGTACCCGGCCGTGGTGATCGACCGGAGCTGGCATCTCGTGGACGGCAACGACGGGATCGGCCTGCTCGTCGAGGCCGTCGCGGCGGAGCTGCTGGAACCGCCGGTCAACGTGCTGCGCGTGACGCTGCATCCCGACGGCATGGCGCCGCACATCGCCAACCTCGGGCAGTGGCGGGCGCACGTGCTCGGCAGACTGCGCCGTGAGGTGGCGGCCACCGCGGATCCGGGACTCGCGGGGCTGCTGGAGGAGCTCCGCGGTTACCCGTGCGCGGACCCGGAGCCGGAGATCGAGGTGCCCGGCCCCGGAGATGTGGTCCTCCCGCTTCGCCTGCGCCGCGACGGCCGCGAGTTGTCGTTCTTCAGCACGGTTGCGACGTTCGGCACGCCGTTGGACGTGACCCTGTCCGAGCTCTCGATCGAGGCGTTCTATCCCGCCGATGCGGCGACGGCGGACGCGCTCAGTGCGCGATGAGGCCGGCCGCGGTGAAGTGGCGGCGCTGCGCCGGTTCGAGCAGGTAGGACCGGAACGACTGGGCGGCGCGCTCCTGCACGCCGTCGACACCGTCACCGGTAAGGCTGACGTAGGTGAAGGTGCCCTTCGGGCCCTGCGCGAGCGTCTCGGGCGTCGAACCGATCCGGTCGGCCTGCTGCGAACGGAGCCTGTCGATCCACGACGGGTCCTCTGCGATCCAGGCGGCCGGGACGTCCCCGGTGGCACCCGCGCCGGTGAGGCTCGTGAGCACCCGCTCGGATGGTGCCGATCGGAGGTCGACGGTGATGCAGTGGCCGTGCACGACGGTCTTGGCGTCGTTCCACGTCTTCGCGGCCTGCCTCACGGGCGTCATGGCGGCGGGCGCGACGGCCACCCGCAAGGTGGCCTCACCCTCGTCGCACGCCGCCGCCTGGGCCTCCGCGCGGCTGGCGACGACGCCGTCCGCCCAGTTCCAGCCGAACCAGCCGGCCACGAGCAGGCCGACGAGGACCAGACAGGCGATGGGCCACGCCGCGACGCGCCGCTTCGGCTTGCGGCCGACGGCGCGGTGGCTGCCGGTCGCGGTGAGGGCGTCTTGGCTGCCGGTCGAGGAGAGTGCGTCCGGCCGCTCGGGAGAGGACTCGACGTGCCGGCGGCGGGTGGCCGAGCCGGCCACCCGCCGTGGCCCTGTGGACGCCGGGCCCTCAGGTCGTGGGGGCGTGCTCGGGGTGGTCCGGTGTCCGCCCCGGGCTCCCGCCGTGCTGCGGGACGGCGGCGACGTCCGCTCGCCGGCGCGACGCTCGGCGGCCGGGCCACGCACGCTGTGGAAGCGGATCGTGGCCGCGTCCACGGCGGGTCGCTCGGCGGCCGGCGTCACTGCGCCGGACCGATCGGAAGCCGGGTGCTCCACCCTGCTGTGCCGCCCCATGCGTGTCCTCTCGCCTGCGTCGAGCGTCGACTACGCTCTGTGTATGAGACCAAAACGTTACCACTCTAACAGGCGAGCGGGAGAGTTCAGTGTGATCCCGATCCGACTTCCCGCGCGGCACGGTGGTCACTGCCGAGCAGCTCGCGATACAGGCCGATCAGCCGCTCCCGCAGCGGCGCGGCGCGGCGGGCGAACGCCGCCTGCGCGCGGGCGTACTCGGCGCGTCCCTCCGCCGTCTCGATGCGGACCGGACTGTGGCCCAGGGACGACAGATCGTACGGGCTGGCACGCATGTCGAGGAGGCGGATGTCCGCCGCCAGCTCGAAACAGTCGCCGAGCAGCTCGGACGGCACGAACGGGCCGAGCTTGTACGCCCACTTGTACAGGTCCATACCGACGTGCAGGCAACCCGGCTGGTCGAGCTCGGGCTGCGTCTCGCGCGTCGGCTGCAGCGCGTTGCGCGGACGGGCGGGCGCGGTGAAGAACCGGAACGCGTCGTAGTGCCCGCACCGGATGTCGAGCGACTCGACGACGTCGTCGGTGCCGGCGGAGCCCAGCCGCAGGGGTAACTGTGCGTGGCGGATCTCGTCCCGCGGCTGGCGGTACACCATGGCCCACTCGTGCAGTCCGAAGCAGCTCAGCCGCGGTGCCCGGGACGCCGTCGCCTCCAGCAGTCGCAGCACGTAGCGCGCCGTCCGCGCCTGCTTGCCGGTGAACGCGGCCGGGTCGAGCGCCACGCCCCCGTCCACCTCGTGGTAGCCCTTACGGTCGAGGAACCGGCGTGCCGAGGGCCCTTCCAGGACGACACCGGGGCCGGGCTGCCAGCGTTCCAGATGCGTCGGCGGCAGCGAGTAGTAGGTGAACAGGAAGTCGAGCACGGGGTGCTTCTCGCCGCGGGAGCGGCGCCGCTGGTGTGGCAGCGTCCACACGCGCATGCGCGCGGCGTGCGCGTCCGCTCGTGCCCGCCACTGGGTTTCGGTCAGCCGCATACCTACATCCCGACGTGGGTGCCGTCGCGGACGGTACCCACGTACTCCTCGACGAGGTCCTCGAGGGCGACCACGCCGGCGATCCGTCCCGTGTCGTCCACCGCCGTCGCCAGATGGCTGCCCTCGCGCCGCATCGCCGACAGCGCCCGGTCCAGCCGCGCGTAGAGGGGGAGCTGGGTCAGCCGCCGTGTCTTGCGCACCGGGACCCGGGCGCCGGGATCGTCCCCGACCTGATCCAGCACGTCCTTGACGTGCAGGTAGCCGACCAGCGTGCCGGTGTCGGCGCGCAGCGGAAAGCGCGAGAACCCGGTGGAGGACACCGCGCGCTCCACGTCCCCGACCGTCGGCTGGGCGGGCAGGGTGGTCAGCTCGTCCACCGGCACCAGCACGTCCGACACGGTTTTCTCCACCGACGACAGCGTCTGCGACAGCCGCCGGTGCTCGGACTGGTCGAGCAGGCCCTCCCGGCGCGACTCGCTGAGCAGGGCGGCCAGCTCGTCCGAGGTGTACCCGGAGTCGATGCCGTCCTTGGGCTCCACCCGCATCAGCCGCAGCACGCCGTTGGCGAGGCCGTTGAGCAGCCAGATGAACGGCTTCGTCAGCCGCACCCACGCGACGTGCACGGGCACCAGCCACAGGGCCATTCGCTCGGGCTCGGCGATGGCGAGGTTCTTCGGCACCATCTCGCCGATCAGCACGTGCAGCAGCGTGATCGCCACGAGCGTCACGACGAACGCCACGGCGTGCACGAGGTAGCTGGGCAGCGGCACGCCGAGGGCATGGACGGCGGCTTCGAGCTGGTGGGCGACCGCGGGCTCACCGAACTGCAGCAACAGCAGTGAACAGATCGTGATGCCCAGCTGGGCGCCGGCGAGCATGAGCGAGACCTGCTCACCCGCGTTCATGACGATCTTCGCGCGAGCCTTGCCCTGGTCGAGCAGCGCCTCCAGGCGGTCGCGGCGGGAGGAGATGAGGGAGAACTCCGCGCCGACGAAGAACGCGTTCAGCAGCAGCAGGATCCCGATGAGCGAGATCGCGACCCAGTCGTTCACGCGCTCACCTCCCGGCGCTCCACGTTGACCTCCGCGACGCGGTGCCGGTCCATCTCGGTGACCGTGAGCCGCCAGCCGTCGAGGTCGAGCGAGTCGCCGACGGCCGGGATGCGGCCGAGCCGCTCCAGCAGGAGACCGGCGATCGTCTCGTAATCACCCTCCGGCATCTTGAACCCGGTGACGTCCAGGACCTCGTCGTCGCGCAGCTGCCCCGACACCATCCAGCTGTCGGCGCCGATCTGCTGGGACGCGGGCTGCTCGCGTTCGTCGTGCTCGTCGCGGACGTCGCCGATGATCTCCTCGACCACGTCCTCAAGCGTCACCAGACCGGCGCTGCCGCCGTATTCGTCGACCACGATGGCGAGCTGGAACCGTGACGCGCGCAGGCGGTCGAGCAGGGCGTCACCCGGCAGCGACTCCGGCACGGTCGGCACCGGCCGCATCACCGAGCCGATGGGCACGGTCGTGCGCTCGGCCGCCGGCACGGTGAACGCCTGCTTGACGTGCACCGCGCCCTGGACGTCGTCGAGGTCCTCGCGATAGACGGGGAAGCGCGAGAACCCGGTGCGCTGCGACAGCGCCACCAGGTCCTGCACGGTGTCGTCGATGTGGAGCGACTCCAGCCGCACGCGGGGCGTCATCAGCTCGCCCGCCGTGCGCTCGCCGAAGCGCAGCGACCGGTCGAGCAGCTGCGCCGTGGAGACGTCGAGGGTGCCGGTCTGGGCGCTGGTGCGCACGATCGACCCGAGCTCCTGAGGCGAGCGCGCCGAACGGAGCTCCTCCTGAGGCTCGATGCCGAGCTTGCGGACCACCCAGTTCGCGCTGTTGTTCATCAGGGCGATGAGCCAGCGAAACAGGGCCGAGAACCGGGAGTGGTAGCCGGCGACGGCCCGGGCGGTCTGCAGTGGGCGAGCGACGGCGAGGTTCTTCGGCACCATCTCGCCGATCACCATCGACAGCATCGTCGCGAGCAGCATGGCCACCACCAGCGACGTGCCGGCCGCGGCGCCCCCGGACATGCCGAGCGAGGTGAGCGCGGGCCGGATGACGCGGCCCAGCAGCGGCTCGGCGACGTAGCCCGTGACGAGCGTGGTGAGGGTGATGGCCACCTGCGCGCCGGAGAGCTGGAAGGACAGCGTGCGATGCGCCCTCAGCACGGTCTTCGACCTGCGGTCGCCGACCTGGCGGACATTCGACTCGATGGTGCTGCGCTCGAGCGTGGTGAGCGAGAACTCCGCGGCGACCGCGAGACCGGTTCCGACGGTCAGCAGCACGACGAACAGGAGGCCGAGGACCGTGAGCAGCACGTCCATCAGCGCGCACCGCCTTCGGTGGCCCGGGCGGGAGAGATCAGAAAGCCGGGTCGGTCACCCGGCCGGATACTGTCACCAGGTGACTGCGCATCGCGCACGAACGACGTCACTCCTCGTGGAACACGACGAAACAGGGAAGTGGACCCATCTTAACCAGGTGAAACGCGGCGTGGCTCCGCCGTGTTCCCGAGTGGGTCAGCCGGCGCCGCCGGAGGCGCGATGCCTGCGGACGCTTTCCTCCACGAGATCCAGCACGGGTTCGAGGTCGTCGGCGGGCAGCCCCATCGCGAGGTGCGAGACCAGGCCTTCAAGGAAGAGCTCCAGGTAGGCGGTGAGCACCTCGATGCTGATGTCGTCGCGCAGGTTGCCGGCCTCGCGCTGCCAGAGGAGGCGCTTGCGGGTCGCGGTGGTGAGCTGTTCGGAGCGTTCGGCCCACCGTGCCCGGAATTCCGGATCGGTGCGGAGCCTGCGGGACACCTCCAGCCGCGTGCCGAGCCAGTCGGCAGGGTGTTCGGTGTCGCCGGCGAGCAGGTCGCGCATGACCTGCACGAGTCCCTGCTGCGCGACGACGTCGGCCATGCGCGCGGCGTCGTCCTCGGCGAGGGCGAGGAACAGCGACTCCTTGTCGCGGAAGTGATGGAAGATGGCGCCGCGGGACAGGCCGGTGGCTTCCTCCAGCCTGCGCACCGTGGCACCCTCGTAGCCGAAGCGCCCGAAGCACACCCGCGCGCCGTCGAGGATCTGTCGCCTCCGCGCGTCGAGGTGGTCTTGGCTCACCCGTGGCATTCACCGATCTTGACACCCCGGCCGAGGCCAACGCAAACCGTACGTACGTACTGGGAGTCGGTGTACCCCGGCCGCACGCGAAGGGCTGCGATTGTCGGACCCCCCGGGTAGCGTCCGGAACCGACGGTCTCCCAAGCCGAGGCGGGTGGTCTGATGACGGCGGTACACGGTCCTCCCCACGCAGAGCCAGCCGGCCAGGTGGTGCGTGACAGCACGGTCACGGCGACGGATGTCGCCGCCCGGGTCGTCGCGGACCGCGCCGAGGGGGAGGCGTACGTGGCCTCGGTGTGCTTCAAGCACGGGCCGCCCCGGCTGACCGGAGTCGAACTCGAATACCTCGTCCACGACGCCACCGATCCCCGCCGTCCCGTCGATCCGGCTCGCCTCTGCTCGGCACTCGGTCCCCACACACCGCGGACACTGCGCCCGGACAGTCCGTCCGTCCCGTTGCCCGGGGGCTCCGCACTCACTCTCGAACCCGGCTGCCAGGTGGAGATTTCCACCGCCCCCCATGGCTCCCTGCGCGACCTCGTCACCGCGGCCCAGACCGATCTCGCCTACGTCACCGATCTGCTCGCCCCGGCCGGGCTCCGCCTCGGCCCGCACGCCATCGACCCGTTCCGGCCGCCCGTCCGCACGCTGACTACCGAGCGCTACGCCGCCATGGAACGCCGGTTCTCCCCGCTCGGTCCGGCGGGCGTGACGATGATGTGCAGCACGGCGGCCCTCCAGGTGTGCGTCGACGTCGGCGAGCAGGCGCAGCTGCCCGCGCGCTGGGCCGCCATCCACGCCCTGGGCCCGGTGCTGGTGGCCGCGTTCGCGAACTCCCGGACGCACGCGGGCAGGGACACGGGACTGGCCTCGGCGCGCTGGCGGTCGGTGATGGACACCGAGCCGGCGCGCACCACGGCCGCGGAGGTCGGAGCGGACCCGGCCGCGGCATGGTCGGCGCGGGTGCTGGACACGCCACTCATGGTGCTGCGCAGACCCGAGGGCACGTGGGACGCACCCGCGGGACTGACCTTCGCCGACTGGATCGGTCGCCGCGGTCCCGCGGCGGGACTCCCACCGCCCACCTACGACGACCTCGACTACCACCTCACGACCCTGTTCACCCCGGTGCGGCCCCACGGCTACCTGGAGATCCGCTACCTCGACGCCCAGCCGCCGGGCAGATGGCTGCACCCCGTGGCGTTGCTGACGGCCCTGCTGCGCCGTCCATCCACAGTGGATCGCGTGCTGGACGTGTGCGAACCGGTGGCCGGGCGCTGGTCCGACGCCGCCCGCTTCGGACTCGCCGACCGTGCGCTGGCCGATGCCGCCCGGCGCATCGCCGACCTCGGCTGCGCCGAGCTGACCACCGTCGACCTGCCTGCCGACACGATCGCCGACATCGCGTACGCCGTCCAGCGGCGCGTCCGGTACCGAGGAGGGGAGTGACCATGACCGCCGTTCACATCGAGTCGCCGAACCCGCTCGCCGAGCTGGCCCCCGAGGATGTGCGCGCCCACGCCGCCGCGGCCCTGGCCCGGGCGCGCGAGCGCACCGCCGCGCTCACCGACGCGGTCGACGACGACGATCTGACCCGCCAGCACTCGAAGCTCATGTCGCCGCTGGTGTGGGACCTCGCGCACATCGGCAGCCAGGAGGAGATCTGGCTCGTGCGTGACGTCGGAGGCCGCGAACCCCTGCGCCCCGACATCGACGACCTCTACGACGCCTTCCAGCATCCGCGCGCCGATCGGCCGTCGCTGCCGCTGCTGGGGCCCGCCGAGGCCCGCGACTACGTCGGCCAGGTCCGGGCGAAGGCCCTCGAGGCGCTCGACCGGGCGCCACTGGAGGGCCGCCGGCTCACCGCGTCGGCGTTCGCGTTCGGCATGGTCGCCCAGCACGAGCAACAGCACGACGAGACGATGCTCGCCACCCATCAGCTGCGGAAGGGCGAGCCGGTCCTGCACGCGCCCGCCCCGCCGCCGTGCCGCACGGCGGCCGCGCCCGCCGAGGTGATCGTGCCCGCGGGCCCGTTCGTGATGGGCACGTCGGTGGAGCCGTGGGCGCTGGACAACGAGCGCCCCGCCCACGAGGTGCACGTCGACGGGTTCGCGATCGACACCTTCCCCGTCACCAACGGCCAGTACACGGCATTCCTGGACTCCGGCGGTTACACCGACCGGCGGTGGTGGAGCGAGGCGGGCTGGGCCTACCTCAAGCAGCACGGCATCGCCGCGCCCCGGTTCTGGCGCCGCGAGGCCGGCGGCTGGTGGCGCACCCGATTCGGCGTGTACGAACGTGTTCCCGCCGACGAGCCCGTGGTGCACGTGTCGTTCCACGAGGCCGAGGCGTACGCGGCATGGGCTGGCAAACGGCTGCCCACCGAAGCCGAATGGGAGAAGGCCGCCCGTCACGACCCGGTCTCCGGACGCTCGCGGCGTTACCCGTGGGGTGACGCGGACCCGACCGCCGAGCACGCGAACCTCGGCCAGCGCCACCTTCGCCCCGCCGCCGTGGGCGCCTATCCCCGGGGTGCGTCGCCGCTCGGTGTGCACCAGCTGATCGGTGATGTCTGGGAGTGGACGAGCAGCGACTTCGCCGGCTACCCGGGCTTCACGGCGTTTCCCTACCGTGAGTACTCGGAGGTCTTCTTCGGACCGGAGTACAAGGTGCTGCGGGGCGGGTCGTTCGGCACCGACCCGGTCGCGATCCGCGGCACGTTCCGGAACTGGGACTACCCGATCCGCAGGCAGATCTTCGCCGGCTTCCGCTGTGCCCGCGACCTGCGTCCCGGCGAGGTCTGAGCGTGTGCCGCCACCTGGCCTACCTCGGTGCGCCGCGCTCACCCGCTGGGCCGGCGTTCCAGGCTCCGCACTCGCTGCTGGTCCAGTCCTACGCGCCGCGCGACATGCGGGGCGGAGGCGCCGTCAACGCCGACGGCTTCGGGCTCGGCTGGTTCGCCGACGACGGCAGGACCGTACGCCACCGGCGGTCGAGTCCGATCTGGACGGACGAGACGGTGCCGCGGCTGGCGGAGACCGTGCGCGCACCCGTGTACGTTGGCGCGGTGCGCTCGGGCACGGCGGGCATGCCGGTGGCCGAGGCGGCGTGCGCGCCGTTCGCCGACGAAGACTGGTTGTTCAGCCACAACGGCGTCGTCCGCGGCTGGCCCGACTCGGTCGCCGGGCTCGCGGAGAAGCTGCCGGTCGCCGACCTGCTGCGGCTAGAGGCCCGGACGGACTCCGCCCTGCTGTGGGCACTGCTGCGGCACCGGCTGCGCGGCAGCGCCGACCCGGTGGGCGAGATCGCCCAGCTCGTCACCGACGTCGAGCGGGCGGCGCCGGGTTCGCGCCTGAACCTGCTGCTGGCCGGGCGGGACATCGTCATCGGCACCGCGTGGACACACGCGTTGTCGGTGCACGCGGGCGCCGACGGGGTGCTCGTGGCATCCGAACCCTGCGACGACGACCCCGGCTGGCGCCCGGTGCCGGACGGCCACCTCGTGGTGGTCCGGCCGGGTCGCCCGCCGTCGGTGGAGACCACCGCCCTCGATGCGGGCCGTGCGACAGAACGGAGACAGGCGTGAGCGATGTGAATCTCGAGGTGCAGCGCAGCACCGAGGACGTCACGCGGGAACTGCGGGAGGACGTGCGTGAAGGGCTTTCGGCGACGCAGAAGTGGTTGCCGCCCAAGTGGTTCTACGACGCGCGGGGCAGCGAACTGTTCGAGCGGATCACCGAGCTGCCCGAGTACTACCCGACGCGCGCCGAGCGCGAGGTGCTGCGCCGGGAGGCCGGCGCCATCGCGGCGGCCACCGGCGCGCACACGCTCGTCGAGCTCGGGTCCGGGTCGAGCGAGAAGACGCGCACCCTGCTCGATGCCCTCGCCGCGCACGGATCGCTCGAGCAGTTCGTGCCCCTCGACGTCTCGGAGTCGGCGTTGCGGGCGGCGGCCGACGCCATCGCGGCCGATTATCCCGGCATCGGTGTGCACGGGGTAGTCGGTGACTTCACCGAGCACCTCGGGGTACTGCCGGGCACACGGCCGCGGCTGGTGGTGTTCCTCGGCGGCACCATCGGCAACTTCCTGCCCGCCGAGCGCGCGAAATTCCTGCGCTCGGTGCGCGACGTTCTCAGCGAGGGGGAGTGGCTGCTGCTCGGTACCGATCTCGTGAAGGACCCCGGCACGCTCGTGCGAGCCTACGACGACGCGGCCGGAGTGACGGCGGCGTTCAACCGGAACGTGCTGAACGTGCTCAACCAGCGGCTCGGCGCGGACTTCGATCCGGACGCGTTCGAGCACGTGTCCCACTGGGATCCGGACACCGAGTGGATCGAGATGCGACTACGCGCGAAGCAGGACGTCCGGGTGCGGATTCCCGGGGCCGGCATGGAGGTCACGTTCGCGGCCGGGGAACACCTGCGGACCGAGATCTCGGCGAAGTTCCGGCCCGACGGCGTGCGCGCCGAGCTCGCCGACGCCGGGCTCGCCCTGGAGCGATGGTGGACCGACGACGAGGGGCGGTTCGGCGTGTCGCTGGCACGCGCGGTGCAGTGGGGACACGGCATGATCGAATAGCGGCATGCCGAACCCGTTATCGGTCCTCGCCCGCGCGCTGGGGACGCAGCGGTGGCTGATGAAGCTGGCGAAGGGCATCGTCTGGGCCGACACCCGCCTGCATCGGCTGTCGAAGGGCCGGGTCAGCCTCGTCACCATCGCCGGGCTGCCGTCGCTGCGGCTCACCACGCGAGGTCGGAAGACGGGCGTGCCCCGCGCGACAAACCTGCTGTACTACCCGGATGGCGCCGATTTCGTCGTCACCGGCTCGAATTGGGGCCGCGAACACCATCCCGCGTGGACACTCAACCTGCGCGCCTGCGCGGAGGCGACCGTCCTCGTTCGTGGCCGCGAGGTCCCGGTACGGGCGCGGGAACTGACCGGAGAGGACCGGGACCGAATGTGGCGGCGGCTGCTGGAGTTCTGGCCCGGCTACGCCATGGAGCGGGACGAGGCGGGCCGCGAGTTCCCGATCTTCGTCCTCACGCCCCACGGCGGGACGCCGGATAGAAGCGGGTAACCGAGGGCCCTTCAGCCCGGGGCCATACGTCAGCCGACGATGCTCCGCAGGAGCAGCGCCAGTCCGCTGCCGCCCGAGATGACGAGCACGGCGACCCTGATCCGGCCGTTGTCCAGCACGCGCCGCAGCGGCCCCGAGAGCAGGAAACCCGCCACGAGAAACGGCAGCAGCCCCGCGGCGAGGACGAGCTGCGACAGGTGCAGCTGCCCACCGATGCCGAGTCCGGCCAGGGAGATGGCCGTGCCGATGCCGAAGCACGCGGCGAGCGTCGCCCGGATTCGCGGACCGGGCTGATGCTGGTAGACCAGCGCGATCGGCGGCCCGCCGATCGACGCGGCCGTGCCGAAGGTGCCGCTCGCGACGCCCGCGGTCCACAACGTGGCGGGCCGCGGCTGCGGGCGCCACGACACCACGGACAGCACCACGCACACGAGCACGGCCCCGCCCACGATCGCGGCGAACGGGCGCTCGGCGAGCGTGGCCACGGCCAGCACACCCAGCACGGTCCCCGGTAGCCTGCCGAGCGTCACCCAGGCCACGCCCCGCCAGTCGGTGTCCCGGTACTCCTGCGCGATCGTGAGTAGGCCGTGCGCGCTCGCCACGATCAGCAGCGGCACCGGTACGAGCGCGGGCTCGACGAGTGCCAAGAGCGGTGCGGCGACGAGGTTCATGCCGAAACCCGCCGCGCCCTGCACCACCGCCCCGACCAGCAGGATCGGGCCCGCCACGACGAGCCAGTCCATCACGGGCGGGCACCCTCCGACGGGAACGTGCCGGCCCCGGCGGCGAACACGGGAACCGGGCCGTCAGCGGTGCCGCGCAGGCTCAGGAACGCGTCGTCCTCCACAGCACGCCCTCTCCCATCCGTCGGCAGCACCTTGTCAACTCCATCCACCGTCGCGACCCGGCTCACTCCCACGCACTGCACAAATGTCGTGTTCACAGCTTTGCTGCGGCAACTGCGAAGAGGACGCGTAGCCTGAGGCGATGCCTTCCGGCTCGGACGCTGGGCCGAGTCAGAGAGACGACGACTGCTCCTGCCGGGCGGCCAAGTGGTCGGCCTTCGCTGTCCGCGCCACCCGGTCAGGCGCGATGAACGCCTCGGCGATGCCACGGGCTTGAACCAGCCCAGCCTCGCGCCGAGGTGCGTTGTGATCGCCTTCGACGTCGTAGATGAGGTGGCTCTCGACGTCGTCGATACCGCAGTAGGCCGAGATGCCGACGTCGATCTGGGTGCGCATCGCCTCGCGGTAGCCGTACTTGTCATAGGTTCGCTGCTTCGACCCGGCCACGCCGATGAGCACAGTGGGGATACTCGGCAGCAGCGCGTTGAGCGGCTGCTTGCCGCGGTCGTCGACACCATCGCCGTACTGGTACGCCCAGCCGCCGGTGAAGACGCGCTCGATCCACCCCTTCATCATCGCGGGCATCCCCCACCAGTAGACGGGGTAAACGAAAGCGAGCCTGTCCGCGGCTTCGACCCGGCGGTGCATCTCGGCGATCCCGTCCGGGATCGGGCCACCCCAGAAATGTGCGTGGTCAGCTTCGGTGAATCGCGGGTCGAAACCTTCCCGGTGCAGGTCAAGGACATCGATCGTGTGTCCCGCCCGCCGGAATGGTTCGTGGAAAGCCTCCATCACCGCGGCCGGATAGCGATCGGTGAAGGGGTGGGAGAAGACGGTCAGCAGATGCATATAAGGAGGAACTCCGTTCGACAGGCGAGGACTGACTCAGGTGCGTGTGACGACAAGGGACCTCGCGACGATCCGCGCGGCGTCAATGGCCCGCTGCCCGCGGTAGGACGCCGCAGAGGTCGCTCCCTCGAAGACCACGAGCAACTGCTCGGCGAGAAGCTCGTCCGCACCGCCGGTTTCGTGCTCGACGATCCGGGACATCACGCGGTGCAGTAGTTCCCGGTATTGCGAGACCGCGCGATCCACCTCCGGGATGCTGCGTCCGCCCTCGCCCAGCGCACGCAGGAACAGGCACCCGCGTGCCCCCTCGGACCGGACCCAGGCCGCCAGTGCATCGAAGAGCTCATCGACCGTCGAGACATCGAATACCCGGCTGAAGCGTTCCCGGCGAGCATCCAGGACCGCGGCGATGAGCCCGGTCTTGCTTCCCATGTGCTTGTACAAGGTGCGGGACGAGACCCCGGCTGCCTCAGTGAGCCGGTCCACGCCGATGCCGGCGAAACCGTGCTGGTCGAAGACAGGTTCGGTGCTGCTGATGATCCGTTCACGAGTCGTCGTCACCCGACCAATGTACCACGATCGTTTTACACTGGAGGTGCGGCTCGCTGCCGCGCACATCCGCGGGTGCGATGCAGCTGCTCCGTCTCCGTTGGGGCCGCCGGTGCGTGTTCTGCGTGGCAGACGTGGCCAGGTCCTCGCCTACGCGAGTGCGTTGTTCCAGGCGCGACGGCGGGTGCTCATCGGCGTCTCCCACCGACTCACTACCCAGCGCGCACTGACTTCAGGGATTCCGCCGGCGGGACGCCCGCGCCGTGGTCCGCGGCAACGTGTAAAGACCGTTCCACGAGTGTTCGCGGACCGTTCTGTCGACGAGGAGTGTCAGCGGAGCAGCTCATGAGGGTTTCTGGCTCCCGGCTCACCCGGATCGGCTTCTCGCAGCGTATGCAGATGGCCGGCACGCAGGGAACGGCACAAGCGCCCCCGGCACGACGAGCCAGTCCATCACGGGCGGGGATCCTCCGACGGGAACGGCCCGGCCCCCGCGGCGAACGCGGGAACCGGGCCGTCAGCGGTGCCGAGCGCACTCAGGAACGTGTCATCTTCCGCAGCACGTACTGCAGGATGCCGCCGTTGCGGTAGTAGTCCGCCTCACCGGGGGTGTCGATCCGGACGACCGCGTCGAAGGTGACCTTGTCGCCGTTCTCCTTGGTCGCGGTGACCTTGATGGTCCGCGGCGTCTCGCCCTCGTTGAGCTTCGTGATGCCCTCGAAGTCGAACGTCTCGGTGCCGTCCAGGCCGAGCGACTCCGCCGACTCGCCGTCCGGGAACTGCAGCGGGATGACGCCCATGCCGATCAAGTTGGACCGGTGGATCCGCTCGAAGGACTCGGCGATCACGGCGCGTACGCCGAGCAGCCGGGTGCCCTTGGCCGCCCAGTCCCGCGACGAGCCGGAGCCGTATTCCTTGCCGCCCAGGACGACCAGCGGGATACCGGCCTTGGCGTAGTTCTGCGCGGCGTCGTAGATGAACGCCTGCGGGCCGCCCTCCTGCGTGAAGTCGCGCGTGTAGCCGCCTTGCACGTCGTCGAGGAGCTGGTTGCGCAGCCGGATGTTGGCGAACGTACCGCGGATCATCACCTCGTGGTTACCCCGGCGCGAGCCGTAGGAGTTGAAGTCCTTGCGGTCGATGCCGTGCTCGGTCAGGTACCGGCCGGCGGGGGAGTCGGCCTTGATCGCGCCGGCGGGCGAGATGTGGTCGGTCGTCACCGAGTCGCCCAGCTTGGCCAGCACCCGCGCACCGTGGATGTCGGTGACGGGCTCCGGCTCGGCGGTCATGCCCTCGAAGTACGGGGGCTTGCGCACGTAGGTCGACTCCGGGTCCCACGAGAACGTCTTGCCCTCGGGCGTCGGCAGCGACTTCCAACGCTCGCCGCCGTCGAAGACGTCGGCGTAGTCCTTGGTGAACATCTCCTGCGTGATCGCCTGGTCGATCGTCTGCTGGATCTCCTGGGGCGAGGGCCAGATGTCGCGCAGGAAGACGTCGTTGCCGTCCGAGTCCTGGCCCAGCGGCTGATTCTCGAAGTCGAAGTCCATCGTCCCGGCCAGCGCGTAGGCGATGACCAGCGGCGGCGAGGCCAGGTAGTTCATCTTGACGTCGGGGTTGATCCGGCCCTCGAAGTTGCGGTTACCGGACAGCACCGACACGACGGTCAGGTCGTTCTCCTGCACCGCGTTGGAGATCTCCTCGGGCAGCGGGCCGGAGTTGCCGATGCAGGTGGTGCAGCCGTAGCCGACCAGGTGGTAGCCGAGCTTCTCCAGGTACGGCCACAACCCGGCCTTCTCGTAGTAGTCGGTGACGACCTGGGAGCCCGGAGCCATCGACGTCTTGACCCACGGCTTGACGGTCAGGCCCTTCTCCACCGCGTTGCGGGCGAGCAGCGCGGCACCGAGCATCACCGACGGGTTGGAGGTGTTGGTGCAGGAGGTGATCGAGGCGATCACCACGGCACCGTGGTCGAGCACGAACTCGCCCCGCTCGGCCGAGGTCACCTTCACCGGCTTCGACGGGCGGCCCGACGCGCCGTTCGCCGCCGAGTGGGCGGGCGCGGCGTCCTCGTCGGCGAAGGACAGGGCGGGCGCGTCGCTGGCCGGGAAGCTCTCCTCGACCTTCTCGTCGACCTTGGTGTGCGGCGCCGGGTAGTCCTGCTCGACGTAGTCGTGCAGCGACTTGCGGAACGACGACTTCGCGTCGGTGAGCTCGATGCGGTCCTGCGGGCGCTTCGGGCCGGCGATCGACGGGACCACCGTCGACAGGTCCAGCTCGAGGTACTCGGAGTACTCGGGCTCGTGGCTCGGGTCGTGCCACAGGCCCTGCTCCTTGGCGTAGGCCTCCACCAGCGCCAGCTGCTCCTCCGAGCGGCCGGTGAGCTTGAGGTAACGCATGGTCTCGTCGTCGATCGGGAAGATCGCGGCGGTCGAGCCGAACTCGGGGCTCATGTTGCCGATGGTGGCCCGGTTGGCCAGCGGCACCGCGCCCACGCCCTCACCGTAGAACTCGACGAACTTGCCGACCACGCCGTGCTTGCGCAGCATCTCGGTGATCGTCAGCACGACGTCGGTGGCGGTGGCACCGGCCGGGATCTCGCCGGTGAGCTTGAAGCCGACCACCCGCGGGATGAGCATCGACACCGGCTGGCCGAGCATCGCCGCCTCGGCCTCGATGCCGCCGACGCCCCAGCCCAGCACGCCGAGGCCGTTGACCATCGTGGTGTGCGAGTCGGTGCCCACGCAGGTGTCGGGGTAGGCCTGGCCGTTCCGGGCCATGACGGTGCGCGCGAGGTACTCGATGTTGACCTGGTGCACGATGCCGGTGCCCGGCGGGACGACCTTGAACTCCTCGAAGGCGTTCTGGCCCCAGCGCAGGAACTGGTAGCGCTCGCGGTTGCGCTCGTACTCGATCTCGACGTTGCGCTCGAAGGCGTCGGCGCGGCCGAAGATGTCGATGATCACGGAGTGGTCGATCACCAGCTCGGCGGGCGCGAGCGGGTTGACCTTGTCCGGGTCGCCGCCGAGCTCCGTGACGGCCTCCCGCATGGTGGCGAGGTCGACCACACACGGCACACCGGTGAAGTCCTGCATGACCACCCGGGCCGGGGTGAACTGGATCTCGATCGACGGGTCGGCCTTCGGGTCCCAGTTGCCGAGCGCGCGGATGTGCTCGGCGGTGATGTTGGCGCCGTCCTCCGTCCGCAGCAGGTTCTCGAGCAGGATCTTCAGGCTGTAGGGAAGCCGCTGCGACCCCTCGACCTTGTCGAGCCGGAACACCTCGTAGGAGGCGTCACCGACCTTCAGCGTGTCTCGAGCGCCGAAGCTGTTCTTGCTGGCAGGTGCAGTCACGTGTAACTCCATGCGGCGGTTCGTTCGGGTACCCAGGGCCGAGTCTTGCGCACCCCCGTCGCGCCCGCAGAGGTGGGCTCGATGACGCCCTGCTGACCTCAAACAGTACGCTTGTCCTTTTTTCGCTTCAAGGGGAGGTACGAGCCGGGCCCGGCACCACGTGTGGTACCGGGCCCGGGCCTGCGGTCGCCGGTGCGGCCGCGGAGAGGTCAGTTGGCGCCCTCCATCATGGCCTGCACGTCCTCCGGCTGCATGCTGCGCAGCACCGTCATGCCGAGCTCGGTGAACGTGCGCAGCGGGCTGACGTAGTGCTTGCCGTCGACCTCGGTGGTCACCACGCCCAGGCCCTGCTTCATCACGCCGGCGCCGAGGTTGGTCAGGGCGTCCCGGGCTGCCTGCGGCATGCCGGAGTCGGCCTCCTGCTCGACGATGGCCGCGAGCTGGTCGGCGCAGAGCCGCTCGGTCTGCCCCTGGAACGTCGCCTGGTAGCAGTCGCCGTCCTTCGCCAGCGACATCGAGCCCTGCGAGCCCAGTTCGAGGTCGAGCGCGGTGATGGTCGCGCGGGTGCCGCCGGAGACCTCACTGGTCTCGGTCTCGAGCTTGGTGATCCGCACATCCTCCGGCGCACCGGTGAACGACGACATCTCATCGAGGATCAGCGGGCCCACGTCGTGCAGCACGCCCATCTCGTCGGGCGGCAGCAGTTCGATCACGCGCCGCAGGTTGCCCTCCAGCGCCGCCTGCACGGTCTGCTGCACGGCCTCGTTGGGGGAGGCGGCGCCGTTGGCCGGGATCGGTTGCGACGGCCACTGCTCGCCTTCCTCGTGCAGGGCGTTGTCGGCGATCGTGTAGAAGAGGCTCGGGTACCACTCGTCGCCGACCTTCACCGTCGCGATGCGGATCGGCTCGCCCGTCTCGCGCACGACCTGGCCGATGTCGATCGTCTGGCTTCCGCCGGTGGCCGCGCCACCCGCCTCGGCGAGCATGGCGTCGCGGTATTCGTCGGCGATCGGCAGGTTGGCCAGGTCGGCCCCCAGCGTGACCTTCCCGCCGGTGAGCTTCGTGATCGTCAGGTGGTCGTTGATCTGCTCGGCGCCCTGCTCGTCGAACGTCAGGTTCTCGGTCGTGAGGGAGATGCCACCGAAGTTGCTCGGGTCGGCGCCCTCGGTGAGGATGCCCAGCCGCTTGAGCTCGGTGGTGGAGTCCTTCAGCGGGTCCGTGAGCAGGGCCGCCTCCGCAGGGGCGAGCGTGCTCAGCATGCCGACGAGATCACCATCGCCGAACGAGTTCGCCAGGTTGAGGGCGGCGTCGGTGGGCGTCGCGGCGCCCGCGGCGGCCGAGTCGCGCTGCCAGAACGCGAAGTAGCTGGCGACGCCGCCCGCGGCCACGACGAGGGCGACGACGAGCCCGATGATGAGCCCGCGCTTGCTCCTGCCGCCTCCGCCCGGCGGCGGAGGCACGGCGACCCCGCCCGGCTGCTGGTAGGCCGCGCCCGGCGGCTGCTGGTAGTTCGTCGGCGCGTACTGCTGCGGATATCCCTGCTGGGGGTAGCCGCCCGGCTGCGGAGGTGGCCCGCCGTAGGGCTGATTGCCGTACTGGCCGCCCGGCGGCGGATATCCGCCCTGCTGCGGGTTCGGCCACTGATCACCGGGGCCTGGAGTTGTCACGGTTCCCTACCTGTTCTTTCCTCGGGCGCACTGTGCGGGCGCTGTGTTCGCGGCGTCGGTCCGCGTCGCCGGGGACGCCACGCCGTGCCCAGCACGCCGAGCCCTCCGAGCAGTGCGATGCCCATGCCTGTGGTGGTGGTGAGCGGGCCCGCCGGCGTGATGCCGATGACCCCCTCGCCGTCACTGCGTTGGACGGTGGCGAGCAGTGAAACGGTTCCTACGACTATCGCGAGAAGCACCGTTGTCGTTGCGCCAACGCGGAGCAGTCGCGTCGCGAACAGCGCCACGCACAGCGCGCACAGCAACGGAACCGCGCCCCAGGCGGCGAGCGCGCCAGTGGCGAAGGGGTTGTCCAGCAGCGCGAACCGGTCGACCAGCCCGGCGGCCTGGTAACTGTTGCGCTCCACCTCCCCGGAGCGGAACCACGGCAGGAAACTGCCGGTCACGGCCACCACGAGGCCGAGCGACGACACCACGGCGCTCACGTGGGCGGCGGTCGGGCGGCTGGTCGGCATCGCGGTTTCCCCCTGTTCGCGGCGGCAGCAGCTCCCGCGTCCGCTGGGGCCGCGCCGGTGAGCGCATCCTGCCGGATCACGATTTGGCGTCGGCCGATATCCCCCGTTCTGGGTAAATGTGTCCGGAGATGACGAAGTTTCGCATGTGACATGTGGTGAAGTAGTGACTCCGGTGGCACAGTCTGTTACACCGAACGGGGAGGTGGAGGCTGTGCCGGCCAGGCTGAGGCGATCGGACGTGACGCGCGGGGGCGCCGCCGGTGTGCGGCGGGCGTTCGCGATCGGTGCCGTGTCCCTGGTGGCGCTGCTGGGTCTGGCGGGCACGGGCGCCGCGGTGCCGCCACCGCCCCCGAACCCGAGCGATTCCGAGCTCGAGGCAGGCCGCGAGGCCGCCGACGCCAAGGCGGGCGAGGTCGGCCAGCTCACCAACCGGCTCGCCGAGGCGCAATCCCGGCTGGCCGCCCTGCAGGCCGAGGTCGAGCTGAAGATGGAGCAGGCCAACAAGGCGCGCGTCGACCTGCAGTCGGCCCGCGCCGCCGCCGACCAGGCGGAGGCCGACGCCGCGGCCGCCAGGGCCGAGGCCGACGCGGCGGCGGGCGCCATCGAGGCCGCGCGCGCCGATCTCGACCGGTTCGTCGCGGGCAGCTACCGGCAGGGGAGCACGATCGGCTCCATCGGCGCCTACCTCGGCGCGGAGAGCCCGGACGACCTCCTCGCCCGTGCGCAACTGCTCGAAGCCGTCAGCAGCAGCGAGCTCGACGCGCTCGAGGACATGCAGCGCGCCCAGATCGAGAAGTCCAACAAGGACGCCGCGGCGCGCAAGGCGCTCGAGCTCGCCGAGCAGCGCCGGGCCGAGGCCGAGCAGGCCAAGACCGCCGCCGAGCAGGCCCAGGCCGCCGCGATCCAGGCCCAGCAGGGCCAGGCGGCGCGCACCAGCGAGCTCGAGGCGGAGAAGAGCCGCGTCGAGCAGCAGCTCTACGAAGCCCAGTCCCGGGTGGACGGGCTCGAGGGCCAGCGCGCCCGGTACGAGGACTGGCTCGCGCAGAAGGAGGCCGAGGAGGCGGAACGGGCCCGGCAGGCGGCACTCGCCGCGTCCGGCGGCAGCAGCGCGCCCGCGCCGTCGGCACCCGCGAGCTCGGCACCCTCGAGCGCGTCCGTCGAGTCGGTGATCGCACGCGCGATGTCCCAGCTGGGCGTGCAGTACGCGTGGGGTGGTGGCAACGCCTCCGGCCCGACCTATGGCATCCGCGACGGCGGCGTGGCCGATGCCCACGGCGACTACGCCAAGATCGGGTTCGACTGCTCCGGGCTGATGATCTACGCGTTCGCCGGCGTCCAGGCGTTGCCGCACTACAGCGGCTACCAGTACCACGCGGGCCGCAAGGTGCCGCTGTCCCAGGCTCGCCGTGGCGACATGCTCTTCTGGGGCAACGGCGGCATCCACCACGTCGCGCTGTATCTGGGCAACGGCCAGATGATCGAGGCGCCGTACTCGGGTGGATACGTCCGGGTCGTGCCCGTACGCTACGGCGACATCGTGCCGTATGCGACCCGGTTGATCGGGTGACCTCCGGCCTCGCGGGCATCGTGCTCGCCGGCGGCGCCGCGCGCAGGCTCGGCGGCGTGGACAAACCCCTGCTCGAGATCGCCGGCACGACGCTGCTCGAGCGAGCGGTGACCGCGTTGCGTGCGGCCGACCCCGTGGTCGTGGTCGGCCCGCGGCGCGAGGGAATCTCCGGCGTGCGCTGGACGCGCGAGGACCCGCCCCGCTCCGGCCCCGTCGCCGCGCTCGCGGCCGGTCTGCGGCTCGTCGAGCAGCCGCTCGTCGCGGTGCTGGCCGCCGATCTGCGCGGGGTCGGCGCGGGCACCGTCGACCGGTTGCGCGCCGCCCTCGGCGACGCCGACGGCGCCGTACTCACCGACGAGGCCGGGCGGAGGCAATGGCTCATCGGCATCTGGCGCACCACGCGGCTGCGGGCCGCGCTGCCCGCCGATCCGGTGGGCGCGTCGCTGCACCGGACGCTCAGCGGTCTCTCCATCGTGGACGTTCCGGCGCTTCCCGGGGAGGCCTCCGACATCGACACGCCCGAGGATCTGCGGTAGCCGGGGCGCACCGGAATGCTTCACAGCGGCCATACCGGGGGAACGGTTTGCTGGGGCCGATAGCCTCGGCCGTTGCCGTGCCCGTCGGCACGGGTACGGTCACACGGCGTAGACGAAGATCACCGGCAAGGAGGTTAGGTGTGACCGAGCCCGGCTATTCCGACGGCGCGACCGCGGCGCAGCCCGGCACACCCGCGCGTGACGCGCAGCTGCTGGAACGCACCGTGTTCGAGGTCAAGCGCGTCATCGTCGGCCAGGACCGGCTCGTGGAGCGCATGCTGGTGGGACTGCTCGCCAAGGGACACCTGCTGCTGGAAGGCGTGCCCGGCGTCGCGAAGACCCTCGCGGTCGAGACGTTCGCCAAGGTCGTGGGCGGGTCGTTCTCCCGTGTGCAGTTCACCCCCGACCTCGTGCCCGCCGACATCCTCGGCACCCGGATCTACCGCCAGGCCAGTGAGAGGTTCGACGTCGAGCTCGGACCGGTGGTCGCCAACTTCGTGCTCGCCGACGAGATCAACCGCGCGCCCGCGAAGGTGCAGTCGGCGATGCTCGAGGTGATGGCCGAGCGGCACGTCTCCATCGGCGGCCAGACCTTCCCCATGCCGGATCCGTTCCTCGTGCTCGCCACGCAGAACCCGATCGAGAACGAGGGCGTGTACCCGCTGCCGGAGGCGCAGCGCGACCGGTTCCTCTTCAAGATCGTCGTCGAATACCCGACGGCCGAGGAGGAGCGCGAGATCGTCTACCGGATGGGCGTGACGCCGCCCGAGCCGCACGAGGTGCTCAGCCCCGCCGAGCTCGTGCGGCTGCAGGGGGTCGCCTCGCAGGTGTTCGTCCACCACGCCCTCGTCGACTACGTCGTGCGGCTCGTGCTGGCCACCCGCACACCCGGCGAGCACGGCCTCACCGACGTGGCGGGGTGGGTGTCCTACGGTGCCTCGCCGCGCGCGAGCCTCGGCATCATCGCCGCCTCTCGGGCACTCGCGCTCGTCCGCGGCCGCGACTACGTGCTGCCGCAGGACGTGGTGGACGTCGTACCGGACGTGCTGCGGCACCGGCTGGTGCTGTCCTACGACGCGCTCGCGGACGGCGTGCCGCTGGACCACATCATCAACCGCATCCTGCAGACCGTGCCGCTGCCGCAGGTGACTGCCCGGCCGCAGGGCGGGCAGCCGGTGGCGGCAGGTGTGCCCGGCAGGTAGCGCGCGTCATGGGTCCGATCAACGACGCCGCGAAGGGCAGGCCGGCCTGGGCGCCTCCGGTGCTGCGGGGCGACCGGCTCGAGGCGGGCCTGCGCACGCTCGAACTCGATGTGCGCGGCCGGCTCGACGGGCTGCTGCAGGGTAACCATCTCGGTCTGGTGCCGGGGCCCGGCTCGGAGCCGGGGGAGGCGCGGCCGTACCAACCCGGCGACGACGTCCGCCGGATGGACTGGGCCGTCACCGCCCGGACGACCACGCCGCACATTCGCGAGACCGTCGCCGACCGGGAACTGGAGACGTGGGTGGTGGCCGACCTGTCCGCCAGCCTCGACTTCGGGACGGCGGTGTGCGAGAAGCGTGATCTCGTCATCTGCGCCGTCGCGGCTGTCGTGCACCTGACCCGCGGCGGCGGCAACCGCATCGGCGCGCTGATCTCCAACGGCGCCGAGACCGTGCGCCTGCCGCCGCGTGGCGGGCTCGCGCACGCTCGCAACCTCGTCCGCAGGGTCGCGCAGATGCCCCGCGCACCGGAAGGCACGCGCGGGGACCTCGGCGCGCTCGTCGACCAGCTGCGCCGGCCACCGCGACGCCGGGGCCTGGCCGTCGTGGTGTCGGATTTCCTCGGCGACACCGGCTGGGAGCGGCCGCTGCGGGCACTGTCGGCCCGGCACGACCTGATCGGCGTGGAGGTAATCGACCCGCGCGACGTCGACCTGCCCGAGGTCGGGGACATCGTGCTGGCCGATCCGGAGACCGGCAGGCAACGTGAGGTGCACGCCTCGGCGTTGCTGCGCAAGGAGTTCGCCGCTGCCGCACAGGCCCACCGCGCCCAGGTGGCGCGGGCGCTGCGGCAGGCCGGTGCCGGGCATCTGGTGCTGCGGACCGATTCCGACTGGATCGCCGACGTCGTGCGGTTCGTGGTGGCGCGCAAGCGGGGCTGGTCGGGAGCGGCGTCGTGAGCCTCACCGGATTCTCCTCGCCGTGGTGGTTCCTGCTGCTGTTCGTCGTGGCCGCCGTGGTGGCCGGCTACGTGCTGGCGTTGCGGACCCGGCGCAAGCGGACCCTACGGTTCTCGAACCTGGAGTTGCTGGAGCGAGTGGCGCCGCGCGGCAGGCGCTGGACACGGCACGTGCCGGCGGCACTGCTGGTCGTGTCGCTGCTGTTGCTGACCTTCGCGCTGGCCGGGCCGACCGCGGAACAGAAGGTGCCGCGCAACCGGGCGACGGTGATGCTCGTGATCGACGTGTCGCTGTCGATGGAGGCCACCGACGTCGCGCCGACGCGGCTCAAGGCCGCGCAGGACGCCGCGAAGCAGTTCGCCGAAGGGCTCACGCCCGGGGTGAACCTGGGGCTCATCTCGTTCGCCGGCACCGCCACGGTCCTGGTGGCACCGACGACCGAGCGCGACGGCGTGGTGCGCGCGATCGACAACCTCAAGCTGGCCCAGTCGACGGCGACGGGTGAGGGCATCTTCGCCGCGCTGCAGTCGATCGAGAGCTTCTCGGCGGTGGTCGGCGGAGCCGATGGCCCGCCGCCCGCGCGGATCCTGCTGATGACCGACGGCAAGCAGACCGTGCCGCAGGACGAGTACGCCCCGCGGGGGGCGTTCACGGCAGCGGGCGTGGCCAAACAGAAGGAGATCCCGGTGACGACGATCTCGTTCGGCACCTCGCACGGGTCGGTCGAGATCGAAGGCAAGCAGATCCCCGTCGAGGTCGACGACACCTCGATGCGGGAGATCGCGCGCCTGTCGGGCGGGGATTTCTACAAGGCCGCCACGGCCGACGAGCTCAAGGAGGTCTACGCCAGCCTCGGCGAGCAGATCGGCTACGAGACGAAGAACGTCGACGCGAGCAGGCCGTGGGTCGTGCTCGGCACCATCGTTCTCATCGGTGCCGCGGGCAGCTCGCTGTTCCTCGGTCAGCGACTGCCCTGACCGGCTAGGAGCCGGCGAAGTCCAGCTGCCGCCACGCCTCGTAGACCACGATCGAGGCGGTGTTGGTCAGGTTGAGCGAGCGGGATGTCGGCAGCATCGGCAGCCGCAACCGCTCGGTGACCATCGGGTCGGCGAGCACGTCGTCGGGCAGGCCGGTCGATTCCGGCCCGAACAACAGCACGTCGGTCTCGGCGTAGCGGACGTCGGTGTAGCGGCGCGTGCCGCGGGTGGTGAAGGCGAAGACCCGCTCGGGTGCCAGCGCCCGCCACGCGGCGGCGAGGTCGGCGTGGACCCGGACGTGCGCGAGGTCGTGGTAGTCGAGCCCGGCCCGGCGCAGGTACTTGTCCTCCAGCGAGAATCCGAGTGGCTCGATCAGGTGCAGCTCGCAGCCGGTGTTCGCGGCGAGCCGGATCGCGTTGCCCGTGTTGGGCGGGATCTCGGGGTGGTAGAAGACGACCCGGAACACGTCGTTGATCTTCTCCTGTTCATGCGTGTGTCGCCCGTGCGAACCGTGGTGGCCACGTCGGCGCACCACGATTCTGCCGATCCCGCATCCCCACCACAGGAGGACCCCATGGTCGCGCGTCCGCGCTCAGTGTCCCGGCGACGTTTCCTCGGCTACGGCGGCGCGGGCGCCGCCGCCGTTCTCCTCGGCACCGGCGCCTGGAACGCGTCGGGCACCTTCGCCGCACCCCGGGTCGACGGCAGCCCGTTCGCGCTCGGTGTGGCCTCCGGCGACCCGCTGCCCGACGGCGTGGTGCTCTGGACCCGGCTCGCCCCGGACCCGTTCGCCGAGGACGGTCATGGTGGCATGCCCGCGCGCCCCGTCCGGGTCGAGTACGAGGTGGCCGTCGACGAGCGCTTCCGCGGTGTGGTGAAGCGGGGCAGCGTTGTGGCGACACCGGAGCTCGGGCACTCCGTGCACCCGGAGATCAGCGGCCTCGCGCCGGACCGCGAGTACTACTACCGCTTCCGCGTCGGCGGCGAGATCTCCATGACCGGCCGGACCCGCACGACCCCGGCGCGGTCGGCCAACCCGAAGGAGCTCAGTTTCGCGTTCGCCTCCTGCCAGGCCTGGCAGGACGGCTATTACACCGCCTACGACCACCTGGCCGAGGAGGACCTCGACCTGGTGGTGCACCTCGGCGACTACCTCTACGAGTACGGCGTGGCCAACAACCGGCGGGGCGTGGTCACCGATCCGAAGTTCCACACCGAGACGACCGGTCTCGCGCGCTACCGCCTCCAGTACGGGCTCTACAAGTCCGAGGAGCCGTTGATCCGGGCGCACGCCCGCTTCCCGTGGATCATGACGATCGACGACCACGAGGTCGAGAACAACTGGGCGGGCGACATCTCGGAGAACGACGACGACCCGGCGACGTTCCGGCAGCGCCGGGCGCAGGCGTTCCAGGCGATGTACGAGAACATGCCGTTCCGCAGCGAGCAGATGCCATCGGGGCCGGAGGTGCGGCTGCACCGGCGGATCTCCTACGGCCGGCTCGCGGAGTTCACGATGCTCGACACGCGCCAGTACCGGGACGACCAGCCGTGCGGCGACGGGGCGTCCGCCACGTGTGACGAGCGGTTCGATCCGGAGCGCACGATCCTCGGTGCCGAGCAGCGGGACTGGGTGTTGCGCGGGTTCGGCAGCTCGCGGGCGCGCTGGCAGGTGCTCGGCAACCAGGCGCCGATGGGGCAGACCGACCGGGACCCCGGTGAGGCGACGGAGGTGTGGACGGACCCGTGGGACGGCTACGTCGCCGAGCGCGACCGGCTGCTCGCCGAGGCCCAGGACCAGGGAGTGCGCAACCTCGTGGTGATCACCGGCGACCGCCACCAGAACTACGCGTGGGACCTCAAGCGCGACTTCACCGATCCCGACTCGCCGACCGTGGGCAGCGAGTTCGTCGGCACGTCGATCACCAGCGGCGGCGACGGCGCGGACATGAACAGCGACGGCGAGCGGTTCCTCGCCGCCAACCCGCACATGAAGTTCTTCAACGGCCAGCGTGGCTACGTCCGGGTCCACGTCGACCGGCAGCGGTGGCGCAGCGACTTCCGCGTGCTGCCCTACGTGACCCGGCCCGGCGCCCCCATCAGCACCCGCGCCAGCTTCGTCGTGGAGGACGGCAGGCCGGGCGTGCAGGCAAGCTGACCTGCCTGCACGCCCGGCCTGCCTGGTGCCGGCTGCCGCGGGGAGCCGGCACCACAGCGCGTCGCTCAGCCGCCGAGGGCGGACTGCTGTGCCTTGAGCACGGCCTCGCGGATGTGGTCGGGCGGCGCCGTCGGGCGAAGGGTGTCGAGGCTGACCCACACGTACCGGTTGGCGCCCTGCAGCAGGAGCTCGCGGTCGCGGTGGATGCGGATGCCCAGCACGAGCGACGTGGTTCCGACGTGCTCGATGCTGAGACCGACGCCGAGGTCGTCGTCGAACCGCGCGGGAGCCCGGTACTGCAGGGTCGTCTCAGCCACCACCAGATCGACGCCGTGGTCGGTGGTGTAGTGCTTCGAGCCGAACACCACCTCGTAGAACTCGAACGCCGCCATGTCGGCGTAGGCGAGGTAGTGGGCGTTGAAGACGATGCCCTGCTGATCGCATTCGTGGTAGCGCACGCGCAGCGGCATCGTCACGACCGGTGCGTGGTGGAGGTCGACCATGCCCGCACGCTACCGCTGTGGCCAACACCATCCCTGGTTACCAGCCGGTATCGGCGCCGCGCGCGCGACCGCCGTCCAGGGAGCCGATAACCTCACGGCGGCAGGCCGCGGCAGGCGGCCGAGCGACACGGTGGAGGAGTTGTTTCGTGGGACGGTCCGTTCTGGTCACCGGTGGCAATCGGGGCATCGGCCTGGCGATCGCGCGCGGTCTCGCCGAGGCCGGGCATCGGGTCGCGGTGACGCACCGGGGCTCGGGCGCGCCGGAGGGGCTCTTCGGTGTGCAGGCCGACGTCACCGACACCGAGCAGATCGACGCCGCCTTCAAACAGGTGGAGGAGCACCAGGGCCCGGTCGAGGTACTGGTGTCGAACGCCGGCATCACGGACGACACCCTGCTCATGCGCATGAGCGAGGAGCAGTTCACCCGGGTGATCGACGCGAACCTGACCGGCGCGTACCGCGTGGCCAAGCGTGCGTCGCGCAACATGCTGCGGGCCAAGTGGGGCCGGTTCGTGTTCATTTCCTCGGTGATCGGTCTCTCCGGCGGAGCGGGCCAGGTGAACTACGCCGCCAGCAAGGCGGGCCTCGTGGGCGTCGCCCGGTCCCTGACCCGGGAGCTCGGCTCGCGCAACATCACCGCGAACGTCGTCGCGCCCGGCTTCATCCAGACCGACATGACCGACGAGCTCACCGAGCAGCAGCGCGCCGCCGCCCTGGCCCAGATTCCAGCGGGCCGTTACGGCGAGGTCACCGACGTGGCGAACGCGGTGCGTTTCCTCGCCTCCGACGAGGCCGGCTATATCAACGGCGCCGTGCTGCCGGTCGACGGCGGCCTCGGGATGGGCCACTGACCCGGCGGCGTGGCCGTCGCTGACGAATCGAACCGTGCGAAGTGGAGGACAGGTGTCCGGACTGCTCGAAGGCAAGCGGCTGCTGATCACCGGCGTGATCACCGACGCGTCGATCGCGTTCCACGCGGCGAAGACCGCGCAGGAGCAGGGAGCGACGGTGGTGCTCACCGGGTTCGGCCGGTTGTCGCTGGTGGAGCGGATCGCGAAGCGGCTGCCCGAGCCGGCGCCCGTGATCGAGCTGGACGTGCAGAACGCCGAGCACCTGGACACGCTGGCCGACCGGGTGCGGGAACACGTCGACGGCCTCGACGGCGTGCTGCACTCGATCGCCTTCGCGCCGCCGAGCTGCCTGGGTGCGCCGTTCATGGACGCCCCGGCCGAGGACGTCACCAAGGCCGTCGACATCTCGGCCTACTCGTACAAGGCGCTCGCGAAGGCCGTGCTGCCGCTGCTGGGGCGGGGTTCGTCGATCGTGGGGATGGACTTCGACGCCCGCGTGGCCTGGCCCGCCTACAACTGGATGGGCGTGGCGAAGGCCGCGCTGGAGTCGGTCAACCGCTACCTCGCGCGCGACCTCGGCCCCCAGGGCATCCGCGTGAACCTGGTCGCCGCAGGGCCGGTGAAGACCATGGCGGCGAAGTCGATCCCGGGTTTCGAGGAGCTCGAGAACAGCTGGGGCGACCGCGCGCCGCTCGGCTGGGAGACCACCGATCCGACGCCGGTCGCCAAGACCATCTGCGCCCTGCTCTCCGACTGGCTGCCCGCCACCACCGGATCGATGGTGTGGGTGGACGGCGGTGTCCACGCGACTGGCCAATGAGGACGGTGGTCACCGGGTGACCACGACCACCTGGTGACCGTCCTCGCGTGTGGTGGGGTCGGTGCCGTGCCGTTCGCGCTCGCGGGTGGCGGCCTCGGGCGGAGGGTGCCGAGGCACATCCCGCTCGTCGCGGCAGCCGTCTCGTCGAGCCCGCGGGACCCGGCATGCCGTTACCGGGGGACACCCGGTCGCAACCCGGGTCTGCGTGCCGGCCGCCACAGCGGGAAAATGGACGTCGTGAACTACGACGCGCTGCTGTGGTTGTCCTTCGGCGGTCCCGAAGGACCCGAGGATGTGATGCCGTTCCTCGAGAACGTCACGCGGGGCAGGGGAGTCCCCCGTGAGCGGCTGGAGGAGGTCGCCGAGCACTACCGGCACTTCGGAGGCGTGTCGCCGATCAACCGGCTCAACCGCGAGTCGATCGCCGCGGTCGAGCGGGAACTCGCGGCCCAGGGGCTTGAGTTGCCGGTGTACTTCGGCAACCGCAACTGGCATCCCATGGTGGAGGACACCGTGGCGCGCATGGCCGCCGACGGCGTGCGGCGAGCCCTCGTCTTCCCGACCAGCGCCTACGGCGGCTACTCGGCGTGCCGCCAGTACGACGAGGACATCGCGCGGGCCCGTGAGGCCGTCGGAGACGGCGCGCCCGAGCTCGTCAAGCTGCGGCAGTTCTTCGACCACCCCTTGTTCGTCGCGGCGATCGCCGACGCGGTGCGTGCCGCCCACGCCGAGCTGGGGGAGGGCACGGCCGCGCGCACGGTGTTCACCGCGCACTCGGTGCCGCTCAGCGCCGACGCCGCCGCAGGGCCGCCCGGTGAGGGCGGGCACCGGTACTCCAAGCAGATCGCCGAGGCCGCCCGGCTCGTCGCCGAGCAACTCGGCATCGACGAGTACGACGTGGTGTGGCAGTCGCGCTCCGGCCCGCCGCAGGTGCCGTGGCTGGAGCCGGACATCGTCGACCACATCGACGCGCTGCACGAACAGGGCGTGGACGCCGTCGTGGTGTGCCCGGTCGGATTCGTCTCCGACCACCTCGAGGTGATCTGGGACCTCGACAACGAGGCCGCCGACCGCGCCAAGGAGCTCGGCATGGGCTTCGCCCGGGCCGCGACGCCCAATCACGACCCGCGTTTCGCCGAGCTGGTGGTGGAGCTGGTCCGGGAACACACCGCCGGGGCCGAGGTCCGCAAGCTCTCGAAGTTCCCCGCGGCCGGCTGCACCGCCAACGGGGCTCCGTGCGCGCCTGGCTGCTGCGAGCCGGCGGCGCGCCCGGCCTGATCGGGCCCGGGTCGCGACTGGCCGCGACCCATCCAGGCTGGTGTATAACGTCCTATACGGCGTGGCCTTCGGCGGCATACCCGCGTATGAACGGCCACCTGCGACCCACGGCCGGACCCGCCAAGTACGCCGACACCGTCGTGTGCACGCTCGGCACAGTGATCGCCACGCAGATCCGGCCGGCTCTCGGGTACCGGTGAGCGTGCTCGCCGTCAGGACCGGTTGGCCTGCTCCGCGAACACCCGCACCGCCTCATTGACGGCTGCGCAGCGCGCCGTGCGCACGGCGTCGGCGAGAGGACGCAGCGCGTCGGCCCGCCGGGTGGCCGCCGAGGCCGACAGGGCCCCGCCCGGTTCGTCGGCGTGGGCGAGCGCGAGAATCGCGCCGACCTCCTCCGCGCGCTGGAGCACGCGCAGGGCACGTCCCGGCGTGCCGGGGGGCCAGTCGGGAGCCGGCCGCGACCGCAACCGCGCCGACAGCTCGGCGCGAACCCCGGGGCGCTCGCTGGCCACGTCGAGGGCCTTCAGCGCGCCCGCGCTGTCCCTGATGGCGTCGGTGAGCCCGTGCTCGGCCTCGGCGAGACCGACATACTCGGGCACGGTCTCCGCCACCATCGGGTACACCGTCCAGCGCACCAGGCCTTCGGCGATCGCCCTGGGCACGATCCCGTGGCCGAGCCCGGCGAACACCACCGCCTCGCCCGCGCGCAGGGCGGCGTCGGTGAAGGCCCCGCCACCGCCCAGCCCGCGCACGTCGCCGGGAACGGGCAGCACGAGCCGCGCGTCCGTAGCACCGAGCCGGCGCAGCGCGCCGAGCAGCTGGGCCGGCTGCGCGGGAAACCCACCGGTCACCGGCAGGTCGAAGGTGTCGGCGGAGGCACGGTCGGCCGCGACGACCTCGTGCGCCTCACCCCACGCGAGGAGGGCGTCGAGCGCGTTGTCGGACGCGGCGGCACCGTGCAGCCACGCCGAGGACCAGACGGCAAGCGTCGCACTGGGACAGCACACAGCGTCCGAGACTACCGGCGTGCTGGAGTCGCTCCACGTCGACGTGGGCCCGTGTGGTCAGTAGCGTCGTAGGCGTGATGGCGTCTGCACCCCAAGACCTGCCCCGCACCGCGGGCGAGCTGCGCGCCGCCGGACACACGCCGCGCAGCGTGAAGACCGAGATCCACGACAACCTGCTCGCCGCGCTGCGCGCGGGGGAGGACCCGTGGCCAGGCATCGTCGGGTTCTCCCGCACCGTGCTGCCGCAATTCGAGCGGGCGTTACTCGCCGGCCACGACGTGGTGCTGCTGGGCGAGCGCGGCCAGGGCAAGACCCGGCTGCTGCGGACACTCGCGGGACTGCTCGACGAATGGACACCCGTGATCGAGGGCTCGGAGCTGGCCGAGCACCCACTCGCGCCGATCACGCCGGCCTCACGACGCCGGGCCGCCGAGCTCGGCGACGACCTGCCCGTGTCGTGGCTGCACCGGAGTCACCGGTACACCGAGAAGCTCGCCACACCCGACACGTCCGTCGGCGATCTCATCGGGGACGTCGACCCGGTCAAGGTCGCCGAGGGCCGCAGCCTGGGCGACCCGGAGACCATCCACTTCGGTCTGGTGCCGCGGGCCCACCGCGGCATCGTCGCGATCAACGAGCTGCCCGATCTCGCCGAGCGCATCCAGGTGGCCCTGCTCAACGTCATGGAAGAGCGCGACATCCAGGTCCGCGGCTACACCCTCCGGCTTCCGCTCGACGTGCTGCTCGTCGCCACGGCCAACCCCGAGGACTACACCAACCGAGGCCGCATCATCACGCCGCTGAAAGACCGGTTCGGCGCCGAGATCCGGACGCACTACCCACTGGACCTCTCCGCCGAGGTGGGCGTGGTCCGGCAGGAGGCGGAGCTCGTCGCCGAGGTCGGCGATCCGCTCGTGGAGGTGCTGGCCCGGTTCGTGCGCAACCTGAGGGAGTCGAGTGTCGTCGATCAGCGCTCCGGGGTGTCGGCACGATTCGCCGTGGCCGCCGCGGAGACGGTCGCCGCCGCAGCCCTGCGCCGCTCCGCCCTGACCGGGGAGCAACCGGCGGTGGCACGCCCCATCGACCTGGAGGCGGTGCCCGCGGTGCTGCGCGGCAAGCTCGAGTTCGAGCCGGGTGAGGAGGGCCGCGAACACGAGCATCTCGTGCACCTGCTGCGTCTGGCCGTCGCCGAGACCGCCCGCGAGCGCTTCGCCGGGCTGAACCTGCGACCTCTGGCGGAGGCCGTCGCGGACGGTCACCTCGTGGCCACCGGCGAACGCGTGCCCGGCAAGGACCTCCTCGAAGCGCTGCCGGAGCTTCCCGTGCTGCACGAGGTCGCGCAGCGCTGCGGCGTGGGCTCGGGCGAGGCGCCGGGCCGGATCGCCGCGGCCGTCGAGCTGGCCCTCGAGTCGCTCTACCTCAACCGCAGGCTGGCCAAGGACGCCGACGACGCGACGACGGTGTACGGACCATGAGCTCACCCCTGCCCGAGAACTACGCGTACGGCCCGTACCACGACGGGCCCGACCCGCTGGCCCCGCCGACGGATCTGCGCGACGCGATGGACGAGATCGGACGCGACGTGATGGCCGGGTCGTCACCCCGGTCGGCGTTGGAGGAGCTGCTGCGGCGGGGCACACCTCGCACGGCGGGCCTGGACGAGCTCACCCGTCGGGTGTGGGAGCGTCGCGCCGAGATCCAGCGCAGGCATCGGCTCGACGGCACCCTGCAGGAGGTGCGCAGGCTGCTCGACGAGGCCCTGGACGCCGAACGACGGGCGCTGTTGCCCGACCCGTCCGACGACGCCCGGTTCCGGGAGGCGCAGCTCGACGCGCTGCCGCCCGGCACCGCGGCCGCGGTGAGCGAACTCGCCGACTACGACTGGACCTCCGAGACGGGCCGCGAGAACTACGAGCGGATTCGCGAGCTGCTGGGGCGGGAGCTGCTCGATTCGCGGTTCCAGGGCATGAAGGAGGCGTTGCAGTCCACCACGCCCGAGGACGTCGAGCGCGTCAACCAGATGCTGTCGGACCTCAACGCCCTGCTGGCCGCGCACGCCCAGGGCTACGAGGACATCGACGAGCGGTTCGCCGAGTTCATGCGCAGGCACGGCAAGTTCTTCCCGGAGAACCCGCGCGACATCGAGGAGCTCATCGACGTGCTGGCCGCGAGGGCCGCCGCCGCGCAGCGCATGCTGAACTCGATGACGCCCGAGCAGCGTGCCGAGCTCGCCCAGCTGTCCCAGCAGGCGTTCGGCGACCCGCGCGTCGCCCAGCAACTGTCCACGCTGGACGAACAGCTGCGTGGTCTGCGCCCGGGTGAGGACTGGACGTCCTCCCGCCGGTTCCGCGGTGGCGACCCGCTCGGCCTGGCCGAGGGCGCGCAGGCGATGACCGACCTGGCCGAGCTGGACGCGCTCGCCGAGCAGCTCTCGCAGGGCTACCCGGGCGCGCGGCTGGAGGACATCGACCTCGAGGCCCTGGAACGGCAACTCGGGCCGGACGCCGGTGTCGACGCGCGCAGGCTCGCCGAGCTGGAACGCGAGCTGCGCAGGCAGGGAGTGTTCGAGCGGGCACCGGACGGCTCGCTGCGGTTGTCGCCGAAGGCGTTGCGCAGGCTGGGGGAGACGGCGCTTGCGGACGTGGTGCGGTCGCTGCGCGGTCGCACCGGCGACCGGGACACCACGTCGGCCGGCGCGGCGGGCGAGCCCACCGGGTCGACCCGGGCATGGCAGTTCGGGGACACCCAGCCGTGGGCGGTGTCGCGGACCGTGCGCAACGCCGTGCTCCGGACGGCGGCGCGGCGATCCGGCGGCGCCGTGACGCTGGATGTGTCCGATGTGGAGGTCGTGGAGACCGAGCACCGGTCGCGGGCGGCGGTGGCCCTGTGTGTGGACACGTCGTGGTCGATGGTGCAGGAGGGCCGCTGGCTGCCGATGAAGCGCACGGCGCTCGCCCTGCACCAGCTCATCTCGACGCGGTTCCGCAACGACGCTTTGCAGCTCATCACGTTCGGCCGCTACGCCGAGGCGGTGGAGCTGTCCGAACTGGTCGGTCTCGAGGGCGCGTGGGAACAGGGCACCAACGCCCACCACGCCTTGCTGCTGGCCGGACGCCACTTGCGCAGGCACCCGGACGCGCAGCCCGTGGTGCTGATGGTGACCGACGGCGAGCCGACCGCGCACCTCGAGCCGGACGGGGTCGCCGAGTTCGACTACCCGCCCAGCCCGCGCACGCTGTACAAGACTCTGTCCGAAGTGGACAGGCTGGCGAAGCTCGGCGCGGCGTTGAGCGTGTTCCGGCTCGGGGACGACCCGCGTCTGGCGGCGTTCGTCGACCTGCTCGCGCGCCGCGCGGGCGGGCGGGTGCTGGCGCCGGACTTGGACGGCCTCGGTGCCGCCGTGGTCGGCGACTACCTGCGCCACCGCCGCTGACGGTCAGCGGCGGGTGACCACGATCCGCGCGCCCCGCGAGGGCACCATCGTGATGTTGCGGGCCTTCGGCGACTCGCGGCGTGCACGGTCGGGGGCCACGTGGAAGCGGGACAGCACGGCCTGCAGCACGAGCGTGGACTCCAGTTGCGAGAACCCGGCTCCCAGACACCGCCGGACACCGCCGCCGAAGGGGAACCACGTGCCGGTGGGCGGGCCGCCGTCGAGGAACCGCCGGGGCCGGAACGCCTGGGGGTCGGGGTGGTGCGCGGGGTCGCCCTGGACGAGGGCGATCGAGGGCATCACCGTGTGCCCCGCGGGAATCCGGTACCCGCCGATCTCGATGTCGCGCGTGAGTTTCCGCGCGACCTCGGAGATCACCGGGTGCAGCCGCATGGCCTCCTTCGCGACGGCCTCGAGGTACTTCTCGTCGCGCTCGTCGGCCGCGCGGGTCGCCTCCGCGAGCTGGGCGGGGTCGCGGGCCAGTTCGTGCAACGCCCACGCGAGCGCGGTGGCCGTCGTCTCGTGCCCGGCGAGCAGCAGGGTGATGAGCTGATCGCGCAGCTCCGGGTCGGTGAGCCGGTCCTCGTCGTCGCCGACGGTCAGCAGTCGCGAGAGCACGTCCTGGCGGGAGCCGACGTCGTCGGCCCGCCTGCGTTCGGCGATCTCGGCGTAGAGCAGCTCGTCGACCCGGCGCTGAGCACGCGCGTAGCGCTTCCACGGCCCGTACTTCTGCAGGTTCGGGTTGTGCCAGCCGAGAATATCCACAGGGCCGACGTCGACGATCCGGCGCAACAGCGTCCGCAGCTCCTCCAGCCGTGGTCCCTCGGCGACGCCGAACACGACGCGCAGGATGATCTCGAGCGTCACGGCCTGCATCCGCACGTGCGACGAGAACGGCGTGCCGGGCCGCCAGCGGTCGACCTCGCGTTCAGCGAGCTCGGTGATCATGTCGCGGTAGCCGCGCAGCGCGGCACCGTTGAAGGCCGGCATGAGGAGTTTGCGAGCCCGCAGGTGGACGTCCTCGTCGGTGAGCAGCACCGAGTGCGGTCCCATGGCGGGTTTGAGGATCACGTTGCCCTCGCCGGCGTGGAAGATCTCCGGGGAGCCGCTGAACACCGCACGGATGTGGTCGACGTCGGCGAGCTGCACCACCTGACGCTCCGGGAAGATCCGCAGCCGGACCACGTCACCGTAGCGGCGCCGCAGCCGCGGCATCCAGCGCTGCCGGTGGGAGCCGAACAGGAACGTCTGCACGGCCAGCGGCAGGCGCGGGCCGGGCGGTTCGGCGGTGGCGGTGAGGTCCTCGGTGCGTACACCCGCCGTGGCGGTGTCGCTGGTCATGGGTCCGCTCCTTTGCGTGAGGATCTACACGTCCGTTTTATACGCGTGTATAGATCACGTGTCCAGGCTCACACGGGTGGAGTTACGCTGTGCCGGTGGGCCATCGGGAAGACCTCCTCGCGGCAGCTCGGCGGCTGCTGGAGGACAAGGGATACGCGCACATCACGACGCGCGAGCTCGTCGCCGCCTCCGGCACGAACCTCGCCTCCATCGGCTACCACTTCGGCTCCAAAGCCGGACTGCTCAACGAGGCGATCGGGGCGGTCTTCGAGGAATGGACCGAGCAGATCGCCCGCCTGGCCATGGCCGATCCCACCGCCTCGCCGGTGGAGCGCGGGCACGTCACGTGGGCGGCCTGGCTGGGCAGCCTCCCCGGCAAGCGCAAACTGCTGCTCTCGTTCGTCGAGGCGCTCGCGCAAGCGGAGCGCACACCGCGGCTGCGGGAGCAGTTCGCCGAGCTGTACGGGCGCTGCCGGTCCCGGGTGGCCGGCCTGGTCGCCGACTCGCTCGGCGACGGCACGAGCTCCGACGACCCCCGCTGCCAGGCGCTGGCCAGCTTCGTCATCGCCGTCTGCGACGGGTTGGCGGTGCAGTGGCTGCTGGATCCGGAGCGCGCGCCGACCGCGGAGGAGTTCGTGGGCGGCCTCTCGGCATTGTGGTCGGCATCGTTCCCACCGCACGGGAAATCGCCGGACGACCCCGCATAGGGTTGGGGTATGCAGACTTGGTCCTCGGTCGCCGTGCCCCGTGTCCCCGGAGAGTCCCGCCCGCTGCGGCTGTACGACACGGCCGCCGGCGAGATCCGGCCGACGGCACCCGGCCGCGTCGCCCGCATGTACGTCTGTGGCATCACGCCCTACGACGCGACCCACCTCGGGCACGCGGCGACCTACCTGGCGTTCGACCTGGTCCACCGCCTGTGGCTCGATGCGGGGCACGAGGTGCACTACGTCCAGAACGTCACCGACATCGACGACCCGTTGCTCGAGCGTGCCGAGCGCGACCAGGACGACTGGGTGGTGCTCGGGATGCGGGAGACCGCGCTCTTCCGCGAGGACATGGAAGCCCTGCGCGTGCTGCCGCCACGCGACTTCGTGGGCGCGGTCGAGAGCATTCCCGAGATCGTCGAGGTGATCGCCAAGCTGCTGGCCGACGGCGCCGCCTACCGGGCCGACGACCCCGAGTACCCCGACATCTACTTCGACCGGTCCTACACCGGCCGGTTCGGCTACGAGTCCCGTTACGACGCGGACACGATGGCCACGTTCTTCGCCGAACGCGGCGGTGACCCGGACCGGCCCGGCAAGCGCGACCCGCTCGACGCGCTGCTGTGGCGGGCCGCCCGGCCGGGCGAGCCGTTCTGGGAGTCCGAGCTCGGTCCGGGCCGTCCCGGCTGGCACATCGAGTGCAGCGCCATCGCGCTGGGCAGGCTCGGTATGGGCTTCGACGTGCAGGGCGGCGGCTCCGACCTGGCCTTCCCGCACCACGAGTACAGCGCCGCGCACGCCGAGGCGCTCGCGGGCGAGCACCCGTTCGCCCGGCACTACGTCCACGCCGGGATGATCGGCCTCGACGGCGAGAAGATGTCGAAGTCCAAGGGCAACCTGGTGTTCGTGTCGCGGCTGCGCGCCGACGACGTCGAGCCTGCGGCCATCCGGCTCGCCCTCTTCGCCGGGCACTACCGCTCCGACCGTGCGTGGACCGACGAGCTGCTCGCCGCCGCTCAGGCCCGCCTCGCCCGCTGGCGGGAGGCGGTGGCGCTCGATGCCGCACCCGCCGCGGACGACACGATCGCGCGGCTGCGCGATCACCTCGCCGACGACCTCGACACCCCGAAGGCACTCGCCGCCGTCGACGCCTGGGCCGACGACGCGCTCCGGCGCGGCGGCACCGACCCGTCCGCTCCGGCACTGGTCCGCGATGCCGTCGACGCGCTGCTCGGCGTGGCGCTCTGACGGCCGGGCCGCCACCGCCGGGGTCAGGCGGCGGGCAGCGCGAGCTCGGCACCGGACCAGCCACGTCGCAGCCACCGGTCGTGGGAGGCGATCACCACGGCCGAGGGCGCGTCGTCGAGTGCGTCCGACAGTTCCTCGGCGAGCGTGAGCGAAATGTGGTTGGTCGGCTCGTCGAGCAGCAGCACGTCCGGCGGCTCGGCAAGCAGGATCGCCAGCGCCAGCCGGCGGCGCTGGCCCACCGACAGCGTGCCGACCGGCCGGTTCACGTCGCGCGGCGCCAGCAGACCCAGCGAGGCGAGCGACGGCGCGCGCTCACCGGTCGCCGCGCCGTAAAGCTCCCGCGGTGTCCGTGCCGGGTCGGCGAAGGTGACATCCTGTTCGAGCAGGCCGACCCGTATCCCGGGGGCACGGTGCACCGTCCCGGCCGCCGGGCGGAGCCTGCCCGCGAGCAGCTGCAGCAGCGTCGACTTGCCCGCCCCGTTGCCGCCCGTGACCAACAGCCGGGCCGATGCCGTGACGTCCAGTTCGGCCAGCCGCACCCGGCCGGGTACCTCCACCTTCCGTACCGAGACGGCGAGCCGGTCGTCGGGACGCGACCGGCCCGGCGGCGGCGCGAACCGCAGGGGAGCGGGTGGCCGGGGGACCTGGTCGCGCTCCAGCTCGGCCAGCCGCTGCTGGGCGTTGCGGATACGGCGGGAGATCTGCTTCTGCACCCGGCCGCCCTTGTAGTCGTAGGCCATCTTGGCGTTGTCCCCCGGAGCACGGTCGTGGTTGATGTCCCGGGCGGTGACCGCGACGGCGTGCCGGAGCCGTTTCAGCTCGTCCTGCTCCTCGGTGTAGCGCTGCTCCCAGCGGGCTCGCTCGGCCCGCTTCGCGGCCAGGTAGTCGGAGTACCGACCGCCGTAGCGCACCGGTCCGCCCAGCGCGGGATCGAGATCCACGATGTCCGTGCACACCGCGTCGAGGAACACACGGTCGTGCGACGAGAGCACCACGATCCCGGACAGCCCCGCGAGGTGTCGCTCCAGGAATGCCAGCGCGTTGTCGTCGAGGTGGTTGGTGGGCTCGTCGAGCAACAGCGTCTCCGGAGCGCGGATGAGCAGGGCCGCCAGCGCGAGCCTGGCCCGTTGCCCGCCGGACAGGCTCGCCAGCGGCCGGTCGAGATCGACGTCGCCGAGTCCGAGCCCGGTGCGGACGAGCGTCGCCCGCCGATCGGCGTCCCACAGGTCGTGGGCCTGCGCCCACTCCAGCACGTGGCCGTACTCGGCAAGCGCCGCCTCGTCGTCGGGGCGGGCCGCCAGACGCTCGCTGAGCGTCTCCAACCGAGTGGCCGCGGCACGGATCTCGGCAAGCGCGTCGTCGAGCACGTCGGCCACCCGTGCGCTACCGGGAAACGGCAACTCCTGGTGGAGAAACCCGATGTCGCCACCACCCTCGACGAGGCCGGCCTGCGGCTGCTCCAGGCGTGCCAGCAGCCGCAGGAGCGTGGACTTGCCCGCCCCGTTCTCGCCCACCAGGCCGATCCGGCGGCCCGCCGCGGCGGTGAGGTCGAGACCGGAGAACACCACCCGGTCGCCGTAGGAGAACGTGAGATCGCGAACGCGCAGAGACAACGTGGAAGACATCAGACATCACCGGCCCGGAGACGACGTGGAGCACCCGCCGGGCGAACGCCTCGGACGCGGGTGAGGGCGGGATGTCAGTTCTTCATCGCGGCACGATGGTAGCGCGACCGCCGCGCCGCGCTCCACGGGTTTTTCCGCCCGAGATCTCCAGCGGAGTGATCACCCCTGCGGGATACCGTGGGAGCGTGCCGAATCTGTATGCCACGAGCGACCTGCACGTCACCCACCAGGGCAACGCGCCGCTCGTCGACGAGATCCGCCCCGAGTCGGCCGAGGACTGGCTGCTCGTGGTGGGCGACGTGGGGGAGCGGATGGCCGCCGTCGTCGACACGCTCGCGATGCTGCGCGCACGGTTCGCGACGGTGGTGTGGGTTCCCGGCAACCACGAGCTCTGGACCACCGCGAAAGACCCCGACCAGCACCGTGGCCAGGAACGCTACGACGAGCTCGTCCGGCGGTGCCGCTCGATCGACGTGCTTACCCCGGAGGACGAGTTCCCGGTGTGGCCCTACGGCGAGCGGCCGCTGACGATCGCACCGCTGTTCGTGCTCTACGACTACAGCTGGCGCACCCCGGCTGCCGACGGTGCGCCCCTCGAGGAGGCCATGCGGCAGGCCCGCGAGGCAGGCGTGGTCTGCACCGACGAGTTCCTGCTGGAGCCCGACCCGTACGCCAGCCGCGCCGAGTGGTGTGCCCGGCGCCTGGAGATCAGCGAGAAACGGCTCGCGGCCATTCCCGCCGATCACAACACCGTGCTGATGTCGCACTGGCCTCTGCACCGGCATCCGACCGAGCCACTGCACTATCCCGAGTTCGCGCTGTGGTGCGGCACCACCGAGACCGAGGACTGGCACGTGCGCTACCGCGCGGAGATCGCCGTCTACGGCCACCTGCACATCCCGCGCACCACCTACCTCGACGGCGTGCGCTTCGAGGAGGTGTCGCTGGGCTACCCGCGGGAATGGCGCAAGCGCGCCCGGGGCGCGGTCCCGTTCCGGCGGCTGCTCGGCAGCTCACCCGCGTGACGGGCGGCGGGCCAGGCTGACCACGAACGGCAGGACCAGCAGCAGCAACGCCGCGGGAATCCCGAAGCCCAGCGCCGGCGACGCATGGTACGGCGCGGTGAACAGGGCCGGTGCCGCGGCCATCCCGAGGAACCGCATCGCCTGCACCAGCGAGATCGCCCCGCCCCGGCCGCGTTCCTTCCCGCCGAGCACGGTGGCGTTGACGGCGACGATGACCAACTGCCCGCACACGCCGCCCAGGGCCCAGCTGATCGCGGCCACCGGCAGGGCGCCGGAGACGCCGATCGTCACGAGGAGTCCCGCACCCAGCACCAGTCCGACCAGGCCGGCGAGCCGCGGCCCGTACCGGTCCGACGCCGTGCCGACGAGCCGGGCCGTGACGAACCCGGCGACGCCGTAGCCGGTCAGGACGAGTCCCCGCAGCCCCGATCCCAGGCCGAACGCGTCCTCCAGCCGGAACGCCACCAGGAACGCCACTCCGGCCAGGCACGCCCACGCCACGAGCGCGACCATGCCCGGCAGCAGGACCTCCCGCCGCCAGGGGTCCCGCAACCGCGCCGGCGCCTCGTCCGTGCGCGCGTCGGCGGGCAGCGGCCAGGCCGCGAGCACGGCGGCGACCAGGGCGATGCCCACGAAAGCCCAGCGCCACGACAGCTCCGCGGCGAGCCCGCCCACCAGCGGCGCCGACGTCTGCCCCACGGCCTGCATGGCACCGAACACGCCGAGTGCGCGGCCCAGCCGGTCGTTCGGTGTCACGGCGGCCAGCTTGGCCATGAGTAGCGGCGTCGTGAACGCGTTCGCGCATCCCTGCAGGCCCCGCGTCACCTGGAACAGCCAGAACGAGGGTGCGAGTGCGGAGGCCAGGGCCGCGAGGGCGTAGGCGACGTAGGCGATGCGGATGGTCCGGGCAGGCCCCCAGCGTTCGCCGAGCGTGCCCGACCCGAGCATGAGCACCGCGAACGGCACGAGGTAGGCCGTGAGCGACGACGCCGCCGTGGATGCCGTCACCCCGAAGCTCGCGCCGATCTCGGGCAGGATCGCGGCCACGACCCCGCCACCGAACGGGCCGAGCAAGGCCCCGACGTGCAGAGCGGCCCGGGTGGCGCCTGATGTCCCGGCCAACCGGGTCAGCGGCCCGTGGAGCCGGGCCCGTCGTGCCTGCGCCGCCGCAGGTAACGCTCGAACTCGGCGGCGATCTTGTCCCCGCTGGCCTCGTCGAGGCTGATCTCGGCGTCGCCACGCTCCTCGAGGGTGCGCACGTAGTCGCTGATCTCCTCGTCCTCCTCGGCCATCTCGGTGACCGTCTGCTGCCACTCCTCGGCCTGTTCGGGCAGCGCACCGAGCGGGATCTCGACGTCGAGGACGTCCTCGAGCTTGTGCAGCAACGCCAGGGTGGCCTTGGGTGACGGCGGCTGGGAGACGTAGTGCGGCACGGCCGCCCACACCGACACGGCGGGTACCCCGGCCTTGACGCACTCGTCCTGCAGCACGCCGACGATGCCGGTCGGTCCCTGGTAGCGGCTGCGCTCGAGCCCGAACCGGGCCGCGGCCGCGGCGTCGTAGGCGGTGCCGGTGACGGGCACCGGCCGGGTGTGCGGGGTGTCGGCGAGCAGCGCGCCGAGCGTCACGACCGTCTCGACCTCGAGCTGCTCGACGTGCTCGAGCAGCTCCGCGCAGAACGCCCGCCAGCGCATGTTCGGCTCCGGCCCCTGGACCAGGACGATGTCGTGGTCGAGCCCGGCGGGACGGCAGACGGTGAGGCGGGTGGTCGGCCATTCGACGCGCCGGGTGACCCCGTCCACGTGGCGGACGGTCGGCCTGCTGACCTGGAAGTCGTAGTAGTCGTCCGGGTCGAGTTCGGCCAGCGGTTTGGCGTCCCAGCTGAGCTGCAGGTGCTCGAGGGCCGTGCTCGCGGCGTCACCCGCGTCGTTCCAGCCTTCGAACGCGACCACCATGACCGGTTTCGGCTGCGGCCGGTTCTCTGTTGCTTCGTCGAAGGGCGTGCTCACACGGCCAGCCTACGGCCCGGCGGCGACGCTCGAAGACAGCGCATGTCCCGCGCCGCTCGTCGGGGGACGACGTGCGGGCAGGCCGCCGTAGGCTGTAAGGCATGCCCGCGCCCTTCTCGTCGCCGCTGCTCGACGCCCTGGCCGGCAGGGTCGTCGTCGCCGACGGCGCCATGGGGACGGCACTGCAGGCCCACGACCTCACGCTCGACGACTTCGGCGGGCTCGAGGGCTGCAACGAAATCCTCAACGTCACCAGGCCTGACGTGGTGCGCGGCATTCACCGCGGCTACCTGGAGGCGGGCGCCGACGCGGTGGAGACGAACACGTTCGGGGCGAACCTCGCCAACCTCGCCGAGTACGGCATCGCCGACCGCATCGCCGAGCTGGCGGAGGCGGGCGCCCGGCTCGCGAGGGAGACCGCCGACGAGTTCGCCACGCGCGAACACCCCCGGTTCGTGCTCGGCTCGGTGGGTCCGGGCACCAAGCTGCCGACCCTCGGGCACGCGCCGTTCGCGGCACTCCGCGACGCCTACGTCGAGGAGGTGCGCGGCTTGCTCGCGGGCGGTGTGGACGCTGTGATCGTCGAGACCACGCAGGACATCCTGCAGACGAAGGCGTCGATCCTCGCCGCGCACCGGGCCATGGCCGCCGAAGGCCGCCGGGTGCCCGTCATCGCCTCCATCACGGTCGAGACGACAGGCACGATGCTGCTGGGCACGGAGGTCGGAGCGGCGCTCACCGCGCTGGAACCGCTCGGCGTCGACGTGATCGGCCTCAACTGCGCCACCGGGCCCGACGAGATGAGCGAGCACCTGCGGACCCTGTCGCGGCAGGCACGCATCCCGCTGTCGGTCATGCCCAACGCCGGCCTGCCCGAGCTGGGCCCGGACGGTGCGGTGTACCCGCTGAGCCCGGACGGCCTCGCCGAGGCGCTGTCCGGCTTCGTCACCGAATTCGGAGTCGGCTTGGTCGGCGGCTGCTGCGGGACCACGGACGAGCACATCCGCCGGCTCACGGCGGCCGTGCGCGAGCTGGAGCGCGGCAGCCGCCGGCCCACGCCCGAACCGGGTGTGTCGTCGCTGTACCAGGCGGTGCCGTTCGAGCAGGACGCCAGCGTGCTGATGATCGGCGAGCGCACCAACGCCAACGGCTCCAAGGCCTTCCGGGAGGCGATGCTCGAGGGCCGCTACGAGGACTGCGTGGAGATCGCGCGCGGGCAGACCCGCGACGGGGCCCACATGCTGGACCTCTGCGTCGACTACGTCGGCCGCGACGGGGTCGCCGACATGGCCGAGATCGCCTCACGGCTGGCGACGGCGTCGACGCTGCCCATCATGCTCGACTCCACCGAGCCCGACGTGCTCCGGGCGGGCCTGGAGCGGCTCGGCGGGCGGTGCGCGGTCAACAGCGTGAACTACGAGGACGGCGCGGGCCCCGGCTCGCGTTTCCAGCGGGTGATGGAGCTCGTCCGGGAACACGGCGCCGCGGTGGTGGCCCTGTGCATCGACGAGGAGGGGCAGGCACGCACCGCCGACTGGAAGGTGCGGGTGGCGACGCGGCTCATCGAGGACATCACCGGCCACTGGGACCTGGATGTCGACGACATCATCGTCGACTGCCTGACCTTCCCGGTCTCCACCGGCCAGGAGGAGGTGCGCCGGGATGCCCTCGAGACGATCGAGGCGATCCGCGAGCTCAAACGCCGCTACCCCCGGGTGAACACGACACTCGGGGTGTCGAACGTGTCGTTCGGGCTGAACCCGGCCGCGCGGGAGGTGCTGAACTCGGTGTTCCTGCACGAGTGTGTGCGGGCGGGGCTCGACACGGCGATCGTGCACGCGTCGAAGATCCTGCCGATGGCGCGCATCCCCGAGGAACAGCGGCAGGTCGCGCTGGATCTGGTCTACGACCGGCGCCGCGAGGGCTACGACCCGCTGCAGCGGCTCATGGCCCTGTTCGAGGGCAGGACCGCGTCGTCCGGCAGGGCGTCGCGAGCCGAGGAACTCGCGGCGATGCCGCTGTTCGCGCGGCTGGAACAGCGGATCGTGGACGGCGAACGGAACGGGCTGGTGGACGACCTCGACGCGGCGCTGCGGGAGAAGCCGCCGCTGGAGATCATCAACGAGACCCTGCTCGCCGGGATGAAGACGGTCGGTGAGCTGTTCGGCTCCGGGCAGATGCAGTTGCCGTTCGTGCTGCAGTCGGCCGAGGTGATGAAGGCCGCGGTGGCCCACCTCGAGCCGCACATCGAACAGCACAGCGAGGGAGTGCGCCAGACCAAGGGCCGGATCGTGCTGGCGACCGTCAAGGGCGATGTACACGACATCGGGAAGAACCTGGTCGACATCATCCTGTCCAACAACGGCTACGACGTCGTCAACCTGGGCATCAAGCAGCCGATCACCACCATCCTCGAGTCCGCGGACGAGCACGGCGCCGACGCCGTCGGCATGTCCGGTCTCCTGGTCAAGTCGACGGTGATCATGAAGGAGAACCTCGAGGAGATGAACTCCCGGGGCGTCGCGGACCGCTGGCCCGTGCTGCTCGGAGGAGCGGCGCTGACCCGCGGCTACGTCGAGAACGACCTCGCCGCGCTCTACCAGGGGCAGGTCCACTACGCCCGCGACGCGTTCGAAGGTCTGCGGCTGATGGACCGCATCATGGCGGTCAAGCGCGGTGAGGCGCCCGCGGTCGACCCGGCCGAGGAGACCAGGCGTGCCGAACGCAAGGCCCGGCGGGAACGGTCCCGGCGCATCGCCGAGAAGCGCGGGCAGGAGCGCGCCGAGCCGGAGCAGCCGGCCGGCCGGTCGGACGTCGCCACCGACGTCCCGCTGCCGGCTCCGCCGTTCTGGGGGACACGGGTGGTCAAGGGTGTGCCGGTCGCGGACTACGCCGCCTACCTCGACGAGCGCGCCACGTTTCTCGGACAGTGGGGGCTCAAGGGCAGCCGCGGGGGCAGCGGTCCGAGCTACGAGGAGCTCGTCGAGACCGAGGGCAGGCCCCGCCTGCGGTACTGGCTCGACCGGCTCGCCACCCACGGCGTGCTCGCCCATGCCGCCGTGGTCTACGGCTACTTCCCGTGCCTCGCCGAGGGCGACGACGTGGTGGTGCTCGCCGAACCGCGCCCTGACGCGCCCGAGGTGACCCGGTTCACGTTCCCGCGGCAGCGGCGGGACCGGCGACTGTGCCTCGCCGACTTCTACCGGCCCCGAGACTCGGCCGTCCGCGCCGGAGAGGTCGACGTGCTGCCGCTGACCCTGGTGACCATGGGCCGGCCCATCGCGGACTACGCCAACGACCTCTTCGCCCGCGACGCCTATCGCGACTACCTCGAGGTCCACGGCCTGGGCGTGCAGCTCACCGAGGCCCTCGCCGAGTACTGGCATCGCCGGGTCCGGCAGGAGCTGCGCTTCTCAGGCGGTGGCCCGGTCGCCCACGAGGACCCCGCCGACCTCGAGGAATTCTTCAAACTCGGCTACCGCGGAGCCCGGTTCTCGCTCGGATACGGCGCGTGCCCGAATCTGGCGGACCGGACTAAAATCGTCGAGCTGCTGCGGCCCGAACGAATTGGTGTGAAACTCTCCGAGGAGTTCCAGCTGCATCCCGAACAATCGACCGACGCGATTGTCGCCCATCATCCCGAAGCGAAATATTTCAACACCTAGGAGAGAATGTGAACCGACCGTCCGGGATGGACGGCCCTGCCGCCGTGTTGTGGGATATGGACGGCACCCTCGTGGATTCCGAGAAGCTTTGGGACGTCGTCCTCTACGAGGCCGCCGAGTGGCTCGGTGGTGAACTCACCGCCGACCGGCGTGTCTCACTCGTCGGATCCAACATCCACGCGACCTCGCGGGTGCTGCTCTCGGTCACCGGGCATCCGGTGACCGAGGCCGCGATCGGCGACGTCGCCCGATGGATGCGCAAGCGCACCGCCACGCTGTTCTCGGACGAACTGCCCTGGCGGCCCGGCGCTCGCGAGGCACTGGTGGCGACCCGGTCGGCGGATATCCCGTGCGCGCTCGTCACCTCCACCGAACGCGCACTCACCGAGCTCGCTCTCGACACCATCGGCCGCGAGTTCTTCACCGTCACCGTGTGCGGCGACGAGGTGGAGGGGTTGAACAAGCCGCATCCGGAGCCCTACCTGCGCGCGGCCCGCCTGCTCGGCGCCGACCCGGAGTCCTGCGTGGCGGTGGAGGATTCCCCGGTCGGCACCGAGTCGGCGGTGGCCGCGGGCTGCACGGTGCTGGTGGTGCCCAACGACGTACCCGTCGAACCGGGGGAGCGGCGGGTGTTCCGGTCCTCGCTCGTCGGGCTCGACGCGCAGGCCCTCGCCGAGCTCGTGCGCACCCGGTGACGCGTCAGGGCACCAGCTCGGCCGGGATGTCGGCGCGCTTGGCGCCCACGAGCGCGACGTAGTGCAGCGGCTCGCCCAGGACGTTGAGCCGGTGTCGGTAGCGCTCGGATGCCCGCACCTCGAGAATGCCCGCGTCGCGGCAGCGGTTGATGAGCTCGGCGAATCCCGAGGTGTCCTCAGCGGACAGGAAGCGGTCCTTGATGGTGAACGCGATCCAGCCGCCGTCGGAGACATAGTTGAACGCCGAACGGAACGCCGCGGGCGGGATGTCGGCGTAGCCGAGCGCTGCCACGCACGTGAGCGTGTTGAAGCGGCCCTCGCTCAACCGCCGGCGGTCGGCGTCGCCGAGATCGGTCAAGTCCATGACGAGGTAGGCGTCGTACACCTCCGGCCGGTCGCGCAGAGCGGCCTCGCGCGCCTCCGGCAGGATGTCCACGCCGGTGATCCGGCCCGCGCCGACGGCGCGCAGTTGCTCGGCCACCAGTCCGTTGCCTGCGCCGAGGTCGAGCACCCGCAGGTCCGATGCCGCGACGTTGTCCCGTTGCACCTGCTCCTTGAGCAGTTTCGCGATGACGTCCGGGGAGTGGCAGTCGAGGATGTCGTGGAAGAGTTGCTCGTAGAGGCCGGGAACCGAGAAGATCCGGTCGTAGTCGTGGAAACGGATCCGCTGCCATTCCCCGCCGAGCCGGACCTCGCAGTACTCGGAGTCCTGGTCGAATTGCTCGGTTCGATCCGGCAGTTTGATTTCGTGTTGCCTGCCCGTCACCGAAGCGTCGTTGTTTTCGCCGGACGGCCCCGTGTTTCCCATATCACACCCTTCCGGTTCCCGGTCGGTTTTCCGCCGTCAATTCAGCAAAGTGCATTTCCCGCGCCACGTCAACCGGCCGACCCGGTTACGGCGACGGGGTGGCCCGCTCGCTCGTGTGTCCGCGGTGGATGGAAGGATTCAGTGTGTGAAGACCTTCGACGAGCTGTACGCCGAGCTGACCGAGCGTGCCCGGACCCGGCCCTCCGGTTCGGGCACCGTGGCCGCGCTGGATGCCGGAGTGCACGCGCAGGGCAAGAAGGTGCTGGAAGAAGCCGGTGAGGTCTGGATCGCGGCGGAGCACGAGTCGGACGAGCGGCTGGCCGAGGAGGTCTCCCAGCTGCTCTACCGCGTGCAGGTGCTGATGATCGGCCGGGGCGTCTCCCTCGAGGACGTCTACCGGTATCTGTGAGGAGGAGAGGACAGTCATGCTGCGTGTCGCGGTACCGAACAAGGGCGCGCTGGCCGGGCCCGCGTCGGAGATGCTCGGTGAGGCCGGCTACCGCCAGCGACATGAGCAGCGCGACCTCACCGTGCTCGACCCCGTGAACGAGGTCGAGTTCTTCTTCCTCCGTCCCAAGGACATCCCGATCTACGTCGGCTCGGGGGAGCTCGACCTCGGCATCACGGGACGCGACCTGGCGCTGGACTCGGGCGCGCCCGTGACGGAGAAGCTCGCCCTCGGCTTCGGCGGCTCGACCTTCCGCTACGCAGCTCCGGCGGGCCGCGACTGGAAGCCCGCCGACCTGCACGGAAAGCGGCTGGCCACTTCGTATCCGCGGCTGGTGCGCGACGACCTGGCCCGCCAGGGCATCGAGGCCGAGGTGATCCGCCTCGACGGTGCCGTGGAGATCTCGGTGCAGCTCGGCGTCGCCGACGCCATCGCCGACGTCGTCGGCTCGGGACGCACACTGCGCCAGCACAACCTCGTCGCGTTCGGCGACCCGATCTGCGTGTCGGAGGCGGTGCTCGTCCAGCGGGACGGCAACGGCGAGTCGCAGCGGATCGACCAGCTCGCCGCGCGCCTGCAGGGCGTGGTGTTCGCCCAGCAGTACATGATGCTCGACTACGACTGCCCGAGGGACCTGCTCGAACAGGCCACGGCCATCACGCCCGGCCTCGAGTCGCCGACGGTCGCGCCGCTGGCGCACCCCGACTGGGTCGCCGTGCGCGCCATGGTGCCGCGCAAGCAGGTCAACTCGATCATGGACGAGCTCGCCGCCGTGGGTGCACGGGCGATCTTGGCATCCGACATCCGCGCCTGTCGGCTCTGACCGCGAGGGCTCCCGGGCCGGCGGTCGCACCACGGCCGCCCGGGAGCCGCGCGCGTTCCCTCGTCAGTGCCCGCGGGGCCGCTTGGGCAGCAGGTCGTAGAGCTTGCGGCGGGCGCCGTTGTCATTGCTCGAGCGAGTGCTCGACACGTCGGCGATGAAGTCCTCGAACACGAACTCGTCGGGCGGCGCCACCGCGGGTGCCCCCTGCGCCCGCACGCGGTCGAGCGCGTGGGCGATCTGCCGGAACGCGACCGCCTGGGCCGTCTCCGGGGCGAACGTGGTCACCGGCATGCCGCGCGCGGCCGCCTCGTTCATCACCACGCCGAGCGGCACGTGCGCCAGCATGGGAATGCCGAACTGCTGCAGCTCGTTCAGCGCCGCCACGGCGTAGCCGGAGATGGGCCGCCGGTACAGACCGGGCACCAGGCCGTAGTAGGTGATCGGCGGCCGGTCGATCACCGATTCCAGATGGCGGATCTGATCCTGCATGAGTCGCAGGGCGCGGACACTCGTGCGGTCGGGCTGCACGGGCACCAGGACGCCGTGCGTGGCGACGAGCGCGTTGTTCGTCAAGACGTCCAGGGCGGGCGGGCAGTCGATGATCACGTGGTCGTAGTTCGCGAACTGGATCACCCGGGCGAGCTGCCAGCCCGGCACCCGGAACTGATCCAGCCGGCGCACGAGGTCGAACATGCCCGGCGAGGTCGGGATGACGTCGAACGCGCCGCCCGCACCGATGTTGCTGCGGGTGTGCGGCACGATCAGCTCCTCGACAGGGCCGCGCCACATCTTGGTGAGAGCCTTGGCCAGGCTGGGCGCTTCGGGCGGCGTCTCCGGCAGCCCGAGCATCTCCGTCGTCGCGTGCCCCTGTGGGTCGAGGTCGATGAGCAGCACCCTGCGGCCTCGCTCGGCGAGCGCCGCGGCGGCGCCGACACTGAGCGCGGTCTTGCCGACCCCGCCCTTCTGATTGACCACCGAGGTGATCTGCACTGTGCGCCAGCTCCTGGATCTCGGTTGTTGGGGAGCAGGGTAGTCGATCATGGCCACCCGCGGCTGTTTCCGGGCCGCGCGTGCCGTCAGCGCTCGCGGACCAGCAGCGCCTGCGAACCGGCCGCCACCTGCCCGCGCGTGTCGTGCAGGATGCTGCGGGCGGTTCCCACCCCCAGCGGCCCGATGACCGTGTGCGCGTCCAGGCCGATCCACTCGCCCTGGGGCGGCCGCTGGACGTGCACGGTGAGCTCGGAGTTGATGAACCACCAGCGGGTCATGTCGAGTTCGTTGGACGCCCCGTTGCCGGAGTCGGCGACCGTGAACAGCCGCTGCAGCGGGCTCGGCTCCTCGCCGTCGACGAGCGGGACGCGCTGCCGCGCCCACACGGTCGCCGGGCCCGGGGCACGGATGGCGCCCGCCGCCGCCCGCCACTCCATGGCGCCGAGGTAGCCGTCGTGCCAGCCCTCCGGCCAGTCGGCCTCGGGGCAATCCTCGGGCGGTCTCGGCGCGGCCGCGGCGCCGACGGTGACGCCGGTGGTGTCGGACGTCACGATCCGCCACGCGGCCGCCTTCGCCACCACCGTCGTGCCGGCGACCAGTTCGGCGGAGAGCAGCTCGACCGAGCGGCCGGGCCGCTCCAGCGCCGTGCGCACGGTGAGTTCGGTCAGCGGAGCGGGGCCCAGGATCTCCACGGTCACGCGGGCCAGCAGCATGTCCCGCGAGGCCGGGATGCTTTCGAGTCCCCGGACCAGCAGCGCCGACGGCGGGCCGAAGTGCTGCGCGTCGGGCGTCCACGGGCCGACGGTGCTCGCCGTGGGCAGGTAGCGATCATCGCCGCGGGGCACGTAGAAGGCGTCGGCCACCGGCACTCTCCTCGTCGGTCAGTCGGCGCGGTCCAACACGGACTCCTCGCCGGGATCGGGCTCCGGCCAGCCAGGATATTCCGGCGGCGTCCCGCCGAAGGACGGGCACAAGGCCTGATGCGAGCACCAGTTGCACAACCGGCTCGGGCTCGGCCGGAAGTCACCGGTCCTGCCCGCCTTGAGGATCGCCTTCCAGATCGCCTCGAGGGTGCGTTCGAACCGCACCAGCTCCGGTTCGTCGGGGGTGTAGGCCAATGCCTGCCCGTCGCTGAGGTACATGAGCTTCAGCTGCCGCGGCACCTCCCCGCGCAGCCGCCACAGCACCACGGCGTAGAACTTCATCTGGAACATGGCCTTCGCCTCGCCGATCTCGCGGGGCGCGGCGCCGGTCTTGTAGTCGACCACCCGGATCTCGCCCGTGGGCGCGACGTCGAGCCGGTCGACATAGCCGCGGAGCACGACGCCGGAACTCAGCTCGGTCTCCACATGCAACTCGCAGGCCTCCGGGTCGAGCCGGTTCGGATCCTCGAGTCCGAAGTAGGCATCGACGAGTTTGGCCGCGCCGGCGAGCCATTCGCCGACCGCGTCGTCGTCCTCGAACAGTTCCGTCCACTCCGGACACTCCTGGGACAACTCCGCCCACGTCGGTTCGAGCATGTCCTTCGCTCGCTCGGGCAGGCGCTCGCCGCGGGGCAGCCCGAACAGCCGCTCCAGCACCGAGTGCACGAGCGTTCCGCGGACCTGGGCCTTGGTCGGCTTCTCCGGCAGCCGGTCGACCGCGCGGAACCGGTAGAGCAGCGGGCATTGCTTGAAATCGCTGGCCCGCGACGGCGACAGCGCGGGTCTGCGGACCGTGCCGACGCTCGTTGCGGGTTCGACGCTCACCGTGTTGATCGTGCCCTCTGCCATGCCCGGCAGCGTAACGGCACGGTCCGACAACTCCGGGTAACGCGGCGCCGGGGCGTGGGACACGGCACCCACGGGTAACGGCTCTCCCACATGTCGCGTTCTACGCTCCCGGTGTGGACACCACCAGCAGCCATCGCCGCGATCGGTCCGGGCGCGCGCCCGCCGTGGAGGGCGGACTGCTGCTGTTCCGGGTCGACGGCGTACCGGTGCTGCTGGCGCCGTCGTGGTGGATCGGGTCACTGCTGATCGTCGTGCTGTACTCGCCGCTGGTGGGCAGGCTGCTGCCCGGGGCGAGCATGGTCACCTCCTGGCTGCTCGCCGCGGCGTTCGCCGTGCTGCTCGGGCTCTCGGTGCTGGCCCACGAGCTCGGGCACTGTGTGGTCGCCCTGCGCCTCGGCATTCCCGTGCGCAGGCTGCGACTGTTCCTGCTCGGCGGCTTGTCCGAGGTGGCTCGCAGTCCCCGCAAACCCGGCCAGGAGGGGTTGATCGCCGCCGCGGGGCCCGTCGTGTCGGTGCTGCTCGCCGCGCTCTGCGGGCTCCTGCTACTCGCGGTGCCGCCGGGCGGTCCAGTGTGGTTGCTCGTCGCTCAATGCGCGGTCGCCAACCTCGCCGTGGGCGTGTTCAACCTCCTGCCCGGGCTGCCGCTCGACGGCGGCAGGTTGCTGCGTGCGGGCGTGTGGTCGGTGACCGGGACGCGGACGACGGGCACCCGCGCGGCGGTGTTCGGCGGCGGGCTCGTCGCGTTGGGACTGCTGGTCTGGGCCTTGTGGGGGCTCGCGTCCGGCAGCGACGACCGGTGGCTGCGGCTCGGCGTGTGCGTGGTGACGGCGTGGTTCGTCGTCACGGGCGCCTCCGGGGAGTTCGCCGCCGAGCAGCGCCGCGGCTGGCCCGACGGGCTCGCCCTCGGCGACCTCATGCGTCCCGTGCTGCAACTGCCCGCCGAAAGCCCGGTGGGTGCCGCCCTGTCCGCGGCCGCGGGCAGGGGAGTGGTGCTCGTGCGCGCGGACGGCGTGGCCGCGGGCCTGCTCGACGAGGCCGCGGCCGAACGGCTGGCCGCCTCGGCCCCCCAGGCGCCCGCCGAACTGGCCGCCGAGCCGATCCGCGCGGAAACGGTCCTGCTGCTGTCCGACCCGGGCGACGCGGTCGCCGAGCGGGTCGCCGAGGTCGCCACGTGGCAGTTCCTCGTCGTCGACGACGACGGTAAGCCGGCGGGGGTACTGCACCGCGACGACCTGCGCGCGGCGCTCGCGGGCGGATGGAGGCCTACCGGCTGAACGCCGTGCGCACGGGTCTGCGACGATCAACCGCTGTCGTTCGTCGTGATGGAGGTGTCGTGTCCGCAGGGCCGTTCCGTGCCGGAGATCGCGTGCAGTTGACCGACCCGAAGGGTCGGCACTACACGATCGTCCTGGCCAAGGGTGGTGAGTACCACACCCACCGGGGAGCGCTGTCCCACGACGACGTGATCGGCAAACCCGAGGGGTCCGTCATCACCTCGGCGGGCGGCACGAGTTACCTCGCCCTGCGCCCGCTCCTGCCGGACTACGTGCTGTCGATGCCGCGTGGTGCTCAGGTCATCTACCCGAAGGACGCCGCACAGATCGTCATGTGGGGCGACATCTTCCCCGGAGCCCGGGTGCTGGAGGCGGGCGCCGGGTCGGGCGCGCTCACGTGCTCGCTGCTGCGGGCGGTGGGGCCCGAGGGCAGCGTGACGTCGTACGAGGTACGCGAGGATCACGCCGAGCACGCGGTGCGCAACGTGGAGAAGTTCTTCGGCGAGCGCCCGGCGAATTGGGAGCTGCGCCTGGGCGACCTCGCCACGCACGAGGGCGAGGCCGACCGGGTGGTGCTGGACATGCTCTCGCCGTGGGAGGTGCTGCCCACGGTGGCGAAGAGCCTGGTGCCGGGTGGCGTGCTGGTCGTCTACGTGGCGACGACCACCCAGCTGTCGGCCGTCACCGAGGCACTGCGCGAGCAGCAGTGCTGGACCGAGCCGCAGGCGTGGGAGACGCTCATGCGGCCGTGGCACGTCGTGGGACTGGCGGTGCGGCCCGAGCACCGCATGGTGGCGCACACGGCGTTCCTGCTCACCACGCGCAGGCTTGCGGAGGGCGTGACGCCTCCGCGGCCCCGCAGGCGGCCCAGCCGCGGCTGACGGCCGGGCCGCCCGGGAGGGCTAGTTGCCCATGCACCACTCGCCGTCCTGCTTCGAGGCAGGCATTCCGGGGAGTTCCTGGGACTGTCCGGCCGCGGAGACCGCGATGTAGATCTTGGCGGTGTCGCCGGTGATCTCCGGCTCCCTGCCCATCGTGAACTGCGCCTGCGGCGGGAGCTCGTCGAATGCCGAGGCGTTGACGGTGCCGGGGCTGCACGAGATGTCCTCGGCGAGGGCGGCGTCGCGGTTGTTGAACACGTCGACGACCTGCTGGGCCAGTGCCTGCACCGCGGCTGCGTCGTCGCCGGAGCCGGAGTCGTCGGCCGACTCCGACGACTCCGCCGGCTCGGACGAACTCGGCGCGGACGGTTGTCCGCTTTCCTGGCCGGCCGTGGGGGAGGCGTCGCTGGTGCCGCCCGCAGCCTGCGTGTCCTCCTCGTCCCCGCCGGAGAGCAGCAGGATGAGCGCCACCACACCGCCGATCACGGCCACCGCCGCGATCGACAGGCCGACGATCAGTCCGGTCTTCTTCTTGGGCGGCTCGCCGCCCGGGCCAGCGGGACCGCCGGAGAAGCCACCGCCCGGAGGGGGGCCGTAAGGCCCGGGTTGGCCGAATTGTTGCGTTCCGCCCTGGCCCGTGTAACCACCGTGTTGCGGATTCGGGCCGCTGGGCGGAAACGGCCCGTTCGGGCCACCCTGCGGGCCCGGCTGACCCGGCTGGCCCCACGCGCCGGGCTGTCCGTACGGGCCCGGCTGGCCCGGTCCGCCGGGCTGTTGCGGCGGGTAGGTCATTGCTTCCCCTTACCTGTTGTGAGCTGCGGAAATCCCCGAACTTCGACCTTGGTGTCCGGCTGATCGTATCGGGGCGGGGGCGGGCGTCTCCGGACTCTCGGAAACCTGGCCGATTTGTCCGGTTCGACAGTGGTCACTCTCCGCGTGCGGATGCCGCCGAACGGTGGAAAACGGGCTATGAGGCCAACTTTGGAGTCGGGTCGGGCAGCAGCGGGTAGCCGTGCACATCCGCGCGACGCGCCGATCCTGTAACGCGGCAAGGGCTTTTCATGTCGGTGATCGCCGGTACCGTGGAAGCAAATGCATTCCGAGGAGGTGCCGAAATGCAACACGACCTTCCCGGAGGTCGGCACGAGGAGGCCGACTCTTCAGAAACGAGTGGAGCTGGAACGGCGGGGAACCCGACCAGCGAACAGGTGCGACAGATTCGCTTCCTCGAGGAGGAAGTCGCCTTGCTTCGCCGGAAGCTCACGGATTCCCCGAGGCAGAACCGAGTCCTCGAGCAGAGGCTCGCCGAGGCGACGGAGCGCGTGAGTCAGCTCACGGAGCGGAACAACAAGCTGGTCGAGACGCTGCGTGAGGCGCGAAGCCAGCTCCTGGCGCTTCGGGAAGAAGTCGACCGGCTGGCGCAGCCGCCCAGCGGGTACGGCGTCTTCGTGGAGGCATACGAGGACAACACGGTGGACGTCTACACCGCGGGCAGGCGGATGCGGGTCGCCGTATCGCCTGCGGTGGAGATCGAGTCGTTGGAGCGTGGCCAGAGCGTGCGCCTCAACGAGGCGCTCACCGTCGTCGAGGCGGGTGGCTTCGAGCGCACCGGCGAGGTGTGTGCGCTGCGTGAAGTCCTGCTGCCCGAGACCGAGGGCGGCAGTGCGCGTGCCCTCGTGGTGGGTCACGCCGACGAGGAGCGGGTGGTCTGGCTGGCCGACCCGCTGGCCGAGCAGACGCTCAAGTCGGGTGACTCCCTGCTCGTCGACTCCAAGGCGGGCTACGCCTACGAGCGCGTGCCCAAGGCCGAGGTCGAGGACCTGGTGCTCGAAGAGGTTCCCGACGTCCGGTACGAGGACATCGGCGGGCTGTACCGGCAGATCGAGCAGATCCGCGACGCCGTGGAGCTGCCGTTCCTGCACTCCGACCTCTACCTCGAGTACCAGCTGCGGCCGCCGAAGGGCGTGCTGCTCTACGGGCCGCCCGGATGCGGGAAGACGCTCATCGCCAAGGCGGTGGCCAACTCGCTCGCGAAGAAGGTGGCGGGCGACGCGGCGGACGCCAAGTCCTACTTCCTCAACATCAAGGGTCCGGAGCTGCTCAACAAGTTCGTCGGGGAGACCGAGCGGCACATCCGCATGATCTTCCAGCGGGCTCGCGAGAAGGCCTCGGACGGTACGCCGGTCATCGTCTTCTTCGACGAGATGGAGTCGATCTTCCGGACGCGTGGCAGCGGTGTGTCGTCGGACGTGGAGACGACGATCGTGCCGCAGCTGCTGTCGGAGATCGACGGTGTCGAGGGTCTCGAGAACGTCATCGTGATCGGCGCGTCCAACCGCGAGGACATGATCGACCCGGCGATCCTGCGGCCAGGCAGGCTCGACGTGAAGATCAAGATCGAGCGGCCCGACGCCGAGGGTGCGAAGGACATCTTCTCGAAGTACCTCACGGCGGATCTGCCGATCCACGCCGATGATCTCCGGGAGTTCGGCGGCGACCGGCAGGCCACCATCGACGCGATGATCCAGCACACCGTCGAGCGGATGTACGAGGAGACCGACGAGAACCGGTTCCTGGAGGTCACCTACGCCAACGGGGACAAGGAGGTGCTCTACTTCCGCGACTTCAACTCGGGCGCCATGATCCAGAACATCGTGGACCGGGCGAAGAAGTCGGCGATCAAGTCGGTGCTGGAGACCAAGCAGCCCGGTCTGCGCGTGCAGCACCTGCTGGACGCGATCGTGGACGAGTTCGCGGAGAACGAGGACCTGCCCAACACGACGAATCCGGACGACTGGGCTCGGATCTCCGGCAAGAAGGGCGAGCGGATCGTCTACATCCGCACGCTCGTCACCGGCAAGAACCAGGATTCCGGCCGCGTCATCGACACGGCGACCAACACCGGCCAGTACCTCTAGCCCCAGGCCGCCGCGTCCCACGAGGGCGCTCCGGTCGCACAGCGCGATCGGGGCGCCCTCGTGTGCGTTTGCGCCCCTTGGCGAGCGTATAACGTCCTATACGCTGTGGCCATGGACGACGAACTGCGAGAGAGTCGACCACGGGCGCCGATCACGGCCGCGGACGTGCTTGCCTGGCTGGAGGACACCGCCGCGGCGGTGCGGGCGGGCGAGGTCGAGGCCGACGAGCTCATCGAGCTGCTGGGGGAGTTGAGGCAGGCGTCGACGGCCTGCGCGAACGCCTCCGACTGGGCGTTGCTGGCCGCCAGGGAAGCGGGGGCGAGCTTGCGACAGATCGCGCCGGTGTTCGGCAAGGGGTACGTCCGGGCGCCGGCGGCGCGGCTGGAGAAGCTGCATCGGGAGGTTCTCTCGGCCGATCAGTTCCTCGAGCTGATGCGCCGGCGCCTGCGTGGTGTATAACGACCTATACGGCGCGGGATTGTCGACCCCACCCGATCCCACAGCCCCCGCTACCGTTCATCCCATGGACAACATCGCACGGACGGCCGTGGGTCTTGCCGCGCTGGGCAGGCCTGCCTACCTCAACCTCGGCCGTACGGACGAGCTCCCGGCCGACCGCACTGTCGACGCGATGCGTGCGGCCACCGAGGCCGTGCTGGACCGTGCCTACGCGGCGGGCGTGCGCCGGGTCGACGCGGCTCGTTCGTACGGGCGCGCCGAGGAGTTCCTCGCCGGCTGGCTGGCCGACCGTGGGCACACCGACGTCGTGGTGTCGAGCAAGTGGGGTTACGCCTACGTGGGCGACTGGCGTCTGGACGCGCCCGTCCACGAGGTCAAGGAACACTCCCTGACACAGTTCCGCAGGCAGTGGCAGGAGACCCGGGATCTGCTCGGCGACGTGCTGTCGCTGTACCAGGTGCACTCGCTGACGGCCGACAGTCCGCTGTTCGACGACCAGGCGCTGCTGGAGGAGCTCGCCGCACTGGCCGCCGAGGGCGTCCGCGTCGGCTTCTCGACGTCCGGGCCCGCGCAGGCCGACACGATCCGGCGAGCGCTCTCGCTGACGGTCGCCGGATCCCCGGTTTTCACGGCGGTGCAGTCGACGTGGAACGTGCTGGAGCCCTCGGCCGGTCTCGCCCTGGCGGAAGCCCACGACGCCGGCGTGCTCGTCCAGCTCAAGGAGACCCTCGCCAACGGGCGGCTCGCCGTGGAGCCGCCCGAGGCTGTCCACCGAACGGCCGAGACGCGCGGGGTGTCATCCGACGCGGTGGCGCTCGCCGCCGCGTATGCCCAGCCGTGGGCGGACGTCGTGCTGCTGGGGCCGGCGGGAGCCGCCCAGCTCGAGGCCAACCTCGCCGCCGCCACGGTGGAGCTCACCGACGAGGAGCTGGAGACGCTGGCCGAGCTGCGAGAGCCTCCCGCCGACTACTGGGCCCACCGATCATCGCTCGACTGGCGTTGACTAGGGTCGTGCGCTGTTCGCGGGCCGGCCGGAAGGGGACGAGGGTAGGTGCGACGCGCACGGATCGCGGTGGCGTTGGCGGTACTGGCGGCTTCGGCGGCGGGGTGTGCCGACCGCCCCAACGACCTCGACACCTACTACGACGACACACCGGCCGCCGAACCGCCCTCGCCCGAACCGCGGGCGTCGTCCGCCGCCCCCGCCTCGGAGCCGACCGGACTCGTCGAGGCCGTGCGCGCGGCGGAGTTCACCGACGAGGACGTCGCCGCGGAGGGCGTCCGGCCGGCGTCGTCGCCTGCCGCGCCGGCCGGCTGCCTGGCCCGCGTGCCGCTGGCGATGGTCGGCTCGGCGCACGTCGAGCACCACTGGCAGTACCCGACGGGCTCCACGCTGCACCAGCTGGTGACGACGTATCCCGACCGCCGGGCTGCCGATGTGCTCCGCGCGCGGACGCAGTGCGCGGGTGACGAGCTCGACGTGCCCGGTGTCTCCGACCAGGATGGCGTCGACGCCCACGGCGCGTGGTGCGCCCGGGGTACGTGCACCGTCCTGCTGGCTGCGGGTCCGGTGCTCTCGGGGGTGCAGGTCGACGCCGCGGACAGCACGCGGGCCGCGGCGGCGATCCGGCGGCTGGCCCCGGTCGCCGCCGCGAAGCTCGGTTGACGGTCACCCGTAGCGGCGGAACCACTCCAGGACGTTGAGGCGGCCGTCGGGCACCAGGGGGCTCGCCGGATCCTCCGCCCACGCCCGTAGCCGCTCCAGCGACATCCACTCGCCGCCGACGACCTCCTCGGGCTGGTGGGTGATCGGGCCGCCCCAGCGGACCTCGTAGGCGAAGTTGTGGCAGCGCACGGGTGGTTGCTCGAAGGTCAACCGGAACAACGGGACGGGGGACACGCCGCGGATGCCCAGTTCCTCGGCCAGTTCTCGCTCGGCGCACCGGGCGGGAGTTTCACCCGCGGCCACCACGCCGCCCGCCCAGCAGTCGAACGCGGACGGGAACACGTCCTTGCCGGCCGACCGCTGGTGGACGTACACGCTGCCGCCGTCGCCGGAGCGCACCAGGACCACACCGGCGGCGTGCCAGAGGCCGTTCGCGCGCATCACGGCGCGGGTTTCGGCCCCCACGACCTGTGCTTGTTCGTCGTAGATCGCAACAAGCTCGTCACCGCCCACCGGGTGATCGTGCCACGAAGCCCCGTAGGCTGGTGTCATGCGGCGGATCATGGGAACCGAGGTGGAGTACGGGATCGCGGTCCCGGGAGACGCCACCGCCAACCCGGTGCTGACCTCCACTCAAGTCGTGCTGGCCTACGCGGCGGCGGCGGACATCCCGCGTGCGCGGCGCGCGCGCTGGGACTACGAGGTGGAGTCGCCGTTGCGGGACGCGCGTGGCTTCGACCTGGCCGGGCCGGGCCAGCAGGGTCACGACAGTGATGTCGAGGACCTGGGCGCGGCCAACGTCATCCTCACCAACGGGGCACGGCTCTACGTCGACCACGCCCACCCCGAGTACTCCGCTCCCGAGGTCACCAACCCGCGCGACGCCGTGATCTGGGACAAGGCCGGCGAGCGCGTGATGGAGCAGGCGGCGATCCGGGCGGCGACCGTGCCGGGTCAGCCTCACCTGCAGCTGTACAAGAACAACGTCGACGGCAAGGGCGCGAGCTACGGCACCCACGAGAACTACCTGATGGCGCGGTCGACGCCGTTCACCGCGGTGATCGCGGGGCTGACTCCGTTCTTCGTGTCCCGGCAGGTCATCACCGGCTCGGGTCGCGTGGGCATCGGGCCGCAGGGCGAGGAGCCCGGGTTCCAGCTGTCGCAGCGTGCCGACTACATCGAGGTCGAGGTCGGCCTGGAGACCACGCTCAAGCGCGGCATCATCAACACCCGCGACGAGCCGCACGCCGACGCCGACAAGTACCGCAGGCTGCACGTCATCATCGGTGACGCGAACCTGGCCGAGTACTCGACCTACCTCAAGCTCGGCACCACCGCGCTCGTGCTCGACATGATCGAGGCGGGCGTGCGGTTCGACGACCTCAAGCTCGACGAGCCGGTGCGTGCGGTGCACCAGATCAGCCACGATCCGACGTTGAAGACGAAGGTCGAGCTGGCGAACGGCCGCAAGTACACGGGTCTCGACCTGCAGTTCGCCTACCACGAGATGGCGGCGGAGCACCTCGAGCGCGAGGGGGCCGACGAGCAGTCCAAGGAGGTCCTGCGGGTCTGGGGCGAAGTGCTGGACGCGCTGGCCCGGGATCCGGAGGAGTGCGCGGACCGGCTGGACTGGCCCGCCAAGCTCCGCCTGCTCGAGGCGTACCGCTCGCGCGACCAGCTCGGCTGGGCCGCGCCGCGCCTGCACCTGGTGGATCTGCAGTACTCGGACGTGCGGCTGGACAAGGGGCTGTACAACCGGCTGGTGACGCGTGGGTCGATGAAGCGCCTGGTCAGCGAGGACGAGGTGCAGGCGGCCATCACGACGCCGCCGTCCGACACGCGGGCCTACTTCCGGGGCCGGACGCTGGAGAAGTACGCCACCTCGATCGCCGCCGCGTCGTGGGATTCGGTGATCTTCGACGTCGGCAAGGAGTCGTTGGTGCGGATCCCGACGCTGGAGCCGCTGCGGGGCACGAAGGCGCACGTCGGCGAGCTGCTGGACCGGGCGGCGACCGCGGAGGAACTGGTCGACGCGCTGACCGGTTCGGAGTAGGTGAAGATCACCGGTACATCAACGAAAGCCCCGAATCGGGGCGGCTCTGGGTAGGCTAGACACAACGGCCACACCGGGAGGCGAGTATGGCTCAGGAGAAGATCGAAAAGCACGGCGGCGGGGATTCCGACGAGGAAGTCGAGGGTGGTGCCCCCGCGGGTCAGGAGCGCCGGGAGAAGCTCGGCGAGGATGTCGACACGATTCTCGACGAGATCGACGACGTGCTCGAGGAGAACGCCGAGGACTTCGTGCGGGCGTACGTGCAGAAGGGCGGCGAGTAAGGCGCCGACGGCATCGTCGCCTAAGCTTCCTGATCACATTTCGGTACTGCCCCCTTCGTCGATGGGAACTACGAGCACGCATGGAACAGATTCCGCGCACCTCGGGCTTCGCGCTGCCCTCCGCATACCTGTCGTCGACGACGTCGTCCTTCACCGACTTTCTCCGCGCCCAGGCGCCGGACCTGTTGCCGAGCAAGCGTCCCGAGGGGTCGTTCGCGCCCGGCAGCGCGCTGGAGCCGCCCCACGGCACGACCATCGTGGCGTCCACGTTCAACGGTGGCGTGCTGATCGCCGGTGACCGTCGCGCGACCAGCGGCAACATGATCGCCACGCGCGATCTGGAGAAGGTCTACATCACCGACGCGTACTCGGCCGTGGGTATCGCCGGTACTGCCGGCATCGCGCTCGAGCTCGTGCGGCTCTACACGGTCGAGCTGGCCCACTACGAGAAGATCGAGGGCGTCTCGCTGTCGCTGGACGGCAAGACGAACAAGCTGGCCACCATGGTGAAGTCGAACCTCGACGTGGCGATGGCGGGCCTGGCGGTGCTGCCGCTGTTCGTCGGCTACGACATCGAGTCCAACGACCCGAAGCGCGCGGGCCGGATCGTGTCGTACGACGTGACGGGCGGCCGGTACGAGGAGAACGCGGGCTACCACGCGATCGGCTCCGGGTCGGTGTTCGCGAAGTCGGCGCTGAAGAAGCTCTACGATCCCGACGCCGACCAGGACACCGCTGTGCGCGCGGCGATCGAGTCGCTCTACGACGCCGCCGACGACGACACCGCGACCGGTGGTCCGGATGTGGTGCGCAAGATCTACCCGACGGTCGTGACGATCACCGCGGAGCACGGCGCCGTGAAGTTGCCGAGCGAGGAGACCTCGGCCATCGCGGAATCCGTCGTGCAGGCCCGCGCGGAGCGGCCCAGCCGGTACCAGAGCTGATCCCGCCGGGTCCCGACCACCCGGCATCCCGACGAGCAGAGCATTTCGACGAGCAGAGCGGAGCCAACGCCAGTGACGATGCCGCTGTACGCCTCACCCGAGCAGTTGATGCGCGAGCGTTCCGAGCTCGCGCGCAAGGGTATTGCGCGGGGCCGGAGCGTGGTGGTGCTGAAGTACCGGGGTGGAGTGCTGTTCGTGGCGGAGAACCCGTCGCCCACCTTGCACAAGGTCTCCGAGATCTACGACCGGATCGGCTTCGCGGCGGTGGGCCGGTACAGCGAGTTCGAGAGCCTGCGCCGTGGCGGCATCCGGCACGTGGACCTGCAGGGTTACCAGTACGACCGGCGGGACGTCAGCGCCCGGGCGCTGGCGAACGTCTACGCGCAGACGCTGAGCACGATCTTCACCGAACAGTTGAAGCCGTTCGAGGTGGAGATCTGTGTCGCGCAGGTCGGGGACACCGCCGACGAGGACGAGCTGTACCGGCTCACCTACGACGGGTCGATCTTCGACGAGCCGCGGTTCGTGGTGATGGGCGGGCAGACCGACGCGATCAGCACCAAGCTCAAGGAGACGTTCGAGCACGACATGGACCTCGGCTCGGCGTTGAAGGTCGCGGCCGAGGCGTTCCGCTCGCCCAACAGCTCGGGCAACGGCAACGGGGACGGCGAGCCGAGCAAGCTCGAGGTCGCCGTGTTGGAGCGGGAGCGGCCGGGCCGCAAGTTCCGCCGGATCACCGGTGCCGCGCTGGACGCCCTGCTGCCGAGCCGTACCGCGGAGTCGTCCGAGTCGGGTGACGGTGCGGCCAAGCCGGACGAGTCGTCGAACGGCTCCGACGGCGGCGCCCAGTAGCTCGGCGTCAGAGCCGGTAGATCGTCAGGGCGCTCGGCCGGGACCGGAATCGGAACGTCCGGCCGAGCGGTCCGACTTCTCCGTCGGTGGCGACTCGGCGGTGGCCGTCGAGCAGTTCCACGTCGAGCGCGGGCACGTCGTGTTGCCGGTACACGTGGCTGGCGTGCAGTGTCTTCGTAATCGCGGCGAGGACGAACCGGGCGCGCGAGTACGGCACGTCGGCACGCAGGTAGCGGACGTCGAGCAGGCCGGTGTCGAGTTGCGGCCTGCGGTTGGGCCAGAACCCCTTCGGGGCGTACGTGCCGTTGCCCACGAACACCATCCACACGAGCGCGGAGTGCCCGTTGAGGCGCACCGGTAGCGGGCGGGCGCGGCGCAGGACGCGGATCATGGCCACGACAGCGGAGGGCCACTTGGGGTGGCGTTGCTGGATTTTCTCGCGGAGCCGCACCATTTCCGGGTAGCCGCCGAGGCTGGCGGTGTTGACGAACCACCGGTGGTGGGTGCCGGCGCCGCCCTCGATCTTGACCTCGCCGAGGTCGATGCCGACGGCCGCGCCTTGTTCGGTGGCCGCGTCGGCGTCGGGCATGGAGCGCACGCCGACGTCGCGGGCGAAGTGGTTGAGGGTGCCCGCGGGGATGAGGGCGAGGGGCAGGCCGGTGTCGGCGGCGACGGATGCGACGGCGGCGACGGTGCCGTCCCCGCCCGCGACGCCGAGTGCGCGGACCTGGCCGTCGCGGCGGGCGATCTCGGTGGTCAGCTGGGTGCGGATGTCGATGCCGCGGTCGGGGTAGAGGATGGTGGCCTTCGGCCAGGCGAAGCGGACCTCCTCGGTGGGGTCGTCGCCGGGGTCGCCGGATCCGGGGTTGACGAGGGCGAGCATGTCTTGGCCGTCGATCATCACGGGCGCCTCGGCCCGGTGTGCGGTGCGGCCGGGGCGCTCGTCGCGGATCGGCCACCAGTGGCGCGTGCCGAGTGCCGCGGCGACGCCGATGAGAGCGCCGACGCCGATGTCGGTGGGCCAGTGGACGCCGGTGTGGACGCGGGAGTAGGCGACCGCCGCGCCCAGGGGCAGGAGCGCGAGCCCCGCCGTGGGCGATTCCATTGTGACAGCCGTCACAAAGGCGGCGGCGGAGGCTGAGTGGCCCGACGGGAATGAGGACGAGGTCGGCCGCTTGACGAGCCTGCGGTGTTCGGGGACGAGCTCGGCGGCGGGCCGGCGCCGGGGAAACAGTTCCTTGGCGACGAGGTTGGCGCTCGCGCTGGCTGCGGCGATGGCGGCGATCCCGCGGAGCGCACCACGGCGTGCCGGGCCTTTTCTGGTGGCCAGGGCCGCGGCGACGGCCCACCAGAGGTGGCCTTTGTTCGCCGAGCGGGACAGCATGCGGAGGGCGGCGTCCGCGGGGCTGTGGGGCAGCGCGGCGCTGCGCGCCATCAGATGCCGGTCCGGGAGCCCTACCCGGCGCAGGGGGCGGGGGAGGTGGGGAGCCATGGTGTCCCAAGGTACCGACACTGTTTCGCGGCCCGATTCCATCACCGCTACCGGCCGCCGAGCGCATACCCTTGAAGGATGCAGCGGCGGATCTTTGGGATCGAAACCGAGTTCGGGGTCACCTGCACCTTCCACGGGCAGCGCAGGCTCTCCCCCGACGAAGTGGCGCGCTACTTGTTCCGGCGAGTGGTGTCGTGGGGCCGGTCCTCGAACGTGTTCCTGTCCAACGGTTCCCGGCTCTACCTCGACGTCGGCTCGCACCCCGAGTACGCGACGGCCGAGTGTGACGACCTCACGCAGCTGGTCACGCACGACAAGGCGGGCGAGCGGATCCTCGAGGACCTGCTGGTCGACGCCGAGCGCAGGCTGGCCGACGAGGGCATCGGTGGCGACATCTTCCTGTTCAAGAACAACACCGACTCGGCGGGCAACTCCTACGGGTGCCACGAGAACTACCTGGTCACGCGGGCGGGCGAGTTCTCCCGGATCGCCGATGTGCTGCTGCCGTTCCTGGTGACCCGTCAGCTGATCTGCGGCGCGGGCAAGGTGCTGCAGACGCCAAGGGGCGCCGTGTACTGCCTGTCGCAACGTGCCGAGCACATCTGGGAGGGCGTGTCGAGCGCGACGACGCGGTCGCGGCCGATCATCAACACCCGTGACGAGCCGCACGCGGACGCGGAGCGGTACCGCAGGCTGCACGTGATCGTGGGCGACTCCAACATGGCGGAGCCGACGACGTTGCTGAAGATCGGCTCGGCGCATCTCGTGCTGGAGATGATCGAGCAGGGCGTGCAGTTCCGGGACTTCAGCCTGGACAACCCCATCCGCGCGATCCGGGAGATCAGTCACGATCTGACCGGGCGGCGTCAGGTGCGGCTGGCCGGTGGCCGGGAGGCGTCGGCGCTGGAGATCCAGCGCGAGTATCACGCGCGGGCGGCCCAGCACGTGGCCACGACGGGTGGGGGGCCGATCGCCCAGCAGGTCGTGGATCTGTGGGGCCGGGCGCTCGACGCGGTGGAGCAGCAGGACTTCTCGAAGATCGACACGGAGATCGACTGGGCCATCAAGCACCGGCTGGTCGAGCGGTACCGGTCGAAGCACAACCTCGACCTGTCCGATCCGCGGGTGGCTCAACTCGACCTGGCCTACCACGACATCCGGCGTGGCCGGGGCGTGTTCGATCTGCTGCAGCGCAAGGGCCTGGTGCGCAGGGTGACCGACGACGGCGAGATCGAGCTCGCGAAGGACACTCCACCGCAGACCACGCGCGCGAAGCTGCGCGGCGACTTCATCGCCGCCGCGCAGCAGGCGGGCCGTGACTTCACCGTCGACTGGGTGCACCTGAAGCTGAACGACCAGGCGCAGCGCACGGTCCTGTGCAAGGATCCGTTCCGGTCGGTCGACGAGCGGGTCGAGCGGCTGATCAATTCGTTGTAGCGGTCACAGGGTGGCGTGCTCGCGGGGTGCGGGCGCCGGGGTCTCGGTGACGCCGAAGCGGGTGTGGAATCGGCGTAGCGGCGCCGGTGCCCACCAGGCCCGGTCGCCGAGCAGCCGCATGGTGGCGGGCACGATCAGGCCGCGGATGAGTGTGGCGTCGATCAGGATCGCCAGCCCGCTGCCGAGGCCGAACATCTGGATGAAGCTGACTCCGCTGGTGACGAAGGCGAAGAAGCTCACCGCGAGCAGCACGGCGGCCATCGAGACGATCCGCCCGGTGCGGGACAGGCCGGCGATGACGGCGTCGCGCGTGCCGAGGCCGTGGTCGCCGGCCTCGCGGATGCGGCTGAGTACGAACACCTCGTAGTCCATCGACAGCCCGAACGCGATGCAGAACAGCAGCACGAGCATGCTCGTGTCGAGTGGCAGCGGGGTGAAGCCGAGGACGTCGGACAGGACGCCGGTCTGGAACACCAGCACCATCAGGCCGAGCGTGGCCGACAGGCCGAGCCCGTTGAACAGCAGTGCCCGCACGGGTTGCAGGACGCTGCCAGTGAACAGGAACAGCAGCACGAACGTGGTCAGAGCGATGAGCCCGAGCGCGAGTGGCAGCCGGTCGCCGATCGCGTTGGTGCTGTCGAGCAGTACCGCAGTCTCGCCGCCGACCAGCGCGGTGGTGCCGGGGCCAGGGAGTGCCCGGATCTGGTCGACGGCCTCCCGTGCCGCGTCGGAGCGGGGGTCGTCGTCGGTGACGACGGTGTAGCGCTGGCCTTGTGCGGCCGGGTGGACGTCGGCGACTCCGGGCACGCCGGCGATGCGGTCGGTGTAGGCGGCGGCGTCGGCCGGGGACACGGGCCCGGTGGTGACGATCTCGATGGCGCCGCTGTCGTCGGCAGGGAACTGCTCGCGCAGCGTGTCTCCGACGACCCGGCTGGAGGCCGTGGTGGGCAGGACCCGGTCGTCCGGGGTGCCGAACTCGACCCGCAGCAGGGGAGAGGCGGCGATGACCAGCACGAGCACGGCGGGCCCGGCGACGAGCCAGGGGCGCCGGGTGGCCGCTGCGGCGACGCGTCCCCAGAAGGACGACACGGTGCTGGGTGCGCCGGTGCGCCAGGGGAGTCTGCCTGCGTTGACGCGCGTGCCGAGAACGCGGAGCAGCGCGGGCAGCACGAACAGGGCCGCGAGCATGGCGATGAGGACCACGCCGATGCCCGCGTAAGCGAATGAGCGCAGGAAGTACTGCGGGAAGAGCAGCAGTGCGGACAGCGCGATGGCGACGGTGACGGCGCCGAAGGTGATGGTGCGGCCGGCTGTGGCGACGGTGCGCACGACGGCGTCCCGGCTGTTCGCGCCGCCCGCCAGCTCCTCGCGGAACCGGCTGACGATGAGCAGCGCGTAGTCGATGGCGAGGCCGAGGCCGAGACCGGTGGTGAGGTTGATCGCGAACACCGACACGTCGGTGACCGAGCCCAGGATGGACAGTTCGGCGAACGTGCCGAGGATGGCGATGCCGCCGATGGCGAGGGGCAGGAGCGCGGCGACCAGGCTGCCGAACACGAGGACGAGGAGCACCAGGATCACCGGGATGGCGATGGACTCGGCGAGCAGGAGGTCGGAGCTGACCTGGTCGTTGATGTTCTGGCCGACGGCGGCGCCGCCGCCGAGGGTGACGTCGACGGGACCGGTGTCGCGTTCGTAGCGCTCGGCGATCTCTTCGACGGCGGCGCTGTCGGCGGTGTCGTCGGCGAGTTGCGCGACGGCGAGGGCGTGGCGGTGGTCGGTGGAGCGCAGTACGGGTGCGCCGGTCTGGAAGTACGAGGTGACGGCGCCGAGGTCGGAGTCGGCGGCGAGCCGGCCGGTCAGTTCGGCACCCGCGGCGCGGGCGGCCGCGTCGTCGACGGTGCCCTCGGGCGCGGTGACGAGGAAGACGAGGTCGGCGGAGCCGCCGTAGCGGGAGTCGATGAGGTCGGCGGCCTGGCTGGATTCCGCGGCGGGGTCGGCGAAGCCCTCGGACTGGAGCTTGCCGAACGCCGTGAAGCCGAGCGCGCCTGCGCCGACGAGGAGGACGAGGGTGACGGCGAGGACTCCGCGGGCGTGGTCCGCGGAGAACCGCCCGATGCGAGCGAACATGGCTGTCTCCGAATCGGAAGCGGACGAGCATGTTGACGGATGTAAACTTGATGGCCGTCAACTTGCCACCGATGTGCACAGGTGTCAACATCAAGCTGTGAGCTCCTCAGGTCCTGTTCGAACCTCGTATCACCACGGCGATCTCCGTAATGCCCTGGTCGAGGCCGCCGCCGACCTCGCGCGCACGGGCGGCCCCCAGGCGGTGACGATCAGGGCCGCCGCGCGGCAGGTCGGTGTCACACCGACCGCGGCCTACCGGCACTTCGCCGGTCACCAGGAACTGCTCCACGCCGCCAAGGAGGAGGCCCTGCGGCGCATGGCTCAGTCGATGCGGGCCGAGTTGAGCAAACGCCCGGAGCCGGACGATCCCGTGGTAGCCGCACTCGGCAGGCTCGCCGCCATCGGTCGCGGCTACGTCGCCTTCGCCACCTCCCAGCCGGGCCTGTTCAGCACCTGCGCCGAGGGCAATGCCTTGTCCGAGCCGGGCGAGATGTCGGACGCCGCGCCGTTCCAGCTGCTCGTCGACGTGCTCGACGACCTCGTCAAGGTTGGTTACCTGCCGCCGGAACGGCGCCCGCTGGCCGAGTTCGCGGCCTGGTCGCTCGTGCACGGCATGGCCATGCTCTTCGTCGACGGGCCGCTGCGCGAGGCGGGTGACGAACTGCTGCAGGAGTCCCTCGCGCGGGCCATGGTCGTCTTCGCCGAGGGGCTGGGTGGCGACCGGCTGCCCGCGGATCTGCACGCGATGGTCACCGAGGCCGCCCGCCCCTGATCGGGTCCCCGCAACGACGTGTCGGCCGGACCTGCTGAGCATGCCCGCCCCTGCGAGCTAGGGTGGTCAGGGTGTCCACCGCACGCGCCGAGCGCCTGGTCAACCTGGTGCTCGCCCTGCTCTCCACTCGGCAGTACCTGACGGCCGAGCGGATCCGCGGGATCGTGCCCGGGTACGCCGACGCGGCCACCGACGAGGCGTTCTCGCGCATGTTCGAGCGCGACAAGACCGAGCTGCGGGAACTGGGCATTCCCTTGGAGACCGGACGCAACTCCGTGTTCGATCCCGTCGAGGGCTACCGCATCGCACGACGCGACTACGAGCTCGGCGACATCGACCTCGCACCCGACGAGGCGACGGCCGTGGCGCTGGCGGCGCGGCTGTGGGACTCCCCGGAATTGACCGGCCAGGCCCACCGGGCCCTGGTGAAGCTGCGCGCAGCGGGGGTCGAGGTCGACGAACACGCGCCCGCCGTCGTGGAACCGCGCGTGCACACCGAGCCGGCCTTCGCGCCCTTGCTCGCCGCCGTGCAGCAGGGCCAGGTGGTGCGCTTCGACTACCGGCGCTCCGACTCGCCCGAACGGCGCGAGCGCACACTCGAACCGTGGGGTGTGGTGTCGTGGCGGGCGCGCTGGTACGTCGTCGGCCATGACCGGGACCGCGACGCGCCCCGGTGCTTCCGGCTCTCTCGCATCACCGGCGACGTGCGGACGGTGAGCGGGCCCGGCGTGGTGCGCAGGCCACCGGAGGTCAACCTGCTGGAGTTCGTCGCCGGAACGTCCGGCGGCCACGACCAGGCTCCCGCCGCGACCGCACGGTTGTGGCTGGCCGACGGCTGCGCGGCGGGCATCCGGCGGCACGCCCGGCTCGTCGGGAGGATGACCGTGGACGGCACCGACGGCGACGTGGCGGAGGTCGACCTGTACTTCCCCGAGCGAGCCGCCGACTGGATCGCAGGCCACGGCCCCGACGTCCTGGTGCTGGAGCCGGACGTGCTGGCGAAGTCGGTCCGCGACCGGCTCGAACGTCTCGCGCAGTCGGAGGCCGCCCGGTGATCGACAGTCGCGCGGCCCCGACCGTACGGGCCGGCCGGGTGCGGAGGGAGCAGCCATGAGCGGGTCGAGCGAACGACTGCCGCGGCTGCTCGCACTCGTGCCCTACCTGCTCGCCCGGCCCGGAATCAGAATCGAGCAGGCCGCGCAGGACTTCGACGTGACCCCGCGGCAGCTGCGCAAGGACCTTGAGCTGCTGTGGATGTGCGGGCTGCCCGGGTACGGGCCCGGCGACCTCATCGACCTCTCCTTCGACGGCGACACCGTCTCGGTCACCTACGACGCCGGCATGCGCAGGCCACTGCGGCTCACCGGTGCCGAGGCCAGCGCGCTGGTGATCGCGTTGCGCGCGCTCGGCGAGACACCGGGTGTCGTGGACACCGACGCGGTGCAGCGGGCGATCGCGAAGATCGAGGCCGCGGCCGGAGAGGCCGAGCCCGCCGGGGTCGTGGTGGGGATGGGCGTCCGCGAACGGGAGGCGACCGCCCGCACACGCGAGCTCGTCCGCGAGGCGCTCCAGGCGCGTCGCGCCGTGCGGATGCGGTACTACACCGCCTCCAAGGACCAGATGACCGAACGCACCGTCGACCCGATGCGGCTGCTCATCGTGCAGGCCAACAGCTACCTCGAAGGCTGGTGCCGTCGCGCGGAGGGGGTCCGGCTGTTCCGGCTCGACCGCATCGACGAGCTGGAGATCCTCGACGAGCCCGCGGCGCCACCGCCCGACGCGCAACCGACCGACATCTCCGACGGCGTGTTCTCACCCCGGGACGACTACCCGGAGGCCGAGCTGGTGCTCGAACCCGACGCGCGCTGGGTGGCCGAGTACTACCCGTGCGAGGAGCTGGCCGAGCTCGACGGCGGCAGGCTGCGGGTGCGGATGCGCTACGGCGACGAGTCGTGGATGGTGCGTTTGGTCCTGGGTCTGGGCGGGGGTGCTCAGGTGGCCGAGCCGGCCGAGCTCGCGCAAGCCGTGCGCCACCGGGCCGCCGCCGCGTTGGCGCGGGCGCGTCACCTTCCGATCACCTTCGGCCAGTAGAGTAATCGCGTGTTTTACGTGCTGAGTGTCGTGCTGGTCGCGGCCGGTCTGGTCGTGCTCGGCACTGTGCTGGTGCGGGTGGGCGGCGCGGTGAACCGCTACCAGCGCGCGGTGAGCACAGTGCGAGCGGACGCGCGGGACCACCTCGGTCTGCTGCGCGCGCGGTCGGCCGCACTCGGCGTTGCCGTCGGAGAACGACGGCTCCACACTGGCCCGAACGCGACGTCCGAGCCAGTACGATCGGCTGTGAACGAGTAGGAGGCCACCATGAATGCGCTGCAGCCGTGGCACTTGATCATCCTGGTCCTGGTCGTGGTTCTGCTGTTCGGTGCGAAGCGGCTTCCGGATGCCGCACGCTCGATCGGCAAATCCATGAAGATCTTCAAGGCCGAGACCAAGGACATGCGGGAGTCCGGCGAGTCCGGTGACTCCGCCTCGACGGCCGCCAACGCCGACACCCGGCAAATCGCGTCCGCTCCCGCCACGGCCGACGTGCAGGAGAAGGACCAGCAGCTCGCCGACCTCCAGCGGCAGCTCGACGAGCTGAAGAAGCAGCAGAGCCCGGCCGACCAGGCGCAGAAGCACGCGGGCTGACCTGATCGACTGACGAGAACGGACGCTCTCTCGTGGCGGAGTCCTCCGGAAAAGGCGAAGGCCGCCAGAGCAAGCGGCGGATGCGGAGCCGTCGGTACAACCCCGACGGCACGATGACGCTCATCGAGCACATCTACGAATTCCGCCGGCGCCTCGGCTACGCGCTGATCGCCCTGATCGCGGGCGGTATCCTCGGTTTCCTGTGGTTCGGCAACAAGGTGGGGCCGATCCCGTCGCTGGGTGACATCGTCACCGGGCCGTACTGTGCGATCCCTCCTCAGCAGCGGTTCCCCCGCGAAGGCCCGTGCCAGCTGCTGCAGACGGTGCCGTTCGAGGCCTTCATGATCCAGTTGAAGGTCGGCCTCACCGCGGGCGCCGTGCTGTTCTCGCCGGTGTGGCTGTACCAGCTCTGGGCGTTCGTCGCGCCCGGGCTGTACTCCAAGGAACGCAAGTACGCCCTGACGTTCGTCGGGATCGCGTCCGTGCTGTTCGCCGGCGGCGCGGTGCTGGCGTACCTGATGGTGCCGCACGCCCTGGAGATCCTCACGACCTTTGGCGGTGGCGAGTTCGCGACCTGGTTCACCGGTGACAAGTACATCTCGTTCGTGCTGTCGCTGCTGTTGATCTTCGGCGTGAGCTTCGAGCTGCCGCTGCTGATCGTGATGCTGAACCGCGTCGGCGTGGTGCGATACCAACAGCTGAAGAAGTGGCGGCGGGGCATCATCTTCCTGCTGTTCGTGTTCGCCGCGTTCGTGACACCGGCCGACCCGTTTTCCATGATCGCGCTCGCCGGTGCGCTCACCTTGCTGTTCGAGTTTGCGCTCCAGCTGACCCGCCTGCACGATCGCAAGCTCGACAAGCAGCGCGGAACCGAGGGCTGGGACCAGCTGGCCGACGACGAGCCCGCACCGTTCGAGTACACACCGAGCACCATCGACGACGAGCCGCCCGCCAAGCCGAGCGCCACGGCCGGCACGGACGACATCACGTAACGATGGGTCTGCACGCGGCCCTCGCCGTGCATCCCGATTCCGGCATGGGGGCGGCCGCCCGCATCGCGGGCACCGTCGCCCACCGGCTCCGGCGGCACGTCGACCGGCTCGACCTGCTGGCCGCGAACACCGTCGAGCACTACCGGGCATTGCTGGCCGAATCACGGGCGGCCGGCCTGGACGTCCTGGTGGTGGTGGGCGGCGACGGCGCCGCCCACCAGGCCGTCCAGTTCTGCGCGGGCACCGACATCGCACTCGGCGTGGTACCCGCGGGCACCGGCAACGATCTCGCCCGAGCCCTCGGCATGCCCGCCGACCCGCTGACCGCCGTGGACGCCGTCGTCGCGGGCCTGCGGCAGGGCCGCACCCACCGCATCGACCTCGGGCGCGCGGGCGACACCTGGTTCAGCACCGTGTTGTGCGCCGGATTCGACGCCGCCGTGAACGAACGCGCCAACCGGTGGCGGTATCCGCGCGGCCCCCGCCGCTACGATCTCGCGATCCTCGCCGAGCTCGCGTCGTTCCGGTCCCGGGAGGTGTGCATCCGGACCGAGGCCGGAGTCCACGAGCTGCGGGCCACGCTCGTGGCGGTCGGCAACACCGCCTGGTACGGCGGCGGTGTGCCGATCTGCCCGGACGCCCGGCCCGACGACGGCGTCTTCGACGTCACGGTGGTCGGCCAGGCGACTCGCCGGGAACTGATCCGCATGCTGCCCAGCTTGCGCAGCGGCCGGCACCTCGACCATCCCGCGGTGACCACGCTGAGGGCGCGTGAGGTCAGCCTGTCCGGTATCGGCTGGCCCGCCTACGCCGACGGCGAGCCCCTGGGCACACTGCCCGTGTCGGTCAACTGCGTGCCCCGGGCACTCGCTGTTCTCGGCTGAGCGCGGTCCACCGCAGGCGCTCCCGCTCCGCCTTCGGCAGCCCCGCGACCACGAGGTCGTAGGAGTCCTCGATCATGTCCGTCACCAGTCGATCGGGCACCGAGCCGTCGAGCTCCACCGTGTTCCAATGCCGCTTGTTGAGGTGGTAGCCGGCGGTGATGACCGGGTAACTGGTGCGCAGGTGCACGGCCAGCTCCGGATCGCACTTCAGACTCACCCGCAACGGGACACCGGCCAGGCTGCTGAGCGCGAAGATCTTGCCGGAGACCTTGAACACGCTGGTCGACTCGTCGAACGGGAACTCCTCCCGCGCGCCGGGCAGGGCCAGACAGGTCGCCTTGAGCTGCTCGGGTGTCATGCGGGCAGACTACGGCGACCCACCGACGCCGGACCGCATGCGAGCCTGACCCGAGATGTGAAACCCTGACGCCGTGGACTCATCCACCTCTCCCAGCCCGGCCGAGGCCTACGCCGCAGCCCGGCGGCGCGGCAGGTACCCGCAGCTCGCCCGGTTCGCCGCCGAGGCGTCCTTCGAGTTCGACGACTTCCAGCTCCGCGGATGCGAGGCGCTGGAGGACGGACACGGCGTGCTCGTGTGCGCGCCCACGGGCGCGGGCAAAACCGTCGTCGGCGAGTTCGCGGTGCACCTCGCGCTGGCCGAAGGCCGCAAGTGCTTCTACACCACGCCCATCAAGGCGCTGTCGAACCAGAAGTACACCGACCTCACCGAGCGCTACGGCACGGGCACGGTCGGCCTGCTCACGGGTGACACCGCCATCAACGGCAACGCCCAGATCGTCGTCATGACCACCGAGGTCCTGCGCAACATGCTCTACGCCGGCTCGGACACCATCGACGAACTCGGCTACGTCGTCATGGACGAGATCCACTACCTCGCCGACCGGTTCCGCGGTGCGGTGTGGGAAGAGGTCATCCTCCACCTGCCCGAGTACGTCCGGGTGGTGGGGCTGTCGGCCACGGTGAGCAACGCCGAGGAATTCGGTGAATGGCTCGTGGCCGTGCGCGGCGACACCACCGTCGTCGTCGACGAGCACCGCCCGGTGCCGCTGTGGCAGCACATGATGGTCGGTAACCGGCTCATGGACCTCTTCGTCGGCGAGGAGCACCAGGACGAGCCCCGCATCAACCCGCAGCTGTTGCGCCGCGTCGAGGACGTGGCGCGCATGCACGCCCCGGCAGGGCTGCGCGGACCGCGTGGCCGGCGGGGTCCGCGGGACCGGCCGCGCATGCCCCGGTTCCGGCCGCCGTCGCGGGTCGACGTGATCGACCGCCTCGACCGGGCGGGCCTGCTGCCCGCGATCGTGTTCATCTTCTCCCGCGCGGGCTGCGACGCCGCCGTCGGTCAGTGCCTGCACTCGGGTGTGCGGCTCAACTCGCCCGAGGAGGTCGCCGAGGTCCGCCGCATCGTGGACGAGCGCACCGCCGACCTGCCGGACGCCGACCTCGGCGTGCTCGGCTACTGGGAGTGGCGCGAGGGGCTCGAGCACGGCATCGCCGCCCACCACGCCGGCCTGCTGCCCGCGTTCAAGGAGACCGTCGAGGAGCTGTTCGTCCGCGGCCTGGTGAAGGTCGTGTTCGCCACGGAGACACTGGCCCTGGGCATCAACATGCCCGCCCGCACCGTGGTGCTCGAACGGCTCGTCAAGTACAACGGCGAGGCGCACGTCGACCTCACGCCCGGCGAGTACACGCAGCTCACCGGGCGGGCCGGGCGGCGCGGCATCGACGTCGAGGGCCACGCCGTGGTGCTGTGGCAGCCGGGTGTGGATCCGCGGCACGTCGCCGGGCTCGCCTCGACCCGCACCTACCCGCTGAAGTCGTCGTTCCGGCCCGGCTACAACATGGCGATCAACCTGGTCGGCCAGTTCGGCGCCGAGCAGGCCCGGGAGCTGCTCGAACAGTCGTTCGCCCAATTCCAGGCGGACCGCGCGGTGGTCGGCACGGCCAAGCGCATCGAGCGGAACAAGGACGCCCTCCAGGGCTACGCCGACGCGATCAGCGGCGACTTCGACGAGATGCTGTCCTACGTCGAGCTGCGCAAGAAGATCTCCGAGCGGGAGAAGTACCTCGCCAAGCAGAACAGCGCCAACCGGCGGGCGGAGACCTCCCGGTCGCTGGAGAAGCTGCGCAGGGGCGACGTCATCTCGGTGCCGGCGGGCCGCCGCGCCGGGCTGGCCGTGGTGGTCGACCCGGGCCTTGATCCACTGCGGGAACCCCGGCCGGTGGTAGTGACCGAGGACCGTTGGTCGGGGGCCCTGTCCGCGGCCGACTTCCCGTCGCCCGTCGAGCCGCTCGGGCGGGTGCGGCTGCCCCGGCACGTCGAGCTGCGCTCGCCGAAGACCCGCCGGGACATCGCCTCGTCGCTGCGCAATTCCGGGATCACCCGCCCGCCGCGGGAACGCCGTCGCTCGGGGGCGAACGACGACCACGAGCTGGCCGAGCTGCGCCGGGCTCTGCGTGCGCACCCGTGTCACGGGCTCGCCGACCGGGAGTCCAACCTGCGCTGGGTGGAGCGGTACCAGCGTCTCTCCGCCGAGACCGCCCAGCTCGAGCGCAAGGTCGCCGCCACGACGCACTCGCTGGCGCGGGCGTTCGACCGCATCCGCGCGCTGCTCACCGAACGCGGCTACCTCGGGGCCGACGGCGACCAGGTGACCGAGCACGGGATGCTGCTGGCCCGGCTCTACAGCGAGTCCGACCTGCTCGCCGCGGAGTGTCTGCGGCAGCGCGTGTGGAACGGCCTCAGCGCGCCCGAGCTGGCCGCCGTGGTCTCCACGCTGGTGTACGAGGCACGCCGGGACGCGGCCGCCGAGCCGAAACTGCCGTCCGGGGCCGTGCCGAAGGCGTGGCAGGAGACGGTGCGGCTGTGGAGCGACCTCGTCGAGGACGAACGGCGGCACCGGCTCGATCGCACCCGGGAACCCGACGCCGGATTCGCGTGGCCGGTGTACCGGTGGGCGCGCGGCGAGTCCCTGGAGCGTGTCCTGACCACGGCCGAGGCCAACGGTCAGGAGCTGTCCGCGGGCGACTTCGTCCGGTGGGCGCGGCAGGTGATCGACCTGCTGGACCAGATCAAGGACGTGCTCGGCAAGGACCACCCGGTGGGGGGTGTGGCGGCCAAGGCGGTGCGCTCGCTCCGCCGTGGTGTCGTCGCCGTGGGCGAGGTCTGATCCTGGGCACGTGATCGGCTGTGCCCTTCACGTGTGCGGGAGGCTGCGCTGTGGTTGGATCGCGCACGACGCGTAGACGTATTCGGTGGACTGGCGGAGGCAACACGATGAGCACGCCGTACGGAGGCAACGACCCACAGCAGTGGGGCCAGCAACCGCCTTCGGGAACCCGTCCGGTGGCTTCCCCAGCCAGGGCGGGTACGGCCAGCAGCCCGGTTACGGTCAGCAACCCGGATATGGGCAGCAGCCCGGCTATGGCCAGCCGCAGTACGGCCAGCAACCGCAGTACGGCCAGCAGCAGCCCGGCTATGGCCAGCAGGCCGGGTACGGGCAACAGCCCGGGTACGGTCAGCCGCAGTACGGCCAGCAGCAGCCCGGCTACGGGCAGCAGGGCGGCGCCTACGGCACGCCTCCGCCCGCACAGAAGAAGCCGGGCAAGGGCTTGTGGATCGGGCTCGCCGCGGCGGTCGTCGTGCTCGCCGCGGCCGCCGTCGTCCTGTTCTGGATGCCGGGCCTGCTCGTGCAGAAGGTCTTCGACAACCAGACCATGCAGAACGACATCCAGCGCGTGCTCACCGACAGCTACGGCGCGGAAGGTGTGGAGAGCGTCAGCTGTCCCGCCGACCAGGAGGTGGAGGTCGGCGCCACGTTCACCTGCGACGTCACCGTCAACGGTGAACAGCAGCAGGTCACCATCACGGTCAAGAGCGAGGACGGGCGCTACGAGGTCGGCAGGCTCCAGTAGCCGGTAATCCGGTGGCACGGACGGTGGCCGGTCGGCAAGCATCGGTGTCATGAGCGATCACCGCATCCGGGTTCTGCGCGACGACGAACACCGCGCGGCCATGGACCTGTTCCGCGCCAGCCTCCACCTCAAGCCCGCCGAGGACCAGGAATGGACGCGGGCGGCCGGGGCGTTCCAGCCGGGCCGCACGCTGGGTGCATTCGCCGGCGATCCGGGCACGCTCATCGGCACGGCGCGCTCCCTGGACTCCGAGCTCACCGTGCCGGGTGGACGCACCGTGCCGCTGGCCGCGGTCACGGGCGTCGGCGTGCGCGCCGACCGCACGCGCCGCGGCGTGCTCACCGACCTCATGCGCACCCAGTTCGCCGACTTCGCCGAGCGGGGTGTCGTCGCCGCCACGCTGCACGCCTCGGAGGCCGTGATCTACGGGCGGTTCGGCTATGGCGTCGGCACCCTCGCCCGCGGCTGCACGATCGATCGCACCCGCGCTCGGCTGCGTCCCGAAGTGCCCGCGGGCGGTGAGGTCCGGCTGCTTGACGGGGACGCCGCGTTCGACGTGCTGTCGGCCGCCTATCCCGCGCTCAGGACTCGCCCGGGCATGATGGCGCGTCCGGCGCACTGGTGGACCTGGGCGCGTGCGGTGGCCGGCCGGGGCGACGAGCCGACCAGCATCGCGGTGCACCAGGGACCGGGCGACATCGACGGCTTCGTGGTCTATACCGTCACCCGCCCGCGGACGGGCTCCGCCGTGCTCCGCGTCGACGACCTGCACGCGGCAACCGCCGAGGCGTTCGCCGGGCTGTGGCGGTTCCTGCTGTCGGTCGACCTGGTCGACGAGATCCGGCTGGGGGAGCGGGCGCTGGACGAACCCGTCGAGCTGCTGGTCACCGACCCGCGCGTGTGCACCGTCACGGAGGTGGCGGACGAGACATGGCTGCGGCTGCTCGACGTGCCCACCGCGCTGGCCGCCCGCGAGTACTACGGCGACCCGCTCGTGATCGAGGTGACGGATCCGGCGATCCCGGCCAACACGGGCGGCTACGTCGTCGGCCCGGACGAGGTACGCCGCACCGACGCGCCTCCGGCGCTACGGCTCGGCGTGGATGCGCTCGCCATGATCTACCTCGGGGCGTGGCGGCCCTCCCAGCTCGTGCAGACCGGACGGGCCCAGGCAGCCGGGGCCGATGCGGTCGCCGCGGCCGACCGCCTGTTCTCCACGCGCACGCCGGCATGGTGCGGTACGTTCTTCTAGCCGGAAAAGATCAACGTCGGGGTGTTGCGTCGGTGCGGTGTCGTGTAGTGCTGGTGTCGGCCATGGTCGCCGCGGGTCTGCTGGCCGCCGGGTGCGACAGCCGGGGCGAGGGCGCCGAACCACCCGGCACGTCCACGGCGACGTCCCCCTCCTCCCCATCGGAGTCCACCCCGGACCCGAGCACCCTCGGCAGCGCCTCGTCCGGGCTGTCGTCCAGCCTCGCGCCGGTGCCTCGGGTGTTCGATGCCCGCACCATGCAGGCGTCGGTCGCACGGATCCTGACCCAGAGCTACCGCGTCGAGGGCGTCGAGGCGGTGTCGTGCCCGCCACGCCAGCCGGTCGAGGCCGGGTTGACGTTCGACTGCACCGCCGTGATCGCGGGCGAGGCGCAGCGCGTGCCGATCACCGTGCTCGGTCGCAACGACGAGTACGAGGTCGGCTATCCGGAGTAAGGCTCACGCGCGGGTCGTCAGCGCGTCCAGCAACCGGTTGACGGAGCCGCCGAGGTTCCAGCGCTCGGCCAGTTCCGCCACCCGCTCGGGATCGGCGGGCGCGGACGGCACTCGGTCGTCTTTCGAGAGCTCCACGGGCGCGTCGGGCGCCACCCGCACCACCGTGGGTGCCACTGCGAGGTAGTCGGCGGCCTCGTTGAGCCGTACCCGCGTCTTCAGCGGCAGCTGCGGGCTCTCCGCGCGCGCGGCCTCCACCAGCGCCTCGATCGACCCGAACTGGGTGATGAGTTTCGCCGCCGTCTTCTCCCCGATGCCCGCCACACCCGGCAGGCCGTCGGAGGGGTCGCCGCGCAGCATCGCCATGTCGGCGTAGGCGGGGCCGGCATGGCCGGCGGGCACGCCGTAGCGGGCGGCGAGCTCGTCCGGGCCGAGCACCTCCGCCTTCGCCCAGCCCTTGCCCACGTAGATCACCGACACCGGGGTCGGTTCGTGCCGCACCAGCTGGAACAGGTCGCGGTCGCCGGTGATGACCTCGACCGGGTCGCTGTTCTCGCGGGCGGTGAGCGTGCCGATCACGTCGTCGGCCTCGTAACCCGCCGCCTCGGCCGTCGCCAGGCCCAGGGCCTCCAGCAGGTCGAGGATGATCGGCACCTGCGGGGTCAGGGTGTCCGGCACCTCCTCGACGTCGGGTCCCGCCTCGAACTCCTCGGCCACCCGGTGCGCCTTGTAGCTCGGCAGCGCGTCGACCCGGAACCGCGGCCGCCAGTCGGCGTCCAGACACGCGACGAGCCGTGAGGGCCTGCGGTCGACGAGGATGCGCGCCACGGTGTCGGCGAACCCGCGGACGGCGTTGACCGGGGTGCCGTCGCGTGCGGTCAGCGAATCCGGCAGGGCATAGAACGAACGGAAGTACAGGCTCGCCGCGTCCAGCAGCGCCAGGGAACCGGTGCTCACCCGCACAGCCTGCCATGCCCGGTGGACGGCGCTCGAGAACCCGTTCCCCGGGTCCGCATCGGGCCTGCGACGAGGCGCGAGAACACCTCGGCCGCGGCGGGTAGTCGCTCGGCGGCGGCTGGTGTATCCACCACGTTCACGGTGTCGGTTGAGGCACCCCGGGTTCCGGTCGTCACCCGGCCTGCCGCTCCGGAACGGGACCGGGCGGCGGGCTAGGCTTTCGGTCATGTCGCGCCGATCGCTGCACACTCCCGCCCCCGATGCCGCCACCCTGCGCGCCCGGCTTCACCGCGCCCGGCAGGCGGCCGCCGACGCCGGCACCGACGCCCTGCTCATCGCCCCCGGTTCGGACCTGCGATACCTGATCGGGCAGGCAGGCGGGTCGTTCGAGCGACTGACCACGCTCGTGATTCCAGCGGGCGACGCGCCACCCGCGCTCGTGGTGCCCAAACTCGAGTTCCCCGGCTACTCCGACGTGCCGACCGACGACCTCGGCGTCGACGTGATCACCTGGGTGGACGGGGACGACCCGTACCGGCTGGTGGCCGACCGGCTCGGTAAGCCCGGCCGGGTGGCCGTGAGCGACATGATGGCCGCGTTGCACGTCCTCGCGCTGCGCGACGCGGTCGCCGGTGCCGAGCAGGCACTGGCCGGTCCGGTCCTGCGCGAACTGCGCATGCGCAAGGACGCCGCCGAGATCGCCGCGCTGCGCAAGGCCGGGGAGGCCATCGACCGTGTGCATGCCCGCATGGGCGAGTGGCTGCGTGCCGGGCGTACCGAGGCGCAGGTGGGCGCCGACATCGCCGCCGCGATCGTCGAGGAGGGGCACACCGAGGCCGAGTTCGTGATCGTCGGCTCCGGCCCGAACGGCGCCAGCCCGCACCACGACGTGTCCGATCGGGTCATCGAGCCCGGCGACGTGGTGGTCGTCGACATCGGCGGACCCATCGCCGAGGGCTACAACTCCGACTCCACGCGCACCTACGCGGTGGGCGAGCCGCGGGACGCCGACGTGGCCGACACCTACGCCGTGTTGCAGCGTGCCCAGCAGGCGGCCGTGGAGGCGGTGTGCCCCGGCGTGACGGCGCACGCGGTCGACGCGGCGGCCCGCGACATCATCACCGAGGCCGGTTTCGGCGAGCAGTTCATCCACCGGACGGGCCACGGCATCGGACTCGACGTGCACGAGGAGCCCTACATCGTGGGCGGCAACGACCTGCCGCTGGAGCCCGGGATGGCGTTCAGTGTCGAGCCGGGGATCTACCAGGCCGGCCGGTGGGGCGCGCGGATCGAGGACATCGTCGTGGTCACCTCCGACGGCGCCGAGCCCCTCAACACGCGGCCGCACGAACTGGTCGTGGTCGGGTCATGACCGCCGAAGCACTCCTTCCCGCTGAGGCGGCGGCAAGTACCGCCGAGGCACTCCTTCCCGCTGAGGCGGCGGAATGACTGCGCCCGGACTGGAGCCGCTGGACAAGGCGATCGTGGCCGAGCTCGCCGCGGACGGCAGGCGGAGCTTCACCGACCTGGCCGAGCGGGTGGGGCTGTCGGTGTCGGCGGTGCACCAGCGGGTGCGCAGGCTGGAGCAGCGCGGTGTCATCCGGGGTTATACGGCGAGGCTGGACGGCGAGCAGATCGGTCTGCCGCTGACGGCGCTGATCTCGCTGACGCCCAACGATCCGGCCGCGCCGGACGACTACCCGCAGCGCCTGGAGCACATCCGCGAGATCGAGTCGTGCTACTCGGTAGCGGGGGACGAGTCCTACATCCTGCTGGTGCGGGTGGCCTCGCCGCTGGCCCTGGAGGATCTGTTGCGGCGGATCCGGGAGGCGGCGAAGGTCTCCACCCGCACGACCGTGGTGCTCTCCACGCCGTTCGAGGGGCGCTCGCCGACACTGTGAATCCGGCCCGCCCAGCGGTACGGTAAAAGGTATGGCAACTCGGAAGGTCACCTTGTCCCTGGACGCCGGGGCGCTCGAGTTCGCGGAGCGGGCCGCCAAGGCGCACGGCGTCTCCGTCTCCTCGTGGCTGTCGAAGGCGGCGCGGCGCGAGGCCGTGCGGACCGGATACCGGCCCGCACCCGGCCACCCGGGCGAGACAGCCGCCACCGCCGACGAAGCCGAGATCGCCGCCGCGCTGGAGGAGCTGCGTGCGGAGGGGTGAGGTCTGGACGTACCGCCCACCCACACATCCGTCCCGTGCCCGCGCGGTCCTGCTGCTGTCGTCGGACGGCGTGAACGAGTCCGAGCGGCCGTGGCTGCTCGGCACCGACCTGCTCGAGGAGGATCCTCAGGACATCCTGGGCGTCGCCGTGGACGGCCGGTTCTGGGTCTCCACCCTGCACGTCACGCGGATCTACCGGCCGTGGCTGGTCGAGCGGATCGCCGCGATCGGCGACGACGTCCAGGAGCAGATCGACAGCGCACTGCGCGCCGCGCTCGATCTCTAGCCCTGCCGCTGGGCGACCACCGACGGCGCGGCGTGCAGGTGGCCGTCCTCGCCTTCCAGGCAGGCCGCGGACTCGTCGTTGGAGGCGAGGAACTCGCTCAGACACCGCCCGAACTGAGCGTGGCCGGCGGCGTTGGGATGAAACGACTCCTGAATGGCATGCGTGGCGCGCTCGGCGCTCTGCAGGTCGTCCCACTGCACCGTGAACCGGGTGAACCACTCCGAGCTGGGGTCGGCGCCTCCGGTGCACGCCTCGTGCCCGTCGCCGGCGCGGGAGAGGTCCAGGAACCGCACGCCGGTCTGGGCCGCAACCTCCCGCAGTCCCGCTGCGAGTGAGATCGCGCCGGTGTACTTGACCCAGCGCAGGTCCTCCTTGCGGAACGGGCAGCCGTCGAGGTTGCGGAGACTCTCCGGGATGTCCGGGCCGATCGGCGACGCGTAGGACTGCAACACCAGGTCGTAGTCCTCGCGGTCGTAGCCGGCGGCGGCGAGGACCTTCTGGACGTCCTCGAGCGCGGCGACCACCTTCGGGACCATGCGGTCGATCCGGGACGGCCAGTCGGTCTTGATCCGCTCGCTGCACGGGCTGCCGTCGTCCATGAACCAGGACGTGAAGCACTCCGAGATGAGACGGGAGAAGTGCGGGTCGTCGTTGGCGCCGACCGCGACCACCACGGCCGCCACCCGGTGGTTCTCGACCAGCGTGGCCAGCCGGCGCGCCTGCGACTGCTCAGTCCACTGTTCGACGTCGCCGAGCGCCACGTGCCCCGCCGGGGAACCGGAGCAGGCCAGGTTCACGCTCTTGACGATGCCGGTCAGCTCGACGTGATGGACCGAGGCGTTCGGGGAGCGGTGGCACCAGTTGCCGTTCCGGCCGTTGGTAGCCGGGGTGTAGTCGCCGGCGCCCTCACCCGACATCGTGCTGTCGCCGAGCGCCACGACGGTCAGCGGACCCCGGCCAGGCGGCCCGGGCGGTTCCCCGGGCGGCGGCCCGTCCTCGCCCACCAATACGAACACCGCGACGAGGAGTGACACACCAACGAAGGCGAGCGCACCGAGCCACCAGCGAGATCTGGCCATCGCCGATCAGTCTAGAGAAAAACGGGCACCGGGCGGTGGGCCGCGACAGGGTCGAGCCTCTCCGCGCCTGCGGCCACGGCCCCCGGCATCCGGACGAGCGCCGGATCACGACGTCATTGCGTCGCCCACCACCGGCGCCCGCTCTCGGGCAGCGTCGAGATCGGGTCGTAGTAGGGGTAGCGGCGGCGCAGCGCGTCCGGGTCGTCGTGCTCGATGCCGGTGCGGTAGTTCTTCGTCCAGTACGAGATGCCGCGCTCGCGGTCGTACTCGGCGAGCTGATGCACCCAGCGTTTGCCGACGTAGGGGACATCGCACACGATGCGCGGCGTCGCGTACCCGGGCAGGTAGCCCATGATCGCGTGCTGCAGCTCCTGTGCCTCCCACACCGCAAGCCGCCAGTGCTCGGCGTTGGGGATCATGTCGCACAGATAGAAGTAGTAGGGCAGGATGTTTGCCTCGCCCTGCAGCGCGAAACACAAGTCGAGCACGTCGGCCGCGGTCCCGTTCACGCCGCGCAGCAGCACGCCCTGGTTGCGGACATCCCGCACGCCGACCTCGAGAGCTGTCCGTGCCGCCTCGGCGACGAGCGGGGTCACCGACTGCGCGTGGTTGACGTGCGTGTGGATCGCCAGGTTGACCCCGCGCCTGCGGGCCGTCCCGGCGACGCGGGCCAGGCCCTCCACCACCTTCGGCTGCAACCAGTGCTGGGGCAGCCCGGCGAGCGCCTTGGTGGCCAGGCGGATGTCGCGCACGGTCTCGATGTCGAGCAGGCGCATCAGGAACGCCTCCAGCTGGTGCCACGGCACGTTCGCCACGTCACCGCCCGACACCACCACGTCGCGCACGCCGGGGGTGCGGCGCAGGTAGTCGATCATCGCGTCCTGCCGGTCGACCGGTTTGAGCTCGAGCTTGTGCTTGTCCACCTGGGGCGTGGAGTTGCCCACCAGGTCCATGCGGGTGCAGTGGCCGCAGTACTGCGGGCAGGTCGAGAGCAGCTCGGCGAGCACCTTGGTGGGGTAGCGGTGGGTGAGTCCCTCGACGACCCACATCTCCGCCTCGTGCAGCGAGTCGCGTTCGGAGTGCGGGTGGCTCGGCCAGTCCGGGTCGCGGTCGCTGTGCACCGGCAGCATGTAGCGGCGGATCGGGTCGGCGTAGAACGCCTCGGTGATCTTCTGCGGATCGGAGCCCGCGTGGGGAGCGATCGTGTTCAGCATCTGGGGCGGCAGCAGCATCGACATCGTGGCCCGCTGCTGCTGGTCGGCCACGAGGTCGTCGTAGAAGCGGTCCTCGAGGAGGTCGCCCAGCACGGCGCGCAGCTGCTTGATGTTGCGTACACAGTGCACGCGCTGCCATTGCGCGTCGCGCCACTCGGCCTCGGTCACGGTCCGCCAGCCCGGGAACCGTCGCCAATCGGGTTCGACCAGCTCGGCCCTGGCGTACTCGTACGGCTGTTCGCCGGTGTCGATGGGGGCGGCAGCAGATTCCTGGATCGCAGTCACTTCTGCTCCTCAAATCGAGAACGTCGCCAAAATATCCTGTCACACCAACGAACAGATGCAAATCTTCTCGCGACGAACGTACTGGCAGACTGCACGGCGTGAGTACCAGCACGACGACGCTCCTCCTCGGCGGCCGCGTCCACACCCCGTCCTCCACCGACGCCACCGCCATGGCCGTCACCGACGGCACGGTCGTCTGGGTGGGTCAGGACGGCCCCGGGCAGGCACTGCACCCGGACGCCGAGATCGTCGACCTGGACGGCGCCTTCGTCGCCCCCGCGTTCGTCGACGCCCACGTGCACGCCACCGCCACGGGCCTGCACCTCACCGGACTGGACCTCACCGGCGTCCGCGACGCGGGCGAGCTCCTCGCCGCCGTCCGCGCGGCCGTCACCCCGGGCGAGGTGCTGCTCGCCCACGGCTGGGACGAGTCGGCCTGGACCGATCCGCGTCTGCCCAGCCGCGCCGAGCTCGACGAGGCCGCGGGCGGTAACCCCGTCTACCTGAGCCGAGTCGACGTGCACTCCGCCCTCGTGTCGAGCGCGCTCGCCGACCTCGCGGCCGGCGTGCGCGACACGGCCGGCTGGTCGGACGACGGCCCGCTCACGCGAGATGCCCACCACCTGGTCCGCGCCGCCGCCCGCGCCGCCGTCACCCCCGCCCAGCGCCGCCGTGCCCAGGAGACATTCCTGCGCGCCGCCGCCGCGGCCGGCATCGTCAGTGTCCACGAGTGCGCGGGTCCCGACATCTCCGGCGAACAGGATCTGCTCGACCTCCTCGCACTGGCCGACGCACCCGGGATGCCCGAGGTCGTCGCCTACTGGGGCGAGCCGGGGGCCGTCGACACGGCCCGCCGTCTCGGCGCGCGGGGGCTCGCGGGCGACCTCTTCGTCGACGGCGCCCTCGGCTCCCACACCGCCGCGCTCCACGAGCCCTACGCGGACCGGCCCGACAGCACCGGCGTCCGCTACCTCACCGCGGACGCCATCGCCGAGCACCTCATCGCCTGCACCGAGGCCGGACTGCAGGCCGGCTTCCACGTCATCGGGGACGCCGCCGTGGCCGAGGTCGTCACCGGCTTCACGCGCGCGGAGAAGACCGTCGGCAGGCGCGCGCTCGCCACCGGCAAGCACCGCCTCGAGCACGTCGAGATGGTCGACGCCGAGCAGGCCAGGGCACTGGCCGCCTATGGCGTCGCCGCGTCGATGCAGCCGCTGTTCGACGCCGCGTGGGGCGGAGGAGACGGCATGTACGCCACCCGGCTCGGCGCCGACCGCGCCGCAGGGCTCAACCCGTTCGCCATGCTCGCGAGCGAGGGCGTGGTGCTCGCGTTCGGCTCCGACGCACCCGTTACCCCCCTCGCCCCGTGGGAGAGCGTCCGCGCCGCCGTGCACCACCGCACTCCCGGCTCCGGCATCTCGGCACGAGCGGCGTTCAACGCCCACACCCGCGGCGGGCACCGCGCCGCCGGTGTCAACGACGGCGTGACCGGAAGCCTCGTCCCCGGCGCGCCCGCCCACTACGCCATCTGGGAATCCGGTGACCTCGTGGTGGCCACCCCGGACACCCGCGTCCAGCGCTGGTCCACCGACCCGAGGTCCCAGGTGCCCGGCCTCCCGCCCCTCGACCCCGGCACGCCGCTGCCGCGGTGCCTGCGCACCGTCCGCGCGGGCGAGGTGATCTACGACCGCTTCACCTCCGCCCCATAGGCTGGACGGGTGACCGCCGCGGCCGAAGCGCCCACCTCCACCGCCCCCAGCGCGGTGCCCCGCCGGCGCCGCATCCTGCCCGTGCTCGCGCGGCTGGCCCTCGCGGTGGCATCCGGGTTCGTGCTCGCTGCCGCGTTCGCCCCACGCGACCTCTGGTGGCTCGCGCCCCTGGCGTTCACCGGGCTCGGCCTCGTCCTGCACGGCCGCCGGGTGTGGGCGAGCGCGGGCTACGGCCTCGTGTTCGGACTCGCGTTCTTTCTCCCGCACCTCATCTGGATCGAGGACTTCCTCGGCGACGACTTCGGCTCCGCCCCGTGGCTCGGCCTGTCCACCGTCCTCGCCGTCTACGTGGCCGCCGCGTGCGCGCTCATGCCCTTCGCCGCGCGCCTGCCGGGCGCGCCCGTGTGGATGGCACTCGTGTTCCTCCTGCAGGAAGCCGGTCGCTCCCGCTGGCCGGTCAACGGATTCCCCTGGGGCCGGGTCGGCTTCAGCCAGCCCGAGGGCGCGTACCTGGCGCTGGCATCGGTCGGCGGCGTCCCGCTCGTCGGCTTCGCCGTCGTGCTCACCGGCTTCGGCCTGGCGCAGCTGATCGTGCGTCTCCGCCGCGGCGGACTCCGCCCCACCCTCGGCTGGACGGGCCCGCTCGCGGCGGCCACGCTACCCGTGCTCACCGGGCTCGCCGTGTGGCCGGCCGTCGGCACCGCACCCGAGGCCGGCACCCGCACCGTCGCCGTCGTCCAGGGCAACGCGCCCGACATCGGCCTGGACCTCCTCGGCAGCCGCGACATCATCCGCGCCAACCACCTCGACGAGAGCGCGCGGCTCGCCGACCGGATCGCCGAGGGCCGGCTGCCCCGGCCCGACCTCGTCGTCTGGCCGGAGACCGCCACCGAGGCAGGCGGACCGGACCCTGCGCTGGACGCCCTGGTCGACGAGTTCGGGGTGCCCACGCTCGTCGGTGCCGCCTACCGCGCACCCGACGGCAAGACCGAGAACGCCGTGTTCGCCTGGCGGCCGGGCCGGGGTGCGGGCGAGCACTACACCAAGCAGGAACTGGTGCCCTTCGCCGAGTACGTACCCATGCGGACCATCGCCCGCTGGTTCACGCCTTTCGTCGACAGCACCCGCGACATGCGCTGGGGCAGCGGCGCCCCAGCCACCCTCGACGTCGCGAACACCCGCACCGGGCCCGTCATCTGCTACGAGGTCGCCTACGACTACGTCTCCCGCGAGGCCGTCGACGCGGGTGCGCAGCTGCTCGTCGTGCCCACCAACAATGCCTGGTACGGGCCGGGGGAGATGAGCTACCAGCAGCTCGCCATGTCCCGGCTGCGGGCGGTGGAACACGGCCGCGCCGTCGTGGTGGCCGCGACGAGCGGCGTGAGCGCCATCGTGCAGCCGGACGGTAGCGTGACCGGACAGACGGACCTGTTCACCGCGGCGTCACTGGTGGGCGACGTGCCGCTGCGGCAGCAGACTACGCTGTCGGATCGACTCGGCGCGTGGACCGAGTACGTGCTGGTGGGGGCCGCACTCGCCGCGGTGGTCGCCGGGATCGTGCTCGGCGTGCGCACGCGCCGCTCGAGTGCCGACGACACGCGATAGAAGGGGAGCAGCATGGCGGAGGACACACAGCATCGGGCGTCGACCGACCCCGTGCTGGTGATCATCCCGACCTACAACGAGCGGGAGAACCTCACGCCACTCCTGCGGCGACTGCACACGACGTTGCCCGATGTCCACGTGCTCGTCGTCGACGACGGCAGTCCCGACGGCACCGGTGAGCTCGCCGACAAGCTCGCCGCCACCGACGACCGGATCCACGTCCTGCACCGCACCGAGAAAGCAGGTCTCGGCGCCGCCTACATCGCCGGTTTCCGCTGGGGACTGGAACGGGACTACGCCACCCTCGTCGAGATGGACGCCGACGGCTCCCACGCACCCGAGGACCTGCCCCGCATCCTCGACGCGCTCGCCGACTCCGATCTCGTCATCGGCTCCCGGTACGTGCCCGGCGGTGCGCTCGTGAACTGGCCGAAACGGCGGGAACTGCTGTCCCGGGGCGCCAACATCTACTCCCGGCTCGCGCTCGGCGTCCCGGTCAACGACATGACCGCGGGTTTCCGCGCCTACCGGCGGGCCGTGCTCGGCAAGCTGCCGCTGGACGACATCGCCTCGGCGGGCTACTGCTTCCAGATCGACCTCACCCTGCGCACGGCCCAGGAGGGCTTCGACATCGTCGAGGTGCCGATCACCTTCACGGAACGGGAGGTCGGCCAGTCGAAGATGAGCGGGTCGATCGTGGTGGAGGCCATGCTGCGGGTCGCCCAGTGGGGCGCCGAGCACCGCGCCGGCCAGCTGCGCCGTCTGCTGGGCCGCTTCGTCCGCTGACCTGCCCGCAGACCCGAACAGCACGGAGCCCCCGCGTCGCGAGGACGCGGGGGCTCCGTCTGTGGTGGGAGCGGAAGGTTGTGGCGTTACGCCCGGCCCCGGCGAGCCTTCAGCTCGGCGAGACGCTCGTTGAGCAGCTCCTCGAGCTCAGGAATCGACCGGCGCTCCAACAGCATGTCCCAGTGCGTACGCGGAGGCTTGACCTCCTTGGGCTCAGGCTGCCCGCCCTCGACGATCTCCGACTCACTTCCGTGCAGACGGCATTCCCACAGGGAAGGGATCTCGGCGTCGTCCGAGAACGGCACTTCGAACTCGTGCCCCTTCGGGCAGGAGTAACGAACGGTGCGCCGCGGGGCGAGGTCGTGATTGCGGTCGGTCTCGTAGCTAACCGCTCCCAACCGGCTTCCACGGAGAACACGGTCGGCCATGATGAGTCCTTTCAGTCGGCTCCCGGGCAGGAGCCAGGGTGATGCTCACCCAGTGCAACGACGTAGGTGGTGCGGTGAATTCCCCGCACCCCGTGTCCTTACTCATCGATGAGCTGGATCACCCCGGAACACCTTTCTCCTATGAGGGAGACGGCCACCGTCTCGGCGTGACGCATCCATGCCTGTTTTCTCGGCTGTGTCCCTCATTCGGGTTAGATGCGGAACACTAGGTGAGCCGGAGCTGACCGCGTCCGGACCCGGTCGGCCCAAGATCGCCGAGGCGGTAGTGCCGACGACACAGTACTTGGTAACGGATCGTAGCCGTTTCGGTCCGAGAGCGTGTCGCGCCCGGATTCACCTCCACCGGGGCATCACCCGCCGCGGTGTCCGCGACGACCACCGTGTCTCCGCTGCGCAGCACCTCGTCGTCTCGGACCCGCGCGTTGAACCGCCCGGGCAGGCCGCACCAGCACAACACCTCCACCTGCACCGGCTGGAAGACGTCCGCCAGCTCGAACAGCCGCTGTGCACCGGGGAAGAGCCGGCTGCGGAAGTCGGTCGCGATGCCGAAGCAGTAGACGTCGATGCGGGCCTCGTCGGCGAGCTCGCCGAGCTGCTCGACCTGGCAGGGGGAGAGGAACTGCGCCTCGTCCACGATCAGGTAGTCGACGTGTGTGCCCTGCGCCCACGCCTGGCGCACCACCGTTCGCAGGTCCGTATCGCCCTCCAGCTCCAGTGCCTGACGGGTGATGCCGATGCGGCTGGTGATCCGCGGAGCCCCGGAACGGTCGTGCCGGACCAGCAATAGGCCCTGCCGGCCCTGACGGGCGAGGTTGTGGTCGATCTGCAGCGCCAGCGTCGACTTGCCACAGTCCATCGGGCCGTACCAGAACTTGATCTGACCGACACTGGGCAGATCACGCCGGGACCCCCACGTGGGCACCGGCGAGAGGGCGTCGGTCGGATCGGCTCCTGGGTTCTCCAGCGCAGTCACGTCGGAGCACCCTAGCGGCCGCCACACCTACAGCACGGCAGGCTCCCGGTTGCCCGCGGCGGCGATGGCCCTTCTCACAGGCACCAGCGCGACCAGAACGAAACCGACCACGAAAAAGATCACCAGGGCGATGATGGCGTACCGGAACGACCCGGTCGCCTGCCCGACGGCGGCGAACAGCAACGGCCCCAGCCACGACGTGCCGCGTTCCCCGATCTCGTAGAGCGAGTAGTACTGCGCCTCCTTGCCCGGCGGGATCATCTGGCTGTAGAGCGAGCGGGACAGCGCGTTCGTGCCGCCGAGCACCAGCCCGATGCCCACCGCGAGAGCGTAGAACTGCATCGGCTGGCGTTCCTGCACGAAGTAGGCCGACGCGATGACGAGAATCCAGACCACGAGACTGCCCAGGATCGTCTTCTTCGCACCGAAACGCCGGGCCGCGAGACCGTGGAGCATCCCCCCGACGTAGGCGACGAACTGGATCACGAGAATCGTCGCGATCAGCACCTCGTCGCTGAACCGCAGTTCCTCCGTGCCGTACTGCGCCGACACGGTGACCACCGTGGAGATGCCGTCGGTGTAGATGAGGTAGGCGCCGAGGAACGCGAGGGTGAGCGGGAACGCCTTCGCCGCGCGGATGGTGTCCCGCAGCTCGACGAAGCCGGCACCGAGCAGGGCAAACCCACGCTCGCCCCCGTGCGGACGTTGATGCTCCCGCAGCCTGCGCAGCGGAATGAGCGTGAACGCCGCCCACCAGAGGCCCGAGCTGAGATAGCAGATCCGCACGGCCATGGATTCGCTGACCCCGAAGGCGTCCCGGCTCAGGTAGAACGCCAGCTGCGCGGCCAGCGCGATGCCGCCGCCCAGGTAGCCGAACGCCCAGCCGCGCGCCGAGACCACGTCCCGCTCGTCGGGGGTCGCGATGTCGGGCAGGAAGGAGTAGTAGGTGACGATCGAGGCGCCGTAGCCGATGTTGCCGACGATGTAGAGCGCGACGCCGAGTTCCCAGCGGCCGTCGTCGACGAAGAACAGCAGCGCCGACGCCGCGGCCCCCAGGAAGGCGAACAGGCCCAGGATCCGCTTCTTGTTCTGGCTGCGGTCCGCGATCGCCCCGGTGATCGGCAGGACCAGCACCTGCACGACCGTGGCCACGGCGAGCAGATAGCCCCACAGCGAGCCCGCCGGGAACTCCAGGCCGAACAGGGAGATGTCGCAGTTCCGCAGCCGATTCTCGTTTCCCTGGGCGTCGATGCACGGCGTCGGACCGTTGCGGGCGAGGTCGGCCTTGGCGTCGTCGGCGGCCACCGAGCTCATATACAGGGCACCGAAGACGGTGATGACCGACGTGAAGAACGTCGAGTTCGCCCAGTCGTAGAAGTACCAGCCGCGCTGTTCGCGTTTGCGATCCCGGGCTTCGGCCGCGGGCGCCGGGCCCGGAGGAGTTGTCGTCATGCGGGCTCCCTGGCTGGGATATCGAGGTGAGCGGAGATTACTGCGCGCTGATCACCCGCGAGAACCCGGGCGGACACCGCGTGTCGTTCCGGCATCCCCCGGATGTGGTAGGCGATACTGAAGTTTCGCCTGTGACTCTTGTGTTCAATTGTCCGGTTTGCTTACCGTGCAGAAATGCATACAGGCCGGGTACGCGCCGCAGCCCGCGGAATCGGGAAACTTCTCCTGGTCGCCGCGGCGGCACTGGGGGCGCAGGTCGCGCTCGCCGTTCCGACGGCGGCGGACCCACCCGCCGACACGTGGGCGGCACTGCGGATGTGCGAGTCCACCAACCGCTACGGCGTCAACACGGGCACCGGCTACTACGGCGCCTACCAGTTCGATCTCCCGACCTGGCGCAGCGTGGGCGGATCCGGCAGGCCCGACCAGGCCAGTCCCGCCGAACAGGACTACCGCGCGTTGTACCTCTACCGGATGCGGGGCTGGCAGCCGTGGGAGTGCGCGGGCATGCTCGGACTGCGCAATGACAGTGACGCACGCAGCAAGGTCAAGCCCAGCTACCGGGATTCGGCCTACATCGGCGGCCGCGTGCCGGCGCAACCTGCGCCCGCGCCACCGGCGGCGCCGGGCAGGCCAGCGTGGCCGGGTGTGGTCTACGCCTACGGCGACTGCGCTCCCGCACTGCGTACGTTCCAGCTGCGGATGAACGCCTTCGGCTACGACTTCCAGGGCACCGGCTGCTACTACGGCGAGACCAGGCAGGCGGTACTGGATCTGCAGCGGGCCAACGGAATCCGGGACTCGGGCAGGCTGGGGCCCAAGACGTGGAAGGCCGCCTGGGAGGGGACCGCGCCGCGGTAAGACCAGAGCGCGCTACTCGGCGAGCATGGCGTCGTCGCCCGACGACGGCCAGGCGCCCCGCTCGATGAGCAACTCGCGCAACCGGTCCGGCCGATCGGTGACGATGCCGTGCACGCCGAGGTCGAGCAGCGCGCGCATCTCGTGCTTGTCGTTGACGGTCCAGACGTGCACCTCGACCCCGGCGTGCCGGGCCGAACGCAGGAACGCCCTGTCCACCACCGTCATGCGGCCCTGCCGGACCGGCACCTGCGCCATCGCACCCCGGCTGAGGAAGCCGAGCCGGAGGAACGGCAGCCACCCATTGGCCCACAACACGGCCGCCGAGCGCGGCCCGAGCGAGGTGATGAGCCGCGGACCGGCGAGCTTGCGCATGCGGGCGAGCCGCGCGTCGGAGAACGAGGCGCCCGCGACGCGGTCGAACGCGTCAAGCCGCTGCAGTGTGCGCACGAACGGTTCCACGGCCGCACCGGCTTTGACGTCGACGTTGAACCGAGCGCCGGGCAACTCCTCGAGCACGTCCTCCAGCCGCGACACCGGCACGCTGCCGCCGATCCGGGCCCGCTGGACGGTGCGCCAGGTCTGCCGTGCGATCGGACCGGTGCCGTCGGTGGTGCGGTCCAGGAGTGCGTCGTGATGCACCACCACCACGCCGTCGGAGGTCGCGTGCACATCGGTCTCGATGTAGCCGAACCCCTCGTCGACGGCGCGGCGGAACGCCGGCAGCGAGTTCTCCAGTCCGGCCAGGTCGTCCAGATGCCAGCCCCGGTGCGCGAACGCCCGGGGGAGGGGACCGGCGAGATACGGATGGCTACGGGTCGGCACCCATTCAGTGTGCCGGTCCGGCGTGGCCCCGTCATGGCGACGACATGGCGGGCTAGGGTCGGCGAGGTGAGCGAAGCGGCAGAACACGCTATTGCGTCACGTGACGAATTGCGGCGACTGCGCAAGCCCGTGCCACAGCACTGTGGCTGGTGTGGCCGCAGGCTTCAGCAGGCCGGGACGGTGGGGCGCAGGCGGCGGTACTGCGGTCAGTCGTGCCGCCAGCGCGCGTACGAACGCCGCACCGCTGTGCAGCGGACCGGCCTACCCGAGGACGCCGTCGTGTTGTCGGCCGACGAGATCTCCGCGCTGCAGGATCGACTGTTCCAGCTGCGGTGCGCGGCCGAGGACGTGGTCACCGCTGCCGAGGACGGTGCGGATGTCGGCGAACTGAGCAAGCTGGCCGCCGATGTGGCGCGCACGGCGCAAGACCTCGAGCGGCTTCGCTGAGGCTCATCGGGCACACGGCGGCACCTCCGAGGCAGGCGTTGCCATCCCGCGCGGCGCGGTCAATACGTCACGGTGACGAAATAGTCAGGCGGGGACGGTTCGGAATAGGGCGCCCTGTAGGCGTCGTTGCGGCGCCGATAGGGCGCTCACACGGCCCCGCGGCGGTCGCAGGCCGCGCTGTGTGTGCCGGGGCGGGATGGGGTGGCTGCCGGTCGATGCTGTGTCCTGGGTGCGGTCCGCCAGAGGTGCATGGTGCCGGCGATGCCGATCGGGCCCGACGGTCTCCGCGGCTCGATAACCGGCACTGATCCACAACGCCGATAAGCGACATTATGTCAAGTAAGGCCCGGAAGGTGTCCTCGATCAAGGTCGGCGGCCAGCCGAGACCGATTGATCGCCCACTGGTGGCCACGACTGGCGCGCTCAGCGTCCTGACCGCGCCCGGACTCGACGGACCCGTTCGGGGCGCGGGACGGCCCCACGACGACGAGCGCGTTCCGGCGCGACGCGTGTTGGTGTCGCACGGCTCCCGCAGCGGCTCGGTCGGTCCGCCGGGCCGACCCTTGGCGGCCACCCTGCCCCGCCGAGAGATGTCCGCGGAACCATCGATGCAGGTCAGCGCAGAGTTCGGGTCATGACGCGGGGTAACCGGTGGGTGTTGAGGTGATCTCGGATCGGCTCCAACCGCTGAAGTAGGGTAAATCCATGTCGTGTAATGGCTAATCCACGACGCAACTGGTACCTTGATCGTGATGGCCGAGCCGAAAGCACTGTCCGCCGTCAGTGTGCGGGATGCGACCCTGGAGTACCTGGAGATCCTCGAACGGCGCGTGATGCGCTCACAACTCAGCGCTACCACCCTGCACGCCTACCGCCGTGACCTCAGCGAGTTCGTCACTCTCCTGGGCGCCGACACCGTTCTCGACACCATCGAGGCCGACCACCTGGAATTCGCACTGACCACCATCGCGAAGGCACCGGATCGCCGCTACAGCAGGGGCCTGAAGATAGGCGAGGACGGCTCCACTCCCCCCGGCCGTGGTGCACACTCGCTGGCGCGCTGGTTCGCCGCGGTGCGTGGATTGTTCCGGTGGGCGGCGGACAAGGGCTACGTGCGGATCGATCCCACCACGCGAGTGACCCCGCCGCGCGCGCCGAAACGCGCGTCCGGCGCTCGCATCGGGCTGCAGCTGGACGAGGCGTTGACCTTGCGGACGGCGCCGGCCGAACGGGCCCCCGAGAGCCTGCGCGCCGACCAGCGGTTGAGCTTGCGGGACGAGGCGATCCTGCGGTTGCTGGTCGAGTCCGGTCCGCGGGTGTCGGAGCTGTGCGGGGCCAACCGCAGTGACATCCGGCTGCACGAGGAAACCGGCACGCCGGTGCTGCACGTGCGGGGTAAGGGAGGCAAGGATCGCGACCTGCCGCTGTCCCGGCCGACCAATGATCTCCTCGAGCGGTACCTGGCCGAGGAGCGTCCCGCTCCCCCGCGCCCCCAACGCCCGCACGACCGGGCCGAACGGATCAAGATCGACGACGCTGCCGGGGCGTTGTTCGTGTCCATTCGCGGTTGGCGGCTGTCCCCCCGGGACGTGCAGCGGATGGTCGCGCGCTACACCAAGGTGCTGGGTCGGCGTGCGACACCGCACTCGCTGCGGCACACGGCGCTGACGATCCTGGCCAGGGCCGGGGTGGACATCGCCACCGTCGCGCAGATCGCCGGCCACGCCAGCCTCGCGACCACCTCGGTGTACATGGACGACTCGATGAGCGCCGCCGCGGAGGCGATCTCCACGTCTCCCCTGGCCCGCGAGTGACGTGCGACAGGTGCGGCTGGGTTGGCACGGGTCGTGAAACCGGATTGGCTCCTGGTCAACGCCTCCGGTATTGACCCCGGCAGGCCGCGGCTTCGCGGCGGCGGTCCTTCGTGCTGTGAGCGCACGCTGGACGACATGTTCCAGCTCGTGGCGTCGCTGGCGGACGGGCACGCAGGACCGTAGGGGGTAATCCGGGATGGTCGACTCCTCAGCACACCGCTGTGCGCAGCTCTTGCGGTCCCCGAAGGCTTTGGCCGCCTTGGCATTCCTGGCTGATCTTTCGCTGAGCCGGTAGCTACGCGTATGGGGCGACCAGCCGGGTACCGGAGGTATATGTCATCAGTGCCCCCGCTCCGACAGCCCAACACGCCACCGCCGGCACAGCGCAGTGTCGGCGGACACGCAGCGATCCGAGCACTCGGTGACTGGGCATGGGATCGCCCGCGAACTGGTGGGCAAGGACGCGCTGGAACGCCTCCGGCGGCATGCCTGGGAGGCGCGGTTCGCGGCGAGCTGAGGGCCGCGCCTCCCGAACCCTCCGAGCGCTCCACCGCGGGCCGTCAACTGCCCCTGCGCAGTACCAGCGATGAGTTCGGTCGCCTCCGCCAGTCTGTACGTGTGTCATGCGCCTCCGACGACCGCTGCGCATCCCGCGACCACTACTTTTGGAGAGAAGCTGTTGTCCGACACCACCTGCCACATGTCGATCTCGCTCGACGGCTTCGTCGCCGGACCCGAGCAGAGCCGAGACGATCCGCTGGGCAAGCGTGGCCACGAGCTGCACGGCTGGCATATCGGCGACCCGCGCGCGACCGAAGCCGACAAGACGGCCAGCAGCTGGCTGATGCGCCCGCGCGGCGCCTACGTCATGGGCCGAAACATGTTCGGGCCGATCCGAGGTGAGTGGAACGAGCCGTGGGACGGATGGTGGGGACCCGAGCCCCCGTATCACGCCCCGGTCTTCGTACTCACTCATTACGCCCACGAACCGATCGAGATGGAGGGCGGGACCACATTCCATTTCGTCACCGAGGGCTTCGACGCCGCTTACGCGCAGGCGCTCGAAGCCGCCGGCGGCAAGGGCGTGGACATCGCCGGTGGCGCTTCGACGGTCCGGCAGGCACTCAACGCCGGCGTGATCGACGAACTCATCCTCGACATCGCACCCGTCCTGCTCGGCAGCGGCGAGCGCATGTTCGACGGCGTCGAGACGTTCGGTTTCGAGCCCGTCGAGGTGCTTCACTCCCCGCTGACCACCCATATCCGCTACCGCAAACGCGATCAGGCCGGCTGAGCAGCAACGGGCCTTCGCGGCTCAGTGGCGGCTCAGTGGAACTCACCTACCAGTGGCCGGCCACGCTCTGCCGGTTCGCGCGGCCCACCAAGGCCGGGAGTAGGTTTCCGTGCGGTGTGCAGTCCCTCGTGCGCACGACATCCGTCGCAGGGAGGAACTCCATGACAGCACTCCCCCAGCCCCACGTCGTCGCCAGACTCCGTGCGGCGGGCTGCGTCTTCGCCGAGGACGAGGCCCGTGTGCTCACCGCCGCGGCGCGGACCGAGGCCGAGCTCGCGGAGCTCGTCGAACGCCGCGTCGCCGGTCTGCCGCTGGAGCACATCGTGGGCTGGGCCGAGTTCCGTGGGCTGCGGATTGCCGTGGAGCCCGGGGTGTTCGTTCCCCGGCGGCGCACCGAGTTCGTCGTGGAGCTCGCACTCGCGGCCCTGCCCGACACCGAGCCCGTGGTCGTCGACCTGTGCTGCGGCTCCGGCGCGCTCGGAGTCGCCATCGCGACGGAACGGCCGCGCGCCCGGGTGCACGCCGTCGACATCGACCCCGCCGCGGTGCGCTGCGCCCGGCGCAACCTGGCGGCCCTCGGCGGCCGCGTCTACGAGGGTGACCTGTTCCGTGCGCTGCCCGTGCGGCTGCGAGGTCGGGTCGATGCCGTGGTCGCGAACGTGCCGTACGTGCCGTCGGCGGCCATCGCGTCCATGCCGCCCGAGGCTCGGTTGCACGAACCCGCGGTCGCGCTCGACGGCGGGCCCGACGGCCTCGACGTGCTCCGCCGGGTCGCCGCCGGCGTCGGCGACTGGCTGTCCCCGGGCGGCCGGTTGTTCATCGAGACGAGCGAGCGGCAGGCGGTGCCCGCGGCGGAGGCGTTCGCGGAGTCCGGCCTGCTCCCCCGGCTGGAGCGCTCGGAGGAACTCGGAGCCACCGTCGTCATCGGGCGCTCCGAGGCCGCACCCGACGTGACCTGAGCCACCACGGGACGTGCCGGGATGTCGGCGCGGTGACAATAAGCGGACGTTCATCCCAGGGAGGGCCCGTGCAAGAACCGCTGTTCGGTTCGGTGGACGAGGTCGTCGAGCGCCTGGCCGGCGCCGGGTACCTTGCCTCGACCGCCGTCGCCACCACCGTGTTCCTCGCCGATCGGCTCGGCAAGCCGCTGCTCGTCGAGGGCCCCGCGGGTGTCGGCAAGACCGAGCTGGCGCGTGCCCTGGCCACCGCGACCGGCAGTGAGCTGGTGCGGCTGCAGTGTTACGAAGGCATCGACGAGTCCCGGGCGCTCTACGAGTGGAACCACGCCAAGCAACTGCTGCGGATCACGGCGGCCCGCGACGAGGCTTGGACCGACACCCGTGACCACGTGTTCAGCGAGGAGTTCCTGCTCCCCCGGCCGTTGCTGACGGCGATCCGCAATCCCGAGCCGACCGTGCTGCTCGTCGACGAGACCGACAAGGCCGACGTCGAGGTGGAGGGGCTGCTGCTCGAGGTGCTCGGCGATTTCCAGGTGACGGTGCCGGAGCTGGGCACGATCACCGCGTCGCGCAGGCCGTTCGTGGTGCTGACGTCCAATGCGACGCGAGAGCTGTCCGAAGCCCTCAAACGGCGATGCCTGTTCCTGCATCTGGACTTCCCGCCGGCGGAGCTGGAGCGGGACATCGTGACACTGCGCGTGCCCGGTCTGGACGGCCGGCTGGCCGACGCGCTGGTGCGGGTCGTCGGCGCGCTGCGGGAGATGGACCTGCGCAAGGCGCCGTCGATCGCCGAGTCGGTGGACTGGGCGCGGACGCTGCTGGCGCTGGGCGCGGAGGCGCTGGACGAGGAGATCGTCCAGACCACGCTCGGCGTGATCCTGAAGTACCGGTCCGACCAGCGCAAGGCGTCCGCCGAGCTGCGCCTCGAGCGGGTCCTCGACTCCGCGGTGTCATGAGTTCGGCCGTGCTGCCCGCGCGGCTCGTGGAGTTCGTCGGGGCGTTGCGGGAACGCGGGATCGAGGTCGGTCCCGGCGAGACGGTGGACGCCGCGGCAGCCGTCGACGTGCTCGGCCTCGACGACCGCGGCCGGCTGCGTGAGGCGCTCGCGGCCACGTTGTTGCGAGGCGCCGGTCAACGGCCGGTGTTCGACGCCGTGTTCGACCTCTATTTCCCTGTCGCCGTGGGTGCCGCCGAATGGGCGGAAGCGCCGCCGTCGACGGTGTTCGAGCTGCGCAACGCCCTCGTCGAGGCTCTCGCGGCCGGTGACGAGGCGCGGCTGCGCGCGCTCGCCGCCACCGGGGTCGAGGCGTTCGGCGGATACGGCTCGGTGGGTACCGGCGGTGAGGGCGCCGACGGGGCGCAGGGCGGCGGGTCGGCCCGGCTCAGCGGGTGGTCGGCCTACCAGACGCTCGGTGAGATCCGGCCGGATGCGTTGCTCGACCGGGTGCTGGCCGCGATGCGGCAGGCAGGCGACGGCCCCCTGGGTGAGGCGCTCGCCGGCCGTGAGGCGCTGGCCCGGATCGCGGCGTTCCGGGAGCAGGTACGGGCCGAGGCGCGTCGCCGCACCGCAGAGCTACGTGGGCGGGAGCGCATCGCCCGGCACGCGGTGGATCCGGAGACGGAACTGGTGACGTTCACGAACGCGTCGGCGGAGCAGTTCGCGGCGATGCGCCGTGCGATACAGCCGCTGTCCCGCCGGCTCGCGACCCGGCTCGCCGCGCGCCGGCGCCGGGCCGGCCGCGGGCAGATCGACCTGCGCCGGACCGTGCGCCGCTCTCTCGGCACGGGTGGCGTTCCGATGCGGCCGGTGCTGCGCAACCGCCGTCCGGGCAGGCCGGAGCTGGTCGTGCTGTGCGACATGTCGGGCTCGGTGGCGGGCTTCGCGCAGTTCACGCTGCTGTTGACGCAAGCGCTCAGCGACCAGTTCTCCAAGATCCGCAGCTTCGCCTTCGTCGGCCTGACCGACGAGATCACCGACCTGGTGCGGGCCGGTCGCGACGAGCCCGAGCACCTCGCAACGCGCATCCTCGCCGAGGCCCGCCTGACCAGGTGGGGCATGAGCAGCGACTACGGCTCGTCGCTGAGCACGTTCGTCGAGGGTTGGGGCGACGTGCTGAGCCCGAGGACCAGCGTGCTGATCCTCGGTGACGGCCGCACCAACGGCGGCGACCCCAACCTCACCGCCCTGCGGGAAATCGCCGACCGCGCGCGGCACGTGTACTGGCTCAACCCGGAGCCGGAGTCGTCCTGGGGCACCGGCGACTCCGCTGCCCAGCAGTACGCCCGCGAGGTGCCGATGTTCGAGTGCCGCAACATCCGCCAGCTGTCCCGGCTGGTCACGGACCTGTTGCCGGGCTGAGCCGTCACGCGGGCCCGGCGCGGCGGCTCAGGTGTTCCCAGCGCCGGTGTTCGTCGAGGCGGGCGCCGACCATCTCCTGGACGAGGTCGTAGGAGGTGCTGCCGAGCAGAAGCCGTTTCGGCGGCTGGTCCATTCCGGCGATCTCCCGGACGACGGGGGCGGCCAACCGGGGATCGGGATCCTCCGCCTCGGCCCACGTCTCGGCCAGCCGGGCGCGCAGGTCGGCGTAGGCGTCGTCGGGGGTCGTGGCCGTGGTGCCTCGGGTGAACAGGTCCGTGGCGTAGCCGCCCGGCTGCAGGATGGTGACGTCGATCCCGAACGGCTCGACCTCCATGGCGAGCGCCTCGCTCAGTGAGTCCAGCGCGGCCTTGCCCGCCGAGTAGAGACCGACGGACGCGAACCCGCCGAGCGAGCCCATGGACGACACCTGCAGGATGTGCCCGCTTCCCTGTGCCCGGAGGTGTGGCACCACGGCCTGCGCCACCCACAGTGCACCGAAGACGTTGGTGTCGAAGTGGGCCCTGGCCTGGGCCTCGGTGATCTCCTCGAGCATGCCCATCAGCAGCTGGCCGGCGTTGTTGACCACCACGTCGAGCCGACCGAACGCGGCGGCGGCCTTGTCGACGGTGTCGAACACGGCCGCGCGATCCAACACGTCGAGCGGCAGGGTGACGAGCCGTCCCGCGTGCTCGGCGCACAGGTCGTCGAGCGGGGTGACGTCGCGGGCGGCGCCGACGACCCGGTCCCCCGTGGCGAGGGCCTCCTCGGCGAACGCCCGTCCGAGTCCTCGTGACGCTCCGGTGATGAACCAGGACGCGGGTCATGGCCGCTCCCTTCCTGACGTGAACCGAGACGTTTCGTCTCGTGTGTGACCAAGCGAAGCACGCTGGCCGGTGCTTGTCAAGACGAACCGTCTCGTTTCGGTTAGCATCGGGGCATGGTCACCGAACACCGTCCCGGCTCCTCCCGGCGCAGCGAGCGATCCCGCCAGGCGATCCTCGGCGCCACCCGAGCACTCATCGCGGAGGTCGGCTACGCGAAGCTCAGCATCGAGGCGATCGCCTCGCGCGCCGGTGTGGGCAAGCAGACGATCTATCGCTGGTGGCCGTCGAAGGGCGCCGTGGTGTTCGACGCGATCCTCGCCCTGAGCGAACAGTCGCCTGGAGAGCCCGTCGCCCTGCCGGACACCGGCGACCTCGAAGCGGATCTCAAGCAGGTCGTGCGCGCCACCGTGGCCGAGTTCAGCGACCCCGCGTTCGACGCTCCGATCCGTGCGCTGACGACCGAACTCGTCCACGATGCCGAACTCGCGGCGCTCTACGAGAAACGAGTCGCCGCGCCGGTGGACGAGGCCAAGAAGGAGCGCCTGCGCAGTGCCCAGCGCGCCGGCCAACTGCGTGCCGACGCCGATCTCGACCTCGTCCTCGACCTGCTCTACGCCCCCGTCTTCCGCCGCTGGCTACTCCGCACCGGACCGCTGACCGCCGAGTTCGCCGACGCGGTCGTGGAGGCGACGGTGCGGGCGTTCAGTCCCGCGGCCGGATGAGCTCGATCAGGTCGGAATCCGGTGTGTTTACTCAGTGTTGCCGCTCGGCCCGATGTCTTCGATTGGTACCGCCGTTCGGGTGCTGGAAGCTGCCCACCGGGAATATGTAGTTGCAGCAATCAAGTTATTTGTTATGTTGAGGTGACCGCCAGTCCACCCTTTCCCGAAGGAGTCCACTACGTCCGCGCACGCGCAGTCGACCGCCCCCGACGGCAGCATGTCCCATCGGCAGATCATGCAGGCCTTCACCGGTCTGCTCCTGGCGCTGCTGGTCGCGATCCTGTCCTCCACGATCGTGTCCAACGCGCTCCCGACCATCCTCGCCGATCTCAACGGCACCCAGAGCGAGTACACCTGGGTCGTCACGGCGATGCTGCTGACGTCGACGGCCACGACGCCGATCTGGGGCAAGCTGTCCGACCTGTTCAGCAAGAAGGTGCTGTACCAGCTCGCGATCGTGATCTTCACGGTCGGCTCGGCGTTGGGCGGCATCGCCCAGTCGATGCCTGAGCTCATCGGCTACCGCGCCCTCCAGGGCATCGGCATGGGCGGCTTGCAGGCTCTGATCCAGGCCGTGATCGGCGCGATGATCGCGCCCCGCGACCGCGGCAAGTACTCCGGTTACATCGGCGCGACGTTCGCGGTGGCCACAGTGTCCGGCCCGCTGCTCGGCGGCATCATCGTCGACTCGCCGCTGGGCTGGCGCTGGTGCTTCTGGGTCTGCGTGCCGATCGCGGTGATCGCCTTCTTTGTCCTCGGCAAGACGCTGCACCTGCCCGTCGTCAAGCGGGACGTGAAGATCGACTGGCTCGGCGCGACCCTGATCGTCGGTGGCGTCGCCCTGCTGCTCGTCTGGATCTCCCTGGCGGGCAAGGACTTCGCCTGGCTGTCGTGGACGTCGGTCTGGTTCGTCGTCGGTGCGGTGGTCGCGCTCGCACTTGCCCTCGTGGTCGAGTCGCGCGTGGCCGAGCCGGTGGTGCCGCTGCGACTGTTCCGCAACCGCACGTTCAGCCTCACGGTCGTGGGCACGCTCGCGGTCGGCACGGCGATGTTCGGTGGCGCGGTGTTCCTCGCGCAGTACTACCAGATCGCGCGCGGCTACTCCCCCACTCACGCCGGGCTCATGACCCTGCCGATGGTGATCGGACTGTTCCTGTCGTCCACGATCGCCGGCCAGGTCGTCTCCCGGATCGGCCGGACAAAGCCGTTCCTGGTCGGCGGCGCGATCGTGCTGCTGGTCGCCCTCGGCCTGCTGAGCACCATCGACCACACGACGAACCTGGCGCTCATGGGCGCCTACCTGGCGCTGATGGGCATCGGCACCGGCTGCCTGATGCAGAACCTGGTCCTGGCCGCGCAGAACACCCTGGGCATGCGCGACATCGGGTCGGGCACCGCCACGGTCACCTTCTTCCGAACTCTGGGCGGTTCCGCCGGCGTCTCGGCGCTGGGTGCCGTGCTCGCCACCGCGGTCGCCGACCACATCGCGAGCGCGGCGGCCGAACGTGGCCTGCCCACCACCGGCGCCCTCAACGGGGGCGGCGGGACAATGAACGTGGATGCGCTGCCTGGGCCCATCCAGGAGATTGTCCGCGCGGCCTACGGCGACGCCACCGGCACGATCTTCTTCTACTCCGCCGTCATCGCGGTGGTGACCCTGGTGGCGGTGCTGTTCATCAAGGAGACGCCGCTGCGCACCACCCTCGACATCGAGACGCCGGAACCGGCGCCGGATTCCGACACCGCCCCGGCGGAGGCGCCGCGCCCGGTGCAGGCGGTGCAGGTGCCCGCGCCGGCCGCCTCGAACGGCCACGCCCGGCCGGCCATGCACGGCGTGGTGACCGTGGGCGGCGAACCCGTGGCCGGCGTCGCGTTGACCCTCACCGACCCCGTCGGCAGCCAGGTCGACCTCACCCGGACCGGAGCCGACGGCGACTACCGCCTCACGGCGCCCACCCCGGGCCGGTACGTCCTCATCGCGGCCGCCGAGCACCTCCAGCCCGCCGCCCACACTGTCGAGCTCGGCACGGCGCCCGTTCGCCGGGACCTGGTGCTCACCGGCGCGGGCCAGGTCAGCGGCCGCGTCCGCACCCCGGCGGGCAGGCCCGTGGGCGGCGCGACCGTCGTGCTCACCGATCCGCGTGGCGACGTCCTCTGCTCCAGCCTCACCGGTGGCGACGGCTGGTACCAGTTCGCCGACGTCATCGGCGGCACGTACACCCTGGCCGTCACCGCTCAGGGCTACCGCCCGCAGGCGGCACCGCTCACGGTGCTCGACGGCGAGCGGCTCACCCGCGACGTCGAACTGCGGGCCGCGGGCCAGGTGTCCGGCACGGTGCGCTCGGAACTGAGCGGCCAGGCCATTCCGGAAGCGCGGGTGGTGCTGCTCGACACCGACGGCAACGTCGTCGGCGTGACGCTCACCGACGACCACGGCAGCTACCGCTTCAGTGACCTGGACCTCGGCGAATACACCGTGATCGCCAGCGGCTACGGTCCCGCGACGGCCACCCTGCACATCACCGGCGACGACCGGAACGAGCAGGACTTCGACCTCGGCTACGCCACCGGCGTCGACCGTCAGGACAGTCACGACAGCCGGCGGCCGTAAGACCGGACGGCGCCGGGTGGGAGCAGCGCCGCTCCCGCTCGGCGGCTCCGGCGTTTCCGGGCAGGGCGAACTACACTCCCGCCCCATGCCCACCCAGCCGCCATCCCGTCGCCCGGAGCTCGCCGAAGCGCTCGACCTGCAACCCCATCCGGAAGGCGGCTGGTTCCGGCGCACCTGGGAGGCCGGGCAGCGCTTCCGGCCCGACGGCTATCCCGGCGAGCGGCCGTCGGCCACCGCGATCCACTACCTGCTCGCACCGGGTGAACAGTCCCGCTGGCACCGCGTGCGCGCAGACGAGCTCTGGCTGTGGCACCGAGGCGGCGCACTGACGTTGACACTCGGCGGCACCGGCGACCGCCCGGATCCCGCGCCGCCCATCACCCTCGGCCCGGACGTCGAGCGTGGTGAGCAGGTCCAGGCGCTCGTTCCCGCGGGTACCTGGCAGGCCGCTCACCCGGCACGCGACGAGGCCGTGCTGGTGTCGTGCGTGGTCTCCCCCGGCTTCGACTTCGACGACTTCGAACTGCTCCCGGAGTAGGCAGGTCGCCGGGGACACGGTCAGTCGTCTCGTCGAGCCGTTCAGGCATCGACCGGCAGCCCGGACAAGACCAGTCCGCAACACACCCGTCCGGTCGAGCTCCGCGCCCACCGTCCACAGCGGAGCGACGTCCGGCCGGCTCGGCACGTAACCAGGTGATCGGCTGGCATCACCCGGGTTGTGCGTCGTCCGCCGCCGGCTCCTTCTCGGGCATGGGCTCCGTCCGGGCCGCCAGGAGCCGGTCCACGCGGGCATGTGCCTCGTCCCGCTGCGTCCGTAGCTCGGCCAACCGTTCCTCCCGGTCGACGAGGGCCGCTTCGGCCGCCACGGCGCGGGCCTCGGCAGCGGCGCGCGCCGCGCGTTCGTCCGCCAGTTCCTCGCGCGTCCTGCCCAGCTCGGCCCGCTGCGTGGCGGCGTCGTTCCGGGCGTCCTCCAGGTCCCGGCGGGCGTGTGCCAGGGACGCCTGCGTGGCCTCGGCACGCGCCGACGCGGCCTCGAGGCGTTCGGTGGCCAGCGCGTGCGCCGTGCCGAGCTCACTCAATTCCTGCTGCACGTCCTCCAGCCGCCGGGCCAGGGCCACGCGCTCGCCCTGCAGCGCGTCCAGTCGCTCGCGCGCCGCCCGCAGTTGCGCGGCGAGTTCGTCGCGCGCCTCGGCGTTGGCCTTGGCCGCCGACTCCGCCGCTCCCCGCGCGCGTTCGTGCTCGGCGATCTTCGCCCAGGCTTCCTTACGGACGGCCTCGGCCTCGGCCGCCACGCGCTGCGCGTGCTTCTCGGCCTCGCCGCGCGCGGCATGGTCGTCCCGAGCCTGAGCCAGTGCCCGCGCGCGCGCCTGGTCGGCTTGCTCCGCTCGGCGGAGCGCGTCCTCGGCCTCGCCACGCGCGGCGAGCGCCTGCTCCTCCGCCTGCCGGACTTGCGCCAGCGCCTGTTCCTCGGCCGTGCCCAGGCGGTTTTCCATCTCGCGGAGCGCGCTCAGCACCGGTTCCGAGGTCGCCGCGAACGCCTCCGCCGCGCGTCGCAGCTCCACCAGCGGGTCCACGACCGCGGCCGTGCGTGCGGCCCGTCGCTGGCGTGACGCCGCGTCGGCGTGTGCCTTGCAGCAGTACGACGACGGCCGCCCACCCTTGCGGCGCCCGTGCTCGTCCACGGCGGGTGGCGGCAGCGGGTTCTCGCACCCGTCCAGCGCACATACGGCGTCGACCGTGTCCGCGACGTTGTCCTGCACCTCCGGCGCGAGCACCGATTCGTCAGCCACGCTGGTAGTGTCGCGCACCCGATCTCCGTCCCGGCGTCACGGTGCACCCGCGCGCCCACCGGGTGTCAGGCCCGGTCCGCTAATGGGCCGTCCGCGGCGAACGCGAGCTTGGCGAATCGTTCGCCAATCCGGCGGTGGGCCGCGGGCCCGGGATGGAGGGCATCCGGCAGCGGGAGTTCGGCGAAGTCGGCCTCCCCGTAGAGGTCGCGGCCGTCGAGGTAGTACAGGCTCGGATCCTCGGCTCGTCGCTGCCGCACGATGTCCGCCAGCTCGCTGCGGACGACCTCCAACGTCAGCTTTCCGGCGGCGCGTTCGGCGGGATCACCGGTCGCGCGGAAGCGCACCTGCCCGGCTCGCAACGCGCTGTGGTCGAAGGCGCCCGGGCCCGGCGTGTTCTCGTGGATCGGACAGTAGAGGGGCGAGACGACCAGCAGCGGCGTGGCAGGGTGCCCTTCACGGATGGTGTCGAGGAACCCGTGCACGGCCGGGCCGAACGCCCGCAGCCGCATCAGGTCGGAATTCACCAGGTTGATGCCGATCTTGACGCTGATCACGTCCGCGGGAGCGTCCCGGAGCGCGCGAGCGGTGAACGGATCGAGCAGGGCGCTGCCGCTGAAGCCCAGATTGGTCAGCTCCACGCCGCCCGCGGCCGCGGCGAGGGCGGGCCAGATGGTGGTGGGGCTTGCGGCGTTGGAGCCCTGACTGATCGAGCTGCCGTGGTGCAACCACACGCGGCGACCGCGAGCCGGCAGGGGTTCGACCGGAGCATCGGTGTGCAAGGCGACGAGCTCCGTGCCCTCGTTGTGTGGCAGCCAGATCTCGACGTTCTTGGCGTGGCCGGGCAGGTCGGTGAACCGGGCGACACCGGTCGGGCCGGCCGTGTGCTCGGCCTTCCCGGTGGTCATGTCGAGGGTGATGGTGTCGCCGTCGGCGACGCTGGTCTGGTCGACGAGCCGGCCGTCGACGAGCAGGTCGTACACGCCCGGCGGGCGGGCCGGGGCGCCCCGGTACACGACCCGGGTGGGCAGGGTCTCCAGTTCGACGGCGCCCGCTCGGGTGCGAAACGCCAGCCGCACGCCCGACGGCTGGGCCTCTGCCATGGCGAGTCGCGCGTCGGCGCACTGGGCGCGGGCCCGAGCGGGCAGCCGGTGCGGCCGCACTCCGCGGCTGGTGTGCTCGAGTTCGAGCGCCCCGCGCACGAGATCCGCGGTGATCGGGGTGCTGATCCACTCGGGCTGATCGGTCATGCGTGCGCGTCCTTTCCGGGCGGGCCCACGTCGGTGCCCGCCTGAGCTCATTGCTGCGGGGTCCAGGGTCGCCGACCGGCGGGGTGGGTCGTCAACCGAGATTCCAATGGCCTGCCTCTGGTCGACTCCTTCACCGCCATCCGTCTCCGCGCCACCCGCGCTGTCCTCGCGCTCCATGAGGTTGGCCTCGGTCTGGCCCTCCCTCGCATCATCGGCCGTGAGCGCTCCACCAGGGCTTTTAGTTTCGCGCACGCGATAGTGAAACTAGTTACGCGTGTCGACAAACCGTGAATCTGGTTCATAAGAAGGCACCGTGATAATGCCTCTTATCACGGTGTGCTCGCGGGATGCGCCGGTCGATCGGCGCGATCCCACACGGGAGGGCGTCGGAAGCTCGGTCGCAACGACCCACGGGACAGGCCGGGCCGCCGGGCGAACTCGAGGGGTATGGGACGCGCGGGAGACGTGCACGGGCACCTGCGTGTGGTGGCGGCTGTCTGGGATGGCGGCCGGCCAAGCAGCCGGAGGCCCGCCCACTGCGCAGCCCAGACGCCGACGTAACACAGCTGGATCACCGCAGTGAGCTGAAACGGGGAAGCAGGAGCGGATCTTCGATAGCCTCACGTGTGGAGACCAGGGATCGACGTCCACACCAGCAAGAAGGCTGGGTTGTGACTGCCCGCGGCACGGATCAGCGCAGACGACCGAGCACATTCGCGGCCGCGCTCGCAGTAGCTGTCGGGGCCTGTGCCGTGCTCGCCCTCGTGATCTTGTATTTGCCGCGTCTCGTCGTTTCCTACGATCTGGCCGGCATGCAGGTCACAGCTCAGCAGCGGTTGACAGCGATAGGCGATGCGCGCCGGACAATGCTGCAGGCCATCGGTGGTGTGGTGGTGTTCTACAGCGCGTACGTGGCCTGGCGGCGACTGCGGCTGAACCAAGAGGAGCTACAGGCCACCCGGGATGGACAAGTCACCGAGCGCTTTACCCGGGCCATCGACCAGCTTGGCGACGGCGCCCTCGATGTCCGGATGGGCGGGATCTACGCCTTGTGGCGCATCGGCGAGACCTCCGCCCGCGACTGGGAGCCGGTCATCGCGATGATGGCGGCGTTTGTGCGGACACACTCTCCCTGGCCGCCGCCCATCGGAGCGACAGACGTATCCACAGAGGCGATCAACCAGCTACCACCATTGGAATCCCGCGCACCCGACGTGCAGGCAGCGCTCACTGCGCTGGGCGTGCTTTGTCACAAGGGCGCGCTCCGATCTGGCTGAACGCCGGTTCAACCGACCTGCGTAAGGCAGACTGCGATGGGCTTCACTTGCAAGGGCTCATCCTTGACCGCTGCTGCGCCGTCGCCGCCACGTTCTTCGAAGTCGGCATGACCAAGACCTCGCTCATGCACGCCGACCTCAGGCACGCAGACTTCAGCAAGACTCGGCTGGGCCAGGCTCGTCTTGACTATGCAGACCTACGGGGCGCCCGGCTGTACAGGACCTGTCTTGATGGTGCTCTCTGCACGGGGACGGACTTCCGCGAAGCAAACCTTCGGCAAGCTGACGCAACCCGTGCTTCCTTGGCGCGGGCCGATCTCCGCGAGGCCGACCTACGCGGCGCCAACTTCACCGCGGCAGACCTCAGCGAGTGCAGGTTCACCGGAGCACTCGCAGACCACAGCACACGCTGGCCATCCGGATTCGACCCACACGACGCCGGAATCGTGCTCACCGATCAGGCCGGTCCCGAACCCCACCACATTCCAGGCTGGACACTGCGCACGAACCTGACCCCGCTGAAGACCGGGGACTGAGTCGGTGCCCGGCTACGTCGGCGGCCGACGCGGCCTGGCCGTCCGCGCCGATCCTGACCCGGCACTGAGCCACCTCAAAAACCGGCTTGCTCGGCCGCGCGTTCGGCGCGGGCGAGCAACAGGTCGCGCTCACGCTGGTTGCGGGTCAGTTCCGCCGCCCGCTCGAACTCCGGGCGCGCCTCGGCGTGCCTGCCCAGCTTGGTGAGGAAGTCGCCGCGCACACTCGGCAGCAGGTGGTAGCGCGCGAGCGCCGGTTCGGTGGCGAGTGCGTCCACGAGTTCGAGTCCGGCCTCGGGGCCGTACGCCATCGCGACCGCGACCGCGCGATTGAGCTCCACCACCGGCGACGGCATGATCGTGCCGAGTTCGCCGTAGAGCGTGGCGATGCGCCGCCAGTCCGTCTCGTCCGCGGTCCTGGCGCGCGCATGGCACGCGGCGATCGCGGCCTGCAGGGCATACGGTCCGAGGCGGTCGGTCAGTGCCTCCGCACGGTCCAGTGCCGCCAGCCCTCGGCGGATGAGCAACCGGTCCCAGCGGCTACGGTCCTGCTCGAGCAAGAGGATCGGCTCGCCGGCGGGTCCGTCCCGGGCCCGGGCCCGGGACGCCTGGATCTCCAGGAGCGCCACCAGCCCGTGCACCTCGGGCTCCTTCGGCACCAGGTGCGCGAGGACGCGGCCCAGGCGTAGCGCCTCCGCACACAGCTCGGGCCGCATCCAGTCGTCGCCCGCGGTGGCGGAGTAGCCCTCGTTGAAGATCAGGTAGACCACCTCGAGCACCGACGACAGGCGGGGAGCCAGCTCTGCCCCCTGCGGCACCTCGAACGGAACCTTCTTCCGCGCCAACGTCCGCTTGGCCCGGACGATCCGCTGCGCGACGGTCGTCTCGGGCACCAGGAACGCCCGCGCGATCTCGTCCGTGGTGAGCCCTCCGAGCAGCCGCAACGTCAACGCGACCCGCGCCTCGGAGGACAGCACGGGGTGGCACGCCGTGAACACCAGGCGCAGCAGATCGTCGCCGATGTCGTCGACCTCGGGTTCGGGCTCGGCGCGGGACTCGAGGTCCCGCCCGAGCTCCTCGGCCTTGCGCGCGAACCGTTCCTGGCGCCGGAACTGGTCGATCGCCCGCCGTTTCGCGACAGCCATGAGCCAGGCGCCCGGATTCTCCGGCACGCCTGACTCCGGCCACTGTTCCAGCGCGGCGACGAGCGCGTCCTGCGCCAGCTCCTCGGCCACACCGACGTCGTGCGTCATCCGCGCGAGGCCGGCGATGAGCCGCGCCGACTCGATGCGCCACACGGCGTCGATCGCCCGGCGGGTGTCCGTCGCAGCTGTCACAACCGCATATCAGAGCACTCCGCCGGGGCGGGGACAAGACGTCAGCTCTGCTGCCCGGTGACCCGTTCGCGCAGCTTGTCCTCCGCCTCCCGGAGCTCGGGAGTGAAGTTGTCCCCGAAGTCCTCGGCCTCGGCGACCTTGCGGATCTCGATCTCACCCTCCTCGAACGGCACCCGCCGAGCCCACTCGATGGCCTCGTCCTTGGACTTGACGTCGATGATCCAGTAGCCGGCGATCAGTTCCTTGGTCTCGGCGAACGGACCGTCGACGACCGTCGTCTGCCCCTTGCCGGAGAACTGGACCCGCACGCCCTTCGAGCTCTCCAGCAGCCCGTTGCCGTCGAGCATGACACCGGCGTTGACGAGCTCCTCGTTGAACTTGCCCATCTCGGCCAGCTCCTGCTCGGTGGGCATGGCGCCCGCCTCGGACTCCTCGTTGGCCTTGACGATCAGCATGAACTTCATGGTGGTCTCCTCTGCGTCTATGGCCGGGCCCCTCTGCCCGCCTTTCACCGACGCGTCGAACGAGCCTCGCGCGGATCGACACACGGCGACAAGAAGTTTCCCGCTTTTTTCGCCGGGCTCGCGGCACAATCGACAGCACCATGATCGACAAGCCCGCGTCCACCGAACTCGCGCTCCGCTCGGCCACCCCGGAACTGCTGGCCGAGGCCGTGGAGGCGCTGCCCGCGCTGCCGCCCGCCGACCCGGCCGACCGCTACGCCGTCCGGCACGTGACGATGCTGTGGCTCAGCGTCGACAAGAGCGACCACACCCGGCGCGCGTACTACGCGGACCTCGCCGCGTGGCTGTCGTGGTGCGACCGGGCGGGGCTCGATCCGTTGCGTGCCCGGCGAGCCGACGTCGACGCGTGGAAGACCACGTTGACCGTCACCGGCCGCGACGGCCTGCCCCGCCCGGCCGCGCCCGCCACCGTCGCCCGCACGCTGGCCGGCGTCTCCAGTTGGTACCGCTACCTGCAGTCCAACGACGTCATCGACCACAACCCGATCGGCGCCGTGACCCGACCGAAGCGGGCGAAGGCCTCGCCGCTGCCCGCCCTCGACGAGCACTCCACCGCCGCCCTGCTCGACCACGCCGAGTCGCGCGCCCAGCGGCTCGGCAGTGAGGCCGCGTGGCGCGACGCCGCGCTCGTCGCGCTGCTCTTCTACACGGGGCTGCGGGTCTCGGGCATCACCACCGCGACCGTGGCCGACCTCGACCAGGACTCCGGGCACACGATCCTGCGCTACACCGGCAAGGGCGGCCAGCGCGACTTCGTGCCGCTCGTGGCGCCGGCGGTGCGTCCCCTCGCCCGCTACCTCACCGTGCGGGCCGAACGCGCCGGGGTACCCGCCGAGCGGCTCACCGGACCACTCCTGGCCACCACGCCGCATCCGCACGATCCCGCCAAACCGGGCGGCAAGCCGCTGCGGCAGCGCGACGTGTGGCAGACCCTACGCCGGTTCGCCGAAGGGGCGGGCATCCCGGCGGCCACCCGAATCTCCCCGCACACGGCCCGCCGCACCACCGGCACCCTGCTGCTCGCGCACAACGTGCCGGTGCAGAAGGTGCAGGACCTGCTCGGCCACGCCGACATCCGCACCACCCGCGACCGCTACGACGCGCACCGGCACAAGCTCGACAGCTCACCCGCGCACACGCTGGCGCAGATCCTCGCCGAACACCGCGGGACGGCGTGACACCCGGCGGCTGCCCGGACGTGTGACAGGACGTGTGACAGGACGTGTGACAGGACGTGTGACAGGACGTGTGACAGGACACAGCCGTCCCGGCGATACAGTGCCGGAAATGATCGAACGCTTCGTCGCGCTGGGCGACTCGTTCACCGAGGGGGTCGGCGACGACGACCCGGCCTATCCGAACGGCGTCCGGGGCTGGGCGGACCGCGTCGCCGAGCAGCTCGCCACCCAGCAGCCCGCGCTGGCCTACGCGAACCTCGCCGTGCGGGGGCGGTTGCTGCCCCAGGTGCTCGCCGAGCAGCTCGACCCGGCGCTGCGCATGCGGCCCGACCTCGTGACCCTCTACGCCGGGGGCAACGACCTCATGCGGCCCAAGGTCGACATCGACGCGCTCGCCGAGTCCTACGACGAGGCCGTCGGCAAGCTCGCCGCGACCGGTGCCACGGTGGTGCTGTTCACCGGTGTCGACGGCGTCGAGGACCCGGTGTTCCGGAAGATGCGCGGGCGCACGGCCATCTACAACGAGCACGTCCGGCTGATCGCCGCGCGGCACGGAACGCTGCTGGTGGACATGTGGGCGATGCGTGCCCTGCGGGACCGTCGCTTGTGGTCGGCCGACCGGATTCACCTCAACGCCCGCGGGCACACGCTTGTGTCGGCCGCCGTCCTCGAGGCACTCGGCGTCCCGCATCCGGGTGCCGCCGAGCTGGGTCCTCCGGAGCTGCTGAGCGCCCGGGCCCGGCGGGCCCAGAACCTGCGGTGGGCGCGCGAGCACGCCGTGCCGTGGATCCGGCGCAGGCTCCGGGGCGAGTCGTCCGGCGACGCGATCAGCCCGAAACGTCCCGAGCCGGGCCCGGTACTCCTGCCCGACCATCGCTGACCAGACACGAAGGCGCCCCCGCGACATGGTCGCGAGGGCGCCTTCTCCGACGACGGGCTACTGCTGCCGCGGCGGCGGCCCACCGTAGGGCGGGTTCTGCGGCGGGTACGGTCCACCGCCCGGGCCGGCCTGCGGCGGGTTGGGCGGCTGTGGCGGACGTACCTGTGCCGAGCTCGCGCCGAACGGTCCACCCGGCGGTTGCGTGGGCGGTTGCGTCGGTGGCTGCGTGGGCGGCTGCGCCGGGGGTGGCGGCGCCTGCTGCGGCAGCTCCTGGGCCTCGTCCGGCTCCGGCTCGGCGGGCCTGGGCGGGGTTCCGCCGAGCGGAGACAGCGCCGGCGGCGGGGTGGGCGTCGTGCCGGTCAGCGGCCCGGGAACCTCCTGACGCGCCACGGCCTCCGCCTCCCGCACCGCTTCGGCGACCTTCGGGTCGGTCGAGGTGTCGAACCAGCTCGCGACCTCCTCGTCGTCCAGCGGCGGCATCTCGACCTTGTCGTCCTTCGGCGGCTCGTAGCGGAACACACCGTCCTCGCCGGGTGCGCCGAGCGTGCGCGCGAACCCTTCGAGTGCCTTGCCGTAGTCGCTGGGCACGAGCCACACCTTGTTCGCGTCGCCCTGCGCCATCTGCGGCAGCGTCTGCAGGTACTGGTAGGCCAGCACCTCCGGCGTCGGCTTGCTGGCCTTGATCGCCGCGAACACCTTCTCGATCGCCTTCGCCTGTCCCTGCGCCTGCAGGTAGCGGGCGGCACGTTCACCCTGCGCGCGCAGGATGCGCGACTGCCGCTCGGCCTCGGCGGCCAGGATCGCGGCCTGCTTGGAACCCTCGGCCGCGAGAATCTGGCTCTGCTTCTGCCCTTCCGCCGTCTTGATCGAGGACTCCCGCTGACCCTCGGCGGTGAGGATCATCGCGCGCTTCTCCCGGTCGGCGCGCATCTGCTTCTCCATCGAGTCCTGAATGGACGGCGGCGGGTCGATCGCCTTGAGCTCCACGCGCGCCACCCGGATGCCCCAGCGGCCGGTCGCCTCGTCGAGCACACCACGCAGCTGCTGGTTGATCTGGTCACGCGAGGTGAGCGTGTCCTCGAGGCTCATCCCCCCGACGAGGTTCCGCAGCGTGGTCGTGGTGAGCTGCTCGACACCGACGATGTAGTTCGAGATCTCGTACACCGCGGCGCGCGAGTCGGTCACCTGGAAGTAGACGACGGTGTCGATCGAGACCGTCAGGTTGTCCTGGGTGATCACCGGCTGCGGAGGGAACGACACCACCTGCTCGCGCAGGTCCACCCGGGCACGAACCTTGTCCAGGAACGGAACCAGGAAGTTCAGGCCTGGCGATGCGACGGTCTTGAACCGGCCGAGGCGCTCGATCACCGCCGATTGGGCTTGGGGCACCACCATGAGCGCTTTCGCGACCGTCACGATCACGAACAGCGCGAGGATAGCGACCACTATGATCGCTGTTGTCGACAAGAGTTAACTCCTCTTCCTATTCCGAACCGGTTTCCACATCGGATTCCCGGCCATCACGGCTCGGCCGACACGACGGCCGTCGCCCCGGAGATCTCCACGACCGTCACCGTGGTGCCCGGATCGATCACCTGGCCTTCGGCGATGCTGCGTGCGGACCAGATGTCACCGGCCAGCTTCACCTGACCACTGTGGGCATCCACAGTAGACACGGTGAGCGCCTGCGCCCCGACGAGGGCCTCGGCATTGGTCTTGACACCCGGGCCGGCGAGGAACCTGCGCTTCAGCGCCGGTCTCGCGAGCACCAGCAGGCCGATCGACGCGACGCCGAACACGGCGACGTCGACGATCGCGTTGCCCGAGAACGCGGCCGAGCCCGCGCCGACGAGCGCGCCGATGCCCAGCATGAGCAGCACGAAGTCGCCGGACAGGACTTCTGCCACGATCAATGCGACTCCGACGATGAGCCAGATAAGCGCCGCTGTCATGCACACATGCTCCCAGATCGCCACCACCTGCACCGAGAAGATCACACGACGTGATCCACGCGTGACCTTCCCGGTGGATCGTCAGCCCTCCGGCTCGGTGACGAAGTCGATCAAGCGTTCGACGGCTCCGATGAGCGGCGTCTCCAGGTCGCGGAAGCTGCTGACCCCGGCCAGCACCCGCTGCCAGCCCTCGTAGGGCTCGCCCCAGCCCAGCGCCGCGCACACACCCTGCTTCCACTCGACGCCCTTCGGCACGTCCGGCCACGCGCGGATCCCCACCGACGACGGCTTCACCGCCTGCCACACGTCGACGTACGGGTGGCCGGTGACGAGCACATCCGGGTCGGTGATGGCCTCGACGAGCCGGGATTCCTTGCTGCCGGGCACGAGATGATCGACCAGGACACCGAGCCTGCGGCCGGGACCGGTACCGAACTCCGCGATGCGCTCGGCGAGCACGTCGACGCCGTCGAGCGGCTCCACGACGACGCCCTCGACCCGCAGGTCATGGCCCCACACCCGCTCGACGAGCTCGGCGTCGTGCTTGCCCTCGACCCAGATGCGCGAGTCGCGCGCGACCCGCGCCCGCAGTCCCTCGACCCGGACCGAGCCGGACGCCGACCGGGTGCTCGCGGGTGCCGCCGGGCGGCGGACGGGAACGAGTGTCACCGGCTTGCCCTCCAGCAGGAACGCCGCGGGGCCGAGCGGGAACACCCGGTGCCTGCCGTGGCGGTCCTCGAGGACCGCGTTGCCGTGCTCGAGCCGCACCAGCGCACCGCAGAACCCGCTCACCGGGTCCTCGACCACGAGCCCGGGTTCAGCGGGAACCTCGGGCACCTTGCGCTTGCGCGGACCGGCCAGGACGTCGTCATACGAGTGGGATCGCACGGACGCCGAACCTAGCGGGCGCGGCGGTGACGCGGCGGGATCGCCACGCCGGACACCCCGAGCCGGAACAGGGTCAGAACAGCGGCCAGGGAATGGCGCGCCAGTCGTCGCCCGGGGCCGGGAACTCGCCGTCGGCAAGAAGGGTGTCGGTGCGCCGCGCGAGGGCCCGGATCTCGCGCGGGGTGAGATGCGCGGCGAGCGTCTCGCCGAGGTCGTGGTCGAGCGCCCAGCGCAGCTTGCGGAGCTTGTCCATCGCCTCGTCCGGCAACGGCTCGCCGACCCAGCCCCAGAGCACGGTCCGCAGCTTCGGGTCGGCGTGCAGGCAGATGCCGTGGTCGACGCCGTAGATGCGGCCGTCCCGCCCGGCGAGCACGTGCCCGCCCTTGCGGTCGGTGTTGTTGACGACGACGTCGAGCGCGGCCAGTTCACGCATGCCCGGGTGGTCGGCGTGCGCGAGCACGGCGGGATCCCCGAGCCGGTCGTGGGCGTGCAGTACTACCCGCCAGTCGTCGGGCACGTCACCGGGCGCCAGGACGTCGACCAGTTCCTCGTCGGCCGTCTCGACCCATAGCTGCACCATGCCTTCGCCGAACGGGCCGTCCCGCAGCACCGTCGGCGGCACCTGGGCGAGCTCCGCGGCCTCGGCGACGAGGTAGGTCGCCACCTCGCGGCCGGCGAGCGTGCCGTCCGGGAAATCCCACAGCGGCCGTTCACCCGACACCGGCTTGTACACGGCTTGGGCGCTCACGCCGTCGAGCTCGATCGAGCAGAACAGCGTGACGTTCGAGGCGTCGACGAGCCGGCCCTCCACCTCGATCCGGCCGCGGGCGATCAGCTCCGTGGCGGCGGGATCCGCGGGATCGACATGCGCGTCTGCCACCTCGGCTCAGCCTTCGTCGGCGAGTTCCGAGTCACGGCGGTACCCGTTCTGCCGCGGGCAGATGTGCCCACTGGGATCGAGCGGTTCTCCGCACAGCGGACAGGGCTTGCGGCCGGCGTTGACGACACGGTCGGCCCGGGCGGCGAACGCGCGCGCGGCCGCCGGGGTGAGGAAGACCCGGACCGCGTCGGGGCCCTCCTCGGTGTCGTCCAGCACGACCGCCTCGTCGACCTCGCCCTCGGTGATGGCGAGCAGCTCGATCACCACCGCCTTGCTCTCGGCGTCCCAGCCGAGGCCCATCGTGCCGACGCGGAACTCCTCCTCGACCGGGACGTCCAGCGGGTCGGTGTCGACCAGGTCGTCGGGCACGTCCTCGGGCACGTCGGCGCCGAAGCGGCTGGCGATCTCCTCGAGCAGCGAGCTCAGTCGTTCGGCGAGCACGGCGACCTGCTGCTTCTCGATCGTGACGCTGATGGTGCGCACGTTCTCGGTCGCCTGCAGGTAGAAGGTGCGGTCGCCGGGTTCCCCGACGGTTCCCGCGACGAACCGGTCGGGCTGGCGAAAGACGTGGATGACACGAGCCATGGCACCTACGACCCTAGGCCAACTTCCAAGATCAGGCTCGCCCGGGTCGGCGGCTCGGGCCGGCCCGGTCGCATAGGGTGGCGCAATGCCGCAGATCGCGCCCTTCGGAACGTGGTCCTCCCCGATCCGTGCCGCCGACGTGGCCGCGGCCGGAGTCGTCCCGCAGTGGCTGGACGTCGTGGACGGGGCGGTGTGGTGGGCGGAAGCCCGGCCCGCCGAGGACGGCCGGGTCGCGCTCGTCCGGTTCCTCGACGGCACCGTCGAGGAACTGCTGCCCGCCCCGTGGAGTGCCCGCAACCGAATCCACGAATACGGCGGCAGGCCGTGGCTCGCGGTCGGTGACGCCCTCGCCTTCACGCACTGGGCCGACCAGCGCATATACCTGCGGGACCTGCGGAGCGGAGAGGTGCGGCCGCTGACCCCCGAACCGGCCGAGCCTCACGGGGTCCGCTTCGGCGACCTGCGCCCCGGGCCGGAGGGCGAGGTGTGGGCCGTCCGGGAGCGGAGCACCGGGCCGCGACGCACCGACGTCAGCCGGGACCTGGTCGCGGTCCCGCTCGCCGGCGGGGAGCCGCGGTCGCTGGCGGCGAGCCACCACTTCCTCACCGCGCCACAGCTCTCCCCCGACGGGCGGCACGCGGCCTGGCTGGGCTGGAACCACCCGGCGATGCCGTGGGACGAGACGGAACTGTGTGTGGCCGAGGTCGGTCCGGACGGCACGTTCGGTCCGCACCGGGTGCTGGCAGGTGGCTCGGGTGTGTCGGTGTGCCAGCTCGACTGGGAGGGCCCGGACACGCTGCTGGCCCTGCTGGACCCGGACGGCTGGTGGAACCTGCACCGCGTTCGGCTCGACGGCACCGTCCGCAACCTCGCGCCCGCCGAGGCCGAGCTCGGCGGCGCGCTGTGGAAGATCGGGTCCCGCTGGACGGTCCCGCTCGGTGGCGGCAGACATGCCGTGCTCGCGTCGGGGCGGCTGAGCGTCCTGGACGAGGCGACCGGTTCGCTGACCCCCGTCGCACCGGAGCTCACGGCGTGGTCGCCGTCGCTCGGCGTGCTGGACGGCGACGTCGTCGGGATCGCGGCCGGGCCCCGGACGGAGAACGCCGTCGTGCGTGTCGGGGTCTCCGACGCCACCGTGACCGCGTTGACGCCGCAGCCCCCGTTGCCGCCCGCGGAGTACCTGCCCGTCCCGCGGAACCGCACCTTCCGCACCGCGCAGGGCGCTGTGGTGCCCGCCTACGTCTATCCTCCCGCCAACCCGGAGTTCTCCGCGCCCGACGGCGAGCTGCCGCCCTACCTGGTGCACGCGCACGGCGGGCCCACCGGCCGCAACCACCCGGTACTGGACCTGGACTTCGCCTACTTCACCAGCCGCGGTATCGGTGTGGTGGCGGTCGACTACGGCGGCTCGACCGGCTACGGCAGGCGGTTCCGGGAGCGGCTGCGGGAGCAGTGGGGTGTGGTCGATGTCGCCGACTGCGCCGCGGTCGCCGAGGCTCTGGTCGCCGAGGGCACCGCAGATCCGGAGCGCATCGCCATCCGGGGTGGCAGCGCGGGCGGGTTCACCTCGGCGGCGTCGATGACGACCGTGGCTACCTACCGGGCGGCCACGATCAAGTTCCCCATCCTGGACCTGGCGGAGTGGACGGGTGAGGGCGGCGAGACCCACGACTTCGAATCGCGTTACCTGGACGGGCTCGTCGGGCCGCTGCCGGACACCGCCGAGCGTTACCGGCAGCGCTCCCCCATTCACAACGTCGCGACGCTGGCCGGGCCGGTGCTGTTGCTGCAGGGGCTGGAGGACGAGATCTGCCCACCGGAGCAGGCCGAGCGGTTCATCGCGGCGCTCGAGGGCACCGGCATCCCGCACGCCTACCTGGCCTTCGAGGGCGAGCAACACGGGTTCCGCCGCGCGGAGACGATCGTGGCGGCCCTCGAGGCCGAGCTCGCCTTCTACGGGCAGGTGTTCGGCTTCGCCACACCCGGTGTGCCCGTCCTGGAACTGCGCCGGTGACCGGCTGGGACGGGCGGCTGCGGCTCGGTGACACGGTCGCCGTCGTCGCGCCGGCAGGCCCGGTGCCCGGCGACCGGTTGGACGCGGGAGTAGCGGTGCTGCGGTCGTGGGGGCTGCGTGTGCGCTGCAGTGCCGGCGTGCGGGAGCGGCACCCCGAATTCGGCTACCTGGCCGGAACGGACACCCGCCGGGCACGGGACTTCCAGGACGCGTGGCTGGACCCGGACGTGGTCGCCGTGGTGGCCGCCCGCGGCGGATACGGCTGCCAGCGGATGCTCGACCTGATCGACTGGCAGGCCCTGAAGTCCGCGCCGCCGAAGTTGTTCGTCGGCTCGAGCGACACCACGGCCCTGCACGACGCGATCGGCGTCCACCTCGGGCTGCCCACCCTGTTCGCCCCGATGCCCGCCACCACCCACTTCGATCGCCGCGCCGCCGAGCATCTGCGGGCGACGCTCTTCGAACCGGACAGCGTCCGCGAACTGGGTGCGCCCGGTGCGCGCACGCTCGTTCCCGGCAGTGCGCGAGGCTCACTCGCCGGGGGGAATCTGAGTCTGCTCGCGGCAGGCGTCGGCACCCCCGAAAGCCGGCCCGCGGACGGCGCCATCGCACTGCTCGAAGACGTCGACGAGGACGTCTACCGGATCGACCGCATGCTCACGCATCTGCTGCGCGCGGGGTGGTTCGACGGCGTGCGTGGCCTCGCTCTGGGCTCCTGGACGAGCTGTGGCCCGGCCGGGGAGGTCCGGTCGCTGATGCTGGACCGGCTCGGCCCGCTGGGTGTGCCGATGGTGTGGGACCTCGGTTTCGGGCATCACGCCGGCGCGCTCACCGTGCCGCTCGGAGTGCCCGCGGAACTCGACGCGGACGCAGCGCGGCTCGTCGTCGGCGGGCCTAGTCTCGCGGCATGAGGTTGGACGAGGGCGACGCGCGGCAACGATTCGCGCAGGCCCGGGTGGCGCGGCTGGCCACCGCGGACCCGGCCGGGCAGCCGCACGTGGTGCCGGTGACGTTCGCCGTCATCGGCGACGAGATCGTTTTCGCAGTCGACGGCAAGCCCAAGTCGACCATGGACCTCCGGCGTCTGCGCAACATCGAGGCGAACCCGAAGGTGGCGTTCCTCGTCGACCACTACGACGACGACTGGGCACAGCTGTGGTGGGTGCGTGCGGACGGGGAGGCAGTGATCCACGACGACGGTCCGCGCTGGGAGGAGGCGGTGCGGGCGCTGCGCGTGCGGTACCCGCAATACGTCGACGCTCCGCCGCGTGGCCCGGCCGTGCGGACGGCGGTCAGCGGCTGGAGCGGGTGGGCGGCGAGCTAGCCGGCACGCCCACTGTGGCGGCGGTGTCCTCGACGCGGTCGTCGTCCGGGAGACGGCGCCACGCGGCGATGAGGCCGAGCGGATCCGGCCGCAGCAGCGAGGCCGCGCCGTAGAGGCTCGCGGCGATCACCCCGGCGATGAACCACCAGTCGTAGAGGCTCTGTTCACCCGTCGGGTAGTAGACGAGCACCAGGAACATCGAGATGCCCACGACGGCCGCGAGGTGGGTGCGCCGCCACGGGAACGCCGAGGCGATCACGAAGCCCCAGGTGAGGTACCAGGGCAGCGTCGGCGGGGCGAAGACGGCGACCGCGAGCAGTGCGACGGCCATCCGGAAGATCGCCTCATTGCCACCGTGCCGGGACAGCCACCACTGCCGCACCAGCACCGCGGCGAGCGCCAGCCACGCGAGCCCGCGCGCCACGGTGACGAACGGCGACACCTGCACGTCGACGACGACGTTGACGAGCGTGTAGAAGATCTCGCCGATGCCGGTCGGGAAGTTCAGCCAGTTCGCGATGATCTGCGGGGCCTGCAGGCCGGTGACCCAGCCGAGGTTGAACGACCCGAGCGAGAGCCACGTGCCAGCCACGAACACCACGCCGAAGATTCCCAGCGACGGCGTGACGGCTGTGACGAAGCGGCGGAACAGGGTGCGTTCGGCGGGCAGGTGGTTGGCCCACACCCACACCAGGAACGGCAGCGCGATCGCCGCGGTCGGCTTGATGAGCATGCCGACCGTCACCAGCGCGATCGCGACGGCGTGCTTGCGTTCCAGCGCGGCGAGCACGCCGACCGTGAGAAAGCCGAGCATCAGCAGGTCGTTGTGCGGACCACCGACGAGGTGGATCACGGTCATCGGGCTGGCGACGGCCAGCCACATCGTGACGGGCAGCGTGCCGCCGAGGTGCTTCACCAGCCGCGGCAACGCCCACAGCATGGCTCCGAGCCCGGCCAGGAGCACGACCCGCGTGACGATCACGCCGGCGATCATGTTGTTGCCGGTCACCGACACGATGCCCTGCGCGACCCACAGGAACAGCGGGCCGTACGGCGCGGGGGTGGTCTGCCACAGCGGGTGCACGTTCTGCACGACGTCGGGCAGCGTGTCCAGTGCCGCCGGGCCGTAGGCGTAGGGATCCAGCCCGTGGAGCAGTTGGGCGCCCTGGCCCAGGTAGGAGAAGACGTCACGGGTGAACAGTGGTGGCGCCACCAGCAGGGGCGCCATCCAGGAGAGCGCGGCGATCACCACCGGTCTCGTGCCGACCCGGCCGGCGAGGACGTAGCGGCCGAGCCGTACCCATGCCCACACCACGAGCCCGAAGCCGACGTAGAGCAGCGCCGTCATCAGCGCCTTGCCGTGGCCGTACCGGATCCACGACAACGGGCCGTTGCCGAGCACCGGGTCCCGGACGAGCACACCGGCCGCGCCGAAGGACGCCACGAGCACCAGGACGCTGCCGAGGACGCCCATGAACACGGTTCGAAGCGGGAAGCGCGCACCAGCACCGGGACGGGCGTCGGCCTGCGTCTCGGTGCGTGAATCGGCGCTGGTGCCGGCGCCGGGCACGGGGTCTGTGGTGGTCGCCATACTGAGGTTCGAGGTTACACACCGGGTTGGGACGGTCGTGCCGTACCCGACGGCAGCGCGTCGAGCAGCGCCCGAGTGTAGTGGTGCCGGGGTTCGAGCAGGACCTGCTCCACTGGTCCGACCTCGACAAGCTCGCCCCGGTACATCACCGCGACCCGGTCGGCGATGTTCCAGGCCAATCCGAGGTCGTGCGTGATGACGAGCGCAGCCAGGCCGAGCTCCCGGCGCAGCCGCAGCAGCAGACCGAGGATCTCGCCGCGCACGGAGGCGTCCAGCGAGGCGACGGGCTCGTCGGCCACCAGCACGCTCGGCCGCAACGCCAGCGCGCCGGCGATCACCACCCGTTGCCGCTGCCCGCCGGAGAGCTCGTGTGGCAACCGGGCGAGGAACGTTTCGGCCGGCCGCAGTTCGGCGGCCTCGAGTGCGGCGACGACGATGTCCCGTTCGTCACCGTCGATGCCGTGGATACGCGGGCCTTCGGCGACGGCCTCGTAGACGGTGTGCCGCGGATTGAGGGCGCTGGTCGGGTCTTGGAGCACCAGCTGCGCCTGGCGCCGGTAGGCCCGCAGTCCCTCGGTCGTCGTCGGTACGGGCGAGCCGTCGTAGAGCACCGAGCCGGACGTGGGGCGCTGCAGGCCGAGCAGTGTCCGCGCGAGGGTGGTCTTGCCGGAGCCGGACTGGCCGACCAGCGCGACGATCTCGTCCCGATGCACGTCGAGGTCGACCCCGGCCACCGCGGGCACGGGTGCCCCTGCGCGGTCGCGGAAGGTCACGTGCAGGCCGCGCGCCGCCAGCAGCGGGGTGGGTTCGGCGTGGGCGTCGCGGGGGCGCTCGGGCGGCAGCGGCGTGGTGGTGGCCGGTGCGTACCGCGACACCGGGTCGCCGACGGTGGGGAACGCCGCCGCGAGCGCCCGGGTGTGCTCGTGGCGGGGCGCTGTCATGACCTCCTGGGCGGGACCGGTCTCGACGATCTCCCCGCCGTACATGACGGCGATCCGCGAGCACGTGGCCGCCAGCACGGACAGGTCGTGGGTGATGAAGACGAGCCCGATGCCGCGTTCGGTCACCAGCCTGCCGAGAAGCGCCAGCACCTGCGCCTGCACGATCACGTCGAGCGCGGTGGTCGGCTCGTCGGCGATGACGAGCCGCGGCTCACAGGCGAGCGCCATCGCGATCATCACGCGTTGTTTCTGTCCGCCGGAGAGTTCGTGCGGGTAGGCGCGCGCCCGCGACCGCGGCAGATCCACCTGGTCCAGCAGCTCGCCCACCCGCGCCGTGATCTCGGACTCGGACAGGTCGGTGTGCAGGCGCAGGGGCTCGGCGATCTGCTCGCCGACCCGGCGGACGGGGTTGAGCGCGTGCATCGCGCCCTGGAACACCACCGACGCCGACGACCAGCGCACCGCGCGCAGCCGCCCCCAGCGCATCGCGCCGACGTCCTCGCCGTCGAGCAGCACCTCGCCGGTGGTCCGGGCGGACTTCGGCAGCAGCCGCAGCACGCTCATCGCCACTGTGGACTTGCCGGAACCGGACTCCCCCGCGATGCCGAGGGTCTCGCCCGGTTCCAGGGTCAGGTCGACGCCGCGGACGGCCTCCACCTCGCCACCCGCGGTCCGATACGTGACGCCGAGGTTCCTGAGTTCGAGCAGCGGTGTCACCGGGCTCCCTTCAGGCGCGGGTTGAGCACGGTCTCCAGCGCCCGGCCGACCAGCGTGAACGCCAGCACGATGAGCACGATCGCCAGGCCGGGCGGCAGCAGGTACCACCACGCGCCCGCGGTGACGGCACCCGACGACATGGCCGTCTGCAGCATCGAGCCCCACGACACGGCCGACGGGTCACCGAGGCCGAGGAACGACAGCGTGGACTCGGCGATGATCGAGCTGCCGACGACGAGCGTGGTGTTGGCCAGCACGAGCGGCAGCACGGCGGGCAGCACGTGCTTGCCGATGATGTGGGCGTGCCCGCCACCGAGCGCCCGGGCGCGTTCGATGTAGGGCCTGCTCTCGATGGTCAGCGTCTGGGCCCGGACCAGCCGCGCGGTCGCGGGCCACGACGTGATGCCGACGGCGAGGATGATCGTCGCCACACCCTTGGGCAGCACGCTGGACAGCGCGATCGCCAGCACCAGCGACGGCAGCACGAGGAAGAAATCGGTGATCCGCAGCAGCACCGCCGAGACCCACCCGCCGAAATGCGCGGCGACGACCCCGACCAGCGTGCCGATGAACACCGACAGCACCGTCGCGGCGAAGCCGACGAGCAGCGAGACCCGCGCGCCCCAGAACGTCAGCAGGAGCACCGACCTGCCGTCGACGTCCGTGCCGAGCAGGTACTCCCCGCTGGGCGGCTGGAGCGGGGTGCCCGTGGCGGAGACGACGTCGAGCCCGCTCTCGTCGGTGATGAGCGGAGCCAGCAGGGCGAGCACCACGATCGCCGCCAGACCGACCAGGCCGGCGAGCCCGGCCTTGTTGCCGTGGAACTCCTGCCACACGCCGGCCGCGGCCGCGCGCCTGCGTTCCCACACCGGTGCGCTCATGACGCACGCACCCGGGGGTCGAGCACGCGGTAGAGCAGCTCGGCGAGCAGGTTCATCACGATCACCGACCCGGCCAGGATCACGAACACTCCTTGCAGCAGCGGCAGGTCCGGCCCCCGCAGCGCCTCGTAGGTGAGCAGCCCGAGCCCGGGCCAGGAGAACACGGCCTCGACCGTCACCGTGCCGGAGATGACCATCCCGAACTGCAGGAACACCAGCGTCACCGCGGGCAGCAGGGCGTTGGGCACGGCGTGCCTGCGGCGGACGAGGTCGTCGCGCAGGCCCTTCGCGCGCGCCGTGGTGAGGTAGTCGGCGCCCATCTCCTCCAGCAGGGACGAGCGCATCACGAGCATGTACTGCGCGTAGATCACCGCGAGGAGCGTCACGCACGGCAGCGTGAGGTGCCAGGCGATGTCGAGCAGTTGCGGCACGAACCCGTCCGGCAGGTCCGGCGAGCGCATGCCGCGGCTCGGGAACAGGCCCTGCGTGGCGATGAGCAGCAGGAGGCCCAGCCAGAACTGCGGCACCGACCACAGGGTGAGCGCGATACCGGTCTGGGTGCGGTCGAACAGGCTGTCGCGCCGCCACGCCGCGCGGACGCCGAGCCACATGCCGAGCGCCACCGCGAGCACCGTCGCCGTGCCGACCAGCAGCAGCGTCGGGCCGACCCGTTCGCCGATCATCTCGGCCACGGGCCGGTTGTACATGTACGAGGTGCCGAGGTCGCCGCGCAGCAGTCCGGTGACGTAGTCGAGGAACTGCTGCCACAGGGGCTTGTCGATGCCGAGGCGTTCCCGGAGGTCGGCCAGCTGCTGCGGGCTGGTCGGCCGGTCGCGGGTCATGGTCGCCACCGGGTCGCCGGGGATCATCCGGAACAGCAGGAAGCCCAGCACCACGACGAGGGCGAGGCTGGCCAGCGCGCCGCCGACCTTGCCTGCGGCGAACCGGGACGTCGAGGTCCCGGTCCGCCGCTCGTCCAGGTCGGTGACCGCGTGGCTGTCGGTCGTGCTTGCCGGCACCGCGCGCTACTCCCGGTCGTCCGCCGAGGACCGGCGCCGCGCGAGTGCGGTGCCGCCACCGGCGACCACGAGCAGCACCCCGGCTCCGATGGCCACCCACGCGCCGGCGGGCAGCCCGCCGCCGTCGTCGGCTCCGCCCGCGACGGGCCTGGCTCCGTAGAAGCCCCAGTAGCCGGTCTGCTCCATGATCTGGCCCTCGCCCTCGGGCTGGCGGACGAAGCCGGTGAACGCATCGGACCGGTAGGCCTCGAGCACGTTCTCGTAGGTGAGGACGTAGCTCGGCGCCTGGTCGTAGTAGCGGGCCTGGGCCTGCTTGACGTACTCGGCCCGTTTGGCCCGGTCCATCTCGGCGGCCTGCTTGGCGTAGAGGTCGTCGTAGGTGGCGTCGCAGAAGAACGCGTTGCTGCTGCTACTGCCGGAGCTGGCGGGCAGGCTCGCGCAGGTCTGCTTGGCGAGGATGTAGTCGGGGTCGGGGTTGGTGCCCCAGCCGGACAGCGCCAGGTCGTAGTGCCCGGAGGACGTGGTCTCGTCCACCTCGTTGTCGGAGACGAGGTTCTTGGTGACCTTGATGCCGATGTCGCCGAGCCAGCCGGCGATGTACTCGGAGGCGCGGAGGCCGAAGTCCTCACTGGACCGGGCGGTGAGCCGGAACTCGAGCGGCCTGCGGTCCGGGCTGACGCGGATGCCGTCGGGGCCCCTGCGGTAGCCGGCCGCGTCGAGCTCGCGGTTCGCGGCGGCCGGGTCGAAGGTGTACTTGGCGTCCTGCGGGGGCTGATAGTGGAAGTCGGCGTAGATCGGCGGGACGAGGCCTCCGGGCAGCTCTCCGTAGCCACCGAGCACCTTGTCCACGAGCACCCGCGGGTCGATCGCCTTGGCGACGGCCTTGCGCACGCGGACGTCACGCAGCGCCGGGTGGCCGTCGCCGATCGGCTGCCCGTCGATGTTCTTGGCGCCGGGGTTCATGAGCAGTTCGCGGTAGCGGCGGCCCGAGGCCTGGTTGGTCTCGATTCCCTCGACACCCTTCAGGCTGTCGAACTGGGCCTTGGTGAGCCGGTTGACGAAGTCGACCTCGCCGTTGCGCAGGGCGGCGACCGCGGCGTCGGCGTTCTCGAACTTGACGAACTGCAGCTCGTCGACCTCGGGCGCGCCGCGCCAGTAGTCGGGGTTGGCCGTGAGCCTGACGATCTCGTTCGGCCGGTACTCGCTGATGAGGAACGGTCCGCTGCCGACGCCGACCACGTCGACGCTGTCCGTCTTCGGGTCGGTCATGTCCGAGATGCCCGACCAGATGTGCTCCGGCACGATCGGGACGTCCAGGGCCGTCATGCTGGCCTGTGGCTGCTTGGTCTTGATGACGAGGGTGCGCTCGTCGGGTGCGGTGACCTTCTCGAAGTTCTCGACGTAGCTGCCGTTGGCCTCGGCGGCCTTCGGGTCGGTCAGGATCCGGTTGAACGTGAACGCGGCGTCCTTCGCGGTCACCGGCTTGCCGTCGGACCACGTCATGCCGTCGCGGATGGTGAAGGTCCAGGTGAGCTTGTCTGGTGAGGACTCCCACTTCTCGGCCACGCCGCCGGTGGGGGTGGCGTCCTCCGCGGAGGGCAGCGTGAGGAACTCCCACGCCATGCGGCCGACCATGGTGCTCGACGCGAAGCTCGCGGTGAACGGGTTGAGGTGGTCGATCTCCTGGACGAGCGCCACGCGCAGCACCGTGCCGGACTGCGCCTGCGCGGGCGGGGTGAACGGCCCGGCGAGCAGGAGCGGAACCGCGAGCGCGGCGAGCGCGGCTCTGGCCCGCCGGAGACGACTGAAACGCACTGTGCACACCTCGTTGCTGGCTGGTGGGACCCGAAGCCGAAAAGTAACCACTTCGCCGTTTCGGCTGTCAACGATTTCCCTAACGGATGCCAAGCCGTGACCAAGCGCAGTAGGTTGGGGCCGATGGAGATCATGATCTCGGCCGACATGGAGGGCGTCAGCGGTGTCACGTGGACCGACGACGTCGTCCCGGGAACGGAGCAGTGGCAACGTTTCCGGCGGTTCTTCACCGGTGACGTGAACGCCGCCGTGGCGGGACTGTGCGAGGGCGGCGCCGACCGGGTGCTCGTCAACGAGGCGCACCTGTCCCAGCGCAACCTGCTGCTGGAGGAGCTCGACCCGCGCGCCCGGATGCTGACCGGGCGGCACAAGCCACTGTCGATGATGGAGGGCGTCGACACCGGCGTGGCGGGCGCGGTGCTGCTGGGGTACCACGCCGCTTCCGGCTGCGAGGGCGTGCTCTCGCACACCTACCTGCCGAGCCACATCACGGGCGTGTGGCTCGACGAGGCACCGGCGAGCGAGGGCAGGCTGAACACGGTGCTCGCCGCCGAGTACGGCGTGCCGGTCCTGGTGGTCACCGGCGACGACAAGGCGTGCGAGGACGCCGCGGGCTACGCGCCGGAGGCCGAGCACGTGGTGGTCAAGGAGTGCGTCAGCCGGTACGCCGCCATCTGCGACCCGCCGTCGGCCACGGCCGCCCGGATCACCGAGGCGGCCCGCACGGCGATGAGCCGCGCGGGCCACCTCGACCCGGTGGTCACGGCGCACCGGATCGAGGTGGAGTTCGACGCGAGCCATCTGGCGCAGGCGGCGGCGGTCGTGCCGACGGTCGAGCAGACGGGGCTGCGCCGGGTCGCGTTCGACGCGCCCGACATGACCGAGGCGATGAAGGCCTTCAAGGTCGTCACCGCGATCGCGGACGGCGCGGTGCAGGGCAAGTATGGTTGACGGCGTCGCGACGCGAGCCGCCGAGCGAGGGAGCACAGCGTGGAAACCGACGTCGTCGACCTGTGTGCACGGCTGATCCGGTTCGACACGACCAACCACGGCGCGGGCGACTCCGAAGGGGAACGCGAGGCCGCCGAGTTCGTCGGCGAGGTCCTCGCCGACGCCGGTGTGGACGCCCGCGTCTACGAGGCCGCGCCGCGGAGGGCGAACGTGGTCGCCCGCGTACCCGGCGAGGATCCGAGCCTCGCTCCCCTGCTGGTGCAAGGTCACCTCGACGTCGTGCCCGCGGACGCGGCGGACTGGTCGGTCGGCCCGTTCTCGGCCGAGGTGCGCGACGGCTGCCTCTGGGGCCGCGGCGCGGTGGACATGAAGGACTTCTGCGCCATGGTGCTGTCGGTGGTGCATTCGCTGGCGCGAACGGGAAAGCGGCCGCGCCGGGACCTCGTCCTCGCGTTCGTCGCCGACGAGGAGGACCAGGGCGTCTACGGGGCGCACTGGCTGACCGGCAAGCACCGGGAGTTGTTCGACGGGTGCGCGGCCGCGATCAGCGAATCGGGCGGGTACACGTACCACGCCACGGGCGCCGACGGCAGGCCCGTGCGCCTCTACCCTGTCGGCACGGCGGAGCGCGGCACCGCGCACCTGCGGCTCACCGCGCGTGGCCGCGCCGGGCACGGTTCCCGCCGCAACGACGAGAACGCCGTCGTCCGCCTCGTCGCGGCCGTGCACGCGCTGTCCGCGCACCGGTGGCCGGTCGTGCTGACGCCGACGGTCCGGGCATTCCTCGAGCGCACCGGCAAGGCGCTCGGCGTGGAGGTCGATCTCGCCGACGTCGACGGCACCCTGAGCCGGTTCGGGCCGGTGGCGTCGCTGGCGGAGTCGACGGTGCGCAACAGCACCACCCCGACGATGCTCTCGGCCGGCTACAAGGTGAACGTCATCCCCGGCATCGCCCATGCGCTGGTGGACACCCGTGTGCTGCCCGGCACCGAGGACGCCATGCTGGCGCAGGTGGACGCGCTCCTCGGCCCCGGAGTGGAGCGGGAGTTCGTCGCGCACCAGCCGCCGGTGCAGGCCGAGGTCGACTCGCCGTGGTTCGACGCGATGGCGGACGCGCTGCGGGCGGAGGATCCTGAAGCCGTGGTGGTGCCGTACTGCCTGGGCGGGGGCACCGACGCGAAGGCGTTCGCCCCGCTCGGCATCGACTGTTACGGCTTCGCGCCGTTGTGGCTGCCGGAGGGTTTTCCCTACCGGGCCATGGCGCACGGGGTGGACGAGCGGGTGCCGATCGAGGGGCTGCGCTTCGGGGCCCGGGTGCTCGAGCGTCTCCTGTTGTCGGTGTAGCTGCGGTCGGGGAGTGAGCCGGTGGCCGGTGGGTTCTTCACCTCGTTCGAGGACGGCGATCCCCGGCCGGGCGGTGGTACGCGGCTGCACGTGCACGTCGGCACCGGGCCGCTGCGCCCGCTCGCGGCCACGCCGAAGGCGGGGTTCACGGGGCTGCGGGCACTGCACTACGCCACGACGGTCGCCGGCCCGGCGCGGGCGGGACTGTTCACGGTGGACGTTCCCGTCGGCGAGCACACCGAGCTGTCCTATGTGGTGTTTCCGCAGTCGGATGCGGGCCCGAGCTACCGCAGCACGTTCGTGGCGGTGGACGTCGAGTTCGACGACGGGAGCACGCTGAGCCACCGGCGGCAGGCCGCGTCGGCGCGGGCCCAGGGCGAGTCGAAGAACCTGTACCTCGACCAGTGGAACCTGGTCCGTCATCGCCTCGGCGAGGTGGCGGCGGGCAGGCGGGTGCGGGCGATCGTGCTCGTCACCGACGCGCCGGCGGGCGACGGTGAGCTGACCGGGTGGCTCGACGACGTCCGGATCGGTGAGCGGGTCCCGTCGGCGCGTGACCCGGTGGACTACGTCAGCACGACGCGGGGCACCCACTCCAGCCGGCGGTTCTCCCGCGGCAACTGCCTTCCGGCGACGGCGCTGCCGAACGGCTTCAACTTCTGGACCCCGGTGACGGACGCCCGCGCACTCGACTGGATCTACGAGTACCACCGCGGCAACGAGGCCACGAACCGTCCCGCGCTGCAGGCTCTGGCGCTGAGCCACCAGCCGAGCCCGTGGGTCGGCGACCGGCACACGTTCCAGATCATGCCCGGTGTGGGCCCGGTGGTGACGGCACCGCGGGCCCGTGCGCTGCCGTTCGACCACGCCGACGAGACCGCCCGCCCGCACCACTACGGCGTGCGCTTCGCGGGCGGCATCACCGCCGACATCGCACCCTCCGACCACGCCGCGATCCTGCGCTTCACGTTCCCCTCGGCCGACGGGTGGCTACTGTTCGACAACGTCCGCAACCGCGGCGGCCTGCGCATCGACCCGGTCGCCCGCACCGTCACCGGGCACACTTGGGTGCGCAGCAGGATGTCCGCGGGAGCGCGGCGGATGTTCGTGTACTCCACGCTCGACGAGCCGCTCACCACGGGCCGGCGACTGCGGACACCGCCCTGGCGCACCGTCACCGGGTACGTCCGGCCCGCCGGCAACGGCGCGACCCTGCGCATCGGCACCTCGCTGATCAGCCTCGCCCAGGCCCGGCGCAACCTCGACGTGGAGATCGGGGGCGCGTCGTTCGGCGAGGTCCGGCAGCGGGCGCGCGAGGCGTGGCAGGACGTGCTCGGGCGGGTGGAGGTCGAGGGCGCGAGCGAGGACGAGCTCACGACGCTGTACTCGAACCTGTACCGGCTGTTCCTGTACCCGAACATCGCCCACGAGGACACGCCGGACGGCCGCAGGTACGCCAGCCCGGTCGTGCGTGGGCGGCGGCCGAGCAGCCCGCGCACGACCGGCGCGCGCGTCCTGCCCGGGCCGATGTCGGTCAACCACGGGTTCTGGGACACCTACCGCACCTGCTGGCCTGCGTACGCGTTGCTGGCACCGGAGCGCTGTGGCGCGCTGATCGACGGGTTCGTGCAGCAGTACCGCGAGGGCGGCTGGATCGCGCGCTGGTCGGCGCCGGGGTACGCGAACTCCATGGTGGGAACCAGTTCGGATGTCGCGTTCGCCGACGCCTACCGCAAGGGCGTGCGCGGGTTCGACGTGCGGGCGGCGTACGAGGCGGCGCTGCGCAACGCCACCGTCACCCCGCCGGACCGTGCGGTCGGCAGGCAGGGCCTCGCCGAGTCGATCTTCCTGGGCTACACGCCGCTGTCCACACGGGAGGGACTGTCCTGGGCGCTGGAAGGCTGCGTGAACGATGCCGGCATCGCCGGGTTGGCGCGGGCACTGGGCGACGAGGACAACGCCGAGTACTTCGCCTCCCGTGCGCGGCGGTACGCCGACCATTTCGACCGGCGCATCGGCTTCTTCCAGGGCCGCACCCGGGACGGACGGTGGCGGCACGAGCCGGGCGCCTACGATCCCGCCGCCTGGGGTGGCGACTACACCGAGACCAACGGCTGGAACACCGCGTTCGCCGCTCCGCACGACGGCGACGGCCTGGCCGCCCTGCACGGCGGCCGTGCGGCGCTGCGTGCCCTGCTCGACAGGTTTTTCGCCACGCCGGAGACGGGCACCCGCACCGGCGCCTACGGCGGGGTGATCCACGAGATGACCGAGGCGCGCGATGTTCGGCTCGGGCAGTACGCGCACTCGAACCAGCCCTCGCACCACATCCCCTACCTGTACGCGCACGCGGGCGCGCCCGCCGAGACGCAGCGGATCGTCCGGGAGGTACTGCGGCGGTGCTATCTCGGCAGCGAGATCGGCCAGGGCTATCCCGGCGACGAGGACAACGGCGAGATGTCGGCGTGGTGGCTGTTCAGTGCGTTCGGGTTCTACCCGCTCGCGGTGGGCAGCCCGCGGTACACGATCGGGTCGCCGTTGTTCCGGCGGGCGGTGGTGCATCTGGAGAACGGCAACGACCTCGTCGTCAACGCACCCGCCAACAGTCCGGAGAACGTGTACGTGCAGGGCCTGCGGGTCAATGGTGTGCCGCACGAGCTGCCGTGGATCGACCACGACGTCCTGGCCGGCGGCGCGGTGCTCGACATCGACCTCGGCCCGGCGCCGTCCACGTGGGGCGTGGTGACGACGGAGCCCGAGCCGCCGCGGCCGCTGCGTGACGTGCCGGGCACGGTGCACTGTTCCGACGGCACCGATGCCACCGTGCTGCGGGACGACACCGCCCGCACGGAGGTGGTGTTCCGCTCGGCCCGTCCGGTGGTGAGCCACACGGCAGGCGAACCGGTGGCGGTGCGGCTGTACACGCTGACCTCGGCGGCGGAGCACGGCGACCCGGCGGGCTGGGTGTTCGAGGGCTCGGCCGACGGTGTCCGCTGGGTGGTGCTCGACGAACGTCGTGGGGAGACGTTCCGGTGGCGCAGGCAGACCCGCGCGTTCCGGGTCCGGTCACCGCAGCCGGTGCGGCACCACCGGCTGCGGATCACCGCTCACACCGGCAGGCGGCTGCGCCTCGCGCAGTGGGAGCTGCTCGCGGAGTGAGCCGGTCAGCGGCCGGTGCGCCACGCGCGGGCGCGGCGGCGCAGGTCGTCGAGCCGGGCCCAGTGTGCGTCGACCGAGCGCCTGCCCGTCTCGGTGAGGCTGATCCACGTCTGCGGGCGCTTGCCCGCGAACTGCTTGCTGATCGCGATCAGCCCACCGGCCTCGAGCTTGGCCAGGTGGGCGGACAGGTTGCCTTTGGACAGACCGGTGAGCCGTTGCAGGAACAGGAAGTCGGCGCTGTCGCAGGCGGACAGTGCGGTGGTGATGGCGAGCCTGGCCGGTTCGTGCACGAGCTTGTCGAGCCCGGCCAGTTCCTCGAACGGCGCGTTCACCGCCCACCCGGCCCGAGTGTGCGGCGCAGGACGAGGTGGCTCCAGCCCGCCACGATCGCGACGGCCGCGCAGAACGCCATGGTCCAGTTCTCGGTGTCGGACAACGGGTGCGGCCCGTCCGGTCCGCCGAGTGGGAGCAGGCTCGCGGCGGCCACGAGACCGGCCACGGCCAGTAGCGCCGGCGTGAGCTGGCGCAGCCACAGCGCGGCGGCCAGGGCGCCGGCGGCGAGCACGAGTCCCTCGACACTCACCGGGACCGGCAGCTCCAGTGCCCGCACCACCATCGCCGCCAGGATGACGCCCGCGGCGGGCCACACGAGCAGGGCGCCGCGCGCGGCGTCCGCGGCGGGCCGCACCCGGCCGTAATGCCTGCGGTACCAGAGGATCGCCGCACCCGCCGCGACCACGGCGACGGCGGCGCCCACCGCCACGAGCCAGCCCGGGAGCCAGCCGTCGGCCCACCCCACGGCCACGGCACACCACACGGCGACCGGGACCACCGCCAGTCCCTGCAGGAACTCGAAGTTCCTCACCACGGAGCGGATGCGGGACGGGTCGGCCTGCTCGCTCATGCGGATCTCCGTTGTCGTCGGCACGGCATGTCCATATTGTCACGCAAACCGGTTTGCGTGACAAACCAGACCCTTCGGAGCGGCGCGGCGTGGGCCGCCCGCGGGTAACGTGAGGCGCGAACCGGCGTCCATCCGTGATATCGCCGACATTCCGCAGGTCCTGTCCCGGCTCGGGACCGCCTCAATCGGTTCAGGTGAGGCGACGCACCCGTACGGCTCCACCAGCGGCCGATAACATCCCCGATACACAGAACTGAACCCGTCAGCAGGAGATCGATCATGACCCAGGCCCCTGTCAACGTCACCGTCACCGGCGCGGCCGGCCAGATCGGTTACGCGCTGCTGTTCCGCATCGCGTCCGGTCAGCTGTTGGGGCAGAACACGCCGGTGAAGCTGCGGCTGCTGGAGATCCCGCAGGCGGTGAAGGCGGCCGAGGGCACCGCGCTCGAGCTGGAGGACGGCGCGTTCCCGCTGCTGGCCGGCGTCGACATCTTCGACGACGCCAAGCAGGCCTTCGAGGGCGTCAACGTCGCGCTGCTGGTGGGTGCCCGCCCGCGCACGAAGGGCATGGAGCGCGGTGACCTCCTCGAGGCCAACGGCGGCATCTTCAAGCCGCAGGGCGAGGCCATCAACGCCGGCGCCGCCGACGACGTCAAGGTGCTCGTGGTGGGCAACCCCGCCAACACCAACGCGCTCATCGCACAGTCGCACGCGCCCGACGTCCCCGCCGAGCGGTTCACCGCGATGACCCGCCTCGACCACAACCGGGCCCTCGCCCAGCTCGCCAAGAAGCTCGGCGTCACGGTGTCCGACATCAAGAAGATGACCATCTGGGGCAACCACTCCGCCACCCAGTACCCGGACATCTTCCACGCCGAGGCCGCCGGCCGGAACGCCGCCGAGGCCGTGAACGACCAGCAGTGGATCGAGAACGAGTTCATCCCGCGCGTGGCCAAGCGCGGCGCCGAGATCATCGAGGCCCGCGGCGCCTCGTCGGCGGCCTCCGCGGCCAACGCGGCCATCGACCACATCTACGACTGGGTCAACGGCACCCCCGAGGGCGACTGGGTGTCGATGGGCGTTCCGTCGGACGGCTCCTACGGCGTCCCGGAGGGCCTCATCTCGTCCTTCCCCGTCACGTGCAAGGACGGCAAGTACGAGATCGTCCAGGGACTCGAGATCGACGAGTTCTCCCGCGGCCGCATCGACGCCTCCGTGCGCGAGCTCAGCGAGGAGCGCGACGCCGTGAAGCAGCTCGGCCTCGTCTGAGCAGCTCCCAGGCTGGTGTCCCGGGCCTGTCGTGACCGCATCGCCGGTCGCGGCAGGCCCGCTTCGTTGAGCAGCCGAACTCCTCCGCTGTCACGATAGGTGCACCGCACCGGCTACGACGATCGCTGGCAGGTCACTCGTGGAGCTGACGGCACAGGAGTTCAGCAGCTATGGTCCGTCCCACTGGGCCGTGCTCGTCGTGTTCGTACTCGGGCTGGTGCTGCTGATCCGGGCCGGGCGCGCGTGGCGCGGCACCGAAGCCCAGACCCGGTTCAGCCGGGTGTTCGCCGTGCTGCTGCTGATCGGGCACGTGGCCGCCCGGTTCTACAGCGTGGCTCTGGGAATCGAAGAGCCGATCGACGCGGTCCCGCTGCACGTGTCCGACCTTGTCGGGTTCGTCGCGGCCTACGCACTCTGGACTCATCGGCGCTGGGCATTCGCGGTCACCTACTACTGGTGCCTCTCCCTGACCACGCAGGCCCTGATCTCGCCGGCCTTCGTCGGCCCTGATTTTCCGCACTACAAGTTCATGGCGTTCTGGGGGCTGCATCTGCTCGCCGTGTGGGCGGCCATCTACCTCACGTGGGGCGTCGGTCTGCACCCGACGTGGCGCGAGTACCGGATCTGCGTGACGATCACCGTGTCGTGGGCTGTGGTGGCGTTCGTGTTCAACAGCATCGCCGGCACCAACTTCGGCTTCCTCAACCGCAAACCGGCCAACCCGTCCGTGCTCGAGCTCCTCGGGCCGTGGCCGTGGTATCTGCTCCCGGAGGCGGTGTTGATCCTCGGTGTGTGGGCGCTGATCACCTGGCCGTGGACGCGCCACGACCGGGCAGGCACCCGTCGGCGGCGCAGGCCGCTCACGCCCCCGTCAGGCCACGGCGCTTGAGCAGGGGTTCGATCTCCGGATCCCGCCCGCGGAACGCGCGGAACGCCTCCATCACGTCGACGCTGCCGCCCTTGGCCAGCAGCTCCCGCCGGAAGTGGTCGCCGTTGGCTCGTGTCAGCCCGCCGTGCTCGCGGAACCACTCGACCGAGTCGGCGTCGAGCACCTCGGCCCAGATGTAGGAGTAGTAGCCCGCCGAGTAGCCGCCGCTGAAGACATGCGCGAAGTAGGTGCTGCGGTAGCGCGGCGGCACGGTGGCGAGCGCGACGCCCGCCTTCTCCAGCGCCTCGGCCTCGAACCGGGCGGCGTCCTCGACCGTGGCGTCCGGGCCGAGCGTGTGCCACGCCAGGTCCAGCAGGGACGCCGCGAGGTACTCCGTCGTGCGGAAGCCCTCCCCGTAGCGGCTCGACTCCTCCAGCTTGGCCACCAGGTCGGCGGGCAGCGGTTCGCCCGTGCGGTAGTGGCGCGCGTAGTTGGTCAGCACCTCCGGCCACAGCGCCCACATCTCGTTGACCTGCGACGGGAACTCGACGAAGTCGCGGGGCACGCTCGTGCCGGAGAACGTCGGATACTCCACGTCGGACAGCAGCCCGTGCAAGGCGTGCCCGAACTCGTGGAACGCGGTGAGCACCTCGTCGTAGGTGAGCAGGGTCGGCTCCCCGGCGGGCGGCTTGGCGATGTTGAGGTTGTTCACCACCACCGGCCGCTCCCCCAGCAGCCGCGACTGGTCCACGTAGGTGTTCATCCACGCGCCGCCGCGCTTGGAGTCGCGCGTGTAGTAGTCGCCGAGGAACAGGCCCAGCGGGCTGCCGTCGGCGTCGAAGACCTCGAACACGCGGACGTCGGGGTGGTAGGTCGGCAGGTCGTGCCGCTCGGCGAACGTGAGGCCGTACAGCCGGTTCGCGGCATAGAACACGCCGTCCCGCACCACGCGCTCGAGCTCGAAGTACGGACGCAGTTCGGCGTCGTCCACGGCGTAGCGGCGGCGGCGGACCCGCTCGGCGTAGTACGCCCAGTCCCACGGCTTCAGCTCTCCGTCCTCGCCGGCCGCGGCCATCTCCTCCCGCAGTTCCGCGGCCTCGGCCTCGGCGTTGGCCACCGCCACCGGGACCAGCCGCTGCAGCAGCCCGAGCGCGGCCTCGGCGGTCTTGGCGGTCTGATCCTCGATGACGTACGCGGCGTGGTGCGGGTGCCCGAGCAGGGTCGCCCGCTCGGCGCGCAACACCGCGATCCGGGTCAGGACCGCGGTGTTGTCGTGCTCGTTGCCGCGGTGACCCCGCGCCGTGGACGCCCGGAACACGCGTTCGCGCAGGCCACGGTCGTCAAGGGAGGCCAGTACCGGTTGCGCCGTGGGGAGGCTCAGCTTGAGCAGGTACTTGCCGTCCTCGCCGCGGGCGGTCGCGGCCTCGGCCGCCGCCGCGACGGCGTCCTCCGACAGCCCGGCCAGCTCCTCCCGGGTGGACACGATCACGGCCAGGTCGTTGGTGTCGGCGAGCAGGTTGTCCTGGAACCGCGTCGACAACGAGGACAGTTCCTCGTTGAGCTCCCGCAGCCGCTGCTGCTTCTCGGGCGGCAGGCCGGCACCCGCGCGCTGGAAGTCGAGGTGGTAGCGGCGCAGCAGCCACGCCTGCTCGGCGGTCAGCTCCAGCGAGTCCCGCTGCTCGTACAGCGTCTCGATACGGGCGGACAACGCCGGGTCCAGGTGGATGGCGTCGGAGTGGGCCGCCAGCCGCGGCGCGATCTCGGCGTGCACCTGCTGCAGGGTGTCATTGGTGTGGGAGCCGACGAGGTTGAAGAACACCGACGCCACGCGGTGCAGCAGCCGCCCCGAGCGCTCCAGCGCCACGATCGTGTTCTCGAAGGTGGGCGGCTCGTGGTTGTCGGCGATCGCCCGCACCTCGGCCGCCTGCTCGGCGATGCCGGCCTCGAACGCGGGCAGGTAGTGCTCGTCGGCGATGCGGTCGAACGGTGGCAGCCCGTGGGGCAGCTCGCTCGGGACCAGCAGCGGGTTGCTCGTGGTGGTCTCGCTCGTCACGCTCGGTCCTTTCGTCCTGTCGAGCCCCCGACGTCGGCGTCCGAGGACATCGTCTTCCTGCTCCGGCGGCGCTTCTTCGGCTCCGGCGGCACGATCCCGGCCAGATCGCCCGCGTTGTCGTTGATCCGCAGCACGAACGGCCGCGTCTCCGTGTAGCGCACGACCGACAGCGACCCCGGGTCGACGACGATGCGCTGGAAGCCGTCGAGGTGCTGGCCCAGCGCGTCGGCCAGGATCGCCTTGATCACGTCGCCGTGGCTGCACAGCGCCCAGACCGCGTGGTCACCGTGTTCGGCGGTGATCCGCGCGTCGTGCTCGCGCACCGCGGCGACCGCCCGTGCCTGGACGTTGGCCAGCCCCTCACCGCCGGGGAACACCGCCGCCGACGGGTGGGCCTGGACCACCCGCCACAGCGGCTCTTTCACCAGCGTCTTGAGCTCGCGGCCCGTCCACTCGCCGTAATCCACTTCGGACAGCCGGGACTCGGTGACCCGCTCCAGGCCGCGGTGCCTCGCCAGCGGGTCGAGTGTCTGCTTGCAACGCAGCAGCGGCGACGACACCAGGCCCGCCAGCGGCACCGTGCGCAGGCGATCCACGAGTGCCTGCGCCTGGGCACGGCCGGTGTCGTCGAGGCCCACCTTCGGCGTGCGCCCGGCGAGCACGCCGGAGCCGTTCGCCGTCGACCGGCCGTGCCGCAGCAGAATGACGGTTCCCACACCGCCACCCTACGGGGTGCTAGCTCCCCACCGGACCGGCATCGGGGTCCAGCACGCCGGTGAAGACGAGCACGAACAGCAGGATGCCGAGCACGACGCGGTAGATCACGAACGGCAGGAAGCTGTTGCTCTTGATGTAGGACATCAGCCACGCGATCACCGCGTACCCGACACCGAACGCCACCACCGTCGCCAGGATCGTCGGGCCCCACGCCGGGCCCTGCCCCTCACCGATGTCGGTGAGCTTGTACAGACCGGACGCGAGGACCGCGGGCACGGCCAGCAGGAACGCGTACTCGGCGGCGTCGGCGCGCTTGTAGCCGAGCAGCAGGCCGCCGGTGATCGTGCCGCCCGACCGGGACACCCCGGGCACGAGCGCGAGCGCCTGGAACAGCCCGTAGGTGATGCCGTGCGGCACCGTGAGGTGGTCGAGATCGCGGTCCTGCCGTCCGATCCGGTCGGCCAGCAGCAGCAGGAGACCGAACACGATCAGCGTGGTCGCGGTGATGCGCAGGTCGCGGAACACGTGGTCGATCTGTTCCTGGAACAGCAGGCCCAGCACCGCGATGGGGATCGACCCGACGATGATCAGCCAGCCCATCCTGGCGTCCGGGTCGTGCCGGTACTCGGGCTTGTACAGCGACTGGAACCAGTGCCCGATGATCCGCCCGATCTTGCGGCTGAAGTAGAGCAGGACGGCGAGCTCGGTCCCGATCTGGGTGACGGCCGTGAACGCCGCGCCCGGGTCTCCCCAGCCCGCGAACGCGGCGGTGATCCGCAGGTGGGCGCTGGACGAGATGGGCAGGAACTCGGTGAGGCCCTGGACCAGCCCCAGGACCAGTGCTTCGAACCACCCCATCAGGCGACCCCGGCCAGCTCGAGTGCCTCGACGACGGTGCGCAGACCCTCCGGGGCCTGCTCCGGCGCGAGGAACGGCGCGACGGTCAGCGTGGTGGCCCCGGCCTCGGCGTAGGCGGCCAGGCGCTCGGCGATGCGCTCCTTGGGGCCCAGCAGCGAGGTGGCGTCGAGGAACGCCAGCGGTACCGCGGCCATGGCGCCCTCGTAGTCCTTGGCCAGGTAGCGGTCCTGGACCTCGGCGGCCTCGGCCTCGAAGCCCATCCGGCAGGCGAGCTGGTTGTAGAAGTTCTTCTCCCGGCTGCCCATGCCGCCCAGGTACAGGGCGGCGTAGGCGCGCACGGAGTCGGCACACGTCGTCCAGTCCTCGCCCGGAACGAGCGGGACGGTGGGTGCGATGTCGAAGCCGTCCAGCGTGCGCCCGGCCTTCTCGGCTCCCGCGCGCAGGTGGCCGAGGTGTTCGCCCGCGTGCTCGGGCGAGAAGAACACGGGCAGCCAGCCGTCGGCGATCTCGCCGGTCAGCTCGATGTTGCGCGGGCCGATCGCGGCGAGGTAGGTCGGGATGCGGTCGCGCACGGGGTGCACGGTGAGCGTGAGTGCCTTGCCGGGGCTGTCGGGCAGCGGAAGCTGGAAGTGCTTGCCCGAGTAGCGGACGCGCTCGCGGCGCAGAGCCGTGCGCACGATGTCGACGTACTCCCGGGTGCGGCCGAGCGGCGCGGTGAACCGCACGCCGTGCCACCCCTCGGAGACCTGCGGGCCCGAGACACCGAGCCCGAGGCGGAACCGGCCGCCCGACAACGAGTCCAGCGTCGCGGCGGTCATCGCCGTGGTGGCGGGTGTCCGCGCCGGGATCTGCAGGACCGCGCTGCCGACGTCGATTCTCGACGTCTGCGCGGCGATCCAGGCGAGCACCGTGGGAGCGTCCGATCCGTACGCTTCCGCCGCCCACACCACCGAGTACCCGAGCTCGTCGGCGTGCTTGGCGAGGGCGAGGTTGGCCGCGTCGTTACCGGCGCCCCAATATCCGAGATTCAAACCCAATCGCACGGTCGCCGACACTAGCGGGGGCACTCGCCGACGATCCGAAGCGCCTTCGTCGAACTCCGGAACCGCCTGTCGTTACGCTGGGCAGTCATGGAATGCCGCCCGCTCGGCACCTCCGGTCTGAAGGTGTCCCGCATGGCCCTCGGCACGATGTCGTGGGGCACGGCCACCGACGCCGAGGAGGCCGCCAACCAGCTCGTCGCGTTCGTCGACGCCGGGGGCACGCTCGTCGACACCGCCGACATCTACGCCGACGGCGAGAGCGAGCGGATCCTCGGCTCGCTGCTGACTGACCTGGTGCCCCGTGACGACATCGTCGTGGCGACCAAGGCGGTGGCCCGGCGCGCCGACGGCCCGTTCGGTGGCGGCGCCTCGCGCGGCGCGCTGCTGTCGGCGCTCGACGGTTCGCTGCGCAGACTCGGCAGTGACCACGTCGATCTGTGGCAGCTGCACGCGTGGGACAGCACGGTGCCGTTGGAGGAGACGCTCTCGGCACTGGACTACGCCATCACCAGCGGCAAGGTGCGCTACGCCGGGGTGTCCAACTACTGCGGCTGGCAGCTGGCCACGGCGGCGGCCGGGATGACGCAGCACCGGATCGTCTCCACGCAGGTGGAGTACTCGCTGCTGGAACGCGGGGTCGAGCGCGAGGTGGTGCCCGCCGCCGCCTACCACGGGATCGGGCTGCTGCCGTGGGCGCCGCTCGGCCGCGGTGTACTCACCGGCAAGTACCGCAGCGGCACCCCCGCCGATTCGCGCGGCGCGTCCACGACCTACGCCGGTTACGTCGAGCAGCACCGCACCGAACGGGCGAGCCGCATCGTGGAGGCCGTGGCCACGGCCGCCGACGGGCTCGGCACCTCTCCGCTCGCCGTGGCCCTGGCCTGGGTGCGCGACCGGCCCGGAGTGGTCGCGCCGGTGGTGGGTGCGCGCGACACCGGGCAGCTGTCCGGCTCGCTGGCCGCCGAGGAGCTGACGTTGCCGAGCGCGATCCGCGCCGCGCTGGACGATGTCAGTGCCGTCGAGTTCGGCTATCCGGAACGGTGGCCGACCTGACCATCGCGTGACGCCGCCGCCGCGGTGCGGAATGCTGGTTCCGTGACAACCCGTAACCCCTGCGACCTGTCGGAGGTCCGCGTGCACGACAATCGGCGGAGCCCGCTCACGCGGACCGACCGGGTGCGGGTGTCCCGCAAGACACAGGAGGTCCGCGTGCACGACAATCGGCGGAGCCCGCTCACGCGGACCGACCGGGTGCGGGTGTCCCGCAAGACACAGGAGGCCGTGTGATCCGCGCCCGTGACCGTGTCCGCGCCGCCCGGCGGGTCGGCCTGGTGTGCCTGGCGGGCGTGCTGGTGCTGACGGGCTGCTCGGACACCGGTGGCGGCGGGGACGCGCTGCAGGTCGTGGAGAACCCGACGGCCGCGGTCGCCGCACCGTCACCGGCGGCGACGGTGCGGCCTGCGGGCGAGATCGTGCCGCAGAGCGGAGAGATCACCGCCACCGCGACCATGGGCCGCACGCTCGCCGTCGCGGTGGCCGACCCGGCGTCGGTGCTGCTCTACGACCTCGACGACCTCCGCGCACGGCCGACGACGGTGCCGCTGCCGGGTGCCGTCGAGGAGCTCACCCCGGCCGGCGACGCGGTGGTGGCGAGCCTGCCCGGTGCGCGCACCCTGGCGCGGATCGCGGTCCCGTCGGGCGAGGTGCGGACGACGAAGGTCCAGGGCAAGCCCGCGGGCACGGCGGTGCAGGGTGGCCGGACGTTGGTCGCCGTGCGCGACCGCAAGGCCGTCGATGTCCTCGACGGCGACACCGTGAGCAAAACCATCACGGGTGAGCTCTACAGCGCGGACGACGTGCTGGTCGCGGGCGGGGCGACCGTGGTGCTCGACAAGCTGCGCACGGCCGTGTTCTCCGTCGATGTGGAGGAGGGCACGATCCGCGAGGGCCTGCGGGCCGGTGAGGGCGCCACCAACGCCGTCACCGACTCCTACGGCCGGGTGCTCGTCACCGACACGCGGGGCGACGGGCTGTTGGCGTTCAGCACCGACCCGCTGCTGCTGCGGCAGCGCTACCCGGTGCCGGGCGGCATCTACGGCATCGCCTACGACGCGCGCCGCGGTATCGCGTGGGTCACCCTGACGGGGCGCAACCAGGTGGTCGGCTACGACGTACGGGGTGGTGAGCCGACGGAAAAGTTCCGTTTACCCACCGTTCGCCAGCCGAATTCGGTTACCGTCGACCAACGGACATCCCGGGTCATCATCGGTTCGGCAGCCGGGGAAGGGATCCAGGTGATCACGCGATGAGGAATGCGGAAGCGGTGGTCGACGAGGATTGGGAATACCGCCGGGTGCAGCTGCCACCAGGCATGTCCCGCGTGACCGCCGCGGTGCAGCTGTCCATCCAGGCGGAATTCTCCGGGTGGGAGCTCTCGAACGTACGACTCTATTCGGACGGGACCCGCCGCGTGTGGCTGCGCAGACGGCGTACCCGCGCCGCGGTGGGGCTGCCCGGCCTCATGACGTAGCGGAGGGTGCCGCGGCACCCCGCAACAGCCGCTCCCCCGTCACCCGCAGGTACTCGCGCAACTCGGGCGGGCCGACCACGTCGAAGTCGGCGTCGATCGAGGTGAGCACGAGCACCAGCCAGTCGAACGTGTCCACGTTCATCACGAGCCGGCACGACACGTCGTCCAGTGGTTCCACCTGTCCCCAGCGGCCGACGACACGCTGCACATGATCGGCCGCTGCCCGGACGGTGACCACGGCTTCGTACTGCGTGGGCACCATGGCGGTCTGCCTGCGGGCGAACTCCGCGGCGTCGCCGCCGGGCAGCTCGCGCGGCCGGAACCGTGCGCCGGTGGCGCGCGGGTCGGTGAGCCGGTCGACGCGGAAGGTGCGCCAGCCATGCTTCTCCGCGTCCCACGCGACCAGGTACCAGCGGCGGCCGAGTGACACCAGCCGATGCGGTTCGACCAGCCGCGAGGTGCGGGTGCCGTCGCGGGCGGTGTAGTCGAACCGGAGTCGCTCGTCGTCCCGGCACGCCTGGGCGATCACGGTGAGAGCGGTCGCGTCCACGGTCGGCCCGCCGCCCGGCGCCGCCGGCACGGTGTAGGCCTGCAGGGCGTCGACGCGCCGGCGCAGCCGGGGAGGCATCACCTGGATGACCTTGGTGAGCGCCCGGACCGAGGTCTCCTCGATGCCGTCGAGCGCGCTGCCCGCCGCCGTGCGGAGGCCGACCGCGATGGCGACGGCCTCCTCGTCGTCGAGGAGCAGCGGCGGCATCGCCGCGCCCGACCTGAGCTGGTACCCGCCGGCCACGCCGCGGTTTGCGTCGACGGGATAGCCGAGGTCCCGCAGCCGGTCGATGTCACGGCGCAGGGTCCGCTCGCTGACCCCGAGCCTGCCGGCGAGCTCACCGCCGGGCCAGTACCGATGCGTCTGCAGTAGGGACAGCAACCGCAGCATGCGTGCGCTCGTGTTCGCCATGTCTTCAGTATCCGTCCCATTCCGGTCAAGAAGTGACCGCTGCGAATCCTAGCGTGGGTGCCATGACCTCCACCATGATTCACACACACGCCTTGACCAGGCATTTCACGGTCAAGAAGCAGACCGTTGAGGCGGTGCGCGAGCTCGACCTGCACGTCGGCAAGGGCGAACTCGTGGCGCTGCTCGGCCCGAACGGCGCCGGGAAATCCACCACCCTGCGCATGCTGACCACGCTGCTGCGGCCCACCTCCGGCACCGCCGAGGTCGCCGGGCACGACGTGGTCGCCGACCCGCGGGGTGTGCGCCGCCGCATCGGCTACATCGGGCAGGGCAACGGCGCCGGGCACAGCCAGCGGGCGCGCGACGAGCTCGTCAGTCACGGCCGGGCGTACGGACTGTCCGTGGCCGCGGCCCGTGAGCGCGCCGCGGCCTTGATCGGATCACTGGACCTGGACTCGGTGGCCGACCGCGTCGTCTCGTCGCTGTCCGGCGGCCAGCGCAGGCGGCTGGACATCGCGATGGGTCTGATCCACGCGCCCGAGCTGCTGTTCCTCGACGAGCCGTCCACCGGGCTCGACCCGCAGAACCGGGCGAACCTGGCCGAACACATCGTCCGGCTGCGCGCCGAGCACGGGACCACGATGGTGCTCACCACGCACTACCTCGAGGAAGCCGATCAGCTCGCCGAGCGGGTGATCGTGATCGACCACGGCCGGGTCATCGCGGACGACACGCCCGCGCGGCTGAAGGCCGCCCACGCCGGCGACCGCATCTCGCTGCTGTTCGACCACGAGCACGAGGCGCAGCGGGCCGCCGACCGCGTGCTCGCCGTCGCCGACGGTGCCGAGCTGACCCGCGCCGGCGCCCGGGTGGACCTCCGGGTCGACGGCGGCGCCGCGCTCGCGCCGAAGCTGTTGCGGGGGCTGGACGAGGCCCACATTCCGGTCGCGAGCGTCGAGGTTGTCCGCCCGACGCTCGACGACGTGTTCCTCGCCCTGACCGGACGCAGCCTGCGCGAGGAGAGCGCGGGCGGGCCCGGGCTGGAGCGTGCGGCATGAGCACCACGTTCGTCACCGACACGGCCGCCGTCCTCAGCCGCGAGCTGCGTCCGGTCCTGCGGGACCCGTTCTCCGTGATCTTCTCGATGCTGCAGCCGCTGGTGTTCCTTGCCCTGTTCGCACCACTGTTGCCCGATTCGGGTGGTGAGCCGGCGGTGCAGTGGTTCGTACCCGGGATCATCGTCATGTCGTGCCTGTTCGGCACCTCGGCCACCGGCTCCAACCTGCTGTACGAGATCCAGACCGGCGCGCACGAACGGATGCTGGTGTCGCCGCTGAGCCGCTCGGCTCTGATCGTCGGGCGCGCGTTCAAGGAGATCGTGCCGGTGCTCGCGCAGACGGTGCTCATCGTCGCGGCGACTATGCCGTTCGGTTTCGAGCCGCACCTCGGCGGTGCCCTGCTGGCGCTGCTGATGCTGGCGGTGTTCAGCGTCGGCCTGGGCGCGTTGTCGTACACGCTCGCGCTGGCAGCGAAGAACACCGAGTGGATGTTCTGGGCGGTGCAGCAGACCGTCATCTTCCCGGTGTTGCTGCTGGCGGGTGTGCTGCTGCCCCTCGAGAACGGGCCGGGCTGGTTGCGGACGGTCTCGCACCTCAACCCGCTCACCTACGTCGTCGACGCCACGCGGGCGCTCTTCGACGGCGAGGTGTGGTCGGGGACCGTGGGTGGTGGTGTGCTCGCCGCGATCGCGGTCGCGGCGCTGGGCTTGCTCGTCGGAACGCGGGCGGTGCGGCGCGGCGGCGGGTGAGTGCCGCGGTTTCTCGGCAGCGGTGTGTGGTACCCGGCACACCGGTCCCGAGAGGAGGGTCATGCGGGAACACGCCGGAATGGAGCAGCCGTGGGGGTCGAGAACCCCGTACGGGCCTGGGGATCCGTGGCCGGTGCGGGTGGACTGCCACCTCGCCGACGGCGTCACCGAGGACGACGTCGACCGGTGGGTGCCGAGCGCCGCGGTGCTGCATTCCAACGGCGACGGTCTCGAGCTCGCCGTGCGGGACGGGCGCCTCGTGGGCGTCCGGGGCCGCGCGACCGACCGGGTGAATCACGGCAGGCTCGACCCCAAGGACCGCTACGGGTGGCAGGCGAACGCCGCGCCGGACCGCCTGACCACGCCGCTCGTCCGGGACGGGGGTCGGCTGGTCCCGGCGTCGTGGGAGGAGGCGATGTCGCGCATCGTCTCCCGCAGCAGGGAACTGCTCGCCGAGCGGGGCCCGAGCGCACTCGGCTTCTACACCAGCGGTCAGCTGTTCGCCGAGGAGTACTACACGCTGGCCGCCATCGCCCACGGCGGCCTGGGCACGGTGCACCTCGACGGCAACACCCGCCTGTGCACGGCGACGGCCGCGGCCGCGCTGAAGGCGTCGTTCGGGTGCGACGGCCAGCCCGCGTCCTACACCGACGTCGACCACGCCGACGTGCTCGCCCTGTTCGGCCACAACGTCGCCGAGACCCAGGCCGTGCTGTGGGAACGGATGCTCGACCGGCTGGCCGGGCCCGAACCACCCGCCCTGCTGTGTGTGGACCCGCGGGAGACGCCCGTGGCCCGCGCGGCCACACTGCACCTGCGGCCGCTGCCGGGCACCAACGTCGCGCTGATGAACGCGCTGCTGCACGAGATCATCGCCCACGACTGGGTCGACCACGACTTCGTCGAGCGGCACACCGTCGGCTACTCCGATCTGACCTCGGTGGTGGCCGAGTATCCGCCCGAGCGAGCCGCACGCATCTGCGGTCTCGACGCCGGTGAGATCCGCGAGGCGGCCAGGATGCTCGGCACGGCGCGGCGGCTGCTGTGCACGGTGCTGCAGGGCTTCTACCAGTCGCACCAGGCGACGGCGGCGAGCGTGCAGGTCAACAACGTCGCCCTCGTCCGGGGCATGCTGGGCAGGCCCGGGTGCGGGGTGCTGCAGATGAACGGGCAGCCGACCGCCCAGAACACCCGGGAGTGCGGCGCCGACGGCGACCTCACCGGGTTCCGGAACTGGGAAAACCCCGGCCACATCGCCGAGCTGGCGCGGCTGTGGAACGTCGACGAGCTGCGGATCCCGCACCACACGCCGCCGACACCGGCGATGCAGATGCTGCGCTACGCCGAGAACGGCACGCTGCGCTTCTGGTGGGTGTCGGCGACCAACCCCGCCGTGTCGCTGCCCGAACTCGCGCGGGTGCGCTCGATCCTGCGTCAGGACAGCCTGTTTCTCGTGGTGCAGGACGCGTTCCTGACCGAGACCGCGCAGTTCGCCGACGTTGTGCTCCCCGCCGCGATGTGGGGCGAGAAGACGGGCGTGTTCACCAACGCCGATCGCACGGTGCACCTGTCGGAGAAGGCCGTCGACCCCCCGGGCGAGGCACGATCCGATCTGGACATCTTCCTCGACTACGCACGCCGCATGGATCTGCGCGACCGCGACGGTGCCCCGTTTCCCTCGTGGACGGACCCGGAGTCGGCGTTCCGGGCGTGGCAACGGGCGTCCGCGGGCAGACCGTGTGACTACACCGGACTGAGCTACGCCAAGCTCCGCGCCGGGGGCGTGCAGTGGCCGTGTGACCACGACCGTCCCGACGGCACGGAACGGCTCTATACCGACGGCCGGTTCTTCGCCCACCCCGACTACTGCGAGAGCTACGGCCGCGACTTCGTCACGGGCGCACCGATGCAACCGGACGAGTACCGGGCGATGAACCCGGAGGGCAAGGCGATGATCAAACCCGCCGAGTATCTCACTCCACACGAGACGGTCAGCGGCGAGTTCCCGCTGGCACTCATCACCGGCCGCACCCTCTACCACTTCCACACGCGAACCAAGACCGGGCGCGTCCCGCAGTTGCAGGACGCCGCGCCCGAGGTCTGGGCCGAACTCGCCACGGGCGACGCCAGGCGGCACGGCATCGCCGAGGGCGACCGCGTGGCGATCGAGACGGAACGCGGGGTTGTCCGCGCGCGGGCGCGGATCGGCGGTGTCCGGGACGGCGTGGTGTTCCTGCCGTTCCATTACGGCTACTGGGACACCGGCGACCCGGCGGACGGGTCGGGTGATCGCGCGGCCAACGAGCTCACCCGCACCGAGTGGGATCCGGCGTCCAAGCAACCGCTGTTCAAGACGGCTGCGGCCCGCCTCCGGCGCCTCGGTGGGGACGGTGCGTGATGGCGCTCGACGTGGTGGTCCGGGAGCTGCACCGCGGGGAGTCCGCGCTCGCCCGCGAGCTGCTGGGCGTGGCCGACCGACACCGGGCCGAGTCCGAGGTGTACCACGTGGCGCTGGATCTGGCGGCGTGGTCGCAGGACCACGTCCGGCAGCTGGCCGACGCGGCACGCGCCCACGGCATCGAGCCGGACGGTGACCGCGGCGTGGGCCCCGGCGATTCGGGATGGCCTGGCGAACCGGACGGCGTGCTGCCGGCCGTGCTCGCCGACCTGCGGCGGCTCCATGGCCATGCCACCGGCGTCGCGCTCGACTGGGAGTTGCTGGAGCAGGGTGCCCGGGCGGTCAAGGACGTCGATCTGCTCGACCTCGCCCGGCGGTGCCGTCCGCGAACGCGGCGGCAGGTGACGTGGGCCGACGCGATGGCGAAGACGCTGGCGCCCCAGCTCCTGGCAGGCTGAACCGGCGAGGTGCCGCCCGGAGGGCGCAGCCCACGGTGACCGCTGTGACACCCGCTTGACAGAAGCTTCGAACGGCTGTTCGAATTCTCTGCGTGGACGGAGCCGAATGTCCTGCCTCGCCGTCGAACACCGCGATGAGCGTGTGACCCGCTGACGTGACTGGGAGATCCCGACATGACCAGTAAGTTCACCGAGCTGGCGATCGACTGCGCCGACCCGCACGGTCTCGCCCGGTTCTGGTGCGCGGTTCTCGGCTACGAGGTGCAGGACCAGGAAGACGAAATCGTCACGATCGGTTCCCCGACGGTGCCCGAGGGCAGGAACCGCCGTGGCCCGGTGCCACCGACCTTGACTTTCGCGCGCGTGCCCGAGGGCAAGACCGCCAAGAACCGGCTCCACATCGACGTCAACCCGACCGACCGGGAGCAACACGACGAGGTCGCTCGCCTGCTCGATCTGGGTGCCCGGCACGTGGACGTCGGTCAGGGCCAGCAGAGCTGGGTCGTGCTTGCCGACCCCGAAGGCAACGAGTTCTGCGTCCTGGCCGACCGCTGCCCCTGAGCCCGGGAGAGCAGATGAACCAGCCAGCTCGACCGCCGTGCCGGTGGTGGCGGCGGGACGTCAGCTCGACGCCGATCCGTCCGGTGTGGACGCCGGCCGAAACGCCGCCCGGCTCGTTCCGCCCGGTGGAGCCCGCTGAGTGGGTGTGGGCCGATCTGCGCGGCGCCCTGCGCCGCGACCCGTTCTCCTTCCACGACGACGCCCCGGAGGGGCTGCAGTACCGATACGAGGTGAAGGGCCTGTTGCGCGGGTGGATGCCCGCGGTGGACGGCGGGATGCTCGGCCTCGTCTCCTACCAGCTGCTCACCGCGGACAGGGAGTGGCGAACGGTCGTCACCGCGTTCGTCCCGCGGCATAAGATCCGGTTCCGGGCGCGCAGCGGGCGCGAGATCATCTGAGAACCGCCCGCGCGCGGACGTGGATCCGCTCGCCCTGCGGGCCGAACAGGCTGAGAACCTCGGCCGGTTCGGGCCCCGCGTTGCCGAACCAGTGCGGCACGTGCGTGTCGAACTCGACCACCTCCCCGGGCGTCAGGACCAGGTCGTGGTCACCGAGCACGAGACGGATCCGGCCGGACAGCACGTACAGCCACTCATAGCCCTCGTGCGTCTGAGGCTCCGGTTCCTGGTTCGGCCCCTGCGGCGGAATGATCTGCTTGTACGCGCGCACGCCTCCGGGACGCCGGGTCAGCGGCAGGTACGTCATGCCGTGGCGCACGATCGGGCGCGGATGCACCCGCGGATCCGCCGTCACCGGCGCGTCCACGATCTCGGTCAGCGGCACCCGGTGCGCCTTCGCGAGCAACAGCAGCAGCTCCAGCGTGGGCTTGCGGCGGCCCGATTCCAGCCGCGACAGCGTGCTGACCGAGATGCCGGTGGCTTCCGACACCTGCGCCAGGGTGGCCCCACGCTTGCGACGCAACGCCCGCAGCCGCGGACCGACCGCGTCGAGGACCTCGTCGAGCGAGGTCACGGCGTCCTCCATGCCCGCCAGTTTGCCAGATCGGCAACGTTTCTTGTCGCCGTCGCGATTCTGCCGGACAGTCGGCTCAGCAGGATGAGCGCGGAGGAGGCGCATGGTGAAGGACAGCTACGACGTCGCGGTGATCGGCGGCGGTGCCGCGGGACTCGGCGCGGCCTTGACGCTCGCGCGGGCGCGCCGTTCGGTCCTGGTGGTCGACGACGGCACGCCCCGCAACGCACCCGCGGGCCACGTCCACAACTACCTCACCCGCGACGGCACCCCGCCCTCCGAACTCCTGGCCGCGGGACGCGCCGAGGTCGCCGGCTACGGCGGCGAGATCGTCGACGGCCGGGTGGTCACCGCGCGGCGCACCGACGACGGCACGTTCACCGTGGAGCTCGCCGATGGCGGGCCCGTGCGGGCGCGACGGGTGATCGTCACGACCGGCCTCGTCGACGAGCTGCCGGACGTGCCCGGACTGGCGTCGCGGTGGGGCCGCGACGTCCTCCACTGCCCCTACTGCCACGGCTGGGAGGTGCGCGATCGCTCCATCGCCGTGCTCGCGACCACGACCGCGTGGGCGCTGCACCAGGCGCTGCTGTTCCGCCAGCTCAGCAGTGACATCACCGTGCTGCTGCACACCGCGTCCGACCCGGACCCGGACGAGCGGGAACGGCTCGACGCCCGGGGAATCCGGGTGGTGTCCGGCAAGGTGGCCGAGATCGAGGTGACCGGCGACCGGTTGTCCGGGGTACGGCTGGTCTCCGGCGAGGTCGTCGGCTGCGATGCGCTCGTGGTCGCGCCGCGGTTCGTCGCCCGCACCGAGGTGTTCACCGGGCTGGGCCTGCACCCGCGCGAGCACGTCGTCAACGGACATGTGCTGGGCTCCGCGATCCCGGCGGACCCCTCGGGTGCCACCGACGTGCCGGGCGTGTGGGTAGCGGGCAACGTCACCAACCTGGCGGCACAGGTCATCGGCGCCGCGGCAGGAGGTGTCGCCACGGCGGGCGCCGTCAACGCCGACCTCGTCGAGGAGGACACGCGGCTCGCCGTCGAGCAGCGGCGCCGTCGGCACGACGCGTCCTCGACGGAGGACGAACGGGAGGCGTAGGACCGTGTTCCCGGACCGGCGGCACCGCGGGAAGCTCCACGTCAGTCCGGCAGCAGCGGGACGGAGAGCCCGGGGTCCTTGCCGAGCAGCGTGGCGCGGGTGACGGCCGTGGAGCCGAACCGGTCACGCACCGTGTCCAGGGTGGCGTCGAGGGCCGGATCGCCGCCGGGTCCGAACGGCAGGGCGAGTTGCACGGCATCGGCGTTGTCCAGATTGGTCAGTGAGACACCGATCAGCGTGATACCGGCCTGTTCGATGAGCGGCAGGGCGGCGGCGAGCAGGCCGCGGGCCGTGGCGAGGATGACCTCGGTCTGCGCGGTCGGCTCGACCATGGTGTGCGACCGCGTCGCCCTCGTGTAGTCCGCGAACCTCAGGCGCAGCACGACCGTGCGGCACACCCGCCCGGCCCCGCGCAGGCGCCGGGCCAGCTTGTCCACCAGGCCCGCCAGCATCGCGTCGAGCTCGGCAGGCGACCGCCGGCGCCTGCCGAGCGCACGCTGCGCCCCCATGGACCGCCGCCGGCGACCCACCCGCACCGGGCGCGGATCCCGGTTGTGCGCGAGCGCGTGCAGGTGCCGGCCCGCCGCGCGGCCGAGCATGGCCACCAAAGACCGCTCGTCCAGCGCGGCCACCTGCCCGACCGTCGTGATCCCGCGGGCACGCAGCTTCGCGGCGGTGACCGCGCCGACACCCCACAGCCGCTCGACGGGCAGTGGATGCAGGAACTCCAGCTCGCCGTCGGACGGCACCACCAGCAGACCGTCCGGCTTGGCCACCCCACTGGCGACCTTCGCGAGGAACTTCGTCCGCGCCACGCCCACCGTGATCGGCAGCCCGACCTGTTCGGCGACGTCCTGACGCAGCCTGCGGGCGATCTCCGACGGTGTGCCCGCGATCCGTCGCAACCCGCCGACGTCGAGGAACGCCTCGTCGATCGACACGCCCTCGACGTTCGGAGTGGTCCGCTCGAACACGCCGAACACCGCCTTGCTGGCGGCCGAGTACGCCGCCATGCGCGGCGGCACGACGATCGCGTGCGGGCACAGCCGCCGCGCCTGCCCGCCGCCCATCGCCGTGCGCACCCCGTAGGCCTTCGCCTCATAGCTGGCGGCGAGCACCACTCCCCCGCCGACGATCACCGGCCGCCCGCGCAGGCGTGGATCGTCGCGCTGCTCGACGGAGGCATAGAACGCGTCGAGGTCGGCGTGCAGGATCGGCCCCTCGGTGCTCACGAACGTATGTTCGCATCGGCCACCGACAAGAACCGCGCCACAGAGCTCGCCGGCCCGGGGGAGCAAGATCAATCCACCGTTCAGCAAGGCCACCGGGAACGTTCACACCCCCGACAGCGACCCCGCCGAAACTGTCGAGCATGACCCGAAAGACCCGGAATGTCCTGATCGCCACCGCGCTGGCCGCGGCCGCGCTCGCCGGCTCCCCCACCGTCGCCCCCGCCGTGGCCGCACCGCCGAGCACATTCGACCGCATCCACGACACCCTGCTGCGGCACGGTCAAGGCGCACCGCTGATGATCGCCGCCCACCGCGGGCAGTGGCGGGACGCACCCGAGAACTCGCTCGCCGCGATCCGCCACGCCATCGCAGACGGCGCCGAGATCGTGGAGATCGACGTCCGCCGCACCCGAGACGGACATCTCGTCCTCATGCACGACGAGACGGTCGACCGCACCACCGACGGCACCGGCCGCGTCGCCGACCTCACCCTCGCCCAGATCAAATCCCTGCGACTCAAGCAGGGGCTCGGCGGCAGCCAGGCGCCCCTCACCGAGCACACCGTGCCGACCTTCGAGGAAGCCGTGCGCACCGTGCAGGGTCGCGCTCTGGTCAACCTCGACAAGGGCTGGGCCGTGCGCGAGGAGATGTACGAGGTGCTGCGGCGCACCGGCACCGTCGACCATGCGCTGTTCAAGGGCAGCCCCACCGTCGCCGAGGCCGCGGCGTTCATGGCCCGCGACCCCGAGATCCTCTACATGCACATCGTCGACGACGGCAACGCCGACGCCGTCGGCACGTTCCCCGGCCGGCAGCCCGTGGCCTACGAGGTCGTCTTCGACGACCCCGCCGACCCGCAGGTGCAGCCCGCGACACTCGCGAAGATCCGCGACACGAGCCGCGTCTGGATCAACACGATGTGGAAGGGCCTGGCCATGGAGTACACCGACGAGGCGTCGCTGCGCGACGAGCGACTCGGCTGGCGTCCCGTGGTCAAGACCTACGGCGCGAGCATGATCCAGACCGACAACGTCGAGGCACTGGACTACTGGCGCGACGGCGGCAACCTCGACCACTACGGCAGGCAGCCCGGCAACCGCTCGATCCGGATCGAAGCCGAGGACTTCGCCCCGGGCGGCGACGGCGTCGGCTACCACGACCTGGACCCCAACCGCTGCACCGTCGCCCGGCTCGACGAGGGCGTCGACATCTGCGACCTCGAGGGCGCCATCGCGGTCAACTGGATCCGCGCGGGCGAGTGGCTGAAGTACCGGGTGAGCGTGCCCGTCACGGGCGTCTACGACGTCTCCGCGCGCGTGTCGTCGCCCTACTCCCCGGCCGGCACGGTAACGCTCGACTGGGGCGAGGACACCAGCGCCCCGATCCGCATCGTGACGACCACGCACCACGAGGCGTTCGAGGTCCAGCACCTGCAACGGCGTCACCTCACCAAGGGCACCCACGAGCTCGTCGTCCGCATGAACGACAACGAGTTCCAGAACTTCAACCTCGATCACCTTCAGCTCGACCGCGTCGGCTGACCGGCCACATCGGACCGGCCGGGCACGACCGGCCGGTCCCCGGCCCACCGGTAGGCGAGGCGGTACATCGCCCGCACCTCGCGGCCGCCGCCCAGCCACCCGTGGAAATACAGGTGCCCGGCTGCCACGTCGGCGCCGCCGGGAGACTCGATCCCCGTCGACGCCGACGTGAGCAGCGGGCCACCCGCCTTGCGGTACGGACCTTTCAGCGACGACGCCGTCGCATAGCGGGTCTGGTAGTGCCGGCTCCGGAAATGGTTGGCCGCGTAGAACAGCACGTACCCCGACGGCCGCCGCACGAGCACCGGCGCCTCCACGATCCCGCCCTCGTCCGGCCGGTCCGCCCGCAACAACGGCGTCGGCGCCCCGCCGAGCGCCATCCCACCCGGCTCGACCGGCTGGAGCCAGATCGTCGCCGGGTCCGCGTTCGTCTTGTACACCAGATAACGCCTGCCGTCCTCGGCGACGAAGCTCGCCGGATCGATGACCCCGCCGAGCCGTGACTCGCACACCAGCGGCTCCGGAGCGGGCCGGAACGGTCCCTCCGGACGCGGCGCCGTCGCCGCACCCACGCACAACGTGCCGTCGCCCGCGCGGGGGCCGGTGAAGTACAGCAGGTAGTCACCATTGGGCCGGACCGACACGTCCGGAGCCCACGCACCCGCGCCGACGGCCATCCAGCGGGGCCGCCTGGGCAGCGCGTCCCCGCCCACCTGCCAGCTCGCCCCGTCCACGCCGCCCACGGCGTAGGGCACGCGCTGCCGCTCGGTGCCCGTGGCATACGCGTAATGGACCCCGTCCGCCACGATCACCTCGGGATCGGGGAAATCCCGCGGAATCAGCGGTTCCGGAACAACCGCCCACGCGGACGGCATCCCCAGCGTCGCCACCAGCCAGCACGTCACCATCACGGTCAGTCGCGATCTCACCACGGAAGGCTACCCACGGTGAGCGACCGGACGACCCACCCGATCCGGTGGAGCTCAGCGTCGCAGCCGCGCCTTCGCCCGCCAATACGCCCGCCGAGCCGACATCACCTGCGGATACTGCTCGGACAGCTGCATGACAACCTGCCGGAGCCGCACGGCCCGCGCCTTCTTCGGTGGCCTGCGCGCCGGCGCGGACGTGGCCTCGGCCGGACGCTGCAGCAGATCCGCGATCGCGGTCACGGCGATGTCGAGGAGTTCGGCGTCGCCGGGTTCGAGCCCTTCGGCCGTCTCGGGCGGATCGGCAGGCGGGTCGGCCGGAAGCAGCTCCGCCAGGTCGCCGACCACGTCGACACCGGCAGCGGTGACCTCCGCGATGTGCCGCTCGGCGGTGTCCCGCACCCAGCCGGCGTCCTGCTTCGGCAGCGGAATGTGCGTACGCCCGCTACGCCCGGCGAGCACCGTCGCGGCGAACCGGTCCTTGACCGAACCCGCGTAGTGCAGCCAGGGGAAGTCGTCGTCGAGCGCCTGGTTGACCCGGCGCAGCAGCTCCGTCTCGGCGTACCCCAACGAGAAGTTGCCGTAGTGCGGAACATCGGTCGAGTACCGCGCCGGGTCCAGGCCCAGTAGCGAAGCGAACCGCTCCCACAGCAGGCCGGGCCGCGCGCCGCGGGGCGGCACCGTCACCACGTGGACGCGGTCGGAGGGCAGGCCCTGGCTCCACGTGCGCAGCACCCGAGGCAGGTCCTGGTAGTCCCAGAACAGCCTCGCCGTGTCGTCCAGTTCCCCCCCACGCAACGACGCCAGTAGCTCGGCGAAGGACGTGCTCTGCCTGGTCTTGACATTCTCCTGCCACACCGACGGGATCTGCCGCGCCAGGTCACGCGCGGTGCAGACGACGTGCACCTCGGCGAACCCGAACGCCGACAGCACCTGCGCCGCCTCCTCCGGGCTGGCCGGCGCCAGCAGCTCCGACGAGATCACCGTCGTCCCCCGGAACGAGCGAGCCTCCTCGACGATCCACGCCCACGACCCGGCCGTGCGCGTCTCCCGCCAATCGCCGTACCGCCCCGGATGCACGTCCATGGCCGCCCGGTGATGGGCGCCGAGGTCGTGCCCGGGGAAGAACACCCCGTCGGCGGCGAGGGCGTCGCGGTGATGCCACATCAACTCCTGCAGCGAGGTCGTTCCCGTCTTCGGCAGGCCGATGTGCAGATACACGCGCTGCGTTGCGGAGGTCATGGCCCCGGAAGCGTAGTCGGTGGCGCCGGATGGTTTGCTGGGCCCTTCGCGGCGAGTTTCGCTCTGAACGAGACGTGCCGCGTGCCGACGGGCATGATGACCACCACGCGCGTGACAACGGCCCATTGCCGACGACAACCGGAGGAGGACGTCTATGTCAGCGGGCCCGGCCCTGCGTCTCAACCGCGGTGCCACGGTGTGGCTGACCGGATTATCCGGCGCGGGCAAGTCGACGGTCGCCCGCACCGTCGCGGACCTCGTCGGCTCCGATGCCGAGGTGGAAGTGCTCGACGGCGACGAGATCCGCACGACGATCTCCAGCGACCTCGGCTTCTCCCGCCGGGACCGGGATGTCCAGGGCCGCCGCGTCGGCTTCATCGCCGAACTGCTGGCCCGCCACCGCGTGCTGACGCTCGTGCCGGTGATCGCTCCCTACGCCGAGACCCGGCAGGCCGTCCGCCAACGACACCACCAGCGCGGCTCGGCGTTCTTCGAGGTGTACGTCAGCACTCCGCTGCAGGAATGCGCGCGGCGCGACCCGAAAGGTCTCTACGCCAGGGCCGCCGCGGGCGAGGTGAAGGGACTGACCGGTGTCGACGACGTCTACGAACGTCCCGAGCACCCGGATCTCGAGCTCGACACGAGCCGGCTCCCGCCCGAGACCGCCGCGAAGAAGATCGTCGACCTCCTGCACGAGCGCGGCCTCGTCGAGTACCTCGACTCTTCAGCACCCACCACCAGCGACGCCGGTGTGCGCTGAGCCGCGGTCCGCAACTCCGGTGGTAGGCGGGCACGCCCACCCGCGACCACGGGAGTAGCGCAGGTGACCACCGTGGAGGGACGCGAAAGGCACCGGCAGACCCGAGCATGGTGACGTGACTTCCGCACCTCGCCCGCCCGAATCGCTGCGCCATCGCCTGGACTGGCGGCTGGTCGTCGCCCTCACCGTTGTCGCCCTGCTCCGTCCGATCGCCTCGATCACCGGGGTCAGCGACGCGCTCGGCAAACCCGCGACGCCGATCATCCTCACCGTCGCCATCTCGGTGGTGTGGATTCTGGTCGCGGGCCTCGGCCGCGCCCGCGACCCCCTGCTGACCCTTGTCGCCACGGGACTCGTCTATGCGCTCGCGTCGCTGGTGCTCAGCGCCGTGCTCTCCCCGATGATGCATGGTGAGCTGCAGGGCCCGCTCGCCAACCCGGCGGCGATCGTCCCGCTGTTCGCGGTCAACGCCGCCTGGGGTGCCGCCTGCGGGCTTTGCGCCCTCGGCCTGCGCAGGCTTCGGTCCTGACTCCGCTCAGCGGAACGCGGGCACGCCGGTCAGCGCCTGCCCGATCACCAGCTGGTTCCTCTGCACGTCGCCCTCGTGAACAGTCCGGTGTGGACGGTCGGATTCCGACGCTCGCACCGGCCATCGACGACCTCGCGGACACCTGGAGGAAGCTCGGCCCGCCGACCCCGCCGGCTACAGGCGAATAGACCAGTCGGCCGAAATCCGGGCCGGGCCCGGCCGCGTCCGTGCTGTGTGGTGACGGCATGGTGAGGTGAGAGGAGTGCAGGTAGTGTCTCACAAAGCCACGCCGTATAGGTCATTATACACTTTACCGACGTGACAACCTACCGCTGGTAACGACGCCAGGGAGGTCACCGCATGTCGCCACGGGTCACCGTCGAACGAGACGGCCACGTCCTGCTGATCGGAGTCGACCGCGCAGCCAAGCGCAACGCGTGGGACCGGCAGACCATCGACGAGGTCGGCCTCGCCTACGATCGGCTCGCCGACGATCCCGACGCGCGCGTCGGCGTGCTGTACGGACACGGTGACCATTTCAGCGCCGGCCTCGACCTCACCGACGTGTGGCCTGCCGTGCAGGAACACGGCCCCGACGCCCTCGCCGGCGCGGGCAAACACGACCCGTTCGGCCTGTGGAAGCCGCCCGTGCCCAAGCCGATCGTGCTCGCCGTGCAGGGCATCGCCTTCACCCTGTCGATCGAGCTGGCGCTCGCCGCCGACATCGTGATCGCCGCCGAGGACGTCCGCTTCCGCCAGCTCGAGATCGGGCGGGGCATCATCCCGTTCGGCGGAGCGACCCTGCGCGCACCCGCGCAACTGGGCTGGGGCAACGCGATGCGCTTCCTGCTCACCGGCGAGGAGTTCGGCGCCGCCGAGGCGCACCGCATCGGGCTCGTGCAGGAGGTCGTCCCCGCAGGCACGCAACTCCAGCGCGCGGCCGAGATCGCCCGGGTCATCGCCGCGCAGGCACCACTCGGCGTGCAGGGCACGCTCGCGAACGCCCGCCTCGCCGAGCGCGCCGACTCCGAACGGGCCGCCGCCGACCACCTGCGGACGCTGCTGCCCGACATCATGGCCAGCGAGGACGCCCAGGAAGGGCTGCAGAGCTTCGTCGAGCGCCGCGAAGCCCGGTTCACCGGCCGCTGACGCGCCCCGCGCTGGGGATCACCCGCCGGACCGGGGAACGTCTCCCCGCCACGCGCCGGTCTCGCTCCCGCGGCGCTCGATGAACTGCTTGAACCGCTGCAGGTCGCCGTCGACCCGCTTCTCGATCACGCCGGCCTTGTCGGCCGCCTTCTCGGCGAATCCCTCAGGGTCGATGTCCATCTGAGCGGTCACCCGGGTGACGCCGTCGGCGATCTTGTGGAACGTGATGACCCCGGCGTGGTCGGGCCCCGAGTCGGAGGTCCACGCGACGCGCTCCTCGGGATGCTGCTCGGTGATCGTGGCGTCGAACTCGCGCCTCACGCCGCCGATCTTGGTGACCCAGTGGGTGTGCGTGGGATCCAGCTGCCGGATCTCCTCGACACCCTCCATGAACTCCGGGAACGACTCGAACTGGGTCCACTGGTTGTAGACCGTGGAGATCGGAACGTTGACGTCCACGGCCTTCGTGATGGTGCTCACGCAACCTCCTCGGTCGCTGGCGGTCAGGTCGGACAGGCGTGGCGTTCGCCTCCGGGCGATCCGGGTACCCGGGCTCCATGACCTACACACCCGAGACGCCGCGAGTCGACGCCGACCCGGACGTCGCCACGGTGACCGCCATCGGCAGGCTCACCGAGGCACTCGAGACCATCGAGATCGCGCGCGGCCACCTGTACGCCTTCCATCAGCTGACCGGGACGGCCGACTTCGCCGTCGGCGACGCCATCGACATGCTCCGGGACGCCGGGCACCCGGAGTTCGCCGAGCGGCTGGAGCGGGAGCTGCTCGGCCGCAACGTGCTCCCCGGCCGCTGGACGTTCCAGGTCGTGGAGGATTACGAGGACACCTACTACGAGCCGTTCCGGGCTCTGGAGCGACAAGGACGGGAGCTCACCGGCGGGATGCGGCACCTGCACGAGGCCGCACTCAAGCGCAAGCGCCGCTCGCACGGGATCTCCGGCCACGAGGCGAGGCCGGACGAGCCGGCCGCCGGGTGACCCGGCCGGCCTCATGCAGACGTTCCTCCCCTACCCCGACTTCACGGCCACCGCACGTGTCCTGGACCGGCTCAGGCTGGGCAGGCAGCGGGTGGAGGCACTGCAGATCCTGCGCGGCTCACGGTGCCCGGTTACGGCTGGCGCCATCACCCCGCGGTGACGATGTGGTCCGGCTACGAGGAGGCGCTCACCCGCTACGGGCTGACGGTGTGCGCCGTGTGGGTCGCCGCCGGGCACGCCGACACCTGCGCGGGCAAGCTCCGCTCCGATCTCGCCGCGTCCGTCGGTGTTACCGATCCGCGCACCGAAGACGTGCTCGCCGCCACGAGGAACCTGCCGCCCTGGTTCGGGGACGAGGCGTTCCACCGCAGCCACGCCTCGGCGCTCGTCCGCAAGGACCCCGCCCACTACCGGCACTGGTTCCCCGATGTGCCGGACGACCTGCCCTATGTGTGGCCGGAGTCGGACCGCTCCCGGCGCACGGCCTGACCACGCGTTTTCCCACCCCGCCACGGGGAATCCCCGGGACCCGCCCAAGGAGGTACCGCATGGACGCCGACGCCCACCTGCCGCCGCCGCAGTCGCTGTGGATCGACACCGCGCCCGCGCCCCAGCGTGCGCAGCCGCGGTTGCCCGACGACGCGGACATCGTCGTGATCGGCGCCGGCATCGCCGGGCTCACCACGGCCTACCTGCTCGCGCGCGAGGGGCGGTCCGTCGTCGTGCTCGACCGCAAGGAGGTCGCGGCCGGCGTCTCCGGGCACACGACGGCGAAGCTCAGCGCACAGCACGCGCTGAAGTACCGGCAACTGGAGCGGAGCAAGGGCCGGACCGCCGCCACCCGGTACGGCGAGACCCAGCACGCGGCCCTGGAGTGGGTCGCCAAGACCGCCACCGAGCTGGCCATCGACTGCCGCCTCACCCGCCGCGACTCCTACGTCTACACCACCGACCCGCGGCAACGGGACCGGATCACCGAGGAGGCCGACGCCGCCGCCCGCGCCGGCATGCCCGCGTCGTTCACCGAGGACATCGACCTCGACGTGCCCGCCGTCGCCGCCGTCCGGTTCACCGGCCAGGCCCAGTTCCACCCGCGGCGCTGGCTCCTGGGACTGGCGGCGGAGATCGAACGGCTCGGCGGGACGATCGCCGAGCACACCGCGGCCCTGGCCGTGGACGAGTGGCCCACGCCGCGCGTGCGCACCAGCCGCGGCACGGTCCGCGCCGAGCACGTCGTCGTGGCCACGCACTACCCCATCCTCGACCGGGGCCTTTACTTCACCCGGCTCGACCCGGTCCGCGATCTCGTCGTGTGCGGGCCCGTCCCGGTCGACCGGGCACCGAGCGGGATGTACCTCGACGCCGCCACGTCCCACTCGGTGCGCACGTACGACACCGGCGAGGAGACGCTCGCGGTCGTGGGCGGCGAGCACTACCGCACCGGGGCGCACGTCGACGTCGAGACGCGGTATCGCAGGCTCGCGGAGTGGGCCCGCGAGCACGTCGGCCTCACCGAGGTCCGCTACCGCTGGTCGGCCCACGACATGTCCACACCGGACTCCGTGCCCTACGTGGGCCGCTATCACCCGTTCGCCAAGCGGCTCTGGGTGGCCACCGGGTTCGGCCAGTGGGGCATGACCGGAGGCACCGCGGCGGGACTGCTGCTGTGGCACCTCATCCAGGGAGTGACCAATCCCGCCGAGCAGCTGTACTACCCGAACCGTCTCGCGCCGCGGACGGCACCGGCCGTCGCCAAGGAAGGGGCCACGATCGCGAAGTACCTCGTCGGCGACCACATCCGCGCGCTCGCCACGTCCTGGGAGGCGAGCAGTCTCCGGCCCGGAGACGCGACCGTGGCCCGCGTCGGACCTAGGATGGCGGCGATGTACCGGGAACCCGACGGCCGGCTGCACGCGGTCGGGGCGCACTGCACCCACCAGGGTTGCCTCGTCAACTTCAACAACTCCGAGAAGACCTGGGACTGCCCGTGTCACGGTTCGCGCTTCGGCATCGACGGCTCGGTGATCCAGGGACCGGCGACCAGACCACTGCGGAGACTGGACGCGGAGGGACCGGGCTGAGCGCCCGCACGCTCGGCGTCGAGGAGGAGTTCCTGCTGGTCGACCCGACCACGTGGCAGGCCGTCCCCGTCGCCGAGGAGGTGCTCGCCCGCACCCGGTCCTATGCGGGGACGTGCCAGGCGGAGCTGCGTGCCAGCCAGGTGGAGGCCGCGACCGGTGTGTGCACGACCGCCGCCGAGCTGCGGGAGCATCTCCTGGCCGGACGGCGCGAGCTGGCGACAGCCGCACAGGCCGAGGGCGTCGTGCTCGTGTCCTGCGGCACGCCCGCGCTCGAGGGGCCGGACCCGGCGGGTGGCCCCGGCGCCCGGTTCGCGCTCATCGACGGCCTCTACCGCGGCGTCGTGACCGGCTACCAGGCGTGCGGCTGTCATGTGCACTGCGCCGTCCCCGACCGGGAACACGCCGTGGCGGTGGTGAACCACCTCCGGCCGTGGCTGCCCACCCTGCTGGCGCTGTCGGCCAACTCGCCGTACGCGCACGGCCGCGACACCGGCTACGCGAGCTGGCGGATGGTCGAGCAGTCGCGCTTCCCCGCCGCGGGCATCCCGCCGTGGTTCGCCGGCCTGAAGGCCTATCAGTCCGAAGTGGAACGGCTGCTCGACTGCGGAGCGCTCGTCGACGACCAGATGACGTTCTGGCTCGCCCGCCCCTCCCCCACGCTGCCGACCGTCGAGGTGCGCGCGGCCGACGCCGCGATCACCCCCGATGAGGCCGTCCTGCAGGCCCTGCTCGTGCGTGCCCTCGTGGACACCGCCCTGGCCGAGCTCGACCAGGGCCGCGAGGCCACGCGGGTGAACGACCGGGTCGCCGCCGTGGCGCTGTGGTCGGCCGCGCGCTACGGCCTCGCCGGGAAGGCCGTCGACCCCTGGACCGAGCACACGGGGCCGGCGACGGAACTGGTCACCGCGCTCGTCGAGCACGTCTGCCCCGCCCTGGAACGAACCGGGGACCTGCGGACCGTGCACACGATCATCGACCGCCTCCTGCGCGACGGCACCGGCGCCCAGCGGCAACGGCGCGCGGCCGCCAAGGGACTCTGGCGGGCGATGCGCTCGGTCGCCGCCGAGACCGTCCGCGACGTGTGACGAGCCGGCCACGCGGTCCGCTGCGGTCCGGCGCAAGGGCAGGCAGGGTTTCCTCGAGGACCGCGATCGCGGAGCGCCTCGGAACGAGCCGTGGTTGCCGCACCGGACCCGGCTCCGAGGAGGACCGCACCCCGCATCGGGAGAGGAGCCATCATGACCACCGCGCTGGAGCACGGCGTGCGATCCGTTGTCGACCGGGCCGCCGCGACGGCGTCCCGGCTGCGGCGTGCCCGCGCCTTCCACCCGGCGGGCGTCCTGCTCACCGGGGACCTCGAGCTCACCGCCCGCGACGCCGCACCCGCCGTCGCGGGCGTCCTCGCCGGTCCGACCGGCGAGCGCTTCGACGTCCTGGGCCGGCTGTCGAAAGGCGCGGGGACGCCCGGCGAATGGCCGGATGTCCTCGGCCTCGCCGTCCGCCTACCGGGCCCCGACGGGACGGCTCGGCCGGTGGACCTGCTGTTCAGCACAACCGGCAACGCGCCTGTCCTGCGGTGTCTGCCGCAGGCCCGCGCCGACTGGCGGGCCGGGGTGTACAGCAGCACGATGCCCTACCGGATCGCCGGGTCGCTGTGCTGGTTCGGTGCGCATCCCGACCCGGGTCCGCCGATCCCGAGCTCCACCGAGGCCTTGCGCCTGGCCACGGCTGCCGCGCCGCTGGTGTTCACGCTCGCCGTCGCCGCACCGCTCGGGCCGTGGCTGCCGATCGCGCGGCTGTCACTCACCGCCGCGCCCGGCGAACCGGGCGGCGAGGCGTTCGACTCGATGCGCAACGCCCACCCCGCGCTGCGGCCCGCTCCGCGCTGGCTGGCGGCGCTGCGGGAGCAGGCCTACGTCGGCTCGCGCCGGGGCCGGGGCGGTCCGCCCGCGTAGACGACGTCGTGCAGGCGGCTGATCACGCGGTGGTACAGCGGTCCGGCCATCCCGGCGCGCGCGAGCGCGGCCTTGGCGGCGTTGGCCCCCGGACCGCCGTGGACTGCGCCACCCGGGTGCGCCGACGCACTGGCCAGGAACAGCCGGTCGATCGGCGTGTCGGAGCGGCCGAGTCCGGGCACCGGGCGGAACACGAGCTGCTGGTGCATGGCGGCGCTGCCGCCGTTGACGGCGCCCTCCACCAGGCTGGGGTCGTCCCGTTCCAGTTCCCGCGGCCCCTGCAGGTAACGGCCGCGCACGCGGGAGGTGAACCCCGGCGCGTGCCGTTCGATGATGGCCTCCAGGTGGTCGGCGTAGCGGCGCAGCCGGTCGGCGTCCCACGCGTAACCCCGCGGCACGTGCGTGTAGGCCCACGCGGTTTCGTGTCCCGCGGGTGCCCGGGACGGGTCGGCGACCGCCATCTGCCCCAGGATCAGCATGGGGTCCTCGGGAAGCCGCCCGGCATCGACGTCGGTGCTGTACCGCGTCAGGCCCGCCAGGTCGTTGGCCAGATGAATCGTGCCCGCGCGGGCGGCATCCGGGTTCCGCCACGGGATCGGCCCCGAGAGCGACCAGTCGACCTTCACGGTCGCGTCGTCCCAGTGGAACCGGCCCAGGTCCTCCACGAACCGCGCGGGCAGCCCATCCTCCCCCACGAGCCTGCGGAACAGCACGGGCGCCGGCACGTCGGCCAGCACGGCGCGCGTGGCGCGCACCCGTGCCCCGGACACGTCCTCGACGCCCACCGCACATCCCCGCGCGGTCAGCACCCGCGTGACCGCCCGCCCGCATTCGACGCGACCACCCCGGGCCTGCAGCCTGCGCACGAGCGCACCGCTCAGCTCACCGGACCCGCCCTCGGGCACCGGGAAACCCAGATCCTGCGCGAGCATGCACAACAGCCACCCGAAGACCGAGCTCGCCGCCTGGTGCGGCCCCAGGTCGGTGTGGAGGGCGTTGCCCGACAGCAGCAGCGTCGCGCCCTCTCCCCGGAAGCGTTCCCTCCCCCAGGCCGCCGCAGGCATGGTCACCATCCGGGCGAAGCGGAGCCCGTCGGCCACCCCGAGCGCCCGCGCCAGTCGCGCCGCGGCGCGCACCGGCGGGAAAGGCGTGAACAACGCGTCGAGCAACGGCTCCCGGACCCGGGACCACGCCGCGAATTCGGTGGCCCAGACCTCTCCGTCACCGGGGTGGAACGCCGACACCGACGACATGGTGTCCTCGAGGGTGCGGGACAGCACGGCGCAGCGGTCGTCGGGCAGGATGTGCGCGAGTGGCACCGGTGCGTGGCGCCAGCGCAGACCGTGGCGCTCCAGGTCGAGGCCGGCGATCACCGGCGATGCCATGGCCATCGGGTAGAACGCGCTGAACAGGTCGTGGTGGAAACCCGGCTCGATCAGCTCGGCGCTCTGCACGGCACCCCCCGGCCGCTCCGTCGCCTCGAGCACGAGCACGCCCCACCCGGCGTCGGCCAGAAGATTCGCCGCGACCAGCCCGTTCGGTCCCGCGCCGATCACGACGGCGTCCACCGTCTCAGTAGGCCCGTTCACGCCTCCCTGCTTACCCGTTCGGCGATCACGGCACACGTGGTTTCGCCTTTCTCGCAGCGGGGACTCCGCTGGCGTGAAGGTTGTCGTCACCGGAGCCACCGGCAACGTCGGGACCGCGTTGCTGCGCCTGCTCCGTCCCGCTCGCGAATGGACGGTCACGGGCGTCGCGCGCCGCCTGCCCGACCGGGTCCGGGAACCCTACGACTGGGTCGACTGGATCTCGGCCGACGTCGGTGACCCCGCCGAGCGGGACCGGCTGGCCGGCGCGGTCGACGGTGCCGACGCCGTCGTCCACCTGGCGTGGGCGATCCACCCGAGCCGGGACGACCCGCCGATGGGGCGGACCAACGTCGCCGGAACCCGCGCGGTGTTGCGCGCGGCGGGCGAGGCCGGTGTGCCGCACCTTGTCGTCGCGTCGTCGGTGGCCGCCTACACGCCGCCGCCGCGGTGGTCGCGGGTCACGGAGGACTGGCCGTGTGGCGGCGTGCCGGCCAGCGCGTACAGCCGCGGCAAGGTGTGGCTCGAGCGGGAGCTTGACGCGTTCGCCGCCCGTCACCCCACGACCGCCGTCACCCGGCTGCGGCCGTGCGCCATCCTCCAGCGCGACGCGGCGGGCCAGTTCACCCGGTGGCTGCTGAGCAATCTGCTGCCCGGTGCGGCGGTCGGCAGGCCGTGGCTTCCGCTGCCGCTGTGGCCGCGACTGCGGGCACAGGCCGTCCATGCCGAGGACGTCGCCGCCGCGGTCCGCGCCGCCGTCGACCAGCGCGCCGCCGGCTCGTTCAACCTCGCCGCGGAACCGGTGCTCGACGCGCGCGAACTGGCGGCCGAGCTCGGTGGGCCCCAGCTACCGGTACCGCTGGCCGTGACCTCGCCGCTCGCATGGCTCACCTGGCGTGCGGGCGTGCAACCGGTGCACCCGGGCTGGCTCGCCCTCGCCGACAAGGCTGCGCTGGTGGACACCGCCCGCGCCCGGGACCTGCTCGGATGGGAGCCGCGGCACGACACGCGTTCGACGATCGCCTCGTTCGCTGCCGGCATCCGCGACGGGGCCGGGCACGGCAGCGCGCCGCTCGCGCAGCCCCCGTCAGGGGTGACCGAGCGGCTGCGCGCGGTCCCCTGGTGCAGGCCGAGTCACCAGTCTCAGGCCTGACCGCCACTGCGTGCCCGCCGGCCCACCACGATATCGGCGAGCCGGCTCAACGCCTCGGTGTTGCGCGGTTTGAGGAACAGCGCCTGCACCGCGGCCGGAACGACGCTGAGGGGCCCGGTGACCGCCTGCTCCTCCAGCACGACCGTGGTGTTGCCGTCGGGCTCGGGCCGCAGGTTCAGCCGCACCCGGGCGCGCCCGAACGGCCACAGCCGGGCGTCCAGGTCGAGCAGCTCGCCGGGGCGGACCGCGACCACGGTGGACACGTCCGGTACCTGCAGCGGCCAGACCCCGGCGCTGTGGTGGATGCGGCTGCCCTCCGCGGGCCAGTCCCGGTCAACCTGCCGGATGTGTGCGTTGCCGACGACCCAGCCCGCGTAGCACCAGCCGTCGGCCAGCACCGCGAACACCTCGTCGGGCGACGCGGGGAACACGCGGCTCACCGCGATCATCGGCTCGTCACCAGGCGCCATGCGCAGGACGTACCCCCAACGCCCGGTCGTCACACCCCGGAGGGCAGGCGACGGTGGCGCTACGGCGACGCCAGCAGCAGATCGGTGAGCAGGTCGGCCACCTGGCCGGTCTCGATGAGGAAACCGTCATGCCCGTGCGCCGACTCGATCACCCGCAGTTCCTTCGCGGCCGGGATGTCGGCCGCCAGCGCCTCCTGCTGGTACAACGGGTAGATGCGGTCGCTGTCGACGCCCGCGACCAGCGTGGTCGCCGTGACCCGCCGCAACGCCTCCGCCACACCGCCGCGGCCGCGGCCGACGTCGTGGGCGTTCATCGCCTCGGACAGCCGCACGTAGCTGCCCGCGTCGAACCGCCCGACGAGCTTGCCCGCGTGATGGTCCAGATAGGACTCCACCGCGAACCGGCCGCCGTCCATCGGGTCCTCGCCGGGTTGCGCCGCCCGCCCGAACCGCGTCGCGAGCTCCGGCTCGGCGCGGTAGGTCAGGTGAGCGATGCGCCGGGCCACGCCCAGCCCGAGGTGCGGCCCGTCGCTGTCCGGCTCGGTGTAGTAGTCGCCGCCGCACCAGCCCGCGTCCGAGGTGATGGCCTTGATCTGCACCGACGTCCACGCGATCTGATCGGCGCTGGCCTGGGCGGTCGTGGCGAGCAGCGCCGCCCGGCGCACCCGCTCCGGATACATCACCGCCCATTCCAGCGCCCGCATCCCGCCCATCGACCCGCCGACGACGAGCGCCCACGAGCCGATGCCGAGCTCGTCGGCCAAGGCGGCCTCGGCCACGACCATGTCGCGGATCGTCACCGCGGGAAACCGGCTACCCCACGGCTTGCCGTCGGGCGCGGTCGACGACGGGCCGGTGCTGCCCTGACAGCCGCCGAGCGCGTTAGGCGCGACGATGAACCACTCCGCCGGATCCAGCGCCTTGCCGGGGCCGATCAGGCCGTCCCACCAGCCCTCGGTCGGGTGGCCCGGGTTCCGCGGGCCCGGCGACGTGGCTGTCACCCGTGAGCGCGTGCAGCACCAGCACCGCGTTCGACCCGTCCGGCGCTCGCTCGCCCCAGGTCTCGTAGGCGAGGCGGTATCCGGGCAGGACACCGCCTCGTTCCAACGAGAGCGGCCCGGGCGAGGTGTACCACCGGCGCCGGCCGGGCGGGTCGCCCTCCCGCCACGCACCGGTGGCGGGAGGCACGCGCCCCTCGGGCTGGGTCACAGCTTGTCCTTGGCCGCCCGGAAACCCGCTTCGAGATCGGCCTTGAGGTCCTCCAGACCCTCCAGCCCGACGGACAGGCGCACCAGGCCCGGTGTCACCCCGCTGGCGAGCTGCTCCTGCGGGTTCAACTGCGAGTGGGTCGTGCTGGCCGGGTGAGCGATGAGGCTGCGCACGTCGCCGATGTTCACCAGCTGGCTGAACAGCTCGGTGCCGTCGACGAACGCCCGGCCCGCGTCGACGCCGCCGCGCAGCTCGAACGACAGCACCGCACCGGCGCCCTTGGGCAGGTACTTGCGGGCCAGCTCGTAGTACGGGTTCGACGGCAGGCCCGCGTAGTACACCCGCTCGACCTCGTCGCGCTGCTCGAGCCATTCCGCCAGCGCCTGAGCGTTGCTGAGGTGGCGTTCCATCCGCAGCGAGAGCGTCTCGACGCCCTGCAGGATCAGGAAGCTGTTCAGCGGGGCGATCGCGGCGCCGGTGTCGCGCAGCAACTGCACGCGGGCCTTCGCGGCGAACGCTCCGGGGCCGAGCGCCTCCCAGTACTTGAGGCCGTGGTAGCTCGGGTCGGGCTCGTTGAAGCCGGGGAACCGCTCCGGCTGCGCACCGAAGTCGAACGTGCCACCGTCGACCAGCACACCGGCGACCGTGGTGCCGTGGCCGCCGAGGTACTTCGTCGCGGAGTGGATCACCACGTCGGCCCCGTGCTCGATCGGGCGCAGCACGTACGGCGTCGGGATGGTGTTGTCGACCAGCAGCGGCACCCCGGACTCGTGGGCCACGTCAGCCACGGCCCGCACGTCGAGCACGTTGCCCGCGGGGTTGGCCAGCGTCTCCCCGAAGAACGCCTTGGTGTTGGGCCGTACGGCCGCGCGCCACTGCTCCGGGTCCTCCTGCTGCTCGACGAAGGAGACCTCGATGCCGAGCTTCGGCAGCGTGTAGTGGAACAGGTTGTAGGTGCCGCCGTACAGCTTGGCGCCGGAGACGATGTGGTCACCGGCGTTGGCGACGTTGAGGACGGCCGCGGTGGTCGCGGCCGAGCCGGACGCGAACGCGAGCGCCGCCACCCCGCCCTCGAGCGAGGCGATGCGCTGCTCCAGCACGTCTTGCGTCGGGTTCATGATGCGCGTGTAGATGTTGCCCGGCTCGGCGAGGCTGAACAGGTCGGCGCCGTGCTGCGTATCGCGGAAGACGTAGGACGTGGTCTGGTAGATCGGCGTCGCGCGGGCTCCGGTCGCTGGATCCGGTGCGGCGCCCGCGTGGATCTGCCGGGTGTCGAACGACCAGCTGGCCGGTGTGTCTGTCATGGATGCCTGCCTTCTCCTCGTCGAGGGATTGGTCATCTCATTAGACGATCAACCCGTGGACACGCGCACCCTATCCCAGCACCCGGGACGATCTCTGTCATCAGCTTGGGGGACACCGGTCTCAACTTTCGGAACGAAAGGAAAGCGCCGGGTCCGTTCGCGCCCGGGTGGTCTGGGCCGGCGAGCGCCGTACTCTGCCGCGGGCGGCCACCGGCGACGGAGTACGGCGCAGCCGGCTCGGGTACCCCGGGCGCATGACTTCAGCAACCGACACCCCACTCCGGGCGCTCGCGCTCACCTGCAGCCTCAAGCCTTCGCCCGACAGCTCCAGCAGTCAGCTGATCGCCGAACAGCTGCTCACCGAACTCGGCAAGCACGGCGTCGACGGCGAACTGGTGCGCGTCGTCGACCACGACGTCAGGCCCGGCGTGCAGATCGACATGGGAGACGGGGACGCGTGGCCGCGCCTGCGCGAGAAAGTCGTCGCCTCCGACATCCTGCTTATCACGACGCCGACCTGGGTCGGCCACATGTCCAGCGTCGCCCAGCGGGTGCTCGAACGGCTCAACGCGGAGCTGTCGGAGACCGACGACGAGGGCAGACCGTCCATGGCGGGCAAGGTGGCCGTCGCCGCGGTGGTCGGCAACGAGGACGGCGCCCACAAGATCATCGCCGACCTGTTCCAGGCGCTGAACGACATCGGCTTCAGCATCCCGTCGCAGGGCGCCACCTACTGGAACAACGAGGCGATGAATCCCGTCGACTACCAGGACCTCGAGTCCACCCCGGAAGCCGTGGCGAGCACGAACGCGACACTGGCCCGCAACGCCGCCCACCTCGCGCGGCTGCTGCATTCCGCCCAGTACCCGGCGAGCTGACCGGCGCCGTGTCCTAGAGTGGCCGGTCGGCTCAGCTGACCGGAGGCTCGGGAGTGCAGGACATGGCACAACGACGAGGCATGTTGCTGGCGGTCGCCGATTTCGCGGGCCGTTGGTTCGCCGTACTGGTGCTGCTCGGCGGTCTGGCCGGCATGGTGGCCCCGGAGCAGACCACACCCGTCGCCGAGTACGTGCCGGTGTTCCTCGGCGTGATCATGTTCGGCATGGGGCTGACCCTGCGCGCCGCCGACTTCGCGCTCGTGCTGCGCAGGCCGCTCGCCGTGCTGTTCGGCCTCCTCGCGCAGTTCCTCATCATGCCGCTCACCGCGTGGGGTATCGGCCAGCTCTTCGGCCTGTCCGGGGCCTTGCTGATCGGCATGGTACTCGTCGGCGCGGCACCCGGCGGCACGGCGTCCAACGTCATCGTCTATCTGGCGCGCGGTGATGTGGCGCTGTCGGTGACCTTGACGTCGGTCGCCACCCTGCTCGCCCCGCTGCTCACGCCGTTGTGGGTGCTGGCGCTGGTCGGCTCGGAGCTCCCGGTCGGCTTCGGTGACCTGTTCGCCTCGATCGCGCAGGTGGTGCTGCTGCCCATCGTGGCGGGGGTGCTCGTGCGCGCGATCGCCGGTGGTCTCGTCCAGCGCGTCCTGCCGTATCTCCCGCTCATCTCCGTCGCCGGGATCGTGGTCGTCGTGGCGAGCATCGTGGGCTCCAACGCGGACACCGTCGCCGCGAGCGGGCTCCTGCTGGTGCTCGCGGTGGTCGCGCACAACGGAGCCGGGCTCGCGCTCGGCTACCTCGCGGCGAAGGTCGCCGGCCTGGACGAGTCGGCCCGGAGGGCGGTCAGCGTCGAGGTCGGGATGCAGAACTCGGGGCTGGCGGCGAGCCTGGCCACGAGCCACTTCGCCCCGGCGGCCGCCCTGCCCGGCGCGTTGTTCTCCGTGTGGCACAACGTGTCCGGTGCACTGCTGGCCACCTTCTGGGCGCGCCGCGCCGCCGAACCGGCCCAGGGCGATCCGGCGCGCCGCTGACCGGTCACTCCGGCGCGTCGAGCACCGCGGTGAGCACCTCGAGCGCGCGGGCCCGGTGGGCCTCGAGCTCGGCGACGAGGGTGTCGGCGTCCCGGCGGCGCACGGCATCCAGGATCTCGTCGTGGGCGTGCAGGGTGAGCGTCCGTTCCTCCGGGGAGTTGTAGTACATCGCCCGGTACGCCTCGGTGGAGTCCCACAGCAGCCGGATGAGCCGCATGGTGTGCACCTGGTCGGGAGACTCCAGCATGCCGAAGTGGAACCGGCGGTTGGCCGCCAGTTCCGCCGCGACGTCGCCCCGCTCGGCGGCCTCGGCGCAGTCCCGGGCCGCCAGGGCGATGCGCTCGATCGCGTCCTCGTCGAGTGTCGGCAGGGCCGCGCGGACGGCGCGTTCCTCCAGGATCCGGCGCAGCTCGTAGATCTCGGCGAGGTCGTTCGCGCACAGTTCGGTGATGAAGTAGCCGCGCCGCGGCCGGTACACCACCTGGCCTTCCTGTTCTAGCACACGCAGCGCCTCCCGCACCGGCGCCACGCTCACGCCGAGGCCCTCGGCGATCTCCTCCTGCCGGACCCGCTGGCCCGGCCGGAGGTCGCCCGCGATGATCGCGCGGCGCAGGCCGTCGAGCGCGTGCTGCGCCGTGGTGCCCGGGCCGCTCCGCTGCGTGCGCATCAGCGGAAGGCGGCAGGCACGCCGGCCACCGCGCCGCCGACCACGAGGGCGTGGACGTCGGCGGTGCCCTCGTAGGTGACCACCGACTCGAGGTTCGTCATGTGCCGGATCACCGGGTACTCCAGCGTGATGCCGTTCGCGCCGAGCACCTGCCGTGCCGTGCGCGCCACCTCCAGCGCGGCGTTGACGTTGCCGAGCTTGCCCATGCTGACGTGCTCGGGCCGCAGCGTCCCCGCGTCCTTCATGCGCCCGAGGTGCAGGGCGAGCAGGGTCGCGCGGTTGACCTCCAGCGCCATCGTCGCGAGCTTCTGTTGCTGCAGCTGGAACGACGCGATCGGCCTGCCGAACTGGATCCGGGTGGTGCTGTAGTCCACAGCGGACTCCAGGCATGCCCGCGCGGCACCCGCCGCTCCCCAGACGATCCCGTACCGCGCCTCGTTGAGGCACGACAGCGGACCGCGCAGCGACGTCGCACCCGGGAGCACGGCGGCATCGGGCAGCCGGACGCCGTCCAGCACCAGCTCCGAGGTGACCGACGCGCGCAGCGACATCTTGCTGTGGATGTCGTGCGTGCTGAAACCCGGCGTGCCCTTCGGGACGAGGAAACCGCGCACGCCGTCGTCCGTGCGTGCCCACACCACGGCGACGTCGGCGAGCGAGCCGTTGGTGATCCACATCTTGCGGCCGTTCAGCACCCAGTCGGCGCCGTCACGGCGAGCGTTGGTACGCATGGAACCTGGGTCGGAGCCCGAGTCCGGCTCGGTGAGGCCGAAGCAGCCGATCGCCTCACCGGCCGCCATGCGGGGCAGCCACTCCTGCTTCTGCTCCTCCGAGCCCCAGCGGTGGATGGCGAACATCGCCAGCGAACCCTGCACCGACACCATGCTGCGCACGCCGCTGTCGCCGGCCTCGAGCTCCATGCAGGCCAGGCCGTAGGCGGTCGCGCTCGCTCCCGCGCAGCCGTAGCCCTCGAGGTGCATGCCGAGCACTCCGAGCTTGCCGAGCTCGCGAGCGAGTTCCCGGGGGATGCGGGCCTGCTCGAACCACTCCCCGGCGTGCGGTACGACGTGCTCGCGTACGAAGCAACGCACGACGTCGCGGATGTCGCGCTCCTCCGGCGAGAGCTGGTCGTCGATCGCGAGGAAGTCGCGTGGGTCGAGTGACCGGGCGCTGGTGCTGGCCATGTTGGTTGCCTCTCCTTGACCGTCGTCTGGCCGAACCATAGCGTGAATCTTCGAAATTCGAAAAGAGGAGAGCCACCTGATGTCTTCGTCGCTGGGCGACCTCCGGGTCGTCGACTTCTCGCGGGTCCTGGCCGGGCCGTTCGCGACCATGCTGCTCGCCGACCTCGGTGCCACGGTCACCAAGATCGAGCGCCCGGGCACGGGCGACGACACCCGCAGCTGGGGACCGCCCTACGACGACACGGGCCAGGCGACCTACTTCCAGTCCGTCAACCGCAACAAGGACAGCATCGCCCTCGACCTCGGCACGCCCGAAGGGCTCGCCCGCGCCCGTGCGCTCGCGCTGGAGGCCGACGTCGTGGTCGAGAACTTCCGGCCCGGGCTGATGGACGACCTCGGCCTCGGCTACGAGACGCTCCGCGCCGGCAACCCCGGCCTCGTGTACTGCTCGATCACCGGGTTCGGCCGGGACCGCGGAGCCGCCCTGCCCGGATACGACCTGCTGATCCAGGCGCTCGGCGGGCTGATGAGCATCACCGGCGAGCCCGGCGGGCAACCGCAGAAGGTCGGCGTCGCCGTTGTGGACGTGCTGTCCGGGTTGTTCGCCACCGTCGGCATGCTGGCGGCGGTCCGCCACCGCGACGCGACCGGTGAGGGCCAGCGCGTGGAGATCAACCTGCTGTCGTCGCTGCTGGCCGCACTGGTCAACCAGGGCTGCGCCTACACGGCCGCGGGCGTCGTGCCGACGAGGATGGGCAACGAGCATCCGAGCGTCGCGCCCTACGAAGTGCTCCCGTGCGGCGAGGGCGACCTCGTGCTCGCGGTCGGCAACGACCGCCAGTTCCGCGTGCTGTGCGAGCTGCTCGCCGAACCGGACCTCGGGACCGACCCACGCTTCGCCACCAACAGCGCCCGCGTGGAGCACCGGGCCGAGCTCCGCGACGAACTGGTGCGCCTGCTCGCCGAGCGGCCGGCGGCCGACTGGGCCAAGACGCTGAGCGACGCGCGGGTGCCCGCCGGTGTCGTCAACGACATCGCGGCCGCGTTCGAGCTCGCCGGTGAGCTGGGCCTCGACCCCATCGTGACGGTCCCGCGCGGCGACGGCACCGCCGCCCGGCTGACACGCAACCCGATCGGGCTGTCCGCCACTCCCCCGGTCTACCGCTCGGCGCCGCCACCGCTCGCCGACGCGTAGGGCGCGCGGGCGAACCGCACACCGTCGTCGACCGGGCCGTGCCGCAGCAGCACGACGTCGCGGGGATAGTTCTGGTGCAGCCGCCACGGCGTCGCCCGCCCCTGCTTCGGCAGGCGGTCCAGACTGCGCAGGACGTAGCCCGCCTTCAGGTCGATGAGCGGCTCGGCAGGGCCCTCGCCGGGCGGCAGGACCGGTGTGACCTGCCGGTAGCCGTGGGCGTCCAGGTGCCGCAGCAACCGGCAGACGTACTCGCTCACGAGGTCCGCCTTGAGGGTCCACGACGCCGCGGTGTAGCCGATGGTCAGCGCGAAGTTCGGCACGCCGCTGAGCATCATGCCCTTGTACGCCACCGTGTCCGCCACGTCGACGGGCTCGCCGTCCACGTCCAGCGCCATGCCGCCGATCGCCAGCAGGTTCAGACCGGTCGCCGTCACGACGATGTCGGCCTGGAGCTCCTCACCCGAGGAAAGCCGGATGCCCTTCTCGGTGAAGGTCTCGATCGTGTCGGTGACGATGGACGCGCGGCCGCGGCGAAGGGCGTCGAACAGGTCGCCGTCCGGCACGAAGCACATCCGCTGGTCCCACGGCCCGTAGCGCGGGCGGAAATGCCGGTCCACGTCGAAGTCCGCCGGCAGGGCCGCGCGCACGCCCTTTTCGATGAGCCGGCGCATCAGGCCGGGGCGCCTGCGGCTCAGCTGGAACACCAGGGTCAGGGCCGCCACACCCTTCCAGCGGGCCAACGCGTAGGTCAGCCGATCGGGCAGGAACCGGCGCAGCACCCTGGCGAGCGGGTCCGAGGACGGGACCGACAGCACATAACTCGGGGAGCGCTGCAGCATCGTCACGTGCTCGGCGGTGTCCGCCATGGCAGGCACGAGTGTCATGGCCGTGGCGCCGCTGCCGATGACGATCACACGGCTGCCGGTGTGGTCGAGATCCTCCGGCCAGTGCTGGGGATGCACCAGTATGCCGGTGTATTCCTCCACGCCCGGGAGGTCGGGTGTGTACCCCTCGTCGTAGCGGTAGTAGCCGGAGCACACGAACAGGAACGAGCACGTGAGGCTCACCTGGTCCCCGGTGTCCGTGCGCTCCACCCGGACCGTCCACTGTGCACGCTCGGTGGACCAGGACGCGCCCACGACGCGGTGGCGGTACCGGATGTGGCGCTCGATCCCGTGTTCCCGCGCGGTGTCACGGATGTAGTCGCGGATGGTGGCTCCGTCGGCGATCGCCTCCGGACGCCGCCACGGCCGGAAGTCGTAGCCGAGCGTGAACATGTCCGAATCGGAACGCACACCCGGGTACCGGAACAGATCCCAGGTCCCGCCGATCGCACCGCGGGCCTCGAGCACGGCGAAGGTCTTGTCCGGGCACCTGTCCCGCAGCCGGCAGGCCGCTCCGATGCCCGACAGGCCCGCGCCGACGATCAGGACGTCCACGTGTTCGACCGGCATGTCCACGCCCCTCCCGGGCCGCGACCACGACGTACGGCAGCCCGTCCGGCCGACGCTACCAACGCGGCGACGTCAGGACCACCGGCCACGGGCCGAGCGCCTGCCGTGTCTGCCGTCTGCGTCGCTGTGTCGGCCGCTCAGGTCGTCGTGTCTGCTCGCCGCGTCGGCTGGTTCGCCAACCAATCACGCGCGCGGCCGACACGGCCACGGGAACGGCGCACACGACGACGCCAACGGCGGACACGGCTACCGGAGCGGCGCAGACACGGCGGCGAACTGCCGAGCCGCCCCGAGCGGCCGCCGGCTCGCGGTGCGGGTTGCTCAGCCGACTCCGACCGTCTCGCGGGGCGCCATGTCCGCGAACGGCATCTCCCCCGCGTGACCGTTGCCGCCGTCGAACGGCTCGAAGTCGAACCGCACGTCGCCCGCGGTCAGCACGCGCGGGGTGACGATGCCGGCGGCCCCACTCGCCGACAACTGGGCGAGCAGCCGGGCCAGGGACTCGGGTGCCCGCTGCGGCTCGAGGTCACTCTGCAGCAGGGTGCGGTGCAGGTTCGCCATGTCCCAGCCGTTCGCGTCGCCGCTGCCCGCGGGCGCGTTGAGCGCGGCGGTCAGCAGCCAGCGGCCCGGCTTCCCGGACAACGAGGGTGTGCGGTGGGCGCTGATGCCGATGACCTGGTCGGCTCGGACGAGCCCGTCACTGAGTGTGCGAATCCAGACGCTCTGCAGTGCCATCTCACTCCTCCAGCGCACCCTGCCGGGCCGGGTGGACCCGGCGTCAGCCGAACTTGCCTGCATCCACTGACACAGAGTATCTCCGTTTGCCATGTGACTCAAGTTGCAGTGGCAACCATAGGTTGTTTGCAATCTCGGTCGTAGTTAGACTGAGATCAACACTGCGGAAGACAGGAGGTGGTGGCATGGACCTGCGCAAACTCGACGACGAGCATCGGCCCACGTACACCACCGGCCAAGCCGCGGACATCCTGGGCGTGGAGCAACCGTTCCTGCGCAGCCTCGACAACGCGGGCGTCGTGTCCCCCGAGCGATCCAGCGGAGGCCACCGGCGTTACTCGCGGCATCAGCTCGGACAGGCGAGCCGCCTGCGCGCGCTGCTCGACGAGGGCTACAACCTCGCCGCCGCGAACCGCATCCTGCAGCTCGAGCTGGAGCTCGACCAGGCACGGCAGGAGATCACCACACTGCGCGGACAGTTGGGCCGGTCCCAGGACGGCAACGGCGGGCCACCTGGCGAGTGACGGCCGGGCGTCACGGTTCCCGGTCCGTCCCGGACGAAGCGAGGTGATCGTTGTGGACATCTACGGTTGGGACTCAACGGAATCCGCGCTGCACGCCTACGTCGGCGCGATCGTGGACGCCTTCGACACCCGGCCCGAGTACACCTGCAGCGCGTCGACCACGCCGGCGAGCGCCTATGTCGCTCTCGACGACCGCCTGCCCGACTTCCCCGACCGCGACCTGGCACTCGTCTGGGACGAGAAGCAGGGCTGGGCCGCGGCCATCGAGACACACTCCGGCGAGGACCTCATCATCGTGTCGTACCTCGGGGGCCAGGACCCCGTTCCGGAACCACGGCGCGTCGTCCGGTTCGTCGAGAAGCTCCTGGCGGGAGCCATGCCCGGGCAGCTCGAGCCGCCGTCGTTCCCGTCGTCGCCGGACCTGCCGCGCAAGTTGTTCGCCGCCGCCCGGGCCGCGAGCACGCCCAGCGCCCGCACCCGGGTCACCGCGTCGACGGCCGCGCGCGTGCTGTGACCCGCTCAGCCGCGGCGCGCCCGCGCGCGCCGCTTGCCCTCGTGCATGGCCTGCACCCGGGCCACCGGAATGGCCTGGCCCTCCTCGAGCAGGTCGGCGCCGAGCGCCTGCGGCGCGGGCATCGACTCCGCCCACGGGTCGCTGTCGCCGATCAGGCGCGGCACGGTGTGCACGGTGAAGTCCCGGGGCGAGACCTGGTCGAGCTCGTCCCACGGCACGGGGAACGACACCGGCACACCCGGCCGCGCGCGGGGGCTGTACGCGGCGGCGACGGTCGCCCCGCCCGCGCGGGTCGAGTCGAGGAAGACCCTTCCGCCGCGGTCCTCCCGGATGTAGGCCGTGGTCGCCACCGCGGGATCGAGCCGTTCGGCCCGTGCCGCGAGCGCGCGGGTCGCCGCGGCGACGTCGTCGATGGGCACGTCCCCGGCGACCGGGACGAACACGTGCACGCCCTTCGCGCCGCTCGTCTTGACCGCACCCGACAACCCGGCGTCCGCCAGTGCCTGCCGGACCAGCGCGGCAGCCCGCACGACGGCTCCGAACCCTCCGTCCACGGGCGGGTCGAGGTCGAGCACGAGGTGCGTCGCCCGCGCCCCGCGGAGCAATGTCGGGTGGTACTCGACGGCACGCTGGTTGGCGAACCACAGCAGCGTCCGCCGGTCGTTGCACAGCGCGTAGGACACCGTCCGCTGTGACGACTCCGCCCACACATCCACGCTGGGCACCCACGACGGCGCATAGGCGGGCAGATTCTTCTGCATGAACGGCCGCTGCCCGCGCAGCACCCGGATCACCGACAGTGGACGATCGCGCAGCTCGGGCAGAATCCGTGTGCTCATGACGTCGAGGTAGTCCACCAGATCGCGTTTGGTCGCGTCGGCTCCCTCGAACAACGGCTGAGCGAGGTTGGTCAGCGCGACCCCGTCCCGCTCCTCGTCGGCGCCCATCGGCTCACCCTCCTCGCCCGGACGCGGGCGGTCAAGCCGTTCACCGCCCGGCCGGCGTCCGCGCAGTCCACACGCGACCGGGCCCGTGCATCAACTTCTCCCCCGCGGGGTACCCGCTCCGGCATGGGCCGCCGCCGAGAGCTCGAGGCCGCGCGCGTGACCGAACCAGGTCTGCGCGCGGCTTATCTCCGGTGCCGCTCCCTGCACGCGCTCCACGGGCGGACGTACTTTCTCGCCACCCGGCTGCTCCGGCCCGGACAGCGCCCGGCCGTGCACGCGTTGTACGGCTTCGCCCGGTACGTGGACGACATCGTGGACGAGCAGCTGCCCGACCTCGGTACGGCGGAGGTGTCGCGGCGGCTCACGGAGATCGGCGCCGCGCTCGGCACGGGACTCAGGACCGGCACCAGCACCGATCCCCTGCTCGCGGCGGTCGTGGACACCGCGGCGCGCTACGGCATCGCGGCGGAGCTCTTCGACCGGTTCCTCGCGTCCATGCGCATGGATCTCACCCGCACCGGCTACCCGACCCGGGCCGCGCTGACCGAGTACGTGCACGGCTCGGCGGAGGTGATCGGGCTGCAGCTGCTGCCCGTGCTGGGCACCGTGTCCGCCCCGGAGGAGGCCGCCCCGCACGCCGCCGCGCTCGGGGCCGCGTTCCAGCTGACCAATTTCATCCGCGACGTCGGTGAGGACCTGGATCGCGGCCGGGTGTACCTGCCCGCCGACGAGCTCGCCGCGCACGGTGTGGACCGGGAGCTGCTGCTGTGGTGCCGGCGCAGCGGGCGCCTCGACATCCGGGTCCGGCACGCCCTCGCCGAGCAGATCGCCCGCACCCGCGCGGTGTACCGGCGGGCGCGGCCCGGCATCGCCCTGCTGGCGCCGGCGTCCCGCCCGTGCGTGGGCACGGCGTTCGCCCTGTACTCGCGCATCCTCGACCGCGTGGAGGAGCGCGGGTACGACGTGTTCTCGGGCCGGGCGGCGGTGGGCACGCCGCAGCGGCTCACGCTCGCCGCCGGCGCATTGGTGCGCACGGCGTGGGCACGCACCGCCGGTCCGCATCCGCCACCCGCCACCGTGGAGGAATGACGGCATGGACTCGACCGACCACCTGCACTACCTGCTCGTGCTCGCGGCCTGTCTGGTCGTGACGCTGCCGCTGGAGTTCCTCGGCGACGGTGTCTACCGCAAGCCGCGCAAGCTCGCCCGGGCGATCGCCCCGGCCGCGGCCGTCTTCCTGCTCTGGGACGTCACCGCGGTCGCCCTGGACGTCTGGAGCATCGACCCCCGCTACACGCTCGGATTCACCCCGCTGCCCGGGCTTCCACTGGAGGAGGTGCTGTTCTTCGTGGTGATCCCGCTGTGCGGGCTGCTCACGTTCGAGACGGCGCGCCGGTTCGAACCGGAGCCGCTCCCGTGATCGGCTACACCGTCCCGGCGCTGCTGTCGGTGCCCGCCGTGGTCCTGGTCGAACTTCTGTGGCTGCGCACCGGGTTGTTCCGGCGGCGCGCGTACTGGATCACGCTGGGCTTGGTGTTCGCGTTCCAGATCCCCGTCGACGGATGGCTGACGAAGCTGAGCGCACCGATCGTCCTCTACTCCCCCGCGCACATCTCCGGGCTGCGGTTCCCGTTCGACATCCCGGTGGAGGACTTCCTGTTCGGCTTCAGCCTCGTCACGGCCACGCTGCTCGGCTGGACATGCCAGGACCGCGACCGGACCCGGACGCCGAAGCCATGACGGGCTCGGCACTGCCGCGCCGCGACGTGCCCGCGGCGTTCGACCACACCGCACCGGCCTACGACCGGCTCGTCGGGCTGAATCCCGGCTACCACGCTCACCTGCGGCAGGCCGCCGGGGCGCTCGCCGAGGCCGGACCGCGGATCCTGGACGCGGGCTGCGGCACCGGCGCCTCCACCCGCGCGATCGTGGAGGCGGTGCCGGGCAGCCGGGTCGTGGCGGTCGACGGCTCCGCCGGGATGCTGCAGGTGGCCCGCGGCAAGGCCTGGCCGGCGGGCGTCGAGTTCGTGCACAGCCGGATCGAGGACCTGGCCGCCGCCGGGGTCGCCGGGCCGTTCGACGCGGTGTTCGCCGCCTACCTCGTGCGGAACCTGCCCGACCCGGACAGCGCGCTCGTCGCACTGCGCGACCTGCTGCGACCTGGTGGACTGCTCGTCGTGCACGACTACAGCCTGCGCCGCCACCCCGTGCCCCGGCTGCTGTGGCACGCGGTGTGCTGGTCGGTGATCATCCCGGCGGGACGCCTCGTCGCCGGGGACGCCGCGCTCTACCGCTACCTGTGGCGCAGCGTCCGCCGGTTCGATGACCCCGCGGCGTTCCTGGCGCGGCTGCGCCGAGCCGGGTTCACCGGCGCACGGTGTGAACCGGTCGAGGGCTGGCAACGCGGCATCGTCCACACGTTCCGGGCGAGGCGTCCATGAGCCGCGACCGGCGGCGCGTGGTACACCGGGCCCCGCGCGGGAGTTCCGGTTCCGGTGCGCGTACCCGGCGCGTGGTCGTCGCCGGCGGCGGGATCGCCGGGCTCACGGCCGCCGTCGCACTCGCCGAACGCGGCGTCGACGTGGACCTCCTCGAGCGGGAGCCCTACCTCGGCGGCCGGGTCGGGGGCTGGACCACCACGCTCCCGGACGGCACGGAGACCGGGATGAGCCGCGGGTTCCACGCGTTCTTCCGGCAGTACTACAACCTGCGGGCGCTGCTGCGCCGGGCCGATCCCGCGCTCGACGTGCTCACCCCGGTGGCCGACTACCCGCTCGTCGACGCACACGGCCGCGCCGACAGCTTCCGCCGGGTGCCCCGGACCCCGCCGTGGAGCGCGCTCGTGTTCGCCCTGCGCAGTCCGACCTTCACCACGCTGGACCTGCTGCGCGTCGACCGCAGGGCGGCCGCCGCCCTGCTGGACGTCCGCGTGCCCCGGACCTACCACGCACTGGACCACCTGGACGCGCGCGAGTTCCTCGACCGCGTGCGCTTTCCCGACGCCGCGCGGCATCTCGCGTTCGACGTCTTCTCCCGGAGCTTCTTCGCCCCGCCCGAGGACCTGTCTGCGGCGGAGCTCGCCGTGATGTTCCACCTGTACTTCCTCGGCTCGGCCGAGGGGTTGCTCTTCGACGTGCCGCGCGAGCCGTTCCACAGACTCTGGGACCCGCTCGCCGCCTACCTGCGCCGCCACGGCGCGCGGCTCCACCTCGCCCACCCGGTCGAGTCCGTGGAGCCGCACGGGAAGGGGTTCCGCGTGCACGCCACTGACCGGGCGTTCGATGCCGATGCCGTCGTGCTCGCCCTCGACACGCGAGGGCTGCACCGGGTCGTGGAAGCCTCGCCCGAGCTGGGGACCCGGGACTGGCGGGAGACCATCGCGGCGCAGCCGACGGCGCCGCCGTTCCTGGTCCGCAGGCTGTGGCTGGACCGGCCGGTCGAGGCCCGCAGGCCCGCGTTCCTCGCCACCGGCGGCCTGCCTCCGCTCGACAACGTGAGCGTCCTCGACCGCTACGACCGCGACGCGCAGCGCTGGGCCCGCCGTTCAGGGGGTTCCGTGGTGGAACTGCACGCCTACGCGGCGACGGGCGATCGGGACGCCACCGCCGGGGACGCGCTGGCGAGGCTGCACGCGCTGTACCCGGAGACACGTGCCGCCGAGATCGTCGCCGACCGGGTCGAGTGGCGTGCCGACTGCCCGCTGTTCCCGCCCGGCGGCTACACCCGGCGGCCCACCGTGACCACACCGGTCGCGGGGCTGATGCTCGCGGGCGACGGCGTGCGGACCGATCTGCCGGTGGCCCTCATGGAGCGCGCGGCCACCACCGGCTGGCAGGCGGCGAACCGGATCCTCGGGGCGTGGGGCATCGCCGGGCACGACCTCACCACGGTGCCCGTCCGCGGCCGTTCCGCCGTGCTACGCCGGCTCGCCGGCCGGCTGTCCGATCAGGCCTGACCGTCCGTGCGCAGGGCGTACCGGCGCTCGGCGTAGGCCAGGTCGTCCCGCCAGAGCCGCGCCGCCGCACGCCGCATCGCGGGCCGCACCAGGGGCGCGAGGGTGCGGGCGACGGCGAAGCCCGGCCGGTCCGACGTCGCGATCGTCGCCTCGAGCACCGCCGTCCGGGGCCTGCCGTCCGCGCCGGGACCGAGAGGCGTCGCGTGGGTCTCGACCACGCTGCCCTCTCCCTCCCCGGACACGATGCGCATCACGACGGTGCGCGGTTCGGGGCACCGGAACTCGGCACGCACCGGCACGCCGAGCCGGGGACCGACACGGAAGGTGACGTCCACGACGAACCGGTCGTCACCGTCGGTGGCGTCGGGTGCGGGTGCCTCCACGACGGTCAGCCGGGTGAACGAGTACGGATGAAACCACGCGCCGTGCCAGGGATCGAGCCGGTTGGCGACGACGTCGCCCGGCTCGCAGACGCCTTCCAGCCGTGTCACCGCGGTGACCCCGCGGTGCGGGTCGGGCCTGCGCGGCAGCACCGGCCGGGGCGTCGGCGGCTCGCCGCCCACGTCGTCGAGCCGTACCCAGGCGAGCACGCCGTCGTCGTGGGCGGGCAACGGGGTCCAGCCCGCCTGCCCGCGCGGCCGGACGGTGAGCCCGTGCCAGCGGCACACCACCGAACCGCAGACGATCCGGCCCTGCGCGAGCGGGGCGCCGAGGTGCGGGCACGCGCCGGGCCCGGCGACGAGCGTGCCGTCCTCGGCGCGCCACGCCACCACCTCGCGTCCGGCGACGCGGGTGCCGTACGGCCGGTCACCGCGGATGAGGCGGCTGTCGGCGAAGGCGAACCAGTTGCCGGACGGGCGAGCCCGGGCACGGTCCGCCGCGGCGTGGATGATGTCCGGGTCGGCGTGCCCGACGGTCGGTCGCTGCCGCGCCCAGGAGGTCCGGGCCACCGGCCGTACCGGCCAGCGCCGGGGCCACCGGACGCCGCCGCGCGTGTCGTTCGCCGTGTCGCTCACCCGCGCCGGTTTAGCCAGGTCGCGCTGCGCCTAAACCGGCCGACCGCGCGAGCCGCGCGGGTGGCGGTGCCCGAGTCTCAGCCGGCCGACCGCGCGCGCACCCAGTGCCGCGGCCTCCGCGCCGTGGCGGGCAGCCGCGTGCGATCGTCGCCGCGCGCCGCGTCGAGCTGGGCCTGGACGAGGAACAGGCTCGTGGTCAGGTCGGCACCGGCAAGGTCCGCGCCGCGCACATCGGCACCGGTGAGGTCGGCCAGGCGCAGGTCGGCGCCACGCAGATCGGTACCGAGGAGCAACGCGCCGCGAAGGTTGGCGCCACGCAGATCCGCTCCGCCGAGGCTCTTGCCCGCGAGATCGGCGCCGCGGAGTTCCCGGTCCGGCGCGCCGTGGCCCTTCCTGGCCAGCTCGCTCGCACGCGACAGCAGCACGTTCACCGACCGCCAGTGCGCGGCGAGATCGGTCTCGAGCAGCGCGCCGGCGTCCTGCCGCGTGAGCTGGTCGGTCGCCACGAGCGCGGCCTCGAGGTCGGCGTGGAGCACTCGCGCGGCGGGCAGCGTGCGCGCCTCGTGGAGGTAGTACAGCAGCTCGTGCAGCTCCCTCAGCACCGGGAACGCGGCGAACATGCGCTCGGCCAGCCGCGGGTCCTCGCGCCAGTCGCGCCCGCCGAAGGTCACCTGGGTCAGGTGCTGCCCCGCACCGAAACAGTCGAACACCGTGCAGCCCGGGAATCCGCTGTCGCGCAGACGGTCGTGGATGCCGCACCGCGAGTCGGCCAGCAGGTTCGGGCACGGGGTGCCCGCGGGCTTGGTGATCGCGAAGTCCGCCGACGCGGAGAACGCCGGTGCGACACAGCACAGGCCGGTGCACCGTGTGCAGTCGGCCCGCAGCCGCTCCCGGAACTCCGGGTCCGGTGTGGACGGCGGTGCTGGTGCCACGATGGTCTCCTTGACGAGCTCGGCCCCGATCGTACGAGCCCGGCGCGTCCACACCGGAGCCGGGCGCGCGTGACGGGCTCGTTACTCTCGATCCGGACAGCGAGGCGAGAAGGGACGGCGATGAGCACACTGCAGACTCTGGACCGGGGCCTGCGCGCGCTCGAGGTGATCTCCCATTCCCCTCGCGGCATCTCGGTGGCCGAGCTCGCCAAGGAGCTCGATGTCCACCGGGCGATCTGCTACCGGATCGTCGCGACCCTCGAGGACCACCTGCTCGTCGCCCGGACCGAGGACGGGCGTGTGCGCCTCGCCGTCGGTGTCGCCGTGCTCGCGTCGCGGTTCGAGCCGCAGCTTCACCTCGACGCCCGTCCCCTGCTGCAGGCGCTCGCGAACGAGACCCACGCGACCGCGTTCGTGTCCGCGGCCGAGGGGCAGGACTGCGTCGCCGTCCAGGTCGCCGAACCGGACGACCAGCTGCTGACCGTCGGCTACCGCGTCGGCAGCAGGCATCCGCTGGACAAGGGCGCCGCCGGGATCGCGATTCTCGCGCTGCGGCCCGAGGAGCCGGGCGAGCCGGAAGCGGTGCGGATCGCGCGCCGCGACGGCTACAGCCTCACGCGGGGCGAGCTGGAACGCGGCGCGGTCGGGCTCGCGGCGGGCATCCGCGTGCCCGCTGGACTCGGGCCCGGCGGCGCGGTGGAGCGGTCGGTCGGCGTCGTCGCCATCGAGGGCCTCGACACCGATCTGGCCGCGCGCGCCGTGCTGCGCACCGCCCGGCAGCTGGAACGTCTGCTCACCGCCTGATTCCCCGTCCGGGACTCTCTTGACGCGTCCTGTGGTCGCACTTACTCTCATTCCGGTTCGCCCAGCGCGACACATTGTTCGTTATTAGTAACTCAGCAGGTCACAGCAAAGGACTAGCAGGATGAGCACAGGGTCGTGCCCGATCGATCACGCCGCCCTCGGCGCTGCCGCACCCGACAGCGAAGGCACCGGCGCGGCCAGCTGCCCGGTATCGGCCAATGCGGCCGCCTTCGACCCGTTCGGCGACGCCTACCAGGCCGACCCGCCCGCCTCGTTGCGCTGGTCCCGGGACGAGGAGCCGGTGTTCTACAGCCCCTCGCTCGGCTACTGGGTCGTGACGCGCTACGACGACGTCAAGGCCGTGTTCCGCGACAACATCACGTTCTCCCCGTCCATCGCACTGGAGAAGATCACGCCCGTCTCCGAGGAGGCCACGGCGACCCTCGCGAAGTACGACTACGGGATGAACCGCACCCTGGTGAACGAGGACGAGCCCGAGCACATGCCACGCAGGCGCGTGCTGATGGAACCGTTCACCCCGGAGCAGCTCGCCCACCACGAGCCGATGGTGCGCCGCCTCACCCGCGAGTACGTCGACCGGTTCGTCGACTCCGGCAAGGCCGACCTCGTCGACGAGATGCTGTGGGAGGTGCCGCTCACGGTGGCGCTGCACTTCCTCGGCGTTCCTGAGGAGGACATGGCGACGCTGCGCAAGTTCTCCATCGCCCACACCGTCAACACCTGGGGCAGGCCGTCACCGGAGGAACAGGTCACCGTCGCCGAGAACGTCGGCAAGTTCTGGCAGTACGCGGGCACGGTGCTGGACAAGCTCCGCAAGGACCCGTCCGGGCACGGCTGGATGCCGTTCAGCATCCGCGCCCAGCGCGAGCATCCCGACATCATCACCGACTCCTACCTGCACTCGATCATGATGGCCGGCATCGTCGCCGCACACGAGACGACGGCCAACGCCGCGGCCAACGCGATCAAGCTCCTGCTGGAGAACCGCAGCGTGTGGGAGGAGATCTGCGCCGACCCCGGCCTGATCCCCAACGCGGTCGAGGAGTGCCTGCGGCATTCCGGGTCCGTCGCGGCGTGGCGCAGGCTCGTCACCAAGGACACGACCGTCGGCGGCGTGCCCATCCCCAAGGGCGCCAAGCTGCTGATCGTCAACTCCTCGGCCAACCGCGACGAGCGGCACTTCGACAACGCCGACGACGTGGACATCCGCCGCGACAACGCCACCGATCACCTCACCTTCGGCTACGGCAGCCACCAGTGCATGGGCAAGAACCTCGCCCGCATGGAGCTGCAGGTATTCCTCGAGGAGCTCACGCGCCGGCTGCCGCACATGGAGCTGGTGCCCGACCAGAAGTTCACCTACGTCCCGAACACCTCGTTCCGCGGTCCCGAGCACCTGTGGGTGCAGTGGGACCCGTCGGCGAACCCGGAACGCACCGATCCCTCGATCCTCGCCACGCGGCTGCAGCTGCGCATCGGTGAGCCGTCGAAGCGTGCGATCAGCCGTCCGGTCACCGTGCGGTCGATCGAGCGGGCGGCCGACGACGTCGTCGAGGTGACACTGGAGTCCGCCACCGGCGCGCCGCTGCCGGCATGGTCACCGGGCGCGCACATCGACCTCGAGCTGGGTGAGCTCTCCCGGCAGTACTCGCTCTGCGGCGACCCGGACGACCGCGCCACCTACCGCATCGCCGTGCTGCGGGACCCGGACAGCCGCGGCGGTTCGGCGTACGTGCACGAGGAGCTCCGGCCCGGCAGCACGCTGGCGATGCGCGGCCCGCGCAACCACTTCCGGCTCGACCCGTCGGCCCGGCACTACGTGTTCGTCGCGGGCGGGATCGGGATCACCCCGATCGTCGCGATGGCCGACCGTGTCAAGGCCGCGGGCGGCAGCTACGAGCTGCACTACTGTGGGCGCAGCACCACCGCGATGGCGCTGCTGGACCGGGTGCGGCGCGACCACGGCGACCGGCTGCACCTGCACTCGACCGCCGACGGCACCCGCCTCGACGTCGCGGCCCTGCTCGCCGAACCGGCCGAAGGCACGCAGATCTACGCCTGCGGGCCCGAGCGGCTGCTCACGGCACTGGCCGACGCCACGGCGCACTGGCCCGACGACGCCCTGCACGTGGAGCACTTCACCACCACGCAGCGCGTGCTGGACCCCAGCGTCGAGCACGGTTTCGACGTCGAACTCGCCGACTCCGGGCTCACCGTGCACGTCGGGGCCGACCAGACCGTGCTGGCCGCGTTGCGCGCGGCGAACATCGACATCCCGAGCGACTGCGAGGAAGGTCTCTGCGGCACGTGCGAGGCACCGGTGCTCGACGGCGAGGTCGACCACCGCGACGTCGTGCTCACCAAACCCGAGCGGGCGGCGAACACCAAGATGATGACCTGCTGCTCGCGCGCCTGCGGGAGCAAGCTCACGCTCGCGCTCTGATTCTCCCATCCTTTGTGGACCCCTGAAAGGAAACAACGACAATGGCGTCAACGGTGCATCACCGTGCCGAATCCACGGGGCACTCCGGCAGCGGAGCGCCCCCGGCCACCGGCTTCCGGCGGGTGCTCGCCGGCTCCATGGCGGGCGCGGTGCTCGAGTGGTACGACTTCGCGATCTACGGCGTCCTCGCGGCGACCGTGCTCGGCCCGCTCTTCTTCCCCGGTGACAGCGGGATCGTGCAGCTGCTGATGGCGCTCGCCACGCAGGGCATCGGCTTCATCGCCCGCCCGCTCGGCGGCATCGTGTTCGGCCACCTCGGCGACAAGTTCGGCCGCAAACCCATGCTGGTCGCCACGTTCCTGCTGCTCGGCACATCGACCGCGGCCATCGGCCTGCTGCCCACCTACGGGCAGATCGGCATCTGGGCCACACTGCTGCTCGTGCTGTTGCGGCTGACGCAGGGCTTCGCGCTCGGCGGCGAGTTCGGTGCCGCGGTGCTGATGGTCAGCGAGTACGGCGAACCGAAGCGGCGCGGCTTCTGGGCGTCGTGGCCGCAGGCGGGCGCTCCGCTCGGCACGGTGCTCGCGACCGTCGTGGTCACCGTGGTCGGCTGGCTGTTCCCCGGTGACGCCTTCGACGAGTGGGGCTGGCGCGTCGCGTTCCTCGTCGCGGTTCCGCTGCTGGTCGTCGGGTTCTGGGTGCGCCGCAGCGTCGAGGAGTCACCGGTGTTCCAGGCCGCTCAGGCCAAGGCCGAGGAGCGGGCGGCGATGGAGAAGCGCAAGTCCAGCGTCCTCGAGGCGCTGGCGCGGCCGAAGGCGGTGCTGGTGGGCATCGGCATGCGGCTCGGCGAGAACATCGCGTTCTACATCTACACGGTGTTCGTCATCGCCTACGCCACGACGTCCTTCGACTACGAGCGCGGCGACGTGATCCTGGCCGTGACGTTCGCGTCGGTGTGCCAGTTCGCCGGCATGATCGGCGGCGGCGCCTGGTCCGACCGCGTCGGCCGCAAGACGGCGATGCTCGTGCCGTCGGCCTTGCTGGTGGTGTGGGCACCGCTGTTCTTCTGGATGGTGCAGACGGAGAGCCTGCCGATGCTGTGGCTGGGCGCCTGTGTGGGTGCGTTCTTCCACGGCATGCTCGCGGGCCCGGAGGCCGCCTGGATCACCGAGCTGTTCCCGACGCGCTACCGCTACGCGGGCTCGTCGCTGGTGTTCCAGGGCTCGACGCTCATCGCCGGCGCCCCGGCTCCGCTCATCGCCGTGTGGCTCGTCGACAGCTTCGGCGTGGGCATGGTGATCGGGTACCTGGTGCTCACCATGGCGATCACCGTCCTGGCCGTGGCGATCAGCCGCGAGTCGAAGGCGTCGGACCTCGACGCCATCGAGTGAGCAGGACACCGCCGGGGACGACCAGGCACCGCCCGCGTCCCCGGCGGTCGTCCGCGCGTCCTAGGACCGTCCGGCGATGCGGGCCCGCACCTCGGGCCTGCGCAGTGGCGGCACCGTCGGGGGCGGGTTGCGCCGCGCGGGCAGCTCGTCGAGCAACCGGGTCGTGATCGCGGCGACCTCCGCGACGGCCTGTTCGAACGGCTCGCGGGTGGCGTCCGAGACCGACTGCACACCGCTGACCTTGCGCACGTACTGGCGTGCGGCGGCCTCGATCTCCTCGGCCGTCGCGGCGGGCTCGAGGCCCCGTAGGACCGTGATGTTGCGGCACATGCCGTTCAGCGTACGCGCGCGGCAACGTGATCGCGGCCACCGAAGCGACCCGCGGTGGTGGCCGGAGACGGGTACGGGGCCACCGTCGGTGTGCCCCCGGCACGCGGGGCGGGTGTGCCCGGCACCCGGTCGCCGCGCACTGCACGGGCGCGCGAAGGAGCCGGTGCACCACGCACGGGGGTGCGCCGGCCGGTCACGGTCGCGCCGGGTTCGTTTCCCCACTGTCCGATGTCGCCCGCCGTGGCCGCCTCGCCACGCGCCAGCGATCCGGGTGTCCAATCACTGATTGAATCGGCGCTTGAGATTCGTGGGCCGCTGCGCTCTACTGGTGCGCATGCCGTCGAAGCCGACCGCAGCACGCGCGACGTCCGAGCGCCTGCTCGACGTGGCCGAGTCCCTGCTGCTCGAACACGGCTACGACCAGGTCTCCGTCCGCGCCGTCAACGCCGCCGCCGGCATGAACCCGGCCGCCGTGCACTACCACTTCGGCTCGAAGGAAGCGCTGGTCGGCGCGCTGCTCGAACGCCGGCTCGCGCCGCTGTGGCAGGACCAGCTCGCCGAGCTCACCGCACGCAGACGCCACGGCGACCCGCCCGGCGTGGCCGAACTGGTGGACGTCGTCCTCACCCCACTCGCCGAGCTCACGCGCGATCCCCGGGGCAGACTGCACCTCCAGCTCCTCGCCCGGGTCGTCCTGCACCGGTGGGACGTCGGCTTCGCTTCGCAGTGGTTCGGCCTCGGCCCGTGGGTGAGCCTGCTGCGGGCCGTGAGAGCCGACCTCTCGACCGCCGAGGCAGGCCGTCGCTGGCTGCTGACCTTCGACCTCGTGCTGCACACCCTCGCCGCACCGGACACGACGGCGCCGCCGGGCCGTGCGGCCTTCCGGACACTGCGCTCCTTCGTCATCGCGGGATTGGACGCACCATGACCCTGTCCGCCGATGTCTTCGCCCCGGCCGCGCTCGGCCCCGTCAGACTGCGGAACCGGCTCGTCAAGGCCGCCACCTTCGAGGGGCGCACGCCGAACGGCGAGGTCACGCAACAGCTCATCGACTTCCACGTCCGCACCGCCCGCGGCGGCGTCGGGATGACCACCGTCGCCTACTGCGCCGTCGCACCGGAAGGCGGGATCGACCGGCATCAGATCCGCATGCGCGCCGACGTCGTCCCGGCACTGCGCTGGCTCACCGATTCCGTCCACGCCGAAGGCGCTGCCGTCAGCGCCCAGCTCGGCCACGCGGGACCGGTCGCGAACGCCGCCTCCAACCGCCTGCCCGCGCTGGCACCGAGTGCCCTGCCCAGCCCGCTCAGCATGCGGATGATCCGCTCGGCCAGGGCCGCGGACCTCGAACGGATCATCGCCGCCCATGCCACCGCCGCGCGCCTCGCCCGCGACGCCGGTTTCGACGCCGTCGAGCTCCACTTCGGACACAACTACCTCGCCAGCGCGTTCCTCAGCCCGAAACTCAACCGGCGCACCGACTCCTACGGCGGCAGCCTGCGCAACCGCGCCCGGCTGGCACGCGGGATCGCCAGGGCCGTCCGCGACGCCGTGGGCGACCGGATCGCCATCACCGCGAAACTCAACATGGACGACGGCGTCAGCGGAGGGTTCTGGCTGGACGAGAGCCTGCAGGTGGCGCAGTGGCTGGAGGCCGACGGCGGGCTCGACGCACTCGAGCTCACCGCGGGCAGCTCCCTGCTCAACCCCATGTATCTGTTCACCGGTGACGTCCCGCTGCGGGAATTCTCCGCGCAGTTCCCGCAGCCCCTCCGGCTCGGCATCCGGATGAGCGGCAACGCTTTCCTGCGCAGCTACCCCTACCGCGAGGCCTACCTGCTCGACAAGGCGCTCCAGTTCCGCGACGCGCTCTCGCTGCCACTGATCCTGCTCGGCGGCATCACCCGCAAGGAGACGATGAACCTCGCGATGGAACAGGGCTTCTCGTTCGTGGCGATGGCCCGCGCCCTGCTGCGCGAGCCCGATCTGCCGAACCTGCTCCGCGACGAACCGGGACACCGCTCGCTCTGCGTGCACTGCAACAAGTGCATGCCGACGATCTACCGCGGGACCCACTGTGTGCTGGCCTCCGAGCCGGTGCTCACCGAACTGGGCACCCCGCAGCGGGCCCGCGCGCGCTGACGGGCGCGGCTCGCGGGACCAACGCGTTAGGCGAACCGGTCGGGGTCTCCCGCACCGACCCGCACGATCTCGGGCTCGTCCCCGGAGAAGTCGACCACGGTCGTGGGTTCGGTACCGCAGTCACCGGAGTCGATCACGGCGTCGAGGGCGTTGTCGAGCCGTTCCTTGATCTCCCAGCCCTGGGTCAGCGGCTCCTCCTCGTCCGGCAGCAGCAGCGTGCTCGACAGCAACGGCTCCCCGAGCTCGGCGAGCAGGGCCTGGGCGACGGTGTGGTCGGGGATCCGCACCCCCACGGTCTTCTTCTTGGGGTGCAGGAGCCTGCGCGGTACCTCCTTCGTCGCCGGGAGGATGAACGTGTAGCTGCCCGGGGTCGCGGATTTCACGGCGCGGAAGACGGTGTTGCTGATGTGCACGAACTGGCCCAGCTGCGCGAAATCCTGGCACACGAGCGTGAAGTGGTGCCGGTCGTCGAGCTTGCGGATCGCGCGGATCCGGTCGATGCCCTCGCGGTTGCCAAGCCTGCTGCCGAGCGCGAAGCACGAGTCGGTCGGGTAGGCGACGAGCCCGCCGGAGCGGACGACGTCCACCACCTTGGCGATCGAGCGTGGTTGCGGGTTCTTCGGGTGGACGTCGTAGTACTTCGCCATGGGCGTCAGCTTAAGGCCCCGGCGCCCCCGGCGCGCCGCCCGCGACTCGGTCGCGCGGGTCCGAACGGACGCTCATCGTAGGCCGATCGGGTGTGTCCCCGTCACAGCCGAGGGGTGCCCCCGTTGTCATCTCGTCACAGATCTGACCGGACACGACCACGCTGCGTTGACCCCGCCGTGTCGCACTCCCTAGCGTGACGGCGCTCAGTGGCGAGTTGGCTTTCGGAAGGACTGTCGATGGCAGATCAACGGCGATCGCCCGGCCCCGACAACGGGCCCCGGCGGGTCGAACGCCGCCGTTTCCTCGGGTACCTGCTGGCCGCGCCGACGCTCGCCGTCGCCGCCCGGATCGGCGGTGACCTCGCCGATCCCGGGACGGCCGACGCCGCGATACCGGCCGTGCCCGCCCCCGCGGACATCGTCGACCTCGGCGACGCGCTCACCCTCGCGGCCGCGCCCACGTCCGGGCTCATCGCGGTGCAGGTGAACCGCGACGGCACCGTCTCCTTCGCCCTGCCGCGGGCCGAGGTCGGGCAGGGCATCACCACCACGATCGCGATGCTCATCGCCGAGGAGATGGACCTGCCGCTGAGCAAGGTGCACGTCAGCCTCGCCGACGCCCGCCCCGAACTACTGTTCAACCAGCTCACCGGCGCCTCCAACTCGGTCCGCTCGCTCTACACACCCGTGCGCACCGCGGCGGCGATCGCCCGCGCCCGGCTGGTCGAGACCGCGGCGCGCCGGTGGAACGTCGACGCGGCATCGCTGCGGGTGGCCGACGGCGTCATCCGCTCGCGCACCGGGCGGAGCGCGACGTTCGGCTCGCTGGCCGAGGCCGCGGCGAGCACGCGCACCGAAGAGGTGAGCGCCACCCTCAAGGACGCCTCCGACTTCACGGTGGTGGGCACACCCCAGACGCGCATCGACGCCTACGAGGCCGTGACCGGCGCCAAGCAGTTCACCATGGACCTGCAGATACCGGGCGCGAAGCCGACCATGGTGTGCCGGCCGCCGACGATCAACGGCACCGTGCGTCACGTGCGCAACATGAGCGCGGTCAAGGCCATGCCGGGCATCACCGACGTCGTCGTCATCTCCACCGGCGTCGCGGTGCGCGGCGAGACGTTCGGCCAGTGCATCGACGCCGTCCGTGCGCTGGAGGTCGACTGGGGCCCGGGCACGGTGGACGACGAGTCCGACGACACGGTGCTGGAGAAGCTGAAGGCCGCGACGCTGCCGATGGCCGTACCGCCGGCGCTGACCAAGACGATCGACGCCGAGTTCGTGTTCGCCTTCGCGAGCAACAGCGCGCTGGAGACCAACTGTGCCATCGCCGACGTCCGGCCGGACCGGGCGGAGATCTGGGCGGGGCTGAAGTCCCCGATCGTGGCGCAGGAGGAGATCGCCGCCCGGCTGGGACTGCCGATTCCGGCGGTGAAGGTCCACGTGGTGACCGGTGGCGGGTCGTTCGGCCGCAAGCTGTTCGGCGACGCCGCGATCGAGGCCGCCGAGATCTCACAGAAGATCGGCAAGCCGGTGAAGCTGATGTGGCACCGCGCCGACGACTCCCGGCACGGGCGCACCCACCCCATGTCGCTCTCGCGGGTGCGCGTCAACTACGCGCTCGGCAACGTCGTCAGCTACGAGCAGCGGCACACGAGCGTCAAGACCGACTTCGGGCACGGCCTCGGCGAGATCCTCACCTCGGTGGCGTCCCGCCTGCCGGTCGGTGACGTCGGTTTCTCGCAGACGGTGTTCCTGCTCTCGCACGGGATGCCCTACAACTTCGGAGTCACCACCCAGCTGCTCAACGAGGTGCCGCTGAAGTTCCACACGGCGAGCATGCGCAACGTCTACTCGCCGAACACGGTGTGCGCGCGCGAGCTCGTGATCGACCAGCTCGCCGCGGCGATGAACCGGGACCCGCTGGAGTTCCGCCGGTCGTTCTTCACGCAGGACCGGTTCCGGGCGGTCCTCGACGCGGTCGCCGAGGCCGGCGAGTGGGGCCGCGAGCTGCCGGAGGGCATGGCGCAGGGCGTCGCGTTCCACTACGAGTACAAGAGCGCCAGCGCGGTGCTCGTCGAGATCGACTGCAGGCCCGAGACGGTCAACCGCCCGATCCGCAACGGCGTCACCGGACCGCGGGTGACCAAGGCGGTGATGGCGGTCGACGTCGGCCTGCCGATCAACCCGCGCGGCCTCGAAGCGCAGATGCAGGGCTGCATCAACGACGGCATCGCCCTCGCGCTCACCTCCAGCCTGCACATCGACAAGGGCCTGCCACTGGAGGCCAGCTGGGACAACTACTTCTACACCCGGCAGTGGAACACCCCGCCCGAGGTGAAGATCATCGTGCTGCCGGAGACGACCGGGGAACCCGGCGGTGCGGGCGAACTCGGCGTCGCGAGCTCGCTGGCCGCCGTCGCGTGCGCCTACGGGCGCGCGACCGGCACCATGCCGACCCACTTCCCCATCAACCACGGCACGCTGAGCTTCGACCCGAAGCCCCGCGTACCGCCGGTGCCGCAGTCGCCCGTCGACGGCCTGAGCCACACCTTCTGAGGAGATCCCCGTGCCCCGACACACCTTCACCGTCAACGGCAGGCAAGTGACCGTCGACACCGAGGACGACGTGCGGCTGCTGTGGGTGCTGCGCGACCTGCTCGGTATTACCGGCCCCAAGTACGGCTGCGGCATCAACGTCTGCAAGGCCTGTACGTCGCACATCAACGGCAAGGCGTTCAACCCCTGCGCCGTACCCGTGTCCGAGATCGGCCCGGACGACGAGATCACCACCATCGAGGGACTCGCCGACCCGGAGACCGGGGAACTGCACCCGATGCAGAAGGCCTGGCTCGAGCACGACGTCGCCCAGTGCGGCTACTGCCAGCCGGGCCAGATCATGGCGGCCATCGCGAAGGTGCGGCAGGCCCGCGCCGAGGGCCACGAGATCGGCGACGCCGACCTGGACGAGATCCGCAACATCTGCCGCTGCGGGACCTACACCCGCATCCGGGAGGCCGTGTACAGCGCCGCCGCCGAGATGTGAGCGGCCGGCCCGGTGCCCCGTGACCCGCCGTGGTCACGGGGCACTCTCCTGTCCTGGGGCGGATCGTGTTAGATGTCCACGCCATCCCTCGTCGAGGAGGACGGACGTCGCATGCGATACACGGGCGCCCACCCTGCCGTTGCGGAGCTGGCCACCGCCGCCCACGAGCGCATTCCGGAGATGGCCACGACCACCTTCGAACAGATCCTCGAGGAGATGCCCGTCTACCGGGACCAGCAGTTCGTGCGGCATCCCGATCTGCTCTCCTCGTGCCGTGACAACCTGCGTTTCCTGCTCCAGGCCTTGAGCCGGGACGGCGCACCGGACCTGTCGAAGGCTCGCTCCACCGGACGGGAACGCGCACTGCTCGGCGCGCCGCTGCCCGAGTTGCTGCGGGCCTACCGGATCGGGTTCACGCAGGTGTGGCGGTGCTTCGTCGACCTGACCTCCCACCAGGCCGGGCACGACGTCGCCGCCCTGGTAGCCGCCACCACGGCGATCTGGGACCTCATGGACGACTACATCGAGGCCCTCACGAACAGCTACCGCGAGACGATGGCCGAGATCACGCGGACCCGGCAGAACCGCCGTTCGGCGCTCGTGGAGGCGTTGTTCGAGGGCGGCACGGCCACCGAGGGCACGCTGTGGGACATCGCGCGCATGCTGGACCTCTCGCTGGACGGCACGTTCGTCGTCGTGGCCGCGGAGACACCCGGGCTCGGTCAGGAGCCACTGCCGCTCATCGAGGACAGGCTGCGCGACCGGCACCACGCCTCCGCGTGGCGGCTGACGCCCGAACTGCAGGTCGGCGTCGTGTCGCTCCGGGAACCGGTGGCCGAGCCGGTGCTCGACCTGCTCCGGGACGATCCGGCCGGGCGGGTCGGGGTCAGCCCGCCGTACCGGGGGCTGGGTGGGACAGCACGGGCGCTGCACCTCGCGCGGCTCGCGTTGTCGAGCCTGCCGCCGGGTGCGCGAGCGGTCGCCCAGTTCCACGAGTCACCCTTGGCCGGTCTCGTGGCGAGTGATCCGGAGGCGTCGGCCCAGCTGGCCCGCCAGGTGCTGCGGCCGGTGCTGGAGCTGCCCGAGGACGAGCGCCGGGTGCTGCTGTCGACGTTGCGCACGTGGTTCGACTCGGGTGGTTCCACGAGGCTCACCGCGCAGCGCCTGTTCTGCCATCCGAACACGGTGCGGCACCGCCTGCGCCGGGTCACCGGCGAGCTGGACCGCTCTCTCAGCGACCCCGCCGACATCGCGGAACTGGGCACCGCATTGCGGGCCCTCGACATGTTCGGCGGGTGAGACGGTGCCGGCTCACGTGCCGTCGCGGATGTCGAGCATCTGGTCGAGGCCGGTGACCTCGAAACCACGCCGGACGCTGCGGTTGCCGACGAGCACGCGCAACGGCGTTCCCTGTTCGGCGCAGCGTTCGTGAGTGCGCACCAGCGAGCTGAGTCCGGAGGACGCCAGGAACGTGATGCCCGTGAGGTCGGCGACGACGGACATCGGCGGGGTCACCTTGTCGCACGCGGCATCGAGGGCCGAGTCGAGCTGCCCGACCGTACCGAGGTCGATCTCGCCCTTCGCCCGCACGATGAAGGCATCCTCAAACCGCTCCGTCGTGATCAGCAGTTCCATGCGCTCTCCGTCGTGTTCCGTGACCAGGGTGCTCACTTTTACCACGCCCGGGCCCCGGTGGCCGTACCTGAGCCCGCCGACCGGCGCCGACGTGACCCGAACGACGCCACAAGGACCGCACGCCGGCCTGGCAGGCTGCTGCTGTGGCCGATCTCGCGTTCGCCGATCCCGCACTCGCGGCGTGGTACGACGACCTCAATCCCTGGGGCCCTGATGATGACTTCTACCTGAGACTGGTGCTCGGCGCACGGTCGGTGCTCGACGTGGGTTGCGGGACGGGGCGGCTGCTGCACCGCGCACGCGAGGCCGGCCACACCGGTCGGCTCGTAGGGCTCGATCCGGCCCGGGGAATGCTCGCCCAGGCCCGCAGGCGGGACGACATCGAGTGGGTGCTCGGCGAGCTTGCGTCGACGTCCTGGCACGACGAGTTCGACCTCGCCGTGATGACCGGCCACGCGTTTCAGGCGCTGGTGAGCGACGCCGACATCCACGGCACGCTTGCCGGGGTACGGCGCGTGCTGACGCCCCACGGCCGGTTCGCCTTCGAGACCCGCAACCCACTGGTCCGGCCGTGGCTGCGCTGGACGCGGGACCGCACGGTTGCGGCCGCGGGCGGTGAACTGCGCGTGGAGCAGCGCGTCGACGCACCGTTCAACGGTCGCACGGTCGGGTTGACCGAGACGTTCACCTCGCCGGGGTGGCCGCAGCCGCGGGTCAGCCGCAGCACGCTGCGGTTCCTCGACCGGTCTGCGGTGTGCGATGCGCTCGGGTCGGCGGGTCTTACCGTCGAGGAGCAGTTCGGCGACTGGGACGCCAGTCCGGTGACAGCGCAGAGCCCGGAAATCATCACCATCGCACGCCCGGCACGCGGCACCTGCGGGCGACGGAGCCGCACGTACACAGTGGACGAGCGTGAACCGTCTGGTTTGCGAGCCTGATCACGGGGTAGCCAGGTTCCGCTGGGACGTCTTGTGGCGAAAGTGAGGTCGAGATGACCAAGGCACGCGACATCATGACGCCGGACCCGACGTGTGTGCAGTCGACCGAGACCGTCCTCGACGCGGCGCGCCGGATGGCGGAGCTCGCGGTCGGCGCCCTGCCGATCTGCGGCGAGGACAACCGGCTCAAGGGCATGCTCACCGACCGCGACATCGTCATCAAGGTGCTCGCGGAGGGCAAGGACCCGCGTGCGGTTCGTGCCGGGGAGCTGTCCCAGGGCGAGGCCGTGACGATCGGCGCCGACGACGACGCGCAGGAGATCATGCGCACCATGACCGAGCACAAGGTGCGCCGGCTTCCGGTGATCGACGGACACGACCTCGTCGGCATCGTCGCGCAGGCCGACGTCGCCCGGGCGCTGGACGACCCCGAGGTCGGCGACCTCCTGCAGGCCCTGTCCGTCGACTGACTCCGCCGGGCCCCGCAGGGATCGCTCCGGCTCTCGACGGCTGCCGTGCGACGGTGTGGCGGCGTGCGGCTCGCGCCTGACCGCACCGCGGCCAGGCGCGGGCGGCGGCGCCGCGCAGGGATTGGGCACGGCGGCTTCTCGGGAGTGAGCGCCGCACGCGCGGGTCCCCACGCGGTCGTGAGGAGTTCGCCACCCGCGCGGCCACGGCATCCGGGCGAGCCGCCCACCGGCAGCACCGTCACGCGAGCAGCGCGACCACCCCGAACATCACGGGCAGGGCGACGATGGTGGTGGTGAGCGCCGCGTCGCGGCCGAGTTGCACACCCTGATCGAACCGCACGGCGTATCCGAAGACGTTCTGCGCCGTGGGCAACGACGCACACACCACGGCCGCCAGCAGCGCGTGCTCGGTCAGACCCAGCAGATGTCCCGCGGCGAGAGCCAGCAACGGGTGCACGACGTTCTTGATCGTCACCACGGACACCAGTGACGGCAGTGTGGCGCGGTCCCGGCCCGGCCAGGTCGAGGCGTGCAGAGAGATGCCGAACGCGAGCAGCATCGCCGGCACCGCGAGATCGGCCAGCAGCTCGACCGGCGCGAGCACCGGCTCGGGTGGCAGGAAACCCGTGGCCGAACAGACGATGCCGAGGGCACTCGCGATGGCCAGCGGGTTGCGCAGTGGCGCCGAGAAGGCCCGCAGCCACGGCGGCCGCCCGCCGTTCGCACGTTCGGAGACGACGTCGAGCACCGACGTGAAGACCGGCGTGAGGACGGCGAGCTGGAACAACAGCACCGGGGCGACCTCGGCGGCGTCACCCAGCACGTAGGTCGCGATCGGGATGCCGAGATTGCCCGCGTTGACGTAGCCACTGGCCATCGACCCCACCGCGGTCTCGCCGGCCGGCCGCCTCCGCAGGATCCCCACCGGCAGATAGAGCGCACACGCCAGAGTGCTGGTGACCGCCGTGACGATGAGCGCCGAGGAGAACACGGCGCCGACATCGGCGTGCGCGAGGGTGACGAACAGCAACGCGGGGCTGGCCACGAAGAAGGCCGTCCGCGACAGCACCTGCATGGCCGAGGCGCCCAGCACACCAGCCCGGCCCACCGCGTAGCCCACGGCGACCACGATTCCGATGACAAGGAACCCCTCGACCACCCCGCTCATGCGACCGTCACATCCGGTCACAGTAAAGCTGTGACGAGCATCAAACCGCGCCGGGTCGGCCGCCACGGTACACATCGGATCGATCGGTGTTCGACTTGGTCTTGACCATGCATTGACTCCGGCGCGCGGGATGCGCTCTACTGCACGCGACCGAGGAGAGCAGGCAGCGTGGCCGCCCGGATCCACCACCGCGCGCGACGGCCGTGACGACGAGGAGGACACCGTGGCGCCGACGGTTGTGACCGGAGCCGCTTCCGGCATCGGAGCCGCGACCTGTGCCGCGTTGCGGGAGCAGGGTCGTGAGCCGCTGACCGTCGACCTGCACGACGCCGACATCAACGCGGACCTCGGCACCCCGGAGGGCAGGCAGCACGCGGTCGATGCGGTGCTCGCGCGGTCCGGAGGTGTCCTCGACGGACTGGCGCTGTGCGCGGGCCTCGGGCCGCACGTGCCCGACCCGGCGCGCATCGTCTCGGTCAACTACTTCGGCACGGTCGCCGTGCTCGACGGGCTGCTGCCCGCACTGCGGGAGGGCGAGCAACCCGCGGCGGTCGTGGTGTCGTCCGTGTCGTCGACACACGTCGCGTGGGACACCAACCCGATCGCCACCGCGGTCGAGTCCGGTGACGAACCGGCCGCCCGCGCAGCCGTCGCGGCCGGCGGCGAGTACCGCGGACAGCTCGCGTACGCCGCGTCGAAGAACGCGCTCACCGTGGCGACCCGTCGGCGAGTCGCCGAGTGGGGAGCGGCCGGCGTCCGCCTCAACACCGTCGCGCCGGGCTCGGTGGACACTCCCCTGCTGCGGGCCGGAATGGACGATCCCCGCTACGGGCAGGCCATCCGGGAGTTTGTCGCGCCCGTGGCCCGGCACGGCACACCCGCCGAAATCGCGGCGGCCATCCTGTACCTGCTGGGCGGGAACGCCGGCTTCGTCCACGGTGCCCAACTGGTCGTCGACGGCGGCGTCGACGCGCTGTTCCGGCCGACGACGTTCTGAACGCCCCGGACGTCACCCACCCGACGGCACCGCCACCCGGCGCACCGGCCACGGGTGGTTGGGAGTGGACCACCGTCGAACACCAGTGCCGCAGTTCGTGTGACAGAGGTTACGAACGCCAGGCATCGGGTGTAACTTCTGCACTTGGACAAGGCGAAGAAGAGCGTCATCGACTCCGTGGACACGCGTCGTCCTGCCGCGTGTCACGTGCCGGGGTGCGCGCTGCAGGGGGCTGCGCGACGCGCGTACCGCACGGCGCCACGGAACCGGACCACCGACAGGCCCGGGTGATGGCGCACGAAGGGAGTCGTCATGACCAAAGGTGCCGGCGAGATCCTTGTCGGAGACCGCGTCACCTACTTCACCAGCTCTCCTTCCTCCGGTGGCCTGTGCAGGCACGGCAAGGTCGTCGCACCACCGATCGCCGACCCCTACACCGCGATCCTGTGGGTGCCCACGCGCCCGGACGGCGCTGCGGACGACACCGAGCCCACGTGGGTTCGCCACGACCGCGTCGTCGACATCATCCCGGCTCGCGAGCGCCGGGGCTGACCGTCCGCCAGGTACGTCCGGGGAGCCGCATAGGACGGCTGCACCGACGCGGTAACCCGTGCGGAGCGGTTCGGCCCTGCCTGCCTCCCCGGCCAGGATCCGTCGTGCCGGTCCGTGGCACGGCCGCGGTGAGGTCCTGACGCCATGTCCGTCGTCAGGCAGCTCCCGCTGAAGCCGGGCGGGTCGGTCGACGGTGGCAGGTGCCGATGACCACCACCCTGCCTCGCCGGGCCGGGTTCCCATCCGCTGCGCGAGGCGCGTGCCGTGGGAAGCGGGTGAGTGCCCCCAATCGCGTCGGGGCCACGGTGGATCTGGTCTCCGCACCGTCCATCTGCACCACTCTCGCCACGAGACCTCGCCCCGCCACCCGGGTGGCCGGGACACGATACGCCGGCCCTGCGGCCCGCGGAGTCCTCTGTGTACGCGGGCGCCGTCAGGTCCGGGAGCCGGTGCTGAGCGGAGGTTCCCGTGTCCGCGAGGCGTGGCTCGCGGGAATCGCGATGAGGACGACCCCTCCTGCCGGGAACAGCAGGCCCACGGCGATCAGTCCACCCGCGACCCACGGCAGAGCGCGCACGTCGACCCCTCTGCTGCCGCCGGCGTTCATCGCCACGACCGTCCAGTGCCCCGCACACATCCGGCATCGCCACCGTCGGCGTGCTGAAAAGCAGGTGGAATGGACCACCCAGAAACCTCTTCCGAGGCAGGAAATCCCTGCCACAATCACCACTGTGGACGGTTCGGGATAGGTCGTCGCGACCATCCGCAACCGTCTGCTCCACCATTACGCAGGTCACGGGTCGCCGCCTCGTCGCGGGCAATCCCCACGAACACCTCACCCCCGCGTGTCTCCAGGCGAACCCGGACCTCGCCGAGGATTCTGGTCAGCAACGCCAGATCAGCAGGCGTACCGGCCCGCTCGACCGGCCGGGCGGACAGCGCACAGGTGCCGGTGCTCACGTCGTCGAAGCGCGAGAGGAACCCGGCGTCACGCTCGGCGCGGCCGGCCCAGAGCCGGCGGGACAGCTCCGGATCGAGCCGCGCGCTCGCGCGGACGGGATAGCGCTGGGCGGTCGTCACGACGACCGCCGACCTCTCGGTGTCGACGCGGTGTCGCCTCGACGATGCGCTCCCGGGCTGCGCACGGACAGGTGCGAAAGTCCCGGCGCCGGTAGCGGCCGGCCACCCCGTCTACGAGCCGCTGGGCTCCCGGTCGATGCGCGCCCACTCGCGATCCCACGCACGCAACCGGCGTGTGTCGAGCACCCGGCGAGCCAGCCCGTACCCGGCCGCGCACGGCAGTACCACGGCGAACCACGACATCGCTGCGATGGCGATGCCCTCCCAGCGGGCCCAGCCCGCCGTGCGGGGCTCCACGGTCTGGCCGCCGCTCTCGTTCAGCCAGATCCGGACCGTGCTGCCCGTGCTGTAGCCGGGCTCGGTCGTGATCATTCCCGTGCGCACGCTGCCGTCCGGTGCCGGCCACTCGGCACGCACGCGCGCAGTGCGTTCGAGCACCGCGCCGTACGACGAGCCGACAGACGGTTCGGCGTCCGCGAGCAGGGTCGCCGTCACCTGGTGCCGGGAGTGCGTCTCCTGCCGAACGGTCTCGACGGCGCGCGCATATCCGTCGGACCCGGCCGACACCGCGACCGGCAGTGCGAGGAGGGGCGCGATGAGGGCGAAGGCCAGCAGCCAGCCCTCCACGCGGTCCGCCCTCCGCGCCATGGGGTTACGCCCCACCCGGATGCGCCGCCACAGCCGCGCCAGGTACGTCGCCGACTCCGGCATCCTCAGCGTCCTCCCGTCCCCTGTGCCTCCAGCATCCGCCGGACGGCAGGCCGGGCCGAAGGGTCCTTGGTCCCGTGTCGCCGGGCCGAACGATCGTCAGTCGGCGCGCTCCCGGTACCGGACGACCATCACCGGGCACTGGGCGTGGTGGATCAACGCCTGGCTGGTCGATCCCAGCAGCATCCCGCGGAACCCGCCCCGGCCGCGGCTGCCGACCACGACAAGTTGGGCCCGCGCCGACCACTCCAGCAACTGGTGCCTCGGCCGGTCCGCCACGACGACCCGTTCGACGTGGACGTCCGGGTACTGCTCCTGCCTGCCCGCCAGCCCCTCCGAGAGGATCCGCTGCTCGTCCGGCTCCGCCGCGGCCGGCGCCGGGTCGTACTCGACGTCCAGCCCCGCATGCACCGCCACCAGCGGAACCTCCCGCAGCGACGCCTCCCGGAACGCCACACCGACCGCGTCCCGGCTCACCCCGCTGCCGTCGACACCGACGACCACCGGCCCCTCGACAGGCACCGCACCACCGTCGGCCCGGCCGCGGACGACCACCACCGGGCACCGGGCATGGGCCACCACGGAGACGGCCGTCGAGCCGACCAGCATGCCCGCGAAGCCGCCTCGGCCGGAGGTCCCCAGCACCACCACGCTCGCGTACTGCGACTCGTGCACCAACAGCGGGATCGCGGGCTGGGTCGGCATATCCGTCTCGACGGTCAACCCGGGTTCGAGGCCTCGGGCGCGCTCACCCGCGGCGGAGAGCAGGCGCCTGCCGTCCTCCTCGAGCGCGGCGTAGACCTCGGTGCTGACGGGCAGGTCGCCGCCGTAGAAGCCGTGGGTGTAGGAAAACCCATGCACGATCCGCAAAGGCAGGTTGCGGCGCGCCGCCAGAGCGGCCGCCCAGCACACCGCCTCCGTGGCCGAGGGCGAGCCGTCGACGCCCACGACGACCGGCCCGTTGCGGAACTCCTCCTCGCTCATGTGCCCTCCTCGCTGTCCGCGGACGGGGATGTCTCAGCGGCCGAGGACGCTGCGCAGCGCGTCGCGCGCGCGGTCCAGGACGGCCATCGGCGGACCGAGCAGCAGGTTGGCCCTCGCGCTCTCGACGCCGGGGTGCGGCCGCGTCGGTGCGATCGCCTCGGCGGCACGCACGGTCGAGGCCATCGCGTGCAGCCGCTGCGCGTCGAAGCCCCTGCGCAGCAACGGGAACTCCTCGCGTTCCTCGTGCTCGGCGTGGGCGATCACGTCCTGCCGCAGCTGGGTCAGGAGGGTGTCGAAGCCTTCGTCATCGGGGTCGAGACCGTCCAGTGTGGAGAGCAGTTCCTTGGCCCGGTGCTCCTCGCCGAGCCGGGCCTCGACGAGGGTCTCGCCGTCGGGCAGGTCCCGGACGTTGGGGTGCACGATCTCCTCCTCGGCGGTCTCGTGCACGGCGAGCAGCCGCACGAGCCGGCGGAAGAGGTCCTTGCGCTCGGGTCCGCCGGTCGTCTCCAGGCGCTGGAACAGCTCGCGGATCTCGGCGTGCTGCCGGGTCAGCAGGGCGATGACGTCCTCGTCGGAACGCTCGTGGGTCATGGCGTCTCCCTCGCCGGTGCGGACGGGCGGGTGCTGTGGTTGACGGCTTCCCCCGGTGCGCCTGTTTACACCTGTGCCGGGGCGCGGCTCACCCGGTGACGTCCTCGACGGGACGCCGTGGCGTGGCCGCGCCCGGATAGCCGTAGCCGATCCGCAGCGCCGTCTGCGGGTGGCCCCGGCCCGCGAGCAGCGCGGCGACTTCCCGGCGGACGGGGTCGACCTCGATCGGCTGCGCCAGGAACGACGCGCTCAGCCCGGCGACCGTGGCCGCCAGTAGGACACGTTCCATCGCGAGCCCGGCAAGCAACCAGTGCCTGCGCGTGTCGCCCGCGGTGGTGAGCACGCCGACGAGCGGGTCCCGTTCGAACTCGCGCTCCCGCCCGGCCGCGGGTCCGCCATAGTCGCGCAACGCCAGCAGCGCGCTGCTGGGCGGACGCGGGCCACCCGCCGAGGCGGGGACTCCGTCGGACCGGTCGCCGGGATGCGTCCACTCGCCCAGCTCGGCACGGAACGCGGCGTCCTCGCTCTGGACGTGGTCGGCCTGGCGCAGCAGCGCGGCGAAGGCGTCGAGTTCTGAGGTGGACAGCAGCACCAGCCGCGCCCCCTCATGGTCCGCCGCCGCGGTCAGCGCATGCCGAGCGGGCGCGGGAACCGGGCGGTCGAGAAACGGCCTCCGATTGGTGTGCCGGCGCGCGACGGCGCCGGCGAGCCGGGTCTGCTCGGGCGTGGGCCGGTGTGTTCCGCCGATGCGGACGACGCCCGCGAGCCGCGGCCGGGTGCGGTCCGGCAGCACCTCCACGGTGGCCGCGTGCCCGGCCGCTTCGAGCGCGATCCGCATGTTGAGCAGGGCCGCACCGCAGGCGAGAGCGGCTTCCCGGCCGCCGGGGTCGGCGACGCGCAGCAGCCGGGACTCGTCGAGGAACACCTCGATCCCGTCCGGTCCGGCATGGAACTCCCAGGGCTGTGTGTTGTGCGGCGACGGCGCGCGTACCGCCGCCCGCACGGCCAGTTCGACGACGTCGGCGCCGACGCCCACGTCACCGGTCATCGCTTTCACCCGGGCGGGCACCCGTGTCGTTCACGCGCATCCGGACCTCCGCTCGTCTGCCCCTTCAGCCTGGTCGCGCCGGTGCGTTGCCGCCAGCGGCAGCGGTCCCGGGCTGCCGAGGACGAAGGTCCCGGCAGCGATCGCCGTCAGGCCTCGTCCCCGGCCCGGTGCACCGCCTCGGCCCGCACGACGCCGGGGACCGATTCGGCGAGCAGCGTCGCCACGTGACGGTCCTCCGGGCTGTCCCGGGTGTCGCCGATGGTGACGACACCGTCGGCGACGTCGACCTCCCAGCGGTCGGGTCCGCCGTAGACCGTGAGCCTGCGCCGGATCTCCCGGGCGATCGACTCGTCGTCCCGCGAGAGCGCACGGACCACGTCGCTCCGGGTGACGATTCCGACCAGCCGACCCGAGTCCACAACGGGCACGGTGCGGTGGTGGCGCTCGATCATCGTGGCGACCAGCTGCCCCAGCTCGGCGTTGCCCGGTGTGGTCACCGCGGGGCTGGACATGACCGCGCCGACCGTCGACTGTGGAACGTTCCCGTGGTCGGCTCGGGTGGCGGTGCGGACGTCGCGCGGAACGCGGTCCCGCACGACGTCGGCCTCGCTGACGATCCCGACGAGCCGGTCGTCCTCGTCGGTCACCGGCAACGCGGTGAACCCGTGGTCGGCCAGCAGCGCCAGCGCCCGCGTGACCGGGGTGTCGGGTCCCACGGTGACCACCGGGCTCGTCATGACGTCACGGGCCCGCATCGGTCACGCCTCCGCGTCCTCCGCCCGAGTGACCACCACGGGGCACGGCGAGTGGATCACCAGTGCCTGGCTGGTGGACCCGAGCAACATGCCCTGGAACCCTCCGCGGCCGCGGCTGCCGACGACCACGAGCTGCGCCCGTTCGGCGTATTCGAGCAGTGTCCGCACCGGCCGGCCACGCGCGACCACCGGCTCCACGGTCACGTCGGGATACTTGCTCTGCCACTCGGACAACGCCTCGTCGAGCACCGTCCGGGCATTCCTGGCGAGCTCGTCGGGGTCGACCGCCAACGGGTACACGCCCAGGCCCGCGTCGGCGGTGACGTCGTTCCAGACGTGCACGGCGACCAGTGGGGTCTTCCGGACCGACGCGGCGTCGAACGCGAGGGCGAGCGCGGCCGCGCCCGGCTCCGAGCCGTCGACGCCGACCACGACGGGGCCCTCGGTGGGTACGGGATCGGCCGGGCGCCGCCCGCGCACCACGGCGACCGGCGAGTGGCCGTGGGCGGCGAGACTGACGGCCACCGAGCCGACCAGCATGCCGGTGAATCCGCCGAGGCCGCGTGACCCGAGTACGACGCTGCGGGCGGTCCGGGACTCGGCGGTCAGCACGGCGGCCGGCTGGCCCTCGATCAGATCGGTCTCGACCTCCAGGCCGGACACGCTCTCCAGTACGGCGTCCCTGGCCTCGTCGAGCCACTCCCGGCCCTGCTGCTGCATGCCCTCACGCAGTTGCGGCAGCCGGGCCACGAACGTCGGATACCCGCCCGCGGGCACCACGTACGCGTGCACCAGCCGGAGTGTGTCCTGCCGTCTCGCGGCCTCCCGGGCCGCCCACACGGCCGCGTTCTTCGCCGATGCCGACCCGTCGATCCCTGCGACGATCTTCCCCATTGAGCTCCGCTCCCTCGCCCGGTCTCTCGTTGTCCTGATTCCCCAGGTTGCCGCCCCGAAAACGACAGCGTACGCGCGGTAGCGGCATGGCACAGGGGATCGGATGACCTCGCCGGGTCCGCGGCACGGGGCACGAACGGGCCGACGGGCTGTGCCGGGTAAAGGCGGAGCGGGAGCCTCGCAGCCCGCCGTGGCGGTCGCCTTCCTCGCGGCGACGGGACGCCCCGGCGGCGTGGCCGGCCACGGCGCGCCGGCTCCTCCCGCAGGTAGGGTCTGGCAGCGTGACCGACGCCGACCGGACCACCACGCGCACCACCACGACCCTGCACTGGGGCCGCTACGAGGTCACCGCGCGGGACGGGGAAGTGATCGCCCTCGAGCCCCTCGCCGGGGACCCCGACCACTCCCCCATCGGGCCCGGGATGCCGCGCGTGAACCACGCGCCGTACCGGATCAGGCAGCCCATGGTGCGCGCGGGCTGGCTGCGGAACGGACCCCGGCGCGACGCGGGTGGGCGGGGCCGCGAACCGTTCGTCGCCGTGAGCTGGGAACGCGCCCTCGAACTCGCCGCGGGCGAGCTGCGCCGGGTGGTGGCCGACCACGGCAACTCCGCGATCTACGGCGGGTCGTACGGCTGGGGCAGCGCGGGCCGGTTCCACCACCCGCAGAGTCAGATCCACCGGTTCCTGGCGATGCTCGGCGGCTACACCGCCTCGGTCAACAGCTACAGCCAGGCCGCGATGGAGGTCGTGCTGCCGCACGTCATCGGCGGCGGACCGGACAGCCTGCAGGAACGCGGTCCGGCGTGGCCGCAGATCGCCGAGCACGGCGAGCTGGTGATCTCCTTCGGCGGGCTGGCGACCAAGAACGCCCAGGTCGTACCGGGCGGGGTCGGCCGGCACACCCAACGCCGATGGCAGCGGGAGGCCGTCGCGGCCGGCGTGCGGTTCGTCAACGTCTCACCGGTGCGCGACGACACCGACCCGGAACTCGGTGCCCGGTGGATCCCGCTGCGGCCCGGCACCGACACGGCGCTCATGCTGGCGCTGGCCCACGTGCTCGTGACGGAAGACCGCCACGACGAGGACTTCGTGACCCGCTGCTGCACCGGCTTCGACCGATTCCGCGACTACCTGCTGGGCGGGCCGGACGGTCAGCCGAAGGACCCGGCCTGGGCGGAAGGGATCACCGAAGTGCCCGCGGCGACCATTCGCGAACTGGCCCGCGACATCGCCGGACATCGCACGGTGGTGAACCTGAGCTGGTCGATCCAGCGGCAGGACCACGGTGAGCAGCCCTACTGGGCCGGGATCGCGCTGGCGGCGCTGTCCGGATCGTTCGGGCTGCCCGGCGGCGGGCCCATGTCCGGGCTGGGCATCTCCGAACTCGGCACCCGCGGGCACTGGCGGGTGGCCGCGTTGCCGCAGCCGCCCAACGAGGTCCCCGACGTCATCCCCGTCGCCCGTATCGCTGATCTGCTGCTCCACCCGGGCGCGACCATCGACTACGACGGCCGTCGCCTCACCTTCCCCGACATTCGGCTCGTGTACTGGGCCGGCGGCAACCCGTTCCACCACCATCAGGACCTCAACCGGCTCGTGCGGGCGTGGCAGCGGCCCGAGACGGTCATCGTGCACGATTCGTGGTGGAACCCGCTGTCCCGGCACGCCGACATCGTCTTCCCGGTCGCGACCGCGCTCGAACGCGACGACCTCGCCCTCGGCCGCGCCGACGTCACGCTGTCCGCCCTGTACCGGGCGGTGCCGCCGCCGCGGGACGTGCGGACCGACTACGGCGTGTTCAGCGCGCTCGCCGAGCGGCTCGGGTTCGGCGACCGGTTCACCGAGGGCCGGTCGGAAGAGGACTGGGTACGCGAGCTCTACGACCGCACGCGGGCGCGGCTCCGCGAGTCCGGTGTGGACATTCCCGGTTTCGAGACCTTCTGGCGGGAGGGCAGCGTCGAGCTGCCGCCCCGTCCGATGAACCCCGACGGCGGCGCGTTCGATCTGTTGCGCGCCGATCCGGAACGGCATCCGCTCGCCACACCGTCCGGGAAGGTCGAGCTGTTCAGCAGCACGGTCCACGGCTTCGGCTACCCCGACTGCCCCGGCCTGCCGACGTGGCTGGAACCGGCCGAGTGGCTCGGCTCCCCGCTGGCCGGCCGGTTCCCGCTGCACCTCGTGTCCAACCAACCGAGGACCCGGCTGCACTCGCAGTACGACGGCGGCGACTACAGCCAGGCCGCGAAGATCGCCGGCCGGGAGCCACTGCTGATGCACCCTCGCGACGCCCACGCCCGCGGAGTCCGTGACGGCGACGTCGTGCGGGTGTTCAACGACCGCGGCGCCTGCCTGGCGGGCGTGCGGCTGAGTGAGTCGGTCCGGCCCGGCGTGGTCGTGCTGGCCACCGGCGCCTGGTACGACCCCGCGCCCGACGGACTGGATCGCCACGGCAACCCGAACGTACTCACGCGCGACGCGGGCACGTCGCGGCTGGCGCAGGGACCGAGCTCCGGCACGACGCTCGTCGAGGTGGTCCCCGAGGAGGGCGAGCCTCCGCGTGTGCAGGCGTTCGACCCACCCGAGGTGATCCCGGAAGCGCGGTAGCGACCACGGGCGGTGACATGATGGACACGGCCGACGGGAGCCGATAACGTCACCGGCCGCGGCGCCATCGAGGCCGGCTGTCCGCCGGCGCGGGCCGTTCTGCCGCGACCGTGAGCCCAGCCGCGTCCGTCGCGGCGGGAAGGACACCGATGAGCGACGCGGTTCCCGAGGCGGAGTCCCTCGACGTTCCCGCCCCCGGCACCTACACCCTCGACCCGGAACGGACCCGCATCCGCTTCACGACCCTGCACATGTTCGGCCTCGGCCGGGTGCGCGGCACGTTCGCCCTGCGGAACGGGCGGGTCGAGGTCACCGAACCGGTGGAGCGGTCCACCAGCACGGCCACGATCTCGGCGGCCGACATCGACACCGGCAACAGCATGCGCGATCGCACCGTCCGCTCGGCCCAGTACCTCGACACCGATCGTCATCCGGACATCACCTACGCCTCCACCGGCGTCGAGGTGACCGACGGCGAGGCGGTGCTGCGCGGCACGCTGACCGTGTGCGGCCGGGAGGTGCCGGTCGACGTCCGGGTGTACCGGGCGCGCGCCGACGACGTCGAGGTGCGGTTCTCCGCGACGACCGAGGTCGACCGCTACGACTTCGGGATCACCGCCATGAAGGGCATGACCGGGCGTCACCTCACGTTCGACCTCGACGTGGTTGCCACGCGCGCATGACGGCGGCGTGCCGGATGGCGCCGGCCGCGTGGCCTCGCCGGTAGATTGACGGCTACCTACCAGCCCGAGGAGGGTGCCGTGCCCGTGTGGATCTGCCGCACCTGCGCCGTCGAGCATGCCGAGAAGGCCGACGTCTGCGCGATCTGCTCCGATGAACGCCAATGGGTGCCGGCCACGGGGCAGGCGTGGACCACGCTCGACGAGCTGGCCGGCGCCGGGTACCGCACCGAGGTCGCTGAGCTCGAGCCCGACCTGTTCGGCGTGACGAGCTCCCCCGGCGTGGGCATCGGCCAGCACGCGAAGCTGGTCCGCACCCCGTACGGGAACCTCCTGTGGGACCCGATCGGTTTCGTCGACGACGCCGGTGCCGCCCGGGTCCGGGACCTGGGGCCGGTGCTCGCGGTCGCGGCAAGTCACCCGCACATGTTCGGCGTCCAGGTGGAGTGGAGCCGCGCGCTCGGCGACGTCCCCGTGCTGGTCGCCGAGGCCGACGCGGACTGGATCGCGCGGCCCGACCCGGTGATCCAGCCGTGGTCCGGCCGTGTCGAGCTCGCGCCCGGGCTGACGCTCGTGCAGCTCGGCGGGCATTTCCCGGGCAGCGCAGTCGCGCACTGGGCGGCAGGTGCGGGCGGCCGGGGCGTGCTGCTCAGCAGCGACACCATCTTCGTCAACCCGGACCGCGCGTCGGTGAGCTTCATGCGGAGCTTCCCCAACCGCATCCCGTTGTCGGGTGCGGTGGTGGAGCGGATCGCCGGCGCCGTCGACCAGCTGGCGTTCGACCGGCTGTACGGCAACTTCGACCTGAGCATCGACACCGACGCCCGATCGGTCGTCCGCCGGTCCGCCGAGCGGCACGTGAAATGGTGCCGCGGCGACTACGACCACCTGACCTGACCCCAGCGCGCGGCGGGGGCCGTGTGTGGCCGGGAGCCATCGCGCCGACGGCAGACACCGTGACCCGGACCGCGCGCACGACGACACGGATCGCAGACACGGCGACACAGACGGCGGACACGGTGACGGTGCGTCTGCTCTGGACGTCCTGGTGACCTCACGGGGACGCCCCTCCGTGCGGGGTCCGCTCGTCGCTCCAGTCGATGGCGTAGGCATCGGGACGGTCGACGATGATCTGGGGCCGGCGCCGCGTGCCGTAGTCCCACGCCCAGTTCCACAGCGCGTGCAGCTTCTCCCACAGACCCGACAGCAGCACCATGTGCACGGCCAGCCACGCCAGGAACGCCACCGGCCCGGCGATGTGGCGATGCCTGCTGCCGAGTTCGGCGATCGCCGCACCACGCCCGATCATCGCCATGATGCCCTTGTCGCGGTACACGAACGGAGTCCGCTGCCCTCCGCCCAGGTCCGCGACGATGTTCTGGGCCGCCCACGCCCCGGATTGCTGGGCCACCGACCCGAGCTGGGGCAGCTTGGTGCCCTTCGCGTCGACGATGTTGGCCGAGTCGCCCAGCACGTAGACGCCTTCGAACCCGGGCACGGTGAGGTCCGGGTTCACGTCGATCCGGCCGCCTTTGCCCTGCGGCAGACCCGTGCCCGAGAGCACACCGCGCGCCTTGAGCCCGCCTGCCCACACCACGGTGCGTGACGGGATGAAGCTGCCGTCCTGCAGCACCACCCCGTCCTTGCGGACCTCGGTGACGCTCTGTCCCAGCCTCAGCTCCACGCCGTACTCGCGCAGCTTCTCCGCGGCATAGGCCCGGGACTTCTCGTTGAAGGGCATGAGCACGTCGGGCAGCATGTCGACGAGGTAGACCCGGCCCGCGCGCGCGAGGTCGTCGGGCAGGTAGGTCGGCACGACCTCGCGCATGCTCTCCGCCACCGCGCCCGCGGTCTCGACGCCGGTCGCTCCGCCCCCGACGATCACCACGTTGAGCGCTCCCCGCTCGACGTAGCGACGGTCACGGTCGGCGGCGTCCAGTGCCCCGAGGAACCGGGAGCGCAGCCGTGCGGCGTCGTCGACGGAATAGAGCGGGAACGAGTTGTCCTGCGCACCCGGCACGTTGAAGAAGTTGACCTCCGCGCCGGCGGCGATCACGAGGATGCGGCCGCGGTAGGTGACGCCGTCCGAGGTGGTCACGGTGCGCGCTACCGGGTCGATGGAGGCCACCTCGCCGGTCTTGACGGTCACGGCGCGCTCCTTGCGGAAGATCGCCCGCAACGGCCGCGCGACGTCCCGCATCCCGAGTTGGGCGGTGGCCACCTGGTAGATGAGCGGCTGGAACTGGTGGTAGTTGTTCCGGTCGATCAGCAGGACCTCGATGCCTCGGGCCGCGAGCTTCCTCGCCGCCGTGAGGCCGCCCAGCCCGGCACCCACGATCAGGACCTGGTGCGGGGTCTCGCTATCCGGTGAGACTGCCATCCCTCGCCCTTCCGCCGACTGCGGTCGCCGACCCCGAGGCTACCGCAGCGTGAGGGCGCTCACAGTGCGACGACAGCCGGCGCCTGCCCGTCCTCAAAGGACGCACCGCAGGCACGCGAAGCCTCGGCACGGACACCGATGGGCCTGCGAAGCGAGCCGGAATTTCCGGAAATAGCGAAAGTAACACTGTGAGAAAATTCTCTGCCCGGAACGAGGACGTCCAGACAATGGACGGGATTAGCTCCCGCGCCGGTCTGGTTCTAATCTTGTGCGTTGATTCGCTCCCCTCGTGCCCTATGGAGAAACAGTGTCGACTGAGACCGGCAAAGCGCCCTCGGGGAATTTCCTGCTCACGTCACCGACATCGTGTGCCGCCCCACGTCCGGACCCGGAAGAGCCGGTCCGGGTCGTTCCGCTCGCGATCGCCGGGCTGCTGGCGGCCGGGCTGAGCTGGTACGTCTGGACCGTCCACGGGCAGAAGTTCGGCGCGCTGCTCATCATCGGTGTGTTCCTGGGTGTCGCGCTCTTCCATTCCCGCTTCGGTTTCACCTCGGCATGGCGCCAGCTCATCGCCGTCGGCAACGGTGAGGGGCTGCGGGCCCACGCCTTGCTGCTGGGCACCGCGGCGACGCTCATCGCACTGATCTTCGGCACCGGGTCCGGATTGTTCGGCTCGTCACCGGAAGCCACGGCCGGCCCGATCGGGCTTCCGCTGTTCGTCGGTGCCGCGGTGTTCGCGATCGGCATGCAACTCGGCGGCGCCTGCGCATCCGGCACGCTGTTCGCCGTCGGCTCGGGGCAGTCCACGATCGTCTTCACACTCGGCGGGTTCATCATCGGCTCGGTGCTCTACACGTTCGCCTTCCCGGCCTTCGACGGCTGGCCGGAGGTGCCGGGCGTCCTGCTGTCCGACCACGTCGGCTGGTTCGGATCGTGGGCGATCACCATCGGTCTGCTGGTGCTCATCGTCGTGGCCACCCGGGTCGTGCAGGCGAGGCGCGTGCCGCCGCCGCTCGGGGCGGTGCCCAGCGCGAAGGGAGCCGCCCGGATCCTGCGTGGTTCCTGGCCGCTGCTCGTGGGTGCGGTGGTGCTCGGCGTGCTCGCCGCCGCGGTGGTGCTCGTCTCCGGCGGCATCTGGGGTGTGACGACGGCCTTCGCCCTGTGGGGAGCGAAGCTGCTCCAGCTGATCGGGCTGCACCCGGAGACCTGGGAATTCTGGCAGCAGCCGAAGTTCGCCGCGATGCTCGAGAGTTCGGTGTGGACGGAGAAGACGACGCTGACCAACGTCGGCATCATCCTCGGCGCCGCGATCGCGGCGGCGGCGGCCGGTGCGTGGAAGATCCGCTCGGAGATTCCGTGGCGCACCGCGGTCGCCGCCGTACTGGGCGGAGTGCTCATGGGCATCGGTGCGCGCCTGGCCGGGGGCTGCAACATCGGCGCGTATCTCGGCGGCATCTCCACCGGTAGCCTGCACGGCTGGCTGTGGGGCGCGTTCGCGCTCGGCGGGACGTGGGTCGGCCTGAAGCTGCGCCCGCTGTTCGGTCTCACCAACCCCCGGCCGGCCGACAGCGTCTGCTGACCCACCGCGTTCGACACAGGGGGCGCTCCGGCCACAGCCGGGGCGCCCCCTGTCGTCGATGCCCTACTGACCGACGCTCGGCAGGATCTTGCCGGGCACCCCGGCCACCGACCGGATCAGCCCGAACACGGGCACCCCGAGCGGCGCGACGGTGTAGACGTTGTGCAGATCGCTCGTGTCCGGTTCGTCGACGATCACCACCTCGTCCTCCGCCGGGGCGGCCGCGGCCGACGCGGGCAGCGCCGCAGCGGCCATCGCGACGGCCGCGAGCGTCGCGACGGCGACGCCGCGCACGATGGTCTTCCTCATGGCAGCAGTGTCCTTCCTGGTCGAACGGGTCAACCGGCGAGCAGCGTGAGCACGCCGTACAGCGGGGCGAGCGCGTCGGTCGGCAGGCCGACGGTCGGGCCGAGCAGCGCGCCGGCGTCGACGCCCGGGAGCAGCCAGGTCGCCGGGTCCTGCGGTTCGGCCGCCGCCACCCCGCTTGCGGCTGCGAGCGACGCGGCGGCCGTCGCGACGATCGTGGCGACGCGCGCCAAGGTCGTCCTCATGTGTTCACCTCCCCTCGCGTGTTGTCGAGCGGTGTCCGCTCACGGCTGGAGCGGGAGACTGACGGGGATGACCGTGCCGTGTTCGATCCAGTGCCCGGCGCCCTCGCCGATGCCCGCCATGCCGGGCGCGTGCGGCATGTCCGGGCTCATCGGCATCACGTTCACCTGCGCGGTGGCGAAGAGGCGCACGTCCTCGTCCGCCTGCTGCCCGCGTGCCGCCAGCCACCTCCGGTAGCCGTCGACGCTGGGACGTTCGCCGCCGAAGGCGTTGCCGAGCGACACGGTGAAGGTCACGGCAGGCTCCGCACGCGGGTCGAACCGCAGCGGTACCGACGAGGTTGCGACGGTGCTGGCGAGCGGGCCGGTGAGCAACCACGGCGCCAGGTGCACGCCGTATCCGTACGCCGGTTCCTCCCGTTGGGCCGCGGCCGCTCGCGTGAGGGTGGTGGAGGCACCGCTCCAGCCGGACACGACCACAAGGGCCGCGTCCTGCCGCTGCTCCTCCGTGACCGGCAGCCTGGACTCGCCGGCCGCCGCACGGATGACCTCGGCCGCCTGCCTGCCCCGTGCGGACGTGTCGGCGGCGAGCGTGATCGCGGGCACACCCCGTCCCGCAAGGTAGCCGACCAGCTTACGCAGGGCGTCGGCGTCCGGTTCGGACAGTGCGTCCGCCGGGCACGTCGCGAGCACCTCCCGCGCACCGGCGACGAGGCCACCCAGCGCGGCGGAGGCGCACTCGGGTCCGTCGCTGCCGACCGCGCTCGCGGGTCCCGCGCCGGTTCCGGTGTCGACCTCGACGGTGGTCTCGGCGGCTCCGTGCCGCACCACCAGGTCGCTGCGTCCGGGAGGGAGGTGGACCTCCGCCCACGCGCCTTGCGCACCGGCCCGGAGTACGGCCGGTACGGAGTCGTCGCCCTCGACGCCGACACTGACGCCGTCTCCCGCCGACGCGGGCACGTGCACGAGGTTGCGGCCGGGCCGATGCGGGCTGACGAGGATCGGCACGTCGTGCCCGGCGAGACTCGCGGTGGCCAGCAGCGGGACGCCCGGCATGGGCAGTTCGGGGGGTTCGGGGATCGCGGCGCCGGCGGTCCAGGCCAGGAAACAGGCCACCATGCCGACCGCGCCGTACCGGTATCCCTGCACCACCGTGGTCCGGCGCCGGAGCGACACCGCCACCACGACCGTCACCACGAGCGGCAGGACCACGACCACGAGCGCCGTCAGGCCCGCGGCCGTCGTGTAGAGCCGGCGGTCGAAGCCGGGCGCGGCCACCACGAGGTGCACCACGCCCGCCAGCGTCAGAACGACGCCAAGTGCCAGCACCAGCGGTCCCGGACGGACGGTCTCGCTGCGCCAGCCCCCTACTCCGGTGGCCGCCAGGGCGATTCCGAACCACGTGGTGGCACCGGCGACGAACACCACGTCGAGCATGAACTCCAGGCCCGAGCGGCCGTGGGCGGTCTCCAGGACCACGAGCAGGACGAGCGCGCTCGCGGGCCAGCGCACGACCGACGGCCTGGCCACCAGCGCCGCGACCGCCACGGTCAGCAGCGCGTGCACCACACCGCCGACGACGTTGACACCGAGCACCACCACCGAGGTGACGGCGAGGGCCGCCGAGACAGCGGCCGCGACGGCGACGACGAGCCCTGCTGCGCGGGACACCGCGCCCGTCAGGGGGCGGGCCAGCCCGGCACCGCCGACGAGCGCGGTGCTGGAGAGGAGGAGAAGCCGGATCGCCAGGGCGAGGCCGTCGGCGCCCGCCGATCCGGTGGACACGTGAGTGCCGTGATCCATCAGGAAATTCCCCTGTGCCGAGGAGCCGGGAGCGGTCGCGCGGACCGCTCCCGGCTCGGGATGATCGCTACTTCACGTCCTTGTCCGCGATGACGAACAGTTCGGAATGGGGTTTGGCGTTGCCGAAATCGCCGTGTGGCCACGACTTCCGGTTGAAGTTGATGCCCACCTGGCCGGTGAACTCGTCCCGGAAGTTCTGGTCGACCCGCACCGAGCCGTCCTCCCCCAGGTCGAGCATGTTCACCGTGTGGTCACCGTCCAATCCGGACCGCGCGACGAAGTAGTTCGACACCGCCAGCCGGGTCGGCCGGTCGGTCTCGCGGTAGAGACCGTCGGCATCGGGCACGAAGTTGTCGTAGGCGCCCCAATGCGGCCCGGCACCGGGCGTGCCGGGGTTGATCGGTGCCGCACCGGCCACGGTCGGGCAATCGGACTCGGCGCCACCGTTCTCCGATTCCTGGCGAGTGTCGATGTTGCACCGGAAGTCCGTACCCGCGGCCAGCAGCTTCCGGATGTCCAGCACGTAGACGCCGCCGGTGGCTCCCGGATCGTCCGGGCCGAGCGTTCCCTTCTGCCGGCCGGTGATGGCGCGGTACAGGAAGCGGTCGTCCGGACTGGTCTGGATCCACCCGCCGTTGGAGCTCGCGCCGATGCTGTCGTTGCCCGGGTAGATCGCCTTGCTCGCGGCACCGTCGTCGAGCACCTGGGTCCAGCGCGGTTCCTTCGCGGTGATGTCCGGTGTGTAGAACACCGCGCCGCCCTGCATGGTCTGCGCGAAGGCGCCCTTGTGGTGCGGCAGGTTCGTCACCGTCGTCTCCATCACGGCGCGGCTCTCCGCATACAGCGGGTCGGCGAAGTCCGCCCGCGGTCCGTCCGGCAGGTAGGACACCGCACGCAGCTTCGGGTTGTTCCGGTCGGAGATGTCCCACGTGCGCACGGTGGGCCGCCGCAGGTACGGGGACGGCTGCTTCACCGGGTCGAGGATGATGTTCCTCGGCTCGGCGTAATCGCTCGTCACGAGAGTGTCGAGATCCTCGCGGGCCTGGATCCCGTGCGGGTTGGCGCACGTCGGCTTGCCCAGGGTCGGCAGGTTCTCGCACAGCTTCGCGTTGTCGCCCTGCGGTGTCGCCGCGGACGTCTGCGAGAGCACCCGGGCGTTCTCGTCGAACCTCACGACGGCACCCGGGCTGCCCGCGAACCCGTTGCTCGTCACGGTCTGGCCGTTGGCGTAGGTGTAGGGGCCGGGCGCCACCGGGCCGCCCATGTAAGTGCCGTAGGCGGTGCCGTCCTTGAGCACCCAGTACGCGTCGGGAACGGACCCGCCGAGTGTCTGGGTCGGCAGGCTGACGCCTTTGAGCTTGAGCTCGGGCAGGGCGGACACGTCGAACGCATAGGTGGCGGCGAGGAACAGCGCTCCGGCGTAGATCGTGTCGCCCTTGTGCCACACGTACTGCATGTGGTGCGGTTCGTTCTCCACGAGCGGCCCCACGGTCGCCGTGTTGACCACCTTGCCGTACGAGCGAGACCCGGGTGTCGCGTCGATCACCGCGAGGAAGTCCGGGCCGGGCAGTGCGTTCTTGACCTTGTTCAGACCACCACCGAGCGTGCCGGGCAGGTTCTTGACGTCCTTCACGACGGTGTCCGCGATGTTCTCGTCCCCTGCCCACACGAGCAGCCACTTCTTGCGCTGGCCGCCGGTCCCGCCGGCGCGGACGAGGTCGGGGACCAGATGGTTCTTCACCCAGTACTCCTTGCCGTCGGCGCCCTTCCGGGCGTCGGTGACCACCTCCACGTCGGCGTACGCGGGCGCGGTCGAGCCGGTCGACGCCACGGCGCCGACCGCGACCACCACCACCGCGGCGAGCATCATCGTCTTTCGCCACAACGGCGATTTCAGCGGCATTCTTTCTCCGATTTTTGTTTTGCGCCTTATCGAAACAAAGGACGCTGCGCCCGGAAACGGACACAGCGCTCCCCTGCCCGCCGCGTCGGCGACGGGCTTTCAGGAGCGATTCATTACACTCAGGGAGAAATCAAAGTGCCGCTACTCCAGGCGCATTGCCTGCTGCACCAAAGGAATCGGGAACACCGTTTCTCACCATGGCGAGATGGTGGCGCCACTGCGATACGGTGTCAAACAAATGTCAAAGATTGGGACCCACCCGTCAGTGTTTTTCTCACGGAAGCCGGCGGGAATGCCCCGCACACCGGTGCGGGCGGGTGCAGCCGGCGCTGCGCCCGCCCGCACCGCTCAACGCGGCTACGGCCGGATGTTCTGGTTCAGGTGGAACAGGTTGTCCGGGTCGTAGCGCCGCTTGACCTCCACGAGCCGGTCGTAGTTCCCGCGGTAGTTGGTGCGGATGCGGCTCTGGTCGTCGCCGGCCATGAAGTTGATGTAGCCGCCCGCCTCCGAGTGCGGTGCGGTGGCGTCGTAGTAGTCGCGCACCCACCGGATGTTGGCGTCGTTGTCGGCGGGGTCGGGCCACATGCCGGCGATCACCGTGGCGAAGTCGGCGTCCCGGTAGGCGAACGCGGTGTCACCGGAGCCGACGCGGTGGCAGGCGCCGTTGATCGGGTAGATGTGCACCGTCGAGTTGACGGCGGGCAGCTTGGGTCCGTGCTCCAGGTGTGCCGCGATGGCCTCGTCGGTGAGTTCGGTGACGAAGTTCGCCTTCCAGTAATGCTGCAGACCGGGCGGCACCAGCGGGTCGAAGGCGCTGTTCAACGCCGGGTACGGCATCGGGCCGACGTGTTCGGCGACGGTCGGGGCGACGGCGCGGATCGGCTCCAACGCACGTTCTGCCGCGTCCAGCGGGCCCGTCCAGCACGACACGAAGGCGACGAACGGCTCGCCGTGCCGGTCTTCCGGGATGAAGGGCAGCGGCGGCGCGATCTGGAACGCCGGAAACCCGCCGAGCTGCTCGGGCGCGCTCCGGATGTACTCGCGGTAGGTCCGCAGGAGATCTGCGGCCGCGTCGAGCTCGAAGAACATCGGACCGCCGTAAATGTCGGCGACCGGGTGCAGCCGGAACTCGAAGGAGACGACCACGCCGAAGTTGCCACCGCCGCCCCGCAACGCCCAGAACAGGTCCGGGTTCTCCTCGGGTCCGGCCACGCGGAACTGTCCGTCCGCGGTCACGACGCCCGCGGAGAGCAGGTTGTCGCAGGACAGGCCGTAGGCGCGATCGAGGTAACCGATGCCGCCGCCGAGCGTCAGCCCGCCGACGCCGGTGGTCGAGATGATGCCGCCCGTCGTCGCGAGCCCGAAGGCGTTGGTCGCGGCGTTGACGTCGCCCCACGTGGCGCCGCCCTCGACGCGGGCGGTGCGGCCCGCGGGGTCGACCCAGACGGAGCGCATCCCGGACAGGTCGATCACCACGCCGTCGTCGCAGGTGCCGAAACCCGGGACGCTGTGCCCGCCGCCGCGGACGGACAGTTCGAGTGAGTTCTCCCGGGCGAAGTCGACCGCGGCCATGACGTCACCGACGTTCGCCGCCCGCACGATCGCGCGCGGTCGCCGGTCGATCATGCCGTTGTGGACTCTGCGGGCCTCGTCGTACCTCTCGTCGTCGGCGGTGATCAACGGACCGCGTACGCGATCGTGCAGGGTCTCGATGGTGGGTGCGGCCATGATGCCTCCTCACGGATTGGTCGACGCGCTCATGGACGCCCGTAGCTCACTCCCCGGCCCGGGGCAGGCGGTAGTGCCACAAGACCCGGTGGTGCCGTGGGTTTTGTGGCGGCGACCGGTCACGGCCGCCGAGCGAACCGCGGTCACCGTCCGGGCCGGGACCTTCGCCCCTTGTGGCCGGGCGCGGCCGGCGTAGTGTCATGCGCATCGCAGCGCGACGCGGAAGTGCACGACCATGCCGGAGCCGGCCGTCAGCCACGGCACCCTGCACGGCGGGATGCCGTACCTGCGCCTGGGGACCGGGCCTCCGCTGCTGTTCCTGCCGGGGATCACGCCGCACCACCGCGAGCCGCGCGGTGTCGACCGCCGGTTCCAGCTGCAGCAATTGCGGTATCTGGCCGCGCGGCGCCAGGTGTGGTGGGTGAACCGGCGACCCGGACTGCCCGCCCACGTCACGATGGAGGAACTGGCTCGCGACTACGCCGACTCCGTCCACCTCGTCCGGTTCGGCGAGCCGATCGACGTCGTGGAGGTCTCCACCGGCGGCAGTGTGGCCCTGCAACTCGCCGCCGACCACCCCGGTCTGGTGCGCAGGCTCGTGGTCGTATCGGCGGCGTGCCGCCTGGGGCCGCACGGCCGCACGGCCCAGCGCCGCGCGGCGGAGTCGCTGCGCGCGGGCAGGCCGCGGCGCGCGGCGGCAAGCCTGGTCGGGACATCGGGCATCGGACCCCTCAGCGGGGTGGTGCTGGGAGGGGTGGGCTGGGCGCTGGGACGGGCCGTCGTGGGCGACGGCGACCCCGATCTCCTCGCGATGCTCGAGGCCGAGGACGGGTTCGATCTCGAGCCTCGGCTGGGCGAGATCACCGCGCCGACGCTCGTCGTCGGCGGGGAACGCGACCGCTTCTACGGCCGTGACCTCCTCGCCCGTACCGCCGCCCGCATCCCCGGCGGCACCCTGAAGGTGTACCCGCGGACGGGGCATCTGACGACGACCCGGCGCGACGCGGCCGAGGCCGCGCTGGGCTTCCTCGGCGCCGACGCCCGCGCGGGGGACGAATGAGGTCCGGCCGGCAGCGAAGGAGGCGGCCATGGACTACGAGGTGCGGATCCAGGACAAGGCGGAACGGACGGTGCTGGCCGTCCGGGAAACGGTCCGGCTCGAGGAGCTCGGCGAGTCCATCGGGGCATGCCTGGCCGCTCTGTACTCGCGGGCAGGGGTACACGGCCTCGGTATCGCGGGACCACCCGAAGTGGCCTACCTGAGTGATTTCAGCCTGGACGGTCTGGACATCGAGGTGCGGGTGCCGATCGCGGGATCACAACCCGGCGCGGCCCAGGTGGACGCGGCGAGCGTCGTGACACTCCCGGCACAACGGTGCGTGTGCACCGTCCACACCGGACCCTACGAGCGGCTCGGGGACGCCTACCGGGTGCTCGAGCAGTGGCTCGCCGAGCAGCCGTACGACGCGGCGGGCCCGGCCATCGAGACCTATGTGACCGGTCCCGACGAGACGTCCTCGCCTGACGACTACCGCACGGAGATCACCATTCCGATCGAGAAACGCGTGCACTCCGCACCCGTCGGGGCATGACCGAGTCGCATCCGGACCACGGAGCGGTGGGGACCGGACGTGGCACGGGCGAGGACGTCGGGCAGCGCCGGCGGCACGACCCCGGGCGGGCCAGTGGGTCGCCGCCCGGGACCACCGCTCAAGTCGTCCAGGCAGGCGCGCCCTCGGCGGCCGGGTCGGCCCGCACGACGGCCACCGGGCACGGCGCGTGCGCGATGAGCGCCTGGCTCGTCGAGCCCAGCAGCATCCCGCGGAAGCCGCCGCGGCCCCGGCTGCCCAGCACCAGCAGCTGCGCCTGCCCACCGAACTCGAGGAGGGTACGGGCGGGCAGGCCGCGCGCCACCACCGGCTGCGTGGCCACGCCGGGATACTTCTCGATCCACAGGTCGAGCTGTGCCTGCAGCACGTCACGCTCGGCGGCGTCGATGTCGTCGGGGTCGACCGAGAGCGGGTAGATCCGCGCGGTGGCCTCCAGCGTGACGTCGTTCCACACGCGCACAGCCCGCAGCGGCACGCCCCGGAGCGCGGCCTCGTCGAAGGCGAACCCGAGCGCCGCGCCGCTGGCGTCGGACCCGTCGACGCCGACCACGACCTGGCCCTGGGCGGGCGGCGGCTGGTCGTGTCCCGATCCGCGGACCACGACCACGGGCGACCGTGCGTGCCCGGACAACACCGTCGCCACCGACCCCACGAGCAGGCCGGGAAACCCGCCGAGCCCGCGTGATCCGAGGGCGACGAACCGCGCCTGCCTCGCCTCCGCCCGCAGCACCGCGGTGGCTTGCCCCTCCACCAGGTCGGTCTCGACCTCGACCTCGGGTTCCGCGCCCCGCACGGCCTGCTCGGCAGCGCTCAGGGCCTGCACGCCCTCGCGGCGGAGCGCCTCACGCAACTGTGCGGTGCTGGCCATGAAGTCCGGATAGCCGTAGGCCGGCACCACATAGGCATGGACGAGGCGCAGTACCTCCCGGCGGCGCACCGCCTCGCCGGCCGCCCACACCGCGGCGTGCACCGCCGGGGAGGAACCGTCGACACCCACGACGATCTTCGTCATGGTGAATCTCCGTCACTCGCATCGGGTGTGTGGCCGGGCCGCGGCCACGATGTCGTCGTGCGCACGCCCGTCGATGGCGGCCGGGAGCCCGGCGCACGCACCTCCAGTGTGCCGCCTGATCACGCACACTGCCCGGTGTGACGGCCGACCGCTCGGCGTCCGCGCGGGCACCGATACCCGCGGCCGGGCGCTGCGAACTTCTCCGGTCGTTCCCTGTTCCTCGGGCCACGGCTTTGCGACGATGCTGGTTTGCAGGGACCGAAGGAGGACCGACGATGGTTTCTCAGCTCAACCCCTACATCAGCTTCCGGGACAACGCGCGGCAGGCGCTGGAGTTCTACCACTCCGTGTTCGGGGGCAACCTCACCACGAACACGTTCGGCGAGTTCGGAGCCCAGGACGCTCCCGAAGCCGACAAGATCATGCACGGCCAGCTCGAGACCGACACAGGGTTCGTGCTGATGGCCTCGGACACGCCGCCCGGCATGGAGTACACCCCGGGCAGCAGCATCTCGATCTGCCTCAGCGGCGACGACTCCGACCTGCTCCGCGGCTACTGGGAGAAGCTCTCGGACGGCGGCACGGTGTCGATGCCGCTGGAGAAGCAGATGTGGGGTGACGTGTTCGGGTCGTGCACCGACAAGTTCGGCATCTCCTGGCTGGTGAACATCAGCGACGGCTGACACCTCCCGCCCCGGGGTCCGCGGCCGGGCAGGCCGGCGCTCGGCCGGCCCGGGCGACCGTCCGCGCTCGGCCCGGGAACAGGACGCCGTGGTCACGACGCAACACCGGCGTGGTCACCGCGTGCCCAGGGCCGTGTCAGGATGGGGGCATGGCTGCCGACGCGGATTCCTCGTCTCCCACTCGCCGCCCCTGGCGCGGGGTCGAGGCCGACGAACGGCAGGCACGCCGGCGCCGGCAGCTGCTCGACGCCGCCTTCGCGATCATGGGCACCGAAGGGGCGGCGGCGGTCACCATGCGCGGGGTCTGCCGGCGGGCGAGGCTCACCGAGCGGTACTTCTACGAAAGCTTCTCCGGCCGCGAGGAGCTGCTGGTGGAGGTGCTCGCGGCCACGGCGAACCGCGCTCGCGAGGTCCTGCTCACCGCGCTCGCGGACGCACCCGGCGAGCCGCTCGAGTTCATCCGCCACGTCGTGCGCGCGTTCACCGAGTTCGTCACCGCCGACCCGCGGCGCGGGCGGGTGCTGTTCGTGGAGTCGCTGGCGGCGCCCGAGCTGACGAGCTCCGGCGCGTCCATGGTCGGCGACTTCACCGCCACCATCGCCGACGGGCTCGGCCGCACCGACGTCACGGCCGCACACGCCGACGAGCACGACCTCCGGCTGAACGCCCAGGCCGTCTTCGGCGCGCTCGCCTACCTGTATCAGGCGTGGCTGACCGGTGCCATCGACGTCGACCGCGACCGGTTCGTGGAGCACGTCGCCCAGGTCATCGGCAACCTCGCGCGCTCGACGTCGGTGCGCTGACCTTCCCCGCCCACTTCCCGGAGTTGACATCGCCCGCTGTTGACATCGACCGCTGTCAATACTTACCGTGGCCGCGGCGACGCAGCGAGGAGGCGCCATGTCACGGGTCAGAGTGGCCATCGTCGGCGCAGGCTTCGGCGGGCTCGGCGCCGCCATCCAGCTCAAGCGCGCCGGCATCGACGACTTCGTCGTGCTCGAGCGGGCGGGGGACGTCGGCGGCACCTGGCACGCCAACACCTATCCCGGCGCCCAGTGCGACATCCCCTCCCTTCTGTACTCGTTCTCGTTCGCGCCGAATCCCGAGTGGACGCGCCTCTACCCGTCGCAGCCCGAGATCAAGCGCTACCTGCGCCACTGCACGGAGACGTTCGGCATCACGCCACACCTGCGGCTCGGCCACGAGATGCTCGACGCGACGTGGGAGGAGGGGCGGCAGCACTGGCGCGTCACCACGGACCGGGGGACGTGGGAGGCACGGGTCCTCGTCGCCGCGTTCGGACCGTTCAGCGCACCCTCCGTCCCCGACTTCCCCGGCCTGGACACCTTCGAGGGCGCGGTGTTCCACTCGGCCGGCTGGGACCATGAGCACGACCTCGCCGGTGAGCGCGTCGCCGTCATCGGTACCGGCGCGTCGGCCGTGCAGATCATTCCCCGGCTGCAACCTCTCGCCGAGTCGCTGACCGTCTTCCAGCGCACCCCGGCGTGGATCCTCCCCCATCCCGACCGGGCGCTGGGCGGCCTTGCACGAGGAATGCTCCAGTCGGTGCCCGGCGCACACCGGCTCGCCCGCACGGCGATCGACCTCGCGCACGAGGCCCTCGTTCCCGGGCTGGTGGCCGAGCCGGCGCTGCTCAAGGGCGCCGAACTGCTCGCCCGCGCACACCTGCACCGGCAGGTGCGCGACGCACGGCTGCGCGCGAAGCTCACCCCGGACTACGCCTTCGGCTGCAAGCGGCCGACCTTCTCCAACGACTACTACCCCGCGCTGGGGCAGCCCAACGTCGAGGTGGTCACGGCGTCCATCGACGAGATCCGCCCGCACGGGATCGTCACCGTCGACGGCAGGCTCCACGAGCTGGACACCATCGTGCTGAGCACCGGGTTCCGCATGACCGACCACCCGATGTTCCCGCGCGTGCGCGGCCGTGCGGGAACCACGCTCGCCGAGGCCTGGAGTGGCGGGCCGCAGGCCTACCTCGGCACGACGGTGAGCGGGTTTCCCAACCTGTTCTTCCTGCTGGGCCCCAACTCGGTGGTCTACACGTCGCAAGTGGTGACCATCGAGGCCCAGGTGGCGTACCTGCTCAGCGCGTTGCGCACGATGGGCGCACACGGCCTGGCCAGTGTCGACGTACGCCGCGAGGTGCAGTCCGCGTTCGCCGGCGAGGTGGACCGCAGGCTGAGCACCTCGGTGTGGAACACGGGCGGGTGCCGCAGCTACTACCTCGACGACGCGGGCCGCAACTTCACCTTCTATCCCGGCTTCGCCCGCCGGTTCCGCGCCCGGACCCGCTCGCTCGACCTGGGCGGCTACACCTGCACTCCGGCGCGCCCGGCCGGGGAACTCTCCGAGACAGCGAGGACGGCCTGATGTTGCGCTTCTGGCCCTTCGGCGGCACGCCGGTCGTCGACCCGCGAGGCGCCCGCCGCTACGGCGAGGAGGCGCAGGCGATCGCGGCCCGCGATGTCGAGTTCGACTGGTCCGGTGTGCCCCGCCACTACATCCCGGGCGAGGTGATGGCGACCCACATCATCAACGTCATGCACCTCGTCCTGCCCGAGGGGGAACGAGCGATGGCGCGGACGCTGGCCGAGGTGCTGCCCTTGATCGAGGATCCGCGCCTGCACGAGGAGGTCGTCGGGTTCATCGGGCAGGAGGCCGTGCACGCCTCGTCGCACGAGGGCGCTCGGGAGCACCTCGCCTCGCTCGGCGTCGACATCGAGCCCGTGGTGCGCACCGTGGAGTGGCTCGTCGACCGAGTGCTGGGCGAGCACGGGCTACCCGAGCGGGCCCGGCACGCCTGGTTGTGCGAGCGGCTCGGCCTGTTCGCCGCGATGGAGCACTACACGGCGGTGGTCGGCGAGTGGCTGCTCGACGCCGGGGAACTGGAGCGCCGGGGCATGCATCCGACGATGCTCGATCTGATCCGCTGGCACGGCGCCGAGGAGGTCGAGCACCGCAACGTCGCCTTCGACGCCTTCCAGTACGTCGACGGCGGCTACGCGCGGCGGGTACGCACGGCGCTGCTGGCCAGCCTGACGCTGGCCGCGGTGTTCCTCGGCTCGGCCCGGTACCTGTACCGGCACGACCCGGCCGAACACAAGGGACGGTCGTGGTGGCGGGAGCTGCTCAGCGCGTCCGCGCGCGGGGTGATTCCCCCGGCGACGATCTTCCTCACCGAGCTGCCGAAGTACCTGAACCCGCGGTTCCACCCGTCCCAGCTCGGCAGCATGGACGCCGCGATCCGCTACCTCGCCCGCTCCCCCGCGGCCAACGCCGGCGCGGTGGCCGGATGACGACCACGACCGGCTTCCGGCCCGGGGTGGTGCTGAAGGGGCTCGGTGCCGTCTCCGCCCTGTATCGCCAGGCCGTCGCGCGAGCTCCGCGTCCGCTGACCTCCCGGCCTGGTCCGGTGCGACACACCGGTTTCGATCTCGACGTCGTCGTGCGGCAGCGGTGGCGGGAGGCCGACGGCGTCGTGGGCCTGAGGCTGGCGCCTGCGGACGGCGTCCCGCTTCCGACGTGGGTGCCCGGCGCCCACATCGACCTGACACTGCCCTCGGGCAGGTGTCGTCAGTACTCCCTGTGCGGTGAGCCGGCGGACCGTTCGGCGTACCGCATCGCCGTGCGCAGGATCCCGGGCGGTACCGGCTCCGGCGAGATCCACGATCGGCTGGCACGGGGCACCCCGCTGCGCATCCGGGGACCGCGCAACGCCTTTCGCCTGGTGGACGCGCCGTCGTACCTGTTCGTCGCCGGCGGCATCGGCAGCACGCCGATCCTGCCCATGGTCCGCGCGTGCGCCCGGCTCGGCCTGCCGTGGCGCCTGGTCTACCTCGGCCGGTCCCGCGCCACGCTGCCGTTCCTCGACGAGCTCGCCGGCTACGGCGGCCGGGTCGACGTCCGCACCGACGACGAGCACGGCCCGCCGGACATCGCCGACCTTCTGCCGAGCGCCGGGCCGGGCGCGGCCGTCTACGTGTGCGGTCCGCCTCCGCTCATGGCTGCCGCGTACCGCCTCCTGCAGCGTCTGGACCCCACGGCGTCGCTGCACACCGAACGGTTCTCGCCGCCGCCCGTGCTCGGCGGCCGCCCGTTCGACGTCGAGCTGCGCCGGACGGGCACGACGGTGCGCGTCGCCGCCGACGAGACCGCCCTGGCGGCGGTGCGGCGCGCCCTGCCCGGTGTCGCGTACTCGTGCCGGCAGGGGTTCTGCGGCACGTGCCGGGTGCGAGTGCTCGCGGGCGAGGTGGAGCACCGCGACACGCGCCTGCCCGCCGCCGACCGGGAGACCGCGATGCTGCTCTGCGTGAGCCGTGCCGCGCGCGGACGGCTCGTGTTGGACCTCTAGCACGGAGGGCTCGATGCTGAGCTGGTCGCAACTGGACGGTGTGCTGCGGGATCTCGGGCTGCCGCTGCCCGGCCGGAGGGTCACGCTGGACGTGGCGGGCAAGGTGGTGCTCATCACCGGGGGCGGCGACGGCATCGGCCTCGCGCTGGCGCGCGTGCTGCACCGGCGCGGAGCGACGGTCGCCCTCGTCGACGTCGACGGGGAATCCCTCCAAGCCGCGGCGCGCGAGCTCGGCTCGCGGGTGCTGACCATGCCCGCCGACGTCCGCGACCGGACGGCCGTCACCGTCGCGATCCACGACGTCGTCGAGCGCGCGGGTGGCCTCGACATCGTCGTGGCGGGCGCCGGGGTCACCCCGCCGCCCGCGACGCTGCGGCAGATCGAGCCGGCCGAGTTCGACCGGGTCCTGGACGTGAACCTCACCGGCGTCTTCAACACCGTCCGCGCCGCCGCCGACGCCGTCATCGCCCGGCGCGGGCACATCGTCGTCGTGTCGTCGGTGGCGTCGTTCACCCCCGGCCCCGGTGGGGCCGCCTACATGGTCAGCAAGGCCGCCGTCGAGCAGCTCGGCCGCGCCCTGCGGCTCGAGCTCGCCGGGCACGGCGCGACGGTGGGCATCGCCTACTTCGGATTCGTCGACACGCGACTCGCGCGGACGACCGTGGACGATGATCCGCTCGGTCGCCGCCTGATGCAGCAGCTGCCCGCGCCGCTGCGCAGCAGGCTCGCTCCCGAGGACGCCGCGCTCGTGATCGCCGACGGCATAGCCCGGCGCGCGGGCGCGACCATGGCGCCCGGCGCCTGGCAGGTGTGGTCACTGTTGCGTGGTGTGGCGAGCGCGGTCACCGACGGGGTGCTGGCCGCCGACCGCGAGCTGCGCGCGCTGGTGCGTGACCTGGAAGCCCGTCATCCGGCTTGACTCCGAGCGTGGGCAGCCCAGCGCTCAGTGCCGGGCCGACCGCACCAGGCGGAACCCGACGTCGTCGATGCGCAGGGTGGGGTGGCTGCGGCGACGCACCGAGGCCCGGCAGCTCCAGTGCTCGTCGAACCAGCCGCCGCGGAGCACGCGATACCGCGGATGGTCCTCGGCGTCGACGGTGTCCCAGCACCACTCCCACACGATGCCGAGCATGTCGTACAGCCCCCACGCGTTGGGCCGCTTGCCGCCCACCTCGTGCAGGCGCTCGCCGGAGTTGCCGCGATACCACGCGATCTCGTCCAGGACCCCGTACCGCGGACCGGTCGTGCCCGCCCGGCAGGCGTGTTCCCACTCGGCCTCGCTCGGCAGCCGGTAGCCGTCGGCGCGCTCGTCCCACTCGACGTCGTCTCCGTCGGTTCCGGGAAAGCGGTACGCGGAGCTCAGGCCCTCCTGGCGAGACAGGGCGTTGCAGAACCGCACCGCCTCCCACCAGGACACGCCGACGACGGGAAGGCGAGCCGCAACTGCGGTTTCACCGGTGACCTGCGCCTACAGGGCATCGGTGACCGGGTGGGCGGCGAGCTGGAACCGGCCGATCTCGACCGTCCGGCTGCGCCCCGTCCTGCGGTCCGACAGCGTCGCCACACCGAGCGGCACGGCGATCATCGCGCGCCGCCGTCTCCACGGGTGCGACCCTACTGGCTGCGCGAGCACAGCGTCTGCCCCGAAGCCGGCCCGGTTCGTTGACGTTCGCCGAGGCAACCAGGGACTTTCGGCCCCTGGGCAGCGCCTACGCGGCGGACGACACTGGTGGTACACGCCGGCGCTCGGGGGCGTTCGGGGCGTGAGGGCGGTTGTCGGGGGACGCCGCTCGCGCAGTGAGCACGACGGGTAGGTCGGGGCCGGCCGCCGTGGGCGCTGCTGGATGGGGCGGTGCGGGGCGCACCGCCCCATCCTCTTTCTCCGGCCTCTTGCTCGCGCACGGCCCGCTTGCCCGGCCGGCGCCCACGGTACGCATGTGGGTGACACACCGCGGGCGCGCCGGGCACACCGCAAGCCCCGGATGACGGTCACCCCCGATTTCGGCGCCCACGCGTGTAACCGGCTGTTTTCCGGCAATTCCTGTAGCGGCCATCCCGGCGCGGTGAAGGCCCGTGCTCGGAATCGCCGACGCCGGCACCCGGGCGGGTGAGGGCCAGGGCGATCCGGGCGGGCGAGCACCGCGACCTCTGATCCGGCGCCGTGGTACCGGAGCCCGGGGCCGGGTGTGAGCCGTGCCCGAGCGCCGCACCGGCAGGCCCGCGCTGCGCCGAAGCGGTGAACAGCCGCCTCGGCGGTAACGGGATTCCGACCGTGCGCGACCGAGTGCGCGGGAGGGGGTGAAGCGCATCGACCGATCGTCCGTGGACGAGCTCGTCACAGCGATGATCAGGTTGGTCGATCCGGCGCAGCCTGATCTCGACGTGGCCGAGCACGCCAAGTCGGTGGCGCAGCACTGCGCGGGGACGCTCGGCGTCGACGCCGCGGGCGTGCTGCTCGCGTATCCGGAACCTCCGCTGCGGGCCCTCGGCGCGTCGGACCCGTTGGCACACCGGCTGATCCAGCTGCAGACCGGACGCGAGCGCGGCCCGGCCGCCGAGTGCTACCGGCGGGGACAGCCGATCTCGGTGCCCGACCTCGGCCGCGCCGGATTCGACGCCGCACTCCTCGCGGAAGCCGATCGCCGTGGATTCCGTTCGCTGCACGCGATCCCGGTGTGGTTGCGCGGCGAGGTCGTCGGGGTGGGCGAGCTGTTCAGCCACGAGCCCGGCCCGCTGTCTCCCGCGACCCACGATCTCGCGCAGGCGTTGCTCGGCGCCGCGGCCGTGGGCCTCGCGCACAGCAGTGAGCTCAGCGCGCGCTCGAGGCTGGTGCACGAGCTGCAGACCGCACTCGCGAGCCGCGTCGTGATCGAACAGGCCAAGGGCGTTCTCGCCGCCCGGCACGGCATCACCGTCGACGTCGCGTTCGAACAAATCCGCAGGCGCGCCCGGGGCACCAACCGAAAACTGCACGACGTCGCGCGCGAGATTGTCCGTACGACAACAGGAAACCGGTCGGACCACGGTGGACCGGACACATCGCGGTGCACCCAGTGAGAGCCGCGGTGCACCCACTGGGAAATGTTGCCTACCCGTGAGTGTCCGGTTAGTTTCGTTGGCAGCCCCGGACCCTGGCAGCCGTTGTCACCTGCCGTGCACCGCTTCCCGCTGCCAGGAGTTGATCCCCCGGTTCATGGACACCACATTCGGCCCCCGACAGACAAACACGGACGGACGCATCACCCCGCGCGAGCTGTCCGCGGCCGGGATCGAGGAGTTGCTGTCCGGTGTGCGGCAGCGCGGCGCCGACGTCCACGAGGTGACGGATGCGCGGCACCGGCTGCGCCGTCTCGTCGAAGCCGTCCTGGCGGTGGGCACCGGGCTGGAGCTCCGGCCGACGCTCCGGGAGATCGTCCACGCGGCCCGCGGTCTGCTCGACGCCCGCCACGGCGCCGTCGGCATTCTCGACGCGGCAGGCCGATACTTCACGGAGTTCGTCGGCGCCGACGACACGGTGTGGCCGTCGTGGATCAGCCACACGGCCCACGAGATGCCGGACCGGGACGAGGTGCTGAGCCGCACGCGGCAGGCATGGCCTCGAGTGCTGACCGTGCCACTCCGCCTACGCGACCGCCCGTTCGGGCACCTGTTCCTGGCGGACAAGGCGAACGACGAGGCGTTCACCACCGACGACGAGATCCTCGTCCGGTCCCTCGCCGCCGCCGCCGGAGTGGCGATCGAGAACGCGCGCCTGTTCGAACGGTCCCGCTGCCGGGAGCAGTGGTTGCAGGCCATCGCCGACATCAACACAGCGCTGCTGGGTGGCGCACCCGCCGACGACGCGCTGCGCAGGGTGGCCTCCTCGGCGCGTGAGCTCTCCTGTGCCCAGGCCGTGCTGATCCTCTTCGCCGAGCCGCACAGTCGCGTCCTCACGGTCGGGGCGGCCGCGGGCGCGCATACGGAGACGTTGCTCGGTCGTACCGTAGCCGCCGACGACCCCGTGATCCGCGACGTCGTGGCCAACGGCGAACCGCGGTTGATCGCCGATCTCGCCGCCATTCCCCGGGCGGAGCAACGCCTGCTGGGTACCGGATTCGGGCCCGCGCTCGTGGTCGCTCCGAAGAACGTCGCCCGCACGAGCGGTGTCCTGCTGGCCGTGCGCGCGCGAGGCGAGGGGCACTTCACCTCCGACGAGGTGCCCATCCTCACGTCGTTCGCCGCCGAGGCCACCATGGCGCTCGAGTTCGCCGAGCACCAGCGCAACCAGCGGCAGCTGACCCTGGCCGGCGAGCGGGAGCGCATCGCGAAGCAGTTGCACGAGCACGTCATCCAGCGGCTGTTCTCCATCGGTCTGTCCCTGCACGGTGCGCTGGGCCGCACTGCCGACGACGACGTGCGCCGGCGCATCCAGGAGACGGTCGATCGGCTCGACCAGACCGTCCTCGCGATCCGCAACGCGGTGTTCGACGTCCGCCCCGGCGACGCGGCGAGCCGCGGTCTGCGCGCCAGCCTGCTCGACATCATCACGGAACTCACCGCGACGAGCGGGGTCTGCCCGACGATCCGCATCGCCGGGTCCGTCGACGCCGTCGTCCCCGAGGACCTCGCCGAGCACGCCCAGGCCGCCGTGCGCGAAGGGCTGAGCAACGTGGTGCGGCACTCGCGGGCCACGGAGGTCGGCATCGATATCCGGGCCGACGACGTCCTGACCATCACGATCAGCGACAACGGCTCCGGGCTGGCCGCCCGCGGACGTGGCAGCGGCCTGGCCAATCTGCGCCGCCGCGCCGAGGCGTGCGGTGGCTCGGTGACCGTACGCTGCGACCCACCCGGCGGCACGGTCCTCACCTGGACGGCACCGTTGCCGCGGCACCGGTAGCGCAAGCCCACCCGGCAGCCGGATGATCCGGCCCGCCTCGGCGGAAGCGGAGACGATGCAGAAGTTCTCACTCGACGCCCTCGCCCGTGAGCTGCTCAAACGCGCCGCCGACTCAGCGCAGGGCCGCAGCTCCGAGACCGTCATCGGCGGGCACGAGCACGTCCTGCGGCAGACGGTCATCGCGTTGCTGTCCGGGCAGACTCTCGGCGAGCACGAGAACCCGGGCGAGGCGAGCGTGTTCGTGTTGCGTGGCCGGGTCCGCTTGCGCACCGACGAGGCATCGTGGGACGGCCTGCACGGCGACCTGATCGCCGTCCCGCCCGCGCGGCACAGCCTGGAGGCGCTCGAGGACTCGGTCGTGGTGCTCACGGTCGCCAAGCTGTGAGGGTCGTGGTCACCCGGCCGATCGTGCGCCGGGTGCCGGGCCAACGGTGCGGTACGAGTTCCCCGCGGCCGCGGTTCACCCCGCCCGCCGGCCGGCTCCCCGGGAGGCCACCGTCGTGAACAGCCTGGTCGCCGCCGCGCACGCCTCGTCGGTGATGACGTGCTCGGTGCCCGGGTCTATGCGCAGGTCCACCTCGGCCCCTGCTCGCCGCAGCAGGGCCGCCGTGTCCTCCACCCGGTGACGCGGCACCCACGGATCGTGCTCGATGCTGCGCAGCACGGCGGGAACCCCGTGCAGGACCGCGTCACCCGGCACCGGCGGGGCCTCGGTGCCGACGTAGCCGCCGGTGAAGATCACCAGACTGGCGACGCGGCGCGGCCTGGTGAGGACGAGCTGCGAGAGCAGGCAGGCGCCCTGCGAGAACCCCCACAGCACGACCCGCCCCGCATCGAACCCCCGCTCCGCCAGCCGGCCGAGGCACGTCTCGAGTGTGCGCAGCGACCGGTCCAGTGCGGGCTGGTTGCGCTCGGCGGGTTCGAGGAAGGACAGCGGGTACCAGGTGTTGCCCTCGGCCTCGGGAGCGACGAACCGCACCGGGGCGGGACCGAACCGCCGCGCGGTGTCCCGCATGAACCCCGGGTCCTGACCGCGGCCGTGCACCGCGAGCACGGCCAGCTCGGCCTGATCGGCCGCGGCACCCCATTCGAGCATCGGCACCGTCATGCCACCACCGCCTTCTCGTCGAGCGAGTACCAGGTCCGGTCGCGGTAGATCAGCGGCGAGCCCGGCCGGCCTCCCCGTGCGATCTCCAGCACGCGCACGAGCACGAGGGACGAATTCCCGGCCGTGAGCCGGTCGGTGATCCGCCCCCGCAGCCAGGTGCCGACGGTGGAGAGCACCGGCTCGCCGGTCGGCAGGCGGTGCCACCGGCACGGGGGCGCGAACCGGTCGATGCCGCTCGTCGCGAACCGCTTCGCCAGCTCCACCTGACCGGCGCCCAGCAGGTGCACGACCACGGTGTCCGCCCCCGCGATGCGGGGTGCCGCCGAGGACCGCGCCGACAGCGAGAACGCGAGCAACGCGGGTCGGGCGCTGACCGAGATCACCGACGTGGCTGTCAGCCCGGCGGGTCCGCCACCGTCGTCGGCGGTGATGATCGCGACCCCCGCGGGGTGAGCCCGGAACGCGGCGGCGAACCGCTCGGCCAGCGCCTCGTCGTGCGTCGGCATCACTGGGCTCCCTGCAGCTCCAGGAACACCCAGTGCGCGTTCGGCGCCAGACCGCTGAGCAGCTTGCCGCAGTTCTGCAGCACGACCGGGCCGGAGGTGACGTGCTGGGTCCCGGCGTGCAGGTCGCGGAAGAACCTCTGCAGGACACCGTGCCGCAGCGCCGCCGTCGCCGCCCACTTGTAGACGGTCTGGCCCACGGCATGCACCGACCACGTCGTGGTGTTGAGCATCAGCCGGGTCAGCGTCTCCTGCTCGGTGTCGAGCAGCTCCCCACGGTCCAAGGTCGCTTCGTTGTCGGCCCAGACGTCCATCGCCCACGCCCGCGCGGCGCGGAGCTTCGCCTCGGCCTGGGCGTACTCCGCGTAGAACTGCTGGGTGTCCACCGACGCGTTGGGGCTGCCTGTCTTCTTCGCCGCCAGCGCCTTCATCTCGTCGAGCATCCGGCGGCCGACACCGAGTGCCCACCCGGTGTGGCAGATCCCGGACATGTTCGCCAGGCCCATCCGATAGATCGCGCCACCGTGCCGGACGTCGGTGGTGGCGATGCCGTACACGTGGGTCGACGGCACGAACACGTCCTCGCACACGTAGTCGTGGCTGCTGGTGGCCCGCAGGCCCATCACATCCCAGTTGTCGATCACGGTGACCTGGTCCTTGGGCAGGGTGAAGACCAGTGCCTCCCCGGTCTCCTCGCACAGCGCGGCGGTGTGGATGTGGGTGGCCATCGAGATGCCCGAGGCGAAGTGCCAGTGCCCGCTGATGCGGTAGCCGCCGTCGACCCGCACCGCCGTGCCCAGTTTGGTGCCCTGGCCCGCGATGAGTGCGTAGCCGCCGTTGCCGACGTCCGGGAACAGGTCCGCGACGGCTTCCGGGCCGAGGTAGGCAGCGGTGGTGCCGGTGATCATCTGCAGGGCCATGAACGCCCAGCCCGCCGAGGCGTCCGCATACGACACCTTCGCGATCGTGTCGATCACCTGGCGCGGCGAGAACTCGTAGCCGCCGAGCTCACGCGGGATGCCGACCTTGAACACGCCGGTCTCGTGCAGGGCCTTCGCGGCCTCGTCGGGCACGCGACCGAGCTCCTCGCCCTGCTCGGCGTTCTCCTCGATGACCGGGGTGATGGCGTCGAGCCGCCGCTGGAGCGCGTCGAACTCGTCGCTGACGTGCAACTGGTTCATGATGTCCGTCCTTGGGTATTCAGCGGGCGCTGAGGGTGGCCAGGATCCAGTCGATGACGGGCTTGACGGTCTCGTCGGAGTTCGCCTCGAAGATGAGCCCGTGCCCGTTGCCGGTGACGCCGAGGTCGGGCAGGTGGAGCCGCTGCGCGCGCGCCCCGGCGGCGGTGAGGAACTCCACGACCTGCGGTGCGAACGCGGCGAACGGCGACGCGCCGCCGGTGACCACCGCGACCGGCATGTCCACGAGGGCCGGGATGCGGCGGCCGGTGACCTCGGCGGGATCGTCTGCAGGAGGGTCGTACGTGATCTTCGCGCTGGTGAGGCCCCAGGTGAGCTCACCGAGCCCGGGGAACCGGGCGAACGCGGGGCCCATCGGCTCGATCGCCGCGATCGCCGCGACCTTGTCCGGTCGCGCGTCCGCGGTGAGCCAACCGACCGGCCCGCCCGCGGAATGGGTGACCAGTACGGCTTCGCCCACGATGTCGAGAAGCCTGCCCAGCCGGTCGGCGTCCAGGCGTTGCGACTCGGCCAGGTCGGCGGGCAGCGGTCCCATCGAGCACACCAGCTGGTCGACGTCGGCGGACCCGATGTCGCGATCGAACGTCCACTGTGTCTGCGCGTCGCGGGCCTCGTCGGGCAGAAAGAGCGCCTTCGCCGCCTCGTACGGGAACGGACCGCCCATCGGAGCGACCACATCCGGGTGGTACGGCGAGCGGCCGTGCCCGCAGCGGTCGACCACGTAGACCGCGAAGCCCGCCTCCACGAACCGCGTCGCCCAGCCCGGCCTGCCGTCGGGTGTCCCGGTCCAGTCGGTGCCCTGCCCGCCGCCGCCGTGCACGAGCACGAGCGGTACGGGATGTGCCGGCCCCGGCGGCGCCTCCCACTGAACGAACAGCGGAGCCCGCTGCACGGTGCCGTGCTCGGTGCTCACGCGCTCACCCGGGACCCAGAACTGTCCACGCCGGACGGTGATCTCGTGGCCGCCGGCCACGTGCGGTGCTGCCATGTCACCCACCTCGTCGGTTCCGGCCCGTCAGATGTCGATCGGCTCCAGCTGCCGCAACAGCTCCTCCCGGCGATGCTCGAACTGTTCCGGGAGCTGGAACCGGGTGCCCAGCTCGTGCGGTGACTCGTCACAGGTCCAGCCGCCGTCGGCGTGGGTCACGGCGAGCTCGAACAGCGCGCCGCTCGGCGTGCGCACGTAGACACTCTTGAAGTACTTGCGGTCCTTGAGTTCGGAGATGTCGGTGTAGCCGCGGCCCTCGATCTCGAACTTCACCGCGTCCTGGTTCTCCAGGGTGTCCAGGTTCCAGGCGAAGTGGTGGTATGTGCCGGCGCCGTAGCCCCAGGTGCCCTGATCGTCGGTCCGGTTGACGGTGATCTCGAGGTGGTTGCCGTGCTTGGCGTCGCCGATCTGCAGCCCGATGACGTCGCCCTCCTCGGCAAGTCCGTCCTGGGCGAAGAACGACTCGTCCGCGAACTCCACCATGCGGTCGGGTGTGGTCATGTGCACGCCGACGCCGTGGATGCCGTGGATCGCGTGCTCCTGCGGCACGCCGTAGCCGGTGTGGCCCACCCGTTCGTCGCCGCTGTTGCCGACGAACACGTACTCGATCCCCGATGGGTGCCGGAACGCGAGCCTGCGCTTGCCGAACCGTTCGACGTTGGCGACCTCGATGCCGTGCTGGGTCAGCCTGCCGTGCCAGTAGTCGAGCGAGTGGTCCGGAATGGACAGCAGCACTTCGCGTGCCTGATTGGTTCCCCGCTTTCCGTAGAAGCCGGCCTGGGCCCACGGGAAGGTCGTCACGACGCTGGAGGGGTCGCCCGCGGCGTTGGAGTAGTACAGGTGGTAGATCGGCAGCGAGCCGTCGAACAGCACCGTGCGCTTGATGAAGCGCATACCGAGGATCTTGACGTGGAAGTCGACGTCTTCCTGAGCGTCCGCCACGGAGAGTGTCACGTGGTGCGAACCGTGCACGTAGGTCATGGATGTCTCCTCCACACTGAGGTATCCGATGACGCGAACTGTAGGAATACCGCGCGCCCGCGTGTGGCACGAGAGCGCACGCCGATGTCGCGTCCGCGCACACCCGAATGTGACCCACATCACTCACGGTTCCGGTGGGCGCGCTCGGTACCGTGTGGAAAACGACGCGCAGTTCGCGAGCCGTGGAGATGACGATGACGTCACTTGCGTCGCTGACGGACGAGTTCGCCACCGCCGGCGTGGCGCCGCGTCCCATCACGTTCACGTCCTGGGCGGACGCCGTCCGGCGCAGCGTGCTGAGCTTCGAGTTCGACTGTGACCGGCCCGAGCGCTTCGCCGGCACCGTCCGGGACCGATCGCTGCACGGCGTCAGTTTCATCGACATGTCCTCCGGACGGCACGCGGCCTACCGCGGCCCCAGCTCCATCCGCGACGGCGACGCCGGGTTCTACGTGATGACCCTGCAGCTCGCCGGCGAGGTCCGCATCGCCCAGGACGATCGCGTCGCCGTGCTCAAGCCCGGCCTGTTCGCGCTCTACGACTCCGGCAAGCCCGCGGCACTGACCGTGGGTGACGGCTACCGTTCCACATGCATCCGGTTTCCGAAGAGGGCGATCACCACCCGCCAGGACGATCCGCTCGCCGACATCACGGCGCGGCCGTTCGCGTGCGCGCCGGGTCTCACCGACACCGTGTGGAGCACCGTGCTGAGCGTCAACCGCAACCTCGAGTCGCTGGGCGTGCACGGGCGGACCACTGTCCGGTCGCTCCTGACCCTCGTCGGCACGATGCTCCGCGGCGAGCTCGGGCACCGGCTCCCGGCCCGGCCCCGGCACGAGGCGCTCCTGGACCGGGTCCTCGACTACATCGACGCCCACCTGGCCGATCCCGCCCTGGACCCCGGCCGCATCGCCGCCGCGCACTTCATCTCGCCGCGTGCCTTGCACGCACTGTTCGAACGGACGGGAACCACGGTGGCCCGGTCCATCCGCGAGCGGCGCCTCGAGCGGTGCCGACTCGACCTGGCCGACCCCGCGCTGGCGGACGTGCCGGCCGCCGCGATCGGAGCCCGGTGGGGGTTCCCCGGCGCCTCGCACTTCGGCCAGGTGTTCAAGCGCGAGACGGGCTGCACGCCGGCCGAGTTCCGCAAGCAGGCGCTGGCCGGGGCCCGGTGAGTCCCCACGACCCCAATGCGGCGACGCGCCGCGCATCGGTGCCGGCCGAGCCGCATCGCGGCGCCGGCGGATCCGGACGGCGGCTGTCGACGTCGACGCGCCCACCGAGCCGATCGGCACGGGCGCAGGCGGGCACATAGCCTGCGCGCGTGCCGTTGCACCGACCATCCGGCCGGTATGTTCACCGACGACGTCGCGCCGCCAGCGGCCGTGAGAAGGGAGCACACCACCATGACCGCCGCCGTCCCGCCGCAGCACAGTGAGCAGGAAGCCCGCGAGGAACGCCTCGTCCAGCAGGTGCAGGCGAGCTTCGACAACGCGCCGGATCCGCGGCTGAAGGAACTGCTGCAGGCCCTCACCCGGCACCTGCACGCCTTCATCCGCGAGGTGCGGCTGACCGAGCAGGAGTGGGAGACGGCGATCGCGTTCCTGCGCCGCTGCGGTGACATCACCACCGACACCCGCCAGGAGTTCATCCTGCTCTCCGATGTGCTCGGCCTGTCGATGCAGACCATCGGCGTCAACCACCCCGCGGAGGGTGATGCCACGGAAGCCACCGTGTTCGGCCCGTTCTTCGTGGAGGACTCGCCCGAGGTTCCGCTCGGAGGCGACATCGCGCAGGGCGCGTCCGGCGAGCCGTGCTGGGTCACCGGAACCGTGCGCGGCACCGATGGCCTGCCCATCCCGGGTGCCCGGCTGGAGGTGTGGGAGGCCGACGACGACGGCTTCTACGACGTGCAGTACGACGACGGTCGCACCGCCGGCCGCGCGCACCTGTTCAGCGACGACGACGGCCGATATCGGTTCTGGGGCGTGACACCCACGCCGTACCCGATCCCGCACGACGGCCCGGTCGGTGAACTGCTGGAGGCCGTCGGCCGCTCCCCCATGCGTGCCGCACATCTGCATTTCATGGTGACCGCCCCGGGCTACCGGCGGCTGGTCACGCACATCTTCGTCGAGGGCGACGAGCTGCTGGGCTCCGACGCCGTGTTCGGAGTCAAGGACTCGCTGGTCCAGCGCTTCGTACGGCATCCGGCCGGCTCCCCCACGCCGGACGGCCGGCAGGTCGGGGGACCGTGGAGCGAGGTCACCTTCGACATCGTCCTGCCGCCCGAGGGTGCCGGTGCCACGGCGTGAGCCCGGTGGCACCCCGCGACCGGGGGCGGACCGGCACCGGCCGGGCCGCCCCCGCGCGAGAGTGCTCCGTCAGACCCCGGTCCGTTCGGTGGCCGGGCCGGCCACGCTCGCGACACCGAGGTCGGCGCCCTTGGTCTCCTTCACCGCGGTGACGGCGGCGAAGGAGATCACGGCGAGCACCATGATGTAGATGCCGACCGAGCCGGACCAACCGGTGTTCTGCATCAGCAGCTCGGCGATGGTCGGGGCGAACGCGCCGCCGAGAATGGCGCCGAGCGCGTAGCCGATGGACACACCGGAGTAGCGCACGTTGACGGGGAACATCTCCGCGTACAACGCCGACATCGGGCCGTAGGAGAGCCCCAGGCCGAGTCCCAGCACGAAGAGGGCGCCACCGAACAGCAGGATGTCCGCCGTGTCGACGAGCAGGAACAGCGGCAACATCCACACGAACATGAACGCGTAGCCGATCTGGAATGTCCGAACGCGACCGATGCGATCGGACAGTGCGCCGCCGTACAAGGTGGAGATCAGCCACCCTGCCGAGGCGACGACGGTGGCGAGCAGCACCGACGAGCGGGGCAGGTCGAGCGTCGTGGTGCCGTAGGCGATGAAGTAGGCGATGACCAGGTACCCGGCGGCGTTGTTGGCGATGAAGATCAGTGCCGTGAGGACGACCTCCTTCCAGTTCCGCCGGAACAGGTCACGCAGCGGCGCCGAGGACTGCTTCTTGCGCTCCAGCATCTCCTTGAAGACCGGGCTCTCCTCGACGGCACGGCGAATGACGTACCCGACGCCGACCAGCACGACGGAGAACAGGAACGGGATCCGCCAGCCCCACGCCTCGAACTGAGCCGGGGTGGTGAGCGTGCTCAGCAGCCACAGCACGGTCGTGGCGAGGATCAGCCCGATCGGCACGCCGATCTGCGGGTACGCACCGAACAGCCCGCGCCGGTGCAGCGGCGCATGCTCGACGGACATCAGGGCGGCACCGCCCCACTCCCCGCCCGCCGAGAAGCCCTGCAGGATGCGCAGCACCATGAGAATGATCGGCGCCGCGATCCCGATGTCGGCGTAGGTCGGCAGCAGGCCGATCATCGCGGTGGCCGCGCCCATCGTCACGAGCGTGAGCACGAGCATCTTCTTGCGGCCCAGCTTGTCGCCGTACCGGCCCGCGATGATGGCGCCGAGCGGGCGGAACAGGAAGCTGATGCCGATCGTGGCCAGCGAGATGACGGTCGCCAGGCCGGGCGAGCTGTCGCTCACGGGCGCGAAGAACAGCGGCGCCAGCACGAGGCTGGCCGCCTGGGCGTAGATGAAGAAGTCGTACCACTCGATGGACGTCCCGGCGAGGGTGCTCGCCAGCACCTTGCGTTCTTCCGTGGACATGCGCTCCCGGGAGCGCGGTGGGGATACCGGTCGGGACATGGGAACTCCGTTGTTCGGCTGGGGCGAGCGTGCAGGGGATTCCCGGCTCGCCGTGGGGACGCGGGCCGTACCGGCCCACGGGGATTCTGCAGAATGATGCGACATCACGACGTCGTGCGCCAGTGTTCGCGGCCTCCTGCAATCGATTCGGCACCGGGCGGCCGCGCACCCGGTCAGGTCCGGAATGGACGCTTCCTACGCGGGCGACGGCGTCGCTGTCCGGCCGACGGCGCGCCGCAACGCGGCGTCGAGGCTCGCCGGGTCCGTCACGACCGCCGCCACGTAGGCGTCCGGCCGCACGACCCACAGCTCTCCGCGGCGCGCACCCAGGGCGTCGGCGAGCACACCGGTCACGTCGATCTCCTCCAGGTGGAGCACGCGCACCGGCCCCGAGGCACCCGTCACCACGTCCGGCACCTGTGCTCCCGGCGTGGCGAGGACGAGGAAGCCATCCCGGGCCAGCTCTCGAATGCGGCTGCATCCGGTCAGCGCGACCGGCACGTCCGGCACGAGAATGCCGGGCCCCGGAGCGGGTACGCCGCCGCGTGGCGGCCGCCCGCCGAACGGACGCGACTCGTCCGGAATCGTCAGGGGCGAGCCGACGTACCAGAACGGCTCCGCCAGCCTGCCCGAATCGACCCGCGCCCGCAGTGCCGGATCGGTGGCCGCGCCGGAGAGCACCCACACCCGTGTGCGGCGCTGCTCCTCGTCGTGCGGAACGAGAAAGTCCATCGTCGCCGTGGTGACCTCGATGTTCTCCAGCGCGGCGGCGTGCCGTTCCTGGTGGTAGCTCTCCAGCAGCTCCTCCCCGGCCCATCCGTTGAGGACGTACGCGAGCTTCCACGCGGCATTCTCGGCGTCGCCCACCCCGGAGTTGAGCCCCCGCGCGCCGAACGGCGACACCAGGTGCGCACAGTCTCCGGCCAGGAGCACCCGACCGACCCGCATCCGGTCGACGACGCGGGAATGGAAGCGGTACACCGATTTCCACACGATCTCGTAATCCGCGTCGCCGATGATCGCCCGGATCCTGCGGTCCAGGGCGCCCGAACGGACCTCGGCATCGAGGTCGTAGTCGCCCGGAACCTGCCAGTCGATGCGGAACGTCGACCCCGGGCACGGGTGGATCAGCACCTGCCGTCCCGGGTTCCACGCCGGATCGAAGTAGAACCGGCGTTCCTGCGCCCATCCCGGCAGGTCGGCGCGGATGTCGCAGATGAGGAACCGGTCGTCGAACGAGCGTCCGTCGAAGCTGACGCCGAGCTCGCGGCGCACCGTCTCGCCGCGGGCCCCTGCGCAGGCGACCAGGTAGTCGGCGCGGACCCGCACGCCGTTGTCGCACGTGACCGTCACCGACTCGCCGTCCTGCTCGATGCCGGCCACCTGGTGGCCCCACCGGACGTCGATCAACGGCTCGGCCGCGATGCGCTCGTCGAGAATCGCCTCCACCCGCGCCTGGGAGATGTTGACGAACGGGGGGAACTCCGACCGCCCGGGATCGCCAAGCTCGTAGGAGAACAGTTCCTGGTCGCGGTAGAACGTCCGCGCGGTGGTCCAGGTGACCCCTTCGCCGGCGATGCGGCGGCCCGCACCGACCGCCTCCCAGACGTCCAGGACGTCCCGCTGCTGGCAGATCGCCTTGGAGCCGACGACGTCCCGTTCCGGCCTGCCGTCGAGCACCACGACCGGTACACCCCACCGAGCCAGGAGCAACGCCGTGGTCTGTCCCACCGGTCCGTTGCCCAGTACCGCCACGCTGCGGTCTCGCACAGTCCTCACCCCTGCAGCTGGTCCCAGACCTCACGATCGCGTTGTGCCGTCCAGATCACCGGACGCTCCACGCCCGACAGTTCGTCCCACAGGCGGGAGACGTCGAACGGCAGGCAGTGTTCGAAGATCGGCCACTGGCCGTACTTCGGCGCCAGCGCGGCGTGCGTGCGCTCGAAGGCCTCCTTGAGGGTGCCTCCCGCCTCGTGCACGGCGCCGACCTCCCGGATCATCACGCGCAGGAAGTCGCGCGTCTGCTCGATCGCGGCGTTCACGGCCGCCCGGCCCTTGGTCACACCGCCGCGACCGCCGATCAGCACCTCGGCGCCGAACTCCTTGACCCGGTCCAGTGTGGACGATGCCCATTCCCGATGGAACGCGTCTCCTGTGTACAGTGCGGCCTCGGCTTCGACGAGGTCGCCGGCGTAGAGGATTTGCTGCCGCGGCAGCCACGCCACGATGTCACCCTCCGTGTGGCCGCGGCCGCAGTACTGCAGGACCAGATCACCTCGGTCGCCGCCCAGGTCGATGGTGAGCCGGTCGGAGAAGGTGAGCGTGGGCCACGTCAGGCCGGGAACCGAGTCGGCCCCCTTGGCCAATCGCGGCATCCTGCCGAACTCGCTCTCCCAGTCCTCCTTTCCCCGCTCGGCGACGAGCGCACGCGTGTTCTCGTGCGCCACGATCACCTCCGCGTCGAACGCCGACGCACCCAGCACGCGCACCGCGTGGTAGTGCGAGAGAACGAGGTATCGCACGGGTTTGTCGGTGTGTTCGGCCAGCTTGGCCAGCCACTCGCGGGCGGCGACGGGGGTGGCGAGCGCCTCGAAGCAGACGAGGAAGTCCTCCCCCTCGATGGCCCCGATGTTCGGGTCACCCTCCGCGGTCAACGCGTAGACGCCGTCGGCGAGGACCTCCAGTGTCTGTTCCTTCTCGGCGAGGTCGGCCGACGAGGCGAAAGCCTTCTGGGCCACGGTGCCCTCCAGGTGATAAAAGCTTTGACTATCTGGTTCACGAGTGAGCGTAGCCGTGGCCCAGCAGGAACGGAAGACCCGGAGGCGAAACTCGCCCGCGCGCACCTCGCGCCACCACCCGGGCGGACACCCCGCGCGGCGCGGTTTAGATTCGAGGCATGAGCGCCGAGCCGGCCGAACACCTCGATTACCTGACGTTCGTGGACTACGCGATCACCAAGACGACCGCGGAACTGCCGCGGGTCGACCCGATCGCCATGCGGCTCGGGATCATGCTGCACCGGCTCGCCAGCGCGCTCGTGTACGACTGGGAGTCCACTGTGCACCGCCCACGCGGATGGAGCTGGGGTGGATTCCGCGTGCTGTTCGTGCTCTGGCTGGCGGGGCCGCTCGAGGCGAAGCAGGTCGCCGAGCTGTCGGGCAACAGCCGGGCCGCGGTGTCCGCTCTGGCGAACACGCTGGAGCGGGACGGGCTGATCTCCCGGGAACAGGCCGCCTACGACCGCCGGGCCGTGCGGCTGCACCTCACCGACGCCGGCCACGACGCCATCACCAGCGCCTTCGAGGCACACAACGAACGCGAGCAGGCCTGGGCCAACGCGCTGACCGCCGAGGAGCGCGAGGTTCTCATCGGACTGCTCGAGAAGCTGGCCACCAGCACCGCGGCCACCGAGGCGAAGAAGCGTTTCTAGGCGTCGGCCCCGCGTCGGCGGGTCGGGGTCAGCGTCCGGGAGCTGAGCACGCGGCAGCCCGCACGTGGCCCGGTCGGCGACCTGGATCGAAGCGTGGTCGGCGGTACCCTGACGAGCCGACCGTTGCGGCAGGCCGAGGTCGGCAGCGTCACGCCACTCCCTCGGCCGGGGTCCTCCGTGCTCGGGCGGCCGCCGGCACCACGGCAGGCGGGTCGTCCGCCCGTGAGCTCGGGCTGCGGCGGGCCGTGGCGCGGTCGCCGGGACAGTCCCCGGCTCCGTGCGTCACGGGCGCGCGCGTCCGGGTGTCTGCTCCGCCACGCCGTGGCGCAAGGGTGTCCCGGGCTCGGCCGCGGTGGAGTCCCCGGCAGCGGAACCGTGGCGCTGCTCGGTGACCTCCGGCGTCCGCTCCTGGCTCCCGGGCGACGGCGTGGCACCGTCGGCGAGCTGCTCCAGACGGGCACGCATCACCTCGAGCACCGGCGTTCGGTTGGCGTGTTCCTGCTCGTAGGACATCAGCCGGCGCAACTGTGGCTCGTCGAGCGCCCGCACCCGATGTTGGAGCGTGCCGAGCGGCAGGTCGTCGTAGTCCGGCAACGGAAGCTCTTCGCTCATGACCCTCGCCTACCCGCGCGTGCTCCCGGGAAACGTCGGCGACTGCGGGCGCAGTCGCGGTCGGCGTGCCTGCGGCGGTGCATCGGTTCCCCGCTCGGGGAACCCGTGGAGGGACGTGAACCGCACGGAAGGAACGATCATGACCGGCGACGACGCGACGGCCTCCCCGTGGGAACAGTGGCCGGAGACGTTGCGCGAGCGGGGCCGGCGGGTGCTGGCCGAGCTGGGTGCCGGACGGCCCCAGGCCGCGGTCGACATCCTCGACGAACTCCTGGCCGACGTGCTGGCCCGCCGGGATACGCTGGCCGACAGCGCCAACCGCACGTTCGAGCCGTCCACCGACGACCGGAGCCACTGACCGGCGATCGGGCGGGCCAAGGGCCAGGTACCCGCCCGTGGTCCAGCCGTGCCGGAGCCGCCCGGCACCGCGGCCGGGAGCCGGCCTCCGGAGCGGTCCGGGGTCGCGTCACGCTGCTCGGCAGCACCGGCTTCCGCCCGTTCAGCTCGCCGGCCGGACTCGACGGCGCAACCGGGCGGCCACCTCGCCGAGTGCCGGCACGAGTGCCCAACACGCGTACGCCCAGGGCGTGACGACCGACAGCGGGACGGAACCCACGAAAGCGACGGCCGACACCGCCGACCCGGTTGCGGCGCGCCGGAACACACCCGCCGGCGTGCCGTCCCGCGCGAGTCCCGCCCGCACCACCTGCCGCATCATCACCACGAACACCAGGCTCATCGCGCCCTGGACGAGGGCGTAGAACCCGAACCGCACGGCAAACGCACCGTCACCGCTGAGCACCTCCGTGGCGAACGGCGTCAGCACGACCAGGAACAGCCACGCGGCCGTGAGCAGCCCCATCCCTCCGTCGGTGGCCACCACATGCCGGAACACTCGGTGGTGGCCCGCCCAGCGCACATAGATCACGACGAAACTGATCGCGAAAACGGCATAATCCTGCCGGTGGCCCCACGCCGATCGCAGGAGATCGTCGTTCGTCGCGCCCTCCGGAAGCGGCAGCCCCAGCGCCAGGAGCGTGATGGCGATCGCGATGACGGCGTCCACGAACTGCTGCTCCCGCTGCGCCGCCGCGGTGACTCCCTCGTCCGCCCGCATCCGACCACCCTGCCAGACCCCACGCCACGCCGCCGCTCATCCGATTCCGCAATCACCGCGAATGTTGGCGGAAAGTATCGATCAGTATTCGGTGCGTCGGCGTGCAATTCCCGTTTTCCCACGATTCCGGTGTTTGTGACCACCGTCATTGCAGGACAAGGCGCACGTGACCACGATGGCGCAGACGGAGGAATCCCCCTGCACCGCCTCCGTGGACCCCAAAGGAGAAATCATTGTTCAGTTCAGCGCGCCATTCCCGGGTGGGCGACCATGCCACTGAATGAACAGGAACAGCGGGCGCTGGCCGAGCTCGAACACGGATTGCGTGCCGACGAACCCCGGCTGGACACCTCCCTGCGGCGGATGTCGCCACCGGAGGACGCACCGGCGACCCTGCTGACGCTCGGCATCCTGGGCGCTGTCGTGGTCGGCGTGGGCCTGCTTGTCGCGGGCTGGGTCCTCTGCGGTCTGCTCGTGCTCGCGCTCGGCGCCGTCGGACCGCTGCGGCGAGCATCCCGGAGCTACTTCCACCCGGATTGCCAGCACCTGGTGCCGGCGTCGGCGCAGCATTGCCCCCGCTGCACGGCCGCCGCGGCCTGACCCCGAGGCCGTGTGACTCCTGGGGTACGCGGGTATGTCTGCGGCCATGAGGGCCTGCAGAGCGACCCGGGGCATCCACGCCATGCCCGACATCGTGTTGAACACCGCCGCTGACAAGGCGATGGCAAGCGCGTGGCTGACCGACGTCCTCGGCACCCGCCCGGACGAGGTCGACTTCCACCTGAGCTCCCCGCGGCTCACGGCCGAGTGGCCGGGCGGCCGGGCCGAGCTGCACGTGGAGGCGCGTGGGGCCGGCGGCAGCACGGCCACGCTCGAGGTGGCGGGCGAGGCGTCCGACGAGCTGGCCGGAGCCGCCCTCGACGCGCTGTCGGAACAGGTCGACCAGAACTTCAACCCGGGTTGAGCTGCGGGCACTCGGCTGAAACCGATCCGTCCCAGGAGGAACGATGCCGCAGCCGGGAAGCCATCAGTACGACATCCAGCGCACGCGCAAGCGCGCCGAGTACGACGACCAGGGCGTGCCCGATCAGCGCGCCGACCGCGCGGCGAACGAGGAGCTGGAGCGGGACAATCCGCCCCAGCCGGCCGGTGATCCCGACCGCGCCGCCGGACCCCGCGGCACAAGGGGAACGAGCCGCGGCGACCCGTCGATCACCGATCCGCCGCGGCCCTTGGCCAGCGGCGTGGAGCTGCGCAGCCCGGCGTTCAACGACGGTGCGTTCATTCCCGACCGCTACGCCAAGGGCCGCGAGAACGTCTCGCCTCCGCTCGAGTGGACCCACGTGCCCGACGGCGCCCGGGAGCTCGTGCTGCTGTGCGAGGATCCGGACGCGCCGGGCGGGACGTTCGTGCACTGGGTTCTCACCGGAATCAGGCCGGACGCGACCGGAGCGCCCGAGGGCGAGCCACCGGAGGGGGCGAACGCGGGCGTGAACGACTTCGGGCAGGTCGGCTGGGGCGGCCCGCACCCGCCCGTCGGGGACGAGCCGCACCGCTACTTCTTCCGGCTGTACGCGACCGACCGGCCACTGGAGCTCGGCGGCGCGGTCCACGCCGACGCGGTGCGGGCGGCTCTGGAGGGTCACGTGATCGACACCGGCACCCTCGTGGGCAGGTTCGGCCGCTGAGAGTCACCGTCCTCGGTGCCGTCTCCGGGTCCGGCTCGGTCCGGGAGTCAGCCTGCTCAGAAGCTGTTCGTCGAGGTTCCGCGGTGGTTGCGCGCTGACGACCGGCAAGCACAACGTGGCCGGCCCACCCGGTGGGTGAGCCGGCCACGAACGCCGGCCGTCAGCGCTGTTCGCTCACGGGCGCGGTCGAGAGCAGGTCCTGCCGGTAGTCCTGCGGCAGTTGCGAGGCGAGATCGTCGAACTCGCCCTCGCTGACGCCCTGCTTGAGCGTCGCGACGACCGCACGCGCGTGCTCACGCGCGCTGTCCTGGGTGCAGTCAGGCCCCTCGGCCTGCGCGACGCGGCGGTAGAACTCCTCGATCCCGAACGGCTCGCCCCCTCCCGTCGAAGGCAGTGCCTCGGCGATACCCGCAGGCAGCTGGCCGGCGAGGTCGCGCGGTTCGTTGCCGGCGAGTCGTTGACCGAGCACCGACAACGTGGCGTGGGTCGCGCGTTCCGCCTCGGCGGGGTCGGACAGGCCCACGGTCTTGCGTACGGCGGCGACGATGTCGTGTTCCTTCATGACACCTCCTACGTCGCATCGAGTGCCGGTACGTCCTTCACGTACCCGGCGCCGCGCGGCACCACACCCGGACGTCCGGAGGTCCCGCCGGCGGCACCGTCAGCGGTTGTCCTCCTTGAGCATGTCGGAGCACTTCTCACCGATCGCCATGGTGGTGATGTTCGGGTTGACGGCCACGAGGAACGGCATCGCCGAGGCGTCCGCGACGCGCAACCCGTGCACGCCCTTGACCCGCAGTCGCGCGTCGAGCGGCTTGGTCGGGTCGTCCGCGGCACCCATGGGCACCGACGCCGCCGGGTGGTACACGGTGTTGTGGGTGCGGCGAATGTAGTCGGCGATCTCGTCGTCGGTCCGCACGTCCGGCCCCGGGAACAGCTCGGCACCGGCCCACTCCCGCATCGCGGGCCGCGCCACGATCTCCCGGGCAAGCTTGATCCCCTCGACCATCACGCGCATGTCGTGCGGGTCGGTGAAGTAGCGGGGGTCGACCTTCGGCTTGTCCCGGAAGTCCCGGCTGCGCAACCGGACGGTGCCGGTCGACCGGGCCCGGGTGACGTTCGGCGTCAGGCAGAAGCTGTTCTCCGACGTCGGGTAGCCCTGCCGCACGGTGTGCATGTCGAACGGCACCGAGCCGTAGTGGAACATCAGGTCCGGCCGGTCGAGGCCTTCGCGGGTCGTGGTGAAGATGCCGATCTCCCACCACTGTGTCGTGTCGGTGACCATCGGCTGCTTCGCGTCCCAGCTGATGACGCCTTCCGGATGGTCCTGGAGGCTGGAGCCGACCCCGGGCGAGTCGACCAGCACCTCGACCCCGACCTCACGCAGGTGCTCGGCGGGTCCGATGCCGGAGAGCATCAGCAACTTCGGCGTGTCGATCGCCCCGGTGGACAGCACGACCTCGCGCCGCGCCGTCACCGTCCGCGTGTGGATGAGGTCGGCGTCGAGGTATTGCACGCCGGTCGCGCGGGTGCCGTCGAAGGTCACCTTCTTCGCCCAGGCCTGCGTGCGGATCTCCAGATTCGGCCGCTTGCCCATGATCGGGTGCAAGTAGGACACCGACGACGACGAGCGGGTGCCGTCCTCGCGGGCGTTGATCTGGAACCAGTTGGCCCCGTGCACGACCGTCCGGCCCGAGTTGAACTCCGTGGTCGGGATGCCCTGTTGTGCGCACGCCTCGAGCAGCGCGGCACCGCAGGGATCCTTCGGCGGGACACTGCGAATGGTCACCGGACCACTACGGCCGTGATGCTCGCCCGGACCGTCGTTGGTCTCCAGACGCTGGTACAGCGGAAAGATGTCCTTGGCGCCCCAGCCGGTGGCGCCCATCGACTCCCACTCGTCAAGGTCCTCGGCGGGAGCCCAGAACGCGATGCACGAGTTGTGCGAGGAACAGCCGCCCAGCACCCGGGCCCGCGCGTGCCGCATGAACGAGTTTCCGTTCTCCTGCGGCTCGATCAGATAATCCCAGTCGTAACCGGACTCCAGCAGCGCCATCCACCGCTTGAGCTCGAGAATCGCCTGATCGCCCACATCGGACGGACCGGCTTCCAGCAGGCAGACGGTGACATCCGGGTCTTCCGACAGCCGGGCCGCGACGACGGCGCCCGCGCTGCCGCCGCCCACGACGACGTAGTCGAACTGGTCTGACATGGATCGCATCTCCTTTGTCACAAAGGCCTGCCGGCGCCTCGCTCAGCTCGCGGGCGTCTCGGTGGCACGGGAGGACGGGATTTCCTGGGCTACGACCGTCGCCGCGTGCTCGGCGAGCACCCCGATCTTGCGCCGCTGGACGAACCAGTAGTAGGCGAACCCGCCGACGGCGGCGATCCCGATGAACACGACAGCGCTGTACTGCAGGTACCACTGGTAGGGCGGCTCGGCGTTGTAGACCTCGCGGCGCGGCCACGCCAGGTTGACCGTCATCGCCCCGCCCCACAGCACGGCGAGAATGTTGATCGGCAGGCCGAACCGGCCGAGACTGAACCGGCCGGACTCCTTGGCCGTGGACCACTTGCCGCGCAGCCGAGCGACCAGCATCGGCACGGTCACGAGCAGATACGAGATGTAGACGAGGATGATCGCCAGGCTGGTGACCGCGGTGAAGATCTGCGGCTGCCCGATGTTGACCAGGAGCAGGACGATCGCGAGCCCGCCGATGAGCACGGCCGGGACGACCGGCGTCTGGAACCGCGGGCTGACCTTCGCCAGCTTCGACCCGGCGGGCAGCGCGTTGTCGCGCGCCATCGCGAAGGCGATCCGGATGGACGCGGTGTGGACGGCCAGCACGCAGACCGTGATCGCCACGAAGATGGCCAGCAGGAACAGACGGCCGACCACCGGTCCCAGCGAGTCGTTGAGGACGAACTGCAAGCCGCTCGACGACAGTTCCGGTGAGGACAGATCACGCGCGGCCATCAGTCCGAAGAGGATGATGAGGCCGCCGAGCAGACCTGACGCGATCAGCGCCCGCAGAATCGCCTTGGGCGCGTTGCGGTGCGGATCCACGGACTCCTCGCCGAGCGACGCGGCGGTGTCGAAGCCGTACATCACGTACGACGAGGCGATGCCGGCGACGAGGAACGCGCCCAGGTAGCCGGTCGAGAATCCGGCCTCGGTGCCGTTGGTCTCCAGAACGACGTCCGGCCCGTTGGTCGCGGCCAGCACCAGTGCGAGGATCAGCAGGACCGCCGCGACCAGTTCGAGGATCACGCCGGCGCTGTTGATGCGGGCCATCAGCTTCACGCCGAAGGCGTTGACGAGCGTGGTGAACAGGATCAGCGCCAGCGCCAGCACGACGGCGTTGACCGCCGCATCGGTCGCGCTCGTGCCGTCACCGACGAACTGGAAACCCGACCAGATCTGCGGCAGCGTGTTCTGGTAGGCCAGCGCGGTCGCCGCGATCGACACGATGGAGGCCAGCAGCATCATCCATCCGGCAAGCCACCCGATGTGCGGGCCGCCCAGCGTCTTCGCCCAGTTGTAGACCGATCCGGCGATGGGGTATCGCGATGCCAGCTCGGCGAAGCTCAGCGCCACGAACAACTGGCCGAGGAACACGATGGGCCACGACCACCAGTAGGCGGGACCGCCGAAGGACAGCCCGAAATAGGACAGTTGGAAGGTGCCGGTGAGCACCGAGATGTAGCTGATGCCGGCCGCGAAGGTATGGAAGCCCCCGAGCGACCGCTTCAGTTTGTTGGTGTAACCGAACGCGTTCAGTCCGGCATCGTCATGGGCAGCACTCATTCCCGATTGACTCCTTCCCCGATCGCGCGCCGCCGACAGCAGCGCGGCGTGATCGGGTGGTAGCTGGTGCGTGTGCCGAGCGAGACCCGGGCGCGGCGCGGACGACTGCGCGGGTGGCGCAGCCGGACGCGCGTCCGCGGGTTTCAGTTCCGTACGGGTGGCGCGTTGGTCCACCGGTGCGCGCCGGCGCGCCGTGCCCGCCGGGGCGCTCCCGGGCACCGGGTCGTGTCCGCGCGCATTACCTACTGCCCGGAGAACCAGTGTTGCGGCGCCGGACGCAGGTTGTGGTAGACGTGCTTGGCTTCTTGGTACTCCCCCAGTCCGGCCCGGCCGAGCTCGCGGCCGACGCCCGACTGCTTGAAGCCGCCCCATTCCGCCTGGGGCAGGTAGGGGTGAAAGTCGTTGATCCACACGGTGCCGTGGCGCAGCCGGTTGGCGACCCGCTGACCCCTGCCCGCGTCGGCCGTGAACACGCCGGCAGCCAGGCCGTAGTGCGTGTCGTTGGCGATGCGCACGGCATCGTCCTCGTCGGTGAAGCGCTCCACGGTGAGCACCGGCCCGAAGGACTCCTCCGACACGGCGAACGATCCCTGCGCGACCTCGTCGAGCACGGTCGGCAGGTAGTAGTGCCCCCGCGCGTACCGATCCCCGTCGGGCCTGCGACCGCCGGTGCGCAGCACGGCGCCCTCGGCGACGGACTTGGCGACGTAGTCCTCGACCTTGCTCAGGTGCTCGGCGGAGATCAGGGGGCCCGTCTCGGCGTCCTCGTCGAACGGACCGCCGATGCGGATCTGCTCCGCACACCGGACGATTTCGTCGACCAGGGCGTCGTGCACCTCGTCCTGCACGATCAGCCGCGCGCCCGCCGAGCACACCTGTCCGGAGTGGAGGAACACGGCGGTCAGTGCGTAGTCCACGGCGGTGTCGAAGTCGGCGTCGGCGAACACGATGTTCGGGTTCTTCCCGCCCAGCTCCAGGGCCACCTTCTTCACCGTGGCCGCCGCGGCGGCGGCGATCGTGCGGCCCGTGTGCAGCCCGCCGGTGAACGAGACGAGGTCGACGTCCTTGTGCTCGGCCAGCACGGCACCGACCTCGGCTCCGCTGCCGAGCACCAGGTTGCCCACGCCGGCGGGCAGACCCGCCTCGGTGAGTGCCCGCATCAGCAGGATCGCCGTGCTGGGGGTGAGCTCACTCGGCTTGAGAACGAAGGTGTTGCCCGCGGCCAGTGCGGGCGCGACCTTCCACGCCACCTGCAGCAGCGGGTAGTTCCACGGCGTGATCATGCCGCACACGCCGACCGGCTCGTACTGCACGCGACTGAGCGCGTCGGGCGATCCGGTGTCGACGAGCCGGCCCGCGTCCGTACCGGCGATCTTGCCGAAATAGCGGAAGCAGGCCGCGATGTCATCCATGTCGATGCGGCTTTCCACCAGCCGCTTACCGGTGTCCAGCGATTCGGCGCGGGCGAACGTCTCCTTGTCGCGCACGAGGATGTCGCTCACCCGCAGCAGCAGATCCCCTCGCTCCCACGGCGAACTCGAGGGCCACCCGCTGTCGTCGAAAGCGCGGCGTGCCGCCGCGACGGCGCGTTCCGCATCGGACCGATCGGCCTCATCCACAGTGGACACGAGCGTCCCGTCGGCGGGACAGCGGATCTCCCGGGTGCCTCCCGAGACGGCAGAGACCCATTCGCCGTCGATGAACAGCGTCGGTGGCGCGATATCAGCCTGCGACATGAACCGTTTCCCTGTGGTGTCGACTGTCCTGGTGCCGGTCTCTCCGCGTCGCCGCGCGTCCGGGGCGTACTCCTCATCGGACACAGCGCGTCGCGGGCCGCGTGCGGTCGCGGTGCCCGGCTCGCGTGTGGCCTCGCTCGCACCACCCGCTCGGTCCGTAACGGACGCGACCGCATCAGCGATCGGTGACGTTACACCGCGGCTGTACATCTGTACACGCCCACGGCGAGCCCGGGCTCGTGTTGGCGGTCGGATTCGCGGCCTCCAACAGCGGAAACACCAGCACGGTGACGTGGGCCGCATCATGTACCGCGATGCCGTGGCAGGCTGTGTCCGGGCACCGAAGGCCGTGCAGGAGGAACGCCGACGCGCATGTCGATCAGCAAGACCGCGCCCGCCGCCGGGCGCAGAGACCCGGACCGCCGGGAGCGCATCGCCCGCGCCGCGATCAGGGTCGTGGCCGAACGGGGGGTGGACAAGCTCACCCACCGTGCCGTCGCGGCGGAAGCCGGCGTGCCGCTCGGATCCACGACGTACTACTTCGCCAACCTCGACGATCTCCTGGCCTGCGCGTTGCGGTACGCCGCCGAGGCCGACGTCGACCACCTCCGGGAATGGGCCGCCGGACTGGACGGCGATACCGACCTCGCGGTGGCGCTCGCCGACCTCGTCCTGCATTACCTGGGCCCCGCGCGGGCACAGACGGTGGTCGAGCATCAGCTCTACGTAGCCGCCCTGCACCGACCCGCTCTGCGCCACGTCAGCCAGGAATGGGACACGGCGCTGGCGGAACTGTTCGCCTCCTACACCGACCCGCAGACCGGCCGCACGTTGTCCGTCGTGTTCTGCGGCCTGCTGCTGCAGGGCATCGTGCGCGAATCGGTGCCGAAGCGGGACGACATCGAAGCCGTCTTCCGCAGTGTCCTGGCGCCGCACCACGGCGGCTGAGCGCCGGTCCCGCCCGGCCCGGCAGAGGAACCGGGCCGGGCGCCGGCCGGAGGGCCGGCCTGGACGACGTCGAGCCGCCACGGGGGGCTACGCCATCTCGGGCACCCTCAGGTGGGCGATCGCCAGCTCGAACTCGCCGATGTCGAGGCGCTCCGCACCCAGATCGCGGACCACCGACGCCCTGATCTCGTCGGCGCGCTGGGTGCTGCGCCGCATCGCGTCCATGCTGTCGTAGGCCACCGACCCGACACACCGCGACGTCGACCGGTCGAGCAACAGGCTCGCACTGCAGAACCCGTCGAGTTCGGAGACCGCGGGCAACACGGCCTCGCTGAACACGTCGGTCACCCGGTCCAGCTGGTCCGGGTCCAGCCGCAACCAGGTCACCCGGGCACACGCGCCCGCACTCGCGCGGTGATCACGGTGCAGCATCGCGATCTCCCACTCGTCGACCTGGGGTTGGCCGCCGAAGATCTTCGCCGCCTCGTCCCGCAGCCTGCCCGCGGCGTGCGCGCTGGCGCGCATCGCCGTCTCGTCCTCCCACGCGGTCGTCACGATGCAGCGGCCGCTCTGGCGATCCGCCAGCATCGACAGCCCCACGCAGCCGGACATGTCGAGGATCGCGGGCATCACTACGTCGCGGACATGCGCCACCCCGTCGTCGATGGCGTCCGGCCGCGCCTGAATCGTCGTGGACCGTGCATGCACGATGCACCTCCTGCCGTCGGGGCGGCGCCCCGGTGGCGCCACCGGTCACCTCACACTGCTCCCCCGGTACCGACCGGGCAAGGGACCGGCTCGCACGGTTTTGTACTTGCACGCTCAACCGATCCGTTGTCGCGCTGGATCCGTGCCGTGGTCCTCCCCGAGCGGCGGCGGCCGGGCGGCTCGGGTCCTCTCCGGGCAATGCCGAGCACGTCCGCCGTTGTCTCCTCCAATCCGGACTCTCCCGCGACGCGTACGTGGTCCGGACCTTTCCGCCCGCCCACCTCGGCCGTCAGCCGAGTTCGCCCGCGTCCCGGCGCGCCTGGGACGGCGGCACCCCGTAGCGCTTGCGGTACGCGGCGGCGAACCGGCTGGCGCTGGAGAAGCTCCACCGTGCGGCCACCTCGCTGATGGCCAGCCACGGCTCGGCGAGCAGGTCGGCGTGGGCGCGCTGCAGGCGGACGTCGATCAGGTACTCCGTCGGCGTGCACCCGACCCACTGCCGGAAACCCTCCTGCAGCCGCCGGACGCTGGTGCCCGCCACGGCGGCCATCTCACTTGCCGTCCAGGCCCGGGCGGGGTCGTCGTGCACCTGATCCATGACGCGCCGGATCGCCCGCGGACGCGGCGGCGGTCCCGAACCGAGGTCCGGACAGCCAGCGAGCAGGAACCCGGCCGCGACCGCTCCGGCGAGCTGGTCCCGCACCGGTCCGCACTCCGCGAGCGGACCCGGATCGCGCAGGTGCGCCGTCAGGCTTCCGATGAGCGTGCGCCACGCGTGACCGCGGCCGTCAGCGAGGGCCAGCTGTTCCGGCAGAGCACTCCGCAAGGTGGTGCGGTCGGTGCCGAGTACCCGCTCGGCCTCACGGTCGAGCCACCGGCTGTCGAACTTGACACCGAGCACGGTGCAGGTCGCGTCCCAGTGGCTGATGAGGGTGGGCGTGTCCGAGCGGAACACGGTGCCCTGGCCCGGCACCGAGACCACCGTGCCGTGTCTGCCCCGGCTTTCCAGGTGGCCGGTGAGGGGCAGGTTGACCTCGTAGGCGCCGGGATAGTCGCAGGCCACCCGGACGTCCGCACCCCAGCCGACGTGCCCGATCAAGACCGGTCCGAGGTCGAGGGTGTGCAACGTCAGCCGTGGATCGCGGGTCCCGCTGAGCAGGCGCAGCTCGTGCGGGAAGTACGCCTCCGCCACCTTCCGGGACGCCTGGTCCCAGTCCCGGGGAGCGGCACCTCGCCGTGCACGCATGCGCAGAAGGATACCTGGGACGCAGGTCACGAACGTGTCGCGCGATCCGTATCACGGCCGCGCTCAGCGTGTCGCCCGGTCCCCCTCCACCGCCCTACCGTCCCGTGCCAACCCGACAACGACGTGGGAGGACACGACCCATGACGACGACAGAGCGTCCCGACCTGGCCTGGCTCGACGACGTCACGATGACCGAGCTCGAGCGCAACCCGTACCCGGTGTACGAGCGGCTGCGCGCCGAGGCACCGCTGGCCTACGTCCCGGTGCTCGGTTCGTACGTCGCGTCCACGGCCGAGGTGTGCCGGGAAGTGGCGACCAGCCCCGACTTCGAAGCGGTGATCACGCCCGCGGGCGGCCGGACGTTCGGCCACCCGGCGATCATCGGAGTGAACGGCGAGATCCACGACGACCTGCGGTCGATGGTGGAGCCGGCCCTGCAGCCGGTCGAGGTCGACCGCTGGATCGACGACCTGGTGCGCCCGATCGCCCGCCGCTACCTGGAACGCTTCGAGAACGACGGGCACGCCGAGCTGGTGTCCCAGTACTGCGAACCGGTCAGCGTGCGCTCGCTCGGCGACCTGCTCGGCCTGCACGACGTCGACTCCGACAAGCTGCGGGAATGGTTCGCGAAGCTGAACCGGTCGTTCACCAACGCGGCGGTGGACGAGAACGGCGAGTTCGCCAACCCGGAGGGCTTCCGCGAGGGCGACGAGGCCAAGGCGGAGATCCGCGCGATCGTCGACCCGCTGATCGACAGGTGGATCGAGCACCCGGACGACAGCGCGATCTCCCACTGGCTGCACGACGGCATGCCGCCCGGGCAGACCCGCGACCGGGAGTACATCTACCCCACCATCTACGTCTACCTGCTGGGCGCGATGCAGGAACCGGGTCACGGCATGGCGTCCACCCTCGTGGGCCTGTTCAGCCGTCCCGAGCAGCTGGAGGAGGTCATCGACGACCCCACACTGATCCCGCGGGCGATCTCGGAAGGGCTGCGGTGGACGTCGCCGATCTGGTCGGCCACCGCCCGAATCTCGACCAAGCCCGTCACCATCGCCGGCGTCGACCTGCCCGAGGGCACGCCGGTGATGCTGTCCTACGGCTCGGCCAACCACGACACCGGGCAGTACGAGGCGCCGTCCACGTACGACCTGCACCGCCCGCCGCTGCCGCATCTGGCCTTCGGCGCAGGCAACCACGCGTGCGCAGGCATCTACTTCGCCAACCACGTCATGCGGATCGCGCTGGAGGAACTGTTCGAGGCCATTCCCAACCTCGAACGGGACACGCGCGAGGGTGTCGAGTTCTGGGGCTGGGGATTCCGCGGGCCGACCAGCCTGCACGTCACCTGGGAGGTCTGACGTGGGCTTCGCGGTGACCGTCGGCGGCAACCGCGTGGACTGCGCCGCCGACCAGACGCTGCTCGACGCGTGCCTGCGCGCGGGCGTGTGGATGCCGAACTCGTGCAACCAGGGCACGTGCGGCACGTGCAAGTTCCGGGTGCTCTCCGGCGAGGTCGACCACGCCTCGTCCCCGCTCCAGACACTCACCGAGGAGGAGCGAGCTGCGGGCCTGGCCCTCGCCTGCCAGGCCCGCCCCGTCACCGACCTGGAGGTGCACAGTCCCGGACCGTCCGGCCGCGCCGTGCACCCGCTGCGGGACCTCGTCGCCACGGTGCTGGAGGTCTCCGACATCGCCCGCGAGACCCGCCGCGTGACGCTGGGCCTGGCGGAGCCGCTGGCGTTCGAGGCCGGGCAGTACGTCGAGCTTGTCGTGCCGGGCACCGGCGAGCGGAGGCAGTACTCGCTGGCCAACACCTCCGACGAGGACAAGGTCCTCGAACTGCACGTCAAGCGGGTGGCGGGCGGCGTCGCCACCGACCGGTGGATCTTCGACGGCCTCGCCCCCGGCGACCAGGTGGAGGCGTCCGGCCCGCTGGGCGACTTCCATCTCCCGCCGGCCGCGGACGACGACGGCGGGCCGATGGTCCTCGTCGGGGGCGGCACCGGGCTCGCTCCGCTGGTGGGCCTGGCCCGCACGGCCCTGCGCAGGCACCCGGAACGGCAGCTGTTGCTCTACCACGGGGTGCGCGGAGCCGCCGACCTGTACGACCTCGACCGGTTCGCGGAACTGGCGGAGCGGTACCCGCACTTCCGGTTCGAGCCGGTGCTGTCCGAGGAACGCCACGCCGGGTACCGGAGCGGGTTCCCCACCGACGCCTTCCTCGAGGACGTGCCGAGCGCCCGCGGATGGTCCGGCTGGTTGTGCGGACCACCGCCGATGGTGGAGGCCGGGGTCAAGGCGTTCAAACGGCGCCGCATGGCGCCGCGGTCGATTCACCGGGAGAACTTCACCCCGGCGGACGCGCTCGGCGACCCGCGCGCCTGACGGACACGGACAGACCCGGACGGACCCGCGCGACCTGCCGCTGCCAGGGCGGCGTCGTCCGGGTCCGTCGGCGTTCTCGAGGTTCACACCAGGCGGCCGGTGGGTCGCGCTGCGCGACGAACCTCACCCGTGCGGGTGACTCCACATGCGACGGTATCCCCCCGATGAGCTGCGAAAACCTCACTAATAACACATGTCCCACCTAACCCATGAGTTTACAAGTGTCCCGCGTGTCACGGACGCTTGACGTGGCCTGGGGTCTGCCGAGGCCGCGCCAGGGGAGAAGACGCGGCCCGACCACAGGCCACTGGGGACACCCCGGGGCATGGGAGGGACACGATGACGGCCGCGATCAGGAGGACCGCGACACGAGCAGGCCTGGCGATCGCCGCGCTGGCGGTCGCCACCCTGGGGTCACTGACCCTTCTGGACACTCCGAGCGCGACGGCCGACACCACTCAGGTGCCCGGTATCGACGTCTCCGGGCATCAGGGCAATGTGGACTGGCGGGCAGCCTGGGCCTCCGGCGCCCGGTTCGCCTATGTCAAGGCCACGGAGGGAACCGGCTATCGCAATCCCTACTTCGCCCAGCAGTACAACGGGTCCTACGAGGTCGGCATGATCCGTGGTGCCTACCACTTCGCTCGGCCGGACATCTCCGGCGGCGCCGCACAAGCGGACTACTTCGTCGCGCACGGCGGTGGCTGGACGCCGGACGGCAAGACGCTGCCGCCAATGCTGGACATCGAATACAACCCGTACGGACCCACCTGCTACGGGCTCTCCCGCTCCGCTATGGTCGACTGGATCAGGTCCTTCTCCCGGCAGGTGCATGCCAAGACCGGTCGCTGGCCGATGCTCTACACCACCACCGACTGGTGGCGGACCTGCACCGGCGACTCACCGGAGTTCGGCGAGACCCATCCGCTGTTCATCGCCCGGTACGCGGACAACCCGGGGCCACTGCCCAGCGGATGGCGCTACTACACGATGTGGCAGTACTCGGATTCCGGCCGTATGCCCGGCGATCAGGACACCTTCAACGGGTCGATCGAGCAGCTGATCCGGTTCGCCACCGGGGACACCCCGCCACGCGCCCCGGTCACCACGCCGCCCCCGCCACCGACCACGACGCCTCCGCCACCGCCGAGCTCGCCGAGCGAGAGCCCGCGCGACGTGCCCCCGTCCTCGTCGACCCCGCCGCCGACGACCACCTCGCCGCCCACCAGCACACCACCGTCGACGAGCACGGCCCCGTCGACCACCGAGTCCCCGGCCCCGAGCAGCACGCCGGAGACGAGCACCGAGGTCGCGGCGCCGACCACGACAACGACCGCACACGAGGACGAGGACGAGTCCATCGACGGGCTGGTCTGGGCCGGGCAACGCGAGTCGAACCCGCCGCACTCGTGGCGAGCCGACGAGAACGCAGGCGAACTCACTGCCAGGACCGCCGACGACGGCACGGCGGAGAGCCGGTCCGGCGCGGAGACCGACGAGCCGGCGCCGGACGGCACGGCCCACGCCCAGGACAGCGCGCACGGGTCGTTGGCGAACACGGGCGCCGACCTGGAGACCGCACGCATGGTCGTGTTCGCGGCCGCGCTGATCCTGCTCGGCACGATCCTGATCACCCTCACCCGAGCCACGGTGCGCCGCTGACCCGTGGTCCGGACGAAACCGCCGGTGCAGCACCCCCGCGGGCGCTCGGATGCCGGGGCCCTCAGCGGGACACCGGCTCCGGCAGGCACAGCGACAGCGCGGCCAGATCGGTCGGCACCGCCGGGTCCTTGCCCGTCAACACGTGGACCCGCCGTAGCCGCTTGCGGACGGTGTTGGGGTGCAGGAACATTCGCCGCCCGCACTCGGTCACCGACCCTCCACATCGGATCAGCACGCGAAGCGTCTCGACCAGGCAGGCGTTGTGCACACGGTCGTACCGGGCGAGCGGCTCGTACAGGTACCGGCGGAACGGCTGCAGGTAACCCTCGGGCAGACATCGGGCCAGCGCCTCCAGCGAGGCCAGGTCCGCCGCTGTCGCCGGAACCCCGTTTCGCCGCGCCAGGTCCAGCGCGGACAACGCCTGTTCGATCAATCTCGGCACGTCCGCCAGTTCTCCCGGACCGCTGATCCCGCACGCGACGCCGCGCGGATATCCGCTCGGCAGACCGGAGAGGCGGTACAGCAGCACCACGCGCTCGCCGAGGTCGCCGACGAGTGCCCGTTCCGGCATCGGAAGCCTGCCGACACTGTCCGCGGCCACTGCCGTCACGCCCAGGTCGGTGACGTCGTCGTGGAGGAACGCGGCACGTTCCAGCAGCGCGTCCGGTCGCGCCCGGCCGGTCCGCACCAGCTCGAGCAGATAGCCGTTCTCCGCGCGTTCCCGGTACAGCAGGCGTTCCCTGGCCAGCCGTTCGGTGAAGTGGACGAACGGCACCGTCGGCGGCACCTCGAACACCGGTATCCCGGCCCGATTGGCCTCCCGCACCAGCGCCTCGGGCGCGGTGTCGTGCACCACCCCCACGGCGTACCCGATCGCGGCCGGGCAGGCCGGCACGAGCGCCCGCACGAACTGCACGCATTCGTCCTCGCTGCGCAGCGACAGCCCGGTCACGAGCACAAGCTCCGCGCCCCGCAGATACGGAGCCGGGTCGAGCAGATCGGACGCCTGGGCCCAGCGAACCTCGCGATCGAGCCCGACCGGGCGGCCCACCAACCGCAGGCCGTCCGCCCACCCGAGCACATCCAGCACCCGGATCGGCGGCGCACCGGTGGGGTCGAGCGTCCGCATGGAACGCGACGCTAACCAGATGGTGTAACTGCCACGTTACGCCCGTGGTCGGCCATGTTGCCGAGCGGTGTGCGTTCGAACACCACCGTCCCGCGCGCGTGGGCACGTTCGCCACATCTTCGTCCCGGCCGTGGCCCGCGAGCCGGACGAACCTGTTAGATCGGAGCGATCAGCACTCGCTCCCCGTCGCCGTGGGGCGGACCACTCTCCCCTTCTCCACCACACAGTGCGAGGTGCCCCGTGACGATGTCTTCGACGCCTCCGACGCCCAGCACCAGCGTCGCGCAGGACCCACCTCCCGCGCTCGACCGGGATTACCCACTCCGGCGCGTGCCCGTGCCCGAGCGCAAAGGCGTCGCCTCGGTCGCCGTCGTCATCGCCGGGTTCGGCTTCTTCACCCCGACCATGGCGACCGGTGGACAGGTGGCCGGCGAGTTCTCGTTCGGCACCTTCCTCGCCCTCGGCGCCGTCTCGGCCGCCGTGCTGGCCGTGTACATCGCCGCGCTGGCCATCACGAGCGCCCGCACCGGTCTCACCACGGTCCTGCTGTCCCGCCTCGCCCTCGGCAGGCTCGGAGGCAAGTGGGCCTCGATCCTGCTGGGCGGCACGCAGATCGGCTGGTACGGGATCACCATCAGCATGCTCGCCACACTCCTCGGCGGTGCCCTCGGCATCGAGACCACGTGGCCGATCGTTCTCGCCGGTGGGATCGCCATGGCCGTCACGGCCTACAAGGGCTTCCGCGGCATCGAGTTCCTGTCCTGGATCTCGGTTCCGCTGATGACGGCGCTCTGCGTCTGGGTGACCTTCTCCGCGGTGGGCAACGCGGGCGGCTGGGCCGGCCTCTTCGCGCACCAAGGCGCGGGAGCCATGAGCGTGGGCACGGCACTCACGCTGATGATCGGCACGTTCGTCAGCGGAGGAACCCAGATCGGCAACTGGACGCGGTTCGCCAGCGGCGGCACCCTCGCGTTCACGATCACCGTCGCCACGATCCTGCTGGTGCAGTTCGGGATGCTCTTCTTCGGCGGCGTCGGCGCGGTCGGCTACGGCGAACCGGACTTCTCCAACGTCCTGCTGATGCTCGGGTCCGTGGCGCTCGCGGTGGTGCTCATCATCTCGAATCTGTGGACCACCAACGACAATGCCGCCTACGCGTTCGGTGTCGCGGGTGCCGAGCTGTTCGGCAAGCCCGACAAGCGACCGTTCGTGGTCGGGGGCGTGGTCGTCGGCATCATCATGGCGCTCACCGGTATTGCCGATGCCATCACCGCGTTCCTCACGATGCTCGGTGTGCTCATCCCGCCGCTCGGCGGTGTGCTGATCGGCACGTTCGTGTTCGTGTGGAAGCGCCGCGACCCCGGAACCGAGCTCGATGCGGTCCCCGCTGTGCTCTGGCCCGGGCTGCTGGCCTACCTGGGCGGCACGGCCGCCGCGCTGCTCGGTTCCATTGTCGACATCGGAATCCCCGCGGTGCAGGGCATCCTCGTCGCGTTGCTCCTCGTGCCCGTGCTCACCACGTCGGCGAAGGCCGGCGCAGGAAAGGAGAACTGACCCGTGGCCACCGTCATCCTGGACGCCGAGGTCATCACCATGGACGCGCACACCGGGAGTACTCCCGTGCCGCGCAGTATCCGGATCGAGGACGGGGTCATCACCGAAATCGCCCGGCAGGTCTCCGTTTCCGACGCCGACACCGTCCTCAATGGACAGGGCAGGTTGGTGTGCCCGGGATTCGTGAACGCCCACACCCACTCGTGGGAGTATCTCGCCAAGGGGCGCTACGACAATCTGCCGCTCGAGCTGTGGATGCTGTACTCCTACCCGATCCTCGCCCAGCGTCCGCTGCCGCCGGAGCTGGTGGGCCTGCGCAGCAGGCTGTTCGCCGTCGAGTCGGTGAAATCGGGTGTCACCACGCTGGTCGACGACGTGCTGGAAACCCCCGGCCAGGACTTCGACCAGCTCGACGCCGTCTTCGACGCCTACGACGAGGTCGGCGTGCGAGCCAACATCTCGGGGCACGTGATCAACCGGCCGTTCATCGAGACGCTGCCGTACGTGGCGGACTGGCTGCCGGAGGACATCGTCCGGGAGGTACGCGGTCAGGCGGTACCCACCGCCGAGGAGTACCTGGCGTTCAGCACCGAGGCGTTCCGCCGCTACGCCGGCCGCGCGGGCGGCAGGCTCCGGTACATGGTGGCGCCGTCGGGCCCGCAGCGCTGCACCGACGATCTGCTGGCGGGTGCCACCGAACTCGCGGTACGGCACGGCGCCGAGTGTCATGTGCACGTGCTGGAGACGAAGACGCAGGCGGTGACGGGCCGGGAGTTCTACGGCACCACGCTCGTCGAGCACATGCGCCGCATCGGAGCTCTCTCCCCCAACACCACGCTCGCCCACGGTGTCTGGACCACCGACTCCGACATCGACACACTCGCCGAGTTCGAGGTCTGCGTGTCGCACAACCCAGTGTCCAACCTCAAGCTCGGCTCGGGAATCGCGCCGTGGCGCCGGTACCACGACGCGGGCGTGACGCTGGGCCTGGGTTCCGACGGCTGTTCCAGCAGCGACACCCCGCGCCTGCACGACGTGATCAAGGCCGCGGCCCTGCTGCACAAGGTGACCGAGCCGGACCCCGCGAGCTGGCCGACCGTCGAGGAGGTACTGCGGGCCGCGACCAGCGGCGGTGCGCGCACGGCGCAGCTGCAGGCAGACGTCGGCACACTGGAGGCCGGGAAACAGGCGGATCTCCTGATCTACGACCTCGAGACGCTGGCCTTCACGCCACGCAACCGTGCGGAGCTGCAACTGGTGTACTCCGAGAACGGCAGTTCGCTGCGCCAGGTGCTCGTCGCCGGACGGGTCGTCGTGGACGAGGGCAGGGTCATCACGGTCGACGAGGACGCGCTGCTGGCCCAGGTGCGGGTGCTCTTGCCCGGCATCCAGCGGGAGCAGGATCGGGTGGAGCGGCGCAACGCCGTCTTCCACGAGACCTTCGACCGCATGTACCGCGAGTGCGCGGCGCAGGACGTCGGTGTGCACCGGTGGTCGGGCGAGCCCGTCAAACCCTGACTTGCGGTAGTGGGCGGGGACCGCGGGTGCCGCCGGAAGGTGGCTTGGTGACCCGGGCAGGCCCCCGGCATCGGGCGAGGAGCGCCCGGCTATGTCACCGGCGACGGCGCCACCCGTTCTCCGGCGCCAGGACCGGCTCGGGCCCGCCGCCGGCTCGCCAGGTGGCTCCACGTCCGGCGCTACCCGCATCAGTGCGTTACCCCGGGAGTTCGCCGAGGCCGCAGGTGGGCAAGGCGATCCAGCCTTCGGTCCGGGCCCTCCCCCGTTCGTCCGCGGCGGGCTCGATGGCGAGCCCGCGGGCAGCGGCGCGGGCCAGCAACGCGGCGATCACCGCATCGAGTACGTGGTCGCGCTGCCGGCAGAACTCCTCGTGCTCGGCGAGATGGAGCCACGGGGCGGCCTTCCGCAGCCCGCCGATCAGCTCCTCGCGCGCGGCGCGATGCTTACCGCCCTTGTAGCGGCGGTGCGGTAGCCCCCACTGCTTGAGCCCTGCGGCGGGATAGACCTCGACGAGCAGGCCCGTTCCCGCCCGGTCGACGACATGCCCGCGCCGGGCCAGCAGGGCGGACACGCGGACGGCCCGCATCGCGGTCAGACCGATCCGGTCGGTGGCCACGCTGAGCGGGATCAGGCCGGTCTCCGCGCGCACCCGTTCGTCGGTGCACCGGTACGCCAGTGCCCGACGCCAGCCGGCGCCCGGCAGGTCCGCTTCAACCTCGGCCGGGTCGTCACGCTGCGCGCGGAGGAAGTCGACGAAGGGATCCGGCCAGCCGAGCGGGCAGTCGATCCCGATCTTGTCGGCGTGCTCGGCCCGTCGCAGGATCGCGTCGTCGTCAGCGGGAAAGTCGACTCCGGTCACGCGCGCGCCACCCGCCTGCCACTCGAGCACCGCGACCGCCGTGGAGACGGGCTCCGCCGCCAGATCGACACCCACCGTCCGCACAGTCCGTCCACTTCCCTCCGACCGGTTCAACGTCGGCACAGTGTCGCGCACTCGTGGGTCCCGCCGGCATGACTACGGGTGGTGTCGGAGGCGCCCGTCGTGCCGGTTGACACGAGTGGCTATGGCCGCGCCAGCAGTGCGGCGACCTTGGCCACCGTGTCGAGGTCCTCGGCGCTGAACTGCCAAATGCGATGCCGCCCAGCGACGCACACACCGTACCCGCTGGATGTAACGGGTGTAACATGGCCGTGTGACTGATGAATCCGGCAGGGAGTGGCTGGTGATCAGCGTGTCCACCGCTGGAGCTCCCGGCACGCTGCGTGTGCGGGTCTGGCGCAAGCTGCGCTCGCTCGGTGCGCTCTACCTGCAGCAATCGGTCTGCCTGCTGCCCGCGCACGACGAGGTGGTGCGGCAGGTCCGGCGGCTGGCCGACCGGGTCCGCCATGAGGGCGGCACCGCCCGTGTCCTGCGGATGCGCTTCAGCGACTCCGCCGAGGAACAGGCCATTGTCGACGAACTGAACGCCGCCCGCGACGCCGAGTACGCCGAGGTCCTGGACCGTCTGCCCGCCCTGCGGGAGGAACTGGCCCACGAGCGCGCCCGTGGCCGGGCCACCTACGCCGAAGTCGAGGAATCCGAAGCCGACCTCGCCCGCTTTCGCGCCTGGCTGACCAAAATCGCCGCCCGGGACTACTTCCAGGCGCCCGGCGGCCAAGCCGCCCGCGACGCCGTGGACGAGGCCGCCGCCGACCTGGCCGCATTCGAGCAGGCGGCCTTCCACGCCGAGGAACCCGACCCCGATTCACGGCGGAGCCCGCGCCGGCTGCGAGCGGTGACGGACTCGTGACCGGCTCGTTCTGGTGGGACCTCGCGCTCAGCCTCGTCACCGCACTGGTGCTGATCTGGCTGGCGCTGGCGATCACCCTGATGCTGGTGCGACCGCGCGGAGGGCTGTTGCACGAGGCCGTGCGGGTGCTACCTGATGTACTGCGCCTGGTGCGGCGGTTGGCCGCGGACAGCAGTCTGCCCCGCGGAGTCCGGATCCGGCTCGGCCTGCTGCTGGCCTACCTCGCCATGCCGATCGATCTGATCCCCGACTTCATCCCCGTCCTCGGCTACGCCGACGACGCCATCATCGTCATCGCCGTGCTGCGCTCGATCGTCCGCCGCGCCGGGCTCGGCCCGGTGCGCGCGCACTGGCCCGGCACCGACGGCGGCTTCACCGCCCTGGTCCGGCTGCTCGGCCTGGCCACACCCACCAACCGCGACGCAGCCGACCACTCCTAGGCCGCGAGCCTATGGCGGCGCCGCATTTTCGGCCTACAGTGGAACAGCCGGTCTGTGACACAGCCTGGAACGAATGACATAGCTGCACGACGCACGACGCGGTGCGGGCTTCCGCCAGAGGTCGTCGAGGACTGAGCGGCGACAACTGCGGGGCACACGCACACCGTCGGACGTTGGGGATGGACCAAAGGCGGTTCTCCACCATGAGGGATGCGCATCGGCGTGAGCCAAAGCCTGCGAACCCGGGCAGCGGCACCGTGCTGGCGGCATGGGAACGGTTCGTGCAAGGCGAAGATCACGTTCCGGCTGTACGACCGCTGGTGGCGATCTCCTGGCATCGCTGCCGGGAGCAATACCGGGTCGACCCTCACCTCGCCGCGGCGCCGTTGGCCGTCGCGGAGCCCGACCACACACCCGAGCACGACGTCGTCTTCGCCGAGCTGGGGTTTCGTGCTGCCTCCGTGGCGCATGAGATGGAGAACCTCGGTGGCGTCGTCACGGTCACCGATGCCACCGGCCGGATCCTCGCCGAATGGGGCGACCAAGCCACGCTCGCCAGGGCCACCGAGTCCAATCTGGCGCCCTGGTTCTGCTGGTCGGAGTGCGCGGCAGGCACCAACGCCATGGGCACGGCGCTCGAGGCGCACGGCCCGGTCTCGATCAGGGGCGCCGAACACTGGTGCCAGGGGTTTCACAACTGGGTCTGCGCGGGCGTCGCGGTGCGTGACGTGGTGACCAGGGAGCCGATCGCTGTCCTGAACATCTCCTGCTGGCGCAGCCAGCTCCCCGCCGCCGCGGGAAGCTGGCTGGCGAACGCGGCCACCGTCACCCAGGCAACCCTGAAAAAGCACGCCCGGGACAGCGGTGCGGAGCTGGTCGCGGCGTTCACCCAGGCCAGGGCCCGCTCCAGGGCGGCGATCGCCGCCCTGGACACCGCGGGCAAGGTGGTGATCGCCGACGACTTGGCAAGCGTGCTCATGGGCGTGCCGGCCTCCACCCCGGCGGTCGACCCGACGCTGCGATGGAACCCCGGGCTGCCGGAACTGGTCGGAGCCGTCCGGTATGCCGTGCGGCAGGGAGCCCACAATCCGGACTGGATCGGCTCGACCCAGGTCTTCACCCACCTCTCCGACGAGCCGACGTCGATCAGCATCCGGCCCGTCTTCAGTTCCGGACGCCTGATCGGGAACCTGATCTCGTTCGGCACCGCCGACGGGGCCCGGTTGCCCCGGGCCGAAGCGCCCGCCCCATGTGCGGAGCCGCGCAGGCTGGTCGCGACGCGCGACAACCGGATGGTGCTGCTGCGGCTGTCGGAGATCGCCTTCGCCGAGTCGGAAGGAAACGACGTGTTGCTCTCCACCGACCAGGGGCGGTTGAGAGCCGCCACCCCGGGCCTGGACAAGCTCGACGACGAGCTGGCGGATGCGGGCTTCCTGCGGGTACACCGCCGGTATGTGGTCAACCTCAGCCGCATCCGCGAGATCGAGCGCGGGCTCAAGGGCGAGTTGTCCCTGGTCATGGACGACCGGAAGAACACGATGCTGCCGGTCTCCCGGCGCAACGTGCCGGCCGTGCGGCGCGCGCTGAAAATCTGAACTTCCCGGGAGGGTTCCCGTGTCCGACAGCCCGCACCCTACTGGCGGCCTCGGCATCTCCGCCCCGGCCGGCCACCACAGGCATCCGGCCGGCGGCGCAAGCAACCACGACTGGTGGCCGAACCGGCTCGACCTGACCATCCTCCGGAAGAACCCCGCGGCGTCGGACCCCATGGGCGCGGACTTCGACTACGCCGCGGAGTTCCGGACGCTCGACCTCGACGCCCTGACGAGGGACGTCGACGAGGTGCTGACGACCTCCCAGGACTGGTGGCCCGCCGACTTCGGCCACTACGGGCCGCTCGTGATCCGGATGGTGTGGCACAGCGCCGGGACGTACCGGGTCAGTGACGGCCGCGGCGGCGCGGGCGCGGGCATGCAGCGATTCGCGCCGCTGAACAGCTGGCCGGACAATCGCAACCTGGACAAGGCGCGCCGCCTGCTGTGGCCGGTGAAGAAGAAGTACGGCCGCAAGATCTCCTGGGCGGACCTGATGATTTTCGCGGGCAACCGGGCCCTGGAGACGATGGGCTTGCCGACCTTCGGCTTCGCCGGTGGCCGCCGCGACGTCTGGGAGTCCGACGAGGACGTCTACTGGGGTCCGGAGCGCGCCTGGCTCGGAGACGAGCGCCACGGCGGCGTCCGGAACCTGGAGGACCCCCTGGCCGCCGACCAGATGGGTCTCATCTACGTCAACCCGGAGGGCCCGAACACCGTCCCGGACCCGCTCACCGCGGCCCGGGACATCCGCCAGACGTTCCGGCGCATGGGGATGAACGACGAGGAGACCGTCGCGCTCATCGCGGGTGGGCACACGTTCGGCAAGACCCACGGCGCGGCCGACCCGGAGCGTCACCTCGGCCCCGAACCCGAGGGCGCCCCGCTCGAGGACCAAGGCCTGGGGTGGAGGAGCAGCTACGGTACCGGAAAGGGAGCCGACACCATTTCCAGCGGCCTCGAGGGTACGTGGACACCCACCCCGACCCGATGGGACAACAGCTTCCTCGAAACCCTGTTCGGTTACGAGTGGGACCTGGAACTGAGCCCCGCCGGTCTGTGGCAGTGGATTCCGAGAGGCGGTGCCGGGGCCGGCACCGTGCCGGACGCCCACAGCCCGTCGAAGACCCACGCCCCGACGGTTCTGACGACGGACCTCGCGCTGCGGTTCGACCCGGTCTACGAACCGATCGCGCGACGCTTTCTGGAGAATCCCGACCAGCTGACGGATGCCTTCGCCAGGGTCTGGTTCAAGCTGACACACCTCGACATGGGGCCGATCCAGCGTTACCTCGGCCCGCTGGTGCCGAAGGAGCGACTCCTCTGGCAGGACCCGATCCCCACCGTCGACCACGCCGTGGTGGACGAGACGGACATCGCAGCGCTCAAGGCCACGATCCTCGGCTCGGGGCTGTCCACCGCCCAGCTCGTGTCCACCGCGTGGGCGTCGGCCTCGACCTTCCGCGTCAGCGACAAGCGCGGCGGGGCCAACGGCGCGCGTATCCGCCTCGAGCCACAGCGCCGCTGGGAGGTCAACGACCCGGACACCCTGGGGCAGGTGTTGCGCGTCCTGGAAGAGATCCAGGAATCCTTCGACGGCAACCAGGCCGACGGCAAGAGGGTCTCGCTGGCCGATCTCATCGTGCTCGGTGGATGTGCCGCGGTTGAGCAGGCCGCGGCGGCCGCCGGCCACGACATCGAGGTCCCCTTCACCGCGGGCCGCATGGACGCGTCCCAGGAGTGGACCGACGTGGAATCCTTCGCGGCGCTCGAACCCGCAGCCGACGGTTTCCGCAACTACCGGGGTAAGGGCACCCGGCTGCCGTCGGAACACCAGCTGATCGACCGGGCGAACCTGCTGACCCTCAGTCCGCCCGAGATGACCGTCCTGGTGGGCGGCCTGCGCGTGCTGGGAGCGATCTCCGGGCAGTCCCCGCTCGGCGTACTCACCCCGCGACCCGGGTGCCTGACCAACGACTTCTTCGTGAACCTGCTCGACATGGGCATCGAGTGGTCGCCGGTGTCCGAGGACGCCGAGACGTTCGAGGGCCGCGACCGGCGCAGCGGCGAGGTGAGGTGGACCGGCAGCCGCGTCGACCTCGTGTTCGGCTCGAACTCCGAGCTACGGGCGCTCGCCGAGGTCTACGCGAGCGACGACGCCGGGGAGAAGTTCGTACACGACTTCGTCGCCGCGTGGGACAAGGTGATGAACCTCGACCGATACGACCTCACCTGATCCCATGCAATGGCGGGAAATCGGGTACGAACGGTACCCGGGGCCGGACGAACGGCGCGGCCCGATCGACTTGGCGACCGCCCTTGTCGGTACGATTCTCGCGGCGTAGAGTTCTGCTTGATTGGTAATTTTGCAATTCATGGATAAAGCCATGCAATGAGTTCATGTGATGGTTCCCATGCAATCACAATCAGGTTCGCGCCTTCAAGTCTGCTTCTGCCGGCAGCACCGGCGAATCTGGGGTTTCGGCCAGCCGAGCCATTGCCATGTCGCACCGTGTGCTTCTTGTGCCAAGCAGATACAGGACCCTGGATGAGGAGGTGACGCCCGATGACAACCATGCAGGATCGAGACCACCTGCTGGACGAGCTCGGGTTGGACGCGCAGAACAAGGCGGCACTGGGCAAGGTGCTGGGCACCGGAAGAATCGGGCAGGCAACGGAGAAGGCCGATGGCCGAATGGAGGCGACAATCCGGATCCGGCCCGATGAGATCTCCTGGGATCCCTCCATTCTGGTCATGCCCCACGGGGGTGATATCGACCTCGAACTCATCAACGACGACCTGAACACGCACTGCGCGCTGCTGCCGAGCAATGGGGACAGGAAATTCATCTGGTTGGTGAACCATTCTCGAGGACGGGCGACCCTCAACCTCGACGGCCCGGGCTACTACTGGTTCAGCTCGCCGACGGGCAACGACGAAGGCCGGGGACTGACCGGCGCCATCGTGGTGCTGGGAGATGTTCCGCCGGAGGCTCGCCTGGACCGTCCCGACCAACCGCGGCCCTAGATTGGAGGACGCACGATGACCGTCGAATACGTGGACGCGGGCGAGGCCATCGATCAGGGAAACCTGAGCGGGAAGGTCCCGGGGGGGCGACGTCGCGCCGCCGGTGGTTCGCGACGTCAACTACGAGCGCATTCTGAACGCCCGCTCGGAGCCGCAGAACTGGCTCACCTATTACGGCGCCTACAACGGACAGCGGTACAGCCCGCTTGACCAGATCAACACGGAGAACGTCAAGCGGCTCGCCCCTGCCTGGGTCTTCCAGGCCGGCACGACCGGCATCATCGCGGGCACCTCGACCTACTCGTTCGAGGCCGCGCCGATCGTGGTCGACGGGATCATGTTCCTCGCCGGCTGGGACGGCTGGGTGTGGGCCCTCGACGCGAAGACGGGTATCGAGATCTGGCGGTACAAGCACGCGGTCCCCTTCGATGTGTCGCTGTGCTGCGGAAACGTCAACCGCGGCGTCGCCGTGGCCGCCGGGAAGGTCTTCGTCGTCACGGCGAACGCCCACGTGCTCGCGCTCGATGCCACCACGGGCAAGAAGGTCTGGGACCGGATCTACGGCGACGTGCGGGCCGGGGAGAGCGCCACGGTCGCACCGCTCATCGTGAAGAACAAGGTCATCGTCGGCAGCTCCGGCGGGGAGTTCGGGGTGCGCGGCCACCTCGACGCCTTCGACCTCGAGACGGGCGAGTACCAGTGGCGTTGCTACATGGTCCCGAAGCCCGGAGAACCCGGCTCCGACACCTGGCCCGCCGACGGCGAAGCCTGGGCGCGTGGTGGCGCCAACTGCTGGATCACCGCCACCTTCGATCCGGAGACCAACCTGCTCTACGTGGGCACCGGGAACCCGGCGCCCGACTTCGACGGGGGAGTCCGCGAGGGCGACAACCTCTACACCGACAGCATCGTCGCCGTCGACGTCGACGCCGGTCAGATCCGCTGGCACTACCAGTGCACCCCGCACGACGTGTGGGACTACGACAGCATCGGCGAGTGCATCCTGTTCGAGTCGGAGGGGCGCAAGCTGCTCGGGCACTTCGACAAGAACGGCTACTTCTTCGTCCTGGACCGCACGAACGGCGAGCTGGTGCAGATCACCCCGTTCGTGGACCGCATCACCTGGGGAGCGATCACCAGGGACGGCCAGGTGACCCCCAAGGTGTACCCCGACGAAGAAGGGGTGCCGGTCCACTTCTACCCGGGCCCGGCCGGCGCCAAGGAATGGACCCACGCCGCCTACAGCCCCAAGACCGAGCTCTTCTACGTCCCGGTCCAGGATGTCGGTGCCACGGCCACCCGGCGGCGCCGGGAGTTCAAGGAGAGCATCCCCTACTGGGGCGCCGGTGTTCAGGTGGACATCGAGGACATGACGGGAAGTATCAGCGCGTTCGACGCTCGTGGCGAGGAGAAGTGGCGCTGGCGCAACGAGCTTCCGATGTGCGCCTCGGTGCTGGCCACGGGCGGCGACCTGGTGTTCGCCGGCGAGCCCACTGGGGAGTTCAACGCGCTCGACGCCCGGACCGGCGAGCTGCTGTGGCAGTTCCAGTGCGGAAGCGGCCACCACAGCAACCCGACGACCTACATGGTCGACGGCAGGCAGTACATCGCCGTACCGGTCGGCTGGGGCGCCTGGTCCGAGGGATTCCTCCCCGGCATGCTCGGCGCCGGCCACGGAAGTGCGCTGATCACGTTCGCTCTCCCGGAAACGTAATGCTGTGAAACCACCTGCCGGAGTCGTCTGGCGGAGAGGAGGTGGATCCATGGAGTCTGAGCTCGTCGTGTGGGAGACGCCCGAGTTCGATGAGATCGCAGTCGCCCCTGAAGTGACCATGTACGTCGCTCAGCTGGAGGACTGACCGAACGTGGAGCGGGCGCTGGACCCCGGTCCGGCGCCCGCCCGCGACTCACGGACGGAGTGTCATGGTGTGGCTGCGGGTGCTGGGCTCGGCTGCAGGAGGCGGCTCCCCACAGTGGAACTGCGGTTGCCCGGTGTGCACTGCTGTCCGCTCGGGGTCCGGCCGCCCACGCACCCAGTCGTCGGTCGCTGTCAGCGGCGATGGTCGGCGCTGGTTCCTGATCAACGCCTCCCCCGACGTCCACACGCAGATCGAGGCCTTCCCCGGCCTGCACCCCGCCGCCAGTCGGACGACACCGATCGAGGCGGTGCTGCTCACCGACGCCGAGCTCGACCACACTCTCGGCCTGCTGCTGTTGCGGGAGAGTGCGGGCCTGCGTCTGTACGCCACGCCGGCGGTGCACAAGACGCTGCGGGACGGGTCGGGTCTGTTGTGGACACTCGAGCGTTACTGCGCGGTCGAGTGGCGGGCGGTGGTCCCCGGCGAGGACGTCACGTTGGCCGACGGGCTGACCTGCCGCGCGTTCGACGTGCCCACCACGAAGCGAAACCGGTTCGGGCCCACTGTGGACCATGGCCGCGTCGTCGGCTACCGGCTGACCGACGCACACACCGGAGGGACGCTGGCATACCTGCCCGGAGTGCAGGCGCTGACACCGGCGGTGAAGGCGGAGATCCAAGGCTGCCGATGCCTGCTGATCGACGGAACGTGCTGGCGCGACGACGAGCTGGTCCGGCTCGGTCTGGCCGGCAGGACGGCCCGGGAGATGGGCCACCTCCCCATCGACGGACCGGGCGGCAGCCTGGCGGAGCTCCCCTCGCTGGGCGTGCGGCGGACGATCTTCGTGCACATGAACAACACCAACCCGATCCTGCTGGAGAACTCGCCCGAGCGGCGCATCGTGGAGGACAGTGGCATGGAGGTTGCCATGGACGGTCTCGAGGTCGAGGTGTAACGCCGTGCCAACGACGACGACAACCCCGGCGGGACCGGCCGACCCGGCAGCACGGGCCATGGGAACCGACGCCTTCGTCGAGACGCTGCGGGCCCACTCGCGCCGCTACCACGACCAGCATCCGTTCCACATCAGGATGAACGCCGGGCGGTTGAGCCGCAGGCAGATCCAGGGATGGGTGGCCAACCGCTTCTACTACCAGGAGAACATCCCCCGCAAGGACGCGGCGATCCTCGCCAACTGCCCCGACGTCGAGGTCCGCCGCCGCTGGATCCGGCGGATCGTCGACCACGACGGCACTGCCGCCGGCGAGGGCGGCATCGAGGCGTGGCTGCGCCTCGCCGAGGCCACCGGCCTGACCCGCGACGAGGTCCGGGACCACCGGCACCTCGTCCCCGGGGTGCGGTTCGCGGTCGACGCCTACGTCAACTTCGCCCGGACTCGCCCGTGGGTGGAGGCCGTGGCCTCCTCGCTCACCGAGTTGTTCGCTCCCGGGCTGATGGCGGAGCGGCTGGCCGCGTTCGAGCGGTGGTACGACTGGATCGACCCGGAGGGCCTCGCCTACTTCCGGGCCCGCCTCGAGCAGGCGCCCCGAGACTGCGAGCACGCGCTCGAGGTCGTCACCACGCACTGCCTGTCAGCGGAGTCCCAGGCCCGCGCCGTCGATGCGCTGTCGTTCAAGTGCGACGTCCTGTGGAGCCTGATGAACGCCATCGACCAGGCCTACCCGGAGTGAGCGCCATGGACCCCGACACAACCGCAACCATGTCCCGACTCGGCGAGGTGTCCGGTTCGGACCGGCCCCGGTTGGCGCGCCATGTGCGGCTGAGCTTCAGCCGAACCCGGCAGCGGCACATCCTCCAGCTCCCCGAGACGGTGGTGGTGCTGAACGTCAGCGGCGCGGACATCCTGCAGCTGTGCGACGGGCGGCACACGGTGGCCGAGATCGTCGCCGAGCTGGGCGAGCGCTATCGAACCGTCCCCGACGACGAGGTGCGGCGCTTCTTGGCCCGCCTCGTCGCCCGGCGCTGCGTGGAGCTCGCCCATGGGTAGCCCGGAGAGCCCGTTCGGGATGCTGGCGGAGCTCACCTATCGTTGCCCGCTGGCCTGCGCGTATTGCTCCAACCCGCTGAACCTGGCCGACTACGCCGACGAGCTGACCACCGACGAGTGGCGGCGGGTGCTGGCCGAGGCCGCGGACCTCGGCATCCTGCAGTGCCACCTGTCCGGGGGCGAGCCTTTGCTGCGTCGCGACCTGGTGGACATCGTGGCGAACGCCCACGAGTTCGGCCTCTACACCAACCTCGTGACGAGCGCAGTCGGGCTTTCGCGGCCGAGGGCCGAGCAGTTGCGGGCCGCGGGCCTCGACCACGTGCAGATCAGCATCCAGGCCGACGAGCCGGCGACCTCCGACCGGATCGCCGGGACGCCGTCCTTCGAACGCAAGATCGAGGCGATGAGCGTGGTCAAGGAGCTGGGCTGGCCGCTCACCGTCAACGTGGTGCTGCACCGGAACAACATCGACCGTGTCGCGAACATCCTCGCGTTGGCCGAGGAGGTGGGCGCCGACCGGCTGGAGCTGGCCAACACCCAGTACTACGGCTGGGCCTGGCGCAATCGTGCCGCATTGCTGCCGAGCCGGGCCCAGCTCGAGGCGGCCGAAGCCGTCGTACGGGCCGCCCGTGAGCGGTTGCGGGACCGCATGGAGGTCATCTACATCCTCCCCGACTACTACAGCCGCTACCCCAAGCCCTGCATGGGCGGCTGGGCCTCGCGGCAGCTGACCGTGACACCGAGCGGCGATGTCCTGCCCTGCCCTGCCGCTGGACCCCTGCCGTTGCCGCGGGCGAGCGTGCGAGAGGAGACACTGGAGCGGATCTGGACCGAATCCCCGGTGATGACCGCGTTCCGGGGTACGGATTGGATGCCGGAGCCCTGCCGGAGCTGCGCACGGCGGGAGGTCGACTTCGGCGGGTGCCGTTGCCAGGCGTTCCTGCTGACCGGCGACGCCGCCCGCACCGACCCGGTCTGCCACCTCTCCCCCGACCACGACCTGGTCGCCGACGCGGTCCGAACCGCCAACGTCGATTCGCGGGCCGGCGCGCTTCCGCTGGTCCCCCGCCCGCACCGGGCCGAAGGGGCTAATCGCCGAACAGCAACGGCAGTGCCGCGGCGGCGATGATCAGGGTCGCCCCGGCCAGCACGTCCGACCGGACCCGGATGAGGCGCGCCGCGACCCTGCCGAGCCGCAGCCCGATCAGTGACATCACCGCCGTCATGGCGCCGAAGACAACGGCCGACAACCACGGCGGGAACCCCAGGATCCCCAGGCTCGCCCCGGCGAACAGGTTGTCCAGGCTCAGGGTCAACGGAATGCCGAACAGCGCCCACGGGTGGTCCAGCTCGTCCGGCTCCGGTTTGCGAAGGGCCGAGATCAGCAGGTAGAGGCCGTATGCGCCGAGCGCGCCCGCGCCGACCCATTCGGCCACGGCTCCGACGGACTCCCCGATCTCGCGACCGATCAACAGCCCGATCAGAGGCATGATCGCGTCCCACAGCCCGAAGGTCAGGGCGACCTGCACCGCGCGCTTCAGACTGATCGGGACAGTACCGAGCGCGATCGCCACCCGGAAATTGTCGAGGCTGAGTACAAAGCCCAGAGCCAGCATTTCCCAGATCATGGCGACACCACCGCCCAATGACGCGTGATGCCGGGAGGAACGACGGTGTCCAGCCCACCCTCCGACATAGTCGAATATGGTAACCCGGATGGACCGCCGAATAAACCGGGAAAGCCGGTTTCCAACGGCTTTTCGCCACGACATGTCCGACGTGACCCGCCGTCCCGACTGGACTCCGGACAAGCCACGTTGCCCAGAAGAATCCTGAAAACACCCGGCGGACCCGGGTAAACGAGAGTTCGAATGCCAGGAAATGAGAATGTCACTGATGGCATTCGGCTGCGCCGCGAGCTCCATCACCAAAGGCTTGGTGGCGTCAACGGGCACGAGAACAACGAGCCTGCCGCGGACGACCCCGTCGAAATCATTGTCTTCGAGGATTTGACGAGCTCGGACACCGACCTTCTGCCTGACCGATCCATCGACGCGGTCCCACGAGCGCTGGCGCAGCACGACTTCTCCACGTCGTTGTGGGTCCTCTAGCCCAGACCACCACCGCCTGGGATCTGCCACCGAGCCGCGACTGCACGCTCCGGAACCCCCTGGCGCACAGCGGAATGATCCGGAACATCACCCACCCGCCGAGCGCCACGCGCAGGTCCTCAGCGGTCAGGACGTGAGGCTGCCGATGATGGTGTCGACGACTTGCTGAGTGGTGGCCGTGCTGCCCACATCGGGCGTGAGGCAACCGGCGGCCGTGGTCGTCTCGATGGCCTTGTGGAGCCGGGTCGCCTCGGCAGCCTGAGGTGGTCGAGCATGAGCGCGGCACTGCCGAGGGCGCCGATCGGGTTGGCCACGCCGCGACCGGCGATGTCGGGCGCGGAGCCGTGGACGGGCTCGACCATCGACGGGAACCGGCGATCCGGGTTGAGATTCGCACTGGTCGCGACGCGCGAGCCTGCCGGCCAGCGCGGCCCCAGGTCGGAGAGGATGTCGGCGTGAGGTTGGACACCACGTCCACCGGCAGGTCTTCGGGATGCAGCACGAACGTGGCGACCATCGCATCGACCAGCACGCTGTCGGCCTCCGCGTCGGGGTAGTCGGCGGCAACGCGGGCGAACACCTCGTCCCACAGCACCATGCCGTGCTGCTGCGCGTTGCCTCTTGGTCACCGACGGCACCTTCGTGCGGGGGTGGCTGCGGGCCACCTCGAAGGCGAACCGCATGATCCGTGCGCAGCCCTTGTCGGTGAACAGCGCGGTCTGGGGAGCCACTTCGTTGCCCGGACCACGGCCCGACAGGTTGCGTCCGCCGAGAGACCGGCGTACTCGCCTTCGCTGTTCTCGCGGACGACCACCCGGTCCAGCAGGGTGTGGTCCGCCTCGCGCAGTGGCGAGGTGATGCCGGGGTGGAAATGGACCGGATTGATCGAACCCGCCAGGCGGGTGTTGCGGGACCTGCGCATCGCCCGGGAAACCGTTGATTCGGTGAAAGGCCGCGCGGCGTCGACGTGCGGGTGCGAAGAGGGCTCGCCCCATCCGGTTCGAGGCGACGAGCTCCTGCCGTGGTTCCACACGACCGCCGGAACACTCATCGTGTTCAGGACCGGCCGGACCGATGCCCGCACGCGGGGCCTGGTCCTCTTCGCGTTGCGGGCCGGGACGGGCACGGTGCGGGCCAGGTCGAACAAGTACTCCGGCTCCACGTCGTCGAGCTGCAGCGCCTGCGCGATCGCGTTCAGCACGCTTCCCGACGCGCCACGGATGTTGCCCCGCTCCAGGCGGGTGCAGCAGCCGAGGCTGACGCCGGGCGAGCCGGGCGACCTCGTCCCACCGCAGGCCCGGACACGCCGGTCCCCGCCGACCGTCGGACAGCCCGGCCCGCTCGGCGCTGACGTGCGCGCGCCGGTAGGTCCGGAACTCCCGTACCTCGTCCTCGTGCTCATCCGGTCCACGCTGGATCGGTCCGGCCGGGTGCGGGGGCGCTTCCGCCACCTCCGCACCCGCAAGCGGCTCTCGGCTCAGGCGGCGAGAGTACTGGTGTCGATCACGAACCGATACCGCACGTCCGAGGCCAGGACGCGGTCCCACGCCTGGTTGATCTGGTCGGCGGGGATGATCTCGACGTCGGGGGCGATGTCGTGCTCGGCGCAGTAGTCGAGCATTTCCTGGGTCTCGGCGATGCCGCCGATCAGCGACCCGGCGTAGGAGCGGCGCCCACCGATCAGGGACATGACCTGCAGGCTCAGCGGCTCGGCCGGCGCACCGACGTTGACCAATGCACCGTCCACGGCGAGCAGCCCGAGGTAGGCATCCACCGGAATCGCGGCGCTGACGGTGTTGAGGATCAGGTCGAACCGGCCGGCCAGGGTCTCGAACGTCTCCGGGTCACTGGTGGCGTGGTAGTGGTCGGCGCCGAGCCGCAGCCCGTCCTCGCGCTTGTTCAGGGTCCGGGACAGCACGGTAACCTCCGCGCCCATGGCGTGCGCGAACTTCACCGCCATGTGCCCGAGGCCACCCATGCCGACGACCGCGACCTTCTTGCCGGGACCGGCGCCCCACCGCTTGAGCGGCGAGTAGGTGGTGATGCCCGCGCACAGCAGCGGCGCGGCCTTCTCGAACGGGATCGCCTCCGGGATGCGCAGCACGAAGTCCTCGTCTACGACCACCCCGGTGGAGTAGCCGCCCTGGGTGATCGTGCCGTCGCGATCGACCGCGCCGTAGGTGGCGACCATCCCCTCGGTGCAGTACTGCTCGTCACCGGCCTGGCAGTTGACGCACTTGCCGCAGGAGTTGACCATGCACCCGACGCCGACCCGGTCACCGACCTGGTAGCGGGTCACCTCGGAACCGACTTCGGCGACCACACCGGCGATCTCGTGTCCCACGGTCAGCGGGTACGGCTGCGGGCCCCAGTCACCGCGGACGGTGTGGATGTCGGAATGGCAGATTCCGGCCCAGCGGATGTCGATGCGCACATCCTTGGGGCCGACCGCACGTCGCTCGATCGTCCCCGGCTCCAGCGGGTCGGTCGCGGATCGGGCGATGTAGGCGTGCACAGCAGTCATCAAGGTCCTTCACTGGTCCGTTCGGATGTCTTTCACGATCCAGTAAACCACCGCCGCCAGGCCGGCGGGAGGTTCTGTCGGGACCCTCCAGGAGTGCGCGAGCGTGGGTAGTGTCGAAGGCGCTGACCACCCCCCTTGCCGAGCAGCCCGATGAGCTGGGCCCGATGGGCTCTGTCGTCCACACCGGGGCGAGCCATTCGTGCGTGAGGTGTCCGAGCCGCAGGTCGTCCGGGCGCCGGCCAGCCCATCTTCGTGGGGACCCAGCCGGGGCCGAACCAGCGACGACCCGCGCGCCCTCACCGGCGGCGGCTACTGGCACAACCGGCGACTCGAGGAGCCCACATCCGCCGTTTCGACGCGCTTCCGGAACGCGCTTCTGGACGAGCTGGCACGCTTCACCGGAGTGACGCTCCCCTAACCCGCGGGAACCGATCCTGCTGTCGGCGATGTGCGTACGGGTCGAATCGCGGCCCGAGCGAGCCGTCGAGGAGGTGGCTGCGAGGTCACCACGACCAAAACCCGACCCGTTTCCGAGGCGGTGGCCTTCGCTGCTACGTGGTTTCCGCACACTTCCGCGGCGCTCGTCGATCGAGCGGTTCCGCCAACTCGGCCCGCTCGCTGGCGATCGGCCGGACCGCCTGGACATGCCGCCGTTGCCGGCTTCGCGGAACGGAGCGCGTCGCCGTGCCTACCGCTCCCGCTTCATGATGTGCAGCGTGCACGACCCGTCCGGCCGGGCGGGGTCGGCAAACCGGACGTGCGGGTGCCCGTACCACTGCCGTGGTGCGTGGGTGTTCCACGCGGGACAGTGCGAGCAGTAGACCGGGAGCACGTCGCGCCCCGCGCCGAGCACGCGGTTGCCCGGCACGCTGGGCAAGGGCGTCGGCCCGGTATAGGCGCCGTCCTGGATCAGCCGCCCACCACTGCCACACAGCTGCTGGTCGAGCACGAACCGGTCCGGCTCCTCGCGAACTTCCACAGTGCCCATATGCTGCTTGAGCAGGAAGGTGAAGGCGTGGGCGAAATCCCTTGTGGGCATTGCCTCCCATCTGTCGAAGCCGGCGCGCTGAGCATGCGCGACCTCGGTGTGAAAGCGCAGCAGGCCGTCAGCACCCTGCTCGCCGAACACGAACGCGAACGACTCCGCCATCATGCGGACGAGCCTGTCATGCAGCGGAACGAACTGGCCCCGTTCCTTCCGGTCGAGCAGATCTCGCGCCCTGGCCAACTGACCACTGTGTACTGATCGGGACACCTGCTCGGCGAGTTCACGTTGCTCACGGTCGAACCGGCGTTCGCCCCACTCCAGCAGGTCGCGGCACTCTCTCGCCTCGTCGGCCGGGGACCCGACGGGCCCCGGGACAGGCGGCGCGTCCGCCCATGCCTGGTGCATCGCTTCGGTGAACCGACCCCGAAACTGATGCACCAGCTCTGCTGCGCCCGCTCCCGAGGTGTCGTTCTCGTCCATCCGCAGTGCGTCCAGGATCACCCGGACGGTGAAGCCGAGGCCCCGGTACATCAACGCGTACTCCTTGGCCAGCGACTTGGTCTGGCCGTCGCCGTACTCGATCAGCCGGAGGGCCGCCGCAGTGTCACCCTCGGCCAACTTGTCACGGATCGTGTCGCTGAGCCGGCGTCCCCACTGGGACAGCGGAACCTCTGCGCCGGTCATGCCGAACGCTCCCGGAGGTTCTGCTGGTCCGGCTCGACCAGGAAGTCGGACAGGTCGGCCTGCTGGGTCATAGTGAAGTAGTCGACGATCCGCCATGGCATGTTCGTGACCACGCGACCGCGCCTATTGCGGTACCACGTGTCCATGCCGGGATGGGTCCAGATCATCGAGGCGTGCGCTTCGTCGATGCGCCGGTTGTACTCGTCGTTGACCTCGGCCTTGCACTCCACGGCGGCGATGCGTCGTTCGATCATCTGACACAGAAGGTCGATCACGTACCTGACCTGGCATTCTGAGATCCAGATGTAACTGCCGCCATGACCAAGGTTGGTATTCGGCCCGTACAGCATGAACAGGTTGGGAAAGTCCGGAGTCACGATGCCGAGGTAGGCATGTGCGTCGTCGTCGCCCCAGAGCTGCCTGATCGACCGGCCCGAGCGCCCACGTAGATCGATCGGATAAAGCAGTCGCTTGGCTTCGAAGCCGGTGGCGAAGACCAACACGTCGGTCTCTCGCTCGTGACCGTTCGTGGCGCGAAAGCCCGTCTCGGTCACCTCGGCCACCCGGTCGTGCAACAGTTCCACGTGTGGCTGTCGCAGCGTCGCGAACCACCCGTTGTCCAGCAGCATTCGCTTGCCGAACGGCGGATACGTCGGCACCACCTTCGGCAGCAGGTCTTCCCTCCCCTCCATCTGCTGCTCGATATAGCGGGTGAAGAAGGCACGGTGCCCGTCGTTCGTCGCGTTCACCGACCGATCCTGGTGCGGCCAATCAGGATCGAGCTGCAACGATTCGTGCACCTTGTCGCCGAACGTCCAGGCCAGGCGGAAGCGGTACCACTCGTGGTAATAGGGCACGTTCTCCATCAGCCAGTGCACGTCCGAACCCACCGGGGCGAAGTACTTGTCGTTGGGTGCGGCCCACTGGGGGGAACGCTGGACCACCGTCAGCTGTGCGACGTCGTCGGCAATTGCGGGGACGATCTGCATCGCGCTGGCTCCTGTGCCGACGACCGTCACTCGCTTGCCACGCAGGTCGAGATCCCGTGGCCAGCGGGCCGAGTGAAAGAGTTCGCCGCGGAACCGGCCCATCCCCGGAATGTCCGGCAACTGGGGCCGGTTGAGCTGGCCGACCGCGCTGATCACCGCGTTCGCCCGGTAGGCGTGCTCACGGCCGTGCTCGTCACGTGCCCGAACCAGCCAACGGCGCTCTCGTTCATCGTAGGACGCGGCGAACACTTCGATGCCGAAGTCGACCGAGCCGAGCAGGTCGTGCTCCGCTGCCATCTGCTGGACGTAGGAAACGACCTCGTCGCGTTTCCCGAAATGGGTCGACCATTGCTTGGGAAAAAACGAAAATGAATAGAGATAGCTCGGCGTGTCGACGCCACATCCAGGATAGCGATTCTCCAGCCAGGTGCCGCCGACCTGGCGGTTTTTCTCCAGTACCGTGTACGGGATGCCGGCCTGCCGCAACGCGCGCGCGGCGATCAGACCGGAAATCCCGGCACCGATCACGATCACCGAGAAATCGTTGTCCGGATGGTCGACTTCCGGCCTGCGCGGCGCGGCCGGCACGAAGCCCATCTCGCGCGCCATCATCGGTTCGTACTCCGGCGGGACCGGCTCACCGACACTGGTGCTCATCATCTCGACCAGGAGGTCACCGGTGGGTGCCGGCACTGCCGCAGGTGTCCCGGCATACCAGGCGAACACGGCGTCCACCGCTGCCTCCCGGATCTCCCGCTGCACCTGCTCGTCGAAACCGCCGAGGTTGTGCTCGCTCATCCCCTTGATCCGGCTGGGACGATAGGGGGCCCGTAGCCATCGCCGATCGCCGGTGAGCTGGTAGAGCACCATCAGCAGGGTGGGCAGGTTCGCCGCGGCCACAGCGGCGCGCAAACGCTCGGGCTCCACCTTGGTGCTGCGGTCGACAGTGGTCGGCATCGATGCCCTCCATGATAGTCCCACGATCGGTTATTGACCTGTGTAATGACTCGTCGTACCCTCCGGTATGCCTGATCGTACCGCTCGGTATGTCTCCAAATCACAATAACAGCCCGATTAGTACACGCCAGTTCTCAATGACGAGATGGAGTGACGATGCTGATGACCGATCAGGAACGCGGAGTTCCCCGGCAAACACCGACGCTCGTTGTCGTCGGTGGCGCCAGCGGCATCGGCAGGGCGGTATTGACCAGGTTCGCCGCCGACGGCTGGCACGTGGTGGCCGCCGACCTGCACGCCGAGAACGGGGCAGCACTGGTCGCCGAGTTGTCCGGAGATGGCGCCTCCGTCGACTTCGTCGAGACGGACGCCTCGGACGAGTCCGCGGTAGCGGCCGCGGTGGGCAGGGCGGTGCGCGCCAGCGGCCGCCTCGATTGCATGGTGAACTGCGCCGGGGTCGGCGGCGCGTTCGGGCCACTGGTCGAAATCGATGTGCGGGACTGGGACCGCACCTTCGCGGTTTTGTGCCGGGGAGTCTTTCTCGGCGTCAAGCACGCCGCTCGGGTGATGCTCGGCCAGGACGGCGGCGGCTCGATCGTGAACATCGCCTCGATCGCCGGGCTCGGCGGTGGAGCCGGGCCGCAGGCGTACTCGGCCGCGAAGGCCGCGGTGGTCAACCTCGGCTTCACCGCAGCCGCGGAACTCGGCCCCCACCGCATACGGGTCAACACGGTGTGCCCAGGGTTCATTCCCACGCCCATGACCCGGCCGGCGGATGGAGACGCCAGGCAGGCGCTGCACGACGTCCAGCCATGGCCTGAGTTCGGCACCGTCCAGGACGTCGCCGCCGTCGTCCGCTTTCTCGGTAGCGAGGAATCGCGCTTCATCACCGGCGAAACGATCGTCGTCGACGGTGGCGTGCGCGCCACCGGCACCAGACTGCCCCCGGTGCTACGTGGCGGCGACCCGGCGGCACGCGGATTGACCGGTTTCAGCAACGGCTCGACCGGCCAGAAGTCCGTGGTGCACGAGATACCGGCGGACAGCCCCGCACGGGTGGGCTCGGCCGCCATCGATCCCGGCGGGACGGCCGCCGGCACGCAGGAAAGGAAGCCGGAACAGTGACGAAGCCGTCGGATACCAAGCCCAGGTGGTGGCTGGGAATCGATGTCGGGGGAACGTTCACCGACTTCGTCGCGGTCGACACCGGCACCGGTGAAACCCGCGAACACAAGGTGTTGACCACTGCACACGCACAGGAACTCGGTGTGTTGCAGGGTTTGCGCGAGATCGGAATCCCGATTGAACAGATCGAGGAAATCGTGCACGGGCACACCGCCGGGATCAACGCCGTGCTGAGCAGGCGCGGTGCGCACGCCGCGCTGTTGGCCACGGACGGGCATCGCGACCTGCTCGACATCGGCCGGATGGACCGGGAGTTCGGTCCCCGGTTCTATGACCCGACCTGGCTCAGGCCTCATCAGGAACGGCCGATCATCGCGAGACAGGACCGCTACGGGATCACCGAGCGGATCGACTACAACGGCAACGAGCTGGTTCCGCTGGACGAGGCCAGTGTCCGCGAGGCCGCCCGCCGGATGCGAGCGGAGGGCGTGCGATCCGTCGCGGTCTGCTTCCTGAACGCCTACCTGACCGACAAGCACGAACAGCAGGCCGTCGAGATCCTGCGCGAGGAGTGCCCGGATCTGTACGTGCAAAGCTCCGCGGTCTATCCAGTGACCAAGGAAAGCGAGCGGACCACGACCGTCGCGCTGGACGCCTACGTCGGCCCGATCGTGACCGGCTACCTACGCAGGCTGGAGAACGGGCTGGCCGACATCGGGTTCACCGGCTCGTTGTGGATCATGACGATGAACGGCGGTGTCGGCTCGGTGGCCGAGACCGCCAAAGCTCCGGTGTTCCAGCTGGTATCCGGACCTGTGGGCGGCGTCAGCGGCGCAGTGCACGTGGCACGCACGAGCCAGCACGCGAACCTGCTCACCGTCGATGTCGGCGGCACCAGCTCGGACGTGGCGGTCGTGCGCTCCGGCGCCACGCCGCTGACCGACCTGTGGTCGGTGGAGCACGGATTGACCATGACCATGCCAGTGGTCGACGTGACCAGCGTCGGTTCCGGTGCGGGCAGCATCATCCACCTCGACTCATTGGGCACCTTGCGGGTCGGCCCGGAGTCCGCAGGTTCCTCGCCCGGCCCGGCCGCCTACGGCCGCGGCGGCGAACGTCCTACGTTGACCGACGCCTGCGTCGCGCTCGGCATACTGCAGCCGGAGCAGTTCGCGGGTGGCGCCCTGAAGCTGGACCGCGCCGCCGCGGAGCGCGCTCTGTCGACTGTGTCCGAACAGCTTGGCATGACCGTCACCGGGCTGGCCGACGGCGCCTACCGGCTGGCCTGCTCGGAGATCGCCGGCTCGATTCGATCCATCTCGACCTACCGTGGCGTGGACATCCGAGAGTTCTCCCTGCTCGCTTTCGGCGCAGCGGGGCCGATGGTCGCGGTGCGGGTGGCGCGCGAGCTCGGTTTGCGCTCGGTGGTGATCCCGGCAGGCCCAGGCGAATACTCCGCCTTTGGTCTGCTGTCCAGCGACCTGCGTTCGACCAAGGCCCGCTCGCCGATGATGACCCTGAGCCCGGACTCGGCGTCCACATTGGAGCATGAGTTCCGTGAGCTGGAAGAGTCAGTGCGGGCCGACCTGCGGCGTCAGGGCGTCGAGGAGTCCCGGGTAGCGTTCGAGCGCGCGTACAACGCCATGTACGCGGGCCAGACCTGGGACAACCGGCTGCCGCTCGAGACCGGAGAGCTGAGCGCAGAGCGGATCCAGCAGATGATCGCCGACGTGCACGAGTTCTACCGGGCGCGCTACGGCTTCAGCGCGGAGGAACTCCCCATCATGCTCACCACGATCGAGGTCTCCGGCGTCGCGCGGCGGCATGCCCAGCCAAGGATGGCCAAGGAAACGGCGGAGGCGGACCCGTTGCTCGGCCACACCACCCTGCTCCTCGATGGCGTCGAGCATCCGGAAACGCCCGTCTACCAACGGGAACACCTGCCGATCAAGCACGAGGTCTCCGGTCCTGCCGTGGTCGTCGAACGTTACGCCACGACGTTGCTCGACGCAGGCTCGACTGCCCAGGTCGACGAGCAGGGCAGCCTGCAGATTGCCCTCCGCTGAACAAAGGACGAGCCGATGACACAACACAGCACCACCGCGCCAACGGCCGCACTCGACGACGAGCAACTGATCGAGCTGGAAACCCTGCGGTACAGCCTTATCGAGGCGGCCAGGGACATGCACCAGAGCCTGATGCGCAGTGCCTTCTCCCCAGTCGTGCGGGATGTCATGGACTGCACCGCGGCCATCCACATGCGCACCGAGCACGGCTGGGAGATGGTCGCCTCCTGGGAGGGATGCATGCAGCATGCCTTTACCTCCCAGCACATCTGCAACTTCACCATGGACGAGTGGCAGGAGGAGCTGCGTGACGGCGACACCATTCTGGTGAACGACCCGTGGCGCGGCGCTATCCACTGCGCCGACATCAACCTGCTGCGCCCGGTGCTCGTCGACGGCGAAGCGAAGTTCGTGCTGCACTCCACCTCGCACGTGGTGGACTTGGGTGGCAGCGTGCCCGGCGGGTTCGCCAACGGCGTGCAGACCCACTTCGAGGAGCAGCTGAAGTTTCCGCCGACGCTGCTCTACGCCGCGGACAAGCCGGTGAAGTCGGTGTTCAACTACCTGCTGGAGAACGTTCGCGTCCCGGCCGCAGTGCTCGGTGACGTCCGCGCGCTGTACGGCTGTTTGGTGATCGGCGAGCAGCGGATCCGTGCACTACTGGACAAGTACGGCGCGGACAAGGTCGTGGCCGGTGGCAAGTACGGCATGGACATGACCGAGCGGGCCATGCGCGCCGGAATCGCCGAGCTTGCTGACGGCGACTACGTGGCGGAGGACTCGCTGGACGACGACGGCGTCGAGGACGAGCCGATCCCGTTGCGCGCCACCGTGAAGGTACGCGGCGACTCGATCGAGGTGGACTACTCCGGGACCGGCCGCCAGCCCTTGGGCAACGTCGGCACCGCGTGGATCGAGAGCACACGGTGTATCGAGGGCATCAAGTTCATCGTCGAGCCGGCCTCGCCGGTGAACAGCGGCACGCTGCGCCCAATCGAGGCGTTGCTGCCGCCGGGTAGCGCGGTCTGCGTGCTACCGCCGTCGAGCTGTTCGAATCACATGGACGTGGGCGGCCGCATCGTCAACATGGTCACGCAGGCCGTGGGCGAGGCGGCCGGTGCGCATTCGATAGGCTGCGACTCCGGCACGGCGTCCGGGTTGAGCATCGGCGGTATCGACACCAGGCCGGGCCGCGAGGGCAACCCATGGGCGACGTTCATCGTCCCCGGAGGCGGCTGGGGTGGTACCTGGCGCAGTGACGGCCTGAGCTTCTGCCTGCTGTCGATCGGCAACTGCCGGACCCCGGTGCAGGAGCACACCGAGCGGGAGAGCCCCCTCGTGGTGTGGCAGCACGAGATCATGCCGGACTCGGCAGGTGTCGGGCAATACCGGGGCGGCTTCGGCGGCGTTTACACGGTGGGCACGCTATCCGAAACGGTCCTCACGATCACCGGCGACCGCGCCCGTCGAGGCGCGTCCGGCACTCAGGGTGGCGGCCGGGGCATGCCGCTCTACGGCTGGCGATTGCCGTCGTTCGACCCTGCGGAAAACCTGCGTCCTACCGACATTCGCAATGCCGAGCCACTGTTCGGCACATTCAACGAGGAGGGAATCCCGGACCCGGGCGCAGGCCGGTTCGGCCACGGCGCCACGCACCGGTCGGCCAAGCTGTCCCAGATCGTGCTCAAGCCGGGTGAGGCGATGCGATTCGTCATCGGTGGTGGCGGCGGCTGGGGCGACCCGCTGCGTCGCGACCCCGCGAAGGTCCTCGCGGACGTGCGCAACGGCCTGCACAGCCCCGAGTTCGCGGCCAAGGGCTACGGCGTCGTTGTGGACGACGGCGTACTCGACGAGTCAGGCACGGCCGAGCTGCGCCGTGCCCTTGCCAAGCAACGCGATGCGGGCGATTGGTCACCGCCGGACGCGGCGCCGGTCGAATGGATCCGCTAGCCAGACAGGAACAGGAGGCACCATGGGAGTCGACAGGCTGTTGTTCCCTCGGCCGCAGGAGTCCAGGCTGGAGGTCAGCCGGCAACCGGTGTCGGCGAGCTGCCCCAGCTGCGGGTCCGCCGATGTGCGGCGGTACCCGGTGGCGAACTTCATCGGGCCGAAGATGGTGACGAAGTGCCAGTCCTGCTTCCACCATCTCTCGGTAGAGGACCCGACGCTGGACGAGGCATGGCCGCCGTGGCGCTCGCCGACCCGAGACTGGGTCTGAGCTACGGTCCTCTCATGTCGATGAACGTCCACGTGCAGACCGGTGATGTGCGGCAGATGATCCTTGACGCCGCGGTGCAGCTGTTCGAGCGCGACGGCTACGAGGCCACCTCGGTCAACAAGATCATGGCGAGCATCGGGATGACGAAAGGGGCGTTCTATCACCACTTCCAGAACAAGGAAGAGATTCTGCTGACCATCCACGACATCTTCATTCAACAAGAGCTGGATGCGCTTACCAGAATCGAGCGTGAGCAGGACGACCCACGAGAGGCGCTGACCCAAGCCGTTGAGATGATCATCAGCAGTGTCGAGCAGTACGGCTCGTACATGACGGTCTTCTTCGAGCAACGCCGCCGTCTCGGGCTGCATCACTTCCACAACGTCAAACAGAAACGCGACACATTCGAGAAAAAGATCGTCGATATCATCGAACGGGGCATCGCCAGCGGCGTATTCAAGGACGTGGAGTCCAGCCGCGTACTCGCGTTCGGCATCATCGGTATGAGCGCGTGGGCATACCAATGGTACCGGACGAGCGGGAAACTGGATGCCGAGCAGGTCGGCAAACTCTACGCGAAAACCCTATTGCACGGTTTAGTCGCATGATCCGTAAGGGAGCGGTGTGTTTACCGGGATCATCACCAGGCAGTGGCTGCAACGGGCTCGTGGCAGAGCTGCCGAGCGGCCTGCGCTGACCCTGCAGTCCGGGGATACCTGGACCTACGCCCAGCTCGCCGAGCGTTCTCGCCGGTATGCCAACGGCTTGTGGGAGCAGCGTGTGCGGCCAGGCGACCGAGTCGGCATCCTGATGTGCAACAGCCTCGAGTACGTCGCGCTATACCTGGCGATCACCAGACTGGGCGCCATCGCGGTCCGGCTGAACTGGCGCCTGACCGCGAATGAGCTACGTTACGTCCTGGCCGACTCGGGTACCAGCGTGCTCTGCGTGCACGGCCGCTTCGTCGAGCGGATCGAGCCCGTGCTGGAGGAGACTCCGGTTCGGACCGTGGTGCGGTTCGTGCTCGATCCGGGGGTCGACGAGGTCGACGGGGTCGCAGGCATGCTGCCGCAGCGGGTGTTGGAGAAAGCCGTCGCGACCGAGCCCGAGGTCGCCGAGCCGGATGTCGACACGCCGTGCATGCTGATGTACACCTCAGGAACCACGGGTTTTCCCAAGGGTGCGCTGTGGACACACGGCAACACGGTGTGGTTCGCCGCCATGCAGGCGTTGTATTGGAACTACGACCAGTCCGCCGTGCACCTGTCGACCACGCCGATGTTCCACGTCAGTGGGTTCGAGGACTGGCTGCTTCCGGTACTGTTCCGGGGCGGGCACGTCGTGGTGATGCGCTCCACCGGCATCACCGTGGAGAGCGTGGTCGCGGCGATCTCGCAGCATCGGGTGCGGGACGTGTTCCTGGTACCCGCGCTGATCTATCAGCTGATGTCCTGGCCTGAGCTCGACGACGTCGAGCTGCCGAGCTGGCGCCGGTTGCTGACCGGCGGGTCACCGTTGGTGCGTTGGGCCGTGGACGCGATCCGGACTCGCTTCCCCGACCTCAGGCTGGAGCAGGCGTACGGGCTGACCGAGGGCGGCGGCATGGCCACCGTGATGTCTCCAGAAGCGCTCGAAGGACATCCGACGAGCGTCGGTCGCCCGTTGCCGCTGACGGAGGCGAAAGTGGTCGATCCGGTGACGGGTACCGAGGTTCCGCCGGACACCGACGGCGAATTGTGGCTGCGCAGTCCATCGGTGTGCGGGCATTACTGGGGCAAGCCCGAGGAAACCGCGCAGACCTTTGTGGACGGCTGGTGTCGCACTGGCGACCTGGCCAGGATAACCGGAGACGGCTACATCTACATCATCGACCGGCTCAAGGACATGATCGTCAGCGGCGGGGAGAACGTCTATCCCGCCGAGATCGAGAACGTGCTCGCCGAGCACCCCGGGATCGTGGAATGCGCGGTCGTCGGCGTGCCGGACGCGAAGTACGACGAAACACCATGCGCGGTGATCGTTCGCGACGCCAGGCACGCCGTGGCGGAGGAGGAGGTGATCGCGTATTGCCGCGCGCATCTCGCCGGCTACAAGTGCCCCCGCCATGTGGTGTTCGTCGACACGCTCCCGCGCAACGCGAGCGGCAAGATCCTCAAACGGCAGCTCCGGGAGGAGTATCAGCGGCTGGGTAGCGCGGCCCAGCCGCGGCGGGAGCTGAGCCAGTGACCGCGAGTACGGTCCGCGAGGCGCATCGATCGCCAGCGCGCCCGTTGGCGCCCCTGACCGGCTGCTCCCCTACGAGTCCGCCAACGGCCTCGATGTGGGCACACCCGAAACGCAGCTGACGGTGAGCCGGTACTCGGGCACGCGCCCCGAACGCGGCTGTTCGTGCGCACCCACCGCATGCAGGTACTGCCGACGAACACCTCACTTGACCGGCCAACCACGCCCTGATCTGTAGGAACAGCCTCAAACCACAAAAACCGGCTGCCTCCTCGACAGCCGGTTCTCGTGCAGGTACTACGTGTGTCCGAGGGGGGACTTGAACCCCCACGCCCTTTACGGGCACTAGCACCTCAAGCTAGCGCGTCTGCCATTCCGCCACTCGGACTTGCTGCGGAATAGAGTAGCGGACGCTCCCCGGCGCTCGCATCGGGGGGTCCGCCTCGGCGTCCCCACATGCCTCACCTGCATCAATGGTAGGAATGTCGGGTGACCGAACCGAACCTGATCGAGGCCGCTGCCGACGAGGCCGTGACGTTGACGAGCGAGCTCATCCGCATCGACACGACCAACACCGGCGATCCGGACACGCTCGTCGGCGAGCGGGCCGCCGCCGAGTACGTGGCCGAGAAGCTTTCCGAGGTCGGGTACGAGATCCACTACGTCGAGTCGGGTGGCCGTGACCGGCACAACGTGATCGTCCGGCTGCCCGGTGCCGACTCCTCCCGTGGTGCGCTGCTCGTGCACGGGCACCTCGACGTCGTGCCCGCCGACCCCGCGGAGTGGTCGGTGCACCCGTTCTCCGGCGCCGTCGAGGACGGCTACGTGTGGGGTCGCGGCGCGGTCGACATGAAGGACATGGTCGGCATGACGCTGGCCCTGGCCCGTCACTACAAGCGCCACGGCATCGTGCCCCCGCGCGACATGATCTTCGCGTTCCTCGCCGACGAGGAGGCAGGTGGCCAGTTCGGCGCGCAGTGGCTGGTCGACCACCGGCCGGAGCTGTTCGAGGGCGCGACCGAGGCGATCAGCGAGGTCGGCGGGTTCTCCATCACCCTCAAGGACGACGTGCGCGCCTACCTCGTCGAGACAGCCGAGCGCGGCATCCGCTGGATGACGCTGCGGGTGCGCGGCACGGCGGGCCACGGGTCGATGATCCACCGCGACAACGCGGTCACCAAGCTCGCCGAGGCGGTCGCCAAGCTCGGCAACCACCGGTTCCCGCTGGTGCTGACCGACTCCGTGCGCGAGTTCCTCGCCGGCGTCACCGAGATCACCGGCTGGGACTTCCCCGAGGACGACATCGAGGGTGCGGTCGCCAAGCTGGGCAACATCTCGCGCATGATCGGCGCCACCCTGCGCGACACCGCCAACCCCACGATGCTCGACGCGGGCTACAAGTCCAACGTGATCCCGTCCGTGGCCGAGGCGTCGGTCGACTGCCGGATCCTCCCCGGTCGGCTCGAGGCGTTCGACCGCGAGCTCGACGAGCTGCTCGGTCCGGACGTGGAGCGCGAGTGGATGGAGCTGCCCCCTGTCGAGACGACGTTCGACGGCCCGATCGTGGACGCCATGTCGGCGGCGATCACCGCCGAGGACCCCGGCGCGCGCACGCTGCCGTACATGCTCTCCGCCGGCACCGACGCCAAGGCGTTCCAGAAGCTCGGGATCCGCAACTTCGGCTTCGCTCCGCTGAAGCTGCCCGCCGACCTCGACTTCTCGGCGCTGTTCCACGGCGTGGACGAGCGCGTGCCCGTGGACGCGCTGCGGTTCGGCACACGCGTGCTCGACCGGTTCTTCCGCACGGCCTGACGGAGAAATCCGCGCGTTTCGTCCCTGGCACTCGCTAGGGTCGAGACGACATGGACACCGTGACGCGACCTGCCCTGCTGATCGGCCGGGACCACCCGGCCTCGGTCCTGCGTGCCGAGGTCGCGCGCACGGCGTCCAGTCACGGCGGGCTCGTGCTCGTCACCGGCGAGGCCGGCATCGGCAAGACGACACTCGTCACGGACGCGGCCGAGGAAGCCCGGCGCCAGGGAGCGCTGGTGCTCGGCGCGTCGTGCTGGGAGTCCGAGACCGCGCCGGGCTACTGGCCGTGGATGCAGGTGGTGCGTGCACTCCGGCGGGCCGCATCCGGCGAGGAATGGGCCTCCGCGGAGCGGGCGGCCCGGGGTGGCCTGGGTGTGCTGCTCGGCGAATCGGCGGCTCAGGACCGTGTCGGGGCCTTCGAGCTCTACGACGCCGTGACGAGCGCGCTCGTCGCCGTGTCGCAGGCACGTCCGGTGGTGGTCGTGCTGGACGACCTGCACTGGGCCGACGCGGCCTCGTTGCGGTTGCTCGAGTTCGCGGCCCAGCACGCCTGGTTCGAGCGGGTCCTGCTCGTCGGGACCTACCGGGACGCCGAAGTGGAGGCCGCCGGCCACGCGCTGGAGCCGCTGCTGCTCGCGCTGCTCCCGCGGGCGACGACCGTCACCCTGACCGGGCTGGAACCGGACGAGGTCGGCGCGCTCATCGCGCGGACCGTCGGCGAGCGACCGGGCGAGGACGTCGTCGCGGAGGTCCATCAGCGCACGGGCGGCAACCCGTTCTTCGTCGAGCAGACCGCGCGGCTGTGGCACAGCGGGGGCACGGTGACGGCGATCGCTCCGGGTGTCCGCGACGCCGTACGCCGCAGGTTGTCCCTGCTGCCCGGCCCGGTCGCGCGTCTGCTCCGCAGCGCGTGCGTGCTCGGCCGCGAGTTCCACCGCCAGGTGCTCGCCGCGTGCGTTCCCGCGCCGGTGGCGGAGGTCGACCGGTTGCTGGATCGGGCCATCAGCGCCCGCCTCGTGGTCGCCCGGGGTGGCGGCGTGTTCGGCTTCGCCCACGACCTCGTGCGGGAGACGCTGTACGACGCACTCGGCGACGACGAACGCCGCGAGCGGCACGCGGCCGTCGTGCACGCCGTCGACCACTCCCCCGGCCTGGCCGAGCGGCTGCCGCCCGCCGACCTCGCCCGGCACGCCTACCAGGCCGGCGACCGGGTCGGCCACGACCGCACCGTCGATCTACTGCTGGCCGCGGGCAAACAGGCCGCGAGCCGCATGGCGTTCGACGAGGCGCTCGCGCACTACCGGCGCGGTGTCGAGCTCGCCACCCGGACGGACCACCCGATGCGGCTCCAGCTCTCCCTCGAGCTCTTCAGCGAGCTGGTCCACAGCGGAGACACGGAGGAGGCCCGCGAGGTGCTGGCCGACGTGGCGGCCTACGCCCGCGACCTGAGCGAGCCGGAAGCGCTGGCCAGAGTGGCGGTCACCGCCCACCGCGCGGAGGGGTGGTCGGCCGATTCCCGCGCCGCCGCCGACCTCCTGCGCCAGGCACATGCTGCCCTGCTGCGCGACACCCACTCCGCCGACCTGCCGACCCACGAGCTGGCCGCGGAGCTCACCCTGCGCATAGCCCAGCGGGCCCGCCGCGGTGGCGACGACGAGGCTCTCGGCTTCAGCCTGTGGACGTTGCACGACAGCATCTTCGGACCCGGCACGGCCGCGGAGCGCATGGCGCTCACCGACGAGCTGATCACCGTGGCCCGCCGCTCGGGCGACACCGAGGCCGAGCAGTACGCGACGTCCCTGCAGTGGGTCGCCCTCCTCGAGCTGGGCGACCCGCGCTACCGGGACCGCCTCGACCGGTTCGTCGCGCTGGCCGAAGCCGGGCAGCGGACCCGCATGGCGCTCGGTGCCCTCGTCGATCAGGCGGTCATCGCCACGTTCACGGGGCGGTTCGCCGAGGCCGAGGCCTTCCTCGCGCAACTGCTCGCCGACACCGAGCACGAGGTGCACGCACACCTGGGCTCGATGCTCGATCATATCCGCTGGCAGATCCTCTACCTCCAGGGCCGTGCCGACGAGCTGGCCGCGTTGCACGCCTCGCCGCGGCTCCCGCAGCGACGGCATGCCGCTCTGCTCGAGGCGATCACCCGTCTGCGGGACGGCGACACGGCGCCCGCGCTGCGGCTGCTCGCCGACCGGCGCGACCATCTCGACGGCTTCTCCCGCAAGATCCGACCCCTGGCGCTCCGGCTGCTGGCACAGGCGGCCGCGACCACCCGGGACGCCGAGCTGTGCCGCCGCGCGCGGGAGGCGCTCACGCCGCTCGAGGGCGGCTACCTCGTGGCGTTGTTCGGCTTCGACGTCAGTGGCCCGGTGACCTACTGGCTCGCGGCGATCGACGCCGCCGAGGAACGCTGGGACGACGCCGTCCGCCGCTTCACCGAGGCCCGCCGTTCCGCGGACGCGATGCACGCCCGGCCGTGGTCGGTGGAGGCCCGCGTCGGTCTCGCCGCCGCGCGGGTGTGCCGTGGGCGCCCCGGCGACGCGGTGGCGGCTGCCGGTCTGCTCGACGAGACCGAGCGTGACGCCACCGCGCTCGGCATGCGGCACGCGGCCACCGTCATCAACCGGCTGCGCGCCACTGTGGACGGTGCGGGTTCCGGCGCTGCCCATGAGTTCCGGTTCGCCGACGGCGCGTGGACGCTGACCATGAACGGGCACACCGTCCATCTGCCCGACGCCAAAGGCCTGCGCGATCTGCACCACCTGCTGAGCAGACCGGGCACGGACGTCGCCGCCGTGACCCTGCTCAACCCCGAGGGCGGCGAGCAGGTCGTGGCAGCGAAGCGGCTCGGCGGCGACGCCGTCCTCGACGATGTCGCCAAGACCGAGTACAAGCGCCGCATCGACCGGCTCGACGACCAGATCGATCAGGCAACCCTGCGTGGCGACGACGACCGCGCCGCCGCCCTCGACCGGGAACGGACCGCGCTGTTGCACGAGCTCCGCGCCGCGGCGGGACTCGGCGGCCGCACCCGCCGGCTCGGCGACGAGGCGGAACGCGCCCGCAAGACCGTGACCGCGCGGATTCGCGACACCCTGCGCCGGCTCGACGATCGCCACCCCCAGCTCGCCGCACATCTGCGGGCGACCGTCTCCACCGGCACGTACTGCCGCTACCAGCCGGACGAGGCGGTCTCCTGGCGGCTGTGACCGCCGGGAGACCGCGTGCGCCCGTCACTTGCGGTTGTAGAGCCGCGTCGTCAGCGACCCGAACACCACGAGGATGATCGCCGCGGACACGAGCGTCCACATCGTGGCGCCGGCGGCCCAGCTGCCGTCCATCGCGCCGCGGACCGCCGCGACCAGGTGCGCGATGGGGTTCACGTCGACGAAGGCCTGCAGCCAGGACGGCATCGTGCTCGGATCGACGAAGATGTTGCTCAGGAACGTCATCGGGAACAGCACGAGCATGCTGACGCCCATCACCGAACGCTCGGTGCGCAGCAGCAGCCCGAACATCGTCCAGATCCACGAGAACGCGAACGAGAACACCAACAGCAGCCCGACACCCGCGAGCACACCGCCGACGCCGCCTCCCGGCCGGTAGCCCAGCACCAGCCCCAGCACGAGAATGACCGCCGAGGCCATCGTGTACCGCGCCACGTCGCCGATCACCGCGCCGACCAGCGCCGACGGCCGCCAGATCGGCAACGTGCGGAACCGGTCGAACACGCCCTTCTGGATGTCGGTGTTGAGCCCGACGCCGGTGTACATCGTGATCATCACGACACTCATCACCAGGATGCCCGGCAGCAGGTACTGGAGGTACTGATCCGTCGAGCCCGCCAGTGCACCGCCGAACAGGTAGGTGAACATCAGCGTCATGATCACGGGGAACACGGTGACGTCGAACAGTTGCTCGGGCACGTGCTTGATCTTGAGCATCGCGCGCCAGGCGAACGTCACCGACGCCGACCACGCGCTGGGCCGGGGCGGCTGCTGTCCCGTGGCGAGCACGGCTCCCAGGCCGTCGGCGGTGGGGACGTAGCTCGCCGAGGTGGATTCGGTCGTGGTGGTAGCGGTCGTCACGCCGCCATCTCCTTCCGGGTCGTGCGATCGGTGAGGGCGAGGAAGACCTCGTCGAGGCTTGGCTGTCCGAGGGAGAAGTCGTCGACGGTGACGCCCTCGCGGGCCAGTTCGGCGAGCGCCTGCGCGGCGTGCTCGGCAGCGCTCCGGCCGGACTCGGCACCGGAGATCCGTGCGGTGAGCGCCACCGGATCGGCGTCGAGCTGGACGTCGGCCTCCAGCGTGCGGGCGAGCACCCGCTCGGCCTGCGGCCGCTGCTCCGGATCCCGCAGCCGGACGTGCACCGACCCCGCGCCCACCGACGACTTCAACTGGCCCGGTGTGCCCTCGGCGATCACCTTGCCGTGGTCGATCACGGCGATCCGCCCGGCGAGGTGATCGGCCTCGTCGAGATACTGCGTCGTCAGCAGCACCGTCGTTCCCTGCGCGACGACGATCCGCACGATGTCCCACACCTGGTTGCGGCTGCGGGGGTCGAGACCGGTCGTGGGCTCGTCGAGGAACAACAGCCGGGGGGTGGAGATGATGCTGGCCGCGATGTCGATGCGCCTGCGCATGCCGCCCGAGTAGTTCTTGACCTGACGGTCGGCGGCCTCGGTGAGGCCGAACGCCTCCAGCAGCCGGCTCGCGCGCTCTCGTGCGGCAGGCTTGCGGTGGCCGAGCAGCCTGCCCAGCAGCACGAGGTTCTCGGTGCCGGTGAGGTCCTCGTCGATCGAGGCGTACTGCCCGGTCAGGCTCACCTGCGCGCGCACGGCGTCCGCCTCGCGCACGACGTCGTGGCCGAACACGTGCGCGTGCCCGCCGTCCGGTCTGAGCAGCGTCGCCAGCATCCGCACGGCGGTCGTCTTGCCCGCCCCGTTGGGGCCCAGGACGCCGTAGACCGAGCCCGCGGGCACCTCCAGATCGATCCCGTCGACGGCGCGGTTCGTGCCGAACACCTTCACCAGCCCCGAGGTCTCGATGGCCAGCTCGGTCCTGTGTCGTGTCATCCGTGTTTCCTTTCCGTCAGCCGATGTAGGGGTGCGAGGCGCGGGCCGCCCGCAGGGCGCGGCCCCACCAGACCAGCTGGTCGAGCAGCGCCGTCGCCCGGTGGACGAGCTCCTCGGCCGCGAACGGCGGCCCGCCCCGGCAGTCGGCGAGCAGGTTGAAGCTCACCGCGTCACGAACGGTGGCCACGTGCAGCTCGGTGAAGACCGACCGCAGCTGCTCGACGGCGTACAGGCCCGTCGAGCGGCAGCCGTACGAGACGAAGCCGGCGGGCTTGGCGTGCCACTCGTCGTAGGCGCAGTCGATGGCCAGTTTCAGCGAGGCCGGGAAGCTGCGGTTGTACTCCGGGGTGACCACCACGAACGCGTCGGCGCGGTCGATCTCGGCGGCGAACCGCGTCATCTCCGGTGTCGCCGCAGCAGGCAACCGTGCCGGGAGGTCGAACTCCGCGAGGTCCACGACACCGACCTCGAGGTCCTCGCGTTCCCGGGCGCGGTCGGCGAACCAGTGCCCGACGGTGTGCCCGACCCGGCCCTCCCGGGTGCTGCCGATGAGCACGGCCACCCGCAGCGGTGTCATCGCGCCTCCGTCCCGTCGTCTGTCGCGTTCACTTCCCAGGCGCGAGATCGCGGGCGGCGAGCCGCTAGATTCCATCTGGCACATCACCGAGGCGGCGAGAGAGGCGGAGCACGCATGGCCGGACGGATCCGCGGACTGTACGTGTATCCGGTCAAGGGGCTGAGCCCGCAGCCTTTGCCCGAGGTGACGCTCGAGGCCGGGCGCGGTGTGCCCCACGACCGGGCGTTCGCGCTCGCGCGCCCGGAGGGGCGTTACGTGCCGGGACTGGCCGAGCCGCTGCCCAAGACCCAGTTCTTCATGCTCGCCCGTGACGAAAGCCTGGCGGCGTTCACCACCCACGTCGACACCGCGACGAACATGCTGCGCGTCGAGGAGGACGGCCGTGAGGTGCTGGTGGCCGACCTGGGCACGCCGGGCGGCGCCGACGAGGTGACCGCGTTCTTCGCCCGCGCGCTCGGGCGCACTGCCGAGGACGCTCCCGTGCTGGCGCACGCGGACGGGCGCCGCTTCACGGACGTGTCGGTGGTGTCGGACGCGATGATGAACGCCGTCTCGCTGCTCAATCTCGAGTCGATACGCGCGCTCGAGGAACGGATCGGCGAGCCCGTCGACCCGCTGCGGTTCCGGGCCAACGTCTACTTCGACGGGATGCCGCCGTTCAGCGAACGTGAGCTCGTCGGCGAGGAGATCACCATCGGCGGCCTGCGGCTGCGGGGAGTGCTCGCGACGAAACGGTGCGCGGCCACAGAGGTCAATCCCGCCACGGGCCGGCGCGACCTTCCGCTGCCCCGGTTGCTGAAGCGCGAGTTCGGGCACATCGAGATGGGCGTCTACGCGGAGGTGCTCACGGGCGGCACCGTCCGGCCGGGCGACCCGATCGCCTACCCGGCGCCCGGTTGAGCCGACCGCTCCCGCCATTCCCGTGCCGGTTCGGCCGAAACGCGCGGCTTTCCGCTATCGCGGCGGGATCACGCCGATGGTCTGTCGGGCCGTCGATCACCGCGCGGTACACTTTCGCCGCGAACACGAATCGCGATTAATGGGTGCGAGTAGCCAGCAGGAGGAACGGTGGCGCAGCGCGTTCTTGTCTCCCTCGTGGACGACCTGGACGGTTCCGAGGCCGACGAGACCGTCGAGTTCGGCTTGGACGGTGTGACGTACGAGATCGACCTGTCCGCGGACAATGCCGAAGAACTGCGCGACACGCTCGCCCCGTATATCGAGCACGCCCGCCGCGCCGGCGGACGCAAGCGCGCCGCCGGAAAGCGGACGAATGGTCAGGCCCCCGTCCGTTCGTCGGCATCCGGCCGGGAACAGAATCAGGCGATTCGTGCCTGGGCCCGCGAGAACGGTTTCCAGATTTCCGAGCGCGGCCGCATTCCGTCCGAGGTTACCGAGGCGTACTACAAGGCCAACTGATCCGATCACCTCGCCGGCGCGTCGGCGCGTCCCGACCGGCGGCCGGCCAGGACCTCTAAGGTGTGCCCGGTGAGCTCAGACTGCCTGTTCTGCCGCATCGTCGACCGGACCGTGCCCGCCACCGTGGTCCACGAGACGGACTCGGTGCTGGCCTTCCGCGACATCGATCCCCAGGCGCCCACGCACGTCCTCGTGATCCCGAAGGACCACCACCCCGATGCTGCGTCGATGGCGAGTGCGGACCCGGCCCTGGCAGGTGCCGTGCTCTCCGCCGCGGGCGAGGTCGCCAAGCTCGAGGGCGTCGACACCTCCGGCTACCGCCTCGTGTTCAACACCGGCCGGGACGCCCACCAGACGGTGTTCCACGTGCACTGCCACGTCCTCGCCGGCCGCGGCATGGGCTGGCCTCCGGGCTGAGCCGGATCGCACCGGCGTCAAGGGCCAGCAGCGGAAGGACACCGAGGACCAATGATCGACATCGCCAGGCAACTCACCACGGTCTACCGCGAGGTCGGCCCGGACCCGTCCGGAGAGGCGCTCGGTGTCCTGCTGCGCCGCCGCTACCCCGCCCCGGCGGCCGAGGTCTTCGCCGCGCTGACCGACCCGGACCGCCTCGGCCGGTGGTACCGCGCCGTCGCCGGGGATCTGCGCGCCGGCGGGGATTTCACGCTCGCCGGCGGCCCCGGCGGCCGGATTCTCCAGTGTGAGCCGCCGCAACGGCTGCGGCTCACGTGGGGCGCGGAACCGGCCACCGTGGACATCCGGCTGGGCACCGACGAGAGCGGCGAGGTGGTGCTCGAACTCGAACACGTCCTCGGCGCCGAACCGGCCGCGACCGCGTTGAGCGTCGGCCCCGGGTGGGATGTCCGGCTGCTCGCGCTCGACCGGTTCTTGCGCGGCGAGCACACCGACGACCCCACCGGGTGGAAGGGTTCCGAGGATGTGCAGCGGTTCGCGCAGCACGCCATCAGCGCGTGGGCAGCGGCGGTGTCCGCCTCCGGCATCGCCGCCGAGGACGATCTCACCGGCGCGCGTACCGCCGCCCTCGCGCGGTACGCGCCCGATGTGACCACTTAGGACTCAGCCGGCCGCGACCTCCGCGAGCATCGCAGCCGCCTCGCCCGGTCGCACGAGGAAGCCGACGTGGCTGCTCTCCAGCGTGCGCACGTCGAACGGGTTGCCGGGCGTTCTGGCGTCGGCTTCCTTGATGAACCGATCCTGCAACGCGAGCGGGATCGAGGTGTCCTGGGTGAGCCGGACATAGGTGTGCGGTACCCGTCCCCACGTCTCGGGGTCGGCGCGATCGTCGGGCGTTCCCGTGTCGAGTGCCTCGTCCGGCTCGAGCAGGTTCAGGTAGGCGAGGAATTCGGCGTCGGTGCCGTCGGCAAGCATCGAGCGCTTCACCGCGGCGAGCGTGGCCGGGTCGGCGATGCGCCAGTTCATCCGCAGCGCGCCGAGCCCGGCGGGGTCGGCGGCGAGCAGGTTCGGCAGGTCGTTGAGCGCGCTGGAGGCGTATTCGGGGCCGGCCATGTGCTCCGCCGGGGTCGCGTCGACACAGCACCACGCGGAGATGTAGACGATCCGCGCGAGCAGGTCCGGGACGGCGTTGGCGAGCGCGGTGAGCGTCATGCCGCCGCGGCTGTGCCCGACGACGATGCCCGGACCGTGCTCCCGGGCGCGCCGCACGATGCCGGCGAGATGGTCGACCGAGTCGCGCAGGGTCACACCCGCCGAGGCGGACGGGGCGCTCGCGAGGCCGGCCGGGTCCTGGGGCGCTTGGTACGCGGCGGTCCAGGCGGCGCCGAAGCCGTGCCCGGGCAGGTCGACCGCGAGGGAGCGGTGTCCGAGCAGCGCGAGCTCGCGCTGCAACGGAGCCCAGCTGAAGGAGTTGCCGTTCGAGCCGTGGACGAGAACGAAGGTGGGTGAATGCACGAGGTCCATCGTGTCACCTGCGGAAAGGCGGGTTCGTGCTTGCGTGCGACTTTTCCGCCTCGGTGCCCTGTCCTGCGCACCGGGGCGGTGGCACGATTGACCGATGTCCAGCCTGGGACCCCAGACCGGCGCCGCGGGAACCGCCGCGCCGAAGCAGCCGCTCGTCGCGCTCGCCGCGGTGCTGTGCCTGGCCGCCGCGGCCCTCACCGTCGTCGGCTCGTTCCTGCCGATCTTCACCGGCGCGCTGACCGCGCTCGGCAGCACCCAGTTCGAGATGTCGATCACCAGCTGGGGGTTCGAGACCGACGCGCCCACGCAGGAGGGCGGCGTCGCGAACAACGGCGTCCCGCTCATGATCGCGGCGGCGCTGCTGTGCGTGGCCGCCGCCGTGTTGCTGGCCGGTGCGTTGCGCGGCCGGCCGGACACCTCACGCGTGGCGACGCCGATGACGTGCCTGGCCGCGGCCTTCGTCGCGGGGGTGACGGTGACGGTGCTGATGCAGGCGTTGAGCTGGCAGGAGACCTTCCGGCCCACCGGAACCGCCGAGGGCAACAGCGACTTCTCCGTCGACACCAGCCTCGGCCTGGGTGTGTGGCTCTTCGCGGGCGCCACCGTTCTGGCACTGGCGGCCGCCGGCGTCGCGCTACGTCCCCGTGGCAGGCGCGAGCCGACCGAGCCGGAGACCCCGAGGTACGGCTTCCCCGCGCCGATGCAGCAGGGCGGCCCCTCCGTGCCTCCGTTCGGTGGTTCGGGTCAGGCGCCGCCGCGGCCCGAAGGACCCCGACAAGGCCCGGGCGTATAGGACGTTATACGGCGAGCGTGCGCTCAGTGCGCGCGGTGCTTGGCGCCGTCGTAGGCGAGCTGGACGAAGTCCGAGGCGGCGACCGCGGTCAGCGCCGTGCTCACCAGCCGGGTGATCCGCGGCGCGAACACCATGCCCGCCGTCAACCCGCTCGACACCCACACGCCTAGACAGAACGGGCACGTCAGGAGCTCACCGATGGTGTGCCGGGCGCCCGTCCCGCGCACCGTCTCGTTGACCTCGGCCTCGCCGGTGGCTTCCTGGTACCGCGTGAACGGTGCGCGCAACGGGCTGGTCACCGCCTCCTTGGAGAGCAGCCGGCTCGCCTTGTGCGTGGCGGCGCACAGCAGCACCGTGTCCTGGGCGGTGAACCGCTCGGGCAGCCGGACTCCCCGGGCACGACCGACCGCGCCGAGCGCGCCGACACAGGCGGTGTAGACGCCGATCACCGCGGCGTAGCGGTGCAGCGGGCGCTCCTCCCCCGCCTCGTAGGTGCGCCGGACGCGCCTGCCCATGCGCACAATCGGGTTGCGGGTACGTTGACCGTTCGCGATGCTCACCGCCCCGGGCTACCCACGGCGGCGGCCAGTATGCGCGGGCCTCTCACCACGAGGTGAGCAGTGTTCTCACCAGTTTCGACGCCAACCTGCGCAGCTCCTCCTCGCCGGGTCGCTCGCCCTCGAACGCGATCAGGAACGCCTGCTGGAAACACGCCCCGAACAGCAGGGCGGCGCCGGCCTCCGTGTCGACGGTGGCGTCGAGCCGGCCCAGTTTCTGTTCGGCGCGCAGGTAGTCGGCCAGCCGGCGGACCGGCTGCCGGGGACCGCCACCGGACCCGAGCTCACGCAGGCGCGTCCGATGGGCGGTGAGGAGCCGTTGCGAGGAGAACACCGACGCCGCGATCGGGAAGGCCTCGGCATAGAACTCGACGGCGGCGCGCGCGACATCGACGAGGTTCGCGCGCACGGTCCTGGTTCCGGCGCGGTCCGCCAGCCGGGTCAGCATCTGGTCCAGCGCGGGCAGCTGCTCGGTGAGCACGCTGACGAAGATCTCGGTCTTGTCCTGGAAATGCTTGTACAGGGCCGCCTCGGAGTAGCCGGCTTCGCGCGCGATCTCCTTCGTCGTGGCGTGGGCATACCCGTGCATGCGCATGATCCGGGCCGCCGCGGCGACGATGTCCTCGCGTGTTCCCATGCCGGCCTCCTCAGCGAGTTCTCAGCGCCCGGTTGACGCCTCGGTGAGTGCGGACTCACTGTAGTGGGTGAGTGTTCACTAACCGAGAGGCACGCCGATGAAGATCACCGTTTTCGGAGCCACGGGCGGTACCGGCACGCACGTCGTCGGACAGGCCCTGGCGGCAGGCCACGACGTCACGGCCGTGGTGCGGGGCGCGACGCGGCCGGAGGTCCCGGCCGACTCCCGGCTCTACGTCGCCGAAGCACCGCTCGGCGACCCGGACGCCCTCGTCCCGCTGGTCACCGGGCGCGACGCGGTGATCTCGGCACTCGGCGCCCGCGGCCGCGGGCCCACTACGGTGTGCGCGGACGGCGCGAGATCGATCACCACCGCCATGCGGACCGCCGGCGGTGGCCGGCTGGTCGTCGTGAGCGCCAGTGGTGCCCACACCACCGGCGACGGACCGGCGACCCGCCTGCTCGTCAAGCCGATGCTGCGGCGGATGCTGCGTCACCAGTTCGCCGACATGCTGGCGATGGAGGAGGTGGTGCGGTGCAGCGGGCTCGACTGGACCATCGTGCTGCCGCCGCGGCTCACGAACGGTGCTCCCACCGGTAAGCCGGTGCGGAGCAGAGTCGGCGGCAATGTGCGCGGCGGGTTCACGATCGCCCGCGCCGACCTCGCGGAGTTCCTGCTCCTCGCGGCGGCCGACCCGGGACTCGTCCATACGAGTGTGTCGGTGGCGCACGGGTAGGGGATCTCGGTGCGGGCAGCCGGCACCCCATCCGGCCGACTGCCCGCACCGTCGTCGGAGCCGTGGTCGTGCCCGGCAACGTCACGTCGCCCGGCCTCGCACGCCCCCCGATACCGCCCGGAATGTCCCCGCACCCGGCCGGTACCTGCCGCGGTCGGACCCCTGCGATCCACCCGCTTCACCGCGGCGCTAACGGGCGAACGAGTACAGCTTGCCGGTGGCGAACTCCTCGCGGCAGGGCCGAAAGCCCCCAATCCCGCGAGACTCACGTGGCTCATGGACATGCGGCGAGGCGTAGCACGACGGGCATACCAGCCTGCGCCGCAGAATGGCGACCAGCGTCGCTTCGCAGAGCTCCAGGCAGTGGGCGCACACGAACTCGATCGCATCGGCGAGGCTGTGCAGCTCGATGCCGGTGCGCACCGCGTACGACGACAGCACCCGGACCGACCAGCCTTCGCCCAGCAGCAATCGGGCAGTGCGATCGACTGTGACACGTACCGAACCTGCCGTGTTTTCGGCACTTCCCGCCTGTTCCGGCACTATCGTCATGAGCCGGAAATACCCGTGGGCTGTGTGACGAAACCAGCGCGGCACTGGTTTGGACGCGTGGCGTGCCGGGTACGACTGCCGCAATCACACGGGCACGACGTGTGACGACTGGAGGGACACCGGGCATGGACAACCTGCCGACTCTGGACCGGGAGAGCTACTTGCGGTCGCAAGCGGCCGAGCTTCGCGCCGCGACCAAGAGCAGCGATTCCCGCCGTGCCGTGCAGATCATCCGTCATGTGTTCGCCGAAGCGGGTACCGAATCCGGATTCTGGCTCGCCGACTGGTATTGCGACACGATCACGCGCGAGGGCGACCCCGTGCTGCGGGAGGCCGTCGACGCGTGCCTGCGCGATTTGGAGCAGACCTACCCCCGAACGACGTAACGTCGTGGTCAGCGCGCCAGCACACCGGCAAGCCGGTCGAGGAACACGCGCTGCCCCTTCACCAGCTTGTCGCGAGCGTCGGCAAGAGCGAACCACGCCACCCGGTCGAGCTCCGGGAACTGGCGCATCGTCCCGGATCCGCGGGGCCATTCCAGCTCGAACGTCCCGGGCACCACCGTGTCCGGATCGAGGTCTCCGGCCAGCGCCCACACGGTGACGACCTTGCCGCCGGACTGCCGGACGTCACCGAGTGCCGTCAGCGTTCCCGGCGGCGCGGGAACTCCCAGCTCCTCGCGGAACTCGCGCCGGGCCGCGGCCTGCGGCTCCTCGTCCGCGTCGTACTCGCCCTTCGGGATCGACCACGCTGCAGTGTCCTTGCGCGCCCAGAATGGGCCACCCATGTGGCCGAGCAGGACCTCGACCTCCTCGTCGAGCTCGCGGTAGAGCAGGATTCCAGCGCTGCGCCTGGTCGCCACGCGGCCATTCTGCCGGGGCCGGACACACGTGTCCCAACGGACCCTCGACGTCACCGCGGTGGCGCACTCTTCCACCCGGCCGGTGAGGCGAGGACAGTGAAGATGCCTGTCGTCGCGGGGGGTTCGACGAGCAACGAGCGGAGCCGCGCATGGCCGTCATCGGAACCTGGAACCTGGAGAACCTCTTCCTCCCCGGCGCCGACGCCGGACCGACATCCACCGAGGCCTACGAAACCAAGCTCGACTCCCTGGCGGCCACGATCGTCCGGGCGGCTCCCGACGTGCTGGCCGTCCAGGAGGTCGGGTCACCGGAGGCACTCGCCGACCTGGTCACCCGCCTGCCCGGCGAGTGGCACACCGAGCTCGCCGAGCCGGACGCACGCGGCATCCGCGTGGGCCTGCTGGCCCGGACTCCCCTCACCGCGCCGGCCCAGGCCGCGCGGTTTCCCGAGCCCCTGGCGCCGGTGCAGGTCGCCGACGACGGCAGCACCGTCGAGCAGATGGGCAGGCCCGCGCTCAAGGCGGTCGCCGATCTCGACGGCACCGAGGTGACGCTGGTGAGCTGCCATCTGAAGTCCAAGCTGCTCACCTACCCGGGCGGGCGGTTCTCCCCGCGGGACGAACACGAGCGCGCGCGGTACGCCGTCTACGCGCTGGGCAGGCGCGCCGCCGAGGCGGCCACGGTGCGGGCGTTCGTCACCGAGTTGCTGGCCGGACAGGGGCGGGACCGGGCACTGGCCGTGCTCGGCGACCCCAACGACGGCCCGCATGCCGCGACGACGACGCTGCTGCACGGCCCCCCCGGGTCGGAGCTGGGGACGGCGGGTTTCACTCGTTCGGACCAAGGTGACGGCGCGCGCCTGTGGAACCTTACGTCGCTGATCCTCGAGGCGGACCGGTTCTCCCGCATCTACCAGGGGCGCCAGGAGCTCATCGACCACGTCCTGGTGAGTCACGCGCTCGTGGGAAAGGCCGGCGAGGTCGCGACCGCGGAGTCGGGCGGCGGTGGATCCGTCGGGGACGACCCGACCGACCGGCGCGACGCACCCGGCTCCGACCATCGGCCGGTGTTCGCGCACCTGCGGCTGAGCTGACTCAGTCGTCGAGGGGGGTCACACCGGGTCGAGATCAGCCGCCTCGACCGGGGTCGGCGGCACGAGCGCCTCCGCCGAGTCACGGCCGGGATGGGTCCAGAGCACGACCTCCGCGCCTTCCTCCGCGCCGGCCGTGCCGATGGGCCGCTGCGCGGTCACGACGCCGGTGGTGGGCTCGTCGGCCCCCTCGGGGCCCACGGGCACGAGCCCGGCGCGCCGCACGATGGTGCACGCGTCCTCGGCGCCGAGCCCGACCACATCTGGGACCTCGGTCACCGGTCGAGGTCGATGCATGCCCCGATTGTAGCCGCAGGTCCGGGCCGGCAGAGCCGCCGAACGCGCGGTCACTGCTGCTGCTTGTCGATCTCCTGGCGGACCTCGTCCATGTCGACCTCGCGAACCTTCTCGATCAGCTGCTCCAGCGCCTGCTCGGGAAGCGCGCCCGGCTGCGCGTAAAGCACCACACCGTCCCGGACCGCCATCAGGGTCGGGATCGAGGAGATGCCGAAGGCCTGCGCGAGCGAGGTCTGCTCCTCGGTGTCGACCTTGCCGAACACGATGTCGTCGTGCTTGTCGGCGGCCTGTTCGAACACGGGTGCGAACATCCGGCACGGCCCGCACCACGACGCCCAGAAGTCGACGAGCACGATCCCGTCCTTCGCCACCACGTCGTTGAAGTTCTCGTTCGTCAGCTCGACGGTCGCCATGAGGGCTCCTTGTTGTCGCGTTCGGTACCTGTGTGCCAACGGAGTCCACACGCCGAACATTCCCCACCCGACTAGAACATCTGTTCGATCACGGGTACGCTCGGGGCATGGACCTCGCACTTCAGGGTTCCCTGTTCGACGCGGGCGACGCGCCGGCGCTGGGGTCCCTCGCCGACGTCACACGCACGACCCTGAGTCACGGCGCCTGGATCGACGTGCTGCCCGGCTGGCTCACGGGCGCCGACGCGTTGTTCGACGTGCTGGCCACCGAGGTGCCGTGGCGGGCCGAGCGCAGGCACATGTACGACCGGACCGTCGACGTGCCGCGGCTGTTGTGCTTCTACGACGAGCACGACGAGCTGCCGCACCCCGTGCTGGCCGAGGCTCGGGCGGCGCTGACGGCACACTACGGAGCCGAGCTCGGCGAACCGTTCCGCACCGCGGGCCTGTGCTACTACCGCGACGGCCGGGACAGCGTGGCCTGGCACGGCGACACCATCGGCCGGGGCAGCTCCGAGGACACCATGGTCGCGATCATCTCCGTGGGCGCCGCACGGTCGCTCATGCTGCGGCCCCGGCATGGTACCGGCGGGAGACGGTCCGCTACGGCCTCGGGCACGGCGACCTGATCGTCATGGGCGGCTCGTGTCAGCGCACATGGGAGCACGCCGTGCCGAAGACGTCCAAACCCGTCGGCCCGCGGATCAGCATCCAGTTCCGGCCCCGCGGCGTGCGCTGAGCCGGAGCAGCCGGGCCGGGTGACCGGTCGCGGCCCGGGGGCGTCGTGGACGGAGAGATTTGGCCAGGCACCGGTCGTGCCGACAACGTGGCGGTCCGGCAAGGGTATGGCCGGGCTGGTGACGCGGCAACGGTTGCGGCCGCGGAAACGTCGTGGTCCAGGCGCCTCGCGGCCCGGCAACGCCACGGCGGGCACCGATCGCAGGCTGACGACGTCGCGGTCCGGGAGCGGTGCGGCACGGCAGGTGGTGGCCCGGATCGTGGCCCTCGGCTCACCACCGCTCAGGTCGGTACGCCGCCTGCGATCAGCCGCCCTGCCGCAGGACGCGCGTTCCGTCCGGACGGCGATGCGTGACGCCCTCGGCGTCGAGCCGCTCCAGCAGGGGCACCGCGACCCGCCGCGTGGTGTGCCAAGCCCGGCGAGCGTCGCTCACGGTGAACGGCAGGTCGAGCCGGGCCAGCTCGCGCGCGGCCATTTCGAGCGCGCCCGCAGCGAGCACCACCGTGTCCGTCAACCGGATGAGCCTGCCCGCACGTTCCGCCGCCGCCAGTTCCCGCGGCCCCAGGCCCAGTGCGGCGAGGTCGTCGGCTTCCGGCGCGTGGAACGGCTCCTCCGCGAGACGCCGCTCGATCCGCGCCACCGCCCGCGCCACGGGCTCCGGCAGCTCCGCATCGACGCCGGGTTTGCGCACGAGCCCGTCCCGGACCTCCAGGCCGGTCCCGGTCAGGACCTCCGGCACCAGCTCGGCGGGGATGCCGAGGTCACGCCGCAATGCCTCCACCGGCATGCCCGCGGCCAACGGCTCGGCCGCACTCCACGCCGCGAACCGCTCTCCCGCTTGGCGCGGGAGCCCCGCCAGGACCTCCTCGTCGACCGCCCAGCGCCCCAGGCGAGCCCCGGCCGGCGCGAAGCCGAGCGCGGCGAGCTCCCGCACGGCCACGACCCGGTGCCTGCGGACATACGCCGCGGCCGCGTCGTGCTCGTCGAGTTCCCGCGCCCGGGCACGCGCGGCGCCCCTGCGGCGCAGCGGCGGCGGACTGGGGTCGAGCACCTCCGCCCCCGCCGGGACGCGATGCTCCCCCGGGTCGCGCAGCACGCCGATGTCACCGGCCCGCACCGGCAGCGCGACCCGCAGCGTCAATCGTGCCGTGTCCGTCCCCAGTGGACGAACCCGGCACGGCACGGCTGCGGCACCCAGATGCAGGACCAGCTCACGATGGAGCTCGGCGGCCTTGTCCCCGCGCACCCGGACGTCCACCTCGGCGGTCCCGTGCCAGGCGCCCGGTGTCAGCAGCGCCTCCCCCCGCCGCAGCTCGTCGCGGTCGACGCCGCGCAGGTTCACGGCTACGCGGGCCACCGCGGTCACCGTGTCGCGCGAACGGCCGAGGGACTGCAGGCCGCGCACCACGACGCGCCGCCCCGAGCCGGAGAGCACGAGCTCGTCGCCGGTGGCGAGCCGGCCCGCGCCCAGCGTGCCGGTGACGACCGTCCCCGCTCCGCGCACGGTGAAGACGCGATCGATCCACAGCCGCACGTCGGCGTCCGCGTCCGGCTGCGGCAGCCGGCGGGCGAGCGCGACGAGCCGCGCCCGCAACTCGTCGAACCCCTCGCCGGTGCGGCCGCTGACCGCGACGGCCGGCACATCGCCGAGAGTGGTGGCCGCCAGCCGGTCCCGGGCCGCCGCGGCGACCGGACGCGGGTCGGCGCGGTCCGCCTTGGTCACGACGAGCAGGCCGTGGCGGACGCCGAACGCGTCCAGCGCCGCCAGGTGTTCGCTCGACTGGGCCTGCCAGCCCTCGTCGGCGGCCACGACGAACACCGCGGCCGCCACCGGCCCCACACCGGCGAGCATGTTCGGCACGAAGCGCTCGTGCCCGGGAACGTCCACAAAGGCCAGTACCGTGCCGTCGATCTCGATCCACGCGAAGCCGAGATCCACCGTCAGGCCACGCCGCTGTTCCTCGGCCAGCCGGTCCGGCTCCATGCCGGTCAGCCGGCGGACGAGCGTGGACTTGCCGTGGTCGACGTGGCCGGCGGTGGCTAGGACGTGCATCGCATCACCGCGTCCAGCAGGCTGCGATCCTCGGCCGGGTCGATGGTGCGCAGGTCAAGCAGGCAGCGGCCTCGTTCGACGCGGCCCACCACCGGTGGGGTTCCCGTCCGCAAGGCCTCCGCGTAGTGCTCGGGCAGGCTCACCGCGGCACTCGGCAGCTCCACTCCCGGCGCTCCCCCGCCGCCGACGGCGGCCACCGACTCCACCGCGGTGGCGTCGACCCCACGCCGGGCCAGCTCACCGGCCAGCCAGGTGGCGCGGTCCCGCAACCGGCTCACCGGCGCCTCCAGGGCGGCCCGGACCGGAGGCAGCGGACCGCGCAGCGTCGCTTCGAGGGCCGCCAGCGTCAGCTTGTCCACCCGCATCGCCCGGGCGGCCGGATGGCGGCGCAGGCGTTCGACGACGGCGTGCTCGCCGAACAACAGCCCGGCCTGCGGCCCGCCGAGCAGCTTGTCACCGCTCGCGGTCACCAGCGACGCGCCCGCGCGCAGCGCCGTGGTCGCGTCAGGCTCGTCGGGCAGCAGCGGGTGCGGGTGAAACAGGCCCGACCCGATGTCGGCGACGACCGGGACACCCAGCTCCGCCAGCTCGCCGACACCGGCCTCGGCGGTGAACCCGGTGACCCGGAAGTTCGACGGGTGCACCTTGAGCACGAACCCGGTGTCGGGGCCGATCGCGGCCGCGTAGTCGGCGACGGTGGTGCGGTTGGTCGTACCGACCTCCCGCAACCGGGCACCGGCCGACTCCAGCAGTTCGGGAATCCGGAAACCGTCCCCGATCTCCACGAGCTCGCCCCGGCTCAGCACGATCTCCCGGCCCGGCGCGAGCGCGAGCGCGCACAGCAGCAGGGCGGCGGCATTGTTGTTGACGACGTGCACGCCGCCGGCCTCGGGCACGGCCCCCGCCAGCGCGGCGAGGGCGCCCCGCCCACGCCGGGCCCGCGTTCCGGACGCGAGGTCGAACTCGACGTCCGTGGCGCCGCCGGCGGCCCGCACGGCGTCGAGCGCGGCGGGCGAGAGCGGAGCCCGGCCCAGGTTGGTGTGCACGACGACGCCGGTCGCGTTGAGCACCGGGTGCAACGTGGTCGCGGTGCCGGGCAGCTCCGCCAGCGCCGACTCGGCGACGTCCTCGGGCGCGATCTCACCCGCGCGCGCCCGCTCCTGCGCGGTCACGACGGCGGCCTTGACGAGACCGGGGCCGAGATCGTGGACCGCCTTCGCCAGCCGGGGATCGGCCAGAAGCGTGTCGGTGCGCGGGATGCGCCGTCGTGGATCCGTCACGGCAGCGCACCCCGCGACCGGTGGCGGAGGCGAACGGGAATCGAACCCGCCAACGACAGTGCCTGCCGTTCAACGGTTTTGAAGACCGCGCCGGTCACCAGGCCGGAAGCGCCTCCCTGAGACATGCCCGACATGCCGCAATCTTCGCAAGGCGCATCGTCGCACGCAGCGCGAGGATTGGTGACATGGCTTACCGTCTCACCCAGTACGCGCACGGCGGCGGCTGTGCCTGCAAGATCCCGCCCGGCGAACTCGAGGACGTGGTGCGGGGCCTCACCGGCTCGCGCCCGCTCGACCCGCCCGGCGAACTCGAGGACGTGGTGCGGGGCCTCACCGGCTCGCGCCCGCTCGACCCGCCCGGCGAGCTCGTCGTAGGCCTCGACGACGGCGACGACGCGGCCGCGGTCCGCATCGCGGGCGGACAAGCGCTGATCGCCACCACGGACTTCTTCACCCCCGTCGTCGACGACCCCTACGACTGGGGCCGGATCGCCGCCGCCAACGCGCTCTCGGACGTCTACGCCATGGGCGGCACGCCGGTGGTCGCGCTGAACCTGCTGTGCTGGCCGCGCGACGCGCTGCCGTTCGACCTGGCCACCGAGGTACTGCGAGGCGGCAAGGACGTGTGCGGCGCCGCGGGCACTCATCTGGCGGGCGGGCACAGCGTCGACGATCCCGAACCGAAGTACGGCCTCGCCGTCACGGGCACAGCCGACCCCCACCGGCTGCTCCGCAACGACGCCGGCGCCCCGGGGATGCCGTTGTCGCTGACGAAACCGCTCGGGCTCGGCGTGCTCAACGCGCGGCACAAGGCCACGGCCGAACGGTTCGAGCAGGCCATCGAGGTGATGACCACGCTGAACGACGCCGCCGCCCGCGCCGCGCTCGAGGCCGGCCTGACGTGTGCCACCGACGTCACCGGATTCGGGCTGCTCGGGCACGTGCACAAGCTCGCGCGGGCGAGCGGCGTGACCGCGGTGATCGACTCCGCCTCGGTGCCCTATGTCGACGGGGCGCGGGAGTCGTTGCGGGCGGGCTTCGTGCCCGGAGGCAGCAAGCGCAACCTGGACTGGGTGCGCCCGCACGCCGATCTGTCCGCTGTGGACGAGGAGACGGCGTTGCTGCTGGCGGACGCCCAGACTTCCGGTGGCCTGCTTGTCGCGGGCGAGATCCCGGGCGCACCCGTGGTCGGCGAGCTCGTGTCCCGTCGCGACGGCCGCACCGTCGTCGTGCGCTGAGTCGCGCGGCGCCACGGCGCCTCAGCCGCCCGGAGCGGGCTCGATGTGCACCACCTTGGTCGTGGTCATCTCGTCGAGCAGCTCGGGGCCGTAGCCGTAGCCCTGCCCGCTGGCGCCGCGTGGTTGCGCGGCGCCGCCGGGCGCGCCGCCGAACACGGCGTTGACCTTCACGGTGCCCACCGGCAGCGCGCGCCACGCACGCTGGGCATGCTCCATGGAACGCGTCAGCACGGTGGCGGCGAGGCCGTAGCGGTCGGTGCGGGCGGCCTCGAGACCGTCGGCGAAGCTGTCCACGACGCACACGGGTGCCACGGGACCGAAGGTCTCCTCACGCAGCACCCGCATGCCGGGAGTGCAGTCCGCCAGCACCGTCGCCGGGTATCGGCTGCCGGGATCGTCCGGCACGACCCCGCCCGCGCACAGGCGCGCGCCGGCGGCGACCGCGTCCGCGACGTGGTCGTGGACCTTGTCCCGGTGGGCGCGGTCGACCAAGGGCAGTAGCCCGGTGCGCTCGGCCTCCTCGGTGAGTGCGGTCACGAACGGCTCGGCGATCGCGCGGTGGACGTAGATGCGTTCCACGGCCACGCAGATCTGGCCGCTGTTGGCGAACGAGCCCGTCGCCGCCTGGGCGGCGGCCCAGCGCGGATCCACGTCGGCGTCGACCACGAGCGGGTCGTTGCCGCCGTTCTCCAGGAGCACCTTCGCACCGGTCGTGGCGGCGGCCTTGGCGATGGCCCGGCCTGCCTCGCTGCTGCCGACATGGGCGATCAGGTCGACCGGACTCTCCGCCAGCCACGCTCCGACGGAACCGTCACCGGGCAGGCTGGTCAGCACGCCGTCCGGGACGTACGGTGCCAGCAGTTCACCGAGCAGCAGCCCGGTGTGCGGGCACCGTTCGCTGGGCTTGTACACCACGGTGTTGCCGGTGACCAGGGCGGCGCCGAGCAGTCCGCACGCCACGGCGACCGGGTCGTTCCACGGGGTGAGGACAGCGGCGACCCCGCGTGGCTCGGGCACCATGAGATCGGTCGCGGACACCGCACCGAGCAGGCTCCGTCCTCTGTGGACCGTACCGAGCTCGGCGTACTGCTCCAGCGTGCCCGCGCCTGCGAGCACGCCTTCCTTGGCGTCGGCGGCGGGCTTGCCGGTCTCGGCCTCGTTGATCGCCGCGAGGTCGTCGGCGCGGCCCCGGACCGCAGCGGCCGCCGCCCGCAGTGCGGCTCCCCGATCCGCAGCGGGGGTGGCAGCCCACTCGGCGGTGGCGGCACGGGCGGCCTCGACTGCCGCGGTGACGTCCTCGCGGCTTGCCATCGCGACGCGGCCGACGAGGCTTCCGTCGACGGGGTTGTCGATGCGGATGGCGTGCGGGTCGTCCGGTTCCGCGGCGGGCAGGTCCAGGTCAACGGCGAGATCGGTCATCAGGCACCTCCTGCGGCGAGGGTGATCCACCGCCGCATTCGGTAAACGTGCCGCCGCCCCGGGCCGACTGGGTCAGGTCTTGGAGTACTCGGCGCTCACCGCGTTGGGGCCGTCGTACTCGCGGTCGGGCAGGGACTTGAGGTGCTCGAGGATGTCGTCGTCCGCACCCTTGCCGCGCGCGTAGTCGACCAGCTGGTCTCGCGAACACGGGTAGTCCACACCGGCCAGGTACTTCTGCATCTCGATGGGGTTGGGCTGGGCCATGCTTTCACCTCCTGGCCCCCGCATACCCGGCCACCACGCGGGTAATCACGCGCCGTGGAGGTCGATCAGGAACAGCTGCTGCGCACCGTCACGAGGGTGGTGACGACCCTGCGGGAGGCGGATGTCCCGTTCGCGCTGGCCGGCGGGTGTGCCGTCTACGCCCGGGGCGGCCCCGCCTCCGATCACGACGTCGACATCTTCGTCACCGAGGCCGACGCTCCGGTGGCCCGCAAGGCGCTGATAGCCGCGGGCATGCGCGCGGCCGACCCGCCCGAGGACTGGCTGGTCAAGGTCTACGACGGCGACTGCCTCGTCGACGTCATCTTCCGTCCCAATCAGCGGCCGGTGACCGCCGACCTGCTCGCCCGGTGCGAGGAGATGCGCGTGGGCCCGACGTCGGCGCCCGTGCTGCCCGCCACCGACGTCATGGTGGACAAACTGCTGGTCCTCGGCCCGCATCGGTGCGACTTCACCCCGCTGCTGCCCATCGCCAGAGCCTTGCGGGAACAGGTCGACTGGCACCGGGCGGCACGGGAGACGGCCGGCTCGCCGTACGCGCGTGCGTTCCTGCGCCTGCTGACCGACCTCGGCGTGAAGGGAGGAGACTCCGATGCCGAACCGGGCTAGCGACGAGGTGCCCGAGTATGTCGCCGCGCGGGTGCGCAGAGCGCTCGCCGAGGACCCGCGGACGGCGGAACTCGGCATCCAGGTGGACGTGCGGGGCGAGCACGTCTACCTGTGCGGGTCCGTGTCGTCCCAGCAGTGCAAGGACGAGCTCGACCTGGTGGTGCACGAGCGGGAACCGTGGCTGCGCGTGCACAACGACGTCCACGTCGTCGAGGCCGGCGAACCAGGAGAACCCGAGGTGCTCCGATGATCAGAATCGCGGCGGTGGGAGACGTCCATCTCGGACCGGACGCGCGGGGCAGGTTGCGGCCCGCGCTCGAACGGCTGCCCCGGCACGCCGACGTGCTGCTGCTCGCGGGCGACCTGACCCGACACGGCACGCCGGAGGAGGCTCGGGTGGTGGCCCGGGAGTTCGCCGACGTCGGCGTGCCGGTGCTGGCGGTGCTCGGCAACCACGACCACCACAGCGATGCCGTTCCCGAGGTCACCGAGGTGCTCACCGACGGCGGCATCCATGTCCTGGAGGGCGACGGCACGGTGCTGCCGGTCGGTGGGCTGCGGCTCGGTGTCGCCGGGGTGAAGGGCTTCGGCGGCGGGTTCGAGGGCCGGTGCGCGAGTGCGTTCGGCGAGCCGGAAATGAAGGCGTTCGTCGGGCACACCACGGAGATCGCGGGGAAGCTGCAGTCGGCGCTGGAGTCGCTGACCTGCGACATCCGCGTCGCGCTCATGCACTACTCCCCGGTGCCGGACACCCTGCACGGGGAACCGCTGGAGATCTACCCGTTCCTGGGCGCCTACCAACTGGGCGAGGCGGTGGACGCGACGCGGACGCACCTCGCCGTGCACGGTCACGCGCACGCCGGGTGCGAGCGCGGGGTCACCCCCGGTGGGGTCCGGGTCCGCAACGTCGCCCAGCCCGTGATCCGGTCGGCGTTCACGGTGTACTGCCTGGAGCCGTGACGGGAGGTGTGCCATGACCGACCACCGCGGCGACCTGCCGCTCGCCGGCTACGACCGGCTGCCGGTGCTCGCGGTGCGCGAGCGGATCCGCTCGCTGCCCGCCGAGGACGTCCGACGGCTGCTCGCGTACGAGGAGAACCACGCCGACCGGCTCGCCGTCGTCACGGCGCTGCAGGCTCGGCTCGACCAGCTGACGCTCGGCTCCCCGCGCGAGTGAGCACAGGCCGCCGGCTCAGCCCTCGCCGTCCGCGTCACCCGGCGGGTCGGCCGGTGGCCCCGGTGGGACATCACCCTGCTCGGCGGGCGGCCCGTCCGGCTGCGGCGGAGGAGACGGCTGCGGCCGGGGCTTCGGCCTGGGCTCGGGTTCCGGCTCGGGTTCCGGTTCCTCGCAGACCACGGCGGGCTGGGGGTTGTAGACGACGGTGCGCTTCTCCCGGCGGACGACCTCGCCGGTGGTCAGGTCGCGGATGATGCGGGTGTCGGTGGTGCTGAACCCGCTGGCGCCGCTGGTGGGCGAGCACGTCTCGATCGGCTCCACCGTGACACTCGGCGACGTGTAGGCGAACCGGCCGCCGTTGACGGATTCGACCTCGTAGCGCTTGGTGCCCCAGAGCTTCACGGTGATGTCCGAGGGAGTCCAGATGGTCTGGATGACCACGCCCGTCGGTGCGTCGTTGGTGAACTTGAGGTCGATGACGCTGGACCCGTCCGGGTTCTGGTAGACCGTCGCCTCCCGGCCCTCCGGGTAGCGGCTGATGTAGTAGCTGTGTTCCTTGTGCTCGGTGTCCTTCATGGCCGCGAAGTACGCCGCGTTGTACAGCGTCGTCGCGAACTGGGAGATCCCGCCGCCGACGGCCCGGCCCGGCTGCCCGTTCTCGATGATGCCCGCGTACACGTAGCCCTGGTCGAGACCGCGTGGCCCGGTGAAACCGTTGAGGCTGAACGTCTCCCCCGGCTTGACGACCGCGCCGTTGACCTCTCGCGCGACGGCCCGGATGTTCTGCCCGGAGTCGTAGGCGAACCCGCTCGTGGTGAACTCGCCGATCACTTCCTTGATGCCGAGGGCACGGGCGGCTTCGGTGGTCAGCGCGGCGGGCTGCGAGACGTAGGTCGCGGTGATCTCCCGCCGGTCGGTCCGCTGCAGCACGCCGGTGAGGCCACTCAGGCTCTTCTCCCAGTCGATGCCGCGGCCGTTCCGCGCCGGGACGATCGTGGGCCTGCCGCCCGGGAAGGTGAACCGCGCGTCCCGGCCGCGTCGCTCGGTGGGCGCCAGCTGGGGCCCGACGGCGTTCCGGATGATCTGCCGGTCCACCTTCGGTGCGAGTGAACCGTCGTCGCGGGCCTCGAACGTCAGCGCCCGGGCGATCGCCTCCGGGCGCAACGTCGCGTCCCGGCCCTCGCCGTGCACGGTGACGGGTCCGGACACGGCGGGCCGCGCGATCCGGTCGAGGGCCTCGCGCACCGACTCGGTCGTCGAGCGGACCGGGATGGTGTGCACCGGCAGCCGCACCGGATCGGGGCCGGCCCAGTGCCGCAGGATCTCCTCGCGCGCCGCGGCGACCTCGAGTGCGCGCCCGGGACGGGGATCCTGGGCGACCGGTGTGGTGCCGTCGAAGCGGACCGTGCCCTCGGCCGCCTCACGGTCCACGCCCTGACGTACCCGCTGGACCGCGTCGTCGAAGAGATCCCAGTCGGCCTGGGAGACCACGCCGATCTCCTCGGTGGTGAAGAACGACGCGAGCCGCGTGAAGGGGTTCAGCGGCTGGTCGGTGGCCGCGTCGAGCGTGGCCGCCCAGTCGAGCCGCAGACCGAGCGGGCCCGGCATCAGCGTGTGCCGCGTGCCGGCGGCGTCGAGCTCGACGGGCTCGGTGAGCCGCGTCGTCAGGTCGGCACGCAGGGTCTGCTCGGCGTCCTCCCGGCTCATCCCGCCGACGTCGACGCCCGCCACGGTGCGGCCACGCGCGACGTCACCCTGGTTCAGCAACAGATCGAGGCCGTACAGCAGCGCGAGCACGCCGACGATCGCACCGGCCACGAGACCGGCCTTCCGCAGGCGGGAGTCCGGGAGCCGCCCCGCCTGCGGTGCCGCGCCGTCCGGGAGGTCGGTGTCCGGCCGGCCACCGCGTGCCGGGGGCTCGTGGTCGCGGGCGGTCAGGTCCGGACGCGCCGCGTCGACGCCGTCCGGCGCGGGCTCCGCGGGGTCAGCGGCGGTACCGTCGCCGTCCGCCGATCCGGCTCCGGTGTCCTCCGCCGATGCGGTTCCTGCCGGATCGGGGGTCGCCGGATCCGCGTCGGCCGGATCCTGCTCGGGCGACGCGGCCGCGGCAGGGCCGGCCGGCTGGGACTCGGCGGGTGGGCCGGTCGGCTGGTCCTGGGGCCGACTGCCGGCCCGGTCCTCGTCGGGCGGCTCCGGACTCGGCGGGCTGTTCTCCTGAACCAAGGCATCCCCGGGCTGGTGCGAGCAGTGACGTCAAACGAGGCGAAACTACCGCAGCGGCACGCAGTCCCCGTGCACGACCCGCGATCAGTTGTCCTTTTCGTCGCCCTCGTCCTTGCCGTCCTTGTCGTCCTTACCCTCGTCGTCCTTCTTGTCCTTGCCGCCCTTGTCCTCGTCGGAGGGCTTCTTCACGACCCGCGACGACACGAGCTGGTCGCTGTCGATGCGGGGCGTGCCCGACGTGGTGACCATGCCGAGGCGGTGCACCTCGCGGGTCACCTTGCCGTCGTCGGTGGTGAAGTCGAGCTGGACCTGAACGGTGGCGGAATCCAGGGCACGCGGTCCCGCGACGAGGGACACCCTCTCGATGCCGTTCCAGAAATCCTCGTACGCGCTCTTGCCCTGGGCCCGCAACCCCGGGCCCAGCTCCTGCCAGGCGCTGTCGGGATCGTCGGGCAGTAGGGCGTAGTAGTCGGCGACGGCCTGTTCGAGCTCCTCGGAGCTCGGAGCCACCGACGTGGTGGTCGTGGTGGCGGGAGGCTCGCTGGTCCGGGGGGCCTCCGTGGTCGGTGGCGCCCCCGCCCGCGGGCTGCCGGAGCTTCCGGTGGCGCCCACCAGCAGTTCGGCGACGAGGATCCCGATCGCCGCTGCCGTGAGCACCGCCAGCGCCGTCACGAGGACCCGGGTGCTCGACCGCCGCGTGGCCGCAGGGGCTGCCGGCGCCGGGGCCGCCGCGGGTGGCGGGCCGGCGGGGTGGAGGTCGACCCGCGTCGCCGGCCGGCGGGGCGGGGGAGGCGGAACGGCGGCCGTGGCGGGCACGGTCGGCGGATCGGCGGGCGCAACGGTGCCGCCGTCGGCCACGGTGCGCAGCGTCTCGGCGACCTGCGCCATCGTCGGCCGGGCGGAGGGCTCGGTCTGCAGCATCGCCTGCAGCGGGCCGGCCAACGGTCCGGCCTGCCGGGGCGGGATGGTCGTCCCGGTGGCGACCGTATGCAGCAGCGCGATCTCGTTGTCGATGGCCCCGAAGGGCGGCGTGCCCTCCACGGCGGCGTAGAGCGTGGCCCCGAGGGAGAACACGTCGGAGGCGGGCCCCGGTTCGGCGCCACGCGCGGCCTCGGGCGACAGGAACGCGGGTGTGCCCGCGAGCAGGCCCGTGCTCGTCACCGTGATGTCGCCTGCCGCCCGGGAAATACCGAAGTCGGTGATTTTCGTCGTGCCGTCGTCGCCGAGGAGGATGTTGCCGGGCTTGACGTCCCGGTGGATGACCCCGGCCGCGTGGGCGGCGGTCAGCGCCGACGCCACCTGCGCGCCGAGCCGCGCGACCTCCGTGGGCGGCAGTACGCGCCGTTCGGCCAGCACGGCCGACAGGCTCCGCGAGGGCAGGTACTCCATCACCAGCACGGGCTGGCCGGCGTCCTCGGCGACGTTGTAGACCGAGATCGCGTTCGGGTGCTGCAGGCGCGCCGCGATGCGGCCCTCCCGGAACGCACGCTGCCGCGCCTTGTCGGTCTCCACCTCGTTCAACCCCGGGGGCAGCAGCAGCTGCTTGACCGCGACCGTCCGGTCCAGACGATCGTCCACGGCCCGCCACACGACCCCCATCGCGCCGCTGCCGATCCGGCTCTGGAGGCGGTACCGGCCGGCGATCAGCCGGCCCTCGTCCTCACTCACCGATGCCTCCTCATCACGCGGACAGACTAGATGCCGCCGACATCGGTCCCCGTCCAGGTCCGCACGGGTGCTCCACCTGGAGCAATTCAGAAGCCCGGGTGACAAGGGCGTTTCGCAGTCACTCACCAGTGGTAACTCGATCGGGTCCTCGGGTCCGCCATCGGACGGCCGGACCCACTGCAGACCGAAGGAGAATCGCTCGTGAAAGGCGGGGCACAGGTAGGCGCGGCGGTGGCCGCGGGCTACCTCTTGGGTCGCACACGCAAGATGCGACTGGCATTGATGATCGCCGCTGCGGGCGCCACCGGGAAGCTCGGCACCTCGCCGCGGGAACTCCTGCAGCAGGGAGCCAAGCGGCTCGCGGAATCGCCGGAGCTCACCAAGATCACCGAGAGTATTCGCGGTGAGTTGCTCGACGCGGCCAAGACCGCGGCCGTCACCGCGGCCAGCAGCCGGCTCGACTCCCTCAACCAGCGGCTGCAGGACCAGACCGGCGCGGGCAAGAGCGGCGGCGACGAGAAGGAATCCGAGGGTGACGAGGACTACCTCGACGTCGAACCCGAGGACGAGCAGTCCGAGGACTCGCAGACCGGCGAAGACACCGGCGGGAGCGACGACACCGAGGAGTCCGAGCAGGCCGCGTCCAGCTCGAACGACTCCGAGGACTCCGACGACTCCGAGGACACCGACGAAGAGCCGGAGGAGGAGCCGGAGCCGCCCCGCCGCAGGCGCGCGGCGCAGACCCGGTCGGCCCGTTCCACGTCCACGCGGTCGGCGAGCCGGTCGCGCTCCGGCCGCACGCCCGCCCGCGGCAGCGAGGGCCGTGCCCCGGTGCGCCGCACCCGGAGGTGAGTGCTGTGACCAGCCAGGCGACAGGAGCCGCCCGCAAAGCGGGCAAGGCGGCGAAGGACACGACCAAGGGCACCGCCGACACCGCCACGGGCGCCGCCGGATCGGCCAAGGACGCCGTGGGTGACCTCGGGGCGTCCGCACTGCTGAAGAAGGCGGTGCAGCAGCTCGCGTCGACGGTCGCCTCCCGTGCGGCCTCGTCGGTCAGCGACAAGGTGTCCTCGACCGCCCAGAACCTCACCCAGTACGCCGAGAGCGGCGGCAAGGGCGGGCTGGCGACGGCGCTGACCGGTGCCCAGAAGCTCGCCGAGGGCAAGTCGCCGCTCGGCGCGATCGCCAGCACCGGCATGTCGAAGGTGACCGACAAGGTCAAGCAGGCCTTCGGCGGCGGCGGTGGCGGCGGCGCGAAGGACCAGCTGAAGGTCACCAACATCGTCGAGTCCATCGAGGTCGGGGTGCCGATCGACATCGCCTACGACCTGTGGACGCAGTTCACCGATTTCCCCTCCTTCATGAAGAAGGTCGAGAACGTCGACCAGGAGGAGGACGAGAAGCTCAAGTGGAAGGCCCAGGTCCTGTGGTCCCACCGCACGTGGGAGGCCACGATCGAGGAACAGGTGCCCTACGAGCGCATCGTATGGCGGTCGGAGGGCGAGAAGGGCCACGTCGACGGTGCGGTGACGTTCCACGAGCTCGCACCGAACCTCACCAAGATCGTCGTCGTGCTCGAGTACTACCCGCAGGGTTTCGTCGAGCGCACCGGCAACATCTGGCGCGCACCGGGCCGACGCGCGCGGCTGGAACTCAAGCACTTCCAGCGGCACGCCATGGTGCACGCCATTCTCAAGCCCGACGAGATCGAGGGCTGGCACGGCGAGATCCGCGAGGGCGAGGTCGTCAGCGAGGACGCGGTCGCCGACCGCGAGGGCGGCGAGGACGAGGGCCAGGAGGACGAGGAGTCCGCCGAGGAGCCCTCCGACGAGACCGACGAGGACACCGACGAAGAAGCCGACGAAGAAGCCGAGGAGGAGGAACCCGAAGAACCCGAGGAACCGGGCGAGGACACGGAGGACGAGGAAGAACCCGCACCGCGGCCACGTCGCCGCCGGGCGGTGGCCGCGTCCGCACCCGGCTCGTCCAGGGGAACCAGGACCCGTCGAACACGAGGAGGTCGTTCGTGACCACAGCCGTGCAGCCCGCAGGCGGAGGCGGAGCCGCCGATCGCCCGTCGTCGTCCAGCCTGGCCGACGTCATCGACACCATCCTGGACAAGGGCCTGGTGATCGACGCCTACGTGCGGGTGTCGCTGGTCGGCATCGAACTGCTGACCATCGACGCGCGCGTCGTCGTCGCCAGTGTCGACACCTACCTGCGCTTCGCGGAGGCGACGAGCCGCCTCGACCTTGCCGACAACGACGACAAGGGCCTGCCCGAGCTCGTGCAGGACATGCACCAGGGCGGCGCGAAGACGAAGACCAAGGGCGCGATCGAGGCCGCGGGCGACAAGCTCAAGGACTTTCTCGGCGAGGAGGCGGAACCGGCGAGCGGCCGGAGCCGGAAGGACGGCGAGTGACCATGGCGACCACCAAGGACAGCACCCAGGACAGCGAACGCGAGACCGTCGTCTACGTCTACGGGATCGTTCCCGGCGACGTGGAGAGCGACCCCGAGGCCACCGGAGTCGGTGATCCGCCCAGCCGGGTCACGCTCGTCCGTCACGGTGACCTCGCAGCGCTGGTGAGCCACATCAGCCGCGACGCCAAGCTCGGCAAACCCGAGGACCTTGCGGCGCACGCGTCCGTTCTCGACGCGACCGCCGGCGTGGCCCCGGTGCTGCCGTTGCGGTTCGGCGCCGTGGTCACCGACGAGGATGCCGTGGCCGAGGAGCTGCTCGCGAACAACCACGACGACTTCGCGGCGGCGCTGCACGAGCTCGAGGGGCGCGCGCAGTACGTCGTCAAGGGTCGCTACGACGAGCAGGCCATCCTGCGGGAGGTGCTGCGGGAGAACGAGGAGGCCTCGCGGTTGCGCGAGGCGATCCGCGGCAAGTCCGAGGACGCGAGCCGCAACGAACGCATCGCGCTGGGCGAGCTCATCACCAACGCCCTCGCCGCCAAGCGCGAGCAGGACACCGGCACGGCGGTCGAGCGGCTCGAGGCGCTCGGCCTGCTCGTCAACGTGCGGGAGGCGACGCACGAACGGGACGCCGTCTACGTCTCGTGCCTGGCCGAGGTCGCCAAGCAGGAGGAATTGGAACGTGCCGTCGGCGAGCTCGCCGAACGCTGGGAGGGCCGCGTCCACATGCGACTGCTCGGCCCGCTCGCGCCGTACGACTTCGTGACGACGCGCCAACCGCAGCAACAGGAGTGAGGCCATGGGCCTGCTGAGCGAGATCGCGCTGCTACCGCTGGCCCCCGTTCGCGGGGTGATCTCACTGGCCGAGCTGATCCAGGAACAGGTCGACCAGGAGGTCTCCGACCCGTCGTCGGTGCGCCGCGACCTGGAGGCCGCCGAGGAGGCCAGGGCGAGGGGCGAGATCACCGCCGAGGAGGAAGCCGCGATCCAGGAGCGGGCCATGCAACGCATGACCGGCGAGGGCACGATCGACCCTCGAGAGGGGTGAGGCCGGGATGGCCCGACAACAGGAAACCCCGCACCGCAAGCCGGAACACGACGGTGATCCGCCCGAGCTGAGCGCGCCCGAGGCCGCGGAGACGGCGCTGGACGAGATCGCCAAGCTCACCGGCCGGGACACGGTGGGCGCCACGTCGGTGGAGCCCACCGACGACGGGTGGCGGGTCGAGATCGAGGTCGTCGAGGAACGCCGCATCCCGTCCACATCGGACCTGATGGCGTTGTACCAGGTGGACCTCGACCTGGGCGGCGAGCTCCTCGCCTATCGCCGGACGCAACGTTATGCACGGGGCCGCAGCGGCCTCGGGAACGGAGCATCCTGAAGATGACGGAGATCGGCAGGCCGGCGCAGTCGACGGTGGGCTCCGCCCGTGGCTCGGGCGGTTCGTCCACCAATCTCGGCGACATTCTCGAGCGGGTACTGGACAAGGGGCTGGTGATCGCGGGCGACATCCAGGTCAACCTGCTCGACATCGAGTTGCTGACGATCAAGCTGCGCCTCGTCGTCGCCTCCCTGGAGACGGCCAAGGAGGTGGGGATCAACTGGTGGGAGAACGACCCCTGGCTCACGGGCAAGGGCGACGGCAAGCACCAACTGGAACGCGAGAACCGGGAGCTGCGGCAGCGCATCGAGGAGCTGGAGCGCCGCGGCCGGATCGAGGACGGCACGAGCACGCCACGCACGATCGAGGCCGCGACCGAGCGGGAAACCACCGACGAGCAACGCTGAGCGAGGAGGAAGGACTGGGCACCCGATGGCCGCTGACACCTCCGGAACCGAAGGCACCACCGGCACCGCGAGCGCGGAGCACACCGAAGGCATCGGACGCTGGCTCTACGTCGTCGCCCGCTCCCTGGACCACGGAGTCCTCGAGGGACTGCGCGGGGTCGCGGGCGAGCCGGTGCACGCCATCGAGAACGAAGACCTCGTGGCGCTCGTGAGCCCGGCGAGCCTTGACGAGTTCGGCGAGGAAGCCCTGCACCGCAACCTCGAGGACCTCGACTGGCTGGCGGAGACCGCCCGCGCCCACGACGACGTCGTCGCCGCCGCCGATCGGGCCGCCGCGGCGGTGGTGCCGCTGCGGCTGGCCACCGTGTACCTCGACGACGACCGGGTCCGCTCCCTGCTGGCGCAGCGCCGGGCGGACTTCGCCGCCGCGCTGGACCTGGTCGCGGGGCGCACCGAGTGGGGCGTGAAGGCCTACGCCGACCCGGACGAACTCGTCGCCGCCGCCGAGCCCACCGCCGGTTCGGGCGGCGGCGCCGGGACCGCCTACCTGCTCAAGCGCAAGGCGCAGCTGTCGGCGCGGGAGCGGGCCGAGCAGGCCGCCGCGGACCACGCCGGGGAGCTGCACGAGGCGCTCGCGGCCCTCTCCGTCGCGGCCCGGCGGCATCCTCCGCAGGACCCGAAGCTCTCCGGGCGCAGCGGATGGATGGTCCTCAATGGTGCCTACCTCGTCGACGACGCCCGGGGCGACGAGTTCGCCCGCACCGTCGAGCGGCTCGGCGCCGACCGGGCCGGCGTCCGGCTGGAGCTCACCGGTCCGTGGCCGCCGTACTCCTTCGCCGGCCTCGAGGAGAACGCGGGATGAGCGGCCATGCCGGAGCAGCGCCCATGGGGGCAGGCCGGGCGCGGGCGCTCCCGCGCGGAACGGAGATCCCGGCATGAGAAGCGAGCTGGACACCGCCGCGCCGGAACGCCGCATCGCGCTGGTCGATCTCCTCGACCGCGTGCTCGCGGGCGGTGTGGTGCTCTCCGGCGAGATCACCCTGTCGATCGCCGACGTCGATCTGGTGCACGTGTCGCTGCGTGCCCTCATCACGTCGGCGAGCACCCTGGAGCGGAGCAGCCGTGAGTGAGAACGAACACAGGAATCTGCTCGCCGAGCACATCGACGCTGATCCGGACAACGTCGAGAAGGGTCTGGTCAGCCTCGTGCTTACGATCGTGGAGTTGCTGCGCCAGCTCATGGAGCGGCAGGCACTGCGCCGCGTCGAGGAGAGCGATCTGTCCGAGGAGCAGGTCGAACGCATCGGGCTGACCCTCATGCGGCTCGAGGAGCGGATGGGCGAGCTGCGCGATCATTTCGGGCTCACCCCCGCCGACCTCAACATCGACCTGGGTCCGCTGGGGCCGCTGCTGCCACCCGAATAGGTGGATTTATGCTCGGCAGCCATGGGTTGGTTGCTGAACGTGTGGCAGGAGTCTGCCGCGAAGCGGGAGCTGTCCGCACTCGCCGAGCGGCTCGGTCGGGCCGGGCTTGCCATCGGGAGCCTCGCCCCCGGTCTGCTCGCCACCATCGATCAGCACGCCGCCGCCGTCCGCGACATCCTCGCGCTGAGCGGCGCCAAGGTCGGAGCCGTGGAACTCGCCGGCTACGCCCGCGGCATCCTGGACGCGGCCCGGGAATCCGGCTGGACCCCACCGGAACCGGGTGGTCCCGGTGATCGGGATGTCCCCAGCGCGCACAACCTGGACTGGGTGACCCTCCGGCTGGCCGCCGTGTGCCTGCTGGCCACAGCCGGAACGGTGGCCATGGCCACCGGCGGAGACGTCGACCCCCTGTTGTTCTTCTGACCTCACGTATTCCGGCCCCGCGCAGACGTGGTGGGTACGTCCCGCCCGGGGAACGCACCCACCACGACGTAGCCGTGAGCTCGGCCGCCGGTCAGCGCGGGTAGTCGCGCGGCGGCAGGTCGGTCCGCGGCGGCATCTGCTGCGTGCCCGACGGCATCTGCCCAGCGCCGGCCGCGCCCGTCTGGATGGGCCCGGTCTGCGCACCGGTGTCGGCGGGTTCCGCGGCCTCACCGGTCTGGCCCGCCTGCGCCCGCATGGCGTCCTCTCGGCCTCGCTGGTAGGCCTCCGTCTGCGACTTCGCCTCCGGCACCTCCTGCTCGGCGCGGTTCAGCCAGCGCTCCCACCGTTGCTGCATCGGCCGCACCATGCCGCCGCCGAGGCCGACGACGAGGATGCCGCCGACGGTCGCGAGGACGGCCACCAGCACCGGCGTGGTCACCGCGGTGGCGACGCCGACCTGGTTCAGTGCCGCGATGACACCGAGCGCGACGATGAACACCTGCGTCACGCGTGCGACGAAGTTGCCCCAGCTGAAGCCCCCGAGCGCCGCACCGACCAGGTCCTTCACGGCGTTGGCGATGGCCGCGGCCACGACGATGATGACGATCGCGACCAGGGCCCGCGGCAGCCATGCGACGATGCCCGCGAGCAGGCTGCTGATCGGGTTGGGCCCGAACACGCCGAACGCCAGCTGCAGGGTGAGCAGCAGCACGGCGTAGTAGACGATCGCCGCGATGAGGTCGCTGGCGTCGTACTTCGACCGCTCGAGCGCCCGCTTGATGCCGCCGCGCTCGACGGCCCGGTCGAAGTTCAGCCGCTCCAGGACCACGTCGACCAGCTTGCGCAGGGCCTTCGCCACCAGCCAGCCGATGACCAGAATGACGAGAAATGCGGCGAACTTCGGCAGGAAGGTGATCACCGATCGTAAGGCTTCGTTGAATGATTCCGTTATGTTCATCCGGATCCCATTCCTTTCCGTGGCCGGCCCTCCCGCGCCGTCGTCCCGCTGCCCGCCGCGCAGGCGGGCAGCGTTCCGCGTGGACTCGTCCACGCGGCACTCGCATCGGCGCCGGACCACTTGCTCCGGTGGTTGCGGACTACCCCGAATACGAAGCGTCACACGCGCGCCGGGAAGCCGCCTTTCCGGACAAACCAATTCAGCCCGTTCAGGCGATGCCCCGCGGATTTCTCACGACATCGGCGACACGAGCGATATCCGGAGGTCCGACGCGGCAACACCCCCCGACGAACCGGGCGCCGGCCGCGATCCACCCGGTCACCTGTTCAGGGGAGAACCGAGCCGGTCCGGTCCAGGCCTTCGCCGCCGCGTCCCAGCCCTCGCCACTGTTCGGGTACGCGATCACCGGTTTGCCCGTGACCTCGCGCGCGACGCCGACCGCGCCGGGAACCTCGTCCGGGGCGCAGCAGTTCACCCCGACGGCGACGACCCGGTCGTCCTCCGCGGCGACGGCGAAGGCCTCCTCCAGGCTCTGCCCGGCCCGAGTGCGGCCGTTTTCGACGGTGTAGGACAGCCACGCGGGCACGTCCACCGCATCGAGTGCCGCGAGCTCGGCGACCGCCTCGTCGACATCGGGCACGGTCTCCAGTGCGATCAGGTCCGGCCCCGCCTCGGCGAGCACCTCGAGCCGTGGCCGGTGGAAGGCGACGAGCTCTCGCGCGGTGAGCCCGTAGCGGCCGCGGTACTCGGAACCGTCCGCGAGGTAGGCGCCGTACGGCCCGGCGGAGGCGGCGACCCAGCGCCGTCCGCCGTCGGCGGCGAGGAGGTCACGGGCCCGCCGCGCGAGCTCGACGCTGCGGCGCAGGAGCTGCGCCGCCTCGGCGCGGCCGACCCCGCACGCCGCGAAGCCCGGAAAACTGGCCTGGTAGCTCGCCGTGGTCGCGACCTGCGCGCCCGCCCGGAAGAACGCCAGGTGCGCGGCGACGATCTCCTCCGGGGCGTCGGCGAGGAGCCGCGCCGACCACAACGCGTCGGACAGATCGTGCCCGCGTGCCTCCAGCTGGGTGGCGAGACCACCGTCCAGCACGACCGGCTCGTCCGACAGCACGGTACAAGCCTAAGGCGCCCTAGCACACCGGCCCGGCACCCCAACGCGCCGGAGGCGGCCGTACCCGGTGAGTGACCGGCACGCCATAGTGTGTGCCTGCCGAGGTCCTAGCGAGGTGAGTGTGCGCGACGTCGACTACTACGAACTTCTTGGCGTGCGGCCGGATGCCACACCCGCGGAGATCAAGTCGGCCTACCGTGCGCTCGCCCGCGCGCTGCATCCGGACGCGGGCGGCACGACCGGCACGTTCCGCCTCCTGCGCGAGGCGTACGAGACACTGGCCGATCCCGAACTGCGGGCCGAGTACGACGAGGACACCGGCCGGGTGAGCGGGGACGCGCGGCAGGAGCCACGCCGGACCACACCAGCCGGTCCCGCGGCACCCCGCGCGGAGGCGACTCGCACCGCGTCCCCGCGCGCGGCACGTGCGCGCACCCGGACCCGCCGGTTCGGCGAGGACCCGCACTACGACCCGCCGCCACCCCGCGTCGACGTGCGGACCATCCCGTGGTGGCACACCGTCGACACGGCCTGCCGCGTGCACTACGCCCAGCCTGGCTCTGCCGGCCACGGTCCAGCCGCGCTCACCGCAGGCGCGGCCTGCGTTCTGGCGCCGACACTCGTGCTCACCTCTCCCCCGGCACCGGTTCTCGTCGCCGGCCTGGTCCTGCTCGCCGTCGTGCTCGGCGCCGGGTTCCTGCTCGTCCGCCGTCAGCTGGCGTCGCTGCGGGAGGCGCGGACCTTCCAGGACGAGTACCGCGGCCGGGCCGTGTTCGGCCATCCCGGCGGAGACGACGACCAGGTGGCCGAGCGCCGCACCGCCGACCTGCTCGCCCGCTACCTCACGCAGCTGCCCGGCGCGCGGATCTTCCACGGGCTCGCTTGGCCGGATTCGGTGTTCGCCGACGTCGACCACGCGGTGCTGTGCGGTCACCGGCTGGTGCTGATCGAGTCGAAACGATGGCTGCCGGGGCACTACAGCGTCGACGACGCGGGGGTGCTGCACCGCAACGGCCAGCGCTTCCGGGGCGGCGGCACCCGGCTGGCGGAAAGCGTCGCGGCGTTCGAGGCGCTGCTGCCGGACGTGGAGGTACGGGGGGCGCTGGTCCTCTATCCCAGCCGCGCGGGCGAGATCACCACCGACCCCGGCGACGGCGACGTCCGGCCCATGACGCCCGAGGAGTTCGTCCGTGAGGCCGGTGCGTGGCTGGCAGCGGAGCCGTCGACAGTGGACCGGACCGTCTTCCGCGCGGTGCTCGGGCAGGTCGTGAGCTGACGGCACGCTCACAACGCGCCTGGCTGAATGGACGACACCGCCAGCACCGCGACCGGGAAGGACGTCAGATGCCGGATACCGTGCCAGCCAAAGGTGGCACCCTGGCCGCGGCGGCAGGCCTTGCCGCCGTGCTCGCGGGCAGCGTCCTCATGGGCCTGCTGCACGTCGGCACCGTCGACGAGGTCGACCCGGTGCGCCGGACCATCAGCGAGTACGCGCTCGGGCCGGGCAAGTGGGTGTTCGACACGGCCGTCCTGCTGATCGCGGCCGGATCGGCGGCGATCTTCGGCACGCTGGTGCACCGCGAGCAGGTCAGGGCGGGCGGGATCACCACGCTCGGCGCGGCGGCGTGGACGCTGGGCCTGCTGACCGTGGTGGTGTTCCCGAAGACGGACTGGTCCGTCGGCCCCAGTCTCGGCGGCACGATCCACCGCTACGCCAGCGTCGTCGCCTTCGTGGGGCTGCCGGTGGCCGTGCTCGCCGCCCGCGCCGTCCACCGACACTCCCCCGTCCTCCGGATCGCGACCGGTGTGCTCGCAGCGGCGTCGCTCGCGTGGTTCGGCGTCATCCTCGCCGCCGTCGGGCTGATGCTGACGGGCGGAGAACCGTGGTGGCGCGCGATTCCACTCGGCCTCGTCGAGCGCGGGATGGCCGCCACCGAGGTCGCCGCGCTCGTCGCGCTCTCCCTCGGATCGGTCCGCGCGCGTACTCCCGTGGTGGCTCCTCCGCTGGTAGGTTCCTGAGCGGATGCTTACTCACCGAGGAGGAACATTGTCCGAGTCGCCTTCCCGTGTCGCGATCGTCACGGGCGCCGGCCGGGGTATCGGCGCCGCCATCGCGAAACGTCTCGCCTCCGACGGGTTCGCCGTCGGGCTGGTCGATCTCGACGAGGCAGGCGCCAAGGCCGGTGCCGACGCGATCGTCGCCGCCGGAGGCAAGGCCCTGGGAGTGGCTGCCGACATCAGCGACGCCGAGCAGGTGGATCGGGCCGTCGCCACCGTGGCCGAGCAGCTCGGAGCGCCCACCGTCCTGGTCAACAACGCCGGGATCACCCGCGACAACCTGCTGTTCAAGATGACCGAGTCCGACTGGGACGCGGTGATGAACGTGCACCTGCGCGGCGCCTTCCTCATGTCGCGGGCGACCCAGAAGTACATGACCGAGCAGGGCTGGGGCCGCATCGTGAACCTGTCCAGCACCTCCGCACTCGGCAACCGCGGCCAGGCGAACTACTCCACGGCCAAAGCCGGTCTGCAGGGCTTCACCAAGACCCTGGCGATCGAACTCGGCAAGTTCGGCGTCACCGTCAACGCCATCGCACCGGGCTTCATCGAGACCGACATGACCGCCGCGACCGCCGAGCGCATCGGCATGTCGTTCGACGAGTTCAAGAAGGCCGCGGCGCAGGAGATCCCGGTCCGCCGCGTCGGGCAGCCGGAGGACATCGCGCACACCGTGTCGTTCCTGGTGAGCGAGGGTGCCGGCTTCGTGTCCGGTCAGGTCGTCTACGTCGCGGGCGGGCCGAAGGCATGAGCGAGCCCCGCGTCTTCCCCGACCTCGACAGCTTCACCCAGGCCGTCGGCGAGCACCTGGGCTACAGCGACTGGCGCACCATCACCCAGGAGCAGGTGAACCTCTTCGCCGACGCGACCGACGACCACCAGTGGATTCACGTCGACCCGGAGCGCGCGGCCGGCGGCCCGTTCGGCGGGCCGATCGCCCACGGCTACCTCACGCTGTCGCTCATTCCGGCTCTCGGCAAGGAGATCTACCGCGTCGACGGCCTGCGCATGGGCATCAACTACGGCGTCAACAAGGTCCGTTTCCCGCAGGCCGTCAAGGTCGGCGCCAAGATCCGCGCCGGAGCCGAGCTCGCCGAGGTGAAGCCGACGGCGCAGGGCACCCAGGCGGTGGTGCGCTGGACGATCGAGATCGACGGCGAGGCCAAGCCCGCGTGTGTCGCGGAGACCGTCGTCGTGATGGTCGCCTGATCGGCCGGCCGACATCGGCACCCACGTCCGGTACGGGAGACGCACACCGCTCCCGCACCGGACGCGTCATCGACAAGGAGGTCAGATGAGCGAAGCGGATCCGCCGGGCCTGGATCTGCGGCGCCTGCGCGCACACCTCGACCGGGAGCTGCCCGGCACGGTCAGCGGCCCGCTGGCGGCCGACATCGTGGAGGGCGGCCGGTCGAACCTCACCTACATCGTCACCGACGGCGCCCGCCGCTGGGTCGTGCGCAGGCCGCCGCTCGGGCACGTCCTGCCGACCGCCCACGACATGCGCCGCGAATTCCGCGTCCTGAGCGCACTCGGCCCCACGACCGTCCCGGTGCCGCCGACCCTGCTGCTGTGTGAGGACGACGCGGTGATCGGCGCGCAGTTCTACGTCATGGACTTCGTCGAGGGCACGCCGTTCCGCACGAAGGAGCAGCTGGAACCGCTCGGTGCCGAGCGCACCCGCGCCATCGCCGACGCCCTCGTCGACACGCTGGTCGACCTGCACGCCGTCGACTACGACTCGGTCGGGCTGGGCGATTTCGGTCGCCCCGCCGGGTTCCTCGAGCGCCAGCTGCGCCGGTGGAAGAAGCAGCTCGACGCCTCCCGCAGCCGCGACCTGCCCGGCATCGAGGAGCTGCACGAGCGGCTCGCCGCGAGGATCCCCGTCTCCCCCGAACCGGCGATCGTGCACGGCGACTACCGGCTCGACAACGTCCTCGTGGGCACCGACGACCGGATCAAGGCCGTGCTCGACTGGGAGATGTCGACGCTCGGCGATCCGCTCACCGATCTCGCGCTGCTCGTCGCCTACGCCGAGCGCCGCACGCTCGACCTGAGCTTCGTCAGCAACGTCAGTGCCGCACCGGGCTATCCGGGCACCGACGAGCTGATCGACCGCTACACCCGCCGCTCCGGCCGGGACGTCTCCGCGCTGAACTGGTACATCGGCTTCGCGTTCTTCAAGCTGGCCGTGATCCTGGAGGGCATCTACTACCGGTTCAGCCAGGGCCAGACCGTCGGCTCCGGCTTCGAGGAGATCGGCGCCGGAGTGCCTCCGCTGGTGGCGCACGGCAACGCGACGCTCAAGGAGGACTGATGGATTTCGCCTTCGACGCCAAGACCGAGCAACTGCGCGAGCGCCTGCTGGAGTTCATGGACTCCCACGTCTACCCCGCCGAACCGGTGTTCCGGGACCAGCTGGAGGCGCGGGAGAACCCGTGGGCGAGCGTGCCGGTCGTCGAGGACCTCAAGACGGAGGCCCGCAAGCGCGGACTGTGGAACTTCTTCCTGCCGGGCGAGCTCGGCGCGGGACTGACCAACCTCCAGTACGCCCCGCTGGCCGAGATCACCGGCCGCAGCCCGGCGCTCGCGCCCGTAGCGCTGAACTGCTCGGCGCCGGACACCGGCAACATGGAGGTGCTGGCCATGTTCGGCACCGAGCAGCAGCGCAAGCAGTGGCTGCAGCCGTTGCTGGACGGCGAGATCCGGTCGGCGTTCGCGATGACCGAGCCGGACGTCGCGTCCTCGGACGCCCGCAACATCGCGACCCGCATCGAGCGCGACGGCGGCGACTACGTCATCAACGGGCGCAAGTGGTTCATCTCCGGCGCCATGAGCCCGGACTGTCGGATCTTCATCGTCATGGGCAAGACCGATCCGGATGCCGAGCCGCACCGGCAGCAGAGCATGGTGCTGGTCCCCCGCGACACTCCCGGCGTGCACGTCAAGCGCGGCATGCACGTCTTCGGCTACACCGACGGCGATCACGGCGGTCACGCCGAGGTGATCTTCGAGGACGTGCGGGTGCCCGCCGAGAACCTCATCGGCGAGGAGGGCGGTGGATTCGCCATCGCGCAGGCCCGCCTCGGTCCCGGCCGTATCCACCACTGCATGCGCCTGCTGGGCATGGCCGAGCGGGCGATCGAGCTGATGTGCCGGCGCGCCGTGTCCCGGGAGGCGTTCGGCAAGCCGCTGGCCCGGCAGGGCGTGATCCAGGAATGGATCGCCGAGTCGCGCGTGACGGTCGAGTCGCTGCGGCTGCTGGTCCTCAAGACCGCGTGGCTCATGGACACCGTGGGCAACCAGGGCGCCCACACCGAGATCCAGGCCATCAAGATCGCCACCCCCGCCGCCGTGGAGAAGATCCTGGACCGGGCAATCCAGGTGCACGGAGCCGGCGGAGTGAGCCAGGACTTCCCGCTCGCCGAACTGTGGGCGGCCGCGCGCATGCTCCGGCTGGCCGACGGCCCCGACGAGGTCCACAAGCGTTCCCTTGCCCGCCGCGAACTCAAGAGGTATCTGTGATGACCGGACAATCCACAGTGGACGCAGCCGAGCTGCGGGAGCGGGTGGCCAGGCTGCTCGCCGAGCACGACCCCGCGACCACCGACCGGCTGGAGTTCCTGCGCGCCCGGTTCGACGCCGGCCTGGCGTGGGTGCACTTCCCCGTCGGCCTGGGCGGGCTCGACGCGCCGCGCGAACTGCAGTCGGTTGTGGATGCGGAGCTGGCCGCCGCGGGCGCCCCGGACAACAACCCGCGCCGGATCGGCATCGGCCTGGGCATGGCGGCGCCGACCATCCTGCGGTTCGCGAGTGACGAGCTGAAGCAGCGCCTGCTCCGTCCGTTGTGGACGGGCGAGGAGGTGTGGTGCCAGCTGTTCAGCGAACCGGGCGCCGGATCGGACCTCGCCGCGCTCGCCACACGGGCGGTGCGCGACGGGGACGACTGGATCGTCAACGGGCAGAAGGTGTGGACCTCCAGCGCGCACACGGCACAATGGGCGATCCTGGTGACCCGCACCGACCCGGACGTGCCCAAGCACAAGGGCATGACCTACTTCGTGTGCGACATGACCCAACCCGGCGTCGAGGTCCGGCCGCTGCGGCAGATCACCGGTGAGGCCGAGTTCAACGAGGTGTTCCTCACCGACGTCCGCATCCCCGACGCCCACCGCCTCGGCGAGATCGGCGACGGCTGGCGGGTGGCGCAGACGACGCTCATGAACGAGCGGGTCGCGATCGGCGGCAACGCGCTGCCGCGCGAGGGCGGCATGGTCGGCAAGGTTGCCGCCACCTGGCGGGCCAACCCGGGCACACGCACACCCGAGCTGCACGACAGGCTGCTCCGGTTGTGGATCGAGGCCGAGGCGTTCCGGCTGGCGGGCGCGCGCCTGCGCCAGCAGCTCGCCGTCGGGCAGCCGGGCCCGGAGGGCTCGGGCATGAAGCTCGCGTTCGCGCGGCTGTCACAGGCCCTCTCGGGGCTGGAAGTCGAACTGCTCGGCGACGACGGCCTGCGCTACGACGACTGGACGATGCGCAGGCCCGAGCTGGTGGACTTCACCGGCCGCGAGGCGGGTTACCGCTACCTGCGTGCGCGCGGGAACTCCATCGAGGGCGGTACCTCGGAGATCCTGCGCAACATCATCGCCGAGCGCGTGCTCGGGCTGCCCTCCGAGCCGCGCACCGACAAGGACGTCGCCTGGAAGGACCTGCCCCGATGACCACGAACTCTGCGGCGACGCCGGCCGACCTGCTCTACTCCGACGTCGAGACGGACCTGCGGGCCAGTGTGCGCGACCTGCTGGCCGACCGGTGCTCCCCGGCCGCCCTGCTCGCCCGTGTGGAAAGCGACGAACCCTATGACCTGAAGTTGTGGCGCACACTCGCCGTCGAGCTCGGGACCGCTGGACTTGCCGTCCCCGAGGAACTGGGCGGTCAGGGCGCGTCCGTCCGGGAGACCGCGCTCGTGCTCGAGGAGCTCGGCCGCGCCGTGGCACCCGTGCCGTTCCTCGGCAGCGCCGTGCTGGCGACCTCGGCGCTGCTGGGGTGTGACACCGGCACCGATGCGGTCGCGGCACTGCTGCGCCGGCTCGCATCCGGGGAGGCCGTCGGTGCGCTGGCGGTGCCGCTCTCGACCGCGCCGGGCTCGCCGTTCTCCGGGACTGTGGAGGTGTCCGGCGACGGCACGCTGACCGGCTCGGTGCGTTCGGTCGCCGACGGCGCGCTGGCCGAGGTGCTCGTCGTGCCCGCCACCGGCTCCGACGGTCCCGGGTTGTACGCGGTCGAGCCGGCCGGCGGTGGTGTGTCGGTCAGCGAGCCGGTCTCGTTCGATCTCACGCGCCGGATCGCGGACATCACCTTCTCCGGGGCGCGGGCCACGCGGCTGGCAGGGGAAGAGCAGGCACGCGCGGCCCTCGACCGCGCGCTGCTCACCGGCGCCGGGCTGTTGGCCTCCGAACAGCTCGGGGTCGCGCAGTGGTGCCTCGACGAAACGGTCGACTACGTGAAGAACCGCTACCAGTTCGGCAGGCCGGTCGGGTCGTTCCAGGCGCTGAAGCACCGGATCGCCGACGTGTGGCTGGAGCTCGTCGCCGCCCGCGCGGCGGCACGGTATGCCGCGGACACGCTGTCGCGCGGCGACGCCGACGCTCCGGTGGCGGTCGCGATGGCCCAGTCGTACTGCGCGGAGACCGCCGTCCACGCCGCCGAGGAGTGCATCCAGCTGCACGGCGGCATCGGCATGACGTGGGAGCATCCCGCGCATCTGTATCTCAAGCGCGCCAAGGCGAGCCAGCTCGCGCTCGGCACGCCGGGCAGGCACCGCGCCACGCTCGCCGGGCTCGTCGATCTCCCCGGCTAGCGTGTCTCGGCGACGAGCCAGGAGAGGTAGTCGTCGTTGCCCCCGGTGACGGGGGTGACGACGACCTCGGGGACGTCGTAGGTGTGCTTCTCGGTGAGCAGGGCGACGAGCGCGTCGGCCCGGTCCGCGGCGGTCTTGACCTCGACTCGCCATTCCCGCTCGGTCTCCACGGCACCCTCCCAGCGGTAGACACTGGTGATGGGTCCGACGATCTGCGCGCACGCGCCGAGACGCGCCTCGACGGCAGCGGCCGCCAGGCCGCGCGCGGCCTCCTCGGAGTCGGTGGTGGTCACCACGACGACGTGATCGTTAGCCATACCGCCAACCCTACGATCCGGCGCGGAGGCGATCAGCCTTCCCGCCACGCGAGCGGGGACACGGTGACGGCCGCCTCGGCGATCCGCCGGGCGGTCGCGGTGGTGATGCCGCTCCGGGCGCTGGCGATCCACTCGTCCACCCGCTCGACACCGAGCTCCCGGTACTCCACCGCCTGCAGCAGCATCTCGAGTTTGTCGGCGTCGCGGGCGCAGCGCGCCTCCGGCGACTCGGCCGCCTCGTACTCCGCGACGGCGTCGCGCACGGCCCGCCGCGCCCGATCGGGCAGCGCGGCGGTCTGGTCGGCGGTGATCCGCTCGGGGTCCGGCTTGTCGAGGTAAGCGGTGGCCGTGTGCGGTAGATCGCCGGTGCGCGTCTCCTGCATGTCGTGCCACAGCGCCAGGAACGCCGCCCGCTCCGGCACCGCGCCCTCCTCGGTGGCGAGCAGCGCGGCGAGCTGCGCGACGCGCATCGTGTGCTCGGCGACGGACTCCGGGTCGCGCACACCGGCGTGCCACCACCCGGCTCGGCGGAGGCGTTTGAGCACGCCGAGCTCGTAGGCGAACGCGGCCGTCGCCGCCGCCGGATCGGTCACCGCCGCCTCCCTCAGCCGCCCTCGACCTGCTCGATCTTGCGCTGGAGCTTGTTCATGCCGGCCAGCCAGCGTTCGTTCTCGGTGGCACGGGTGGCGTAGTACCCGGCCACCTCGGGGTGCGGCAGGATGAGGAACCGCCCGTCCCGCAGGCCCTCGAGCACGGTGTGCGCCACCTGGTCCGGCTCGATCGCCGAGGCTCCCATGATCAGCTCGCCCGCGGCGCCCGTGTCGGCGAGCATCCTCGTGCGCACTCCCTGCGGGCACACCGCCTGCACCGTGATGCCACGGTGCCGGTAGGTCGCCGACAACCATTCGGCGAACGCCAGCGCGCCGTGCTTGGTGACCGAGTACGGCGCCGAGCCGAGATTGGTGAGCAGCCCGGCGGCGGAGACGGTGGCCAGGAAGTGCCCGCGGCCGCGGGCGAGCCAGCCGGGCAGCAGCTCCCGGGCGGCCCGCACGTGTGCCATCACGTTGACCTCCCAGGACAACGCCCACACGTCCTCGGGGGCGTCGGGCCCGCCAGGCCGCGCGACGCCCGCGTTCGCGCAGAACAGGTCGATCTCGCCGAGCTCCTCACGGGCCCGCGCGACGAGCCGCCGCACGCCCTTCTCGCTCGCGGCGTCCCCGGCGACCGCCACGCCGCCGACCTCCGCGGCGACCGCCTCGAGGTCGGACACCTCGAGGTCGGCCAGTACCAGCCGCGCTCCCTCGGCCGCGAAGACGCGGGCGAGCGCGGCGCCGATCCCGCCACCACCGCCGGTGATGACGACGCCGGCCCCCGACAGATCCAGACTCACAGCCCACCGCCCAGTGTGACGCCGCCGTCGAGCACGAGGGTCTGGCCCGTCATCCACCCCGCCTGCTCGGAGAGCAGGAACGCGACGGCTCCCGCGATGTCGGACGGCACACCGAGCCGCTTCATCGGGTACGCCGACGCGACCTCCTGCTCCTTGCCCTCGTACAGCGCGGTCGCGAACTTGGTCTTGACCACGGCGGGCGCCACGGCGTTGACCCGGATCCCGGGTGCCAGCTCCTCGGCCAGCTCCATCGTGAGCCGGATGAGCGCGGCCTTGCTGACGCCGTACATGCCGATGCCGGGCGAGGTTCGCAGCCCGGCGACGGAGGCGACGTTGACGATCGCGCCGCCGTGCTCGCCCATCCACGCGTCCCGGACCTTACGCGTCCACGCCAGCGGCGACAGCACGTTGACGGTGAGGATCTTGGCCGCGGCCGCCTCGTCGCACTCGACGACAGGGCCGTACACGGGGTTCACGCCGGTGTTGTTGACCAGGAAGTCGACGCTGCCGAACGTCTCGATCGTGCGCGCGACCGTCTCGTCCTGGTGGTCGGCGTCGTCGGCCTTGCCGGGCACGCCGAGCGCGACCTGCTCACCACCGAGCTGCTCGACCGCCTCGGCGAGTGGTTCGGGTTTGCGCGCCGTGATGCACACCTTGGCTCCGCGCTCCACCAGTTCCTTGGCGATGCCGAGCCCGATGCCGCGGCTCGCTCCGGTCACGATGGCGACCCGATCCTTGAGTGAGTTCACCGCTGCCGATCTCCAATCCCCGCTAAGAGCATGTCTCATTTCGCGAGTTTCTTGAAGCAGGTGAGGGCTGCGGCGAGAGTGAGGAAGGCGCAGAAGTGGTTGGCGTAGCGCTCGTAGCGTATGGTCAATCGTCGGTATCCGAACAGCCACGCGATACATCGTTCGATGACCCAGCGGTGCTTGCCGAGTTTCTGGCTGGATTCGATGCCTTTGCGGGCGATGCGCACGGTGATTCCTTGCTTGCGTACCCAGTCTCGGAGTTCGGCCTGGTCGTAGGCTTTGTCGGCGTGGAGCTTGTCCGGCTTGCGCCGGCGGGGCCCCCGCCGGGAGTTCACGGCGGGGATGGCCAGAATCAGCGGTTTGAGGGCGTGCGCGTCGTTGGTGTTCGCGGCCGAGATCGCGACCGCCAGCGGCAGTCCCGCCCGGTCGGACAGTGCATGGATCTTCGAGCCGGGTTTCCCGCGGTCCACAGGACTGGGACCGGTCAGAGATCCCCCCTTTTGGCCCTGACGGAGGCTCCGTCCAGGACCGCGCGGGACCAGTCGATCATTCCCTGGCTGCCGAGTTCATCGAGTACCGCGCGATGCAACCTGCGCCATAATCCGGCTTTCGTCCACTCGGTGAAGCGACGATGCGCGGTCGGGACCTTCACTCCGAAGCTGGGTGGCAGGTGTCGCCAAGCGCACCCGCTTGTCAGCACGAACACGATCGCGGTGAACACAGCACGATCATCCACGCGCGACCGTCCGCCTCCCTGCGGACGAACCTGATGCGCAGGGACCAGCGGTTCGACCAGTGCCCACAGCTCATCAGGCACCAACCGCCGCGACAACTCATCAACCACGAACCAAGATCATGCCCGCAACCCAACCAAGATCCAAACGAGACACGCTCTAAGCGAATGCTTACAATCCCACGCATGTCGATGTCGATGCCGGCCGAGCTGTGGCCGGATGTGCAGCCGGACGCGGCGCGAAGGCTGATGCTCGCCGGGGTGGAGTCGTTCGCGCGGCGCGGATACCACGCCACCACCACACGCGACATCGCGAGCGCCGCCGGCATGAGTCCCGCCGCGCTGTACGTGCACTTCCCGTCCAAGGCGGCCCTGTTGTTCGCCATCAGCCGCAGCGGCCACGAGCGGGTGCTGGCGCTCGTGGAGCGCGCGGCGGCCAGCTCGGACGACACGGTGGACGCCATGCGGGACATCGTCGAGCAGTTCGTCATGTGGCACGCGCGACGGCACACCGTGGCGCGCGTGGTGCAGTACGAGCTGGGAGCACTGCCGGAGGATGAGTACCGGGTGGTGGCCGATCTGCGGCGCGGCATCGAACGCATCGTGCGCGACCTGGTGGAGCGCGGACTCGAGGAAGGCGTGTTCACCGTTTCCGACGCCCACACGGCCGCCCGCGCGGTGCTGTCGCTGGGCGTCGACGTCGCGCGGTGGTACTCCGACCGCGCGCGCCAGACCCCGGAGGCGCTCGGCCGCGAGTACGGCGAGCTCGCGCTGCGCATGCTCGGCGCCAAGACGTCCTGACCGCAGCCCACGCGCACCTCCCGCCATCGTTGCCGCGGCGCCATACTAAGCGCGCGCTCACCGGCGCGCCAGCCCCTGACGACCGGCGCGCCGCTGTTCCGCCACCGTGGGCGGGGCCGTTCACCGCAGCACCCGCCCGAGGCGGCGTCGTCACACCGCCGATCGGCACACCCGCGGGCCGCACCCGTCGTCGCCGGCCTCCCGGCCCCGTCGGCCGGAGGACTTTTCCGCGCGGGTGCCGCGGACGGTCCGTAGTGGACATACCAGTGCCCGGCGGCGGCCCGGTGCTCCGCGCAGTAGCGGGAGTCCGCTGTGGACGCCCGCCACGGAGGACCCGGCTCGTCAGCCCCGCGTAGGCGCAGGTGACGAAGGTCTGCACACCGACGGCGACGTCGGTCACGTTCTCGGCCGTGACATCCCAGCTCGCAGCCGACCAGGTGCCGTCCTCGTTCTCGGTCAGGCCCGAGGGCGGCGAGCCGAGGACGTCGACCTTGCCGATCTCGTTCGACTGCGGCCAGGCGCCGTGCCGCCCTGCGGTCGCCGCGGTCGCACCGAGCAGCAGCGCGGATCCGACAACGGCTGCGGCAACGGCGATGGTCTTCTTTGCCATTCCTGACGTCCTTTTCTCCACGACGAGGACCGTCCGCACCGGACCGCCGGCATACCGATCGTTCCCATGTGGACACTGTGGAGCCCTGTCGGCGGAGAGGGTCCGCGACGACGAGGCACACGGACGCCCGCCGGAACGGAGGCCGTGACGCCGTTCTTCTCGGGAGAGAACCCGGTCACGAATCGAGGAAAGCGCGCACCGAGTTTCCTCTCGCACCCGATCCCGGCTGCGAACCGCCGGTGTTTTTCCTGATCCATCCCGGTCACTCCGAGTGCACGGACGTCACCCGTAGTCACCTTGAATGGACTAGTCCACGTGTGGCCGGGAGAACGCGACTCCGGTATTGCGGCCGGGGCTCACCCGGGACGAGAGTGAGTCCCATGAACCCGATCCGCTACGCCGACCTGCTGTCCGTCGCCAAGGAGCAAGCCCGCCTCGGCGCCGCCGAAGGCGGACTGCCCATCGGCGCGGCCCTGTTCACGGCGGGTGGCGACCTCCTCGGCCGCGGGCGCAACCGGCGGGTCCAGGACGGTGACCCGTCCATGCACGCCGAGACCAGCGCCTTCCGCAATGCCGGCCGCCGCCCGCACTACCGCGACACGATCATGGTGACCACGCTCTCGCCGTGCTGGTACTGCAGCGGCCTCGTCCGGCAGTTCGGCATCGGGCACGTGGTGATCGGCGAGGCCAGGACCTTCTCCGGCGGCCACGAGTGGCTGGCCGAGAACGGGGTGGCGATCACCGTGCTCGACGACCCCGAGTGTGCCGAGCTCATGGAGGGGTTCGTCCGCGCTCACCCGGAACTCTGGTTCGAGGACATCGGCGCCGAGACTCCGGCGACGGAGTGAGCCGGTGGCCGGCCACGCCCACGCCGGCCACGCCCACGCCGGCCACGCGCACGGGTCCACCGGTCACGTGCCGGGGACACCTGCTCCGGGCCGGGCAGTGGCCGTGACGGTCGGTTCGAGCAGCGTCGCCCACTGCCGCGCGATCTGCCTGCGCCGCGGGGTGTCGTCGGTGAGCAGGTTGGCGAGACCGAGGCCGCGCGCGAGATCGAGCGTGGCCTGCACGGTCTCGCGCACCCCGGGTCGTGACTCGTCGGCGCCGAGCAGCTCGACCGCCACCCGGTGGGCCTCCCGCCCGACCCGTGCCTGCAGCGGCAGGAGGACATCGCGCAGGCCGGCGTCGGTCGATGCCGCCACCCACAGGTGCAGGGCCGCGCGGAACGTCTCGCCCGCGTAGAGATCGAGCAGCATCTCGGCCACCGGCAGCGCACGCGACGGCCCGGCGGGCAGGGCGGCCGCACGCGCGCGCAGCTCGGCGATCTGCTCGTCGCCGAGATGCTCGACGGCCGCGACCACCAGATCCTCCCGGGTCGGGAAGTGGTGCTGCGCCGCGCCGCGCGAGACTCCCGCTCGCTCGGCGACCTCGGCCACCGTCGTGCCCTGCCAGCCGCGTTCGGCCAGGCATTGCACGACGGCGCCGATCAGCTTGCGCCGGGTGGTGCGGCTGCGCTCCTGCCGCGGCTCGCGCAGCGGTTCCCTCGTGGTCAAGCCGGATCCACCCAGAAGTCCAGTTGCAGCTCCCCGTCGCCGGGCTCCACGCGGTATGTCGCCAGATCGGTGACGCCCTCGGCGGCGAGCACCTCGTCGTCGATGAGGAAGCCACCGGTGAGCTCCCGGCTCGGCTTGGTGAGGACGGCGTGCGCCGCGTCGGCCATGATCTGCGGAGTGCGTGACCGGCTGGTGAGCTCGGCCCCCACCACGTTCCGGATCGCCGCCGTGTCGATGGTCGTGCGCGGCCACAGCGAGTTGACGGCGATGCCGTCGCCGCGCAGCTCCGCGGCGAGGCCGACGGTGACCAGGCTCATCGAGTACTTCGCGATGCTGTAGGCGAGATGCCCGGCGGTGAACCACTTCTCCTCGAGGCGGATGGGCGGCGAGAGGGTGAGGATGTGCGGATTGACCGCGGCACGCAGGTGCGGGATCGCCGTGCGCGAGAGCAGGAACGTCCCGCGCGCGTTGATGTCCTGCATGAGGTCGTAGCGCTTCATCGGGATGTGCTCCGACGGCGTCAGGTCGATGGCGCTGGCGTTGTTGACGACGATGTCGATGCCGCCGAACTGCTCGACCGTTCTCGCCACGGCCGAGGCGACCGACTCGTCGTCGCGCACGTCCCCAACGATCGGCAGCGCCTGCCCACCGGCCTCCTCGATCGCCCGGGCGGCGGTGTGGATGGTGCCGGGCAGTTTCGGGTGCGGTTCGGCGGTCTTGGCGAGCAGCGCCACGTTGGCGCCGTCGCGAGCCGCCCGCACGGCGATCGCCTCGCCGATGCCCCGGCTGCCGCCGGAGATGATGAGCGTCCTGCCCGCGAGTGTGGTCATGTCCTGCCCTCCCCTGGTCAGTACGACTTGGGCAGGCCCAGACTGTGCTGGGCCACGAAGTTCAGCACCATCTCCCTGCTCACCGGTGCGATCCTGCCGACCCGCACGGCGCCGAGGAGCGTGCCGAGCCCGTACTCCGACGCGAGTCCGTTGCCACCGTGTGTCTGCACGGCCTGGTCCACCGCCCGGATCGCGGCCTCCGCCGCCGCGTACTTCGCCATGTTCGCGGCCTCACCGGCGCCGAAGTCGTCGCCGGAGTCGTAGAGCGCGGCCGCCTTCTGGGTCATGAGCTTGGCCATCTCCAGCTCGATCTTCACCTGCGCCAGCGGGTGCGCGATGCCCTGGTGGGAGCCGATCGGCGCGCCCCACACGCTGCGCTGCCTCGCGTAGGCCACACCCTTGTCGAGCGCGTAGCGCGCGATGCCCACGGAGAACGCCGCGCCCATGATGCGTTCCGGGTTGAGACCCGCGAACAGTTGCGCCAGGCCGGCGTCCTCGGAGCCGACGAGTGCCTCCGCGGGAAGGCGGACGTCGTCGAGGAACAGGCCGAACTGTTTGTCGGCCGAGACGAGATCCATCGGAATCTGCTTGTACTCGAAGCCGGGTGTGTCCGTGGGCACGATGAACAACGCCGGCTTCAGCTTGCCCGTGCGCGCGTCCTCGGTGCGGCCGACGATCAGCACGGCGTCGGCCTCGTCCACACCGGACACGAACACCTTGCGTCCGTTGAGGATCCAGTCGGAACCGTCGCGGGCGGCCGTGGTGGTGATCCGGTGCGCATTGGACCCGGCGTCGGGCTCGGTGATGCCGAACGCCATCCGCACGCTGCCGTCGGCGAATCGGGGCAGCCAGTGCTTGCGCTGCTCGTCGGTGCCGTAGCGGGCGATCACGGTCGCGCAGATCGCGGGCGACACGACCATGAGCAGCATCGGGGTGCCGGCCGCGCAGAACTCCTCGCACACGGCCGCGAGGTCGCCGATGCCCGCCCCGCCGCCGCCGTACTCCTCCGGCACGGACACCCCGAGGTAGCCGAGCCGGCCCGCCTCGTCCCACAGTTCGGTGGTGTGGCCGCCGCCGCGGGCCTTCTCGGCGTAGTACTCGTGGCCGTACTTGCGCGCGAGATCGGCGACCGCCTCGCGCAGTGCCTGCCGTTCCTCCGGCTCGGTGAAGCTCACCATCACTCCTCGTCTCCGCTGTCGGGGGCGTCCGGGTCGTCCTGGTCGGTGTCGTCCGGCTGGTCCCCGTCCGCGCTCACGATGGCCAGCACCGCGCCGAGGTCCACCTGCGTGCCCGCCACCACGGGCAGCCGGGTCACCACACCGGAGACGGGCGCGTCGATCCGGTGTTCCATCTTCATCGCCTCGAGCCACAACAGGGGCTTCCCGGCCTGCACGCGCTCACCCTCCGACACCGCGACGCGCACGACGGTGCCGGGCATCGGGGCCCGCAGCGATCCGGCACCCTGTTCCGCCTCCGGATCGGGGAACCGGGGCACGCGGGCCAGGCTCACGGCTCCGAGAGCCGAGTCGACGGCCACGAGCCCGGGATACGCGTCGACGTGGAACGCGCGCCGCACCCCATCGACCTCGAGCACCACTCGATCCGGCCGCGCCTCGACCAGCGCGACGCCGTCGTAGCCGTCCGCACGGAGGCCGTCCCGCGTCAGGCGGTAGCGAACGTCGTACTTCTGTCCGTTGTGGACGTACGACTTGCGTTGCGGCGCCGACGGGATGTTGCGCCACCCGCTCGGCAGTCCGCCCAGCACGCGGGCGCTCTCCCGGTTGCGTTCCGCCGTCGCGAGTGCCGCCGCGAGCACGGACAGCCGCACGGCCTCCGTTCCCGCGAGCGGGGCGAGAACGGCCGCGCGGTGCCGGTCGAGGAAGGCCGTGTCGGTCTCGCCCGCGAGGAACCCGGGATGCCGGAGCACGGCGACGAGCAGGTCCCGGTTGGTGGTCACGCCGTGGATCCGGGCCGCGGCCAGCGCGCCCGCGAGGCTGCGCGCCACGGCCGTGCGATCCGGTCCCCAGGCGATCACCTTCGCCAGCATGGCGTCGTAGTGCACGCCCACCACCGAGCCCGCCGTCACGCCGCTGTCGAGCCGCAGCGCGGGCCCGCGCGCGGGGACGGCGAACTCTGCCGCCACCCCCGGCACGTCGAAGGCGTGCAGCGTGCCGCTCTGGGGTTGCCAGTCCGCCGCCGGGTCCTCGGCGTAGAGCCGGACCTCGATGGCGTGTCCCTCGGTACGCGGCGGTTCCGCGGGCAACCGGCCGCCGTCGGCGATGCGCAGCTGCAGCTCGACGAGGTCGAGGCCGGTCGTGCACTCGGTGACCGGGTGCTCCACCTGCAGGCGCGTGTTCATCTCGAGGAAGAAGAACTCGTCACCGGCCGCGAGGAACTCCACCGTGCCCGCGCCGACGTAGCCGACCGCCTTGGCCGCCGCCCGCGCCGCCTCGAACAGCCGTGCCCGCATCGTCTCGCCGACGTACGGGGACGGGGCCTCCTCCACCACCTTCTGGTGCCGGCGCTGGATCGAGCACTCCCGCTCGCCCACCGCCCACACGGTTCCGTGGGTGTCGGCCAGGATCTGCACCTCGATGTGCCTGCCGGTCTCCAGATACCGCTCACAGAACACGGTCGGATCACCGAAGGCCGACTGCGCCTCCGCGCGCGCCCCCTCGACGGCCTCGGCCAGCGCCGCCCTGTCCCGCACCACGCGCATGCCGCGTCCACCGCCACCTGCCGACGCCTTGACCAGCACGGGCAGGTCGTCCTCGGTGACGGCGGCCGGGTCGAGCTCGGCCAGCACGGGCACACCGGCGCCGGACAGCAGCCGCTTCGAGGCGACCTTGGACCCCATGGTCTCGATGGCCTCGGGCGACGGCCCCACCCAGACGAGCCCGGCGTCGAGAACGGCGCGCGCGAAGTCGGCGTTCTCGGCGAGGAAGCCATAGCCGGGGTGCACGGCATCGGCACCGGCGGCCCGCGCCGCCCGCACCAGCGCCTCCGCCCGCAAGTAGGTGTCGGCGGGCGCGTCGCCGGGCAGCCGTACCGCCGCATCGGCCTCGGCGACGTGGGGCGAGCCGGCATCGGCGTCGGAGTACACCGCGACGGTGCCGATGCCGACGTCGCGGCACGTGCGGAAGATCCGCCGGGCGATCTCCCCGCGGTTGGCGACGAGCAGGTTCTCGATCACGGTCGCCCCTCACATCCGGAACACGCCGAAGCCGCTGCCGTCGAAACGGGCGCCCTCGACGACGTTGTTGTGGATCGCCGACAGGCACAGCCCCAGCACGGTCCGGGTGTCCCTCGGGTCGATGACGCCGTCGTCGTAGAGCCGTCCCGACAGGAACAGCGGCAACGACTCCGCCTCGATCTGCGCCTCGACAGCCTCGCGCATGGCGGCGTCGCCGTCCTCGTCGTAGACCTGTCTGCGGGACTGTGCCGCCGCGCGGGCCACAATGGACAGCACGCCCGCGAGCTGTTGCGGGCCCATCACGGCCGACTTCGCACTCGGCCAGGCGAACAGGAACCGGGGATCGTAGGCGCGGCCGCACATGCCGTAGTGACCGGCGCCGTAGGACGCCCCGATCAGCAGCGAGATGTGCGGCACCTTGCTGTTGGAGACCGCGTTGATCATCATCGCGCCGTGTTTGATGATGCCGCCCTGCTCGTAGTCCTTGCCGACCATGTAGCCGGTGGTGTTGTGGAGGAACAGCAGCGGGGTGTCCGACTGGTTGGCGAGCTGGATGAACTGGGTGGCCTTCTGCGACTCCTCGCTGAACAGCACGCCTCGCGCGTTGGCGAGAACGCCCACCGGGTAGCCGTGCACGCGCGCCCAGCCGGTGACGAGGCTCGTGCCGTAGGCGGGTTTGAACTCGTCCAACTCCGAGCCGTCGACCACCCGCGCCAGCACCTCGCGGGGGTCGAAGGGCACCTTGAGCCCATCCGGTACGACGCCGAGCAGATCGTCGCAGTCGTAGCGCGGCGGCACGGCCGGGCCGGGTTCCGGTCCCAGCTTGCGCCAGTTGAGCCTGCGGACGATGCTCCGTCCGATCCGGATCGCGTCCGGCTCGTCGCGCGCGAGGTAGTCGGCCAGGCCGGACACGCGGGCGTGCATCTCCGCGCCGCCGAGCGCCTCGTCGTCGGACTCCTCGCCGGTGGCCATCTTCACCAGCGGCGGTCCCCCGAGGAACACCTTGGACTGTCGCTCGATCATCACGACGTAGTCGGACATGCCGGGCACGTACGCACCGCCGGCCGTCGAATTGCCGAAGACCAGCGAGATCGTGGGAATCCCGGCTGCCGACAGTCGGGTCAGGTCCCGGAACAGGCGCCCGCCGGGGATGAAGATCTCCTTCTGGGTGGGCAGGTCGGCGCCACCGGACTCGACGAGGTTGATCACCGGCAACCGGTTCTGGAGCGCGATGTCCGCGGCGCGGAAGATCTTGCGGACCGTCCACGGGTTGCTGGATCCGCCGCGCACGGTCGGGTCGTGGCCGATGAGCAGGCATTCGACGCCCTCGACCACGCCGATCCCGGTCACCACACTGGCGCCCACCTGGAAGTCGCTGCCCCAGCCCGCCAGCGGGGACAGCTCCAGAAACGGCGAGTCCTCGTCGATCAGCAACTCGATCCGTTCGCGCACCAGCAGCTTGCCGCGGTCACGGTGCCGGTCGACGTATTTCGGCCCGCCACCCGCGACGGCCTTCGCGTGCTCGGCATCCAGTTCGGCGAGCTTGGCGAGCATCGCCTCACGGTTGGCGGCGAACTCCGCGCTCGCGGTGTCCATTGCAGACGTCAGCGCGGTCATGACGTGTAACCCAGCCGCTTGGCCGCCAGGCCGGTCAGGATCTCGGTGGTGCCGCCTCCGATGCCGAGGATCCTGATGTCCCGGTAATGCCGCTCCACTTCGGACTCGCTCATGTAGCCGAGCCCGCCGTGCAGCTGAACGGCCTCGTTGACCACCCACTCGGCGGCCTCGACGGCGGAGTTCTTCGCGAAGCACGCCTCGGCGATCACCTCGTCCCCGGCCGCGTGCCGCTGTGCGATGTGGCGCGTGTAGGTGCGCACGACGTCCACCTTCTGCGCCATTTCGGTGAGGGTGTGCTGGACGAGCTGGCGCGAGATCAGCGGCCTGCCGAACGTCTCCCGCATCCGGCACCACTCCACGGTGACGTCCAGCGCCCGCTGTGCGGTGGCGTAGGCCTGCACGGCCAGGGACAGCCGCTCGCTGACGAACTGTGTGGCGATCTGCGCGAACCCGCTGTTCTCCTCGCCGACGAGGTTCGCCGCGGGCACCCGTACGTCCACGTAGGACAGCTCGGCGGTGTCCGAGCAGCGCCACCCCATCTTGTCCAGTTTGCGCGTCACCGTGAACCCGGGGGTTCCCCGCTCGACCACGATCAGCGAGATCCCGTGTGCGCCCTTCTCTCCCGTGCGGACGGCGGTGGTGACGAAGTCGGCGCGGCAGCCCGACGTGATGAACGTCTTCGCGCCGTTGATGACGTACTCGTCACCCTCGCGGCGCGCGGTCGTCCGCAGCCCGGCGACGTCGGAGCCACCATCGGGCTCGGTGATGGCAAGCGAGCACACGAGGTCACCGGCGAGAGCGGGCCGGACCCATTTCTCGATCTGCGCCGGGTCGCCCGCCGCGGCGAGGTGCGGGACGGCGATGCCGCAGGTGAACAGCGACGCGGTCACCCCGCCCGACGCTCCGGCGTAGTGGATCTCCTCGGCGACGGTCAGCGCGTCGATGAAGTCACCCCCGCCACCGCCGACGGCATGCGGGAAGCCGACACCGAGCAGGCCGAGTTCGCCCGCCTTGCGGTGCAGCGACCGGGGCAGCTCCCCCTCGGCCTCCCACCGGTCGAGGTAGGGCAGCACCTCGGTCTCCACGAACCGGCGGACGGTCTTGCGCAGCTCCACCCGCTCCGGCGTGGCGAAGACCTCCGTCACCGTCACAACAGCACCTCCGGTATGTCGATGTGCCGGGCGCGTAGCCATTCGCCCAGTGCCTTCGCCTGCGGGTCGAAGCGCGCCTTGGCCGCCACGCCGTCACCGAGGAGTCCCTCGACGACGAAGTTCACCGCCCGCAGCCGGGGCAGCACGTACCGCCTGACGGGCAGCGACGCCGTCTCGGGCAGCAGCCGCTGCAGGGTGCCGGTGGTGAGTGTGTGCACGAGCCAGCGCCAGGCGTCGTCGGACCGCACCCACACGCCGAGGTTGGCGTTGCCGCCCTTGTCCCCGCTGCGTGCTCCGGCGACGAGCCCGAGCGGAACCCGGCGTACCGGGCCGGGCGGCAACGGTTCGGGCAATGGCGGTTCCTCCGGATCGGCGAGCATCCGCGTCTCCCCCGGCGGCGCCACGTCCACCCGGGACCCATCCGGCAGCACGGCGACGTGCGGCACGCCGGCGGCGTCCACGAAGGCCTCCGTGTACACGCCGTACGGCGAGGCGTCCGACGGCGGCGCGGTCACGTGGAAACCGGGATAGCTGGCCAGCGCCAGCTCGATGGCCGCCCCGCTGAAGGCGCGCCCGGCCACGGTCGGGTCGGGGTCCTTGACCGCGCAGTGCAGCAACGCGCTCGCCGTCTCCTCCGTCACGGCGTCCGGGTGGTCGGTGCGCGCCAGGGTCCAGCGCACCTCGGCGGGCGGGTTCTCCTTCAGCGCCTCCTCGACCTGCTCACGCACGAGCGCGGCCTTGGCGTCGATGTCCAGTCCGGTGAGGACGAACGTCACCTCGTTGCGGAAGCCGCCGAGCTTGTTGAGGCACACCTTCACCGTCGGCGGTGGCGGCTCGCCGCGGACGTCGGAGAGCCGCACGCGGTCCGGGCCGTCCTGGGCGAGCTCGATGGTGTCGAAGCGGGCCGTGACGTCCGGGCCGGCGTAGCGGCCGCCGCCGATCTCGTACAGCAGCTGCGCGGTCACCGTGCCGACGTCGACGACGCCGCCGGTGCCCTCGTGCTTGGTGATGACGCTCGACCCGTCGGCGTGGATCTCCGCGACGGGGAAACCGGGTGTGCCGATCGCGTGCTCGGTGAAGAAGGCGTAGTTGCCGCCGGTTGCCTGCGCCCCGCACTCGATGACGTGGCCCGCGGCCACCGCACCCGCCAGCGCGTCGTAGTCGTCCCGAGCCCAGCCGAAGTGCGCGGCGGCCGGGCCGACCACCACGGACGCATCGGTCACGCGGCCGGTGACCACCACGTCCGCGCCCGCGTTCAGGCACTCGGCGATGCCCCACGCGCCGAGGTAGGCGTTCGCGGTGAGCGGTTCGCCGAACCCGAGTTCGCCGGCGCGGGGCAGCAGGTCGTCGCCCTCGACGTGCGCCACGGCGACGTCGATGCCCAGCCGTGTGGCGAGGTCGCGCAGCGCGCCGGCCAGTCCCGCCGGGTTGAGCCCGCCGGCGTTGGCGACGATGCGCACGCCGCGGTCCTTGGCGAGACCGAGGTTCTCCTCCATCTGCCGCAGAAACGTCTTGGCGTAGCCACGCGAGGGATCCTTCAGCCGGTCGCGGCCGAGAATCAGCATGGTGAGCTCGGCGAGGTAGTCGCCGGTGAGCACATCCAGCGGGCCACCGGTGAGCATCTCGCGGACGGCCGAGAACCGGTCGCCGTAGAAGCCGGACGCGTTGCCGATGCGGATCATGTGAACTGACCCGCCTTCCGGCCCGATCCGCCAGGCCCCGCGAACGCCTGGGCGATACCGAGCCACCGCTGGGCGTCGGCACCCGTCGCCCGGACGTCGGTGTCGTCGGGATGGCGGCGCCGCGTGACGATCTGGCAGAAGCCGAGCGCGCTGCCGGTCACGCGCTGCGCGGCGTCCTCCGGGCCGAACGCCCAGGTGGCGCCGTCCGGGGCGGTCAGCTCCACCCGGAACTCGTCACGCGGCGGAGCGACCCCGTTGACGCTGAACGCGAAGTCCCGGGTACGCACGCCGAACCGGGCGATGTGCCGCAGCCGCGCGGTCGGCGTGCGCACGACTCCGAGCGCGTCGGCGACGTCCTGCCCATGGGCCCAGGTCTCCATCATCCGTGCGGTCGCCATCGAGGCGGGGCTCATCGGCGGGCCGTACCACGGCACCTTCTCACCGGTGGGCACCCGGGCGAGCGCCGCGCGCAGCTCGGCCCGGCCCGCGCGCCACGTGCGCAGCAGGTCGGCCGGTGGCAGCGCGGCCCCCTCGGCAGCCCCGGCGTCGACGTAGTGCTCGCCGGCGGCGAGTGCGCGCTTGAGCTCGTCGCCGAACTCGTCGGGGGTGCGCACGGCGATCAGCGCCTTGCCGTCGGTCCAGGCGAGGTGCGCGATCTGGTGGCCGATCGACCAGCCCTCGGCCGGAGTCGCCCGCGCCCACTCAGGGTCTGGCAGACCCGCCACAAGTGCGTCCAGTTCCGCGCTCTCGGCCTCGAGATCGGCCAGGATCTCCGCCAGATCAGCCACGCGGGCACCTCCTTGCGCCGTCTCGAGCAGAGTCGCACCGTGCCCGACCAAAATCAAGCACGCTTGATTGTTTTCTACCTTGTTGGCAGTATGCCAGCAAGTCCCTCGTGCGATACCGTCGCGTCGACGACGACACCGGGAGAACCTTCGTGGGTGACAACGACTACCGCGAGATCACGTACCGCGTCGCCGACCGCACGGCGACGATCGCGCTGAACCGGCCGGAGGCACGCAACGGGTACACGGTCCGGATGGCCGACGAGCTCGCCGACGCCTTCGACCGCGCCGACCACGATCCGGGCGTGCGCGTCGTGGTGCTCACCGCCGAGGGCACCGACTTCTCCGTGGGCGCCGACCTCTCCCAGGGCGGGTTCGACTTCGACGCCGGCGCCGGGCCCGCCCCGGACTGGCAGGAGCCCGCGGGCCGGTGCTCGAAACGGATCTTCACGATGAACAAGCCGGTCATCGCCGCGATCCGCGGCGCGGCGATCGGCGGCGGCATCACCATCACGCTCTCCGCCGACTACCGGCTCGCCTCCACCGACGCCCGCTTCGGGTTCGTGTTCGTCCGCCGCGGCATCTATCCCGAAGGCGCGTCGGCGTGGTTCCTGCCCCGGCTCGTCGGCATGGGCCGCGCGATGGACTGGATGATCAGCGGCCGCGTGTTCGGCGCCGAGGAGGCCCACGCGGCCGGTCTCGTGCACAGCCTCCACGACCCCGACCGGCTGCTCGACGCCGCCTACGAGCTGGCCACCGACCTCGCCGCCAACACCGCGCCCGTGTCGGTGGCCGTCACGCGCCAGCTGCTGTACCGGATGTCGGCGCTCGACTCGCCGTTCCCCGTGCACGAGGTCGACTCCAAACTCATCGCAAGCGTCTCGGGCAACCCGGACGCCGTCGAGGGTGTCCTGTCGTTCCTGCAGAAGCGGCCACCGGAGTTCCGGCTCGACCCCGAGCGCGACCTTCCCGACTTCCTTCCCTGGGTGCAGACATGACCGACATGCCGACTTACCCGCCCGAGCCATGGCACCTCGCGGCGTCCGCGTACCTGTCGATGTGGACAGTGCCGAGGGCTGAGCTGCCCCGCGTGCCGGGCATCGTGGACCCCCTGACGCTGGGCGGTCGGGCCGTCGTGGTCACGGCGTGGTTCGACTACCTCCCGGCCGGGCAGATGTCCTACCACGAGCTTTTGTCCACCGTGGCCATCCACAACGGACTGCGTCCGACCGGGACTATCACCGAGATCTGGGTGGACAGTGCAGCCTCGATGGTGGGCGGCCGCGAGCTGTGGGGAATCCCCAAGGACCTGGCGGACTTCGAGTTCACCTACGGCCGCGGGTTCACGGCGACGGCGGCTACCGGCGACGACTGGATCGCCACCGCCGCGTTCTCCCCGCGTCCCGGACTTCCCGTACGGTTGCCGGCGAACTTCGCGATCTGCCAGGACGTCGGCGGCCGGCGGAAGGTCAGCGCCGTCGAATCGGCGGGCAAGCCGTGCCTAGCCGCGGCGTCGTGGAATATCAACCCGGCCGGTCCGCTCGGCTACCTCGCCGGGCGCCGCCCGATCCTCAGCGCGCATCTGTCGGACGTGCGGATCCGCTTCGGCGCCTGAACTCGCGCGGCGGCACGCCTTTCCAGCGCGTGAACGCGTGGATGAAGCTGGACGCCTCGCTGTAGCCGAGCCGATGGGCGATCTGCTCGACCGACAAGGCCGGGGTGGCGAGCAGGTCCTCGGCGACGGTTTCGCGGACCTCGTCGACGAGCGCGCGGTAACTGGTGCCCTCGGCGGCCAGTTTCCGGCGCAGCGTACGCACCGTCATCGACAACCCGGCCGCGATCTCGTCCATCCCGGTGTGCAGGCCGTCGGCCGCGAGCAGCCGGTCACGCACGCGGCTCGCCACCCCGGTGCGCTCGCGGCGGCGGGCCAGCAGCTCCCGGCACTGCCGCTCGCACAGAGCCAGCGTGTGCTCGCTGGCCTGCGGCATCCTCCGGTCCAGCAGCGCGCGGTCGAAGGTGATCCGCGTGCTGTCGCCGCCGAACCGGGGCCGGACCCCCAGCGCCTCCCGGTACGGGCCCGTGTCGGCGGGTTCCGGCAACCGCAGGGTCACCGCCTCCGGCCGCAGAGCCGCCCCCGCCTGCTCGCGCACGAGCGTGACGATCGCCGCGAGATCCCGGCAGAGCAGGAACGCACGCACGTCGGCGGGCACGTCGTCGTCCCGGCACCGCAGATGCGCCACGTCGCCCTCCACGGACAACTCGGGCACACAGAAGACGTAGGTGAGCTCGACGTAGCGCAGCGCCAGCTCCACCGCGTCGCGCACTGTCGGGCTGCTCGTCACCGCGTAGCCCCAGATGCCGTACGACGTCGCGTGGTAGCGCTGCCCGGCGTGCAGGCCCAGGGGTCCGGCGTCGCGGCCACCGCAGTGCCGGATGAGGTTGCGGACGAGCGCGAGCTCCTGCTGAGCTTCCACCTGCGCCAGCGGATCCCGGATCGTGGCGAGGTCCAGTCCGGTGCCGCTCAGCACCGCCTCGGCGGGCAGCCCGAGCTCGCTCGCGAACTCGGTGAGCAGAGCGACGCTCGCCGCTCCGCGTGGAAAGTCCCAGCCTGCCATCTGTCCGAAAATATCAATATCGTGTCCGCGGCTGTGATGGGCGCCTCGGTCATTGGCCCATACCCTTCCGGCATGACCATTCGCACGACCGCGCTCATCGTCGGAGCTGGGTTCGGCGGAGTCGCGATGGCGATCGAACTGCGCCGCGCCGGCATCCACGACTTCATCGTCCTGGAGAAGGCCCCGAGCCTCGGCGGCGTGTGGCGGGACAACTCCTACCCCGGCGCCGGCTGTGACGTGCCCTCGCCGTTGTACTCGTACTCCTTCGAGCACAACGGCCGCTGGCTACGGCGCTACGCCGAGCAGCCGGACATCCTCGCCTACCTCGAGCGCACGGCACGCAAGCACGGCGTCACCGACCACATCCGGTTCGGGCACGAGGTCGCCTCGGCCGAGTTCGACGACCGCACGGCGCGGTGGCGGGTCCGGACCACCGACGGGCAGGAGTTCGCGACGGTGGCGTTCATTCCCGCGACCGGGCAGCTCTCGCGACCGGCCTACCCGGCCATCCCGGGCATCGACTCGTTCCGCGGCAGGTCGTTCCACTCCGCCGAGTGGGACCACGAGTGCGACCTCGCCGGCAAGCGTGTCGCCGTGGTCGGCACCGGGGCGAGCGCGATCCAGTTCGTGCCCCAGATCCAGCCGAAGGTCGCCAGGCTGACGGTGTTCCAGCGCTCGGCGCAGTACATCATGCCCAAGCGCGACCACGCCTACGACCGCTGGTACCACTGGGTGTTCCGCCAGCTGCCCGTGACGCAAAAGCTGGACCGGCTGGGCTTCTGGCTCTATGCCGAGTTCGCGCAGGAATGCCTGTCCCGGTGGCGTTTTTTCACCCCGCTGTTCCGGCGGCAGGCGGAGAAGCATCTCCGCGAGCAGGTGCCCGATCCGGAACTGCGCCGCAAGCTCACCCCCGACTACGAGCTCGGCTGCAAGCGTGTGCTGTTCAGCAACGACTATCTGCCTGCGCTCACCCGATCCACTGTGGACCTCGTCACCGATCGGATCACCGAGGTGACCCCCACGGGTCTGCGGACCGCCGACGGCACCGACCACGAGGTGGACGTCATCATCTACGGCACCGGCTTCGCGGCGCAGGACCTGCTGGCACCCATGAAGATCCACGGCCTCGGGCACCGGCCGCTCGGCGACGCGTGGAGTGAGGGCGCCCGGGCGCACCTGGGCATCACCGTGCCGGGCTTTCCGAACATGTTCCTGATGTACGGCCCCAACACCAACCTCGGCGGCGGATCGATCATCCACATGCTGGAGAGCCAGGCGCGCTACATTCGCGACGCGGTGACCACGCTCGTCGAGTACCCGGGCCGCTACCTCGACGTGCGGCCGGCGGCCGAGCGAGCCTGGGACGAGGAGATCCAGGGCAGGCTGCAGCGGTCGGTGTGGACACGCTGCCGCAGCTGGTACCGCAACGAACACGGCCGCGTCGTCGCGAACTGGCCGGGCCGGACGTACGAGTACCGCCGCCGCACACGGCGGGTGAACCTCGACGACTTCCGCGTGGGCGCCGTCGGCTGACCGCTCCCCACGGGCGCGGACGGCGGAACGCTCTTGTCTGGCCGCCAACAATGCGGGACCGTGGGAGCAGTCTCGCCGAGGAGATGGTCGCCATGGTGTCAGCCGTCGACAGGATGACCGGATCGCTCCGGGAGCGGATGCCGCCGCTGACGGCGCTGCCCCTCCCCCGCACGCTCGACTCGCGCCTGCTGCGCAAGCAATGGCCGGCCACGGAGCTCGCCGCGCCCCCGCCAGGCAGCGGCCTCGAGCCGGTCCTCGGCGACGCGGGACCACCGATCATCGGGCACACGCTCAAGCAGATGCGCTTCGGCGTCGAGTACGGCCTGCGCCGGTACGAGCGCTACGGGCCGGTGTGGTGGTCCGGTGCGTTCGGCCGGCGCATCGTCACCCTCACCGGCCCGGAGGCCACGCAGGTCGCGCTCGTCAACAGGGACAAGGCGTTCTCCCAGGAGGGCTGGCGGTTCTTCATCGACCGCTTCTTCCACCGCGGCCTGATGCTGCTGGACGTCGGTGAGCACCACACACACCGGCGGATCATGCAGGAGGCGTTCACGCGCGATCGGCTCGTCGGGTACGTCGCGAGCATGGGACCGACGCTGCGGGAGGGCGTGCGCGGGTGGGGCGGGGGCGCCGGCACCCGGCTCTACTGGGCGCTCAAGCAACTCACGCTCGACGTCGCCACGCGGGTGTTCATGGACATGCGCAGCGGCTCCGACGCCCGGCAGATCAACCGCGCCTTCGTCGACTGCGTGCGCGCGGCCACCGCGGTGATCCGGTATCCGGTTCCGGGCGGACGGTGGCGGGCCGGGGTGAAGGGCCGCGCGCTGCTCGAGCGCTACTTCGCCGCCAACCTCCCCGCCAAGCGCGCCGGCGACGGCCGGGACCTCTTCTCCGCGCTGTGCCACGCCACCACCGACGACGGCGAACGCTTCACCGACGCCGACGTCATCAACCACATGATCTTCCTGATGATGGCCGCCCACGACACCACTACGATCACGAGCACGGCCGCGGCCTACTACCTGGCGAAACACCCCGAGTGGCAGGAGCGGGTGCGGGAGGAGTCGCTCGCGCTCGGGGACGAGCTCCCCGACATCGAAGCGCTCGACCGGCTGGAGAGCCTGGAGCTCGTCATCAAGGAGTCGCTGCGGCTGGTCGCACCCGTGCCGAGCATGACCCGGATGGCGGTGAAGGACACCGCCGTCCTCGGCCGCTATATCCCGGCCGGGACGCTGATCGGTGTCAGCCCGTCGATGAACCACTTCGACCCCGACCACTGGACGAACCCGCACACGTTCGACCCGGAACGGTTCGACGCCGACCGCCGCGAGGACAAGTCGCACCGGTACGCGTGGATGCCGTTCGGCGGTGGCGCGCACAAGTGCATCGGCATGCATTTCGGCATGTTCGAGACCAAGGCACTGCTGCACGAGATGCTCCGGACCTACCGCTGGAGCGTGCCCCGCGACTACCGGGTGCGGTGGGACTACGTGTCGCTGCCCGTCCCGGTCGATGGGCTGCCGATGCGACTCGATCGAGTGTGACCACGCACCGTGACGAGTACAGCGAGTAGAACCACCCTTCCAGTCGGTAGACACACCGGGTACTGCATGATGCTGTTGCAGGGCTCTCGGCCGACCCGGCCGTCGCGTGGTGCCCGCGGTTCAGGACGGCCCTGAGCCGGTCTGCGACACATTGTGGAGAGGTGCACTGTGCCGGAACCTGGCGGCACACCAGGACTGGTGGACATCGCCCGCCGCTGGGCGACCCGGCTGGCGGACACCGGCCCGGCCGACCTGCCCGCCGCCGATCTGGAGCGCGCGCTGCTCTCCGTCGCCGAGGAGGCGAGCGAGCACGCCCGCGGCGGGCGCGACTCCGCCATGGCACGCTTCGCCTGCCTCTACGCGGCCATGCCGTGCGGTGTGGTGCTGGCCGGTCCCGACGGCGTCGTCCTCGACGCCAACCCCGCGTTCACCGAGCTCCTCGGCGTCAGCACCCAGGACCTGGCCGGAACCCCGCTGACCGAGCTGGGCGCGGGCGCCCGGGACGTCGAGGCGCTGGACAGCCTGGTGCGCGACCTCGAGCCGGGCACGCGGCCCCGCCGCCGAGAGCAGGTGGAGCTCGGCCGTGGCGAGGACGGGCCGGTGGTCACGAACGTCACCGTCGCCGCGCTGCCCGGCGACCGGCCAGGTGCGGCGTATCCGGTGCTGTTCGCCGAGGACATCAGCGAGCTGAACCTCGTGCGTGAGGCGCTGCGCAAACAGAACGTCCAGGACCCGCTCACCGGACTGCCCAACACCAAGAGCTTCGTCGCCAAGCTCGAGGCCTGCCTGGCCGCACCCGGCGACGACCGGATCGCGCTGATCTACCTCGACATCGACGGGTTCAAGGTCGTCAATGACGGACTCGGCCCCGGCGCCGGTGACGAGGTGCTGCGGCACGTCGCCCGCAAGCTCGAGACGGTGTTCGCCGAGGAGGAGGCGTTCCTCGCCCGGCTGTCCGGGGACGGCTTCGCCGTGCTGATGCGCGGCAGGCTCGACACCGCCCACGTCATCGACCTCGTCGAGTACGCCATGAGCGAGCTGGCCGAGCCCGTCTACATCGACGACCGGGGTGTGGGCGTGAACGTCAGCGTCGGCATCGTCGTGCAGGAGGCGCGGGGCCACAGTCAGGAGGACCTGCGGCGCGCCGCGGAGATCACGCTCCACCGGGCCAAGGAAGCGGGCCGCGCGCAGTGGATGCTGTTCGAGGAGGAGCTCGACTGCCACGACCGCCGCCGGTACGGCATCGGGGCGGTCATCGGGGGCGGCCTCGAGAACGGCCAGTTCGACGTGGAGTACCAGCCGACCGTGAAGCTCGACGGCAGCGGCGAGATCGCCGTCGTCAACGCGGTGCTGCGCTGGGATCACCCGGAACACGGCCGGCTCAAGGACGAGGAGTTCTACCCGCTGGCCGACACCACCGGAATGACGCCCAGCCTCGGCCGGTGGCTGCTCACCAAGTCGATGTCGGACGCCGCCCAGTGGTACCACGAGTTCCCCGCGGCTCCGGACCTGTGCGTCAAGCTGCCGACCAGGCTGGCCATCGACCCGAACCTGGTCGGCACCATCCGCGACGAGCTGGAGCGCACCAGCCTGCCGCCGCGGAAGCTGCGGATCTGCACCGACAGCCGGACCTTGTTCGACCCGCGCGGCGAGGTGCCGGAGACCCTGTCCGTGCTCGCCGACCTCGACGTGAAGATCACCCTGGCGATCTCGGGCGCCTCCGACCTGGAGCTCGTCCACACGTACAAGTTGCCGGTCGGCTTCGCGATCCTGTCCGGACCACTCGTCGGGGCGCTCGCGAGCGAGGGACCCGATGCGGACAACGCCCGCAGGCACCTGTCCGTGCTGCTGGAACGCGCCCGGGAGCTCGGCATCAACCGGATCGGCGCCGAAGGCGTGCACAGCGCCGAGCACGCCGAGCGGTTGCGCCGGATCGGCATCGTCGCGGGCCGCGGGAGGATCTACGGCGGCTCGGCAAGCGCGGAGGAGATCCGCTCGCTGATCCGGCCGTCCCGCTGAGCGTGCGTACGATCACCGCATGAAACAGGGAGATCTCGCGCCGGATTTCACGCTGCCCGACCAGACCGGAAAGCCTCGCAGGCTGACCGAGTTCCTCGGCGCGGGGCCCGTGGTGCTGTTCTTCTACCCCGCGGCGATGACGCCGGGGTGCACCGCCGAGTCGTGCCACTTCCGCGATCTGGCCGCCGAGTTCGCGGCCGTGGGCGCCCAGCGCGTCGGCGTCAGCCCGGACCCGGTGGGCAAGCAGCAGACCTTCGCCGAGGCCCATCGGCTCGACTTCCCGCTGCTGTCGGACGCCGACGGCGCGGTGGCCCGGCAGTTCGGAGTCCGCAGACCGTTCGGCCCGCTGCTGACCAAGCGGCACACGTTCGTGATCGGCACCGACCGCACCGTGCTCTCCGTCATCAAAAGCGAACTGCGGATGGCCGTCCACGCCGACAAGGCACTCGAGGTCCTGCGCGAGCGCGCCTGAGCCGTCGCCGCCCGGCGGGCGCGTACCGGCCGGGCGGCGAGCAGGCCGCTACTCGACGATGACGCTGTCCGGCACGGGCGTGTCGTTGCGCAGGGCGTCGAAGAGGACCTCGGTCTTCTCCTCGTCCCATTCCTCGGCCGACGACGACGTCGTGGGCATCGTCGTGGTCACCACGCCGCCGCTGGAGATGCCGCGCATGGCCCACGCGAGCCCGACGAGGTTGTGCAGGTGGTCGCCGGTGTCGATGGTGAGCGCGTCCGGCGCCTCGGCCAGCAGTGGGACCACGTCGAACGGGTTGAGCAGCGTGGACGGGCTGGCCATCTGGCTGACCATCTCGCCGATGAACCTGCGCTGGTTGGCGACGCGGTCGAGGTCCGACCGGGGTGTCGCGTCGCTGTACCGCATGCGGACGAACCCGAGCGCCTGCGCGCCGTCGAGGGTCTGCCTGCCGGCGGGGATGGTGATGCCGGTCTTGCTGTCCCGCATCTCCTGCGGGATGTCCATCTCCACGCCGCCCATGGCGTCGACGATGTTGGCGAACCCGCCGAAGCCGATCTCGGCGTAGTGGTCGATCCGCAGCCCCGTGGCCTGCTCCACGGTCTGGGCCAACAGCGGCGCCCCGCCCAGCGAGAACGCCGAGTTGATCTTGCCCGAGCCGTGGCCGGGGATCTCGACGACGGAGTCCCGCGGCAGGCTCAGCAGCGTCGGCGCCGTGTCGTTGTCCGGGATGTGGGCGAGCATAATCGTGTCGGTCCGCTGGCCACCGGTGTCACCGGTGACGAGCTTCTCCTGCTGCTCGGCGTCGAGCCCGGCGCGCGAGTCGGAGCCCACGATGAGCCAGTTGGTGCCCTCCGCGGCGGCGGGCCTGCCCTCGTAGTCCTCGAGCGCGTCGATGCGGTTGATCGAGAACTCCAGGTACAGCCACACCGCGCCGAGCAGCAGCACGAAGACCAGGAACAGGGACATCACGACGCGGCCGAAGGACCAGCGCCGACGCCGCGGCGGACGCTCGGGCGGCATCCTGCGATCCCGTGGCGGCTGGTGGGGCGGCGGCTGGTGGGGCGGCGGCGCGACCCGGGTGTGCTCCATCGGCGGCCGCCGACGGGCCTGGTCGCTGCCCGGCAGCGGCAGCATCTGAGCCCGCTGGTGCTCCCGAGGGCCCCGTGGTGGCCTGCGACCTCCGGGCGGAGGCTGCTGGCCGCCGTAGTGCCCGCCATACGTCATGGCCGTCTCCCGATCCGTGTCGTCGGCGCCTGCGTGCGGCACCCACTAAACCGCACGCCCCCGAGATATGGACGCACGGTCCCCCGATCGGTTGTGTACGACACGCCGGGATCCGCACGTCACAGCCGCGTGCGCAGCCTGTGGGGATTCCGCTCACACCAGGCGTGGTCCAGATCTCCGTCCCGGCCGGGCAGGTCCAGTCCCCGTGCGGCGGTGTCGAGCACGAGCCGGTTCCACACGGCGGGCCTGCGCACCATCGCGTGGCTCTCGCCGGCCACCTCGACGCGCGCTAGCCGGCCTGCCGTTGCCTCCGCCCGGGTCGCGTAGCGGTACGAGGCCTTCGGGCTCGTCACCCGGTCGTGGGTGCCGTGCGCCACGAGCACAGTCCGGTCGCGGACCGGTTCCACCGGCTCGTCCTCGGGTGTCCACGGAGCCAGCGCGCACACCGCGGTCACGTCGGGATCGTCGGCGACCCGCAGGGCGACGCGGCCACCCATCGAGTGCCCCACCAGCAACACCGGCAGGCTCGGCCGCTCGGCCCGCACCCGGCGCAGCGCCCACCGCGCGTCCTGCACCGCGGGCAGCGTCGGCTCGTTCCAGCCGCGGACCCGGTTGCGCAGCAGCCGCACCTCCAGGCCGTGCCCGCCGTAGGCGGCGCCCAGCGCCCGCGCGAACGGCACCATGCGCAGGTAGGCGAGCCGCCAGGGCGGCACGGCGTCGAGGCCGTGCTCGGCGCCGCCGTGCAGGAGGAGCGCCACCGCCCGCGGCGGCATCCGGGGACGGCGGATGGCGAGCACCGGTTCGTCGCGCACCCGGATCCCCCTCACGCCGCGGTGGCCGGTTCCTCGTCCTGGAACTGCGTACGGTACAGCTCGTCGTACCGGCCGCCCGCCGCGAGCAGCTCGTCGTGCGTGCCCTCCTCGACGACCCGGCCGCCCTCCACCACCAGAATCCGGTCGGCGGCCCGGATGGTGGACAGCCGGTGCGCGATGACGAGCGCGGTGCGGCCCTCCAGGGCGTCGCTGAGCGCCTCGGAGACGGCGACCTCGGACTCGGAGTCCAGGTGGGCGGTGGCCTCGTCCAGCACCACCACGCGGGGCTGGGCGAGCAGCAGGCGGGCGATCGTCAGCCGTTGCCGCTCACCACCGGAGAGCCGGTAGCCCCGCTCGCCGACCACCGTGTCGAGCCCGTCCGGCAACGACCGCACGAGCCGGTCCAGCCGGGCCCCCTCGAGCGCGTGCCAGATCTCGGGCTCGGTGACGCCCGGCCGCACGTACGCGAGGTTCGCGCGGATCGTGTCGTGGAATAGATGCCCGTCCTGAGTGACGACGCCGACGGTCGCCTTGAGCGTGTCGAACCCGAGGTCGCGCACGTCGACGCCGGAGAGCCGGACGGCCCCGGAGTCGACGTCGTAGAGCCGCGGCACCAGCGAGGCGATGGTGGACTTCCCCGCGCCGGACGACCCGACGAGGGCCACCATCTGCCCGGGCTCGGCGCGGAAACTGATGCCGTGCAGCACCTCCTCGCCACCGCGGTGATCGAGGGTCGCGACCTCCTCGAGCGAGGCCAGCGAGTACGCCTCCGGCGCCGGGTAGGCGAAGTGGACGTCGGCGAACTCCACGGACACCCCGCCTGCCGGCAACGGCGTCGGGGCCGGCTTCTCCTTGATCATCGGGTCGAGGTCGAGCACCTCGAAGACCCGTTCGAAGGACACCAGCGCGGTCATCACGTCGACGCGGACGTTCGCGAGCGCGGTCAGCGGCGTGTACAGCCGGGTGAGCAGCAGCGCCAGGGCGACCACGGTGCCCGGAGCGAGGTCACCGCGCAGGGCGAGCCAGCCGCCGAGGCCGTACACGAGTGCCTGGGCCAGCGCGGACACCAGCGTCAGGCTGGTCATGAACCAGCGCGTCAGCATCGCGGTCCGGACCCCGATGTCGCGCACGCGGCCCGCCCGGGCACCGAACTCGTCGGCCTCGTGGCGCGGCCTGCCGAACAGCTTGACCAGGGTGGCGCCGGGAGCGGAGAAGCGTTCGGTCATCTGTGTCGTCATCGACGCGTTCAGCTCCGCCGACTCCCGCTGCAGGTCGGCCATCTTCCTGCCGATGCGGCGGGCGGGCAGCACGAAGATCGGCAGCAGGACGAGCGCGAGCAGCGTGACCTGCCAGGACAGGGTCACCATGACGGCCAGCGAGAGCACCAGCTGGATCACGTTCGTGACCAGGCCGGACAGGGTGGCCGTGAAGGTCCGCTGGGCACCGATGACGTCGTTGTTGAGCCTGCTCACCAGCGCACCGGTGCGGGTGCGGGTGAAGAACGCGATCGGCATCCGCTGCACATGCTCGAACACGGCCCGGCGCAGGTCGTAGATCAGCCCCTCCCCGATCCGCGCGGACTGCCAGCGTTCGGCGAGGCCGAGCGCGGCGTCGGCGATCGCGAGGCCCGCGATGGCCAGCGCGAGCCAGACCACGATCGACAGCGTCCCGCCGCCGACGATCTCGTCGACGACGCGGCCCGCCAGCAGTGGCGTGCTCACGGCGAGCACGGCGGAGATCACCGTCAGGCCGAGGAAGATCGCCAGCCGCGCCCAGTGCGGCCGCGCGAACCGCGCGACGCGGCGCACGGTCCCCTTCCGGAGTCCCTTCGGGGCGTCGGCCGCTCGCATGGCCCCGCCCAGCAGCGCCCACGTGTTGTCCATGCCGACCCCGCCCCTTCCCGCAAACCTCGACATTAATCGAGCTTTTCCCGAGATATGTCCTGCACAACACCGTCTCTCTCAAGATCATTCCCGATCCCTCGGCCCGATTCGCCCGGTCGTCTCCGCCCACGCCGCCGCATCCCCTAATCTGACCACCCATGGGGAGTCGGGCCGTCCCGGGCTGGATCCGCGCGAGCTGGTCGGAACGGCCACTGCGCCTCGATCTCGTTTTCTACCTGCTGTGCACGGCCTACGCCGTCGCACTGGCACTCACCGACAAGCACTACGGCTTCCGGATCTGGGCGAACTTCGCCATCGCCGGGTACGGCCTCGCACTGGCTCACACGTGCTGGCTGCAGCTCACGCCACGCCGTGGCGGCGGCTGGTGGCGATCCCGCTGGACCGGCGTCGGCCTGGTCGCCGTGATCGGCATGCTGCTGCCGCTGGGGACGTTGCTCGTCCGCAGGCTCACCGGCGTCGACTGGCTGGACACGCCGTGGTCGTGGAGCGCGCAACCCGAGGTGTGGGTCATCGAGCGCTCGGCGAGCACCCTGCTGGACCACGGCACCCCCTACGCCGACCTCGCGGCGCTCGGCAGGCCGCCCGTGGTCAACGACTACACGCCCTACGGACCCGTGATGCCGGTGTTCGGCCTGCCGAGGGCGGTGTTCGGCGGCACGCCGATGACCGACGTGCTCACCGACGCGCGGCTTTACTTCGCGCTGACCGCGGTGCTGTGCGCGTGGGGGTCTCTGCGCCTCCTCGGCAGGCCACACGTGCCCGTGCGCGCCGCGCAACTCGCCGCGGTGTTCCCGCTGACCGCGCTGACGTGGGCGACCGCGGGCCCGGACCTGGCTATCGTGGGCCTGCTCGTGCTCGGCTGCACGCTGGCCGCCACCGACCGGCCCGCGCTCTCGGGCCTCGTGCTGGCTCTGGTCACCAGCGCGAAGCTCATCGTGCTGCCGGCCGCCGTCGTGGTGGGCGTGCTGCTGCTGGCCAGGCTCGGGCGCGCCGCACTGGCACGGTTCGTCCTGGTGTTCCTGGCCGTGTGCGCGACGGTGAACGTCCCGGTGCTCCTCGTGCAGCCCCGGGCGTTCGTCGAGCACGTGCTGAAGTTCCCGGCGGGGCTCGGGGCGGTGACATCACCTGCCGCGAGCCCACTGCCGGGACACCTCATCGCCGCCACCGGAGGCGTCGGCAAAGCGATCGCCTTCGTCCTGCTCGGTGCCGCGGCACTCGCGATCGCGGTGTGGCTGGTCCGGCGTCCGCCCCTCGACGGTGCGCAGGCCATGCTGCGCATCGCCGTCGGTCTGGGCGCGTTCACATTGCTCACACCGGCCACGCGATTCGGCTATCTGGTTTATCCGGTCGTCCTGCTCGGCGCGATGTTGTGTGTGCCGAGCGGGCAAACGACTCGTCCCGTCGGCGCGGCACCCACCTCCATCACCGCGCGAGGGACCACGCCCCTTACTTCTTCTTGACGCGCGTCGCTCCGCCCCGGCCACGCAGCTGCACTCCGGATTCGGAGAGCACCCGGTGGACGAAACCGTAGGAACGGCCGGTCGACTCCGCCAACGAGCGAATGCTCGCCCCCTTCTCGTATTTCTTCTTCAGATCGGCGGCCAGCTTGTCGCGCGTGTTTCCGGTGATGCGCGCACCCTTCTTCAGGTCTGCCACGTCAATCCACCTTCCGCCCGTAGTGTTTCGGGCCACATTCGACCCCTGCCGCCGCAATGATCGAACACCAACCGTCGGAATGCCAGACGAGAGCCGAAAAACCTGGCCGAAGTCCGCCGATATTGCGCCGATCCAGTGTTTACCGAACATCAACTAACGAAGCGGCGCACTATTTGGCAACGGGCCAACTGGATGCGAATGGCGTTACGCGAGCTGGACCAGCTCGAGATAGTCGGCCGACCAATGATCCTCGGTGCCGTCCGGCAGCAGGATCACACGTTCTGGCTCCAGCGCCTCGACCGCGCCCGGGTCGTGGGTCACGAGGACAACGGCGCCGGTGTAACTGCGCAGCGCGTCGAGCACCTGTTCCCGGCTCGCGGGGTCGAGGTTGTTCGTGGGCTCGTCGAGCAGCAGGACGTTGGCGGCGCTGGACACCAGGCCCGCCAGGGCGAGCCGCGTCTTCTCGCCACCGGACAGCGTTCCCGCCGGCTGCTCGAGCTGCTCGCCGGAGAAGAGGAACGAACCGAGCAGGTTCCGCAGCTCCTGGGCACCGGTGTCGGGAGCGAGGTGGCGGATGTTCTCCCACACCGTCGCGTCGTGATCCAGGGTCTCGTGCTCCTGTGCGTAGTAGCCGAGCCGCAGGCCGTGCCCCGCGACGACCCGCCCGGTGTCCGGCTTCTCCATACCCCCGAGCAGCCGCAGCAGCGTCGTCTTGCCCGCGCCGTTCAGCCCCAGCACGACGACCTTGGAGCCACGGTCGATCGCGAGGTCGACACCGGTGAAGATCTCCAGCGAACCGTACGACTTGGACAGTCCCTCCGCGGTGAGCGGGGTCCTGCCGCACGGCGCGGGAGCCGGGAACTTGATCTTCGCGACCCGGTCGGCCTGCCGTTCGTCGTCGAGCTCGGCCAGCATCTGCTCGGCCCGGCGTGCCATGTTCTTCGCCGCGACGGCCTTGGTGGCCTTCGCGCCGAGCTTGGCGGCCTGCTGCTGCAACGCCGAGGCCTTCTTCTCGGCGTTGGCGCGTTCCCGGCGGCGGCGCTTCTCGTCGGTCGCGCGCGCCTCGAGGTAGCGCTTCCAGTTCATGTTGTAGCTGTCGAGCTCGCCACGCGTGGCGTCGAGGAACCACACCTTGTTGACGACCTCGTCGAGCAGCTCGACGTCGTGGCTGATCACCACGAGCCCGCCCTCGTGGGCCTTGAGAAACCCGCGCAGCCAGCTGATCGAGTCGGCGTCCAGGTGGTTGGTGGGCTCGTCCAGCAGCAGGATCGTGCCGGATTTGCCGCCCGCACCCGCCTCCGAGGCGGCGAAGAGGATGCGGGCCAGCTCCACCCGCCGCCGCTGGCCACCGGAGAGCGTGCCCAGCCGCTGCCCGAGCACCCGATCCTCCAGCCCGAGGTTGGCGCAGATCCGGGCGGCCTCGCTCTCCGCGGCGTAGCCGCCGAGCGCGGAGAACCGCTCCTCGAGCCTGCCGTAGCGGCGCACCGCGCGGTCGCGCTCGGTGTCGTCGACGAGCTCCGACATCGCGGTCTGCGCCTTCTCCATGTCGCGCACGAGGGTGTCCAGCCCGCGGGCCGACAGCACGCGGTCCTTGGCGGTCACCGACAGGTCCCCCTCGCGGGGGTCCTGCGGGAGATAGCCGATCTCCCCGCTGTGCCGGACGTCACCGGCGTAGGGCTCGCCCTCGCCCGCGAGGACCTTGAGCGTGGTCGTCTTGCCCGCGCCGTTGCGGCCGACGAGGCCGATGCGGTCGCCGGGCTGCACACGCAACGTCGTGTCGGCGAGCAGAATACGCGAACCCGCGCGAAGTTCGAGGCCACTGGCCGTGATCAACAGAAGTCTCCGTGGCGTAGAAGCGGAACTGGACAGCGTGCGGAGCCCGCTCGGGCGGGCTGGCTACTCCAGGCGAACGACCACGGCACCCAGTGTACGGACCGGCGTCCAGCGGTTTTCCGCGCCGGTGACCCGGGTCACCGGACCACGATCTCCACGGCACGGGCCCGCTCGGCCGCCTCGTCCAGCACCGCCCGCCGCGGCTCGCCGACGTCGAGCACCCGGGGGCGGCGAGCGCGAACACCGCGTCCAGCCGGCGATCGGCGCGCAGCTCGTCGAGCGCGCGCCGGTCCCCGCCGAGCACCACACCGTCCAGTTCGGACGCCCGGGCGCCGAGTATCTCCGCGGCGTCGTCAGCGGCCGCCCGCAATGCCTGCCGGGCCTGGCCCTCGCGGCGGCGGGCGAAGCGCTGCTGCGACCATCCGCCCGCGGCGCTGCGCCCGTGTACCAGGTGGCGGTCGGTGCGGGACACCACCACCCGGCCCTGCTCCGCGACCCCGACGCTGTGCGCGCCCAGCCGGAGCAAGAGCAAGCCCACGCGGCGGGGCCGGCCGGCGTGCCGGGCGAGCGCCGCGATGTCCAGTCCGTCGCGCAACCCCTCGGCGTCCAGCGGCGGGAACGGGACCGTGACCGTCGCCGTCGTGCCGTTGCCGCCGGTCACCACGACCTCGTCCGGACCGAGTCGGGTGCTCGTAACGCCGTCGTTGCGCTCGGCGAACCTGGCGAACCAGCGCTCCAGCCGCTCCGGTTCGACCTCCACGGCGACGCCACCGCCGCTGACCCGCCGGGGTCTCGTGCTCACAGGACGAACGACTCCGACCATGGCTGCGTCGCACGGCCGGTGATGGCGTCGAGCATGACGGCGGCCTGCCGGTCGGTCAGCGAGGCCACGAAGTCGATCACCGCCCGGCCGCGGGCCAGCGCTCGCACGGCGTCCCGCCCGTGGACCGGCTCCCCCGTCGCGCCCACCAGAAGCTCCGGCGAGCGCTCCGCGAGCACCGAGTACTGCGACCGGGCGAGCGTGACCAGGTCGTGCAGCCTACGCGGGAGCCTGCGCGCCTCGTCCCGGTCGGTGAGCCACTCGTCGAGCGCGTCGACGAGATCGCTGAGCATGCTCGCCTGGCCCCGCTGGTGCAGCGCCAGGTCGGGACGCTGCAGCACGAACCGGCGGTGGACGAACTTGAGCACCTGCACCTCGTGCCACTGCGCGGGCCGCAGGGTGACGTGGCCGGTGCGGGTGGGCGGGGACGGCGTCACGAGCACGCCGTCGACCAGCCGCGCCGTCCAGCGGGCGGAGAACGCCGCCATCGCCTGCTCGGCCTCGATCGAGCCGTCGAACGGGATGGCCAGCAGGTCGTCGACCAGCTCCGCCCGCACCCGCGCGACCGCGTGGGCGAACGCGTCGTCGTCGACGACCCAGGAGTCCTTGGCGTGCATGCGCCTGCGCAGGTATTCGAGCGAGCGGCCGGGGTTGCGGTGCTCGTCCTGCAGCGCGGCCGTCGGCAGCTCGGCGAGCTCACCGACGTGGGCGAGCCACTGGCCGAGCTCGGTGGCGACCGCCGCGTGCTGGAGCACGCCGATGCGGTGAAAGTCCTGGATGTCGTGGATCGCGTAGGCGATGTCGTCGGCCATGTCCATCACCGACGCCTCGACCGTCTGCTGCCAGCGCTCGACCCGGCCGGCGAACGGCCCGCGCGCGTGCTCGACGTCGTCGAGCTCGGTGGAGTAGGCCGAGAACTTCGCCGAGCCCGTCCCGGGTGCGTCCTCGGGCTCGGCCGCTCCGCGCGGCGGCACGCGGAGGGTGGCCGGGTGCGGGTCCGGATAGTGCAGGCGCGCCCACGGATACTTGAGCAGCGCGGCGCGGGTCGCGGCGGTGAGGTTGAGCCCGTGCGGCGTCGGGCCGCCCGCCTCGGTGGTGGTCACGATCCGGAACGTCTGGGCGTTGCCCTCGAAGCCGTCGGCGAGGCCGTACCGGTGGCGGGCGATGCGGTCGAGCACCTGCTCGCCGAGGTGCCCGAACGGCGGGTGCCCGAGGTCGTGCCCGAGGGCGGCGGCCTCGGCGACGTCGGGGTCGCAGCCGCCGAGCTTCTCGACCAGGGCACGCGTGTCCTCGGTCGCGGTGATCCGCTCGGCGATCGCCCTGGCGACCTGCGCGACCTTGAGGCTGTGGGTGAGCCGGTTGTGCAGCAGGCCGGAGCCGCCCGCGCTCACGACCTGGGTCACGCCACCGAGCCTGGCGAAGAACGGCGACGCCGCGATCCGGTCGCGGTCGAGCCGGAACGGGCTGCTGATCAGGTCCGCGAAGCCGGCGGCCTCGGCTTCCTCGTCTCGCCGCCGGGCGCGGGGATCGGACTGATCTGCCATGCGCACAACCGTACGTGACCGGCTGCCCCCGGCGGGGCGCGTTCCGTCCCACCCGCCTGCCGGGTGTGATGGGATCGGGTCATGGCGCAGGTGGTGGTGCTCGGCGGCGGACCCGCCGGCCGGGCGCTCGCGGCCGCGTGCGCCCGCGAGCGCCTCGGCACGGTGCTCGTCGATCCCGATCCCGGCCGACCGTGGCAGCCGACGTACGCGCTGTGGCGGGACGAGGTCCCCGACCTGCCCGCGGACGCCGTCGCGGCGAGCCCGGCGGTCACTCTGGCCTGCGGGACCACGCTGGACCGCGAGTACGTGGTGCTCGACAACGCGGGGCTGCGCCGTCTGCTGACCGACGATCGCGTCGACGTGGTCGCCGGCCACGCCACGGACGTCGCCCACGGGCCGCACGGCGCGCTGGTCCGGCTCGGGGACGGGCGTGCGCTCGACGCGGAGGTCGTGGTGGACGCCCGTGGGGCGACACCCGGTGGTACCGAGCAGACCGCGTACGGAGTCGTGCTTGCCGCGGGCACGGCGGCGGCGCTCGTGCCGGCGGGCGGCGCCGTGTTCATGGACTGGCGTCGAGCCACCCCGCGCGATCCGAGCTTTCTGTACGCCGTGCCGCTCGGCGGCGATCGTGTCCTCGTGGAGGAGACCTCGCTCGCCCGTCGTCCCGGGCTTGCGCTGCCGGTGCTGGCCGAACGCCTGCACAGCCGGCTCGCGGCCGCCGGCATCGACGCGGCGGGGGCACCGGTGGAGCGGGTGCGCATCCGCCTCGACGTACCGCTGCCCGCCCCGGGGCTGACGGTCGCCTTCGGTACGCGGGCGGCGCTCACGCATCCGGCGACCGGGTTCAGCGTGGCGACGTCCTTGCGGCTCGCGCCCCGGGTCGCGGCCGCACTCGCCGACGGCCTCCGCCACAGCCCGCGCCGCGCGGTGCTGCTGGCGCGGCGGGCGGTGTGGTCGCCGCGGGCGCTCGCCGTGCACGCGTTCCGGCGCTACGCACTCCGCGCCCTCACCCGCATTCCCGGCGGGGAGGTTCCGGCGTTCTTCGAGCTGTTCTTCGCCCAGCCTGCTGACAAGCAGCGGGCGTTCACGTCAGGCCGCGAGGACATCGCCGGCACGACGGGCGCGATGGCGGCCCTGTTCGCCTCCGCGCCGTGGCGGCTACGCGCCGGCCTCGTGGGGTGAGACGAAACCGGACTCGCAGGGCCCAGATCACCGCCCGGGTGCGGTCCCGGGCACCGAGCTTCGCCAGCACGGTGGCGACGTGGGTCTCCACCATCCGCACGCGCAGGTGCAGACGGGCCGCGATTTCCGCATTGGACAGTCCGGTCGCCCTGAGACGCGGCGCGTGCGGCTCGCGCTCCGGCAACCCTGCGCCGGTGAGCCCACGTGAACGGCCGGGGGCGCGCCGGCGCGGCGAGCCTGCGGATCACGGCCGGGACCAGCAGCGACTCCCCCGCCGCCACCGTGCGAACGGCCGCGACGAGCGTTTCAGCAGAAACCGCGCGCGCCCGCCCGCAGCATCTCGTCGACGGAGTCCTTCTCGAACGTCGTGACGGCGACGATCCTCGCGGGCCGACCGATGTGGACACGAGGTGTTCGGTGGCCCGGATGCCGTCCACGGCGGGCATCGGGGCATCCATGGGCACCACGCCCAGCAGTAGGTTCGCCACCAGCCCTGGCACCCCCGCGCCGTCGGCGGCCTCGCCCACCACTCGCAGTCCGGTTCGGACTCGAGGATGGCCCGCAGCCCGGTGCGCACGAGCTGCTCGTCGTCCACCCCCGGCATCCGGATCACCGCTCGCTCCCTCGTCCACCGGTGGGCAACCGCAACCTCCCAAGTCCGACCCGGACCGGCCGGCGGCCAGGCTGGCGCCGAGGAGCTCGACCCGCTCGGCGACGCCCCGGAGCCCACGGCCTCCGCCACCCACATGGCGCGGCGGCCGGTCGCCGATCAGGTTGCGCACTGTGATCATCCGCTCGCCCTCCGCGGTCCCGCCACGTACGGCCACCGGGACGTTGGGCCGATGGCGAACGCGGGTGAACGCAAACCGTGACGGCGATCACGGGCGACACCGCAAGCACCGGGCTCAGCACGCCGAGCAGGCCGCCGACCCAGCACGGGGCACACGACGAGCTACACCCACCGGTTGTACGTGGTGCGGGCCCAGCACGGGAGAGGTCACTCGCCGAATCACCTTGCGTGATCATCGCAAACACCGCAGTCCGTCACCTCTTTCGACAACGAGAGGCATCCCAGGGGGTGCGGTATAGACCGTTATACACAACGCAGCGCATCCGCAGTGGACGGTGTGCGGTGCCGAATTCGGCTCCATGCCGCCAGCCGCCACTGAATCGACTGAGCAGCCAGTCGAGCGCAAGGACATTCTCGTTGGCACGCAAGGATAAGCCGCCTCTGTGCGCCGGTCATGGTTGCGATAATCGCAAGTCGAGGCTACGGTGCTCTGCCATGGACGAGGCAGCCGAGCTCCGGAAGCGGATTCGCAGCCTCATTCCGGCCAGGCCCGGAGCGCAACGCGAGTTCGCCGCGGCCATCGGGCTCGACGAGACGAAGCTGTCCAAGTCCTTGAAGGGCACCCGGCGTTTCTCGCCCCATGAACTGGTCCGGATCGCGGAGTACTCGGGGGTCACGGTCAACTGGCTGCTGAACGGCAGCGACGACGCCGCGACGGTCACGGCCGTGCCCGCGCCGACGGCCCGGTCGCGCAGCCCGCTGGCCGAGGGACCGCCGGACGAGCCGCGCAGGCGCATCCTGGAGACGGCGTGGAAGCTCATCGCCGAGCGCGGCTATCACCGGGTCCGGATCGCCGACATCGCCCGGGAATGCGGCACGAGCACGGCAGCCATCCACTACCACTTCCCCACCAAGGACGACGTGCTCACCGAGGCCTTGCGGCGCAACGTCAAGCTCGCGTTCGACCGCCAGGTGGCCGAGCTGCACGCCATCGACAACGCCCACGAGCGCCTGGTCCGGCTCGTCGAACTCCAGCTGCCCACACCCGGCCTGCTGCGCGACGAGTGGTCGGTGTGGCTGCAGGTGTGGAACGAGAGCACGCTCAACCCGGCCATGCGGGCCCTGTACTGGGACTCCTACGACCGATGGTTCCGCACCATCGCCATGACCATCCGACGTGGACAAGAGCAGGGAGTGTTCCGCGAGCAGGATCCCGACCACATCACCACGCAGCTCAGCGCCTTGATCGACGGTCTCGGCATCCAGGTGCTCACCGGGAAACCGGGAAGCTCGGTGTCGCAGATGCGGACGCTGCTGCGCGACTTCATCGACCGCAACATCGTCGAAAGGTGAGCATGAACGACGACGTCATCATCACGTGTGCGCTGACCGGCGCGGGCGACACCGTCGGCAAGAGTGAGCACGTCCCCGTCACTCCGGAACAGATCGCCGCGTCGGCCGTCGAGGCGGCCAACGCGGGCGCCGCGGTCGTCCACATCCACGTCCGCGACATCGAGACCGGACAGGGATCACGCGACGTCGCACTGTACCGCGAGGTCGTCCGCCGCGTCCGCGACAGCGGGGTCGACGTCGTGCTCAACCTCACCGCGGGCATGGGTGGCGACCTGGTACTCGACGAGGAAGACCCGCTCAAACCCGTCGACGGCACCGACTTGGTCAACGCCCACGGCCGGCTGCCCCACGTCGAGGAGTTGCTGCCCGACATCTGCACGCTCGACTGCGGATCACTGAACTTCGGCGAGGGACACCAGCTGTACGTGTCCACACCGGACATGCTGCGTGCCGGAGCCAAGCGCATCCAGGAACTCGGTGTGAAGCCCGAACTGGAGATCTTCGACACCGGACAGCTGTGGTTCGCGACCAAGCTGATCGACGAGGGCCTCATCGACGCCCCGCCGCTGTTCCAGCTGTGCATGGGCATCCCCTACGGTGCCCCCGCCAACCCCGCACTGCTGCAGACCATGGTCAACATGTTGCCGGACGGCGCCCAGTGGGCCTCCTTCGCGATCGGCCGCAACCAGCTGCCGTGGGTGGCGCACTCGGTGCTCCTGGGCGGCCACGTCCGCGTCGGGCTCGAGGACAACCTGTATCTCGCGAAAGGCGTCAAGGCCACCAACGGCCAGCTCGTGGAGCGGGCGGTCCGGATCGTCGAGGATCTCGGCGCGAGGGTCGCCTCACCCGCCACCGCGCGCAGGTTGCTCGGCCTCAAGGAGGGCGACCGTGCCTGAACCCGCTGAGGTGACCACGGTCGCCTGCGTCGGCGCCGGCGTGATCGGCGGCGGATGGGCGGCACACTTCCTCGCCCGCGGCTATCACGTGCGCGCGTGGGATCCCGCCCCGGGAGCCGGCGACCGGCTCAGGCGGCTGGTCGACGCCGCCTGGCCCGCGCTCACCGAGCTCGGCCTCGCCGAGGGCGCCTCCCCCGACAACCTCACCGTGCTCCCCGCACTCGCCGACGCCGTGGCGGACGCCGGATTCGTGCAGGAGAGCGCCCCGGAGAACCTCGCCGTCAAGCGGGCCCTGCTGGCCGACATCGACGCCGTCGCCCCGCCCGGTGTCGTCGTGGCCTCGTCGACGTCGGGCTTTCCCATGAGCGACATGCAGGTGGACGCCGCCCGCCCGGGGCGCCTCGTGGTCGGCCACCCCTTCAACCCGCCCTACCTCATTCCGCTCGTCGAGGTCGTCGGCGGCGACAAGACCGAGCAGTGGGCCGTGGACTGGGCGAGCACGTTCTACCGGCACGTCGGCAAGTCGGTGATCACGATGGACCGGGAACTGCCCGGGTTCATCGCCAACCGGCTGCAGGAGGCTCTGTGGCGGGAGGCGCTGCACATGGTGGCCGCCGGCGAGGCCACCGTCGAGCAGATCGACACCGCCATCACCGAGGGACCCGGGCTGCGCTGGCCGGTCCACGGGCCGTGCCTGACGTTCCACCTCGCCGGCGGCGAGGGCGGCATGGCGCACATGCTCGACCACTTCGGACCGTCACTGAAGGCGCCGTGGACGCGGCTCGACGCACCCGAGCTCACCCGCGAATTGCGGGACGGCATGGTGTCCGGCTGCGAGTCCGAAGCGGACGGACGGTCGATCGCGGAATTGGTGGCCGAACGGGACCGCGCGATCATCGCCGTCCAGCGTGCCGTCCACGCCAGCCGGGGCGGGCAACGGTGACGCAAGCCCTGGAGTACCACGACACCGTCCGTCCCGAGTGGATCGACTACAACGGCCACCTCAGCGAACCGTTCTACGTCATGGTGTTCGGTTTCGCCACCGACCACCTCATGGACGCGGTGGGCCTGGACGCGCGCTACCGGAACAGTACCGGGTGCTCGCTCTACACCGTCGAGGCCCACGTGCGCTATCTCCGCGAGGTCGGGCCCGACACCCCGCTGCGCGTCACCACCGGGGTGCTCTCGGTGGCCCGGCGCACGGTGCGGTTCTGTCACGAGATGTACGCCGAGGGCACACTCGTCGCCACGGAGGAACTGCTGGCCGTGCATGTCGCGCGGGCCAGGGCGGCGCCGTTCCCGGAGGCGGTCGCCGAGCGGCTGCGAAGACACCTGCGGCCGGCTCCCGACTATGCCGGTCGCGCCATCTCCTGACCCTCCTCTCCCAACACCGGAAGCCCCGACGTCATGTCGTTTGACAAACGCATCACCAGAAGGAATTTCCTCCTCGGCAGCGCCGCGCTCGCGGCGAGCACGCCCCTGCTCGCCGCATGTGGTGGCGGGCGCAGCGCCGTCGCCGCGCCGACGGGCCCACCTCGTCGCGGGGGGACGCTGCGGGTCGGCGTCACCGGCGGCGGCTCGTCGGACACCCTCGACCCACACACCCCGACGACCAATCCGGACATCGCCCGGGTGCGCAACCTGTACGAGCCGCTGCTCTACCGCGACCACGACTACGAGTTCGAGATGCTCGTCGCCGAGTCGGTGACACCGTCGCCCGACGCGCGGGTGTGGACCGCCACGATCCGCGAGGGCATCCGCTTCCACGACGGCAGGCCGGTGACGCCCGCCGACGTCGTGGCCACCTTCCGCCGGATCATGGATCCGGACGACCCGAAGTCCGGCGCGTCGAGCCTCACGATGCTCGACGAGGTCGTCGCGACCGGCGATCGCACTGTAGAGTTCCGGCTGAACGAACCGGTCGCCGTGTTCGACGACTACCTCGCGCAGTACTCGCTCGGCATCGTGCCCGCGGACTTCTCGCTCGACCGTCCGATCGGGACGGGGCCGTTCCGGGTGGACGAGTTCACTCCCGGGCTGCAGAGCGTGTTCCTGCGCAACGACCACTACTGGCGCTCCGGCCGGCCGTATGTCGACCGGCTCGTGCTCATCAACTTCGGTGAGGACGACGCGCGGGTGAACGCGCTGCTGTCCTCCCAGGTGGACGCCATCGACCAGGTGCCGGTGGCTCTGGTCGACGTGCTGCGCAGCGACGAACGACTGCGCATCCTGAGTTCGGAGACCGGCACGTGGCTACCGTTCACCATGCGCGTGGACCGGCCGCCGTTCGACGACGTCCGGGTACGGCAGGCGATGCGGCTCATCGTGGACCGCGAGCAGATGATCAACCAGGTCCTCAGTGGACAGGGCAGGCTCGGCAACGACCTCTACTCCCCGTTCGATCCCGCCTACGCCTCCGACCTTCCGCAGCGACGGCGGAACATCCCCGAGGCACGGCGGCTGCTCGCCGAGGCCGGGAAGTCCGGGCTGGAGGTCGAGCTCGTCACCGCGCCCATCCAGGCCGGCGCGGTGGAGGCGGCACAGGTGTTCCAGCAGCAGGCCAGGGCCGCCGGTGTCACGGTACGGCTGAAACGGCTGGACACGACGACGTTCTTCGGCGAGAACTACCTGAGCTGGGACTTCGCCCAGACCTTCTGGTACACGCGCAACTACCTGCCCCAGGTGGCATCGGGCTCGCTGCCCGACGCGCCGTTCAACGAGACACATTGGAACGACCCCGAGTTCCTCGATCTGGTCGGCCGGGCGCGGCGCACGGTGGACGAGGCACAGCGCACCGAGCTCCTGCGGCAGGCACAGCGCATCGAGTACGAACGCGGCGGCATGATCATCTGGGGCTTCCTCAACCAGGTCGACGCCTACCAGGTGTACGTCGCCGGGCTCGTGCCCGACCGCACCGGCCTGCCCTTGTCCGGTTACTCGTTCTGCGACGTCTGGCTCGGCTGAGGAGGTGTCCGGCATGTTCCATCTGATACTGCGCCGCCTCGCGGTGAGCCTTGTCGTGCTGTGGCTGGTGACGCTGCTCGTCTTCGTCGCGACGCTGCTGCTTCCGGGAGACCCGGCGAGGGCGATCCTGGGCCAGCAGGCCACTCCGGAGCGCATCGCCGCGCTCCGGGCGCAGCTCAACCTCGACGCGCCCGTGTGGGAGCGCTACCTGGACTGGCTCGGTGACGTGCTGACCGGCGACCTGGGCACGTCCGCCGCGACCCAGGAGTCGGTCAACGCGCTGCTCGGCGACCGCATCGCCGCGTCCCTCGTCCTGCTGGTCAGCGCCGCCGTGCTGGCCACGATCCTGGGCCTGGCGCTGGGAACCTGGAGCGCACTGCGGCGTGGCCGCGGCGCCGACCACGCCGTGTCCGGGATCAGCCTGGTGATCGCGGCACTGCCGGAGTTCGTCATCGGTGTGGCCTTGGTGGTCCTGTTCGCGACGACGGTGTTCCCCGTCCTGCCCTCGGTGACGCTCGCACCGCCGGGCGAGCCGGTGTGGTCGGAGCCGGCCCAGCTCGTACTGCCCGTGCTCACCCTGACGCTCGTCGTCACGCCCTACATCGCACGCATGATGCGGGCGACCATGAGTGAGGTTCTCGACAGCGGCTACGTCGAGATGGCGCGGCTCAAGGGTCTGCCCGAACGAATCGTCCTCACGCGACACGCGCTGCCGCACGCGATCGGCCCGGTCGCGCAGGTGATCGCGCTGCAGCTCGCGTGGCTCGCCGGCGGTGTCGTCGTCGTGGAGTTCCTGTTCCGCTACCCCGGCATCGGCCAGGCGCTGATCGACGCCGTGGACCACCGGGACGTCGAGGTGGTGCAGGCCATCACGCTGCTGGTCGCCGCAGTCTACATCGTGGTGAACCTGATCGCCGACATCGTCGGCATCCTCGTCAATCCCAAGCTGCGCACCGAGGTGTCGTCATGAGCCTGTTCCGCCGTGCCCTCGCTCTGCCACAGGCCAAGGTGGGGCTCATGCTCACCGCCGCCGTCGTGCTGCTCGCGGTGTTCGGTCCGTGGCTGGGCCCCCTGCTGACCGGCCACGACCCCATGGAGTTCGCCGCCAAGCCGTTCCGCCCCGACGGTGCCGCGGGCACCGACGGCCTCGGCCGGGACGTGCTCAGCCGGTTCCTCTCCGGCGGCGCGACACTGCTCCTCTACGCCGTGCTGGCCACCGCACTGGGGGTGGTGCTCGGTACGGCGCTCGGCATGCTCGCCGGGTACAGCGGCGGCCGCCTCGACAGCGTCATCATGCGGGGCAACGACGTGCTGCTGTCGTTTCCCCAGCTGGTGTTCGCGCTGCTGGCCATCGCGATGCTCGGGCCACAGGGCTGGCTGCTCGTGCTCGTCATCGGCATCACGCACGCGCCGCGGGTGGCGCGAGTGGCACGACAGGCGACCGTGGCGGTCCGGGACAACGACTACATCCGCGCCGCCCAGATGTACGCCATGCCCCGCCGGACGATCCTGCTGCGTGAGGTCCTGCCGAACATCACCGGCCCGCTCATGGTGGAGCTCGGGCTGCGGCTGACCTACTCGATCGGCTACGTCGCCTCCCTGTCGTTCCTCGGGCTCGGCATCCAGCCGCCCGCGGCCGACTGGGGGCTGATGATCAACGAGAACCGCATCGCGCTCGTCGTCCAGCCGTGGGGTGTGCTGCTGCCCGTGCTCGCCATCGCCGTGCTCACGGTCGGAACCAACCTCATCACGGACTCGCTGGCATCCGCGGCCTCGCGCCGCGAGAAGGAGGTCCTGTCGTGACCCAGGTGGCCGTCCGCAATGCACTCGTCGTCTCGGACCTGCGCGTCGCCACGCTCACCGGAACCCCGGTGCTCAAGGGCGTCTCGTACGAGATCGCACCGGGCGAGGTGCTCGCTCTGGTCGGCGAGTCCGGATCCGGCAAGACCACCGCGGGCCTGGCCGCGCTCGGGCATTTCCGGCAAGGCCTGGTCTCGCGTGGCGGCACCGTCCTCGCGTCGCCGCGCGACGGCGAGCCGGTGAACGTCCTCGAGTTGCCCGAACGCGAGCGGCGTGCCCTGCGCGGCGCCACGGTCGCCTACATTCCGCAGGACCCCGCACTCTCGCTGAACCCAGCTCTGCGCATCGGCAGGCAGATCAGCGAGGTGCTCGAGGTCCACGGCTACGGTGCGTCGGACGCCGAGCGGGCCGCGCGCGTCGCCGAGGTGCTCACCGAGGTCGGGCTGCCCGGCGACGAGGCGTACCAGCGCCGGTACCCGCACCAGCTCTCCGGAGGCCAGCAGCAGCGCGTGGGTATCGCGATGGCCTTCGCGTGCCGCCCGAGCGTCGTGGTGCTCGACGAGCCCACCACCGGCCTGGACGTGATGACGCAGACGCTGGTGCTGCGCACGGTCAAGGAGCTCACCACGCACCACGACGTGGCCGCGCTCTACATCACCCACGACCTGGCCGTGGTCTCCGCGATCGCCGACCGGGTCGCCGTGATGTACCAGGGCGAGCTCGTCGAGACCGGCGGTACCGAGGAAGTGCTGCGCCGGCCCGGCCACGCCTACACGCGCCGGCTCGTGGCCGCCGTGCCGCACCTGGACGGCGGCTCCCCCGGCACGCCGGCCTCCGGCACGGCGCCGGTCCTCGCGGTGCGGGCCCTGGCGGTGTCCTACGGCGACCACCGGGTGCTGCGCGGCGTCGACCTCGACGTGCGGCCCGGTGAGTGCCTCATGCTGCTCGGCGAGTCGGGGTCGGGAAAGACCACGCTCTCCCAGTGCATCGCGGGCCTGCGGGAGCACGACGGCGGCTCGGTCGAGCTGGACGGTGCCACGTTGCCGGCCGCGACGCGGGCACGCAGCGCCGAGCAGCTGCGAGCCGTGCAATACGTGTTCCAGAGCCCGTTCTCGTCGCTGAACCCCCGCAAGACCATCGCGCAGTCGGTGGAGGCGCCCCTGCGCACGCTCACCGACCTGGACCGTGCCGCGCGACGCGACCGGGTGGCGGAGGTGCTCGACCGGGTGCGACTGTCCCGGGCGCTCGCGGACCGGTTGCCCGACCAGCTGAGCGGCGGGGAGCGTCAGCGCGCCGCGATCGCGCGGGCGCTCGTCACCACGCCACGGGTGCTGCTGTGCGACGAGGTGACCTCGGCCCTGGACGTGTCGGTGCAGGCCACGATCGTCGACCTGCTGCGGGAGCTGCGGGAGGAACTCGGAATGGCGATGCTGTTCGTCACGCACAACATCGCGCTGGCGCGGCACATCGCCGACCGGATCGCCGTGCTCCGCGATGGCGAGGTCGTCGAAGAGGGTGCGGTCGACGACGTCCTGACCGCGCCCGCGCACCCCTACACGCGGGAACTGCTCGCCCACACGCCGAGGATCTGACCGTGCCGGTGCAGGGATCCGTCGCGCCCGGCCTGGAGCCGGTGCGCGAGGTGTTCGCCGAGCTCGTCGCCGACAGCCTCGCGGGTGTCGCGTTCTCGGTGGTCCGCAGGGGCGAGGTGCTCGCCGACCTGTGGGGCGGACTGGCCGACCCTCGCACCGGTGAGCCGTGGCGCGAAGACACGCTGTGCGTGTTGTTCTCCGGCACGAAGGGGATCACGGCGGCGGTGGTGGCCGGGCCGGCGGGCGTGCTGGACCCCGACGAGCGGGTGGTCACGTACTGGCCGGAGTTCTCGGCCCGGGACGTCCGGGTGCACCATGTTCTCGCCCACACCGCCGGTCTACCCTATGTGGACGGTGACTACGACCTCGTCGACACCGACGCCGCGACGGCCATTCTCGCCCGGCAGCGACCACTGTGGACGCCCGGAACACGGGTCGCCTATCACGCCATGACCTACGGCTACCTGGCGAGCGAGCTGGTGCGGCGGGCCACCGGACAGACGGTGGGCACCCTGCTGCGGGAACATATCGCCCGGCCGTTCGATCTCGATCTGCATCTCGGCACGTCCGCCGAGCTGGACCCGCGGGTCGCGTGGCTGACGCGCGCGCCCGGCTACGCCATCAGCACCTTCCTGCACGACGAGCAACGCCGCGCCGTCGTCGACCGGATGTACCGGGGCCTGCTCGACTCCGACCTGCCGAACTCCCCGGCGTACCGGCGGGCCGAGCTGGCCGCGGCCGGTGCGGTGGGCACCGCGCGGTCGATGGCGCGCTTCTACGATCTGCTGACCGCGGGCGAGCTCGTCGACCCGGCGGCGCTCGCCCGCGCGACGCGCACCTGGTCGGAGGGCATCGACGCGATCAACGACCGACCTGTCCACTTCGGACTCGGTTTCGAGCTGCCGGACCCGATCGGCACCTATGGCCCGGCGGCCGTCGCGTTCGGCCACTCCGGCGCTGGTGGTGGCCGACACGGCGCGTGGCCGGAGCTGGAGCTCGGATTCTCGTTCGTCACCAACGAGATGCGGGCCGAGAACGCCGACGGCCGCGCCGACCGCCTCCTGGCCACCCTGCACGCCGTGCTGGCCGGCTAGGCCACGGTCGCCGCCGCCCACCTCGCCGTGTCCGCCGTTCCCGTCGCCGTGTCCGCCGTTCCCGCCGCGGGCGGCCAACACGGCGACACAGACCGCCGACACGGCTACCGCAATCGCAGACACGACGACACCGACAGCAGACACGGTGACCCATGCGGCCCACACACGACGGTGCCCCGCTCGCTGGCGAGCGGGGCACCGTGCGGAGAAACCGAGCCGGCGGCCTCAGACCGTGAAGCCGAGGGCGCGCAGCTGCTCCCGGCCGTCCTCGGTGATCTTCTCCGGCCCCCACGGCGGCATCCAGACCCAGTTGATCCGGAAGTCCTTGACCACGTTCGCGCTGCCCTTGAGCACGGACGCGGTCTGGTCCTCGATGACGTCCGTCAGCGGGCAGGCCGCCGAGGTGAGCGTCATGTCGATGGTGGCCGTGTTGTCCGGGTCCACGCGGATGTCGTAGACGAGCCCGAGGTCGACGACGTTGATGCCGAGCTCGGGGTCGACCACGTCGCGCATGGCCTCCTCGATGTCCTCGATCTTGGCGACGTCCGCGCCGCCTTCGGTCGCCGGCCGAGCCTGCTCCTCGAGGTCGGCGGCGGTCCGTCCCTCGCGGTGTTCGGGCGTCTCGGTCATGCTTCCACCTCGTTCGACGTCCGGGCCAGCGCGTCCTTGAACGCCATCCAGCCGAGCAACGCGCACTTCACCCTCGCAGGGTACTTCGCGACACCGGCGAACGCGACGCCGTCCTCGAGCACATCCTCGTCCGGCTCGACCTTGCCACGTCCCTGCATGAGCTCGGTGAACGCGTTCATCGTGGTCAGTGCCTCGGTTACCGTGTGCCCGGTGACCAGGTCGGTCATCACCGACGTGGAGGCCTGGCTGATCGAGCAGCCCTGCCCCTCGTAGGAGACGTCCTCGACCTTGCCGTCCGACAGCTTCACCCGCAGGGTCACCTCGTCCCCGCACGTGGGATTCACCTGGAACGACTCGGCGTCGTACGGCTCGCGGAGCCCGCGGCCGTGCGGGTTCTTGTAGTGGTCCAGGATGATCTCCTGGTACATGCTGTCGAGGTCCATTACGCACCACCCACACCGAAGAACCGCTGCGCCTCGCGGACACCGTCCACCAAGGCATCCACTTCGGACACCTCATTGTAGAGGTAGAACGTCGCGCGCACCGTCGCCGGAATGCTGCACGCCCGGTGTAACGGCCACGCGCAGTGGTGGCCGACGCGCACGGCGATACCCAGGCTGTCGAGCACCTGCCCGACGTCGTGGGGATGCACACCGTCGACCACGAACGCCACGGTGGCCCCGCGGTCGACCGTGTTCTCCGGACCGATGATCCGCACACCGGGCACGGCCTTGAGTCCCTCCAGCGCACGCTCGGCCAGGAGATGCTCGTGCGCGGCGACCCGATCCATACCGATCGCCGTGAGGTAGTCGACGGCCGCACCGAGGCCCACGGCCTGCGACGTCATCGGCACCCCGGCCTCGAACCGCTGCGGTGGCGCCGCGAACGTCGAGCCCTCCATCCGGACCAGCTCGATCATGGACCCGCCGGTGAGGAACGGTGGCATGGCTTCGAGCAGTTCCCGGCGGCCGTAGAGCACCCCGATACCGGACGGCCCGAGCATCTTGTGCCCGGAGAACACGGCGAAGTCCACGCCCAGCTCGGCGAAGTCCACCGCACCCTGCGGGTACACGCCGTGCGGCACCGACTGGCACGCGTCGAGCAGCACCAGCGCACCCACTTCGTGGGCCTTGCGCACCAGCTGCTCGACGGGGTTGATCGTGCCGAGCACGTTCGACTGGTGCGCGAACGCCACCACCTTCGTGCGCTCGGTGATCAGCTCGTCGATGCGGGACAGGTCGAGCCTGCCGTCGTCGGTGACGCCGAACCAGCGCAGGGTGGCCCCGGTGCGCTGGCACAGTTGCTGCCAGGGCAGCAGGTTCGCGTGGTGCTCCATCTCGGTGACGACGATCTCGTCGCCCGGTGTGAGCGAGAACCGCTCCGCTTCCGGACCGGCGGTGCCGGCGTTGCTCATCGCGTACGCCACGAGGTTGATGCCCTCGGTGGCGTTCTTGGTGAACACCACCTCGCCGGGCGACACCCCGACGAACGCGGCGATCTTCTCCCGCGCGCCCTCGTAGGCGTCCGTGGCCTCCTCCGCCAGCTGGTGCGCCCCGCGGTGCACGGCCGCGTTGGAGGTCTCGAGGAACCGTCGTTCGGCGTCGAGCACCGGCGTCGGCCGCTGCGAGGTGGCTCCCGAATCGAGGTACACCAGCGGCTTACCGTCGCGCACGGTCCGGTGCAGGATCGGGAAGTCGGCGCGCACCGCCGTGACATCCAGAGGCAGCGAATCGGTGGTGGTCATCGCGCCAACTCCTTTCGATGTCCCCCGCGTGCCCGCGTCAGACCGCCGCCTCGGCCTTGCCGGCGTACTTGACGTAGCCGTTCTCCTCGAGCTCGTCCGCCAGCTCCTTGCCGCCCGACTCGACGATCCGGCCACCGGCGAAGACGTGCACGAAGTCCGGGTGGATGTGCTTGAGGATGCGGGTGTAGTGCGTGATCAGCATGACGCCGACCTCGTTGTTGGCCTTGTAGTCGTTGACGGCCTCGGAGACCACCCGCAGCGCGTCGACGTCCAGCCCGGAGTCGGTCTCGTCCAGGATCGCGATCTTGGGCTTGAGCAGCGCCAGCTGCAGGATCTCGTGGCGCTTCTTCTCACCGCCGGAGAAGCCCTCGTTCACGCTGCGCTCGGCGAACTCGGGGGCGATGTCGAGCTTGCCCATCTCCTCCTTGACTTCCTTGGCCCAGTGCCGGATCTTCGGCGCCTCGCCGCGGACCGCGGTGGCCGCCGAGCGCAGGAAGTTCGACATCGACACGCCGGGCACCTCGACCGGGTACTGCATCGCCAGGAACAGACCTGCCCGGGCGCGCTCGTCGACGCTCATGTCGAGCACGTTCTCGCCGTCGAGCAGCACCTCGCCGGAGGTCACCTCGTACTTCGGGTGGCCGGCGATGGCGTAGGACAGGGTCGACTTGCCGGACCCGTTCGGGCCCATGATCGCGTGGGTCTCGCCCGACCGGATCGTCAGGTTGACACCCTTGAGGATCTCCTTGCTGCCCTCGTCGCTGACGACGTCGGCGTGCAGATCCTTGATTTCCAGTGTGGCCATGCCTCTTCGTTTCTCTTCAGTCAGTTCCGGGAGAGTTCTGGGTGGTACTAGACGCCGATCGCCTGGAGCTCGTCCTCGATCGCGGCCTCGAGCCGCTCGCGCACCTCGGGGATGTCGATCTTCATGAGGATCTCGTGGAAGAACCCGCGCACGACGAGCCTGCGCGCCTGCTCCTCCGGGATGCCCCTCGACTGCAGGTAGAACAACTGCTCGTCGTCGAACCTTCCCGTGGCGCTCGCGTGCCCCGCGCCGGCGATCTCGCCGGTCTCGATCTCCAGGTTCGGCACCGAGTCGGCCCGCGCGCCCTCGGTGAGCACGAGGTTGCGGTTCAGCTCGAACGTCTCTGTGCCTTCCGCGGCGGCCCTGATCAGGACGTCACCGATCCACACCGAGTGCGCGCCATCGCCCTGCAGCGCACCCTTGTACACCACATTGGACTTGCAGTTCGGCACGGCGTGGTCGACGAACAGCCGGTGCTCCTGGTGCTGGCCCGCGTCCGCGAAGTGCAGGCCGAGCATCTCGACGTCCCCGCCGGGTCCGCCGAACGCGGCCGTCGGGCTCACCCGCACCAGGTCGCCGCCGAGGGTGACGACGATGTGCTTGAGCCGCGCGTCGCGGCCCAGGCTCAGGTGCTGCTCGGAGACGTGCACCGCGTCGTCGGCCCAGTCCTGCACGCTGACGACCGTGAGCTGCGCACCGTCGCCCAGCACGAACTCGACGTTGTCGGCGTAGGTGCCCGACCCGACGTGGTCGAGCACGACCGCGGCCTCGGCGAACCGCTCGGCCCGGACCTGCACGTGTCCGTAGGCGGTCTTGCCCTCGCCGGGGCCGGTGATCCGCACGAGCGTCCGGCTGGAGGCCTTCGTCTCGCGCGGCACCGTCACCAGCGTCGCCTTCTCGAACGACGAGTACGCCTGCGCCGCGACCCGGTCGCTGGGCGTGCCGGCGGCACCGAGCCGCTCGTCGTCGCGGCCGACCGTCTCCACACGCACCTCGGGTGCGGCCTCGACGTCCACCTCGACCTCGCCGGTGGCGGGCGCGGAGCCGTCGTGCAGGCCACGCAGGCGCTTCATCGGGGTGAAGCGCCAGTTCTCCTCGCGTCCGCTCGGGACCTCGAAGGCCGCTACGTCGTACGAGGCGAAGCGCTCCCCGCGGGAGGCAGCCGGAACGACTGCCTCCGCGGCAGCGGCGACATTGTTGTCCGTCACCGTCATGTCAGCCGACGGCTCCTTCCATCTGCAGCTCGATCAGGCGGTTGAGCTCGAGTGCGTACTCCATCGGCAGCTCCCGCGCGATGGGCTCGACGAACCCGCGCACCACCATCGCCATGGCCTCGTCCTCGGTGAGGCCACGCGACATCAGGTAGAACAGCTGGTCCTCGCTCACCTTGGACACCGTGGCCTCGTGGCCCATCGACACGTCGTCGTTGCGGATGTCGACGTAGGGGTAGGTGTCCGACCGCGAGATCGTGTCCACCAGCAGCGCGTCGCACTTCACCGTCGACCGCGAGTGGTGCGCCCGCTTGGCGACCTTCACCAGACCGCGGTACGAGGTCCGGCCACCGCCACGGGCGACCGACTTCGACACGATCGTCGACGACGTGTGCGGCGCGAGGTGCTCCATCTTCGCGCCGGCGTCCTGGTGCTGGCCCTCGCCCGCGAACGCGACCGACAGGACCTCGCCCTTGGCGTGCTCGCCCATGAGGAACACCGACGGGTACTTCATGGTCACCTTGGAGCCGATGTTGCCGTCGACCCACTCCATGGTGGCGCCCTCTTCGGCCTTGGCGCGCTTGGTGACCAGGTTGTAGACGTTGTTCGACCAGTTCTGGATGGTCGTGTAGCGGCAGCGGCCGCCCTTCTTGACGATGATCTCCACGACCGCCGAATGCAGCGAGTCCGACTTGTAGATCGGCGCGGTGCAGCCCTCGACGTAGTGCACGTAGGCGCCCTCGTCGACGATGATCAGCGTCCGCTCGAACTGGCCCATGTTCTCGGTGTTGATCCGGAAGTAGGCCTGCAGCGGGATGTCGACGTGCACACCCGGCGGCACGTAGATGAAGGAACCACCGGACCACACGGCCGTGTTCAGCGCGGAGAACTTGTTGTCACCGGCCGGGATGACCGACCCGAAGTACTCCTTGAACAGCTCGGGGTGCTCCCGCAGAGCCGTGTCCGTGTCGAGGAAGAGGACGCCCTGCTTCTCCAGGTCCTCGCGGATCTGGTGGTAGACGACCTCGGACTCGTACTGCGCCGCCACACCGGCGATCAGGCGCTGCTTCTCCGCCTCCGGGATGCCGAGCTTGTCGTAGGTGTTCTTGATGTCCGTGGGCAGCTCGTCCCAGCTGGTGGCCTGCTTCTCCGTGGACCGGACGAAGTACTTGATGTTGTCGAAGTCGATCCCCGACAGGTCGGCGCCCCAGTTGGGCATGGGCTTGCGTTCGAACAGCTTGAGCGCCTTCAGGCGCGTCTCGCGCATCCACTCCGGCTCGGACTTCTTCGCCGAGATGTCGTTGACGACATCCTCGTCGAGGCCGCGTCGGGCGCTGGCGCCCGCGGTGTCCGGGTCCGCCCAGCCGAACGCGTACTTGCCCAGGGACTCGATGGTCTCTTCCTGGCTCATCGGCGTGGTGGTGGGATTGCGCTGCTCGGCAGCGGCAGTCATGCGGTCGTCCCTCCATTCGGAGTTCGTGCTTCGTGACCCGACGTCTCGGCGGGCACGTGCGTGGTGCACGCGGCATCGCCGCGCGCGATGGTCGCCAGTCGCTGCACGTGGGTGCCGAGCAACTGCGCGAAGGCCTCGGTCTCGGCCTCGCACAGCTGCGGGAACTCGGCTGCGACGTGGGCGACCGGGCAGTGGTGCTGACAGAGCTGCGCTCCTGTGCCCAGTTCGGGCGCGCCGACCTGCCTGGTCGACGCAGCGTAACCCTCCCTGGTCAGGGCGAGGGCCAGGGCCTCTGCCTTGCCTGCGGGAGCCCCCTCGCGGGCGATCGACTCCCGGTACGGGTCCACGAGCGCCGCCACCCGGCGCTCGGCGAACGCGCGAACCGCGTCCTCGCCCGCGTGCTCGGCGAGGAAGCGGATGGCGGAGACGGCCAGGTCGTCGTAGGCGTGACCGAACCGCGCCCGTCCCTGCTCGGTGAGCAGGAACAGCTTGGCGGGACGGCCTCGCCCCCGCGGACCGCGCCGCGGAGCCTCCCTGGTCTCGGCCTCGTGGTCGGCGAGCAGTGCGTCGAGATGGCGGCGCACCGCCGTCGGGCTGATGCCGAGCTGTTCGGCCACCGACACCGCGGTCATGGGCCCCTGCTCGAGCAGCAGCCGGGCGACCTCGTTGCGAGTCCGGCCCTCGGCCGTCACCTGAACAGGGACACCACCGGCAGTGGACGGCCGGCCGCCGTCATGCTGGTCGTCGGTTCCCTGCTTTTTCACAACATAAGTGTGTCGTATTTCCGGGCCGAGGGCAAAGATCCGCGAAACCGAGTGACCGGACTCACGCACTCACCCCAGTCGATACGCTTCCCGCGTGGCATCGGGCAAGGGAGGAACGCGGCAGCAGGCCGACGAGGCGCCGTCCGTCCCGGATCCTGGGCTTCCCGTGCGCTCTCCCGTGCACCCTGAAGACCCGGAACCCCTGGACAACGAGGAGATCCGGGCGATCGCGGTCGTCCGGCGCTTCGGCGCGGTGGGGTCGCTGTTCCTCGCCTGCGGCTCACTGGGCGCGGGCGCCGCGCCGGTCCTGAACCCCGTGCTCGGCATCCCGGTACTGCGGGTGTTCGCGCGGATCCCCACGGTCTCGCTCGCCGTCGCCTTCACCGGCATGGGGATGCTCGTCATCGCCTGGCTCCTGCTCGGCCGGTTCGCCCGGCCGGGCCGCACCCGCCTGGCGAGCACCGGCCAGCTGCATCGCACGCTCGTGACCTGGATCGTCCCGCTGCTCGTCATCCCGCCGCTGTTCTCCCGCGACGTCTACAGCTACCTCGCGCAGAGCGCGATCGTCGCCCGCGGCATGGACCCCTACGAACTCGGTCCCGCCGAGGCACTCGGCGTGGGCGATCCGCTCACCGCGGGCGTGTCGAACATGTGGCGCGACACGCCCGCTCCCTACGGTCCGCTGTTCCTGACTCTCGGCAGCTGGATCTCCGCCGCAGTCGGCAACCACGTCGCACCCGGTGTCCTGCTCATGCGTGCGCTGGCGCTCGTCGGCCTCGGCCTGATCGTGTGGGCGCTGCCCCGGCTGGCCCGCCGGTTCGGGGTGCAGCCGGCCACCGCGCTGTGGCTCGGCGCAGCCAACCCGCTCGTGCTCTTCCACCTCGTCGCGGGCGCCCACAACGAGGCGCTCGGCATCGGCCTGATGCTCGCCGGCCTGGAGATCGGCATCCGGCGGCTGCCGATCCGCGTCGCCGGGGACGCACCTCCCCCACTGGCGCGCGGTGAGCTGCTGTGCATCCTCGCCGGCGCCACGGTCATCACCCTGGCCGCGATGATCAAGATCCACGCCATCGTGGCGCTCGGCTTCTTCGGTGTGCTGATCGCCCGCCGCTGGTACGGCCGGATCACCGACCTGCTCTGGGCGGCGGCGCTCATGACGGTCGTGTGCGCCGCCGTGACCACCGCCGTGGCGTTCGGCACCGGACTCGGGTTCGGCTGGGTCGGCGCCCTCGGCACGCCCGCCATGGTCTGGAACTGGATCTCGCCCGTCGCCGAGCTCGGGCAGCTCGGCGGCGTCCTCGGGATCACGCTGGGCCTGGGCAACCACACCGCCGCGGTCATCGCCATCCTCGGTTTCCTCGGCTACGCCGTGGCGGGCGGCATCACCGTCAAGTTCCTCTGGGACAGCTTCCGCTGGCGCTACCGGCCGATCATCGGGCTGGGCGTGTCGCTCGGGGCGTTCATGACCCTGCACGTCGCGATGCAGCCGTGGTGGCTGCTGTGGGCGGTCATCCCGCTCGCAGCCTCCGCGGGCACCTCACGGTTCCGCGTGGTGGCGACGGTGGTCAGTGCGGTGCTCGCCGTGCTCATCCCGCCGACGGGCAGCACGTTCGACGGGCGCTCCTACATCGTGTCCCAGGCCTACCTCGCCGGCGGGATCGTCATTCTCGGTGCCGTGCTGGTGATGTGGCGTGCGGCGCCGATGCTCTTCGCCCGGCGTGGCGAGGGGGCACCGTCCGGCGCCGGATGAGTCGCTGTAAGCCGATGCGGCGGCACGCCGTACCCTTGATGTTCGTGAGTGCAGCGGCCGTCGAGATCACCGGGCTGGTGAAACGCTTCGGAACGGTCACCGCCGTCGACGGGCTCGACCTGAAGATGCCGCGGGGCGTTCTGCTCGCCCTCCTCGGCCCCAACGGGGCGGGCAAGACCACCACCGTCGAGATCTGCGAGGGCTTCGCGCGCCCCGACAGCGGCACGGTGCGTGTCCTCGGCCTCGACCCCGTGCGGGACGGCGCCGCGCTGCGTCCCCGGATCGGGGTGATGCCACAGGGCGGCGGTGCCTACCCCGGCGTCCGGGCCGAGGAGATGCTGCGCCTGGTCGCCGCGTGCGCGGAAAGCCCGCTGGATCCCGCCTGGCTGCTCGACGTTCTCGGGCTCACGAACGCCCGGCGCACACCGTTCAAGCGGCTCTCCGGCGGCCAGCAGCAACGGCTGTCGCTGGCCTGCGCGCTCGTCGGCAGGCCGGAGCTCGTATTCCTCGACGAGCCGACCTCCGGCATGGACCCCCAGGCCCGGCGCCTGGTGTGGGATCTCCTCGCGGCCCTGCGCTCCGACGGCGTGAGCGTGCTCCTGACCACCCATCTCATGGAAGAGGCCGAGACCCTCGCCGACGACGTCGTGATCGTCGACGGCGGCCGCATCATCGCCCAGGGCTCGCCGAACGCGCTGACCGCCGAGCACGCGGAGGACGCCCAGCTGCGGTTCCGCACCCGCCCCGGCCTCGACACGGCACTGCTGAGCGCCGCCCTGCCCGAGGGCTACCTCGTGCGCGAATCCACCCCCGGCTCGTACCGCGTCATCGGCTACGTCGACCCACAGGTGGTCTCCACGGTGACGTCCTGGTGCGCGCAGCAAGGCGTGCTCGCCGAGGAGCTGCACGTCGGGCGGCGCGACCTCGAGGAGGTCTTCCTCGAGCTGACCGGACGGGAGCTGCGCACATGACCGCGACCGGCAGCCGGTTCCCCGCGGGCACCTTCACCCCTGCCCCCGGCGTGGGACGGCTCGGCCGGATGCTGTTCACGCACGCCCGCGTCGAGACCAGCCTCACCCTGCGCCACGGCGAGCAGATCCTGCTCACCCTGCTCATCCCGATCGCGCTGCTCATCAGCCTGAGCCTGCTCGACGTGCTCCCCGCGGGCGAGTTCGAGTCGCTGCCGCGCGTCGACTGGGTGACCCCGCGGATCCTGGCGCTCGCCGTGCTGTCGTCGGCGTTCACCGGGCAGGCCATCGCACTCGGCTTCGACCGCCGCTACGGCGTGCTCAAACGACTCTCGGCGACGGCCCTGCCCCGCTGGCTCCTCGTGGCCGGGCGACTCGTCGCCGCACTCGTCGTCGTGACGCTGCAGGTTGTGCTGCTCGGCATCGTCGCGGCGCTGCTCGGCTGGTCGCCCTCCGGAGCCGGCACCGTGTTCGGCATCGTCCTGATCGTGCTCGGGACACTGTGCTTCGGCGCGCTCGGCGTGCTGCTCGGCGGGGCGATGCGGGCCGAGGCGGTGCTGGCGCTCGCCAACATCGTGTGGTTCGTGCTGCTCCTCGCGGGCGGCATCCTCATGGCGCCGGCCACGCTCCCCGACGCCTACGGCGACCTCGTGGTGCTGCTCCCCTCCGGTGCCCTCGCGGAAGGCCTGCACGCCGCACTCGTCGACGGCAGGTTCACGGCCGGCCCGGTCGCGGTGCTCGCGGTGTGGACCGTCGCCGCCGGCGCCCTCGCGACCCGGACCACCAAGCTCACCTAGCGGCACACCGGCGCCTCCGCGGGCCACCCGTCTCCCACCACCACCCATACGGAGGCGCTGCGCGCCCAACTACGCCCACCCGTCTCCCACCACCACCCATACGGAGGCGCTGCGCGCCCAACTACTATTCGATGTCGTGCAGCTGTCTTCGCTCGTTGCCCGGCTTCCCTATCCATCGCGGACGGTGCAGCGAGCGCTCGCCATCGCCGCGATCATCACGCAGGGTGGCATCGGAGTCACCGGATCGGTCGTGCGCGTCACCGGATCCGGGCTCGGCTGCCCCACGTGGCCGCAGTGCTTCGAGGGCAGCATGTTCCCCGTCGAGCACCCCGAGTACGAGACGCTGACGCAGTGGATCGAGTTCGGCAACCGGCTGCTCACCGGCGTGGTCGGCATCGTCGCCGCGCTGTGCGTACTCGCGGCATGGCGCATCAAGATCGACCACCCCGGCCGCGCGCGCCTCGTCAAGCTCGCGTGGACCATGCCGGGCGGCGTCGTCGCCCAGGCCGTGATCGGCGGCATGACCGTGCTCACCGGCCTGCTCTGGTGGACGGTCGCCATCCACTTCCTCGCCTCGACCGTGCTCGTGTGGCTCGCCACGCTGCTGCTGTTCGCCTTCGGCGAGGGTGACGAACGCCCACGCTGGCGCGTCCCCGAGGGCGGCCGGACGCTCCTCGTCGCACTCGTCGCCGCGATGGGGGCCGTGCTGGTCGCCGGCACCACCGTCACGGGAGCCGGCCCGCACGGCGGCGATCCCGACACCCCGCGCTTCGACGCCCCGATCGAAACACTGACTCTCATCCACGGTGGCCTGCTCGTGGTCTACCTGATCGTCCTCGCGATGCTCGGCCTGCAGTGGATGCGCACCGGAGCCACCGCCCGGCTGTGGCGGCGGTACGCGGTCGTCTGGGCGGTCGCACTCGCGCAGGGCACCCTCGGCAGCGTGCAGTACCGCCTCGGAGTGCCCGAGGAGCTCGTCTCCTTCCATGTGCTGGGCTCCGCGGCGGTCATCGTGGCGACCGCGGCGCTGTGGTGCGCCGCCCGGGACCGCGGGCCCGTCGTCAGCGAGGCACCCGCCGCCGTGCCCGAGAACGCGGCGACTGCTCGCTAGCTTCCTGTTCGCCGACCGTCACCGGGCCGTCATCGGCACGGCAGGGTGATCATCCCGCTCTGCCGTTACCCTGATGCCAACCGGAGTTGTTCCGAACGACCGTTTTTCCCCGGTACTCGCCGAGCCGTCCAGTCCCCCTCCCGATACGAGGTCGCACCGAAACATGAGCAGTCCCGCACAGGCGTCGACGACGAAAACCCCGCCGAAGCCGATCATCGGAAGCCAGCGCACCACGGGCCAGATGATCGTCCTCAAGGCATTCCTGCTGATCCCGTTCCTCGCTCTCGTCGCCGCCGTGCCCTTCGCCTGGGGATGGGGCCTCACCTGGGTCGATCTCGCGCTCGCGGCCCTCTTCTACACGGTGGGCACGCTCGGCGTCACGGTCGGCTATCACCGCTACTTCACGCACGGTGCGTTCAAGACCAACCGGCCGCTGCGGATCGCCCTCGCCATCGTCGGCAGCATGGCCGTCCAGGGTTCGGTGATCTTCTGGGTGGCCAGCCACCGCAGGCACCACGCGTTCGCCGACCGGGAGGGAGACCCGCACTCCCCGTGGCTGTTCGGCACGTCTCCGGGCGCGCTGCTGCGCGGCTTCTGGCACGCCCACATGGGCTGGATGTTCAAGCGGGACGTCACCAACTACGAACGCTTCGCGCCCGACCTGCTCGCCGACAAGGACCTCAAGGTCGTCAACCGCTACTTCTGGCTGTGGATCACCCTGAGCCTCGCGCTGCCCGCGCTGCTCGGAGGCCTGCTCACCTGGTCGTGGTGGGGCGCGGTGACCGCGTTCTTCTGGGCCGGGCTCGTCCGGATCGCCTTCTCCCACCACGTGACGTGGTCGGTGAACTCCATCTGCCACATGGTCGGCGAGCGGCCGTTCGCCAGCCGCGACAGGGCCGCGAACTTCTGGCCGCTGGCGATCCTGTCCATGGGCGAGTCGTGGCACAACTCCCACCACGCCGACCCGACGTGCGCGCGCCACGGTGTGCTGCGCGGGCAGATCGACATCTCCGCGCGGATCATCTGGCTCTTCGAGAAGCTCGGCTGGGCGCGCAACGTCCGCTGGCCTCGTGCCGAGCGGATCGCCGCCAAGCGCGCCACGGCCTGAGCCCCGGCGCCGTGCGTGGCGCGGTCAGGCGAGCACGCCACGCACGGCCGAGGCGAATCGCAGTGCCGCGGCCTCGTCCGCCTGCCCGAAGCCCAGACTCGGTTCGGTGACTTCGAGTTCGAGCAGCGCGGGGGTCCCCGCGTCCGTGCGCACGACGTCGACCCGGGCGTAGAGCAGGTCGCCGCGGCGCAGGCCGAGGTGGGCCGCCGCCGCGTCCAGCGTGTCCTCGGCCAGTGCCCGCCAAGCCACCGACGGCGTGGTGGTGCCGCGCTTCTCCGCGACATACAGTCCCGACCCGTCGAGTCCGGCACCGGTGAGCATCGGGCCCTTGGTGAAGGCGTGCGAGTACTGGCCGCCGAAGAACACGAGCGCTGTCTCGCCCTCGCTGTCGACGGCCGCCTGATACGGCTGCAGCAGCGCCGTCCGCCGCCGGTCGTGCAGGCTGCGGAGGTGTTCGGCCGCGCGCTCGTGCTCGCCCGCGGCGAATCGCGCCGCGCCGACCGAACCCGCGCCGACGGCGGGTTTGAGGACGAACTCCCCCTCCGGCCACTCCGGCACCGTCCCGGGATGCACCAGCCGGGTCGGCACGATGGGGACACCGGCTCGTTCGAGGTCCAGCAGGTAGGACTTGTCGGTGTTCCACCGCACCGCCGCGAACGGGTTGCGCAGCCGCGGCACCGAGGCACACCACGCCAGGAACTCGTCCCGCCGCAGTGGGTAGTCCCACGTCGCCCGGAGGATCACCACGTCCGCGCTCGCGACGTCCTCGGCCGGGTCGTCCCACACCGCCCAGCGGGTGGCGACGCCGATGTCGGCCAGTGCGCGCACCGCCGCGTCGTCGTCGCCGTTGCCCTCGGGACGGTGCGCGCAGCCGACGAAGATCGCCCGCGCCGTCACCGGCGAGCCAGCGGACCCGCCATCCTGCGCCGGTGCTCGGGACCGATGACGGTCGCGTTCACGGTGTCGGCGTCCCATTCGGCCGGCTCGAGGTCCTCGACGGCGGCGACGAGCGCCTCGCCGGTCTCGGGGCTCGGGACCACGACGTCGCCGAGGGCGCCGTCGGCGCCCACCAGGACGACCCGTGCGCCCGCCCTGCCGATGCGCTCCACGACGGCGCGGGACGGCTTGCCGTGCGCCGCGACGAAGGCCTTGGCGGCCGCCAGCTGCTGGCTCGTGGGTGCTGCGGGGGTCTGCTCGGTGCTCTCGGTCTCAGCCACGGCGCAAGTCTAGGTGCAGCTCGTCGAGCACCGCGCGGAACTCCTTGAGGAAACGCTCGACGTCACCGCCCGCGGCCGGGTCGAGCAGCACCCCGATCGTCACCGAGTTCGCCCAGTCCAGCGCCGTGAGCGTGACGAGCGCGCCGGGCGCGGGCAGCGGCAGCGGCAGCACCGTGCGCACCGGCACCTCGCCCAGGCACACCGGGGTGTGCGGGCCGGCCACGCGCCGCACCAGGCCGCCCGCACGCGTCCGCAGGCCGTGCAGCCGCGCGATGCCGGTCAGCCGCCACGTCTCGGGCAGGTCGTCGAGGGGTACGGCGGCCAGCGGTGCGGTGGGTTCCCCGGACACCGCCACGCTGAGCGCCTCCGGCAACGGACCCGGACACACCCGGCGCAGGGCACCGGCCACGGCACAGCGAAGCACGTCGGCGGCCGGGACCGCGTGCTGGCGGGCCGGGACATCGAGCCGGTCGCGGTCGAGGACCACGGTGCCGAACGGACCGCTCGCGGCACCCCGCGCGGGTGGCACCGCCCGTCCCTCGCGGGTGACGCTGCGCAGGAGGTCCGCCGCCGTCGTCTCGTCACCGGCCGCGCGATGCACCAGGACGACCAGGGCGGCGACGTCGTCGGCGACCCCGGTGACGAGCGCGCAGCGCCACGGTGGCCGGTCGCGCGGCCACGGCTCGGCAGCGAGCTCCGCGGCGAGCCGGTGGACGACGGCCAGCCCGCCCGGCTCGCCGTCCGGAGTGGTCGCGTCGAGTTCGGGTACGTGCCACGCCCAGTCCGGTTCCCGTCGCGCTCGCGGCCACAGCCCCGCGTGGTCCCGCCGCCTGCGCATCCGCGCAGGCAGGCGCTCGGCGAGCACCGCCCGCACCCCGGCCGCCGACGGGCCGGGATCACCGGCCTCGAGCAGCACCACCAGTCCCCCGGCGTGCGGACCGGCTCGTTCGGCCCGTTCCCGTGCCCGGCGGGCCGGCACCATGCCGAGCCAGACGACGAGCACCCCGCCCACGGCGTCCAGCCAGTAGTGGTTGCCGGTCGCGACGATCACCACGAACGTCAGCACGACGTGCAGGGCGCTGGCGATCTGCACGAGGCGGCCGCCGGACAGCCGCGCGAGCACCACCGACGTCCACAGCGCCCAGCCGATGTGCAGCGACGGCATGGCGGCGAGCTGGTTGGCGCTGTCCACCAGCGGCGAGCCCCACGAGCCCCACGTCGGGCCGAGCCGCACCGTGTCGACGAAGCCGAACTCGGTCAGCATGCGCGGCGGCGCGACGGGATAGACCCAGAACACCGCCAGGGACACCAGGTTCATCCACACGAACGAGTCACGCACCCACCGGTACTGCTCAGGACGCCGGACGAACACCCACACGAGCAGCACGAGCGTGGTGACGATGTAGGTGTAGGCGTACTCGTAGTTGGCCGCGATCCGCAGCCATCCCTGGTCGGCCAGCCACAGGTTGATGGGCAGCTCGAAGTCGAGGCCGAGCGCACGCTCCGCCGCGAGGACGTCCTGCCCGTTGCTCAGCGCGCGGGCGTGGGCCCCGGGCAAGGCGAAGACCTTGACCAGGATGTAGACGCCGAACAGCGCCAGGCCGAGCAGAACCTCGGCCTGCCAGCGCGGCGGCCGGAAGCCCGCGGCACCGGTGCCGGCTGAGGCGGTGCCGCGCGCCGAACCCGCAGTGAGCACACTCCCGTATAGCACGCCGGGCGGGCGCCACGCCCGCTTCGAAATATCAGGCCAGGGCGGGCTTGTGCCCCAGCCGCAGGGTCACGCCGGGCAGCTTGCGCAGGGCACGCCAGCCGTGACCAGCGCACACGGCGATCGTCAGCGCGGTGAGCAGGCCGCTGAACACGCCGCGCGAGAGCAATCCGGCCTCCACGCTCCACTGCAGGAAGCCGAGCGTCATCGCCGCGTCGATCAGCCGCGACCCGCCCCACAGCAGCGCGACGTTGATGAAGACCTTGCGTACGGCGTTGTTGGTGAACAGTTCGGCGGGCAGGTGCACGAAGTCGCGCGCCAGCCGCGCCGTGATCGGCTTGCCCGCCATGGCGCTGCCCACGAACAGCAGGAACATCAGAATCGAGCCGACCACGGGTTGCAGCACGTACACCACGGCGCTCGAGGTCACCAGCGCGAGCGCCGCCTTGCCCGCGAGCATCCCCGTACACAGCAGCAAGGTGTGCGGCAGCTCCTTGCCGAGCGCTCGCCGGGTGCCGATGACGAAGGCGCACCAGCCGAGCACGGCGCACAGCCCGGCGACCAGCCCGACGTAGTGGAGCAGCAGCATCAGCAGCAGGGTGGGAATCACCGCCGTCTCCAGAGCCATGCGGACGGCTCTGGTGATCGTGGCCCGCCAATGCGGGATCTCGATGACCAGGTGCCGTTCGGTGGACGGCAGGCGAGGTTGCACGGGGTTGGCCTCCCGGCTTCGGGTGCTTCGGATTCCGGTTACCCCTAAGGGCGCGTACCCGTTTTTCGCGTCCTGGTGGAAACCGTGCCCGAAACGTTACCCGATTGGGGGTAAACCCCGTGTTCCGCAGTGCTCGAGGTCTCTTTTCTCACGGTGGGGGAATGCGCCAGCCCGAGGACGCCGACGATGAGCAGCACCGCCGCACCGGCGGTCGCGGCGAGTGAACCCGTGGACACCCGCAGCGTCGCGTCGAACGCCAGCAGGCCAAGGGCGTAGCTGGTGACGGGGTTGACGATGGACATCACCGCGATCGCGGCCGAGAGCGACCCTGACCCGTACGCCTGCTGGCCGAGCAGGAGCCCGCACAGGGTCGACACCGCGAGCACGTACCCGGGCCAGTCCGCGGCCGTCTCCGCCACGCCGCGCTCGACGAGGCTGTCCGCGGTCAGCTTCATCATCGCCGCGCTCGTCGCGTAACACAGTGCGGCGGCCGTCGCGATCAGTGCCGCGTACACCATCGGGCGCTTGCGCTGGGCGAGCTGGACCAGGCTGACCACCACGGCCGCGGCCACCAGGACGGCGAGCAGCAACCTCCCCCGGTTCGGCTCGCCCTCGAGCGGCGCGGTGCCCTCGACGGCCAGGAACACCGCGACTCCCCCGCTGACGGCCAGCGCGGCGAGCCAGTCCCGCAGCGTCGGCCACCGCCGGATGGCGGCCGAGGCCATGGGCAGGGCGAACAGCAGCTGCGTGACCAGCAGGGGCTGCACCAGCGCCACCGTCCCCAGGTGCAGCGCGGCGGCCTGACAGCCGAAGCCGACGAGGTTGGTCGTCCAGCCGAACAGCCAGCGCGGCCGTCGCACCAGCCGCCGGACGAGCCACAGGACGGGCACCTGGTGCCTGCTCGCCCGATGCTCGGTGTCGGAATCCGCGGCATCGAGCACGGCTCCGCGCTGCAGCGCCGCGGAGGCGGCGAAGAGAAATGCCGCCAGGAAACCGAGGAATACGGGCAGGAACATCGCAAATACCAGCGCTCCGAGCCGGGCTCGCATTCCCGGCCGATCATGAAAAACCGCCGATCAGGGCGGTTGACGGCAGATTACACCGGCCCGCGTGTCGCCCGCTTCCGCGCGGGGAAGATCCTTCTTTAAGGTCGGATCGACGTGCACCGAGACGAGGAGGACGGATGCCCACAGCTGTTCGGATCGAGCGGACCGGCGGTCCCGAGGTTCTGCAGACCGCGGAGGTCGAGGTGGGCGAGCCGGGCCCCGGTGAGGTCCTCGTCGACGTCGCCGCCGCGGGCGTCAACTACATCGACACCTATCAGCGCAGCGGCATCTACCGCGTCCCGCTGCCGTACACGCCCGGGCTGGAGGGTGCCGGCACGATCGCGGCGGTCGGCAGCGGCGTGACCGGCCTGCGGGTCGGCGACCGTGTGGCGTGGCAGGGCCACCCCGGCGGGTACGCGCAGCGGGCGCTCGTGCCCGCCGAGATCGCCGTCCGGATCCCCGACGGGGTGCCGGACGAGACGGCCGCCGCGACGATGCTGCAGGGCATCACGGCGCACTACCTGGTGAATTCGACGTACCCGGTCTCCGACGGCGAGACGATCCTCGTGCACGCGGCCGCGGGCGGCGTCGGGCTGCTGCTGGTGCAGCTGGCCAAGGCGAAGGGCGCGCGCGTGATCGGCACCGTCTCCACGGCCGACAAGGAGCGGCTCGCGCGGGAAGCCGGCGCGGACGAGGTCATCCGCTACACCGAGCGCGACTTCACGGAGGCCACCAAGGAACTGACCAGTGGCGAGGGGGTCGCCGTGGTGTACGACGGCGTCGGCAGGTCCACCTACGAGGGCAGCCTCGCCAGCCTGCGCAGGCGCGGCATGCTGGTGCTGTTCGGCGCCGCCAGCGGGCCGGTGCCACCGATCGACCCGCAGGTGCTCAACTCGGGCGGTTCGCTGTACCTGACGCGCCCGACCTCGGCCGACTACGTGGCCACCCGTGAGGAGCTGGAACGGCGCACGAGCGAGCTGTTCGACGCCGTGGGGCGCGGAACGCTCGACGTCCGGATCGGCGCCCGCTACCCGCTCACCGAGGCCCGGCAGGCGCACGAGGACCTGCAGGGCAGGCGCACGACCGGCAAGGTACTGCTGCTGCCGTGAGCCGGCGTGGCCGTGGCGTCCGCGGACCGGCGCGCGCGGACGCCACGGCCGGCGCCGTCAGGCGACGCGGACGGCCTCGGCGACGATCACGAGGCTCTCGCCCGCGAGCGGGTTGCCGCCCTGGGCGGAGTAGCCGAGGTCAGGCGGCAGCACGATGAGGCGCGTGCCGCCCTGCCGGATACCCTCCAGGCCCTGCGCCCAGCCCTCGATGTCCCGCGGCTCGCCGAGGGTGACCCGCTCCGGCTGGTCGCCGAACGTGTTCTCCGCGACCGCACCGTCCGACCAGCCGACGACCTGGTAATTCACCTCGACGGTCGAGCCGGCCGCGGCCGCCGCGCCGCTGCCCTGCTCGAGTTCCTTCGTCACGATGTCGCCGGGTGCCGCGCAATCGCGCGGGATCGTGACCCGCGGCTGCGAGCCAGAGGTGTCGACCGTGATGTCGTCCGCCGTGCACTCGGCCGCCTGCTCGGCATGGTTGCCGCCCTGCCCGGCCGCGTGCTCGGCGGACGGCGGGGCGCTCTCCGAGATCGACACCGGCGCGGGCGTGTGGGTGGGCTGCTCGCTCGGCGACAGGTCGGTCGGCTCCTCACGGGACGGCGAGCACGCCGCGAGCGCCGTGGCGACGGCCGCCACGATCATGATCTTGCCAGCATTGCGCATGCGCACACCCTAGCTGGGCGCTCACCGGGCGCTTTGCGCGCCTGACAGCGCCTCGATCGGCGCTCCCGTGTGGACGATGCCGAGCCGCTGCGTCGCCCGGGTCAGCGCGACGTAGAGGTCGTTGAGCCCGCGCGGCGACTCGGCGACGATCTCGTCCGGCGCCACGACCACCACCGAGTCGAACTCGAGCCCCTTGGCCCGCTCCACCGTCAGCACGGACACCCGCGGGTTGTCGTCCTCGGCGGTCGTGCCGCCCGCTCCGGCCAGCTCCCCCGCCACCGCGGCCTCCAGCCCGCCGGGAACCACGACCGCGACCGTGCCACCGTCCACCTCGGCGAGCTCGGCGTCCACAATGGAGGAGATCTCGGTCACGACGGCGGACCGATCCAGCGAGCGCTGCCACGGCGGGACACCCGTGTCCCGCACCGACGTGGGCGCCCGCAGGCCGGGGTCGATCTCGGCGAGCACACCCGCGGCGAGATCCATGACCTCGGCCGGCGTGCGGTAGTTCACGGTGAGCTCGCGCAGCCGCCAGCGATCGCCGACGTAGGGCGAGAGCACGTCCGCCCACGCCGACGTCCCGGCCCGTGAGCCGGTCTGCGAGACGTCGCCCACGATCGTCATGGACCGGCTCGGGCAGCGTCGCATCAACGTCCGCCAGTCCATCGCCGAGAGCTCCTGCGCCTCGTCGACGATCACGTGACCGAACGTCCACGTCCGGTCCTGCGCGGCCCGCTGGGCGGCGGTCAGGGCGCTGCGGGCCTCCTGCCGTTCGGCCAGCAATTCGGCGTCGAGCACGTCGCGGACTCGGATCATCTCCTCGTCGATGATCTCGTCGTCCTGTTCGAGGACGTGCAGCACGCCCTCGGCGTAGGCGCGTTCCTCCCGCTCCCGGCGTGCCCTGCGCTCACGGGCCTCGGTGTCGTCCTCGCCGAGCAGTTCGGCCAGCTCGTCGAGCAACGGGACGTCGGCGGGTGTCCACAGTGAACCGGGCGGGCGCAGCAACGCGTCCCGGTCGGCGTCGGTGAGGTGACCGAGGGTCGCCGACTCCAGGCGTTCCGCGTCGGTGAGCAGGTCGCTGAGCAGCTCCTGCGGCGTCAGCTTGGGCCACAACGCGTGCAGCGCGGCGCGGACGGCGTCGTCCTCGGCGAGTTCCTGCCGGATCGCGGCATGGTCGCGGGCGTCCAGCAGGTCGCCCTCGTCGGTCTCGTCCTCGGCCAGCGGGATATCGGGGACGTCGTCGAGCACATCCGACTCGAGCCGGTCGGCCGACTGCGCGGCCAGGGCGTCGAGCAACGTGTCCACGAACACACGGCGGGCCACGTTGTGCGGCCGCAGGGTCCGGCGGGCCTTCTCGCGAGCCCGCTCGCACGTCCGCCGGTCGAGGGTCAGGACTTCGCCCTCGACGTCGATCTCCAGCACGTCGTCCGGCACGGTCTGCCGGTCGCGTACGGCCTGCGTGAGCACGTCGACCATCGTCAGCCTGCCCTTGATCTCGGCGGCCTCCGGCGACTCGGCGCCGGTCGCCTCGAGGCCGGGGTACAGCTCGCCGATGGTGGTGAGGAGCACACCGGTCTCCCCCAGCGAGGGCAGCACCTGGCCGATGTAGCGCAGGAAGGTGCTGTTGGGCCCGACGACGAGCACGCCGCGGGTCGTGAGCTGCCGCCGGTACGTGTAGAGCAGGTATGCGGCCCGATGCAGCGCCACGGCGGTCTTGCCGGTGCCGGGCCCTCCCTGCACGACGAGCACGCCGTTCATGTCGGCCCGGATGATGCGGTCCTGCTCGGCCTGGATCGTGGCGACGATGTCGGACATCTCGCCGGTCCGCCTGCGCTCGAGCGCGGAGAGCAACGCCGCCTCGCCCGCCAGGCCGAGGTGGTCGCTCTCCCCGGCGGAACCGATGTCGAGGATCTCGTCGTCGACGCCGACGACGCGCCGCGTGAGGGTGCGGAGATGCCGTCGCCTGCGCACGCCGTCCGGGGACGCCGCGGTCGCCAGATAGAACGGGCGGGCCACGGGAGCACGCCAGTCCACCAGCAACGGCCGGTAGTCGTCGCTCTCGTCGAACAACCCGAGCCTGCCGATGTAGATCGGCGAGTCGCCGTCGTGGCCCTCGGTGAAGTCGAGCCTGCCGAAGCACAGGCCCTGTTCCACGGAGTTGAGCTGGGCGAGCCGGTCGCTGTAGGTCGCCGTCGCGGCTTCCCGCTCAGCCTGCGCCTGCGGCGGTCCCCCGCCGTTGCGCAGTGTCTCGTCGAGCCGGCGGGCGACCAGTTCCCGCTCGGCGTCGAGCTTGGCGTAGAGCTGCGAGACGTACCGCTGCTCGGCGGCGATCACCGCGCTCTTGTCGGTCTTGTCGGTGCTGTCGGCTTCCCGGTCGTACGGGGACACGGACAAGGGCAGCGCCTTTCGGATCAGGGAAATCGGTGGCCGAGTATCAACGCACACCCGCCGCCGGGAATTCCCGCCGGGGCCGCCGGGTCGTCAGAAGGGCAGGCCGACGACGGGCAGGCCGATCGCGGCGTCCACGGCCAGCGCGCAGAACACGATCATCAGATACGTGTTGGAGCGGTGGAACAACGCCATGGGCCTGGTCTCCCGGCCGCGCCGCACCGACGCGTGCAGCCGGTGCGCGTAGAAGAGGAACCAGGCGCCCGCCAGCGCGGCGAACGAGGCGTAGATCCAGCTGGTGGCCGGAACGAGCAGCAGCGTCCACCCGACCATCACCCACGAGTAGATGACGATCTGGCGGGCCACGTGCAGCGGGCTGGCCACCACGGGCAGCATGGGCACGCCCGCGCGCTCGTAGTCGTCGCGGTACTTCATGCCGAGCGCCCACGTGTGCGGCGGCGTCCAGAAGAAGATGACCCCGAACATCACGAACGCGGGCCACTCCACCGTTCCCGTGACGGCCGCCCAGCCGATCACCACCGGCATGCACCCCGCGGCGCCGCCCCACACCACGTTCTGCGGCGTGCGGCGCTTCAGGCCGAGCGTGTAGACGAAGATGTAGAACAGGATCGTCGCGATCGCCAGCAGCGCGGACAGCAGGTTCACCGCGAGGTTGAGCACGGCGAACGATGCCGCGCCCAGCGCGAGCCCGAAGATCAGCGCGTTGCGCCGGGGAACCGAGTCGCGCACGAGCGGACGCCGCTTCGTCCGGTTCATCACCTTGTCGATGTCGGCGTCGATCACGCAGTTCAGCGCGTTGGCGCTGCCGGCCGCCATCGTGCCGCCGACGAGCGTGGCGATGAGCAGCCATGGCGACGGGATCTCCCGCCCGGCGAGGAACATCGCGGGGATGGTCGTGACGAGCAACAGCTCGATGACCCTCGGCTTGGCGAGCGCGGCGTACGCGCCCACGACCTCGCGGATACCTCGCCGGCCACCGGCTGGGGACTCGCCAGTGGGATGCACGGCGCTGGTGTTCTCACTGCGGTCGTGCGCAGCGTGCACCAACGACATTTCGCTCCCTGCGTCAAGATTCGGGCTCGGCACCCGCCCCGCGCGACGCCGGGCAGGCACCTTGACAAAGGGTAGTAGAAGCTCCCACGGGCTTCCGGGCGGTACCCCGGCCGAGCCTCCCACATCACATGCCCGGTCGTGCCAGGTGTGTCCGCCGCGGCCGGAAGAGGCAAGGACTAGGCTTGCGGCCGTCGGTCGCACCATCCGTGGTTACCTGCGAGTTCCTCGGGGTAACCGGGTCAGGATCGATTAAGGTCAGTGGCGGTCGGACCGCCGGGTACCCACGAGAAACAAGCTGCAGACGACTCAGGAGCCGAGTTCAGTGTCGGAAATCGCCTCGACCGCGGAGAACAACCCCCTACTGCGCCGGAACTACCCGGCCGACTGGACCGATCTCGACACCCGGGCCGTGGACACGATCCGTGTGCTGGCCGCCGACGCGGTCGAGAACTGCGGCAGCGGCCACCCCGGCACCGCGATGAGCCTGGCGCCCGTCGCGTACTCGCTGTTCCAGCGGATCATGCGGCACGACCCGGCCGACCCGGAGTGGCCCGCCCGGGACCGCTTCATCCTCTCCGCGGGTCACAGCAGTCTGACGCTCTACATCCAGCTGTTCCTCGCCGGCTACGGGCTGGAGATGGAGGATCTCAAGCAGCTGCGCAAGTGGAACTCCAAGACCCCGGGACACCCGGAGTACCGGCACACTCCGGGCGTCGAGACCACCACCGGACCGCTCGGCCAGGGTCTGGCCAACGCGGTCGGCATGGCGATGGCGGCGCGCCGTGAGCGCGGCCTGCTCGACCCGGATGCGCCGCAGGGCGAGAGCCCGTTCGACCACCACATCTACGTCATCGCCTCCGACGGTGACATCGAGGAGGGCGTGACCTCCGAGGCGTCGTCCATCGCGGGCCGCCAGGAGCTGGGCAACCTCGTCGTCATCTACGACGACAACAAGATCTCCATCGAGGACGACACCACCATCGCGCTGTCCGAGGACACCGCCAAGCGGTACGAGGCCTACGGCTGGCACGTCCAGGTGGTCGACGGCGGCGAGGACGTCGTGGCCTTCGAGCAGGCGATCGAGGCGGCGAAGAAGGAGACCACGCGCCCGTCGTTCATCCTGCTGCGCACGATCATCGGCTACCCGGCACCCAACAAGATGAACACCGGCAAGGCGCACGGCGCCGCGCTGGGCGCCGACGAGGTGGCCGCCGTCAAGGAGATCCTCGGCTTCGACCCGCAGCGCAGCTTCGTGATCGAGGACGAGGTGCTGGCGCACACGCGCAAGGCCGTCGACCGCGGCAAGACCGCCCACGCGCAGTGGCAGGAACGCTTCGACGCCTGGGCGAAGCAGAACCCGGAGCGCAAGGAGCTGGCCGACCGGCTGCGCACCCGCACCCTGCCCGCGGGCTGGGCCGAGAAGCTGCCGACCTGGGAGCCGGACGCCAAGGGCATCGCCACGCGCAAGGCCTCCGGTGAGGTGCTCAACGCCATCGGCGACGCGCTGCCCGAGCTCTGGGGCGGGTCGGCCGACCTGGCCGAGAGCAACAACACGATCATCAAGAACGCCGACTCGTTCGGCCCGTCGAGCGCGTCCACCGAGATGTTCTCGACCAACCCGTACGGCCGGAACCTGCACTTCGGTGTCCGTGAGCACGCGATGGGCTCGATCCTCAACGGCATCGCGCTGCACGGTGGCACCCGCCCGTACGGCGCGACGTTCCTGATCTTCAGCGACTACATGCGGCCCGCCGTGCGGCTCGCGGCGCTGATGAAGGCGCCGGTCGTCTACGTGTGGACGCACGACTCCATCGGCCTCGGCGAGGACGGTCCCACGCACCAGCCGATCGAGCAGCTCGCGTCGCTGCGCGCGATCCCGGGCCTGAACGTGGTGCGACCCGCCGACGCCAACGAGACGGCGGCGGCGTGGAAGGCCGCGCTCGAGGACGTCCACCACCCGACCGGCCTCGCGCTGACCCGGCAGAACGTCCCGGTGCTCGAGGGCACCAGCCCGGAGGGCGTCGCCAAGGGCGGTTACGTGCTCGCCGAGGCCTCCAACGGCAACCCGGAGGTCGTGCTGATCGCCACCGGGTCGGAGGTGCAGATCGCCGTCGAGGCGAGGAAGACACTGGAGGCCGAGGGCGTTCCCACCAGTGTGGTGTCCATGCCGTGTGTCGAGTGGTTCGACCAGCAGGACCAGGACTACCGCGACGCCGTGATCCCGCCGACCGTGAAGGCCCGCGTCGCCGTCGAGGCCGGCATCGCGCAGCCGTGGTACCGCTTCGTCGGCGACGGTGGCGAGATCGTCTCGATCGAGCACTTCGGCGCCTCGGCGGACTACCAGACTCTGTTCCGTGAGTTCGGCTTCACCGCGGAGGCCGTGGTCGCCGCGGCCCGCCGCTCGCTGGAGAAGAACTCCTGACCTGCGAAGGGGATTACGTCATGAGCAACAACGACCGGCTGGCCCAGCTGTCCGAGGCCGGCGTGTCGATCTGGCTCGACGACCTGTCGAGGGAGCGGCTCACCTCCGGCAACCTCGCGGAGCTCATCCGCGACCAGCACGTCGTGGGGGTGACCACGAACCCGACGATCTTCGCCAACGCGCTCTCCAACGGTAAGGCCTACGACGAGCAGGTGCGTGACCTCGCCGCGCGCGGCGCCGACGTGCACGCGGCGGTGCGGGAGCTGACCACCACCGATGTGCGCAACGCCGCGGATGTGTTCCGGGACGTCTACCAGGCCACCAACGGTGTGGACGGCCGGGTGTCGATCGAGGTCGACCCAGGCCTGGCCAAGGACACCGAGAAGACCGTCGCCGAGGCGGCGGATCTGTGGAAGACGGTGGACCGCCCGAACATCTTGGTGAAGATCCCGGCGACCGAGGAAGGCCTGCCCGCGATCACGCGCACGCTCGCGGAGGGCATCAGTGTCAACGTCACGCTGATCTTCTCCGTCGAGCGCTACCGCGCGGTGATGGACGCCTTCTTCGCCGGCCTCGAGCAGGCCAAGGCCAACGGGCACGACCTGGCCGCCATCCAGTCGGTGGCCTCGTTCTTCGTGTCCCGCGTGGACGCCGAGGTGGACAAGCGGCTCGAGGCGATCGGCACCGACGAGGCGCTGGCCCTGCGCGGCCAGGCCGCGATCGCCAACGCCCGCCTGGCCTACGCGGCCTACGAGGAACTGTTCGCGTCCGACCGGTGGCAGGCCCTGCGCGCGGAGGGCGCCAACCCGCAGCGTCCACTGTGGGCGTCCACCGGCGTGAAGAACCCGGAGTACTCCGACACGCGCTACGTCGACCAGCTCGTGGTGGCGGGCACCGTGAACACGATGCCGGAGAAGACCCTCGAGGCCGCCGCCGACCACGCCGAGATCACCGGCGACACGGTCACCGGCACCGCCGCGGCCGCGCAGGAGGTCTTCGACCAGCTCAGCGCGGTGGGCATCGACGTCACGGACGTGTTCCTGACACTGGAGAACGAGGGCGTCGAGAAGTTCGACAAGTCCTGGGCCGAGCTGCTCGACACCGTCACCGGCCAGCTCGAGAAGGCGAAGGGCTGAGGCCGGATGGCCGGAGAGCAGACGGGGGTCGGTATCGCCGACCCCGCCCTCGAGGCCGCGGCGGCACCGCTGCTCGACAAGCTCGTGGCCGACGGCGTCGCGGGGAAGCTGGCCGCCCAGGACCCGACGCTGTGGGGCTCCGATGCCGAGGCCGAGGCGTCGATCCGGCTGTCGTGGACGACGCTGCACAAGTCGTCGCGACCGTTGATCGGCGAGATCGAGGCCCTGCGCACCCAGCTGCGCTCGGAGGGCATCGACCGCGTCGTGCTCGCCGGGATGGGCGGGTCGTCGCTGGCTCCCGAGGTGATCGCGGCGACCGAGGGCGTCGCCCTGACGGTGCTGGACACCACCGACCCCGGCCAGGTCGCCGACGCGCTCGCCGGTGACCTGCAGCGCACGGTGGTGGTCGTCTCCTCGAAGTCCGGCACCACCGTCGAGACCGACAGCCACCGGCGGATCTTCGCGGCGGCGTTCCGGGAGGCGGGCATCGACCCGGCCCGGCGCCTGGTCGTGGTGACCGATCCCGGCTCGCCGCTGGCCGAGCTGGGCGAGGCCGAGGGCTACCGCAAGGTGTTCCTCGCCGACCCGCACGTCGGCGGCCGCTACTCGGCGCTGACCGCGTTCGGTCTCGTCCCCGCCGGCCTCGCCGGCGCGGACGTGGCCCGGTTGCTCGACCAGGCCGCCCTCGTGGCCGACGCGATCGCCGCCGACTCGGCCGACAACCCGGCACTGCGGCTCGCCGCCGCGCTCGGCGCCGCCCACGCCGACGGTGCGGAGAAGGTCGTGCTGGCCGACACCGGTTCCGGCATCGCCGGGCTCGGCGATTGGGCCGAGCAGCTCATCGCCGAATCCACCGGCAAGCAGGGCACCGGGCTGCTGCCGGTCGTGGTGGAGAACAAGGACGCTCCCGGCTTCGCCGACGCCGGATCCGACGCCACCCCGGTCGCGATCGGCCCCGCCACGGGGGCGGCGAAGATCGCCGTGGCGGGCCCCCTGGGGGCGCAGTTCCTGCTCTGGGAGACGGCCGTGGCCGTCGCGGGCAGGCTGCTCGGGATCAATCCGTTCGACCAGCCGGACGTGGAAGCCGCCAAGAAGGCCGCCCGCTCGCTGCTCGACAACCCGGATGCCCTGCGCGGCACGGCCGAGCCGTCCGCCGTGATCGGCGCCGTCGAGGTCTACGCCTCGGCAGGCACGACCGGCGAGGGAACCCTGGCCGACGTCCTGCGCGAATTCCTCGCCACCGCACCCGAGGGCGGCTATCTGGCGGTGCAGGCCTACCTCGACCGGCTCGACGACGCGTCGGCGTCGTTGCTCCGGTCCGAGCTGGCACCGCGCGCCGGCGTGCAGACGACCTTCGGCTGGGGCCCGCGCTTCCTCCACTCCACCGGCCAGTACCACAAGGGTGGTCACCCGAACGGGATCTTCCTTCAGCTGACCGGCGCGGCCGACGATGATCTCGACGTTCCCGACCGCCCGTACTCGCTGGGCACGTTGCAGCTGGCGCAAGCGCTGGGCGACGGACAGGTGCTCGCCGAGCACGGCAGACCGGTGCTGCGGCTGCACCTCACCGACCGGGCGGCGGGCCTGGCAGAGCTGATGCGTGCCGTACAGGAGCTCGCTCGATGAAACGTGGCTGGACGAACCCGCTGCGCGACCCCCGGGACAAGCGGCTGCCCAGGATCGCCGGGCCGTCGAGCATGGTGATCTTCGGCGTGACCGGGGACCTCTCGCGCAAGAAACTCATGCCGGCGATCTACGACCTCGCGCACCGCGGCCTGTTGCCGCCCGGCTTCTCGCTGGTGGGCTTCGCCCGCCGCGAGTGGGAGCACCAGGACTTCGGCGAGCTCGTCCACGACGCCGTCGCCGAGCACGCGCGCACGCCCTTCCGCGAGTCGGTGTGGAACCGGCTCGCGGAAGGTATCCGCTTCGTGCAGGGCACGTTCGACGACGACGACGCGTTCGACCGGCTCGCCCAGACCGTCCACGAGCTGGACGCCGAACGCGGAACGGGCGGCAACACGGCGTTCTACCTGTCCATCCCGCCGTGGGCGTTTCCTGTCGTCACCAAGCAGCTGGCCCGCTGCGGGCTCGCGGAGTCCAGTGAGGACGTCTGGCGCCGCGTCGTGATCGAGAAGCCGTTCGGCCACGACCTGGAGAGCGCCAAGCAGCTCAACGCCGTCGTCAACGACGTCTTCCCCGAGGAGTCGGTGTTCCGCATCGACCACTACCTCGGCAAGGAGACCGTCCAGAACATCCTGGCGCTGAGGTTCGCGAACCAGCTGTTCGAGCCGATCTGGAACGCCCACTACGTGGACCACGTGCAGATCACGATGGCCGAGGACATCGGGTTGGGCGGCCGGGCCGGCTACTACGAGGGCATCGGCGCGGCCCGCGACGTGATCCAGAACCACCTGCTGCAGCTGCTCGCGCTGACGGCGATGGAGGAACCGGTGTCCTTCGAGCCGGGCGCGCTGCGGGCGGAGAAGGTGAAGGTGCTCGGCGCCACCAAGCCGGTCGGCCCGTTCGACCAGACCACGGCCCGCGGCCAGTACACGGGTGGCTGGCAGGGCGGCAAGAAGGTGCCCGGTCTGCTGCAGGAGGCCGGTTTCTCGAAGGACTCGACCACCGAGACCTACGCCGCGGTGACCCTCGAGGTGCAGAACCGGCGCTGGGCCGGCGTGCCGTTCTATGTGCGGACCGGCAAGCGGCTCGGGCGGCGGGTCACCGAGGTCGCGGTGGTGTTCAAGCGTGCGCCGCACCTGCCGTTCGACAGCACGGCCACCGAGGAGCTGGGCGAGAACGCGCTGGTGATCCGCGTGCAACCGGACGAGGGCGTGACGATGCGCTTCGGGTCGAAGGTTCCCGGCACCACGATGGAGGTCCGGGACGTCACGATGGACTTCGGCTACGGCCACGCCTTCACCGAGACGTCCCCGGAGGCCTACGAGCGGCTGATCCTCGACGTGCTGCTCGGCGAGCCGTCGCTGTTCCCGGTGAACGAAGAGGTCGAGCTGTCGTGGAAGATCCTCGACCCGATCCTCGAGCACTGGGCCAAGGGAGGCGCCCCGGAGCCCTACGCGCCCGGTTCGTGGGGGCCGCCGTCGGCAGACCGCATCCTGGAGAGCAGCGGACGGCACTGGAGGCGCCCGTGATCATCGACCTGCCGTCCACGACGACGTCGCAGCTGAACAAGAAGATGGTCGAGCTGCGGGAACGCGGCGGTGCCGTGGCGCTGGGCCGGGTCCTGACGCTCGTGATCGTCGCGGAGGACGACGACCAGCTCGAGGACGCCATCGACGCCGCCAACGAGGCGAGCCGGGAACATCCGTCGCGCGTGATCGTGGTCGCGAAAGGGGCCCGCACGGCGGCACCCCGCATCGACGGCCAGATCCGGGTCGGCGGTGACGCGGGCGCGAGCGAGGTCGTGGTACTGCGGCTCTACGGCCCGCTGGCGAACCAGGGGCAGAGTGCCGTGGTGCCGCTGCTGCTGCCGGACGCGCCGATCGTCACGTGGTGGCCCGGGCAGGGACCGAAGGCACCGGCGAAGGACCCGCTCGGGCAGCTCGCCCAGCGCCGGATCACCGACTCCGCTGCCGAGAAGAACCCGATCCGTGCACTGCTGACGCGCTCGAAGTCCTATGCGGACGGTGACACCGACCTCGCCTGGACCCGGTTGACGAACTGGCGCGCCCAGCTCGTCGCCGCACTGGACCTGCCGCCGTACGAGCCGGTGACCGGCGCGTCGGTGGTCGGCGAGGCGGACTCTCCGTCGTCGGAACTGCTCGCCGGCTGGCTCGCCGAGTACCTCGACGTCCCGGTAAAGCGGCAGAAGACGACGAGCGCGCAGGGCATCATGTCGGTCACGCTGGACCGGCCGTCCGGGCCGATCAAGATCCACCGGCCCGACGGGCGGACCGGCACGCTGACCCAGCCCGGCCAGCCCACCCGCCGGGTCGGGCTGCACCGGCGGGACAACCGGGACTGCCTCATCGAGGAACTGCGCAGGCTCGACCCGGACGAGATCTACGAGGCGGCGCTGCGCGGGCTGAGCAAGCTCTCCAATGCCCGCAGGCGCACGACGGCCACCACACCGAAGACCCCGGCGAAGGGGAAGGCATGAACGCGGCGTCCGACGTGGTGGTCCACGCCACTCCCGACGTGCTGGCCGCCGCCTGTGCGGCCCGGTTGGTCACGACGCTCGTGGACGTGCAGGCGGCCAAGGGGTCGGCGTCGGTGGTGCTCACGGGCGGCGGCATCGGTATCGCGATCCTCGAGCAGCTGCGGGAGGCTCCGGCGCGGGACGCCGTGGACTGGTCACGGCTCGACGTGTACTGGGGCGACGAGCGGTTCGTGCCCGCCGGGGACGCCGAACGCAACGAGAAGCAGGCGCGCGACGCGCTGCTCGACCACGTCCCGGTGGATCCCGCCCGGGTGCACCCGATGGCGGCCTCCGACGGCGAGTTCGGCGACGACCCGGACGCCGCGGCCGCGGCTTACGCGGAGGTGCTCGCGGCCGCCGCGGGCCCGGAGGACCACGGTGGGGTGCCGACGTTCGACGTCCTGCTGCTCGGCCTGGGCGGCGAGGGACACACGGCGTCGATCTTCCCGGAGTCGCCCGCGGCGTACGAGCAGGAGCGTTCCGTGGTGGCCGTGCGCAACTGCCCGAAGCCCCCGCCGACCCGGATCTCGCTGACGTTCCCGGCGATCCGGAGCGCGGCCGAGGTCTGGATCACCAGCACCGGTGAGGCGAAGGCGGACGCCGTGGCGCTGGCGCTGGCTGGCGCGGGCGAGGTGCAGCTGCCGGTGGCCGGGGCCCGCGGCAAGCGGCGGACGTTGTGGCTGCTCGACGCCGCGGCGGCGAGCAAGACCGGCCTGACTCCGCGCGGATGACGCCGACGGCGTACGCAGAGTGACCGTGGCAGGTTCCGGCCACGACGGAGCGATTCCACGCAGCTCGTACTCGGCACCGGCGTGTGCGCTCCGTTAGCATCCGCACACTTTTTCGTGAAAGTGCGTACTCGTCGGCCTCCGATGACCTCTCATGGTCGAGTCCACACGACGAGAGGTCCACGCCATGGCCACAGAGGGAATGACCATCCCCGATGTTTCGGTCCGCGGCCCGAGCGCGCGGAGCGCCGACCACGCACGGCCTCGATCCTCGACCGCCGGTCCGATGACCGCGGTGTGGAGACGATCGGCGGTCCGCAAGGCGGCCGTGGACGCGTCGGTGTTCCTCATCGCCGTGCTGGACGTGTGGCTCGTGTTCCCCGAGGAGGCTCCGCCGTACTCGGTGTACCTGTCGGCGGTGAGCTGTGCCGCGCTGCTCGTGCGGCGCTGGTTGCCGTTCACGGTTCTGTTGCTCACGGTGCCGGGTTTCCTGGCGGGCTGGGCACAGGTGGCGGCGATGCTGGCGCTCGGGTTCCTCGCGACCCGCAAGCAGATGCACTGGCAGGTCTGGGTGGGGGCCGGGCTGGTGTGGCTGTGCCGGTTCATGCTCTGGCCGCTGCCGGACTTCCTCGCCCTGACGTGGCGGGAGCACATGCTGGACGTCATCTACGGCGTCATCGTGGCCGGGATGCCGCTGGCGATCGGCCTGCTGATCGGCGCGAGGACTGAGCTCGCGGCGCGCCTGGCGGAGCTGGCCGAGTCCCGCGACCGCGAACGCAAACTGTACGCCGAGATGGTCCGTGCCGACGAACGCGCGCGTCTGGCCAGGGAGATGCACGACGTGGTGTCGCACGACATCACGCTGATCGCCATGCAGGCCGGTGCGCTGTCCGCGGCCGCCACCACCGACGACGCGGCGCGGACCGCCCGGACCATCCGGCAGCTGAGCACCAACACCCTGGAGGAGCTGCGCGCCCTGGTCGGGGTCCTGCGGTCGGGGTCGGTCGAGGACGACGGGCCGCAACCGAAACTCTGCGACATCGACGACCTCGTGCGCACCACCGAGGTCCCGGTCCGGCTCTCGGTGGCTCGCGTGCCCAGCGAGCTCCCGCCGGAGGTGTCGGCGGCGGCGTACCGGACCGTGCAGGAAGCGCTGACCAATGTGCACAAGCACGCCGCGGGTGCGACGGCGTACGTGACGGTGGCCGCGGAGGACGATCGGTTGCTCGTCGAGGTCCGCAACGACCGGCCGTCGCGGCCGGGCAGCCGGTTGCCCTCCGGCGGGTTCGGGCTCACCGGGTTGAAGGAGCGGGCGCGGCTCCTCGGGGGCACTCTCGAGGCACAGCCGACCGAGGACGGCGGTTTCGTGGTGGTGGCGAGCTATCCGCTGGCGCGCTGAGCCCGGTGGCGCGGGCGGCTGGCCTCAGCCTGAGCCTGCTGAGATTGCTCCAGCATCCGCTCGCTCTGTCGTTGCAGATCCGCGAGCCATTGCGGTTGTTCGGCCATGTGCACCCTCCCGGCAGCGGTCAGTCGCCACTGTGACTCACCGGCCGGGGTTCCGGTTCCTGTCTCGGCACCGGACGTCGAGGGAGTGCGCGGCCTCGTAGCCAGAGCAGCAACAGCCGGGCTCCGGCGACGAGCAACGCGATCGGCAGCGCGAGCTGGAGCAGCCAGACCGACCCGTCCTGCGCTCCGGACGACAGGGCAGAGATGGAGACGATGACGCCGGTCAGTGCCGCGAGCGTCCCGCCGACGACGCGGCCGAGCCTGCCGAGCAGCGGCGGCCGGTACGGCGTAGACCGGTATCCGCGGGCCTGCCGGTAGCGCACCAGGCCCAGCCCGATCGCCAGGACGAGGACACCGAGCAGCACCAGCAGCACGGGTGGTCAGGTCAGCGGACCCCAGCCCGGGAGTCCCGGCTGGGGAGGCGACACCGGCCAACCGGCTCCACCGGCGATCAGCAGCCAGTACCCGCCCGCGACGACCAGCGCCGGACGTGCTTTGAACCGGGCCCGCGCGCGGCGTTCCGCGCGTTCGGCCGGAGTGCCGAGCCGGTACCAGTGCGGGAAGAACAACCAGACCACGCCGAAGGCGACGAACAGCACCGCGGCCAGCGGCCCGTACCGGTTCGGCGTGTCCAGCGCCGGATACGCCTGGCCGCGGCCCCACTTGTCGCCGCCCGCGCGCTCGACCACGCCGACCGTGCTACCCATGTCGTCGCCGCCGAGTTCGGTCGTGGTCAGCGACGCCTCGCCGGACTCTCCGTCCGACCAGCGCAGGGAGAGGTCACAGTCGTGATACCAGCTCACGCCGAGCGGGGAGAGCGGCCCGCCCGGGTCGCAGGAACGCACGACCGCCGTCCCGATGCGCCCGGTCAGGTCGCCGCCGAGAAGCCCGGCACTGCGCCCGCCGCCACGGCGAAGTCGAGTGCGAGGAAGAACACGGCCGCGCGGACCACGAATTGGATCACCAGCTGGGGCACGAAGAGGCGCCGCTCCCCGGCGCTCAGCTCGCTCCACCGGCGCAGGCGTCGCCCGCGCGGCCGTGTCTCCTCCGGTGCGCTGGATGTGCCGGCCACGCGCCGTCAGATCTGCTGGCGCCGCTTCCGCAGTTTCTCCAGTGCCTCGGCGAGGATGGCCTCCCCGTCGGCGTCGCTGCGGCGTTCCTTCACGTAGGCAAGGTGCGTCTTGTACGGCTCGGTGCGCGGAGCCGCGGGCGGGTTCTGCTGATCCTGCCCGGCGGGCAGGCCGCAACGCGGGCAGTCCCACTCCTCCGGTACCTCGGCGTCCACCGAGAACGACGGCCGGGATTCGTGCCCGTTGGCACACCAGTAGGACACCACGCGACGCGGCGCCTTCTCACCACGCTCCGACTCTCCCGACGGACCTGCTCCGATCCTCGTGCCCCGAATCGCGTTACCGCCAACCATGAATCCTCACACCCACCAGAAAGTTGGCGTACCCCCAGGCACGCCGTGCCGATCAGATCTTGAGGAGCAGACCGAGCCCGATGATCGAAATGACCCAGACGGCACCGAGGCCGAGCGTGATGCGGTCGAGGTTCTTCTCCGCCACGCTCGACCCGGCCAGGCTCGACTGCATCCCGCCACCGAACAAGGACGACAGCCCTCCCCCGCGGCCACGGTGCAGCAGAACCGCGATGATCAGCAGCACGCTGGTCACGACCAACAAGATTTGCAGGAACAGCTTCATGTCATCCTCTGTGTACTGCGGGTGGCGGGTACCCAGAGACTAGCGGGTACCCGCCGCGATCACGGCAGTGGGCCTCCGGCGGCCAGCGCGCACAGCTTCGTGAACTCCTCGCCGTCGAGGCTGGCCCCGCCGACGAGCGCGCCGTCCACGTTGTCGCACTTGACGAGGTCGGCGATGTTGCCCGACTTCACCGAGCCACCGTAGAGGACACGAACCCCCTCGGCGACGTCGGCACCGTACTTGTCGGACAGCGCCGCCCGCAGCGCCGCGCACACCTCCTCGGCGTCGGCCGGGGTGGCGACCCGGCCGGTGCCGATCGCCCACACCGGCTCGTAGGCGATCACCGCGCCGCTCACCTGCTCGGCCTTGAGGCCCTTGAGCCCGGCGATCAGCTGACCGGTGGTGTGCTCGATGTGCCTGCCCGCCTCGCGGACGTCGAGCTGCTCGCCGACGCACAGGATCGGGGTGAGCCCGTGCTTGAGGGCCGCGCGGACCTTCTTGTTCACGACCTCGTCGGTCTCGGCGTGGTACTCGCGCCGCTCGGAGTGACCCACGATGACGTAGGTGCAGCCGAGCTTGGCGAGCATCGGGCCGGACACGTCGCCGGTGTAGGCGCCGGAGTCGTGCGGCGACAGGTCCTGCGCACCGTAGGTGAGCAGGAGCTTGTCGCCGTCGACCAGCGTCTGCACGCTGCGGATGTCGGTGAACGGCGGGATCACCGTGACATCCACCTTGGCGTAGTACTTCTCCGGGAGGGAGAACGCGATCTTCTGCACCAGGGCGATGGCCTCGAGGTGATTGAGGTTCATCTTCCAGTTGCCGGCGATCAGGGGCTTGCGGGCCACCATCACTTCCCCTCGCTCAAGACCGCCACGCCGGGCAGTTCCTTGCCTTCCAGGTACTCCAGCGATGCGCCACCACCGGTGGAGATGTGCGAGAACCCGTCCTCGGGCAGGCCGAGCAGGCGCACGGCGGCGGCCGAGTCGCCGCCGCCGACCACGCTGAACGCGTCCCCGTCGGCGATGGCCTGCGCGACACCCCGGGTGCCCTCGGCGAACGGTGCCATCTCGAACACGCCCATCGGGCCGTTCCAGAACACCGTGCGGGCGGTGCCGATCGTCTCGGCGAACCGCCGGACCGACTCCGGACCGATGTCGAGGCCCATCCAGCCGTCCTCGATGGAGGTCGCGGGCACGGTGCGGGTGGCGGCGTCGGCGGCGAACGTGTCCGCGGCGACGACGTCCACGGGCAGGACCAGCTTGTCGCCGGCGTCGGCAAGCAGCCGCTTGCACGTGTCGACCATGTCGTTCTCCAGCAGCGAACTGCCCACGCCGTGCCCCTGCGCCGCGAGGAACGTGAAGCACATGCCACCGCCGACCAGCAGCCGGTCGACCTTCGGCAGCAGCGCCTCGATGACGGCGAGCTTGTCGGAGACCTTGGAGCCGCCGAGCACGACGGCGTAGGGGCGCTGCGGGTCGCCGGTGAGCCGGGTGAGCACCTCGAGCTCGGCGAGCACCAGACCGCCCGCGTAGGCGGGCAGCTCGCGGGCCACGTCGTAGACGGAGGCCTGCTTGCGGTGCACCACGCCGAAGCCGTCCGACACGAACGCCGCACCCTCACCCACAAGGGCCGCGAACTCACGGGCCAGTGAGGACCGCTCACCGGCGTCCTTGCTGGTCTCGCGAGGGTCGAAGCGCACGTTCTCCAGCAGTGCCACCTGACCGTCGGTGAGCGAGCCGGTCACCGTCCTCGCCTGCTCGCCGACGACATCGCCGGCGAGCCGGACATCGGCGCCGAGCAGCTCGCCGAGCCGGTTCGACACCGGGCGCAGCGAGTACTTCTCGTCGGGGGCGCCCTTCGGGCGGCCGAGGTGCGCCGTCACGACCACCTTCGCGCCGGCCTCGGCCAGCCGCGTGATGGTGGGCAGCGCCGCGCGCACCCGGCCGTCGTCGGTGATCGTCGCCCCGTCGAGCGGCACGTTGAGGTCCGAGCGGACCAGCACGTAGCGACCCGCGACGCCGTCGGCGAGCAGATCGTCGAGTGTCTTGACCGCCATGGATCAGGACAGCTTGGAGCCGACGAGCTTGACCAGGTCCGCGAGGCGGTTCGAGTAGCCCCACTCGTTGTCGTACCAGCCGACGACCTTGACCTGGTTGCCGATGACCTTGGTCAGCGGCGCGTCGTAGATGCACGACGCCGGGTCGGTCACGATGTCCGAGGACACGATCGGCTCCTCGCTGTAGCGCAGGATGCCCTTCAGCGGGCCTTCCGCGGCGGCCTTGTAGGCGGCGTTGATGTCTTCGAGCGAGGCGCTCTTCGAGAGCGTGACGGTGAGGTCGGTGGTCGAGCCGGTCGGCACCGGGACACGCAGGGCGTAGCCGTCGAGCTTGCCGTTGAGCTCCGGCAGCACGAGGCCGATGGCCTTCGCCGCGCCGGTGGAGGTCGGCACGATGTTCAGCGCGGCGGCGCGGGCGCGGCGCAGGTCCTTGTGCGGCCCGTCCTGCAGGTTCTGGTCCTGCGTGTAGGCGTGGATGGTGGTCATCAGGCCCTGCTCGATGCCGAAGCTCTCGTGCAGCACCTTGGCGAGCGGGCCGAGGCAGTTGGTGGTGCAGGAGGCGTTCGAGATGATCGTCTGCGAGCCGTCGTAGGCCTTGTCGTTGACGCCCAGCACGACGGTGAGGTCCTCGCCCTTGGCGGGCGCGGAGATGATGACCTTCTTGGCGCCGCCCGCGATGTGGGCCTTGGCGGCGTCGGCGTTGGTGAAGAAGCCGGTCGACTCCACGACGACGTCCACGCCCAGGTCGCCCCACGGCAGGTTGGCGGGATCACGCTCGGCGAGCGCCTTGATGGTCTTGCCGCCGACGACGATGCCCTCGTCGCTGACGGTGACCTCCTCCGGGTAGCGGCCGAGGACGCTGTCGTACTTGAGCAGGTGGGCCATCGTGGCGACGTCACCGAGGTCGTTGAACGCGACCACCTCGATGTCGTGGCCGCTGGCCTGCACGGCACGGAAGAAGTTGCGGCCGATCCGGCCGAAGCCGTTGACGCCTACGCGAACCGTCACTGCTCTTCTCTCCTCAAGGATTACGACCCGGCGGGAACCGGGACTTCACGTCATTGGGGGTCAGGGCCACCCTAGCGCGGGGGCCGGGACCTCCCCGTATACCCCGCGCGAGACGTCGCCCACCTTGAACCATTGAGCGAATCGATTAAGAAACCAGCTCGCGTTCCAGCGGTGTCCGGAAGCGCGGAACGACTGTGACGCCCTTCATCCACTCCTTCAGGCGCGCCGCCTCCGCGTGCACCGCGGTGGCCGATTCGGTGCCCACGTCCTCCAGCAACCGCACCGCCACCTCGCCGTCCGCGCGGTGCGCCCAGCCGCCGACGATGCGGCCGTCGCACCACACCGTCGGACCGATGTTGCCGGAGCGGTCGAACAACGCCGCCCGGTGCGCGCCGACGAACCAGGTGCGCTCGGCCCAGCCCATCGCGGTCGGGTCGAGCGCGGGCAGCAGCGCCACCCACGGGCCCGGATCGGGCTCGGGCTCGGTGTCGTCCGGCAACAGCACGCCGGGGATCCCGTCGAGGTCCACCTCGGCGGGCTCGAGAGCGGCCAGCGCGCGTTTTGTCTGGGCGGCGGTCCAGCCGGTCCACCAGCGCAGGTCGCTCATCTGCGCGGGCCCGTACGCCCGCAGCCACCGGCGGGCCAGCTCGACGCGCGCGGTGTCGGCGTCGAGCTCGGGCAACCCGCCCGGCAGCCAGTCCTCGGTGGTCCACCACTCGTACTGCGTCGACAGCCACGAGCCGCGCGGGCGGCCGCGCATGATGCGGCCGGAGACGGCCAGCAGGAACAGGACGCGGTTGGTGATGTAGCCGCGCGACTCGTACGGCTTGCCCTCCGCCATGACGATCTCCGTGCGCAGCCTCGGCTCGTCGTCGGCGAGGTCCTGGGCACGGGCCGACCCCCTGGCCTTGAGCGCCCGGACGGTGCCGTCCTCGACGTCCCGCAGCCACTGCTCCAGATCCGGGATGCCGGTCTGGCCGAGGTGCTGGACGAGCAGCGCCCGCTGCTTGCGTTCGATGTCGATCGCACAGCCTGCCTGGACGAGTGGCGCGACGTCGCGAGGGACGACGAACATCGTCCGCCGCATGCCCAGCATCCGCACGAGGGTGCGCTCGTCGTACAGGGCCCGCTCGACGACGGCGACGTCCGGTTCGCGGAGACGGGCGGCCGCCGCGAGATGGACGGTCGCGGGATCGGTGGCGTGCAGGGCCACGAGACTCTCGGCCACCTCCACCGGCGACGCGGCACGATCAACCGGTGCGAGGCGGTGTCTCCGGGCGAGCCGGGCGCGGCGCTCGGCCACGGCGATACGTCTGGTCACCGTCCTGTCCTACCACCGGCCACCGACAACCGGCGGCGATCAGCTCGCGGTGGGCCTCGTGTACAGGCGGGTGGCCGAGAGCCGCGCGACGCCGTCGGACTCGGCGAGCTCGTCGAGTTCGGCGCGGATGGTGGACTCGACCGACAGGTACTTGCGGCCCGCGCGCAGGTCCGCGTCGTTGCGCAGCCGCACGATGAGCGGGAACCCGGACAGCGCTCCGGCGTCGAACAACCCGGTCGTGTAGATCAGCTGCACGCCGAGCGCCTTCGCCACCGCGCGCTGCAGCTCCAGCAGGTAGCCGGCCGAGGCGCGCCCGATGGGGTTGTCCAGGAACAGCACGCCCGAATGCGGGTTGCGCATGCGGCCGCGGTTGTTGGCCCGCAGGGCCGCGAGGGTGCAGTACAGCAGGATCGCCGCGGTGAGCTGCTGGCCGCCCGAGAACACGTCGCGGATCTCCGAGACGCGCTGCCGTTCGGTGCGCAGGACCGAGTCGGGCTTGAGCATGTCGACGCGGAATCCCTTGGGCACCGCCGCGCGCACCCCGCGCAACAGCAGTGACAGGCCGTCCCGCCGGACCTCCCGGCCGTCGGCGGTGCGGCCGGCCGCGGCCTCGTCGACCACCTCGCCGAGCCGCTCGGCCAGCTCCGTGTCCGTGAGCTCGCTGAAGCGGATGCGCAGGAACTCCTGGCCGGACCAGTCGCCGAGCCCGTCCGGCAGCCGAGACACCCGCTGGGCCGACCGCAGGGTCCGCACCGCGCCCTCGACCATGCTCTGCAGGCGGGTGACGATGCCGGTCCGGTGCCGGTCGATCTGCGCGAGGTCGTCGGTGAGGGTGCGCAGGCGTGGGCGCAGGGCCCTGGCCCACTCCTCGGCGTGCTCGGGCAGGCTGTCGCGGCGCACCGAGATGACCTGCTGGCGCACCGGTGTGCCGAGCTGTTCGAACCGCTTCTCGGTGGCGTACTGGGCGAGCGCGTCGGCGGCCGCCCGGACCCGCGTGTCCGCCTCGTCGACGGCCTGCTGGGCGGTGACGAGCCGTGCGGTCAGCTCGCTGTGGCGCGCCTGGGCGTCCTCCACGGCACCGTCGTAGACCCGCTCGGGTTCGCCCGCGGGCACGTAGGCCGCCAGCGACTCGGCGAGCACGCGGAATCCGGACGCGCTCTCCTTCGCCGTGTCGAGCGTGTTCTGCGCGGCGGCATGCCGTTCGCGGGCCTCGTCCCAGGCGCGGGCGGCAGCGGCCACATCCTCGGCGGCGGCGTCGATCAGGTCACGGCCGTGCTCGACGTCGCGCGGCCGCTCGACGGTGTCGAGGGGTCCCGTGGGCCTGGGCAGCCGGTCCAGCTCGGCGGTGCGGGTGGCGAGCCTGCTGATGATCTCGGAGCGTTCGTCCTCGAGCGTGGCGACAACCCGGGCCGCCCGGGCCTGCGCGGCGGCCCGCGCCGAGGAGTCCGACCCGTCCGGCGTCTCCAGCAGCTCGCTCGCCCGGGCACGGACGGTGTCGTCAAGGCTCTCCAGCGCCGCCCGCGCGGCGGCCTCGCCGGCCTCGGCCTGTTCCAGTTCCGCGCGCAGGTCGCTGCCGACCTCGACCTTGGCGTAGGCCTCCGCGGCCGAGGCGAACGCCCGGCGCAGGGCGTCCACCGGCTCGGCCGGCACCGGGTCCGATTCGGACACCGAGCCGCCGCCCGGCACCTCCGCGAGCTCGGCACGGGCCGCGCCGGCGGTGCGCCGGTGTCCGTCCGCCGTGCGCTGGTACTCGGCGGCCTGTTCCCGCCACCGGGCCGCCCGGGCCGCCGCGTCCTCGCCGCGTTCCTCGGCGTGCCCGGCCGCCTCCCGTGCCCGCTCCGCGTCCGTCGTCCACTGTGGAATGCGGGCCGCCCGGGCGGCCAGTTCGTCCAGCCTGCGCGCGGTGTCCTCGGCGTTCCGGGCCGCAGCGCGCAGCGCCGGGATCCGCTCGCGCACGGAGTCGCGGGTGGCCGTGAGGCGTCGTGCGGCCTCCCCGGCCTCGCGCGCGGCGCGCTCCGCCGCCTCGCGCGCCGACGCGGCCTGCTGCGCCTGTTCGGCGAGGACGGCGATGCTGCCGGGCGGGTAGTCCTCCCGCCAGGTGGTGAGCTTCCACGACAGCGCGGCGTCGGCGCCGAGGGATTCCTCCAGCGCGGCCAGCCGGCGGTGCCGGTCGGCCTGCCTGCGCGTGATGGCCTCACGTTCGGCGTCGGCGGCCTCCTCGTCGTACATCGCCGGGTTGGGCGGGACGAGGAAGGCCACACCCGGTGCGGGCTCGAGGTCCGGATCGGCCAGTGCGGCCGTCGTGCCCACCGCGACGGCGGCACCGGGCAGGAGGCGCTGCTCGGTGAGCACGGCCCGCGCCCGGTCGAGCTGGCCGGGGTCGTTGAGGAGCACGCCGGCGACGAGCTGCGGTGCGCGCCGCACCGCCTCGGCGCGCCGCTCGCTGTCCAGTGTGGACAGGTACCGCCACCCGGACCACGCCGTGATACCCGCGGCCTCCAACGCGTCCAGCGCGGCCTGCACCTCCTGGGGCGGCGGCAGGAGTCCGCCCGAGCCGAGCGCGCCGAGCGCGCGTTCGTCGAGCGACTCCTCGATGCGCAGCGCCGTCTGTTCGCGTTCCGCCGCCGCGCGGGCCTCGGCGAGCCGGTCGAGCAGCACGGGGAGGTCGGTCTCCGGAGCCACATCCGCGGTGCCGAGCAGCTCGGCCAGCCGAGGCTCGGCGGCGAGGGCGTCGGTGCGGCGGTGCGCGTTGGCGAGCTCGTCGGCGGCCCGCTCGGCGCGGTCCCGTGCGCTGTCCGCCTCGCGATCGGCCTGCCCGGCGGCGGCCTGCGCCGCCCCGAGTTCCTCGGAGATGCGTTCGAGCTCGGCCTCCCGGCGGGCGAGTTCGGCCGCTGCCGACTCGCCCTCGGCCCTCGCGCGCCGCGCGGCCTCGGCGACGTCGGCGACGTCGGCGCCGTGCCCGAGCAGCCCGTCGCGCACGGCCTGCGCGATCTCGGCCCGCACCTCGTCGATGCGGCCCGTGAGCCCGTCCGCCTCGGCCCGGCGGCTCGCGGCCGCCCGCGTGGCCTCGTCCCGCTCCCGCTGCGCCTGGTCCCGGGTGTTCCCGGCGACCCGCTCGGCCTCGTCGGCCTGCTCCTGCGCCTGCCGGGCCAGGCCGAGCAGGCCACGGGCGAGCGCGTTCGCGGCGGCGTTCTTGGCTTCCAGCGCGGGCCTGGCCTTCTGTTCCCGCGTTCCCACCAGCTCCCGGATGTCCCGGGCCCGGCGGGCGGCGTTGAGGTGGGCGAGCACCGTTCCGGTCTCTCGCCACGCCTCGGCGAGCGTCTTGGCCTCGGCCAGCTCGGCGTCGACCCGGTCCTTGTCGGCCTGGGCCTGGTCGCGCAGCATGCCGGCGACCAGCCGCCGGATCTCCGTCAGCACGGCTTGCCGCCTGCGGTGATCGCCCTCGGCGAGCCGCTCGGCGTCGGCGGCCTCGTCCACGTGCGCCGCGAGCCCGGCGAGCCGTTCGGTCTCGATCGCCTCCCGCGCGGCGACCTCGGCCGCGAGCGCCTCGAGGTCCGCCCGGGCGGCCGCGGCGAGCTTGCGCGACGCCGCGGCGAGCTTCTCCTCCTCGATCAGCGGCGCGAGCAGGTCGAGCGCGCCGGCGACGAAGTCCCGTTCGGTCATCAGCTCGCCGCGCTGGGCGAGGTTGTGCGCATAGGTGGCGACCACCTCGGCGAGGTCCTTCGGTTCGTCCTCGGACACGACGGCCCGCAGCAGGAACTCGACGAACGCCTCGTCGGTGCCGAACGCGAAGGCGTCCGCGGCCTCGCCCTCGCCCGCGTTCATCGCGCGCTGGTAACGGAACAGCTCGGGGTCCAGACCCAGCTGGTCCAGACGTTCGGTCCACTCGTGGTGCCGCCGGGTCCAGAACAGCCGCAGTTCCGGCGCGTCGGCGTGCAGGGCGGACAACCGCTCGTGGAAGCCGGACATCGTGAGCAACCGGCCGTCGGAGGTCAGCGGCAGCGACTCGAGCCCCACCGACGTGCCCGGCCGGAAGCAGTACCAGGAGTCCACCAGGTTTGCGGGATCGGACGAAGCCACGTGCCCCCGCCACTCGGACACCTTGCCCGTGATGAGCCGCTCCCCCGTCTCGACGTGCTGCCACTCGAGCACGACGTGCGCGACGTCCTTGGCGCCGACGAACTTCTCCAGCACCCGCGTGTTGGTGGTTCCGACCACCTGCCGCCTGCCGGGCAGCATCACCGAGAAGATCAGCTTGATGAGCACCGACTTGCCGCCGCCGTTCTCCAGGAACAGCACGCTCGCGGGCGAGGGACGGCGCGGCAGCCCGCCGTCGGCGGTGTGGACGCCGGCGCCGAACAGCGCGTCCTGCTTCGGCGCCGTCACCACCTCGCCCACGCCGGAGAAGTCCAGCAGCACGTCCTGGTACCGGGCGCCCGCCGGCCCCACGGAGTGCAGGCGCACCCGCGACAGCTCGTACATCCACTCCCCCTACAGCGTGTCGGTGGCCGACGCCCGCAGCGTCGCACCGTCGCCCGGCACCGAGACGACGCCGAGCGCGAGCAGCTCGTCGAACGCCGCGTCGGCCGCGAGCTCGCGCACCTGCACCTGGTATCGCGGTGTCGTCCGGTAGGTGCCGCCCTGCTCGGCACTCACCGGCACGAGAAAACCCTGCTCGGCCAGGAACCGTAGCGCCCTGGCCACCATGCCGCGCGTGGTGTCCGGGGCGAGCCTGCCGTCCTTGGTGGCCGCGGCGGCGGGCCTGCGAGCGTAGGCACGCCAGGCCTGCTCGAGCTCGGGCGCGTCGGCGAGCGGGTCGCTGTTGGCATCCGCGGCGGCGGCGCGCTCGTCGAGGATCCGGCACGCCTCCCGGACCACACCGTCCACCTGCTCGACGCTGACCCGCCCGATGTAGGTGTCATTGGCGAGATCGTCGGGGCGCGGGTAACCGAGCGCCGCTGTGGCGAGGTGGATCAGCCCGTGCAGGACCTTCTCGGTGTCCCGCCGTTCGCGGATCTTGCTCTGCCGGGCGTAGGAGTCCATTTTGATCTCGAAGATCGACTCGTCCATGGCCGCGAGGACCGCGCCCGCCTGGGTGTTGACCTCCAGCACCATGAGCCCGAGCCCGGCGGCGACCGCGTGGGTCAGCTGCTTGAACGCGCTGTCCTCGCCGTAGCGGCGCACGAGGTCGGCGTAGACGACGTCGCGGCCCGGCACGAGTTTCGGGCGCATGCCGAAGGACACCAGCCGCGCGGCGGCCTCGGCGTCGGCCGTGGTGTGCCGGGCGCTCACGCGACCCCCTCCCCGGTACCGGCGGCGTCGGCCGCGTCGACGGTCGCGGACAGCAGCAGGAGATCGGCACCGCCGAACTCCGGGTCGTCGAGCGGGGTGCCGTCGTCGACGGCCAGCAGCACCCGGCGCTCCCCCTGCCGCACGGCGGCGCCGACCTCGGGACCGTAGGCGTGCACGGCCCGCAGCGCGACGAGCCGCGCCACGCCGGCGTCGATGGCGCGCGCGTCGGCGAGCAACCCGGAGAGCCTGCGCGGCACCTCGGGCAGGTCGAGCAGCTCGTCGGCGTGCTGCCACTGCTCGTCGGTGTAGCCGTCGGCGTCCTCGGCGGGCAGCAGCTCCGGCTCGGGCACCTCGCCGACCACGTGCTCGCGTTCCGGCGCCGGCCGCAGCAGCAATGACACGAGGGACGGCAAGGACGGCACGGTCGGCACCGCGAGCCCGGTGCCCGCGCGGAAGAATGCCCGCGTGGGCGCCAGGGCGTCGGCCAGCGACAACTCGAGGGCGGGGGTGAGCAGCTGGCCGAACACGTCGATGGCCGCCCGCTGGGGCGGGCCGGAGAACTGCTGGCGGTCCTGCTCGGCGCGGAACACCGCGCCCGCCGCCTGCAGCCGGGACTGGAGCTGGGTGTGCCTGCGGATGCAGTCGGCGACGATGTCGACCAGCTCGGCGGCGCGGCGTTTGTGGTCGGGGTCCTCCGCGTCGTCCCGGGCGGCGGTGATGTTCTTGAGGATCGCCGTCTCCGCGCGGAACCGGGACTCGATGTGGGACAGCGCCGCGTCGAGGAGCTCGGGCACCTCGCGTTCCCAGTCGACGGAGCGGACGTCACGCCGGGTGGCCTCCAGCTTGGCCCGCAGGATCTCGCCGTACTGCACCGTGCGGTAGCGGGCCTGTTCGGCGGCGAGTCTGGCGTCGGCGAGCCTGCCGCGGGTGATGAGGTTCTCCAGTTTCACCTCGGCCGCGATCTGGGCGGACTCGACGTCGGTGTCCAGTGCGCCGACGAGCACGTTGATCGCCTCGTCGGTGGCCCGCAGGTACACCTCGCCGTCCGGGGCGGCGAGCTCGACGAGGAGTTTGAAGTCGAACGCCCGGCGCCGGTAGCGGCCGTCGGCGTCCACAGCGCCGTAGACACGCCGGAACCCGCGGTCGGTGGTGCCGACGTTGATGAGATTGTCGAGCACCCAGCGGGCGACCCGCGTGTGCTCGGTGACGGGGCGGTCGGGAGCCTGGGCGGCGATGAAGGGCAGGAGCCGGTTGACCACCTGCTGGTGGTCGGCACCGGTGTCGAAGTCCATGGCGATGGTGACCTGGTCGATCGTGTGCAGCGCGATCTCGGCCATCTGGTAGACCGTCGCGTCGGCCCAGTCGAGCTTGGCCTTGCGGGCGTCGAGGTCGTGCAGCGGCGCCGTGCACGCGAGCGCCTTGAGCCTGCGCGCGAGTCCCTCGTCGGGATCGGCCGGGGCCAGGTCGTGATCCAGCACAGCGCCACAGGGTAAGCGAGCCGCCCGGGGCGCGCCCGGTTGGGCGGTGGCGGGAGACAGACGGGAGAGCCGCGGTCCCCGCCGATCGCGACACCGGGCGCGCGCGTGGCCCTGGTGGACCGGCCCGGGTGCCGGGCCCCTCGGCGGGGTCCCGGCACCGGGCTCGCTCAGGCCGTGTCCCGCAGCCCGTCGGATGTCTCGCCGCTCAGGGTGGCCAGCGGTGGCCGCTGGTGCAGCGTGAGGTCGGTGAGCACCAGCTCCCGCTCCACCCCGCAGGTGGCGTCGCCGCGCCGGAACTGGGCGAGCAGGGTCGCCGGGGGCACCGACAGCGTGAGCCTGCCGTAGGCCTTCAGCCGGTCCATGATCGTCAGCATGATCTGGCCGGACATCCGGCCCAGCGCCTGCGTGGTCTGGTGCCGGTGGGTGCGCATGCCCAGGTCGACCTGCGCCAGTGAGTCCAGCCCGCGCCACTCCACGAGGTCGATGAGGTGGCCGACCTCGACGCCGTAGTTGGTGACGAACGGGATCGCCTCCAGCACCTCCCGGCGCCCGGCGTACTCACCGGCGAGCGGCTGGACGAAGCCGGACAGCTCGGGCCAGAACATGTTGAGCAGGGGGCGTGCGACGAGTTCCGTGACACGCCCGCCGCCGTCGGCCTCGGTGTGCCCGGCGGCGACGAGCGGCCGGTGGTAGAACCCCTTCACATAGTCCACACCCGAATCGGTGAGCAACGGCCCGAGCAGGCCGATCACGTATCCGGCGGTGAAGTCGTACAGGTCGCCGTCGACGAACACCACGAGATCGCCCGTGGTGGCCGCCAGTCCCTTCCACAGCGCCTCACCCTTGCCCCGGCGGCCCGGCAGGGAGGGCAGCACCTCGTCCTGGGCCACCACGGCGGCTCCGGCGGCGGCCGCGACCTCCGCCGTGGCGTCCTCGGAGTGTGAGTCGACGACGAGGATCTCGTCGACCAGCGGCTCGTCCTCGACCAGGGTCGTGCGGATGGTCCGCACGATTTCCCCGACCGTCTCCTCCTCGTCCCGCGCCGGTATGACGACGCTCACGGTGCGCCCGCGCTTGGCGGCGACGAGCTCGGCGGCGGTCCAGTCGTCGGCGCGGCTGGAGCGGCGCTCGAGCCAGGTGCCGATCTCCGCCGAAACGGCGAGGTCGGCGCTGTCCACACCTGTCCTTGTCGCGTGCACGAAGCCCCCTTTCGTCGAACCCGGCTGTGCTGCCGTGATCGAGAGTTGGCTCGGCGCGTTTCGGGCCGGGGCGCCGGCGTGAAACCGGTAGGTTACGAGTTCACCCTCGCACCCGGCCCACGTAACGAGGCCCGTTCACACTTCCTCTTCCAACATCTCCGGAGTCACGGCCGACTCGGTGTCGGGGATACCCAACTCGGCCGCTTTCTTATCCGCCATGGCGAGCAACCTCCGGATCCGTCCCGCGACGGCGTCCTTGGTCATCGGCGGATCGGACAACTGCCCGAGCTCCTCGAGCGAGGCCTGCCGGTTGGACAGCCGCAGCTTGCCCGCGGCGAGCAGGTGGTCCGGAGCGGTGTCGCCGAGGATGTCCATCGCCCGCTCCACGCGCGCGGCGGCGGCGACGGCCGCACGGGCGGACCGGCGGAGGTTGGCGTCGTCGAAGTTGGCGAGCCGGTTCGCGGTGGCGCGGACCTCGCGCCGCATGCGGCGTTCCTCCCAAGCCAGCACGCTGGCGTGCGCGCCGAGGCGGGTCAGCAGCGCGCCGATGGCGTCGCCGTCACGCACGACGACGCGGTCGGCTCCCCGCACCTCGCGGGACTTCGCCTGGATCCCGAGCCTGCGCGCGGCCCCGACGAGCGCGAGCGCCGCCTCCGGGCCGGGACACGTCACCTCCAGCGACGACGACCGGCCGGGCTCGGTGAGCGAGCCGTGCGCGAGGAACGCGCCCCGCCACGCCGCCTCCGCGTCGGCGATGCTGCCCGAGACCACCGCGGCGGGAAGCCCGCGCACCGGACGGCCACGCTGGTCGATCAGGCCCGTCTGCCGCGCGAGCCCCTCACCGTCCTTGACGACCCGCACCACGTAACGGGTCCCCTTGCGCAGCCCGCCCGAGGTGATGACGTGCACGTCGGCGTGGTGGCCGTACAGCTCGTGGATCTCCTTGCGCAGCCGCCGCGCCACCGAGCCGGTGTCGAGCTCGGCCTCGACGACGACCCGCCCCGCCACGATGTGCAGCCCGCCGGCGAACCGCAGCATGGACGACACCTCGGAGCGGCGGGGACCCACCTTCGTGATCTCCAGCCGGCTGAGTTCGTCCTTCACCGCCGCCGTCATGGCCATTACTGCCCCTCCCTCGCGCTCTCGAGACCGAGAGCCTCTCGCACACAGCCAGCCAGAGCATCCGGATCGTGCCGCCCCGCCACGCCGGGTGCGGCGACCGACGCCAGATGCGCACGCCCGCCCAGCGCGGCCGCCGCGGACCGCAGCCGCGCCGGTGTCGGCACCGAGCCACGATCCGCGATCACCGCGTCGACCCGCAGCCGGGGAGCGTGTTCGAAGAGTACGTCCAGATGCCGCTCGGGTGAGAAACCCGCCGTCTCACCCGGTTGCGGGATGAGGTTGAGGATGACGACCTTGGTGGCCGTGGTCCGGACGAGCGCGTCGTGCAGCTCGGGCACCAGCAGGTGCGGCAGCACGCTGGTGAACCACGACCCGGGGCCGAGGAACACGGCGTCGGCCGACAGCACGGCCTCCACCGCCTCCGGGCATGCCGCCGGGGGCCGCCCGGGCCTGCCGGGTGTGTGCAGCGTGATGCGCTGGACCTGGCCGGGCGTGCTGGCGACGGCCACCTGCCCGCGGATGCGGCTCACGCCGCCGTCCGGCTCGAGCCCGGTCACCTCCGCCTCGATGTCCAGCGGATCGGTGGACATCGGCAGCACCCGCCCGGAGACGCCGAGCAGCCGCGCCGCCTCGTCGAGACCCGCGACCGGGTCGCCGAGCACCTCGAACAACCCGGCCAGCAGCAGATTGCCGACCGCGTGTCCGGTGAGCGCCCCGGTGCCGCCGAAGCGGTGCTGGAAGACCTCCGCCCAGCGTGCCCCGCCGTCGTCGGCCGCGGCGAGCGCGGCGAGGGCCTGCCGGAGGTCTCCGGGCGGCAGCAGCCCGAGTTCCCGGCGCAGTCTGCCGGAGGAACCGCCGTCGTCGGCGACGGTGACGACCGCGGTGACGTCCGTGGTGATGCGGCGCAACGCCGTGAGCGTCGCGTGCAGTCCGTGCCCACCACCGAGCGCGACAGCGCGCATACCCGGGTTCACTCCCGGCCCAGGTCGCGGTGAACCACCTTCACCGCCATTCCATCCTCTTTGGACAATCGATTGGCGAGCTCCTCGGAGATGGCGACGCTGCGGTGCTTGCCGCCGGTGCAGCCGACCGCGAGCGTGAGGTAACGCTTGCCCTCCCGCCTGTACCCGGCGCCGATCAGCCGCAGCAGCTCGTGGTAGCGGTCGAGGAACTCCTCGGCGCCCTCCTGGCCGAGCACGTAGTTGCGCACCTCGGTGTCGAGTCCGCTGTGGTCGCGCAGCTCGGGGATCCAGAACGGATTGGGCAAAAACCGCACGTCCATCACGAGATCGGAGTCCATCGGCAGGCCGTATTTGTACCCGAACGAGAGCACCGTCACCCGGGTCTGAGCCGAGGACTCGGTGCCGAAGGCGTCCTCGATCTTCGCGCGCAGGTCGTGCACCGACAGCGACGAGGTGTCCAGCAGCAGGTCGGCCTCCTCCCGCAACGGCGCCAGCAGCGCCCCGCTCGGCGCCGATGCCGTCGACGAGCCTGCCGTCGCCCTGCATGGGGTGGCTGCGCCGGACCTGGTCGAACCGGCGGATCAGCACGGCGTCGGTGGCTTCGAGGAACAGCACGCGAGGTTTGTAGCCGCGCGCGTCGAGGCCCTTGATCACGGAGGCGAGGTCGTCGGTGAACGCGCGAGAGCGCACGTCCATCACCACGGCCACCTTGGTGATGGCGCCACGGGACTGCGCGCCGAGCTCGACCATGGTCGAGATCAGCTCGGGCGGCAGGTTGTCGACCACGAACCAGCCCAGGTCCTCCAGGCACTTGGCCGCCGTGCTCCGGCCCGCGCCGGACAGCCCGGTGACCACCGCGACCTCCATGCCCGACGTCCGGGCGTCTTCGTCAGTCACGTCCGTGACTCCCCTCGTCTCTCGTGTCTCCCCCTGCGAGCGCGGCGTACACGACCTCGGCCGTGCGCTTGCCGAACCCCGGCACCTGCGCGATCTCGTCCACGCTGGCCTGCTTCAGCTTCTTCACGGAGCCGAAATGCTTGATGAGCGCGGACTTGCGCGCCTGCCCGAGTCCCGGCACCCCGTCGAGCGCCGACGCCTGCACACGCTTGGCCCGCTTCTGCCGGTGGTACCGGATGGCGAAGCGGTGTGCCTCGTCGCGTACCCGTTGCAGAAGGTACAGCGCGTCCGAGGTCCGCGGCAGGATGACCGGGTCGGGATCGTTGGGCAGCCACACCTCCTCGAGCCGTTTCGCGAGCCCCACGACGGCCACGTCGGTGACGCCGAGGTCGCCGAGCACGTCCGCGGCCGCCGTGGCCTGCGGCCCCGCGCCGTCGACGACCAGCAGGTTCGGCGGGTAGGCGAACTTGCGCGGCTTGCCCGTATCCGGGTCGATGCCCGGCGCGCTGCCCGGCTCGTCGGCGACGGTGCCGCCCGCCTCGCCGCCGGTCTCCTTGAGGTAGCGCGCGAACCGGCGCCGCACGACCTCGGCGATCGCCGCGACGTCGCCCTCGGTGGCGGCCTCGCGCAGCGCGAAGCGGCGGTATTCGGACTTGCGCGGGATGCCGTCCTCGAACACCACGAGCGAGGCGACCACGTCGGTGCCCTGGGTGTGGCTGATGTCGACGCATTCGATCCGCAGCGGCGCCGAGTCCAGCCCGAGGTACTCCTGCAGCTCGGACAGGGCCGCCGAGCGCGCCGTGAGGTCGCCGGCCCGGCGCAGCTTGTGCTGCGCGAAGGCCTCCTGGGCGTTGCGGGCAACGGTGTCGGCCAGCGCCCGCTTGTCACCACGCTGCGGGACGCGCAGCCGCACCCGGGCCCCCCGCAGCCCGGACAGCCATTCGCTCATCGCCTCGGCATCGGGCGGCAGCTCCGGTACCAGCACCTCCCGCGGCACCGCGGACCCGTTGGCCGGGCTCTCCCGCGCCAGGTCCACCTGCTCGGCGTAGAACTGGCTCAGGAACTGCTCCACGAGCGCGGGGACGTCCATCTCGTCGACCTTGTCGATGACCCAGCCGCGCTGCCCGCGCACCCGCCCGCCGCGGACGTGGAAGACCTGGACGGCCGCTTCCAGTTCGTCGTGGGCGAAGGCGATGACGTCGGCGTCGGTGCCGTCGCCGAGCACGACGGCCTGTTTCTCCATGGCCCGCCGCAGCGCACCGAGGTCGTCCCGCAACCGGGCGGCGCGCTCGAACTCCAGCGCCTCGGCCGCCTCGGCCATCGCCTTCTCGAGTCTGCGGATCATCAGGTCGGTGCGCCCGGCGAGGAAGTCGCAGAAGTCCTCCACGATCGCGCGGTGCTCGTCGGCGCTCACCCGGCCGACGCACGGGGCCGAGCACTTGTCGATATAGCCGAGCAGGCAGGGTCTGCCGATCTGACCGTGCCTGCGGAACACGCCGTTCGAGCAGGTCCGCGCCGGGAAGACCCGGAGGAGCAGGTCGAGCGTCTCGCGGATGGCCCACGCGTGCGCGTACGGGCCGAAGTAGCGCACGCCCCGCTTGCGCGGTCCGCGGTAGACGTGCAGGCGCGGGAACTCCTCGTTGAGCGTCACCGCGAGTACCGGGTAGGACTTGTCGTCGCGGTAGCGGACGTTGAACCGCGGGTCGAATTCCTTGATCCAGTTGTACTCGAGCTGCAGCGCCTCGACCTCGGTGGACACGACCGTCCACTCCACGCTCGCCGCCGTGGTGACCATCTGCCGGGTACGCGGGTGCAGCCCGGCGAGGTCGGCGAAGTAGGAGTTCAGCCTGCTGCGCAGACTCTTGGCCTTGCCGACGTAGATGACCCGGCGGGTGGCGTCGCGGAACTTGTACACACCGGGTTCGTCCGGAATGCTCCCCGGCGCGGGGCGGTAGGTCGAGGGGTCAGCCACAGGTTCGAATCTACTTGCAGCGCACGACGCTTCGTCGTGGGCGGGGGCAGCCTCCGGGCCGGCGTCGGGCGGACCGGGCCTGCCTCACCCGTCGAGGCTCAGCAGGCCGGCGACGACCTCGTCGACGCGCTCGGCCACCACGTGCGGGCGCTCCACGATGCCGGGCACACCGCCCTCCAGGCGCGTGGCGAGCCCGGCGAGCAGACCGGCCCGGACCGCGCCGTGGGTGTCCCACGAGTGCACGGCGACCAGTGCCGTCGCCGCGGGTTCCGCGCCGGCCTGCTCGCACGCCCAGTGGTAGACCCGCGCCGGCGGCTTGAACGACCGGATCGCCTCGGCCGAGAGCACGCCCCGGAGCTTGTGCCGGATGCCGTGCCGGTCGAGCACGGTCTCCAGGATGGCCGCCGAGCCGTGCGTGAAGCCGTAGCAGGGCACGCCGGCGTCGGCGAGGAGGTCGAAGGCGGGCTGGGCGTCGGGGTGCAGTGGCAGCTCGGCGAACCCGTCGAGGATGTGGTCGGCGGCGTCGCGGTCGAGCTGGTAGCCGGAGGTGACCATGAGCTGGGCGGCCGCCACCTCGCGGAACCGCGGCGCCTCACCGGCGAGCGTGTACGCCATGCCGTCGCGCAGGGTCCGCGCGAAGAACAGCTCCAGCTCGTGCGCGGGCCTGCCTGCCGCGACGAACCGCTCCCGCAGCGGTTCCAGCCGCACCAACGTCTCGAAGACGTCGAACAGGACGACCTCCGGCCTCCGTGCCTTCGCGCGGGTCATGATCGGCAGCCTAGTGCCGGGCCACGCTCCACGGCACCGCCGTATAGGGCGTTATACGACCCTCCCGCTGTGCGAAGGTTCCCCCATGCGGATCGCCACGTGGAACGTCAACTCGGTCACCGCCCGCCTCCCCCGCCTGGTCGGCTGGCTCTCGTCGGCCCGGCCGGACGTGGTGTGCGTGCAGGAACTCAAGTGCGCGGCCGAGGCGTTCCCGCGCGAGCAGATCGCCGAGCTGGGTTACGACATCGCCTGCCACGGCACCGGCCGGTGGAACGGCGTGGCGGTGCTCTCCCGCGTCGGGCTGGAGGACATCACCCGCGACCTCGTCAACCAGCCCGCCTACGACGGCGTGGTGGAGCCCCGCGCGCTCGGCGCCACGTGCGGGGGTGTGCGCGTCTGGTCGGTGTACGTGCCCAACGGCCGGGAGCCGGGACATCCGCACTACGACTACAAGCTCGCCTGGCTCGAGGCGCTGCACGCCACGGTGCTCGCCGAGACGGCCGACGGCCGAGGCGAGCGCCCGTTCGCGGTGCTCGGCGACTTCAACATCGCCCCCACCGACGACGACGTGTGGGACATCTCGCTGTTCACCGAGTCGACCCACGTCACCGAGCCGGAGCGCAAGGCCCTCGCGATGCTCCGGGACGCCGGGCTGACCGACGTGGTGCCGCGCCCGCTGAAGTACGACCGGCCGTACACGTACTGGGACTACCGGCAGCTGGCCTTCCCCAAGAACAAGGGAATGCGGATCGACCTCGTCTACGCCGACAGCGCGTTCGCCGGCGCGGTCACCGACGCCTACGTCGACCGGGAGGAGCGCAAGGGCAAGGGCGCCTCGGACCACGCGCCTGTGGTGGTCGATCTCGAGCTGTAGCCGGCACCGGCTCGCGGTCAGGACCCGTGCGCCTGCTTGTGCAGCCTGCGCAGGGCGCGCACGGCCTCGACGGCGTGGTGCCGGTCGACGGCCTGCACGGCGAGCAGCGCGTAGTACTCGTCGTCGGGCAGCTCCAGCCGTGCGAACGACGCGCCGTCGGGAAAGCTCACCGACAGCACCTCGGACCAGTCGAAGTGCCGGCCGACGCCGATGTTGCGCACGTCGATGCCGTCGGCGTCGGCCCGCACCCGGGGCGTCGCGAACGACAGGGCGGCGGCGGCCAGCAGCACGCCGACGCCGATCATCGCGATCTGGTCGCTCAGGTGGAAGATCACGCCCGTGTCGGAGGTGCGCAGCAGCACGGCCACCACGGTGAACACGGCCAGCATGACCAACGCGACCACGCCGCCCATCCAGGCGGCGCGCCGCGGCCTGATCACCACGGTCTCGTCGGTCCTCGTTCGTCCGCTCACACGAAGCCTCGTTCCGTCCATGGCTGACGCAGGCCGCGGAGCACGGTGGCGGTGGTCAGGGCCGCGACGGTCGCCTCGCGACCCTTGTCCTCCGCCGACCCGGGAAGCCCGGCCCGGTCCAGCGCCTGTTGCTCGGTGTCGCAGGTGAGCACCCCGTTGCCGACGGGCGTGCTCTCGTCGAGCGCCACCCTCGTCAGCCCGGCCGTCACCGCGTCACACACGTACTCGAAATGAGGCGTGCCCCCGCGGATCACCACGCCCAGCGCCACGACCGCGTCGTGGTTGCGCGCCAGTGCCTGCGCCACCACCGGCAGCTCCACCGCGCCGGCCACGCGCACCACCGTCGGCTCGTCGGCGAGCTTGGCCTCCGACGCCACCTTCAGTGCGTTCTCCAGCAGGCTGTCGGTGATCCGGGCGTGCCAGCGGGTCGCGACGATCGCCAGCCGCAGGTTCTCGCACTCGCTCAGTGCCGGCCCGGTGCTCTCGTCGGGACGTCCTTCGCCGCTCACGCCTGTCCTCCGCCACCGTTGCGCGCGTCGCCCACCTCGGCGCCGACCTCGTCGAACTGCTCCAGCTGGGAGAGGTCGTGACCCATCCGGTCACGCTTGGTCTTGAGATACCGGAGATTCTCCGGGTTGGGCGAGATCGGCAGCGGCACCCGCCCGGTGACGCGCAGGCCGTAGCCCTCGAGGCCCACGCGCTTGGCGGGGTTGTTCGTGAGCAGCCGCATCGACCGCACCCCGAGGTCGCCCAGGATCTGCGCCCCCGTGCCGTAGTCGCGGGCGTCGGCCGGCACGCCGAGCGCCAGGTTGGCGTCGACGGTGTCCGCGCCGGCGTCCTGCAGCTGGTAGGCCTGCAGTTTGTGCAGCAGCCCGATGCCCCGGCCCTCGTGCCCGCGCACGTAGAGCACGACGCCGCGGCCCTCACGGGCCACCGCCTCGAGCGCCGCCTGCAGCTGCGGACCGCAGTCGCAGCGCAGGGACCCGAAGACGTCACCGGTGAGGCACTCGGAGTGCACGCGGACCAGCACGTCCTCGCCGTCGCCGATGTCGCCGTAGACGAACGCGATGTGCTCGATGCCGTCGAGCAGGCTGTCGTAGCCGATGGCGCGGAACGTGCCGGCGGCCAGCGGGATGCGGGCCTCGGCCACGCGCTCGATCTGCTTCTCCTTGCGCCTGCGGTAGGCGATCAGGTCGGCGATGGTGATGAGCCGCAGGTCGTGGTCGGCGGCGAACACCTCGAGCTCGTCGCGCCGCGCCATGTCGCCCTCGTTCTTCTGCGACACGATCTCGCACAACACCCCCGCGGGCGCCAGCCCGGCCATCCGCGCGAGGTCGACACCGGCCTCCGTGTGCCCGGGCCTGCGCAGCACGCCGCCCTCCTTGGCCCGCAGCGGCACGACGTGCCCGGGCCTGCGGAAGTCCGCAGCCACCGACGCCGGGTCGGCGAGCAGCCGGATGGTGTGGGCACGGTCGGCGGCCGAGATCCCGGTGGTGACGCCCGCCGCGGCGTCGACGGTGACGGTGTAGGCGGTCCCGCGCTGATCCTGGTTGGTGTGGTACATCGGCGGCAGGTCGAGGCGGTCGCAGTCCTGCTCGGTCAGCGACACGCAGACGTAGCCGGAGGTGTAACGGACCATGAAGGCCAGCAGCTCCGGTGTGGCCTTCTCCGCCGCGAAGATCAGGTCGCCCTCGTTCTCCCGGTCCTCGTCGTCGACGACGACCACCGGGCGGCCGTCGGCGATGTCCTGGATGGCCAGTTCGATGGCCTCGATGTCCACCGCCGGGCCCGCATTCGTCATGGTCACGCGTCCTCCTTGCCAACGCCATTGTCCACCGGCGCGCCCGAGATGTGGACGGTGGCCATTTTCTCGACGTACTTCGCCAGCACGTCGACCTCGAGGTTCACCGGATCGCCGGGCTGCGTACGACCGAGGGTGGTGAGCGAGAGGGTCGTGGGGATGAGCGCCACGGCGAACTCCTGCGCCGACACCGCGGCAACGGTCAGGGAGACCCCGTCGATGGCGATGGAGCCCTTCTCCACGATGTAGCGCCCCAGTTCGGGCGGGTAGGCGAAGTGCGTCAGCCCGTCCGGGTCCCGGTTCAGGAACGTCCCGGTACCGTCGACGTGACCCTGCATCACGTGGCCGCCGAACCGTCCGTCGGCCGCCATCGCCCGTTCCAGGTTGACCGGCCTGCCCTCCTCGGCCTGGCCCAGGCTGGAGCGAGCGAGGGTTTCGCGCACGACGTCGACGGTGAACTCGTCACCCTCGACCTCCACGACCGTCAGGCAGACGCCGTTGACGGCGATGGAGTCGCCGTGCTTGGCATCGCTGGTCACCAGCGGGCCCCGCACGCTCAGCCGGGCGCCCTCCGGCCGCCGCCCGACCCGCGTGACCTCGCCGAGTTCCTCCACGATCCCGGTGAACACCTAGTCCCCTCCCTCGCCCACGGCCGGTACGGCGGTGATGCGCACGTCCTCTCCGCTCATGGTGACCCCTTCGACACGCCAGCGGTGTGCTTCGGTGATGGTCGACACGCCGGCCGGGCCGAGCGCCGCGGGGCCGTCCCCCAGCAGCGCCGGTGCGACATACGCGACGATCCGGTCGACCAGCCGCGCCCGGACGAACGCGCCCGCCAGCGTGGGCCCGCCTTCGAGCAGCACGTCCACGACACCGCGGTCGGTCAGAACCGCCAGGACCTCGGCCGGGTCGTGCGTGCGGACGTGCACCGTTTCCGCCACCGAGTCCAACACCCGCGCGCCGTCCGGTATGCCGCCGCGACCCACGACCACCCGCAGGGGTTGCCGCTCGGCAAGCGCCCCCGCGGCGTCGCGCACGGTGAGCCAGGCGTCGTCGGCCCGGATGGTGCCCGTCCCGGCCACCACGGCGTCGGCGGCGGCCCGGATCGCGTGCACCTCGGCGCGGGAGACGGGCCCGGAGATCCACCGGCTGGTGCGGTCGGCGGCGGCGATCCGGCCGTCGAGGGTGGCGGCGTACTTCCACGTGACGTGGGGGCGGCCGGTGCGCACCGAGTGCAGCCAGGCCCGCAGGGGGCCCGCCGCGACCTCGTCGGCGAGCAGCCCGCCGCGCACGTCGACCCCGGCGGCCCGCAGCACCTCGGCACCCCCGCGTGCCTGCGGGTGCGGATCCGCGACCGCGTACCGCACGGCCGCGATCCCGGCATCGAGCAGCGCATCCGTGCAGGGTGGCGTGCGGCCGTGGTGCGAGCACGGTTCCAGCGTCACGAAGGCCGTGCCGCCGCGTGCTCGTTCGCCGGCCTCCCGCAGCGCCATCACCTCGGCGTGCGGCCCGCCCGGAGGCTGCGTGGCACCGGCGCCGGCTCGGTGGCCGTGGGCGTCGAGGATCACCGCGCCCACCGGCGGGTTGGGGCTCGTCGTGCCCCGCACGGTCTCGCTGAGGGCGAGCGCCACCGCCATGGTGTCGCGCTCGCCTGCCGGGAAGGTCACCTCAGCGCGCCACCCGGGCCCGGTCGGCCTGCGCGCGGAGCGCGGCGACGGCCTGGCCGGGATCCTGCGCGCCGTAGACGGCCGAGCCCGCCACGAAACAGTCGACGCCGGCCTCGGCGGCCTGCTCGATGGTGTCGGTGTTGATGCCGCCGTCGATCTCGACGAGGACCTGCAGGTGGCCGGTGTCGACGAGCCGGCGAGCGGTGCGGACCTTCTCCAGCACGTCGGGGATGAACGACTGCCCGCCGAAGCCGGGCTCGACCGACATCACGAGCAGCGTGTCGTAGTGCTTGAGGGTTTCCAGGTGCGGTTCGAGCGGCGTGTTCGGCTTGATCGACAGTCCCGCCTTGGCACCGGCGGCCCGGAGGTTCTTCGCGAGCATCACCGGGTCGTGGGCCGCCTCGACGTGCACGGTGACGTTGTACGCGCCGGCCTCGGCGTAGCCGGGTGCCCAGCGGTCGGGGTCCTCGATCATCAGGTGGCAGTCGAGCGGCACGTCGGTGACCTTGAGCAGCGACTGCACCACCGGGAGCCCGAGCGTGAGGTTCGGGACGAAGTGGTTGTCCATCACGTCGACGTGCACCCAGTCGGCGCGCGTGTCGCCGTGTCCGGCGACGGCGGCGACCTCCTCACCGAGGCGGGCGAAGTCGGCGGACAGGATGCTTGGTGCGATCAGCGGTTGAGGGGCCACGCGCGCGAGTGTAGAGGGGTGCCCACCGGTCTCCGGGGTCCGGACCCCTGCGAGAGACCGGGGCGGGAAGGCCACCGGTCACGGCAGGTGGTCGAGCAGGGCGGTCCACGGCTCGTCCATCAGCCGGTGCAGGCCGACCCCGGCGGCCGCGAGCGCGTCGAGATGGCCCTGCCACGCCGGGTGGCCCGCGCGCGTGTCACGCACCTGGTAGCCGACGACGATCGTCACGCCCGGATCCCCGAGCGCGTCGCCGAGCACGGTCATCGCCTGGTTGTCGGCGATGCCCAGCGCCAGCTTGGCGACCGAGCCCGCGGTCGCGGGCGCGAACAGGAACACCTCCGGGTCCGGGTGCGGGCGGGGTCGGCCGGGCAGCCGGGACTCCCAGCGCACCTCGAGGTCGGTCAGCGTCCGGAGCCGGGCGAGCTCGCCGGTCACCTCCAGCCAGCGCGCCGCGGTCGGTGTCAGGGTGACGGCGAGCCGCCAGCCCCGGCGTGCGGCGGGCTCGGCGAGCTCGGCACACAGGCGTGTCTCCACGCCACCGCAGGAGCTCGCGACGAGCCCGAGGACGCGGCTCACCGCGCGCGGGCGAGAGCGCAGAACATGGCGTCGGTACCGTGCCGGTGCGGCCATAGCTGCACGGTCGGCCCGTCGCCGAGCGCCGGGACACCCGGGAAGTACGCGCGCGCGTCGAGCACCTCCGCCCCCGCCCGCCGAGCGGCGCCGGTGAACACGCCCTCGGTCTCGGCGAGGTGCGGCGAGCATACGACGTAGGCCACGATGCCGCCCGGGCGGACGAGCCGGAACGCCGAGGCCAGCAGCTCCGTCTGCAACCGGGTCAGGCCGGCGATGTCGGCCGGCTGCCTGCGCCAGCGTGCCTCCGGCCGCCTGCGCAGCGCGCCGAGCCCGCTGCACGGCGCGTCCACGAGCACACGGTCGTAGCCTCCGTCGAGGCCGGGGTCGCGGCCGTCGGCCACCCGCACGGTGACCGGCAGCCCCTCGGTGGCCTGCTCGACGAGCCGCGCGCGGTGCTCGGCCACCTCCACGGCATCGACCGTGGCGCCGGACGTCGCGGCGAGCGAGCCGAGCAGGACGGCCTTCCCGCCCGGGCCCGCGCACAGGTCGAGCCACCGGCTGTCGCTGCCCTCGACGGGTGCCTCGGCCGCGGCGAGGGTGACGAGCTGGCTGCCCTCGTCCTGCACGGCGGCCAGATGCTGGTTCAGGGGTTCGGAGACGGCGAGGTCGCCGGTGCCGGGCGGCAGGTGCACGCCGTAGGGCGAGTACGGCGCCACGTCGCCGCCGGTGATCGCGGCGAGTTCCTCGGCGCTGATCTCGCCCGGCCGCGCCAGCAGGTGCACCTCCGGCCGGGCGTCGTCGGCCTGCAGTGCGGCCTCCAGCTCGGCGCCGGTGTCGCCGAGCGCCTCGGCGAACGCCCGCGCTACCCAGCGCGGGTGCGCGGTGCGCAGGGCGAGGTTGCCGATGCGGTCGGTCTCCGGGTCGGGCGCGAGGCGGTCGATCCAGGCCGCTTCGTCGTGTTCGGACACCGAGCGCAGCACGGCGTTGACGAACCCGGCGACGTGCGATCCGGCGACCTCCCGGACGAGGTCCACGGCCGAGGCCACCGCGGCGTGGGCGGGGATCCGGGTGCGCAGCAGCTGATAGGCCCCGATGCGCAGCGCGTCGAGCACCACACCGTCCACCTTGGACAGCGGGCGGTCGAGGCAGGCGGCGATGATCTCGTCGAGCAGGCCCTGCGCCCTGGCCGTGCCGTAGGTGAGCTCGGTGGCGAGCGCGGCGTCGCGGCCGGTGATGTTCCGCTTGCGCAGCAGGTCGGGCAGGATCAGGTTGGCGTAGGCGTCGCGCTCGCTGATGGCGTGCAGCGCGTCGAACGCCGCCCGGCGCGGTGGGTCCTGAACGGGTGGCCTGCGCGGGCCCTGTTTGCGTGGCGCGGGCCTGCGGCCGCGGTCCGGTCTGCGTGGCCGGCCAGGTGTCATGTCAGCCGCTCCCCCTGCTCGATCCTGGTGCCGCGGGCCCAGTCGGTCGCCGGCATCCGCTTCTTGCCCTGTGCCTGCACGTCGCCCAGCCGCACCGGCGTGGTCGCGGTGCCGACGAGCACGCGCTTGCGTTCGACGCGCAACTCGCCCGGCGGCAGGCCGGGCGCGTCGACGGGCTGCACGGGGCCGAGTTTGAGCCGCTGGTCGCGAAACACGGCCCAGGCACCGGGTTCCGGGGTCACCGACCGCACGTGCCGGTCGACCGCCACGGCCGGTGCGGCGAACGACACCCGCGCGTCCTCGACGGTCACCTTGGGCGCGTACGTCACGCCGTCGGCGGGCTGCGGCACCGCCTGCAGGGTGCCGTCCTCGATGCCGTCCATCGTGGACACGAGCAGCCCGGCTCCGGAGGTGGCGAGCCGGCCGAGCAGCTCGCCCGCCGTGTCGGTGCGGCCGATCTTCTCGGTCACCACGCCGTAGACGGGCCCGGCGTCGAGCTCGGCGACGATGCGGAACGTGGTCGCACCCGTGATCTCGTCCCCGGCCTTGATGGCGGCCTGGACCGGCGCGGCACCCCGCCACGCCGGCAGGAGCGAGAAGTGCAGGTTGACCCAGCCGTACCGGGGGATGTCCAGCGCCGGCCGCGGCAGCAACGCACCGTAGGCCACCACTGGGCACGCGTCGGGTGCGAGCTCGGCCAGGCGGTCGAGGAACGCGGGGTCGCCCGCCGTGGCCGGCGTGAGCACCTCGATGCCGTGCTCGTCGGCCAGCGCGCCCACGGGCGAGCGCACGAGCCTGCGCCCCCGCCCCGCCGGGGCGTCGGGTCTGGTCACGACGGCGACCACCTCGTGGCGGCCGGATTCGAGCAACGCCCGCAGCGACGGGACGGCGGGTTCCGGGGTGCCCGCGAACACAAGCCTCATCGGCGGTCCGCGGTGGTGACGGCGAACTTCATCGCGGGCCAGTCTAGAGCGCGGGGGTACCTGCTCACCGACGCCGTCTCCCGGCGAGCACCCGGCCCGGTGCGCTCAGATGAGGTCGAGCGGATCGAGCTGGATCCGCACCGGGTCGGTTTCCTTGCGGGCATTGCGCAGCGCACTGAGCGCGTGTGCGGATGCGGCCAGGGCCCGGCCGTCGGCCCGGGCCACCCGCACGAGGGCGCGCTCCCGGTCCGCCCGGCCCTCGGCGTCGACCTCCCCGATCGGGACCGGCCCGAGCACCTCGCCCGAGGCGGGGAGGTCGAGCTCGTCGAGCGCCGTGGCGACCGCGTCGGGCGATCCCTCCAGGCTGGCCATCCGCACGGCCGGCGGGAAGCCGAGCTCGCGCCGCTCGGCCAGCTCCAGCTCGGCATGCCAGCCGGGGTCCCACCGCACCAGCGCCTGCACCACGGGGATGCCGGCCTCAGCGCCGACCACCACCCGGCCGCCGTCCCGGCCCGGCCGCACCAGGGCCGCGGCCGCCATCCAGCGCCGCAGCGTCTCCTCGGCCGCCCGCAGGTCCTGCCTGCCGAGCAGGGCCCAGCCGTCGAGCAGCAGCGCCGCGCCGTACCCGCCCTCGGCCACCGGTTCGGCGCCGGGCGTCGCCACGACCAGTGCGGGGCCTGGGGGGACGCTGGCGAGCACCTCCCCCGCGCCCGACGTCCGCACCGCGACCCCGGGGAACGCCCGGCCCAGCTCCTCGGCCGTGCGCTTCGACCCGACGACGACGGCCCGCAGCCGCGCGGATCCGCACGCGGGACAGCGGTAGGCGGCATCGACGACCCCGCACCACCGGCAGCGCGGCACCCCTGCGCCGTCGCCGCCCGGCAGCAGCAGGGGGCCCGCACAGTGGCGGCACCGGGCGCGCGTCCGGCAGTGCGCGCACGCCAGGCCGGGGACGTACCCGCGGCGGGGCACCTGGACGAGCACCGGCGCGCCCGCCGCCAGCCCGGAGCGAGCCGCCTCGAACGCCACGGCCGGCAGCCGCGCCGCACGCGCGGCCTCGTCGCGGGCGACGTCGAAGTCCTCGCCGGTGGGCGTCACGCGGGGCGCGCACGCGCGCAGCTCGTCGCGGGAGGCGACGATCGGCTGCGCCCACCCGGACTCCAGCAGCAGCTGGGCCTCGGCCGTGCGGGCGAACCCGGCGGCGAGGAACGAGGCGCGATCGGCGTGCGCGCGCACCATCAGCACGTCGCGCACCTGCGGGTACGGCATGTGCGGGTCGGCATGCAGGTCGTCGCCGTCGTCCCACACGACGTACAGGCCGGGATCGGCGACCGGCGCGAACATGGCGGCTCGCGTGCCCACCACGATCCGGACCGCGCCGCGCAGGACCGCCAGCCACCGCCGGTACCGCTCGGCCGGGCCGAGGTCGGCCGACAGCGCCACGACGGCCTCCGGCCCGGCCAGCTCGGCACACGCGGCCTCCAGCCGGGCGGCGTCGCGGTGGTCGGGCACGACGAGCACGGCCCCACGCCCGGTCGCCGCGACGGTGGTGGCGAGTTCGGCCAGCCGGCGTGGCCAGTCCTCACCCGGCAGTGCTTGCCACACGGCGTTGGCGACCCGGCCGTCCCGGAGCGCCCCGACATACGACGGCCCCCACGGATACCGGCGCCACCCGGCGAGCGACGGCTCCGCGGGCGCCGGCGTGGGCTCCCGCGGAGGCTCGGCCTCGACCTTGGCGTGGCGGGGCGGCAATGCCAGCCGGAGCACGTCGGCGAGCGTGCCGCCGTAGCGGTCGGCGACGGCGCGGCACAACCGGACGAGCCGCGGCGGGAGCACCCGCTCCGACGAGGTGACGCGTTCGAGGAATGCCAGCCTGCCCGTGTGCTCGGTGGTGGCGGCCCGCTCGAGCAGGAACCCGTCCACGAGCTGGCCCGCGAACCGCACCCGCACCCGGCAGCCCGGCACGGCCACGTCGTCCAGCTCACGCGGCACCTGGTAGTCGAACGTGCGGTCCAGGTGCGCGAGCGGGACGTCGACGACCACCCTCGCGATCGGATCGGTCTCGGCGGGCTCCCGGCGGCCCTTGCGCGAGCCCGGGTCCTTGCGCGTCGGCCCGCGCCGCGCGCCGGTGGCGGGCGCAGGCTGCGGCAGGTCCCACAGCGGGGTCGGTTCCGGGCGGCTCACGCCCTTCTCTCTACCAGAGGTACGCCTACCTGCCGGTCCGGGCCGGGATGGCGTCGAGCCGGGAGGTGAGGAACCGGAACGCGGGCTGTTCGACCCAGCGGGTCAGCGCCCAGCCGAGCAGCACGGCGGTCGCCAGGTAGGCCGGGATCCAGCCGAACCAGGGCACGCCCAGGTCGGCGAGGTGGCGGGCGACGATCGACCCGATGACGTAGTGCATCAGGTACACGCCGTAGGAGATGCCGGCGAGCCAGCGAATCGGCCGGGCCAGGTTCGTGAACACGGGCGAGTCCCACACCGGCTGGTAGGCGGCCACGCAGATCAGCACGAGCGCCACGGCGAAGGCCAGGACCGAGTCCCCGGGTGGCGGATGCTTGTCGTGGGCGATGAGGACGACGCCGAGCATGCAGAACAGCTGTGGGAACGTCATCCGGTTCTGCGACCAGCGGTAGATGGCGACCCCGGCGATGGCGAGGTGCGCCCGGTTCAGGCCGGTGCCGTCCATGATCATGCTCACCCACGTCGGCGGGGTGTCGCCAGGACCCATGAACAGGTACCGCAGGGCCAGCGGGAACAGCAGCACGAACCACATCACCAGCGTCGCCGCCCGCCCCCGGACCTTGCCGCGCCAGGCCAGCAGTGCGATCGCGGTGAACGCGCACACCTGGACCGGCACGGTCCAGTGTGCCCGGTCGATGTACTCGACCGCGGGCAGCAGCGTGTGCAACAGCCCCAGGTTGCCGGCCAGGTCGACGTAGGAGGGCCGGTAGAAGCCCTCCGGCCGCAAGGCGATGCTCACCACGAAGATCACGACCACCGCCACCCAGAAGGCGGGCAGCAGCCGGGCCAGTCGCCGCAGCCACCAGCGCAGTGGCGGTTGCCTGCCGATCGTCATCGCCGCGAAGTAACCGGAGATGACGATCAGCAGCGACGCCCCGAACGGGAAGTCCATCTGCAACGGCGCCGGCGGGAGGTCGAAGCCCGGCAGCGTGTGCGGAGCCAGGAACGTCGTGTGGAAGGCCAGGACCGCAAGGATGCCGATGACCCGGATCGCGTCCCAGCTGATGTGCCGCGTGCCGCGCGAGCGCGGCCGGTCGGCCGCCCGCGGGCCCGCGGTCTCGACGCGTTGAGTGTCCACCACGAGTCCGGCACTCTATGGCAGGCGATCACCCGCGTCATCACCGGGGACCCGGCGTGTCACGCTCCGATGAAGCGCCGCAGGTCGTCGGCCCGCTCGGTGCTCTCCCAGGGCAGGTCGAGCTCCGGGCGACCGAAGTGGCCGTAGGACGCAGTCTTGGCGTAGATCGGGCGCAGCAGGTCCAGGTCGCGGATGATCGCCGCCGGCCGCAGGTCGAACACCTCGGTGATGGCGGCCTGGATCTTCAGCGGGTCGACGTGCTCGGTGCCGAAGGTCTCCACGAACAACCCCACCGGCGCCGCCTTGCCGATCGCGTACGCCACCTGCACCTCGACCCGGTCGGCCAGGCCCGCGGCCACGATGTTCTTGGCGACCCAGCGCATCGCGTACGCCGCCGAGCGGTCCACCTTCGACGGGTCCTTGCCCGAGAACGCGCCGCCACCGTGCCGGGCCATGCCGCCGTAGGTGTCCACGATGATCTTGCGGCCGGTCAGCCCCGCGTCACCCATCGGGCCGCCGACGACGAACCGGCCGGTCGGGTTCACGAGCAGGCGGGTGTCGGAGGTGTCGAGCTCCACTCCGTCGAGCACGGGGGCCACGACGTGCTCCCGGACGTCGACGCCGAGCATCTTGTCCAGATCGATGCCGTCGGCGTGCTGGCTGGATACCACGACGGTGTCCAGCCGCACGGCCTGCTCGCCGGCGTACTCGATGGTCACCTGGGTCTTGCCGTCCGGGCGCAGGTAGGGCAGCACCCCGTTCTTCCGCACCGCGGCGAGCCGCTGGGAGAGCCGGTGGGCCAGCGCGATCGGAAGCGGCATCAGCTCCGGCGTGTCCGAGCACGCATAGCCGAACATCAGCCCCTGGTCACCGGCGCCCTGTCGGTCCAGCTCGTCGAGCGCGTTCTCCAGCCGTGACTCGTACGCCGTGTCCACACCCTGCGCGATGTCCGGCGACTGCGAGCCGATGGCCACGTTGACGCCGCAGGAGTTGCCGTCGAAACCCTTGGCCGAGGAGTCGTAGCCGATCTCCAGGATCTTGTCGCGCACGATCGTCGGGATGTCGGCGTAGGCCTCGGTGGTCACCTCACCGGCGACGTGCACCTGGCCGGTGGTGATCAGTGTCTCCACGGCGACGCGGCTCCGCGGGTCCTTGCCCAGCAGCGCGTCCAGGATGGAGTCACTGATCGCGTCGCAGATCTTGTCCGGGTGTCCCTCGGTCACCGACTCCGACGTGAACAACCTACGGTTCGACGCGGTCACGACGTCCTCACATCCTCACTCGACAACACACTCCGGGCTCCGCTGCCCGGTGGCAGCCTACTGGCGTTCGCGGGAGGGGCGCAGCAACTGCGCGACGGCGTCCCACACCGTGGCCGCCAGCTGCGACTTGGCGCCGAGTGGGATACGGGTCTCGAGCCCGTCGGCCGAGAGCAGCCACCCGGTGTTGTCCTCCACCTCGAACGCCTTGCCCTCGCCGACGGCGTTGACGACGAGCAGGTCGCATCCCTTGCGCTTGAGCTTGGCCCGGGCGTGGTCGAGCACACTGCCCTGCGCGTCGCCGGTCTCGGCGGCGAAGCCGACGACGATCTGGCCCGGCCTGCGCCGCTCGACCAGCCCCGCGAGGATGTCGCGGTTACGGACGAGCTCGATCATCGGGTCGGGCTCGTCGTCGCTCTTCTTGATCTTGTGTCCGGACCGGCCGGCGGGGCGGAAGTCGGCGACGGCCGCGGCCATCACCACGACGTCGGCCTCACGGGCGGCCTCGTCGACGGCGTCGCCGAGCTCCGCGGCCGTGGAGACGTGCACTACCCGGGCACCCGCGGGCTCCGGCAGCGCGTCGGTGTGGGCGGCCACGAGCGTCACATCGGCACCGCGCTGGGCGGCCACCCGGGCGAGCGCGTACCCCTGCTTGCCGGACGAGCGGTTCCCGAGATGCCGGACGGGGTCCAGCGGCTCCCGCGTGCCCCCCGCCGACACGACCACGCGGACTCCGTCGAGGTCACGGGGCAGCGCGTCGGCCCGCGCGAGCAGCAGGCGGGCGAGGTCGACGATCTCCCGCGGGTCGGCGAGCCTGCCCTTGCCGGTGTCGACCCCGGTCAGCCTGCCCGACGCGGGTTCGGTGACCACCGCACCGCGGGAGCGCAGCGTCGCAACGTTGGCGCGCGTGGCCGGGTGCTCCCACATCTCGGTGTGCATCGCGGGGAAGAACGCGACCGGGCAACGTGCGGTGAGCAGCGTGTTGGTGAGCAGGTCGTCCGCCAGGCCGTGGGCGGCCTTGGCCAGCAGGTCCGCCGTGGCGGGCGCGACGAGGACGAGGTCGGCCTCCTGCCCGGTCCGCACGTGCTGCACCTCGGGCACGGCCGTGAACACGCCGGTGTTCACGGGGCGCCCGGACAGCGCTTCGAATGTGGCCGCGCCGACGAAGTTCAGCGCGGCCGCGGTGGGCACCACCTTGACGTCGTGCCCGGATTCGGTGAGCCCGCGCAGCACCTCGCACGCCTTGTAGGCAGCGATGCCGCCGCCGACTCCGAGGACGACACGAGGCTGCGGGCTCACCGAGGGACTACTCGCCTTCGGTGTGCTCGAGGAGTCCGGCGTGGATCTCGCGGAGCGCGATCGACAGCGGCTTCTCCCTCGGACCCGGCTCGACGAGCGGGCCGACGTACTCGAGCAGGCCTTCACCGAGCTGCGCGTAGTAGTCGTTGATCTGGCGGGCGCGCTTCGCCGCGTAGATCACCAGAGCGTACTTCGAGCTGACCTTCTCGAGCAGGTCGTCGATGGGCGGGTTGGTGATGCCCTCGAGGTTCTCGCTCTGAGGACCCAACGTAATCGCGGTCACTAACTGTGCTCCGAATCGTCGAAAGCGGTGTATTCGCCGGTCACCAAGTCTAGCAACTCACGCGCGGCGGTCTTCAGGTCGGCGTTCACCACCTGGGCGTCGAACTCGCTGGCGGCGGCGAGTTCCCGTTCCGCCTCGCTCAGCCGGGCCTGAACGGCCTCCATCGCCTCGGTACCGCGGCCGGTGAGCCGGTCGACCAGCTCCCCCCACGACGGGGGCAGGAGCATGACGAGCTGGGCGTCCGGCATGGCCGCGCGGACCTGCCGGGCGCCCTGCAGTTCGATCTCCAGAACCGCGGGTTTGCCCGAGTCCAGCGCCGCCTCGACGGGCGCCCGCGGGGTGCCGTAGCAGTTCCCCGCGAACTCGGCGTGCTCGAGCAGCTCACCCTGGGCGACCATCGCGTCGAAGGTCTCCCGGTCGACGAAGTGGTAGTGCTCGCCGTCGACCTCGCCGGGCCGGGGCGGGCGGGTGGTCACCGACACGCTGAAGAACACGTCGGGGCAGAGCCGCCGCAGCTCGCTGACGACGCTCGACTTGCCGACCCCGGATGGTCCCGATACGACGGTGAGCCGGTGCCGGGCGGCTTTCCCCGGCACCGGCCCACCAGTTGCCACTCGGCCGCCGCTAGCGCCGGCCTGGTTCGAGCCGCGGTGTCGCTGCTCGCTCACTCGCCGCTGAACTCGGCGAGCAGCGCCTTGCGCTGCCGGTCGCCGAGGCCGCGCAGACGACGGCTGGACGCGATCTCCAGACGCTCCATGGTCTGCTGCGCACGCACCTTGCCCACGCCCGGCAGAGCCTCCAGCAGCGCGGAGACCTTCATCTTGCCGAGGACCTCGTCCTCGTCGGCCTGCTTCAGCACGTCGGCGAGGGTCGTGCCGCCGCGCTTGAGCCGTTCCTTGAGCTCCGCGCGGGCGCGACGGGCGGCGGCGGCCTTCTCCAGCGCCGCAGCACGCTGTTCCTCGGTGAGCTGGGGAAGTGCCACGTTTTCCTCCGGTATTACTCAAAATTCTGGGTGGGTGTGGCGACCGTACCCACCCCTGACCTGGACCCACAATGCGGGGGTGGGCGCCGACCAGGCTGCCCGGACGTCCGGGAACAGCCGGGCGGACGGCGCGCCGGCGCCGCGACTGGAGGCCGCGGGACGGCCAAGAACGACACTACTCACCCCTGGCCGCGCCGTGTCGGCGACGACCGGTGAACCGCGTTTTCCGCTGTGCCGCCGACACCCCCGCCTGCGCCACCGGTCACACCCTAGTGCAAGATCAACATGCGTGTGGAGCAGGGCAGAAGTTCGCCAACCACTACCCGATGACCCGGCGGAGCTCGTCCTGTGTGCGCCGCACCGCGGTGCGCAGCGCGGCCGGATCGGGCCCGTGCTTGAGCAGGCCCCGGGCCGAGGCGGGCAGCACCGCCGCGAGCACGTCGCCGAACAGGGGTTTCAGATCGTCGGCGGTGGCCCCCTGCTCGCCGAAGCCGGGGGCCAGGATTGGCCCGTTCAGCCCAGCGAGCCGGAGTTCCCCCGGCGTAATCGTCGCGCCGACGACCACGCCGACGTTGCCCAGCGGGCGCGCTCCGGCGTTGCGCTCGCGCGCGGCATCCACAATGGACTGCGCCACCGTGCCGGCGCCCGTGCCGGCACCCTGCAGCGCCGCCCCCTCGGGGTTCGAGGTCCGGGCGAGGACGAACACACCCCTGCCCGTGGCCTCGGCCGCCGCGAACGCCGGCTCCAGCGAGCCGAACCCGAGGTACGGCGAGACGGTGACGGCGTCGGCCGCGAGCGGTGAGCCCTCGCCCAGGTAGGCGGCCGCGTACGCGGCCATCGTCGAGCCGATGTCCCCACGCTTGACGTCGAGCAGGACGAGCGCACCGGCGTCCCGGGCATGCCGGATCACCCGCTCCAGCACCGCCACGCCCGCGGCCCCGTAGGCCTCGAAGAACGCCGACTGGGGCTTGAGCACGGCCACATGCTCGGCGAGCGTGTCGGTGGCCGTCAGCGCGAACTTCTCGAGCCCGCCCGCGTCGGCGGGCAGGTCCCACGCCTCCAGCAGCCCCGGGTGCGGGTCGACGCCCGCGCAGAGTGGTCCCCGGGCCGCCACCGCCTCCGCGAGCCGGGCTCCGAACGGCACCCCGCCCGCGGTCACGACTGTCCCGGCCGGCCCGACATCGCCCGCAGCGACGCCTGCAGCCGCTGCAGCGACCGCACACCCAGGTCGCCCCGGATGAGCGCCTCGATGCCGTGGACGGCCGCCGCCGCGCCCTGGACCGTGGTGATGCACGGGATGCCCCGGGACACCGCCGCCGTCCGGATCTCGTAGCCGTCGATACGCGGGCCGCTGTTGCCGTAGGGCGTGTTGATCACCATGTCGACGCCACCGTCGAGGATCACCTCGACGATGTTCGGCTCGTCCTTCGTGCTGCCCTCCGAGTGCTTGCGCACCACCGAGCACGGCACGCCGTTGCGGCGCAGCACCTCCGCGGTCCCCGCCGTCGCGAGCACCTCGAACCCGAGGTCGGCCAGCCGCTTCACCGGGAACACCAGCGAGCGCTTGTCCCGGTTGGCCACCGAGACGAAGACCTTGCCCGACGTCGGCAGGGACCCGTAGGCGCCGGCCTGCGACTTCGCGAACGCGGTGCCGAAGGACGTGTCGACACCCATCACCTCGCCGGTGGACTTCATCTCCGGCCCGAGCAGCGAGTCGACCCCGTGGCCCTCCGGTGTGCGGAACCGGTGGAACGGCAGCACGGCCTCCTTGACGGCCACCGGCGCGTCGACCGGCAGGTGACCGCCGTCGCCCTCGGCGGGCAGCACACCGCGGGTCCGCAGGTCCTTGATGGAGGCGCCCGTCATGATCAGCGAGGCCGCCTTGGCCAGCGGCACGGCGGTCGCCTTGGACACGAACGGCACCGTGCGCGACGCCCGCGGGTTGGCCTCGAGCACGTACAGCACGTCGTCCTTGAGCGCATACTGGACGTTGAGCAGACCGCGCACGCCCACCCCCCGGGCGATCGCCTCGGTGCAGCGGCGGACCTCCTCCAGGTCGGTGTGGCCGAGCGTGATCGGCGGCAGGGCACACGCCGAGTCGCCGGAGTGGACACCCGCCTCCTCGATGTGCTCCATCACGCCGCCGAGGTAGAGCTCCTCGCCGTCGTAGAGCGCGTCGACGTCGATCTCGATGGCGTCGTCGAGAAAGCGGTCCACGAGCACCGGGTGCTCCGGCGTGACCTCGGTCGCGCGGGCGATGTAGCCCTCGAGCGAGGCCTCGTCGTAGACGATCTCCATGCCGCGCCCGCCGAGTACGTAGGACGGCCGCACGAGGACCGGGTAGCCGATCTCGTCCGCGATGCGCTTGGCGCCCTCGAACGACGTGGCCGTGCCGTACTGCGGCGCTGGCAGGCCCGCCGCCCGCAGGACCTCGCCGAACGCCCCGCGGTCCTCGGCGAGGTGGATGGCGTCCGGGGACGTGCCGACCACCGGCACGCCGGCGTCAGCGAGCCGCTTCGCCAGCCCCAGCGGTGTCTGGCCGCCAAGCTGCACGATGACGCCCGCGACCGTGCCCGAGGCCTGCTCGGCCCGCACGACCTCGAGCACGTCCTCGAACGTCAGCGGCTCGAAGTACAGCCGGTCGGAGGTGTCGTAGTCGGTGGAGACGGTCTCCGGGTTGCAGTTCACCATGACGGCCTCGAAGCCCGCCTCCCGCATCGCCAGCGCCGCGTGTACGCACGAGTAGTCGAACTCGATGCCCTGGCCGATGCGGTTGGGACCGGAGCCGAGGATGAGCACCTTCGGCTTGTCCGGCTGCGGTTCGACCTCGGATTCCGCCGCGGGGTCGGCCTCGTACGCCGAGTAGTGGTACGGCGTCCTGGCGGCGAACTCCGCCGCGCAGGTGTCCACGGTCTTGAACACCGGGTGCACGCCGAGCCGGTGGCGCAGCGACCGCACGCCGTCCTCACCGGCCAGCTCGGGCCGCAGCGCGGCGATCTGCCGGTCGGACAGCCCGGTGCGCTTCGCCCGCCGCAGCAGGTCGACGTCCAGCACCGGCGCGTCCCTGATCTCGGCGCCGACCTCGCCGATGAGCGCGATCTGGTCGATGAACCACGGATCGATTCCGCTGGCCTCGTGGACCTGCTCGACGGTGGCGCCCAGCCGCAGCGCGCGCTCGACGGCGTAGAGCCTGCCGTCGTGCGGCGTGCGCAGCTCCTCCAGCGTCGACTCGAGCGTGGCGCCCTCCGGATCCGGTGTCGTCCAGAACCCGACCCGCTTGGTCTCCATCGAGCGCAGGGCCTTGCCGAGTGCCTCCGGGAAACTGCGGCCGATGGCCATGGCCTCGCCGACGCTCTTCATCGTGGTGGTGAGCATCGGGTCGGCGCCGGGGAACTTCTCGAACGCGAACCGCGGCACCTTCACGACCACGTAGTCGAGGGTGGGCTCGAAGCTCGCGGGCGTCTCGCCGGTGATGTCGTTGCTGATCTCGTCGAGCGAGTAGCCGATGGCCAGCTTCGCGGCGATCTTGGCGATCGGGAACCCGGTGGCCTTCGACGCGAGCGCCGACGACCGCGACACGCGCGGGTTCATCTCGATCACGACCATGCGGCCGTCCCGCGGGTTGATCGCGAACTGGATGTTGCAGCCACCGGTGTCCACGCCCACCGCGCGCAGCACGTCGATCCCGACGTTGCGCATGTTCTGGTACTCGCGGTCGGTCAGCGTCATCGCGGGCGCCACCGTCACCGAGTCGCCGGTGTGCACGCCCATCGCGTCGACGTTCTCGATCGAGCACACCACCACCACGTTGTCGTGGCGGTCACGCATGAGCTCGAGCTCGTACTCCTTCCAGCCGAGCACGCTCTCCTCGATGAGCACCTCGGTGACCGGGCTCTCCTCGAGGCCGAACGAGGCCATGCGCTCGAGCTCCTCCTCGGTGTGCGCCATGCCGGAGCCGAGCCCGCCCATGGTGAACGACGGCCGGATCACGACGGGCAGGCCCACCTCCGCGACGGTCTTGCGGACCTCCTCCATGGAGTGGCATACCGCGCTGCGCGGCACGTCCCCGCCGACACTGCGCACGATGTCCTTGAACTTCTGCCGGTCCTCCCCGCGCTGGATCGCGTCGATGTCGGCACCGATGAGCTCGACCCCGTACTTCTCCAGCACGCCCCTCTCGTGGAGCGCGACCGCGCAGTTCAGCGCCGTCTGGCCGCCGAGGGTCGCCAGGAGCGCGTCCGGGCGTTCCTGCGCGATGACCTTCTCGACGTACTCCGGGTTCACCGGCTCGATGTAGGTGGAGTCGGCGAACTCGGGGTCGGTCATGATCGTGGCCGGGTTGGAGTTGACCAGGCTGACCCGCAGCCCCTCCTGCCGGAGCACCCGGCACGCCTGCGTGCCCGAGTAGTCGAACTCGGCGGCCTGCCCGATGACGATCGGGCCCGAGCCGATCACGAGCACGTGTTCGATGTCAGTACGTTTGGGCATTTACTTGCGCCCCTCCTGTGCCGTGCCCGCCGCGCGGCCGGACCTTCCGCGCGCCTCCATCAGGTTCACGAAGTCGTCGAACAGCGGGTTCGCGTCGTGCGGACCCGCCGCCGCCTCCGGGTGGTACTGCACCGAGAACGCGGGCACGTCCTCGCACCGCAGGCCTTCGACGGTGCCGTCGTTGGCGCAGTGGTGGCTCACGCGCGCGGTGCCGAAGGGCGACTCGAACCGCTGCCCCGGCTCCCCCTCGAGGGCGAAGCCGTGGTTCTGGGCGGTGATCGCCACCCGGCCGGTCTCGGCGTCGAGCACCGGAATGTTGATGCCGCGGTGGCCGTAGCGCATCTTGTACGTGCCCAGGCCGAGCGCCCGGCCGAGGATCTGGTTGCCGAAGCAGATGCCGAACAGCGGCACCTCCCTGGCGAGCGTCGCCTTCGTCAGCTCGATCGCGTGGGTCTGTGTCTCGGGGTCGCCGGGCCCGTTCGAGAGGAACACGCCGTCCGGTTCCAGGGCCAGCAGATCGTCGACCGAGGTCGACGCCGGCAGCACGTGGACCTCGATGCCGCGCTTGGCCATCTGCCTCGGTGTGTTCGACTTGATACCCAGGTCGAGCGCGGCGACGCGATAGCGCGTCTCGCCGATCGCCGGCACGACGTAGGGCTGCGCGGTCGTCACCTCACCGGCGAGGTCGGCGCCCGCCATCTTCGGGCTCGCCAACACCTCGGCCACCATCTCGTCGTCGCCGGCGAGCGCGTCACCGGAGAACACGCCGGCCCGCATGGCACCGTGCTCGCGGATGTGCCGGGTCAGCGTGCGGGTGTCCACATCGGAGATACCGACGATGCCCTGCTTGCTGAGCTCGTCGTCCAGCGAGCGCCGGGACCGCCAGTTCGACGGCGTCCGCGCCGGGTCACGCACGACGTAGCCGGCCACCCAGATGCGAGCCGACTCGTCGTCCTCGTCGTTCCAGCCGGTGTTGCCGATCTGCGGGGCCGTCTGCACGACGATCTGCCGCCGGTAGGAGGGGTCGGTGAGCGTCTCCTGGTAGCCGGTCATGCCGGTACAGAAGACCACCTCGCCCAGTGTGCGCCCGTGCGCCCCGTAGGCGGCTCCCCGGAAGATCCGGCCGTCCTCCAGCACGAGGGCGGCCGGTGTACGTGTGCCGCTCATACCTGGGCACCTCCCTTGACCTTGTTGATCCATTGTGGATACACGCCGAGATCGTCCCCGCGGAAACCCGTGTCGAGTTCGACGTCCCCGACGCGCCAGGTGAAGACCAGCAGACTCGCCGTGCCCATCACCTTCCCCGCCATGCCCTTGGCCGTCGTCACGTCCGTGATGGACTCACGCGGGATCCAGAACCCCGGCGCGCCCGCCCGGTCCACCTCGACACCGCCGGGGTAGAGCCGCAGCGTCGCGCGGCCGCGCAGGCCGGCGCCGCGGGTGACCACCCTCTGCTGCCAGTGGCCCGCGTTCGTCGTGGCGGCGTAGAGCCCGGCGGCCTCCAGTTCCGGCTCGCCCGGGTCGGCCGGACGCTGGGGGAACGGCGGGATGCGCACGCTCTGCGCGCGGGCCTGTCGTCGCCAGCCGCGCCACATGCCGTAGACCCCGAGCGCGAACAGCGCGAAGACCAGTAGCGTCAGCAGAAGCCTTTCCATCACACAATCTTCCCTTCGCGCGAGGTGATCCGCCCGCGCAGCAGCGTGGCGCTCACCACGGCAGGCAGCCGCATGCCCTCGTACGGGGTGTTCGCGGCGATGCTCGCCAGCTCCGCACCACGCACGGTCCACTCGGCGTCCGGGTCGACGAGCACCACGTTCGCCGGTTCGCCGACCGCCAGCGGCCTGCCTTGGTCGGGCAGCCCGGCGATCTCGGCGGGCCGCTCGCTCATCACCCTGGCCACGCCGCGCCAGTCCAGCAGCCCCGTGCGGACCATCGTCTCCACGACGATCGACAGAGCCGTCTGCAGGCCCAGCATGCCCGGGCGGGCCGCCTGCCACTCGCAGTCCTTGTCCTGGGCGGCGTGTGGCGCGTGGTCGGTGGCCACACAATCGAGGACACCGTCCGCGAGCGCCTGGCGCAGCCGGTCGACGTCCGGCTCCGACCGCAGCGGCGGGTTCACCTTGTTCACCGGGTCGTAGGTCTCCAGCCGCTCGTCGGTGAGCAGCAGGTGATGCGGGGTCACCTCGGCCGAGACGTCGATGCCGAGCCCCTTCGCCCAGCTCAGGACATCCACGGTACCCGTGGTCGAGACGTGGCAGACGTGCAGCCGGGCGCCCGCGTGCCGCGCGAGCACGCAGTCGCGCGCCACGATCGACTCCTCCGCCGAGGCCGGCCAGCCCGCGTATCCGAGCCGTGACGCGCGCTCGCCCTCGTGCGCCTGGGCGCCTGCCGTGAGCCGCGGCTCCTCCGCGTGCTGGGCGATCACCGTGCCGAGGGCGGTCGAATACTCGAGCGCGCGGCGCATGACGAGCGGGTCGGCCACACAGTGCCCGTCGTCGGAGAAGATCCGCACCCCGGCCACCGACTTGGCCATCGTTCCCATCTCGGCGAGCCGCTCCCCACGCAGACCGACGGTGACCGCCCCCACGGGGTGGACGTCGACCAGCCCGATCTCACGGCCCCGGCGCCACACGTGCTCGACGACGAGTGCGTTGTCCGCCACCGGGTCGGTGTTGGCCATCGCGAAGACGGCCGTGTACCCGCCCAGCGCCGCGGCGGCCGATCCCGTCTCGACGGTCTCGGCGTCCTCCCGGCCCGGCTCCCGCAGGTGGGTGTGCAGGTCGACGAACCCGGGCAGCAGCACCTGCCCGCCGGCGTCGATCACCTCGGCGTCGCCCGGGACGGCGAGGTGCCCGATCTCGGCGATGATCCCGTCGGCGACCAGCACGTCCACCGGGTCGCCGTCGCCGTAGAGGCGCGCGCCCCTGATGACGGTCGTGCTCACGAACCTTCTCCTTCTGTCTGCCACGGGGCCCTTGGTGCGGCGACCTCAGCCACGATCGCCGCCCTCTCCGGCCAGCAGGTGGTACAGCACCGCCATCCGGACGTGCACCCCGTTGCGGACCTGTTCGGTGATCGCCGACTGCGGGGCGTCGGCCACTGCGGAGCCGATCTCCATCCCACGCAGCATCGGCCCCGGGTGCAGGACCACCGCGTGCTCGGGCAGCAGCCGCAGCCGCGCCTCGTTGAGCCCGTAGGCGATCGAGTACTCGCGCGCCGACGGGAAGAACCCGCCGTGCATGCGCTCGGCCTGGACGCGCAGCATCATCACCGCGTCCACGGCGGGCAGCTGGGAATCGAGATCGTGCGACGTGGTGACCGGCCAACTCTGCACACCGGTGGGCAGCAGGGTCGGCGGCGCGACGAGCACCACCTCGGCACCGAGCGTGGTGAGCAGGTGGACGTTCGAGCGCGCCACGCGGCTGTGCAGCACGTCACCGACGATCGCGATCCGCCTGCCGGGCAGGCCGCCGAGCCGCTCGCGCAGCGTCGCCGCGTCGAGCAGCGCCTGGGTCGGGTGCTCGTGCATGCCGTCGCCCGCGTTCACCACCGACGTCCCCGCGCCGGCCAGCCAGCCCGCGAGCCGGTGGGCGGCTCCGGAGGCAGGGTGCCGCACGATCACGCAGTCGGCGCCCGCCGCGGAGAGCGTCAGCGCCGTGTCCCGCAGCGACTCCCCCTTGCCGACCGAGGACCCGCTGGCCGACACGTTGATCACGTCGGCGCTCATCCACTTGCCGGCGATCTCGAAGGACACCCGCGTGCGGGTGGAGTTCTCGTAGAACATCGTCACGACGGTCCGCCCGCGCAGGGTCGGCAGCTTGCGGACCTCGCGCCCGAGCAGCGTGCGCTTGAGCTCGTCGGCGGTGTCCAGCACGGCCGTGGCCGTGTCGGCGGCGAGGCCGTCGGTGCTGAGCAGGTGCTTCATCGGCGTCCCCCCAGCAGGACGGCGTCCCGGCCGTCGACCTCGGTGACCAGCACCGACACCTCCTCGGAGCGCGACGTGGGCACGTTCTTGCCGACGTAGTCCGCGCGGATCGGCAGCTCACGGTGGCCGCGGTCGACGAGCACGGCGAGCTGGACGGCGCGGGGCCTGCCCTGGTCGCGGAGGGCGTCGAGGGCGGCGCGGATGGTGCGGCCGGAGAACAGCACGTCGTCGACAAGGATCACGACGCGGTCGTCGATCCCCGCGGGCGGGAGTTGGGTCTCCTCGAGCGGCCGGGTCGGCTTGTGCCGCAGGTCGTCGCGGTAGAGCGTGACGTCGAGTGCGCCGGTGGGCACGGAGACGCCGGAGAACTCCCGGATGCGGGCGCCGAGCCGGGTCGCGAGCGGAATGCCGCGGGTGGGAATGCCCAGCAGAACGGGCGGGATGACGCCGTCCGAGTCCAGCGCGGTCTTCTCGATGACCTGATGCGCCATTCGGGCGACGGTGCGCGCGACGTCGCCGGCCGAGAGCAGCTCGCGCTCAGCCGGTTCCGTCGCGCCACGTGGGCGTGGCGCCACGGTGGACCTCCTTCCCCGCCTCACCGGACGGGTCCTTAAAGGATGTCGGTTCCCCCATTCGGCCGGGAACCGTACTGACGGTAGCAGGCCGTGCCCGGCAACCGATCGGGTGGTCCGTCCGTGGCCGAGAACTCACCGGGAGCGATGACAACCTTGACCTGGTGACGACAACGCGTAACCATTACTCTGAGTATTCGACTCAGGAGTTCCCTGTCGGTCAGCCGGGCCGAGCCGGGGCGAGGAAACGGAGAACCACCACATGGGCGATTACGCCAAGGCGCTCGGGGCCAAGCTCCGCGGTATCCGCCAGCAACAGGGTCTGTCCCTGCACGGGGTCGAGCAGAAGTCCGGCGGCCGCTGGAAGGCGGTCGTGGTGGGCTCCTACGAGCGCGGCGACCGGGCCGTCACCGTCCAGAAGCTGGCCGAGCTCGCCGACTTCTACGGGGTTCCGGTGGTCGAGCTCCTGCCCGAGGGTCGTGTTCCCTCCGGCGCCGAGCCCGCGACGAAGATCGTGATCAACCTCGAGCGGCTGCAGCAGCTGCCCGCCGAGAAGGTCGGTCCGCTCGCGCGGTACGCCGCCACGATCCAGAGCCAGCGAGGCGACTACAACGGCAAGGTGCTCTCCATCCGCACCGAGGACCTGCGCTCGCTCGCGATCATCTACGACATGACGCCCGGTGAGCTGACCGAGCAGCTCATCGACTGGGGCGTGCTGCCCCCGGAGGCCCGTCCCTCCAAGGAGGACTGACCGGCGCCGCGGTCGTGGGTGCGTGCGGCACTCACGACCGCAGCGGCGGTCACAGCACCGCGCGCAGCCGGTCCGCGATGTTGCCGATGCGGCCGAGCACGCCGTTGACGAAGCGCGGCGAATCGTCGGTGGACAGCTCCTTGGCCAGGCCCACGGCCTCGTCGATGGCCACCGGGTCGGGCACGTCGGCCGACCAGAGCATCTCGTACACACCGAGCCTCAGCACGGCCAGATCGACCGGCGGCATCCGGTTCAGCGTCCAGCCCTGGGCGTGTTCCGACAGCAGCTCGTCGATGCGCTCCTGGTGCGCTGCCACACCTTCGACCAGCGAGATCGTGTAGTCACCGATCGGCTCGACGTCGACCGAGCCGATCCGGTCGTGGAGCAGCGCCGCCGGGTCGGCCTCCCGCTGCGCCGCCTCGTACAGGAACTCCACCGCGCGCCTGCGCGCAGCGCGACGGCTGATCTGGCCGCCGCGGCGAGAAGAGGATTCAGCACCCACCGGCGTTCTCACGCGCGACCGAGATAGCGGCCGTCGCGAGTGTCGACCTTGACCTTCTCGCCGGTGCTGACGAACAACGGCACCTGGATCTCGGCGCCCGTCTCCAGCGTCGCCGGCTTGGTACCGCCGGTGGAGCGATCACCCTGCAGGCCCGGGTCGGTGTGCTGGATGACCAGCTCGACCGAGGTCGGCAGCTCGACGTAGAGGGGCTGCCCCTCGTGCATCGCGACCTGCACCTCGGTGTTCTCCAGCAGGAAGTTGGCGCCGTCGCCGACCGTCTCCCGCGGCACGTTGATCTGGTCGTAGGTCTCGGCGTCCATGAAGATGAAGTCGGTGCCGTCGTTGTAGAGGTAGGTCATCTGACGGCGGTCGACGGTCGCGGTGTCGACCTTGGTCCCGGCGTTGAACGTCTTGTCCACCACCTTGCCGGACAGGACGTGCTTCAGCGTGGTGCGCACGAACGCTCCGCCCTTACCCGGCTTGACGTGCTGGAAGTTCACGACGGACCAGAGCTGGCCGTCCAGATTGAGGACCATGCCATTCTTCAGGTCGTTGGTGGTGGCCACTGCTGTGAGTTCTCCTGTGTCGGGGTTGGGCCGCGCGCTTAGACGACCACGAGTTCCTTGGTGCTGAGGGTGAGGAGCTCGGGAGTTCCCTCCCGCACGACGAGCGTGTCCTCGATGCGGACTCCACCACGGCCGGCGAGGTAGACGCCGGGCTCGACGGTGACCGCCATACCGGCCGACAGTGTACCGGCGCCGGTCGCCGCGAGGCTCGGAGCCTCGTGTATTTGCAGGCCCACGCCGTGTCCCAGGCCGTGGGTGAACTCCTCGCCGCGTCCCGCCCCGGCGATCACGTCCCGGGCGGCCTTGTCGACGGCCGCGACCTCGGTGCCCGGAAGGGCGGCGGCCAGCCCGGCCGCCTGGGCCTCACGCACGAGGTCGTAGAGCTCGACCTGCCAGTCGGCCGGTGTGCCGAGCACCACGGTACGCGTCATGTCGGAGTGGTACCCCCCGACGGTCGCGCCGAAATCGAGTTTCACGAAGTCGCCCGTGGTGAGCACCGTGTCGGTGGGCCGGTGATGCGGAATCGCCGAGTTGGCCCCGGCGGCGACGATGCTCTCGAACGACGGGCCCTCCGAGCCGTGGTCGAGCATCCGGCTCTCCAGCTCGCGCGCCACCTCGCGCTCGGTGCGGCCAGGCCGCAGCCCGCCCTGGTCGACGAGTTCCGCGAACGCCCGGTCGGCCGCCGCACATGCCTGCCGGAGCGCCTCGATCTCGAGGTCGTCCTTCACCGTCCGCAGCCGTTCGACCAGACCCGGCGCCCGGCACAGCTCCACGTCGCCGCACACCTCCTGCAAGCCCGCGTACTGCTCGACGCTGACGTACTGGCTCTCGAAGCCCGTGCGGCGGTACCGGCGCGCGGCGCCGGCGGCCCGCGCGACCAGGCCTCTCGCGCTGGCCCGGTCCAGCACTCGCTCCAGGTCGGACACCTCGGCCGCGGCCTGGGTGGTGTACCGGCCGTCCGTGCAGAACACGGTCGCCGCGTCGCCGTCCGTGTGGAGCAGCAGTGCGGCGTTGGAACCGGTGAAGCCGGTGAGGTAGCGGATGTTGCGCAGATCGGTGACGAGCAACGCGTCGAGCTCGGCCTCGCGCAGCAGGTCCCGCACCGCGGCCCGGCGGGCCTGGTGCGCCTCCGCGCGGGAGCTCCGGGAAGTGACAGCCACGCGCCCAGCTTAGGGGTGGTCCTCGGCACGGTTGCCGTTACAGTGGGCCGATGCCGTCCTGGGTTGTCCGTGCGCTCGGCATGTCCGTGTTGCATGCCGCCGCCACTGTCGCGCTCGCCAAGATCGCGGTGTTCCAGCCGGGTGAGACCTCGCTCATGACCGCGGTCGCGCTCGCGCTGCTCGTGGGCGCGGCCGCGCTGTGGAGCGCGGTCGACGCATGGCTCCGCCTCCGCGACGCCGGACGCACGTGGTTCATCGCCGCGCTGGTCACCGGCCCCGTCGCCGGTGTGCTGAGCGTGCTCGGCAGGTCGGTGTTCGTGGACCAGACCGGCCTGAGCGAGCTCGGCCCGGCGCTGACCGGCGGCGCGGCGTTCACCGCGCTGCTGGTGCTGCTGCCCGCCGGTCTCGGCCTGGTGGTGGGTGGCAGGCTGGCCGGGCAGCGCGACGACGAGGAGGAGCACGCTGAGCCGGGTCAGGAGGACACGGGCTCCGTCGCGGCCGGGCGCTCCCGGGGCGAGCCGGGTTCCGGGCGGCGCGCGACCGCCCGGCCGCGGCCCCGTCCTCAGCCGCGTGCGCCGAGGGTGGGCCCGAGCCGGTAGGCCCGCCACTCCGCGTCGGTCACGGCCCGGGCGTGCGAGTCGTTCCGGCTCACGGCCTCCGCGTCGGTCACCGGCCACAGCGTGCCGTCGAGCACGAAGCCGGTGCCCTCCCCCAGCGCCCGGACCGCAGGTGCTCCCGCCCGTAGCCGGGCCGCGACGGAGATCCGGTCGACCGCGGCGGGCCGTTCGTCCAGCACGGTGTGTGCGATGGTCTCGGCCACCGACCGCCGCTCGATGCGCAGCAGCTTTCCGCCGGTGACGAGGTCCATCGTGCGTTGCGGCGACGGCATCGCGAACCCGTCGAGCACGGCGAGTGCCCGTCCGGTGGTGGCGCAGCCGTCGACGCCGTGGATGTCGAGGCCGAAGTGCCGCAGCGCGGTGGGTGCCCCGGCCTCGCCGATCCGGGTGGCATGGATGACGTCGACGGGGACGCGCCCGCACGGATCGTCGGTGGACACGGGTGCGTGTCCGTCGGGTTCGCGGACGAGGCCGGGCCCCTCCTCCCAGGGCGCGGGCAGGAGCACCGGCCGGTACGGCGTGGCCGTGAAGTCGCGGTTCCAGAAGGTGATCGTGGTGCCGCGGTCGGTCTGATGGGCGATGGCGAACGCGTCGAGCGCGTCCACCCACATGAGGTCGGCGCTGAAGGCGTCCACCACCGAGCGGGTGCGGGGCGTGCCGGTGCCCGCGACGGAGGTGAACCCGTCCGGGCCGAGCGCCTCGACGCCGGTGGAGAACGTGGGGTCCTTGGCCCGTATGACGAACTGCCCCGCCCCGTTCCAGCCCGCCGCGCGGCCGGTCGTATCGGTGAACATGAGGTAGAACCAGCCGTCCAGGTACACCGCAGCGGGCTGGCCGGCTCCGTAGGTGTTGTCTCGCGTGGTGTCGTGGGCGGGCCGCACGACCGGGTTGCCGGCGGCACGGGTCCACGTGCGGCCGTCGGTGCTGGTGGCGAGGCCGATGGCGTTGCCGTGGTCGTGGCTGCCCGCAGCGCCGGTGTAGTAGAGGTAGTAGGTGCCGTCGACCCGGATGACCGACGGATCGCACGTGTGCACACCGTCGAAGGATCCGGGATCGCCGGACAGGACGGAGTCGGGGATCCCGCCACCGGGCGCGGTGAACGGTCCCTCCACGGAGTCCGCCTCGGCGTGGAGGATGTCGTCGCCGGGCGGGTCGGCACTGCCGTACTGGCTGCACCACCACATCCGCACCGTCCCGCCTTCGGTCATCACGGTGGGGCCGTAGTTGTACACGGCGTCGGCGCCGCCCTCGGCCACCACGCCGTCGCTCTGGCGATGCCGGTCGACGGCCAGCTCGACGGGCTCGGCTCGCACCTCGCCGACCGCGGCCACGCCGTCTCGGGCGCCCTCCGCCTGGGGGCGCGCGTTTCCCGGCGTGCACGCCACGGCCAGGATCGCGGTCGCGGCCACCGCGCAGGCCATCCCACCGGTCCGGTACGCCGAGTGCGCATGCTGCCGGACAACCTCCATCCCTCCGCCTCGCCCGGTGAACCCGATCGAGGGATGCCGATCAGTCTACGGTCGGCCCCCGGTGGCGCCCGGGCCACGGTCCGTGGTGAGGCACCGTGGTCGGGAGCGGTTCGACGTGCGCGCTGGATGGCCTGTCGGCGCCCCTCGCCTTGCCGTGTGGTTCGTCCGTAGCGCTGCCCCGCTGCTCGTCCGGCCACTGTGGACCGGCCTCGGACCGGTCCCGGACCGCCGGTATCCGTTCCGGCCGGTAGCCGAATGCGGGCCACCGGGCGTGGTCAGCTCCGGAGTGGGGTCACTTCGCGTTGTCGGCGATCCAGCGCAGGGCCAATCGATAGCCGTCCACGCCGAAGCCCGCGAGCACGCCGGTCGCGATGTCGGAGAGCACGCTGTGGTGGCGGAACTGCTCGCGCTGGTGGACGTTCGAGATGTGCACCTCCACAAGAGGTGCGGTCAGCTGCGCGGCGGCGTCGCGCACGGCGATGGAGTAGTGCGTCCAGGCGCCGGCGTTGAGCACCACCGGCGCCGCCGCGTCGGCGGCCTCGTGCAGCCAGCCGACCATCTCGCCCTCGTGATCGGTCTGGCGGACCTCGACGTCGAGCCCGAGATCCTTGCCCGTCTCGACGCACAACCGCACCAGATCGTCGTGGGTCGTCGACCCGTAGACGGAGGGTTCCCGCGTGCCGAGCCTGCCCAGGTTGGGCCCGTTGAGCACGAACGTCTTCACAGCAGCACTCCCCCGCTGCCCGATTCGCCCGCGGCGATGGCCGAGTACGCACCCGCGAGCAACGCCGGATCCGGCCCTTCGAGCCGGCCCGGCTTGGCGAGGCCGTCGAGGACCACGAACCGCAAGGTCCCCGCGCGGTTCTTCTTGTCGGCGCGCATGCCGTCGATGAGCTGAGGCAACGCGTCGGCGTCGTAGGTGGTCGGCAGGCCGAGCGAACGCAGGACGGCGGCGTGCCGGTCGGCGGTCGCGTCGTCGAGCCTGCCCGCCAGCCGCGCGAGTTCGGCGGCGAACACGAGTCCCACGCTGACCGCGGCACCGTGGCGCCAGCGGTAGCGCTCGCGCCGCTCGATGGCGTGGCCGAGCGTGTGCCCGTAGTTGAGGATCTCCCGGAGGTTCGACTCCCGCAGATCCGCGGCGACGACGTCGGCCTTCACCTGGATGGACCGGCGGACGAGCTCGCCGAGGACGTCGGCCTGGGTGTCGACGGCGGCGGCGGGGTCGCGCTCGATGAGGTCGAGGATCGCCGGGTCGGCGATGAAGCCTGCCTTGACGACCTCCGCCATCCCGGCGACCAGTTCGTTGGGTGGCAGGGTCTCGAGCGTGGCCAGGTCCACCAGCACGGCGCTGGGTTCGTGGAACACGCCGACGAGGTTCTTGCCCGCCTCGGTGTTGATGCCCGTCTTGCCGCCGATCGCGGCGTCGACCATGCCGAGCAAGGTGGTCGGGACGTTCACCAGCCGCACGCCGCGCATCCAGGTGCCGGCGACGAACCCGGCGAGGTCGGTGACCGCACCGCCGCCGAGGCCGACCACGATGCCGCGCCGATCGAGACCTATCTGGCCGAGCACGTCCCAGCAGAAGTCGGCGACGCGCAGTGCCTTGCCGTCCTCCGCGTCGGGGATCTCGACCCGGTGCGCGTCCAGTCCGGCCTCGGCGAGTTCGCCACGGACGGCCTCCGCGGTGGTGGTCAGGGTCGGCGGGTGGATGAGCGCGACCTTGGAGGCGTCGCGCACCGCGTCGGCCAGTTCGCCGAGCAGTCCGCGGCCCACCACCACCTCGTACGGCTGGGCGGTGCGGACCTCGATACGGACCGGATCGGTGGTCATCGTGCTCCTCACTTCGGCGGCAGGCGCTTGGCCTCGGTGACCTCGCAGGTGAGCTCGCCCGCGACCGGGCCCGAGCCCATGATCTCGTCGGTCACGGCCTGGCCCGGCTCCAGCCGGTTTTTCGCGAAGTACGCCTCGGTCGAGTCCCCGCCCGGGTTGCTGATGGTGACGGTCGCGGCGTAGCGCTGGGGCCGCGAGGTGCTGTTGGTGACCTTGACGACCACCTTCGGCGACCACGCGGTCTGCGCGCAGCCGGTCACCTCGACATCGTCGGCGACCGGCGTTTCCCGCCCTGCCTGGCCGGTGTCGCCGTAGTCCTCACCGGCGGGACCACGCGAAGACGGTGCTCCGGACGGCGCCTGGTCCGCCGGAGCGGACTCCCCACCGCCGCACGCCACCGTCAGCGCGGCGACGCCGGCGATCAGTCCGGCAAGCCGGATCCGTGCACGCATGGTTCACTCCACACAGGACTCTGGGACCGATCCGGGCGATTCTCGCACGGGCTCCGCCCGCAGCCGTTCGACGATCTCGGCGACGACCTCCGCGGGCGAGCGGTCGTCGGTGCCGATCTCGAGGGTGGCGACCTCCCGGTAGACCGGCAACCGGGCGTCCAGCAACGCCTTGTACGTCGCACGGGGGTTCACGCCGGCCAGCAGTGGCCGTGCCGTCGACAACCCGGTGCGGCGGACGCCCTCCGCCATCCCGACGTTGAGGAACACGACGGTATGCCCACGCAGTCGCGCCCTCGTCGCCTCGGACAGGACGGCGCCGCCACCGAGGGAGTACACACCGGTGTGCTCACGCAGCGTCTTCTCGATGTTCCGCTCCTCGAGCGCGCGGAACACCGGCTCACCGTCCGTGGCGAAGATGTCGCTGATGGTGCGGCCTTCCTCGGCTTCGAGGTCGGCGTCGGCGTCGCGGTAACCCACGCCCAGCCGCTCGGCCAGTAGCGGGCCGACGGTGCTCTTGCCGGAGCCGGGCGGTCCCACGATCACGACCGGACCACGTGTGCTCATGCCGGTCACGGTAGCCACCGGGCCACAGCCGCGGCGCGGGCGGTCCCGCGGTCACCGGCGGACAGCGTCGTCGCGGTCAGCGCTGCCACCAGTCCTCGAGACCGGCGAGGTAGGAGTCGGCGTTGCGCTTGGCCTCGGCGAGCGAGTCGCCGCCGAACTTCTCCAGCGCGGCGTCGGCGAGCACCAGCGCCACCACGGACTCCAGCACCACGCCGGCCCTCGGCACCGCGCAGACGTCGGACCGCTGGTGGATCGCCACCGCCGCCTCGCCCGTCTCGACGTCCACAGTGGACAGCGCGCGAGGGACCGTCGAGATCGGCTTCATGGCGACGCGGACCCGCAACGGCTCGCCGTTGGTGATGCCGCCTTCGAGCCCGCCGGCCCGGTTGGACCGCCGGGTGACCCCCTTCGGGCCGGTGCCCCGGTCGATCTCGTCGTGGGCCTGGCTGCCCCACCGGCGCGCGGTGGTGAAGCCGTCGCCGACCTCGACGCCCTTCATCGCCTGCACGCCCATCAGCGCACCGGCGAGCCGGGCGTCCAGACGGCGGTCCCAGTGAACGTGGGAGCCGAGGCCCGGAGGCAGCCCGTAGGCGATCACCTCGATGACGCCGCCCACCGTGTCGCCGGCTTTGCGGACGGCGTCGACCTCCGCGACCATCGCCTCGGTGGCGGCGTCGCCGAACGCCCGCACCGGGCTCTCGTCGATGGCGGCGAGATCACCGGGTTCCGGCAGCGGCCCCTCGGGCGCGTCCGCCTTGCCGATGGACACGACGTGACTGATCACCTCTACGCCCAGCAGCTGCCGCAGGAACAGGCGCGCCACCGTGCCCAGCGCCGTCCGGGAGGCGGTCTCGCGGGCGCTCGCCCGCTCCAGCACCGGCCGGGCCTCGGTGAAGCCGTACTTCTGCATGCCGGGCAGGTCGGCGTGGCCGGGCCGTGGCCGCGTGAGCGGCTCGTTGCGGGCGAGACCCTCGAGCTCGGCGGGATCGACGGGGTCGGCCGCCATGACCTTCTCCCACTTCGGCCATTCGGCGTTCTCGATCTGCACCGCGATCGGCCCGCCCTGCGTCCGGCCGTGACGGACGCCGCCGACGAACTCGATCCGGTCGGTCTCGAACCCCATCCGGGGACTGCGACCGAAACCGAGCCGCCTGCGCGCGAGCTGCTCACCGACATCAGCGGTCGTGATCTCGACCCCGGCCACCATGCCCTCGAGGATCGCGGCCAGGGCGGGGCCGTGGGACTCACCTGCGGTCATCCAGCGCAACACGCCGTCGATCCTGTCACGAGGCGCCTTCGCGACCTCAGCTACCCATGTTCACCTCCAATCCCGCGCCCGGGAACACCACGACCAGGCACGTGGCGAGCAGCAGCCCGGGACCGTGCGGCACTCCGTCACGCCACCGGCGAACACGCAGGAGTGCCGCGGCCAGGGCCAGCACCGCCGTGACCACCGCCGCCGTGCAGGCGGCGACCACCACGGCAGGCCATCCCGTCGCGCCGAGCACGCCCCCGAGGCTGCCCGCCAGCTTCACGTCACCGGCTCCGAGGGAGGCCGGCGCGACGGCGTGTACGAGGGCGTGGGCACCGGCGAACAACGCCGCGGCCAGGGCGGCGCGCCAGGCGAGCCCGACGCCGGGCCCGGCAACGGCCGCCACCGTCACCGCCGCACCGGTCAGCGGCCACGCCGGCAGCGTCAGCACGTCCGGCAGGCGCCGGTAGCGGACGTCGGCCAGCACCAGCGGAACCGCCACGGCGGTGACGGCGAGGGGCACGGGCAGCCACCAGCCGGGCACGCCACTCGTCAGCAGGCGCCAGACGACCAGCGCCCACAGCGCCGCCGTGCCGGCGGCACACCAGTGAGCCGGCACGGCAGCCGGACGCGGCCCGCGGCGCAGCGCCCAGCTCGCGGCCCACCCGGTGAGCCCACCGGCGACGACGGCGACGATCAACCCCCAGTACACGAGATCCAGCGTGGAGGCGCCCGCGGCGAGACGGCAAGAACGTGCCGGAGCGAGCGGTCCGTTCGCACCGGATCACGGCCCAGGACCACCCGACCGAGCTAACCGGCGCCACTGCCTGCCGGCCGCGACGGCCCTCAGTCACGAGACCACGGCCGCGCCACGACTGGAGACCGCACCGGCCCGGCGGACGCCGTGCGCCACGGGGCCCGCACGGACTGCCGTATGCACCTACGGCGACACGGGCAGCCGCAGCAGCGCCGGTCCGCCGGGGAGCCGGATCTCCAGGAAGTCGATGTCCCCGCGCCGCAGCGGCGTGCCGATCGACAGCTCGGCCGTGTCCTCCGGGACGGCGTACCAGCTGGCCAGGCGGCGCTCGCGGCCGTCGCTTTGGACGGCCACCAGCACGTAGTCGCCGCCCGTGGCGCCGCGGTAGCTGCACGACATGTCCACTTTGGTGCCCCACGCGGCCTCGGTCAGCTCGACGCTGGCCTGCACCGGGTACCGGCCGAGCGCGGTCATCGCATCGCCCTGTGGCCCCGAGCCGCCCGGCAGCACCACCGCGAGCAGCACCGCCACCCCCGCGGCGACGGCGGCGACGCCCGCAGCGACTGCCGCGACGAGCCGGTGCCGGCGTCGCCTGCGCACCGTGGCCAGCAGGGACGGGAGCAGGTCGGGTGGCAGGGGCTCCGGTGCGAGCTGGTGGGCGACGTCGACCTGCGCCAGCAACCCCGGCATGCCCGCGAGCTCGCGCACCGAGCGCGAGCACGCGTCACAGTGCCGCAGGTGCTGCTCGAACGCGGCCCGGTCACCGGGCGAGAGGGCACCGAGCACGTAGGCGGCGTCGTAGGTGGCGAACGGATCCGCCTGCGTGTCGTACGCGCCGAAGGGGTCGCTCACCGCGTCACGCCCCTCTCCTCCAGCACCAGCCGGAGTGCGCGCAGGGCGTAGTGCGTGCGGGACTTGACCGTCCCCTCCGCGACACCGAGGCGCGCGGCCGCGTCGGCGACCGACATGCCCTGGAAGTAGCAGAGCGTGAGCACCTCGCGGTGGCGCGGGGACAGCTCGTCGAGCGCGTCCGCGACGATCCAGCCCTGCACCGCGCGCTCGGTGTCGTCGGGCACCGGCAGTTCGGGTGGCGCATCGGTCGTCACCTCGGCCCGGGCGGCCGCGGCGCGCCACCCATCGATCGCGATCCGGCGCGCCACCGTGAACAGCCACGCTCGCGCCGACCGCTGCGACTGGTCGAGCACCTTGGGGTTGCGCCACGCCCGCAGCAGCGTCTCCTGCACGACGTCTTCGGCGCGCGCCCGCTCGCCCCCGGTCAGCCGCAGGGCATACGACCAGAGCGCGGCCGCGTGCTCGTCGTGCAGGGCACGCATCAGCTCCGACTCGGCCTCCTCGGTCACACGCGCCCGCTCTCCCGCTCGGCCCGGGTGACGCGGGGCGCCAGCAGCGTCAGGCCGAACACCACGCAGGCGACCTCGGTGACCACGCCCCAGATCTCCTCCTGGGTCGCGAACTGCTCCTGCACCCCGAAGAACCCGACCGTCAGGGACAGCACGTACGCGCCGAGCGTCGCCAGCCCGAATCCGACGGCCGCCAGCGCGGGCAGCCAGTGCCGCCACGCGAGGACCGCGATGGCGATGACCACTCCCGCCACGACGTTGACCAGGAACAGCGGGCCCACGACATCGGTGTCGCGCGCCCAGTCGAGCCAGACGACCCAGTGCACCCATGCCGAACCGAGCAGGCCCAGGACCACCATCACCCGCAGCACCCAGCCGACCATCGTTCACTCCTGCCCACTCGGAAGTCCTACTCCCGTGACACGAGGCAGGCCCTGATCCGGTTCGACCACGACCGGGATTGAACCGAACGGCGAGCCCAGCCGTGTCCCCACACATGACTGCCCAACCACATACCCGACGCACCGTCCTCACGACCGGTGCCGCCGTTGCCGGAGCCGCTGCGGGAACCGTAGCGCTGGCCGCCTGCGGTGGCGACGAGAACACGACCGCGCCCGCTCCCCCGTCGCAGCCGGCGGCCGACGCGCCGGCCGGCACGCAGCTCGCCGCACTCGGCGAGGTCCCGGTCGGCGGAACGAAAGCCGTGAAAACGCCCGACGGCCGGGACGCCGTGCTCTCCAGGCCGAGGCAGAACCAGGTCGCGTGCTTCAGCGCGGTCTGCACGCATCAGGGTTGCAAGGTCAACGCCGAGGGTGCCCAGCTGGTGTGCCCGTGCCACGGCTCGGTCTTCGACGCGTTCACCGGTGACGTCAAGGAAGGACCGGCCGACCAGCCGCTGCCCGCCATCGACGTCCGCATCCAGAACGACCGGATCGTCACCGCCTGAGGGCGGCCTGGATCGCCGGCGGGGCGTGCAGCGTCGCGCGCCCCGTCAGCCCGTCCAGGTGAACAGCTCGTCACCGGCTCGCACGGCGGTCCCCGGACGCGGCCGAGTGAGTGCCTCGTCCTGGGCGTCCAGCGCGATCACCGGGACGATCGGCGAGTACCCCGCCGCGCGCACGGCGTCGGGGTCCCAACCGACGACGGGCTGGCCCGCCCGCACCTGTTCGCCTTGCACGGCGTGCAGGATGAAGCCCTCGCCCTTCTGCTTCACGGTGTCGATGCCGAGGTGCACGAGCACGGCCCGGCCGTCCTCGCCCGCGACGACGAACGCGTGCGGGTGCAGGGTCACGATGGTGCCATCGATGGGCGCGACCGCGTCGGCCCGGCCGCCCTCCGGCTGGACCGCCACTCCTGGGCCGACCATGGACTGCGCGAACACCGGGTCGGGGACCTCGGACATGGCGACGAGCGTGCCCGCGACCGGGCTCTGCACGGCGATACTCACATCAGGTCCTGGATGTCGGAAGCGATCGTGTCGGCCTCCGGCCCCACGACCACCTGCACCACGTCGCCGACCTTCACCACGCCGTGCGCTCCCGCCTTCTTCAGCGCGGGCTCGTCGACGAGCGAGCCGTCCTCCAGTTCGCAGCGCAGCCGCGTGATGCAGCCTTCGATGTCGATGACGTTGTCCGCGCCGCCGAGCGCCGCAAGGATCTTCTCGGGCCTGTCGTCCGCCATCGCGGCCTCCTGACTCGTCCGCTTGTGCCGTGCACGAACCGTAGCGGGTTGACACCCGGTCGGGTACGGAGCATTCTGCCCCGATCAATGGTCTAGACCGGAACGTAGCACCCGGCGTGTCGACGCGAGAGGCGGATCTGGCGATGGACGCGGTCACCGGTACGCCCGCCGGTGCGGGTCGGCGACCGCCCCGCACCGGCCACGGCGGACTGTCCCCGGGCGGCCCCACCGGGTACGGTGCCGCGGTCGCCCGGCTGCCCCGAGCGGACACGACGTCCTGCTGCCGCGGAGACCGGCACCAGATGACCACGACAGTGGACCGGAGTTCCCCGGATTCCGGCCCCTTGGCGGAACATGGAGGACCCTCATGAGCGATCGCGCCACGGGAAAGGGCAGGAGGCTCGCCGGGCTGCAACGCTTCGGCCGGAGTCTCATGCTCCCGATCGCCACGCTCCCCGCGGCCGGCCTGCTCTCCCGGCTCGGTCAGGACGACATGCTCGGCCGGTGGGAGGCCACCGCGGACGTCGCGAAGGTGTTCGCGGCGGCGGGCGGCGGGCTGTTCGACTGGCTGCCGCTGCTGTTCGCGGTCGGCATCGCCGTGGGGTTCGCGCGCAAGGGCGACGGCTCCACCGGTGTGGCGGCCGTGGTCGGGTTCGTGGTGTTCAACAAGGTCGTCCAGGTTTTCGCACCCATCGAGGACCTCGAGGGCTTCGACCAGGGCTGGTACCTGCAGCCGGTGAAGTGGCCCTACAGCGTGCTCTCCGGCGTGATCGTCGGCCTGGTCACCGCGGTGCTGTGGCAGCGCTTCTACCGCATCAAGCTGCCGCCGTACCTGGCCTTCTTCGGCGGACGGCGGTTCGTGCCGATCATCAACTCGATCGCCCTGCTCGTGCTGGGTGTCGTGTTCGGACTGATCTTCCCGGTCATCGACGCGGGCATGCAGAACCTCGGTGAGGCCGTGACGAGCGACGCCGTCATCGGCGGCGGCGTCTACGGCTTCCTGAACCGGCTCCTGATCCCGCTCGGCCTGCACCAGCTCATCAACGTTCCGGTGTGGCTGGTCTTCGACGGCGGCGACATCAACAACTTCTTCGACGGCGACCCCAACGCGGGCGCTTTCATGACCGGCTTCTTCCCGATCTTCATGTTCGCGCTGCCTGCCGCGGCGCTGGCGATGTGGCAGAGCGCCCGGCCCGGGCAGAAAAAGGTCGTCGGCGGCATCATGCTCGCGGCGGCGCTCACCGCGTTCCTCACCGGTGTCACCGAGCCGATCGAGTTCGCCTTCATGTTCGTGGCGTGGCCGCTGTACCTCATCCACGCCGTGCTCACCGGCATCTCGCTGGCACTGGTGAACGCGCTCGACATCCACCTCGGCTTCTCGTTCTCCGCCGGTGGCATCGACTTCCTGCTCAACGCCGGTGCGCCCGCCGCGAGCAACGCCTGGCTGCTCATCCCGATCGGGCTGGTGTACGCGGTGATCTACTACGTGCTGTTCCGGTGGGCGATCACCAAGTGGAACCTGCGCACGCCCGGGCGGGAGGACGACGAGTCCGCCGCCGAGACCCCACAGGAGCGCTCCGGCACCGGCGGTGACGACGCGAAACCGTCCGAATCGGCCACGGCCTGACCGGAGGGACACCCAGCGATGCCGCAACGACGTGTGACGGTGGCCAGCGCGGTCGGGCTGCACGCCCGGCCCGCCGCTCTCGTCGCGAAGGCCGCCGCCGCACAGCCGGTGACCGTCACCATCGCCAAGGACGGCTGTGATCCGGTGCCCGCGGGCAGCGTGCTGAACCTGATGACGCTCGGTGCCCGGCACGGTGACGCGGTGGTGATCGCCGCCGACGGCGACGGTGCCGAGGAGGCGGTCGACGCGATCGCCGAGCTCGTCGCCTCCGACCTGGACGGCTGACCCGGATACCCGTCGCCGGGCGGCCGGCGGCGGGTATTGCCGGAGCGCGCCCTGGGTACCCCGCGGGCATGAGACGACGGCGTGAACCACCCCGGACGAGGGAGGACTACGCCCGCGGACTGCCCGACTACCACGACCCGACCGGCGGGTTCGGGGGCGCGGCACCGGCGTACAGCGCCCTGACGCTGCGGATCGTCCTCGCCGCGCTCACGACCGTGCTGGCCATCGGTGCCGCCGTGCTGTTCGCCGTGAACGGCATCGTCTGGGCGACCGTGGCCATGTGCGTCCTGGCGGTCGCCATGCTCGTCGATCTCGGTTGGGTCGTGCACCGCAAGCGCCGGGGCGAACCCGGCTGAGCGGGGAAGGAGGTCGTTGCGCCCCATGCGCGAAACACCCACCACCACCTGCCCCTTCACCGACCGTCGCGACGGCGGGCGCCGGCTCGCCGAACTCCTGCGTGATCGCGAGTGGGTCGAGCCCGTGGTGCTCGGCCTGGCGCGCGGCGGGGTACCGGTGGCCGCCGAGGTGGCCGAGGCACTCGACGCGCCGCTGGGCGTCGCGGTCGCGCGCAAGATCGGCGCACCGGGGCATCCCGAGTTCGGGATCGGCGCCGTCACGGCATACGGGCCCGCCATCTACGACGAGCAGAGCGTGCGGATGCTGGGCCTCGGCCGCGAGGAGCTCGAGCAGGCCTGCGAGGAGCAGCGGGCCGAGGCACTGCGCCGGGTCGAGACGTACCAGCGTGGGCTCGAACCCGAGCGCGTCGAGGGCCGCGATCTGATCGTCGTCGACGACGGCCTGGCCACCGGAGTCACCGCTACGGCCGCGCTGCGAGCCCTGCGCCAGGAGAGCCCCCGCAGGCTGATCCTGGCCGCGCCCGTGTGCGCCGCGCAGGCCGTCGCCGGGTTGCGCGCCGAGGCGGACGCCGTCGTCTGTGCGTGCGAACCGGCCGACTTCCGGGCCGTCGGCCAGTGGTACGACGACTTCGCGCAGGTGACCGACGACGAGGTGATCGACCTGCTCTCCCGGAGGTGGACGGCGTGACGGTGCCCTTCGCGATCGAGGCAGGCGCCGCCTCGCTCCCCGGTGACCTCACCGTGCCCGCCGACGCGGTGGGCGTGGTCGCGTTCGCCCACGGCTCCGGCAGTTCCCGGCACAGCCCGCGCAACGTGGCCGTGGCCCGCTCCCTGCAGGACCACCGGCTGGCCACGTTGCTGTTCGACCTGCTCAGCGCCGAGGAGGACCGCGACCGGGAGCTCCGCTTCGACGTGGAGTTGCTCGCCGGCCGGCTGGTCGAAGCGGTCGACCGGCTCGCCGACCACGGCGACACGCGATCGCTGCCCCTTGGCCTGTTCGGCGCCAGCACCGGTGCCGCCGCGGCCCTCCTCGCCGCGGCGCGGCGGCCCGGCCGGGTGCGGGCGGTCGTGTCCCGGGGCGGCAGGCCGGACCTCGCGCGTGCCGCGCTCGCGGACGTGCCGTGCCCGGTACTGCTCGTCGTCGGCGCTCACGACGAGCAGGTGCTGCGGCTCAACGAGCAGGCGGCCCGGCAGCTCACCGCCCCGCACGAGGTCGAGGTGGTACCGGGTGCGAGCCACCTGTTCGAGGAGCCCGGCACGCTCGAACGGGTCGCCGAGCTGGCGGGCGACTGGTTCGACCGCCACCTCACCGGCCGCTGACCGCACCCGCTGCTTAGGGTGGGCCCATGGACAGCCTGCGGATGATCGAGCAGTGGCCCGTGCCCCACGCCGCGACGGCGGTGGTCGGCGCCGACGGCACCCTCCTCGGCAGTCATGGGGACACGCGGCGGGTGTTCCCGCTCGCGTCGGTCACCAAGCTGCTCACCGCCTACACGGCGCTCATCGCGATCGAGGAGGGCGTCGTCGAGCTCGACACGCCCGCCGGTCCCGAGGGCGCGACCATCCGGCACCTGCTCGCGCACACCGCCGGCCTCGGCTTCAACGAGCACAAGGTCTACGCCCCGCCCGGGCAGCGCCGGATGTACTCCAGCGCCGGGTTCGAGCAACTCGCCGACGCGCTCGCCGAGCACTCGGGCATCCCGTTCGCCGACTACCAGGCCGAGGCACTGTTCCAGCCGCTCGGCATGGCGGCCACCCGGCTCAACGGCTCACCGGGCGCGGACGCCGAGTCCACCGTGGACGACCTCGTGGCGTTCGCCGCGGAGCTGCAGCAGCCGAAACTGCTCGCGCCGTCGACGGTCGCCACCGCCACGACGGTGGCCTTCCCCGGGCTGAACGGGGTGCTGCCCGGGTTCGGCCACCAGAAGCCCAACGACTGGGGACTGGGGTTCGAGATCCGCGACCACAAGAGTCCACACTGGACCGGATCGAACAGCTCCCCGCGGACGTTCGGCCACTTCGGACAGTCCGGCACGTTCCTGTGGGTCGACCCCGACGCCGGTGCGGCGTGCATCGCGCTCACCGACCGGGCCTTTGGACCGTGGGCCGCCGAGGCGTGGCCCGCCTTCACCGACGCCGTGCTCGCCGACCTCAGCCGGTCATGACCCGGATGGGCTCGCCCGCCTGGTAGGCGGCGATGTCCTCGACGGCGCCGCGGTAGAACACCTCGTAGAGATCACGCACGACGTAGCCGATGTGCGGCGTCAGGATCGTGTTCGGCAGCGACCGCAGCGGGTGGTCGGCGGGCAACGGCTCCGTGGCGTACACGTCGATCGCGGCTCCGCCGATGCGCCGTTCCCGCAGAGCCTCCACGAGTGCCTGCTCCTCGACGATCGGGCCGCGGGAGGTGTTCACCAGCCACGCGGTCGGTTTCATCGCGGCCAGCTCCGCGGCACCGAGGAGACCGCGAGTACGCCTGCTGAGCACGAGGTGGATCGTGACGATGTCGGACTCGCGCAGGAGTTCCTCCTTCGACACCGCCGTCACGTCGTGCTCGGCCGCCTTCTCCTGCGTGAGGTTCTGGCTCCACGCGATGGTGCGCATGCCGAAGGCCTGCCCGACGCGGGCGACGCGGGAGCCCAGCCTGCCGAGGCCGATGATCCCGAGCGTGGCGCCGTGCAGGCTCCGGCCGACCGTGCGCTGCCAGCCACCGTCGCGCATGGACGCTTCCTCGGTCGGCAGGTTGCGCATAGCGGCGAGAATCAGCGCCCAGGTGTGCTCGGCCGTGGGGTGCGGCAGGTAGCCGGTGTGCGAGACGACGATGCCGCGCTCGGTGGCGGCTTTGACGTCGATGGACGGGTTCCGGTCGCCCCCGAGGCTCACCACGAGCTTGAGCTCCGGCAACCGTTCCAGTACCTCGGCGGGCAGCGGCGTGCGTTCGCGCATCGCCACCACCACCTCGCAGTCCGCGAGCCGGCGGACCAGCTCGTCCTGGTCGGCGATGTGCTCGGTGAACACCTCGACCTCGGCGTTCAGCGAGTCCCAGTCGGCGAGTTCCCGTGCGATGTCCTGATAGTCGTCAAGTACGGCGATCTTCATGCCACAACGCTAGGCGAGGCGGACATCGACCCGGACGAGGTGGTGGTCGGACGCGTCGTTGAGCCGGGCCTGCTCCGACCCCGGCACCGGCCAGAACACACTGCTGCCGCGCACGACGAGACCGCGGGAGGGCAGGACGTAGTCGACGCGGAGGTTGCCGGGCGCGCCGTCGGAGAAGTCGGCGGTGTCGAAGCGCGGGTCGCCCTGGTGGGCGTCGTTGGCGCCGCCCTGCTCGCGCGACGCCACCACGGCGCCCAGGCTGGCGGGTCGCGGGTCGTGCACCCGCGGCGCCTCGAGCACCTGGGTGGCCGCGCTGTCGACGCTGTCGCCGTCGTAGGGGTCGGCGTTGTAGTCGCCCGCGATGACGAACCGCTCCCCCGGCCGCAGCCCGCCCCGCGTGCCGGCGTCGTCGTAGATGTAGCCGCCCTTGCCCGGCGTCACGTAGTCGGCCCAGAACCGGATCTCGTCGTGGTTGCGGGTGCCGTTGCGGTCCTCGGGGCCGTCGAAGCTGGGCGGGGTCGGGTGCGCGGTGAGGAAGTGGACCGTCCGGCCGCCGATGCGCACCGGCACGTCCCAGTGCGACTTCGACGACAGGCGCAGGACGTCGAGCGCGTGCGGCGAGTACCAGTCGGCGGGCTCGGGCGTCGCCGGATCGTCGGGCAGGAGGGCGCCCGGCATGTCCTTCCACAGGAAGTGCCGGAAGGTGCGGATCCGCTCGGTGTCGATCGGGTACTTCGAGAGCACCAGCATCCCGTACTGCCCCGCGAACTCGCCGAAGCCGTGGGCGTCGTTGCCGCCGCCGACGCGGCCGTCGCGGTCGAGGTCGAACCCGGTCGGCACGCCGGTGTTGACGGCAGCCGTGTACGCGTACGGGTACTCGATCGGCCGGGCACCGCGCTGGCCGATCTCGAGGTAGTTGTCGCGGAAGGCGTCGGCCGCGGCGTTGCCCGGCACGTAATCGAACTCGTTGACCAGCAGCACGTCGGGCCGGTTGCGTTGGATGACCTCGGCCACCTCGCGCGCCTGCGGGTCGTCCGGAGTGGACAGGTCGGCGAGCAGCTCGCCCTCGGCGGCCCGGTTGAGCGACGCGTTGAACGTCGCGAACCGGACGTCGCGGACGTGACCGCCGTTCCCTCCCGACGCCGCTCCGGCAGGCAGGGCGGACGCGAGCAGCACGACCGCGGCGGCAACAGGCACCCAACGTGATCGACGCACAGTCATACCTCCCAGATCATCGCCCACCTTAGGGGTGAAAGGTGAACGCTGGTCGGCATTCTCGTGCCCGCAGCGTGATGTTGGCGACGAGCGGTTCAGCCCAGTGGGAGTGGCACGGCGCCGCCGGTGGCGTCCGCGAGCGCGTCCCGCATCGCCTCGCGTGGCGCCGGACGTCCCGTGAACTGTTCCACCTGGCCGAACGCCTGGTGCAACAGCATGTCCAGTCCGGTGGCGATCCGGCCGCCCCGCCCGGCGACGGCGCTCGCCAGCGGTGTGGGCCACGGGTGATAGATCACGTCGAGCACGCACGGCACCGCGGCCAGCGCGGGCAGGTGCGGAGCGACGGCGTCCGGCGGCACGGTGGTGACGAGAACGGCGACACCGTCCGTGACCTCGTGGAAGTCGACGTCGGACCACCGCAGCACCTCGACCGCGAGGCCGGCGCGCTGGGCCGCCTGAGCCGTCTCCCGGGCGCGCGCCGGTTCCCGCACGACGAGCCGCACCCGCGTCAGCCCGAGCTGTGCGAAGGCGACGACGGCGGCCGCGGCCGTCCCACCCGCACCGAGGACCACGGCGAGGTCGCCGTCCCCGGCGTAGCCACCCGCGGTGCGCAGGGCACCCGTCACGCCGTCGACGTCGGTGCAGTCGGCGCGCCATCCGCCGGACGGCAGCGGCACGAGCGTGTTCGCCGCGCCGACCGCCGTCGCCCTGGGCGTGGCCTCCGCCGCGACCGCCAGTGCCGCACGCTTGCCGGGCATGGTCACCGACAGGCCGGCCCACTCCGGGCCGAGCCCGCCGACGAACTCCGGCAGGCCCTCGGCGTCCATCTCGATGCGCTCATAGGTCCAGTCCGGCAACCCCAGCGCCCGATAGGCCGCGCCGTGCAGTACCGGCGACAGCGAGTGCTGCACGGGGCGGCCGAGGACCGCCGCCCGGCGCGGCGCACTAGAAGACACCGCGCCTCCGCGCGTCGGCGACGTTCTGCTGGTGCTCGGAGTAGTCGTCGGCGAAGCACGAGAGCCCGTTGGTCTCGCACTTGACGAAGTACATCCATGCACCGTCGGCCGGTTCCTCCGCCGCGGTGATCGCCTCGGCGCTGGGTGCCGAGATCGGGGTCGGCGGCAGACCGGTGTTCTGGTAGGTGTTGTACGGACCGGCCCGGAGCCGGTCGTGGTCGTTGGTCCGTACCTCCGGCCGGTCGAGCACGTAGTTCACCGTCGAGTCGAACTGCAGCCGCTGCCCGGCCTCCAGCCGGTTGTAGATGACCCGCGCGACCTTGTCGAAGTCCTGCTGCACGGCCTCGCGTTCCACCAGCGACGCGATGATCAGGATCTCGTACGGCGTGTAGCCCGTGCTCCCCGCCGCGTCCGGCAGTCCGGCCGCCTGCATGCGGGTGGCGGACGTGGTGAGCACCTCGGTCAGCAGCCGCTTGGCGTCCCAGCCGGGCTGGACGTCGTACACGCCGGGCGCCACAAGGCCCTCGATGCGACGCCGCGGTTCGGCTCGTTCGGCACCCTCGATCGCCCACTCCGGAACGCCGAGCTCGGCCAGGTCGGCGGTTTCGGCGACCCGACGCAACTCCTCGACCGGCACGCAGGTGCTCTTGCCGTTGAGGTCGGCACACGACGCGGCCGACAGCTGCGCGAACACGCCGGGCGTCACCGAGCCGTCGGGCTGGGTGACGTCGTCGAGCTGCGTGCCCGCGCGCAGTTGCATCTGCCCGACGCGGGACGTCGGCTCGACGAGCTTGCCGACGGCGCCGGCGCCGGACATCCTCGTCTTCAGCACGTAGTAGCCCGGCTGGACGCTCAGCACGCGCTGGTCGTCCTCACTCGCGGCCACGAACGCCTCGGAACTCGCCACCACGTCCAGCTCCTGCAGCTTGGCCGCGATCGCGCCGGTGGAGTCCCCGTCCTCGACGTGGAGCAGGACATCGCGCTCCCCCGGACCGGGGTAATCCTCGTAGCCGAAGCCCAGGAGTTCGCGGGCACCGTAGTAGGCGCCCCCGGCCAGGAGCGCCAGCACCAGCAGCGCGGCCAGCCAGCCGAAGAGCCGCTTGCCGTGCCTGCGCCTGGTGCGCGGCGGCTCCTCGTCGTCGTCCCCGTCGAAGTACTGGGGTTCGGCGCGGTCCTCGTCGTAGTCCTCGTCGTAGTCCTCGTAGGACTCGTGGTCGTCCTCGTACTCGTCCGCCTCGTCGTCGAACCCGAGGTCGAGGATCTCGGTCGGATTCTCGTCCGGCGGCACGCCGTCGTTGGGCGAACGGCGTCTGCGGGCCGGCGGACGCGGCCTGCGCTCCGGCGGCGGGCCACCACGCAGGTCACCGGGCCGCCGGCCATGGGGTTCCGGGTCGGCCGGGGCGTGCCGGGGCCTGCGCGGCTGCGGGCGGGCGGGCGGCTGCTCCGGCGGCGCCTGCCGGGGCATCGGGTCCGTCTGAGGTGACCGATGCGGTTGCTCGGCGTGGGCAGGCCGGTGGGCGGGACGGAATCTGCGCCCGCCCGGACGGCCGGGACCGTCGTGTGGCGTCGTCATGCGGGGCCGGCTCCCCTCGCGATCGCCGCGCTGCGCGCGTCGAGCCAGCCCTGGAGGATCTCCACGGCCGCGGCCTGATCCACCACGGCACGTTGCTTGCGGCCCTTGACGCCGCGCTGGGAGAGCATGCGGCTCGCGGACACCGTGGTCAGCCGCTCGTCGGCGAGCCGGACCGGGACGGGCACGATCCTCCCGGCGAGCCGCGTCGCGTACGCGGCGGCGGTCTCGGCGGCCTTGCCATGGCGGTCGGCCAGCGTCCTCGGCAGTCCCACAATCACCTCGACAACCTCGTGTTCGGCGACGAGCCGGACCAGCTCGTCGATGTCCCCGTCCCCCTCGGCGTCCCGCGACAGGGTAACGAGCGGGCTCGCCAGGATAGGTGCCGGATCGCTGAGCGCCACGCCTACCCGGACCGACCCCACGTCCACGGCAAGCCGACGACCGGCGCCGGGATCGTGCTCCCCGGGCCGGTCCGGCCGGATGTCGTTCACGCCGCGGAGACGGCGTTCCGCAACGCCAGGATGGCCTGCTCGACGCCCGCGGGGTTGCTGCCGCCGCCCTGGGCCATGTCGGGCTTGCCGCCGCCCCGGCCGCCGACCGCCTCCGCGAACGACGGCACCAGCTTGCCGGCGGCGAGGCCCTTGTCGCGGGCCGCGGCGGTGGTGGCGACCACGAAGCTCACCTTCCCGCCGGACGGCGCGAACAGCGCGACCACGCCGGGCCGTGAGCCGAGCCGGTTGCGCACCTCGCCCGCGAGCGCGCGCACAGCGCCCGCGTCGATGTCGCCGTCCAGCTTCTCGGCGACGAGCGCGATGCCGCCGACGTCCTGGGCCTTCTCCGCCAGCGAACCCGCGGAGCCCAGCACCTGCTGCGTGCGGAGCTGCTCGATCTCCTTCTCGGCGGTGCGCAGGCGCGTCAGCACGTCCTCGATGCGGCCGGGCAGCTGCTCGGTGGGCACCTTCAGCGTCCCGGCGAGCTGTGAGACCAGCAGCTGCTCCTTGCGGACGTGCCGCAGCGCGTCCGTGCCGACGAGCGCCTCAACCCGGTGCACGCCGGACCCGATCGACGCGTCGCTGACGAGCTTCACCAGCCCGAGCTGGCCGATGCGCTCGACGTGTGTACCCCCGCACAGTTCGCGGGAGTAGTCGCCCATGTCGACCACCCGCACCTCGTTGCCGTACTTCTCGCCGAACAAGGCGATGGCACCGAGTTCGAGTGCCTTGTCCTTGGTGGTGGTGTAGGCCTGGACCTCGACGTCGGTCTGCAGGTAGTCGTTGACCTCTTCCTCGACCTCGGTGAGCACGTCCGAGGACACCGAGCCGGGCGTGGTGAAGTCGAACCGCATACGGCCCGGCGAGTTCAGCGAACCCGCCTGCGCGGCCCGCTTGCCGTACGCGCCGCGCACCGCGGCGTGCACCAGGTGGGTGGCCGAGTGCGACCGTGCGATGGACGCGCGCCGGGTGCCGTCGACCGACGCGGTCAGCTCCGTGTCGAGCGCCAGCTCACCACCGGTCACTTCGGCCCGGTGCACGTACAAGCCGGGCACGATCTTCTGGACGTCGTGGACCTTCAGCTCGACGTTCGGGCCCACCAGCACACCGGTGTCGGCGATCTGGCCACCGCTCTCGGCGTAGAACGGCGTACGGTCGAGGACGACCTCCGCCTGCCGGCCCTCGCTGACGACCGGCGCCGGCACGCCGTCCACGAGCAGGCCGACCACGCGACCGGTGGCCTGCAGGTCGGTGTAGCCGAGGAACTGCGTCTCGCCGTGCTGCTCGAGCAGCTGCCGGTACACCGACAGGTCACCGCGTGCGGTCTTGCGCGCGGCGGCGTCGGCCTTCGCCCGCTGGCGCTGCTCCTCCATGAGGGTGCGGAAGCCGTCCTCGTCGACCGAGAGGCCCTGCTCGGCGGCCATCTCCAGGGTCAGGTCGATCGGGAAACCGTAGGTGTCGTGCAGCTGGAACGCCTTGTCCCCGGCGAGGATCGTGCCGCCGGAGCGCTTGGTCTCCTCGGCCGCCATGTCGAAGATGCGCGAGCCGCTGGTCAGCGTCGAGAGGAAGGTCTCCTCCTCGACGCGCATCACGTCGCTGATCCGGTCGAAGTCGCGGGCGAGTTCCGGGTAGGACGGCGTCATCGCGTCCCGCACGACCTTCGCGAACTCCGGCAGCACCGGCTCGTGCACCCCGAGCAGGCGCACCGAGCGCACGATGCGGCGCAGCAGCCGGCGCAGCACGTACCCGCGCGCCTCGTTGCCGGGGGTCACACCGTCCGCGATCAGCATGACGCCCGAGCGGGCGTGGTCGGCGATGACCCGGAACCGCACGTCGTCGGCGTGGTCGGCACCGTAGCGGCGGCCGGAGAACTCCTCCGCCTTCGTGATGACCGGGCGCACCAGATCGGTCTCGTAGACGTTCTCGACGCCCTGCAGCAGGTAGGCGACCCGCTCGACACCCATGCCGGTGTCGATGTTCTTCTGCGGGAGCTCGCCGATGGGCGGGTGCCCCTTCTTCGGGCTCAGCTCACCCCGGATCTCCTGCATGAACACGAGGTTCCAGATCTCGAGGTAGCGGTCCTCGTCGACGGCCGGGCCGCCCTCGCGCCCGTACTCCGGGCCGCGGTCGTAGTAGATCTCCGAGCACGGACCGCACGGGCCGGGCACGCCCATGTCCCAGTAGTTGTCCTCCGCGCCACGGAACTGGATCCGCTCCGACGGCAGGCCCGCGACGTCCCGCCACAGCGCGGCCGTCTCGGCGTCGTGCTCGTACACGGTCGCCCACAGCCGGTCGGGGTCGAAGCCGAACCCGCCCTCGTCCTGCGAGGTGGTGATGAGCTCCCACGCCCGCGCGATGGCGCCTTCCTTGAAGTAGTCGCCGAAGGAGAAGTTGCCCGCCATCTGGAAGAACGTGTTGTGGCGGGTGGTCTTGCCGACCTCGTCGATGTCCCCGGTGCGCACGCACTTCTGCACGCTCGTCGCCCGCGGGTACGGCGGCGGGACCTCCCCGAGGAAGTAGGGCTTGAACTGGACCATCCCGGCGTTGACGAACAGCAGGGTCGGGTCGTCCAGGATCAGCGACGCGCTGGGGACCCGGGTGTGTCCGTTCTTCTCGAAATGGTCCAGGAACCGCTTGTTGATCTCGTGTGTTTCCACTGGTCTTCCTTGGGATGTGGCCGACAGCACCGGGGCGGGCCCGCGGCCGGGTGGTCAGGACGGCTGCGACGGCGGAGGGCGCGGCTGGCCGCTCAGCCCTCCGCCCGGCGAGCTCGCCCCGCGCGCGGCTCGGACAGCGCGTGCCGCCCGCGGGGCGGCACGGCACCACGCTCGGCGGCCGGCCTGGCCCGGACACCCGCACGCTGCTCCACGATGTCGTTCAGCTCCTGCTCCCGCTCGCTCATCCCCGCCCGGACGTCCGCGCCGAACGCGCCGATGGCGCCTGCGAGCTCGCGCACGGCGTCACCCAGGTTCGAGGCTAACCCCGCCGGAGTGGCTTGACGAGCGGTTTCGGTGGCCTTGCGCGAGAGCGCCACTCCGGCGGCGACGCCCATCCCCAGCCAGAAAAGCCGCTTCATCGCTTGTTCTTCCTCCCGCGGCGGAGCGAGTGCTTGCCGTTGTCCTTGCCCTTGCGGCGGGCACGCACGGCCTTCGTCAGCCCGTACGACAGCGCGGCCGTCTTGACCAGCGGGCCACCCAGAGTCGCGGTGAACACCGACGACAGCGCCGAGACGTTGCCCGACACGGCCTGCGCGTTGGCCGTGATGCCGTCGACACGCTCCAGCTGCGTGTTGACATGCGTGATGGTGTCGTTGGCCCCGTGCAGCAACGGATCGGTGTTCTCGTGCGCCTTGCGGATGGCGACCGTGGCCTCGTCCAGCGTGCGGCCGAGCTTGATCAGTGCGATCGCCAGGAACAACACCAGCAGCACGAAGGCGCCCGCGGCGATCAACGCGGCGATCTGCCCTGCCGACACGTGCCCTCCTTCAGGATCGGTGGCGACGTCGATTGCAGGTGAGGCTACCGTGCGCCGCCACGCCCGGCCGGAGAGCCCTGCCGTTCGGTGACCCTGCGTGTCGCGAGCCTGCGCACGCCGCGGTCAGCGACCGTCGCGGTGACCACGGACGGTCCGGCGCAGCCGCGGCACCCGCTCGGCGAGCGTGCGCTCGGCGCCTCGCTGGGTGGGCTCGTAGTAGTCCTTGCCGACCAGCTCGTCCGGCGGGTACTGCTGCGCCAGCACGCCCTCGGCGACGTCGTGCGGATACCGGTAGCCCACGGCGTTGCCGAGCGTGGCCGCACCGGCGTAGTGACCGTCCCGCAGGTGCGGCGGCACGGTCCCGACCCCGCCCGCGCGGACGTCGGCGAGCGCGGCATCGATGGCCGTGATGACGGCGTTGGACTTCGGCGCGGTGGCCAGATGCACGGTCGCCTGGGCGAGCGCGAGCCTGCCCTCGGGCATGCCGATGAACTGCACGGCGTGGGCGGCCGCGACCGCCGTCTGCAGGGCCGTGGGATCCGCCATACCGATGTCTTCGCTTGCGTGCACGACGAGCCTGCGGGCGATGAATCGTGGGTCCTCGCCGGCCGCGATCATGCGCGCCAGGTAGTGCAGCGCGGCGTCGACGTCGGAGCCGCGGATGGACTTGATGAACGCGCTGATGACGTCGTAGTGCTGGTCGCCGTCGCGGTCGTAGCGCACCGCCGCCTTGTCGACGGTCGATTCGACGGTGCCGAGCTCGATCACGCGGTGCTCGGTGGCCGCGGCGGCGTCGGCGGCGGCCTCCAGGGCCGTCAGCGCGCGCCGCGCGTCGCCCGCCGCGAGCCGGACCAGGTGTGCGAGGGCCTCGTCGGTGAGCTCGAACGTCCCGGCCAGGCCGCGTTCGTCGGTGAGCGCACGGGTGACGAGCTCGCGGACGTCGTCGTCGGTGAGCGGCCGTAGCTGCAACACCAGCGACCGGGACAGCAGCGGCGAGACCACCGAGAAGGACGGGTTCTCGGTGGTGGCCGCGACCAGCAGCACGGTACGGTCCTCGACCGCGCCGAGCAGCGCGTCCTGCTGGGTCTTGGAGAACCGGTGCACCTCGTCGATGAACAGCACGGTGTTCTCGGCGTTGTACCGGCGCCTGCGGCGTGCCTCCTCGATGACGCCGCGGACCTCCTTCACCCCGGCCGACAGTGCCGACAGCGCGACGAAACGGCGTCCAGTGGCCGTGGACACGAGGTTGGCCAGCGTCGTCTTGCCCGTGCCCGGCGGACCGTAGAGCAGCACCGACGCGGGGGCGGCGCCCTCGACGAGCCGGCGCAGCGGAGCGCCCTCCCCCAGCAGGTGTTGCTGCCCGACGACCTCGTCCAGGGTGCGCGGGCGCATCCGCACGGCGAGCGGCGACCCCGGGGGTGCGGGCGGTGGCGTGGTGGGCCCGGCCGGTTCCGGCGGTGGCGCCACGTCGGGGTTCACCGTGAACAGTTCGTCTTGGTGGTGCACACCTCGACGGTAGCGGCGACGGCCGACACCGGCTGCCCCTCCGTCGGTCACGCGGTGGCGACCTCCGGGGCCGGATCGGGTGCGGGGGCCTCGCGCTGCCTGCCCAGGGCGCTGCGCACGAGGATGCCGGCGGCGTAGGGCACGAGGTCCCGCCCGCGCCGCCACAACCAGGGCACGCCCTTCGCGACCAGCCACCCGACATGGTCGAGGGCGCTCGCCTGGGCGCCACCGGAGCACGCGAGGCTGACCGGGCGCGGCACGGCGACTCCCGCGCCGGCCAGCACGTCGGTGAAAGCCCGTGCCAGCAGCCGGTGCCCCCGCTCGGAAGGGTGCAGCCGGTCGACGCTCCAGGACGCCAGCTCGTAGGTGCCCGGGAGACGGTCCAGGTCGACACACGGCACGCCGTGCCTGCTCACCACGGTGTCGACGACGCCGTTGAGCTGGTCGATGCGCGCCTTGAGCGCCCGGCGCAGGGGCCCGGGCAGGCGGAACACCCGCCCGTGGTCGTGGAAGCGCACGGGCACGGGCAGCGTGCCCGCTGCCCGTAGCTGGGCCAGCACGTGGTCCAGGTCGGCGGCGAGCGCCCGCGGGTCGAAGTCCGACCGGAGCGTGTCGTTCATGCCGACGATGACCAGCGCGACGTCGGCTCGCCGGGCGAGCGCGTGTGGCAGCTGTTCGGTCCGTACGCAGCGCATGCGGGCGCCGGTGAACGCGCAGTTCAGGTAGCCGGCGGGTCCGATCCCGAGCGCGTCGGCGACCAGCGGACCGACGCCACGCCAGGCCCCGCCGGGCAGCGGGTCGCCGAGGCCGACGGCGGTCGAATCGCCAAGCACGACAAGCCGCCGCACCGGCACCGGAGGAGGGTTGGGGGTCGATGTCCGCGGGAAGGATTCGCACACCACGCGGACACCATCAGCCACCCACACTCACCGGCGGTGATGCGGGGGTAACGGAGCGGGGACGGACCGGCGAAGGCTTGGTACTACCGGAACGCCGGGTAGAGCGCGAGCTCCAGATTGGGGCCGAAGCGGACGTCGAGCGCATGGGCCACGGCCCCGGCGTGCTCGGCGATGTCGTCGTCCCGGTCGCGTTCGGCGTGCTCGCCGAGGTCGCGCCACCAGGTGACGAGCGCGGCGGCGCGCCCGGTCGGCGAGGCGTCGCGGCTGTCGCCGAGGCCAGGCAGGTGACGCCACGTCGCGTGCCACACGAGCAGCAGTTCGATGTCGAGCAGGTGGCGGGCGAGCGTCGCCTCGTCGGCGAACGCGGGCCACAGGTCCGCCACCTCGGCTCGCCAGGCGGCGATCATGGCCTCGCTCATGCCGGCGGGCAGGGCCAGCGGCTCGGGTCCGGACACGAAGGGCACCCGCAGGTGGGCGGCGTCGACCAGCGCGCTGCGCACCCGGCCGCGCTCGAAGTCGAGGAAGCGGACGCCGTCGCTGGTGACCAGGTTGTTATCTGGCCAGAGGTCGACGGGGCTGAACGCCCGGAAGGCGGCCGAGCGTGTCTGCTCGGCGGCGCGGGCGGCGATGTCGCGGACGGCGTCCGAGGTCACCACACCGAGCTTCTCGGCGAGCAGGTCCGGCGCGCGCGTGGTGGCGGCCGCCGGATCGGTGCCGGGGTTGTCGTCCTCGCGGAGGGCGTCCTCGGGTTTCGACCGGCCGCTCAGCCTGCGCAGGAGTGCGTTGAAGTCGGGCTCGCGGTTCGCGGTGCTGAAGTGCATGCGGCCCAGGGAACGCGCCCAGGAGAGCAGGGCGGTCTCGGCTGCCCGGCTGTCGGAGCCACGGAGCTTGTCCTCCAGCGTGGGCGCACGACCGAGGTCGTCGATGACGAGCACGCGGTGGTCGGCGCTGTGCGCGAGAATCTCCGGGCACGTGCGGTCCTCGGCGGAGAGCGCCGTGAACAGCTGGTAGCTGGCGGCCTCCCGGGCGAACGCGTCGTCCTGCCCGGGCGCCGGTGCGTCCGGGTAATGCTTGATGACGAGGGTCCTCGGCAGGGCGAACGGGGACGAGGCGACCCGCGCCCTGACGACCGTGGCCGGTCCGCTGCCCGCAAGGTCCTCGGCATCGATCAAGGAGATCGTGCTGCCGAACCGTTGCGTGAGGACCGACTCGGCAGCGGCGACGGCAGCGTCGACGGAGAGAAGTTCCGCTCCCGCTCCGACTGTCGAGTCATCGGTAGGAGAGGTGTCCACAGTCATTGGCTTCGACCCTACTAGTGAGAGAGCGACGATGACCACAATCCGGGCCATAACGTGAAAATCCTGGCTGGATTGTCCGGACTGATCGATACCCCCCGCCTGCAGGCCGGAAACCTGAGGACCGGCAGGGCGTGGCGATGATCACCAGGGCGCAGCCGCGCGTGTCGCGCCCGTCCGTGGTCCCCCGCGTGATGGCGATACCGGAGGTGCCTGGGGTTTTCCGCGTGCCTGCGCCCGGGTGGCCAGGCCGCCGTTGGTGGCCGCGGTGGTCGGCTTTCAGTCCGGCGTGTGTGGCGGAGCGGTACGGCCTCGGAGGGCGACGTTGGGCGGAGCGGTTGGCACGGCCGTGGCTCACTCGGCGAGCACACCGACACGCCCTCGCTCCCCGCCCTCTCGACGACTGCTGCTTGCCGAACTCCGTGGGCGCGCGTCGCACCGCGCGCGAGAAGGCGCTTTCCCAAGGCCATCTGCGGCGACTCGGCGCACTCGCGAGCAGCCACGTGCGCGCGGGCGAGCGAACCTCCAAGCCTGGCAGTCGCACGGGCGCGTTGGCGACCAGTAGGTGCTATGGCCCCGCCTGCCGTCCGCCGGCAGGCCCCGAAGGCCCCTCGCCCGGCCCGAGCTGGACGCAGCGCGGCAACCACCAGGGCAGGCGCGGACTTGGCAACCGGCGTGCTCAATCCACGGTGGCACCGCGAAACCGGCGGGCTCAGGCCTGCTTCTGTGGCTTGGCGTCCACGCCCGCTTCCTTGCGCTGCTCGGCCGTGATCGGCGCGGGCGCACCCGTCAGCGGGTCGTAACCGGCACCCGTCTTGGGGAACGCGATCACGTCGCGCAGCGAGTCGGCGCCCGCCAGCAGCATCACGATGCGGTCCCAGCCGAAGGCGATGCCGCCGTGCGGGGGCGGGCCGTACTGGAACGCGTCGAGGAGGAAGCCGAACTTCTCCTGTGCCTCCTCGTCCGACAGCCCCATCACCTCGAAAACCCGCTTCTGCACGTCCGCGCGGTGGATACGGATGGACCCGCCGCCGATCTCGTTGCCGTTGCAGACGATGTCGTAGGCGTAGGCCAGTGCATTGGCGGGATCGGTCTCGAACTTGTCGATCCACTCGGGCGTCGGCGAGGTGAACGCGTGGTGCACCGCCGTCCACTTCCCGCTGCCGACGGCGACGTCGTCGGTCTCGTCGGCGGCCTCGAACAGCGGCGCGTCGACGACCCATACGAACGACCAGCTGTTCTCGTCGATCAGGCCGAGGCGGTGGGCGATCTCCACGCGCGCCGCACCGAGCAGGGCACGGGCGTCCTTGGGCTTGCCCGCCGCGAAGAAGATGCAGTCGCCCGGCTTCGCGCCGACCGCGCCGGCCAAGTTCGCCTTCTCGTGCTCGGCCAGGTTCTTCGCGACCGGGCCGCCGAGCGTGCCGTCCTCCGCGACCAGCACATAGGCCAGCCCCTTGTGGCCACGCTGCTTCGCCCACTCCTGCCACGCGTCGAGGGTCCGCCGCGGCTGGTCCGCGCCGCCCGGCATGACGACGGCGCCCACGTACGGCGCCTGGAACACCCGGAACGGCGTGTCGGCGAAGAAATCGGTGAGCTCGGTGAGTTCCAGCCCGAAGCGCAGGTCCGGCTTGTCGGTGCCGTACTTCGCCATCGCCTCCGCGTAGGTGATCCGCGGGAACGGTGTCTGCACCTGGACGTCGACGAGCTTCCACAACGCCGACAGCACGTCCTCGGCGAGCTTGATGACGTCGTCCTGCTCGACGAAGCTCATCTCGATATCGAGCTGCGTGAACTCGGGCTGGCGGTCGGCGCGGAAGTCCTCGTCGCGGTAGCAGCGCGCGATCTGGAAGTAGCGCTCGAGACCGCCGACCATGAGCAGCTGCTTGAACAGCTGCGGGGACTGGGGCAGCGCATACCAGGAGCCGGGTTTGAGCCGGGCGGGCACCAGGAAGTCGCGGGCGCCTTCGGGCGTCGACCGCGTCATCGTGGGCGTCTCGATCTCGACGAAACCCTGATCGTGCAGGACGTTGCGCGCGACGCGGTTGACCTCGCTGCGCAATCGCATGTTCCGGGCCTGGGTGCCTCGCCGCAGGTCGAGGTAGCGGTACTTCAACCGGACCTCTTCGCCGACGTCGAGCCGATCATCGATCGGGAACGGCAGCACGGCGGCTTCCGAGAGCACCTCCAGATCGGTGACCAGGACCTCGATGTCTCCGGTGGGAATCTCGGGGTTCTCGTTGCCTTCGGGCCGCTTGGCGATCTCGCCGACCACCTTGATGCAGTACTCCGCACGAAGGTGGTGAGCTCGGTCCGCCATCTCCCCTTCCCGGAAGACGACCTGCGCGATCCCGCTGGCGTCGCGCAGGTCGACGAAGATCACTCCGCCGTGATCGCGCCGCCGGGCCACCCAGCCGGTGAGCGTGACGGTCTGGCCAGCCTGCTCGGCACGCAATGTGCCGGCGTTGTGGGTGCGAAGCACTTCGCAGGATCCTCTCGGAAAGCGGTGGTAGCGGTCTTGGCATCGATGTCTCGGCGGCATGCCGCCGACGGCTCAGGTTAACCAACCGGGGTCGTCCGGCCGCCACCAGGTTTCCCCGAGCGCCGGGCCGTCACGCAGGTCTTCACAGCAAAGTCAGTTGGTCGCCCTGGGCCGGCACGGATTCACCCCGGCGCCCCGGCATCGTCCCGTCGGGCCAGCCGGCCTCCTCGTCGCCGGGCACGCCGCGCTCCTCACCGCCGGACCGGCGATCGAGGCCGTGCCGCCGGAGCAACGGCGTGACCCGGGCGGACAGCCACCGCCGGTAGCCCACGTCGACGTAGCTGCCCCGCGCGTACAGCTGCCGGTACCGCGGCACGAGTTCGGGGTGGTGCGAGGAGAGCCACCGGCCGAACCATTCCCGCGCGCCCGGCCGCAGGTGCAACGGGATGACGGTCACCCCGGTCGCGCCCGCGTCGCGGATCTGCGCGAGCAGCTGGTCGAGCGCGTCGGCGGAGTCGGTGAGGCCCGGCAGGACCGGCGCCACGAACACGCCGCACGGAAGCCCCGCATCGCGGGCCTTCCGGACCAGTTCGAGCCGCGCCTGCGGGCTGGGCGTGCCGGGTTCCAGTCTGCGTTGCAGGTCCCGGCCCAGGAGGGCGATCGAGACGCCCAGACCCACCGGTACGTCCGCGGCGACCGCGCGCAGCAACGGCAGGTCGCGCGCGAGGACGGTGCCCTTCGTGAGGATCGAGAACGGTGTGCCCGACCCGGCGAGCGCCTTGATGATTCCCGGCATCAGCTCGTACTTGCCCTCGGCCCGCTGGTACGGATCCGTGTTGGTGCCCATCGCGACGTGCTCGCGCGCCCAGCTCCGCCGGCGCACCTGGGCGGCCAGCACCTCCGGGGCGTTGACCTTGACGACGACCTGGCTGTCGAAGTCCTCGCCGGCGTCGAAGTCGAGATACGTGTGCGTGTTGCGAGCGAAGCAGTTGTGGCTGACGACCCCGTCGGCGATGAAGTCCCCGGTGTCGGTGGTGATGTCGACGAGCTCCTGCTCCCCCACCGGCTCGATCGACACGACACCGAGCCGGGCAGCCGACTTGATCGCCACGCCGTCGATCGTGCGTTTGCGGGTGACGGCCGGGTCGGTCGTGTGGAAGAACCGCAGCCGCTCCGGGAGCCCGCCGATCAGCCGCAGCACACGTAACGGTCCGGACCTGTTCGACCGCTCGACCGCGTGGTCGAAGCCGTGCCGTTTCAGTGCGAGTACCGCCGCCTCGAGGACCTGCGGTTTCGCGACCGGCATGCGGAGTACGCCGCGGGAGTGACTGCCGTCGGCGTCGAACAGCCCGGCGAGGAAGCCTCGCAGCCAGTCGTCTCCCGGCGCGATCGGCAGCGTCTCCCCCTCGGAGGGCGCGCCGTCGGCCGACTCCGCGAACGCGTCGGCCCGCGCGGCCGCCTCGGCATCCAGCACCCCGCGGCCGGCGCCGAGCCCGGCCAGGTACCCGAGCCGGTAGCCGGCGGACTCGGGAGCCGGTACCGCGAAGCGGCCCACCCCCATGAGCTTGTTGCCGGTGGTGAGGTGTGGCCTGCGACCCGCACCGGCTTGGTCTCCGGTGACGTACTTCCAGCCGCGGTTGGTGAGGAAACGGTGGTCGCCGCTGGCGGTCAGGCACGTGCCGTCCTGGAGCGTGATGCGGTACGCGGGCTTCTGCGTCGTCCACTGCGCGAGCACGCGCGCCGGCACGTACCGCCGGTAGCCGTTCTCGAGCCTCGTGCCGTACACCCGGTCGCCTACACGGAGGTCGGCGAGTGGCTTCGTGCGCCCGTCGGCGAGCAGGATCGGCGTGTCCCCGGCGAGGCAGTACGCACACGCGTGGGAACAACCGCGATAGGGATTCACGGTCCAGCGAAACGGGACCCGTGAGGCCTCGGGCACCTTGTTGAGCACCGACCGGGCGTGCACCTCGTGGAACGTGACCCCGGAGAACTCGGGCGAGCGCACCGACCGGACCAGCCCCGACAGGCCCAGGAGTGCCGGTTCACCGGCCGCCCCGGCTCGCTGACGATCCCATCTCATGATTGAGATTCGAACACATGTTCGATGGTGTGTCAAGCCATGGGGGATCAGCAGCGGCGTCACGCCGCGAGACACAGCACACTCACACCGACGTCCGGTACTCGGTCCGCGTCCGCGCTGCCCGGTCGGAGCTCGCGATCCGGCCTACGGGGTCGCCGGGGCCCCGAGGACGGGTGCCGCGGACCCTCGCGGCGTCGGACGTCAGGATGTGGCTGTGCCTCGCGACGTTTCCGACGACGAGACCGGCCCCATCCGACGAATCCCGGCCGCGCCGTCCCCGACCCCTTCCCCACCGCCCGAGGACGGTCCTCGCCACGCGAGACCAGTCGACCGGGGAGACCGAGCTATGGGAGGCGACGCCCCGTACCGGGGCCGGGCCCGGCGGCGAGAGATCACCGGACACGACACCATGAGCGACGGCGGTCCTGCCTCCGGCCGGGACGCCGGGGAGAACCCGGAAGGCAGGCCGCCGTTGTCCCAGGCACGCCGGACAGACCGCCGGCCTGGCGTGCGCACGGAACCGGGTGCGCCCACGGAACTGTCCGACCGCGGCGAACACGCCGGCGGCTCGCGGGCGTCCGAGCGCGGGAGGTCACCCCGGCGGCGCGCGGAAGCCACGCCACACCGCGACGACCCCGGCGGCCGGTCTCCGGCCACGCGGGAGAGCACCGCGTCCGCGGTGGGACACGACGACCCATCACTGTCGAGGACGCCACCTGCCGGCCGGACCGCCGCCGGGCAGGCGACCACCGCTGCCGGCGCCGCGACGGGCGAGGCGCGGCTCACCGGTCACGGCCATGGTCACGGCCACGGTTCCACCGAGCCGGCGTCCCGGCCCGTGCGGGTGCTGCTGACCGCCCTGCTGGTGCCGTTCGCGCTCGCGACCGTGGTGGCCGTGGTGGTGCTGTACCCGTGGGGGGAATCCGGCGTGCGCGGGCAGCACGCCGTGGGCACGCCGGTCCACGGCGACGTGGCCGCAGCCGCCACCGGGCCCTGCCTCACACCCGGTCAGGTGCAGGTCGGCCGGCCCACCTCGGACGATCAGGCCTGCCTCACGATCGACGTCACCCTCACGGACGGGCCCGCCGAGGGAAGCACGATCCGCAAGACCCTGCCGCTCGAACCCAGCACACCCCGTTTCGCCGCGGGCGACGCGGTGGTCCTCGCCTACAGCGGCGCCGACCCGGCCAGCGCGGATTCGTACCAGGTGCAGGACTTCCAGCGCGGCGTTCCGCTCCTGGCGCTCGCCGGATTGTTCGCCGTCGCCGTGATCGCACTCGGCCGCTGGCGCGGTCTCGCCGCCCTCGCCGCGCTGGGGCTGAGCTTCGCAGTCCTCGCACTGTTCGTGCTTCCAGCGATCCTGCGCGGCGAAAGTCCCCTGCTGGTCGCGATCGCCGGATCCGGGCTGATCATGTTCGTCGCGCTGTACCTGACTCACGGCCTGTCCGCCCGGACGTCGGTCGCCGTGCTCGGCACGATGGTGAGCCTCGCGCTCATCGGCGTGTTGTCGGCTGTCTTCTCGGCGGCGGCCGACCTCACCGGACTCGACGACGACACGTCGAATCTCATCGCGTCACTCGGACACGGCATCGACGCGCGAGGGCTGCTGCTGGCCGGAGTCGTCATCGGCGCGCTGGGTGTCCTCGACGACGTCACCGTCAGCCAGACCAGCGCGGTGTGGGAACTGCACCGCGCGAACCCCAGCCTGTCGTGGCGGCGTCTCTACGGCGCGGGCCTGCGGATCGGCCGCGACCATGTCGGCTCGGCGGTCAACACGCTCGTCATGGCCTACGCGGGAGCGGCGTTGCCGGTATTGCTGCTCGCGTCACTGTCCGGTGTGGACCTCGGGTCCATCCTCGGCTCGCAGGAGATCGCCTCCGAAATCGTCCGGACGCTGGCGGGCAGCATCGGAGTGGTGGCCGCGGTCCCGGTGACGACGCTGCTGGCCTCACTCATCGTCGTGCGCGAGGACGCCGGCCACGTCAGCCCCACCGATACTCACTGACCACACCAGCCACATCGCGCCGGGGCGCCTCCGGACCAGGCCGGACACTGAGGTACGAACAGCGGCGACTCCTCCCCCACATCACCCGGAGACGCCATGCTGGGTCCAGTGCTCACCCCCGCGCAGCAGACGCTCGCACTCGTTCGGCGGACGACGGGCGCCGTGTGCGGTGCGCTCGCGACACTTCCGCGGCTCACCACGGTGCTCGCAGACCTCCGGGAGACGGCCGCGCAGCTGGAACGCCTCGCCACGTTCGCCGCCGCGGAGTTGCCGGAGATCGTCTACCAGCTGGAGGCGGTCCGCGCGCAGCTCATCGCCATCGAACGCCAGCTCGCCGGCGAGTCGACGGTCACTCCAGCGACGCCACGAAACGGCTCACGGCCTCCATCGTGAACCGCTGCGCGAGCTTGCCCGAAGGCGCCACCGACGCGATGCGGTACAGCGGGCGGTCGGCGGCCGCATCGCCCCGGGCCTCCGAGCGCAGCTGCGCGACGAGCAGTTCGGAGAACACCAGACCGTTGGCCGCGATGTTGTCGGCGAGCCCGTCGGCGAGCTTGCGCAGCGCCAGGATCCCGAGCTCGCGGCCGCCGGTTCCGGCGTAGATGGCGAGGTCGATCTTCACGCTCGTGCGCCGCTCGCCGCCTGTCACGAGCAGGCTCACGGTGCGGGTGCCACGGACGTCGGTAACCAGGAGGTCGAGCCGGTCGGCGGTGACCAGCTCGATCCGCCGGGTGCGCCAGTTCCGCACGACCACTGTGCGGGCTTCGAGCCACACCTGCCGCCGGGCGTTGTAGGACACCACGTACAGCAACGGCAACGCCACCAGCGCGGCGACCACGAGCCCCGCGACCTGGCCGCCGATGAGCCCGGCGATCCCGCCGAACGCCGCCGCGAAAAGCACCACGCCGACCAGCCCGGACAGGCCGCGCTTACGGCGCAGCGCCGCGTTGTCGCCGTAGAGCGGAATGCGCTCCGGTTCGGGCGCTGGCGTCCTGCGCGCGGACTCCGGCTCACTCATGCTCTCCCCCTACGACACTCTGTGCGAGAAACGGGTTCGCGGCCTTCTCCCGCCCGATCGTGGTGCTCGGGCCGTGGCCCGGGAGCACGACCGTGTCGTCTGCCAGCGACATCAGTGTCGTGCGCAGCGAGCGGGCGATGTCGGCCGGGTCGCCGCCCGGCAGGTCGGTGCGCCCGATCGAGCCGGCGAACAACGTGTCGCCGGTGAGCGCGACCTGGCCGCCCTCCTCGCTGTCGAGACGGAACACCACGGAGCCCGGCGTGTGCCCGGGCGTGTGGTCGACGGTGATGTGCAGTCCGGCGAGTGTCAGCGGCTCCTCTCCCAGCTCCCGGACCTCGCGGGGCTGGGCGTGACTGATGTCGCCGAGCCCGGCTGCCGACCGGGAATCCAGGGCGCGCAGCGGATCCGACAACAGCACCCGGTCCTCGGGCCTGATCCACACGGCCACCCCGTGTGCGTCGGCGACCGTGGCAGCCGACTGCACGTGGTCCAGGTGCCCGTGGGTGGCCAGCACTGCCGCGGGGGTGAGCCTGTGCTCGCGCAACGCCCGCTCGAGGGGTTCGGTCGCCGCCTCGCCTGGGTCAACGACGACGCAGTCGCGCCCCGCACCGAGCGCCAGCAGGTAGCAGTTCGCCTGGAACGCCCCGGCCGGAAACCCGACGACGAGCACGAATCCACCTCCGCGTTTGGGATCTGCCCCACCCTAACGGCCCCTGTACAGGTTCCTCACAGACAGTGCCCATAGACTGCCGCCAGCCGGCAGGCGGTGAACAACCGAGAGACTCCGGGAGGGCAGGTGGCGACCAACCAGCAGCGCCGTGAGGCCGCCAAGCGCAAGCTCGAGCGGCAGCTCGCTCGCAGGGCCGAGCGAGCCAAGCGACGCAAGATCATCGGCGTCGGCGTGACGGTGGGCGTGGTGGTGGTCGCCGCGGGCCTCATCGTGGTCCTCACGAGCCAGAGCGGTGACGGGGACGCCGCCGAGCAGGCCAGTCCCAGCTCGGGCGCGGCCCCGTCGTCGCAGCAGATCGACATCCCCACCCAGCGGGTACAGCCCGCGCAACGGCCCCAGCCGCTGCCGGATCCGGTCTCGTGCGAGTACAAGCCGGGCGGTGAGGCCGCCAAGCAGGTGGAGCCGCCGAACGGCGAGAACGTCCCGTCGAGCGGCACGGTCGACCTGACCCTCCACTCCACCGCGGGCGACATCCCGCTCACGCTCGACCGGTCGCTCGCGCCGTGCACCGTGAACAGCTTCGTGAGCCTCGCCGAGCAGGACTACTACACCGACACGTCCTGCCACCGGCTCGGGACCACCGGCCTGCAGATGCTGCAGTGCGGCGACCCGACCGGCCAGGGCTCCGGTGGTCCGGGCTATACCTTCGCCGACGAGACGTTCGACCAGCTCACCTACGGCCGCGGCATCCTCGCGATGGCCAACTCCGGGCCGGACACCAACGGCAGCCAGTTCTTCATGGTCTACGGCGAGGCGCCGCTCAGCCCGGACTACACCGTGTTCGGCACGATCTCCGACGAGGGCCTTACGGTGCTCGACAAGATCGCACGCGCCGGTGACGACGGCTCGTTCGAGCCGAGCCCCGGTGGCGGCAAGCCCAACATGGAGGTCCGGTTCACGGGCGTCACCGTCGGCGCGTGACGCCTGGGGCGCCGTGCTCGTCAGGGAGCCGTTCGAACCCGGCACTGACGAGCACGGGCCTCAGCGGTAGGTGAACCGGGGTTCGCGCCGCTCGAGGAACGCGGCGATCCCCTCGGCGTAGTCCTCGCCGTGCACCGCGGCGGCTCGGATGTCGTCCACTTCGGAGTCGCTGACGCGCTGGCCGGACACGATCTTCTCGATGATGCGGTTCATCCCGCGCACGGAGACCTGCGAGCGTGCACACAACGTACGCACGAACTCCATTGTGGACGCTTCCAGCTCCTCGGCGGGAAACACGTCGTTGACCAGACCCATCTCCCGTGCGCGCGGCGCGTCCACCAGGTTGCCCGAGAGCAAGAGGTACCGTGCGTGCGCGGGCCCGACCAGCTCGACGAGCCGGCGGGTGGAGTCGAAGTGGTACACGATGCCGAGCTTGGCCGGCGTGATCCCGAACCGCGCCCCCGCGGCGGCGAACCGGAAGTCACTGGCGACCGAGAGCTGGCAGCCGCCGCCGATGCAGTTGCCCTGAATCATCGCGACGCTCGGCTTGCTCATCGACGCCAGCGCCTGCACCGCCTCGTCGACGGCCTTGTCGTAGGTCGCCGCGCCCTCGGCCGTCGACCGCAGATCGCGGAACTCGCTGATGTCCGCGCCGGCCGAGAAGTGCCGGCCGGCGCCGGTGAGGAGCAGGACCTTCACCGACGGGTCCTTCTCGATCTCGGCCACGATGCCTGGGATCGCCGCCCACATGCCATAGGTGATGGCGTTCATCTTCTCGGGCCTGGTGAACGTCAGCCGGGCGACGTCGCCGTCCCGGACGAACTCGATCCCGTCGGTCATGGTCGCCCAGCCTAGAACGGCCGTGGGGCGTCAGGACGCCGACGTGACCCGGTACACGTCGTAGACACCCTCCACGTTGCGCACCACCTTCAGCACGTGGCCGAGGTGTTTCGGGTCGCCCATCTCGAAGGTGAACCGGCTGACGGCCACGCGATCACGCGAGGTGGTGACGGAGGCGGACAGGATGTTCACCTTCTCGTCGGCGAGCACCTTGGTGACGTCGGACAGCAGCCGGTGGCGGTCGAGTGCCTCGACCTGGATCGCCACCAGGAAGACCGACGACTCCGACGGCGCCCACTCGACCTCGACCAGCCGCTCCGGCTGTTTGCGCAGGTCGTCGGCGTTGGTGCAGTCGGTGCGGTGCACGCTCACGCCACCGCCGCGCGTGACGAACCCGAGGATCTCGTCGCCGGGCACCGGGGTGCAGCACCGGGCGAGCTTGGCCCAGATGTCGCTCTGGCCCTTGACGATGACGCCGACGTCGCCGGATCCGCGCCTGCGGGTGACCGTGGACGGCGTCGCGCGCTCGGCGAGTTCCTCCTCGGCCTCCTCGACGCCGCCGATAAGCGCGACGAGCCGCTGCACCACGTGCTTGGCGCTGGTGTGGCCCTCCCCGACCGCGGCGTAGAGCGAGCTGATGTCGTTGTGCCGCAGTTCCGTGGCGACGGCGGCCATCGAGTCGGCCGACACGAGGCGCTGGATGGGAAGCCCGACCTTGCGGACCTCCTTGGTGATGGCCTCCTTGCCCGCCTCGATCGCCTCGTCACGGCGCTCCTTGGCGAACCACTGCCGGATCTTCGCGCGCGCCTTCGGCGACCCCGCGAACGACAACCAGTCCCGGCTGGGACCGGCGCCCTCGGCCTTCGACGTGAAGATCTCGACGACCTCACCGTTCTCGAGCTTGCGCTCGAGCGCGACGAGCCTGCCGTTGACGCGCGCGCCGATGCAGCGGTGGCCGACCTCGGTGTGCACGGCGTAGGCGAAGTCGACCGGGGTCGAGCCCACCGGCAGTGTGATGACGTCGCCCTTGGGCGTGAACACGAAGATCTCGCGGGTGGCCAGGTCGTAGCGCAGCGACTCGAGGAACTCACCCGGGTCGGCGGCCTCACGCTGCCAGTCGAGCAGCTGCCGCATCCACGCCATCTCGTCGATGTCGACGGCGTTGCCGCTGTGGGTGCCCTTGGTCTCCTTGTACCGCCAGTGCGCGGCGATGCCGTACTCCGCGGTGCGGTGCATCTCGTGCGTCCGGATCTGCACCTCGAGCGGCTTGCCGTCCGGCCCGATCACGGTGGTGTGCAGCGACTGGTACACGCCGAACCGCGGCTGCGCGATGTAGTCCTTGAACCGGCCGGGCATCGGCTGCCAGAGCGCGTGCACCACGCCCATGGCGGCGTAGCAGTCCCGGACGTCGTCGACGATGATGCGCACGCCCACCAGGTCGTGGATGTCGTCGAGGTCGCGGCCACGCACGATCATCTTCTGGTGGATCGAGTAGTAGTGCTTGGGCCTGCCCTCGACCTTCGCCGCGATCCGCGATCCGTCGAGCTGCTTGGTCAGCTCGCCGATCACCCAGCGCAGGTACGTGTCCCGCGACGGCGCGCGATCGGCCACCAGCCGCACGATCTCGTCGTACTTCTTCGGCTGCAGGATCGCGAACGCCAGGTCCTCCAGCTCCCACTTGACCGTCGCCATGCCGAGCCGGTGCGCCAGCGGGGCGAGGACCTCGAGCGTCTCCTTGGCCTTGCGGGCCTGCTTCTCGGGCGGCAGGAAGCGCATGGTGCGCATGTTGTGCAGCCGGTCCGCCAGCTTGATGACCAGCACCCGCGGATCCCGCGCCATCGCGATGACCATCTTGCGGATGGTCTCCGCCTCGGCCGCCGTGCCGAGCTTGACCTTGTCCAGCTTGGTCACGCCGTCGACCAGCTGCGCGACCTTCTCGCCGAAGTCGGCGCCGAGCTGCTCCAGCGAGTAACCGGTGTCCTCGACGGTGTCGTGCAACAACGCGGCCACCAGTGTCGTGGTGTCCATGCCCAGCTCGGCAAGGATGGTGGCCACGGCGAGCGGGTGGGTGATGTAGGGGTCACCGGACTTGCGGCGCTGGTGGCGGTGCAGGGCCTCGGCGACGTCGTACGCCCGCTGCAGCAGCGCCATGTCGGCGTTCGGGTGCAGCTCGCGGTGGATCGCGGCGAGCGGCTCCAGCACCTGCTTCACAGGGGCGGCCCGCTGGGCGGTGATGCGCCGGGCCAGCCTCGCCCGGACCCGCCTCGTCGCGGACGGCGCCCTGGTCGCGCCGGGGTAGGCGGGACGCGCCGCCTGCGTGGACGAGGTGGACTGGATGTCCCGGGAGGTGCCGGATTTCCCCTCCCGCTCCTCGCGCGCGCCACCGTCCGACCGGGCTGCCACGACGGAATCGAGCTCTTGGCTCACCCGTACCTCCAGCTCCTCGCGCGCGGTTCGTCAGACGTCCAGCGTAACCCTCCGCGCCGCCGGATCCTGTTCAGAGGGTACGCAGGGCGTGTACCGGAACCCCGGGCACCTGGGCCCGGCCCTCCAGCGCGGCGAGCTCGAGCACGACGGCCACCCCGCGAACGTCGGCGCCGGCATCGGCCAGCAGCGACGTGGCAGCGGCGACCGTGCCGCCGGTGGCCAGCACGTCATCGACGATGGTGACGCGCTGGCCAGGCCGAACCGCACCGACGGGCAGCTCGAGGGTCGCGGTGCCGTACTCCAGGGTGTAGTCCACGCGCCCGGCGACCGCGGGCAGCTTGCCCGGCTTGCGCACCAGCGCCACACCGAGTCCCTTGGCGTAGCCGACCGCGGCCGCCAGCACGAAACCGCGTGCCTCCACGGCCGCCAGCTGGTCGACGTCGCCGACCGCCTCGGCCAGCGCGTCCACCACCGCGGCGAACGCCGCCGCGTCGCCGAACACCGGAGTCAGGTCGCGGAACAGCACGCCGGGCTCGGGAAAATCAGGGATCTCCGCGATGAGATCCAGTGCCTCGTCGATCTTCATGAGCGCTTGCGCTTACCGGTCGGCCTGCCACCGCTCCGGCGAGGCTGACGCTGCTGCGCCTTGGGGTGGCGGGCCGGAACGCTCGCGGCGGCCGCGTACGCCTTCTCCTTGCGCAGCTCGGTCGCCAGCGCCTCGTCGTCGGCAGGATCGAAGTCGTCGTCCGACTCCCGCGCGGCGGCCTTGCGTGCCTGGTTCTCGCGGCGGGCGTGAACCCGCTCCGCCTGCTGCTGGTACTTCGGGTCCCGCATCTTGAGGTACACCAGCAGCGGTGTCGCGAGCAGGACCGACGACAGCACGCCGGCGAGCATGCCGGTCATCTGTACCAGTGCCAGGTCCTGCAGGGTGCCCGCACCGAGCAGCAGGTAGCCGATCACCAGCAACCCGAGCACGGGCAGCAGGGCGATCACCGAGGTGTTGATCGACCGCATGAGGGTCTGGTTCAGCGCGAGGTTCGCGGCCTCGGCGTAGGTGCGGCGGGTCAGGTTCAGCAGGCCGCGGGTGTTCTCCTTGACCTTGTCGAACACCACCACCGTGTCGTAGAGCGAGAACCCGAGGATCGTCAGCAGGCCGATGACGGTCGCCGGAGTCACCTCGAACCCGACCAGCGAGTACACGCCGGCCGTGACGACGATGTCGTGCACCAGGGCGACGAGCGCCGCCACCGCCATCCACTTCTCGAAGTAGATGATCAGGAACACCGTCACCAGCACCATGAAGACGGCGAGCGCGATCAGCGCCTTCTGCGAGATCTCCCCGCCCCACGACGCGCTCACCGCGCTGTCGCTGATGACGGCACGGCTCGGCTGGCCGTCGGAGCCCAGCGGCTGGAGCTGCTCGAACAGCGCCTGCTTGACCCGGCTGACCTCGGCGGCGTCCAGCGTGCTCGACCGCACCTGGATGGTCGCCGCGTCACCGGCGCCCACCTGCTGTGCCTCGGACGCCGGCTGGCCGCTGGCCTGCGAGACGACGGCCTTCGCGCGGTCGGCGTCGATCGGACCCTGCGCGCCCTGCGCGGGCATCTGGATCTGCGTGCCGCCGACGAACTCGATGCCGAGGTTGAAGCCCTTGAACACCATCGAGCCGACGCACACCAGCATCAGCAACGAGAAGGCCACGAACCAGCGTTTGCGGTGGCCGACGATGTCGAAGGCGCCCGTGCCGGTATAGAGCCGGTTCCACACCGAGTTCCGCCGCGGCGAGGCGGAGCCGGTGTCCTTCTCGGTGGCCGTCACGTTCTTGTCCTCCACGTCACGCCCCCTTCGTCGCCGCGCCCACGTGCGCGGTCGACCGCCGTCTGCTGCCCATGCGCTGCACGGCTCCCAGACCCGAGAGCTTCGGGCTCGACAAGCGCTTCGACCTGGCGACGAGCGCCACGAGCGGGTGCGTCACCAGGAACACCACGATCAGGTCCAGCACGGTGGACATGCCGAGCGTGAACGCGAAGCCCTTCACCTCGCCGACCGCGAGGAGGTACAGCACCCCGGCGGCGAGGAACATGATCGCATCGGAGGCCAGGATCGTACGGCGCGCCCGCGCCCAGCCGCGCGGCACGGCGGACCGGAACGTCCGGCCCTCGCGCATCTCGTCCTTGAGCCGTTCGAAGTAGACGACGAACGAGTCGGCGGTGACACCGATCGCCACGATGAACCCGGCGACACCGGCGAGGTCGAGCGTGAACCCGATCCAGCGCCCGAGCAGCACCAGGACCGCGTAGACGATGCCGGCCGAGAGGACCAGCGACAGGATCGTGAGCACACCGAGCATCCGGTAATAGAACAGGCAGTACACGAAGACGAGCGCGATGCCGACCGCACCCGCGATCAGCCCCGCCTCGAGCGACGCGAGCCCCAGGGTGGCCGAGACGGTGGTCGCGTCCGACGACGCGAACGACAGCGGCAGCGAGCCGTACTTGAGCACGTCGGCGAGGTTCTTGGCCTCCTCCTGCGTGAACTGGCCGCTGATCCGGGTCTGGCCGTTGGGGATGGCCTCGTTGATGGTCGGCGCCGACACCACCTTGGTGTCGAGCACGAACGCGGCCCGCTGGTTGATGTTGGCCGAGGTGAAGTCCGCCCACGTACCGGCGCCGCCGCTCTTGAACTGCAGGTTCACGACCCAGCCGCCCTGCTGGTTGTCGTAGCCGGACGTGGCGTCCTCGATCTCGGTGCCCTCGAGGAACACCGGTCCGAGCACGTACTTCTCCGTGCCGTCCTCGTTGCAGGTGACGAGCGGCTTACGCGGGTCGTCGTTGCCGACGAGCGGGTCGTCCCGGGAACACGTCAGGTTGGCGAGGGCTTCCTGCTGGGCCTGTTGCGCCGCGGCGACGGCGGCCTGGTCGTTCGGGTTCGCCGGGACCAGCGCGTCGTTCTGCCGCTGCTGTTTGGCGGTCTGGATCTCCCGCGCGATCTGCTGCTCGGACTCCGGTTCCTGACCCGCCTGCCGCTGCTGCGCCTGCTGGTTGCCCGGCTGCGGGTTGGGCTGCGCGTTGATGACCTGGCGGAAGCCGAGTTTGGCCGTCCGGCCGAGTGTCTTGGCCTGTTCGCCCTGCTCCCCGGGGACGGTGATGACGACGTTGCTGCCGTCGAGCACCACCTCGGCACCGCTGACACCGATTCCGTTCACGCGGGTCTCGATGATCTGCCGCGCCTGCTGCAGCTGCTCCCGCGACGGCTCCTGCCCATCGGGCGTGCGGGCGGTCAACGTCACCCGGGTGCCGCCCTGCAGGTCGATCCCCAGTTTCGGCGTCGGCTGCCGGTCACCGGTGAAGAACACCAGCGCATAGAGCGCGACGACGATGAGAAGGAAGAAGCTCAGGTAGCGTCCCGGGCGCATCTGCCCGGCCGGTGGTGCCACGTCGGTGGGTCTCCTCGAACTGGTTCAGCGGCTGACGGTGCCGGCGCACACGCCCACTGCCCTCGGACAGCGAACACACGCAGCACCGAGACCGTACTCGGCGCTGCGTGAACGCTGTGTTCGGCCCACACCGTCGCGAGTGCGGCGGCGTGGACCAGGTGTGGGTCGCGCTACTTCTTACCGTGCTCGAGCGGCGGAGCGACCTGCGGGCCCGTGGAGGTGGTGCCGTCCTCGGCCTCGGAGCGGGTGGCGTCAGCGGAGGCCGTCGTGTCGCCCTCCTCGTCGGCGCCGGGCTCCTCGTCGACGGCCGGGTTGATGCGCTCGCGGACGGCCTGCCGGAGCCAGGTCGTGACGACGCCCTCGGCGATCTCGAGGTCGATGGTGCTCGTGTCGCTCGCGTCCACCACCGTCGCGTACAGGCCGGAGGTGGTCATCACACGGTCGCCGGGCGCCAGGCTGTTCTGCAGCTCCTGCTGCTCGGCCATCATGCGCTTCTGCTTACGCGTGCCCATGATGAGCGGGATCGCGACGACGAGCATCAGCAGCAGCGGCAGGAAAAGGCCTTCCATGGTTCTCCATTCGGAGGACGCCGCCTGGGGCGATACGTCCGAGTTTGTCTGAATGTGCTCTGTCGAGTGTGCCAGGTACAGCCGCCCAGGACAGCCACCCCCTGGCACTCCCACCTCGGCGTGGTTCTCAGTCGAACAGGGTCGGCGCGGCCGCGTCAACCCCTGTGACCTCGGGCGGAGGTTGCAAACCGAGGTGCTCCCACGCCGCCGCGGTAGCGACGCGGCCACGCGGGGTGCGCGCGAGCATACCCGCGCGTACGAGATACGGCTCACAGACCTCTTCGACGGTACCCGGTTCCTCCCCCACCGCGACCGCGAGCGTGGACACGCCCACGGGACCGCCGCCGAACGACTGGACCAGCGCGGTCAGCACGGCGCGGTCGAGCCGGTCGAGCCCGAGTTCGTCGACGTCGTAGACCTCGAGCGCGGCGCGCACCACCGGCAGCGTGGCCCGCCCGTCGGCGCGGACCTCGGCGTAATCGCGCACGCGGCGCAGCAGCCGGTTCGCGATGCGTGGCGTCCCGCGCGACCGGCGGGCGATCTCGGCCCGGCCCTGGTCGTCGACGACGATGTCGAGCAGCGCCGCCGACCGCGCCAGCACCTGCTCCAGTTCCTCCGGGCTGTAGAACTCCATCTGCCCGGTGAAGCCGAACCGATCCCGCAGCGGGCCGGTCAGCGCGCCCGACCGGGTCGTGGCCCCGACGAGCGTGAACGGTGCGATCTCCAGCGGGATGCTGGTCGCCCCGGGTCCCTTGCCGACCACCACGTCGACGCGGAAGTCCTCCATCGCCAGATACAACATCTCCTCGGCGGGCCGGGCGATCCGGTGGATCTCGTCGATGAAGAGGACATCCCCCTCGGCGAGGTTGGACAGCATGGCCGCGAGGTCGCCGGCGCGTTCGAGCGCGGGCCCCGACGTGATCCGGATGGACGCGTCGAGCTCCGCGGCGATGATCATGGCGAGGCTCGTCTTGCCCAGCCCGGGCGGGCCGGAGAGGAGCACGTGATCGGGCGGGACCCCGCGTTTGCGGGCGCTCTCCAGCACGAGGTGCAGCTGTTCGCGAACCCGGGGTTGCCCGACGAAATCGGCGAGCTTGCGGGGCCGCAGCGCCGTCTCGACCTCGCGATCGCCGTTCTGCGCGAATGCCGAGAGCGGCGCGCCGTCGGGCTCGAAGTCGGTCATGTCGTCATCGTGCATGCTCGTGCGCTACCGCTTCCGGCCGAGGGTGGTGAGCGCGGCCCGCAGCAGACCGGAGGTGTCGGCGCCCGGATGGTCGGCGGCGACCTTGTCGACGGCCTGCTCGGCCTGTTTGGCGGGAAAGCCGAGGCCGACGAGAGCCTCGACGACCTCGGTGCGCACGGCGACGGACGCGTGCGCACCCGGCTCCGCCGTGCCCGCCGGCTCGGCGGCGAGCACCTTGTCGCGCAGTTCCAGGGTCAGCCGCTCCGCGCCCTTGCGCCCGATCCCGGGGACCTGGGTGAGGACGGTGATGTTGCCCTCGGCGAGCGCGGTTCGCAGCTTGTCCGGTTCAAGGACGGCCAGGGCGGCGAGCGCGAGCCGCGGCCCGATGCCGGACACGGTCTGCAGCAGGGCGAACAGGTCACGGGCCTCGACGTCGGCGAAGCCGAACAGCGTCAGCGAGTCCTCCCGGACGACGAGGGAGGTGTGAAGCCGGGTCTGCTCGCCGCGGCGCAGGGTCGCGAGGGTCGCCGGGGTGGCCTGGACGGCGAGGCCGACCCCGCCCACTTCCACCACGGCGTGGTCGAGCCCCACCGACAGGACCTCGCCGCGCACCGAGGAGATCATCACCGTGCTCCCGTCGTCTTGTTGCGTACTGCCGCGCGTTCCTTGGCGGCCGCCGCGAGTTTCGCCCGGTGCGCGCGCGCCAGCCGGGCAGCCTGTGCCTCGGCCTCGGCGAGCCGGGCGCGCATCGGTTCCCGCCACAGGTGGCAGATCGCCAGCGCGAGCGCGTCGGCCGCGTCGGCCGGGCTGGGCTTCTCGGCGAGCTTGAGCAGCCGGGTGACCATGCCGGTCACCTGCGCCTTGTCGGCCCGGCCGGATCCGGTGACGGCGGCCTTGACCTCGCTGGGCGTGTGGAAGACGACGGGCAGCCCCCGGCGGGCGGCGCTCAGGGCCACCACGCCGCCTGCCTGCGCCGTGCCCATCACCGTGCGGACGTTGTGCTGGCTGAACACCCGCTCCACCGCCACGGCCTCGGGCCGGTAGGTGTCGAGCCATTCCTCCACGGCGTCGGAGATCCGCAGCAGCCGGGAGGCGAGTTCGGCGTCGGCCGGCGTGCGCACGACATCCACGGCGACACACGACACCGTGCGGCCGAGGCCGCCGTCCACGACGCCGAGGCCGCACCGGGTCAGCCCGGGGTCCACACCCAGCACGCGCAACGGGCCTCCCTGACTCGCGAACATCAGTTCGAGCAGAAGGCTACCGGGTGCGGCGGCGACCGCAGCCGAGGCGCGCCGGGCGCCCACGCAGACTCGGCGTGGACGCAGCTTGGTCCACTATGGACCGTCGACGCCGGGGGTCCAGCTCTCCGGCCGGCCGCTGACGGTGAGCACCGGCTGCCAGGACGCGAACCCCTCCGGGGCGTTGCGAGCCCACGGCCAGTGGCCGTCCGGCGTCGGGACGATGATCTGCACCGCGGGGAAATCGCCATCCGGATAGACGACGAACGCGCTGCCGAAGAACTCCGGGTAGTGCGCCGTGGCCACCTTCTCGAACGTCACCGGCACGCCGTCGAAGAAGTCGTGGTACAGCTTGCCGTACTCGAACTGTTCCCCGTTCGCGGCGCGGTCGACGTAGGCGTCGAGCAACACCGGCGCCAGCTGTTCCGGCAGCCCCACCACGACGGCTTCCGGAACGCCGTGCATCGCCCACGCGCACACCGTGAACGCGTACCCCGCACCGTGTTCGTCGGGCGCGACGTTGATGACCGCGTTACCCCTTTGCTCGGCCTGTTCGACGATCCACTCGCGCAGCTCCTGGTCTCGGTCTTCGGCAACGGTTTCCGGGGTCACGGCGGCCATTGTGCCGTACGGCAACGGCAAAAGCCCACGAACCCATGGCGTTTCCCGCGATGTTCCGGCGGTGACGTGGACCGCACTGCCGGCACACCGCAGGAGGCCACCTCTTACCATCGACCGACGGCCCCGAACAAGATGCGGAAGTCACCATGTCGGAACACGACCTGAAATCAGCCCCGCCGAAGGGCACCAGCGCCGATCTGCAGGACCAGGTCCTCGCCGCGGAGATGAAGCTCATGAGCGGCGAGCGGCTCACGCCGAAGGACCAGCGGCTCCTCGCGTACACGGTCTTCGCGGGCGGCTGCTCCTCCTGCGCAGGCCAGTGAGCGCCGGGCGTCCGCTCAGGCGCCGACCTCGGCCATGATGTCGTCGGAGACGTCGAAGTTCGCGTAGACGTTCTGCACGTCGTCGCAATCCTCGAGCGCGTCGATGAGGCGGAACACCTTCTTCGCGCCTTCGACGTCCAGCGGCACGTTGACCGACGGCAGGAAGTTCGCCTCGGCCGACTCGTAGTCGAAACCGGCCTCCTGCAACGCCGAGCGCACCGCGACGAGGTCACCGGCCTCGCTGACGATCTCGAAGCTCTCTCCGAGGTCGTTGACCTCCTCCGCGCCCGCGTCGAGCACGGCCATGAGCACGTCGTCCTCGGACAGACCGTTCTTGGGCATGAGCACCACGCCCTTGCGGTTGAACAGGTACGACACCGAGCCCGGGTCGGCCAGCGAGCCGCCGTTGCGGGTCAGCGCGGTGCGGACGTCGGAGGCGGCGCGATTCTTGTTGTCGGTGAGGCATTCGATGAGCACGGCGACGCCGTTGGGCCCGTAGCCCTCGTAGAAGATCGTCTGCCAGTCGGCGCCGCCCGCCTCCTCACCGGCACCGCGCTTGCGCGCGCGCTCGATGTTGTCCTGCGGGACGGAGTTCTTCTTCGCCTTCTGGATGGCGTCGTAGAGCGTCGGGTTGCCGTCCGGGTCGCCCCCGCCGGTCCGCGCAGCGACCTCGATGTTCTTGATCAGTCTCGCGAACAGCTTGCCACGCTTGGCGTCGAGGGCGGCCTTCTTGTGCTTGGTGGTGGCCCACTTGGAGTGGCCGCTCATCTCTCCTCCAGATCTACGTTTCCTGCACGATGCCCACGAACAGCCGGTGCACCCGTTCGTCCCCGGTGAGTTCCGGATGGAACGCAGTGGCGAGCACCGTGCCCTGGCGGACCGCGACGATCCTATCGGCCGCCGCCCCGGCCTCACTGGTGTGCGGGATCCTGGCGAGCACGTCGACCCCGTCGCCGGCCTTCTCGACCCACGGCGCCCGGATGAACACGGCATGCAGCGGACCGCCGTCGAGGCCCGTGACGTCGAGGTCGCCCTCGAACGAATCGACCTGACGGCCGAAGGCGTTGCGCCGCACCACGACATCGAGTGCGTCGAGCTGCTCCTGGTCGGGCCTGCCGTCGAGCACCTGCCTCGCCAGCAGGATCATCCCGGCACACGAGCCGAACGCGGGCATGCCCTCCCGGAGCCGCTCGCGCAGCGGGTCCAGCAGTTCGAACACCCCGAGCAGCCGGGACATGGTGGTCGACTCGCCGCCGGGGAGCACGAGACCGTCGACGCCGGCCAGCTCTTCCGGACGCCGCACGGCCACAGCGCGCGCACCCGCTCGCTCCAGCATCGCGGCGTGCTCGCGCACATCGCCCTGCAGCGCGAGCACACCGATGACGGGGCGCTGGTTGGTCACGCACTCACCTTCCCACGAATTACCGCTGGTCAAGCCTACTGCCCCGGGAGGGCCGACGCCGATCAGGGCACCCCGAGCAGCCGCAGGCCCGCCGCGGTCGCCGCCGCGGCCACGACCACCACCACGAACGGCGCCTTGCGCCAGGCCAGCACACCGCCCACGGCAACGCCCGCCGGCCGGGCGAAGCCGACGAATCCGCCGTCCTCGAGCAGCGCCGAGGTGGCGACCAGCGCGGCGAGCAACACGACGGCGGCCGTGGCCATCACCTTCTCCACCCGCGGCGAGAGCTCGACGCGGGTCCGCAACGCAGGTCCGGCGAACCGGAAGGCGAACGTGCCCGCGGCGAGGACGACGGTCGCGACGATCAAGGTCAGCGGGGTGATCATCCGGCTCGCTCCTGCTCCCGGTCGGGCGCGCGACCACCCAGGCCCGCCACGACGCCGGCCAGCGCGAGCAGCACCGGCACACCCGCGGGCAGGAACGGCGAGGTGGCCAGGGCGATAGCGACGCCGGCGAGCACGGCCCGGCGCGTGCCACGGTCCCGCAGCGCGGGCAGCACCAGGGCCAGCAGGACCGCGGGGAACGCGGCGTCGAGCCCGAAGGCGTCGGTGTCGGTGACGACCGTGCCGCCGAACGCCCCGATCACGACGCCGACGTTCCAGCAGGCGAACAGGCCGATGCCGCACGCCCAGTAGGCGGCGCGGCGCCGTTGGGCGTCGCGTTGTGCCAGGGCGAACGCCACGGTCTCGTCGATCATCAGGTGGGTTCCGAGCACGCGACTCCCCCAGCCCCGCCCGAAGACGTCGCCGACCGCGAAGCCGAACGGAATGTGCCGCGCGTTGACGAGCAGTCCGGCGACGACGGCCGCGATCGGATTGCCTCCGGAGGCGACGAGCCCCACGAACATGAACTGCGCCGCCCCCGCGAAGACCACCAGCGAGAGCAGCATCGGCAGCCACAGCGGCAGGCCGGAACTCACGGTGATCGCGCCGAAGGAGACGCCGACGAGACCGTCGGCGAGGCATACCAGTGCGATGTCGCGCGCGAGGTCCCGGTCCAAAGTTCGCCAAATCGAACGCATCGACTCCTATACTGAACATTCAGACTGTGTTCGTCAAGCCGAACGAGCGGACTTCTGGAGCGAACAACGTGACGGAGATCAGGAAGAACGGCACAGGCAACGGCGACGGGACGACCGGCGCCCCGCTCGCGGCCATCGCGGCGTCGCTCCAGCGCGAACGCCAGAAGGCCGGCCTGTCCCTCACCGAACTCGCGCGCCGGGCCGGCGTGGCCAAGTCGACGCTCTCGCAGCTGGAGTCGGGAACCGGCAACCCCAGCGTCGAGACGCTGTGGGCCCTGAGCGTCGCCCTGGACGTCCCGTTCGCCCAGCTCGTGCAGCCGTCCAAACCGAAGGTGCAGATCATCAGGGCGGGCGAGGGCGCCCGGTTCTCCGCCGAGCGCGCCGACTACGTCGCCACCCTGCTCTCCCCGTCGCCGCATCACGCGCGCCGCGACCTGTATCTGATCCAGGCCGAGCCCGACCGGCCGCGGGAATCCGACCCGCACCTGCCCGGCACGGTGGAGCACGTCGTGCTGTGCAGCGGACGCGCACTGGTCGGCCTCCTCGACGAACCGGTCGAGCTCGCTCCCGGCGACTACATCGCCTATCCCGGCGACGTCGCCCACGTCTTCAAAGCACTCGAGCCGGGAACCGTCGCGGTCCTGGCCTCCGAGCACACCTGACGCGCCGGGGAGCGGCGCTTGCTCTCGTAAGCATCACGCCGTGACTCGGTCACCGACGGAGGGAGGAAGGGCGCCGGGCCGGAGCCGAGTTCTGTCTACACCCCGGCGTCGACGAGTGCCTTCAAATCGGCTGCCGTCAGTCGCCGGCCGGCGTCGGCGCGGCCGTGGGGAAAGCTCACGCCCTCCGACCGCAACACGTCCTCAGGCTTGCGCCGGTCGTTCGGATCGGTCCACCGGAAGCCCGGAGGGATGGTTCCGTCGTAGGCCAGCACCCGGTGGGCGGGAGAGCGCTCGGTGCAGATCGCCAGGTGCCGCCCCAGCGGTTGCGGCGCGGTGCCGATCAGCTGGGCAAGGTCCCCGTACGTCGTCCACCTGCCTGCGGGCACCCTTGCCAGCACTTCATGCAGACGCGTCCAGTCAAAGGGTCCCGACCGTCCCGCCGTGGGCCGAGCTGCTCGGCCTCGTCATAAAGCTCGCGGACGGTGTTGGAGATTCGGTCTACCGCCTCCGGAGCAGCCAGGATGGAGGCTCCGGCCAGACCCGGCCGCCGTCGCCACCCGTCAGCACGCGCATCGGCAGCAGCAGCGCGGAACCCTGGCAGGTCGGCCAGCTTCTCGGCGAGGGCCTCCGTGCCTTCGACCGAGATCCCGTGCCCAGACCTGTGAATCCAGTCGAAGTTCACCGACCACCTCAGCTCAGGCTCCACCCAGAGCGCCCAAGGCTGCAGCTTCAGCCCTCCGACCGACACGGTGTCTCCTCATCGGTGCGCTCGTTGAGCCACTCCAACGCTCTGCGATGCTCGGCCCGGAAGGACGGTGCGACCCGTTCGCCTCATGCGGCCACACCGTGCGCGGTGGCACCTGCAGCAGTCGCCCGATCCTCGGTTGCATCCCCATGCGCCACAACGTATCCGGACGACGTCGGCGGCACCGGCGTAGAGCCACGCCCGCGAGTGGGATTCCTCTGCCGTTCACGGACGACCGGATGGCCATGAGCTGTACACAGCGCCTTCGATTCCGGCCAGCGGCAATGGTGACCACCGGGATCCAAGCGCGCAGGGTCACGCGCCACACGTCGGCGGCGTGACCCCGAATCGCTTCCCCTACCAGCCGCGCTCGGCGAGCCGGTGCGGCTCGGGCACGTCGTCGACGTTGATGCCGACCATGGCCTCCCCGAGCCCGCGCGACACCTTCGCGATGACGTCCGGGTCGTCGTGGAAGGTGGTGGCCTTGACGATGGCCTCGGCCCGCTTGGCGGGATCGCCGGACTTGAAGATGCCCGAACCGACGAACACGCCCTCGGCGCCGAGCTGCATCATCATCGCCGCGTCGGCCGGGGTCGCGATGCCGCCCGCGGTGAAGAGCACCACGGGTAGTTTGCCGGTCGCGGCGACCTCCTTGACCAGCTCGTACGGGGCCTGCAACTCCTTGGCGGCGACGTAGAGCTCGTCCTCGGGCAGCGCCGCGAGCCTACGCAGCTCGGCGCGGATCTTCCGCATGTGCGTGGTGGCATTGGAGACGTCGCCGGTGCCGGCCTCGCCCTTCGAACGGATCATGGCGGCGCCCTCGTTGATCCGGCGCAGGGCCTCGCCGAGGTTCGTCGCGCCGCACACGAACGGGACGGTGAACTGCCACTTGTCGATGTGGTTGGCGTAGTCGGCCGGCGTGAGGACCTCGGACTCGTCGATGTAGTCCACGCCGAGCGACTGCAGCACCTGCGCCTCGACGAAATGGCCGATCCGCGCCTTGGCCATCACCGGGATCGACACGGCCGAGATGATGCCGTCGATGAGATCGGGGTCGCTCATCCTCGCCACGCCGCCCTGCGCGCGGATGTCGGCGGGCACGCGCTCGAGTGCCATCACGGCCACCGCACCGGCGTCCTCGGCGATCTTGGCCTGCTCGGGAGTGACGACATCCATGATCACGCCACCCTTGAGCATCTCGGCCATGCCGCGCTTCACGCGGGCGGTGCCGGTCTCGGGCAGGGAGGAGTTCATGGTCGCAGCGTCGGACACGACGAAGCCTTTCACGACAGGTGGGGATTGGACGCCTCAAGCCTAGGTGTCACGTGGCCCCTTCGGAGTGGCCAGTTCCGGACGTTCTCGGCCGGCCACTTTGCGTGGGTACGGCAGTGCCCTTGCCGGTCGCCCGTAACGGGTGTGTGATCGGAGGCACACCCACGACAACCACCCACGACAACGACGTCGGTGCAAGGAGGCCGTGATGGCCGAGAAGCAGATCAAAGGCGGTGACGCAGGGGCCGCGGTCGCTGTGGACGATCCCGGCACGTTGCGCAACGTCGCGCTGGTCGGCCCGTCCGGATCGGGCAAGACGACGCTCACCGAAGCTCTCCTCGTCGCATCCGGCACGGTGAGCCGGGCCGGGTCCGTCGTGGAGGGCACCACGGTGTGCGACCACGACCCGGCCGCGGTGCGGCAGCAACGGTCGGTGGGCCTCGCGGTGGCGCCCGTGCTGTTCCGCGACGTCAAGATCAACCTCATCGACACCCCCGGCTACGCGGACTTCGTCGGCGAGTTGCGCGCCGGTCTGCGGGCGGCCGACGCGGCACTGTTCGTGGTGTCCGCGGGCGAAGGCGTCGACCCGGCGACCGTCGCACTGTGGGAGGAGTGTGCGCAGGTCGGGATGCCGCGAGCCGTGCTCGTTTCCCGCCTCGACCACGCGCGCGCCGACGTGGCGGGCGAGATCGCCGCGTGCAGGGACGCGTTCGGCGCCGGAGTGCTGCCCCTCTACCTGCCCGCGAGCGGGCAGCGCCGCGGCCTCATCGGTCTCATCACCCAGCGCTTCTTCGACTACTCGAACGGCTATCCACCCACCGTGTCCGACCCCGACCCGGCCGATCTCGAGCGCCTGGCCGACGCCCGCAACGAACTGATCGAGGGGATCATCGCCGAGAGCGAGGACGAGTCGCTGATGGACCGCTACCTCGCCGGCGAGGAGATCTCCGAGGAGACCCTGATCACCGACCTGGAGACCGCGGTCGCGCGCGGCTCGTTCCACCCGGTGATCCCGGTGTGCGCGGAGACGGGCGTCGGGCTGGCCGAGGTGCTCGACGGCATCGCGCGCGCGTGCCCGTCACCGCTCGAGCACCCCGTGCCGCTGGCGGCCTCGCCCGAGGGCATCCCGCACCAGCGGCTGGCGCCCGATCCCGCGGGGCCGCTCGCCGCGGAGGTCGTCCGCACGGCGGTGGACTCCTACGTCGGCCGGGTCTCGCTGGTCCGGGTGTTCTCGGGGACGCTGCGGCCGGAACGCTCGGTGCACGTCTCCGGGCACGGGCTCGCCGAACGCGGGCACGCCGACCACGACGCCGACGAGCGGGTCGCCCACCTCTACTCGCCGCTCGGCGCGTCCCTGCGCGAGGTGCCCTACTGCGTGGCGGGCGACCTCTGCGCGCTTACCAAGATCGGCACGGCGGAAACCGGCGACACGCTGTCCGATCCGGACGATCCCCTGCTCATCGAACCGTGGGCGATGCCCGAACCGCTGCTGCCCGTGGCCGTCGTCGCGAAGACGCGCAGCGACGAGGACGCGCTCGCCCGCAACCTCTCCCGGCTCGTGGCGGGCGACCCGACGCTGCGCCTGGAACGCAACGCCGAGACCGGCCAGCTCGTGCTGTGGTGCATGGGCGAGGCACACGCCGACGTCGTCCTGTCCCGGCTGCGCGCGGGTGGCGCGGACGTCGGCACGGAGCCGGTTCGGACGCCGTTGCGCGCGACGTTCGCCGGCAAGGCGAGCGGGCACGGCAGGCACGTCAAGCAGTCCGGGGGGCACGGCCAGTACGCGGTGTGCGACATCGAGGTGGAGCCCCTGGAACGCGGGGCCGGCATCGAGTTCGTCGACCGGGTCGTGGGCGGCGCCGTACCGCACCAGTTCATCCCCAGTGTCGAGAAGGGTGTGCGGGCGCAGCTGCAGCGCGGCCTGTCCGACGGCCACCCGGTGGTCGACGTCAGGGTGACGCTGTACGACGGCAAGGCGCACAGCGTCGACTCCTCCGACGCGGCCTTCCAGACCGCGGGCGCGCTCGCGATCAAGGACGCCGCGGCCAAGACGCACATCGTGCTCCTGGAGCCGCTCGACGAGGTCGAGGTGCGGCTGCCCGACGAGTACCTGGGCGCCGTGCTCGGCGATCTGTCGTCGCGGCGCGGGCGCGTGCTCGGGACCGAGTCGGCGCCGGGAGGGATGACGATCATCCGCGCCGAGGTGCCCGCCACCGAGTTGCTGCGCTACGCCACCGACCTGCGGTCGCTGGCGTCCGGCACGGCGAGCTTCACCCGCAGGCACGTCCGCTACGACCCGATGCCGGAGAGCCTCGCCGCCCGGTAGTCCTGCCCGCGGCCGTCACCCCGCTCCGGCCACCGGGAACTCGAAGCCGCCGGGGCGGTGGTTGCGGTCGGCGAGCAGCCCGGCCAGGGTCGCGATCGCGATCTCCGGTGGGGTCCGGGAGCCGATGTTGAGCCCCACGGGCCGGTGCACGCGGGCGATGTCCTGCTGCGCGACACCGAGGGCGGTCAGGGCCGCGACGTGCGGACCGGGATGGCGCGGATTGCCCAGCACGCCGATCCAGCGTGCCGGGTGGGCCAGCGCGTCGCGCAGCATCTCGCCGAGCTCGTCGCGGTGGTGGTCGGTGACGACGACGTCGGTGGTCGCGTCGAGCTCGGGCATGGTCGTGCGCGCACCGGCGTCGTCGGCGCGCCGCGGGTCCGGGTCCACCAGGACCGTCCGGAAGCCGAGGTCGGCGCCGTAGCGGAGCAGGTAGCCGGCGACGGGCGAGGCGAACACCGCCACGAGCACACGGTCGGTCCGCTCGGGTTCCCGGGTTCCGTGGGCGACGTCGCAGGCGGGATCGGGGTCCGGATTCGCTGCCATGGGGTCAGTCTGCCACCGCTGGCGAGGTCATCGGATGGACCGCAGTCGCCCGTCCCAGCCGCCGTCGAGCACCTCGGGCAGCAGTTGCGGGAGCTGGGCCGGGTGGACGGGCTCGCCGCACCGGGCGAGCTCGTCGGGACGCCACCAGCGGAGCTCGGTGGTGCCGGACGTGCGGGCGGCGGTCGCCGTGGTCTCGGCGAGGAAGTACCACTCGGTGCCGCTCACCGGCCGCCCGCCGACGGTGGTCTCGACACGTCTGCGCCACACCGGCCCGACGAGCCGGTCTCCGGGTGTGTCGAGCCCGGTCGCCTCCTTCAGTTCCCGCACGGCGGCCGCTCGCAGGTCCTCGCCGTCCTCGACGGTGCCGCCGACCGTGCCCCAGGACGGGGCGCCGTCCGGGTCCGGGTCGTGGCCGCGGCACAGCAGCACGCGGCCCTGGTCGTCGACGAGCACGACGCGCGCGGCCGTCCGAGGCCTCGGCAGGGCGGAGGCCGGATCGAGCTCGGGCTCGGCGATCTCGAAGTACTCCGGCAGGCGGGCCGTACCGGCGAGCTTGAAGTACCGGACATCGCGCCTGCGGCGCAGAGCGAGGGTGTCGCGCACCGCGTCGTTGTACACGCGGCGGGCGATCACCACCCGGTGTTCGGCGTCGGCGAGCTCGTCGGCCAGTGGCCGGGGCAGCCGGGTGCGGTCGATGGCGCCGAGCAGCCGGGTGAGCTCGTTCTCGGCGAGCTCCCGTTCCGGCCGGGGCACCGCCTCCGCGTCCTGGGCGGCCTCGCGGAGCCGCTCGGCCTCGGCGCCGGTGAGCGCGCTCGCGGCGACGGTCCGCGCCACCACGGCGCGCCGGGCCAGCGCCGCATCGAGGGCGGCCCACCCGGCGTCCATGCGCACGTGCAGGCGGTCGAGCCGGTTCGCCGTGGCGACCAGGTAGAGACCGCAGGCCACGACGAGCAGGGCCAGCAGCGCCAGAACCGCGACGAGCGTGCTCATCCGGCCACGTCCCGGTCGGCGCTGACCTTGCGCGGATCGGCCACGATCGCGGTCTCGTACACGCGCAGGACCTGCGTGACGACGGTCCGCCAGTCGTACAACGCCACGCGTGCGGTCGCTGCCGCGGACAGCCGCGCGCGGCGCTGCGGGTCGCCGAGCAACTCCCGCAGCGCGCCGGCGAGGGCGGGCGCGTTACCCGTGGGGGCGAGCACCCCGGCACGGCCGTCGTCGAGCACCCGGCGGAACGAGTCGAGATCGCTGGCCAGCACCGGTGTGCCGGCCGCCATCGCCTCGGTGAGGATCATGCCGAAGCTCTCGCCGCCGATGTTGGGCGCGCAGTAGACGTCGACACTGCGCAGTGCCCTGGCCTTGGTGGCGTCATCGACCTGGCCGAGCAGGTCGATGCGCCGGGCGAGTTCCGGACCCGCCTGCCTGCGCAGGGTGTCGGCGTCTCCCCTGCCGACGACGAGCAGCCGCAGCTCCGGCAGCTCGGGCAGCAGGATGCGCAGGGCGTCGAGGAGCACGCCCATGCCCTTGCGCGGCTCGGTGTAGCGGCCGACGAAGCCGACGGTCCCTCCCGCTCTCGGGTAGCCGTCGAGGGGCTCGGCATCGGCGAAGAAGGCCACGTCGACCCCGTTGGGGATCTCCACGGCGTCCCCGCCGAGGTGCTCCACCTGCACGCGCCGGGCCAGTGCCGACACCGCGATGCGCGCCGTCACCTTCTCCAGCAGCGGGCGCAGCACCGGCTGGAACGCCGACAGGGTGCGCGACCGCGGCGTCGAGGTGTGGAACGTCGCCACGATCGGGCCGTCGGCGACCTTGAGCGCCAGCAGTGACAGGCTCGGCGCCACGGGCTCGTGCAGGTGCAGCACGTCGAAGTCGTTGTCCCGCAGCCATCGGCGCACCCGCGCATACGACACCGGCCCGAACTGCAGTCGCGCCACCGAGCCGTTGTAGGGGATGCCGAGCGCGCGGCCGGCCGGGTGCACGAAGTCCGGCAGCGCTGCGTCCTCGTCGGCCGGGGCGAGCACGGAGACGGTGTGGCCCAGCTCCAGCAGCGCCTTGGCCAGATCGACGACGTGACCCTGCACGCCGCCGGGGACGTCGAAGGAGTACGGGCAGACGATGCCGATCCTCATGGCCTCACCCCGCGACCGCGGCGGGCTCGTCCGTGTCGGTGTCGTCGCGGTCGGCCGAGAAGAACCTCTGGAGCATGTGCCAGTCGGTCGGATGCGCGGCGATGTCGCCCTGGAACACGTCGGCGAGGGCCTGTGTCGCCGCGGGAACCTCGTGGCGGCTGGTGACCCGGATGCGCGGATGGATGCGCAACCCCCACCCGCCGTCGGTGAACCAGGCGCCGACCGGCAACAGCGCGGCGCCGGTGGCGGCGGCGAGGCGGGCGGGGCCGGGCGGGAAGCGGGCGTCCTCGCCGAAGAACGTCACCGGCAGCCCGGAACGCGTGATATCGCGGTCGCCGACCAGGCAGACGATCCCGTTCTCCCGGAGCCTGCGCAGGAGCAGCCGGAACGAGACGCTGCCGTCGGCGGGCACCACCTCGAAGCCGAGGGACTCGCGGTAGGCGACGAAGCGCTGGTAGAGCGACTCGGGTTGCAGCCGTTCGGCGACGGTGGTGAAGCTGCCGAAGTTCTTGACCGCCCACACGCCGGCGACGTCCCAGTTGCCCGTGTGCGGCAGGGCGACCACGGCGCCGTTGCCCTCGGCCAGCGCCGCCTCGAGGTACTCCGCGCCGCTCAGGTCGATGTGCTCGCAGAGCTCGTCCGGATCCGCGGACGGCAGCCGGAACGCCTCGTGCCAGTAGCGGGCGTAGGAACGCAGGGCCCGCCGGGTGAGGTCGTCGAGCTCGGCCTTGTCCGCCTGGGGCACGACGCGTCGCAGGTTGGCGCGCAGCTGCCCGACGCCCCCGCGGTCGCGTCGCGCGAGGAGGTCGGCCGCCCCAGCGAACACAGCCCCGGCCACGGCCTTCGGCACCTTGGGGACGAACCGCCAGCCCGCGGCGTAGCCGGCGTCGGCGAGCCGGGCGGTGAACCGGCTCATGGGCGGGCCTCCCTGGCCGACCTGGCGACGCCCAGGATCCGCTGCAGCAGCGTGACGGCCGACAGCACCGCGAGCAGCCACTGGGACACCTCGACCGCGTGGGGCACGCTCAGGCCCTGCAGCCCGGTGCCAACGAGCGCGATGATGAGCCGCTCGGCCCGTTCGATGAGCCCGCCATCGGCGGTGGTGAACCCGGACGCCTCGGCCCGCGCCTTGACGTAGGAGATCACCTGCGCCAGCACGAGGCAGATCAGTGCGGCCGTGGCCGCCCGCTCGTTGCCCTCGACCACGAAGGCCCACCAGGCGATCGAGGCGAACAGAGCGCCGTCGACGAGCCGGTCGCACGTGGCGTCGAGCACCGCGCCGAACGGTGTGCTGCCGCGCGCCCGCGCCATCGCGCCGTCGAGGAGGTCGAGCATCACGAAGCCCCACACCGTGAACGTTCCGGCCAGCAGCATGCCCGCCGGGAAGAACACGAGCGCGCAGACGAACGCCCCGGCGGTGCCGATGAGCGTCATGGCGTTGGGCGTCAGACCCGCCCGGACCAGCGCGGCACCGATCGGGTCGGTGACGCGGGACACGGAAGCGCGCGCGAAGATGTTGAGCATCGGTCCTACGGTGCGGGTACGGCGTGGTCGGGTTGCCGAAGGAACCCTATCGAGCCCTCACGCGGGGCGACGGCACGGCTGCCGGTAACGGCGGTGTGAGGTCAGGCGCTCGCCGCGGCGTCGTCGGCCTCGTCGGCCTCGTCCGCCTCGGCAGCCAGCCGCGCGGCCTCGGCCTCGGCACACCGGGGCGTCAGCCGGTCGCGGATGGCCGCGCTTATCTCGCCGAGGCTGCGGACCTGGTCCGGGGTCAGCGGATCGAACAGACTGCTGCGCACGGCTTCCACATGACCGGGTGCGGCGGCCTCGAGCGCGGCGAGACCGGACTGCGTGAGGTGCGCGAACGCGCCACGCTTGTCGGTCGGGCACGCCTCGCGCCGAACCCAGCCCTGCGCCTCCATCCGTGCGATCGCGTGGGAGAGCCTGCTGCGGGACGAGCGGGTCGCGATGGCGAGGTCGCTCATGCGCATGACCTGGCCGGGAGTCTCGGAGAGCGTCACCAGCACCTCGTAATAGGCGTGCGGCATGCCGGCGTCGCGCTGAAGCTGGGTTTCCAGGTGGGCCCTGAGCATGCCGACGGCCGCGGAGAAGTCGCGCCAGACGCGCTGCTCCTCGTCGGTCAGCCATCGCGTGTCGTCCATGCCCCCATCGTACCCCTGGTTGAGCCCTCAACTAATTTGAGCTACAGTCTTACTTGAGAGCTCAACCAACGGGCTCGCAGTTACCACCAACAGTCTTGGAGGACTTTCATGAGCGCGCCCACGACCGAGATCCCCGGCTACATCGCGGGCACCTGGGCCATCGACCCGGTGCACTCCGAGGTCAGCTTCGTGACCCGCCACCTCGGTGTGTCCAAGGTCCGCGGCCGGTTCACCGAGTTCGAGGGCCAGATCGTCACCGGCGAGGACATCACCGGATCCTCCGTGACCGCGACGATCCAGGCCTCGAGCCTCCACACCAAGAACGAGCAGCGCGACGCCCACGTCAAGGGCGAGGAGTTCCTCGACGTCGAGCGGTTCCCGACCCTGTCGTTCCGCTCGACCGGCATCCGCGCCGAGGGCGAGCGCTACGTCATCGACGGCGAGCTGACCCTGCACGGCGTCACCAAGCCGGTGAGCCTGCAGGCCGAGCTCGGCGGCTTCGGCGACGGCATGACCGAGGGAAGCAAGGTCCTCGGCGTCGAGGCGACCACCGAGATCAGCCGCAGCGACTTCGAGGTGGGCACCCAGTTCCCCACCGCCGTCGTCTCGGACAAGGTCACGATTCAGCTCGAGATCGAGGCGCTCCTGCAGTCCTGAGCCGGGCAGCCGCGTCCTCACCAGGCGCCGGCGAGCAGCTCCCGGGTCTCACCGAGCAGCTGCGGCAGCACCTTGGTGTGGCCGATCACCGGCATGAAGTTGGCATCGCCGCCCCACCTCGGCACCACGTGCTGGTGCAGGTGAGCGGCGATGCCGGCGCCGGCGATCACACCCTGGTTCATGCCGATGTTGAACCCGTGGGCCCCGGAGACCGACCGGATCACCGTCATCGCGCGCTGCGTGAACGAGGCGACCTCGGCGGTCTCCTCCCCCGTCAGCTCCGTGTAGTCGGCCACGTGCCGGTAGGGCACCACCATGAGGTGTCCCGGGTTGTACGGGTAGAGGTTCAGCACCGCGTACACCGTGCGCCCCCGCGCGAGGATCAGGGCGTCCTCGTCCGGCATGTCCACGAGCCGGCAGAACGGGCAGCCCTGCGGCTCGTCGCCCTCCGGCTTGTTCTCGCCCTTGATGTAGGCGAGCCGGTGCGGGGTCCACAACCGTTGCAACTGGTCCTGCACCCCGACACCGTCCTGCTCGACGAGGTCGGGCCCGCCGCCGTCACTGGCCAACGAAAGCCCCCAGCGCCTCCGCCGTCGGGGAGGCGTTCTCCCGGCGGCCGACCCAGCCCGCGATCGCCTCCACCGCGTTCGCCACCGGCACGCTGTTGATCTGGCTGCCGTCGCGGAACCGGAACGACACAGCACCGGCCTCGACGTCCTTGCCGCCGGCGAGCAGCATGAACGGCACCTTCTGGGTGGTGTGCGTGCGGATCTTCTTCTGCATCCGGTCGTCGCCGGTGTCGACCTCGGCGCGGATGCCCTTGGCCCGCAGGGCCTTCTCCACCTCACGCAGGTGCTCGACGTGCTCGTCGGCGATCGGGATGCCCACGACCTGCACGGGCGAGAGCCACGCCGGGAACGCACCCGCGTAGTGCTCGGTGAGCACACCGAAGAATCGCTCCATCGACCCGAACAGCGCCCGGTGGATCATCACCGGCTGCTGCCGCGACCCGTCGGCGGCCTGGTACTCCAGCCCGAACCTCTCGGGCAGCATCATGTCGACCTGGATGGTCGACATCTGCCAGCTGCGCCCGATGGCGTCCTTGACCTGCACGCTGATCTTCGGGGCGTAGAACGCCGCGCCACCCGGGTCGAGCACGAGGTCGAGGCCGCTCGCCGCGGCGGCCTGCCGTAGCGCGTCGGTGGCGCGCTCCCAGTCCTCGTCGCTGCCGATCGACTTCTCCGGGTCGCGTGTGGACAACTCCAGGTAGAAGTCGTCGAGCCCGTAGTCCCGCAGCAGGTCGAGCACGAACTGCAACAGCGACTTGATCTCGTCCTGCATCTGGTCGACGGTGCAGTAGATGTGCGCGTCGTCCTGCGTGAAGCCCCGCGCGCGGGTGAGCCCGTGGACCACGCCGGACTTCTCGTAGCGGTACACGGTGCCGAACTCGAACAACCGCAACGGCAGCTCGCGGTAGCTGCGCCCGCGCGAGCGGTAGATGAGGTTGTGCATCGGGCAGTTCATCGGCTTCAGGTAGTAATCCTGGCCGGGCTTGCGCACGCTGCCGTCGTCGTTGTACTCCGCGTCGAGATGCATGCCCGGGTACATCCCCTCGCGGTACCAGCCGAGATGTCCCGAGGTCTCGAACAGCTGGCCCTTGGTGATGTGGGGCGTGTTGACGAACTCGTAGCCCGCCTCCTCGTGCCTGCGGCGCGAGTAGTCCTCGAGCTCCTTGCGGACGATGCCACCCTTGGGGTGGAACACCGGGAGCCCGGAGCCGATCTCCTCGGGGAACGAGAACAGGTCGAGCTCCGCGCCGAGCCGCCGGTGGTCGCGCCGCTCGGCCTCCTCGAGCCGGTGCAGGTACTCCTCCTGCGCCTCGGCGGACTCCCACGCGGTGCCGTAGATCCGCTGCAGCTGGGGATTCTTCTCGTCCCCGCGCCAGTACGCGGCGGCGACCCGCATGAGCTTGAACGCCGGGATGTGCTTGGTGGTCGGCACGTGCGGGCCACGGCACAGGTCGCTCCAGACCCGCTCCTTGGTGCGCGGGTCGAGGTTGTCGTAGACCGTGAGCTCGCCGGCGCCGACCTCCATCACCTCGGAGGTGTCCACAGTGTCCGGTTCGGACTTGAGGTCGACCAGCTCGAGCTTGAACGGCTCGGCGGCCAGCTCCTGCTTCGCGGCCTCCACCGACTCGACGACACGGCGGGAGAACTGCTGCGAGCCCTTGATGATCTGCTTCATCCGCTTCTCGAGCGCGCGCAGATCCTCCGGGGTGAACGGCGTGTCGACGGCGAAGTCGTAGTAGAAGCCGTCCTTGATCGGCGGGCCGATGCCGAGCTTGGCCTCCGGGAACTGCTGCTGCACGGCCTGCGCGAGCACGTGGGCGGCCGAGTGCCGGATCACGCTGCGCCCGTCCTCGGTGTTCGCGGCGACCGGCTCGACCTCGACGTCGGTGGCCGGTGCCCAGGCGAGGTCGCGCAGCTGACCCTCGGGGTCGCGCACGACCACCACGGCATCGGGACCCTTGCCCGGGAGCCCGGCCTCACGCACCGCGGTACCCGCCGTGGTGCCTGCCGGTACCACCACGCGTGCAGCGGGTACGGCGGGGGCGGACGACGACTGGGACACGGTGGACTCCCTTGACGCATGAACACGTGTGCTGACGTGTCGATGCTATCCGCCGCCGGTTCACCCCTCGCACGTCAGGCGGTGCTGACGACCTCGTCATAACCGAGGCGAGGCAGCCGCTCGCGCCACGCGTTCTCACCGGGCTTGCCGATGTTCACCACGACGAGGGACTTCCACGGCCGGTCCGCGAAGAACTCCCGGTCGACACCGGCCGCGTCGAAGCCCGTCATCGGGCCCGCGGCCAGCCCGGCGGCCCGGACGCCGAGAATGAAGTAGCCGATCTGGAGCGAGGCGTTGAGCGTCGCGACCTTCTCGCGCGCAGCCTCGTCGGTGAAGTTGTCCTTGGCGTTCGGCGCGTGCGGGAACACCGTGGGCAGGTTCTCGTGGAAGTCGAGGTCGGCGGCCAGCACGACGGTCACCGGGGCGCTCTCGGTCTTCGCGCGGTTGCCCTCGGCCAGGTGCGGCAGCAGCCTGCGCCTGCCCTCCTGCGTGCGCACGACCAGGGCGCGCAGCGGCTGGGTGTTCATGGACGTCGGCGCCCACTTGACCAGGTCGTAAATGGCCCGCAGCTGGGCGTCGCTCACCGGCTCCGGGCTGAACGTATTGGCGGTCCTGGCTTCGCGGAACAGCAGGTCCTGCACGTCGGCGGGTACCAGCAGGACGTCCTGAACGGACGAGGTCATACGTGACACCTTTCCATCGCGGTCGGTCCGTCACGCACAACGTAGTTGAACGCTTGACGGTTTCCGCGATGGCGTGGCGCTGCTCACGCCGCCAAGCGCACGGGCTCAGTAGGCGCCGCGGCCGACCGTGACCGCTCGGAAGGTCTTCCAGAGGATCACCATGTCGAGCGCCAGCGACCAGTCCTCGACGTAGCGCAAGTCGAGCCGGACACTCTCCTCCCACGAGAGCTCGCTGCGGCCGCTGACCTGCCACAGCCCCGTCATGCCCGGCTTCACCAGCAACCGGCGATGCACCTCCGGTGCGTACTGCGCGGTCTCCTCCGGCAGCGGCGGCCGCGGCCCGACGAGCGACATCTGGCCCGCGAGGACGTTGAACAGCTGAGGCAGCTCGTCCAGCGAGTAGCGGCGCAGCAGCGCGCCGACCTTGGTGACGCGGGGGTCGTTGCGGATCTTGAACAGCGGCCCTGAGCCCTCGTTGTGCCGCAACAGGCTCGTGCGCACGGTGTCGGCGTCGGTGACCATCGTCCGGAACTTGAGCATCGTGAACGCGGTGCCGTCCCGGCCCACCCGCTGCTGCCGGTAGATCACCGGCCCGCGGTCGTCGGCCTTGACGGCGAGGGCGATGCCGATCATCACCGGAGCGGCGGCGAGCAGCAGGAGGGCCGCACCGATCCGGTCGACCACCTCCTTGACGAGCCGCCGCCAGCCGGTGAAGGCGGGCGCGGTGACGCGCAGCAACGGCATCCCGAAGACCCCGGACACGTTGAGCCGCGGGCCGGCGATCTCCATGAGCACCGGGGCGACCACGAGCTCGGCGGCGGTGGTCTCGAGGTTCCACGCCAGCTGCTGCAGCCTGCGCGGCGTCCAGTACTGGTCGGCCGTCACGGCGAGCACGCGGTACCCACCGCGGGCGACGTGCTCGGCGAGCTCGTCGAGGGTGCCGATCACGGGCACGCCGTCGATGTCGCCGTGGTCACCCGTACCGGCGGGCAGGCACGCGGCCTCCACCCGCCAGCCGACGTGCGGCATGGCCCGGGTGCGCTCGACGAGGTCACGCACCGTCTCCGGGCTCCCCGCCGCCATCACGGGCAGCAGGCACTGGCCCTGGCGGCGGAGCCGGTGGACGAACCGGCGCAGGGCGTAACGGACCGGCAGGAGGACGAGCGCCACACAGGGCACGACGTAGAACACCCACGGCTTGACCTCGAGCGCGCCCGCGAGCAGGCCGCCGAGTGCGACGAGCACGCCCGCGAGGACGAGCCCACGGCCCACCCGCCGGAACTCCTCGGCTCCCTCGCCGAGGCCGTTGCGGCTCCACGCGCGGCTCGCGGGCAGTGACGCCAGCACGGCTGCGGCGGTGCCCAGCGCGTGCGGCTCGTCGAAGCGCTGGAAGTCGCCGATGAACAGCGCGCCGATGGTGACCACGAGCACGGTCACGAGGCCGTCCGCGGCCACGATCCACGCGCGGTAGCGGCGTTCCCACGGCATCGCCGGCGGCGGCCCGATCGCCGCGGCGCGCCCGTCGACCAGCCGCAGCGAGCGGGAGCCCCCCGAGCCGTGGCGAGACGCGTCGTACTCCGAACCCGACGCCGACCACACCGACTCTTCCATGGAGCCTCCCGCGCTCCTCAGGTGTGGAGTCCCGATCCGCCCCCGCCCGCCAGAGTCGACTCCACAGAGTAACCGTCCGCCATACACCCACAGTCATCACCGCGGGAACATACGCAGTGGTATCGGTCACTTTCAGCTGACCGTTACAGCATGGACGCCGCCAAAAAACCGCCGTTCCAGCGATCCGCAGCCCAGGGCCGCATCACAAAATGGACACGGTGAGTAATTGACGGTACCGGCCAACGGATTACCCACCGTAGTCAGTGGATCGATGACCCGAGGGCGATCGCGTCAGTGGTTGTCGGCGGTGGACCGGCTCACATCGACGGGCTCGGGGAATGGCCCCGGAACCGTCTCGGTTGAAAGTTGAAGTGCCGCGCTCGGGCGACCGCCTGGGAACGGAAAAGGCCCGGCGGCAAGGCCGCCGGGCCGTGACCGAAGCTTCGAGGATGAAGCTCTGCTGCTGTGGGCGATACTGGGATCGAACCAGTGACCTCTTCGGTGTGAACGAAGCGCTCTCCCGCTGAGCTAATCGCCCGTGGTGTGGAAGTCACTGTAGCGGACGCCGTTCGACCCCCGACAAACGGGTGGTCATTTGGGCCGCACCGTCCGCACATCGGCTGACACGCTGCGTAGAAGCGCCTGGTAGCGGGCACTCGTCCGGACGAGTGGCAACACCCGCGGGAGATACGTCACCCGCACCAGGGGCGCGACGGTTCTATCGCCCGCGCGTTAAACCGGTCAGTATGTACGCGTGAGCGATCACGCGGCCACGCACGGAGGCCGTCCGAGCCGAGCGCGATGGGCACGACGTACGGAGAGCCACACGGACGTGTGATCTCAGCCGTAACGACGAGCGAGCCGGGAACCACCCGCGTCTCACCATCAGAACTCGGCCAACCGGCCGGGAAGGGAGCAGAAGGGACGACCATGCGAAACGATCACGTGACGCTCCGGTCCACCGCCGTCTTCGATCTGCTGGCACCGCGAACGCCTCCCGTTCCGGTGAAGGTCGAGCTGCGCTACGACACCCGCGACCCGTACGCGGTCGTGGCGGCGTTCCGCACCGGCCGGGCCGGCTGGGTCGAGTGGGTGTACGCGCGGGATCTCCTCGCCGACGGACTGCTGGCCGACGCCGGCGACGGGGACGTGCGCATCAGGCCGTCCGTCGAGGACCCGGAGTCGGTCCTGATCGAGCTGAACTCGCCCTCCGGGCACGCCATGTTCGAGGCGTCCGCCCAGGAGCTGGCCGACTTCCTCGACCGCACCTACGACGTCGTGCTCCCCGGCAACGAGCACCTGTGGGTGGACGTCGACGACGCCCTCACGCACCTGATTCCGAACGATCTTGGCTGATCAGCGGGCGGCGGCGCCCGATGGCCACCCCCCGTGCACGCGCCCTTGCGGGCATCCAGTACAGTTCTCTCCACACCACGACGACGGGGTGAACACCCCGGAGCCGAGGAGAATGCGGACGTAGCGCAGCTGGTAGCGCATCACCTTGCCAAGGTGAGGGTCGCGGGTTCGAGTCCCGTCGTCCGCTCGACTGCGGCGGCTACCCGCAGTTGAATCAGGCAACTGCCGGATTCACATATGCGGCGGCGTGGCCGAGTGGTTCAGGCAAGGGCCTGCAAAGCCCTGTACGCGGGTTCGATTCCCGCCGCCGCCTCGCGCGATTAGCTCAGCGGGAGAGCGCTACCTTGACACGGTAGAGGTCACTGGTTCGATCCCAGTATCGCGCACCACCTCAGCCCCCATACCCGACATCGGGATGGGGGGCTTTGTCATCGCCCAGGCAAGCCGACGCGGCCGACTGCTCTGTTCCGGTCACCTGGCGAGCCGCGCTTGCTCGTGGCCCCGGCTTCCGCGGCGCGCGGTGGGACGCTCGGCGCGGTCGGCGCGTCCGGCGCCCGGACACCACTCCCCCGGCGTCCCGAGCCGAGGCGACCCCGCCCTCACCACATCGGGTGACGCGTGCGGCTCCTCGATCCGCCTCCGGGTGCTGCGGCCGGTTCCGGTACGCCCGAGCGTCCGGCAGGCCCGCAGGGCGGTGACGATCTCGGCGCCGACGTACTCCTCGAGCTCGCCGGGGCGCTACCGACCGCTGGGGGCCTCTCCGGGTAGCCGGGGGCGCGGTCGGAACGACAACCAGCCTGCGACCCTCATGGCTGCGCAGGCCGGCCTCGATCCGCAGGTGCTCGACGGCGGCGGGCCCGGCGGTGTCCGCGCGGGCCCGCCGCCGTCCAGCGGTGAGGAGTGGAAGTCAGTGGCGCTGCTCGACCACGCCGCTCAGCTCGTTGGGCGCGTGCTCCAGCGTCACCGACGCACTCTTCTCACCGGAGGCGAGGTCGACGGCGTGGATCTTGCGCTCCCCCGGGTCCGAGACGTAGGCGGTGCCGCCGCGCACGAAGATCGCCGGGCGCGGCTCCTGCCACTCCAGAGGTTCCTGCCACTCACCGAGCACGGGAATGGTGCGGACGACCCTGCCCTTCGCCGGGTCGAGTACGTGGATCGCGCCGTCCGTGCCGAGCACCAGCGCCTCGCCTTCGGGGCCGCGGGCCAGGGACCGGAACGTGTAGCTCGTGCCGAGGTCGACCAGCCGCAGCGATGCGGTGCGGGTGTCGATCAGGGAGACCTGCGTCGGCCGTTCCAGTTCGGCGTCCTCGTCCTGCTTGTAGTCGCCGAGCACGATCGGCGAGACGTCGGTGCCTGCCTGGTTGCCGATGCGCCCGTACTCGGTGGGGCTGTCGATCTTCGTGATGGCTCCGTCGCGGTAGACGAGGACGCCGTCCTCGCAGCCGATCACCACGGCCTCGCCCTGCGCGGTCGCCTCGCCGTGCACGCCGGGGCACTGCTCGTTGCGGACGATCTCCTTGCGGTCGCGGTCGAGCACCATGATCCCAGTGCGTTCCTCCTTGTTGCCGAGGGTCACCAACAGCTCGCCGCCTGCCAGTTCCACGGCGACACCGTGGTGCGGTTCGGCCGTCTTGTACGACTCGGTCTCCGGCTTGCCGTCGCCGAGCTCGTGCGGGTCGAAGCTCACGACCTCTCCGGTGCCGTCGGAGAACAGCACCGTGCGGCCCGCGTGCCGCACCACGTGGCCCGGTTCCGCACCGGGGAACGCCACCTCGGTGAGCCGGCCACCGCCAGCGTCGAGGACGCGGAATCCGTCCGAGGTGGACACCATGACGTGCCGGTCGTCGCCCGCCGGGTTGAGCCGGTTGAAGCCACCGAGCTTCACATCCGCCTTCACCTCGAGCGAGTCGCCGTCGAGCACGTAGATCCCACCGTCGTAGGTGGTGACCACCGGGTCGGTGATCTGCTGCCCGCCCTGCCCCGGCTCGGCGCCGCCGCCCTGGCCCGGCGCAGGTTCCGAATCGGTCGTGCCGCACGCACTCAGCACGATGAGCGCTGCCGCCACTGTGGACAGTCCTGCGACTCGTCGCTGTCGGACTGTGGTTCTCATGGTCACTCCGTCTCTCTTTCCTGTTGTGTCATCACACCCCGCCGAGTCCGTCGACGATGGTTTCCGTGTTGGCGCGCATCATGTCCACATAGGTCGGTGCGCCACCGTGCGGACCGGTCAGCGACTCGGAGAACAGCGACAGCACGCGCACCTGAACCCCGGCCTGGTCGGCGAGGACACGCGCGAGCCGGTCGGGCTGGGACGAGTCGGCGAAGATGGCTCCCACACCGGCGGTGCGGATCGTGCGCGCCAGATCACTCAGATCGGACGCGCTCGGTGACGCCAGCGTCGTCCCGCTCGGCACGACGGCACCCATCACCGCGAACCCGTAGCGTCGCGCGAGGTAGCCGAACACGTGGTGGTTGGTGACGAGCTTGCGCTTCGCCTCCGGAATGCCGGCGAACCGCTCGGCCATCCAGCGGTCCAGTTCGTCCAGCGTCTCCAGATACGCTCCGGCGTTCGCGCGGACGGCGTCGCCGTCGATGCCGTCGACCATGGCCACGACCCGGTCGGTGATCACCTCGACCGCGGTGCGCACCCGCCGCGGGTCTGTCCAGAAATGCGGGTCCGGCTGCCCGGACTGGTCGTCACCCTGATACCGGATCGGGTCCACATGCTCGCCCACGGCCACCGTGGGGACACCCGCGGCGGCTGCCGCGTCGACGTTGCGCCGCACCCCCTCCTCGAGCCCCAGTCCATTGTGGATGACGAGATCCGCCTGCTCGAGTCGTGCGGCCTCCTGCGCCGAGATGGCGAACGAGTGCGGGTCGGCGTCGGGCTTCATCAGCACGGTCACCGGCACCTGGTCGCCGACGACCGCACGCGTCAGATCACCGAGGATGTTCGTCGTCACCACGATGCCGCCGGATCCGGCGCTCGCCCCGGAACAGCCCGGAAGCAGAAGCAGCGCGGCCAGGAACAGCGCGCGGAATGCGGCCCTCATCGGCCCGTCTCCACGACGTGCGACGGGGTGACGTCGAGGTCGAAGGTCCGGGCGATGCGGAGTCGGTCGTTGTAGTCGACCTCGTACACCCGCCGCCCGCCGGGATCGTTGACGTAGGCGCGACTGGTGTCGACCAGGATCACCGGCGGCTCGCCGTCCGGCACGCCTCCCGCCATCAACGGCCGGCTCGCCGTCCGCTGTCCCGTGGCGGCGTCGTAGGCATGGAGCACGCCGTCGGCGGTGAGCGTGAGCAACGGCCCGCCCTCCACCACGGCGTTGACGGCGACGACCGGCCCGGTGCCGACCAGCCTCCAGGTCCGTTCCGCCACGTCGAGCACCCAGACGCCGCGCTCCCCCGCGGACGCGGTGAGGGTCGCGCTGCCGGGCCGGGAGGTGAACTCCCGCGCCCGCTCGGTGCTCGGCCCGGGGTCCGGGTACGGGATCTTCGCGCCGGTGAACCGGCCGTCGTCCTCGCTGAGCAGGAGCGCGCCGTCCGCGCAGCCGACCACGACACCGCGCCGGGTCGGCGCCGTGCCGGAGGGCTCCCGGCACGGCTCGCCGGCGTTCGCGACGCGGCGACCGTCGCGGTTGCGCACGGTGACCCCGTCGGCCGAGGCCACGACCAGGTGCTGGGCGTAGGGCACCGCGACGCCGTCGAGGACGGTGCGGCGCGTGGCCTTGCCGTCCTCCTGGGCGGCCCGGTCCAGCAGGACCGTCTTCCCGCCCTCCACGGCGAGCGCGGCGACGGCCGAGTCGGCGTGTGCCGCCACGACGTGCCCGTCCACCGCACCGGCCGGCCGGATGGCCGCGCGGTAGTAGTGCACGTGATCGCCGTGGTCGACCATCCAGGCACCGCTGTCGATCACCTGTGTCGAGCCACCGGCGGCGAGGTAGGCGAACCGGCCGTCGGTGCTGATATCCCGCACACCGGCGACGTCGTCGAGCCGGGTGACCGTTCCGGTCAGCAGGTCGAGTACCCGTACCGCGCCCGTGCGCGCGTCGGCGATCACGAGCCGTGACTGAGGCTCGGCGGTCTCCTCGGCACCCTCGACATAGCCGTGGGGGACGGCCGGGGCGGGTTCGGCCGGTGGCGAGCTGCCGCAGGCCGTCAGCAGCAGGCCCGCGGCGGCGGCCAGGGCGAGTGTCCTCTGTGGTCTCACGATGTGTGTGCGATCTCCTCGTCGGTGGTGGCACGCCAGGTGCGTTGGCGTGCCCGGGCGGTCAGTGCGGACACGAAGAACAGCGCGACGGCGACCGCGGCGATCGTCGCCCCGGCGGCCGTTCCCCAGTGCCAGGAGATGAGCAGTCCCGATGCGGTTGCCAGGCAACCGACCACCGCGGCGCCGAGCATGATCAGCGGGATCCGCGTCATCCAGAACATGGCCGCCGCCGGCGGCGCGACGAGCAGGCCGAAGACGAGCAGCGTGCCGACGACGTGGAACGAAGCGACGATCGCCAGCGTGAGCAGGCCGAGCAGCGCCGCATGCGCGGCCCGCGGACGCAGGCCGAGCGTGCCGGCCGTGCGCGGGTCGAAGCTGAGCGCCACGAACGCGCGGTGGCCGAGTAGCGAGACGACGGCGGCGCCGGTCAGTGCTCCGGCGAGCTGCCCGAGGTCCTGCTCCCGGACGGCCAGGACGTCGCCGAAGAGGAAGCCGGTGAGGTCCACCGCGAACGACCGCGAGTGCGACACGATGATGACGCCGAGCGCGAGCATGCCCACGAACAGCAGGCCGATCGCCGTGTCCTGGGAGAACCGGCGGGAGCGTCCGAGCGCGGAGACGCCGAGCGCCATCACGCCGGCGCTGAGCGCGGCACCCACCAGCAGGTTGCCACCCGCGAGCGAGGCAAGCGCGACGCCGGGCAGCATCCCGTGCGACATCGCGTCGCCGAGGAACGCCATGCCCCGCACCACGACCCACGTTCCCGCAAGCGCGCAGATCAGCGACACGAGCATCCCGCCCCACAACGCGCGCTGCACGAACGCGACCTCGAACGGGGCGACCAACCACTCCACGGCGGTGACTCTATAGTGAAAACGAGTTTCATTACAAATAGGGAGCGCGATGACACGCTGTGACAGGGCAGGCGGAGTGACGGTCCACGGACTGTCGGCCGGATACTCCGGACGGGTGGTGTTGCACCGGATCACGGCCCGGCTCCCCCGCGCGGCCGTGACCGCGATCGTCGGGCCGAACGGTTCGGGAAAGTCGACGTTGCTCGGCTCCGTCGCGGGCGTGGTACGACCGACGGCCGGGTCGGTGCGACTGCCCGACGGGATGCGGCCCGCGCTCGTGGTCCAGCGCAGTGCGGTGTCCGACCGATTGCCGATCACCGTGCTCGAGACCGTCCGCATGGGACGCTGGGCACACCGGAGGCTCTGGCGCCGACTGTCCGAACAGGACCACGAGATCGTCGCCGAGTGCCTGCACCTGCTCGGTATCTCGGAGCTCGCGAAACGCCGGCTCGGCACACTGTCGGGCGGCCAGCGGCAACGCGTACTCGTGGCACAGGGCCTCGCCCAGAGGTCGGACATCCTCCTGCTCGACGAGCCCACGACCGGACTGGACGGTCCGGCCCGGGACATCATCGCCGGGGCACTCACGGACACGGCCGCCCGCGGCGCGGCCGTGGTGCACGTGACCCACGATCTCGCCGACGCCGCCCGCGCCGATCACTGTCTGCTGCTGTCGGGCGGCCGGCTGCTCGCGGAGGGCGCGCCGGCCGAAGTACTGACCGACGACGCCGTGGAGGCGGCCTGGGGGTTGCGACGCAAGCCCGCCCAGGCGCCACCCACGGCGTGATCGACATCACAGACGGTGCACCGGTCGCAGGGAAGACACCGCGCGGGACCACCACCCAGCGCGCCGCTCTATGGGACACCCCACATCCCTCTGTACGCAAAGCGGCCGGTTGTTCAGCATGCGTACGCGAGGTCCGACGGAGGCGAGCAAGGAGGGTGTGTGACCACCACCATCGACGACGACGGTGCCGTGGCGGTGGAAGCCCAGGGCCGGTTCGAACGGCCGGTCCGGCCACTCGCGGGGCTGCGCAGGCTGAGCCGCGACGCGGGTGGCACCTACGTCGCGAACGGGCTCGTCGGTCTCGTGTTCTCCGCGACCGGCCCGGTGGCCGTGATCCTGGCGGTGGGCGTGCAGGGCGGACTGACCGCCGGCCAGCTTGCGTCGTGGATCTTCGGCGTGTTCTTCCTCAACGGCATCCTCACCGTCCTGGCCTCCTGGCTCTACCGCCAGCCGCTCGCCTTCTTCTGGACCATCCCGGGCACCGTCGTCGTCGGCGGGTCGCTCAACCACCTCGCGTGGCCCGAAGTCCTCGGCGCGTTCCTCGTCACCGCCGTCCTCGTCCTCGTCGTCGGGCTGACGGGGTGGGTGCGCACGGTGATGGCCGCCCTGCCGATGCCGATCGTGATGGCCATGGTCGCGGGTGTCTTCCTCAGGTTCGGCCTCGACCTGATCACCGCGCTCGGACTCGACCCACTCGTCGCGGTGCCGATGGTCGCCGCGTTCCTGCTGCTCAGCGTGTTCCCCGCACTCGGCCACCGGATGCCGCCGATCCTCGGGGCCCTGCTCGCCGGGGTGCTCGCGGTGATCCTCTCCGGCCGGTTCGCCCCGCCACCCTCGGACACCGGGTGGTTCGCGCAGCCGCTGCTGCAGCTGCCGCAGTGGTCCTGGCAGGCCCTGTTCGAGCTCGTGGTGCCGCTGGCGATCACGGTGCTCGTCGTGCAGAACGGCCAGGGCGTCGCGGTGCTCCGCCAGGCAGGTCACACGCCCCCGGTCAACGTCGTCACCGTGGCGTGCGGGCTCTGGTCGCTGCCCGCCGCCCTGGTCGGTGCGGTGTCGACGTGCCTGACCGGTCCCACCAACGCCCTGCTCGTCGCCGGCGGCGAACGCCGCCGCCAGTACATCGCCGGGATCGTCTGCGGCCTGCTGGCGATGGTGACCGGCCTGTGCGCGCCGGCGTTCGTCCGGCTGATGCTGGCCACGCCGGAGGCGTTCATCGCCGTGCTCGGCGGGCTGGCCATGCTCCGCGCGCTGCAGACCGCCTTCGTCACCGCGTTCGGCGGCAGGTTCACACTCGGCGCGCTCGTCGCGTTCCTGGTCACCGTGTCGGACGTGCAGCCGCTGAACATCAGCGCCGCGTTCTGGGGACTCGTCGCCGGACTCGCCGTGTCGTTCCTGCTGGAACGGCCCGACTTCACTGCCGACCGGCACGCCCCGGCCGCCGGTGCTCACGCCGAGCGCGACCGGGCGGCGGGCTCGCGGTAGCCCAGCACCTCCTCGCCGTAGATGTCCTGTACCCAGGCCAGGTGATAGAGCGTGTCGAGGTAGCGCTCACCCAGGTCCGGCGCGATGGCGACGGCGGTCACCCCGCTGTCGGCGTTGCGGTCGAGCCAGGTGAGCGCACCGCTCACCACGGTGCCCGTGGACCCACCGAAGAGGAACCCGTTGCGCGCCAGGCGGTGACAGGCCCGGACGGTGTCCGGCTCCGCCACCCGGACCACCTCGTCGACATAGGACTCGTCGAGCAGCGGCGGCCGGACGCTGGTGCCCAGGCCGGGAATCATCCGCCTGCCGGGCGGGCCACCGAAGATCACCGATCCGACGCTGTCGACCGCCACGATGCGCACCGGCGGCCGCCACTCCTTGAACCAGCGGGCGCAGCCCATGAGCGTTCCGGTGGTGCCGGCTCCGACGAACAGGACATCCAGGTCCGGGAACTGCCGTGCGATGGCGGGCGCGGTGGTGCGGTAGTGCGACCCCCAGTTCGCCGGGTTCGTGTACTGGTCGAGCCAGACATAGCGGTCGTCGGCGGCGCACAGCGCGCGCACGTAGTCGATCCGCGCTCCCAGCAGCCCGCGCTCCGGGTCCGGCTCGGTGACGACGTGGACCTCACCGCCGAGCGCCGTCATGAGCCGGCGGGTCGAGAGGTTGCACCGCGAGTCGGTCACGCAGACGAACCCGTAGCCGCGATTGGCCGCGATCATGCTCAGCGCGACGCCCAGGTTGCCCGATGACGACTCCACGAGCACGGACCCCGGCCGCAGCCTGCCGTCCTGCTCGGCCGCATCGACCATGCCCAGAGCGGCTTTCAGTTTGATGGACCCGGCGAAGTTGAACCCCTCGCACTTGAGGAAGAGCATGTGTCCGAACGTGGGCCACAGATTGACGTAGAGATCCTCTTCGTTGAACTCCAGCGGCACCGAGATGACGGGCACGAGGACCACCTTCCGATCAGGGACGCTGTGCGGCAGGGCCGTCAGCCGTACCGGCGCAGTTCGTGGAAGAACCCGTCGACGACCGTGAGGTCGCCCGCGCGCAGTGCCTCGTCGTAGACGAACTTGCCCACGGCGAGATCGAGCACGCCGAGCCCGAAGGGCGAGAACACCACCGGGCGGTCCCGGGGTGGCGTGAGCCGTCCGCCCATGACGTCGTCAAGCGTGCCGTGCACGAATCCGCGGTGCCCCACCCGTTGTTCGGCCAGGTGCGGCGAGGTGTTCGCCGTCAGGCAGTGATCGACGTCGTCGAGGACGTTGCAGGCGGAGAGGACAACCTCGGGCGCCAGGTCCCGCAGCGACACGTGCAGCACGAGCGGGTTGTGCGCGAACCACGCCGGCTCCGTGATGTGCGGCCGTCCCGCGACCGTCGCGAACACCACCAGGTCGCTGGAGCGGATGAGCTCGTCGGCGCTGTCGTGCACCCTCACCGGCCCGGCCGTGCCCACGCGCTCCAGGTAGCCGCGGAAGCCGGCCGTACTGTCGGCCGACACGTCGTGCAGCCCGATCTCGTCGAACGACCACCCGGTGCGGGTCAGGTAGGTGTGGATGTAGCGGGCGATGAGCCCGGCGCCCACGAAGCCCAGCCGGGCCGGACGTGCCCGGCCGCGGCTGAGCCAGTCGGCGGCGGAGGCCGCCAGCGCGGCCGTGCGCGTGGCGCTGATGATGGAGCTCTCCACACACGCGAACGGGTATCCGGTGTCGTGGTCGTTGAGGATCAGCACCGCCGACGCCCTGGGCAGTCCGGATCGGACGTTGCCGGGAAAGCTGGAGATCCACTTGAGACCGGACACGCCGATCGCGCCGTCGATCGAGGCGGGCAGGGCGATGATGCGGTCCGAGGGCCGGTCCGGGAACCGCAGGAAGTACGACGGCGGGTTCACCGACTCGCCCGCGCAGTGCGCCCGGTAGGTGTCCTCGATGAGCCCGACGATGCGGTGTTCCCGGCCGCGCAGGATCCGGTCGACCTGCCGGCCGGAGATGACCGCGAACGGTGGCACCTGGGCGTCGGCGGAGCTCGCGGGTTCCGGCTCGGTGGCCCGAAGCGTCGTCATCGGTCTCACCTCTCGGGAACGTGGTCGGCGGGGCGCACGGGATCGGCCATTCCCACGAGGACTTCGCGAGGGCCCGTGTAGGGCTCCCTGCTGTGCGCCGTGTGGATGTTGTCGACGAGCAACAGGTCGCCCGGCTGCCACGGTTCGCGGTCGGTGTGCGCCTCGTAGGTCTCGTTGAGCAGCGCGACGACGTCCTCGCCGATAGGTTCGCCGTCGCCGAACCGGGTGGTGAACGGCAGGCCGTCGGCGCCGTAGACGTCCACGAGGTACTCCCGCACGTCGGGGTCGAGCGTCCACTCGCTGAGGAACGCGACCTGGTTGAACCAGCAGCGCCGGCCGGTGACCGGGTGGCGGACCACGGCGGGGCGACGCTGGCGCGTGCGCAAACCGCCGTCCGGTTGCCACGCGAACTCGATCGCGTTGGCCCGGCAGTAGGCTTCGACGGCGGCGCGGTCGCCGGTGCCGAACGCGTCCGCGATCGAGGCGCCGATCTCGTCGGTGTAGCTGCGGGTGAGCAGCCAGCCCTCGCGTTCGAACCGTGCGGTCAGCTCGCCCGGCAGCGCCTCGAACACCGCGGCCGCGTCGGCGATGCCGGTGGCGCCGCCCTGGGTGGGTGCGGTGAGACACGCGAACATCAGGAGCCCGGGCACCTCGAGTGCGTAACTCAGCTCGTGGTGCATGCACATCGGCTGGTTGGCAGGCCAGGTCGCCGATGAGTACACGCCGTCGGCGTAGCGGTGCCGGCTGGCGAACGCCTCGCGTTCGGGCATGAGCGTCGGGGCCAGCCGGTGGAAGACGGCCGTCACGTCGGTGGCCGAGCGCAACCCGAGGCCGCGGACGAGGACGGCGCCGCACTCGGCGACGACACCCCGCAGGGCGGCGCCGTGCTCGGCGGCCCAGTCCGCCGCCACGGCCGGTGGCTGCACGCGCGCCAGGGGCGGGGCGCCGGGACGGTGGTCCACGTCGATCGGGAGGAGAGAGGTCGACATCGGTGGTGTCCTTTCAACGACTGGTGAGGGAGTCGGGCGCCGGGGCGGCGGGCTCGGGACGCCGATCCGCTCGGGCGTCCACGAGCCGCGCCAGGTCCGCGAGTACCGGGTGGCGGGTGACGTCGGCGGGTGAGACGGCCCGGTCCAGCGCGATGGCCAGCTTCACCGCCGCGAGGGACGTACCGCCGCGGTCGAAGAAATCGTCGCGGGCCCCGATCGCGTCCTCGGCGATCCCGAGCACGCAAGCCCAGGCCGCCGCCATCCGGCGTTCGGTGTGCGTCGCGGGAGCGTGGTGGTCCGCTTCGCCGTCACCGAGTTCGGCGGCGAGCCGGGTCAGGGCCGCCCGGTCGAGCTTGCCGTTCGGGGTCAGCGGCAGCCGGTCGCGCCGGTGGAACGCCGCGGGCACCAGGTACGCGGGCAGCGACTCGCCCAGCCGGCGCCGCAGCACGTCCGGATCCGCGGGCCCGCCGGTGTGGAAGGCGACCAGGCGGCGTGGGCCGCCGGTGCCGTCGGCCACGACGACGGCGGCGTCGCGCACCCCGGGCAGGCGCAGCAGGGTGTTCTCGATCTCGCCGATCTCGATGCGGAACCCGCGGATCTTGACCTGCGTGTCCGCCCGGCCGAGGAAGTCGAGCTTGCCGTCGGCGCGCCAGCGACCGAGATCACCGCTGCGGTAAAGCCTCTCGCCCGGCCGGTAGGGGTCGGCGGCGAATGCGCGGCGGGTGCGGTCCGGGTCGTTGACATACCCGCGGCCGACGCACACCCCGGAGAAGACGATCTCGCCCGGGGCTCCGAGCGGCACCGGTGAGAGGTGCTCGTCGACGACGTACACACGCACGTTCGCGACGGGCCGGCCGAGCGGCACCCGGTCGCCGTCCGGTGGTCCGTGCAGGATCTCGTGATTGGTGTCGTCGGAGGTTTCCGTCAGCCCGTAGGCGTTGACGAGCGGGATGCCGGGCATCGCCGCGAACCAGCGGCGTGCGAGCTTCGGCTTCAGCGGCTCGCCGGTGGTGGACACGCACCGCAGGTCCGGCAACGGCCGCGGGGTGCGCTCCAGATGCGCCAGGATCGCGTCCAGATAGGACGGCACGACCTGGAGCACGGCGACCCGCTCGGCGACGAGGGTGTCGACGAACCGAGGGACGTCGAGGATGACCTCCTGCGGCACCAGGACGGTGCGGCCGCCGACCAGCACGGCCGAGACCAGCTGCCATAAAGAGATGTCGAAACACTGCGGCGCGGTCTGGGCGACGACCGTCCCAGCTCCGATCGCCAGGTCTTCGATCTTGGCGAGGACGTGGTTGAGCAGCCCGGCGTGCTCGCACATCGCGCCCTTGGGCTCACCCGTGGACCCGGAGGTGAAGTAGATGTAGGCGAGCCTGCCGGGTCCGATGAGCAGCCCGAGGTCGGTCGCGTCGCAGCTCTCGGCCCAGGCCTGCCCGAGCGGGATCGCCCGGACACCGGGGCACGACGCGAGCGCGGCGTCGAGGTTGCCGGTGCTACCGGCCTCGAACAGCACCAGCCGGCACGCGGCGCGGGTCAGCATCGCCGCGATCCGGCGAGGCGGCAGCTGAGGTTCCACCGGCAGGTAGGCGCCGCCCGCCTTGAACACGCCCAGCACGGCGGCCATCCAGCCGAGGTCGCGTTCGGTCACCACCGCCACGACGTCTTCGGCGCACAGCCCGTGGGCGAGCAGGCAACGGGCGATCCGGTTGGCCCGGGCATCGAGTTCGGCATAGGTCCACCGCTGCTCGCCGTATCCGGCGGCGACCGCGTCGGGGCTCTGCCGGACCTGCTGTTCGAACAGCTCGTGCAGGCGCACACCGGGCAACGGCCGCCGGGGCCCGGCGAGGCCCTCGAGCTGGAGCCGCAGCTCGCCGGCGGAGAGCAGACTCGTGGTGCTGTGCTCGGCGTCCGGGTCGGCGACGAGATGCTCCAGCGCCGTCAGGTGGTACCCGGCGATGCGGTCGGCACAGGCGACGTCCAGCACGTCGGTGCGGTACTGCAGCCGCAGGACGAGCATCCCGTCCCGCCGGACCAAGCCGGCCCGCAGGACGACGTCCTCGCCGGGGCCGCCGTCTTGCTCGCCGTCCCGCTCGCCGGCGTCGAGCACCGTCTCGTACCCCGGTCCCGCCGCTGAGGTCACCTCGTCACGCGGCACGTCCGGGTGCGCGAGCAGGCCGGCCTCGACGCGCCGGGTGCGCAGCAGCAGGTCACGCCACGACCCCGGGTGCACGGAAAGCCGGCACGGCACCGGACCGCCATCGGTGAGGTACCCGGTGACGACCTCGTCCTCGCCGGACAGCGCGGCGAGCACGCGCGCGTGCGCGGCGAGCAGCACGGTGCCGATCGGCATGCCGAGGCCGGCCGCGAGCCGGTGCGCGGCCGTCACCACGGCGGCGGGAAGGGTCCGCTCACAGCCCGCGACACCGGGTACCGGGTCGCACGTCCACCGCGGCAGGCTCGTGCGGCCGCCCGTGTCGCGCCACGAGGTGCGCGCTTCCTGCGTCGAGCCCTCCATCGGCTCCTCCTCGCTCACGCCTCGCCATATCGTCCACAGTGGACTATCAACGAATCAGACCGGGCGACAGTACGCACGCCGCACCTCCGTGGCCGGGTTGCCGCCCCACCGGGCCCGCGCCGGCACCTCCTCGCCCTTCATGACGAACGAGTCGGGCAGCACCTCCGCGCCGTCCCCCACCGTCACGCCGTAGTGCACGAGTGCTCCGACGCCGAGCGTGCAGGCGGAGCCGAGCGTGGTGCGGTCGGACTTGAACGTGCCGTCCTCCTGGGAGTGGCACTGGATCTCGCTTCCCGGGTTCAAGGTGCAGTCGTCGCCGATCGTGACGAGCGTCCGTTCCGTCAGATGACAGCCGTCGTCGAACACGCGCCGGCCGATCCGGACTCCCAGCATGCGCCACAGCAGGGTCTTCAACGGTGTCCCGTTGAACAACGGGAAATGGGTCTCCGGGACCTTCCACAGTCGCTCGTGCCACCAGAAGTACGGTTCATAGATCGAGCACAGGCGGGGCCGCAGCGGGCGGAACCGCGTGAGGCAGCGTTCCACCAGGACGAAGTAGACAGTCGTGAAGACCACACCGCCCGCCAGGGACACGCTCACCGCCGCCCCGCCCAGCACGTCGTAGAGATCCGCCGCCGCCAGCCCGATCAGCGTCAAGCCGAACACGGACAGCCAGCGCAGGGCCAGCATGACGCCCATGGTGCGCAGGTTGTACCGGTTCTTCGCCGACAGCCGCCTGCGGAACTCCTCCCCCGTGCGGAAATGGTCGAAGCGGGTGTCACGCTCGACCGACCGGGGGATCTCGAACGCGGGCGAGCCGAGCAGTCCCACGCCTTCCCGCACCGGCCCGTCGAGGGGCACCATCACCTTCGTGGCGAGCAAGCAGTTGTCGCCGGTCCGGCCCTGCGCGGGATAGACGACGCCGTTGCCGAGGAAGTTGCGTGGGCCGATGGTCGTGCGGGACACGCGGAACGACGTGCCGGAGTAGTCGGCGTTCACCACCGCCAGGCCGTCGGCCACCATCGTGCCCGTGCCGACCATCGTCAGGTAGGGCGTGTCCTGCCGCACCATCGTGCCGAAGTTCGATCCGGTCTGCTCGACCCTCGACAGGTCGTAGCCGAGGGCGCGCAGGTAGTGCACGACGTAGGAGCTGTCGCCCACCAGCCACAGGTAGAACCGGACGTTGGTGAGCCGGGTGACCGCGCGGTGCAGGGAGTAGTGCAGGCCGTACAGCGGATACACCCGGTCCGGCCGCACCAGCAGGTTCAGCAGCCGCGCGAGCCCGAACACCAGGGTGAGCCCCGCGAGCGTGACCCCGAAGAACGTCACGAGCGAGACGACGAACGCGACGAGGTAGAACCGCGCCGACGTGACGTGCCCGGCGCCCGGCACCAGAATCGGGGCGAGTGCGGGAATTTCGGTCAGCAGCATGTACAGGCCGCCGACGCCCAATGGCAGGTACACCACCACCAGCTGCAGCACCGTCGCCACACCGTATAGCGCGCGGCGCAGGGTGCCGCACGGCACCGGTGGGACACCGGCGGCATCCACCGGCGCGCGCTGGGCGGGCGAGCCGTGCCAGTACTCCCCCGGCGGCACGGTCACGCCGGTGTGCAGCGCCGACGCGTGCGCGAGCCGGCTTCCGTCACCGATCGCCGTGTCGATGTCCAGCACGGCCTGCTCACCGACGTAGGCGTCCCGGCCCAGGGTCACCCGACCGGTCTGGATATGTCCCGCCTGGGCGCGGTAGCCGAGGAGGCGGGCACCTCTGCGCACGACGGTGCCGTCGCCGATGGTCAGCAGGTCGGTACAGACCGGCACCGTCGGGCTGAGGAACGTGACGTGCCTGCCGACCTTGGCACCGAGCGCACGCAGGTACAGCACGAACAGCGGGTTGCCCGCGAAGAGCACGATCGGGTTGGCGTGCAACAGGACCTTGACGACCCACAGCCGGAAGTACTCCGCGCCCCACACCGGGAACTCGCGGGACTTCCACCGGCCGACGAGGATCCACTTGGCACCGATCGGGAACAGGCACATGCCGGCGAAAGCCGCGCTGCCGACCACAACGGACCGCGCATAGACGTCGGCCGGCCCGGCGGCCTGCGACACCCACTCGTAACCCCGGCCGACGACGAGGCCGGCGATCGCCGAGTAGCCGAGGAAGGCCAGCACCTGCAGCAGGCCACAGAGGACGTACCGGCCGGTCGTCGCCCGGGTGGGCACCGCGACGGGAACCGGTGCGGGGGCCTGGTCCCGGACGGGCGCCCCGTCGAGAAGCGCCGTCGCCAGGCCGGAGATGGTGGGATACCGGTAGACGTCCTTCATCGAGACCGGCGGCAACCCGGGGTGCTTTCGGACCTTCGCGCAGAAGTGCGCCATGACGAGCGAGTTGGCGCCCAGATCGTCGAAGAAGTGGCTGTCGTGGCCGACCGTGTCGGTCCGCACGACACCCGCCAGGATGTCCGCCAGCGCACCCGCCAGCGTCTCTCCGGTGTGGACGGTGTCGCCCGTGTTCACGGCCATGGGCTCGCCCCGGCCGGTGTGCCGGCTCGCGTCGCGGTCGTCCCGCCGCCGCGGTCATTCCGGTCGTGTGTGGACATCACCGTGCCTCCCGGTGGGCGATCCGGCGCGGTGCGGCGGCCGCACCGGTCACGAGCAGTCGCCACTCCGCCCGGGAGGGCACAGCTCGCACCGGGCACAGGCCGACGCCGTTGTCGTGGTCAGGGACATGAATCAGCAAGCGGGCGACGAGGTGGTGATCATCACGCGGCGCCCGCTCGCGCTCTCTCTTCCGTCGCCGTCACAGACCGCTCCCGAGCATCACTTCGTGTCGGACCGCCGCCGGCGATCCCCTTCTCCGCCGCACTTTTCGGCATCGAAGCCTCGCTACGAGGTCACTTCACGACACTACTGCCGCCCGGTGATGTCAAGGTGTTCGCGGAGTTGCGGTTTCAACGGCACACGACACGGGTCCGGTGTGGAGTCTCCCGGTTCCTAACGGTGTCGGCACTACCGTGCCCGAAACCGATCCGTTCCGGTAATTGCCAACACACTCGGGCGGGTGGAGAACGTTTCGCGACCCTCCACCCGCCGCGCCTCCCCGGGGTCCACACGCGACATGGGCAGCGCCGGGATCAGGAGTCGGTCGAGTCGTTGCCCTGCTGCTCGGCGAGGAACTTCTCGAACTGGCTCGCGATCTCCTCGCCGGTGGGCATCTCACCCTCCTCGGCGAGGAGGTTGCCGGTGGCCGCCGTGAAGGCGTCGTACTGGCGTTCCAGCGCGCTCACCACGTCGGCGGCCTCCGCGGACTCGCGCACCTGCCGATCGACCTCGACATCGGTGCGGCGCGACGCCTCGCGCAGCGCGTCGGCGGGCAGCTCCAGCCCGGTGACCCGTTGGATCGCGTCGAGCAGGGTCAGCGCCGCGCCCGGATAACGCGCGTTGGCGAGGTAGTGCGGGACGTGGGCGGCGAAGCCCACGGCGTCGTGCCCGGACTGTCCGAGCCGCAGCTCCAGCAGCGCCTCCGCGCTGCCGGGAATCTGGACCCGGTTGAACATCGGGGTGAACTCGCGCACCAGCTCCGACCGGGTCGCGTGTGCGGTCACGCCGAGCGGGCGGGTGTGCGGAACGGCCATCGGGATGCCCTGGAACTCCACGCTCAGCCGGACGTGCCAACGCTGCACCAGCTGTCGCACCGCTTCGGCGAACAGTTCCCATTCACGGTCCGGTTCCGGGCCGGTGAGCAACAGGAACGGAGTGTCGTTGGCGTCGTGCAGCAACCGGACGGCGAGCTCGGGCGCGTCGTAGTCCTCCCAGTGGTCCCCGTCGAACGTCATGGTGGGACGGCGCGAGCGGTAGTCAAGGAGCCGGTCGACGTCGAATCGCGCGACGATCGGACCGTCGAGATCCTCGACGAGGTGATCGGCGAGAACGCTGCCCGCCGAGCCGGCGTCGATGTAGCCGTCGAAGTGATACAGCAACACCGCTCCGTCCAGAACGGGGAGGTCGGAATCCACTGCGTACAACTCGTCCGGATCCGACACCACACGTACCTCCTGTCTCCAGCTGTACCCGTCAGCGGTCGGTAACGCATCGCCAACCTTCTTTCATCCCACCACAGACTCTGCTTCGTTCCGCGACGTGGTGGAAAGATGGGCGGCGTGCAGCTGCCGCGGACGACACGGAGCACTGCCGGGTTCACCCCGGAACACGTCGACAGTCTGGTGTCGGTGCTCGATCTCGTGCGGTCCGGAACGGCGCGCACCCGCCCGGAGATCGGCAGGCGTTCCGGTCTCGGCCGGACCGTCGTGACCCAGCGCGTCAACCAGCTCATCGACCGCGGACTGCTGGAGGAAGGCGAACTCGGACCGTCGAGCGGAGGCCGCGCGCCCCGCGAGCTCCGGTTCCGCGCCCGCGCGGGCGTGATCCTGGCCGCGGAGCTCGGCGCCACGAGCATCGGCGCGGGCGTCACCGATCTCGCCGGGACCGTCCTGGCGGAGCATGAGGAGGCAGCTGATATCGCCCAGGGACCGGAGCGGATCCTCGGCCGCGTCGAGGAACTGTTCGACGAGCTGCTCACGCAGGTGCGCGCGTCCGGCGGCCCTCGCTCGATCTGGGGTGTCGGCATCGGGCTGCCCGGTCCGGTGGAGTTCGCGACCGGACGGCCGAGCGCCCCGCCGATCATGCCGGGCTGGGACGGCTACCCCGTGCGCGACCGGTTCACCACGCGGTACAACGCGCCGGTGTGGGTGGACAACGAGGTGAACGCGATGGCGCTCGGCGAGCTGCGCGCCGGGTCGGCCCGGGGGCAGCGCGACATCCTCTACATCAAGATCGGCACCGGAATCGGCTCGGGGCTCGTGTCGGGCGGCAGGCTGCACCGGGGAAGCCAGGGCTGCGCCGGGGACATCGGCCACGCCGCTGTGGCCGACGACACAGAAGTCGTGTGCCGCTGCGGCAACACCGGCTGCCTCGAGGCGTACGCGGGCGGCGCCGCCATCGCGCGGGACGGCGAGGCCGCCGCACGGGAGGGCCGCAGCGAGTACCTCGCCGGCGTCCTCGCCGACGCCGGACGCGTCACCGCAGCGGACGTCGCCCGCGCCGCGCAGAGCGGGGACCGCACGTCCGTCGAACTGCTCACCCGGGCGGGCAGACTGGTCGGCAGCCTGCTCGCGACCCTGGTGAGCTTCTACAACCCGGCGCTGGTCATCATCGGTGGCGGCGTCGCCGGCGCCGGCGACCTGCTGCTCGCAGCCGTCCGCGAGTCGGTGTACCGGCGATCGCTGCCGCTGGCCACACGCGAGCTGCGCATCACACGGTCGACGCTGAGCGACCGGGCAGGCCTCGTCGGCGCGGCGTTCATGGTCATCGACGAGCTGTTCACGGCCGAGCGCCTGGCCCACTGGGTCGAGGCCGGAGCGCCTGCCGGCAGGCCCTCACTCGTCGAGGTCCCGCTGCGCACGCCCCTGTTCTAACCTGAGGTGGTGGCCGATCGGGTCTACGGCGGCCGGACGGCGGCCGATCGCCGCGCCGAGCGCAGGCAGCGCCTGCTCGACGCGGGGCTCGAGCTGTTCGGCACCGAGGGCTACGCGGCCACGTCGATCGAACGGCTGTGCGCGGCGGCCGGGGTGTCCACGCGCAACTTCTACGAGGAGTTCACGGGACGCGAGGCCCTGCTGATGACCCTGCACGACATCGTGCTGGAACGTGCCATGGCCGCTGTGTCGGCCGTGTTCGCCGAGATGGGCGACGCTCCGCTGGCCGTGCGGCTCGAACACGCCGTGCGCGCCTACCTCGCGGCCACGGCCACGGACCCACGCTGGGCCCGGCTGTCCTTTGTGGAAGTCGTCGGCGTGAGCGAGGCCGTCGAGCGGCACCGGCTCGCCTGGCGCGAGCGGTGGGCGGCGTTTCTCGTCGCCGAGGCCGAGCGCGGCGTGGCCCACGGCGAGGGGATGGCGCGAGACTTCCACCTCAGCGCCGTCGCGCTCATCGGTGCCGTCAACGAGCTCGGCTATCACTGCGCGGCCGGCGGCAGGCGCGTGCCGATGGAGGACGTCGTCGCCGAGATCACGCGGGTCGCGACGGCTGCTCTCACCGGGCCGTGACCCCACGCCACGGACACGCCTGACGCAGCGTCATCAGCGGTGGAGCGGCGGGCGGCTGGCCGTCAGCCGCACCGCCGTGCAGTCCACTGCCGGAGCAATCCCTACCGCGGCTTCCTCGGCTTCTTCTCCCGCACCCGGACGTTGATCCGCACCGGCGTGCCACGGAACCCGAAGCGTTCGCGGAACTTGCGCTCGATGAACCGGCGATACCCGGCCTCGAGGAAGCCGGTGGTGAACAGCACGAGTGTCGGCGGCCGGATCCCGGCCTGTGTCGCGAAGAGCACCTTCGGCTGCTTGCCGCCACGCACCGGCGGCGGGGTCGCGGCGACCAGATCGGACAACCACCCGTTGAGCTGGCCGGTGGGCACGCGCTGGTCCCAGGAGGCGAGCGCGGTCCGCAGCGCGGGCGCGAGCTTGCGCACGGCCCGGCCGGTGAGCGCGGAGATGTTCACCCGCTCGGCCCACGGAACCCGGACCAGGCCGCGGTCGAGTTCCCGCTCCAGCCGATGGCGGCGGTCCTCGTCCACGAGGTCCCACTTGTTGAACGCCAGCACGAGCGCCCGCCCGGCCTCGGCGACCATGGTCACCACGCGAAGGTCCTGTTCGGACACCGGTTCGCTCGCGTCGAGCAGCACGATGACCACTTCGGCGGCGTCGATCGCGGTCTTGGTCCGCAGCGACGCGTAGTACTCGGTGCCGCTGGCCGTCTGCACGCGCTTGCGCAGGCCCGCGGTGTCGATGAAGCGCCACAGCTGGCCGTCGAGCTCCACGAGGGAGTCCACCGGGTCCACCGTCGTGCCCGCGACCGAGTCCACCACGGCGCGTTCCTCGCCGGTGAGCTTGTTGAGCAGGCTGGACTTGCCGACGTTCGGCTTGCCCACCAGCGCCACCCGGCGTGGTCCGCCCGCGGCGCGCTCGGCGTCCCGGGGCGCCTCGGGCAGTGCGTCGACGATGGCGTCGAGCAGGTCGCCGGAACTGCGGCCGTGCAAGGCGCTCACCGGCCGCGGCTCGCCGAGCCCCAGTGACCACAGCGACGCGGTCTCGGCGAGCAGGCGTTCGTCGTCGACCTTGTTGGCCGCCAGGATCACCGGGCGCTTGGACCGGCGCAGCACTTTCGCGACCGCCTCGTCCGTCGCCGTGGCACCCACGGTGGCGTCCACCACGAGCAGCACGGCGTCCGAAGTGGACATCGCGAGCTCGGCCTGCGCCGCCACGGATGCCTGCAGTCCGGTCGCCCCCGGCTCCCAACCGCCGGTGTCGACCACCGTGAACCGGCGCCCGTTCCACAGCGCGTCGTAGGCGACCCGGTCGCGCGTCACGCCCGGCACGTCCTGCACCACCGCCTCGCGGCGGCCGAGGATGCGGTTCACCAGCGTGGACTTGCCGACGTTCGGCCTGCCCACCACGGCGAGCACCGGCTGGTTGAGCTCGGCGGCGTCGTCGGCCTCGGCGTCGGCGCCCAGCTCGTCCAGCTGGGCGAACTCGGCCTCGTCGGACCACGTGCCGTCTGCTTCGGTCATTGTCTCTGCTTCTCTTCTCTGTCCCTGTCGAGCTCGTCCACCAGCGCAGCGAGCGTCCCGCGGATGCGCTCGGTGCCTTCGGCAAGTCCCGCGCGGCCCGGGCCGACGTCCAGTGTGAACGGTTCCCCGACGAGCAGGTCCACCACCGGGCGGAACCGGCGCCGTCCCGGTGTGCCCAGCGTGCCGCGCACCGCCACGGGCAGCACCACGGCACCCGAGTTCCGCACCAGCCAGGCCGCGCCGTGATGCGCCGTCGCCACGTCCCCCGCGCCCCGGGTGCCTTCCGGGAACACGGCGACGAGCCCGCCGCGGCGCAGGACGCCGGTGGCCGTGAGCAACGCCGTCCGGTCGGGCGCGCCACGTTTCACCGGGATCTGCCCGAGCCATCGCAGCCACCGGCCCGCGGCACCGGCGTACATCTCCTCCTTGACGAGGAACACGGGCCGGCGCGGCAACATTCCGAAGATGAGTTGCGGCTCGATCATCGTGCTGTGGTTGGCCACGAGCACCACGGGCCCGGTGCGCGGCACTCTCGCCAGCCCGTGGACGCGCACCCGGTACGCGGGCCGGTACAGATACCGCGCGATCCCCCGGCCCACGTCGTGCAGCCAGGGCTGGGCGCCCTGGGGCAGTGCCGTCACCGGCACACCTCCGCGACCTCTCCCCCGAGCAGGCCGCGCTGGCTGGCCAGTTCGCTCAGCGCCACCAGGACCTGCTCGACGGACAGCTCCGAGGTGTCGAACACCACCGCGTCGTCGGCCGGGCGCAGCGGGGAGGTGGCCCGGGTGGAGTCGAGCTGGTCGCGGCGCTCCACCGAGGCCAGCACGGTCGCCGGGTCCGCGGACCGGCCCGCGGCGGTGTCCTGGGCGCTGCGGCGGGCCGCCCGCACCGCGGCGGAGGCGGTCAGGAAGACCTTCAGCGGCGCGTCCGGCACCACCACGGTGCCGATGTCGCGACCGTCCACGACGATGCCCCCGGCCGTGTCGAGGACGTGCTCGATGATCCGGCGCTGACCGGCCACGAGCACCTCCCGCACCGCGGGCACCGCCGACACGGCGGAGACGGCCGCGTCCACCCGTGCCGTCCGGATCTCGTCGCCGACGTCCTCGCCGGCGAGCCGCGCCCGCGGCCGGGCCGGATCGGTCCCGACGCTCACCTCGAGCTCGCGGGCCAACGCGGCCACCGCGGCGGCGTCCTCGGGATCGACACCCGCCCTGAGCACGGCGAGCGTCACGAGGCGGTACATCGCGCCGGTGTCGAGGTATCCCGCCCCGAGCTTGGCGGCCAGTTTGCGCGCCACCGTCGTCTTCCCGGTTCCCGACGGGCCGTCCAGAGCGACCACGCCGCGTAGGGCTCCCGCCACCGACCGTTCTCCTGCCTCTCGCCTTGCGTTCTTCCGAGCTCCCATTCTGCCTGGCGCTCAGCGGTCGTTCGCACGCAGGCGCTGCTCCAGCTCGTCCACCACCAGCGTCGAGTGGTCGACCGCCCCGGTGCGATACGCAGCCCGCCCGAACAGCTGGGACAGTACGGGTGAGGTGATGATCTGGAACAGCCCCGCCAGCAGCAGGCCGACCGCGTACTGGGGCTCGAGCCGCACGGCCGTGCCCGCGAGGATCAGCAGCAGGCCGAGAGTCTGGGGCTTGGTCGCCGCCTGCAGCCTACTCGGTGTGTCCGGCAGGCGGAGCATGCCGTAGGTGCCGACGACACAGAACAGCGCACCGGAGATCAGCAGGACCGCGCAGATCCAGTCGCGCACACTCACCGGTACTCCTCCCTGCGCTCGACGAGGCGCACCACGGAGATCGTGCCGACGAACCCGAGCAGTGCCACCACGACGATCAGGGCGATGTAGATGCCTCGCAGCGACATCGCCATCCCCACGGACGTGCCGGCGACGATGAGTACCACGAGCACGTCGACGGCGAGGATCCGGTCGAGGGTGCGCGGCCCGCGCACGAGCCGGATCAGCGTGAGCAGACCGGCGAGGCCCAGCAGGCCGAAGGTGATCCCGAAGACGATGGTCATGGCCCCTCCACCACGGATCGGTCGCGCCGGCGTTTGGCCTCCTCGGCCCGCTGCCGCACGGAGCGCGCCTCCTCCGCCGAGCCGTAGGCCCAGATCACCCTGGCCTGCAGGTCGAGCGCGTCGTCGTAGACCTTGTGCGCGTCGGCACGGGTGCGCACCCCGAGGGCGTAGACGTACCAGATGCCGTTGGGCCGGTCGATCTGCAGCACGAAGTTGCCGGGCGCGAGCGAGAGGACGTTGGCCGCCGAGGCGATGACGTGGTCGGTGTCGGACAGCACCGGCACGGCGATGATCGCGGCGTGGACGCCACCCGGCCGGACGAGGCTGTCCTTGGCGAGCCGGAACGCCGACAGCACCAGGTCCACCGCGACGTATCCGCCCAGCACCAGCAGCCGCAGCGGGTGGCCGAAGATGTTCCAGCGGTGCACCGGCAGCGGGAACAGGACGAGCACGGCCAGCGCGACCAGGACCCCGAACACGGCCGTCGACAGATCGACGGTGCCCCACAGCAACAGCCACACCAGCACGAGCCAGATCAGCAGCGACGGCGACACGCGTTTCATTCCGCGCTCCCCTCCGCGCCGAGGACCGCGACCCGGTAGGCGCCGCCGTCGAGGAGGTCCGCCGCGGCGCGCTCGCTCATCGACGCGAGCGGGCCGGCGAACACCGCGATCAGCACGCTGACGGCCACGAGCCCGCCGGTGGACACCAGCATCGCGCCCGACGTCGAACCGGTGCCGACGGTGACCTCGTCGGTCGGGTCCGGGTCGGGCTGTGGTGCGGCGATCTGGCCCCAGAACGCGCCGACCCAGATCTTGCTCATCGCGTAGAGGGTGAGCAGGCTCGTCAGCACAGCCCCGGCCGTGACCGTGTACGCCATCGGCGTCCCCACCTCGGCACCGGCCTGCAGCAACGCGATCTTGGCGACGAACCCGGAGAACGGCGGGATGCCCGCGAGGCTGAGCGCCGGCAGTGCGAACAGCACCGCGACCAGCGGGTACGCCCTGGCCACGCCCGACATCGCCTGCAGCGACACCGTTCCGGTGTGCCGGGTGATGAGACCACTGACGAGGAACAGCGCGGCCTGCACGGTGATGTGGTGCACCACGTAGAGGATCACGCCCGCGAGGCCGATCACCGTGAACAACGCGAGCCCGAACAGCATGTACCCGATGTGGCTCACGAGCAGGAACGACAGCATTCGGTTGAGGTCGTTCTGCGCGATGGCTCCGAGCGCGCCGACGATCATGGTCAGCAGGGCGAGCACGAGCAGCACGGTCCAGCTCTGGTCGTGGATGAACACGAGCGTCTGGGTGCGGATGAGCGCGTACACGCCGACCTTCGTCAGCAGCGCCGCGAACACCGCGGTGATCGGCGCCGGCGCCGTCGGGTAGCTGTCGGGCAGCCAGAAGTGCAGCGGCACCAGCGCGGCCTTGATGCCGAACACCACCACCATGAACAGGGCCAGGCTCGACTGGACTCCGGCGGGCAGCTCGGCGATCTTCTCCGGCAGCGCGGCGAGGTTGACGGTGCCCGTCGCCGTGTAGACGAGCGCGATCATCGTGATGAACAGCAGCGACGACGTGAGACTCACGATCACGTACGTCATGCTCGCCCGCACGCGCTGTGCGGTGATCCGCCGCGTGATGAGCACGTAGGACGACCCGAGCATGATCTCGAAGGCGACGAAGAGGTTGAACAGGTCGCCGGTGAGATAGGCCAGGGACACGCCGGCACACAGCACGAGGTACATCGGGTGGAACGCCGTCGAGGCCGTCCGTCTGCCGAAGTCGGTGATGCGCTGGCCGATCGAGAAGATCAGCACGGCGAGCGTCACGAGCGCCGAGACGAGCAGCAACAGCGCCGAGAGCCGGTCGGCGACGAGCGTGATGCCGAACGGCGGCGCATACCCGCCGAGCTGCAGTACCACCGGGCCCTCGCTGTCGGTGCGCACGAGCAGGACGGCCGCGACGACCGCGATGGCCGTGAGCACCAGCACACCCAGCAGCCGCTGGACGTGCGGCGAGCGCCCGGCCACCAGCGAGAGCGCCGCGGCGAGCAGCGGCAACAGGACGGGGAGCACGACGAGCACGGTCATCGGACGACCTCCTCGCCGGCCTCGGGCGCCTCGAACCCGGCGACGGGCTCGGCCTCCTCCTGCTCCTCGGCTTCCTCCCGGGCGAGCTCGGCCTCGCGGATCCGGCGGTCCTCGACGTCGTCCTGCACCTCGTCGTGGCCCAGGAGCGCCCACGACCGGTAGGCCAGAGCGAGCAGGAAGGTGGTCAGCGCGAAGGTGATGACGATGGCGGTGAGGGCCAGTGCCTGCGGCAGCGGATCCACCATCGCCTCGAGCACGGCGGTGCCGACGAACGTCGGCTCGCCTGGCGGGCCGCCTGCGACCTGGAGGAACAGGTTGGCGCCGTGTCCGAGGATCACGATGCCGAGGATCACGCGCATCAGGGACCGCTGCATGAGCAGGTAGAATCCGACCGCGTAGAGACCGGCGAGCACGACGGCCATGGTGATGTTGATGGTCACAGCCGCCTCACCCGCTCTTCCTCCATGACCTCGTCGTCGAGACCGGGGCCACCGATCTCCGTGCCCGCGCCGACCGTGCGCAGCAGGTCGACCACGACCCCGACGATGAGGACGTAGACGCCGATGTCGAGGAACAGGTTGGTGGTGATCTTCAGCTCGCCGAGGACGGGCAGCGACACCTCCCAGATGGCCGAGGACAACACCGGCAGTCCGAACAGGGCGGGCACGAGTGCCGTGGAGACGGCGATGGTCAGCCCGGCGCCGATCACGACCGGTGGCCGGACCCGCACCGCCATCGCCAGCTCCGCACTGCCGCCCGCCACGTACCGCAGCACGAACGCCAGCCCGGCGACGAGCCCGCCGCTGAACCCGCCGCCGGCGTTGTGGTGCCCGGCGAACAGCAGGTAGACGGAGAACATCAGGACGGTCGGGAAGAGCACGCGGGCGATCACTTCGAGCAGCAGCGAACGTGGCCAGTTGTTGCTGTCCTGCTCGGCCATGAGCCAGCGGTCGCGCGGAGTGTCCCATGCCGTCCACGCCACGGGCCTGGGGTCGCGCTCGGGCCGGGTGGTCACGGTTTCACCTCCGACGCCGGGCCTGCCTGCCCGGTGGGTTCGCCTGCCTGCTCCTCGTCCGGCGCGGGAATGCGCGGCTGGTCGGCCTCGGCCGGCTCGGCACCGTCCTCGCCCCGGTCCGTCGGCCCGGCCCCGTCCGGCCCGCTGCCGGAGGGCCGTTGCCGGGACCGCGCGAGGATCAGGCTCGCCGCGCCGGTCGCCGCGACGGCGAGGACCGTGATCTCCCCGATCGTGTCGAAGGCCCGGAAGTCGACGATGATCGCGTTGACGACGTTGCTGGCCCCGGTGTCCTCCTCGGCCCGCTCGAGGTAGGCGCGGCTCGCCTCGGGCATGCCCTCGGTGTACCCGGAGTAGAGCACCGCCAGCACCGCGACGAACGTGCCGCCGACCGCCGCGATCGCGGCCTTCACCCAGCGGCCGCGCCACAGGCGGGAGCGGTCGTCGAAGCGGGGCGGGAACCGCCGGATGACGAAGACGAACACCACGAGCGTGAGGGTCTCGACGAGGAACTGGGCGAGCGCGAGGTCGGCGCCGCCGTCGACCACGAACAGCGCCCCGATGCCGTATCCGACGACACCGGTGAGCAGCACCGCGGTCAGCCGACGCCGGGCGAGCAGCGCGGTACCGGCCGCCGCCAGCACCAGCACCGCCAGCGGCACCTGGAGCCTGCTGTCGTACCAGCGCAGGTCGCGGAACTCGACCTCGCCCGCGAGCAGGGCCAGTCCGGGCCCCAGCACCATCGTCACCAGGATGACGCCGAGGTAGGTCGGCAGCGAACCGACCTGGAGCCGGCCGGTGACGGCCTGCGATACGCGGTCGAGTCCCTCCACCGACCCGCGATACCAGGTCTGCGCCTGCAGACCGGGAGGCACCCAGCCGGCGAGCCTGCGCAGTGGTGCGGCCCGGTACAGGGCATACCCGGCCGCGATGATGAGCACGCTCAGCACGAGCGCGGTCGTCACGCCGTGCCACAGGCTCAGGTGGTAACCCGGGTCGGGGCCGTAGTGGTCGGCGTACCCGGCCAGGATCGGCTCGAGAAGACCCGGCACGAACGCGAACAGCAGCCCGGCGGTGGCGGGGACCGCGACGAGCGCGGTCATGCCCAGCCCGCACGGTTTCGCCGGCGTCGTGGCCACATCGGGCTTGGTGCCGAACGCACCCCGGAGGAACCGGAGGCTGTAGGCCACGGTGAACATCGACCCGAACGCCACGCCGATCAGCAGCACCAGGTCCTTCGGCGTGCCGCGCAGCAGCGCCTCGAGCGCCGCCTCCTTGCCGACGAACCCGAGCAGCGGCGGGATCCCCGCCATCGAGAGCACGGCGAACGTCGCGAACACCGCGAGCGGGCGCCACCGTCTGCCGAGTCCGGAGAGCTCCCGGATGTCCCGCGTCCCGGTGCGTTTGTCGACGATGCCGACGGTGAGGAACAGGGCCGACTTGAACAGGCCGTGCGCGAGGATCAGCGTGACGTCGGCAAGCGCCGACATCCAGGTGCCCGCGCCGACCAGCACCATGAGGAACCCGAGCTGGCTGATGGTGCCGTAGGCGAGCAGGGTCTTGAGGTCGTGCTGGCGCATGGCGCGGAAGCCGCCGAGCAGCATCGTCCACAGGCCGATGACGACGATCGGCACCCACCACACGGGGTTGTCGGCGAACCCGGGCGCGAACCGCGCCACCAGGTACACACCCGCCTTCACCATCGCCGCCGCGTGCAGGTAGGCGCTGACGGGCGTGGGCGCGACCATCGCCAGCGGAAGCCAGGGGTGGAACGGCACCTGGGCCGACTTCGTGAACGCGCCGAGCAGGATCAGCAGGAGCGCGGCGGCGACCGCGGTCCCGCCCGGCGGGTCGGCGAGGATCTCGGAGATGCGCAGGGTGCCCGCGGCCGTGGCGAGCAGGATGAGCCCGAGCAGCATGGCGAGGCCGCCGAAGGTCGTCACGAGCAGCGCCTGCGTCGCGGCTTTGCGCAGGCGCCTGGCCACGCCGTCCCCGCCGACGAGGAGGAAGGAGCACACGGTGGTGAGCTCCCAGAAAACGTACAGGGAGATGACGTCGTCGGAGAGCACCAGCCCGAGCATCGACCCGGCGAAGAGCACCAGCAGCGCGGAGTCCCTCCCCGCCGCGCGGTGGTCACCGGGTTTGGCGTAGTAGGCGTAGTAACACAGCACCACCGCGCCGATGCCGCTGACGAGCAGGATCATCAGCAACGCCAGCTCGTCGAAGCGGGCGGTGAACTGCAGCCCGATGCCCGGCGCCCAGGCGAACGTCTCGGTGTGCGGCTGGGTCAGCGCGCTGTCCCACAGCGACAGGGCGTAGCCGAGTGTCGCGGCCGGGGCGACGGCGCCGACGACGAAGGCCACGCGGCCGAACCGTCGTGCCATCAGCGGAAGGACCGCCGCCAGCACGAAGTGTGCCGCGATCGCCGTCAGCACTCGGCCTCACCGTCCTCCCCCGAAACCCGTCGACAAGGGCGATCCTACGGACCCGCTGACCTGGCCACACGACCGGCCGAAATGGACACTTCGGACGAACGACCCTGAGCCCGGACGGCGGCGCGGACGGGGTTAGGCTGGGTATGTGAACGTCGAAGTAACTCCCCTGCCGGGAATCGGCGTCCGTAAGGACTTCGCGCTCGACAACGGCCGGCGGGTGGGAGTCGTCACGCACCGGGACGGCAAGATCGAACTGATCGTGTCGAAGTCCGACGATCCCGACGCGTGCGTCGCCTCGCTCCCCCTCACCGCCGACGAGGCCGGCGCACTCGCCAACCTCCTCGGCGCCCCGCAGCTGGTGGCGCAGCTCACCGAGGAGCACCGCGAACTCCCGGGCATCAGCACCAAGCAGCTGCCGATCAAGAGCGGATCGCCGTTCGACGGCCGGACGCTCGCCGACACCGCGATCCGTAGCCGCACCGGTGTCTCCGTGGTCGCCGTGATGCGGGCCGGACAGGTGCACCCCTCCCCCAGCCCCGACTTCACCTTCACCGCAGGCGACCTGCTCGTGGCCGTCGGTACCTCCGAGGGACTGGACGCCACCGCCAAGATCCTCCAGCACGGCTGACCGTGGATCACACCGCACTGGAACTGATCGAGCTCGGCGCGGTCTTCTTCGTGCTCGGCGCGCTCGGCAGGTTGGCCGGCCGCGTCGGATTGTCCCCGATCCCGCTGTATCTCATCGGCGGCTTGTTCTTCGGCAAGGGCGGGGTGATCCCGCTGGCCGACATCGGCGAGTTCACCCAGCTCGCCAGCGAGATCGGCGTCGTGCTGCTGCTGTTGCTGCTCGGCCTGGAGTACTCGGCTGCCGAGCTCGTCACCGGGCTCAAGCGCTCGTGGATGGCCGGCCTGCTCGACATCGTGCTGAACGCGGCACCCGGCGCCATCGTCGCGCTGCTGCTCGGGTGGGGGCCGATCGGCGCGTTCGTGCTCGCGGGCGTCACCTACATCTCCTCGTCGGGCATCATCGCGAAGGTCCTCGGCGACCTGGGCAGGCTCGGCAACCGCGAGACCCCGGTGGTGCTGTCGATCCTGGTGTTCGAGGACCTCGCGATGGCGCTCTACCTGCCCACACTCACCGCCCTGCTCGGCGGCGTCAGCCTCCTCGGTGGCCTGCAGGCGGTCGGCATCTCGCTGCTGGTGATCTCCCTGGTCCTGGTGGTGGCGCTGCGCTACGGCCGCTACGTGTCGGCCCTCGTGGACAGCGACGACCGCGAGGTGTTCCTGCTCAAGGTGTTCGGCGCGGCACTGCTCGTCGCCGGGCTCGCCTCGGCGATGCAGGTGTCCGCCGCCGTCGGCGCGTTCCTGCTCGGGATCGCGATCTCCGGCTCGACGGCCGAGAACGCCACCCGGCTGCTCGAGCCGCTGCGTGACCTCTTCGCCGCCGTGTTCTTCGTGGTGTTCGGCCTGAACACCGACCCGGCCTCGATCCCGCCGGTCCTGGCGTGGGCGGTGGTGCTCGCGGTCGTCACGACGCTCACGAAGGTCGCCACCGGCTGGTGGGCCGCTCGCCGCTCCGGCATCGGCAAGCTCGGCCGCGCCCGTGCCGGAGCGGAACTGGTGGCGCGGGGCGAGTTCTCGATCGTCATCGCCGGCCTCGCCGTGAGCGCCGGCGCCGCAACCGGTGAGCTCGCCGCACTGGCCACCGCCTACGTGCTGCTGATGGCCGTTCTCGGGCCGATCGCGGCACGGGTCGTCGAACCGGTGGCACGGCTGGTGGTGCGGCGTACCGCCGGTGCGCCGAGCACCGCGGGCGGCGCGCCCTGACGGGCTACATCCCGACGGCGCGATACAGCGAGCCGACCTCCTGACGGGTCAACTTCCGCAGGGTTCCCGGTTTCGACTGACCGAGCTGAACCTGGCCCACGGCGGTGCGGACCAGCTTGCGCACCGGGTGACCGACCTCCGCGAGCAACCGCCGGACGATGTGCTTGCGGCCCTCGTGGAGCACGACCTCGACGAGGGTGCGCCCGGGCCGGACGTCCTTGACGCGGAACTCGTCCACGCGCACCGGCCCGTCCTCGAGCTCCACACCCTCCCGCAGCCGCTTGCCCAGCCCACGCGGCACACTGCCGTCCACTTCGGCCAGATACGTCTTCGGCACGTGGTATGAGGGGTGCATCAGCCGGTGCGCCAGATCGCCGTCGTTGGTGAGCAGCAACAGGCCTTCGGTGTCGGCGTCGAGCCGGCCGACGTGGAAGAGCCGCTCTCGCCGGTCGCGCACGTAGTCGCCGACGCACGGCCTGCCCTGCTCGTCCGACATCGTGCTGTGCACGCCCTTCGGCTTGTTCAGGGCGAGGTAGACCTGGTCGTCGCGCACGATGACCCGCAGGCCGTCGACGTGGATGACGGCGCTGTCCGGGTCGACTCGGCGGCCGAGCTCGCGCACCACCTCCCCGTCGACGCTGACCCGCCCCTGCGCGATGAGGTCCTCGGACGCACGGCGGGACGCGACGCCTGCCTGCGCGAGCACCTTCTGCAGGCGCACACCTTCGGGACGGCTAGATGTCATCGATCGAATCCACCTCGGGCAACAGGGGGGCGATGGGCGGCAGGTCGTTGAGCGACGACAGGCCCAGCCGCTCCAGGAACAACTCCGTCGTCACGTACAGCGTGCCACCGGTCTCGGGGTCCGTGCCGCTCTCCTCGATGAGTCCGCGCGCCACGAGGGTGCGGATGACACCGTCGACGTTCACCCCGCGGACCGCCGCGACCCGCGAGCGTGTCACGGGCTGCCGGTAGGCGATCACGGCGAGGGTCTCCAGCGCGGCACGGGTGAGCTTCGACCGCTGGCCGTCGAGGAGCAGCTTCTCCACGAACGGCGCGTAGGTGTCCCGGGTGTAGAACCGCCAGCCGTCCGCGACCCGGCGCAGATCGATGCCGCTGCCGCGGTCGGTGTAGTCCTCGGCCATCGAGCGGAGCGTCTCGGTGACCCGGTCGACGGGCTGTTCGAGGGCACCGGCGAGGGCTTCCTCGTTCACCGGCGCATCGACCACGAGCAGCAACGCCTCGAGCGCCGACTGCAGCGCCTCGTAGCCGCTGAGGTCGGGCAGCGTGCGGTCCTGGGCGACGGAGACGAGATCGGTGTCGGTGTCCGCGGTATCGGTGTCGTTGGCTTCGAGCTCGATGTCGATGTCGTCGCCAGTGTCGGTGTCGGTGTCGGTCCGGGTGTCGGTCCGGGTGTCGGCCGGGTCGGTGTCCGGGGCGTCCAGGTCGACCGCCTCCGGAGTGCCCGCGGCGGATCCGGTGTGGGCTGGCTGCGCCGGCACGGCATCCGATGCGGTTTCGCCGGGCGAGGACTCACCCGGCGAGGCAGCAGCGGCCCCCTCGAGGGCCTCGGGCTGTCCGGTGTCCTCCCTGTGCCGTGGCCGCACAGCGTCCTCGGCGACCCCGGCGCGGCCGGATGCATCCGGCTCCGCGGTCGGCACCGGCTCCGCGTCCACGGCCGCCGTGTCGGCACCGGCCTCCCGCCCGCCGGTGACCGTCGCATCGGCAGCCGGCGTCGCCGGCTCGCCGCCCGTGCCCCCGTCGTGCCCGGTCGCGGCCTGCTCGACGTGCCCGTGTCCCGCCGCCGGTTCCTCGGCGGGTCCCGGCGCCCCCGTGCCGCTGTCGGTGTGTGGCTCGCTCACCCGTACTCCTCGTCCTCCGTATCCGTGGCGCGCTCGGCCTCCGCCTGCGCGGCGGCCTCCTCCACCGATCCGCCGGTCCACCGCACGTGCAGCTCCGCGAGCGCCTCGGCCTGCTCGAAGTTCACCACCGCTTCCCGGTACAGCTCGAGCAGAGCCAGGAATCGCGCGACGACCTCGATGGTGTGCTCGCAGTCGGCCACGAGCTCGCCGAACGTCGCGCGGCCGGTCTCGGCCAGCCGGACGCGCAGGATGGCCGCGTGCTCGCGCACCGACACCTTCGCCATGTGCAGGTGGTCCAGCGACACCGTCGGCGGCGGCTTCGGCCGGAACACCTCGAGTGCGATGTCGGCGAACTTCTCCGGCGTCACCCCGAGCATCACCTCGGGCAGCAACCCGAGATAACGCTCCTCGAGCGTCACCGAGCGCGGATACCGCCGTAGCGCGCCCGCCTCCAGCTCGGCGAAGAGCGCGGCGACCTGCTTGTACGCCCGGTACTGCAGCACCCGCGCGAACAGCAGGTCACGCGCCTCCAGCAGCGCCAGGTCGTCCTCGTCCTCGACGTCGCCGGACGGCAGCAGCCGCGCGGCTTTCAGGTCGAGCAGCGTCGCGGCGACGACGAGGAACTCGGTGGTCTCGTCGAGGTCCCACTCCGGGCCCAGCGCCCGCGTGTAGGCGATGAAGTCGTCGGTGACCTGGTGCAGCGCGACCTCGGTGACGTCGAGCTGGTGCTGGGAGATGAGTTGCAGCAGGAGGTCGAACGGTCCCTCGAAGTTCGCCAGCCGCACCCGGAAACGCGGTGCCGACCCCTCCGGGCCGGGTTCGGGCTGAGCGGCGGGCGCGGGGTCGGGCTGGGGCGGTGCCCCTTCATCCATCAGTTCGGGGCTTCCTGGCTGTCGAGCTGGCCTTCGCGCAAGCGGGCCACGAGCACCGAGTCCTCGCCGTGCTGTTCGAAGTCGGCGAGCAACACCGCCACGGCCTCCCGCACGATGCGGCCCCGGTCGACCGCGAGGTCGTGCGCCGCTCGCAGGGTCAGCCGGGCCTGTTCCATCGCGAGCAGCTCGTCGCCCGAGACGTACACCGTGATCTTGGCGTCGTGCTTCTGCCTGCCGGAGCCGCGGCGTGTGGGGCTCGTGCGGGCGAGGCGGCGTTCCGGCTTCGCCTCGCCGGAGGTGGTGTCGCCGTCGCCGTTGGTGGCGGGAGCCGGGGCCGAGGCGCCCTCGCCGAACACGGGATTGCTTGTGCGGCGGAACAGTTCCGAGGCGCCTGGCAAGGACGCTCGCCTGGTCACCGAGCGATCACCTCGCGCGCCAGCTGGCGGTACGCCGCCGCGCCGGCCGACCGCGGAGCCCAGCGAGTGATCGGCTCGCCGGCCACAGTGGTCTCAGGGAAACGCACGGTGCGGTTGATCACCGTGTCGAACACGGTGTCCCCGAATGCCTCCACCACGCGGGCCATGACCTCCTTCGAATGCAGGGTTCTCGGATCGAACATGGTGGCGAGAATCCCGGTGATATCCAGTTTGGGGTTGAGCCGCTCGCGCACCTTCTCGATGGTGTCTATCAGCAACGCCACGCCACGCAGACTGAAGAACTCGCACTCCAGCGGGATGATCACGCCGTCGGCCGCGGTGAGCGCGTTGACGGTGAGCAGTCCCAGTGACGGCTGGCAGTCGACTAGAACATAGTCGTAGCGCTCCATCACCGGACGCAGCACCCTCAGTAACGTGTGTTCCCGGCCGACCTCGGCGACCAGCTGCACCTCGGCGGCCGAGAGGTCGATGTTGCTCGGCAGGAGATCGACGTTGTCGACCTTCGTAGCGCGGATCACGCCGTCGATGTCCACCGAGCGTTCCATGATCACGTTGTAGACGGTCTGGTCCAGCTCGTGGGGTTGCACGCCGAGCCCCACCGACAGGGCGCCCTGCGGGTCGAAGTCCACCAGCAGCACCCGCCTGCCGTACTCCGCCAAGGCCGCGCCGAGGTTGATCGTCGAGGTGGTCTTGCCCACGCCGCCCTTCTGGTTGCACATCGCGAGCACCCGCGCCGGGCCGTGCTTGTCGACGAGCGGGGGTTCGGGGATGACGCGGAGCGGACGACCGGTCGGACCGAGCTTGACCTGGGTGTCGTCGCCGTTCATCTCCTCCGCCGCGGTCACGTCGTACTCCCCACTCTCGCCGCCGGTCTCGGTCGCGATGCTCACCCCGTCGAGGCTGTCCGGAACGCGCCGTGTCGGGTGCTCGGAAGTCGACATAGGGCGAAAGCTCCTCCTCGGCCACGGACGGCGTCAGCCTATTCGGGCACGTCAAGCACCAGCAATTCGGCTCGCCGGGCGCGATCGGAGTACTTTCGGCTGCTCAGCCGAGGGCCCGGGGATGCGCTGTCGCGTACACCTCACGCAGAGTGTTCACCGTGATCAAAGTGTAAACCTGGGTGGTCGTGACCGAGGCGTGGCCCAGCAGCTCCTGCACCACACGGACATCGGCGCCGCCTTCGATGAGATGCGTGGCGAACGAGTGCCGCAGCGTGTGCGGCGACACGCTGGCGGTGATCCCGGCCCGGGCCGCCGCCGTCTTCAGCACCTGCCACGCGCTCTGCCGGGACAGCCGGCCACCCCGGGCGTTGAGGAACACCGCGGGCCCGCCCCGGCCTCGCTTGGCCAGCACCGGCCGCGCCCGCACCAGGTAGGCGTCGAGGGCCTCGAGCGCGGGCCGCCCGACCGGAACGAGCCGCTGTCTGCCGCCCTTGCCGTCGAGCAGGACGGTCCGCTCCTCGGCGTCGATGTCGTCGACGTCGAGGCCGACCGCCTCCGAGATCCGCGCGCCGGTGGAGTACAGCAGTTCGAGCAGCGCGCGGTCCCGCAGCGCGCGCTCGCCGTCCGGGGGCGGGGTGCCGAGCAGCCGGAGCACGTCGTCCACGGGCAGCGCCTTGGGCAGCCGCCGCGCCGGGGCGGGCGGGTGGACGTCGCGTGCCGGGTCGTGCTCGGTGATGCCGTCGGCGTGGGCGAAGCGGTGCAGCCCACGCACCGCGACCAGGGCCCGCGCGGCCGACGACGCCGCCAGCGGCCGGTGGTCGGCGTCGCCCTCGCGCAGGGCCACGCCGAACGCGGTGACGTGGCCGGGCTCGACGGCGCCGATGTCGGTGACACCGTGGGCTTGCAGGTGTGCGGCGTACCGGCGGAGGTCGCGGGCGTAGCTGTCGAGGGTGTTGTGCGAGGTCCCCCGCTCCACCGTCAGGTGGTCGAGGTAGGCGGCCACGACCTGGTCCACCGATCTGCCGCGCGCACGTGCCACGCGGACACTGTAGACCGATCGGCGCAGTTTCCCCGGTAACGTGGGGATATGACGAGTGACCCGGACCCCGAGCGGCTGCGCATCGGCACTGCCGAGCGCGAGGAGGCCACTCGGCTGCTCGCCGATCACTTCGCCGAGGGGCGGCTGACGACCTCCGAGTACGACGAGCGGGTGTCCGCCGCGCTGGCCGCACAGACACGGGCCGACATCCGCCCGCTCTTCGCCGACCTTCCCGCGCCCGAGCCCGCGTTCCTGCGGCCCCCGCCGTTGGAACCGTACCGGTATCCGACGTCGCTCGCGCCCAGCGCCGACCGGGGAACGTCGGATCGCTCGCGCATCGTCGCCGGTGTCCTGCAGATCGTCCTGCCGTTCGGCGTCGGCCGGTTCTACACCGGGCAGAAGGGCCTGGCACTCGCGCAGCTGCTCGTCACCCTGTTCACGTTCGGCATGGGTGCGATCTGGCCCTTCATCGACGGCATCCTGCTGCTGGTCAACGGCGGCGAGGACGGCCGCGGCCGACGGCTGCGGGACTGAGATCAGCGCAGCCGCGCGGCGAACGTGGTCGGGCGGTGACGCCAGGGCGCGTGCGGATCGCGGGCGGCGAGCCCGTCGGCCAGCACGGCGTGCGCGGCGAGGATCCCGCTCACGGTCGCACCGTTGACGATCTCGCCCGACAGAGCCATGCCGACCGCCTCCGCGAGTGGCACCTTCGTGATGACGAGGTCGGCTTCCTCCTCGCCGTGCACGTCCCGGTCGACCTCGGTGAGCTCGCGGGCCAGATAGACGCGCACGACCTCGTCCGTGAAGCCGGGCGAGGCGGCCACGTCGACAAGCGTGTCCCAGCGCCGCGCGGCGAGCCCGGCCTCCTCGACCAGTTCCCGCGCCGCCGTGTCGAGCGGGTCCTCGCCGTCCTTGTCGAGCAGGCCGGCGGGCAGCTCCCACAGCCGGTCCCGCACCGGGTGCCGATACTGGTGGATGAGCGTGACCGCGCCGTCGTCGTCCACCGCGCACACCGCCACGGCGCCGAGGTGCTCCACCACCTCGCGCCGGGCGGTGCCACCGCCGGGCATCACGAGCTCGTCGATCCGCAGGCCCACGACGCGTCCGATGTGGATGTCCCGGGAGGACACCACGGTGAACTCGTGTGTCCCGGGCTCGCTCATCGCGCGGCCACCGGCGTCTCGGGCAGCTCCACGGGGAGCCGGCCAGCCGTGTGGTACTCCACCGCGGCCCGGACGAAGGCGTCGAAGAGCGGGTGCGGCCGCGTCGGCCTGCTCTTGAGCTCCGGATGCGCCTGGGTGCCCACGAAGAACGGGTGGACGTCCTTGGGCAGCTCGACGAATTCGACGAGCCGGCCGTCGGGCGAGGTGCCGGAGAACACGAGCCCGGCCTCCGACAGCTGCTTGCGGTAGGCGTTGTTCACCTCGTAGCGGTGCCGGTGCCGCTCGGAGATGTCGGTCGCGCCGTAGGCCTCGGCCACCTGAGAGCCGGGCAGCAGCGTCGCCGGGTACGCGCCGAGGCGCATGGTGCCGCCCATGTCCTTCTCGCCCGCGACGACGTCCTTCTGGTCGGCCATCGTCGAGATCACCGGGTGGGAGGTGGTCTCGTCGAACTCCGCCGAGTTCGCGTCGGTGATGCCGGCGAGATGCCGGGCCGCCTCGATCACCATGCACTGCAGGCCGAGGCACAGACCCAGCACCGGGATCTTGCGCGTGCGCGCGAAGTTGATCGCCCCGATCTTGCCCTCGATGCCGCGGACCCCGAAGCCGCCCGGGATGAGAATGCCGTCCACATCGGACAGCGCCGCGGCCGCACCGGCGGGAGTCGTCGCGTCGTCCGACTGCACCCAGACGATCTCCACCTTGGCCCGGTGGGCGAAGCCTCCCGCCCGGAGCGCCTCGGTCACCGAGAGATAAGCGTCCGGCAGGTCGATGTACTTGCCCACCAGCGCGATCCGCACGGTCTCGCTCGGGTTGTGTACCCGGTCGAGCAGGTCCCCCCACACCGTCCAGTCGACGTCGCGGAACGGCAGGCCGAGCCTGCGCACGACGTAGGCGTCGAGCGCTTCGGAGTGCAGCACCTTCGGGATGTCGTAGATGGACGGCGCGTCCGGGCAGGCGATGACGGCCTCGGTGTCCACGTCGCACATCAGGCCGATCTTGCGCTTGAGGTCCTCGGACAGCTCCCGGTCGGCGCGGCAGACCAGCGCGTCGGGCTGGATACCGATGTTGCGCAGGGCCGCGACGGAGTGCTGGGTGGGCTTGGTCTTCAACTCGCCGGACGGCGCGAGGTAGGGCACGAGCGAGACGTGCAGGAAGAAACAGTTGTCGCGGCCGACGTCGTGCCGTACCTGGCGGCACGCCTCGAGGAACGGCAGCGACTCGATGTCGCCGACGGTGCCGCCGACCTCGGTGAGGACGACGTCGGGACGCTGGCCGCTGCCGTCGCCGTCGGCGACCGCCATGATGCGCGACTTGATCTCGTCGGTGATGTGCGGGATGACCTGCACGGTGTCACCGAGGTACTCGCCGCGCCGTTCCTTGGCGATGACCGAGGAGTACACCTGGCCGGTGGTCACATTGGCCCGGCCGGTGAGGTCCCGGTCGAGGAAGCGTTCGTAGTGGCCGATGTCCAAATCGGTTTCGGCGCCGTCCTCGGTGACGAAGACCTCGCCGTGCTGGAACGGGTTCATCGTGCCGGGGTCGACATTGAGATACGGGTCCAGCTTCTGCATCGTGACGCGGAGCCCACGAGCGGTGAGGAGCTGGCCCAGGCTGGAGGCGGTGAGCCCCTTGCCCAGCGAGGAGGCGACGCCTCCGGTGACAAAGACGTACTTGGTTGTCCGCGGCTGAAGTCCCACGGGCTTCCACCTTATCTCACTTTGCCCGGGTTTCGCCGCCGCCTCGGCACCACCGCGAGGCGGACCCTGTGCGACAGTGGTGCCGTGCCCGCCGAAAACTCCTGGACAGCGCCGGTAGCCGCGGACAAGCTCGACGCCACGGTCCGCGTTCCGGGCTCGAAGTCGATCACCAATCGCGCCTACGTGCTCGCCGCGCTGTCGGCGGGCCCGACCCTCGTGCGTGAACCGCTGGACTCCCGCGACGCCCGGCTCATGCTGGGAGCGCTCGCCGCACTCGGAGCGTCGTCGGAGCACACCGCGGACGGTGTGCGTGTCCAGCCACTGACCGACGGTGACGGAGAGGCAGCGATCACCCTCGGCAACGCGGGCACCGTCGCACGGTTCACCCCGCCGCTGGCGGCGCTCGGCTCCCGCACCGTCCACTTCGACGGCGACCCGGCCATCCGGCGCAGGCCACTCTCGCCGCTGCTCACGGCGTTGCGCGAACTCGGTGCCGACATCGACGACGGCGGGCGCGGCGCCCCTCCGTTCACCGTGCGCGGCAGGGGCGGCCTGGCGGGCGGCGAGATCGAGCTGGACTCGTCGGCATCGAGCCAGTTCCTGTCCGCGTTGCTGCTCGCCGCACCCGCGTTCACCGTCGGGGTGACGGTGCGGCTGGTGGGCACGGTGCCGAGCGAGCCGCACATCGCGATGACGCTCGACATGCTGCGCCGTTTCGGCGCCGCCCCCGAGCGGAACCGGCGGGAGTTCCACGTCCCACCCGCGACCCTCTCGCTGGATCACTACACCGTGGAACCGGACCTGTCGACGGCGGCGCCGTTCGTGGTGGCGCCGCTCCTGGCCGGCGGTTCCGTGCGCATTGCCGGCTGGCCACGCGAGACGACGCAGCCGGGCGACTGGCTGCGCAGCCTCGTCCGCGAGCTCGGCGCGGAGGTCAGCCTCGACGACGACGGGCTGCGTGTCACGGGCACCGGCAGGCTGCCCGGCGCCACCCTGGACCTGCACGAGGTGGGCGAGCTGACCCCGGTCGTCGCCGCGCTGCTGTGCTTCGCCGACGGCCCCTCCCGGATCTCCGGCGTCGCGCACCTGCGGGGGCACGAGACCGACCGGCTCGCAGCGCTCGCCACCGAGCTCACCGCGCTGGGCGGCGATGTCACCGAGACCGAGGACGGGCTGCGGATCCGGCCGGTACCGCTGGGCGGCGGCGTCTTCCACACCTACGACGACCACCGGCTCGTCATGGCCGGCGCCGTACTCGGCCTGCGTGTGCCGGGCATCGAGGTGGAGAACCCGGCGACCGTCGGCAAGACGTTCCCCGGGTTCGTCGACGCCTGGCAGCGGATGCTGGCCGGCTGAGTCAGCCGGCACCGCGTGGTGGCTGGGGCGGGCTCGCCACGGTCGTGCCGGGCCGGGCTCAGCGGCCGTCCTGGTTCACGCCGGGTGCGGGGCCCTGGGCGTTGCCGGCGACGCCGTACCGGCCCGCGGCGCCCTCGAGCTGCTCCCGGAGCGCGAGGACCGTGACGATCCGGCCCGCCTGCGTGTCGACATTGTCCACAGTGGACAGCACCGAGGTGGCCGACGTGTCGGCACGCGCCACCCCGATCGGCCCGCGGCCCTCCGCCGACGCGGGCCGCCCGGCGAGCACGACGCCCGCGCCGGAGCGGTCGAACTGGGCGGAGAAGCGCGCCAGGGTCGCGGCGCGGTCACCGGCTCCGTCACCCTCGGCCTTGCCGCCCGCGAGCACCACGGCGAGCTGCGCCGGCCGGACGTCCTGGCCGGGCCGGACGAATCCGCCGTCGGTGAGTCCCGCCATCGCGGCGGCCAGCTCGGCCCCCGACGACTGCGGCCGCGCCGAGTCCTTGTCCAGCAGCAGCACCGAGCCGAGCAGCGCACCGGCGAGTGTCCCGGGGTCGCCCGCGGTCGGGAACTGCGCGCCCGCGGGCTGGAGGCGGGTGACGATCTCCCGCAGCTGATCGGACTTGGCCGGATCGGTGAACGACTCGGTCAGCTGTACCTCACCCGTCACCGAGCCGCCCGCCTGCTCGACGAGGCCCTTCAGCGCGTCGCGGTCGGCGGGGCTGGCATCCGGCGTGGTCACGAACACCACGGACCGCTGGTCGAGCGCCCCCGCCACGACCTTGCCGCCGACCGACCCGGCGAAGGCGTCGGCGTCGGCGAGGCGCGCGTTGAGCGCGTTGCGCTCGGCCTCGAGGTCGCTGACCTGCCTGGCGAGTTCGCCCTTCTCGTCCGAGAGACCGGACAGCAGCGAGCCGTTCAGCGCGGTCGACCCCAGCACGACCCCCACCGCGAGCGCCAGGAAAGCCGCCGCGATCGAGACGATGTGGTACCGCAGAGAGATCACGCGAAGAGCCCCTTGACCCAGCTTGTGAAGGAATTCCAGGTGTCGCGCAGCCAGTCGAGGTAGACGCCGCCGACGTCGGACACGAGCAGCGCCGCGGCCACCACCACGAGCGCGGCGAGCACGAGCAGCACCACCGCGCCAATCGACACGCGACTGCGGTGCAGGGTCGCCACGGCCTTGCCGTCGACCAGCTTGGTGCCGAGCTTGAGCCTGGTGAGGAAGGTGGACGGGTTCGAGCCGGAACGTCCGTGGTCGAGAAACTCCCGCAGCGTGGCCTGGAAGCCGACGGTCACCACGAGACTCGCGTCGTGGGTGTCGGCCAGCAGCAGCGCGAGGTCCTCGGGGTTGCCGGACGCGGGGAAGGTGACGGCGCCGATACCCAGGTCCTGGATCCGCTCGACGCCCGGTGCGTGCCCGTCCGGCTGCGCGGGCACGACGACCTCGCCGCTCGCCTTGAGCGTCTCCGCCTCGATACCGCTCGGGTCCCCCACCACGATGTCGGGTGTGTAGCCCAGCTCACGCAGGGTATCGGCGGCGGAGTCGACGCCGACGATGACGGGCCGGTGCTCGGCGATGTACTTCTTCAGCGCGCGCACGTCCTCGACGTGGCCGGTGCCGGGCGCGACCACCAGGACGTGCCGGTCCTGCAGGGGCACGCGGAGATCGGGCACACCGACCCCGTCCAGGATGAGGGTGCGCTCACGGCGCAGGAACTCGATGGTGTTCGCCGAGAACGCCTCGAGCTGCGTCGACATCCCGGCCTTGGCCTCGATCATCTGGTCGGCGATGCTCTCCGGCGTCTGGACACTGCCCGAGGCGACCTGCCGGTCGCCGACGTAGAGCACGCCCTCGTGCACCCGGACCTTGCTGCCGTCCTTGACGCGGTGGAGCACCTCCGCGCCGACGTTGTCGATCAGCGGGATCCCGGCCTCGACAAGGATTTCCGGGCCCAGGTTGGGAAACCTGCCCGAAATGGACGGTGACGCGTTGACGACCGCTGCCACGCCGGCGTGCACGAGCGCGTCGGCGGTCGACCGGTCGAGGTCCACGTGGTCGAGGATGACGATCTCACCGGGTTCCACCCTGCGCAGCAGCTCCCGGGTGCGCCGGTCGACCCGTGCGACCCCGCTGATGCCGGGCAACGGATCCTTGGTCCGAGTGAGCAGGCCGGTGAGTTTCATGAGCCGATACTGACAAATCGGCTCGCGAAAACGCCCGCGACGCGCCGGGCCGCCCGGCGCAAATACGGGTCGCTGTGCTCAGTTCCACAGGGCAGGTTCAGCTCTTCTTCCGAGCGCCCGACCTCTTCTTCGTGCCTTTTCTGGCCCCGCCGGTGGTCACGTTCTCGGGTGTCTTCTTGAAGGTTTCGGCCGCGCTGAGCAATTCCTCCGCGTGCGCCCGGCCCGTTTCGGTGTCGTCGAGGCCGGCGAGCATCCTGGCGAGCTCGTCGACCCGCTCCGACTGCTCGAGCACGGTGACACCGCTGCGCGTGATGCCGCCGTCGGTGCCCTTGTCGACCACGAGATGCCGGTCGGCGAACGCGGCGACCTGCGGCAGGTGGGTGACGACCAGGACCTGGTGGGTGCGGGCGAGCGTGGCGAGCCGCTTGCCGATCTCCACGGCCGCCCGGCCACCGACACCGGCGTCCACCTCGTCGAACACGAGCGTCTGCACGGGGTCGGCGTGAGCGAGCACGACCTCGATCGCGAGCATCACGCGGGAGAGCTCACCGCCGGATGCGGCCTTGTGCACGGGCAGCGGCTGCGCGCCGGAGTGGGCTTTGAGCATGAGCTCGACGTCGTCGACGCCGTCCGGTCCCGCGTGCACGAGGTCGCCGCCGACCCGCAGGGCGTGCGGATCACCCTGGTCGGCGGACCGGTTCCGCACCGTCAGCTCGATCTCGGCCTGCCCCATGGCCAGGCCGGCGAGCTCGGCGGTCACCTGACCGGCCAGCCTGGTCGCGGCCGAGCGCCGCTCGCGCGACACCGTCGCGGCGTGCCGGGCCAGCTCGGCGGCCAGCTCGTCCCGCCGGGCGGCGAGCGCGGCCAGCGCCTCGTCGGAGGTGTCCATCCCGGCCAGCCGTTCCCGAGCGTCGTCCGCCCACGCGAGGACGCCGTCGACATCGGCGGCGTACTTGCGGGTCAGCTTCTTCAGCTCGGCCTGACGGGCGAGGATCCGTTCCAGCTGTTCGGGGTCGGCGTCGAGCGACTCGAGGTACGCGCCGAGCTCGGACCCGACGTCGGTGAGCAGTGTCGCGGCCTCGGCGAGGCGTGGTTCCAGGTCGCGCAGCGCGGCGTCCTCGGCGCCGGCAAGCCGCCTGCGCGCCTCCGCGACGAGTCCGAGCGCGCCGGGCACATCCGGGTCGCCGTCGGCCGCGCCGGACACGGCCACGCTCGCCGCGGAGGCCGCCTCGCGCAGTTCGTCGACCGCGGCGAGGCGCTTGACCTGCTCGGTGAGCTCGGCGTCCTCTCCCGGCGTCGGGGCGACCGCCTCGATCTCCGTCAGGCCGTGCCGCAGCATGTCCGCCTGCTGGGCCAGCTCGCGGGACCGCGTGGAACGTTCCTCCAGCTCCGCGGTCACGTCCAGCCACTCCTGCCGCACCCGCCGGTACTCGCCGAGAGGCCCGGTGACCGCCTCGCCCGCGAACCGGTCGAGCACCGACCGCTGCTCTGCCGGCCGCAACAGCCGGAGCTGATCGTTCTGCCCGTGCACGGCGATGAGGTGCTCCGCGAGGTCCGCCAGCACGCCGACCGGCACCGACCGTCCGCCCAGGTGCGCGCGGGACCGTCCGTCGGCACTCACGGACCGCAGCGTGATCAGGCTGCCGTCCTCGTCGATGTCGGCACCGGCGTCCGCCACGATCCGCGTGGCCTGCTCGCCGGTGACGTTGTCGAACCGGCCCTCCACCGTGGCCTTCGCGGCACCCGCTCGCACCTTCGAGGCCTCGGAACGGCCGCCGGAGAGCAGGTGCAAGCCGGTGACGACCATGGTCTTGCCCGCACCGGTCTCACCCGTCACCACGGTGAATCCCGGGTGCAGTTCGAGCAGGGCGTCCTCGATCACTCCGAGGCCCTGGATTCGCATCTCGGCCAGCACGCCACACACGGTAGCGGCACCCCCCGACAGTCCCGGGGACGACGCGGCGATCAGGACGGGTCGGAGCTGCGGCTCCCGCGGCGATCGTGCCGTTCGCGCCAGCTCGTCACCGGCAGCGAGAACTTGTGCACCAGCCGGTCGGTGAACGGACCGTCCCACAGGTGCGCCAGCCGCACCGGCACCCGGCCCGCCACCACCTGGACCCGCGTCCCAGGCTCGAGTTCGACGTGCCGCAACCCGTCACAGGTGAGCACCGCGGGCGAGCCGTCCGGATCGACCTGCACGGTGATCACCGACGCCCGGGACACGACGAGCGGCCGCGAGAACATGGCATGTGCGTTGCTCGGCACCACGAGCAGCGCCTCGACGTCCGGCCACACCACGGGCCCGCCCGCCGAGAACGCGTACGCCGTCGACCCGGTGGGCGTCGAGCACAGCACGCCGTCGCAGCCGAAGCTCGACACGGGGCGCCCGTCCACCTCGATCAGGGCATCGAGAATGCGCTCGCGGCTGGACTTCTCCACGCTGGCCTCGTTGAGCGCCCACGTCTCGGCGACCACCTGTCCACGCCGGGTGACCGTGACGTCGACCGTCATGCGCTCCTCGATCCGGTACCGGCGGTCCACCACGCGGTCGACGGTGTCGGCCAGCGCGTCGGAGTCGGCCTCGGTCAGGAAGCCGACGCGGCCCAGGTTCACGCCCAGCACCGGCACCCCCGCGGGGCGCGCCAGCTCGGCGGCCCGCAGCAGCGTCCCGTCGCCGCCGAGCACGAGCACCAGTTCGGCGCCCTTCGCCGGATTGTCTCCGGGGGCGACGATCGTGCACGGCAGGTCGTCGTCGGGTGGGCCGATGAGCCTGCGGACCTCCTCGTCGATGACCCGCAGCCAGATCCCGGCGTCGGCGAGCCGCATCGCGACGGCCCGCGCCGCTCCCCGGGTCGTCTCGCGATCCGGGTGCACGACGAGGAGCACTTCACGGGTGTCGCACGGCTCGGTCACGACGGTCCCTCCCGGACTGCGGTCCGTACGAGGCCGGCCACGTCGACGGCGGGTCCGTCGTCGGTGCGCCGGAGCCAGACGAAGTACTCGACGTTGCCCGACGGCCCGGGCAGCGGGCTGGCCGTCACGCCGCGGGGGTGCAGGCCGAGTTCGGCCGCGGCGCCAAGCACATCCAGCACCGCCTGTGCCCGCAGCTCGGGATCCCGCACGACGCCCCCGCTGCCGAGCCGGTCCTTGCCGACCTCGAATTGCGGCTTGACCATCGGCACGAGGTCGGCGCCGTCCGCGGCGCACGCGGCGAGCGCGGGCAGCACGAGCCGGAGCGAGATGAACGACAGGTCGGCCACGACGAGGTCGACCTGGCCGCCGATGCTCTCGGGCGTGAGGTTACGGACGTTGGTCTTGTCCAGTACCACGACGCGTTCGTCGCTCTGGAGCCGCCAGTCGAGCAGCCCGCGCCCCACATCGGCGGCGACGACCTGCCGCGCGCCCTCACGCAGCAGGACGTCGGTGAACCCGCCGGTGGACGCGCCCGCGTCCAGGCAGCGTTTGCCGCGGACCGACAACCCGTCCGCCTCGAACGCCTTGAGCGCGCCGAGCAGCTTGTAGGCGCCCCGGGACGCCCAGCCGGGATCGTCGACCGCACGGACCACGATGGCGGCATCGGCCTCCACCCCGGTGGCGGCCTTGCGGGCGACCATGCCCCGGACGGTCACCTTGCCCTCGCTGATGAGCGAGCTCGCGTGCTCGCGGGACCGCGCGAGGCCCCGCCGCACGAGCTCGGCGTCCAGGCGCGCTCGTCGCGGCATCGCTAGACCTTGTCGATGCTGGACAGTGCCACGGTGAGCTCGGTGTGCACCGCGTCGAAGCGTTCGACGTGCTCGGCCACGGGCAGGTCGTCGAGCTCGTCGAGCCCGGCGATGGCCTCCTCGATTCCGGCACGCGGGTCGGTCTCCTGCGGCGCCTGCCCCGACATCCCGGGTGGCGGCCCGGGGACCGGCCGTGGTACGGGGTTCGTCTGTTCGTGCACGCTTCAACGCTATCCGATGCGGTCGTGTGACGGTGGCCGCGTTACGCGAGTCCGAGCTTGCCGAACGCGGCGGCCGTCACCTCGTCGCCGGGGCGGACGGTGCCGGTGCCGTGCCGCCACGCGGCGTCGCACAGCGCGCGCAGCAGATCCAGCTCGTTCCGGCCCGCGTCGCTCGTGGCGACGAGCACGTCGTGCTCGACTCGTACGGTCCACCCGTCCCGGGGTCCGATCTCCAGTGCGTCGGCGGGTTCGTCGAGCGCGTCCAGGTCGGCGGCCAGGTACCGGGGCCGTTCGGCGGGCGACGCGGCGAGCAGGCTCTCCGGCGTCGCGACGCCGGTGAGGACGACGAGTGCGTCCAACCCCGCGGCGAGCGCACCCGCGATGTCGGTGTCGAGCCGGTCGCCGGCCACCAGGGCGTTGCGGGCTCCCACGGTGTCGGCGGCGGTGCGGAAGAGCGGCGGCTCCGGCTTGCCCGCGACCAGCGGTTCCTGGTCGGTGGCGGCACGCAGCGCGGCCACCATCGCACCGTTGCCCGGGAGCAGACCCCGTTCGGCGGGCAGGGTCGTGTCGTTGTTGCAGGCGACCCACAACGCGCCCGAGCGGATGGCGAGGCAGGCTTCGGCGAGGTCGGCCCAGCCGGTCTCGGGTGAGTGGCCCTGCACGACCGCGGCGACACCGTCGCCCGTCGCGCGGACGGCCTCGAAGCCGGCGTTCTCCACCTGGGCCGTCAGCGCCGCCGTGCCCACGACGAGCACCGGCGCGCCTGCGGGCAGGCGTTCCCGCAGAATCTGCGCGGCCGCCTGTGCGCTGGTGTTGACCTCGTCGGGAGTGGCGGGGATGCCGACCGACCGCAGGTGCTCGACCACCGCCTCCGGCGCCTTCGACGCGTTGTTGGTGACGAAACGCAGGGGCGTTCCGCGCAGCCGGGCCCGCTCGATCGCATCGGCGGCACCGGCGACCGGCTCGGTCCCGCGGTACACGGTGCCGTCCAGGTCGAGCAGGAGCGCGTCGTGCCGGTCCAGCAACGCGTCAGTCACCGGAGAGCTCCGCCGCTCGCTCGGCCGCGTCGGTCTCCTCCTCGCTGTCGACGTCGGCGGCGCGGAGGAACCAGCGCACGGCCTCGTCCGTGCGCCCGGCGGCGGCAAGGTTGTCGGCGTAGGCGTAGAACAGGCGCGCGCTCCACGGCTGAGGCCGCTTCGGATCGAGGTCGTCGCCCTGCAACGCCACGACGGCGGCGTCGAGCTGGCCGAGATCGCGCCGGGCGCCCGCGGCGACGATCCGCAGCTCGACCTCGATCTCCTTGGGCAGGTTCGCGGTGTCGGTCTCCTTGGCGATGTCGAGTGCGCGTTCGGGCCGGCCGAGCGCGCGCTCGGAGTCGGCGATGACCGCGACGTGGGTGTCGGTGTGCGTCATCCGCCGCACGGCGCGCAGCTCCGACAGCGCCTCCGACCAGTTGCCCGCGTGGTAGGCCGCGAGTCCGACCGCCTCCCGCACGATGGGAATCCTCGAGGCCTTCGACTTCGCGTACCGGGCGTGCTCCAGTGCGGCCTCGGGGTCCGAGTCGACGAGCATGCCCGCAGCCACCAGATGCCTGCCGATGCGCTCGGCGAGGTCCTTGGGCAGCGACCGCAGTTCGCGCCGCACCTCGGCGTCGAGCTCGGTGAACTCCGCACCCTCCGGCAGTTCCGGCGCCTCGAGCAGTTCCCTGGCGACGGCCCGGTCGCCGACGGGCCGATCGGTGCCGCGAGGCGCCCCGTGCTGGGGCTTGCCGCCCCGGCGGCGGTCGTCCCGGCGGTCGCTCTCCCTCCGCTGGTCACGGCCGCCGCGCGGACGGTCGTCCCACCTCGGCTTGTCCTGCCGGTCACCGCGGTACGGCCGACCCTCGCGGGACGACCGATCGGTGCGGTGCCCGCCCTCGCCCCGGGAGCCACGATCGTCGCGGGAGAACCGGTCGTCGCGCCGGGACCGGTCACCGCGGTCGGGACGGTCGCCGGAGCGGAAACGGTCCCCGCGGTAGGAGCGGTCGTCCTTGCCGGATCGGTTGTCCCAGCGCGGGCGGTCGTTTCGATCGGACCGATCGTCCCGGCGGCGGTCATCCCGCCCCGACCGGTCATCGCGCCCGAACCTGTCGTCCCGGCCAGGACGGTCGTTCCACCGACGACGGTCGCCCTCGCGCCGGTCATCCCGGCGGGAACGGTCTCCCTGGTACGGCCGGTCGCCCCGCGACCAACGATCGTCGCGTGCGCTGCCCTCACCCTTGCGCCGGTAGGGACGATCGTCGCGGCGCGAACCGCCGCTGCGCTGGTCGTCCCGTCGGTCCCGCGGACCGTCGTCCCAACGTGGGCGGTCACCGCGCTGCGACCGGTCGCCTCCGCGGTATCCGCCGGCGGAGCGGCCTTCCCCCCGATAGCCACCCGAGGACCGGGCCTCGCCCCGGTAACCTCCGGACCGGCCTTCGCCGCCACGGTATCCCTGGCCACCGAACCGCCGTCCCCCTGCCGGGCCGTCGTCGTGCCGACCGCGCCCCTCGGTCCGCCGCTCGCGACCGTTGCCGGCGCCTTGTGCCCGCTCGGAACGACGGAACTCGCCGCCGCCCTCTGAGTCGCGCCGACCGCTCTCGGACACGAGAGTCCTCCTACTGCTGAAGTTCTGAGCCTGAACATGCTAGGGGCCCGCCTGGTCCCTGACCCCTTCGGGGTCGGACCGGACGGGCCCCTAGTCATTCACGTTTTGTTCGGCGGTGTCCTACTCTCCCACACCCCTTCGGGTGCAGTACCATCGGCGCTGGTGGGCTTAGCTTCCGGGTTCGGAATGGGACCGGGCGTGTCCCCACCGCTATCACCACCGAAACACTACGAAACAACACACCGACTGTTGTTGCTGCCCCTAGGCGGGGCTCGGTGTGGTGTTTCAGAATCGTAGAGTGGGTGCGCAGCATCTTCGTGGGCAAGTCCTCGGCCGATTAGTACCAGTCCACTCAAAAACACGTTACCGTGCGTCCATGTCTGGCCTATCAACCCAGTGGTCTACTGGGGGCCTTAACCCACAACAAGGGGTGGGAGACCTCATCTTGGAACAGGCTTCCCGCTTAGATGCCTTCAGCGGTTATCCCTTCCGAACGTAGCCAACCAGCCATGCCCCTGGCGGAACAACTGGCATACCAGAGGTTCGTCCGTCCCGGTCCTCTCGTACTAGGGACAGCCTTCCTCAAGTCTCCTACGCGCGCGGCGGATAGGGACCGAACTGTCTCACGACGTTCTAAACCCAGCTCGCGTGCCGCTTTAATGGGCGAACAGCCCAACCCTTGGGACCTACTCCGGCCCCAGGATGCGACGAGCCGACATCGAGGTGCCAAACCATGCCGTCGATATGGACTCTTGGGCAAGATCAGCCTGTTATCCCCGGGGTACCTTTTATCCGTTGAGCGACACCCCTTCCACCAGGAGGTGCCGGATCACTAGTCCCTGCTTTCGCACCTGCTCGACCCGTCAGTCTCACAGTCAAGCTCCCTTGTGCACTTACACTCAACACCTGATTGCCAACCAGGCTGAGGGAACCTTTGGGCGCCTCCGTTACCCTTTAGGAGGCAACCGCCCCAGTTAAACTACCCACCAGGCACTGTCCCTGAACCGGATCACGGTCCGAAGTTAGATTCCCAGCACGACCAGAGTGGTATTTCAACAACGACTCCACAACCACTGGCGTGGCCGCTTCACAGTCTCCCACCTATCCTACACAAGCCGAACCGAAAACCAATACCAAGCTGTAGTAAAGGTCCCGGGGTCTTTCCGTCCTGCCGCGCGAAACGAGCATCTTTACTCGTAGTGCAATTTCGCCGGGCCTGTGGTTGAGACAGCCGGAAAGTCGTTACGCCATTCGTGCAGGTCGGAACTTACCCGACAAGGAATTTCGCTACCTTAGGATGGTTATAGTTACCACCGCCGTTTACTGGCGCTTAAATTCTCAGCTTCACCCCCCGAAAGGGGTTAACCGGTCCTCTTAACGTTCCAGCACCGGGCAGGCGTCAGTCCATATACCTCGACTTGCGTCTTCGCATGGACCTGTGTTTTTAGTAAACAGTCGCTTTCCGCTGGTCTCTGCGGCCAACCCACCCTAGCCCGCGCAGGGCTTCAGGTGCTTTGGCCCCCCTTCTCCCGAAGTTACGGGGGCAATTTGCCGAGTTCCTTAACCACAGTTCACCCGATCGCCTTGGTATTCTCTACCTGACCACCTGTGTCGGTTTGGGGTACGGGCCACGCGCGCACTCGCTAGAGGCTTTTCTCGGCAGCAGAGGATCACCCTACTTCGCCACAACGGCTATGCATCACGCCTCACCCTCGACCTCAAAGGTCAGTCCGACGGATTTACCTATCGAACGGGCCACACGCTTACACCAGTATCACCACTGACTGGCGGGGCTACCTTCCTGCGTCACCCCATCGCTTGACTACTACAGGATCAGGTCCCACGCTCCACCACACCACAACCCCCGAAAGGGCCGTCAGTGTGGCTTCGGGTGGTTAGTCTCCCCTGCCTCGCCAGGGACGCACACACGCGGGTACGGGAATATCAACCCGTTGTCCATCGACTACGCCTGACGGCCTCGCCTTAGGTCCCGACTTACCCTGGGCGGAACAACCTGGCCCAGGAACCCTTGGTCATCCGGCGGCAGAGATTCTCACTCTGCATTCGCTACTCATGCCTGCATTCTCACTCCCACACCCTCCACGACTGAGTCACCTCGCCGCTTCCCTGGATGCAGGACGCTCCCCTACCCACCCACACCACTAGACACCAGAGACAAAACCCTGGAGCCGATGTTATGTGTGGACGACACAGCTTCGGCGGTGTGCTTAAGCCCCGCTACATTGTCGGCGCAGAACCACTTGACCAGTGAGCTATTACGCACTCTTTCAAGGATGGCTGCTTCTAAGCCAACCTCCTGGTTGTCTCAGCGACTCCACATCCTTTCCCACTGAGCACACACTTAGGGGCCTTAGCTGGTGTTCTGGGCTGTTTCCCTCTCGACGACGAAGCTTATCCCCCGCCGTCTCACTGCCGCGCTCTCACATCACAGTATTCGGAGTTTGGTTGACTTCGGTAACCCGGTAAGGCCCCTAGGCCATCCAGTAGCTCTACCCCCATGATGAAACACGCGACGCTGCACCTAAATGCATTTCGGGGAGAACCAGCTATCACGGAGTTTGATTGGCCTTTCACCCCTACCCACAACTCATCCCCCAGGTTTTCAACCCTGGTGGGTTCGGGCCTCCACACCGTCTTACCGGCGCTTCACCCTGGCCATGGGTAGATCACCCCGCTTCGGGTCTCGACCACGCAACTACACGCCCTCTTCAGACTCGCTTTCGCTACGGCTACCCCCCACGGGTTAACCTCGCCACGCAGCACGAACTCGCAGGCTCATTCTTCAAAAGGCACGCCATCACCCAAAGGCTCTGACGGCTTGCAGGCACACGGTTTCAGGTACTCTTTCACTCCCCTCCCGGGGTACTTTTCATCTTTCCCTCACGGTACTCGTCCGCTATCGGTCACCAGGAAGTATTTAGGCTTACCGGGTGGTCCCGGCAGATTCACAGCAAATTCCACGAGCTCGCTGCTACTCGAGAACACCACCAAGACACACCACCACAGCTTTCGCGTACGGGACTCTCACCCACTCCGGCCAGCCATCCCAGACTGTTCCGCTAACCATGGCGCGCATCCGAGAGAGTGTCAGCTCCCTCCAGGCAGGTCTCACAACCCCGCACACACAACACCTGACAGCTTGACATGCGCACGGTTTAGCCTCCTCCGCTTTCGCTCGCCACTACTCACGGAATCACAATTGTTTTCTCTTCCTACGGGTACTGAGATGTTTCACTTCCCCGCGTTCCCTCCACACGCCCTATACATTCAGGCGCGGGTGACACCCCATCACGGGTGCCGGGTTACCCCATTCGGACACCCTCGGATCACAGCTCGGTTGACAGCTCCCCGAGGCTTATCGCAGCCTCCCACGTCCTTCATCGGCCCCTGGTGCCCAGACATCCACCATGTGCCCTACACAACTTGACCACAAAGATGCTCGCACCCACTCTACAATTCTCAAACACCACACCGAAACAACACCACGTGCTGCCTCAGGACCCAACAGTGTGTTCACAGCTCTCAACGCAGTCTTGTCGGTCCACAAATTCCTCGAGCAACCGGACAACACCACACACGGGCATTCCATCCGGCCACCCCCACACCAACACCAGACCACAACCCAGCGCCGGCATGAGACGTGAAAAGCTCCTTAGAAAGGAGGTGATCCAGCCGCACCTTCCGGTACGGCTACCTTGTTACGACTTCGTCCCAATCGCCAGTCCCACCTTCGACCACTCCCTCCCACAAGGGGTTGGGCCGTGGGCTTCGGGTGTTACCGACTTTCGTGACGTGACGGGCGGTGTGTACAAGGCCCGGGAACGTATTCACCGCAGCGTTGCTGATCTGCGATTACTAGCGACTCCGACTTCACGTAGTCGAGTTGCAGACTACGATCCGAACTGAGACCAGCTTTAAGGGATTCGCTCCACCTCACGGTATCGCAGCCCTCTGTACCGGCCATTGTAGCATGTGTGAAGCCCTGGACATAAGGGGCATGATGACTTGACGTCATCCCCACCTTCCTCCGAGTTGACCCCGGCAGTCTCCCACGAGTCCCCGGCATTACCCGCTGGCAACATAGGACAAGGGTTGCGCTCGTTGCGGGACTTAACCCAACATCTCACGACACGAGCTGACGACAGCCATGCACCACCTGTACACCAGCCACAAGGGAACACCCATCTCTGGATGCGTCCAGTGCATGTCAAGCCCAGGTAAGGTTCTTCGCGTTGCATCGAATTAATCCACATGCTCCGCCGCTTGTGCGGGCCCCCGTCAATTCCTTTGAGTTTTAGCCTTGCGGCCGTACTCCCCAGGCGGGGCGCTTAATGCGTTAGCTACGGCACGGGATACGTGGACAGCACCCCACACCTAGCGCCCAACGTTTACAGCGTGGACTACCAGGGTATCTAATCCTGTTCGCTCCCCACGCTTTCGCTCCTCAGCGTCAGTATCGGCCCAGAGACCCGCCTTCGCCACCGGTGTTCCTCCTGATATCTGCGCATTCCACCGCTACACCAGGAATTCCAGTCTCCCCTACCGAACTCAAGTGATGCCCGTATCGACCGCAAGCCCCAAGTTAAGCCTGAGGTTTTCACGGCCGACGTGACACACCGCCTACGAGCTCTTTACGCCCAATAATTCCGGACAACGCTCGCACCCTACGTATTACCGCGGCTGCTGGCACGTAGTTAGCCGGTGCTTCTTCTCCAGGTACCGTCACTTACGCTTCGTCCCTGGCGAAAGAGGTTTACAACCCGAAGGCCGTCATCCCTCACGCGGCGTCGCTGCATCAGGCTTCCGCCCATTGTGCAATATTCCCCACTGCTGCCTCCCGTAGGAGTCTGGGCCGTGTCTCAGTCCCAGTGTGGCCGGTCGCCCTCTCAGGCCGGCTACCCGTCACCGCCTTGGTAGGCCATCACCCCACCAACAAGCTGATAGGCCGCGGGCTCAACCTGTACCGCCAAAACTTTCCACCACACCACATGCGTGACATGGTCCTATCCGGTATTAGACCCAGTTTCCCAGGCTTATCCCAGAGTACAGGGCAGATTACCCACGTGTTACTCACCCGTTCGCCACTCATCCACCCAGCAAGCTGAGCTTCAGCGTTCGACTTGCATGTGTTAAGCACGCCGCCAGCGTTCGTCCTGAGCCAGGATCAAACTCTCCAACAATGCATCAAAGAGAAAACCCAGCTACAACAATAGCCTCAAAGAAACCCAAAACAGGGTCACACAAACAACAAGACTACAAGCTCACAAACACACTGTTGAGTTCTCAAACAACACGCACATTGTTTCAAACACCCGGAGCGTGACCGACCCCGACTCAAACCTTCCGGTTCGTTGTGGGGGCTTGTCGCTCCGATTGGGAACACCCACTCTACCACAGCCGTGGGAGCTTGGTTCGTGTCCCCTCGCCTGGTAACCCGGGCTCCGTGGTCTCCCACCTGCCCGGTCTCCCCGGCGACGAAGAAAAGATTACATGCCCCGTCAGACCGCCTGAACAGGGGGGTCCCCTTGACGCAAAACCCCAGTTCAGGCGCCGGATCAGCCCAGGAGTCGCACTCCGGCCAGGGTGCGCTTGCCGCGACGCACCACGAGCCATTGGCCGTGCAGCGCGTCCGTGGCCGCCGGCCGCCACGTCTCGTCGGTGATCTTGCTGTTGTTGACGTACGCACCGCCCTCCTTGACGGTGCGCCGTGCCGCGCCCTTGCTGTCGACGAGCCCCGCCGCCACGAGCAGGTCGACGATCGTCGGTTCGTCGGACAGCTTCACCTCGCCGGTGGGCACCTCGGCGAGCGCGGACTTCAACGTCGCCGCGTCCAAGCTCGCGAGGTCACCCCGGCCGAAGAGGGCCTGGCTCGCCGCGATGACTTGCGCCGTCTGCTCGGGACCGTGCACGAGATCGGTGAGCTCCTGCGCGAGCCGGCGCTGGCCGAGCCGGGCTGCGGGACGTTCCGCGGTGGCCGTCTCGAGTTCCGCGATCTCGTCGGAGTCCAGGAACGTCAGCAGCTTGAGGTACTCCACGACGCTGGCGTCCGGCAGGTTGAGGAAGTACTGGTACCAGGCGTACGGCGACGTCATCTCGGGATCGAGCCACACGTTGCCGCCGCCGGTCGACTTGCCCAGCTTGCGTCCCTCGGAGTCGGTGACGAGCGGCGTGGTCAGCGCGTGCACCTGCACGCCGTGCACGCGCCGGATCAGGTCGACGCCGGCGACGATGTTGCCCCACTGGTCCGACCCGCCGACCTGAAGCTTCACGCCGTGCCGCTCGTAGAGCTCCCGGTAGTCGTTGGCCTGCAGGAGCATGTAGCTGAACTCGGTGTAGGAGATGCCATCGCCCTCCAGCCGGCGTTTGACGGTCTCGCGCGCCAGCATCGTGTTGACCGAGAAGTGCTTGCCGACATCGCGCAGGAACGTGGGCACCGGCATCGTGCCGAGCCAGTCGAGGTTGTTGACCTCGATGGGAGGCACGTCGGCATGGTCGAAGTCGACGAATGTCGCGAGCTGACCGCGCAGGCGCTCCGCCCACTCGCGCACGGTCTCCTCGGAGTTGAGCGTGCGCTCGCCGACATCGCGCGGATCGCCGATCAGCCCGGTCCCGCCGCCGGCGAGGAGCACCGGCCGGTGCCCGGCGTTCTGGAACCGCCGCAGCACCAGCATCTGGACGAGGTGGCCCGCGTGCAGACTCGGCGCCGTGGGGTCGAAGCCGATGTAGACGGCGATCGGACCGTCGTCGAGGTCGCGGCGCAACGCGTCGAGGTCGGTGGACTGGGTGATCAGCCCTCGCCAGGCCAGCTCGTCAAGGATGTGCTCACTCACGCCGTCCATTGTCCCCACCTCCGCGAACGCCCCGTCGTGGGGCGTGCAGACTGACGGGGTGGAGCATCGCGGACTGCGGCCGGACGGCACGATCGCCCGCGAGGGCTCGCCGGCCCGCGTACCCGCTGTCTTCACGCCGGTGGTCGACGCCGCCCGCAGTCTCATCACCGCCACGTTCGGCGCTACGCGGCTGCACAGCGCCTACCTGTACGGCAGCGTGCCGCGCGGCACGGCGGTCGCGGGAGTGTCCGATCTGGACATGCTGCTCGCGCTGCGGCGCCTACCGACCGACGCCGACCGCGCGGACGCGCAGACCGTCGAGGCCGAACTCGACAGGGCGTTCCCGCAGATCGACGGCGCCGCCATCGGCCTGGCCTGCGCGACCGACCTGCTCAGCGAACGCGAACGATACGACGGCGGGTTCTTCGTCGCATGCCTGTGCACTCCGCTGACCGGGCCCGACCTCGCCGAGCACCTCCCCCGGTACCGGCCGACGTCCCTGCTCGCGCGGGAGACCAACGGCGATCTCGCGTCGCTGCTTCCGCCGTGGCGACTGCGTGCGGCGCGAGCGGCCACCGAGCACGACCGCCGGGCGCTCGGTCGCAGCGTCGGCAGGCGCCTGGTCCGGACCGGGTTCACCCTGGTGATGCCGCGCTGGGGCGGCTGGACCAGCGACCTGAACCGATCCGCCGGGGTCTTTGGGCACTACTACCCCGAGCGCGCCGGACAGATGCGTCTCGCCGTGGACGTTGGCCGGGGCTCGGCCGATGCCTCCGCGCTGCGTGTGCTGCTCGACGACCTCGGTCCGTGGCTGGCGGCGGAATACACGGCCGTGCACGGCGAGAAGGCAGCCCGCCCGTGACCAACGGCCACGTCAGGATCGGGCGCGCACGCGGCCGCCCCGCCGGTACATGCTCACGGCCGGGGATCCGTCGATCCAAAACCGCCACGGGATGTCCATGGCCGCGGCGACACCGACCCGCGGGCCCGTGCGGACGCGCTCCTCGGGGACGTCCGAGCCTGCGAGCAGCCGCACCGGTGACGACGGGTCGGTGAGATCGATGCCGTTGTGCGCTCGGTCGACGCCGAGCACCGAGGTCAGCACCGCGGGGCCCTTGGCGACCGTGCCGTTGCCGCGCGCGGTCGGCCGGCGCGAACGCGCCAGCTCCTGTCCCTGCACCACCTCGCCCGCGCGCAGCAGGACAGCGCCCGGCTCGCCGTCGGTGAGGCCGACGATGTTGGCACAGAAATGCATGCCGTACACGAAGTAGACGTACAGGTGCCCCGCCGGCCCCCACATGACCTCGTTGCGAGGCGTGCGGCCGCGGTAACAGTGGGACGCCGGGTCGTCGAGACCCCGGTAGGCCTCCACCTCGGCGAGCCGCACCCGCACGACTCCCTGGTCACTCCGCGACTCCAGCACGCACCCGAGCAGTCGCGGAGCCAGCTCGACCGGATCGATGGCCAGCTCGTCCCGGCACACCACCCGGTCGTGGTCAGCGTCGTCCGTCACCCGGCCCCCTGTGTTCCCACGGCTTCCCGCACCCGATCGGGCCCGGTGAGCGGGTGGCGCGCACGTTCCGCAATCCTCGCTCACCGGGCCTCCTGTGTCCTCGCCGTGATTGTCGCCGGCTCAGGCTAACCGGCCACCGTCGGCGTTCCCGCCCACACCCGGTGCTCGGCGACCCGGGCGACGAGCCGGTCGCGCTGCTCGGCGACCTGTGCCGGGGCGGTCCCACCCCGGGCGTCCCGGGAGGCGATCGAACCGGCGACGGTCAGCACCTCCCGGACGTCGGGGGTCAGCGCCGGGTGGATCTTGGCGAGTTCGTCGTCGGTGAGCTCGTCCAGTCCGGCACCCCGCGCCTCGGCGACCCGCACGCACTCCCCCGCTGCCTCGTGCGCGCTGCGGAACGGCACGCCCTGGCGCACCAGCCACTCGGCGATGTCGGTGGCCAGCGTGAACCCGGCGGGCGCGAGCTCGGCGAGCCGATCGGTGTGGAACGTGAGCGTCCCGATCATGCCCGCGATCGCGGGGAACAGGAGCTCCAGCTGCTCCACCGAGTCGAAGACCGGCTCCTTGTCCTCCTGCAGATCACGGTTGTAGGCGAGCGGCTGCGCCTTGAGCGTCGCGAGCAGTCCGGTCAGGTTGCCGATGAGCCTGCCCGCCTTCCCGCGCGTGAGCTCCGCGACATCCGGGTTCTTCTTCTGCGGCATGATCGAACTGCCGGTGGCCCAGGCGTCGTCCAGCGTGACGTAGCCGAACTCGGCGGTGTTCCAGATGACGACCTCCTCGGCGATCCGGGAGAGGTTCACCGAGAGCATCGCCAGCGCGAACGCGAACTCGGCCGCGAAGTCCCGGGACGCGGTGCCGTCGATCGAGTTCTCGACCGAACCGTCGAAGCCGAGCTCGGCGGCCACGGCGTCCGGGTCCAGGCCGAGTGAGGAGCCCGCGAGCGCGCCTGAACCGTAGGGCGACTCGGCGGTGCGGGCGTCCCAGTCCCGCAGCCTGCCGATGTCGCGCAGCAACGACTGCGCGTGCGCCAGCAGGTGGTGGGCGAGCAGCACGGGCTGGGCATGCTGCAGGTGGGTCCGCCCGGGCAGGACCGCGTCCGGATGCCGCCGCGACTGCTCCACCAGCGCGTCCACCACGTCGAGTGTGCCCGCCACCACCCGGCGTGCCGCGTCCCGCAGCCACATCCGGAACAGCGTCGCCACCTGGTCGTTGCGCGACCGGCCCGCGCGCAGCTTACCGCCGAGCTCGGCACCGGCCCGCTCCAGCAGGCCACGCTCCAGGGCCGTGTGCACGTCCTCGTCGGCCACCGTCGGAGTGAACGCGCCCGACTCGACGTCCTCGGCGAGCGTGTCGAGCGCGGCGAGCATGCTCTCCAGCTCCGCGTCGGTGAGCAGGCCGGCCTTGTGCAGGACGCGAGCGTGCGCGCGGGAGCCCGCGATGTCGTAGGGCGCCAACCGCCAGTCGAAGTGCGTCGACGCGCTCAGCGCCGCCATCGCCTCGGCCGGTCCGCTCGCGAACCGCCCACCCCAGAGCTTGAGGTTGTCGTTCATCAGTCGGTCCCGTACTCCATCGCGGCCTCGTCGAGGGACGTCTCCGCGTCACGCGACGCCTCCGGATTGGCCGTGATCCGGTCCGCACCGCCCGAGGGCAGCTCGCCGAAGAGCGTGCCGTGCTCGACGAGCACCTGGCCCTGGTCGAGCGGCTGCTGGGCGTAGAACTCGAGCTTGTGGCGCGAGTCGGCGATGTCCAGGTTGCGCATGGTCAGCTGCCCGATCCGGTCGGTGGGACCGAACGCGGCACCCTCGACGCGTTCCATCGAGAGCCGCTCCGGGTGGTAAGAGAAGTTGGTCCCTTCGGTGGCCAGGATCGTGTAGTCCTCACCGCGCCGCAGTCGCAGCGTCACCTCGCCGGTGACCAGGGAGGCGATCCAGCGCTGGATCGCCTCTCGCTGCATCAGCGCCTGTGGGTCGAGCCAGCGGCCCTCGTAGAGCAACCGTCCGAGCTTGCGGCCCTCGTAGTGGTAGGTGGCGATGGTGTCCTCGTTGTGGATCGCGCTGAGCAGCCGCTCGTAGGTGATCCACAGCAGCGCCATGCCCGGTGCCTCGTAGATGCCGCGCGACTTGGCCTCGATGATCCGGTTCTCGATCTGGTCGGACATGCCGAGGCCGTGTCGGCCGCCGATGGCATTGGCCTCCCTCACCAGCGCCACCGGATCGTCGAACGTCCGGCCGTTGATCGCCACCGGGCGCCCCGCCTCGAACCGGACGGTGACGTCCTCGGTCGGGATCTCCACCGACGGGTCCCAGAACCGCACGCCCATGATCGGGTCGACGGTCTCCAGCGACACGTCGAGGTGCTCCAACGTCTTCGCCTCGTGCGTGGCACCCCAGATGTTGGCGTCGGTCGAATACGCCTTCTCCGCCGGGTCGCGGTACGGCAGGCCGTGCTCGGTCAGCCACTGGCTCATCTCCTGGCGGCCGCCGAGCTCGCGTACGAACTCCGGGTCCAGCCACGGCTTGTAGATCCGCAGCTCGGGATTGGCCAGCAGCCCGTAGCGGTAGAACCGCTCGATGTCGTTGCCCTTGAAGGTCGAGCCGTCACCCCAGATGTCCACACCGTCGGCCTGCATCGCGCGGACCAGCATCGTGCCGGTGACGGCCCGGCCGAGTGGCGTGGTGTTGAAGTACGTGCGGCCGCCGGAGCGGAGATGGAACGCGCCGCACGCGAGCGCGGCGAGGCCCTCCTCGACGAGCTGCGGCTTGCAGTCCACGATGCGGGCGATCTCCGCGCCGTAGTCCATGGCGCGGCTGGGCACGCCCTCGATGTCGGACTCGTCGTACTGCCCGATGTCGGCGGTGTAGGTGCACGGCACCGCACCCTTGTCGCGCATCCACGCCACGGCGACCGAGGTGTCGAGGCCGCCCGAGAAAGCGATGCCGACGCGCTCTCCCTTCGGCAGGGACATGAGAACCTTGCTCAATTTCTCTTCCTTAGCTTGGGGGTCAGTCGGGGGTGTGACCGTCGGCCAGTTCGGTGAGCAGGCGGGCCAGTGCGACGCCGCCGGCCGGGTCCCGGGCGATCACCACGACGGTGTCGTCGCCCGCGATGGTCCCGAGCACCTCACCCATCGCCGCCCGGTCGATCGCGCTGGCCAAGAACTGCGCCGCGCCGGGCGGGGTGCGCACCACGGTGAGGTTGGCCGAACCTTCCGCCGAGACCATCAGCTCGCCGAGCAACCGGGACAGCCGCGACGTGCCACCCTGCACGCCCCGCACCGGGCTGCCGTCCTCCGGGATCACGTACACCGGAGCACCGGAGTCCGCGCCACGGAGCTTGACCGCGCCCAGTTCGTCGAGATCCCGGGACAAGGTAGCTTGCGTGACCTCGACGCCCTCGGCGGCCAGCAGCTTGGCGAGCTCGGTCTGGCTGCGAATGGCGCGTGAGGACACCAGCTCGACGATCCTCGCTTGCCGTGCGGCCCTGCTGGTGGCTCGGACCGGGGCCGTCTCACCTGTGCTCATACCGCCTCCCGGTGCTGCTCATCGCTGCTGCAGCAGCCACGCGAGCAGGGCCTTCTGTGCGTGTAGGCGGTTCTCCGCCTCGTCCCAGACCGCGCTGGCCGGGCCGTCGAGAACCTCGTCGGTGATCTCCCAGCCGCGGTGCGCGGGCAGGTCGTGCAACACGATCGTGTCCTTGCCGGTCTTCGCGAGCAGGTCGGTATTGACCTGGTACGGCCGGAACGGGCCCACCCGGTCCTTGCCGTCGTTCTCCTGGCCCATGGAGGTCCACGCGTCGGTGGTCACGACGTCGGCTCCGTCGACCGCGGCGCTCGGGTCGGTGAACACCTCGGCGCTGCCGCCGGTCTCGGCGGCGCGCTTGGCCACCGCGTCGAGCACCCACGGCAGCGGGTGGAAGCCCTCCGGCGCGGCGACGCGGACGTGCAGCCCCGCGGTCACGCCCCCGAGCAACAACGAGTGCGCCATGTTGTTCGCGCCGTCGCCCAGGTAGGTGAGCGTGAGCCCGGCGAGCGTGCCCTTGCGTTCCCGGATGGTCTGCAGGTCCGCGAGGATCTGGCACGGGTGGAACTCGTCGGTGAGCGCGTTGACCACCGGAACGGTCGCCACCGAGGCGAACTTCTCGATGCGGGCCTGGGCGAACGTGCGCCACACCACCACGTCGACGTAGCGGGACAGCACCCTGGCCGTGTCCTCGATGGTCTCCTCCCGGCCGAGCTGCATACTGCGGCCGTCGACGACCACCGGGTGACCACCGAGCTGGGCGATACCCACCTCGAAGGAGAACCGGGTGCGCGTGGAGTTCTTCTCGAAGATCACCGCGACGGCCTTGGGCCCGGCGAGCTGGTCGCCGTAGGGCCGCTTCTTGAGCTCGTCGGCGAGGTCGAGCACCGCGAGCTGCTCCTCGGGGCTCAGGTCGTCGTCGCGGAGAAAGTGGCGCAGCATGTCAGTCGGTGTCCTTCGTGGTGGAGTCGAGTGTGGCGGGCAGGGCGTCGAGGAACTCGCGCGCCTGCTCGTGGCTGAGGATCAGCGGTGGGGCGACGCGGAGCACGTCCGGCTGGATCGGGTTGACCAGGATCCCGGCCTGTTGCGCGGCCGCGGCCGCCTTCGCCGACACCGCGTCGGTCAGCTGGACACCGATCAGCAGGCCGGCCCCGCGCACGCTCTGGATCAGCGGGTGGCCGAGCGCTTCGATCCCGGTGACGAGTTCCTTGCCGAGCCCCGAGACGTGCGACAGCAGCCCGTCCGCGGCGATCGTGTCGAGTACCGCCAGGCCGGCCGCGCAGCACACGGGATTTCCGCCGAACGTGGTGCCGTGCTGGCCGGGCTCGAGCAGCGACGCGGCCTCCCCGGTCGCGAGGCACGCGCCCAGCGGGAGCCCGCCGCCCAGGCCCTTGGCGAGCGTGACGACGTCGGGTGTGACACCGGCCTGCTGGAACCCGAACCAGCTGCCCAGCCTGCCGATGCCCGTCTGCACCTCGTCAACGATCAGCAGGGCGCCGTGCTTCGCGGTGATCTCGCGTGCTGCCTGCAGGTAGCCGTCGGGCGGCACGATCACGCCGCCCTCGCCCTGCACCGGCTCGACGACGAACGCCGCCGTCTCGTCGTCCACCGCGGCGGCCAGCGCGGCCACGTCGCCGTACGGGACGTGGTGCACGCCCGGCACGAGCGGCTCGAACGGCGCGCGCTTGCCAGGCTGTCCGGTGAGTGCGAGGGCACCCATCGTCCGGCCGTGGAAGCCACCGTCGGTGGCGACGACCTTGGTCCGTCCGGTCCGGCGGCTGATCTTGAACGCGGCCTCGTTGGCCTCGGCTCCCGAGTTGCAGAACAGGACCCGCCCTTCACCGTCCATCCCGGACAGTTCGAGCAGGCGCTCCGCGAGCCGCAGCGCGGGCTCGTTGATGTAGAGGTTCGACGTGTGACCGAGGGTCGAGACCTGCGCGGTCACCGCGGAGACGATCGCGGGATGCGCGTGCCCCAGCGCGTTGACGGCGATCCCGGTGACGAGGTCGAGATAGCGGTTGCCGTCGGCGTCCCACACCTCGGCACCCTCTCCCCGGACCAGGCTGAGCTGCGGTACGCCGTAGTTGTTCATCATGGCGGCCTGCCACCGCCGCCTGCTGTCCTGATTGGACATCATGCGCCCCCGTCCTGCGTCGTGCGGGCCTTGGTCGGTCGAGTGTCGCGACGGTGCCTCATGACAAGTCCTCCGGCAGGACCATCGTGCCGATTCCGCGCGAGGTGAACACTTCCAGCAACACCGAGTGCGGGATGCGGCCGTCGATGACGTGCGCCCGGCGCACGCCGCCCCGGATCGCCCGCACACACGCCTCCATCTTCGGGATCATGCCGCTGGCCAGGCTCGGCAACAGCTGCTCGAGACGGTCGACACCGATGCGGTCCACCAGGGACGAACGATCGGGCCAGTTGGCGTAGAGGCCCTCGACGTCGGTGAGCACCACGAGCTTCTCCGCGTGCAGCGCGGCGGCGAGGGCGCCGGCGGCCGTGTCGGCGTTGACGTTGTGCACCACGCCGTCGAGGTCCGGCGCGACCGTGGACACCACCGGGATGCGCCCGGCGTTGACGATGTCGAGCACCGCGTCCGGGTTCACGCTGGCGACCTCGCCGACGAGCCCGATGTCGACCTCCTCGCCGTCCACCGTCGCGTGCTTGCGCTCGGCGGTGAACAGCCGGCCGTCCTCGCCGGAGATCCCGACCGCGTACGGCCCGTGCGCGTTGATGAGGCCGACGAGTTCACGGCTGACCTGGCCGACCAGCACCATGCGCACCACGTCCATGGTTTCGGGTGTGGTGACCCGCAGGCCTCCCTTGAACTCGCCTTCGATGCCCAGCCGGGCCAGCATCTGCGAGATCTGGGGGCCACCGCCGTGCACGACCACCGGGCGCAGGCCCGCGATCCGCAGGAACACCATGTCCTGCGCGAACGCCCGCTTGAGCTCGTCGTCGATCATGGCGTTGCCGCCGTACTTGACGACCACCGTCGCGCCGTGGAACCGCTGCAACCACGGCAGCGCCTCGATCAGCACACCCGCCTTCTCGGCGGCCGTGGCCAGCCGCTCGTCGGCGGGCACCAGGGACTCCGAGCCGCTCATGTCGAGTACGCCGAGTTCTCGTGCACGTAGGCGTGCGTGAGGTCGTTGGTCCAGATGGTCGCCTTCTCGTCGCCCGCCTTGAGGTCGACGGTGACCGTCACGGCGCGGTCGTTCAGGTCGACAAGCTCACGCGACTCGCCTGGTTCGCCGCCCCGGCAGACCCACACGCCGTTGAACGCGACGTCGAGCGCGGTCGGTTCGAACGCCGCACTCGTGGTGCCGACCGACGCCAGAATCCGTCCCCAGTTCGGGTCCTTGCCGTAGACGGCGGTCTTGAACAGGTTGCTGCGGGCGATGGCCCGGCCGACCTCCACGGCGTCGTCCTCGGTGGCGGCGTTGACGACCTCGATGGCGATGTCGTGCTCGGCGCCCTCGGCGTCGCCGAGCAGCTGCTGGGCGAGGTCGTGGCACACGTCGGTGACCGCGGCCGTGAACTCGGCCTCGTCCGGCGTGACTCCCGACGCCCCGCTGCACATGAGCAGCACGGTGTCGTTTGTGGACATACAGCCGTCGGAATCGAGACGGTCGAAGGTGACCCGTGTGGCGGCGCGCAGTGCCCGGTCGGCGGTGGCCGCGTCCACGGCGGCGTCGGTGGTGACGACGACGAGCATCGTGGCCAGCGCCGGCGCGAGCATGCCCGCCCCCTTGGCCATGCCCCCGACCGACCAGCCGGACGCTTCCCGCACCGCCTGCTTGCTGCGGGTGTCGGTGGTCATGATGGCCTCGGCGGCGTCCTGGCCGCCGGTGTCGGAAAGCGTGGCGACGGCCTGCTCGATGCCCGTGGTGAGCTTGCCGCGCTCCAGCTGCTCACCGATGAGGCCGGTCGAGCACACCACGACGTCGATCGCGCCGATACCGAGCTTGGCGGCCACGAGCTCCGCGGAGGCGTGCGTGGTCTGGAATCCTTGCGGGCCGGTGTAGCAGTTGGCGCCGCCGGAGTTGAGCACCACGGCTTTCGCGCGACCGCCGGCGACGACCTGCTCGCTCCACAGCACCGGGTTCGCCTTGCAGCGGTTGGTGGTGAAGACGGCGGCGGCCACATCGGACGGTCCGTCGTTGACGACGAGCGCCACATCGGGTTTGCCGCTGGCCTTCAGGCCTGCGGTGACACCGGATGCCCGGAAACCCCGCGGCATGGTGACGCTCATGCGGCCACCTCCGCGGATGACACGACGACTGTCATGGTGCGACTCCTACCGTCGGCAGCCCCGTGGTCTCGGGGAGTCCGAGTGCGATGTTCATGGACTGGACGGCACCCCCAGCGGTGCCCTTCGTGAGGTTGTCGATCGCGGCCACCACGACGAGACGCCCGGCATCCGCGTCGACGGCGACCTGAAGCTGCACGACGTTCGAGCCCACGGTGGCTCCGGTGGTGGGCCACTGCCCCTCGGGCAGCAGCCGCACGAACGGCTCACCGTCGTACGCCTTCTCATATGTGGCCCTCGCGGCCGCCGTGTCAACGGCTCCACCGGTTTTCGACGCCAACGGAGCGCTCGCGGTGGTGAGAATGCCGCGCGGCATGGGTGCGAGCACAGGTGTGAACGACACCGTGACGTGCCGGCCCGCCGCCGCGCTGAGGTTCTGGGTGAACTCCGGGGTGTGCCGGTGCGCTCCGCCGACGCCGTACGCGCTCGCCGAGCCCATCACCTCGGAGCCGAGCAGGTGCGGCTTGAGGCTCTTGCCCGCGCCGGAGGTGCCGGTGACGGCGACGATCGTCGCCTCGGGCTCGACGAGCCCGGCGGCGAGGGCGGGCGCGAGTGCGAGTGAACCGCCGGTGGGGAAACATCCGGGAACGGCGATGCGCTTGGTTCCGTGCAGCGCCTCGCGGGCACCGGGGAGTTCGGGCAGACCGTACGGCCACACCCCGGCGTGTTCGCCGCCGTACCAGCGTTGCCAGTCGGACGCCTGCGTGAGCCGGTGGTCGGCACCGAGGTCGACCACGAGCACGTCCGGTCCGAGCTCGGCGGCGATCGCGCCGGAGTGGCCGTGCGGAAGCGCGAGGAACACCACGTCGTGCCCGGCCAGCGTCTCGGGCGTGGTCTCGAGCACCACGCGGTCGGCGAGGGGCGCCAGGTGCGGCTGGAGCTCACCCAGCGGCGTGCCCGCGCTGCTGGCGGCGGTCAGCGCGCCGATCTCCACCTCCGGGTGCGCGAGCAGCAGGCGCAGCAGCTCGCCCCCGGCGTATCCGGTGGCACCGGCCACCGCAACCTTCACCGTCATGCGAATGATTATGCACCACGATGAAAGGTCAACCAAATCGGGGTGGATGGGCCGTTCGCGACGCGGATTTCCCGCCACGCCTCGAAACTGTCCGAGATCATCCCTATCGTCGGTCTCACCTGCAGTGATCCCAGGAAGGACCGTCATGACCGCGCAGCTGATCCGTGCCGTGCGCACCGGTCTCGCCGAGCTCGCCCAGCCCGCCAAGGCCCCCGAGATGCAGCGGTACATGAAGTCCACGATGCCGTTCCGCGGTGTCGCGAAGCCGGCCCGGCAGGCACTGGCCAGCCGGGTCTTCGCCGAGTATCCGCTGTCCGACGTCGGGATGTGGCAACGCGCGGTCCGTGAGCTGTGGCATGAGGCCGAGTTCCGCGAGGAGCGTTACCTGGCGATCGCACTCACCGGCCACCGGGCCTACTCCGGCTGGCAGGTGCCGGAACGACTGCCGCTCTACGAGGAACTGATCGTCGACGGCGCCTGGTGGGACTTCGTCGACGAACTCGCCATCCACCGCGTCGGACCGATCCTGCGCGCCTTTCCCACCGAGCTCCGGCCGGCCATGCGCGCGTGGGCACGGTCGCCGGACCGGTGGAAACGGCGGAGCGCCGTCATCTGCCAGATCGGTGCGAAGGGAGCCACCGATCGGGAGTTGCTCGCCGAGTGCGTCGAAGCCAACACGGGCGACGCCGACTTCTTTCTGCGCAAGGCCATCGGCTGGGCGCTCAGGCAGTATGCGCGCACGGACCCGGAGTGGGTGGCCGGATTCGTCGCCGCTCATCCGGAGCTGTCGCCCCTGTCCCGCCGGGAAGCGCTCAAGCATCTGGGAGCACGCCGTGGCGCGGCCTGAGTCCGCTGACCGGAGGCCCTCAGCCGCGCAGGACCGCGTCGAACCGCTCGGCCGCCGCGGCCACCGCCGCGTCGCGCGCCTCGGTGGCCTCCTCGACCGTCAGCGTGCGGTCCGCCGCACGGAACCGGAGTTTGTACGCCAAGGACTGCTTGCCCTCACCGATCTGCTCGCCCGTGTAGAGGTCGAACAACGTGACCTCCTCCAGCAGGTCGCCTGCACCGCTGCGGAGGGCGTCCGCGAGCTCGGCGGACGGGACATCCGCGTCCACCACCAGCGCCACGTCCAGCAACACCGGCGGGAACGGGGAGATCGACGGGGCCGGTCGCGGATCTCGCAGCGGGACGGCGTCGAGATCCAGCTCCATCGCCACCGTGCGCTTCGGGAGTCCGAGGGCCTCGACGACCTTCGGGTGCAGCTCACCGGCGTGGCCGACGGGCCAGTCCCCCACCAGCAGCCGGGCACACCGGCCGGGGTGCCACGGCAGGAGATCCGCCGCCTCCGTCCGCAGCTCGACCTTCGACGCCTGCGCGACGAGCCGGGCCGCCTCCACCGCGTCGGCCCACGTCGCCTGCTCGCCGGGACCCCACCAGCCTGCGCGCTGCCGCTGGCCGGTCAGCACCACGGCGACGTGCTGCGGCTGAGCCGGGACGGCCTCCTCGAGCGCCGCCAGTTCCTCGTCACTCGGCCGCTCGGCCACGCCGGGGTCCGGCGCCGCGCCCTGGCCGGGCTTCGGCAACACCACCTGTCCGATGTGGAACAGCGCGAGATCGCGGAAACCACGGGACAGGTTGCGCTGCAACGTCTCGAGCAGCCCCGGCAGCAACGTCGTCGCGAGCTGGTTCTTGTCGGCCTCGAGCGGGTTCAGCACCGGCACGGTCCGCCGCCGTTCATCGTCCTCGGGCAGCGAGAACGCGTCCCACACCGACGCGGAGACGAACGGGAACGGCAGCACTTCGACGAACCCCGCCTCGGCCAGCGCGCGAGACACGGCCCGGCGCCGGCGCTGCGCCTCCGTCAGGCCACGTCCGGCGGGTGCCGCAGGCAGCACCGACGGGATGCTGTCGTAACCCTCGAGGCGCAACACCTCCTCCACCAGGTCGGCGGGCTGCACGAGGTCACTGCGCCAGCTCGGGGGAACCGCGGTGACGAGCGCCGTTCCGTCGTCACCCGTGCCGACGGCCACCTTGCAGCCGATCTGGGTGAGCCGCCCCACGGTGACACCGCGCTCGTAGCGCACGCCGGCGACCCGGTCGGGCAGGTCGATCGGCATGGTGACGGCGGGCATCGGCTCGACCTGCCCGACATCGGTGCGGCCGGGACGAATGCTGCCGTCGCCGTACCGGCGCAGCAGCTGCGCGGCACGCTCGACCGCCGCCGCGCACAGCTGCGGATCGGTGTAGCGCTCGAACCGCTTCGCCGCCTCGGAGAAGAGCTTGTGCCTGCGCGCGGTCCGGCTGATCGACGGAGGGTCCCAGTGCGCCGCCTCGAGCAGCACGTCCGTGCTGTCGGCACTGATCTCGGTCGTCGCGCCACCCATGGTGCCCGCGAGCGAGATGACGCCGCTGTCGTCGGCGATCACGACGTCGTCGGGGTCGAGCTCACGCACGACGTCGTCCAGCGTGGTGAGCTTCTCGCCCGCCTTGGCGCGCCGCACCACCAGGTCACCCTGGATGGAGCCGGTGTCGAAGGCGTGCAACGGGTGGCCGAGTTCGAGCATGACGTAGTTGGTGACGTCCACGGCCAGCGAGATCGAGCGCATGCCCGCGAGCAGCAGCCTGCGCCGCATCCACCACGGCGTCGGCGCGCCCGCGTCGAGCCCGGTCACGCGCCGCAGCACGAAGCGGCGGCAGCCGGTCGGGTCCTCCAGGTGCACCGGCCAGGCTTCGCCTTCGGCCTCGGGCACGTCCACCCTGGCCGGGTCACCGAAGGGCACGTTCAGTGCGCACGACAGCTCGCGGGCCAGGCCACGAATCGAGAGCGCGTAGCCGCGGTCCGGCGTCGGCGCCAGCTCGAGGACGGTGTCCTCCAGGTCCAGAATCGCGCGGGCATCGTCACCCGGGCTCGCGGTACCGGAGGGCAGCACGAGAATCCCCGAGTGGTCCTCGCCGAGCCCGAGCTCCCGCGCCGAGCAGATCATGCCCTCGCTGACGTGCCCGTAGGTCTTGCGCGCGGTGATCGCGAAGTCCCCCGGCAGCACCGCGCCGGGCAGCGCCACCACGACGAGGTCACCCTCGGCGAAGTTCGTCGCCCCGCAGATGATGCCGTTGGTCCGCGGGCGCGGCGGCGTGATCTCGTCGTCCTCGTCCTCGGTCTCCGCGCCACCGGGCGTCTCGCCCTCCGGCGCGCTGTCCGCGTCCACGGCGTCGGAGACGACCTCGGAAGCGGGCACATCACCGACCTCGACCCGGCAGTACCGGATCGGCTTCTTGAACCCGGTCAGCTCCTCGATCTCCACGACCCGGCCGACGACCAGCGGGCCGGTGACCGTACCGAGCGGCTCGACCGACTCGACCTCGATGCCGATGCGCACGAAGGCGTCGACGAGCGTGTCCGCCGTGACGTCGTCGCTGAGCTCGAGGTGCTCCTTCAGCCAGCTAACGGGGACTCGCACTACGCCTCCTTCGTCCTGCGGGGCTTACGCATGGGGTCCGGCATCCGGTCGTGCCGCCGGGCGCCCACGCCCGGCCGGCCGGAGCGCGCGGCAGTGCCGGCGTCGCTCATTCAGGCCTCCGTTCCGAACGGAAGGGTGAACCGGATGTCGCCCTCCACCATGTCGCGCATGTCCGGGATGCCGTTGCGGAACTGCAGCGTGCGTTCCAGCCCCATGCCGAACGCGAAGCCCGAGTACACGTTCGGGTCGACACCGCACGCCCGGAGCACATTGGGGTTGACCATGCCGCAGCCGCCCCACTCGACCCAGCCGGGGCCGCCCTTCTTCTCCGGGAACCACACGTCGACCTCCGCCGACGGCTCCGTGAAGGGGAAGAAGTGCGGACGGAACCGGGTACCGGATTCCGCTCCGAAGATCGCGCGCGCGAACGCGTCCAGGGTGCCCTTGAGGTGCGCCATCGTGAGGCCCTTGTCCACGGCCAGTCCCTCGACCTGATGGAACACGGGCGTGTGTGTGGCGTCGAGCTCGTCGGTGCGGAAGGTCCGGCCCGGGCAGACGATGTAGACGGGGAGGTCACGGTGCAGCAGCGTCCTCGCCTGCACCGGCGAGGTGTGCGTGCGGAGCACGAGGTTCGAGCCCTCCGCTCCGGCGTAGAACGTGTCCTGCATCTGCCTGGCCGGGTGGTCCTTGCCGAAGTTGAGCGCGTCGAAGTTGAACCACTCCGCTTCCAGCTCCGGGCCTTCGGCGACCTCGTAACCCATGCCGACGAAGACGTCGGCGATCCGCTCGGCGATAGTGGTGATCGGGTGCCGGGCACCGCGCGGGGTCCGATCCCACGGCAGCGTGACGTCGACGGCCTCCTCCCGCAGAACCCGCTCGTCCCGCTCCGCCTTCAGCGTCGCGAGCCGGCTGTCGTAGGAGGACTGGATGGCCTGGCGAGCCTCATTGACGCGCTTGCCGGCATCGGCCTTCTGGTCCTTCGGCAGGGAACCGATGGCCCGCCTGGCGAGCAGCAGCGGAGAGTGGTCGCCCAGGTGCGCGGGCTTGACCGCCGCCAACGCCTCGAGGTCCTCGGCCCCGGAGAACGCCTCCTCGGCTGCTTTCACTGCCGCCTGCAACGTCTCGGGGGCGAGCGCGTCGCCCGCCACGGGCTCCTGCTTATCGCTGGCTTCGGACATGTCTCCTCGGCGTCCGCTGACGGATCTCGGCACCCCGCGGCCGCAGGCACACGGGTGCGGAAGGACAGGACGATTCTAGGCGACCGGCTCGACCACCCCGGCGGTCACCCTCGGTCAGGAAGCGCCGCGCAACGCGCTCGCGTACAGGCAGACGGCGGCGGCCGTGGCCAGGTTGAGGCTCTCCGCCCGGCCGTAGATCGGCACCCGCACCGCGTCGTCGGCCGCTGCCAGGACGTCGGCGGGCAGGCCGTGTGCCTCGTTGCCGAACAGCCAGGCGGTCGGCCGGCCGAGGTCGGGAGCGGTGCGGAGGTCGTGCTCGGCGTGCCCGTCCGCGGCGAGCACGCGCAGGCCGGCGCGCGCACACGCGGCCAGCACCGTGGGTACATCCCGTTCCCGGGCGACCGGGAGGTGGAACAGACTTCCCGTGGACGCGCGCACGCACTTGCCGTTGTGCACGTCCACCGTGTCGCCTGCGAACAGCACCGCGTCGGCACCCGCCGCGTCGGCGACCCGCAGGACGGTGCCCGCGTTGCCCGGGTCGGAGACGCCGGCCAGCACGGCGACCAGCCGAGGTTCACCCGACAGGGCGGTCTCCACCGGCACGGTCACGGTGTCACACACGGCGACGAGGCCCTGCGGCGACACGGTTTCCGACAGCAGTTCGGCCGCCCGCTGGGTGACGAGCGACACCTTCGGCGCCTGCGCCAGCAGGTCGCCGTGTCGTTCCGCGGCGGCGTTGGTGACGAACAGCTCGTGCACCCGGCCGTAGCGCAGCGCCTCCCGCACCGCCTGCGCTCCCTCGGCGAGGAACCGGCCGGTCTCGTCCCGGCCCGCCCGGGTGGTCAGGCGCCGAGCAGCGACGACCCGGGGCGTCTTGTGCGTGAACACGGTGACAGCCCCGGGTCGTGATCCGTTCGCGCTCAGGCCGACTTCTTCTCGTCGGTCGAGATGTGCTGCTTGGCGACCTCGACGAGCGACGCGAACGCCGCGGCGTCGTTGACGGCGAGCTCGGCGAGGATCTTGCGGTCGACCTCCACACCGGCGGCCTTGAGGCCCTGGATGAACCGGTTGTAGGTGACGCCGTTCTGACGAGCCGCCGCGTTGATGCGAGTGATCCACAGCTGGCGGAAGTCACCCTTACGGGCACGGCGGTCCCGGTAGGCGTAGTTGAGCGAGTGGAGCGTCTGCTCCTTGGCCTTGCGGTACAGCCGCGAACGCTGGCCGCGGTAGCCGCTGGCCAGTTCGAGAGTTGCGCGACGCTTCTTCTGGGCGTTCACCGCCCGCTTGACGCGTGCCACGGGTCCATCCTGTCGATCAGGGGGCGCGTCCTCCGCGCCCCGGTGGTTACGGCGGGTTCCGAGTCAGCGACCGAGCAGCCGCTTCACCCGGCGCACGTCCTGGGGGGCGACCTCGGTGGTGCCCTCGAGACGGCGGGTGAGCTTGCTGGACTTGCGCTCCATCAGGTGACGGCGCCCAGCACGCTGGCGGCGGATCTTGCCCGTGCCCGTCAGGCGGACACGCTTGGCCATCCCGCTGTGGGTCTTGTTCTTCGGCATTCTTCCCTCTTTCGTACGGCGGCACACCGACGATCGGTGTGCCGCTGTGCGTGCTGCCGGCCGACGCTGGCCGTCATGAACTAGGCGTTCTCGGCTTCCTTCGCCGCCTTCGCCTTGGCCTTCTTGTGCGGCGCCAGCACCATGATCATGTTGCGACCGTCCTGCTTCGGCGACGACTCGATGAAGCCCAGCTCGGACACGTCGTCAGCGAGCTTCTGCAGCAGCCGGAACCCCAGTTCCGGACGGGACTGCTCGCGCCCGCGGAACATGATCGTGACCTTGACCTTGTTGCCTTGAGCGAGGAAGCGGGACACGTGCCCCTTCTTCGTCTCGTAGTCGTGCTGGTCGATCTTGGGCCGCAGCTTCTGTTCCTTGATGACGGTCAGCTGCTGGTTGCGGCGAGACTCCCTGGCCTTCTGCGCGCTCTCGTACTTGAACTTGCCGAAGTCCATGAGCTTGGCCACGGGCGGACGTGCCTGCGGGGCCACCTCGACGAGGTCGAGGTCGGCCTCCTGGGCGAGCCGCAGTGCGTCCTCGATGCGGACGATACCGACCTGCTCACCGTTCGGTCCCACGAGGCGAACCTCGGGGACGCGGATGCGCTCATTGATGCGCGTCTCGGAGCTGATGGGGCCTCCTTGGTCCAAGTGTCGCTTGCTCTTGTTCGACCCTGGCGCCCACATACCACGGGCCCCGGTCACCGGTACCTTCGTACCTGTGTGCGGGGCCCTCAATCCGATCACTGCCTGGCTGAGCCAGGCGTTCCGCCGACACCGGAACGGCTCGTGCCGCTCGGGCGTCGCGGGACCGGACCCGGCCGCCTCGGTCGTGCTCTGGCGGCGACTCGGGTGGGAGCGGGGCTCCACTTGCGGCCCCCGATCGCTCGGAGGCTGGTCGCACGTGGAAGGGTACCAGACGTGGTCGACGACTCTGTAAACGCCGCCGGATCCGGGGATAATCCCCGGGACGTCCGCGAACTCGAGAACATTCCCAGCGTCGAGGTCATCAGCCGGGCGGCCGTCATGCTGCTCTCCGCCGCCGCCGAGCGGCTCGGCCTCGCCGACGAGGACCCGGATTCCAGCCCGCGCCGTGACCTCGACGAGGCCCGCAGGCTCATCACCGCGCTCGCCGGCCTGGTCACAGCCTCGTCGGAGTATCTGGGCCTGCACGCCGCGCCGCTGCGGGACGGCCTGCAGTCGCTGCAGAAGGCGTTCCGGGAGGCCTCCGCGGTGCCCGACGCGCCCGGTCAGGGCCCCGGCGAGAAGTTCACCGGACCGGTGTACTGACGGCGCGGCTCAGTCCAGCACGGCGAGCGCGTCGATCTCGACGAGGAAGCCCGGCGGGAGACCGACGTAGACGGTCGTGCGCGCGGGGTACGGCTCGCCGACCAGGGCGTTGTAGGCGTCGTTGAACTCCGCGAAGTGGGCCGGGTCGGGGAGATAGGCCCGCATCATCACGACGTCGGCGAGGCTCGAGCCGGCCGCCTCGAGCACGGCCTCGATGTTCGCGAACACCTGCCGGGTCTGCTCGGCGACGCCACCGGGCACCACCACGCCCGTGGCCGGGTCGATGCCCACCTGGCCGGCGACCTGCACGATGTTGCCCTTGCGCTTGGCCTGCGAGTAGGCGGCGACCGGCTGCGGCGCGCGGTCCGTGACGATCGCGCGCATCGCGCCCTCGGTCATGCGAGTTCTCCCCTCTTGCCCCGCGGGCCTCACCCGGCGGGCACGTACCGGACCTCGGGCCTGCCGACGCCGCCGTAATGCGGGCGACGCTTGGCCAGACCGTTGTCGGCAAGGTACTCGAGGTAGCGGCGTGCGGTGACGCGGGCGACGCCGGTGGCGGTGGCGGCCGCGGCGGCGGACAGGCCCTCCCCCGCGTCGGCGAGGACGGCCGTGATGGCGTCGAGGGTCTCCGCGCTCATGCCCTTCGGCAGGCTGCCGTGCTCGGACGTACGCAGGGTCGCGAGCATCCGGTCGACGTCGGCTTGCCCGCTGACCTCGCCGGGGCGGGCCACACTGTCGCGGAAGCGGGCGTAGCTCTCCAGCTTGTCCCGCAGCGAGGCGAACGTGAAGGGTTTCAGCAGGTACTGCACGACCCCCGCCGACACCGCGGCGCGGACGATCGCGAGGTCCCGCGCGGAGGTGACAGCGATGACGTCCACCGGCGTCCCCGCCGCGCGCAGGGCCTGGCACACCGCGAGCCCGTGGGTGTCGGGCAGGTAGAAGTCGAGGAGCACGAGGTCCACGCGGTGCCGGCGGCAGAAGCGGATGGCCTCGTTGCCCGAGTGGGCCACACCGGCGACGGTGAAGCCGGCCACGCGCTCGACATAGGCACGGTGTGCGTCGGCGGCGACCGGATCGTCCTCGACCACGAGCACACTGATCGTCCGGCTTGTCATCCTGCCTGCACCCTAGCCGGGCGCCGGCGCGGACCGGTCCGGGAGCGGGATACGGACCGTGAACACCGCGCCGACGTCGTTGCCGACCTCGACCGTGCCGCCGTGCCGCCGCACGGCCTGCCCCACCAGGGCGAGCCCGAGACCACGGCCCGCGGCACCACCGCCGGGTTTGGTGGACCAGCCGCGCCGGAAGATGTCCGGGGCCGCCTCGGGGGCGATGCCGGGGCCGGTGTCGGCGACGCGGAGGAACAACTCGTGCGGGTCGGACCGGACGGTGACGGTGACCCGCGGCGCCCGCTCGGCCGCCCGGTCGACGGCCGCGTCCACGGCGTTGTCGACGAGGTTGCCGAGGATGGTGATGAGGTCGCGGGAGTCGAACTGGGCGCCGGTGTCCTGCAGTGCGGTGTCCTCGGTGAGCACCAGCTCGACCCCGCGTTCGCTGGCCTCGCTCGACTTGCCGAGCAGCAGCGCCGCGAGCACGGGCTCGGCGACCGCGCCCACAACGCGGTCGGTGAGCTGCTGGGCGGTCTCCAGCTCCGCGGTCGCGAGCTCCACGGCCTGCTCCGCCTTGCCCAGCTCGACCAGCGACACGACGGCATGCAGCCGGTTCGCCGACTCGTGTGCCTGCGAGCGCAGCGACTCGGCGAAGCCGCGCACGGTGTCCAGCTCGCCGGTGAGCGACTGCAGCTCGGTGTGATCGCGCAGGGTCACGACGTTGCCCATCGCCCGGTCCCGCGACCGCACCGGCACCGTGTTCACCAGCAGCACGCGCGTGTCGGTGACGTGCAGTTCGTCGGCGGCCGGTTCGTTCGCGGTGAACGTCCGGGCGAGATCGGCGGCCAGCCCGAGGTCCTCCACCGGCGTGCCGCGCACATCCTCGGGCAGGCCGAGCAGCTCGCGCGCCGCATCGTTGCAGAGCACCACACGCCCGTCCCGGCTGACGAGCACGAGCCCTTCGCGCACCGAGTGCAGGATCGCCTGGTAGTACTCGAACATGCCGGACAGCTCGGCCGGCGCCACTCCCCGGGTCTGCCGGCGCAGGCGCCGGCTCACCAGGTAGCTGCCCACGCCGCCGACCAGCAGCACACCCGCGGCCACCGCGAACACCGGCACGAGGCGTTCCTCCAGCTCCGCCGCGATGGCCTCCACCGTGATGCCCACCGCCACCAGCGCGACCACCCGGCGGCCCGGCGTGTCGTCGAACACGGGCGCCACCGCGCGCACCGAGGGGCCGAGGGTGCCCGTGTAGGTCTCGGTGAACAGCCGCCCGGACAGTGCCGGCGCGATGGTGCCGATGAACGGCTCGCCGATGCGGTCCGGGTTCGGGTGCGTGAAGCGGGTCCGGTCACGGTCCATGATCGTGATGAAGTCGACCCCGGTGTCGGCGCGTACGCGCTCGGCGAACGGCTGCAGCATCCGGCTCGGCTCCGGCGACCCCACCGCGTCGACCACCTCGGGCGAGTCGGCAATGGTCGCCGCCACCGCGGTCACCTCCTCGGCGGCCTTGTCCTCGACCGCCTCCGCCGCGTCCGCGTAGGCCAGCGCCGTGCCTCCGCCGACCAGCACGCTCACCAGCACGAGTTGCAGCACCAGCAGCTGCTGGGCCAGGCTCCAGCCCCGGCCTGGCGCCCTGGGAGACACGACTCGCACCGCCCCATGACATCACAGGCGTTCACGACCGAAATGAACACAACCGTGACCTCACGCGGACACCTGCCGATAGTCGTCCTGGCCCTTTTCTGATCTCTCGAGGAGGCAACGTTGCCTGAACCGTCGGCGACGACCGGACCTGCTCCGAAACGCCGCGACCGCATGCATTACCTGTACCTCGCGGTGATCGCCGCGGTGGTGCTCGGTGTGATCGTCGGGTTCGCGGTTCCGGACGTCGCGAAGGAGCTCAAGCCGCTGGGCAGCGGCTTCGTGGACCTCATCAAGATGATGATCAGTCCGATCATCTTCTGCACGATCGTGCTGGGCATCGGGTCGGTCGCGAAGGCCGCGAAGGTCGGCAAGGTAGGCCTGCTGGCCGTCGGCTACTTCCTCGTGATGTCGACGTTCGCTCTCGGCATCGGTCTGGTGGTCGGCAACCTCCTGCACCCGGGCGAGGGCATGCACCTCGATCCGGAGGACGCGGCGAAGGTCCAGGAGCAGGCCGCCGAGGGCAGCGAGAGCACGGTCGACTTCCTGCTCGGCATCATCCCCGAGACGATGGTGTCGGCCTTCACCGAAGGCTCGGTACTCCAGACCCTGCTCGTGGCGCTGCTCGCCGGATTCGCGCTGCAGAAGCTGGGCCGGGCGGGCGAGCCGGTGCTGCGGGGCATCGAGCACATCCAGCGGCTCGTGTTCCGGATCCTCGCCATGATCATGTGGGCGGCGCCGGTGGGCGCGTTCGGCGCGATCGCCGCGGTGGTCGGCGAGACCGGCTGGGAGGCCCTGCGGAGCCTGGCCGTCATCATGATCGGCTTCTACGTGACGTGCCTGCTGTTCGTGTTCATCGTGCTCGGCGCCGTGCTGTGGTTCGGCGCCCGCGTGAACGTGTTCAAGCTGCTCGGCTACCTCGGCCGCGAGTTCCTGCTCATCGTGTCGACGTCGTCGTCGGAGTCGGCGCTGCCTCGGCTCATCGCGAAGATGGAGCACCTGGGTGTCAGCAAGCCGGTCGTCGGCATCACCGTGCCCACCGGCTACTCGTTCAATCTGGACGGCACGGCGATCTATCTGACGATGGCGACGCTGTTCATCGCCACGGCGCAGGGCAGCCCGCTCTCGATCGGCGAGCAGATCTCGCTGCTGGTGTTCATGATCATCGCGTCCAAGGGCGCGGCGGGCGTCAGCGGCGCGGGGATCGCGACGCTGGCGGGCGGTCTGCAGTCGCACCGGCCGGAGCTCGTCGACGGCGTGGGCTTCATCCTCGGCATCGACCGGTTCATGTCGGAGGCCCGCGCGCTGACCAACTTCGCGGGCAACGCTGTGGCCACCGTCCTCATCGGATCGTGGACCAAGGAGCTCGACCGCTCGCAGGTGCACCGGGTGCTGAGCGGGCAGGACCCGTTCAACGAGTCGACGCTTGTCGACGACCACGCCCCGAAACCTGCCGAGCAGGAGACCGAGCGGCAGCCCGTGCACGCCTGAGCCCGATGCGCGCCGGCGTGACCCGGCGGCGCGCGGAGGAATCCCGGCACACTGGGGTTCGAGGACATGCCGGCCCGGTTCGCGGATCGCGGACCGGGCCGGCATCGTCGTACATGCCCGGCATCGTCGCGCGCCGGCAGGCCCGTCAGGCGAGCCAGGCGCGCAAGCCGTGGAGCCCACGCCGCATCATCACGGCGTGGTTGATCCGGAAGACCGGGTGCGCCAGTGGGGACAGTGACCGCAGCAGCGGCCTGCGCACCTCCACGTGCTGGCTGATCCGCAACCGGGTGCCCGATCCGGCCGGGCGGAGAAGTCCGGTGAGCGAGCCCTCGAGGTCACCGGAGAGCCGCACGCCGAGCCGTCCGCCGTGCTCGTCCTCCTCGATGCGCGTCATCCGCAGCCGCAGCGCGAACGGTAGCGTCGCGCGGCACACGAGCTCGGCGGTGTCGTCGTCGACCTGCCGCACCGACCGCACATCAGGCCACCATTTCGGGTACGTCGCCAGGTCGACGACCGTGGCGAACACCCGGGGCGCCGGCGCCGGCAGGGTCCACTCGGTGCGGAAGCGATAGCGGGTCAGCGGCACCCGGTCAGTATCCCGCCGGAACGGTCACGGGGCGAGGATCGGCCGGAGGAACCGGCCCGTGTAGCTGTCCTCGTTCTCCGCGATCTGTTCCGGGGTGCCCTCGGCGACGACCATGCCGCCGCCCGAGCCGCCCTCGGGGCCCATGTCGATGATCCAGTCCGACGTCTTGATGACGTCGAGGTTGTGCTCGATCACGATGACGGTGTTGCCCTTGTCGACCAGCCCGTTGATGACGCCAAGCAGCTTGCGGATGTCCTCGAAGTGCAGCCCGGTGGTGGGCTCGTCGAGGATGTACACGGTCCGGCCGGTCGAGCGCTTCTGCAGCTCGCTCGCCAGCTTGACGCGCTGTGCCTCGCCACCCGACAGCGTCGGCGCGGGCTGGCCGAGCCGCACGTAGCCGAGTCCGACGTCCACGAGCGTCTGCAGGTGCCGGTGGATCGCCTTGATCGGCTCGAAGAACTCGGCGGCCTCCTCGATCGGCATGTCGAGGACCTCGGCGACGGTCTTGCCCTTGTAGTGCACCTCGAGCGTCTCGCGGTTGTACCGGGCGCCCTTGCAGACCTCGCACGGCACGTAGACGTCCGGCAGGAAATTCATCTCGATCTTGATGGTGCCGTCGCCCGCACACGCCTCGCACCGGCCGCCCTTGACGTTGAAGGAGAATCGCCCCGGCTGGTAGCCGCGGACCTTCGCCTCTGTGGTGGCCGCGAACAGCTTGCGGATGTGGTCCCACACGCCGGTGTAGGTGGCCGGGTTGGACCGTGGGGTCCGGCCGATCGGCGACTGGTCGACCCGGACCAGCTTGTCCACGTTGTCCAGGCCACGCACGCGGGTGTGCCGGCCCGGCACCTGCCGGGCGTTGTTGAGCTTGTTGGCCAGCACGGTGGCGAGGATGTCGTTCACGAGCGTCGACTTGCCCGACCCGGACACCCCGGTGACCGACACCAGGCAGCCGAGCGGGAACGACACGTCGATGCCGCGCAGGTTGTGCTCACGCGCGCCCACGACGGTGACCTGCCGCTTCTTGTCCACGGGACGGCGGATCTGCGGGACCTCGATGGTGCGCCTGCCGGAGAGGTAGTCGCCGGTGAGCGACTTCTTGTTGCGCAGGAGCTTCGAGTACGGTCCGCTGTGGACGATGTTGCCGCCGTGCTCGCCCGCGCCGGGGCCGATGTCGACCACCCAGTCGCTCGACCGGATGGTGTCCTCGTCGTGCTCGACGACGATGAGCGTGTTGCCGAGGTCGCGCAGCCGGGTCAGCGTCTCGATGAGCCGGTGGTTGTCCCGCTGGTGCAGACCGATCGACGGTTCATCGAGCACGTAGAGCACGCCGACCAGCCCGGAGCCGATCTGTGTGGCGAGCCGGATCCGCTGCGCCTCACCCCCGGAGAGCGTGCCCGCGGCGCGGTCGAGCGAGAGGTAGTCGAGTCCGACGTCGAGCAGGAAGTGCAGGCGGGCCTGGATCTCCTTGAGCACGGCGCCCGCGATCATGGCCTCGCGCGGGCCGAGCACGAGCCCGTCGAGGAACTCCGAGGCCTCCGCCACCGACAGCGCGCAAACCTCGGCGATCGAGCGCTCCCCCAGCTCGCCGTGCTCCAGGGTGACGGCGAGGATCTCCGGCTTGAGCCGCGTCCCCTGGCAGGCGGGGCACGGCACCTCCCGCATGTAGCCCTCGTAGCGTTCCCGCGAGTACTCGGACTCGGTCTGCTCGTGCCGCCGCTCGAGGAACGGGATGACGCCCTCGAAGTTCGCGTAGTACGACCGCTGCCTGCCGTAGCGGTTGCGGTAGCGCACGTGGACCTGCTCGTCGACACCGTGGAGGACCGCCTTCTGGACCTTGGCGGGCAGCTTGCGCCACGGCACGTCCATCCGGAAGCCGATCGTCTCGGCGAGCGAGGCGAGCAGCCGCTGGAAGTAGTCGGCGCTCTGCCCGCCCGACCACGGCGCGATGGCGCCCTCGGCCAGCGACAGCTCGTCGTCGGGCACGACGAGCTCCGGGTCGACCTCCTTGCGCACGCCGATGCCGGTGCACTCGGGGCAGGCACCGTAGGGCGAGTTGAACGAGAACGACCGCGGCTCGAGGTCCTCGAGGGCGAGGGGATGGCCGTTGGGGCAGGCGAGGTTCTCGGAGAAGCCGCGCACGCGGTGCGGGTCGTCCTCGGGCAGGTCGACGAACTCCAGCTCGACCAGCCCGTCGGCCAAGCGCAGGGCCGTCTCGACCGAGTCGGTGAGCCGCTGCTTGGCGGTCGGCTTGACCTTCAGCCGGTCGATGACGACCGCGATGTCGTGCTTCTCCTGCTTCTTCAGCTTCGGCGGCTCGGTCAGCGAATACACGGTGCCGTCGACGCGAGCGCGGGCGTACCCCTGCTGCTGCAGGTTGGCGAACAGGTCGACGTACTCGCCCTTGCGGCCGCGGACCACCGGTGCCAGGACCTGGAACCGGATGTCGGGTTCCATGTCGAGGACCTGGTCGACGATCTGCTGGGGCGTCTGCTTGCTGATCGGCTCGCCACACTGCGGGCAGTGCGGCTTGCCCGCGCGGGCGTAGAGGAGCCGCAGGTAGTCGTAGACCTCGGTGATCGTGCCGACGGTGGATCGCGGGTTGCGGGAGGTGGACTTCTGGTCGATCGACACCGCGGGCGAGAGGCCCTCGATGAAGTCCACGTCCGGCTTGTCCATCTGACCGAGGAACTGGCGGGCGTAGGCCGACAGCGACTCGACGTACCGCCGCTGGCCTTCGGCGAAGATCGTGTCGAACGCCAGGCTCGACTTGCCCGATCCGGACAGCCCGGTGAACACGATCATGCTGTCCCGCGGCAGATCGATGTCGACGCCGCGCAGGTTGTGTTCGCGGGCGCCACGGACTACAAGGCGATCAGCCACCCGAAGGTCCCTTCCCTGGTCTGTGGAGTGCCGGTGTCAGATCTGACGACGGCCGCCGCCATGCTAGGTCGCGCCACCGACAGAAACCGACGGTGCGGCCCCCGGCCGCACCGGCACCCGTCCAGCGTAACCACCACCGCCCGGTGCGTTCCCCGAGCGGGACCTCCCCCACCTGGTGTGAATCCGGCCACCGGTCGAGGACACGCACCGCACCGACTACCGTGTCCCGGGTGAACGTCGTTGAGGAGTACACCGGTCACGTCGAGCCCGGAGGCGACGCCGCACGGCGCACGCTCGACGCGCTGACCATCACGAAACTGTCGGTCGGCCCCATGGACAACAACGCGTACCTGCTGGTGTGCCGGGAGTCCAACGAGGCCCTGCTCATCGACGCGGCCAACGACTCGGAGCGGATCTCGGACCTCATCGGCCACGGCCCCGACCGGCCCGCGCTGCGCAAGATCGTCACGACGCACCAGCACCCGGACCACTGGCAGGCCCTGGGCGCGGTCGCCGGCGCGAACGGGTCGTACACCGCGGCGCACCCGGCGGACGCCGACCCGCTGCCCGTGCCGCCGGACTACCTCCTCGAGCACGGCGACACCATCACGGTCGGCGAGTGCACCCTCGAGGTCATCCACCTGCGCGGCCACACGCCCGGGTCGATCGCGCTGCTGTACCGCGACCCGAACGGGCACCCGCACCTGTTCACCGGCGACTCGCTGTTCCCGGGCGGGGTCGGCAAGACCAACTCGCCCGAGGACTTCACCTCGCTGATCAACGACGTCGAGGAGCGCATCTTCGACCGGCTGCCGGACGAGACGTGGTTCTACCCGGGCCACGGCGACGACTCGACCCTCGGCGCGGAGCGCCCGAAGCTGCCGGAGTGGCGCGAGCGCGGCTGGTAGCCGTGCAGCTGGTGCCTGCGCGATGAGCGGCACGACAACGGGATAGCTGCGACTACAGCCGGAGCCATCCCGGACAGCGACCCCGATCCGCTCGCAACAGCGGTACCGGCCGGGCGCAGGCGAGGGCAGCCACAACCGTCGGTCTCGGGACCGCGTCGGTGTCAACAGTCCCGGTCGCCGCACCAGCTCGACTCGGCCTCGTCTGTCTTGGAGACCTGCAACGTGACCTCGCCGGCGGTGTTCGCCTGCGTGTCAGCGGCGGGCTCCTGCGCCACGACCACCCAGTTGGCCGGGTTGGCCACGAACGCGTGCCCGTCGACGGGCAACGGCTGGATGTTCGTCATGCCGAGGTTCTCCAGCGTGTCCATCGCCGCCATGAGATTCAGGCCCTCCACGGAAGGCATCTCGACGGTCGTCGGCGTCGGCGGTTCCACAGGTGCGGCCGGCTGGACCGACAGAGTGGGCGATTCGGGGACACGTGTCTGCTGGGTGTCCGGCATGGCGCATGCCGTGGCGGCCCCGATGATGGCTGCGGACAGGACAAGGGCAGCCAGGGACTTGCGCATTGTGTTCCTCTCGGGAAGCTAGGGCCGGGGAGCTACGAGCGGCTACGTGGCGCGGCCGTGCCGATGTGCGGATACGGAAACCATCGGTGATCGACCGGGCCCGGTTACCCCTCGTGAGCAATCTGTGATCCGTCGGCATGGCACGGCCTCCGCTCCACCGGCGGCGCACGCTCGAGCTGGGCCAAACCGCTGGCAACCGAGGACTCGGTGACCCGCGCTTGTGCGCCGTGCTGCCGGGAGATCAGGACGCCACCCGCGTCCGCGGAACCCCTGTCGTCACACCCGCCGCACGCGGGCCAGCCACGCCGGCAGGTCCACCGCCGCGCCCGGAGCGACCCCCAGCTCCGTCGCATGGTCGCCGTGCGCGACGGCGCGGTAGACGCTGGTGCCCAGGTCCTCGACGACCCACCCGTCGGTGAACGCCTCCCGGATCGCACCGGAGCTGATGCGCGGGCCGAATCCGGGTTCGCCGGTGCGGGCAAGGGCCAGCACGTGGACCAGCGCGCCCGGCCGGCACACCCGGTGCAACGCGGCGGCGTAGCGCCGGCCGTCCTCGGGTCCGAAGACGTGGAACAGCGCGCTGTCGACGACGGTGTCGTACCGCGGCTCGCCCGCGAGCACGAGGGCGTCGGCAACCTCGAACCGAGCACGCACCCCACGCTGCTCGGCGTTGCGCCGCGCCAGGTTCACCGCACGCTCGGAGAAGTCGATGCCGAGCACGTCGTACCCGAGCCGGGCGAGGTGGATCGTGTGCTCGCCCGTGCCGCAGCCGGCGTCGAGCACGCTCCCGTGGACGTACCCCTCGCGTTCCAGGGCGACGATCGCCGGCTGCGGTTCCCCGACGACCCACCCCGCGGTCGCGTCCTCGTAGGCGGCGTCGAAGGTCTCGCGCGGAACCGTCGTGTCCATTCCCATCCCCTCTCGGTGCGCTGACGGGTCCAGCATCCGACCTCCACCAAGGTCGAGGTCAAGGCGCCCGGAGCACCCGATTTGATGAACAACGTCCGACTGTCGATGGGTTGTCGCCGGTCCACCGCTCGACCACGCTGACCGCCATGCGCACCACACGACGGACACTGACCGCCGCGGCGGGGCTCCTGCTGTTGTTCGCCGCCACTGTTCCCGCGAGCGCCCAGCCGCCCGAACGCGGCGTGTACGAGATCTCCGCCGGCGCCCAGGAGCGCGTCGCGCGGGCGGGCGTGGACGTGCTCGGCGTGCGGGACGGGACGCTCACCGTCGTCGCGAGCCCGGCCGAGGTGGCGAGCCTGCGCGCCGAAGGACTGGACCTCCGTCCGGTCGGCGATGTCGACCGCGTGCTCGCCGAGCGCAACCCCGACCGCCGCGCCGCCCCGGGCGACTTCCCGGCAGGCGACGAGGGTTACCACACCTATGCCGAGGTGACCGCCGAGCTGCGCCAGGCGGCCCAGGACCACGGGGACGTCACGGCGTTGTCCTCGGTCGGCGAGTCGTTCGAGGGACGGGCACTGCACCTGGTCAAGATCAGTGACCACGTCGAGCGCGACGAGGCCGAGCCCGAGGTCCTCTTCACCTGCAACCAGCACGCCCGGGAGCACCTCACCACCGAGATGTGCCTGCACATCGTGCAGCGGTTCACCGATTCCTACGGCCACGATCCCGTCGTCACGCAGTTCGTGGACTCCCGCGAGATCTACGTGATCCCCACCGTCAACCCGGACGGCGCCGAGTACGACATCGCCGGCGGCCGGTACCAGGGTTGGCGCAAGAACCGTCAGGGCGAGGGCACCGATCTCAACCGCAACTGGGGCCACCGGTGGGGGTGCTGCGGCGGCTCCAGCGGCCATGAAGGCTCGGAGACCTACCGCGGCACCGCGGCGTTCTCCGCGCCCGAGACGAAGGCGGTCGCGGACTTCGTCGACTCCCGGGTCGTCGGTGGCACCCAGCAGATCACCGGCCACATCGACTTCCACAGCTACTCCGAACTGGTGCTCTGGCCCTACGGTCACACCACCGACGACGTGGGCGAGGGCATGACGCCGGACCAGGCACAGCGGCTGCGCTCCGTCGGCGAGGAAATGGCCGCCGCCAACGGCTACACCCCCCAGCAGTCGAGCGACCTCTACGTGACCGACGGCGACATCAACGACTGGATGTGGGGCAGGCACCGGATCCTGAGCTTCACGTTCGAGATGTACCCGGCCGACGGCCCCGGCCTGGACGGCTTCTACCCGCCCGACGAACAGATCCGGCCGCAGACCGAACGCAACGACGCCGCCGTCGACATCCTGCTGCGGGAGGCCGGCGCCGACCGGGCGTGACCGGGCACAGGGCAGGCACGCAGGCTCGCGGACCGGCCACGCCCGCAGCTCGCGCGCAGGTCCGGGCGGGCCCACCGGGCAGCACCAGCCCGACCGGCCACGCCCGCCGGGTCGGACCCCGGTCGATGGCCCGCCGGCCACGCCGCGTCGGCCCGCACATCAGCCGCTGTGCCGGGCCGTCCGCGGCCGCCTACCGGTCGTCGCCCGCGGTGGCCGCAGCCTCGGTGCCCAGCCGTTCGGCATAACGCCGTCGCAGCTCGGCGGTGCGCGCGTCCGGCCACGGGCAACGGACGTCGCCGTGCAGCGCGGCGAAGAGCAGCTCCAGGTGCGTGTGCCACGCGGCGAGCGCCGTCTCGGCCTCGGCGGCCGGGTCGAGCGTGTGGGTCAGCACGAGCCGGGTGCCCACCGGTTCCTGGTCGCGGAGTTCAACCCGCACCCGGCCGGACGGGACGACGCCGTACTCGACGGCGCACACCGGTTCCACGGTTGTCACCTCGGCGGGTTCCAGGTGGCCATGCGTGAACCGCACCGGCACCGGCTCGCCCGCCACCGGGACCCCGCCCTCGGTGAGCACCCGCCACACCTCCTCCGGCGGCTGCACGAGATCGCGTTCGAACCGGACGACGCGGCCGTCGCCGGTCGTGCGGAGCTCGCCGTCGGCCAGGCCGTACTCCTCGACGTACTGTTCGGCGCGCGCCAGGAACCACCGCCCGTCGCGCTCCGGTGCGTCGCGGCCGTCCAGGCCCGCGGCCAGGACCTCCAGGCCGCGTTCCCAGCCCGGGCCCTGCCGGGCGACCGACGGCCGGTCGCCGGAGGTGCCCGTGCCGCTCAGGGTGTGGCTGAAGGAGAGCACGCAGCCGTCGCCGTCGGGCACGAGTTCGAACCGCAGCACCGAGCGCGCCCACCGGAAGGCGTAGACCTTCGGCGGGTCGTACTCGAGCACCTCGCCCTCGGCGAAACGGCCGCCCGGATCGGCGTCGTCGCCGAAGGAGAACCGCATCGGCGCGCCTGCCCGGGGTTCGGTGTCGATCGAGGCGGGGAACCACCGCGCGGTCTCGGCCGGGTCGGTGATGGCCCGCCACACTCGCTCCGGCGCGTGCGCGAGCCGGCGTTCGAACCGCAGCACCGGCCTGCCGCCGACGGTCTCCAGCCCGCCGAGCGCGAACCGGTCCGCCGTGGCGGCGAGGACGTCGAGGCAGCCCAGCCAACCCTGCTGTGTCCGCTCGGCCCACGGGTTGTCGGCGAAGGCGTGTTCCATCACCAGCACGCAGCCGCCGCCGTCCGGGGTGAGCCGGAAGCGCAGCCGGTGAGCGCCCGTCGCCTCGTCGAACTCGGTGAACGCGAACGACCGGTGTGGCACGAGCTCGGTGATCTCCGCGTGGACCTCCGTGCCCTGCTCGTCGCGGAACCGGATGATGCCGCCGACACGCACGTCCATCTCGACAGCCAGGAACGGATACCACGCGCTCAGGTGCTCGCGTTCGGTCAGCGTTCGCCAGACTTTCTCCGGTGGGTGCGGGTAACGCCGCTCGAACCGCAGTTCCCAATCCTCGCCCACGCGGCGTACGGCGTCGTTCACGGGTCACTCCTCGGCTCGGGTTCGTCGGGCATCGTGTCCAGGTGCCGCTCGAGTGCGTCGAGACGCTCGGCCCAGAAGCGCCGGTACGGCGCGAGCCACGCCTCGATCTCCAGTAGCGGCTCCGGCCGGAGCCGGTACCAGCGCCGCTGCGCGTCGTGGCGGACGTCGACGAGCCCGGCCTCACGCAGGATCCGCAGGTGCTTCGACACCGCGGGCTGGGTCAGCTCGAGCCGCTCGACGAGGTCGCCCACCACGCGTTCGCCGTCGCGCAGCAGGTCGAGGATCTCCCGCCGGCGCGGCTCGGCCAGCACCTCGAACGTCGTAGTTGCCATAACGGCAATATAACCGTCAGGGCATGAATGCGCAAGGGCGGCGAGCCCCCTGCGCTCGCCGCCCTCACCGGACCGCCGGTCAGTGCCAGGTGTCCATGTGCTCGCGGATCTGCCCGGTCACACTCGACCCGTCGTAGTACTTCTCGTAGAACGCCGGGTCGACGTGGTGGATCACCGCGCCGAAGTTGCACTGCATCGGGTTGAAGTACACGGGCGCCTGGCCGTAGTGCTCGACGCAGTAGTCGAAGTACGCCGCACACGCCTCGACGGCCCAGTCACTCACCTGCACCACCGGGCTGTTGACGATGTTGCGGACGACCTCTTGCTTGTACGGGCCGCCGTGGCTGAGCATCCAGTTGTCGTCGCCCTTCGACATGGCGCGACCGAAGCCGTACTTCTCCTCCATCATCGCGTCCACGACGGCGCGCCCGTTCGGATACTTCTCCGAGGGCACGTACGTGGCTTCCTTGACGCCGTCCACGCCCCATGTCTTGAGCGCGCCGGACGCGGCGGGCGCGCGCTCGTTGAGCGGCTCATGCCGGAACCCCAGACCGTGGGCGATGTCGGGGAACGCGCCCATGAGCACGTCGTCGAAGAAGCCGCAGAAGATCCAGTTGCCCAGGCCCATCGCCTCGGCCGCCAGCCGCATGTTCTGCACCATCGAGCCCGGCGGGTAGGTCTCCACCTGGAAGATGAATTGCTCGATCTGGCTGATCGTGATGGGGAACTCCAGCTGGCCTTCCTTGACCCAAGGCGCGGTCCCCGCCGGCTCGCCGGTCTTGTCGTCGACCAGGTAGATGTGCCAGGCGTCGAAGATGTTCAGCATCACGCTGAAGTACAGCCAGCCGATGTCGGTGATCGGGATGAACCACGTGGTGCCGGGGCGGTTCACGTTGTACTGGTAGGGCCCGAACAGCGAGGCGTTGGGTGCGCCCGGGGCCCGCAGCGCCCAGTCGATGTCCGGCCTGCCGTCCATGACCTTCTTCAGGCCGTCGCGGTACCAGTCCAGGACCTTGTGGTAGTCCTTTTCGCTCTCGATCTCCACCATGCGTTCGCGTTCGGGCCCGGGGTTGTAGATGAACGCGCCCTCGTCCTTGATGATCAGCAGGTCGTGCGCGAACGAGTTGCCGGGGCCCGCGGCCGTACGGCCGGCGATGCCGACCAGCTCGTGGAATCCCCCGCTGGTGGCGATGTCCCAGTGCGCCATGCCGTTGGGGCCGCAGGCGGACCAGGCGACGATGGCCTCCTCGACCTCGCTCAGCGGCACGACGGGGTGCTCGGAGACGAACGCGAGCGGGCCCTTCGGCTGGTGCAGCCGCCTGCCCGCCGCGGACTGTTCCTCCTCGCCGCTCTCGATCTTGTAACCCATCGCCACCCGCCTGCTGCGCAAGGTCGCGAGCAGCTGCGGCATCGGCTTGGTCTTCTCGAAGTAGGCCTTCAACTGCCGTTGTTGTAGCTCCGCGGTGGCCGTGTCCGCGCGCGGTGCGGTCGCTGTCATCGGTTTCTCCTCTGCGTACGGCGAGCCCCTCCGCAGAGTGATCGGTGTCACACTCGGGCACAATGGCGGCGCGTGCCAACGACCCCGGGCGGCGTTGTGTGCCCGGTACAGCTCTTCCCCGGGTCACTGCCGTTCGAGCGCCGACTGCACTCGCAGGGCAAGTTCGAGCAGGAAACGATCGTCCACGTCGCGCAGGCTGACGCCGAGCATGTCCTGCACCTTCGACAGCCGATACCGGACCGTGTTGGGATGGACGTGCAGGTCCGCGGCCGCACGCTCGAGGTGCCGGTCGGCGTCGAGGTAGGCGTGCAGCGTCTTGACGTACTCGGTGCCTGCGGTGGTGTCGGATTCGATCAGCGGGCCCAGCGCATTCTCCACAATGGACTGCAGCGACTGCCGGGACGGACCTCGCGCCAGCAGCCCGTAGAGCCCCAAGTCCGCCTGGCCGAGCACCTCGCCCGCGGGCGAGCGGCGCCGCGCGACGTCGAGCGCGAGCGCGGCCTCGGCGTAGGAGTCGGCGTAGTCCGCGAAACCGAGACACAACCGCCCGAGCCCCGCGACCAGGTCTGCCGCCGGCTCCCCGGGCGCGACCACCTCGCGCAGCGCGCGGTCCACCCGCTCCAGGTCGGCACCCTCCGGGTCGAGCAGCACCACGACGTCCCCACGGCGCGGGTTGACGATCGAGCGCGGGAACCGCAGCCGCAGGCACCGCTCGACGTGGGCGAAGACTCGGCGCGTGACACCCGGCGGAGCGTCGCCCGATCCGGCGTCCATCGGCAGCCGCAGGCCCACACACGCGACGTAGCGCGGCGCGGACGGTTCGATGCCGAGCAGCGCGGCGCGCGTCCGCATGCCGGGTACGTCGGCGATCCGGCCCTCCAGCAGGTCGTCGAGGAACTCGCTGTGCACGCGGGATTCCGCCCGCAACGCCGCCCGCTCGCGCTGCAACTGCAACGCGACGAGATCGGCGCAGATCTCCACCAGTTCCCGCTCGGCCTGCGCGGGTTCGCGGTCGCCGCTGACCCGCAGGTAGCCGAGCGGCTCGTCACCGACCGGCACCCGCAGCCGCACCGGCTCGCCAGGCCCGTCGCCCGGCGGCGCCTTGGCCAGCCGGTCGCCGCCGGGCTCCAGGAGTTCGGCCGTCATGCCGAGATGGTGGGCGAGCACGCCGATCCCCACCACCAGGTCCTCGGTCCGGGCCAGGCTCATCGCGATGGCGCCGAGCACGTCGACCGTGCGCGCCGCGGCGTGCGCCACACGTTCGGACAGTTCGGCCCGCTGCTCCTCCCGGTGCCGCTCGCGGATCCGGCCGAAGGCGACGGCCGTGTCGGCGCCGATGACGGACAGCTGCCGGATCTCCTCCGGCTTCCACGTGCGGGGCACACGCTGGCACGCGTAGAGCACGCCGAGCACCTCGCCGCCGTACAGCAGCGGCGCACACGCACCGCCCCGGATGCCCTCGGCGTCGATCACGTTCTTCATGACCGGCACCCGCCTGCGGTCGCGCCGGTAGTCCCGGCAGACGATGGGGCGTCCCTCCTGGGCGACGCGCCCCCCGATCCCCTGCCCCACGGCGAGATGCCAGCGCGCGGGCATCTCGGCGGTCCGCAGTCCGCTGTAGGCCGCCATCCGCAGGTCGCCGTCGCTCACGACACCACACCAGCTCACGTCGGCGGCCAGTGCCTCGCGAGCCGTGTCCACCGCCGCCTGCGCGGCCGCGCTGACCGTGTCCGCCGTCAGCAACCGGCGCAGCAGGCCTTCCAGCGCCATCCTCGCAGCGTAGGCCGGTGCGACGGCCGGCGTCACCACCTCGCCGGGGCGGCTGTAGCTCGCCGCCAAAGTTCCGTGCCACGTTCGGCAGCCGCCCACATTGCGCGACTGTTGTGATCCATGTCACGGTTCGCGCGAGCGCTGCTTCACCCAGCGCCGGCGAGCGAGGAGGCCGCGATGCCACGAGCCCAGGGAGCTGTCGAACAGCTGGTCCGCAGCCGCACCGCCGAGCACCCCGACGCCACCTGGCTCAAGTGGAAGGACACCGAGGTGCCCTGGCGGGACGTGCTCACGCTCAGCCGGCGCGCCGCCAACGGCCTGCTGGAGCTCGGCGTGCGCCCGGCCGAACGGGTGGCGCTGATGATGCCCAACCGGCCCGAGTTCATCTGGACGCATCTGGGCATCCTCATGATCGGCGCCCACTCGGTGCCGGTGAACATCTCGCAGCGCGGCGCCACCCTCGCCCACATCCTCGCCGACTCCGGCGCCACCTGTGTCGTGTTCACCGAGGAGCTGCGCGACGCGGTCCTGTCCGTCGCCACGGACCTGCCCGCACTCCGGCACCTCGTGGTGTGCGACGGACCCGCGGGCGGCCGCGTGGACTGGACGATCGAGCGGCTGCTCTCCGGTGCCGACGTCGAACCGGACGTCGACCTCGACGAGCCCACCGGCGGCGTCGGCATGATGTACACCTCCGGCACCACCGGGCCGCCGAAGGGCGTCATCGCCACCAAGTACGACCTCGCCCCGCTCACCGCGCTCGTCCAGGCCTCCGGCGTGCGACCCGGCGAGACGATGTACACCGGGTTGCCGCTCTTCCACGGCAACGCGCTGCTGGTGTCGATGCTCGGATCGATGTTCGTCGACGGCAAACTCGCCCTTGCACCGAAGTTCACCGCCTCCCGTTTCTTCGACGACTGCCGCCGCTACGACGCCGTCGAGTTCAACACGCTCGGCGGGATGATCTCGATCCTGCTCAAGCAGCCGCCGAGCCCGCTCGACCGGGACCACAACGTGCGCGTCGTGCTCTCCGCGGGCTGCCCGCCCGACCGGTGGCGGGAGTTCGAGGAGCGCTTCGGGGTCCGGATCATCGAGTGGTTCGGCATGGTCGACTCCCCCGGCATCCTGCTCAACGACGAGGGCAAGGTCGGCGCGATGGGCAAGGCGGGCGTGTCCGGGGTGGAGTTCCGGGTGGTCGACGACCAGGACCGCCCGCTCGGCCCGCACGAGGTCGGCGAGCTGGTCTTCCGGCACCCGCAGGGCCGCATGACCTCCTACAACAAGCTGCCCGAGGCCACCGAGAAGGCCTACCGCGGCGGCTGGTTCCACACCGGCGACCTCGCGCACTACGACGAGGAGGGCTTCTTCTACTACCGCGGCCGCAAGAAGGAGTCGATGCGCAGGCTCGGCGAGAACATCTCGGCGTGGGAGGTCGAGACCGTCGTCAACGCCCACCCCGGCGTGCTCGAGTGTGCCGCCCACGCCGTGCCGTCGGAGCTCGGAGAGGACGAGATCAAGGTCTGTGTCGTGCCCAGGCCGGGGGCGACCGTCGACCCGGAGGACCTGCTCGGCTTCTGCGCGGGCCGGATGGCGCACTACGCCGTGCCGCGCTACGTCGAGCTCGTCGAGGAACTGCCGAAGACCGCGACCGAACGCAACCAGTACGCGGCCCTGCGGGCCCGCGGGATCACACCGTCCACCTGGGACCGGGAACAGAAGGGAAGCCGATGGGGAAGGTCTGCATCGCCGGCGCGGCCATGACCCGCTTCGGCAAGTTCGCCGACAGCACCATCCGCTCGCTCGCCGAGGAAGCCGTCGACGGTGCGCTGCGGGACGCCGGGGTGACACCCGCCGACGTCGGCGCGGTGTACTTCTCCAACGCCGTCGCGGGCATCCTCACCGGGCAGGAGATGATCCGAGGCCAGGTGGCGCTGCGGCATACGGGGCTGCTCGGCACGCCGATCGTCAACGTCGAGAACGCGTGCGCGTCGGCCTCCACCGCGTTCCACCTGGCGGTCTCCGCGGTGGCCTCCGGAGCCACGGACGTGGCGCTCGCGGTGGGCGCCGAGAAGCTGACCCACGAGGACAAGGCCACATCGTTCGCGGCGATCGGCACGGCCGTCGACCTCATGCAGCTCGACGACCTCAAACGCTGGGCGCGCGGCTCGGCGGGCTCACCGCTGCCGGCCGAGGAGCGCGAGGACGAGGGCAAGCGGTCGTTCTTCATGGACGTCTACGCGGCCAACACGCGGGCCTACATGGAGCGCACCGGGGCAACGGCGGAGGACTTCGCGGAAGTGGCCGTGAAGAGTCACGCGCACGCCGCGCTCAACCCCAACGCGCAGTACCGCAACCCCGTCACGGCCGAGGAGGTCCTCGCCAGCCGCGTGGTGTCCGACCCGCTGACACTGCTGATGTGCTCGCCCATCGGGGACGGCGCGGCCGCGGTGGTGGTCTGCTCGCCGGAGCGGGCGCAGCGGCTGGGCGCCGACCCGGTGTGGGTGCGCGCGTGCGCGCTCGTGTCCGGCACCGACCGCGGCGCCGGGGAACCGGGTGCCGTCGAGCGCGCGGCCGGGCAGGCCTACGAGCAGGCCGGCATCGGGCCGGACGAGGTGGACGTGCTGGAGATCCACGACGCGGCCGCGCCCGCCGAGCTCATCACCTACGAGGAGCTGGGGCTGTGCGGTCCGGGCGAGGCGGCGGGGCTGTTGCGCTCCGGCGAGACGCGCCTGGGCGGCGCGCAGGTGGTCAATCCGAGCGGCGGGCTGCTTGCCAAGGGGCATCCGATCGGAGCGACCGGGTGCGGCCAGCTCGTCGAGCTCGCGGACCAGCTCCGGGGACGGTGCGGCGACCGCCAGGTCGCGGGCGCACGTGTGGCACTGGCGGAGAACGGCGGCGGCTTCCTCGGCAGCGATGCCGCCGCGATGGTCGTGACGGTGCTGTCGAAGTGAAGGGATGAACAATGGAGTTCAAGCAGGTCGTCGGCAACCGGCGCACGATCCGGTTCTTCGATCCGAACAAGCCGGTGGAGCCGGAGAAGATCCAGGTGATGCTGGAAGCGGCGAACCGCGCCTCCCGCGCCGTCAACGCCGACTTCGTGAAGGCCATCGTCTGCTACCGCGACGAGCTCACCGACGAGATCCGCGAGCAGCTCAAGACGCCCACCACCACGGTGCAGCTCGACCTCGCCCCCGTCACCATCTTCTGGTACGGCGACATGTCGTTCGCCAACGGCGCGCAGGACCGGCTCAAGGAGCTCGTCGACCTCGGCGCGCTGCCGGTGACGCACGGCTGGTCGCACGCCTACGTCGACGAGGTCGCCTTCGGCCAGGTGGTGGAGCCGATGTCGAAGGATGCGATGGCCAGCACGTGGGCGGTGTCGGTGGAGTCCGGCCTGGCCATCGCGCAGGCCATGCTCGCGGGCGTGGACGAGGGCCTCGGTGTGGGCCTGCACGCCTTCAACGCCGCCGCGGCGAAGGAACCGCTCAAGGTGCCCGACCACTGGATTCCGATGTGGATCCTGCTCGTCGGCTATCCCGCGGAGAGCCCGGACGGCGGTGGTCAGCGGCCACGTCGCTCGCTCGCGGACAACTTCTACCGCGGCCAGTACGGCACACCGTGGGACGAGATCCCCGAGGTGACCGAGCGGCTCAAGCGGGAAGGCATGATCCAGGAGCCGATGAACGCCGAGCGCAGGCTCGCCGAGGTCCGCCGGCTCGCCGAGCGATTCGGGCTGCCGCTGTGAAGTCGCTCGACATCCGCACCGCACCGTCGGTGGAACGCTGGCGCTCCAGCGCCTCGCACCACCTCGACGACCCCGGCGCGCAGGAGGAGCGGCTCCGGATCCTGGAGGCGTTCTGCGAGCACGTGGGCAAGTCGCCGGACGAGCTCGTGGCGTTCTGTTTCCTGCGCAAGAAGGACACCGGCAAGCGATTCGTCAGCGTCAAGCGCCGGGTCACGGTCAACGAGTGGATCGACACCTTCGTCGCCGCCCAGGGCTGGCAGGGCAAAGAAGCCGTAAGCAAGGCCAACGTGGTCCGCAGCTTCCTGATCCACAACGGCGTGCTGATCCAGGGCTCGGTGTGGCGCGGCTGAGGCTCACCAGTCCGCGTGCAGCCGGCGGGCGGCGACGAGCTGGACGGCGACCAGCACGGCGACCGCCTCCGCGGCGAGCAGTCCGATGAGGACGAGCAGCTGCGTCACGCCCGCCTGCACCGGGCTCGCCCCGCCGAGCAGCACGCCGACGTAGGCTCCGGGCAGGGTCACCAGGCCGACGGTGCGGGTCTGGTCGAGTGCCGGGACGAGCGCGTGCCCGGCGGAGGGACGGCAAATGAGCAGCGCCGCCGGGCGTTGCTCCAGGCCGAGCGCCAGCGCGGCCTCGTACTCGCCATGGCGGGTGCGCAGCTCGTCCACGGCGCGGCGGGCGGCCTGGGACGTCGCGGTCATGGCACCGCCGATCACGATGCCCGCCACGGGCACCACCGCCACCGGGCGCAGCGGCACGACACCGGAGGCCAGCACGAGCCCGAGCACCGGCGCGACGCCACCCCCGATCGCGAGCGCCGTCCACGGCACGTCCCTCGGCGCGCCGATCCGGCGGGCCGAGGTCGCCGCGGCCACCCCGAACATGAGCAGTACGAAGCCGGCCGTGTACCAGCCGGATCGCAGGATCGCGGCGATCACCAGCGACACCGCGGCCAGCTGCACCGCCGCGCGCACCCCGGCGATCACCACCGCACGCCACGACCCCAGCCCGCCGAGCCACACCACCACCCCCGCGAAGGCGAGCAGGGCGACCAGGACCACGGCGAGCGCCGGGCCCGCCGCGACAGAACCGTTCGTCACGGCGGAGATCGTCGCGCACACACCGTTAACCTCGAACCGTGACCCGCAACGAGCCGGCCGAGCCCGAGTACCCGCAGTACCGCTACCAACCGCCACCCGGTGCCACCCGGCTGCTTCTGATCCGGCACGGCGCCTCCGCGGCCGCCCGGGCGAGCGAACCGTTCCCGCTGGTGGACGGGCACGGCGATCCCGAGCTGGCGCCCGAGGGTCACGACCAGGCCAAGCGGGTCGCCGACCGGCTGGCCACGGCGGAGCTGGCCGCCCTCTACGTCACGACGCTGCGCCGCACGGCCCAGACGGCGGCACCGCTGGCCGAGCGGCTCGGGCTGGTCCCCCGCGTGGAGCCGGACCTGCGCGAGGTGCACCTCGGCGAGTGGGAGGGCGGGCTCTACCGCAGGCACGTCGCCGAAGGGCATCCGCTGGCGAGGCGGATCGCCGAGGAGCAACGCTGGGACGTCATCCCCGGAGCCGAGTCCAACGAGGCCTTCGCCGGCCGGGTTCACGCCGCGCTCGCCCGCCTCGCGGCGGCCCACCCCGGCGGCCAGGTCGCCGTGTTCACCCACGGCGGGGTGATCGGCCAGGCGCTCGCCCTCGCCAGCCGTGCCGCCCCGCTGGCGTTCATCGGCGCCGACAACGGGTCGATCTCCGAGCTCGTCGTGGCCGGCGAGCGCTGGATCGTGCGCCGCTTCAACGACACGGCCCACCTGGACGACTGACCCGTCTCCACGGGCCCGCGGTGGCATCATGACGGCATGTACCGCGAAGCGGCGCCGCCGGCCGCGCTGACCGACGCGGTGCGGTGCCTGTGGTGGTCGCGCACGGACGGGCCTGCCCGGATCGTTCCGGACGGCTGCGCCGATCTCATGGTCGCCGGTGACCGGGTGTTCGTCGCCGGTCCGGACACCGGTCCGTGGGACACCGACCTTCCGTCCGGCACGCTCGTGCACGGCATCCGGTTCCGCCCCGGCCACGCACCGAGGGCGCTGGGCGTCGCGGCGGCCGAGCTGACCGACCAGCGCGTCGAGCTGGCCGACCTATGGGGCCGGCAGGGCCGCGCCACCGCCGACCGACTCCGGGCACAGCCGGCCGCCCTGGCCGACGTCGTCGGCGCCCGGCTCGCGCGGGAGCACGATCCGGTGCTGCGGACGCTGATCGCGCGCCTGGACGCGGGTGCGCCGCGGGTGTCGGCGGCGCTGGCCGGCCTTCCCGCCCCGGAGCGGACGCTGCGCCGCCGGTTCACCCGTGCGGTCGGCTACGGGCCGGCGACCTACGTGCGCGTGGCCCGGCTGCGGCGGGCAGTCACGGCGGCCGCGCACGTGCCCGACCTCACCACCCTTGCCGCCGTCGCCGGCTACGCGGACCAGGCCCACCTGACGCGCGACTGCCGCGAGCTCACGGGCACCACGCCCCGCCGGTTCTTCGCGCGGCTCGGCAACCGGACTCGCGCGTGAACCGCACGAAAGCGCACGCCCGTGCTAACCTGGGCGCATGACCGCAGCGCTGGAGAACGTCCTGGCCAAGGCCGGACTGAAGGTGGACACCGCCGAGTTCCTCGCTCTCGTCGAGGAGGCCGCACGCCGCCTGTCGCCGCCGAACCCGCAACCGGCGCACTACTTCTCCCCCGAGCAGCGCGCGGTGCTGACCGATGCGGGACTCGACCTGTCCCCGCATCGCGACGAGGAGATCGACTACCGGGCGGGCGCCGTCGCCACGCACGCCGTCTTCGCGGACTCCGCGCTCACGGTCGGCGAGGCGGCCCGCAGGCTCGGCGTGGACGACAGTCGCGTGCGGCACCGGCTCAAGGAGCGCAGGCTCACCGGCTGGAAGGATCAGGGCGGCTGGCGGCTGCCCGCGTGGCAGTTCACCGCCACCGGGGTATTGCCCGGGCTCGACGCGGTGCTGCGCGCCGTCCCGGACGACCAGCCCGCGCTGGTGGTGGCCGGGTTCATGAGCACCCCGCAGGACGATTTGCGGATCGACGACGCGCCGGTGACGCCGCGGGAGTGGCTGCTGGCCGGTGGCGACCCCACCCCCGTCGCCGAGCTCGCGAGCACGCTCGGCACCCCGGCCTGACCCCGCCCGAGGAACGCGTAACCACAGCCCATGGCACGGCTACCCCTGCCTCCGGCCCGCGACGTCCTGCGTGAGCAGCTGCGCGAATCCGAGGACATCGTCGCGGTCCATCCCGCGACCCGCCTCGTCCGGATCTTCACCGCCCGCGGCAACCATCCGCAGCGCTGGGACTCCTTCCGCTACACCGGTCCATTGCCGCACGGGCGGTTCGACCCGCAGCGCGCGCAGCGCGGCAAGGCCGCCGACGACCCGGACAACGGCGTGCTCTACTTCGGACTGTCGGTGCGCACCAGTGTCGCCGAGGTCTTCCAGACGACGTCCACCGTGGACCGCAAGACCCGCGGACCGTACCTCGTCGTCGTCCGTCCATCCCGGACACTGCGGCTGCTCGATCTGTCCGGGCTGTGGCCCACCCGCGTCGGCGCGTCGCAGGAGATCTCCAGCGGACCCAAGAAGATCACGCAGGCGTGGGCCCGCGCCGTCCGGGCGGCCTTCCCCGACCTCGACGGCCTCTGGTACCGCTCGTCGATGGACGCGGGCGCACCCGCCGTGTGCCTGTGGGACCCGCCCGCGGCCGGCGCGCTGCCCGCGTCCCCGGACGTGCTGCTCGCCCTCGACCACCCCGGGCTCGACGTGCCGCTGAGCCGGGTGTGCCGGGAGCTCAACTACCTGCTGCTCAACTGACGGGCAGGTACCGCGCCCACCAGTCCAGCACAGCCTCGAACCGCTGCAGCCGGTGCCGTGGCTTGCCGGACCGGGACAGCTCGTGCCCCTCGCCCGGGAAGAGCAGGAATTCGGTCTCCGCGCCGTTCTTCTTCAACGCCACGAACAGCCGCTGGGCCTGCTCGAGCGGGCAGCGCCAGTCCTGTTCGGAATGCACGACGGCGAACGGGATGCCGATCTTGTCGGCGTAGCTCAACGGGCTGCGCCGCCGCTGCTCGTCCGGATCGGTGCCCACGTAGTTCTCCGTGAACGACCAGCCGATGTCCGAGCTGCCCGCGAACGAGTCCCAGGCGTTGACGGCCCGCTCGCTCCACGCGGCGCGGAACCGGGCGCCGTGGTGCGCGGCGAGCCAGCCGGTCATGAACCCGCCGTAGGAACCGCCCATCACGCCGACCCGGTCGCCGTCCAGGTCGGACCGCTCCAGCGCGGCGTCGAGCAGGGCGAGCAGGTCGTCGGCGTCCACCGTGCCGAGGTTGCGCAGCACCGCGCGCCCGTGCGACTCGCCGTAGCCCGCCGAGCCGCGCGGGTTGCCCAGCACCACGGCGTACCCCGCCGAGGCGTACACCTGCGCCTCGTCGAACAGGCTCCACTCGTACGCGGCGAACGGCCCGCCGTGGACGACAAGCAACACCGGGTGCGGCCCCGGTCCTTCCGGCAGGACGAGCCAGCCGTGCACCGGGTAGCCGTCCGGCGCGGTCGCGGTGAGCTCCTCGGCGGGCCGCACCCCGCACGCGCGCAGCGGCTCGGAGAAGGCCGTGAGCGTTGTCGTGGTATCACCGGCGAGCAGCAGCACCTCGCCGGCGTCGGCAGGGCCGGCCTGCACGAACGCGACGCGGCCGCCGTCCACGGTGAACGACCGGACGGCGGCCCGCTCACCGGCCAGCAGGGGCAGGTCGTCGAGCACGGCGTGGTCCGCGGAGCGCGGCACGGCGCGCAGCTGTGCGGCACCCCGGTGGCCGACGACCACCAGCACCGCGTCGCCGTACGGGGCGGGCTCTCCCGCGGCGGCGACGCAGTCGACGGACTCGGCGTCGGTGAGCCGGCGTGGCTCGGCCGCTGTGCCGTCGTCCGGTAGCGCGGCGGCCCAGAGCCCGGTGTTGGTGGCGGCGGCCGAGAGACCGTCGAACTCGGTGCCGTAGAAGTACACGGTGCCATCCGCGGCGACCGCGGGCCGGGAGGCCTTCCCGCGCGTTCGCACCACCAGTCGTGGCGTGCCGCCCTCAGCCGGGACCGCGTAGACGTCGCTGTGCAGCGTTTCCACCCGGTCCCAGTCGCGAGGAGCGACGAGGAGTACCGACCGGCCGTCCGGGGTCCACGCCGGGTCGCTGACGTCGGCGTCGCCGTCGGTCAGCGGCTCGGGCTCGAGGACGGGATCGTCCGCGAGGGCGTCCACGACGAACAGCCGCTTCGGCCGGTCGCGCAGGAACCCGATGTCGTCGATCCGGTAGTCGTACCGGGTGATCCGCCGGGGTGCCTCCTCGGCCGGTTCGGGCGCCTCGTCTTCCCCGGGCAGCGGAACGCCGTACCGGCCGGGCTCGGGAACCCGCGCGGTGAACGCGATGCGCCGGGAGTCGGGCGCCCACACCGGCGCGTCGACGCCGAGCGGGAGAGCCGTCAGCCGGCGGGGTTCGCCGCCACCGGCGGGCATCACGTACAGCTGCGGCGCCGACGTCGCGGCCGCCCGCAGGAACGCCACCCAGCGGCCGTCCGGCGAGACGGCCGGGGCGCTGTCCCGATCGCCGTGGGTCCACGTCGTCACGCCATCGGAGTCGATGCGGACGAGTGAGCCGCGGTAGGAGTTGCTCGCCAGGTCGGGCCGGCTCACGGCGGAAAGAAGAAGGTCCCCGGACAGGGCGGGCCTGCCGGGGACCGTCAGCAGTTCGATGTCAGCAGGGCGCACGGGGGCACCCTACCGGATCCTTAGCCGACCTAACGACCTACTTGTCGTGCCGGCTGCCTGCCGCCTCGTCCTCGGTCGCGGCCGAGCCTTCGGCCTGCCGGCGCTCCTCCCGCTGCTCGGGAGCCTCCGCCTTCAGGTCGAGCCCGCCTCCACCGACCGCGCTCGGATCCCGCTTGGCCTTCCTCAGGCTGGCGACCGTGGTGATGGTCAGCACGGCCACGATGACGCCCAGCGACATCCAGTTGTTGATCTCCAGCCACGCCGGAGTCACGTGGTACTCGTGCAGCGCGTGGAGCACGAGCTTCAGGCCGATGAAGGCCAGGATGATCGCCAGGCCGTAGGAGAGGTAGACCAGCTTGTTGACCAGGCCACCGAGCAGGAAGTACAGCTGCCGCAGGCCCATCAGGGCGAACGCGTTGGCCGTGAACACCAGGAAGGCTTCCTGCGTGATGCCGAAGATCGCCGGGATCGAGTCGACCGCGAACAGCAGGTCGGCGCTGCCGATCGCGACGATCACCAGGAACATCGGCGTGATGTAGCGCTTGCCGTCACGCTTGACGATCGAGTGGTGACCCTCGTAGTCCTCGGTGACCGGGAAGATCTTGCGGACCCACCGCGTCACCGCGTTCTCCTGGTACTCCTCGTGCTCGTCCTTGCTGCGGACCATGTTCACGGCGGTCCAGATCAGCACCGCACCGAAGACGAAGAAGATCCACACGAACTGCGCGATGAGCGCCGCGCCCACGGCGATGAACGCACCGCGCATCACCAGCGCGATCACGATGCCGATCAACAGAACCCGGTGCTGGTGGATCGCCGGCACCTTGAACGACGCCATGATCACCATGAAGATGAACAGGTTGTCGACCGAGAGCGAGTACTCGGTGATGTAGCCGGTGAAGAACTCGACGCCGGGATCGTGGCCTGCCAGAACCCAGACACCGATGCCGAAGACCACGGCACAGGACACGTAGAAGATCACCCAGCGGGCGGCCTCACCCGTGGTCACCTCGTGAGGCTTGCGGTCCACGATCACGAGATCGAGCGCAAGCAGAACGATCAGCCCGCCGATGGTGGCAAGCCACAGCCAGAACGGCACCGTCATGTACGAAATCCTCCGGTTAGCGGAAAGCGGCCACTACCCAGAGGTCTCTTCCACCGGCGGTACCGGCCGGCGGTGCCGGGTGCCTGAGAACGACAACCGTGTTGACGACACCGCCGCGAAGGAATACTCCCCTCCAAAGCTCCTCCATCTTCCTGGGTCGGAGGCGGGAACGCCAGCCGCAGTCACGCGAGTCACCAACGCGTCACGCGTAACGTCCGTCACAACGCAGCACCCTGCTCCCTGAACAGCGGGTGCCCGAGGCAGGTTCTCAGCAAACGCGCAATAGTGTGAAGGTCGTGCCCCGCATTCCCCGCGTTCGTGGCCGCCTGGCGGCTCTCCTCGCCGTGGTCGTCCTGCTCGTCGCCGGTGGCGTCGTGCTGCTCCGCGACGGTGACGAGCCACCCCGGTACCGCACCCAGGACGCGACCATCGACGTCGCCGCGGCCCCGGGCTCGGCCGACCGCGTGCAGCTCGACGTCACGCTCTACGTGCCCGAGCAGACGCCCGCTCCGGCGGTGCTCCTGCCGCACGGGTTCGGCGGCGACAAGAACAGCGTCGCGCGGGAGGCGCGGGAGCTGGCCGAGCGGGGCTTCGTGGTGCTCGCCTACTCCGCGCGCGGGTTCGGCGAGAGCACCGGCCGGATCTCGCTCAACCATCCCGACTACGAGGTCGCCGACGCCTCCCGCCTGCTCGACTACCTGGCGGGCCTGCCGGAGGTCGCCAAGGACTCCGCGGGCGACCCGCGCGTCGGCGTCACCGGCGCCTCGTACGGCGGCGCGCTGGCCCTCCTCCTCGCGGGCACCGACCGGCGCGTCGACGCCATCGCACCCGTCATCACCTACAACGACCTCGGCCAGGCCCTGCTGCCCAACGCCGCCTCGACCGGCTACCGGGACCCCGGCACACCCGCCGCCGGCGCCGGGTCGGCGGCCGGGGTGTTCAAGCAGGCCTGGGCCGGCACGTTGTTCTCCGCCGGGATCGGCGCCCCGTCGGGCTCGGGCGGCCCGGGCCCCGACGCCGTGGAGCCCGGCGACGAGGTGGACAACGACGAGGCCGGCACGACCGCTCCGGGAGCGGGCACGAGCGCGGTGCCGCCCACGGCGAGCACGCCTGCGCCCGCGCTGGACGCGGCGTCCGGCACGTGCGGCCGGTTCAGCGCGGAGATCTGCGCCGCCTACACCGACGTCGCCACCGACGGCCGTGCGGAGCCACGCACGCTCGACCTGCTCCGGCGCGTCTCCCCCGCGTCGGTGACCGACCGGATCACCGTCCCCGCGCTGCTCGTGCAGGGAGAGAGCGACACGCTGTTCGGCCTCGACCAGGCCGACGCCAACGCGCGGCAGATCGCCGACGCGGGCGGTGAGGTCTCGGTCGTCTGGTACACCGGCGGCCACGACGGCGGCGGGCCGGGCCCGAAGCTGCGCGGCACCATCGGCGACTACCTCTGGCATCACCTCACCGGCGAGGGCTCCGATCCGGCAGCCGGGTTCGCCTACGACGTCCAGGGTGCGCTGCGGGCCAACGGCGCGCCGTCGGTGCGCAGCGTGGAGGCCGAGGACTACCCCGGCGTCGGCGTCGGCACCACCGAGCGCAGGCAGGTGGACCTGACCGGCCCCGAACAGCAGGTCGTGCGGCCGCCGGGCGCGACACCGGCCGCGGTCAGCGGCATCCCCGGGCTGAACCGGGTGGTGGCCAACTCGTCGCGGCTCTCGGGGCTGTTCTCCGTGGACCCGCCCGGGCAGTCGGCCTCCTTCACGTCCGATCCGCTGGACTCCCAGCTGCTGGTGACGGGCTCGTCGACGGTCCGGCTCCGCATCACTCCACAGGGCGCCCGGGGCGGCGAGGCCGTGCTGTTCGCCAAGCTGTACGACGTCAACCCCGACGGCTCGCGCGTGCTGCCCGGCAGCGCGGTCTCGCCAATCCGCGTGCCGCTGCCCGCGGACGGCTCGTCGGTCGAGGCCACCGTGACCCTGCCCGGCATCGTGCGGCCGATCGAATCGGGCCACCGGCTCCAGCTCGTCGTCGGCACCACCGACCAGGCGTACGCGACGCCGGCCGAGCCGGCGACCTACCGGATCTCCCTCGCCGACGGGGCGCCGCTGTCGGTGCCGGTGGTGCCGGGCACCACGGTCACCGGAGGCTGGCCGGTCGGGCAGCTCGCCGGTATCGGCGCCGCCCTCGTCGTGGCCGCGGGCGTGGCGATCGTGGCCGCCACGCGCCGGAGGCGCTCCCACCGCGTCGACCCGGAGCTCGCGTCGACACCACTGGTCATCACCGGTCTCACGAAGGCCTACCCGGGCGGCCTCACCGCGGTGGACGACTTGTCGTTGCGCGTCGAGCCCGGCCAGGTGCTCGGCCTGCTCGGACCGAACGGCGCGGGCAAGACGACGACGTTGCGCATGCTGATGGGGCTCATCACGCCGAGTGCGGGCGAAATCCGCGTGTTCGGCCACCGTGTCACGCCCGGCGCGCCGGTGCTCTCCCGCATCGGGTCGTTCGTCGAGGGCTCCGGATTCCTGCCCCACCTCTCCGGGAAAGCGAACCTGACGTTGTACTGGCAGGCCACCGGGCGTCCGAGCGACCAGGCTCATGTCGCCGAGGCGCTCGAGATCGCCGGCCTCGGCGACGCCGTGCACCGCAAGGTCCGCACCTACAGCCAGGGCATGCGGCAGCGGCTCGCGATCGCGCAGGCGATGCTCGGGCTGCCGGAGCTGCTCGTGCTCGACGAGCCGACCAACGGCCTCGACCCGCCCCAGATCCACCAGATGCGCGAGGTGCTCCGCCGGTACGCGGCCACCGGGCGCACGGTGCTGGTGTCGAGCCACCTGCTCGCCGAGGTCGAGCAGACGTGCACACACGTGGTGGTCATGCACCGGGGCCGGCTGGTCGCCTCGGGGGCGGTGCACGAGATCGTCGCCGCGGGCGGCGAGGCGACATTCCGTGTCGACGATCCCCAGCTCGCCGCCGAGGCCTTGCGCGGCGTCGGCGGGGTGTCGCGGATCGATGTCGACGGAACGCTGGTGCACGCCGATCTCGACGGGCTCCCCCGGTCCGAGGCGATCGCCGCGCTCGTGCGGGCAGGCGTGTCCGTGGAACAGGCGGGTCCTCGGCGCAGGCTCGAGGACGCGTTCCTGCAACTCGTCGGAGAAGGTGACGGCAGCGCATGAGCAGGACCGGCAAGACACGCGGCCCCGGCGGACACGTGGCGGGCCACGGCTCGGGCAACGGGTCGGGCAGTGGCTCGGGCGCTGCCCGGGTCGGCACCGCCGACCACGGCGTGCACACCGACCCGGCGGCCCTCGAGGAGCTGACCGCCGCCGGCAGCGAGACCTCCGGACTCGGGCCCGACGGCGCCGTCGCGGGCTACCGGGCGAGCCGCACCCTCCGGCTCGGGGTCGAGCTGCGACGGCAGCTGCGCAGGAGGCGCACTCAGCTCGTCATCGGGTTCGTGGCGCTCCTGCCGTTCATCCTGGTGGCGGCGTTCGAGATCGGCGACGCCAGCCCGAACCGGCGGTCCGGCGGATTCATCGACCTCGCGACGGCGAGCGCGCCGAACTTCGTCGTGGTCGCCCTGTTCGTGTCGGGCTCGTTCTTGCTGCCGATGATCGTGGCGCTGTACTTCGGTGACACGATCGCGAGCGAGTCGTCGTGGTCGAGCTTGAAATACCTACTGGCGATCCCCGTGCCCCGGCATCGGCTGCTGCGGCAGAAGGCGATCACCTCGGCGTTGCTCTCGGCGCTCACGATCGTGGTGCTGCCGCTGGTGTCCCTGGTGGCAGGCGTGCTCTGGTACGGCTCCGGGGAAGCGATCAGCCCGACCGGCGACTCGATTCCGTTCGGGCAGAGTGTGCTGGCCATCCTGCTCGCCACGGTCTACCTGATCATCCAGCTGGCCTGGGTCGCCGGCCTGGCGCTGCTGCTGAGCGTCTCGACGGATGCTCCGCTCGGTGCGGTCGGCGGCGCCGTGGTGGTGGCGATCCTGTCGCAGATCCTCGACCAGATCACCGCGCTCGGCGACCTGCGCGATTTCCTGCCGACCCACTTCTCGTTCGCGTGGATGGACCTCATCGCCACCGACGTCGACTGGACCGACATGGCGTCGGGCGCGCTGTCGGCGACCCTTTACGCCACCGTGTTCGGCCTGCTCGCCGCGCGCCGGTTCGCGACCAAGGACATCACCAGCTGACGCGGCTAGCCTGAGGGCTCGTACAGCCGCGAGCCGCCGGAGGCCGCCGATGTCGTCGATCCAACTCGGGCCCGCCGAAGGCGTCGCCGTGGTGCGCCTGGCCCACGGCAAGGCCAACGCGCTCGACACGGAACTGTGCGAGCGGCTGCTCGGCGTCCTCGACGACGTCCTGCGCGCGGGACATCCCGCCGTGGTGCTCACCGGCACGGCCGGCGTGTTCTCGGCAGGCGTCGACCTGCGGCGCCTGGTCACAGGCGGCGCGGCGTACGTCCGGGAGTTCCTGCCGGTGCTCTCGGAGGTGTTCCTGACGTTGTTCGACTTCCCGCGCCCGGTGGTGGCGGCGATCAACGGCCACGCCATCGCGGGCGGGGCGGTGCTGGCCGCCGCGTGTGACGCGCGGGTGATGAACGCCGACCACGGCATGCTCGGCTGGACCGAGCTCCGCGTGGGCGTGCCGTTCCCGCTGGCGGCGACCGAGATCCTGCGCTGTGCCTACGGCAGCCCGGCGCTGACGGAGCTGATGGTGTGGGCGCGCACCTGGCGCGGGCCGGACGCGCTCGCCCGCGGGCTCGTCGACGCGATGGCCGCCGAGGACGCCGTCGTGGGGCGGGCGGCCGAGCTGGCCCGCACGCTCGGCCGGGTACCGCCCGAGGCGTTCCTGCACACCAAACGGCAGCTGCACCGGCCGTTCAACGAGCGCATCGGCGAGCATGGCCCTTCCGACGACGCGCATGTCGAGCACGTGTGGAGCGCACCCGAGACGCTGGCGACGATCCGTTCGTACGTGGCGGCGATGCTCGGCGACTGACCGGGACGGTGAGGGGGCCGGGCATCCAGGCGGGGCACCCGGCCCGCGTGGTCACCTCGGGCTCAGCCCCACTGGTACTTGAGGAACTTGCCGTCCAGCGTCACGACCACCCGGTCGCCGCCCGGATCCTCGCGGCGGTCGACGTCGAGCTTGAAGTTGATGGCGCTCATGATGCCGTCGCCGAACTTCTCATGGATGAGCTCCTTGATCGTCGGTCCGTAGACCTGCAGGACCTCGTAGAACCGATAGATCGTCGGGTCGGTGGGCACGGCGTCCTCCAGCGCGCCGCGCATCGGTTGTGCCCGCAGGGCCTCGACGACCTCGGGGCTCAGCTCCAGCACCTGGCCGACGGCCTGCGCCTGCTGCTCGCTCATCGGGTGCTGCCCGAGCAGTGCCGCGGTCGACCAGGCCAGCGGGGCCTCGACCACCTCGGCGAGTTTCTCCCACGTCAGTCCCAGCCGGGTCTTGGCGGTGACGACGGCGTCGGCGGCTTCCTTCTTGGTCATCATCGCGCCGAACGTAGTACCGGCACGTTTCCCGGTTGTTTCCCCGCGACAGCGCCGGTGTCAGCACACGCTCACCACCGGCACACTCGTCGTCGGCGTTGCCGGTCGGTTGCTGACAACCGCGCCCGCGGTGGCCGACAATTCCGGCGTAAGCTTCTCCGTTCCATCTCGCGCACGGCGCATCCCGGCAAGGAGGCCGCCATGCCCCGTCCCGTCCATTTCGAAGTCCACGCGAGCGATCCGGAGCGTGCGATCACCTTCTATGCGACCGTCTTCGAGTGGTCGTTCGAGAGATGGGGACCCCATCCCTACTGGTCGATCACCACGGGCAACGGGTCCGGCCTCGACGGTGGGCTGCTGCAGCGGGAAGGCCCTCCCCCGGAGAAGGGCGCCGCGGTCAACGCCTACCCACTCACGATGGAGGTCGCCGAGCTCGATGTGACCGTGCGCGAGATCGAGCAGGCGGGCGGCACGGTCGCCGAGGGCAAGAGCGCAGTGCCCGGCGTGGGCTGGCTGGCCTACTGCTGGGACACCGAGGGCAACCTGTTCGGCCTCCTGGAGAGCGACCCCAGCGCGGAGTGACTATTTCACCCCCGCGGCATCCATGCCGCGCAGCTCCTTCTTCAGCTCGGCGATCTCGTCGCGCAGCCGTGCCGCCAGCTCGAACTGCAGATCGCGGGCGGCCTGCATCATCTGCTCGGTCATCTGCTGGATGAGGTCGGCCAGCTCGGCCCGGGGCATGCCGCTCACGTCGCGGTCGGCCAGCACACCCGAGCTGCGCACCCTGTCGCCCTGTTCCGGCTTCTTCCCGCGCGAGGCGTTGCGGCCGGAGCCGCCGACGGCGATCTCCTCCTCCGAGTCCTCGGCCTCGGTGTAGACGCGGTCGAGGATGTCGGCGATCTTCTTCCGCAGCGGCTGCGGGTCGATGCCGCGTTCCTCGTTGTACGCGATCTGCTTGGCCCGCCTGCGGTTGGTCTCGTCGATCGCGTACCGCATCGAGTCGGTGATCGTGTCGGCGTACATGTGCACCTGGCCGGACACGTTCCGCGCCGCACGGCCGATCGTCTGGATCAGCGAGGTGCCGCTGCGCAGGAACCCTTCCTTGTCCGCGTCGAGGATCGCCACCAGCGACACCTCGGGCAGGTCGAGACCCTCCCGCAGGAGGTTGATGCCGACCAGCACGTCGAAGTCACCGGAGCGCAGCTGCCGCAGCAGCTCCACCCGGCGCAGCGTGTCGACCTCGGAGTGCAGGTACCGGACCCGGATGCCCAGCTCCAGCAGGTAGTCCGTGAGGTCCTCGGCCATCTTTTTGGTCAGCGTGGTGACCAGGACGCGCTCGTCCTTCTCGGCGCGGGTGCGGATCTCGTGCACCAGGTCGTCGATCTGGCCCTCGGTGGGCTTGACGATCACCTCGGGATCGACCAGGCCGGTCGGCCGGATCACCTGCTCGACGAACTCGCCGCCGGTCTGCCCCATCTCGTACGGCCCCGGGGTCGCCGACAGGTACACGGTCTGGCCGACCCGATCGGAGAACTCCTCCCAGGTCAGCGGCCGGTTGTCGAGCGCGCTCGGCAGCCGGAACCCGTGCTCGACCAGGGTCCGCTTGCGCGAGGCGTCGCCCTCGTACATGCCGCCGATCTGCGGCACCGTCACGTGCGACTCGTCGATGACCAGCAGGAAGTCCTCGGGGAAGTAGTCGAGCAGCGTCGCCGGCGCCGAACCCGGCGGCCGGTCGTCGACGTGCCGCGAGTAGTTCTCGATACCGGAACAGAACCCGACCTGGCGCATCATCTCGATGTCGTAGGTGGTGCGCATCCGCAGCCGCTGCGCCTCGAGGAGCTTGCCCTGCTTCTCGAGCTTCTCGAGCTGTTCCTCCAGCTCGGCCTCGATACCGCGGATCGCCTTCTCCATGCGCTCCGGGCCCGCGACGTAGTGCGTGGCCGGGAAGATGCGCACCTCGTCGACCTTGTCGACGATCTCGCCGGTGAGCGGGTGCAGGTAGTACAGCTTGTCGATCTCGTCGCCGAAGAACTCGACCCGGATGGCGAGCTCCTCGTACGCCGGGATGATCTCGACGGTGTCGCCGCGCACGCGGAAGGTGCCCCGCGCGAACGCCAGGTCGTTGCGCGTGTACTGGACGTCGACCAGTGCCCGCAGGAACGTGTCGCGATCGACCTCGTCGCCCACGACGAGTTTCGAGGAGCGGTCGAGGTAGGACTGCGGCGTACCGAGACCGTAGATGCACGACACACTCGCCACCACGATGACGTCGCGGCGCGAGAGCAGATTCATGGTGGCGGAGTGCCGCAGCCGCTCGACGTCGTCGTTGATCGACGAGTCCTTCTCGATGTAGGTGTCGGTCTGCGGGACGTACGCCTCGGGCTGGTAGTAGTCGTAGTAGCTGACGAAGTACTCGACCGCGTTGTGCGGGAAGAATTCGCGCAGCTCGTTGGCCAGCTGGGCGGCCAGGGTCTTGTTCGGGGCCATCACGAGCGTGGGCCGCTGCACCCGCTCGATCAGCCACGCCGTGGTCGCCGACTTGCCGGTGCCGGTCGCGCCGAGCAGCACGACGTCCTTCTCCCCCGCCTTGAGCCTGCGCTCGAGCTCGTCGATGGCCGCGGGCTGGTCGCCGGCGGGCTCGTAGTCGCTGACCACCTGGAACCGGCCGCTCTTCCGGGGAATCTCGGAGACCGGTCGGAACTCGGAATGAGCCAGCACGGGGTGTTCGGTCGCGAAAGCCACGTGGTCCAGGGTAAGCGCCCGGACCGACAGTTTCCGCCCGCGTCTGGAACGGTCCGCCCGCGCCTAGAACGCGGCGGCGAGGCCTGCGCGGCCCGGCCGCACGGTCATGGCCAGGCAGGAGTCGCAGGGCATGCCGGTGAGGTGGCTCAGCAGGTCGGCCTGCCCGGGTAGGATCCGCGCGCCGCAGTACGCGACCAGCTCGTCGGGCACCGGCTCGGAGGGCACCGGCACCACGTGGCACACCCGCCTGCTCTCGCCGACCAGTCCACGGCGCAGACGAACGACCATTACTGCCTCATCCGGCTCGTGCGCAATGGACCCCATGGGTGAAGGCTACGGGCAACCGGGTGGCCACGCTTCGTGCCGACCGACCAACGATCGCGGACGGCACTGGTCCGGCGCACCGAACCGCGGCCGCTCAGGCCCGCGCCAGGACGGCGGCGCCGAGGCAGTGGCAGAGGTTGAGCGCGAGCTCGACGTCCAGCCGGTTGTCCGACACGGGACGGCCCAGCAGCTCCTCCGCCTTGCGCACGCGGTACTGGACGGAGTTCTTGTGCATCGTCAGCCGGGACGCCGCGGCGGTGTAGCTGGCCCCCGCGGCAAGGAACACCCGCAGCGTCTCGCGCAGCCGCCCGTTCTGCTCCTCGTCCGCCGCGAGCGCACCCAGGGTGTCGCTCACCCAGGTCCGGGCGGCGTCGAGGTCGGCGGTCATCAGCGCCATCGCGCCCACGTCGCGGAACGTCAGCGCCCGCGCCGCGCTCGTCCCGGCCGCGAGCGCGAGCCCCTGCACCCGCACCGCCTGGCGATGGGTCCGGCGGAAGCCGTCCAGGCCCTCGCCGGGCTCCCCCAGCGCGATTCGGACCTCCGCGTCACCGGCGAGCGCGCGGGCGATCTGCTCCCGGCCCGGGAGGTGGGACCGCTCGACGGGCAGCCACACCCACGCGCACCGCTCGTCGTGGGGAACGAACAGCGGCCGCACGTCACCGGGCCGGTCGGCGGTGAACCGGCTCGCCGTGGCCTCCAGGCCCGCGAGCGGGTCGGCCGGGTGCGTGTCCTCCGAGTACCAGACCACCATGCCGACGTGGGTGCCGCGCAGCCGGTAGCCGAGCGCCGCCTCGCTGGCGTCGATGTCGTCGTGCTCGTTCTCCAGCAGCGCACGGACACGGGCCGCCCGCACCGCGCTGCGGTTGAGCATCCAGTTGGCGCGCTCCTCCTCGTAGGCGGACACGACCTGCTGTGTGATCCGGTCGATGAGGGCGAACGCCTTGGTCAGCGCCTCCCGCATCGCGGCGCCCAGCGCGAGCGGGTCCGCGATCAGCCGGGCGCCCTCGCCGAAGGCATGGTCGAGCATCGCGGTCTGACCGAGGTAGTACGCGCGGATCAGGTTGATCACCGGCGTGCCGCGCTGCGCGAGCCGCCGCGCGTACTCGACCGCGGCCGCCGGCGCCTCCACCCGGGTCGGGTCGATGCCGTGCTGGAAGACCTGGAACGCCGTGTCCATGTTCTGGTACACGCTGGCCGACAAGAGACTGACCATGGTTTCGTCGTCGTGCACGAGGTCCGGCAGCTCACGGTCGTACAGGCTCACCAGCTGTCCGGTGAGCTCCGCGGCACGGTCGGCCAGGGCGGCGGCCACGGCCGCCAGCGGCTCCGACGAGACGGCTGCCTGCTGCACGCGATCACTGTAGACGTGATGTTCGTCTCCGTGGCGCGAACCCCGGAAGAATGCGGGCATGCACTCACCGAAGTCAGAGACCTTCGACGTGGCGGCGAAGACCAACACCGATCCCAAGGGCGTGGTGCGGGCAGTCGAGGAGTACCGCGTCGAACCCTTCGGGCTGTACCTCGCGCGGCCGGCACCGGGCAGGCGGCAGTTCCACTACGTGGAGTCGTGGCTGCTGCCCGAACTCGGGCTGCGCGTCACCGACTTCTGGTTCAACCCCGGCCACGAGCGCGACCAGGACTTCTACCTCGATGTCGTGACCATCGACCGCGCCGGTGACGTGTGGCGGACCACCGACCTCTATCTCGACCTGGTGCTGCGGACCGGCCGCGGCGTGGAGGTGATCGACACGGGTGAGCTGCTCGAGGCGCTGGAGGGCGGGCTCGTCACCCGGCACCAGGCATGCCAGGCTCTGCAGACGGCCTACCGGTGCGTCGACGCGCTCGCGCGCCACGGCTACGACCTCGCCCACTGGCTGTCCGATCTGGACATCACGCTGCACTGGCGGCGGCATCCACCGCACGGTTGACACCCGCCAGCCGATCGGTCTGGCCCGACGCGCCTGGACGCGAAGCTCGAGGTGCAGGACCAGTCGCCACCGGCTGTCGGCGCGACCTGCTCTGAACCAGCCGGCTACGGCGTCCAGCCGGTGTTCTGCGCCCAGGCTTCGGCACGCTTGAAGCCCGCGTCCACCCACACCTGCTTCTCCTCGGCGTAGTTGAGCACGCTCGCGTCGTGGGCATGCGCGCGGGCGAGCCGGTCCTTGATGTCGGCGTACGCGGCGGCCTCGTCGGGGTTGGCGCGCAGCCAGTCGCGGAAGAGCAGCGCCAGCCGCCACGCCGGTCCCTCGGCGGCACGCACGTGCAGGTTCACAGGACGTCCGGGATCGGCACCGAAGTGGAAACGCTTGTCCCACAGGGCATCCGCGGGCGCGCCGTCCTGCGGCTGGTCGAACCAGTGCCCCTCGGCGCGAACGAAACCGGCGTCGGACAGCGGGTCCGCGAGGGCGTCGGCGTCGGCGAGTGTGGGGACCGTGACCTGCAGGTCCAGGACATCCTTGGCAGGCAGCCCCGGCACGGACGTGGATCCGATGTGGTCGGCCCGCACCAGCCGGGCGCCCGCGGCGGCGCGGATCCGGGCGAGCGCCCGCTCAGCCTGTGCCGGCCACGTCTCGTCGGGCGGCGAGATCACCGGCGGCTGCGGCGGCCGCCTCCGGCGCAGGCGCACGTTCTCCTCGAACGGCACCAGCCGCTCCCGCCACAGCGCATCGACCTGGCCCAGCACCTCCTCCGAGGTGCCGCTGTTGTCGAGCCACACGTCGGCCACGGCCTGCCGCTGCTCGCGGGTCGCCTGCGCGGCGATGCGGGCGCGCGCGTCGTCCTCGGCCATGCCGCGCGCCTCGACGAGCCGCTTCACGCGCACGTCCTCGTCGGCGTCCACGATGAGCACCAGGTGGTAGTTCGTCGCCATGCCGCCCTCCACGAGCAGCGGTACGTCGTGCACCACCACGGCATCCGGCGCGGCCTGGTTCATCAGCTCGAGGGTTCGCCTGCCGATCCTGGGATGCATGATCGCGTTCAGCCGCAGCCGGGAGCCCTCGTCGCGGAAGGCTTTCGCGGCAAGCGCCTGCCGGTCGAGCGCCCCGTCCGGGGTCAGGATGTCCTCACCGAACTCGGCGACCAGTTCGGTGAGGCCCTCGGTGCCCGGCTCGACGACCTCCCGGGCGATCCGGTCGGCGTCGATCACCATCGCGCCGTGCTCGGCCAGCCGGGCCGCGACCGTCGATTTGCCCGCCCCGATTCCGCCCGTCAACCCCACTCGCAGCATGGGCGCATTCAACCAGTTCCCCTCCCGCGCTGACGCTGCGCCCTCTACCAAAACGTAATGCGCGTTTTCGGGTGACACGCCGAGCACCTCCCACCGTGGAAGGCATCGGTTGCGTACGGTGCCGAGCGAAGGCGATCGCCCACACGGAGGAACGATGCCAGCCAGCACGTACGTCGGGAGGCACCGGCTCGGCACGCCCGGCCTGGTGCACTGCGTCATGCATCGGCCCGTCGCGGTGGCGCTTGACGAATACCGGCGGAACTGGCTGACGGCGCTGCTCGTGCCCGCGAAGCACAGCCTCGCCGGCCTCCGCCGCCGCGCCCGTGCCGCCGCACACGAACGCGCCTGGGCGCCGGCCACGACGTAGCCGCCCGATCCGAGCCGAACGGCCCGCACCTCTCGCCGGGGTGCGGGCCGTTGTCGTCGGCACTCCGGGACCACCCGGGTCGGCCACTGACGCGGAACCTGCCCGACCCGCCCGGGCCCCTGGGCCGCTTGCCGCCCGGCACAGGGCCACTGAGTCTGCTGCCCGGGAGCGCCGGCCGGCGTTTCGCCGTCCGGGCGACAGACCAGCGCCGGCAGCCGGAGCCGTTGTCCTGGCAGACGAGCCTCGGCGCCGGCAGCCGGAGCATCCCCGTCGACGACGAGGACGGCTGCTGCGCCCCGACCTCGCCGTCCGGGCGACGACGCGGCGGCAGCCGCCGCCTCCGGGAGCACCGACGACGGCAGCCGCACCTCGGCTGTTCGCCGAGGCAAACACACCAGAAACAGACACAGCGGTGGCCCTGGTTCCGCGGAACCAGGGCCACCGCTGTCGTTCGTCAACGGGCACCGTCAGGCGCCCGGGTCACTCACGCACCGCCGGAGAGCTTCTCCCGCAGCGCCGCGAGCTGCTCGTCGCTCGCGAGCGTGCCGCCGCTCTCGGCCTGCTGCTCGGAGCGGCCGCCCGAGGTGTAGCTCTGCTCGCCACCCTCGATGCCGGTCGCGCCATCGGCCGCGGCAGCGGCGTTGGCCGCGGCCGCCTCGGCGACCTGGCGCATGTGCTGCTCGTAGCGAGCGTGCGCCTCGGCGTACTGCCGCTCCCACTCCTCACGCTGCTTCTCGTAGCCTTCCTGCCACTCCTGCGTGTCGGGGTCGAAGCCCTCGGGGTAGATGTAGTTGCCCTGCTCGTCGTACTCGGCGGCCATGCCGTACTGCGTCGGGTCGAACTCGCTGTCCGGCGTGAAGCCCTCGTTCGCCTGCTTCAGCGACAGCGAGATGCGGCGCCGCTCCAGGTCGATGTCGATGACCTTGACCATGACCTCGGTGCCGACCTGCACGACCTGCTCCGGGATCTCCACGTGACGCTCGGCCAGCTCGGAGATGTGCACCAGGCCCTCGATGCCCTCCTCGACACGCACGAACGCGCCGAACGGGACGAGCTTGGTGACCTTGCCCGGCACGATCTGGCCGATCGCGTGGGTGCGGGCGAACTGGCGCCACGGGTCTTCCTGGGTGGCCTTGAGCGACAGGGACACGCGCTCGCGGTCCATGTCGACGTCGAGCACCTCGACGGTGACCTCCTGGCCGACCTCGACGACCTCGCTCGGGTGGTCGATGTGCTTCCAGGACAGCTCGGAGACGTGCACCAGACCGTCGACGCCACCGAGGTCCACGAAGGCACCGAAGTTGACGATGGACGACACGACGCCCTTGCGGACCTGGCCCTTGGCGAGGTTGTTGAGGAACTCGCTGCGGACCTCGGACTGGGTCTGCTCCAGGTAGGCGCGGCGGGACAGCACCACGTTGTTGCGGTTCTTGTCCAGCTCGATGATCTTCGCCTCGAGCTCCCGGCCGACGTAGGGCTGGAGGTCGCGCACACGGCGCATCTCGACGAGCGAGGCGGGCAGGAAGCCACGGAGACCGATGTCGAGGATGAGACCACCCTTGACGACCTCGATGACGGTGCCCTTGACGGGCTCGTCCTTCTCCTTGAGCTCCTCGATGGTGCCCCAGGCGCGCTCGTACTGGGCGCGCTTCTTGGACAGGATCAGCCGGCCTTCCTTGTCCTCCTTCTGCAGGACAAGGGCCTCCACCTCATCACCGACGGCGACAACCTCTGCCGGGTCGACATCGTGCTTGATGGACAGCTCGCGAGACGGGATGACACCCTCGGTCTTGTAGCCGATGTCGAGCAGCACTTCGTCACGATCGACCTTGACGATGGTGCCTTCGACGATGTCACCATCGTTGAAGTATTTGATTGTCTTGTCGATCGCAGCGAGGAAGTCTTCCTCCGTCCCGATGTCGTTGACGGCGACCTGCTTCGCCTGCTCGGCGCTCGGGGCGGTGGTGGTGTCGATGGTCATTAGGTGGGTTGCTCCGGTAGCGGATTGAGTGTCGAAGATGTGCAGTTTGCGTAGCGCATCGATGGGACAAGGCGATGACCATGCAATCGTTCAGCCAAGAACGGCCGCGAGGATCACCTTGTGGTGCGCGACCCACACCACCTCACGTGTAGTCCGGAGGCGACAGGCAGCGCGAACCCACTGCGCTACTGAACATCGTACGCGGCACCCCGTGACCCGCACAATCAGGGGTCCGGCGCCGATCATGCCGTCACCGGAGGAGAGGATACGGCCGTGCCCGAGGAGACTCCCGCGACCGGCTCCCGGCGGCACGACCGCGCCGAGCGGGAGCTCGGCACCGTCGGCGTCGCCTACCGTCCCGTCGGCTCCGCCGAGGCGACCATGGCCAACCTGGCCTGGTGGGACGCCGACGCCGACGCCTACCACGCCGAACACGGCGACTTCCTCGGCGCCGCCGACTTCGTCTGGTGTCCGGAAGGGCTCCGCGAGGAGGACGCCCGGCTGCTCGGCGACATCGCGGGCGCCGACGTGCTCGAGGTCGGGTGCGGCTCGGCCCCGTGCGCGCGCTGGCTGACCGCGCAGGGCGCGCGCGTCGTCGCCCTGGACCTCTCGGCGGGGATGCTGCGCCACGCGCGGGAGGCGTCCGCGCGCACCGGCCTGCGGCCCACACTGCTCCAGGCGAGCGCGGAGCGGCTGCCGCTGGCCTCCGGCTCGTTCGACGTGGTGTGCTCGGCGTTCGGCGCGGTGCCGTTCGTGCCGTCGCTGGAGGCGGTGTTCGCAGAGGTCGCCAGGGTGCTGCGGCCGGGCGGGCGCTGGGTGTTCTCGGTGACCCACCCGATGCGCTGGGTGTTCCCGGACGACCCGGGGCCCATGGGGCTCACCGCGACCCAGCCGTACTTCGACCGCACGCCCTATGTCGAGGAGGACTCCTCCGGTGCGGCCACCTACGTCGAATACCATCGCACGCTCGGGGACTACGTCCGCGCGCTGAACGCCACCGGCTTCCGGCTGACCGACCTGGTCGAGCCGGAGTGGCCCGAGGGACACACCCGAGTCTGGGGCCAGTGGAGCCCGCTGCGCGGCAGGCTCTTTCCCGGGACGGCGATCTTCCGCACCGTGCTGGACCCATGACCGGCTTCGCCGCCCTCGATCCGCTGCTGCCGGACCGCGTTCGCGCGGGCGGCGGCGAGCGGCTGCGGCGGCGGCTGGCGGACGGACGCGAGGTCGAGGGCGTGCTCTACCGCCTGCGCAACGACGGCTGGGCGAGCCTGTGGCAGGCCCGCGAGGTGTGGGACCTGACGCCCCTGAGCGGCGACGTGGGAGAGGCCGGCATGGGCGCCCTGCTGGCGGCGGTCCGCGAGCGCCTGCGCGCGCGGCCGTGCGGACCCGACTCGGCGTGCACGGTCACCTGGCCGAGCCGTGACGTCTCGGTAGCGCCGACGCTGATCGGGCACGGGCTGGTGCCCGGCATCGTGCTGGCCGTGTGCGAGGAGCCCACCGCGGCCGATGTACCCGGCGAGGCCGGCGTCACGGTGCGCCGGGCGACGGAGGCCGACACCGGCGAGGCGGTGGCGCTGTGGCTGGCCGAGTTGCGGTACTCGGCGCTGGTCGGCCCGGCGACCGTCCGGCCCGGGGCCGCCGACCGGCTGGCCGCGGAGTTCCGCCGGGCCGTACGGGCGGGCGAGCCCGTATGGCTGGCCGAGGCGGACGGCGTGCCCGTCGGGGTCGCGGTGTGCGCGTGGCCCGCCCCGATACCGCACCGGATCGCCGACGGACTCTGGGCCCGCGTCGGCACGGTCTCGGTGGCGCCGGCCGCGCGGGGTACCGGCATCGGCCGGACGCTGATGGCGACGGCGCACCGCGAACTCGTGCGAGACCGCGCGCGCGGCGCCTACCTGTTCTACAGTCCGCACAACGCGTTGTCGACGGTGTTCTGGCACCGGCAAGGATACCGTCCACTCTGGACGGTTTGGGAGGTGCGGCCCGCGACGGCGCTGCGGTGAGGGGACGCCGAGGGGGAATGAGGCGAAAGCGATGAGGCAGAGCGCTGACCCGGTCGCCGGCCAGGCGGACCGGTTCGCCGCGATCGATCCGCTGCTGCCCGCACCCGCCGGACCTGTGGACGGCGAAACGCTCGTCGCCACCCTGGCCGACGGCAGCCGGGTCACCGGAGTCCTGCGCGTCACGCTGACCGATCCGCACGCACCCGAGGCGCTGTGGTCGGCGCTGGAGACGTGGGAGCTGACTCCCTTTCCCGGTGAGCACGGCACGGAAGGTATGGACGCGCTGCTGCGGGCCTGCCGAGCCCGGCTCGACGCGGCGTCTCCCGGCCTGGACTCGGCGCTGGTGGTGACGTGGCCGAGCCGGGACGCGGAGGCGACGCGCGCGCTGCTCGACCACGGGCTCGTGCCGCTGTCGGCGCTGGCCGTGCGCACGGGGCGGCGCCGGACGGCTCCGGGCAACCCGGAGGTCGTCGTCCGGCGCGCGCGGGCGGAGGACACCGAGACGGTCGTGCGGCTGGAACGGGTGGAGATGGAGTACTCGACCCGGGTCGGCAACATCCGCCCCCGCCCGGGCGCCGCCGAGCGTCGCCGCGCGACCCTGCGCGAGCAGCTCGTCGCGGGACTGCCGGTGTGGATCGCCGAGCTCGACGGCACGGCGGTCGGGATCGCCGACGGCGGCTGGACCGATGTGGTGGCCGGCACACGCGCGGCGAGCCTGCTGCCCGCCGGGCGGTGGGGGTACCTCCACAGCGTCGCGGTGCTGCCCGATGCCCGTGGGCGGGGCGTGGGGCGGGCGATCACGGCCGAGGCGCACGCAACGCTCGCCCGCCGCCGGATCCGGGGCACGTACCTGTACTACAACCCGCCGAACCCGCTCTCGTCGGTGTTCTGGCACCGGCAGGGCTACCGGCCGCTGTGGACGATTTGGGAAGCGCGGCCCGCGACGGCGCTGCGGTGACGGGGTCAGGCTCCGTGCACGGGCCTGCGCTCGCCGATCTGGTGCACCGACGACGGCCGGCCCTCGAGTGCCCGCTGCACCGCGTACAGCACGCCCTGGCCGATCTCGTCGTGGCCGAGCGGCCGGGACGGGTCCACGTCCGAGGTCGACCCCAGCAGCACCTGCTGCGTGGGGTGATCCGGATAGAACCCCTCGGACTCCTCGGCGAGGCCGGCGAGGTCGGCCAGCGAACGGACCTCGACCACGGGGGCGTCCTCGGCGAGCAACGGTTCCACGGCACCCAGCACCGCTCGCCGGTACGACTCGTGCACCCACGCGACGAGGAGCTCGGCAGGTCCCGCGAGCACCTTCTCGGCCTTCCGCGCCAGCTCGCGCGGACGGTCCCAGTGCGCCTCCACCCAGATCGCGCGCCCGGCACCCACCCGGGTGTGCCGGCGTCCCCGCGACCAGCGCACCGACCGCAGCTCCGGATCGTCCACGGGCAGCGGCGCGTGACGCCTGCTGGGAAGCACCACCTGCCAGCCGTCGACGGCGAGCTCCCTGGCCACCACCCGGAGCATCCCGGTGCCGGCGAGGATCAGCGCGCTGCGGGCCGTCATGGTGCGAGGCTAGCCGCCGCGCGGCGTCTCGGCAGCGCACGAGTGGGCTGCGGGACGGGTTCTCCGGTCAACGGTTCCCGTCCCCGAGCCCGCTCCCATGGAACGGACCGGCCCGAAGTCCCGTCAGTGCGCGGCGTCGTTCCAGGACCGGCCGAACCCGACCGACACCTCGAGCGGAACGGCCAGCTCGTAGGCCGCTCCCATCTCCTTGCGCACGAGGGCCTCCACCTCGGCGTGCTCGCCGTCGGCCACCTCGAGCACGAGCTCGTCGTGCACCTGCAGCAGCATCCGGCTGGCCAGTTTCGACGCGGACAGCGCGCGGTGGACGCCCAGCATGGCCACCTTGATGATGTCGGCGGCGCTGCCCTGGATCGGCGCGTTGAGCGCCATCCGCTCCGCCATCTCACGGCGTTGCCGGTTGTCGCTGGTGAGGTCGGGAAGGTAGCGCCTGCGGCCGAAGATGGTCTCCGTGTATCCCACCTTGGCTGCCCGGTCGACGACCGTGTGCAGGTAGTCGCGCACGCCGCCGAAGCGGGCGAAGTAGTCGTCCATCAGCCCGCGCGCCTCCTCGGTCGAGATCCGCAACTGCTGCGACAGGCCATAGGCGGACAGGCCGTAGGCAAGCCCGTAGTTCATCGCTTTGATCTTGGCGCGCTGCGCGCCGGTGACCTCGGCGGGCTCCACCCCGAACACCCGGGCGGCCGTGGCGGCGTGGAAGTCGAAACCGGACTGGAACGCCTCGATCAGCTCCTCGTCGCACGAGAGGTGCGCCATGATCCGCATTTCGATCTGGCTGTAGTCGGCGGTCATCAGCTGCGAGTAGCCGTCGCCGACGACGAACGCCTCGCGGATCCGGCGGCCCTCGTCGGTGCGGATCGGGATGTTCTGCAGGTTCGGGTCCACTGAGGACAGCCGGCCGGTCGCCGCGATGGTCTGGTGCAGCGTGGTGTGGATGCGCCCGTCGGGAGCCACGGACTTGATGAGCCCCTCGACGGTGGCCCGCAGCCGGGTGGCGTCCCGGTGCTCCAGCAGGTGCTGCAGGAACGGATGCTCGGTCTTCTCGTAGAGCGTCTGCAGAGCGTCGGCGTCGGTGGTGTAGCCGGTCTTGGTGCGTTTGGTCTTCGGCATGCCGAGCTCGTCGAAGAGCACCACCTGCAGCTGCTTGGGCGAGCCGAGGTTGATCTGCTTGCCGATGACGCTGTAGGCGTTCTCCGTGGCCTCCTTGACCCGGCTCGCGTAGTGCGCCTCCAGCGTCGTGAGCTGTTCGAGGTCCACGGCGATGCCCGCGGCCTCCAGGTCGGTGATGACCGACAGCAGCGGCAGCTCGATCTCGGCCAGCAGCGAGCTGCCGCCCATCCGGTCCAGCTCGCCGCCGAGCGCGCCCGCCAGCTCGGCGACCGCGCGGGCGCGTACCAGCTCGTCGTGGGCGATCGCCGCGGCGGGGTCCTCCGCGCCGCCGTCCGCGTCGAGCAGCGACAGCTGGCCGCCGTCGGCGGGTTCCTCCGAGCGCAGCTCGCGGTGGAGGTATCGCAGCACGAGGTCGGCGAGCTCGAACGACCGCTGGCCGGGCCGCACGAGGTAGGCCGCCAGCTCGGTGTCCATCGCGAGCCCGCGCAGCAGCCAGCCCCGCGCCAGCAGGGCGTGCAGCGGGATCTTGAGCGCGTGCCCGACCTTGTGCACGGCGGGGTCGGCGAGCCAGGCGACCAGCGCCTCCTCGTCGGCCGGGTCCAGCGTCGTCACGTCGACGTAGCCGCCCTCGCCGTCGGGCGCGGCCAGCGCGATCGACACCACGTCGGCCGACACCGAGGCGCCCGTCGTGCGCACGGTGAGCCCCACCGTGGTGCCGGGGCCGGCGTGCTGGGACAGCCACGAGCCGACGGTGCCGGGCGCGAGCGCGCCCCCGCGCACCTGGAAGCCCTCGTCGGCCTCGGGCTCGGCGCTGGACAGCGTCGCGAACAGGCGATCGCGCAGGACGCGGAACTCGAGCTCGTCGAACAGCCGGTGGACCGCGTCTCGATCCCATTGCCGGACCTCGAGGTCCCCGGGTCCCGTCTCCAGTGGGACGTCCCGCACGAGCTCGGTGAGCTGGCGGTTGAGCAGCACGGCATCGACGTGGGCGCGGAGCGCGTCACCGACCTTGCCCTTGACCTCGTCGACCCGGTCGACCAGCTCGCCGAGCGAGCCGAACTGCCGGATCCACTTGGTCGCGGTCTTCTCCCCCACCCCGGGAATGCCGGGCAGGTTGTCCGACGGGTCGCCGCGCAGCGCCGCGAAGTCCGGGTACTGCGACGGCGACAGGCCGTACTTCTCCTGCACCGCGTCCGGGTCGAACCGGACCAGGTCGGACACGCCCTTGCGCGGGTAGAGCACGGTCACCGAGTCGGTCACCAGCTGCAGCGCATCGCGGTCACCGGTGCAGATGAGCACCTCGTAGTCGTCGCCGGTGGCCTGCGTGGTGAGCGTCGCGATGATGTCGTCGGCCTCGTAGCCGCGCTTCTCCAGCACCGGGATCGCGAGCGCGGCGAGGATCTCCTTGATGAGCTCGACCTGGCCCTTGAAGTCGTCCGGCGTGGTGAGCCGGTTGGCCTTGTAGTCGGCGAACGTCTCCGAGCGGAACGTCTGCCGCGAGACGTCGAAGGCCACCGCGAGGTGCGTGGGGTTCTCGTCGCGCAGCAGGTTGATGAGCATCGAGGTGAACCCGAACACCGCGTTCGTCACCTGCCCGGTGGAGGTGCGGAAGCGGTCCGCGGGCACGGCGAAGAACGCCCGGTAGGCCATGGAGTGGCCGTCGATGAGCAGCAGTCGCCGTGTGTCGTTCGCTACGGAAGTGTTTGCGTTGGGGCTCACGGTCGTGAGTCTAGGGTGAGCGGCAGACAGTGCCGCCTGTCGTGTCGAGCAAGGAGCAGTGGGTGACCGAGAACGTGCATGAGCAGCAGATCCGCGAGCAGCTGGCCGGAATCAACGCCGAGGTGGCCGACCAGCAGCTGAACGACAAGGTGGGTCTGCGGTTCGTCGAGCTCACTGCCGAGCGCGTGGTCGGCACGATGCCCGTCAAGGGCAACCTGCAGCCGTACGGGCTGCTGCACGGCGGGGCCAACGCGGTGCTGGCCGAGGCGCTCGGCTCCACGGTGGCCGCGCTCAACGCGGGTTCCGACCGGGTCGCGATGGGCCTCGAGCTGTCGTGCACGCACCACCGGGCGGCGCTCAAGGGCGAGGTCACCGGGGTCGCCACCCCGCTGCACGTGGGGCGCAGCACCATCACCAGCGAGATCGTCATCACCGACGAGGCCGGCCGCCGCACGTGCACCGCGAGGCTCACCTGCGTCGTGCGCGACAAGCCGCCGGGCGCCTGAGCGTTGCCCGCGGACGCGGGCGGCCCGACACTCACGAGCATGGACCTCGACCTGGCGCAGGTGCGCGCCTTCGTCCTCACCGCGGAGCTGCGCAACTTCAGCCGGGCGGCCGAGCGGCTGTTCCTGACGCAGCAGGCGCTGTCCAAGCGGATCAGCAGGCTCGAGCACGCGCTGGGCGTGCCGCTGTTCGTGCGGTCCAACCGTGCGGTGGAGCCCACGGCCGAGGCCGAGCGTTTCCTGCCGCACGCGCGGGAACTGCTGCGGCTGGCCGAGCAGGCGGTGGCGGCGGTCGGCGTGGACGACCTGCCGGTGCGGCTGGACCTCGTCGACAACCGCCTCTCCCCGATGTACCTGCTGCGGCGGATGGCCGCGCGGGAGCCGGCCCTGCGGGTGGAGCACAGCTGGCGGCACGGCTTCGCGCACACCGTGGACCCGCTGCTGCGCGGCGAGGTCGACGTCGCGTTCGGCCGCGTGCACGACCTGGGCCGGGAGCTGCCCGAGGGCCTCGAACACCGGCTCGTGCGACTCGAACCGCTCGTGGCGCTGCTGGCGCCGGAGCATCCGCTCGCCTCCGGTGAGGTCCTGCGCATGGCGGACCTGCGCGACGAGGGCATCTGGCTGCCGTCGCTCGGCGGACCGGTGGAGTGGCTGGCGTTCCTGCGCCGGATGAGCGAGGCGCTCGGTGTCCCGCTGGACGATTCCGGTGTCAGCTACGACCTCCGGCACACCCTGGAGCAGACGCGCTACGGCCGGCGTCGGGTCACCCTGGCCGGCGCGGACATGGAGCTGGCGCCCGATTTGAACCTGCGCGTCCTGCCGTTCGAGCCCTCGCCGCTGTTCCCCTGGTCGATCGTGTGGCGGGCGGACGATCGCCGTCCGGCCGTCCGCAGGCTGGTCGAGCTCGCACTCGCCACGAGCCGGGCCGAGGGCTGGTGCGAGCACGACCCGGCCCGGGTGTGGCGGGCCGACGTCAGCGCAGATGCTGCTGGAACCACGCGGTGAACTCGGTGTCGACCATGGCCGCGTGCCCGGTCTGGGGCGCGGCCTCGATGCCGGGCTCGTCGGCGAGCGCGTGTGCCATGCCGGGCACGGTCACGAGCCTGCCTGCGTCGCCGAGGGCCTCGCTCAGCGCGGCGGCGGGCTCCCGGAACGCCTCGTCGTCGTGCTCGCCCACCACCAGCAGCACGGGCGCGCACAGCTCGCCGGCGCGCCGGACGAAGTCGTACCGGTCGGCGACGGCGCGCGACCGCTCGCTCCACCGGTAGGTCACGCCGAACTGCCTTTCGTTGGCGCCCACGGCAGGCCCCAGCTGGGTCACCGGGCTCACCAGCGCCGCGGCGCCGATCGGCACCTCCGCTCGGGCGAGCACCTCCAACGCGACCGTCGCGCCGGCCGACCCTCCGGCCACGCCGACCGGTGAGTCCGGGAGGGACAATTGCCGGCGCAAGTCGGCTACGGCTCCGGGGAACTCGGTCGCCGCTTGCTCGGTCACGGGTTCGGCGACGTTGAGCACGTAGTCCTCGCCCGCCAGCCGGCAGAACTCCTCGGGTCCACCTTCGGGCGCGCGGCCCCCGTGCATCGGGAGTCCGAAGTAGACACGCCAGGCACCGAGCCCGGACATCGGGAGCGCGGCGGCCATCGCCTCCTCGCTCCGCGGCGGGTCCATGAGGTGCCAGGTGACCACGAGCGGCGCGGGCCCGTCGAGCGGCTCGGCGGCGGGCGGCAGGGCCACGAAGGGCACTCCGGCGGCGTGTCCTCTGATGGCTGACGAGGCCTGCATGATCGTTCTCCGGTCTGTCGTCGGGGTGTCGGTGTCCAGCCAAGCCGGTGGATCCGTGTTCGTCCAACAGCCGTGCGGTGTCCGGTGACAACCGACGGTTGTGATCGATCGGCGTGCACCCGCTCCCGCCAGGGGTACGGCGGCCGATAGCCTGACCCGATGGAGTCAGCCGACGTCTCGGCGATGGTCGCCGACCTGTCCGAGTGGACCGAACGCACCCGGCGCGAGCCGGCCGTCGACCTTGCCGAGGCGGCGAACGTGCTGTGCCTGCTCTCCGACGAACTCGAGGTGCCCGACCTGGGCGAACTGCGCGATGGCGATCTCGAAACGCTGCTGCTGGGGGTGTACCCGCAGGTCCTGGCCGAGGAGGGCGAGGAACTCGAGGACCCCTCCACGGTGGTGCCGACCGTGCACGCGCTGCTCGACTTCGCCCGGGACAGCCACCGGATAGGCGAGGACGCGCACGCGTCGCTCAGCGAGGAACTCGACGCGGTGGAGCCGCTGTTCCTCGACGCGCTCTCCGGTGAGGGGGAGCTCGACCTCAAGGAGGCCTACGGGCTGCCCGATCGGATCGGCCCTATTCGGCTTCCCCCGGACTCTCAACTCGCCGCGGCGGCCCGGCAGTGCCGCACGCTCGAGCGCGTCCGGCAACTGGCGCTGCGGTTCGCCTCCGGAGCCGACAACGACGCCGCCGCCATGGCCCTGGCCCTGGGTGTGGGCGAGCACGAGCTCGCGGCGCTCTCGGCGCTGGCCGAGGAGCTCGCGTTCCTCGACGTGGGCGACGCCGGCGCCGTGATCGCCGGCCCGGGGCTGCAGGAGTGGCCGGACGGCAGCGACGGGGAGGTGCTCGCGGTATGGCGGCAGGCCTTCAACTCCACGCTCGCGTGGAGCCTGCTCACGGACGCCGAGCACGCCGGGGAGAGCGACCTCGACTTCAGCGGGGCGGGCGCGTGGTTCGTGCCGCTGTTCCTCGCCCGGCACCGCGGGCTTCCGGTGCCCGCGGTGAGCGAGATGATCGAGGAACTCGCCGGTGAGGAGCTGCCGGAACCCCGGGCGCGGCAGGCCTGGGAGACCTGGGTCGCCGCCCACGGCGACCCGGCGGACGCGCTGCTCGGCAGGCTCGCCGAGCTGGGTGCCGTGGAGCTCGACGGTGAGGTCGTCCGAGCGACCCCGCTGGCCGCCCACGCCATCCGGGCGGAGCTCGTGGAGTCCGGTGTGGACGTCCCGCTGCTGCCGCCCGTGGAAGAGATGACGGCCGCCGACCTGATCGAGCTGGGCCGCGACGGACTGGACGGGGAGCTCGAGGCGGAGGCGAATGCCTGGTTCGCCGCTCGTGGCCCGGAGGCCGCCGCGGACGAGCTGCTTACCGTCGCCGCGGCCGGCGGGCCCGCGGAACGCATCATCGCCACCCGGCTCGTGCGCGAGGAACTCGGCGCCGCCGCCGAGGCGCAATGGCGGGGCGCGCTCGACGTTCCGGTGCTGCGCCGGCACGCGAAGCTGGCGCTGGCCATGCTGCTCGGCCCGGCGCCGGAGTTCGAGAACACCGACGAGGACCTCGGATGGCTGCTCGTCGACTCCATCGCGGGTTCGGCCAGCGGGGTGCCCGAGGAGGAACTGCCCGCGCTGCTGGCGGCGGTGTTCCAACCCGCGGGCCCGGACGTCGTCGAGCGGCTGTGGCGGCTCGATCACCCGGCCACGCACGAGGTGCTGACCATGCTCGGCACCTACCACCCGGACAAGGGCGTGGCCAAGGCGGCTCGCAAGGGCGCGTTCCGGGCCGCCGACCGCGCCACCTCGTGACCCGCGGGCGCGGCACCGCCCGGGCCGAGGCGGTGCCGCGCCGGCGTCAGGCCACGCCGAGATAGGCCTCCTTGACGGAGGCGTCCGCGAGCAGTTCCGGACCGGTGCCGGACTTGACGATCGTGCCGGTCTCCAGCACGTACGCGCGGTGTGCGCGGGACAGCGCCTGCTGCGCGTTCTGCTCCACCAGCAGCACCGTGGTGCCCTGCTGGTTGATCTCGGTGACGATCCGGAAGATCTGCTGGATGAACTGGGGCGCCAGGCCCATCGACGGCTCGTCCAGCAACAGCAGCTTCGGCTTCGCCATGAGCGCCCGCCCGATGGCGAGCATCTGCTGCTCACCACCCGAGAGCGTGCCGCCCGCCTGGTCCCGCCTCTCCGCCAGGCGGGGGAACAGCTCGAACACCGTGTCCATCTCGGCGGCGATGTTCTTGCGGTCCTTGCGCGCGTAGGCGCCCATGTCGAGGTTCTCGTACACCGTCATGCCGGGGAAGATCCCGCGCCCTTCCGGTGCCTGCGAGATGCCGCGGACCACCCGCAGATCCGCCCGCAGCGTGGTGATGTCCTCGCCGGCGAACGTGATGGTGCCCGACGAGACCGGCCGGATCCCGGAGATCGCGCGCATGGTGGTGGACTTGCCGGCACCGTTGGCACCGATGAGGGTGACGATCTCGCCCTCGTCCACGGTGATCGTCAGGTCCGACACCGCCTTGATCCGGCCATAGTGGACGGACACACCGGACAGCTCAAGCAAGGTCATCGTCGGGTACTCCCAGGTAGGCGGCGATCACGGCAGGGTTCTCCCGGATCTCGGACGGCACTCCCTCGGCGATCTTCCTGCCGAACTCCAGCACCACGATCCGGTCGGTGACACCCATGACCAGCTTCATGTCGTGCTCGATGAGCAGCACCGTGTACCCGTCGTCGCGGATCTTGCGGATGAGCCCGTTGAGCTGTTCCTTCTCCGCCGGATTGAAGCCCGCGGCCGGCTCGTCGAGGCAGAGCAGCTTCGGCTCGGTGGCGAGTGCGCGGGCGATCTCGAGTCGCCGCTGGTAGCCGTAGGGCAGGTTCTTCGCCTTGTCGGCGGCCCGGTCGGCGATGCCGACGAACTCGAGCAACGCCATGGCCTTCTCGACGGCGGCCTTCTCTTCCCTGTGGTGCCGGGGCGAGCGCAGGATCGCGCCGAGCACGCTCGTTCTGTGCCGAGCGTCGGTGCCGACGACCACGTTCTCCAGCGCCGTCATCTCGGCGAAGAGCCGGATGTTCTGGAACGTCCTCGCGATGCCACGCCGGGTGATGTTGTGCTTGGCGAGCTTGCCCAGTGGCTTGCCCTCCAGCAGCACCCGGCCCGACGTCGGCCGGTAGACGCCCGTCATGGCGTTGAAGCACGTGGTTTTGCCCGCGCCGTTCGGGCCGATAAGCCCGAGGATCTCACCGCGCCGGATCGCGAACGAGACCGAGTCCAGCGCCGTCAGGCCACCGAACCGGACGGTGAGATCGTCGATCTCGAGCAGGGTCTGCCCGATCTCGACGGCCATGTCGCGGTCGGGCGCGACGGCGTCGGCCACCTGGGCGTCGTGCTCGGCCCGTTCGGCCTCGGTCATGTGCTCCAACTCGGCGACGAGGCCGCCCTCCGCGGGCACCTCGGGGCCGTTGCCGGGCCCGGTCATCGCGCACCCCCGTTCTTGTCCGAGGTCACCGCCGCGTCGTGGCTGACGACCTCACCGCGGCCGAGCAACCGCTGGTACGCCTGCCTGCCGTAGGTGAGCAGGCGCTGGCGCGCGCCGAGCAGTCCCTGTGGGCGGAAGATCATCAGCACGATCAGCGCGAACCCGAAGATCAGGAACTTGTACTCGGCGATGCCGAGGAACCGCAGCGGGACGTAGGCCACCACGAACGCGCCCAGCAGCACGCCGACCTTGTTGCCCGAGCCGCCGAGGATCACGGCGGCCAGGAACAGGATCGAGGTGACGACGTCGAACTTCTGGTTGTTGACGAACGCCAGCTGGCCCGCGTAGAGCGCACCGGACAGACCCCCGATCGCCGCTCCGATGACGAAGGCCCACACCTTGAACTTGAAGGTGTTGACGCCCATGAGCGCGGCCGCGTCCTCGTCGTCGCGGATGGCCACCCACGAGCGGCCGACCCGGCTGCGTTCGAGGTTGCCGACCACGAGCAGCGTCACGATGATGATCGTGACCGTGAGCCAGTACCACGGCGTGCCGTCGGTGTTGTTGAACAGGGCGGTGCCGTCCTCCCGGGTGCCCGGTGGGTGCCCGACTTGCTGGAAACCCTGGTTGCCGCGCAACGGATCGACGTTGTCGGCCAACAGCCGGACGATCTCGCCGAAGCCGAGCGTGACGATGGCCAGGTAGTCGCCGCGCAGGCGCAGGGTCGGCGTTCCGAGGATCACGCCGAACACCATCGTGATCGCCATCGCCAGCGGGATCACCGCCAGAAACGGCAGTTTCGCCAGCGACGAGTCCGGGCTGGTGAACAGCGCGGCCACATAGGCGCCGACCGCGAAGAACCCGACGTAGCCCAGGTCGAGCAGGCCGGCCTGGCCGACCACGACGTTGAGCCCGATGGCGATGAGTGCGTAGCGCGCCACCTCGAACATCGCGATCTGGAAGTCGTAGCCGGGCTCGGTGGTGAGGATCGGCGGGTTGAGCACGGGCAGCGCGTAGATCAGCACGACCACGGGCACGAGCACCGCCCACTGCTGCGGCCGGTTGAGGGTGTTCCACCACTCGCCGATCGACCGTCGCCGCGTGGACGGTGTGGTCGCCGATGTCGTCTGGGTCGCCGTCATACGCGTGCCTTTCCGAGCGACTCGCCGAGGATGCCGGTCGGGCGGAACATCAGGATGAGCACCAGCAGCACGAACGCCACGACGTCGCGCCACTCCCCGCCGAACAGCGACTGGCCGTAGTTCTCGATGAGCCCGAGCAGCAGCCCGCCCAGAAGCGCACCGCGCAGGTTGCCGATGCCGCCGAGCACGGCGGCGGTGAACGCCTTCAGCCCGAGCAGGAACCCTCCCTGGTACCAGGCGCCCTGCGGGATCTTCATGAGATAGAACAGCGCCGCCGCACCGGCCAGCAGGCCACCGATGAGGAAGGTCATCATGATGATGCGTTCCTTGTTGACGCCCATGAGCGTGGCCGTGTCCGGATCCTGCGCGACCGCGCGGATGCCGCGGCCGAACCGGGTCCGGTTGACGAACGTGTCCGCGACGAGCCACAGCACGATCGACGCGACGATGATGATGATCGTGATGTTGGTGACCGGCGCGCCGAAGACCTCGAAGACCGGTTCCGGGCGCAGCAGCCGGATCGCCTGCTCCGGGTTGCCCCCACGCCAGATGAAGATCAGCTGCTGCAGCACGAACGACGCGCCGATCGCCGTGATGAGGAACGCCAGGCGCGGGGCGCCCCGATTGCGCAACGGGCGGTACGCCACGCGTTCGAGCACCACGGCGGTCGCACCGGAGGCGATCGCCGCCACGAGCAGCGCCAGCAACAGGAAACCGACGAGTTCGAAGATCGGCACCTCGGCCGTCGGCCCGGGCCGGAAGCCGAGGGCGTAGAAGGTGAACCACGTCGCGTACGCGCCGTAGATGAACACCTCGGAGTGGGCGAAGTTGATCAGCTTGAGCACGCCGTAGACGAGCGTGTAGCCGAGGGCGACGAGAGCGTAGATGCTGCCCTGCGACAGGCCGTCGACGGTGTTGCTCCAGAACTGATCGGCCAGGCCCTCGACGTCGAACTTGATCCAGCCCTCACCTTGCGCGAGATACACCGGTGACAGGACATGATGAATGGACAATGCGTACTCCACGTGGGCGCCGGGGCGCACGCGGGCGGGTTCGCCGCCCGGCACGCGCCCCGGCTACAGGATGCGAGGGCCGGAGATCAGTCGGGCTTGATCTCGGTGTTGCGGACGATTTTGCCGCCTTCGACCTTGTAGGTCCACACGGTGCTCTCGGCGAGCTCACCCTTGTCGTTCCACTTGAAGTGCTTGGTCAGGCCCTGACCCTCGTAGTTGCGCACGAAGTCGAGCATTCCCGCCCGGTCCGTGACACCGGAGTCGATGCCCTTCAGCAGGATGGTGGTGAGGTCGTAGCCCTCCGGGGAGTACGTGCCCGGCTCCTTGCCGCCGGCCAGCTGCTTGTAGGCGGATGTGAAGTCGGTGAACTGGTCGGCAGGGACGCACGGGCAGGTGAAGTAGACGCCCTCGGCGGCGTCACCGGCGCCCTTGACGAATTCGTCGTCCTTGACGCCGTCCGGGCCGACGAAGGTCGCCTGCACGCCGGCGTCGAACAGCTGCTGCGCGAACGGCGCGGCCTCCTGGTAGTACCCGGAGTAGAAGATCGCGTCCGGATTCTCGCCCTTGATCTCGTTGACCACAGCCGAGAAGTCGGTCTGCTTGGTCTTGACCTCCTGCTGGCACGTGGCGGCGTCACCGAGCGCGCGGGTGGCGGCGTTGGCCAGGCCGATGCCGTACTCGGAGTCGTCGCGCACCACACAGACGGACTGGGCGCCGAGCTCGCCGGTGATGAACTTGGCGGCGGCGGGGCCCTGCGTGTTGTCGTTGCCGAGGCCCCGGAAGAACGTCTTCCAGCCGTTCTCGCTCAGCGCGGGATTGGTGGCCGACGGCGAGACCTGGACCAGGCCGGCATCGTTGAAGATGTTGCCCGCGGCCTTGGACTCACCCGAGAACGGCAGCCCGACCACCCCGATGACCTCCGGGGTGTTGACGATCTGCGTGACGATGCCCGGCGCCCGGTCCGGCGTGCCCTCGGTCTCGAACTCGCGCAGCTTGACCTGGCACTCCGGGTTGTTGTCGTTGTGCCGCTTCACGGCCACCTTGACGCCGTTGAGGATGTTCTGGCCCAGTGCCGCGTTGGCGCCGTTGATCGTGCCGGCGTAGGCGATCGTGGTGTTCGGATCGCACTTCGCCGTGCCGTCACCCGCCGGGTCTGCCGCGTTGGCCGCCTGAGCGGGCGCCTCGGCCTGCGGCTGCGAGCCGGTGTCCCCTCCGGAGCCGGTCTCGGTGCGCGCGGCGCACGCGCTGAGGGCCAGCGACGTCGCCGCCGCGAACAGCACAACCCGCCCCAACCGTCCTTTTGACACTTTTCCTCCCGTTGTCCTTCACACGCGCAGGACGCGAACCCCGACAAGCCGAGAACCTGACTGGGCGGAAAACGTAGCCGCAGGAATGGCGGTAGCCCCGGCCGCTCGCGTTGTTGTATCCACATCGTGACGATTCCGCGGAACGTTAACGGGCCTGTCACACCCGGTGGAGTCAATGCAACACCGCGACGGCGACAGCGGGTGAGCAAGGGAAGGTCAATCGGGCATTCGGGTGAGCGAGCAGCGGAAGGCCTTCCTCGGTGGCCCGGTCAGCAGCCTGACCAGTCCGCAGTGCCCGGATACGCAGAACACCCCAGGAACTGTGATCGGAGTCACAATACCTGGGGTGTTCTGTCTGGTAAGAGCGCTTACTTCGCGATGTTGTCGATGACCGCCTGAGCGACGGCCTTCATCGTGGTACGGCGGTCCATGGCGGTGCGCTGGATCCAGCGGAAGGCGTCCGGCTCGGTGAGACCCTGCTGCGTCATGAGCAGGCCCTTCGCTCGGTCGATCACCTTGCGCGTCTCCAGGCGGTCGGTGAGGCCGGCGACCTCCGACTCGAGGGCCTGCAGCTCGGCGAACCGGCTCACGGCCAGCTCGATGGCCGGGACGAGGTCACGCTTGGCGAACGGCTTCACCAGGTACGCCATCGTGCCCGCGTCCCGGGCCCGCTCGACCAGCTCACGCTGGCTGAACGCGGTCAGGATGACAACGGGCGCGACACGGTCGCCGGTGATCTTGGACGCCGCCTCGATGCCGTCGAGCTTGGGCATCTTCACATCGAGGATGACGAGGTCGGGCTTGAGCTCGGTGGCGAGTTTGATGGCCTCTTCCCCGTCGCCGGCCTCCCCGACCACCTCGTAGCCTTCTTCACGAAGCATCTCGACGAGGTCGAGGCGGATCAATGCCTCGTCCTCCGCGACCAGCACTCTGCGCTGCGGTGCGGCGACGACTTCGCTGGCCTCGGTAGCCGCTTCGGTCACCGGGCTCCTCCTGGGACGATCGACGGGCAGGGATATCTAGCGGGGTACCGCTATCTGAAGGTTACCGGCTCTCCGCCCGCTGGTGACGATGGCGTTCGCCACGTAAGGTGATCGGCCCGACGCGCGGACACGCGTCGCGCGTCGTGGTAACCCGAATGCCATGACGTAGACCACGCCGAGTACAGTTTCGGTCCACGCCCCCGTAGCCCAATCGGCAGAGGCAGCGGACTCAAAATCCGTCCAGTGTGCGTTCGAGTCGCACCGGGGGCACGTACAGCATTCACACTCGCTTCTACCTGCGGTTTTGCAGCGATGCAGGCACGTGTGGGCGAGTGATCCGGCCGTTGCAGGGCGGTCGCCGCAGTGGAGATCATTTCTAGGTCCTCTCTGGGTAGTGTGATCACGAGTGTTGCCTCGTGGGTCGGGTAATGAACCTGTACGTGGAGCTTGGTCAGTTCGAAGAGCCGCTGCTGATGGCCCTCGGGTGCTCGGCTCAGGTTGAGGACGAGGTGCGGCAGCACGTCCAGTACATCCAGGTCGGCGTCACTTGCCCTACGAGGCTCGGCCGGATCCTGCGCGTCGAGTTCGGCGATCTCGTCAAGGACGAGCTGTCGTTCCGCTTGGAGATCGTTGTACCTCTCACGAAGCCCCTGGGTGAACGGGTCAGCCGGGTCGGCGTTCTCGGCTTGGCCGAGAACGTTGTCTTGCCGACGGGCCAAGTCGGCCGTGCGCCGTTGAAGCCGAGCTCGCCGCTCCGCCCGTTCCTGGCTCGCCCGCTCCTCGGCGCGGTCCATGTCTCCTAGCAGGAGAGCCCGCCGATCGGGATGGAACAGGAACTCGCTGAAGGCTTGTTCGACCACGGCATTGATCGCTTCTTCTCGGACGTAGACCGTGCGGGGATGCCCGGAGTGCTTGTCCGGGCGGCCTCGATTGTTGTTAGTTGGCCAACAGCGGTAGTAGGTGTAGCCCCGCTTATGACGGTGGCCCATCATCCGCCGTCCACAATCGCAAATCACACGGCTGCGATACCGATACGTGCGGCGGGTGTACCGGTGCACGTTCGGCTCGGGGCCGTCGCGCGAGCCCGTCTTCTGCCCACTCGCGGCGTTGAACGCATCGAACATCCATTTCGGGATCAACGGCTCGTGCGCTGGCTCGACCGACCACACCCACAACTCCGGCGGGTTCGGCTTGTTGCGGCCACCCCGGCTGCGCCGGGCACGCCGGTTGTAGACCTGATAGCCGGTGTACTTCGGATTCTTCAAGACCTCCGCGACGCTGGACTTCGACCACGCGCCCCGCGCTCGAGACTTGCCCGGCGGTTCCGGCGGTGGGTACTTGTCCAGGTCGGCGTTGAGCCGCTCGGCGATGGTGTCGTACCCGAGTTCTTTGTGGTAGCGCCACTTGGCGATCAACGTGACCGTTTCGGCCCGAGCTCCGTCGGGTTCCAACCGCGTCTTGGTCAGCCCTTTTTCCGCTTTGGCGGGGTTGGGGTGGCGGATCTTCTTCGCCCTGTATCCGTAGCAGGGCTTGCCGATATTGTAGCCCTCGCGTACGTGTGTGCAAGTGCCGCCCCACGACAGCTCCAACATGTTCAGGACTTCGTACTCGGCCACGGACTGGTTGATCCTCCGCTGGAGGATCTGCTGTGCCCTACCGCCGGAGAGCATGATCGGCTCATTGGCCGCGAACACCGGCACTTCGGCGCGCTCCAATGCCCGCTCGACTGACAGGCTTTCATACATCTTGCGGGCGGTCCGCGACATCGACTCGCAGATCACCACGTCGAATCGACGATCTGCCTGCTGTGCTTCTGCCAACAAGTCGGCGATGCCACCGTCGCGGGCGATGGGGATGTCGAAGCGTTCGTAGTCGGTGGCGCGGCCACGTTGTTCCAGTTCCATCCGCCCGGACTCAACGTCGTAGAAATGGCAGACAATAACCCACGACTCTGGCAGCGAGACCTTCGAGCGTTCCAGCTGCCGCAACAGGGACTGCCGGGGATCCTGGTTCTCCTCGGTCGAGGTACGCCCGACCCACGCAACGCGAACTTCCTTCGCGTGCAGCGCCAGAGGCAGCCCGAACGGCGAGACTGCCAGATCACTTAACCCCGCGCGACTGACACGGGATTCCACCGCGGGTGACGGCGGATTCGACTCGCTGATTGTCACGCGGCTTGCTCCTCCCCGTCATTCTCGAAGTCACCGGTCATATCGTCTCGCGCCCAGGTCAGAAGCTCTCGAAGCACACCGGCGAGCTCGCGGCGCAGCCACTTGCCGTCCGCGCCGCCCACCCAATGCACCTCAGTTCGAAACTCCCAGCGGTCATCATCGAGTGGGACGCCATCGCCGCCCCGCGGGAACGGAATGATCTGACCGCCCTCGCCGTGCCCCCGACCAGCCGCTCTGTTCGCTCGATGTGAGGAGCCCGCGCCGGTCATGGCTGGCCGCCCTGGCGATGCTTCGGTGAGGTCGAGACGATTGCTGCTGGCCATGTCCTCGTCCTCCATCTCAGCTTTGTGCCGAGCCAGCTCCTGCTCGGGTGCGCGAGTCCCGCTGTGTACCGCGCATCGCCGCCCATTCGGGCCCGGAAGGATAGCGCCGGCCTCGGTAGAACGGAGGCCCCAAATGAGTGGGACACAGCTGTAATCGCTGTCACTCCCGTCGTCCTTCCTGGGCCGCAACCTGTTGCTCGGTAAACCTGCGCACGGCGATCTCGTGGTAAGTGGGGTTGGTATCGATGCCGGTGAACGTGCGCCCAAGCTCGTGGGCAGCCAGGCCGGTGGTGCCCGCGCCGCTGAAGGGGTCGAGCACGTGCCCGCCGGGTGGGCATCCGGCGGCGATGCACCGCCGCGGGATCTCGAGGGGCGCGGGCGCGGGGTGGCCGGTGCGGCTGCGATCGGGTGGGATGGTCCACACGTTGCCGGGGTTGCGTCCGCGTTGGGCGTCGGCCGCGGTGCGGGGCCAGGTGCCTGGGGCGGTGTTGGGTTTCCTGCCGCCGCGGTGGGCACGCCGGGATAGTGCGCGGTCGCCGGTGTAGGGCTGGCGGATCGCGTCGAGGTCGAAGTAGTAGTCGGGCTGGGTGACGAGTAGGAAGATCGTCTCGTGGCGGCAGGCCAGCCGGTCCCGAATCGACGTCGGGGTGGCGTGGGCTTTGTGCCAGACGATCGCCGAGCGCAGAATCCACCCATCGTCCTGCAGCGCGAGAGCGACGCGCCAGGGCATGCCGAGCAAGTTCTTATGGGGCACGTCCGCTGGCGGCCGATAGCGGGGTTGGCGCGCCTGGCCGGGTCCGCTACACCAGTAGCCGTCGGAGTTGGTGGAGTAGCTGTCGCCGAGGTTGATCCACACCGTGGCCCGCGCAGTGAGGACCCGGCGCGCGGCGGTGAACACCTCGCGCAGCGCGGCGACGTAGTCGGCGGCGGTGGATTCCAATCCGATCTGGGCATGTGCGCGGACCGCGCAATCCCGGCACTTGCACCGCTCCCGGCCGCGTCGACTCGCCGGCCGGATTCGACAGCCGGGCTGTCCTCCGGTCCGGGAGTCAGGGACGTAGTCCCGCAGGCGCCAGTACGGCGGGCTCGTGACGAGGCAGTCCACCGAGGCGTCCGGAAGTGTGGCGACTCCGGCCGTCGCGTCGCCCGTGTACAGGGTAACCCCGTCACCGCGGTGATACGGCATTGCTTGCGGCGGTCGGGAGTCGTCATTGGACCCGGTCATGCCGCGGCGTCCCGCTGCTCGGGCGCGAGGCCGAGCCCGCGTTGTCGCGTTTGCTGCAATATCCGACGTTTGCCGATGGCGTGAAACTCCGGATTGAGATCGATGCCGACGTAGGAACGGCCGAGTTGATGAGCAGCAAGCCCCGTAGTGGCTGCTCCGCTGAACGGGTCGAGCACGATACCGCCGGGGGGACATCCGGCGGCGATGCAGCGCAGTGGGATGTCGATCGGGAAGGCGGCGAAGTGCGCGTCGCGCAGCGGACGGGTGGGCAGGGACCACACGTCGCCCGGGTTCTTGCCTCGTAGGTGGCCAGCATTGTGCCGGATCCCGGTCGGCCGCATGGCCTCGCCGGGAGTTTTCCCAGGGAACGGCGCGGGGTCTGCGTATTTGCCGTACACGGTGTGTCCCCGGCGACGCATGGTGGCGTCGATCCCGGCGTGACGTCCTTTGTTGGAGCCACCGATGACAAGGTCTTCGCCGAGGGCTTCCGGGCGCGCGACTGGCGCCCGAATAGGATCGAGATCAAAGTAGTAGCGCTGTTGTTTGGTGAGCAGAAATATCATCTCGTAGCGGTTGGACAGGCGATCCCGCACAGATTCGGGCATCGCGTTCGGCTTATGCCAGATGATGCAATTTCTGATAATCCAGCCGTCTTGTTGCAGGGCGAAAGCCACACGCCAGGGCATGCCGATCAGATTCTTGCGAGGGAGCATACGGGTGCGCTGTACCCCGGCACTGCGCACCGATTCCCGCAAGGGCACTGCGGCGGTGGCACCGGACAAAGTGCTGGTCCGCATCGGGTCCCGGGTGCGGCCGGGCGGTTCGGCGGAGTAGGAGTCGCCCAGGTTTAACCACACGGTGCCCCTGTCGACGAGGACGCGGTGCAGTTGCGCGAAGACTCCTCGGAGCCGGGCAACGTAGCCCTCGGGCGTGGGCTCCAGACCGTGTTGACGATCCTCGCGACGTGCGCCGCAACACCGGCACCGCTCCGGCTGCCCGCCGCGATGCGCGGCCGACGCCAGGTAGGCGGCACTGCGGTTCTCGGCCTGCGCAACGCCGCTGGCACGGCCGGTTGAGTGACGGCAGCGTGGGTCGCCCCCAGCCCAGCGTGCGGTGCCGTAGTCACGGAGGGCCCAGTAGGGCGGGCTAGTCACCACGCAATGGATTGAGGCGTCAGGAAGTCCGACGAGCGTATCGGTGGCATCGCCGGTGTACAGGGTGACGGTGGCGTCCTCATAGTACGGGTTAAGCATCGGGTCGGGTTCTCCATCTACAGCAGCGTGGGAGGTCAACGGACGAGGTCGTCAAGGACATTCGCTCAGCTGCATCCCGGGCTGGTACAGCGGCGAATCGCGGTCTTGGGAAACGTCACGCCGCCCGCCCCTGCACTCCTGCGCCCACGCGGCTTGGCGAGGGTGGCGGCTGCGTGCTCGAAGGCGCGGTCGTCAACCAGGGCGCGATGTGCACGTGGCCCGGAAATGATCCATTGCTGGGCCGGGACGGGGCGGCCGTCGCGGGTGCGACCCCACACCGTCCGTCCGATGTAGACAGGATTCGTCAGGATATTGCGGACGATCTTGGGTGTCCACGGACGTGGGTGTCCGGTGGCGGCGTGGACTGGCCGTGGATAGCGGGTGGGATCGGCGTTGAGCCGGTCGGCGATGCCGGTCAACGACAGGCGTTCGTCGAGGCGCCAGCAATAGATGAGCGGAACGACGGGCGCCGTGGCAGGGTCGGGCACGAGGCGGGGCAAGGTGCGGATCGAACCGGCGGGGATGGCTCGCATCGCGCGATACCCGTACGGCACGGTACCAAGGTGATAGCCGGCGCGGACGAGTTCGATGATCCGCTCGCGCGCCCATCGGCTGGTCATGGCGTGGTAGTCGTCGATGACCCGGGCGCGCAAGCTATCGCTGACGTCGCCCGGGCGCGGGGGTGTCGGGCGGGCGGGTGCTTCGAGCCTGCGCCGGCAGCGCAGCGCGCGGCGCCAGCGGGGTCGGTCACGATGGCGTGCAGACATGGCAGGAGGTCTCCCTGTGAAGCGCTGTGGCCGAGGTAAGTCACGCCGCGAGGGCGGCGAGAGGGGTGACGTCGTCGCGCGGCGCGGACCGGCGCCGCCACCGCCACGGTGAGGCGTGTGCGGGGATGCGATGGCTCACCCCGGCCTCGACGGGGTGGTCGGCTCGGAAGACAAGGACGTCGTGATGCGCGGGCAGGCAGATCTGATGGCCGCTCGGACCGTGAGTTGGGGTCCGCTGACGCCGCGATGGAAGGGATGCGTGCGTGACCACGCGGCCGTGCTTGAGCCGTGCGGTGAGGGCGACGCATCGCTCGATCGGCGTCAGGCCGCAGGCCAGGGCTGCGGATTGGAGCGGTCCGCACACATCGAGTAGCTCGCCGTCGCGCCGGATCGGGGCGGTGGCGATGACCACGTGACCGCCGCGGCGCAGCAGCCGTCGGCACGCGGCCAGCAGGTCGGTGAACCGCTCGATCGCGGCCGCGCCGTCGGACGCCGCGGACTGATCGTCTTGCTGTGTGTCCGGGCGCAGGGCGCTGACCACGAGGTCGATTCGGTCGGCCAGCCCGGCGGCATGGGCACTGGGAACGGTGGCGGGCCCGCGTTGCATGACGAGGACCATCCCGTCCACGGCAGCGCCGGCGGCTTTGACGGCCGCGATGTTGGCGCGCGCCACGCTCCACCAGGTCGGGTCGGCCGTCAGCCCGATGGCATGCCGGTCGCCGCGGAGCGCCTCGGCGATGGTCGTGCCGGCGCCGCAGTCCGGATCGAGCACGATGTCTCCTCGCCGGGTGTAGGTGGCGACGATGTGCTCGGCGATGGCCGGGGGTAGCGCGGCGGCGTCCGCGTGTGTCTCGGCGCAGTAGCCGCGGCGGGACAGCTGTGTCGGGACGTCGACATCGCCGCAGGCCCAGACTGAGACAGCCGGGCCGAAGGAACCAGGGTTCCGGTTGGTCATGCGTGGCTCCTCGACGCCTCGCCGCGACCATCGTCCTCGACTGCGGGGTCGGCCACGAGCAGCAACAAGTCATGGTGCGCCCCACGGTGCCCGCCCAGCAGTGCGTCCCCGCCGACCGCATCGGCGTTGGCATGATTCCCGCTCGCGCGCCCCACGGCGCCCGTTTGCGCCGCGGGTTGGGGCGGCGCCGTGAGCACGATGACGTGGTCGAGCCACCCCAAACCGTTGTGACGGAATGTAGTCACCAGCGCGGAGACGGGGTCGATGAACCGGCTCTCCTCGCGATTACTATGGGTTACTATCGCGAGGGTCCCGGACGGTGTCAGGAGTCGGGACCAGTCGGTCGTGCGAACCCAGTCGAGGGGCCGTGGTGGGACCGCGGTGATGACCAAGTGGAACCTGTCCTCGCCGCGTCCGGTCGGCTCGGTGCGCTCGGCCCGTCGGTCCGGGTCGGGGCTTGTCGGGGTGTGCAGTCCGAGCTGTGCGGGGCGGCGTCCGGACCCGGACTCGGGCGCCTGCCTCGAGGTCACGGCGGTGGCGGCGGGTGGTGATGCGGTGGCGGTGTCGACGCTGCGGCCAAGACGGACCACCGTCCAGGCCGCCTCGTGGAGTCCGGTGTACGGGTTGTGAGTACGCCATCCGCCCACGGACGAGTCGGTTCGGGGACGGGTCGCTGACGGGGGTGGTGCGAGGAGGAGGACGCGTTGCCCCGGCACGGTGTAGGCGGTGACGGTCGTGATGATGGTGCGTGCGAGCCACCCGGCCAGGCGGGCCGTGCCGGCGAGTTGCTCGCCGTCCGCGCACGGCCACACGGTCGTGCGTCGGGTCGGCCGGGGCAGCGCCCGGGCTCGGCTCGAGCCGGTGGTCCGATGGCGGCCCCGGCTCCGGTGACGTGCGGCCGCGGCGGTCACCGGAAGCGGCGTGGCGTCGCGGCGTCGGTCGACGGGTTTAGGTGTCATGGTGGCCTCCCTGTGAGGCGGCTCGGCAGGGTTTGCGCGGTCACCTCAAAAGGCAGTCAAAACCCCCCTGTTTTGGACACCGAGATCTTGTCTTTCTCGGCGGCTCGCCAGATCGCCCGGCTGGAATCAACAAAACCGCCATTGCCGTTACCCCTTCCCAAGGTGGCGACATACCCGGTTTCGGTCACAGCATGTGTGACGATCTCGCCGCCACGCGATTCACACCCAATCACGAAGAATCTCTCACCGCCCCAAAAGCATCATCTCCAGTCGCTACTGAAATCGCATCAGCACACCAGAAGGCTCTTAAAACTCCAGCTAACAGAGCCATCGATCAGCCGCATCGGGCATCGATCGAAGATCTGCGCACGTGATTTCTGAATCGATCACGCGGACCGCTTTAAGCCCTTTCTCATCGACCGTTCAGCCGTCTTTATGTCCTCGCTCATCATTTCTTCGGCCGACATTGGATTTCCTCGGATGGTCATGTGACCGCACCCTCTGTGGAGTTGAATCTGATGATTTGCGGGAATGCCGAGAGCCAGCGTCAGCACGACCGGGAAGAGCATGAGTGGCTGCCGTTGGATTCGGCCCGGAATTCATTTGCGTGGTTGGTGACGGGGCCGCGTCCACTGTCGGTGAGTGGGCGCCGCTTTCGGGGTCTGCCCAACCGGCCGGTGCCGTTGGACGAACTGCGCGACCGGCTGCTGAATCGCCGCTGTCCCCGCGAGACCCGTGATGCCGTGTGGGCCCATATGGTGCGGCGTTCGCGGCGTGACGGGCCGACCTGGACCGTCGCCTGCGTCGGGATGGCGCTACCGGCCCTCGCGAGGACCGCCCGGTGGCTGGCTGCCCGCTACCGCGGCGAGCGCGCCGATGCGCACGCCGTCGTGTTGAGCGGGTTCCTCGAGGCACTGGCCACGGTCGACATCGCCGACTCCGGCGTGCTCAACCGTCTCATTTGGCGTGCCCGCCAAGTCGGCCAGGCGGCCCTGGAAGAGTCGCTGGACGCGCCGATGCCCGCCGGACTGGGCTTCGGACCGATCGTTCCCCAGGCGCCGTGGGGACACCCCGACCTCGTTCTGGCGCGCGCGGTCGGCGACGAGGTCCTGACCCCGGTCGAAGCGGACGTGATCTCGGCGACCCGCGTCGGCGAGGTGTCGCTCACCGAATGGGCGGCGACGCACGGCACCACGTACTGGGCGGCGTACAAGATGCGACAGCGGGCCGAAGCCCGACTGGTCGACTACCTCCGCGATGACGCGGTCGCCTCGACTCACGACGACCCCGTCGCCGACGCCGCCCTGGCCGCTACCGCACCGACCAGGAGCCCCGCACCAGCCGACGCCCACGCGGATCAGTCACGGGCCGTAAGCGGGCGTCGTCGCAATGGACGACCAGCCTCGACATAGAAATCGTCACGCTTGGTGTCCAAAACCGGCCCCGAAATCCCGCCTTTTGAGGTGCGGGGAGATCCCACCCACCGCCCCGCGAACCTCGACCGACCGGGACTTCGGAGGTGCGCCGATGCGCGTGACACCGTCATCTCCACGGGGCGGCGCGCTCGCTCGCACGGGCACGCCGCCCCGGCCCGCGACCACCCGCCCACGCGCGATACGTCGCCGCGGGGGCTGGCTCCTGGGTGCGCTCGTGGCGGTGCTGCTGGTCGTCACCGCGCCGGCCGCGCACGCGGAAGCCGCCTACGTCCTGGCCCAGGCCTCCAGCGTCACCCAGGTGCTCAACAACGTGCGCGGCTGGCTGATGGGGATCCTGGCGGCGCTGGCCACCGTGTTCCTCACCGTGGGCGGAGTGCGCTACGTCCTCGCGGCGGGCGATCCATCCGAGGTGGAGAAGGCCAAGCAGGCCTTCCGGTCAGCCGGCTGGGGCTATGCGCTCGCCGCGCTGGCCCCGCTGGTCGTGGACATCCTCGCCCGGATCGTGGGGGCGTAGCGCGGTGCGCGCGGACTGTGTTCCCTCGGTCCGACCGCCGCAGGCGTCGGATCCGGCCCCGCCGCACGCTGCTCGTGGCGCAGCCGTCGGCCCACGCCCCCGTGGCGGTGCCCGGCGCGCATTCGCACAGCCGCCCCGGGCCCGACGAGGCCGCCGTCGACGCGTGGCCTGGGTGCTGTTGTCCAGCCTGCTGCTCCTCCTCGGGGCTTCCCTCGCGCTCGCCGCCAAGGCTCAGCCGGCCGGACTCGGTGTGGCTCCTTCTCCAGCCCAGCAGCCCGGCCCCTGCGAGGGCCCGAACCCACCGTCGATCTGCGCCGACGGAATACCGACCATCCCGCCGCCCTCACCGTCGCGCCCCGCGACGCCGTCCCCGCCCCCGACCACGACCGCCCCCGCCACGACGCCACCGGCAACCACCCCGCCGACGACCACGACGACCCAGCCGTGTGTGGGCGAAGACTGCATCCCGCAGCCCACCACCGCCGCACCCGACTCCCCGGATACACGGCAGAACGGGCCCGCCGCTGGTGCGGACGCACCGGATTGCGGGATCACCAACATCTCCGGGTGCCTGGCCAGAGCAGTGCACAACGTGTTTGCCGACATCGTGGAGTCGGCCATCTCCCCGATCCTGGACCTCCTCGGGTATGCCGCTCTGACCACACCCACGCTCGACCAACTGCCCGGTGTCGGAGCGCTGTGGAACAACTCCTGGCAGATCATCCTGGCCAGCTACATCCTGTTCGTCCTCGTCGGCGGCATCGTCGTGATGACCCACGAGACCCTCCAGACCCGATACAGCATCAAGGAAATCGCCCCGCGCCTCGTCGTCGCCTTCGTCGCCTCCGCCCTGTCGCTCTTCGCCGCCGACAAAATGATCCGGCTGGCCAACGCCCTGTCCCGGGCGGTGCTGGGCGACGACATCAACCCGCCCTCCCTCGGCGAGAACCTGCGCGAGGCGGTGGGTAGCGCGCTCACCGGCGGGTTGTTCCTGCTGATCCTCGCCATCGTCCTGGTGGTCATCGGGCTCGGCCTGCTGCTCGTCTACGCCGTCCGCGTAGTGATCACGCTCCTGCTGCTCATCGCGGCCCCGCTGTTTCTGGCATGCCACGCCCTGCCGCACACCGACGGCATCGCACGCTGGTGGTGGCGCGCCTTCAGCCTGACCTTGACGATCCAAATCGCCCAGTCACTGGTGTTGATCACCGCCACCCGCACGTTCCTCAGCGGCGGAATCCAGAGCGGCAAGACCGAACTGTTCTCCACCAGCAGCGCCCTGGGCATGATCATCGCGGCGCTCGCGCTGTTCTACATCCTGTTCAAGATTCCGTTCTGGGCCCTGCGCGCCGCCCAGTTCGGCAACGGGCGCTCGCTGCTCGGTGGACTGGCCAAGACCTACCTGTTCGCGAAGACGCTCGGGTTCCTCGGCGGCAAGTCCGGCCTCGGCAAATCCGCGACCGCCACCACAGCCGCCGCACCGTCCCTTGCCTCGGGGTCCGCATCGGCCGCCGATCCGCCCTGGCCCCGGCAGCCGAGGATCGCGGCGATTCCCCACGCGCTGCACCGCCGTCTGCTCCAGCAACGCGACGCCGAACGCCTCCGGGTCGCCCGCAAGCCGCGCACGCCGCCCGCACAACCCAGGTTCGTGCAGCCGGTCCCCCAAGACCCGCCCCGCGAATCCGCAGCCGGCCACGCCACCCGCAAAGCCGCCATGCCCGAATTCAGCTCCGCGCGCAGCACCCTCCCAGCTCCGCCAGCCGGGGCCGCAAGCACACCGCCCACCCCGCCGCAATTCCGGGCCCCGGGCGCGTCCTCCCGGGACCCGCAACCCCCGCGACCGATCCGGACCGCGGCCGTGCCGACGCACCTGCGCTTCCAGTCTCCGCGTCCCGCGCCGCCGAGCGCGTCCCGCCCACACCGCGCCAGCAGCCCGCCCTTGGCCGCGCGGTTCCGCCCGCCCACACCGGAGCCGCCCTTCCCCGGCAGCCATGTCCGCCCGTCGGCTCCGGCGCCGGTGCGGTTCCACCCACCGCCCCCGCCGCAACCGTCGCAGCCCGATCGTGGAGGTGACCGGCCATGAGCCACAACATCCGCATACCCTCCAATGTGGACCGGGAAGATCGGGTGCTGGCCAACTTTACAGCCCGCCAGGTCCTGATCCTCAGCGTCACGGGGCTGCTGCTGTATAGCCTGTGGTCCGTAACTCGTTCATTCGTGCCGCTCGCTGGCTATCTCGTCGTCGCGATCCCCCTCGGCGCCACGGCCGCCACTCTCGTCCTCGGGCGGCGCGACGGGCTCCCTCTGGATCGGCTGCTGCTGGCCGCGCTCCGGCAGCGGCTGGGTCCCCGTCACCGGGTTGCCGCCCCCGAAGGCATCCGGCCCGCCCCTACATGGCTCAGCAGCCGCACCGACGGCGAGCACGCCGCCGACTCGGCTGCTGACATCGCGCCCGCCCCGTTGCGGTTACCGGCCGACGGGGTCACCGAGGCCGGGGTCGTCGACCTGGGCCTGGACGGGGTCGCCGCGATTCTCGCCGTCTCGACGATCAACTTCCAACTGCGCACTCCCGCGGAGCAGGAGGGGCTGGTCGCGTCGTTCGCGCGGTATCTGCATTCGCTGACCGCCCCGATCCAGGTGCTCATCCGCACCGCGCGGCTCGATCTCTCCGGCCAAATCGCCGAGTTACGGGAGAACGCCGGCGGCCTTCCCCACCCCGCTCTGGAGCACGCCGCGCGCGAGCACGCCGACTACCTCACCCAACTCGGCACGACCACCACCCTGCTGCGCCGGCAGGTGCTGCTGGTGGTGCGGGAACCGCTGCGGTCGACACCCGGTTCCGACGCGCTCACCCGGCACTCGCCGCTTGCCGCGATCCTGGCGAAGCGGAAGACACGCAACAGGGCCGAGCCGGTCAGCGAGGCGACCCGGCAGGCGGCCGAATCCCGACTGGCCAGGCGCCTGGCCGAGGCCAGCGAGATGCTGGCGGCGACCGGGCTGGCCGTTACGCCGCTGGATGCCGGCGCGGCGACCGCGGTGCTGGCCGCGTGCTGCAAGCCCGACTCGCTGATCCCGCCCTCCGCCGAACTGGGGGGCGCCGACGAAGTCATCACCACCGCACCCACCGGCGACACCTGGCCGGACCCGGCCGCCGACCAGCCCGCGCACGAAGGGAGGGAGCACCCGTGATCGACGTCATGCGGCGAAAGGCCCGCGGCACCCTGACCGACGCTCAGCCCGGCCGCGCGGCAGCGTTCACCCCGGACTCGCTGTCGATCAGCTCGCGGTACCTGGAGGTTGGCGGCGAGTACGTGGCCTCCTTCGCGATCACCGGCTATCCCCGTGAGGTCCGCGCGGGGTGGCTGCAGCCACTATTGACCTACCCGGGGCGGCTGGATGTCAGCCTGCACATCGAACCCGTTGACCCCGTCACGGCCGCCGCGCGGCTGCAGCGCCAGCTGGCCAAACTCGAGAGTGGCCGCCGTCGCACCAGCGAGAAGGGGCAATTGCACGATCCCGCGGTGGAAGTGGCCACCGAGGACGCCTACGACCTCAGTGCCCGGGTCGCGCGCGGTGAGGGCAAGCTGTTCAAACTCGGGCTCTACCTCACGGTGCACGCGCCCAGCCGAGCACTGCTCGCCGAGGAGGTCGGCGCCGTGCGCTCGCTGGCCGCCAGCTTGCTGCTCGATGCCCAACCCACCACCTATCGCGCGCTACAGGGGTGGGTCTCGACGCTCCCATTTGCTCTGGACCTCATCGGCATGCGCCGCACGCTGGATACCAGCGCGCTCGCCGCCGGTTTTCCCTTTGTGTCCCCCGACCTGCCGCCGCCCGACCCGGCCTCGGTCAGCGCGCCCTCCGGGGTGCTCTACGGGTTCAACGTCGGTAGCCAGGGCCTGGTGCACCACGACCGGTTCTCCGGCCTGGACAACCACAACAGCGTAATCTTAGGGAGATCAGGAGCAGGAAAGTCCTATTTGGTCAAGCTGGAGCTCCTACGAAACCTGTATCGCGGCATCGAAATCCATGTCGTCGACCACGAAGACGAATACCGGCGGCTCTGCGAGGCGGTCGGCGGCACCTACGTGCACCTCGGCGCCGACAACGTCCGGCTCAATCCGCTAGATCTGCCCATCCACACCCGCCCCGACGGCCAGCGCACGGCACCGCGTGACGCGCTCACCCGCCGGTCGCTGTTCCTGCACACGGTGACCGCGGTACTCCTGGGCACCGAGCTCACCGCACCAGAGCGCTCCGTGCTCGACCGCGCCATCACGGCCACCTACCAGCGAGCGGGTATCACCGCCGACCCCCGAACGTGGGCACGTGGTGCACCGTTGCTCGCCGACCTCGCCCACACTCTTGCGCAGACCGATAACGCGACCGCTCGGGACTTAGCCGGTCGACTGCACCCCTTTGTGGAGGGCAGCTTCTCGGACCTGTTCTCCGGCCCGACGACGACCCGCCCGGAGGGGCATCTCGTGGTCTGGTCACTGAGGGATCTCGCGCCCGAACTCAAGCCGATCGGCACGCTACTGGTGCTGGACCGGTTGTGGCGCCACATATCCCATCCCACGATCCGGCGTCCGCGCATCGTCGTGGTCGACGAGGGCTGGCTGCTCCTGCAGAACCAGACCGGCGCTGAGTTCCTCTTCCGGATGGGAAAATCCTTCCGGAAACACTGGGCCGGCTTGACGCTCGCGACGCAGGATGTCGGCGACGTACTCGGCAGCGAGCTCGGCAAGTCGATCGTCTCCAACAGCGCCACCCAGATCCTCCTGCGGCAGGCACCCCAGGCCATCGACGAGGTCGCGACAACCTTCAACCTCTCAGCCGGGGAGAAGCAATTCCTCCTCAGTGCCGATCAAGGACAAGCGCTGCTCTCCACAGGGAATCAGCGCGTCGCCTTCCAATCCTTGGCCTCGCCCCAAGAACACGTCCTGGTCACGACTTCCCCAGAGTTCCTCGCAACGTTGCCGGAGTCCGAGCGGAACTCCGACGACGTCTACGTCGACATCGCCCTCCCCGACGACGACAACTGCGACGAGCGGCACGTCTCCATCGACCTCGACGCCGGCTAGTTCGCGCGTTCCGGACAACCCGCCGCTGTCCACCAGGAAGGTGCACCGTTCCACCGGCCGGCCCACCGCAGGGGAGCTACGATGCCTTTCTCCCACTCCACCACGCTCGCCAGCCAGGCCGTGCCTGACCTGGCGTCACCACTCGAGGACTACCTCCGCGATCCCGGCGCGGGGCTGCACGCGATCCTCGAGGCCTTCCAGCACTGGCTGTTGTCCTGGGGGCCGATCGTTGGACCGACCGGCGCACTCGCGGCGACCGTCGCCTTCGCCGGCCAACGCTGGTGGCGGCGACGCCGCCATGATCGGATGGCAAAGGACGCGCGCGTGGTGCGCGTCCTCGCCCCGCCCAGCGTCGACCCGGACGGAGCCAGCGCCCTGTACTCCAACGTGGTCGGCCTGCTTCGACCAGGATGGGCGCGACGCCTCCACGGCCAGCCCCACATCGCGTGGGAATACCTCTTCACCAACACCGGGCTCACCGTGCAGATCTGGGTGCCCGGGATCGTGCCGCCGGGCATGGTGGAGCGCGCGATCGAGGCGGCGTGGCCCGGCGCCCACACCCGTACCACACCAGCAACACCACCGATTCCGCCAACCCCGCCACCCGATACGAGCATCGACACGGCCGGAGGCGAGTTGCGGCTCGCGCGCAGCGAAGCCCTGCCCATTCGGTACGACTTCCCCACCGACCCGATCCGCGCCCTCCTCGGCGCCCCGACCGGACTCGCCGCCCACGAACAGGCCGCAGTCCAGATCCTCGCCCGCCCGGTCACCGGCGCCCGCGTCCGCCGCGCCCGCCGCGCCGCCCGCCGGGTACGATCCGGCAGCCCGGTACGACTCCTCAGCCGACTCCTCGACCTGTTGACCCCGCGCACCGGCCTGCGCCGCGCGACGCCCATAGATCCCGTGGTTGATCACCAGACCTCGCTCGCGTGGAACGCCCAAGACCGGGCGATCGTGACCAAACAACGCGGACCACAGTACGAGACCCGGATCCGCTACGCCATCGCCACCACCACGCCCACCGACGCCACCGCGACCGAGCGAGCGGCCATCCGGGACCACGTGCGTGGCCGAGCACACGCCCTCGCCAGCGCCTTCGCGACCTTCACCGAACACAACTACTACCGCAGGGCCAGGCTGCGCCACCCCCTGACAGTGCTGAACGAACGACGCCTCCCCGCCGGCGATCTCCTCTCGATACCCGAACTCGCCGCGCTCGCGCACATCCCCATCGATGACGCGGTTCCCGGGCTCCAGCGCGCGGGAGCCCGGGCCGTCCCGCCCCCACCCGGCATCCCCACCAGCGGCCCGGACATCAAACCGCTCGGCCTGACCGATTCCGGGCACTCCCGGCCAGTGGGACTACGGGCTGCCGACGCTCGCCATCACGTGCACATCCTCGGCGCGACGGGCTCCGGCAAGTCGGAACTGATGGCGCGCATGATCTTGGCCGACGCCAACGCCGGCCGGGGCCTGGTTGTGGTCGATCCCAAAGGTGACCTGATCACCGATGTCCTGACCCGGCTGCCAGCCCGGCTCGGCGAGCGCGTCGCGCTGTTCGACGCCGACAGCCGCGCTCGCCCACCGATACTCAATCCCCTGGAAGGCGCCGACACCGGGCGCACCGTCGACCACCTGGTGTCGATCTTCTCCCGCGTATACGCCGCGAGCTGGGGACCCCGCACCGAAGACGTCCTCCGCTCGGGCCTGCTCACCCTGCGCGCAATACCCGGCACGCCCACGCTCGCGGATCTGCCCAAGCTCCTCGCCGTGCCCGCGTTCCGGCAACGTGCCCTCGACCAGATCGACGACGACGTGCTCCTCGGCTTCTGGAAGTGGTACGACGAACTTTCTGACGCCAGCCGATCCCAGGTCGTCGCCCCGTTGATGAACAAGATCCGCGGACTCTTGCTGCGCCCCTTCGTTCACGCAGCCATCGCCGGCGGACCGTCCACCATCGACATGGACACCGTGCTCGACGGCGGAATCTGTCTAGTCCGCATCTCCAAAGGCGCGTTAGGCATCGACACCGCGCGCCTGATCGGATCCATTGTGGTCGCCCGAGCCTGGCAGGCCGCGACCAACCGTGCCCGCATCCCCCAGCGGCAACGCCACGACGCCGCCCTCTACATCGACGAATGCCACAGCTTTTTGAACCTCGCCTACCCGATCGAGGACATGCTCGCCGAGGCGCGGGGTTACCACATGTCCATCGTGCTCGCACACCAATACCTCCGCCAACTCCCTCGCGAACTCGCGGAAGGCATCTCCAGCAACGCCCGCACAAAGATCATTTTCAACGCCTCCCCCGAGGACGCTCGAGACCTCGCCAGGCACACCCAGCCACGACTGTCTGAACATGACCTCGCCAACCTGGGCGCCTTTCACATCGCAGCACGGCTCGTCGTGGCTGGCGAAGAAGCAGCACCCTTCACCGCACGCACCGAGAAACTGCCCCAAGCCATACCGGGACGCGCCAGGCAGATCCGCAAACTCGCCCGCATCAACACCCGCCCCAGCGTCCCCACCGAGCACCGTGGCGGCGCTCCCCCCGTGCGGCCTGCCGTCGATCCTCGCCGCGCGGCCTGACCCGACCTATTCCACAACTACCAGGAGGTGAGTTTCCATGGCGGTCTCCAATCCCACGCCGCAGCGGGAGCTGCGAGGGCAGCGCCCGCAACGACCGTCTCCTCGGGTCGTCAACAGCGCCGAACATCAAGCCTGGCTGGCCGGTCATCTCACCCCACGCGACCGCTGGCTCGTGCGGATGCTCTACGAGCACAAGGTCTTCACCACACATCAGATCGTCGACCTCGCCTTCCCCAGCCAGCGCGCGGCCAGCCTCCGGCTCATGAGCCTCTACCGCTGGGGTGTGGTCCATCGGTTCCAACCGCACCGGGACCGCGGATCGCACCCCCTGCACTACGTCCTCGACACCGCCGGAGCCGCCCTCCTCGCGCACGAACACGGCATCGACCCGCACGACCTCAACTACCGGCGAGACCGCGAAATCGGCCGCGCGTACTCCCTCCAACTCGCCCACACCGTCGGATGCAACAGCGTCTTCACCACTCTGGTCCGCCAAACACGCCAACGCGGCGTTGGAGAACTGATCTCCTGGTGGTCCGCGGCCCGCTGCGCGCACCACTGGGGCGACATCGTGCGCCCCGACGGATACGGCCGCTGGCGCGAAGCCGGACGAGACGTCGAGTGGTTCATCGAATGGGATTTCGGCACCGAACGCCTGCCACGTCTCGGATTCAAACTCGCCGGATACGAGCGTCTCGCCGAGCACACAGGCATCATCACCCCGGTACTGATCTGGCTGCCGAGCACACGGCGCGAGGCCGGGGCGCGGCGCATACTCGCCGACGCCCTCCGGTCCCTGGACCACCGCGAGCGCGTACCCGTCGCCACCACCGCCACGGACCTCGTCCGGCCCGAACAGGCCCTCGACGCCAACGCCGCTCGCTGGCTACCCCTACAAGGCAAAGCCACCGAAGGCCGGCTCCGGCTCGCGGACCTCTCCACCCGATGGCCACGATCGTCAACAGGAACACCGGATACAACAACATCGGCACGAGACTCCATCGACCTGCCTGATCGTGCGGAGATGCCACCACCGACGCCGACGCCTCCACCCCTGCCGGCGTACCGGCGAAGGCGCTGAGCGCGATGGGGAAACTCGCTGGCGCCTGCGCGGCCATGCTCGCCGTAGTGATCTTCCTCGTCGCGGCAGCAGCGCAAACCTTCGTGCAGACGTTCAGCGGCGGCGAGGGCGCGCCCAGCGCCACCGCGAAGGCGGAGATACCCGCCGAATACCTGGCTCTCTACCAGTACGCCGCGACGGTATGCCCCGGGCTCGACTGGGCAGTACTCGCGGCAGTCGGAAAGATCGAATCAAACCATGGCCAAGCGAACATGCGCGGTGTCCGCAGCGGCGAGAACAACAAGGGCGCCGGCGGCCCCATGCAGTTCCTCCAACCAACCTTCGACGAAGTTATCGCCCGCCACACGCTCCCGCCAGGAGGCCAAACACCACCATCGCGATACGACCCACACGACGCGATCTACGCCGCGGCCTTCTACCTGTGCGACTCCGGCGCCCGCGACGGCGACCTCCGACGAGCCCTCTTCGCCTACAACCACGACGAAGCCTACGTCCAGAACGTCCTCGAACTCGCAACAACCTACCGAGCACGGCCTCCGGTCGGCGAGCTCAAGACCGAATGGCCCATCGAGCGAGCGACGATTCCGGACCCGACTCGCGACGGCGGCTTGATCACCCCGCGCACCAACGCAGTCATCCGCGTGCTGCAGGCGCAAGGCATGGCATCGGGCGGAGCGTCCTGCTGGGATCCACACTCCTGGAACCCCTCATCCGACCATCCGAAAGGCAAAGCCTGCGACGTCTTCTTCCAGCCCGACAACCCCGCGGACGTCGAACGCGGCTGGGGCGTGGCGAACTGGCTCATCGCCCGCCAAGCACACTTCGGCGTGCGCTACCTGATCTGGCAAGGCCAGTACTGGTCCGCCGAGAACCCCACCTGGGTGCCCTATCAATCCAATGTCTACGGCTGCCCCAACCCGGCCAACGTAACCGGATGCCACTACGACCACATCCACATTTCCATGTACTAAAAAGGTGCCATATAGCATCTGATGCGGGTCTGTCAAGAAGCTGGTGTAACTGATCTTGTCGGTTCTACTTCTTGTTCGTGGTCAGGCGTCCGGGGAAGGTGAGCTCGAAAGCGTTCAACGGCGCCTTCCAACGGGCGACCCAGCGTTTGCGCCCAGTGCCGGTGGGATCGAGGCTCATCAACGCTAGGTAGACGCACTTGAGCGCGGCGGCCTCGGTCGGGAAGTGGCCACGGGCCTTGACCGCCCGTCGGATCCGCGCGTTGATCGACTCGATGGCGTTCGTGGTACACACCACGGTGCGGATCTCGGCGTCGAACTGCAAAAACGGCACGAACTCCGCCCAGCTGTTCTCCCATAGCTTGATGATCGCCGGGTAGCGGGCCTCCCACTTGTCACCGAAGGCAGCCAGCGCGTCCAGTGCCGCCGACTCGCTGGGCGCGGTGTAGAGGGGCTTGAGGTCCTTCGCGATCGCCGCCCAGTCCCGCTTGGAGGCGTAGCGGAAGCTGTTGCGCAGGAGGTGGACGACGCAGGTCTGGGTGATCGCTTGCGGCCACACGGTTTCGATGGCCTCGGGCAGGCCCTTGAGTCCGTCGCACACGACGATACACACGTCGGCTGTGCCGCGGTTCTTGATCTCCGAGAGGACCCGCAGCCAGTACTTGGCTCCCTCGCCGTCGCCGTGTTCGCCAGCCCACAGCCCGAGGATGTCGCGGGTGCCCTCCACGGTGACGCCGAGCGCCAGATAGATCGGCCGGTTCGCGACGTTGCCCTCACGGATCTTGACATTCACACAGTCAATGAACACCACCGGATACACCGCATCCAGCGGCCGGTTCTGCCACTCGGCCATGCCGTCCATCACGCGGTCGGTGATGGTGGTGATGGTCTGCTTGGACACCTCGGCGTCGTACACCTCGGCCAGGTGCGCGGCGATCTCACCATGCGTGAGCCCCTTGGCGGACAACGAGATCACCAGATCATCCAGCCCGGTCAGCCGGCGCTGGCCCTTGCCCACCAGTTGCGGCTCGAAACTGCCGTCGCGATCCCGCGGGGTAGCGATCTCCACCGGGCCGGCCTCGGTCAGCACCTTCTTGCCGCGCCGGCCGTTGCGAGAGTTCCCGCCGTTGCGGCCGGCCGGGTCATGCTTGGAATAGCCGAGATGGTCGTCCATCTCGCCTTCCAACGCCGACTCCACCACCTTCTTGGTCAGCATCGCCAGCAGGCCGCCCTCACCGGTCAACTGCAGACCCTCGGCCCGCGCCCGATCCGCCAGCTGCTGCACCAGCTGATCGTCCACTCCATCCGCCATCGCCGGAGCCTTCGCCTCGCCGCCGTTGCCCGTCCCATCAGTCACAGATGTCTCCTTCACCTCAGGAGTTACACCAACGAAATTACAGTCCCTCTGATGCGAGATTCGCACCGTTGAGATAGGGCGGCATCCAGTGTTACGTGCGAGTTCACGCTATCAATGCCGATCGCAATGGCCCTCTTGTGACACGCCTTCTGAACTGGGCACTTATCGTCCCGGACGGCATTTGTTCCTATCTGATGCGAGGATCTCGCATCAGATAGGAGGTGCTGTTGGGGTGGTTCGTCCGGTGGAGATTGAGGGCGCAGCGCATTTGGTGCTGACCGACGCAGTGGTGCCTTTGCACCCGGAGGAGGCGGTGTTCGACGGCATGCTGCTGGGCTGGCGGCGGCAGCAGCGCAGCCGCCTGTTGTCCCCGGGGACGGTGGAGAATCGCGAGTCGATCGTGAAGAGGTTCCAGGCGTTCACGAACGCGTTCCCATGGCAGTGGACGCCGTCCGATGTGGAGGACTGGACCAGTCACCTGTTGTCGGGTCCACGGCCGTTGGTGCATTCCACGATTCGTGGTTACCAGAACCAGGTGGCCATGTTCTGCTCGTACGTGACCGATCCGCGCTATGGCTGGACCGAACAGTGCGAGCGGCGGTTCGGCGCGCATCCAGCGCAGATTTGCACCGAGTGGAACATCGCCAGCCACAGTGCCCCTTATGAGGGCCGCCCGGAGATGCGGGCGCTGTCGCGCACGGAGTTGCAGGACTTCTTCGACTACGCCGACGACCAGGTCGCCCATGCCCAGGCGCGGGGCCGCAAGGGCTGGCTCACCGCATTCCGCGACGCCACCGTCTTCAAGGTCTGCTACGGGTGGGGCTTGCGCCGGCGGGAGACGGCGATGCTCGATCTGCTGGACTTCGGCCGTAACCCGAATGCCCCGCAGTTCGGCGAGCTCGGCGCGTGCTACGTGCGCTATGGCAAGGCGCTGAAAGGATCGCCGCCGCGGCGGCGGACGGTGTGGACGGTGTGGGACTGGACCGTCGAAGCGTTGCGTGAGTACGTCGCCGAGGTGCGCCCGCTGTTCGGGGTGGGCAAGCGGCAGCTGTTGTGGCCTACGGAGCGCGGCGCTCGCCTCGCGCCGCGCGACATCACGCGCCGGTTCGCCGCTTACCGCGAGGATCTTGGTCTCGACCCGATCCTGCACCCGCACTGCCTGCGTCACTCCTACATCACGCATCTGATCGAGGACGGCGCGGACCCGTTCTTCGTGCAGTCCCAGGCCGGGCACGCTTGGGGCAGCACCACCGCGCTCTACACCAACGTCGGATCGGACTACATGAACAGCGCTTTACGGGACGTCCTGCAGTGCAAGCTGGCCGACGGCACGGAGGGTGGCGCACGATGACCCGGTCCATCGGCTATCGCTGGCATCTGCGTGAACTGATGGCCAAGGCCGGAATGTTCTCCACCACCGAGCTGCAGCCCCATCTGGCCGACCGAGGGATCGAGCTATCCGCCTCCCAGGTCCACCGCCTGGTCACCGGCACCCCGGAGCGACTCAGCCTGCCCGTGCTCGCCGCGCTGTGCGACATCCTGGACTGCGCACCGGGCGACCTCGTCGAGCCGTACGTGGACGCCAGGACCGGCAAGGTCCGCAAAGTGGCCGGGCAGCGTGTCACACCGTCCGCGCCACGCGAACGGGGCCTGCGCCCCACCCGGGCGCGGATCGTCGACCGGGATGAGACGTGATCCCACCAGGCGATGCCAGCATCACGTAGCGGCCACCGGGTTGCGGTCTGCGGCACGTGCGGCCAGCTCAAGCCGGTTCACGGCCTTGACGGCGGGGCACCTCGCTGCCAATCGTGTCAGCACAAGTCCCGCAGCACGGCATGCGCCGGATGTGGCCGGATCCGTCCGTTCAACATCAGCAGGATCGACGGCAAGCCGTACTGTCGCGGCTGCCGAGCTCGCAACCACCTCAAGGAATGCGCCGGCTGTGGGCACATGCGCCCAGTCAACGCGCGCGATGACGATGGCCGCGGCTTCTGCGGCAGCTGCTATCGAAGCCAGGGCCTGGCACCACGTGAGAAATGCACGGGCTGCGGCACCGCCGCCATCATCGTCTCTCGCCGCGACGACACTGCGTTGTGCGGCAAGTGCTACCGCCATCCCGAGCGCAGATGCGGGATATGCGGCCGCATCCGCAGGGTGGGACTTCGCGCCACTGCCACCAGCCCGGACATCTGCCGTTCCTGCTTTCAGGCCCCCGAGATCATCTGCTCGCTCTGTGGTGACATCGCGCTCGGGCGGCGGTCCACCGCTAACGGCAAGCCGATGTGCTTTCGGTGCCAGGCCACCCAACGCGTCGACGCCGCCCTCACCGGCCCAGACGGCACCATCCCCGCACCCTTGAAGCCTGTGAGGGACGCCATCGTCTCCGCCGAGAAACCGCGTTCAGTCCTGAACAACTTCACGCGCAACAAGGGCCTCGCCCTGCTGAGCAGCATCGCCCGCGGCGAACGGCCACTGTCCCACGACTGTCTCGACGCGCAGGCGGGTCTCTGGTCGGTCGAACACCTCCGCACGCTCCTCGTCGCCGCCGGTGCACTTCCGGAACGGGACGAGAACCTGGCCCGCTTGCAGCGCTTCGTCAACGAACTCGTCGACGGCGTCGCGCACCCCGGCGACCGGCGTCTGCTCCACGCGTTCGCCCGCTGGCACGTCATCCCACGACTACGCCACCGCTACCCCCAACAACCCGTGCCTGAAAACGCTGCCCACGGCTGCCGCGACCAACTCACCGCAGCGCTCCGGTTCCTCAGCTTCCTGCGCAAACGATCCCGCCAGCTGGATAACTGTCGCCAGGCCGACCTCGACGCGTGGTTCGACACCCAACGCCAGCACATCAGTGCGTCGAGCAAGGCTTTTCTCCGTTGGGCTCGAGAACGCGACAGACTGAGCCGAGCCCTCACTATCCCTGTCGGGCGGCCCAGCTCGCCCAAGTTATTCAGCGCCGCCGACGAGCGCTGGGCGCACGCACGCTCCCTGCTGCACGACGACGACACGGCCAGCGTTCCCGATCGCGTCGCAGCCTGCCTCATCCTCCTCTACGCCCAGCCCGTCACCCACATCGCCGCCCTCACCACCGAGCACATCCACCAGGCCGACAACGGTACCGTCCAGCTCAAGCTCGGCCACGCCAGCCTCGCCGTGCTACCCGCGCTCGGCCGACTCCTCACCCAGCTGCCTTGTGAACTACCCCAAGGAACCGCCCGCAACCTCGCCCACGGGACATGGCTCTTCCCCGGCCGACGACCCGGCCACCACCTACACGCCCACAGCCTCTCGGCCCGCATCCGCACACTTGGCGTCGATCCCCGACCCGACCGCAACAGCGCACTTCTCGAGCTCGCACGCGAACTCCCACCCGCAGTCGTCGGGAAACTACTCGGACTCCACCCCGGCACCGCCGCCAAGTGGGCAGAGATCGCCGGCAGCAGCTGGGCCCGCTACGCCGCCACCCACCAGCTCCACCACTGACTTTGTCCGTCAGTTGTGACCGCGTTTCTCTGTGTCCAGGGACCCACCAGGCGAGCACTCGTGCCACGAACAAGGTCAGCCGCACGATGGATTTGTTCGTCTGTTGATCGCATCGCGATGTTGGACCGACGTAGCACTTCACGTCACAACACTCGTTCTGCACCCGCTGCCTGCCGAAGCTGGGTAGTGAGGGCTTGGCTCGCATTCCGCACACGGGTAACGTCGGCCGACTTGGAATCGACATAGTACTCGCCATGCTCAGTCGCTGGACCGTCTTGTTGAAGGTTCCATGACAGGGCGTCCCAGGCCACAATAAGCGCGTCCCAATGCTCCACCAGTCCGAGGGGTGCAATGAGACCGAGTCGTGCGCTGATCAGGTCCCGATGGGGCATACTTGGCCAGGTGTACCGCTGGCGATACGCGGGGTCCTCAACGGTCTCGTCCAGACGGCCTTGAACCGCGCGCAAGTAAACCATCGCGTCGGCGTAGGCCGCGATCCGCTCATCCCGCAGCTTAGAGCGTGTCTCGTTTGGTTCTCTGTTGTTGCGCTGTCATGATCTTGCGCTGTGATCGACTCGCTGTCGCAACGGTTGGTGCCCGACGAACTGTGGGCGTTGGTGGAACCGCTGATCCCACCGGCGAAGGAGCGTCCGCAGGGTGGCGGCCGGGCGCGGAGGGATCCACGGGCGGTGTTCACGGCCATCGTGTTCGTGCTGACCAGCGGGTGTGCGTGGCGGCACCTGCCGCCGTCGTTCGGGGTGTCGGTACCCACGGCGCATCGGACGTTCACCGAGTGGACCGAGGCCGGGTTATGGAGACAGGTGCACCAGGCGGTGCTGGACGAACTGGGTGGCCAAGGCATGATCGACTGGTCACGTGCGGTCCTGGACGGAGCATCCGTCAGGGCCAAAAAGGGGGCGGTCTGACCGGTCCGAGCCCGGTCGATCGCGGCAAGCCCGGTTCGAAGATCCACGTGCTGTCTGATCGGGCCGGCTTGCCCTTGACGGTCGGGATCTCCGCGGCCAACACCCACGACAGCCACGCGCTCAAGCCTCTGGTCAACGCGCTGCCGGCAATCCGATCCCGCCGGGGACCCCGGCGCCGGAAACCGGCCAAACTGCACGCGGACAAGGCCTACGACATCCCCGCCCTGCGCGACTGGCTGCGTCAGCGCCGCATCATCCCACGTATCGCCCGCAAAGACATCGAATCCGCCGAGAAACTCGGCCAACACCGCTGGGTGATCGAACGGTCCATCGCCTGGCTAACCGGCTACCGGCGACTGACCATCCGCTACGAACACAAACCCAGCCACTACCTCGCCTTCCTCACCCTGGGCGCCGCCATCACCTGCCACAAGAAACTCACCAAATGAGACACGCTCTTAGTCGCAAAGTTGCGCTTGGAAGCTATGTGGCCCTGGATGAACGGCACCCCAATTGCCGTAGACATAGTGGCGAGAAGGCCGATGACAGCGGTGATCGCGGTGGCATCCATATAAGGCAGCCTAGCGATCAGAGCGCCCAATGCGCCTGCACCGACCGCACGCGCCCTAAGCACGCGTCCAGAGTCAACTGGCCAAGCTCAGTTCCGAGCGCGTTCGACTGGCTCGTTTGTGCTGGACGAGACCGTGCGACTTGCGCTTTTACAGGATTGGATATCGCGGGTGCCAGAACGAGATTCCCCCAGGGGTGCAACTGAACTCGCTTATCGCGCCCACCACGGAGCGAGCTTCCGAAGGTGACTGCGCACGGCGTCGATATACGCAGCCTCGCGTGTCGTCAATTCGCTGAGGTCGACAAGCATTGCAGGGATGTTCATCGCACTATCGGAGTCGTTCGCCGGCGCATCCCACGCTTCATGCATTGCATTCCCGGCTGTGCTTCGAACCTGCTTTACCAACTCGGCGTATGCCTTCCCGACTTGTTCGGATTCAGCGGCGGTCCAGGCAAGGTGATAGGCAAGGCTTGCTTGTATTTCGCGGAGCGCTTCGGACAGTCTAATGCGTTCTTCGCCGGGGGTGTCGGCGCGGCGCCGCCGGATAGCGTAGGGGAACTCCTTGTAGGCGGTGTATGCCGCGAACGCTTCGGCGAAGGTGGTATGGATCCGGTTGCGTTCCTCTTCGCGGGTTCTCCTGCGGGCCAGCCAGATATTGATGGCTGCGGTGATGAGGGCGGCGAGAAACGCACCGGATAACACTGCGGTCACCAGCACGCCAGGGCCACACACTGAGGTTGACGTGGCTCCGCCCTGACCAGGCGTCGGTGTGCTGGCGGTTACCGTCATGGCGGTCACGTCGGTTGGGCCTGTTGCGGGCCAGCTGGCGTTGAATGTCGGGCTCGGCGGCGTGGGCGTGATTGGGCTGTGTGTCATGCGGCCTCTGCGTCGGTCCTGCTTGTCGTGATGGGCGTGAGACGGTGCCGGGCTTCTTCGCCGGGCCACTCGCCAGTGAGGTGCCACCATTCTTCACGGAGGAGGTGAGCCACGATGTGTCCGAGAAGTGCCACTGGTCCGTTCCCGCGGGTCCATCGCTGTTCTGCCGGGTCGCCGGGGTACCACATGCAGAGTGAGCCATCCGAGTACCGGTGGGGAGAGTCTGACGGTCGGTCCGTGTAGACGTGCGGGACGGTGGGCGCTGCCGGGCCGAAGACAACCGTAACTGTCTGGTCCGGCACGTCAGGGATACACAGTTGGACGGCGAGGGCGAAGCCGCCTCGATGACGTCGTGGTGGGCGCACCATGTGCACCGCGAGGCCGCACGCGGCGAGCTGGCGCTGGAAGAGGACGCGCGGGGCCGGCCTGGCGTACCAGGCCGGTATTCGCCACGCTGGTGCGCGCCTCACTCCACGGGCTCCGCGGTGCCGTATGCCCGTGTGGGACGTACCAGGCTAGACGGGCCGCTCAGCCCCAGGGTGGCCGTAGCCACTGGGATGTTGCGGCGCAGGGCAGCGACCTTGCCTGCCAAACCGCTGGGCGTCGGATCGTCAACGTAGTTGTAGAAGACGCGGGACAGGGCGGAGAGCACCGCGTCTCGGTCATCGTCGTGCTCCAGAGCTTCGGTGACCGCATTGGTTGCCGTGCTGAGCCGCTTGGCCGCGGTCGAGCGCGGCACCAGCAGTTTCACGTTGGGCGATACTCCTGCCGGATCGGGGGTAGCCTGGCCAGCATCGACGCGGGCGGCAGCGCTGGCCAGCACGGACTTCAACGCCGTCGCCACTCCCATGCCGGGCGTGATGAACTCCCAGGCCCAAACCGTGAGGTTGTGGGAGGAGAAGCCGGGCTGGTTGTATTGCTTGTTCCATGCCTTGAGCAGGCGGACCACGCGGCGGCGGGTGCGGCGCAGCGACTGGCTGCCGGCGGTGAACAGTTCGACGTGGCGCTCGGGGTGCGATGCCTCCCAAGTGTTCGCCTTAAGGTTCGGGATCCACAGGCCCGAACCCTCTTTGCGGGTCAACGCCACAACCAGGTCTACGGTGGGGTCCTGGTCGTCAATGGGCTGACCGAAGGAGATCTTCGGACCGCGCTTGGACGTGCTGCAGCGGGCTTTCGGGTACACCTCGCGCACCGCCGGGCCAAGCAGTGCACACAGGTCCTCGGTGATCTTTGATGGGGTTTCACCGCCGCCTTCGGGGCCGAGGTCGGGATAGACGCGACGGTCGAGCACGAGCCCGCCATCGCCGTCGCCGACTGGATGGATGAAGGTGTGCTGCGGTAGAGAACCGCTCCGATAGGTACGGAGCGCTCCGGGGAACGTTTCGGCCGCAGAACGGACCAGTGCCAGCCGAGTACGTGCCTCGGCCAAGGGCTCCGCGTGCGCATCGATCTGGCCGCGGATCTCGTTAAGTGCGTCTTCGGTGTAACCCATTCGTGTACTCGCTCGGGGTTGGGCGTCGGGGACGCCGTGTCACCCAGCCAGGGCTGGGTGAGCCGCAGGTTGGCGGCTCACCCCTGTCTGACGTCACACCGTGTGAATCGTCCGGATGCCGGTACACCGGGAGGCTTCCGCGTGCTAGATCAATTCCTCGACGCAGGTGCGGCAGGTTGCGCTGTTGCCGTCGAAGCGTGAGGGCGGCCACTTGAGGAAGCAGGTATCGCATTGGCGATCCTTCTGCGCGCGGGCGGATGTGCACCGGCAGTGACCGTTGGGGCACTGAGGGGTACGGCAGCGTGTGCAGGCCGGCTCGATGATCCGGAAGGTCTCAATGCAGGTCTCGGTCTCGCAGGTCCACCATGAGCCGAAGCGGGAGCGAGCCGTGTCCGGTCGCGGTGGCGCGAAGGGACGCCACGCGGCGTTGTCCAAGACGAGTACCGCGACTAGGTAATCCTGGTCGTACCAGGTCGCTTGTCCGTACAGGCTGTCGCTGGTGGAGCCGTTGCGGAACGCGACGAAGGTGTTGTCGCGTTCGACCGTGGCCGAGGCGTGCAGCGCTGCGGCAATCAGCGGGGTGGCGGATTGGTCAGAGCCTCTCGCAGGCGGGAGCATTCCTCGCGGCGCGGCGAAGATCGCGGTGCCGGTCGCGTCGAGCAGTGCGACGACGCCACCGCCCGTCAGGTACTCGGCGGCACGGACACAGCATGCCTCACGAGATGCCCGTGAGCTATGAAACAACTCGACGACGGCGGGTGCCGTTGGTCCTGGAACGTCGATGACGCCCCGGACGCGATCGTCAGGAAGGAGGACCCCAGCTGCGAAGGCGTCACACGCGGCGTCTTCGAATGTCTCGGAGTCCTGGTAAGCGAATAGGCGCTGCCCCAGGTCCGGATCGGTTTGCTGAAGGTGGTGGCCAAGCTCGTGGAGCCCGGTGAATCCACGGCGCCGATGTGACCGGGACGCGCCGACCACGAGGGTAGGTGGTTCTGTGTCGTCCCGGTAGCTGCCAGCAACCGAGCACCGACCACCGTCGTTTCCTTCAGGAACCAGCTCGACAACGACATCCGGCCAGTTCGCCAGCTCATCCAGGGGATTCTCCCGCAGCGCGACCAGCGCGCCGGGGTGGAGCCGCTCAACCACGGCGATCATGGCCTCGGCTTGACCAACGGCCTCTTCTGCGAACCGGCCTCGCATCACGCACCGCCTGGGCCGAGTTCCTCGTCGGACAGAAAGCGCCGAAGCCTCTCGTCCCAGTTTCGCTCCTTACCGCCAGTCTCCCGCGCAGCGAGGGCGAAAGTCCCGTAGCTTCCCGAGAGCCGGGCCTCCGCCTCACTGATGTGCTGTCGACGAGCTCGCTCGTGCCAGACGCGTCGCCATCGAGGATGCTCCGCAGTGACCACGAGGCCGAACGGCAAGGGGCGCACCGTCTGTGCGATCTCCTCCGCGGCCAAGCCAGTGACTCGCGCAATGGTGTTGACCTGTTCGGGTGTCAACGGGACCTTGCCTCTGAGAAGTTTCATTACCTCCTGTTGACGCATACCCAGCGAAGAACACAACAACGCGAGATCCATCTGATCGCCTAGGGCGTGTCCTGTAAATGATCTAGCTGCGGATGGGGTTTGATCTTGTCCGTGGTTGGTCGGGGTGAGTTGACGGATCGGGCCTGGGCGCGGATTGAGCCGCTGCTGCCGGCGGTGTCGGGGCCGGGGCGGCGGTGGCGGGATCACCGGCAGGTGATCAATGCGATTCTGTGGAAGCTTCGGACCGGCGCGCCCTGGCGTGATCTGCCCGAACGGTATGGGCCGTGGAAGACCGCCCATGAGCGGCTGCGGTTGTGGACCAAGGACGGTACCTGGCAGCGGATTCTGGACGAGGTGATCGTCAAAGACGACGCTGTCGGGGACGTGGAGTGGGTGATCAGTGTCGATTCCTCGGTGGTCCGGGCTCACCAGCATGCTGCGGGAGCCCGGAAAAAGGGGGCTGCACGCCCGCCATCGAGGCGATCGCGGTCGACGGCGAAGGACTCGGACGTTCCCGCGGCGGATTGAGCACCAAGATCCACCTCGTGGTCGAGGGACGCGGGCTGCCCATGCGGGTTGTGCTCACCCCGGGGCAGGCTGGTGACAATCCACAATTGGTGCCGCTGCTGGACGGGATCCGTGTCGCTCGCACCGGGCCTGGCCGCCCACGCCGCCGTCCCGAGGTGGTGATCGCGGACAAGGCCTATTCGCACCCCTCGACCCGCCACGCCCTGCGACAACGCCGGATCCGGTTCGTCAGCCCCGAACGCGACGACCAAATCGCCCGCCGCGCCGCGCACGGCTCACGGGGCGGACGCCCGCCCGCCTTCGACGCCGAGTTGTACAAGCAGCGCAACGTCGTCGAACGCTGCTTCAACCGGCTCAAACAGTTCCGCGACCTAGCCACCCGCTACGCCAAACGCGCCGCCTACTACCAGGCAGAACTCACCATCGCCGCCATCATCCTCTGGCTACGATGAATTGCAGGACACGACCTAGCAACGAGGCCAGGTCCGGCGTTGCCGCTCCTGGGGCCTCCGCAGGCAGCCCTGGGGCCTGCTGCAACGATTCCACGTCATCCGCAAGCTCCGCCCGGAACGACGCGACAGGATCAAGCTCCGACTCACCCCCATGACCGTGCCGCGTGCCCGCTGGCGCCGGCTCCGACCGCCCCTGCGTCGTCGCCGAGGCCCAGTGAGCAATCTCGCCGCTCCATGTGTCTATCACCCGATCCAGCACTCGGATAGGCACCGACACGGTCAGGGCAGCCCACACCGTCGCATCGACTCCGAACGCGGTGGACGAACCATCCACCACCAGACAATGACTGTCTTCAACTGGTGGATCAACCGTCACCGGCGCAGCCAAGACCTCGCGGTCCTCAACGGTCAAGACCAGCACCAGGACGCTGACCTGACCCCACCGTGCCCGCCATACCTGACCTGCGTGAATCTGCGCCTCGCCCGGTTCGCCGAATCGCTCTCGAAGGCCCGCGCCGGTTAGTGCCCGCGGCCTAGCTTGCTCAGCAAGACCAAGCAACCTCTGTGGCACGTCAGGGTCACTCATGGTGTCCTCCCGCATCACTCGACCGAGTAGGTCGCCACCAAGACCTGACGTCACAACCCGGAAGGTGTCCGGACACGCAGATGATCATTCCTCGCTTGCCGGGCCGCCACACAGCCGGATCACCTCCAGCCCGATTGCGCGCACATCGTCGCTGTCTCCGATAAGTTGCGAGAGCTTCTCCCGCAGCCGCTTCACCTGGTGATACGCCTGGGTCCGGCCGCAGTCGACCAGAGCCCGGATTGCGGGGATATCACCGAAACGACGCACGATTTCGCGCTCCTGGGGAGACAGCATCGCCACGACACTTACCGCGCTCGCCGCGAGATCGACCTCCTCCTCGATCGCGATCACCTGCTCCTCCGGAGTCAACGTTGCTCCGTCGGGAGCGTCGAACTCCACAGCGTCCGGGAGTGGGACAGTTGCCGGATCAAGAACCACCGGAAACCGAGCGACAAACACCTCGACCAACTGGGCGACCTCCAATGAACCCTCCGCTGCCGTCAGCACCGCACGTATCACCGCCGCGATGGATGCTCGGTTCGCCATCGGACGGCGGCGCGTCGTACTCGACCATTTCGGGATCTTGACATTCGGCACGGCACGAGCCGCCGCCACGAGACCGCCCACGGCACCTGACCAAGGCACTACTGCCGTGCCAGCCAGCCGCCATCGGCCTGCACCCAGTTCGCCTGAAGGTACCAGCTCGAAACCCTCCTCATCGGCCAAGACCTTCTCCACCGCGCGCCGGACAGCCCCGACAGCAGTCTGACGAGCCTGATCGATTAACCAGTAGCGGATCGACTTCCGCAGTAGCCGACCCACCGAGGCATCGTCAGTGGCCAGGGCTAGTAGGTTGGTTGTGACCTTCTCCAAACGCTCAGTGAGGAATTTCCCGACCAGATCTTCCAAGTCTGTCGGCTGCCAACCAGCCTCCGGCGTGAGCGCAGGGAACCGCGCGACTTCTTCCCGAGTCAGCTTATTGATCAACTTCAGGCACTCGCGGCCCAGATGCCCGAGGTCTCGTATCTCGTCAAACGCGGAGATGACCCGCCTCCTCAGCTCAACCCTCACCAGGCCTACCTGTGCAGCACACCCTCCACGGCCAATTGACCGTTTCTCAACGGTCACGTCGCAGGATGCAAAGCCGTTGTTATCCATCGTGACCCACTCGTTGCTCTGCGCTGCAGACGTCTCCGACGCGTTGGCAAGGCAGGGCGCGAGCCGACGTCGCGGCGAGTCCGTTAGCTACGATATTTGTGGAGGCCAGAATGTGGTGGGCCGGAAGAGGTTGCGAGGGGAGCAACGCTGTCTGTTGTCAGCGAATAGTCATCGCGTCGATGGCTGCTAGCGTGTCGTCGATGTCGGGAAGCCCGCTCGGGAGGCGCGTTATTCCGTGACCTTGTAGGTGGCGTAGATAGAGCGAGACGGAGAAGACTTCGATCCGAACTTGTACTGGCATTCCAGCGATATCACCAGGAGTCGTGGTCCTTGAAAAGAAGCTGACGCCGTCTTCCGAGATAGGCGCCCAAATCGCAAGCATCCTCCGCGGCGAGCGCATGATCTTCGCAGCGGCGTGCTCGTCTGTCCCCCACGGAGGGTCGACCGGTGGACAAAGGGGAATGCTGATCTTGTTGGTTTCGGTCCACACGTCTTGGCCAAGGTGTTCCTGCAGCAGCTCCCACGCGCGCAGGGCTGCAGCTTCGACATTTCCGACGGTGACGAATCCGCGCGAGCATGAGGACCAATGCTTGCACTCGGTCGCCATGAGTTGTTTGCCGTCCAGCCACATCCACGTGTCAAGATCCTGGGCGCCGCGTCGCGCAGAGTGGGACCGTGTACTCGCTGCTTGCGGCCAGAGGAGAAGTGTGGACCGCGTCTGGCGTCGGGTGGGCACCCCCGGCAACCGTTCGACTTTCTGGCCCTTACCGCGGAGCGCGTGTATCAAAACGTCGAGCGTGATCGTCTCGCCGAGGAACGCGCTAAGCTTGGCGGTCGAAGAGCAGTCTGCACGTTGGTCGAACCGCTGCAGTAGACCATCGATGTCCCAGGCAACCACAAGAGGTTAGTCTTGCACGTGCTCGACTCGCGAATCGCTCGGCTCCCATGACAGTCCAGCAGCCAGCTATTGCCAACTAAGACAGCAAGCAAGGACGCAGGTCAGCGAGCGCGAGATGTTCTTCCTCGTCGACAGGCGCACGCCTGGCGCCGCGGCGTCCCATGCCGAGAGGCGCGCCATGCCGCGGTCGCTGCTGCACTGAGCAGCCTCCCCGGGATCCCTACCAAGTTCGCGGCGTGCCGAAGCTGATCTTCAGAGAACTCGCCACCTATAAAAATGGCTCTCCGCCAATAAATATTCGATCAGTGTAGGGTCTCACGGGCGATGTCGTAATCTCACGGGTGATCTCGTACCGATGTCGTATACGACATCATGGTGAGAATCGCATTACGCTAAAGGAGATTCAGTTATCGCTTGTGTTGGATGCTCGCTGTTTGTCTCCGGGTGTCGACGAACTGGCCACGGGTGCTTCATTTTGCTGGCGGATTTGTCATCGGTAGATGACGCGTTCAAGCACGCGGCCATCGAAAAGAGTGAAGACGATGGCGAAACTCTTGTCGATATCGGTGGGTTCGATGCGACGTACGTCGCATCCGAGTTTGATCAGCGCGCTGAGCTTTCTGACTGCGCCTCCGTAGTTTCAGTACGGCGCGACAAAAGGCATCAACGTCAAGTTGTTCATGCATGGCTCCGGTCGCCTCGGATGCTGTCGGGAAATCCGCTCTAGCCGACCATGTGATCGCATAGCAATCGAAGCCTCCTGGACGGGCCACGTGCACCAGGCATCGGGGTACCATGATCAGGATGTCCGGTTTCAGTTCGCGAGCAGGCTGATGCATGGCCGCCAGCACTTGAGCTCGATCGGACTCCGGCAGCCGACCCAACGCGGTGTCGAGTTCGTCGGTGAACGTCGCCATGTAGGTGTCCGGCTCCAGTTCGTCAGCGGGCTCATGCATAGCCGCCAGCACGTGAGCCCGATCGGACGCCAGCAGCGGGCTCAACACACTGTCGAGTGCCTCGGCCCACGTCGCCACCTGCTGGGCCAGGTCGCGACGCGCGGGCCCCAGGTGTGGTGCGGCGGCCCTCCGCAATCGCCATTCGACCAACCAAGAAGTCATCGGCTCTCCATTGTGGCATTTCAGTGAATAGATCATACCGCCGCAGCGTCGAGCGTGCCGAACGTGTCTTGCCTGCGTTTACCCGCAGGGAGAGCTGTCACTGCCACTTGTCTCATCCCGCTGCTGGCCTTTTCTCGACCCGATTGACCCCGACGCGCCATCCGGCTGAGACTTCGCCGGCCAGCGCGCTGGGCCTGAAGGGCGAGAAGCCATATTGGGGCCAGAAATTGCACGCATTTGAGACTGATCATGATGAAATTTCGGTGTGGTAGCCGAGGAATAGGTCAAAGGCACTCGGTGGCGCCATGACAAGCCCGCGTGGCCGCGGAACTGACACGCGCCGGAGACTGATCTTGGGTGACATCGTCGTGAGACAACCGAGAAGCCGCAGGTCGCACAAGATCGACATTTCACACGTGGCGAGACCCTACAATCAGACGAGATTCACACCCGTGAAGATATGACCTCATCCTGGGTCGCACAAGAATTGAGCTCACACACGGCGGTGACGCTCGGGCTGGCTCGACACGCCCTCGGCGTACGAATTACTCAGACCAATTCTCACCTCAGATAAGCGCAACCAGGTGGTCCCGCTCCACCCACGACACGAACCCGATCCGGCCGCCCATCGTGGCCGACCAGTACCAGCCCGGGTAGTTCCGCTGGCTGCGGTACGACGGGAACGACAGCGCCGCGCGACCCAGCTCGGCCAGCACGTCCCGCATGTAGGCCCATGGCACGCGATGAAGGCCCACGGCACGCGCTGCTCGACGCCGTCCTCAGCGACGAACACCGCCTCGAACCCTTCCGCCGCGCCCGGATCATCCCACCTGTTTCTCGTGTCTCCTCGGCACCATACGGGCGATCTTGCCCCGCCACCTTCGCTGAGAATCCGCCACCTACCCCCGTTATCCTGTAGCGGATTGGGTCGTCAGTGCTAGCGGGCGAGGGTTCGCTTATAGACGGCCGCCTCGCGAGGGGCCAGCGCGGCGTAATCGACGCGCTTCAGGTCAGCGCACACTGAAGTCGCCGAAAGGCTGCCAGCGCTCGTCGGCGTGGAACACGCGCACCTGGTTGCCGGTCAGGACGTACAGCCAGGTGATCATGCCGTCGACCTTCTCATCGAGGGTGCCGATCGAGGGGGCCGTGTCGAATCCAGTGAGGTAGTAGCCGACCCCGGCGAAGGGCTGCGCCTCCCTGCTGCCGGGGGCGGAGTCCTGGGCGTCGACGTCGCCTCGTCTGGAGCGATGAAGTCCCAGTTGTGGCGCAGGATGTCCTGCGCCAAGCAGTCGAGATCGCCGTCGTAGTACTTGTGCAGGGCGACACCCAGCGCGGGCACCTGGCAGGTCGGGTAGCCGTCGCTGTGGCAAGCGGGCCCGGAACGTCCGGCCGTCCGGTTCCAGCAAGCCGATCAGGGATTTAGGGAAATGGGACATCTGTCACTCCTTGTCACTTGGTTTCGGTCGCTCGCAAGGTGGTGCGTCTCGTTGCGAGGCCGCGGGTCCTGATCGTCCCCTTTGTGTCGGTGGGAGGCCGACGGGGACAGCACCGCACTCTGCGCGGTCGTCTGGCCGAGCGAAGCGCCACGGCGCCCCGCCACTTGCGGTGAGAATCCGCGAGCCGTACCGCCACCTCACGCGAGAAACCGCCAGATCAGATGCAAGGCGACACAGCTCATCCAGAACCGGTCGGCAAGGACACGACCGCGCCGGAGTATTCGGACACGGTGACCTCGTCGTCGCCGAGCCGCAGCAGCGCAGTCCCGGACAGCGGTACGACGAGGGCGAAGAACGGGCGCGGCTCATCGGACTCGACAGTGACCTCGCCGCCATAGGTGACAGCCGAGAGGGAGATGGTCTCGCCGAAGCGGCGGCTGTTGACCCGGGCGTCCAGGCAGCTGTCCGCGTGCGGCAAATGAAGGGGGTGGCCGGTGTACGGGGACGTCAGTGTCCGGATTGCGACAGACTCTGTCCCGAATGCGAACGACGGCCCGGCCGTGCGGGAGGCACGGCCGGGCCGTCTGCGGGGATACCGGGGTGGTCAGGGAGCCGTCTTCTGCCCGGCGGTGGTCCAGTGGTGCTCGGCGCGTGCCGCTCGATGAACGCCTGGGTGAAGGTCCTAACCCACAGCGAGCCGGTGGGGAACGCGTCACGCTTGAGCAGCGGCATCGCGTCGCGCAGCACGTGTACGCCCACATCGACCACGTACTGCGGCGGGCCCGCCCAGTCGAGCCCGTAGTCCGCGGCGACCTCGGCGATGATCTGGTCGATGTCGACCTCCGCGCGGGCCGTCATGGAGTCCCTCCCCGTTTCGTGGTCTCAGCTCACCGACCGGATTCGAGAACCAGTGGTCAACTCGGATGGCGCTCGGTGCAGGACCCAGGATCCGCCGGTCCGATTGGTGAACACAATTCCTCTCTCGCGGAGCCGACCGTAGGCGGCGGCGACGAGTTTGCGGTCCCGTCCCAGCTCGCGCGCCAAGTCGCGATGCGACGGCAATTTCACGCCGACACCGAGCTGCCCATGCCACACTAGATATTCGATACGCTTGGCGAGGTTGACGGCTCCGGTTCAGTCGTCGCCGGTCCACCATCGGCCGAGGAGTACCACCAGCTCGGCGGCGGTGAGGCATGATCCGGATGGCAAATGTGCCCCACCCGCTACCGATACCCGCCAGATGGAGGTCACCGCGCTGCGCTGGCGCGTTTGGCTCATGCGCGGCGCTTATCGATCCGACGATAGAAGGTTGCGCTCGGGATACCGGATGAATCTATGATTACTCCAGGTGGAATCTGTTCTCGAAGAGCCGATTCGACCTCTTTCCACCGTTCGTTCTGTGCCTGGTCGAGCTTGGCTTCTTCCTCGCTGAGCCGCTGTTTCAGGCTGTCGACCTTGCTAACCAGCGCCGTAACTTGCGCGCGTGAGCTCTTCAGTCGGGCGATGATCGCCTTCTGCTCTTCGGTGAAGGCTTTCGGCTCCGCCTCGGGAGGCTTGAGTGCAGCCTGTATCGCGTCCAGCCGCTCAGCGATGTCGCTGGCCCGTTCCTTGTCAGACAGCTCACCCCAGCGATCTCCGAACTCGTGCCTCGACCACGCCTTTGCCAGTTTCTCAGGGGTGTTGCCCGCCACCTCGGTACCGTCAGACGCAGTTACCGTCAGGTAACTACCCATCCGCTTCTTGTGCCGACTGACCTGGGCTTCCACCTCGTCCCCTCCGACGCTGCGCACGTGACCGGCGTCAATACCGTACAGTGCCGGCCAACGGGCCAAGAAGATCCCTGGAGGTGCGAACGGGCACCGTACTCTACGATGGCCCGGTCGGGCGGTTTTGCCTGGTCAACGAGTCATGGCCGACCTATCTGCGGGTTCCGCTCCCCCTGCGCGAGCAGCCCTGTCGGCAGGTACACCTCGTCGCCAACGAGGATCGCCCCGCACTCGCACAGTTGAGCGTTCTGCGGTTCGTGCGCGGTTGGCTGGTCGTGGTTACACCACGGCTCTGTGCCATGTGGCGGAAAGATCCTCGCGAGCAGCTGCGTGATTCGCAGCTTGGCGTCGTCCGCCACGCGCCACAGCCGCCATCGCTGGTCGTAGTCGGCAACCTGGGTTGCCTTGTAGTAGGCCGTTCGCTGGAGGTCGAGCTGCTGGTGAATCTGCGGCAGCACGTCCGACGGGTTCATCGGTTCCCGTCGCCAGTAGGGGTACTCGGAGCGGTCACATGCCCAGCCCTGGTTTAGTTCATCGCGGGGATTGTCCGCGCTCCAGAACTCGCACGTGACGACGTCGCCGTCTTTGGCGGCATCACGTTTCGCGCCTTTGTCCCGCGCCTTCTTGGACGCGTAGTAGGTGACCTGGTATTTGGCGGCCTCGCCGCGGATGGTGCGGTAAGGACGTGGCGGGGGTGTGGGAAGCGTCGTACTGTTCATCGCTATTCCTTGTTGTGTGGAGGCCGGCCAGAGCCGTCTGGAACTGATCCGGTTCGTCATGTACCGGCGTACTTGCACTGGACGATCTCGCCGTTGTGTTCACCGGTGCATGTGACATCGGTGAGGGTCCGGTCCTTGACCCTCAACTTGCGGCGTACGGTCCGCTCCAGGTCGTCGATCGTCGACCCTTCCAACGCTTCGTGGTGTTGGCTGGGTTCTGCGAACATTGGGTGGTCTGGGAATGCCGCGGTCCACATGCGAAGGTACAAACCGGCGGCTGGTGAACTCAGCGGGGCGCGGAGGCTCATGTCGCAGCAGAGGCAGCACACCTCGGCGGCCGTGCCCGGTCGCGTGTCCGCGCCCGTGACCAGACGTTCCAAGATCTCCTGGCAGTGCGATCGGTACACGAACTCCGTTGCCATGAGCTTGTGTGTCGGATTGAGAAGAGGAAAGCTGTGGTATAGAATGTCACGCTCTGAGGGGTGCCGCTCCATCGCTTGCTGTATCTCGTCTTCGGCCCACTCGATTTGCCGCGAGACGCCTTCCAGAGCGCGGGTTACGTCGAGCCAAAGGTCCAGCACCATATCGTTGTTGGTTGTTTCGGGCATGAGGAGACCGCTTTCGTTCTTCCAGATTTCGTGGATTGGTTTGCTCATCAGCGCCAGCGCGGTATCTCTCGTGCTCTGCTCAGCGCTGTAGCGAGTGCGGGCTCGGTCCCGAGGGCCTGCGCCGGATGGCAGTTACGCGGCGGGTGAACTCGCGCGGAGCTCGGTCAGGCAGCGGCGGCGCGCGCCTCGGGGTACGGGCCGATGGTGAGGTCGATGGTCGTGCGGGTCCGTTCGCCAGCGGGTGCGGCCGAGGCGGATCGCGTACCGGTGTTTCCGGGGGTGTCGCTGGCAGCGAGCTCCGATCGGGCGCAGCGCCGTCGCGAGCTATTGCGTCGGATCGTCATCAGGACGAGGTGGCGGGGCGCCCAGCGCGACCAATCAGTCCACCAGCCGTTACCTCCGCGCTCGCCACTGGCGACCTTCGTCTGCGCGCGGGCGGAAGCGTGCGGGTTTGCAGATTTCTTGAGCCTCATGCGCGACGAATTAGGGGTCCTAACACAATGAGTGGGCTTTGAGGCGGCGCCAGCAGATGATGGCGCAGCCGAGGGTGAGGAAGGCTTCGTGGAGGTCGTCGCGGATCTCCCATCGGATGCGCAGGCGCCGGAACCAGTGCAGCAGGGCGAACGCGCCCTCGACGACCCACCGGTACACGCCGAGGCCAGAGCCGTGTTCCTCGCCGCGGCGGGCGATGACTGGCGTGATTCCCTCGGCACGGACGAGTTTGCGGTACTTGTCGTGGTCGTAGGCGCGGTCGGCGTAGATCCGTCGTGGTCGTCGGCGGGGCCGTCCACGACGGCCCCGCACCGGCGGGATCGCCTGGATCAACGGCATCAGCTGGGTGACGTCGTGCCGGTTCCCACCGGTCAGAGTGGCTGCCAAGGGGATGCCGGTACCGTCGGTGATCACGTGGTGCTTGGACCCAGTGCGGGCTCGGTCTACCGGGCTGGGACCGGTTTTCGGCCCCCTTTTAACGCCCTTACATGCGATCCATCGACCGCCGCCCGTGACCAATCCAGCCGGTTCGCCGCGTGCAACTCCGCCAGCAGTACCTCGTGCAGCCGCTGCCATACCCCGGCCTCGGTCCAGTCCCGCAGCCGGCGCCAGCACGTCATGCCCGACCCATAGCCCAGCTCCTGCGGCAGGAACTCCCACGGAATCGCGGTATAGAGCACGAACATGATCCCGCACAACGCCTTGCGGTCGTCCAACCGCTTACGCCCCGGATGTCGAAACCGACGCTCCACCTGCGGCAACAACGGCTCGATCCGTTCCCACAGACCGTCGTCGACCTCCCACGGACGCCGCTGCCCCACCCAGCCCACCTCTCACCGAAGACCAACAAGACACGGCATCAAACCACACCCAAGGTCATTATGTTAGGACCCCTTAGTGGCCGCTGACTTCCATGAGGTCGATGGCAGCCGAGGCGAGGAGTTCGATCAGTGGTGCCGCTGACTCGGGCAGCACCGTCTTGTGCTCCGTGAAGAGCCGCGCGAGCACGATCACGCACCCCACGCGCTCGAAGTCGGACGGGATGATCACGCGGCTGGCTCCGAGCTGCTGGAGCACGAAGCTGGCGGTGGAAAGCCAGAGCAAGGCCAGGTCGTCATCACGGATGAGGCTGTGTCCGTTCAGCGGCCCGCTGTCAGGGTCAGTCATGGTGCGTTCTCCGAATCGTGGAAAGGGGACGGCATCGTCAGAAACAGGGCCAGCGCAGCGGGCTCACCGCGAGTGCGTGTCCCTGAGCCAGTTCGCTGGAAGCGCCTGCCCTGCGCGCATGGCGATGTCGAAGTCGAGCAGTGCGCGTGCCATTTCGGTGGCATTGTCAAGGCGGGCTTGCTGGGCGCGCGCCGCACGGTGGCGCGCCGCCGGGGTTGTGGGCGGCGGAGTTCGGCGGTCGCGGTCTGCGGCCGCGCGTTCGAAGCGGGCGCACGTGATCGCGCGCCGGTAGGGGTCGTAGCTGTGTGATGTCATCGGTCCCATTCCCCTCGGTCGAGGTGGTCGAGAAAGGTGTGTTCGGCGGAGGTGACGGCACTGGGCCAGCTCTCGCCGTGGGATTCGTGGTGTTGCACGGTGTCGGCCAGCGCTTGGGCGCGGGGCGAGAGCTGCCACCCGAGGGTGTGAAAGAGGTCGACGGCTCGGGTTTCTCCCAGGCGCGAGGCATCGACTGCGTTCACGTGGAGATCGGCAGCAGCGTGCCCCAGAAGCGTGGTCGGATACCCGTCGATGAACAGCGGAGTGTCGTAGGGCAGCCAACCCGGCAGGGGCGTCATCTCCGGCGGGTGCCGGTCGGCGACGTGGCGCAGTACGGCAAGGAGTGCAAAGTCGCCGAGTCTGCAGTCCTCCGCGGTGTCGTCGAGTTGATGCGCCAGGCGTGTGGCGGTCTCGACGGCATCACCCCAGGTCCAGGTCTCTTCGAATTCCTGGGAGAACTGGGCGAGGCGGATTGCTTTCTCGGTGAGTGTGAAACCGAATCCCGGGTAGGCGACCTCGGCTCCCTCGACGTTCAGGGTGCTGAGGCCTACCGTGTCCGCGGTGATGCCGAGGCCGTGGAGCACGTGGCCGTGCAAGTCGGCCGGTCCTCCGCCCTCGGTGAAGTAGGAGGGCAACAGGTCGTCGGTGTACCGACGGGTTCGCCGTTGCGGACCCGTCTGGTTGACGACGTGGCGCAACCGGCCGTATAGCTCGGCGCAGCCCAGGGTTCGCGTGGTCATGTGACGATCTCCCTTCGGCTCAACGTAGGTAGGCGCACACGTAGAGGTAGCCGCCGCTGCCGTTGGTGTTGGCTTTGATCACGACGGCGTGGTCTTCGTACAAGGTGACGTCGCCCCCACGGCGGATGTCGATGTCGCCCGCGCGCAACAGCTCGCTGGCGCGCTCCCGCCAGGCGTGACCGACGTGGTGCTGCAGGTGGAACAGCAACTCATCGGCGCGCGGACCGGCGAGGTCCGTGCGATCCGGGGGCACATCGACAAACCCGTCCTGCGCGACGATGGCACGGCATCCCCACGCGGTGTCGGTACCGTCCGGGAGCCCACGGTTGTATCCGAATTTGAGCATGACGAATCTCCTTTTCGCATACGGATGAATGAAGTGACGCGACCAATGTGAGGACGGCTCCCGGCACGCGCTCCCATGGCGCGTGCCGGGGCCGTCCCGGTAAGACCGCGTGGTCGTCGCGGTCGCCGTTAGCGGATTGCGTCGATGATGTGGTCGGCAGTGGTGATCAAGGTGGCCGTGCCAGTACGGATGAGGTCGTGGCAGCCCTTCGACATCGCCGAGCTGATCGGCCCTGGCACGGCCATCACCGGCTTGTCCAGCGCGGCTGCCGCTGCGGCGGTGTTGCGGGCTCCGCTGCGCACACCCGCCTCAACCACAACGGTTCCCGCCGTCAACGCGGCGAGCAACCGGTTGCGAACCAACAGCCTGTGCCGGGCGGGCGGCGTGCCCGGCGGGTACTCACTCACAACCGCCCCGCGTTCAGCAGCGCGGTTGAGCAGGCCGACGTGACCCGCCGGATACCCGGCGTCGAGCGCGCACCCGAGCACCGCGACCGTGACCCCGCCCGCGGCGAGGGACCCTCTGTGCGCCGCACCGTCGATTCCGTAGGCTGCGCCGGAAAAGACCGCGACACCGTGGCCCGCCAGCGCGTAGGCCAGCTCACCGGCGGTGTGCTCGCCGTACTCGGTGGCGGCGCGGGAGCCGACGATGGCGACGGCCTGCTCGGCGGCCTCGTTCAGCCGCGCGGGCCCGCGCACCCACAGGGCGATCGGCGCGGCCATGCCCTCGGCGCCCCAGCGTTCGGCCCGGTCGAGAGAGTCGAGCGGTCCGGTGGGCCACTCGTCATCTTCGGGGATCACCAGGCGGGCGCCAAGCCGCTCGGCCTCGTCCAGGTCCCGGTCGGCCAGGGTAAGTTCGCGTCGTACGCCGGTCTCGCGTGCGACGGGTTCCGGGACGTCGCCCCGCCGGACCTGCTCGGCGGCCGTGGCCGGACCGTGTTGGGCGACGAACTCCGCCAAGGCCGGAGCCGGTGGTTCCGCGACGCGGAGCAGGTACGCCCGTGCCCGTCGAATCTCGTCGTTCATGAGGACTCCTCAAGTTGCGTCAATCATGTGTCAGGGCGCGGTAAGGGACAGGAATATGTGGCGGGTCGCGCAGACCCCAGTTCCGGGGGACCGGGGAATCGCACCGGTGAAAGTTCGCAGCGGCGTCGCTAGGCAATCTCGATGTTGTCGATCCGGCGTGTGTGCTCGGCCTCGTCGTCCTCGATCAAGCACATGGCCTCGTCAAGCACGTGCGCGTGTTCCTTGATCAGATCGATGAGGCGCTCTACAGATGCCGACTCCACGAGTTCCTGGAGTCGGCACGCTTCGATCCATGCCGTACGTGGCAACCGCTGCTCGGCGGCGGGCTCCACACTGAACAGTCGACGTGCTTGCTTCGTGGTGGTCATCTCGAACTGCTGCATGAAAGTCCACGAGATGCGCAGACGTTCCTCGGACACGAGTCCTCCTGGAGCAAAGAAAACGGCGGGGGCGCTGGATCGCGCACCACGCTGAGATGATGGGCAACAGGGCTATCGCTGGCCCTGGGATTCGGTGAGGTAGTAGCCACGGCCAGACTCAATCGCGGCATCGATGTCGACGCCGAGACCGTCGGCGAGGTGGTGCAAATCTCCAATCAGGTCGGCGATCAAGGTCTGGAAGTCTTCTGACTCGCCGCGCACCGCCTTGGAGTACTCGACAAGCGCGGCACCCGCCGAGCCCGCCTTTCGGATGTTGTCGAACATGGCCAGGTTGAGTTCGTGCACCGAGTCGACGTCAATCCGCCGTACTCGGCAGTCGCCGGTGTACAAAGTGTGTCTCCTCGAATCCGATCGATTTGATTGCTGGTTCCGTCATCTGTGCTGCGGCAGGACGGTGTTGTCCATTCCGCTCGTCGCGTCCTGGTCAGCGGTGGCGAATGATCCGTTCGAGATGCCCCAGATCGGTGACCGGCCCCGCCCCGTAGCGGACGTGGGCGGGCTCGTCATCAACGCCCCAGACGTTGAGCCGAAAGTCGGGGTCACCGGGGCGATGCCATTCCGCGCTTGTGCCTCGGCCGTTGGCTCGGTGTATCCCGCGTTCGTCGCACCGGTCGACGCTGCGTGGCTCGCCCCAACCAGCGGCGCGCAGGTACTCAGCAACCTGGGTGAAGTTGGCGTCGAATGGCACGCGGTCGGCCGCGCAGCGACTCCTCGCGCCCTCACCACCGCGCAACGTTCCGTCCGGTGACGAGGTGATCACAGCGTGAACCTCGGTCGTGTCGTGCAGGCGGCCCCGTCCGCTGGCGTGCGCATAGGCCAGCGCGTAGGGACCGGTGAACCACAACGTCAGGGTCTGCGTTCCCCGGCTCCAGCCGCGCCGGTAGCCGCGATTCTCTGTGCGCAATTCCGTGATAGGGATCGGGGGCAGGATGCCATCGAGCTCGTGATCGGGGCGTGCGATCCAGCCGTGGGCCTCGAGATCAGCCAGGATCGTTGGGTAGGCCATGTCGCTCTCGCGGGCGCGGGCGTAGCCGGCCGCCGCGCGCGCCATGGTGTCAGCCATGCGGGCCATGCGCTCGGTGACGTAGCGCAATCCGTCTGGGGGATACGGCGAGCAGCGGCACAGCGTGTGCGCGTCGGTGGTGAGGTCCGATATCTGGCAGCGCAGCTCCTCCGCATAGCGTGCCATTTCCGCTAAGCTGGCGGCTTGCAACTTGGCGAGTCCCCCGGCCGCATCGGCGCGAGCGCGTTCGCGGTCGGCGTGGGTACGCGCGGCCGTGACCGGGTCGTGGTCGGTGTGTCTACTCATCGGGATGTCAGCCTTTCTGCGAAAGACGCCTGCGCGGTGCGCGGAGTCGGTGGAAATGAGGGAGGCCTGCGCGATGACCCGCGATGCATGGGCCGCCGTATTTGGACCCGTGAGTGGTTTAGGTCTGGTCGTCCCAGCCCATCCGGGACGTGTAGGCGGCGAGTGCCTGCGCGGCCTCGTGCGGGGAGTCGAAGGTCGGCTGATCCTCCGCATGAAGGTCGGGGCGGATGGAGCCGCCCGCAAGATCGTGAGCGACGTAACGCTCGTTTAGTCCGACCAGGACTCGGCGTACGGTGCCGATGCGCAGGCCGTTGACAGTGATCGGCCACGCGTGCGTGAACGCGTACCGCGCCGGTTCCGGGGCCATCGCGCGGTGATACTCGGGCCAGCGGTAGGCCGCCACCAGTTGATCACCGTCACATCGATCACCCGGTCCCCGGCCTCCACGATCGCGGTGACAGCCTGCTCGGCGGCCGTGGCACCGATGAGGTCGGCCAGCCGGAAATAGGCCTCCCGTGCGGCGTTGATGCGCGCCAGGATCGGGGCGGCATCCCGGCGCAGGGTGGCCGCGTCCATTTCCCCGATGGCCCGGTTACGGGCCTCGTAGGCGTCGCGGTCGGTCATCCCCGGTATCCATTCGGGGGCGAGCGCGTCGATGCATTCGTGGCACGCTGCGCACCGGTAGATACTGGGGCGGGACACCATAATCGAGATGCCCCAGCCGATGCGATCACAGCCGCGAGTGCCGCACTCGTGCCCGAGGGTGCCTTTACTCATCGCGTGTTTACCTTTCTCGAATCGAGCGCGCCACACAGCGCGCGAACGGCAGGGTTTGCGTGTCGTGGGTGCGGCTAGCCGTGGTCGTCACGGGATGCCGGGCAGTCGCCAGGTGATGGGCCGAATGCGCAGTGCCTGGGTGGCGGCGTAGGACGCGGCGAGGTTGCCGTGGTCGGTGATGACGGCATAGGTGGCCAGCCATACGGCGAACCACGGTTCAGCTGGCGCGCCTTGGCGGGCAGCCGAATCCGACGGCGGCACTATGGTCGTGTCCACCATTAGCGGCGTGGATCGGTAGTGGTCACGGCGTCCACCGACCATCGGGCAAGCCGCGATGGTGTAGGTGGCACACTGGGGATGCAGCGCCGGTTCGTTGGTGCATCGCCGTGGCAGATCGGACAGCCGCATGAGTAGGACCAACCGGTCTTCCAGGGGGCGCCCGCACACGCCGCACAACCGGCGCAGCAGCGCTTGCCCCATACGATCGCGGTCTACGGAGCCGAAGAGGTATCGCCGGTCTGCGGTACGTGGTGTGATCCACGGGACGACGAGACCACCGACGGTCGGCAGATGGGCCAGCCATGCCGGGATCGGAGGCACGGTGATGTCGGTCATGATGTTGTTCCTGTTCGTCGTCGGTGCCCGTGCGCCCGGTACTCGGACGTCGCGTGCCCGCCAACGACCGGTTCCTGGCGCGGTCGTCGGCGGGCACGCGAGGGGTCGGGTTATGCCGCTTGGTGGTCGGCGTGGTCGTTAGCGCGGCCGAGGATGTGGTCAGTGGCACGGTGAGCCGCAGTGGCGGCGACCACGACGGCGCGCACGTCTTCGCGGATCGTGGTGATCCACGACGACAAATAGGCGGCGGAGTTGTCGGCAGTGGTTTCGATCCCGGACTCGGCAGCCAGGAACGCGGCCGTCATCTCCGCGATGAGTTCCTCGCGCCCATAGGGATGGGAGCCGAAGTCGTAGCCGATCGGTCGGTCGAGCCTGCTGGGGTGTGCCGTGGAGTGCCCCAATTCGTGGAACAGGGTCGCGTAGTACCCGTCGAGGCAGGTGAAGGTGGCGCGTGGCGGGATCTTGATCCGGTCGAGCGCGGGCTGGTAGCAGGCTTTGCGGCCAGCCTCGACGATCTCGGGCCGGTCCTTGTAGCCCGCGACGATGGCCTCGGCGGCGGCGTGCCGCTCGTCGGCGGTGTGCACGCGCGGCGCGACGACCGACACGGGTGCGTCGATCCCTTCAACCTGTTCGAGATTCCAGACGTGGTAGTAGCGGGCGATCGGGATGAGGATCTTCTCGCCGGTCTCGGGATCTTCCCGTTCGATCTTCTTGAAGAAGATCAGAGTGGTGCCGGGCTCTCCCTCGCGTCTGCGGCCGCCTCGTCGGCGGATCTCTTTGCGCGTGAGCCAGTAGGGTGAAATGTGGTCGCCAGCCAGGGTGAGGAACACGTTAATGCCTCGGTAGCGGTGGCCGTGGATCGAGCGCGGCCAGCTGGTGGCGGCGTGCCACGGTTGGCGCCACGGTGCGGTTCCCGCTTCCAGCATGGCGACGATCCGGTCGGTGATGACCTGATAGACGGCGTTGCTCACGGCGCAGTCACCTCCCCGGTGCACGTGGTGTCGCAGAGAGGCCGCGCGGCAACGTCGTCGGCGAGGTCGTCGGCGAGGTGGTGCAGGTAGGGGAAGTCGGGTGGGTCGTTGTCGTAGCAGTCCCACATGCTTGCGTCGTGGCCGTCGGGTGCGGACCCGATCACGCCGTAGACGCAACCTTCGGCCCATTGCCGGTAGGTGTCCAGTTCGGCCCGCAGGGTGGCCGCCGGGTCCGGCAGCTGTTCGCGCGTCGCGTCGGGCGCGGTGATCACGCCGAGGACGCGGCCGCTCGACGTGGCGTCGTCCCAGCAATCGATGGCGACGGCGTCGAGGTAGGCGCGGGCACAACGTTCCACGAGCGCCAGGTCGCCGCAGCGTCGCCAGGCCCTCGGTAGCGCCTCGGCGAGTGGGTTGGGTTCGTCCGGCTGGAGGTAGTCGTCGGAGAGCTGGACCAAAGTCGCGACGGTGTGCCACTCGCGGGGCGACTCGACGTGCTCGTCGAGAACGATGCGGGCGGTCATGCCGTTGGCGAGCGTCCAGGTGTCAACGGTGTACACGACGCTCACCTCCGGACGGGTCGTCGAGCTGCCAGCCGCCGGGGTCAGGCCGGTCGTCCATGCGGCGGGCGCCGACAGCGTAGAAAGGCATGATGATCTCCTTGGTGGGAAAGGGAAGTGGACTGAATTCCAGAGAATTTGGCCCCCTTCGGAGAAGGAAGGACAAATTTTGGTGAGCGGGAGCTACTGCTCACCGTCGGCGGCAACCGCCCCGGGGTCGCAGAAGGGGCCGCTGGCCAGAGGGTGGAGGCGATCTGGGGGCACGCCCGTGTCCAAGGCGTGCCTCAGCAGACCGGCGAGCACGTGGTCCGGGTTGGCGTCCAGCGCCACCTCGAGTGCGATCGTGGCGGTCGCCCCGTCGCCCTGCATGTACGCGGCGAACCCGGCCAGGACGGCAGGCTCGGCCCGTTCCGGCGCGGGCGTCATCCGTGTCAACGCCCGCCACAAGTTCATTGCCGCATGCGCCAGCGGCGATGTCGACGGCAGCGCGGTCGCGAGGCACGCGTCCCGCACCCCGGGGTCAGTCAACGCGTACGCCAGCGCGGCAACGTCCTCGTCGGACAGGGTGAGCTGCCCGGTCAGAGACCTGTGCAGCGCGGCGCGGACGATGCCGGCCTGCCATTCGAGCGATGGCTGCGGGCGACCCACCAGTCCGTCCAGGAGCGCCGCCCGCCGCCCGATCGCTTCCTCGTCGTCCGACCGGAACGACTCCTCGATCTGCTCGCGGCTGCCCCTCGTCACGCCGCTAGCGACGGCCAACGTTGCCGCCGCCACGGTGGCCTTCGGATCGGGTAGGACGCCGTGCCACGCGGCGTTGCATATGTGCTGCCAGCGGGCACCTGCAGCGAACTCTGAGACGTGGTACGCGTGTTCGAGCATGATCCCTCGTACCGCCAGCTGCTCGACGAGGTGGTCGACGAGGTCACGATGCGGGGTGTCGTCGACGATCACCGCGACAGCCTCGTCGATGGCTTCGTCGACTCCGGCAACTTCCAGGCCATGGGCGAGCTGTTGCGCGAACGAGACGCTGTTCTGGGTCGGCGGCAGGTCCGCACGCATGGTCACGCCGAGCCGGTTCTCGTGGAGCGCGATGAGCACCACCGAGTTGGCCGGGGCGAACCCGACAAGCGTCGGGATGGACGCCAGCAGGTCGCCCGCATTGTTAGTGCGGACCGTTGTCTTCGTCATTTTTGGTTGTCCTTCCCCTGCGCCTCACCGGTATCGGTGCGCGGTGTCGGTTGAAAAGAGGGCAGCCTGCGCGACGACCTGCGATGCGATGGCCGCCGCATTTGGCCCCGTGAGACAAATATGTCAATGTGTCGTGCAAGAAAGGGGCGCCGCATCCTCGGAATGCGGCGCCCCTGAAAGTACAAACGAAGCCCTCCCGTGGGGTAGGCGGATTTACCCCTTGGCGCCTGCCGCCGTCGAGCCTCGTCGCACGAGGATCAGCGCTTCTGGTTCAGCCTCGATGCGAATTGTCGGAGCGTCGTCGTCGCGCCGATCACTGATATACACCGCGACGTTCCCGGGAAGGACGACCGCACAGATATACCAGGTCAGACCGCCGTCGACTGAGAACTCATCGCCGTCTACGAGGTCCTTGACCTTGATAAGGTCAGCCGGTTTCTCGGCTGGGACATCGTCCGGCGTCGCGGTCACCCTTGCCAGCTCGTCACGCGGCACGTCGTCGGAACTCATTTGCGACTCCTTTCCGGACAGCCTCCCCACTCGGGGAAGTCAGCACCTCAATCAACGTTGCCCGCCGCAGTCGCCATCCGGCGACGCTCTGACGCAAGCGTCAGAAGATAAAGGTTCGTGATGTATGGCGAGACAATCGCCATACGTAGTACCTGCCGTGGCCCGTGCGCTGTATATGGTCGGCGTCCCAGGCATGTTCGTCGGAGCCATCAGAAGGGTCCGTGCGTACCATCGGCGACCGCTCACCACAGCTTCGGCACTCAATAATAGAGAAGGACACGACCGACTCGTCGGCGCCGATCTCGTCGGGAAATTCAGGAAGGTTAGGTGTCGACATTTATGTACCTAATCGCGCTCAATCTCTTCAACGGAGGTGTCGTAGTTGTCGATCTCGACGTCGCTGTCGTCGCTTCTCACGTTGATAGCGCTATGCACCCACTCGTGCGCGACGTCCTCGTTTGGCGCGTCGCGAACCGTAAAGGTCACCTCGACACGGCACCTGCCGCTGAACACAAGTTCGTAGGGCGCGAGATCCAGCTCCGCCAAGGCATCTTCGGTTCCCTGGCGGCACCAGCCTCCCCGCTCATGTCGATCGATGATCCGCTGGCGCACGTCATCACGGAACGCCTCCAACTCTTGCCGAGTACGCGCCAGTTTCTTGAGTAGCTGGTCCCGGCGCTGGTCTTCTGTCAGCGAGAAAAGTTCGGGTTCAACGGTCGTCACGACGATACTCCCTTGACAGTCCGTAGGTACTGGCGAAAGGTCGCTAGAGTCACGTTGTGCCGCCCTATGGCCTTTCCATGTTCGAATAGCCGCATTCGAAGCACCTCTCGGCGCAGGTTCTTCACATATGCCCGCAGACGTTCAGCTTCATGCCGGTCGGCGAGCTGCGCTCGCGTGAGCGCGCGATCAGCCTTTGCGCTCAACTCTGATGCTGTTTTGCCCATTGGTTCACTCCGACACCGGGTGGATTCAACTGGCCAGCGCAACACCGGGTAGATTGCTGTCTGGTTGCGAGAGTAGCCGATCGAGCGCCTCGGCTGGGCTGCGCCAGCCAAGGCGTTTGCGGGGCCGGTTGTTGAGTTCGGCCGCGACGAACTCGAGGTAGTCCGGGTGGTAGCCGGACAGGTCGGTGAACTTCGGAAAGTACTGCCGAAGAAGGCCATTCGTGTTCTCGTTGGTGCCGCGCTGCCAGGGCGAGTGCGGGTCGCAGAAATAGATCTCCAGGTCGGTCGCCGCGGCGATCTGGATGTGGTTGGCCATCTCCTGCCCCTGGTCCCAGGTCAACGTCCGGCGCAGCGTCCCCGGCAGCCTGGACATTGTCGTCGTCATCGCTTCTTGGACGTCGAGGGCCTTGTGCGTGTGCGGCAAATGCAACAACATGACGAACCCGGTTGCTCGTTCGACGAGCGTGCCGATAGCGGAGCCGTTTCCGGCCCCGGTGATGAGATCTCCCTCCCAGTGCCCCGGTACTGCTCGGTCCTCGACTTCGACAGGCCGTTCGCTGATCGAGACCGCACCAGCATGTCGGCTGCGGCGTTGGTCGGGCTTGCGCTGAGGCTTGCGCAGTGCGCGACCGGTCCGCAAGCATTGCGCCAGTTCACGTTTCAGCGCGCCCCGCCCTTGAATGTAGAGCGACTGGTAGATCGTTTCGTGGGACACGCGCATCTCCGGATCGTCAGGGAAGTCGATCAGTAACCGCTGACTGATCTGCTCGGGACTGTGCTTGAGCACCAGCTGTCGCTCAACATAGGCGCGCAACCGGGTATCACGACGAAGCAACGCGATCTTGGGACGACGAGCACGCTTGTCAGCCAGTGCTTGAGCGACACTTGCCCGGTAACCGGTCTTCGGCCGACGAGTACCACGGGTCAGCTCGCGGCTGACGGTCGAGGGCGATCTACCGATCGCCCTCGCAATAGCTCGAACGCCCTCGCCGGCCGCTCGGCGACAGGCGATCTCCTCCCGGTCGGCGAACGACAGGCGAGCGGGGCGGCCAGAGGGTTCACACCATGGTGGCGGCATCACCCCGCCAGCCTCACGGAACCACCGCCAGCCCACCGTCTTCGACACGCCGACCGCCGCGGCAGCGATGTCGATGATCTCGCCTCTACGGATCCACTCCCAGAACGAGCGCTGAACCTCGACTGATATCGCAGGACGCCCCAACACAAAACCCCTCGTCATGACGGGTGTTGCACTGACTCCCTGAACCTAAGCCGTCTGGCGAATCGAAAAGTATTCGACCTCTATGGCTGACTCCCCGGCCGAGAAGGACATTCCGGCAACGGTGCGTGCCACCTCATCCGCCGCCTGATGCCACGCCCCGATCGCTGAGGACACTATGCGCCGCGCCTCGTCGGGATCCGCAACTCCCCGCACCGTCACCGGCCAGGAAACCTTGACCCACCCGTAGGCCTCGTCCTCGATCTCGAACGGCTCCAGCCCTAATTCCTCAAGCTCCTCATTGGCTGCTTCGAAATTGAGGTCACGGTCAAGGTATGCCTTGATCACGCGATCGCGAACCCGAGACTTGTACTTGGCCAACTCTCGTTCTGCGGCCTCAACCTGGAGCGTCAGGTCCTCCGTTGTTACGTCGCTGGACGTCATCTGCCTTTCCCTTCGTGTTTAGAGGACTCGGGGTATGCCCGAGTGGACCGGTTCCAACGGTGGTGTCCGTGCGCGTCTCCTCGACGCGCAACGGACACCACCGTTGGAACCGCTCGCCTGCTCAGTGGCTAGTGGCTAAGCGCAACTGACGATTACGCGGTGGCCGATCCTTCGTACGCGTCCACAGGGCAGAAGATCACACCCATCCGCGCAGCCACGTAGTCGGCGGCGTCGGTGACGGTGGTGAAGCGGCGGCGGTAGGCGGATTGCGTCAGCACGTGCCCGAAGTCGCTACAGTCAATGGCCCATCCGCCACGTGCAGCGCGGTTCACCGCGACAATGCAGGTGCCGTCATCGGCAAAGACGGCCGCACTGTCGGCGTCCTGCTCGCCATACGTGTCGTCCCGCATGATGAAGCCACCGTGCGCGTAGTGAATTTCAACGTCCACCCTTGGCATCGCAGGTTTGCTTTCTAGCGTCGACATTGTTGTTTCCTCGCTCCCACAGCTATCCCGAACGTGTTGTAGACCGGAACATGTCCTCAGCGACAGATTTCGCCGAACGGCCCTCGGTCGGCCGCTCGTGCCCAAACAACCAATCCTTTGTGCCCGGGGTCTTGAAATAGAGCCGGACCGATTCGACACCATTAAGGGAGATAGCCTGGTATTCCCAGCCGTTTGGCGCCTTCCATTCCCAGCACCGTCCGTTAATCATGGGCACACTGTGCATCGCCCTGTCCTCTCGTTCGTGTAAGCCCGCCAACCGCACGTACGGGACGTGCGGCTCCGTCGATCACGCGGGTTCTAGCGTGGTGAAGTCGACCGTTGCGCTTGCGCTGTAGACCTTTGCCCCGGGCTCGTTCTCGTCACGGTGGCGCTCCGCCGTGTCGTGGTCGTCGAACACCATGCTTTCCCGGGCGGCTGTGTCGTCCTCGCCGACCAGGTAAACGGTCAGCTCGCTACCCGTCGTCTCGTGGCCCTCCTCGTCGCCCTCGGCCAGGATGCGCGCGATGCGCGTGAGCTGGCCGGGTGTGATGCGCAGCCACTTGCTCTCACCGTTGTCGCTCGTGATCTTGAGCCGGTAGCTCTCCGACTCGCCGAGCTGGGCGACCTGCGCGGCGTAGTAGTCCATGCTCTGATCTCCTCTCGCGTGTTGCCTGCTCACTCAGCCGCGCCGCCGTCAGGCAGCTCCCCCGTGGTCTTTCGCTCGCGTGAGTCCGTCGTTGAATCCGGCGCGGAACAAGGCCTCGAAGGGCTTGCGCTGTTCGCCCGTGTGCTTGCTATCCGCCTCGTCGATCCACGCGGGCACATAGTTGGACCAAGGCGTATGCATATCGTGGTAGGGCGTGGCGTCGCTTGACTGTGTGGCCATACCGAGCCCGTAGCCCGCTACCCAGCCGATACGGTATGCCGCATCACGATCATTGCTCATTGCGTTCTCCCGTCTCCAGACACGCCGTTGCCTCCGTCGGCGTTCACGTGAGCCATGGCGCGTAGGTGTTCCAGCGCTTCGCGGGGGAGGCGCACGCCGTATCGGAGCTGCGCTTCCGCGAGCGTCCGTTGTGCACGTTCGGCTACCTGCCGTTCCTCGCACGTCATGTCGTGTTTCGCCATGGCGTCTCCTCCCTCTGGCTGTGATCGCGGCATCAGGCGGCCGCCGGAACCGAGGTCACCGGGACCGACGTCAGTGCCAAGAAGTCGAAAACCGCGAGTTGGCCGTGTGCATGCGCCAGCGTCAGGGCGTCGCCTAGTTCTGGCACGACAACGGACACGTCCAGGAACGCGGCGCCGCTTTCTGGATCTCGCCATCCACCGAACACACGGCCCGGCAATGCGAGCGTCGCCGCGTGTTCGTCGGCGTATCGTGCGAGATCGCTTGCCTGAACGATCCCGGGGAGTACGCGCTCACATTCGGGATGTACGGACACCGCGTACCCGCGTGTGACGTTCGCGCCCGTGGAAGGGATGATCGAAAAGCCGCCGTCGGGAACGCTCAATGCGCCCGCAAGTTGGTTGTATCGAATGGACACGTCGCACTGCATGTGGGCACACCTCTCCCCTGCGTTGAATTCCGATGACTTCATTTCGGTTTCTTTTGGCCCAGTGGTCACGGCCAACGCACGGATTAGCCGTGCGTCACCGAAACCCCTAGGACAAGCCCGGTAATGTTGCGTTTTCCTGCCAATAGTCAAAGGCCTCACGTATTGCCATGCTGCGGCGACGGGACCGGCAATATTGCAGCCACGCGAATGGCCAGCCGTCGGGCACGTGTCGGGGATTGCGACCAGCGCGGCGCATCGTGTCTAGGTAAGCCCACTCATAGCCGTGGGCGTTCGCGAACGAAATGGCCTCGCATTCTTTGCGGGGACCGGGATATTGGAAAGGATCGATGCACATATCGGCGAACCATTCCTTTCTGATTTTGGGCAGACTTCACCCGTGGGTCGAATTCCAATTCACGTGGAAATGCGGTATAGCTGACACTAAGGGCGAGCACACGTATTTGCGTGCTCACCCTTACTCACGCTCACTCGACGATTAGGCAGCGTCCGCCATTGCGTCCGCGCGGTGATAAATCGCCAGATTCACGGCGCGCTGATGACGGGTCGTCGTCACTGAATAGGTTTCGGTGGGCACAGTCCACCCCTGGCCGGGGATATGCCACGCTATGGGGGTTGCGTAGCTGTAGACGACATAGTCGATACCTGGGCCTACGCCGTGACCGTCGCGGTCGTGGCGAAAGCGCTTGACCCACGGCGCTGGGAGCCTGCCGGTACCCGTCGGGCGACGCGTGCCGCGTAGCGTGCCCGACGTGTTCGCGAACTCGTCGCCGTGCGCAAGGATTGCGCCCAGTTTCCACCAGCCATCGCTACGGTTGCGGAATATGGCGCACATAATCCCTCCCGTTTCTTAACCAGAGTTGACATGTCTTTGTCCCAACGGACACGGCACGGGCACGGTCGGCCGGTAGTGGCGAACCGTGTTCGCATGCTCTACCTGCCGACCGTGCCCGACCGTCTCACGTTGGTATGTGTCGCCTGCCGTACGTCGTCCTCGCACAACGCGCACCGGTGACGCGCTCTCGTTTGGTCTCATTACGGGTGATGAGATACCCGCGCTCGCCTGCCGTTCCCTGCCCCGCTTGTGACGGTTAGTCGCCTACCCGGTATATCGGGTGTCGGTATCTTCCGGCGAGTCTCATATTCGGGCGGGACGGGTTAGGACCGTCCGCTTGCGGCGGCTACTGCCGCCGCTATCCAGCGTTACCGCTGGGCCACTCTTTACCGACCATGCCTCTACCCCGTACCTACATCACCGGTTGTCCCCCTAGCGCTGCAAGCGTAGCGGCGATTTCGCTGGGCTACGCGTCGTCCGGATTGTCAATCCGCCCGATCTATCCACGCGCGCATGGCTTCTCAGCCATCGCGCTCGTGACGTCAATCGGCACTAGGGCACGCGGTGAGACGCTATCGGTCACGCACCATGACGGTCGGCACGTGCCATATCTCGCACATATTCACCACGAGGTTTCAGCATATTCGGCTATCAAAGATCGCGAGAAGCGGATCGTGTATTTATCGGGTGACTGGGCCTCCCCGGTCTCTCCCGTCTCCGTGTTCCGCTGTACTTATATACTCCCTCATTTTGTGCTTTATCGTCAACTATTATTGAGAGAGCGTTATCTGTTTGTGATTTTTTCGCCCTGGTTCGACCGATGGGTACAACCGGACGCGCACCTGACATTTGGACGATCGGATGTTATGTCCACTGTGGATATTTGCAAGGAAGAAGGGCAGCCTGGAGAGCGGGCCGATGAAACGACGTCCTTGGCCGGTCAGTTGGGTGGCTTGAAGCCTGGCTTCAGGTACGGCCTTCCAGATGCACGCACGTCATCTACCAGCAGTTTTACACCTTCCGACCGTCTCCACCGTCCCCCCTGCCCGCCTCTATCACCGCACCCATCCCGTACTGTTCACCTTCCTGTTTGCACTTAAGTTCGGGGTGTCGTTGGTAGGGTTCAGCGCTCCCCTGGCCTGCACTCTGGCTGTCGGCGTGCCTCTACTTGTCTAGGAGGTATGGCCATTCGTAAGGGGATTGGTAATGGGATCGGAAGGGAGATCGGCGCGCAGTCATATCGGTGGCAATGAGACCTAAAAGGGCATTGAAGCACGGCCATGGCATTCGTTGAGAAATGTCGCCAGCAATGTGATTGCGCTTCAATAGAGAACTTGATCGCGGAATAGCGACGCTATTATAGCGCAGTTCTTCCGCTATTCGCTTGACCGGGCGGTGGGTGCCGCTTTGCGTTTCGCGGCGGCTTGTGTTTGGGCCGGTTTCGCCGGTGGCTGGGGCTCGGCAGCGCGCTGGAGAGATTGCATGAGCGCGATAGTGTCGCGGGTGGGGCGTTCGTCGATCTCGTCGAGAGTGTCGGTGAGGAGTTTCTGGGTCCGGGGGATCGCGTCGGGTTGGCCGAGCCGGGCCAGGGTGCGAGCGATGTCGCGGTAGATGGCCTCGTTGTATTCGTCGAGTCCGCGGGCCAGTTCGAGGAGGGCGAGTTTGCGCTCGTCGCGGCCCTTGCCCTGGAGGCGGATCAGCGCGCTGATGGCGTCGAGGATCTCGCGGCGGAGGGCTTCGCGGGGTGCTTCGATCCATTCCGCGGTGATGTCGGCGCCCAGGGGGCCGTGATTGAGGTCGACGACGCGTTCGAGCGCCTGGTGTCGATGCGCTTCGTCGCTGGCGTCGCGGTAGCTGCGCAGGGCGTCACGGAGGTGCCAGAGGTCGACCGTGACGAGGTCGGGGTTGAGGGTGTAGTAGCCGTCGTGGACGACGATGAGGTCGTGCGGTGGGTCGTCGGTGGCGGCGCGGACGCCTTTGCGGAGTTGCGAGACGGTGACGTGGAAGGTGTTGCGTGGCCGTCGCCCGCGGGTGTCGGGCCAGATCGCCGCGGTCACGGCGTCGGAGCGCGCCCCGCCTGAATGCAGGGCAAGGTAGGTCAGGATTTCGCGCTGTTTCGGGGCGATGGCGTCGATCAGGTCCGTGGTGTCCTGACCGTTACACCAGTAGAGGTGGAGCCTGCCAAGCACGCACAGGGACACGCGCATGGCCGTCTCGTCTGAGCCCGGGTCGGTGGCGTTGCTAGCAGGTGCGCCGAGGGTGTGCGGGGCATGTTCGGCGTGTGGGTGTGCCGGACTTTCGGGCACGGTGACCTCGACCGTCGGCAGGGGTGCCGTCGGGGCGGGATCGGGCCGGGCAGAGTGCTCGGTGGCCGGGTCTGGTGGGTCGGCAAGGAATTCGAACTGGTCAGGGTCAGCCGCGCCGGTGCCGGAGGGTTCCTGGGTTCGGTCGGCAGTGCCGAGCAGGTCGAGGAGGTCTCGGGCGTCGGCGCTGGGCAGGGTGAACAGCCGGGTGCCGGCGAGCATGTCGATGAGGTTGTGGCTGGTGGTCTCCACGGTGCCGTCGGCGCGTAGCCAGACCGTCCCGCCGGGAGGCCATTCTCCGATGAGGACGGTGGCGAGGCCGAGTTCGGCGCCGTGCTCGAGGACGGCCTGCAGGCGTTGCTGGGCGTGAGCTTCCGGTGTCGCTACCAGCACTACCGTGCTTGGGGAACGGTCGGCTGCTGTCGGGCCGCCGGTCCGAGTGCGGGTCAGCAGCTCGGTTTCCAGCTCGTTGAGGGCGTGGTCGAGGCTGGCGACGATCCGCAGCCGGCTTGGGGAGTGTTCGACGGTGTCGTGCTCACCGAGCAGGCTCCTGATGTCGTCTGCGGGGATGACGACGCGGGCCGCGGTGGCGTCGGCGTTGGCGTTGGCTGCGAGCAGGTTCACGACCAGCGCCCGCGCCGCTGCTGCGGCTCCCGGTCCTGCCAGGCCGAGCCCGCGGGTGCGGGCCAAATCCACGGCGATCGCCTGCCCGTCCCGGATCCCGAGGACTGTGTCGTTACCGGCCGATAGGACTGCGGTGGCCGTGTCGTGCGCGCGGGCACGAGTGGCGGCCTCTGCTGGGACGGCGCCGGCGGGCGCCGACGAGAGCAGTTCACCATCCTGATCGCGCGGCAGGGTGGCCTGGTCGTGGGCGAGGCGTAGGGCGCGCACCACCGGCGCTACGGGGGTCTCGTCGCGTAGCCCGCTGCCCGGTCGGTAGGTACGACGCCGCCACAGGAGCACCGTCATGAGCGCCGCGGTGATCAGTGCCGCCAGGCCCAGCCCGACGAACGCGCCGGTGCCTACGCTGATGCCCGTTCCCGGATGCGGATCGGGTGCAGCACGAGGGTCGCTCTCCGGCACCGGCGATGTCGAGGCGGCGTCGCGGGACGGTTCGTGCGGGTCGCCGGGTTGACCGTGGTGATCGCCCTGCTGCTCCGTGGCGCCGGGGTCGACACGTTCGTTGTCGGCGCGTTTCTGCTCGTCCTGGGGTGTATTGGGGGTCGTGCGGTCGGGCGTGGTGGGGATGATCAGCATCCAGCCGGGCAGGATGAGGTTGGGGTCGAGCAGGGCGCGGCCGTCCGGTTGGGGGTGGCGGTAGTTAGCTGCGTACAACGCGGGCCAGTGGTCGGGGTCGCCGAGTTCGCGGGCGGCGATCGAGGACAAGGTGTCTCCGGGGTGGACCTCGACCGTGCGCTGCTCCACGCACGGTGCCGCGGACCGATCGGGCAGGTTGACGGCATCCGGGGGCATCGCTAGTTCCCAGCCCGGTTCCAGGACGTCGGCTCCGGCGGTGAGTCGAGGGCGGTTCAGTGCCACGATCTCGGGGTAGCGGCGGCCGTCGCCGAGGTGGGTTTCGGCCAGGCCCCACAGGGTGTCGCCGTGGACCACGGTGAGCCGGGGGCAGCGCGCGAGCCCGGTGGTGGGCTCGGGTGGCGGCTGCGCGGTGGTGGCCGTGGGTGCGGTGGGGAAACCGGCCTGCGGTAGTGCGTCCGGCCGCTGCGGCCCGGTGGCCACGACCGTGGCGGCTGGACCTGGTGCGGCATTGGCCGGGGTGGCAGCGCCGAGCAGGATCACCGAGGCGACCAGGCCGGCGATCCAGCGCCGCGCCGACACCGCCGGGAGACGGTGCACCGCCATGGTTCCCTGTCGTAGCTGGACGGCCAGCTCCGTGACGATCAGGTAGACCAGGACGAGCCAGGCCAGCCAGCCCGCGGCGAGCAGGAGGTCGAGCACGAGCTCGCCCGTCCGCCATGCCCACCGCAGTTCCGTCCACGCCCAGGACAGGAACTCCTCGGCGGGTGGCCAGGTCGTCGGCAGGAGGCTACGGGGGTCAGCTCCCAGCCCGAGTAGCGCCGCTGGATAGCCCACGGTCAGGCCGGCGAGAGTCCCGGCGGCGCTGACGGTCCGCAGCCCGCGCGCGAGGCGACGGCTGGTCATGGCTGGGCTCTCTCGTCCGTGCCGATGCCGAGCTCCGCGGTGGCGGTGCCGGTGGCGTGGTGGGTCGACTGGATGAGGCCGATCGCGGCCGGGGCGGCGATGGTGACGGTCACGCGGACGGTCCGCGGCCCGATGACGCTGACCTCACCGTTCTCCCCCGCCGCGGACAGATAGCTGTGTGCCGCCGCGACCGCCGCGGCCGGGTCGACGACAACGGTCGCGCCTCTGGTGTCGAGCGCGGTTTGCGCCGCGCGGGCCGCCTCCGCTGCGATCGCGTCAGCGCGGGCCGTGGCACGAAGTTGCCCAGCCCCGTCGACCACCAGGGCGAGCATGAACAGCAACGCCGGCACGAGGACGGCGATCAGCACACTGACCGTCCCCCGGTCGTCGCGACCGTGAGACGGTGTCGGCGTCGTGACGGGTGTCATGGGCTTGTCCGATAGGGATCGACGGGACTGGTGAACGAGCTGCTGACAACCGTGCTGCCAGGCAGCCCTGGGACGCCGGCCAGGTCGGCTAGCCCGACCTGGCAGCGCACCTCGACACGGGCGACGCCGGTCTGGCCCGGTGGCGGTGCGAAGCCTCCGGCATGGACCGACACCCTCGTGTCGGTGCACCGCAGGTGTCGTTCGCCGAGCACGGTGGTGGCCGCGTTCGTCGCCGCCGTGCTCGCCGCGCTGGCGCTCCGGGTGAGGGAGGCGGTGCGGGCGGCGGCGGTAGCCGCGTCGTCGACCGCTTGCTGGGCCGAGCTGATCCGCCCGGCGGCCACCACGAGCAGCCCTATCAGCAGGACCGCCGGGGCCAGGACGGCCAGCTCCACGCTGACCGAACCCGTGTCGTGGCCGCGCCGCCGAGATGAGGTCATGGTGCGCTTCCGGGGACGGTGAACCGTTCCTTCGCGGCCGTGGCGCGCATCGAGAAGCGGAACTGCACACCGGGGATCGGCAGGACCTTCTGCGCCGTGCCGGATACGCTGACCTGCACCGTCTCCGCGCTCACGACCGCAGCCGCCGCGGGATCGTCCACGACTCCCGCACCGGCACGGCGGGCGAACGACGACGCCGCATCCTGGGCGTCGGCGGTGCCAGCGCCGAGGACTCGACCAGTGTCCACACCGGATTGCGCGGCACCGGACAGGACGTTACGCGCGTGCCACAGTAGCCCCGCCTGCACGATGGTCAGGATCAGCAGCAGCGCCAGGGGGAACAGGATCGCCAATCCCACGGTCTCCGAACCGGTGTCCCGGAGACGTCGGTCGCGGGCTCGAGGCACGGCGCCCATGATCGTGTCCGCGTTACTGGAGCTGCGCGGTGTAGCGGGCGACGACAGCCTTGATCGCGGCCCCGAGCGCGACCGCTGTGGCCAGCACGATCGCGACGAGCACGGCCTTGGCCACGTTCTCCGACCCAGAGTCGCCGCTGGCCCTCGCGCGACGCCACCGATCCGCGAGCACGTCGGCGGTCGCGACCGACCACAGGATGAGCGCGGCCACGCCGCGACGCGTGAGGCTGCCGAGCTGGATGTTGGGGAAACTCATCGTGGTGCTCCTTGTTCCTATCTGGGTGTCTTCAGGTCGTGAACAGGCGGATGACGGCGGGATAGAGCACGAGCAGCAGGAAGCCGAGCAGCAGCAGCGTGACCGGCAGGGTGAGCCGCTGGCTGCGGGTGTTGGCCGCGGCCTTTTCCGTGGCGAGGGCCGCGCGGCGCAGCCCGGTGGCCTTGGCCGTCAGGGTCGCGTGGACGGCGGCGCCGTCGGCCGCGGTCGACGCGATGTCGGCCACGTCGGCGAGTTCGGGGCTGCTCATGCGGTCGGCGAGCCGGGTGAGGGCCTCCCACGGGAGGTGTCCAGCCCGCTGCGCGTGCGCGAGGGTGCCACGGATGCGGGTGAAGGCCCATCCGTCGAACACGTCCGCGGCCTCGCTCAGGGCTTGCGCGGCTGCGCGCCCGGCCATCCGTTCCTGGGCGACCAGGTCCAGGTAGGCGATCACGGCGGAGCGGAACTCCTCGCGCCGGGTCGCCGCATCATCGGCTACCGCCAGCGGGGGCACCATCGCCGCGGCGACCGCCCCGGCGAGCGCCGCGGGGACGCTCCAGCCGAGTGGAACGCCCAGCCCTGCGGCGGTTGCGAGCATCGCCAACGCGGCGCCGAATGCGGCACCGCCCACAGCCCACCGGGCACGCCGGGCCAGGTACCGGGCGGCGGTCACGTCGAGGACGGCGAGGTCGGCAGCCGGTATGCCCCACCACCGGTTCGAGGACCGCGCGGACCGTGCCGCCAGCCTGGCCAGGACCTGCTCGGCCCGCGACCGACGGGTCGCGCCCGCGGCGGTGTCGTCCTGCGAGAGTCTGGTCAGGGCGGCAGTCAGATGGATCGGTGCCGGTCGCGCCAGTGCCGCGACAACGCAGGCGACCGCCACGCCGACGGCAGCGCCCGGCACGATCGCCACCCACACCGCGGTCATGGATTCCTCACCCCGCTGGCACCGCTGTGGCTGGCGAATAGCCGGGCTCGCCGCTGGACCCGGGACAGCAGGTGCATCCACCAGCAGGCCAGTGCCATGATCCCAACGCTGGCGGCCATCACCAGCTGTCCCAGCAGGCCGGAGAACGGGGCGAGGAACTCGCCCGCCAGCACGACGAGCCCGGCCAGCACAGTGGCGGTGATCGTGATGATGATGCGCGTGTCGGTCCGGGGCTTCGCTCGGTCGGCCTCCACCTCCCGCCGGTCGCCCACCGCGGCGGCCAGGGCGTCGGCCTTGCCTTCCAGCACACCGACCAGGCCACGTCCACCGGCGCGAGCGCGCACGATCAACGCACCCACGACCTCATCGGCGGCCGGGTCGCCGACGTCGTCGGCGAACGACCGCAGCGCGGGCTCCAGCCCCCGGGTGCGGACCCGCACGGCGAGCGCGCGGACCTCGTCGGCCAGCGGGCTGGGTGCGGTGCGTGCCGCCGCCGCGATGGCCTGTTCCAGGCCGCCCGCGCCGGAGTTCAGCCGGTCCGCCACCCGCCGGACCCAGGCCGCGAGAGCGTCCAACTTGTCGATGACCGCGCGGGCATCGTCGCGGGCCAACAGCGGCGGCAGCGCCACGGCCCCGGCCGCCGCCGCGACGACGGCGACCGGCCAGCCGGTCAGCAAGCCCGCAGCCACGCCCGCCACCACCGCCCCGGCCGCACGGCGCCACATCCGGGAGTCCCGCGCTCGCCTCGCGCGCCGGATGCGCGGCCCGCGAGTGGGCGCTGTCACGCTGGCGACCGCGCACGCCACCGCCAGGCCGATCAGCAGCCCCGGGAGCAGGATCGCAAGGGTGCTCATCGTGGCGCCTCCGTCGGGTAGTCGGGTGGATCCTGCAGCCGCGCGGGAGCGAACCCCTGGTGCGCGAGCCGACCGGCGAGCGCCAGCGTGGGCGCGAACACCGGCAGCGCCGCGCCGGAACCCGCCCGCGAGAAGAGCCGGGTCGCATCGGGACGACCGGATTCCCCCACCGGACCGACTTCGAGGACCTCGGTGACATACCGCCGCCTGCGCTCTCGCCCGGACGCGTCAAGGTCGTCCACTTTGGTCAAGTGCACGATGAGGTCGATCGCCGAGGCCGTCCACGCGAACGCCGCCTCCGAGCTCAGAGGCGGGTGGGCCAGCATGCCCAGCGACGCGATGCGGTCGAAGACCGCCTCGGCGCTGCCGGCGTGCAGCGTGCACATGCCTCCGGCGGCGCCGTTGCCCAGCGCCCGCAGCATGGCCGCGACCTCGCCGGCGCGCACCTCGCCGACGATGACCCGGCGGGGTGAATGGCGCAGTGCCTGCTTCAGCAGGTCGTCCAGGGTGATCTCGCCGACGCCCTCGGCGTTGGGCTGCCGCGCCTCCAGCGGGGTGACCAGCGGACGATTGCCGTCGATGTGCAGGCCGAGCTCGTAGTCTTCTTCGACGGTGATCACATGCTCCGGGGTCGGGATCGCCGCGCACAGGGCGCGCAGCAGCGTGGTCTTGCCCGCGGCGGGGCCACCGGTGACGAGAATGTTGCAGCCGGCGCGCACTGCCGCGGCGAGGAAATCGGCCAGGATCTGCGTCAGGGTGCCGTTGCCGACGAGATCGGTCAGGCGGGTCCCGACGAGCCGGTGCCGGCGGATCGCGACCCGGGGCCGGTCGGTGACCTCGATGACTGCGTCCAGCCGTGCGCCCAGTGGCCCTCCGCCGGGCAGGCGCAGATTTGCGATGGGGTGCGCGGGGGAGAATTTCCGCGAGGTCTGGCCCAGCCGGGCGAACATCTCGGCCAGCATGTCGATGAGCGCGGCGTCGGAGTCGGCCACCGGATACGGCCAGCGCTCCAAGGTCCCGTCGTGGCGCTCCAGCCACACCACGTCGTGTCCGTGGATGTGGATGTTCTCCACGTCCGTGCGATCCAGCAGGTCGGCGATGACGCCGAGCCCGGACAGGGCGGCGCTCACCGCGCGCGCCAGCGCGCGCTCCGCGCTCACCGGCGGTGGAGCGAACCCCGCTTCGGCGCGGCGCCGTATCCAGCCGGCGACCTCCTCCAGCACCACTCGTTGGGTTCGTGCCTGCTCGTCTTGCTGCGAGGCCCGCGGGCCGTCAGGGTGTTCGAGCCGGGCGGCCACGGCCTCCCGGATCTCGCGCACCACCTGCGGATCCAGTGCCCCGCTGGCCCCATTGCCCGATAGGGGTGTGGACGCCTCGAAACGCTGCGCCCCGAGTGGCGAGCTCATGGCCGACCTCCCGTCACGATCGGCACTCGCGGGACAGGTGCGGAGGGCGGAGATGGCCGCAGGTTCAGCGTCCGATGCAGACGCAGCGCCGTGCGTCGCGCGGCACGCAGCAGCAGCGCGCGTGCCGCCGGTAGCCCGCCGTACTCGCCGTCGGAGAGGACGGCGGCGGCGCGCGGATCATGCGGCAGCTCCAGCCCCACCGCAAACCCCAAGGCGTTCCTCACGTCACGACTGCCCGCCGCGGTGGTGGCGCACACGGCCAATCCCAGCCGATCCGGCTCGAGCTGCCGGGCCAGCTCAGCCAGTGCTGGCCGTGCGGCGAGCACATGCCGAGCGTGCGGTCGCACCGCCAGCAGCACCAGGTCAGCGGCCTGGAGCAAGGCGTGCGGTGTGGCCGGGCTGTAGCGGCCAAGATCGACCAGCACATCCCGGGCCGGCCCGGTCGTGGTGAGTGCCTGCGCGAGCCGGTGCCAGCCCGCCGCGCCCACCGAGGCGTTCTGGGCGGGGCTCGCCAGTCCGGCGAGCAGCCGAATATGCGGTGCCACCGCTACCGGCTGCGCATGCCCATCGAGACTGCCGCAGCTGCCGCCGCGCTCATGCCGGGTCTCCGTGGCGAAACTCAGCACTCCCCGATCCGCGCGCAGCTGGCCCGCGAGCAGCCAGCGCCCGAGCCAGCCGGCCGCGAGGTCACCACCGGCCGGATCACAGTCGGCGAGCAGCACCTCGGTCGGCCACACCCACGCCAGCGCGGCTACCGCGGTGGTCACGCCCGGCGCGGCCTTCGCCGACATCAGCGCGATGACTGCCATGACACGCTCCTCACCTCAACCCTCGGGACCCACCAGGACGAACACGACGCGCCCCGCCGCGGCGATCGCCGCGCGCTCCTCCATCGCCGCCGCCACCACGACGTCCACGGTCACTGCGCCCTGCGCGTCGGGAGCGCCCACCCCGGTCACACGAGCCTGGAAACCCGCTTCCGACGTGGACACCTCGGCGCTGGAGGCGCCCGGCGATGTCTCGGCCACCGGGACCACCTCCACCAAGTCCCCGGCACGCAGCCCGCGCGCGGGCAACGCGCCCGGCTCACCGCGCAGCCCAACCACCAGCTCCCCCGGCCCCGGAACGGGCTGCTCGGCGAGGTACCCGGGTGCCAACACGCTGCCCGCCGGGAGCGCAGCCATCACCGTCTGCCCCACCACCCGGCTGCGCTCCGCCGCAGGAATCATCGGCACCGCGGCATCCGGGGTGAGCATCGCCGTGGTGAGATCCGCATCGGTCAGCCGCGCTCCCCACGCCACATCGCGCGCAGCGACCAGCACCTCGGCCCGCTCGTCCGCGGCAGCGATCACGAGATACCCACTCAACGCCCCGGCCGCGGCCAGCGCCACCGACAGCGCCAGCAGCCACCACCGGCGCCGCAGCGGCACCCGCGGAACCGCCTTTGCTGACAATGGTCCGCGCCCGGGCTCAGGCTCCGTTTCCCCGGGCGGAGCCGAAAATGACACAGGAGTACCCACTGAGGTATTCCTTTCCCTCAGAAATCGTTGTCCAGATTCAGTTACGAGCCGAGACAGGCCAACCTCAGCGTGAACGCAGCGACTGGGCCTCGGCTACCGCGAACCGCTCCGTGGCACGCGAAATCATGTCCGGCAGCTCACCTCCCTCGTCGGACGCGCCGGTCGAGCCCACCCAGCTCACCGACCAGGTGATCGCGTATTCCGCCGTCGTCACCCCGCCAGGCATGCCATACGACGAGCGCGCGTAGACCACCCCACAATCCGGGCTCGCCGCATGCATCCCGTACGCGCGGTCATACGGCGTCCCCGGCCCAGCGCAGGTCGTTGCCGCCAAACCCATCCCCGGATCGACCGTCAACCGTGTCGGGGTGGCCGTCACCTCGGCCCACACCGGGCCGACCTGCACCCGCTCCCGCTGCGGCCTCCACGCCGCGGGATCGGTCCACACCCAGGTGTGCTCGTTGACCAACGTCGCCGACCGGCCATCAGCCAGCCGCACGTTCGGCGACCTCCCCGGGACGGGCAACGGCAACGCCAGCTCCTCGCGTGCCCGTGCGGCCAATTCGGCTGGCGTGGGCAGGACCACCGCAGTACCGCCCGGCGCGCCGGGAATCCCCGTGCCCGTCACCCATCCCTGGGCCACGCCATCGCAGATCCGCCGGAAAGCCCGGCTCTCGTCGCCGCCTCGCGACCCGGCATACTGCGACCCGAACAGCGCGTGCAGCGCCTCGACGGCTCCCGGCCCCTCGGTTTCCGCCGCATCCCAGGTCAACGGCTCATACACGCAGACAGGACCCGAACGCGGCCGGTTCGCCGAACCACCGATCGTGCGCGAGGTGTCTGAGTTACTCGCGGACGAACTTCTCTGCGAGTAGGCCGCGTCCATCCGCACGCGGGGCTGCGCGATCTCGCCGAGTTGGTCCCCGGGCACCACGGTCACCTGGCCGGACTCATCCTGATCACCAGGGTCCGCAGCGACCGGCGACGCCAACAATGTAGCGAGCCCAGCCGCCGTTCCAGTTGCCGCTAGCAGCAGACCATGCCGCGGCCGCATCAGCACTCGCCTCCTGGGTAGCGGATCTCGGCCACCTTCCAGCGACCGTCGGCCGCATCGCGAACCATGCGCGCCGTGACAGGGTTTCGTGGGACACCAACCGTCTTCCTCTCCCCCGTTTTCATGTCGGCTTGCCCAGACCTCGACGCGTCCTGGCAATCGGTCACCGTGGCCCGATCACCATCGACTTCCACTTCCGTGATCCGCGAACTCACCGATCCGTATGTGGTGATTCCGCTGTTGCGGTTGAAGCGCATCGCCTGCAAGGTCCGAGTCAACTGGGGATCGACCGCGACCTCGCCCAGCTCCTTGTCCCACGTGGACTCTGGCCAGTCGCGGATCTGCGTATGCCGCGCCCAGAACGCGTCATACGCGACGACCACCGCCTCGTGCTCATCCTCGCCCGATGGTGCCGCCAGCGCAGACGTCGTGGGAGCGGTGACAGTGGCGCTGTCGTTGGCCTCGTCGACCGTGGACGCGGTCTCGCAACCAGCCACAAAGACTGCGACGACCGCCGTCGTCACAACCGCACCTATTCGCAAGTGTGTTGCGCGCCTGCCACCAGCCCCCATGGCGCCTCCTACACGTCCGGCGCAATGCGTATACCGCCACAGTGACAACACCGTGACCGAAAGTGATCTGACTGTAGCACCAGGGGGTTGTCTTACTGCAAAGTAAGTAGCCGGACACTAAGCGTGAAATCAGGCGAGCAGTACGCCTGCGATCGTGCCCGCGATCAGGGACGGACCTGCCGGAAAGCTGGCCGTCCAGCAACGCCGAGCCACGAACACGGCGGCCCCAACCACGGCCGTCAGCCCGGTGGCGAGTAAAAGGCCCTGAACCAGACCCGCCCAGCCGAGCCAACCAAGGTAGAAGACCAAAGCTCCGGCCAGGGCCGTATCACCCCCGCCGGTGTGCGCGGGAACAGCCAACTGGACGGCCCCCGCGATCACCAAGCCGGCCAGTCCGGCAATCAGCGCGGCGGCAAAGTCCGTCCATCGGTCCTCCACGGCAGCCGCCACCGCGAGCGCGACCACGCCACCTGCAGTCATCGCTGCGGTCATGCGAAACGGCAGCCTCCGCTGCCGCACATCCACCAGGGCGAGCACGATGCCCGTCGCCGACAGCCAACACCACGCCGGCAACGTCGCGCTGCCCCCATACCGGTAGGCACACAGCGCGAAGAGCGCACTCGTCAGCAGTCCGATGACGACACTCCGCCGCACTGGCGAACCGCCGTGCGGCGGCGCCGCACGATCAACCCACGCCGACAACAGCGGCCCCAGTAGCAACCCGACCGCCGCGGCTACCGTCACGACACCGACGTGCATCGATCCCACCGCTCTCCGTGGCCCCGGTCCGCCTCAGTCTGTAGCCACTCGACGGACACCGCCCAGCGGTTGTCACCCACAAGGGCACAGATCCCCTACCGATGAGTCACGAAGCCGAGGGAAGCACGTCACACCGGTGCGCGCCTGCAAAACGGTACGGGGAGGTGGCGTGAAACCAGGAAGTGACGAGTACCTGCAGCACATGCGGGACCTCTACCGCTGGCTCAACCGAAAATGGGAGCCGGTCATCCTCACCGTGCTGGCCCGGAAACCCATGCGTTACACGGAGCTGCGCGACACCATCCAGAAGATGAACGTCGGCGATGAGTGGTACCGCAGGCCCGGCAGCAAGCTCACCGACAAGGTGCTGGGTGAAACCCTCAGCGCCATGCAAGACGACGGGCTCGTGCTCCACCAACGCGACACTTCCACCATTCCGCCAGCCGCAACCTACGCACTCACCGCCACCGCCCGGCAACTGCTGAACGCGCTGCGTCCCGCCGTCGAATGGGTCGCCGACCATCACGACCTGATCGAAAAAGCCAAGACTAACCGGCGAACCCACAAGACGGAGTTCAGCTGACCCCAAGCTGGTATTTGCCAATGCAGTCCACACCGAACTGAAGTTCACGGCGTGTGGAGAACCGCCGACGACGACGCTCGATCTGCCACGCGAGCTCGGCCACCACGATGGCGGGACAGCACAAGCAGGCCGAACGTCGTGGCATCCAGGTACTGGATCGTTTCAGTAGTCGCCGCAACAACCCCACATCACACCGGCCGCGAGTTCCACAGTCCAACGTTGGTGATTCACCCACGCTGTTTGCTACTGGCCGCACCGATCGGAAGACATCCGCTACCTCAGGCGCGAGCAGGCAGACACGGCAGGGCTCCCAAATCACGACTGCTGGCTGTTCGACTCGCGGTTGCTGGTGCTGATGCGCTTCACCAACGACGACCGGTTCCTTGGAGCGGAGATCCTCGACGACCCAAGCCAGGTCGTGCGGCCCAACTACTGGCGCGACGCTGCGTGGCACTACGCAACGCGACGGAACCAATTTGCGGCCGGGTAAGACATCGGGTGCAGCAGCCAAACAGGACACGAAGGCTGCGCTCAGGGAGCGCCTTCGTGGACTGTGCAAGCAAGCGGGCCTTACCGGCGTGCAGCTGGCGGACGCACTGGGATGGCCGCCGTCCAAGGTTTCCAAGCTCGAAACTGGCCGCCAGATCCCGACCGAGCACGATGTCCGTGGTTGGGCGCGTGCGTGCGGCGCGGAACAGGAAGCGGAAGCGTTCCTGACCGCACTCCACAACCTCGAAGAGCGGCACGCCGAGTGGCAAACGCAGCTGAAACCTGGCCTGCGGCCCGCACCAGATCAAGCTCGGCGAGTTGGACGCCAAGACCCGCTTGTTTCAAGTGTTCGAGCCCAGCACCATCCCCGGGCTGTCACAAACGGCGAACTACGCCCGGGCACACGTTGCAGAAGGGGTTGCGCTCTTCGGGGCACTCAATGACCGTGACCAAGCAGTACACGCCCGGATGCAGCGACAGGAGCTCCTCTACCACCGCGAGAAGCGCTTCCATTTCGTGTTGACCGAGGCGGCGTTGCCCTGCCGTCGGTGCTCCCGCGACGTGCTGGTGGCGCAGCTCGACCGCCTGATGTCGCTCTCCGCCCTACCGAACGTCAAGTTCGGCATCATCAGCGATGACACGGAGTACATCATCGGCCCTTGGCACGCCTTCTGGATCCGGGATCGCGAGTGCATAACGATCGAAACGTACTCAGCCGAACTCAATCTGGCGCAATCCCAGGAGATCGAGCTGTATGGCAAGGTGTTCGAAGCGCTCGCGACGGTGGCCACCTACGGCAGGCGGACCCGCTCGATCATCACCCGCGTGATCGACAATCTGGCTCCACACGAGCCAGAGACTGGCTCGTAGTTTCCCCACACGCGAGACCCTAATCCCTCTTTAAGAAGATTCGCGAATATTTCTGGAGGCCCTGGCGTGGGCTGCTTACTGTGCCTGGCATGAACGGTCCACCTTTCAAAGCTGCGTGCGCGGCCAGTACTCCGATCAGGCTTCGCCGCACGGTACGAGTCGCTCGCTTCCACGCCCCAAGACTGGGGCGTTCGACGTTGGGCTCCGGCGCCAGGCGCTTCCTCCTGAGGCCGCCCGTCTGTTACCGCGCTCTCCCCGCGGCTACCGGACTTCCACCGGCAAGCGAAGGCGAGCTGGACAGGGTCGTCAACCACCCATTCGATCAACCATCGATCTCTCCCGTACGCACAAAGGAGTCGTAATGACCGTCGTGGATGACGCATATGAAGACGATGACGGGTGCTCGGTGGAGGAACGCGAGGTGGTGTCCTACGCTCGACATGGCTGGCCCGTGTTGCCGGGCTCGGTGTGGGACGGCCGCAAATGGGTTGTCCCAGGCACGCGCCGGAAAACCAGCACTATCGAACCGTATCTGGGGCTGGGCGCGGCGACCACGAATGTCACACAGGTCCTGCGTTGGTGGCACGCCGACTACGCGCTCCGACCGTCGGCGTTACTGCGCGCGGGAACCGCGTTCTCCGCGCTGTCCCTTCCGCGCACGATCGCGGTCGACGTGCTACAGACATTGCTCTTTCGGGAACACCCAGGGCCCGTGCTCTATCGGCCAGACGAACGGCGCGCCTACTTCCTGATGCAGCCGCACGATGCCCGGTTGGTCGTGACCCGGTGCGACTCGCGCACGGCGAGGTTTGTGCCCGACGGTGAGGTGATCGTGGCTCCACCGTCGCAACTCGAGCACAGCCTGCGGACGACGTGGTGGGTCACCCCCGAGGAGAGCCGCTGGCGACCCGCCGACGCCGAGATGCTCGCCGCAGCACTCCAAATTCACGCCCGCGCACTGGTGGCCCTGTGAGCAACAAGCGAACCACGCGCCGCTGCGCTGAGCCGAGACACCATGACAGCACTCGTCTGGTACGGCGCGCTGGTACTGAGTCCGCCGACGTTCTATGGGATTCTACTGGCCTGGGCTGGCCGCCGATGACAACCACGGAACCCCGACCGGGTCGGTGTTGCGGACCTCATCGCACGCATCGAGCACGAGCGCTCGACCACTGCCCAGGGCGCGGGCGCGGCGACACGATCGACTCCCCGCGCCCGGTCGGAGCGGCCCCGGCAGGCTGGTATCGCCACGGCGCCGACACGAGCAGCATCCATCGGCTCGCGGCCACGGGAGACACGGTCGCCACTGCTCGGCCCACGCTGCGCCGTGCGGCAACTCTGTCGGGGGCAGCACGGTGACCAGTCCGTTCAGCCGCGACAGCGACGACTCGCCCCTGAGCATGGCGGACTGGTGGCTCCTGTGGCAGGCACTAGACAACCCCGAGGCCGATCGGCAGGCCGCGCGGGACGTGCTGGGCTCCCTGGTGAGCCCCGAGTGGATGCACGATGCCGCGATGGCGTGCGACACCAGCGGAGATTGGTCGAACCGAGCAGCCGCGATCAAAGCGGCCCGCGAAGCCTGCCAGGACTCCTGGATCGCACAACGATGTGACCTGGGCATCGGCACCTTGCAACGGCTTCGGAACGCCGAACGCCCCTACCACCACGCGCGACTCGACTTCGCTGCACGGGTGCTGCTGCTCGTCATCACTGACCTCTTCCGCCTCAGCGATCAGCGCGAAACCGACACCGTGAACCAGCGAGGAAAAGAGGAGCAACGGTGAACACGACTATCGCACACACGGCGACGGGACCGATCACGGCGTAACCGAGACACTGCGCCCCGAAAACCAGGGGCGATCGTGAGTCGGCTCCGCCGTTCGAGGGGCACGGCGGAGCAGGTCCCGCCAATGCGACATGCGACCCAGACCAAGACAGAGGAGCTGTGCCATGCCATCTCCATTGGCGCGAGCGGTACATGCCGGACTCGCGGACCTGGCTGATCCGGCCAAAGCGCTGGACATGCAGCGGTACATGGAATCCGACATGCCGTTCCGCGGCGTGCAGAAACCCGCGAGAGTACGACTCGCACGCCAAGTGTTCGCCGAGCACCCATTCGCCGACAGGGACGAGTGGCTGGCTGCGGTGCGTGAGCTGTGGCGCGACGCCACCTACCGCGAGGAACGGTACCTGGCCATCGACCTCACCGGCCACGGTCCCTACGCCCACTGGCAGTCGGCGGAGCTGCTGCCGCTATGCGAGGAACTGATCGTCACCGGAGCCTGGTGGGACTTCGTCGACGAGATCGCCATCCGCCGCGTCGGCCCGATCCTCCGACACGACCCCGTCACCGTCGAACCAGTCATCCGCGCGTGGGCGTATGACGCCGACCGGTGGAAGCGGCGAACGGCGGTCATCTGCCAGAACAGCTCCAAAACGGACACCAACCGCAACCTGCTGGCTTACTGCATCGAGGCCAACATCGACGACTCCGACTCGTTCCTGCGCAAGGCAATCGGCTGGGCACTCCAGCAACACGCAACGATCGAGCCGGGCTGGGTGAGGTCGTTCGTCAAGAGCAATCCCGCCCTCTCACCGCTATCCCGCACCGAAGCGCTCAAGCACCTCGATGCGAGGCCATCGTGAGGGTTCAACGAGGATCAACGCCTCCCCCGGCTCCCAAGTTCAACCCGCTACGATCACAAGAAATAGCGAGCTACCGCATATGGCGCAACGACTAACCTACGACCCTCAGTCAAGTACCTGCCCGATCTGCGGACGTTGCCAGCCGCCATCGTCACGTTGGTCCCCCAGCAGCGACCCCGACGCGCCCGCCCCCGCAGCGATAGTCACGGGCCGTCTCCACAGGGTGGCCGCCGAAATCGGCATCGCCATCGTCGAGCATCCGTCGGTGAAGGAGAGCGGCTGCGCGGCCGTGTTGACCATCGAGAAAGACCTCGAAAGCGGCCAAATAATCATGCTCGCCGACAACCTCGACGAGGATTTGCGCGCGGACGTCATCGTGTTCGGCTTCGCTGTTCTCGCAGGCATACCTGAGGTCGTGGCCGACAGCGCCGACGGCTACATCCTCGTGGGCCGGGAACGACGTCCCACCAAGCCTGACAGCGTCAGTCACGTGGCCTGGCACGTCGCCCATCTCTGCGGCCGCCACACCTCCTCCGCCACCTTCGGCCTGTTCGCGCCAACCGCAGATCTCCCGAACGTGTCACGACTTCGCCAGTCGCCACCGGCGACGAGGACGTGCACGTCACAACTCAAAGTCCAGAGTCAGGCAGCGTGCCGAACAAGAGCGCCGGTCGAGAACAAGACCAAGCAATGTTGCGCATCCGAACACAATGGCGGGCGGCAATGACCCCGGAGCAAACAGGCCGACCCCACGCCGGCCGATAACGGACGCCCGCCTGACGGACACCGAACGAATAGGAAACGCAACCAGACTTAGACATCTGAGGAGCACGGATGACCACGACGGGACCAGCCGACGACGAACAGCATGAGGACGAACGTCCTTTTTGGTTGACCGAGCCATGCCCGGCATGGTGCGACCGGCTCCACCACGACTGGGAGCCCATAGAAGACCGTCGACACCAAAGCGATCTCGTCGGGCACGTGGAATTATCCACCATGCCCGCGGATAAAGTCATCAACGGCGATAACACGTTCGACCACATACCGCACTGCCTCGAGCTGCGCATGGACCAGGGATACCGGGAGAATTCCCCGCGCCTGCACCTGGAAGAACATCTCTGCCGCAACGGGGAGTTCGCCTTGACCTTGAACGAGGCAGAACAAGTCGCGACAACACTGACTCGCCTCATCACGATGGGGAGAACCGGTCAAACCAACGGCTGAACGGGCTCGTGTGCTCATCGCGTCGATGCCGAGTGCAGCGTGGCTGGCACAGACAAGGCAGGCCACCGACCCGCACCTGCTGCGTGCCCAGGCATCAACTGGACCCAGCGTCACTCAGGAGGTCCCATGGTGGACGCGTTCCCGGACGGCATGACAGTCGACGTTGATGTCCACGTCGACCACCGCTACTGCCAGATCGACATCGCCAGCGTCCAGCACGGCGTACGCATCTCCCTCGGCGCCACCCCCGCCACCTCCCTGAACCTCACCCTCGACGAGCAGAGCGCCGAAGAACTCAACGCCCTGCTGTCAACGTGGCTCACCACCCGCCCCCGCACGACCGCGACAGGCCGAGATACCGCCGGCCACGGTGGCAGACCCGCCGCGCGCAGGCTCGCCCGCCGGCTCCGCCGATCCGGCGCCCTACACACAACCGCCTGGTGGGAGGTCGTGGAATACACCCCACGCCACCACTTCATTCCCCGCATACTCGCCCCACGCCCCGACGGAACCTGGACCGAGCCCACCAGGCCCGGCCACGACATGGACCAGTGGCTCGCGTTGGTCTACTCCGACACCGACCACGTCACCGACCTCACCGAAAGCGACGGCCAACAGGTCCCGATCATCGGCGACGAACACCCCCACCGCATGCTCGGCATGCTGGAACACCTGCATATCCAGGACGATCACACCGTCATCGAAGTGGGCGCCGGTACCGGCTACGGCACCGCGCTGCTCCACGAACGGGTCGGCTGCACCCACGTCCACACCGTCGACATCGACGCACGTCGCGTCGAGGCCGCACGGCAACGCCTCGACCTGGCAGGCTACGCCCCTATCCTGGTTGAACTCGTCGACTCCCTCGACACCATCCATGGTGGCGCCGACCGACTCCTCTCCCACTTCGCCGTGCCAGCCATCCCCCGCAATTGGATCCTGCCGCTCGAAGGCATAGTCATCACCGAGTTCGCCCCGCTGGGCAGCCCCGGCCATCTCGTGGTGCTCCACTGTAAGGGCGACACCGCACAAGGCCACTTCGCACCCGCCCTCACCCCCGCCACTCAGCCTTTCCACCAAGCCGACCGATCGAGACTGTCCGGGGCAACACCGGTGATTGAGTCGAAGCATCCGCCACCATGGTTCCTCATTCCGCAGCTACCGCAGTGCGAAACCACGCCAGGAAACCTCAAGCGATTCGGACTCACGGTAACGCCAGAGGAACACATCATCTGGCGCGACGACCCACGAAGTCCCTACCAGTGGCGACTACCCCTCTGACCGGAGTGCAATCTCCGTCTCGATCAAGCCGCGGATGCCGAGTAATCTCCCACCCGGTTTCGAGTGGTCCGGTACAGGTCACCTCTACCGCGTCGAGAACAAGTTCGGCGTCACCGGCCGCAGTAAAACGGGCCGTGCTACCGAGCAACGATTGACCCGAATCGAGTAGCCCACCACTCGCCCCGGCCCCAGCCGGCGCGCTGCCGAAACGGCGACCGTGCACCCCTCCGCGGCCCCCGCGAGAACACTCATCGTGTCGGACGGCAGTAGACGAGACGGCATGGGACTCTTCGGCGGGTTTTCGAGCGCAAGCAATCAGCGTTCCTGCGGATCCGTCTCCGTCAGGCCCGCGAAGGACCTGAGCCGCGACATCGACATAGCCATGCGCCTACTCCCCGATTCCATACACCTGCTCGTGCCCGGCAGTGGGCACCAGCTCATGAACGGCGCTCCCGACGCCGCTGCCCGGATCATCTCCGCAGCAATGCTCAGCGCACACTCCTTCTGGATGATCTTACGATCTAGGTTAGTAGAATAGTCAACTGGAAAAACCGTTACCTCCAACGAAAAACGGCTACATCACCACACAGGGTGAGCCTAACCCACGACCGGGTGAACAGCGTGCCTGGCTCCCTTGAACCGACGCGGTCGCCGGTACGTTGTAGTAACTGTGAGATGTCAGCAAAACGCGAAGCGTGCACGCGTGTGTGCCCATCTAGGGTTGGCGCTCGGTATGCTCATCGCGTTCCTGGCGCTCCATGCGTTGCCGTGCATCGGTGATCACGAGCATGTCGTTCCAGCGCATGCTGTTGTCGCTACGCACGACCACCACGAGCAGCAGACGGACGACTGCAGCCACGAGACAGAGCCGCAGCCATCGGCACATCCTCAATATCTCGCCCCATCGCGCGCACACGACGGTACCTACCTTGCGCCCGCCGCGATGCCGCTGGTGCTGCTCGGCGGGCTCGGCGCGGGCGGCGGAATCTGGCGAACGCCGCGCCGCGGAATCCGATCGCGCGCTCCCGGGCACTGTTCGGGGCGCGATGTGCTGCACGCTCTGTGCGTGTTGAGGAGCTGATCGCAGGGTCCCGCCCTGCCTCTCTCCAGCTCAACTCAGCACTACACAGAAATGGAACCTCATGCGTTCGCCCGTCCTACTTCGTCCTGTCCAGGCGCGCGCCCGTCGCGCGGAAACCGTCGGCAATACGCCGGTGGTGTGGATCGATCAGCCGTTCACCCAGGACGGCAGGGGCTTCTGGGCCAAGCTCGAAGGCCAGAACCCCGGCGGCATGAAAGACCGCCCCGCCCTGCACATGGTCGCTCGCGCACGCGAGCGCGGCGAGCTACGCCCCGGCGGGCTGATCGTCGAATCGACCAGCGGCACGCTCGGCCTCGGATTGGCCCTTGCCGGCATCGTGTACGGACATCCCGTCGCGCTCGTCGGCGACCCCGGCATGGAGCCCATCGTGCACCGGCTCCTGCTCGCCTACGGCACCCGAGTCGACATCGTGGACCGACCGCACCCGACCGGTGGGTGGCAACAAGCACGCCGCGACCGGGTTGCGCAACTGCTCGCCGAGAACCCGGGCTCGTTCTGCCCGGACCAGTACCACAACCCGGACAACGTCGCCGCCTACGCGTCCCTGGCGACCGAGCTCAACACCCAGCTCGACCGGATAGACACGCTGGTCTGCTCGGTGGGAACGGGCGGGCACTCGGCCGGGGTGGCGCGAGAGCTGCGCAGGGTCAATCCGAACATGCGGCTCGTCGGCGTCGACACGGTCGGTTCGACCATCTTCGGCCAGCCCGCACGCACCCGGCTGATGCGCGGCCTCGGATCGAGCATCTACCCCGCCAACGTCGACTACCCCGCGTTCGACGAGGTGCACTGGGTCAGCCCCGTCGAGTCCGTCATAACCTGTCGCCGCTTGGCTGCCGCCCAGTACGCGACCGGCGGCTGGAGCGTCGGCGCCGTCGCCCTCGTGGCGGGCTGGCTCGCGCGAACCCAATCCCCGGACGTCCGGATCGCGGCGATCTTCCCCGACGGCCCGCAGCGCTATTTCGACACCGTCTACAACGACGTCTTCTGCACCGAACACGGATTGCTGGACACACCGCCACCGGACGAACCGGACACGATCGCGCACCCCAGCGAACGCGAGGTCCAGCGTTGGACCCGGTGCACGACCGTCGTCAACCCGCTTGCCGCTCACGCCGGAGCCGACCGATGACCGACATCGTCCGCCAGTTCCGCTCCTTCGACCGCCCGGTGCAGCTGCTGGCCCTCAACCAGTTCACCATCAACATCGGCTTCTACATGCTGATGCCCTACCTGGCGGCGCACCTGTCACTCGGGCTCGGGCTCGCCGGCTGGCTCGTGGGCCTGATCCTCGGCGCCCGCAACTTCTCCCAGCAGGGCATGTTCCTGCTCGGTGGCAGCCTGGCCGACCGCTTCGGCTACAAGCCCCTCATCGTCGCCGGCTGCGCTCTGCGCACCGCGGGATTCGCGATGCTCGGTCTCGTCGACTCCGTCCCCGGCCTGCTCGTGGGATCGGTGGCCACCGGGTTCGCGGGGGCGCTGTTCAATCCCGCGGTACGGGCCTACGTCGCCGCGGACGCCGGCCCTCGCCGCGTCGAGGCCTTCGCCCTGTTCAACGTGTTCTACCAGTCCGGTATTCTGCTGGGTCCCCTGATCGGACTGGCGTTGACCGGCATCGCGTTCCAGCTCACCTGCCTGGTAGCCGCGGCCGTGTTCCTGGTTCTGACCATCTTGCAGATCCGGTCGCTACCAGAACGCCGCTCGAGCGAGGCGCGCGATTCGCTGGTCAATGGGTGGCGCGTCGCGCTGGCCAACCGCCGGTTCCTGGCGTTCTCGGCCGTCATGATCGGCTCCTACGTGCTGACGTTTCAGGTGTACTTGGCACTGCCGCTGGAGACGCGGAGGCTCGCCGCTTCGGAGACCGTGGGCACCATTGAGGTGGCCGTCCTGTTTGGAATCTCCGGGATACTTGCCATCGTGGGGCAGCTACGGGTCACCGCCTGGTGTCGGCGCCGGTGGGACCACGGCCGCTGCCTCACCGCCGGGCTCGCGCTGATGGGCCTGGCCTTCACGACGCCACTGGTGACGGCTGCCAGCCCGCCGGGGCAGGCCTGGACGTTCCTGCCGCTGGCCGTGTCCGTCGCACTGCTCACGCTGGGCACGGTGGTGGTGTTCCCGTTCGAGATGGACACCATCGTCACCCTGGCCGGCGATCGGTTTGTCGCGACCCACTACGGCCTTTACAACACGATCTGTGGTGTTGGCATCGCAGTGGGTAACCTCGCCACCGGTGCGGCGCTGGATCTCGCGCGAGGTAACGGCGTGCCGTGGGTGCCCTGGGCCGTGCTTGTCGGGATCGGGGGGATGTGCGCGGTCGGCGTGCATGTGCTCAACCGCTCCGACCGGCTGGAACCTCGCCCAGTAACCGTGAGCTGACTCTCTGATCCCGTTTAGTACTAGGGCCCCTAGTGGACAAGATCGGCGGCGTTACTCTACGGTGACCGCGGACCGGCGGGGCGGTCCTGCGAGGAAATGCCGACACCACCAGGAGATGCAGCACTCGTGACCGCGCACCCACGTCGTTTCGCCACCAGCAAGACCGCCGCCGCCGCAGTGGCACTGACGATCGCGCTGACCCCGGTTCCTGCCAGTGCTCAGCCGCAAGACGATACGTCGGATGCCATGGAGCGCTATCAAGAACTCGGTGCACAAGCGGCGGATGCCGAGGAAGACCTGTCCCAGGCCGAGGACGAGCTCGCACGCCGACAGCAGGAGCTGGACAAGGCCGACACCGCGCTCGCCAGGGCGAACCAGGCACTGCAGCAGGCGCAGCGCGCGGAAGCGGCGTTCCGGGACGAAGTCGACACCCTCGCCTCCGTGAGCTTCCGCAACGGCCGCATCGCCCGATGGTCCGCCATACTCACCAGCGACTCCGGCCAGGAGTTCCTGGACCAGATGTCGGCGCTGGGCGTGCTCGCGAGCAACAACGCCGAGACCCTGAACCGACTCAGCGGCATCAGGGACCGAGCGAACGCCGCCCGTGCCAGCACCGCGCAAGCGCAGCAACGAGCAGGGAAGGCCGAAGCCGAAGCCGAACGCGCGGTGAGCAACCTCGAGGACCGCAAGGCCAAGCTCGACGAGCAGATCGCGCAGGTCCGGGCAGCGCTCGACAACCTCAGCTCTGCCGAGCAGGCCGAACTCCAGACGGTTCAGGACACCGGCAGCTACCTCGGCCCTCCTGGCGCGGCCAACGACGCGCTCCAGGCCGCGCTGTCCCGGCGGGGTTCCGAGTACGAGTGGGGCGCCACCGGGCCGACCGAGTTCGACTGCTCGGGGCTCACCTCGTGGTCCTACGCGCAGGCGGGCGTCACCATCCCCCGCACCAGCCGCCAGCAATGGGGCGCGGGCAAGCCGGTCTCCCTCGACGCGCTGCTCCCCGGCGACCTGCTGTTCTACGACGACGGCACCGGTAACCCCAGCAACATCCACCACGTCGGCATGTACGTCGGCGAGGGCAAGATGGTGGACGCGCCGACCGAGGGACAGCTCGTCGACGTGCGGTCGATGGAGGGCGACGGGCACCTGATCGGCGCCCGGCGCATCGTCGGCTGACCTCGATAAGGGTCAGCCGACGGCCGCGCCGCTGGGTCGCAGCACGAACAAGCCCTGTTCGATGCCGGACACGACCACCGTGCCGGAGGCAAAGAACGGGTAGTTGCTCCAGGCACCGTTGAACTCGGCGGCGTCATCGGCCGGGTAGACGTCGAAGAAGCCGACCTCGTGTAGCTTGCCGGACTTGATGGGTGCGGTGTCCAGGATCCGCAGGCCGGCCCGGTAGTTGGCTTCGTAGACTCTCGAGCCCTTGACGTAGAGGTTGTGGTCGATCGCCGGGGTATCCGCCACGTGGGTGCCGCGCAGTTCCGGGTCCGTCAGGCTCGAAACGTCGAGAATGTAGGTGGAGGTGTTGAAGCCGAACGTCTGCTCGTCGAGCTCATCGTTCAACAGGAAGTACCGGCCGTCTTCGGTCAGCGAGCCGTGGTGGGTGTAGGAAGCCGCCCCGTAGGTGGCGCGGGACAGCTGCACCGGATTGGCCTTGTCGGTGACATCGACGATGGTCAGCGTGTCCTCATTGGAGTTGAACAGGATCTCCCGGCCGGTGAAGCGGGTGTCCGGGCCGTCGTACACCACGGCCTGGGTGTCGTGGGTGTAGCCGTCCTCGCCCACGCACCCGGCAAAGGCCGGGTTGCGCGGGTCTCGGATGTCAACCATGTGCGGCCCGCCATCGCAGGTGGCCGTGCCCACCGCGTAGGCGAACCCGGTGGCTTCGTTGACGGCGACGTTGTGCGCGCCCCCAAACAGCGGATAGTGGGCGTCCTCCGTCCAGCTACGCGGCTCGGTGACACCGCGCAACCGCGTGAGGTCGAACACCTGCATACCGTGCAACGGTTCCTCACTGACTACGTAGGCATGGTCGCGATAGACCTTGACGTCGCGCCAGGAGGCGAACAGGGTTTCCACCGGTTGGTGCGAGGGCAGCATCCCGAGATAGGCAGGCTTTGTCGGCTCGGTGACGTCGACGAAGGCGGTGCCGCTGGTGGTGCCCATCAGCGCGTACTCCCGGCCGGTTTGTGGATCGGTCCAGCCCCAGATGTCGTTACCCGCGCCTGCGTCGCCGATCGCCGAGAGCGGCAGGTACGCGGCCAGGTCCACGTTCCGGCATGGGAACGGCCCGGCTAGTCCCCGCTCGCAGCCGACATCGAACAGCGGGTCGTCCGGCACCTCGCCGCCGGGTCCACCCGGCTTGCCGGTCTTCTTGAAGCTGTGCAGGGCCGCTCGGCCGTCGTAGGCGGAGTCGGTCACGCTGTAGGGGTTGACGAGCACGTCGTACACGCCGCTGGCCGCGCTGATGAAGACCCGCTCCTCAGCTACTCCCGAGGAAGGATTGTCGCCGATCGACTGTCCGACCTGCTCGCCACTGTCCTGTTTGAAGACGTGCAGGTCGAAGTCATCTGCCGGGTCCGGCCAGGAGATGCTGATCTCTACGCCGCCCCGGTTGGCGTCCCAATGCGCGGAGTCCACATCGACGGTCAACTCGAAGCGGTCGCACACCGCGCTCCCCGTGGGGACCGCGCAGGTCGCACCGGGAAACACCGCGGAACCCGCCGCATAGTGCTGGCCGTCCCACGCCACGGCGCGCTGCGCGAGGGATACGGTGCCTTCGGAGGGCGTCGCCGCGACGCTCGCCGGTGGCGACCCCAGCAACCCCACCAGCAGCACACCCACCGCCAGCGGAGTGACGCGCCGGCGCCATCGGCCGGATTCACGGGATGCGATGGCGACTCGGTGCGGCGACATCATCCTGCCCACGACAACCTCCCTGGTCCCGTCCGCCGGCGTTCTCCGGCTCCGACAAGTCGTTAACGCTTATGGGTGACCGGGGTTACGGATGATGTGCCACGGCGGGCATCGCCGCCGGGCGGAGCTCCTGGGGGTCAGGCTCCGCCCGGCGGCAAGGCGCGGGCCAGCGCACGGAAAGGGGACCTCCGGCGGAGGGCCTCGCGCGAGCAGCGGTGGCGTGAGGGGGAGCGAGACCAACCGCTACTAGCGCGGATCGTAGCTGACCAGCTCGTGCGACGCCAGCCTGAGATCACGGGGATCGTCAACCGTCAGACTGGGAGTGCGCGAGCGTGCGACCGCTGGCCTGCCATGCCCGCATGCCGCCCTTCAGATCGGCGATGTCGGTGTAGCCGAGGTTCTCCAGAGTCTGCGCTGCCTCGGCGCTCATCCGGCCGCTCAGGCAGTAGACCGCGATGGGTGTCGCCCGATCTGGCGGCAACTCGGAAACCTGCCGTTCGATTTGGTCGAACGGAATCATCAGGTCAGTGCCGGGCAGTGCCCCTTCGAAGGGGACGTGGACGTTGATGGTGGTCCGTGCGGGGTCGGCGATCGCCTCGGCGAACTCGCCGGGCGCCAGCAACCTGCTCGATGCAGGTGCTGACGTCGGCGGAGGTTCGGTATCCACTCCTGGCGAGCCGCACCCGGCAACTCCGAGCAGCACCGCAGCGGCCACGGTGGACAGTCGAATCCCGCCGAATCGCACGCCTCCGAGCATAGCCGCTCGCCCTCGCGGTCGGCGGTCCCTGGATGCGATTCGAGTGATTCGTGTTGCGAAAGAGAGCGATGTTGCCGCAGTATCCATGTGAGTACTATGTTGCATAGTTCTGTCGATGGGAGACGACATGCTCGGGCGCGGCCTCACGGCTCGCGGCGCCGTCGTGGCCTTCGTCGCCGCATTCACCCTGGCGACGGTCCCCGACGCCGTGGCCGTGCCGCCTCCCCCGCCGAATCCCAGCGATAAGGAGCTTCAGGCGAGCGGTGACGAAGCACGCGGTATCGCTGAGCGAGTCAGCAGCCTGGCCAACCAGGTCGCCGAAGCGAGCGCGGCACTGACCGCCGCCCAGCTCGAACTGGCGACCAGCTATGACGAGGTCACCGCCGCCCAACAGCGAGTGCACTCCACCCGCGCCGTGGCTCAAGCCGCCCAGGCGGCCGCCGACAACGCTCGCGCGGAGGTCGACGCGGCCATCACCCAGCTCCAGCAGGCGCGGCGGCAACTCGACCAGTTCGCCGCGGCCAGCTTTCGGCAGGGCAGCACCATCGGCTCACTCGGCGCCTATCTGGGCTCTGACAGTCCGCGAGACCTGCTGACCCGCGCGTCAATGCTCAACGCGGTTGGCAGCTCACGGCTGGACGCGCTCGACTCCGTGCGGCAAGCCATGTCCACCAAGGCCAACGCCGATGCCGCCGCCCGGGCAGCAACACAGGAAGCTACGGCGAGGGCCGAGGCGGCCGAACAGGCCAAGACTGCGGCGACGCAAGCGTACGAGGCCGCGGCGGCCAGCGAGACGGCCGCCCAGCGGCGCACCGCCGAGCTTCTGAACCGTAAGGAATCCCTCGAGACGCGGCTCGCGCGAGCGCAGCGCACCTTCGCCGAGCTCCAGGGCCAACGGCAGGAGTACGCTAATTGGCAGGCGAATCGGCGGGCGGCCGAGGAGGCCGCGGCGGCGCGAAGCCGTCCGCCGACAGCCAGCCCACCGGCTCCGCGCCCAGCTTCCCACGATCACCCGGTACGCCCCGGCTCCAGCGGAGTGGTGGCCCCGACGACGGGAGTGATCACCTCCACCTACGGGCCACGCTGGGGAAGCATCCACTACGGACTCGACATCGCCAATAGCATCGGTACGCCGATCGTGTCCGTGATGGACGGAGTGGTCATCTCGTCCGGTCCCGCGAGCGGGTTCGGATTGTGGGTTCGCGTGCGCCACGACAACGGGATCATCACGGTGTACGGTCACATCAACGAAACCCTGGTCTATGTCGGCCAGCGCGTTGCCGCCGGTGAGCAGATCGCCACGATCGGCAACCGCGGCCAGTCCACGGGCCCGCATCTCCATTTCGAGGTGCACAAGAATGGTTACAAGATCGATCCGCTGGTCTGGCTGCGCACCAACGGCGTCGCGATCTGAGTGCCCAACATCGATACTGTCTACGTAGAAGCATAGTAGGTTATGCTGTCATGGTCGTAAGGGAGCGGGCCATGCGCGGGCGTACAACCACCGAGTGTCCCTACACGATCACCGCCGCCAGCTATGTGCTTGGCACACTCGACGAGCGGGAGCATGCGGAGTTCGCCAAGCACTCACGTAGATGTGCCCGCTGCCGGCGTGAGATCCGAGAGCTCTTGCCGGTCGTACGACTGCTCGGCCTCGCGAAGGCACAGCAAGACGCGCGCGGGCAGTGAGGCGCTCGGCCGTCACGCGAAGATCGGCGCGCCCACTGCGGCAATGAGCACGAGTCCGCAGATCGCCATGGTGACCAACCGTCCGATCCGCGTGCGTGACTCCGTTCGCAGCGGGAACAGCAGTTGCCTGCCGAAGGTGTAGGCTGCGGTCGCGCCGACGAAGATCGCCCCCGGGATCGGCGGCCGGACGGTGAGCACGACGATCAGTGAGACTATGCCGATCATCAACGCCACTGCGGCTTCGACCAGTTGCACCGGGAACCGACGGGTGGCCAGTCGACGGTCCGAGGACCACAGGCCCCACCGTGAACTGGTCGGGCGGCCCGCGCAGCAGCCAGTCAGCCAGCATCCGGGGCGGCCGACCGCCATGCCGAGGAACACCCCCGGCGCGGTGGCGTCCAGCAGCACTCCGATCGGTATCCGCAGCACCGCCGCGCCGGCCGCGACGACGCCGAGGGCGACCAGGAGGAAGCCTTGAATGCAGGCGCCGGCGGTGAGGAACTGCCGGGGATGCTTGCGATGCAAGACGAGGTAGTAGACCTTCCCGCCCACGAATCCCAGCAGACAGCCGATGAGCGACACCGCGAGCACGGCCCCCGCATTGATACCCGCGCGGCCGGCCAGCAGCGCTTGGAGCACAATGGCGACGAGCGCCCCCAACCCGACCAGCACGGGCCATGCCACGAGCCGCACCGCGGGTCCGTGCGTCAGCTGGCCGAAAGTCGTCGTCGTGGCGATCACCCGTCGAGGCAAACGCTTCCTCGCCGGCACGCCCGTTTCCTCGACGGGCTCCGCGGTCACCCGCCACTCGCCCGCGTTGATGCCCTGCGCACGGGTGGTGATCGCGACCCGGCCACTGCCTGGTTCGAGCCGGTCAACCCTCTCGACGCGCTCGAACCGGTCACGAGCCTCGGCCTTTCCCCGCACGCCGACGCGCGTTCCGACGAACCGGATCGCCACCGAGTACGGCTCTCCGGATTCGGGCACGTCGAACGAGTACGTCGCCGCGAGTCCCTGCGGTTCGACGTCGGCGAGCGCGGCAGGCAGGCAGCCCTTGGCCGCCCGCTGCTCCTCGTCCACCCGCAGGACCGCGCCACCGTTTCCCGCCGGCTTGACCGTCGCCCGAGCGGCGGGTGCGCTCTTGGGAACGGTGGCAACAGCCGGAGCCGCACTGGCGGACATAGCGGGAGCTGCACGGCGCGCGAGCGCCGGCGGCACATCAGGGCTGTTCTGCTGCCGGCCAGCGTGGGAAGCCGAGGTTTTGGCCCCCGTCTTGCGCGCCGACCGATTGCCAGCCGCCTTCTTGCGTGGCTTCTTCCCCACCGTCGCGGTCCTTCCCGTCAGTCGAGTACGAGCAATCCAACTATGACACATAGTAGGTGTTGCCTTAGCGACGATCAGCCGTGACCGTCCGCGGGTACACGACATTCGCCCCGTATCAACTACGACCAATAGGAGGATTTGGTGACACATCGACCGATGAGTGAGGACATGCGCGACGGAATCCAGACGACGCTCGAGTGCTATGACATCTGCACCGAGGGCGTCGCGTACTGCGCCGACCGAGGTGGGCAGCACATCGAGCCGGCACATCTGAAGGCGCTGCTGGACTGCGCGGAGATCTGCAAGGCGGCGGCCGGATTCATATTGCGCGCCTCCGACCTTCATACGACGGTGTGTGACGCGTGCGCGGCGGCGTGTGAGCACTGCGCGACATCGTGCGATCAGCTCAGCGACGACAATTTCATGCCGCAGTGCGCCGAAGTGTGTCGACGCTGCGCGCAGGCCTGCCGACGCATGGCGGGGGTGCAGGCATGAGGCTTCGCGGGGCCGCGCCGCGCCTGCTCAGCGCCCTCGCTGCTAGTAGCCGTTGGTTCCGCCGTCGGTCGTCGGGGCTTCCTTGCCGCCAACAGCGACTTTGGTCTCCATGCCGATTTCCCTGTGGTTGCTGACGGGACAGTAGAAGTCGTAGGTTTCGGCGCCCAGCGTGGCGGTGAGGTTCGCTGACTCGCCCGCGTCGAGCGTCTCGGTGCTGTTCTCATCGAAGCCTGGGCCTTCGATGTCCAGCGCATGCGGTGCCTTCCCGTCGTTGGTCACGACGAACGTGTACGTCCCGGGCGTGAAGGTTTTCTGGGACAGTTCGATCCGGAAGTCCGTCAGCGTGACCGTCGCCCGTTTCCCTGCCGGCTGGTCCCCGGCGGGCTGTGACGCCGCATCGTCCGCACCATCGGGCCCTCCACAGCCAGCCAGGACCAGGCCGGCGATCCCGAGCGCAGCTCCTACTGCATCACGCCGGAAAACACGCTTCCTCGACATGGCAAGCCTCCAACCGTGGTTCGTATCGCCAGCATCCGCTGAAGGCTCCCCGTGGTCCAGCAGTGCTACTATCTACGAATAAAGATAGTAGACGACTGTGCGTCGGCGTTGGAGGAAGCATGGAGTCGCTGTTGCTGGGTCTCGCTGTGTTGGCCTGCCCGGCCGGGATGGGCATCATGATGTGGATGATGGGACGTGGTCATCGTCAGGGCGGCGGCCAGGGCTCGGAGAAGGAGCAGCAGATCGCCCTGTTGCGGGCCGAGATCGATCAGCTCAAGGCCGAGCGTGCCGCCGACCGCACCCGGAGTGAGTCCTGATGCCTCTCTGGTTGACCGCATTCGTTGTTGTCGCCGCAATGGCTTTCGCGTACTTCTTCTGCATCCGGCCGACGTTACGAGGTCAGGGCCATTGCCGCGTGTCCCACAAAGACCCCGAGCTCGACCGGCAGATCGCTGAGCTCCGGGAAGAGGTTCGCGTGCTGCGCGCACAGGACGCCCTCGCCAGCGGCCGGGTGGCTGGCCACAAGCCCACGACACCACCGGTCGACGGCTGATCCCGCGAGCTCTCATGGACCAACCGTGGATCCGGGCGTCCGACGCGGACCGCGACCGCGTCGTGGCAACGCTGCGGCGGCACGTCGGGGACGGACGCCTGAGCTTGGACGAGTTCTCCGAGCGGGCAGCGTCCGCCTACCGCGCACGCACCCGCGACGAGCTCAACGAGCTGATGCGTGACCTACCGCCGCTGGATCCACCGGCGCCGAGGAGCATGCCGCTTCGGCGGATGCCCATGCTGATCTGGATCTTCTTGGCTGCGCTACTGGGCGCGGCGTTACTCACAGCGGCCGACATCACGGCGATGGGCCAGATGATGGGCGCGATGTGCCAGTGAGCGCTCCGAGCTCTGCTACGGATAGACGAACCGGCGGTGGATGAGGTGGCTGCCGTCGGTCAGGGTTTCCTCGCTGATCCGCCCCTGATCATCGAGCGTGAGCCGGACAGTGGTCGACGCGGCGGGGAACCCGAGCGCGAGCTGCATGGGCTCATCATCCCGGGAGATCCGGACTGCGATCGGTGCCACGCCGGAAGCGTATGGCTCCTGAGCTAGGAAAAACGTACCGGCGAGGTCAAGCCGCTGGGGAGTCGGCAGGCGCTCCGAGGTGTCGCTGGTGACCGCCTCGTAAACCGTGAGCCTGTCGAGGGCACGCATCGCGGTGACGACCCGCTCGAGTTCCCCGCCGCCGGGCTGGACGGGCCAGGGCACCAGCAGACCCACCGCGCCGCCGCGCCATCCTTCGGCCCCGGCCCGCAAGGTCACCACGTTCTCGCCGGCACGCCAGTCCGCCGGTGCGACGAAACAGCTTTCGCCGCACCCGCGAAACGCCAGCGGAAAGTCTTCGGCACCGGCCGCGACCACACCCCACAGGGTGTAGTCCTGCTGCTCCTCGGGCGCGTAGTAGTCGCCGCGGCGGGGTGTGGACAGCCGCACCACCAGCTGGCCCTCGCTCGCAGCGGCCGTCACGCCGACCTGACCGGCCAAAGCGCCCAACGGGATCTCAAGACCGCGAGCGGGTGGAGGCGCTGCCGCCTGACTGCCGACCGGTGGGGTCGATACGAGCACGGCGCTGGCGGCAAGCACCACGACGAGCACCGCGCTCTCCAGGCGGACGAGCGTGTGCGCCCTGGCCAGCCGTTCGCGGCGCCATACGGTCACGCGCGCAGTCAAGGCCACCCCGGCCGCGAGGACGACGAGACCGAGCTTGACCAGCAGCACCTGCCCGTAGGTGGTGCTGAACACGGCCGAGAGCGGGACCAGCAGCAGCGCCGACACGGCTCCTGTGCCGATGACCAGGACGAACACCCACGCCGCGAGCCGGACATAGCCGAGGAAGACCCACAGCACCGCGAGGCGCTCCCGCCGCCAGGCGTGTGCGGCACGAGCCATGTGCAGCAGGGCTCCAAGCCACACCGCCACGGCCGCCACGTGCACACCGGTCAGCAGCGCGCCCCACCCCGGTGCGGCAACGTTCACATGCGATCGCAGCCCCTCCGCGGCCGCCACCACGAGCAGCGGCACCACCGTCCACCCGCGCCGCCCGATGACCACGAGCCCGAGCGCCAGCGTGAACGCGGCGACCTCCGTGAGGAGCAGCTGACCAACCCGGCCCTGCCACAGCGCACTCGCCGCGCCCGCGTCGGTGACCAGCCGGGCAGCAAGCCCCGCCACGGCACCCAGACCGACGAGCGCCCCAGGCAGAGTCCACGGGGTCAACGGGCACAGCGCGGGCTTCTCGGCGCGCGCCGACGCCGTGAACCGCTCAGCGGCAACCCCGCCAAGCGCCACGGCGAGTCCGGCGAACATCAGCCACCGCAGCAGCGCATCGATCCAGGCGATCCCGGACCCGCCGTCGCCGACCACGCTCGCCCCGGACAGCGCCGCGCCGACCGCGAACCGGAACTCGTCCTCCATCAGGTCACCGTCGGCCCCGGTCACCCGCCATCGCACCACGTAAGTGCCGCGGCCAAGCTCTTCCTCGGTGCGAGCCGTGACCATCCGCCCGTCCTGCGCGGTGCTCGCCGCCGACAGCGCGACGTCGCCGCCGTCGCCGGTCACGCTGATGGCACCACCGCCGACGGTGACCGACTCGTTGAACACCAGGTTGATGACCGGCGGCGAGTCGGGTACCGCGGTCCCCGCAGGCGGGTCGGAGAACAACAGTGTCGGGTGGGCACTGGCAGGAGCCGTCCCGCCCAGGACGACTGCCAGCGCGATCATCAGGGAAAAGGCGAAGCGGACACACCTACCGCGCCGGCGGCCGCGAGCGTCGCTCATCGGTCTCGTCGCAGGTAGGACAGCATGCCGGCCATGCCGGTCGCCATGTGGTAGGCGTTGTGGCAGTGGATGAGCCACTGGCCGGGGTTGTCCGCAGTGAAGTCGACGCTGAACCGCTCGCCAGGCCCGACCAGAACGGTGTCCTTGCGGGGGCCGCCCCGGCCGGGGTTGTCGGCAGGGGCACGTACCGTGAACGTGTGCCCGTGCAGGTGCATCGGGTGATACATGGGTGTCTGGTTGACCAGCACGAGCCGGACCCGTTCGCCGTCGTGGAGGGGCATCGGTGTGATCCCGTCGAAGGGGCGCCGATGGTTGAAGGTCTCGGCGTTGATGCGCCATTCGAACGTCGTCATGTCACCGGTGAGGTACACGGTGTGGCTGACGTCGGGGGGCTGGTCGCCGATACGCGCCGCGGGCGTCGCTCGCAGGTCCGTGAGGGCAAGCAGTCGGCCGGACAACCCGGCGGGCGCCGCAGTGGGCGGCGGGATCGGCCCGGCCGCGGTGCGGATCACTCCGAGTGCCTGCGCGCCCTTGCCTTCGGCGACGGCCACGAGCGGGAAGACTCCCTCGCCGAGGGTGACGACCACGTCGTAGCGTTCGCCGGAGGCAATCTGGAGGGTATCGACTTCGACCGGTTCGACTGGGAATCCGTCGGTGTGCGTGACGACCAGCCGGTGGTCCCCGAGCGCGAGCCGGAACACCGTCGCCCCGGCGGCGTTGATCAGCCTGATGCGAGCACGCTGGCCCGGCTTGGCCCGGAACACGTGGGGCGCCGTCGGCAGCCGCCCGTTGAGTACATAGAACGGGAACTCGACGTGGCTCGCCAGCCGCGACGCCGCCGACACGGGGGCGATTCCGGGTGGCGGGTCGGCCAGTGCCGCGGGCACGTGGTACTGCCACGAAGCAGACGCGTCCGCGATCCGCCCTACCCGTACCGGCGTTCGGTATCGCGCCTGCATGCCACCAGCGCGCAAGGCCCTGAGTACGTCGTCGGGAGTCGCGGTGACACCGTCGATCCAATCGTCGAGCACGACGATGAACTCGACGTCGTAGTCACCGGGTTCCTGCGGATCGTCGACGATCAGCGGGGCGTACAGACCGCGCTCCCGCTGTAAGCCGACGTGCGGATGCAGCCAGTAGGTGCCGGGATCGGGCGCGACGAAGGAGTAGCGCATGCTGTCTCCGGCACGGATCGGCGCCTGGGTGAGGTTCGGGACCCCGTCCATGTCGTTGCGCAGCCGCAGGCCGTGCCAATGCACGGTGGTCGGTTCCGGCAGCCGGTTGGCGACATCGATCTCGAGTTGGTCGCCCGCGCTACAGCGGATCGCGGGGCCGGGAACGCGGCCGTTGTACGCCCAGGTTCGCGCCACGTAGCCACCGAGATCGACATCCGCCTGCTCGGCGGTCAGCGCCGACCGAACAGCACGGCCGGAGCCGCGGCTCCGCCTGGCCTGCTCGGTGCGCCGCACGGCGTCCGACGTCGCCAGCACGCGCCCGGTCTCCGGCATGTCCTCGCCGCGCAGCGCGAGCCCTGCCCCGCCGGCCGTCACGGCGGCCGCCGCGCCGCCGAGCGCCGTGAGCAGGCTTCGGCGGGACACAGGAAACTCCGGCATTGTCGGTCCATCTCCCGAATTCGGCATCACCAGCTACGTAGCAGCTTAGTAGTAGCGGTAGACGTACCTGCCGCGCCACCCGTGGATTGAATGTCGACATTCCGGCACGCGATCGCTGGCGAAGCCCTGACAGCCGGCGAGACCGGACTACTATGTGAATTAGTCGAAGGGAGGTGGTCCGCGTGGTGGACGGCATGATGGGCATGGGCTGGTGGATGTTGCTCTGGGTGCTGGTCGTGCTGGCTGTCCTCGTTCTGTTGGCGGTAGGCATCGGGTGGCTCGTTCGTGCGCTCACGGACCGGACGCGGTCCGCGCCGACGGAGGACGCCGCTGAGCTCGACCTGCGGCGGCGTTACGCCGCGGGCGAGATCGATCGCGATGAGTACTTCGAGCGACGCGACGACCTGACGCAGGGACGGAGCGCTCGTGGCTGATCGGCGGACGACACGACAGTTCGGCGAGCTCGAGGCCGCGATCATGGAGGTACTCTGGGCGCGCGACAGCCCAGCTCCTGTCCGCGACGTCGTCGAGGCACTGCGCCCGACGCGGTCATCGGCCTATACGACCGTGCAGACGGTGATGGAGATCCTCCACCGCAAGGGCTGGCTCGCGCGCGAGAAGAACGGCCGCGCCTACGAGTACTGGCCGCTCGCGTCGCGCGAGGAGTACGCCGCACGGCTCATCGACGACATCCTGTCCGAGACGCCCGACCGCACGGCCGTGCTGGCAAGGTTCTTCTCCGAGATGGACCCCGCGGAGGCCGCCAAACTGCGCCAGGCACTCGGCGGACCAACCGCAGGGCGCGAGTCCTGACCCATCGCGGCTGAGCTCCTCCCCTCCGGGTGGCCGCGGCCGATTTCGTGACCTATGCTACTAATCAACTTAGTTGCTTAGGGGTCCTAACACAATGAGTGGGCTTTGAGGCGGCGCCAGCAGATGATGGCGCAGCCGAGGGTGAGGAAGGCTTCGTGGAGGTCGTCGCGGATCTCCCATCGGATGCGCAGGCGCCGGAACCAGTGCAGCAGGGCGAACGCGCCCTCGACGACCCACCGGTACACGCCGAGGCCAGAGCCGTGTTCCTCGCCGCGGCGGGCGATGACTGGCGTGATTCCCTCGGCACGGACGAGTTTGCGGTACTTGTCGTGGTCGTAGGCGCGGTCGGCGTAGATCCGTCGTGGTCGTCGGCGGGGCCGTCCACGACGGCCCCGCACCGGCGGGATCGCCTGGATCAACGGCATCAGCTGGGTGACGTCGTGCCGGTTCCCACCGGTCAGAGTGGCTGCCAAGGGGATGCCGGTACCGTCGGTGATCACGTGGTGCTTGGACCCAGTGCGGGCTCGGTCTACCGGGCTGGGACCGGTTTTCGGCCCCCTTTTAACGCCCTTACATGCGATCCATCGACCGCCGCCCGTGACCAATCCAGCCGGTTCGCCGCGTGCAACTCCGCCAGCAGTACCTCGTGCAGCCGCTGCCATACCCCGGCCTCGGTCCAGTCCCGCAGCCGGCGCCAGCACGTCATGCCCGACCCATAGCCCAGCTCCTGCGGCAGGAACTCCCACGGAATCGCGGTATAGAGCACGAACATGATCCCGCACAACGCCTTGCGGTCGTCCAACCGCTTACGCCCCGGATGTCGAAACCGACGCTCCACCTGCGGCAACAACGGCTCGATCCGTTCCCACAGACCGTCGTCGACCTCCCACGGACGCCGCTGCCCCACCCAGCCCACCTCTCACCGAAGACCAACAAGACACGGCATCAAACCACACCCAAGGTCATTATGTTAGGACCCCTTAGTAGCGATGAGGGAACGGGCGGTCGATGCGGGAACTCCTGTTGGGCACCACGCTGCTCGCGGCCTTCACCGGTGGTGTAGTCGCCCTGCTCGCGCCGTGTTGCGTATCGGTGATGCTGCCGGCATACCTGTCCTCGGTGTTCCGCCGACGGGGAGGCACGATCGCCGCGACAGCGGTGTTCGCACTGGGCGTGGCCACGGTGATCGTGCCGATCGGGCTGGGCGCCAGCGCGCTCGCGGTCGCGATCGTCGGGCAACACACCCTCGTGTTCACCATCGGTGGCAGCGCCATGATTCTGGGTGGTCTTGCGGTCCTCCTCGGCTGGCGGCCGCGGTTGCCGATGCCCGGAGGTGGCACCCCGGCCGGTAAGGGCGTTGGATCGGTCTACGGGCTCGGGGTCTTCTCCGGAGCCGCGAGCTCGTGCTGCGCACCGGTGCTCGCCGGCGTCGTCATACTCGGGGGCGCCACCGCCTCGTTTCCCGCTGCGTTGGCCGTCGCCGGAACCTACGTGGCCGGCATGGTCGCCCCGTTGATGCTGCTGGCCTTCCTGTGGGACCGCCGCGCCGCGAAGAAACCCCGCGGCTGGTTGGACGGGCGGCGGGTACGACTGCGCTGGGGGCCGTTGCATCGCGAGCTTCCGCTCGGCTACGCGCTGTCCGGCGGCCTGCTGGTCGTGATGGGCGCCCTGACGATCGTCCTCGCCTTCACCGGCACCACGATGCCGTCCAGCGGCTGGCAGGTCCGGCTGTCCGCCGACATCCAGCACGCCGCATCCTGGGTGACCGACCGGCTGTCCTGGCTACCGGGATGGGCATTCGCCGCGATCCTGCTCGCCGCCGTCGTGGTGCTGCTGCGCCGCGCCCGCCGAACGAAGCCGAAATCCGAGTCCTCCTCGTGCTGCACTCCAGCCGAGTCGCCGAAGCCCCACACCACGGAGGTCACTATCGATGAGTCGTAGCACCGACACCCGACGCGGCCGGGGGCGCGCGCCCTCGCGGACGCCGGTGCGGCCCACCCGGCGTCCTGATCCGGCTCGACGCAGGGACGCCATCCGAGCCGGGGCCATCGTCCTCCTGGTCGTCGCCGGGCTGGTCACGCTGTTCCTCGTATACAAGTCGTCGTCCGAGCCAAGTGCCTCAGACGGCACGACCTCGGCGACGCAAGGCAGCAGCCAGTATCCCTTCGCCGTCGGCAATCCCGGCCCGGGTGAGCGGGCCCCCGGCTTCGAGCTCGCGTCGAGCTTGGGCGGAACCATCAGCCTCGAGGATTATCGGGGCAAGAATGTCCTGGTGTACTTCCAGGAAGGCCTGATGTGCCAGCCGTGCTGGGACCAGATCACCGACCTGGAGCGCAACGCCGAGAAGGTCAAGGCCGCCGGTGTCGACACGATCGTGTCCATCACGACCGATCCCGTCGACCTGATCGCCCGCAAGACCCAGGACGAGGGCATCACCACGCCGGTACTGTCCGACCCGGACCTCGCCGTGTCCCGTGCTTACGAGGCGAACAAGTACGGGATGATGGGCGAGGACCGCGACGGGCACAGCTTCCTCCTGGTCGGCCCAGACGGCACGATCCGGTGGCGTGCCGACTACGGCGGTGCCCCGAAGTACACGATGTTCCTGCCAACCGAGGCGCTGCTGGCCGACCTCACCGCGGGGCGGAGCAAGCCATGAGCACCACCGTCACCCTGCTCACCCAGCCCGACTGTCACTTGTGCGAGCACGCCAAAGATGTGCTCGCACGCGTCGCGCGCGATCACCCTCTCGAGGTCATTGAGGTCGACCTGCGTACCACCGAAGGCCGACGGCTGGCCGACGGAGCCGGGGTGTTGTTCGCCCCTGGCGTCCTGTTGGAGGGCCGCCCCTTCGCGCACGGGCGACTGTCCGAGCGCAAGCTGCGCAAGACCCTTGACCGCACAGCCAGAACTACCTGATCACGCCGGGAGTCCCCATGGATTCGCTCTACCTGCTCGCATTGCTCGCCTGCCCGATCGGCATGGGCCTCATGATGTGGTTCATGATGCGTGGCCGGAAAGACAGCGGCACCGAGAACCCCGACCAGCAAAACGAAGTCGCCCGGCTGCGGGCCGAGGTGCACAGCCTGCGTGCCCGAGACCGGTACCAGAACCGGCCCTAGCCGCGGAATCCTGGTGGGCTCGCACTGTAAGTAGCCCGCGCACAAGTCGAACGGTGCCCGCTGCACGGCACGCGGTCGGCAATCCCGCCGGCGGCGAAATTCGTCAGAGCCGATCGCGATTCGACACGGCTGGGATAGATCCTCCGAGTGACCTCTGGGCAAACGTCGCACCAAGCGCCCGCAAGGCACGTAGTCAAGCCAACTAGCGTGCTCGGGTGACAAGCGCGCCGAAGAGGCCGGTGGTGCCGGGAAGGCTGAACTGCCTTCCCGGCAACGACATCATGCCTGTGACGTGGTGTCACCCATCATCGACTTGCACATCTCGGCCATCGCGGGATCCTGCCGCATCATCATCTCGCACATCCGCGCCATGGCCGGGTTGCGCATCATCGTCTCGCGCATCCGTTCCATGCCGTGAAAGTCCTGCATCATCATCTCGCATATCCGTGCCATGCCCCGGTCGCTGCCTCGCTGTGCTTCGACCTTGCTCCCCGCTGCCGCCGGCGTGGCCATCGCCACCACCGCGGCGCCACTTGCCACCATGACCGCAACGCCCTTGCGCAACAACATAGAAAGAAATCCTAAACTACTAAGTTGACTAGTATTAGTAAGTGTGGCATCCCTCCCGCTGAGACGCCACACGGCCCCGGCTCACCTGCCCGGATCAGGCCGACCACCGGACTGTCACCATCAGATCGGTGTGGTGAACCCTGCGATGGGGCCACGCAGCCAGGCCACCAGTTCGCCCCACAGCCCAGTCACCAGTAGCAGCCCCACGGCCACCAGCATGACGCCGCCAGTGACCTGGACCGCTCGCTTATGCCGCCGCAACCACCCCGCCGTGCGAACCGCCCATTGCGCGCCGACCGCGAGCAGAATGAACGGCAGTCCGAGCCCCAGGCAGTAGGCCAGTACTAGGAGGATTCCCCTGGCTGTGGTCGAGCCCACCTGCGTACCGCTGGCCAGAGCGATGACACCGGTCAGCGTCGGGCCCAAGCAGGGCGTCCAGCCGAGGCCGTACACGGCGCCCATGACCGGGGCGCTGGCGACGCCGCCGCGCGGCAGGCGGTGTAGTCGCACGTCGCGCTGCAGCGTCGGCACCAGCCCGAGGAACACCAGGCCCATGCCGATCGTGATCACCCCGCCGATGCGCTGCAGCAGCGCTTCGTTACCCAACAGGAAGTCGGCCGCGCCCAGCACCGTGACCACGGCGGCAACGAAGACGACGGTGAACCCGAGCACGAACAGCAGGGCGGCTCCGGCGACCCGCCACCGCCCTGCTCGCGCTCTGGCGTCGTTCGCATCGACAGGGGGCGCGTCCGCACCTGTCAAGCCCGCCAGATAGGCCAAGTACCCTGGCACCAACGGAACACAGCAGGGCGAGGCGAACGACACCGCCCCGGCGGCCACCGCGACCAGGGCGGCGAGAAGGATCGGGCCGGAGATGACAAAATCGGTGAGGTCATTCACGAAAATTCCACAACGCCGTTTCGTATCATCCTGAACTTACTAATCGCCGTAGTAGCGTAGTTGATGGCGCGCCTCGTCGCCGCGGCGCGTACCCCGAGACGGACCCAACAGGCCAGGGAGGGCCACGTGCGTGAATTCGGTGCATCGGACGCAGACGACGGCGAGGAACGGCCATGAGCGTCGCGGTCTGCCTGGTGCTGTACGGCTTCACCGTCGCGGTGTTCGGGCCACGTCTGCTTGCCCGCCTGACCCGCGCCGGAGTGACGCCCCGTCTTGGCGTGGCGGTCTGGCTCATCACGATCGCCAGCGTCGTGCTGTCATGGGTCACCGCCGCTGGGTTCCTGGCCGTCGAACTCGTGAACGACTGGAATCGCCCCGGCCACCTCCTCAGCTCGTGCTTCGCCGCGCTACGGGATGTCGCCCTCGGGCGTCACGGCCTCCTGGTCCAGTTCGGTCTGCTCGGTCTCGCCATCGCCGCCGCAGCTGCCCTTGCGGTGCTCGCCGGCAAGCTCGCCCGAGCGCTGCTCAGCGCGCGGACACTCACCCACCAGCACGCGCGGATGGCACGCATCGTCGGGCACCGCATGCCTGGTCAGGACGTGCTGGTCCTCGACGCGCCGGAGCCCCTCGCGTACTGCGTCGCGGGCCGCCCGCACGCCATCGTGGTCACCAGCGCCGCGCTGGGCGCGCTCGATGATCGCCAACTCAACGCGGTTCTGTCTCACGAGCGGGCGCACCTGGCCGGCCGGCACCATCTACTCGTGGCAGTCACCCGGGGACTGGCCGTGACCCTGCCCAGAATCGAGCTGTTCACCGCCGGGGCGCAGCAGGTCGCTCAGCTGTTGGAGATGTGCGCCGACGACGTCGCTGTGCGTTCCCACGGCGCTCGCACGGTGCTCGGCGCCTTGCTCGTGTTGTCGAATGCCGGCCGCCTGCCAGCTGGGGCGTTGGGCGCGACCGGCGTCGGCGTGCTGGCACGGGTCGAGCGACTTGCCGCACCGCCCGGCGCAGTCCGGCGATGGCGCACCCGCCTGCTGCTGACGGCCGTCGCGGCGCTGCTGCTCGCCGGCCCGGTACTCACCGGACTATTCACCACAGCGGGCCTTGCCCTGTGCGGGTCGGTCATCGGCTGACCCGCCGTTGAGGCGAACGGTCAGCCGCCGTCGACCGCGACCTCGTTGAAGGGCAACATCGGCTCCAGCCACGGGAAGACCCACAACATCAGCAGCGCGATCACACCCGTGACGAGTAGCGTCGCGATCGCCACCCTCGCGGTCACCGGGCCCGGTAGGTGCCGCCAAATCCACGCGTACATCAGGCCTCCCCGATCCTGCGCAGCAGGTCCGTGTACCCGGCGCCCGGTTCCTTCCGGAGCTCGTTCGTCAGCACCGCGTGGATGATCATCCGCAGGCGGGCGGAGAATTTCGGGTGGCAGGTTGTCAGCGTGAGCAGGGATGCCTGCGATGCCGCGGGCAGCGCGGCTCTTGGCTCGTACGGCACCGGCGCCACGGCATCACGCCGGTCCGGTGTGACGATGACGCGCCCGAATGTCGCGCCGTACGGGCCGCCATCAGCGACCGAGGGGTCACGCAACGTCGAGACCTTGGCGCACTGGGGCTCTCGTCCCTTGTCGTCTTTCCAGCTGCCCATCTCCTCCTTCATCGGCAGCACGCGGTAGACGAAGAACCGCTCGGCGGTCTCGATGACGATCGCGTCGCACGAGTTCAGCAGGTCCAGGTCGTTGAATGGGGCACCCTTGCCCACCCTATGGCCCGCGACCGCGAAGTTGCCTGGCTCGCCAGGTAACGCCGTGTCCTTGTAGTGGCCAGGGCCGATCTCCAAGGTTGCGGCGTCGACGCCTTCCTGGATCGTGAACTGGTAGTCCGCGCCGAAGGACGGAATGTAGATCCGCGCGAACGCCTTGCCATCGATCGGCGCGGTGCGGACATGCCGGCCATTAGACCAGCGGTCGTCGAGCTCCGCGCTGGCCTCGCGCTGCTTTCCCGCGGAAACCCAGTCGGTCACGTACACCTCGTACACGACGAAAAGCAGCACGACGATGCCCGCGGTGACCAGCAGTTCACCGAAGGTACGCACGGTCTTGCGCACAGGACCGTCCGGTGGTGCCGACGGTTTCGGTGCCGTGATCGGCAGCGTGCCCGAATGGGGCGTGAAGTCGAGGCCGGTGAGCACCTGCGTCTCCGCTTCCTCATCACGCAGCACGGGAGCTCCTCTCGGACGTCAGGCGATGCCTGCCAACCGCGGAATCTTACTATCGCTGCTAGTAGGTTCCTGCGGAGGCGCCCCCGCCTGCGAAGCATCGTGAGTGCTTAGCCGGGTTAGAACCCGGTTCCTCACTCACGACCGGTGACCTGACCTCACCTCCCAGGTGCGGGTTGGACGGAGCCCTCCGTCCGCGAACGTGGCGTGCGGCCGGCGAGGATCTCGTCAAGGGAAGTGGAGAGCAGCTGGTAGCTGGACGGTCCGGCGATCTTTCCGACGACGGTTCCGTCGCGGTCGATGAAGAAGGTCTCCGGCACACCGAACACGCCGAAGTCCAGGGCCAGCTTGGAGCCGGGGTCGGTCACGTAGCGGTAGGCGGACGGATCTCCGCGGCCCATTTCGTCGAGGAAGCCGATCGCGGCGCCGCGCTGGTCCTGGTAGTTGACGCCGACGAAGACGACGCCCGCGGCGCGGTAGTTGTTCGCCGCCGACACCAGCGCTGGGTGCTCTTCTCGGCAGGCCACGCACCAGGAGGCCCAGAAGTTCACGACGACGATCCGGCCGCGCAAGTCGGCCAGTGACACGGCCCCGTTCCCTTCCAGGTTCGGCAGGGTCGCGGTCGGAGCTGGCTTGCCGATGAGTGGGCTGTCGACCAGGGTGGGGTCTTTGCCCAGGCGGCTGCCGAAGATCGCGCCGACGCCGACCGCGACGACCACAACCGCGAGGGCGATCCAGCGCACACGCCGCCACTGGCGAGAACGACCTGGCGCGGCATTGTCGTGGGTGGTCATTGGTCGCCTGCCTGTTCGGCGACCCTGATCAGCTGCCGCACCTGCCGGCGAAGGTCTGCGTCGAGGTCGCCGCGCTGGGCGAGCGGGCGCAGCACGGCGAGTGCACCGGTCGGGTCCTTGCGTCCCTCGAGGAGGATGTTCGCCTTGAACCACAGCGCATCCTGCATGGTCGGGGCGATGGCCAGTGCCTGGTCGACGAATCGCAGCGCCGCGTCGATCTGGCCCATTTTGAACAGCAGCCAGCCGGCACCGGCCTGCACCTCGGGGTTGCCCGGGTCCTGCTTGAGCGCCACACCGTAGTGCTCGGCGGCCTTGTCGTAGTTGCCTTTCTCCAGGTAGCGGTTGGCCAGGGCGAGTCGCATGCCGACAACGGTTGGGTTGGCCTTCACCACCGCTTCCATCTCTGCCTCGCTGACGGTCGACAGGTCGCGCGGCGCCGGTGCCGGGCTCGCCGACGCGTTGCCGGTCGGTGACTGGGCCACCTCGTTGCCCGTGACGAACCCGCCGTCGGGCCGGGTCGCCACGTACTGGGGAAGCACCACGGCGGCGAACACCGCCACGGCAGCCGCGGCGACGTAGGCGACGATCCGGGCCCGGGACCGCCGAGGCGTGCGCGAAGGTTCCTGCTCCTCGATGGACGGGGCCGTTTCCAGGGCGTCGATCGCGTGCGCGGCGGCCGCCTCGTAGCGGCGACGCAGCTTCTCGGCGGCTTCCTCGGGGATCTCGTTGTCGGCGACCTGCCGTTCGAGGTCGACGATGTCCCGCAGGGCTTGGTCACGCCGCTGTTCAAGCAGCTCTCGAACGGTGTTCATGGCGTGACCTCATCATCGACACGGGATCGCGCTTGCTCCACGGCCCGTCTCACCTGGTCACGCTCCTCGCTGGTGAGCGCCTCATCCTGAGCCGGGCGCCGGCGCAGCAGGACCAGCACGGCACCGCCGACCACGACTGCGGCGACCGGCAACAGCCACAGGGCGAGGGTCGATCCGCTCGCGGGCGGGTCGAGCAGCACCCAGTCGCCGTAGCGGGCGCGGAAGTAGTCGATGATCTCCTGATCACTGCGGCCGGCGGCGACCTGGTCTGCCACCACGGCGCGCATGGCTTCCGCGGTCTCCGACGGGGACTCCGCAATCGACACGCTCTTACACACCGGACAGCGCAGCCGCTGCTCGAGCTCATAGGCGCGATCCGGCGTCCCGGGGCGAGCGGTGAGCAGACCGACGACTGCCACCGCGAGCAGCGCGACGATGGCCAGCGCGAGCCCGGCTTGGAACAGTCTGCGCCTACGCATCCGCCATCACCGGCTCTGCGGTGTTCTCGGTTGCGGTACGACGGGTCCGTCCGCTCAGTGCCCAGAACCCGCCGGCCGCGGCCAGGGCGCCACCGACCCACAGCCAGGCCATCAGCGGGTAGCGATAGAGGTTGAGCGACACCTGATCATCACCGAGTTGCGCGAGGGCGACGTAGATGTCCCGGGTCGGGCCGCTCCACACCGCGGGCTGGCCCACCGCCTGGGTTTGGTTGTTGAACCTGTTCAGCCGAGGTTCCGCGGTCCAGGCGACCTCGCCGTCGGCGCGGAAGACGATGTGCGCGTCGCGGATCAGCCGGTCCGGCTGTGTGTGCTCCTCGCTGCGTTCGAAGGTGAGCGTGTACCCGGCGAACTCCACCGACTGTCCACGGTCGACGGTCACCGTTGCTCGCGTGGCGAGCGCACCGGAGACGGCGATGACCACGGCGACCACGGCCACGCCGAGGTGGGCGAGCTGCCCGCCCCAGTAGGCACGCTGCCCGCGCAGCACGCGCGGCACACCGTTGCGGCGTGGCTTCGGCGCGGTCACGATGAGCTGCCGCACGCCGGCCGCGACGACGGCCACGGCGATGCCAGTCACCGCGACGACTCCGGGTGAGGAGATGCCACCCAGCAGCACCACGGCGGACGCGGCGGCGCTCGCCAGGAGCAACGGGACCCTCAGCCGGGCCCACAAGACGCCCAGCGAGGCGTGCCGGTACGGGGTGAACGGACCCACGCCCATCGCCAGCAGCAGCGCGAACGACAGCGGCACCGCCATCCGGTCGAAGAACGGCCGGCCCACCGAGACCTGGTCGCCGGTGAAGGCCTCCACGACGATCGGGTAGAGAGTGCCGCTGAGTACGACGAACGCGAACAGCGTCAGCAGCAGGTTGTTGACCAGGAACACGCCCTCGCGGCTGGCCAGCGACTCCGGGCGGGACAGGGAGGCCACACGTTCACCGCGCAGCGCGAACAACGTGAAGCCGCCCACGAGCACGAGGACGAGGAAACCCAGGAAGGCCGGGCCCACCCCGGATTCGGTGAACGAGTGCACCGAGGCGACTACGCCCGAGCGGGTGAGGAACGTGCCGAGGATGGTCAGCGCGAACGTGGCAATGACGAGCACGAAGTTCCACGCCTGCAGCATGCCCCGCTTGACCTGCACCACGGCCGAGTGGATGAAGGCGGTGGCCACCAGCCACGGGATCAGCGCGGCGTTCTCCACCGGGTCCCACGCCCAGTAGCCGCCCCAGCCGAGCACCTCATACGACCACCACGCGCCAAGCACGAGGCCGGCGGTGAGGAAGCTCCACGCCACCAGGTTGGCGCGCCGGGTCCGCCGCAGCCACTCCACCCCGCCCTTGCGCAGCAGCAGCGCGGACATCGCGAAGGCGAACGGCACGGTGAACCCGACGAACCCGAGGTACAGCAGCGGTGGGTGGAAGGCGACCATGACGTGGTCGGCCAAGATCGGGTTCGGGCCCGGCCCGTCGGCGGGCGGATTGGGCAGGATCTTGAACGGGTTGGCCACAGTGGATACCAGCCCGAAGAAGAAGATGCTCACCACGCCCAGCACGGCGAGCGCGCCCGTGCCGAGCCGGTCGTCGGTGCTACGCACCTGCCGCAACACCGCCGCCGTGTAGCCCGCGAGCACCAGCGCCCACAGCACAATACTGCCGCCCAGCGCCGACCACGCGCTGGTAATGGCGAAAAACAGTGGTGTGGCGCGGGAATGTGTCTCGGCCACATAGGACACCGCGAAGTTGTCGGTGAGCAGCGCGACTTCCAGCGCGGCCATCGCCAGCACCGCGCCGCCCACCATGCACCCCACGGCGAAGCGCAGCTGGCTGCGGCGCACGGCGCCCGGTCGGCGCTGCGCGCGGAAACCGAACACCGCAAGCACGAACGAACCGGCAAGGCCGAGCAGGATGCCCACCCACCCGGCAGCCGGGGTGAGCACGGTCATGGGGTATCGCCTCCGGAGTCCGGTGGCTGGTAGTTCTCGTCGTGCTTGACCTTCATCGTGTCGGACACGAACTCGCGGCCCTGCCAGGAACCCTCCAGCACCACACCGATCCCCGCCTGGAACAGCTGCGCCGGTGCACCGTGGTGTTCCACCGTGACCGAGGGGCTGCCGGGCTCGGCACCGGAGGCGACCACGAAGCGCAGCCCCTCTGGCGTGCGGACCACGGTGTCCTTCTCCACGAAGCCGCCAAGCTGGAAGCGCCTGCCGTCGGGGAAGTCTGCTCGCTCGTCAAGTGCCTCTTGCGGTGTCAGGTAATACACGAGGTTGTCGTTGAGGTTGCCGAAGAACAGCAGCCCGGCCAGGATCGCCACCACGCCGACACCCGAGAAGGCCAGCAGCCGGTATCGCTTCACGGCCGTTCCCCCGCCCGGCGCCGTGCCCGCACCCACCGGCGGACCAGCGTCGCCACATACCCGGCGATCGCCACGAAGGCGACGCCGTACCCGAGCAGAACCCACGACCATTGGGACATCGATGTCACGACCTCTCCAGACGGGGAGCCAACACGGCGCTCCCGGCCAGCTCCTGCCCCTCACCGAGCGGCGCCTGCTCCAGCTCCTCTTCGACGACCGCCAGCCTCATCCGGGCGCGTACCAGGAGTAGGTACAGCAGCGTGAAGGCCAGCACGTTGAGCAGCAGCGTCGCGAGCATCACGTGGTCGATACTCGGATCGCCGGGCTTGAGCACCGTCGGCGGCTGGTGCAGCGCCCGCCACCACACCACCGACATGTGCACGATCGGCACCTGCACGAACGCCACCACCCCGAACACCGCTGAGCGGCGAGCACGCGCAGTGGGATCGAGCGTGGCGCGCCGCAACGCGAGATAGCCCAGGTAGACGAAGAACATCACCGCGGTGGTGACCACCCGCGGGTCCCACGTCCACCACACGCCCCAGGTCGGCTTGCCCCAGATGGACCCGAGCGCGATAGCCAGGCCGGTGAAGAAGACGCCCACCTCGGCGCTGGCCGCGGCGGCCCGGTCGTAGCGCGCCTGGCGCCGCCACAACCATGCGATGCTGCTGCCCAACGTAACCGCGAAACTCAGGTAAGCAAGCCATGCCGCCGGGACGTGGATGTACATCAGGCGCTGCAGGTTGCCCTGAACCCGATCGGGTGGGGCAAGCATGGCCGCAACCAGCCCGGTCGACAGCACCACGGAGACCGCAGTGGTCAGCCGACGGCCGAACAAGATCCTGCTCATGCCGACTCCTCCAATTGCCGTGCGGCCAGTCCCATCGCCACCGCGACCAGCAGGTCGACCGTCAGCACGAGGAGCAACCATGCCCACGGCTGGCGGCCATAGCGTGCGGCGTCCAGCGTCTGCGTCGCGCCCAGCACGAGTGGCGCCGCCACAGGGACCACGAGCAACGACCCGAGAGTGGTCCGCCCGGCGAGCCCGTGAGCGAGCGCGCTGGCCAGGGCGCCGAGCACTGCCAGGCCGACGGCGACGAGCGGAAGCAGGAGGAGCAGCCAGGGCCAGCCCGAGAGCTCCGGATCGTAGAGTGCCACAACGACCGGCGCGAGCAGCAGTTCAAACACCACCAACAGCACCGCGTTCGCCACCGCCCGGCCGGCCAGCCGGACCGCGGGGTGCACGCCGCACAACCGCAGCACCGCGAGCTGAGCCGGGCCGTCCACCGCGCTCTGCCGCAGCGTCACCAGCACACCGAACAGCAGCACGACAACCCAGTACAGGCCTGGCCCGACCTGTCGCAGCAAGGGAACGTCGCTGCCGACCGCCAGCGGCACGAGCAGCAACGCCACCGCCCCGAAGGGGGCCGTGACCAACAACGCCTCACCCGCGCGCAGCTCCAGCCGCAGGTCTTTGCGCGCCAGCTCCACACATTGCCGGACCGGGCCGGGTGCCGCAGACAGCGCATGCGTCATGCCGGCACCTCCTCGCCCACGGGGAGAGCCTGTCCACTGCTGATCTCGATCAACCGATCCGCCACGCCGCGGAGCCTTGGCTGGTCGTGCGAGACGACTACGCTAGCGCCAGCACCGTCACGGACTCGCTCCACGACGGCTTCGACCAGGCTGATCGACGCCTTGTCCAGGCCCGCGTGTGCCTCGTCCAGCAGCAACAACCGGGGCTGGCTGAGCAGGACCCGGGCCAACTCCGCGCGTCGCAGCATCCCCTGCGAGCACACCTCGGCCCGCCGGTCGGCCGCCCGCGCCAGCCCAACAGCCTCGAGAGCCTCATCGACGGCCCGCTCGCGGCGCCCCGTCAGCCTGGCCAGAAAGCGCAGGTTCTCCCCCAGCGTCAGCCGCGGATACAGGGCCGGCGCGTGCCCGACCAGCGCGATGCCCGGGCGCACCGCGAAACACTCGTCCGTGCCCAGCTCGGCGCCCAGAACCCGGCCGTGCCCACCCACCGGCGGCAGCAACGTCGCCAGCACCCGCAACAGCGTGCTCTTACCCGAGCCGTTCGCCCCCACGACGCCGATGGACTCCCCCGCCGCGACCGTCAGATCCAGTCCGCGCAACACAGGGACGCGCTCGACGTCGACCGCGACATCCACCAACGTCACGATGCCGTCATTTTCGGACACTGTGCTCGGCATGGCCTGACTCCGGACGGGCGCTGACGCGCAAGCTGATTACTATCTATGGTCGTAGATTACGGGTTGAGGCCGACCGCCCCGCAAGGGGGGCGCCGCCAGAGATGGAGGTCGAGGCGCGTGGAGCTCTTCGCACTGGTGTCGCTGGCGCTGGTCGCCGGGCTCGTCTCGTTCACCTCGCCCTGCACACTGCCGCTGTTGCCCGGTTACGTGTCCTACGTCTCCGGGCTCGCTCGGCCTGCAGTCGCCGACGAGCCGCTACCCACGCGGGAGCGCCGGAAGGCACTGATGGGTGCGCTGCTGTTCGTCGCAGGGTTCTCCGCGGTGTTCACGACGCTCGGCGCGACCTCGTCAGCACTGGGTTTCCTGCTCGCGAGCAACCTGCGCACGATCAACATCGTCGGCGGGACATTGATCATCGTCATGGGCCTAGTGACGACCGGCCTGATCAAGATCCCGCTGTTGCATCGCCAACTTCGGTTCGACCTCACGCGGTTCGGCCGCGGCCCGGGCGGCGCTCTGCCGCTGGGCGCGGCGTTCGCGTTCGGCTGGACCCCCTGCGTGGGACCCGTACTCGCCTCGATTCTGGCCACCGCCGCGAGCACCGCCACCGTCAGCCGCGGCGCACTGCTCCTGCTCGCCTACTCGCTCGGCCTCGGCCTGCCGTTCTTGCTGCTCGCCTCCGGACTCACCCGGGGCGGCACCGGCTTCGGCTGGCTGCGCCGCCACGCACGCCGGATCGAGATCGTCGGCGGGCTTCTGCTCGTCGCGATGGGAATCGCCGTCCTCACCGGAGGCTGGACCGCACTGATGAGCAACATACTTGCCTTCTACGCCCGCCTCGGCTGGCCACCGATCTAGATCTACTATCATAACTAGTAGACTTGGAGGTGGCGGATGACGAGTGCCGGACGATGGACCATCGTTGTGGTGATCCTGGCCGTGGCGGGCATCGTCGCGCTCTGGCCGAGAGGCGGCACCGAGGACACGGATGGCGGGCCCGTCGACTTGAACACCCTCGCCTCGTTACCCGCAGCCGGGCCACCGGAGGAAGACGCCGCGCTCGCCCCACTGCGGGAGCGCGCAGCCATGCGGCCCTGCCCGAGCCCCTCTCCTGCCGCGCCCGCGCCACGAGGTCCGCTGGCCGGCATCAGCGCCCCGTGCCTGGGCACACCGGGCATGGTCGACCTCGGCGCGGCGCTAGCGGGGAAGCCGGCGCTGCTGAACTTCTGGGCCTCCTGGTGCGTGCCCTGCCGCGAGGAGATGCCCGTCCTCGCCGGCTACGCCGAACGCCCCGGCTCGATACCCGTCCTCGGTGTCAACGTGAAGGAGCAGGCCTCGGCCGGCCTCGAATTCATGGCGGAACTCGGCGTGACCTATCCCTCCCTCTACGACGGCGAGGAGAACGTGCTACGCGTCCTGCGGGTTCCGCCGGTGCTGCCCGTCAACTACCTCGTGCGGCCTGACGGCTCGGTCGAGCGCATCACCGACCCCCTGGTGTTCCGTAGCGCGGACGAGGTGCAGGCCACAATCGACCGCATGCTGGAGAAAGCCCCATGACGGCCCGGTCACGGCTCCCCTTGCATCCCCTCCTGGTCACCGTGCCGATCGGCTGCTGGGTGGCCAGCCTCGTGTTCGACATCGCATCCCGGTTCGCGGCCGAGCCCGGTTTCCTGGCGAGGGGCGCGTACTGGTTGATCGGCATCGGGCTGGCCGGCGCGATCATCGCGGGCATCGCCGGGCTCATCGATACCCTCCCTATTCCCGCGAACACGAAGGCGCAGTCGGTGGCGATGGTCCACTTCGGTCTAGTCATGACCGCGATCCTGGTGTACGGCAGCAACTACGTGTTGCGAGCTGGTGAGGGCATCAGCCAACCAGTCTCCGGTGCGCTGATCGCGTTGTCATCCGTCGGTGTGGCCAACGTGCTCGCCGCGGCGCTGGCCGGTGGCTCACTCGCCCACCGCCACAAAGTCGCCCTCACATCCTCGGATCGGCAACACCACGAGACACACGAGGAGAGTAAGCATGCCCAAGTCGAGGACCCGCAAGAAGACCGCCTACACCCCGCCGCCGAATCGCCGCACGCCTGCCAAACCGCGCGCAGCCGGGCCATCCCACCCTATCTACAAGGGGGTCATGTTCGGCCTGATGCTGCTCGGGCTCGGCTGGATGGCCGTGTTCTACATCGCCGGCGACGAAATCGAGTTCATGTTCGAGCTCGGCAACTGGAACTTCGTTGTCGCCTTCGTATTCGGTGTCACGGGGCTACTGATGACGTTGCGCTGGCGGTAGCTCACCCGTTCACCGGCACAGCATCGGGTCCAGGCGGGGCCGGGTCGAAGGCCGGCGGATTGTCGACGTCGAACTGGCCAGGCGCAGCCTGGCAGGTGGCCCCCGGTTCTGGAGCGGTGTAGCGATTGCCGGCGAGCGCCTGAATGAACTGCTCGATGCGGGCGTCGCCGACGCCGCCAACCTTCAGCTGGCGGCCCCACGCCTGGAGCGAGACCGCCTCTTCCAGGCCGGGATGGGGCGACAGCAGTGTGTACTGCCGCCCAGACACCTGCTGCTTCAGGAGGTCCAGGGCGTCGCCATACACGTCGTCCGGGTTGTAGGCAACCCACACGGCGCCGTGCTCCAGCGAGTGCACCAGGTTCTCGGTACGCACGGGCGTCGAATACACCGTTCCCCTGCATTCCGCCCACGCGCCGTCATGGGCGCCCCCGAACGCCGGATTCAGGTCGTAGGCCACGCGCTGGGTGGCCTTGATGTGGTCGCGGCTCGGATAGTCCTTCGTGACCACCCCGGCAATCTTTGTGGAGGGATCCCGGTTGTCCTCCGACGGCGTCCAGGCAGCGAGCGCTTCCACCCGGTCGTTCTTGGCCGACAGCTTGACCATGGCATAACCGAACACGACCCCAGCCAGCGCGAGAATCGCGACTGCCGCCGCGATGGTGCCCCACGGCTTCGGCTTGTACGCCACCACCGTGGACCCTCTCCGGCTGGCCCTCGCCTTACGACCACTCGTCATTGCCTACCCCAACTCCACTCACGCCTTTAGTCCAACAGCCAGACATACTAACCGTCATAGTAGAAGTACGGAGCGGGCGTAGCTTCACTGACTCCTACACAGCGAGACCCCTACAGACAACCTCTTGTTTTCGCCAAAGCACATAAGTAAGTTAGTCGTCACGAATCCTGATGTTCTGTAGAGCGAAGGGAAGCTCAGTGGAGCAGCTGGTGTCGCACGGCGGGCGTAACTGATGCGCGCCACGTCGCGGCGGCGGTTTCTTCTCGGCGGGATGCTCGCGGGCACAGCGGGGGCAGCTGCCGGGGTCCAGAGCGCGTTGGCGGTCGCGCCAGAGCCGAAAGCCACACGGCCTGACGGTTCTGCCAGTGGGCACGGCGGCGGCGTGAACGGGCCGACCTTCCGCATGAACAGCGCCGTCGACCACCAGGCCAACGGCTTCAACCCGACCGAGATCCTCCGCGACTTCGACTACGGCCGCGTGTCCCGGCTGCCAGGCGGCCGGGTGCTGCGCGAGTGGGAGGTCTTCGCCGCCGACGAGGACATCGAGGTCGCCCCAGGCGTGCGATTCCCCGCGTGGACGTTCAACTCGCGCGTCCCAGGCCCGACACTGCGCTGCACCGAGGGCGATCTGCTGCGGGTGAGGTTCACAAACGGCTCCGCCCACCCGCACACCATGCATTTCCACGGTATCCACCCGGCGGATATGGACGGCGTTCCCGAGGTCGGTCCCGGCGTCATCGAACCCGGCCAGAGCGAGGTCTACGAGTTTGACGCCCAGCCGTTCGGGCTGCACCTGTACCACTGCCACGTCGGGCCGCTGGCCGAACACATCGCCCGCGGCCTATACGGCACGTTCATCGTCGACCCGAAGCCAGGCCGTCCGCCCGCCGACGAGCTGGTCATGGTGATGCACGGCTACAACACCACCTTCGACGCCGAAGGCAACCAGCTCTACGCCGTCAACGGCATCCCGTTCCACTATATGCACGAGCCCATCCGGGTCACGCGAGGTGAGTTGGTCCGGATCTACCTGGTGAACACGCTGGAGTACGACCCGATCAACAGCTTCCACCTGCACGGCAACTTCTTCCACTACTACCCGACCGGTACGAGCCTGGAGCCGGCCGAGTACACCGACACGATCATGCAGGCGCAAGGCCAGCGGGGCATCTGCGAGGTGCGGTTTCCCCATCCCGGCAAGTACATGTTCCACGCGCACAAGAGCGAGTTCGCCGAACTCGGCTGGATGGGGTTCTTCGAGGTCACCGAATGAGCAACGTGCGAATCGCCACGCTGCGGTCGTGGGTTCCCACGATCGCGACCCTCGCCATCGTCGCGATCGTCCTCGTCGCATTGGCCATGCTCGGCGGTCGCACACTGCCCGAACGGCAAGGTCCACCGATCGAGCAGCTCGCCGTGGAACGCACCGACCTGACTCGCGGCGTCATCGCGCTCACCGTGCGCAACACCGGCCCCGACCCCGTCCAGGTCGCCCAGGCCTTCGTCAACGACGCCTACGTCGACCTCACCGGCGGCGAACAACCGATCGAGCGCCTGGAGGCTGTCACCCTGCGCCTGGACTATCCCTGGCAGGACGGCCAGCCCTACCTGGTCTCGCTGCTCACCGCGACCGGTGTCGTGATCGAGCACGAGATCCCGGCCGCGGTGAACACGCCACGCGCGAGCGGCGGCTTCTTCGCCGTAATGACGCTGCTCGGCACGTACGTCGGGATCATCCCCGTGGTGCTGGGCATGTTGTTCCTGCCGACGTTGCGGCGCCTCGGCCAACGGGGCACGCGGGTGCTGCTCGGGGTGACCGTCGGTTTGCTGGTCTTCCTGGCCGTTGATGCCACTCTCGAAGGCGTCGAGCTCGCCGAAAGCAATGGCGGCGCCTTCGGCGGCCCGGCGCTCGTGGTACTCGGCGCCGTCGTGGCCTACCTCTCGCTCAGCGCCGTCGATCATCGGCTGAGAGACCGCCAGCAGCACGCACAGGAACCAGGCGGATTACGACTCGCTCTCCTGATCTCGACCGGGATCGGGCTGCACAATCTGGGCGAGGGACTCGCTATCGGTGCCGCCTACGCCGTCGGCGAACTCGCCCTCGGCGCGGCGCTGGTCATCGGCTTCACCATCCAGAACACCACCGAGGGCCTCGCGATCGTGTCACCATTGACCCGACAACGACGGCCCACGGTCCTCCAGCTGCTGGGCCTCGGAATCCTCGCCGGCGCGCCCGCCATCGCCGGAGCGCTCCTCGGGGCCGCGGTGAACAACGCGGAGCTCTCCGCGTTCCTGATCGGGATCGGAGTGGGCGCGATCGCCCAGGTCGTCGTCCAAATCGCACCATCGCTTCGGGACAAGGCAGGCAAGATACTCGCTCCGGCCACCGCCAGTGGCATCACGGCCGGTCTGCTCGCCATGTATCTCACGGGCCTGTTCGTGGTATGAGAGCCGGTCAGCCGGTGTCACCCTTCGTCGCCTCCGAGGCCTGCACCGACAGCGGCTGCCGATTGGTGCCGTGCGGTTTGACCTTGCCGGTGAAGGTGATGTGCCCTTCTCCGTGCAGCCGTTCGATCATGTGGGGATAGTGCAGTTCGAACGCGGGCCGCTCGGAACGAATCCGCGGTAGCTCGGTGAAGTTGTGCCGGGGCGGCGGGCAGGACGTCGCCCACTCCAGCGAGTTGCCGTAGCCCCACGGGTCATCCACCTCGACGACGTCGCCGTAGCGGTAGCTGCGCACCACGTTCCACAGGAACGGCAGCATCGAAAGGCCCAGCACGAATGCTCCGATGGTCGAGATCGTGTTCAGCATTGTGAACCCGTCGGAGGGCAGGTAGTCGGCGTAGCGACGCGGCATGCCTTCAGCGCCCAGCCAGTGCTGCACCAGGAATGTCAGGTGGAAGCCGATGAACGTGAGCCAGAAATGCAGCTTGCCCAGCGGCTCGTCGAGCATCCGCCCGGTGATCTTCGGGAACCAGAAGTAGACGCCCGCGAACGTGGCGAACACGATGGTGCCGAACAGCACGTAATGGAAATGCGCCACCACGAAGTAGCTGTCGGTGATCTGGAAATCCAACGGTGGCGCGGCCAGCAGCACGCCGGTCAAGCCACCGAGCAGGAAGGTCACCAGGAAGCCGACCGAGAACAGCATCGGTGTCTCGAAGGTCAGCGTGCCCTTCCACATCGTCCCGATCCAGTTGAAGAACTTGATCCCGGTCGGCACCGCGATCGCGAACGTAAGGAACGAGAAGAACGGCAGCAGGACGGCACCGGTGGCGAACATGTGATGCGCCCACACCGCGAAGGACAACGCCGTGATGCCCATCGTCGCGAACACCATGAGGCGGTAGCCGAACAGCGGCTTGCGGGAGAACACCGGGATGATCTCGGTGATGATGCCGAAGAACGGCAGCGCCACGATGTAGACCTCGGGATGACCGAAGAACCAGAACAGATGCTGCCACAAAATCACACCCCCATTGGCCGGATCGAACGCGTGCGCCCCGAGACGCCGGTCAGCGGCGAGCGCGAACAATGCCGCGGTCAGAATCGGGAAGGCCGCCAAGATCAGCACACTCGTGAACAGGAGGTTCCAGGTGAAAATCGGCATCCGCCACATCGTCATGCCCGGGCACCGGAGGCACACGATCGTCGTGATCACGTTGACGGCACCGAGGATGGTGCCGAGCCCGGACACAATGAGTCCGAAGATCCACAGGTCGCCGCCGATGCCAGGCGAGTATTCCGCGCGCGCGAGCGGCGTGTAGGCCGTCCAGCCGAAGTCGGCGCCACCGCCCGGGGTGAGCAATGAGCTGAGCACGATCAGCCCGCCGAACAGGAACAGCCAGTACGACAAGGCATTCAGCCGGGGAAACGCCATATCCGGCGACCCGATCTGTAACGGCATCACCAGGTTGGCGAACGCGAACAGATTCGGCGTCGCGTAGAGCAGCAGCATGATCGTGCCGTGCATGGTGAACAGCTGGTTGTACTGCTCCTGCGACAGGAACTGCAGGCCCGGCCGAGCGAGTTCGCCACGCATGAGCAGCGCGAGCGCACCACCGACCAGGAAGAACCCGAACGACGTGGCGAGGTAGAGGATGCCGATCTGCTTGTGATCGGTAGTCCGTAGCAAGGACAGCAGCCGGGAACCCTTGGGCACCGAACGGACAGAAGCGCGTCGTACGGCGATGCGGCCGGGTCGGATAGCCATGACCGGACTCCACTCGCGTGACCTTGCTCACTTCCACTAGGTTGAATAGTAGTTTGGTGGGCAAGGTCACGCGAGTGGCTTCACCGGTGCAGGTCAGGTGGGTGCGACCGCCGCGCGCTGTCCCGCTGCCCAGCGACGCGCAGAGGAGTCGACGAGCAGGCCGAAGCCGACGCCGAGCGCCGCCCACAGCGCCGCCAGCTCGAACAGCGACGCCAGTCGCCATTGCCAGAGCAGCGCCGCTGGGACATCCGGCGGGATCGGGTCCGGGTTCGCCGGCCACACCGCCAAGGCCACACCGGCGAGAACAATCGCGCCACCTGCGGCGACGACACCGCGCATAGGGCCAGGCCAGTTGCGTTTCGCAAGCGCACGGTATGCCCAGTGGGCGAGTACCGCCAGCACGAGCCCCGCAGCGATCAACGAGAGGTACATATTCGTGCGCTGGTCGACGGTGTCGGGATCGCCGACGCCGGGCGGGTTCCCCGGGTACTTCACCATCGGCAGCAACACGATCGCCGCGAAACCCACGGCGGCGAGGTGCAGGCTGCGAGCGAAGGCACTCTGCCGGTGGACACGCTCAGCGACCCACCGGTAGACCACGGCGAACACGATCCCGATCAGGACCGCCACGACCACTGCGGCCACCATCCCGCCCACGACCTGGGTCGGACGGCTGAACAAGTCCCCGCCACGTGCGCCGGGGGCCGCAGGACGAGCGTCCTCGATAACGAGCGCCGCCCGCATCGGCCTCTCGACGATAAGCACGGACACCAGAGCGGCCACGACGCCCGCCAGCAGTCCGGCGAGCGCACCACGCGCAACGATCTGTTTCATGCCATACGAAGCCATCTCGCCGCTCCTCAGTGACACGGCACGCCCAGCGCGTGCCGTCCATCGTGAACGAACTCGTGGACGAATTCAGCTGCCTGCCCGAGCAGCATGCCGTTCTCCTGCAGAATCACGTAGAGCACCAGGAGCGAGGACAATGCCAGCAACCATGCCCACAACGGAACCGTGCGCACGGAGCGTAAAGCAGGTACAGGGGTCGCCATCGACGCCTTCCTTCCATACCTCGTGGAACCGGACCAGAACCACCGCAGTCGGTCTCCTGACTTCCGGGTCCTCACGAACGCCCGCCTTCCCAGACCTGACTCTCAGGTCCAGTGGCTGACTCGAAACGTCGTGGACGTGCGCATCCCGGTCACAGTGGCGAGGACCGTGCCGGACTCACACCGGCTTCCCAGCACTGCGGCTCAGTCAGCGTAGGCAGGCGAAGCACCAGCCACAAGGCCGCGAGATCCCGTGTGGACCACGCCACAGCTACACCAAATCTACTACCAACGATAGTATATTTGGTGTAGTCTTGACGGTCCGCGATGGCGTCACCATCGATACGAGTGCCTTCCCACGATGAGCAGTACAGCGCAAGAGCCACGCGTTCGTTCCCGCGTTCGGATTCCGCTTGGCTCACCCGGTCCATGACCCGCTCACCTGCCCTTACAGCCGATCCCGTGGCGACTCGTAGACCAGGCGAGCCGACACCGAGATGGAGCTGCACCAGGACGCCCACGAGGAAGCCGATCCCGCGCGGGGCTCGTTCGACCGTAGACCGAACCTGTTCGGCCAGATCCAGCACTCGTTCGCGAAGCCGGGTTCACGATCGCCGAGAAGAAGGACCGCCGCATGGCACCAATCGGGACGCTGGCGACCTGGAACGCCGCAACCCAGTCACCGGACGACCAGGTAACGAGGGAGCGGTACCGGAATGCCGGCAGGCTCGCAGCAATTCGTTCGGCCACGTGAACTGCGACAGCACGGTTAGCGTGTCACCTGCGGCCACTGAGCAACAGGTGATCGGCTCCCGATGCCCGGAGCCTACGGAGGAGTCGTTACCGTGAACGCTATGCGAGCGAGCACCCGTCGAGGACAGCAGGTGCTCTTGCTGTGCGTGCTTGCCCTCGCTGTGCTCGGCATGCATCACATACCCTTCCTCACGGCTCACGCGGCGATGGCCGACGACTCCCCCGCCGCCGCGATGTCCGAGGCACCGAGCAGCGTGAGTGGAATGCTTGAGGCTCCCTCAGCTGGCGATCCGGCACCGGGAGCCGGCCACGACTTGATGCACCTCTGCCTCGCGGTGCTGCTCGCCGCCACCGGGCTCGTACTGCTCGCCTCATGGCTCGTCGCCACATTCAGGACTCGAACACATGTTCGCCGGATCGGCGCGCGCTCATCCACACACCCCGGGAACAGATCACCACCGCGAGCCGGACGGTCCTTGCTCACCTCTGTCTGCATCCTGCGCATCTAGGGCGTGTCCTGTAAATGATCTAGCTGCGGATGGGGTTTGATCTTGTCCGTGGTTGGTCGGGGTGAGTTGACGGATCGGGCCTGGGCGCGGATTGAGCCGCTGCTGCCGGCGGTGTCGGGGCCGGGGCGGCGGTGGCGGGATCACCGGCAGGTGATCAATGCGATTCTGTGGAAGCTTCGGACCGGCGCGCCCTGGCGTGATCTGCCCGAACGGTATGGGCCGTGGAAGACCGCCCATGAGCGGCTGCGGTTGTGGACCAAGGACGGTACCTGGCAGCGGATTCTGGACGAGGTGATCGTCAAAGACGACGCTGTCGGGGACGTGGAGTGGGTGATCAGTGTCGATTCCTCGGTGGTCCGGGCTCACCAGCATGCTGCGGGAGCCCGGAAAAAGGGGGCTGCACGCCCGCCATCGAGGCGATCGCGGTCGACGGCGAAGGACTCGGACGTTCCCGCGGCGGATTGAGCACCAAGATCCACCTCGTGGTCGAGGGACGCGGGCTGCCCATGCGGGTTGTGCTCACCCCGGGGCAGGCTGGTGACAATCCACAATTGGTGCCGCTGCTGGACGGGATCCGTGTCGCTCGCACCGGGCCTGGCCGCCCACGCCGCCGTCCCGAGGTGGTGATCGCGGACAAGGCCTATTCGCACCCCTCGACCCGCCACGCCCTGCGACAACGCCGGATCCGGTTCGTCAGCCCCGAACGCGACGACCAAATCGCCCGCCGCGCCGCGCACGGCTCACGGGGCGGACGCCCGCCCGCCTTCGACGCCGAGTTGTACAAGCAGCGCAACGTCGTCGAACGCTGCTTCAACCGGCTCAAACAGTTCCGCGACCTAGCCACCCGCTACGCCAAACGCGCCGCCTACTACCAGGCAGAACTCACCATCGCCGCCATCATCCTCTGGCTACGATGAATTGCAGGACACGACCTAGATGGTCACCCAGCGTTGCCCCAAGGCACGCAGGGAAGTCCTGACGTTGAACAGTCCCCAGACAGACAGAAGGTTGAAGCATTCATGAAGAAGACACTGATCGGCGCGAGCGCCGCGGCGATCCTCGCGCTCGTCGTCGGCTGCGGCGGCAACGATGACGACATGTCGGGCATGGACATGGGCCAGAGCGGAACCTCGGCCCCGGCTACGAGCGCGGAGCAGGCCGGCCACAACGACGCCGACATCGCCTTCGCGCAGATGATGATCCCGCACCACCAGCAGGCGGTGGACATGGCCAAGATGGCCGTCGACAGCGCCACCGACCCGAAGGTCAAGGACCTCGCCACCCGCATCCAGGGCGCGCAGGATCCCGAGATTCAGCAGATGACCAATCTGCTGAAGGAGTGGGGCGCACCGGCAACGCCGACCATGTCGAGCATGCCCGGCATGGATATGCCCGGCATGGAGGGCATGGAAGGCGGCATGAGCGACGAGGAGATGCGGCAGCTCGAGCAGGCCTCGGGTGCCGACTTCGATCGGCTGTGGATGGAAATGATGATCAAGCACCATCAGGGTGCCGTCGACATGGCCGAGGCGGAGCTGAAGAACGGCAGCAACGCCGAGGCCAAGGCACTGGCGCAGCAGATCATCGACGCTCAGGAGGCGGAGATCAGCGAGATGCAGGCGATGCTCGGCCAGTAATGAGCTGAGCAGTGAGCCCTGTGCGGGGAGCAGCCCCTGGCCTGCTCCCCGCACAGCGGCACCTCGCGTACGATGTTGCTTCGTAAGGAGGTGCCATGCACGGTCTCGGCGAACTCGAAGCCGCGGTGATGGACGTGCTCTGGGACGCGGAGGAACCGATCAAGGTCCGCGATGTGCTGGAGCAGCTCGACACCGGCAGGCAGCTGGCCTACACCACGGTGATGACCGTACTGGACAACCTGCACCGCAAGGAGTGGGTCAAGCGGGAACTCCACGGTAAGGCCTACTACTACGAACCTTCGTTCAGCCGCGAGGAAGCCGCCGCGCAGGCCCTGCGTGACGTGCTGGACTCCTCGGGTAACCCCGAGGCGGTGCTGATGCACTTCATCGCATCGGGATCCGACGAGGAAACCGACCTGCTCCGCAGCGCGCTGCGCAAGAAGCGGGTCCGGCGCCGATGACGATCGCCGTCGCGTTGCTCGCCGGCGCGCTCGCCGCAGGCTGGTTTGTCCCCGGTGTCCTACGGCGGATGGACCTGCGCCGCCGCGACCCGCTGCTGCTGATCGTGGCGTGGCTGATCTCGATGGCCGGTGTCGTGCTCACTGCCGCGGCCGGTGTACTGCTGTTACTGACGCCGGGCCACGGTGCAAGCGCCCCCCTGCTCGCCCTGATCGATCGGTGCTGGGCCGCGCTCCAGCACGGCTCGCCACCCCGGGTCGAGGAGTTCGCCGGCCTGCTCGGCGGAGCGCTGCTGGGCGCCTTCGCGATCCGGCTGGTGATCGTCTCCATCCGCGGCGCCCGGCAGCGAGCCCGCAAACGTCAGGAGAATCTCTCCGTCCTGCGGCTGGCCGCCCGGACGGAGACCGGCCCGCCGGACACCCTGTGGCTCCCGCACGACCACCCGCTCGCGTTCAGCATGGCCGGCCGTCCCGGCATCGTCGTGGCGACCGAGGGCCTCACCAAGCACCTGGACGACCACGCGGTCACAGCTGTTCTCACGCACGAACACGCGCACCTCGCCGGCAGGCACCACCTCCTGGTCGCCACCGCGGATGCCTTGCGCGCGGCGTTGCCGTTCGTGCCGCTGTTCCGGCAGGCTCCGCGGGCGGTCCGCGAGCTGGTCGAATTGGCCGCCGACGCCGAGGCCGTGCGCAGCTGCGGGCCCGCCGCGGTGCGCACCGCGCTGCTGAACGTGTCCAGCCACGGCGCGCCGAGTACGTCGCTGGCCATGGCCCAGGAGGCCGTGGACCTGCGGCTCGCTCGGCTGCGACACGGATCCCTCCCGCCGGGCAAACTACGCAGGTCGATCTCCTGCGGGATCATGGGCATGACGGCAGCGACCCTGCCATTCCTCACCGGATCCACCCTGCTGCTGGGAATCGCCCTGATCAGCTGCTCGCCGGGCGGCTAGCCAGGGTCGTGCGGTGAGAGCAGGCTTCAAACACGGCCAAGCCATTCACGCCCGCGCTACTGGTCGCCAGGTCACCGCCAGGTGGTCGCGCCTGCCGAACCGTTCGAGGTTTCCGGCGATGATGTCTTGGACCTGTTGCAGGTTTTCCTCGTTGGGGACTTCGACGCGCAGCGCCAGCATGCCCGAGCCAGCCTGCATGGTGCACCGCCCCCAGTTCAACGTGAGCACCCCCCGCGTCTCGGACCATTCGACGCTCAGCACCTCAGGGCGCGCCTGCACCGCCCCGGCGTGGAGATGCCGGAGCCTATGGCTGATGTTGTCGGCGTGCCGGCAGAGCTGGACGAGATATCGGCTGGGGTGTGCTGTCCGGATGTGAGCTTCAGCGGTCAGCATGCGTTCTCCCTTCTGGACTTGCCCGTCAGGCGAACAGCCTCAGGTCCGAGTGAGGGCGGCGAGCCATGCCTTGAGCCGTCCGGGTCGGTAGGGCTGTCCAGCGTCGTGGGTTCGATCGAGTCGATCCGCCAACCTTGAGCGAAGGACGTCGTGATCTCGTCGTGTCTCACCCGCCGCGGCCCCTGGTCGCCTGGCTGCTGGTCGCTGAAGCACAACATGAAATAGCGGCCGCCCGGAACCAGCACGGAGCGCACGCTGTCCACATAGGTCGCGCGGTCTTCATCGGTCAAGTCCGCCAGCGGACCGATCGGGACCTTTCCGCCAGCCAGGCGCTCCAGCAGGCTAGGAAAATCCGGCGGATCGGTCGGGGTAGCCCGTGGCCGTGCTCGTGCCTGTTCTCCGCAGCCGGAACCGCTGGGACGTAACCGCTGGCCTGCAGAAACCGACCGAGATGGTGGTAGCCCTCAGCCATATGCACGGTCACCGCGCCGACCGTTTCTCCGGCGCTGTCGCCGCCCTCGTCGGCGCAGGGTCTGCTCAGATCCGCGGCGTCCAGCCGGCCGAAGAACGCGGTCACCTCCTCAAGCTGCCGACTCGCTTTCGCCATCAGATCGACACCACGTTCGCTCACAGCAATGCCTCCTCGCCGGTCCGATGCCGGCATTTTACGATACATAGTGTCTCTGTCAAATCAAAGTGTGCATATGATGGTCACCATGTATTGCTAGGTGGTTGCACAGACTGTGAGGCGCACCATGGAGTTGCACCGTCGCGCGGTATGCGATGACACGGTCCGCTGTCGGTGAAGATTCGCAGATCACCGAGAAGTGCGGCATGGGGCACGCGACGCCGTACAGCTACTGACCGCGGTCGCCGCCAGGTCGGCGACCCCGGTAAGGCGAGCGCAGGTTCCCCTCGCCTCACCGCGGGCGCGCAGAAGGCGCACGCGGACCGGCGGGCCGATCTCACTCGCCATCGTGTACTACGGCATGGTCGGCACGCCAGTTGCCGCGTTCGCGATGGTCGCCCGCCATCTGTGATCTCAGGTGCCGTGCCGTCTTGCCGACTTTGCAGGGGATATCCGCGCCCAATCCAACAGTCGAGCCCAGGACGGCCGAGTCGCGCAACTCGAGATGCAGCTCTTGAAAACAGGCGCCCGGCCGAAACACCGAGGCTGCCCGCCGCGACTGATCATCAAGCACGGCACTTTGATCTACGGAGGCACTATGAGGCCCACACCTTGGGTCCTTGAAGCCGATGACGTCATGTCATTGCCGCTCGACGACCTCGCGCTGCGCGTGCTGAAGGACGCTCGCGACAGCAACGAGTGGAACTGGCAGAACTGGCTCAACTCGGCACGCCAACGCGCCTACCCCGGGAACAAGCAAGCTCTCCGAGTCCTGTCCGAAGCCTGGGCCTGGCTGCTCAACCGCGGGCTCGTCGTCTGGAATCCCGAACAATCGTCGCCGGCTTCCTTCGTCATCAGCCGCCAAGGACACGAAGCACTCGAACGCGGCCTCCCATGGCTCCGCGCCGTTCACCGCCTCGACCTTCAACTGGTCCCAGAACTCGAAGCGAAAGCCCGACCGCAGTTTCTTCGCGGCGACTTCGAAGCCGCGGCATTCATGGCGATGAAGGAAGTCGAGATACGAACGCGCGCCCTGACCGAACTCTCTGACAGCCTCGTCGGCACAAAGCTCATGCAAGCGGCTTTCCGGCTGCCGCCCAAGGACGATCTCGACCGCACCTCGGAGGCGGGACCACTTTGGCGACCAGACATCGACCCTGGCGAGTCGGTCGCGCTCATGGACCTCTTCAAAGGAGCCATCGGGTTGTTCAAGAACCCGGCAAGCCACCGCCGGGTCGACTACACCGACTCCACGGAAGCCGCAGAAGTCGTACTGCTCGCCGACCTCCTCATGCGTCTACTCGACAAGATCGAGGCGGCGTCAGACGATGACTAACCAGCGTCCGAACATGTTCAGGACACGGAACCGCAGCTCAACCGCACACCAGTCCTGACATGACCGGAAAATGCGAGGCGAACAGTTCCGGCCAGTTCGGCTGGCCGGAAACCCAGACCAGCGCGCCGCTCGCCGCCGCGCGGGCTGACCCGCTCACCAACTTGCCACGACCGGCACGGGGCCCACGACTCATCCTATCGGCAATAGTAGCTACAGCATGATCACAGGTGATTTCCTGCCGGTGCGGCGTAGCATTCTCCTCGATGCGGTCGCGTCGTTGCACTCTCCTGATCGCGAGCGCGCTGATGATAAGCGCGTGCTCGGGCAGCTCACCGCAGCCCACTGAACAGGCGACTCCAAGCCGCGCGACCCCCGCACCGGATGCACCGGCCCCGTCCGGCGTGCTGACAGCCAGCGCGCCCACCGTGTGGTTGTCGAGCGACGACGGCCGTTCGCTGACCGAGGTCGAGTTGGAACCCAAGCCTCGAGCAGTGCAGTTTGTCACCACTTCGACGCCAGCCCATAACGTGACTGTGGGCCGGACCGGCGTGACGGCCGCGACGCTGCCCACCGCCGGGCGGCTCGCGCTCGTGTACGGCGAAAGGACAGCGGAGATCGACTTCGGCGGTCGCCCGCACGACGTCAAAGCCGTCGGGCAAGGCTTCGTGCTGACGAACGAAGGCCTCGGCCGGCCGCAGCTCGTCGATCGTCGGGGCAACGCGCAGGGCAGCGTGAGGTTGGCTGCCAACCCGCATGACGTCGCGGTCACGTCCGACGGCAGGTTCGCGCCTGGGTAACCCTTGACGACAGCGCCGAGCTGGCCGCTGTCGACGTGCGGGCTCGACTAGGGCGTGTCCTGTAAATGATCTAGCTGCGGATGGGGTTTGATCTTGTCCGTGGTTGGTCGGGGTGAGTTGACGGATCGGGCCTGGGCGCGGATTGAGCCGCTGCTGCCGGCGGTGTCGGGGCCGGGGCGGCGGTGGCGGGATCACCGGCAGGTGATCAATGCGATTCTGTGGAAGCTTCGGACCGGCGCGCCCTGGCGTGATCTGCCCGAACGGTATGGGCCGTGGAAGACCGCCCATGAGCGGCTGCGGTTGTGGACCAAGGACGGTACCTGGCAGCGGATTCTGGACGAGGTGATCGTCAAAGACGACGCTGTCGGGGACGTGGAGTGGGTGATCAGTGTCGATTCCTCGGTGGTCCGGGCTCACCAGCATGCTGCGGGAGCCCGGAAAAAGGGGGCTGCACGCCCGCCATCGAGGCGATCGCGGTCGACGGCGAAGGACTCGGACGTTCCCGCGGCGGATTGAGCACCAAGATCCACCTCGTGGTCGAGGGACGCGGGCTGCCCATGCGGGTTGTGCTCACCCCGGGGCAGGCTGGTGACAATCCACAATTGGTGCCGCTGCTGGACGGGATCCGTGTCGCTCGCACCGGGCCTGGCCGCCCACGCCGCCGTCCCGAGGTGGTGATCGCGGACAAGGCCTATTCGCACCCCTCGACCCGCCACGCCCTGCGACAACGCCGGATCCGGTTCGTCAGCCCCGAACGCGACGACCAAATCGCCCGCCGCGCCGCGCACGGCTCACGGGGCGGACGCCCGCCCGCCTTCGACGCCGAGTTGTACAAGCAGCGCAACGTCGTCGAACGCTGCTTCAACCGGCTCAAACAGTTCCGCGACCTAGCCACCCGCTACGCCAAACGCGCCGCCTACTACCAGGCAGAACTCACCATCGCCGCCATCATCCTCTGGCTACGATGAATTGCAGGACACGACCTAGTCGTGCGCTATGTGCCAACGCGGCTTCGTCCCCACGACCTCCTGTTCGCCGGCGACCGACGTCTGTGGGTCACCGGCTGGGATGGCTGGCTCGGTGTATTCGATCCAAGCGGTGCCCCGGTGGGGCGCATCACAGTGGGCGAGCAGGCCCATCACCTGGCGTTCGACTGCAACGGTCTGGTCTGGATCACGCAGCCGACGCGGCGAGTCGCCGTGGTCGATGCCGTCTCACGGGTTGTCAGGGCCGAGGTGTCGATCGCGGGCATGCCTCACCACCTGGCCCTGGCCGGACGCTGGATGGTCATCGCCGATCACGACCGCGGCATGGCGCTGGTGTTCAATTCGGACACGCGTCAGCAAGTCGCGGAGGTCCCGATCGCTGCCGGCCCACACGGCCCTGCCTCGGCGCCGAGCCAGGGGCCGGAATGACCACAGCCGAGGTTTGGATTCAGCTCGGTTTCCGCGGTGTCGGCTGACCGAACATCCAGCTGCTCTCCCTCGCGTACTGCGAGTTGGGAGGAGTGGCAACGCCCTGCACGTACGGGGCGACGAGCGGAACTCGCGGCCACGGGCGGAAGATGTCGAGCTCGCGGAGATCGAAGTCGGCCGCACGAATGGCCTCGACGATGTCGCGGTTCGGTCGGCAGCCCGCGGCGATGCGCGTCCACGCCGGCTCGATCCGGTCTTGAACCCAACCGAGTAGCCCGTCGGAACGGACATGCTCGAAGAACACGAGCCGGCCCGTGGGCTTGAGCACTCGTCGGATCTCGGCCAGGGCCTGGTCGAGGTCGGCGACGCTGCACAGCACCAGACCACACACGACGGCGTCGAAGCTGGCGTCGTCGAACGGCAGTCGCTCCGCAGTGGCGTCCACGATCTCCACGGGCACCTGTGCTTTCGCCGCCGCGTCGCGCAGGCGTTCGCGCATGGCCGCGGATGGCTCTGCGGCGAGGACTTCGCGAACGCCGCGGTAATGCCCGAGATTGGCCCCTGTCCCGGCTCCGACCTCCAGGACCCTGCCGGTCAGCGGCCCGACCATCGCGGCTCGCCGGGCGCCGGCCCAGCGGCGCTCGGCTGGGGCGTTGAACCTGTCGTAGTAGCGGGCCAACCGCTGGGCCGCCTTGCTGTCCAGATGCTCAGAAGTCGTCATACAGTCAATCTACTACATTTCTGTAGTATCTAGCCGCAGTAAGGATGGAGAAGGGATGCGGTGAGAGACGCCGCCACGACGAACCAGCTGATGAGCAGCACTCCCCCTGCGCTGATCGCGACCGCGCGGCGTGTCGGTCGTCCCCAGACCGGCCGGACACCCTCCAACTGCTGAACCCTGGCTTCGAAGATGTCTCGATCGCCGAATCCCGCCGCCACGCCGCCGGCCAACGGAGGCGGTGGTGCACTCGCAACCAGCAGAGCTCGGGCCAGCACCGCCGGACCGACGCGGCATGCGGCGCGCCGATCGGCTGCCAGCTCGGCGTCGCACCGGGCACGCTGTGCGAGGTGGGCAAGCGCCGGCATGAAGGGCGATCGGAGAACGGCGAAACGGCTGAGCAAGATGCGCAGGGGGTCACGTGCCCGCACGTGCTCGGCCTCGTGTTCCAGTACAGCCGCCAGTTCGTCGTCCGAACAACGCGCGAGCAGCCCATCACTGAGCACGATGCGCGGTCGCCACAACCCGTAGGTCAGCGCGAACACGTGATCGTCCGGGGCACGCTCCACCGTCGTAATCAAACCCAGCCGTTGGCCGACGGACCGCACCCTCGCGGGCGCCGGCAACGCTGAGCGCCGCAGCCGTCGGTTCACCCGCACCGCGACGCCGCACAACTTGAGCTCGCCGAGCAGCCCTATGCCATTCAGGACAACCAGCGCGAACGCCGGAAGCACCAGGTACCACGTCGCGACGAGCCGCCCGGCCCCGTCTGTCCACAGGGTGTGGACAATAGCCGTGGCGACCGCACAGGAGCCGATCGTTGCGCTGGCTCGCAGAATTGCGCCGACGCCGATCAGGACCCAGAAAGCACCACCACGGGCAGGCATCAGGCACCTCGCTCCATGATCCGGCGCAGCCGTTCCCGGAGATCGTCATCGGCCTCCGCCTCCGCGAGGAAATGCGCGACCGCCGCCTCTCCGTGTTCATCGAGGACCCGGCGCACCGCGAGGGAAGCCGGGTCGCGCCCGATCGCCTGGTAGGCGTACCCCCGGCCAACTCGATGCCGCCGCACCGCGCCCTTGTCGGCCAGTCGCGCGAGAACGGTCATCACGGTCGTATAAGCCAGCGGTCGGGACCTCGCCGCGTTCAGTCGGCCCAGCACGTCGCGCACGCTCCGTGGGCCAGCGCTCGCCCACAACACCTCGAGAACCTCGCCCTCCAACGTGCCCACGACGCCTCCCGCCGATCTCCTCCGACTACTACAGCATCGTAGGAGAAACGGCGAGCAAAAGGGTGCATCTGACCGAGTGATCGGCACAACCTTTGGCACCGAACAAACTACTACAGTATATAGTAGTCGCAGCGGTGCTACACGAGCCCCGTGTCGATCGGCACACGAACCAGTCCTCTACTATCACTTCTAGTAGTTTTGGGTGCGGCTGAGCCGCCAGGGATGGAGTTCGAGCATGGTTGTGACACCGGCACCTGTTGCTGTGCGCCCGTCGCCGGTGCGTGAGGCGCCGAAGGGTTCGTACCTGCTGCGGTTGTTCCGCACAACGGATCACAAGCAGATCGGCATCATGTACCTGGTCACGTCGTTCGCCTTCTTCATGGTGGGCGGGGCGATGGCCATGTTCATCCGCACCGAGCTGGCTCGCCCCGGGCTTCAGTTCTTGTCGCAGGAGCAGTACAACCAGCTGTTCACCATGCACGGCACGATCATGCTGCTGCTCTACGCGACACCGGTGCTGTTCGGATTCGCGAACTTCATCCTGCCCCTGCAGATCGGCTCACCGGATGTCGCCTTTCCGCGGCTGAACGCGCTCAGCTACTGGCTGTATCTCTTCGGCGGCCTGACCGCCGTCGGTGGGTTCCTCACCCCGGGCGGCGCGGCCGACTTCGGCTGGTTCGCCTACACGCCACTGTCGAACGCGATCTACTCCCCCGGCGTGGGCGCGGACCTGTGGATCACCGGCCTGCTGGTGTCCGGCCTCGGCACGATCCTCGGTGCCGTCAACATGATCACCACCGTCGTATGCCTGCGCGCGCCAGGAATGACCATGTGGCGGATGCCCATCTTCACCTGGAACATCCTGGTCACGAGCATCCTCATCCTCATCGCGTTCCCGATCCTCACCGCCGCCCTGTTCGGCCTGCTCGCCGACCGCCGTCTCGGCGCCCATGTGTTCGATCCGGCCAACGGCGGCGTGATCCTGTGGCAGCACCTGTTCTGGTTCTTCGGCCACCCCGAGGTCTACATCGTCGCGCTGCCGTTCTTCGGCATCGTGTCCGAAATCTTCCCCGTGTTCAGCCGCAAACCGGTGTTCGGTTACAAGGGCCTCATCTGGGCCACGCTCGCCATCGCGGCGCTCTCGGTGTCCGTGTGGGCGCACCACATGTACGCCACCGGCGCGGTGCTGCTGCCGTTCTTCTCGTTCATGACCTTCCTGATCGCCGTGCCCACCGGTGTGAAGTTCTTCAACTGGATCGGCACCATGTGGAAGGGACAGCTGACCTTCGAGTCGCCGATGCTGTTCTCGATCGGCTTCATCGTCACCTTCCTCTTCGGCGGCCTGTCGGGTGTGCTGCTCGCGGCCCCGGCGATCGACTTCCAGGTGTCCGATTCGTACTTCGTGGTGGCGCACTTCCACTACGTGCTCTACGGCACGATCGTGTTCGCCACGTTCGCCGGGATCTACTTCTGGTTCCCCAAGATCACCGGCCGGATGATGGACGAGAAGCTGGGCAAGCTGCACTTCTGGACGACGTTCATCGGCTTCCATACGACGTTCCTTGTCCAGCACTGGCTTGGTGCTGAGGGCATGCCACGCCGCTATGCCGACTACCTCCAAAGCGATGGGTTCACCACGCTGAACACGATCTCCACGATCGGCGCCTACATCCTCGGCGCCTCGACGCTGCCGTTCATCTGGAACGTGTTCAAGAGCTACCGCTACGGCGAGCGGGTCACCGTCGACGACCCGTGGGGCTACGGCAACTCGCTGGAGTGGGCCACGAGCTGCCCGCCGCCGCGGCACAACTTCACCGAACTGCCCCGCATCCGCTCGGAGCGTCCCGCGTTCGAGCTGCACTACCCGCACATGGTCGAACGCATCCGGGACGAGGGGCACATCACGTTCACGGGCAAGCCGCTACCGCACCCCGAAGCCACACCGACGCCCTCCAAGGCGCTCACCACATCGGTCGATTCTGGCAGCACGACCGAGCGTGCTAGGTAACGCTCGGGAACGATCATCGCAACCGGTCCACTACCGATCCGCACGAGGGACACATGACCGCACCGCATCGCCGCATCAGCCGCCGTGGCTTCTTGATCCTGGGAGCGGGCGTGACGACCGCCGCCGGCCTGGCCGCCTGCACATCCAGAAACGCCAGTCCGCCCGCACCCACCAGGATCGGGCCGAAGGCACCGTCGATCGCGGCCGCGGAACGGAACCGCCGCGCCACGAGCCGCCGGTCGACGTCCGTGTCGCTCGAAGCCGGGGTAACTGACATCGATCTCGGCGGCATCCAGGTAAAGACCTGGACCTACGGCGGCGAGCTGCCCGGCAAGGAGATCCGTGTCAGGCGTGGCGATGTCTTGAACGCACAACTGTCGAACAAGCTGCCCCAGCCGACAACCATTCATTGGCACGGCCTCGCGTTGCGCAACGACATGGACGGCGTGCCCGTGCTCACCCAGTCCGAGATCAAGCCCGGGACTTCATTCACCTACGACTTCGCGGTGCCGGACGCCGGCACCTACTGGTTCCACCCCCACGTCGGCACGCAGCTTGACCGCGGCCTGTACGCCCCGCTCATCGTCGAGGACCCGGCCGACGGCGCCGACTACGACACCGAACTGGTCATTGTGCTCGACGACTGGCTGGACGGCATCGACGGCCGCGATCCGGACACGGTGCTGGCCGAGTTAAAGAAGAACGGCATGGTGATGGGCGAGCCCGGCGACTCCTCCATGCCCGGCATGGACCACGGCGACATGCCGGGTATGGGCGGGATGCCGCAGTCCAAGCTGCTCGGCGGCGACGCCGGCGACGTCACCTACCAGTACGTCCTCGCCAACGGCCGCATCTCCACCGCCCCGCGCGTCTTCCGGGCCAGGCCGGGTCAGCGGATCCGGCTGCGCCTGATCAACGCCGCGGCCGACACCGCATTTCGGGTTGGCGTTCCCGGCGTCCCCATGACTGTCACACACACCGACGGCTTCCCGGTCGTGTCTCAACAGGCCGACGTCGCACTCCTCGGCATGGGCGAAAGGCTCGACGCGATCATTACCGTTCCGAACTCCACCGTCCCCGTCCTGGCCTTGGCCGAAGGGCGTGACCTCTACGCGCAGGTCCTGATCCAGAGCGGTCGCCCCGGCGATCCGGCGGCCGGCGACGCCGCCGCTTCGCAGCTCTCTACGCTGCCTGTGCTCACGGTGAACGATCTCAAAGCCACCGACCAGGTCACACTCCGCGACAACGCACCGGACGTCACCCACACCCTCGTACTCGAAGGCCCCGGCGCCAAATACGACTGGACGATCAACGGCAACGCCTACGACCCGGCCGACGGCCTACCGATTCAATCTGGCCAGCGAGTACGCCTGCGGTTCGAGAACAAGTCGGAGATGTTCCACCCCATGCACCTGCACGGCCACACCTTCCAGGTACTCGGGAAGGACGGGCGCGGTGCCCGCAAGGACACGGCGATCGTCATGCCCGGCACTGCGCTCGATGTCGACTTCAACGCCGACAACCCCGGCCAGTGGCTGACCCACTGCCACAACATCTATCACGGCGAGGCCGGGATGATGACCGTCGTGTCCTATGTCGAGTAGCGAGCAGCCTCGGGCTACGACGGGGTCAGCGCGGCCAGCGCCGGCGTCCTCCGACGCTACCCCGGTAGCTTGTCGATCTTGGCTAGCGAGACCTTGAAGCCGCAGCTCTTGATGGCCTCGGCATGCATTTTCAGGGCTGCCCGCGAAAAGAAGTACATGATGTCCTTGAGATCGCCGGGTTTGCTCGTGGCGATGGCGAAGACCACCGTCCACTGTGAGGCTTCGCCGAACGTGGCAGTTGGATCGAGCTGACGAAGCCTGTCCATCAGTTTGTCGCGGTAGGTCTGGTTGGTCATGAGCATGCGGGCAGAAACGGATCCTTGCTGGAAGAGGTGGCTCATCTTGTCCGAGCCGTCCATGCGCTTGACGCAGATCAATTGCTTGTCCTTCGTGAGCAGGTCGCAAATTTCGACCCGCTCGCCAGCACGGCCTCGGTAGAGATCGCGGTCCAGCAAGACATACCGGCGTTCCCGCGCGACCCACCGATTGTAGCGCTCCTCCCCGTAGCGGCCCTCGACGTGTGCCTTGAGGTAGGAGTCGTCCCAGGCCGGCAGGCGCTGATCCTCCGGCCAGAGATCCACAAAGTCACGCAAGTAACGATCGACGAGCTCGACGTACTCCTGGTCGATCCGAAACCATGCCCCGGCCGTCAAAGTGTAGTGGCGAGTCTCGTCACCGACCTGATACGGAACACTGACCACGGCATATGACCGGAGCGGCTTACGGTCACCCACCACATGTTCGGAGCGGTCGAAAGGCTCCACTTTGACCGATGTCAGCGGCTTGTTCCATCCTTTGACTTGCTCAATGGCGTCGTAGACGTCCTCGGTGCGCAGCTCGGTCAACCAGGCTTGCTCTCGGCGCCGTGACAGCCGGTAGGCGTCGGCCAGCAGGTCGAACTCATCAGGCATCGCGAAACCGACATCGCGATCGCGCCAGCACACCGCCTCGCCGGCCAGCCGATCCAGGTGCTCGATGAGTGCTTTGTCGGTTTCGCGCCGGAAGTAATCCAGAAACGGAAAGTGCTCGCGATAACCGGTGGACTGGTAAAGGTCGAGAACCTGGCGCAGCTTCGGCCCGAGCTTGGTGAGGTCGAAGTCGTCGATGCTCAGCTGGAGTGAGTCGGCGCCCCGCGCGCTCTTGGCGAATCCGGTGAGTTTGACATCCCCGCCGAACTTGCGGATCCACTCCTCGTCGGTGAGCAAGCCGAGCGCGAACACCTCGTTGGGTACCGGTAGACGACTGGTGGCGTTACGGCGCCCCTTGCCCAACCCACGAGCGTCCGCCATCGTGATCTTGTCCGGATCGACGCAGTTCGCGGCTACCCGCAGGCCGAAGTCGAGCTCGACCGTCCCCAGATCGAGGGCGTGGAAGCCGGTACCGAACGTGATCGCGAAAACGCGTTCGTGGACGTGCACCAGTAGCACAGCCCCCGAACTCTTGCTCGAGATCCGGATCTCGGACTCAGCTTCCACATCGGCGAAGATCGGGCGGACATAGTTCACCCAGCGCGCCTCGCGCTCCGGTGGCGTCCGGACGAACAACCGCCACGCCAAATCGGCTGTCTCCGGCGGCTGGAGCGGTACCTCCCGGAACAGGTCGCGCCGACGCAACACCGTCTTGTCCAGTGCCACACCCTCGCGCAGCAGGTACAGGGTGATTCTCATGCACGCCGTCACCTCACGGCTACCACTGTGGCCAGAAGGTGCCCGGGTCTCGACGCCCCTCGCCGCTGACCACCTATTCAGCCGCCACGATTCCGCTCAGACAGCCGAACGATTGGTCACCGATTGTTATCGACGTGCAGTCAATTCGCTGGGCGTAGCCCGGCGATGGTCACCGTAACGAGCCGGCGGACCGCCGACTCGGAGTGCAGGCTCCTGGCCGCGCCGAGAGCGTGCAGGCAGTACGTGGCGAGTTCGTCGGGCGCAACGTCGTCCCGCAGGTCACCTGTCTCTGCGACTTGGGTCAGCAACTCCTTGAACAAGTCATGAACATGCTGCTCCGCCTGGGCAACGTGAGCGCCCTTGTGCAGCACCGCCGCGAGTTCGAGACCCGCGTGGTCGTGGGAGAAGCGATCGTGGGAGATGCGCGCATAGGCCTCCAGCACGGCTTGCAGCCGCTCACCAGGAGGACCGTCCTGGTCTCGGAGTTCGGCCAACTGCTGGAGGTGGCCCGCGATTTGCCGCTCATGCCAGGCGAGCAGGATGGCTTCGACGTCCGGGAAGTACTTGTACAGCGTCGCCCGCCCGATGCCGGTTTTCTCGGCAATCTGCGACATCGTCACCGACAGCAGCCCGTGCTCGCTCACCAGTTCTGCGGTGGTGTCCAGGATCGCCTCGCGCACCGCGTGGCGGTGCGTCTCGATCGTCTCATTCCAGAGCCTCGGCACCCTCACAGTATACGCGACGACGCTCTGGTGACACCGTGTTCGCCATCGACACAGTGTCTCGATAAACTGGCGCAACCCGATCCGCTAAGGAGGCCTCCATGGCGAGCGTGCCGCCTGATCCCGCCACCGGCGATGACACCGACGTCGGATCCGACCGTCCCTCGACCTCTGGTACGCCGCCCAGAGTGCCGCGCTGGGTGAAGGTGTCCGCGATCGTTGTCGGCATCCTGGTCCTGCTGGTCGTCATCGTGAAGTTCGCCGGTCTCGGTGGCGATCACGGCCCAGGTCGCCACCTCGGCGCAGGCGACAAACCGCCAGCCAGCGTCACCGCGGTGCAGATGCCATCCGGTGGCCACGGATGACGATGTCGCCCCGCCTGCGCAAGTTCGTGCTCACCACGCATATCACCACGTCAGTCGGCTGGCTCGGCGCAGTTGCGCCTTACCTTGCTCTCGACATCACCGCCACGGTCGGCCAAGACTTGCAGACGGTGCGCGCCGCATATCTCGCCATGGGCGTGATGGTCACCTACGTCATCGTCCCGCTGGCCCTCGCTTCGGTGCTCGTCGGGATCGTCAACGCACTCGGCACCCCATGGGGTCTGTTCCGGCACTACTGGGTCCTGGTCAAACTCCTGCTCACCGTCTTTGCCGCGACAATCTTGCTGATAGAGACCTCCACCGTGAGATCCCTTGCGCAGGCCGCGGCGTCCGAGGCCGATCCGCGCGAGCTGCCCGGGACGCTGCTGCATTCGATCGGCGGCTCGGTGGTGCTGCTCCTCGTCCTGATCCTCTCGGTGTACAAGCCGCGGGGCCTGACCCGGTACGGGTGGCGTCGGCAGCAGGAGCAGCGGCGTCAGCAGCGCGGGGCGCCGGTGCGATAGCTGCGCCCGAGCGGCTCGTCTCCAGCATGCCGGTGGGTTCGCTGATGATCACGAAACCTCTCCCGCTGCCGGCCGGGGGTCGTCGGCAACCACGGCGGGCTCGTGCACTTGTACCGCAGCCGGGCCAAGCACACCGAAGCACGCCAACGGCATGACACGGCGATGAGCGAGGACAGGAAGTCAACCGGGCGACGGTGCGCGCGCGTGGCGGGCCTACGGACCGTCCAAGCCCTGGAAGCGACCCTCGTGATCATGGCACCCCGCGTCGCGGACCGTTGGCCCACAGTGAGCTCAGCGTTCACAAGACCCGCGAAGCGAACCGGTACCGTGCCACACATGGGTGAAGCGCTAACACGCTGGACGATCCACGGCGAACGACTGGTCGATGACACGCGGAAACTTCATTTGTCGATCGCCTCCGTCGAGCTGCCGGATGGGGTGCATTTCGAGCAGTACGTCCTGCGTATGCCCAAGGCGGCCATGATGGTCGTGCTCGATGACGCCGGCGAGAACGTGCTCATGATGTGGCGTCACCGCTGGATTCTCGACCGGTGGGTGTGGGAACTGCCAGGCGGCTACGTTGACCCCAACGAGGAACCCGCCGCGACGGCCGCGCGGGAAGTCGAGGAGGAGACCGGCTGGCGGCCACGCGACGTGCGCCCGCTCGTGTCCACTCAACCCATGGTGGGCTCCGCCGACGCCGAGAACCTGTTGTTCGTCTCGCTCGGGGCCGAGTACGTCGGCGACCCCACCGATATCAACGAGGCCGAGAAGATCGACTGGATTTCCCTGGCCTCCGTGCGGGACCGCATGGCGGCCGGTGAGATCGTGGGTGCGTCGTCGCAGGTCGGCCTCATGCACGTGCTGGCGTTCCCGCCGAGGTGAGCGCGCTACATCCGCGGCGTGGCCACCCCAACGTCGTGCATCTGTTGGTACAGGTCACGCACGTCGCCGGTGTTGAACGGCGCGAGCCGTCGCGCGAGATCTGAGAGATACGCGGTGGCGCGGACGGAGCGAACCTGGTGGATCATCGCCACGGCACGTCCACCTTCGACGCAGGCTTCCTCGACACGGCGCTGGTCGGCCAGCGTTGACGCCAGTAGCGCCGTGTTGAACAGTCGGCCGCGTTCGTAGCCGTCGGTCATTTCCAGTGATCGCCGCGCGTATGTCTCCGCCGCGGTGGGCACGCCGAGATCGCGGTACACGTGCGCGGTTTTCGCGGCCATGTACGCACTGTCGAAGTAGGCCAGCCACTTCGGTGTCTCACCGCGTGTCCGCTCGAACGCCCGCTCGCCCTGCCGCAATGCGTTGAGGCAGTCGGTTTTCTCGTCCTTCATGGCGTGGCCATGTGCCTCCAGAATGTTGATCTCGGCGGTAAGCACCGGCAGGTTGATCCCTGCGGCGGCTTGACCGGCGGCCAGGGCGAGATCAACGGCCGTCTCCGCATCGTCGAAAAACGCGGCCTGGTGCGACATCCCCGCGAACATCTCGGCACCGAGCGCGGCATCCCCGGCTCGCTGGCACAACTTCCACGCCTCGCGCAAGTGCTGACGTCCGGTTCCGGGTTGTCCGATGTCGTAGGCCATCCACCCGGCCACGTGCTGCATCTCGGCGGCGGCGGCCAGCAGTCTCGGGTCCGCCCGCGTGGTCAGCAACGGCTTAACCACACGATCGAAGTACGCGGCCAGTGTGCTGCGGCTATGGCTACCCCCGAAACGGTTGTCCGAGGCGCGGAAGGCGGCCGTCATGTGACGGACTTCGGCGATGGTGTCGGGCGCTTCGCTGGCGGCGCGACCCACAAAAGGCGCGCCCAGCGCTGCCGCGCCGATAGCGCGGAGGAACTGTCGTCGGTGCACGTCGTCCTCTCCACTTGCCGGGGCTGTCGCGGCGAGCGTAGGTGCCGTAGCGGCTGGTTCGCTTGCGTTGTCCGCATATGGCGCAAGGTCGAACCACAGCAGGCGTCGAGGGACGCCGAGAATGCGCGCCCACTGTTCGAGCTTGTCCAATCGGACCGTGGGCCGGCTCGCGCGTTCATGCCGGGAGAGGTTGGTCTGGTCGATTCCTAGCCATTCGGCTAACTGCAACTGCGTGATCTTGGGCGTCTGGAGTGTGCGGTAGGCGCGCAGCAACCGGCCGATGTGCCGGTCGCGCGCGGCCTGCGCGATCTCCGGATGGTCCCAAAACTCCTCCGGCAGGTCCGGCAGGTCCGGCGGGCCGAAGGGGTCGTGCTGCTGCATGTCGTGGGGTCTCCCGCTCACGGTTGAGCGAAAGTCTACGCGAACGGGAAAGGCATCACGACCTGCAAATATGCGTTCACCACATATGCACATAGAGGCATATGCGCTGCCCGTCTTGGCTCATGCTCGTGTGCGGCCGAGACTTACCGGCACCAGCACAAAACAGTGAGCGAGGTGAGGCACGCGAGCTACCACCACCCCGGCTTGCCCCCTGCCTAACCCCGAGCTGGCGCTGCCCTCTACGACCGCCGCCCCCGCAAGCGGCGCGTCCCGCCAGCGGCAGGGGGCGCATCGGGCGGGCCGCGCACCAACCCCCTGTCCCGTTGCGCTGCCCGCCCAATCGCTCCAGCAGCGGCGCGCCCGACGGCATGTCGGGCGCGTCGCGTTCCACCCGCCCAGATAACACGCGCAGCACCAGGGGAACCCATGACAGCGACGCCCGCCGCGTTGACCGACGTGATCTCACGAGAGGACCAACCACACCTTGTGGCGATGTTCGCCAGCATCGGCGCCGGCTACCGGTTCATCTACGTCTGCCACGACGGCGCACCACTCGACGTGCTTGACGTCGCCGCCGCGCTCACCACCGACACCGACGACATCGCCATGATCTACGCGTTACGGCCACGTCGCGCGGTCGTGGACACCTACCGCACCTACGACCGGCGGACCGCCGTCGGCGAGCGCTACCGCGCCGACGAGTACCAACAGCGCGGCGCGCACCCACTGTGGGTCCGCCGCGGCAGTGTCGCCACCGTGGTGGCCGAGCTGCTGAGCCTGCCCGACGACGATCAGCGTGGTTCACCCCGCCGGGCACGCGCGCGAGGTGAACTGTGGCTGCCGGGTCAATCCTTGTCGTGACCGACGAGCCCCGCCACGACGCCGAGCTGGACGTCGCCGCCACGTGGCCGGGCTTGTGGTCTGGGCACCTCGTGCACCGGGTCACGGCGGACAACACGCACCGGCTCCACGGCGCTGGGCGCACCTTCGGACTCGCCGACTGCGGCGCCGCGTGCGTGCCCGCCGCGCCCACACCGGCGGCGACACGCTGCCCGGCGTGCTGGCCCTGGCCCGGCGAACCCACACGCGACACCCCGCCGCCGGTACCCGAGCAGCGACGGGAGTCCACCCGACCAGCCCTACCGAAACGGATACCGCGACGCGTGCCGCCGCCACGCACGTCCCGCAGCAACCCGGCAAGCGGATGGTTCACTCCTCCCGGCCGGGCCACGTCCGCCGACCGGCGAGGCGCCATCACGAGGGAAGGAACACCCACATGACACTAACGGGTGACATGCCGGCTCCGATCGCCATGCGCGAGTATCCGCCGCTGACGTTCCTGTGGTTGGAGATCACCGGCCGCTGCCAGCTCGAATGCACCCACTGCTACGCGGGCAGCTCCCCGTCGGGCACCCACGGCACCATGACGGCCGAGGACTGGCGGAACGTGCTCGATCAAGCCGCCGAGCTGGGCGTGACCTCCGTGCAGTTCATCGGCGGCGAGCCCACATTGCACCCGGCGCTGCACGAGCTGGTGCACCACGCGCTTGCCCGGGACCTGCGGGTCGAGGTGTTCACCAACCTCGTGCACGTCACCGACGACCTGTGGCACGTGTTCTCCTGCCCCGGCGTCAGCCTCGCGACCTCCTACTACTCCGACGACCCCGGCGAGCACGCAACGATCACCGGCCGTCCCTCGCACGCGCGTACGCGTGCCAACATCGCGAAGGCGCTGGACCGTGGCATCCCGCTACGCGCCGGACTGATCGATCTCGCCGACGATCAGCGCGTGGACCAGGCGGAAGCCGAGCTGGTGGACCTTGGTGTGCCGGAGATCGGGCGCGATCGGGTCCGGCACGTGGGGCGCGGCGGCCACGGGCAGCCGGGCACGGTCGATCAACTGTGCGGACAGTGCGGTCACGGCTCGGCTGCCGTGGCAGCGGACGGCACCGTGTGGCCGTGCGTGTTCTCGCGCTGGCTTCCGATCGGCAACGTGCGCGAGACCGGTCTCGCCGCCGCGCTGACCAGCGAGGAAGCGACGCGCGTCGGCGAGGAGCTGCGCGCCGCGTTCGCCGAACGGCTGGCGACGATGTGCGTGCCGAACGTGTGCGACCCTCAGTGTGGACCCTCGTGCAGCCCGGCGTGCCGACCGGCAGGCAACTGCCGACCGGTCGGGGCCTGCGCACCGGACTACGGCTGACCAGCAAACAAAGGAGAAAGAGGCGGATGCTCGTCCGACGCGCGTTCATCCCCGAGGGGCTGCGACCCGCCGCGTGCGCGTCGTGGCCCTACACGGTGCCGTGCGTGGCCGAACTAGCCCACAATGGGCTCGAGTTCACCGCGCCCGTGACGATGCTGGTCGGCGAGAACGGCTCTGGGAAATCGACGCTGGTGGAAGCCATCGCGGAGGCGTTCAAGCTCGACGCCCACGGCGGGCGCGCCGGTCGCAAGTACGGCAACGACCGGCCGCGCACGCCCCTCGGCGAGGTCTTGCAGCTCGAAACCACACCCGATGGTGCCCGGATGCGGTCAGGCCCACGGACCAAGCGGAAGGGGTTCTTTCTGCGTGCCGAAACCGCGTTTGGGCTCATGAATACCGTATCCGGGATGAAGGGTTATTGGGAGGCCGACACCAGCGAGATGAGCCACGGCGAGGGTTTCCTGACCGTGTTCGCCGAAATGTTCCAAGGCGGCGGCCTGTATCTCATGGACGAGCCCGAGGCGGCGCTGTCGTTCACGTCGTGTCTCCAGCTCGTGGCGCTCATGCACGACCTCGGGCACTCGGGCGCGCAGGTCATTTGCGCCACCCATTCACCGCTGCTGGCCGCGACGCCCGGTGCCGACATCATCGAGATCGGCGACCACGGGACGCGGCGTGCGAAGTGGGACGACCTGGACCTGACCGCGCAGTGGCGGCGTTTCCTCGCCGAGCCCGCGTTCTACCTGCGGCATGTCACCTCATGACCGCCGATGTCGAGCGCTCCGACGAGGTGTTTCGCGCGTGGATGCGTAACAACCTCGACCGCGCCGCCGCCCATTTCGGGCTGGCCATCGTCGGGCAACCGACGTTCGGGTGGCGTTTGCGGTCCATCGGGGTCGCCGCGCGTGGCACTGGCGGTCCTTGCTGGTTGCGGGTGGGTTCGGAGCAAGCCCGGTGGCTGGGTGACGGCGGCGAGTTCTGGACCGGCAGCCTCGACGCCAACATCATCGACGGGGTACCGAAGCCGCGCGTGCTCGACACCACCGACTGGGAGGTACCTGACCAGCACCGACGCGTCCGCGCAGACGTCATGACCGTCCTACCTGGGCGTCCGTGCTCGCCCACTGACGTGCTCCACGCCCCGCTGGACCTCCCAGAGGTCTGGTGGGAGTCCCTGCGCGCCGCGCTTGACCGTCTGCGTCAGGTACCAACCTCGCGTTACGCGGCGCGCGGCACCGACACGCGACGCGTGCGCGACACCCTCGGCGTGGACTTGCGCATTGGCCGGTGGGAAACGATCCACAGCGACCTGCATTGGAACAACCTACTGGAACCCCAGCTCGGCATCCTCGATTGGGAGTTCTGGGGGCGTGGTCCAGTAGGCACCGACGCGGCCTCGCTGTACTGCTACAGCCTGCTGGTCCCAGGGGTGGCGCGTCGCGTCTGGCAGACCTTCGGCGCGGTGCTCGACACCGACGATGGCAGGCGGGCGCTGTTGTGGGTCGCGGCGCGGCTGCTGCACCGGGCCACGAAATTCGGCGACTATCCGGCGCTGATCACGCCACTGCGCGAGCTGATCGCGCCCCTGCTGACCTCAGGAGGTGCGTGAGCCGCCGCCGGAGACGATCACTGTGCCCTTGGACCGAACCGTTGGCCGCCTTCTGCGCGGCGCCGGTGATCCGGGCGTCGTCGCCGGCCGCGACCGTGCCAGCCGCCGTGCCGTACGCCACCAACAATTGCCGGTCGGCGGCATCAACGCGGTGTTCGTGGATCGCGGGCTCGCTCCGCAGGTCGAGCCCGGACCACACGGTGCGCGGACCGAGCGCGAGGCTCGGGCCGGAGACTTTTACAGCGGGCTTAAGACTTCAGGGCGTTCGCCAAGGCGTCGACTTCGCCGGTCATCCACGAAATGTAGTCGGTGACCCCGGTCGGCAGCGTCTCGGTCACGTCAACCACGGGCAGGCCCACCTTCTTGGCGTCATCCACCACCTGGCTGGTCACCGGGGTAACCGTCTGCACATTGTTCACCACGGCCGTGACCTGCTCGCCCGAGATCAGGTCCTTCACCTCGGCCAGGGCGGCCGGCGGCACGTCGGTCTCCTCCTCGATCGCCTCGGAGAATTCGGACGGCGTCGCGTCGGCGACCTTCGCGGTCTTGAGCAGGTAGTGTGCGATCGGCTCGGTGGCGATTACCTTGAGACCGGAGCGGGCGGTGCCGATCTGCGCGGCCTTGCTCTCCAGCTTGTCCACTTTGGCCTTGAACGTGTTCGCGTTGGCAGTGAAGGTCTGCGCGGCGCCAGGCTTTAGCTGACCGAGCTGGGCGGCGATCTCGTCGGCCACCTTCTCGACGACGGCGAAACTGTACCAGACGTGCTCGTTTTCGTCCCCGGTCGCACCGATGTCGTAGGCGACAAGCTTGCGCGCGTTGGGCGCCTGGTCGGCCAGCTTGCCGAAGAAGTCGTCGTAGCCACCGCCGTTGGCAAGAGTGAGCTGGGCCGCCTCCGCGGCAAGGGCATCAGCCGGAGTGGTCTCGTAGGAGTGCGGGTCGGCCACCGGGTCCTTGATGATCGACGTCACGGATACCTGGTCGCCGCCGACTGCGGCCAGCACGCTGCCCCAGACGATCGTGGACGCGACGACATTGATCTTTGCGTCGGTGCCGCCCGCGGCACCACCACTTGTGTCACGCCCAGCGTCACCACTGCCACAACCGGTCAGGCCGAGGACGAGCGCCGTCGCGGCGGGCAAGGCGAACAGGCGCGGCATGCGGCTAGAAGTCATCGCTTGTGCTCCCGAAGGGTAGAGGCACGGTCAGCCGTTAATGGAAACCGTTTTCAAGAACACCGTACCCCAATGGATCACCATCTGTGCGTCGGCGCGGTGAAGTGAACTCATGCCCTGCTTTCCAATGACAGGAACTCAGCGCGCAGTCGTGCGCTGGTTTCGAATCATGACGACGAGACCAGCCACCCAGAGAACGACCACCGGCACGAGCAACCAGGGCAGGTTCATGACTGCCATCGCCACACCTGTAGCGGCGCCTAGGCCGACCGGGACGATGACGACCGGGCCTTCTCGGTTGATCATCGCGCCGACCAAGGTGATCCACAGCGCGAGAGTTGGCAGATACAGAATGCCCTGCGGGATGTACAACGTCGGCGCTCCAGTGGTTTCACGTCATCGCGAGTCTACGTACTAAGCAGACTAGTATTCCGGTGGTACAGTCGGTCGCGGCAGGTGCACCAGATCAGGCACATCAGGTATTCGTCGATTTCTGACAAGGTCCGGCGTACACAGGTCCCGGAGCCCTCGGCCTACGTGGAATGACGGGTGAGTCCAGCACGGCCAATGACCGCGGCGGCGACCAGCAAGACGGCACCGGCCGCATAGACGGCCACGATGCCCGCTGCATCCGCCAGCCAGCCGCCAAGAGCCAGGGAGGCCAGGCGTCCGAGTTGCCAGATCAGGTCGAAGGCGGCGAAGACCCGCCCACGTACCGCGGGCGGGTCTCCGCCTGCAACAGGGAGTTGAAGGTGACCGCGCCGGTGGAGGTCCCCACGCCGTACCCGACCAGACTGCCCAACGCGACGGCCGGGACTCGCACGGCGGCGAGCACCGCATCGACGGCGGCTCGCGGCAGGTAGGGGCCGACGACCCAGGCGGGGCGGCGCGGATCGGACACCAGGCGGGTCAGCAGCAGCGGGCCGGCAGCGGCGCCCATCCCGATGCAGGCCAGCGCGATGCCGTACCCAGACGGTCCCAGCTGCAGCCGCTCGCGGACAAGCACGACCAGCAGAGCGCTGGTCGCCCCTGCCGACAGCGCGGCCAGCCCCTGCCCCGCAGCCAGAGCCCGCAGCACCCGGTGACCGGCCAGCACGCGGACTCCCTCGCGGGCCTCGTGCCACCAGCCGGCGCGAGCCGTCCTGTCCGCCGGGCGCGGCAAGCGTAGGCGGACGAGGACGGCGGCAGAGGCGGCGAAGCTCGCGGCGTTGATCCAGAACGCCGGGCCGTAGCCGACGACCGTCACCACCGCACCGGCTGCTGGGGCGAGCACGATCTGCGAGACGACGACGGCGGCGGTCCAGATCCCGGAGTTCGCCGCGATGAGCTCCTTCTCCTCCACCTGGGCAGGCAAAACCGCGCCGGCGGCAGGGTTGAAGAACGCCGACGCCGCCGACATCGCGAACGCCACACCGTAGATTCCCGGGACGGAGCCGGATATCAGTGGCAACAGGGCTGCCAGCAACATTCGAGCCAGGTCCGCGGCCACCATGACGCGCACCGGCGAGAGGCGATCGACCAGCACCCCGGCGAACGGGCCCAGCGCCAGCACCGGCACGATCTCGGCGGCCACCACCCCGGCCACCCCCAGCCCCGAGCCGGTGCGCTCCAGCACCAGCAGGCTCAGTGCCACGGTGGCGAAGGCGTCGCCCCACGCAGACGCGGTGCGTGCCACCCACAGCCTGCGGAAGTGGGGCCGGGAGAACACCTGGCGAAACCCCTCGCTGCGGCTCACCCGATCAGCGCCTCCGTCCCTTCTCACCGCGTATCCTGGAGACGCTAGAACGTTCCCCCAGGGTGAAGGTCAAAGCCGAAGGCAGCGGGATGGCCGGGACGATGACCGTGGGACAGGCCGCGCAGGCGGCCGGGCTTACCCGCAAGGCGGTGCGGCTCTACGAGCACCGCGGCTTGCTGCCGCCCGCCCTCCGCACCCCTGCGGGCTACCGCCTGTACAACCAGGAAGACGTAGATACCCTCACCTTCATCCGCCGCGCCCGAGCCCTGGATCTGGCGCTGGACGACATCCGCGCCATCCTCGCCCTGCGCCGCGTCGGCGCAACCCCGTGCACACAGGTACGAGGCATGCTCGATGCCCGCATCGCCGAGATCGACAAGGCCGTCACCGAACTGCTGGCCTTGCGCGAGTCTCGCCGCGACGCGACAAGCCGCGACAACGGCTGATGCCTCACCCGAGCAGGACGTCCGGGTCTGCCCGATCATCGACGCCTGACGGTGAAGGACCGCCATGCAGTTGCGTGGCTACCTGCACAGCAGGTCTCACTCATCTGGCCGTGTTTCCTGCGCGCCGTCGCTGGAGTGTGCCTCCAGCAACCCGTCGACCGCCGCGAACACCCCCGAGACGTCCAGGCCTGCATAATCCAGCAGGCCGCAACCTTGCTCCACCAGCTCCCGGCCAAGGTCAACCAGCCACGCCCGGGCTTCGGTGTCATCGGCACTGGCATCTATCCGGTCGATCAAGCTGTTGGTCTGCTTCTGGATGGCGTCGGACAGCCGCATCTGTCGGCTGACGAGGCCGGGTTCACTCTGGCCGTACAACGGGCTTGGGGTCACGGTGCTGGCCGAACATGCGTGCACGGCCACGGCACCTCACATGATTCGCAGTGCTGGCCGCCGTGCTCGACGCACGGCGCGTGGCTAGGTAAGCCGTAAGCCTTCGAGATGGCGGCTTCAACGTCAGTGCAGTCGACGTCGCCCTCTTCTGCCACGGCGAAACCTACTTCCAGCAGGTGGAGGCCGATGGCTCGCAAGGCCGCGGTTCCATCCTCATGGCCAGCCAGTTGCCGCTGGTAGCACGGCTCCGTTTCGCTGTTAACGGCTCGGTTGATCCGCCACAACGCGGCGTCGAGATGAATGTGGGCAGGCTGACGCAGCGCCCGAATCGTCGCCACACCTGTCAGGTCTTCCTCGGTGTTGTCGGCTGGAGAATGCACAACCTCCGGGTAACTGGCGGCCGCAATGAGCACCGAGGCATGTAAGGCGTCGTCCTCGTTGATGAGTACGGCCTGAATTATGTCGAGCTGCTCCCGGCTCAGCGGCGTGTACAAGTCCGAGTGCTCGGGCGGCGGCGTGTAATCCACGCCGGGTTTGGACGTGCTCATGACCGCCTACCCTTGGTTTCGTACCCCAAACGCTGCATCTCCTGCTCCAGCGCGAACATGTGGGCCTGAGCTACTCGCTGGGCGACCCGCACGGATCGCTGCACGCTTTCGAGTCGAGACCTCAGCTCGTGCTTGTCATCCGCTGCCAGCTCGATGACCTCCGGGCCGTTGAAATCGAGGATCGCCCGCGCCTGGGACATAGCCAGCTCGCAGGCCTTGCTAGCCGACTCCAACCGTTTGAGCACCCAACTCGTCCGCGTGCGCTCGCCTCGAAACTCCCTGACGGACGGGATTCTGGAATTAGTCCCGACATCTGGCTTCTTGCCGTTGCGCTGCTGCTTCATCTACTCGACTTTCTAGCCTGGGCTGGACATTCGGCATACGACCGCATGCCTGCGGCGGGACGGTTTGGCGGATCAGGCCTGCGTCCAGTTGCGGATGACCAGCGCTGGCGGATCCGTGGCAGTGTTACGTAGGTCGGTATAGCTCGATGTGTCCGGCTCAACTGCCGCGCACATGGCGCCGACGTCTAACCAGAATTCCGACATGGCTTGCGCGGCTTTGACGTCAGCCGGGCCGATCTCCTGCTTCACGCCGTCAGCGCCAGCCAACAGCCAGGGGTGCTTCCGTTCCGGCGTCGCCTGGAGTATCCAGGCGCTACCATGCAAGGTCAGTCGGTACTGCGTGCGATCCAACGCCGTCCAGCTGAGCGCGGGACGCGCAAGAAGCCTGGTGGGGTGAGCGTTCACGCCACGGGAGCGTAAGCGGCTGACGTGGGCCTTTCCAGAAGATTTCCCGGTCTTTCCTGCGCGGCTGGCAACAGCGGCGTCAGCGGAAACTACGAGCCATCTTCTGGCACTTCTGGCGCCACGTCGTCGATGACGCGCGTGATGATCGCCCGCGCTGCCCGGCCGTAGCTGGCGACGGCGGCAAGTTGCTCAAAGGCTTTGCCGTACAGCTCGATCTCCTGCGGTTGGGCCAGATTCAGCTCGGCCGAGAAAGTTTCGACCAACACCCGGTCGTTATCGTAGAGCCAGAAGCCGTGCCACGGCGACCGCACGTACTGCGTCTCGAACCCGATGATGCCGAGCTTGACGTTGGGCAGCGAGGCAAAGGAGACCAGCCGGTCAAGCTGCCCCAACATGATGTCGGGTGCGCACAGGCGGAGCCGCAAGGCCGCCTCAGTCAGCACAAAGTGGAAACGCTTGTCGGGGCGGTACAGAATCTCCTGCCGCCGGATGCGCCCCTGTACGGCTTCGTGGACATCGTTAGGCACGTCGAGCGACCGGGCGCCCTCCATGAACCGCGCCTGGGCATAGCCTGCTGTTTGCAGCAGCCCGGGGATGACCGTGGCCTCAAACACCCGGAAGAAGCGCGTCTTCTGGTCGAGCTCGGCCAGTTGGTTCTGCCGTGGCCGCAGGCCGGTACGGAGCACACGCTGCCACTCGGCGTGCTGCACTTCCAAGGTGTGCAGCGACGCCAGCAGTGCGTCGGTTTGGTCTGAGCCGGTGACGCGTGTCCAGCCGCGGATGTCATCGTCACTCGGCGTTTGCCGGCCGTTCTCGAGCTTGGACACCTTCGACGGTGGCCAGCCCAACGCCTCCGCGAGTTGCTGGCCGGTCAGTCCGGCCGCGGCGCGCAGTTCGCGGAGTCGGCTGCCGAGGGCGGTGCGCGCCTCGTGGATGTTACCGACGCCCGAGGTGGTGTTCCGTGGCAAAGTCGTCCCGTCGTACTGCGCCGTGCCATGCAGCGTCACGCCAGTAGTTGTGCTGCACGATCTCGGCCGCGTCCTCGATGATCTCTGCGCCAAGGAAGCGGTCGCCGTCGTCGAAGTGCATCCGCGCCAAGGTGCGGGAGTCGAACAACCAGTAGTCGTGATCTGGCAAGCCTGCGGCCTGAGCGCGGTCGCGGGTGAGGTAGCGAATGTCCTCACCAGCTCCATTGGTGAACTGCGCGCACCACACGCCGAAGCGACTGTAGTCGGTGAGCGGCATGCTGACGACCCGCACGCGGGCAAAGCGCCGACCAGCGGCGGTGGCATCGCGGATCATGGCTAACCAGTCCTGCATCCAGGGCAGGTCATCCGGCTCCGCAGCGAGGAACTTGCGCAGCGACTCGTTCTCGTACGGTGCGTCGTACCGGTCACGAACCTCCAAGCGGAACGCGGTGTGCTCGAAGGTCTGGAAGAGTTCGGCGAACTCCGGCCCGGGCTCGATGAAGTGGCTCAGCGGTCTCCCTCCCGGTGGTCGCGCTCGTAGAACTTGAGAACGTCCTCCGGTATCTCAATGATCGCCTCACCCTCTGGGATGGGACCGACGTCGGCTAAGACCTCCGAGTCGGACACCACCCAGCCCTGAGCGATATAGGTCTTACGGTCGGTGCGGTCGGTGGCGAACAGCGTAGGAGAGTTGCCGATCTGCGATTGCGGATCTTTGCCGAGGAATCTGGCGCGCATTGGGCCTCCTTTCGAGAAAATACGCGAATACTCCCTCATATGGTCATGCCTAGGGCGTACGCGGTCAAGCGCGCGTTGGAGAGTCACCGCTGTCGTGCTCCTGACAGGCCCAAGCCGTCACGTTTCGCAACCGTCCACGTACAATTCGAAAGGCTGGAGCTGGCGGCAACAACGACGCCGACTCCTCGTTGCTGAGGAGCTCGAAGAGCACGATGCGGTGCTGCGGACGCGGCTTCTGGACGGGTACGACGCGCTGACGATCGGGCGGCGGGAAGGTTCCCTCCTGCTCGACCGGCTCACCAGATAAGACTGGACGGCAACGATACCTGCGCATCTGTTCATACGAACCGGCAGCGTGCATCATCGTGCGCATGGGAGACGTCATCGCGCCAGCCGTTCCTGCCCTGGCCCGCCGCTGGGACCGCGGTGACTGGGTCTCGGCTGCCGGGATGGCCGCCTTCGTCCTGTTCCTCCATGTCGTGGGCTGGGGTCTGTTGGTGCTGGTCGTCGCGCCCCACAACTACAACCTCGGCATCGCTGGATCATTCGGTATCGGCCTCGGCGTGACGGCATATCTGCTCGGAGTGCGCCATGCGTTCGACGCCGACCACATCGCGGCGATCGACAACACGACCCGCAAGCTCGTCGGGGAGGGAACGCGCGCCCGCTCGGTGGGGTTCTGGTTCTCCCTCGGCCATTCGACCATTGTGTTCGGGTTGTGCGTGCTCGTGGCCCTGGGCATGCGCAGCCTCACCAGCCAGGTCGGCAACGACGCGTCACAACTCCAGCAGGTCGCCGGGCTGATCGGCACCCTCGTCTCGGGAACCTTCCTCATCTTCATCGGGCTGCTCAACCTGGGCGCGTTGATCGGAATCACCCGGATATTCCGGCGCATGCGCACGGGGGAGCTCGACGAGGACGAGCTGGAACGGCGGCTGGACGAGCGCGGTTTCCTGGCCCGCATTCTCGGCCGCGTCATGCGGGTGGTCCGCAAACCCTGGCACATGTACCCAGTCGGACTGTTGTTCGGGCTTGGCTTCGACACCGCGACCGAGGTCTCATTGCTCGTGCTCGCAGCCGGCGCCGCCGCGTTCACCCTGCCCTGGTACGCCATCCTTACGCTGCCGGTGCTGTTCGCCGCCGGCATGAGCCTGTTCGACGCCGCCGACGGCGTGTTCATGTCCGCCGCTTACCGGTGGGCGTTCCTCCGGCCGATCCGTAAGGTCTTCTACAACCTCACGGTGACGGCCCTCTCCGTCGGTGTCGCTCTCGTGATCGGCTTGATCGAGTTGTTGGGACTGCTCGCGACCAAGCTCGACATCACGTCGGGCCCGCTCGCCTGGATCGCCGGGATCGGCCTCGACAGCGTCGGCTACATCGTCGTGGCGGTCTTCGTGGTCACCTGGCTCATCGCCCTGGCCGTGTGGCGATTCGCACGCATCGAACAGCGCTGGGCCGCCCCGACGAACACCGGGCTCGAATCGCCTTAAATCTCGAGTCGTCGATGAGCTCGGGAGTCCCGGGCGGGACGGCCGGTACCTGCGGCCGGACGGTTGCCACCCACCTACTACTACATCTAGTATTCGGGTGAACACGGCGCGGCAGCCGAGCCTCCGGGCGGAGCGCTCCGACCGTACGGTCGCCGCGGGCAGCTTGCATATGCCGGGTACGCCACCCGCGAACGGTACGGGAGGGTCGATGCGTGCGCGGCATGTCGTGCTGCTGCTTGGCCTGCTCGGCGCCGTCGTGATGGTGGTCCCGGTCGTCTTCGTCGCGATGGTCACCGCGGCGCGATCGGCCGGCGAACAACCCGCTCCCGCGCGAGCGGGAGTGGCGACGGCCAAACTGCCGCCACTGGCGCAGAGCATGCTACCGCTGGTGGCCACGCGGATCAGCGAGACATGTCCTGAATTGAGCGTGCTCAGAGTCCTGGCCGAAGTTCAGGCCGAGTCTGGCTGGGACCCGCGGGCGTGGAGCGAGGACGTCAACGGCGGCGCGGCAGGACTGCTGCAGATCAATCAGGCCAACTGGATTGCCCTGGGCGGCCGGCCGTGGACCAGTACACCACCCCCTCCCACCGCCGATATCAGCGACCCCAGCACACACTTGACACTCGGCATCGACTTCCTGTGCGGCAACCTGCGGGCGATCACGCCGCACCTCAAGGAGACGGGCAAGTCCGTCGCCCCGATGGACGCCGTGAGCGTCTGCCACATCGCCGGGTGCAGCCGGGTCACCGGCAGCCGCACCGGGATTCCCCAAGCCGGCGAAGCCGGCTGTGACGCGCGATGCGCGTCGCTTGTCCGCCGGTATCTCGACAACATTCGCCGCTACGAACGCGACTGGTCGGCGACACCAGGCGAAACCGGCCCGCCGGGGATGCTGCCCCCGGGCATCGACGTCGGCCAGCTCGCGTCCGCGAACGCATACACCGGCGGGCCAACGGGATGCACGGTTCCGGATCCGACAACGGCAGGCTGTGTCACGGCCGCGACCGCCAACGGGATCAGCGAGGTGCAACGGGCTTTCGGCTCGGAGGTTCGTTCGGCCGGATGTTTCGCGCCGCGCCCGTGGAATCCGACCAGCGACCACCCCCAAGGCAAGGGCTGCGACATCTTTCCGGATCGGGCGGGCATCTTCCCGGCCGGCGAACCGTTGAGAGCCGGCTGGCGGATGGCGGCCTGGCTCCGCGTCAATGCGGAAGCCCTGCGCGTGAAGTACGTGATCTGGCAGGGGCGATACTGGGATCCGAGCACCGGCGACCAGGGCGGGTGGGGTGAGCCCTACACCGGCGGTGGTGTCTACGACGTGGCCGACCCGACCGGCGGCCACTATGACCATATTCACGTCAGTTTCAGGGAATAGCCGTGGTGTGGGATGCGCGGAGGATCGCCACGGCGGCTGCATTGGCAGGCGCGCTCGGCGTGATCTGGCTGGCGGCGTCGAACGCCGATGCGCCGCCAGGAGAGACGCCCCCATCGTCGACGGCGTCACCGGCCGAGCAGCCGATCGGCCCGGAGGCGCGGTCGGCCGCCTCTCCGCCTCCCGAACGACCGGGAGACTCCGTCAGCAGCGTCCCATTGGGACTCGACTTTCGCCGTCCGGCTGAGGTGGCTCGCGCGTACCTCGTGGCCGCGCATTCCCTGCGCGGCACCGATCGCGGCCGAACCAACCGGCGCGTACTGCCCTACCTCGCTCCGGACAACCCGGCCAACCCGCGTGGCCTGGTCGTCGTCGATCCGCCGCCCGCGGGTCAGGCAACCACCGCCACCGTCGACCGACTTCGGGTGGTCGGCTCGGACCAGGCAAGACAGCGAATCGCCTACGAGGCCCAATGGTCGGCGCCGGCTATCGACCGGCGAACGACGTTTGTCGTGCTCGCCCGTCAGCCGGACGGCCGCTGGCTCGTCACTCAGGAGTCGACCCGGCTGCAGCCTGGCGACTGACCGGTCCCACACTCGTGGCGCGAAGCGCCTGCAGATCTTCCCGAAGACCGCGCCGTTTCGCCGCCACGAAGTACGCCACCGCCCCCGCGAACACCACCGCGGAGACGATCGTGTTGATCCGCAGGCCGAACACCTGGGTCGCCTCGTCGTCACGCAACAGCTCGATCCAAAACCGGCCGAAGGTATAGCCGGCCACATAGATCGCGAAAACGCGGCCGTGCCCCAGCCGGAACCGTCGATCAGCCCACACCACGACAAACGCGACGAGCACGCCCCACAGCAACTCGTAGAGGAACGTCGGATGGACCACCGCGATCGGCGTGTCACCCACCGCGACGCCGCCGATCGGGTCCTCCTGCCCCGTTGCCGGGTCAATGCGGCGATAAATCTCAAGCCCCCACGGCACGGATGTGGGCGTGCCGTAGACCTCCTGGTTGAAGTAGTTGCCGACGCGGCCGATGGCCTGCGCGAGGACGATACCCGGGGCCACCGCGTCGGCGAACGCCGGCAGCGGGATACCCCTGCGACGGCAGCCGATCCAGGCGCCCACCGCACCGAGCGCGATCGCGCCCCAGATACCGAGGCCGCCCTCCCAGATCTTCAGCGCTTCCCACGGGTTCTTGTCCGGCCCGAAGTAGCGCCACCAGTCGGTCGCGACGTGATACAGCCGGCCTCCGACAATCCCGAACGGCACGGCGAAGACAGCGACGTCCGTGACTGTCCCGGGCTCGCCGCCGCGCTGGACGAAGCGCCGGTTGCCCCACCAGATCGCGACCGCGATCCCGGCGACGATGCACAGCGCGTAGGCTCGGACGGAGAACTCGTTGATCCGCCACACGCCCTGGGGCGGGCTCGGGATGGCCGCCAGCACAGCTGCGGACGCCGACATCAACCTCTCCTTCGCCTGCCCCGTGGGCGGATGGTGGGGTGCGGAAGGACTCAGTCTCCCCGCACCCCGTCCGCCGGGCGGCACAGGCAAGGCGAAACCGCCGACGGTGAGGCACGGGCCCAATCGCCCGAAACCTCGCTGCTACTATAGCAGCTAGTAGTTTTGCCTGACAGGAGGCTCCACCTACTATCGACAGTAGGTGTAGGGCGGCAGTCTGGCGGTGAGGTGGCATGTTCGGGCTCGGCGATCTCGAAGGCGCGGTCATGGAAGTGCTCTGGCGCGCGGACGAACCGGTGAAGGTGCGCCAGGTTCTCGAGAATCTCAGCTCTGGCAGAAAGCTTGCTTACACCACGGTCATGACCGTACTGGACAACCTGCACCGCAAGGGATGGGCCCACCGCGATCGGGACGGCAAGGCCTACCGCTACCGCCCGGCGTTCACCCGCGAAGAGGCCGCCGTTCGGGCCCTGCGTGAGGCACTGGACGCCTCCGGCAACCCGCGAGCCGCGCTTCTGCACTTCGCCAACTCGGCCTCAGCCCGGGAAACGGAAATCCTCCGAACCGCGCTGGCCAAGAAGGTCCGCCGCCAGTGATCGTGGCGGTGTCGCTGCTCCTCGGGGCACTCACGGCAGGGTGGCTCGTTCCACGCCAACTGGGTCGTGCGGATCTCCGCCGCCGGGATCCGCGGCCGTTGATCGTCGCGTGGCTGCTGGCCATGTCGGGCGTGGCGCTCGCCGGGATCAGCGGTGTCGTGCTGCTCCTGGCACCAGACCACGCGGGGGCGAGCCCGCTGACCTGGGCGCTCAGCCGGTGCTGGGCGGCACTGCAACACGGCTCATCGCCCAAGATCGAGGAGCTCATCGGCGTTGTCAGCGTTGCCTTGCTCGCGGGGCTCGTCACACGGTTTGCCGTCGTCGCCATCACCGAGTTTCGGGAGGCGCGCCGGGCGAGCCGCGAGCGGCTCGCCGTGCTCCGCCTGGCCGCCCGCACCGATGACAACTCCCCGACCACGCTGTGGCTGGCGCACGATCGCCCCTTGGCGTTCAGCCTCGCCGGCCGCCCCGACGTCGTGGTCGCCACGGAAGGACTGCACCGGCATCTCCCGGCCGAGAGCGTCGCCGCGGTGCTGGCACACGAGCGGGCCCACCTGCGCGGCCGCCACCATCTCCTGATCCTGATCGCGGGCATCCTGCGTCGGACGTTGCCGTTTGTGCCGCTGTTCCGGCAGGCGAACACCGCCCTGCGTGAGCTCGTGGAGCTGGCCGCAGACGTCTCGGCGGTCCGCGCCTGCGGCGCGCCGGCCGTCCGCTCGGCCTTGCTGGGCGTAGCTGGTCCGGGAACACCAGACGTCGCGCTGGCGATGGCGCGGGACGCCGTCGACCTGCGGCTCGCTCGCCTGAAGCATGCCGCTCAGCCCGCCGGTGGCCTGCGCACGGCCCTGTCCTGCGGCATGGCGGGAATGGCGGCCACGGTATTGCCGTTCCTCACCAGCGCTGTCCTGCTCCTCGCCGTCACCGTGGTTACTTGCCCGGTGAATGGCTGGTGACCACCTGCCGCCGGAACGCCACTGCCACGGCCACAACCGCGAAGCTCACGACAACCCACTCAGGGACACTGCCGAACCTGGTGGCCACCGTGGTGCTCAACCGCAGCGGGACCCGCTCGACCATCGACTCCGCCGTGAACTGGCCAGTGCTGCGGGTAACACGCCCGTCTGGTTGCACGATCGCGCTGACGCCGCTGGTGGAGGCGACGACGACCGCCCGGCCGTGCTCCACCGCCCGCAGCCTCGCCATCGCCAGTTGCTGATAGGTCATCTCGGTGCGCCCGAACCACGCGTTGTTGGTGGGCACGACCAGCAGCTGCGCCCCCGCCCGGGTCGCCTCGGTGAGCACGTAGTCGTAGGCGACCTCGTAACAGATCGCAAATCCCACCCGAGCCGATCCCATGTCGAAGACTCCGGGTCGGTCACCGGACACCATGTCGCCCGCCGGATCGTCGGTGAACGGAGTCACCGCCGCGGCCACGGCACGGAGCGGGACGAATTCGGAGAACGGCACCAACTGCTGCTTGGCGTACTCCTCGGTAGCGCCACGCTGTGGGCTCCACAGGATCATCCGGTTACTGGCGCGACCGTCCGCGCCGTAAGCGGTCCCACCCACGGCGACCGGCACGCCGAGCTCACGCGCAATGCGGTCCAAGTCCGGATCGTCGCGCCCGGCCTCGAACACATTCGACGATTCGGGCAGGATCACCAGGTCGGGGGCGGGAACCCGACCGGCACGGACGTCGTCGACGAGTCGGTCAGCCTGAGCGATGTGATTGGCTCGCACGGTCGCGCTCTGGCCCAGGAGGGCGATGCCGGCGTCCGGCGCGTTGCCCTGAACCACCGCCACAGTCGCGGTCCCCACTTCCGCATCTGTCTCGATCAACGACACCATCACCCAGCCAGCTACAAGCGGCAGCACGGCGACCACGGCATGTGCGATCCACCGACGCGGCGCCTGCCGGATCCGCAGCGCCAGGACGGCGAGCCCGCAGCCGGTAAGCGCGACAGCGAAGCCCACCAGAACCGCTCCACCCACCGCCGCCAGCGGCAGGAAGACACCCTCGGGCTGGGTAAACGCGACACGTCCCCACGGGAATCCGCCGTACGGGACCCGCGAGCGCACCGCCTCAGCAGCCACGACGACCGCGGCCATCCACACCGGGGCCATCGGCAGCCGGCTGACCCGCGCCATGCCGACTCCCATCAAGCCGAAGAACAAGGCCTCCAGCACCACCAAGCCCAACCACGGCCAGACCCCGAAGGCAACCCCAAGGAAGTCATAAAGCCACCGCAGCAGAGGCAACAGGTACGCTACGCCGAACGCAACGCCGTAGCCGAAACCGCGCCGCCCCAGGCGGCCGTAGACGGCCAGCACCAGCAACGTGAACGCGACCGGCGCGAGCCACCACAGCGGCCGAGGCGGCGAGGCCACATAGAGCACAGCACCGCCAGCAACCGCTGCAAGCAGCCGAAGCCACGTTGCGGCCCTCACCACGCGAACCGAGCGGGGTCGCTGCGAAGGGCGGCCCGATCGAGTCGCGCCCTCGGGATCAACCTGCACAGTCACCCGCTCAACCTTTCCGACGCCACGGCCAGAACACACTACTATTTCACATAGTAGCTTTGGCAGGCGTTTACCAGTCGAGCGGCTTCTCGTAAATGTCGGCAAGGGTCGTGAGTGGCGAGCGGGGTTCTCAGTGCCCTGCGGGACACCCGCACCCGAACTTGCTAAACACTCACGAGCGCGTCGCAGAGTGACTCGATCTCCTGCTCGGTGTTGTAGTAGTGCACAGAGGCGCGTACGAGTTCGTCTATTCCGCGGTTTTCCATGTCGACTCTCGTCGACGGGGCGCGCGACACGCTCACGTTGATCCCCCGGGCGGCGAGGCGTTCCTTGACCTCGGCCGGCGCGACCCCGTCTACCGTGAAGGCCACGATCCCGCAGCGCTCTGCGCCAACATCGCGGAGGGTGACCCCGGGTAGTTCGGCCAAGCGGCTTCGGAGCTGGTCGGCCAACGCGTACACCCGCCCGCGGATGCTGTCCAGGCCCCAGCCCAGGGCATAGTCGATGGCCGTTCCGAGACCGATCTTGGCCGCATAGTTGTACTCCCACGATTCGAACCGGCGGGCGTCCGGCCGCATCCGGTACTCGTCGCGGGCGATCCAGGTGGCGGCGTGCAGGTCCAGCATCGGTGGCGAGAGTTCGTCGAGCAGGTCGTGGCGGACATAGAGCAGACCGGTGCCCCGCGGGCCGCGCAGGTATTTGCGTCCCGTGAGTGAGAGCAGGTCGCAGCCGATCTCGGCGACGTCCAGCGGCATCTGCCCCGCCGACTGGCAGGCGTCGAGCAAGTAGAGCACCCCGGCCTCCCGCGCGATCTTGCCGACCTCGACGGCGGGGTTGACCAGGCCGCAGTTGGTCGGCACGTGGGTCAAGGAGATCAGCCGCACCCGCTCGTCGATCAGATCGCACAGCCGTGGCACCGAGATCTGTCCGGATTCGTCGTTGGGGACCACCTCGACCTCGAGGTCGTGGCGGGCGGCGAGCTGAAGGTAGGCGATGAAGTTGCTGCCGTACTCGGCCTCGCTGGTCAGGATCCGGTCGCCGCTCCGGAACGGAATCGAGTAGAACGCCATATCCCAGGCGCGGGTGGCGCTGTCCACCACGGCGATCTCACCGGCCGCGCAGCCGAGCAGGCGTGCGGCAGCAGTGTAGACCGCCTCGATGGTCTCGGTCGCCTCCGCGGCCGCCTCGTAGCCCCCGATCCGAGCCTCCAGCTTCAGGTGCGCGATGGTGCTGTCGAGCACGGGCGTGGGCATCAGGGAGGCGCCCGCGTTGTTGAAGTGCACGACGTTGTCGCAGCCCGGTGTTTCCCGCCTCGCGGTCTCCACATCGAAGGTGTCGATCGCCGACGCCGTCATACTGCCTCCTCCCCCACGCGCGGTGCCGGAGCGTCGACCAAAGCCCCGGAGTGATCGACGAGCCGCAGGAATGTGCGCACCCGCTCCTTCGACGGGCGGGTGAAGAACGCCTCGGCTGTCGCTTCCTCGACGACCACCCCGCCGTCCATGAACACGATCCGGTCGGCGACCTCCCGGGCGAAGTGGGTCTCGTGGGTCACGATCACCATCGTCATGCCGTCTCCGGCGAGCTCCTGGATGACCTCCAGCACCTCCGCGTGTAGCTCCGGGTCCAGGGCGGAGGTCGGTTCGTCGAAGAGCACGACCTCCGGTTCCATGGCCAGCGCGCGAGCGATCGCCACCCGCTGCTTCTGCCCACCAGAAAGCCGCGAGGGATGCACATCGCGCTTGTCTACCAGCCCGACCCGATCCAGTAGCCGCTCGCCGAGCGCGACGGCTTCCGCCATCGGCAGGTTGCGCACCTGGCGAGGTCCCTCGATCACGTTGCCCAGTGCGGTCATGTGGGGGAAGAGGTTGAACTGCTGGAACACCATGCCGGTCTGCTGCCGGGCGCGCTGCATCAGCCGGGCCCGGCCGCGCCGGTCGCTGCGGGTGCCGCAGGAGAAGGCGCAGTCGCAGATGCGCACGTGCCCGGAGTCTGGTTCCTCAAGCAGGTTCATGCACCGCACAAGTGTCGTCTTACCTGACCCGGAAGGGCCCATGAGCACGACGACCTCGCCTCGCTCGACGGAGAGATCGACGCCGCGCAGGACCTCCAGTGCACCGAAGGCCTTGCGGATGCCGGTGAGTTCGATCGGTGGCTTTGTCATGCGTACGCCTTTCCGAGTCGCCGCTCGAGCATCCCCTGCCCGACCGAGAGCAGCGTGTTGATGAGCCAGTACAGGGCTCCGATCATCAGGAACGCTTCCATGTAGCGGAAGTTCGCATTGCCGATGCTCTCCGCGACGCGAGTGAGCTCCACGACGGTGACCACCGAGGCGAGCGAGGTGTCCTTCATCAGCGCGATGAAGCGGCCACCGACGGCCGGGGTGGCGATCCTGATCGCCTGCGGGAAGATGATCCTGCGGAACGTGCGCCAGTACGGCATGCCAATGGATGAGGCAGCCTCCCATTGTCCTTTGTCTACTCCGAGAATGCCGCCCCGGAAGTTCTCACTCAGGTAGGCCGCGGCGAACAGGCTCAACGCCAGGATCGCTGACGGAACTGGCTCGAGTTGCACCCCGAGCTGCGGCAAACCAAAGTAGATGATCATTATTTGAATGAGCAGCGGAGTCCCACGGAACACCGAGACGAACATGATCGCGGCTCCCCTGAGCACCCGGAAGGCGGAGATACGCGCCAGGGCAACGAGCGCACCGAGACCAGAACCCAGCACAAAGGACACGACACCGAGCAGCAAAGTAATGCCCAGCCCCCTGAGCAGCATGGGGAACGAGTCAGCCAGCATGTCCATGGGATGCTCCTAGCTCTGTTCCGGCGGCAGCGCCTTGAGCTCTGCCACCATGTCCAGGCCGCCCAGCCACTTCCGGGAGATCTTGGTCAGGGTGCCGTCGTCGATCATGTCGCTGATCGCCTTGTCGATTTCCTTCTTGAACTCGGTCGAGCCCTTCCGGAACGACATGGCGTTGACCTCGCTCTCCAGCAGTTTCCCGACCGGTTTGACGTGGAGTCCGTTCTGCTTGGCCAGGTAACTACCCTGGAAGCGGGAGACCAGCATGGCGTCCGCGTTGCCACGGCCGAGGTCGGTCAGGCCCAACGTGGCGTTCTGATATGTCTTGACCTGCGCGCCCGGGATTTCCTCGCTGGCGAACTTCTCCTGCGTGGTTCCGGCCGAGACGGCTATGACCTTTCCTCGCAGGTCTTCGAGCGAGTTGATCGAGTTGTTGGACGACGCCGTGAAGATCGAGACACCGTTTACCTGGTAGGGAGTCGAGAAGTCGACCTGCTGTTTCCGTTCGTCGGTCACCGTCTGGCCGGAGATGACGATGTCGAAGCGTCCGGCCCGCACGCCCTCGATGAAGCTCTGGAAGTTCGACGCGACGAATTCGACGTTGTCGACACCGATCCGGCGGGCCACCTCGCGCGCGACATCGACGTCGTAGCCGACGGGCTTGCCCGCGTCGTCGAGGAAGTTCCACGGCGGATTCGCCTGCGTGAGCGCCACACGTAACGTGCCGTTGTCGCGCACCTGCTGCAGCACATCGCCGGAGCTCCCGCCAGAGCAGCCCACGAGTGCGCCGCTGACAACGACGGCGAGTAGCGAGAACGCGACCTTGAATGGCCGCCGGATTCGTGACATTCCCATGACGCCTCCATCTGCGGTGAAAGCCGCTGGACGAAGTGGCCCGCGGCAACGCCGAGCCGGCCTTCGCCGTGTTCACGCCACGTCCACGACGGTGTCGATGCCCCATCCGCGGACCCGCACCTGGTCAGTGGCGAGTTGTGGTCAATGGCTAACTACGTCACTCGAGCGAGTGAACACTATGCCCCCGTTGGGTATGAGTCAATGGGTGAACGGAAGGCATATAGAGGCGTAACGCGAGCGCAACAGCCCGGCCGAGGCCGGGCCTGCGGTCGGACGATTGCGCTCGGTTACTATCGCAGTTAGTATGATCGCTCTGATGCGGGGTGGCCGGTGACCGACGCCGTGATGCTGGTCGGCGCCCCGATCGTGCTGCGCTCGACAGCGTTGAGCGGCTCATCGGCGCATGTCGTGTCGAGCCGGACTTCCCGGTGCTGCACGGCCCAGCCGTCCACCTGGACCACGACTACTTCGGACGCGCGGTCAACCTCGCCGCTCGTATCGGCGGGCTCGCTGTGAGCGGACAGATGCCTGCTCACGACCGAGGTCGCTGGGATGGCCAGGGCGGCGGGCTACCCGTACAGCCGGATCCGCTGCAATGTGAGCACGCCGCTATTGGGGTCGCTTCGGTGCGGGCGCCGTGGGGGCGCAGCCTTCGGGCGTACAGGCCCGCCGACGCCAGCGCAGCAGCACAGCCGCGCCGAGCGCGGCCACGGAGACACCTGCCAGGGCGGGCTGGATCGGCGCCCATACTCCCAACGCGCCGGACACGCCGAGCAAGCCCAGAACGATCTTGTTACACAGCGGGCAGCCAACCGCGAACGCCGACAGCAACGACGAGCCGAGCACGCCGGTTCGGCCGCGCTCGTCGGCCGCCTGGCGGACAATCGCGAACCACAAGCCGGTCAACACGACCGTCAGGATCAGGGCTGGATACTCCCACCAACGGACGGGAGTCATCCGGGTGAACCAGACCGTGTCGATGACGTCGGTGGGCACGCCGACGATCGCGGCACTCAGCGCAGCGGCGAGCAGCCCCCGCCGCCATCGCCAGGCCCGTGTAGGCACGGGGACTGCGTCGGCGGCGGCTTGCGGGTCCAGGAACCTCGCCTGAGTCATGCCGGCCTCGACGTGATCAGGCCACAGCCACCGAGCACCACGACAGCCGCGAGTAGCGCGTAGAACGGGCCATGCCCACCGGGCAGGTGACGAGCAGACATCCACTCGAGGACCCAGCTCACAACCACCACCGCGACACCGAGGAACACGAGCGTCCAGCCTGTTGTCGTGGTAGGCGCAGGAATCCGCAGCCGTCCCATCCGCACCAGACCTCGCTCCATGCCATCGTTCGCGATCTACGATTTCTCATAGTACCTGGTGCACGGCTGCCTGGCGATGCCGGACCGCGATAACCGCCCAGCCGACCAGTGTTACACCGACGGCGAGGAGCCCCGCGCCCGCGAGATACTCACCGGCGCGCCGGTCACCGGTGCCAGCGGGCAAGTAGACGGAGCGCCGGGCGACGATGTCGGACGCTTCGTCCTGCCGCACCGGCAGCCACGTCTCCGCAACCGTGTCGCCGGTCCGCAGTTCGGCGTAGACGAACCACAAACCACGCGACGGTAAGACAATCGATCCCGCGAACACACCGGAGCGGTCCATCAGCGGAGCGGTCACGACCTCCCCCGCGCGCCGGGCGACGAGCCTCCCAGCAGTCCACTCGCGACCGGGCGTGCCCTCGAACTCGGTGACCCGCACCGCAATCGTGCCGGACCCGTCGCCGTCCGCGTTGACCTGCGCGGTCGCGACCTCCGCGCCCTGCCCAGGATCGTGCGCGCGGGCGTGCGGCACTGCCAGCAACGATGTGGCCGTGAGCAGACCGAGCACCGCACCAGTTCGTCGAGAGATCGACGTGACACCGCGAGCAGGGTCGCGGCGAGTCCCGGCACGACGATCGCGCTCGCCAGCAACGTGGGTTGCACCGGAACCGAGCTGATGCCGCTCGCCGACGCCACCAGCTGCAGCGCGGTCACGGCGAGGCCGGCCGCCGGCCAGCGCGCCCGGCCCCACCGCGCGGGGGCGTCCAGCACCAGCAGGCCCAGCAAGGCGATCGGGACATCCGGCGTGGTCCAGCCCGTGATGGCGAACGGAGCCAGGATCAGGAGCCGCAACGCCAGGCAACTGAGCACGGTCGGCGTCACGGCCGCGCGGTCCACCACGAGCGTGCGGATGATCCAGGAGCTGCCCAGGCCGACAGCGAGCAGCACCGGGAGGTACAGCGCCTGCGAGAACTGCGGCACGTCGGTCTCGTACTCCAGGACGACGATCTCGGTCGCGCCGAGCAGCACCACCGCGAGCCCGATCCGCGACACCCGGGAGCCCGTACGGCCAGCGTTGAGCAGCACCGCGACCACCAGCACCGCCGTACCGATGACCGACAACAAGTGGGGCGGCGACCACAGCACGGAGTCCCTGCCGAACGCCGCGTGCCATGCCGTGTCGGCGGGCGCCGCACCGGCGGTGACCACACCAGCCGCCACCGCGAGCGCGAGCCCCGGGGTCGCGAGCGTGGCCCGGAGCGAGCGGGTACCCCACAGCGCCACGAGTACCCACCCGGCCAGCACGAGACCGACCACGCCGATCGAGGCGTACAGCAGGATGTGGGGCGGGATCAGCGCATCGTCCCTGCCGATCTCGGTGTGCCAGCCGTCATCCCAGTAGGTCGCCACCAGGCCTGATAGGCCGCCACCGACCACGGCCCACACCGCGCTGGACGGCAGTCCCGTCAACGCACGATCAGTTGTGCCGACGCTCGTCATGGCAACCACCTCTCTCCTCGGATGATTGCCCAGTAAGTTACCCCGCTGGGGTATATTGACAAAGCCTGAGACCGATCCGTGATCGATACCCTTGCGGGGTGTATTGGAAGACGTATGACTAGGGCGTGTCCTGTAAATGATCTAGCTGCGGATGGGGTTTGATCTTGTCCGTGGTTGGTCGGGGTGAGTTGACGGATCGGGCCTGGGCGCGGATTGAGCCGCTGCTGCCGGCGGTGTCGGGGCCGGGGCGGCGGTGGCGGGATCACCGGCAGGTGATCAATGCGATTCTGTGGAAGCTTCGGACCGGCGCGCCCTGGCGTGATCTGCCCGAACGGTATGGGCCGTGGAAGACCGCCCATGAGCGGCTGCGGTTGTGGACCAAGGACGGTACCTGGCAGCGGATTCTGGACGAGGTGATCGTCAAAGACGACGCTGTCGGGGACGTGGAGTGGGTGATCAGTGTCGATTCCTCGGTGGTCCGGGCTCACCAGCATGCTGCGGGAGCCCGGAAAAAGGGGGCTGCACGCCCGCCATCGAGGCGATCGCGGTCGACGGCGAAGGACTCGGACGTTCCCGCGGCGGATTGAGCACCAAGATCCACCTCGTGGTCGAGGGACGCGGGCTGCCCATGCGGGTTGTGCTCACCCCGGGGCAGGCTGGTGACAATCCACAATTGGTGCCGCTGCTGGACGGGATCCGTGTCGCTCGCACCGGGCCTGGCCGCCCACGCCGCCGTCCCGAGGTGGTGATCGCGGACAAGGCCTATTCGCACCCCTCGACCCGCCACGCCCTGCGACAACGCCGGATCCGGTTCGTCAGCCCCGAACGCGACGACCAAATCGCCCGCCGCGCCGCGCACGGCTCACGGGGCGGACGCCCGCCCGCCTTCGACGCCGAGTTGTACAAGCAGCGCAACGTCGTCGAACGCTGCTTCAACCGGCTCAAACAGTTCCGCGACCTAGCCACCCGCTACGCCAAACGCGCCGCCTACTACCAGGCAGAACTCACCATCGCCGCCATCATCCTCTGGCTACGATGAATTGCAGGACACGACCTAGCCGATGTTGGCGCCGCGTTCCTGCAGCCAGGCGAGCGGGTTCACCTTCAGGCCCGACGGATCCCAGACCTCGAAGTGCAGATGCGGACCGGTCGAGTAACCCGTGTTGCCGACCTCGGCGATCACCTCACCGGCCTCGACCTCCTGGCCGACGCTCACCGCGTAGGAGTTGATGTGGCCATAGACGGTGATGGTGCCGTCCTTGTGCTGGATGCGCACCCACAGTCCGAAACCACTGGCAGGGCCAGCATCCAGCACCACGCCGCGCATGGGCGCGACGATCGGCGTGCCGATCTCGTTCGCGATGTCCAGACCGTAGTGAGTGGTACCCCAGCGCGGCCCGTAGTTAGAGGTGATCGTGCCCTGGACGGGCGCGACGACGCGATGCCGCGCCTTCTCCTCCGCGGCCTCCCGCGCCCGTCGCTGCCGTTCCGCCTCCTCTCGCGCGATACGGTCTTTCCTGGCCTGCTCGGCCATCTCCAGTTGCCTGACCTCGTCCCGCGCAGACCGACTAGGTGTCGGAAGCAGCAGAGGTCCGGGACTTGCAGTGGGACCTCCTGTGCCCGTATTGGCGTCACTGTCCAGGTCGGCGGCGAGAAGGTTGATACGGGGTTCGTGCTGGGTTGGCGGCGGACCTGTCAGGAGTTGGAGCGCCGCGCTTCCGGCTCCGGCGGCGACGCCCAGGAGGACAGCGACCGCCCGCAGGTTCGGGGTGGGCCCGCGGCGGGTCGCGGCAACCGGGCGTCGCGTGGGGACGGTGCGACTGCTTGGGGGGACGCGTATCGAGTTGTGCTCATGGCCGGCTGGCCGGGGCATGTGGTGTCGGGGCACGCGTTGCCTCTCCGGGTCGGGGTCGGGGTTGCTAAGCGGGCCTGCTTCGTTGCGCGAACGTTATCACTATCTCGAATAGTAGATACGTGAGGTCTGCCACGGGCGTCGACGAGAGTTGGTCTCGCAGGTCAGCGCACCCTTCCCCGGTTGATCGAACCCGGCGGAACAGCAGGCAGCCAGGGCCGCGAGCGCGAGCAGCCACGCCAATTCGCAGCGTCCGACTCGCGGGAGGCGCCAGAACACCGGCCAACTCGTCTCTTCATGCACTAGTTGTCATGAGCACACGATGTTCGGTTCGGGGTTGTAGGTAACCGTCCGCGTAGTGCGGCGCAGTTCGTTGCCATTCAGGTCCCGAATGATCCTGATATCGGAGGTGGTGAAGCCGGAGACGCCCGCGACCGGCGTGCATGGCTCCTCAGGTCCTTTGGTGATAGTTGGCGGGCTCGCATAGTCGTATCGGGGACCGCTGATCGATTCCACGCGGTAGCGCTTGGTACCCCAGAGCTTCACGGTGATGGAGGACGGGGTCCAGATGGTTTGGATGGCGACACCGGTGTCGCTGTCGTTACTGAACTTCAGGTCGATCACGCTGCTGCCGTCCGGATTCTGGAAGACCGTGGCCTCCCGCGCGGCTGGGTAGCGGCTGATGTAAAAGCTGTGCTCCTTGTGCTCGACATCGGTCATTGCCGCGAAGTACGCGGCGTTGTACAAGGTCGTCGCGAACTGCGAGATACCGCCGCCGACCGCTCGCGCGGGAACGCCGTCCTCGATGACTCCGGCTTCGACATACCCTTGCTCTTCGCCTCGAGGACCGGTGTAGCCGTTGAGGCTGAACGTCTCACCCGGGCCGACGATGGCGCCGTTCACTTCCTCCGCGACCCTTCGGATGTTGACCCCCGAGTCGGTCGCAAATCCCTCCGTGGTGAACTCGCCGATGACCTCGGTGATCCCCAACTGGTTCACCTGCTCGGCGGTCAGCCGCGGCGGCACGTCCTCATAACGTACGACGACGACACGGTTAGCCGGTCGGGTCAACACGGGCAGCAACTCGGCGGCCGTCGCGCCCCAGTCGATCCGACGCCCCGCGATCCCGGGCTCGACTGTCGGTGCCCCACGGGGGAACGTCATCCGCGCGTCCCGGCTTGACCGTTCCGTCCCGGCCAGATCATGCCCCACGGCTTCCCGCAAGACGACCGGATCGAGGTCGGGCGCCAGGCCCCCGTCGGCAACAGCATTGAAGGTAAGTGCCTCGGCGATCGTCGCCGGATCCACCGTGGCCGTCGCGACCTCGCCCTTCACGGTGATCGGTCCGGACACGGCCGGCCGAGCAAGCCGCTCCAGCGCGGCCCGCACCCCAGCAGCGGTCGCCTTCACCGGAACCGCCTCGACCTCAAGGCTGACCTCCCGGCGGAAGGCCCAGCCACGCAGCACAGCCTCGGTGGCCTGCCTGATGTCGAGCCGCTTCCCAGCCACCGGGTCGACCGGCACCGGAGTCGTCCCCTCGAACCGAATCGATCCCTCGACCGGCTCGCGCTCCACCTGGCGGCGCACCACCTCCAGCTCCGCGGCGATGCGCCGCTCGTCGCCGGAGACAACAACATCGAACGAACGCGTCGTGAACAGCGACGCAAGCCGTGTCCATGGGTTGAGCGGCTGGTCACCGGCACGGTTCAGCGTTGCTGCCCAGTCCGCGACGATCTTCGCGGACCCCGGATCGATGGTTGAGCGCACTTCACCCACGGCGACGGGCAGGGGCCGGCGCAGCCGAGGCTCGATCACCTCACGCAGGCGCTGTTCAGCCTCAGCGCGATTCAGCCCTCCGATGTCCACGCCTGACACGGCCACGCCGCGAGGCATCTCACCTTGGGAGAGCAGCAGGTCGAGGCCATAGAGCGCACTGAGAACGCCTACCGTTGCCAGAGCCGCCAGTACACCTTTCCGTCGCCACCACTTGGGACCGGATTCGTGAGGTGACCGCTGCGTCGGCTCCGACGCAGCGGTTGGCACGCCCGCCTGCCCACCGTCGCCAGCATCCTCATGCTCGGCCGAGCCGGTCGGCTTGGCACCGGCGCTGCCGCTCTCGATCGCCATCCCGCCCACTGCCCCCATTGATCATCCAGCCACGCGTACTCGCGGCCGTGCACCCGCTCACCGAGGGAAAACTACTATCACATATCGTTGCCAGCGCGATCGGCATACCACGAGAGAGGAGCAGCGGCTGTGAGTCGAAGGGCCGGCAGGGGGTCACGCCGAGTCAGGACGCGCCAGACGCTCCGCAGCGCCATTCTCGTGGTGATCGGCGCTGCCACCCTCGCGGCCTGCGGGCAAGCCGAGCAGCCGGCCGCCGACACGCAAACCGACGCGGAACCCGGGCTGGCGCACGTGCACGGCCTCGGCGTCGATCCCGCCGACGGCACGCTGTATGCCGCGACCCACCACGGCGTATTCCGCCTTCCCGAGAATGGCGGACCGGAGCGGGTCGCGGATCGGCAGCAGGACACGATGGGCTTCACGATCGTCGGCCCACGGCATTTCCTCGGCAGCGGCCACCCCGGCCCGAACGAGAACCTGCCCGACCACCTCGGCCTCATCGAGAGCACCGACGCAGGGCAAACGTGGCGCTCCCTCTCCCTCGAGGGTGAAGCCGACTTCCACGCCCTCGAGGCCAAGCACGACTTGGTGTACGGCTACGACAGCCAGACTCAGCGGCTGATGGTCACCGCCAACCGGCGAGACTGGGATCGACGCGCAAGCCTCGCCCTCGCCGACTTCACTGTTCATCCTGCGGACGCGAACGTGCTGCTGGCCACGACACAGGACGGGCCAGCGCGAAGCACCGACGGCGGACGAACATTCACGGCCATGCCTGGCGCTCCCGTCCTGCTGCTGCTCGACTGGCCAGCTGAGAACACCCTGGTCGGCGTCGATCCGAACGGCGCGGTTCACACCAGCGACAACGGCGGGCAGTCATGGACCGCACGCGGCCGAGTCTCCGGCGCGCCGCAGGCTCTCGCCACGAACGGCCCCTCCGAGATCTACGTCGCCACCGAGACCGGCATTCACGCATCCGACGATGGCGGGCGGACCTTCACTCTGCGCCAGCCGCTTGCCTGACCAGCCTCACGTTCTACGGGCACTTCCTGTCGCGCGTGGACCGCGTCCGCGCCGTGCGCGCGAGGGATGCCGACGGGGTGATCAGTGCGACGCTGCTCGCCGCCTTCACCCCGCCGGATCAGCCCGGTCGGCTTCTCAAGCCGGCATAGCTCTCCCGCCGCTGGCCAGGTCGGGCCTCACGATCCGTGGGAGTGCCCTGGAGATCCATGAGACGTGGTCGACGGCGGTGCATTCGGCGTCGGGGTCGCGGGAGCGGGCTCGTTCGGCGGCGTCGTGGTGGAGTCGTGCTCGTGGCCGGCGCCTCCATGCTCTGGGCCATCATGCTCGTGATCGAGTCCGGTGACAACGCCGGGCGCCATCAGCGCCACGACGAAGACGGCGGCTCCGCCGAGCGCCAAGCGGTAGCTCCTGGTGGAAAACACCGTCGCCCGTTTCCGAGCACGCAGAGACCACGTGGCGCTGCCGACGACCACGGCCTCCAACAGAGTCGTCAGCACCCCGGGGATGCCGACCTCCTCCGGGACTCCGGCGTTCGGCCCCATGGGGATACCCCACAGGCGACTGGCCCCCCACAGCATCATCGAGGCGAGGTTCGCCGCGATCCCCACGGTGATCCAGGCGGAGCGCGGGAACCGCAGGACGAGGCCGGCCCAGAGGAGCTGGAAGAGTGCGATGCCGATGAAGAACAGCCCGGACGGCGCCCACTCCCGCCAGTGATCGGGGGTGACGGCGAGGTGGATCGAGCCGGCTCCGACCGAGGCGAGAGCGGCGATGATCGTTGCCAGCCGGGTGTCGGTCTTGAGTTGCATAGCTGAATTTCCCTTGTGCTCGAACTCCGCACGAGCGTTGTACCCGTCCGGAGAGGTCATGCGCGGACATGCGTCGTCGGCTCGCGTTGGCGCGAGCCGATGCGGTGGATCAGATCCGGATGACCTGGAGCTCCCGTACGGGATCGGGCGGCGCGCGCTCCCCGACCGGACAGGCGGTGGCAGCGGTGATCGACGCGGGGCGAGCACGCGGGGCGACACCCGATGACCCCACGAGATGCGACGCAACGCCATGGCCACCCTGACGTGAGCAGAGGTAGCCGCACGACCCATGCTTCAGGGAGTGCTGGCTGTGCGGCATCGCGGCTTCAGAGATGCCGTCATCCAGCGCGCACGGCGCATCGTCTGCATGGTGACCCGGCATCGCGGCGGCTACGGCCTGTGTGGACGGCGGTGCCGACATGCCCGCAGCACGGGCTGCGCGCTTACCAGCGTGCGCGCCCAGCAGGTGAACGACCAGGATGGCTGTTGCGACGACGAGCAGAGCTGAGCAGGTGCCGCGTGAACAGTGCCGGAAGGCGAAGCATGCTCGGCTCGTCGTAGCTTCGTGCATCTTTCGTGTTCCGTCGGCTTCGTCGTCCCCGAGGATGGTACATACTCCAGTGGCTGTGACGGTGTGAAGCGACGTCGATTGTTCGTCAATGGCGACAGCACGTCGGTGGTCGCCGGGTGGATGTCGGCGAATAGTGACGTCACGTGGTGGTTGCGGTGGGAGGATCGGTGTGCTCAGGCTGAGGGAGCACCGATGCCGTCTACGTCGAAGGTTGAGCTGTACGCGGCGATCCGCCGGGATGCTCGTGCGGGGTTGTCCGGTCGGGCGTTGCAGCGCAAGCACTGCGTGGGGTGGCGAACCGTGGCCACGGCGTTGTCCTCGGCGTGGCCGCAACCCCGGAAGCGGTCGCCGCACAGGTTTTACAGTAATGCGTGTCGATTACGTCCGTGGGCACACTGACAATCGCGGCACTCAGCACGGCCACCGCTACTACCCTCCCTATTGCCATCAAGGCGCGTTGAAAGCAGCCGTGTATCCACGCCCGTTGGTCGAGTGGTCATGCAGGCCTCACGCTGGGCACAACGGGCCTGATCACGAAAAGCGCTGTTGACTACGATCAACAATAGTTGGTATTGTGTTCGGTTCTCTCGCTCGGTACACCGTTCGTCTTTCAGCCGTGGGTGCGCGACCGCCAAGAGGAGAGAATGCGTGGGCGTCGAGACACTCCACCTGCATGACACGCAGGTTGGCACTGTGACTGTCGAGCGGGTAACGGGTGAAGTGGACTCGCACAATATCGACGAGCTTGACCACCGGCTCGGCATCGATTGTTCACATGCCGGTGGGCCGGTCGTCGTTGATCTCACCCACGTGACTTTCTTCGGCGCGGCCGGGCTGAACTTGCTGGTGCGCCTCCACGAGCAGTGTGAGAGTCGTGGCTGTTCCCTGCACGTCGTCGCGCCCAGCCGTGCGGTCTGCAGACCCATCGAAGCGGCTGAGCTCGATATGCGGTTGAACATCGTGAGGACTATCGATGAGGCGCTTGCCACCGAAGGTCAGGGCTGGTGAGTGTGCCGACGGTGCCGCGACTGAAGGATAGGGGACCTGGTCAGCCAGGAGCCCGTCGAGCGGCCACGAGGTAGGCGGTCCCCATCCACCCGCGAGCTCCGCGGCTGACCGTCTTTTCGGGCCGGTCTCGCCACTGCCGGGTCCACCGCCGCAGAACCTTGTCAAGCGGGGGCAGCAGTGGCGTGAGGTCGTAATTGACCACCTCCTGAGTCCACAGCCCCGCGTCGTGCATCAGCCGACGCAACCGAGCCTGTGGAATCGCACGGATTCCGGACCGCCGCGCTCCGTGCCGACGGCCCATCGGAACACCCAGTAGCCGCTCCACTCGGCCGAGCAAGCGGACCATCGGCCAGTAGACCACCCATTCGAAAAGCCGGTACGGGCTCAGCGGGTTGAGCATCGTCACGATGACGAGACCGCCAGGGCGAACGACGCGGGCCAGCTCGCGCAGCGCGCAAGACGCGTCCGTGTACTCCAGTACTCCCATGGCGAGGGCGACGTCGAATCTCCCATCGGGAAACGGCAGGTCCTCGATGCGCGCCACGGCGAGCTCGGCATCGCCCGCGTCCTTGATGGTGGCAGCAGCAGCGTCCACCATGGCCTGCGACTGGTCACACGCGGTGATGCGGAAGTCGCCGGGGCGGGTACCCAACACCTGGCGAACGAACATGCCCGGGCCACAGCCCGCGTCGAGGAGGTCGCCGCCCGGGCAGGCGCGGAGCACCTCCTGTACGGCGTGGAGCCGGGACTGGAAGTAGCGGGCAGAAGGTCCCCATCCGTCGTATGCGGCCGCATAACCTGCGGCGTCGGCGGCATCGCAGTACTGGGCGGCAACGGCCTGCGCACGGGGCGAGAGCGCCGCTCGGTCGGAGCGTCTGACACCAGAGCGTGGCACATCTACCTCCGTCAGGACCTACTATAGTGAATAGCACTATGTGTGATAGTAGGTAGTCGGGCCACGCCGTGTCGGCGTTACAAGCACATTGGCCTGGTTGCACACGCGCTGCGACAACCGTCGCGATGAGGTCGTGAGTGAAGAGCCGGGTTCTAACCCTGCTAAACACTCACGACCGGTGACCAGCGAAGACGTCGACCGCCCGCTGTTCCCAGTGGCTGTCGCGCTAAGCGCCGCCAGTGCGATGACGAGAGCCCAGACGATGACTGCCTGGCGGAAGTCCATTCGGTCTGCCACGGTTTCCACCCCGGCTATGTTGGCGACGTATCCGTACGTGCGCAGACCTACTCGGACAACAGGCTGTTCAACATCTTCACCGTAGGGGTATTTTCCTGGCAGCCGATTTCCTACTAAGGACTATCGTAGATGTGTTCGCGGTCGCTGTACGACCCCGGTGCGAATGCGGATGTGCCCGCCGGCGGTCGGCCGGCGGGCACATCTGCCGGGAACTCACCGCGCTGCCACAGGCTCCTTCACGGCGACGGCACCGTTGCTGTCGCGCTCGGGAGACGTGGCGTCTGTCGTCGTGCTGCGGAACCTCCGGAGGCGGAGGCTGTTGCTGACGACGAACACCGAGCTGAACGCCATGGCCGCGCCGGCGATCATCGGGTTGAGCAGGCCGGCGGCGGCCAGGGGCAGGGCGGCCACGTTGTAGGCGAAGGCCCAGAACAGGTTGCCCTTGATGGTGCCCAGGGTGCGGCGGGCCAGCCTGATGGCGTCCGCGGCCACCCGGAGATCGCCACGCACCAGTGTGAGGTCGCTGGCCTCGATGGCGACGTCGGTACCGGTGCCCATCGCAAGGCCGAGGTCGGCCTGCGCGAGCGCGGCGGCGTCGTTGATGCCGTCGCCGACCATGGCCACGACCTTGCCCTCGCCCTGCAGGCGCTTGACGACGTCCACTTTGTCCTTGGGCAGCACCTCGGCGATCACCTGCTCGATGCCCACCTCGGCGGCGACCGCCTTGGCGACGGCCTCGTTGTCCCCGGTCAGCAACACCGGCGTGAGCCCGAGCCCGCGCAGCTGCCCGATGGCCTCCGCCGAGGTGGATTTCACCGTGTCGGCCACCACCAGTACGGCGCGGGCCCGCCCGTCCCACCCGACGGCCACGGCGGTCTTGCCTTGCCTCTCCGCGGCGGCCTTGGCCTCCGCGAGCGCAGGCGGCAGGTGCTGGCTCCATTCCTCGAGCAGGGCCGTGCGCCCGACGAGCACGGCCCGGCCGTCGACGACGCCCTGCACGCCGAGGCCCTCGATGTTGGTGAAGTCGTCGACGGCAGGCAGCGAGCCCACGCGCTCCTCGGCACCGCGGGCGATCGCCTGCGCGATCGGGTGCTCGGAGGCGTTCTCCAGGGCACCGGCCAGCCGCAGCGCCTCCTCCTGACCGACGCCGTCGGCGACGTGCACGTCGACCAGCGCCATCTTGCCGGTCGTGACGGTGCCGGTCTTGTCCAGCACGATCGTGTCGATGCGGCGGGTAGACTCCAGCACCTCAGGCCCCTTGATCAGGATGCCCAGCTGCGCTCCCCTGCCGGTGCCCACCAGCAGCGCCGTGGGTGTGGCCAAGCCCAGCGCGCACGGGCAGGCGATGATCAGCACCGCCACGGCCGCCGTGAAGGCCGCGGACACCGCGCCACCCGCGCCCAGCCAGAACGCCAGCGTGCCCACGGCCAGCGCGATCACGATCGGCACAAACACCGCCGAGATCCGGTCGGCCAGCCGCTGCACGGCCGCCTTGCCCGTCTGCGCCTGCTCGACCAGTTTCGCCATTTGCGCCAGCTGCGTGTCCGACCCGATCCGGGTAGCGCGCACGACCAGGCGGCCGCCCGAGTTCACGGTGGCCCCGACGACGCTGTCGCCGGGGGCGACCTCGACCGGCACGGACTCGCCGGTGAGCATGCTCGCGTCGACCGCCGAGCTGCCCTCCTCGATGACCCCGTCGGTGGCGATCTTCTCCCCCGGCCGGACGACGAACCGGTCACCGACCGCCAGTTGGCCGGTGGGGATGCGCTCCTCGCTGCCGCCCCGCAGCACCGCGACGTCCTTGGCGCCCAGCTCCAGCAGCGCTCGAAGCGCCGCGCCCGCGCGCCGCTTCGAGCGGGCCTCGAAATACCGCCCGGCCAGGATGAACGTGGTCACCGCGGCGGCCACTTCGAGGTAGATGTTGGCGTCGCCGCTCATGCGCTGGATGGTCAGCTCGAACGGATGAGTCATACCCGGCTCGCCCGCGCTGCCGAACAGCAGCGCGTACAGCGACCACAAGAACGCCGCGAGCGTGCCCATCGAGATGAGGGTGTCCATCGTCGCCGCACCGTGACGCAGATTGGCCCACGCCGCCCTGTGGAACGGCCAGCCCGCCCACACGACGACCGGCGCGGCGAGGGTGAGCGAGATCCACTGCCAGTAGGTGAACTGCAGCGCCGGGACCATCGCCAGCAGGACCACCGGCACCGACAGCACGAGCGACCCGATCAGCCGCTGCCGCAGAGGACGCGTGGAGTCCTCCTCGCCGGAGTCCGCCTCCGCCTCTGCTGTGGCCGTCGCCGGCCGTGGCAGGACGGCGGAGTAGCCCGCGGCCTCCACCTGGTTGACAAGCTGCTCCGGCTCTACCCCGTCGCCGTAGGTGACCTTGGCCTTCTCGGTGGCGTAGTTGACCGTGGCCGTGACCCCGTCGAGCTTGTTCAGCTTCCGCTCGATCCGCATCGCGCAGGAGGCGCACGTCATGCCGCTGATCGCCAGCTCGATCTCCCGCCCGGCCGCGGGCCGCGATTCCCTCACGTCGGACGTCATCGTGCTGCTCCTTCGGCCGCGGCGGTGAACTCGGCGGTGCGGACCTTGCCCTCGTGCTGGAAATCCAGGAACAGCCGGTAGGTACCGGCCGAAGGGACCTCGACGAAGAACGTGACCTCAGGTCCTGGCCGCGTCCTGCCGTCACCCGGTGCTCCATCGGGGTGCACGTGCAGGTAGGCCAGATCTCCCTGGCGCAGCGCGACCACATGCCCGTAGGCACCGAGGTAGGGCTGCAGGTCGGTGACCGCGCGGCCGTCCTTGCCGACCGTGAGGGTCAGCTCTGAGGTCTGGCCGGGCACCAGGTCGCCGTCGAGGCGCACCTGGTAGCCGTCCACGGTTGACACCCGCGACGGCTCGTAGGTGGCCGGCAGGAATTCGCCCGGTACGGCCAGGTCGACGCCGAGGGTCGTCGGCTCGCCGCCGCCCGGGTCGAAGTCTGCGAACGCCCGGTAACTGCCCGGCCGTTCGAGGACGAGCGGGACCCTCCACCTGCCGCCGGCACCCATCTCGGGGTGCACGTGCTGGTAACCGGCGCCGTCGCGGCGGACGACGATCAAGTGCATGCGCTTGGACCGCTCGACGTCGAACCGGGTCACCGGCTCGCCGTCAGCTCCGAGGATGCGGAAGGAGAATTCTTCGGTCTCCCCGGGGGTCAGCGTCGTGCTGGTGGGCGTGAGGGTATAGCCGCCCCTGGACGACGCCAGCCCGCCGGGCTGGTCGGGTTGCGCGCTCTCCGCGACGGTGCCGCTGTTGCTGTCCCCGTGCCCGGCGTCCTCCGTGCCGTGCGTACCAGCTTCGCTGGTGAGGGGACCGACAGCGGTGCCGATCGCCCACGCGCCACCGGCGACGAGGGCGAGGGCGACACCGTAGGCGGAGAGCTTCCCTGCAGTGTTCATGACAATCCTGTCTGCCCTGTCTGCTGCGCTGCCCGCGTCAGGCGGTCAGCTGGTATCCGGCCTCTTCGACGGCGGCGCGCACGTCGTCCATGCCCAGCTCCTTGTCGCTGGTCACGACGACCTCGCCCGTGGGCAGGTCGACGGCCACGTCGGTCACCCCGTCAATGGCGCCGACCTCCTCGCTCACCGAACGCACGCAGTGCTCGCACGTCATGCCGGTCACGGTGTAGGTCTGCTGAGCCATCTGTCTTCCCTTCCTGCGTCAAGAACGGACGAGCCGGGCGATGGCGTCGCTGGCCTCGCGCACCTTCGCGTCCGCTGCCTCGCCGCCCTCGGCGATCGCCTCGGCCACACAGTGCTTGAGGTGTTCGTCCATCAGCCCCAGGGACACCGCCTGCAGCGCCTTGGTCGCCGCTGCGATCTGCGTCAGGATGTCGATGCAGTACTCATCGCTCTCGACCATCCGCTGCAAGCCCCGGATCTGCCCCTCGATACGGCGCAGCCGCTTGAGGTAGCCATCCTTGTCACCGGTGTATCCCCGCATTGTTATCTCCTTACCTGCGTCGATGAGCCCACTTTACCCCTTACCCGTATTCAAAGGTGGAGCGTCTGGACCCGCCGACATCGCCATGTATACCGTAGGGGGGTAAGGCAGTCAATGAGAGGATTAGCGATGCGAGTCACCATCGACTTCGACAAGTGCGAGGGACACGGCCTGTGCGCGTTGACCGCTCCGGAGATCTTCTGGATCGACGACAACGGTTACACACAGTTCGTCGCCGAGCCTGACGACGCCGAGCGGGACAACGTGGTCCGCGCCGCCCAGGAGTGCCCCGTGCGAGCCATCCAGGCCCTCGAGGATGGCCAGGCATGATTCGCGCGAGCGAGCGGACTGTGATCGTCGGCGGTGGTTTCGCGGGCTTGCGGACCGCGGAGGCACTTCGCAGCCGTGGGTTCAGCGGCGACCTGCTCGGCGTCAGCGCGGAAGCCCGCTATACCTATGCCCGCCCGCCGCTGTCCAAGGAGGCACTCCGCAACCCGGACGGCGTGGGCGCCCCGTTGCCCACCACGGCAGACGTGCGCTGGCAACTCGGTGTCACGGCGACCGGCTTGGATGTGACGGGCGGGTACGTGGAGCTCGACGACGATCGGCGGGTCGCGTTCGACGCCGTCGTCCTCGCCACGGGTGTCCGGGCGCGGCACCTGCCGGGCCCGATCCGTGGCATGGCGCTGCGCACAGCCGAGGACGCGGAGTGGCTGCGATCCGTGCTGCACGGAACGCCAGGGCGTGTGGTGATCGTCGGAGCAGGTTTTGTCGGATCGGAGGTCGCCGTCGCCGCCCGGTCGCGACAGTGGCACGTGACGGTCGTCGACGTCAGTCCGAGCCCGCTGGCTACGGCGCTCGGGCCGCACGTCGCGCGGTGGCTGTGGGAGCAGCATCGCGCGCACGGCATCGAGCTCCGTCTCGGTGACCCGGTGGTCGCCATCGAGAAGGCAGAGGCACGCCTGCACGTTCTCCTCGGCACCGGCGACAAGCTGATCGCGGACGCCGTGGTGACCGGGCTGGGCGCGAGGCCCAACACCGAATGGCTCGACGGCTCCGGGTTGGACATCACCGACGGCGTCCTGACCGACGCGGCACAGCGCGCGGTGACCACGGGCGGCACGGCCTTGCCGAACGTGGTGGCTGTCGGCGACCTCGCGCGGACACCGACCCGGTGGGCGGACGGCGAAGCGGTGCGCTGGGAGCACTGGGCGGGGGCGACGACGGACGCGCACCGCGCGGCCGCGGCCTTGATGGGCCAGAACCTTCCGGCCGACGTTCCGCCGGTGTTCTGGACCGATGTGTACGAGCACCGGGTGCAGGTCATCGGGTTGCCAAAGGGTGTCGAGTCCGAACCGGAGGCCGGTCCACGCGGTTTCTGTGTGGGCTATCGCGCCGGCGGCGTGCTCACCGGCGCGGTGGCCGTGAACTGGCCCCAGCGACTGCCCATGCTGCGCCGAGAACTCTGTCAGAGGGCTGCGGCATGACAGAACTGTGGAGAGCGCGCCGAGACGCCCGGGTCGGCCGTTGGCTGGTATCTGCCGAGGCTGCGGTGCGATCGTGTTGCCGGACCCTGCTGCCCTTGCTGCAAGCCAGCGGCGAACGCCGCGGCCGCCTGGCGTCCGTCCCAGCCACGGTAGCCGTGTCCGGCAACTCGCGGTGCAACAAACCCGACTGATCCCACCGGACCCCCAATACCCTCCTGGTGTATGGCAGCTGAAGGGCGCTACGTCGAACAGTGCTAACATCTACGAATAGAGATAGTAGAAGTGACCGGGCCCACCATTGGAGGAAGACATGGAGTCGATGTTGATGGCGCTTGCAGTGCGCTGCCCTACTCCAGATTGACGGGTCACAACCTCGTGCCCGCACTCGTGCCGCCGATGCTGGCCTCCAGGCTGGGCGGCGCCGTCAGTGGGAACGAGGGCGAGCCGGCGGGGAGATCGCGCTACGGGACCGCGTGCTCCAGGTCCTCGGCGCCCCTTGGGTGATCACGCTCGTGTTCTCCTAATCCCTCTGACACTCCCTGCGGAGCCATGACGAAATCCCTTCCCGTGGCCCAACCCTTCGAGAGCACCGACGAACAAGGGCCGCGCCACGGCCGGTCGCTGCCACCGTTGCTCGGGCCCGGCCGCCTGTTGGCCGAACTGCTGATCGCTGGCGTCTTCGCCGTCGTGCTGAGCCTTGTCCTCCAGCTCGGCGTGAACCGGATGCCGACGCTGCTGCCGGGCACCAACGTTCCGGTGGCGATGATGGCGCTCGTCACCGCGGTGATCGCCGTCGTGACGTTCGGCCTGCTGGGACTCGGCATCGCCAGCAGGTGGCCGCTGTGGGTGACGCTGGCGGGGTCCTGGGCGCTGCTGTCAGGGCTCGCCACGCTCGTGCTGGCGATCCCGCTGCACACAACGCGGTTCTTCCTGGGCGGCGTGTCCCTCGACAACACCTTCCGCCTCCAGTACATGGAGCGGATGGCCTCGACGGCCGCCCTGTCCGACATCAACTACCACGGCATCGCCGCCTACTACCCTGGCGGCTGGTTCTGGCTCGGCGGGCGCTTCGCGAACCTCGTGGGCTTGCAGGGCTGGGAGACCTACAAGCCGTACTCGATCATGTGGGCGGCGCTTTCCGCGACGATCGCGTTCGTGCTGTGGAGCCTCGTGGTGCGCCGCAGGCTCGCGCTGCTCGCGGCCATGGTCACGCTGCTCGTCGGGGTGGTCTCGTCCGGCGTCGAGGAGCCTTACGCGTGGCCGACGACGGCCTGGCTGCCGCCGATCGCGATCCTCGCGTGGACCGTGCTGTGCCGCAGGAGCCGGGGCCCGGTGTGGCCGCTCGTGCTGATCGGGCTGTACCTCGGCGTGTGTGCCGTCACCTACACGCTGCACCTGGGCTTCAGCGCGCTGCTCGTGGTGCTGTTCGCCGCCATGGCGGGGGTGCTGGCGGTCAGGGAGGGGGAGCGCGCGGGCACCGTCGTGCGCAGGCTGCTGCTACGGCTCGTGCTCGTCGGCGCGATCTCGGCGGTGCTGGCGGCGATCGTGTGGGCGCCATTCATCCTGAACGGCGGCCTCGGCAAGGACAACGCCGTCCCGCGGTTCCTGCCCTCGGGCAGCGCCTACTTCCCGATGCCGTTCGTTCCGGACAACGCACTGGGCGTGCTGTGCCTGATCGGCCTGGTCTGGGCCGTGCTGCGGGTGCGCAGGGACCGCATCGCGTTCGTGCTGCTGACCTGCACCGCGCTGGTGTACGTGTGGTTCGGGCTGTCCACGCTCGCGCTGGCCATGAACACGACCCTGCTGTCGTTCCGGTTCCTCGCGACGATCAAGCTCGTGCTCGCCGTCGCCGGTATCTTCGGTTCCCTCGAACTGCTGCGCTACCTGCGGGCGCGGCGGGCGCACTGGCAGCGTCCCGTGCTCGCGCTGTCCGTGGTGTTCGCGGTGCTCGGTTCGGTGACGCTCGTGCAGGACGGCATCCGGTCGTCTCTCGCGAAGGTCATCCAGCGCGCGGAGACCGACTACTATCCGACCGGGTTCACCCCGTCCGGCGACCGCGACCCTGCGCAGGAAGGCGCCTGGACGGGCAGGCTGATCACCGCGATCGACGACCTCGGCGGCGGTAAGCCCACCGACGAGATCGTGCTCTCCGACAACATCGAGCTGATGTCGTTCCGGCCGTACTGGGGCTTCCAGATGACCCCGCACTACGCCAACCCGCTCGCGCGCTACGACGACCGCTCAGCGGAGATCGAGACGTGGGGCCACGCCACCAGCCCGGCGAGCCTGCTGGAACAGATGCACGACGGGCCGTTCGAGGCGCCCACGATGCTCGTGCTGCGCCGCGCCGACGACGGCACGCTCACCTACACCATCCGCTACGACACCTTCCCGAAGAAGATCCCGGTGGCCGGGAGGCCGGTCAAGTTCGATCCCAAACTGTTCGACTCGCCGCGGTTCGAGCGCCGCGACGTCGGCCCGTTCGCCGTGATCGCGGTGAACTGAGGCGTGCGGAGGCTCGTCAGCGTTGCGCCGGGATGGAACCCGGTGTGCGGCTGACGATGATCGCCTGCACTTGGTGCCTCAGCCCGGATCTGCTGGCGAGGTGTCTCATAGTGTGTCTGGCCGTCGAGCCACCGTGCGGGCGGTGGTAGCTGTAGTCCTGCCATTCCTTGAGCCGGGCGTTGAAGATGTTGATGTCGTCGATGCCGATGCCCGTCAAACAGCCGGCACAACGCCTCGGCGTCTATGCGGTGGGATCGCAACGGGCGTGACTCCGGCAGGTTGTGTGGCCACATCACCACGATCGACTGCTGCCGGCGCTGCCAACGCGCGCGCCGGCAGGCAGCCATGTTAGCGTTACCCATACCTCGTAGTGGCATACTACACGAGTGGCAGGGCCGCCACGCCACGCATACGATCTTCGATCACGGGTAGTAGACAGCGGGGTTCCTCGATCAGCCGAGCACAGGAGGTGCAAGTCGCGGTGAACGTCGGCAATGCCTTTCTCCTGGGCGTGCTGGTAGTCGCCGTCATCGCAGGCCTCTACGGTGTCGCCTTCCTCGTCCGGCTGGGAAGAACGCTGGGCGACGCGCGGCCGTTCCTGTCCGGGCACGGGCCGGCCGAGCATGCCGTGTCGCGGTATCACGTCCGCTGGTACACGCTGACGATGATCTTCCTGGCGTTCGACATGGAGATGGTGTTCATGTACCCGTGGACGCTCGTCGTGGCCGAGGAAGGCATGACCGCGGTGGTGGAGATGTTCCTTTTTCTGGGAATTCTCTTCGCCGGTGTGACGTATGCCTGGCGGGAAGGGGCGCTGCGGTGGACCTGAGCACATGGCTGCTGCGCCATACCCCGCCCCGGGCTCTCGTCGTCACCGTGCCCGGCGGCACCGAGGCACGGCTCGCCGTCGAACGCCATGTGAGGGAACGCGGATGGGCCACGGCGCTCAGTCCGGCCGAGGCGAACATGCTCGTCGTCGCGGGTGCCTCCGGGCACGCGCTCGAACCCTTTGTCGAACGGATATGGGGTCTCATCCCGGCACCGCGAACGCGGGTGGATGTGCCCGCGGCGGAGGACGCGCGACGGGAGCTCGATGTCGCGGTCCGTGCCCTCCACGACGCCGGCCACCAGCGCAAGCAGGCGGCCGGGACGCTGCCCGCCGCTGACGGGCAGGAACCGGAGCACGGCGGCCATGCCGGACAGCACTCGCACGACACGATGTCCTCCGGTCACGAGCACCACGGCCAGCACGGACATGACATGGGCGGCATACGGCTGCCGGGTGACGTGCCGATGGCCGACCGCGCCAAGGATCGGGACGGGCTCAAACTCGACCAGCTGACCGTGCCGCTCGGCCCGGTGCTGCCGCTCTGGCCGCCCGGGCTGGTCGTGCGGGCGAGTCTGCAAGGCGATGTCATTCAGCGGGCAGCGGTCGAGCTGGTTGGCGTCGGCGACGCGCGGCGGGACTCGTTCTGGCCGCGCTCCGGGCATCGTGGTCCGACGGCCCGGAGGTTCGACGCGAGCGCAGGTCTGCTCGCCGTCGCGGGCTGGGCGGATGCCGCCGCTGTCGCGCGACGCCTGCGGGACCACGTACTGGCTGGGACACCGCGAGCCGAGATCGCCAGGCCCCTGCGGAAGTGGGCCGGGCAGGTGCGCCGGTCCCGGACGCTGCGGTGGCTGCTCACCGGGGTCGGGCAGGTACCGGACGAGCCGTCCACGCCGAGGGCACTCTCGGGAGATGCGCTGACCCGTCTCTACCGTTGGGTCGGCTCGGTGGCCGACCCCAGGGCGTCGGCCGCATCCCCGGATGCGGCCGACGGCACGCCGTGGGCCGTCGATCTCCTCCCCCGAGTGCTAGCGGGCTGCGAGCTGGCCACGGCGCGGCTGATCGTCGCGAGCCTGGATCTCGACACCGCCGTGCTCACCGGGCGCGAGGCTCATCATGGTTGAGACGACCGCCTGGGGAGCGCTGCTTTTGCCGGTGATTCTGGGGTTGTTCGCCGTGGGCGCAGCGGCGTTCGACGCCACCCTCGCCGCCCGGGCCGCCGGGGTGGCCGCACCGCGGTCGGCGGCTCTCGCTCCGCTGCGCTCCGCGGCCAGGCTGCTGGTGCAGCAGCGTCGGCGCACGCTAGCCGCCGACACGCTGCTGTGGCGCGCCGCCGCCGTCGTGCTGCTGGTGGCCGCGGTACTCGCCTCGCTGGTCACTCCCCTGGGGCAGTGGGCCGTCGGAGATCTGTCGGTCGGGGTCGTGTGGTTCAACGCGATGGAGATCGTCGCGTGGGCAGCAGTGTGGCTAGCCGGGTGGGGCGCCAACTCAGCGTTCGGCCTGGTAGGCGGGTACCGGTTCGTCGCACAAGGCCTGGCGTACGAGCTACCGCACATGTTCGTACTGACCACGGCGGCGCTCGGTGCCGGTTCGCTACGGGTCGCCGATATCGTCGCTGCCCAGCAAGACCTGTGGTTCGTCGTGTGGATGCCGGTGGCGTTCGTGGTCTACCTGCTCTCGGTGCTGGCGATGGCGTTCGCCGGCCCGTTCAACCACGCCGTGAGCGGTGACGTCGCCGGGGGTGTCTTGGCCGAGTTGTCCGGCGTGGACAGGCTCGTGTTTGTCGCGGGTCGATGGGTCCTCTTGGTCTCCGGGGCAGCGATGGCCGTGCCGCTGTTCCTCGGCGGCGGCTCGGGGCCACTGCTGCCGGACTGGCTGTGGACGCTGGTGAAGACCGCCCTCGTGCTGGCGGCGCTGGTGTGGGCGGGCCGCCGGGTGCCGACGATCCGGATGGAGCGGTTCGAAGAGATCTCCTGGATGGTGCTGATCCCGGCGACGCTGTTGCAAGCGCTGTTCGTATCCATTGTGGTCATCTGAGGGAGGTGCCCGATGTGGCGTGAGATCGTGTTCTGGTTGTGTGCGGCCGGATCGGTGACCACCGGCATCGCGGTTTTCCGCGTGGACTCGATGGCCAGGGCGACGTTCGCGCTGCTGGCGTCCTTCCTCTTCGCGGGCGGCACAGTGCTGCTGGCGGACCTGACGTATCTCGGGGTGCTGGTCATCCTCATGATGATCATGGAGATGGTCATCATGGTGGTCTTCATGTTGATGTACATGATGAACCCTGCCGGTCTGATGCCGATGACCATGGTGCACAACCAGAAGGGTTCGCTGGCGATCGCGATCGGCACGTTCGCGGTGCTCGCGGCCGGGATCTACCTGATCGACTGGCCCACGTCGTCCGCGCAGCGCCCTCAGGATCCGACAACGCAACTGGGTGAGGCGCTGATGGGGCCGAAGATGCTGATGATGATCGTGCTCGGACTCGCCTTGTTCGCCACGATCGTCGCCACCGTCGTCCTGGCCACGCACCGGGGCCGCTACGACCGCTACGGCGACCGGCTGGACCGCGACCGCCCCGACGACCCCGTGCGGGGAGGTATCGGCGGATGAGCCTGCAGGACTATCTGCTGCTCGCGGCGGCACTGTTCAGCGTCGGCCTCTACGGGGCGCTCTCCCAGCAGTCCATCGTGATGATCATGATGGGCCTGGAGCTGATCATCAACGCGGTGATCGTGGGCGGCGCGGCGTTCTGGTACTTCACCTCGCCCGATCGCCCTGACGCGCAGGTGGTCGTCGTGCTGGCCATCACCGCGATGGCTATCGAGATGGCGGCCGGGTTCGCCGTCACGACGGCGGTATTCCGGGCCAGAGACGTGGACATGACCGACATGGCCGCGGATCTGAAGGACTGACCCATGATGCTGTGGTCGCTGGCCGGGGTGCCGCTGGTGGCGGGCAGCCTGTTGCTGGTGTGCGGCAGGCGCGCGGATCCCTCCGCCGCGCCGGTCGCCGTCGCCGCCACGGTGCTGACCCTGGTGCTGTCGGTCGTCGTGGCGGTCCAGCGGCCGGCGGTGTCGGCGTCCTATGTGGAGGGTATCTCGTTCGGCCTGCGGGTCGATGGCCTGTCCGCGGTCATGGTCGTCACCGTCTCTGTCGTGCTCCTCGCGGTGCTGGTGTTCGCCGCGGGGGAGCTCGGCCGCGACGAGGCGAGGGCGCGGTTCTTCGGGTTCATGTTGCTCTTCGCCGGCGCGATGCTGGTGACGGTCACCGCCACGACCCTGGTCGCGCTGCTGATGGCGTGGGAGGCGATGGGAGCGGCTTCGTACGCGCTCATCGGGTTCTGGTGGCGCGAGTCCCGGCGGGCCGGTTCGGGCACGGTGGCGTTCCTGACCACCCGCGCCGCCGACCTCGGCCTCTACCTGGCGGCGGGAGCGGCACTGGCCGGTGGCGTGGATGGTCTCGCCCTCGACGAGCTGGCCGGACTGCCGGACGGGTGGCGCGACGTGGTGGCCGCGGGTGTCGTGCTGGCGGCGCTCGGCAAGTCGGCCCAGCTGCCGTTCAGCTTCTGGCTGTCCCGGGCCATGGACGGCCCCAGCCCCGTGTCGGCCCTGCTGCACTCGGCGACCATGGTCGCCGCGGGCGCCTACCTGTTGCTGCGCCTGGAGCCGCTGCTCGGCGCAACCCCGTGGGCCGGGGTGCTGGTGGCATGGGCCGGGGCCATGACCGCGCTGGCGCTTGGCGCCGTGGCCGTGGTGCAGAGCGATCTCAAGCAACTGCTGGCCGCCTCCACCTGCGCCCAGGTCGGGTTCATGGTGCTGGCCGCGGGCGCGGGCGGGGTCGCAGCGGGCAGCGGGCTGCTCGTGGCGCACGCGCTGACGAAGAGCCTGCTGTTCCTCGCCGCAGGGGCGTGGCTGACCGCGCTGGGCACGAAACAGCTGTCCGCGCTCCGCGGTGTCGCCAGGCGGTACCCGGTCGTCGGCGTGACCTTCACCGCCGGTGCGGTGACGCTGGCCGGGTTTCCGCCGTTGTCGATCTGGGCGGCCAAGGACCACGTGCTCGCCGCGGCGCTCCACGAAGCCACCCCGCTGTACCTGGCAGGCCTGGCCGCGGCCGCGCTCAGCGCCGCCTACGCCGGCCGTGCCGTGGCGATCGTCTGGTCAGCTCCGGACCCCGGCGCGGCACGGGACGGCGAGCGGCCCGGCACCGGCCGGGTCACCGCGTGGCAGAGCGGCGCGCTGCCACCGCTCGCCGCCGGAGCGGCCGCCCTCGGCGTGCTCGCCGTCCCCGCCGTCTGGGACGCCTTCGCCGGGATCGTCTCCACGACCGAAGGCGCGGCCGCGGCGTGGTGGGAGCTGCTGGTGTCCGCGGTGGTCGCCCTGGCCACCGCGGGGGCGGCCGCCGCGGTCGTTCGCCGTCGCGGCGACGTCCCGGCGCGGGGGCCGTGGACGGGATGGCTCGGCCTTGAGTCGGCCGCACGCAGCCTCGTCGCGGCACCGGCCGGAACCGCAGCCGTCGCGCTGGCCCGGTTCGACGACCGGGTCGTCGACGGCGGCGTGCGCGCCACGGTCGCCGCCGGTTCCTCGCTGGCGCGGGTCATCGACGCCCGCGTCGAGTGGTCCCTGGACGGCATGGTCAGGGCGGTGGCCGGCGGCTTCCGTCGCCTGGGACAGCTGGCGCGGCGCCCCCAGACCGGTCAGCTGCACCACTACTACGCGCAGGCCGTCGTGGCCCTCGCCGCGCTCGTCGTCCTGCTGGTCGTGCTCGGATGAACACCGGATCGAACGTGAGGTAGGCGTGCTCAGCATCATCGTGTTCCTGCCCGTGGCCGTCGCCGCCGGGTTGCTGGCCTTCCCACGGCTCGGCGACAGCGCGGTCCGTCGGACCTGGATCACCGCCAGTGCCGTGGAGCTGGCTCTCGTGCTCGGCCTGTGGCTCGCCTACGACCCCGCGACCCCGGGCTACGCCTATGAGGTGAACCGCCGGTGGATCCCCAGTGTCAGCTCGGGCTACCACCTCGGCGTCGACGGACTGAGCCTGCCGCTGGTGGCGGTCACCGCCGTGCTGTTCCTGGCCTGCGCGATCTACTCCCTGCGCCAGACCCAGCGCATCCGCTCGTTCGCCGCGCTGTTCCTCTTCCTGGAAACGGTGTGCCTGGGCCTGTTCGTCTCCCTGGACCTCATCCTGTTCTTCGTCTTCTTCGATCTGTCCATCGTGGGCATGTACTTCGTCATCGCGGGCTGGGGACACCAGGGCGCGGCCAGGGCGGCGCTGAAGTTCTTCCTCTACACCTTCGTCGGCTCGCTCGCGCTGCTGCTCGGGTTCATCGGGCTCTACCTCTCCGCCGAGCCCCACACCTTCGACATCACACAGCTCGCCGAACAGAACCCCTTGGCGGGAAAGGGCGCCGCCGGAACGCTGGTGCTGCTCGCACTCGTCGTGGGCCTGGCGATCAAAACGCCGACGGTGCCGTTCCACACCTGGCTCCCACCGGCCCACACCGAGGCCCCGGCAGCGGGCTCGGCGATCCTCGCGGGTGTCCTGCTGAAGCTGGGCACCTACGGGTTCGTGCGCATCGCGATGCCCCTGCTGCCCGAAACCTGGCGCCGCTACGCCTGGGTGATCGTGGTCGTGGGCGTGCTCAGCGTGCTGTACGGCGCGCTGGTCGCACTGGCGCAACGCGACTTCAAGCGGATGATCGCCTACACCTCCGTCAACCACATGGGATACATCATCCTCGCCGTCGGCGCGGCCGGGCTCATCGCCACCTCGAACACGCAGGCCCACGACCTCGCCGTCGCCGGGGCCATCACACAGATGGTGAGCCACGGCCTGATCACCGGTGCGCTGTTCCTGCTCGCCGGCGTGCTCTACGAACGGGGCCACACCTACGACATGGGCTCCTACGGCGGGCTCGCCGCCAACGCGCCCCGGTTCGCGGGAATGACCGCGATCGCCGCCTTCGCTTCCCTCGGGCTACCCGGGTTCTCCGGCTTCATCGCCGAGTTCCAGATCTTCACGGGTTCCCTCGGCGCGGCGCCCGTCGCCACGGCACTGGCCTTCCTCGGCATCCTGCTCAGCGCGGCCCTGTTCCTCCGCGCATACCAGCGCATCTTCCTCGGCCCGCCGCGCACCGCGGGCGGCACCGCCGACCTCACCGCCCCCGAGGCCGTCTCGATCGCGCCGTTGATGGCGCTCGCCGTCGTGGTCGGCCTGTTCCCGCGATTCCTGCTCGACGTCATCGAACCCGCGGCCCGCACGCTCGGCGACCTGGTGAGCCGCTGACATGGAAGGAACGATGACCGAGGAGCTCGGCCGGCTCCTCCCCGAGATCTTCCTCGCCGGAGCCGCGGTGTCCGGCCTGCTGCTCGGCTCCTACCTGCCGCGCCGGCGCCAGTGGCCCGTCCACGCCCTCGCCGCGCTCGCCTGCCTCGCCGGGCTCGTGTCCACTGTGCTCGGTTGGGCGGGGCCGAGCACGGCGGTGTTCGAAGGCAGCTACTCCATCGACATCGCCACCCACGCGACCAGGGTCGTCGTGCTGGTCTCCGTTCTGCTCGTGCTCGGTCTGACCGCGGACGTCCGTGGCCATCGCCGGGAAACCGAGTTCGTCGTCCTGCTGCTGCTCAGCGCGCTCGGCACCGTGCTGCTCGCCGGAACGAACGACCTGCTCCTGCTCGGCGCCGCCTATCTACTGGCCAGCGTTCCCCTCTACGCGCTGACCGCGTTCGCCAAGGACTCCCCCGGCACCGAGGCCAGCCTGAAGTTCTACCTGCTCGGCGCACTGCTCGGCGTCACCATGCTGTTCGGCATCATGCTGCTGTCCGGGGTCGGCGGCGGAGCCGGCTACGCCGCGCTCGCCGGGGGAATACCGGACGCCCCGACGGCCGCCGTGGCCGTCGGCGTCATCGCCGTGCTCGCCGGCCTGCTGTTCAAGGCAGGCGCGGTGCCGGCCCAGTTCTGGGTCCCGGACGTCACGCAGGGCGCCCGGCCACCGGTCGGCGCGATCGTCACCACCATCCCGAAGATCGGCGCGGCCGTGGCGCTCTACCGGCTCGTCGCCGCTCCGCTCGGCTCGGCCACGCTCGACTGGCCGCTACTGATCGCCGTCCTCGCCGCGGCCACCATGACCCTGGGCAACCTCGCCGCGTTCTTCCAGACCGACGTACGCCGGCTGCTGGCCTACTCCACCATCAGCCAGATCGGCTACCTGCTCATGGCAGTCGCCGCCGCCGGGCGCAGCACACTCGCGCTCCCCAGCCTGCTGCTCTACCTCGCCGCCTATGCCGTGACCAACCTCGGCGCGTTCGCGGTGGTGTGCGCGCTGCCCCGGGCCCGCACCCTCACCGACTACAGCGGCCTGCGCCGCGACCGGCCCTGGCTGGCGCTGGGCCTCGTCGTCTGCCTTCTCGGCCTCGTCGGAACCCCGCCGACCGGCGTGTTCGCGGGCAAACTCACGGTGTTCACCGCCGCCTTCGACGCCGGCCTCGGCTGGCTGGTCGTCCTCGCCGCCGTCAACACCGTCGCCAGCGTGTTCTACTACCTCCGCTGGATCGCCCCCGCCATGCGCTCCGGCCCCGGCACCACCGAACGCCCCAGCTCATGGGCGGCGACGACCACCTACATCGCCGCAGCGGCCTCCGTCGCAGTCGGCGTCCTCGCCGGCCCGATCCTCGCGGCGTTCCAGGGCAACGTCCTTCTCAGCTAGACATGCCGCCAGCGTACGGCAGCGCTCTCGGTGTTGATACCCTACCCCCGTAGTGTTAGATTCAGAATTCTCCATCGTCGAAGGGAAGTCAATGAGCACGAGCGTCTACACCGTCAAGGGCATGACCTGCTCGGGATGCATGAACAAGGTGACCACCGCGGTGACTGGCGTGGCCGGTGTCAACGACGTCGATGTCGACATCGCGACCGGCGAGGTCACGGTGATCAGCGACGCACCGATCGACAGCGAGCTCGTCCGGGCGGCGATCGCGGACGCCGGCTACGAAGTCGCCCAGTAAGCCATGAGCACCGAACCGAGCTCCGACCCCATCGTGGTCAAGACGGTGGACAACGGCCCCTATCAGATCAAGGGCCCGATCCGTCTCGTTGACCACGAGAACAACAGCTATGAGCTGGGCCCAGGGCGGACGACGCTGCTGTGCCGCTGCGGGATGTCGGCGAAGAAGCCCTTCTGCGACGGGTCACACGCCCGAAACGGGTTCAACGCCACCGAGCGATCCACCTAGCAAGGAGCGGTGGCGCCGGGCAACTCCGGCGCCACCGTTTCGATACGCGCTGCTTTGCGTAGCCCCACCAGCGCCGGGAACTACTAACCGATACAGTTCTACTGGCCCGTGAGGCAGAGGCACGAGAGAGTGACAGCGCGGTGACGCAGCGCAGCAGGATGCGCATTGGCGCAGTGGCCGTGATCGCCGCTGTCGCGCTCGCCGGGTGCGGTCAAACCGGCGAGCAGGCGGCGGATAACGAGGCCGACGCGGCACCCAGTCTCGGGCACGTGCACGGCCTCGGCGTCGACCCCGCCGACGGCACCCTCTACGCCGCGAGCCACTACGGCGTGTTCCGGCTTCCCGACCAGGGCAAACCTGAGCTGATCGCCGACCGGCAGCAGGACACGATGGGGTTCACCATCGTCGGCCCACGGCACTTCCTCGGCAGCGGCCACCCCGACCCGGACGAGGACCTCCCGCCACACCTCGGCCTGATCGAGAGCACCGATGCGGGCCAGACATGGGAGTCCCTGTCGCTTGCCGGGGAAGCCGACTTCCACGCCCTCGAAGCCAAGCACAACCAGGTGTACGGCTACGACAGCCAGACCCAGCAGCTCATGGTCACCGCCGACCGGCAGAACTGGGACCGGCGCGCACGCCTCGCGCTCGCCGACTTCACCGTCCACCCCGCGAACGCGGACACCGTGCTGGCAACCACCGAAGAGGGTCCCGCACGCAGCACCGACGGCGGCCGCACCTTCACCACCATGCCGAAAGCTCCCCTCCTGCTACTCCTCGACTGGCCGGCCGAGAACACCCTCATCGGCATCGATCCGGATGGCAGGGTGCACACCAGCAAGGACGGCGGCACCTCGTGGTCCACGGCGGGCCAGGTACCCGGCGCACCGCAAGCCCTCGCCACGAACGGCAGCTCGGACGTATACGTCGCCACCGAGACCGGCATCCACGCATCCCGCGACGGCGGACGCACGTTCACCCTGCGCCAGGCGCTCGGCTGAACGCTCGTACGCAGTCCGTGTCGAAGATCTTTTTAAGAAGCCAGTAACGCCTCGCCATATCCGGGCGCTTTACTCTCGACGCGCCCAACCGGACCCTGATCTATGACGTGGCCTCCGTCTGTCCTTGCCGACCGGACAAGCCCACGAACACCGCCGCACGAGCGCGCAGTCCGACGCTCGCCGGCCACAGACGAGGGAAGCCCGGAAATGACCGAGAAACACAACCGGGAAGTCGAGATTCAGGTCACGGCGCCGAACGGCGTCACCTGGACGCGCCGTCCCAGGGCCACGTCCACCGGAGCGGAGCTACTCCAGGCACTGGCCGATCTGCCCGGACTGTACAGCGACGTGTCGCGTCAATGGAACTGGCGGGAAGAGGGCCGCCGCGACCAAGAGCATGACCGGATATGGCAAATCATCCGCGAATGGGACAACGGCGCACCGGACCGCGAGTACACCGAGGAGGAAGCCGAGGCCCTCGGGCAAGCCGAACTCGACAAAGTTGACAAACGCCTGGCGGAGGATAGAAAGCGCCGGGCTGATCTTGTGGCCCAGTCGTACGACAAGGACCGCGAACACCTGCGCCTGAACCTGCTGCGAACGGAGGCCGGCACCGCGTTCTTCACTCACGTTCTCGCAGCACCAGCCAGCCCGGACCAGCGAGAGGACGCGGAGCGCCGCATCGCCGACCGCCAAGCAGCGGCAGATGACCTACGGCACCAACTCGGTGACCCAGAGCAGATCATCGACCGCCACGGCTACTTGCCCTCGGAACGGCGCGAGATGAACCTGCGGTCGCACATGGACTGCTGGCGGCACCCCGCCCTTTGTGAATGGGCAAAGAACGATCGGCGACGATTCAGCGCACTGCTAGCCATGCCCATACCAGCCCCAGCCTCCATGTGCTCGGAATGCGAGGCGCCCGCGAAGTGGCACGAGTACGACCTGTCATTACGGCTGTTCCATCCGCCCCCACCGCCCGGCTCCACGGCCGAGCACCTGGCGCGGCTGTTGCCCGGCTGGTGGGAGAGATGCCCGGCGTCCACGGCCTACAACATCGAGCACAAGTGGGGCGGGAAGCACGCGCTGCCCGACTTCGGCTACGAGCAGTGGCGCGCCATGCTCCCACCCATGCTCCGCACGATCTTCACCCCGGCCCGGCCGAAGCCGAAACGAAAACGGCAGCCCACAGCCAAGCCACTGGCGGTCATCCCACCCGGGCCTATCAGCGAGGTCATGGCCAAGCTGGCGGAAGCCCAAGCCAAGTACCCGACAGCGCAGGTACGCCGCGGCCGCAGTGACAACTGGGAACTGTGGCCGCCATGATCTACGAAAACTTCAGCGAGCCGCTCGTTGACCTCGGTCACGCAATCTGGCCACGCCGTCGGCAGCTGCCTTCTGCAAGACGTTGTGCACCCCCTGCGGCGACCTCATCTGCATCCGGAGCGCCCTGCTCAAGCGCCGGGACCGCTTCGAAACGAATCCTCATAAAGACCACCAGCCTGGCCACCCGGCCCCGGTGGCCACCCGACACACCGGGACGCAGATACTCCTGGAGTCAGCGGGCGGCGGCGCGGATCGCGGTGTGATCTGCCGCGCGGACGACCCGTGCCAAGGCGCGAGCCCTCGTGGAACCGATCCGCAAACGCTTCCGGACCGTTTCGGCCGAGACCGGTCGCCCATGCCGAACCCAGTGCTCGTCATTGAGTTGTCTGACCTTCTCCAGTTGCCTTGCGCGTTCAAACTGCTCATCGATCGCTGCGTCGTCGCCTCCCTGGCCACGCGCGTCCGACCTCTCCTCCTGTGGCCCATCTTCCGGCAGATCACTCAGCTGGCCCTCGCCACCACCGTCACCGATCAGGTCAGACCGTTCGGCTTCTGCCACGAGTTGGTGAACACGCGCGCACGCTTCCAACGGTGCCGTCCCGCTCTGCAGCATCCACACCAGATCCGGGGGCGCTTCCCGCTTCCACCGGCGCCCGTACCGGCGCCGGAGCAAAGTGATCGCGCGGCGAACAGCCCATTCGGCCTCGACTGCCTCCCGATAGCTGGATACCTGCCACAACACCATGCGGCGCCAGAGCAGCCACGTCCTCCACGGCGCCAGCACCCAGCGCAGCAGCGGAATCGGATCCCGGGCGGTCCCGTCCGCCCTGCCCATCCGCCGCAGAAGAACAGTCCGAGCCGCCTCTACCATGCCCAAAAGCATCACCGGCGCCGCCACATGCAGCCCCACCGCAACCGGATCAGGCCAGCCCGCCACAGCATTGGCGATAACCGTACCCACGGTAAGCACCCGGGCGAGCTGGCGCAGCCAGCCGATAGGCTGCCCTGTCCACGACAGCACCAGATCAAGCGCCACCACGCCAACGAGACCACCATCGATGCCCAGCGGCACCAGACCGGGCAAAGGCAGTCCCTTGCGAGCCGCAAGATCAGAAAGCGTCTCGTACGAGCCTGCGATCCCATAACCAGCCACCGCCAACCCCAGCCCCGCCGATAGAGCAGCCGCAACCAGTTGCATACCGCCAAGCGTCACAGGTTCCGAACGGCCGGGTTCAATACCTGCGGTCGTGTTCATCGGCCGTCACCACCTGGCCCGCCGACCGTGAAACGGCCCTCGATCACCAAGCGGCCTGTCAAAACTCCCTGGTCAGACCGCCATCCATCTGTGTAGCGCCCCGCCGCCGGGGACTCGAACATGCGGCCGTGATTCATCGTCCGCTCCCCTGCGTCCGGCGCTCCAAGTCGAGCGGAAGGCGGACACGAAAGACCAGGTCACCGACACCTTGGACGAAGCCGGAATCCGGTGTGAATGCAGTACGAGCCGCTCCGGGGGCACTCCCCTCTACCTTGCCGAATCGGCCCCTCGCCAGCGCAGACGTGGTGAGCGGCCGATCTTGTGCTGTCCGGCTGGGTTCCGGCTGTGCTCCGCTATGACCGGCCGTCGTCCGCCGGCTGTGGTCCATGCGCGGTCCCGTGGCGAGGCCCAGTGCCCGGCCGATCTGCCCGCGGGCAGCCCTCCGGTCCTGCGATCACCGTGGCGCGAGTGCCCGGCTCCATCCGGCAGCCCGGGTAGACGGCAAAGTCGACATCTGCGAGCTGCCTGGGACGTTCGTCCCACGGGCTTTCGCGTGGCAGCCGGTCCCACTCGCGAGGCACTTACCAGTCCGAGATGCTTGCTGGAAAACGGTTTTCGAGGTCAGCAAACGAGCTCTGAATCGTCCATCCACATTTCGTCCGCTCCGCGTATGCGGTGTCCTCACGGCCTTGATCCCTATCTGGACCCCTCGGTCCAGATAGGGATGGAGGAACTCAACACGCTCGAGACTGCTCCCTGATGGTCGTGTGCTTCAGCGCATCGATCGCCATCGCCGCGGGAGTTCTCGGCGCCTCGACGGGGGATGCATGGGGCAGCAGCCCCGAGCAGAGAAAGGCCGTCGACCAACATCGCGGCTACGTCTACTACCCCTTCACACCGACCTCTTCGAAGACGGATCTGGCCGGGCGGCTCACCTCGGCCACATCACGGTGAACCGTGTACATGGCCGGGTGTACGCGGCGACCTTCTGGAATGACCGAACAACGACAACGAGCACGTGGTCTACACCGCGGTCATCGACCCCTGAACGAGTCGACCGGCTTGATCTCAAGAAGCTGGCCGCCGAGCGTGACATCGACCTTGACGGCAACGACATCAGCAACGGTGAGGACGGCATCTACGGCACCGCGTCGCGGGACGCGACGAGCTTTGGCCCTGCCTTCGCCGCCCGCGAGGCCTACGACGAGCCCCACAGGGAGTGCAGCGGCGTCGTCCGAGCCGGAGCCGGGAACGTCGGCGAACGGGAGCCCGCTGAGCCCACGGTCACAGCACGACCTCCGCCTGCCGCGGCAGGCGAACCGATAGTCTCCGAAATACGTCCGAACGAGGACGCAGGCACCCCACCCCGCGCCGTCGGGCGGACCGAGAGAGCAGGCCACCGCGCGCCATGACCGATATCACCATCGCCGTCGTACTGTGCGTGGTGGTGTCCATCGCGTACGCGACGGCGGCACTCATCCAGGCTCGTTACGCCAACCTCACGATGGTCAGGGTGCTGCAGGTCCCGTGGTTCTGGGTGGCACTCGGGCTCAACGGTCTCGGCGCGGCGCTGCACGTCACGTCGCTGGGATTCGGGCCGCTGTCGCTCATTCAGCCACTCGGGGTGCTCACCCTGGTCCTCGCCGTACCGTTCGCGGCCGTCACCGCGCGGCGCCGGGTCACGCGGCTCGAGTGGCTGGGCATGACCAATACGGTGATCGGGCTCGCCGGCCTCGCGCTCCTCATCACCACCTCGGGCGAGACCGAGACACTCACCTCCGGCGAGCTGGCCGGGCTCGTCGTCGCCAACGTGGCCATCGGCACGATCCTCGGGCTGGTGGGCAACCGGCAGGGAGCGTCGGGTCTGTGGGAGGCCGTCGCGGGCGGGATCGGGTATTCCGTCTGCTCGGCGTTGTGCCAGACCGTGGTGGTGACGGTCGGCGATCACGGACCGAGCGTGCTGCTGCGGCCGATCATGATCGTCGCGCTCGTCGCGATCGCCGCGTTCGCGATCGCCGCGACCCTGCAGACCCAGCGGTCCTACCGGCACGGGCTCGCCGCGCCGCTGGCGGTGACGAACCTGGTGAACCCGGCGAGCGCCACCGCCATCGGCGTGATCTTCCTCGGCGAGCATCTCGCCACCACGCCGATCGAAGTGGCGGTCGCGCTCGGCTGCGCGCTGCTCGCCGGTTTCGGCGTCGCCCAGCTCGCCCGCGCCCGTGAGGTGCAGGCCACCCACGGCCCGGCCCCCGCCGAGAGCGCCGTCGGTTCGCGGTGATCGCGAAGCCGCGGCTCCTGCAACCGGTGGCCGCCCGTGCTCGCGGCGTCCACAGTAGGACCAGGCGCCGGATACCGGCCGGTGAGCTGCATAGCCTCCACACCAGGCCGCGTAGTCCACTCTCGACGGCCACCGCCCGCTAGACCCGGACGCCGAGCTCCTGCCGCATCTGCTCGGTCATCCTGTCGTAGTGGTCACGGATCTCCCGTTCCCGGTTCGCCGGCTCGGTGTTCAATCGGTCCTAAGCGTTCCTGGTCCTTCGCTGTCGCACGCGCGATCAGGTCGTCACTCGCGTTGGGGCGCAAGAGCGTGCTGGGGAACGCCGGGGCTCGACCGGTCGCAACACCACCACACTGTCACCGGGCACGCCAGGCTGCTCGGCTCCGACGACGTGGCCGGCATCCTCCTTGTCCGCAGCAGGTCCAGAATGGCGTCGACGGACAGCAGGTACTCGCCGTAGACGACGACTCGCCGGTCTCGCCGGTCCAGCAGGCTCTCATGGGACCGCGTCAGGCGTCGGCGTCCCGTCGCCGCTGCCATCGCACTTACTCCCGGTGCTGCTCCCGTCGCCAGCGGCGGTCCTCCCGCCAGACATTGACCAGATGGCCGCCCGCGACGATCCCGGCAACGCCGATAAGGCTGACCACGATCGGCACCCAGAGCGGCACGTTCTGTTGCCTGGCCGGCAGCATAAGCACCCGACCAACACTTAGCCCTTGCGCAAAGTATTGACCGAGGTGAATACTTAGCCCTGTGGCACAGTGTTCAACGGAACTGGACGACGTGTTCCTCGCCCTGGCGGACCCGACGAGGCGCGCGGTGATCCGGCAGCTCGGGCACGGACCGGCGAGCGTCGGCGACCTGGCCGGCAACGCCGCGATGACACTCCCGTCGTTCCTCAAGCACGTCCGCATGCTCGAGTCGTGCGGGCTCATCCGCACGGAGAAATCCGGCCGGGTACGCGTGTGCGAACTCGACCGGGAACGGTTCACCGTCGTTGAGGACTGGCTGGCAGAGCAACGCCGGCTCTGGGAGGAGTCCACCGACCGGCTCGAGCGTTTCGTCACTCGTCGTACCGAAAAGAGGAAGCCATGAATCCCGAACTCGACCTCAGCATCCACCGCATCATCCGCGCGCCACGCAAGGACGTGTGGGACGCGTGGACCGACCCGGCATCCCTCGCGCAGTGGTGGCTGCCCGCACCGACGCTCTGCCGGGTCGACCGGCTGGAGGTCCGGCCCGGCGGCGCGTTCGTCACGCGGATGAGCGACGACGGTGTCACGTTCGCCCCGCACCTGGACGCCTGTTTCGTCGTGGTGGACGACTTCGAGCGGATCGTCTTCACCAACGCCATCGACAGCGCGTGGCGTCCGGCGACCCCCGCGCCCGTGCCGATGACCGCCGAGGTCACGCTGCGGGATCACGCGGACGGCACCGACTACCGCATCGTCGCGCGGCACGGCGCCCCCGCGGCCCGCGACCAGCACGCCGAGCTCGGCTTCGCCGACGGCTGGGCGACCGTGGCCGAGCAGCTCGCCCGCTATGTCGAGAGTGGACGATGAACATCACCGTGACCCGGTTCGTCAGCCTCGACGGCGTCCGGGGACGGGCTCTCGGACCGAGGACACGAGCGAGGTGTCGACCGTGACGGCTGCTCATGCCCTATGTGGACAAGGCGTTCGTCGGTGACTGGCCACGGATCACCGACCCGACGCACAGACCGGCCTCCGGCCCATCGGCGCCGACGCCGGCGTCGCCGACCGAAGGTAGGCCGCGGGCGGGTCGACGGTCACCCCGTCGCGGGTCACGGGTCCCCGCCGCGACGGGAGCGGCCGACACGGCTACGCGAATCGCAGACACAGTGACACAGACGGCCGACACGGCGACGGTTGTCAGTCCCCGTCCCCGGTGCCGGCCAGGATGTCGAAGGCATGCCTGCGGTGGGTAGCGAACAGCTCGAGAGCCGCGTCGGCGTCGCGGGCCCGCAGCGCCGCCGCCAGGTCGCGGTGCTCGCCCGGGAGATGGTCGACGTAGTGCTCGGAACTGACAGCGATCCGCGTGAGCAGGAACAGATGCACCTGAGAGCGGATCGCCTGCCACGCCTCCTGCAGCCGGCGGTGCCGGGCGGCGGCGTAGACGGCGTCGTGGAAGGCGATGTCACAGTGCACCATCGCGTGCGCGTCCTCGGCGCGCTCCATGCGCCGGGCGGCGTCGTCGATGGCGGCGATGTCCTCATCGGAGGCGTGGGCGGCCACACGCTGGACGGCGAGCTGCTCCAACGCTCCACGCAGGCTGTCGAGCTCGGCGATGTCCTCCGCGGACAGGGTGGTGACCGTGGCGCCGCGATGCCATGCGGTTCGGACGAGACCCTCACGCTCCAGCCGCAGCAGTGCCTCACGCACGGGTCCCCGGCTGACCTCGAGCGCCTGGGACAACTCGACCTCACGCAGGGAGGCGCCGGGCGCGTACGTCCCGTTGAAGATGGCTTCCCGGATCGAATCGGCCACCTCGTCGGCCAGACCTCGCCGCCGGGCCGGGGCCACACCTCGCTGTCCGCCCACGCGCACACTCCCTTCTTGTCGCAATGTTAACATTGAGACAAGAACGCGACCTGGAAAGGCGGCCGACGACATCATGACTGTTCTCGACTCCCCCATCCCCCGGTTCCACCTGGCCATGCCCGTCGACGACCTGGCGGCCGCTCGCCACTTCTACGGCGAGGTGCTCGGCCTGGAGCAGGGACGCAGCTCCGACACGTGGGTCGACTGGAACCTGCACGGACACCAGTTCGTCACGCACCTCGCGCCCGCCCGCCCGCAGGGCATCCACAACCCCGTCGACGGCCACGACGTCCCGGTGCCGCACTTCGGGCTGATCCTCACGATCCCCGAGTTCCACAAACTCGCCGACCGGCTGCGCGCGGCAGCCGTCGAGTTCGTGATCGAGCCGTACGTGCGGTTCGAGGGTCAGCCCGGTGAGCAGTGGACCATGTTCCTGCGCGACCCGGCCGGCAACGCACTGGAGTTCAAAGCCTTCGCCGACGACGCGCAGGTGTTCGCGGTCTAGACGACGCAGACAGCAGACACGGCGACGCAAGCGGCAGACACGGCGACCCGGACCGCAGACACGCGCACGGCCACGACGGCGAACTCACGTTGTGGCCGTGCGGGCAGTGCGGGCAGTTGCCTCAGCGCGTCATCGGCTCCTGCTCGGCCGAACCGAGCTGCGCCTTTTTCCGGTAACGGCGGACGATCGCGACCACCGCGAACACGAGCATCAGCCCCACCATCGTGCCGGCGATCGGCCGGGTGACGAAGATGTCCGGGCTGCCGCCGGAGATCAGCAGTGACTGCCGCACCGCGCCCTCCAGGATGGGGCTGAGCACGAAGGCCAGCACCAACGGAGCCGGCTCGAGGCCGACCAGGCGCATGATGTAGCCCAGCAGACCGAACGCCAGCAGCACGTACATGTCGAAGATGCTGTTGCTGATGCTGTAGGCACCGATGCACGTCACCACGAGGGCGAACGACGCGAGCATCCCGGCGCGAACGCGCAGCAGCTTCACGAACACCGACACCATCGGCAAATTGAGCACCAGCAGGATCAGGTTGCCGACGACCATCGAGGCGATGACGCCCCAGAACACCCCGGGGTGGTCGTTGACCAGTGACGGTCCCGGCGTGATCCCCTGCAGCAGCAAGGCACCGTAGATCACCGCCATGACCACATTGGACGGGATTCCGAGCGTGAGCAGCGGGACGAAGGCCGATGTGGACGACGCGTTGTTGGCCGTCTCCGGCCCGGCGACCCCCTCGACGGCACCCTTGCCGAACTCCTCCCGATTCCGGCTCAGCCGTTTCTCCGTGGCGTAGGACGCCATCGAGGACACGACGCCGCCCCCACCCGGCAACACACCGAGGATGAAACCGAGCACCGAACCGCGGGCGATCGGGCCGCGGGAGCGCCGTAGCTGGTCCCGCGTCGGAAGAACCCTGCCGATCTTCGTGGTGAGAATGCGGCCCTTGTACTTCTCCGTGACGTTGAAAATCAGCTCACCGAGTCCGAACAGGCCCATCGCGACGGCGACGAGGTCGAGCCCGCCGCCGAGGTTGACGTCGCCGAAGGTGAACCGGCCCGTACCGCTGATCGGATCGCGTCCGACCGTCGCGAGCAGCAGGCCGAGCGAGGCCGAGATGAGCGACCGGAGCAGCGACGTGTTGCCCAGATAGCACGCCAACAGCAGACCCGCGGCCGCGAGCACCGCGAACTCGGGCGGGCCGAACTTCACCGCGAACGAGGCGCACACCGGGGCGAGGAAGAACAGCCCGATGACCGAGACGACACCGCCGACGAACGAACCGACCGCGGAGATCCCCAGTGCCGGGCCCGCTTGCCCGCGCTTGGCCATCTCGTAGCCGTCCAGCGCGGTGACCACGCTCGCCGCCTCGCCCGGTAGCCGGAGCAGCACCGACGTGATCGTCCCGCCGTACATCGAGCCGTAGTAGATGCCCGCGAGCATGATGATCGCGGACTCCGGCTCCATGTTGTACGTGATCGGCAACAGCAGCGCGATGGTCGCCGTCGACCCGAGGCCCGGCAGCACGCCGATCACCGTGCCGACCACGACGCCGACGAGCACCCACACCAGGTTGATCGGCGAGAGGGCGACGCTGAACCCCTCGAGGAGCGCATTCCAGTCCACTGTTCACATCCCCACTACGCCCAGAACGCCGTTCGGGAACGGGACTCCCAGCAGGACGTCGAAGACGACATAGATGACCGCCGTGCCCGCGACCGAGAGTGGCAGCACCAGCCGCCACGGCTCGTTCGCCAGGGCCTTCAGCCACAGCACGAGCAACAGCAACGTCGGGATCACCAGGCCGAGATAGGCAAATCCCATGATGTAGGCGACGACGCTGCCGAACGCCACGAGCTCGCGGCGCCACGACGTCTCGGGCGGAGCTTCCGCCTCCGACCTCCGTTCCCGCAGCCAGGCTCCGGCGGCGCACCCGAACATCGTGACCGAGATCAGGAACGGCCACAGCCCAGGCCCTGGACGCCGGCTGGCCCAGAGGCCGAGATTCCACGACTCCACCGCCGCTGCCAGAGACAGGGCGATGAGCACGACGAAGGCGGTTGCGCGGAAGGCCCGGCCCCGCCGGCCGCTCGCCCGGGGAGCTCCGGCGTCGTCCGTAGGGGGTCCGGCCTCCTGCAACGCGTTGTCTGCCTGTGTCATTTGAGCGCGCGGTAGGTGTCGGCGAGGTCGGTGAACTTCTTCGTCAGCGCGGCCGAACCGACGAACTCGTCGGGGACGAACTGCGCGCCCACGACCTCCTGGTACTTGTCGGTGGCCTGGCAGGCCCGGGTCTTGTCCTCCAGGGTCTTCACGACCGGCTCCGGTGTGCCCGCGGGAGCCGCCAGGCTGAACGGCGTGTCGCTGTCGACGAGCTTGGGGAAGCCGAGCTCGGCGAGCGTCGGCACGTCGAGGTAGTCGAGCCGCGTGCCGTGCCCGGTGGCGATGGCCTTGAACTGTCCTTGCCTGATGTTGTCGAGGAGGTCCTTCGACGCCGCGTCCCACAAGGCGTCGACGTTGCCGCCCAGCACCGCATTGCGAGCGTCTCCTCCGCCTTCGAAGGGCACCGTCTCCAGTTTGACGCCGTACTCCCGTTCGAGCCGCTGCAACTCGATGCCGAACACCGTTGTCGTGCCGGGCACGGCGACCGTGACGGACCCGGGCTTCGCCTTCGCTGCCGCCAGCAGGGCTTCGGCGGTCTGGTACTTCGAGTCGGGGCCCACGGCGATGACGCTCGGAACCTCGGCCAGCAAGGCGATCGGCTGCAGGTCGTCGAGCGTGTAGTCGATGCCGTCCTGCAGGATCGGCCCCGCCACCGCCGACGTCGTCGAAACCATGCCGAGGGTCTGGCCGTCCGGCTTCGCCTGCACCAGCTCGCTGGTGCCGATCGTGCCCGCGGCGCCGGGCTTGTTCTCGACCACGACGTTCGTGCCCAGCTCCCGGTCCAGGCACTCGGCCAAAGCGCGGGCGGTCGCGTCGGTGGGACCGCCTGCGGTGAACGGAACGGTGAGGGTGACGGTGCCGTTCGGGTAGTCCGCACCACCGTCCCCGGCCGGGGCCTGGTTCACGCCACACGCGGATGAAACGAGGACGCCCGCGGCGCCCAACGCGAGCCAGAAACGAGATCCGGGCATGTGCCTGCCTCCACTTTGAGGTCGATTGAAGTCGATGATTCGGTCACTTGTGACCGCATACGAGCAAGTTGGCGCAAGAGTATGGGCGCCTCACTGCTAGGTCAAGGCTTGACTTACCGGCGACCGCTGGACCATGATCCCCGAAGTGCGGTCATAGATGACCGCTATTCGGTCAGATTGGAGACTTGGTTGCTTGCCGATACCGAACTCCCCGTAGTGGTCGTGGGTGCCGGCCCGTGCGGGATGGGCCTCGCCGCTTGTCTCGTCCACGCGGGGATCAAGACCCTCGTGCTCGACCGCGACGACCACGTGAGCACCGAGTGGCGCGCGTCGACCTTCCACCCGCCGACGCTGGAACAACTGGCGCCGGTCGGGCTGACCGAGAAGATGGTGGAGGCGGGTCTCGTCGCCGACCGGTACCAGATCCGCGATCGCCGGCTCGGGCTTGTCGCCGAGTTCGACTACTCGACCCTGAGCGGCGACACCGACTACCCGTTCCGGCTGCAGCTGGAGCAGTACAAGTTCGTGGAGCTCGCCCTCGACTACATCCGCGCAGGCGGGCGAGCCGAGGTGCGCTACTCCACCGAGCTCATCGCCATCGACCAGAGCGGGCCGAACCCGGTCATCACGGTCAGCGGCCCCTCCGGTACCGAACGCATCGAGGCCGCGTTCGTGGTCGGCGCCGACGGAGCCAAGAGCACCACCCGCAAGCTGCTCGGCATCGGTTTCGACGGCTGGACCTACCAGCAGCGATTCCTGCTCATCAGCACCGACCTCGACTTCGGCAGGCACATGCCGGACCTCTGCCACGTCAACTACATCGCCGATCCCGAGGAATTCGTGATGTTGCTGAGGATTCCGGACGTGTGGCGGGTGTTGGTCCCCGTGCGCGAGGACGCCGATCCGGAACAGGTGACGAGCCCGGAGAATCTGCGCCGCGTGATCGAAGGGGTCGTCGGCGCCGATGCCGCAGGCACCGAGCTCGGCATCCTCGGCCATCAGCTCTACAACGTGCACCAGCGGGTCGCCGAGCGGCTGTACGACGGTCGCGTGGTGCTGGTCGGGGATGCGGCACACATCAACAGTCCGATGGGCGGATTCGGCCTCAACAGCGGACTGCAGGATTCCTTCGACCTGGCCGTCCGGCTGGGTAGGCTGCTCGGGGACAGGCCGACCGACCCGGAGGCCGTGGACACGGAACTGTCGACCTACTCCGACACGCGCCGGGCCGTCGCCCTCGAACACGTCCGCCGCATGAGCCACAACAACACCCAGCTCCTCATGCGGGCCGACGAAGCGGAACGCGCCGCCGACCGCGCTCGGCTCGCGGCCATCGCCGCCGACCCGGAGGCCACCCGCTCGTACCTGCTCGACGCGTCGATGATCAACGCGGCGCGGGAACACGGCTTCGGCCGCCCGGTCAGCGGCGCGGCGATCTGAACAGGTGGGCACGACATGGTGAGCGGGCGCGATCATGGGGCCATGGACAAGCCTCAGCGCACATCTCGCGGCAGCATCGGTGACGACGCGGCTCCGGGGAAGCCGGACAACCACGATCGCCGCGCCGTGTCGCAGACCCTCGACCGAGGGCTCGAGGTCATCGACCTCGTCGCCGCCGCACCCGACGGCGTCACCGTCGCACAGCTGACGGAGTTGCTCGGGACACCGAGGACCAACGTGGTCCGGCTGCTCAACACCCTCGCCTCCCGCAACTATGTGGTGCAGAACCCCGACGGCCGCTATCGCCTGGGGTCGCGACCGCTCGAGCTGGCCCGCCTGGTGCAGCCGGTCGTCCGGGTGATCGCGCAGAAGGTTCTGCAGCGCCTTGCCGACCGGACGGGGGCGACCGCTCACCTGACGGCCGCCGAGGGCGACGACGCCGTCGCGTTGCTGGTGGTCGAGCCGAGGACAGCGACCTACCACGTCTCGTACCAGGCGGGCGCGCGGCGCCCGCTGACCCGGGGCGCGTCCGGCTTCGCAATCCTCTCGGCTCGTCCGCCCGCGACCGCGGAGCTGCCGGAGGTGGCCGCCGCCCGCAAGCGGGGCTGGGCGGTCAGCCATGGGCAGATCGAGAGCGGCACCTGGGGTGCCGCCGCACCGATCCGGCATCCGCAGCACCCCGATTTGAGCGTGGGCGTGGTGTACCTCGGCGAACCCGCCGATCCGGACACCGCCACCCAGGCAGTACTGCAAGCAGCGAATGAGATCAGAACCCAACTGGGCTGATCGCGTGCACCCGGTCACCGGGGAAGAGAGGACAGCGAAGTCATGGACCTGACAGGAAAGGTCGCGATCGTCACGGGCTCGGGTCGCGGGCTCGGGCTGAGCTACGCGAAGGAGCTGGCGCGGGCGGGCGCGAGCGTCGTGGTGAACGACGTCGACGAGGCCACCGCGGAGCAGGCGGCCGGAGAGATCCGCGCGCTGGGCGGAAAGGCCCACGCGGTCGCCGCCGCCGTGGGCTCCGGCGAGGTCGCCGACCGGCTCGTCGCCGAGGCCGTCGAGGCGTTCGGCCGGCTCGACGTGCTCGTGACGAATGCGGGCATCCTGCGCGACAAGGTGCTGTGGAAGATGACCGACGAGGACTTCGACGCGGTCGTCAACGTCCACCTCAAAGGCACGTTCACCTGTGTCCGCGCCGCGGTCCGGCACATGAAGGAGGCCGGCCACGGTGGCCGGATCATCGCCATCGGTTCCCCGGCGGGCCAGCGCGGGAACTTCGGCCAGACCAACTACTCCGGCGCCAAGGCCGGGATCGTCGGCATGGTCCGTACCTGGGCGCTGGAGTGTGCCAAGGCCGGAATCGACGTCAACGCCGTCATCCCGGTGGCCGCCACCGAGATGACCAAGACCATTCCCACCTTCGCGCCGCACATCGAGGCGTGGGAGCAGCACGGCACGCCGTTTCCCGAGGAACTGCGCAAGGGCAAGGGATTCGGCGTACCCGAGGATGTCGGCGGCCTCATCGTCTTCCTGGCCTCGGACGCAGCGGCCGGAATCACCGGCCAGGCCATCGGCATCGGCGGAGACAAGCTGACGCTGTGGTCGCATCCCACCGAGCTGCGCGTCGCCTACGCCGACAAGGGGTGGACCGCCGACGCCATCGCCACCGTGTGGGCTTCCTCTCTCGGCGCCGCCCTGCCGGCCGCGAACAAGGGCTGAGGCATGGGAATCAACCTCGACGATCTCGTCGCGATCGACGTCCACGTCCACGCCAACATCTCGCCCGACGGCCACACCTCGCTGCCGCGCGAGCTGCGGGAGGCCTCCGGGAAGCACTTCGGCACGAAGGGTCCGAGGACTCCGACCGTTGCGGAAACCGCGCAGTACTACCGCGAGCGGAAGATGGCCGCGGTCGTGTTCACGGTCGACGCGGAACACCAGCTCGGCCACCCTCCCGTACCGAACGAGGTCGTCGCCGAGGAGTGCGCCAAGCACCCCGACGTGCTCATCCCGTTCGCCAGCGTCGACCCCTGGCGGGGGGCGGCGGGGGTCAGGATGGCCCGGAAGCTGGTCCGCGACTACGGGGTGCGGGGTTTCAAGTTCCATCCGAGCCTGCAGGGCATGGACCCGAACGACCGCCAAGCGTACCCGCTGTACGAGGCGATCGAGGAGCTCGGCGTGCCGGCGCTGTTCCACACCGGACAGACGGGCATCGGGGCGGGCATCCCCGGCGGCGCGGGGGTTCGCCTGCGGCACTCCAACCCGATGCTGATCGACGACGTCGCCGTGGATTTCCCCGAGCTGCGGATCATTCTCGCGCACCCGTCGTTTCCGTGGCAGGACGAGGCACTCGCCGTGGCCGTGCATAAACCGTATGTCTACATCGACCTGTCCGGGTGGTCGCCGAAGTATTTCCCGCCGCAGCTGGTCCGGTATGCCAACAGCCTGCTCAAGGACAAGGTGCTGTTCGGTTCGGACTATCCGCTGATCACTCCCGACCGGTGGCTGACCGATTTCGCCGCGCTGGACATCAAGGACGAGGTACGGCCGAGGATTCTCAAGGACAACGCGGCCCGGCTGTTCGGGCTGGCGAAGGAATAGGAAGCACTGTGCGCAACAACGGCATCGGCTCCTGGCCCCGGCGATGCGCGCGGCGAAACCCCGGGCGCGCCGCGATCGTCCACGGAGACCGCACGCTCACCTACCGGGAGTTCGCCGCTCGCGTCACGCGTGCGGCCAACGGCTTGCGGAAGCTCGGGGTGGGTCGCGGGGATCGAGTGGCCTACGTGGGCGCCAACCATCCGGCGTTCCTCGAGGCGTTCTTCGCCGCGGGGACGCTGGGCGCGGTGTTCGTTCCGCTGAACATGCGACTCGCCGGGCGGGAGATCGCGGCCCTGGCCGGCGACTGCGGGGCAGCGGTGCTCGTCCACGACACCGGCCGCGCCGCCCACGCGGGCGAGGCGAGCGCCGCATCCGGCGTCCGCACGCTGCAGGTCGGCACGGAACCCGGTGAGGACGAATGGAACGCCTTCGTCGACGCGGGCGAGGACACGGCGATCGACGAGGACGTGTCGCTGGACGACCCCTGCCTGATCATGTACACCTCCGGCACCACCGGGATGCCGAAGGGAGCCGTGCTGACCCACGGCAACCTGACGTGGAACGCGATGGATGTCGTCGTCGACGTCGACCTGCGCAGTGACGAGGTGTCGCTCGTGGTCGCTCCCCTCTTCCACGCGGCCGCGCTGAGCATGAACTGCTTGCCGATCATGCTCAAGGGCGGCACGGTGGTGCTCGTCGACGCGTTCGATCCCGAACGCACCCTGGACATCGTCCAGCGGTACCGCATCACGCACCTGCACGGTGTGCCGACGATCTTCGAGGCGCTCACCAGGCCGCAGCGCTGGCCGGAGACCGACCTGTCGTCGGTGCGCCGGGCCAGCAGTGGCGGATCGGCCGCACCGCTCACCCTCATCCGGACCTACCTCGACCGCGGCATCGCGTTCAGCCAGGGCTACGGCATGACGGAGACCGGTCCGGGTGCGCTGTACCTGCCGCCCACCCGGGCGGCCGACAAGGTGGGCGCGGTCGGCAGACCGCACTTCTTCGTCGATGTCCGTGTCGTGGACGCCGAGGGTCGCGACGTCGGGCCTGGCGAGGTCGGCGAGGTACTCGTCCAGGGGCCCAACGTCATGTCCGGCTACTGGAACCGGCCCGACGCCACGGAGGCGAGCTTCGCCGGGGGGAAGTGGTTCCGCTCGGGCGATCTGGCCACCGTGGACGACGACGGTGACGTGTCCATTGTCGACCGGATCAAGGACATGTACATCTCGGGTGGCGAGAACGTCTACCCGGCCGAGGTGGAACAGATTCTGCACGGCCACCCGGCCGTGCGGGACTGCGCCGTGATCGGCGTGCCGGACCCGACGTGGGGTGAGGTGGGTCGCGCCCTCATCGTTCCCGCCACCGCGGAGCCGCCGTCCGCCGACGACATCATCGGCTACGCGACCGAGCGGCTCGCGAAGTTCAAGGTTCCCAAATCGGTCGTCTTCGTTTCCGAGCTGCCTCGCAACCCCTCCGGCAAGCTGCTCAAGAACCGGCTCCGGGACCGCTACCCGCTGAGCGCCACACCCACCAGCACCCTCGGAAAGGACAACTCGTGATCACTGTGGACGGTATGGACGGGCTGAAGAAGCTCGCGGGCTCGGATCTGGGTCGCACCGACTGGATGGAGATCACCCAGGACCGGGTGAACACCTTCGCCGACGCCACCGACGACCACCAATGGATTCACGTCGACACCGCGCGAGCGGCCGAATCGCCGTTCGGCGATCTGATCGCTCACGGCTACCTGACGCTCTCCCTGATCATCCCGCAGTTCACCCGGCTGCTGAAGATCGAAGGCGCTCGCATGGCCGTGAACTACGGGCTGAACAAGGTGCGCTTCCCCTCCCCCGTGCTGGTCGGCTCGCGCATCCGCCTGCGTGGTGCCGTGGAGAACGTGGTGGAGGTCAAGGGCAACGGTGTCGAGACGACCCTGAACTTCACCGTCGAGGTCGAGAACGCCGACAAGCCCGCCTGCGTCGCCCAGGCCGTCTACCGGCACTACTTCTGAGTGGGATCATGAGCTTTTACGAGCCCGAACACGAATTCTGGCGCCAGACGGTGCGCACGTTCGTCCGGCGCGAGGTCGAACCAAACGTAGCGGCCTGGGAACGGGCGGGCCGGATCGATCCGGAGCTGTGGCGCAAGGCCGCCGCACAGGGCTTGCTCGGGCTGAGCCTGCCCGAGGAGTACGGCGGCGGGGGTGAGCCCGACTACCGGTACCGGTTCATCGTCATGGAGGAACTCGCACGCGTGGGCGCCGCCTCGGTGAACGCCGCGTTCAGCCTCGTGGACGACCTGGTGGGGCCGTACCTGCTCGACCTCGCGACCGACGAGCAGAAGAAGCGCCTCATCCCGGGCCTGTGCGACGGCACCCTCACCACGGCCATCGCCATGACCGAACCCGGAGCGGGCAGCGACCTGCGCGGTGTGCGCACCCTCGCGCGGCAGGAGGGCGGCGACTGGGTGCTGAACGGGAGCAAGACGTTCATCACCAACGGCGAGCACGCCGACTTCGTCGTCGTCCTCGCCCGTTCCGGTGAGGACGACGGCAAACCGCGCTTCAGCCTGTTCATCGTCGAGCGCGGCATGCCGGGGTTCAGCTCGGGCACCGCGATGGAGACGATCGGCAGGCGCGGCGAGGCCGTGTCCGAACTGTTCTTCGACGACGTTCGCGTCCCCGGCGAGAACGTGCTCGGCACGGTGGGCCGGGGTTTCCCACACGTGATGGAGCGCCTGCCGAAGGAACGGATGTCGATCGCCTGTTACTCACTGGCCATCGCCGAGGCGGCGGTGAACTGGACGGTCGGCTACACGAGGGAGCGCAGCGCGTTCGGCACCCCGATCGCGCAGTTCCAGCACACCAAGTTCGGGCTCGCCGAGATGGCCACCGAGGTGGACGTGACGCGTGCCTTCATCGAGCGCAGCGTGCTGGCGTTGAACGCCGGCACACTGTCGCCGGTCGAGGCCGCGAAGGCGAAGTGGTGGGCCAGCGAGCTGGCACAACGGGTCATCGCCCGGTGTCTGCAGATGCACGGCGGCTACGGCTACACACTGGAGTTCCCCATCGCACGGGCATTCCTCGATTCCCGTGTCCAGACCATCTACGGCGGCACCACCGAGATCATGAAGGAGGTCATCGGCCGCTCGCTGCTGGCGTGACCTCGGCGGACGGGCGTCCCGGCCACCCGCGCCGGGACGCCCGCGCCCTTGATGGTCAACCCACGGGCGTCGAGACGAAGGTCGAGTCGCAGAAGGCCGTCACCCTGCGCCGCGACCCACGACTGACCTGCCTGGTGGAGGCCATGTCCGTCGGCGAGACTGCCGCAGCGTTTCGCGACGATCCGTGACGGGCCCACTGCGCACCGAGACGACAGTCCACATCGAACTGGACGGGTCGGGGCGGAAACGCCGGATGGCGGGCACCCAACCCAGGCACCCGCCATCCGAGGTGGAGTTCTCAGACGTTACCGAACATGCCGTCGACGACATTCTTGTTCTCGTTGGCCCATTCCGTGGCCGCCTGCAGCTCCTGGCCGGAGCCTGCCTCCTGGATCTTGTCCTCCAGCGAACCGAGCTGTTCGTCGGTCATCTTGAACGACTTGAGGGCTCCCGCCAGCTGCGGGAAGTCCTGGCTGAAGCCTTCGCGGCCGAGCATGTGCAGCTCCTCGGCCTTACCCAGGGCCCCCTTCGGGTCTTGCAGGTCCTTCAGGTCGTAGCGCGAGTACGCCCAGTGAGGGTGCCACAGCGTCACGACGATCGGCTCCTGGCGCTGGATGGCGGAGTGCAGCTCGCTCAGCATCGCCGTGGTCGACGACGTCTGAAGGTTCAGCGTGCCCTGCAGGCCGTACTGCGGGATGACCTCGTCCTGGGTGATGCGCGTCAGCCCGGCACCCGGTTCGATGCCGGTGATCGTGCCGTTGAACATGCCGGCGTTGTTCTTCAGGTCCTCGATCGAATTGACGTTCTTCACGTAGGACGGCACGGCGATGTTCAGGGTCGCCTGGTCGTACCACACGCCAAGGTCCTCGACCTGGTCCTGGTACTGCTCCCAGTAGGTGGCGTGCGTGGTGGGCAGCCACGCGTCCTGGAACAGGTCGATCTCGCCCTGCGCGAGAGCCTGCCACGTCGGCGCCACATCGAGCTGGCGCAGTTCGACCGTGTAGCCCCGTTCCTCGAGCTGGGCCTTGAACAGGTGCGCGAGCGCGATGTTCTCGTCCCAGGCGATGTAGCCGATGGTGAGGTTCCGGTCCCCGCCGCCCTCGCCGCCGCCTTCGCCTTGGGCACCGTCGTCACCACCACAGGCCGTGGCCACCATGACAACGGCCAGCAGAGCCGCGAACAGCGACAGCACCCGCCCGAATCTCGTGCGTCTCATTCCTTCTCCTTTCCTGGCATGCTGGTTTTCATGCCGCACCGGCGAGCTTGCGCGCGCGGCTCACCGCGGACTTCGCGGACAGTGACGCGGTGAGCCGGTCGAGATAGATCGCCAGGATCACCACGCTCAGGCCGGCCTCGAAACCGCCGGCCTGGTCCAGATTGGAGATCGCCCCGAAGACGTCGGCGCCGAGTCCGGGAGTGCCCACCATGCCCGCGATGACGACCATCGACAGCGACAGCATGATGATCTGGTTGACGCCCGCCATGATCGACGGCATGGCCAGCGGGATCTGGATGCCGGTGAGGATCCTGCCGGGCGAGCTGCCGAAGGCCTCCCCCGCCTCGACCATCTCGCGGTCGACCTGCCGGATGCCGAGCTCGGTGAGCCGCACTCCCGGCGGCAACGCGAAGACGACGGTGGCGACGATGCCGGGGCCCACACCGATGCCGAAGAAGATCACGGCCGGGATCAGGTAGACGAACGCGGGCATCGTCTGCAGGAAGTCCATCACCGGCTTGATGACGCGGCTCGCGCCCTCGCTGCGGGCGCCGAGAATCCCGACCGGCACCGCGACGACCACCGCGATCACCCCGGCGAGCAGCACCAGCGCCAAGGTCTGCATCGCGCTGCCGAACGAATCGAGCGAGTCCAGCAGCGCGAAGCCGATCAGCGCGGCGACACCGAACTTCCAGCCCCGCAACCAGAACGCGAGCGCACCGAACACGAGGATCATCACCCACGTCGGCGGCCAGGTGAGCACGTCGGCGACCGCGGTGACGATGGTGTCGAAGCCTTCCGAGATCGCGTCGAACACGTCACCCAGGCTGTCGTAGAGCCAGTCGACAGCGTCTTCGAACCAGTCACCGAGCGGGATCCTCGGCACCTCCCAGCCGGACTGGGCGAGCAACTCACGCATCGGCGGCCTCCTTCTCGGGCTCCGTGGCGGCCTGGCCGACCTCGCCGAGCGCGGCCAGCAGCGCCGACTGCGGGACAAGGCCGGCGAGCCTGCCGTCCTCGTCGACGACCGCCAACGGCACCGGGCTCGCGGCCGCGAGGGCGAACATGTCGTTCACCGGTGTGTCGGGTGCGACCGTGGCGACGTCCTCTGCGAGGAACTCGCCGACGGCGCGGCCGCTGCGGGCGGCACTCGCGGTGGCGCTCTCGGTCAGCACGCCGCGCAGCCGGCCGCCCTCGTCCACGACGAACAGCGCCGGGAGCCCGTGGTCGTGCATGATCCGCAGCGCCGTGTCCGGCTCCACGGCCACGCCGACGGTGAGCACCGGCTTGTCCATCACCGAGCGTGCGGTGAGCACCCGGGAGCGATCGACGTCCTGCACGAACTGGGCGACGTAGTCGTCCGCCGGGTGCGTCAGGATCTCTTCCGCGGTGCCGATCTGGACGATCCGGCCCTGGCGCATCATGGCGATCCGGTCGCCGAGCCGCATCGCCTCGTTGAGGTCGTGGGTGATGAAGACGATCGTCTTGCCGAGCCGGCTCTGCAGGGACAGCAACTGGTCCTGCATCTCCCGCCTGATGAGCGGGTCGAGCGCGCTGAACGCCTCGTCCATCAGCAGCACGTCGGTGTCGGCGGCGAGCGCCCTGGCCAGCCCGACACGCTGTCGCATTCCGCCCGAGAGTTGCTCGGGCAGCCGTTCCTCCCAGCCGGAGAGGCCGACCAGCTCGAGTGCGGCGCGGGCACGTCCGAGGCGTTGCTCCTTCGGCACACCCTGCACCTGCAGACCGTAGGCCGCGTTCTGCAGGACCGTACGGTGCGGGAACAGGGCGAAATGCTGGAACACCATGCTCATCGTGCGTCTGCGCATGTCCCGGAGCTCTTTCGGCGACATGGCGGTGATGTCGGCGTCGTCGACGTACACATGGCCGGAGGTGGCCGGCAGGATGCCGTTGAGCATGCGGAGCAATGTGGACTTTCCCGATCCGGAAAGGCCCATCACGACGAAGATCTCGCCGGATCTCACCTCGAACGACGCGTCCACCACGGCAGCGGTCGTTCCAGGCAGATCCAATTCGGACGGTTGGGCACCGCCCTCGAGCAGTCGCACGGCATCCCGTGCACGCCGCCCGAATACCTTGTACAGGTTTTCGGCTCGAACTGTGGGCAAGTTCCCCGGGTCCTTTCACGACGATCTCGCGGACGTGTTCGTACCCTATTCGACTTACCCATGGAGATCGTCCGGTCACCGTAGGCAACCATCGAACCTGCTCGATAACAATCGAGCCCAGAATTGATGACGAATCGGGAGCGACACGGCACCGGAATGGTCTAGTCACGCCCTGGACTGTTGACAGAACGCGCACACGTCCCACGCGGAGCCGACCAGAACAGCGCTGAACACCGCCGGCGACCCGGCCATTCCGGGTGCCACGGGCCAGCAGGGAAACAGAGATGCAACGCAACATTTATGCGTTTCTTCCCGCCTGCCGCGCCACACCATTTCCGGCACCACTGTTCGGCCCATTCCACGTACGGCCGAATGGCCTATTCCACTGCACCCGGACTCGCGTGAATTCGCCGCACACCGCGCGGTCGCCATGGCGACACGAGGTGTTCACGTGGTTCGCCGACGTTCGTCGGTATTGGCCGGGCCCGGCTCCGTGTGACGGTGGGCCCGCCCTTGTGACGACGTCAGAAACGAGGTCCTGGGATGCGAACACCTACCGCCCGCTGGGTGGCGGGAGCGTTGTCGGCCGTCACGCTCACCGCGGGGATGTCCACTCCGGCGGTCGCCACGGCGGAACCGCCCGCCGGCTACTACGACAGCGCCGAAGGCCTGACCGGTGCGGAACTGGAGTCCGCGCTGCACGACATCATCAGCGAGAGCTCCACCCTGTCCTACGACGAGGTGTGGGACGCGCTCAAGGAGACCGACGCCGACCCGGCCGACCCGGCGAACGTCATCCTGCTCTACAGCGGGGAGTCACGCAGCGAGGACAGCAACGGCGGGAACGTCGGCGACTGGAACCGGGAGCACGTGTGGGCGAAGTCCCACGGCGACTTCGGCACCGAGGGGCCGGGAACGGACCTGCATCACCTCCGCCCCACCGACGTGCAGGTGAACAGCGAGCGGGGCAACAAGGACTTCGACAACGGCGGCGGGGAAGTCGCGGGCGCGCCGGGCAACTACACCGACGACGAATCGTTCGAGCCGCGCGACGAGGTCAAGGGGGACGTCGCGCGCATGATCTTCTACATGGCCGTGCGCTACGAGGGCGACGACGGCTACGCCGACCTCGAGCTCAACGATCAGGTCGGCAACGACTCGGCACCGTATATGGGCCGGTCGTCGGTGCTGCTGGAATGGCACCAGGCGGACCCGGTGGACGACGCCGAACGCCGCCGCAACGACCTGATCTACGAGCGGTACCAGCACAACCGCAACCCGTTCATCGACCATCCCGAGTGGGCACAGGAGATCTGGCTCTGAGGCCCTCGGGGTCCGGCCGGCCTGCCGCGGCCGGACCCCTGGCCCTCGCCACGGAGCGCCCGGCGCCGGCGCGGCCTGGCGGATCGGTGAGCCGGTCAGCGCGGCGCGGCGACCACCGGATCGGTCCAGCCGAGGGTGCGCACGAGCTCCTCGCTCGCGATCGGCGCCAGAGTCTCCATGTAGGCCTTGCTGACGTGGTTGTCGTCCATGTAGACGAGCACGTTGCCGATCACCGGCGGGCACAGCTCACCCGGGCAGAAGTACTCGGAGAAGTCGAGGAACGACACGTTCGGCGGCACGCCCGGCGCCGACTCGTACGGCGGTACCGGCGCCAGCAGCTTCGACCTCAGCCGCGCGCAGTCCCGGGAGTCGAAGCCGTGCTGCTGCACGCACTCGGGCGGCGCGAAACTGAACCGCGGGTTGTCCCGCACCGCGACCACCGGGATGCCGGCGGCGTCGAGCCGCCGCCACTGCTCCACATAACCCGCGGGAGCCCATTCCGTCAGGCCGAGCCGCACGTCCCGGGTGGCCATGGTCACCACCGCGTCGGGCCCGCTCTCCACGATCTCCTGCAGCGCCGCGGCGTTCCAGTCCACACAACCGTCCGGCAGGTGGTCCCCCACGGTCGCGGTGAACGGGCAGCCGGGCTTGAACATCGAGACGATCTGGTAGCCGCGCTGCCGCACGAGCGGTTCGAGCGCCGTGACGAACTGCAGGGCGTGTGAGTCGCCGGCGACGACGATGCGTTTCGCGGGCGGACCGGCGGGGTCGATGCTGCAGATGCGCAGGTCCTGGTGCCGCGGCGACTGCGTGCACTGCTCGTCCGGGAAGTGCAGGTGCTGGTCCTGCAGGGCGGCCAGCGGCGGCACCACCGTCGCCTCGGGGTCGAACAGCGGCGCCCCGGTGACCACCGCCTGCGCGCCCGGGTGCCGGGCGTCGTCCAGGTCGAGCACGTACGACGCCCGCTCGGTCGCGACGTACTGCCACGCCCCCGCGCCGACCAGCACGGGCGCCAGCACCAGCACGCCGAACCGGTAGGCGCCCCACCGCGTGGTGGTGCCGATCCGGGACTCGCGCACGGGCTTCTCGACGAGGTGGTACGTCAGCACCGACAGCGCGAGCGCGATCGCGATGATGACGGCACCACCGCGGAAGCCGACCTCCTCGCGACCGCGCGCGATCAGGTAGAACAGCAGCACCGGCCAGTGCCAGAGGTACAGCGCGTAGCTGATGTTGCCGAGGTAGACGGCGGGCCGCGACGAGAGGAACCGGTCCGCGCCGAGACGGCTGCCGGTGAAGCCGGCGATCAGCACCAGCGCAGCCGACACCATCGGCCACAGCGCCACGTAGCCCGGGAACATGGTGCCGACCTGCAGCACCAGCCCGCACGACACCAGGCCCGCGACGCCGATCCAGCCGAGCAGGATCCGCAGCGCCCGCGGCAGCGCGATGCGATCGATCGCCAGCGCGAGCAGGCCACCCAGCGCGAACTCCCATACGCGCGTCAGCGACGTGAAGTACGCGAACGGCTGGTTCACCGCGGTCAGGTACACCGAGTACGCCAGCGACACCGTGAACAGGACGGCCAGGGTCACGAACACGGTGCGGCGCAGCCCCCAGCCGGCACGCCGGGCGAGCAGCGCGACCGTGGCGATCAGCACCGGCCACACGAGGTAGAACTGCCCCTGGATGGACAGCGACCAGAAGTGCTGTACCACGCTGGCCGAGCCGTGCTGGGCGAAGTAGTCCACCGAGTCGGCCGCCAGCTGCCAGTTCTCGACGTACAGGGCCGAGGCGACGATTTCCTTGATCGTCTGGAACCACCGATGTTCGGGCAGCCAGACGAACGCGGCCACCATCGTGGCGGCCAGCACGGTGAGCGCGGCCGGGAAGAGCCGCTTGATCATCCGGCCCCACATCGGGCGGAACTCGATGCGGCCGCGCAGACTCGCGCGCACGAGCTGACCGGTGATGAGGAACCCGGAGACCAGGAAGAAGACGTCGACGCCGCCGGAGATCCGGTCCAGCCACACGTGGTAGACGACCACGAGTCCGGCCGCCAGTGCCCGCAGGCCTTGCAGCTCCGGCCTGAACTTGCGGGGCGCCCGCGGCGCGGCCACGCCTCCTTCGGGCGCCGTCGCTCGAAGCAGAGTCATCTCGGTCCTCCACGGCTCTCGACATGTCCGACGCCTGACGACCGGTGGTGGTTGCCCGGACCGGCCGCACCCCAGGTGCGCCGTGCGGCCCCGAACCGGCACGGCGTGCGCGGACAGCCGGGCGACTCTATCCAGAGCAGGTGGTGGGTAAATGACCGGGCATCGCGGAAGTGGGTCAGGCCACCCCGGGGTCCACACCACCGCGGGCGCCGGGTCAGGGCTGCCGGTGGCCGACCAGCCGCAGCGCGAACTCGCTGTACTGCCACACGACAGTGTCCTCGGACAGCTCGCCGTCCTCGCGGTACCACGCCGAGACGCCCATGCCGAGGTCGAGCACGGCGTAGGACGCCAGGCGCACCGATCCGACGTGGAACACGCCCGCCGTGACACCGGCCTGCACGAGCTCCCGGAAGCAGCGCTCGTAGTCGGCACGCAGGGCCAGCACGCGGGCGCGGTGCGGCTCGACGAGGCTGCGGATCTCCCGGTTGCCGACGAAGGCCTCGAGCCGGTGCCGGGCGTGGTAGCGGACGTGGGCCTCGGTCGCCCGGCGCAGCCGCTCCACGGGGTCGCCGGTGGTCGCCACCGCGGCGTGATGCGCGGCGAGCAGGGACACCATGGTCGCGGTCATGATCCCGGCGAGCAGGTCCTGCTTCGACGCGACGTGCTTGTACAGGCTGGGCCCGCGCATGCCGACCGCGGCGCCGATGTCGGCCATGGTCGTGGCCTCGTAGCCCTGGCGCGTGAACAGCTCCAGCGCGGCGGCACGGATGTGGTCGGACCGGTCCACGCGGCACCTCCAGAGCGACGGCTAACCCATCGTAGCCACCGACGGTGGCCTCCGGTATGGGCATTGCCGGGTAGAAGCACCGGCGGCTACAGTCGCGGCTAATACTCGTTAGCCGCACGCTGGGAGGCGCCATGGCCGTCGACCTCACCCCGACCCCCGACGTCGCCGACCTCGCGCGGCGCACCGCCGAGTTCGTCCGCGACGTGGTGGTGCCGATCGAGGAACGGACGGGCGGGGTCGCCCGCTCGGAGGACGTCCGCATCGAACTGCAGCGGGCCGCCAAGGACGCCGGCGTGTTCGCACCGCACGTCGCGCCCGAGTACGGCGGGCACGGGCTGGACATGCGGGGCCGCGCCGCCGTCTTCGAGGAGGCCGGCTATTCGCTGCTCGGGCCACTCGCGCTGAACATCGCCGCCCCCGACGAGGGCAACATGCACATGCTCGAGGCCATCGCGACCGACGAGCAGAAGGAGCGCTACCTGCGTCCGCTCGCCTCGGGCGAGATCCGGTCGTGCTTCGCCATGACCGAGCCCGCACCGGGTGCCGGGTCCGACCCCAGCGCGCTCACGACCTACGCCGAGCGCGAGGAGGGCGGCTGGCGGATCGAGGGACGCAAGTGGTTCATCACCGGCGCCGAGGGTGCGGGATTCGCGATCTGCATGGCGCGCACCTCGGGGAAGCCGGGCGAGGCGGGCGGGGCCACGATGTTCCTCGTCGACGCCGACAACCCCGGCATGAAGACGGTCCGGCACATCGACACGCTCGACGAGAGCCTCTACGGCGGGCACATCGAGCTCGTGTTCGACAATTGCCGCGTTCCCGACGACGCCGTGCTCGGCGAGGTCGACGAAGGCTTCCGCTACGCCCAGGTACGGCTGGGCCCGGCGCGCATGACGCACTGCATGCGCTGGCTCGGCATCGCCCGCCGCGCCCAGGACATCGCCGTGGCCCGTGCCGCCGAGCGGGAGGTGTTCGGCTCCCGGCTCGGTGACCTCGGCATGGTGCAGCAGATGATCGCCGACAACGAGATCGACATCGCCGCCTCGCGCGGGCTGATCCTGCAGGCGTGCTGGGAACTCGACCAAGGTCGTTCGGGTTCGCAGTCGACCGCGATCGCGAAGACGTTCTGCGCCGAGGCGGTGTGGCGGGTGGTCGACCGGGCCGTGCAGATCTGCGGCTCGCTCGGCATCTCCGGCGACGTGCTGCTGGGCCGGTTCCTGCGCGAGGTGCGCCCGTTCCGCATCTACGACGGCCCCTCCGAGACGCACCGCTGGGCCATCGCCCGCCGGGTCATGCGGCGGCACGACGCGGAGGCGACCCGATGAGCGCCACGGGGCAGTCCACACTGGACGGGCTGGACCTGCCCGCGCTGGAACGGTTCTTCGCCGAGCACGTCCCGGGGTTCGGCGGCAGCCTGGAGGCGGAACTGCTCCACGGTGGACGGTCCAATCTCACCTACCTGCTCAGCGACGGCGACAAGCGGTGGGTGCTGCGCCGCCCGCCGCTGGGCGAGCTGACGCCGTCGGCTCACGACATGGCCCGCGAGTACCGCGTCGTCGCCGCGCTCACCGGCAGCGACGTGCCGGTCGCCCCGACCGTCGCGTACGACGAGGAGGACGTGCTCGGCGTGCCGTTCGCCCTGGTCGAGTACGTCGACGGACGTGTCATCCGCACCGCCGAGGAGCTGCACACCCTCTCCCGCGCCGACATCGCGCGCTGTGCGCACGCGCTCGTGGACGTGCTGGCCCGGCTGCACGCCGTCGACCCGGACGCCGTCGGGCTCGGGGACTTCGGCCGCCCGCAGGGGTACCTGGCCCGGCAGGTGCGCCGGTGGTATGACCAGTGGCAGCGGGTGCGGACACGGCCGTTGCCGGACATCGACACCCTGCACGCACGGCTGGCCGAGGCGTGCCCGGAGGAGAGCGGCGCGTCGATCGTGCACGGCGACTACCGCATCGACAACACGATCCTCGACCCGGCCGACCCCGCGCGCGTGCGCGCCGTCGTGGACTGGGAGATGGCCACGCTCGGCGACCCGCTCGCCGACCTGGGCCTGCATCTGGCGTACTCCGACCCGGCGTTCGCGCTCGTGCTGGCCGGGTCGGCGGCGTCCACCAGCGAGCACATGCCACCCGGCGACGACCTCGCCCAGCGCTACGCCGAGGTGAGCGGGCGGGACCTGGGCAGGCTGGACTTCTACGTCGGCCTCGGATACTTCAAGATCGCGGTGATCGCCGAGGGCATCCACGCCCGCTTCCGCAAGGGGATGACGCGCGGCTCCGGGTTCGAGCTGGTCGGCGAGGCGGTCGCGCCGCTGGCCGCCACCGGGCTGCGTGCCCTCGCCCGGACCACGTGAGGAGACTGCCATGACGAACGTGCTGGACCTGTTCCGGCTGGACGGCAAGGTCGCCGTCGTCACCGGCGCGAGTTCCGGGCTCGGCGCGGGATTCGCGCTCGCCCTCGCGCAGGCCGGTGCCGACGTGGTGCTCGCGGCGCGCCGCACCGACCGGTTGCAGGAGGTCGCCGACCGGGTCCGCGGCACCGGCCGGCGCGCCCTGTGCGTGGCCACCGACGTCGGCGATCCGGACAGCTGCGAGGCCATGGCCGCCGCGGCCGTCGAGGAGTTCGGGCGGATCGACGTGCTGGTCAACAACGCCGGTGTGGGCACGGCGGTCCCGGCGCTCAAGGAGTCTCCGGAGGACTTCCGCCGGGTCGTCGACATCAACCTCAACGGCGCGTACTGGGCAGCGCAGGCGTGTGCGCGGCGGATGGAGGCCGGCTCGAGCATCGTCAACATCAGCAGCGTGCTCGCGCTCATCAAGTCCTACGCTCCGCAGGCCGCCTACGCCGCCAGCAAGGCCGGCGTCATCGGCCTGACGCGGGACCTGTCCCAGCAGTGGTCAGGCAGGCGCGGGATCCGCGTCAACGCGATCGCACCCGGCTACTTCGCCAGCGAGATGACCGCCCAGATCCCGGAGGATCAACTGACGTCGTTCGTGGGGCGGACCAGCACGCTGGGCAGGCTCGGCGAGCAGCACGAGCTCGACGCCGCGGTGGTGTTCCTCGCGAGTCCCGCCTCGTCCTACGTCACGGGTGCGACACTGGCGGTGGACGGCGGAATGTCCGGGCACTGAACGGCCCGGGCTCGTCGGCCACGGCCAGCGTGATGAGCATGGCCAGGCGCTTGCGCGGATCGGCCAGGCCGAGGTCGGCGATCTCCGCCATCTTGCGCAGCCGGTAGCGCACGGTGTTCTGGTGCACCCCGAGTTCGGCCGCCGCGGCGACCCGGTCCCCATGGCATTCCAGCCACGCCCGTAGCGTCCGGAGGTAGCCGGTGCCGTGGACGGCGTCGTGGCGGGCCAGTTCGGCGATCGGCCCGCGGTCGGGGATGCGGCCCGCCGACGCGGCGGTGCGCAGCCGCTGCAGGAGGATCTCGTCCCACGACTGCTCGTAGCTCACGACGTCGCGGTGCGGGTGCAGCGCGTGCAGGGCCAGGCTCTCGTCGGCCTCCTGTCGCGACGCGGGTAGCTCGCCGGGCCCTGCCGCGCCTCCGATGCCCGCGGCGAACGTGACGTGCCCGGGCAGCCCGGCGGTGATGTCGCGCAGCCAGTCCCGGGCTGGGCCGGCGTCCTCGCCCGCGGGCAGGACGGTGTACACGGTGTTGCCGAACATGGTGCTGCGGCCGGGCCGGGACCAGCCGAAACCGGTCGTGGCGCGTTCGAAGGCCAGCAGGATCGCCCCGTGCCGTTCGTCGGTGTGCGCCTGCAGGGCGACCACGCGCAAGCGGCCGGGCGGCAGGCCGAGCTTGCCGATGACGGCCGCCGCGTCGGCGGTGCCGTCGAGCAGCTCGATCACCAGCTCCGACTCCACCTGCCGTTCGAGGTCGGCGCTGATCCGGGAGCGCAGCAGGTGCAGCGCGACGGTGTGCGCGCCCTCGGCGAAGACCCGGCGGCGCCGGTCGTCCAGTGGCGCCCGGCAGGCAACCCACACCGATCCGAGCAGCTCGCGTCCGGCGCGCACGGCGACCACCATCCGGCCGTGCAGGCCGTGTTCCGGCGCGGCGGGCACGAACAGTGGCGCGTCGGAGGCCGCCAGGTGGGCGAACACGCCCCGGCGTTCGAACAGCTCCCGGACCGGCTCCGGCACCCGCCTGCCGAGAATGGTGTCGTGCCGGGCCGGGTCGGCGTCCTGCTGCGCCCCTGAGTACGCCATCACCCGCGAGTGCGGATCCTCGATGGTCACCGCTCCCCCGACCGCGCCGGCCAGAGTGTCGGCGAGGGCGAACAGGTCACTCGGACCCCGTCCCGCCTCGGTCTCCCGGCCCTCGAGCACGAGGCCGTACACGGCGCCCGCGACCTGGCTCCAGGACACGGCGGGGTCGACGACAAGCACGGCCAGACCGGCGCGCCGTGCCTGCTCGGCGGTATCGGGGCCGGACGCGCCACGGACCAGCACGGCCCTGGAGTGCGCCTGGGCCGCCAGCTCGAGGCCGCGGGTCACCGACGGCACGCCCACGGCGAGGAACACGTCGCCGACCACGGGCTCGTCCGCCGTGGGGTCGTGCATGGCGACGCTGTGCAGCTCGACGTCCCGCTCGGCCCGCGGCCCGATCAGCCGCGCGCCATACCCGCCGAGGACGTTGACGAGGCGATCGAGCGTGACCACCGGCCGACCTTACCCCGCTGTTTGCCCGGATCGGACAACATCGGCCGCACCGTTTGTCGTTCTCGGACAACCCACGGCGGCCGCGCCCGCTGGATCCTCGACGTCGAGAGCCGGTGAACCGGCTGTGGCGTGAGGAGGTGTCGATGGACGGCAGGACCGGCCGTGGTCCGCGCACGGCGGTGGTGGTCGGCGCCGGCGTGGTGGGGCTCTCCACCGCGTGGTTCCTCCAGGAGCGCGGCGTCGAGGTGACGGTGGTGGACCGCACCGGGGTGGCCGCCGGAGCGTCCTGGGGCAACGCGGGCTGGCTCTCCCCTGGACTGGCCGTGCCGCTCAATGAACCGGCGGTGCTGCGCTACGGCCTGCGCACCGTGCTCGACCCGCGGGCGCCGCTGCACGTCCCCCCGCGTGTCGACCCGGCGCTGTGGCGGTTCCTGCTCCGGTTCGCCGCGCACTGCACGTGGCGCTCGTGGGCACGGGCGGCGCTGGCCAACCTGCCGCTCAACCTCGACTGCCTCGGGGCGTTCGACGCGCTCGCCGACGGCGGCGTCCTGGTCCCCACGATCGAGGCGCCGATCACCGCGGGGTTCGAGGCCACGTCGGACGCCACCGCACTGGTGCGCGAACTGCACCGGCTGGAGCGCGTCGGCCAGGCGGTGAGCTTCGAGTGCCTCACCGGGTCGGCGTTGCGGGACGCCATGCCCCAGGCGTCGGACCGGCTCGGCGCGGCCGTGCGGCTGGCCGGGCAGCGCTACGTCGATCCGGGTGCGTTCGTCCACGCGCTCGCGGAGTCGGTGCGGGCACGCGGCGGTGTTCTCCGCACAGGGTTCGACGCCGTCGCCCTGCGCAGGCACCGCAACGCCACCACCGTCGTGTCGGCATCCTGGGACACCGTGTCGGGCAACGCGGTGGTGCTGGCGACGGGCGCGTGGCTGGGCCGGTTCACCCGTCGGTTCGGGGTACGCGTGCCGGTCCGCGCGGGCCGCGGCTACTCCTTCACCGTGCCCACCGAGCGGCCGGTGCCAGGTCCGCTGTACCTGCCCGGCGTGCGCGTGGCCTGCACGCCGTACCGGGACGGCGTGCGGGTGGCAGGAACGATGGAGTTCCGCGGCCCCGACGATCCCCCGGACGCCGACCGCGTCACGGCGATCGTGGAGTCCGCTCGTCCGTTGCTCACCGGCGTGTGCTGGGAGAAGCGCACCGACGAGTGGGTCGGGCCGCGCCCGGTGACCACCGACGGCAGGCCGCTGGTCGGAGCAGTCGCCGAGCCCGGGGTGTACGTCGCGGGTGGCCACGGGATGTGGGGCCTCACCCAGGGCCCGGTGACCGGCCGGCTGCTCGCGGAGGAGATCGCCACGGGGGTCCGGCCCGGGGAACTGCGGGCATGCGATCCGCTGCGCTGACGGGGAGCCGGGCGTGAGCGGCCACCGCCCGCTGAGGGCCGACGAGCGGGCCGAACTCGACTGGCTCCGGGACGAGAACGCCCTGCTCCGGACCGAGCGTGACGTCCTGCTCCGCCTCGCCGCCGGCTTCGCGCGGGATGCGGGCGCGTGGCCGGCGCGCCGGCCGGCACCGCACGACCCGGCGCGGTGACGTGCTTGCCGGCTACGCCCTGCTGCGGGGGCGGTCGTGGTGGGCGAGATCCTCGTGGGCGTTCGGCGCGCCCGGCAGGTCCCGGTCGAGGTGGTCGGCATGGAAGAGCGCCTGCGCCAGCAGCCCGCGCACGTGGTTGTTGGCGGCGGAGTAGTAGACGAACGTGCCCTCGCGCCGCCCGGTGACGAGTCCGGCGAGCCGCAGCTTGGCGAGGTGCTGGCTGACCGCCGTCGGGGAGGCGCCTGCGAGCTCGGCAAGGAAGGCCACCGACGACTCGCCCTGCAGCAGCGCCCACAGCACCTTGATGCGCGTCGGATCGGCCAGCAGCCGGAACGTCTCCGCGGCGAGGTGGACCTGTTCGTCGTTGGGCATGTCGAACTCGGACGCGGACGTGTGCATGCCGACACGGTACCGGGCCAGGCCGCGGAGCAGCGTAGTTGCGTATCTGCGTGAGTGCGCAGATACGCTGCCGTGTGGCGGCTGCGCAGGTGGCCGGAACTGCGGACGAAGGCGGCACGATGACGCACGGCACGAACCCCACCGGGCACGGACACGGACAGAGGCACGGACACGGACACGCACGACTCGGGCAGCGGTTGCGCCACCTGCTCACCCCGCATGGGCACGACAGCGCCGGCCGCGTGGACACGGCACTGGAAACCAGCGCGCGCGGGCTGCGCACGCTGGTCTGGTCCTTCGTCGCCCTGTTCGGCACGGCCGTCGCGCAGCTGGCGATCGTGCTGCTCACCGGCTCCGTGGCCCTGCTGAGCGACACGATCCACAACGTCGCCGACGCCCTGACGTCCGTGCCGCTGGCCATCGCGTTCGTGCTCGGCAGGCGCGCGGCGTCCCGTCGCTACACCTACGGGTTCGGCCGCGCCGAGGACCTCGCCGGAATCGTGGTGGTCGTGCTCATCGCGACGTCCGCCCTGCTGGCGGGCTACGAGTCGGTGCGCAGGCTGGCCGACCCGCAATCGATGCGATACCTGTGGGCCGTGCTGCTCGCCGGGGTGATCGGCTTCGTGGGCAACGAGCTGGTCGCGCGGTACCGGATCCGGGTCGGCCGCGAGATCGGGTCCGCCGCGCTGGTGGCCGACGGCCTGCACGCCCGCACGGACGGGTTCACGTCGCTGGCCGTGGTGCTCGGCGCCGTGGGCACCGGCCTCGGGTTCCCGATCGCCGACCCGCTCGTCGGCCTCGCCATCACGGTGGCCATCCTCGTCGTCCTCCGGGATGCCGCCCGCGAGGTGCTCCGCCGGCTGATGGACGCCGTGGATCCCGAGCTCGTCGAGCGCGTGGAGCATGCCGCCGCGGAGGTCCCGGGCGTGCTCGCGGTCCGCGAGGTCCGCATGCGCTGGATCGGCCACAGTCTCCGCGCCGAACTCGCCATCACCGTGGACGACGCCCTCGATGTCGGCGCCGCACACGACATCGCCCACGCCGTCGAACACCGGCTGACCCGGACCGTTCCCCGGCTGACCGCCGCGGCCGTGCACACCGAGCCGGCGACTGGCGCCGAACGGGCACACGAGACGCTCAGCTGAGCACCTCACGCCTCGCATTCGGTCAAGTACCCAGGGTCGTATCGTGGCTCCGGCGTGATCGAATCGTTGTGGCACATGTCAAAGGTTGTGGATTCACCCGGTCGGGGCCGCGCATAGTCGCCCTGCCCCCGACCCGAGCGGCACGTTCCCCCGCGTGCCCCTGGACCACAATTGGAGACCCCGCATGAGTGTGCGTCGTGCGCTCACTCGGGCGGTGCCCGCCGCGACGATCGCCGCAGTGGCGATGGTCGCGGCTCTCGCATCCCCGACCGCTGTCGCGCAGTCCGACCCCGGTTCGCTCGCCGAGCAGATCGAGGCCGCCGAGAACGACCTTCGCGACGCGCAGGCACGACTGGCCAGGACGTACGAGGCGTTCACCGCCGCCGAGCAGCGGCACCGCACGGCGAGCCAGGCCGCACGGGATGCCCGCGCCCGGGCCGAACGGTCGAGCACCGAGGCGAAGGCGGCCGCCCAGCGGGTCCAGGCCATGCAGGGCGACGTCGACCGATTCGCCTCCGCGAGCTTCCGGCAGGGCAGCACGGTGGGCTCGGTGACCGCCTACCTCGGGTCCGAGAGCCCCACCGAGATGCTGGAGCGCGCCTCGCTGCTCAACGCCATCGGCGATGACCAGCTCAACGTCCTGCAGCGCATGCGCACGGCCCTCGACGCCAAGACCGACGCCGAGCGGTCGGCGCAGGCTGCGCTGCAGCAGGCGAGCCGGAACGAGCGCACCGCCGCGGAGGCCAAGACCGCTGCCGAGCGCGCCTACGCCACCGCGCAGCGGGAGCAGGAGTCCGCCCAGGACGACATCGACCGGTTGCTCGCCCGCAAGCAGGCCCTCCAGGCCGGCGCGAGCGGGTCGACCTCCGCGCCGCAGATGAACGCGAGCGGGTCGGGCGGCGCGGTGCTCCCCGCGCACGGCACCCTGACCTCCACCTACGGCGCCCGCTGGGGCACCGTGCACTACGGCATCGACATCGCCAACAGCATCGGCACCCCGATCTACTCGACCCTGCCCGGTGAGGTCATCTCCTCAGGCCCGGCGAGCGGGTTCGGCATGTGGGTGCGGGTACAGCACGACGGCGGCCTCATCACCGTGTACGGCCACATCAACGAGTCGCTCGTCTCCGTGGGCCAGCGCGTCGGCGCGGGTCAGCAGATCGCGACGATCGGCAACCGCGGCCAGTCCACCGGTCCGCACCTGCACTTCGAGGTGCACGAGGGCGGCCACAAGATCGATCCGCTGGTGTGGCTGCGCAGTCAGGGCGTCTCGATCTGAGGCAGCGCAACGGTGCCGCCGGTCCGTCCGGCCACAATGGACGAACGGACCGGCTGGACCCGCGGGTCAGGCAGATGCCGACACGTCGCCGGGCGTGCGCGCCGGGTGCAGGCCGAGCATGGACAGCAATTCAGCACAGTCGTGGACATCGGAGGCGTGGGACGCCACGGTGACGGCGGCGCGGGCGCGCTGCCTGCTCTCCACCCCGTTGGCCTCGGCCTTGGCGCGGGCGAAGCGGCCCTGCTCGTGGCGGGTGCGAACGCCGCTCGACTGGTCCATGCGTACTCCGTTTCCTCGGGGTGGGCGGCGCCGCAGACCGTGTGGACAGGCCGGGGACGTGCATACCGGCGTGCGGCCGCCAGGAACGAACTCCAACGATGGGTCCGTCGGTGACCCTACGCCGAGGCCCGGCGATCCGGAAGGCTTCCGACTCGCGCACCCCTGGGCGCCCCACGCGGCGCCGTGCCGTGGTAACGTCGTTGGCGCAGTCGCATTTTTTGCGTGTTCGTGTTCTCCACGCTCCGCGGAATTCGGTGCGGGCGTGTCGCTTGTCTCTTGCCAGAAGCTGGAACGGTGGCCGTCTTGACCTGCGGCTTTACCGGTTTCGCACGGTGCGATTCCGGTTCGACCAGCTCCTGGAAGGGGACTTGTATGACTGAGGGAACCGTGAAGTGGTTCAACGGCGAGAAGGGCTTCGGCTTCATCTCTCCCGACGACGGTGGCTCTGATGTCTTCGTGCACTACTCGGAGATCGACGGCCACGGCTTCCGCAACCTCGACGAGGGCCAGCGCGTGTCGTTCACCGTTGCCGCGGGTGCCAAGGGCCCGCAGGCGACCGGCGTTCGCGGCCTCTGAGCAACATCGGCGTTCCCCCGTCCACGGCCGGCGCTGCCGGTCGTGGACGGGGGTTCGCGTCGTAGAAGGAGGTGCTCATGGCAGTACCCAGGCCACCGCACGGGCAGGACGATCCCGTGCACCCGGTGGTGTTCAGCAATCCGTCCGACGAACAGCCGGTGGACTACGCAAGGCCGGCCGAAACCCCTGGAGCCGAGCGGTATCTGAACGCTCCGTTCCTGTCTACACAGGACTGACCGCTAGCTTCGGGCCAGTTCCTTCTCGATCAGCTCGACCAGCTCCGGCGACTCCGGCTCCGTGCGCGGGCGGAACCGCGCCGCCACCGCCCCGTCGCCGCGGACCAGGAATTTCTCGAAGTTCCACTGGATGTCACCTGCTTCGCCGTTGGCGTCCGGCACGGTGACCAGTTCCGCATAGAGCGGATGCCGGTTCGGCCCGTTCACGTCGATCTTCTCGAACACCGGGAACGTCACCCCGTAGGTGGCGGAACAGAACTGCGCGATCTCCTCCGGGGTTCCGGGCTCCTGCCCCGCGAACTGGTCGCACGGGAAGGCCGCCACCGAGAACCCCTGGTCGCCGTACCGCTGCTGCAGCCGTTCGAGGCCTGCGTACTGCGGCGTCAGGCCGCACTTCGACGCCACGTTCACCACCAGCAGCACGCGGCAGCCGAGGCCCCCGAGCGTGGCCGGCTCACCGGACAGGGTGCGAAGTTCGATCTCGGCAATCGACATAGGCTCCGTCCTCGGTCGTGATCGGGCTACCGGTCCGCACCTTACAGTCCGTCGTGTGCTCACACACCGACGTAGTCCCGCAGGTGGCGGGCGGTGAGCGAGCCCTCGTGCGCGATCAGGTCCGCGGGCCTGCCGGCGAACACGATCCGGCCGCCGTCGTGACCGGCACCCGGACCCAGGTCGATGATCCAGTCGGCATGCGCCATCACGGCTTGGTGGTACTCGATGACGATCACGGTGTTGCCGTTGTCGACAAGCCGGTCGAGCAGGGCCAGCAACTGGTCGACATCGGCGAGGCGCAACCCGGATGTCGGTTCGTCGAGCACGTAGACGGCGGCCTTCTCGGCCATGTGGATGGCGAGCTTGAGCCGCTGCCGCTCACCACGCTGGTGAGCGGCTGCCCGAGCGTGAGGTAGCCGAGGCCGACGTCGGAGAGCCGGTCGAGGATCACTCGCGCCTGTCCCGCGGGGAAGAACTCCCGCGCCTGCGCACCGACATCTCGAGAACGTCGCTGACGTTCCTGCCGCGCACCGTGTAGCGGAGCACCTCCGGGGTGAATCGGTCGCCCTCGCACTCCTCACACACCGTAGCGACACCGGCCATCATCGCCAGGTCGGTGTAGACGAGGCCGATCCCCTTGCAGTGCGGGCACGCGCCCTGCGAGTTGGCGCTGAACAGCGACGCCTTCACCCCGTTTTCCCGCGCGAACTCGGCGCGGATCGGGTCGAGCAGGCCGGTGTAGGTGGCGGGGTTGCCGAAGGACGTGGCGGTGTTCGCGGGCCAGGGAGACCCCCGGCGGACCATGGCCCTGCTGTCGCGGGACACCGGCACAGCGTCCGGCCGCCCCGGACGCGGTCCGAAACCCGGGCTGTCGGTGGATCTCATCGTCGACACGGCCATCGAGATCGCCGACGCCGAGGGCCTGGCGGCACTGTCGATGCGGGCGGTCGGCGGTCGGCTCGGCCGGACCGCGATGGCGCTCTACACCTATGTGCCGAGCAAGGGCGAGCTCGTCGATCTGATGTACGACAAGGCGTTCGCCGAGCTCGCCGGCGACTACTCCCCAGGCCACGGCTGGCGCCGGGCGATCACAGACTGGGCCGAGGACCTATGGCGGTTCCTGCTGCGTCACCCGTGGGTGCTGCAGGTGTCGCAGGCGCGGCCTGTGCTCGGCCCGCACGAATACCTGGTGCTGGAGCACGCCATGCGGCTCCTGAGCGCGTCCGGCCTGCGCGGCCCACGGTTGCGCCAGGCGACCTCGGCGCTGTTCTCCCTCGTGCGCGGGGCCGCGCAGACCGTCGCCGACACCCGGCACGCGTTCGCGGCCACCTGGGTGTCCGAGGACGACTGGTGGAATGCCCGCTCCGCGATGCTGCACGAGGTCGCGCCGGACTTCGCCGAGCGCTTCCCCACCCTGAGCCGGCTCGCCGAGGAAGGCACCTACGACCTCGCCGACGAGTCGGCGCCCTACCTGGAGCGGGCGGCACGGGAGAGTCTCGAGTTCGGCCTGCGCGCACTGCTGGACGGCATCGAGACCGCTACCCGCGGGAGCGCCGGGCGACCTCCCACGGGCACGGAGGTCAGTGGGCCCGGCCGGTGAGCTTGTCGCGCATCCGGTCGATCAGGCCGGCGCCCGCGTCGAGGATCCGGTTCGCGGGTGGGGTGTCCGGCGCCATCGGATGCGGCCGGGTGGGCGCGGTCTCCTTCGCCCGCAGCACCTGCTCGCCGAGGTCCCGCAGCTCCCGCTGTCCGCAGGCCTGGCGCAGCTTCGGCAGCAGGTCGTTCTCCTCGTCCTCCACGTGGTGGCGGACCTCCTCGATCAGGCTGCCGACCAGCTCGTCGAACCGCGGATCGGTGGGCTCGACACCCTCGAGGTCCTTCATGGTCCGCTCCGCCTCGGCGTGTTCGGCGATCTCGTGGTCGGCGAGCTCGTCACCGTTCTCGAGGTAGCGCCGGGCGGCCGGGTACATGAACTGTTCCTCGGCCACCGAGTGCCGCACCAGTTCGGTGATGACGTGGTCGGCGAGGTCCCGGCGGCGCTGCGGGTCGGCACTGCGGTCCTCGAGCTCCCGGAACACCCGCTCGAAGGCGTGGTGGTCGTCGATGATGACGTCGACGAGGTCCTTGTGCTGTGCGCTCGTCATGGTGTCGCTCCTTCGGTCGTGGTGGGAAACCGTCGCGGGGCTCAGCCGCCGGGGCTCGTGACCTCCCAGTCCTCGCGCCAGTCCGGGTGTGCCGCGTAGACGGAGGCGATGAGACGTGCGGTGTCGCCGTCCCCGTGCTCCCGGATCTCCCGGCGGAGGTAGGCGGCCTTCTCCGGGAACGGCACCGGCACCCGCTCCTCCGCGGCCTGCACCGGCCCGGGCAGGAGCAGCAGGCCCTGAGCGTCGTCGCTGCGCAGGATGCGCAGACGACCACGACGTTCGGCCTCGTCCAGGGTGGGCAGGACGCCGTCCTCGTAGCGCCGCTCGTCGTCGTCCAGCCGGGCCAGCACGAAACTCGTCAGCTCGGTCATGCGCCCGGGGTAGCCCGTACCGCCCGGTCCGACACTCGTTTCCCGCCGCTCCTGCGCGGGCAGACGTGGAGTGTCACCCAACCCGCCGAGCCGGAAGGACACCGAACCGATGCCTGTCGCCGAGATGATCCGGACCTACCCCGCCGATCTGGGCGGCGTCGACCGCGACGCGCTGGTGCGCTGCGTCGAGGAGTGCATCGCCTGCGCCCAGGCCTGCACGGCGTGCGCCGACGCGTGTCTGTCCGAACGCGACGACATGCTCCCCATGCTACGCAAGTGCATCCGCACCAACGAGGACTGCGCCGACATCTGCGACACGACGGCACGGGTGCTGTCCCGTCACACCGGCTACGACGCCAACATCACGCGCGCGGTGCTGCAGGCGTGCGCGACCGTCTGCAAGTCGTGCGGTGACGAATGCGACCTGCACGCCACCGAGCACGAGCACTGCCGGGTCTGCGCCGAGGCGTGCCGCCGGTGTGAGCGGGCCTGCCAGGAGCTACTCGACGGCCTGGGCTGACACGCACCGCGGCCGGCGGGTTCGCGACGCGACCGGCCCAGCGGCTCAGTCCCGCTCGGCCGCGACCTCCAGCGTCCGCGTGAGCACCGCGCGGGTGTCAGCCGGGTCGATGACGTCGTCGATCTCGAACGCGGCGGCCGTGCTCAGTCCCTTGCCACGCTCGTAGGCCTGCGCCACGAGCTCCTGGTACCGCGCGTGCCGAGCCTCGGGGTCGGCGATGGCCTCCAGCTCCTTGCGGTACCCCAGGCGCACCCCGCCCTCCAGCCCCATGCCACCGAACTCGCCGGTCGGCCAGCTCACCGTGATGACCGGAGCCTTGAGGTCGCCGCCCGCCATCGCCATGGCTCCGAGTCCATACCCCTTGCGCAGCACCACGGTGCACAGTGGCGTGGTGAGCCGCGCGCCCGCGACGAACATCGCGCCGAACCTGCGGACCGTGGCCGTGCGCTCGGCGTCGGGCCCCACCATGAACCCCGGCGTGTCGCACAGGGACACCACCGGCAGGCCATGTGCCTGGCAGAGGGTGAGAAACCGGGCGGCCTTGTCGGCGGCGTCGCCATCGATGGCGCCGCCGAGGTGCCGGGGGTTGTTGGCGATGAGCCCGACCGGCCGTCCTTCGAGCCGGGCGAGCGCCGTGATGATGCCGACGCCGAATCCGGCCCGCAGCTCGAGCAGACTGCCGGTGTCGACCAGCGTCTCGATCACCGGCCGCACGTCGTAGGCCCGCAGGCGGTTCTCCGGGACGAGATGCCGCAGGAGCCGCTGGTCGGCGCACTCCCAGTCGGTCGTCGCGCCGGTGAAGTAGGACAGGTAGCGCCGGGTGGTCGCGACCGCCTCGGCGTCGTCGGCCACCAGCACGTCGACGACGCCGTTCGCCACCTGCACGGGCATCGGCCCGACGTCCTCCGGGGCGACCGTGCCGAGGCCTCCGCCCTCGATCATCGCGGGCCCGCCCATGCCGAGGCTGCTGCCCTCGGTGGCGATGATGACGTCGCACGAACCGGCGAGCGCGGCGTTGCCCGCGAAGCAGTAGCCGGACACCACCGCAACCATCGGAACCTTCCCGGCCAGCTCGGCGGCCAGCCGGAACGTGGGCACGTCGAGCTGCGCCACGGCGGAGGTGTCCGTGTCCCCCGGGCGTCCGCCGCCGCCCTCGGCGAAGATCACGAGCGGCAGCCGCCTGCGAGCGGCGAGCTCGAAGAGCCGGTCGGTCTTGCGGTGGTTCTGGATTCCTTGGGTCCCGGCGAGCACGGTGTAGTCGTACGACATCACCGCGCACGGGCTGCCACCGACGCGCGCGGTGCCGGTGACCAGGCCGTCGGCCGGCGTGCGGGCGATGAGGTCCTCCAGCGACCGGCGCTGTCGCTGCGCGGCGATGGCGAGTGCCCCGTACTCGGTGAACGTTCCGGGATCGCACAGGGCGGCGATGTTCTCGCGGGCGGTGCGCCTGCCCGCCTCGTGCCGCCGGGCCACGGCCTCGGGGCGCCCTTCGTCCAGGCCGATCCGGTGCCGCTCGAGCGCTTCGGCGAGATCCGGCCGGACGTGGTCGGGATCGTGTGTGACGACGTTCTCGGCAGTTTCGCCCGCCTCCGGGTCCTCCTCGAGAAACGCCACGGCGGCGTCGGCGCGCACCGTGTCGCCCGCCTTCACCGGGATCTCCCGCACCACTCCGGACACGGGCGCCGAGACGACGTGCTCCATCTTCATCGACTCGAGCACGAGCACCGGCGCGCCCGCCGCCACCACGTCACCGGGTTCGACGTCGATCTCCACCACCACCCCCTGCAGCGGACTCGGCACGGCGACCGTGCCGGGCGGCGCGGACATCTCGGTGTCCCCGGGCTCCTCGGCGACGGCGAACTCGTCCAGGTGCTCCTCGACGAAGGCGGTGTGCGTCCGGCCGTCGGCCAGCTCGGAGCGGGCGAGCACCGCCCGCAGCAGCGCGATGTTGGTCGCCACCCCGGCGACCGTGAACGCGGCAAGGGCGCGCTCGGCCCGGGCGAGGGCACGCCGTGGCTCGTCACCGGGATCGCTCACCACGACCTTGGCCAGCAGCGAGTCGTAGCGGGCGCCGACCTCGTATCCCGCGTAGCCGTGCGTGTCCACGCGGACGCCCCGGCCTGCCGGCGGCTGGAAGGTGGTGAGCACGCCGGCAGCAGGGTGGACCGTGCCGTCCGGGTGGAGGGTCTCGGTGTTGACGCGCGCCTGCACGGCCGTTCCGCGCGGGGACACCGGTGCGTCGAGGCCGAGCTCCGCCAGGGTCGCTCCGCCCGCGATCCGCAGGGCCACCTCGACGAGGTCGATGCCCGTCACCTCCTCGGTGACGGTGTGCTCTACCTGGATGCGCGGGTTCACCTCGAGGAACGCGATCTCCGTCCCGGCGACGAGGAACTCCACGGTCGCCAGTCCGCGCAACGCGATCGACTGTCCGAACGCGACCGACGCGGTGTGCAGGCGCTCCCGGACACCGGCGGCCAGCGCGGGTGCAGGGGCCATCTCCACGAGTTTCTGCCTGCGCCGCTGGACGCTGCAGTCGCGGTCGCCGAGGTGGGTCACGGCGCCCGTGCCGTCCCCCACCAGCTGGACCTCGATGTGCCGGGCGTGCGGCAGCAGCCGTTCGACGTAGAGCGCGCCGTCGCCGAAGGCGTTCTCCGCCTCGGAGCGGGCCCGCTCGAACGCGCCGGGCAGTTCCTCGGCCCGCAGCACCGGCCGCATGCCCCGCCCGCCACCGCCCGCGAGTGCCTTGACCATCACCGCACCTCCGGGACCGAGCGCGTCGAGAAACGCCCGCGCGGCCTCCAGGTCGGTCGGGCCGTCGGTGCCGTCCAGCACCGGAATGCCGAGCTCGCGCGCCCGGGCACGCGCGCGGGCCTTGTCGCCGAGCAGCTCGATCGTCTCGGGGTCCGGGCCGACGAAGGTGATCCCGGCCCGGGCGCACCGGGCAGCGAAGGCGGCGTTCTCGGACAGGAAGCCGTATCCCGGGTGCACGGCGTCGCATCCGGTGCGCTGCGCGGCCCGCACGAGCTGCTCGGCGTCGAGGTAGGCGGCCGGGCCGGAGCCGTCGAGCCGCAGGGCCTCGTCGGCCCGGTGGACGTGGGCGCAGTCCGCGTCGTCCCCGGGATGGACGGCGACGGTGGGGATGCCCAGGACCGCGGCCGAGTCGAGGATGCGGACGGCGATCTCGCCCCGGTTGGCGACGAGCAGCTTGCTGACGGGCACGCCGGTGGTTCCCTTCGATGTCTGAGTGCTGTCGCTTGGTCAACGAGGCCGGCGGAGCACGATGCCCGCGGCCTCCCGGTCCCACACGTCCGAGGTCACGCCCCGCTCGCGCAGCACGTGTTTGTGGATCTTCTGGGTGGGTGTCTTCGGCAGCTCGGACGCGAACTCGAGGTAGCGCGGCACCATGAAGTACGGCAGCCGGTCGATGAGAAACCGCGTCAGCTGCTCGGGGTCGACGGTCCGGCCCTCCCTCGGCACGACGACGGCCTTGATTTCGTCCTCGGTGAGCTCGGACGGCACGGCCACCACCGCGCTCTCGTACACCTCCGGGTACTCGTTGATGACCCGTTCCACCTCGAAGCTGGAGATGTTCTCGCCGCGCCGGCGCAGCGCATCCTTCATCCGGTCGGCGAAGAAGAACCGGCCGGCCCCGTCGCGCCGGAACGCGTCGCCGGTGTGCACCCAGCCGTCGCGCAGTGTCTCGGCGGTCTTCTCGGGCAGGTTGTGGTAGCCGGCCATCACGGTCTCGGGATACCGCGGGCGCACCCACAGCTCCCCCACCTGGCCGACGCCGACGTCGCGGCCGTCGTCGCCGACGAGCCGCAGGTCGTACTCGTCCCGCGGGAATCCGCACTCGCCGCCGACGATGGTCTCCGGCGGCCCGTTCAGCACGCAGCCGATCTCACTCATGCCATAGACGGCGGCGACGTCGATGCCGAACCGCTTGCGGAAGCCCTGCACGTCACTGGCCAGTGGCGCCATGATCGCCAGCTGCAGCGGGTTGTCGGCGTCGTCCGGGCGCGGAGCCTGCTGCTGGAGCAGCTCCGCCATCGCGCCCAGCATGACGGTGACCGTGACATCGTGCTCGCGCACCACGTTCCAGAACCGGCTCACCGAGAACGCGGGCTCGAGCACGCACGGCACCTGGTGGATCAGGGCCTGGTACACGCCGTACCACTGGCCGGCCAGGTGGAACAGCGGCAGGGTCACGAGGATGCGGTCGCCGGGGCGGGGCCGGTCCTGGTCCTCGCGGGAGGCGTAGGTGTAGGCGTGCGCGTGGGAGATGAGCACGCCCTTGGACCGGCCCGTGGTGCCGGAGGTGTACATGTAGGCGTGCAGCTCGCCCGGGCCGACCGGCACCGGCGAGCCCGGGGTCGTGGACTCCACCTCGCCGAACGGCACGACCCGAAACCGGTGGCGTGCCTCGTCGGCCGCCGCCGCATCGCCGCGCACGACGAGGGTCCGCAACGACGTGAGCTCGTCCGCGACGGCCAGGATCCGCTCGACGTAGCGGCCCTCCACCACGGCGACCGCGGCTCCGGAGTCGTTGAGCACGTGGGTGAGGAAGGCGCCGACGTAGGCGGTGTTCACCGGAACCTCGATCAGGCCGCTCAGCCCGATGCCGGACCAGGTGTGGACCGCGTCGAGCGAGTTGTCGAGCAGCAGCGCCACCGGGTCGCCTCGCCCGGCACCGAGAGCCCGCAGGCCCGCGCCCAGCCGCAGCGACCGGTCGTGACTTTCGGCGAAGGTCCAGCTGCCCGTACGGTCGCGCTGGGCGAGCTCGTCCGGCCGCTCCTGGAGCACCCGCTCGTAGGCGGCGGGCAACGTCCGCTGTGCGATGTCGGGTAGACCGGCCATGTCTCCTCCTCGAGACGCTCACCCGTTGGTGCTGCTACTTTACAGTGCTGTCAAGTAGCATGGGTGTCCGACAGCGGGAGGAACGATGAGCGGGATCGGCAGCCGGGCGCTGGATCTCGCCGACAAGCGCGAGCTCCTACTCGACGCGGCGGAGCGCGTGTTCTGCCGCCTGGGGTACGCGCGCACTACGATCGGCGCGCTCGCCACTGAAGCCGGCGTGACCCGGCCGACCGTGTACTCCTACTTCCCCTCGAAGGACGAGGTGTTCAACGCGCTCGTCGACCGGGTGCGCGGCGAGTTCCTCGCCCTGCAGGAGCGTGCCGACACCTCCTCTCCGCGCGAGACGATCCGCAGCACGCTGACCGCCTACCTCGACGCCTACGTCCGGCACGCCGGAATGCTCACCATCATCGCCCACCAGGCGTTGTCGGACCCGCGCATGCGCGCGCTGCGCGCGGAGATCCACGACCGCGCCACCCGCCGGCACGCCCGGTTCCTCCGGCGACTCGTCCAGCAGGGCCGGGCGCGGACACCGGTGGACCCCGAACTGGTGTCCGAGGCCATCAACGGTGTGGTGATGCGGTTCGCCGAGGAAGCCGCCGTCGAACCCGCCCGGCAACCGGAACTGACCGAGGCACTGATCGCGCTCTACCTGGAGCTGACCGGCCTGGAGTGACGGGCTGTCCGGGCGGGTGTGTCTGCCGCCTGTGTCGCCGTGTCTGCCACCTACGTCACCGTGTCTGCCGTCTGTGGCGTCGGCAGCCCGAGCAGGGACGACGGCGAACCCACCCACGAGATGTAGAGGTGCTCGCGGGCGCGGGACCCGGACACGTACAGGAGGCTGCGTTCCCGAGTCCACGCGGCCTCCCGTTCGTCGCCGTCGAGCTGACGGGCGTACGGCGGCGGTAGTTCCCGGCTGCCCGCTCCGACGACAGCGACCCCGCGATACTCGAGTCCCTTCGCCCGGTGCATGGTCATCACCCTGACCTCGTCGCCCAGCGCGTTCTCGTCGGTGCTCCGCTCAACCTTGGCCGTCGGAATTCCCGCGGCGACTAGCGCCTTCGCCATGTCGTCGACCTGATCGCGCATGCGGGCGACGACCGCCATCTGCGACCAGGCGACACCGAGCTCGGACCATTCGCGCAACTTGTCGGCGAGAGCAGCCTGCTCCTCACGCCCCGTCCGGAAGCCGCGCAGCTCCGGCTCCGGCCCGCTGAACGCCGAACGAGCCCCGGCCAGGGAATCGGTATCGCCTTCCAGATCGTCCACCGGGTGTCCGTAGGCGACGCGGAGGCACCAGTCCAGAACCTGCCGGGACGTCCGGTAATTGACTGTGAGTCTGCGCGAACGCCCCCGCGTTTCGATGCCGTACCGCGACAGCACGATCGGCTTGCCGTAGATCCGCTGATGCGCGTCACCGACGATGAACAGGTCGTCCTCTCCCGGAGGCACGAGTGCACGCACGAGGCGCCAGTGGGCCGGGTGCAGGTCCTGCGCTTCGTCGACGATCGCGTGCTTGTACGCGGGCAACGCGCTGGCACGGGTTCCGCTGTCCGTACTCGGACGATCGATCTCCACCGGGCTCAGCTGCGCGATCGTCGCCGCCCGGGCGGCCGCCTGGGTGTACGTCATCATGCCCTGGGCGTTCAGCCGCTGGGTGAATCGCTCGAACAGGTTCCACAGGTCGGCGCGCTGCGGCCGCGAGACCCGCCGCCCGCGGCCGCTTCTCGACGCGCGCAGATACTCCGCTCGTTCCTCGATGCCTTGGGCCAGCACGATCTGGTCCCACTCCGCCTGGAGGAACGCCACATCCCAGCGCTCGGCCGCATGCCCACGCACAGCCTCCCAGGTCTCCAGGATCGCATCGTCGGTGTCGCCGCACAGCTTAGGGCGCTGGCGACCCTCGTTGGCAGTGAACAGGATGCGCTGAGCCAGAGCGTCGATGTTGCGTACCTCGACGCGGTTCAGGATCTCCGGCCCGGCCAGTTCCTTGAGCTGCGACTCGATGTTCTGCGCCAGGTTCTTGGTGAACGTGGTGAACAGGACCTTGGCGTCGCTGCCCTCGCGGTCGAGCCGTTGTGCAAGGTGCCGGGCACGGTGAATGGCCGTGACGGTCTTGCCTGTCCCCGCGCCACCGGTGACGCGGAAGGGACCACGCCATCCATCGTGGTAGGCGAGCTTGCGCTGGAGCGGGTGCAGCCACACGCGCCACGCCTTGAAGTCGCCTTCGAGGACGGCGCTGAGTTCTTCCGCAGTGCGGCCGTCGGCGAAGGTCAGCCGGGACAGTGGGCGGTCGAGAGCAGCCAGCACATCCGACGTATCGATCTCGTGCCCGTCGTACTCGACGAGGTCGGCCCACACCTGCTCCGGGCTCCGACCGGCTGCCAGGTCCAGGACCGCGTTAGCCTGCCCTGCGGGGAGTTGTTCGGCCACGGTCAGCACCTGGTTCTCGTCGGTCAGCGTGACGAGGTGCGCGGCGACGTCCTCGGCGATGCCGAAACGGCGAAGATCCCGCGCACGCAACCCGTTGAGCACAGGCGTAGGCGTGCCCACCGCCACCGTGGAGGTCGCCCGCGAGACCGCCTCGTGGAGCGCGGCTTCGTCGACGACTTCCAGCGCGCCGGTTACCTCGTTGACGCCGAACCGCAGCTTGCCTGCGAATTCGTAGGCGTCGTCGTGGGGTTTCACGGCGAGGAGGACGTAGCCGCTCGACTTCGGCAGTTCGATGAGCACGGCGCGCCAGAAGTCGTTGACCCGCGCGGTCTTGATCCGGCTGTCCGGCACGCCTTCGGGTGTCTTGAGGTCGAGGCCGGGCATGTCCGGCCGTTCCTGGAGCTTGATGATGAAGTCCAGCACCCGGCTCTTGATCGAGCCATCCAGCTGCGAGTACGAGCGTCCGAAGAGGTCGGACGTCACCACGCGCGCACTCATCGAACCTCCACCCCGAAGACCGCGGCGATCGTCCGCACAGTTTCCTCCTCGTCCTCATGACCGGGGTGGATCACCAACGTCCAGCCATGACTTGCCAGCCAGGCGTCCCGTGCTTCGTTCTCCTCCACGTCGACAGCCAGGCGGCTGTCCGGCCAAGCGAACTCGACCGGCCACAGACCGTCCCCGACCTCACCACCGGGCTCGGGATCCGGGATGTCCAGCGCCGCGAGGCGCTTGCCGAGGCCGTGCAGGCGCTCGTCGGTACAGTCGAGGACGAGGTCCCACCGAGGATGCACCACGTCCACGACGGGCGCCGAGGCGGGAGTCAACATGGCGAGCGGGATCGCTCTTCCCTCGAACACGTCAAGCGAGCGCCGGGTCCAGCATTCGGCCATGCGGAGAGGCATCGCGTGGCCGTAACGAGGCAACGGCAGGAATTGCAGCAGGTTGGACCAGCGCAGCCATTCGCGCCAGCGCCGATCGTGGTTGGTGCCACCGACCTCACTGGGCCGGTCGTCGAGAACCGTGAGCACCCCCACGCTGTCCGGGCCGGCACCCGTGGTGCTGCCCACAACGGCGATCGGCAACCCGGACAGGCCCGCACAGCTCGCGACGACGACCGGTCCTCCCGTCGAGGTCGTGGGCTCCCCGCCCGCCCACGATCGCAGTAGCTTCGGTAGCCGCTCGGGCGAGCACTGGAGCGGGGCGGAGCTGAGGTGAGCACGGGCTCCCATCAAACCCAGCGCCGTTCGCACGGCCGTCTCCTCCCACACCAGCGCGCCGGGATCCTGCAGATACGCCAGCAAGCTCTCCATGGGGTTGCCCCACATAAGCGATGCCCGCGGGTCCCCCACGGCGACCCGAGCGGCGTTGCGCACCGTGGTGTCGACCAGTTCCTGCAGCTTGCTCTCGTAACCGTCGAGGACGCGCGAATAATCCTCGACGTCCTCCCAGGTCAGCGACCACACTCGGTAACCGGCGTCGCGTAGCGCGGCGCGCTTGTGTGCGTCGTCGGCGGTGCGGTCGGTCTCGGCCGAGGCGTGGTAAGTCTTGCCGTCGAGATACACGGCCACGGGCGCGTCCTGTGTGTCCTGGCGGGTGAGCAGGAAGTCCGGCTCGGTCGTGACCTCGCCGGCCTTCACAGGAACGAGCGGGCGGACGGTCCACCGGCGCGGCTCCCCGTCAGGGCCGATGAGGCGGACGTCGAGCTCTTCCCCCCGGCTGCCCATGGACCCGGACCACGACTGTTCGGTGTGGCTGTCGACTGCCCGCTTCAGCTGCTCGCGGAAGCGCAGCTCGAGCTCGGACAGCTGCACCGACGAGATGTCGATCGCGGTGACCGTCCCGATCTCCTGCACGTTCCAGTCGCCGAGCAGCTCCGAGACCACCTCGAGTGCCACACGACGGTGCGCGTTCTCCACCTCACCGGGGGGCAGGACTCCGAGCAGGCAGCGATGGCAGGCCACGCGTCCCTCGAACTGGCAGGGGCACGACGCCAGCGCGTCGTGCGCGTGTTGGAGGATGCGCCGCATGCGATCCGGGTCGCCGAAGCGGTCCAGGTACCCGGTGCCGCCGGGGACCGTGTCGTGCAGGACCAGAAACTGTCGCGTCCGCCCGTGCTCGTCCGGCATGCGTGCGGCGACCACGTCCAGGTGCTGGGGGTCGCCACCGAAGTCGCGGCGTAGTCCGAGCAGGATGGCAGCCTTCAGCGACGTCAGGCGTACTCCGATGCGGAACGTCGACATAGGCAGCAGCAACCGGACCGCCTGCGTCGTGATTTCGTGCGACAACAGGAGATCCTCCCACTGGACAGGCACACCACGACGTGTCGAGCACCAGCCACGATGGCGCACCTTGTCCTCGGAACCCTGCCGGACGACACCGCAGTACGCGCAGGTGGGGAATCGCGCGGCACCCGTTCGTTCCCCGGCCACCGCGGTGTCCGGCCCCGGCCGGTCGGACCGGCCGAGGTTCAGTGTGCGGATGGTGGCCTGCCGGACGTACTCGGCGCCGAAGACCTGACCGGCCAGTCGCCAGGCACTGGTCACGTGCTCGGGTTCGACATCCACTCCGGTGACGGTGACGAACCGGGTCCGGGTACGGTCCTCGCTTTCGTCTTCGATCAACGCCTCGTCCCGCCGGTGCACGGCGGAGACGCGGCGGAGTTCGAGGACCTTGTGTACCGCGCCCGCGTCGGCCACGGCCGTTCCGCGGCACCGCGGGCACTCTGCCGGGGCGGGTTCGACGGTCTCCGTACCCCAGCCACAGTCCGGGCAGAGCCGCGTGTGCCGCCAGTGTGGCTGGCCGACGGGACCGATCTCCACCGCGTCGATCTCGACCCGGTAGCCCTGAGCGTAGAAGACCGCGCCAGGGGCGAACTCGGTGAGCGCGGTCCTGCTACCCCGGCCGTAGGTGTGCTCGCTGGCTTGCAGGCCCCGGTCACCCTCGTCGTCGGTGGTCCACCAGAGGGAGACATCGAGCTCCGTCCGGTCGTCGCGAAGGTTGTAACTGGGCAGCAGGGACAGCTCGGCAAGCCCGGTCAACGCGTTGCGGTTCCAGGTTTCGTCGCGCATCGCCCGCAACGCCTTGGTCTCACCGGACCATCGGCGCCGGTTCTCGGTGTCCTCGTCCGAGAGGTGCCCCTGCTTGTCCAGCAGCGCGATGGCTTCGGTGAGCTCGCCGATGCGCCGATTCAGCTCGTGGCGCTGAGCGGACCATTCGTCGGCTACCCGTGCGACCGCGTTACGGAGCCCCTTCTCCGCGAACGCGTGCACGGCCTCTCGAGCCTGCTGGTCGACGTCGTCCTTTCCGTAGAGCTCCAGAAAGCCGGTGGCGAGCGTCTCGGCCTTGTCCGTCACGGTGTCGACGAACTGCCGCAGCCACGTTCCTTCGGCGAGACCGTCGACCAGCAACGGTCCGAGCAGTCTCGGCATCTCCCGTTTCATGTCCAGATCACCGGAGGCGACCCGGTCGAGGCAGTAGGCGAAGTACTGGCGGCACAGGAGCTCGGTCGCCGACAGATACGCCGCGGGCGGAGTCACCTCACCGTTGATGAGGTGCTTCGGCTCGGACAGGAAGTACAGGTCGCGGGGACTGCTCGGCACGGTCGCGAGCACGAGGGCGTTGCCGGTGGAACGGCCCGCGCGGCCGACACGCTGGAGGTAGTTGGCGGGACTCCGCGGCAGTGATGCCAGGCCGACGGTCGACAGATCCCCGATGTCGATGCCGAGCTCCAACGTCGGCGTGCAGGTGAGCACATTCGGATCGATCGGCGAGTGACCGCCCGCGAACGCTCGCTCGACGTGCTGGCGGGTGGCGTCGTCGAGGAGTGCCGTGTGTTCGTGGGTGACAAGGTGGCGCAGCCGTCCGGACCGGTACAGGTTCCGGTAGAAGTTGTCGGCCCGCATCGCGCGGGGTTCGAGGTGGCCGGTGCACCGCATGCGCGGGCATGGCGCGTTCCGCCACAGCTCCGCCCGGCCGGGTGGGACCGGCTGGATGTGGTGGCACTGAGGGCAGTGCAGCTGCGTGGTCTCGAGGTCCTCATCCGTCAGCGGGACGAGAAGGATCCGGGCCGGCTCCAGGCCGTACACGGAGGCGTCGGACTGGGAGGTGTACCGCGTCAGTGGTGCGGTCTCGCCCTCGGCCAGCAGGTCGACGACCGGCGCGAGGAGCGCACGCGCTTCGGAAGCGTCGATTCCGAGGCAACGCTGCGTCCAGTCGGTCAGCCAGGATTCGCCGCGGGGCCGCAGGTTGTCGAATTCGGACCTGCCGCCGAGGCTGTAGAAAATCGGTGCGGCGCGGCCTCGCGGGAACTTCTGCATTCCCGGAGGGCTGCCGCCCCAGATCGGGTACCGGTTTCCGTCCCGGTGGACGTACTTGCGCAACCACTGGTGGGCGATGCCGCCCCGCCGCCGGAGCCTGTCCAGCAAGCCGAGGATCCACACGCCGTAGAGGTCGTGGGGCGGCAGTTGCATGCCGCGCTCGGGAAGGTTTTCGTGCACGTTACGGGCGAGGTCGGCGTAGTGGTCGAGGTCGAGATCGAAGTCGACACCGAGCGCGCCGGTGAGCTCGAGGGTTCGTCCGAGTCGCGACCGCAGCCCGACTTCCAGGTGGGCTTGGAAGGTCAGGCGGGTGCCGAGCAGCTCGCGCCGCTTGCCTCCCGGATCGTGGTCGAGCCATTCCCCCGTCAGCCCGAGACGCCGCGCGAAGTCGGAGGGAGTGATGGCGTAGAGGTCGTCGGTGTCGCTTCCCGCGAGCGCGACGGTGGCCTCCTGGAGGCTTCGCGGCGTCTCGCCGACCGCGCGCAACAACGCGGAGCGCAGGTTGAACTGGAAGGCGCGGCCCTCGATGAACGCGGCACGGTGGGCAGCGTCCTGCACCGAGTCGGTGAAGACGAGCGTCTTCTTCTCGGCATTCCCGATGAGGTCGGAGCCGAAGAGTTGCGTCAGCGCGACGCTCACGAGAGTGGCCACCGAGGAGCCGAGGAACCGGATGGCATCGTCGGAGTCGCACGACGGGCATCGATCATCGCTCGCGGCGGCGTCCGGGGTCACGAGGACCGGCAGACCCTCCTCGCCGTCCCGGCAGAACGTGAGACTGAGCGGGTCGATGCGTCGGGCGCCCGGTTCGTCCTCGCGCGCGAGCAGCAGCGTCCGAAGCTTGGCGCGGTCCGTGACGCTCGCGCGCCACACCTTCTCCGGCGACCCTTCGAGCTCCTCGCCGAGTTCGGTGGCAGTGGTCTGCCATCCCGAACGTCCGCACACCCGGCAGTACGCGGCCGGGAGGAACCGGGTCTCGTCGTCGTGCGATCCGTCGTGCCACCACCGGAAGCGCGGCGTCGCCGAGACCGCGCGCAACATCCGGGTGAGCTCGCGCACCCACAGCTGCACCTCGACGTTGACGAGCGGCCGCGTACGCCCCGGCCCACCGTCCAGACGTGCCGCCGACAGCAACGCGAGGAAACGCAGCAACGCCTCTTCGACGGCGGTCGGATCGTGTTCCTTGGCCAACCCCCACTGCAGCACACCCGAGTTGGCGACGGCGTCGACCGCTTCCGGCAGGGTCAATGGTTCGTCGGAGAGCGCCTGGATGACGGCACGAGTGAGGAAACTCGTGCGGAGCCGGCGACCGAGCGCGAGCCGGTCGGGGATCGCGCCCCCGAGGAAGACGTGCGCCAGCCCTTGCCAGGAGTCGGGTCGCTCGGCGTGCGGCCGGGCGACGTGGTTGACCGTCACCACATCCGGGATGGGCGCCGCGAAATCAACGTCCGAGACGACGTCGGCGGCGTTGAGCCGGTCTTCGGTGATCACCGACTCCGGCGGGAACGGTGTGCCGAACACCGTCTCGGCGAACGCCCGTAGCTCCGCGGACTTGGAGCTGCCGCCGAGGGTGGCCGACGTGGCGACGGGCGTGATCCGCCCGAGTGGGCGGCCGGGCTCGGCGACCTTGAGCGTCGCGCCGAGCCGGCGGAGCAACATCGCGACGTCCGTCCCCTGCGCACCGTCGTAGGTGTGGAACTCGTCGAGCACGATGTAGCGGAGGCTCGTTCGGGTGTGCTCCCAGAGTGGCGCGTCGGCCCGCCGCAGGAGCAGCAAATCGAGCATCTTGTAGTTGGTGAGCAGGATGTCGGGTGGGTTGTCGCGGAGCACCTGCCGTGAGTCGACCAGGTGCTCGCGGGTCGGCTGGGTCTGCTTGCCCTCGCCGCCGATGTAGACACCGGCCGTGACGTCACGAAGTCTCGGGTCGTCGTGCACGAGTTCCGCGATGCGCCGGGCTTGGTCGGTGACCAGCGCGTTCATCGGGTACAGCACGATGGCCTTGATGCCGCGCTCGCCTCGCGCCCTGGCGCGCATGGCGTGGTCGAGTACGGGGTAGAGGAACGCTTCCGTCTTGCCGGACCCGGTGCCGGTCGTGACGACGGTGGGTTCGGCCGGGCTGTCCCGGGTGGAGAGCCGCTCGAACGCGCGCGCCTGATGCTGGTAGGGACGGAAGCCTTCGGGGAGCCACTCGAGCGGGGACGTCCAATGCCTGCTCACGGGGTGGAACGGCGTGCGCACGCGCAGGTAGGGACCGCGGAAGATGCCGCCGGCACGGTCCAGCAGGAACGACTCGAGGGCGGCTCGGGCGTCGTCGTCAGCCAGCGCGAAGGTGGTGGACAGATACTCGGTGACCGCGCGCTTGGTCTCCTCCGCCAACAGCGACGGGTACATCGGCACTTCCTTCCCCACCTGATCCATGGTGACTCACCGTCACCATCGTTGTCAGCCCGTGTGCTGTTATGGCCCGTTACCGAGTCTCCACCTTCCCGCGCGGGGAGGTCAGGAGGACACCAAGCAGCGGCGCCCGGGCCTGGCTATCGGCGCCTGCCCAGTCCTGGCAGGCCGCCGCCGACGGTACGGACCGATGTCGATTCCTCCCGGCGTTCGCGTTCCTGCCGTTCCAGGACGTCGCGTAGCCGTGCGCGGCGCTCGAACTCCGGGGCGAGGTGCGCCGTCACGGGCCGCGCGGTCTTGGGTTTCGGTGCCGCTCTCAGCCGCGCACGGGTGCGTTCGACGCGCGCGACGATGGCCGATTGCTGTTGCTTGTCGGACACCGTCGCTCGCGTGTCGGCCAGCAGAGGCCGCAGGTGTGCGTTCAGTTCTTCCTCGCGCTCCCGAAGCGCCGGCGTGACCGGAAGATCCGACCGCAAGCAACGGTTGCGTTCGGTCACCAGAGCTCGGACCTCCGACTCGACGGTCTTGAGTTTGGCCCCGATGGCGGCAGCGGCAGCTTGGCCGCCAGGGCCGAGTGGGATGCCGGCCATGCTGCCCCTGTCCCCTCTTCGTGGCCGGAAGCTCGCGCAACATCGCGTGTACCCGCGCCAGCAGTGCCGCCCGACCCTTTTTCGGCCGTAGCAGTCGTTCCATCTCGTAGATGACTTCGTGGATCCGGGCACGTAGGTGCGCCACGTTGGGTGTCCTGTTCCCGCTCGCCGCGCCGCTACTTTGCGTTCGAGCGCACTGATTCGCTGCTCGTACCGCGCTCGCACCGCATCGTGTTGTCTTCGGGGTTTCTTGCCGTGGCCCATGAGTGCTCCTGAGCAGTCAGTTGTCCCGGGGTGGTGCGGCGGCTCATTTCCACTCGGGTGAGTCGGGGCCTGGCCAGACCTCGATGAGGCGTTCCGCGAGCCACGCCGTGCGTTCGTCGATGGCGTGCTCGTCCCACGTATCGCGGTCGGCGAGCCGGGAGTTGAGGAGCAGGACGCTGTGCTGGTTCAGCGCGGCCCGCTTGGTGGGCCAGGGCGCGTTCGACATCGAGGAGTTGAGCGGGTGCGTCACCAGGGTGAGGTTGCCGAGGCGGTGCAGCCGCGCGTTCCGGGCTTCCTCCGCAGACTCGCCGTCCACACCTTCCGGTTGGGGCCAGTGCGTTGCCCACTCCTGTGGCAGCAGGTGTTCCAGGGACAGTTGCCGGTCCAGTGGCACGGGTTCCGTGCGCACGGCACGCAGGCTCTCCTCCACCGCGGCCAGCGCCATGACGATCCTGGGCTGCGACACGGTGCCGTAGACGTCCCGCGTCCGCAGGAACTCGCGGAACTCGTCGTCGTGCGGCCACCTGCTGACGGTCGCCGCGGACTCCGCGAGCCCGTCGCGCAGGGCTTCGTCGGCGTGCTCGAGGTCGGCCGTGATCTTGGCGATCAGGGTGGGAATGAGCCGGTTGTAGTTCTTGGCCGTCAAACGCATCAACGCCCGGCGCACCAGCCACGACTCGAGCATCCGCAGGGCACGCCGCCGGCGTTCCACGCTGACCTCCCGCGACCGGAACAGCAGCAGGACGACGGGAAGCACGGTGCTGGCGTCGAGCGGTGCCAGCCGGGCGAAGAACCGGCCCTCCGGGGACTCGCGTGGCAAGGTGTCGAACGAGCGCATGACCGCCGCGTCGGAGCACAGTTCGTGAATCAGCGCGCCGGCATCGGCACCCGCGGTCAGTACACGCTTGTTGAAGGTCGCGAACAGTTCCGTCGCCGGGATGACGCTGTGCAGCCGCATGGTCAGCCAGTGCATGAGGAACAGTTCGCCGATGGGCCGGTTGAGCCGGCCCTGCCGCCGTTTCTCGCGCCAGTAGGTGTCGTCGAGCTGCGGCCGCCACACGCGTTCGTAGAGTTCGTCCGTGTCGTGGCCCTGGGTGGTCGCCAGCCGGAACACCGCGTTCTTGACCAGGTCGAGCGACAGCAGCGGCGTGCCCCGCGCGTTGAGCGTCTCGAAGATCACCTGGGCGTTGTCGTCGGGTTCCAGGGTGATCGAGACGACCTTGAGCAGGTCGCACAACGTGATGCGGAGGCGCTCGGCGCGGTCGAGGATCGCGTCGTCGCCTGCGGCCTCTTCCTCGCTGCCACGGAGGTAGTCGCCGATCTGGGTGGTGAAGTACGCGAACGCCTCGTCGATGAGGTTGTTCGGGTCGTCCGGACGGTCCTGGGCTGGTCCGTCCGCTGACATGACGGCGATGAACGCGTCCCGGTTGGCGTTGGTGGGCCACACCTTCAACAGGTCGACGCCCTTGGCCTTGCGTGGGTTGTTGCCCACGAGCTCACGCACGATCGCGGCGTCGTTGTCGGCGCCCACCTCGGCCATGGCCTTGGCCGCGGCGGCGACGAGCAGTTGGAGCGTGGTCAGGCGCTGCTGACCGTCGATGACCGTGAACCGGGGAATCTGGCCGGGAGCGGTCTGTTCCTGATCGAGCACGATGGCGCCGAGGAAGTGCGACCACTGCGCATGGTCGCCGGTGTCTTCGTGGTGGTTGAGCAGGGCCGTGATGTCCTGCCACAGCGGCGCCCACTGTTCCTCCTCGTTCCAGACGTACGGGCGCTGGTACAGGGGAACGATGTAGCGGACGTCGCGTTCGAACAGTTCCTGGACGGTGTGGGTGGCGGGTTTCATCAACGCTCCCGCTGGGCGAGTCGTGCGGTGAAGTCGGCGTAGGCGGCGCGCATTTCCTTCTCTCGGTCCACGGGTGTGATGGGGAGTTCGTAGCGGTCGAGGAGGTCGCCGCAGTCCTCCCCGTTGAGGTAGGCCTGGAGCAGCTTGAAATCCTCGGGCTGCTGCTTCACGCCATGAGCGTGGTGGTCCTTGGCGATCTTGCGGCCGAGGTTGTCGAACCACATGTTGTACTCGTACTTGCGCAGTACGGCGAACTGCCCGCGGTACATCAGGCAGAGCTGGTCGGCGGTCAGGCCGAGCATGATCGCGACCAGCGCGTCGATCTCCACCAGCGCCGCGCGCCGCTCGAACTCCGACCGCAACGGGGTCTCCATCGTCCACTCGCGCTTCGCGACTCCGAGCTTCGGCCAATCGGCGAACGGCTCCGTCCACGAGTCCTCGGCGAAGCCGCGCTCGTACAACTCTTCCCACAGCGGCGCGTAGTCGCGGGTGAGGCAGTTCAGGCGAAGCGTGCGGAGGAGAAGGTAGGGGGCGGCGGGGTGGTCGAGGGGCGCGGGGAAGCGCTCGACAAGTTCGGCTTGTATGTGCGACTGGCCGCTTACTTTGGCTAGGTAATCAAATGGTATAGAAGCCCAGAAGCCAGCCGCAGCGACCGTCGATGCAAGCTCGGGAAATGCAAGTGAATGGATAGTGTTGATGTGGGCTGGCCCCGGCGGGATAAGCGAGGAGATCAACGACCGTTGGGAACTTGGCTGGGTCATGTTACGCCAGACAAGGCGGTAGTACTCCGTGTACGGGCGGCCGTTCCACTGGGTGAGGCCCGCGTCGTAGCGCTCGCGATCGCAGGCGCGCTGATAGTTGGTACGGGGAATCACCCGCTCCGGCAACTCTTCAAGATCCCAGTCGGAGTAGTCCTTGTTGCTCTTACAGTTCTCGTTCGGCTCCTTGGCGAACGGTGTGGCCACAGAGAACTGAGGACCTTGCAGAATGACCTCGTCCCATTCGGACGCATACTCGGTGCGCCACTCTATATAGTTGTCCCCCTTCGCTCCCTTCTCGTGCCAGCCGCTCGTCCACTCGTAGTCGAAGTCAGCCATGCGGACTCGCTGCTCGGAGACAGCGGCCAACGCATCAAGCTGCTCACTCGTACCCGGTCGCAGCAGGCGGGCTTGTGCGGCAGGCGTTCCGGGTCCGTCGAAGAGCGCGGCCCATTGGGCGAGGGTCCGTTCGGTGATCTCCACTACCCGGGAGGCATGGGGGCGCAGATCCCAGCCGCCAGCCGGGTACTGGATACCCGGTACATCACCCGAGCCACCGTGCTCCAGAGAACCTTCGAGTGTGGAGGGTGTCAGCAGATTCGCGATCTGCAAGAATCGAACCGTACTCGCGGTACCGTAGACATGGACGCCGTACACCGTGTGGTTGTCGACATCTTCGAATAGCTTTAACTCGTTGATGAACTGCCAGTAACGCCTGAGTCGCTTATACGCCTCAGCACGGAGCATTCCCGCATTCGGGTCGGTGAAATGACTTTCCGGGTGCAGCAGGCCGACAATGCCCGTCGCTCGCATCGACCGCCACGTGCGGTCCATGAAGCTCGTGTAGAGGTTGGTCTGGACTCCCACCAAGACCGGATGCTCGACCGGTGAGCCGAGATGCTCGTTCAACCCAGACCAGGAGGCGAGTTCTCCGAGGTACTGCCGCTCGGCCCCGGGATCGGTCAGCACCTCCCCACGACGCTTCCGGAACGTCGCATCAGGGATCTTGTCCTGCAATACGAAGAACGGCTCGAATTCCGCCAGCGTCTCGTCGTCCTTCCAGGTCGGCCGAACCCACGGCGGGTTACCGAGTTGCAGGTCGAACCCGCCCCGGCTGAACACCTGGGCGAAGTCGAGTTCCCAGTGGAAGAACGCCTCCTGCTTCGCGATCTCCCGGACGAGGCCGAGCCAGCGGTGTTCCAGCAGCAGTTCTGCCACGTCCCGCATGCCGTGGTAGGTCTTCTCCATGTCGTCGAGGCCGGCGAGTTCGTGGAAGCTGTCCACGCTCTCCACCAGCTCCACCTGCCCCTTCGGCGCTACCTTGCCGGCCACGCCGAGCAGGCCCTCCATCGTGGTGATCCACTCACCGAGGTCGGGCGGCTCGACGTCGGTCGTCACGGGCCAGAAAAACAGGGCACACCAGGCGTCCATCACCAGGCGCAATCGCTGGTACGGGCCGTCGGGGTCCTGGAGCTTGCTCTCCACCTCCTCGCGCGGCACTCCCGTGACCTCCTGCGGCAGCTCCGCGCCCCACACATCGATGCTGCGCGCCACCTCGCGTTCGCTGATCTCCAGCCGCCGCTGGGTCAGCTCCCACAGCCGTTCCACGCGCCGCGCGAGCCCGCGCAGGCGGTCGGCTTCCTGCTTGTTCGGCTTGCGGGTGACGGCCTTGTACCAGTCCTTGAGCCACGCCACCTTCTCGGGCGCGAGTTCCTTGGCCTGCTTGGCATCCTTCACCGCACCCCACCCGGCGGCGGGCAGTAGGAAGTGGTGGATCTCGCCGTCCGCGATCGGCCCCTCGGTCAAGGGCCGGTCGGTCGGCACGGTCTTGAGCCAGCTCTGCTTCGCCCGTCCCAGCGCGGTCAGGTCATAGGTAGCGCGACGTGCGCCGATCAGCGAGTTGCCGCGCTTGAGGTGCAGGCCGAACCACGGGGCCTTCAACCCCTGATGCATCACGTTGAGCCACAGCGACACCTCCGCCAGCTCGCGGGCGGTGTCGTTGAGGTCCACGCCGTAGCAGCGGTGCAGCGCCAGGTACGCCTTCACTCTCTGCAGTTCGTCGCGATAGGACTCGGGGTCGATGGTCCGGTCCAGTTCGCGCTGGCGGCGCTTCAGGTACTCGTCGGCGAGCTGGTTGATCGCCTCGTTGAGGAACGCGCCGCTGCCCATCGCCGGCTCGCAGACCCGGTACTCCAGGATCTCGGCGGCGGGCGTGTCCTCGCCGATCAGCTCGGCCAGCGAGTGCTTCACCACCGTCCGGGTCAGGACCTCCGGCGTGTAGTACGAGGCGCTGCGCTGGCGGTCGCGCCCGGACAGGCGGTAGACGAACGTGCCCTTCGGATGGACGACGAAGCTCTTCTCGCCCGTCAGGGGGTCCTCACGCCGGACCACGTGCTTCTCGTCGTAGTCCGCGAGCTTCTCCCGCGGCACCAGCCACGTCCCCTTGGCCGGGTCGCCGTCCTTGGCCAGCTCCACCAGCTCCCGCTCGGCGATGAACCCGCTGTAGGCCATCAGCCCCTCATACACGGCACCGAGCTGGTTGATGCCCAGCTGCGCGTACGACACGTAGCCGGCCTGGCCGCCCTTTCGCTTCGACGGCTTCGACAACAGCAGCAACGCCAGCACCCGCTGCAGAACCGCGTTGCTGAGGTCGACGTTGTCGATGTGGTAGGCATGCTGCCGATCGAACAGGTCGGCGCGCAGCGGTTCGAACACCAGCCCGTCGCTGCCGGTCTCGCCCTCGTGGTGGCCGGTGTTGACCAGGTTGAACAACAGGCGCAGCGAGTCGTGCAGGTGATGGCCCTCGCGCGACGTGCCGGTGAGCGGACGCAGGATCAGCTCGCGAAGCCGGTCGAGGCCGTAACCGACGTCGTAGTCCGGGTCACCAGCCGGAAGGATGCCCAGTTCGGGCCGCGCCTCGGCATACAGCAGGAAGAGGATGCGGTACAGGAACCGCAGCGACTGCGTGGTGAGTTCGCGCGGAAGCTCGGGGATGCCGTCGACCGGCTCGCCCTTCGCGCGCCGTTGCCGGATCACCTCGTTGGCGATCAACTCCACCGACTCGCGCAGACCTTCGCGCAGGTCCTCACTGACACCCACCGCGTGCTTGATGGAATCGTCGGAGAACTCGCCGAGCAGGCTGTGCCCGTCCTCCTGCGGCAACAGCACGTCCGCGGACAGCAGGCCCGCGATCCACGCCAGCTCGCCCGTCGCCTTGTCGTCCTTACGCGACAGTGCGGTGTCCATATCGAACGCCAGGTACCGCCCCTCGGCCCACCGCTCCACATCGGACAACAGTGCCCAGCCGCCCGCGAGCACCAGGATGAACCGCGGCGCGTGCTCGGTGAGGAAGACCTGCTGCACGGCCTTCGTGACCGAGTCGATCTCATCGAGTTTGGACGCCTCGGTGCTGCCCGTCCGTACCGTCACCGGCTCGAGCAGTCTCCCCCGCCGGTCCGTGCGATCGTCCTCGCTGTCGTCGCTGTCCTTGGCCGTGCCGCCGAAAAGGTCGTCCACGTCGCCGACCGGTGCAGCCTGGAGCACATGCAGGGCCTCGCCCGAGGGCGACTGGGCTCGAGCGAGCAACGGAACCCGAACCGGTGTTTCCGACTGTTCGGTTTCCAGCACGGTGGGTGCGGGTTCGAACCCGAGCGCGTTCAGCAGCAGGCTGTGGAGTTCGGTGACCGCGTCGGTGTATCCGTCCTCGCCCGGTTTGGGCAGGCCTGCTTTGGCTGCCAGGAACCGCCCGCTGGTGCCCGCCAGTCCTTTGAGCGGGGTGTGCTTGCCCTGCGTCGCGCGTTCCCGCCAGTCCTTGGTCAGCGTCTTCAGCTTGCCGGGGAATGCCTCGGACAGCCAATGCGGGGAGAGGAAGTCGCCGACGTTGCGGATGGTGTCGTACATCTGGGTTCTGAAGCCTTTCACGCCGGCTGGTTGCTGGGCACGATGAGACCCACGACCCGAACGAAGGGTTCGCCCGCGGCCGCCAGCGAATCGATCAATGCGGACACCTCGCCACTCGTGTCGAGCACGTCCTGCCGCTTGTTCCTGCCTTGTCCACCGCTCTGCTCGACGACGAACAGAGCCTGTTGCTCCCAGCGGGACAATCGCCGGCGGTGCTCGTCGAGCCGTTCCAGCAATGCGCCTTCCATCTCGGTCCGATGCCGGCGCAGGTCCTCGGTCGCGGCGGCCACCGCCGCCGGAACCAGCGGCTGGAGCCGGTCGACCCAGCCCTCCACACCACCGGGGTTGCGTGCCTGTTCCTTCAGGCCGGCCCGCTCCAGAGCTTCGCGGAGGTCGCCCACCTCGGGGTCGTCCGGCAAGCCGGTCACCGCGCCCCAGCGGGTGAGCACCGGCTGGCCCAGCGCGTTCGCCCACGTCGCTTGGGTCAAGAACACCGGCTCGGCCACCGGTGCCGCCATCACGGGTGCCTGGTTCCGGCCGAACCGGGCCAGCGCACGGCTGGTGGCCCATTCCAGCACCGGGTGGTTCGGCGCGAGGTAGCCGACGTCGGGCCACAGGGAGTCGCCGTCGGCGCGGGCCTTGGCGAGGCGTCGTTCCGCGTATCGCGGCTGCGCCGACAGCCGGATGCGGGTGGCGACCTCCCGTTCCCTCAGGTAGCTCTCCGGCAGGTCACGCAGCCGCTCGGCCAGGTCCTTCGGGGTGTCGAACGCGAGGAGGTCCGTCTCCTCCTCACGGTACAGATTGAAGGTGCTGTCGTCGTCGGCGATCTCGGCCAACGCCTCGGCGAGGAAGTTGTCGTCGTCGTCGAACAACGTCCGCCGCGGCGCGGTGGGCACGGGTGGCGCGTCGGCGTGCTCGCCTCCCGTAGCGATCAACGCCGCGAACGGGTTCAGTTCATCGGGCTCGGGTTCGGGCACCTTCACGTCGAGGTCGGCATCGTCGCGCAGGAAGCCCATCACCGTCTCCTCCTCGATGTCCGCGTCACGCACATCGAGCAGCGCTCCCGCGTCACCGAGTGCTTGATTCGCGGCGTGCTCCTTCTCCAAAAGCTTGGTGACGACGCGGAGATCACTGACGGTGTCCGGGTCCTCGGAGGTCAGGGCCAGCGCGGTGATCTGCGGCTCATGCTCCTGCAGGTAGCGGTCGATGCGGCCGTTGCGCTGCTGGATCCGGATGAAGCTCCACGGCAGGTCGTAGTGCACGAGCTGGTGGCATTGCCGGTGCAGGTTGAGTCCCTCCGAGGCCATGTCGCTGGCCAGCAGCACCCGCAGGGAACTCGATTCCAGGGCGAAGTCCTCCACCACCTGCTGGACCTCGTTGTCCGGGCGCTGCGCGTGCAGCAGCTCGATCGCGTGCGCCGGTAGCTTGAGCCGTCCCCTCAGCTCGTCGCTCAGCCAGCGCAGGGTGTCGATGCGTTCGGAGAAGACGACCACGCGGGTGTCGCTGTCCTTGCTCACGCCGATGTCGGACAGGTGCCGCACCAGTGCGTCCAGCTTCGCCGGGCCGCGGGCATAGGCCGCCGCGGCCAACTCGTCGAGCCGCTGGAGTGCGGTGACCTCCGCTTCGCCGTCTCCCCGGCCGGCCAGGGTGGTCAACCGGCGCCGAATGCTGGTCCGCAAGGCGCTGGGCGAGGACAGGAACGCCTTGAACAGCGTCCACGGGAACAGCCCCCGACCCTGGCCGGTCACCGGTGGACGCCCCGACTCCGGGCGCAGCCAGGTGTCGGTCAGCTCCTCGAGCACCGCGTGTTCCTCCGCGGTCGGCGTCACCGGCACCACGCGCGGCTTCCGCCGCTGCGCCCACCGGTGGCCGACCTCGAGCTTCACGTCCGGCGAGTTGCGGTGCCTGCGCACGTAGAGGTGCTCGATGTCGCTCGCCCGGTAGTCCTTCGGGTCGGCGATGGCCGTGGGATCGAGCAGCTTGATCAGCTCGGCGAACGATTCCGGTTCGCCGTTGTGCGGCGTCGCGCTGGCCAGGATCAGGGCATCGGTCTGCTGCGCCAGCAGGCGGGCCAGCTTGTTGTTCTGAGTGCCCTTGTTGATCAGGTTGTGGCACTCGTCGATCACGACGACGTCCCAGCGGTGACCGGACAGATGGTGGCGGTACCGAGCCGGATTCTTGAGGGTGTCGATGGACACGATCACCCGTTTGTAGTAGCTGAACGGGTTGCGCGTCGCGGGCAGCGTTTGCCGGACCTTCTGGATGCCGTCGGAGTCGAGCCGGACCAGCGGGATGGCGTACCGCGTCCACATCTCGTGCTGGAACTGTTCCAGCACCGCGCGGGGCGTGACCACCAGGATGCGCTCGCCCCGACCACGCTCGATCAGCTCCGTGAGCGTGATGCCGATCTCCAGCGTCTTGCCGAGCCCGACCGCGTCCCCGATGAGGATGCGGGGCCGCAGGTTGGACAGCGCCTGGTGCGCCGGGCGCAGCTGGTAGTCCATCCGGTCGGCCAGGCCGAGGTGTCCGGACACGATGTTCGTGTCGGTCACCGGCGTGGGGCTCTGGCGTAGCAGCGACTCCAGCCACAGCCGCGAGCTCCGGAAGCCCGGACTGGCATCCGGCACGAGCTCGGTGGCGCGAGGATCGAGCACCTCGATGTCCCGGTCGAGCGAGGTGTAGAAGACGGCATCCTGGTCCCGCACCAGCTCGGAAGCGCCACTCGCCTCGATCCGTAAGTCGCCGTGCCGGGTGCGGCGCACCGAGCGGACCAGCCACTCCTCGTCCCGCACGACGATCTGCGAACCCACGGCGATATCCGGCGTCACTGTCTCCCCTGCCACTCTGGCGAGCGTATCGACCACGCGATGCTCACCGATTCGTCTCGTGTCGAACTCTCTGCACATGGTGCTCGCTGTCGGCAACGACTGCGTTACCGGTCGAGCTCACTTCCGCTGCCCAGCCAGAACAAGGCCACGTCGATGTCCCGGGCCGTCCATTCCAGGCCGCGGTGACGCGCTCCCGCTCGCAGCATCTCGACCTGCTCCATGTAACGGCGGTACACCTGCCGGGTGCCCGTGAGTGACACGCCGAGCGCACCGAGAGCGGCGTGTGCACGCCGGTCGTAAACAGCCATGCGGGCCGGCACGGCGCCCGTCAGCACGGCCGAGGCGAGTGCAGGCCCCGATCGGAACCCGGGCAGTTCCCGAAAGGCCCGAGCGCCGCGGTGCGGCTGCCTCGACCGTGGGGATCGTGTCATCGGTGACGGCCGAGACGGCCACCGCGATGATCGACCACACCCGCTGCTCGGACTCGGCGTGCAGCCGGCGCACCCAGCGGGTATCGGCTCGCAAGCGCTTCCAGAAGACGAGCGCACCGATGTCGGCCTTGCCCGCGGAACCGGCCGCGGTGATGCGCTGCGACACCTCGTGCAAGACCTCGTCGTAGCAGGTGGCGACCCCGGTCTCGTAGTCGGCGCGGGCGCGGGTCAACCGGTCCCATACTTCGTCCGCGGGCAGCGGCGGCGTGGTGGGCGACGTCATGCCCACTCATCGCGGGTAGGCCGAGCCGCGCTACCGTCCGAGCTCCTATCGTTACGGAATGGCCGACTACCTGCTCGTCATCGGTGACCGCGAAGCGCTCGGCTGGCTGCTGACCGAGCAGCGGATGGCGTTTCCCGGCCTGAACCGCGCCGAAGTCCGTGCCCTGGCGCCCGGAGACTCCCTGTTCCTGTACACCACCCGAGGCTGCTTCAAGAACCCAACCCGGGACCGCGGCCGGGTGATCGCCGCCGGCACCGCGACAACCCCGGTCGCGGCACTCGACGACCCGGTCGACCTCGGCGGCCGCCGGTTCCCGGTGGGCTGTGACGTCCGTTTTCCGAGTGCCACGGCGTGGCCGGACGGCGTCGACCTCGGCGAGCTGGTCGCCGAACTGGACGCCTTCGCCGGGGTCGGGGATGCCTGGAGCATCAAGCTCCGCCGCCCGCTCGTCGGCCTCACCCCTCGCGACGCCGAGCTGCTGCGCCGCCGCCTCGACGCGCTGCACCCGCAGCCGCTCGGTGACGTGATCGAGCCGTACTCGCGATGGTGGCAGCCTACCGTCTCCTGAGCCGACACCCTGTGTGATACCTGTGTCGGAGACTCAGCGGGAGGGCACGTGACGCGGCGCAAGGTGATCAACGGCAGGTACGAGTTGGAGCCGATGCCGCTGGCCCGCGGGGGCATGGGCGAAGTTTGGGTCGGCCACGATGCCAAGCTCGACCGCGAGGTCGTCGTCAAGTTTGTCCGATTCCAGGACGGCATTCCGGACGACGAACTCGTCCGCCGGTTCGTCCGTGAGTCACGGATCACCGCACGTCTTCAGCATCCGGGTGTGCCCGCTGTCTTCGATGTGGGCACCGAGGATGGCAGACCCTTCTTGGTGATGCAACGCGTCCACGGCATCAGCCTGAGTGACCTGATCGCGCAGCAGGAACAGCTGCCGGTGGGATGGGCGGCGGCGATCGCGGCACAGGCGTGTGCCGTGCTGGCAGTCGCGCACGACGCGTCCCTGGTGCACCGCGACCTCAAACCGGCCAACCTGATCCTCGAGCCGGACGGCACCGTGAAGGTGCTCGACTTCGGCCTCGCCGTCGCCCTGGACCTCGGCGACCGTTCCCGGATCACCCGCACCGGTCAAAGCATCGGCACCCCCGCCTACATGGCCCCGGAGCAGGTGCTGGCGGCGATGAGCGGACCGCAGACCGACCTGTATGCCCTCGGCTGCACGCTCTACGAGATGCTCACCGGGCGCCCCGTGTTCACCGGCGCGACCTCGTACACCGTGATGAACAAGCAGGTCGACGAGGTGCCCGCCTCGGCGCGGGAGAAGCGCCCCGAGATTCCCTCAGGCCTGGATGTGGTGCTCCGAGCACTTCTGGAGAAGAAACCGGAAAACCGCCCGTCGTCAGCGCACGAGGCCTATACGAGGCTCCTGCCTTACGCCACCGATCTCGGCCCTCTGCCAGGCGTGCTGAAGCCGCCGACGGTGCCCAGTCCGGTGCGCATGTACGCAACCGTCCTCAGCAGGACCTTTGTGTCGATACCGGAACCCACCCAACCCGCCCCCTCCACGGTCCCCCACCCCACGACACAGCCCCCGGAACCGACGCGGCCGCCCCGCACCCACATCAGCCGGGATGAACTCGAAGAAACCCGCGCAGAAGCCGATGAGCTGGCACGGCAGGCGCGCTACAAGGAAGCCGCACAAGCGCTGGCTACCGTCGCCGAAGCGGCTGCCGAGCGCCTCGGCGAGAAGGACCCGGACGTCCTGGCTGTGCGCTTGGAACTGGCCAACATCCTGTTCGAAGGTGGCGACTACCGGGCCGCCGCACCCGCTTACGCCGCGCTGGCCGACGACCTCGCCACCACGAATGGTCCGGACACCGAACTGGTGTTCCGGTGCCGGTCGCAGCAGGCCGAGTGCGAAGCCAAGCTGGGCAACACGGCCGTTGCCCTGGACATCGCGCAGAAGCTCGTTGCCGACGAGCAACGTGTGTACGGTCCGCGGGATCCACGGCCGATCGAGCTCCGACACCAGATCGGACTATGGCAGCTCAGCGCAGGCCGCCGGCACCATGCGGACCGGACGCTACGGAATCTGCTCGACGACCTCATCCGGCACTACGGCGGGCGTCACCCGCTGGTACCGAGGATCCGCGACGTGTTGTCCGACCTTCCGGGCTGAACCACAGGTAACGATCCGGCGACCCTCATAGCCGAGCGCTAACGCATTCTTGTGATCTCTCGACAAAACCACCGCCCGGGTCGTGTCCGGGCGCCGTCTTGTCGCGCAAGGAGCCGTTGGTGGCCAATCCCGAGAATGATCCCGCGCTGAAGGACCGTGTCGTCCGCCTGATGGGCTTCCTCCGCAAGCTCGCCATCAAGCGGAGCACCCCGGTCCGTCACATCGCCGACCACGCGGCAGTGCTGTGGCTGTCCGAGGCCACGAAGCACGTGCCGATCGACGAGGATGTCATCTCCGGCGGTCGGGCCTTCGTGGTTCCCAAGGTCCAAGTCGATCCGGAGCCCGTAGCGCCTGACCTGCTGCGATTCTGGGTCGACACCGACGGCGACGAACCGGTACTGCGGCCGAGAGGCCCGCATCCCACCGAACACGACATCGTCGACCTTGAGGACGTACCGGCGGTCAAGCAGGCGTTCGACCGCTGGCTTTCCGACTGGCGAGCCTGGGCTACAGCGCAGGCGCACCGGCTGGCCCTCAAGAAGATCCACGCGACGCTGGCGGACATGGAACGCCACGTCAGTCAACAGCCGGAATCGCTCGAAATCGTTCTTGCGTCGGGTCTGTTCCAGGCCGCTACCGAATACGGACGGCCAATCAAGATCCACCTGCTCACTCAGCCGATCCGGATCGACTACGACCGCGAGACCGGCGACATCCACTGCGTGATCGCCGACGACACCGAGCCGAGGCTCGAGGACGACGAGATCATCGGTGACTTCGATTTCTTCGACCGGAACGCCGGGCCGCCACTCCGCGAGAAACTCCAGAGCCTGGGCGGGTCGCCGGTCAATCCTGAGGTGACCGGCTTCTTCAAACAGTGGGCCGAACGCGCCCTCGACACCGTGTGCTCTGTCACCGACGAATGGGAGGCGAGCCGGGTCGGAAAGTCGTTCCGGCTGGACTTCGCACCCGCCATCGTTCTGCGTTCCCGGGGATCCTACGCTCTGCGTCGCTACTACGAGACCATCGCCGGGGCGTTGGAGGAGCCCGACACCCCGGTGCCGCTCGGTTTGGCTCAGCTCGTGGAACCGATCGAGGCGACAGACAAGCTCGCCTGGCTGGAACGGACCGGCGCGACTGCGGCCACAGCGCTCGCCGACGACCCGCTGTTCCCCTTGCCCGCCAATGACCAGCAGCGGGATGTCATCCGGCGACTCGGCGAGGACAGCGGCGTCGTGGTGGAGGGTCCGCCCGGCACCGGAAAGACCCACACGATCGCGAACCTGATGAGCGCCCTGCTTGCGCGCGGCCAGCGTATTCTCGTGACCAGCGAAAAGGCGCAGGCGCTCCGGGTACTGCGAGACAAACTGCCCCCACAGATGCAAGACCTGTGCGTCTCGATGACCGCCATCGAACGCAAGGGCCGATCGGCTCTCACCAAGAGCGTCACCACGCTCTCCGAACGGCATTCGACCTTCGACGCGCGCGCGTCCGATCGGCGCATTCGTGAGCTGTCGGCTCGCCGGGAGCGAGAAAAGCAACAACGCGCCAAGCTTCTGGAGGACATCCGGGCGCTACGAGAATCGGAGCGGTACGAACACCCGGAGATCGCCGCCGGCTATTCCGGCACTCTGAGCACGATCGTCCGGAAGCTGAACAAGAACTCCGATCTCGGCTGGATCCGGGGGCGCGCGGACGGCGACTGCCCGCTGTCGACGGACGAGTTCTCCGAACTGGTGCGCCTTCTTCGCGAGGAAACCGACGAACGACGCTCGCGGCGCACGCAGGATCTGCCGCGGAGCGAAGACCTGCCGGACGAGTACCTGATCGCCGGACTCGTCAACCGTGTGCAGCAAGGAAACGACGTAACTCAAGGCGAGCAGGGCGCCCTCGTCTCCTCCCTGGGCACGCTGACGGACGAACGTTTCCATCAGTTGAGGGAGACCTGCGAACGCGCGGCCGAGACAGTCAACCAACTGCGCTCGTCGCCGGCGGACCCCACGTGGGTTGACGCGACGACTGCGGCACTGTTCGGGCAACAACACGAGTACCTGTGGCAATCCGCGGCGAACTCGTTGACGCTGATCGACGAGGCACTGCGCTGCGATCAAGCGGTCGGATTCGCAGACGTCGCCACGCAGGCGATCCCGCCGGCGGCCGGCCGCGCATTCCACAGTTTCGGGACCTACCTGCAGTCCGGCGGAAAGCTCCGCAAACTGGGCAAGAAGCCGGAACAGAAAGCCGTCGAGGAATTTCTGCCGTCCGTACGGGTCGCCGGGTCGGCCGTGACCACGGCCGACACGGCGTTCCAGGTAGCGAACCACCTGCGCGTCATCGAGATCGGCGAAACGGTCCGAGTCGCGTTTGCACCTCTGGGATACGCGGTACATACCGTCGCGCCACGGAGTGCGGTCGTCGATCAACTGGTCAGGCTACGTGACCTGTACCAGAAGATCGAACAGGTTCGCTCGGTACGCACGGAACTGATCCAGCTGCTCACCGCATTGCCCCCGGCGATGCGGCCACGCCTCGGCACGCTGGACGACATCCTCGACTTCGCCGACCATGCCATCAAAGCGGAGCAGGCATACAGCGCGAAACTGGCAGCCCACGAGCTCGCTTCCACCGCAGAACAGATCAGCGCCCTCGTACCTGCGGCTCGGCGAGCGCCGGAACACGATGATCTTCTCGCGGCCATCGGCGGGCAGGACGCCGATCGCTACCAGGACAGCCTCCGCCGGCTGGAGCGAGCGTGGGCCCAACGGCAAGCCCAGCTGCGATGTGACGCCCTACTGTCACGGCTGACCTCGGCCTGCCCCACACTCGCTGAAGATCTGTCGACCACAGCTTCCAAACCGGAGTGGACCGACCGCGTCTCCACATGGCCACAAGCCTGGGCACATGCCTGCGCAACGGCGTGGGTCGAGGAGCAGACGCGGCTGGGACGAGAGCAGGAGCTCGAGACGGAGCTGGAGTCCACCACGCAGGACCTGGAGTCGGTCACGGCCGAACTCGCTGCCGAACGGGCGTGGAACAGTTGCCTGCGTCGCATGACCTCCACCCAGGTCGGAGCCTTGCGCTCGTACGCAAGCAACACCGCCAACATCGGCAAGGGCACGGGCAAGTTCACGGAACGTTTCCGCGAGGCCGCGCGCGAGGCGATGAGCGTCGCACAGGACGCAGTACCGGCCTGGGTAATGCCGATTCAGCAGGTTCTCGACACTGTGCCGGCGCGGCAGAATGCATTCGACGTGATCATTGTCGACGAAGCCAGCCAGGCAGACCTCACGAGCAGCTTCCTGCTCTGGCTTGCGCCTCGCGTCATCGTGGTCGGTGACGACAAACAGTGCACACCTCCCGACACCCTGGCGGGCGCCCTGCAGCCGGTTTTCGAGTCCCTGGACGCCGAGCTGCACGATGTGCCCGGCTACCTGCGTACCGAGTTCACGCCGAAATCGAGCATGTTCTCGCTCCTGCGTAGCAGGTTCGGGCCCCTGGTCAGGCTGCGCGAACACTTCCGCTGTATGCCGGAGATCATCCAGTGGTGCTCCACTGAGTTCTACCAGGATCAGCCGCTCGTCCCCGTACGGCAGTTCGGCGCGGATCGGCTACCTCCCTTGCGCGCGCATTACATCGAGGGCAGCTTCGTCGAGGGGAAGAACAGCACCTTGGTGAACCCGGTGGAGGCCGACGCCATCGCCGACTCGATTGTCGGCTGTCTCGACGACACTGCCTACGAGAACAAGACCTTCGGCGTGGTCGTCCTGCAGGGACACCGACAGATCGACCAGATCAAGGACGCGCTGCACAAACGCGGCTTCGGCCCGGACCAATGGGAGGAACGCCGACTCCGGATCGGTACAGCCGCGGACTTCCAGGGCGACGAGCGCCACGTCGTCTGGTTGTCCATGGTGGTCGCTCCTGAACAGAATTTCAGCGCCCTCACCCGCGCGTCGTTCCAGCGCAGCTTCAACGTTGCGGTGTCACGTGCGCAGGACCAACTCCACCTGTTCCACTCGGTGACGCGAGACCGGCTCAATCCGGGCGATCTGCGCCTTTCCTTGCTCGAGCACATGACCATGGACAGGTTGCCGCTCGACCCGGTCCTTGCGGACGTGCGGCCCGATGTTCGTCATCCGCAGTTCGACTCGCTGTTCGAGCAGCGTGTGTATCTCGACCTCGTGAGCCGGGGCTATCACGTCACGCCCCAGGTGGAGAGCAACGGACGACGGATCGACCTCGTCGTGACGGGAGACGGCGCGAAACTCGCCGTCGAATGCGACGGCGACCACTGGCACGAATCGGCGGAACAACTTGCCCAAGACGTGTACCGCGAACAGGAGCTCAAGCGGTGTGGCTGGAAGTTCTGGCGCGTGCGGGAGTCCGCCTACTACCTGGACAAGGAACGTGCCCTCGCATCCTTGTGGACGGTCCTCGAGACGCTGAAGATCCGGCCGATCCTGACCGATCCGGCGGCGAGCGCGGAGCCAGATAGCTCCGTCGAGCCGGTTCCGGAAGGGCCTACGCCGGAGCCGCCGGTGCGGTCGCCGGACACCGTGCCCACCATCGAGAACGCGGAGATCACCGTTCCCGTAGTGGAGGTCGCCGATGCCGACGGGGGCACCTGGACCGAGTTCTTTCCATGGCTCGCGCGGTGCCGTCCCGGGGCGGCGTTCGAACTGGACAACGTCGCGGCTGCCCCTGGTTGGTGGTTGACGGAGTCACCCAGGTCGGCATGGTCCGCCGGGGCGGGCACGGAGAAGTACTTCTATGGCGTCGCCTCCGCGTTGCTCCGATTGTGGCCCGAAGCCGAACCGTTGGCCTCCGCGTTCCCTCGCTTGCCTGGTGACGGCCGGCTCGGTCACCTTCCGTTTGGCACTCGCGCGCGGAACCTGCTGCGTACGGTCGGCGCGGAGACGGCTCACGACCTCGTCCACCTGTCGTGGGGCAGTCTGTTGAGCACCCGGGGCGTCGGACGCAGGACGGTGATCGATCTGCTCAAGACGCTGGCCGAGGCCGCCGTCGAACCGCCGCCGGACGTGTCCGCCACCGAAACCTCGTCGCGCGCGGAACGGCTTCCGGAACCTGTCGGGCAGTACGAGGACGCTCGGCATGAGGTGGAAAGCTGGTTCGACCAGTTCAACGGCCGCGAGTTGGCCATTGCATCCAAACGGTTGTTCGCCGACGAGCCGGTCACCTTGCAGCAACTGGGTGACGACCATGGGATCACACGCGAGCGCGCACGTCAGATCGAGGCGGGAGTACGCACGAAGCTACATGAGTGGCTCGCGGCCAGTGTCGAGGTCGGGAAGTTGCTCGAGAGCCTGCGCGCGAAGATCCAACCCGTTGCGGCTATGCAGCGCCTTGTGCTCGAACATCCCATCCTGGATGAGCGTGTCGGCATCATCGGCAGGCCGTTGTGGTTCGTGCTCGACAAGCTGGACGACTACTTCGAGGTGGTCGACGGGTGGGCTCTGGCTCCGAACGTCCGCGAGACACGGGAACGCACTCGTCTGCTCCTCGAGGACCTCACTGATCAGCACGGCGTCGCCAGCCTGTCCGACCTGGACCGGGTGCTGCGCGAGTTCGGCATGACCGAGGCCGAGCTGCGGTCGTGGCTAGAATGGTGTGAATACGAGCTCATGGACGGTCACGTGTTGACGCGCCCGCGCTCCATCACCGACCGCGTGGCAGCGCTCCTGTCAGTTTGCGGTGAGCCGCTGACCGCCGACACCATGGCGGAACGATTGCAGCTCAATTCGGCCCGCGGGTGGTCGGACCGGCTGGCTCATGACGATCGGTTCAAGCGTGTCGACCGTGGTACGTGGGCACTGAGCGAGTGGGATTTCGACGAGTACACGACGATCCGGGACCAGATCGGCCGAGTGATCGACGCACGCGCCGGTAGCGTGCCCTTGCACGAGCTGATCGGGGAATTGACCTCCCGGTTCAACCGAATCTCGGAAACGAGTATCAGGACCTACGCGGCCGCTCCGCCCTTCGAAACCCGAAACGGCGTGGTCACCAGGAGCACGGCCGGTCCGACGCGCCGGAAGGGCCCCGAACAGACACGGCACCTGTTCCGTCGCGACGGCAGCTGGGCATACCGCATCGTCGTCACCTCCGACCACCTTCGCGGTTCGGGCCTCGGCGCTCCCGTCGGACTCGCCACAGCGATCGGCCTCCAGCCGGGCGACACGGTCGAGTTCCACTCAGCTCTGGGCCTGCAGTCCGTACGGTGGTCCGGTGTTCAACCGCAGGTCGCGAGCATCAAGCGATTCCTGGAGCGCGACGAGATCACCGTAGGAACGTCGGTGTTCCTGTTGTTCGCCGACGATCGCTCCTTCACGCTGGAGCCGGCGCCCACCCTGCCCAGTGAGGAAGGTCCGCTTGTCCGGGCGCTTGCCATGATCGGCGTGACCGGTGCGGCGTCAGACAGTGCGGAACAGCATCTCGCCAACGCAGTCGGTCTGCCCTCGGATGCCAAGAGACGGCAGATCCTCCGCGCCTACCGCGACCGGGGTGACGATGATGTCGCGGAAGCGCTGGAAGCGGCCTGGACGAGCTGACTCCGCACGCGTGACACAACGAGGCCCCGGGCGTGCCGTCCCACGAGACGGCACGCCCAGGACGTCCCCAAGCCAGCAGTCACCAGGCCAGCAGTTCGCGATGCACCTGACCGGCCGCGGCGATGGTCGCCAGCACGGCGCCGACGCTGGGCAGCCAGCGCTGGAACGGGTCCGGTTCGACGAGCCACTGGGCGGGGCCGTGGAGCTGCCGCTCGTCCGGCAACGGGATGACCGAGCCGGCGGGAAGTACCCGGACGCCCTCGGGCAGCGGCGCCTGGGCGACGGTGAAGTCGTCGGTCTCGACCAGGAGGACGGTGATCCGTTCGCGCCGCGTCGGCAGGCCGAGCGCAGGGCCCGAACACCCCTGCCTGCGCAGCCGCGCGAGCACGGAGTCCGACATCGCCCTCGGCACCACCACGGCGCCGACACCGGACCCGGTCACCAGGCGCAGGCCGTCCCGGTGCCGTTCCACCGGCCAGCCGAACGTACTGCGGTAGTCGACGCGAGTCGTCCGTTGCGGGTCCAGCTCCAGAGTCATGGCGTCCTCCTGCGGCGCATCGTCGCTCCCGTTCCACACCACGCTAACGGCACTGAGTGCCGTTAGCAAGCCCGAAATCTGCTACGTTTCAGCTCATGCCCGCCGAGACTTCCTCCGCGCCGCGTCCCCGCGCAGGCCGTACGGTCGCGGGACGCCGCAGGCTGCGCCGTGCGCTCACCAAGGCCGCGATCGATCTGTTCCTGGAACGCGGCTACGACGCGACGACGGTCGACGACATCGCGGTGGCCGCGGGCGTGGGCAGGCGCACCTTCTTCCGGTACTTCCGGTCGAAGGAGGACGCCATCTTCCCCAACCACGACGAGTTGCTGGTCAAGCTCGAACGCACCCTGGCCGACTCGGACCCGCGACGCGACCCGGTCGACACGGTGTGCGCGGCCGTGCGGCTCGTGCTGGACTTCTACCTCGGCGACCCCGACATCTCCCTCAAGCGCTACGCGCTGACCCGCACGGTGACGTCGTTGCGCGACAAGGAGGTCGCCAGCGTCGACCGCTACCAGCGTGTCTTCACCCGGTTCCTGCGCGAACGCTTCCATGCCGCGGGCGACCCCCTCGCCGACGTCCGGGCTCCGATCACCGGCGCGGCCGTGGCCGCGGCGCACAACCACGTGCTGCGCCAGTGGTTGCGCAGCGACGGCGCCGTCGACGCCCACGCGCTCGCCGACCAGGCCTTCGCCATGGTGCCCCGGACCCACTCCCCCGGCGAGACCGCCGGGACCGGCCAGCACCACGAAGGCGCGGGAACCGGCGCGAGCGAGCGAGGCCGGACGGCCGCGCGCTCCGACGGGACAACCGGGGCCGGACGGCAGGCAGGCGACGCCGGGGCCGCGCCGTCCGAGGAGCCCGTGGTCGCCGTCCTGCGCACCTCGATGGCCACCGAGGAGGTGCTCCGGCGGCTCACCACCGCGCTCGGCGATCCACCCGGCCGGTAACGGCACGGCGTGCCGTTACCGGCCGAACGCCGGCGCCGGACGAGTCACCACCGCACACACTGCCCCGGAGCCGACCGGCGCCCGTCCGGGCCGGCCGCGGTCACCACCCGCCGGACCGCGGCATCTCGTCCCACGTGCGGCCGTCCAGCACCCGGCCGCCCGCGTTGCGGGTACGCCCGCCCCACTGCTTGAACAGGAACGGAATCCCGGCGGCCACGCAGCGGTCCCGGATCTGGCGCACCCACGACGCCTCCATCGGCCGGTGCCCGGGCCCCGATTCACCGCCGACGTACACCCAGTCCAATCCGGACGGATCCAGGTCCGGCAGCGGGCCGAGAAGTGGTTGCAGGGACAGGAAACGCACGGCGGCAGGCGTGGCGCGCAACCGGTCCGCGCGCCACACGTAGTCGTTGGTCTCGATGGTGGTGCCCCACCACACGTTGGGGAGCGGATCCGGGCGCAGCCGCCCGAGCACGGACGCCATCCGCCCCGGACGTTTCGTCAGCGCGAAGTACGTGTGCCGGGGTGTCCGGCGCATCACCTCGATCACCTCGGCCACGAAGTCGTCGGTCACCTTGGGGTGGAACAGATCGCTCATCGAGTCGACGAACACCAGTTGTGGTCTGCGCCAGCGGAACGGGTGGTCCAGCCGGTCCGGATGCAGTGTCAGCCCGAAACCGGGACCGCTGGTGCGGGAGTCCCCGTCCCGCTGGTAGCCGGGATTGCCCATGGCCTTGAGCCGGCGCGCGAACGCCAGCGCGTAACAGTGGTCGCACCCGGCACTGACGATGTCGCAGCCGGTGGTCGGATTCCAGGTCACGGTCTCGATCTGGCCGTCCACGCTGCGATCGCCCCGGCGCCGTCGCGAGGTCGTCATGTCTCCATTGAACCTGTCCGGTTGCGGCCACGGCACCCGCGGCCGGCGCGCCGCGTCCCATGCTGAGGACATGACCGTTCAGCACGACGAACAGCGGCCGCAGCGGGCACGCGGCCGGGGATGGCTGCTCTCCCTGGCCGCGATCCTCACCTGGGAGGCCGTGCTCATGCTCGTCCTCCTGGCGATCGGCGGCCTGCCCGACCCGGACACCCTGTACTACGACGTCGGCCCGAAGCTCATCGCCATCGTCGTGACCGGAACGCCGCTGACCTACTTGGTCAGCTGGCGTCGACCCCGGTCGTTCCCTCAGGTCGCGCTGGCCGCGCTCCCGGTGTTCCTGCTCTGCCTGGCGCTGCTGCTGCAGCAGCCGTGACGGTGCGATCCCGGCGTCACCCGGAGTAGGCGCCGGTGCGCTGCTCCGTGCGCTCCCGGAACCACTCGGTGACCTCGGCGCGGTAGAGATGCATCAGCACCAGCCCCGCCAGGACGAGACCCACCACGGCTTGCGGCGCGCCCAGGACGACGTTGACGAGGCCACCGACCATCGCCAGCACCTCCAGGCACACCACGACGGGGCGTGCCGCGAGCACACCGCGCACCAGCAGCACCCCGCACGCGAGCAGGACCACGCCAATGGCGATGGACGCATACCCCAGCACGTACTGCAGTGCGGGCACGTCCCGTCCGTGCTCGATGTCCTCGGCCGCCACCATCAGGAGCAGCACGCCGCCCGCGGCGTTGGCGAGCGCCTGCAGGAGCAGGATGCCCACCGCGATCTTGAGCGCGAGCGGTCGCGTCCTGCGCGTGGCCCCGTGGGACAGGTCAGTCGTCTCGGTCATGTCAGGCGTTTCCTCTCCGGTCATCCGCGGTCCCCTGACCGCGCGGAACCACTCTCGCGAGGCGTGAATGAGGATTTGATGACATGCCGCGCCCGTTCGGCGACCACGCGCTACTCTCGCCCCGGTGCGGGTGCTGGTAGCCGAGGACGACGAGAACCTGCGGGTCGCGGTGGAGTCCGCGCTGCGCGGTTCGGGGCTGGCCGTGGACACCGCGCCGAACCTTCCCGAGGCGGACGAGGCGCTCGCGGTCAACGCCTACGACTGCGTCGTGTTCGATCGCATGCTGCCCGCGGGCGACGCGCTGGACTACGTCGAACACCGCAGGCGGTCCGGGTGGAGCGTGCCGGTGCTGTTCCTGACCGCGCGCGACGCCGTCGGCGACCGCATCGCCGGGCTCGCGTGGGGCGACGACTACCTGGTGAAACCGTTCGCCGTGGCCGAACTCGTGGTCCGCGTGCGCAGCCTGTGCCGGCGCGGTGACCTGCCCGCGCCCCGGGTTCTGCGGTGGCGGGACCTCGAGCTGGACACCGGCGCCCACGAGGCGCGGCGCGGGGGCACACCGCTGCGGTTGACGCGCAAGGAGTTCGTCGTGCTCGAACGTCTCCTCGCCGCCGCGGGTGGCACGGTGAGCCGTGCCGAGCTGATCGCCGCGGCGTGGGACGAGCTGGTGCCGCCGGCGTCGAACGTGCTGGACGTGCTGATCACCCAGCTCCGCCGCAAGCTGGGCCCGCCGCCCGTGCTGCACACCGTGCGTGGCGCCGGCTACCTACTCGGCGACCCCACGCGCTGAGCAGGCGATGGCCGCCAGCACGTCCTCGGACCGCAGCCTGCGCAGCTCCGCGGCGTCCGGGATCCGGCCCAGCCTGCGCAGCCGCCCGGACTGTGCCTTGCGCATCGCCTCGAACAGCCGTCTCGCGTCGCGCGCGTTGCCGAAGCCGGGCGCCCGCGCGACCCGCCGGAAGTGGTCGGCGAGGGCAGGCGCGGACGCCGGGTCGAGCTCGTAGTCGCCCGCCGCGACCATGCGGCCGACGATGCCGACCAGGTCGTCCGGGGTGTAATCCTCGAACGAGACGACCTTGGCGAACCGGGACGACAGCCCGGGATTGGCGCAGAGGAACTGGCGCATCTCCTCCGTGTAGCCGGCGACGATGACGGCGATCCGATCACGCTGGTCCTCCATCAGCTTCACCAGCGTGTCGATGGTTTCCTGGCCGAAATCGCCGCCGCTGCCCGCCTGCCGGGAGAGGGTGTACGCCTCGTCGATGAACAGGGCGCCGCCCAGCGCCTGCTCGAACACGCCCGCGGTCTTCTCGGCCGTGTGGCCGATGTACTGGCCGACGAGGTCCCGCCGCGACACCTCGCGGAACTCGCCGCCGGGCAGCACCCCGAGCTCCCGCAGAAGCGTGCCGTACATGCGCGCGACCGTGGTCTTGCCGGTGCCGGGAGCACCGGCGAAGACGAGGTGGTGGCTCACCGCGCCGGTGGCCAGCCCCGCCCGCGACCGCCACGCGTTCACCTGGAGCTCGTCGGCCAGCGAGCGCACCTCGGCCTTGACGCCGCGCAACCCGACCATGCCGTCCAGCTCGGCGAGCAGGACGTCGAGCGGGCCGGAGGCGCCGAGGACATCGGCAGGCGCGGTCACCACGGTGGCGGTCGCCGTCTCGGCGAGGCGGACGCCGGCTCGGCGGTGTTGTGGAACTCGCAGCCCTCGATCGAGCCGCCGCAGTGTGGCCCCACCTCGATTCCGACGCCCAGCGCGTCCCGCACGGACACCTGCCGCAGCACGGGCTCGCCCCGGTGGGCCACCACGATGCCGGCGTTCCCGGTGCGGGTGATCCGGCAGCCTTGCACAATCGGCCGTGCGTGCTGGTCGACGTAGAGCCCGCGGTGGCCGCAGCCGCCGACCGCGCACGCCCGGATGGCGGGGTCGGCTCCGAGGCCGACGATCAGCCCGTCCCCGGCGACGTCGTCGACGGCGACCTCCTCCACGACTCCGGACGTGCCTTCCAGCACGAGTCCGTGTTCCCCTCCGGTGACGGTGACGTCCCGGATGGTCACCGGACCGGGGCCCCGCAGCGCCACGCCCGGTCCCCGGCCCGCGTGCACGGTGCAGCCGGTGAGGGTCAGCTCGGCGTTCTCGGCCTGGACGGCCGCCGCGTCGCCCGCGCGCACGGTCAGCCCGTGCACCGCGAGGACACCGCCGCGTGCCAGCAGCACCGGCACGTCGGCACCGGCGCCGTCGAGCACGACCTCCGCGCCGTCGGCGGCGCGCAGGGTGAGGCGCCGTTCGTGGAGCTCGAGCGTCTCGGCGTACGTACCCGCCGCGATGGCCACGCACGCGCCGTCGGGGGCCTCCAGGACGGCCTCGCAGATCGCGGGATACGCGCCTCGCCGGTCCGGATCGACCAGAACGGTGCGACCGGTGGCCACCGCACGCCCCGTCATCGGGCCGCATCCGGGAGCCAGCCGCGGTCGGCGGCCTTGACCCCGGCCTGGAAGCGGCTGCGCGCGCCGAGCCGGTTCATCAGGCTCGACACCATGCGGCGCACGGTGCGCACCGAGACGCCGAGGGCGGCGGCCGCCGACTCGTCGGTGCACCCGGCGGAGAGCAGCGCGAGCAGCTCCCGGTCGCGTCCCGCCGGCTCGGCCGTCGCCGGCGGATCGGCCGCGACGAGCGGCACCGCGGCGGGCCACAGCCGGTCGACGAGCTCGGTGATCGTCCCGACGACGCTGGGCAACCGGAGCACGGCGATGCCTGCCGTGCTGCCCTGCCCTTCGCCGGGCACGATCGCGACCGCACCGTCGACGACCAGTGCCTCGACGGGCACGCTGGGCATCGTGCGGATCTCCGCGCCCGCCCGGGCGAGCATGCCGAGACGCCGGGCGATCCCGGCCGAGGTGCGCGCCACGTCGGGGAACAGCATTCGGTAGCGGACACCGCGCCTGAGGTTGGCCTCGTCGATCGCCCGGAACATCGCGACCGGGTCGCCGGGCGCACCGGACATCGGACTGACGAGGAGAACCTCCCGCTGGGCGGCGGCCAGTTTCGCGGCCACCCGCGCGAGCCGGGACACCGGCGGGCGTGGCGCGTGCCCGTGCAGGACCGCGAGCCGCGGCGGCGCCTCGCACAACTCGGGTGAGGACTGGGTGATCACGGGTTCCCTCCGATCGGCAACGACGCGGCGACGGCCGCTGCATGCTGGTCGTCCATCCGCTCGAGCCGGAGACCGGACGGCAGGGTCCTCCGGAGCTGGTCGGCGGCCGCGTCGGCCGTCGCGTCCAGCCGCGCGGCGACGCGCAGCACACCGGCGTACTCCGGCACCGTGACGGCGACGGTGCGGGCGGTACCCGCAGCGGCGGCGAGCAGCCGGTGCAGCGTGTGCACCCTGGCCCGGGGCGATCGGGCGGCCAACCCGGTCAGCCGGAGGCCGGCCTGCGCGATCGGACCCGCCCGCCAGTAGCGCCGGTCCTCCCGGATCGCGCCCCGCCCCGGCCCGGTGTGGGTGAGAGCCACGAGCGTGGCGTGCAGCTCGGGCCCGGTCAGGGCGACCACGGCCAGGCCGGCCCTGCGCAACGTGCTCTGCACCCTGCGCACGGCGTTGGTCAGCGGGACGAGCAGGTCGGCGTCGCCCGCGCAGCCGGGTTCGCGCACCGCCCGCACGGCCAGCCATGCGCGGGCGTGCTCGGTCTGCTGTGGACCGTGGTGCAGCACAAGCTGCAGCCGGACGGCAGGCGGTGCCAGTGCCTGCGGATCGGCGGCGTCCGGGAGGAGCGCACCGGACAACGCGAGCTCGGCGAGTGCAGCGGGATCTGCGCCGGCCGGGCGCAGAACGGCGAGCAGTTCCTCGTTGCGGCTCACGACCGCGGCGGGACTCCCGGCGAGCGCAACCGTGTGGATCCGGGCGCCCGGCGCGAACGTCCGGAGCAAGACGTCCGCGGCGTGCGCGCCGGGCAGGTCACACCGACGGCGCCGGAGCAGCAGTCGCGCCCGCAAGGTCGCCTCGGCGGAGAGCCAGCGGCCCCGGACGCGCACCGCGGTCCAGGCCAGCAGTGCCACCGCGGCCAGCAGCAGGGCCGTCAGGATGGGCCACGGCCTGCCGATCGCCAGCAGCACGAGCACGACCGCCACCTGCCAGCACACGATGCGAAGCAGCGGCAACTCGAGCGGTTCCCGGCGCGCCGGGCGTTCGCGTGGCGGTACGTCTGTGTGTCCGACCCGGACGGTGGAGGCGACGGCGGCGGGGTGCGGGCGGGTCCGGGTCGTTCCGGTGCCGGCGGGCCGCGGAGGTGCGGCGGGAGGCCGGGGCCGGGTCGCGGTGGCGCGGGCGGCCGCAGCAACGGTCGCGAGCGGCCGCCCGGTGGCTCGCGGCGCCGGTTCGGGCCGGACGTACCCAGCCGGTGCGGTGACGCCCTGGTGTGGCTGCGCGGTCATCGCCGGACCCTCACGACATCCGCAGCCGGGGCCGGAGATCCGGGCGCGGGGCATGCAGGCCTCACCCGCCGACAGCGGCACCGGCCGTCCGGCGAACTACCGGAGCGGGCCCGCACCGGCCGGGCCGCCTCGCCACCGTGCCGCCCGGCCGCCGCCCCATCCGCCTCAGCAAGCCGGATCGGGACCGGTCCAACCACTCGAGCCGGATGGCGCGGCAGCTCCCGAACCGGGCCGGTCGCGGGGCGATCGACCTCGCGGCGGGCCGCCGTGAGCTCCCGCCCAGGCGGCACCCCGAGTTCGGCGGCCAGGATCCGCCGCGCCCGCTCGTAGGCACACGCCGCCTCCGCGTACCTGCCGAGTGCGTGCAACGCACGCATCAGCCGTGCCCACGCTCCTTCGCGCAGCGGATCGTCCGCCGTGATCGCCCGCAGCGTGCGCACGGCATCCCGGGTGCGGCCGAGCGCGAGCTGCGCGTCGGCGAGGTCATCCCGCAGCCGGTGGTACAGCTGTGTGAGCCGGTCGGTGGCGTCGTCCAGCGCATCCGGCAGGCCCTCGAAGGGCCGGCCACGCCACAGCCGGAGCGCCGCGGTGACGGCGTCGATCGCCGTGGCGACGTCACCGGCCTGCGCCGCGGCCCGCGCGCGGGCCGCGTGGTGCGCGACGTGGTCGGTGTCCAGCTCGCCGGGCGCGACCCGTAGCCGGTAGCGGCCCGGGACGCTCTCGATGCGCGGCAGGCCGTCGTCCGGGCTCGGCAGCAAGCGCCGCAGCTGCCAGATGTAGGTCTTCAGGTTCGCCCGCGCCGAGCCGGGCGGGGCCGCTTCGTGCCACGTCGCGTCGATCAGCGTGCTGGTCGAGACCCACGCGTTAGGGTGCACCAGCAGTGTCGCCAGCACGGTCGCGGGCTTGCCCACGCCGAGCCGGTGTACCTCGCCGTCGCGGCCGTGGACCTCCACCGGCCCCAGAACACGGAAGAGCATGTGAGCAACGATCGCGGCACGAACATGAGGTTCCGATGACAGCGACAGCACGGGTGCTGGTGGTCGAGGACAACGAGGACCTGCGCGTGGCGGTGACCGCCGAGCTCGGCGCACACGGCTTCCGGATCGACGAGGCCGCCGATCTGGCGACGGCCGACACCGTGCTCGCCGACGGCGGCCACGACTGCGTGGTGTTCGACCGCATGCTCCCCGACGGCGACGCGGCGACCTACGTGCGCGGGCGCCGGCAGCAGGGCTGGGCGGTGCCCGTGCTGTTCCTCACCGCCCGCGACACCGTCGCCGACCGGGTCGCCGGGTTCGAGCACGGCGGCGACGACTATCTGGTGAAGCCGTTCGCGGTCGCCGAGCTGACCGCGCGGGTGTTCGCGCTGTGCCGTCGATCGGGTGAACGACGACCACCGGTGCTGCGCTACGGCGATCTCGAACTGGACAGCGCGCGCAGGCAGGTACGCCGGGCGGGCGTCCTGCTCACCGTGAGCGACAAGGAGTTCGCCGTGCTGGAGTACCTGATGACCCGGCCGGATCAGGCCGTCAGCCGCGCCGAACTGATCGAGCACTGCTGGGACACCCGCACCGACCCGATGTCCAACGTGGTCGACGTAGTGGTGCGCAGGCTGCGGGCGAAACTGCGGGGACCCGAGCTGATCCACACGGTGCGCGGCGTGGGCTACCGGCTCGGCGGCGCGCGGAGCGGCTCGTGAGGTCCTCGGCCGCCGGCCGGCTGCGGCGGCTGCGCTGGCTGCTCACCGTGCTGTTCACCGCGCTCAACGCCGCCGGCCTGCTCGTGCTGGCGTGGCTGTTCGTGGCCCAGGATCGCGAGCAGGGTGAACTCCGGCTGGACGCCGAGCTCAAACGCGTGACGGCCGCCGTGTTGCGCCTGGTGCAGTCCAATGGCGACGGCACCGTGGTCACCGCGTTCGTCGGCCAGGACCAGATCGACACGAGCTGCCCCGAGTTCGCCGTGCTGCCCGCGGGCGCGGGTGAGTTCGAACCGCATTTCAGCCGGCGCGACTGCGCCCAGGTCGACCGAGGAGTCCTGTACGGGCTCGCCCGGCAGGCGGCCGACAGCGGGAAGTTCGTCGAAGGCTACGTGCCCAGCACCGGTGACGGGCTGGTGCGGGTGGTCGCCCAGCCGTTCCTCAGTTCGGCCGGCCAGTACGCGGGCGCGATCGTCGCCGCGAGCGACCCGGCGGCCGAACTGGCCCGGCACGAGCGTGTCCTGTGGACGGTGATCGGTGGCTGCGTGCTGCTGGTGGGCGCGCTCGCCGTGGCCGGTCACCTGCTGTCCGGGCGCGCGATCCGGCCCGCCGTCGCCGCCCTGGAACAACAGGAGGTCCTGCTCGCCGAGACCGCACACGACCTCCGCACCCCGGTCGCCGCGCTGCGGGCACTGGCCGAGACAGCGTGGCGCAACCCCACGGACCGCCCCGATCTGCTGCCCCGCACCGTGCGGCTGGCGGCGCGGATGGGCTCCATCATCGACGACCTGCTCGTGCGGGCCCGGCTCGCCGCCGGGGTCGAGGTGCTGGCCGTGCAACCCATCTGGCTCGACCAGCTCGTGACGAGCGTCGTCGAGGAGACGCCCACCGACGGCGCGCAGGTCACCGTCACCACCGCGCCCACGAAGGTGAACGCCGATCCCGGACTCGTGCAACGGGCCGTCGGCAACCTGCTCGACAACGCCATCCGGTACGGCCGCCAGCCGGGTTCGCCCGCGATCGTGCACATCACCGTCGCGGGTGGGCGCGTGACGGTGGCCGACCACGGTCCCGGTATCGACGCGGCGGTCGCCGAGGAGTCCTTCGACCGGTTCACCAGCGGCTCCGGCTCCAGCGGTCTGGGCCTGTCGATCGTGCGCTGGACGGCGCAGGCGCACGGCGGATTCCTACGCGTCTACAACGCCGAGCACGGTGGCGCCATCTTCGAACTGGCCTTCCCGCCCGTCCCGTAGACCGCCTGCGCTGCGCTGTCCGGGTTTTCGTCGTTCTGGTCTGGACCCGCGATGTACCGGTGTGTCCTATGCTCCCCCGTGTGACGGGGAGCAAGCTGTGGCATCGGCTGCCGGTGGCACTGCTCGTGGCCGCATGCGGCGTGACCGTGGTGATCGCGGTGTCCGGTGCCGGCCAGCCCGTGCGCGGACTGGATTTCGCGCAGTCCGGCCACTGGGTCGCCAACCCTGGCCTGGACGTCGTCTTCCACGTCAACGGCGCGGCCAAGAACGTGGACACGCGGGCGCCCATGGCGATCGACCCGGGAAGCCGGGTGTACCAGGGGGACACCAGCGCCTACGTGGTGGGCCAGGCGCGGATCAGGCAGTTCGGCAAGTCCACGCTGCGGGTGGAACGCACCATCACACCTCCGACCGGGGAACGGCCGGTCGGCATCGAAGCGCCCGGCGGGCCTTACCTCGTCTACCGCGAGGCGGGAACCGTGGTCCGGCTCGGTGAGCAGCCGGCGACCATCCGCGCGGGACGCGGGCTCGGCAACCCGGTCGTCACACCCGACGGCACCCTGTGGGTGCACCGGTCCGCGTCGGGGGTGCTGTGCATGCTGCCGCGTGGCTCGGATCAGGTGTCGTGTCCGGCCGTGACACCACAGGGCCACAGTGGCGCCCTCACCGTCGTCGGTGACCGGCCTGCCTTCGTCGACACCACGCAGGACACCGTGCGCGCGGTGGCCGGCGACGGCCTCGGCACCCCGGTGGACCTCGGCGTCGACGTGCCCGCGGTCGCCAAGGTCGCCGCCGCGGACTCCGGCGGGCGCATCCCTATCCTCGATCCCGCCACGAGCCGCCTCCACCTGGTCGACGGCGCGGGCGTCAGCGGCACAGGCCCGGCCGCCGCTCCCGTGACGGTCCAGGTGCCCGAGGGCGAGTACGCGAACCCGGAACCGAGCGGCGATTCGGTGGTTCTGCTCGACGTCGCGGGCAACACCGTCCGCACCTACGGCAGCGACGGCAGGCCGCGAGGCGTCACGCCCGTTCCCCCGGAGACCGGCGAACCGAGGCTGAGCCGCGGTGATGACGCCCGCGTCTACGTCGACGGCGACAAGGGCGGGCACGTCATGGTCGTCGACGAGGGCGGTGCCGTGAGCCAGGTTCCCCTCGTCGGTGAGGAGCGGCCGCGCGGCGAGGGTGAGCCGCAGGCGCCGCCGCCCGAGCGGGCACCGGACGCGCCGCCGCCGCCGTCTCCGCCGGCGGGCCGGGACCGGCGTGTGCTGGCCGAGCCGCCCCCACAGCCGGCGCCCGGGCAGAGCCAGGGACAACCGCAACGCCTGCCGCTGCCCGGCCCGCGGCCCGATCCGTCGCCGGCGAGCGTCCCGGCTCCACCTCCTCCCGAGCCACCGCCGCCCCCGCCGGTGCCGGCGAGCCCACCCGGCATCGCCGGCGGCGTCACGGCGACTCCGCAACCGGACGGCACCGTGCGGGTCACCTGGGGCGCCGCCGCTCCCAACGGCGCACCGGTGACCGCGTACCACGTGTCGTGGCAACCGGCCACGGGAGCGGGCGGGCTCACCGTGCCCGGCACCGCGCGCTCGGCCGTCCTTTCCGGACTCGAACGCGGTACCGGCCACACCGTCACCGTCGTCGCCGAGAACCGCGCGGGCCGAGGACCGGCGGCGAGCACGCAGGTGATGACCCCGGGCCCGGTCGTCACGGTCACCAGGGGCGACACCGAGTCGTTCAACGAGACCTGCGAGGCGCCGGACTGTGCCAAGATGCTCATCACCATGACCGGCTTCGACCAGGAGACCGAATACCGCGTGACGCCGTACTCCACCGGGACCTATGAGAACGAGGGTGGCACCTACACCACCGACGAGAACGGCAACTACGACTTCCAGGCCTTCCACTTCGGACAGGTGGGAGAGCAGGTCTGGGTGGTCGTCGAGGGGCCGAACGGCGAACGGTACGAGTCCAACCGCTACACCTGGCCTGCCTCATGAGCACGCGAGCGGGCGAGGTCGCGCGGTCGATCGCCGACAACGTGCAGCAGGTGATCCGCGGCAAGCCGGAGCTCGTGCGGCTGGCCGTCGCCGCGCTGCTCGCCGAGGGACACCTGCTGATCGAGGACGTGCCGGGGCTGGGCAAGACGACGCTCGCGCGCTGCCTCGCCCGCAGCATCGGGGGCGAGTGGAGCCGCATCCAGTTCACCCCCGACCTGCTGCCGGGCGACATCACCGGCGTCACGGTGTACCACCAGAAGGACGAGGAGTTCACCTTCCACCGTGGCAGTGTGTTCGCCAACATCGTGGTGGCCGACGAGGTGAACCGCGGTACCCCGAAGACGCAGTCGGCGTTGCTCGAGGTGATGTCCGAACGGCGGGTGACCGTGGACGGCGTCACCCACGAGGTGCCCCGGCCGTTCCTCGTGGTCGCCACGCAGAACCCGATCGAGATGGAGGGCACCTACCGGCTGCCCGAGGCGCAGCTCGACCGGTTCCTGATGCGACTGTCGGTGGGCTACCCGGACGTCGCGTCGGAGGTGCTGGTCATCATGAGCGACTGCGCCGGGGTCACCGCCGACGATCTGCCTGCCGTGGTCGACATCGAGACCCTGCGCGCGGCCATCGAGGACGTCCGGCGTTCCCACATCGACCGCGCCGTGGTCGAGTACGCCGCGCGAGTGACCGCGGCGACGCGCGACCACGCGGCCGTGCGGTTCGGGGCCAGCCCGCGCGGCAGCATCGCGCTGGTCCGCACCGCGCAGGCACTCGCCGCGATGGCGGGGCGTGGCTTCGTCACCCCGGACGACATCAAGGACGTCGCGGAGCCGGTCCTGGCGCATCGGCTGATCCTGACCGCCGAGGCCGAGCTGAACCAGCGGCAGCCGCAGGAGATCGTCGCCGAGGTGCTGGCCGCGACGCCCGTCCCGGCGATCGACGTGGCCGCCGGGTAGACGCCGTGCGTCCCACCCGGCGCGGGGTCGCGGTGCTCGTGGTGTCCGTACTCCTGGTCGCGTTCGGACAGTGGGCGGGTTACCCGCTGTTGCGGGCGTTGGGCGTGATCCCGCTGACCGCCGTCGTCGCCGCTGTGGCCGTGACGGCGCGGCGGGTGCGGGTGGTGGTGACGCGCTCGGTGTACCCCGACCGCGTCGAACGCGGCAAGCCGGCGCTGGCGCGGCTGCGGGTGCGCAACCCGGCGGGCGACAGGCACCCGGCGTTGCTCGCCACCGACGGGACCGGCGATACGGCACGGACAGTGCGGATCCGCGCATTGCCCCCGCGAGCCGAGGCGACTTACCACTACGAGCTCGCCACCACCACACGCGGCCTGCTGACCGTGGGACCGCTGCTGCTGCACCGGACCGACCTGTTCGGACTCGTCACCAACCGGCTGCCCACCGGCGACACCGCCACGCTGCGGGTGCATCCCCGGCAGTTCCCGGCGCGGGCATTAGCCGGCGCTCATCCGCGGCACCACCACGAGGGCGCCGCCACCGACGACCCCCTCCGCGGCTCGGCCGACCTGCGGGACGTGCGCGAGTACATGCCGGGTGACGAGGTTCGGCACCTGCACTGGAAGGCCACCGCCCGCACGGGAACGCTGATGGTGCGGGACCTGACCGACCCGCAGCAGCCGCGGTTCACCGTGCTCCTGGACACGCGAGCGGGGTCGTGGGATCCGCACATCTTCGAGGAAGCCGTCGATCTCGCGGCCTCGTTGCTCGGCGCGTCGGCGCGGGCGGGCAGGCACACCCGGCTCGTCACGTCCTCCGGGCTCGACGTGCCCACTGCCGGCGGCAACCAGGCCGCGCGCACCCTGCTCGACGAGCTCTGCGTCGTGCGGCAGAGCAGCCCCGGCGAGGACGGCGACGCGATCGTCCCCGGAGCGCTCTCCGCCACCCGCGGGTTCGGTGGCTGCCTGGTCGTCGTCACGTCGGCGGGCACGGAGGTGACGTCACTGGCCTGGCTGAAGCGCCGCTACTCGGCCATCGTCGTGTTCGCGCTCGGCCCGGCCGGACGCGGGGTCGCTCCGGTGGCGGGTGCCCGGGTCCTCGTCGCCGACACTGCCGAACACGCCGTGCGACGGTGGAACGAGGTGGCCGGATGACAGCGGCCCGGCCCCTGCCCGCGGCCTGCGTGGTCCTGGCCGCGGTGGTCGCAGGCCTGTTGTTCGCACCCGTGTTCGGTGTCGCGCCGATGCTCGCGCCGCTGCTCGCCACCGCGGCGGCGGTTGTCGCCGTCGTGGTGCTCGCCGGGCGCCGTGAGGCCATGGCCCCGTGGCGTCCCCTGTTCGCGTTGCTCGCGGGCCTCGTCGCGATCGTCGAGACGGCCTTGCCGGCCACGACGGCCGCGGGGGTGCCCACCGCAGAGACCGTGCGCGCGCTCGTCACGGGCGCGACGGAGTCGTGGCGGCTGGTCCTGCACTCGACCTGGCCGGTCCAGCCGGAGCCCGCGCTGACGGTCTTCGTGCCGTTGCTGACACTGATGGCCGGTGTGCTCGGGGTGGAACTCCTGCACCGCTGGGGAACCTTGCCTGCATTGGCCCCGAGCGCCGCGGTCGTGGTGCTCAGCCAGTTCTACAGTGCGACCACGGGCATCGCGACGGTGCCGACAGCGGTGGCCTACGCGGCAGCCGCCGGGGCGCTCCTGGTCACGAGCAGGGCGGACAACGGGCCGGGCGAACGGCGACCGTTCACGACCGCGCTGCTCAGCGCACCGGCGATGGCACTCGCCGTGGTGGGAGCCGTCGTCGGCGGCGTGCTGCTGCCCGGCGGCGAGCCGCGGTTCACGCTGCGGGACGACCGGTTCGCCCCGCTGGCGGACAGCACCCTGACCAACCCGCTCGACCAGATCGCCGACCGCCTGTCCCATCCGGACCTCCCCGTGTTCACAGTGGACGGTGACGCCGGGGTGGACCGGTGGCCGGTGGTGGTGCTCAACGAGTTCGACGGCGTCAACTGGACCCCGGGTGACCGGTATCGCACGCTCGGCTCCGAGCTGAGGCCCGGCCCGGAGATCACCGTGGACGTCGAGCGCAGAACGGCCGCGATCAGCGCGGCCACGCTCGACGGTCCGTGGCTGCCGAGCCAGCCCCTGCCCGCCTCGGTGGACGGGGTCCGGCCGCTCGTCGAGGAACGCCAGGGCTCACTGCTCGTCCCCCGGCGGGAGGCAGCGGTGGCCTACACGCTGCGCTGGTGGGAACCGCAGGTCGGCGGCGACCGCCTTGCGAACGCGGCCATCGACCGGTCCGTCGCCGACGAGGTGGGCGGCGTCGGACCCGTGCCGCCCGGCGTCGCCGAACTGGCCGAGCGGGCCGTTCCCGCCCGGCCGACGTTCCGGACCGCGGTGGCCCTGGCGGAGTTCCTCCGCCGCGAGTACCGCGTCGCGACCGGGCAGAACCTGCCCACCGGGCATTCGTGGCCGCAGCTGAGCGAGTTCCTGCTGGAAAGCAAACGCGGCACCAGCGAGCAGTTCGCGGCGGCGTACGTCGCACTGGCGCGGATCAAGGGCATCCCCGCGCGGCTGGTCGTCGGCTTCCGCGCACCTGCCGACCGGCGGCCGGGCGAGCGCTACACCGTCCGCAACGAACATGTCCTGGCCTGGCCGGAGGTGGCCGTCGAGGGCGTGGGCTGGGTGCCGCTCGACCCGAGCGGCACGGCCACCGCGGCGGGCTCGGGCCCCGCCCGCGGCCTCGCCGCGGCCACCGAGGAGGTCCGGGCCACCCTGCCCCCGCCCGATCAGCTGCGCGACGCGCCGGTCGCCCCGGAGCCGGTCGCGGCGAGCAGCGGCTCCGGCGGTGACTGGTCGTTCCCGTTCCTGGTGCTGCTCGCCGTGCCGGTCGGCGGGGCGCTCGTGTGGGTGGCTGGGGTGCCGCTCGTGACGGCGTTACGCGCCCGGCGGCGCCGGCGTAGACCGGGTGCGGGCGCGGTGATCGGCGCGTGGGAGGAGGCGCGGGACCGGCTGCGTGCCTATGGCGTTCCCGTGTCCACCGGCATGACCGTGCGGGATCTGGCCGCGGCCGCCGGATCCGCCGGCGCCGACAGCAGGGTGCTGGAGGGCCTGCGCGCGCTCGGCGCGACCGTCGACCACACACTGTGGTCCGGCGCTGCCCCCGGTCCGGACACCGGCAGGCAGGCGTGGGCCGCGGTCAGGTCGGTGCGCCAGGGCCTTGCCCGGCGGGGCCTGCGCGCGCGGATCCGCGCCGCGCTGAACCCCGTTCCCCTGCGTGCGCCGCGCTGACTCAGCCCGTGCACGTGGCGCCGCGCAGCGGCTTGGCCTGGCTCTCGTAGAACCCCGCGCTCGAGGCGCCCTGGATCCGGAAGCAGTACGCCAGCGTGGGGTCGATCTTCAGCCGGTACTCGGTGTTGCGCTGCACGAAGATCGTGTCGTGCTCGCGCCGGCCTTCGGCGGCGACGATGATCGCGAAGTCGAGTGGCTCGCTGCTGCGCCACGACAGCTCGACGTACTCTCCCCGGTCCACGGGGTCGTCGAATTCGAGGCGCACCGGCGGCGCCGTGGTGGGCGGCGGCGCCAGGGACCCCACCGCTGCCTGTGGCACCTCGGGCACATCGAGCTGCGGAGGCCTGGTCAGCAGCAGCGCCACCACCACGACGGCCAGCACCGCGAGCACGCCGAGCGCGCCGACGACGACGCCCGTACGTGGCCGCTTCCGGCTCGCCTCGCCCGGCCCGTACTGGACGAGGAGCTCACCGCGCGGCAACGGCGGCGCGGGCGCCGCCGACGGCTGGGCGGGTGGTGCGGCGCCCGGGACCGCCGCCGCGAAGTCGTCGAACGCCGCCCCGGTCTGCGCGGGCCCGATCAGGGCGCCGAGGCGGGTGGCGACCGTCGCGGCGTCGAGCGGACGCGCGGCAGGGTTCCTGGCCAGCAACGCCGAGACCAACTGGGCGAGTCCACCGGGCAGGTCCGGGCGCTCCAGCGCGGGCACCTCCTCGCTCAGCGTGCGCAGCAGCCGCTCGTCGACCTGCTCACCAGGTCTGCCCTGGTGCGGCGACGAACCCGACAGCGCGAAATACAGCACCGCGCCGAGGCCGTACAGATCCGTCCGCTCGTCCCGGGTGCCGTCCCGCACGGTCTCCGGAGCGAGGAAGCCGGCACCCGCGGTCACGTCACCGGGGAAGGCACGCCGTGGCACCAGCCCGAAGTCGGCGAGCACCGGCTCGCCGGCGGGCCGGAACAGCACGTTGCCCGGAGTGACACCGCCGTGCACGAGCCCGGCCCCGTGAGCGGCGGCGAGCGCGCTCGCCAGCCCGTGGCCCAGCGCGAGCGCGTCCGCGACGGACAACGGACCGAAGGACCCCACGAGCTCCGGCAACGACTGGGCGCACAACTCCATCCGCAGCGCGCACCGGCCGTCGGGAAGGTCCACGACGCGGTCGGCGACGAGCACGTGGGCGCGCGCGCAACCCGGAGAGTCGGCGCAGTTCCGTCTCGAGTTCGGCACGGGTGCGCCGGTCGAGCGAGCCGGGATAGACCTTCAGCGCGAACGCCGTGGTGTCCTGCGCGTCGACACCCGCGTACACCGTGGCGACCGGGCCTTCGCCCAGGGGCACCAGCTCGTCGTCTCCGGAAGTCATCGTCATCGCGCTGGTCATTCTGGCGCCATCCCGTCGTGTCCGGTAGCTGCCGTGCCGGTTCCGCCGCCGCACCGGCGCGCTCATCGTAAGGACGGACAGCGCCACCGTGGGCGCGGCGGCCGTTTGCTGCCGCCGCCCGCAGGGCCGAAGGGACACACGGATGACGACCACCGGTCTCGTCAGGGTGACCGTCGACGCACCGGCCCGCCGGATCGACCTCGCCCTGCCCGAGCGAGCGACCGTCGCCGAGCTCCTGCCCGGGTTGCTGCGGCGTGCGGGCGAGAACCTGCCCGACGACGGGGTCACCGAGGGCGGGTGGCTGCTGCGGCGCGCCGACGGCACGGCACTCGAGCTCGGGCGGGCGCTCGGCGGGTACGGGATCCGCGACGGCGAGATCCTGCACCTGGTGCCGCGGCGACTGCACTGGCCCGAGCTGGAATACGACGATCTGGCCGACACCATCGCCCAGGGTGCCGGGCGCGCCGGCCGGCTGTGGGGACCGGCGCACACCCGGGTCGCGGGTCTGCTGGCGGGGGTGTTCGCCGGGTCGCTGGCCCTGCTGGCCGTGGTGCGGGCGGGTCCGCCGTGGACCGCGGCGGCGTGGGTCGCGCTGGGGTTCACGGGCCTGCTGCTCGCGGCGGGGACCGTGCTGGCGCGCACCGCCGGCGACGCGGGCGCGGGTGCCGTCGTCGCCGCGCTCGCGCTGCCGTTCGCCTTCGCCGGGGGCGGGCTGGTTCTCGGCAGCGGCCCACCTCCCGCGGGGTTCGGAGCCGCGCACGTGCTGGCGGGGTGCTCGGTGTTGCTGGTCGCCTCGGTGGCCGGTTACCTCGGCGTGGTGGATCGCGCCGAGCTGTTCATCGCGGGCGCCACCGCGGGGGTGCTCGGCATACCGGCGGCGTGGCTGGCGGGCACGTCCACCATGGACGGTGTGGACGGCGCGGCGGTGGCGGCCACGGCGGTGCTGCTGTGCTCGCCGTTGTTCGGCCCGCTCGCGATCCGGCTGGGCCGGGTGCCGATGCCGGTGCTCCCGCGCAGCACCGCCGACCTGGTCCGCGACGACCCGCAACCGCCGAGACACGCCGTCTACGCCGCTGTGCTGCGCGCGGACCAGCTGCTGACGGGCATGATCGGCGGGGCGGCGGCGGTCGCGGTGCTGTGCCTGCTGCTTGTCGCGCGGGAGGCGAGCACGTCGGTGGTGGTGTTGTTGTCGGTGCTGTCGGCGGGATTCAGCCTGCGGGCACGGCTCTACCCGGCGTTGCGGCACCGGGCACCGTTGCTGTGCGCGGGAATCACCGGCGCGGGCGCGCTCGCGGCCGGGCCTGTCACGGCCGGCGCGGGACATCTCGTGTTCGTCACCGCACCGGTGCTGCTCGGCGTGGGCGGTGTGGTCGTACTCGCCGGCCTGGCCTGCAGCCGGCGGCGTCCCAGCCCGTTCTTCGCCCGGTCCGCCGAGCTGCTCGAGGTCGCGATCGTGCTGGCGTGCGTGCCGGTCCTGTGTGCCGTTCTCGGCCTGTACGGGCTCGCGCGCGGGCTCGGAGGCTGACCCGGTGGCGTCCACACGCGACCTGCTGCAGGCGCACCAGTTCCTGGCTCAGCGGGCCATCTCCGCTCTGGTGACACGCGACCCCGACCCGGAACAGCCGCCGTTCCGCCGCCCCGGTGGCGCGGCCATCGGCGGCATCGTGCTCGGCATCGTGGCGCTGGTCGCGGTGGGCGTGTACGGGCTGATCGACCCGGGCGGGAACTCGGCGTGGCGGGACCGGCCCGCGGTGATCGTGGCGAAGGAGACCGGCACGCGGTACGTCTACCTGGACGGTGTCCTGCATCCCGTGCGGAACTACGCCTCGGCACTGCTCGCCCTGGGCCGGCACGCCGAGACGGTGTCGGTGTCGAGTGAGTCGCTGAGCGGTGTGCCGCGCGGGCCCCTGATCGGCATCCCCGATGCACCGGACGAGATTCCCGCACCCGAGCAGTTGCTCACCGGTGGCTGGAGCCTGTGCTCCCGTCCCGTCCCCGACGCCAGCGGATCCACTGTGGACGAGTCGGTGTTGTCGGTCGGCACGGGAGCGCGGGGCGGGCGGCCGCTCGGCGGGGCCGCGATGCTCGTCGAGGTGCCGGCGAGCGGCGACCAGTACCTCATCTCGGGCGGCTACCGGCACCGCATCCGGCAGGCGGACACGGTCGCCGTCGGGCTCGCGCTGCGGTCGGAACCGCAAGCCCGCGCCGGAATGCCACTCGTGGACATCCTGCCCGCGGGTGAGCCGATCGCGCCGATCCGAGTGCCGGGCGTGGGAACGCCGTCGACCGCGGTGCCGGGACGCCCGGACATCCGGGCCGGGCACCTGCTCGTGGTCGACACGTCCGCGGGACGCGAGCACTACCTCGCCGACACCGGCCGGCTCCGGCCCCTCTCGCCGTTGCAGTACGACATTCAGCGCGCCGACCCGCAGACCCGGCAGGCGTATCCGGACGGGCGTGTCGCCGGCATTCCGCTCGACCCGGCCGTGGCGGCGGAGGCGAGCCGGGCACCCGCCGAGGCCCCCGGTCCCGCGGCGGCGCCCCGGGTGCGGCCGCGCTTCGCCGCGGGCGGGACGGTCTGCGCCACCTACGAGCCGGGCGCCGCCACGCCGACCGTGCACGTCGATCCGGTGTTGCCCGCTGGTGCCGGAGCAGTGACCACCCGCCGGACCGAACTCGGAATGCCGATGGCCGACCGGATCCAGGTGGAACCCGGTCGTGCCGCGCTGGTCGAGGTGATGCCGAGCGCCGAGGCGCACGCCGGGACGCTCGTGCTGGTCACCGATCAAGGCCGGGCGTTCCCGCTGGCGAGCCCGGCGGTGCAGGCGATGCTCGGATACGGCGACGTCGAGCCCGTCCGGTTGCCGGCGGGTGTGGTCGTGCGGGTACCGCTCGGCGCCGGCCTGGATCCGGAGCGGGCGCTGAGCGGCTGACCGTGGCCCCGTGTCCGCCGCTCCGGTAGCCGTGTCCGCCATTCCGGTAGCCGTGTCCGCCGCTCCCGTCGCCGTGTATGCCATTCGCGTCACCGTGTCGGCTTCCGGTGTCGGCGCGGTGGCCGTGTCGGGCGGCGCGTCCGCTGGTGTGGCGAGCCGTTTCCGGCGCTACGACGGTGTGCGTCGACGAAGCTCCGAGCGAGCGAATGCCGGCCGTCCGCCGCGCGGAGCAGCTCGAGTGCGAATCCCGCGTCGCACCGGGAGCATTCGTCGGCGACCCACCTCCCCGCCGACCGGCCGGTCAGCGCTCGGCGGGTGGAGGCGGCACGAGGAACAGCTCGTCCGGGAGGTCGTCGCGGGGTGGCTCGACGGGCGGGAGCACGGCGCGCCGGGGGTGCCAGTGCGCCCGGCGTCCCCGCACGACGACCACGGCGGCCACCACGCCCAGCACGGCAGCCGCAGCGGTCAGGACAGCCACGAGGCGAGAGGCCGACGTGGTGCCCTCCCACCACTCGGCCAGCCGCAGGTGCGCGGCGTCCGGCACGGGACGGTCCACCCTCGGCACCGATGCGGGGGCAGCGTCGACCAGGCCGTCGGTGAGCGCGCGGTACGGGTTCACCAGGCCCGCGCCGTACGCGGCGCTGTCCCGGCCACCCGGCGCCGGTGTCGCCGTGGCGAGAATCCGGGCGGCGACCTCGTCCGCGGACAGCTCCGGGTAGGCCGAGCGGACGAGCGCCGCCGTCGCGGAGACGAACGGCGCGGCGAAACTGGTGCCGTCCCGGTACTGGTGCCCGCCCGCGCGGGCCGCGGCCAGCACTCCCCCGCCCGGCGCCACCAGATCGACCTGGGGTCCGATCTGGGAACTCGGCAGCCGGGTGCCGGCCATGTCGACCGCGCCGGCCCCGAGCACGCCGTCGTAGCCGGCGGGATACGTCACCGGCCCCGGTGCCGTGCCCTGTTGGGCGTTGCCCACGGCGGCCACGACGACGACGTCCTCGGCGCGGGCGTGCCGGATCGCGTCGCGGACGAACCGGTTATCGAGTCCACCCGCGACGGACAGGTTGATGACGTCCGCGCCCTGGTCGGCCGCGTACCAGATTCCCCGCGCGAGTACCTCCGGGTCGATGGCCTGGCCGTCACCGTCTGCGGCCACGTCCCGATCGCTGACCCGGACGGGCAGGATCGTGGCGTCCGGCGCCAGACCGGCGAATCCGACGCCGTCGGCCGGCCGCGCCGCGATGATGCTCGCGACGGCCGTGCCGTGCGAGACGCAGTCGAAGCTGCCCGGCAGGTCGCCGACGAGGAAGAAGTCCTGGCCGCGCAGCACCGTGCCGGGCGCCCGCAGTTGTGGGTGATCGGCGTCGACACCCGAGTCGATCACGGCGACCACCACCCCGGCGCCTGTGCCGTGCTCGCGCACCCTACCAGCGTCCAGCGTTCGCTGTGCCCACGGCAGCTCGGTCACGGCCGGACTCGCCGGATCGACGGGGCCGCAGGCGCCGGCCGGTGGGGCCGCGGCAGCCTGCCCGGGGTTCACGATGGCGGCCACCGCGAACGCGGCGGCCGCCATCAGCCTCGTCCCGTGCATCACGCTACGCGGGCGCGGCGCGCAACCGGTCGACGCTCTGCGTCACGGCGTCCGGGTCCAGGTCGAAGTCCGCCATCATCACGACGCTCCCTCGATCTTCTTCTCCAGCTGGTGCAGGAACGGGTCGCTGTGCACATCGGTGTTCTCGACGGTCGCGCCGGGTGGCAGGAACCTGCGCGTGATCTCCAGCAGCTCCTCCCGCGCCCGCGCCACGGCGTCGCCGATGGTGTCCACAATGGATTCCGCTAGCGCCTTGGAATCCGGGTTCCGGAAGATCCGCGGGTCGAGGTACAACTCGCTGATCTCCCCGCGGCCCACCACTGTCGCACTGATCAGGCCGTCGGGCGACTCGGCGGTGGCCTCGATGTTCGCGATCCTGGTCCTGATCTCGAGCAGGTCGTCGCGCAGCTTGATGTAGCTCGCCTGCCGGGCGGCCACGTCGATCATCGGCCGGGTCATGCAACCTCCTGGTGTTGGTGCGATCGGCGCCGGGCGGGTGTGCCGGGGCCGGCCGATCGACGCGCCGCGGTCGGGTGTACTCCCGCTCGCTTCAGCTCGGCATCCGCGGCCGTGTCGCCGGCGGGTGCGCCGCCCGCGTTCCCTGACGCCTCGGCCGTTGTTCGCGCTCCCCGGGCACTCGACCGGTCTGGATCGCAGTGTGGGCCTCGGCGCGTCACGCGTGGCCGCTCGTGACCTGTTCCGGCCACCGGCCACGGCCGGACGCTCGCGAACCACCACAAAGGAATGTCCCGGCACGCTCACGCGCACCGGGACATCGTCGAGGACTTACCGTCACAGGGCCGAGCCGAGCCGGCCACAGGACCGTTGCACCGCAGCCATGTTCTCGTGATTGCAGGTCTGCACGCCCTGGTTCATGGCTTGCATGAGTTCCTGCCCCGCGATCATGACCTGCTGGCACGCCCTGCTGATCTCGGCGAACTGCCCGCCGGCCTGGTCGAGCCAATCCGCCTGACCCATGCCCGAGGCCTGGCCCCAGCTATCGATCGACTGCTGCACACCCTGGACACAGCCGTTCATGTTCATCGACAGCCCATCCAGGGCTCCGAACATCGCGAGTTTGCGTGTCATGTATCCACTCCTCTCCACATCGTCCTCAGTGGCCGGTGCACCACTCAGAGCGCACGCAGTACCCCGGCGAAGGCGAAGCTCGAGCCGGACGAGCCGTGCTCGATTCCGCCACCCTCACCGCCGTCCTCGCAGTCGGCGTCGCCTCCGCCACCCGAGGCGCCACCGCCACCGGACTCGCCCGAGCCCGAGCCCGAGCCCGAGTCGGAGTCGGAGTCGCCGGAGTCACCGCCGAGGTCGCCCAGTTCGCCGAGGCCACCGCCCAGGCCGCCGAGCTCGCCGAGGTCCGCACTCACGCCACCGCCGATGCCCGCGCCGGCGAAGCCGCCGCCCAGGCCCGCGCCACCGCCGCCGATCTCACCGACGCCGCGGAAGCACGCGGAGCCCTGCTGGTCGACATCGATGTAGTCGTTCATGGCGAACCTGGTGTCGTTGCCCAGTTTTTCGAGCTTCTGGCACAGGTTGCGAATCGCCATGTCCCATTTCCTGTGCGCGACGAGCAGCGCCTGGGACTGCTCCATGTTCCACTGCGCGGGAATCACAGAGTTCACTTCACCTTCGAGCTTGCTGCGGTGCCCTTCGATCTCCTGCACCACAACAGCCGCCATCTGGACCACTCGGGCGAGTGTGTCCGTATTGGCGTCCATCAGACCGGTACCGGTCACAGGATTCTCCTCTCCTCCATCCGGCTCACGCCGTCCAGTGCTCCCGCGACGTCACGTGACCAAGTGCTCGCGCGCTGCCGGGGTGCGATTCGACGCTAGGCCGCTCGAGTCCACCCGGCGGGCCGCGCGGCACGTTCCTGCCAGCGCGGTTCCGGCTGCCGCGAGCAACGCGAGACTCGCCGACATCGGGTCCCGGTGAAAGGGGATGGTGATGGCCACCGTCGTGGTGCGCAGGCCGGTTCGCCGGCCCGCGCCGGAACAACCGAGCGGCGAGCTCATTCTGGACTCGCCGCCCGAGCTGCCCACTCCCTCCGGGCGGCCGTGGACGCAGTTGCTCATGGTGCTCCCGATGGTCGCCATGATGGCCGCGATGATGCTGATGTTCTCCGGCGGATTCGGTGGCGACTCCGGGGTACTGCGGTGGGTCGTCATGGGACTCTTCGGAGTCGGCATGCTGGGCATGCTCGCCGTCGGCCTGCTCAACGCCGCGGGCCCGAGCAAGCGCGAGATGGGCCTGGAACGCCGCGGCTACCTTCGTCATCTGGGCAGGCACCGGCTCCGGTTGACGCGCGCGATCCACCGGCAGCGCGACGCCATGGTGTACCTGCATCCCGAACCGGAAGCACTGCTGTCGCTCGTCGCGAGCTACCGGCTGTGGGAGCGTCGTCCGTCCGATGCGGACTTCGGCGTCGCCCGCATCGGCACCGGGGAGCAGCGGCCGTCGATCACTCTCGTGCCTCCCGACGCGAAGCCACTGGAGCAGCTGGAGCCGCTCTCCGCGCTGGCACTGCGCCGTTTTCTCACCACCTACACCGCCATTCCGGGGTTACCGCTCGCGATGGCGGTCACCGGCTTCAGCCGGATCCAGGTTGGCGGCGACCGCGACCGTGCCACCGCGCTGGTCCGGGCCGTGCTCGCCCAGCTCGCGTCGTTGCACTCGCCGGACGACCTCCGAATCGCCGCGTGCCCGGGCCCCGGCGCGCACGCGGAGTGGGAGTGGCTCAAGTGGCTGCCGCACGCCCTGCATCCGGAACGGACGGACGCCGCCGGGCCGTTGCGGCTCGTCGCGTCCTCGATCGTCTCGGTGGAGGCCATGGTCGACGACCTGCTCGGCACCCGGCCGCGCTTCGATCCCGCGGCCGACACCCGGGAGACGCTGCCGCACCTCGTCGTCGTGCTCGACGGGGGCTCGGCCGCGGGCTCGGACACACTGCTGCGCGCCGGCGGCGTCGAGGGCGTCACGCTCCTCGATCTCACCAGCCAGCCGCCCCGCACCCTCGATCCGGCCACGATCGTGCTGCGGGTCGAGCAGGACGGCGCACTCACCAGTGAAACCCTCGAGGGCACGGTCGAGCTCGGCCGGGCAGATGCCCTGGATGTCCCCGCGGTGGAAGGGATCGCCCGTCAGCTGGCGCCGCTGCGAACCACCACGGGCGGCCGGGGCGAGGCGCCGATGAGTACCGACCTCGACCTCGCCGCGCTGCTCGACATCGGCGATCCGGCCACGTTCGACCCCGCCGCGACCTGGGTGCCGCGGCCGACCCGGGACCGGCTGCGGATCAGGTTCGGCATCCGCACCGACGGGACGCCGGTCGAGCTGGACCTGAAGGAGTCGGCGCTGGACGGGATGGGCCCGCACGGCCTGCTGATCGGCGCCACCGGATCCGGCAAGAGCGAGCTGCTGCGCACCGTCGTGCTCGCCCTGGCGGTGTCGCATCCGCCGAACTCGCTCAACTTCGCGCTGATCGATTTCAAGGGCGGAGCCACGTTCGCGACGCTGGACAAGCTCCCGCACACCAGCGCGGTGATCACCAACCTCGCAGACGAGCTGCATCTGGTGGACCGCATGATCGACGCGCTCAACGGCGAGCTGCTGCGCAGGCAGGAGCTGCTGCGCGCGGCGGGCAACTTCGCGTCGTTGCGCGAGTACGAGCGAGCCCGCGCCACCGGAGCTCCGTTGCCCGAAGTGCCCACGCTGCTGGTGATCTGCGACGAGTTCAGTGAGCTGTTGTCGGCCAAACCGGACTTCATCGACATGTTCGTGCAGATCGGCCGGGTCGGCAGGTCCCTGGGCGTGCACCTGCTGCTGGCCAGCCAGCGGCTCGAGGAAGGAAGGCTCCGGGGCCTGGAGACCCACCTGTCCTACCGCATCGGCCTGCGCACGTTCTCGGAGCTGGAGAGCCGCGCCGTCCTGGGAGTGGGCGACGCGTTCAGCCTCCCCCGCGCACCTGGCCACGGATTTCTCAAGCCTGACAACGAGTCGCTCATCCGGTTTCGCTCGGCGTATGTCTCCGGCACCTACCGACCCGCGCAGCAGGCCAGGACCGAGCACGGCGACGACGGTGTCCTGGAGCTGCTCGAGTACTCGACGCGGTATCTGGCCCCGGCGGCCGCCGCCGGCGAGACGCCCGAGGCGACGACCGACGACGAAGACGCGGGCGGCGAGAGCCTGCTGGACGTCATCGTCGAGCGGATGCGCGGTCGCGGAACACCGGCCCACCAGGTATGGCTGCCACCGCTGGCCGAGTCGCCCACGCTCGACCGGGTGCTGCCGGATCTCGTCCACGACGAGGCCCGCGGATTCGGCTCCGCCGACCCCCGGCTGGCGGGGACCCTGCGCGTGGTGGCCGGGATCGTCGACCGCCCGCTGGAGCAGCGCCGCGACCCCCTCGTATTCGACCTGTCCGGTTCGGCGGGGCACGTGCTCGTGATCGGCGGTCCGCGGTCGGGCAAGAGCACCGCGCTGCGGACCGTCATCGCCGGCCTCGCGCTCACCCACACGCCCGGCGAGGTGCAGTTCTACTGCCTCGATTTCGGTGGGGGCGCGCTGCACGGGTTGCGCGGCCTCCCGCACGTCGGCGGTGTGGCCGGCAGGCAGAACCCCGGGGCGGTGCGGCGCACGATCGCGGAGATCCGCGCGCTGATCGCGCACCGGGAGCGCACCTTCGCTGACTGCGAGGTCGACGGGATGCCCGCGTACCGGAGCAGGCGCCGGGACGGCGAGCCCGACGACCCGTGGGGCGACGTTTTCCTCGTGATCGACGGCTGGGCCACGTTGCGTACCGAGTTCGAGGACCTGGAGGCCGTGGTGGCCGACATCGCCGCACGAGGTCTCTCCTACGGCGTCCACGTGATCGTGTCGGCCACGCGCCTGTTCGACCTCCGCATGAACATCCGGGACCTGTTCGGCAGCAAGGTCGAACTGCGCATCGGCGATCCGGTCGACAGCATGGTGGACCGGCAGTCGGCGATCAAGGTGCCGGAGGGCGCGCCGGGCCGAGGGGTCACGATGAGCAGGCACCAACTGCTGTTCGCGCTGCCCCGCATCGACGGCGTCGACGATCCGTCCGATCTCGCCGACGGGCTCCACGAGCTGGTGGAGACGGTGTCGGCGGCGTGGCACGGCAGGCCGGCACCTGCCGTGCGGATGCTGCCCACGACGTTGCCCTACGACCGGCTGGCCCGGGCCCACGACGCGGCCGCACACCGATTGGCGATCGGCGTGGCCGAACACGACTTCGGTGCGGTGCGCCTCGACTTCGCCGCGGACGCCCATCTCGTGCTTCTCGGCGACACCGAATCGGGCAAGACCACGTTCCTGCGCACGCTCGCCAGGGCGATCACCGACAGCTACCAACCCCGCCAGGCGCGGCTGATCGTCATCGACCACCGGCGCGGCCTGCTCGGTGACATCGACACCGCGCACCTCATCGGCTACGGCACCGATCGGGACACCACCTCCCGGCTGATGCGGCAGGTCGCCGACGAGATGGCCGTCCGCCTGCCCGGGCCCGGCGTCACACCGGAGCAGTTGCGCGAGCGCAGCTGGTGGGCAGGCCCCGAGCTGTTCATCCTGATCGATGACTACGACCTCGTGGTCAGCCAGCTGGACAACCCCTTCCTGCCACTGCTCGACTTCCTGGCCCAGGGTCGCGACATCGGCATGCACGTGGTGCTGGCGCGCCGCACGGGAGGCGCGAGCCGGGCACTGTTCGAACCGTTCCTCTCGCGGCTGCGCGACCTCGGCTCCCCCGGCCTGCTCATGTCCGGCGACAAGGACGAGGGACCGCTGCTGGGCGGACTCAAGCCCGAGTTCCTTCCACCCGGCCGGGCGTGGCTGGTCGGCCGCCGCCACGCCCCGCGCCTCGTCCAGCTCGCCTGGCTGCCCAAACCCGGGCAGCCGTCGACCCACACCGCCGACACGTGAACGGAGCATCCATGTGCGACACGCACCATGACCTGCACGGCGATCCCGAAGCGATGCGCCGGTTCGCCGAGCGCACCGCCGCGCTCTCGCTCCCCGGCGTGACGTCCGGGCCCTCCGTCTGCGCCGGCGGGCTGCCTGGGTGTGCGACGTTCACCGCCGCCGACCTCGCGTCGACGACGACACTCGCGAGCGTTCTCGCCGAGACCGGCGAGGCCCTGGCGACGTTGCGGCAGGCCGCCCTCGTGGCCGCGGAGGACTATCTGGCCACGGACCGGGCCGGTACGCAGGCGATCGGTGTCGCGACCGCGGTTGTCATCGTGGAGGCATCGTGAGCCAGGATTGCGGCGCTGCCGGGTACGAGTACGCGCGCCTGCCCGCCCTGGTCCCGTTGCCGCTCGCCAACGTGGAGGCCCACACGCACCTCGCTCGCGTCGAGGAGGCGAGCCGGATGTGGCGGACGGTCACGACGCGGCTACGCGAGCTCTCCGACGCGCTCCGGAACGACCTCGAACATCTCCGGCCACAGTGGACCGATGGCACGGGCGCGGAGTTCGTCCGCCAGGTCGTCGTGCGCAAGGCCGCGATCGACGACGTGCTCACCCGCATCGCCGAGCACCAGCCGTGCCGGGCACTCGACGACCTCGCCAGGCAACTCCTGCTCTGCCGCGAGACGGTGACGCACACGGCGCAGCGCGGCACCGAGGCGAGCGGGCAGGAGGCAGGCCTCCACCTGGCCGAGCTCGACCGCTACTTCCGGGCGGCCGCCGCCGCGGTCCTCGGTGCCGCGGGCCATCCCTCCCGCCCCGCGACGATGGACGCCGGTGCACACGGCTGCTGTTCGCCCAGCCCCGCCCCGGCCCCCACGCTCGCCACTGCCCCGAGGCCGGGTGCTGTGCCGTCGCTGGATCCGGCTGGGGGCACCGGGACGCCACTGCCGCCCGGCAGTGTCTCGATCCCGGGTCTCGTCGCCATTCCACCCGGCAGCCCGGTCGGGGGGGCAGCTCCCGCGGCGCGGATCCGGCAGTCGCGGCGCGTCGCCGGGACCGGCCGGCCTGCCGGGCGACAGCAGTTCCCTGTCCGGCGGCGCCGAGGGAAGCAGGATCGAGGGAAGCGAATTCACCCCGCGCTCGTCAGGATCCGTGCCGGACACGGGAACGCCGGGTCCACCACCGCGGATCGACCAGGCCGCGAATCCCGTACCGATCTCGGCACCACCGTCCACTTCAGAGGCTCCGCAGCCGCCGCAGGCCGCCGGCGGGACCGAGCCGAAGGCGCACGCCGGGCCCGGTCGCATGGTGCCGCCCATGATGATGCCCGGTGCGCTCCGGCCGGGCGGGGGCGGCCGGAGCGCACCGGGCAAGTCGCTGGAGGCTGCCGAGCGCCGCCCGAGAAACGCCCAGGCCGTGCCGGGCGTCCCGGCACGACTCCAGGGTCGATCCGCACTCGCGGCCACCACCGGTCGCGGCTACCGGCCGATCGCGATGTCCGCGGCCCGCAACGCCACGCCCGAGCCGCAGGTGCTCGACCACGAGGTCTGGCAGGTTGCCGACCCGGCTGTCGCGTCGCCGTTGACGCCGGAGGCGGCGGAGCCGGAACAACCCCGCAGGCTCCGCCGCCTGCGGCTGTGACCCGGCGACACGCGCGCCGTCAGCCGACCGGCTCCCCACCGGCGCCGGTCACCACACCTCGTCGAGCACCCGCAGGATGTTGCCGCCCAGGACCTTCGCGATCTCGTCGTCCGAGTAGTCGTGCGCGACGAGCCAGCCGGTGATGTGGTGGAACTCCTCCGCGGGGTTCTCGATGCCGTCGACGTACTCGACCTTCTCGAACTCGGGACCGTCGTGCGCCGCGGAGATCGACAGCTGCTTGGCGAACGCGTCGTGCAGCCCCACGTGGTCGCCGAACAGCGTGTCCGGTCCGAAGGCGACATGGTCGATGCCGACGAGGTCGACACAATAGGTGAAGTGCTCCATGAAAGCGTCGAGATTGTGAGCCGGGTGGTTGGCACTCATCGTCGTGTGCGGAGCCGCCTCGATACCGATCACGCCACCCCGCTCGGCGCACGCGACGATGACGTCGTCGGGCTTCATGCGCTTGGTCGGCCAGACCGACCGGGCACCGGCGTGCGTGATGAAGATCGGCTTCTCGGACGCCTTGATCGTGTCCATGCTCGTCCGGTCGCCGGAGTGCGAGACGTCGATCGCGATGCCGAGCCGGTTCATCCGGCGCACGGCCTTTTCGCCGAAGTAGGTGAGCCCCCCGTCGTGCCGTTCGCGCAGTCCGGAGCCCAGGGTGTTCGACTCGCTGTAGGCGATGCCCATCTGCCGCACACCGAACCCGTACAGCACGTCGATGCGGTCCACCTCGTTCTGGATGGGGGTCGCCGCCTCGAGCGCGGGCACGAGCGCGATCCGCCCCTGGGCTCGCGCGTCGGCGATGTCACTGACCCGCTCTGCCCGCACGACGAAGTCCTGCTTCGCGATGTCGGAGTACCGCATGCCGAGATCGACGAGAACGTCCTCCCATTTCCAGCCCATCTGGGAGGTGATGCAGCACGTTCCGTCCATGAAGTTCTCGAACACCGCGTCGATGCCGGACAGCGACAGCCCCTCGTAGCCGGTGTGATGCCGGCCGGTGCGGTTGTAGTCGAACGTCTCGGTGATGTCGTCCGGGAAGACGCTGGTGTGATCGTGCAGGGAGATGACCGTGTTGTCGGCGAGCAGGCGCGCGACGCGGGCTCGCTGGCCGTCGGTGAGGTCGGGGCCTCGTGACGGCACCCGGCCGATCTCCTTCGCGAGCGTGAACTCGCGGTAGTCCTCGCCTGGAACGAGGGCGTCGAACGATCGGTAACCCCGGTAGCGCAACGGTTCCGCGCCGGTCTTCTGGGTCATGGTCGGTGATTCCCTTCTGTCGGTTGCGTTCATCCGGCGTTGACGACAGTGGTGGGGATCGCGAGCGGAGCGGGCCGGTCGAAGAACACCCGGATGTCTTCCGGTGGCATCGGCTTGCTGAGCAGGGAGCCGATGACCATGCCCGCGAAGCCGGCCAGCACGCCGGGAACCACCGGCTCGACCACCGGCGCGTCCAGCGCGTACCACAGCAGGCACACACCGAATCCGGCCACCATCGCGCACACCGCGCCCACTCGGGTGGCCCGTCGCCAGTACAGGCCGAGCAGCACCGGAGCGGTCACGGTGCTGCCGAGCAGAGCGGCGTAGCTGAGCACCACGAACTGCACGATGTCCAGTTCCTGCAGGGTCAGCAGCACCGGGAGTGTCCCGATCACCAGCGTCGCCCACCGGTTGAGGCGCGACCGGGTGCGTTCGGAGGCGCCGGGCCGGATCAGCGCGGCGTAGATGTCGTGGGAGATCGCCGGGCCCGCGACGAGCAGTACGGAGTCCACAGTGCTCAGTACGGCCATGACGATCGCCGTCAGCAGCATCGCCCCGACGATCGGCGGCAAGACCTCCGAGGCGAGCAGGGTGGACGCCGCGTCCGGGATCGAGAGGTTCGGGTACAGCACCCGCATCACCATGCCGGCGACGCCGATGCAGATCCCGGTCAGCAGCACGAAGAACAGAGCCACGCCAGACGCCCGCCGGCAGGTCCGGTCGTCGGGCATCGCGTAGAACCGCAACAACAGGTACGGAGCGCAGAGGGCGGCGAAGCCGAAACCGAGCCAGAAGCCGCTGATCTCCGCCCAGCCGAAGCCCCAGCCGATGAAGTCCGGGGCGATTTCCGGGAGGGACTGCGACAGCGACGAGAGCCCGCCCGCGTGACTGATGAGCAACGGCAGTCCGATCACGACTCCCAGCGCCATCATGATCTGCTGCAGGAAGTCGGTGCGAATGACCGCGGTCATGCCGCCGATCACGGTGTAGCCGACAACCAGGACCATGAGGATCACGGCACCCCAGAAGAACGGGATGCCGAACGCCGTCTCGAGGATCACGCCGCCCGCCTGGTACTGAGCCGACATGAACACCAGGTACGACAGCACCAGCAACACCGAGATCACGGCGCGAGGCACCTTGCCGCCGAACCGGTCGGCGATGAAGTCGGGGAAGGTGAGCGCGTTGCGTTCGTGTGCGTAGCGGCGCAGCCGGGGTGCGATGACGTAGGCGGCGATCAGGAAGGCGACCCAGATCCCCAGCCAGCCCCACATGAACGCCGCGCCGGTGAGGTAGTGGATCCCGACCGTTCCGACGAACGTGCCCGCGCTCATCTGGGTCGCCGCGATGCTGGCGCCGCCCGCCCAGGCCCCGACCCTGCGGCCCGCCACGAAGTAGTCCTCCTCACTGCTGTTGACGCGGTAGGATCGCCATCCTTCGAGGACGAGCACGACGAGAAAGCCGGCGAGAAACAGCAGGAATGCGGTGCGAAAGTCCATCACCGGTCACCGCCGTCCCGCTCGACGGGTTTCCCCTCCGCCCGGCCGGCGAGCACGATGCTCAGCACGGTGAGGGCCAGCCCGATGATGACGGCAGTGTCGAACGGGACACCGAAGGGAGTGAGCCAGGTTCCGGACGCGAGGACGCTCATGCGCGGATACGCTCCTTTCGCATGCTGTGGTACAGCCAGACGAGAACGACACCGGCCATGAGCACCAGTCCGGTGTAGGACGACACGTCACCGAGCGAGGCCCGTGAGGTGGTGCCGTACTCGGCGACGACGACCGACGGCAGCGACCGGCCGGTGTGACGCAACACGGTGCGCTCCCCCGGCGTGCTCTCCGACGTGAAGGTCGGCATCGCGTCGCCGACGAGGTGCCGGCCCGGCGGCAACGTCACCGAGATGGTCACCTCGGCGGCACGAGCCGTCGCGATGTCGGGAATCACCAGCGGGACACCTTGCTGACCGCCGGTGCGCCGGACCCGGTACTCCACTGTGTACTCCCTGACGCCCGCGGGGAGCGTCGCGACCGCACGCAGGCCGCGGACCGGCCCGATCTCGGTCACTCCGGGCCCGGCACTCAGCTCCGTGATGTCGGCACCGGTGCGGGGAAGGGCGAGCAACGGCACGGGCGTCGGTTCCTCCGCCGGCTCGGCGAGCCGGTAGGTGGCGCGAACGCGGTCGTCGGCGCCGTCGTGCATCGTGACAGCGATGTCGGCGTGCGTCAGCACGGGTTCCGGTGAACTGCTCGCGGCCGACGCGGGCGCCGACAACACCAGGACCAGGCCGGCCGCGAGCAGTCCGGGCGCGATGTTCCTTCTCCTCATGGGGTGACCTCCAAGGGACCTGCCGCCTGGTGCAGCAGGCTGGTGTCCCCGGCGTCATCGGCGAGGGCGGCGGGACGGCGATAGGCACGGCGGCTGGGCGCGAGTCCCATCCGGTGCAGGGCCTGGGCGTGGTGGACGGCGGCGCGGATCGGGTTGACCACCGGCACGCCCAGTTCGGTGCTGAGGCGTTCGGCCGAACCGAGAAATCCCATGCTCATGCAGCCGAGTACGAGCGTGTCGGCCTCGGTGGCGTCGAGCGCGCGTTCACATTCCGTGCGCAGGGCGGCGTATGCCGCGTCGTGGTCGGTATTGATGGCGAGCACGGAGAGTTCGACGGACCGGATCTCGCACAGCGCGGGCAACACCCCGGTCTCCCAGGCGAGCCGGCGCAGGAGCGGCCGGACCCCGTCGGCCACCGTGACGACGGAGAACCGGTGACCCAGGGTGCACGCCAGAGCCATCGCCGCGCCGGCTGGACCGACGACCGGCTTCACCGCGATCTCGCGCAGGCCGTCCAGGCCGGGATCACCGAAGCAGCCGAGGATGATCGCATCGGTGCCGGACCGTTCGGCGCGGCGCAACGCGGTGCCCATGGCCGGGATCGCCAGGTATTCCTCGTAGGCGGACTCGACCGACGCCGGACCGTTGTCGACAGCGGCGACCGTGATCCGGGTGGACTCGCCCGCCCACTCGCCGAGCAGGGTGGCGCGGCGCCGCATCTCCGTCTCGCCGAGCGGTGTGACATGCATCGGTGCCGGGAGCAGATAGGTCAGATGCATCAGGCCTCCGGTGGGGGTCAGGACGGCTTCTCGTCGAGGTCGAAAGGGCGGTACGCACGTTTGTGGTTCTCCAGTTCGAGCGCCACATCGACGGATCGCACACCGGGCAGCGCACCCAGGACCCGGGTGGTGAACGCGTAGATCTCCGACGCCTCGGCAACGATCACCTCGCACACGAGGTCGGCCGATCCGGCCGTCGCCGAGACGTACCGGACCTCGGGCCTGCCGGACAGCAGCTGGGCCACCTCGTCGAGCCGCGCGAGGTCCACCGTGAGCCACGCCAGCAACTCGACGTGGAAACCGAGCACGGCCGGGCTGACGAGCGTGCTGAACACGAGTGCGCGCGCCGCGACCAGCCGCTCCACGCGCCGGCGCACGCCGGTCTCGCCGAGGGTGAGGCTCTTGGCGATCTCCCGGTAGGACCGGCGGCCGTCGTCGGCCAGTGCCGCGAGCAACCGGCGGTCGAGGTCGTCGAGCTGGACTCGGCCAGGCCGGGGTGTGTTGCCGCGCTGCGCCGGCCGCGGATCACCGAGGAGTCGCCGGCTCCAGTCGTGCCGCATGGTGAACGTCTTGGTGATCAGTGCCGACGACGAACGTTGCACACCGGGTAGCGAGCCGAGCTCGTCCACGAGCGCGCTGACCAGCATGCGTTTGGACGGCACGATGAGCTCGGCGACGACGTCCCAGGCGCCCGTGGTGAGGGCCAGAAACCGCGTGTCCGCGCGATGCGCGAGCTCGTCGATGACCCGGCGCACCGATCCTGGGGCGCAGTCGAGCTGCACCAGCACCGGCTGGCCGAGGCCGCAGACGAGCGGGTCGGCGACGCCGACGACCCGCACGATGCCCTCCTCGAGGAGACGACCACCGCGGCGGGCCGCCGTGCTCTCCGTGGTGCCGGCCAGCCGGGCCACCTCGGCCCAGGCGCTGCGGCCGTCCAGCTGCAGTGCCGCCACGATCCGGCGGTCGAGCTCGTCAAGTTCCGCCACCCTCGCGCCTCCACCGACTTCTCGATCGAATTGAGCAGATCCGGCGTTGATTCGGGCGAAGCTACGGGACTACGGCGTGAATGTATAGACAGATGCGGGAAACCGGCCGCAGCGCCGTTACCGGCTTGTTGCTGGTGTTTCTGCCGCGTCAACCGCCGAAACGGCGCCGGGGACGAGCGGTGACCCGACCGGCGCACACACCGGCCCGAACCTCGACCACGGGAGCCACGCCTTCAGTAGCCTGGTCGCGGTTCGCACCTCGACGGACGGAGCGCAGTGAGCAACGACGCCCACGACTACACCGAGATCGCGTACTCCGTGACCGACGGCATCGCGACGATCGTGCTCGATCGACCCGCCCGCCTCAACGCCTTCACCGAGACCATGGCGCACGAGCTGGCGTCGGCCTTCGCGCGAGCGGACGCGGCCGACGACGTGCGCGTCGTCATCGTCACCGGCCGCGGGCGGGCGTTCTGCGCCGGCGCCGATCTCGGCCGCGGCGCAGGCACGTTCGATGCCGGTGAGGCCGCCCCGGAGTTCGGCCAGGTCGACGGCGTCCCGCGGGACGCGGGAGGGGTCGTGGCGCTGGCCATCGCCGGCTGCCGCAAGCCGGTGATCGGCGCGGTCAACGGGGCCGCCGTGGGCGTCGGCGCCACCATGACCCTGCCCATGGACATCCGCATCGCCGCCGACACGGCCCGATTCGGGTTCGTCTTCGCCCGCCGCGGCCTGGTCCCCGAGGCGGGCTCCAGCTGGTTCCTTCCCCGCGTCGTCGGCATCTCGCAGGCGATGGAGTGGGTCGCCACCGGACGCGTGTTCGACGCCGAGGAAGCACTGGCAGGCAGGCTCGTCTCCCGCGTGACCAAGGCCGACGAGCTTCTGCCGACCGCCGTCGCGCTCGCCCGGGAGATCGCCGACAACACCTCCGCCGTCTCGGTCGCCGCGTCGCGCCGGCTGCTCTGGTCGATGCTCGGTGCCGGCTCGCCCTGGGACGCCCACCGGGCGGATTCGCAGCTGATCCACGCCCTCGGCAAGGGCGTCGACGTCGCCGAGGGCGTGACCTCGTTCCTCGAGAAGCGCCCACCCCGCTTTCCCGGCCGGGTCAGCAAGGACATGCCCGACTGCGTCCCCGAGTGGCCGGCGCCTCCCGAGGACAGCTGAGCCTCCGGCGCGTCAACGCTGCAGGCCCGTCTCGCCCAACGCCTGTTCATAGGCGCGCAGGGTGCGCACGACGACCTCGCGCTCGGTGTCGCTGAGGTCGGCCACCGCCTCCCGCCACGCCACCGCGCTCCCGCCGAGCCATGCCGTGACCGCGTCAGTGTGCTCCGGCGCGATCGTCACGATCCGCCTGCGCCGGTCGGCCTCGTCCTCCCGCCGGACGAGCACGCCCGCGCGGGAGAGGTCGGCGATCATCAGGCTCACCGTCGTCGGGGCGACCTCCAGCCGCTCGGCGAGCTCCCCGATGCTGAGCGGTCCCTCCAGCTGGAGATAGGACAGCAGCGACAGGTGTCGCGGTGCCAGATCCAAACCGCGTAGCGCATCCGGGACCCCGAGTCGCTTGACCCGCCCGATCAGCCGCGGCATGAGCAGCAACAGCGCACGAATCGCCTCGTCGGTCGCCAAACCCGGTGAAACCATTGACCCGGATCGCCTCCTCGCATTACTTTTGAATGCAAAGCTGTTTTGCTTTCTTTGACGAGTTCCTGGGAGTCATCGTGCCTCATCTGACCGTGCACGCCCTCGAGCACCAGCTCGCCGGGCGTGAGGACAAGCTGATCGCCGCATTGACCGACGCCGTCGTCGAGGTCTACGCGAGTGGGCCCGCGAGGTCGCCGTCGTCCAGCTCATCGGCTTCCCCGACGGCCGATGGGCGGTCGGTGGCACCACCCCGGCCACGGTCGCACCCGCCGTCCGGTTCGGGATCCGGGCCGGCGCGTTGACCCGGCCGGACGGCTCGGAGATCGCGCAGCGGCTCGCGGCCGGCGTCACCGACGCGGTCGCCGCAGTCTTCGGCGAGGAGTTCCGGGCGGGCATCGTGGTCGAGTTCCAGCCGCAGCACGACGAGTACACCGTGGTCGGGGGTCGGCTCCTGCCGAACGCGTGAGAAGGCCGGGCCGCACGAGGCCATAGCGGATTGGTCGCGAGTGGACAGAGGGACGGGCGGGGCGCACGGACCGGCCGATGCCCGTTCCGGCGGGTAGCCTCGGGCCCGCGCAGGCGTTCAGCACACAGTGGACAGTCGCCCGCACCGCCCCTCAGGCCGGGGGTGTGAACCGGCCGTCGACGGCGGTCCAGCCGCCGTCGACCATCACGGTGGAGCCGGTGACGTAGCTGGCAGCGTCCGAGGCCAGGTACACGACGGCGCCGGCGAGCTCCGACGGGCGCGACCACCGGCCGAGCGCGCCCTTGGTGGCGTAGGCCTGGTACCAGTCCGGGTTGGCCTTGATCTGCGCGGTGAGCGGCGTTTCCACGACACCGGGCGCGATCGCATTGACGCGCACGCCCGCCTCGCCGAACTCGGCCGCCGCCGTCTTGACCAGCTGGATGGCCCCGGCCTTCGTCGCGGCGTAGACGGCCTGGCCCGGTTCGACGACCTGGCCGCGGATCGACGAGAACACGATGATGCTGCCGGCACCGCGAGCCACCATGCGACGCCCGAACGCCTGCAGCACCGTGAACGTCGCCTTGAGATTGAGCGCCACGACGCGGTCGAACTCCTCGGGCGTGTAGTCGAGGATCCGCTTGCGCACGTTCATCGCGGCGGTCAGCACGAGGATGTCGACCTCACCCAGCTCGGCCGCCGCGCGTTCCACGGCATCCGCATCGGTGACATCCAGCTGGAGCGACTCGCCGCCGACGTCGGCCGCGGTCGACTTGGCGGTGGCGGCGTCCTTGTCCGCGCACACGACCTCCGCACCGTGCGCGGCAAGCGCGAGCGCGGCCTCGCGGCCGATGCCGCCGGCTCCGATGAGGAGGGCACGCTTGCCGTCGAGCCGGAACAGGTTCGCGTAGTCGGTCATGGGTTCCTCATTCCGGCCGGATGACGGCCATACGCGTGACGGTCAGCTCTTCGATCGCGAACCGGGGACCTTCCCGCCCGATGCCGGAATCCTTCACGCCGCCGTAGGGCATGATGTCCGACCGGAAGCCGGGCACCTCGTTGATGACGACGCCACCGACGTCCAGCTCCTCGATGGCCCGGAACGCGGTCGCGAGCGAGCGGGTGAACACGCTGGCGTGCAACCCGTACCGGGAGCGGTTGACCAGCTCCAGCGCCGCCGCGAGGTCGAGCACCGACCGGATCGCGACGACGGGGGCGAAGATCTCCTCACACCACGCGTTGGCGTCCTCGGGCACGTCGAGCAGGAGGGTGGGTTCCACGGCCCGGTCGACGACGCGCCCGCCGTGCAGCAGCTTCGCCCCGGCGCGTTCGGCCTGCGCGATCCAGTCGAGCGTGCGCTCGGTCGCGGCGTCGTTGATGAGCGGGGCCACCCTCGTGCCAGGGTCGCGGGGGTCGCCGACGGTCAGCTCGCCGATCCGGGCGGTCAGCCTGCCGACGAACTCGTCGCGCACCTCCTCGCACACGATCACGCGCTGTACGGCGATGCAGGCCTGCCCGTTGAAGTAGTAGCCACCCCGCAGCACCGCGTCCGCGGCCTTGTCCAGGTCGGCGTCCACGTCGACGACCAGCGCCGCGTTGGAGCCCAGTTCCAGCAGCACCTTCCGCGGTGCGGCGTCGCGGGCGATGCGGTGGCCGACCGCGGCGGAGCCGGTGAACGACACGGCGGCCACGCGCGGGTGCGTGACGAGCAGGTGGCCGACCTCGGCGTCACCGGTGACAACCTGCACGACCTCCGGTGGCGCCCCGTGCCGCGCGGCGGCCTGGCGGACGACGTCGGCCAGCCACAGTGCCGACAACGGCGTGGCCGGCGCCGGCTTGCAGATCACCGGGCACCCGGCCGCGATCGCCGGGGCGATCTTGTGGCTGGCGAGCAACAACGGTCCGTTGAACCCCGCGATGCCGACCACCAGGCCGATCGGCTTGCGGGTCCAGAACCCGATCATGCCCTCGCCGGAGGCCTGCGCGTCCAGGGCCACGGTCTCGCCGTGAATGTGCGCCACCTCCTCCGCGGCGGCCGACCAGGTGAACAGCGTGCGCGAGACCTCGACCTCGCAGTCGCCGCGCGTCTTGCCGGTCTCCGCGATCAGCAGCTCGACCAGCTCCGCGGAGTGTGCCCGGATCTCGGACTCGACCTCGAGCAGGATCGCACGCCGGGTGGCCGAGCTGAGCCTGCCGACCGGCCTGACCGCCGCGGCTCCCGCCTCCACCGCGGCCCGCGCGTGCTCGACCGAGCCCACCGGCGCCTGAGCCACCACCGACCGGTCGTAGGGGAACACCACCGGGGCGGACTCGGTGTCGGTGACCCAGTCCGGACCGATCGGCAACCCGGACCGCACCACGGGCAACGAAAAGCCCGGCTTCGGACTCATCAGCAACTCTCCTCCGGACGTCCTCGTCCCGACGCCCGCGGCCTCGATCGACGCACCGGCGGACGCCTGCTGGTCAGACCAGCTCGCGACGCCCGAGCATCGCCCATCGTCCACCGGCGAGTCAAGCCACCAGCCGGGCACGCCACCCGAACACGGGATTTTCCCCGCTCGGAGGTACGGACCAGGCCACGGACCTTGACGAACCCACCCGATTGGGCCAGGCTCGGCGGCACTGTATCCAATCGCTGGGCAAGGAAGGTCGGCGAACGTGGCGAGACGGGACGACGGCGGCGGACCGGCGCGTCTCCCGCTCGTGGAGGAAACGGCGGCGGTGATCCGCGAACGGATCTACGCCCGCCGGTACCCGGCCGGCTCGTGGCTGCGGCAGGAACACCTGTCCACCGAGCTGGGGGTCAGCCGCACACCGCTCCGGGAAGCCCTGCGGCTGCTCGAACAGGAGGGCCTGGTCAAGCTCGAGCCCGGTCGCGGCGCCCGGGTCGTCACCGGTGACCTCGCCACCCTGCTGGATGCCTACGAGTTGCGTGCGGTCGTCGACGGACTCGCCGCACGCCTGGCCGCGGAACGGGCCCCCGCGGGCCGCATCCGGTACCTGCGCCGGATCGTCGAGACCCAGCGCGCCGCCGTCGACCCGTGGGCGGCACACGACTACACGGAGTCCAACGTGGACTTCCACGAGCAGATCATGCACCTGTCCGGCAACGAGTTCGTGCTCGGACAGCGGCCGCTGCTGCGGATGACGGCCCAGGTGTTCGCACCGGTGGAACTCGTCCGGCCGGACGCCGCGCGGCGCGCGATCCGCGAGCACACCGCGATCGCCGACGCCATCGAGGCCGGCGACGGGCCGGCCGCGGAACGGCTCGCCCGTGCCCACATCGAGGCCACGATCGCCCAGCTCACGACCGCCCGGACACCATCGCCCGCCGAAGCCGAGGACGCCTCCTGAGCCTCGGTGAGCCACCCCAGCGCCACAAAGGAGTGAATCGCCGGAAATGCCGAACTACTACGTGGCCTCCGACATCGGAGGCACCTTCACCGACACCGTCGTCATCGATTCCGCGGGAACCGTCGGACGGTACAAGTCGTCGACCGTGCCGGACGATCCCGCGCAGGGCGTGCTGGACACGCTCGTCCTCGCCGCCGAGGAGCGGAACCGGCCACTGCCGGACTTCCTCGCCGACATCGAGGTGTTCGCCCACGGCACCACCGTCGCCACCAACGCGATGCTGGAGGGCAACACGCGCACGGTCGGGCTGATCCAGACCCGCGGCTTCGGCGACACGCTGACGGTCATGCGCGGGTTCAAGGGCATCGGCCTCGACGAGGAGTCGATCAAGCGGTTCCGGACGCTGGTCAAGCAGCCGCCGGTCGTGCCGCCGCAGCTCACGGCGGAGGTCACCGAGCGCATCGACTACGCCGGGCGCGTCGTGTGCCCGCTGGACGAGGACGACGTCCGGCGCGCCGTGGCCGAGCTGCGGGCCGCCGGGGCCGAGGTGTTCGCGGTGTCGCTGCTGTGGTCGTTCGCCAACGCCACGCACGAGAAGCGGGTCGCGGAGATCATCGAGGAGGAGGTCCCCGGCGCGTCGGTGACGCTGTCCTCGGAGTTCCTGCCGCGCATCGGCGAGTACGAGCGCACCCTCACCACGGCGGTGAACGCGAGCCTGCGCCCGGTGCTGAAGACGTCGCTGGACTCCTTCGAGAAGACCCTCGCCAAGGCGGGGTTGAAGACGGGCCCGCTGCTGATGCAGTCCAACGGCGGGCTCGCGACGTTCGCCGAGGTCGAGAAACGCGCCGCCGCCACCGTGCTGTCCGGCCCGGTCGGCGGGGTCGTGGCGTCGCAATTCCTGGGCGCCCGCAACGGTTACCGCAACATCGTCACCACCGACATGGGTGGTACCAGCTTCGACGTGGGCCTGGTGCTGGACGGCAGGCCGGTCATGTCCAACACCACCCTCATCGGCCGGGACGAACTGGCCCTGCCGTCGGTGGCCGTGCGCGCGATCGGCGCCGGCGCCGGGTCCATCGCCTCGGTGCGCAACGGCGTCCTGCAGGTCGGTCCCGAGTCGGCCGGTGCGCGGCCCGGGCCCGCGTGCTACGGGCGCGGCGGGACGCGCCCCCACCGTCGCCGACGCCGACCTCGTGCTCGGCTACCTCAACCCGGACAACTTCCTCGGCGGCAGGCTGAAGCTGGACGTCGGCAAGGCGCGCGCGGCGATCGACGAGCACGTCGCCACACCGGCCGGGCTCACCGTCGAGCAGGCGGCCGAGGGCATCAAGACCATTGTGGACGCCCGCATGGCGGACCTCGTCCGGCAGGTGACCGTCGAGCAAGGCTACGACCCCACGGACTTCGCCGTGTTCGCCTACGGCGGCGCGGGCCCGCTGCACGCGTTCTCCTACGGCGCCGAGCTGGGCTGCCCGCGCATCGTCGTGCCCATCACGGCGTCGGTGCACTCGGCGTTCGGCATCGGCTGCTCCGACCTGACGATGGTCGAGGAGCTGTCCAAGCCCATGCAGACGCCGCCCGGCACCACCGACCACTCCAGCGCCCTCCCGCCGGCCGAGCTCAACGCGACGTTCGAGGAGCTGTCCACCCGGGCTCGCCGGGACCTCGTGGCCGCGGGCGCGGACAAGAACTCCATCCGTTACGCCAAGTCCGTCGAGCTCCGGTTCCGCGCGCAGATCCACGTGCTCACCGTGCCGATCGAGGCGGACGTGCTCACCGCGGACGACGTCAACGCGATGATCGAGCGGTTCGTCGAGATCTACGAGGGCCGCTTCGGCAAGGGCGCGGCGTTCCTCGACGGCGGTGTCGAGATCACCACGTTCCGGGTGGTCGCGACCAGCCCGGTGCCGCGCGCCGAGTTCGACACCGGCGCACTCGGCGACGCGCAGGCACCCGAACCGGGAACGCGCCGCGTGTTCTCGGGCGGCGAGTGGCGCGACGCCGCCGTCTACCGCACCGAACACCTGCGTGAGGGGCTGCGGATCGACGGGCTGGCGATCGTCGAGCTCCGTGACACCACCGTCGTCATCGGCCCCGGCCAGGACGCTCAGGTGGACGCCTTCGGCGATCTCGTCATCCAGAACCGCTGACCGGGAAAGGAGAACACCCCATGACCACCACCGTCGACCCGGTCACCTACGAGGTCATCCGGCACAAGCTCTGGTCGATCAACTCCGAAGGCGCGACGACCGTCGAGCACGTTTCCGGATCATCGGTCGTGCACGCCACCGACTACAACTTCGGCATCTACACCGCCGCCGGCGAGATGGCGATCATCGGCACCTACCTGCTCACGCCGATCTACACCGGTGCCATGGCGATCGAGGTGTTCCTCGACCGCTACGACGACATCGAGCCCGGCGACGTGTTCATCATCAACGACCCCTATCTCGCGGCGATGCACCAGAACGACGTCCAGTTCTGCAAGCCGGTGTTCCGCGACGGCGAGATCGTCGCGTGGCTGGGGTGCATGGCCCACCAGGTCGATCTCGGCGGGATGGACCCCGGCAGCTGGTGCACCACCGCCACGGACGTGTTCCAGGAAGGCATCCGGATCCCGCCCGGTCGCATCGTCCGCAAGGACGTGCTCAACCAGGAGTTGTGGGACACCGTCGTGCTCAACTCCCGCATGCACGACACCGTCGCCAACGACTTCCGGGCGTTCCTGGCCGGGCTGCGGGTCGCCGAGCAGCGCTTCCACGAGCTGTGCGACCGCTACGGGGCAGGCGCGGTCCGCGCGACGATGGAGAAGACGCTCGACAACTCCGAGGCCGACCTGCGGGCCATGCTGCGCGAGCTGCCCGACGGCGTCTACGAGCACACGTCCTATCTCGACCGTCCGGACGGCGGCGACGGCATCGAACTGTTGCAGGTGCCGTGCCGGCTGGAGAAGACGGGCGACCGGCTCGTGTTCGACTTCTCCGAGGCGAGCCCCCAGTCGCCCGCCTACGGCATGACCACACGCGGTGGTCTGCTCGGCGCCGTGGCGACGCTCATGCTGTGCACGTTCGGGTCCGACATCCCGTGGAACCACGGGCTGATGCGGCCGGTCGAGGTAGTCGCGCCGGACGGGCTGTGCGTGACGGCGGTCGAGCCGATGCCGGTCTCCGGCGGTGCCGCGGGCGCGAACTGGACCGCGACGTGCTCGGCCGGTGGCGCCATCGCGAAGATGCTGTCGTTCTCGGAGAAGTACGAGGGGCACGCCTTCGGACCTTCCGACGGCTCGTGGCAGCTCAACCAGTTCGGCGGTATCGATCAGCACGGGGAACCCTTCGCATCGATGTACATGGACTCGCTGCTGTGGGGCGGCCCGGCGTTCTCGTTCCGGGACGGCGTCGACGCGGGTGGCGCGATGGTGATCCTCGCCGGCGGCACGACCGACGTGGAGCAGCAGGAGATGCGGCACCCACTGCTCTATCTGTGGCGGCGCATCGTGCCGGATTCCGGGGGCGCCGGAACCTACCGGGGCGGCAACGGCATCCAGTTCGCGATGACACCCATCGACACCGACGAGGTCACCGGCGTGCTGGGCACCCACGGCGTCGCGGTGCCCAACCGCACGGGTCTGTTCGGCGGGCTACCCGGCTCGTGCGCGCGGTTCGAGCGCGTCACGGGCGCGGGTGCGCTCGACAAGCTGGCCAGCGGTGAGGCGATCACCGCACTGTCCGATCTGGATGGTGAACACCAGGTGCTGCCGGGCGTCTCCCCTGCCGCGCGGATCGCGCACGGCGACGTCTTCGAGTGCACCGTCCAGAACGGCGGCGGGTACGGCGATCCGATCCTGCGCGATCCCGCGAAGGTCGCCGCCGATGTCGCCTCCGGTGCGGTGAGTGCCGACGCGGCCGCCCGGCTCTACGGCGTGCTGCTGCGCGACGGCGAGGTCGACGACGACGGCACCCGCGCCGCGCGGGAGAGGATCCGGGAGTCCCGGCGGGCCCGCATGATCGCGCCCCGCGCGACGGCGGTGGAGGCCGGGGAGCCGACCGGGATCTGGGGTGCCTCGCTGGTGACCTCGCAGGGACCGGACGGGCTGGTGGCCTCCTGCCGCCATTGCGGCCGGCCACTCGGCCCGATCGCCGACGGCTGGGAGGCGATCGCGGGCCGCGTCCCGCTGGGTCCGGACGATCTCGGCGCCCGCGTCGACGTCCACGACGCGCTGGCCGCCGTGGCCTACGTCTGCCCGCACTGCGTCACCGCGCTGTGGGTCGACGTCGAACCCGCCGACGGCAAGACCTGGCGGGATTTCGCGCTGCAGGCGTGACCGGGCGGGGCGCGGCGACCACCGGGCGCCCGCGCCCCGTCCCGGCCCTCGAGAGCACAGACAAGGAGTCAAGTTCCCCGTGACGCGCACGTATCAGCTCGCCGTGATCGGTGGCGACGGCATCGGCCCGGATGTCACCCGCGCCGCGCTCGACGGCGTGCAGGCCGCCGCCGAGCACTTCGGATTCGCTGTCGAGACCACCGGCTTCGACCTCGGCGCCGACGCGTATCTGCGCACCGGTGTGGCGCTGGACGAGGGCACCACCGAGCGCCTCCGCGCACACGACGCGATCCTGCTCGGCGCCGTCGGTGATCCCCGGGTCACGCCCGGCGTCCTCGAACGCGGGCTCATCGTCGCGCTGCGCGTGGCGTTCCGGCAGTCGGTCAACATCCGGCCCGTGCGGCTCTATCCCGGCGTCACGAGCCCGGTCACCGCGGTCACGCCCGACAACTGCGATCTGGTGATCATCCGCGAGAACACCGAGGGCCTCTACACCGGCGGCGGGTCCACCACCCATCCCGGCACCGCCAACGCGGTGGCGACGCAGACCTCGATCACCACCGTGCAGGCCACGACCGAGGCCGTGGAGTTCGCCTTCCGGCTCGCCGCGGCGCGCCGGAAGAAGCTGACGCTGTGCCACAAGACGAACATCCTGACCCACGCCGGGCAGCTGTGGCAGGACGTCGTCGACGAGGTCGGCGCCCGGTTCCCCGACGTCGACCGCGACTACGTCCACGCCGACGCCATGTGCCAGCACCTGCCGCTGGACCCCGGCCGGTTCGACGTCGTGGTCACCGACAACCTCTTCGGCGACATCATCAGCGATCTGGGCGCCACCGTCCAAGGTGGACTCGGGCTCGCCGCCAGTGCCAACCACAACCCGGCCGGCACCGCCCCCAGCATGTTCGAACCCGTTCACGGTTCGGCTCCCGACATCGCCGGGACGGGCTGGGCCAACCCGGCCGCGGCTGCCCTGTCGGCGGCACTCTGCCTGGCCACCCTGGGCGAGCGGGACGCCGCGCTCGCCCTCGAGGCCTCCGCCGCCTCGGTGCTCGCCGAATTGCCTGCCCTGGCCGGACCGCGCATGGGCGCCACCACGGCCGAGCTGGGCCGCCGCATCGCCGACCGGGTCGCCGACGTCGATCCCGCCAAGATCGGCGATCCGGGCCGGTCGCTCATGAGCGCACTCGCCGGGCTCGCACCGACCGGCCGCCGATGACCCGGGTGCGGCCGGCCGACGCCGGTAGGCTGGGCTGCCCACGACTTCCGCGGGACCGGGCCGAAAGGGGTGCGCAGTGACCGGCCGGACCAGCCCACCTGCCGGGCGCGTCTTCCAGCGCGTCGTCGACCACGTGCAGAAGGCCCTCGCCACCGGCGAGCTGAAACCCGGTGACCGGCTGCCGAGCGAGCGCGAGCTCGGCGAGCAGTTCGGCATCGGTCGTACCTCCGTCCGGGAGGCGCTGCGCGTGCTGGAGAACATGGGGCTGGTCCGCTCCCAGCCCCGCGACCCGCGTGGCCCCCTGGTCCTGCCGGTGTCAGTCGAGCCGGTCCGCCGGTCGATCGCGATGCTGACGTTCGGCGGCGCGCTCGGGCTCGCCGAGCTCGTCCAGTTCCGCATGATCACCGACGCCTCGGCCAACCTCCTCGCCGCGGCACGCCGCACCGACGAGGATCTGCTGGCGCTCGAACGCAACATGGCTCGCATGCGCGCCTGCCTGGATCGCGGGTACGCCGAGTTCAGCCGCGCGGACCTGGAGTTCCACGACCTCATCGCCGAAGCGGGTGGCAACACCCTTGTCCAGGTCTACGGCGACGTGACCCGCGAAGCCATCCTCACCCTGATCCAGCAGACCATCCTCGACGCCGACGATCAGGAGGCGCTCATGCTGCAGTCCATGCGGCACCACCGCGCCGTGTTCGCCGCCATCGCCGACCGCGACGGGCTGCGGGCATCCCGCCTCGCCAGAGAAAGCCTGTACTCCTACTACGCCGACCACGTCGCGCCGGCGGACCGCGAGATCATGGCCGCGCTGGTGCGCGAGTGCGGCGGCACGCCGTCGGCCTAGCGCCGGTCAGTACAACAGCAACGCGACCGGAGTCACCAGGAGCAGCGTGAGTGCCACGCGCTGGAACCAGATCACGATCATCTGCGGCACGGAGATCGGAATCCGGGTCGCCACCACGCACGGCACCAGCGCGGAGAAGAAGATGACCTGGGACACCGACACGACGGCCACGATGAACTTCACCGCGGCGACCGACTCCGTGACCAGCAGCGCGGGCAGGAACATCTCCGCCACGCCGACCGCCGCGGCCTTGCCGATCAGCAGCGGGTCCGGCGCCTGCACGATCCACGCGAACGGGGCGAACAGGTATCCGAGCCAGTCGAACACGGGGGTGTAGGTCGCCAGCACGAGGCCGAGCAGGCCGATCGACAGGATCGACGGCAGGATCGCCATCGTCATCAGCAGCCCGTCCTTGAAATTGGTCGCGATGTTGCGTCCCAGCGACGGCGCGGCCGCGACCGTGTCCCTGGCCTCCTGCCAGGCGAGGACGAAACGCTGCCGCCCGCGCACCGTCTTCTCCGGCTGGGGCGTGACGCCGTCGAAATAGGTGTCGGGAATTCTCGACAGCGGCCACATCCGCACGGTCAGCGCCGTGACGGCGAACGTGATCAGCAGCGTCGTCCAGAAATAGGTGTTCCAGCTGCCCATCAAGTCGAGTGTGGACGCCACTACCACCATGAAGGTCGCCGACACCGTCGAGAATCCGGTCGCGATGATCGCCGCCTCGCGGCCGGTGTATTTGCCCTCGCGGTACACGCGGTCGGTGATCAGCAGCCCCAGCGAGTAACTGCCGACGAACGAGGCCACGGCGTCGATCGCGGAACGGCCCGGCGTCTTCCAGACCGGCCGCATGACGGGCCGCAGCAGCACACCGACGAACTCGAGCAGGCCGTAGCCCACGAGCAGGGCCAGGAACACCGCGCCGATCGGCACCAGCAGGCCCACCGGGATGACGAGGCTGTTCAACAGGAACGGCCCCATGTCCTCATCGAACAGCCAGGCCGGACCGACGTCGAACACGAGCATGACACCCACGGCCAGGCCGATCACCTTGGCGACCGAGAACACGATCGACACGGCGGAGGAGTTCCACGTCCCCGCGACGAACGGGTGCACGGCTCCGCCCAGGATGATCGCCAATGCGAGATACGGCAGGACGTCCGGCACCGCCGACTCGATGGCGGTCACCAGATGGTCCAGCACGATGGAGCTCTCACCGCCCACCGGTATGGGCACGAAAAACACAAACGCGCCGACAAGGCTGTAAACGAAGAACTTCCACATCGGTGCGCCACCCGCACCTCGAGTGACCTGGTCACCGTGTCGCTGCTCGACCGCCATGGGCCACCACCTCCTCGGTGTGTGGCAGCGTCGCACCGGCCTTGCCCAGGCAGAACACGTGTCAAGGACAAACCGTCTCGGATCCCAGACACCGCGCGCTCTGATTCACGGGCGTAACACCGCCGTCATTTCCGCCGTCCGCGTGCCACCCGGCTCGCGCCCGCGTCGGGCGGACAAGCCCGTCTTGACCTCGAGTTCGGTGGAGGTGTCAGGCTCACGACATGGACACGACGACGATGCCGACCACCACCGACATCTGGCACTCCGGCGACCTCGACCTTGACGCCTACCTCGCCCGGATCGGACAGGCCCGCGCCACGCCCTCAGCTGCCGCCCTGACCGCATTGCACGAGGCGCACGTGCGCGCCATCCCGTTCGAGAACATCGACCCGCTGCTCGGCCGCTCCCCCTCCCTGGCCATCGGCGACATCGCCGACAAACTGGTCCACCGCCGCCGCGGCGGCTACTGCTACGAGCACAACCTGCTGCTGGCCGCCGCGCTCGAACAGCTCGGCTACGACGTCGTCCGGCAGACCGCGCGCGTGCAGCCCGACTCCGGCGGGCCCCGGACACACATGAACCTGCGCGTCCACGTCGACGGCACCGACTACCTGGCCGACACCGGTTTCGGCGCCGGCATCATGCACCCCATGCCGCTACGCACCGGCACCGAGTTCGATCAGGCCGGGTGGCGCTACCGACTCAGCGCCGACGAGGGCGGCCTCCGGCTGGAGAAGTTCACCGACGGCGAATGGCGGGCGGAGTACTCGTTCGGCCCGGAACCGCAGCAGCCCATCGACTATGAGGTCGCCAACCACTACGTCGCCACACACCCGCGCTCGCCGTTCACCGGCCGCATCGTGGTGATGCGCCTGTCGGACGGGGTGTGCCGCAAGCTCATCGGCAAGCACCTGGTGGCCGAGCACCCGGACGGCTCGCGCGAGCACACCGTCATCGGCCCGGACGACCTCGCCGGCGCGCTGCGCTCCCTCGATCTGCACCTCGACGCCGCCGACCTGCACCTCGTCCGCGAGCGCTACGCCGGTGAGGGCTAGACCTCGGCACGACCAGCCACGCGCCGAGCGCATATCCGTACCCGGACCCGCGGCCGGGGCCGTCTACTTCGGACCGTGTCGCCCGTCCGGTTCACCACCGCGCGAGACCGGAGGCGCGTAAGGCCTGGCGCCCGATGGCGGCCCGCACCGTCTCTTCCCGGCCGACGATCCTCACCCGTCGCCGGGCGCGGGTGATGGCGGTGTACAGCAACTGCCGGGTCAGGATCGACGATTCCTCCTCGGGAAGGACGACGGACACGCTGTCGTACTGGCTGCCCTGACTGCGGTGCACGGTCATCGCGTACAGGGGCTGGACCGCGGCGAGCCTGCTGGGCGGGAGCAGCAGCAGCGAGCCGCCACGATCGAAGGCCGCTGTGAGGCCGTCCTGCCTCTGGACCACGACCCCGCTGTCGCCGTTGCTGAGCCCGGTGTCGTAGTCGGTCTCGGTCACCAGCAACGGCTGTCCCGCGTATCGGTGCTCCGGATCGAGCGACCTCCCCCGCGCGGCGACGGTCCAGTCCAGCACACGCTGGGACCAGCGGCGCACTCCGTAGGGGCCTTCGCGGTGCGCGCACAGGAGCCGGTGGGTGTCGAGTGCCTCGAGCGCGGCGGGGATGTCACCGCGCTCGGCGGCGTCGATGAGCGCGAGGCCCGTGCTGGTCACCTCGGCTCGCACCGCGTCGAGGTCGTCCGGTTCGTGGAAGGTGACGGAGTGGGCACCGGAACGCAGGATGGCCACAGCCTCGTCGGCCGCACCGCGGCGGACCGCATCGGCGAGCAAGGCCAGGGCACCGGTGAACCGGTGTCCCCGGCTCAGGCGGATCACCGCGCTACCCAACCGCTCGCGTTCCCGCTCGTCGAGCGGTGCGTCGCCGCCCGGTGCAGCGGCAGCCGGGTTCACCAGCCTGGCGAGCGCAGGGTTCGCGGGCCGGGTGACCGGGCGCGCGATGAGATCGGCGAGAACGGCGCCCGCGTCCACCGACGCCAGCTGGTCGGGGTCGCCGAGCAGGATCAGCCGGGCGTCGGCGCGCACGGCTTCGACCAGCCGGGCCATCATCGTCAGCGACACCATCGACGTCTCGTCGACCACGACGACGTCGTGCGGCAGCCGATTGTGGGCGTGGTGAGTGAAGCGGCTGCGGTTGTCGCGTCGTGGGCCGAGCAGGCGATGCAGGGTGGTCGCCGCCAGGCCGTCCGGGAGCCCGAGCTCCGCCGCCTGCCCGGTGATCGATTCCTGCAACCGCATGGCGGCCTTCCCGGTGGGGGCGGCCAGCGCGACCCGGAGCCCCGGGCCGTGCAGCGTGTGCAGCAGCGCCAGGATCCGGGCCGCCGTGTGGGTCTTGCCGGTCCCGGGTCCGCCGGCGACGATCGTGGTCCACTCGGTCGCGGCGAGTGCGGCGGCGATCCGCTGCCGGTCCGGACCGTCGCCACCCGGGAAGAGTGCGTCGAGCCCGGCCGCCAGGGCGTCGAGGTCGACGTCGGGGCGGCTGCGCTCCCGCGCGGCAAGCACGGCGCGGATGGTGTCCTCCTGCCGGTGGTAGCGGGTCAGGAACAGCAACCGGCCGCTCGGCGTGTCCGCCAGGGTCAGCGGCGTGAGCGGGCCGGCCGGTCCTCCCGTCACGAGCGGGCTGCGGCGCAGGGCGGCCCACAGGGCGTCCGGGTCCGGCCACGGCAGCGCCTCCCCCTCGGCGCCCGAAGCGAGTGCGGGCAGCCGATCCAGCTCCAGGCAGACCGAGCCGAGCCGAAGCGCGCGCACGCCGAGCGCCACCGCGAGCAGGACGGGTTCGCGCGTCTCGCCACCGAGCGCGCCGAGCCGGTAGGCGACGTGCACGTCGGCCGGTTCGAGCACGCCGGCGTCCTCGAACGTCCGCAGCATCCCGGTGGCCCGCCGGGTCGTCAGTGGTCCGGTCATGTCGCCGCCAGCAGGTCGGACAGGGCGGTGACGAGCGCGGCGGGTGGCCGCCACGAGAACACGCCACAGCCGGGCGGTGTGTCCGGGCCGACCATGCCGCGCAGGAACAGGTACCGGGCGCCGCCGAGATGCCGGCGCGGGTCGTAGCCGGGCAGCCGCCACCTCAGGTACCGGTGCAGCGCGACCAGATACAGCAACGCCTGCAACGGGTAGTGGGCGCGGATCATCTCGGCGACCATCGCCTCCTGGCTGTAGTGGCCGGTGTGGACGCATCCGGCGGCGAGCTTGTTGGTCTTGTAGTCGACGACCATGAACTCCGGGCCCGCGGGCCCGGTTCTGCGCAGCACGGCATCGATGCTGCCCGTGAGGAATCCGAGCAACGGCGGTGGCCGCAACGTGGCGAGCACGTCCACGTAGCCGGCGAGCGGGTCGTCGGCAGGCAGGTGCGCGTGGACGAGCTCGGCCAGGCTGGACACGGACACCCGGGTCGGCACGGGGAATTCGAAGTCGAGCTCCGTCAGCCGGTCGGCCGGGCTCACGTCGGCGAGCGTGCCGTCGCCCAAGGGTGTGCGCAGTGCGGCCGTCACCGCCGTCGCCAGCGTCACGACGTCCACGTCGGACATCCGCCGGGCGGCGGCGTCGGCACAGCGCTGTCGCACCTCCACCGCGAGATCGCCGGCGGAGGTGTCGATCCGTTCCAGGATGGTGTGCACCAGCGAGCCGAACTCCCGGCCAGACGGCAGGTCGTTCATCAACGATGTCGTCGCGCTCCCCTCCCCGAGCCGCGCCGGGGCGAGGGGTGGGGTGTCCGGCTCGTCGACGGTCACCCTCTCCTCGGGCTCGCTCGCGGAACCCGGGCGCTCGTGGGTGGCCGCGGTGAGCGCGCTGTAGGAGGCACGGCGCCAGCTCGAGTCGACGGATCGGGTGAAGGCGGCGACGGCCAGTTCCGGGTGTGGTTCGACGGGCGGTTGCCAGTACCGCCGGGCGGGCACGTCCGGGACCTGCTCGATCTCGATGGTGCCGCCGGCGGGCTTCGCCCAGTCCGAGAACCGTGCGGCGAGGTCGGCATCAGCGGGAACCGGCGCGGCGCCGGAGGGTGTCGCGTGGCCGTCGGCGCGGCCGAAGAGCAACCGGTGCAGCGGACCGGACCTCGTGGTGGCCGTCGGCGCCCACCACGCGACCACCCGGCACATCGCCCGGGTCAGCGCGACGTACAGCAGCCGCAGGTCCTCCCCTTCCTCCTCGCGCTGGTGCCGGGTCTTGCGCTCGGCGTACCCCGGCGCCCGGCGGCCGCCGACATCCCGGACACGGTGGTCGTCCTCGTGCAGCAGCAACGACTCCACGTTCTGTGGTTTCGCACCGTCCCAGCCGAACGGCAGGTACACCACGGGGTACTCGAGGCCCTTCGACGCGTGGATGGTGACGATGTGCACCGCCGCGCTGTCGCGGTCGAGCATCCGGCTGCGGTCGGCGGAGGTGACACGCTGCTCCTCGGACATGCGTGCCGACAGCCAGTGGATCAGCGCGGTGAGCCCGAGCGACTGTGCGGTCGCCGCACGGTTGAGCAGCTGCGCGAGGTGACGGATGTCGGTGAGCATCCGCCCGCCGCCGTCCATGCCCATGATCCGCTCGTCCAGCCGGGTCCGGCCGGCAAGCCGTTCGACCATCGCGGCGACGCCGGCCTGGGCGAAGGTGGCCCCGAGTTCCCGCAGCAGCCCGGCGAGGTCGGCGACCAGGTCGTCGCCGCCGGTGTCGAGCTCCGCTGCGCTCACCCCGATCAGTGGCGTCAGCGCGGCCAGCCGGACCCGGGCGGGGCGATGCGGGTGCTCGATCCCCTGCAGCAGCCGCAGCCACTCCTCCGCCGCCGGGGTCGTGAACACACTCGTGCCCCCGGCCAGTACGCTCGCGACACCCGCTTCGTGCAGTGCGTCCCGGACGAGGGCGATCTGCGTGCGATTGCGCACGAGCACCGCGACGTCGCTGGGCACCAGGGGACGCCGATCCCGGTCGGTGCCCAGTGCGGGCCTGCTCTCCAGGAGCGCGACGACGTCATCAGCGAGGTCGGCGGCAATCCGGCGGCGCACGGCGTCCACGGCCGGGAACCCCCGCGTGTTCTGTGGCCCGCACCCGGTGCGATCGACGTAGCGCAACCGCAGCGGCGCCGACCCCGGCAGCCGCGCCGCGGAGATGGCGGGCGCCACCGGGTGGGCCATGATCTCCGGGTGGCCGAGCGCCGCGCCCGCGTACACCTGCTCCAGCGCCGTCAGCAGTCCCGCGTCGCTGCGCCAGTTGGTCTCCAGTGCGAGCCGGTGGTCCGCCGCGCGGACGGCGTCGAGGTAGGCGAGCACTTCCGCGCCACGGAAGGCGTAGATCGCCTGTTTCGGGTCCCCGACCAGGATCATGGTGACGCTGCCGTGGAACGCGAGGCGCAGCACCTCCCACTGCACGGGATCGGTGTCCTGGAACTCGTCGACCAGCACCACGCGGTAGCGCTCGCGCACCCGGCGGCACGCGGCCGGACCGTGCACAGGGTGCGCGAGGGTGTCGCGCAGCAGCACGAGCAGGTCGTCGAAATCCCGGATTCCACGCCTGCGTTTACGGCGCCGCACCTCGTCCCGGGCGGCTTCGGCGAAGGCGACCCGCCGGCCCGCGACCGTGTCGGGCGGCGCGTCGGCTGGCGCCAGGGTTGCCTGGGCGTCACGGATCGCCGCCCAGGCCGCCTCCCGCGCCTCGGACAACGGCAACAGCGGCTCGTCGGCGTCGCGATACCCCGCCAGGTACAGGTCGGAGATCACCTCCTCGGCGAGGTCGTCGACCGACTCGACGAGCACCGCGTCGGGTTCCCGCTCCCCTGCCGTGCCCAGGCTGTCGAGCATCTGCTGGCAGAAGCCGTGTGTCGTGGCGATGGTGGCGGCGTCGAAATCGGACACCGCGCGCAGCAGCCGGAGCCGCCGCGCTCGCACGCTCTGCTCGTCACCACTGGCCAGATATGCCAGCAGCGGGTCGGTCCCGGTGCGGGCGCGGCGGGGATCGGCGAGCGCGGCGGCGGCTCCCACCAGCCGGGCGCGCGTGCGCTCGCGCAGTTCCTGGGTGGCGGCGCGGCCGAAGGTGACGAGCATCAGCTGGGACAACTCCGCCACGCCCTCGGCGAGGTAGCGGGTGGCCAGCCCGGCGATCGCGTACGTCTTGCCGGTGCCCGCGCTCGCCTCGATCACCGTCGTGCCGGAGGGCAGCGGTCCCGTCAGGTCGAACCGTGATCCCTGGCTCACAGCCGCCCCACCTCCTCGACGGCCAGCAGCGGATCCCACACCCGGCGGGCGAGCGTCGCGAACCGCGACGTCTCCCGCGACCAGTCCTCGCCCGGACGCGGCGGGTCGTTCCAGATCCGGTCGAACGGCACCCCTTAGGTTCAGGGAGTCAGTGCAACACCCGTCATGACGAGGGGTTTTGTGTTGGGGCGTCCTGCGATATCAGTCGAGGTTCAGCGCTCGTTCTGGGAGTGGATCCGTAGAGGCGAGATCATCGACATCGCTGCCGCGGCGGTCGGCGTGTCGAAGACGGTGGGCTGGCGGTGGTTCCGTGAGGCTGGCGGGGTGATGCCGCCACCATGGTGTGAACCCTCTGGCCGCCCCGCTCGCCTGTCGTTCGCCGACCGGGAGGAGATCGCCTGTCGCCGAGCGGCCGGCGAGGGCGTTCGAGCTATTGCGAGGGCGATCGGTAGATCGCCCTCGACCGTCAGCCGCGAGCTGACCCGTGGTACTCGTCGGCCGAAGACCGGTTACCGGGCAAGTGTCGCTCAAGCACTGGCTGACAAGCGTGCTCGTCGTCCCAAGATCGCGTTGCTTCGTCGTGATACCCGGTTGCGCGCCTATGTTGAGCGACAGCTGGTGCTCAAGCACAGTCCCGAGCAGATCAGTCAGCGGTTACTGATCGACTTCCCTGACGATCCGGAGATGCGCGTGTCCCACGAAACGATCTACCAGTCGCTCTACATTCAAGGGCGGGGCGCGCTGAAACGTGAACTGGCGCAATGCTTGCGGACCGGTCGCGCACTGCGCAAGCCTCAGCGCAAGCCCGACCAACGCCGCAGCCGACATGCTGGTGCGGTCTCGATCAGCGAACGGCCTGTCGAAGTCGAGGACCGAGCAGTACCGGGGCACTGGGAGGGAGATCTCATCACCGGGGCCGGAAACGGCTCCGCTATCGGCACGCTCGTCGAACGAGCAACCGGGTTCGTCATGTTGTTGCATTTGCCGCACACGCACAAGGCCCTCGACGTCCAAGAAGCGATGACGACGACAATGTCCAGGCTGCCGGGGACGCTGCGCCGGACGTTGACCTGGGACCAGGGGCAGGAGATGGCCAACCACATCCAGATCGCCGCGGCGACCGACCTGGAGATCTATTTCTGCGACCCGCACTCGCCCTGGCAGCGCGGCACCAACGAGAACACGAATGGCCTTCTTCGGCAGTACTTTCCGAAGTTCACCGACCTGTCCGGCTACCACCCGGACTACCTCGAGTTCGTCGCGGCCGAACTCAACAACCGGCCCCGCAAACGCCTTGGCTGGCGCAGCCCAGCCGAGGCGCTCGATCGGCTACTCTCGCAACCAGACAGCAATCTACCCGGTGTTGCGCTGGCCAGTTGAATCCACCCCCCACGGCCGTGCACGAAGCACACGGCATCGTCGGCCCTCTCACCGGGCACCTTCGCCGATCCGTTCCACTCCGCCGCGGCGTCCTGGCGGGCCTCGTGTTCGTCCATTCCGGCCAGTCGCCGGCTCGCATACCGTTCGGCGGCTTTCGGGCTCAACGGAAGCGGGTCGGCCAGTCCCCGCTCGTACACGTCGGCCAGCTGCTCGAGCACCGCGCGCGGGTCCGCGGGCACCACGAGGATCGATCCCCGCGCGGTGGGCGCCTGCGCCTTGGCCGGGCCGATCGTGACGGCTTGCCAGGCGTTGTCACCGGTCGTGGCGGCGACCGCGAGCAACCGCATCCACGCGGAGAGACGCTGCCGCGCCGACAGCGCCGAGTACGACGCCTGGAGCAGCACCCGGCCGCGCACACCGGCGACGGTCCCCGTGAGCCGGCGACCGTCGGCGAGATCGACCGACACGTCGACCGTCCCAGCGGGCTCCGCGAGATACGGCGCCGCCGCGTTGAGGACCACCTGCACGCCGTCGCCGATGGCGCGAACGGCGTGCAGGCCGAGCCGGCCCGCGGGCAGCGTTCCCCGGCGCAGTTCGGCCTGGCAGAGGTCCGGCACGGCAGCACCGGCCACGGCGGCGGAAAGCATGCGCGTGCCGATCTCCCAGCGGGTGAGCCCGTCGAGGGCGAGCGGCAGCGCGTCGTCGACCTCGTCGGCGGGACCGGGCAACGTGACGCCCAGGCGCTGCCGCAGGAACGCACGCGCCGGATTGGCCAGCATCGCCACCAGGTCGTCCAGCTCGAGGTCGGTCTTCTCGCGCGCGGGCAGCGGCGCGCGAAGGAACCTGGTCGGGGGTGCCGGGTGCCGGGCAGCCCGCGCCGCCGCGTACGCGTGCCGGTCGAAGCTGAACGGGTCGGGCGCGGCGAAGTTCGCGGCGTCGAACGGCTGGAGCGGCTGCCGGGTCACCACCGAGTCGGGTTCGGTCACGGTCGCCTCGACGGCATCGATGAGCTCAGCCAGTGGCGCCGCGGGCGGACGCGTCGCGCCGGTGACCGGGTCCGCTCCCGTGTAGCAGACCAGGAGCCGGTCGGTGGCCGACATGACCGCATCGAGCAGGAGTTGCCGATCCTCGCTGCGCGGGTCGCGTTCCCCGACACACGGATCCCTGGCCAGAAGGTCGTCGCCGTCGACGCCGCCGCGGCGGGGAAACGTGTCGTCGTCCAGGCCGATCAGCGCGACCACACGGTGGGGTACCGACCGCATCGGCACCAGCGTGCACACGGTGAGCTCGCCCGTGCGGAAGTTGGCGCGGGTGGGACGGGCGGCCAGCCGCCGCGCCAGCATCGAACGGACGTCGGCCAGCCGCAGCCGCGTCCCGCCCGCGTGCTCGGTGGCCTCGGCCAGCTCCCGGTTCGCCTGGATCCGTTGCCACGCCTCGTCCGGCGGGACCTCGGCGAGGAGGTCGAGGGCGCTGCCGAGCGCTTCCGTCCACGCCGTCGCTTCCTGGTCCCCGGCGAGGGACTCCAGGACCTCGCCGAGCCGGTCCACGAATTCGGCGAACCGGCCGGCCAGTTCCACGTCGCTGGAGTCCACGTCGTCCAGCGGCACCGCCAGGCCCAGCCAGTCCGGAGTGCTCTCGTCGGCGGCCACTCCGAGCAGCAGCCGGTCCAGCGCCGTGGCGAAGGTGTTCTGCCGGACCTCGCGGAGTCCGTGGGCGGCGCGTTGCCGGGGCCCCAGCCCCCAGCGAGCGCCCGCCGCGCCGGTCCACGCCCGCAGTGTCTCCAGGGCCTCGCCGCTGAAGCCGAACCGGCGGGCGACGGGCCCGCTCGCGGCGAGATCCAGCACCTCCCCGGCCGTCACTCGCGCGTCGGCCAGCCGCAGCAGGGTGGCCGCGAGATCCAGCAAGGGGTTGGTGTGTGCCAGGCCGCGGTCGGCCAGCCGTACCCGCAGCCGGTGTCCGGGGTGCTCGCCGTCGTCCGGCCGGCCGAACGCCGCCGTGATCAGCGGGGCGAAGCTGTCGACGTCCGGGCACATCACGATGATGTCGCGCGGCTGCAGGGTCTCGTCCGCGTCGAGCATGCCGAGCAGCGCTTCTCGCAGCACCTCCACCTGCCGGGCCGGTCCGTGGCAGGCGTGGATGGCGATGCTTGCGTCGTGGGCGACCCGGCCCGCCGTTCCGGGCGCCCGTTCCGCCGCGATGTCGGCGTGCACGGCGGCGAGCGTGCCCACGCCCGGCCGTGGCCCCGGATGGTGCATGCTGGTGCGGCCGCGCAGCCGGTGCTGCAGCTCACGGACGTCCCGGGAGAGCCCAGCCAGCAGCGGGTTGTTCAGCCGGAGAGCGCTGTCGTCGTCGGCGCGCCGCCGCGGTGCGGCACGATCGGCGAGCGCGTCCCACATCACCGGGCTGGGGTGGGTCAGCCACAGGTGGACGTCCCGGTGCACGGCGAGTGCGTCGAGCACCTCCAGGTGCGCGTGGGTGAGCCGGGTGGCCCCGAACAGCGATACCCGCTCGGGCAGGTCCACCAGCCCGGGGTCGGTGGCCAGGCGCCGGCAGGCTTCGCCCAGGCGTTCGGCCGGGCTCGCGGCGCCGATCCGGTCCCGCACCCGGCGCCACAGCTCGGGTTGCCACGTGAGGTCGTCGGCCACGGCGGCACCGGCGCCGTCGGAGTCGGCACCGGTTGCCCAGTCGGTGAGCATGGCGGGGCGGTTGTCGCCGTAGCCGGTGAACAGACGGGCCAGGGCCTCGGCGGTGCTGTACCGGCGGCCGCGGCGGTGCGAGCCTTCGGGCTCGTCCGCGCCCAGGTGGTGCGCCAGCGGGGCGCACCACGGTTCGGCGAGCGAGGCGTCGATGACGTCCAGCACCGTCCACACCAGGCGTGCCGGTGTCCACGGGTCGTCCTCGGGGGCGAGGCCCTGGGCAGCGGCCAGGGTATCGGCGACGAGCCGGTCGGGATGGGGGAACGCGATGTTCGCCGCGATCCCGAGTGAGCTCCCGAGGCGCTGCGTGAGCCAGCGCTCGACACCCTTCGCGGGCACCGCGATGACGTCCGGCGCGAACGCCTCCCCCGGAGGGGCGCGCAGCACCTCGGCGAGCGCGTCGACCAGGGTGTCGGCGCGCTCCGCGCGGTGCACCGTGAACACCGTCCACCTCCCGGTCTCGTCCGGCCCTGGTGATTCCGGCGATCTTACGGCCGGGGAGGCCCGCTGCGCTCGTTCAGCGGCATTGCAGGCCGGAAAATCCATTAGTATGGTTATCCTCGATCGAGGACGGGAGAGCTCATGGACGAGTTCGATGTCGTGGTGCTGGGCAGCGGCGCGGCGGGGCTGATGGCCGCATTGTCGGCCGCCGACGCGGGAGCTCACGTCGGCGTGTTCGAGAAGGCGTCGCTGATCGGCGGCACGACCTGCCTGTCCAGCGGGGTGGCGTGGCTGCCGAACAACCGCTACGCCCGGGAAGCCGGCGTCGCGGACTCGCGCGAGGAGGCGCTGGCGTACCTGGGGTCGTTGTCCCGGGACATGATTCTTCCCGGCATGGCCGAGGTCTTCGTGGACAGCGTCGACGAGCTCACCACCTGGCTGGAGACGCGGACACCCCTCGGGCTCAGCCTCGTGCCCGGCTATCCCGACTACCACCCCGAGCACCCCGGCGGAAAGCCCGCGGGAGGACGGTCCGTCGAGCCACGGCTCTTCCCATTCGGCCGGCTGGGTGAGTGGGCCGATCGGCTGGTCGGGCACACCCGGCCGATGATGGTGCGCGAGACACCGATCGGCGGAGGCACCGGCTTCATCGCCGCGGAGGAACAGCGCAGGCGCGAGGACCAGCGGCTCGAGGGGCTGGGGCGTGCCATGATCGGTGCGCTGCTGACAGGCTGTCTCGACCACGGCATCGAACCGGAGCGCGGGGCCCGAGCCGTCGAACTGGTACGCGAGGGCGACCGGGTGACCGGCGTACGGTTCGACGGCGGCCGGGAGGTGCGTGCGCGGCGGGGCGTGGTGATCGCCACGGGCGGCTTCGAATGGGACGCCGACCTGGCGCGCGATTTCCTGCGCGGGCCGATGGTCTACCCGGCGACCGTGCCCACCAACACCGGCGACGGGCTGCGGATGGCCATGAAGGTCGGCGCGCGCCTGGGCAACATGCGCGAGGCCTGGTGGGTGCCGGTCTGCGTGCTGCCGGGACAGGAGAACTACGGCGAGCAGGCGGTGTACCTCGTCCTCCGTGAGCGCACCGTGCCCCGGTCGATCATGGTGAACCGCAAGGGCGTGCGGTTCACGAATGAAGCAGCCAACTACAACGCGCTCGGCGGTTCGTTCCACCAACTCGACCCGGCGAGCTTCGACTACGTCAACCAGCCGTGCTGGCTCGTCTACGACGCCGGGCATGTCGCCGAATACGGCGGTTTCCAGCTGCCGCCGGGGCAGGCTCCGGAGTGGGCGCACCGGGCCGACTCGATCCCCGAACTCGCCGGGAAGATCGGCGTGGACCCGGATGCGTTGACCGCGACCGTGGCGCGATGGAACGACCTGGTCGCCCAGGGCAGGGACGCCGATTTCGGGCGCGGCGACAGTGCCTACGACGGCTTCGTCGGTGACAAGCGCGCCTATCCGGGCGCGGCCTCGACGCTGGGTCCGGTGGACACCGCACCCTTCTACGCCGTCGAGCTGCACATCAGCACGCTCGGCACCAAGGGCGGGCCGCGGACCGACATCGACGGCGCGGTGATCGATGTGGACGGAAATACCATTCCCGGGCTGTACGCGGCAGGCAATGCGATGGCCGGGCCCACCGGGATGGTCTACGGCGGGGCGGGCGGCACGCTCGGTCCTGCGCTGGTGTTCGGATATCGCGCCGGGCGGCGCGCCGCTGTAGCGACAGGAGGTCGACGTTGACGGACAACACTGCACTAGCCCGCAGGATCGGACGCATCGAGGATCGTGCGGCGATTCAGGATCTGGGCGTGATGTACGGATACATCATGGACGAACGGGACATCGACGGGATCCGGCGGATATTCTGCGAGGACGCGACGTTGCGGTCGGCCGACGGGGTGTTCGCGGCCGAGGGCATCGACAAGATCGTCGAGACCTACCAGGGCCGGTTCGCCGCGCTCGGCCCCACCAACCACTTCACACACGGGCACGTGGTGACCTTCGATGACGCCGACCCCGACGTGGCGCGCGGTCTGCTCGCCTCACATGCCGAGGTGGTGCGCGACGGCAAGCCGATGGTCGTCGCGCTGCGATATCAGGACACGTACCGGCGAACCTCGACCGGCTGGCGGTTCGCCGATCGGCTCATGTCCTATATGTACTACACCGAGGTGACCGAGTACGCGAACGTACTCGGCAAGGCGCTGCGGGTGCGCGCCTACGGCGACGAGCGTCCCGCCGACTGGCCCGAGGTCCTCGACAGCGGGCAACCCCCAGCGTGGATCAAGGACTACCTCGGCTGAAGCCGTAGTCTCGGGCGGCTGAGCGCTCAGGGTAAACCCGGCACCGGCTCGCCGGTACCCCGTGGAGGCTGCCGGTGGGTCGGGCCCGGCCACCCTCCGTCGCGGCGTCGACGTCGACTGAACATCCGGCCGCGACCGCATACGCGCCTTTGGTCAGGGAACCACTACCCGACCTCCCCCGACCGCCGGTGAGCGAGACCGCGAACCCCGCCACGGAGCCCGCTGTCCTGCCGACGTCGGCTACGCGCACGTGACGGCACCGTCGGAAACAAGTCGTGCGTCCCCTGTGGACACCGGGGTCGGCCACGCAGTGGTTCAAGACCGGTACCACACGGCCAGCTCGGCGCGGGACCGGATACCGAGCTTGGAGTAGATGCGCGTCAGGTGGTACTGCACGGTCTTCGGCGACAGGAACATCTCCGCGGCGACCTCCCGATTGGACAGTCCACGAGCGACCAGCTGGGACACCGCCTCTTCCTGTGGAGTCAGCCGGTCGTACCCGGCGCCGCGCTGCACGTGCACGCCCCCTGCCTTGAGCTCGCGGTCGCAGCGCTCGACGTAGGTCCGGGCGCCGAGCGCGGCGAAGGCGTCGCGCGCCGTGGTGAACAGCGTGTCCGCCTCGCGGCGCTTGCCTGCCCGGCGCAGGATCTGCCCGTAGGCGAAGCTCACCCGCGCCCGGTCGTAACGCAGCGGAAGGTTCTCCAGGATCTCCAGCGCCTCGTCGAACGCGGCCCTCGCCCCGGCCATGTCGCCCTGGGTCCCCAGCAGGCGTCCGCGCGCCGCGCCCAGCCGGGCCCGCGCCGACATCCGGTTCCGCTGCTCGGCACGGCGTTCGTGCCGCGTGAGGAAGGCATCGGCCTCCGCCGTCCTGCCCTCGAGGATCAGTGCGTGGGCGTACATGTCCGCCCATGGCCACTGCCCCGGCTCGTCGACGCTGCCACCCGCCCAGGGCATCGTCAGCGGCCGCAGCGCCCGCAGCACCCCGGCGGAGTCGGCTCGCGCCTCCGCGAGCTGGGCGCGCGCCAGGCACGAGGGCACGCGCATGATCTCGTAGTCCTGCGGTCCGGCGTCGGCGCGCCGCAACGCCTCCTCGGCGCGCTCCCAGTCGCCACGCAGGGCGTGCACGGCCACCGCGGTCCACGCCAGTAGCGGTCCGGCGAGCACGATCCCGGACCGGTCCAGCAGCGGCTCCGCCTCCGCGACAGTGCGCAGGGCCTCGTCCCACTCCCCCGTCATGAACTGTGCCCTCGCCAACCAGCCACGTGCCCACAGCGCGATGCGGGCGGACCCGCCGAGGAACCTGGTGGACACCGAGCTCTCCAGATCCACCCGTGCGTCGTCGAGGGCATCGACCATCAGGCTCAGCCAGCCGCGGCCCATGAGGATCCGCTGGGCCTGGGCGCCGTGCTGTACCCGCTCGGCGAGTTCGGCGTACCCGGCGAGTGCCTCGTCCGCACGGCCGATGCCGGCCAGGCCGAGTCCCCGGATCGCGGCCGACTCCACCGCGGCCGGCCGGTCCGCGGGCACCAGCGAGATCGCTCGCTCCGCCCAGTCCACCAGCTCCTCGGCGCGGCAGCGGGACAGCGAGTGCAGCACGTAGCGCTGGCAGATGAGCGCGGCGACGTCCGGGTCCCGCTCACTGTTGACGAGGTCCCAGGCCCGGCCGAGCCGCATCTCGGCCTCCGAGGCCCGGCCCCGCACGATCGCCAGGTACCCCAGCACGGCGTTGCGCAACGGTGTCTCCCGCAGGCTTTCCACCTCCGGGATCAGCGCGGCGGCCGCGAACGCGTCACCGGCGCCGATCAGGGCGTCCACAGCGCGGGTGAGGCGGCTTTCCCGTAGCAGCCGGTCATCGGTGAGGCGGCTGGCGTCCGACAGCAGGGAAGCCGCGACACCCCAGGCACCTTCGGCGGAGCGCTCGGTGGCCAGCTCGTCGAGGCGGTCCGCGACCGCCGCGTCCGGCACCGGCGAGGCGGCGACGAGCAGATGCATCCGGCGCACCGGGTCGTCGATGAGCTCGGCCGCCCGCCGGTGGGCGTCGGCCGCGGCGGCCGGTCCCATGGCGGCGAGCACGGCGGCGCGCACCATCGGGTCCGGCGGTCCGGCCTCGGTCAGGCCGTGCGGGGCGAATCGGACCAGCCCCGCGGCACACGCCTCGTCGAGCAGCGGGAGCACGTCACCGTCGACCCCGGCCAGCGACGCGGCATCGCGGACCGCCGTACCGGGGCCGAGGACGGCGATCGCCTCGACGAGCCGGCGAGCGTCCGGCGAGCAGGCCGCCAGGCTCTCGCGCACCCGCGCGGCGACCGCGGCGGGTGCGGGCAGGTCGGGGTCGAACCGGGCCCACGTCGACCGCGGCACCTCGGTGAGCAGCTGCACGACGTGGCGCGGGATGCCGCCGGTGTGCCGCCAGAGCCGTTCCGCCATCGACGGGTGCAGCAGGATGCCGTGCGCCGCGGCCAGTTCGCCCACCTCCGGGGCGGCGAGCGGGTCCAGCAACACCGTCGTGGTCGCGACGCGGTGCAGCAACTCGAGCGTCACCGCGGGGACGCGGGAGTCCCCGCTCACGCAAGTGGCCACGACGAGCAACCGGGCGTCGTGGTGATGCCGGACCGTCGACACCAGCGCCTGCAAGGACTCCGGGTCGGCCCACTGCGCGTCGTCCACAATGGCCAGTGTGGTGCCGGGCCCGAGGGCCGCGGTGAGGTCCCCGCCGGGCGCCAGTTGCTCCACGACCCCGAAGGCACGCCCGGTCTCCCAGTCGGCGCCTGCCGCCCGCAGCACCGGTCCGTCATGCCGGGCCGCGAGCTCGTCGGCCAGTGCGGTCCTGCCCACCCCGGACGGGCCGGTGACCAGCGCGAAGCCCGGACCATCCACCACGGCCCGCGCCGCGGCGCTCTCCAGGACGGTGAGCGCCGCGGCGCGGGCGATCAGCTGCGGGCGGCGGTGGACCACACGGTCACTCTAGGCGGGCTGGGGCGCGGCGCCGGTGAGGGGAACCTCCGCGTCGGCATGCTCCGGGCGCGGCACCAGGCCGGTGACGAGCGCCGCGACCAGCGCGATGCCGGCGAAGATGTAGAAAGCGGTCGTCCCGCCGAGCCCGGCGCCGACCAGGAACCCGCCGATGACCGGGCCGACGATCCCGCCGAGCCGGCCGAAGCCCGCGCACCACGCCACCCCCGCGGCCCGCGCCCGGGTCGGGTAGTAGTTGGACACGAGCCCGTAGACCAGCACCTGGGTGCCGATGGTGCCGACCCCGGCGACGGCGACCGCGAGCAGCAACGCGCCGAGTGGCAGGTCCAGCGGCAACAGGGCGAGCGTGACGGCGGCCAGGACGAAGGTGGTGACCACGACCCGTTTCGCCCCGGCCCGGTCGGCCCACAGCGACGCGAGCATGCCGCCGATGATCGCGCCGAGGTTGAGCACCAGCAGGAAGGCCAGCGAGTAGCTCTCGCCGTAGCCGTTGTCCTCCATGATCTTCGGCAGCCACGTGTTGAGCCCGTAGGTCAGCAACAGCCCGGCGAAGCTCATCAGGCCGAGCAACGCCGTCGGCCAAGCCAGCGCACGGGTGGCCAGCGCGGGGAAACCGACCCGGCCGGTCACCGCGGGCTCGACGACCAGCGGCACCCCGGTGCGCTCGGAGAGCGCCCGCGCCTGCTCCAGGCGGCCCCGGGCGGCGAGCCACTTCGCCGACTCGGGCAGCTTGGCGATCGCCAGCGGCAGCACCAGCACGATCGGCAGTGCGCCGACCCAGAACAGACCGCGCCAGCCCACGGCGTCGGTCAGCACGAGCGCCAGCACGGAGGCGAGCACCCCGCCGGCGGGCACCCCGCTGTACACGACCGCGTTCAGCCGGTTGCGCTGTCCGGGCGGGGCGAACTCCGCCACGAGCGCCCCGACGGTCGCCACGAGTGCGCCGACCCCGATGCCGGTGACGAACCGGCCGATGCCGAACGCCGTGACGTTCTGGGTCAGTGCCGTGGCTCCCATCCCGATCGAGAACCACGCCAGGTTGATGAGCATGATCCTGCGGCGGCCGATCCAGTCGCCCAGGCTGCCCGCGGCCAGGGCGCCGACGAGCACGCCGATCAGGGCGTAGCTCCCCAGAGCGCCGGCCTGGCCGGGGGTGATCGGGCCGAGCTGGGTCGGATCGTCGAGCAGGGTGGGCAGGACGGTTCCGTAGACCACCAGGTCGTAGCCGTCGAAGACGAGGGCGATCGTCGACAGGGCGACCACCCAGGACACGGTGCGCCGGCGCTTCGTTGCGTCGGTGTCGGTCATCAGGACTCCCGTATGAGGTTGTGGGGACCAAACGGCGGCCTCGGCGAGACCGCACGAGGAGGGGAGGCGGGTCAGCCGAGGTCGCCGCCCGCCACCGGCAGCACGGTGCCGGTGATGTAGGAGGCCTCGTCGGAGGCCAGGAACGTGATCGCGGCGGCCTGCTCGTCGAGCGTGCCGTAGCGCTTCATCAGCGACGAGGACACGGTCTGGTCGATGTGCGCCTGGAACCAGGCCTTCTCCTGCTCGGTCTCCAGCGCCGACCCGCCCCGGCTGATCCGCCGCGGCGGCGCCTCGGTGCCACCCGGCGCGGTCGCGACCACCCGGATGCCCGCGTCGGCGTACTCGAACGCCAGCGAGGCCGTGATGGCGTTGATCCCGCCCTTGGCCGCCGAGTACGGGATCCGGTGGATCCCGCGCGTCGCGGCCGACGACACGTTGACGATCACGCCACGCCCCTGCGCCACCATCGACGGCAGTGCGGCGCGGCACGAGTACAGCGTCGTCATGAGCGACCGGCGGATCTCGGCGTCGATCTGCTCCGGGGTGAACTCGGTGAACGGCTTGAACCAGATCGCCCCGCCCACGTTGTTGATGAGCACGTCGATCCGGCCGTACCGGGCGAGTGTCGCCTCGGCCACCGCCTGGGCGCCCTCGAAGGTCTCGAGGTCGGCGAGCACGGGCAGCGCCTCGCCGGTCAGCTCGTCGGCCACGCCGGTGACCAGGTCGGCACGGTCGGCGAGCACCACCGTGCCACCCTCGGCGCTGACCCGGCGGGCCACGCGCTCACCGATCCCCTGCGCGGCACCGGTGACCACGACGACCTTGCCGTCGAACCGGCCGGGACTGACGAACGCGGGCCGCCGCGCGGCCTTCGCGTCGTCCATCGCCCGTCGCATGGTGATCTTCGACCGCTCGGCGTGTTCGGCGACGAGGCGGCGGGCCTGCTGCCGGTCACCCGCCTCGAACGCGGCCACGATGTCCAGGTGGTCCTGGGTGCACCGCGGGTGGCACCAGGTGGCGTCCCGCAGCGTCTCCTCCATGTGGCCCTTCACGCCGAGCGCGCGGTAGGCCTGGAGCAGGTGCTCGTTGCCGGTGAGGGTGAACAGGTAGTCATGGAAGGCCGCGTTGGCCTCGGTGTACGCGGCCGCGTCGACGAACCGGTCACCGTCCACATAGGGCACGGCGGCCTCGGCCAGGAGCCGGTATCCGGCCAGCTGCTGCGAGGTGAGCCTGCCGATGGTGAGCTCCACGGCGCCCAGCTCGAGCGCCTGCCGTGCCTCGAACATGGCGTCGGACTCGTGCACCGACGGGTGTTCCTCGCCGATCTCGTACCCGGCCGGCGCGGGCGACACGAGGGGCGCGATGTCGTCCCGGGCGGGCAGCATCTCCTGCCCGGCGATGGACCGCGCCGCCGGAGCGGGACGCAGCGGCTCGCCCGGGTCGAGCGCACCGGTGCCACCGCCCGCCGGCCAGATGACCTGTCCGGCGATGGCGCGGGCCGTCGCCGCCTCCTCCGCTGCGGGGCGGGCGGTGCCGCCCCCCAGCGGGGTGTGCTCGGCCGGCGGGAAGACGGTCTGCCCGGCCAGGGCCCGGCTCGCCCCCGCCGCCGCCGGCTGAGGGGACAGGGCAGCCGGAGTGGCGGGGACGGCCGGGAGTTCCGGGGCGGCCGCGGGCGTCGTGGTCGCGGCCGGTTCGGCGGCGGGGGCCGGCGGCGGTGCGACGGGAGCGGCATCGGGTTCGGGCTCGGCCTTCGTCTCCACCGCGGCGGGCTCGGCCGCGGCGCTGGAGAGCGCGAACTTCTCGTAGTAGAACCCGGTCGGCTCGATCCCGACGTCGGCGAAGTGCTTGCGCACGGCCTCGACCATGGGCGGCGGGCCGCACAGGTACACCGCCACGTCGCCGCCGTGCAGGTGTTCGTCGCGGATCAGGCTGGTCACATACCCCTTGTTCGGGGCCGTGCTGTCCGGGTCGGCGACGCAGTAGTCCCACGTCAGCCCCTCGACCTGGGCGGCAAGCTCGGCGAGGGTGTCCATCTCGACGAGGTCGTCGTCGGTGGTGACGCCGTAGATGAGGTGCGCGGGCCGCGTGGACCCGGCGGCGCGCATGGTCCGCACGATCGACAGGATCGGCGCGAGCCCGGTGCCCCCGGCCAGCAGCAGCACCGGCCGGTCGGCCTCGCGCAGGAAGAAGCTGCCGTTCGGGCCGGTGAAGCTCAGCTCGTCCCCCGGCTTCGCGCGCTCGGTCAGGTAGTCCGACATGACGCCGCCCGGCGTGATCTTGACCAGGAACGTCAGTTCCTTGTCGTCCGGGGCGTTGCTGAACGAGTACGAGCGTGTCTGACCGGTGCCGGGAACCTCGATGTTGACGTACTGGCCGGGCAGGAACGCCAGCTTGTCGCGCTCCGGCGTCTGCAGCGTCAGCGCGACGGTGGTCGGGGACAGCCGTTCCAGCGCCGTGATCGTGGCCGGGTAGGTCGCCGCCTGGGTCTTGGCGACCGCCGAGGTGCTGGCGATCTGCAGCACGAGGTCGGACTTCGGCTTCATGCTGCAGGGCAGCACGTAGCCGCGCGAGGCCTCATCGGGGGTGAGGGCGTCGTCGATGTAGGTGCCGCCGTCGTAGGAACCGGACTCGCAGAACGCCTTGCACGTGCCGCACGCGCCGTCGCGGCAGTCCAGCGGGATGTTGATGCGCTGCCGGTAGGACGCGTCGGCCACCGTCTGGTCCGGCTCGCACGTGATGAAGCGGGTGACACCGTCCTCAAAGGACAGTGCGACCTGGAAAGCCATGGTGACTCCTGGTTTTGTGAGTCTTTCGAAGCGGCGGGCCGCTTACGCCACGCGAGCAACCGGCGCCGCGGCCCGCGCCGCTTCGCAAGAAACCACAGACGGTTTCAGATGTGGTAGATGTCGACGACGTGGTGGATGTAGTCGTTCTTGAGGATCACGGTCTTGCGCCGGATGAGCGGTGACTCACCGGAGAAGTCGATCGTGTAGAACGACGTCCCGTAATACGGGTCCACGGTCTTGTACCGGAAGTACATGGTGTGCCAGTTGAACCGCACGTCCACGATGTCACCTCGGCGCTCGATCAGCTCCACGTTGGTGATGTTGTGGCTGGTGCGCGGCTCCGGGATGGACGTCGCGCTGGAGCGCTCGGTCCGGATGCGGAACACCCGGTCCTCCAGCCCGCCCTTGTTCGGGTAGTAGATGAGCGAGATGTCGGTCTGCGGGTTCTCCGTCAGCAGGTCGTCGTCGCCCCAGGAAGGCATCCAGAACACGACGTCGTCGGCGTAGCAGTCGAGCCACTTCTCGAACTCGCGGTCGTCGAGGTAGCGCGCCTCGCGGTAGAGGAACTGCTCGATGTCGGTCTGGGTGATGGTCTTCTGCTCGGTGGGAACGGTGGTCATCGGGTGGCTCCTCAGGCGGTGGTGGACTCGGACGTCGACGACTGGGCGCGCTCCTTGGCGAGCGCGGCGCGCAGTGTCTCGCGCCAGTAGCCGTGCTGGACCGGGTACAGGCCCTCGTCCTCGTTGCGCTGCCCGGCGGAGATCACGTCCTTCATGCCGAGTGCCTGGGCGACCTCGTCCGGACCGTCGAGCCAGTGCTCGGCGCCGCGGCTCATGTCGTTCCACGGCGCGGCGCTCGCGCGGAAGGTGAGCTGGCAGGAGCGGAACTCCTCCAGGTCGTCGGGTGTGGCCATGCCGGAGGCGTTGAAGAAGTCCTCGTACTGGCGGATCCGCCAGGCCCGCGCCTCGGGGCTCTCGCCCTTCGGTGCGATGCAGTAGATCGTCACCTCGGTCTTGTCCGGCGCGATGGGCCGGAAGTGCCGGATCTGCGTGGAGAACTGGTCCATCAGGTAGACGTTGGGGTACAGGCACAGGTTGCGGGACCCCTTGACCATGAACTCGCCCTTGGCGTCGCCGTACTCCTTCTTCAGCTTCTCCATGCTGTTCCAGAGTGGACGGTCCTGGGGGTTGCCCGCCCACGTCCACAGGCACAGGTGGCCGTGCGGGAAGGACCAGTAGCCGCCGCCGGACTTGCCCCAGCTGCCCGCGTCGAGGGTCTTGGTCTCGTTCTTGGACTCGCCGGTGTTGCGGCGGGCGGTGGTGGCGGCGTAGTTCCAGTGGGTCGCGGTGACGTGGTAGCCGTCGGCGCCGTTCTCGGCCTGCACCTTCCAGTTGCCGTCGTAGGTGTAGGTGGAGGCGCCACGCAGCACCTCCAGCCCCTCCGGGGACTGGTCGACCAGCATGTCGATGATCTTGGTGGTGTCGCCGAGGTGCTCCTCCAGCGGCAGCACATCGGCGTTGAGGCTGCCGAACAGGAACCCGCGGTAGCTGTCGAAGCGGGCCACCTTGGTCATGTCGTGGGAGCCGTCGGTGTTGAACGAGGCCGGGTAGCCGGCGCCCTCGGGGTCCTTGACCTTGAGGAGCTTGCCGTCATTGCGGAAGGTCCAGCCGTGGAACGGGCACGTCAGCGTCATCCTGTTGTCGGTCTTGCGGCGGCAGACCATCGCGCCCCGGTGCGCGCAGGCGTTGATGAGGCAGTGCAGCTCGCCGTCCTTGTCGCGCGTGATCACCACCGGCTGGCGCCCCATGTAGGTGGTGAAGTAGTCGCCCGGGTTCGGGATCTGGCTCTCGTGTGCGAGGTAGATCCAGTTGCCCTCGAAGATGTACTTCATCTCGAGTTCGAAGATCTCCTCGTCGGTGAAGATCCGGCGATTCGCCCGGTAGATCCCGGCGTCGCGGTCCTCGATGACGGCGTCGGCGAGGACGGCCGACAGGTGGTCCAGGGTCTCGGTCATTGAAACCTCCAACGGCCTCATCAGCACTGATCGGCTCTGCGTGTTCTCCCGACCATGACAACCGGCGGCGACGGCTACACCAGGCGATTACCTAGTCCTGACCCAGGGTGGTATTAATCGATGCCGTCTATCAATCAAGCCAAATCTGCTCCTTGTCTTGACTCAATATCCGTATCTACGGTGAATCAATCGACGAGGAGCAGGAGGGAGGCCCGGCCATGGAGCTACGTCACCTGCGCTACTTCACGGCGGTGGCCGACACCTGCCACTTCGGGAAGGCGGCCGAGCGCCTGCACATGGCGCAGCCCGCCCTCTCGCACGCGATCCGGCAGCTGGAGGCCGAGCTCGGAGCTCCCCTGTTCACCCGCACCACCCGGCAGGTCCGGCTCACCCCGGCCGGGGAGTTCCTGCTCGGCGAGGCCCACCGGGTGCTCGACACCGTCGAGGACAGCGTCCGCGGCGTCCGCCGCATCGCCGAGGGCAGGCTCGGCCTGGTGCGGGTCGGCTTCACCGGCACGTCGGCGTACTCGCACCTGCCCCGCATCGCCCGCGCGGTGAAGCAGGAGCTGCCCGGGGTCGCCGTGGAGGTCCGCGCGGACCTGCTCACCCCGGCCCAGTGCGAGAGCCTGCGCACCGGCGACCTGGACCTGGGCGTGCTCCGCCCGCCCGCGCGGGGCGACGACATCGACCTGCACACCCTGGAGGTCGAGCCGCTGATCCTCGCCGTCCCCGCCGACCACCGGCTCGCGGTCGAGCCCGTGGTGTCGATGGCCGATCTGCGCACCGAGAGCTTCGTGAGCTACGCCAGCAAGGACTCCGTGGTCAACGACGCCGTCCTGCGCAGCTGCGAGGCCGCCGGGTTCAGCCCGCACCGCGAGCACGAGGCGGCAGGCACCGCCGTCCAGCTGGCGCTGGTCGCCGGCGGGCTCGGCATCGCGGTGCTGCCCGCGTCGGCCCGCGCGCTGCCACTGGCGGGAGTCGTGTTCCGCGACCTCGCCGACGCCGGCACCGTCGAGCTTGCCCTCGCCTGGCGCCGGGACAACGACTCTCCGCTCGTCCGGGCGGTCCTCGACGTCCTCGAGGCCGCCCTCGCCCCGCAAGCACAAGCATCCGAGGTCAGCTCATGAAGATCACGCGCGTGGAGGCGATCCCGTTCGCCATCCCGTATCGCAAGCCGCTCAAGTTCGCCTCCGGCGAGGTCCACGTGGCCGAGCACGTGCTCGTGCGCGTGCACACCGACGACGGGATCATCGGGGTCGCCGAGGCGCCGCCACGGCCGTTCACCTACGGCGAGACGCAGGCCGGGATCATCGAGGTGATCGACAAGATCTTCGCCCCGCAGGTGGTGGGCCTGAGCCTGCTGGAACGCGAGACCATGGCGGCCCGGCTGGCCCGCACCGTGGGCAACCCAGCGGCCAAGGCCGCGATCGACATGGCCGTCTGGGACGCGCTCGGCCGCACGCTGAACGTGCAGGTCTCCGAGCTGCTGGGCGGGTACACCGACCGGATGCGCGTGTCGCACATGCTCGGCTTCGACGAGCCCGCGGCGATGGTCGCCGAGGCCCAGCGGATGCGGGAGCAGCACGGCATCACGACGTTCAAGGTGAAGGTGGGGCGCCGGCCGGTCAGCCTGGACACCGCCGTCGTGCGGGCCCTACGCGAAGGGCTGGGCGACGACATCGAGCTCTACGTCGACGGCAACCGCGGCTGGACGGCGTCGGAGTCGGCGGCCGCCATGAAGGAGATGGCCGACCTCGGTCTGCTGTTCGCCGAGGAACTGTGCCCGGCCGACGACGTGCTCGGGCGGCGCTGGCTGGTCTCCCAGCTGGACGTGCCCTTCATCGCCGACGAGTCGGCGGTGACCCCCGCCGACGTGACCCGCGAGGTCCTCGCCGGCTCGGCCACCGCGATCAGCATCAAGATCGCGCGGACCGGCTTCACCCACTCCCAGCGGGTGCACCACCTGGCGGAGGGGCTGGGCCTGGAGGTCGTGATGGGCAACCAGGTCGACGGCCAGCTCGGCTCCATCTGCACTGTCGTGTTCGGCGCGTCCTACCGGCTCACCTCACGCCGGGCGGGCGAGCTGTCGAACTTCCTCGACATGACCGACGACCTGCTCACCGAACCGCTGGAGATCCACGACGGTGAGCTGACCATCCGTCCCGGCGCCGGGCTCGGGGTCGAGATCGACCCGGACAAGCTCGCCCACTACCGCCAGGACACCTGAACTCCCCTGGAAAGCAAGGAATCAAGGAGGATCCCATGACCGCCACCCACCACGCACCCGCGGCCGCCGAGTCGGGTGCGAGCGCCACCCAGCGGTTCAAGGCGGACAAGTTCGCCAACGTCGCGGACACGCCGAAGGAGCGCGTCGACCTGCTGGCCCGCGAGGTGCTCTCGGCCGTGCACGAGACCATCCGCAAGCACAAGGTCACCTACGACGAGTACAACGCGCTCAAGGCGTGGCTGATCCAGGTCGGCGAGGACGGCGAGTGGCCGCTGTTCCTCGACGTGTGGGTCGAGCACGTCGTCGAGGAGGTCGCGACCGAGCACCGGAAGGGCAACAAGGGCACCATCGAGGGCCCCTACTACGTGCCGAACGCGCCGGAGCGGGGCTCGCGGGGTTCGGTGCCGATGCGGGAGAACGAGTCCGGCACGCCGCTGGTCTGGACCGGCACGGTCACCTCGGTCGACGGCACGCCGCTCAAGGACGCGAAGGTCGAGCTGTGGCACGCCGACGCCGACGGCCTGTACTCGCAGTTCGCGCCGGGCATCCCGGAATGGAACCTGCGCGGCACCTTCTCCGTCGAGGAGGACGGGTCGTTCGAGATCCACACCATCAAGCCCGCGCCCTACCAGATCCCGACCGACGGCGCGTGCGGCAAGCTGATCGCCGCGGCCGGCTGGCACGCCTGGCGCCCGGCGCACCTGCACGTCAAGGTGTCGGCACCGGGCCACGAGCTGCTGACCGCTCAGCTCTACTTCCCGGGCGACGAGCACAATGACGACGACATCGCCTCGGCCGTGAAGCCGGAGCTGATCCTCGACCCGAAGCCGGCCGGTGACGGCACGGAGACGGTGTCGTACAGCTTCGTGCTCGACCCCGAGCGGTCCTGACACGCGAGAACGAGAAGGAGACTCACCCATGCTGTTCCACGTCCGGATGGATGTGCACCTCCCCACCGACCTCGACCCGGAGGTCCGCGCCGACATCGTCGCGCGCGAGAAGGCCTACAGCCAGAAGCTGCAGCGCGAGGGGAAGTGGCCGCACCTGTGGCGCATCGTGGGTGAGTACTCCAACATCTCGATCTTCGACGTGGAGTCCAACGACGAGCTGCACGACCTGCTCTCGGGTCTGCCGCTGTTCCCGTACATGGACATCAAGGTCACGCCCCTGGCCACGCACCCGTCGAAGGTGCGGGACTGACGTCTCCCGACGTTCCCGACGGCGGCTCCGCGATTCGCGGGGCCGCCGTCGGTGTCTGGGTGGGTGAGGTCCTGACGTGTCGCTCAGATCTGCGCGCCAGTCGCGGCGACGACGTCCCGCAGGACCGGCGACAGGCGCTCACCGGAACGGAGCACCAGCCGCAGCCGCCGTCGCAAGTCCAGACCAGCGGTCGGAACGACCACCACCTTGCCGTGCGCGATGTCCTCCGCCAGCGCCAGGGAGCTGAGCACGGCAGGCCCGATGTCGGCCTCGACGGCGGCCTTGATCGCGGTCGTCGACGAGAGCTCCATGATCGGCTCGGGCCGTTCCAGGTAGCCGAGCCGTTCCAGCTCGTGGTCGAGGACATAGCGGGTACCCGAACCGGACTCCCTGGTGATCAATGGGGTCGCTGCGAGTTCGCCCGCGCGCACCGGCTTGCGACGCCGGGCCCACGGGTGGTCGGGATGGACGACGAGTCGCAGCTCGTCTTGCGCCACCACAAACGAGTCGAGCCCTTCGAGAGGCTCGACTCCCTCCACGAAGCCGAGGTCGGCTTCCCCTCGCAGCAGCAGCTCGACGACCTTGGCCGAATTGACGACCTGCAGGCCGATGGTCGCCGCGGGCAGCCGTCTGCGCAGTTCGGCGAGCCAGCCAGGCAGCAGATACTCGGCGATGGTCATGCTGCACGCCAACTGAACCCGGCTCGCCTGCTGGTCTCGCAGGGCCGCGACTCCCGCGTCCAGCTCGGCCGCGGCGTCGACGACCCGCCCCGCCCAGTCGGCGATAACGGCTCCCTCGTCCGTCAGCCGGGATCCCGTCGCTGAACGCACGATGAGCGGTAGCCCCAGGAGCCGCTCCATATTCCGGATCCGCGAGGCAGCCGCCGGCTGCGTAATACCGTGCTCGCGGGCGGCTTTGCCCAGGCTGCCGAGGCGCGCGACGCTGAGCAACAGGTCCAGCGCACCGATCTCCGGCACCCTCGGTGGTAGCGGCACCACCTCACCGTAGTCCAAAACGAGACTTGGGGGTACCCAGATTCGACGCCGGTACCCGCGTGGCGCGGACGGGGTTAGCGTCACGGTGCGTCGTTAATCGGAGGTGCCATGCGCTACGGCTTCGCGATCGACCAGCGCACGTGCATCGGCTGCCATGCCTGCACAGTAGCGTGCAAGACCGAGCACGAAGTCCCGGTTGGACAGTTCCGGACCTGGGTCAAGTACGTCGAGTCCGGCGAATTTCCCGCGACCACTCGAGATTTCGGCGTCATGCGCTGCAACCACTGCAGCGACGCGCCGTGCGTCACGATCTGCCCCACGCAGGCGCTGTTCAAGCGCGACGACGGCATCGTCGACTTCGACAACGAGCGGTGCATCGGGTGCAAGGCGTGCATGCAGGGGTGCCCCTACGACGCCATCTACATCGATGAGGACACGCACACGGCCGCCAAGTGCAATTTCTGCGCCCACCGCATCGACGAGGACCTGGAGCCGGCGTGTGTCGTGGTTTGCCCGACCCATTCGATCTGGGTCGGTGACCTCGACGATCCCGACAGCGGCATCGCGAAACTCGTCAACGAGAACCCGGTACAGGTGCGAGCACCAGAGCAGAACACCAGGCCCAACGTGTTCTACCTCGGCGCCGACCGGGCGGTGCTCGACCCGCTGGCGGCACCGACGGGCGACACCTACCTGTGGGCCCGCCCCGACGAGCACCGCCGCAGCGCCTCCCGGGACCTGCGTACCGATCCGGTGACCAAGGCGCGGACGACCCTCAACACCGCTCACCCACGCCCGTGGGGCTGGCGCGTCACGACCTATCTGTGGACCAAGGCGTTCGCCGCCGGCGCGATGCTGATCGCGGCACTCGCCCACCTGCTCGGCATCGATCTCGGCGTGACCGGCGACGTCGTGGCCCCGGCGCTGGGCGTCGCCGGTGTCGCTATCACCGGAGCACTACTGGTGTGGGACCTCAAACGGCCCGAGCGTTTCCTGTACATCCTGCTCAAGCCCAACCCACGCTCCTGGATGTTCTGGGGCGCGATCGTGCTCGCCGCGGGCGCGACATTGTTCACGGCCTGGCTTGCCGTCGGCGTGCTGGCCACGTCCGGTGTCCTGGACGGGCCGACGGCGGACGCCGTGCTGACCGGTCTCGCCGTGCCGGCACTGCCGGCCGCGGCCATGACGGCCGGCTATACGGCGTTCCTGTTCGGGCAGGCCGAGGGTCGGGACCTGTGGCAGTCGCCGCTGCTGTTCTGGCAGCTCGTCGCGCAGGCGTTCATGGTGGGCGGCGGCGTGCTGTCCCTCGCGGCCATGGCGGCGGGAGCCGGCGCGGAGGCCCGCAGCGCCATACTGGCCGCCCTGGTGCTCGGCACTGCCACGCACGTGGTGATGGTGCTCTTCGAGTACCTCGGCCGGCACAGCAGCGCCCACGCCGCCGCCGCGGCACACATGGCGACCGCCGGCCGCTATGCGCGGCTGTTCTGGGCCGGAGGCCTCGGGCTCGCGGTCCTCGGAGGGGCTCTGGGGACGGTGTCCTGGGCAGGTGGTCCGCTGGTGATCGCCGCATTCGGCGGTGTGCTCGTCCAGGCCGCCCTGCTCGCCTACGAAAGCGTATTCGTCCGCGCAGGACAGGACGTTCCGTTGTCCTGAAGAGCCTTGCCCGAAAGGAGCCACACCATGGGCGGGATCGACCCGGCACTGCCAGGAGCACGCAGTCACGAGCACCTGTGCAACTTCCCCCCGGTTTCCGACTGGGACAACCACGTGGAGTACGACGCGAAGGCGCACCCGCGCAAGGTTCCCCACACCTACCTCCTCGTGCCGACGACGTGCTTCAACTGTGAGAGCGCGTGCGGGCTTCTGGCCTATGTGGACAAGGACGATCTGTCCGTCAAGAAGCTCGAAGGCAACCCGGCCCACCCGGGCTCGCGCGGCCGCAACTGCGCCAAGGGGCCCGCGACGATCAACCAGATCAACGACCCCGAACGGATCCTGTACCCACTGCGGCGCACCGGGGAACGGGGCGGCGGAGGCTGGGAACAGGTTAGCTGGGACACCGCACTCGACGACATCGCGGCCCGCATCCGCAAGGCCATCGCCGACGACCGGCACAACGAGATCATGTACCACGTCGGCCGGCCGGGCGAGGACGGTTTCGCCGAACGGTTCCTCACCGCGTGGGGCGTCGACGGGCACAACACGCACACCAACATCTGCTCCTCGGGCGCCCGCTTCGGAATGTCACTGTGGACGGGGTACGACCGGCCCTCGGCCGACCACGCGAACGCCAAGGTCATCCTCTTACTGTCGAGCCACCTGGAGACCGGGCACTACTTCAATCCGCACGCCCAGCGGATCATGGAGGGCAAACAGTCCGGCGCCAAGCTGGCGGTGCTGGATCCGCGCATGTCCAACACCGCCTCGCACGCCGACCTGTGGCTGACGCCGTGGCCCGGCAGTGAGGCGGCGATCCTGCTGGCGGTGGCGTCGTACCTGCTGCGCACCCGGCGCATCGACAAGGAGTACGTCCGCAGGTGGTTCAACTGGCAGACCTACCTGGCCGAGTGCCATCCCGGCGCGCCGTCCGACTTCGAGACCTTCCTCGACCGCATCACCGAGGACTACGCCGGCTACACGTTCGCCTTCGCGGCGGAGGAAGCGCAGATTCCGGCGGACCGCATCGCCGAGCTCGCCGAGCTGGTCGCCGACTGCGACGGCAGGCTGTCGGCGCACGTCTGGCGTGCGGCGTGCGCGGGCAACCTCGGCGGCTGGCAGGTGGCCCGGGCGTTGTGGTTCGTCCTGGCGCTGACGGGCAGCATCGGTCGCCGAGGCGGCACCAGCCCGAACGGATGGCACAAGTTCATCCCGCACGGGCCGAACATGCCGCAGCCCCACGAGCGCTGGAACGAGCTCATCTGGCCGCGTGAGTATCCCTTGTCCACCAACGAGATGTCCTTCCTGCTCCCCCACTTCCTCGCCGAGGGTCGCGGACGGCTGGAGGTCTACTTCTCCCGGGTCTACAACCCGGTGTGGACCAACCCCGACGGGTTCACCTGGATCCAGGCCATGACGGACGAGGACAAGATCGGTCTTCATGTAGCGCTCACGCCGACGTGGTCAGAGACCGCGGAGTTCGCCGACTACGTCCTGCCGATGGGGCACGCAAGCGAGCGGCACGACACGCATTCCTACGAAACCCACGCAGGGCGCTGGCTGGGTTTCCGCCAGCCGGTCCGACGCGTGGCGATGGACCGCCTCGGACTGCCTTACACCGACACGCGCGACGTCAATCCCGGCGAGGTCTGGGAGGAGAACGAGTTCTGGTTCGAGCTGTCGTGGCGGATCGACCCGGACGGCGAACTGGGCATCCAGCAATATTTCGAGTCCCCGTACCGCCCGGGCGAGAAGATAACGGTCGACGAGTACTACCGGTGGATCTTCGAGAACCGGGTGCCGGGGCTGCCGAAGAAGGCGGCCGACGAAGGCATGGAGCCCCTGGAGTACATGCGGCGCTACGGCGTGGCCTCCCTCGATGACGAGGTGTACCGCGTCGACGAACGCCCTCCTGCTCAGGAACAGCTGGAGAACGCGACCGCAGGGCCGGACGGCGTCCTGCGCACTCCGGTCACACTCGACGCGGTGCCCCCGGTGGTCGGCGAGGCGGGCGCCGTCGGGGTGCTCCACGAGGACGGGACGGCGACCGTGGGCTGGCCGACCCCCTCGCGAAAGCTGGAGGTCTATTCCACCGCGATGCGCGATTGGGGCAGGCGCGAGCACGCCACCCCCGGCTACATCCGGTCACATGTCGCACGTGGCGAGGTCGATCTCGATGCCGGAGAGGTCGTCCTCGTGCCGACGTTCCGGCTGCCCACGCTCATCCACACCCGCTCCGGCAATGCCAAGTACCTCAACGAGATCTCGAACTCGCACCCGCTGTGGCTCAACTCGCTCGACGCCGCACGGCACGGTGTCGTCACCGACGACCTCGTGCGCGTGAACACCGAGATCGGCTACTTCGTCGCACGGGTGTGGGTCACCGAGGGCATCCGGCCCGGCGTATGCGCGCTGTCCCACCACATGGGCCGCTGGCGGTTGCATCCCGGGGAAGGCAGCCGGTGGACCACGGGCATGGTCGAGCTCTCGCACCCGGACGGTGAACACACGTGGCTGCTGCGTCACCGCGGGGGCATCGGGCCGTTCGACTCGGCCGACCCGGACTCGGGTCGCATCGACTGGACCGACCCCGGCGTACATCAGAACCTCGCGTTCCCCGTGCACCCCGACCCGGATTCCGGGATGCACTGCTGGTTGCAGAAGGTCCGGCTCGAGCACGCGCACCCCGACGACCGTTACGGCGACGTCTACGTCGACACCCGGCGGTCCGCGGAGGTGTACCGGGAGTGGCTGGCGAAGGCCCGTGCCGACGTGGGACCCGGCGGCCAGCGCCGGCCCGAGTTCATGATGCGGCCGCTCGCCCCGACCCGGCGCGCATACCGGGTGCGGGAATGCTGACCCGGCGTGCCCGTGCGGCGATCGACGAATCCACGCTCCGGGCAGCCGTCGCCGCCGTCGAAGACCCCGAGATCCGCCGGAGCATCGCAGAGCTCGGCATGCTGCGCTCGGTCAGCACCGACCGCAAGGGGACGGCACACATCGAGGTGGCACTCACAACACCCGCGTGTCCGCTCCGGGATCGCCTGCGGGCCGATGTGACCGCGAGCGCGGCAGCGGTCGACGGCGTCACCGGCGTCGAGGTGACGTTCACGACGCTGTCCGAGCACGACCGCCTCGCTCTGGCCCAGCGCCTGCGCCGAGCGCAGCCTGGGCCCCTGGACTCCGGCACCCTCGTCTACGCCGTGGCCAGCGGCAAGGGCGGCGTCGGCAAGTCCTCCGTCGCGGCGAACCTCGCGGTCGCCCTCGCCCGCCAGGGCAAGCGGGTCGGCCTGCTCGACGCGGACGTGTGGGGCTATTCGGTACCCCAGCTGTTCGGAGTCCGGCGCAGTCCCGTCGCAGTGAAGGGCCTCATGCTGCCGATCGAGGCCTACGGGGTCCGGCTGATGTCGGTGGGTTTCCTCGTCGGTGACGGCGAGCCCGTGGTCTGGCGTGGTCCCATGCTGCACAAGGCGCTCGAGCAGTTTCTGTCCGATGTGCACTGGGGGGAGCTCGACGTACTCCTGCTGGACCTGCCGCCCGGCACCGGCGATGTGACGCTGTCGCTGCTGGAACTCGTGCCCCGCGCCGCCCTGCTCGCCGTCACGACGCCACAGCCGACGGCGCAAACCGTCGCGTCCCGGGTAGGACGGATGGCGCGGGACATGGGAATGCCCGTGGCCGGCATCGTCGAGAACATGTCCACCGTCGTGTGCGGTGACTGTGGCACGCCGAGCGCGCTGTTCGGAACAGGTGGCGGCAGGCGCCTGGCCGATGAACTCGGCACCGAACTGCTCTCCGGCATCCCACTCGACCCGGCGCTGCGACAGGCTTGTGACGACGGTGTCCCCGTTGTCGCAGGCGCGCCGCAGACTCCGTCCGCGCTGGCGCTGTCGGCTCTCGCCACCCGGCTGCCGGCGGTGCGGCGCAGCCTCGCGGGGGTCGCGCTGCCGCTGTCGGTCGTCGGTTGAGGCGGTGACGCCCGTGGGCGGAACGCGGCGCGCTACGGCGCGGACGCTGATGTACGACGCGGTCGCCGGAGTGAGCGTGGCCATGGTCGGCATTCCCCAGTCGTTGGCCTACGCCGAGCTGGCCGGGATGCCGCCCGTCGCGGGGCTCTACGCGGGCGCCCTGCCGCCCGTGCTGGCGGCGCTGTTCGCGTCGTCGCCGTACCTGCAGACCGGCCCGGTCGCGATCACCGCGCTCTTGACGGCGGGAGCGCTCGGTTCGCTCGCCACCCCAGGAAGCCCCGAGTATGTCGGGCTCGGCCTCGCACTCGCCCTCGTCGTCGGCGTGGTCCGCGTCGGCCTCGGCCTGCTGCGAGGCGGCTGGCTGGCGTACCTGATGTCGCAGCCCATGCTGCTCGGTTTCGTACCCGCCGCGGCCGTGCTCATCGCGGCCTCCCAGCTACCGAAAGCGCTGGGCGCGGCACCGCCCGGCGCGGGCAACGAGATCGTCGCGGCGGGGTGGACACTGCTGCACCCCGGCCAGTGGAGCCTGCCCGCGCTCGCCGTCGCGGCCGCCACCGCGCTGGTGATCGTCGGCGCGCGCCGGATCCACCCGCTCGTTCCGGGGGTGCTCCTGGCCGCGGTGGCGGGCATCGGACTCACGATGCTCGGCGGCTACCCCGGCGCCGTCGTCGACCACATCCCCGCCGGTCTCCCGCCCTTCACCCTCGACGGCATCCCCTGGCACCGGCTGCCCGAACTGCTCTTGCCCGGCGCGATCATCGCGCTCGTCGGGTTCAGCGAGGCGGCATCGATCGCGCGGCGATTCGCGGCCGAGGACGGGACCCACTGGGACTCGAACCGAGAGTTCCTCAGCCAGGGTGTGGCCAACCTCGCCGCGGCCGCGGTCGGTGGCATGCCCTGCGGCGGATCGTTCTCCCGCAGTTCGGTGAACCGGATGTCCGGGGCGAGGACGCGATCGTCGGGCGCGATCACCGGTGCGACCGTGCTGGCGTTCCTTCCGTTCGCCGCGGTGCTCGAGCCACTTCCTCTCGCCGTGCTGGGAGCGATCGTCATCCTGGCCGTCACCGGTCTGCTGCGCTTCCGGCCGCTGGTGCGGCTGTGGCGGATCTCGCCGCCGCAGGCGGCCATCGCGTGGGCGACGTTCCTCGCCACGCTGGTGCTGGCGCCACGGCTCGATCTGGCCGTGCTGCTCGGGATCGGGCTGTCGATCCTCGTGTTCCTGTGGCGCTTGCTGCAACTCGATGTCGACATCGCGGTGCGGCAGGGTGTCGTCACGATCGCGCCGCGCGGCGTGCTGTGGTTCGGGACGGCTCAGCGACTCGACGACCTGCTCCTCGACGTGCTGGCCAAACATCCTGACGCAGCACGGCTGGTGCTCGACCTGACCCGTCTCGGCCGGATCGACACCACCGGAGCGCTGGCTCTACGCTCAGCGGTGGACCGGGCCCGCGACGCGGACCTCGACGTCGACGTGCGGGGCATCCCACCGCAGTCGCGTCGGCTGACCGACCTGATCCTCACGCCCCGGACCAGCCCGCTGGAATGACGCGGGCCGGTCCGGGAACGGGCACCCCTCAGGCGGCAGCTGTGCGGCCCGGCGACACCCCGGCGGCCCGCAGCGCGGCTCCGATGCCGCTCGGCAGGTCGACAACGGTCGCCCCCGCGGCCGTCAGCGCGTCCACCTTCGACGCTCCACTGCCTTTGCCCGCGCTTACGATCGCGCCGGCGTGCCCCATCCGTCGGTCCGGCGGGGCGGAGCGGCCCGCGATGAACGCGACCACGGGCTTGTTCATCGTGGCGACGTAGGCGGCGGCGTCCTCCTCCATCGAACCGCCGATCTCGCCGACGAGCACGACCGCATCGGTACGGTCGTCGGCATCGAGCTCCCGCACCGCGTCCAGCGTCGTGGTGCCGAGTATCGGGTCTCCGCCGATGCCGATGAACGCCGACTGCCCGTATCCGGCAGCCACGAGATTGAGGGCCACGAGCGTGCCCAGACTGCCACTGCGCGAGATGACCCCGATCGAGCCGGGCTGAAAGATGTTGGTCGCGAAGCCCGGCATGATGCCCACCGACGCGACGCCGGGTACGACCAGGCCCGCGGTGTTCGGCCCGAGCACCTGCGCCCCCGCGTCGCGGGCGTCGGCCAGCACGTGCATGACGTCCTGATAGGGCACGTGCTCGGTCAGCAGCACGATCTTCCGCACCCCGGCGGCCACGGCGTCGCTCGCGGCCTTGCGCACGGCGAGCGGCGGGACGAACAGCACCGACACGTCGAGCCGGTGGCTGCGCGCGGCCTCGGCGACCGAGTCGTACACCGGTACACCGCCGACCGTCCGGCCGCCCTTGCCCGGGCTCGCCCCGGCGACGATCCGGGTTCCGCACTCGGCCATGCGCTCGGCCCAGAACGAACCCTGTCGTCCGGTGAGGCCCTGCACGATCACGTTGTCGTGTTCGGAGACCAGCATCAGCCCGCCACCTTCCCCCGCGCCGGGGTGTCGTCGGCACCGGCCGCGTCGATTGCCGCGCGCACGGCGTCGTCCATCGTGTCGTAGGGTTCGACGCCCAGCTGTTCCCGCACCAGGCGGATGGCCTTGTCCTCGCCCGTTCCGTGGATCGAGAAGAAGATCGGCACGTCCGGGCAGAGTTCCTCGATGGCCGAGAGCACCCCGCCGGTCATCACGTCGGTGCGGGCGAAGGCACCGCAGAAGTTCACCACCAGGCTGCGCACCCGCGGGTTGTCCAGGACGAGCTGCAACGCCGGCGTCGCTTTCGTGTAGGCGTCGCCGCCGATCTCCAGGAAGTTCGCGGGCCTGCCACCGTAGTGGTTGATGGCGTCGAGCGTGGTCATGGTCAGCCCGGCGCCGTTGGCCAGCACCCCGATCTCGCCGTCGAGTTCGAGGAACTGCAGGCCCAGCGCACGCCCGCGGCGTTCGAGCACGGTACCGCCCTCGTCCTCGTGGGCGAGCACCTCGGAGAGCAGTTCCTCGTGCCTGCTCACCGCACCAGGGTCGATCGTGATCTTGCTGTCCAGCGCCACGACCTCGCCCGCCGACGTCACCACGAGGGGGTTGATCTCGACCAGTTCGGCGTCGATGTCGCGATACAGCCGGTACATCGCCAGCAGCGCGGCGGTCACCGTGTCCTGGACGTCCTGGGGCAACCCGCCTACGAGCCCGCGTGCGGCGGCCTCGGTGAGACCGGACCGGATGTCCACGGCTCGCCTGCGGATGGCCTCGGGGTCGCGGGCGCCGACCTCTTCGATGTCCATCCCGCCCTCGGCCGAGAACAGCACCAGCGGGCCCTTGCTCGCGGGGTCGTTGAGCACCGCCGCGTAGAGCTCGGTGCGGATGTCGGCGCACTCCTCGACGAGCAGGGTGTCGACGACCGTGCCGGCCAGCTCGTGGCCCAGCAGGTCCGCCGCGGCCGCCTGCGCCTGCTCTGGCGTGTCCGCGAAGCGGATCCCGCCGGACTTGCCCCGCTTCCCCGCCGGAATCTGCGCCTTCAGCGCGACGCGGGTAGCCAGCGCCGCGGCGGCCTGCCGTGCGCCGTCGGGTGTCGTGACGACACGTCCGCGCGGCACGGGCAGACCGGCCTGCGCGAGGAACTGCTTGCCCTGGTGTTCCAGTAGCTTCATCCGTCACCGCCCGTAGGTTTCGAGGTAGCGGCCCCACAGTTGTTCCTCGGTGGGAATGCGGGGCGGGATGACGCGGGCCAGCCGCGTGATGTTGAGGAAATGCCGGTAGGACAGGTTGTCGCTGATGCTGTTGCCCGCCCAGGTCCCGGCGCCCATCGTGAGGGTGAAGCCGAGACCGTTGTCGAAGCCTCCGCCGGTACCGAAGCAGTGGGCCTGGTTGACCAGCACGCGCGCCACCCGCAGCCGCTCGGCGACCATCCGGGCGTGCTCCTCGCTGCGGGTGTGGATCCCGCAGGAATGTCCCGCGCCCTGGTAGTCGAGCAGCTGCTGGATCCGCTGGAGCGCGTCGTCGAGCCGCCCGAACCGGTAGACGGTGAGCACCACCGACAGCTTCTCGCCACTGAACGGGTACTCGGGACCGACCCCCTCCTCCTGCACCATGAAGAAGCTCGCCGACCGGGCGGCCGGCGAGTCCAGACCGGCGAGTGCCGCGAGCTTGCCGGGCGGCTGTGCGGTCACGGCCGGGCTGAGCTTGCCGTTCGGCCACATCACGCCGGCCAGGCGCTCCTTCTCCTCACTGGTCAGCAGGTACCCGCCCTGGTCCTCGAGCGCCCGGAGCGTGGCGTCGTAGACGGTGTCGTGGATGTGTACGGAGTTCTCCGACGAGCAGCTCGTGGCGTAGTCGAACGTCTTGCTCCGCCGGATCTTCTCGGCCGCGTCGGCGATGTCGGCGTCGGCGTCGACGATCACCGGGGCGTTTCCCGCACCCACCCCGATCGCCGGAGTACCACTGCGGTAAGCCTGCCGGACGTTGCGCTGCGATCCCGTGACGACGACGAGGTCGGCCTGACTCATCAGTTCGTTGGTCAATGCCTTGCTCGGCTCGGCCACATACTGCACCAGGTCGCGCGGCGCGCCGACCTTGTCGAGCTCGGCATGGATGTACTCGACGAGCAGCCGGCATGTGGACGCCCCTTTCGGGGACGGCGAGAGGATGACGGCGTTGCGACCCTTGAGCGCCATCATGGTCTTGTTGGCCGGGGTGGCGGCGGGGTTCGTCGAGGGGCACACTGCAGCCACCACGCCGACCGGCTTGGCGTACTCGGTGATTCCCGTCGCAGGATCCTCCCGGATCACCCCGACCGATTTGACTCCGGTGAGGTCCCGCAGTGTGCCGAGGGTCTTGCGCTGGTTCTTCGCGACCTTGTCCTCGGCGTTGCCAAGTCCGGTGTCGCGGACGGCGATCTCCGCGAGCTCACGCGCGCGGTCCGGCCGGTAGATGGCCCACGCGGCGCCCGCCACCACGTCGTCCACCCGTTGCTGGTCGAAGTCCTCGAACACCGCCTGCGCCGCTCTGGCCCTGGCCACGAGTGCGGCGACGGTCTCTGCGGCGGAGGTGTCCTGTGTATCCATGGCCCGCGTCCCTTCTGACGTGGCCGCGCGTCGTCGCGACGCTGCGACTGGCTGAGCACACACCTGGCCGGCAACCCGGCGTCGACCTCCCACGGTATTTCACAATGTGGTAGGTAATCCCACAACCTACGAGGCCCGCCCGGGCGCGTCAACGCCCCTGACCACCGGCGGAATTGTGTGCTGAGTCACTCCATAGAGGGAAACGGGCCCTCAGAAGCTGTGCCCCGGCGGCAGGAGGGTCGAGATCTCCTTGGCAGCCCGGACTGCCTCGGGGCCGAGATCCTCGAGCCGCTCGTCGGGAACCCGGACGGCGGGCGCTTGGATAGCGATGGCCGCCCTGGCGATTCCGCTCCCGTCGCAGATCGGCGCACCGACGCAGCGCACCCCGAGGTTCGAGTCCTCGTTGTCGATGCTCCACCCGCGGACCCGGATCCGCTCGAGTTCCGCGCGGAGATCCTTCGGCGAGACGATGGTGTTGGGCGTGAACCGTTCCAGCTTCTTGACGCCTCGCAACGCCAGCTGCTCTGCCTCGGGATTGAACGCCAGCAGCACCTTGCCCATCGCGGAGGCGTGCAGGGGAACGCGCGTGCCCGGCGGCTGGGTGAACCGCAGCGGCGCGGGCGATTCGATCCGTTCGACCACGACGGCGGCATCCCCGGACAGCACACCGAGATTGACCGACTCTCCCGTGTTGGCCGACACCTGCTGCAGCACCGGGTATACGACGTCCAACCCGAAGTTACGGTGCGCGGCCTGGCCGAGCAGCAGCGCCCCGGTACCCAGGTAATAGCGCTCGTTGTCCTCGTTCTGGGCGAGGTAGCCCTCACTGACCAGCGCTCGCACGATGCGGTGCGTCGTACTGAGGTTGAGGCCGAGCTCCTTGGCGATCGTGCCGACCCCGAGGTCGCCGCGGCGCTGCTGGAACAGCCTCAGTACGGCGAAAGCACGCGAAATCGTCTGCGCGCCGACGATGGGCCCGGCGTTGCGCGGCCCCCCATTGCCCTCAGCCGACATGGCACCTCCTATCACATATTGGAAGAAGCTTACCCCGGATCGTTGACACCCGTTTTCCACTCCTCTAGCGTCGTGTGTGGAATATCGTGTCATATATTGGAATACCCTGGGAGGCAATGGTGCCTGAGTACAGCGGCCCGACGACGATGTCGGCGAGCGAAGCGTTCGTCGAGCAGCTGGTGGCCGAAGGCGTCACCCTGGTGCCGGGCATCGTGGGCTCGGCCTATATGGACGCGCTGGACCTCTTCCCGGACGCCGGCATCCGGTTCCTGCCGGTTGCGCACGAGCAGAACGCCGCCCATATGGCGGACGGGTACGCCCGCGTCACCGGCAGGCCGACGGCCGTTGTCGCCCAGAACGGGCCGGGCATCACCAACTTCGTCACGGCCGTCACCGCCGCGTACTGGGCGCACACGCCGATGGTCGTGATCACACCCTCGGCCGGCTCCGCGGGCGTCGGCCTCGGTGGGTTCCAGGAGACCGACCAGCTCCCGATCTTCTCGAAGATCACCAAATGGCAAGTACAGGTGAACCGCCCCGATCGGATGTCGGAGTTGCTGCGCAGGGCGTTCTACGTCGCGAAGGCGGAGAACGGGCCCGTGCAGGTCGACATCCCCCGCGACTACTTCTACGGCACGGCCGAGTACGACATCTACCCGTCGGCGGAGCTACGGCGCGGGCCCGGTGACGCCGAGCGGCTCCGAGCGGCCGCCGCGCTGCTGGCCAACGCCCGCAAGCCGGTGATCATCGCGGGCGGCGGCGTCGTCGCCGCGGACGGAGTCGAGGAGGTCGCCGCCCTCGCCGAGTACCTCACCGCGCCTGTGGCGAACTCCTACCTGCACAACGATTCGTTCCCGTACAGCCACCGGCTAGCCGTCGGTCCACTGGGCTACCAGGGCTCCAAAGCGGCCATGCGCCTGATCTCCGAAGCCGATGTGGTGCTGGCCCTCGGCTGCCGCCTGAACCCGTTCGGCACGCTCCCCCAGCACGGCCTCGACTACTGGCCCTCCGACGCGAAGATCATCCAGATCGACGCCGACCACCGCAGGCTCGGGCTGACCAAGAAGATCGAGCTGGGCATCTGCGGGGACGCGAAATCCTCGGCCGCGGAGCTCATCCGGCTGCTCAAAGCCGAGCAGGCCGATCGGCGCCCGGACTCGCACCGGCTCGCGCGGATCGCCGACGAGAAGGCGGCCTGGGCCGACGAGCTCGAGACCTGGAGCTCCCGCAGCGGGGAGCCGATCAGCCCTCGCCGGGCGCTGTCGTTGATCCGCGACGTCCTGCCGCAGGATGCAATCGTGTCGACCGACATCGGCAACATCTGCTCGGTCTCCAACTCGTACCTGCATTTCGAGACGCCCCGCAGCTTCCTCGCCGCGATGACCTTCGGCAACTGCGGCTACGCCTACCCGACCGCGCTGGGCGCCAAGTTGGCGGCACCCGACCGGCCCGTGCTGTCCTATGTCGGTGACGGTGCGTGGGGAATGAGTCTGGCCGAGGTGATGACCGCGGTCCGCGAGGACATCCCCGTCGTCTCCGTGGTGTGGAACAACAAGCAATGGGGCGCGGAGAAGAAGAACCAGGTGATCTGGTTCGGCGACCGGTATGTCGGATCCAACTTGGACAATCCCGACTTCGCCGAGATCGCGCGTGCGATGGGCGCCAACGGGATCACCGCGAGCACCGAGGACGACATCCAGCCCGCGATCAAGGAAGCCCTCGACTCAGGCCGCCCCACGGTGGTCCAGGTCCACGCCGACCCCCTCGAGCTGGGCGACCCCTTCCGCCGGGACGCCATGCGCTACCCACAGCGCCACCTGGACAAGTACGCGCACCTCTCCGCGAACGCCTGACCGGACTCGCCCGGGAAGGAGGCACGATGAGCGACACGGCGGTGGGGCCGGTACCCGCCCCCGCGTGGCCGGCCGGCGGGCCGCCCACCGCCGAGCTCGTCGCCCACTGGCGGGAACGGCTCACCCGGCGGCCGGCCCGGGTCCTACTCGCCGACGGGGAGGATCCGCGCGCGATCGGCGCGGCAACCCGGCTGCACGAGCAGGGTGGCCCCGAGGTCCGGCTCCTCGGCAGGCCGGAACGCGTCCACACGGCGAGCGGCGGTCCCATTCCGCCGTCGCTCGTCGTGGATCCGCGTCAGCTCGCCAGGGAGGCCGCGGTGGCGCGGAGAATGCGGGCGGCGTTCGCGCACCGGCCGGCGTCATGTTACCGAGCCGCCCGCTGCGACCCTCTCTACAGCGCGGCGGCCGCCGTGCGGGCCGACCTGTTCGACGCCTGTGTCGCGGGGGCCGCGCGCCCCACGGCCGACGTGCTGCGCGCCGCGCTCAGGTTGATCGGGCCCGCACCCGGAGTCCGGCACATCAGCAGCGTCTTCCTCATGGCCCTCACCGACGGCCGGGTACTGGCGTTCGCCGACTGTGCGGTTCTCCCGGACCCGGATGCCGAGCAGCTCGCCGACGTCGCGGTGGCGGCAGCGGAGAACTACCGCACACTCACCTCCCGGCACCCCGTCGTCGCCATGCTTTCCTTCAGTACGCAAGGCAGTGCGCGGCATCCGTCGGTCGACAAGGTGCGCACGGCGACGGCCCTCGTGCGCGAGCGCCTCCCAGGCGTACCCGTGGACGGTGAGCTGCAACTGGACGCCGCCCTGGTGGCCGCGGTGGCGCGGACGAAGGCGCCCGATTCGGCCGTCGCCGGGCGCGCCAACGTGCTGGTGTTCCCGAACCTCGACGCGGGCAATATCGGCTACAAGATCGCGGAACGCCTGGGCGGCGCAACCGCGCTCGGCCCGATCCTGCAGGGCCTTCGGGCCCCGTTAAACGACCTGTCCCGCGGATGCAGCAGTCACGACATCGAGGTCATGGCTCTCATCAGCGGAGTACAGTCTCTCGATTCCACATCGGAGCGTGGCCCCACAACGTAGTGGAGGTAGAAGCCGTGGCTGACTCACCGAGCACTGTGGACGATCGGCCTTCGGTTGGCAAGGTCGCCCTGGCCTCGTCGATCGGCGCGGCCATCGAGTGGTACGACTTCTTTCTCTACGGCACCGCGGCGGGGCTGGTGTTCAACAAGCTCTTCTTCACCAACCTCGACCCCACAACGGGAACCATCGTCTCGTTCGCCACCTTCGCGGCCGGTTTCCTGGCCAGGCCGCTGGGCAGCGTGGTGTTCGGGCATTTCGGCGACCGCGTCGGCCGGAAGAAGATGCTGATCGCCACGCTGATCATCATGGGTGTGGGCACGACAGCGATCGGGTTGCTCCCGACCTACGACACGATCGGCGTGGCCGCTCCGGTGCTGTTGGTGCTGATGCGGCTCGTCCAGGGCATCGGCGTCGGCGGCGAATACGGTGGCGCGGTGCTGATGGCGGTGGAGTACGCACCACGGGACCGCCGCGGATTCTTCGGCAGCTGGCCGCAGGCCGGCGTTCCCGCAGGCCTGCTGATGGCGTCGGGCGCCTTCGCGCTGCTGTCCCTCCTGCCGGAAGAGGCCTTCCTGACCTGGGGTTGGCGGATCGCCTTCGTCGCGAGCCTCGCGCTGGTTGCCGTCGGGCTCTACATCCGCCTGCAGGTGCTGGAAACCCCGGCGTTCGCCACCGTCCGGGAACGCCAGGAAGCGGTGAAGGTACCGTTCGCCACGATGCTCAGGACCCAGCCGAAGGAGTTCCTCCTGGGCATGGGAACGCGCTGGATCGAAGGGCTCGCGTTCAACGCGTTCGGCGTGCTCATCGTCTCGTACGTCGCCAACGATCTCGGGCTGCCGCAGTCGGTCGGTCTCACCGGCGTGGCACTCGCCTCGGCCGTGGGGATCATCTTCATCCCGATCTACGGCGGTCTGTCCGACCGGTGGGGGCGGAAACCCGTTTACACGGCCGGAGTGGTGCTGACCGCGCTGCTCGCCGGACCTACCTTCCTGCTGGTGCGGACCGAAGATACGGCGCTGGTATGGCTGGGGATCGTACTCTCTCTGGGGGTGGTCTACACGGCGGTCTACGCTCCGCTCGCCGCGTTCTGGTCCGAATTGTTCGACACACGCGTTCGCTACACGGGCGTGGGCTCCGTGTACCAGTTCTCGGGGATCGTCGCGAGCGGTCTGACGCCGCTCATCGGCAGCGTGCTCATCGCCGCGGGCGGGGGCAGCCCGTGGTACTTCGTCGCCTACCTCGTCGTCGTCGCCGTCATCAGCCTGGTGTGCGCCTCGTTCCTGCCGGAAACCTACCGCCGGGACATCATGCCGACCGCCGGGCACGCGGTCCGTGGCGACCAGGCCGTGCACGAAGGCACCCCCGACTGGCGGTGACCTCGTCAACCCGCCGCCCGGAACGCTCCCCGATCTCGCCGGCCGCTGCCGCGATCAGGAAGCTCGCCGGCGAACTCGGGGAATGGACGTCCTCGTGAACAACGCGGATATCGCGGCGGCCACGCGGTTTGCGGAGGTGACTGCCGAACGCTGGCGGCACACGATGACGGTCGACCTCGACGGCGTGTTCCACTGCACGCACGCGGCCCTACCGTAGCTGGCCGCTTCCCCCGACGCGGCCGTGGTGAACATGGCGTCGACCGCCGGCGCTCGAACAGCCGTACGTCGAGCGTCGCCTACGCGGCGGCCAAGGGTTGCGCGGTGGCCATGACGCGCCAGCTGACCCGCGAGCTGCCTGCCGACGTATCCGGGTGTCCCGCGTTGGTGGACACGGCCATGGGCCGCAACGTGCCTCCGCAACGGCTTGCCGAGCTAATCGCCGACATGCCCCTCGGCAAGCTCGCACAGCCTTCGAACGTGGCTGCGTGGTCGGTGCGACCCGGCTACAGCACCAGCAGCCCGGCCCCGATCACGACACCGCTCACCACCAGCGCCACTGCCGTGTACCCCATGATCTGCCGGACACCGAGGCCGGCGATCGCGAGCATCGGAATCGCCTGGAGCGGCTGCACCATGTGTGTCCAGGCGTCACCCCACGCGACCCCCATGGCCGTTGCCGCGGGATCAGCCCCGATCCGCTCAGCCGCCTCGGTGACGATCGGCCCGCGGAGGGGACGAACATGTTCACGATGCCGCCACCTCGACGAACGGCGGCTCGGCGGCTCGCCCGGCTTGCCCCCGAGCCGTAGAACGTGCCGACCATCGGCGCCCGCACGCAGACCCAGTGGGAGGCCACGTCCGGCCGGCGCCTCGGGAGGCGCGTCCGGTGGCGTGCCGCGCCGGAGGTTGATGCGCGGGCCATTCCACTCGACGGTCACCTCACAACTCTCGATACGGTGCGCGGGCTGAAGGATCTCGCCGACCTCCGCGAAGGCCAGTTCGGCCACGGACGCCTCCTCCACTCGTCACTGGGACGGGCCGATCGTCACAGCAGGACGACGAACAGCAGCCAGCTGAGCAGCGGTGCCAGCGCGATCACGACCACCGACCACAGCAGCAGGCGGCGGAAGAACAGTCGCGGCTCCATGCTCTTCTGGTTAGCGACGAGCAGTGCGCCGTTGGTGGACAGCGGGCTGACGTCGACCACGCTGGACGCGACACCGATCGCGCTGATGGTTCCGAGCATCGGCAGCATGCCGTCCTCCAGCACGGGCACAGCGAGCGGAATCGAGGCACCGAGCACGCCGGCCGTCGAGGCAAAGGCGGAGATGACCCCGCCGATGTAGCACGCGGCCAGTGCGGTCAGCAGCGGGCTGCCGGTGGACGTCAACAACTCGCTGAGGTAGTCGATCGTGCCGATCTCCGAGAGCACACCGACATAGGTCAGCACGCCGCACACGAGAAGCACGGCCGACCAAGGGATGAGCTTGACGCACTCGCCGTAGCGGTTCGGGGACAGCAGCGTGAGCGCGACCGCAAGGGTGAGCGCGACGAACCCGACGTCCAAGCCGAACAGCATCGTGCTGAGGACAAGGCCGACGATGGCGACGAGAGTGGCGACCTGATGCACCGCGTCGCTCGTCCGCGACCTCGGCCGATCGTCACCGCAGGCCTCCTCGGGCGCGCCGGCGTCGCTGTCGTCGTCCGTGCCGACGAGATCGGCCGGCGGCCGCGCCATGGCACCGGGCCCCCGGCCGGGCCCCATCAACGCCGGCTCCCCGGTCGGCGCGGTCACCTGCTCCCGCTGCCGGCGCCGCACCAAGGACACGCCACCGAACACGGCGAACACCACGCAGGCCGCGACGACGTTGAACAGCAGACTGTTGACGAACAGACCCATCGGATCGCTCGGCAGATCACGGCCTTCCAACAGACCGTTCGTGATGGCGCCGAAGGGGCTCAGCGGCGAGAAGGAACCAGCCGTCGCGCCCTGCACCACCATCAAGCCCATGAGCAGCGGGTTCACCTTGTGCTGCGCGGCGAAGCGCAGGGCGACCGGGGCGACGATGGCCACCGCCGCGGCACTCAGGGCACCAGCGGCCGCGACGAACGCGGCGAGGAAGAACATCAGCCACGGTATTGCCGCGACCCGGTGTCCGACCATCCGCATCGACACGTCGATGATGCGCTGCAGTGTTCCGTTCTCCTGCGCGAGCGCGAAGAGATAGGTCACACCGACGATCAGGACGAACAGGTCTCCCGGGAAGTTGCCGATGACGGCATCCGCGTCCAGGCCGCCGAAGCCGACGCCTACGACGAAGGCGGCCACGAGTGCGAGGATCCCCAGGTTGATCGACAGGAATGAAGCCAGGACAAACATGGATACGAGAATCAGCAACGCGAGGATCTGCACGTTCATGGTCGCGCGACTCCGTCCTCATTGACTAGTCAGCGTCGTCCCGCCGTGGTCCGGGCGGGCTTCGGTCAATCGTCGAGGGCCTCCACCCGGCCCTCGTACGGCACCACGCGCACCAGCTGCCCGGTGCGGATGGTCCTCACCGGGTCCACATCGAGCCGGTGCATGATCGGTATTCCGGCGAACACGGCTCCCTGCACCAGGACCGGGTTCGTCGTCCGCAGCAGCAACGCGGCCGGCGCCAAGCCGCGGCTACGGAGGTCGAGCAGCCGCCAGCCCGTGGCAGTGCCCCCTTTCGCGGTCGGCACCACGAGCACTCTGCCCGCGACCGACTCGCCGAACAAATCGTGCGATCTTCTACTGATCACGCCGGTGGTGTGATCGAGGTCGTAGCGGGCGCTGAACGCGTCGGTGGACACCAAGGCACGCGCTTCGACCACCTCTCCGAATCCGATCGGCCCGACGAGTTGTTGCACGGTTCTCACCCCACGATCCGGGCGTTGACAGCAGCGTCCACACACGCCTCGGTCGTCCGGAACACGGGTGTGTAGCCGTATCCGCCGACGATGTTGGCGAGCTTGGCGGAGTTGGTGACGATCGTGCGCAGGTTGTTGCGCCGCGCCAGATCCCGCGCTGTCATCAGGTAGAAGCACACGCCGCTGAGGAGCCGGACGCCGGCGGCCCGCAGCGTCTCGGCGTAGCCGTACTCCTCGGCGGAGCGCAGCACCGCCGCGCTCGTGGTCGCGAACACCGGGCAGCGGGCGGTGCGTCCTTCGAACAGAGCCGCCAGCTCCGCGAGTTCGAACGTGGACAGCTGGGGCGTCCCGAACACGACGATATCCGGTGCCGCACCACCTGCGGGAAAACTGAGATACGCGCTCTCCAGCGCGGCGCGGTCGATCCGCATGGATGCCCACGGCTCGTTGCCCCCGAACGCGTCTGCCCTCGTGCGCGCCTCCGGGGTCACGCCGACCAGATGGAACATCGCGTGGGAGCCGTAGCTGGCCAGTGCCGCACCCAGCTGCTTGACCTCGTCCGGTCCAGGATTGCGCTGCCCGCCGTCGATCACCGGAACCTCCCAGTAACCGGGGAACCGGCGCCCCACCAGGCAGCCCAGCGCGCCCCAGTCGGAGGCGTTCCGCGGTTCCTCGGCCAGCTCAACGAGCACGGTGCCCCTCCTGCACTCGTCGAGGTGGAAGCCGTACTCGGGCACTCGTCCGGTCAGCGCGGCGGCGACCGCGGCCGGCCCTCCCTCGAAGTTGCTCCGGGATCCGGCGACAGCGTTGGCGTAAATGACCGTTCCGGTGTCACCCCACGCTAGGTGCTCGCCACCGTGCGGAACGTCGACCGTCTGGTAGTTGATGCACGTGTTCGTCGGCATCGCGCCCATTCGTACCATCGCCGCCAGAATCCGTCGCTCGATGTCCACAATAGATTCGTCTTGGCCGATCTCGAGCGCACAGGAGAAGTCGGTGGAGCGCGGGTCCAGCGTGAGTGGGATCCGGGTGCGGGCGCCCTGATCGGCAAGGTCCTCGAGAAAGCGGACACCTGGTTCGCCGAGCGCCTCGCCGTCACAGTGGGCGTGCGCGCTGCGTACCTGCACGAACCGCTGCGCACCGAAGAAACGTCCGACGGCGAGCTGATAGTCCATCGCCCATTTGACTGCGGGGCCAACCGAACCGGCCGCCAGGGCTTCTTCTTCTGCAGTCAGTTGCACGAGACCTCCACGGCGTTACCGGACCTCGATGACGCTCGGCTGTGGCGTTGGTCACCCAAGCTAGCTACGTTGGAAGAACATGTCAATATCTGGAATAACCGCTGGAAGACGGAGGTACCGAGCAATGACGCCACCGACCATGCCCGCATTCCAGGCCAACGAGAGCGTGTTCACCTGGGCCGCTCCCCCGCTGAAGTTCGGAACGGGAGCACTGAACGAGATCGGCACGGACGCGGCTGCGATGGGTGTGTCCTCGTGTCTTGTCATCACCGACCCGGGCGTCCGGGAACACGGCGTCCCGGACCTCGTTCACGACCTCCTGCTGAAGGCCGGCATCAAGGCAGAGGTGTTCGACGGTGTCGCGATCGAGCCGACCGACCGGAGTATCGCCACCGCCGCCGAGGCCGGGCGCAGCCGAGCCTGGGACTGCTTCGTCGCGGTCGGTGGCGGTTCCACGATTGACACCGCCAAAGCAGTCAACCTGCTGACGACGCACCCGGGCGAACTGCTCGACTTCGTGACGCCGCCGATCGGCGCGGGCAAAGCGCCGTGGCTCCCGCTCAAACCTCTGATCGCAGTACCGACGACCGCGGGCACGGGATCGGAGTCCACGACGATCTGCGTCGTGGACCTGCTGGGGTTACGGCTCAAGGCCGGGGTGAGCCATCCCCGCCTGCGCCCCTCGCTCGCCGTCATCGACCCGCGCACGACCCTGAGCCTGCCCCCGGAAGTCACTGCGGCCAGCGGGATGGACGTGTTGTGCCACGCGCTCGAGAGTTACACCTCCGTACCGTTCGACGCCAAGCGTGCACCGGACGACCCGCAGCGCCGGCCCGCGTTCTGCGGCGCGAACCCGATCAGCGACATCTGGTGCGAAACCGCGCTCCGGCTCGTCGGCGCCAACCTCCGCGCCGCCGTTTTCAACGGACGCGACCTCCGCGCCCGCACCGCCATGGCCCTGGCCTCGACATATGCGGGCACCGGCTTCGGCAACGCCGGCACCCACCTCCCGCACGCCGCGTCCTATCCGGTCGCGGGCGCTGTCAGGGAGTACCGCGCGGCGGGGTACCCCGCGATGCCGATGGTGCCCCACGGACAGGCGGTGTCGGTCACGGCGCCCGCGGTGTTCCGCTGGACCTATCCCGCGGATCCGGCACGCCACCTCCGCGCCGCGGAACTGCTGTCCGGCCGCACGTTCACCACCACCGACGGTCCGGAGGCGCTGCCGAACATCCTCAGCGAATTGATGAGCGACATCGGGATGCCGAGCGGGTTGCACGCCTTCGGCTACGCCGAGGACGACACCGAGGTGCTCGTGGACGGAACACTGAAGCAGACCCGGCAACTCGCCGTCACGCCACGTCCGGTCGACCGGAATGCTCTCGCGGACATCTTCCGGCGATCCACCTGACCGGCCTGATCTCATCCCCGGCACCGAGCAGCGTGGGTTCTGTCGACCCGGGTCACAACGTCAGACCTCACCAGTGGACGACGTCGTGGACGAGCTTCTGGATTCCGTTGGCGTAGGACTCGCTCTCCACCAGCTTGAGCTTCTGCTTGTCCTTGTCGGTGTCGCTGAACAGCCGCTTGCCCGCGCCGAGCAGCACTGGGAACAGCAGCAGGTGGTAGCGGTCGATCAGGCCCGCGTCGGACAGGTTGCGGTTCAACCTCGCGCTGCCGTGGATGATGATCGGCCCGCCCTCGGTGTCCTTGAGCGCGGCGACGTCGTCGAGGGACCGCAGGATCGTCGTCTGGCCCCAGTTGGACACCAGGTCGTCGTCCCGCAGCGTGGTGGACACGACGTACTTGGGCATCACGTTGTAGCCGGGGAACTCGTCGGTCATGTCCGGCCACACCCGCGAGAACGCCTCGTAGCTGACGCGGCCCAGCAGCATGGCCGAGGCCTCCTCCTGCTCGCGACCCTTGATCTCGTAGGCGGCCTCGTCGAACTCGATGCCCTCGACGGTCCACCCCGAGTTGCGGTAGCCCGGTTCTCCCCCCGGCGCCTCGATGACGCCGTCAGCCATGTACCGACTGGCGCGGTTGCTCGCCGATCCCCGTCGCCGACGACGTGAAGGACCGCGAGTGTCCCACCTCCCGCAGATCACGACACCGCATCACTCCGTCCCGCCCCGTTACGGGTTCCCAAATCAACACGAAGAGCCCTGCAACGGGGAGGAACCACCATGACAGACACCTGGACCAGCGACGACCTCTCGCCGGTCGACAACAACGACACCACTCGCGAGTCGCGCCGCCGCGGATCGTGGCTGCCATCGATCATCGCGATCGCCTGCCTCGCCGGTGGGGCAGCGATGGGATACACGGCCCACGAGTGGATGGTCGAACCCGAGATCGTCACCCGGGAAGTTCCGGGAAAGATCCCACAGGAAGATTTGGACGCCTACGAAGCCGGGGTATTGGCCAATCAGGACCGCGAAGCGGAACTGAACGGCCGCGAAGCCGAACTCGACAACCGGGAAGCCTCGCTCGTCGAGCGCGAAACGGCGGTCACAGAGCAGGAACAGATCATCGCCGCGAACATCATCACCGATGGCGTGTGGACGGTCGGTGTCGACATCGACCCGGGCACGTATCGGGCGCAGGGCGTATCCGACATGTGCTATTGGGAGATCACCGCCTCAGGGTCGAACGGATACGACATCGTCGAGAACGACCTGCCCGGCGGCGGAAATCCAACGGTCACCCTGTCCGATGGCCAGGACTTCACCACCCACAGCTGCGGCGAATGGCGCAAGCAGTAACCCCAACGTTCCGTCGCAACCCGTTCCCGGAGCGGAGCGGGCAGCGACGTGCGGTTGTCGACCGTAGTTCGGGAGGAGTCCTTCCGGCGGGCCTGCCTCGGACAGCAGGCTCAGGAGAAATCCAGCAGCGGGCCGGGCCAGACCACTGGCTTGGACGTCGGCGGCACAGCAACGTGGCAGGAGCAAGCAGCTGAATCCCCCGAACGCCCGAACGCTGAGTGTTCTGGTCACCGGCGGCACGGCCTGCGCAGCTGTTCCGCCGGCACCCGGCAAACGACCCGGTGCTTCATGCCGCATAGCGCGTCCACCGCCGGTGGATGCTCGGTGGCACCGGCTCAAGCTCGACAATCACATCTCGCGATCCGGCCGCGTCCGCGAACGCCAGCAGCCAGCTCGCTGGGATACCCGGGCTCTGGCGAGCGCACACGTGGCTCCAACCGGGTGAGCTGTCTGCTCCGGTCGCGTGGTAGTGGCCGTGCCGCGCCACGCGTACGGCTCGGCGCGCGGCACTCTGGGAGTTGTGGATGTCGACGACTCTGCGCCCGCAGGACTGTTCGCTCTGCCTCCGCGATCCGCGCGTTCTCGGGGTGAACCGCGAGCGCTGCAGCGGCAGGTACACCACGCCTCGCCCAGGGCACGACGCTCGGTGGTGCCACCGGAAGCATGGGCGGCGGCGCATCCCGGTGCGCATGGCCGCGCGCCCAGCGGGACGGTTCATCTGGTCACCGAACAGTGGCTGCCGGCGTGCGGCGCCCCGATCGGCGGGTGGGATCACCGCGTACTGGAACCCACCGACGACGAGGTGACCTGCCGCCGCTGTACCGATGGGCTGCCGCATACCCAAGCCGACGCACAACAAGGCGAGCTGTTCACTCTGGCAGACCTTCGGCGCGCGGCGTCGCGAAAGCGACACTCGGGCTCAAATCGAGTGCCGGAACGTCTTGATCGAGAGACCTAGCAACACCCGGGACGTCGGCGGATGGAGCTCGGTCGCCGAACGGTCGCACCATGTCGCACTCGGTGCGCTCACCCGTGACCGAACAGGTATCGAGTACACCTAGGCGGGCCCCTCGACCGAGCGAGCCTCCACCTGATCCACGAGCTCGGGCGCGTACTCGGCGACGATCTGGCGGACCCGGTAGAGCGCCGGTACCCGCAAGCCGTCGTACACCGCAGCCCAGAGGCGCCTGGCCTCCCACGCCGGCCAGTCACCGGGTAGCAACTCGGGCGGAAGATCGGGCACGTCGTTGACCAGGCTGACCCACCGAACCATCAGCTGTGTGCGCGACCGCAGCGCCTCCACCGGCGCGACCAGACCGGCCCGCACCCGGCGATCGAGCTCCGCGGTCTCCTCCACGAACCGCTCGCACTCGACACGTACCGCGTCCAGATCCCACGCGTCGAGGGCACGACCGAAGTCGACGCCGCTGCCGGCCTCCTGCCCGACGAACACCGTCGCCGCACCGATCCGGGTTTCCGCGAGCACCGACCGAGCCTGCTGGTCCCGCACACCGGGGCACACCCAGACGCCGTCGTAGAGCGGCGCGAAGCCGAGCCACCGCAACCGGCTGCGCAAGCGATGACGCAGGTCCCGCTGCTGTTCCGGCACCGAGAAGGCGACACAGGTCCACCGCCCCTCCCACGCCTCACCGGTAGCCCCGAATCCCACGATCCGCTCCCACACCTCTACGAGCGTGGACCGGCCGTGCTCGGTGAGGCCGTACCGGGTCGACCTGCCCGACTTGCTCGCGGTCAGCATGCCCTTCTGCGCGGACCGCCGCAGCGCGGCACGCGCAGCCGCGACGGACACCCCGTACTCGCCGAGCATCTCCGCCACCGCGCCCGCCGGCGCGCACGCGTTCTCGGCCAGCCAGTAGTCCCCGAACAGGGTGCGCAGCAGGCGCTGAGTCTGCGTCGTGGTGTGCGCGGGCATGCCGACCACGATATGCGAGCGCTCCACGACGCCACGGTCAGGCGACGGTCACGAGATTGTCCTCCACCGTGAGTCGCACGGAAAGCCCTTCTTCGGCACTGATGCGCGTGACGTACTCGACCACCTCGGCGAAGCGCGGATCGTCCGGCTCCAGCATTTCCGGCACCGCCATGCGGTCGATGTGGACGGGACGGAAGCCCACCCGACGCACACCCGAGCGATCGAGCTCGCACCGCAGCACCATCGACTTGCGGGAGTCGGGTGGAAAGTTGTACATGCCGCCGATGTCCGGTTCCCAGCCGGGATGCAGGGACAGCAGGTGGCGGAACGTCGGGCGGCTTGCATGCTCGGCGTCCATCGGCAGCTCGATCGCGAAGTTGCCGAGGCTGTAGAAGATAGCCTTGCCCCGGTACACCTCGATGCCCTTGAGGATGTGCGCGTGGTGGCCGAACACCAGGTCGGCGCCCGCGTCGATGGCGGCATGGGCGACCGCGCGTTGGTAGTCGGCGATCTGCGCGTGCGTGAAATGAATGCCCCAGTGCGCCGACACCAGCACCACGTCCGCTTCCTCACGCGCCGCACGGATGTCGTCGAGCAATCCCGCCAGGTCGTCGGGATGTGGGAAGGTCCGCATGTGGTGCGGGGTACCGGGCTGGTCCGGCTCCATCGGTTCGAACACCGTGAACGCGCGCAGCGGAACGACGCCTGGACGGTTACCGGTCGCCCAATAGTCGGCGGGCAGGATGCTGCAGTAGGCCAGCACCGCCACCCGCACGTCATCGACCTCCGTGATGCGCGGTCGGCGGGCTTCCGCCAGGTTCTCCCCGACGCCGAGCGGGGTAAGCCCGGCCGACTCGAGAGCCTTGATCGTGTCGCGGAACCCCTCGAAGCCCCAATCGAGCGCGTGATTGCTCGCCCAGGACGCCAGGTGGAACCCCGCCCTGCGGAATGCGTGCGCAGCCTTCGGGCTCGTCTTCGACGTGTGCCGGGTCTGCGGGACCCGTTGCCCGCGTTCGGTCAGCGTCATCTCCAGCTGCAGGAAGGCGAGGTCGGCCGTGCCGATCTCCTCGGCCACGTTCGCGAACAGCGAGTCGGCGTCCTCGCGTTCCGGACCGACGTCCCCCACGGCGGCGAAAGTGATCATTGTCCTGGCACTTCCTTCAGGTCGTTGTCCACGGGAACGAGGTCGAGCAGGGCGTCCGCGCGCTCACCGAGGACCGGGCGGGTCAGCCGGTCGAATTTGGCCCTGACCTGGGCCGCGCTCATCGGCTTTCGCGGTGATCCCGGGGCCTCGCCGGTGGCCGTGAGCTCCCTGCCGTCCGACAGGTGAACCGTCACGGTCGCCAGCACGCGCCGCGGAAAGACGGCGTCGGCGCCCGCGTCCAGGTAGCCGGTCACCCGTTGACCGACCTCCGCCACCGCCTCCGGTTCCCGGCCACGCTCGAAGGCGGCGTAGTGCACCGGATCGTTGCCACCGAGCACCAGCTTCGTCGCCAGTGCATGGTGCAGGCTGAGCTGCGCCTCGGTCAGGTCGGCGGGCCGGGGACCGAGCCGCCCGACGTGTGCCAGGGTCGGCCCGTCCAGGCCGACCCGGATCTCGTCGATGTCGGCCGGGCCGAAGCGGTGCCGCTCGATCAGCTCGCCCAGCACGGCAAGTGGTGCCTGCAGCCCGGCGCACACGCACCAGCGTTTGATGCCGAGATCGTGCAACATCCATTGGCGCCCCAGCCCGCGGGTGAGCTCCTCGGGAGCTGCGTGCTCGACGAAGCCGGCCAGAAAACCGCGCTCTCCCTCGATGGCCGCCCTCGGCCCGGTGAGTCCCGCGCCGGCGAGCGCGGCCGCTCGCACCCCCGCCGCGGCGGCGAACCCGCCGTGCAGGCGCTTGACGTCTCCGCCCGTTCGGGTGAACTCGGTCGTGCCGCCGGCCATGGAAGCGGCCAGCCCGAGAGCCGACTGGGTGGTTGCGGCGTCCAGGCCGGACAGACTGGCCGCGGCTGCCGTGGCGCCGAGAACGCCGAGCACGCTGGTGACGTGGAACCCGCGGTCGGACGTCAACGATGGCGTGGTGGCGCGTCCGAACCGGACCGTGATCTCGTAGCCGATCGCCAGGGCCGTCAGCAGGCGGCGGCCTACGGCGTGCAGGTCCTGGGCCACCGCGAGCGCTGCCGGGACCACGGCGCAACCGGGGTGTGACAGTCCGGGTAACGCGTAGTCGTCGATCTCGAACCCGTGCGCCGCCGTGCCGTTGACAAGGGCGGCCCATTCGGGGCGAAGTCGTGGCCCGGCGGGCAGCACCATGCTGTTGCCCGGCGGCGACTGCTCCTCGGCGTAGGCGAGCACCCGACGGGTCCAGGGCCGGCTGTGCCCCACCACGACGGCGGCAAGTGTGTCGAGCAGGTGGGTCCGGGTGCGGGCGAGCACGTCGTCGGGTAGCTCGTCGAAACACGTCGCCGACACCCACTCCGCGAGCTCCCTCGTGGTACCTGTCACGCGGCCGTCCCGTCGGCGGCGACGTGGCAGGCGACGCGCTGACCGTCCGCCACCTGCCGCAGCCGCGGTGTCTCGCTCGCGCAGCGCTCGTGCGCGAGTGGGCATCGGGTCCTGAATGGACACCCGGTGGGCGGGTTCATCGGCGACGGCAGTTCACCCCCCAGAGCCTTGCCCCGGGAGGGACGCTGCGGATCCGGTACCGGGACGGAATCCAGCAGTGCCCGGGTGTACGGGTGCAAGGGCCGGGTGTAGACCCGTTCCGCGTCGCCGATCTCGACGATCCGGCCCAGGTACATCACGGCGACGTGATCGCTGATGGACCGCACCACTGCGAGGTCGTGCGAGATGAACAGCAGCGACAGCCCGTATTCCTGCTTCATGTCCTCGAGCAGGTTCACGACCTGTGCCTGCACCGAGACGTCCAGGGACGCCACGGGCTCGTCGCAGACCAGGATCTTCGGCCGCATGACCATGGCGCGGGCGATCGCGACGCGCTGACACTGTCCGCCGGAGAACTCGTCGGCCCGGCGGTCCCCGACCTGATCCGGGTCCAGCCCCACCGCGACGAGCACCTCGTCGACCCGACGGTGGATCTCCTCCCGCGCCATGCCCGCGATCACCAGGCCCTCGGCGACCAGGTCCTTGACGCGGCGCCGGGGATTGAGTGACGCGCGCGCGTCCTGGAAGATCATCTGGATCTTCCGGCGTGCTTCGGCGACCTCGCTGGGGCGGGCACGCGCAAGGTCGACACCGTCGAGGCGGATCGAACCACCGTCGGGGCCGGGAATGCCCAGGAGCGCGCGCCCGGTGGTGGATTTGCCACAGCCGGACTCGCCGACCAGTGACAGCGTCGCGCCCTCGTCCAGGGTGAAGGAGACGTCGCTGACGGCATTGACCACGCCGCCCGGAACCTTGTAGCGCTTGACCAGCCTGTCGACCTCGAGAAGTGTCATCATGCCGCCCGTTCGCCGGAGTGGATACAGCGTGCCCAATGCGCGTCTCCACGCGGTTGCGGAAAGTCCTGACGACACACCGGGGTGGCGAGCTCGCAGCGAGGCGCGAACGAGCAGCCCGCCCCGAGGGCGGTGAGGTCGGCGGCGGCTCCAGGAATGGTGCGCAGGCGCGTGTGCGGCGGGGCATCCGTCCTCGGCACGGCGGCGAGCAGCGACCGCGTATAGGGGTGCCGCGGCGACTCGAATACCTCCGCTGTCGGCCCGTACTCCACGATCCGCCCGGCGTACATCACCGCGGTGGTGTGCGTCCGCCCCGCGATCACCGCCAGGTCGTGGCTCACGAGGATGGTCGCGAGCGAGCGTTCCTCGACCAGCTTGTCCAGCAGATCGAGGATCTGCCGCTGCACGGTCACATCGAGGGCCGTGGTGGCCTCGTCGGCAATCAGCACGTCCGGGGAGCAGGCAAGTGCCATGGCAATGGTGATGCGCTGGCGCATGCCGCCGGAGAACTGATGCGGATAGTGCTTGAGTCTGCTCGCCGGCTCCGGGATGCCGACCTGCTCCAGCAGCTCGACGGCCAGGTCCCGGCGTTCGCGGGCGGAGAGCCCGAGGACGAACCGTGGGGCCTCGCTGATCTGCCGGCCGATCGGCACCACGGGGTTGAGGGCCATCATCGGGTCCTGGAACACGGTGCCGATATAGCGCCCGCGCAGCTTCCGAGCGCGTTCGGGAGGAAGTGCGGTGAGCTCGGTGCCGTTCAGCAAGACCTCGCCCGAGGTTCGTGCGCTTGCAGGTGTGGCTCCGATGACGAACTTCGCCAGCGTCGACTTGCCCGAACCGGACTCTCCGACAAGCCCGAGCACCTCGCCGCGGGCGAGCGAGAGGTCGACTCCGCCGAGTGCGATGACATCGCCGCGCGACGTGGGAATGGCACACCGCGCGTCGCGGACCTCGAGCACAGGTGTGGAGCGGTCGCTCATGCGGAACCCCCGGAAATCCGCCGGCGCAGGTGGTCGCCGATCGTGTTGAAGGCCAGAACAGTGCAGACGATCATCAGCGCCGGTGGGGCCATCAGATAGGGCGCGAGGTGGAGCTGATCCTTGGCCGACGCGATCATCGCTCCCCAGCTCGGCGCCGGTGGCGGGACGCCGACCCCGAGGAAACTCAAGGAGCCTTCGATGACGATCACCAGTGCGACCACGACCACCGAATAGGAGATCACGGGCCGAAGGCTGTTGGGCAGCAGCTCCCGGAAGATGATCCGGCTCCGGCTTGCCCCCAGCGACCGCGCGGCTGCGATGTAATCCCGCTGCATCTGTGCCATCGCCGCGGCACGGGTCAGTCGCGCGAACGTCGGCGTGAACAGCAGCCCCAGGCTCAGGAGCAGGGTCGGCACACCTGGGGTGAGCACCGCCGCCAGTGCGAGCAGGACGAGCAGCGGGGGGAAGGAGAGCATCGTGTCGGTCAGCAGGTTGACCACAGTCTCGACCCAGCCGCGGAAGTAGGCCGCGAGCAACCCGCACAGCACACCGAGCACCACCGCGATGGCCGTGGCACCCAGCCCGACCACCAGCGAGATGCGGATCCCGTGGACCAGCCGCGAGAGCACGTCGCGACCGATGCTGTCGGTGCCCAGCAGGTGGCCGAGGTCGGCGAACGCAGGTAGGCGGGGTGGTCCGGCGGGTGCACCGGGGTCGGCCGGGCTGACGACGTCGGCCGCGGCGGCCAGGAGCAGCAGCAGGCCGATCCAGCCGACGGACAGGAGGTAGGCGATCCGGCCGCGACGGGCGGCCCGCGTGGCCCGGTCCAGCCCGGACTCGGCGGCGGCGGGAGCCTCGGCGATAGCTGTCATGTCCGCATCCTTGGGTCGAGAATGGCGTAGGACGTGTCGACCACGGCGTTGATCAGCACGTAGGCCAATGCGACGAGCACGACGATGCCTTGGATCATCGGAATGTCCTTGCCCGGCACCGACTGCAGTGCGAGGTTGCCCAGGCCGGGAAGGCCGAACAGGCTCTCCACCACGATGGAACCGGCCAGCAACCTGCCGAAGGTCACCGCGCCCACGGTCACCAGCGACAACGACGAGGGCCGCAGCACATGCCGCACGAGGATGTACCAGCGAGGCAGCCCCCGCACCGTCGCGGTGCGGACGAAGTCGGTCTGCAACGTGCTGACGACGTCACTGCGTACCAGGCGGTAGAAGGAGGGGAACTCGGCCAGCGCCAGCGCGAGCACGGGCAGCACGACGTAACGGAGGTTCTCCCCCAGCCCGGCCGACAACGGTGCCCATCCGGCCACCGGGAGCAGGCCTGAGGCGACGCCCAGGACGTACACCAGCACGACCCCGAGCACGAAGGTGGGAATCGAGAGCAGCCCCGACGCCGCCTTGGACAACACCCGGTCGAACACGCTGTTCTCCCGGGAGGCCGCTACCACGGCCATCGGCACAGCCGCAGCCAGCGACAACAACAGCGCGAGCACGGTCAGCTCGAGCGTCACGGGCAGACGTTCCAGCAACGCGTCCACAACAGGCTTGTCGCTGTGCACGGAGGTGCCAAGATCGCCGGTCAGCGCCCCGCCCAGCCACTGCAGGTACTGCACGGGAAGCGACTGGTCATAGCCGTGCGCGGCATTGAACGCCGCGATCTGCTCGGGCGTGGCGGTGGGTCCGAGGATGGTGATCGCCGGGTCCCCTGGCATCAAGTTGACCAGGACCGTACCGGCCATGGTGACCAGCAACAGCACCGCCAGCAGGTGCGCGGCACGGCGGGACAACGAGGTCAGCACGCGGCTCATCGCGTCACCCGCAGCCGGTCATAGAGCAGCGAACCGTCGCCCTGCAGGGTCAGTCCCTGCAGACTCGGGGAGTGGACGGTGTAGGGCTTCTGGTTGCGCACCAGCAGCACCGGCACCTCCTCGGCCACGATCCGCTCCACGGTGGCGTAGGCCTCCTTGCGCGCCTCGGCCGACGTCGCGGTACGGCCTGCCTGCAACGCACGATCCAAGTCCGGGTTGGAGTAACCGGGGTAGTTCGTCTGTCCTCCGCTGGAGAGCAGTTTGGACAGATTCGGCTCGGGGTCGCTGACATGCACGATCTGCACCGACAACTGGAAATCTCGCTGGGAGAAGACCTTCTGGTCGATCATCGCGTTGTCGAGGGTTTCGATCTCGACCCGTACACCGGAGAACTGTTGCAATCTGCTCTGCAGGTACTCGCCGGTCCGTACGAAGAACCCACTGGACCCGAGTGACACCGTGAACTCGACCGGCTTACCCTCGCCCGCCAGCTCGTCGAACAACATCTGCGCCCGCTCGGCATCGCTTGCGGGCAGACCGTCCTCACTGTGGTACGGCGACGCGGGCCCGTAGAGGCTCGAACTCGCGCGGGCGCCGGGATCGATCACCGAGGCCATGTCGTCGAGATCGAGCGCGAGCTGCACCGCGCGCCGCGCACGGACGTCGTCGAAAGGCGCACGCGTGGTGTTGAACATCAACATCACGCCCCCGCCGGCGTCCGCTGCGGTGATGTCCAGTCCGTCGGAGCGTGCGGCCTCGATGAACGAGAGTTCCGAGCCGGGCACCGCGGCGTCGGCCTGGCCGGTGGCGACCATGTTGATGCGCTGCACCGGGTCCTTCAGCGTCAAGAAGGTGATCTTGTCCAGCGCAGGCTCGCCCTGGCGGAAATAGTCGTCGTTGCGCACCAGGGTCATTCGGTAGTCCTCCACCCACTCCGCGAGTTTGAACGGCCCTGCACCGACCGGGTTGTGCGCGAAGTCGGGATCGGTGCGGATCGCGGTCGGGGATGCGATGAAGGTCAGGTTCGTGGCGAGGATCTTGTCGAACGCGAGGTTCGGCTCCGCCAGTTCGAGAGTGAGTTCGTACTCACCGGTGGTGCGCACGGTGACGCCGTCGAGCAGGTCCGCGAGGGGCGAGGCCGTGGCCGGGTCCTTGATGCGCTCGTAGTTGAACTTCACCGCCTCGGCGTTCAACGGCGTGCCATCGGTGAACCGCACGTCCGGCCGTAGCCTCATCACCCACTCGTCGCCGACACCGTTGTGCCGCAGTGACGCCCCGAGCTGAGGCCTCACCTCACCAGTCGCGGAGTCCATCCAGAACAACAGGCCGTAGATCGCCGCCATCCGGTTCGCATCGCCGGAGGGGGTCAGGTTGAACAGGCGAGCCGGATCGAGCCCCCGAACGGCGTCCACGCCGAGCACGATCCGGGCCTCCCGGTCGGACGCCGTCTCGCCCTCGGCGCCGGCACACGCGGTTGCTCCCAGCGCCAGCGCAAGCGCGACCACAGTCAGGGCGCGATGTCTGCGTTTCCACATACGTGGTGTCCCATCTCCCGGCCACTCTGCCGTCGGTTGCGGCCGACGATAACACCATGCGTATGACGCCCGTCAAGCACAACGTTGCCTATGGTGAAGACCAAGCCTCTCCAGGTACCGCGCTCGAGGCGTCCATACGACAGAAATTGGACGGTTCGTTCATGAAAATGTCGCGGTATGGTGATCGCCATGGCACAGGAGAACCAGACCGGAGACACCGGCACCGACGACTTCGACGCACGGGCGCCCGAGACCTTCGACAGCCCGCACGAGACCTATCGACGGCTCCGCGCGGAGTGCCCGGTCGCCCGCTCCAGCGAGTACGGCGGATTCTGGGCGCTGACTCGCTTCGACGACGTCGAGCAAGCCGCCAAGAACGCCGAGCTGTACATCTCGTCGGTCAAGGCCGTGGTGCCCAGCGATCCGCGGGGCATCCGCCGCCCTCCGCTGAACTTCGACGCCCCGCACCACGCGCCGTTTCGCCGCGCCCTGGACCGCACGTTGCACCGGGAACGCCTGCGGCGGCTCGAACCGGCGCTGACCGAGCATGCCCGGCGCGAGATGGTGGGTTATGTGCGGCAGGGCGGCGACATCTGCCGTACGTTCGGCACCGTCTATCCCGCCTACACCGCGGCGGAGTGGCTCAATCTCGACCCGGATCAGGTGCCGGTGCTCGCCGAGCACGCATCGGAATGGGTGGACGCATGGCGACGCCAGGACGCCGAGGTGGTGACGGCCAGAAGCGAACGGCTCTACGACGTGGCCCGGGCACTGGTCGCGGATCGCAGGCAGAACCCGCGCGATCCGGAAGAGGACCCGGCAAGCTCACTGCTCGCCGAGACCTTCGAAGGAAAACCCCTTCGGGACGAGCTCGTCGTCGGCGCGCTGCGCCAGTCCCTGGTCGTGGGCATGGTGGCACCTCCGATCCTTTTCGGCGGCATCTGCGTGCACCTCGCGCGCGACCGGGAACTGCAGAACCGACTCCGGCAGGACCTGTCTCTCCTACCTGCCGCGGTCGAGGAGTTCGTGCGGCTCTACACGCCGTACCGCGGGTTCGCGCGCACGGTCTCGCGACCGGTTACGCTGCACGGCCGCACCATCGCCCCCGGCGAACCGATCACCCTGGTCTACGCCTCCGCCAACCGCGACGAGCGCGTCTTCCCCGAGCCCGACCGGTTCATCCTCGATCGGCCCAACATCATGCGCCACCTCGGTTTCGGCCGCGGGCGACACCGATGCGTGGGCATGTCGCTGGCCCGGCTGAGCCTGCGTATCGGCCTGGAGCAACTGCTCACCCAGACGAGCGACCTGGAGCTCGACGGCCCCATCGAGACCACCCGCATGCCGGAGGTGGGCGCGCAGGCGGTGCCGCTGCGGGTCACCCCGGCACACTGAGCCGCCGTGAGCACAGACGTGGAACGCCGCCCCTCCCCGGACCTGCCGCGCCGGCAAGCCGGTCCCAACCCACAGCACCTGCTCGTCAGCTTGCTCGGCGACTTCTGGACAGGCCTGGTGGAGCCGATTCCCTCGGCAGCCCTCGTCGCCCTGCTGCAGGAGTGCGGCAGCACCGTCCACAGCGCGCGGGCGGCGATCAACAGGCTGGTACAACGAGGTGTTCTGGTGCGTGTGCGGCGCGGCCGGGAAAGCCATTACCACCTGGCCGAGGCAGTCGTCGCCAGCGGCGTACGTGGCTTGCCGAGGATGATGAGCTTCGGCGGGCCCGCCGAGTCCGGGGAGGAGTGGGACGGCAGTTGGGTGCTGGTCTCGATCACCGCGCCGCCTGATCAGGCCGTCCAGCGGAGAGCCCTGCGCCATCGGCTGCGCGCGCTCGGTTTCGGCATGCTCGCCGAGTCGGTCTGGATCGCTCCATCGACGCAACAACAGGCCGCTGTCGAGCTTGTGTCCGAACTGGATGTGTCAGCGGTCGTCGTGCACGGTGCCGTCGTCCATCCCGTGACGGCCGGCATTCTCGACGTCGTGAAGACCTGGCCCACCGGTGAGGTCCGGGACGAGTACGAGGACTTCATCACGACCTACCGTCCCGCGCTCGAGCAAGCGCGCAAGGGGCTGGTCACTCCGGCGGACGCCTTCGTCCTCCGCGCTCACCTCACCGATCAGTGGCGGGGCCTGTATCGCCATGACCCCGGTCTGCCACACGAGGTCCTGCCCGCCGACTGGCCGCGTGCGCGCGCATACGAGCTTTTCGCGGAGCTCTACGACCGGCTGGGCCCGTTGGCCGAGCTTCGTTGCGCGCAACTGGTGGCTCCGCACGCACACCCCGATATGCCGCCACCGCGTCACTACACGATTCGAGGGGGATTCGAGGCCGTGCTGCGTCGATGGGACTCCGCCGGCGGGTGACCCGGCCCGTGGCGGGCCGGGTCACCCGCCGGCTCAGGCGTAGAACCGGAACACGGGTTCGGCGATGCAGACCGGCTTGTCGCCACCCTCCCGCTCGATGACGGCGTTCACGGTCAGCTGGTAACCGCCCTTGATCTCCTCGACATTTGCCAGGCAGGCGGTGAGCCGGATCTTCGACCCGGAGGGCACCGGGGCGGGAAAGCGGACCTTGTTGAGGCCGTAGTTGACGGCCATGGTCGCGTCGGTGACGGTCAGTACCTGCGACCACAGCGGAATGAGCAGCGACAGGGTGAGATACCCGTGTGCGATCGGGCCACCGAACGGGCTTTCCTTCGTGGCGCGTTCGACATCGACATGGATCCACTGGTGGTCGTCGGTCGCGTCGGCGAAGGTGGCCACCCGCTCCTGCGGTACCTCCAGCCAATCGCTGGTGCCGAGTTCCCTGCCCACATACTTCGGCAGTTCGGCGACGGTGGTCGTGGTGGTCATCGCTTGTCCTCCTGATATCTGGCCCGCAGCTCGGGCTTGCGGATCTTTCCGGTAGCCGTCTTGGGCAGGCCGGGCACGAACTCGACGTGCTGGGGAACCTTGAAGCCGGCGAGCTTCTCCCGTAGCCGGGCTCGCACGCCGTCCGCATCGAGGTCCGCATCGGACTCGGCGACGACGAGAGCGAGGCCGACTTCGCCCCACTTCTCGTCCGGGACGCCGATGACAGCGGCTTCGAGGACGCCCGGCAGTTCCAGCAGCGCCGACTCGACCTCGGCGGGATACACGTTCTCCCCACCGGAGATGATCATGTCCTTGTAGCGGTCCCGGATGTAGAGGTAACCCTCGTCGTCCAGTGAGCCCGCGTCGCCGGTGTGGTACCAGCCGTCGATCATCACCGTGGCGGTGCGCTCGGCGTCGTTCCAGTAGCCGGCCATGACGTTGGGGCCCCGGACGATGACCTCACCGACCTCGTCGACGTCGACGTCGGTGCCGTCCGGACGCACCACGCGGACGTCGGTGAAGAACAACGGCTTTCCCGCGGAACCAGCCTTGCGTTCCGCGTCGGCCGAGTCGAGCACCGTACAGCCGGGTGCGGCCTCGGTCATCCCGTAGGCCTGCTGCATCGTCACCCCGCGGTCGAGCCAGGTGCGCAACGTCGGCAGGGGCACGGGAGCACCGGCGGCACAGACGGCACGCAAGGCCGACAGGTCACGGGTGCGGAAGCCGGGATCGCGGGCCATCTCGTCGAGCATCGTGGCCACGGCGAACAACGAGTTGACGCGCTGTTCCTCGATGACCCGCAGCGCCTCCCCCGGGTCGAAACGCCGCACGAGGACCGCGCACCCGCCACGCAACAGCGTGGGATTCACCGTTCCGTTGAGGCCTCCGATATGGAACAGCGGTGCGAGCGCGAGCGTGCGTTCCTCCTGACCGAAGTCCAGGCCGAGAAACTGATTGACCGCGTTCCAGGTCATGTTGCCGTGAGTCAGCACGGCGCCCTTGGGCTTCCCGGTCGTGCCGGAGGTGTACATGATCAGGCAGGGATCGTCGAGTGTGACCGGAAGGTCGCGGGGCTCCGGCGCGGCCTCGGCGAGCAAGTGCTCGTACAGCAGCGATTCGGTTCCGCCGACCGTGGGCGGCTCCACGGCCACCCACGCCCGCACCGCCGGCACCTTGTCGCGCAACGCGTCCGCGAGTTCACCGTGGTCACGTCCGTGCACGACGATCGACGCGCCGGCGTCGGTCAGCACGTACTCGGCCTCGGGTGCCGTCAGCCGACCGTTGACCGGCACCCAGATCGCGCCGAGCTGCCCGCACGCGTAGAGGGTTTCCAGCGCCGACGGATGGTTTCCGCTGACCCATGCCACGCGGTCGCCCGGGACCACGCCGAGACCGGCCAGCGCCGACGCCGTCCGGCGCACCCGCTCGGCGAAACCGGCGTACGAGGTCGTCTTTCCCTCGAACCAGAGCGCATCCCGGTGCGGCGAGATCGTCAGTCTCCGTTCGGGCCACGACCCCAGCCCCGCGTTACGCACGGCGCAGCCCCAGCGCCCGGATCGCGTTCTCCTTCATGATCAGCGGCCGAACCTCATCGCGGATCTCGAGCGCCTCGAAGTCGCGCAGCCACCGCTCCGGCGTGATCAGCGGATAGTCGGATCCGAAGAGCACCTTGTGCTTCAGCAGCGTGTTGGCGGCCCGGACCAGCTGCGGCGGGAAGTACTTCGGCGACCAGCCGGACAGGTCGACGTAGACGTTCGCCTTGTGTGTGGCGATGGAGATCGACGAGTCGGCCCAGGGCACCGACGGATGCGCCAGGATGATCGTAAGCTCCGGGAAGTCCGCGGCGACGTCGTCGACCAGCATCGGGTCGGAGTAGCGCAGCTTGATTCCACGCCCGCCCGGCAGGCCCGCGCCGATGCCGGTCTGGCCGGTGTGGAACAACGCGGGAACGCCGAGGCTCTGGATCTCCTCGTAGAGCGGATAGATCCTGCGGTCGTTGGGCTCGAAAGCCTGAAGAGACGGATGGAACTTGAACCCGCGTACGCCATACTCCTCCACGAGCCGGCGGGCGGCGCGGACACCGGACAGGCCACGGGCCGGGTCGATCGAGGCGAACGGGATGAGCACGTCGGAATGCTGTGCGGCCGCCTCGGCGATCTCCTCATTGGACACCGGACGATGACCGGTGGCCATCTCGGTGTCGACGGTGAACACGACCGCGGCCATGTTCTGCGCCCGGTAGTGCTCGGCGATGTCGGCCACCGTCGGCTGCGGCGCCGTGCCCTTGAAGTACTTGTCGGCGGCGTCGAGCAGCTCGTCGTCCATCGTGAAATGGCCGTGGTCGTCGGCGTGCACGTGCGTGTGCACGTCGATGGCGACGAGTGTCTCGAGGTCGAGCCCGCTCACTTCGCCTCCTCGGGCAACTGCTGACCGACGGTCTGGTGGTGGCTCGCGAACTTCTGCGGCCAGACTTCCGCGATCGCCTCGGCCGACCAGCCGGTGCCGTCCGCGAACTCCACGACGGCCTCGGCCGGATGCGTCCAGAGCGCGAGCCGGTCCCCTCCGATGCCGATCGCCTGGCCGCTGATCCCGGCCGCGGCGTCAGAGGCGAGGAAAGCCACCAGCCCGGCGACGTCCTCGGGGCTGCCGAAGCCCAGCTGCTGCCGGGCGAACCGCGGCAGCTGCTCACCGGCCCTCAGCGCGTCGACGTACTTCTTGAGGAAGGGCACCGTCTCGGTCATCGCGGTGGCCGCGACCGGAACGATGGCGTTGACCTGGATTCCGGCACGAGCCAGTTCCATGGCCCACGTGCGGACCATGCCGACGATGCCGGCTTTGGCCGCGGCGTAGTTGGTCTGCCCGAAGTTGCCGACCTGGCCGGTGGGCGAACCCACGCAGATGATGCGGCCGCCGTCCCCCTGCTCGCGCATGCGGATCGCGGCGGCACGCGTGCAGGTGAACGTTCCGCGCAGGTGCGTGGTGATCACGGCGTCGAAGTCCTCGTCCGTCATCTTCCACAATGTCGTGTCGCGCAGGATGCCCGCGTTGTTGACCAGCACGTCCAGCCTGCCGAACTCGCTCACGGCACGAGCGACGAGCGACTCCGCGGCCTCCCTGGTTCCCACGGGCACGACCTCGGCGACGGCCTTGCCACCGCCGGCGACGATGGTCTTCACCGCCGAGGCGGCAACCTGCTCGTCGATGTCGTTCACCACGACGGCGGCACCGCGCCGGGCGAGCTCGGCGGCGTAGGCGAGTCCAAGACCCTGCCCGCTGCCGGTGACGATCACGACCTTGCCGGTCAGATCCACGGTGATCTCTCCTCGATGTCAAGTAGAGCGGGCTACCCCGCTTCCCCACCAGGACCGTAAGCCGATATCATTGAGGTTGTCAATAATTGAGGGAGACCACTACATGTCAGAGCTGACGGACGACATCGGGTTCCTGCTCTCCCGGTCCAGCGGGCTGGTCGTGCGGGCCACCAACGCCGCACTGGCCGCCGACGGGCTGCGGGTACGGCAGTACTCCGTGCTGTGCCTGGCCTGCGACACGCCTTCCGGCATCTCGCAACGCGACCTCGCCGGCACACTGGGCCTCGACCCGAGTCAGGTCGTCCAGCTCGTCGACGAGCTCGCGGGCGCCGGACTCGTCGAACGGCGGCCGGCCCCCTCCGATCGCCGCACCAAGCTCATCGCCGCCACAGACAAAGGACGGTCCGTCCGGCAGGAGGCCGCCGCCCGCGCCTCGGCGGCCGTGCGGGAGCAACTGGCAGATCTCGCCGCCGACGAGCAGGACACCCTCCGAAACCTGCTGCGCCGCGTCGTCAGAGCCGCCGCCCAGGATGCCGTCGCGCCGTGAACCGAGGGGCGCGCTCAGCACCGGGTGCGCGTGGCCTCGGCGAGCCTGCGCGCCTGCGCCGCCTGCTCGAACGGCGTGTCACCGTGTGCCCTCCGGTCGCCGAGCGAGGCGAACAGCCGGGCCACCGTCGCCGAGTCGTGATGGGAGGCGAGCTCGGCCAGTTCAGGAGCCACGGTGCCGAGGATCTGCCGGAACCGGAGCTCGGCGAGCGGGCCGAGCCGGTCATAGATCTGGACGAAGACCCGTTGTGCCCGGGGCCGGTCCCAATCCTCCGGCAGCAGCTCGGCGGGCAGATCCGGGTCGGTCTCCGGGAACCGTCGCCAGTCGACGCGCAACTCGGTGCGGGTTCGCAGTGCCTGCGCCGGACCGATCAGGCCGGCCTCCAGGCTCTCCAGCAGCGGTTCGTAACGCTCGGCGAACGCCTTGTACTCCTTGGCCAGTGGCGCCAGGTCGAACGCCGACAGCGGGCTTCCCCCCTCCGGTGTGCCGGGCACCTCCTCCGAGCGGAGCACGGTCGCCGTCCGCACCCCCAGGTCCTCGAGCATGTCGAGCACCTCCCGCGCCCGGTCGTGCGGTGACACCCACACGCCGTCGTACAGCGCCGCGAAATGCAACACCCGCAGGCGCGACCGGAGGGCTGTTCGCACACCCCGATCCTGCTCGGGCACCGAGAACGCCACGACGGTCCACCGGCCGTCCCAGTCCGGTGCGGTGACCCCGAACGTCAGCATCCTGTAGGTGCGCTCGATGATCACCTCGGAGGTCCGGGCCGGGATACCGTAGGCCGTGGTCCGCCCGCGGCGCGACGACGCGAGCAATCCGCGTGCCACCAGCCTGCGCATGGCGGCACGTGCGCCGTCCGCGGTGACGTCGAAGTCGGCGAGCAGCCGGACCAGCGCGGTCGCCGGGATGTGCTCGTCGCGCCAGTACCAGAAGTCGCCCAGCAGCGAGGTGAGCAACAGCTGGGGCTCCGCACCACTCTGCGGGCGGGGCAGTTCGGCCCTCGACGGGTCCGTGGTCATCCCTGGCATCACTCGGCACCCCTGCTGCGTCATGTCGCGGTCACGTTCCGTCAAGCCTACGGGTCCGGTCGGCGTCTGCACTGTCGCCCGCCGGATTGTCACAAAGTTACACACGAGTCTTGAAATAGGCGACAGCTCATGCGACGCTCGTCGCCGCACACGACAACCCGCCGCTGGCGGCCGTCCTCGGCCGGAAGCGGTTACCGGATCCACGCCTGGCACTAGGCCCAACGCAGGGAGAAGACCGCCATGCGCCACCGCGCCCGCCGTCACCGCTTGCTCGTGCTCGCCATCGCCGCCGCACTCACCACGGCGGGTTGCGGCACCGCCGCACAGAACGATGCCGAGAACTCCGCAGAACCCGTGCCCGCGTTGCACGACGCGCTTCCGCAGTCCGTCAAGGACTCCGGGGTGCTGAGGTTCGCGGGCGACTCACACCCTCCCTACCGCACCGTGGGGGCCGACGGCTCCATCACGGGAATCGACAAGGACTTCCAGGACGCTCTGGGCGAGGTGCTCGGCGTACGCACGGAGACGACCATCGTCAACAACCTGCCCGCCGCGCTGCAGGGCATGCTCAGCGGCCGGTACGACGCGTTCAACGGCCCGGTCAAAGCCACTCCCGAGCGCGAGCGGCAATTCGACACGATCACCTGGATGACCACTCGTACGTCCTATGTGGTGCCGACCGACTCGAAGGCGGGCATCGACGACGCCGAGGATCTCTGCGGTAAGCGCGTCGCCGTGGTCAAGGCGAGTGTGGTCGAGGAGCAGCTGACCAAGCTCTCGGAGTTCTGCACCAGCAGCGGGAAGAAGCCGGCACAGACGATCGGGCTCGACGACACCAACGCGACGATGCTGGCGGCCCGATCGGGCCGCGCCGACGCGGCCGGCATGACCCAAGCGGCCGCGATCGACGTCATCCGGGCGCAGAAGGACACCTATACCTACGTGACCCAGACCGAGGCGCAGGGTGCCACGAGTGACCACCTCGCGCTGTTCGTCCCGAAGGACAGCGGACTCGGACCGGTGCTGCACAAGGCGTTCCAGGAGCTGTTCGACTCCGGCGAGTACCGCCGGATCATGGAGCAGTGGGGACTCACCGACGTGATGGTGGAGAAACCGCTGCTCAACGTCGCCAGTTCGCAGCGCTGAGGCTCGTCCCCCCACATCCCTGGAGCAATCCCCATGACAACCCTTTCCGCCCCTGCCCCGGAGGCGGTCGACGACGTCGCCACCGCGCGGCGGCGAGTCCGGCCGTGGCGCTGGGTGGCGGGCATCGTGCTCGCTGTCGTCGCCGCCCAGCTCGCCTGGTTCCTGGTGACCAACGACCGGTTCGAATGGAACGTCGTCGCCGAGTACCTGTTCGCACCGACCGTCCTGTCCGGACTCGCCACGACCGTGCTGCTCGCGGTGGTCGCCATGGTGATCGGCTCGGTGGTCGGCGGCCTGCTCGCCGCGGCGCAGCTGAGCGACTTCGCTCCACTGCGCTGGGCGGCCACCCTCTACGTCGGGGTGTTCCGCGGCATCCCACCGCTGGTCCAGCTGATCTTCTGGTTCAACCTGGCCTACCTGCTGCCCCGGATCTCGATCGGCATCCCGTTCGGCCCCGAGTTCGCGTCGTGGGACGCCAACACCGTGATCACACCGTTGACCGCCGCCGTGATCGGGTTGTCGCTGGTCGAGTCGGCGTACATGGCCGAGATCATCCGGGCCGGACTGCTCGGCGTGGACTCCGGTCAGCGTGATGCGGCCAGGGCAATGGGTTTCACTCCGGCACAGACGTTCGCCAGGGTGGTGCTCCCCCAGGCCATGCGGGTGATCATTCCACCGAGCGGGAGCCAGTTCATCAGCGTGCTCAAGGGAACCGCGCTCGTGTCGGTGATCGCGATGGCCGACCTGCTGCACTCGGTCCAGGTGATCTACAACCGCACCTACCAAATCGTGCCGCTGCTCATCGTCGCCTGCATCTGGTACCTCGTGGTGGTCACCATCCTCACCATCGGCCAGCGCTGGCTGGAACGGCATTTCTCCCGTGGCCACACGGCGAACTCCCGCGGGCGTCGCCACACAGCATCCACATCGGACGGAGCAACGATATGACCGGAGGACCCGCTCTGCGGCTGCGAGGCGTGCGCAAGAACTTCGGCGAGCACGCCGCGCTCGACGGTGTCAGTCTCGATGTGCAGGAAGGGGAGGTGGTCGTGGTCATCGGGCCGTCGGGCTCGGGCAAGTCGACACTGATCCGGTGCGTGCACCAGCTCGACACCATCGACGCCGGCGCGATCTACCTGGACGGCGAGCTGCTCGGTTACGAACAGCACCGGGGCGGCCTGCGTGCGCTCGGCGCGCGCCGGGTGGCCGCGCAACGGAGCCGGATGAGCATGGTGTTCCAGCAGTTCAACCTCATCCCCCACTTCACGGTGCTGCGCAACATCACCGAGGCCCCGGTGCGCGTTCACGGGCGGCCGCGGGCCGAGGCGGAGGCCGAGGGCATGGAGCTGCTGGAACGGGTGGGGCTCGCCGACCGCGCCCACCACTATCCTCGCCAGCTCTCCGGCGGTCAGCAGCAGCGCGTGGCCATCGCCCGCGCCGTCGCGACCAAGCCGAGGATCACGCTGTTCGACGAACCGACCAGCGCGCTCGACCCCGAGCTCGTCGACGACGTGCTCGCCGTCATGCGTGGGCTCGCCGAGGAGGGCATGACGATGATCGTGGTGACCCACGAGATGGCCTTCGCCCGCGAGGTCGCCGACCGGTGCGTGTTCATGGAATCCGGACGCATCGTGGAGTCGGGCCCGCCCGCCGAGCTTTTCACGACACCCAGCAGCCCGCGCCTGCGGTCCTTCCTCGCCCGGCACCACAACGCGGAAGCGTTTGCGTCTACTGTGGAGAGCAACTCGTGATCACGATCGCGTCCGTCGGCGACCTCATCCTCGACGAACCCGACCCGGCGTCCTTCCTCGCACCCGCCGCTCCCCTGCTGCGGGCGGCGGACGTGACCATCGGGCACGTCGAGGTGCCGCACTCGACCACCACCGTTTCCCAGAGCACCGATGTGCCCGCGCCGCCGGCCGACCCGGCCGCGCTGCCCGCCCTCACCGACGCGGGGTTCGACATCGTGACGCTCGCCGGCAACCACATCCACGACGCGGGCGATGTCGGAATCGCCGACACGGTCGCCCACGCCCGCGCGGCCGGACTCGTCCCCACCGGCGCGGGCGCGACCCTGGCGGAGGCACGCACTCCCGCCGTCGTGGAACGCGGCGGACTACGGGTCGGCGTGCTGTCCTACAACTGTGTGGGCCCCCGGGAGTCATGGGCAACGTCGCGCAAGGCCGGGTGTGCCTACATACACGTGCTGACCCACTACGAGCTCGACCACGCCAGTCCCGGCGGCCCGCCGAAGATCTACACCTTCGCCGACCCGGACAGCCTGGAGGCGATGGAATCCGACGTCCGGGCACTGCGCGCCGAGGCCGACGTCGTGCTCGTGTCCCTGCACAAGGGCGTCGGTCACACCCCTGCCGCCGTCGCGATGTACGAACGGCCGGTCGCCCGCGCGGCGATCGACGCGGGTGCCGACGCGGTGTTCTCCCACCACGCGCACATCATGCGCGGCATCGAGACCCACCGCGGCAAGCCGATCTTCCACGGACTCGGCAACTTCGTCACGGTGACCCACGCATTGACTCCCGGCGCGGGAGCCGCCTCCAGCGCCGAGCTCGAGGCGTGGGCGCAGCGCCGCAAGGAGCTCTACGGCTTCGCTCCCGATCCGGACATGCCGTACTACCCCTTCCACCCGGAGAGCCGCAACACCGCGATCGCGTGGTGCCGGTTCGACGCGCACGGCCTGACCGAGGCCGGTTTCGTGCCGTGCTGGATCGACGACGGCGGGCGTCCGGTGCCCTGCGGCGGAACCCCGGACGGCGAGCGCGTGACCGCCTACATCGAGCAGATCACCCGCGCCGCGGGGCTCAACGGCCGGTTCTGCCCGCGCGGCGACCGCGTCGTCATCGAGTCCGGCACCACCGACTGAAAGGACATCATGACCGACCAGCCACTTGCCGGGCGCACCGTCATCGATCTGACCACCGCCCTCGCCGGGCCCTACGCGACATTGCTCCTCGCCGGGCTCGGAGCCACCGTGATCAAGGTCGAGAACCCGGCCACCGGTGGTGACTCCTCCCGCAACAACGCCCCGTACGTCGGCCGCCACGGTCTCTCGCTCGCGCGTCAGGACGCCGACGACATGTCCGTGTCGATGCTCGTGCGTGGACGCAACAAGCTCAGCGTCACACTCAACCTCAAGAACCCACGCGCGCGGGGCGTCTTCGCCGATCTGGTGCGTGATGCCGACGTGGTGGTGGAGAACTACAGCCCGGGGGTCACCGAGCGGCTCGGCATCGACTACGCCTCCGTGCGCGCTCTCAACCCCAAGATCGTCTACACCTCGATCAGCGGTTTCGGCGCGCAGGGCGGCCCCGGCTCGGGCAAGGCGATGGACTCGATCATCCAGGCGCTCTCCGGCGTGATGATGACCGCCGGCGAGCCCGACGAGGGGCCGGTCCGGTTCGGACTGCCGGTCGGCGACATGCTCGCCCCGTTGTTCGCGGTGATCGGCACCGTCTCCGCACTGCTGCAGGCCGAGCACACCGGCGAAGGCCAACACGTGGATGTCTCCATGCTGGGAGCGCTGACCTCCCTCGTGGCGTGTGAGCCGTTCGACGCCTTCGAGGCGGTCGGCCTGCCACAACGCACCGGTTCGATGGTGCCCAGGCTCGCACCGTTCGGGATCCTGCCTGCCGCCGACGGGCATCTGGCGCTGTGCGCGCCGACCGACGCGTTCGCCCACGGCGTGCTGCGCGCGATGGGCAGGCCCGACCTGATCGACGACCCCCGCTTCCACAGCCGGGACCAGCGGGTCCGCCACGCCGACGAGCTGCACGAGCTCATCCGGCAGTGGTGCCGGGAACGGCCCGTCGCCGAAGTACTGGCCGCCCTCACCGAGCAGGGTGTGCCGGCTGCGGAGGTGCGCGAGCCACGGGACGCCGTACGGGACCCGCTGGTGCGGGAGCGCGAGGAAGTGGTGCCGGTGACGCATCCTCGCTACGGCGACGTCGTCGACCTCGCCGCCACCGGCGTTCCCATCCGCTTCTCGTCGGCGAGGGCCGGCTTCGACCGGCCCGCTCCGAGCTTGGGCGAGCACAACGACGCCGTGTACCGCGACCGGCTCGGCTACAGCGAGGACGAGCTGGCCGAGCTGGCCGCCGACGCCGTGATCTGACGCTGCCGCGACCCTTCGAAAGGAGCACGATGTCCGCTGTCCTCTCGCGGCTCGCCGGCCCGATCGCCGACCCGGTGGTCAGCGATGGGAGCCGGCCCGTGATCGGCTACGTCGGCGCCGACGTGCCGGTCGAACTGCTCACCGCCGCCGGGGCGCACCCGGTCAGGCTCACCGGCGCTCCCGGCTCACCGAGCACGGCGGGCGACCGCTACCTCGGCACGGGACTCGACCCGGTCGCGCGCTCGGTGCTCACCCGGCTGCTCGACGGAGAGTACGGGCACCTCGACGGCCTGGTGGTGAGCCGCGACTGCGAAGCGTCGTCGCGGCTGTTCTACGCGATCAGGGAACTCAAGCGGATCGACCCGGCGACGCCGCTGCCGCCCGTCCAGCTCGTGGACGTGCTGCATCTACCGCACCGCACCACGACCCGGTACGTGGACGCGAAGTTCGCCGAGCTGCGGGCGACGCTGGAGACCTGGGCGGGGCGCCAGATCACCGACGACGACCTCGCCGAGGCGATCGAGGCGCACAACCGGCTGCGCGGGTTGCTTCGCCGGCTCGGCGAGCTGCGCAGGAGTTCCCCCGCGCTGCTCACCGGAACCCAGGCGCTGTCGGTGGTCGCCGCGACCACACGCAGGCCCGTGCGGGAGGCCTGCGCACTGGTGGAGGAACTACTCGCCGACACGTCCGCGCTGTCCGGAAAGGACGGTCTGCGGGTGTTCCTCACCGGCAGCGGCCACGACGAGCCCGGCGTGTACTCGGCGTTGGAGGAGGCCGGGCTGGTGATCGTCGGCGAGGACCACGACTGGGGCGACCGGCTCTTCGACCGGGACGTCACGGCACCGACGATGCTGGCGCTCGCCGAGCGCTACCAGCACAATGGACCCGCCGCGCCTCGCGCGTCGATCCGGCAACGGGCCCGCTACACCGCCGAGGCCGCCCGGGCCTGCACGGCCGAGGCGCTGGTCTCCTACGCGCGCGTGCACGACGACGCACCACCCTGGGACTTCCCCGCCCAGCGCGAACTGTGCGGGCTCCCGTCGGTGCTGCTGGAGCGCCAACCCTACGGCGGGTTGACCGAGGACGCGCTCGCCGCCGTCGCCGGCCTGCGCCGTCCGGTCGGGGTGGCCCGATGAGCGCGCGGCTGGCCTCGGCCACGGCGGCCACCGCCTACCAGCGTGAGTGGTTCGCCGACCTCCGGGCGAACGCCGCCGAGGGCGGGCCGCTCGCGCTCGTCAACGCCGACGCGCCCCAGGAGATCTTCCGGACGATGGGGATCCCCTACGTCGTGAACCAATGGTGGGCCTCGATCATCACGGCGAAGCGGCGAACCCAGGACTACCTCGGCCACCTGCGCGAACGTGGACTTCCCGACTACATCGAGCAGTACAGCGCCGTCCCCCTCGGCTCGCTGTTCGACCCGGACCCCGCGTCGGCGCCGTGGGGCGGGCTGCCCCGGCCGTCGATCGTGCTCGCCGAGACCACCGGCGACGCCTCCCGCAAGATCTTCGACGTCTGGGGCGAGCAACCGGGGATCACGTTCTACCCGCTGGAGAGTGCCGCCGAGAACGACGTCCCCGTCCGCTGGTGGGAGCTCATGCCGAGGCGGTGGGAGGAGGCGGTGGGTAGCGACCGGCTCGACCTGATGGTCGGTGAGCTGGAAGGGCTCATCCGGTTCTTGGAGCAGACCACCGGGCTGGTGTTCTCGGAAACCCGCTTCCGCGAGGTCATGGCGCTGGTCAACGAGCAGCAGGAGTGGAACCGGCGCACCCGCGACCTCATCGCCCGAGCGCGGCCGTGCCCGCTCGCTGTCACCGACAGCATTCCCAGCGTGATGATCCCCCAGTGGCATCGCGGGACGACGTGGGCACGGGACGCGGCCCGAGCCTTCCACGACGAGGTGGCCGAGCGCGTCCGCGCGGGCGCGGCCGTGTGTCCCGGCGAGCGGGCGCGGGTGATGTGGATCGGGCGAGGGCTGTGGTTCGACCTGGATTTCTACCGCAGGTTCCAGGAGTCCCACGGCGCGGTGTTCGTCTGGTCGATGTACCTCGCGATCGCCGCCGACGGCTACCTGCGCTACGGCGATGACCCGTTGCGCGCACTTGCCGCCCGGTTCGCGGCGTTCTCCGACCAGCTCTACACACCGCCGTGGTCGGCGGAGTGGTACGTCAAGGAGGCTCGCCACCACGGCGTCGACGGCGTCGTGCACCTCGTGTCCGACGACGCGCGCGGCGGCTACTTCACCACGCGCGCACTCGAGGCCGCCGGGATCCCGGTGCTGGAACTGCGTGCGGACAACGTGGATGCCAGGCGCGCCGACGCCGACGCGCTCGCCCGTACCGTCGGCGAGTGGCTCGAGGCCCGGGTGCTCGCGCGTGACTGAGCCGCCCTCGATGCCCGCGGTGCTGTCCGGGGCGCTCGTGGCGCTGTTCGTCGGCTCCCTCACCAACACGATCGTCGGTATCGCGTTGCCGACCATCGCAGGTGAGCTGGGTGGCCAGGACCAGGTGCCGTGGGTCGCGAGCGCGGCACTGCTCACCATGACGGTGTCCACCCCGTTGTGGGGCAAGGCCGCCGACCGCAGAGGACCGAGGCCGCTGCTCCTGGCCGCCCTCGGCGTGTTCGTGGCCGGGTCGGTGCTCGCGGGCTGCGCCCCGGACATGGGCACGCTCATCGCGGGCCGCGCGGTCCAAGGCGCCGCGGCGGGTGGCATGCTGGCGCTCACCAACACACTGATCGCCGGCCTGGTACCCGCACGCCAACGGGGCCGCTACACCGGTTGGTTCGGGGTGTCGTTCGGGGTCGCGTCGGTGGCGGGACCACTGATCGGCGGGCTCCTGGTCGGCCTGCCCGGGCTCGGCTGGCGCTGGTGCTTCCTCGGCGTGGTACCGGTCGCCGTGCTCGCCGCGGGATTGGTACGGCTCGCCCCGCACAGCAAGCCCGCCGAGCCTCGCGGCACCGTGGACGTCCTCGGTGGCACCCTCTTCGCCGCGGCGGCCACGGGCCTCGTTGTGCTGCTGTCCGCGGGCGGGCGTGCCTGGCCGTGGCCGTCCTGGCCGACCGTCGCGTTCGGACTCGGTGTGGCCGCCCTGACCACGCTCGCGGTGCTGCACGAGCGTCGTGCGGCCGATCCGATCCTGCCGCCGCGGCTGTTCCGCGCCCGCACCTTCTCCGTGGCCTGTGCCACCGGGTTCCTCCTGGGGGCGGTGATGTTCGGCGGCATCATCTACCTTCCCCAGTACCTTCAGGTGGTGCGCGGGCACGACGCCACGACGGCGGGCCTGCTGATGCTGCCGCAGATCGGCACGATGATCGTCGCCTCGACGCTGTCCGGCTACCTCATCAGCCGGACCGGCAGATGGAAATTGTTTCCGGTCGCGGGTTGCGCCCTGCTCACCGCGGGGATGGTCATGCTGTCCCCGCTCGCGGCGGACACGGCCCCGTGGTGGCTCGCCGCGGGCATGGCCGTGCTCGGGGCGGGCACGGCCATGACCCAGCAGGTGCTCGTGCTGATCGCGCAGAACTCGGCGGGCCCTGGGGACCTGGGGGTGGCCAGTTCGGCGGCGACGTTCACCCGCACCCTCGGCGGCGCGGTCGGAGTCGCCGCGTTCGGTGCCGTGATCAGCACGCGGCTGCACACCGACCTGCCCTCCGCCCTCGCGGGCTCCGGGCGCGCCGGCCAGGACGTGCAGCTGCTCCTCGGCACGCCCGAGCGGATCGCCGAGCTGCCGCCCGCGCTCGCCGAGGCGGTACGCGTTTCCTACAGCAACGGTCTCGCCGCGGTGTTCCTCATCGCGGTCCCACTCGCCCTGGCGGCGCTGGTCGCGGTGCTCCTGGTCCGGGAGACCCCGCTGGGTACGAGCTGAGTACCGGCGGCCCAGCTCGTACCCGCGGTGCTCAGCGCACGATCGGCAGGTCGATCGACGAGGCATGCCCAGGCTCGCGGTGCACGGTGTAGACCGGAGCCGGGCTCTGCTCCTGCCGGTTGCTCTCCCGCACGTCGGCGCCCGTGATCGTCACCCGCAGGCGGTGTCCGGCCGGAACCACAGTGGACACCGGCAGCATGTCGAACGACACCCGTTCCGCCTTGTGTGGCCGCATCGGCTCGGCGTCCCGTTCGAGCCCGCGATGCCACGGGGTGCCCAGCACGTCGAACGGCGCCTTCGCCGTGTCCCGGATGGACAGCCACAGCCTGCCGTCGGTGAGGATGCGCACGCTGCCGTCCGGAGCCACGGACTCGAGGTAGGCGAAGACGTTGCCGTCGGCCGCTGTCGAGGACAGCCGCAGCGAGACGACGGGATGACCGGTCAGCTCGGTCGCCTCGGGCAACGGAGCGCTGGTGTAGGTGAGCCCCCTCTCGTCCTGCGGGCAGGTCTGGTTCAGGCCGACCGGCTCCGGACAGCTCACCGAATAGTCGACGTGGTAGACGTCGGCGCCCCCGTGTCCGCGCGGGGTGCTGGTCGTGAGCGCGCCATCGTTGACGGAGCCGACGGTGCCCGTGGGGCCCTCCGCGAGGTAGTACCGCGTCGCGCTCGCCTCCGGCGGCCAGGACTTCGCGGAGTTCCACCGTCCCGTCTCGCCGGAGGTCGTGTAGTAGTGAATGGGCGGCTCGGCCATGATCCCGTTGTCGATGCCCTTGAGCCAGTAGTCGAAGAACCGGTGCTGCTCCGCCACGAGGTCGAAGCCCTCGTGCCCGCAATGCGGCCAGGGGCCGATCAGTACCTTGTGCGGATTGCTGAGCGTCGCGGCGCTCACCAGGATCTCCTTGCGGAAGTCGTCGTCCCAGCCGTCATAGCTGTAGATCGGCACACCGGAACGTTCGATGCGCTCGGCGTAGGTGGCGACGCTGTAGTCGATCCACGGCCGCGCTCCCACGGAGTCGACGTGACTGTCGCGGAACGGCGCTGCCCTCCACATGTCCCGCAGCTGCGTGTTCGCCTGGTGCTCCAAGGCCGCCTGATACAGCAGCTCACCATTGGGGTCGGCGTCGACGGGCAGGTTGCGCAGGTCCTCCTCGATCGTCCGGTTCGGACCCACTCCCCAGTTGGCGCGGATGCCGCCCCGTTGGAAGCCGTCGTACTTGTGGAAGGAGTAGTTGCCCGCGAAGACGGCCTTCAGGTGTGGCGATCCGGCCGTGGCGGCGTGCATGGCGGCCTCGCCGGTGTTGGAGCACCCGAAGACGCCGATCTGCCCGTCGCTCCAGGGCTGTGTCGCCAGCCAGTCCATGATGTCGTAGGCGTCGGCCGCCTCGGTGCGGGAGTGGTAGCCGGTCATCGTCCCGAACGACGCGCCGTTGCCCCGCCGGTCGACGTAGGCGACGACGTAGCCGTACCGGGTCAGTTCCGCCATGCCACTCGTGACGCCGGCCAGGTTCACCGTGCCGTCCTCGGCACGCGATGCGCGACTCAGCTGGTGTTCCCACACGACGGGGTGCGGCGTGTCCACCGCACGGCCGTCGACGGCAGGCCGGTAAAGGTCGACCGCCAGCCGGGTGCCGTCGCGCATCGGCACATACTGGGATGTGCGGACCCACTCGTCGTAGAGCACCGGGGCGTAGCCCGAGTACTCACCGGGGCGCGAAATCCTCGGCTCCGCCTCGGCCGCCGTGGCCGGGACCGCCGTCACGAGTAGCAGCGCCATCGCGAATGTGGCGCGCCAGAAGGCTTTCACCTGTTCTCCTCACCATAATAGGGCCGGTTGAAGGTCGGCGGCCGGTAACCGAGGTAGCGGCCTGGTTCGGTACCCGAGGCCGCGAGTCGGTTCATCGAGGCGGCATCCGTCGGGCCCCAGTGGCCCGTGCGCAGCCGGTGGGTCATGGCTGTGATCGCCGCTTCCTGCTCGGCCGTGGTGAACGTGCAGTGGCCCGCCGTGCCGACGTAGGTCTGCCGCAGCAGCACGGCGTTGCCCCGCCGGTGCACCACGGCGCCGTAGGACTGTTGCTGCGCGACCGTGGAGATCTGGTCGCCGATCGGGTTGACGGTCAGTACCGGGATGCGGAGATCGCCGTCGTAGACGATGCCCCGTTCCAGGCGGGACACCGCCTGCCGGTCCGCCGCGATCCTGGGAGCGGCCGCGAGCGCGCGCAGGTCGGCCGCGAGGTCCAGACCCGCGCGGGCGTACAGCTCGCGAACCACGCGTCGGTGCGACGGCTCGGCGAGCGCCAGCTGGCGGGCGTAGTCGACCCCGGTGTTCCAGGAGGGGTTGCCGCCCACCAGCTGCTCGATGGAGCGTCGACTGCTCATCGCCTGCCCCAGGTAGGGCAGGGCTCCGCCGGCCAGCGCCAGGTACATACCCTCCTGCAGGGCGTCGGCATCGCGCGGATCCGGTCGAGGTGTCGGCTCACCGGCTGCGGTGAGCCCCCATGCCGGGAGCTGGCCGATGGCGGCCGCAAGCGCGATCCGGGCCTTGCCCTCCGGTGTCCGCTGGGCCTCGCCGACGGCCGCCAACCACGCCTGCTGCGCACCGGCCACGTCGGCGGGGATGCCGGTAATCGGCAGCGAGGTGTCGCCGAACAGCAGTGTCTTGAGCGTGAACACGGTGTCGAGCTTCTGGTTCCACTGCCCCACCGCGCCGCCGAGACCGCCGCAAAACGGCACCGCGGCGGAGAAGCGATCCGGGTACACCTGCGCCGCGCCCGCCGACACCATGCCGCCCATGGAGCTGCCCGAGGCGATGGCCCAGCGGGCCTTGCCGAACGCCGCCTCGAACCGCTCCAATGCGGCGGCCTGGTTGTCGATGGCGGCCGCGATGTCCCAGCCGGTGACCGTACGGGTGGTGCCGCCGACCGCGTAGCCGAGTTCGACGAGCCGCCGCGCGAGGGCGTCGTCGGGCGCCCGGCTCGCGAAGTCGAGGTCCACCAGCACGATCCCGTTCCACTGGCTGGGCCGTGCGAACCGGTAGCGTGTGCCGTCGTCGAGAGTGCCCTCGGCACACTCGTGCCGCACCACTGTGCCGGCAAGGCATGGGGGCGCAGGAGGCTCGGCGGCGGCGACCGAGGACGCGCCCGCCGCGACGACGACGGCGGCGAGCGCAGCGGTGACATGACGAAGACGTGTTGTGCGCATGAGATTCTCCCCGCTCAGGAGTCTTGGGCGAGCCGGTACTGCGCAAAGCCCGCGTGCCTCGACAAGGAAGTAGGGCCGGGTGACCGGTTTCGGTGGGGGTGCGACGGAGCCACGGGATCGAACCGGAATCCACTGTGGCCTGTCGGCAGGTTGCTCGTGATCGAGCGCCGACCTTTCATGTGTGGTGCGTGATCGGTGCTCGCGGCTACGGAGGGAACTGTGCTCTCGCGACGGCGACCACGAGGACCGCGGCGCATGCGCTGACGCGTGGAGGTCGGAAAGACAGCTTCACGGGAGGCCCTCTCTCTCCTGGCACCGCGCCGAGCCGGATGGCAGCTCGCCGTCGAACGCCCGCAACAGAATGAACTACTTCCATGTCGGGCGTCAACAACTGTGTCGCCTATAGGGGTCGGTGTCCCTCACCGTCGCGGCGCTCGATGAGACCCGGCGCCGCGGTCAGTGCAGGTTCCGCGCGATGCCCTGCGCCGCGATCTGCAGCGCGGTCAGCAACCGTGTCCGGGCACGCTTCAGTGTGGGCACGACGATCCCGAGCGCCGCCACGACCTCGGGCTCGGTTGCGGCGGATGCCGGGCGCGTGATGGGGACGGCGATCGAGCAGGCGCCGAGGGTCATCTCGTCGGTCGTGGTGGCATAGCCGGCGCGACGTACGGTGTCGAGCTGCTCCCGGAGCCAGCCTGGCTGGGTGATCGTGTGGGCCGTGAGCCGTGGTAACGGTCCGGCGAGCACCCGCTCGCGCACGTCGTCCGGGGCGTAGGCGAGCAGCACCTTGCCGACGCCTGTCGCGTGCAGGGGCAGGCGCGAACCGGTGCGGCTCACCACGGGTACGGACGCGCGTCCGGACAACCGGTCCAGGTACAGCACCTCCAAGCCGTCCCGCACGGCCAGATGCACCGTCGCCCGGGTCGCCGCATGGATGTCGCTCAGAAACGGTGAGGCGACGTGCCGCAGGTCGGTCCGGTCGGGCGCCAGCAAACCGACGTCCCAGAGCCGCCGGCCCACGGCGTATCGACCGTCCTCGCCGCGCACGAGCGCGTCCCCGGCCACCAGTTCACGCAGCAGCCGGTGCGTGGTGGGCACCGGCAGACCTGCCCGCCGCGCCACCTCGGTCGCACTCAGCCGGCGATGGGCGTTGTCGAACGCGTACAGAACGGACAACGTCCGTGACACCACCGTGGCTCCCGGGGTGGAGGTATTGCCGGCCATCACCGCCCCTTTCACTCAGTGAGAACAGCATGTGGCCTCCTGGGCGACCTGGCCACATGCTGTGACGGTGACCACGACACCACTCGAACCGCAGGAGCAGATCTCGGAGGAGATCGCGAGGATCCATAAAGAGGCGGGCGCCGGCCAGACCCGGCCGCGGCTGGATTTCCCACCGTATCGCAGCTCGCTGCTGCGCCATCCGACGAAGCAGTTGCGGATGGTGGACCCGGAGGAGGTGGAGCTGCTGGCGCCGGTTTTCGGCCAGTCCGATGTGGATCCCACCGAGGCCGATCTGACCCTGCACCCGCAGGGCGAGCCGATCGGTGAACGCTTGGTGGTGACCGGGCGGGTGCTGGACGGTGACGGCCGTCCGGTGCGCCGGCAGCTGGTGGAGGTGTGGCAGGCCAACGCGGCCGGACGGTATGTGCACAAACGTGACCAGCACCCGGCGCCGTTGGATCCACACTTCTACGGCGCGGGACGGTGCCTGACCGACGACGACGGCTGGTACCGGTTCACCACGATCAAGCCCGGCCCCTACCCGTGGCGCAATCATCACAACGCCTGGCGTCCGGCGCACATCCATTTCTCGTTGTTCGGCCAGGAGTTCACCCAGCGCCTCGTGACGCAGATGTACTTCCCGGGTGATCCGCTGTTCGCGTTGGATCCGATCTACCAGTCCATCACGGATCAGGCCGCCCGGGACCGGCTGGTCGCCTCCTACGACCACGATCTCACCACGCACGAGTGGGCCACCGGGTATCGCTGGGACATCGTGCTGACCGGCGCGCACGCCACCCCGCTGGAACAGGAGGCCGACGATGAGTGAGTTCGTGGCGGCGCCCGGCCAGACGGTCGGCCCGTTCTTCCACTACGCCCTGCCCTACGACGACGGCCCGCACCTGGTGCCCCCGGGTTCGCCCGGCGCGATCCGCGTGCACGGCACCGTGTACGACGGCGCGGGCCTGCCGGTGCCGGACGCGCTGCTCGAGATCCGGCAGGCCGATCCCTCCGGCCGGGTGCCCCGGGTGGAGGGCTCGCTGCGGCGTAGCGGCGTCTTCACCGGCTGGGGCCGCGCCGCGACCGACGCCGCAGGTCGCTACGCCTTCACCACCCTGGAGCCGGGCCCGACCCGCGAGGGCGCCGCGCCGTACTTCGCCGTGACCGTGTTCGCCCGCGGCCTGCTGGACCGGCTCTTCACCCGGATCTACCTGCCCGGGCCCGCCGCCGAGTCCGACCCGCTGCTCACCTCGCTGCCCGAGGACCGCCGCCCCACGCTGATCGCGACGCGGGACGACGCGGGGAACCTGCGCCACGACATCCACCTGCAGGGCGAGTCGGAAACGGTGTTCCTCACCTTCCCGGCGCACGCAGACCGATGAGCGGGCTCCTCGAACCTGGATCGCACCGGGCGCGCGGCCTGGTCGACGACCGGGCACTGCTCACCGCGATGGTGCGCGTGGAGACCGCGTGGCTGCGTGCGCTGGCCGCGGCCGGTGCCATCGACGCCGCCGACGCCGCGCGCGCGGCCGCGGCCATCGGCGCGGCGGACGTCGACGTCACCGCGCTCGCCATGGAGGCCGAAGCCGCCGGCAATCCGGTGGTGGCGCTGGTCCGGCAGCTGCGCGCAGCGGTCGGAGACGACTCGCTCAGCCGCCTGGTGCACCGTGGCCTGACGAGCCAGGACGTGCTCGACACCGCGCTCGTCCTGCTCGCCCGGGACGCCCTCGCACGGATCGTGGCCGACCTCCGCAGCACCGCCGACGGCCTGGCCCGCCTGGCCGCGCGCCATCGCGACGACGTGCAGCCCGGCCGCACCCTGACCCAGTACGCCGTCCCGGTCACCTTCGGCCTCACCGCCGCCCAGTGGCTCACCGGCGTGCTGGACGCCGCGGAGGCGGCCGGTGACGTGGCCGGCCGGCTGCCGGTGCAGTGCGGCGGCGCCGCCGGCACCCTCGCGCTGGTCGCCGAGCTCACCGGCGACCCGATCGCCGCGGCACGCGCCTTCGCCACCGAGCTCGGGCTGTGCTGGCCCGGCCTGCCCTGGCACACCCGCCGCCGCCCGCTCACCGACCTCGGCGACGCCCTGGTCGGGGTGTGCGATGCGCTCGGCGTGATCGCCACCGACGTCACGCTGCTGGGCAGGCCGGAGATCGGCGAGGTCCGGGAAGGACCCGCGCCCGGCCGCGGCGGGTCTTCCACCATGCCGCACAAGCAGAACCCGGTGCTGTCGGTCCTGCTGCGCTCCGCCGCCCTCCAGGCGCCACCGCTGGCCGCCCAGCTGCACACCGCGGCCGCCCAGGCCGTGGACCAGCGTCCCGACGGCGCCTGGCACGCCGAGTGGCCGGCCCTGCGCCGCCTGCTCGAACTCACCGTCACCGCCGCCGCGCAGGCCGTCGAGCTCGTCACCGGGCTGCGCGTCGACGTCACCGCCATGCGGGCCCACGCCGACGGCGCGGCCGACCAGTTGCTCGCCGAACGTGGGCGGCCCGGCACACCCGCCGACTACCTCGGCGCCGCGGGCCGGTTCGTCGACCACGCACTCGAGCGCCACCACCGCACCACAGACGCCCGCGGGCACCCCGCCGGTCACCGCGGCAGCGCCCAGCCAACCCCCACGTCCCCGACGGAGACCGACCGTGCCTGACCAGTTCCACGACCCCTACGACGCCGGGATGACGGTGCGCCGCGAGGTCCTCGGCGACGCGCACGTCGACCGCGCCACCGCCCGCACCACACCGTTCACCGAGGACTTCCAGACACTGATCACCCGCTACGCCTGGGGCAGCATCTGGACCCGGCCCGGCCTCGACCGCAAGATGCGCAGCGTCGCCGTGCTGACCGCCCTGCTCGCGAACCATCACTGGGACGAGTTCGCGATGCACGTGCGCGCCGCCCGTCGCAACGGGCTCACCCCCGACGAGATCGGCGAGGTGATCCTGCAAAGCGCCGTCTACTGCGGAGTCCCCGTCGCCAACCACGGCTTCGCCATTGCCCAGCAGGTCCTCGACGAAGCGGAGAACAAGGCATGACCACCCCACGGACCACCACCACGCAGGTCGGCATCGTCGGCGGAGGACCCGCCGGGCTCATGCTGTCCCACCTGCTGGCCCGCCGCGGCGTCGACTCGGTCGTCGTCGACCACCGCAGCCGGCTCGAGATCGAACACACCGTCCGTGCCGGCATCCTCGAAGCCGACAGCGTCCGACTGCTCGCCGACACCGGCGTGTCCGACCGCGTGCTCCGGGAAGGCGACCAGCACCACGGCACCTACTTCGCCTTCGGCGGCGAGCTGCACCACATCGACTTCCAGGAACTCGCCGGTGCCTCCGTGTGGCTGTACCCACAGACGGAGGTGTTCATCGACCTCGCCAACGCGCGCGAAGCCGCGGGCGCCGACGTGCGGTTCGGCGTCAGCGGCACCACCGTCCACGACATCACCAGCCGACAGCCGTCAATCCGGTTCACCGACGCCGACGGCACCGAGCATGAAGTCCGGTGCCGCTACCTCGTCGGCGCGGATGGCTCGCACAGCATGTGCCGGCACGAAATCCCGGCCACCGACATCCGCCAGTACCGCAAGGAATACCCGTTCGCCTGGTTCGGCATCCTCTGCCAGGCCCCCAAGAGCGCCCCGGAGCTGATCTACAACCACTCCGAACGCGGATTCGCGCTGATCAGCCAACGCACCGACACCATGCAGCGGATGTACTTCCAGTGTGACCCCGACGAGGACGTCGATGCCTGGTCCGACGACCGGATCTGGTCCGAACTCCAAGCCCGCGTGGGACTCAACGGATGTGAGCTCAAAGAAGGACCGATCACCGACAGAGCGGTGCTCCGATTCCGCAGCAACGTGGTCGAACCGATGCGCTACGGCAGCATGCTGCTCGCCGGCGACGCCGCGCACACCGTCCCGCCCACCGGCGCCAAGGGCCTGAATCTCGCCCTCGCCGACGTCCGCGTCCTCGCCGAGGTCCTCGACCAGGCCCTCACCAAGAACGACGACGACGTACTCGACGACTACTCACACCGCGCCCTCGACCGGGTTTGGCGTTCCCAGCACTTCTCGTACTGGATGACCTCCATGCTGCACCGGCCACCCAACGCGGACGACTTCGACCTCCGCCGCCAGGTCGGCGAGCTCCGCTCGGTGGTGCGCTCCACCGCCGGATCGACCTTCCTCGCCGAGGGCTACACCGGCTGGCCGTCGGCCTGACCGCGTCGCGCCCATCGGAGGATGGGCGCGCACAGCGAACGGGACCTCCTCGGCGTCACCGAGGAGGTCCCGATCGCGTTGCTCTCACTCCGTGTCCGGCATCTCGCCCGGCTCTGCCGGGGAGCGATGATGCGGGTGGACAGGAAACACGAGGGCGTCGTCAACCCGCGGCCGCATACCCGCCGTCCACATACAGCGTCTGCCCGTTGACGAACGCCGCCCGATCCGACAACAGGAACAGCACCGCGCTCGCCACGTCGTCCTCCGTGCACAAGCGGCCCAAGGGGATCGCATCGACCACCGACTTCAGGTCCACGACACCACCGGCGATCATCTTCTGCACCAGGGGCGTGTTCGTCCACGCCGGGCCGACCGCGTTGACACGGTGCCCCTGCGGCCCCCACTCCGCAGCGAGCGCGTTCGTCAGCCCGGTCACGCCCGCCTTCGCCGCACTGTACGCCGCCCGCTCCGGCAGGCCGCGCGCCGCGGCGATCGAGGAGATGTTGACGATCGAGGCGCCCTCGGCCAGATGCTCGAACGCCGCCTGGCAGGCAAAGAACGTGCCCGACAAGTCGACATCGACCACCATGCGCCAATCCGCCTCCGGTAGCGTCGCCGAGGGGCCGGGGCGGGTCAGGCCTGCGCTGTTGACCAGACCCGCGATCCGCCCGTACCGGTCACGAATGTCCGCGAACGCTCGCCGCAGCTGCGCCGGATCGCGGACGTCGGCCCGGTAGTCACCGCCGGTGATGTCGATGCCGGCAACGGTCCAGCCTTCGTTCGCCGCTCGCGCACAGACGTGGGCGCCGAGACCGGAGGCCGACCCGGTCACGACGACGACACCGGTCATGACCGGACCGACGCCGACTTCTTCGGACCACGGGACCGGCGCTCCTCTGCGTGCGCAGCGATGTCCCGCCCGACGCGATAGCCGAACACCATGGCGGGCCCGATGTTCGCGCCGTAGCCCGGGTAACCGCCGCCGAAGACGCTCACGGCCGCCGTGCCCACGGCGTACAACCCCGGCACCGGCTGGTTGTCGTCGTCGAGCACCTCGCTGCGCGTGTTCACCGCCAGTCCGGCGTAGGTTCCCAGGTCACCCATCTCGATTTTCACCGCGTAGTAAGGACCTTGGTCGATCGGCGCGAGGTTGGGATTCGGCTTGTGGTCCAGGTCTCCCTTGAAGTGGTGGAACCAGTTGGACCCTCGGTTGAACTTCGGGTCCTCCCCTCGTGCGGCGCCGGCGTTGAACTCGTCCAGTGTCGCTTGGAGGCGGTCGGCGGGAACACCGATCTTCTGGGCGAGCTCGGCCACCGTCGGAGCCTTGTGCAGGAAGCCCGAGCGCTTGAAGTAGACCTGCGGGAACGGCCACGGCTTGGCGTAGCCGATCCCGTACCGGCGCATCGCCTTCTGGTCGGCGATGATCCAGCCGTATGTGCCCTTGCGTCCCCGATCGTTGTCGATCATCTCGACACCGTAGTCGTGATAGGACAGTGACTCGTTGGCAAACCGTACGCCCTCGCGATCGACTGCGATCAGCCCGGGAAGACCGAACGCCCGCAGGTGCGGGAACCACCGCTTCTGGCCACGCAAGCCGCGGAACACCGTAACCGGTCCCCACGCGGCCGGCTGGTGCGGCTTGTCGTCGATATGGCCGCCGAAGGGCTCGGCCAGCCGGAGCGAGTCGCCGTGGTGTCCGATGGTCGGGGTGGTGTGGTTGGTGCCGTCGGGGTCGTGGGGGAAGAATCGCTTGCGCAGCTCGGCGTTGCCGGAGAATCCGCCCGCGGCGATGACCACGCCCAGCCGGGCCCGCACTTCACCGGAATGTTCACCGGAGATGCGTGCCCCACACACGACCCCAGAGGCGTCACGCAGGATCTCCTGCGCACTCGTCGAGGTCCACATCCGGACGCCGGCTTCGTCGGCCGCGGCGATCATCCGGGTCATCAGCGCGTTCCCGTTGGTCCGCGTGTAGGCGCGCTTGTGCAGCAGCGTCTGTGCCCACGTCGAGGTGACCCGCTTGGCCGCGTACGCGAACGCCTTGAGGTTCTGGTTGGCCTTGAGGAACATCGCGATGTCCGGCCCGATCTCCGGCATATAACCGAAGACTGTGTAGGAGAGCAGGTAGGGTTGCAGGCGCAACCGGTTGTGACCGAGGATCCGCGCGTCGACCGCGGGCACGGTCACCGCACGGCCGGACACCTTCGCGCCCGGCGCGTCCATACGGTAGTCCGGCGCTTTCTCGGGGTACTGGAACTTGATGCCGGCGTCGTTTTCGAAGAAGTCCATCGCTTCCGGCACGGTGTCGAGGAAAGCCCCGGTGGCCTGGGGGTCGTAACTCTTCCCCGCCAGGTGCCGGATGTAGGTCTCGGCTTCCTCGCGAGTGTCTCCCTGGGCCACTCCCTGCCGGTTGCCGGGCACCCACGCCCAGCCGCCGGAAATCGCCGTCGTGCCGCCGAGGTAACGGTCCTTGTCGACGACGATCACGCTGTGGCCGTCGTGCGCGGCCTTGAGCGCGGTGGCGATCCCGGCGGCGCCGGAACCGATGACGAGGACATCACAGTTGATGGTCACGGTTTCTCCTTCGAAACGTGGTTCAGATGGCCGTGTAGCCGCCGTCGACGACCAGTTCGGCGCCGGTCGTGAAGCCCGATTCATCCGACGTGAGGTACAGCACGGCGTAGGCGATCTCCTCCGGCTCGCCCTGTCGTGGCAAGGGGTTCCCACCCACCAGCTGGCGGTAGTACGCCTCGGGCCCGATCGCCGAGTTCTCCGCGGCGGCCCGGCTCATCCGGCTGCGCATGGAACCGGGATGCACCGAGTTGACCCGGATTCCGTACTCGCCGTAGGTGGCGGCGTCGGCCTTGGTCAGCAGCCGCACCGCACCCTTGGTGGCGTGATACAGCGGCACGACCTTGCCGCCGGTGAGGCCGTGGATGGAGGAGAAGTTGACGATGCTGCCGCCGCCGGCGGAGATCATGTGCGGGACGACGGCGCGCGTCGTCAGCCACACACCCTTGACGTTGACGCCGAAGATCAGGTCGAACTCCGCCACGGTCGCCTCGTACGACGGCGCCGGACGACCGATGATCCCGGCGGCGTTGACCAGGATGTCGGGCGGACCGTGCTCGGCGACGACCTCTGCCACCGCACCGGCAACGCTGTCCTCGGAGGTGACGTCGACGATCCTGTCCTGGACCGCGAGCCCGTCCCAGCCGCCATCCGCCCGCGCGCGATCGAAGTTCACCACCGTGGCTCCCTCCTCCGCGAGTTTCCGTGCGCTCGCCCGGCCGAGGTCACCGGAGGCGCCGGTGACGATCGCCGTCTTGCCCGCGACCCTCATCGGACCTCCACTTCGAAGTCGACCGAGACGATCTGCTCGGCACCCGCACCGGACAACGCGATCGCCGGCTGGTGCGCCGGATGCGCGGTGTAGGTTGCGACGTCCTCGATCCGTTCGAAGTCGGCGACCACCGCCGCATCCCACGAACGCTCCGCGTGCAGGACGTCTTCACCCACCGACAGGGACTTGATCTCGGGGATCCGGTCCGGTAGCCCGCGCACCACCGCCAGCCACTCACCCGGGTCGTAACCGGGCTTCCAGCGGAACAGGACCACGTGCCGGATCATCAGCGACCCCTTTGCTCGTCGGCGAATCTCTCCGTCGACGATCGCCGCACCGTGGGCCGGCGCGGAAGGAGGACTCCGTTGAATGAGAGAGTTCGGCTACATCGAGGTGAGGTCGGCGTCCAGCCGCGGATGCAGGCCGAGCGCGCGGGATATCGAGCGTGCGGCGGCCAGCAGTGCGGAGATCTGCGCGAGCCCGTTGCCGCCCTCGGAAGGCACGACCACGTTGAGCGCGGCGACGACATCCTCCCGCGGTCCCCTGATCGGCACCGCGACTCCGGTGGCGCCCGGCGTGATGAGCCCGTCGGCGACGACGAAACCGTGGGTGCGGGCGTCGGCAAGCATCCGGCGTAGCGACTCGGGATCGGTGGGCGTACGGTCGGTATAGCGCTGCAGCCGGGAGGCCAGCAGCTGCTCCTGGACGTTGGCCGGCGCGTGCGCGACGAGCACGATTCCGGACGAGCAGGCATGTGCGGGCAGGCGTCCGGCGACACGGATGATGTTGCGGGAACCGCCCCGTGTGGACAGTCGTTCGATGAACAGCGCTTCCAGCCCGTCGCGCACGGAAAGCTGCGTGTGGTGCCCGACGACGGCGTGCAGGTCTTCCATCACCGGCATCGCGGCCTCCCGCAGCCCCGCCGCGCGCGACCCGCGCGAGGCCAGCTCCCACAGCCGCACCCCGAGCCGGATACGGCGGCCGGGCGTGCGTTCGAGGTAGCCCAGCGACACGAGCTCGTTGACCAGCCGGTGTGCCGTGGCGATGGGCAGCCGGGCGTGCCGTGCGATGTCGGCCGCCGTGCGGGTCGGGTTGTCGCCATCGAAACACGACAGGACCCGGTCCACCCGCGTCAGGACCGACTCCCCAGACGTGGAACGCGCCATGGGCCCCATCCTCACCCACTGATGCTTCTCATTCAATGGAGCCACGGTTTCGCCGGGTGATGCCGGACACGCACGCTTCTGGGCAGCTTCCGGACACCGGCCAAAGGAGATCACGTGTCCAGTTCCACCGAGCTCGAGGCACCGGTAACCGCCCACGAACGGCGTCTCGCCCGCCGTGCCGCGCTGGCCGCGTTCCTCGGCAGCATGCTCGAGTATTACGACTTCTTCATCTACGGATCCGCCGCCGCGCTCGTCTTCGGCACCGCGTTCTTCCCACCAGGCGACCCCACGGTGGCGACGGTGCTCGCGCTCGCGACGTTCGGCATCGCCTACATCGCCCGGCCGCTCGGCGCTGTGGTCTTCGGCCACTTCGGCGACCGCTTCGGCCGGCGCGGTGTGCTGCTGGCGACGGTGTTGCTCATGGGCGCGAGCAGCCTGGCGATCGGCCTGCTGCCGACCTACGAGTCGGTCGGCACGCTGGCGCCGGTTCTGCTGGTGATCTGCCGCCTGATCCAGGGACTGTCCGCGGGTGGCGAGGCCGCCGGCGCCAGCACACTCACGCTGGAGTACGCGCCCGAGGGGCGTCGCGGGTTCTTCACCAGCTTCGCCATGGCCGGATTCGCGGCGGGCATGGTGCTCGCGACACTGGTGTTCCTGCCCGTGGCGGCGCTGCCGAAGGATGCCCTGCACACGTGGGGCTGGCGGATCCCGTTCCTGCTCAGCGTTCTGGTGGTCGCGGTCGCCTACTTCATCCGCCGCCGCCTGGACGAGACGCCGGTGTTCACCGCGGTCGACGAACCGGCACCGGCACTGCCCCTGCTGAAGCTCCTGCGCGAGCAGTGGCGAGACCTCGTGCGCGTCATCGGATGCTCGCTGTTCGCGGTGTTCCAGACACTCTTCGCCGTGTTCGCCCTGTCCTTCGGCACGTCGGACACGATCGGCCTCGACCGCGCGGCGATGTTGTGGGTCTCGGTGGCGGCCAATGCTGTCGCGATCCCCGCGATTCCCTTGTGGGCGTTGCTTTCCGACCGGATCGGCCGGCGTCCGGTCTGGGTGTTCGGCGCACTGGCATCGGCGGTGACGTTCGTCGGGTACCTGTGGGCGATCAGCACCGGTTCGATGGCGCTGGTGTTCACCATCGGCGTGCTGCACGCGGGAATCGCCTACAGCGCCGTCAACGGGCTGTGGCCGTCGTTCTTCACCGAGATGTTCGATGCTCGCGTGCGCTACACCGGCTTCGCGATCGGCACGCAAATCGGCTTCCTGCTCGCAGGTTTCTCACCGTCGATCGCCGTGGCCATCACCGGCGGCGGTGAGTCGATGTGGTGGCCCGTCGCGCTGTTCGCCCTCGGATGCGGCGCGATCTCCGCCGCCGCGGCATGGACGGCACAGGAAACCTATCGGACGCCGGTGCTCGAGCTCGGGCGGTAGCCGAGCCGTCGGCCCGTTTGTCCGGAAGAACACACCACCGCCCCGATCCCCGCAGCTGGGGACCGGGGCGGTGGTGCGCTGTGTCGTGAACACTGACGGTTGCCGAACGAGACCCCCGGCCGTCATTGCCGACCACGGCCAGGCGGCACTGCTCGTCAGAACGGATACGATGCGATCTCCGGGCGGAGGGTAAGCCACTGGGTTTCGGTGAAGGCCTCGATGTTGGCCTGCGCGCCGCCGAAGCGGGAGCCGGTGCCCGAGGCGGCGACACCGCCGAACGGGGCCATGGCCTCGTCGGCGACTGTCTGCTCGTTGATGTGCACGATTCCGCTCGGGATCGCGTCCGCGATCCGCATGGCCTCACCGACGTCGCCGAGGATTCCGAGGGACAGTCCGTACTCCGTGTCCCGCGCGATCTGGAGGGCGTCCTCTGCCGAGCCGAAGGGCACGACCGGAGCGACCGGACCGAAGATCTCCTCCTTCCAGGCGGGCATTCCCGGGTCGACCCCGGCCAGCACGGTCGGCCGGTAGAACAAGCCTTCGTACGTGCCCCCTGCGGCCAGCCGTGCCCCCGCCTCGACCGTGGCCTGGACGAGCTCATCGACTCGCCGCAGCTGGCCCTCGTCGATGAGCGGACCGAGTGCGACCTGTCCCTCGGCGGGGTCCCCGATCGGCAGGTGTGCCGCCTTCTCGGCGAGTGCGTCGACGTAGGCGTCGTGGAGGCTTTCATGCACCAGGTGGCGGCCCGTGGTCATGCAGATCTGGCCCTGATGCATGAAGGAACCGAACGCACCCGCCGAGACGGCGCGGTCCAGATCGGCGCCGGGCAAGACGATCAGCGCGTTGTTACCACCCAGTTCGAGGTGCACCCGCTTCAGGGATTCGGCGCCCAGGGCACCCACCCGGCGGCCTGCCGAGGTCGAGCCGGTGAAGGAAACCACGCGAACTTCAGGGGCGGTCACCACCGCCTCGCCGGTATCTCTGCCACCTGGCAGCAACTGGAGCACGCCGTCGGGCAGACCTGCCTCGCGAAGGATCTCGACCAGCGCCACGCCACCACAGACGGCCGTGCGCGGGTCCGGCTTCAGCAATACGGCGTTGCCGAGAGCCAGCGCCGGCGCGACCGACCGAATGGACAGGATCAGCGGGAAGTTGAACGGCGAGATCACGCTGACCACGCCGGCGGGTCGCCGACGAGCCAGACTCCATCGAGCGTCGTCCCCCGTCGCGAGAACCTCGCCCTGTGGGTGGGTGGGCAACGCCGCGGCCTCATAGCATTCCTGGGCCGCTGTGCGCGTCTCGAGCCCGGCCTTGGCGGGGATGGAGCCGGCTTCGCGGACGATCCAGTCCGCCACCGCCTCGGCGTGCTCCTCCCACAGTTGTCCGGCTCGGCGCAGGACGGTTGCACGCTCCTCGGGTGACCGCGCCGACCAGTGCCGTTGCGCTTCGGCGGCGCCGCGGGCGGCGCGCGCCACGTCCTCGGGCGTCGCGCTGCCCACGGTGCCCAGGACCTCACCCGTGGCAGGCGATACGACCTTGATCGCTTCGCCCCCGCCGGCCCTCCAGCCGTCGAGGAAGATCTTGTTGTCCCAGTCGGTGCGGTCCATGAAGGCCATCGTCAGTTCCTCTCGTTACGTTGCAGCGGACCGGTCACCGGCCTCGCCATTGGGGCGAGCGCTTCTCGACGAAAGCACGTACGCCTTCGACGCGGTCCTCGCTGAGGTAGGGGTTGGGCCCCACGTTCAGCCGCAGCGCGGTCTGCACGGGCAGCTCCCAGCCCTTGACCGCCATTTCCTTGTAGCGGCGCAGGGTGAGTGGGGCGTTCGCGGTGATCTCCGAGACCAGTGCCTTGACCTCGGTGTCGAAGTCGGCGCGGGGCACGACGCGGTTCACCAGACCCCACGATCGGGCTTCCTCTGCGGTGATCGACCGGCCGGTGTAGAGCAGCTCCAGGGCGACCGCCCGCGGCATTAGGCGCGGCAGGAGCACCGAGCCCAGGTTGGCACCCATCCCGCGTTTGGCCTCGGGCAGACCGATGGCCACGCCTTCGACGGCGACGCGGATATCGCATGACAGCATCAATTCACAGCCGCCCGCGAGCGCCGCACCGTTGACCGCCGCGATCGTGGGTTTGTACGTCTCGAGCATGACCTCGAACATGTTCCGGTACAGCCCGGTCATCGGGACGTGAATGTCCCGGCCGCTACGGGCGGTCTCGTCCATTTCCTTGAGGTCGCCGCCCGCACAGAACGCCCGGTCTCCGGCTCCGGTCAGGACGACAGCCCATACCTCCGGGTCTTCGCCCGCCCGCACGAACGCCTCGGTCAGTTGCTGGACGGTGGCCGTCGCCAGCGCGTTGCGCCGCTCCGGACGGTCGATCCGGATCCACGCCGTCCGGTCGTGGATCTCGTACCGCACATGCGCTTCCGTCATGCCGGGTCTCCCTTCCGGATTGGTGCGTCGGCGCCGGCGGGTTCGGCCAGCCCGACCACGCCGGAGTCGGCCAACTCGGTCACCTGGTTGGGCGCGAGGCCGATCTCCGTCAAGACGTCCGCGGAGTCGGCGCCCAGTGCTGGTGGTGCCGTCGGGGCCGATGGGTACGCTCCTTCGAAGGTCATGGGCAGGTTCACCACCTGGAAGTTACGGACGCTCGGATGCTCGACCGGTGTCAGCGCACCGATCGCCCGCACCTGTTCATCGGCGAGAACCTGATCAAGGGTGTGCACCGGGGAACACGGCACCTTGTTCTCCGTCAACCGCTTCAGTACCTCCTCGCTCGAGAACCCCCGCGTTACGGCGGAGAGCGCCGCGACGACCTCCGTCCGCTGCTGCACCCGCTCCCGGTTGGTGGCGAATCCGTCGGCCGAGCGCAGATGCTCGGCGTCCAATGCGGAACACAGGCGTGCCCACGTGTCGTCGTTGCCCGCGGAGATGAACACGTGCCCATCGGAGGTCGGGAAGGCACCGTAGGGCACCACGCCCGCCAGACCCGAACCCAGCCGGGAGGGCACGCCGTTGCCCGCAGCGACCGCGAGCAACGGCATCGACACCCACGTCAGCGCTGTCTGGAGCAGGGAAAGCTCGACATGGGTTCCCGAACCGGTGCGTTCCCGGCGGCGTAATGCCTCGAACACCGCCAGCGCGGTCCACATGCCAGTGCCGATGTCCAGGATGGACACCGGCACCCGTGCAGGCTCACCTCCGTCATCACCGGTGATGCTGACGATGCCGCTGTACGCTTGCAACAGTGGATCGTAGGCAGGCTGCCCGGATCGCGGACCGGTCGGGCCGAACCCGGTGAGCTCACAGTAGATCAGCCGAGGGTTCAGTTCCGCGATCCGCTCCGGAGTGAGGCCCAGCGCGGCGAGCGCTCCCGGACGGAGGTTCTGCACGAGCACGTCGCTGCGCCGGATCAGTTCCTCCAGGACACCCATCCCCCGAGGGTCTTTGAAATCGAGGGCGAGACTCCGTTTGTTCCGGTTCAGGGCGAGGTAGGTGACGCTCTGGCCATCCCAGTCCGGCGGCGCCCAGCTGCGACTGTCGTCGCCACGGCCGACCCGCTCCACCTTGACGACCTCGGCTCCGAAATCACCGAGAATCTGAGTCGCCATCGGTGCCGCGACGCTCGTGCCGATCTCCACCACCCGGACGTCGCTCAGCGAACCGCGACCTGGCGTCGGAAGGGCGTTCACGCGCTCACCCCGTCCACCGCATCGCGGGCCTCGGACGTGATGGGGCGCTTCCACGGGGCCGGGTTCCCCGCGTACACAGCCGGTCCCAGCCGGAAGTGCTGTGCCGATTCGATGGTTTCCACCAGCGGCATGTCCATCGGGTACAGCCGGCCCGGACCGGGTCTCGGCCCGGCTTTGGACACGTGGCCGTAGAGCTCATGGCCGACGACCCGCTCGGCGAGGTGAGCCGCTTCGATCAGGGCGTCGATGTCGATGCCGGTGTCGATCCCTTCACCGCGCAACATCTCGACGAGGTCCTCGGTCGGAATCATCTTCGTGGCCCGGCCGTTGCCGCAGTACGGGCACCCTCCCATGCCGCCGATGGAGGCGTCGATGACGAGCGTGTACCGGGAGTCGAGTTCCCTCAGCGCGGCCCATGCCGAGGTCATCGCGGCTCCGCGCGCATCGTGGAGATGCAGGTGCACGGTCCGCACGTCCGGCCAGTTGTCGCGGACCCACGCAACCATGGCCGCGACCTCACGCGGGGTGTTGAAGCTCATCGGGTCGCCGAGGTACACACCCGTGGTGGGAACGCCCGCAGCGGTCCACGCGTCGCGCTGCTCGGTGAGGGCCTCGATCCGCTGGTCCTGGGTGAAGGTGCCCAGCCAGTTGGAGCCCCAGGCCGCGTTCACGGCGACCGTCGCCTCGCGAGCTCCTTCCGCCACAGCCGCGGCGACGACATCGGGCAACGCCTTCCGCTCGTCCTCGGCCGTGCGGGCGGTGTTGCGCTGCACGAACACGTCACACAGGTGCAGCATCGAGCGCCCGACCCCGTCGGGCGGGGCGAGGGGAGGCACGTGCTGGGCACGCCGCTCGACACCACGCGCGTTGAGGGCAAGGGCCGTGTACGTGACGCCGTCCCGCGGGGTGAACCCGGCGATGACGTCCTCGATCCTGGCCATTTGCGGTACCCATTTCGGGCTGACGAAGGATCCGACGACGATGTGTCGCAGTCCGGTGGCGGACAGCGCGTCGAGCAGTTCGATCTTCGCTTCCACCGGGATGTCGGCGCTCTCGATCTGCATGCCCTCGCGCATGCCCTCTTCGACAACGACGACGGTGGGGTTGTCCGGCTGGCTCATACAGTCGCCTCCTGAGGTCGGTGTGGGCGAGCGAGCACGTCCAGGAGGTCACCCGGAACGGTCGCGTGCGGTATCTGCTGAAGTGCGGTCGTGATGCCGTCCGCCTGGGCTGCGGAGAACCCCGCGATCCGGCAGCCTTCGGCAGCCTTCTCGGCAAGGTCGGCGTCCGACAGGGGCGATGCCGCGTCGCCGTAGGTCGTGTCGACCCGCACGCGGTGGGTGTGCCCGTCGCCGGCGTCGATCTCCACGACCGTGAACCCGTCGCGGTAGTCGGCCTCGCCCACCGGCGGGCTGTCCTGCTCGCGCGCGGAGACGACGGCCGCAACACGCGCGACGGCGTCGTCCTGGAGTGCCGTGTCGTCGAAGTGCGCCAGCGTGACCTTGCCGTACACCAGGGCCACGCCCAGGACGTAAGCGAGGTTGAACTTCGCTTCCGTGCCGTTGGCAGGCCGCCGGTCGATGAGCGGCCGGAGCCCACCAGGCTCGGTGACGACCCGGATCGCCTGTGGGCTGCGACCGCCCAGCTCACGGCGAATCCGCAGCACGGCGTCGATGGCGCGGTGTGTGGCGTAGCAGGCGGGGTAGAATTTCTGCGCCCAGTCGCAGGCCCAGCGGCTCCGCCAGGCGACGAGGTCCTCGGCCAGCGTCGCCAGCCGCGCGGCGTCCTTGTCGCCGTAGAGGTCGAAGAATCCGCCCGTTGCTTCGAGTATCCGGGAGCCGGCGGTGAACCCGGACTCCGCGAGGGCGACAGCCATGACGGCGTCTCTCGCGGCCAAACCGGCGTGCAGCGGTTTGGTCATGCTGCCGAAGTTCGCCAGGCTCCCCGCTGCCAGGGAACCGGCCAGCCCGAGTGCGTGGCCGCAGGCGCGTTCGTCGAGACCGACCAGCGCGGCCACTGCGGCCACCGCCGCCAGCCTGCCCACGGTGGCCGTGGTGTGCCAGCCCCGGCCGTAATGCACTGCACGAGGAAGTGCCTGGGTCAGGCCGCGGAACACGGCGGCACCGACATCGTGCGCGCGCACCAGGTCGCTGCCCGACGTCCCGCGCTCCTCGCTCACCGCCAGGAGCGCAGGCAACAGGACCGTGCTCGGGTGCATGGCGCTGCCGGGCGAGACGTCGTCCCAGTCGAGGGCATGTCCTGACGTGCCATTGCACAGCGCCGCGGTCGCCGCCGACACGCGCTGCCCGGAGGTCCACACCGTCGAACGGCCGGTGCTGCCCTCACTCGTGATCCACTGGCGCAGGATGCGGTCCGGGGCTGTCCCCATCCCGGCGAGGGCCGAGCCGACCGTGTCGAGGATTGCCCGGCTCAATGCCGTCTCGTGGCCCGGTTGCGGTGACCGCGTGCCGGCGATGAAGGCCGCGACCGCCTCGGTCGTCTGGTGGCTGTATGCGTTCGCCATCAGTACGACTTGGGCAGGCCGAGGGTGCCGTGCGCGATGCCGGCCAGGACGATGTTGTTACTGATCGGCGCGATCATCGGCAGGCGAGCCTCCCGGAAGCGCCGCTCGATGCCGTACTCCTCGGCGACGCCGTAGCCACCGAAGGTGTCCATCGCGGCGTTCGCGGCGGCCCACAACGCCTTCGAGGCCAGCAGCTTGGCCGCGTTGACCTCGAACTGGGGTTGCTTGCCCTCGGCGAATAGGCGTGCCGCGGTCCAGCGCATGAGGCTGGCGGCCTGCAGCTCCGTATAGGCGGTGGCGAGCGGGAACTGGATGCCCTGGTTCATGCCGATCGGGCGGCCGAACACCTCGCGGGTCCTGGCGTATTCGACAGCACGGTCGATGAAGTACAGGCCCGCGCCGATGTACTCGGAGGAGGTCAGAATCCGCTCGGCATTCATCCCGCTGAGGATGTAGCGGAACCCCTTGCCCTCCTCCCCGATCCGGTTGGCGACGGGAACCCGTAGGTCGGTGATCGACAGCTCGTTCGTCTCGTGGTTGACCATGGTCTTGATCGGCCGTGCCTCGATCTGCCCGTCCGCGATGGCTTGGCGGAGGTCGACGAGGAGGACGGTCATGCCGTCGGTCTTCCTCTGCACGTCCTCGTAGCGGGTGGTCCGAGTCAGCAGAAGCAGCAGGTCCGAGTGCTGGACCCGCGATGTCCAGATTTTGCTGCCGTTGACGACGTACTCGTCGCCCTCCCGCTGGGCGAACGTCCTGATGCGCGTCGTATCCGTGCCGGCGTCCGGCTCGGTGACGCCGAAGGACTGCAGGCGGAGCTTGCCCGCCGCGATGTCGGGCAGGTAGCGCTGCTTCTGCTCCCCGCTGCCGTGCCGGAGGATCGTGCCCATCGTGTACATCTGCGCGTGCGCGGCCGAGGTCGCACACCCGTTGCGTTCCAGCGTCTCCAGGATCAACGCGGCATCGGCGACCGTGCCACCGCCGCCGCCGTACTCCTCCGGGATGAGCACGGCCAGCCAGCCACCGTCGGTCAGTGCCTGGACGAACTCGTCGGGGTATCGCCCTTCCGCGTCCACCTTCGTCCAGTAGTCCTGCCCGAACTGCTGAGCCAGCTCGGCGACGGCTTCCTGCAGGGCTCGCTGATCGTCGGTCAGCTCGTGAGACATCGGCTCTCCTTGGTCTTACGGGGTCACGGCGGCGCCGTGATGGGTTCAGGTGGAGGTGCCCACGACGACGTCGAGGACGAGCGGCTCGGGCAATCCGGCCAGATCCGAAGGCAGCGCGTCCAGCTCGGCCACGAGCTCCTCGTAGGAGGTGACGCGTTTGGCGGGGCAACCGAGGGCAGTGGCCAGCCCGGCGACATTGACATCGGCGAAGTCCGGCCATGGCGCCTTACCCCCCGCCACCTGCGCGAGGTGATTCATGATCGCGTAGGCGCCATTGGACAGGACAACGAACAAGACCCCCAGCCCATAGCGTTGCGCCGACCACAGTGCCTGGATGCCGTAGAGCGACGATCCGTCACCTACCACCGCGACCACCGGCCGTTGCGGTTGCGCCATCTTCACGCCGATCGCGGCCGGCAGCGCGAAGCCCAGCCCACCCATCGCGGCGCTGAGAAAGCCGAGCGGACGGCTCGCCGGTACGTGTTGCTGCAAGTCGAGCCGGGTTGACGGGCTTTCCTCGACGAGGACGGTCTCCGGGGACAACCGCTCGGCCAACGCTCCGAAGACGTGCTGGGCGAGCAACGTCTCGCCCGGTTTCCACGGCGTCTGGCGTGGCTGAGCCGCCGGGAGATCGCCGGCGTCGGCCGGGCGTTGCTGCACGATGTCGGCCAACCGGTCGAGGAAGCCTGCGAGCGGGGTCATGATGGCCAGGTCTGCGGTGCTGTGCGTGAGGTCCGCCGGATCATCGCTGACGACGGCGACCTCTACGTCATCCCGGAAGAAGGGCCCTGGTTCGTAGCGATACTGCCGCAACGAGGCCGCCCCGACCACGAGGACGAAGTCGTGGGGGTCCAGGGCCGCCCGGACGCCCGATCGGTGCGCCGGGAGGTGACCCGCGAAATGCGGCGACGTCTGGGGAAAGCCCGCCCGGGCTCCGAACGCCTCTTGCCAAACCGGGAGCCTCAGCCGTTCCGCGAGCCGGGTCAGGGCGGCCCAGCACCGGCTCTCGTCAGCGCGGGCACCGGCGACGACAACAGGCCTGCTCGCCCCTGCGATCCTCGCGGCGAGCTCCTGGCACGCGTCCTCGTCCACCCCGGAGGCGAGAGTCATCGACCGGGGCGCGGTCAACGCGCGCACCTTGTCCGCTTCCGCCTGCCAGTCGTCCATCGGCACAACGACGAGCGCCGGTCCGCGCCGCACCCGCGCCTCATGATGGGCCCGAGCGACGAGCGAAGGGACGTCCGACGGCCGGGCCGGGGTCGTCGCCCACACGACGTAGGGACCGGCGAGGTCCTCAAGTTGGCCGGCCAGGAACGGCTCGGCCGTCAGGTGCCTGCGGTCCTGCTGACCGACGAGCACGACCAGCGGCGCGCGATTCTCCCTGGCCGTGGCCAGCGCGCCGACCGCGTTCCCCAACCCAGCCGTGGTGTGCAGTAGTGCGAGCGCCGGCCGGTCGGAGCCGATCGCCCACCCCGTCGCCATCCCGACGACCGAACCCTCATGCAGGCCGAGGACGAATTCGATGTCGCCGGGCAGGTCGACCAGCAGGTCCACCTCGGTCGACCCGGGATTGGAGAAGATGCGTGTCATTCCCAGATCGCGGAGGACGCCGAAGAACGCGTCCTTCACTGTTGGCATCGCTGGCACTCCTGACTTCAGGTGTCGACGGCCGCGCGGGCGGGGGCCGAACCGTTCCCGATCGGACGACGGCAAGTCTCGTTCTCTGCGGTCGACTATGCGCTCGAGCGCACGGCACGGTCACCCCGTGCTCTCACCTGACGGAAAACCGGAAGTCGCGAGCCCTTCATCCAGGTTCGGTGTTCTGCCTCGAGATCGCGCGCGCGACGGTCTTGACCAGTGGGATGAGCTTCGGGACGTCTATGCGATCGTCCGGCATGACCACCGAGACGCTGGCGACGACCGTTCCTGTCGAGTCACGGATGGGAGCGGCCACCGAAGCCGTACCCATGGACGCCTCGTTGCGGGACACGGCCACCCCGGTTTTCCGGACCTCCGCCAGTGCGCGCCGCAACTGCGCCGGGTCGGTGATGGTGTACTCCGTGCGACGCACGAGGCCGTGCGCGATCACGTCGTCCAGCAGCTCGGTACCTCCGTGAGCGAGTAGCACCTTTCCCGGGCCGGTGGCATACAGCGGAAGTCGCCGGCCGACACCGGACATCGCCTGCACCGAGCGCCGCCCGGAAATCTTTTCGACGTACAGCAGGTCCAGTCCGTCCCGGACACCGAGATGCACCACCTCGTGGGTAGCTTCGTACAGGTCCTCGAGGAAGGGCAGCGCAATATCCCGTAGCTGGCGCGCTTGGGGCACCTGAGAGCCCAACTTCCAGAACTTCAAACCGAGCCGGTATCGACCACGGCCGGTGCGCTCGACACCACCCCAGTCGACCATGGTGGCCAGCATCCGGTGCACGGTGGACGGTGGGAGGTCAGTCTTCCTGCATATCCCCGTGATCGTCTGTTCCTCCTGGCTGCCCGCGAAGGCGTCCAGAATCACGAAAGCGCGGCGCAGCACCGCCTTCTCCGGCGATCGTGATGAGCCGGCTTCGGGCTGCTGATGGGGCGACGATGCCATGGCGTGAGCCTAAATGACGACGCAATATCTTCCATTGGGCGAGAGAAAGACCACATCCGGCACGCGTTGATACCGGTTCCTACACCCGGACCGTCACCGTCCGTGGAAGAAGTCCGAACGCAGCGTAGATATTCCACTCTGTGCGACGTGCCCTGGCGTAGCGGGGCAGCCGGATTAGCATTCGCCGGAAGTATGGCCGGGTCTACCGGCGGAGTATGCCACGGATCGTGGTTGATCAAGGGAGCATCAATGGAGATATCCTTCGCCGGTCGCGCGGTGATCGTCACAGGGGGTGCGGGCGGGTTCGGAGCCGCCACCTCGATCGCGTTTGCCAAAGCCGGAGCCCATGTCGTTGTCTCGGACATCAATGTCGAGGGCGCGGCAGCGGTGGCGGAGAAACTTCCGTCGGCAATCGCCGTACGCACGGACGTCACCGATGCCGACTCGATGCGCGAGCTGATGGACCGCACGGTCGACGAGTACGGACGGCTGGATGTGCTCGTGAACAACGCCGGTATGCCGCATCCGCTTACCTCGGTTGTCGACATGGGATCCGCAGACATCGACCAGCAAGTGGCCATCAATTTCCGTAGCGTCGTGCTGGGCTGTAAGTACGCGCTGCCGTACCTACAAAAGCAGCAGGAATCCTCGGTGGTGAACGTCGCCTCCATCTCCGCACGACGACCCCGGCCGGGATCAACTGTCTACTGCGCCACGAAAGCGGCCGTGGAATCTTTCACTCGTGGATTCGCCGCCGAAGTGGCGCCACAAGTCCGCGTGAACGCGGTGAGCCCGGTCATCGCCGAAACAGGATTCGTCAAGAGCGCCTTCGGGGTCGACTCCCTTCCCGACGACACACGAAAGTCCATGGTCGATGGAATCCCCATGGGGCGTACCGCAGACGTGGAGGACGTAGCGAACGCGATCCTCTATCTCGCGTCAAGCAAGGCCACCTTCCTCACGGGCGTGTGCCTCGACGTGGACGGCGGCCGGAGCATCAGCTGACACGAAGCCACTGCGGAACGACAGCGACCGACCCGACAGAAGGGCGTGAAAATGGACGCGGTATACGGACATTGGATCGGCGGCCGTGAGGTCGCCGACACGGGAGCCACACGGATGACCACCAGGAGTCCGGCAGACGGTAAAGAAGTCGCATCGGTCATCCTTGGAACACCGGCAGATGTAGCCGCGGCCGCCGACGCCGCTACCAGCGCGCTCCCCGCCTGGCGTGACCAAGACCCCACGGCTCGGGGCAGACTCCTCACGGCGTTGTCGTCGGCCATCACGGAGAACTCGGCCCGGCTCGCGGAACTCGAATCAGCCGAAACGGGCAAACCGGACTGGCTCGCGTCCACCGAAGTTGCGAACGCCGCCCTCTACTTCGAGTTCTACGGCGGCCTGGTGCACGCACTTCACGGTGAAACGATTGATCTCGGGCCGCAGTACCACTGCTTCACCCGACGCGAACCGTTCGGCGTGGTCGGCGTGATCACGCCCTGGAACGCGCCCCTCAACCAAGCCGCCCGAGCCGTCGCGCCGGCACTTGCCGCAGGAAACACCGTGGTCGTCAAACCCTCGGAATTCACCTCGGCGACGACATTGGAACTCGCAAGGCTGGCCACCGAGGTCGGTATTCCAGCCGGCGTGCTCAATGTCGTCACAGGGCACGGTGAAGAAGCCGGCGCCGCTTTGGTGCGGAACCCTCACGTACGCAAACTCGCGTTCACCGGATCACTTCGCGCGGGGCGAGACGTCGGCAAGATTGCCGCGGACCGGGTCCTTCCGTTGACCCTGGAGCTGGGTGGCAAGTCCGCGAACATCGTGTTCGCCGATGCTGATCTGGATCGAGCTGTCGCCGGATCTCTGCGAGCGTTCTCCGCCAACACCGGTCAGACCTGCACGGCGGGAACCAGGTTGCTGGTGCAGCGCGAAATCCACGATGAGTTCGTCGACAAGCTCACCGCCGCGGCGCAGGAGCTGGAGATAGGGCATACCCTCGGCCCGGTTACCACCGCCGCGCAATACGCCAAGGTGCACGAGTACTTCGACATCGCGCACGCTGATGGGGCTGTCGCAACGCTCGGAGGTGCACCACTGGCCGACCCGCCCGATTCGGGCTTTTTCGTCGCGCCGACGATCTACACCGCCGTACACAACAAGATGCGAATCGCTCGCGAGGAGATATTCGGGCCCGTGGTGGCGGTCATCCCGTTCGACACCGAAGATGATGCCGTCGCCATTGCCAACGACTCCGAGTACGGCCTCGCAGCCGGCGTCTGGACCGCGGACGTCTCGCGCGCACTCACCGTCGCAGGACGACTGGAAGCCGGTCAGGTATACGTCAACACCTGGCTTTCCCCCATGGTTCAGACCCCATTCGGCGGCTACAAATTGAGCGGCTACGGACGCGAAAAAGGCGCCGAGGCACTTCAGCATTACACCCAACTCAAATGCGTTGCCGTCGAGCTGGCCCCCGGACCGCACGCGGGAAGGATCGGAAGATGAGCAGGGACACCGACAGCACTGCCCACCATGGCATGCGCAAGGTCGTTTTCGCCAGCACAATCGGGACGACCGTCGAATGGTACGACTTCTTCCTCTACGGTTCAGTAGCCGCGCTGGTCTTCAACAAGATCTTCTTCCCGAGCTTCGACCCGCTGGTCGGCACCTTGCTCGCGCTCGCGGGTTACGCCGTCGGATTCATAGCACGCCCGCTCGGCGGGCTGGTGTTCGGGCATTTCGGCGATATCCTCGGCCGCAAGAAGATGCTTGTTGTCAGCCTGGTCCTGATGGGCGCGGCGACCGTGGCGATCGGCCTTGTGCCATCCTACGATTCCATCGGCATAGCCGCCCCGATCATCCTGGTCTGCCTTCGCCTGCTGCAGGGGTTCGCCGTGGGTGGCGAGTGGGGCGGTGCGGTCCTGATGCTCTCCGAGCGCGGCGACGGCCGTAGACGCGGCTTCTGGGCGGCGTGGGCACAGTCCGGCCTCGCACTCGGGCAGGCCCTGTCCGTCGCTGTCCTCGCGATCTTCGCGGTGACGATGGCCGATGCGACTTTCGAGGCGTGGGGCTGGAGAATACCATTTCTCGTCTCCGGCGTGCTGGTCGTGGTCGGGTTGTGGGTTCGCCTCTCGATTGCCGAGTCAGAGGTCTTCTTACGCGCGCAACGAAAAGGACGGCCCCGCAGAACACCTTTGATAGAGGTACTGAAACACTACAAGCGGGAATTGCTTGTCGCCATGGGCGCACGCTTCTGCGAAAACATCGCCGGATATGTGTTCACCGTCTTCGTGTTGACATACGCGACGAGCCACGCCGGCTTCGATCGCTCGGACGCTCTGTTGGCGGTGTTCGTCGCCGCGCTGGTGCAGTTCGCCGGCATCATCGGCTGGGGTCACCTGTCTGACCGACTCGGGAGGCGACCAGTGATCCTCTTCGGCGCGGTCGCCCTGGGCGTGTGGTCTTTCATCGCCTTTCCGCTCATCGACACAGGGTCGACAGTACTTTTGATCGTCGCGGCCTCAGTGGGACTGCTGCTCCATGCGGCTAGCTTCGGCCCGCAGGGCGCGTTCTTCTCCGAACTGTTCGGTACCAGCGTCCGCTACAGCGGGGCCTCGATCGGAGCACAGTTTGCCTCTATTTTCGCTGGAAGTGTTGCTCCCCTCATATCGGTGGCGCTACTCGATGCGTTCGGCTCGTCCGTCCCGATCTCCGTCTACATCGCTGTCGGCGCAATAGTGACTATCCTCGCAGTGGCACTGTCCAAGGAGACGGTGAACAGGGATCTGAACTTCGATACCGACAGCGACCTCAGATCGGGAAGCCCTGCCCCGGTCTCGGCACACGAGGTCGACGACACCTGAACCAACCACGGGTTGTTACACGAATCGCAGCCGGGGCGGCGTCTACTCAGCCGCCCCGGCTTGCATGCGTACTCGTGCCGCGCACAGCACTGCATCCCGGAACGATCTTCCACTGACTGAGAGAGCCCACTGTGCACGCCAGAGGCGTGTGCCACGGTCCTCGCAACGACGTGACAGGGAAGTCGCGCGACGAATGATTGGGCGATACATGTCAATCGACCTTCTCGCTGTGCTCGTCCTGCTCGCGGTCTTCGCAATCGGGACGTTCAGCTCCGTCAATCTCGGCGTGCTCGGTCTGGTGGCCAGTTTCGCGGTCGGAGGCCTCGTACTGGGCGAGAGCACCGAGGAGATCCTGTCGGGGTTTCCGGCCGATCTCTTCTTGCTCCTGTTCGGGATTACGTATCTGTTCTCGATCGCGACCGTGAACGGAACGATGAACTGGATCGTGTCCTCGCTTGCCAGATTCGTGGTCCGGGGAAGACCCGCGGTCGTGCCTTGGCTGGGCTTCTTCGTAGCTTCGGCGGCCACCTCTGCTGGGGCAGCGGGCCCCGCGGTGGCGGGTCTCGTGTCGGCAATGGGGATGTCCCTGGCGGCCATGTTCGACATCCGCCCGATGCTGGTGGCCGTCATGGTGATCACGGGAACCCTCGCGGGGTACTTCTCGCCCATCGGCCCGATCGGCGTGGTGTCCAACCAGGCATTGCGCAACATCGGGTTCCCCGCCAGCCCGATAACGGCATTCCTTGCCATCTTCGCGTTCAACACGGTGCTGGCCGCCGTCATCTACTTCCTGTTCGGCGGGCGGTCCTTGCTCGGCAGCAGGAAGGCGGTACTCGCCGAAACAACCGCCACGAGCGCCGCGGTCCCCGCCGGCGTGACCACGGCTCCCCGGCCAGGAACGGGTGGCTCCGATTCGGCCGGCCCCGTCGACCCGCCCTCGTCCGGTTCGGTGGATACCGAGGCGGTACCCGCGGCAGGAAAGCTGAACAAAGCGCAGACCACCACACTTGCGGCGATCGCGGCCGTGGCCATCGGAGCCCTGGGATTCGACCTCGATATGGGCTTCCTGTCGCTTATCACCGCCGCGCTCCTGCACCTGCTGTTTCCCCGCAAGGACGCGATGCAGCACGTCAGCTGGATGGTGATCGTCCTGATCTGCGGTGTGGTGACCTACATCGCGGCCCTCGAGCGTGCAGGCACCATCACCCGTATCGGCGAGAGCCTCGCCGGTGTCGGCTCACAGTTCGTCACAGCCCTGCTGCTCTGTGCCGCCGCCGCGTTCCTGTCCGCGTTCGCCTCGAGCATCGCGACCATCACGGCGATCATCCCACTCGCAGCTCCGCTGCTTCTGTCCGGCGACGTCAGTGGGCTTGGCATGTTCATCGCGATCTTGGTCTCCGCCAGCCTCGTCGACGCGAGCCCGTTGACCTCGACCGGAGCACTCGTGGTCGCGAATACCGCCGAGAACGATCAGCGACGGGTTTATCGCGGGCTACTGGCTTGGGGACTTTCCATGATCGTGGTCGCCCCGATACTCGCGTGTCTCGTGTTCGTCCTGCCATCCATGCTGTGAAGCGGGAGTGCCGGATTGCGGCCGAAGACGACTCGTTCACGCACGTGATGGTCGAGGTCGTTCTGCGCGGCCGCGGTCAACCCGGGCTTCCCACGTGAACCGCCTCATCGGCGCAGCCCTGGTAGCTCCGCATCGGTTTGACAGATCGCATCGTCGCGATAGGAGAAGTCAGTGACAACACTCTCGGCCACACCCCGCAAACGCAGCATGCGCGCCACGCTTGCGGATACGGACATGCTCATCATGTTCGGGGCATACGACGCGCTCAGCGCACGTATCATCGAGCAGTCCAGCAGTCCGGCCCTGTTCGTCAGTGGTTTCGGTGTAGTGGGTGCGCGGTATGGCGTTCCCGATATAGGGCTGCGAAGCTTCGGCGATATCAGCGCGACAGTTCGCGACATCACAGCGGCTGTCTCGATTCCGGTCCTGGTCGACGCCGACGATGGCTACGGCGATGTCAAGAACGTCGTGCACACCGTCCGTAGCTACGAGCAGATCGGCGCAAGTGCCGTCATGATCGAGGACCAGCAATGGCCCAAGCGATGTGGGCACATGGCGAACAAGACGGTGGTGCCGCGTGCTGAGTTCGTAGCCAAGATCCGCGCGGCGGCGGCTGAGCGTTGCGATCCTGAAACGATGATCTTCGCGAGAACCGACGCACGCGCGGTTCACGGCTTGGCCGACGCCCTACACCGCGCCGAGGCTTGTCTGGACGCCGGCGCGGACGCATTGTTCATCGAGGCGCCGGAAACCGTCGAGGAGCTCGAACGCATCGGCGCGGAGTTCGACGTCCCGTTGCTCGCGAATCCCCTTCCCGGGGGCGTCTCGCCGGTCCTGTCTCCGGAAGAATACCAACAGTTGGGCTTCTCAATCGTCTGCTACGGGATCACACCCGTTCTCACGGCCGCGGGCGCCATCCGGTCCCGCATCAAGGACATCCAACACGGTCGCTTCGCACTCGCAGATCGCGATATGAGCTTCGCCGACTTCAAGGAGCTCGTCGGGCTGCCGGAGTGGGAGTCGATCGAAGAACGCCACCGTGACATGACCGCGGAGGGTTGAGATCATGCCGGCTACGCTGTTCGAAAAGGTGTGGTCGCGACACGTCGTGCGCGATCTGGGAGACGGCTTCGCGCTCCTCTTCGTTGACCGGCACATGATCAACGATGTCGTCGGCAGGGGTCTGCTGACCCTCAACCGACGTGGACTCGCCGTGTGCCACCCGGAACTCACGTTCGCCGGGGCTGACCACACGGTCGCGACACTGTGGAACGCAACCGACGACGAGCGCACCTCCGCAAATCCGTTCGTCACCAACCTCAGGGACAACGCGCGGCGCCATGGCTTCCGGCTGTTCGACACAGACGATCCCGACTTCGGGATCATTCACATCGTCGCGGCCGAACAAGGCATCGCGCTGCCCGGCGCCACCGTCGCGTGCGGTGACAGTCACACCTGCACGCTCGGAGCGCTCGGCGCGCTGGCTTGGGGGCTCGGGCAGTCCGACGTCGTCCACATCCTCGCTACGCAAACCATGGTCCTGCGCAAGCCGAAGACCATGAGGATCACTGTGGACGGACAGCTTTCCCCGGGAGTCACCGCCAAAGACCTCGTGCTGTACATGATCTCTCGTATCGGGGTGCATGGCGGCGCTGGATACGCGGTCGAGTTCGCCGGAGAGGCGATTCACGCGCTGCCGATGGAGGGTCGCTTCACGGTGTGCAACATGTCGATCGAGTTCGGAGCGCGGTTCGGCATGATCGCGCCTGACGACGTCACCGTCGCATACCTCGACGGCAGCCCGCACGGTCCACAGGGCGAGGACTGGCAGAGAGCCGTCGAAGACTGGCACAGTCTACCGACCGATCCAGGGGCCACCTTCGACCGGGAGCTGCGTTTCGATGCCCGCGACGTGACTCCGCAAATCTCGTGGGGAATCACTCCCGCACAGACGATCGGCATCGACGAGGCCGTTCCGTCGGCACCGTCGGATGAGCACACCGTGCGCGCAACCCACGAGGCCGCACTGAGCTATGTGGACCTCACCGAGGGACAGCGCCTGGCCGGAGTCGACGTCGACATGGTCTTCATCGGATCGTGCGTGAACGCGCGGCTGTCCGATCTACGCGCCGCGGCAGACGTGGTGCGGGGCAAGCGGGTCGCCGAGCACGTCACGGCCTGGGTCTCACCAGGCTCGGAACGTGTGCGCCGGGAAGCGGAGGCCGAGGGGCTCGATCAGGTGTTCCTGGAGGCCGGGTTCGGCTGGGGCCGTGCAGGATGTTCGATGTGTGCGGGAGCGGGCGACCAGATGCGCGAGACCGGCCGGCCCGGGCAGCGCATTGTCTCCACCACCAACCGGAACTTCATCGGACGTCAGGGGCCGGACGTCCGGACACATCTCGCGAGTCCGGCTACCGCCGCCGCGGCGGCCATCGCCGGACACATCGTCGACCCACGCACCGTGACGGGAGCCACGCATGCCTGACCCCTTCGTCGTCGTACGGTCCAAGGCCGTCCCCCTGCTCCGCAGTGACATCGACACCGACAGTATCTCCCCCGGAACGGTCAGGTCCGAGCGGAAAACCGGCCAGCACTTCCGCGAGAGAACGGAATCCGCTGACGACTTGTTCGCCAACTGGCGATATCACGCCGACGGCTCACCGCGGCCGGATTTCGTGCTCAACGACCCCGGTTACTCCGGTGCCCGGATTCTGCTTACCGGTGACAATTTCGGCTGCGGTAGCTCCCGGGAGTCGGCCGTGTGGCTCCTGGCTGCATGGGGGTTCCGGTGCATCATCGCTCCGAGCTTCGCCGAGATCTTTCTGGGCAACTGCTACGCGAACGGTGTGTTACCGCTGACGCTTCCCACTGCCGTCATCACTCGGCTGGCCGACCAGGCTCGCCCGCGAGACGATGCGCTGTTCACCGTCAACCTCGAGGATTGCTGCCTGACAACACCGTCCGGTGAGCGCATTCCGTTCAGCCTGTCCGGCTTCCGCCGACGCAACCTCCTGGAGGGCCTCGACGCCATTCAGGCCACGATGGCCGAGGCGGAGTCGATCAAGACCTTCCATGTCCGAGCACGCGCGCAGTGGCCGTGGTTGTACCCGGATGTTCAGGTCGCGGGCCCGACATATGGCGTGGACAGCATCCAACAGCACAATGATTAGCCGCGCGCTGCGGGCGACCTGCCGCCGATTCTGACTGCGTACATCAACCTCGTGCAGCCGGCAAAACGGTCTGTGGGCTTGTCCCCGCGCCGGTATTCGGCCTTCTCGGCCTCAGACGAGCCTTCGACAGGTGCCGGTTCCCCGCCGCCGACGGTCACCTTCCCTGTCAACGGACCTGCTATGCATAAGGGTCCGTAGGCCCCTGTCGGCAGCAGTGCAGTAGCTACCGTCTCACGTGGACACGGGGTGATCGTCGTCTGATCCTCTCACGGTGTGCGGATCAGCTTCTTGTTGGCGAATTCCTCCAAGCCGAGGCGGCCGAGCTCACGACCGGTTCCCGAGTTCTTCACACCACCGAAGGGCAACTCCGGTGCGCTGCGAATGACCTGGTTCACGCCCACCATCCCCACGTCGAGGCGGTCCGCGACGCGCGCCGCCTCGTCCGGATCCGGACCGAAGACGGCGCCGCCCAACCCATACGGCGAGTCGTTCGCCAAGGCGACCGCCTCGTCCACCGAACCGACCTGGTAGAGAACGGCCACGGGACCGAAGAGCTCCTCGTGCCAGGCACGCATCTGAGGCGTCACGCCGGACAGGACGGTCGCCGGGTAATAGGCGCCGTCGCCTTCGGGGACTACCGCGCCCACATGCGCCGTGGCCCCCTTGGCGAGGGCATCGTCGACCTGCGCCGCGAGGTCCGCGCGCGCCGCCGTCGAAGCCATCGGACCCAGCTGCGTGCACTCCTCTCGGGGATCGCCCATCGTCAGCTCACCCACCATCTCGACGAAGGCCGCGACGAACTTGTCCCAGACCTGCGTGTCGACGATGATCCGCTTCGAGGACGTGCACGCTTGTCCACCGTTGAAGAAGCGGCCGGCGACCGCGGCCGACACAGCGTGTTCGATGTCGACGCCGGGGAGCACGATCAGCGGATCCGATCCGCCGAGTTCCAGTACACACTTCTTCAGGTGTTGTCCAGCCACGGCGCCGACAGCGCTACCTGCGCGTTCGGATCCGGTGAGCGAGACGCCCTGGATCGCTGGATGCGCGATCATGTCCGCGACCTGCGCGGAGCTGGCGAACACGTTCTGGTACACGCCGTCCGGAGTTCCGGCCTCCCGTAGCAGCTCCTCGATCCGCAATGCCTGCTGCGGACAACTGCTCGCGTGTTTGAGCAGGACAGTGTTGCCCAGCAGTAGGTTGGGCGCCACGAATCGGGCGACCTGGTAGTACGGGAAGTTCCACGGCATGATGCCCAGAAGCGCGCCGATCGGCGCTTGCCGGATGAAGGCACGCCCCGGCCCGTTGACCTTCAGCTCCTCGTCTGCGAGCAGGTCGACGCCTTCGATGGCGTAGTAGTCGTAGATCGACGCCGACAGCTCCACCTCGCGACGAGCCTCGGAGATCGGCTTACCCATCTCCAGCGTCATCAGCTCGGCCATCTCCTGGGCGTGCTCCCGGTGGAGCTCGGCCACGCGCGTCAGCGTCGCCGCGCGGTGCTCAACGTCCGTCTCCCGCCACGTCAGGAAGGCAGCCTGCGCCGAGTCGAGCGCCCTGGCGACCTCCGTGTCGCTGATCGTCGCGAACTCGCGCACGAGACGGCCGTTCGTCGGGTCCACGGTTGCGTACTGCGTCATGTTCCATCCTCCGCGCGATGGGCTTGCGGGCCGGTGGGCTGAGTCCCATCGTGTGCCGACCGGCGCGGCGAGCGGTGTGCCAGATCGACACACCTGACCGCGGCTCGACCTGGGATGCTCGGAACGCGGCCTGCTGGACACGGGAGGTAGCGGTGGACATCGCGCAGGTTCGGGCCTTTCTCGCCGTCGCCGAGGATCTGCACTTCGGCCGTGCCGCAGAGCGCCTGCGCATCGGCCAGCCGCCGCTGTCCCGCACGATCAAGCATCTCGAACGCGAGCTCGGCGTCACGCTGTTCGACAGGACCACCCGCTCGGTCCGCCTGACGCCGGCGGGTCAGGCGCTGGTGACACCCGCACGTGAGGTCCTGGAAGCGGTGCGGAGGGCGCAGACGTCGGTGCGTTCGGGAAGCGAGGAGTCCGGGCTCGTGCGTATCGCCTTCGCCGGCCTGTCCACTCACCGCTTGGTCGCCGGTCTGGCGCGTGCCGTTCGGTCACGGAGTCCCGGCATCCAGCTGGACCTGTTCAGTCACACCTACGCGCGGCCCGCCCTGAAGAAGGTGATCGACTCCGAGACCGACATCGCACTCGGGCGCTGGCGCGACATCCCTGCCGGGCTGTCGTCACAGGTCGTGATGGCCGATTCGCTGGTCATCGCGTTGCCCGACACGCATGTCCTTGCAGGAGCACGCCGGATCTCGCTGGGTCAACTGGCCACCGACACGTTCATCACCCTGCCCGCGGACTACGGCTCCGTCCTCACCGAGCAGCTGGTACTCCTCGCGGAGTCGACGGGGTTCACGCCGAAGATCGTGCAGGAGGCCCCCGACACGCAGACCGCTCTGGCACTCGTCGGCGCGGAGGTGGGCTGCCACCTGACGCTCGCGTCGGTCGCCGAATGCGTGTCGGATCCCCACGTGGTGCTGTTGCCGATCGACGAGGTCGGCGGGAGTGTCGACATGCGGGCCGCGTGGCGCGCCGATCACGGCGATCCGGCCCTGTCCGCGGTGATCGAGGAGCTCTTCAGGCTCAGTAGGGGTGCGCGTTAGAGCGACCCCTCGTCGGTATCGAGCTTGAGCCGGCGCAGGCGCCGGTACAGGGTGCTTCTGCCGATGCCCAACAGGTCGGCCGCTCGGGACTTGTTGCCACCTGCCGTGTGCAGAGCTCGGATGATCGCCTCCCGTTCGGCCTCCTCCAGGAGTGAGAGCTCACGCCTCGGGGACTCCTGCCGGAGGTGGGGAGGAAGGTCGCGGCGTTGGATGACGGGGCCCGGTGTCTCACCCGCCAGCGTGGTGATGGTCTCGACGAGCTCCGCGAGGTCGCCTGGCCATCGCCACTGCATGAGGGCTTGCAACGCCGCAGGTGAAATAGCGCGGCGATGCTCTGCGGGCAGCGACTCGAGGACCTGTTCGACGAGGCCGGGTATCCGTTCGGGCGTATGGGACAGAGCCTCGAGGCGGACCTCAGGACCGATGCGCTCGACCACGGCGCGCAGCTCCGGCTCCGACTCGGCGACGCAGGCCGTGAGCACGAGCGTGCCCCTCCGGACACCTGCTCCAGGTCGCCGGTCGACGAGATCCCGCAGATCAGCGACGTCTGACGCGCAGAGGCGCTCGGTACGACGGAGGAGGACGTCGCAGCCGGCATCGAGAAGCCGGGCCATCCGGCTCCACGCGGGCCCCACCCCCGGGGTGACGACGAACTCGTGCAGCGCTCCCGCCGAGCGGTCACGGTGCAGGCGACGGGCCACGGTGGCCCGGCCAGACCCGCGGGGTCCTTCGACGACGATGACCTCCTTCGCCAGGTCGCGCACCGCCCGCCTGGCAGAGGCAACCACGGCGTCACCTGCGGCCGACGCGTGCGCGTCGGGTGGCGTCGGTTCCGTTCGATCGTCGAAGTGGAGCACGAAGTGCACCTTCGGTCCCGCGAGTACCCGCCGGGCGAGGACCTCTGCGGGAACCTCGTCGAGTCGGAGTCGTCTGGCTCCTTCGCGCTTCCAATCCTCGGCGTTCAGCGTCTCCCAGAGAAGGACGTGGGTCCCGACGCTCACGTACGGGAGCGCCGGTGTATTCGCCAGCATCGACTGTTCGTCGATGACGACGGTGGGTCGGCTGGAGTTGGTGTAGCGCATGAACGACAGTGCGAGCGCGAGGTCCTGAGGCCGCGAGGAGGCGCGCAGGCAATCCTCGATCTGGTTGCCGATCTCCCGGGCGACACAGAGCATGAAGTCGGTCGTGCTGGCGGCCGGCCCGTTGAGGGAGATGGCGCCGGCAACCGATCCTGACGGCGCCATGATCGGCACGGCCGCGCAGGTGAGGCCGGCCAGCGCGGTCTTGTAGTGCTGGCTGCCCTGCACGCACACCGGTGTGGCCTCGGCTATGGCGGTGCCCAGTCCGTTGGTGCCGATCGACTCTTCGGAGGAGTCGTAGCCCGGCGCGACGTGCAGCCGGTCGAGGTGTCGCAGCACGCTCCTGTCGCTGCTCAGCCGGGCAAGGACGCTCCCGGCGCGATCACACAGGAGCAGCGAGGTCTCGGTGTCGGCGAGCTTGTGCTGCCACCGTTCGAGCACCGGTGTCGCCGAACGGACCAGTCTCGACTCGACATTGATGTCGCGGAAGCGCTCGTTCACCCCTTCGGTAGCGACGCCGCTGCTGATCGAGCGCCGCCAACTCCGCAGGATCCGGTCGGGCACCACACCGTCGACGTGCACCTCGCTCCGGAGACCGGCACGGACCAATTCCTCTCGTGCGGCAACTACCGGATCTGTCATCGCCGACCCGCCTGCTCACGCTGGTCGCGCTGATCGAGCCATGCCCGCTGGGCGCGGACGGACCGCTCGGTGCGGACAACAATCCTCATTGATTGCTTCCTCCCCGGGTATAGATCCCGCCTCGGACAGCCGAATCGAGCGTGTCCCAGATCGGAACATCGCGCGTCCCGGCCGACCTTGAATCATGAGGCCTGTACGTGACGTACGCAACACCGGTCGCAGATTCCGAAGGAGCAACGGCCATGAACGACACCTCATCCGGCCAGGTCTGCAAGCTCGATGCACTCGTCGTAGGCGCGGGCTTCGGCGGGATCTACATGCTGCACAAGCTGCGCAACGACATGGGGCTGGATGCCATCGGGCTCGACAAGGCAGGCGGCGTCGGAGGCACGTGGTTCTGGAACAAGTATCCCGGTGCCCTGTCCGACACGGAGGCGCCGTTCTACCAGTACAGCTTCGACCGCGAGCTCTACGAGCAGACCCGGTGGACGAGCAAGTACGTGCGGCAGCCCGAGATTCTGGCCTATCTCAACGGCGTCGTCGACCGCTACGCCCTGCGACAGCACATCGAGCTGGAAACGACCGTGACCGCCGCCGGCTTCGACGAAGCGACCGCCACGTGGACCGTGGAAACCGACCGCGGGGTGACGTACGAGTGCCGGTTCCTCATCAACAGCCTCGGCCTGCTTTCTGCGATCAACATCCCTGAGTTCCCCGGCATCGACCGCTTCGCCGGTCGCGTGGTCCACACGGCCGCCTGGCCGGAGGACCTCGACGTGTCCGGAAAACGCGTCGGTGTCATCGGCAACGGATCGACCGGCAACCAGGTGATCACCGCGACGGCCCCCATCGTTGCCCACCTGACCTCGTTCCAGCGGACTCCGCAGTACAGCGTCCCGGCCGGGAACCGGGAGCTGTCACCCGAGGTCCTGCAGGCGTACCGGGACAACTTCGAGGCGAACTGGGAGCAGGTCCGCAACTCCACCGTCGCAATGGGTTTCGTGGAGAGCGAGGTGGCGACCTTCAGCGTCTCGGCCGAGGAGCGTGAACGGATCTACCAGCGGGCCTGGGACGAGGGCGGCGGCTTTCGCTTCATGTTCGAGACCTTCAACGACGTCGCGACCGACGCAGCAGCCAACGAGGAGGCGGCGGCGTTCATCCGCCGCAAGATTCGCGAGATCGTCTCCGATCCCGAAACGGCGCGAAAGCTGACACCGCACGGTCTCTACGCCCGGCGGCCATTGTGCGACTCCGGCTACTACGAAACCTTCAACCGTCCCAACGTGTCGTTGGAACGGATCGACGAGAACCCGATCACGCACCTTACGGAGAAGGGAGTTGTCACGGCGGACGGCCGGCTCCACGAGCTCGACGTCCTCATCCTCGCGACCGGGTTCGACGCGGTCGAAGGCAACTACCGCCGTATCGACATCCGTGGGCTCGGTGGGCAGCGACTCGCGGACCACTGGGCCGACGGTCCCAGTGGCTATCTGGGAATGGTGACCAGCGGCTTCCCGAACATGTTCATGGTGCTGGGGCCGCAAGGACCGTTCGTGAACAACCCACCCATGATCGAGGCGGAGGTCGACTGGATCGCCGACCTGATCGGACATGTCATGAACGGCGACGCGCGCTGGATCGACGTCAGGCAGGAGAGCGAGTCCGCGTGGCTGGAAACATGCTCCGAGGTCGCTCACCAAACACTCTTTCCCAAGGTGTCGTCCTGGATCTTCGGAGGCAACGCACCGGGCGGAAAGGAGACGGTGCTGTTCTTCCTCGGCGGGTTGAAGGACTTCCGTGAGGCGCTGGCCCGCGAGGCCGACCAGGGATATCCGAGCTTCAGGTCCGACGTCGCCGCCCTCAGCTCCGTCTGAGCCGCAGAGATCGAGAACAAGAGGTCGTGGCTGTGGATGCGCAATGTCACGGCCACGTGCCTCACAACGTTTTTCCGTGCTCAACGCACACGATAGATGGGAGATTCTCATGGGAAAGCTCGACGGTAAGGTCGCGTTCGTGACCGGAGCCGCGCGGGGTCAGGGGCGCGAGCACGCCCTCGCCCTTGCTCGCGAGGGTGCGGACATCATCGGCATCGATATCGCTCGCGACATTGCCACGGTGCCGTACAGCCTTGCGACAGAGCAGGACCTGAAGGCGACCGGCGCGGACGTCGAAGCACTGGGCAGGCGCGCGCTGTTCGTCAAGGCGGATGTCCGGAATACCGCCGACCTCGATGACGTCGTTGCGCGGGGAATCCGCGACTTCGGGAAGATCGACATTGTCGTCGCCAACGCCGGGATCTATTCCCAGGACAATTTCTGGGAGATGTCCGAGGAGAAGTGGCAGGACATGATCGACGTCAACCTCACCGGCGTGTGGCGTTCGGTGAAGGCGGTCGCGCCGCACCTGATCGAGCGTCAGGAGGGCTCGGTGGTGTTGACGGCGTCGGTCAACGGCTTCCAGCCGGGCTATCAGCTCTCGCACTACGTCGCCTCCAAGCATGCGGTGGTCGGGCTGACGAAGAACTTCGCCAACGAGCTCGCCCCTTACGGTGTCCGGGTCAACGCCGTCGCTCCTGGCGCGATCGACACCACGATGCTCAACAACCCGCCCATCTACGAGCGGTTTGCCGGCAATCCGAACGGGACTCGAGAGGACGCCTGGGAAAGCGTCCGGCACTTCCACCTGCTCAAGGACCGCTCGATGCTCCCGTCCGAGGCCGTCAGCAAGGCGATCGTGTGGCTGGTGAGCGACGACGCCGAGCACATCACCGGTATCGCGCTCCCGGTGGACGCCGGGCACCTGGCGATGGACGGGTACAACCCCTACCCCTTCAAGTAGGCCTGCCGGTGACGGCCGGAGGGAGCGGGCTCGCCGTTCTGTCCTGCTCCCTCCGCCGGCGCTTTTGTTTCCGCACGCCGCTGCGATCCGCTGTCAGGCAAGCCAAGCCGAAGTGAGAAGGAAGCCAAGTGACAAGTGCCTCAGCCAACGAACGCCGCAGCGTGGCGACCCCCGGAGTGGACGCCACCCCCATCGGGGAACTGCCGCGGCTGGGTGTGGTCCCAACCATGATGCACGCGCAGGTGGTGCGCCCCGACAGGTATGGCGACCCGGCCGTCGCCTTCCAACACGAACTGGTCGCCACTCCGCCCATCGGGCGCGACGAGGTGCTGATCGCTGTGATGGCGGCCGGGATCAACTACAACAACGTGTGGGCGGCGCGCGGCTGCCCTGTCGATCAGGTACGCACCCGGCAGAAACGAGGAGAAACCGAAGACTTCCACATCGGAGGATCGGATGCTTCGGGCATTGTCTACGCCGTTGGCGAGGACGTAACGCACCTGAGCATCGGCGACGAAGTCGTGATCCACCCAGGGGTCTGGGATGCGGACGACCCATGGGTGCAGAGTGGCAAGGACCCCATGATCGCGCCGTCGGCGAAGATCTGGGGATACGACACCAACTACGGGTCGTTTGCACAGTTCGCTCGCGCCCAGGCGCACCAGGTGCTGCCGAAGGCCGAGCATCTGAGCTGGGAAGAGGCGGCGGCACCGACCCTTGTCGGTACGACGGCCTACCGGATGCTGCACGGTTGGCAAGGCAACACCGTGCACGACGGTGACCTGGTCCTGGTCTGGGGTGGCTCCGGCGGACTCGGCACGCAGGCTTGCCAGCTCGTCAGGCTCGCCGGCGGGCGAGCGGTCGCCGTGGTATCCGACGACGAGCGCGGCACATACGCGATCAAGTTCGGCGCGATCGGCTACCTCAATCGCCGGGAGTTCGGCCACTGGGGAGTCCCGCCCCTCGTCGACGATGCGGCCGGGCAGAAGGAATGGTCAGCAGGCGCACGCGCGTTCGGCAAGCGACTCTGGGAGATCACCGGAGCACGCGAGGATCCGGCCATCGTCTTCGAGCACCCGGGAGCAGCGACGATCCCCACGAGCATCTTCCTGTGCCGGCCAGGCGGCATGGTCGTCATCTGCGCCGGCACGAGCGGTTTCGACGCGATGGTCGACCTCCGCTACCACTGGACCCGTCAGAAGCGGTTGCAGGGATCCCACGGCACCAATGACGAGCAGGCGATCGCCTACAACGATCTCGTGCGTGCCGGGAAGATCGACCCGTGCGTCGGTCGTGTCCTGGGATTCGACGAGGTCGGAGCAGCGCACGCGACGATGGGACGCGGCGAGGACGTATTCGGCAACACGACAATTCTGGTCGGCGCGTCTGTCCCCGGACTCGGTCGTAGGAAGGACTGACGTGGCATCGGAAAAGTTGCGGGCCTTGTACTCCCCCTCATCGAGCGCCGTCATCGGAGCGTCGGACAACCCGGACAAGATCGGTGGCCGCTCGATCGGATATCTGCGTGACTACGGTTACGCCGGGCAGGTCTATCCGGTCAATCCGCGCCGTGAGTTCGTCCAGGGACTGCCGTCGTACGACGCGGTTGGCAAGATCGACGACCCGATCGATCTTGCCCTCATTGCCACGCCGGCCGACCGAGTGCTCGAAGAACTGGACGCGTGCGGTCAGCAGGGGGTGCGGGTCTGCGTGGTGTTGAGCTCGGGGTTCGGCGAGCTCGGTGACGCGGGCAAGCAACTGGAACAACGCATCGTGGAGGTTGCCCACCGCTACTCGATGCGTGTGCTCGGGCCCAACTGTCAAGGGGTGGCCAACATCGCGACCGGCAGCATCGCCTCATTCTCCACCTGCTTCGCCACCCACCATGTGCGCGACGGCGCACTCGCGATCGTGAGCCAGAGCGGGGCGGTCGCCGGGATGCTCTCGGACATTCACAGTGCGCATCCCGAGGGGATCCGCTACTGGGTGGCCAGCGGCAACGAAGCTGACATCGGGCTGGGCGAGCTCATTCACGAGGCGCTGCGTGATCCGGCTGTCCGGGTCGTCGAGGCCTACTGCGAGCACCTCAAGAGGCCGGAGGAGCTCGCACAAGCCGCCGAATACGCGTCGCGATCGGGCAAGGCGATTCTGATGCTCAAGGCCGGCGTGACGCCTGCCGGCTCCGAGGCTGCGGGCTCGCACACGGGGGCGCTGGCCCAGGACGACGCGGTCGTCGACGCGTTCCTGCGCCATTGCGGAGTCGTCCGGGCAGACAGCCTGCGACAGATTTCGGACCTGGCGAAGGTATTCGCAGGGAGAAAGCGGGCACGCGGCAACGGCGTCGCGATCCTCACGAACTCCGGTGGACTCGGTGTCATGATGGCCGATCGGTGCCGGGCCGCAGGCCTGGAGATCCGCGCCTTGCGGCCAGCGACCAAGAACGCGCTCGATGCCCACCTGCCGGACTTCGCCGCCACCGACAACCCGGTCGACATCACAGCCGAGCTGCTGACCAACACCCGGCTGCTCAGCCAGACCCTCCCGGTGCTGGCCGGTGACCCCGGGGTCGACGTCGTCGTGGTCGCGCTGGGCATCATCGGCCGCGGGTACGACGTCGCGGCGATCGTCGACGACATCACCGCGGCCCATCATGACTCCGATGCCGTGGTCGTGGTGTGCTGGACGGGTGGCGACGAGGCGGCGGTCGAGGAGCTGTCGCGGCGAGGCGTGGCCACCTACACCGACGATGCCGCATGCGTGCATGCCATCGGACGCTTCGTCGAACACTGCCGACGGCAGTCGGCCCGCGGCCGGGGGCCGGCAGCCACGACCACCACGTTCGCGCCCCCGGCAGGTGGCTCGATCACCGAGTGGGCCCGCCACGCGAGCAGCACGGGGTTGCTGAGTGAATTCACGAGCAAGCGCGTGCTGCGCCGCTGGAACCTCCCCGTCGTTGCGGGGCGAGTGGTGCCGGATGCCGACGCTGCGGTGCGCACCGCACGTGAAATCGGTCATCCGGTTGTGGTCAAACTGTCGTCGGCGGAGGTCACGCACAAAACCGAGTTGGGGCTCGTGGTCACCAACCTGCGCACCGACGACGACGTACGCGCGGCCGCGGACACAGTGCTGGCGCGGGCCGAGAACGCCGGCATCGGTTCGGTGGACGGTCTGCTGGTCGAGCGGATGGCACTCGGGCACCTCGAGTTCGCGATCGGCGCGCGTTGGGACGACACGTTCGGACCGATCGTGCTGATCGGCGCCGGCGGCATCTACGTGGAGACGATGGCCGACTTCCAACTCGTGTTCCCGTCGTCGACCAGAGCACAGATCGAGGACGCCATCCGCTCGCTGACGATCTACCCGATGTTGGAGAACCATCGTGGCACCGGACCACTCGACCGAGACGCGCTCGTCGAGCTCGTGATGTCGTTCTCTCGAATGGTCGGGGCGGCAGGCGCCGACCTTGCCGAGGTCGACCTCAACCCGGTCTTCGTCGCTCCCGCGGGCCACGGAGTGAGCATCGCGGACGCCCTTGTCAGACTTCGCCCGCCGGAGGGAGCGCGTTGACCGTGTTCGAGCAGCCCAGGATCGCCCAGGAATTCGACGATGTCAGCTACGAGGCCCTGCACGAAGGGCAGACGTTCACCTCGACCTACGAGGTAAGTCGCGAACTGGTTCGCGTCTACAACGGACTCGTAGGGCAGCCCGATCCGCCGGAGCCGTCGCAGACCGCGCCTCCCTGGGTCTACTGCACTTTCCTTCCGCTTTACCGGGCGCTCGCCGGCCGCATGCAACAAGGATCCGTTCACACCCGGCAAAAGGTCGACCATGTCACTGCCACCCGCATCGGTGAAGTGCTCGACGTCGAAGTGCGGGTGACAGCCAAATTCGAACGAGACGGCAAGCGACATGTCGTCTTCGAGAGCCTGTTCTACGGCACCGGCCATGATCTTCGCTGTCGTGTCGAGACAGCACTGCTGTGGGGGTACTCGGCATGAGCGTGCGAAGGCACAAGGTGGCCGCGACCGTGTTTCGGCAACGGGACATGGATGAGTTCGGGATTGCCAGCGGGGGAACGGGACTGATTCACACCGAGCCGGAGTACGCGCGCAACACCGTGTTCGGCAGCACCGTGGTCCAAGGCATCTACCTGCTGGCGGTCATCGAGAAGCAGCTGTGCAGTCTTGCACCAGAATGGGCTGACAACGGCGACATCTCGGTGAAGTTCGTGGCGCCGGTGAAGTCGGGTGACGAGTTCCGGGTCGAGATCACCGCGGACGAGGATCAGCCGGGGACGTTCACCATCGAGGCACGTACCGGAGAGCGGGTCGCCGTCGTCGGCGTGGCCCGCACCCATAACACGCAAGTGTCCTCTTCTGTCTCGCAGAGCACGCGGCCACGCACAGAATCCGTGTAGGTCGAACGGGGACGATTCCCCCTCCGCTTGCTGGACACCTGCGGTGCGGGGGAACCTCAGCCACCCGCTCATCACGCCCACACACCAGTCCCACCCGCACGCCCGACGACGTCGAGCAGCGGGTGGTAGACCTACGCCACCGCGAACGCCGCGGACAGGACTGGATCGGCCCCGAGCGGAGTCCCACCCCGCACCGTGTCGCGGATCCTGCGCCGCCACGAGGTGCCCTACCTGGCCGAATGCGACCCGATCACCGGCGACGTCATCCGCGCCTCCCGCGCAACCGGCCTCCGCTACGAACGTGAGCGACCAGGCGAGCTGGCCCACACAGACGTCAAGAAGCCCGGCAAGATCCCCGACGGCGATGGCTGCCGGGCCCACGGCGCACCCAGGCGAATGGCCATTCGCCGTGCTGATTTGGTCGCCCGACAGGATCGGGTGGTCCAGCAGGGCAAGATCGGCAAGTTTGCCGGGGGCGATCGTGCCCGCTTCTTTCTCTGCGTGGTTGGCGTAGGCCGAGCCGGCCGTGTAGGCGTCGAGCGCAACGCGCAGGTCGATCCTGTGTCGCTTCGAGGGGCTCGGTCAGGACGCCGTCACCGACGGCGTGCGGATCCTCCGGAGGTCCGAGCCAGGTCGCTGCGGTGTATATGGCCCATAGTGGAACAGTGCTGACGCTGGTCGGCGGCCAGGCCGTGCACCGCGAGATCTGACCTGCTGCCGACTCGGCGATACCCACTGGGCCACCGACTTCCACTTCAACGCCACCGCCGAGTCCTTCATAAACTTCACCCGCTCCTGATCGCGTCGCGGGCGCACACGTCCTCCGCGGTCCAGTTCCAGGCCTTCTTCGTGGACTGAAGCGGTTCTTCCACGGACGTCCACCTGATCAATCTCGAGCGTGAAGTGACCACGCGAGGGCATATCCTCTTGCGGAACTCCGCTGGCCGTGGTCAAGTCGCTTACGTACCCGCCCGCGGACGCGGACTCGCGACATGGCTGGCGGGTCAGCGAAAACACCGTCGCGAAGCTACATCTGGCAGCAATCTTGGACCTACGTCGACGAATGCCGCGGCACCGATGTGCTTGTCGACACCTTCGTTGTCGCGGTGCGGACGGGCCCACTGATGCAGCGCTCGGGCTCTTTCAGCTCGACGTCGCCGTGCGCACCAACGTTAATGATGGCGGCCACGATCGACCAAGTGCGAGAAGCTTCAGAAGTGCCGCGGCGGTGTTTGTGCTACTCGATGAACGTGGTTCTGCTCGGGTTCATAGCCCGCAATATCGGCAGAAGGGTGGCCATCCCGCGGCGGCGGTGGTGTTCGAGCGCCTTCCGCGCCTCGTCGGCGTCCCGATCGAGGATTGCATCGACGATCCGGCGATGGTCTTCGTTCGATGACGTTGGCCAGGGCCGGAGCTTGGCCGTTAGCAGGCGCGCCCGATGAGCTTGTTCGGCGACCGTCGTCGCGGCATGCCACAGTCGACGGTTCCCGCAACCGCGCAGCAGCAGGTTGTGCAGCTCGTTGTCCTTTTCCGCCCAGAGCAACAAGTCCTCGTCACGCAGGGCGTCCTCGCATTGGATGCATGCGTCGACGAGCTGCTCGTCGAGCTCGTCCGGCCCTGGCTTTCTGCTTGCCAGGCGCGCAGCAGCTGAACCTTCGAGTGCCAGCAGCGTCTCGTAGACATCGCTCAGATCATCGGCGTCGACATCGGAGATCTGCACCCCGCTTCGCGGGGCGACCGATACCCATCCGTCCCCGGCCAGGCGTGCGACGGCCTGGTGTACTGGAGTGCGGCTCATGTCGAGACGACGTGCGAGTTGCGCCTCGGAGACGGTGATGCGCGGGGCCAAGGTGCCACGGATGATCGCGTCCTTGATGACCCGGTAGGCGCGATCTGAACTCGATTCGGCGTGGTCGGAGCTGAAGTGGGTTGCCCCGTCCAGTCTTCCTTCCGGCAGGGGACGCTCGGTCCTCGACATCGACTCACCACTCCTTCGTACGCACCACCCTAGGCGACGGCGTTCTCACGAACACACGTCGGGCTGGCACCCTGCCTACCTTCCTCAGGATTCCATGCTTGTTGGAACGCAAGTTGGTATGCCAGAATTCGTGGGCCTTGCAACGGAGCGATGGCGAGTTCCCTGACCCAAGGAGGGGTTCATGGACACGGAGAGAGGTGAGCGCCAGTGAGTCACGGCGCACAGCTCGTGCTGTACTCAGCACTGACGATTGTTGGCATCGTCGTGCTGATCATGCGCTTCAAGCTCGACCCGGTGATCGCCCTGTTCGTCGGTGCGGTGGTCCTGGGGATCGCCGGCGGTCTGTCGGTCGACGACGCGATTCAGTCAGCCTTGACCGGCTTCGGCGACCTGATGGCCGAGATCGGTCTGTTGATCGCATTCGGCGTCCTGCTCGGCGCGCTGCTGTCCTACATGGGGGCGATCGACAAGCTCGTCAATCTCCTCATGCGCACGTTCGGCCCGAAGTCAATGCCGTACTCCTTCGGTGTCACGATCGGCATCGTCCTGCCGGCCATCTTCGTCGACGTCATGCTGGTGATCGTCGCGCCGATCGCGCGCGCGGTGGCTCCGAAGATCGGCGCGCACGGGGTCGCGCGCATCGCCACGGCGATCGCGATCGGCCTCGAATGTGGGCTGACAATGATGATTCCGGGCGTCGCAGCGCTGGCCCTGTCCGGTCTGCTGAACGTCCCGCTGGGCACGATGCTGCTCTACGGCTCCGCTGTCGCCGCAGCGACCATCCTGACCTCGATCTGCATCATGAACCTGTTGTTCCGGGCCGGGTTCTGGAGCCCGGATAAGGACGAGCAGCCACACGTCGCAGTCGCCGGCAAAGTGCACGGCGGCCCTGTCGACAGCAGTGACGACGATGCCGGCGACGGCACCGGGACCCGTGGTCGCGCGAATCCTGACGACACGCCGAAGCCGGGCGCGTCGCCCGACGGGGCCGTGGGCCCCGCGCCAGTCCTGACCGCGACCGCTCCCGAACGTCCCCGCGAACCGCGCCTGGCGCTCGCACTGGCACCCCTGATCGGGGGGCTCTTGCTGGTGGCACTCGGTGCGGTCACGGAAGCCGTCGGTTGGGAGTATCCCGTCGTTGACCTGTTCTCCAATCCGACCGTCGCTCTCCTGCTCGGCCTGGTGTCTGCAGGGGCACTTGCCCGCCGCTACTTCGGGCGTGACGAGAGCCAGAAGGCCGTCGGAAGCGGGTTCCGCGATCTGGGGCAGATCCTGGTCCTGACTGGCGTCGGCGGCTGCCTGGCCCAGGTGGTCAAGGACATCGGCCTCGGCGAGGTGCTCCAGGACAGCTTCAGCGCACACACGACCGCGCCGCTGTTGCTGGTCTGGCTGATCGGCGCGGTCCTGCACATGGCGATCAGTTCGGTCACCACCTCCGCGATCACCGCGGCCGGCCTGCTGGCCCCGATCGCCGGATCGCTCGGCGTCGATCCGGTCCTCGTCGCACTGGCCGCCGGCACCGGCGCGATGTTCGCCATCCACGTCACCAGCAACACCTTCTGGCTGATGCAGTCCCTGCTCGGCCAGACCACCCGCGGAACGCTCAAGACCTGTTCGCTCGGCGTCTCGGTCGCCTCAGTCGTGGGCCTGGGCTACACCCTGCTGCTCAACCTCGCCCTCTGACCCGGCTCGTATCCCGCATCTGGGACCCCTCGTTCCGTCCACCTCCCGACGAAAGAGTGATTCTCGTGTCGAAGTCGTCCTACGACATTGCCCTGCTGCCCGGTGACGGAATCGGCCCCGAGGTCGTCGACGCGGCGGTGACCATTCTCGACGCCGCTGCCGCCGCGTACGGCTTCTCGCTCAGCTACACCAGCTACGACGCGGGCGCGACGCTCTACCAGAGCACCGGTGTGTCGATCTCGGCCGCGACGATGGAGGCCATCGGCTCCGCCGACGCAATCCTGCTCGGCGCCGCCGGTCTGCCGAGTGTCCGCAAGCCCGATGGCACCGAAATCGCCCCGCAGATCGACATCCGCGAGCACTACGGGTTGTTCGCCAGCCTGCGACCGGCCCGCCTGTTCCCCGGCGTGCCCACGCGCGTCCAGGCCGAGCACATCGACATGCTCGTAATCCGTGAGACCACCGAAGGGCTGTTCGCTGGTCGCCACGATCCGCTCGAGCCCAGCGACGACGCCGTCTCCGACCGCCTGACCATCACCCGTGCCACCTCGGAGCGGCTGTTCACCCTGGCCTTCGAGCAGGCGACTCTCCGCAAGGCCACCCAGGGCACACCCGGCCGGGTCACTCTTTTGGACAAGGCCAATGTCCTGCGCTCCAACGCGTTCCTGCGCAAGATCTTCGACGAGATCGCAGCAAAGTACCCCGACATCGCCAGTGACCACCTCTACATCGATGCCGGTTCGATGATGTTGGTGACCAACCCCGAGCGCTTCGACGTCGTCGTCTCCGAGAACGTCTTCGGCGACATCACCTCCGAGATCGCCGCCGGTGTCGTCGGCGGTCTTGGCGTTGCGCCGTCTGGCGACGTCAGCCTCGAACACGGTGTCTTCCAGCCTTGCCACGGCTCCGCCCCCGACATCGCCGGGCAGGGCAACGCCAATCCTGTGGCCACGATCCTGTCCGGCGCGATGCTGCTCGACTGGATCGCCGACCGTCACGACGACACCACCTGCCGGACCGCGGCCGCAGCGGTCCGCGACGCCGTCGCCTCCGTCCTCGCCCAGGGCCCCAAGACACCGGACCTCGGCGGCACCGCCTCGACCTCCGAGGTCACCCACGCGGTCGCCGAGGCGCTCAGCACCTCCCGCGTCCGCGCGTAACTCGGATACTCACCGCACGGAGAACACGAACTCACAAGAAGGGAACCAGACATGGCCAAGGTCGCCATCGTCGGTTGTGGCGCCATGGGCTCGGTCTACGCCGGCCTTATGCAGCGCGCCGGCCACGAGGTCCACGGCGTCTGCCTCTGGAACGACCACGTCGACGCCGTCAACGCCAACGGACTGCGTGTCACCGGAGCCAGTGGTGACCACACCGTCCGACTCGCCTCCATGAGCACAACCACCGATCACATCGGCATCTGTGATCTGGTCATCATCGCCACGAAGGCGTTCGACGTGGACACCGCCGCCGAAGCATGCCGCCCACTGGTCGACACCCACACAGTCGTCCAGTCGATCCAGAACGGGCTGGGCTCACCCGAGCGGGTCGCCTCAATCCTCGGCCCGCAGCGCCTGGCAATCGGGGTGGTCGGCGGGTTCGGAGCCTCCGTGCCGGAACCCGGCCTCGCGCACCACAACGGCATGGAGATGGTCCGGTTCGGCGCATTCGACAGCCTGCCGAAATTCGCACTGGAAGCCTCCGCCGAGGTGTGGATCAGCTCCGGGTTCACCGTGAAGCTGTTCGAGGACACCGACCAGATGGTCTGGGAGAAATTCATCATGAACGTCGCCTTCTCCGGCACAACCTGCGCGACCGAGCTCACCATCGGCCAGGTCATGAACGACCCATCCGCTTGGGCCGTAGCCGAGGCGTGCGCCCGCGAGGCCATCGCGGTCGCCAATGCCGCGGGCATCAAGCTCGACGTCGGCGACCCGATAGAGCACGTTCGCGCGCTCGGCTCCAAGATCCCCGACGCCAAACCGTCCATGCTGCTCGACTACCTTCTCAAGCGACGCGGCGAGGTTGACGCCATCGTCGGCCAGGTCGCCGTCCAGGGCGAGAAGTACGGCGTCGACACACCGGTCACCCGCACCGTCGCGAACCTCATCCGAGCCCGAGAAGCCGGCTACGTCGAGACGACGACCTGATCCCGCTGCTACACAGCATGGGCCACCGTGCCGAGACACCCGGCGAAGACCCTCCGGGCCGCGGCTGGGAGAGGTCTTCGCCAGCCGTGGTGCGGGCTGTTTGGGACGCTGGGCGACCTTCGCCGGATTCGACTCGAACCACTCCCATCGAACAGCGGCGTTGAGAACACGACGCCGCCATCGGTTTACAGACGTGCGGAACGCACTGCGCAGCACTGCAGTCGTGCTCACCCTCAGCCTTGTGCGTCTCGATGAACGGCGTGCCGTCGCGGCGTTTACGGCAGCGACGTAGGTCCGCGTAAAGGGTTTCAAGCTGGCGAGCGCCGATCTTGCTGACCGCGACACCACCCAGAACCGGCTTGATGACACGGTCGATGTAACCCAGATAGCCATAGCGCGAGCTCTGCTCGATGTCGGCGGTCCGCAACCACTCGTCGATGGCATAGTCGAAAGCGACCGTCGAGGCCGTCGACCATTGTTTCAATCCTTCGCGCGAAGCTGCGTGAGTACGTTCTCCGCCTTTCGCCAGGCCGCATCATCGGTGCCCTTGATCGTCTCTCGCAGGTATGACAGGCCGGTCACGGGATCGATCCCGGCATAGACCACGACACGGGGGCTGTCGCCGCGCTACTTGATGCGGCCGCGCCGCCGGCCTTCAGGGCGTGTTCGAGCCATCACCCAGGGCATTCGCTCCCAGGGCCGCAACCAATGATCAATTCTTTCCGGTTATTGACCGTTATCACAGCTGGTCAGAAAGGTGGGCCGGGCGGGGCTCGAACCCGCGGCCAAGGGATTATGAGTCCCCTGCTCTAACCAACTGAGCTACCGGCCCCTGTGCCGGATCGTGTCCGAGCCAGGTCGCTCGCATGGAGTCCAGCGCACGCACTATAGCCGGTGCGCGCCTGTCGTCCTGCATCCCGCCTGGAGATCGAGTACTGCACGCCATGCCGGTGGTTGCTCCGCGCCGGCTGGACCGCGCAGGAGCTGCTGACCACGTTCACCACGGAACTCGGCGAGGTCGCTCTCATTCCCGGCACCGGTGGTGTCTTCGACGTCCGGCTCGACGGCGAGACGGTGTGGTCACGCAAGATGCAGGACGGCTTCCCCGAGCTCGCCGAGCTGAAGCGACGTGTGCGCGACCGGATCGCCCCCGACCGCGACCTCGGGCACTCCGACCGGCGCTGACGCCGGCGCGCCCAGCCGCGAGCCGGCACACCGTGACGGTCAGCCGTCGGCCGGTTGCCCTACCCCCTCGCCGGCCCGGCTCAGGATCCGCTGCGCGCGCAGGATCACCGGGCGGTCCACCATCTGGCCCTCGTAGACGGCCACCGACTCCCCCGCGGCGGCAGCCAGCACACCGCGTGCCCAGCGCAGCTCGTCCTCGGACGGCGCCAGCGCGGCGTGTACGGGCGCGATCTGCCGCGGGTGCACACACAGCTTGCCGGTGAAGCCGAGCTCGAGTGCGTGTTCGGTGTCGCCGACCAGGCGCTGCTGGTCGTCCAGTGCCGCCGTCACGCCGTCGAGCGGCGCCGCGCAGCCCGCCGCGGCGGCCGCGAGCACCAGGCTCGATCGCGCCTGCAGCAGCGCCCGCTGCGAGTCGGGGTTGACGCCGAGCTGGGCGGCGAGGTCGATGCTGCCGAACGCCGGGCGCACGGTCACCGGCGCCGCGCAGATCTCGCGGGCTCCCAGCACGCCTTCCGCCGTCTCGATGAGCGGCACGATCCCGCTGCCGGAACCCAGGGCGGCGGCGGTCGCGGTGACCTCGCTCGCGGCCTCCGACTTGGGCAGCATCACGACGGTCACGAGACCGGTGAGCGCGGCGAGGTCGTCGTCGTGCCATTCGGTGTCCGCGCCGTTGACGCGCACCACCGCGGCGTTGCCGTCGGCGAGCCAGGCGCGAACGTGCTCGCGGGCTGCGTCCTTGTCGGCCGGAGAGACGGCGTCCTCGAGATCGAGCACCACCCCGTCGGCGCCTGCGGCCGCGGCCTTCGCGAACCGGTCCGGCCGGTGTCCCGGAACGAACAGCAGCGTTCGCGCCCTTGCGACCTCGTCCCACCGCATCACCGGCGTCCTCCTCACGTTCTCGCGCCGGAAGCACCGTACCCGGCTACCAGATCGGCGACGTCCTAGCCCTTTTGTTTCTTGCATGCCTGCTTGTTTTTCACAAGTGACTCTGGTTACATGGGGACCCGGGAGACGCGACGGGAGGGAGAGGCGACATGGCCGGCGTACGAGTTCTGGTCGGCACCAGAAAGGGTGCCTTCGTGCTGACGGCCGACGGCACGCGCCGCGACTGGGACGTACAGGGACCGCTGTTCGCGGGCTGGGAGATCTACCACGTCAAGGGGTCCGCACAGGACCCGGACCGGATCTTCGCCTCCCAGTCGGGCGGCTGGTTCGGGCAGCTGATCCAGCGTTCCGACGACGGCGGCGCCACCTGGAACCCGGTCGGCAACGAACTGCTCTACGAGGGCGAGACCGGCACCCACCAGTGGTACGACGGCACCCAGCGACCGTGGGAGTTCACCCGAGTCTGGCACCTGGAACCGTCGCCGAGCGACCCCGACACCGTCTACGCCGGCGTCGAGGACGCGGCGCTGTTCCGCTCGGTCGACGGTGGCCAGAGCTGGCAGGAGTTGCGTAACCTGCGCTGTCACGAGTCGGGCCCGTCGTGGCAGCCGGGCGCGGGCGGCATGTGCCTGCACACGATCGTCCAGGACCCGCGCGAGCCGAACCGCCTGCACGTCGCCATCTCCGCCGCGGGCGTGTTCCGCACCGAGGACGGCGGCAAATCGTGGCAGCCCGCCAACCGCGGCCTGCAGTCGGAGGGCATCCCGGACCCGGACGCCGAGGTCGGCCACTGCGTGCACAACCTCGCCCTGCATCCGCAGCGGCCCGACACGCTGTACATGCAGAAGCACTGGGACGTCATGCGCAGCGACGACGGCGGACACACCTGGTACGACATCGGCGGCGACCTGCCCACCGACTTCGGCTTCCCCATCGACGTCCACGCCCACGAGCCGGACACCGTGTACGTGGTGCCGATCACGAGCGACACCCAGCACTTCCCGCCCGACGGCCGGCTCCGCGTGTACCGCAGCCGCACCGGTGGACACGAGTGGGAACCCCTGACCCAGGGGCTGCCGCAGACGCACTGTTACGTCAACGTCCTGCGCGACGCGATGGCCGTCGACTCCCTCGACGAGTGCGGCGTCTACTTCGGCACCACGGGCGGCCAGGTGTACGCCTCGGCCGACGCCGGAGACCACTGGACGCCGATCGTGCGCGACCTGCCGCCCGTCCTGTCCGTGGAGGTGCAGACGCTGCCATGACGGCCACGATCCGCGTCGTCCTACCGACCCACCTACGCAACCTCGCGCGGCTCGACGGTGAGGTCGTCCTGGATGTCGACAGCGCCGATGGCTCAGCGACGGTCGGTGAGGTGCTCGACGCGCTGGAGGCCCGCTACCCGGTGCTGCGCGGCACGATCCGGCACCACGGCACCCTGCGGCGTCGCGCGTTCGTCCGGTACTTCGCGTGCGAGCAGGACCTCTCGCACGATCCGCCCGACACCCCGTTGCCCGCGCCGGTGGCCAGCGGCGCCGAGCCGTTACTGGTCATCGGTGCGATGGCGGTCGGCTGAGCCGGCTCACTTCAGCAGGACGGGCAGCTTCTCGACGCCGTAGACGATGGAGGCCTGGCGGAAGTCGAGCTCGTCGGGGCTCGTGTCGAGCCGCATGCGCGGGAACCTGCGCACCAGCGCCGGGTAGGCCGCCCGCAGCTCCATGCGCGCGAGCTCGGCGCCGACGCAGCGGTGGGCGCCGTAGCCGAACGCGAGGTGAGAGGCGGGGTCACGCGTGCCGTCGAAGCTCTCCATGCCCGAGCCGAGCACCGGGTCGCGGTTGGCGCCGCTCAGCGACACCACCACCATGTCGCCCTTGCCGATGGTCACGCCCGCGACCTCGACGTCCTCTCGGGCGAAGCGCGGGAACGCCACCTGCACGACGGTGAGATAGCGCAGTGCCTCCTCGACGAAGGCGTGCGCCGCGTCGTCGTCATCGTGCACCCGGCGCAGCACGTCCGGATCCCGCAGCAGCACCAGGGCACCGAGCGAGAGCATGCTGGCGGTGGTCTCGAACCCGCCGGTCAGCACCCCGTCGGCGAGCCCGGCGAGTTCCCGGTCGTCGATCTCGTCGCCGTGCTCCTTGATGATCTGGCCGAGCAGCCCGTCGCCGGGGTACTTCCGCTGGTCCTGGACAACCCCGAGCAGGTAGTCGAGCGACTCCGAGATAGCACCGAGCGACGCACCCGCACCACCGAAGAGGTCGAATCGCGCCACGGCGAGGTGCTGGAACGCCTCGCGATCCTCGTAGGGAACCCCGAGCAGCTCGCAGATCACGAGCGACGGGATCGGCAGCGCGAACTCCTCGACCAGGTCGACCGGGCCGTCCACCTTGTCCATCGCGTCGAGCCGTTCGGCGACGATCGCCTCGATGCCGGGCTTGAGCCGGGCCAGGCGCCGCATCGTGAACTCCGGCGTCAGAAGCCGGCGCAGCCGCGTGTGGACGGGCGGATCGGCGAACCCGAGCCCGCCGGGGTTGTCCTCCACCTCAGCGCCCAGTTTGTTCATCAGGTTGCCGAAGTCGTTGCTGAACGACGCGCCGTCGCCGAGCACCGCCTTGGCCTCGTCGTAGCCGCTGACCAGCCAGACGTTGAGACCGAAGGGCACCGGCAGCTTCGACACGGGTGCCTGCTCGCGCGCGGTGGCGAGGTCGGGCACCGGGTCCAGGCCAGTGCGCTTCAACGGCATGAGCGCGGAGTCGGGCAAGACCTTCGCCAGGTCGAAGCCCTTCTTCTGAGCGCGCGCGAGATAACGGCGCGTCACCCAGGAGACGATGCGCGATCGGAGATTCCCCACACCCCGACGGTACCAACACGAGCGGCGGCGACCTCCCGCAGCCGAACACCGCCGGCTCGCGGTCGGTCCACTTCGGACGGCGGTGGTCCAGTAGGGTCTGCCCGCGTGAGGTTCGGGATCTTCGTGCTCGGGGGCATCTTCGGTGGCCAGGACCACGGTGACGCGCTGCGCCGGGCGGCTGAGGCGGTGGTCGCCGCGGAGGCGGCGGGCTTCGACGAGGCCTGGATCGCGGAGCATCATTTCCTGTCCTACGGGGTGTGCCCGTCGGCGGTGACGTTCGCCGCGCACGCACTGGGGGCGACCAGCCGGATCACGCTGGGCACGGCGGTGAGTGTGCTCTCGACCACGCACCCGGTCGCGCTCGCGGAGCAGACCGCGATGCTGGACCAGCTCTCCGGCGGCCGGTTCGTCCTCGGGGTCGGACGCGGTGGACCTTGGGTGGATCTTGAGGTCTTCGGCACGGGGCTCGACCGGTACGAGAACGGCTTCCCGGAGAGTCTCGACCTGCTGTTGCGGAGCCTGACGGAGGACACCGTCAGCGCGGAGGGCCCGCGGTTCGTTTTCCGGGAGGTGCCGATGGTGCCCCGGCCACACACCCGCCCACGGCCGCCGGTGGCGGTGGCGTGCACGTCGCGCGCGACGGTGGAGCTGGCCGCGGTCCGCGGGCTGCCGATGCTGCTCGGAATGCACATCGGTGACCAGGAGAAGGCCGAGCTGGTGGCCTGGTACGAGAAGGCGGCTGTCGAGGCGGGGCGGGATCCGGCGGCGGTGCGGCACATGTCGACGGTGCTGGCGTACGTGGCCGCCGACCGGGAGTCGGCGACCCGGGAGCTCCGGGCCTCGATGCCCGGCTGGCTGGCCGACGGCCTGGCGGGTTACGTCCCGGTCGACGGGCGTCCGCGGCCGTCCCGTGACCCGGTGGCCTACACGGAGCTGCTGTGCTCGCTGCATCCGGTCGGCAGCCCGGCGGAATGTGCCGACCAACTACGGGCGAGCGCCGAACGCACGGGAATCGAGCACGTGCTGATGATGGTCGAGGGAGGCGGCTCCCGCGAGCGCACGCTGGCGACGATCGAGCGGCTGGGCGCCGAGGTGCTGCCTGCGCTGCGCGGGAGCCGGCCCGATCAGCAGTCGCGCAGCTCGGGGCTCTGGTTGAGCAGCTGACCGCGGACGGAGATGAAGTCCCGGTACTCGTCGCTGTCCACGGCGGCGGTGCGGAACGCGGCGACCCGGTGGCAGTTCTGGAAGGCGAGCTTCACGCCGAAGTGCCGTTCGAGCCCCCCGCGGATGGCGTCGGAGGCCAGCGCGCGCAGGAGCTGACCGCGCTCGGCCTCGCTGGGCGGCGGCGTGGTGTTGTCCGCGAACGGCTCCTTGCCCGTCTCCAGGTCCGCGACGACGCCGGTGATGACCTGCCACGCGTACGGCAGGGAGTCACGCACGCACGCGACGAACTCGGCGTCGTCGACCTCGCCGCGCTCGGCACGGTCCAGCAGCTCGGTGGGCACATTCAGCGACATGTGTCGGCCTCCAGCCTTTCGGCGGTCGGGTTGAAACAGCACCCTCAGTGCTACTGGTAATGATCTTCATGTGCAAGGAAACGGACGCGTTGCCACCGAGACGGACGACCGGCACGGGTCCGTGTGCTCGGCGGGGTGTCCGGATTGGGGTACGGCCGAGGTCGGTGTCGGGTTCGGTTCGGTGGGCATGTGGCATGCCATGCGCGTCGGCGGCCCGGGCGGCGGACACGGCGGCCCGGGCGGCGGACACGGCGACCCAGCCGGCGGACACGGCACCGGCGCCCAGGCAGGGCGGGCCGCCGCAGGGCGGCGAACGCCGCGTGCCGTGGGCTCGGCGGATGAGCGCACGGCACACGGCGTCGGTGTGGGTCCGCTACCCGGCGAAGGCGTCGGGCCGGCTACCAGGCGAAGGCGCCCGGCCAGCTACCGGCGTCAGCTGCCGGCGACGGGCTCCGGCACGGCCTGCGCCGCCGGGGCCGCGGCGACGGGCTCGAGCACCTTCGTCCGGGCCAGGCGCTTCGGCTTCCCGTCGGTGTCCACGGCCGGTTCGGGTGCGACGGCGATGGTCACTGTCGCGATCGGCTTCGCCGGACGCCAGGCGCCGCCACGACGGGCCTCACCGGCGAATCCACCGACGGCTTCCGGTCCCTGTCCTCGCGCCGGGTCGACACCGGCCCGGACACCTCGGCCTCCTCGCTCGCGGCCTCCGACGCACTGCCGGCCGACACGGCCTCGCCGGACAAGGCCTCGTCACTCGACCCCGCACCCACGGACGGAACCTCCGCAGGCTCCACCTCGTCGGTGCGCTGCTCCGGTACCTCCACGACCCCGGCCCGAGCCGACCGCACCCCCGCGGGAGGTACGCCCGGACGAACCTCCCGCGCGGAGTCCGCCCGCACGTCGTCGGCAACCGGCTCGTCCTCGCCCGAGCCGGGCCGGGCGTGCGCCAGGGCCGGTTCCGCGGTCTCCTCCGGCAGAGGCGCGGTCAGCGGCATGGCGGCGGCGAGCACGTCGCGCGCCTCGCGCAGTCGGCCGGTCAGCTGCCGCTGCACCTCCTCCAGTTCGCGCACGCGTTCGGTCGCTTGCGCGATCATGTCCGCCGCCCGGGATTCCGCCTCGGCCACCAGTGTCGCGGCACGTTCCTTCGACTCGGCCTCCCGTTGCTCGATGGCCTTGGTCGCCTCCTCGCGGCGCGCCTTGAGCACGAGGGCGAGGTCGCGCTCGGCCTGCTGACGCCGGCGCGCCGACTCCTCGTCGAGGCGTCGCCTGCGCTCCTCGGCCTGCCGCTCCTTCTCCTCGAATTCGGCCCGGCTGGTGCGCATCAGCTCGGCGTGCTCGGCCTCCATCGCGGCCCGGCGCTGCTCGAGCTCGTGCAGCTTGCGCTCGTAGCGGCCACGAAGACGGCGCGCTTCCTCGTCGGCGGCGGTCCGGGTGCGCTCGGCCTTGGTCCGGGCGTTCTGCACGATCTCGTTCGCCTCGACGTGCGCCAGCTCCACCATGCGCAGCATGCGTTCCGAGAGGCCGTCGGCCTCGATGGGGCTGCGGCACGCGCGGTCGTAGCGGAGCTTGAGTTCCTCGTGGGCGGCACGCAGCGCGTCGAGTTCGACGGTGAGCTTGTCGGCCGTGCGCGCGGCGAAATCGCGGTCGGCGGCCAGCAGCTGCAGCTCGTCCTCCATGGCCCGAAGATGACGATCGACGGCCTTTCGGTCGTAACCGGCCCACACCATTTTGAACCACGGACGCACCGGCAGAACGCCATTGCGGTTCTCTCGGGCTTCCGGCCCCTCCATCTGCCACCTCCGCTGCTCGTGCCAAACCCGGATGGGTACAACGCGTCCCCAGGGGGACAAAGCCTGGACGAACGCGTTCGCCCGGCGTAGTAAGGAAAGCGTGAAGCTCACGACGCTTCGGCGAAGCGTCCGCTGAGGAGGGTCGGCGCTCGCGCCGGCGTCGTGTTCGAGATCAAGACTACAGGAACTCTCCGGCCGCCTGTCGTCGGGAAAACCCCGGCAGCACAGTCATTTTCGAAATTGGAACGGCGCGTGGACAAGGAGGCGACGCCGTCCGCCGGGACGGGCGTGACGACGCCTCCCCGGCCCTTCCGAGCGGAAGGGAGCGATCGTGGATTCGCCCGGCCTGACCCACCAGGACTGCCTCTCGTTGCTCGGCGTCGCCGGGTGCTGCGTCACCGCCACGGTCGCCGTCGACGGCGGGAGTCCGGTGCCCGTGGCGGCGTTCGTCCAGCCGGGCGGGGACGTTCTCGTGCCCACCGGCATCGACCCCTCACTGCCGCGCGCGGCCGTGGGCAGGCCGGTGACGGTCGAGATCGACGGCGGTGAGGACGGCTGGCTCATCACCGGCGTCGGTCTGGCCCGGCCGCTCGGTCACCGCGACCGGCCGCGAGCGGACCATCCGCACGCGATGCTCTACGCCTTCGACAACGGGTTCCGGGTGCGCATCGCCCGGCTCACCGGCCAGCGGGTCGACGGCGCCCCGCCGATCCCCCGGCAACGCACCGGGGCCTCGCCCGGCGCCGTCCTGTCAGTGCCGCGGTCGGCACAGTGACGCGGAAACCGAGGAGGGTGTCATGCGGGAGGCCTACCAGGAGCAGCTGCGGAAGTTCGCGGGCAGGCTCGCCGAGCTCACCCGGCTCACCGACGAGGCCATGCAACAGGCCACGCGGGCGGTGACCACGGACGACCTCGCGCTCGCCGAGCTCGTCGTGCGGGAACGCAAGCCGATCAGCGACCTGCATCACGTGCTCGACGAACACGCGCTGTCGATCCTCGCCTGCCAGCAGCCGGTGGCCACCGACCTGCGAACGATCATCGCCGGGCTGCGGATGAGCGCGGATCTGGACCGGATGGGCGCGCTCGCCCATCACGTCGGCGAGATCGTCGTGCGCCGCCATCCGCGGCGCGCCGTTCCCGATGCGCTCCGTCCGACCATCCGCGCCATGGGCGGTGTCGCCCACCAGCTGGTGACCAAGGTCGGCGAGGCCATGGTCGCGCGCGACGCCGCGATGGCGCTCGAGATCGCGCAGGACGACGACGCGATGGACCGGTTGCTGCACGACCTGTACCGCGAGCTCACGAGCGGCACCCGCCAGCCGGACGTCGACACGATCATGGACCTGACCCTGATCGGCCGGTACTACGAACGCTACGCCGACCACGCCGTGTCGCTCGGCAAGCGGATCGCCTACCTCGCCCGCACCTCGGCCTGACGGCTCAGCCGGTCACGAGCGCCGCCGCGAAGCAGGCGCAGGCCGCCAGCGACGCGAGGGTGCGCACGTGGTTCCAGACCGTCCACTGCGGGACGTAGCGGGCCCACAACGCCGCGCCGTCCTCGCTGTCCGCATCCGAGCGCTGGAGGGCGTCGTTGCGCGGGATATGCACGGCCCGGGTGAGCACGAAGGAGCCCACGACGTAGAGCAGCCCACCGGCGAACAGCCACGGCGAGCCGGAGTCCGGCCACCGCAGTACCGCCAGCACCGCGAGCGCGGCTGAGAGCAGGGCGGTGCCCACGAACACCCCCAGGAAGGACGGCCTCAGCACCGCGGTGTTGATCGACTGCATGGCGGCGATGCCGGTCGCGGCGGGCAACCGCGCGAGCGCGCGCATCACGAAGGTCGAGAACGCGAAGAACACCCCGGCCACCAGCGCGGAGCCGAGCAGGGCGAGCAGGGTCAGGGCGAGGATCAGTTCGTCGTTCATGGCGACTGATCAACGACCGGCCCCGCCCACCGGTTCCGTGTCGCTCGGTGTTTCCTCCGTGTCCGGGGTGTGTCCGGCAAGTGTCCGCCTCCCCGGGGGGGTGCCGCCTACGCCCCCGCGAGCGCCAGCGGCGGTTCCTCCGAGCGCGACCGCAGACCCAGCCGGTCGACCAGCTCGCGCGTGGCCTTGGACCGGTTGAACGTGTAGAAGTGCAGCTCCGGCACCCCCTCGGCGAGCAGGCGCTGGCACAGCTCCGTGACGACGTCGAGGCCTTCGGCGCGGAACGCCTTCGGGTCGTCGGCGAGCGGTTCGAGCCGCTCGAGCAGCCACCGCGGCGGCGTAGCACCGGAGAGCTCGATGGTCTTGCGCAGGGTCCGTGGCGTGGTGAGCGGCATGATGCCGGGCAGCATGAACGCGTCACAGCCTGCGGCGGCCACGCGGTCGCGCAGCCGTAGGAAGTCCTCGGCCTCGAAGAACAGCTGGGCGATGGCGAAATCGGCGCCGGCCCGCAGCTTGCGGACGAGGTAATGCGTGTCGGTGTCGAGGTCGGCCGAGCGCGGGTGGCCGTACGGGAACGCCGACACGCCCACGCAGAAGTCGCCGAGCTCGCGGATCAACCGCACCAGTTCCTCGGCGTAGGTCAGGCCGTCGGGGTGCGGGATCCACTCCCCCATCGGGTCGCCGGGCGGGTCGCCGCGCAGGGCGAGGATATTGTGCACGCCGACCGCCGCGAAGTGGCCGATGACGTTGCGCAGCTCCGCCACCGAGTGATCCACCGCGGTCAGGTGCGCCATCGGCACGAGGGTCGTGTCGGTGGCGACCCGGGCGATATTGCTGATCGTGCCGTCCCGCGACTTGCCGCCCGCCCCGTAGGTGATGGACATGTAGGCGGGGTCGAGCGGCTCCAGCTCGCGGATGGACCGCCATAGGATCGCCTCGTCGGCCTCGTCCCTCGGCGGGAAGAACTCCACGGAGAACGTCGGGCCGTCCGCGTTCCGGATCCGGTCGGAAACCCTCCGCACGTCTACCTCCGGTTGCTTGTGGTGGTCCCCGGGGCGGCGGCCGCCCCGGGGACCATCGTGTGCCGGCTGAGCACTGCTGTCGCGGTGGCGATCAGTAGCGGTAGTGGTCGGGCTTGTACGGGCCCTCGACGTCGACGCCGATGTAGGCCGCCTGCTCCTTGGTCAGCTTGGTGAGCTTGACGCCCAGCGCGTCGAGGTGCAGCCGCGCCACCTTCTCGTCCAGGTGCTTCGGCAGCACGTACACCTGCTTGTCGTACTCCCCGGGCTTGGTGAACAGCTCGATCTGCGCCAGCACCTGGTTGGTGAAGCTGTTCGACATCACGAAGCTCGGGTGGCCGGTGGCGTTGCCGAGGTTCAGCAGCCGGCCCTCGGACAGCACGATGATCGAGTGGCCGTCGGGGTAGACGTACTCGTGCACCTGTGGCTTGATCTCGACCTTCTTGATGCCCGGCGTCTTCTCCAGGCCGGCCATGTCGATCTCGTTGTCGAAGTGGCCGATGTTGCCGACGATGGCCTGGTGCTTCATCCGGGCCATGTGCTCGGCGGTGATGATGTTGAAGTTGCCGGTGGTGGTCACGAAGATGTCGGCCGTCTCGACGACATCCTCGAGCACCGTCACCTGGTAGCCGTCCATCGCGGCCTGCAGCGCGCAGATCGGGTCGATCTCGGTGACGATCACGCGGGCGCCCTGCCCGCGCAGCGACTCGGCGCAGCCCTTGCCGACGTCACCGTAGCCGCAGACCACGGCGACCTTGCCGCCGATCAGCGTGTCGGTGGCGCGGTTGATGCCGTCGATGAGCGAGTGCCGGCAGCCGTACTTGTTGTCGAACTTCGACTTGGTCACCGAGTCGTTGACGTTGATCGCGGGGAACAGCAGCTCCCCCGTCTTGGCGAACTCGTACAGCCGGTGGACACCGGTGGTGGTCTCTTCGGTGACGCCCTTGATCCCCTCGGCGATCCTCGTGAACCGCTTGGAGTCCGCGGCCAGGCTCCTGCGCAGGGTCTGCAGGATGACCTTGTACTCGTGCGGGTCGTCCTCGGTCGCCTCGGGCACGGCACCCGCGGCCTCGAACTCGACGCCCTTGTGCACCAGCAGCGTGGCGTCGCCGCCGTCGTCGAGGATCATGTTCGGGCCCTTGTCCCCGAACTGGAACAGCTGGTCGGTGCACCACCAGTAGTCCTCGAGCGTCTCGCCCTTCCACGCGAACACCGACACGCCCTCGGGCTTCTCCGGCGTCCCGTTCGGGCCCACCACCACGGCGGCCGCGGCCTCGTCCTGGGTGGAGAAGATGTTGCACGAGACCCAGCGCACCTCGGCGCCGAGCTCCACGAGCGTCTCGATCAGCACCGCCGTCTGGACGGTCATGTGCAGCGAGCCGGCCACGCGCGCGCCCTTCAGCGGCTTCGACGCGGCGAACTCGCGGCGCGTCGCCATCAGGCCCGGCATCTCGTGTTCGGCGAGCCGGATCTGGTGCCGGCCGGCCTCGGCCAGCTTCAGGTCGGCGACGGCGAACTCGAGACCGTTCACCTTCTGCAACTTCGCGCTCATGGCTTCCTTTCCACGCTGGGTTTCCTCGGTGTTCACGTATTGAAGTACTTGGCCTCGGGGTGGTGGGCGACGATCGCGTCGGTGGACTGCTCGGGGTGCAGCTGGAACTCCTCCGACAGCCGCACACCGATGCGCTCGGCCTCGAGCAGGTCGACGATCTTCGTCCGGTCCTCCAGGTTCGGGCAGGCGCCGTAGCCGAGCGAGAACCGAGCGCCACGGTAGCCGAGCTTGAAGAACTCCCGCACGTCCTCGGGGTCCTCGGCCGCCACCGGCGTCCCCGAGGAGAACCGCAGTTCCTGCCGGATCCGCCGATGCCAGTACTCGGCGAGCGCCTCGGTGAGCTGCACGCCGAGCCCGTGGACCTCCAGGTAGTCCCGGTAGGCGTTCTTGGCGAACAGCTCGTTGGCGTAGTCCGCGATCGGCTGGCCCATGGTCACCAGCTGCAGCGGCAGCACGTCGACCTGGCCGGTCTCCTCCGCCTTCTCGCGGGTCCGGAAGAAGTCGGCGAGGCACAGTCGGCGGTCGCGCAGCTGCCGCGGGAAGCGGAACCGGGCCCGCTCCGGCGCGTCCGGGGCGTCCTTGTCGAGCACGACCAGGTCGTTGCCCTCGGAGTAGCACGGAAAGTAGCCGTAGACGAGCGCCGCGTGCTGCAGGATGCCCGCGGTGGCCAGCTCGTCCATCCAGGCCCGCAGCCGTGGCCGCCCCTCGGACTCGACCAGCTCCTCGTACGACGGCCCCTCGCCCTTCTTGGCACCCCGCAGACCCCACTGGCCGAAGAACGTGGCCCGCTCGTCGAGCAGCGACAGGTAGTCGGCGGTGGCGACGCCGCGCACCACCTTCGAGCCCCAGAACGGCGGCGTGGGCACGGGCGCGTCGGCGTCCACATCGGACCGTGTGGTGTCGTCGTGCGACGGCTCGGGGCCGTCACCCGCCCCGGCGGCCTTGCGCTTCTCGGCGATGCGCAGCGACCGCTCCCGGCGGGCCTTGCGCTCGGCCTTCTTCGCCTGCTCGGCCTCGTCCGCCTCGGGCGTCTCGCCCCGCTTGATCGCCATCAGGCGGTCCATCAGGTGCAGGCCCTCGAAGGCGTCCTTGGCGTAGCGGACGTCGCCTTCGTACACCTCGTCCAGGTCGTTCTCCACGAACGTCCTGGTCAGCGCGGCGCCGCCGAGCAGAACCGGATACTTGGCCGCCACGCCGCGCTCGTTCATCTCCCGCAGGTTGTCCTTCATGATGACCGTGGACTTCACCAGCAGGCCGGACATGCCGATCGCGTCGACCTGGTGCTCCTCCGCGGCCTCGAGGATCGCGTTGATCGGCTGCTTGATGCCGAGGTTGACGACGTCGTAGCCGTTGTTGGAGACGATGATGTCGACGAGGTTCTTGCCGATGTCGTGAACATCGCCCTTCACGGTGGCCAGCAGCAGCTTGCCCTTGCCGCCGGCGTCGTTCTTCTCCATGTGCGGCTCGAGGTGCGCCACCGCGGCCTTCATCACCTCGGCCGACTGGAGCACGAACGGCAGCTGCATCTGCCCGGAGCCGAACAGGTCGCCGACCACCTTCATGCCGGCGAGCAGGTTCTCGTTGATGATGTCCAGCGGCGGCTTCTGCTCCATGGCCGCGTCGAGGTCGGCCTCGAGCCCGGTGCGCTCGCCGTCGATGATGCGTCGCTCCAGCCGCTCGAACAGGGGAAGCTTCGCCAGCTCCTCCGCCCGCGACTCCCTGCTGGACGAGGCGGTCTTGCCCTCGAAGAGCGACATCAGCGTCTGCAGGGGGTCGTAGCCCTCGCGGCGCCGGTCGTAGACCAGGTCGAGCGCGACCTCGCGGGCCTGCTCGTCGATCTTGTTCATCGGCAGGATCTTCGAGGAGTTCACGATCGCGGAGTCGAGCCCCGCCTCCCGGCACTCGTTCAAAAAGACCGAGTTCAGCACCTGGCGGGCCGCCGGATTGAGCCCGAACGAGACGTTCGACAGCCCGAGCGTGGTCTGCACGTCCGGGTGCCGCTTCTTGAGCTCGCGGATGGCGTTGATGGTCTCGACGGCGTCCTTGCGGACCTCCTCCTGGCCGGTGGTGATGGGGAACACCAGGCAGTCGACGATGATGGACGAGGGCTCCAAGCCCCAGTTCTGCGTCAGGTCCGCGATCGCCCGCTCGGCCACGCGCAGCTTCCAGTCCGCCGTGCGGGCCTGGCCCTCCTCGTCGATGCAGGTGACGACCACCGCGGCGCCGTGCTCGACGGCCATCCGCAGCACTCGGTCGTACCGGCCGCCGGGCTCGGTGCCGTCCTCGTAGTTCACCGAGTTGATCGCGCACCGGCCACCGAGGTGTTCCAGCGCGACCTCGATGACGTCCGGCTCGGTGGAGTCCACCATGATCGGCAGCGTGGACGCCGTGGCCAGGCGCGAGGCCAGTTCCCGCATGTCCTCGGTGCCGTCGCGGCCCACGTAGTCCACGCACAGGTCCAGCATGTGCGCGCCCTCACGGGTCTGTGCCTTGGCGATCTCGACACAGTCGTCGTAGCGCTGCTCCAGCATGGCCTCCCGGAAGGCCTTGGAGCCGTTGGCGTTGGTCCGCTCGCCGACGTTGAGGATCGAGGCGTCCTGCCGGAACGGCACCGACTGGTACACCGACGACACCGAGGGCACGATCTCGGGCGTCCGCCGCACCGGCGTCAGCCCCGACACGGCCTCTGACACGGCGCGGATGTGCTCGGTGGTCGTGCCGCAGCAGCCGCCGACCAGACGGGTGCCGTAGCGGGTGACGAACTCGGCCAGCGACTGCGCCAGCTCGTCCGGCTGCAGCGGGTAGACCGCGCCGTTCGGGCCGAGCTCCGGCAGACCGGCATTGGGCATCACCGACAGCGGCACGCGGGCGTGGTCGGCGAGCACCCGCAGGTGCTCCCCCATCTCGGCGGGCCCGGTGGCGCAGTTCATGCCGATCAGGTCGATGCCGAGAGGTTCGAGCGCCGTCAGCGCCGCGCCGATCTCCGAGCCGACCAGCATGGTGCCGGTCGTCTCGACGGTGACCTGGGCGATGATCGGCACCCGCCGGCCGGCCTGCGCCATCGCGCGCTTCGCCGCGACGATCGCGGCCTTCGTCTGCAGCAGGTCCTGCGAGGTCTCCACGAGCACCGCGTCGACACCGCCGTCGAGCAGCCCGAGCACGCTCTCGACATAGGCGTCGCGGAGGTCGCGGTAGGGCGCGTGACCCAGCGTGGGCAGCTTCGTGCCCGGACCCACCGAGCCGAGCACGAACCGCGGCTTCTCGGGCGTGCTGAACTCGTCGGCGGCCTGCCGGGCGAGCGAGGCGCCCTTCTCGGCGAGCTCCCGGATCCGGTCGGCGATGCCGTACTCGCCCAGGTTGGCCAGGTTGGTGCCGAAGGTGTTGGTCTCGATCGCGTCCGAACCCGCCTCGAGGAAACCCCGGTACACCGAGCTCACGACATCGGGGCGGGTCTCGTTGAGGATCTCGTTGCAGCCCTCCAGCTGGGCGAAGTCGTCGAGCGTGAGGTCCCACGCCTGGAGGGCGGTCCCCATACCCCCGTCGGCGACCAGTACTCGCTGGTCGAGGGCGGCGAGAAAGGCGCTGTCCATCACATCACACTCGCAGTTTCGATTCGATCTCCGCGGCCGCGTCGCTGCCGTAGGCCTTGGCGACCCTCTTCGAGAAGTCGGCCCGGTCGACCGTGTATTCCTGGGTCCCGACCGTCTCGAGGACGATCGCGGCCAGCGTGCAGCCCGCCTGGGCCGCCCGCTCGACGCCGAGGCGAGCATGCACGCCCCACAGGAATCCGGCACGGAAGGCGTCGCCGACACCGGTCGGGTCGGCCTCCTCGGCGACCGGCACCGCCGGGATCTCGACCGTCTCGCGGTCGCGGCCCCGGATGCGCACACCGTCCGCGCCGTGGGTCATCACCCACAGGCCGACCCGGCCGAGCACCTCCTCGGCCGTCCAGCCCGTGGCCCGCAGCAGCAGTGAGGTCTCGTACTCGTTGGTGAACAAGTACGTCGCCCCGTCGACGAGGGTACGGATGTCCGATCCCTCCATGCGGGCCAGCTGCTGGGACGGGTCGGCCGCGAACGCGAATCCCCGCTGCCTGCACTCCTCGGTGTGCCGGACCATGGCCACCGGGTCGTTCGGCGCCACCACCACGAGGTCGAGCCCGCCGAGCCGGTCGGCCACCGCCTGCAGCTCGATGTTGCGGGCCTCCTCCATGGCACCGGCGTAGAACGAGGCGATCTGCGCCTGGCTCTGGTCCGTGGTGCACAGGAAACGTGACGTGTGCCGCGTCTGCGACACGTGCACCGACTTGGTGTCGACACCGTGCCGCTCCAGCCACGAGCGGTAGTCGTCGAAGTCGGTGCCGACCGCGCCGACCAGGATCGGCGTCATGCCCAGGCTGCCGAGACCGAAGCTGATGTTGGCCGCCACACCTCCCCGGCGGATGTCGAGCTGGTCCACCAGGAACGACAGGGACACCTTCTCCAGCTGGTCGGCGACGAACTGGTCGGCGAACCGGCCGGGGAAGACCATCAGGTGGTCGGTCGCGATCGATCCGGTCACGGCGATGCGCATGTACGGGCACACTCCTCGAGTCGTGCGGGCTGGCCAGGACGTTTCTTCCGCGGTCGGGCGGATGCTATGCCTTCGCGATCTCCTTCAGCGCCGGGGCGCGGTCCGTACGCTCCCACGGCAGGTCGACATCGGTGCGGCCGAAGTGACCGTAGGAGGCCGTCTTGGCGTAGATCGGGCGCAGCAGGTCCAGGTCGCGGATGATCGCCGCGGGTCGCAGGTCGAACACCTCGTCGATCGCCTTCTGGATCCGCTCCGGCGCCACCTTCTCGGTGCCGAAGGTCTCCACGAACAACCCCACCGGCGCCGCCTTGCCGATCGCGTACGCCACCTGGATCTCGGCGCGGTCGGCCAGGCCCGCGGCCACGATGTTCTTGGCGACCCAGCGCATCGCGTACGCCGCCGAGCGGTCCACCTTCGACGGGTCCTTGCCCGAGAACGCGCCGCCACCGTGCCGGGCCATGCCGCCGTAGGTGTCCACGATGATCTTGCGGCCGGTCAGCCCCGCGTCACCCATCGGGCCGCCGACGACGAACCGGCCGGTCGGGTTGATGAGGATCTTCGGCTCCTCGGCGTCGAGGCCGAGCTTGCCGATCTCCGGCCGCAGCACCTGCTCGGTGAGGTCGACCGCGAGCATCTTGTCCAGATCGATACCCTCGGCGTGCTGGCTGGAGATGACCACCGTGTCGAGCCGCACCGGCTGGTCGCCGGCGTACTCGATGGTCACCTGGGTCTTGCCGTCCGGGCGCAGGTACGGGATGGTGCCGTTCTTGCGCACCTCGGTGAGCCTGCGCGAGAGCCGGTGGGCCAGCGCGATCGGCAGCGGCATCAGCTCGGGCGTGTCCGAGCACGCGTAGCCGAACATCAGCCCCTGATCGCCCGCACCCTGCTTGTCGAGCTCGTCGAGCGCGTTCTCCAGCCGCGACTCGTACGCCGTGTCCACGCCCTGCGCGATGTCCGGCGACTGCGAGCCGATGGCCACGTTGACGCCGCAGGACGCGCCGTCGAAACCCTTGGCCGAGGAGTCGTAGCCGATCTCCAGCACCGTGTCGCGTACCAGGGACGGCACGTCGACGTAGGCCTCCGTCGTCACCTCGCCGGCGACGTGCACCTGGCCGGTGGTGATCAGCGACTCCACGGCGACGCGGCTGCGCGGGTCGGCGGCCAGCATCGCGTCGAGGATGGTGTCGCTGATCGCGTCGCACATCTTGTCCGGATGGCCTTCGGTCACGGACTCGCTCGTGAACAACCTACGATTTGCAGTCACAATGCTTCCTTTTGTCGACGGGAGCGGGCGTTTTCGAGGTCAGGCGCGGATGTGGAAGATGCCCCACGCGAGGTTGCCGGAATTGCCACCCTTGACCCAGTTCTTCAGGCCGAGCTTCATGTGGTCCCGGTATTCCTTGCTGACGGTGGCGGCCAGCTCGTCCTCCCGGCGTTCGAGTTCCTCGAGCACGCGGCCGTAGTGGGTGGCCAGCTGCGGTGTGTGGTCCTCGAACTCGATCGACGACATGCCGAGCCGGGCGAACTCGCGCTTGTAGAACCCGGGCCTGCCCATGGTGTCGAGGTGCAGCCGGTCCAGGATCGGTTTGAGCGCCGCCTTGTCGCACGTGTCGGACGCCATCGGGTCGGTGAAGACCATCTGGCCGGTCGGGCGGAGCACGCGCACGGCCTCCTCTACCACGCGCGCCCGGTCGCCACTGTGGAGGAAGGCGTCCTGCGACCAGACGACGTCGAACTCGTTGTCGTTGAAGGGCAGGTCCTCGAACGAGCCGTCCACGACGTCGATGAGGTCGCTCAGTCCCTCGGTGGCGTTGAACTGACGGTTGCGCTCGTTCTCCACCTCGCTGAGGTTGAGACAGGTGACGTGGCAGCCGTAGGTCTTGGCCAGGTAACGCGCCGCACCACCGTAGCCCGACCCGAGGTCGAGCACCTTCATGTCCTTGGTGATTCCCAGCTTGGCCGCCATCCGCTCCACAGTACGCCGGCTGGCGGGCGCGATCGCCTCGTCCGGCGTCTGGTACAGGCCGACGTGGATGTCCTGGCCGCCCCAGATCGTGTAGTAGAAGTTGTCGGCGTCCTCGGAGTTGTAGTACTCGCGTGCCGTGTTCACCGCTGCCGAGTAGTGTGCCGCGTCCGCCCGCTCCTCGACGTACTCCTTGGACGCGACGTGGATGAAGAAGTCGGGGTCGTCGGCGGTGTAGGTCTCCTGGAAGTCGCCGTAGGTGTCCACCTGCTGGAAGCCGACCTCGCGCAGCAGCCGCCGCACGTAGTCCTTGCGCAGCGGGAACATGTTGAGGTGGTACTGCGACTTGTCCGCGAACTGGTACCGGAACCGGGCGAGTCCCTCGTCCACGTACTCCGGCTCGGCGGTGACTTCCTCACCGCAGTAGTAGTACGTGTGCTTGCTGCTGTACCCGTTGTCCAAAATGGAGTCGTAGTTACGCTGATCCAGGATCAGGATGCCGTCGTGCTTGAGCACGGCGTAGAACTCGGCGAGCGCCTTGCGCCGGTCGCGCTCGGAGAAGAGGTGGGTGAAGGAGTTGCCCAGGCACACCACGGCATCGAACTTGCCGTGCACGTCCTTGTTGAGCCAGCGCCAGTCCGCGTGCACGACCCGCAGAACGTGGCCGCCGTACTCGAGCCCGTTCTCGAATGCCTTGGCGAGCATCTCGGCGCTGCCGTCGGCACTGGTGGTGTCGAAGCCCGCCTCGACGAGCCGGACGGAGTGGAAGCCTGTCCCGGTGGCGACGTCGAGCACCGACTGGCAGCCGTGCTTGCGGAGCAGGTCGACGAAGAAGCTGCCCTCGCTCTCGTAGCGCCTGCGCCAGTCGATGAGCTCGTCCCACTTCTCGACGAAGCCCTTGACGTACTCGTTCGTGTAGTGGTCGCTCTCCCGCACCGTCAGCGGATCGGAACCGAACGCCTGCTCCGGGTGCGCCTCGGCGCGGCTTCTCTCTGCGATTCCGGCCAGGTGCGCTTCAGTGGTGCCAGCCGTTGATTCCTGCATTGCGTTCCCTCCACGTTTGGCCGGATCGAGACGTTGGTAGTCGGGGACCGTGTCCACCGTCCGCTCTTTACCTCCTCAGCACGCGATGCGGTGCGGAGAACTGCCACAAAGCGCCGGAAAAAGGGCATGGGAATGTTTCGGGCCCACGAATCGCCGCCGTTCGCGTGTCAATTCGGCCCGCTGCGCGCCATGTGCGCAACCAGGTACGCGTCCGGGCGGACGCCATCCCTCACCCCGACTCGGCGAATTTGCACCCCATCAGCGCCGATCCGGGGCAAACCGCCTGAACTCAATCTATTGATATGCACCACGCTGGATCAATGGGTCGAATGCGTGACACCAATTTTCACCCCGTGTACAACGCCGGGACGCAATTTCCGGCCGCAGGAGACCGTCGCGGACGGCTTCCAGTACGCGCATACGGCGAGGTGGGAGCGGTGTTCGCACTACCGACCCCCGAGCTCGGCCGGTGCTCGCCAAGCGCTTTGTGGGCGAAGCAACAAATTTGCCCGTTCGGAGTAGCCTTCGCTACCCAGGGTCGTCGAATAGCCGCGTTCACCGGGTGTCCTAGTCCACGAGCCTGACAAGTGCTACGGCGGCCGAGTTCGAAGCGTATTCGGCAACGCGTTGCGCATAGATCAACAAGCCGAGGGTCGGCCACGGTGCGCCGGGCGGCGACGATCCCGGGACCGCCGCCGCCCGGCCTCGGTATGTCCCGGCTCAGCCACCCACGTGGGCGAGAGCGGAGAACGCCTCGGTCCGTGCCGTGCCGTCGTAGCCGCCGGCCACGGCAGGCAACCCGAACAACGCCCCGACCGTCGGCGCCACGTCGACGGTGGTCGCCGGCGCCGACGAGGTCACGCCCTTCCGCACGACGGGATGCCCACCGGAAATGAAGAACGGAATCGGCTCGGTGGCCGGGTGCCCGTGGTTGCCGGGGATCGGATTGGACCAGACCTGTGGATCGGAGAACCGCCAGCCCGCGCGGCAGTAGACGACCAGGTCGCCCGCCTCGGGCCCGAGCCGCAGCTCCGCCGGATCGTGCACCGACAACACCCCGTCGGTGGCCAGCGCGATTTCCCGCATCCGCGCCACGGCCGCCGCGCGCTCGGACTCCTCGCCGGTGAACGCCAGCAGGTCCGCACCACCGTTCTGGGCGATCACGACCTTGTCCCGCAGCGCCGGCTCCCGGTCGAGCGGTGCCCGCAGCGAGATCAGCTTGTGCGCATACGACCAGTCCATCGAGTGGTCCGCGAGCACCACCAGCACGCTCGACTCCCACCGGCCGGTGGACTGGAGGTGGTCGACGAACCGGCCGACCTGTGCGTCGGTGGACCACAGCGCAGCCGAACGCGCGGCCCGCAAGGTGGTCCCGGTCAGGTCGGCGTGGCCGACGCGGTCGACGTCGCCGAGGTTGGCGAACACCAGGTCGGGGTCCGACTCGTCGACCATCGCGAGCAGCGCGTGCATCGTCGCCACATCGGGGGCGTGCTCGGTGATCGGGATTACCGGGAACGGCTCCCACCGCAGGCTCGCACGCTCGCCGAAGATGCCGTAGAGGTACTCCTTGCTCAGCACGCTGCCCGTCAGCCGCCCGGTCGCGGCGAGCCGGTCGAGCAGAGTGGCCGTACGCAGATCGCCCGGCCGGTCCAGCGTGCGGACCGCTCCCTCCGCCCGGTCGTACACCGAGTTGGCGGGCACTCCGGACCGGTCGGGTCGCACACCGGTCATCATCATCACGTGGTTGGGGATGGTCTCCATCACCGGAAGCGAGCGTGCCGCCGGGAAGTTCGTCCCCGCATCCCGCAGCGCGGCGAGCCGGGGTGTGAGGCCGGGCCGGATCTCGTCGGGACGCAGACCGTCCACCACGAGCACGTAGACACGTGGCCCCCGGGGGCCGGAGGATGCGAACGCCGTGCCCGTGGCGGCCGACAGCACCACCGCCGCTCCGGTGCCGGTGGCGACGCGCAGGAAGCGACGCCGGGACAGGTCGGTCATTGCAAGCCCTCCTGTGTGCGAGCGATCCGCTGGGTGCCTGCGCGCACAAGGGCGGACGCCGTGACCGTGGCCGCGCTGGCGGGGTCGGTGCGGTCGGCCAGGCGGAACCAGTCCATGCGGACGGCCGCCGGCGTCACCTCGAGCACGGAGAAGCCGTGCGAGTCGAAGTCCAGGTACTTGATGTGCGGGTTGGCGAGCCTGATCGCCGACTCGACGGCGAGCGACGCGGTACGCGGGGCCACGCCGAGGATCTCGTCGAGGTTGTCGCTCGTCACCGACGTGCAGACCAGTTCGGTGCCCACCGACTGCCGGTTGAGCGGGTAGGTGAGCGGATCGGCGGGGAGCTCGGCCGCCCAGCCCGAGTGGATGTCGCCGGTGAGGAACACGGTGTCGCGCACCCCGTGGTCGCGCAGCGCCTGGAACACCTCGGCGCGGTCGGCCGTGTAGCCGTCCCACTGGTCGCCGTTGTACGGCACGCCCTCGATGGGGCCGAGGAGCTCGGTCAGCGCGGCGATCTCCCGGGTGGACAGGGTGGACGGGAACTGGACGGGCGCGATCATCACCGGGTTGCCGACGAACTTCCACTGCGCGTTCGCCGTCACCAGACCGGACGTCAGCCACCGCAGCTGCTCCTCGCCGGTGATGGTGCGCTCCGGGTCGTGGATGCCGCGGTCGAACGGATGCGCCGCCTGCTCGCTGCGGTAGGTGCGCAGGTCGAGCATCGACAGCTCGGCCAGCGCGCCGAACGTCAGCCGCCGGTAGAGCTGCCCGCCCGGCTCGTAGCGCACCGGCATCCACTCGCTATAGGCCTGCTGGGACGCGGCGCGGCGGTCGGTCCAGAGGCCCTCGTCCGGTTCGGTGTGGTTCTCCGCGCCGCCGGACCAGGCGTCGTTGGCGGACTCGTGGTCGTCCCACGTGACGGCGAAGGGCGACCGGGCGTGCAGCGCCTGCAGGTCGGGGTCCGACTTGTACTGGGCGTGCCTGCGGCGATAGTGCTCGAGCGTGGTGATCTCCACGGGCGGGTCGTGCGGGCGCACGGCGTCGGCCTGCGCTTCGTACTCGTAGAGGTAGTCGCCGAGATGGACCACGAGGTCGAGGTCGTCGCGCGCGGCGAGGTGCCGGTAGGCCGCGAAGTGGCCCGCCTGCAGGTTGGCGCACGACACGACGCCGAACCGCAGCCGCTGCACCGGGCTGCCGGGCGCGGGCGCGGTGCGGGTCCGGCCGACCGGGGAGGTCGCGCCCTGCCAGTGGAACCGGAAGAAGTACCACGAGTCCGGCGCGAGTCCGGTGACGTCGACCTTCACGGTGTGGTCACGGTCGGGTCCGGTCACCGTGTCACCGCGCGCGACGAGAGCCGTGAAGCCCTCGTCGCGGGCCACCTCCCAGCGCACCCGCACCTGGGGGCCCCGGCCCGATCCGGGAACGGCGTCGGCGGTGGGTGTGACCCGGGTCCAGAGCAGTACGCTGTCCGGCAGCGGGTCGCCCGAGGCGACCCCGTGGGCGAACGGCGCCACGGTGCGGGCCTCGGCCGTCCCGCCGGCGAGAGCCGCTCCAGTGACCACCGCCAGCGAACTTCCCGCGCGGAGCACCTGTCTTCTGTTGATGTTGTTCACGCGGGGACACCATTCCGGACACCCGATCGGGTGTCACGGCGGGACACGGCATTGTTCAACTGGATTTCAGCTGGATGGCCTGGAGCCGACGGCCAGGAATCACCTGCGTGGTTGATCGCCCTGTTATTCGTGTGTGAAGATCGGGCCAGCTTCACTGAGTCGGTCCGAATGCGGTTGAGTATTCGGACATGGGAGTCGGTGTGAACCAGGTACATTTCGCGTTTCAGCCGCTGTACAGCCTGCACACCGGAGGCGTCGTGGCGGTCGAGGCCCTCGCCCGCCCCACCTCAGGCAGGGTCAGCGACATGCTGGGATACGCGTTGCGCCGGGGCAGGCTCGTCGAGGTCGACGTCGGCCTCGCCGCGCGGGCCGTGCGCGACGACGCCCCCCACGCCACTCTCCTCCCCCTGCACCTCAACGTGACCGCGCTCACGGCCGCCTCGCCGCCGTCCGCACTGCAACCGCTGCTCGACGCGCTCACCGAGACGGGCCGTAGACCGCGCGAGATCGTGCTCGAGGTCGGCCCGCCGTTCCACGGCATCTCCCCCTCCGTGCTCCTGTCGGGCCTCGGCCGGCTGGCCGACCAGGGTTTCCGCATCGCCTTCGACGGCCTGGGCGCCGGCGACCTCCCGCTCAACCTGCTGGCCGAGTCCCGCCCCGACATGGTGAAGATGGACCGGACCTCGCTGCGGCGGCTGCCCGACGACAAGCCGACGGTCGCCCTCGTCGAGGCGCTCGTGCACTTCGCCGCCCGCACCGACATCCGGCTCGTCGCCACCGGCATCGAGACCGAGGCGCAGCTGAACACCGCACGGGGCCTCGGGATCCGGCTGGTACAGGGAAACCTGTTCGCGCCCGCCCGCCCGGGCATGGTGGCGACCGGCACGATCACGCCCGCGCTGCCCGAATCGCAGCTCGGCGCGCCCGGCTACGCCCCGACCGGCACGCTCACCATCAAGGACTTCCTGCGCCCGGCCACGACCCTGCCCGCGGACGCCACGTGCGAGGAGGTCCGGACCGTCCTCGTCGACCAGGACGCGCCGACCGGCATCGTCGGCGTCGACGCCGAGGGCCGCCCGCAGTGGTCCATCGACCGGACGCGGTTCCTGCTGGCCGTGACCGGCCCGTTCGGGCACGCCCTGCACGCCCACCGCGCCGCCGAGCGCCTCGCCGACCCGCCGCACGTCATCCGGAACTCCGCGACCGCGCTCGAACTGCTCGACCTGGTGACCGACGCCGCGTCGGACCGCGCGTCCGACGACGTGGTGGTGATCGACGAATCCGGGCGCTGCCAGGGCGTGGTCCTCGTGCACGAGGTGGTGCGCGGGATGGCCGAGGCGAAGGTGGAGCAGGCGGCCGCCCTCAACCCGCTCACCCGGCTGCCCGGCAGCGACGCCGTGGCCCGCGACGTCGACCGCAGGATCGCCGCGAACGAGCCGCTCGTGGTCGGCTGGCTCGACGTCGACTCGTTCAAGAAGATCAACGACACGGTGGGCTTCGCGGCGGGTGACGATCTGATCCGCGCACTCGGCCGCACCCTCACCGACCTCGCGACGCATCTCGGTGGCATGACGGTCAGCCACGTCGGGGGCGACGACTTCCTCGTCGCGTGCGACCTCGACAAGATCACCTCCCTCGCCGACGCGCTGCTCGACACGGAATGGTCCGCCGAGGGCATGCCGGTGACCGTGTCGCTCGCGACCCTGGTGTGTGCCGGGTCCTCGATCGGTTCCTACCGCGAGATCTCCCGCCAGCTCGCACCGTTGAAGAAGCACGCCAAGGATGTCGCCGGATCCAGCTGGGTCAACAGCTGGCCGGGCAGCGAACGCATCGAGGTGCTGCGCGGCCAGGCACACGAGCGAGTGCCGAGTCCCGCGATGTGAGCCGGAAACGGCGAGTGCCCCGATGCCGCTGGGGGTTCAGCACCGGGGCACTCCATGCCGCGCCCCTGGGGAGGGGGGAACCAAGGGCGCCAGGCCAGGCCGTCGCCAGGACGAACGTCCCTCGACGGCTGCCTCGGCAGAGAATACGATATCGGCCGACGTTTGCATAGGTTTACGTACGGCTGCATCATGTCCGCCAGAGCCGACGCGCGAGCCGCGTGTTCCGCCTGGTCAGGGCTCCGACAGCCGCCGGTACACCGCGGCCTGCCGACGCAATCGTTCCGCGTCGTCCTCCCGGTCGTCGTCGGCGAGGCGGCCGGCGAGCTCGTCGGCCGCGGACGCCAGGTCGCGAAGCTCGCTCGCCGACGTGCCCACCGCGCGATGGTGTGCCTGCTCGGCCGCGTGCCGCAGAGCGGCCGGGCAGGCCTCGGACGCCCGGGGCGGCGCCGAGTCGGCATGCGCGTCCACATCGAACGCGCCGCGGAGTGCGCGCGCCGCCCGGTCGAGGACGGCGGCGAGTGCGGCGGGGTCACCGGCATCGTGTTCGGCGGCGTCGTAGTCGTCCCACAGTGCGTCGGCGGCGAAGGGACCGACTCCGGCAACGGGATGAACCCAGTGCCCGTCGAGGGGGCTGCGGTGGCCGTCGTCGGGCTCGATCCCCACCACCGTCGCTGCCGGCCACCCCTCACTGTCCACAATGGTCGACGCGAGTTCCTCGGCACGTTCGGGCGCCTCACCCGGCCCGGCGAGAACGAGGACGCGGTGACGCACCCGCCAGAACGAGAGCCGGACGCCGCCGGGCAGCGGTGCGACGGGCTCCCGGCGTGGCGCGGGTGTACCGGCCGCCCTCCGGCTGCCGGCGGTCAGCGCGGCGGCGTAGTCGGCGACGTGGGCCCGTTCGAACGCGCCGTAGGGCGTGCGGTCGTCCCGGCACAGCAGGGCCGGCCGGGGATAGTCGCGGACGAGCCGGTCACGGTCGCCCAGCACGGCTCGCTCGGTGCACGCCACGGGTCCGGTGGTCGAGTACAGCGCCGGCACGTTCCCGCTCCGGTGGTAGGGATGCCGGAGATATCCGGCGAGGCGGAACCGAGCGTCGTCGACGTCCAGGGCCGCGGCCCGCACCTTGAGGTGAACCACCCACAGTCGCACCGCGCGACCCCGCCGCCGTCGTTCCCACTCCTCGACGTCGAGCGCCTCCTGCCGGACACGACAGGCGGCTTCGCTCCAATCATCCGGTGCGACGTGCTCGGCTCGGCGCCGCGCCTCCTCGACAGCCTGTGCCAGCCAGGGTGTGTCCCCGGCACCGCTGATGCCCACTGTGCTCGTCCTCGGTGTCCGTGCGGCCGGTTTCGACGGGTGGCGACACCGAGCCCCGGGTCCCCACGGCACGAGCGCTCGCGGACTAACGTGACGGACGCCAGAAACACAGAGACACCGCCAAGGTAGCGCCCTACGTTAGACGGCGCTACCGCATCGTGATGACCTTTTCGGGTGACGCCGTGCGCGCCGCCCGGCAGCGGAGAGGTGACGCCTTGGTCGAGCCGGGAAAGACCGCGGTACGCAGAGCCGTGGGACGTGAGCTCAAGCGCATGCGCAACGCCAAGGGCATCAACCTCAAGAAGGCCGCCGAGTCGACTGGCGAAACCGGCGACAAGGCGCTCATGCAGGTCGAGCGAGGCCGTAACCTCCCCCAGCTCGCCGACGTCGACGCGCTGCTGTCCGCGTACGGTCACCGTGACCAGCTCCCGCACTTCGAGACCGTGCTGCGCCGCGCCGACCGCAGGCGGAACTGGAAGGACTGGTGGGAGACCCGGTTCGCGCCCGACGCCGTTCCCGAACAGACGAAGCTGCTGCTGAGTTGCGAGGCGTCCGCGGTGGCGCTGCGCCTGTACCAGCCGCAGTTCGTGCCCGATCTGTTCCAGACCCCCGACTACACCGAGACCCTGCTGCGCGCGGCACGTCCGTCGGCGCCGGACGACGAGGTGCGGATGTGGTGTGCGCTGCTCGCGGGCCGGCAGGAGATCGTGCTCGACCGCGAGGAACCGCCGGCGGTGCACTGTGTGCTGGACGAGGCGGTGCTGCGCAGGCGCGTCGGGGGCCCCGGCGTGCTGGCGGCCCAGCTGGCCCGGCTCGCCCACCTCGCCCGGCAGCCCCATGTCGACATCCGGGTGCTCCCCGACGACGCGGGCGCCCACGCGGGCACCGGCGGCGGCTTCACGCGCATCGAACTGCTGCCGGAGCTGCCGACGTATCCCGGCATCGTGCACCTGCGGACGGCGGCAGACGAGGTCTACTACGAGGAACCCGAGGACATCGCCCCGTTCGACGAGGTCTGGCGCCTCGTGGTGGAGCGGGCACTGCCCGCGGACGAGTCCCTGGCACTGATCGACGAGTCGGCGGGCGCGCTCGCCCGCTGACCGCGGGCCCGTGCGCAGACTCGCCGGACACGACGCCCGAGCGCACGACGGACTCACCACACCACGCACGCGACGGTTCTCCCTTCCTGCCCGGACGGCAGACGGCGCGCCGACGGCACGACCGTGTCCCCAGTCGGCCGTGGTTGCGGGTTGAGCGGTCCGGCAACCTCAGCCGCGGCGAGCGTAGCACGCTACGCTGCCGACGCGCTACCGAGCGGCGCCGAATGGGGTGACGCGGACCGGCGCGGCATGCCGCGTCCCACCACTTCGTGCAGCTCAGGACCGTTCTAAGGTCGTCCCATGAGCGGTCCGGAACCGAGGAAGTACAACCCCGACAACAAGACGGGTTACGAATACGAGCTGCTGGCCGACCACCTGGCGGGCCTCATCGAGAGCGGCGAGTGGGCGCCCGGCAGCCGCCTGCCCGGAGAGCGCGCGTTGTCCGAGGAGTACGGGGTCGCGCTCGACACCGTCCGCAAGGCCACCCGGATCCTGCGCGACCGCGGCCTCGTACAGACACTCAAGTCGAAAGGCACGTTCGTCGCGCACCGCGGGTGAGCAGTGCGGCAGGACCGCCACGTCACCGGCCGCCGCCGACGTCGACGAACGCTCCCGTGACATACGAGGCCGCGGGCGAGAGCAGCCACACGACGGTCTCCGCGACCTCCTGTGGCGTCCCGCCCCGGCCCAGCGGAACCGACGACGCGAGCCGGGCGACGCGACCAGGCTCGCCGCCCTCGGCGTGGATGTCGGTCTCGATCAGTCCGGGTCGCACCGCGTTGACCCGGATGCCGGAGCCGGCCACCTCCTTGGCCAGCCCGACCGTCAGCGCGTCCACCGCGGCCTTGGCCGCCGCGTAGTCGACGTACTCCCCCGGCGCCCCCAGCACGGCCGCGCGCGAGGAGACGTTGACGATGGCGCCGCCGGACATCCGGCGCACGGCCTCCCGCGCACACAGGAACGCGCCCACCGTGTTGACGGCGAACACGCGCTCGATCCGGTCGCGGGTCAGGTTGGCCACCCGGGTCTGCGGAGCCACCACACCGGCGTTGTTGACGAGCCCGGTGAGCGGGCCCAGCCGCTCCGCCCGGTCGAACAAGGCGGCCACGTCGGCCTCCTCGGTCACGTCGGCCCGGACGGCCTGGGCACGCACGCCCTCGGCCCGGCACGCTGCGACGACGTCCGTCGCGGCGTCCTCCCGCGCGCGGTAGGACAGGCAGACGTTCCAGCCGTGGCGGGCGGCGAGCCGCGCCGTCGCCGCGCCGATGCCCCGGCTGCCTCCGGTGATGATCACGACACCGTTCACCGGGCGAGTATGCCGCCTACGATGATCGGATGCCGCGCCTGGACCGTGCCGCCGTCACCGAAACGCTGCGAACGTTCTCCACGATCGGCCGGCCGGTCGGCGACCGCCGGGCCGCGGCGGTCGCGATCACGATCGTCGAACGCGACGGAGCACACGGCGTCTGGATCACGCGGCGGGTGCCGACGCTGCGTGCTCATGCCGGGCAGTGGGCTCTGCCGGGTGGGCGCCTCGACGACGGTGAGGATGCCGCGACGGCGGCATTGCGAGAGCTGCACGAGGAACTCGGAGTGCGGCTCGCACCCGACGACGTGCTCGGCACGCTCGACGACTACGTCACCCGCTCCGGCTACGTCATCACCCCGGTCGTCGTGTGGGCGGGCGAGGAACCGCCCGTACGGCCCAACCCCGCCGAGGTGGCGCGACTGATCTGGCTGTCGCTGCCGGAACTCGACGTGGAGCCGCGGTTCGTCCGCATTCCCGAGTCCGAGCGACCGGTGATCCAGCTGCCCATGCTGGACACGCTCATCCACGCCCCGACGGCGGCCGTGCTGCACCAGTTCCGCGAGGTCGTCCTGCCGGCAGGCCGACGCGGGTGGGCGACTACGAGCAGCCGGTCTTCGCCTGGCGCTGAGCGCGCGGTTGCGGCGGACCCGGCCGCGCCCCTGCCGCATCGCGCGCACACGTGCCAGTCTGGAAGCCATGACCGATCGCAACGTGCTCGGCGGAGAGCTGGAACCCTGCGGGACCGATCCGCTCACCGGCTTCTACCGCGATGGATGCTGCAACACCGGGCCCGAGGACCTGGGCAACCACACCGTGTGCGCGGTCGTCTCGGCGGAGTTCCTCGCCCACCAGCAGGCGACGGGCAACGACCTCGTCACCGCGCGGCCCGAGTACGGGTTCACCGGCCTCACCCCCGGCGACCGCTGGTGCGTGGGCGCGGCGCGCTGGCTGGAGTCCTACGAGGCGGGCGCCGCACCGCCCGTGGTGCTCGCCGCCACGCACGAGCGGGCGACCGAGGTGATCCCGCTCGAGGCGCTGCGTGAGCACGCCGTCGACGTACCCGCCGATCCCAGCGGCCTGCTCTGACGGCAACGACCGGGCCGCCCGTGGTGGTCAGTCCGCTGTGGACTGCCGGCTCGTGATGGTGACGATCGCGCGTTCCCGCTCGGGCTCGCCGACGTCCGGAACGACGAAGCCGCGGGCCCGGATGTGCGCCGCCAGTTCGGGATCCGGCGCGACCCCGTGCTCGCGCAGGTAGTAGGCGACCGCCCCGGGCCACACCCACGTCCCGTCGGTACGGAAGGTCAGCGGCACCTCGGGCGCGCGGTCCGGATCGAAGACGTCGGCGTCGTAGCTGCGGGCAGCGAGCACCACGGGCGCCTGCTCCAGATAGCCCAGGACGCGCTCGCGCTCCTCCGGCGGCAGGGCCGGCCGGTTCACCACCGGCCGGCCGGCGGCGTCGAGACCGTCGTACACGCGCGGCGTACGCAGTTCGCCGGCGCCGGGAGCGGGCGGCAGGCCGGCGCGCTGCCGCCACCAGCCGGGGATGTGCTGCTCGGCCCTGGGGAAGAACCTCAGCTCGTCCTGGAACCCGATCGGCGGCGGAACGCGGCGCCAGCGCGGTTCGTCGTCGAGCACGAAGGTGGGCTGCGGCGGGACCTCCGGGCTGAACTCCAGGACCGCGGTGAGCCACGTTCCCCGGCCGGGCTCGTACATTCCCGTCCGCAACCTGCCGAGCAGCTGCACGGCCTCGGCGGGCGGCCGGGCCGGGACGGCCACCCCGTCGGGTCCGGTGACGGCGAGATCGGCCTCGACGTGCCTGCCCGCGGCGCGGTACTCCACCCGCATCCGCCGCCAGCCGGGCGGCACGGCGGTCGCGAGCGCGCGGCCGATCTGCCCGATGAGCTGCTGACGCTGCGCGGCGTCCAGCGGCACCGGCGGCCGGCTCATCCGCACCACCTCAGCTCGCGGGCCCGGCGGCGGCCAGGCGGCGACGGAACCACTCCGGCATGTTCTCGTCCGCGCGCGGGTAACGCTCCTGGTCGACGGCGAACTGCTCCGGCGCCGGCTCCGAACGGAAGCGTGGCTCCTCGTCCCAGTTGTAGCGGACCGAGAAGCGCGCGGGAGGATCGACGATGAGCTCGAGCGAGTACCAGCTGCCGCGGCCCTCGACGTACATCCCCTGGCGCAGCCGGGAGAACAGCCGCGCGGTCTCCTTCGGCGGACTGACCCTGCGGGTGGAGCCGTCGGCCATCCGGACCCCGGCGGCCACGTTCACGTGCCTGCCGACGTTCAGGTAGTCCATGACCAGCCGCTGCCAGCCCGGCGGAAGATCGCGCACCAGGATCGTGGTGATCTCGCCGAGCAGTTCGTTCTGTTCGGCCGGGCTCATCGGCATTGCCGAGGTCATGCGTCTCCTCGTCCTTCGTCGTCGCGACACCAACGGTTGCTAGACACTAGCCGCCGCGTCCGGCGCCCTGCTCACCCGCGTCCGGAGGGAACCGCTCGCGCTCGGCGTCGGCCGCCTCGGCGAGCTTGACACGCAGCCAACCCGGAATGTGCTCCTCGGCGCGTGGGAAGGACTCCAGGTCCCGGGCGAAGAGGGTCGGCGGGACCTCCGGCCACCATGCCGGGTCGCGGTCGTAGTTGAACCCCGCCTCCGGCTCCCCGTCCCGCCGCACCAGGAACCAGGCCGAGAACCAGGTCCCCCGGCCCGGCTGGTACATCAGGCGCCGCAGCTCGACCAGAGTCTCGGCGAGCGGCGGCGTGCCGACGTCCACGGTGCTGCCGTCCGCCATCGTGGCCGTCGTGTGGAACTGGTAGGTGAGCACGCTCGCCCACACCGTCAGCCGTATCGCCCGCCAGTCCTCGGGCGCGGAGGCGGCGAGTGCGTCGCACACCCGCTGGATCAGGCTGCTCGCGTCGTGGTCAGGCATAACGCACCACTGTGGACGGATCGTCGTACACCTTCTCGGGCACGACCGGGAACACCCGCTCGAACACCCGGGTCACGGACTCCCCGTCCGGGCCCGGCTCCGTGATACGCCAGCGAATCGTGACCTCCTCGGCAAGTCCGTCACCCCGGCGTGGGGACGCGGTCTGCAGCAGCTCGACGTCGTGGCCCGCCATCGCGTCGACCTTCTTGAGCTGGCGTTCCAGCGTCCGCCATGTTTCCGACGCGACCCAGCCGTCCTTGTTGTTACCGCTGTTGGACGCCCGCATCTGCGGGTGCATGTTGCCGTAGCCGGGCGGGCCACCGGCCTCGTTTGCCCCGAAGTGGCCGCCCGCCCAGTGGACGTCGCTGTGGTCCGGGTCGTTCCGGTAGGCCTGCCTGCCTTCCTCTCCGGCCCGCCCCTGGGCGGTGTAGTCACCGCCCTCGTCGCGATACATCGGGTTCGACGCCCGGTACTCGGGCTCGCCGGTCATGTACTTGGTCAGACCGCGCTCGTCGGTTTCGAAGTCCCACTTCTTGTCCGGGTCGTTGAAGTTGTCGACGCGGTACTTCGTCTCCGGCAACAACGGGTAGTCGAAGTCCGGGTTGGGCGGGGCCTTCTTGCCACTGCCATCCGGCATCGGCCCGGTGCCGGGTGTCAGCTCGACCCACCTGATGTCGCCGTTCTCGTCGGTGTAGAAACGCGTCCGCGACACTTCGTGGCCGTCCTTGGTGTGCACGACCGGGTACTCGGTGTGCGGCCGCAGTTTGGGCGGATGCCCTTCGAGGAAGCGTTCGAGATACTCGGGGACGCGGCGGATGGTCTCCGGGGTCGCATGCTGACCGGCGGGGGTGTGGTCGCGGCCCGCGTCCTCCACCATGACGGTCTCCTCCGGCGACTTGCCCGGCGGGCCGTTCGTCTCGTTCGGACGGTGGTACGGGTTCTCCGCATCGGAACGGCCGAGTCCGGGCCGGTCGAAGTCGACGAACCGTTCGTCGAATCGCGGATCGGCCTCGTCGAGTTCGAACTCGTCCCAGTCGTCGGTGTCGAAGGACGTGGTGCGACCACTCGCCGGGTTGCCGCTGTCCTCGGCGTCGGTGTCGGTGTCGGTGTCGTCGGTATCGTCCGCGCCGTTGTCGTCGCCGCGGGCGCGGGCGTCGTCGGCGTCGAGGTCGTCCTTGTCGGACCCGGCGGTACCGGGAGTGAAACCGTGGTCGCCGGCACCCGCGGTGGAACCGTCGGGGCGGTGGACGTCCCACTCGCCGTTCGGCGGGATCTTCGGGCGAACCTTGCCGTCGGGACCGATCTCGTAGTCCGACGAGAACACCCGGCCGTTCGAGTCGGTCCAGGCGGGCTTGTTCGGGGCGAGGACCTCGGTGTCGAGCTCGCGTGCGAGGCGCCGCGCGAAGTCGTTGGAGCCGGCGTCGCAGCCGATGAGCCGGATGGGCCTGCCGTCGTAGTCGCCGTTGCGGCGGAGGATGTCGGCGAACTCCTCCGGCGTGTAGCGGTGGCCGCCGATCCGCGCGTGCCCGTCCGGGGTGACGTGCACGTCGACCGTGTAGCGGCCGTCCGGGTCGGGCCGGACGCGGTGCGGCAGGTCGCCGAGGTCAGGATCGCCGCGGTGGAACGACGTACCCGACGGCGTGCGCTCGGCATGTCGCTGGTTCACCTCGTCCGTTGTCGGCCGCGGTGTCTCCTGTGGACCATGGTCGGCGGACTCGGCGCGGTCCGGTGTGACGTCACCGGACGGCTGCCGACCAGCCTGCTGTGGTCCCTCTAACCCGTGTGGACGGCCGGTGGCAGGAGGCGACGGCTGCGGAGACGCGCCGTCGGGCGCGAAGCCTCGCGGTACGGCGGGCGGCATCGTACCGGCGGGCCCGATGGAGCCCGGCCTGCCGGTGCCGGGGTGACCGCCGGGGCCGGAGGGCCCGGGGCGTGCCGGGCCGGGGCTGGCCGGGCCACCGGGTGCGGGCCGGCCGGGGCCCTGCGGCCCGGGGCCTTGCGGGCCGGAACGCGACGGACCGTGCGGCCACGGCGGCCGGCCGCCGTGGCCGGGGCCGGTCTGGTGACGGGGTGCGGCATGGGGGGCCGGGCCGTTGCCGGGGCCGCTGCCGTTGCCGGGGCCGGGCCGGTGGCCGGGTCCCGGGTGCGGGCCAGGGGCGCCCTGGGCACCGGGTCCGATGTGGTGAGCGGGGCCCGGTCGGCCCGTGGGGCCCTGGCTGCCCGGGCCGAGGCGGTCCGCCGGCGGCTGACCGCGACGATCCGTCGGGCCCTGGCTGCCAGAGCCGGAGCGATCCTGGCTGCCCGGGCCGCGGCCGTCCGCCGGTCCGTGGTGACCAGGACCGGGACGATCGGTGTTTCCGGGGCGGCCTGTGCCCGGACGGTTCGGGGGCCCGGCGTCCGGGCCGGGCCTCGTGCCGGGGCCGGTGGGCCTGCTGCCCGGGGACTCCGGTGTGCCGGTCCGGCCGCCTGCGGATCCCGCGCGGCTGCCCGGCGAGGCCGTGGACGGACCGCTCTGGGCGGGACCGGTGGCGGTCGGTGGCTGACCGTGGTTCTGCGGGCCGCCGTCCACGCCACGTTGCGACGGCACATGAGCCGAGCCGGCGTCGGCGCGGGGTGCGGTGGACGACGGCGTCGCGGCGCTGGTGGCCGTGTCGGAAGGCGGGTCGCTTCGTACCGGGTCCGGCTGCTGCGACCCGGGCCGGTGAGGCGCGTCCTGGTTGTGCGGCCCACCGGACGACGGGGATTGCGTGGTCGACGTACCGCTGGGGGATGCGGAACCCTGTGTGCCGCCGCCCTGCGAGTCGTGGCCCGGCGCGCCGTCCTGTGTGGTGTGGGTCGCCGCCCCGCCCTGTGCTGCCTGGCCGGGTCCGCCGCTGCCCGTTCCCTGGTTCGGCGCCCCGCCCTGGCCGGCCTGCCCGGCCCCGTCGCTCTGGGTGGCCTGCCTCGGTGCGTCGCCCTGGCCGGCCTGGCTCGGGCCGTCGTTCCGGGCCGCCTGGCTCGGCGCGTCGCCCTGGCCTGCCGGGCTCCAACCATTGTTCTGGGCCGCCCGGCTCGGCGCGTCCTGGCCCGGGGTCGCGCGACCCGGTTCACCGCCCTGGGTGCCGCCGGAGCCGCCACCATTGGCCGTGTGCGCCCCATTCGGGGACGGGCCGCCCTGGCCCGGACGGTCGGGGCCGCTGCCCTGGCTCGCCTGGTTCGGGGTGCCATCGCTCTGCGCCGTCCGTCCACCGTCCTGGGTGGACTGCCGCGGTCCGTCGCCCGAGCCGCCGCCGTCGGAAGTCCGCCCGTCCTGGTGCGTTGCGCTGCCGCCTCCGTCAGCACCGTTCGCGGAGCCGGTGTCCGACCCGTCGGCGGAACTCCCGCGACGGTCTCCGGAGTCGCTGCCGGTCCTCGGCTGGGGACCCTCCCCCGCGGGACCCGGTGAGCCACTCGAGCTCGGATCCGCGCTGCTCGCCGGCGCCCCACCGTCCGAACCGGACAAGTCCGAACCGGAACCGGCGTCCTCACCACTGCCGGCGTCACCACTGTCCGAACCGGACTGACCATCGGATCCGGAACCCGAAGGGGAATCCCCACCGGAGCCGGAACCCCCGCCACCGCCGGAGCCGCCACCGGACCCACCGGAACCGCCGCCGATATCGGGCCCGTCACCACGACGCAGGAAGCCGCCGGGGATGATGTTCTTGGTGTCGATCACGTCGAGGCCGGTGACCTTGCCCGCGATCTTGCCGCAGACCTTGATGATGTCGGCGAAGACGTCGGCCAGCTTGCCCAGCAGCGGCGAGACCTTGCGGATCGTCTCGATCAGCTTCTTGAGCAGATCGGCGATCTTGGTCGCCCACTTCGAGATGGCGGTGACGGCCTGCGCCACCACCACCGGGGTGCCGAACCCGAGCGTGCAGACGGTCTCGAGCACCCACGAGATCAGTTTGCCGACGAGGTCGGCGATCAGGTCGCGCACGGTCTCCCGCACGAACGCCACGACCTCGCCCATGATCATCACGACCGTGCTGATCGCCCCGGCGACCGTCGCCGCCCCCGCGATGGTCTCCTCCTGCTCGCCGCAGGACTTCCGGTAGGCGTCGGCGGCCTCACCGGTCCAGCCCGCGGTACCGTTCTTGACCGCGTTGGCGAAGGTCACCTGCGCTTCCTCGAGGTGCTTCGCGACGTTGCCCCACGTCTCCGAATACGACTGGATGACCGGCGGGTCACCGCACACGGAGTCGAGCATGTCCTTGAGCGGCTGCACGTGCTCCATCAGGAACGAGGCCACCGACGACATCAGCCAACCGAACGGGTCGATCGCGGCGGCGGCGCCCTCGGCGGCGAGACCGAGCATGCCCAGGCCGCCTTCGACCCAGTTGCCGTCCTGGATGCCGTTGAAGGCGTCCATGGCCGATTCGGCGATCCCGATGCCGCCTGCCCATCCGTAGTCGCCGTTGCCCGCCGTCAGCGGACCGGGGCCGTCACCGTCCTGCGGCGCGTCGGCGACGAGCGGGTTGCCCTCGGGCATCACTCACCCGCCTTGAGCGCATCGGTGTAGCCCTCTTCGGTGGTGCGGTAGCTGTCGGCGGCCTTCCGCACCTTGTCCGCGGTCGCCTGCATCGCGGTGACGGCCTCCGACAACGCATCGATGCCGAACTGCTCCACCGGGTCGAGCAACATCCGGAACGGCTGGCACAGGATGCCGTAGGCATCGGTGGGCATGCTGACCTGCCGGGCCGCATCCACGGCCTGCCGCAACTGGTCGGTGCACCCGTCGAGTTGCCCCGCGTGCGCGTCGAGATCCGCGCCGACCTCGAAACCGCCCTGGGTCATGAGTCCCCCTGTCCCGGAAACGCTGCGCTACGAAAGGATGGAGCGTCCGCCGAAGTCGTCATCGTCGTCGTCCCGCTCGGGCCGCCTGCGCGGCCTCGGCTGCGGTGGCGGCGAGGGGGGTCCGGACCGCGGGGGCGGCGGTTCCTCGTCCTCCGGCCCGAATCGCAGTTCGGTGTCCGGGGCGGGCGGCGCGGGCTCGTCCTCGGGCGGCTCCGGGAAGGTCTTCCTGGCGTCCTCGAACACCTTCACGGCCGCGGCATCGTCGGTGCCGATGGTCTCGGCCATCGCCTGTTGCAGCAGTTCCGGCATGCGCGACTGGGCCGCGCGCACCGTGCGCATGATGAGCGCGGACAGCTCGGCCATTCGCTTGCCCTGCGCCGACTCCGCGATGGAGAGGTTGGTCAGCAGGCCCTTGGAGTCGATCGTCACCTCGACCGCGTTGTCCGGGGACCGCTCGGTGACCGAGATTTCCTGCACGCGGGAGGCCATGGCCTGATAGCGCTGGGCCTGTTGCTGGATACGCCGGGTCCATTCATCGACCATGCGCTCGCTGGCGTCGATACCGTCCGGCATCCCGCACCCACCCCCAGTCACTCGATGGTGTCACTTCACCGACGACCGCAACGCGACCGTGGTTCCCCGGGACGCAAAACCGCGCCGCGACGCCGAGGGGTGGGTCGGCGGCGCCGCGTGTCGATGCGCGGGTCAGGCGGTGGCGATCATCAGCAGGTTGCCGCAGGTGTCGTCGAAAACCGCCGTGGTCACCCCGTCGGCCTCGACCGGCTCACCGAGGAAACGCACGCCGAGCGCGGAGAGGCGGTCGTACTCCTTGCGCACGTCGTCCACGCCGAACGCCATCGCCGGGACTCCCGCGTCGTAGAGGGCCTGCTTGTAGACCTGGGCGGCGGGCCGGCCGTTGATCGAGACGGCCGGGTTGCCGTCCGGCTCGAGCAGCAGCTCGACGTCGTCGTGCCCCTCGGGCGAGACCACCGTCAGCCACCGCGCGCCCCCGATCGGGAAGTTCTGCTTCGGCAGGAAGCCCAGGATCTCGGTGTAGAAGCGCAGCGCCTTGTCCTGATCGTCCACCAGCACGCTGGTGAGGTTGATCTTCATGGGGTGTCCTTCCTCGGGTCGGCATAGGGATGGACGGCCACGACGATGCGGTGCTCCCGGCCGCCGGGCGCGGACTCGTCGTGGTACTTCGCGACGAGCGTGGTCACGGCGCGCGCGAGGTCGTCGGCGAACGCCGCCCGGTCGGCGGCGGAGGCGAACCGGACCTTGCCGTCGATGGCGAACGTGGCGATCCGCTTGCCCGCCTGCCGGGCGCCGGTGATCATCTCGCCGATCTCCCGCACCATGCGCGAGGCCAGCGCCAGCAGCCAGCGGGCGGAGAGCCGGTCGGGCGCGTCGTCGGGATCGGGCTGGACCTCGCCCAGGACATTCGGCGAGATGACGTACGCCGAGGCGGTCGCCCGCAACATCCGCTCGGTGACGTTGCCCTTGCGGCGCTCCTCCACGAGCTCGACGAGACCGTGCCGTTCGAGCGCACGCAGGTGGTAGTTGACCTTCTGCCTCGGCAGCCCGAGCCGCTGGGCCAGCGTGCTGGCCGACCCTGGTTCGGTCAGCTCGGCGAGCAGTCGCGCCCGCACCGGGTCGAGCGAGACCTCGGCGGCCTGGGGATCGTCGATTACCGCAACGTCGTGCATGGCTCCACGGTCTCACCGACAAGAAGTGTTGTCAAGACACGGCTAGTTGTCGGAATCGCGGCCGGCCCCCGTGACGGAGGCGGCAGACACGGCCCCGCGGCAGCCCGCCGCCTACCGCTTTTCGGCGACCATCCGGAACGTCGGCCCGGCGGTACGGACGTCCAGCGTGACGACCCCGTGTTCGCGCAGGGTCGCCGTGACGTCGCGCGCGTCGAGCAGGTCCACCCCCGCAAAGCCCGGGATGAAGCGGGCGAGCTTGCCGCCGATGCCGTCCACGCTCGGCACCAGGATGCCCAGCCTGCCGCCGGGGACGAGCACCCGCGCGAGTTCGCCGAGCACGACCGACGGCTCGGGCACCAGTTGCAGCACCGCGAGGCAGGTGACCACGTCGACCGTGGCGTCGCGGAACGGCAGCCGCCGGGCGTCGGCGCGCAGGAAGCCGACGTTGGGTGCCGCGTGGTCCCGGACGGCGCGGCGCAGCATCGACTCCGAGACGTCCACGCCGAGGGCGAGCCCGTCCGGCCCCGCCTGCCGGCCCAGGGCCGCGGTGACCGCGCCGGGACCGGACCCGACATCGAGCGCCGTCCCCGCCCGGGGCAGCCGCAGCTGTTCGGCCGGCGGGCGCAGCGCGGTGAACACCCGCCGCAGCAGCGCCTGCGCCGGGTCGTAGATCGCCGTGCCCACTGTCGACTGCCACAGCGCCTGCACGAGGCCGGGCGGCGCCGGCGTTTCCGGGCCGAGGAGGTCGAGGTACCCGTGGCGCACATCCGGCGATCGAGGTGGCTCCGTCAGCAGGGGCAGCGCCCGGGTGATCGCGTCGGGCACGGCTGTGTTCATCGCCGAGTTCATGGCGGACGACACTACTGTCAGGATGTGGCCGAGCACAGGCGGGAGACGAGCATGATCGAGCGGGAAGCGAAGTTCGAGCTGGAGCTGGACGCGCTGGTCCCCCGGCTGGACGGGGTGGGGCCGGTGACCAGGCAGGAAGGTCCGGTGAAGGCGGTCCTCGAGGCCACCTACTACGACACGCACGACTACCGGCTGCTCGGCTCCGGAATCACGCTCCGTCGCCGGACCGGCGGCGGCGACGCCGGTTGGCATCTGAAGCTGCCGGTGGCGACCGGGCACCGGGAGGAGCTCGCCGCACCGCTGGGCGACGCGGGCGAGCCGGCCCCGGAGTCGCTCCTCGACCGTGTCCGCGACCGGCTGGGTGACGACCCGCTGCTGCCGGTCGCGCGGATCACCACGACGCGGTACTCCTACGAGCTGCTCGACGCCGCGGACACCCCGCTCGCGACGCTGGTCGACGACCACGTCACGGCCGAGACGGCAGGCAGGCACGTGAGCCGGGACGCGTGGCGCGAGCTGGAGGTCGAGCTCGCACCGGCCACCGACGAGTCGTTGCTCGACACGGTCTCCGAGGCACTGCGCGCGGCAGGCGTGCAGCCGTCGCGCTGGCCGTCGAAGCTGCGCCGTGTGCTGGGCGCCCACCTGCCCCTGCCGTGACGCCCGGGCGCCGCCGTCACGTTGACAGGAACTCCAGCAGGCTCGCGGTGAGTGTGGCGGGCGCGTCCTCCTGCACCGGGTGTCCGGCATCCGGGATGACGCGCAGGGTCGCGCCCGGGATGCGAGCGGCCAGCTCGCGACCACGGTCGATCGGCAGCCAGGTGTCGGCGGCTCCCCAGTGCACCCGGACCGGCAGGTCCAGCTCGCCGTAGCGGAGCTCGATCTCGTCGGTGTATCGCTGGTCGGCCTGCGCGATCTGCCGGTAGAACGCGCATTGCCCCGCCTCTCCCAGCCACGGCCGCACGAGCGCATCCAGCACGCCGGGGCGCAGGCCCCGCACACTCGCGGTACCGATGTACTCGCGCACCAGCGCCGCGTGCAGCCGCGGCGGTAGCTCGCCGAACACGCCGGTGTGCTCGCGGACCAGCCGGAAGAACGGCGACCCCCACGGCGCCAGTGCGACCGCGTCGGCCAGCGCGAGCCTGCCGTAGCACGCGCCGTGCAGCAGGTGTGCGCGCAACGAGACGGCGCCACCGAAGTCGTGGGCGACGACCGCGGGCGCGTCGAGCTCCCAGAACCGCAGGAGCGCGGCGAAGATCTCCGCCTGCGCGCCCAGTGAGACGTCCTGGCCGTCGTGCTTGGCCGAGCCGCCGTAGCCCAGCAGGTCCCACACGAACACCTCGTGGCGGTCGGCCAGCGCGCCGGCGACCTCACGCCACACCAACGACGAGAACGGCGTCCCGTGCAGCAACACCACCGGAGGCCCCTGCCCGAACCGGTCCCAGCAGACGGCGCCACCGGGCGTCTCGAACCGCTCCCGCAGCTGCCAGGTGTCCATCCACCCTCCGATCCGTTACCGGCTGATCGCTTCGCCGATCCCGAGGGGACGGCGCAGTGGCTGCGCGAGCAGGGCGTCGAGGCCACAGCCCCCCGTTACCTTTTTCGTGGTTCCTGATCAAGGAGCTGTGGTCGCCAGGTTCGGTATGACTGATGCCCCCAGTCGAGTCCATGATCCGGGGGGTGGTGTCGCCGGGCCTGGGGGCATCGAGGGACCGCTGAATAGGGACACGGCCGCCTTCGGGTAGGTCTCGTCGTAACGTGGGTGCCGGCCATCGATGCTCGACCGGCGACCACCCGCGACGGACGAAGGACGTGGTGGATGACCAGCGGTTATGGCGTGTTCCTGGGGTTGGACGTCGGCAAAGGCAACCACCACGCCGTCGGCCTGGACCCGGCAGGGAAGCGGCTGCATGACGGGCCACTGCCCAACAGCGAACCCAAGCTGCGAACGTTGTTCGACACGCTCGCCGCCCACGGGCCGCTGCTGGTCGTGGTCGATCAACCGGCCACGATCGGCGCGCTGCCGGTCGCGGTTGCCCGCGCCTGCGGGCACCAGGTGGCCTACCTGCCCGGCCTGGCAATGCGCCGCATCGCCGACCTGTACCCCGGCACCGCCAAGACCGACGCCCGGGACGCGTTCATCATCGCCGATGCCGCCCGCAGCCTGCCGCACACGCTGCGCCAGGTCGATGTCGGTGACGACGCCCTTGCCGAGCTGGGGGTGCTGGTCGGGTTCGACGATGACCTGGCCGGTGAGGGCACCCGCCTCGGCAACCGCATCCGCGGCTTGCTCACCGGCATCCACCCCGCCCTGGAACGCGTCCTGGGACCCCGCATCACACACGCGGCCGTGCTGGAGATCCTCTCCCGCTGCGGCGGCCCCGCCGGGATCCGTACAGCCGGACGCCGCAAACTGAGCGCCATCGCCACGGCGCACGCGCCCCGCATGGGCGCCAAGCTGGTCGAGAGCATCCTCGCCGCGCTGGACGAGCAGACCGTGACCGTCCCCGGCACGGCGGCCGCCGACACCGTGCTCCCACGGCTCGCCGACAGCCTGAAAACCGTGCTGCACCAACGCAAAACAGTCGCCAACGAGGTGGAGGAGATCCTCGATGCGCACCCTCTTGCCGGGGTCCTGACCTCCATGCCCGGCATCGGGGTCAGGACCGCCGCCCGCATCCTGCTCGAGATCGGCGACGCCTCCGCCTTCAAGAGCTCCGGCCACCTCGCCGCCTACGCCGGGATCGCCCCCGTCACCCGCACCTCCGGCAGCTCGATCAAGGGCGAACACCCCGCCCGCACCGGCAACCGCAAGCTCAAACGGGCGTTCTTCCTGGCCGCCTTCGCCGCCCTGCACGACCCCACCAGCAGGGCCTACTACGACCGCAAGAGAGCCGAGGGCAAGAAACACAACGCCGCCCTCATCTGCCTGGCCCGCCGCCGCTGCGACGTGCTCTTCGCCATGCTCCGCAACCGCACCCACTACCGAACCCCGCAACCCAAGACCACACCCGCTGCGGCTTGACAACCACATAGGGACACCCCCCCGAACTACACGGCCACCTGCGGGGCTTCCGGGAACTGGTGCGCGACCACCTCGCCCGGGCGGACCTCGCCGCGACCTCCGCCGAGCTGACAGCCGTCGCAGCGCGAACGGGGGCCGGCATCCGCTGGTCGGAAACGGGAAGCCCGGAGTTCGCGGAAAAAGATCACACCACGGCCGACGGCTTCGTGATCTCGGTACTGCAGATCTTGTTTTTCGCGGAAATCAAGGGTGAACCCGAACGGGTCAAAGTCTGCCGCAGTTCCCAATGCCGTTTCGTGTTCTACGACCGTTCACCCGCGCGTAACAGCACATGGTGCAGCATGGACATCTGCGGAGCCAGACACAAGATGCGTGCCTACCGATCCCGGCGGGCGCGCTAGCCTGCTTGTCCGATGTGGACAAAAGATGAGCGCTCCGTGCACTGCCCCAGCACCGCGTCGATGGCGTGTGGGACATCCTCGTAGACGGGAAGGCAGCCGTCCAAGCCCGTCACCTCGATCGGCCGGAGCACGGACCGCGCCGCCGCGAGCGCCCAGGGAACGTTTCTGAGGTGGGCTTCCGCGGAGGTCTGCAGCAGCAGCGACAGGCCCGCGGCACTGATATAGCTCGCTTCGGTGAAGTCGAGGACGAGTGAGCGCGCCGTGCGCAGCTGCTCGCCGAAACACACGCGCAACGCCGACACCGCCGCGAGATCGACCTCGCCCAGCACCTGCGTCACCACGAGACCCGCCGGATGCCGATCGACCCTGACTTCCATTCCCGCATGGTTGAGGGTCTCCATATCGATGCCGCCTCCCCCCGCTCGTCTACGGGTCCCCCGACTGGCTGGCCGAAACAGACAACAGCTACCACCACAGCAACCGCGGGTGCTGTCACGGAAAACGGTACGCTCGCAGATAACGAACTGCAATACCCCAACCCCCCTTCAGTCCACTGTGGACCGGGTTCGCCGAGTTGGCCAACGGGTATCCGGGTTCCGTTTCACGATTACGCGTCACGTCGCGATTAATCGAAAGGAGAACGCCATGCCCGGAACAGCACGCGTTCCGGAATCGCCCGACGCCGCCGAACCGCGTCGCGAAGGACCGTCGCTCGTGTGGGCGGGACCCGCCGACGGGCCCACGGTGGTGGTGCTGGATCCCGCGGGCGAGGCGAAACACGGCGAGCTTCCGCCTACCTGGGCCGACCTCGTGGCCCGCAGGCGAGTCTGCTGGGTCCGGCTGCCGGTGGAGGGCGCGCTGACCGAGGCGGAAGAGCTTCTCTCCGACCCCTCGGGGCTCGGTACTCCACTGGACATCGTCGTGAGCGGTCCGCTGGCCTTCGAAGGCCTCGACATGGCCACGCGGCACCCGGACGTGGTGCGGTCGGTGCTCGTGGTGGACCCCGAGCCCGGTGAGCACGTCGACCGGCGGCTGCGGGACCTCGCCGAGGCCGGGGTCACCGCGACGGTCGTCGCGCGCAGGGCCGCGAGCGAACGCGACCGCATCCCGCCTCCCTTGCCGCTGGGCCACCCCGACGTCACCGCCGCCGTCGCCGGCGCGGTGGCCGACCTCGACCGGGGTGTGACCGGTCGCGGCCCGGGGTAGCCGGGGCCGTGACTCCCGACGAGCGACTCCAGCCGGACTCCCAGGAAGAGGGGCGCGGCTACGAGGACGTCGCGCCCCTGTTCGAGGAGCTCGCCACGCTCGACCGCGACGACCCCCGCTACGCGGGCCTGCGGGAAGAGATCATCACGCGCTGCCTGCCGCTGGCCGAGCACATCGCCCGCCGGTTCTCCGGGCGCGGGGAGACCCGTGACGACCTGCTCCAGGTCGCCCGGCTCGGTCTGCTCAACGCGATCGACCGGTTCGATCCCGCCCGCGGCACCGAGTTCGTCGCCTTCGCCGTGCCAACGATCATGGGCGAGGTCCGCAGGCACTTCCGCGACGCGAGCTGGGCCGTGCGCGTCCCGCGCAGGCTCAAGGAACTGCACCTGGCACTCAGCCAGACCAGCGGCAGGCTCGCCCAGCGGCTCGGCCGGGCTCCGACGCCCTCGGAGCTCGCGGCCGAGCTGGGGCTCGGCCTCGAGCAGGTGCAGGAGGGTCTCGTCGCGGGCAACGCGTACCAGTCGGTGTCGATGGACGCCGCGCACAGCGACGACGGCACCCTTCCGCTCGCGGAGACGGTCGGCGAGGACGACGCCGACCTCGAGCACGTCGAGTACCACGAATCGCTGCAGCCCTTGCTCGCCGAACTCCCCGAACGGGAACGGCGCGTACTCATCCTGCGGTTCTACGGCAACATGACGCAGACCCAGATCGCCGAACGCGTGGGTGTCTCCCAGATGCACGTCTCGCGGCTTCTCGCGCGCACCCTGGCGTATCTGCGTTCCCGCCTGACCGAGTAGCCGTTTGGCCTCAGGGCACCGGGGGTACGCGACGGTCCCAACCACCGGCCCGTCGCGAGGGGACTATGGAATCGGACATCACGCTGACCGTGGACGGCGTCCGCCACGACCTCACCGTGGACACCCGGGTCACGCTGCTCGACGCACTCCGCGACCGGATCGACGTGACCTCGCCGAAGAAGGGCTGCGACCACGGCCAGTGCGGCGCGTGCACGGTGCTGCTCGACGGCAGGCGCGCCACGACGTGCCTGGCCTTCGCCGTGGCGCACGACGGCGCGGAGATCACCACGAGTGCCGGTCTCGCCTCCGACGGCCGGCCACACCGGCTGCATCAGGCGTTCCTCGACCACGACGGCTTCCAGTGTGGCTACTGCACCCCGGGCCAGATCTGCTCGGCCGCGGGCGTGCTCGCCGAGGCCGAGCAGGGATGGCCGAGCGCGGTGACCGCCGACGTGTCCGCGACGCCCACCCTGACCGCCGAGGAGATCCGGGAACGGATGAGCGGCAACCTGTGCCGCTGCGGCGCCTACTCGAACATCGTCGCCGCGATCGCCGAGGTGGCCGAGGAGGGATCGGCATGATCCCGTTCGACTACCGGCGCGCCGACGACCCGGCCGAGGCCGTGGCCACCGTGGCAGGCAACCCGCGTGCGGCGTTCCTCGGCGGCGGCACGAACCTCGTCGACCACATGAAGCTCGGCGTGGCCGAGCCCGACCTGCTCGTCGACATCACGCGCCTGCCGCTCGACCGGATCGAGGAGCTCGACGACGGCGGGCTGCGCGTGGGGGCGAATGTCCGCAACGCCGACTTCGCCGCGCACCCACTGGTCCGTTCGCGCTACCCCGTGCTGGCACAGGCCCTGCTCGCCGGTGCGTCCGGCCAGCTGCGCAACCTCGCCACGACGGGCGGAAACCTCCTGCAGCGCACGCGCTGTGTGTACTTCCAGGACGTCACGACACCGTGCAACAAGCGCGAGCCCGGTCAGGGCTGCTCGGCGCTCGAGGGCTACACGCGCTACCACGCCGTACTGGGCGCATCCCCGCACTGCGTCGCCGTGCACCCGTCGGACCTGGCCGTGGCGCTCGCGGCCCTCGACGCGGTGGTGCACGTCCAGGGGCCTGCCGGGCCACGCACGATCCCCGCCACCGAGTTCCACCGGCTACCGGGCGACCGGCCCGACCTGGACACCGTGCTCGAGCACGGCGACCTCGTCACGGCGGTCGAGCTGCCCCCGCTGCCGTTCGCCGCGCGGTCCCGCTACCGCAAGGCGCGGGACCGGGCGTCGTACGCGTTCGCGCTCGTGTCGCTCGCCGCGGCCGTCGACCTCGACGGTGTCGTCGTGCGCGACGTCCGGCTCGCCTTCGGCGGACTGGCCCACGCACCGTGGCGGGCACGGAGGGCCGAGGCGGCGCTGCGCGGCCGCCCGGCGACCGACGAAGCGTTCCGGGCCGCCGCGGACGCCGAGCTGGCCGACGCGAGCCCGTTGCCGGGCAACGGTTTCAAGATCCCCATGGCACGCAACATGCTCGCCGCCGTGCTCGGCGAGCTGACGGGATCGGAGGAGGCGGCGTGACGGACCTCCTGCAACCGAGGGTGGTCGGCACCGACCGGCAACGGGTCGACGGTGTCGCCAAGGTGACCGGTCGCGCGCCCTACACCTACGAGCACCGCGTCGACCGGCCGGCGTACCTGCACCCGATCCAGACCACGATCGCCCGCGGCCGGGTCGTCGCCATGCGCACCGAGCGCGCCGAGGCGACCGACGGCGTGATCGCCGTGCTGACCCCCTTCACCGCGCCGAGGTTGGAGACCGGCCAGAATCCCGAACTCGAGGTGCTGCAATCCACCGACGTGGCGTTTCGCGGGCAGCTCATCGGCGCCGTGATCGCCGAGACACCCGAGGTGGCCCGGCACGCCGCCGGACTGGTGGAGGTCGAGTACGACCGGCAGCCCCACGACACGGAACTGCGCGCCGACCGCGACGACCTCTACGCACCCGATGTCGTCAACCCGAACTACCCCACCGACACCGCCCAGGGCGACCTCGAGGGCGCATTTGCCGAGGCCGCGCACCGCGTGGACCAGACGTACACGACGGCGATGTACCACAACAACCCGATGGAGCCCCACACCACGATCGCCGTGTGGGACGCCGACGGGCTCACTCTCTACGACTCCACCCAGGGCGTGCACTCGCTGCGCAAGTCCGTCGCGGCGTTGTTCGGGCTCGACCCCGAGCGCGTCCGGGTGATCTCGCCCTACGTCGGCGGCGGTTTCGGCTCGAAGGGGACTCCACACGCCAACACGGTGCTGGCCGCGCTGGCCGCCAAGCGCACCGCGGGCAGGCCCGTGAAGTACGCGCTGACCAGACAGCAGATGTTCGCCTTCGTCGGCTACCGCACACCGACCATCCAGCGCATCCGGCTCGCGGCCGACTCGGCCGGCAGGCTCACCGCCATCGGCAACGACGTCGTCGAGCAGACATCCCGGATCAAGGAGTTCGCCGAGCAGACCGGCGAGCCGACGCGGCACATGTACGCGGCGCCGAACCGGTCCACGACCCACCGGCTCGCCGCCCTCGACGTGTCCGTGCCGTCGTGGATGCGGGCGCCCGGCGAATGCCCCGGCATGTTCGCCCCCGAGGTGGCCCTCGACGAGCTGGCCCACCAGGCCGGGATCGATCCGGTGGAGCTGCGCGTCCGCAACGAGCCGGGCACCGACCCCGAGTCCGGGTTGCCCTTCTCCAGCCGGCACCTCGTCGACTGCCTGCGCGAGGGTGCCCGCCGGTTCGACTGGGACCGGCGGCCCGCGCAGCCCCGGGCGACCCTGCGGAACGGCTGGTGGATCGGCACCGGCGTGGCCAGCTCCATCTACCCCGCTCGCTACTCCGCGGGGTCGGCGGCGAGGGTGCGGCGGACCCGGTCCGGTCACTACGAGGTCGGCATCGGCGCCGCCGACATCGGTACCGGCGCCTGGACCGTGCTCACCCAGATCGCGGCGGACGCCCTCGGCGTCGACATGGATGAGGTCGAGTTGCAGATCGGCGACTCGCGGCTGCCGACGGCATCGGTGGCGGGCGGCTCGTCGGGCACGGCCAACTGGGGAGCCGCGATCGTGGCCGCCGCGCGCGCGTTCCGCGACAAGTTCGGCACCGACCCGGGCACGGGCGACGAGCTCACCGAGTCGGCGGGCGACAACCCGGCCGCCAAGCGGTTCGCGATGCACGGCTTCGGCGCGCAGTTCGCCGAGGTGCACGTCAACGCCGCCACCGGCGAGGTCAGGGTGCCGCGGCTGCTCGGAGTTTTCGCCACCGGCCGGATCGCCAACCCCCGGCTGGCGCGGTCGCAGTTCATCGGTGGCATGACCATGGGCCTGTCGATGGCGCTGCACGAGGAGAGCGTCACCGACCACCGGTTCGGGTTCGTGGTGAACCACGACCTCGCCGAGTACCACATCGCCTCGTGCGCCGACGTCAAGTCGATCGAGGCGCACTGGCTCGACGAGCACGATCCGTACGTCAATCCCATGGGCACCAAGGGAATCGGAGAGATCGGCATCGTCGGCACGGCCGCCGCGATCGCCAACGCCGCGTGGCACGCGACCGGGGTCCGCGTACGCGAGCTGCCCGTGACCGCCGACAAGTTCCTGGTCTGAGGAGAGGTCCCTGTGAACCAACCACGACAGAGCCAGCAACCGCCCGGCGAAACCGGGCGCATGACGCCCGAGCCGCGGGACGAGATGTCCGGCTACGTCGGCCGCGATCTGCTGCGAGACCGGCGCGCGCTCGTCACCGGTGGCGACTCGGGGATCGGCCGGGCCGTGGCGGTGGCCTTCGCCAAGGAGGGCGCCGATGTCGCCGTCGCCTACCTCGACGAGCACGCCGACGCCGAGCACACGGCGAAGCTGGTCCGCGACCAGGGCCGTCGCTGTGTGCTCCTGCCGGGCGATCTGGCCGACCGGGCGCAGTGCGTGCACATCGTGGAGGAGACCGTGCGCGAGCTCGGCGGACTGGACCTGCTGGTGAACAACATCGCCACCCAGCTCCAGCTCGACTCGTTCGACGAGCTCACCGAGGAGCAGTGGATGCGCACCTTCGACGTCAACATCCACAGCTACTTCCGGGTCACCGCGGCCGCGCTGAAGCACATGGGCGAGGGCAGCTCGATCATCAACACCGGATCGGTCAACGGCTTGCGCGGCAACAAGAAGCTCATCGACTACTCGGCCACCAAGGGCGCCGTGCACGCGTGGACGTATGCGATGGCCCAGTCGCTCATCCCGCGCAAGATCCGCGTGAACTGTGTCGCGCCGGGTCCAGTGTGGACGCCGTTGATCCCGGCGACTATGTCCGAGGAGCACGTCGAGGGCTTCGGCGGACAGGCGCCGTACGGCCGGGCGGCACAGCCCGACGAGCTGGCACCGTCGTATGTCTTCCTCGCCTCGGAAGTGATGTCGTCGTACTACACCGGCGAGGTGCTCGCCGCGCTCGGCGGCGAGACCACGCCCGGTGGCTGAGGAGGTGAACACCGTGGCGGACCAGGAAACCGACGAACTGTGGGACGAGTTCCACCAGGTGGTCAACATGACCTCGCGCGAACTGAGCGAGTGGCTGCGCACGGACGCGGCCGCGCCGGACGACGAGGAACTGCCCGACCAGTCGGGTCCCCGGCTCGGCCAGCGGGTGCTGGAGATCCTCGGCAAGCGCAAGACCGACCTGGACACCGACGACCTGCGGGTGATGCGCAAGGTCGTCGACCGGGTGCGGGCACAGCGGCGGGAGGACCTCGAACCGACGGCGGGCCAGGCGCACTGGCGGCACAGGCTGATGTCCATCGGTCACGACCCGCTCAAGCCGGTGTCCTGAGCCGGCGCGGGTGGTCCGTCCAGGACGGAGCAACCACCGCGGCCAGGCAGGTGGGGCCGGCCGGCACCACTGCGGTGACTGGCGCGTTGCGCCGCTGCGGTGGTCGGTGCCGTCGCAGTTGACCGCCGGCACCGCTGCTCGGACGGCGAAGGCGCCGCGGGAACGGCAGACACGCCGCCCCAGACGGCAGACACGGCAACCCGAACGGCAGACACGCCGGCCACCCTTCCAGTTAGGCTCGCGCCATGGCGACCCTGGTGACCTTCCACGCGCACCCGGACGACGAGTGCATCGGCTGCGGTGGCGTGATGCGCAAGGCCGCCGAGGAGGGCCACCGGGTGGTCCTCGTCGTCGCCACGCGTGGTGAGCGCGGCGAGATCCCGTCAGGGCTGCTCCGCCCCGGCGAGCCGCTGTGGCAACGGCGGGTCGCCGAGACGCACGCGGCCGCCGAGATCCTCGGCGTCGCCCGCGTGGAGTTCCTCGGCTACACCGACTCCGGGATGATGGGCGAACCGGCCAACGACCTCCCGGGCACGTTCTGGACGGCTCCGGTCGAACAGGCCGCCGAGCGGCTCGCCGCCATCCTGCGCGAGGAGTCGGCGGACGTGCTCACCTGCTACGACGACATCGGCGGCTACGGCCACCCCGATCACATCCAGGTGCACCGCGTCGGCCTGCGTGCCGCCGAGCTCGCCGGCACGCCGCGTGTCTACCAGAACACCATCAACCGCGACCACCTGGCCCGCGGCAGGCAGGCGCTCGCCGAGGTGCCCGGGCTCGCCGAGCTGGAGCTGCCCGACCCGGCGACCCAGCCGGATTTCGGCAAGCCGGAGTCGGCCATCACGGTCGCCGTCGACGTCACCCCCTACCTCGAGTACAAACGCCGCGCCATGCGGGCGCACGCGAGCCAGATCTCCGAGCAGTCGTTCTTCCTCGCCCTCCCCGACGACGCGTTCGCCTACGCCTTCGGCACCGAGTGGTTCATCCGCGCCGGCCAGGGACCGGGTATCACCGAGACGGACCTGGTGGCCGGCTTGCCGCGGTCGTGAGGCCAGGGGCGACGCGGTGGCGCCCGGAGGTGGGATCATGGGAACGTGCCGACCGAGCCGCAACGCCGTCTGATCGACCCCGAGCGTGTCACCGCCGCGCTGGCGGGGCTGGGTGAGCGGGAGACGGTCCAGCAGTGGGCGGACCGCTTCTCCGTCATCGCGGACCCGTCGCGGCTCACGCTGCTGGTGTGCATCCACTACGCGCGGGAGATCTGCGTGTCCGACCTGGCCGTGGCCGCCGGGATGAGCGACACGGCCGTGTCGCAGGCGTTGCGCTTGCTCCGCGCGCACGGGCTGGTCACCTCCGAACGCCGCGGCCGGGTGGTGTACTACAAGCTCGCCGACGAGACGATGCACGAGCTGATCCACCACGTGCGCCCGCACAGTGCGGCCGAGTGAGTGGCTCGCGTTGTGCCGTGCTGCCTGCGGTTCTACCGTTGAGACATGCGGCCACGCGTGCTTCTCGCCGGAGTGGGCAACGTCGCGCTCGGTGACGACGGCTTCGGCGTCGAGGTCGTCCAGCGGCTCGAGGAAGCCGTGTTGCCCAGTTGGGTGCAGATCGCGGACTACGGCATCGGCTGCGGCCGGGTCGAGGCCGATCTGTGCGGCGGCTACGACACCACCATCCTGATCGACGGCACGCCTCGCGGGGGCCGTCCCGGCGAGGTGTGCGTGATCGAGGCCGAGCTCGACGACCATCCCTCGCGCATCCCCACGCTGCTCGACCCGCACGGTATCCGGCCGGAGGGCGCCTTGCGCCTGCTCCAGGTGCTCGGCGGCGACGCGGGCCGGGTGCTCGTGGTCGGGTGCGAGCCCCTGAAGACGGACGGCATCGGGCTGAGCGCCCCCGTGCGCGCGGCGGTGCCCAGGGCGGTGCGCATCGTCACCGACCTCGTGTGGGGCACGGATCCGAGCCTGCCGGTGCGCTCAATCGAGGCGGAAGCCCCACGGCAGCTCGAGGCGATGGGCGGCGAGTAGCTCCACGTCGGCGAGCAGGTCCCGGGTCGGTCCGTCCGCGACGACGACACCGTCGTCGACGAGCACGCTGCGCGGGCACAGCTGCAGCGCGTAGGGCAGGTCGTGGCTGACCATGAGCATGGTCCGGTCCAGCGACAGCAGCACCTCCGCCAGCTCGCGGCGGGCCACCGGCTCCAGGTTGGACGACGGTTCGTCGAGCACGAGGATCTCCGGGTCGCACGCCAGCACCGTGGCGAGCGCCACCCGGCGCCGCTGTCCCATCGACAGGTGCATCGGGGAGCGATCGGCATGCCCCGCCATGCCGACGGTCTCGAGCGCCTCGCGCACCCGCCTGCTCACCTGGTCCTCGGGCAGGCCGAAGTTGCGCGGCCCGAAGGCGACGTCCTCCGCGACCGTCGGCATGAACAACTGGTCGTCGGGGTCCTGGAACACCACGCCCACACGCCGGCGGATGCCGGCCAGATTCGGCTTGCGCACCGGCACCCCACCGACCTCCACCTCGCCGCGGGAGCCGGTCAGCACACCGTTGAGGTGCAACATCAGCGTCGTCTTGCCCGCGCCGTTCGGTCCCAGCACCGCCACCCGCTCGCCGGGCTCGACCCGCAGGTTCACCCCGGCCAGCGCGCGGTGACCGTCCGGATAGGAGTACTCGAGATCCTTGACCAGCAAGGCCGGCGTTACACCGTCCACAACGACACTCCACAGCAGACCGCGACGACGAGCGCCGGAGCGATCCCGGCGCACCAGTGCCCGGCGGAGACCGGCGGCGCGGGCGGCGCGGGCAGCGAACCGGACCACCCGCGCGAGAGCATCGCCAGGTGCACGCGCTCGCCACGCTCGTAACTGCGCAGGAACAGCATCCCGATGCCGCGGGCGGTCGCACCCGCCTGCCACAGGAACCGCGGGTCGTGCCCGCGGCACACCCGCGCCGTGCGCATGCGCTTCGCCTCGGCGACGATCACCTCGACGTACCGGAGCATGAGGCTTGCGATCGTGGTGAGGATCCCCGGCACACGCAGACGCCGCAGCCCGGTCACGAGGTCGTGTGGGTGGGTCGTCGCCGCAAGGGTCAGCGAGACGAGCACGCCGAGGGTGCCCTTGGCGAGGATGTTCCACCCCGCCAGCGTGCCGTCGACGGACACGGACACCCCGGCCACGTCGGTGTGCGGGGCGCCGCCGGTGAACGGCAGCACGAGCGCCAGCACCACGAACGGCACCTCGATGAGCGCCCGCCGCGCGAACCACCCCACCGGCACTCCCGCGACCGCCCACACGCCCAGCAGCACCAGCAGGTCCACACCGAAGGCCCAGAAGGCCTCCCGCGGCGTCGCGACGACCCCCAGTACCGCCACGAACGCGCCGACCAGCTTCACCTGCGCGGGCAGCCGGTGGACGGGTGAGTCCCCGGGCCGGTGCAGGACCGCCGCGCTCACTGCCGGTCCCGCGACCGCCCGCGCAGCAGCCAGAACAAGGCTCCGGCCACGACCAGCGTCGCCAGCACCCCCAGCACTCCGGCGACGCCGGTGAACGCGTCGTCGCCGCCGACGGTGTAGTCGGCCAGTGGTGTGCCGGCGAGCGCGTGATCCTCGGCGTGCTGGGCGGGGCAGGAGCCCGACAGCTCCTCACCAGCCTCCGTGCAGCCCTGCCTGGTCACCGTGTCGAGCCCGTCCGGGTCGCTGTCGGCGGCGTAGGACACCACGCCCGCCAGCACGAGACTGACGAGCGCGAACCCGGCGAAGAACCACCGGGTCCGCCGCGACGACGTCGCGCTCATGCCGTCACCTCGCTGGACTGCCGGCCGCGCAGCAGGTACACCAGATCGGGCCGCGCCGACGCGACGGCCCCGACCGTGAGCGCGGTGATGATTCCCTCCCCGATGCCGATCAGCACGTGCACCCCGAGCAACGCGGCCGCGAAGCCGCCGAGCGACACCGCGCCCTGGCCGCCGATGGCGTACTCGACCACGAAACCCGCGGCCGCGACGACCGTGTTGACGAGCGCGGCCGTGAACGCCACGGCCGCCAGGCCGGCGGGCGAGCGGGTCGCGAACCGCCGCAGCGCCACGGCGACGGCGAACCCGGCCGCGGTCCCCAGCAGCGCCATGTTGGTGATGTTGGCGCCGAGGGCGGTGAGCCCGCCGTCGGCGAACAGCAACGCCTGGAGCACGAGCACCACGCCGACGCACAGCGCGCCCGCCCATGGTCCGACGAGGATCGCCGCGAGCGCCCCGCCCAGCAGGTGGCCGCTCACGCCCGGCAGCACCGGGAAGTTCAGCATCTGCACGGCGAAGACGAACGCCGCGACGAGTCCCGCGAGTGGAGCGGTGCGGTCGTCGAGGTCTCGCCGTGCCCGCGCCACCGCCACGGCCAGCCCCGCCACCGCCACGACGCCGAACAGCACGGACGTGGGCGCGTCGAGCAGACCGTCGGCGGCGTGCATCGCGAGTGTGGTCATGCCACCTCCTGTGTCGTGCGGGCCCCTTCGCGCGCGGGTCCGTGGCCGCGCCGGGACCCGGCCGGGCGGCACTGCCGGGCCGGAAACGGCGAGCGTGCCCGGGCTCCTCCGCCCGGCGAGCTGCTCGCCTTTTCATCTTTTCAACCGCTCAGATGTTAGGCGTGGCGAGCCTGGAACACCAGCACTAGCGTGACCGGCATGATCGGGTTGCCCCGGACGATCACGGCCTGCCTCTTCGACCTGGACGGCGTGCTGACCAGCACCGCCGCCCTGCACATGGAGGCGTGGAAGCAGACCTTCGACGAGCTCCTGCGCGCGCGTGCCGGCGAGGAGTTCGCCCCGTTCACCGACCGCGACTACGCCGCCTACGTCGACGGCAGGCCACGGCTGGACGGCGTGCGCACGTTCCTGGCCTCCCGCGGCATCGAGCTGCCCGAGGGCAGTCCGGACGACCCGCCCGGCGCCGAGACCGTGCACGGCGTGGGCACCCGCAAGAACAGCCTCGTCCTCGCACTCATCGAGGAGCGCGGGGTCACGCCCTACCCTGGTTCGGTCCGCTACCTCGAGGCCGTCCGCGACGCCGGGCTCGCCATCGGGGTCGTCACGTCGTCGGCCAACGCCACGAGCGTGCTCACCGCGGCGAACCTGGACGGGTTCGTGCGAGCCCGGGTCGACGGACTGGTCATCGCCCGCGACGGCCTGCGCGGCAAACCCGCCCCCGACTCCTTCCTCGCCTGTGCCAGGGAACTCGGCGTCACGCCCGCCCAGGCCGCGGTCTTCGAGGACGCCCTCGCCGGGGTGGAAGCGGGCCGCGCGGGCGGTTTCGGATACGTCGTCGGGGTAAACCGGGTGGACCAGGCCGACGCATTGCGCGTCCACGGCGCCGACGTCGTCGTGGACGACCTCGCGGAACTACTGGAGGTGCGCCCGTGACCGAGGTGCCCCACGGGTACGAGAGCGCTCCGTGGCAGCTGCTCTGGCGAGGCCTCGCCGTGGACCAGCTACAACGGACCGAGTCGACGTTCGCCCTGTCGAACGGCCACATCGGCATGCGCGGCACGCTCGAGGAAGCCGAGCCGCGCGGCCTGCCCGGCACGTACCTCAACGGCTTCTACGAGGAGCATCCGCTGCCCTACGCCGAGGCGGGCTACGGCTACCCCGAGGCGGGGCAGACCGTCGTGAACGTGACCGACGGCAAGATCATCCGCCTGCTCGTGGAGGACGAGCCGCTGGACATGCGCTACGGCCACGCCACGGCGCACCACCGCGTGCTCGACTTCCGGTCCGGCACGCTGCGCCGGGAGACCGAGTGGACGTCCCCGACCGGGCGGCGCGTGCGTGTGTCCAGCGAACGGCTGGTGTCGTTCACGCAGCGGGCGGTGGCGGCCATCCGGTACGAGGTGGAACCGCTCGACGACGACGTCCAACTGGTCGCCCAGTCCGACCTGCTCGCCAACGAGCCGATCGAGGCCGACACCGGCGATCCCCGCGTGGCGGCCGCGCTCGAGGCACCTCTGCAGTCGGAGTACATGAAGGCCGAGGGCTACCGCGCCGTCCTCGTGCATCGCACGAAGCGGTCGGGGCTGCGCGTGGCCGCGGCGATGGACCACGAGCTGGACACCTGCGACGGGCTGCGCACCGACATCGCCGTGGAGGAGGACCTCGCGCGGCTCACCGTCGCCGTCGACGTGCCGAAGGGACGCAAGCTGCGGCTGACGAAGTTCCTCGGCTACGGCTGGTCGGCGCAGCGGTCCATTCCCGCGCTGCGCGCCCAGGTGGACGCCGCGCTCGCGGGCGCGTTGCAGACCGGCTGGGAGGGCCTGCTCGCCGAGCAGCGGGAGTTCCTCGACCACTTCTGGAGCACGGCCGACGTCGAGATCGACGGCGATCCCGAGCTGCAGCAAGCATTGCGGTTCGCGTTGTTCCACGTGCTGCAGGCCGGGGCCCGTGGCGAGAGCCGCGCGATCCCGGGCAAGGGGCTCACCGGCCCGGGCTACGACGGGCACGCCTTCTGGGACAGCGACAGCTTCGTGCTCCAGACACTGACCTACACGCTGCCGGACACCGCCCGCGACGCCCTCCGCTGGCGACACTCCACACTGGACAAGGCGAAGGCCCGCGCGCACCAGCTCGGGTTGCGGGGAGCGGCGTTCCCGTGGCGGTCGATCAACGGCGACGAGTGCTCGGCGTACTGGCCGGCCGGCACGGCGGCGTTCCACGTCAATGCCGACATCGCCGACGCGGTCGCGCGGTATCTCGCCGCCACCCACGACCGGGACTTCGAACGCCAGCACGGCACCGAACTGCTCGTCGAGACGGCGCGGCTGTGGATGTCGCTCGGCCATCACGACCCGCACGGCGGATTCCGGATCGACGGGGTGACCGGCCCCGACGAGTACTCCGCCGTCGTGGACAACAACGTCTACACCAACCTGATGGCGCAGCGGAACCTGCAGGAGGCGGCCGACTCCTGCGAGCGCCACCCCGACCTCGCGGCGATGCTCGACGTCGGCACGGAGGAGATCTCGGCCTGGCGGGAGGCGGCACGCAAGATGCTCGTCCCCTACGACGAGCTGCTCGAGGTGCACCCGCAGTCGGAGCGGTTCACCGAGCACGCGCGCTGGGACTTCGCGAACACGTCGAGTTCGGACTATCCGCTGCTGCTGCACTTCCCGTACTTCGACCTGTACCGCAAGCAGGTGGTGAAACAGGCGGATCTGGTGCTGGCGATGCACCTGCGAGGGGATGCGTTCTCCCTCGAGCAGAAGCAACGCAACTTCGTCTACTACGAGGCGCTGACGGTGCGGGACTCGTCGCTGTCCGCGGCCACCCAGGCCGTGCTCGCCGCGGAGTGCGGCCACCTGGATCTGGCCTACGACTATCTCGGCGAGGCCGCGCTGATCGACCTGCACGACCTGCACCACAACGTCCGCAACGGACTGCACATGGCCTCGCTCGCCGGCGCGTGGCTCGCGCTCGTGGCCGGCTTCGGCGGCATGCGCGACCACGGCGGCAACCTCACGTTCCGGCCACGGCTACCGTCCGCAGTGGACCGGATCGCGTTCCGGATGTGCTTTCTGGGTTCACAGCTGGCCGTCGAGATCGACCAGGACAAGGCGGGCTACCGGATCGTGCACGGCGACCCGCTGGACATCAGGCACTACGACACGCCCGTGACCGTGGCCGAGGACACGGTCACGCTGCCCGTTCCGGCGTTCGCGCCCCTGCCCCGGCCCACGCAGCCGCCCGGCCGGGAGCCGGCGCGCCGCAAGGGCGGCGGCCACGCCCCCGGCCCGATCTGGCCGGGGGCGTAGCCGGGCCCGGTCAGTCGGGCGGCTCGGTGCTGCCCGCCTCCGGGTTCACGTCGTCGTCGGGGCGGACCTCGTCCTTGTTCGGCGGCTCCGGAACGTCCTCGGTCCCGGTGTCGAAGTCCCGGGACGGCGGAGCCGGGACGTCCGGGGACAGCGGCGTTTCCGGCTGCCTGGGGTTCTCGTCGTTCCGCATACCCCGATCTGTACTCCTGTCCCCGCCTGTTGTCATGTCGGGCGCGAGCACGCCGAGCACGCCCGGCAGGCAGTCGCTATCCTCCGCGCCGTGGGCAAGCGCCATCAGAAGATGTGGCCGCCGTGCCAGTGCGGCGAGGCGACGTCGTTCAGCGAGCACATGCCCGCCTGCGGGCGGACGGCGTGCCTGCGTCGCTGGTGGGCGCTGGTGGGCGTGCCCTCGCTGCTGCTGCTGGCGGGCATCGTCCTCGCCGGGTTGCTCCTGGGCCCGGACCGGGACCGCTCGTGTCCCGACGGCTGGACCGAGAAGGGCGCGGGCGTCTGCGTCCAGGGCTGATCAGGCCACGATGCGGCGCATGTCGTCGCCGGTGACCGGCTCGGCGTGGTCCAGCAGGGTGAGCAGCAGACCGTGCGTGGTCGACCACGGGCAGATCTCCAGCGACCCCCCGAACACGGTGAGCAACGCCTCGGCGACCACAGCGCCCGCGACGGCCTGCTGTGCCCGCGCGCGGGAGATACCCGGCAGGTCGGCACGCTTCGAGGGCGGCAGCACCGCGAGCCTCGGGATCCAGGTGCGCAGGTCCTCGACGTCCAGCCGCCGGGCGCCTGCATCGCGGTCCGGCCGCGCACCGGCCAGCCGCGCGAGCTGGCGGAGCACCTTCGAACAGCCGACCGTGCGGAACTCGCGCAGGCAGACCTCGTCCTCGGCCAGGGTGTGCCGGACCCGCTCCAGCGCGTACTCGCGCAGCGCGTCGATGCGTGCCCGCGACGGAATCTCGGTGCCCAGCCAGTTCCGGGTCATCTCGCGGGCGCCGAGCCGCAGCGACCGGGCGAAGGTGGCGTGCTCGCCGTCTCCCGCGGCGAGCTCGACGGTGCCACCCCCGATGTCGAGCACGGCGAGCGGGCCTGCCGCCGCGCCGTACCAGCGGCGCGCGGCGAGGTAGGACAGCTCGGCCTCCCGCTGCCCGGAGAGGAACCGCAGGCTCGTCCCCGTCGCCCGGCGTACCCGGTCCACCACCTCGGCGGCGTTGCGGGCATCGCGGATCGACGAGGTGGCGAACGGGAACACGTCGAAGACCCCGTGCCGCCGGGTGACGTCGTTGGCGGTTGCGACCGCGGCGGCGATCGCGTCGATCCCCCGGGGGGTGAGCCGGCCGGCGGCGTCCATCTCGCGGTCGAGCCGGAGCCGTGTCTTGTGGCGGAGGACCGGGTCGAGCGGCGAGCCACCGCGCTCGACCACCAGCAGACGCGCGCTGAAGCAGCCCACGTCGAGCACGCCGACGGTCGTCGATCCCATGTGTGAACCTCCACGCCCGGAGCGCGGCGGATGCCGCGACAACGCAGTGAACGTCGAACGTATAACCCAGGAGAGTGAGACGTAATCCAGTTCCGCTTCGTGGAGTAACGCGGTACCCACGTTCGAGCGATCCACGGACATCAGGGGTGAGTCGCCGGCGCCGAGGGCGACGACGTGGGAAAACTCGTCCAGAGGGGGGCGCCTGGTGAGCATTGTCCGGTCTGCGAATGATGACTCATGAGTGTGAGCGTTAACACACAGCGTAACGACGCCCGCCGGCTGGGCGCGGCCGCCGCCGCGGTCGTCGTCACGCTCGCCGCCGTCCTCACCACGGTGACGCTGGCGCGGTCGCGGACGGTGGCCATGCCGACCGGGCTCACCGGGACCGGCACCGAACCGGCCCGGGTGGGCATCGTCGCGTCCGTACCCGCGCCACGCGCACACGCCCCGCTGCCCGCGGCGACGCCCGAGTCGCTGCGCATCCCCGCGCTCGGGCTCGACACGTCCGCCCTCGTCGAACTCGGCCGCACACCGACCGGGGAGCTCGAGGTGCCCGGTACCGGCGACGCCGTCGGCTGGACGCCCGCCGCGCACACGCCCGGCGAACGCGGTGCGGCCCTGCTGACCGGCCACATCGACGTCGCCTACGAGCGGGGCGCCTTCTTCGGCTTGTCCGGCCTGACCCCGGGAAGCGGCATCGTGGTCGGCCGCGCGGACGGGGTCGAGGCCGTGTTCACGGTGTTCCGCGTCCAGCGGCTGCCGCAGGAGACGGCGCTCGCCGCCGCGCTCGCCCCCAGCGACGAGCCGGACCTGCGCCTACTCAGCGCCGTCGACGCGGCCGGCGAGGATACCCAGGCCGTGCTGGTGACCGCGCGGCTCACCGGCACCGGCGGCTCCTAGCGCGCCGCCCAGGCCGACACGACGTCACCGAGCACGGACAGCGGCAGGGCACCGCCGCCGAGCACCACGTCGTGGAACTCGCGGATGTCGAACCGGTCCCCCAGCCGCTGCGCGGCCTCGGCGCGCAACCGCTGGATCTCCAGCCTGCCCACCATGTACGACAGCGCCTGGCCGGGGTAGGCGATGTAGCGGTCGACCTCCGAGACGATCTCGACCTCGGGCATCGGCGTGTTCTGCCGCAGGAAGCCGAGAGCCTGCTCACGGCTCCACCCCTTGGCGTGCAGGCCGGTGTCGACCACCAGCCGTCCGGCACGCATCGAGTCCATGCTGAGCATGCCGAGCAGCGCCACGTCACCGGAATACAGGCCCACCTCGTGGGCGAGCCGCTCCGAGTAGAGGCCCCAGCCCTCGCTGTAGGCGTTGAAGTCGCCGAGTCTGCGCAGCAGCGGCAAGCCGGTGAGCCCGAGGGCGAGGCTGAGCTGGAGGTGGTGCCCGGGCACGGCCTCGTGGAAGGCAGTCACCTCGGCGACGTGCCGGAACCGTTCGGTGCTCTCGTGGGTGTTGGCGAAGTAGGTCCCTGGCCGGGAGCCGTCCGCGGCGGGCAGCAGGTAGTACGCGGCGGGCGCGCCGGGCGCCTCGGCGGCGGGCACGGGCTCCACGACACACGGCTGCGGCGGGATCGTGGCGAACCATTCCGGCGCCGCCTGCTCGGCGCGGGTGATCGCCGACCGGGCCGTGTCGAGCAGCTCGTCGGCGTCGCGCCAGCGCAGCGCCGGGTCGGTGCGCAACCGGTGGAAGATCTCCTGAAGATCACCGGTGCCGAACACACGCCCGCCGATCTCCCGGTACTCCTGCGCGAGCTCGCCGATGAGCCGCAGGCCGGTCTCGTGCAGGTCCTCCGGGTCGCGGTCGGTGGTGGTGTGCAGCCGGGCGAGTGTGCGGTACAGCGCGTCGCCATCCGGCAGGTGACACACGCCGGGGCGGTCGTCGGGCCTGCCGTGGTCGGCAAGCTCGGTGCCGAGGACGTCGCGGTACCGGGCGAACGCGGGCCGCACGACCTCCCGCAGCAGTCGTTCGCGGGCGGCGGCGAAGTCGGGGGCGCCCTCGGGCGCGGGCTGGCGCAGCAGCGGGTCCGTGTCCGGCTCGGCGAGGTACCGGTCGAGGTGCGCCATGGCGTTGCGTACGAGGCGCGCGACCGGCACCCGGCCCGCGGCCACGCCGGCGCGGTGCCGCTCGGCCACCTGGTCGAGGTAGGCGGGAACGGCGGCGAGCCGGTCGAGGTGCGCGGCGGCGTGCTCCGGCGCGGCCACCGGCACCATCGGCAGGATCGTGAGCAGCCCGGCCGCGGGCGCCGAGAAGAGGTCGCTGACGCAGAACTCGATGGTCTTCGTGTCGATCTGGTCGATCCGGCCCTGCGCGGAGCTCACGAGCACGTCCCGGGTCGTGCGGTCCTCGGCGGACAGGGCGGCCGGGTCCAGTGCCCGAGCCTGCTCGAGGACCCGTTCCAGCGCATGCCGCAGCTCGCGCTCGGCCTGCTCGCTCACCTCACCGAGTCCGGTGCGTGCCGGGTCGAGGCCGAGCATCGCCGGCAGCAGCGGCTCGGCGTCGAACAGCAGGTCCATGTATTCGTCGGCGAGCGCAACGACGTCACTCATGGGCGGAGCATACTGGCGCCTCCACCACCACCCGGACGGAGACGATGCGCGTCACGGTTAGTCCCGCCCGTCGCCCACCACCACCCGGACGGAGACGCTGCGCGTCACGGTTAGTCTCTGAACGTGTCCCTGTCCGATCCTGTCGACGCCCGCCTGCTCGCCGTCGTGGCCGAGCTGGGCAAGGCCGCCGTGCACGAGGTCGCCGCGAGGGTCGGCATGGATCCCCGCGAGGTCGCCTACCGGCTCGTGAACCTCTCCGCGACGGGGCTGCCGCTGCTCGTCGGCGTGGAAAGCGACCCGAACGGCCTGCGCGCCGCCCTGGCGGGCGCCTGGCAACCGCAGCCCGCACAGCCTCCCGCCGCACCGCCGCCACCCGGGCCGGGGCAGCCGGCTCCGCACCCGGTCCACGGCGCGCCCAGCGGCGCGTATCCCGTCCACGCCACGCCGCCCGGCGGCCAGCCGGTCCACGGCTATCCCGCGCACGGCACACCCAGCGGCGGCTACCCCGTCCACGGCGTCCCGAGCGGCGCGTATCCGGTACAGAGCACACCGGCAGCCGGCCGGCCCGTCCAGGGAACACCCAGCGGCGGCTACCCCGTGCCGGGACCGCCGTATCCCGGCGCGCCGGTTACCGCCGGCCCACCGGCCCAGGGCACGCCGTCGGGCGCGTACCAGGCCGCCGCGCCACCCACCCCTCCTCCACCACCGGATCCGGTGATCAGCACGTGGGGCCCGCCGCAGACCGCATCGTGGGCGCGGGGTGACCAGCCGCCCGCGACCACCGGGCCGGCCACACCCCGCACCGGCACCATCGGCGACGTTCTCGAGACCGTGGGGCTGGACGGCGAACAGCTCGCCATTCAGCTGCTGGAGGTGCAGGATCCGGCCGACTACCTGTTCGGTGCCGCCGGCTACCGGCTCGACGAGGGCGAGCGCGCCGTCGTCGTGCACACCGAGGTCACCAACCGGGGCGGGACCCCGTTCGCGTCCCTGCCGGACAACTACCTCGAGCTGATCACCGCCGAGGGCCAGGCGATCGGCAAGGCACCCGTCTCGCTGACCTCCCGGCCACCGCACAAGATCGGCGTCCAGCCGGGCGAGACCACCGGCGGCCACACCGTCTACATCGTCCCCGAGGCCACGCGCATCGCGTCGGTGCGCTGGAGTCCGCGGCCCGAGCCCGACGAGCGGTCGCTGGTCTGGTCGGTCGAGGGCTGAGCGTCCGGGTCGGCCACCGGGACAGCCCGCACGGCGACGGGAACGGCAGACACGGCGACGCAGACCGCAGACACGGCGACGCAGGCCGCGGACACGGCGACGCGAACGGCAGACACGCGCGTCAGGACTCGGCGCGCAGCACCTCGACGGCCTTGGCGAGGTCGTCCGGGTACTCGCTGGTGAACTCGACCCAGCGGCCGTCGGCGGGGTGGGCGAACCCGAGCGTACGGGCGTGCAGCCACTGCCGCGTCAGCCCGAGCCTGCGCGCGAGGACCGGGTCGGCACCGTAGGTCAGGTCACCGACGCACGGATGCCGCAACGCGGAGAAGTGCACGCGGATCTGGTGGGTACGCCCGGTTTCCAGCTTGACGTCCACGAGCGACGCGGCCCGGAACGCCTCGATCACCTCGTAGTGCGTCACGGACGGGCGCCCGCCCGCCACGACGGCGAACTTGTAGTCGTGCCGGGGATGCCTGTCGATGGGCGCGTCGATGGTGCCGCGTGTGGGGTCGGGATGCCCCTGCACGAGCGCGTGGTAGCCCTTCTCGACCGTGCGTTCCTTGAACGCCCGCTTCAGCACCGTGTAGGCGTGTTCGCTCTTGGCGACCACCATCACGCCGGTGGTGCCCGCGTCGAGCCGGTGCACCACGCCCTGCCGTTCGGCGGCACCGGAGGTGGAGATGCGCAGGCCGGCCGCGGCCAGGCCACCGACGACGGTCGGCCCGGTCCAGCCCGGACTCGGGTGCACGGCCACGCCGACCGGTTTGTCGACCACCACGATGTCGTCGTCGTCGTGCAGGATGCGCAGGCCCTCGACGGGTTCGGCGACGACCTGCGGCGGCGAATCCGGCTCGGGCAGTGTCACCTCGAGCAGGCCGCCCGCCACGAGCCGGTCGGACTTCCCCGCGGGCTTGCCGTCGAGCAGCACGTCGCCGGAGGCGGCGAGCTCGGCCACGATCGTGCGGGACAGGCCGAGCAGCTTGGCGAGCCCGGCGTCCACACGCATGCCGTCGAGCCCGTCGGGCACGGGCAGCATCCGCGCGCTCACGCCGTGCCCTCCGGCGAGTCGGCGGACGGCTTGTCGCCGCCGCGCCTGGTGACGCTGCCGTCGTAGTCGCGGCCGAGCACCGAGAGCAGCACGATCAGTGCTGCGCCGATCGTGATGGCAGAGTCGGCGGCGTTGAACACCGGGAAGTACCGGCCGTCCGGGCCGAAGACGGAGATGAAGTCGACGACGTGTCCCTGCATCGGTCCGGGTGCGCGGAACAGCCGGTCGGTGAGGTTGCCGAGCGCCCCGGCGAGCACCAGCCCGAGGCCGACCGCCCAGCCCGCCGACCGGAGCCGCTTGGCGAACCAGATGATGACGCCGACCACGACCATCGCGACCACGGCGAGCAGCCACGTCCCGCCGAAGTCCATCCCGAACGCCGCGTAGGGGTTGCGGATGAGCTGCAGGTACACCGCGCCGCCCAGGATGCGGACCGGCTCCTCGCCCTCCAGCGCGGACGTCGCCGCGACCTTGGTGACCAGGTCCACCGCGTAGGCGAGCACGGCGACGACGGCCAGCAGACCGATGCGGCGTTTCGGGAGCGCGGCGGAACGGACCTCCGGATCGCCGGTGTCCGCCTCTGGTGGGTGCTCGGTGCTCACGGCCTCCATTGTCCACTGTCCCGGCAACGGACTGGCACGCGCCGTCAGTCGCCGGATTCGCCCTTCCACTTCGCGAGCGGACCCGCCCGGTCGACGGCGCGGATCCGGCGTTCCGCGGCCGCGCGCGCGTCCTGGGTGGTGACGACCAGCAGCCGGTCGTGCTCCTGGAGCCGGGTGGTCTCGGCGGGCGTGAACCCCTTGCCGCCGCGCACGACCAGGCTCACCCCGGCGCCGGCAGGCAACCGCAGCTCGGCCAGGTACACACCGTGCAGGCGGGATCCCCGCCGGATGCCCACCTGGAGCAGCACGGCTCCGAGTTCGTCGAGCGGTGCCGCGTCGACCACGAACTCCTCCGGCTCGCTGTCGCGGGTGAGCCTCAACCACCTCGCCACCGGGTTCAGCAGCGCGCCCTGGATGAGCGTCAACGCGATGACGATGACGAACACGGCGTCGAGGAGCCGTTCGGCGCCCGGAACACCCTGGGCCAGCGGGATGGTGGCGAGCACGATGGGCACGGCGCCCCGCAGACCGGCCCAGCACAGGAACGCCTGTTCCCGCCACGGCAACCGGAACGGCAGGACGGACACGAGCACCGACACCGGCCGGCTCACCAGCAGCACGACCGCCCCCGCGACCAGCCCCGGCACGATGCTGTGCAGCAGTCGCTCGGGCGAGGCGAACAGGCCGAGCAGCACGAACACGCCGATCTGGGCGATCCAGCCGAGTCCTTCCGCGAACGACAGCGTGCCGGCGCGATGCGGCAGCCGGGAGTTGCCCAGCACGACCCCGGCGACGTAGGTGGCCAGCAGCCCGGAGGCATGCCCGAACTGACCCGCGGCGTAGGCCGTCACGCACACGGCGACGGCCGCCAGCGGATACAGGCCCGTGGCGGGCAGCGCGGCCCGGCGCAGAGCCTCGGCGCCCAGCCTGCCCAGCGCGTACCCGATCGCCGCTCCCGCGGCCAGCTGGTACACCACGAGCAGCGGGAGGGCCCAGTGGAAGGTCGTCTCCCCGGCCAGGAGGACCACCGCGATGTAGGCTGGTGCGTCGTTGAGCCCGGACTCCAGCTCGAGCGTTCCGGACAGCCGGCGGCTGATCCCGGACGTACGCAGCATCGAGAACACGGCCGCCGCGTCGGTCGAGGCGAGCACCGCGCCCCACAGCAACGCGCTCCGCCAGTCGAGATCGAGCAGCCAGTGCAGCGCGGAGCCGGTGACCACGACGGTCACGACGATGGCCACTGTGGACAGTGCAAGCCCGGGACCCAGCGCCGGGCGCACGACCTCCCACCGGGTCGTCAGCCCGCCCTCGGCGAGAATCATCACGAGTGCGGCAAGGCCGAGACTCTGTGTCAGTGCGGGGTTGTCGAACTCGACGCCCAGTCCGGCCTCGCCGATGAACACGCCGATACCCAGATAGATCAGCAGCGACGGCAGCCCGAGCCGGATCGAGAACCGGACGGCGAGCACTGAGGCGAGCAGGACGATCGCCCCCGATCCCAGCATGATCGGAAGATCGTCCATGTCACCTCCCTGTCAGCCCGGTCGCCGGCGCCCCAACACTAGATCTTCTTGAGGGCCTCCAGGCGGCCTGCGACATCCGGCGAGGCTCCCACGATCTCGACGAGCTTGTCGCGGGAGCGTTGTCCCTTCACGACAACGAGGTCGCGGCTGCGCACGGCCAGTGCCTTCGCGAGCACCCGGCACACCGCGTCGTTCGCCTTGCCGTCGACCGCGGGCGCCTGCACCGCCACGACGAGAGAGTCCCCGAGCGGGCCGTCCCAGCGGCCCCCGACGTGATCGCGTCTGGCGCCGGGCTTCACTCGGAGCGCGACTCGCAGTTCGCTCATGGCGACACGGTACGGGGTTACGCCGGCAGGCCGCGCAGGAATGCCGTCGCGGCCGCGACGGCGGGCTGCGACGATCCGGCGCGCTGGGCGAGTACCGCGAAGGCGACGTCGCCGCGGTAGCCGGCGAACCACCCGTGCGCCTCGGTGCGTTCCGGCAGCTGCGCGGTGCCGGTCTTGCCGTGCACCTCCCCCAGCGGGGCGAGTGCCGTGGCGGTACCGCTGGTGACGGTCTGGCGCATCATGGCGCGCACGGCGTCGAGCACCGGGCCGGAGGGCGCGTCGTACCCGGCCCGGACCGTGGTGTCGACCTCGTCCCACAGCCGCGGGGTCACCGGTGTGCCCTCGGCGACGGTGGCGGCCATCAGCGCCACGCCGAACGGGCTTGCCTGGACCTTGCCCTGTCCGATGCCGTCCTCGAGCCGCTGCACCGGATCGGCGGCCGGTTCCACCGTGCCGGCCTCGGTGGTGAGGCCGGGGATGACGAAGTCGGCGTTGAGGCCGAGCCGGGTCGCCGCGTCGGCCAGTGCGTCGGCGGGAAGGTCGGCGGCGAGCCGGGCGAATGTCGTGTTGCACGAGTGCGCGAACGCGGTGTGCAGCGGCACGTCACCGAGGTCGAACCGGTCGTCGTTGGGAATCGTGCGGGTGCCGATGCGCGCCGTCGCCGGGCACGGCAGGACGGTCTCCGGCGAGGCGGTGCCGTGGGTGAGCACCGCGGTCGCGGTCGCGATCTTGAACGTCGAGCCGGGCGCGTACAACCCGGTGAGGGCATCGGGCGCCGCACCGGCCCGCGCGTTCTGCGCCACGGCCAGGATGTCGCCGCTGGAGGGCTGGATCGCCACGAGCAGCGCCGTGCCCTCGACGCCGTCGACGGCCTGCTGCGCGGCGCGTTGCACGGGCACGCTGACCGTCGACTCGAGTGGTCCGCTCTCCCGGTCAGGGGTGCTGGTCAAGGTGTCGATGTCCCACCCGTCCGCGCCGACGCGCACCACCGACCACCCCGGATCGAGCCGCTCGGTGGCGTACCGATCGAGCGCGGGCAGCAGCATCGGCGGCCCGCCTGCCCCCGCAGCGGGCTCGACCTCGCCGGACCTCCACTCCAGCAGCCGCTCGCCGTCCCGCGCCAGCACCGCGGGAGTTCCGTCCACCGTGCGCAGCTGCAGGGTCTGGCCCTCGCCGAGCCGGGGGTGGAGCGACGCGGGCGTCCAGCGCACGCGCCAGCCCTCGTCGCCGCGCAGGACGGTCACCGTGTTGTCGTAGGTCCACACGCGGTCGCGGCCGAGCGTCCACGTGATCGTGAACGTGCGCGCCGCCTCCCGCTCGCCATCGGCGCCATGCGGTGGTTCGGCGACGGTCCGCACGGCGGTGGCACCGAGACCGGCGAGGGCACCGGACAGCGCGGACTCGGCCGCCCGCGGGTCGTCGGTGAGGGCCGCCGCCGCGCGCACGTCCCGCCTGGCCACGGCATCGAGGTAGTCCAGCGCCACCTCGCCCGCCCCGGCCCCGCCGCGCTGGGCCGTGCCGGTGCTCGACTCGCTCACCAGCACCAGCACCCCCGCGGTGACGATCACGACCACGGCGAGCGCCGCCCCGGCCAGCACCCAGCGCCTGGTCCCTCTGTCCATCCTGCCCCCCAGTCCCGGTCATCGGTGACAGTAGTCGCGACGAGCACCGGTGCGGCAACGTCGTCGGCAAAGCCGGCGTCAGGTTGCTCACGACGGTCCGTCCCTGCCCGCATCCGGGTGGGCCTGCGGTGAGCGCGGCGGATCAGCCGAGCCGGTAGCCCATGCCGCGCACGGTGACGATGCGGTCCGGGCCGATCTTGCGCCGCAGCGTGCGCACGTAGACGTCCACGACGTTGGAGCCGGGATCGAAGTCGTAGCCCCACACGTGCGAGAGGATCTGCTCGCGGGAAAGCACCTGCCCCGGGTGGCGCAGGAACAGGTCCAGCAGCGCGAACTCGCGCGCGGTGAGGTCGACGAGCCCGCCGGGGGTCTCGGCCCGGCGGGTACGCAGGTCGAGTGACAGCTCGCCGTGCCGCAGCACGGTCACCTCGGGTGTGCGGTCGGCCGGGCGCAGCCGCAACCGCACCCGGGCGAGCAGCTCCTCGAACCGGAACGGTTTCGTCATGTAGTCGTCCGCGCCGCCCTCCAGCCCGGCGACGGTGTCGTGCACCGACCCGCGTGCCGTGAGGATGATGACGGGCGTGCTCACCCGCGCCCGGCGCATCGCCTGCAACACCGCGAAACCGTCCCGTTTGGGCAGCCCGAGATCCAGCACGACGAGGTCGAACTCCCCCGCGACGGCCTGTGCCAGCGCGCCGTCCCCGTCGGCCACGACGGTGGTGGAGAAACCGTTGGCCCGCAGGCCTTTCTCGATGAACGAGGCGATCCGGCCCTCGTCCTCGGCGATCAGGATCCGGCTCATCGGCCTCCTTCGCGACGGGGCAGCTCGATGCCGAAGGTGGCCCCCGGCCCGGCTGCGAGACGACCCTGGCCTGGCCGTGGTGGGCCTCGGCGATGGCCTTGACGATGGCGAGTCCCAGCCCAGCGCCACTGCCGTCGCGCACGCCCGACCCACCGCGCGCGAACCGGTCGAAGATCCGCGGGGCGTCCTCCGGGGACACTCCGGGGCCGGTGTCGCTCACCCAGAACGACACCGATCGTTCGTCCACCGAGGACCCGACGCGGATCGTGGCGCCGTCGGTGGTGTGCTGGACGGCGTTCTGCGCGAGCTGGAGCACAGCCTGGGTGACGCGTTGCGCGTCGAGAAACGCCTTCCCCTCGCCGATGGACTCCAGCACCCACGTGCGCGGCGCGATGGCCCTCGCCTTGGCGTCGATGTCGCTCGTCAGCTCGGGCACGGACGTCCACTGCGGACGCAGGAAGTCCGGCTGCTGGGCCTTGGCGAGCAGCAGGAGGTCGTCGACGATGCGCGCCATCCGGTCGAGCTCGTCGGTGCACAGGCGCACCACCTCGGCGCGTTCCTGCGGGCCGTCACCCATGAGCTCCAGGTGGCCACGGATGATCGTGATCGGTGTCCGCAGCTCGTGGCCCGCGTCGTCGAGAAACTGCCTGCGCGTGCTGAAGGCGTTCTCCAGCCGATCGAGCATCGCGTTGAACTGCTCGGCGAGCGCGGCGATGTCGTCCCGGCCCTGCACGGGGATGCGCCGGGTCAGGTCGTGCTCGGTGATCTCGGCCGCTGCCCGGCGGACCGTGTTGACCGGCGCGAGGATCTGCCCGGCCACCACCCACGACACCCCGGCTGCCAGCACGAGCGCGAGCGCACTGATGAGCAGCAACGTGCGCACGGTGTCGTTGGCGTCGGCCTTGGCGACGTCGACGAAGTAGCCACTGACGAACCACGCCCGGGGTTCGTTCCCGCCGCCGGGCGGCAGCACGTCGACACGCAGCCAGCGCAGCTCGCCGCCGGGGGTGTCGACCGTGCCCGTGTGCTCGGCGTTGCCGACGATCTCCCGCAGCAACCGGTCGTCGAGCTCCACATGCGACAGTGCCGCGTCGCCCTGGCGCAGCGAGCGCAACCCGGTGCCGTCGGCGACGACGCCGAGCATCACCTCGGCCCGGTCCGGGTACTGGCCGCTCAGGTGCCGGCGGAACAGTTCGTACGGATCGCGCAGCGGCTGCCCGGTCGCCGGGTCGCTCCCGCTCCGCGCGAGCAGCCGGAACTCCTCGACGTCCTGCTCCAGTCCGGAATTGACGCGCCGATCGATGGCGCCGTACTCGAACTCGGCGACGAGCAGCACGACGGTGGCCAGTCCGGCCGTCATCACCAGCACGAGCCAGGCCATGATCTGCAGGCGAGCCGGAACACGGGTCCCACGCGGCCGCTGCCCGTCCGGCGGCGTGGCCGGTGCGGGGAGGTCAGCCGTCGTCGTCGTCATCGTCGTCCTGCTCGCCGCGGTCGGCATCGTCGTCATCGTCGTCGTCCACCGGTGGCGGCGGCGGCAACTGCGAGCGCGCGGGCGGTTCGGCCGACGGCGGCGTGGGTGTGGCGGTCGGGCTCGCGCCCGTGGGACCCGCGCTCACGCTCGACTCACCGATGCGCACCACCGACGTCTCCCGCGGCGGCTCGTCGCCCGGCGACAGCAGCAGCACGGCCAGCACGGCGGCGACGGGAAGCGCCAGCACGGCCACCAGCGCGACGATCCGCGGCGTGTCGTTCATGCCGCCCACACTCCCCGACCCGGCCGAAAACCGGATGAGCACACGATGAAGAAATCTTCATCCCGCGCTCATCCGGTGGTGTGTTACCGCTTGGCGACGGCGACGGTCACCTTGTCCCCGTCGCCCACCGCGCCGGCGAAGCCGTCGGTGAGCGTGCCGTAGTCCACCGCCACGGCCAGCGTCTCCTCCGCGAGGAACGTCTCGTGCGCCCGCGCGGCCGCGACCACGGACTCCGGCGCGTCGACGGTCAGCGTGATGCGGTCCGCGACGTCGAGGCCGGCGTCGCGGCGTGCCTGCTGCACGACCCGCACCAGGTCCCTGGCGACACCCTCGGCGGACAGCTCGGGCGTGACGTCGGTGTCGAGCCGGACCAGCCCGGACCCGCCGGGCAGCTCCGCGGCCGCACCCGGGTCCTTCGCGACGAGCCGCCGCTCGTACTCGCCGTCACGCAGCTCGATGCCCGCGGCGACCACGGCACCGTCCGGCGAGGTGCTCCACTCCCCCGCCTTGACGGCCTTGATGACGCGCTGCACGTCCTTGCCCAGCCGCGGCCCGGCCGCCCGCGCGTTCACCGCGACCTCGAAGCCGCCGTGCGCCGCGACGTCGGTGGTCAGCTGCACCGACTTGACGTTCACCTCGTCGCGGATGATGTCGGTGAACGGCCGCAGCATCTCGGCGTCCTCGGCGGCGACGAGCAGCTGCGCCAGCGGCAGCCGGACGCGCAGCTTGTTGGCCTTGCGCAGCGACAGCGCCGACGAGCACACCTGCCGCACCCGGTCCATCGCCGTGACGAGCTCCGGGTCGGCGGGCAGCTCGGCGGCGTCCGGCCAGTCGGCGAGGTGCACCGAGCGGCCGCCGGTGAGCCCGCGCCACACCGCCTCGGTGGTCAGCGGCAGCAGCGGCGCGACGGTCCGGCAGACCACCTCCAGCACCGTGTGCAGCGTGTCGATGGCATCCTGCTCGCCCGCCCAGAACCGGTCCCGCGAACGGCGCACGTACCAGTTCGTCAGCACCTCGAGGTAGTCCCGCACCCGCGCGCACGCGCCCGCGATGTCGTAGCCGTCGAGGGCCTGCTGGACCTCGGTCACCAGCTCGTGGGTCTTGGCGAGGATGTAGCGGTCGAGCACGTGCCGGGAGTCGGTGCGCACGCGCCCCTCGACGCCCTCGGCGCCCGCGTACAGCGCCAGGAAGTAGTACGAGTTCCACAGCGGCAGCACGGCCTGGCGGACGGCGTCGCGGATGCCCTTCTCGGTGACGATCAGGTTGCCGCCACGCAGGATCGGGCTCGCCATGAGGTACCAGCGCATGGCATCGGAGCCGTCGCGGTCGAACACCTCCGTGACGTCCGGGTAGTTGCGCAGCGACTTCGACATCTTCTGCCCGTCGGAGCCGAGCACGATGCCGTGCGAGACACACGTGCGGAACGACGGCCGGTCGAACAACGCGGTCGCCAGCACGTGCAGCGTGTAGAACCAGCCGCGCGTCTGTCCGATGTACTCGACGATGAAGTCGCCCGGGTAGTGGTGCTCGAACCACTCCGCGTTCTCGAACGGGTAGTGCACCTGGGCGTACGGCATCGACCCGGAGTCGAACCACACGTCCAGCACGTCCGGCACGCGCCGCATCGTGGACATGCCCGTGGGGTCGTCCGGGTTGGGCCGGGTGAGCTCGTCGACGTAGGGCCGGTGCAGGTCCTTGGGCCGCACCCCGAAGTCGCGTTCCAGCTCGTCGAGCGAGCCGTAGACGTCGATGCGCGGGTACTCGGGGTTGTCCGACACCCACACCGGGATCGGGGTGCCCCAGTAGCGGTTGCGCGAGATCGACCAGTCCCGCGCGTTCTCCAGCCACTTACCGAACTGGCCGTCCTTGACGTGCTCCGGATACCACGTGATCTGCTGGTTCAGCTCGACCATGCGGTCCTTGAACTGGCTCACCGCCACGAACCACGACGACACCGCGCGGTAGATCAGCGGGTTCCGGCAGCGCCAGCAGTGCGGGTAGGTGTGCTCGTAGGTCTCGTGCCGCAGCAGGACGGCACCCTGCTGCGCGGCCGACCCGGTGCCGTTCTTCAGGTCCCGGATGATGTTCGGGTTGGCCTCGAACACCTGCTGGCCCTCGTAGTCCGGCACGGTCGCGTCGAAGCGGCCCTTCGAGTCCACCGGCGTGACGGGGGTGATGCCGGCGGCGTCGCCCGCGGCCTTGTCGTCTTCGCCGTAGGCGGGCGACATGTGGACGATGCCGGTGCCGTCGTCGGTGGTGACGAAGTCGGCGGTCAGCACCTGGTGGGAGTTCTCGGCGCCGACGAAGTACGGGAACGGCGGGGCGTACCTCACCCCGGCCAGGTCGGCGCCCTGGTAGCGCGCCACCACGGCAGGCTCCTCGCCGAGTTCCCTGGCGTAGGCGGCACGTCGCGCCTCGGCGAGCAGGAAGCGCTTGCCGTCGCTCTCCACCACGACGTAGGCGACGTCCGGGTGCACGGCGACCGCCTGGTTCGACGGCAGGGTCCACGGCGTGGTGGTCCAGATCAGCAGGTATGCCCCGTCCAGCTCGGTGCCGTTGCCCTCGACCCGGAAACCGACCGTCAGCGCCGGATCCTGCCGCGTCTGGTAGACGTCGTCGTCCATGCGCAGCTCGTGGTTGGACAGCGGCGTCTCGTCCCGCCAGCAGTAGGGCAGCACCCGGTAGCCCTCGTAGACGAGGCCCTTGTCGTAGAGCTGCTTGAACGCCCAGATCACCGATTCCATGTAGGTGACGTCGAGCGTCTTGTAGTCGTGGTCGAAGTCGACCCAGCGGGCCTGGCGGGTGACGTAGTCCCGCCATTCGTTCGTATAGCGCAGCACCGACTCCCGGCACGCCCGGTTGAACTCGGCGATGCCCATGTCGTCGATCTGCGACTTGTCGGTGATGCCCAGCTGCCGCTCGGCCTCAAGCTCGGCGGGCAGGCCGTGGGTGTCCCAGCCGAAGCGACGCTCGACCCGCTTGCCGCGCATCGTCTGGTAGCGCGGGACGATGTCCTTGACGTACCCCGTCAGCAGGTGACCGTAGTGCGGCAGGCCGTTGGCGAACGGCGGGCCGTCGTAGAAGACGTACTCGTTGCTGCCGTTCTCGCCCGGCTCGCGCGCGTCGACGGTGGCGGCGAAGGTGCGGTCGCTCTCCCAGTACGCCAGCACGTCCTTTTCCAGCGCGGGGAACGACGGCTGGGACGGGACCTGGTCGGCGGGCTGACCGCCGACGGACGCCTTGGGGTACATCCGGTGTGCTCCTCGCGGGTCTGTCCTCTGTCGTACGGGCTCGCAGGCCCACACGGGGACGACACGGCGCCGTGTGGCGCACGTTCCGCGGTACCACCCCGCTTGCCCACGCCGTCACGGCGTGAGCCACTCATTCGGCGGCTGTGACGGGCCGCTGCCGTCCGGTTCTACTGAGGCGTGCCGACGCCCGTTCTTCCGGAAGCTCCCCGGTGATGGCCGGATCGATGCCTGTGGCTACCAGGTTAGCCGGTCCCGGCAAGCGGGTTGCGCGAGCCCACCCTCCTCACTTGCGGGTCCGGCGCTCCTCGCGGTACTTCGCGGCGAGCGTGGCATCCGGTCCGCACAGCGCGCACGGGGTGAAGCCGAGCTCGCGCGCCTCCTTGGCCGGCAGCGGGATGGTCTCCCGGGTCTCCAGCCACGCACAGTCGGCGAGGTGGTACCGGGGATGCTCGTCCACCACCAGCACCTCGGCGTCCAGCGTCGAGACGACGAGCACGTCGGCGGCGTCGGTCTGCTCCTCGGCGGGTTCGCCGTCCGGGTCGGTGAGAGCACCCGACGCCGGCAGCATCGCGGTCGCGCCCTCACCGGCTCCGGCTGCCGCGTCCACCGTGGCCGGTTCGCTTCCGGCCGTCTCGTCCTCCGCGGCGTCGGCGTTCTCCGCGGCCCCGGCGGTGTGCTCGGCGGCCTCTGGCGACTCGCCGGGCTGCCCGGCCTGCGCGGCCGCTGCCGACTCGCCTGCCGTCTTCTCGTCACCGGCGTCGTTCGCGTCGTCAGCCGGTGTGGCCGAGCTCGCGCCGCTCGCCGATCGTCTGCGCAGCCAGTCGACCACCAGGAGCACGCCGGCGAGCACGGACAGGCCGATGGAGATCCAGGCCCACAGGGAGTCGGCCGTGATCAGCGCCGCGACCACGAGGCCCAGCGCGCCCAGCACGAGGATCAGGACGATGTAGAGCACGGTGAATTACAACACGATGGAGACGAGGAAACGGTCCCGACCCTCGCACGGAGCGTCGGAACCGTTTCGCTGTGCCAAGCTGGATGCGATCGCGCGCGGGCCCGTCAGCCCGCTTCGGCCCGGGGGCCGAATGAGTAGCCCTGGTTGCCTCCGCTGCTCGAGCCACCACTGCCCGACTGGCCGGAGCCCGACGACGACGCCGACGCGGGCGCGGCCGAACCGCGGTCGTCGAGTTCGCGCAACTGCGACTCCAGGAACCCGCGCAACCTCGTGCGGTACTCCCGCTCGATGGTGCGCAGCTCCTCGATCTTCTTGTTGAGCGCGCTCTTCTCGGTGTTCAGGTTGTTCATCGTCTCGGTGTACTTGCGCTGCGCCTCGCGATCCAACGTGGTCGCCTTGTCGCGCGCCTGACGCTCGAGCGTCTCCGCCCGGGTCCTCGCGTCGTTGAGCATGCTCTCGGCGCGGGTCCGCGCCTCGTTGACCATAGAGTCCGCCTTCGCGCGGGCGTCGGAGAGCAGCTGCTCCGACTTCGTGCGCGCCTCGGCGAGCATGCCGTCGGACTCCGTCTTCGCCTCGGCGGTGAGCCGGTCGGCCATCTCCTGGGCCAGACCCAGGACCTTGGCGGCCTGGACGTTCGGCTCGCCGTTGTCGCCGCCCATGAAGCCCGTGGCCTGGGTCTGCTCCGCGGACGACGGCGGAGGCACGGGGGCAAGCCGGCGCGACGGGGCATCGTCGCGCTGCGGGGCGGCCTGCGGCGCGGCGCCGGCGTTGGCCTTGGCGGACTCCAGCTCGCTACGGGTCGATTCCAACTCCGCATCGAGCTGTTCGACCTGCTGACGCAGCTCGTTATTGTCCTCGATCAACCGGGCAAGTTCGGTCTCCACCAGGTCGAGGAACGCATCCACCTCGTCCTCGTTGTAGCCCCGCTTGCCGATTGGAGGCTTGCTGAACGCGACGTTATGCACGTCAGCAGGGGTCAACGACATCAGATCACCTCACGCACTCCATGGCCTGCCGGACGATTCCGGGTTCCCCGTTACCCGGGATACGCCAGTTGCATCAGTATGAACACAACCAACAGCAGCACCATAATCGATAAGTCCAGCCCCACGCCGCCGATCCGCACGATCGGAATGATCCGGCGGACGAGTCGAACCGGTGGGTCCGTCACTGTGTAGATGGTCTCGAGCGTGACCGCAACCCCGCCGGCGGGCCGCCAGTCGCGGGCGAACGCTCGGACCAGCTCCACCACGATACGTGCCGTGAGGAGCAGCCAAAAGGCAAACAGCAGCCAATAAAGGATCAACCGGACCGCATCCACGCCACCACTCTGCCACACCTCGCGATCGCCGCCGCCGGTCCCGGTCAGTGCCGCAGGAAAAGGCCGCCTTCGGCGATCCGCCTGCGGTCCTCGGCGGACACGTCGACGTCCGGAGGTGAGAGCAAGAACACCTTGTTGGTGACCTTGTCCATGGAGCCCCGCAGCGCGAAAGCGAGCCCGGCGGCGAAGTCGACGAGCCGCTTGGCGTCCGCGTTGTCCATCTCGGTGAGATTGATGATCACGGGCGTGCCGTCGCGGTAGGCCTCACCGATCTCGCGCGCCTCGACGTAGCTCGTCGGGTGCAGCGTGATGATCCGGCTCAGCGGGTCGCGGGCCGCGCCTGCCGAGCGCACGGGCTCCGGAGCCGGCCGGAGCCGCGCCACCGGATCGGGCTGCCGGTCGACGGCGAGCGCACCGTGCACCGGTGTCTCGGCGGGTGCCGGCCGGCGCGAGCGCACCGGTTCGGCCTCCTCGAACTCCTCCATGACGTGGTACCTCGGCCTGCTGCGCCGAGCCTGCGACTCCGCGTAGCCGGGCTCGTCGTAGCCGTCGTAGTCGTCATCGGAGTAGCCACGCCGGTAGTCGTCGTCGAAGTCGTACTCGTCCTCGGCAGGGACCATTCCGAAGTAGGCCTTCAGCTTCTGCAGCGCGCTCATGCCTCTCCTTCGCCCTCACGGTCGCCGTCCCCACCCCTGACGCTGAGTCACGCGTACGAACGCCGCTGTGGGTGAACCTCGCTGAGGCGAGGCTAGACCGCGACCCCCGAGCAACGCGGTTCCGACACGCACACACGTCGAGCCGTGCGCGACAGCCGCCTCGAGATCACCGCTCATACCTGCGGAGAGCTCGGTGGCATCGGGATGGTTGTGGCGCAACCGTTCCGCGGCCGCCGCGAGGCGCGCGAACTGCGGCTCCGGGTCGACACCGAGCGGCGCCACGGCCATCAGACCCCGCAAGTGGAGTTCGTCACTCTTCTGAGCGACGGCGTCGGCCAGGGCGTCCAGCTCGCCGAGCGGGCAGCCGCCCCGGGTCGGGTCCTCGTCGAGACTCGCCTGCAGCAGCACGTCGAGCGGACCGCTCCGCTCGCCCGCGTCCACGGCGTTGCGGACGGCCTTCGCCAGCGCCTCGACTAGCCGCGCGGAGTCGACCGACTGGACCTCCTGCGCCCAGCGCGCCACCGAACGCGCCTTGTTGCGCTGCAGCCTGCCGACCATGTGCCAGCGGACACCGGCTTCGGGCCGCAGCTGGGCGACCTCCCGGCTCTTCGGCGCCGCCTCCTGGTCGCGGTTCTCGGCGAGATCCGTCACGCCGAGGTCGGTCAGCAGCGCGGCATCCGACGCCGGGAAGGTCTTGGTGACGGCGAGCAACCGCACCTCGTCCTTGTCCCGCCCGGCGGCGGCGCACGCGTCGGCGATCCGCTGCCGGACGGCGTCGAGTGCGGTCGCGAGTTCGGCCCGTCGGTTCACGTCCTCACTCCTCGATCCACGTCAGCGCGGCGATGCGGCCGGTGGGCTGGTCCCTGCGGTGGCTGAACAACGTGTCGTCCTCGACGGTGCAGCGCGGGTCGACGCCGATCTTGCCGATGCCGGCGTCGGCGAGCTGCCGCCACAGCCCGGCCCGGAGGTCGAGCGCGGGAGTTCCCCTGCGGCTTCGGCATTTGCTGCCCGGCAGGTGCTTCTCGACATCGTCGGCCATCGCGGCGGGCACCTCGTAACACTCGCCGCAGACCGACGGGCCGAGCAGCGCCTCCGTCCGGCCCGGCTCGGCGCCCAGCGACCGCATCGCCGCGAGCGCCGCGGGCACGACACCCACCCGGGCGCCGACCCGGCCCGCGTGCACGGCGGCGACGACACCAGCCTCGGGATCGGCGAGCAGCACGGGCACGCAGTCGGCGACCAGCACGACGAGGGCGAGGCCGGGAGTCGCGGTGACGAGCGCGTCCGTGGCCTCGGCGGGACCTTGCTCGGTGCCGTCGACGATCGTCGCCGTCCGGCCGTGGACCTGTTCCATCCAGGCCAGCCGGTCCTCACGCAGCCCGAGTTCCGAGGCGAGCCGCGCCCGGTTGGCCGCGACGGCCGCGGGATCGTCCCCGACATGCAGCCCCAGATTGAACGAGTCGTACGGTGGCTTCGACGCGCCGCCCGCCCTCGTCGTGACCACCCGCCGGATGCGCAACCTGCCCGCCTCTCCACGTCCGCCGACAACCACCGCCGAGCCTATAAGGACGCCCTCACGGCGAAGGCCACCGTCCCGCCGGGCGCGGGGACGGTGGCCTTCGTGAGCCGAATCGCCTACCGGCGCATGAACGGCGGGACGTCGACGTCGTCGTCGGACGGGTCGTCGGTCACCGGATACGCCCTGCCGGGCAGTCCGCCCTGCGGGCGCGGCGTCGCCGACGGAGCCGGGTAGCTCCGGTTGCCCGCACCGCCCTGCGGCGGCAGGGAACCGGACTGGCCCGCGTAGCCGGTGCCGCTCGACGGCGACTGCGGCCGGGAGACCGGGGACGTGGGCCTGCCCGCGTCGGACGACGATGCCGGAGCGGACGGACGGGACGACTGCTCCCCCGTCCCGCCTGCCGGGCCGCTGCCGCCGACCCGGCCCGCCTCCGCCGTCGCGGTCGTGGCCGATCCGCTACCCGACCCGAACGTGCCCGGGTCGAGCTTCTTGTGTGTCGGGGCGCCCGAATCGAACCCGGCGGCGATGACGGTGACCCGGACCTCGTCACCGAGCGAGTCGTCGATGATCGTGCCGAAGATGATGTTGGCTTCGGGGTGGGCGGACTCCTGCACCAACGACGCGGCCTCGTTGATCTCGAACAGGCCGAGGTCCGACCCGCCCGCGATCGACAGGAGCGCGCCGTGCGCACCGTCCATGGAGGCCTCGAGCAGCGGCGAGTTGATCGCCTTCTCCGCGGCCTGCACGGCGCGACCCTCGCCACGCGCCGAGCCGATCCCCATGAGTGCACTGCCCGCGCCCGACATCACGCTCTTGACGTCGGCGAAGTCCAGGTTGATGAGACCGGGCGTGGTGATCAGGTCGGTGATGCCCTGGACACCGGAGAGCAGCACCTCGTCCGCCGAGCGGAAGGCGTCCATCAGCGAGACGCCGATGTCGCCCAGCTGCAGCAGCCGGTCGTTGGGAATGACGATGAGCGTGTCGCACTCGTTGCGCAGTTGCTGGATGCCGTCCTCGGCCTGCTTGGCACGGCGCTTGCCCTCGAACGAGAACGGTCGCGTGACCACACCGATGGTGAGGGCACCGAGCTTGCGCGCGATCTGCGCGACCACGGGTGCGCCGCCGGTGCCGGTGCCACCGCCCTCGCCCGCGGTCACGAACACCATGTCGGCACCCTTGAGGACCTCTTCGATCTCCTCACGGTGGTCCTCGGCAGCCTTCTGCCCGACCTCGGGGGACGCTCCCGCGCCCAGGCCGCGGGTCAGCTCCCGTCCGATGTCGAGTTTGACGTCCGCGTCGGACATCAACAGTGCCTGGGCGTCGGTGTTCACCGCGATGAACTCGACACCCTTGAGGCCGACCTCGATCATCCGGTTCACGGCGTTCACGCCGCCGCCGCCGATACCGACGACCTTGATCACCGCGAGGTAATTGTGCGGGGGCGTCATCGGGTTCGCCTTCCTGATCGTGGTGCTTGTCCCTGCCTGGCGCTGGATGTCGACGGACTCGGCTCGCTGTCTTCGGTTCCAGCAAAACCCTCAACCTCAAGTAGAGGGTTAGAGTTATGTCAACTACCAACGTTGCAGTAGGAAGGTAAGCATCGGGCAGGTCCGAATCCAGGAGCCACGCCGCGTGTCGCGGAGGTGTTTCGCCACAAACTCTTGTCAGAGCGCGGTATTCATGACCGAATCGCACGTTCGGGGTGCGCCGGCACGCGAATGGCGTCATGGCTGCGGTGTGGCGGACCGGCTCACTCGCCGGTGAGACCGTCCGTGAGCTCCCGCAGCAGGTCGAGGTGTCCCGCGTGCCTGCCGGTCTCCTCGATCATGTGCACGAGCACGTACCGGAGGTTGACCGTGCGCTCCCCGCCCGTCCGTTCCTCCGCGAGCTCGAGGCCCGCCGCGATCTCCCTGCTCGCGGCGCACTGCCGTTCGTAGCCGGCGAGTAGCGTCGCCACCGGAGTTCGTTGTGCCGCACGGAATTCCGCATCCCGGTCCGCGGCGAGCGCCTCCGCCCACGGATCGGGTCTGCCGTCGAGCACCACGCAGAACCAGAAGTGCTCGACATACGTCAGGTGCGCGAGCAGACCCGCGATCGTCGTGAGCTCGCTCGGCACCAGCACCCGCCGGGCCTGCTCGTCGGACAGCCCGCCGCACTTCCACCGCACCGTGGCGCGCAGGAAGTCGAGGAACCCGGTCAGTTGCTCCCGCTCCCCGCCGGTACACGACGGCTCGGGCCGAGACGGCTCCATGATCATCGGAGCAGTCTGGCCGACCGCACACCGCGCGGGTCAGGACACCGTCGGCAGTTCGGGGCTGGACACGTCGTACACCTTGCCCTTGCGGGTCAGCAGCGCGCCGAGCACCTTGGCCTTGCGGTCGTTCTGCTCCGCGTCGCCCCAGCGCACCACCTTGCCGCCGGCGAGCGTGAACTCGACACTGCCCGGCGACTCCGCCCGCACCTGGCGTACCCGGGGCCGCAGCTGCTCCGGCAGCGCGCCGAGTACCGAGGTGACGGATCGCGTCGTGGGGTCGTCCGGGCCCACCGCGGCGAGCTTGAACTCCGGCAGCCCCGCCGGTGGTTCTGGGATCTCCTTGTAGACGACGCCACCCGTGTCCACCAGGTACAGCGCCTCCCCGGTGTTGTAGTAGCCGACGGGCGTGCGTTCGGTCACCGCGATCTCGATCGTCGACGGCCACGAGCGCGAGACGTCCACCGTCGCGACGCCGGGCAGGGTGGCGACGCGGTCGGCGATGGCATCGGTGTCCACCCGGAACATCGCGCGGCGTTCGGGCACGGCGGCGGCCGAGCGGATCTGCTCGACCGGCACGCTGCGCGCACCCGTCACCTCGACCGAACGGACCCCGAGCAGCGAGGTGAAGAACAGGATGTAGCCGAGGCCGACCACCGTCAGCACGGACAGCAGCGCCACCCACCGGCGGCGCAGCGCCCTGCGCCGGGAGACCGGATCGGCCGTGCGCCTGCGCGCCTCCTCGGGCCTGCGACCACGGCGGCTGCGTGCGACCGGCTGGACGCCCCGGCGGGACGGTCGCCTGCCCGGGCGCTGCCTCGTCGTGGTCATGCGCGTCCTACGCTCCGCGGCGGTCGAGTTCGGCCAGGATCTCCGGGCCCAGCTGCGTCACGTCGCCCGCGCCCATCGTCACGAGCACGTCGCCGGGCTTGGCGAGCTCGGCCGCCAGCGCCGCGGCCCGGTCGAACGCGGGCTCGTAGTGCACCGTGGCCCCCGTGATCCGCTCGGCGATGAGCTCGCCGCTCACGCCGGGTTTGGGTTCCTCGCGCGCGCCGTAGACATCGAGCAGGATCACCTCGTCGGCCAGGTCGAGCGCCTGCGCGAACTCGGTCGCGAACGCCTCGGTGCGCGAGTAGAGGTGCGGCTGGAACACCACGACCACGCGGCCCATGCCTGCGGTGTGCCGCACGGCCCGCAGCTGGGCGGCGACCTCGGTCGGGTGGTGGGCGTAGTCGTCGTAGACCCGGACATCGCCGGCCCGGCCCTTGAACTCGAACCGCCTGCGCACCCCGCCGAACGCGCCGAGGCCCTCGATCAGGCCGTCCAGCGGCGCGCCCAGTTCGAGCCCGGCCAGCAGCGCGGCGACGGCGTTGAACGCCATGTGCTCGCCGGGCACCGCCACCTGCACGTCCAGCTCCTGACCGTCCAGCGCGATCCGCACCGTGCCGCCGTCCTCGCCGGGCCGGTAACCGAGCACCGTGGCATCCCCGGCGCCGGACGCCGACCGGCCGTAGCGGCGGACCCGCACGCCCTGTTCCTCGGCACGGGCGGCCAGCTCGGCGGCGGGCGCGTCGTCGGCGCACACCACGAGCACCCCGCCCGGCTCGATGCGGCGCGCGAACTCGGCGAACACGGAGACGTAGGCCTCCGCGGTGCCGTGGTGGTCCAGGTGGTCCGGCTCGATGTTGGTCACCACGGCCACCGACGGCGAGTACGTGAGGAACGAGCCGTCGCTCTCGTCGGCCTCCGCGACGAACAGCCCGCCCTCGCCGTGGTGGGCGTTGGCACCCGACTCGTTGAGGTCGCCGCCGATGGCGAAGGACGGGTCGAGCCTGCAGTGCTGCAGCGCCACGGTGAGCATCGACGTCGTCGACGTCTTGCCGTGCGTCCCGGCGATGCAGGCCACGCGGTGGCCCTCCATGAGAGCCGCCAGCGCCTGCGCGCGATGCAGCACGGGGATCCCGCGCTCGCGGGCCGCCGCCAGCTCGGGATTGGTGTCCTTGATGGCGGTCGAGACGATCACCGCCGACGGGCCGCCGTCGAACGCATCCAGGTTCTCCGCCCGCTGCCCCACGGCGATCCGCGCGCCCTGGGCGCGCAGGGTCAGGAACGCGCGGGAGTCCTTGGCGTCCGAACCGGACACCTCGGCACCCCGCGCCAGCAGGATGCGGGCGATACCGCTCATTCCGGCACCACCGATCCCGATCAGGTGTGCGCGGCGCAGCACCTCGGGAAGTTCACCAGCCATGTCCCCCAGCCTCCAGCACCATCGTGGCCAGCACTTCGTCGGCCTCGCGGTGGCCGAGCCCCACCGCGGCCGCGCTCATCTTGCCGAGCCGCTCGGCGTCGGTGACCAGCGGCACGATCTGTTCCGCCACGGTGGCGGGTGTCAGCTTCTCGTCCGGCACCAGCAGCGCCGCACCCGCCTGGACGGCGGGCTCGGCGTTGAGCGCCTGCTCGCCGTTGCCGTGCGGCAGCGGCACGAACACCGCGGGCAGCCCCACCGCCGAGACCTCGGCGACCGTCATCGCCCCCGACCGGCACAGCACCAGGTCGGCGGCGGCGTAGGCGAGGTCCATCCGCTCCAGGTAGGGCACGGGCACGTAGGCGGGCCTGCCGGGGAACTCCTGCACGGCGACGGTGTTCTTCGGGCCGTGCGCGTGCAGCACTCCCACGCCCGCGTCGGCGAACGCCTTCGCCGCGCCGGACACCGCGGTGTTGATGGAGCGCGCGCCCTGCGACCCGCCGAACGCGAGCACCGTCGGCGCGTCGGGGTCGAGTCCGAAGTGCCTGCGGGCCTCGGCGCGCAGAGCAGGCCGGTCGAGCGCGGTGATCGACCGGCGCAGCGGGATCCCGACGACCTCGGCACCCGGCAGCGGCGTGCCCGGCACGGCCACGGCCACCTTCGTGGCGAACCGCGCGCCGACCTTGTTGGCCAGGCCGGCGTGCTTGTTGGCCTCATGCACGACGATCGGCACCCGCCCGCGGGCGGCCAGGTAGGCGGGCAGCGAGACGTAACCGCCGAAGCCGACCACCACGTCCGCTCCCACGCGGTCGAGCACTTCGCGGGTACGCCGCACGGCCTCGCGCACCTTGAGCGGCAGCCGCAGCAGGTCCGTGGTGGGCTTGCGCGGCAGCGGTACCGGAGAGATGAGCTCCAGCGGGTAACCGCGGGCGGGGACGAGTGTGGTCTCCAGGCCGCGCTGCGTGCCGAGCGCGACGACCTTCGCCTCCGGCCGCAGCCGTGTCACGGCGTCCGCCAGCGCGAGCGCCGGTTCGATGTGCCCGGCCGTCCCACCACCGGCGACCACCACCGTCGGTCCGGTGCGTGCCGCCGCCTTCTCCGCCCCAGTGTCGGGCTGGCTCACCTGCGTCCTCTCCGCGTCGATCCTGTCGATCCTGTCGATCCGGTCGATCCTGTTCCTCGTCCGCGCCGGTCCGCGCCACGCGACGTGGTCCGCCGACCGTACTCCGGGGCGGCTCTCCTGCGGTCCGGCATCGACGCCGACCGCGCACCGCGCGCCGCGGGCCTGCCCCGCTTCGGCGTCTGCCCGCGTCCGCCCTGACCGCGGCCGCTGCCACGGCGTTTCGACGGCGGCCGGTACGGGTCGGGCGCCGGCAACCGCATCAGGCGTCCGAATTTACCGGGCCCCTGTGTGCGCAGTGCCGCCACCGCCTCCGGTTCGTGCCGGGCGCAGTTGGCGAGCAGGCCGAACAACAGCATCGTCACGAGCAGCGACGTCCCGCCGTAGGAGATCATGGGCAGCGTCACGCCGGTCACGGGCAGCAGGCCGACGACGTAGCCGATGTTGATGGCCGCCTGCGCCACGAGCCACACGGTGAGCGTGCCCGCCACGATCCGGATCCACGGGTCGAGGTTGCGCATGGCGATCCGCAGGCCGACGAACGCGAGCAGGCCGAACAGGCCGATCACGGCGAGGCAGCCGACGAACCCGAGTTCCTCGCCGATGAGGGCGAAGATGAAGTCGTGCTGGACGTTGGGCAGGTACATCCACTTCGACTGCCCCTGCCCGAGGCCCTTGCCGAACAGCCCGCCGTCGGCGAGGGCGTACAGGGCCTGGTTCGCCTGCAGTCCCTTGCCGAGCGGGTCGGCGTCCGGGTTGAGGAACGACATGATGCGGTCCAGCCGGTACTCCGCGACGAGGGCGAGCGCCACCGCGCCGGCCACACCCGCCAGGAAGATCACCGCGAACAACCGCTTCGGCGCGCCGGCGAACCACAGCAGCGCGATGAGCACGACACCGAGCGTGATCGTGCCCCCCAGGTCCGGCTGCGCCATCACCAGCGCGAACATCAGCAGCGCGACCGGAACCAGCGGTACCAGCAGGTGCCGCCACTGGTGCAGCACGTTGTACTTCACCACGAGGATGTGTGCGCCCCACAGCGCGAGCGCCACCTTGGCGATCTCCACCGGCTGCAGTGACAGCGGGCCCAGCACGAACCAGCCCTGCGAGCCGTTCACCTCGCTGCCGAGCGGGGTCAGCACCAGCGCGAGCAGGCCCAGGCAGCCCACGACCGCGGTCGAGGACAACGCCCGGATCCTGGGCAGCGGAACGCGCACGCCGAGCCAGAAGGCCACGGACCCGACGGCGAAGAACAGCAGGTGCCGCTGGAACAGCGCGTACACGCTGGAGGCGCTGTCCGGACTGTAGGACGACACCGACGACGCCGAGAGCACCATGACGATGCCGATGACGCCGAGCAACCCGCAGATGGCGAGGATCAGGTGGAAGTCGGCCAGGGGGCGGGACAGCCACGCCGTCAGCGCCGTGCGGACGGCGGCGAAGCCTCGTTCGGCCCGTTCCCGCCTGCGCCCGGAGCTGCGCTCCCGGCGTGCGGTGTCGTTCTCGCGGGTCTCGTCAACCGCCGTCACCGAGGCGTTCCCGTCTCAGCGCGCCGACGGCCGCCGTGAACGCCTCGCCGCGCGCCGCGTAGTCGCGGAACATGTCCAGCGACGCGGCCGCGGGCGCCAGCAGCACCGTGTCCCCCGCACGCGCGAGCCCGTGGGCCGCGTTCACCGCCGTAGTCATGGGGTCATGGTCACCCGGATCGACGTGCCGGACCGGCACATCCGGCGCGTGTCGCGCAACAGCGGCAGCGATCACGTCGGCGTCGGTGCCGAGCAGCACCACACCGCGCAGGCGGGGAGCGACCGTGGCGACCAGCTCGTCCACCGACGCGCCCTTGAGCTGGCCGCCCGCGATCCACACCACCCCGGCATGGGCGAGTAGGGAGCCCGCGGCGGCGTGCGGGTTGGTGGCCTTGGAGTCGTCGACGTAGTGCACGCCGTCGATCTCGCCGACCGGCACGGCCCGGTGCGCCCCGGGCCGGAAGTCACGCAGGCCCTTGGCGACGGCGTCGGTGCTCACCCCGTGGGCGCGCGCGAGCGCGGCGGCGGCGAGGGCGTTGGCGACGTTGTGCGGCCCGCGTGGCCGGACGTCGGCCAGCACGGCGAGCTCGTCGGCGTTGTGCACCGGGTCGGCGACGAACGCGCGGTCGACCAGCAGGTCCTCGACCACGCCCAGCTCACCCGGGCGCGGCGTGTCGAGCCGGAAGCCGACGTGCCGGGCGCCTGCGGGCGCGTACTCCTCGGCCAGTCTGCGCGACCACTGCTCGCCCGCGTTGTGCACGACCGTCGCCGAACGCGCGTGGATGGTGCCCTTCGCGGCGGCGTACTCGGCGATGCCGCCGTGCCAGTCGAGGTGGTCCTCGGCGACGTTGAGCACCACCGAGGCGTGCGGGGCGAGGGTGCTCGACCAGTGCAGCTGGAAACTCGACAGCTCCACGGCCAGCACCTCGTGCCCGGCGCGGACGGCGTCCAGCACGGCGAAGCCGACGTTGCCGCAGGCCACGGCATCCTTGCCCGCCGCGCGCAGGATGGCCTCCAGCATGCCGACGGTCGTGGTCTTGCCGTTGGTGCCGGTGACCGCAAGCCACGCGGGCGGGTTCTGCCGGGCCTGGCCCAGCCGCCAGGCCAGCTCGACGTCACCGATCACCTCGATGCCGGCGGCGGCCGCCGCGGCGAGCAGTGGCGCCGTCGGCCGCCAGCCGGGGCTGGTGACGACGAGCTCGGTGCCCTCCGGCGGCGCGGCGAGCCCCTGCTCGAGGCGGGCGCCGAGCCCGTCGAGCTCGGCGAGCCGCTCGGCGTTGCCGTCGGTCACGGTGACCTCGGCGCCCAGCTCCACCAGAGCGGTCGTCACCGACCGGCCGGTCACGCCGGCGCCGGCCACCAGCACACGCGTTCCGGACAGCTCCATGTCGCCTAGCCTCCGCCGAGCCCGAGCTGCTCGCTGTAGAAGAGGCCGAGCCCGAACATGCAGCACACCGCCGACAGCAGCCAGAACCGGATGATGACGGTCGTCTCGGCCCACCCGGCGAGCTCGAAGTGGTGGTGGAACGGCGCCATCCGGAACAGCCGCTTGCGGGTGGTGCGGAACACCGCGATCTGCAGCACGACCGAGATCATCTCGACCACGAACAGGCCGCCGATGACGATCGCGAGCAGCTCCGTGCGGGTGGTCATCGACAGGCCCGCCACCAGGCCGCCGAGCGCCAGCGACCCGGTGTCGCCCATGAAGATCTTCGCGGGCGCGGCGTTCCACCACAGGAACCCGACGCAGGCGCCGGCCGCGGCCGCGGCCACCACGGCGAGGTCGAGCGGGTCGCGCACGTCGTAGCAGGCCGCCTGCGGTGACTCCACACAGTTCAGCCGGGTCTGCCAGAAGGCGATGACGACGTAGGTCACCAGCACCATGGCCCCCGCGCCACCCGCGAGGCCGTCGAGACCGTCGGTGAAGTTCACCGCGTTCGACCACGCCGAGATCAGCAGATAGCAGAACAGGATGAACACCGGGACCGGGAAGAAGATCAGCGACAGGTCCCGGACGTAGGACAGGTGCTGGGAGGCGGGCGCGAGGCCGTTCTCGTCGACGAACTGCAGCGCCATGATCCCGAACGCCACGGCCACCACGAGCTGGCCGACCAGCTTGGCCGTCTTGTTCAGGCCGAGGTTGCGCTGCTTGCGGATCTTGATGAAGTCGTCGAGGAAGCCGACGACCCCCAGCCCGACCGACAGGAACAGCACCAGCAGGCCGGACGCCGTCGGGCCGCCGTTGGGCGAGTCGCGCAGCCAGTCCGCGAAATGGGCGGCGAAATAGGCCACCACCATCGCGATGATGATCGCGACACCACCCATGGTGGGGGTGCCGCGCTTGGACTTGTGCCCCTCCGGTCCCTCCTCGCGGATCTCCTGGCCGAAGCCCTGCTTGGAGAAGAACCGGATGAGGTAGGGGGTGAGCAGGATGGAGACCAGCAGCCCCACCGAGGCTGCCACCATGATGCTGATCACGCGGTGCCCTCCTGGCGCTCCAGCAGCGCCTCGGCCACCCGCCACAGCTCGGCGACCTTGGAGGCCTTGACCAGCACGACGTCGCCGGGACGCAGCTCGGCGCGCAGCAGCGCGATGGCGGCGTCGGTGTCGGGTACCAGGACCGACTCCTCTCCCCACGAACCCTCGTGACTGGCACCGAGATGCATCGACGCCACCGGGGTGTCCTTCTCTCCGATCACGACGAGCTTGCCGATGTTGAGGCGGACCGCGAGCCTGCCGATCTCGTCGTGCGCGGACACGCTATCGGTACCGAGCTCGCCCATCTCGGACAGGACCGCCCACGACCGGCGGCCCGCCGACATCGACGCCAGCGTCTTGAGCGCCGCCTTCATGGACTCGGGGTTGGCGTTGTAGGAGTCGTTGAGGATCGTGACGCCGTCGGAGCGGGTGGTGACCTCCATGCGGCGGGCCGACCGCCGCTCCGCCGTGCTGAGCCGCGCGGCGACCTCCTCCACGCTCGAGCCGAGCTCCAGCGCGATGGCGGCCGCGGCGAGCGCGTTGCCGACGTGGTGCTCGCCGTGCAGCCGCAGTGTCACGTCCGCCTGGCCCTGCGGTGTCACGAGCCGGAACGACGCGCGGGCGGCCTCGTCCAGCCGGACGTTCTCGGCGCGCACGGTGGCCTCGGGGCTCTCGCCGACGAACACGACCCGGGCCCGCGTGCGCCCGGCCATGCCGGCGACGAGCGCGTCGTCGGCGTTGAGCACGGCGACGCCGTCGGCCGGAAGCGCCTCGACGAGCTCGCCCTTGGTCTGCGCGATGCCCTCCCGGGAGCCGAACTCGCCGACGTGTGCGCTGCCGACGTTGAGCACGGCGCCGATGCGCGGCGGGGCCACGGCCGCCAGCTCCGCGATGTGGCCGGGCCCGCGGGCGGACAGCTCCAGCACGAGGTGCCGGGTGTCCTGCCCGGCGCGCAGGGCCGTCCACGGGTGGCCGAGCTCGTTGTTGAACGACCCCGGCGGCGCCACGGTCGGGCCGAGTGGCTCGAGCAGCTGCGCGATGAGGTCCTTGGTCGAGGTCTTGCCGGACGACCCGGTGACCCCGACCACCGTGAGGCCACCGCGGGCGAGCTCGGTGACGACGTGCCGCGCGAGCTTGCCCAGCGCCGCGAGCACGGCAGCCCCGGAGCCGTCGGTGTCACCGGCGAGCGCCATGGCCCGCCGGTGCGCCTGCCCTTCGGGCACCGGCGGCGCGATGACGGCGGGTGCGTCGACCTCGCGGCCGGCCAGCACCCCGGTGGCTCCGGCGGCGACGGCCTGCGCGGCGAAGTCGTGCCCGTCGACCCGCTCGCCGGGCAGCGCGACGAACAGCCCGCCCTCGGTGAGCTTGCGGGAGTCGAACTCCACGGAGCCGGTGACGCGCTCGGTGCCGTCGGCTCGGTGCAACCGGCCTCCGACGATGTCGGCGATCTCGGCCAGGCTCAGTGCGATCACGCGTTCACCTCGAGTTTCTCGCGAATGGCCGCTTCCAGCTCGGCGCGGTCGGAGAACGGGTGCACCACCCCGGCGACCTCCTGTCCGCTCTCGTGTCCCTTGCCCGCGACGAGGACGACGTCACCGGGCCCGGCCCGCTCGACGGCGGCGGCGATGGCCTCCCGCCGGTCGCCGATCTCGAGCACCTCGCCGCTCTGGGCGGGGCTGACGGCCCGGGCGCCCTGCAGCATGGCGGCGCGGATGGCCGCCGGGTCCTCGCTGCGCGGGTTGTCGTCGGTGATGATCACCAGGTCGCTCCCGCGCACGGCCGCCTCCCCCATCATGGGCCGCTTGGCGGTGTCGCGATCGCCACCGCAGCCGAGCACCGTGATGATGCGCCCCTCGGTGCGCGCCCGCAGCGCCTGCAGCGCCTGGGTGACGGCCGCGGGCTTGTGGGCGTAGTCCACCACCGCCGTGAACTTCTGGCCGAGGTAGACGCGTTCCATGCGGCCCGGCACCTCGACGGCCGCCAGCCCGGCGACGATCTTGTCCAGAGAGACCCCCGTGGTGTCGAGGATCGCGGCGGCCAGCGTGGCGTTGGCGACGTTGAACTCGCCCGGTAGCGGAATGGTGGCCGTGGCGGTGCGGCCGTCGGGTGCGTGCAGCGTGAACGCCTGCTCGCCGGTGGGCGTGATGGCGATGTCGGTGGCCCGCCACGCGGCCTTGGTGCCCGGTTCGGTGGAGACGGTCACCGTGTGCGGCGTCACCAGCTGCTGGCCCCACGCGCTGTCCACGACGACCACCTCCGTGGTGGAGCGGCCGTCGAACAGCAGCGACTTGGCGGCGAAGTACTCCTCCATGTCGCGGTGGAAGTCCAGGTGGTCCTGCGAGAGGTTGGTGAACGCGCCGACGGTGAAGCGGGTTCCGTTGACGCGGCCCAGCGCGAGCGCGTGGCTGGAGACCTCCATGGGCACGTGGGTGACGCCCTGCTCGACCATCACGGCCAGCAGCGCCTGCAGGTCGGGTGCCTCGGGCGTGGTGAACGCGCTGGCGAGCCGTTCGCCGCCGATGCGGGTCTCGACGGTGCCGATGAGCCCGGTGACCCTGCCGGCGGCGCGCAGGCCCGACTCGACGAGGTAGGCCGTCGTGGTCTTGCCCGAGGTGCCGGTGACGCCGAGCACGGCCAGCTGCAACGACGGCTCGCCGTAGATCCAGGCGGCGATCTCGCCGAGCACGGCGCGCGGTTCGGGGTGCACGAGCACCGGCACGCCGGCCTCGCGCAGGGCCGGGCGCTCGGCGCCGCTCTCGTCGGTCAGCACCGCGGTGGCGCCGGCCGCGAGCGCGTCGGCGGCGAAGTCGGCACCGTGGACGCGGGCCCCGGGCAACGCGGCGAAGAGGTCACCGGGGACGACGTGCTGGGCACGCAACGTCGCGCCGGTCACCGCGATCTCCGGGGCGACCGGATCCGCGATGAGGCGGGCGCCCGAGCGCGCGACCAGCGTCGTGACCGGCACCGGTTCGATCAGGTTCGGCCGGGGCGGTGCGGCCACCGCCCTGGCCGGCTGGTCCGGTACCTGCCCTCCCGTGGCAGCAGGCTCGTCGTTGTTGACAGACACGCCGGAAGGTTACCGACGGCCCGACAGCCGCTCTGCAGCGGCCGCGCCCCGGGGCGTCGCCCAGGGTGCGCGCACGACGACCGGCCGTGCGCGGCCGTCCCGCGCCCGGCCGGTTCCACTCGGCACGAGGCCCGCTACACCCCCGCGTCGGCTTGGTGTTGGCGGGCGAGGTTGTCGGCGACTTCCTGGTCCCAGACCTGGGTGGCGCGGGTGGTGTCCACTTCGTACTCGAAGCGGCGGGTCATGTCGTCGGTGACGTCGGCGGTGTCGACGTGGAAAAGCTGCTTGTTCCTCCAGCGTCGGCCACGACCGGGTCCGCGCCCGCAACGGCACCCGCCGCGCATACGGCACCGCCACACACCGCCCCACCGCCAATCATGAAACGGGCACGCCACCGCATCCCCCTTCACCTGCCCCTGCGACAAATGACCCCCCATGTGCCGGCAATACGCATCCAGCACCCGCAACCGCCCGTCCGAGGACTGGAACACCACCAGCTTCGTCCCGTACGCCTCCACCGCATGCGGCCGCCCATCCGCGAACCGCTCCACCAACCCCAGGTAATGCCACCCCCGCGCAAACCGCTCCGGCACCACCCCCACATCGATCCGCCGCACCGACCCCGTCTGCGTCATGACACACGTCCGCCTGTCCGTTCGGCGACGTCGCCCTCCCGGCCGGCCTCGCCGCGCGTGGCCGCGTGCTCGGCGGCCAGGTAGCCGAAGACCATCGCGGGGCCGATGGTCGCCCCGGGACCCGCGTACGTGTGGCCCATGACGGCCGCGCTGGTGTTGCCCGCGGCGTACAGGCCCTCGATCACGGAGCCGTCCTCCCGCAGCACGCGGGCGTGCACATCGGTGCGCAGGCCGCCCTTGGTGCCCAGATCGCCGGGCACGAGCTGCACCGCGTAGTACGGCGGCCGCTCGAGCGCGCCGAGGCTGGGGTTCGGCTTGTTGCGCGGATCGCCGTAGTAGTGGTCGTACCTGCTGCGGCCCCGGCCGAAGTCCTCGTCGACGCCGGTGCGGGCGAACCCGTTGAACCGCTCGATCGTGGCGCGCAGCCGGTCGGGCGGAACGCCGATCTTCTCCGCCAGCTGCTCGAGCGTGCTCGCCGTGACGACGACGCCGTGCTTGTACCACCGGCCGGGCAGCGGCTGGCGTGGCCCGAGCCCGGTGAACATGTAGCGGTTGCGGTAGCGCTGGTCGAACACCAGCCACGTCGGGATGTTCTCGCCCGGGCCCGGTCCCTGGCCGTACTTGCCGCCGTACATCGCGTGCACCGCGTCGACGTAGGGCGCGGACTCGTTGACGAACCGCTCGCCCCGGGGGTTGACCATGATGCAGCCGGGCCGGGAGCGTTCCGCCAGCGCGAACCACGGGCCGCCCGGCAGCGGGATCGACGGGCCCCACCACGCGTCCTCCATGAGGTCGACGGCGGCACCGAGCTCCATCGCCGCGGTGATGGCGTCTCCCGTGTTGGCCTTGGCGCCGACCGTCCACTCCGTACCGATCGGCGCGCGCTGGTACTTCCGGCGCAGCTGCTCGTTATGCTCGAATCCGCCGGCCGCGAGCACCACGCCACGCCGGGCGCGCACGAGTACCTCCTCGCCGTCCTGCCCACGGCGGACCACCACGCCCGTGACCCGGTCGCCGTCGCGGTGCAGGCGCACGAGCGGCTGCTCCAGCAGCACGGGCACACCCGCCCGTTGCAATCCGACGCGCAGGGCACCCGCGATCGCCTGGCCCATCACCAGGTTCCGCTTCCCCATCACCAGCCCGGCCAGCCAGCGCAGACCGAGGCTGACGAGCGTGACCACCCCGCGCGGATGCCGCGCGATGAGGCTCAGCCACCGGTAGTCGGCCTGGCCGAGGGGTACGCCCAGCGGCGCCGCGCTGTAGGGCGGCTCCAGGTTCGCCCGCTCGGGGCCGAGCAGCTTCGCGTCGAAGGGCCTGGGTTCGGCGGACCGGCCGCAGGCCAGGCCGCCCGGGGCCTCCGGGTAGTAGTCGGAGTACCCGCGCACCCACCGCAGCCGCAGTGGTGTCGTGCGCTGGACGAAGGAGAGGACCTCGGGCCCCCGGTCCAGATAGGTCTCGATCCGGTCTGCCGGCACCGCGTCGCCGATGATGGCCGCCAGGTAGTCGCGCGCGGCCTGGGGGGTGTCCTTCACCCCGGCCTTGCGCAGCACGTCGTTGCCGGGCACCCACACGCCCCCGCCTGAGCGAGCGGTGGACCCGCCGAACGTGGCCGCCTTCTCGAGGACGACAGTGGACAGTCCCTTGTGGGCGGCCGCAAGCGCCGCCGTCATCCCGGCCGCTCCGCTGCCGACCACCACGACGTCGACCTCGCGCGGCGCGGCCGTCGTCCCGTGCCGGTCGCCTGGATGCTGTGGGCTCACCGCTGTGCTCCTCCGCGCCTGCGAATGCCTGCCGTTCCCGGACGTCGCTCCGCGCCGGCCGCCGGGAAGCTTTCGCGGAAATCGTTGCCTTGCCCACGGGACCCCGGTCTGCTGTGGACACGCGGACCTAGCCGGACTCGTCGAGTGCCAGGGCGACTTTCGGACACGAGGCCACGGCCTGCCGTACCCGGCCGACGTTCTCCTCGTCGACACCGGTCTTGACGTTCAGGTTCTCGTCATCGTCGAGTTCGAACACGTCCGGAGCCACGGCCTCGCAGATTCCGTTGGCCTCACACAGGTCGTAGTCGACGACGATCCTCATGCGTCCTCCTCGTGGCGCGGCCCGGACCGGAGAGGTGCGCCGGAGTCGCCCCGCATCCTCGTGTTGCCGTCGATGACCTCGGAGCGCGGACGGCGTACGCCTCGCGGTCGCCCTCGGACGCCGAAAATGTAACACGTTCTACCTTGGCCGGGCAACTGCCCACCACCCTCGTCCGTCATCGTTCGTCAGCGAGTGCCGCTCCCGCCCGCCTGCCGGAGAACACACAGTCCGAGATCGACAACCCGCTGACGTAGGACTCCGAGCACACGCCGACCGCGGTGCGGCCCGCCGCGTAGAGGCCGGGCACGGGCGTGCCATCGGCCCGCGTGACCGCGCCGGTCGACTCGTCGACAGTCAGCCCGCCCAGCGTGATCATCGGCGCGGGAAACCCGCGTTGCGTGCGTAGCGAGCAGTCGAACACGTAGTACGGCCCCCGTTCCAGGGGGTGCACGTGCCCCCGCTCCTTGCCCATCCGGTCAGGACGGTCCGCCCGCGCGTCGGCGTTGTATCCCTCGATGGTGCGGGTCAGCCCGGCCGGGTCGATGCCGGCTCGCCGCGCCAGCGTCACCACGTCGTCGGCCTTCACGTGCCCGATCCTGAGCAGGTAGCCGGCCTGCAGCCGCTGGAACCAGAGCGTCTGGCCGGGCAGCTGCCGCCTGGCCTCGTCGTGGATCCGCTGGTCGACCACGAGGTAGGCCTTGGCGCCGGGTTGCCCGGCGATGTGATCGCCGATCTTGGCGCCGTAGAGCAGTTCGTTGCAGATGCGCTCGCCGGCGCTGTTGACGAGCACGCCCTCCACGAGCGCGAGCGGTGGGTTGTAGAAGCGCCAGGCCGACACGCGGTGCATCCGGTCGGTCCGCCCGCCGACGGACTGGCCGAGCCGGATGCCGCTGCCGTCGTCGCCGATGGTGCCCAGGGACGACCCGCTGCGGTAGGCGGGCGCGTGCTCGGCGAGCATCCGGCGGTCGAACACGAACCCGCCCGCCGCCAGCACCACACCCCGTCGGGCGCGGAACCGCCGGATGACCGAGCGCTTGGCCTCGATTCGCTTGATCGGAGCGTCGAGCAGTTTGCCCAGCGGCCGGTAGTAGATGTTGAGCTTGCGGTTCGACCGGGACAGCACGCGGTGCGCCAGCCGGTACACCGACCGTGCCGGGATCTCGCGGGCCTCGACGCCGATGACGCGGCCTGTGGAATCGGTGAGGAGGGCGGTGACGCGCGTGTGGCAGCGAACCCGGACACCCCGCGCGGCCACGGCCTTGCGCAGCGCCGAGAAGAGCACCTTGCCGGAGGTCCCCCTGCCCTTCGTCCGGTGCCCCCGCGGCGCCGGCGCGGCCTTCTCGCAGTAGGGCGGAACAAGCTCGTTGCCCGAGTAGTAGAGGTAGTACTCGTTGGTCGGGTAGGACGTCTTGCGCGGCGCCATGCTTGCCTCGAACGGCACGCCGTTGCGTTCGAGCCAGCGCAGGTTCTCCACGCTCTGCTCGCAGAACCGCGCCAGCGTCTCCTCCGAGACGGCGCCGCCGGTCTCGAGCCGCAGGTAGTCGAGCATCGCCTGCGTGGTGTCGGAGAAGCCGGCCTGCTCCTGGTACGGCGTCCCGCCACCCGCGTAGACGACGCCGCCGCTGATCGCCGTGGCGCCGCCCCCTCCGAACCGGTCGAGAACCAGCACCTCGGCACCGCGGTCGGCGGACTCGATCGCCGCGCAGGCACCGGCACCGCCGAACCCGACGATCACGACGTCGGACTCGGCATCCCACTCCTGCCCCATCAGCCACTCCTCACCAGACAGGCAACGACACCGCGGCATGCGTGGCATGCGTGGCATGCGTGGGTGCGGTCATGCCCTCGCCGCCGCCCGGACCGTTGCTCTCCGGACGCACCCGATTCCACTGTGGACCACGCCGGGGGACGTCGATCCGCGCGGCAAAATTATAACACGTTTCACTTACTCGCCGGCTCACGAAACCCGGCTCGGCGACCACGACGACGTTGCCGACGTCGATGCCCGTTCGGCTCCCCCGATGCGGCACGGCATCACGGCACGACGGAGAATGACCGGCATGACATCGGCGACCCGCATGCCCGAGGACCTGCTCGCCAAGGCCGTTGCCGCGCCCGGATTCATGCCGACCGACGAGGGTCTCGCACTGCACGACGCCGCACGGGCGCATCTCGGCGCCGGTGTCGCCGTCGAGATCGGCAGCTACTGCGGCAAGTCGACGGTGTTCCTCGCCGCGGCGGCGCGAGCGACCGGTGGCGTCGTCGTCACCGTCGATCACCACCGTGGGTCGGAGGAGCACCAGCCGGGCTGGGAGTACCACGACCCTGGCCTCGTCGACCCGCACACCGGCCGGCTCGACACGCTGGGCACCTTCCGCCGCACCATCGCCGACGCCGGGCTCGAGGACCACGTGGTCGCCGTCGTCGGGCGCTCACCCGCCGTCGCGGCCCTGTGGCGCACGCCGGTAGACCTGCTGTTCATCGACGGCGGGCACACCGAGGAGGCGGCGGACGCCGACCTCACCGGGTGGGGGCCATGGGTGCGCCACGGCGGTCTGCTCGCGATCCACGACGTGTTCCCCGATCCGCGGGACGGCGGCAGGCCACCGTTTCACATCTACCGCAGGGCCATCGCGTCCGGCCAGTTCGAGGAGCTCTTGGTGCTGGGCTCACTGCGGGTGCTGCGCCGCGTCGAGGGTCAGCCCGGTACGCCGGTGGCGTAGACGTCGTCGCACCCGCACGCGCCGCTGTCCACGGCCAGCCCGGTCGGCAGATCGTCGCCGCGGAACAGGCCGGCCGCCGGTGTCGTGGTCGACAACGCATCGGCCGCGAGAATCACGGCAGCGCCGGTCCAGGTGGTCCGTTCCTCCGGCCACCGCTTGCCGTCGGCGTAGACGAGGCCGGTCCAGTAGGAGCCGTCCGGGTCGCGCAGGTGCTGCATGGCGGCGAACAGCTCGTGCGCGCGCGCACGCTCGCCCACCGCGTCGAGGCTCAGCACGAGCTCGCACGTCTCCGCGCCCGTGACCCACGGGTGGTCGTCGACGCAGCGGGCACCGAGCCCGTCGACCACGAAGTCGGTCCAGCGTTCCCGCAACCGCGTGAGCCCCTGCTCGCCCCGCACGGCACCGCCGAGCACCGGGTAGTACCAGTCCATCGAGTACCGCCGCTTGTCGGCGAACGCCTCCGGATGCCTGCGCAACGTGTGACCGAGCCTGCCGAGCGCGACCTCCCAGCCGGGCTGCGGCTCGCCGACGTACTCGGCCAGCGCGAGCGCGCAGCGCAGACTGTGGTGGATGCTCGAGCATCCGGACAGCAGCGCCTCGGCCACCGGTATGCCGCGGGCATCGCGGACCCAGCCGATCTCGCCTCGGTCGGCCTGCAGCCCGAGCACGAAGTCGATCGCCCGCCGCACGACCGGCCACATGCGACCCGCGAACACCTCGTCCCGCGTCACGAGCAGGTGGTGCCACACGCCGACGGCGACATACGCGCAGAAGTTGGTGTCGGCGCTCGCGTCCTCCACCTCGCCGCGCACGAGCTTCAGCGGCCACGAACCGTCCGGACGCTGGGTCCGCCGCGACCACTCGTAGGCGGCGCGGGCCTGCGCGACGAGACCGGCCGCGGTGAGGGCCATCGCCGACTCGACATGGTCCCACGGGTCGACATGGCCACCGGCGAACCACGGAATGGCACCGGACTCCTCCTGCGCCTTCGCAATCGACCGGGCCGTCCGTTCCACATCGGACGCCGAGAGCACGCCCGCCACCGCCGGTACCTCAGCGCCCGCCAACCGTGCCCTCCCGCTTCACGAAGTACAGCACCAGGCTCTTGCCGATCACCGGGTCCAGCAGCCGTTCCGCGGACCGGGTGAACCACGGTCGGTGCATCATGTCCCACACCAGCAGCCGGTGGTACGCCCGGACGAGCGGGTTCCCTTCGTTGTCCGGCCCGATCGCGCACTTGAGCCACCAGTACGGCGAGTGCAGTGCGTGCGCGTGCGCCTGGCCCACCGGCCGCAGCCCGGCGCAGGCGAGCTTGCCGCGCAGCTCGTGCCCGCGGTAGATCCGCACATGGCCGCCCTCGACCTGGTGGTAGGCGTCGGAGAGCAGCCAACAGATCCGCTCGGGAAGCCACCTCGGCACGGTCACGGCCACGGTGCCGCCCGGCCGCACCACCCGGGCGAGCTCCCAGACGGCCTTGTCGTCCTCGGGAATGTGCTCGAGGATCTCGGAGGCGATCACGCAGTCGAACGACTCGTCGGGAAACGGGAGATCGAGCGCGTCACCGGCCACCGTGGTGGCCACCGCTCCCTCGGGCACCTCGCCCGCGGCGGCCATGGCCCCGAACATCTCGTCGACCCGGCACAGTTCGGGCTCGTCCTGGTCGAACGCGACGACGTCGGCGCCGCGCCGGTAGGCCTCGAAGGAGTGCCTGCCCGCGCCGCACCCGATGTCGATCACGCGGCAGCCCGGGCCGACGCCCAGCCGGTCGAAGTCCACCGTCAGCATCAGCTCGCCGCCCTTTCCAGCCGGGTACGCTCGATCGCTTCCGCGTAACAGTCCACAGTAGACTCGGCGACGGAGCGCCAGCTGAACCGCGCGAGCGCTCGCCTACGTCCCACCTTGCCGAGACGTCCGCTCAGTCCGGGTTCGTCCAGCAGCTCGCCGAGACGTCTGCCGAGTGCCTCGGTGTCGCCGGGCGGCACCAGGTACGCACATTCGCCGTCGTCGCCGACGACCTCCGGCAGCGCGCCGGCACGGCTCACCACGAGCGGGGTACCGCACGCCATGGCCTCCACTGTGGGCAGTGAGAATCCTTCGTACAGCGAGGGAACGCAGGCCACCTGCGCCGACGCCAGCAACGCCGCCAGCGCGTGGTCGGCCAGCCCGTGCACGGTGCGCACCACGTCGCCGATACCGAGGCCGTCGATCAGTCTGCGGGTGGGACCGTCCTCGGTCAGCCTGCTCACGAGCACGAGTTCGACCGGCCGCTCGGTCCGCAGCTTCGCGACCGCTTCCAGCAGGTGCCGGATCCCCTTGAGAGGCACATCGGCACTCGCGACGGCCACCACCCGGCCGGGCACACGCGCCCCGGGGGAAGGGCGGAAGAGAGTCGTGTCCACCCCGAGCGGAATCGTCCGGATGCGCTCGGCGGGGACCGAGAAGTCGGCGGCGATGTCCGCGGCGGACGCCTGCGAGACCGTGATGAGCCGGGGGATCCGCCGCGCCACCCTCGCCTGCATCCGGACGAAGCCGTACCAGCGGCGGACGGCGGGCTTGCGCCACCAGCGCGCGGCCGCCAGGTCGGCGACCCGGTCCCGCGTGATGGGGTGATGGACCGTCGCGACGAGCGGGATGCCCGCCGTGCGCAGGCCGAGCAGACCGTAGCCAAGGCACTGGTTGTCGTGGACGACGTCGAACTCGTCCGCCCTGGCCCGCAGCAGCCTCGCCGCGCGGAGGCTGAACGTGAGGGGCTCGGGGAAGCCGGCGGTCCACATCGTCGCGACTTCGAGCAGATCGATGGCGTCGCGGTACTCGCCCGGGCGAGGGGTACGAAACGGATCGGGCTCGCGGTACAGGTCCAGACTCGGCACCCTCGTCAGCGTCACCGGGTCCTCGAGGTCGGGATACGGCTGCCCGGAGAAGACCTCTACGTCGTGGCCCAGCTCGGCCAGGCCGCGGCTGAGGTGCCGGACGTAGACGCCTTGACCGCCGCAATGCGGTTTGCTCCGGTAGGAGAGCACTGCGATACGCAACCTTCACCCCTCGCCGACGGTCGACCCGGCAACCCGACACACCGCGGTCACGATCCGTTGACCGCCGACCAAGACTAGAACGTGTTTTCGATCATGGCAACCACAACGTCATGGAAGCGGATCACACAGTTCCGGCATTCTGACAAGCAGAGAGCGGAAAGGAGGCGGCCCGATTGTTCCACACCGCGCCGCATAGATAGAACCCGTTCTAGTAGTTTTGCGAGCGCGCTCGAGTGTGGCGGTGCCCGGCCCATGCTAACGGGGAGCACGGTATTCCGCGGACATGTCGCCGCCCGGCGGCTCAGAGCACGGAGATCTTCGCGATCCGCCAGCTGCCGTCCACTCGTTCGGCCACGATGTCGAGGCAGGCCGTGGTGGAGCGCCGCGGTCGCATGTCGGCGGTGAGCGTCCGCTGGTCGACGACGACGAGCAGCCGCGCGTGGCCGCCCCGCAGTTCCCGGACTCCGGTCGACCGGACCGTCGTCGACCGCACCAGCCGGTGCGTGCTCGCCCGTTCCTTCGCGGCCGCGAAGCTCGCCCGGTACTGCCGCACGGCCTCGCCGACCAACACCCGGTCGGCGGCACGTTCCGTGCGTGCGAGGTCGGCATGGTCGTAGGAGAACACCGCCTTGACGGCGCCCCCGATCTCCTCCGTCACCTCCCGCGTCGCCTGCGGGTCGGCGAAGGCCGCGTTGCCCTCCACCACGGCGTCCGCCCGCATCACCGCCCACACGGCACCGGCGGCCGCGAGCACCGTCACGGCGGCCAGCAGCGCCAGCAACGTCGCTCTCCGCGACGCCCGCCCGGCCGGCTCCGCCGCCGTCATCGGCCTGCCGCCTGCACCGCGGAGACCTTCCACGTATCCCCGGCGCGAACGAGGTCGGCCACCAGTGCGCTGCGCTTGGGCTGTCCGCCCAGCTCGACCCGCACCACGGCGAGCAGCCGCGCCGTGCCGGCCGGTTCGTCCAGATCGGACAACGCCGCCTGCGTGACCGAGGCGGTCGCCACCGTCCTGCCCTGTCGCGCCCGGTCGATGTGCAGGTCCCGGTCGTTCTTCAGGTCCTCCTGCAATTGCCCGGTCGTCACGGTCAGCCACTCGTCCACATCCGGCTCGGCCCTGCGGTGGTCGATCGTGTTGAGGACCGTCAGCGCGTGGGTACCGTCGCGCACGGCCGCGTCCCGTGCGGCCCCACGCCGGCCGAAGTCACCCTCGGCGGCCGACCACCACTGCCGGCCGAAGCCCGCACAGCACAGAACCGCGACCAGGGCGGCCACGGCCATCAGCGGGACGAGCCGGTCCTTGCCGGGCGCCCTCATCCCGCGAGCCCCAGCAGGCCACCCAGCCCGGTGCTCGCGGACGGCTCGCCGGCGAGGTCGAGCAATCCGGGCAGGCCGGGTTCCCGCGGCTCACCGTCCGGACCCCCTCCGGTGCCCTCCGCCGGGGGTTCGCCGGTGCCGGGCGGCTCCACCGGCATCCCGGCGAACGGCGCGTTCTGTGCACCGCGCACGTTGCTCGGGCTGCCCGGAGGTTCGGCGCAGTACGCCTGCACGTTCGGTTCGGTCTCCTCCACCTGGTCGGCCGCGCGGCGGGGCGTGCCCTCGTAGCCCTTGGTACAGGCGTGCGGGTCGAAGAACGTCGGCACGAACCCGAGGTGGCCCTCGCCGTTGGACGTCACCGACTTGGAGAACGAGGCCGCCACCGGCAACGCGACGAACAACTGCTCCAGCGCGTCGGTGCGCACCGAGGTGATCTGCGCGGTCGTGAGCAGGTTCGCGATCACCACGCTCAGGCTCGTCCCCGACGTCGCCAGCAGCTCGCTCACCTCCCGGCTGAGCTCCGGCGCGCGGTCGACGACCCGGCGCAGGTCCGGGTCCGAGCTCCTGAGCTGCTCGGCGATGTCGTGAAAACCCGTGGCGATCGACCGGATGTTGCCGCCGTTGCGGCGTTGTGTCTCCAGCACCGCGCGGCCGCGTTCCAGCAGCTCCCGGGTCTGCGGGAGATTCCGCTGTGCGGTCGCGGTGAACGACCCGCCCGCGTCGAGCAGCCGCTGCAGGTCCGGGCCCGCCCCCGAGAAGGCGAGGTGTGTCTCGTCGACGACCGTGGTCAGCGACTCGGTGTCCACACTCGACACCAGCTTGTCCAGGTTCGCCAGCAGCGTCTCGGGCGCGATCGGCACGCCGGTGCGGCTGCTGTCGATCACCGACCCGGCCTCCAGGTACGGACCGCCGGCCGAGCGCGGGCGCAGGTCGACGTACTGTTCGCCGACCGCGGAGCGGTTGGCCACGACGGCGTCGGTGTCGGCGGGGATTCTCGGCGCGCTGTTCTCGATGTCCAGATCCACGGTGACTCCGTCCTCGTCGAGGTGGAGCGCGTGCACCCGGCCGACGGTGACGCCGCGGTAGGCGACCTCGGCGTTGACGAAGATGCCCCCGGAGTCCGTCAGCCGCACCTGTACGAGGTAGCCCCGGTTGCCGAAGAGCCGGTCCAGGCCCGCGTAGTTGCCGCCGGCGTAGCCCACCGCGAGCAGCGAGATCAGCCCGAAGACGATCAGCTGGACCCTGTTCTTCCGGTTGAGCCGCATCAGCCACCTCCCAGCAGGCCGCCCAGCAAGCCGGCGACCCCACTCTGCGGCGGAGCGGACGACTGCCGGTCCAGCGGCAGCGACGAGTCGGGCAGCGGAAGCGGCGGTGGCGCGGTGCCGTTGTTGAACGGGATCGCGCCGTCGGCACCGGTGCCGTCGCCGGTGGGCACCTGGACGGCAGGCCGGCCGGCATCGAGCAGGTTCCGCAGGATGGCGTCCAGGTTGAGGTCGAGCCGCACGCTGACGTTGGCGTAGTCGCCCCGGACGATGGAGTGCCCGAACACGGGGATCGGGTAGCTCGGCAGGATCTGCATCGCCTCGGGCAGCGCGGTGCCGGCTTCGGCGAGCTTCTCCAGGGTCGGTTCGAGCGCCTGGAGATTGGCGACGACGCTCTCCCGGCTCGCGTTCACCACGCGCGTCCCCACGGCCGAGAGCTCGTCCAGCGACCGCAGCATGCCGACGAGCTCGTCGCGCTGCTCGGCGACCACCCGCAGGCCGGGCTCGAGGTGGTCCAGGGCGGTGGTCAGGTCGCCGGTCTGGCTCACGAGCGTGGTGGACAGCCGGTCGAGGCCCTCGATCGCCCGGACGATCTCACCCCGCTGCCCGTCCAGCTCCGTGGCCAGCTCGTCAACCCGCGACAGCAACGCCTTGACCTCGGCCTCGTTGCCGGCCAGCGCGTCGTTGAGTTCCCCCACGATGTCGTGGAGTTGCTGGATCCCGCCGCCGTTGAGCAACAGCGACACGGCACCGAGCACCTCCTCGATCTCGGGGTTGCGGTTGGTGCGCTCCAGCGGGATGACCGCCCCGTCGACGAGCCGGCCCCGCGCCTCGCCCGCCGTCGGCGGCCGCAACTCGACGAACTTCTCCCCCAGCATGCTGGACTGCCGCAGTTCCGCGGCCGAGTTGGCCGGCAGCGCGATGTCGCCGTTGACCACGAGATCGACGTGCGCCGACCTGGCGTCCTCCGCCAGCCGGACCCGCTCGACCCTGCCGACCGCGACGTCGTTGACCTTCACCGATGCCTGCGGCACGAGGTCCAGGACGTCGCGGAAGTGCACGGTCACGCGGTACGGGTGCTCCCCGAGGTCCGCGCCGCCGGGCAACGGGGCGTTGTACAGTCCGGAGAACCCGCCCTCGCCGCACCCGGCCACGAGCAGCAGCACGGCACCGAGCGCCGCGAACCGTCGACCTCGCCTGCGCATCATGGCCGCCCTCCCGGTGCCACGATCAGCGGCAGCGGCAACGGAGGCAGCTCGCCGGTCTGGATGGACGCGAGGATCTGCGACACCGACGGCAGCTTGGCGACGCCGTCCACCACGGGGCCGAGGATGTCGCACAGCCGAGCGAGCGGCGGCGGAATGCGGTGGTCGGAAAGCGACTGGGTGAGCTTGCACGCCGTGGTGATGAGCGGGTTGGTGAGCTCGTTGGCGTTGTAGCGGATGGCGATGCTGCCCGACGCCGCGTCGTAGGAGTTGATGAAGTTGCCCAGCCCGAGCGGGGCGACATCGAGGAGCTCGGCCAGTGCCGCACGCTGGTCGACGAGCACCTGGGTGATGCCGGCGAGCTTGTCGACGTTCGTGGTGAGCAGCTCCCGGTTCTCGCGGACGAACCCCTGGACGTCGGTCAGTGCCGTACCGAGTGCCGAGAGGGCCGCACCGACCTCGTCGGAGTCCTCGGCGAGGAAGCCCGAGACCTCGGTCAGCCGCCCGTAGAACTCGTTGAGCTGGGTGTCGCTGTCGACGAGCAGCTGCGTGAACGACCGGAGGTTGCGGATGGTGCCGAACAGGTCCTCTTTGGACCCGTCGAGCGTCGTGGCCAGTTCGGAGAGCCGGGTGACCGTGGTGTTGAGATTCCTGCCGTTGCCCTCGAGGTTGGCGGCCGCGGTGTCGAGGACCCGGGACAGCGCACCGTCGGAGTTGGCGCCCTGCGGCCCCAGGGTGGTCGACAGCTCGTCGAGGCTGCGGTAAAGGTCGTCGATCTCCATCGGTGTCGCGGTGCGCTCGCGCGGGATCACCGCTCCCGATTCGAGCACCGGGCCGCTCTCGTACACCGGCGTGAGCTGGACGTAGCGGTCGCTGACGAGGCTCGGCGCGACGATCACGGCACCGCCGCCGGCGGGCACCTGGATGCCGTCGTCCACGGTCAGGTCCACCTTGACCTGCCTTCCGAGTGGTTCGACGTGGGTGACCTCGCCGACCTCGATGCCGAGCACCCGTACCGACGAGCCCACGTAGAGCCCCACCGCGCGGTCGAAGTACGCCGTGAGCCGCGTGCCGCCGGTGTCGCGCAGCACCCACCACAGGGCCCCGGCGAGCACGAGCATGCCGACGCAGGCCAGCGCCAGCCACCGGTACACGCTGCGGGCGGCGCGGGTGTCGATCGTCATCGGCCCCCTCCCACGCCCTGGTCCGGTGCCGCGATGTCGCCCACGCACCCCTCGGAGTTGTACTCGAAGGCGCCGGTGTTGATAGTCGGTGGCAGCAGCCCGCAGATGTAGCCGTCGAACCAGCGGCCGTTGCCGGTGACGTTGGTCCCGAGCCGGGTGAACGGCGCGAGCAATTCGAGACTGCGGTCGAGGTTGTCCTGGTTGCGCTGGAGGACGGTCGTGACGGTCTCCAGTTCCCGCAACGCCGGACCGAGCTGCTCACGGTTGTCGGCGACGAGCCCGGAAAGCTGTTCGGACATCCGCTGCGCACCCATCAGGAGCTCGTTGATCACCTCGCGGCGCCGTTGCAGCTCGTCGAGCAGGAGGTTGCCGTCCTCGATGACCCGGCGCAGCTGGGTGTTGCGGCTGTTGAGTGTCTCGGTGACGGTTCGGGTGTCGGCCAACAGGCCGGCCAGCTGGCGGTCGCGGGAGGACACCGTCTGCGACAGCGCCGACAATCCCGTCAGCGCGTCCTTCATGGACTGTGGCGTGTCCTTGAGCGTCTCGGCCACGACGTCGAAGCTTCGCGCCAGCTGGCCGGTGTCGATCTCCTCCACCGTGGACGAGAGCTCGTCGAAGGCGTCCTGCAGCTGGAACGGCGTCCGGGTGCGTTCGACGGGGATCACGTCGTTCGGGTCCTGCGGCTCGGCGCCTCGCGGCCGCAGCGCCAGGTATTTCTCGCCGAGCAGGGTCTTGATCTCGATCGACGCGGTCGTCTCGGTGCCGATCCGGCTGGTGTCGAACGATTCCAGCGAGAACGTCGCGCGGACCCGCGTGCCGTCGAGCACCACCTCGTCGACCTCGCCCACCTTGACCCCGGCGATCTGCACCTCGTTGCCCGCCGCGAGCCCCGCCGACTCGGCGAAATGCGCCGTGTACGTGGTGGTGTTGGTGAACAGCGGGATCTGGTCGGACTGGTAGGACGCCACGACGGTCAGCAGGACGAGGGTCAGGCTGACCACGCCGACGGCGGCCTGATTGCGCTCTTTCAACGGCTTCACGGCACCTGGCACCTCCTCGGCTGCTGGGTCGCGGGCAGCGGCAGGATCGGCAGTTTCACGTTGAGGGACTCGATGCCGATCGTGCCGGAGAGGTCGCACAGGAAGTAGTTGAACCAGCTGCCGTAGCTGACCACGCGCGTGAACTTCTGCAGGTGCGTCGGCATGAGCGTCAGGACCTCGTCGATCAGCTCCTCCGAGTCGGCGAGATTGCCCGCCAGATCACCGAGGGCGGCGACGTCCTGCCGCAGCGGCGGCCGCGCCTGCTCCAGCAGCCCGGACGTGACGTTGGTGAGCTCCGCGAGCCCCGACACGGCCTCGCCGATCGGTTCCCGTTGCTCGGCCAGTCCGGTGACGAGTTGCTGCGTGGTGGCGAGAAGCTGCTTGAGCTGGGGCGTGCGCCCGTTGACGGTGCCCAGCACGTGGTTGAGGTCGTCGATGACCCGGCCGATGACCCGGTCCTTCTGTGCCAGCGTCGACGTGACCGACGCGGTGTGGTCGAGCAGGCTGCGGACCGTGCCGCCCTCGCCCTGCAACACCTGGATGATCTCGTAGGAGAGCTGGTTGATCTCCTGCGGTTCCAGGGCGCGGAACAGCGGCTGGAACCCGTCGAACAGCACGGTGAGATTCAACGCGGGCTGCGTGCGCTCCACCGGGATGGTGCCGCCGGGTTCGAGGGTCCCGGTCTCGGGGACGTCGGTGCCCAGCGAGAGGTACCGCTGCCCGATGATGTTGCGGTACTTCACTGTCGCGGTGACGAGCGCGGGCAGCTCACGGTCGCCGTCGACGTCGAAGCGGACCTCCGCCACGTTGCCCTCGCCCACCGCGATGTCGTTGACCTGGCCGACCTTCACACCCGCGATGCGCACGTCGTCACCCTCGTGCAGACCCGAGGCGTCGCTGAACCGCGCCACGTACCCGGACGTGGGACCAAAGTTGGCGTTGGCGATGGTGGCGGCCAGGATGCCGGTCAGCACCACGGTCACGGCCGCGAACACGGTGATCTTGACGAGCGCGGGGACGTAGCTTCTCATCGCAGCTCCACGATCGTTCCGCGGTAGAGCGGGCCGAGCAGCACGCCGCCCCAGCCGGGAAGGTCACGGGGCGCGATGCCGGTGGCCGGCTCCTGCAGCACGGCCACCAGGCGGTGTTCCTCGGCGGAGTTCGCGAGCGAGGGCACGCCACCGCGCGCGGAGCCGCCGCCCGAACCGTCCTCGGGGAAGGGCACGTCGTAGCCGATGATCGGCGCGGGCAGCGGCCCGGAGTTCTTCGACGGGGCAGGGTGTGTGGAGCCGTCCTCGATCGGTCCGTCCGGTGGGTACTGCGGCCAGCGGCCCGGGGCCGGTACCTGCGGGTAACAGCGAGGCCCACGCTTGTCGAGGTACTCCGGTTCGTCCACACCCGGCCGGTACTTGCCACGGTTGCTCGCCAGAAACCTGATGACAACGTGGTTCATCTCGTCGTCCCCGATGCCGAATGCCGCCTTCGCCGCCGGGATCGAGGCGGCGAACTGCCGGAACATGCACGGGTATTCCGGCGCGTACTCGGCGACCACGTCCAGTGTGGACTGGGCGGTGGTGGTGAGCCGGATCAGGTTGTCCTCGTTGGCCTCGAGGAAACGCCCGAGGTCGGCCGAGACGCCGGACACGCTCGCGTAGACGCCGGTGAGCTGCTCGCGCTTCTCGACGAGCGTGCGGGTGGTCGTGGTGAGGTCGGCCATCGCGTCGAGGAACTGCGGTGCGGCCTCGGTGTAGATGTCGGCGACATCGGCCATGGCGGAGACGTCGGCGCGAAGGTCCGGCAACGACGGGTTGAACTCGCGCAGGTAGTCCGACAACCGCACCAGCGTGTCCCCGAGCTGCTCGCCGCGTCCCTCCAGCGCCGTGGAGATGGAGGTGAGCGTGCTCGACAGTTTCTCCGGCTGCACGGCCTGCAGCAGAGGAAGCACATTGGACAGCACCTGCTCGAGCTCCACCGCCGAGCGGCTGCGGTCCTGCGGGATCACGTCGCCGGCGGCGATCGGGCTGACGGCCTCGCCGTCGGGCGGTTGCAGCGCGACGTAACGCTCGCCGAAGAGCGTCTTGGGCAGCAGCCGCGCCGAGACGTTGGCCGGGATGGCGCTGATCCGGTCCGGGTCCAGGGCCAGCTCCAGGGTCGCCTTGCGGCCGTCCGAGGTGATGGAGCGGACCTCGCCGACCCGCAGCCCCCGGATCTTCACGTCGGCACCCTCACGCATCTGGTTGCCCGCGTAGCCGGCCTCGAGCCGCACCAGGACGTCGTCGGAGAACGTCTTGTTGTAGATGGCGATCGTCGTCGCGATGAACAGGGCCGCCACCACCAGGAAGACCAGTCCGAGCAGCTGGTGGCCGAGCCTGCGGACGACGACGGTGCGGGTCGCGCTCATCCGGACAACCTCACGGTCGTGGTCGCGCCCCAGATCGCCAAGCTGAGGAAGAAGTCCAGCACGGCCACCAGCACGATGGACGTCCGCACCGCGCGGCCGACGGCCACGCCCACTCCCGCGGGGCCACCGCGTGCGGTGTAGCCGTAGTAGCAGTGGGACATGATGACGATCGTCGAGAAGATGATCACCTTGCCGAACGACCAGAGGACGTCCTCCGGTGGCAGGAACAGATGGAAGTAGTGGTCGTAGGTGCCCGCCGACTGGCCGTACATCCAGATCGTCACCTGCCGGGAGGCCAGGTAGGACAACAGCAGGCCCACCGCGTACAGCGGGATCACGGCGGTCACCCCGGCGATGACGCGCGTGGTCACCAGGTAGGGGAGGCTGGGCACACCCATGACCTCCATGGCGTCGATCTCCTCCGAGATCCGCATCGCGCCCAGCTGCGCGGTGAAGCCGCAGCCGACGGTGGACGACAGCGCCAGCCCGGCGGCCAGCGGCGCCACCTCCCGGGTGTTGAAGTACGCCGAGATGAACCCGGTGAGCGCCGCGGTGCCGAGCTGATCCAGCGCCGCGTAGCCCTGGATGCCGACGATGAGCCCGGTGAACAGCGTCATGCCGATCATCACGCCGAGCGTGCCGCCGATCACCGCCAGCCCGCCGGTGCCGAAACACACCTCGGTGAGCAGCCGCAGCGTTTCCTTGCTGTAGCGGCGGATCGTTCTCGGCACCCACGCCAGCACCCGGAAGTAGAACAGCAGCTGGGCGCCCAACCCCTCCAGCGACGCGCCGGGGCGCGCGATGATCTCGAGCGTCCGGTCACCGACCGCCGTGCCGGCGTTGCGTGTCGTCATCGCTCACAACGCCTTCGGGGGGGACGATCTTGAGGTAGATGGCGGTCAGCACGACGTTGATGAGGAACAGCAGCAGGAACGTGATGACGACCGCCTGGTTCACCGCGTCGCCGACGCCCTTCGGCCCACCCGCGGGGTTCAGCCCGCGAAACGCCGCCACCACACCGGCCACGAACCCGTAGATGACGGCCTTGATCTCACTGATCCACAGGTCGGGCAACTGCGCCAGCGCGTTGAAGCTCGCCAGGTACGCGCCCGGCGTGCCGCCCTGCAGCACGACGTTGAAGAAGTAGCCGCCCAGCACGCCGACCACGCTGACCAGGCCGTTCAGCAGCACCGACACCACGATCGCCGCGAGCACCCTGGGCACGATCAGGCGCTGGATCGGATTGACCCCGAGCACCTCCATCGCGTCGATCTCCTCGCGGATCTTGCGGGCGCCGATGTCGGCACAGACGGCGCTCCCACCCGCGCCGGCGACGAGCAGCGCCGTGATCAGCGGGCTCGCCTGCTGCACGATCGCCAGCGCGCTCGCCGCGCCCGTGAACGACTGCGCGCCGATCTGCTGGGTCAGCGAGCCGAGCTGGAGTGCGATCACGGCGCCGAACGGGATCGCCACGAGCGCAGTCGGCAGGATCGTCACGCTGGCGAAGAACCAGCACTGCTGGATCCACTCCCGCCATTGGAAGGGCCGTCGCGGGATCGCGAGCAGCACCTCCCAGGCGAGTGTGGACAACCGACCGACCTGGGCCAGCGCGGCGGCACCCGGGATCGCAACGGAACTCGCCCTCGCGTTCATGCAACCTCCGTGCCGTTCGCCACCGAACGTTACGCCGCATCACCGCAGGTGGTGGTGCCGGCCGGACCGGTACCCCGGTAGCCATCCTCGCGCGGGCTACACCTTGAGCGCGTGCGTCGCCGTGGCCCCGCCGTCGGCGACGAACTCGGCACCCGTGCAGTACGAGCTGTCGTCGCTGGCCAGGAACGCCACCACGCCGGCGATCTCGTCCGGCCTGCCGACCCGGCCGAGCGCGACCTTCCGCCCCACCGGCGAGAGATCCGCGCCGGCACCCACGAGATCACGGATCATGCCGGTGTCGATCACACCGGGATGCACCGAGTTCACACGAATTCCCTTGCTCCCGAGTTCCAGTGCGGCCACCTTCGTCATCCCGCGAATGGCGAACTTGCTCGCCGTGTAGGCCGCCAGGAACGGCATGCCGGCGAGCCCTTCGACCGACGACAAGTTGACGATCGACCCGCCACCCGCGGCTGTCATGGGTTCAACGACCGAACGCATCCCGAGAAACGTGCCGATCTGGTTGACTTTGACCACGCGTTCGTAATCGGCCAGCGTGGTCTGCGCCAATTCGGAGAAATGGAGCAGACCCGCGTTGTTCACGAGAATGGTCAACGCGCCGAACTCCTCGACGGTGCGGGCCACCACGGCGGCCCACTCGTCCTCGTCGGTCACGTCGAGCCGCTGATACGCGGCCGCCTCCCCCAGCGCCGCCGCGGTCTCCTTGCCCTCGACGTCGTTGACGTCGGTGACCATCACCCGCGCGCCCTCGCTCACCAGACGCCGCGCGAAGGCGGCACCCTGCCCCCGCGCGGCGCCGGTGACCAGGGCCACCCTGCCCTCGAGCCTTTTCATGCACCACCTGTTTCCTCAGCCGACCGGCACGGCCGGTCACATCATCTCGTCACCCAGCGGCATCAGGACCGTCTTCAGTTCGGTGTAGGCCTCGAACGACGACTGCCCGCCCTCCCGGCCGAGCCCGGACTGCTTGAAGCCGCCGAAGGGCAGGTGCGGTTCCACCTGGAAGCCGTTGACGCCGACGGTTCCGGCGCGGACCTTCCTGGCCACGCGGAACGCTCGCTGCCCGTTGGCGGTGAACACGCTGGCGCCCAGGCCGTAGTCGGTGTCGTTGGCGAGCCGGACGGCTTCTTCCTCGTCGTCGAAGGGCACCACCGCCAGCACGGGACCGAAGATCTCCTCCTGCGCGATCGTCGAGGAGTTGTCGACGTCGGCGAAGATGGTCGGTGCGACGAAGTTGCCGCCCGCGTACTCGCCGTCGAGCCGCTCGCCGCCCGTGACGAGCCGCGCGCCTTCCGCCTTGCCCTTCTCGATGTAGCCGAGCACGCGGTCGAGCTGCTTGGCGTTGATGAGCGGGGCGGACATGACGGCGGGGTCGAATGGGTCGCCGTAGCTCACCGCGGCCGCCATGCCCTGCGCGGCGGCGATGAAGTCGTCGTAGACGCAGCGGTGCACGAGCGCCCGGGTGTTGGCCACACAGACCTGACCGGACAAGCCGAGCGTCACCGCGCCGACCGTGGTGGCCGCCGCGATGCCCACGTCGGGCGCGTCGTCGAACACGATCGCCGGGCTCTTGCCGCCGAGCTCGAGCGACACGCGTTTCATGGTGCCCGCGGAGGCCTCGACGATCCGGCTGCCGACCGCCCGGGACCCGGTGAAGCTGATCTTGTCGACGTCCGGGTGGGTGATGAGCCGCTCGCCGGTCGGGTCGCCCGGGCCGGTGACGACGTTGAGCGTGCCCTTCGGCAGTCCGGCCTCCTCCAGCAGCTCGACCATCCGCAGCACCGAGAACGTGCAATACTCCGACGGCTTGAGCACCACCGTGCAGCCCGCCGCCAGCGCGGGCGCGACCTTCTGCGCGTAGAGCAGGAACGGCGCGTTCCACGGCAGGATGGCCGCGACGACCCCGATCGGCTCGCGGAAGGTCATGGCCAGGTGGTCACCACCCTGGTAGGGGTCGAGTGTCTGCCCGCCGACCTTGTCGATCCAGCCGGCGTGGTGGTCGAAGACGTCGGCGGCCACCTCCACCGAGACGGCATAGACACCGGCACCGAAGCCGACCGGCACCGAGTTGTCGAGCGCCTGCAGCGCCCGGAGTTCCTCAGCGTGCTCGCGCAGCAGGGTGGCGTAGCGGCGCAGCACGCCGATCCTCGTCGTGGCCCGCGCGTTCGACCACTCCCCCGAGTCGAACGCCCTGCGCGCGGCGGCGACGGCGGCGTCGACGTCGGCGGCCGACGCCACCGCCAGTTCGCCGATCTCCTCGCCCGTCGCGGGATGCCGGTGCGTCCACGTGGCGCCGTCCCGGGCGGCGCCCCACTCGCCCTCGATGTAGAGCAGGCCAGGCTTGAGCCCCACCGTCTCGCGGTGCGGCTGCATGGTCAGCGTCATGAGCTCGTCTCCTCAGCGTGGGTTCAGTTCGAGCACCTCGGTGGCGGAGAACATCCGCTCCGGGTCCCGGTCGTCGAAGTAGTGGCCGATCTGCTCGTCGAGCTGGGCGAGGCTCCACAGCTCACCGTCCGCGGCGAACCTGCGTTCGACCGAGGGCGGGCTCAGCAGGGCCACCATGCCGCCGTGGACCACGAACACCTGCCCGGTGATCCGCTCGGCGGCCGGGGTGGCCAGGTACGCCACGAACGGCGCGACGTGGTCCACCGAGAGCGGGTCCACGTCCTCGGGCGCGTCCTCGCCGAACGTCGCCGCGGTCATCGCCGTCCGCGCCCGCGGGCAGATCGCGTTGGCCCGCACGCCGTACCGTCCGGCGGCCCGGGCGGTGGAGACGGTCAGCGACGTGATGCCCGCCTTGGCGGCGCCGTAGTTGGCCTGGCCCGCCGGGCCGGAGAGGAAGGCCTCCGACGACGTGTTGACGATGCGGCCGTACACCGGACCACCCTCCGCTTTGGACCGTTCCCGCCAGTGCGCGACGGCACCCCGGGACAGCAGGAAATGCCCGCGCAGGTGCACGCGGATCACGGTGTCCCAGTCCGAGTCGGAGAGGTTGAACAGCATCTTGTCCCGCACCACGCCCGCGTTGTTGACCACGACGTGCAGCCCGCCGAAGTGCTCGGTGGCGGCCGCGATGAGCGCGTCGGCGGTGGACCGCTCGCCGACGTCACCGGGTACCGCGAGCGCCTTGCCGCCGAGCGCCTCGATGGCGGCGACGGTGTCCGAGGCCGCGGCACCGAGGTCGTTGACCACCACGGCGGCGCCCTGCCGTGCGAGCGCCAGCGCCTCGGCCCGGCCGAGCCCGGCACCCGCTCCGGTGACGACGGCGACCGTGCCGTCAAGCTCGAGCGTCAATCGAAGCTCACCACCTGGCGGATCACGTCGCTACTGCCGGAGCGCAGGACGTCGAGGCCGGCGTTGAGGTCGTCGAAGCCGATGCGCTTGGAGATCATGCCGTCGAGGTCGAGCATCCCGGCGCGCCAGAACCGCAGCATGGCGGCGGTGTCGCGCTGGATGTGCGCCGACCCGTAGAGCGAGCCGAGGATCTTCTTGTCGTGCAGGAAGAGCTCCTGAGCACTGAACTGGACCATCGCGTCGGCCTTGCCGGCACCGACGACGATCACCGAACCGCCGCGGCGGACGTGGTCCCAGCCCGCGCGGATGGTGCCGGGCGAGCCGACCACGTCGAAGGCGTAGTCGAAGCCCTGAGCGGCGGTCAGCTGCTGCTTGAGCTCCTCGACGCCGTCGGGCGTGGTGGCGTGCGTGGCTCCGAACCGCCGCGCGACGTCGTGCTTGGCTTCAACCGGGTCGACGGCGACGATCGTGGTCGCACCGGCGATCCGCGCGCCCTGGATCACCGAGATGCCCACTCCGCCGCAGCCGTAGACGAGGACGGTCGAGCCGGGCTTGACCTGTGCGGTGTTGAGGACCGACCCGACGCCGGTGAGCACGCCGCACGCGATGAGGGCTGCCGTCTCGAACGGCACGTCGGGGTCCACCTTCACCGCGCCGACGGCCGGGATGACGATCTCGTCGGCGAAGGTGCCGAGTCCGGAGAGGCCGAACAGCCGGCTCTCCCCGAGCCGGAACCGCGGGACCGTGAACGCCTCGACCGCGTGCACGGCGCACAGGTTGGGCTCGCCGCGGTGACAGTCCGGGCAATTGCCGCACGGCGGCACGAACGACACGGTGACGTGGTCGCCGGGTGCGAGGTGGGCGACTCCGGGGCCGACCTCGACGATCTCGCCGGCGCCCTCGTGCCCCACGACGGCCGGGGCCATGGTGGGCAGCGTGCCGTCCATCGCGGAGACGTCGCTGTGGCAGATGCCGGAGGCCATGATCTTGATCCGCACCTCGCCGGGACCGACGTCGATGGTGCTCACGTCATCAGGCAGGTCGAGCTTGTCACTCCCGATCTCGTGCAGAACGGCCGCTCTCACGTGCTGCCTCCTCGCTGAAGCCTGATCGGGCCTCCCAGCCCGCGCCGACGTCCAGAGAATAGAATTTGTTCTCGATCGTGGCAAGGCTGATCTTCTCGGGATATTCCGTCGTCAACAGCGTCTTTGCTGACATGGCATCGTCAATACCGGAACACGTTCTACCGAAATCGTCGCGCGCGGCCGCCACAAAGTAGAACTTGTTCTACACTACGCCGGGCAGAGCCGGCACTACGTCCAACGGCGGAGGAGGAGGATCGGATGCGCATCGCCCACACACCCGAGCAGGAGGAGCTGCGCACCCGGCTCCGCGGCTACTTCGCCGAGCTGATGACGCCCGAGCGGCGGGAGGGGCTCGCGACCGAGGGCGGCGAGTACGGCGACGGCACCGCGTACAAGGAGATCGTGCGGCAGCTCGGCCGCGACGGCTGGCTGGCGCTGGGCTGGCCGAAGGCCTACGGCGGGCAGGAACGGTCGATGCTCGACCAGCTCGTGTTCACCGACGAGGCCGCCGTCGCCGGCGTGCCGGTGCCGTTCCTGACCATCAACACCATCGGCCCGACGATCATGCGGTACGGCACCGAGGAGCAGAAGGCCTACTACCTGCCCCGTATCGCGGCCGGCGAGCTGCACTTCTCCATCGGCTACTCCGAACCGGAGGCGGGCACCGACCTCGCGGCCCTGCGCACGCGCGCGGTCCGCGACGGAGACTCCTACGTCATCAACGGCCAGAAGATGTGGACCAGCCTCATCGAATACGCCGACTACGTGTGGCTGGCCGCGCGCACCGACCCCGACGCACCCCGGCACAAGGGCATCAGCGTGCTGGTGGTGCCGACCACCGCGGACGGCTTCTCGTGGACCAAGGTGCGCACGGTCGCCGGCCCCGGCACGAGCGCGACCTACTACTCCGACGTCCGCGTGCCCGTGAGTGCGCGGATCGCCGAGGAGAACGCCGGCTGGCCGCTCATCACCAACCAGCTCAACCACGAGCGCGTGGCGCTGACCTCCGCGGCCCCGCTGGCGGCCGCGCTCGACGCCGTGCTGGACTGGGCCCGCGAGACGAAACGGCCGGACGGCAGCCGCGTCATCGACGCCGAGTGGGTGCGGATGCACCTGGCCCGCGTGCACGCCCACACCGAGTACCTCAAGCTGCGGAACTGGAAGATCGCCTGGGGCGCCGCGCAGAACGAGCTCGGCCCCGGGGACGCCTCGGCGACCAAGGTGTTCGGCACGGAACTCGCCACGGAGGCCTACCGGCTGTTGATGGAGGTGCTGGGCGCCGGCGGCATCGTGCGCGACGGCTCGCCCGGCGCCGTGCTGCGCGGCCGGATCGAGCGGGCGCACCGGGCCGCGCTCATCCTCACCTTCGGCGGCGGCACCAATGAGATCCAGCGCGACCTGATCGCCGCGACCGAACTCGGCCTGCCCGTCACCCGCTGAGTCGCACGGAGGCACCCATGGACTTCACCCTTACCGAAGCACAGCGTGACCTGGCCGGCCTGACGCGCCGGATCGCGGGCGAGCACGTGTCGGACAACCCGCCCGGGCCGGCGGGCACCGCGGGTGTCGACCGATCACTGTGGACGAAACTCGCGAGCGCCGGGATCCTGGACGCCGCACTGCCCTCCGCGGTGGGCGGCGGCGGATTCGGCCTGCTCGAGCAGTGTTCGGTGCTCATCGAACTGGGCCGCACGACCGCGCCCGTGCCGTACCTGCCGACGATCACGATGGCGGCCTCCGCGCTCGCCGAGTTCGGCACCGGCGAGCTCCTCGAACGGTGGCTGGTGCCGATCGTGCGCGGCTCCCGGATCGTCACCGTGGCCCTCGCCGACACGGGATCGCCTGCCGGGTTCACCGCCGAACGGGACGGCGCGGGCTGGCGGCTGTCGGGCGCGCAGACGGCGGTGCCGTTCGCCGCGTTCGACGGTGAACCCGGCGGCCTGCTCATCGAGGCCGCCTCGCCCGAGGGCGAGGTGCTCGCCCTCGTCGACGCCGACACCGCGGGCCTGGCGATCTCCCGGCAGCAGGTGGTCGACCACGCCGACGCGGCACTCGTGGAGGCCACCGACGTCCGGGTGGCCGCGGTCCTCGACCCGCCCGCCACGCGGTGGCTGCGCCTGCGCGGCACCCTCGGGGTCTGCGCCCAGCAGCTCGGCGTGCTGGAGCGGGCGCTCGAGCTCACGGCGGGCTACGCGCGCGAGCGCACCCAGTTCGGGCAGGTCATCGGCGCCTTCCAGGCGGTGCGGCATCGGCTGGCCGACGCCTACGTCGACGTCGAGGCCGTACGGCTGACCCTCTGGCAGGCCGCGTGGCGGCTGGCCGAGGGCGATCAGGCCGCCGATGCCGCCGTCGCCACGGCCAAGTACTGGGCGGCCGAGGCAGGCCACCGCGTCGCGCACACCGCCGTGCACCTGCACGGTGGTGTCGGCATCGACGTCGAGCACCCCGTACACCGGTACTTCGTGGCGGCCAAGCGGCACGAGTTCACCCTCGGCGGGGCGACCGCGCAACTACGCAGGCTCGGAGACGTCCTCGCATGAGTGGCGTGCCGACCGTCACCGAGTTGCTGCTGGCCCGGCGGGACGATCCCGGCACGGGCCTGAAGTTCGAGGACCGCACGTGGCCCTGGGCGGACTGCGTCCGCGAGTCGGCGGTGCGGGCCGCGCTGCTGACGTCGCTGCTCGACCCCGCCGCCGTGCCCCACGTCGGGATACTCGCCGACAACGTGCCGGAGTTCTCGTTGCTGCTCGGCGGCGCGGCGCTGTCCGGCACCGTGCTCGTGGGACTCAACACGACGCGACGGGGCGCGGCACTCGCCAGGGACATCCGGATCTCCGACTGTCGGCTCGTGCTGGCCGAGTCGGCCTACCTGCCGCTGGTGGCCGAGACCGACGTACCCGTGATCGACCTCGACGGTCCGGAGTGGACGGCACTGCTCGACGCGCACCAGGATGCACCCGTGCGTGCCGTACGCGCGACGCCGCAGGATCTGCTGATGCTCATCTTCACCTCGGGCACCAGCGGCGATCCCAAGGCGGTGCGCTGCACACACGGCAAGATCGCCTTTCCCGGCAGAATGCTCGCGGACCGGTTCGGACTGTCCGGATCGGACACCGTGTATGTCAGCATGCCGATGTTCCACTCCAACGCGATCATGGCGGGCTGGTCCGTGGGGCTCGCCGCGGGCGCCGCGATCGCGCTGCGTCGCCGGTTCTCCGCGAGCGGGTTCCTCGCCGACGTCCGCCGCTTCGGTGCGACCTACGCGAACTACGTCGGCAAGCCACTGTCCTATGTCGTCGCCACACCACGCCGGGACGACGACGCCGACAATCCGCTGCGGGTGGTCTACGGCAACGAGGGCGCCGAGGCCGATCTCGCCGAGTTCGGTGCGCGCTTCGGCTGTCACGTCGTCGACGCCTTCGGCTCCACCGAGGGCGGCATCGGCATCGTCCGTACCCCCGACTCACCGCCCGGCTCGCTCGGCAGGCTCACCGACGAGGTCCGGATCCTGCACCCGGACACCGGCGAACCGTGCCCGCCCGCCGAGTTCGCACCGGACGGAAGTCTGCTCAACGCCGCCGAGGCGGTCGGTGAGCTCGTCAACATGGCCGGGCCCGGCTGGTTCGCCGGGTACTACAACGATCCGGACGCCGACGCCGACCGGCTGCGGCACGGGCGGTACCACACCGGCGACCTCGCCTACTCCGACGCCGGGGGCTACGCCTATTTCGCCGGGCGCAGCAGCGACTGGCTGCGGGTGGACGGCGAGAACCTCGGTACCGCGCCGATCGAGCGGATCCTGCTGCGGCATCCCCGGGTCGCCGAGGCCGTGGTGTACGCGGTGCCCGACCGTGTCGGTGACCAGGTCATGGCGGCGCTCGTGCCCGAGGCCGGCGCGACGCTGGATCCAGCGGAGTTCGGCGACTTCCTCGCCCGTCAGGCCGACCTGGGCCCGAAGCAGCTGCCCCGCTACCTCCGCATCACGGCCGAGCTGCCGAAGACGGCGACGTTCAAGGTCGTCAAACGCACACTGGCCGCCGAGCGGTGGGACTGCCGAGACCCGGTCTGGCGCCGCCGCGACACGGGTACCGGGTACGAACTCGTCTCCGCGAAGGACGACGTGCCCCGCCGGTGAAGCCGCATCGCCGTGTCTGCCACCCGCGTCGCCGTGTGCGCCACCCGCGTCGCCGTGTGCGCCACCCGCGTCGCCGTGTGCGCCTCCGGGGTGGGCGTGCGGGTGTCAGTCGACGTACGCGTTGATCTGCCGCAGCCGCCGGGGACCGGTGTCCGGGCGGGACGGGGGTGGGCCGAGCACGATCCTGGCGTTGGTCACGAACACGCCCTCGGGCGAGGCGAGCACCGGGTCCAGCGTCAGTGAACGCACCTCCGGGTTGTCCTCGGCCAACGCCGCGACGCGAAGCACAAGGTCCTGCAGGGCCGCGAGATCGGCGGGCTCGTCGCCCCGGTACCCGGTGAGCAGCGGCGCCGTCTTCGGCTCGCGCACGAGCGTCGCAGCGTCCACATCGGTCAACGGAACCGCCCGGAACGCCTGGTCGCCGAGCAGCTTGCTGACCACACCGGACAGTCCGAAGGAGACGAGCGTGCCGAACGACGGGTCGTCCTGCAGCCCGATCACACACGACAACCCCTTCGGCGCCATGCGCTGCACGTACACCTGGTCCGCACCCGACACCTCACGCAGATCCCGGTAGCTCGTCCGCACCGAATCCTCGGAGGTCAGGTCGAGCCGCACGCCCGCGAGGTCCGGCCTGCCCCTTAGCCGGTCGTCGTAGGCCTTCAACGTCACCGGGTAGCCCAGCTCCGCGGCGGCGGCCGCGGCCTTGTCCTCGCTCGCGACCACGCGGAACGGCACCACATCGATGCCGTAACACCGCAGCAGCCGCACGAGCTCGTCGTCGGAGAGCCGGTGGCTCTCGCCTTGCCGGAACAGCTCGCGCACCATGCCCTGCGCCTGCTCGGTGTGGATACCGCCCGGGCGCACGATCGTGCCCTGCGGCCGCTGTCGCCACGCGGCGTAGCGCACGACGCGGGCGAGCGCGTTGACGGCCCGTTCCGGGCTCGGGTAGCTGGGGATGGAGCCGAACACCGGCTCCCCGTCCTTGCCCAGCACCGCGAGCTCCGCGGGCACCCCTTCGGCGGCGAGGAACGTGGACACGATGGGCTTCTCCGGCGTGCGGCCCCGCGCCTGCACGGTTTCCCGCAGTGCCCGCGCGTACGCCGTGCCCGGGATCGCGACCGGCGGGGCGAACACCGCGACCAGCGCGTCGACCTCGGGCGAGTCGAGCGCCTCCCCCACGGCCTTGGCGAACTCCTCGGGCGGTGCCTGGGGGCCGATGTCGACCGGTTCGATGCCGAGTCGCAGGCCCTGGGCCCGCGCCGTGTCGGCCGCGAGCAAGCCGATCGCACTGGAGTTGCCGACGATGCCGATGCGCGCGCCGGCGGGCAACGGCTGGTGCGCGAACACCAGCGCCGTGTCGAACAGCTGCGCCAGCGAGTCCACCCGCACCACACCGGCCTGCTCGAACAGTGCCTGCACGCTCGACTCGTCGATCTCGGTCGAGGTCGCGGCCAGCTGCGGGCGTACCGCGTGCCGGCCGGACTTCACCGCGACGATCGGCTTGCTGCGCGCGAGCCTGCGGGCCAGCCGCGCGAACTTGCGGGGGTTGCCGAACGACTCCAGATACAGCAGGACGACGTCGGTGTTCGGATCGGTCTCCCAGTACTGCAGGATGTCGTTGCCGGACACGTCGGCGCGGTTGCCCGCGGAGACGAATGTGGACAGTCCGAGCCCGCGCGCCTCGGCGTCGGCCAGGATGGCGGTGCCGAGCGCGCCGGACTGGCAGAAGAACCCGGTGCGGCCGCGCTTCGGCAGCCTGGGCGCGAGCGTCGCGTTGAGCCGCACGCCCGGATCGGTGTTGATGACGCCGAGCGCGTTGGGTCCCACGACCCGCATGCCGTGCGCCCTGGCCTCGCCGACCAGCCGCAGCTCGGCATGCAACCCGTGCGGCCCCGCCTCCGCGAAGCCTGCCGACACGATGACGAGCGTCTTCACCCCTTTGGCGAGCGCGCCGTCGAGCACCGCCTCGACCTGGTCGGCGGGCACGGCCACGACCGCCAGGTCCACCGGGTCGGGGATCTCGAGCACGGACTTGTAGGCACGCACCCCGCGCACGGACGCGTGCTCGGGGTTGACCGGGTAGACCGGTCCGGAGAAGTCGGCGGCCAGCAGGTTGGTCAGCACCGCGTAGCCGATCTTCGTGGGATCGGTCGAGGCCCCGATCACGGCGACCGAGCGCGGGTGCAGCAGGTTGTGGACGCTGCGGGCCTCGGCGGCCTGCTCGCGGGCCCGCGCGACGGCGAGGGACTCCTCGGTCGGGTCGATGTCGAACTCGAGGTGCACGACACCTTCCTCGAACGCCCGGCTCACCTGGTATCCCGCGTCGCGGAACACCCGCACCATGGTCGCGTTCTCCGCGAGCACCTCGGCCACGAACCGGCGCAGCCCGCATTCCCGGGCCGCCGCCGCCAGATGCTCGAGCAGGATCGAGCCCAGCCCACGCCCCTGGTGGGCGTCGTCGACCACGAACGCGACCTCGGCCGAGTCGGCGTCGAGCCGTTCGTAGCGCCCGACCGCCACCACGTCGTCACCGAGCAGCGCGACGAAGGCCACCCGGTCGTGGTGGTCGACCGTGGAGAATCGCTCGAGGTCACGCGCCGGAATCCGCGGGTAGGCGCCGAAGTAGCGCAGGTACCGGGTGCGGTCCGAGAGCCGGGCGTGCAGCGCGACGAGCTTGTCGGCGTCGGTCGGCACGATGGGTCGCACGTGGACGGTCCCGCCGTCCGAGAGGACGACGTCGGCCTCCCACTGCCGGGGGTAGTCGAACGGGTCGCGGGTGCCTTCTCCGGTCGTGCCTGTCATCGGTCGTGTCAGTCCCTCGGATCGTCGGGATCCAGGCCGTGCAGCGGGAAGACCGCACGGCGCGTGTCGCGGATCGCGATGTCGACGGCGTCGTCGAGCCCGTCTCCCCATGGCGAGTAGCCGGTGTCGCCACCGTCGGACATGGTGAGCGGCAGGTCCGCGTGCGGCGCCACCTCACGCACCATGTCGGTCCAGGCGGCCGGCAGCGGGGTGTCGGGGTCGATGTCGCGGTCGAGCACGGTGGCGATCAGGTGTGTCCACGAACGCGGTACCACTCGCAGGAGCTGGTAGCCGCCACCGCCGACGGCGAGCCAGCGCCCCTCGGTGTGGGTGTCGGCGAGCCGGCGCAGCTCCCGGTAGATGGTGCGGTGCCCGTCGACGGTGAGCGACAGGTCGGCCAGCGGGTCCTCCTCGTGCGAGTCGACGCCGCACTGGGTGACGAGAACCTGCGGCCGGAACTCGGCGAGCAGTGAGGGGACCACCGCGTGGAAGGCCCGCAGCCAGCCGGAGTCCTTGGTGCGCGGCGGCAGCGGAACGTTCACGACACTGCCCTCGGCGCCGTCCGTACCGATCTCGCCCGAGTACCCGGTGCCGGGGAACAGCGTGAACGGATGCTGGTGCAGCGACACGGTCAGCACCCGCGGATCGCCGAGGAAGGCCGCCTGCACTCCGTCGCCGTGGTGGACGTCGGTGTCGACGTAGGCGATGCGGTCGTACCCGTGGTCGAGCAGCCAGGAGATGGCGACGGCACAGTCGTTGTAGATGCAGAAACCGGAGGCGCGGTCGCGCATCGCGTGATGAAGGCCGCCCGCGATGTTCACCACCCGGCGTGCCCTGCCCTCGGCGATGCACTGCGCCCCCAGAAGGCTGGAGCCGACCACGAGCGACGCCGCGTCGTGCATGTCGGTGAAGATCGGGTTGTCGTCGCTGCCCAGTCCGTGGCCGACGTCCCAGCTCGCCATCGGCGCCTGCTTCACGGCCTCCAGGTAGTCGGCGGAGTGGGCGCGGTAGAGGTCCTTCTCGGTAGCCGGCTCGGGGCAGAGCACCGGCACGTCGTCGAGTATCCCCAGCGCGGTGGCCAGCCGGATGGTGAGGTGCAGCCGGACGGGGTTGAACGGATGCTCCCCGCCCAGGTCGTAGGCCAGCAGTGCGGGATCCCAGACGACGGCGGAGGGCGACATGCGCTGAGCCTAAGCCGTGACGGCAGCCACGCGCGAGCGCATCGCGCGTGGCTGCCTCGGCACGGCCGGCGCGGCGCGTGGTGGGAGGTATCCCGCGGCGCCGTCTCCTCGCCGACGCAGCTGCCCTCCGGTCCGGCCCCGGCTCCAGGCACCCACTCGAACGTGCCCGCGAGCCCCGCCGGTGTCGTCACGCACCGTGACGGGCTGCGCGGACCCGCTGCGGCTCCTCGTCCGCATCTCCGGAACCGAACGGGTCAGCCGGGCTCGTCGCCGGTGGCCGCCGGGCGAGCGGGGTCGGCCGACCAGTGCGACCACGAGCCCGCGTACAGCGCGGCCGGCTCGGGCCTGCCCGCGATCTCCCGAGCCAGCACGATCGAGCAGGCGTTGATCCCGGATCCGCAGTACGCGCCGGCAGGCACCTCGTCGGCGACGCCCAGCGCCGCGAAGTGCTCCCGCAACTCCTCGGGGCTGCGCCAGCGCCGGTCCGGCCCGACCTGCGAGCTGAACGGCGCGTTGCGGGCGCCCGGAACGTGTCCGGCCCGAGGGTCGACGGGTTCCCGCTCCCCGGTGTAACGCTCATGCGCGCGGGCGTCGAGGAGCACGCCCTCCCGCGCGAGCGCGGCGGCGCCGTCGGCGTCCACCACGGGCAGGTGACCGGGCCGTACCTCGATGTCACCCTCGGCGGGCTCGGCGGGTTCGGTGCTCAACGACCTGCCCTCGGCCTGCCAGGCGGCGATGCCGCCGTCGAGCACGGCGACCTCGGCGTGACCGGCCCAGCGCAGCAGCCACCAGGCCCGCGCGGCGACGGACGAGTCACCGTCGTCGTAGGCGACCACCGGGTGTCCGGCGCGGACGCCTGCCCGGCGCAGCACACGCTCCAGGTCGGCGGGATCGGGCAGCGGGTGCCGGCCATCGGGTCCGGGCGGACCGGAGAGTTCGGTGTCGAGGTCGACGAACACCGCACCCGGGATGTGCCCTTCGCGATAAGACTCGGCGCCGGGCGGGCCGGCGAGGCGCCACCGGACGTCGAGCAGGGCGGGGCGGCCTTCGGCAGGACCGTCGAGCCGCTCGGCCAGCTCACCGGTGCTCATCACGGGACTGAATCGACGCATTCGTTCATCCTCCCTGGGAGGTTCCGGTCACACACATGGAACACCCCGAGCCCGCCCGCTGTTCGTTCCTGATCGCCTGCCGTATCTGTCCGGGCCAACGACTACCATGAGCAATGCGAACAAAGGGGACAGGCGTGAACGATCTCATCGACACCACCGAGATGTACTTGCGCACCATCTTCGAGCTTGAGGAGGAGGGTGTCGTCCCGCTTCGCGCCCGGATCGCGGAGCGGCTTCAGCAGAGCGGCCCCACCGTGAGCCAGACGGTGGCCCGCATGGAGCGCGACGGTCTGGTGGTGGTTGCCGACGACCGGCACCTGCAACTGACCGACCACGGCCGCGAGCTTGCCATCGCGGTGATGCGCAAGCACCGGCTCGCCGAACGGCTTCTCGTCGACGTCATCGGTCTGGAGTGGGAACACGTGCACAGCGAGGCATGTCGCTGGGAGCACGTGATGAGCGAAGCTGTCGAGCGCAAGCTCGTGCAGTTGCTCGACCACCCGACCACGTCTCCGTACGGCAATCCGATTCCGGGACTGGACAAACTGGGCGAGGGCGAGCCCGCCCCTCCGGCCGAGGCCGACCTGGTGCGCCTGGACGAGGTGGCGCGCTCGGGCGGCGGCAAGGTGGAGATCCGCCGCATCGCCGAGCACGTCCAGCGGGACGAGAGCCTGATGACGAAGCTGAAGTCGGTCGGCATCGTGCCGGGCCGCACGGTGCGTGTGGGCACAATCAACGGCGGTTCCGCCGTCGAGGTGTCCGACGACACGCATTCCGACACCGTGGCGACGTCTGTGCTGCACGCCGTGCTGGCACAGGCCCGGTGACCGCTGCCAAGACTGCCGACCGCGCGTTCCGGTCGGTGCACGACCGCGCCCCCGAGGGGGTGTGGTCCGCGCCCGGCCGCGTCAACCTGATCGGCGAGCACACCGACTACAACGACGGCTTCGTCTTGCCGTTCGCACTGCCCCATCGGCTGGCCTGCGCGGCCGCGCCCCGCGAGGACACCATCCTCACGATGGCGACCGTGGGCTCCGACGGCAGGATCCAGCAGGCCGAGCCCGTCGACATCACCACGCTGCGACCCGGGTTCCCGGACGGGTGGGCCGCCTACCCGTCCGGGGTCGCCTGGGTGCTGCGCGAGCACGGCATCGACCGCGGCGCCGACCTCGTCGTCGCCGGCGACGTGCCCACCGGCGCCGGCCTGTCGTCGTCGGCGGCCATCGAGTGCGCGGTGGCCATGGCGCTGCTGGGGCTCGCCGGCGAGGACTCGCCCGACGCCGCCCGCCGCGCCGAGATCGCCCGCTGGGCGCAGCGCGCCGAGAACGAGTTCGTCGGCGTTCCGACCGGCGTGCTCGACCAGACGGCGTCGATGTGCTGCGTCGAGGGGCACGTGCTGTTCCTCGACGTGCGCTCCGGTCAGGCCGAGCAGGTGCCGTTCAACGCGGCGGGGGCCGGCCTGTGCGTGCTGGTCATCGACACGCGCGTCAAGCACTCGCTCGGCGGGTCCGGCTACGGCGACCGGCGGCGTGGGACGGAGAAGGCCGCCGAACTGCTCGGCGTCCGCGCCCTGCGGGACATCACACCGGAGGAGTTGCCGTCCGCGCTCGACCGCCTGCCTGCCGACCTCGCCCCGCTCGCCCGGCACGTCGTGACCGAGAACGCCCGCGTGCTCGAGGCCGTGGGGCACCTCCGCGAAGGCCGCATCGCCGACATCGGCCCGCTGCTGGGCGCATCCCACGCCAGCATGCGGGACGACTACCGCATCTCCTGCGCCGAGCTCGACCTCGCCGTCGACACGGCCCGGGACGCAGGCGCCCTGGGCGCTCGCATGACCGGCGGAGGCTTCGGCGGCTCGGCGATCGCCCTGATCCGCGAGTCCGACCGGCACGCGGTCGAGGTGGCCGTGACCACCGCGTTCGACGCGGCCGGCTTCCGCGAGCCGCGGCTGTTCGTCGCCGTGCCGTCGGCCGGGGCGGCCCGCGACTACCCCTGACCCAGCCCTGTCTCCGGGCGCTCGGGCATCTGGTGCACACTGTCGTCGTCACGACAGCCGTTACCGTCCCGAGACAGCGTCCGGAGACCAGCGGCACCGTCGGCACAACAGCTTGAGCACACAGGCCGCGCTCGCCGCCGTTGCCACCCGGCCCGGCCCCGGCGTGCACGGTCCCGACCAGGAAGGCCCGGAGTAATGCCCACCGACACGGCAAAGCCCAGCACGCCGAGGAAGCTGGTGGTCACGGGTGGCGCCGGCTACATCGGGAGCGTATGCGCCGCGCGGCTGGTGGAGGCCGGGCACGACGTCACCGTGATCGACGACCTGTCCACCGGCCACGCCGACGCCGTCCCCGAGGGCGCCCAGTTCATCCAGGGCGACGCCGCCGAGGTCGCGCAGACCCTGCTCGGCGAAGGCTTCGACGGCGTGCTCCACTTCGCGGCCAAGTCGCTCGTGGGCGAGTCCATGCAGGACCCGGGCACCTACTGGCGCGGCAACGTGCTCACCTCCCTCCGGCTGCTCGACGCGATGCGCACGCACAACACGCCGCGCCTGGTGTTCTCGTCCACGGCGGCCACCTACGGCGAACCCGAGGTCAGTCCGATCCCGGAAACGGCGCCCACCGGACCCACCAACACCTACGGCGCCACCAAACTCGCCATCGACCACGCGATCAGCAGCTACGCCCGGGCACACGGGCTCGCCGCGGTGAGCCTGCGGTACTTCAACGTCGCGGGCGCGTACGGCCGCTACGGCGAACGGCACACCACCGAAACCCACCTGATCCCGTTGGTGCTGCAGGTGGCCACCGGCGACCGCGCGCAGGTGCAGATCTACGGTGACGACTACCCGACGGCCGACGGCACCGCGATCCGGGACTACATCCACGTGACCGACCTCGCCGACGCGCACCTGCTTGCGCTCGAACACGCCCGGGCAGGCGAGCACGAGATCTACAACCTGGGCAACGGCACCGGATTCTCCGTGCGCCAGGTGATCGAGGCGTGTCGTGAGGTCACCGGTCACCCGATCCCGGCCACGGTCGCGCAGCGGCGTGCCGGCGATCCCGCGGTTCTCGTCGCCTCCAGCGAGCGGGCACGCACCCGGCTCGGTTGGAAACCCGAGCGCCCGGACCTGACGACGATGGTCGCGGACGCGTGGCGCTTCACGCAGGAGCGGCGGGCCGCCCGCTCCTAACCGGCGGGCCCGCGTTCCTCGCGCGGCCACAGCGGCGAGTCGTCGCAGGTCGCGCCGAGCCGGGCGAGCTTGGCGGGCGGCGTCGAATGCGCCAGTGCCTGCTTCAGCAGGCCGGCGAGCACGTGGCCAGGGTGGGCGTCGAGCGCGTTCGTCACCGCCATGCCGGCGAGCGGTCCGTCACCCCGGACGTAGGCGGAGTAGGCGAGCAGGGTCGCGACCTCGGCTCGTTCCGGTGCGGGTGTCGCGCGCACCAGGGTGAGCCACAGGCGTTCCGCGGTGACCGCTCTCGGCCCTCCGGGCGGCAACGCCGTTGCCAGGCATGCGTCGCGAACCTCCGTCCGGCTCAGCGCCCGGGCCAGCTCGACGACCTCACGGTCGGAGAACACCGGTTCTCCTCGCGCGACCTTCCCGAGTGCCGCGCCGACGACCGCGAACGCAGCGCCGGGTTGCAGACCGTCCTCGGCGTCCGCGGCGAGTTCCAGCAACGCGGCCCGGCGGGCCAGGGCGGCGGGATCGTCGGCATCGAGCTGCCGTTGCATCGCCTCCCGGCTGCTGTAGGTCACCAGACCGGCGTGCGCCGTCACCGCGGCCAGCACCGACGAACCCGGATCGGGCAGCTCTCCGTGGCAGCCCGCGTCGTCGTAGCAGAGCCAGCGGGCGCCCGGCCGGATCTCCGGTGTCCAGAGGGCGTGGAGCACGGCGAGACCCGCGTCGGCGACGGCGTCCGGGAGGTCCCTCCGGGGCGGCAACGGGCCGGGTGGCGACTCCTCGCCGCCGACGACGATCACGGTGACGCCCGTGGTATCGCCGGCGAGCAGCGGTGTCCGCAGTGTCCACGCGAGACTCGCGGCGTCCGCAGGCGGCGGCAGGTCGGCGCGCAGCACGTGTCCGACGCGGTCGCCCGCCGTGCCGCGGTGCGCGACGAGCAGCAGCGAGTGCGAGGGCCGGAAGCCCAGCAGGTGCGGGACGGCGGCGATCAGCTGTCCCGGTGAGCGGAGATCGACGGTGGTGGCGCCAGTCGTGGAGGAAGTGGTCATGACTCCACGATGCGCTGGGGAGGCGGGATCGGACGTGGGTGAGGGAAATCTGTGGACAGAGTGGTCCGAGGTGGACAACTCGGGAGGATGCGGCCGGGAGAGCGCGGAAGTGTCGGTGGTGTGGGCTACGCTCTCCAGCCCGCTCGTCCCCGGGTCAGAAGGCCGCGCGCAGCGCCGCCTCCCCGCCCACGACCGGCACGGTCACCGACGTCTTCCGGAGATCGATCGCGATCCCGGCCCCGGGCGCCGGGCGGAGGGTGAAGTCGTGGTCGCTGGAGAGCAGCACGAACTCCAGCCGATGCCCCGGAGCCAGGACATAGTCCTGGGGCTGCAGGTCGAACGACACCCGGTACGGCGTGCCCGGCCGGATCGGGTCCGTGCGCGCCCGGTCCTTGCGGTTCTGCGGGTCGGCCCAGCCGCGCGTGATGACCCGGGACCCGCCGTCCGGCGCGCGATCCACCAGCACACCGGTCACGTTGGCCGCGGGCCGGTCGAACGTGACGCGCAGGTCGACCGACGGTGTGCCGCTCAACCGCACGGGCTCTCGCGCCGGACCACTCGCGTACGCCAGCCGGTTCGGCGACGTCGCCATGTCGACGAGTTGCTCCACGGTCTTGCCGGCGTCGTCGGTCAGCCGTTCCACCACCGGCCCGCCGTGCCATGGCCCGTGCACGTCGAGGCCACCCCGCGCAGGGCCGCCGGGCCGCAGGTGGACGGTCGCGTCCCGCGCACCCGGCGCCGGCCAGTCCACCTCCTCCGTCCACGACATGTCCTCACGCTGCACGGTCGCCTTCGGCTCGTCGGTCACGCCGTTGTCGATCCCGTACAGGTAGTGCGAGAACCACCGGTTCAACGTGCGCAGCCAGGCCTCCTGGCGGACCACGTACGGGTCGGTGTGGCCGGCCTGGTGCAGCCAGATCTTGCGCTCGACACCGTGTCGCGCGAGCGCCTCGTACCATGTCGAGACCTGGCTCAGGGTGACGTTCCAGTCGCTGAGCCCGTGCACCGCGAGCACGGACGCGCGCACCTTGCCGGCATCGTCCAGATAGGACCGTTCAACCCAGAAGTCGTTGTCGTCGCCGGTGACCCGATCCTGCCGGCGGGCGAGCTCCTCGATGACGGGGCGGCAGATCTCGGTGTCGGCACGGGTGTAGACGTACTCGGCGAGCACGTCGGCGTCCTCGCCCTGGTACCCGCCCGGTGCCACCACCGCGCCGTTCTCGCGGTAGTAGTCGTACCAGTCGGAGATGGCGGCGATCGGCACGATCGTCTCCAGTCCCTCGACACCCGTGCTCGCCACCGCGTTGGGCAGCGTTCCGTTGTACGACACTCCCATCATGGCCGTCTTCCCGGTGGTCCAGTCCGCCACCACGGAGGCGCCCGACGCGTCCCGTGCCGTCGCGCGCCCGTTCAGCCAGTCCACAACGGACCGCGCGCCGATGGTCTCGTTCTCCCCGCCCGTGGTGGGGCATCCGGTGGACGCACCGCTGCCGAGCGACTCGGCGTACACCACGGCGAAACCACGCGCCAGCAGGTAGTCCTCGTACCGCCACGTGATCTGCGGCCGCGGTTTGCCCGGAACGTAGAGCTCGACGTCGACGTCGTGGTTGGTGATGGCGTTGCCGCCCGCGAAATACGGGCTGGCCTGATACACCACCGGCACCCGCAGTCCCTGCTCGGTCGCCCGCGGACGGACGATCTCGACGTGCACCTCGTCGGCGGCTCCGTCACGGTCGCTGTCGACGGGCGCGCGTACCCACAGGCTCTCGCGGACCACGTCGGCCGGATCGAACACCGGCTGCGCCTCGCCGCCCGCGAACACGGGGCGCGGTGGCGGCTCGGCGGCCGCCATCGGAGCGAGGATCGGCAGGGCGACGACGGCGGCGAACAGAACGGCCAGGCGCGTGGCTCTCAACGGGACCCCCAGTCGATCGGCACAACGAGTGGCTCGACCTTTCCCCCGGCCCTGGACCGTGTCAAGAATCCGGCTCGCATTCCGGGGCGGTGTTACCCGGTTGCGCGTTCAGGTCGTGCGATGTTTACGCACAGTTGACGCCGAACGTACTGATCGAATGCTGCGATTGGCCGGGTGAAGCCTCGCGCGCTCGCGGTCGGGCTGTCGGCGGCGGTCCTGATCGCGGTGGGCGTCACCGCGGCGGCCCACCACCCTCCCGGCGAGCCCGCCGGTCACGCGACGACCACGGCACGCGCTCCCTACTCGGCGGGCGTCCTCGCCCGGCCCGCGGAACCCGCCGCACCGCCACCCACCCCGGCCTCACCGCGGGAACAGGCGAACCTGGCCGCCGCGGTCTCCGACGCCGTCAACGAGGTCGTGCCGGGCACCGACATCGGCCTGGCCGTCTACGACCGCACCACCGAATCGATGCTGACCAGCATCAACCCCGACGAGCAGTTCTACACGGCGTCGGTGATGAAGCTGCTCATCGTCACCGAGGTGCTCAGGCAGGCCGGGTGGCGCCTGCCCGCGGGCGAGGACCGCACGGAACTGCAGGTGATGCTCTCCGGAAGCGCCGACTGGGTGGCCAACGTGCTGTGGAACCGCCACGGCGGCACCGAGATCGACCGCAACGCGGCTCACCTCATGGGTCTCACGGGCACCACGCCTCCCACCGACCCGGAGCAGTGGGAGATGACGCGGATGACCCCGCGCGACATCGTGACGGTGTACGACTACATCGACGAGAAGATGCCCGCGACGGCCGGCGACTTCGTGCTCGACGCGCTCGCCCGCACCACCCGCATCGCCCTCGACGGGTTCGACCAGCACTTCGGCATCCCCGCAGCACTGCCGAACACCGCGTGGGCCATCAAACAGGGCTGGATGGAGATCGACAACGGCGTGGTGCTCAACACCACGGGCGTCGTCGGCACGGGCGGGCGCTACATCGTGGCGCTGTTCACCCTCCAACCGGACGGCACCGGGTTCGACTCCGCCAGCGAGGCGGTGACGGCCGGCATGGCCGCGCTGGCACCCACGCTCGCCGGTCGTCCGCCACGCTGAGCTCACCCTGTGGGGTGAACGCCGCCGCCCGAAATGTAGGCCTCCAGCTGTTCGCGGTTGAGCTCCAGCTCGTCCATGCGTGACTTGACGACGTCACCGATGCTGACGATGCCGCCGAGCCTGCCGTCCACGAGCACCGGGACGTGCCGGATCCGGCGCCGGGTCATGACCTCGCTGAGCTGGTCGACGGAGTCCTCGGGAGTGCAGGTGGCGACGACCGAGGTCATGATGTCGGCCACCGGGTGTTCGAGGATCACCGGGCCGTGCTCATGCAGGCGGCGCACGACATCACGCTCGGACACGATGCCCGCGACGGTCCCGTCCTCCGCGACCACCACGAGGGCACCGACGTTGTGTTCCGCCAGCCGCGCGAGCAGCTCGCCGACCGTCACCCCGGGGGTGACGGTCGCGACCGCCGACCCCTTGCTCCGCAGCACATCGGCAATGCGCATGACACTCCTCCTCACCCTGGCGGTGAGCCAGATCACACCAGGTTAGTGAGTGTCCGCGGAAGGTGAAAGCCCGAGACCGGCGCCATCGGCCCTCCACAGTGGACGGCTCCCGCCCGCGTCGCCGAAACTGGCAGACTGGATCGCATGACCGAGGCGACATCCCCCCTGGACGACGACCCGTACCTGTGGCTCGAGGACGTCACCGGTGACCGCGCACTGGAGTGGGTCCGCGCGCGCAACACCGAGACCGCCCGTGCGCTCACCGGGGGTGACCGATTCGAGCTGCTGCGCGGCCAACTGCGTGACGTGCTCGACGCCGACGACCGCATTCCGTACGTGGTGCGCCGCGGCGACCACCTCTACAACTTCTGGCGCGACGCCTCCCATCCCCGCGGCCTGTGGCGGCGGACCACGCTCGAGGAGTACCGCAAGCCCGAGCCTCGGTGGGAGCTCCTGCTCGACGTCGACGCGCTCGCCGAGGCCGAGGGCGAGAATTGGGTGTGGCAGGGCGCCTCCGTGCTCCGCCCGGGCTTCCGACGCTGTCTCGTCGAGCTCTCCCGGGGTGGGGCGGACGCCGTTGTCGTGCGCGAGTTCGACCTCGAGCGCCACGAGTTCGTCCCGGACGGATTCCGGTTGCCCGAGGCCAAAAGCACGGTCGGCTGGATCGACGAGGACCGCATCTACGTCGGCACGGACTTCGGGGACGGCTCGCTCACCAGCTCGGGTTACCCCAGGCTCGTCAAGGAATGGCGGCGCGGGACACCACTGGCCGAGGCCGAGCTCGTGTTCGAGGGCAAACCCGACGACGTGTCGGTGCGGGCCTATCACGATCCCACGGAGGGCTGGGAACGGGACCTGGTGCGCCGCAACGTCGAGTTCTACCGCAGCGAGCTGTACCTGCGCACCGACAGCGGTCTCGTGCGCATCGACGTGCCGGACGACGCGAGGGCGTCGGTGCACCGCGAGTGGCTGCTCGTCCACCCGCGTACGCCGTGGGGCCGCTATCCGGCGGGCGCGCTGCTCGCGATGCGGCTCGACGAGTTCCTGGCGGGCGAGCGCGAGTTCACCGTGCTGTTCGAGCCCAACGCGCACACGTCGCTGGACTACTACGCCTGGACCCGCCACCACCTCATCCTCGGCACGCTCGAGGACGTCAAGACGCGACTGCGGATGCTGACGCCCGGCGACGGCGGCTGGCGCGACGAGCCGCTCACCGGCGTTCCCGAGGTCGGCACGGTGGAACTGATCGACACCGAGCCCGACCACGGCGATGAGTTCATGCTGAACGTCACGGGCTTCACCCAGCCCTCGGCGCTCGTGCGGGGCGTCGTAGGCGAGGAGCTCGAGACGCTGAAACAGGCCCCGGCATTCTTCGACAGCGACGGGCTCACCGCCGAGCAGCACTTCGCCACGTCGGCGGACGGCACCCGCATCCCGTACTTCGTGGTCGGCAGGCCGGACGCCGGCCCCGGACCCACCCTCCTCACCGGCTACGGCGGCTTCGAGGTGTCGCAAACGCCGTACTACAGCGGCATCATCGGGCGCGGGTGGCTGGCTCGGGGCGGCACCTACGTGCTGGCGAACATTCGCGGCGGCGGAGAGTACGGGCCCGACTGGCACAACCAGGCCGTCAAGGAGAACCGGCATCGCGTGTACGAGGATTTCGCCGCGGTGGCGGCGGATCTCGTCGAGCGCGGGATCACCACGCCCGCTCAGCTCGGCATCCAGGGCGGCAGCAACGGTGGCCTGCTGATGGGCGTCATGCTCACGCGGTACCCGGACCGGTTCGGCGCCATCGTCAGCCAGGTGCCCCTGCTCGACATGCGCCGTTACCACCTGCTGCTGGCCGGGGCGTCGTGGATGGCCGAGTACGGCGACCCGGACGAGCCGGCGGACTGGGCCTACCTCGCGCGGTACTCGCCGTACCAGAACGTCCGCAGTGGACAGCCGTATCCGCCCGTGCTGTTCGTGACGTCCACACGGGACGATCGCGTGCACCCGGCACACGCCCGCAAGATGGTCGCCCGCATGCGGGAGTTCGGCTACGACGTGCAATACCACGAGAACATCGAGGGCGGGCACGGCGCGGCGGCGGACAACGCCCAGCTCGCATTCAAGTGGGCCCTGGTGTTCGAGTTCCTCTGGGAGCGGCTGGCGCCCGGTCAGAACCGCTGAGCGAGGAACTCGGCGAAGCTCAGCCGTCCCTCGGCATGCTCCGGCGTCAGGTTGTGGCCTTCGCGGAGCGCGGTGGCGATGCGGCCCGGCACCCGCACGGGCACGGTCCGGCGGTGCCGGCCACGCGCCTCCAGGTACAGCCGGGTCAGCTCGGGGAGTTCGTGGATCTCCGGTCCGCCGAGGTCGGCGACTCGGCGCTGAGGCTCACCGGCCGCGAGCCCGGCGAGCCGATCCGCGACCTCCGCGGCGTGCACCGGTTGCAGGCGGACGTCGTCGGGCACGACCGCCAACGGCGGTGCCGTGAGTGCCCCGACCAGCCGGAGCGTCAGGTCATGGAACTGGGTCGACCGCAGCACCGTCCAGCCGATCCCGGACTCGGCCACGGCCCGTTCGGCCTCGAGCTTGCTCCGGTAGTACGACAGGGGAATCCGGTCGATCCCGACAATCGAGACGTACACGAAGTGCGGGCAGCCGGTGCGCCGCATCGCCGCCAGCACCGACCGGGCGAGCCGCACCTCGCCGCCCCGCACGTCGGTCGCGCAATGCACGACCGCAGCGGCACCGTCCACCGCGTCGTCCATACCCCGGCCCCGGCGATAGTCCACAGTGGCCCATTCGTACGGGAGTGGTCCGCTCGGCGCCGGCCGCCGGGTCGCCACGCGGACCGCCTGCCCACGCTCCAGCAGGCTCCGGACGACCTCCCTGCCCAGCGTGCCGGTCGCGCCGGTCACCAGGATCGGATCGGTTCCCATGCGTGAGTCATACGCGCGGCGGCACGTCCCCGCAACACGTGCGGCGGTCTCCGGCCTCACCCGCTGAGATCGGGTACATCGGACGACGCAGGGCCGGAGATCGGCGAACGACCTCCGGCCCTGCGCGTCATCGGCTCAGCGCGTCAGCTGCAGCCCGAGGTGGCGCCGCAGCCCTCGCAGGCGTAGCACGAACCGGCCGGGCGCATCTTGGTGCCGCACGTCATGCACAGCGGCGCGTCGGCCGCCTTGCCGAGGTGCAGTTCCATCAACTCGGTCGTGGTGTGTGCTTCCCGCGCCGGGTCCTGAACCTGCTCCCCGGAGTCCGAGGACGACGTCGCCGGACGCGAGCCGCTCGCGTCGACCGTGCTCCGCAGCGCCTCGAGATCCACGCTGTCCGGCTCGGCCGCCCCGCCGCCGTACTCGGATTCCACCTGCGCCGAGCGCTCGTCGGCGGTGAAGATGCCGAGCTGCGCCCGCTTCTCGTACGGCAGGTAGTCCAGGGCCAGCCTGCGGAACAGGTAGTCCAGCACGCTGGTGGCCATCCGCACGTCCGGGTCGTCGGTCATGCCCGCCGGCTCGAAGCGCAGGTTCTGGAACTTCTGCACGTAGAACTCCAGCGGGATGCCGTACTGCAGACCCACCGAGATCGACATCGAGAAGGCGTCCATCACACCGGCGAGCGTCGACCCCTGCTTGCCGAGCTTGACGAAGATCTCGCCCAGCCCGTCGTCCGGGTACGAACCCGCGGTCAGGTAACCCTCGGCGCCGCCGACCGTGAACGACACCGTCTGGCTCGGCCGCTTCTTCGGCAGGCGCTTGCGGACCGGCCGGTACTCGACGACCTTTTCCGGCTCCGCCTCGGCCTTCTCCTTCTTGCCGGACGACAGCGGCTGGCCGACCTTGCAGTTGTCCCGGTAGATCGCGAGCGCCTTGAGCCCGAGCTTCCAGCCCTGGAAGTAGATCTCCTCGACGTCCTCGACGGTCGCCGTCTCCGGCATGTTGACCGTCTTGGAGATCGCGCCCGACAGGAACGGCTGGACCGCGGCCATCATGCGGACGTGGCCCATCGGCGCGATGGAGCGCTCACCCACGGCGCAGTCGAACACCTCGTAGTGCTCGCGCCGCAGCCCCGGAGCGTCGATGACGTGGCCGTGCTGCGCGATGTAGTCGACGATCGCCTCGACCTGCTCCTCCTGGTAGCCGAGGGAACGCAGCGCACGCGGCACCGCGTTGTTGACGATCTGCATCGACCCGCCACCGACGAGCTTTTTGAACTTCACCAGCGAGAAGTCCGGCTCGATGCCCGTGGTGTCGCAGTCCATCATGAAGCCGATGGTGCCGGTGGGGGCGAGCACGCTGGCCTGCGCGTTGCGCCAGCCGGAGCTCTCCCCGATCTCGATCCCGCGCTTCCACTCCTCGGTCGCGAGCGCCCGCACGTTCGCGTCGTTGGTGTGCAGCGTGCGGACCAGCTCGTTGGCCGCGGCGTGCTTGCGCATGACCCGCTTGTGCGCCTCGGCGTTGCGGGCGTAGCCCTCGTAGGGCCCGACGATGCCCGCCAACTCGGCGGACCGGCGGTACGACACCGCGGTCATCAGCGACGTGATGGACGCGGCGAGCGCGCGACCGCCGTCGGAGTCGTAGGCGTGCCCCGTCGCCATGAGCAGCGCGCCGAGGTTGGCGTAGCCGATGCCCAGCTGCCGGAACTTCCGCGTGGTCTCCGCGATCGGCTCGGTCGGGAAGTCGGCGAAGCAGATGGAGATGTCCATCGCCGTGATGACGAGCTCGACGGCCTTGGCGAACAGCTTCGCGTCGAACGAGCCGTCGTCGGAGAGGAACTTCAGCAGGTTCAGCGACGCCAGGTTGCAGCTGGAGTTGTCCAGGTGCATGTACTCCGAGCACGGGTTGGACGCGGTGATCCGGCCGGACTCGGGGCAGGTGTGCCAGTCGTTGATCGTGTCGTCGTACTGCAGGCCCGGGTCGGCGCACTCCCACGCCGCCTGCGCCATCTTGCGGAACAGCGGCTTGGCGTCGACCTCCTCGATGACCTCACCGGTCATGCGGGCGCGCAGGCCGAACTTGCCGTCCGACTCGACGGCCTGCATGAACTCGTCGGAGACCCGCACCGAGTTGTTCGCGTTCTGGTACTGCACCGACGCGATGTCCGAACCGCCGAGGTCCATGTCGAAACCGGCGTCGCGGAGCACGCGGATCTTGTGCTCCTCCTTGGCCTTGGTCTCGATGAACTCCTCGATGTCCGGGTGGTCGACGTCGAGCACGACCATCTTCGCGGCGCGCCGCGTGGCACCACCGGACTTGATGGTGCCCGCCGAGGCGTCGGCACCGCGCATGAACGACACCGGGCCGGACGCCGTCCCACCCGACGAGAGCAGCTCCCGGGACGACCGGATGCGGGAGAGGTTGAGCCCCGCGCCGGAGCCGCCCTTGAAGATCAGGCCCTCTTCCTTGTACCAGTTGAGGATCGACTCCATCGTGTCGTCGACGGAGAGGATGAAGCAGGCCGAGACCTGCTGCTTCGAGGTCGTGCCGACGTTGAACCACACCGGCGAGTTGAAGCTGAACACCTGGTGCAGCAGCATCCAGGTCAGCTCGTGCTCGAAGATCTCCGCGTCTGCCGGCGTCGCGAAGTAGCCGTTCTCCGTGCCCGCCTTGACGTAGGTCTTGACGACGCGGTCGATCAGCTGCTTGAGACTGTGCTCCCGCTCCGGGCTGCCCGCGGCACCCCGGAAGTACTTGCTGGTGACGATGTTGGTGGCGTTGATCGACCAGAAGTCGGGGAACTCCACCCCGCGCTGCTCGAAGTTCACCGTCCCGTCACGCCAGTTGGTCATGACGACGTCGCGCTTCTCCCACGTGACCTCGTCGTACGGGTGCACCCCCTCGGTGGTGAAGACGCGCTGGATGCGCAGCCCCTTGCGCGCACCGCCGCTCGACCGCTTCTTCGATGTCTTGGCGGCCTCGGCGCCGGCCCCCACGGTTTCTGTCATGACTCCCACTCCCGCGATTCGCACAAGCGGCGACTACTTCAGGCGTCGTCCGCGTTCTTCCCGCTGCCGGCCGAGCCGGCTGATTCAGCAATCGCCTGACGAAGGTCCGTGATCTCCTTCTCGAAGTCCTCGATCGAGGAGAAGGAGCGGTAGACGCTCGCGAAGCGCAGATATGCCACAGCATCGAGCTCACGCAGCGGGCCGAGGATGGCCAGCCCCACCTCGTGACTCGGAATCTCCGCGACACCCGTCGCCCTGATCGACTCCTCGACGCGCTGGGCGAGCTGCTGCAGCGCATCGTCGTCGACCGGGCGGCCCTGGCATGCGCGGCGCACTCCCCGGACCACCTTGTCCCGGCTGAACTGTTCGGTGACCCCGGAACGCTTGACGACGGCGAGGACCATCGTCTCCGAGGTGGTGAACCGGCGGCCGCACTTCGAGCACGACCGGCGGCGCCGGATGGCCTGCCCTTCATCCACCTCACGAGAGTCGACGACCCGGGAATCGGCATGCCTGCAGAATGGGCAGCGCATGTCCGATCACCTCCCTCACCACGCCTGGTTCGACGTTGTTGTCGTGCCGGCTCTCGTCCTGGGCGTCCGACCTCGGGCGGCAATCGCCTGGTGATCATTGTGTGGACACCCGGTGGGTGAAGGCCGACGAGCTGTGGATAACTACCTCGAGCCTACCCCAATTTATGGACCAACTACAGCCGTGTAACTACTACATGTAGGGGTTGACCTTAAGAGTCGGCCGTCCCGCACGCAAGCTGACACAGCGATCGAGCGCGTGATCACGGACATACCCACCGACACGGGGGACCCGGCGGGTGCACACCGGGAGACAGCGTGGGTCAGTTCCCGGCGGGCACCACCAGCGGCGTCCCCGGCTCGACCAGGGCACCCGTGAGCCCGTTGAGCTCCCGGATCCGCTCGACGACCGCGGCAGGCTCACTGCCCGGAGCGGTCCGTTCGGCGACATCCCACAGCGTGTCGCCTGCCCGCACCGAGACGACCGCCGTATCCGCCGGCACCGCCGATCCTCCCGTGTCCGCCAGCGCTCCGGCGAACAGGCCCAGGCCGACCACGCCGAGGAACACCACCACGGCGACGGCACCGAACGCGGGCCAGCGCGGGGACACACGCCGCGGCCGGCAGACACCCACCCCTCCGGGGCGCCGTCCGGCGACCACACGGCCACGGGTGGGCGGCCGGCGTGGCTCCGCCCGACGCGGCCGCAGCGAACGCGGGGACGCGGGTGACCGCTGCGGCCCGCGCGGCCGCGGGGGAACGGCGACATCCCGGCACAGCGCCGGACGACCGGCCTCGCGGACCACCCGCTGCAGGACAAGGGACATTGGGAACCTCCTCGAACATGCGTTCTATCGAACGCCCGTGCGAATGTGTACCACCCGGGTCTGACAAAATCGAGAGGACACCGGCGTGTCGATCGAACAAACGTTTGAAATCGCCCCTCATGCGGGTTAGCGTCGACAGTGGACAGCGCGCGGCAGGACGCGGCGCGCGCGAGCACAGGGCAACACGGGGCAGGCGAAGGCCCGCCGACGACTGGGAGGCGACGCGGTGGCACGCAAGAGCAACGACGATGCCGGAGGCGGCCGGGTGCACACCCTGCCCGAGGTCGAGGAGCCGGACGGCAGTCTGACCCCGCGCCAGCAGAAGGTGCTCGAGGTCATCCGCGAGTGGGTGGACCGCTACGGCTACCCGCCCAGCGTGCGCGAGATCGGCGAGGCCGTGGGGCTGACGTCGACGTCGTCGGTGTCGCACCAGCTCCGTGCCCTGCAGCGCAAGGGATACCTGCGCCGCGACGCCAACCGGCCGCGTGCGGTGGGCGTGCTGCCTGCCGACTCCGCGCGGAGCGAGGCCGTCGCCGAGCAGATGCCCAAGCCCGCGTTCGTCCCGCTCGTCGGGCGCATCGCCGCTGGTGGCCCGGTGCTCGCCGAAGAGGCCATCGAGGACGTCTTCCCGCTGCCGAAGGACATCGTCGGCGAGGGCGAGGTGTTCCTCCTCAGCGTCACCGGTGACTCGATGGTCGACGCCGCCATCACCGACGGCGACTGGGTCGTCGTACGCCAGCAGCCCACGGCCGAGAACGGTGACATCGTGGCCGCGATGATCGAGGGCGAGGCCACCGTCAAGACGTTCAAGCGCAAGGACGGCCACGTCTGGCTCATGCCGCACAACGAGGCCTACGAGCCGATCCCCGGCGACGAGGCGACCATTCTGGGCAAGGTGGTGGCGGTCCTGCGCCGCCTCTGAGCCGGAGGCGAACCTGGTGCGACGCCGTCGGAGACCAGGGCGCACCGGGTCACGCAGGCGTGGGCCGGCCCGAGCGGGCAGCCGGGTGACGCCGCCGAGGAACCTGCCGGCACGCGTGCGCCGGCCGTGCGTCAGCGGCGGCGGAGCTTGCCGACGCCGAAGACCAGGAGTGCGGCGACCGTGACGGCGATGGCGATGCCCGGCAGCGTGGGGATTCCGGAGCTGTCTGGCTCGGCGGGCGTCGCGGCGTCGTCCGCCGCCGCGACAGCGCCCTCACCGCCCTCCTCGGCACCGTCCCCGGCCTCCCCCACCAGTGCCGCGGCGTCCCGGACGACGCGCACCGGGCTGCCCACGCCCTCGCTGACCGACACCAGCGTGCCGTCCGGCTGGAACGCGATGGCCTCGCCCTGTGCCTCGTTCGGCAGCGGCACCCGCACCGGCGCGCTGCGCAGAGCGGCCACCACGTCGCCGTCCGGAACGCGGTACAGATAGGCGTCGGTGTAGGTCCGCAGGGCCACGACCGTTCCGTCCGGACTGGCCGCCGCGCCGGTGACCAGCACCGAACCCGCGCTGCCGAGCGGGCCTCCCGGCGTGCCGGTCGCCGACACGCTCAGCTCACCGACCTTCTCCAGCGGCGTCGGTCCTGGGCTCCGCAGCGGGGCGGAGGGCCGGTACACCGCCGAGGAACCGACCACGTTCTTCGTGATGAGGTACGGAGTTCCCGCGCGGTCGAGCAGCAACGCCTCCGCGTCGTGCGCGCCGTCGGGATAGGTAAGCCGGTAGAGCTCCGCACTGCCGTCGGGCCGGACCGCGTGCAGGGCCACCGTGTCACGATCCTTGTCGTTGTCGCCGGTGTCGCCGAGCCAGAGGGTGCCGTCCGCCGCGAGAGCCAGATCCTCCACATCGTAGGGGTCGGTGTCGTTCTCGAGTACGTCGACGACCGTGCAGTCCCGGTCGAGCACGAAGATCTCCAGGCTGGTGCCGCCGTCGTTCACGGCATACCAATGCCGGTCGTCGGCGGCCAGCCCGGAGACCTCGCTCAGATCGTCGTCGCCGAGTGAACAGACCCGTTCCGGCGCGGGCACCTCGCCGGTCGCGGGTACCGGCGCCAGGAGCAGGCACGCCACGAGAGCGGACACACCCACCGCCGCTCGACGACCGCGCAAGCTCACGCCAGTCAGATCGCCGAGCCGTGGGTGACGTAACGCTGCAGCGCCGCGGCCAGGTCCGGGTGCACCCGCGCCTGCAGGCGCGTTCCCTCCGGCGTGTGGTCCTCGGCCAGCACCTCACCCTCGGCGTGGGCCCGCGCCACCAGCTCACCGTGGGTGTAGGGCACCAGCACGTCCACGAGCATCTGCGGCCGCGGCAGCCGGTCGGCGAGCACCTGGACGAGCTTGTCGATGCCCTCGCCGCTGCGCGCGGACACGACCACGGCATCGGGCAGCAGGTGCGACAGCCGCACCAGGCTGACCTCGTCCGCGGCATCGGCCTTGTTGATGACCACCAGCTCCGGCGGCAACGGCTCGGACCGCTTCTCGCCGATCTCGGCCAGTACCTGGCGGACGGCCTGGACCTGCTCCTCCGGCGCGGGCGCCGAGCCGTCCACGACGTGCAGCAGCAGATCGGCGTCGGCCGCCTCGTCGAGGGTCGACCGGAACGCGTCCACCAGCTGGTGCGGCAGGTGGCGGACGAAGCCGACGGTGTCGGTCATCGTGTACGCCCTGCCGTCCGGGGTCACGGCCCGCCGGGTCGTGGGATCCAGGGTGGCGAACAGCGCGTCCTGCACCAGCACACCGGCGCCCGTGATGGCGTTGAGCAGGCTGGACTTGCCCGCGTTGGTGTAGCCGACGATCGCGACGCTGGGCACCTCGTTGGCGACCCTGCGGCCACGCTTGGTCTCCCGGATGGTGTCCATCGCGGCGATCTCGCGACGCAGCTTGGCGACGCGCTTGTTGATGCGCCTGCGGTCGGTCTCCAGCTTCGTCTCACCGGGACCGCGCAGACCCACGCCGCCGTTCGCGCCGCCGGCACGGCCACCGGCCTGCCGGGACAGCGACTCACCCCAGCCCCGCAGCCGCGGGATGAGGTACTGCAACTGCGCCAGCTCCACCTGCGCCTTGCCCTCCCGGGACCGCGCGTGCTGGGCGAAGATGTCCAGGATCAGGGCCGTCCGGTCGATGACCTTGACCTTGAGCTTGGCCTCCAGCTGCCGCAGCTGGCCGGGCGAGAGCTCACCGTCGCAGATCACCGTGTCCGCCCCGGTGGAGGCCACGATATCGGCCAGCTCACGCACCTTGCCGGAGCCGATGTAGGTCGCCGGGTCAGGCCGGGAGCGGCGCTGCACCAGCCCCTCGAGCACCTCGGAACCGGCGGTCTCGGCGAGCCTGGCGAGCTCCTCCAGCGACGCCTCGGACTGTGCGGCTGTGCCCTCGGTCCACACACCGACGAGCACGACACGCTCCAGCCGCAGTTTCCGGTACTCGACCTCGGTGATGTCGGTGAGTTCGGTGGAGAGCCCGGCGACCCTGCGCAGCGACGCACGGTCCTCGAGCTCGAGCTCTCCGGTCGAGAGCTCGCGGTCGTCGAATCCGGCCAGAACGGCACCGTCCTGCGTGGATTCCTCAAACGATGTCCTCCGCGACGGGTTGCCGCCGCCAGAGCGTGCCTCGGTCACATGCCTCCATTGTCGCTGTTCGGGCGATTGCCCATGCCCTGTCGTACGTCCATCGTCCCACGAAAACGGGAAGAATCCGACCGGATTACCGGCCCGGGTACATCCGAGGCGGGCGGGACGGTCACGACGGGACAACCGGTTCAACGGCTCCGGGCACAGCGGTATTCCCGGAATCGGCGACGCAGCGTGGTGGCGTGAGCGCGCACCGTCAGCGCTGCCGCAGCCACCAGGTCTCGTCGAGTTCGCCGCGCGCGACGAACTCGGCCGGGCCGGTGAGGGTCGAGTCCTCCCGGTCCACCGACACGCTCACCCTGCCACCTGGAATGTCCACAGTGGAAGAACCATGGTCGGTACCGGCCAAGTGCAGCGCGGCGGCCACCGCGGCGACCGTGCCGGTGCCGCAGGCCCGCGTCTCCCCCACGCCGCGCTCGTAGACACGCATGCGGAGTGCGTCCCCATCCAGGACGTTGACGAACTCCAGATTCACGCCCTGCGGGAAGAAGTCGTGGTCGTACCGGGGCGCGTCGCGCAGGTCGAGCGCTGACACGTCATCATCCAAGGTGGACACGAGGTGGGGGTTGCCGACGTCGACGGCGACCCCGGACATCTCCCGGCCGCCGACGATGGCCACCGACGAGCCCGTGATGCGGGCAGGTCCCATGTGGACCGTGACGGACCGGTCGGCGTGGACGCGCACCGGGCGATCGCCCGCGCGGGACCCTACCGCGAACTCCGGACCCTGCTCCAGGCCCGCCTCGACCAGGTACCGGGCGAAGACGCGCACCCCGTTGCCGCACATCTCGGCGATCGAGCCGTCGGCGTTGCGGTAGTCCATGAACCACTCCGCCGCGGAGTCGACGCCCAGCGCGGCCGACCGGACGACCCGCAGCACACCGTCGGCCCCGAGGCCGCGCCTGCGGTCGCACAGCGCGGCCACCCGCGCCGGCGTCAGGTCCAGCTCGCCCGCGGCGTCGGGCAGCAGCACGAAGTCGTTCTGCGTGCCGTGCCCTTTGAGGAACTCGATCCCACCCATGCGATCAGATTACGGGGCCACGAACGACAGGACGTGCTCGGCCAGTCCGGGATCGGCGCCGTCGAACCAGCGGATCCGCTCGTCGCGCCGGAACCACGACCGCTGCCTGCGCACGAACCGCCGGGTGGCCTGCGCCGTGGCCGCGGCGGCGGCCGTGAAATCGTCCGTGCCGGCATCGAGCGCCTCCAGCACCTGCTGGTAGCCCAGCGCCCGCGACGCCGTCCTGCCCTTGCGCAGCCCCTGTGCCTCCAGCGCCCGCACCTCGTCGACGAGCCCGGCGGCGAACATGTGCTCCACGCGGGCGTCGACGCGCGCGTCGAGTTCCGCGACGTCCCGGTCGACACCCACCAGCACGGTGCCGTACCGCGGCTCACCGGGCCGCGGCAGGTTCGCCGAGAACGGCCTGCCGGTGATCTCGATGACCTCCAGCGCGCGCACGATGCGCCGCACGTTGGTCGGCAGGATCGCGGCCGCCGCGTCGGGGTCCGCGACGGCCAGGCGGTCGTGCAGGGCTTGGGCGCCCACCCGGCGCGCCTCCTCCTCGAGCGCGGCCCGGACCTCGGGATCGGTTCCGGGGAACCGCAGGTCGTCCACGACCGCCTGGACGTAGAGACCGGAGCCGCCGACGAGCACCGGCACCCGCCCGGCCGCGAGCAACCGCTCGATCTCGGTGCGCGCGTCGCGCTGGTAGGCCGCGACGGACGCCGTCTCGGTCACGTCGAGCACGTCGAGCAGGTGGTGCGGAACGCCCCGGCGTTCCTCGGGGGTTGCCTTGGCGGTCCCGATGTCCATTCCCCGGTACAGCTGCATGGCGTCGGCGTTGACGACCTCGCCGCCGAGCGCGAGGGCGAGTTCGACACCGAGGGCGGTCTTGCCGGTGGCCGTCGGGCCCACCACCGCGACGGGCCGCATCACGCCGCCTCCCGGAACCCTGCGGGACACCCTCCCCTACTGCGGCGGACAAGCATGCCGCAGCGGGGGCCCACCCCGGTCGGCCGCGCAAGCGCCGCTGCGCAAGCTCCGCAATTCTCGCTCACGCCGCCTCCCAGAACCCTGCGGGACACCCGCACCCGGTCGGCCGCGCAAGCGCCGCTGCGCAAGCTCCGCAATTCTCGCTCACGCCGCCTCCCAGACGGCCACGTGGTAGGCGACGCCGCGCGGGGCCCGCGAGTACAGCAGCTCGCCCCGCCACGCGTTCGCACGCGCCCTCGCGAATCCGGCCAGCACCTGCCACGGCGCCCGGCCCCGCACCGCGAGCTCGGCCGCGACCGCGAGGTCGACGTCCAGCAGCGCCTGGGGATCCGGGCCGCCGAGCGCGGTACCGATCGCCGCGTCGAACCCGGCGGCGCGCTCGTCGGACCACCCCGGCGGCGCGGTGTCGTGCCGGGCGGAGCCGTCACCAAGGACGAGCAGCCCCGCCTCCTCGGCGACCTCGGCCAGCTTCTCCCCCATCGCCACGCAATCCGCCGAGCTCGCGTCCTCGGCGACCAGCTCCACGCGCACCGACTCGGCACCGGCCTGTTCGCGCAACCACCCGGCCAGCAGGGCGGGCAGCGGCAGGTCCTCCGGCGTTCCGGTGTCTCCCTCCCGGGACAGCGACACGACCACGTCCACGCCGAATCCGCGGAAGGTGCCACGGCGGTGCGGTTCGACGGTGCCGGGCTCGGGTGCCGCACCCACGGCGATCCACTGGGACGGGAGCCGGGCCGCGGCCGCGACGGCGGCCGCACGCACCTCGGCGGTGAAGGAGACGAGACCGGGCACGAGTTCGGGCACCAGGAGGGGCGGTGCGGGGACCACGGCGGCACGCGAGATCACGCGTTCCGAGGTTACCCGGCGGGCCGGGGGAGGTACGTCTTGAGGCACGGAGTACCGAGAAGCGCGCTGACCTGTTTGAATGCGGGCCAGAACCCAACACGCAACACCCGGCCCCGCCGACCGCGGGGCGCCCGCCGCACACGGGCCTACAGGCGAGAAGGAGCCGGCCATGGCCGAGCAGAACACCCCGAACGGCACAGACGTTCCGGCGCCCAGCGAGGTGCCCCACACCCACGCCGGCACGCACGCCGCGCCCGCGGTGCCGCCTGCCGAGCCGCACCCGTCGCGGTGGGGGCGCATCGACGACGACGGCACGGTGTACGTCCGCACGGCCGACGGCGAACGGAAGGTGGGCGTGTGGCAGGCCGGCACGCCCGAGGAGGGGCTCACCCATTTCGCCCGGCGCTTCGACGACCTGCGCACCGAGGTCGAGCTGCTGGAGACGCGGCTCAAGTCCGGTGCGGGCGATCCGAAGCAGGCGGTCGCCAGCGCCACCCAGCTGAGGGACGGTCTCGCCGAGGCCGCCGTCGTCGGTGACCTTGACGCGCTGCGGGCCCGGGTGGAGTACGTCATCGCGCACGCCGAGCAGGCACTGACCGCGGCGAAGCAGCAGCGCGAGCAGGCGCGGGCCGCCGCCGTCGGGCGCAAGCAGGCCCTCGCCGAGGAGGCCGAGCGGATCGCCGCCGAGTCGACCCAGTGGAAGGCAGCGGGCGACCGGCTCCGGGCGATCCTCGAGGAGTGGAAGACGATCAAGGGCGTCGACCGCAAGACCGACGACGAGCTGTGGCGCCGCTTCTCCAAGGCGCGCGAGTCGTTCAACCGGCGCCGCGGCTCGCACTTCGCCGAGCTCGACAAGCAGCGGGCGGCCGCGAAGCGGCGCAAGGAGGAACTGATCGCGGAGGCGGAGTCCATGGCCGACTCCACCGACTGGGGTCCGACCGCGGGCCGCTACAAGCAGCTCATGGCCGAGTGGAAGGCCGCGGGCCGGGCGCCGAAGGACACCGACGAGGCGCTGTGGCAGCGCTTCCGCGCCGCGCAGGACGCGTTCTTCGCGCGGCGGGCGGCGGCGTTCTCGGAGCGGGACGCGGAGTTCGCCGAGAACGCGGCGCGCAAGGAGGAACTGCTCGCCGAGGCGGAGAAGATCGACCCGGCGGCCAACCTGGAGGCGGCCAAGGCGCAGCTGCGCAAGATTCAGGAGCGCTGGGACGAGATCGGCAAGGTGCCGCGCGAGCGCATCCGGGAGCTCGACGGCAGGCTGAAGGCCGTGCAGGACCGGGTGCGCTCAGCGGAGGAGACGAAGTGGCGGCGCACCGACCCCGAGGCGCAGGCGCGCGCGGCCCAGTTCCGCGAGCGGGTCGAGCAGTTCGAGGCACAGGCGGCGAAGGCGCGCGCGGCCGGCGACGAACGGCGGGCGAAGCAGGCCGAGGAGCAGGCCGCGCAGTGGCGGGAGTGGCTGCGGGCCGCCGAGGCGGCCGTCGCGGACCGCTGATCCGGTCACCGTCGCAGCCGCGGCCCGCCGTCAGCTGCCGTACAGCACCGCGCCCAGGTGCTCCAGCACGGTGTCCGGGGTGGGCGGTACGGCGTAGGCGGCGCGGGCGTCGCGGAAGCGGCGCTCGACGTCGGCGACGCCGGATCCCGCCCCGGCCTGGCAGACCTTCATGGCCAGATCGGTGACGCCGATGGCGGTCTGCACGGCGGCGAACCGCAGCGCGAGCACCGCGCGGTGAACATCCCGTTCCCGCCACGCCACCGCGTCGGCCGTCTCGGTGAACAGCGCGCGCACCGAATCGGCTCGCACCTGCATGCGGGCCAGCTCCGCGAGCAGGGCACCGCGCGGCCGCACTCCCGGGGCCCGCACCGCCGCGGCGGTCGTTTCGATGGCACTGTCCATGATCCCGAGGCTCACGGCGGCGCCCAGCACCGTGAACCACGGCAGCGCGACGTCCCGTACCGCACCGGGCACGCACGTCGTCAGCAGCGCTTCCACGGGGACAGACACCGGGTCGCCTGCCACCGGCGCGGCGGCGGCTCCCCGCAGGCCCAGCGGCTCGGTCTCAGCGGGCACGAGCAGTCCCGGCGCGGAGGCGGGCACGAGCCACACGCCGTCGCCCTCCACCCACACGTAGCTGTCGGCCTCGGCCGCGGCGGCGACCCAGGGATGCCGGCCGTACAGGTCGGCGACCGTGCCGCGCCGCACCGCCGTACCGGCGGGTTCCACGAGATCACCGGCGATGGTCACGAGGTGCCGTCCCGTCGCGATCTCGGCCCGCAGCCCGCGGGGTCCGTGCTCTTCGAGGACGGCGACCGCGGTGAGGTGCGCCTGCAGCACCGTCGCCGTCGACGCGCACACGCGCGCGACACGGCGCACCACGTCGGCCGCCTCACGCAGCCACAGCCCGCCGCCGCCGAGCTCCCGCGCGACCGTGCAGCCGAGCACACCCGCACCGGCCAGTGCCGCCAGGCCCCCACGGGGAAATCGGCCACGCTTGTCGCACTCGCGTGTGTGCGGCCGCACCACCCGGTCGAGGGCGGCCGCCAGCGGGTCGCCGGTCATGTCGGCGCCCGGCGGGTGACCGCGCGCACCACGGCGGCACCGCGCTGCGGGTCACGGGGATACGACGCGCACCCCACCACGTCGGGCCTGGTGAGTGCGTCCTCGGCTCCGGCATCGCCGCCGTGGACGAGCGTGAGCGGCAGCCGGTGCCGTGCGGCCAGCGCGGTCACCAGGGTGAGGAACCGGCCGCGGTCCTCGGGTGCGCGGACGATCACGGCGTCCCCGGCGAGCGCCTCGACCAGCATCGCGAAGCCGACGACGGACGGCGGGCAGTCGCGGTCCGGCAGGTTGCTCACGGGGCCACGGAGCGGAACCCGCCCCGCGAGCAGCCCGTCGATCCGCTCGACGCAGCTCGCGACCTCGGCGACGCAGCGGTCGAGCTCGGCGGCGGCACTTCGGCGCGTGGCCCCGGTGTCCTCGGCGAGTGCGGTCACCAGCGGGTCCCGGTGGGCGGTCAGCTCCCGCAGCGCGCCGCCCACGCGCGCCGTGCGTTCGGTCAGCGGTGCGAGCGACCATGTGCGGTGCTGGTGGAAGGCCGCGCGCACGGCTCTGGCCGCGTCGGTCGCGCCGAGCTCGGGAACGCCGTCGCGGCGCCACAGCCCGGCCCAGAAGTTGAGCGGCCTGCCGTCGTGGAAGGCCTCCACGGCGGCGGGCGGGACCGGTTCGGCGAGGACAGTCATCGGGCACCTCCGGGAACCGCCACCGGAGCGGGTGCCGCCGTGGCGGTGACGTGGGCGTTGAGCAGGTCGGCGAGCGCATCGACGACCCGCAGCGTCGGCACGGCGACGCCGGTGAGGTCGGCGAGCTCCACGACGGCGGTGAGGATCGCGTCGAGTTCGAGCGGCTTGCCCTTCTCGAGGTCCTGCAGCGTGGAGGTCTTGTGCTCGCCCGTGCGCTCGGCACCGGCGAGCCTGCGCTCGATGGAGACGTCGGGGTGGACGCCCAGCGCGTCGGCGACGTCGAGCGTCTCGCGCATCATCTCGACGACGAGGCGGCGGGTGTTCTCGTGCCGGCAGATCGCCGCCATGGTCGCCCTGGCGAGTGCGCTGATGGGGTTGAACGCGATGTTGCCCATCAGCTTGACCCAGATGTCGTTGCGCAGGTTCGCCTCCACGGGGCACTTGAGGCCACCCGCGATCATGGCGTCGGCGAAGGCGCGGCAGCGGTCGGACACCGTGCCGTCGGGCTCGCCGATCGAGAGCCGGGTGCCTTCGAGGTGCCGGATGACGCCGGGTTCGGCGATCTCGGTCGCCGCATAGACGACACAGCCGATGGCTCGTTCCGGCGGCATGACCGCACTGACCGCGCCGCCGGGGTCGACCGCCTCGATGCGCCTGCCCTCGTACGGGCCGGGCACGCCGTGGAAGTACCACCACGGGATGCCGTTCTGCGCGGCGATCAGGGCGGTCGAGTGGTGCAGCAGCGGCTCCAGCAACGGACCGGCGCCGGCGTACTGGTTGGCTTTGAGGCCGAGGAAGACGTAGTCGACCGGGCCGACCTCGCGCGGGTCGTCGGTGGCGTGCGGGTGGGCGGCGAAGTCGCCGCGAGGACTGATGACGCGTACGCCCGACTCGCGCAGGGCCCGCAGGTGGGCGCCACGGGCGATGAGCGAGACCTCCACACCCGCGCGGTGGAGGCTGGCACCGACATAGGCGCCGATGGCGCCGGCTCCGAGAACTGCGACTCTCACGTTGGCTCCGTCCTGGACGTAGGGAGATAGACGGGTCGCGTCCGACAAAAGGACCGTTGCGAGGGCTGTGTATGCAGTATACGGTATGGCAATCTCCGGTCAATGGCCCGGCTCGGGAGGTGGCGGCCGTGAACGAGCTGCGCGAATGGACAGCCACCCTCTGCGCCGACCTGGGACTCGACGACGCCCGGGACCTCGACTGTGCGGCCGTCGTCGCCATGGCCCGGAACGTGGGGCGGGTGGTCTCGAACCCCGCCGGACCGGTCACCGCCTTCCTCGTCGGCATGGCCGTCGCCCGTGGCCTCTCCCCGGCCGACGCCGCCGCCCGTCTCGACGAGCTCACCCGCCGCTGGCCTCGCATCGACTGGCGGGACTGATCGGCTTTGCCTCTGGACAAGCCTCAACGCGAGGTCCACGATAACCCAATACGGTATGCAGTATGCGGTAGCCAGCAGTTCGAAGGGATGACGACGCACATGGGGCAGATGGCCAAGACGGAGCCGGACAGCGCCAGCCAGCCGACCACGCCGGCTGCCACCAACGGCGACCCACAGCTGATCTCCGGCGGGCACCTGGTGGCGAAGGCACTCAAAGCAGAGGGCGTCGACGTGATCTTCACGCTCTGCGGCGGGCACATCATCGACATCTACGACGGCTGCGTCGACGAGGGCATCGACGTCATCGACGTCCGCCACGAGCAGGTGGCCGCCCACGCCGCCGACGGCTACGCCCGGGTCACCGGCAAGCCCGGCTGCGCGGTGGTCACCGCGGGCCCCGGCACCACCGACGCCGTCACCGGTGTCGCCAACGCGCTGCGTGCCGAGAGCCCCATGCTGCTGATCGGCGGCCAGGGCGCACTGGGGCAGCACAAGATGGGGTCCCTGCAGGACCTGCCGCATGTCGACATGATGTCGCCGATCACCAAGTTCGCCGCCACGGTGCCCGCCACCGAGCGAGCGGCCGACCTCGTGTCGATGGCCTTCCGCGAGTGCTACGCCGGCGCACCCGGGCCGTCGTTCCTCGAGATCCCGCGCGACGTGCTCGACGCCAAGGTGCCGCTGGCGAAGGCGCGCATCCCGCGCGCCGGCGGCTACCGCGCCTCCACGCGCAACGCCGGCGACCCGGAGGCCGTCGAGAAGCTGGCGGACCTCGTGGTCAAGGCCGAGAAGCCGTGCGTGCTGCTCGGCAGCCAGGTCTGGACGTGTCGCGCCACCGACGCCGCCGTCGAGTTCGTCCGGACACTCAACGTGCCTGCGTTCATGAACGGCTCCGGCCGCGGCACGCTCGCCCCCAAGGATCCGCACCACCTGCAGCTGGCCCGCCGCTACGCGTTCCAGAACGCCGACCTCATCATCATCGTCGGCACCCCGTTCGACTTCCGGATGGGCTACGGCAAGCGCCTCTCCCCCGACGCCACCGTGGTCCAGATCGACCTCGACTACCGCACCGTCGGCAAGAACCGCGACATCGACCTCGGCATCGTCGGCGACGCCGGTCTCGTCCTCTCCGCGGTGACCCAGGCCGCGTCCGGCCGCGTGGACAACGGCGCGGTCGGCCGCAAGGCGTGGCTGGAGGAACTTCGGGCCGTGGAGACGCAGGCCTACGAGAAACGGCTGCCGCGACAGCTCTCCGACGCCAACCCGATCGACCCCTACCGTCTCGTCCACGAGATCAACGAGTTCCTCACCCCGAACTCGCTCTACATCGGCGACGGCGGCGACATCGTCACCTTCTCCGGCCAGGTGGTGCAGCCGAAGGCGCCGGGACACTGGATGGACCCGGGTCCACTCGGGACGCTCGGCGTCGGCGTGCCGTTCGTCATGGCGGCCAAGTACGCGCGACCGGAGGCTGAGGTCGTGTGCCTGTTCGGCGACGGCGCGTTCAGCCTCACCGGCTGGGACTTCGAGACGCTCGTGCGGTTCAACCTGCCCTTCATCGGGATCGTCGGCAACAACTCGTCGATGAACCAGATCCGCTACGGGCAGATCCAGAAGTACGGCGAAGGCCGCGGCCGGGTCGGCAACACGCTGGGCGACGTGCCCTACGACCAGTTCGCCCGGATGCTCGGCGGCTACGGCGAAGAGGTCCGCGATCCCGCCGGCATCCGGCCCGCGCTCGAACGCGCTCGCGAATCCGGCAAGCCGTCCTTGATCAACGTGTGGGTCGACCCGGATGTGTACGCGCCGGGAACGATGAACCAGACCATGTACAAGTAAGGGGCCTGTTTCATGGGTAAAGCACTCGAGGGTGTCCGTGTTCTCGACATGACGCACGTCCAGTCGGGTCCGTCCGCCACGCAGATTCTCGCCTGGCTCGGTGCCGACGTGGTGAAGCTCGAAGCGCCGAGCGGTGACATCACGCGCAAGCAGCTGCGCGATCTACCCGATGTGGACAGTCTCTATTTCACGATGCTGAACTGCAACAAGCGCAGCATCACGCTCAACCTGAAGACCGACGAGGGTAAGCGGATCTTCACCGAGATGCTGCCGAAGTTCGACGTGCTCGCCGAGAACTTCGGCCCCGGCGCCGTCGACCGGATGGGCTTCACCTGGGACCGGCTGCGGGAGATCAACCCGCGCCTGATCTACGCCTCCATCAAGGGATTCGGCGAGGGCCCCTACACCCACTTCAAGGCCTACGAGGTGGTGGCCCAGGCGATGGGCGGCTCGATGAGCACCACGGGCTTCGAGGACGGACCGCCCCTGGCCACCGGCGCGCAGATCGGTGACTCCGGGACCGGCATCCACACGGTGGCCGGCATCCTCGCGGCGCTCTACCAGCGGGAACACACCGGGCGCGGGCAGCGCGTCTCGGTGGCCATGCAGCACGCCGTGCTCAACCTCTGCCGGGTCAAGCTCCGCGACCAGCAGCGGCTCACGCACGGACCGCTGGCGGAGTACCCGAACAAGGAGTTCGGCGACACCGTGCCGCGCTCGGGCAACGCCTCGGGCGGCGGGCAGCCGGGCTGGGCCGTCCGGTGCGCACCCGGCGGTCCCAACGACTACATCTACGTCATCGTGCAGCCCGTGGGCTGGGAACCGATCACCAAACTCATCGGCAGGCCGGAACTCGCCGACGACCCGGAGTGGGCGACACCGGAGGCGCGCCTGAACAAATTGGACAAGATGTTCCAGCTCATCGAGGACTGGAGCATCAACCACGGCAAGTGGGAGGTGCTGGCCCGGCTCAACGAGCACAACATCCCGTGCGGGCCGGTGCTGTCCACCAAGGAGATCATCGAGGACCCCTCGCTCGAGGCCAACGAGATGGTGGTGTCGGTCGACCACCCGAAGCGCGGCGAGTTCAAGACCGTCGGCTGCCCGATCAAGCTGTCCGACTCCGCCGTCGACATCGAGCGCTCGCCGTTGCTGGGCGAGCACAACGAAGAGATCTACCGCACCGAGCTGGGCCTGGACGAGGACCAGTTCGCCGAGCTCAAGGCGAATGGAGTGATCTGAGTGGCGACACCGGACAAGGCCACCGTCCGCGAGATTCTCGCCGGCGTCCGCGCGGAGGGCCGCGACGCGCTCACTGCGCCGGAGGGCAAGCGAGTCGCCGACGCCTACGGCATCCCGACCCCGCGCGAGGGGCTCGCCACGACCGCCGACGAGGCCGCGGCGCTGGCCGCGGAGATCGGGCAGAAGGTGGTCTGCAAGATCGTCTCCCCGGACATCCTGCACAAGACCGAGGCGGGCGGCGTGATCGTCGGCGTCGAGGGACCGGACGAGGCCAGGGAGGCCTTCGACAAGATCGTCGCCAACGCCAAGGCGTACCGGGCGTCGGCGACCATCACCGGCGTCCAGGTGCAGCAGATGGTCGGTGGTGGCCAGGAGGTCATCATCGGCGCGGTCACCGACCCGACCTTCGGCAAGGTCGTCTGTTTCGGGCTCGGCGGCGTGCTGGTGGAGGTCCTCAAGGACGTCACGTTCCGGCTCGCGCCGGTCGACGTCACCGAGGCCGCCGGCATGGTGGACGGCATCAAGGCGGCGGAGGTGCTGCACGGCGCCCGCGGCGCGGAGCCGGTGGACGTCGGCGCGCTCGCCGACGTGATCGAGAAGGTGTCGCGCCTGGTCACCGACTTCCCGGAGATCCGGGAGTTCGACCTGAACCCCGTGTTCGCCGACGGTCGGGGCGCCACCGCCGCCGACATCCGGATCCTCGTCGAGACCGGCGAGGTCACCGAGCCGGTACGCCCGTCGCAGGAGGAGATCCTCTCCTCGATGACGCGCCTGATGAACCCACGGTCCGTCGCCGTGGTCGGCGCCTCCGATCAGGAGGGCAAGATCGGCAACTCGGTGATGAAGAACCTCGTCAACGGCGGGTTCGCGGGCGACATCCACCCGGTCAACCCCAAGGCGGAGGAGATCCTCGGCCGCAAGGCCTACGCGTCGGTGAGCGACCTGCCCGACGGCGTCGACGTCGCGGTGTTCGCCATCCCCGCCAAGTTCGTGGCGGGCGCGCTGACCGAGTGCGGCGAGAAGGGCATCCCGGCCGCCGTGATGATCCCGTCCGGCTTCGCCGAGACCGGCAACCAGGAACTGCAGGACGAGATCGTCGACATCGCCCACCGGTACAACATCCGGATGCTCGGCCCGAACATCTACGGCTACTACTACACGCCACAGAACCTGTGCGCGACGTTCTGTACGCCGTACGACGTCAAGGGCGGCGTGGCGCTGACGTCGCAGAGCGGCGGCATCGGCATGGCCATCCTCGGCTTCGCCCGCACCACGAAGATGGGCGTGTCGGCGATCGTCGGACTCGGCAACAAGTCCGATGTGGATGAGGACGACCTGCTGACCTACTTCGAACAGGACGACAACACGCAGGCCGTCGCCATGCACCTCGAGGACCTCAAGGACGGCCGGGCCTTCGTCGAGACCGCGCAGCGGATGACGAAGAAGAAGCCAGTGGTGGTGCTCAAAGCGGGCCGCACCGCGCTCGGCGCGCGCGCCGCGAGCTCGCACACGGGTGCGCTCGCCGGCGACGACAAGGTCTACGACGACATCCTGCGGCAGGCGGGTGTCGTGCGCGCGCCGGGGCTGAACGAGATGCTCGAGTACGCGCGCGGACTTCCGCTCCTGCCGACGCCGCGGGGCGAGAACGTCGTCATCATCACCGGCGCGGGCGGGTCGGGGGTCCTCCTGTCCGACGCGTGCGTCGAGGCGGGACTGTCCCTGATGGACATTCCACCCGACCTGGACGAGGCCTTCCGGCGCTACATTCCACCGTTCGGCGCGGCGGGCAACCCCATCGACATCACCGGTGGCGAGCCCCCGTCCACCTACGAGGCCACGATCCGGCTCGGGCTGGAGGACCCGCGGATCCACGCGCTCATCCTCGGCTACTGGCACACGATCGTCACGCCGCCGATGGTGTTCGCCGAACTGACGGCCCGGGTCGTCGAGGAAGCGCGGGAGAAGGGCATCGACAAGCCGGTCGTCGCGTCGCTGGCCGGCGACACCGAGGTCGAGAAGGCCAGCGACTACCTCTTCGATCACCGGATCATCGCCTATCCGTACACCACCGAACGACCGGTCGCGGTGCTCGGTGCGAAGTACCGCTGGGCGAGGGCGGCCGGGCTGCTCGGCTGAGAGCTGTCCGCCACCCGCAGCAGGGGGCAGCCACATCGACAACTGGAGGTCCAATGGTGGATTCTTCGAAAGTCCCCGTCTCGGGAGCCGGCGGACAACCCGGCGCTGACACGGGCCAGGCCGAACGGGTGTGGCGAGCCGGACGGCTCGATCCCATGCCGATCCGCAAGCTGCCTGACGCACCGCCCGCGATCCACCTGCTCGGCCCGACCGTGTTCCTCGTGGCACTCGGCGTCGGCATGGGTGAGTCGTACATGTGGCCGAGACTCGTGCTCGTGTTCGGCCCCGAGATCAGATGGTTGTTCCTGATCGGTGTGACCCTGCAGGCGGTGGTCATGCTGGAGATGGCCCGCTACGCGATGGCCACGGGCGAGAGCATCTTCACCGGCGCGGCGCGTGTGTTCAAACCGCTGATGTGGTTCTTCTTCGCCGTGGCGATACTCGTCTACATCTGGCCGGGTCACCTCTCGGCCGGCGCCGCGGCGTTCGAGGAGATCACGGGCATCCCCTGGGTGGTGACGGCGTGTATCGCCCTGGTGCTGGTCGGGATCATCTTCACGCTGGCGAAGGTGATCTACAACCTGCTGGAGAACGTGCTGTCGATCCTGATCGGCACGCTCGTCATCGGCACGGCCATCATCGCCTCGATCGTCGGCAGCTGGGGCGATCTGACCAGCACCATCACCGGCATGTTCGCCTTCGGCTACTTCCCGTCGGAGGCCATGTCGGCGGCGTGGTTCCCCATCGTGGTCGGCTCCATCGCCTTCGCCGGACCGTCGGGCATGCAGCAGATGTGGTACACGCTGCATCTGCGCGACAGCGGCGCCGGCATGGGCGCCCACGTGCCGAAGATCCGCGGCCTGCGCCACTCCGCCGAGCAGGAGGAGATGCCCGCACGCGGGTTCATGTTCGACACGAGCGATCCCGCGGAGATGAAGAAGTGGAAGGGCTGGCGGCGCTGGGTCACCTTCGATGCCCTGCTGCTCTTCTGGGGCATCACGATGCTGGTGACCGTGTCGTTCACCGTGCTGGCCCAGTCGGCGGCACGACAGAACCCGAACGTCCGCACCCTCATCGAGGGCGGTGACCGGGACGCGGCACTGAACGCCATGTCCGATGCGTTCGCCGCGGCGGGCGGGCCCATTCTCGGCGGGCTGTTCTTCGGGTTCATCGCGCTGATCGGGTTGAACGCGACCCTGGGTCTGTTCGACTCGTTCTCGCGTGGCCAGGCGGACATGACGTACTTCTTCGTCCCCGGCGCGAAGCGGTTCAAGATATCCCACCTCTACGCCGCGTTCCTGTGGGGTGTGATCATCTTCGGCATCCTGATCCTGTTGTTCGGGCCCGCCGACGGGCCGAGCGGAGTGCTCGACATCCTGGCGTTCCTCTCCACGTTCGCGATGGGCGCCTACTGTGTCGTGCTGTTGCTCGTGAACAACAGGATGCTGCCCAAGCCGATCCGGCCACGGTGGTGGATCAACGTCATCATCGCGTTCGGTGCGCTGTTCTACCTGGGCATGTTGTTCTACAGCCTGTTCCGCTTCGGTGTGGTCGTGAGCTGAGTGGACACGACACGCCTGCTCCGGCTCGGCGAACTCGCCTTCCCCGGGTTCGTCGTAGGACTCATCGCCGGCGTGGTGGCCGGCGGGCTGGCCGGCATCGTCGGTCAGCCCGCCGGCTGGGCGCTGGTCAGCATGCTCGCGCTCGGTGTCCCCCTCAGCCTGCTGAGCGGTGGATACAGTCTGCTGGTCGCCCACCGGAAGGTACGGATCGGAGCGTTCGCACCGGCCGCGCTGTTCTGGCTCGTCGGGTTCCCGCTCGCGCGGCTGACCCACGAGGTGCTCACGCACCTGATCCTCACGGGACGGCCACAGCTACCTCCGGACCTGCTCGGGTTCCTTGCCTACCAAGGAATTCTCAGCGCCGGCTTCGCCATCGGGTACCTCTGGCTGCACGAGCGCATCGCCCCGCGGTGGTGGCGCAAGGTGGCCCCGCACAACCCCGAGGCCGCCGGCATCTACAGCGTGTACGCCGCCTACGCCAAGCAGGTCTACGAACAGCGGCAGGCCCGGCGCCAGAACCGGAGCCGCGCCGCGACCCGGCAACGTTGACGACAACTCCGCCGAGGAGGGGCACGACCATCCGCTCGCTGCGGGCGGATGGCCGTGGCTCTCCCGAGGTGACACCTGCGCCAGATTGGGGCGACCGTTGAACATTCCGGTGTGGATGTGGCTGGCCACGATCGCCGGCCTCCTGGCGATCATCTCGTTCGACTTCTATCTCGTGACCCGCAACCCGCGGCATCCGTCCCTGCGGGAATGCACGCTCTGGGTGTCCGGTTACGTGACGCTGGCCGTACTGTTCGGCATCGGTGTGCTCACGCTGGCCGGGCCCCGGTACGGCGGCGAGTTCTTCGCGGGCTGGATCACCGAGTACTCGCTGTCGGTGGACAACCTGTTCGTGTTCGTCATCATCATGACGAGTTTCGCGGTGCCGCGGGAGTACCGGCAGAAGGTGCTGCTGATCGGCATCATCGTGGCGCTGCTGCTGCGCGGCCTCTTCATCGCCGTCGGCGCCGAGGCCATCGCGCGCTTCGACTGGCTGTTCTACGTCTTCGGCGCGTTCCTGCTCTACACCGCGTGGAAACTGCTGACCCACTCCGACGACGAGGACGAGTTCAAGGAGAACGCGGTACTCCGCACGGCGAAGCGTTTCCTGCCCGCCACGGACGAGTACAACGGCGCAAAGCTGACGATCCGCCGGGCCGGCAAGCGGCTCGTGACGCCCATGCTCATCGTGATGATCGCCATCGGCACGACGGATCTGTTGTTCGCGCTGGATTCGATTCCGGCGATCTTCGGCCTGACGAAGGAGCCGTACCTGGTGTTCACGGCGAACGCGTTCGCGCTGATGGGGCTACGGCAGTTGTTCTTCCTGATCGGCGGCCTGCTCGATCGCCTGGTCTATCTGAGCCAGGGCCTGGCGGTGGTGCTGGGGTTCATCGGCTTGAAGCTCATCGCCGAGACGCTGCATCACCACGGTGTTCCGTGGGCGCCCGAGATCCCGATTCTGGTCTCGCTCGGGGTCATCGTCGGCACGCTCGCCATCACCACCGTCGCGAGCCTGGTCAAGGTGCGCCGGGACCGGCTCCGTGAGCCGGTGCGCGAGGTCGGCGAGGTGGACGAGGTCCACGACGTCGCCGAAGCGCAGGCCGACTGAGCGCCGGTGCCCGGCCGGGCCGGACGCGCTGGCTCCATTGGCAGCGCCGGTCCGGCCGTCACCGCGTCGGCGTGCCGCGGCGATCGTCGGTGGCACGGCCGCGCAGGTAGTCCTCGGCCTCGGCCCCGGTCTGCCGGCGGGCCTTGTCCTGGGCGGTCGCCAGCCCCAGGCCCACCACACGACCGTCGGCATTGAAGCCGCGGGGCTCCTCGGTGAGGGACCTGAGCATGTCCTTGAAGCTACGCATGTTTCTCACCTCCCTTCGCAGGCGTCATCGACTCTCCGGTACGCCGCGGCAGTGCGACGACCGGTCGGTTTCGGAGAACGAATCAGGTGCGCGGCGCGGTCCGCCTGCGTCGCGACCGCACCTGGACCGGCGTGACGTCCGGCTCCGGGTTCTCGCGACGCTGTTCCAGGTAGGACTCCCGCGTCCGCTCGGTGTGCGCCCGCATGACGCTCGCGGCGGTGTCCGCGTCGCCGGCCTCGATGGCGTCGATCAGCCGGGCGTGCTCCTGCCACGACTGTGTGCCGCGGTGGCGGGCGATCGGCGTGTAGTACCACCGCACGCGACGGTCCACCTGCGCCACGAAGTCGAGCAGCACCTGGTTGCCGGAGAGCTCGGTGACCCGGCGGTGGAGTTCGGCGTTGGCCGCCACCATGGCGTCGATGTCGTCGGCCGCGACGGCCGCCTCGCCCTCGGCGCAGATCTTGCGCAGTCGCGCGATGCCCTCCGCGTCGGCGTTCAACGCGGCCAGCCGGGCGGACTCGGCCTCGAGAGCACTACGGACGACCAGCAGCTGGTCGACCTCGGCCGCCGTGGGCGCGTGCACGAACGCTCCGTAGCCGGGCCGCAGGTCGACCCAGCCCTCGGAGTTCAGCAACTGGAGCGCCTCGCGGATGGGCTGCCGGGATACTCCGAGCATCTCGGCCAGCTCACTCTCCACGAGGTGCTGACCCGGGGCGAGCTGCCGCGAGATGATCAGTTCCTGCATCGCCTGGTAGACCCGCTCACGCAGCGGAACAGGCCGGTCGATCCGGCGGGCAGACAACTGCTGCGGCAACTCGGTCGACGGCATGGTGTACTCCAAAAGTCACGTAGTCCGGCCATTTCGGCCAAGGGCGTCGGCTAACTGGTCGACTGCCTACAGCATACAATGAGCAGTATGTCCCTTGCCGGTGACGCCAGTCACTACAGCGAGTGATATCCGTCTCCTCCTTCCCCTCGGGGAATTGACCGCTTCCCGGGAGACGGAAACCTCGACCTTTGCATACAACATACTGTATTCTTACGACGTGGACCTCTACGAGTATCAGGCGAAGGATTTGTTCGCCGCCCATGGTGTTCCGGTGTTGCCCGGTGCCGTGGCGAGTACCCCCGAAGAAGCGCAGGCGGCCGCTGAGAGGATCGGCGGGCAGGTTGTGGTGAAGGCGCAGGTGAAGACCGGTGGCCGGGGTAAGGCCGGTGGTGTGAAGCTGGCCGGGAGCCCGGCGGAGGCGAAGGAGAAGGCCGAGGCGATCCTGGGCCTGGACATCAAGGGTCACATCACGCGTCGGGTGTTGGTGACCGAGGCCTCGGACATCGCCGAGGAGTACTACGTCTCTTTCCTGCTGGATCGGGCCAACCGCACCTTCCTGGCGATGGCCTCGGCCGAGGGCGGCATGGAGATCGAGCAGCTGGCGGTGGAGCGGCCGGAGGCGCTGGCGAAGGTGCCGGTCGACCCGCTCGCCGGGGTGGACAGGGCCACGGCGCTGGAGATCCTTACCGCCGGGAAGTTCCCTGAGGCGATCAAGGACGAGGCCGCCGAGGTGCTGGTGAAGCTGTGGGAGACCTTCGTGGCCGAGGACGCCACGCTGGTCGAGGTCAACCCGCTGGTGCGGGACCCGCAGGACAAGATCGTCGCGCTGGACGGCAAGGTCACCCTGGACGAGAACGCGGCCTTCCGGCAGCCCAAGCAGGCCGAGCTGGTCGACAAGCAGGCCGAGGATCCGCTGGAGGCCAAGGCCAAGGCCAAGGACCTCAACTACGTCAAGCTCGACGGTGAGGTCGGCATCATCGGTAACGGCGCGGGCCTGGTGATGTCCACCCTGGACGTGGTGGCCTACGCCGGGGAGAAGCACGGCGGGGTCAAGCCGGCGAACTTCCTCGACATCGGTGGGGGCGCCTCGGCGGAGGTGATGGCCGCCGGGCTGGATGTCATCCTGGGCGATCCGGCGGTCAAGAGCGTGTTCGTCAACGTCTTCGGCGGCATCACCGCCTGCGACGCGGTCGCGACCGGGATCGTGGAGGCGTTGAAGATCCTGGGTGAGGAGGCGACCAAGCCGCTGGTGGTGCGGCTGGACGGCAACAACGTCGAGGAAGGCCGCCGCATCCTCAACGAGGCCAACCACCCGCTGGTCACGCAGGTGGACACCATGGACAACGCGGCGGACAAGGCCGCCGAGCTGGCGGCAGGAGCGTAAGAAATCATGTCGATCTTCCTCGATTCCAGCAGCAAGATCATCGTGCAGGGCATCACCGGGTCCGAGGGCACCAAGCACGCGACCAAGATGCTGCAGGCCGGCTCGAACATCGTGGGCGGCGTCAACGCCCGCAAGGCCGGCCAGACCGTCACCATCGCCGGCAAGGAGCTCACCGTGTTCGGCACGGTCGAGGAGGCCATCAAGGAAACCGGCGCCAACGTCAGCGTCATCTTCGTGCCGCCCAAGTTCGCCAAGGACGCCGTGATCGAGGCCATCGACGCCGAGATCGAGCTCGCCGTGGTGATCACCGAGGGCATCCCGGTGCACGACTCGGCCTACTTCTGGGCACACGCCTGCGCCAAGGGCGCAGGCGGTGCCTCGCCCAGCGGTGCCGGCACCGGCGCCTGCGCCCCGGGCGCTGCGTCGTCGGGGACACCCCGAACCCCGGGGACCCGCATCATCGGCCCGAACTGCCCGGGTGTCATCTCGCCGGGCCAGTCCAACGCCGGCATCATCCCGGCCGACATCACCGGCCCGGGCAAGATCGGGCTGGTGTCCAAGTCGGGCACCCTGACCTACCAGATGATGTACGAGCTGCGCGACATCGGCTTCTCCACCTGCGTCGGCATCGGCGGCGACCCGGTGATCGGCACCACCCACATCGACGCGCTCGAGGCCTTCCAGAACGACCCCGACACCGAGGTCATCGTGATGATCGGCGAGATCGGCGGCGACGCCGAGGAACGCGCCGCCGACTACATCAAGCAGAACGTGACCAAGCCGGTCGTCGGCTACGTCGCCGGCTTCACCGCCCCCGAGGGCAAGACCATGGGCCACGCCGGCGCCATCGTCTCCGGCTCCGCCGGCACCGCCCAGGCCAAGAAGGAAGCCCTCGAGGCCGCCGGCGTCAAGGTCGGCAAGACCCCCTCCGAAACCGCCGCACTCGCCCGGAAACTCGTCCCCGACTCCTGAGTCCACACCGGACGCCGATGGTCATGCCGACCACAGTGGACGGTCCGCGGCGTGCTCAGCGCCCGGAGAGCACCGGCTCGGCCGTGCCCGGCAGCGCCAGCGGTGGCCTGCCGGGCTGGCGCAGCAGCCCGACGAGGCCCGCGCCCACCACGCCCAGTGCGGCCGCGACGGCGAACGGCACCGCGTAGCTTCCCGTGCCGGCGACGACGTAGCCCGCGAGCGCCACCCCGGCCAGCCCGCCGAGCGACTTCGCGCCGTAGAAGACGGCGAAGTTCGGCAGCCCGGGCTGCTCGCCGAAGTGACCCTCGACCAGTCCGGGCAGCAGGCCGTAGCACGCGCCCGCCGACGCCCCGGCGAGCGCGGCGCCGAGCAGGAGCAGCGCGGCGTTGCCCTGGGTACCCGCGACGAGGAGGACCAGCTGCGCCAGTCCCCCGGCGCACAAGGCCGTGCGCACGACGCGCGGCCGGCCGAACCGGTCGCCTGCCCAGCCCTCGGCGGTCCGGGTCGCGCCGCTCGCCGCCGCGAGCACGGCAAGCACCACAGCACCGAAGCCGACCGACCATCCACTGTGGGTCGCGAACACGGCGAGGTAGGCGATGTCGAAGAGGATCATCGCGGTCAGGCACGTGACGGCGAGCACGAGCAGGATCGACGCACGGCAGCGCAGGAGTTCCGCCGCCGAGTACCGCCGGATCGGCGGCCGGTTGACACGCAACCCGGGATTGAGGGACTTGTCCAGCGCCCACCGGCGTGGGTCCACATGGGAGGGCCACCAGTGCTCGGGCGGGTCCCGCAACAACACGGCCGCCGCACTGACCACGACCACCACGGCGACCCCCGCGATGCCGAGGAACGTCTCGAGCTCCCGCGGCCGGGAGAACTGACCCGCCAGCACGACGAACGGGATCGACCCGTAGGCGAAGGCACCGCCGACGAACGCCGTGCGTCCCGGCCGCTCCGGATACCAGCGCGCGACGACGCCGAGGGCCGTCCCATAGATCAGCCCGGCGCCGATCCCGCCGAGCACGCCGTGGCTGAGCAGCACCGCCGCGAAGCTGCCGGAACCGCCCAGCGACACCAGACCCGCACCGCACAGGGCGGCGCCGACGATCATCGGCGCGGCCGGCCGCAACCCGAGCGTGGTGCGCAGCCGTGCCGCGGGATACACGGCGCCGCTCTGGCACAGAATCCAGACGGCGAGCACCCAGCCGCTTTGCGCGAGCGTCCAGCCGTGGGTGTCGGCGATGACCGGCATCAGCGCGCCGTAGCCGTACTGGCCGAGGCTGGCCGCGAGCATGGCGAGCCACGCGCACCAGAGCATCCACCCACGCGAACGGCCGAGCAGGTCGCGATCGCTCTCGCCGACCCGGTATCGCCTGCCGTAGAAGTCCCGGATCTCCCTGACCTGGAGTGCGTGCGCGCTCGTCATCGGACCACCGCCGCTAGTGCATACAGTATGTCGTCGTCAGTATGCCACTGCGGAAGTGTGATGTCGATAACACCACGCCGGGGTCTGTCAGGTCCGGGACCAGGCGACGCGCACCCACTGCACGCCCAGCACCACCATGCAGACGAACGCGATGACCATGCCGATGCCCGGGCCCGCGCCCGGGTGGCCGCTCGCCGAGGACGACTGCTGCGACCAGATCGCCAGCAGCCCGTCGACGGCGGCCACCCAGCAGCCCAGCGAGCACACCCAAGTCAGCCACCAGCGCCGTGTCGTGAGTGCCAGCGCCGAGGCGAGGATGCCGAACCCGCTGGACGTCGCGGCGAACAACCGCGGGATCGCATCGCCCTCTCCTGCCAGCACCTCCCAGCCGGCATGACCGCCTGCCCACGGCAGCACCAGACCCAGCACGGCGCCGAAGACCGCCAGGGCGATACCGAAGCCACGCCTGCCGAACTCCACGGTCCGCACGGCCCCGTCCACCGCGGCGTCGACGTCGGCTCCCAGTTCGTCGAGATCGGGATCGTGCTCGCCGTCGCGGGCGCGGTCCTGCTCACCCTCGCTCACAGCGCGCACCCTCCCCCGGCCGGCGCGGCGGCCGCGGCCGGCTGCCCGAACGACGGCAGGCCCAGACTCACGCCGTTGGTCTTCGGCCGCCGGCCCGCTTCGGCGTTGTCGCCCGCGCGCGTGCGCCGGTGGGACAGCAGCTCGCCATCGGCGACCAGGTGGTGCGGCGCGGCATAGGTCACCGTCGTCTCCACGATGTCACCCGGCCGCACCGACCCGTCCACCGCCGGACCGTCCGGCGTGAAGTGCACGAGCCGTCCGTCACGGGCGCGGCCGCTCATCCGGCGCGTCTCGGCGTCCTTGCGCCCCTCGCCCGTGGCGACCAGCAGCTCCACCCGCTCTCCGACGAGCTTGCGGTTCTCCTCCCAGGAGATCTCGTCCTGCAGGGCGACGAGCCGGTCGTAGCGCTCCTGCACGACCTCCTTCGGCAGCTGGCCCTCCATCTCGGCCGCGGGCGTTCCGGGACGCTTCGAGTACTGGAAGGTGAAGGCACTCGAGAACCGCGCCTGGCGCACCACCTCGAGCGTCTGCTCGAAGTCCTCCTCGGTCTCGCCGGGGAAGCCGACGATGATGTCGGTGGTGATGGCGGCGTCCGGCATCGCCGCCCGCACCTTGTCCAGGATGGACAGGAACCGCGCCGACCGGTACGACCGGCGCATCGCCTTGAGCACCCGGTCGGATCCCGACTGCAACGGCATGTGCAACTGGTGGCAGACGTTCGGGGTCTCGGCCATCGCCTCGATGACGTCGTCGGTGAAGGCCGCGGGATGAGGCGAGGTGAACCGCACCCGCTCGAGCCCCTCGACCGACCCGCACGAGCGCAGTAGCTTGCCGAACGCCAGCCGGTCGCCGAACTCGACGCCGTAGGAGTTCACGTTCTGCCCCAGCAGCGTCACCTCGAGCACACCCTCGGCGACGAGCGCCTCGACCTCGGCGAGCACCTCGCCGGGCCTGCGGTCGCGCTCCTTGCCGCGCAGCGACGGCACGATGCAGAACGTGCAGGTGTTGTTGCAGCCCACCGAGATCGACACCCAGCCCGAGTAGGCGGACTCGCGGCGGGCCGGCAACGTCGAGGGGAACGTCTCGAGCGACTCGAGAATCTCCACCTGCGCCTCGGCGTTGTGCCGGGCGCGCTCCAGCAGCACCGGCAACGACCCGATGTTGTGGGTGCCGAACACGACGTCCACCCACGGCGCCCGCTTGACGATGTCGCCCCGGTCCTTCTGCGCGAGGCAGCCACCGACCGCGATCTGCATGCCGGGATGCTCGTTCTTGCGCGCGCGCAAGTGCCCCAGGTTGCCGTACAGCTTGTTGTCGGCGTTCTCGCGCACCGCACAGGTGTTGAGCACGACGAGGTCCGCAGCGTCACCGTCGGCAACAGGAACGTAACCCGCTTCCTCCAATTGGCCGGCAAGGCGCTCGGAGTCGTGCACGTTCATCTGGCAGCCGAAGGTGCGGATCTGGTACGTCCTGCTCACGTCACCAGGGTAGGTCAACGGCAGGTCGGCACCTCAGGACGCCTGGTGAACGCAGGGTGGCTAAGGTTCGGACACAGTGTGCTCAGTCACGCGCGTCATGTTGCGAATGGGCACATAAAGTTGCGATTTGATCTGAACGACGTGCCGGGATTGCCCCGAAGGTGTTCAATCCCGGTGGTGCCGGAGATGCCGTCGACCCGGCAGCTCACCGCGATGGAGGCAAGATGAGTACCGAAGCATCCGCGGTGCCCATGATCAGGGCGACCGCGGTGAACAAGTATTTCGGTGACCTGCACGTCCTCAAGGACATCGACATCGAGATCCCGAAGGGGCAGGTCGTCGTGGTGCTCGGGCCCTCCGGGTCGGGAAAGTCGACGCTGTGCCGGGCCATCAACCGGCTCGAACCGATCAACTCCGGCGAGATCGCGATCGACGGCAAGCCACTGCCCGCCGAAGGCAAGGCGCTCGCGGCCCTGCGCGCGGACGTGGGCATGGTCTTCCAGCAGTTCAACCTGTTCGCGCACAAGACCATCCTCGACAACGTCACGCTGGCGCCGCAGAAGGTGCGCAAGGTGTCCGCGGCCGAGGCGCGGCAGACCGCCATGGAGCTGCTCGAGCGCGTCGGTATCGCCGACCAGGCGCAGAAGTATCCGGCACAGCTCTCCGGTGGCCAGCAGCAGCGCGCGGCCATCGCCAGGGCGCTGGCCATGCGGCCGAAGGTGATGCTGTTCGACGAGCCGACGTCCGCGCTGGACCCCGAGATGGTCCAGGAGGTGCTCGACACCATGACGGCGCTGGCCGACGAGGGCATGACGATGCTGGTCGTCACCCACGAGATGGGCTTCGCCCGGCGAGCCGCGCACCGCGTGCTGTTCATGTCCGACGGCGAGATCGTCGAGGACTCCACTCCCGACGACTTCTTCGGTGCCCCGAAGTCCGAGCGGGCCAAGGATTTCCTTGGCAAGATCCTGACTCACTAAGCCCCGCCCGTGGCCCGCCGGGCAGCTGACGCGCGCGGGGACATCACACTGGAAGGAACACGAGACGAAATGCGGTTCAGCAGAGTATTGCGTGTTGGCGCCGTCGTGGCGGCCACCAGCCTCGCTCTCGCCGCCTGTGGCGGTGGCGGCGGCAACGGCGGTGGCGATTCCCAGAACGAGTCCCTGGTACAGCGCGCCGAGCAGGGCAGGCTGACGATCGGCATCAAGATCGACCAGCCGGGCCTCGGGCTGCAGACGCCGGACGGTGGGTACGAGGGCTTCGACGTCGACGTCGCCAAGTACATCGCCAAGGAGCTGGGCGTCGAGGAGGGCGACATCGAGTTCGTCGAGACGCCGTCCGCCCAGCGCGAGAACATGATCCAGAAGGGCGACGTGGACTTCATCGTCGCCAGCTACTCGATCACCGACGAGCGCAAGCAGAAGGTGGACTTCGCCGGTCCGTACTTCATCGCGCATCAGGATCTGCTCGTGCGGGCCAACGACAACTCCATCAAGAGCGCCGAGAACCTCAACAACAAGAAGCTCTGCTCGGTGCGCGGATCGACGTCGGCGCAGAACGTCAAGAACGACTTCGCGCCGCAGGCCGACCTGCTGGAGTACGCGGGCTACTCGCAGTGCCTCAACGGCCTCGAGAGCGGCGCCGTCGACGCGCTGACCACCGACGACACGATCCTCGCCGGCTACGCCGCGCAGAACCCCGGCAAGTTCAAGCTGGTGGGCGCGAACCTCTCCGACGAGCGGTACGGCGTGGGTCTGCGCAAGGGTGACACCGAGGGCCGCCAGGCGATCAACAACGCCATCCGGAAGATGCAGCAGGACGGCACCTGGAAGAAGTCCGCGGAGCGGTGGTTCGGCCCCGCAGGCTACAAGGTCCCGGAGCCGCCGGCCATCGACCAGTGATCCGGCCGCACTGAGACACACCGACGGCGAGCCTGGGTCGGCCTACCCGGCCGGCCCAGGCTCGTTTCGGACCGGAGCTGAGGAGCACCACCGTGTTCGATTTCCTGAGCGAGTACGACGTACTCGGCGCGTTCTGGGTCACGGTCCAGTTGACCGTCCTCTCCGCGATCGGCGCGCTGATTTGGGGAACGATCCTGGCCGGCATGCGCGTCTCGCCGGTGCCGCTGATGCGCGCGTTCGGCGCCGCCTACATCAACCTGATGCGGAACACCCCGCTCACCCTGATCATCCTGGCGACCTCGCTGGGGCTCAACCAGACCCTGGGCATGACGCTGGCCGGCCAGAACTTCGACGAGATGAACTTCCGGCTGTCGGTGCTCGGGTTCATCGCCTACACCGCGACGTTCGTCTGTGAGTCGATCCGGTCCGGCATCAACACGGTGCCGGTGGGCCAGGCCGAGGCGGCGCGCGCGCTGGGGCTCGGGTTCACCCAGGTGCTGACCATCGTGGTGCTCCCCCAGGCGTTCCGGTCCGTGATCGGCCCGCTGACCAGCGTGCTGATCGCCCTCACGAAGAACACCACGATCGCCAGCACGATCGGCGTCGCCGAGGCGTCGCTGCTGATGAGCGAGATGATCGAGAACGAAAGCGACAAGATCTTCCTCGTGTTCACGATCTTCGCGCTCGGGTTCGTGATCCTGACCCTGCCCACCGGCCTGATCCTCGGCTGGGTGGCCAACAAGGTGGCGGTGAAGCGATGAGTGCTCCCTCGGTCCTCTACGACGCACCCGGCCCCAAGGCCAAGGCCCGCAACGTCGGCTACACCATCGTCTTCCTCGTGGCTCTCGCCGCGGTGTTCTGGTGGGTGCTGGCCACGATGGCCGAGAAGAACCAGCTCGACTGGGACAAGTGGAGTCCGTTCTTCACCGACGGCCGGGTGTGGACGACGTTCATCCTTCCCGGCCTGCAGAACACGCTGATCGCGGCGGCGTTGTCGATCATCATCGCCCTGCCCATCGGCGCGCTGTTCGGCATCCTGCGGTTGTCCGACCACGCCTGGGTGCGCTGGCCCGCGGCGACGATCGTCGAGTTCTTCCGCGCCGTTCCGGTGCTGATCCTGATGGTCTTCGCCAACGAGTTCTACTTCAACTTCACCGACATCGACTCGGACCAGCGGCCGTTGTTCGCGGTGGTGACGGGCCTGGTGCTGTACAACGGCTCGGTGCTGGCGGAGGTCGTTCGCGCGGGCATCCTCTCGCTGCCGAAGGGCCAGACCGAGGCGGCGCAGGCACTCGGCCTGCGCAAGTCGCAGACCATGACCAACGTCCTGCTGCCCCAGGCGGTCACCGCGATGCTGCCCGCGATCGTCAGCCAGGTCGTGGTGATCGTGAAGGACACCGCGCTCGGTGGCGCGGCCGTGGGCTTCTCCGAGTTGCTGAACCGGGTCGCGCCGATCTCCAACAACTACGGCGCGAACACCATCGCGACGCTCATCGTCGTCGCCGTGCTCTACATCGTGCTGAACTTCATCATCACCTCGATCGCCGGCGCGCTCGAGAAGTGGAACCGACAGCGCAAGAAGAGCACCGGCGCGGTCGTGCGCAACGAACCCGCGGCCACCGGCGAATAGTCTCGCCCGATGCGGCTCACGAGGGGCGCCTTCCCTCGACACGGGAGGCGCCCTTCGTGCGTCACGGCGTTTTGTGGCGGAACAGCTTGTTCCCGAGCCAGACGATCGGGTCGTAGCGGCGGTCGGCGACCCGCTCCTTCATGGGGATGAGCGCGTTGTCGGTGATGTGGATGTTCTCCGGGCACACCTCGGTGCAGCACTTCGTGATGTTGCAGTAGCCGAGGCCGTGCTCGGTCTGCGCCTCGTTCCGCCGGTCCGCGACGTCGAGCGGGTGCATCTCGAGCTCGGCGATCCGCATCAGATACCGGGGACCGGCGAACGCAGCCTTGTTCTCGTCGTGATCACGGATGACGTGGCAGGTGTTCTGGCACAGGAAGCACTCGATGCACTTGCGGAACTCCTGCGAGCGCTCGACATCGACCTGCCGCATCCGGTACTCGCCCGGCTTCAGCTCGGGCGGCGGCGTGAACGACGGGATCTCCCTGGCCTTGGTGTAGTTGTACGACACGTCGGTCACCAGGTCGCGAATCACCGGGAACGTGCGCATGGGCGTGACGGTGATGACCTCGTCCGGCTCGAACACCGACATCCGGGTCATGCACAGCAGCCGCGGCCTGCCGTTGACCTCCGCCGAGCACGACCCGCACTTGCCCGCCTTGCAGTTCCAGCGGACGGCGAGGTCGGGGGCCTGCGTGGCCTGCAGCCGGTGGATGAGGTCGAGCACCACTTCGCCGTCGTTGGCCTCGACGTCGAAGTCGCGCAGCTCGCCCGATCCCGCGTCGCCGCGCCAGACCCGGAGCTTCGCCTGGTAGCTCATGTGTCAGGCCGTCCTTTCCGGATGCTCGGCGAGTTCGTCCTCGGTGTAGTACTTCTCCAGCTCGGCCAGCTCGAACAACTCGAGCAGGTCCTGGCGCATCGGGTCCTGCTCCTTGGCGCTGACCGTGACCTCGGGCGCGAGCGGGTCCCCGCCGACGGTGCTGCACACCAGCAGCGTGTTGCGCCACCGGGAGTCCATCTGGGGATGGTCGTCGCGGGTGTGGCCGCCGCGGCTCTCGGTGCGCCGCAGCGCCGACCGCGCCACGCACTCGCTGACCAGCAGCATGTTCCGCAGGTCGAGGGCCAGATGCCAGCCCGGGTTGTACTGCCGGTGCCCCTCCACCGTCACGCCCCGCAGGCGTTTGCGGATCTCGGCGAGCTTGTCGAGCGCCTTCTCGATCTCATCGGCCTTGCGGATGATGCCGACGAGCTCGTTCATGCTCTGCTGCAGCTCGGTGTGCAGGGAGTAGGCGTTCTCCTCCGCGACGCCCTCGCCCGGCGGGTCGAACGGGCTCACGGCCAACTCGGCCGCGGTGCGGATGTCGGCGTCGGCGACCCTCGGCCGCTCCCGCAGTGACTCCACATAGGACGCGGCACCCAGCCCGGCGCGGCGGCCGAACACGAGCAGGTCCGACAGCGAGTTGCCGCCGAGCCGGTTGGACCCGTGCATCCCGCCCGAGCACTCACCGGCGGCGAACAGGCCGGGCACGCTCGACGACGCCGTGTCCGGGTCGACCTCCACGCCGCCCATGACGTAGTGGCAGGTGGGCCCGACCTCCATCGGTTCCCGCGTGATGTTGACGTCGGCGAGTTCCTTGAACTGGTGGTACATCGACGGCAACCGCCGCTTGATCTCCTCGGCCGGTAGCCTGCTGGCGATGTCGAGGTAGACGCCGCCGTGCGGGGAACCGCGGCCTTCCTTGACCTCCGTGTTGATGGCCCTGGCCACCTCGTCGCGCGGCAGGAGGTCCGGGGTGCGCCGGTTCTTGTCGGCGTCGGTGTACCAGCGGTCGGCCTCCTCCTCGCTGTCGGCGTACTGTCCCTTGAAGACATCCGGGATGTAGCGGAACATGAACCGCTCGCCCTGGGAGTTCTTGAGCACGCCACCGTCACCGCGTACGCCCTCGGTGACCAGGATCCCCTTCACGCTCGGCGGCCACACCATGCCCGTGGGGTGGAACTGGACGAACTCCATGTTGATCAGGTTCGCCCCGGCCCGCAGTGCCAGCGCGTGCCCGTCGCCGGTGTACTCCCACGAGTTCGACGTGACTTTGAACGACTTGCCGATACCGCCCGTGGCGAGCACGACGGCGGGCGTCTCGAACAGCACGAAGCGCCCGGACTCGCGCCAGTAGCCGAACGCGCCCGCGATGCGCCCGCCCGACTTGAGCAGCTCGGTGATCGTGCATTCCGCGAAGACCTTGACCCTCGCCTCGTAGTCGCCGAACTCGCGATAATCCTCCTGCTGCAGCGAGACGATCTTCTGCTGCATCGTGCGGATCAGCTCGAGCCCGGTGCGGTCACCGACATGCGCGAGCCGCGGATAGGTGTGCCCGCCGAAGTTGCGCTGGCTGATGCGGCCGTCGGCGGTGCGGTCGAACAGGGCGCCGTAGGTCTCCAGCTCCCACACGCGATCGGGCGCCTCCTTCGCGTGCAGCTCGGCCATGCGCCAGTTGTTGAGGAACTTCCCACCGCGCATGGTGTCGCGGAAGTGCACCTGCCAGCTGTCGTTGGGGTTGGCGTTGCCCATCGCGGCCGCGCAGCCGCCTTCGGCCATCACGGTGTGCGCCTTGCCGAACAGCGACTTGCACACCACCGCGACGCTCAGGCCCCGCTGCCGGGCCTCGATCACCGCTCGCAGCCCCGCGCCGCCGGCACCGATCACCACGACGTCGTAGCTGTGCCGCTCGACCTCGGTCATGTATTGCCACCTCGAGATTCAGTTGACGAAACGCAGATCGGCGATGACGTCGGTGGACACCAGCCACACGTAGAGGTCGGTCAGCACCAGCGTGCCGAGCGTGATCCACGCGAACTGCATGTGACGCGTGTTCAGCTTGCTGACCTGCGTCCAGATCCAGTACCGCACCGGATTGCGGGAGAAATGCTTGAGCCGGCCGCCCACGACGTGCCTGCAGGAGTGACACGAGAGCGTGTAGCACCAGAGCAGCGCGACGTTGACGAGCAGGATCACGTTGCCGAGCCCGATGCCGAAGCCCTGCTCGCCGTCGAAGGCCACGATCGCGTCGTAGGTGTTGATCACCGTGATGACGAACGCGGCGTAGAAGAAGTAGCGGTGCGCGTTCTGCACGATGAGCGGCAGCCGCGTCTCGCCGGTGTAGCGGCTGTGCGGTTCGGTGACCGCGCACGCCGGCGGCGACAGCCAGATCGAGCGGTAGTAGGCCTTGCGGTAGTAGTAGCAGGTCAGCCGGAAGCCGAGCAGGAACGGCAGCGACAGGAACGCCAGCGGGATGAATCCTGGCAACTCCCCGATTGGCGTGCCGAAGTGAGCCGAGCCGGGCACACACGAATCGCTGAGGCACGGCGAGTAGAAGGGCGTCAGGTAGTGGTGCTCGGAATCCCAGTAGCCGGTGCGCATGAACGAGCGCACGCCCGCGTAGATGACGAACGTCGCCAGCCCGAGGGTCGTCACCAGTGGCGGCAGCCACCAGCGATCGGTGCGCAACGTCCGGGCCGCGAGACGGGCACGGGTGCGGCCTGATGTCCCGGGGTCGGCCGTGGTTGCCACGCTGCAACCGCCGCCTTACCGCTGCTCGCGGTGGTAGCCGCCGACGCCCTCGTCGTCCGCCCCGTCCCACAACGACGGGTCGTAGGGGGTGTCGGGTACCGGAACCCGCTCGGCGGCCGTCGACTGTGAGGGCACCGGCACGGCCTGGTCGAGATCGAGCGCGTCGATGTCGAGGCGGTCGACGTCGTTCACCAGCCTGCGCACCGCCGGCCCTTCCCCGTAGCGCGCCCGGACCGCGCCGACGCACTGGCGCAGCTGTCCGATCGTGCGGCGAAGTTCGCTCATTTCTGCGCTGGACACGTTGTCCACCTCCGAGTCCTCGGCTGCGCTCACGCCCGACTCTGCCTGCCGGGGTCGAGTGTGACAAGTAGCACACCGAGCGCAAACGGCGTGATCGAGATCACTAATCGTGACGTTCTTAATCGATTTTGAGCTCGCCCACCGCCATCTGTATCGTGTCAGTCACTCGCCGCCCGACCTGACGCGACCGGAGCCGCCGTGAACTCAGCGCCAGCCAGCGCAGATCGACCCGTCCATCCCGTCCTCGCCGACGTGACCGCCCGCATCACCGCCCGGAGCGCACCGACCCGCGAGACCTACCTCGCCCGCGTCGCGGCCGCGCGCAGGCAGGGCCCGGCCCGCGCCGGCCTCGGCTGCGGCAACCTCGCACACGGCTTCGCGGCCTGCTCCGGACCCGACCGGCTCGCGCTGCGTGGCGCGACCAAGCCCGGCATCGCGATCGTGTCCGCCTACAACGACCTGCTCTCCGCACACCAGCCGCTCGGCGAGTTCCCGGCGTGGATCAAGGACGCCGCACGCGAGGCCGGCGGCGTCGCCCAGTTCGCCGGCGGCGTCCCGGCGATGTGCGACGGCATCACGCAGGGCCGCCCGGGCATGGAGCTCTCGCTGTTCAGCCGGGACGTCATCGCCATGGCCACCGGGATCGCGTTGTCACACGACCTCTTCGACGGCGCCCTGCTGCTGGGCGTGTGCGACAAGATCGTGCCCGGACTACTGATCGGGGCGCTCGCCTTCGGGCACCTGCCCGCGATCCTGGTCCCGGCCGGGCCCATGCAGTCCGGGCTGCCGAACAAGGAAAAGGTCCGCATCCGCCAGTTGTTCGCCGAGGGCAAGGCCAGCCGCGAGGACTTGCTCGACGCCGAGTCGGCGTCCTACCACTCGCCCGGCACCTGCACCTTCTACGGCACCGCGAACTCGAACCAGCTCGTCGTCGAGGTGATGGGCCTGCACCTGCCGGGCGCGAGCTTCGTGCACCCCGGTACGCCGCTGCGCCGCGCCCTGACCGAGGAGGCGGCGCGCCGGATCGTCGCGTTGTCCCAGACCGAGGACTACACGCCGCTGGCCCACGTCGTGGACGAGCGGTCCGTCGTCAACGGTCTCGTCGCGCTGCTGGCGACCGGCGGCTCCACCAACCACACGCTGCACCTCGTCGCGATCGCGGCCGCGGCCGGCATCCAGCTCACGTGGGACGACTTCGCCGACCTCTCCGCTGCGGTGCCGCAGCTCGCCCGCATCTACCCGAACGGCAGTGCCGACATCAACCACTTCCACGCCGCGGGTGGCGTGCAGTTCCTCGTCGCGACGCTGCTCGACGCGGGGCTCCTGCACGAGGACGTCCGGACGGTCGCCGGCCCCGGGCTGTCGCGCTACCGCCGGGAACCGGTGCTGGACAACGGATCCCTGACCTGGCGGGACGGCCCGGCGCGCAGCCTCGACGCCTCGGTGCTGCGGCCGGCGGACAACCCGTTCACCGCGGACGGCGGTCTGCGCATGGTGACCGGCAACCTCGGGCGCGCGGTCATCAAGGTGTCGGCCGTCGCGCCGGAGCACCGTGTCGTCGAGGCGCCTGCCCGGGTGTTCGCCACGCAGGCGGGGTTCGACCGGGCGTTCCGCGCGGGCGAGCTCGACCGCGACGTCGTCGTGGTGCTGCGCAACCAGGGCCCGCGCGCGAACGGGATGCCCGAGCTGCACGGCCTCACGCCCGCGCTGGGCGTGCTGATGGACCGCGGGCATCGCGTCGCGCTCGTCACCGACGGCCGGATGTCCGGCGCATCCGGCAAGATCCCGGCGGTCATCCATGTCACCCCGGAGGCGGCCGCGGGTGGTCCGCTGGCGAAGGTGGCCGACGGCGACCTCGTGCGGCTCGACGCCGACGCCGGCCGGCTCGAGGTGCTCGTCGACGCGGCCGAACTCGCCGCCCGCGAGCTGACCGACACCGCACCCGACGACGCGGCCTGGCACGGGACGGGCCGCGAGCTGTTCACGGCGTTGCGCCGGGCGGTCGGGCCTGCCGACCAGGGAGCCAGCGTGTTCGGCCCGGTGACACCCGAGCACTTCGGAGCCCCGGCCACCGTGGGAGGTGCGCGATGAGGACCCCGCGCGACGTGCTCGCCCTCTCCCCCGTGCTGCCGGTGGTGGTGCTCGACCGGGCCGAGGACGCGGTGCCGGCCGCCGAGGCCCTGCTGGCGGGCGGGATCCGGGCGATCGAGGTGACCCTGCGGACGCCGACCGCACTCGACGCCATCGGCCGGATCGCCGAGCGGGTGCCGGACATCGTGGTCGGCGCGGGCACCATCACCCGGCCGGAGCACGCCCGGCAGGCCGCGCAGGCAGGTGCGGCGTTCCTGGTGACGCCCGGTGTCACCGACGCCGTCCTCGACGCGGCGTCCGCCACCGGACTGCCGCTGCTCCCAGGTGCTGCCACGGTGTCGGAAGCCATGCGGCTTGCCGAACGCGGGCTCGACACCCTGAAGTTCTTCCCGGCCGAGGCGAGCGGCGGCGCGGCCGCGCTCGCCGCGATCGGCGGGCCGTTGCCCGACCTGCTGTTCTGCCCGACCGGCGGCATCACAGCCGAGAATGCACCGCGCTATCTGGCCCTGCCGAACGTAGGGTGTGTGGGTGGCACGTGGTTGACCCCGAGAGACACGCTCGCCGCTCGGGACTACGCACGCATCGAGGCGCTGGCGAAGGAGGCCTCGGCGCTCGAGCGGTGACGTTCCCCGCAGGAGAAGCGCTGCTGTGAACTGGAACTGGTTCGGCGACCCCGACTACTGGGCATCGCGGCTCGTGTACCAGCGGATGCTGGCCGCGATCTATCTCGTCGCGTTCGTCGTGGCACTCAACCAGTTCCGGGCCCTGCTCGGCGAACATGGCCTGCTGCCGGTGCCGCGGTTCCTGGCCCGCGTCCGGTTCCGGGAGTCGCCCAGCCTGTTCCACCTGCACTACTCCGACCGGTTCTTCACCATCGTCGCGGCAACCGGTGCGCTGGTGTCGGCGGTGCTGCTGGCAGGGCTCGCGGACGGGCTGCCGATCTGGGCGCACATGGCGCTGTGGACGGTGCCGTGGGTGCTGTACCTGTCGATCGTCAACGTGGGCCAGATCTGGTACTCCTTCGGCTGGGAGTCGCTGCTGCTGGAAGCGGGTTTCCTGACGATCTTCACCGGGCCGTCGCACATCGAGCCCGCGGTGCCGATGGTGTGGCTGCTCCTGTGGTTGCTGTTCCGGCTCGAGTTCGGCGCCGGGATGATCAAGATGCGGGGTGACCGCTGCTGGCGCGACCTGACGTGCCTGTACTACCACCACGAGACCCAGCCCATGCCCGGACCGCTCAGCTGGTACTTCCACCACCTGCCGAAACCGTTGCACAGGGTGGAGGTCGCGGCGAACCACGTCGCGCAGCTCGTCGTGCCCTTCGCACTCTTCGCGCCGCAACCGGTGGCGACCGTGGCCGCCTGCGTCGTCATCGCGACGCAGGGATGGCTGGTGCTGAGCGGAAACTTCTCCTGGCTCAACGTCGTCACCATCACTCTCGCGGTGTCCGCTGTGGACGGTTCGCTGCTGCCGCTGTCGCCACCCACGCTGGACGAGCCGCCCGCGTGGTACCGCGGTGTCGTGCTCGCCCTGTTCGCCGGCGTGGCCGTGCTGAGCTACTGGCCGATCCGCAACCTGGTCGGCCGCACGCAGCTGATGAACTACAGCTTCAACCGGCTGCATCTGGTCAACACCTACGGCGCGTTCGGCAGCGTCACCCGCGATCGGTACGAGGTGATCATCGAAGGCACCGACGCCGAGGAGATCTCGCCGGACACACGGTGGCGGGAGTACGAGTTCAAGGGAAAGCCCGGCGACCCGTACCGGCGGCCACGCCAGATCGCGCCGTATCACCTCCGGCTGGACTGGATGCTGTGGTTCGTCTCGTTGTCGCCGCGGTACGGAGCGCGCTGGCTGCCGGAGCTGGTGACCCGTCTGCTGAGTGGCGACCGGCAGACGCTCAAGCTGTTGCGTGGCAACCCGTTCCCGGACACACCACCACGGTTCGTGCGGGCTCGGCTGTTCCACTACCGATACACCACGTGGCAGGAGCGGCGGGAGACCCGTGCGTGGTGGGTGCGCGAGCCCGTCGGGACGGTGGTCCGGACCTGCCGGCTCGCCGACGACGGAACGCCCGTGCCCGTGGGCCTGCCCGACTGACCCGAACCCACGCTGACGGTGTGAGCCGACTGGGCGGGGCATCCACTGCGAATGGGCCCCCGCCACCACTCCCGCGGCCGAGCCGTTCGCCGTGGCGCGCGTGCTACTCCGGCGTGACGTCGTCGAGCAGGGTCGACTCGGCGCCCGCGTTCCGCAGTTCGTCCCGGACCACCGCGTACGAGAGCCCTTGCGGATACCCCTTGCGCGCGAGCATGCCCAGCAGCCGCCGGGTCGCCTTCTGCTCGTCCACGCCGCCCATGGTCCGGAGCTTCTTGCGCACCAGCAGCCGGGCCCGCTGCTCCTCGGCCTCGCGGTCGATCTCGCTCACGGCCTCGGCGGCGACGTCACCGTCGACGCCCTTGCGCTTCAGTTCCGCGACGAGCGCCCGTTTCGCGAGTCCCTGGTGGTTGTGTCGCGACCGCACCCACATCTCCGCGAACGCGGCGTCGTCGATCAGGCCGGCATTGCCGAGCTTGCTCAGCAGCTCGTCGCGGATACCGGAGTCGAAGCCCTTGCGCTGCAAGGCCGCACGGAGCTCCTCCGCGGTGCGAGGACGCACGGCCAGGAGATCGAAGCAGATCTCCTTGGCCTTCTTCCACGCCTCCTCGCGCGTCATCTCCGACACCGGGCGCCGCCGTTCCTTCCGCGCGCCCCCGGAGTTCGGCTCGCTCACGCCACTCCTCGGGGTCGGGTGCGTCAGAAGTCGACCGGCGCGGGCGCGGTCTCCTCGGCGTCGAGCTGAGCCCCGATGCCGAGCTTCTCCTTGATCCGCTTCTCGATCTCGTCGGCGACGTCGGGGTTGTCGCGCAGGAACTTCCGCGCGTTCTCCTTGCCCTGGCCGAGCTGGTCGCCCTCGTACGTGTACCAGGCCCCGGACTTGCGCAGAATGCCCTGGTCGACACCCATGTCGATGAGCGAGCCCTCCCGGGAGACACCGACGCCGTAGAGGATGTCGAATTCGGCCTGCTTGAACGGCGGAGCGACCTTGTTCTTCACGACCTTGACGCGAGTGCGGTTGCCGACCGGCTCGCCGCCGTCCTTCAACGTCTCGATACGGCGGACGTCGAGCCGCACCGAGGCGTAGAACTTGAGCGCCTTGCCACCCGTGGTGGTCTCCGGCGAACCGAACATCACGCCGACCTTCTCGCGCAGCTGGTTGATGAAGATCGCCGTGGTACCCGAGTTGTGCAGGGCACCGGTGATCTTGCGCAGCGCCTGGCTCATCAGACGGGCCTGCAGACCGACGTGGGAGTCACCCATCTCGCCCTCGATCTCGGCCCTCGGCACGAGCGCCGCGACCGAGTCGATGACGAGGATGTCGAGCGCACCGGAGCGGATGAGCATGTCCGCGATCTCCAGCGCCTGCTCACCGGTGTCCGGCTGGGAGACCAGCAGCGCGTCGGTGTCGACGCCCAGGGTCTTGGCGTACTCGGGGTCGAGCGCGTGCTCGGCGTCGATGAACGCCGCGATGCCGCCCGCCTTCTGCGCGTTGGCCACGGCGTGCAGGGCGACGGTGGTCTTACCCGACGACTCCGGGCCGTAGATCTCCACGATCCGGCCACGAGGCAGACCGCCGATGCCCAGCGCGATGTCGAGGGCGATAGCGCCGGTGGGGATCACCTCGATCGGCGGGCGGGTCTCCTCGCCGAGCCGCATCACCGACCCCTTGCCGAACTGCTTGTCGATCTGGGCAAGGGCTAGATCGAGCGCCTTGCCCTTGTCCGGTGCTGCTGGCATGGAATCCACCTCATTGGCTGTCGCGGTTGTGCTCTGTCGGGCTCGACGTTACGGGCGGGGTCCGACAGTTCTTCCGGCTTCGCGGAATCTGTGGACAACGGACCCCGATGTGGACAACACGATAGACGAACACCTGTTCGAGGTCGAAGGTGACACACCCCTCCGCTACGATTTTCCGCCCCGCTGCCCACCTTCATCACCGGGGTCTCCGGGGTCACCGGCGTTCGGCGGGCACCTCGAACTCCGCGCAGACCGCCTGCCAGATCTCCTTCGCGGGGATCCCGGCCTCGAGCGCCTGCTCCACGGTGCGCCCGCCGAGACCACTGAGCACGTGGTCCTTGGCCAGCATCTCGGCCCGGGTCGCGCCGAACTCCTCCGCCATCAGCCGGCGAAACACGGTGATCCGCATCGGGCCAAGCGTAGTCGCGCCACGCCGCCGTACCGTGGGGGCATGCAGCTCGCACAGGAGGCCACCGGCCTCGGCACCACCGCGCTGACGCTCGCGTCGATCGCGACGGTGACCGCGGCGCTGGTGCTGCTCATCATCAACGTCCGCCGCAACCGCAGGAAGTGACGCGGCTACTCGCCCGGCTGCACGTGCTGCTCGAAGTAGTCGGCGAGTTCACTCGGGTCCGCCGACTCGCCCTGCCCGCTGGAGTGCACCTGGTAGACGAACCCGGACAGCGGGCGGTCCTTGACGGTGAACACCAGCACCGACGAGTTGCGGCCCGCGGCCGCCGAGTACCGGCCGTCGAGCGCGTTGCCCCGCCAGTCGGCCTCGACCCGGTCGCCGCCGCCGGTGCGGCTCAGCAACCCGTCGGTGTAGAGCTTGAGCGTGTCGGCGGACGTCCCGTGCAGGTAGGTGATCTGCGCCCCGGCCAGGCCGGGCGCCGAGCAGGTCACCGCGATGCCGAGTTCCTTCTCGTTCGCCGCCGCGGCCGGTCCGGTGCCCGTTCCCGGCGCGCACTGGCTGTTCGCGGGCACGTCACCCGCCAGCTGGCGCAGGCAGCCGGTGAAACCCTGCTCGTCGGCGGCGCCGGGCTCGCGGCACTCCTCGGCGGTGTAGGTCTCGGCCGACGGCGAGGCGAACAGGAACACCGCCGCACCCGCGCCGAGCAGGATCACCGCGGCGATCGCCAGCCCGGCCCACAGCTTCGTGCGCCTGCCCGAACCGCCCTTGTCCGACGGCGCCGGGTAGGTCGGGAAGCTCGCCGGTGCCGGTGGCTGCTGCAACGCCAGCGCCGGTTGCGGCCCGCTCGCCGGATACGCCTGGTGCGGGGCGTAGCCGCCGGGCTGCGGCCGCGCCGGCGGCACGGTCGCCGTCTGCGGCACCGGCTGGGGGCCGGTCCTCGTGGGCACGCCCGTGGTCGCGACCTGGCCCTCGACGTTCTGGGTCCGCATGCTGATGCCGTCCGCGGCGACATGGTGCGCGCCGAGCGCGACGGCCGTCTCCGGCTGGTCCAGGCTCGAGGGCACCACGCCGAGTTTCTCCGCCAGCAGCGTGCCCACCAGCGGTAACCGGCTGGACCCGCCGACCAGGTAGATGCCCGCCAGCCGGTCCGGGCTCAGTCCCGCCGCACGCACCGTCCTGGCCAGCAGCTCCACGCTGCGCAGCATCGCGGGCCGGACCAGTGCCTCCAGCTCGGCCCGGGTGACGAGGACGTCGGTGAACGGCTCCGGCAGGGGAACCTCGGTCTGCGGCAGCCGGGACAGCGCCTCCTTGGCCGCCTTGACGTCCTCCTGCAGGGTGCGCCGGGTGCGCCGGTCGGCCGTCGACTCCGGGCGCAGCAACCGCTGCCACTGCTGCGGGTCACGATGTGACACCTCGCGGCCGACGTGCACCAGCAACGCCTGGTCGACGTCGAGTCCGCCCAGGTCGGGCAGGCCGTCCTCGGCGAGCACCGTATAGCCGTTCTGCGTCGCGCCGACCACGGCGACGTCGAACGTGCCCGCACCGAGGTCGTAGACGGCGAGCGTCTGTCCCGGCGCCAGCGCCTTACCCGGGAACGACGCGAAGTGCGCCGCCGCCGCGACCGGCTCGGGTACCAGCAGCAGCGAACAGGTCGCGCCCGCCAGCCGCGCCGCGGAGAGCAGCACGTTGCGGCGCACGGGTCCCCACTGCGCGGGGTGGGTGAGCCGGACCTCGTCGAGCGGCTCGCCACCGAGCTGGCGCTGTGTCTCCTCGAACACGCGGCGCAGCACCGCGGCGAGTGCCTCGTTGACCGGTACGACATCGGTGCCGAGCAGCAGCGTCTGCTCGTCGACGCGGCGTTTCGGGTTCGGTTCGAACCGGGTGGGGTCGAGCCGGGCCCTGCGCTCGGCGTCCCGGCCGACCACGAGGGTGCCGTCCTGTTCGGCGAACACGGCGGAGGGCATCGTCGCGGATCCGTCGACCTCCACGACCCGCGGCGGGCGGCCGTGCGCGGACAGTACGGCGACGGTGTTGGACGTACCGAGGTCCACGGACAGGATCCGCACAGCGCTCCCCTTGTCGATGTAGCCGAACAGCCGCGGTGATGTTCCCACGGCCGCGCCGCGCACGTGACCGGACCCGGCGAAGTCGCAGGTCAGAGCACCGCCGCACGAATTGTCGGTGGGGGCACGCATCATGGTGGGGTGGCCAGGAACGTGCTCGACCTCTTCTCCCCCGCCACCCGGGACTGGTTCGCGGGGGCGTTCGCGGCACCCACGGCCGCGCAGGAAGGTGCGTGGCGGGCGGCGCACGCGGGCGAGCACGCGCTCGTCGTCGCACCGACGGGGTCGGGCAAGACCCTCGCCGCGTTCCTGTGGGCGCTCGACCGGCTGGCCGTCTCCCCGATGCCGGAGACGCGGACCCACCGGTGCCGGGTGCTGTACGTGTCCCCGCTGAAGGCCCTCGCGGTGGACGTCCAGCGCAACCTGCGGGCCCCGCTGGCCGGCATCTCGCAGGCGTCGAGGCGGCTCGGCCTCCAGCCGCCGGACATCACCGTCGGCATGCGCACCGGTGACACCACCCCCGCCGAACGCCGCTCGTTCGCCCGGACCCCGCCCGACGTGCTGGTGACCACGCCTGAGTCGTTGTTCCTGTTGCTCACGTCCGCGGCCAGGGAATCGCTGCGCGGGGTCGAGACGGTGATCATCGACGAGGTGCACGCCGTCGCGGGCGGCAAGCGGGGTGCGCATCTGGCGCTGTCCCTGGAGCGGCTCGACGAACTGCTGCCCCGGCCCGCCCAGCGGATCGGGCTCTCGGCGACCGTCCGGCCGGTGGACGAGGTGAGCTCGTTCCTCGCCGGGGGCAGGCCGGTGCGGGTGATCCAGCCGAAGCTCGCCAAGACGGTCGAGGTGCGCGTGGAGGTTCCGGTCGAGGACATGGCCGACCTCGATGCCCCGGCGAAACCCGCCGAGCCGGTGCCGTTGCCGTCCGAGGGTGGTATCGGCACGCAGGAGGAGATCTCGAACAACGCCGTGCGCCGCCCGTCGATCTGGCCGTCGGTGGAGGAACGCGTGCTGGAGCTCGTGCGCGCGCACCGGTCGACGATCGTCTTCGCCAATTCCCGCCGCCTCGCCGAACGGCTCACCGCACGGCTCAACGAGCTCGCCGCCGAGCAGACCGAACTCGAGCCGGGACAACGGTTCCCGGCGGAGGCGATCGGCGAGTCCGGACTCACCACCGGCGCGGACCCCACCGTCGCCAAGGCCCACCACGGCTCGATGTCGCGCGAGCAGCGCACACGGGTGGAGGAGGAACTGAAGTCGGGCAGGCTGCCGTGCGTGGTGGCGACGTCGTCACTGGAGCTCGGCATCGACATGGGTGCCGTCGACCTGGTGGTGCAGATCGAGGCACCGCCGACGGTCTCGTCCGGCCTGCAGCGGGTCGGGCGCGCGGGCCACCACGTCGGCGCCGTGTCGACGGGCGTGATGTTCCCGAAGTTCCGGGGTGATCTCGTCTCGTGCGCGGTGGTGGCCGAACGCATGGCGGCGGGCGCGATCGAGGCGATCCGGTATCCGCGCAACCCGCTCGACGTCCTCGCCCAGCAGATCGTGGCGATGGTGGCGCTGGAGCCCCGCACGGTGGCCGACGTCGCCGCGACCGTGCGGCGGGCGGCACCGTTCACGGCCCTGCCGGACGACGCGCTGCACGCCGTGCTCGACATGCTCGCCGGGCGCTACCCCAGTGAGGAGTTCGGTGAGCTGCGCGCCCGCATCACGTGGGATCGCGTGACCGGCGAGCTCCGCGGGCGTCCGGGCGCGCAACGGCTCGCGGTCACCTCGGGCGGCACGATCCCCGATCGCGGACTGTTCACCGTGATGACACCCGGCGACGGCGACCGGCCCGGGTCGCGGGTCGGTGAGCTGGACGAGGAGATGGTCTACGAGTCGCGCGTCGGCGACACGATCCTGCTCGGCACCTCGTCGTGGCGCATCACCGACATCACCCACGACCGGGTCATCGTCGTGCCCGCGCCCGGTCAGCCCGCACGGATGCCGTTCTGGAAGGGCGACGCGCCCGGCAGGCCGCTCGAACTGGGCCGGGCACTCGGGGCGTTCCTGCGCGAACTGTCCACATGGGACCCCCAGCGGGCGCGGCAGCGGGCCGAGGCCGCCGGGCTGGACGAGCTCGCGTGCACCAACCTGCTCGGCTACCTCGACGAGCAACGCGAGGCGACCCGGCACGTCCCCAACGACCGCACCGTCCTGCTCGAACGGTTCCGCGACGAACTCGGGGACTGGCGGGTGGTGGTGCACTCGCCGTTCGGCGCCCAGGTGAACGCGCCGTGGGCGCTGGCGATCGCGGCGCGTCTGCGCGAGACCCGCGGGGTGGACGCGCAGATGGCGCATTCCGACGACGGCATCGTGCTGCGGCTGCCCGAGGCGCTCGACGCCGACGGCCGCGAGATCATGCTGACCGCCGACGACGTGCTGCTCGACCCCGATGAGGTGGAGTCGATCATCGTCAACGAGGTGGGCGGGTCGGCGCTGTTCGCCGCCCGGTTCCGGGAATGCGCCGCCCGGTCGCTGCTGTTGCCGCGCCGGGACCCGCGCAGGCGGACACCACTCTGGCAGCAACGGCAGCGCGCGGCCCAGTTACTCGGTGTCGCCGCGAAGTACGAGCGGTTCCCGGTGGTGCTGGAGGCCATGCGGGAGTGCCTGCAGGACGTCTACGACGTGGGCGGGCTGCGGGAGCTCATGGCCGACGTCCGGGCGCGCAAGGTCAAGGTCGTCGAGGTCGAGACCCCGTCGGCGTCGCCGTTCGCGCGGAGCCTGTTGTTCGGCTACGTCGGAATGTTCCTGTACGAGACGGACGCTCCGCTGGCCGAGCGGCGGGCCGCGGCCTTGTCGCTCGACTCGGCGTTGCTGGCGGAGCTGCTCGGCACGGAAGCGATCCGGGAACTGCTCGACCCGGACGTCGTGACGTCGGTGGAACGCACGCTGCAGCGGCTCGACGAGGACCGTCAGGCCCGCACGGTGGAGGACACCGCGGACCTGTTGCGGTTCCTCGGCGACCTCACCGTCTCCGAGGCGGCCGAACGGGGTGTGCAGCGGGAGTGGCTGACACAGCTGGTGGACGAGCGGCGCGCCATCGTGGTCCGGATCGCTGGTGAGGAGCGCTACCTCGGCATCGAGGACGCCGGGCGGGTCCGGGACGCACTCGGCGTGGCCCTGCCGATCGGGGTGCCGGAGGCGTTCACCGAGCCGGTCGCCGACCCGTTGGGCGACCTGGTGATCCGCTACGCCCGCACGCGAGGCCCATTCGCGGCGGTTCAGGTGGCGCAACGGTTCGGGCTGGGCACGGCCGTGGTGGCCGGGGTGCTGGACCGGCTGACCTCCGAGGGCAGGCTCGTGCGCGGCGAGCTGCGGCCGCAGCCGTACGAGCCGGGGGGCGTCGAGTACTGCGACGCGAGTGTCCTGCGCCGGCTGCGCAGGGCGTCGCTGGCGAAACTGCGGGCCGAGGTCGAGCCGGTGGAGCAGGCGGCGCTGGGCCGGTTCCTGCCGGGCTGGCACGGCATCGGCGGGCGCATGCGGTCGGCCCCGACCGCGGACGACGTGCTGGCGGTGGTCGAACAACTCGCGGGCGCACCGTTGCCGGCGAGTGCGCTGGAGTCGCTGATCCTGCCGAGCCGGCTGCCCGGCTACTACCCCGCGTTGCTGGACGAGCTCACCACAGCGGGCGAAGTGGTCTGGGCCGGGTGTGGCGCACTGTCCGGAGGGGACGGATGGATCGCGCTCGCTCCGGCGGACGTCGCGGATCTGCTGCTGCCCGATGTCGACGATTCCGTTCCCCAGACTCCTTTGCACACCGCGATCGTGTCCACTATGGAGCATGGTGCGCTGTTCTTCCGGCAGCTCGTCGACCGGGTCACGCCCCAGCTGGAGAGCCCGCCGAACGACGCCGACGTGGTGGCGGCACTGTGGGATCTCGTGTGGGCGGGGATCGTCACCGGGGACACCTTGGGCCCGCTGCGGGCCCAGGTGTCCGGACGCGGTGCGGCCCACAAGCCTCGCCGGTCCACTCCTCGGGGCCGATACGCGCGACTGCGGGCCGGCCGGCCCAGCATGCCCTCGCGGACGGGCCCGCCGACGGTCGCCGGCCGGTGGGCCTTGACGCCGGAACGGGAACCCGACCCCACCCGGCGCACCCACGCGCGCACGGAGTCCTTCCTCGAACGGCACGGCGTGCTCACCAAGGGCGCACTCGACACCGAGCGCGTGACCGGTGGGTTTTCCGGGATCTACAAGGTGCTGCGTGGCATGGAGGACTCCGGGCAGGTCATCCGTGGCTACGTCGTCGAGGGACTGGGCGCCGCACAGTTCGCGGCGCGAGGCGCGGTCGACCGGTTGCGCGCCCTCTCCGACACCGGCGGCCCGCGCACCGCGCAGGCCGCCGTGGTGCTCGCGGCGAGCGATCCCGCCCAGCCGTACGGCGCGGCGTTGCCGTGGCCGCCGGTTCTCGGCACCACGAAGCACCGGCCCGCGCGCAAGGCGGGAGCCTTGACAGTGCTGGTCGACGGGACGCCCGCCCTCTACGTCGAGCGCGGAGGGCGGTCGCTGCTGTCCTTCACCGAGGACACGGCGACGTTGCGTGCGGCGGCGCAGGCGCTGTCGACGGCGGTCCGGGAGGGCTGGCTCGGGCAGTTGCAGGTACAACGTGCGGACGGTGAGCAGGCGCTTACGTCCGAACTCGCGGACGTCCTGCGGGAGGTCGGCTTCCGCGCGACGCCGAAGGGCTTACGCCTCCGGGCCTGATCAGCGACGTTCTAAGCTGTCGCGGACCCGCATGGAGAGGACCCGACGATGGCTGTGCGCGACCTGCGCTACTTCGGCGACCCGGTGCTGAAGACCCCGGCCGACCCGGTGACCCGGTTCGACGGCTCGGTGAAGGCACTGGTCGACGATCTGCTGGACACGGTCGACATGCCCGGCCGCGCCGGGCTGGCCGCGCCGCAGATCGGGGTCGGCCTGCGTGCGTTCAGCTACCGGCTCGGGGGCAAGGTCGGCTACGTGCTGAATCCGGAGATCGTCGAGCTGTCCGAGGCGACCCACCACATCGACGAGGGGTGCCTGTCGGTGCCGGAGCTGTGGTTTCCGGTGCGGCGCGCGACGTACGCCGTCGTCCGAGGTGTGGACCTGCGCAACGAACCGGTGACTGTGGAGGGCGACGGCGTCACCGCGCAGTGCCTGCAGCACGAGGTCGACCACCTCGACGGCCTGCTGTACCTCGACCGCCTCACGCCCGAACGCCGCCGCGACGCCTTCCGCGAGGTACGGCAGCGTGACTGGTTCTGGCAACGCTGACCCAACTGGAGTAATCCAAACGGGTGAACAGCCGAGGTTGCCTATACCTTCTGTGTCCGTTACCACTCGTCCGTGACTTCTTCGTTGCCACTTCGTAATCTGACCGGGCCCTGACCCAAGTCGATTCGAGGACGAGATGGCTGGCCGACATCGTGTGAGGAAATCGTCGTGGCGCATACCTATGGCGCTCGGCATCGTCGCTGCGGCTCTGCTGGGGTTCACGGTCTGGTTCACCGGAGACCTGTGGAACCGGGGTGGCGAGACGCAGGGTGCCGCGCTGGCGATGTCCAACCGCACGACGTCGAAGAAGGTCACGACGCCGCCGACGTCCACCACGACGCGGAAGCCGAGGCCGACCAGCACCACCACGCCGCCTCCACCTCCCCCGCCTCCGACGACGAGTTCCACCACGACCACGACGGAGACGACGGAGAGCACCACAGAGGAGCCGCCTCCCCCGCCACCGGCACCCGAGCCCGAGTCGTGCTCGACGGAGCTGGAAGGCACACAGCCGCACGTGGCACAGGTCGGCAATCACATCCTGACCAAGTTCGACGTCGACTCCGTCGGCGGCGTGGCGAGCCGGTCCGGCGCGAGCGACCACCCATCGGGCCTCGCGCTCGACTTCATGGTGGACTCGTCCACCGGTGACGAGCTCGCGGATTACGTGCTCGCGAACCAGTCCGAGTTCGGCGTGACCTACGTGATCTGGGAGCAGCAGTACAACGACGGCAGCGGCTGGTCGATGATGGAGGACCGCGGCAGCGCCACGGCCAACCACTACGACCACGTGCACGTGTCGTTCGAGGACAGCGCCGACGTCTCCGTCACCTGCTGAGCCGACGACCGCCCACGGCGATTCGCCTGCGGGTACGTCTCAGGCGGTGCGCTGCGGTGGTTCACCAGCCGGATCGCACCGGGGCGGCCAGGCGGCCTGGCGGATGGCACCCGGCGCCGGCGTTGCCAGGCGGCCGACCGCCGCGGTGCTCGGCAGCGGGTGCCTTACCACCGGCCGGGTGAGGTGTGCGTTGCCGCCGCCGTGCCCGGCGCGCGGGTAGCTGCTCAAACGCCGCCCGCGGTGCCCTCCGCGCACCAGCCGCCCACATGCCCGCCGATCGACGACGCGCCGGGTTGGCGCGGGCGAGCACTTTCGGCCGGTGCGCTCGCCCCGCGGCGCCCTCGCGCCCGCCGATCGACGACGAGCCGGACGTAGCTCAGGCAGGCACTTCCCAGGCGGCGGGCTGAGCGAGACCGGCCCCAGGGGTGCCCGTCGCCGAGGCCGGGAACGGCCTCACAGCCGGACGTGCAGGAATCCCTCGTCGTCGACGCCGGCCAGGGTAAGGCCGGCCCGGAGTGCGGTGCGGCGAACGGCCTCCTGCTCGGGCAGCAACGCACTGACTACAAGCTCCTCGTGCCCCCGGCCGGTCGCCAGCGCGGCGAGGCGCTGCAGGAGGGCGGTGCCCAGTCCGTTGCGCTGCCAGGCGTCCTCGACGAGCAAGGAGAACCGCGCGGTCGCCTCGTCCGGGTTCTCGATCAGCTGACCGAGAGCCACGAGCTCGCGGCCACACACCGCGACCACGCTGCTGCCGTGTGGCGGCGCTAGCAGCCGGCGCACCTGGCGCCGAGGCAGGTCCCGCGCCCCGGCGCGATAACGGCGGACCAGCGTCTCCGCCGAGCAGCGTTCGTGCAACGCGGCCAGCGCCTCCGTGTCTCCCGGCGTGCCCTCGCGCAGTACCACCGCCGCGCCGTCGGTGCAGGTGACCGCGGCGGGCCCCGACACGTTGGCACGCACGGTGCCGAGCAGGTGCAGCAACGCCTCCACTCGGGCCAGCTCCTGCCGCAGGAACGGCGCCCACAGTCGCCTCGCGACCAGTGCCATGCCGTCGGGGACGGCGAAAACGGCGCGGTGACCGCCCTCGGTCCGGCCCGGGTTGGCCTCGGCGGCGGGCACGACGGTGACCATGTCGGCGGCGAGGATCTCGCGCACGGCATCGGCACACGTGTCCGGCGCGGCGACCACGCGGCCCGCGGCCGCCAGGCTCGCCGCGGACGAGTCGACGAGCTCGCGCACGTCGGCGTCGGTGATGCCCAGGCACTCGCAATCCTCGTCCTCGATCGCCCGCACCAGGTGTGCCCGCGTGAGGCCCACGGCAGGCCGGATGACGATCTCGTCGAGCACCGCGCCGGGAATCGGCAGCACGGCCAGCCCGAGGATGTTGCACTCGAGGTCCGCCAGCCGGATCGCGACCCTGGCCAGGGTGCCCGGACGATCGTCCATCCGTACCCGCAGCCGCCACGTCGCCGTGGCCTGATCGGCCTCGGCCACTTCGTCCAGCCAGGCACCCGGGATCTCCGCACGCGCGGTCGCGCGTCTACGGCCAATGTCCATGCACCCAACGTCCCGAACCCTTGTTGCTGGTCAGCGGCATGGGTGTTTCACGCGTGTCAGGACTGGAAAGGTCACGCAACGCAACCGAAACACCAGCTCTGGGGCAGATGTGACGGTGCTTTCCGCTCCATCAACTACCCTGCGTGCCGACGCTCAACGTGGTACAAGCGCGACTACGCTGAAGGCGTTGCCTTCGGGATCGGTGAACCGCGGTGACACCGAATCGTCCGCGCCGGCCGGCTCGGCACCCAGCTCCCGCAACCGTCGGGCCTCCCGGTCGGCCCCGTTGTCCGTGGCCAGTTCGAACCACCAGCGGTTCAGCGGCGGAGGCGCCTGCTCGTTCCGCAACATCTCCAGCCACGGTCCCCGGCCGCCCGGTGCGCCCAGGCTGACGAACTCCGTTTCCTGTCGAACGATCTCCCAGCCCGTCACGGCCGCCCAGAAGCGACCCAGGCGGTGCGGATCCCGGGCATCGAGAACGACCGCCGCCACGGGTCCCGTGTCGGCATACTCCGGCCGAGGCTCGAGCACGCAGAACTCGTTGCCCTCCGGGTCGGCGAGCACCTCCCACGGCAGGTCGCCCTGCCCGATGTCGGCGCGCGTCGCCCCGATACGCAGCGCTCTGTCCACCAAGGACCGCTGCTCGCCCGCCGAGGCGCTGGCGAGGTCGACGTGGATCCGGTTCTTGGCCTGCTTCTCACGGGGCGACGGGACGACGACGAGGTCCCACACGGACGCGTCACCCTCCGTGGGCGAGACCCGCACCGCCCCGGACTCTCCGGGCATCCGGCGCCACCCGAGCAGCTCCGCCCAGAACCGCGCCACCAGCGATGGATCTCGCGCCTCGGCCACCACACCGGACAGACGGGTCACCATGCGCGCACCCTGGCCACGCCGGAGTGACGAACGTTGCTTCCCCACAAGCTCGTCACCGTGTCGCCAGGCGCATGAGTGCCCACAACTGCCCGACCGCGTCGTCATCGTCGCCGTCCACGTCCACCGCGCCGAGCCGCTGCCTGCCCCACAGCCATAGGTAGACCGTCGCGGGCGCCTGCGTGACGACCACATCGGCGCCCTTGACGTCGTCCTCCGAACACCGGCGCGCGACCGTCTCCGCCGGCCCGGCGCGGGCGATCCAGCTGTGGTCCCCGGTGTGCACCGCCACAGAACCAGCCCTCGTGCCGCTCAATCCGAGCATCGGCAACCGGTGGCCGAACCACAACGTCAGCGCCTCGTCGACACCGTCGATGGCCACGTCGTCAGGAATGCCGGTGGGTTCCAGACCACCCGCGCTCTCGACGTCCACGCGGTGAACCGTGGTGTCGTGTGCCATCCGGCGGCACCAGAACCCGTACGTCTCGTCCGCCGGCCACCACGACGCGGCCCGCTCCGCCGGGTCGTGCCACTCCAGCACTTCCCGCAAATCGGCGAAACCCTGCCGCACATAGCTCTCGTCCGTTTGCCCGGGCGCCGGGTCCCGCTGCCACTCGTATGGTCGCCGGCCCTCGACCAGCCAGCCCAGCGCTGCCCGGTAGACGCTTCCCACGTGCCGCACCACGTCACCGACCACCCAACCCGGGCACGTGGGCACAGGGGTGTCCGCCGGAACGATCCGGGCGGCCTCGACCAGCAACTCGACCTCCTGGCCGAACGCATCCAGCAGCCGGCCGTGGTCGATCAACGCCTGACCGGCCATCAACTCCTCCGCCGTCGCGTCAGGTGCGGACGCGCACCGCACTGACCGACCCGGTCACCATGCCCGTGTACGACCCGGCCCGCGAGCGCCACGAACTGAGCCGCTCGGTCGGCCAGCTCCGCCGCCGACTCCCGGCCGACACCCCGGGTGACTCCCGCCTGCGCCGCGGCATGCCGGGCCGACTGCGCGGCGAAGTACGCGGCCCACTCGGCGAGCTCCGGAGCACCCGACTCCAGCAGCGTCCACACGCTCTCCGGCTTGGCCCGCCCTCGGTGCGGCCGCCCGCGTGCGGCGAGGACGGCCGCGGCGGCACGCAACGCCGACAGGTAGGCGGCGATGAACCGCTCCACGGGGTCGGTCTCCCGGCTCGCCTCGTCGACGCCGTGCCGCGCCTGCGTCAGCAACGCCACGGCCGCGGGCACGGCGGGTGGACGAAGCTCGATCGGCAGGGCCGGCTGGGCCGCGCGGCCATTCTCGTGGCCGCCGCTCGCCACCGAGCCACCACGCGAGCCGTGGGACGCCGGACCACGACGCGAACCCGCGCCACCATGCGAAGCGACTGCGACGGACATGGCCCGCTCTCCCTCTCTGGTCGTGACAGCTCTCCGGTCGTGACAGCGGAGCCGCGGCCCCGGCCACGCGGATGCTTCCCCCATCCACGCGCCGGGACCGCCCGGATCGCTCCACCGGTGTCGAACATGTGTTCGAACATGGGCAGAGTAGCCCGGAGCGACGGAGCACGGCAAGCCCTCTCCGCGGTGCCGACGGGCGATCTGCGTCGCATCCGTCGCCCAGGCCGTGATCTCATACGGGTATGAGCTCCTTCGACCACCCCGCGGTCGCCAAGGTCGCGGCCGCGCTCTCCGAAGCCGGTCAGGACGCCGCCGCCCAGGGAATCCGCATCCTGCCCGCCGACGCACGCACCGCCGCGCTGGCCGCCGAGGCGCTCGGCGTCGAGGTCGGCGCGATCGCCAACAGCCTCGTGTTCCGTGCGTCGTTCGCCGACGGCCAGGACCGGGCGCTGCTCGCGCTGACCTCGGGCGCGCACCGCGCGGACACCCGGACGCTCGCCGAGCTCGTCGGCGCCGAACGGGTCGGCAAGGCGGACCCGGAGTTCGTCAAGGAGCACACCGGCCAGACGATCGGCGGGGTCGCCCCCGTCGGCCATCCCGAGCCGCTGCTGACTCTCGTCGACACCGCGCTCGCCCGTTACGACGTCGTGTGGGCGGCCGCGGGACACCCCAAATCGGTGTATCCGACGACGTTCGACGGGTTGCTCGCCGCGACGGGCGGCAGGGCGGCGGACGTCGCCACGGCTCCCGGCACCGGCGCACGATGACCGCGATGTCCTCCGGCGCCCAGCGGTTCGCCCGGTTCTCCGCCGACGAGTTCCGCGCCCGCCTGCCCGAGGCGCTCTCGCTCTACGTCGCCGCGATGAACTACCCCGAGGGCACGGCCGAGCAGCGAGCACCCATGTGGCTGACCCACGCCCTGCGCGAGGGCTGGCGCTGTGTCGCCGCCCTCGACGGCGACGACCGGCTCGTCGGCCTCGCGTACGGCTACCGCGGCAGGCCGGGCCAGTGGTGGCACGAACAGGTCCGGCGCGGGCTCGCCGGCCGCGAGGGCGAGCAGGCGGCCGACGCCTGGCTCGAGGACTACTTCGAGCTCACCGAGATCCACGTCCGGCCGGAGAGCCAGGGCCACGGGACCGGCGAGGAGCTGCTGCGCCGGCTCGTCGACGGCCTGACCGACCGCCACGTGCTGCTCTCCACGCCGGAGGGCACGAGCCGCGCATGGAAGCTCTACCGCAGGCTCGGCTTCGTCGACGTCCTGCGCGACTACCGCTTCGCCGGGGACCCCCGCCCGTTCGCGATCCTCGGCCGCGCCCTGCCGCTCGACTAGCGCATTCGCGAGCGCGGACGCCCGCTCAGGCGTCGCGTCGCGACAGCGTCCATGCACCCGCACCGAGCGCCACCACGACGTACACCGCCAAGGCCACCGCTGCGCCCACGGGCGCCTCGCCGGCCAACCGCGGCGCCAGGCTCAGCGGAAGCACCTCCACGACGCGGACGTTCCACGGAGCCGGCAACATCAGGGCGAGTGCAGGCAGCACGAACATCCACCCGGTCATGGCCACGAGCGTGCCGGCCGCCGAACGGATCACCGTCCCCAGCCCGTAGGCGACGAGCGCCACCACCGTCACCGTGACCGCCGCCGCCAGGGCGTCGGGTATGCCGTCCACAACGGACGGCCACGGGGCGATCGGGCGGGGCCGGTCACCGACGATCAGCCCCGCCGCGCCCAGCGCCGCGAACGCGAACGCAAGCCCCGTCGCCAGTGCAGCGCCACCGATCACGACGGCCTTGCCGAAGAACAGCCGCATGCGCCGCGGCACCGTGGTGAGGGTGGTCCGGATCATCCCGGTGCCGTACTCCGACGTCACGTTGAGCCCACTGAACGCGGCCAGGCAGAACATCACGAACGGCAGCACCACCACGGACGGATCGGCGGGCTCGAAACCGCTCTTGGCCCCCGGTGGCGCACCGTCCCAGGACTCCGCCATCAGGATCGCCACGACACACCCGAAGCCCAGCGTGACGAGCATGGCGGCGAGCAACCAGAGTGTCGAGCGCACCGTGCGCACCTTCAGCCACTCCGACGCGATCACGTCGTTCATCGCAGCGCACCCCCGGCCCGGTACTCCACGGCCTCGTCGGTCAGTTCGAGGTACGCGTCCTCGAGCGACGCGCTCCGTGGCGTCAGCTCGTGCACCACGATCTCGTTGGCATAGGCCAGTTCGGCGATCGCCGACGGTGGCGGCCCGGTGACGACCAGGCCCCCGTCCGGCTGCGCCAGCACCCGTGCACCGCCCTCTTCGAGGAGCCGGGCCAGTTCGCTCTCGCGCGGGGCCCGCACGAACACCTCACGGCGGTGGCGAGCCGCCAGCTCGTCGATCGGCGCGTCGGCGATGAGCCGGCCCCGGCCGACCACGAGCACGCGGTCGGCGGTCAGCGCCATCTCGCTCATCAGGTGACTCGACACGAGCACGGTGCGACCGTCGGCAGCCAGTGAGCGCATGAGCTCGCGTACCCACCGGATGCCCTCCGGGTCAAGACCGTTGACCGGCTCGTCGTACAGCAGCACGCCGGGGTCGCCGAGCAGAGCCGTGGCGATCCCCAGCCGCTGCTTCATGCCCAGCGAGAACCCACCCACCCGTTTGCGCGCGACCTCGGCGAGGCCCACCCGCTCCAGGACCTCACGCACCCGGGTGACACCGATGCGGTTGCTGCGCGCGACACAGCGCAGGTGGTCGAACGCTGTGCGGCCACCGTGCACCGCGCCCGCGTCGAGCAGCGCGCCCACCTCCCGCATCGGATGCTCTGACCGTAAGTACGAACGCCCGTTGACGCGCGTCTCGCCCGCGTCCGGCCGGTCGAGGCCGAGAACGGCCCGCATCGTCGTCGACTTGCCCGCCCCGTTCGGGCCGAGAAAGCCGGTCACCTGGCCTGGCCGCACCGTGAAGGTCAGCCCGTCCACGGCAAGGGTTCTCCCGTATCGCTTCGTCAGTCCGCTCACTTCGATCATGGGGACAACGGTCCCCGCACCGGGGCGGACGCACATCCGACCGTGGTGTGGACCGGGCCCGTCAGGTCGGACCTGGGTATGACGGCCCAGGGCAGGACGCGCGAGGGCGGGCGACCCGCTAGCGTCGCCGTGTGCCCGACCGACCTCCCGACGCCGACGGCCGCGCGCTCCTCACCGGCAGGCTGCGCTTCGGTCATCTCGTCGCGCTCGACGCGCTCGCCGCGGCCGCCATGACCTTCGCGGCGATGGCCAACCTGGCGATCGGTGCGTGGAGCGTGACGATCCTGCCGGCGTGGCTGGCCTGGACCGCCGCGGCCTGCGCAGGCCTGCCGACCCTCGCAAGACGCTTCCATCCCGTCGCCACGTTCGTCGCGAGCCTCGTGCTGTCGGTTGTGTGCGCCGTCGGTGGCGGCGCCGAGGTCACCTATCTCGCGGTGGTGCTCCCGTTGCACATGGTCGCGGCCGAGGCGCCGCGGCGTCATTCACTCCCCGCGCTCGGTGCCGCGCTCGCGCTCGCGCTGGGGGTCAACATCGTGCCGTCCCGGCCGTGGGCGCTGGCGGGGATCGTGCTCGGCTGGACACTCTTCGGCGCCGCCTGGATGCTCGGCAGGGCAGGTCGCGAGCGGCGGCACTACGCGGTGTTGACGGCCGAACGACACGCCCGCGACGCCGTGGTCGAGGAACGGCTGCGGATCGCGCGAGAACTGCACGACGTCGTCGCACACAGCATGAGCCTGATCGCGGTCAAGGCCGGCGTCGCCCACCACATCGCCACGCAGCGGCCGGACGAGGCTCGCGCGGCACTCGGCGTCATCGAGACCACGACCCGCGAGGCGCTCGTCGAGATGCGGCAGCTGCTCGGCGTGCTGCGCTCCACACGCGACACGACGCCCGAGCTGGCGCCCTCGCCCGGGCTCGCCGGCCTGTCCGAGCTCACGACGAGGGCTCGAGCGGGCGGCGTCGAGGCCGAGCTCACCGTCGACGTTCCGGTTGCCCTGCCGGAGGGTGTCGAGCTGTCGGTGTTCCGGATCGTGCAGGAGGCGCTGACGAACGTGGTGAAGCACGCTGCACCGGCACGGTGCCGCGTCAGGGTGGCGGCCGACGCGGAGTCCGTGGAGATCGAGGTCGCCGACGACGGCCCGGGCGGCGACAGCGGCGAGGGCGGGCACGGGCTCGTGGGAATGCGGGAGCGGACCGCCGTCCACGGCGGCACGTTCGACGCGGGTCCACGGCCGGAAGGCGGGTTCGCCGTCAGGGCGGTGCTGCCGTATGGCTGATGTCCGGGTGCTGGTGGCCGACGACCAGGCGCTCGTGCGCGGCAGCTTCGGCATGCTCGTGGACAGCGCCGAGGGGCTCACGGTCGTCGGCGAGGCCGCCACGGGAGTCGACGCGGTCGCGGCCGCCCGGCGGCACCGGCCCGACGTCGTGCTGATGGACGTCCGCATGCCGGAGATGGACGGGATCGAGGCGACCCGGCTCATCTGCACCGGCCCCGAGACGCGCGAGGTACGGGTGCTGATCCTCACCACGTTCGACCTCGACGACTACGTGTTCTCCGCACTGCGCGCGGGTGCCAGCGGGTTCCTGCTCAAGGACACGCCGCCGAGCGAGCTGCTGTCGGCCATCCGGATCGTCGCGGCGGGCGACGCGCTGCTGGCACCCAAGGTGACCCGGCGGCTCATCGACGAGTTCACGCGCCGCCCCCGGCACGGGAACCGGCCGCTCGCGGCGATCCTCGACGGCGTGACCGACCGGGAACGAGAGGTGCTCCTGCTCATCGCGCGAGGACTGTCCAACACGGAGCTCGCCGCGGAACTGCACCTGAGCCTCGCGACGGTGAAGACCCACATCGGGCGGTTGCTCGCCAAACTCGGTGCCCGGGATCGCGCGCAGCTCGTGATCGCCGCCTACGAGAGTGGTCTCGCCGGACGCTAGCGAGCCGGGTGGCGCCTCCTCACCGAGGCGCCACCCGGCCCCGGTCAGCGCTGCGGCCGCAGGTAACCGACGCCGATCGCGGCGAGCAGCAGCGCGCCGCCGCACCAGCCGACCACCCCGAGCCGGTCACCGAGCAGCAGCACCGACAGCACCGCCGCGGTCAGCGGTTCCAGCAACGTCGACAGCGCCGCGAGCACGGGCTGGGCGGCCCGCAGGCCACGGAAGTAGGCGGCATAGGCCAGTGCGGTCGGCACCGCCCCCAGGTACACCGCCACCGCGACGACATCCGGCCGCATCGGCGCCGCGGCACCGAGCCACACGGCGACGGGAAGCAACGCCAGCCCACCGATGAGGCAGCCGAACGCGGTGGTACGCAAGGGATCGAGCCCCGCGACCGGCTTGCGGGTCACCATCGTGAGGGTCGCGAAACCCGCACCGGCGGTGAGTGCCACGCCAAGTCCCGCGAGGAACCGCCAGCGGTCACCGGTGCCCTCTGGTGACCACGTCAGCAGCGCCAGGCCCGCGAGCGCGCCGGCGATCGAGAGCGCAGTGGCCGGATGGGGCCTGCGCCGCTCGAGCACCGCCGTTGCGACGGCGACGAACACGGGAACGCTCCCGATCGTCGTCATGGTCGCGACACTGACCGACGTCAGCTCGACGGACACGAAGTAGCACGCCTGGAACAGCGCGAGCAACGCTCCGGCCGTCACCAGCCTGCGAACGGCCTCCGGGGTGCGCGGCAGACCACGCAACCGCCCGGCGAGCCCGAGGGCCAGCACCGTGAACACCCCACCGAGCAGGAGCCGGTAGGCGGCCACGGACAGCGGGTGCAGATTCGCCTGGGTGGACAGGATCGAGCCGGCGATGCCGCCGGTGCCCCACAGGACACCGGCGAGCAGCAGGCTCGCCGAGCCGGCGCGCGTGCGCGCGGCGACAACAGTGGACATGAGAGAACGCTCCAGCGTCGAAGTGGATGGACGAGACGACGACGCGGGACGTGGCACAGCAACGCAGCACAAGGTCGAGCCGCTGAGGCGCGGCGACCAGGCTGCGGTCAGGAAAACGCCGTGCGGCGACGGGCCGCACGGCGAGGTCTCACACCTACGCCCCGCGAACGGAGCGCGGCGGCGGAGTGATCGGGAAGAGTCGGTGCACGAGGCAGAGAATACCGGGGCGGACGCTTCCGGGGGCACGGCGATGAGCGCCACACCCCCGGAAGGTCGCCTCACGGCCGGGCCAGCAGCTGCTCCCGCAGCGTGTCGAGACCCATGCCGCCCATGCGCAGGGCACGCATGTGGAAGTTCTTGAGGTCGAACGCGTCGCCCTCCCGGCGCCGGGCGTCCTCCCGCGCCTCCAGCCACAGCCGCTCGCCGAGCTTGTACGCCGGTGCCTGGCCCGGCCAGCCGAGGTAGCGATCGATCTCGTCACGCACGTGGTCGGCGTCGGTGATGGTCCTGGTGAGCATGAACTCCAGGCCCAGCTCGGGAGTCCACCGCTCACCCTCGTGGAAGCCCGTGCCCGCGGGGATCTCCAGCTCCAGGTGCATACCGATGTCCACGACGACGCGGGCGGCGCGGAACAGGTGCGCGTCGAGCATGCCGAGGAGGTTGCCGTCGTCCTCCAGGTAACCGAGGTCGCGCATCAGCCGCTCCGCGTACAGCGCCCAGCCCTCGGCGTGCCCGGACGTGAGCGCCATGACCCGCTGGAAGCGGTTCAGCGACCGCTCGTACACCGACGTCGCGATCTGCAGGTGGTGCCCCGGAACGCCCTCGTGGTAGACGGTGCTGACCTCACGCCACGTGGAGAAGTCCTCTTTGTCCGGTGGCACCGACCACCACATGGTGCCCGGGCGGGAGAAGTCCTCGTTCGGCCCGCTGTAGTAGGCACCGACGCCGCCGCCGGGCGGCGCGATGCGGCAGTCGAGCGCCATGATCTCGTCGGGGATGTCGAAGTGCTTGCCGCGCAAGGACTTCAGGGCCTCGTCCGACAGCCGCTGCATCCACTCCTCGAAGGCGCGCTTGCCGGACACGCGGTAGCGACTGTCCTCGTCGAGTGCCGCTGCCGCCTCCGCGAGTGAGGCACCCGGCTTGATCCGCTCGGCGACCTCCTTGGCTTCCCGTTCGACGCGGGCGAACTCCTCCCAGCCCCAGGCGTAGGCCTCCCGCAGGTCGAGCGCGGCACCGGTGAAGTAGCGCGACCACAGGCGGTAGACGTCCTCGCCGACCGCGTCCTTGGTCGGCGCCTCGGGCGCGAGCTCGGCCCGCAGGAATCCGGCGAGCTCGGCGTAGGCCTCCTGCGCGGCCGTGGCCGCCCGGTCCAGGTCGGCGCGCAGGCTCTCCGGCACGTCGTTCGCCGTGCCCGCGAGCGTGCCGAAGAACCCGTCCCCGGCCATGCCTGCCCAGGTCTCCGCCTGCTCGGCGACCTTGCTCACCTGCCGCAGCGCAGGAGCCCGGCCCGCCTCGACGGCGGCCAGCAACGAGGCGCGCACACCGTCGAGCGCGGCGGGCACCTGCGCCATCCGCTTCGCGATGGTCTCCCACTGCTCGGCGGTGTCGTGCGGCATCAGGTCGAAGACCTGGCGGACGTTCTGCACCGGGCTCTCGATGACGTTCAGCGACGCGACGTCGAGACCGGCCTCGTGGATCTCCACGTCGAGACCGGCGCGCTCGGTGAACACCGCCTTCGCCACCCGTTCGCCGTCGTCGGCGGGTTCGGCGGCCTCGACCTCCCGCAGCGCGCGCTTGGTGATCGCGGCGCGGGCTGCGTGGCCCTCGGGCGAGTAGTCGGTGAGCTGGTCGTCGTAGCCCTCGACGCCGACCACCGTCGCGGTCACGGGGTCGGCCGCCGCGTAGTCGTCGACGTATCGGTCGCAGATCTCGTGCACACGCATGCCAGGCACGCTACCGGGTCACGCGCGTGCGGGGACCAGTCCGAGCCTGCCTGCCAGCTCGCGTGTCGCCTTCGACCGGTTGAACGTGTAGAAGTGCAGCGACGGCACGCCTTCGGCGAGCAACCGCTCGCACAGCTCGGTGACGATGTCCAGACCTTCCGCGCGGAACGCCTTGGGGTCGCTGGAGCGCGGTTCGAGCCGGTCGAGCAGCCAGCGAGGCGCCTCGGCACCGGAGAGCTCGATGGTCTTGGCGAGCGTGCGCGGTGTGGTGAGCGGCATGATGCCGGGGATCAGCAGCGCGTCGCTGCCCGCGGCGGCGACCCGGTCCCGCAGCCGGAGGAAGTCCTCGGCCTGAAAGAAGAGTTGCGCGATCCCGAACTCGGCGCCCGCCTGGAACTTGCGCACGAGGTACTTGGTGTCGGTCTCCAGGTCCGGCGAGCGCGGGTGCCCGTACGGGAACGCCGAGACGCCGACGCAGAAGTCGCCGAGCGAGCGCACGAGCTCCACGAGTTCCTCGGCGTAGGTGAGCCCGTGGGGATGCGGGATCCACTCGCCGTAGGGGTCGCCCGGCGGATCACCGCGCAGCGCGAGGATGTTGCGCACCCCGACCGCGGCGTACCAGCCGATGACGTTGCGCAGCTCCGCCACGGAATGGTTCACGGCCGTCAGATGCGCCATCGGCACGAGCGTGGTCTCCGTGGCGACCCGGGCGATGCTGCGAATGGTGCCGTCGCGGCTGGATCCGCCGGCGCCGTAGGTGATCGACATGTAGGCGGGGTCGAGTTGCTCCAGCTCGCGGATCGACCGCCACAGGACGGCCTCGTCGGCGTCGTCCCGCGGCGGGAAGAATTCCACGGAGAAGACCGGGCGGTCGCCACACAGCCGCTCGATCACCGACGTCATGCCGCTCATGCTACTGACGACATACCGACCTGGAACGATGGAGGCATGAGCGAGCCCGACTACGACGCCGACCTGGCTGCCCATGTCAACACCGTCCTCGCCGAGTTCCTGCGGGAGGCGAGCGAGTCGATCGGGCACACCGAACCGGCGTTCGAGCCCGCCACCGCCGCCCTGTGCGATTTCGTGCTGGGCGGCGGCAAGCGGATGCGGCCGACGTTCGCGTGGTGGGCCTGGCGCGGCGCGGGCGGCGACCCGGCAGGCGACCACGCCCCCGGGGTGCTGCGGGCGGTGGCGAGCCTGGAGCTGATCCAGGCCTGCGCGCTCATCCACGACGACGTGCTCGACTCCTCCGACTCCCGCCGCGGGTCACCGACCGTGCACGTGGCGTTCGCGGGCAGGCACGCCGAGCACGGCTGGCTGGGCTCGGCCGACGCGTTCGGGCTCGCCGCCGCCGTGCTCATCGGTGACCTGGCGCTCGCGTGGGCCGACGACATGTTCTCCGAGGCTCCGTTGCCGCCCGCCGTGCTGCGGGCGGGCCGGCCGGCGTGGCGGGCCATGCGCACGGAGGTCCTGGCCGGGCAGTACCTCGACGTCCACACCCAGGCGACCGGGGACGCCTCCGTGGAGGCCGCGCTGCGGATCGACCGGCTCAAGACGGCCGCCTACACCGTCCAGCGGCCGCTGCACCTCGGCGCGGCGCTCGCGGGGGCGAGCACGGAGTTGATCGAGTCGCTGCTGGCGTTCGGCCGCGACCTCGGGGTGGCGTTCCAGCTGCGCGACGACCTGCTCGGCGTGTTCGGCGACCCGTCGGTCACCGGCAAGCCCGCGGGCGACGACCTCCGCGAGGGCAAGCGCACCCTGCTGCTGGCCCTCGGCCTGCGGTTCGCCGCCGAGCGGAACCGAGGGCACGACGCGGACATCATCACCGCCGCCGTGGGTAACCCCGACCTGACCGGGAACGACGTCGAGCGGGTGCGGGACGTCCTCACCGACCTCGGCGCCGTGGCCGAGGTGGAGCGGCGCATCGAGACACTCACCGCGTCGGCGCTGGATTCCCTGACCACCGCCGACCTCGCCGACCCGGCACCGAAGCGGCTCACCGAGCTGGCGATCAAGGCGACCCAGAGGACTCACTGATGCGGACGGTTTCCGGTGCGACCGATCGGGTCGTGGTGGTGGGCGCGGGCCTGGCCGGCCTGTCCGCCACCCTGCACCTGCTCGGCGCGGGCAGGCAGGTGACGCTGCTCGAGCGGGATCCGCGGCCGGGCGGCCGGGTCGGGACCGAGTTCGCCGACGGCTACACCGTGGACACCGGAGCCAGCGTGCTCACCATGCCGGAGTTGCTCGACGAGGCGTTCGCCGCCGTGGGGCAGAAGACGGCGGAGCGGCTGACCCTCGTCCCGCTCGATCCCGCCTACCGGGCGCACTTCGCCGACGGCAGCACCCTGGCCGTGCACACCGACGCCGAGGCGATGGAGGCCGAGATCCGGGCGGCGGCGGGCCCGGCGGAGGCGCTCGGCTACCGGCGGCTGCGCCAGTGGCTCACCGACCTCTACGCCGTGCAGAAGGACCACTTCATCGGCGGCAACTTCGACTCCCCGCTGGACCTCGTGCGGCCGGAGCTGGCCAAGCTGGCGGCCCTGGGCGGGTTCGGCAGGCTCGGGCCGAGGATCGCGCGGTTCCTCTCCGACGACCGGGTACGCAGGTTGTTCTCGTTCCAGTCGCTCTACGCCGGGCTGGACCCGCAGCGGGCGCTCGGCGCCTACGGCGTCATCTCGTTCATGGACACGGTCGGCGGCGTCTACTACCCGCTCGGCGGGATGGGCGGGATCGCCCGGGCGATGGCCGACGCCGCCGAGCAGGCGGGCGCGTCGGCGCGGTTCGGTACGCAGGCGGCGTGGCTGGAGCGCGTCGGCGAGCGGGTGCGGGCGGTGCGCACGAGCCAGGGCGAGCGGATCGAGTGTGACGCCGTGGTGCTCGCGACCGAACTGACCACCGCCTACCAGCTGCTGGGCATCCGGCCGCGGCGTCCGCTGCGGTTGCGTTTCTCGCCCTCGGCCGTGGTCCTCTACGGCGACAGCGCACGCAGCTGGGACCAGCTCGACCACCACACGATTTTCTTCGGCGAGCGCTGGCACGGCACCTTCTCCGAGATCATCCACGAGGGGCGGCTGATGAGCGACCCGTCGCTGCTCGTGACCCGCCCGACGGCGACGGACCCGGGCCTCGCGCCCGCGGGCAGGCAGGTGCTCTCCGTCCTGGCGCCCGCACCGAACCTGCACACGGGCCCGCTGGACTGGGCACGGATCGGCCCCGCCTACCGCGACGAGCTGCTCCGCACCCTGGCCGGCCGCGGGTTGACCGGGTTCGCGGGCGAGTTCCGGGTCCGCAGGCTCGTCACACCGCAGGACTGGGCCGAACTCGGTCACGCCGCGGGCACCCCGTTCTCGCTGGCGCACACGTTCGCCCAGACCGGACCGTTCCGGCCGGCGAACCTGGTCCGCGGCGCGGCCAACGTGGTGCTCGCGGGGTGCGGGACGACACCGGGGGTGGGGATACCGCCCGTGCTGATCTCCGGGCGGCTGGCGGCCGCGAGGATCACCGGGCGATGAGCCTGCGCGCCGCCTACGACCTCTGCAGACGAATCACCGCCCGGCACGGCCGCACCTACTACCTCGCCACGCTGTTGCTGCCTGCCCGCGCGCGCCCGGCGACCCACGCCCTGTACGGCTTCGCCCGCTGTGTCGACGACGCCGTGGACAACCCGCGCCCGGGCTCGGACCCGGCCGCGGCGCTCGCGGAGTACTCCCGGCTGCTCGACGACGTCTTCGCCGGGCGGCGGCCCGCCGATCCGGTGCTGGCGGCCTTCGCCGACACGGTGCGACGCCACGACCTGCCCCGCGAGCTGTTCGACGCGTTCCTGCACTCGATGCGGATGGACCTCCACGTGCGCGACTACCCGACGTATGCCCGGTTGCGCGAGTACATGTACGGCTCGGCGTGCGTGATCGGCTTGCAGATGCTGCCGGTGCTGGGGACCGTGGCGCCCCGGGAGGAGGCCACGCCGTACGCGGCGGCGCTGGGCGAGGCGTTCCAGCTGACGAACTTCCTCCGCGACGTCGGCGAGGACCTGCGCCGCGGCCGCGTGTACCTGCCCGCCGACGAACTGGCCGCCTTCGGCGTCGACCGAGAGCTGCTGGAGTGGTCCGTCGCCACGGGCGGAACGGACCGGCGGATCCGCCGGGCGCTGGCGGCACTCGTGGCCCGCAATCGCGCGGTCTACCGGCGGGCGGAACCGGGCATCGCGTTGCTGCGCAAGGATTCCCGGCCGTGCGTGCGGACGGCCTTCACGCTGTACCGCGCCATTCTCGACGAGATCGTCGCGGCCGACTACGCGGTGCTGCACCGGCGGGTCGCCGTCGGCAAGGTTCGCCGGTTCGCCGTTTCGGGCAGGGCTTTCCTGGCTAGGCTGCACCCATGACAGAAGCCACCAGGCCCGTCCGGATCGGACTGCAGTTGCAACCCCAGCACGCCGACTACGCCGCCATCCGGCGCACGGCGTCGGAAGCGGAGGAGCTCGGCGCCGACATCGTCTTCAACTGGGACCACTTCTACCCGCTCTCCGGCGAACCCGAGGGCAAGCACTTCGAGTGCTGGACGATGCTCGGCGCGTGGGCGGAGTCGACCTCGCGGGTGGAGATCGGCGCGCTGGTGACCTGCAACAGCTACCGCAATCCCGATCTCCTCGCCGACATGGCCCGCACCGTCGACCACATCAGCGGCGGCAGGTTGATCCTGGGCATCGGCGCGGGCTGGTTCGAGAAGGACTACGTCGAGTACGGCTACGACTTCGGCACCGCGGGCAGCCGGATCGCCGATCTCGGCGAGGCGCTGCCCCGGATCGAGAACCGGCTCGCCAAGCTCAACCCCGCGCCGACGCGCAAGATCCCGGTGCTGATCGGTGGTGGTGGCGAGAAGAAGACGCTGCGCCTGGTCGCGAAGCACGCCGACATCTGGCACGGCTTCGGCGACGTGGAGGTGGCCTCGCGCAAGCTGAAGATCCTCGACCAGCACTGCGCCGACGTCGGACGTGACCCGGCGGAGATCGAGCGGTCGGTGGGCGTGCAGGGTGACCCCGCGGAATCCGGCCCGAAGCTGCTGGACCTCGGCATCACGACCTTCACCGTCGGGGTCGGTGGCCCCGACTACGACCTGAGCCAGTTGCGGAAGTGGATCGCCTGGCGCGACGCCCAGAACGGCTAACGGCCGCGTCGGCGGTGCGCGGCCACGCGTTCCCGGGTCGCGCACCGCGCCGAGCAGTACCGGCGCGGGCTGCCTCCTCCGAGGTCGGCGAACGGCCGCCCGCACGCCGCCGAGGCACACACCCCACCCGGCGGCCGCTGCCGCTCGGCGAGTGCGAACGCCATGGCCAGGCACGTCGAGGACATCAGCCACTCCGCCCACGGACCGTCGTCATCGCGGTCGGCGTGCAGGTGCCACGGGTGCGAACCGCCGTGCGCGGTGAGCCGCGGCGGGTGCGCGTAGCGCGCCAGGAGTGCGTTGATTCGCTCCGCCGCCTGGTCCGTGGTGGTCGCGGCGAAGACCTCCCGCAGTTCGGGTGCGACCGCACGCATCGCCGCGACGTCCTGCTCCGTGAGCCCGAGTGGTTCGCGCTCACCGTGGTCGACCAGGACCGCCGACACCTCGGCCACGGTCGGTGACTCGCGCAGCAGCACGTCGAGCAGATCGGCCGCCCGGGTGACGACGTCGAAGGGTGGCATGCCCACACTGTAACGTCTCACGGGTGGCAAGCCGTTACATGACCGGCAGGCGGGCGTTGACTCGCTACCTGGCCGGAGCCGCGAGCGCACGGACGGGCGACGAGATGTCCACTCCTGCCCTGCTCGTCCTGGGACTTGCCGCGACCGGTTCCGTTGAGGCCGCCTCCGCCCTGCTCACCGGCCTGACGATCTCCGCCGCGGCCGGCGGTCCGCTGCTCGGCGCGATCGTCGACCGCAGCCGGCGGCCCGGCCGGTGGCTCGCGGTCGCACTCGGCGGCTACGCGGCCGGCCTCGGCGCGGTCCTCGCGGGGACCGGGCAGGCGCCGACGCCGCTCGTGGTCGGCGTGGCCGCGCTCACCGGACTGCTGAACCCCGCACTGTCCGGAGGCTGGTCCGCCCAGCTGCCACACCTCGTTCCCGCCGCGGCCTTCGCGAAAGCGAACAGCCTGGACGCGGCAACGTTCGGCGCGGCGAGCCTCGCCGGGCCCGCGCTGGCCGGGGTCGTGGCAGCCGGGATGGGCGCTCCCGCGGCACTGGCCGTGGCGATCGGTCTGGTCGCGCTGGCCGTCCCGGTGGCGTGGTCACTGCCGGGACGCCCGCCGGCACCGGCCGGGCAGCGGTACGGCCCGCTCGCCGGGCTCACGGCCACGGTCGCGAACCGGCCGCTCCTGCGGTCCACGGCGGCATCGGTCTTCTCCTCCGCGGGCGTGGGCATGCTCACCGTGGCGTGCCCGCTGCTCGGCGAACGGCTGCTCGGCGAGGCCGGCCACGGCGGACTGCTGTTGGCCGCATTCGCGGCGACCGCGCTGCTGGCCAACGCCGTGCTGGCGAGGAGACGGGAGCCGGCGCGCCCGGACACGATCGTGCTCACGAGCACGTTGCTGCTCGGCACGGGCACGCTCGGCGCGGCGTTCGCGCCCAGCGCGGCGCTGGTCGTCGTGGCCGTCATGGTCGCCGGGCTCGGCGACGGGTCGCAGTTGACGGCGTTGTTCGCCGTCCGCCACCGCGAAGCACCCGAGCGGCTGCGCGCACGGATCTTCACCACCGGGGCCAGCTTGAAGATCACCGGGCTCGCTGCCGGCACCGCACTCGCGGGCCCGCTGGCGGCCCAGTCGCCGCGCACGTGTCTGCTCGCGGGAGCGGGAGTGCAGCTGGCCGCCGCGGCGACCTACCTGGCGATCCGGATCAGAACGCCATCGCCTGCGCGCGCCGCTTGACCTCCGTGCCATGGCTGGTCCGCAACGCGTTGATGGGCGTGACGCCGGGTAGCGAATCGTCCTCGGAGAACAGCCACCGCAGCATCTCCGTCGGGGTGAAACCGGCATCCGACAACACGGTGATCGTGCCGGGCAACCCCTTGATGACCCGGTCCTTGCCGAGGAAGTCGGCCGGGACGACCAGCTCGCCGTCCCTGCGGACGGCGATCAGCTGGCCGTCCCGCAACATCTGCCGCACTTTGTTCAGCGACACCCCGAGTACCCTTGCCACCTCCGACAACGGGAGTACGGCTACGTCGGCACCGAGCACGTCGTCAGCGATAGGGATCGCACTCACATCTACTACCTTGCCATATGCGACGGCGTCCGGAGCAGGACCAAACTAATGGCGTAACGGAGGGACACCGTAGGTGGAGCCAACGCCGCCGTCCGTAGGATCCAGCGCTGTGACACGGACGGACGCGAGCCTCTCAGGCGCGCTGCTCGACCGGCGATACCGCGTCGACGGGCTACTGGCCAGGGGCGGGATGTCGGCCGTCTACCGCGGCCTGGACACCCGGCTCGACCGGCCGGTCGCCATCAAGATCATGGACTCCCGGTTCGCCGACGACCGCGCGTTCGTCGACCGCTTCGAACGCGAGGCGCGCTCGGCCGCCAAGCTGCACCACCCGCACGTGGTCGCCGTGCACGACCAGGGCTTCGACACCTCGGCCGGGCCCGAGGAGCGGCGCGCGTTCCTCGTCATGGAACTCGTCGACGGCGGCACCCTGCGTGATCTCCTCGACCAGCGCGGCGCGCTCGACGTGCCGCTCGCGCTGACCATCGCCGAACAGGTGCTCTCGGCGCTCGGTGCCGCGCACTCGGCCGGCCTGGTGCACCGCGACGTCAAACCGGAGAACGTGCTCATCGGCCGCGGTGGTGCGTCCTCGGGCGGCGTGGTGAAGGTCGGCGACTTCGGGCTCGTCCGCGCCGTCGCCAGCGCCGGCACCACGAGCAACAGCGTGATCCTGGGCACCGTGGCCTACCTCTCCCCGGAGCAGGTCACCACGGGCTCGGCGAGCGAACGCGGCGACGTGTACTCGGCGGGCATTCTGCTGTACGAGATGCTCACCGGGCACGTGCCCTACACCGCCGACACCGCGCTCTCGGTGGCGTACCGGCACGTGAACGACGACGTGCCGGCTCCGAGCGCGACGCGCTCCGACCTGCCCGCTGCGCTCGACGACCTCGTCCTGCGCGCCACGCGCCGGGACGCCGAGTCCCGGCCCGCCGACGCGAACGCGTTCCTCGCCGAGCTCCGGCAGGTGCGTTCCCGGCTCGGCATCCAGCCGGTCCCGGTGCCGGTGCCGCGTCAGCCGGCCTCCGGCGCCGACATTCCCGACGCCGAGCGGACCGTCCCCGCGTTCCAGGCCGTCACCGTGCACGCGCCGGCCGGCGGTCCCCGCGGCACGCAGGCGCTGCCCCGCGGCCCCCAGCCACCGGAGCCCCCGGCGACCCCGCCGGAGCCCGCACAGCGGCGCCGGGGGCTGCTGGTCACCCTGTGGGTGCTGGTCGGCCTGCTGGTGGTGGGCGGCGTCGGTGCGGGCGTGTGGTGGTTCGCGGGCGGCCGCTGGGTGGCCGTCCCGGACGTCGCGGGCATGGACCGCGCCCGGGCCGAGCAGACGCTGCGCCAGGCCGAGCTCGCTCCCGCGTTCACGGAGGAGCGGCACAACACGGTGCCCAGCGGAACGGTCGTCCGGAGCGATCCGGAATCCGGGTCCCGCGCCTTGCGCGGCGACCAGGTCACCGTGGTCCTGTCGCTGGGCAGGCCGGTGGTGCCGGACATCCAGCCGGGCACGTCCGTCGAACAGGCGGAACGAGCGATCCGGGCGGTGCAGCTGGAACCCCGGCGCGACCCCGGTGCGGACCAGTTCAGCGCCGAGGTTCCCCAGGGTGCGGTGGTCACCGTGTCACCACAGCCGGGCAGCCAGGCCAACATCGGCGACGCCGTGACGATCGTCGTCTCGAAAGGTCCGCCGCCGACCCCCGTTCCCCAGGTGCAGGGCATGCCGAGGGACCAGGCGTTCCAGGCACTGCGGGCGGCCGGCTTCGAGCCGTACGACGCGGGCGAGGAGTTCTCCGCCGATGTCGCGGCCGGGCACGTGGTCCGGACCGAACCGGGTGGCGGCGCGACGATCGAGGCGGGCAACCGCGTAGGCGTGTACGTGTCGAACGCGGTCGAGGTGCCGTCGGTGCTGGGCCGCTCGGCGAGGGCGGCACAGCAGATCCTGGCGGAGGCCGGTTTGTCGGCGGGCGGTGACAGCGGACGTGGCCGATTCAGCTTCGTGGTCGGCCAGGACCCCGCGCCGGGCAGCCGGGTGCCGAGGGGCACGACGGTCACGCTGACGACCCTGCCCTGACCGCCGCACCATTTCCGCGGCGCTGTCGCGGCATTGTTGAATTGTTTTCATGTCAAGGGAAGAACGGCCTTGATCGCGGCGCTGTCGCCTCTTTTCCACGCGGGCGAACCGCGAAACCCTCAAGCCCGCACGAGAACGCGCCGATGACTCGGTTGCTTGCACCGCAGGGGTTCCGTAACGGAAGCAGCCGGTTAGCGGGGCGGTAACACGGCGACCACGTCGGTGTCATGCACATCTGGTGCACTCGAAAAGGGCGAATCGACGAACTGCACCTCGGGAGACTGCCTATGGCCGCGGAGCGGCTCAGCGCACTCGACATGGCCTTCCTGTGCCTGGAAGGCGACAGCACACCCATGCACATGGGCGCGGTGGCCACCTTCGGCCCGCGCCGCGACCTCGACACCGCGCGGCTCGTCACGCTGCTGGCCGAACGCGCCGCACGAATTCCGCAGCTGCGCAAGCGGGTGCGGACCGGCTGGACTCCGCTCAGCGGCGCCCGCTGGGAAGAGGATCCGTCCTTCGACGCCGCCCGGCACATCGGCGTGAGCAAGCTCTACGACCTGTACGACCCGGACCCGCTCGCCGCGTTCGCGGCCCACTGGATCGCCGAACCGCTCGACACCGCCGCTCCACTGTGGAATGTCCAGCTCGTCACCGGCCTGCCGGGCGGTGAGTTCGCGCTGCTGGTGAAGTTCCACCACGCGTTGGCCGACGGAGCCCGCGCCGTCGAGATCGCCTTCGGACTGCTCGACGACATCGCGCTGCCCACCCAGCGTGGCAAGCGGACAGCCGAGCCGGAACCGCGCTCGCCGCTCGACCTGTTCCGCCACAGCGCGGGCGCGGTGATCGGGCAGGCCGCCCAGTCGGCCGGCATCGCGAGCGCGATCGTGCGCTCCGCCCGCCCGTATCCGCTCTCTCCCACCGCGACCCTCAATTCGACCAGCCGCAAGCTCGGGCTCGTCCGGCTCGACGTGGCCGACATCCGGGCGGTCCGCACGGCTCAGGGCGGCACCACGAACGACGTCGTGCTCGCCGTGCTGGCGGGTGCGCTGCGCGAGTGGATGATCAACCGCGGGCAGCGGGCCGACGCGCGGTCGCTCCGTGCGCTCGTCCCGGTGAGCCTGCGTGGACGCGACTCCGGGAAGGCGGACGGCAACGCGCTGTCCGGCTACCTGTGCAACCTGCCGGTGGAGGTCGACGATCCGCTCGAACGGCTGCGGATCGTCCGCCGGGCCATGGAGCGCAACAAGCAGGCAGGACCGTCCCGCGGCGCCGGCGCGCTGCCACTGCTCGCCAACCGGTTGCCGTCCGGCGTGCACCGGCTCGCGACGAAGGTCGCAGGACATGCGGCACCGCTGCTGTTCGACACCGTCGTCACCAACGTGCCGTTGCCCGGGATCCCGTTGTCGCTGGACGGCGCACGGCTGCGCGAGGTGTATCCGTTCGTGCCGCTGGCGCCGCACCAGTCGGTGGGCATCGCCGTGTCGTCCTACCGCGACGGCGTGCACGTCGGGCTGCAGGCCAACGGCCGCGCCGTGCCCGACGTCGGCTCGCTGGCCGACGCCGTGACCAAGTCGATGGCCACCCTGTACCAGGCGTGCGGCTAGGCCAGTCTCAGAAACGGCGGCGCCGGCGCCGAAGCAAATCCCAGACCGGGTGCGGTTACGAGCGCAGCATCTCGGCGACGAGGAAGGCCAGCTCCAGCGACTGCTGCGTGTTGAGCCGGGGGTCGCACGCCGTCTCGTACCGCCCGGACAGGTCCAGGTCGGAGATGTCCTGGGCACCGCCGAGGCATTCGGTGACATCCTCGCCGGTCAGCTCGACGTGGATGCCGCCGGGATAGCTGCCCAGCCGGTGGTGGACTTCGAAGAAGCCCTGCACCTCGTCGACGATCCGGTCGAAGTGCCGCGTCTTGTAGCCGTTGGACGACTCGTGCGTGTTGCCGTGCATCGGGTCGCACTGCCAGATGACCTTGTGACCCGAGCTCTCGACCTTCTCGACGATGGCGGGCAGGACCTCGCGGACCTTGCCGTTGCCCATGCGAGAGATCAGAGTGAGCCTGCCGGGCTCGTTGCGCGGGTCGAGCCGCTCGACGTACTCCACGGCCTGCTCGGGCGTGGTCGTCGGGCCGATCTTGAGGCCGATCGGGTTGGCGAGCAGCTCGGCGAACGCGATGTGCGCGCCGTCCAACTGGCGGGTGCGCTCGCCGATCCAGAGGAAGTGCGATGACAGGTTGTACAGCCGCGCGTCGGGCGACCCCGGGTGGTCGAGGCGGAGCATGGCGCGCTCGTAGTCGAGCAGCAGCGCCTCGTGGCTGGCGAAGATCTCGGTGGAGTGCAGCGAACTGTCGTTGACGCCGCACGCCGACATGAACCGCAGGCCCCGGTCGATCTCCGACGCGAGGGCCTCGTACCGCTCGCCGGCCGGCGAGGTGCGCACGAAGTCCTTGTTCCAGTCGTGCACCTGCGCGAGATCGGCCATGCCGGCGCCGGTGAGGGCGCGCATGAGGTTCATCGCGGCGCCCGAGTTGGCGTAGGCGCGGATCATACGGCCCGGGTCGGGCACCCGCAGCTCCGGCTCGGCCGCCAGGGAATTGACGATGTCGCCCCGGTACACCGGCAGGCCCAGCGCGTCGGTGGAGTTGGACCGCGGTTTGGCGTACTGCCCGGCGATGCGGCCCACCTTCACCACGGGAAGGCTGGCGCCGTAGGTGAGCACGACGGCCATCTGCAGCAACGTGCGCAGGTTGGCGCGGATGTGCGGCTCGGTGTTGGACTCGAACGTCTCCGCGCAGTCGCCGCCCTGGAGCAGGAACGCCTCGCCCCGGGCGACCATCGCCAGCCGCTGCCGCAGCCGGTCGATCTCGGCGGGCACGGTGATGGGCGGAACGCTCTCCAGCACGGTGCGCACCCGGGCGACGGTGTCGGTGTCCGGCCACTCCGGCTGCTGGGCGGCAGGCCGCGAGAGCGCGTCGTCGAGCCGTTCGCGCAGCTCGGCGGGCAGCGGAGGCAGCGAGGGCAGGGCGTCGATGGGGACGTCAACAGTCCAGTTCACAACCCCAGCATACGAACGCGTGCAGTTGCCCCGGTCACGGCCCGAGCTTGCCCGCCCACGCGGTCGGCAGGTCGGCCGTCGCCTCAGCGGCGCCTGGACGGGTCCGACGTGAGGTGCATCTCGCCGGGCCGGCCGGCAAGCCCGGTCCCCCGCGGGGCGAGCCCGGCCGGGAGCCACGCCGCCGCGGCGTCACCCTCGTGCGCCGACGTCCACAGGAGACTCCGGGACGGTGTTCTCCGCGTGCTCGTGGAGTTGCTGGACCTCGGTGCCGAAGTACGGGCCGAACATGTGGCCGGGCAGGAACGTGTAGCCGAAGCTGTTCACCGACGCCTGCACCCCGAGCCCGGCGCGCTCGTCGAAGTTCCGGAACCACGGGCCGCCGCTGGAGCCGCCGGTCATGTCGCACCGCATGCCGTGGTCGCGCGTCTCGAGCACGTCGGTGAACGTCGGACCGCTGCAGTAGACAAGCTCGCTGCCGTCGTAGGGCGCCGCCGCCGGGTAGCCGAAGGCGTACATGTGCTCGTTGCGCTCACCGTTGAACGCGATGCCCTGCCCGCCGACGACGTCGGTGAGCGCGCGGCCCTGCACCGGCTCCACCACCGCGGCGCCGACGTCGAAGTCGAGGTCCTCCCGCTCGTCCCACTCCCGCGTCGTGAGGGTCCGGGTCGCGGGCCACTCTCCGTAGGGCGCCCGGCCGTCGTGGTAGCCGGGCACGAAGATCCAGTCGGTGTGCCAGCTGCCCTCGTACTTCACGCAGTGCCCCGCTGTGATGACGACGCTGCGGTTCTCGCTGGTCACCGCGTTGCCGCTGCACGAGGCCGGCGACCCGGCGAAAGTGAAGAACACCCGCCCGGCGGTCGTGGTCACCTCGCCGCCGCCGGTCCACGGCTCTCCTGTCGACTTGCCGGTCCGGCCACGCACCGGCGGGATCACCTCGGGCATGCCGCGGGTGGCCTCGCCGTCGGGGTTGCCGGGCACGGCGAGGAGGTCGTCCAAGGGCGTCGCGGCACGCATCCGGTCCGGCGTCCAGTGGTCCGTCGGGCGCTCGCCACCATCCGCGACGTGCACCACGACGTCCGCGGGCTCGGCCACCGCGGGCGTCACGACCGAGGCCGCGGCCACGCTCGCCGCCAGCATCACCGTCATGCGGAACATTCCTCGCCTCATCGCGACTCCTTCCGCCGGACCCCGACCGTGCCGAGGTTGCACCGTCCGGAGCCGCGCGTGTACCGCCAGTCGGCCCAATCGGTGTACAACCCGTACTGGCGACGGCGGCCGTGATCCGTAAGGTGTCCGTCGCTCTACGTCAGGGAGGGACTGTTGCCGGATTTCACCGTGGACATCGGTGGACTGGACGCGCTGGGGAAGAACCTCGATCGCACGGTCGAGAACATCGAGAACGCGACGAAACGTCTCGAGGACGCCGGACCCGATTCGATCGGGCCCGAAACGCTCGACGAGGCGTGCGCGGACTTCCGGTCGGACTGGGAGGAGGGCTTGGAGAAGCTGCGCGACGCCGTGAGCGAGATCCGGGAAGGGCTCGACAAGGCGAAGACCGCCTACGCCGAGGCCGAGGCTGCCCTCCAGGACAGCCTGGCGAAGATGGCGGGTGACCTCGAGGCGGCGGGAGTCGCCAAGTCGTGAGTGCTGCGAACTACCCGGCTCTCGGCTTCGATCCGGCACGCGGCAACGTCGGCACCGTCCGCAACCTGGCGAAACAGATGTCCGACACCGCCACGTACGCCCGCGAGGCGCACGAGGTCCTCAGGTCCATCGAGAGCAAGAAGGACGTCTGGACTGGTGAGGCGTCCAGAGCGTTCGCCGAACGGCTCGGTGAGCTGCCCGGCTACGTCGACAGCGCACACACGTCCCTGCGTGACGCGGGCAAGGCGCTGAACACCTGGGGCGACCGGCTCGAGGCACACCAGAAGCGCGCCCGCGAACTGGAGGAGCAAGCCCGCCAAGCCATCGACGCGGCCGAGCAGGCCGATGCGGCCGCCCAACACGCCAACGCCTCCGCCAACACACCGGTCATGCACGACGGCAGCCCTGCGTCGGTGAGTGCCGCGCAGCGGGAGGTGCAGCAGAAAGCCGCCGCCGCACAGGCCAACCGGGCGGCCGGTGAGGCGTGGGCGCGGGTCGACGAGATCCGCAGGCAGGCCGAGCAACTGAAGGAGACGTGGGAGGACGACGCCCGCGCCTGCGCCGATGCGCTGAACCGCGCCGCGGAACTGGCCCCGGACAAGGGCCTTCTCGAATCCATCGGTGACGCCTTCGCCGATGCCGGCGACTGGGTGATGAACAACCTCGGCAAGATCGGCGACGTGGCGGGGATGATTTCGGCGGTCGCCGGCGCGCTGTCGTTCATTCCCGGACTGGCGCCCTTCACCGGACCTATAGCGATCGCGGCCGGCGGAGTCGCCTTGCTGGCGCATGGTGGCGAGATGGTCAAGGAAGGCAAGTGGGACGATCCGACCGCGCGGGTCGGTCTGGGCACGGATGTGCTTGGCGTGCTCCCCGGCGTCGGAGCGGTGGCCAAGGGAGGATCGATGGCAACTGCCTCACTGCAGTCGGTGGAAGGCATCGGCTCGGCCGCCGCTGCCGGCGGGCGCGTATTTCTCGACGAAGTCGGCAAGGTGGCCGAGCCCGCCAAGATGTTCGATTGGGTCGGAAGGAAGACAGCCGAGATGATCGGCGGAAATGCCGAGACAATCGCCGTGGCAACACAGAACACCGTCAACCTCGGCGTGCAGGCCCCCGTTCTGGGCGACCTCGTCGTCGGCAACGAGACGAGCAAGGCGATCAAGGACGGCACCGGATACTTCGCCGGCGCAGCCGCCGCCGGTGGCAGCGTCGGCCAATGGAGTGACGCCAGGTCCGGTATCGGCAACCTCGGTCGTTCGCTGGCGGACTTCGCCAGGGCCGTGAACTGATTCGAGTGTGGCCAGTGGCCACCGCGATGACGTTTCCACTCAGGTTCGGTCTTCCTGCCAAGTTCACCCCGATCGACCTCTCTGCCGATTTCGAAACCCGGATGAAACGGCTGCATAATCAGCTCGCAAGCGCCGCGCCAAACGTGTCGGAGGCCGAACGGCTCCACCTGCTTCTCGCGAATCAGTACGCGGTTGAGCGCATGCTCACCGAGGGCGTGATCTACGCGGCGACCTTCCTCGGTCGATCGGACCGGAATCCGACAACAGCGACGACCGCGCAGTTCACGGTGATGGTTCACGACTCGGCCGCCCGCGGAGGCAGGCCACTCGAAACGATCACGGACGCTCTCCGTTCCGAACGACCACGAGCCCACACCCAGCTTGTCGACCTGCCGATCGGACGCTGCCTCGCCGTCATGGAGGACAACCGCTTCCAGACCCTCACCGATCTACTGGGCCGACACACCGGCGTCACTCATCACGTCCGGCAACTGCAGTTGATCTTTCCGCTCGTGGACCGAGGACAGTTGGCATTCTTCACCATCAGCACGGAATGCCTGCGGGATTGGGACGAATACGTGAGAATCATGGCCGAAATCTGCACATCGATACGCTGGGCCGACACCGGCGGCTCATCCATCAGCAACGTACTGGACGGGTGACGTGGACATCGCACTTTACATTGTCGGCGGCTTGGTCGCGCTCCTCGTCGTCGCGGTCCTGGTGGTAGCGGGGATCGGCGTCATCGGGCAGCTGCGAACACAAATGGAACAGCGATATGAGCAGGTGAGGCAGAAATTGCGCGAATCCGAAACGTCCAGCGGCGCGACGTCGATTCTCTCGGGCCACCTCATCGGCGTCGACGACGACAAGGTCCGCGAACTAGCCCGCGAAATCGGCTACGAGTGGACCGGCTACTCCGGGCGCAACGATCGCCGCCTGAACTTCCAGCGCCGACTGTCGAAATTCCAGTAGTGACAACATGGACAGACTTCGGAATGATCGAACTCGCCTACCAGTATGATCGCCGGCTTAATGGGTGACATGACACTAGCCTTGTGGATCGTGGCCGGACTGGGTGCGACAGTAAGTGCCGCGGCAATGGCCGCTCTCGTCTACGACGCCATCATACGGAAGCGCACCCCGCTGGAGGTACGGAAGCGCCGAGTTCTGGCGAAGATCCGGCACAACGAGACCGTAACCGGCGCGACGTATGTCCACAGAGGCTTGTTGTCCGGCATCACGCCCGAGGACGCACGGGAATTGGCGGAGTCGGCAGGCTACCGCTACACCGGCAGGGACGGCCATCACCTGACCTTCCAACGACGACTCCCCGGCCAGGAGTGACATCGTGACCACGCCCGATCAATCCCGGTTCCTCGCCCGGCTCGCCGAGCTCACCCCCGACATCAGTGGCACCGCACGGATCGACATCAGCGACTTCCACCCGTCCACATGGAAGGAGCTTCGCCGGCTCGCCGAGGCGCACGGGTGGACGTACCGAGGCCCGGAGCGCGATCTCGGCAAGACTCAGTTCGTCCTCTCCCGCCAGGGCAGCGCGACGGTACCCCGCAACGACTACTACTTCCTCAAGGGACCAGGCCTGGAGGAGCTGCGCCGCTACTCCGCCGCGCACGAAGCGGCCGCAGAGGCGGAACGCCGATTCGGCGTGAATGCCTTGTCCCAGAAGGCATTCAACGACGCGGCATCGAGGTACCGTGCGGACAGCAAGAGTTGCAACCGCTGGGCCGCGTTGGCCACGCTGCCCGGGCTCCTCCTGCTCGCGGTCGCATCCCTGACCGGGCGACAACTCGCCGACGGCGGAACGACCGCGATCGTCCTCATTGGACTCTGGTCACTGCTCGCGCTTGCCACAGTCGTCGGCAGCATTGGCCTCACTCGCCGGCACCGCGCCAGAAAAGCCGCGCTCGCACCGTACAAGCAGGCGTACGAACACGTGGTGCAAGCGGTGTTCCGGAGTGGACAGTGACCGAGGTCGTGGCAGGGCGGGCGGCAAGGGACAGACTCCCTCACCGCCCGCCCTGAGTCATCAGACGACCGCGAGCGGCAGCGCCGTCGGGTGCACCGGACTCGGCAGGTCAGAGGCACCGGTGAGGTAGGCGTCGACGGCGGCCGCCACCGAGCGGCCCTCCGCGATCGCCCACACCACCAGCGACGCGCCACGGTGGGCGTCACCGCAGACGAACACGCCGGGGGCCTCGGTCTGCCAGTCCGGGCCGCACGAGATCGTGCCGCGCTTGCTCAACCTCAGACCGAGGTCGTCGATCAGCCGCATGTGCTCGACGCCCTCGAAACCGATCGCGTACAGCACGAGGTCGGCGGGAAGCTCCTCGACGTGATCGCTGGTCGGCACAACCTCACGACGGCCCGTCTCCGGATCCTTCTCCACCCGCACCGTGTGCAGTTCGATCGCGCGCACGTTGCCGTCCTCGTCACCGAGGAACCGCTTCACCGCCACCGCGAACTTCCGCTCACCGAACTCCTCGTGCACCGGGTAGGTACGCAGGATGTACGGCCACGTCGGCCACGGCGAGCGCTCGTCGTCACGCGTGGTCGGCGGCTGGGGGTACTGGTCGAGCTGCGTCACCGACACAGCACCCTGCCGGATCGCGGTGCCGTAGCAGTCCGCGCCGGTGTCGCCGCCGCCGATGATGACGACGTGCTTGCCCTTGGCATCGACCTCCGGCGGGCCGTCGCCCTCGCACTGCCGGTTGGCGGGCACGAGGTGCTCCATGGCCAGGTGGATCCCGCCGAGGTCACGGCCCGGAGTCGTCCGGTCGTCGCGGCCACGCAAGGCGCCCACCGCGAGCACCACGGCGTCGTAGCGCTCCCGAAGTTCCTCGACAGTAATGTCGACACCGACCTCGCAGCCGGTGACGAACTTCGTGCCCTCCTTGCGCAGCTGCGCGAGCCTGCGGTCGAGGACCTTCTTCTCCATCTTGAACTCGGGGATGCCGTACCGCAGCAGGCCGCCGAGCCGGTCGTCCCGCTCGAAGACGGTCACGTCGTGGCCGGCGCGCGTCAGCTGCTGGGCGGCGGCGAGCCCCGCCGGACCCGAACCGACCACGGCAACCTGCCTGCCCGTGGACTCCGCCGCCATCGCCGGCTGCACGTAGCCCGACTCCCACGCCTGCGCCGAGATCGTCTCCTCGATGCGCTTGATGGTCACCGGGCCGCCGGACAGTGGCGAGATCGACAACGTGCACCCGGCCTCACACGGCGCGGGGCACAACTTGCCGGTGAACTCCGGGAAGTTGTTGGTCGCGTGCAGCCGCTCGCTCGCCTCTTCCCAGTCACCGCGGCGGACGAGGTCGTTCCACTCCGGGATCAGGTTGCCCAGCGGGCAGCCCGCGCTGCCCGAGTGGCAGAACGGGATACCGCAGTCCATGCAACGCGTCGCCTGCGTGCGCACCGCCTCGTTGCGCTGCTCCTGGCCCTGATCGGCGTAGACCTCGTGCCAGTCGTGTACACGCTCGGACTTGGGCCGCTTGGGCGGCTCGGAGCGCTCGTACTTCATGAAACCCGTCGGGTCAGCCACGAGCCGCCTCCTGTTCCCTGCGGGGCACCCGCACCCGGTCGGCAGCCATGGCCCAAGCTCCGCATGCTCCGCGATCGTCAGCCACGAGCCGCCTCCATGATCGCCTCGTCCACATCGCGACCCGCCGCCCGCGCGGCCTTGGTCGCCTCCAGAACGCGCTTGTAGTCACGCGGCATCACCTTGGTGAACGCCGCCGACCGGCGCGGCCAGTCACCGAGCAGGGACGCGGCCACCGCCGACCGCGTCAGCTCGTGATGGCGGACGACGATGTCCTTGAGCCAGGCCAGCTCGTCGGCGGTCGGACGCTCCAGCTCCACCATGCCCGGATTGACCTGGGCCTGGTCCAGATCGAGCACGTACGCCACGCCGCCGGACATTCCGGCCGCGAGGTTGCGCCCGGTCCGGCCGAGCACCACGGCGCGACCGCCGGTCATGTACTCGAAGGCGTGGTCGCCCACACCTTCCGCGACGATCAGGGCGCCCGAGTTGCGCACCCCGAACCTTTCGCCGACCTGGCCGCGGATGAACAGCTCACCGCTGGTCGCCCCGTAAGCGATCGTGTTGCCCGCGATGACCTGGCCCTCCGCCGCGAACGGCGAGTCCGGATGCGGGCGCACGATGATCCGCCCACCGGACAGTCCCTTGCCGACGTAGTCGTTGGCGTCGCCGACCATGTCGATCGTCACGCCCGGCGGCAGGAAGGCACCGAGCGACTGGCCCGCCGAACCCGTCAGCAGGATCCGGATGGTGTCGTCGGGCAGGCCCGCGCTGCCGTAGCGCCGCGTGATCTCCGAACCCAGCAGCGTGCCGACCGTGCGGTTGACGTTGCGCACGGGCAGTTCGAGCCGCACCGGGTGCGCGTCCTCCAGCGCCGCCTCGGCGAGCTGGATGAGCGTGCGGTCCAGGGCGTGCTCCAGCCCGTGGTCCTGCTCGCGGATCTTGCGCCGCGCCCCGCCGTACGGGGTGTCGGTGGGCATCTCGAAGATCGGCGCCAGGTCGAGCCCTTCCGCCTTCCAGTGCTCCACGGCCTCGTCGACGTCGAGCACGTCCACCCGGCCGATGGCCTCGTCGAGAGTCCGGAAACCGAGCTCGGCCAGCAACTCACGCACTTCCTGCGCCACGAACCGGAAGTAGTTCACCACGTGCTCGGCCTGGCCGGTGTAGCGCTTGCGCAGCTCGGGATTCTGCGTCGCGACGCCCACCGGACAGGTGTCGAGGTGACAGACGCGCATCATGATGCAGCCGGCCACGACGAGCGGCGCGGTGGCGAAGCCGTACTCCTCGGCACCGAGCAGCGCGGCGACCAGCACGTCCCGGCCGGTCTTCATCGCACCGTCCACCTGCACCGTGATGCGGTCGCGCAAACCGTTGAGCAGCAACGTCTGCTGCGTCTCGGCCAGCCCGATCTCCCACGGCGTGCCCGCGTGCTTCAGCGAGTTCAGCGGCGAGGCACCGGTACCGCCGTCGTGCCCGGAGATGAGCACGACGTCGGCGTGCGCCTTGGACACACCCGCCGCGACCGTGCCGACGCCGAGGGAGCTGACGAGCTTGACGTGGACGCGCGCCCGCTCGTTGGCGTTCTTCAGGTCGTGGATCAGCTGCGCCAGGTCCTCGATCGAGTAGATGTCGTGGTGCGGCGGCGGCGAGATCAGGCCCACCCCGGGCGTGGAGTGCCGGGTCTTGGCGATCCACGGGTAGACCTTGTTCGGCGGCAGCTGTCCGCCCTCGCCGGGCTTGGCGCCCTGCGCCATCTTGATCTGGATGTCGTCGGCGTTGACGAGGTACTCGCTCGTCACGCCGAACCGTCCACTCGCGACCTGCTTGATCCGGCTGCGCCGTTCCGGGTCGTAGAGCCGCTCGGGATCCTCGCCACCCTCGCCGGTGTTGGACCGGCCGCCGATGCGGTTCATGGCGATGGCGAGCGTCTCGTGCGTCTCGGCCGAGATCGAGCCGTAGGACATGGCGCCGGTGTTGAAGCGCTTGCAGATCGACTCGATGGACTCCACCTCGTCGATGGGCACCGGCTCGCGCTTCTCCTTGCGGAAGCGGAACATGCCACGCAGCGCGCCACCCTCCCGGTTGAGGCGGTTCACCTCCTCGGTGTAGGCGCGGTAGGCCTCCTCGCGCCGGGTCTTGCTCGCGTGCTGGAGCAGGAACACCGTCTCCGGGGTGAACAGGTGCAGCTCGCCCTCGCGGCGGTAGGCGTACTCGCCGCCGGTCTCCAGGCCGCGGTGCGCGCGCTCGGTCGGATTCTCCGGGTAGGCGCGCCGGTGCCGGGCGGCGACCTCCTCGGCGAGCACGTCGAGGCCGACGCCGCCGAGCTTGGAGACCGTGCCGGTGAAGTACTCGTCGAGCACCTCCTGCGACAGGCCGAACGACTCGAACACCTGCGCCGCCGTGTAGGCGCCGACGGTCGAGATGCCCATCTTGGACATGATCTTCAGGACGCCCTTGACGAGCGCGTTCACGTAGTTGCGAACGGCCTTGCCCGGCTCGATGCCGCTGATCGCGCCCTGGGCGATCATGTCCTCGATCGTCTCGAACGCCAGGTACGGGTTCACCGCGGCGGCGCCGTACCCGAGCAGCAGTGCGATGTGGTGCACCTCGCGGGCGTCACCGGTCTCGACGACCAGCGCGACCTTGAGCCGCTCCTTGGTCCGCACGAGGTGGTGATGCACGGCCGAGACCAGCAGCAGCGACGGAATCGGCGCCATGCGGTGGTCGGAGTCGCGGTCCGAGAGCACCAGCGTGCGCGCCCCCGCGGCGATGGCCTCCGACGCCTCGCGGCGGACGCGTTCGATCGCCTCGGCCAGCGCGGCGCCTCCACCGTCCACTTCGAACAGGCCGGACAGCACGGCGCACGCGAAGCCCGGCAAGTCGCCGTCGTCGTTGATGTGGATGAGCTTCGCCAGCTCGTCGTTGTCGACCACGGGGTACTGCAGCTGGATGTGCCTGCACGACGCCGGTCCGGGCGCGAGCAGGTTCTGCTCCGGCCCCATGATCCGGCTCATCGAGGTGACCAGCTCCTCGCGGATCGCGTCCAACGGCGGGTTGGTGACCTGCGCGAAGCCCTGCTTGAAGTAGTCGTAGAGCAGCCGCGGCCGCTTCGACAGCACGGCGGGCGGGGTGTCGGTGCCCATCGAGCCGACCGGCTCCGCACCCTTGGCGGCCATCGGACCGAGCAGGATCTTGAGCTCCTCCTCGGTGTAGCCGAAGGAAAGCTGGCGCCGCAGCACGGACTGGTGCGTCTGCGTGATGTGGTCGCGGTCGGGCAGTTCCGACAGCGACAGCAGGCCGGCGTGCAGCCACTCGTCGTACGGGGCCTCGTTCGCCAGGGTTTCCTTGATCTCGTCGTCGTTGACGATCCGGCCCGCCTCGGTGTCCACGAGGAACATGCGGCCCGGCTTCAGCCTGCCCTTGGCGATCACCTCCTCCGGCGGCACGTCGAGGACCCCGGCCTCGCTGGCGAGGACGACGCGGTCGTCGGCAGTGCGCCACCAGCGCGCGGGGCGCAGGCCGTTGCGGTCGAGCACGGCGCCCACGAGGGTGCCGTCGGTGAACGTGACGCAGGCGGGGCCGTCCCACGGCTCCATCAGGTTCGCGTGGAACTGGTAGAAGGCGCGGCGCTGCTCGTCCATGGTGGCGTGGTTCTCCCACGCCTCCGGGATCATCATCAGCACCGCGTGCGGGAGGCTGCGGCCGCCGAGGTGCAGCAGCTCGAGCACCTCGTCGAAGGACGCGGAGTCCGAGGCGTCCGGCGAGCAGATCGGGTACAGCCGCGTGAGGTCGCCCGGGATCAGGTCCGAGTCCAGCAGCGCCTCGCGCGCCCTCATCCGGTTGCGGTTGCCGCGGATGGTGTTGATCTCGCCGTTGTGCGCGACGAACCGGAACGGGTGCGCCAGCGGCCACGACGGGAAGGTGTTCGTGGAGAAGCGGCTGTGCACCAGCGCGATCGCGCTCACCAGCCGCTCGTCGCGCAGGTCCGGGAAGAACAGGGGCAGCTGCTCGGGTGTGAGCATGCCCTTGTAGACGAGCGTGCGCGCCGACAGCGACGGGAAGTACACGCCGCAACCGGCCGACTCGCTCTCGTGCTCGGCACGCTTGCGCAGACAGAACGCCAGCCGGTCGAGCTCGATGCCGCCCGGCGTGCGGCCGTCGGCGTCCGGCTCGCCCGCGACGTAGAGCATGGCGAAGTGCGGCATCACCGAGCGGGCCGTCGGCCCGATGTCGGCGGCGTCGGCGTCAGTGGGCATCTCGCGCCAGCCGAGCACCCTGAGGCTCTCCTCGCTCGCGATGCGCTCGATGATCTCGACCGCCTTGCGGCGCTGCTCGGCCTCCGCGGGCAGGAACGCGATGCCCGCCGCGTAGTGGTGCTGCCCGAAGGCGTCCGGCCGGGGCAGCTCGAAGTCCACCTCGTCCCGCAGCAGCTCGTCGGGGAGCTGCACCAGGATTCCGGCGCCGTCGCCGCTGGTCGGCTCGGCCCCCGCGGCGCCGCGGTGGTCCAGATTCGTGAGCGCGTTCAGACCGTCGGTGACGATGCTGTGGGTGCGAATACCACGGACGTGGGCAACCATGGCCACACCGCAGGAATCCTGTTCCGTCGCAGGGTCGTACAGGCCCTGCCGAGACGGAATCGCGGAGAAGATCAAAGGGACCTCCTGCGTCGTCGTCGTGCTCGGTTCAGTGCTGGGCACGGGACGACGATGGCCCGCCTATTAGCGCGACCTTAACATCAGGGAAACCTGGAAGCACCAGAGTCATGGTGCGAATTTCATCCGAACTGTAACAATCCGGCGGTTCGGAACGATGGTGTTCTTGATGGGCTCGTGAGCGGTCGCTCTCGGGCCAGTCTACCCGACGTTCAAGCCCGCACCGGGTTACTCCAGTTTACCCAGTTCGGAGCTGGTAGTTTCCTCTCGACGCGAGCGGTAGCGAAGTCCGGTGGGAATCCGGCGCTGTGCCGCAACTGTGATGGCCCCGCGACGACCGTGATCGGCAGGTCCGGGCGAGCGGGCCGAGTCAGGTCGCCTGCCCTCGCGCCGACGCCATTCCGCCTCCGGCGCAGGGGTGCGGCGTCCTCGGCCACCGGCCGGGCCGCGGCCCAGCGCCGGCCGAACAGTCGAGGTCCCCATGGTCCGCGTGTCCCGCCACCGGCGGCTGCTCGCCCTACTCCCCCTGCTCGGTGTTCTGCTCCTCACCGGCTGCGCCGACCGCAAGCCCGCGTCGTCCGGCCAGCAGGAAGCCGCGGCGGGTTTCCCCGTCGAGGTGCGCCCCGAGGGCGCCCCCGCCGTCACCATCGAGCAGCGCCCCGAACGCATCGTCTCGCTCGTCCCCTCGGTCACCGAAACGCTCTACGCCGTCGGCGCGGGCAAGCAGGTGGCGGCCGTCGACGAGCTGTCGAACTTCCCCGCCCACGCGCCGAAGACCGCGCTCAGCGGCCTCGACCCGGATCCGGAGGCCATCGCCGCGCACAATCCCGACCTGGTCATCGTCGAGTCGGACACCGAGGGCAAGCTCGCCGACGCCCTCCGCCGGACCGGGATCACCACGCTCGTGCTTCCCGCGCCCACCACGCTCGACGCCGCCTACCGGCAGTTCGAACTGGTCGGGCAGGCGACCGGGCACGCGCGGGAGGGCAAGGATCTCGCCCGCCGGGTCTCCTCGGACATCGACAAGCTCGTCGCCGGCGCGCGTGTCCCGGAGGGCCGGCTCACCTACTACCACGAGCTCGACGGGACGTTCTACAGCGTCACGTCGGCGACGTTCCTCGGCGAGGTCTACGGACGGTTCGGGCTGGCCAACATCGCCGACCAGGGCAACCCGAAGGCCATGGGCGGCTACCCGCAGCTCTCGGCCGAGCACATTCTGCGGTCGGACCCGGACTTCATCTTCCTGGCCGACAGCAAGTGCTGCGGGCAGAACCCGGACACCGTCGCCGCTCGACCCGGCTGGGACACCCTCACCGCCGTGCGGAAGAACCGCGTGTTCGCGCTTGACGACGACGTCGTGTCGCGCTGGAGCCCTCGGCTGGTGGAGTTCGCGCGCACGGTGGCCGACGCCGTGAGCGGCAGGTGACGGTCCATGCTGCGGGCCCGCTCCCGGCCGTCGACGACGCGGCTGCACCCCCTGGCCCTCGTGCTGGCGCTGGCCGCCCTCGCGGCCACGCTCGTCTTCGCCCTGGTGGCCGGATCGGGTGAGCTTGGCTGGTCGCGCGTGCTCGCCGAGATCGGCGCGCAGCTCACCGGCGGCACATCGCCGCTGTCCGAGCGCGAAGCGGCCATCGTGTGGGAACTCCGCATGCCGCGCGTCCTGCTCGCCGGGCTCGTCGGCGCGGCGCTGGCCGGTGCGGGTGCGGCGTTCCAGGGTGTGTTCCGCAACCCGCTCGCCGACCCCTACCTGCTCGGCGCCGCCGCCGGGGCGGGCATGGCCGCGACGATCGTCGTCGTGTTCGCCCCCGCGGTCACGACCTGGCTCGTGGGACCGTTGCCGCTCGCCGCGTTCGCGGGCGCGCTCGCGGGGGTGGGGCTGAGCTGGCTGCTCGGCCGGTCCGCGGGCGGCTCGGGCACGGCGACGCTGCTGCTCGCCGGCGTCGCGGTGACGGCCTTCCTCACCGCGATCCAGACGTTCGTGCAGCAGCTCAACACCGACACGATCAAGCAGGTCTACACGTGGACGCTCGGCGGGCTGAACGTCACCGGCTGGACCGACGTCTGGCTCGCCCTGCCCTACATCGCACTGGCAGCCGTGGTGCTGACGGCGGCCTCGCGGCTGCTCGACGTCCTGACGCTCGGCGACGCCGAGGCCGCCTCGCTCGGTCTGCATCCCGGCCGGGTGCGGCTGGTGCTGCTCGCGGCCGCGTCGCTGGCGACGGCGGCGGCGGTGGCGGTGAGCGGGTTGATCGGCTTCGTCGGCATCGTCGTGCCGCACCTCGTCCGGCTGCTCGCCGGGGCCAGCTACCGGGTCATCGTGCCGCTGTCGCTCATCGGCGGGGCCGTGTTCCTGATCCTCGCCGACTTCGTGGCACGCACGATCATGCCGGGAGAGCTACCGCTCGGCGTGGTGACGGCGTTCGCGGGTGCGCCGTTCTTCGCGGTAGTGCTGCGTACCAGCGGGAGGCGGGTGGCATGACGGAGCTGTCGCTGCACGGCGTGAGCGCCGGATACGACGCCGAACCGGTGGTGCGGGACGTGTCGGTGAGTGTCGGCACCGGACGCTGGCTCGCGATCGTCGGCCCCAACGGAGCCGGGAAGTCGACACTGCTCAAGGCCATCGCCGGACTCGTTCCGTGGCAGGGCAGCGTGACGTTGGATGGAACTCCTGCGGACTCGCTGTCGCGCAAGGACAGAGCCCGGCTCATCGGGTATGCACCGCAGAACCCCGTGCTACCCGAGCGGCTCACGGTCACCGATTACGTCCTGCTTGGACGGACGCCCTACCTCGGTTTGCTGGCGCGGGAAAGCCGCTCCGATCTGTCCATCGTGGACGAGACACTGGACCGCCTCGACCTGGACGCCCTGGCGGCGCGCAAGCTCGGCACGCTCTCCGGTGGCGAGCTACAGCGTGCCGTGCTCGCCCGAGTGCTCGCCCAGCGGACGACACTGCTGCTGCTCGACGAACCGACCACCGGCCTCGACGTCGGGCACGCGCAGACCCTGCTGGAGCGGCTCGACCAGCTGCGCCGCGAGGACGGCACGACCGTGGTGACGACCCTGCACGACCTCACGTTCGCGGCGCAGTACGCCGACGAACTGGTGCTGCTCGATCGGGGCCGTCTCGTGTCGTCGGGCAAACCGGCGGAGGTGCTGACCACCGAACGCCTCCGCGAGCACTACTCGGCCGACGTCGAGGTGCTCACCACCGCCGAAGGCCACCCCGTCGTGGCGCCCGTCCGGCGGATCCGGCCCTGAACTAGAACGTGTTACAGTTCCGGCCGTGATCCTCGACCGCTTCCGCGTGCCCGACCGCGTCGCCGTGGTGACCGGCGCCGGCCGGGGCATCGGCGCCGCCACCGCACTCGCGCTCGCCGAGGCGGGCGCCGATGTCGTGCTCGCCGCCCGCACCCGCTCCCAGCTCGACGAGGTCGCCGAGCGCATCGCCGGCACCGGCCGCAAGGCCCACGCCGTGGCCGCCGACCTCGCCGACCCGGCCGCCGCGGGCGCGCTCGCGGACGCTGCCGTCACGCGGTTCGGCCGGCTCGACATCGTCGTCAACAACGTGGGCGGCGCACTTCCCCGCCCACTGCTCGACACGTCCACCGGCTTCCTCGAGGACGCGGTGCGCTTCAACGTGTCCACCGCGCACGCGCTCACCCGCGCCGCGGTACCCGCGATGCTCGAGAACGGCGGCGGCTCGATCGTCAACATCACCTCGGTCGTCGGCCGTGTGGCGGGGCGCGGCTACCTCGCCTACGGCACGGCCAAGGCCGCCCTCGCCCACTACACCCGGCTCGCGGCGGCCGACCTGGCGCCGAGCATCCGGGTCAACGCCGTCTCGGCAGGATCGATCGCCACCTCCGCGCTGGACGTCGTGGTCGGAGATCCGGAACTTCGGGAGCGCGTGGAGGCGGCCACGCCACTGCGACGCATCGGCGACCCCGAGGAGATCGCCACCACGGTCGTCTACCTGGCCTCGCCCGCCGGCGGCTATCTGACGGGAAAGGTGCTGGAGGTCGACGGCGGCCAGCAGGTGCCCAACCTCGACCTCGGCCTGCCCGACCTCTGACGCCTCGCGCCGACCTCACCGGGGTCCCCGCCCGGGCCTGACAGGATCGGGGCCATGGATCCGTTCGGCTGGGATCACAACGCCTACTACCAGCGATTGCTGCTCCGGGCGGTGCCGATGGGCGCGCGCCGGGTGCTGGACGTGGGGTGCGGCGCAGGTTCGATGACGGCGCGCCTGGCGCGGCGAGCGACCCACGTCGACGCCATCGACTGCTCACCCGAGATGATCGAGTTCGCGCGGGAACGAACCCCCGCCAACGTGCGGTGCGTCCTCGCCGACGTGCTGGAATACCCGCTCCCGGACGCCGGGTACGACGCGGTGGTCTCGATGACGGCACTGCACCACCTGCCGCTCGAGACGGCGCTCACGCGGCTCGCCCGGGCCGTACGTCCAGGCGGCGTGCTCGCGGCCGTGGCGCTGCCGCGGACGGACCTGCCGCGCGAACTCCCGGTCGAACTCCTGGGCGCCGTCAGTCACCTGACGCTCGGGCTCGGCTTCGCCGCGCTGCGCCGGCTCACCGGCCGGGACTGGTACCGCGCCGAGGACACCCACGACCGGATGCCGATCCTCGACCCGAGCCTGACGACCGCGCAGGTCCGGTCGACCGCCGCCGCCGTGCTGCCCGGAAGCGAGGTACGCCGTTTGGCCCACTGGCGGTACCTGCTGCGGTGGCGGCGACCCCAGCTCAGCTGACCGGACGCCGCCGCCGTACAGGAAAACCGAATGCGGTACCCAGGGCACCAAACGCTCAGTCGCCCGAGTCGGACCTGCGCTCCTCCGCGCCGCCGGAGGACTCCGCCTGCCCGGTGGCCGTGGCCTTGTCCGGGTCGCCCGAGCCCTTCGTGCCGTCCTGATCCGGGCTGCTCGCCGCGTCGCCGTCGCGCTGCTGGTCCGCGGTTTCCGTGTCGTCGTCCTTGCCGCGCAACGTCTCCGGCTCCTCCCTCGGACCCTTCTTGCCCGCCAGGACGAAGTAGACGACCGCGCCGATGAACACCAGCACCGACATCCAGACGTTGACCCGCAGCCCAAGGATCTCGTTCGCCGGGTCGGTCCGCATGAGCTCGATCCAGAACCGCCCCGCCGTGTAGCCGGCGACGTAGAGAGCGAATACGCGACCGTGCCCGAGCCGGAACTTGCGGTCCAGCCACACGATGAGCAGCGCGACCGCGAGGTTCCACAGCAGCTCGTACAGGAACGTGGGATGCACGACCTCGATCGGGACGTCGTTGACCGCGACCCCGTTGAGCGGGTCGTCCACGAGCGGGTTGCCGGGATCGACGCGGCGGTAGATCTCCAGACCCCACGGCAGATCGGTCGGCCCGCCGTAGAGCTCCTGGTTGAAGTAGTTGCCGAGCCTGCCGATGGCCTGCGCGACCACGATGCCGGGCGCCACGGCGTCGGCGACCGCCGGCAGGGGAATGCCCTTGCGGCGGCAGGCGATCCACGCGCCGACCGCACCGAGCGCGATCGCGCCCCAGATGCCGAGGCCGCCCTCCCACACATACAGCGCGCGGATCGGGTCCTTGCCCTCGCCGAAGTACAGCTGGTTGTCGGTGATGACGTGATAGAGCCGCCCGCCGACGAGGCCGAACGGCGCCGCCCACACCGCGACGTCGATGATCGTCCCCTTGGTGCCACCCCGCTGCGCCCACCGGCGCTCGCCCCACCAGATGGCGACGATGATGCCGAGGATGATGAACAGCGCGTAGGCCCGCAGCGACACCGGTCCGAGCTGCCACACGCCCCGGTCCGGGCTGGGAATGTTGGCGAGGAAGACTGCCGACGCGGTACTCACGGGGCCACCGTAGCGTGAGCAACCGGCCCCCGGCCGCGGAGGTTCGGCTCCACGCCCGGGGTCAGGCGGGGCGCGGGCGGCGGACGCCCTCGGCGAGCTCCGCGGTCAGCGCCGCCAGCTCGGAGGCGCTCTCGCCCGCCTTGGTCACCAGGGCCGATCCGACGATGACCGCGTCCGCGAACGCGGCGACCTCGGCGGCCTGCTCACCCGACCGCACGCCCAGCCCGACCCCGATCGGCAGGTCGGTGTGCGGGCGCGTGCGCTTGACGAGATCCTCGGCGGCCTCACCCACCCGGTCGCGGGCGCCGGTCACGCCCATCACCGCCGTGGCGTACACGAATCCGGTGGCGGCCTTCGCGGTCAGGGCGATGCGCTCCTCCGACGACGACGGAGCCACGAGGAAGATGCGGTCGAGGCCGTGCTGCTCGGACGCGGCGAGCCAGTCGCCGGCCTCGTCCGGCGTCAGGTCCGGGGTGATCATGCCGAGCCCGCCCGCCGCGGCCAGGTCCCGCGCGAAGGCGTCGACACCGTAGTGGAACACCGGATTCCAGTACGTCATCACGACGGCGTGGCCACCCCGCTCGGCCACCGACTCGACCACCTCGAACAGGTGCTTGAGCCGGAACCCGTTGCGCAGCGCGGCTTCGGCCGCCGCCTGGATCGTCGGCCCGTCCATCACCGGATCGGAGTAGGGCAGTCCCACCTCGACCAGATCGGCGCCCGCGTCGAGGGTGGCGGCCAGCAGTTCCTTGGACGCCGCGACGGTGGGATAGCCCGCGGGCAGGTACCCGACCAGCGCGGCGCGCTTCTCCGCCCGAGTCCGCGCGAAGAGGGCATCGATGCCCCGGGTCGCGTTCAGCTCGTCGCTCGCCGGCACGCTCACACGCCCTCCACCAGGTTGAAGTACCGCGCCGCGGTGTCCACGTCCTTGTCCCCGCGACCGGAGAGATTGACGAGAATGTGCGCATCGGAACCGAGCTCCCGGCCCAGCTGGAGCGCGCCGGCGAGAGCGTGCGCGGACTCGATCGCGGGAATGATGCCCTCGGTCTTCGACAGCAGCTGGAAGGCGTCCATGGCCTCGGCGTCGGTGACGGCGCGGTACTCCGCCCGGCCGCTGTCCTTGAGGTGCGAGTGCTCGGGGCCGACTCCGGGGTAGTCCAGACCCGCCGAGATCGAGTACGCCTCGATCGTCTGGCCGTCCTCGTCCTGCAGCAGGTACGACAGCGCGCCGTGCAGGGTGCCCGGCGTTCCCTCGGTGAGGGTCGCGCCGTGCTCGCCCGTCTCGATGCCCTTGCCGCCGGGCTCGAGGCCGACGAGCCGCACGTCCGGGTCGTCGATGAACCCGTGGAAGATGCCGATGGCGTTGGACCCGCCGCCGACGCAGGCGGCGACGGCGTCCGGCAGCCTGCCGGTGGCCTCGAGGATCTGCCTGCGCGCCTCCTCGCCGATCACCTTGTGGAAGTTACGCACCATGACCGGGAACGGGTGCGCGCCCGCCGCCGTCCCGAGCAGGTAGTGCGTGGTGTCCACATTGGTCACCCAGTCGCGCAGGGCCTCGTTGATGGCGTCCTTGAGCGTCCGGGAGCCGGTCTTGACGGCGACGACCTCGGCGCCGAGCAGCCGCATCCTGGCCACGTTGAGCGCCTGCCGCTCGGTGTCGACCTCACCCATGTAGACCACGCAGTCGAGGTCGAGCAGCGCGCACGCCGTGGCCGTGGCGACCCCGTGCTGACCCGCGCCCGTCTCGGCGATCACGCGCTTCTTGCCCATCCGCTTGGTGAGCAGCGCCTGACCCAACACGTTGTTGATCTTGTGCGACCCGGTGTGGTTGAGGTCCTCACGCTTGAGGAAGATCCGCGCGCCGCCGGCGTGCCGGGCGAACCGTGGCGCCTCGGTCAGCAGCGACGGCCTGCCCGCGTAGTCGGAGAGCAGCCGGTCGAACTCGGCCGTGAACTCCGGATCCTCCTGCGCCTTGCGGTACTCGGCGGCGAGCTCGTCGAGCGCGCCCATGAGGGCTTCGGGAAGGAACCGCCCGCCGTACGGGCCGAAGTGGCCGCGCTCGTCGGGGTCGTGCTTGCTGTGCTGAACGTTCTGTGTCACCGGCTCGGCCTCGGGCATGCCGGGTGCGATCCCGCGGTCACCAGCTTGACGAGCGCACCCTTCGGGTCGTCCGTGGCGACGAGGCCCTCGCCGACCAGCACGGCGTCGGCGCCGTGCCCGGCATAGGCCATGAGGTCGCCGGGACCGCGCACGCCCGACTCGGCGACCTTGTACGTGTCCATCGGAAGGCCGGGGGCCAGCCTGCCGAACACGTCGCGATCCACCTCGAGTGTGTGCAGGTTACGGGCGTTGATGCCGATCACCGACGCACCCGCCTCCAGGGCGCGGTCGGCCTCCTCGGCGTTGTGGACCTCGACGAGCGCCGTCATACCCAGCGACTCGACGCGGTCGAGCAGCGCGACCAGCGCGTTCTGCTCCAGTGCCGCCACGATGAGCAGTACCATGTCGGCTCCGTGCAGGCGCGCCTCGTGCACCTGGTACGGGCTGACGATGAAGTCCTTGCGCAGGATGGGGATGTCCACCGCGGCGCGGACGGCGTCCAGGTCGGCCAGCGAGCCGCCGAACCGGCGCTGTTCGGTGAGCACGCTGATGACGCGCGCACCGGCGTCCTCGTAGTCCTTGGCCAGCGCGGCCGGATCACCGATGGCGGCCAGGTCGCCCTTCGACGGGCTCCGTCGCTTCACCTCGGCGATCACGCCGATGCCGGACTCCCGCAGGGCGGCCATGACGTCCCTCGGCGGGGATGCCGCCGCGGCCTGCTTCTTCAGCTCGTCGAACGGCAACGCCGCCTCGCGTTCGGCGAGGTCGGCCCGCACGCCCGCGACAATGTCCTCGAGAACGCTCACCGGGCAACCTCACCGGCCGTCAAGGTTGTTGATTCACTCGCAAGGTGGCTCACAAAAACCTTCCCCTTCCCGCCGAATCGATGCTAACCCTCGCGTTCGGCCGCACCGGCTCCGGGTCGGAATTGTCTTGTCCACCAGTGGTTGAGCGACTTTCCTAACTACGCGTGGTCGGATCCTCGCCATCGGAAAGCGCATCCCACAGCTCCGTGTCGGGGTCGCGGGCCACCCGCTTCGTCCCCGGAGCGGAGTACTTCGCGCCCATTCTCGGCATCCGGTGCCCGCGCCAGGCGAGCAGCCCCCCGGCCAGCGCGACGAGCACCCCGCCCGCCACGGCCAGGGCGGGCCCCCAGAAGGTCCGCGCCGGCTCTCCGCCGCTGTTCTCGTAGCCGGGCGCCCAGCCCGACCACGCCACGTCGTAGACGTCGCCGTCGAGGGCCAGGTACACCGTCCAGGCGCCCGCCACCACCAGCAGCACCCCGAGGATCCGCCGGGCGACGCCGCGGATGCCGAGCGCACCCGCCACCGCCGCCAGCGCGAACAACGCCAGCGGAACGTGCCAGTTGGCCAGCTCGCCACCGGTGAAGTCATCGGCGAGCCTGCCGTCGACGGTGCGACCCTGCGGGACGTCGATCCAGGTGAGAGCCGACGACCCCCACAGTGCCGCGGCACCGAGCAGCAACGCGGCCACCACAATCCACAGTGGACGCTTCTGCTCCGGCTGGTCAGCCACTGTCCCCGTCCAGCGTCGCGGCGGGCGCCATCGTGCCCGCGGCGGCGACCGCCGAGAGCACCGTCCGCGCCTTGTTGAGCGACTCGTTGTCCTCGTAGTCGGCCACCGAGTCGGCGACCACACCCCCGCCCGCCTGCACGTAGGCGACGCCGTCCTTCATCAAGGCGGTCCGGATGGCGATGGCCGTGTCGGCGTCCCCGGCGAAGTCGAGGTAGCCGACCACGCCGCCGTACAGCCCGCGCCGCACCGGCTCGAGCTGCTCGATCAGCTCCATCGCCCGCACCTTGGGCGCCCCGGAGAGCGTGCCCGCCGGGAAACACGCGGTCACGGCGTCGAACGCCGTCCTGCCCTCGGCGAGCTCTCCGGTCACCGTCGACACGATGTGCATGACGTGGCTGTAGCGCTCGATGGCGAAGAAGTCGACCACGTGCACCGAGCCCGGCCGGCACACCTTGCCGAGGTCGTTGCGGCCCAGGTCGACCAGCATCAGGTGCTCGGCGCGCTCCTTCTCGTCGGCGAGCAGGTCCTTGGCGAGCTGGGCGTCCTCCTCCGGGTCGGCGCCGCGCCAGCGCGTCCCGGCGATCGGGTGGGTCGTGGCCCGGCCGTCCCGCACGGTCACCAGCGACTCGGGGCTCGACCCCACGATGTCGAACCCGTCGAGCCGCAGCAGGTACATGTACGGGCTGGGGTTCGAGGTCCGCAGCACGCGGTAGACATCCAGGGCGTCGGCGCCCGTGCGCATCTCGAACCGCTGGGAGGGCACGATCTGGAACGCCTCACCGGCGTGGATGGCCTCTCGTGCCGCGTCCACGGCGGCGTGGAAGTCCTCCTTGGCGCGCTGCCGGACGAACTCCGGAGCGGGCCGGTCGAACACGGCGTTGGTGGCGGGCGCGGGAGCGGCGAGCTGCGTGGTCATCTCCTCGAGGCGGCGCACCGCGTCGTCGTAGGCCGCGTCCACGCGCTCGGGGCTGTCGTCCCAGTTCACCGCGTTGGCGATGAGCGTGACGGTGCCCTCGTGGTGGTCGAACGCCGCGAGGTCGGTCGCCAGCAGCATCGTCAGCTCGGGGATGTCGATGTCCTTCTCGGCGAGCTCGGGCAGCCGTTCCAGCCAGCGCACCGCGTCGTAGCCGATGTAGCCGACCATGCCGCCGGTGAGGGGCGGCATTCCGGGCAGCGGCTCGGTGTGCAGGGTTTCGATGGTCTCCCGCAGCACGGTCAGCGGGTCACCCTCGGTCGGCAGTCCCGTCACGGGGGTGCCGGTCCAGCACGCCTGGCCGTCGCGCACGCTGAGCGCGGAGGGGCTGCGCACTCCGATGAACGACCAGCGCGACCAGGACTGCCCGTTCTCCGCCGATTCGAGCAGGAACGTGCCGGGGCGGTCCCCGGCGAGCTTGCGGTAGAGCGCGACGGGGGTGTCGGCGTCGGCGAGCAGACGCCGGACCACCGGGATCACGCGCCGGTCCTCCGCGAGAGCGCGGAACTCCTCGCGGGACGGCGTGATCGCGCCCAGGCCGGCCCGGCCGGCCTCGAGGGAATGGGCAGTCACCATGCGGTTATTGTGCCGCCGTCCGTGCGGACGCCCCGCACCGGGCACTAATTCACTCGTCGTTGAATTCCTGACCTCGCTCGTTCATGATGAGCAGGTGACGACCGCGCGGGAGAACACCCCTCAGAAGCGACGTGGCCGCCGCCCGGCGGGCGAGGATACGAAGGCGGCCCTGCTCGAGGCCGCACGGGCCGTGTTCGCCGAGAACGGCTACGAGGGCGCCACGGTCCGCGCCATCGCCGCCCGGGCCGGCGTCGACGCCGCCATGGTCAACCACTGGTTCGGCGGCAAGGAGGGCCTGTTCGCCAAGGCCGTGCTGCACGTGCCGTTCGACATCGACGAGGTGATCGAGACCGTCACCGCCCGCGGCCCCGAGCACCTCGGCGAGAGCATCGTGCGCACGTTCCTCACCCGCTGGGACGGCGCGGGCAGCGACACCTTCGCCGCCCTCATCCGCAGCGTCACCACCAAGCCCGAGGCCATGCACACGCTGAAGACGGTGCTCATCAACCGGATCTTCGCGGGCGTCACGCAGGGCACGGGCAAGGACCGGCCCGAGTTGCGCGCCTCGCTGTGCGCCACCCAGGTGATCGGCATCGGCATGGCCCGCTACGTCGCCAAGATCGAGCCCATGGCATCGGCCGACATCGACACGCTCGTCGCCGCCATCGCGCCGACCCTGCAGCGCTACCTCACCGGCGACATCGACTGACGCGAGATCCGGCCGGCGATCTCGCCGGGCTCGGGTGGCCGGGAACCGGGTGTTGACCGACCGCGCATGGTCAGGCGCGGTCAGCTTGCGTGTCCCCGGCGCCGTGGGGACAGTAGTGCTGTGACGCTCCACACAGACATCCCCACGCGCGACCAGCTCGAGTGGCTGATCGCGGCGCGGGACCGGGTCAGCGTCTCGGTGTACCTTCCGACGACGGCGGTCACCCCGCAGGCGCAGGCGGGCCGGATCGAGCTGAAGAACCTGGCCGGTGAGGCCGTGCGGCAGCTCGAGGAGTCGGGGGCCGACCACGCTGCGGTCGCCGATGTCCGCGAGTCTCTCGACGACCTCGTCGAGGACGACGATCTCTGGGCCGAGCAGGCACGCAGTCTGGCGGTGTTCGCCTCGCCCGGCAATGTGACGACCTACCGATTGCCGAACCGGTTGCCGAGCACCGTCGAGGTCAGCGACCGCTTCCACGTGAAGCCGCTGCTGCGGGCCGTCACCTTCCCGCAGGCCGCGTTCGTCCTCGCGCTCGCGGCGGGCTCGGTACGCCTGGTGGAGGTCACGCGCGACGGGCCGCCCTACCCGGTCGACGTCCCGGGCCTGCCCACGGACGCGGCCAGCGCCGTGGGCAAGTCCTCCATCGCCGACCGCTCCCCGATCCGTCGCCTCCAGGGCTCCGAGGGCCAGAAGGTCAGGCTGCGGCAGTACGCGCGCAAGGTGGACCAGGCGCTGCGCGGCGTGCTCACCGGCCTCGAGCTGCCGCTGATCCTCGCCGCCGCCGAACCGCTGAACGCCATCTACCGGTCGGTGAACAGCTATCCGCACCTCGTCCGTGCCGGGATCCCCGGCAGCCCGGAGGGTGCCACCGATGCCGAGCTGGCGGCCGCGGCACGGACGGTCCTCGACGAGGTCTACGCGCACCAGCTCGCGGAGCTCCGGGAGCGCTTCGAGGAGCGCTTCGCCCAGGGCCGTGCGTCCGCGGACCTCGCCACCGTCGCGCGCGCCGCGACTTACGGCGTCGTCGACACGCTGGTCGCCGACATCGATGCGCAGGTGCCCGGCCACGTCGACGAGGAGTCCGGTGCCGTGACGTTCGCGGGGAACGACGCCTCCAGCTACGGCGTCGTCGACGAGATCGCCAGGCGCGTGCTGTCTGCCGGCGGCCGCGTGGTGGCGGTGCGTGCCGACGACGTCCCCGGGGGAGGGCCGGTCGCGGCCACGTTCCGGTATGCGTTCTGAGTCCGGACGGCTCGTGTACCGCGTCGGCCGGGCGCGTCCGCACCGGGCGGTCTGAGTGTCGAGCGCCCTGCTGATCATTGCCGGTTTCGCCGGCCTGCTCGGTGGGGCCGAGCTGCTGATCCGGGCCGGGACCGCGCTGGCGTTGCGGCTGGGAATCGCGCCGATCGTCATCGGGGTCACCGTCGTGTCCCTCGGTACCAGCATGCCGGAGCTGGCCATTGGCATCGAATCCGCGCGCCAGGGCAGTGCGGGTCTGGCCGTCGGCAACATCGTGGGCACGAACGTGGTCAACCTGCTGCTGATTCTCGGCTTGAGCGCGGCGATCAGGCCGATCACGCTCGACACCCGCACCGTGCGGTTCGATCTCCCGCTGATGACAGCGGCGGCGGTGTTGCTGCTGCTGGTCGCGCTCGACGGCGGCTTGGGCACCTGGGACGGCGTGGTCCTGCTGCTCTTCGGAACCATCTACACGCTCGGCGTCCTGCGCACCGGCCGTCAGGAGTCCGCCGCCGAGGACGCGGAAGGCCCGGTGCCGCTGGATGCCGAGCGCGAGACCACCCGGCCCTGGGTGGACGCCGTCACCCTGGTCGCCGGCATCGCGGTCATCGTCGTGGGCGCCACGCTGCTCGTCGACGGCGCGGTCGAGGCCGCCCGGGCGTTCGGGGTGAGCGACACGGTCATCGGGCTGACGATCATCGCCATCGGCACGTCGGCGCCGGAGCTGGTCACCACGATCTTTTCCACGATCCGGGGCAATCGCGACATCGCCCTGGGCAACCTGCTGGGATCCAGCGTCTACAACATCGCGCTCATTCTCGGGATCACGGTCCTGGTGGCACCGGGCGACGTCCCGGTGCCCGACGAGGTCCTCGAAGGCGACCTCCTGCTGATGGTCGCGGCGGCGCTGGCCTGTGTGCCGGTGTTCGTGTCGGGCAGCCGGATCAGCCGCCTCGAGGGTGCCCTCTTCGTCGTGGCGTACGGCGGCTATCTGGGCTGGTTGCTCGCTGCTCAGACCTGACCGGCAGGGCGAGCCCCGGCCGGTCCGCCGTCGTCGGCCAGCAACAGCCGCTCGCCGGTGTCGAAACACGAGCGCGTCCCGGTGTGGCACGCCGGGCCGGTCTGATCCACGCGCACGAGCAGGGTGTCGGCGTCACAGTCAAGGCGGACCTCCCGCACGTGCTGCACGTGCCCGGACGTCTCCCCCTTGACCCACAGCCGCTGCCTGCTCCGGGAGAAGTACGTCGCACGGCGGGTGGTCAACGTGCGGTGCAGGGCCTCGTCGTCCATCCACGCCACCATGAGCACGTCGGACGTCTCGTGGTCGACCACGACGGCGCAGACCAGGCCGTCCGCGTTGCGCTTGAGCCGCCGGGCGAGCTCCGGGTCGAGCGGGCTCTCGGTCACCGGACCTCCACACCCCCGGCCCGCAGCGCGTCCTTGACGTCGCCGATCTTGAGCTGCCCGAAGTGAAACACGCTGGCCGCCAGCACCGCGTCGGCCCCGGCCTCGACGGCGGGGAGGAAGTGCTCGACCGCGCCGGCACCGCCGCTGGCGATCACGGGCACCCGCACGGCCTTGCGGACCAGCCGGATGAGCTCGAGGTCGAAACCGTTCTTCGTGCCGTCCGCGTCCATCGAGTTGAGCAGGATCTCCCCGACACCCAGTTCCTCACCGCGCGTGGCCCACTCGACCGCGTCGATCCCGGTGCCGCGACGGCCACCGTGCGTGGTCACCTCGAAACCCGACGTCGTGGGCCGGCCGCCCTCCGGCACGCGCCGGGCGTCGACCGACAGCACCACGCACTGCGCCCCGAACCGGTGCGACGCTTCCCGCAGCAGCTCCGGGCGGGCGATGGCCGCGGTGTTGATGCTCACCTTGTCGGCCCCGGCCCGCAGCAGCCGGTCGACATCGGCCGTGCTGCGCACGCCCCCGCCGACGGTGAGCGGGATGAACACCTGCTCGGCCGTTCGGCGTACGACGTCGTAGGTCGTCTCCCGATCGCCCGACGACGCGGTGACGTCGAGGAACGTCAGTTCGTCGGCGCCCTCGGCGTCGTAGGCGCGCGCGAGTTCCACCGGATCGCCCGCGTCACGCAGGTTGGCGAAGTTGACGCCCTTGACCACCCGGCCCGCGTCGACGTCGAGACACGGGATCACCCTCACCGCAACGGACATGCATCCAGCTTAGGGTTCCGCAGGTGGGCCGCCCCCGGCGGCGGTCGGCACCCAGCACGGGCCCGGTGCCCGAGCGGGTGGTTCCCACCCATCTGTTGACCTTTTCGTGATCTCTCCAGGGAAATACGCGGTCCAGAATGGACCACCCAACGGGCCGACGGACCGGTGCGTGCGTATGATCCTCTGACTGTGGGCCGGATCGCAGCAAGGCAGCATTTCCCGCCTTGATCCGCTGCATCGAGACCAGCCGGCAGGCGGTCACGATGACGCACGCGCCTCGGCCACCTCCGGAACACGGCAGGACGTTCACGTTCCGGAGCGTTATTCGCACGCCGGCCGGGGAATACTCCTGCCATGGGGGAACCGGCCGGCACGATGAATGTCAAGGGTGCTGGGATGGCAACGGTCACGATGGGGGAAGCGCCTGTGTCCGGGTCGCCGGATCCGGACGCGGAGCCGGCCGCGCGCCCGCGGCGGCGCGCGCGGTTGCTTCCCGTCGCCTCGGTGGCGGGTGGTACGGCCCTCATCGGCGCGCACGCCTCGCTCTACGGCAACTGGATCATCGACGACGCGGCGATCACGTTCGCCTACGCGCGCAGCTTCGCCGAAGGCCTCGGCCCGGTGGTCCAGCCTGGCGCCGAACCCGTCGAGGGCTACTCGAACCCGACCTGGACCGCGCTGCTCGTGCTCGGCAGGCTCTTCGGCCTGTTCGACCACGGCACGATCTTCGGCATCCCGGACTACGTGTTCTTCCCGAAGGCGCTCGCGCTGCTCTTCTGCGCGGGCATCCTGGCGGCCTGTCACGTCGCGGCCGCACGGGTGACCAAGCGACCGTGGCTGGCCACGCTCTGCGTCGGCGCGTTGCTCGCGATCACGCCGTCATTCGTCATCTGGAGCTTCTCCGGCCTGGAGAACCCGCTGTACGGACTCACCGTCACCGTGATGGCGGTGCTCGTCTTCCTGGCCGTGCTCGACAACCGGCTGCTCCGGCCGAAGCTCGCGCTCGGTATGGGCGCGCTGGCGGCGTTCGCCGCCCTCACCCGGCCCGAGGGGCTCATCTACGCGGGCGTCTACCCGATCGTCGTGCTCGGCACGATGCGCAGGGCCACGCTCGCCTCGAGCGTCAAGCACATCCTGCTGTCCGTGGTCACGTTCGTCGTGCCGGTGGGCGCGTACTTCGTGTGGCGGTACGCGACGTTCGGACAGTGGCTGGCGAGCCCGTCGATCGCGAAACGACAGGACATCCCCGCGCTGCGCGAGCTCACCAGGGCCGGTGACCTGGTGGCCTACGCCGGCGCCCCGGCCGTGCTGCTGGCCGTGCTGCTCATCGGCGTGGTGCTCGCCCGGCCCGCGTGGTGGCGCCGTGGTCTGCTCGCACTGCTCGTCCCGCTGGGTCTGGCCATCGTGGCCTACACCGTGCTCGAGCCCGACTGGATGTACCAGCTGCGGTTCGCCACCCCGATCTGGATTCTCGGCGCGCTGGCCGCCACGCTCGCCGCCGGTGAGGCGCTGCGGTACGCCCGCACACGCTCGCGGGCGTGGATCGCCGTGGGCCTGGTCGCCGTGCTGCTCCCCACGGGAGCCTCGTTCGCTCACGCCGCGGACGACTTCCGGACCGACCCCAACATCTCCGCCTGCTACGTCGCCGACCGCTTCGGCCGCACCTTCAACGGCTACGCCGACATCCTGGGCCTCGAACGGGGCTCGCTCGTGCTGCCCGACCTGGGCGGTTCGGCGCTCACCAGCAGGCTGCATCTCATCGACATGGCCGGCCTGACCAACCACCGGTTCGCCCAGCTGGTCCGCGAACACGACAACGCGGGTCAGGCGAAGTACGTGTTCGAGGAGCTCAAGCCGACGTTCATCCACACCCGCCAGCCGTGGACCAACGGCAACGGCCTCGGCCTGGACCCGCGGCTCGCGCGGGACTACTACCAGATCCACACCGACCTCTACCAGCCGCCGCCGAACGGCGACTGGGTGCGCAAGGACGTCGTGCCGGACCGGCAAACGCTGCGGGAGCTGCGCGCCTACGCCGCCGAGCACGCGGCCAAGCTGGAACGCAACATCGCGACGTGGCCGACGCGGGCCTGCGGCGACACGCTGCGGATCGGGCAGACGGGCACGGGAGCGCTGTAGGACGTCCGGCACCCGGCCCCATTACCGCCCGGACCGCGCCGCCACGGGGCTAAGGTCACCGCATGGGAGAACTGGGGCGCCTCGCCGCCGAGAAGTACGTGCAGCTGACCACGTTCCGGAAGTCCGGCCAGGCGGTGCCCACGCCGGTGTGGGTGGCGCGGCTGGGCGACGAGCTGGTGCTGTTCAGCGTGCGCGACGCGGGCAAGGTCAAGCGAATTCGCAACAACCCGCAGGTCGAGGTCACGGCGTGCGACCTGCGCGGCACGAGGACGCATGGACCGACGGTCCGGGGCGTGGCCCGCATCGTCGACGGCGCTGCTTTCGCCGAGATCCGCTCCGCGCTGTCCCGCAAGTACGGCATCCTCGGCGCGGTGACGATGTTCTTCAGCCGGTTGCGTGGCCGGTTGCAGGGCAACCCCGAGCGGACCGTCGGGATCGCGATCGCGCTGAACGAGGCCGAGTAGGCCGGATCAGGCGTTCGCGACGGCCTCGAGCGCCTCGGGCAGCGTGAACGCGCCCGCATACAGCGCCTTGCCCACGATGGCGCCCTCGACGCCGTCGCGTGCCAGCGTCGCCAGTGCCCGCAGGTCGTCCACACTGGACACACCGCCGGAGGCGATGACGGCGGCGTCGGTGCGCGCGGTGACATCGCGCAGCAGGTCCAGGTTCGGGCCCTTGAGCGTGCCGTCCTTGCTGACGTCGGTGACGACGTAGCGCTGGGCGCCGTCGCGGTCGAGGCGCTCCAGCACCTCCCACAGGTCGCCGCCGTCCTGGGTCCAGCCCCGGGCGGCGAGCCGGTGACCCTGCTCGGTGATGCGCACGTCCAGGCCGATCGCGACCCGGTCGCCGTGCTCGGCCACGACCTTGGCGCACCAGTCCGGCGACTCGAGCGCGGCCGTGCCCAGGTTCACCCGCCGGGCGCCCGTGGCCAGCGCGGCGGCCAGCGACTCGTCGTCGCGGATGCCGCCGGAGAGCTCCACGTTCACGTCGAGCTTGCCCACGACCTCCGCCAGCAGCTCCCGGTTCGAACCCTTCCCGAACGCCGCGTCGAGGTCGACGAGATGGACCCACTCGGCACCGTCACGCTGCCAGGACAGCGCGGCGTCCAGCGGGGATCCGTAGGAGGTCTCGGTGCCGGCCTCGCCCTGGACGAGACGGACGGCCTGACCATCGGCCACATCGACGGCGGGAAGGAGCGTGAACGTCACGCGGTCACTGTAGAACGCGGCTGCGCCGATCGGGTCACAGGGTGCTGAGCCAGTTGCGCAGCAGCTGCGCTCCGGCGTCGCCGGACTTCTCCGGGTGGAACTGCGTGGCGCACAGTGGCCCGTTCTCCACCGCGGCCACGAAGTCCTCGCCGTGGTGCGCCCACGTGACCTTCGGCTGGCGGCCGGTCAGTCCGGACTCCAGGTCCCAGGTGCGCGCGGCGTAGGAGTGCACGAAGTAGAACCGCGCGTCGGCGTCGAGGCCGGCGAACAGCTGCGAGTCGGCGGGGGCGCGGACGGTGTTCCAGCCCATGTGCGGCAACACCTCGGCGTCGAGCCGGTCGACCGTGCCCGGCCACTCTCCCGTGCCCTCGGCCTCGACGCCGTGTTCGACGCCACGCTCGAAGAGGATCTGCATCCCGACACAGATCCCGAGCACGGGCCTGCTGCCCGCGAGCCGCTTGCCGATGATGCGGTCGCCCTGCACCGAGCGCAGTCCGTCGGCGCACGCGGCGAAGGCGCCGACCCCGGGCACCACGAGCCCGTCGGCCTCCAGCGCCGCATGGGGATCCGCGGTGACCTCCACCTCGGCACCGGCCCGTTGCAGGGCGCGTTCGGCGGAACGGAGGTTTCCGGACCCGTAGTCCAGGATCACAACACGAGGCACGACTCCAGGTTAACCCGCTCGCCGGGCCAGCCAGGCCACCGGCAGCAGCGCGAACGCCCACGCCGCGAGCAGCCCGAAGCCCACCCCGAAGCTCGTCCCCGACACGACCGCGCCCACCGCGACGGCGCCGAGCCCCTGCCCGGCGTCGAAGGCCACGTTCCACGCGACACTGGCCGGACCGGCCTGCGTGCGGGCGAACATGGCCACCAGGGCGTCGTTCTGCACCACACCGAAGCCGAGGCCGAACAGCGCGACGGCCAGCACGGCCGGCCAGGAGGCGCCGTCCGAGCCGGTGCTGGTGAGCACCGCGAAGCCGGCCAGTCCCAGCCCGCCCACGGCGAGCCCCGCGGGCAGCATCCGGCCCGGGCCGCCGACCCGGTGACCGATCGCACCCGCCGCCCAGCGGGCGAACATCGACGCACACGGCGCCACGAACAACGCCACCGAGGAGGACGGCGAGGTCAGCACGATCGGCAGGAACGTCGCGAGTGCGCCCCAGCCCGTGGACACGGCCAGCATCGGCAGCCACGGCCGCCAGGTCGCGCCGACGATGTCGCGCAGGCCGCTCCGCCTGCCGCGCTCGGCTGCCGGGTGGATCCGGGCCAGCAGCACGATCGGCGCGACCGATGCCGCCGGCAACGCCGTCGCCAGGACGAACACGGGCACGAACCCCCAGTGCTGGGCCAGCCACGTGCCGACCGGCAGGCCGAGCAGCTGGGGCAGGCCCGCGGCCAGCCCGTACAGACCGGACCCCTTCGCCACGGATTCCCGCGGCAGCAGTTCGGCGATGAGCGCGCTGCCGCACACGGTGAGCAGGCCGAATCCGATGCCCCGCAGCAGCGAGACCGTCAGGATGCCGGGGGCGGTCGGCCACAGCATCAGCAACGGGGTCGGCGCCCCGAGGAACACCGCGCCCCACAGCATCGCGGCGCGGTAGCCCTGAGCCCGCACGAGGGCGCCGGAGGCGAACTGCGCGAGCACCGTGCTGGCCATGAACACACCGGTGGCCGCGCCCGCCGCGAACGGCCCGGCCCCCTGCCGCACGGCCCACAGCGGCACCACGGGCAGCAGGAGGGCGTAGCCGGAGAACGCCAGCGCGGACGCCAGCAGGGAGAACCGGAAGTCCCGGTGGTGCCAGGGAGGAGCCGGAGCGCTCGGAGCCGTGTCCGGCAGGGCGTGGGACATGCCACCCGTTCTAGTACGCCCGTACCTGTCTGTCCAACTCGGTGCCGGTGGTGCGTCAGGGAGACGTCAGCGCCGGCCCGCCCACGCGGTGAGGTCGTCGGCACTCATCGTGTTCACCACCGCGGCCTCCTCGACCCCGCATTCGGTGGCACGCACGCACCCGAACGGCAGCCAGCTCAGCTGCCCGGGGGCGTGGGCGTCGCTGTCGATCGAGAACCGGCAGCCCAGCTCACGGGCCAGGCGCAGCAGCCTGCGTGGCGGGTCGAGCCGCTCCGGGCGCGAGTTGATCTCCACGGCGACATCGTGCTCCCGGCACGCGGTGAACACGGCTTCGGCGTCGAACGTCGACTCCGGCCTGCCGCGCCCGGACACGAGCCGCCCCGTGCAGTGGCCGAGCACGTTCACGCGGGGGTTGGCCACCGCCGTGAGCATGCGCTCGGTCATCTCCGGCGCCGGCATCCGCAGCAGCGAGTGCACGCTCGCCACCACGACGTCGAGCTCCTCGAGCAGGTCCGGATCCTGGTCGAGGGTTCCGTCGGCGAGGATGTCCACCTCGATGCCGGTGAGGATCCGGAACGGCGCGAGCTTCTCGTTGAGCGCGGCCACCACATCGAGCTGCCTGCGCAGCCGCTCGGCGGACAGCCCGTTCGCGACGGTGAGCCGCGGCGAGTGATCGGTGAGCACGAGGTAGTCGTGCCCGAGAGCGCGGGCCGCCTCGGCCATCTCCTCGATGGGGCTGCCGCCGTCGGACCAGTCGGAGTGGGTGTGGCAGTCACCCCGCAACGCGGCGTGCAGGGCACCACCGTCCGGGATGCCGGGTGCGCCCCGGGAGGCCAGGTCGGTGAGATAAGCCGGTTCCCGGCCCTCCACGGCGTCGGCGATCACCGCGGCCGTCGTCTTGCCGATGCCGCTCAACGCCGTGAGCGTGCCCGCGCGGACCCGCTCCTCCACCTCTCGCTCGGGCAGCTCGGCCACCACCGAGGCGGCCCGCCGGAACGCCCGGACGCGGTAGCTCGGCTCGCCGTTGCGCTCCAGGTGGAGGGCGATCTGGCGCAACACCTTCACGGGATCCATGCCTCACCTCGGCGGTAGCGCGTGCAGGGCGACGTCGGCCAGCCGCCCGTTCTCGACCCGCGCGGTCAGGTATGTGCAGTGCGGTTGCCTGCGCCGGTCCGTCGGCGACCCGGGATTGAGCAGGCGCAGGCCGCTCTGGGCGACCGTGTCCCACGGGATGTGGCTGTGGCCGAACACGAGCACGTCGGCGTCCGGGTAGTCGCGCGCGCAGCGGCGCTCTCGGCCCTTCGCGGGCCCGGTCTCGTGGACGACGGCGAGCCGCAGGCCGTCCAGCTCGGCCGTGGCGACCTCGGGCAACCGTGCGCGCAGGGCGGGACCGTCGTTGTTGCCGTGGACGCCGAGCAGCCGCCGCGAGCGCGCCTCGAGCTCGTCCAGCAGGGCGACGTCCACCCAGTCGCCGGCGTGGATCACCACGTCGGCGCGGTCGACCTCCTGCCACACCTGCTCGGGCAGGCGCTTCGCCCGCTGCGGCACGTGCGTGTCGGCGATGATCAGCAACCGCATGCCGCGCATCTCCTACCCACCGAGGTTCGACACTCCGGCCTCCAGCCCGGCGGCGAGTTCGGTGAGCTCCCGCTCCGACGGTTCCCGGTCGCCGAGCCGGCCGTGCAGGTCCTCGCGGGACGCGACGACCAGCGCCCCAGCGTAACGCTGCGAACCGAGGTCGGAGGCGTCCAGCACGCTGACCCGGCCCTCCAGCACGACGAGGTTCGGCTCGCTGAGCTCGGACTCCAGCAGGGCGCGGACGTGATCGGCGGTGATGCGCATGAGGCTCTCCCTCTCGTCGGTCGTCGCCTGTCCACCCCGGGTACCCGTTCGGCCGAAAGTCGATCGAGATCGAATCGCTACCCGCTGTCCGCAGCCGGTGTTCGCCCGGTGAAGGAGTGGCGCCACCCCCGATGCCTGCGGAAACGCCCTGGCACCCCGTTGCGGGGGTCGCGTACCGCCGGACCCGGCGCGGGCCGTATCTTGACCGGCGGAGTCCTGGCCCGTCATCGCAGGACGTGGAGGGTTGTCTTGCCACAGGATCCTCAGTGGCCCGAATCGCATGCCGAGCAGACCGACGTGCTGCCGGCCGTTCCGGCACGTCCCGGCCCTGCCGGGCACGAGTCCGACGTCGAAGCGACCCAGCAGATACCGGCGCACGACTACGGCGCGGCCGACACGCAGCACCTGGCCGCCGCGCACGGCTCGCAGGGCTACGGGCAGCGGCCCGGCGGCGCCGACGGTCCCACCGAGCAGTTCGCGCCACGGACGGCCCCGGCCGGCGAGGCCGAGCCGGCGAAGGGCAAGCGCCGTGTGCCGAAGCCGGCGCTGATCGCCGCCGCCGTGTTCGGGGTCCTCGCCCTGGCCTATGTCGCCGACCTGCTCGTGACGAGCGGCGACGTGCCGCGCGGCGTCGTGGTGGCCGGAGTCGAGGTCGGCGGGCTGAGCCACAGCGAGGCCGAGGACAAGCTCCGCTCCGAACTCGAACCGCGGCTGACCAAGCCCGTCGAGTACACGGCGGGCGACGTGCAGAGCTCGTTCGACCCCACGTCCGCGGGCCTGCGGCTGAACTGGCAGCAGACCCTCGACGAGGCGGGCGACCAGCCGCTGAACCCCATCACCCGCATCACGTCGTTCTTCTCCGAGCGCGAGGTCGGTGTCGTCACCGAGTCCGAGCCCAACCAGCTCGAGAACGCGATGGCGGCGCTGCGCAACGAGATCGACCGCGAGCCCGTCGAGGGCAACGTCGTGTTCGAGGACGCGACACCGAAGGCGATCGAACCCAAGAACGGCCAGGAACTCGACGTGGCGGGCGCGCAGTCGGTGATCCTCGACGGCTGGGCCGACGGTGAGCGCCTGCGGCTGCCGGTCCGGAGCACGCCGGTGACCATCACGTCCCAGGCCGTGCAGGCAGCGCTCAAGGATGTCGCCGAGCCCGCCGTCTCCGCACCGGTCGTCGTCCACGGTGAGGGCGCGGACGGCACGCTGGAGCCCGAGGAGATCGCCGCGGCACTCAGCTTCGCGCCGGAGAACGGCCGGCTCGTGCCGAAGATCGACCAGAAGAAGATGGTCGCGGGCGTCGAGGAGGAGCTGGCGAGCACGGAGAAGGAAGGCCGCGACGCCCAGATCGTGTTCGAGGGCGGCGCGCCGACCGTCGTGCCGTCCGAGGACGGCAACCAGATCAAGTGGGACGTGACGTTCAAGCCGCTGATGGACGTCCTCAAGAAGGACGACGGCCGGGAGCTCGCGGCGCACTACGAGAAGAAGCCCGCCGAGACGACCACCGAGGAAGCCAACCAGCTCGGCATCAAGGAGGTCATCGGCGAGTTCACCACCGGTGACTTCGCCGCCGACTCCGGCGTGAACATCCGCCGGGTCGCCGAGGAGGTCAACGGCGCGATCGTCAAGCCGGGCGAGACGTTCAGCCTCAACGGCCACACCGGGCCGCGCACGGCCGCCGACGGCTACATCGAGGCCGGGATCATCCAGGACGGTGCGCCCGGCAAGGCAGTCGGCGGCGGGATCTCGCAGTTCGCGACCACGCTGTACAACGCCGCGTACTTCGCGGGCATGACCGACGCCGGTCACCAGGAGCACAGCTACTACATCAGCCGGTACCCCGCGGGCCGCGAGGCCACGGTGTTCCAGAACGCCGACGGCTCCAGCGTCATCGACCTGAGGTTCCGCAACGACAGCCCGACCGGCGTGGCGATCCAGACCGAGTGGACGCCGTCGAGCATCACCGTGCGGCTGTGGGGCACCAAGCAGTACGACGTCCAGTCGGTGACCGGCGAGCGCACCAATTTCGTGCCGCCGAAGACCGAGCGGGGCCCGAAGGAGAACTGCTCCCCGAGCAGCGGCGCGCCGGGCTTCACCGTCACCGACACGCGCATCCTGCGGGACCCGGCCACCGGCGCGGAGGTGCGCCGGGAGTCGCGGACCGTGCGCTACAACCCGCAGAACAAGATCGTCTGCGGCGGACGTCCCTGAGAAAACGGGTGGCCCCGGGGACGGCGCGGTGCCAGGCTGGACCGGTCCGACGCCGTCACCCGGGAGGCACCATGACCGAATCAGCTCCGCCGCAGGACAACGCCGCATCCGAGGCGGCCGGTGGTGCCGGCACCGGGGAGGACGCCGTCAAGCGCCGCTTCCGGGAGGCCCTGGAACGCAAGCAGGCCAAGGCCAAGGAAGGCGCCGCGCACACCGACCTCGGATCCCGGACCGGGCAGGCCCACGGTCCGGCCGCGCACAAGCGCACCTTCCGCCGCAAGAGCGGCTGATGTCCGGATGGCACGGGCCGCCTCGCGCACGGCGAGGCGGCCCGTGTCGTATCCGGTCGGCTCAGGGGGTGAGGATCGAGCGCAGGCGCGACACCTCGGCCATGCGCCGCTCGGCCAGCCGGTCGGCGGCCGTCGCGGGCGGAACACCCTCGTCGGCGGCGAGCGCGAACACCGCCTTCGCCGTGTCGTACAGCGCCGTGACCTTGCGCCGGGCCCGGTCGAGGTCGAAGCCGTGCAACTCGTCGCTGACCTGGATGACGCCGCCCGCGTTGACCAGGTAGTCGGGGGCGAACAGGATGCCCCGCTCGTCCAGTAGCTTCTCCACGCCCGGGTGCGCCAGCTGGTTGTTCGCGGCCCCGCACACGATCTTCGCCCGCAGCGCGGGCACCGTCTCCTCGCTCAGCACACCCCCCAGCGCGCACGGCGCCAGCACGTCGAGGTCCGAGCGGAACAGGGTCGCGGAGTCGGCCACGACCTCGACGGACGGGTGCGCGGCCCGGACCCGGTCGATGGCCTGCTCGTCGACGTCGGTGACGACCACCTCGGCCCCGGCCTCCACCAGGTGTCCCGTGAGCAGCCTGCCGACCTTGCCGACGCCGGACACGCCGACGCGGCGACCACGGAGCTCGGGCACGCCCCACACGTGCTCGGCGCACGCGCGCATGCCCTGGAACACGCCGAACGCGGTGAGCACCGAGGAGTCGCCCGCTCCCCCGTCGTCGCGTGACCGGCCGGTGACGAACCGGGTCTCCCGGGCGATGACATCCATGTCCGCCACGTACGTGCCGACGTCGCACGCGGTGATGTACCGCCCGCCGAGGGACTGCACGAACCGGCCGTAGGCGCGCAGCAACGCCTCGGACTTGGCGGTCCGTGGGTCGCCGATGATGACGGCCTTGCCGCCGCCGAGGTCCAGTCCGGCGAGCGCGTTCTTGTACGCCATGCCCTTCGACAGCGCGAGGACGTCCTCGAGCGCGTCGGCCTCGGAGGCGTACGGGTAGAAACGGGTGCCGCCGAGCGCGGGACCCAGCGCGGTGGAGTACACCGCGATGATCGCCTTCAGCCCGGTGGCCCGGTCCTGGCAGTAGACAACTTGTTCGTGGCCGCTGTCGCGGCCGAATACACCGTCGGTCACGGTCGGTGACTCCTTTGTCGTCCCCGGCCCCACCTGTGGGCGCGGCCGGTGTCTGTTGTCGGGGCGGCGCCGCGGCCGGGAGGTCGTCCCGGGAGCGATCACCGCTGGCCTCAACCTAAACCCGGCCGAGGCCCGCCACCACCCACCCGGGACACTTTCGTCGCGTCGCCGGCACGCCGGGTCACAGCCGGCTGCGCACGGCCCAGAGATCCGGGAACACGGGCCGGGACAACGTGGTCCGCAGGTAGGCCGCACCGGAGGAACCACCGGTGCCGGGCTTGTCGCCGATGGTCCGTTCGACCATCTTCACGTGCCGGTAGCGCCACTCCTGGACGCCCTCGTCGAGATCGACCATGCGCTCGCACACCGACGCGGGCGCCTCGTCGTCGCGGTACACGCGCAGCAGGGCGTCCTGCACGACGGGTGAGGGTTCGAGCGGCGCGGTGACGTCCGGGCGCGCCGGGGTGTCGTAGCCGTGCTTGCGCAGGTAGGCGAGAAACGAGTCGAACAGCGACGGCCTGCTCATCGCGGCGGCGATCCGGTCCCGGGCCGGGCTGCCGGGCGGGTAGTGCTCGCGGACCTTCTCGTCCCGCCTGCCGAGCACGGCCTCGAGTTCCCGGAACTGGGCGGACTGGAAGCCGCTCGCCGCGTCCAGGCGCGCCCGGAAGCTTGCGAACTGGCTGGGCGTCATCGTCTCCAGCACGTCGATCTGGGCCACCACCACCTTGAGGATGGTGAGGATGCGGCGCAGCGTGCGCAGCGCGTGCGGGCTGTCGCCGTCCTCCAGAACGCCCTGCAGGAAGGCGAGTTCGTGCAGCAGCTGCTTGAACCACAGCTCGTAGACCTGGTGGATGACGATGAACAGCAGCTCGTCGTGCTCGTCCGACCGCGGCCGCTGGGCACCGAGCACCTCGTCGAGTGCGAGGTAGGAGGTGTAGGTCAGCGCGGCGTCGGACTCGCTCATCCGATCAGCTTAGGGCCGCCCGGGCCGGCCGGCCTCGCGTTCGTCGACGCCGCCGTCGCGGGCGCCCGCCTGGCCGGCGCCACCGCCGCGGTGCCGAGGGCGGAGCGCACGGCGGCCTCGGCCAGCGCGGCCAGCTTCCGCCGGTCCGCGGCACGTCCGGGCGCGATCTCCGGGCACACGTGCACCTCGAGCACCAGGCCACGCAGCCTGACCACCCGGCGCAGCGACGCGATCAGCGACTCCGGGCCGATGAACGCGGGCTGGGTGGTCTCGCGGCCGCCCGCGAGGTAGCGCAGGGCCAGCGGCCGCACCGGGACGCCCCCGTCGATGGCCGCCTGGAAGGCCGCGGGCCGGAACCGGCCGGAGGCCAGGCCGCACCACGTGGTGCCCTCGGGGGTGACGTTGACCAGCGATCCGGAGCGCAGCGCCGCGGCCAGCTCGGCGACGGTGCCGGGCAATGTGGACAGTCGCTCCCGATCCACGAACACCGTGCCCGCGCGGGAGACCAGGCCGCCCAGCACCGGCCAGCCCGCGATCTCCCGCTTCGCGAGTGCCCTCATCGGACGGACGGCGTTGACGCCGATGATGTCGAGGAAGGAGATGTGGTTGGTGACCACGAGCGCGCCGCGGCCCGTACCGTCGAGCTCGCCGTGCACGACGAGCCGCACGCCCAGGGCGGCCAACAGGCCGCGGAACACCAGACGCACCAGCCGTTGCCTGCCCGGCAGCACGGTCAGCAGCGGCGCGATCCCGAGCGCCAGCACCACCACGGCCGCGGCGCCGCACAGCCGAGCGACCCGGCGCGGGAACGCCACGGTGGGCGCGCCCGGCTGCAGACAGCCGTCGCCACAGGGCGAAACGGGCATCCAGCCGTGCGTCATCCCGGCATCCCGAGGAAGAACTTCAGGTACCGCGCGTCCACCTGCTGCAGGTCGAGGAGCACGAAGAAGTCCGCGACGCCGAAGTCCGGGTCGTGAGCGGGCGGTCCGCAGACCCGGGCACCCAGGCGGACGTAGCCCTTCAGCAGCGGCGGCAGCAGTGGCCGGGCAGGCCGGGCGATGTCGTCGCAGGTCCAGGGGTGCAACGGGGTCACCCGCTGCTCGGCAAGCGCGTAGTGCCGGGCACGCGCGAGGTCCCACACGCCCGCCGCCGTCGCTCCGCCGTCCGCCAGCGGCACCGACGCGCACCCGGCGAGGTAGCGGTGCCCGGCCAGCAGCATGTAGCGCGCGATGCCCGCCCACACCAGGCTCACCACGGCGCCGCTGCGGTGTGCGGCGTCGACGCAGGAGCGCCCGGTCTCGACGAGCGAGCCACGCAGGCCGTCGAGGTTGCCGAGGTCGAACTCGGTGTCGGCGTAGAGGCCACCCGCCTCGCGCGCACGGTCGGGCGGGAGCATCCGGTAGGTCCCGACGATCTCGCCCGTGCCGTCGTCGGTGACCACCAGGTGGTCGCAGAACTGGTCATAGTGGTCGATGTCGAGGCCCGGTTCCGGGGAGTCGAGGTGCGCCCCCATCTCCTCGGCGAACACCCGGTATCGCAGCCGCTGGGCGGCGAGCACCTCGTCCTGGTCGTGTGCGACCCGCAGCGAATACCGCGCCGCCGAGTCGCCTTTCCGGTCAGTACTGAGCAGTAGCTGTGACCGCGTCATGCCCCAGATGCTGAACCGGGGAGGGAAACCACGAAGGGCACCGGCCGTGGCGCGCGGCTGCACACTGCGTGAACAGCCTGTTCACCGAAGCGGCGAAGGCCGCCTCCCCGCCGTGCGGGAAGGCGGCCTTCGCGGACCGGGCCGGTGAACCGGCTCAGCCCTTGCGCTTGCTGACCTCCTCGGTGAGCTGCGGCGCGACGTTGAACAGGTCACCCACGACACCGAAGTCGGCGATCTCGAAGATCGGCGCCTCGGGGTCCTTGTTCACCGCGACGATGGTCTTCGAGGTCTGCATGCCCGCGCGGTGCTGGATCGCGCCGGAGATGCCGAGCGCGACGTACAGCTGCGGCGAGACCGTCTTGCCGGTCTGGCCCACCTGGAACTGGGCCGGGTAGTAGCCGGAGTCGACCGCGGCACGCGAGGCGCCGACCGCCGCGCCGAGCGCGTCGGCGAGCTTCTCGACGACCTCGAACTTCTCGGCGGAACCGACACCACGGCCACCGGAGACGACGATCGAGGCCTCCGTGAGCTCCGGACGGTCACCCCCGACGACCGGCTCCACGCCGGTGATCTTGGCGGCCTTCGCGGCGTCGACGGCGGGCAGCGACACCGACTCCTCCGCGGCGGCACCCTCGGCCTGCTCGGCCTCCACGGCACCCGGCCGCACCGAGATGATCGGGGTGCCCTGGGACGCCTTGGCCTTGACCGAGAAGGCGCCACCGAAGATGGATTGGTCCACCGAGCCGTCGGCGTTCACACCGACGGCGTCCACGAGCAGACCACCGCCGAGGCGGATGGCGAGCCGGCCCGCGATCTCCTTGCCCTCGGACGTCGCGGGCACGAGCACCGCGGCCGGGGACGCCTGGCCCGCGACGGTGGCGAGCGCGTCGACCTTCGGCGTCACCAGGTAGCCGGCGGCGTCGTCGGACTCCGCGACGTACACCTTCGCCGCGCCGTAGGACGCGAGCGAGTCCTTCACCTTGCCCGCCGTGCCGGGTGCGCCGACGACGACCGCCGAGGGCTCGCCCAGCGCGCGCGCCGCGGTGAGCAGCTCGTAGGTGACCTTCTTGACCTCACCGTCGACCTGGTCGACGAGCACGAGTACTTCAGCCATGAGTTCGTCTCCTTGTCTCAGATGAGCTTCTGGCCGACCAGGTACTCGGCGACCTTCACGCCGCCGTCACCCTCGTCCTCGACCCGCTGACCAGCCGTGCGCGGCGGCTTGGGCGCCGCCTCCAGCACCGTCGACCAGGCGTTGCCGAGACCGACCTCGCCCGCGTCGACACCGAGGTCGGCGACGGTGAGGGTCTCCACCGGCTTCTTCTTGGCCGCCATGATCCCCTTGAACGAGGGGTAGCGCGGCTCGTTGATCTTCTCCGTCACGCTGACGACGGCGGGCAGGCTCGCCTCGAGGTGGGTCACGCCGTCCTCGGTCTCACGGTCGACCTTGACGGTAGTGCCCTCGACGGTGAGCTGACGCGCGTGGGTCAGCTGCGGGAGGCCGAGCAGCTCGGCGAGCATGGCGGGGATGGCACCGCCACGGCCGTCGGACGCCTCGTTGCCCGCGATGACGAGGTCGTAGCTGCCGACCTTGCCCAGCGCGGCCGCGATGACCTTCGCGGTGGCGACCATGTCGGAGCCGTGCAGCGACTCGTCGGAGACGTGGATCGCCTTGTCGGCGCCCATGGACAGGGCCTTGCGGATGGCGTCGGTGGCGCGGTCCGGCCCGACGCAGAGGACGGTCACCTCGCCCTCGCCGGCCTCCTTGATCTTGAGCGCCTCCTCGACGGCACGCTCGTTGATCTCGTCGATCACCGCGTCGGCGGATTCACGGTCCAGGGTGTGGTCACTCTCGCTGAGCTTGCGCTCCGAGTACGTGTCCGGCACCTGCTTGACCAGGACAACGATGTTGGTCATGGATCTCCTTCGGCGCATGCAGGGCGTTACTGAGCGGTAGATTATTCGTGAAATCGCTGGCCCGGGTCCCGAGGTGACCACCTTCACCCGGAATCGCGAGTTATCGGGACCATGGTCCCAATAACCGGATTCTACCGCCGCAGCGCTACGCCACGTGCGCGTTCTGCGTCCGAAAGTCGCAACCGGCTCCTTCTAACGGGTGGCATCGGGCGTTAGCCTGCCGGGGTGCCCGTAGCAGTGATCACCGATTCCACCGCCGGCCTGCCCGAACAACTGGCTGCCCAATGGGGCATCGCCGTGGTGCAGGTACAGATCGTGGCCGGGAACCGGATCGACGACGAGGCCCGGTTCGACCGCTCGGAGTTGATTGGGATGCTCCGCGCCAAGCAGGACGTGAGCACCAGAGAACCCGATCCGGGCGCCTTCTTCTGGACCTATCAGGACGCGGTCAGCGCGGGCGCCACCGCGATCGTCAGCCTGCACATCTCCAGCAAGATGTCCGCCACCGCCGACGCCGCCCGGCAGGCGGCGCAGCAGGTCAAGGTCCCGGTCTACGTCCTCGACAGCGGGACCACCAGCATGAGCCTCGGCTTCGCCGCGCTCTCGGCGGCCCGCACGGCCGCCGCGGGCGGCCAGGTGGAACGCGTCATGGAAGCCGCCGACCGGCGTATCCGGGCGAGCAGCGAGCTGCTCTACGTCGACACGCTGGACTACCTACGCCGCGGCGGGCGCATCGGCGCCGCGTCTGCCCTGCTGGGCACCGCGCTGTCCATCCGGCCGGTCCTGACGGTGCGAGACGGCGAGGTCGCCCCGCTGGCGCGGGTGGCTGGCAGCAAACGGGCGCTGGCCAAGCTGGCCGACCTCGCCGTCGAGCGCGCCGGGGACGACCCGGTCGACATCGCCGTGTCGTGCGCGGCACCGTCCGACCGCGAGATGAGCCTGGTCCAGCAGCTCCGGTCGCGCATTCCCAAGCTCAACGACATCATGCTCGTGCAGGCGAGCACGGTGATCACCGCACATGTCGGCCCGGGCGCGCTCGGTGTGACCGTCGCGCCGCTGCTCTGAGCGGGGACCCCGGGAACCGCGTGGGCGGGCGGTACGTTGGGTACTCGCCGGAACGCCCACGAACGACCGGATCGAGAGGACGACGATGGCATCGCTGTTCCAGAAGGTGGCCCGCTTCGCGCGCACCCCGCAGGGGCGCCGCGCGATCGAACAGGCCAAGCGGCTCGCCAGGGACCCGCGGACGCGTCAGCAGGCCAAGGACGCCCTCGCGAAGCTCCGCGGCAAGGGCGGCAAGGGCGGAGGCACACCGCCGCGCGCCGGGTACTGAGCGGCGCCGCCGTCGCGGACCCGCCGGAGCTCCGGGGCCACCGCGGGCGCCCCGGGACGGGGACGCGCGCAGTCCGCCTGTCTCCCCCACCGCCCACGGGGAGGCGCATGGCGCCGCGGCTACTCTCACAGCCGTGGACACCACTCGGGCCGAGGCCCTGCACCTCACGGGCGAGCGCACGGTGCCCGGAGTGCCGGAAGAGAACTACTGGTACCGGCGGCACGAGGCGGCCTACCACGCGCTGTTGCCGTACTGCTCCGGCGCGACCGTGCTGGAGGCAGGTTGCGGTGAGGGCTACGGCGCGGCCCTGATCGCGGGCCACGCCGATGCCGTCGTGGCGCTGGACTACGACGAACCCTCCACCCGCCACGTGGCCCGCCGGTACCCGGGCGTGGGCGTGGTGCGGGGCAACCTCGCCCACCTGCCGCTCGCGGCGGCCAGCATCGACGTGGTCGCCAACTTCCAGGTGATCGAGCATCTTTGGGACCAGGCCGGCTTCCTGGCCGAGTGCCACCGGGTGCTGCGGCCGGGCGGCAGGTTGCTCGTCACCACGCCGAACCGGCTCACCTTCACGCCCGGCAGCGACACCCCGCTGAACCCGTACCACACCAGGGAACTCGCACCGTACGAACTGGACGAACTGCTGCGCGAGGCGGGCTTCGCCGTCGAAATCCTGCACGGCCTGCACCACGGCGCGGGTGTCCGCGCGCTCGACGACCGCTACGGCGGCTCCATCATCGACGCCCAGCTCGAGGTGGTGATGGGCTCGCTGCCCGGGCAGGCCTCCTGGCCGGCCGGGCTGCTCGCGGACATCGCCGCGATCACAGCCGACGACTTCGACATCCACGGCGCCGATCTCGATGCCAGCCTGGATCTCGTGGCCGTGGCGGTGCGCCCGTGACCACGCACGAGGGCACCTTCTGCCTCGTGCTGCACAGCCACCTGCCGTGGCTGCCGCACCACGGCACCTGGCCGGTCGGCGAGGAATGGCTGTACCAGGCCTGGGCGCATTCCTACCTGCCCATCGCCGGGCTGCTGCGCCGCTTCGCCGACGAGGGCCGGCGTGACGTGCTCACCCTCGGCGTCACCCCGGTGCTGGCGGCCCAGCTCGACGACCCGTACGCCCTCCGCGCCGTCCACGAGTGGCTGGGCACCTGGCAGCTGCGCGCCCAGGAGGCGGGAACGCTCTGGCGCGGCCGCGAGCGGCTCGCCGACCTCGCGGCCGCGGAGTACCGGGCGGCGACGTCCGCGCTCGAGGAGTTCGAAACGCGCTGGCGGCACGGTTTCTCACCACTTCTTCGCTCCCTTGTGGACAGCGACGTCATCGAGCTGCTCGGCGGGCCGTTGACGCATCCGTTCCAGCCGCTGCTCGACGAGCGCGTCCGCGCGTTCGCGCTGCGTTCCGGGCTCGCCGACACCGCACTGCGCGTGGGCCGGTGCCCGGAAGGGATCTGGGCTCCCGAATGCGGGTACGCACCGGGGATGGAACGCGGCTACGCGGCGGCGGGCGTGCGCCGGTTCCTTGTGGACGGTCCCTCGCTGCGCGGCGACACTGCGTCCGCGCGGACGGTCGGGGAGTCCGATGTGGTCTGTTTCGGCCGGGACCTGGATGTGACCTACCGCGTGTGGTCACCGAAAGCGGGCTACCCGGGCCATCCGGCCTACCGCGACTTCCACACGTGGGCGCACGAGGTCGGCCTGAAGCCCGCACGCGTCACCGGCAAGCACGTCCCCCCACGGCACAAGGAACCCTATGATCCGGCCCTGGCGGCGGACACGGTGCGGACGCACGTCAAGGACTTCGTGGACACGGTCGTGGCCCGGTTGCGCGAGCTGCGCGCCCGGACGGGCCGGGAGTCCCTTGTGGTCGCCGCGTACGACACCGAGCTGTTCGGACACTGGTGGCACGAGGGTCCGGTGTGGCTGGACGGCGTGCTGCGCGCGCTGCCGGAGGCGGGAGTGCGGGTGACCACGCTGCGCGGCGCGATCGAGGCGGGCCACGTCGGCGGCCCGGTGCAGCTGCCCGCCTCGTCGTGGGGCTCGGGCAAGGACTGGCGGGTGTGGGACGGCGAACAGGTCGCCGACATGGTCGGCGCCAACACGGAGCTGCAGCGCAGGCTGCTCGCGCTCCCCGTCGCACGCGGCCACCGCGACGTCGTCGCCGACCAGGCCGTCGTGGAGGCGATGCTGGCGCTCTCCAGCGACTGGGCGTTCATGGTCACCAAGGACTCCGCCGCCGACTACGCGCGCAGGCGCGCCCGCGAGCACACCGAGCGGTTCGACGAGCTCGCCGCTCTGCACCGCGCCGGGGACCCGGCCGCAGCCGAGCGAGCGGCCGCGTCCCGGGCGCGGACGGGAGCCTTCGGCCGCCTCGACGCCCGGGACCTCTGACTCACGCGGAGCCGGCGTCGATCACCGCACGGTTGCGTTCGGCCACCACCGGGGCGTGCACCTTGACCACCCTGCGGTCGTAGGTGAGCAGCCCGTTCACCTCGTTCTCGACGTCGGTGGTCTGCGTGTAGATCGCGCCGGACAGCCCCAGATCGCGCACGACGGTCTCCAGGTCCCGGCTCACCTCGGTGTAGCGGCGCGTCAATTCCTCGCGGTCGGCGGTCATCTCGTAGGCCATCGGCTCGCCCGGCCAGACGTGCCCGTCGAGCACGAGACCCAGTCCGCCGTACTCGCCGTCGACGGTAGCGCGCCCGTCACGCACCAGCGGACGTCCGGGGCCGACGTAGGTGTGGTCGTCGTAGATGTGCCCGGCACCGGAGTCGGGGTGGGAATGGCAGCAGTTGACGCCGCTGTCGGCCACGACCAGGCGCGCCGGGTCGGCCTCGGCGAACTCCTTGGCCACCCGCGCGGTGTCGTACTCGCCCCAGCCCTCGTTGAACGGCGTCCAGACCACGAGCGAGGTCACCGAACGCAGCTGCTCGGCGATCTCGGCCAGTTCCGTCTCGAAGCGGGCGCGAGCCTGCCCGACCGGCGGAGCCTGCGGCCCGGGCGGGTTGTCGAGCACCACCGGCAGCGACGGGATGTCCTGCCACACCAGCAGGCCGAGCCGGTCGGCCCAGTAGTACCAGCGGGCGGGCTCTACCTTGACGTGCTTGCGGACGGTGTTGAAGCCGAGCGCCTTCGTCTGCTCCAGGTCGTAGCGCAGCGCCTCGTCGGTGGGCGCGGTGTAGATGCCGTCCGGCCAGTAGCCCTGGTCGAGCGGGCCGTGCAGGAACGTGATGCGGCCGTTGAGCGCGATGCGCGGACGCCCCCGGTCGTCGGGCTGGAGGGTGATCGTGCGCAGGCCCGCGTAGCTGCGCACCTCGTCCACAAGCCCACCGTCGTCCGCCAGCACGCGCACGGTGAGGTCGTAGAGGTGCGGCTGCTCGGGACTCCACGGCCGCGGCTCGGGCACCTCGACCCGCAGCCGCTCGCCGGGAGCTCCGCACATGCGCGCGACCTCCGTGCCGCCGTCGGCGACGACGATCTCGACCCGCTCCTCCGTCGCGTGCGCGAGCCGGGCCGTGACGTCGAAGCCGGCGAGATCGGAGCCGATGTCGAGTTTCTCGACGTAGACGCGCGGCACCGCTTCCAGCCACACGGTCTGCCAGATGCCGGACGCGCCCGTGTAGAGGATTCCGCCGGGCTGGTTGGCCTGCTTGCCGACGGGGAATGTGCCGCTGTTGCCGGTGTCCTCGGCGTGCACGACGACTTCCTGCTCGCCGTCGCGCAGCACGTCGGTGATGTCGGCGGTGAACGCCGTGTAGCCGCCCTCGTGGCGCGTGGCGAGCTGGTGGTTCACCCACACCGTCGCGATCTGGTCGACGGCACCGAAGTGCAGCAGCACGCGGCCCGCCCGCCAGTCCGCGGGCACGTCGAAGGTGCGGCGGTACCACATCTGCTCGTCCCGGCGGCCGATCCCGGACAGTCCCGACTCGGGCGGGAACGGCACCAGGATGTGCTCACCGCGCCGGAGCGCGCCGTCGCGGTCGCGGCTGGTGTACTCCCACCGGCCGTTGAGGCTCTGCCAGCGTTCGCGCACCAGCTGCGGGCGTGGGTGCTCGGGCAGGGGCGCCTGAGGATCGACCTGGTCGGTCCAGGGCGTGGACAGCGCTACGTCGGAGGGCTCGGAGGTCGGGGAGGGCTCGGAGGTCACGGGGTTCTCGGAGGTCGAGGACGTCATCGCCTCCGATGGTCGCAGACTTTGCGCGACGCGTCGCCCGGCGCGATGCGACCCGTGAGTAACCTCCAATCATGCGCGTGCTGATGCTCTCGTGGGAGTACCCGCCCGTGGTGGTCGGCGGGCTCGCCCGGCATGTCCACGCACTGGCCCGCCACCTGGCCATGGACGGGCACGACGTGACCGTGCTCTGCAGGCACGCGGCCGGCACCGACGCCGACACCCACCCGACCACGGACACGGTGGTCGAGGGCGTCCGGATCATCCGGGTGGCCGAGGACCCGCTGCACGTGACGTTCGAACGCGACCTCGTCGCGTGGACCCTGGCGATGGGCCACGCCATGGTGCGCGCGGGGACGGAGCTGCTCCGCACCTGGCGGCCCGACGTGGTGCACGCTCACGACTGGCTGGTCACCCACCCCGCCATCGCGCTGGCCGACGCCTCCCGAGTCCCGCTGGTAGGCACCATCCACGCCACCGAGGCGGGCAGGCACTCGGGCTGGCTCTCCCACCCGCTCAATCAGCAGGTGCACTCCGTGGAGTGGTGGCTGGCCAACCGATCCGACGCGCTCATCACGTGCTCCCAGGCCATGCGCGGCGAGGTCGCGCACCTGTTCGAGGTTCCGGTGGAGAGCATCACCGTGATCCACAACGGCATCGAGGAACGCAGCTGGCAGGTCCCCGCCGCCGAGATCACCCGGGCGCGCGCCCGGTACAGCCCCGAGGGCACCCCGCTGTTGCTGTACTTCGGCAGGCTGGAGTGGGAAAAGGGTGTGCAGGACCTGCTCGACGCGCTGCCTGCCATCCGGGCACGGCATCCCGGCACGCGGCTGGTCGTCGCGGGCGTGGGCAGGCACCTCGACGAGCTCGTCGAGCAGGCGGCGCGGCTGGACCTGAGCGGCGCTGTGGACTTCGTCGGCCACCTCCCGGACCGGGAGCTGCGCGCGGTGCTGGCCGCCGCCGACGCCGTGGTGCTGCCGAGCCGGTACGAGCCGTTCGGCATCGTCGCGCTGGAGGCCGCCGCCGCGCGCCGCCCGCTGGTCGCCTCGACGGCGGGCGGGCTCGGCGAGGTGGTGGTGCACGGCGAGACCGGGCTGGCCTTCGATCCCGGCGACGTCGAGGCCATCGCCTCCGCCGTCGACACCGTGCTCGCCGACGCCGACGCCGCGGGCAGGCGGGCGCAGGCCGCCCAGTCGCGGCTGGCGGCCGACTTCGACTGGGCACGCATCGCGGCCGCCACCGCGGAGGTCTACCGCCGGACCCGCCCCCGCGGACCGCAGGAGTTCGGCCGCCCCAAGATCGCCACGGGCAACGCCTTCGATCTCTAGCCCCGCATCGCCCAGCCGCCCGTGTCGGCCGTTTGAGTAGCCGTGTCGGCCGTTTGGGTAGCCGTGTCTGCCGCTTATGTCGCCGTGTCCGCCATCCACGTCACCGTGTCCGCCATCCACGTCGCCGTGTCGGCCGTCTAGGGCGCCGCGTCGCCCGATCCGGACCGGTACCGGGCGTTGTAGCGTGCCCGAGCCTCGGCGTCGGCCTCGTCCTCGGCTGCGCGGCGCATCGCGCGCGCCACCCCGTACTCGTAGCCGTGCTTGGCCACGCGCAGCTCGACACTCTCGTCGCCGTAGGCCTGCGAGTAGAAGTAGCCCACCAGCAAGGCCATCAGCGACAGCGCCAGCCGCAGACCGATCGGGCCGGGCAGCAACAGCCACACGGCCGCCAGCGGTAGCACGACCACCGAGCTCCGCGCCGCGAGCCGCCACCGCCACGCCCGGCTCGTCGCATCCCGCAGTACCCACGGCGCCAGCCTCTCGGGCAACCGGCCGCCCACCGAGTACCACAGCCACTGGATCGGATTCGGTCGCGTGCTCGCCATGATGTGCAGGCTAACCGTTAGTGCGTTAACTGATAAGGTCGGGTCGTGTCCACGATCGATCTGGGTGACGACCCCCTGGCCCTGGACCGTCAGGTCTGCTTCGCCCTGTCGGTCGCCTCGCGGAGCGTGATCGGGATCTACCGGCCGCTGCTGGAACCGTACGGCCTGACCCATCCGCAATACCTGGTACTGCTGGCGCTGTGGGAACGCTCCCCGCGATCGGTCCGGGACCTCAGCGAGACGCTGTGCTCCGAGCCAGCCACCCTGTCGCCGCTGCTCAAGCGGCTCGAGGCCCTCGGATACGTCACCCGCAGGCGTCGTCCCGGCGACGAGCGAACCCTGGAGGTATCACTCAGCGAGTCCGGCCGGGCGTTGCGCCGGGAAGCCGAGCAGATTCCCTACCGCGTCGTGGAGCGACTCGGCATGGATGTCGACGAGCTCGAACGGCTCAACCGCGCCCTCCAGCGCGTCATCGACGCCGCCCGCGCCTGACCGCCGCCTCCCGGAACGGCAGACACGGCGACACAGACGGCAAACACGGCGACCGGAACGGCAGACACGGCGACCGGGGCATCGTCGGTGCGTTGCGGGACGCACCGACGATGCCCCGGTCCGCGCGGTTACCCGACCGTGGCGCTGGTCAGGTAGCGCGCGTACGCACCCGTGGTGAGGAAGCTGGGCAGCTTCTCCCCGAGCGCGGTCTCGACGAAGATCTCGCGGGCATCGGACAGCCGCGTGCCGTCGCCGAGGTCGGCCCGGATCGAGGCCAGTTCCTCGTCCAGCCATCCGGTGACGAGCTCGCGGGTGACCGCGGTGCCGTCGGCGAGCTTCGTGCCGTTGCGGAGCCACTGCCACACCTGGCACCGGGCGATCTCCGCGGTGGCCGCGTCCTCCATGAGGTTGAAGATCGCCGCCGCACCCGTGCCGCGCAGCCACGCGTCGATGTAGCGCAGGGCCACGTTGATGTTGTTGCGCAGCCCCTGCTCGGTCACCTCGCCGCCCGCGCTGGCCACGTCGAGCAGGTCCTCGGCGGTGACGACGACGTCCTCGCGGAGCTTGCCGAGCTGGTTCGGCCAGCCGCCGAGCACCTCGTCGAACACCTCCCGGCACACCGGGACCAGGCCGGGGTGTGCCACCCAGGATCCGTCGAAGCCGTCGCCCGCCTCGCGTTCCTTGTCCTGGCGCACCTTCTCCAGTGCGGTGGCGTTCACCTCGGGGTCCTTGCTCGGGATGAAAGCCGCCATGCCGCCGATGGCGTGCGCGCCGCGCTTGTGGCAGGTCTGCACCAGCAGCTCGGTGTAGGCCCGCATGAACGGCACGGTCATGGTGACGTCGGCACGGTCGGGCAGCACGAAGTCGGACCCGGCGGCACCGAACGTCTTGATGAGGCTGAAGATGTAGTCCCACCGGCCGGCGTTGAGACCGGCCGCGTGCTCACGCAGCTCGTAGAGGATCTCGTCCATTTCGAACGCCGCGGTGATGGTCTCGATGAGCACCGTGGCGCGGATCGTCCCCCGCGGCAGGCCGAGTTCCCGCTGCGCGAAGCGGAAGACGTCGTTCCACAAGCGAGCCTCGTGGTGGCTTTCCAGCTTCGGCAGGTAGAAGTACGGTCCGCTGCCCTTCGCGACGAGCCGCCGGGCGTTGTGGAAGAAGTAGAGACCGAAGTCGAACAGGCTGGCCGACACCGGACGGCCGTCGATCCGGACGTGCTTCTCCACCAGGTGCCAGCCGCGCGGGCGGGCCACGATGGTGGCCGGGTCGTCGCCGATCGTGTACCGCTTGCCCTTGTCGGTGAAGTCGATGTCCCGCCGGATCGCGTCGTAGAGGTTGAGCTGGCCGCCCACCACGTTCTGCCAGGTCGGCGACGTGGCGTCCTCGAAGTCGGCGAGCCACACCTTGGCGCCCGAGTTCAGCGCGTTGACGGTCATCTTGCGGTCGGTGGGCCCGGTGATCTCGACGCGCCGGTCCTCCAGGCCCGGAGCCGGGGGCGCCACCTGCCAGGAGGTGTCGTTGCGGATCGCACGGGTCTCGGGCAGGAAGTCCAGCTTCTCCTCGCCCGAGGCGATCCGCTCCCGCCTGCGCCGCCTCGCGTCGAGCAGATCCCGGCGACGGCCGGCGAACGCGTTGTCCAGCTTCGCGACGAACTCCAGCGCCGCGGGCGTGAGGATCTCGTCGAACCGGTCGCCTGCCGGGCCTGCGACCTGGAGCCGGTGGTCGAGCGTGTCAGCCATGTCGGTCCCTTTCGAAGGGGTGCTCTGCCGGAGCTTTGTGGGGAGTCAGCGGGAAGGACCGCTGAGTGGCGGGCCTGCCGGCCGGCGCCTGTGCACCGGCCGGCAGGACGCCGGGGTGATCAGAACTGCGCTTCCTCGGTGGAGCCGGTCAGGGCGGTGGTCGAGGACTCCGGGTTCAGCGCCGTGCTGACCAGGTCGAACCAACCCGTACCGACCTCACGCTGGTGCTTGGTGGCGGTGTAGCCGCGCTCCTCGGAGGCGAACTCGCGCTGCTGCAGGTCGACGTAGGCGGTCATGCCGTCGGAGGCGTAGCCCTTGGCCAGGTCGAACATCGAGTAGTTCAGCGCGTGGAAGCCGGCCAGCGTGATGAACTGGAACTTGTAGCCCATGGCGCCGAGCTCACGCTGGAACCGCGCGATCGTGTCGTCGTCCAGGTGCTTGCTCCAGTTGAACGACGGCGAGCAGTTGTAGGCCAGCATCTGGTCCGGGAACTCGGCCTTGACGGCCTCGGCGAACTTGCGCGCCAGCTCGAGGTCCGGCGTGCCGGTCTCCATCCAGATCAGGTCGGCGTAGGGCGCGTAGGCCTTGGCGCGCTCGATGCACGGCTCGAGGCCGTTGCGCACCTTGTAGAAACCCTCGGACGTGCGCTCACCGGTGATGAACTGCTTGTCGCGGTCGTCGACGTCGCTGGTGATCAGCGTCGCGGCCTCCGCGTCGGTCCGGGCGATGATGAGCGACGGGACGCCCAGCACATCGGCCGCGAGCCGGGCGGCGTTGAGCGTGCGCTCGTGCTGCTTGGTCGGGATGAGCACCTTGCCGCCGAGGTGGCCGCACTTCTTCTCGGACGCGAGCTGGTCCTCCCAGTGCACGCCGGCCGCGCCGGCGGCGATCATGGCCTTCATCAGCTCGAACGCGTTGAGCGGGCCACCGAAGCCGGCCTCGGCGTCGGCGACGATCGGGGCGAACCAGTCGATGTCGGTGTTGCCCTCGGCCCAGTTGATCTGGTCGGCACGCGCGAGCGCGTTGTTGATACGGCGCACGACGGCCGGCACCGAGTTGGCCGGGTAGAGGCTCTGGTCCGGGTAGGTCTGGCCCGCCAGGTTCGCGTCGGCGGCGACCTGCCAGCCGGACAGGTAGATGGCCTTGAGGCCGGCGCGGACCTGCTGGACGGCCTGGTTGCCCGTCAGCGCGCCGAGAGCGTGGACGTAGTCCTCGGTGTGCAGCAGGTTCCACAGCTTCTCGGCACCACGGCGGGCGAGCGTGTGCTCCTCGACCACGCTGCCGCGCAGCTTGATCACGTCGGCCGCGCTGTAGGACCGCTCGATGCCCTTCCACCGGGGGTCGGTCTCCCACTGCTTGGCCAGCTCTGCGGCCGCCTGCTCGAAGTTCTGTGCCATCGAACTCTCCACCTTTGCAAACTTTGCGATTGCCTCGCTGTCTGCCAAGACCATGACATGCGCTGCGGAAACGTCGCCACTGCTCCAATTTGCCAATTTTTGCGAATTTTCCGTAGCATGTTGCGAAGGTTGCGAACACCGGGTTCGCAGCCACAGGAAAAACCGACGACTGAACCGGTTCCGTGATCGTTCCGGCGCGGAAGATGTTCAACCGGGAGGCCAGTAGTGGACAAGACTTTCGCCGGCGCGAAGCTGCGGCATCTGCGCGAAAGCCGGTCGATGAGCCAGGCCGACATGGCCAGACTCCTCGAAATCTCCCCCAGCTACCTCAACCAGATCGAGCACAACTCCCGGCCCTTGACCGTTCCAGTACTCCTCCGGATCACCGAGGCGTTCGGCGTCGACACCGAGTTCTTCTCCAACACCGACACCGCGCGGCTGGTGGCCGACGTCAAGGAGGCACTGCTGGACGAAGCCGTCGGCGTCGACGTCACGACCACGGAACTGAACGAACTGGCCACCAACCTGCCGAACATCGCCTCGGCACTGGTCAAGCTGCACCGCAGCTACCGCAACGCCATCGAGACCACGGCCGCGCTGGTCACGGAGAACGGTATGGGCCTGCACGGCAGCGCCGCCGCGCCGCTGCCGCACGAGGAGGTCCGCGACTTCTTCTACGAGCGCGAGAACTACGTGGGCGAGCTCGACGAGCGCGCCGAGAAGATGGCGGCCGAGATGGACCTGCGGCGCGGCGAGGTGCATCGGACGCTGCAGGAGCGGCTCACCGGCCACTACGGCGTGCAGGTGACCGGCGAGGGCATCGACGAGGCCGCCGGCCAGCAGCACCGCTACGAACCGGACGCGAAGGTGCTGCGGCTGGCGCCCAGCCTGCGCATCGGCCAGCGCGCGTTCCGGATGGCCTCGCAGATCGCGCTGCTCGAGTACGACGACCTCATCACCGAGCTTGCCGACTCGTGGGCGTTCTCCGGCCCGGCCGCCCGGTCGCTGGCGCGGGTTGGCCTCGCGAACTACTTCGCCGGGGCGCTGATCCTGCCCTACGGCCCGTTCCTGTCGACCGCGGAGAAGTACCGCTATGACATCGAGCGGCTGTGCGACACCTTCGGGGTCGGCTTCGAGACGGTCTGCCACCGGCTGTCCACGCTGCAGCGGCCGCGGGCCCGCGGCGTGCCGTTCTCCTTCGTGCGGGTCGACCGGGCAGGCAACATGTCCAAGCGGCAGTCGGCGGCCGGGTTCCACTTCTCCCGCGTCGGCGGTGCGTGTCCACTGTGGAACATCTACGAGGCGTTCACGTCCCCGGGCAAGATCCTCACCCAGGTGGCGACGCTGCCCGACGGCAAGAGCTACTTCTGGATCGCGCGGACGATCTCGCGCAACATCGGCGGCTACGGCAGCCCCGGCAAGATGTTCTCCGTCGGCCTCGGGTGCGAACTGCGGCACGCGCGCCGGCTGGTCTACTCCGCCGGGCTCGACCTCGACGACCGCACCGCGGCCACCCCGATCGGCATGGGCTGCAAGGTGTGCGACCGCCCGGCCTGCCCGCAGCGCGCGTTCCCGACCATCGGCAAGCAGCTCACCGTGGACGAGAACACCAGCACGTTCGTCCCGTACCCCGCGGTGCCGAAGCAGGACGCGTAGGCGCGGGCCGGGGGCTCCGCGGCTGCTTTGCCGAGCAGGCCGCGGCGCCCCCGGCGCGGCTCTACCGCTCCAGCGCCGTGGCCCGCACGGCGGTGCTGCCGATGCTGGGACCGCGCGGCGGGATGCTGTCGTACACGGCCGGGTCGAGCTGGTCCACCCGGCCCGTCGCCAGCGCCGAGAGGATGCCGTCGAGTCCGATGTACACGGTGCGCGTCAGCTGGGCGCGGTACTGCTGCCCGAGCGTCTGCGTCTGCCCCCGCACCTCGAAGAGCACGGCACCGCTGCCGTTGAGCGCGAACGTGCCGAGCCCGGTGCCGGGCAGGTTGATGTCCTGTGGGTAGAGCGTGATGTTGCCGAACAGCGGGTTGTCGTTGGCCTGGCCTTGCAGCGCATGGTAGGCCGCCACGTTGAGCCGCTTCGAGTAGTCGAGGTCGTAGCCGGCGGCGTAGCGCTCGTAGCCGGGTGTGCTGGCCGGGTCGTCGACGAACTTGCCGGAGATCGACATCGTGACGAACTCGTCCGGATCGTCCGGCATGACGTAGCAGGCGCCCTGGTGGTGCAGGTCGATGTAGGTGTCGACCTTGCCGAACTCGTGGGTGAGGCCGAGATAGACGTCGCGGACGATGCGCGACTCCGGCGTGATGAACCAGCCGGTCTCGGCCGAGCTACCGGGGAAGTCCTCCGGCCTCGGCTCGTAGCCCAGGTCGGGGTTGTAGTCGCGGTTGACGTCGAAGCCCGGCCGTTGCGAGTAGTCGTCGCCCTGCCTGGGTTCGGTGTAGTAGTTCCAAGCCGGCTCGCTGCCACGCAACTGCGGGAAGCGGGCGGTCACCTCGTCCCAGGTCATGTCGTTGCCGCGGCGGTCGAGTTCGGCGGCGTCGGGGTTCATCTTCGGGATGGCCACGATCGTCAGCTCGGAACGCCACCGCTGGGCCTTGGCGCTCTCGCTCGTCCCGATCCAGTCGAGCAACCGCACGATCGCGTCGGTCCCGGTCTTCTCGTTGCCGTGGATCTCGCTGGTGAGCAGGACGGCCTTCGGGCCGGTACCGACGCGCGCGGCCCAGACCTCCCGGCCGCGGTTGCTCCGACCGACCTCGGTGACCTCGACGGCACCACCGCTGACGCGTTCGATGCGAGCGAGTTCGACGCCGAGTTCGCGGTGATCGGTGAACTGGTGGACGGGCAGGTCGCGCGGCTCGTCACTGCACTGCTGCGCGGCGGGCGCGCCCGGCGAGGCAGGGACCGCCACGGCCGGCGGGGCGGTGACGAGCGTGAACGCGGTGACCGCTCCGGTGGCGGCCGCCAGCAGGGATCAGCTACGGGTGGGCACGGCGACTCCTCGGTGCTCGGTGAAGAGCCCGCGCCGGGCGCGGGCGTCGGCTGTGAGGGTGCGGTGGCGCCACCGTGATCTTTAGTTATAGCCGCTAAGTACCTGGTGGGATAGCCCCCGAATGCCGGTATCGCGCGGCTGTCAGCTCTCCCCGAGCGTCTTCTGCAGCGCCTGATCGGCCTTGCGGGCCATATCCCTGACCGCCTCGCGCCGCTCGGCGTCGGCCTCGTAATCGGCCTTGCGGTCGCGCACCACCCGCGCCGGGGCTCCCACGGCGATCGCGTAGTCGGGGATGTCGCCACGCACCACGGCGTGGGCACCGAGCACGCACCCGCGCCCGACGCGCGTGCCCTTCAGCACCGACACCTTCGTCCCGATCCAGGTGTCCGGGCCGATCCGCACCGGCGACTTCACGATCCCCTGGTCCTTGATCGGCAGGTTGATGTCGGCGGTCACGTGATCGAAGTCGGTGATGTAGACCCAGTCGGCGACGAGGGTGGCGGCCCCGATCTCGATGTCGAGGTAGCCGTTGAGGACGTTCTGCCTGCCGAAGACCGTTTTGTCGCCGATGCGCAGTGACCCCTCGTGGCAGCGGATGGCGTTGCCGTCGCCGATGTGCACCCACCGCCCGATCTCCATGCGCCCATAGCCGGGCCTGCAGTGGATCTCGACGTTGCGGCCGAGGAACACCATGCCGCGCAGGATGATGTGCGGGTTGGCGATGCGGAACTTCAGCAGCCGCCAGTACCGCACCAGGTACCAGGGCGTGAAGGCACGGTTGCGCAGCACCCAGCGCAGCGAGTCGGCGGTCAGGAACCTCGCCTGGCGGGGGTCCTTGCGAACCCGGCGCCAGGCCTGCACCCGGGACAGCACCGGCGATCCCCACATGGACGTCATGGGGTGACCGTAGCCTGTCGGGTGAAGCAACCGGGCGAGGGAGTGACGGTGGGGACGAAGCTGATCATCGACACGGATCCGGGCGTCGACGATGCGTTCGCGATCGCGCTGGCGGCGCTGAGCGAGGACGTCGACCTGCTCGGCGTCACGACCGTGTACGGCAACGTCCCGCTCGCGGCCACCACCCGCAACGCACGCCGCATCCTGGCGCTGTGCAAACGCGACGACGTTCCCGTGGCCCCGGGCGCCGCTCGCCCGCTCGTGCATCCGCACCCCCACGAGGCCCGCTACGCGCACGGCGCCGACGGGCTCTCCGGTCGTGCGGGAGTGCTGCCGGAGCCCGCGCGCGACCTGGAGCCCGTCGATGCGGTGACGCTGCTGGCGAGGCTGCTGGAGCAGACGATCGAGCCGATCACGGTCGCCGCGATCGGTCCGCTCACCAACATCGCCGCGCTGCTGGCGGCCCACCCGCGGGCGGCGGAGCGCGTCGGCAGGCTGGTGATCATGGGCGGCTCGCTGGCTCACGGCAACACGACCGCGGCCGCCGAGTTCAACATCTGGAGCGACCCGGAGGCCGCCCAGCGCGTTCTCACCGGCGGCGAGGTGCCGTGTGTGCTGGTCCCGATGGACCTCACACACCGGTGTGCCGTCGATTCCACATGGCTGGCACGGCTCGCGTCCTCGGGCCCGGTCGGGGCGGCTCTCGACGCGCTCACGCCCGACTACCTCGCCCACTACCGCGAGGCGCTCGGCTTCGACGGCATGGCCGTGCACGACGCGGTGGCGGTCGCCGAGGCGATCCGGCCTGGGATCCTGCGGACGGACACCGCTCCGGTGCAGGTGGAGTGCTCCCACGGCCCCGCCCGCGGCGCCACCCTCGTCGACCGCCGTGCCGCGGGCGTCCGCGCGAGCACCGACGGCGCCGCCACGGGCCCGTTCCCCGAGATCGCCGTGGACACCGACCTCGACGGGTTGCGGGCCTTTCTGCTGGAGCGGCTCGGCGGCGAGAAATGAACACCGACCTCACGACGTCACCACGCGCGCTCCTTATTCTGAGGCCATGACGTCGGGGGAGGAACCCACTGCGCACCATGCGGCCGCACCGCCGCGGCGGCGCTCCCGCCTCAAGCTCGCGTTGGGGCTCGGCTCGGCCGCGGTGGTGGCGGCCGCGGTCGTGACGGCCGTCCAGCTGGCCCCGTCGGGCGAGGACGTCACCGCGTCGGCCTCCACCGGGCACGCCCGCGCCACGACGACCCCGACCGGCGCCACCAGCCCCGCGGCGACCTCGGCGGCACCGCGGGCGACGCGGGTTCCACAGCAGCCGGGACCCCGGTTCGAGGCCTGGGTGGACGACGTCGCGCGGTGGCTGGACATTCCCCGCCGGGCGATGCACGCCTACGCCGCCGCGACCGTCCGACTCGGGCAGGAGCAGCCGGACTGCAACCTGTCGTGGGTGACGCTCGCCGGCATCGGCAAGACGACCACCGACCACGGGCGCGCCGCCGGTGGCCACATCACCCCCGCCGGCACCGCGTCGACGCCCATCGGCACCATCGAGCTGCGGGACTTCTCCGGCGAGCTGATCTCCGTGCCCGGCTCGGCGGGTCCGATGCAGCTCTCCCCCGCCGTGTGGCGGGGCTGGCAGGCCAGCGCCTCCGGCGGGACACCGGACATCCAGAACCTCGACGACGCCGCCCTCACGGCGGGCCGCGCGCTCTGCGCCGACGGCCGCGACCTCGACCGGGGCGATGACTGGCTGGCCGGGGTGTCGGCGGTGCACGACGCGCCGCTCTTCCTGCACCGCGTGCTCGCGACCGCGAACGTGTACGGCACGGTGGGCATGGAGGGCAAGCCGCCGAACCGGGCCGCGCTCACGGCGGTCAGCTTCGCCATCGACAAGATCGGCCTCCCGTACGTGTGGGGCGGTAACGGGCAGGAGAAGGGCGACGCCGGTTTCGACTGCTCGGGCCTGACGACGGCGGCGTACGCCGCGGCGGGCATCACCCTGCAGCGGACGGCGCACTGGCAGTACACCAGCGTGCCGCTCGTGCCGGCAGGCGAGGAACCGCGGCTCGGCGACCTGATCTTCTACGGCGACCCGGACACGAAGATCCACCACGTCGGCATCTACATCGGCAACCAGCAGATGATCGACGCCCCCACCTTCGGCCAGGCCGTGCAGGTGCACAACTACCGCGAACCCGGGGACGACTACGCGGGTGCCGGCCGCCCGGCGGCGTGACGACCTCGCGCCCGTTCGTACGTGTGACCGCATCGTGTCCGTGGCACCGCGCCGGGTGCTGACACCGCAGCCCGGGCCTGAGGCAGCCGAGGTGTGGGCGTGCCGAGGTACGCCGCGGTGATCAGCCCGGCTCCCTCCGCGTCGGCGTACGACGCGCGTAGCAGTCGGCGACCGCCGTGAATGCCTCCTTGGGCTTCCAGCTCATGCCGGGGTAGGTGACGCCATGGCACCCGTCGAGCACCTTCACGATGCCCGGGCTCGCGAGATCGAGGTCGTCACGCGGATCGCCACCCGGCCGGTGCGGGAAGTTCTCGAGCGCGAAGAGGAAGACGAAGGCGGAGTCAACCCCCGCGGCGTCGTAGCGATTCGAGCAGTTCACGTAGGTAGGCGGCATGCCCCGCCTCATCGCGCACATACTCCCCCGTGAGCCGGATCGGAGCACCGGTGTGCCTGTCGTAGTCGCAGATCTCCATGACGCGCGCGCCCGCCTCGCCCGCGCCGCGGTAGGAGGCGCTACCGAACTCGGTGATCGCCACCGGCTTGTCCTGCGCGACGAGCGCGCGGACCCCCTCGGCGAAATGGCCCGCCACCTCGGCGGATCGATAGAGATCGACGCCAACGATGTCGAAAGGCGTCCAGTCGACCCGTTCGAGCGGCACCGACGCGTAGGTGCGCTTGCCCCCGAAGCGTTCTCGTACCGGGCGACGACGTCACCGAGGAAGGCGCTGACGCGCTCGGCCAGCTGAGCGACCAGCTCGCGCAGGCCGCCGATCACCGGACCGCCGTGCAGTGCAGGTCATCCCGGATGATCTCCAGCTCGCGCCTGACGACGCCTGGATCACAGCGTGCGCGAGAGGTCTTTCCGTTTCGGACGAGCCCGGTGTCGTAGCTGATGCCCCTGGCTCGCATGGCCTGCTCCTCCCGAGTGGACACGTCGTCCAACCTAAGCAGAAAGTTACGTTCACGCAAGTTTGCGCTCGCGCAGGTATGCTGCGATGATCGGCACGTGGTGACGGAACGACCGCGACTGCGCGAACGAAAGAAGCAGGCCACGAGGAGGGCACTGCGCGAGGCGGCCCTGCGGTTGGCCCTGCGACACGGACCCGACAAGGTCCGCGTCGACGACATCGCCGAGGCGGCCGGCGTCTCGCCGCGGACCTACAACAACTATTTCTCCAGCCGCGAGCAGGCGATCGTCGCCGCGGTCACGGCCGAGCGGGAGGAGCGAGTCGCCGCCGCCGTCACCGCCCGGCCCGCCGACGCGGGACTCGCCGACACGGTGATCGAGGCAATCGTCGAGCAGTACACCGACCCGGGTGAAGACCACCGGGACGCGCTGATTCTGATCACCACCCATCCCGCACTGCGCGCGGCGTTCGTCGGCGCCGCGACCGATATCGAACCGCCGCTCACCACCGCGATCGCCGCGCGGCTCGGTGATCCGGAACCAACCACGGCACGGGTTCTGGCGGCCAGTGTGGCCGCCGCGGTCCGGGTCGCGCTCGACACCTGGGTCCGGCCCGCGACCGCGAGCGGTCTCGTCCTCCCGTCCGGCTCACTCGCCGACCTGCTGCGCGACGCGCTCACCCCGCTCGTCCCCGCGCTCGACGCCGCCGAGGCGCGCGCACGACACCAGCGGTGACGGCACACCCGCCGCACCCCGGGGCCGGACGTGACCGCGGCGGGCCCCGGATGGGGAACGATGGGGGCGTGCGACGAGAACTCGTGATCCTCCGGCACGCCAAATCCGACTGGCCCTACGGCGTCGCCGACGACGAACGCCCGCTCGCCGAGCGCGGTCGCCGGGACGCCCCCGCGGCGGGCCGGTGGTTGCGGGCCCACGTGCCGGCCTTCGACCTCGTGCTCTGCTCCACCGCCAAGCGCGCCCGCCAGACCTGGCACCTCGTCCGGCGCGAGCTGGCCGGAACCCCCGAGGTCAGCCACGACGGGCGACTCTACGGCGCCTCGGCCGAGACACTCACCGGCATCGCCCGGGAGTTGCCGGACGAGGCGCACACGGTGCTGTTCATCGGCCACAACCCCGGGCTCGAGGACTTCGTGTCGTACCTGGCGGGCCGCGGCTGCACCCTCAAGACCTCCGCGATCGCCGTGCTGTCCGGCGAGGGCGACTGGGCCGACGCCGGCCCCGGGTGGGCCAGCCTGGACGAGGTCGCCAAACCGCGCGGCTGAGCCTCACCACGCGGCGATAACCGTCCACAGTGGTCAGACGGGGATCCGCTCCGCGCGGCAGAGGAACGCCGTCGGCGTGCGGCCGATGCGGGTGAGCACCACGCTCGCCTCGCCGGCACCACTGAGCTTGAGTCTGCGCCGCAGCGTGTTCGGATCGACGTCCAGGCCGCGGACGAGGATCTCGACCCGGCCGATGTCGTGCCTGCGCAACGTCGCGCGGAGTTCCTTCTCGCTGTAGTGCCCGAACTCGACCACCCGAAACGCGCGCACACCCGGCGGCGGAGCGTCCCCGGTGAGGTAGGCGATCCGCTCGTCCAGCTGCCAGAGCCCGTGCCGGGCCGCGTACTGCCGCACCAGTCCCGCCCGCACCACGGCACCGTCCGGATCGACGATCCACTCCCCCGGCTCGCCGGTGCCCACGTCGTCCGGTTCCTCCGCGGTGACCGTCCACTGTGTCCCATCCGACCGCAGGACGGTGGCACGCCGGGCGGTCGACGCGAGCCCCGCGCTCCACAGGCACGCCTCGCGCACCTGACCGTCCAGCGAGACCAGCTCGAGCTCGCGCGCCCACGGCACCGCCGAGGCATCGAGGCCCGGCGCGCACTTCACCACGAGATCACGGTCGGCGTAGACCCCGGCCAGATCGTCCAGGGCGGGCACGAAGTCACCGGGCCGCCAGATCCGCCGTCCCGACGCGTCCCGCCGAGCCGGGTCGGCCACGACCACACAGTCCCGCGTCACCGGACGCAGCGCGTCGGCACGCACCAGCAGCGGCGAGACCCCGGCCTGCGCGCTGTTGTGTCGGGCCATCGCCAGCCGCACCGCATCCACATCGGACCCCACGCACCGCCGTGCGGTTGCCGCCAGCTCCACCAGATCGGCGCCGACGGAGCACGTCACGTCGTGCACATCGCGTCCGGCGAGCCGCGCGGCGCGGTGCCGCGCGACCGGTGCCGCGCTCGCCTGCTGCAACGCGTCCCCGGTGAACAGCCACCCACGCGGGTCGGCGAACTTCACCGACGCCTTCCTGCGCAGCTCCACGGTCTCGAGCACGGCGGCGTAGCGCTCCCCGACCACCCGGCGCGCCGTGGCGACGTCGGCGATCCGGGTGGCGCCGGTGAGCGGCAGCTCCGAACAGGCCGCGATCGCCTCCTCACCCTCCGGCGAGGCCAGGAAGGCGACGTCGTCGAGCGAGAAGGCGTACGGCACCTACAGTTCCGTCGGCGCGGCCGGCTTGATGCCGGTGATCATCACGTTGTAGAAGAGCTCGCGCGGCAGGATCTTCGCCAGCACCTTCCGGTCCACAGCGGACAGCCGCAGCCACAGGTGGTAGGCGAACAGCCGCCAGCGCAGCGTCAGCTTCTCCGGCGGCACGGCGGCCTCGAACGTCCGGATCGGCCAGCCCGCCAGCGCGGCGCTGAACTCGTCCGTCACGGCCCTGACGTCGATCGCCCCCGCCGAGATAGCCTTCCGCTCGAGGTCCGACGGGTCGAACGTGTGCAGGTCCACCACCGCCTCGAGCGCGGCCGCCCGCGACGAGGAGTCCAGCTCGGCCTGCGGCCTGCGCCACGAGCGCAGCGGGCCCAGCCTGGTGACGTTGGTGGTCAGCCACCACGTCAGCTGGCCGAGCTTACGGGCGTAGAAGTCACCGATCTTCGTCGGCTCTCCCGCGAACACGAACCGGCCACCCGGCTTGAGCACCCTCAGCACCTCACGCAGTGCCGCCGGCACGTCCGGGATGTGGTGTAGCACGGCGTGGCCGACGACGAGGTCGAACGTGTCGTCCTCGTACGGGATGCGCTCGGCGTCGGCGACCCGGCCGTCCACGTCGAGCCCGAGCTTCTCGGCATTGCGCAGGGCCACCTGCACCATGCCCGGCGACAGGTCGGTGACCGAGCCCTTCTTGATGACCCCGCCCTGCATGAGGTTCAGCAGGAAGAACCCGGTGCCGCTGCCGAGTTCCATCGCCCTCGGGTACGGCTGGCCCTGCTCCCCCGCGACGGCATTGAACACGTCGGTGGCGTAGCTGATACAGCGCTCGTCGTAGGAGATGGACCACTTCTCGTCGTACGTGCCCGCTTCCCAGTCGTGGTAGAGGATGTTGGCGAGCTTCGGGTCGTCGAAGGCGGCCCGCACCTGCTCGGCGCTCGCGTGGGGGTTCGGAGCCGGATCCGTCACGGCGCCGTCACTTCCCCTCGAACGTGGCCTTGCCGGGGCCGTTCTCGATGAACGACTGCATCCCCGCGCGCTGGTCCTCGGTCGCCCACAGCGCGGTGAACAGGTGCGTCTCGAGCTTCAGGCCGTTGCGCAGGTCCATGTCGAGACCACCGTCGATGGCCGCCTTCGCCGCCTTGAGGGCGACCGCGGGCCCGTTGACGAACTGGGCGGCCCACTTGTGCGCGGCGGCGTAGACGTCGTCGGGTGCGACGACCTCGTCCACCAGGCCCATCGCGAGGGCCTCGTCGGCCTTGACGAACCGGCCGGTGTAGACGATGTCCTTGGCCTTGCTCGGCCCGACGAGCCGGGTCAGCCGCTGCGTGCCGCCCGCGCCGGGGATGATGCCCAGCTGGATCTCGGGCTGGCCGACCTTGACGTTGTCGCCCGCGACACGTCGGTCGGCGGTGAGCGCCAGCTCCAGCCCGCCGCCGAGCGCGTAGCCCGTGATGGCGGCGACCGTGGGCTTCGGCAGCTCCGCGATGGCGGTAAGTGACGCCGTCAGCGCCGCACCGAACTTGGTCATCTCGACGTAGGACTTCGCGGCCATCTCCTTGATGTCCGCACCGCCCGCGAACGTCTTCTCGCCCCCGTAGAGGACGACGGCGCGGACGTCGTCCCGCTCCGCCGCCTCGCGCGCGGCCTCGGCCAGCTCGGCCTGGACCTGGTCGTTCAGTGCGTTGACCGGCGGCCGGTCCAGCCGGATCGTGCCGACTCCGGCCTCGACCTCGAGACGTACGAACTCGCCCACGCCTTCCTCCTTGAATGCTCGCTGTCGCAGGACGCTACTCGTCGGTAGTGAGGTTACCGGCGCCGGGCGAAGAAGCGATCACCCGAGCGCTCGAGAACCAGATCCTGCCCGAAGGTGGCCGCCAGGTTCTCGCTGGTCAGCACATCGTCGATGAGCCCGGCCGCCACGGCGCGGCCGTCGGCGAGCAGCAGCGCGTGCGTGAAGCCGGGCGGGATCTCCTCGACGTGGTGGGTCACCAGGACCATCGCGGGCGCGTCGGGGTCGAACGCGAGCGTGGACAGCCGCGCGACCAGGTCCTCCCGGCCGCCGAGGTCGAGCCCCGCGGCCGGCTCGTCGAGCAGCAGCAGTTCGGGGTCGGTCATGAGCGCGCGGGCGATGAGTGTGCGCTTGCGCTCGCCCTCGGACAGGGTGCCGTAGGAGCGCGACGCGAGGTGGCCGATACCGAGCGCGCCGAGCAGCTCCTCGGCCCGCTCCGTGTCGAGGGAGTCGTAGTTCTCCCGCCAGCGCCCCAGCACCGCGTAGCCGGCGCTGACGACGACGTCGAGCACCTTCTCGTCGGCGGGCACGCGGCCGTTGATCGCGGCGGAGGTGAACCCGATCCGCGTGCGCAGCTCGAACACGTCCACGCGGCCGAGACGCTCACCGAGCACGTGCACCGTCCCGCTGGTGGGGTGCAGTTCGGCCGCGGCGAGCTTGAGCAGCGTGGTCTTGCCGGCACCGTTGGGGCCGAGCACCACCCAGCGCTCGTCGAGCTCCACCGACCAGTCGAGGTCGGCCAGCAGCTTGTTGCCGCCACGCCGGACGTCGACGCCCGACAGGTGGATCACGAGGTCGTCAAGGTTGTCCTGCACCGAGTTCACGGGGGCCATTGTCACCGACCCATCCACGCCGGGCGTGCGTGGGCCCGCCTCACGCCAGCACCACCTTTCCGAGCTCGGCCGGACTCGCCAGCAACCGGTGCCGCGGCAGCACCCGCACCGTGTAGCCGAGCGCCCCCGCGTGCGGCAGCCGGAGCGCGGTTTCGAACACGCCGCGCCCGGTGGGCTTCATCGACACGTGCACGGTGTCGTGCAGGTCGTCGGTGTCGCCGACCCGGCCGACCACCGCCTGGACGTCCACATCGGACTCATCAAGCCCGGCGAGGTCCACGGTCGCCCGCACGCGCACCTCCGTGCCGACGACCAGGGTGTCGGCACCCTCGCCGAGCAGCTCGGTGTCCAGCACACGAACCTGCGGCCACGCCATCTCGAGACGGTCGCGGTACCGCGCGAACTCGCGCGACCCGGCGTAGTCGTTCTCGCCGGCCGCGGCCACCATGGTCGCCGCGGGCAGGTAGTACGACTCGACGTACTCGCGCACCATCCGGGACGCCTGCACGCTCGGGCCCAGCGTGCGCAGGGTGTGCCAGACCATCGACATCCAGCCCTTGGGCACCCCGTTGGCGTCCCGGTCGTAGAACAGCGGCGCGATCTGCTGGCCCAGCAGGTCGTACAGCGCGGCGGCTTCCAGGTCGTCGCGCTGCAACGGGTCGGTGACGCCGTCGGCGGTCGGGATGGCCCACCCGTTGCTGCCGTCGTAGTACTCGTCCCACCAGCCGTCGCGGATGGAGAGGTTCAGACACCCGTTGAGCGCCGCCTTCATGCCGGACGTGCCGCACGCCTCGAGCGGCCGGGTCGGGTTGTTCAGCCACACGTCGCAACCGCGGTAGAGGTAGCGCGCCATCGACATGCCGTAGTCGGGCAGGAAGACGATGCGCTGGCGTACCTCGGGGTCGTCGACGAACCGCACGATCTGCTGGATGAGCGCCTTGCCGCCCTCGTCGGCGGGATGCGACTTGCCCGCCACCACGATCTGGATCGGCCGCTGCTCGTCCAGCAGCAGCGCCCGCAGCCGCTCGGGATCGCGCAGCATGAGCGTGAGCCGCTTGTACGTCGGCACCCGGCGCGCGAAACCGACCGTCAGCACGTCCGGGTCGAAGATGCGTTCCGTCCAGCCCAGCTCGAGCGCCGAGGCACCACGCTGCAGCCAGGCCTCGCGTGCCCGGCGGCGGACCTCGGCGACGAGGTTCGACCGCAGCTCCCGTCGCAGCGCCCACAGCTGCTCGTCGGTGACGGACGGATCGATGCCGGAGCCGTCGCCGTCGTGGCCCCATTCCTCGTCGTTGCCGCCCAGCAGCGCGCTCATCTCCCTGGCCACCCAGGTCGGGCCGTGGACGCCGTTGGTGACCGACCGGATCGGCACCTCCTCGACGTCGAACCCCGGCCACAGGCCCGCGAAGATGCGGCGCGACACCCGCCCGTGCAGTGCGGACACTCCATTGGCCCGCTGCGCCAGCCGCAGCCCCATGTGCGCCATGTTGAACATGCCGGGGTTGTCCTCGGCGCCGAGTGCGAGCACCCGCCGCGGGTCGACGTGCGGCAGCAGCCGCCCGTCGCCGAAGTAGTGCTGCACCAGGTCCACGGGGAACCGGTCGATACCGGCCGACACCGGCGTGTGCGTGGTGAAGACCGTCCCCGCGCGCACCGCCGAGAGCGCCTCGTCGAAGCTGAGCTCGCCGGAGCCGAGGATCTCGTTGGCACGCTCCAGGCCGAGGAAGCCGGCGTGGCCCTCGTTCGTGTGAAACACCTCAGGCTGCGGATGCCCGGTGAGTTCGCAATAGCGGCGCACCGCCCGCATGCCGCCGATCCCGGCGAGGATCTCCTGCCGGATGCGATGGTCGGCGTCACCGCCGTAGAGCCGGTCGGTGACCCGGCGCAGGTCATCGTCGTTGCCGTCCACATCGGTGTCGAGCAACAGCAGCGGCGCCCGGCCGACGCTGGCCTTCCAGATCTGCGCGCGCAGCTCTCGCCCACCCGGCATCGCCACCCGCACCAGCACGGGCTCACCCGAGGGTTCGGTGACCAGTTCCAGCGGCAGCCCGTCGGGGTCGATCACCGGGTAGTGCTCGACCTGCCAGCCGTCGAGCGACAACGACTGCCGGAAGTAGCCCGCACGGTAGAGCGGCCCGACCCCGATCACGGGCACGCCCAGGTCGGAGGCGGCCTTGAGGTGGTCGCCCGCCAGCACGCCGAGCCCACCGGAGTAGTTCGGCAGCGCCTCGTGCACACCGAACTCCATCGAGAAGTAGGCGATCGCGGCGGGCACCCGGTGCCGGTCGCCGTCCTCGGCGGCCAGCCGCTGGTACCAGCGCGGTTCGGTGAGGTAGCGCTCCAGGTCCTCCACGGCCTCCCGGGTACGCGCCAGGAACACCTCGTCGCGCGCGAGCTCCTCCAGCCGGCCTGCCGGGATCTCGGTGAGCATGCGCAGCGGGTCCCGGATCCGCCGGAACAAGGCGTTGTCCATCGACGCGAACAGATCGCGGGTCGGCGGGTGCCACGTCCAGCGCAGGTTCGTCGCGAGTGCGGTCAGACCGGCCAGCTGATCCGGGATGCGCGCGTGCACCGTGAATCGGCGGACTGCTCTCATGGCTCGATTCAACCTACCGGAGCGCCATCCCACGACAGGGGGTCGTGATCAGGTGAGCCGCCGCGCATCGCGCGGATCCGCGAGTGCTCGTCCGGGCCGCTCAGTAAGGTGCCGATCATGAAGCGCACTGGGGGTCGCAGGGCCCGCGTCATGGCCGTGGTCGCGAGCGTCGCGCTGGCGGGTTCGCTGGCGAGCGCGTGCGGCGAGGAGACAGCGGGCCGGTTGCAGACCGCGGGGGACATCGCCGGCCTGCCCGTCACCCACTTCGAGAGCGGGCTCAAGCCGGACGCGCCGGCCCCGGACGTCACCGCGCGGGGCGCCACCTCCTCCGAGGAGGACCGGCTTGCGCTCGCCGCCATCGCCGACGTGAGTGACTACTGGGAGCAGCAGCTACCCGAGCATTTCGGACTGCGGTTCGACCCCGTGAAGGCGCTGCTGTCCTACGACCCGAGCGAGCCCGAGATCGAGGTCTGCGGAGCCACCACCGCCGACGCCGCGATGAACGCGTTCTACTGCCCGCCCGAGGACCTCGTCGCGTGGGACCGGGGCATGCTGTTGCCGCTGCTGCGCGAGCGGTTCGGGCCGATGGCCATCGTGACCGTGCTCGGCCACGAGTTCGGCCACGCCATCCAGTACCGGCTCGGCGAGAAGGCCGGGGTGGACGAGAGCACCTCGACGATCGTCAAGGAGCAGCAGGCCGACTGCTTCACCGGCTCCTACTTCCGCTGGATGGCCGAGGGCCGGAGCACCTACTTCACCGTGTCGACCTCCGAAGGCCTGAACCAGGTGCTGGCGTCGCTGTTCTTCATCCGCGACGAGGCCGGGCAGTCCGCACAGGAGCGCGGGGCGCACGGCACGGCGTTCGACCGCACCTACGCCTTCCAGCTCGGCTTCGAGAAGGGCGCTACGGAGTGTGCGGGCATCAACCAGGAGAACGTCGACGCCCGGATCACCGAGCAGCCGTTCGATCCCAGCGACCAGGGCGGCGACGTGTCGATCACCGCCGACACGGTGAGCCTCCTGCAGGAGAGTCTCGACCTGGCATTCTCCGGCGCCGGGGTGGAGGCGCCCGAGATCGTCGACGACGGTGGCGAGTGCGCCGACGGCACGTCGACACCGCCCGCGTCGTACTGCCCCGCGGACAACACCGTGAGCATCGACCTGGCCACGCTGTCCGAGATCGGTCAGCCGGTGGACCGCGAGGCCGAGTTCCAGGGTGCCGAGTCCGACGGGGGTCTCGGCGACTTCGCCGCGTTCGCCGAGATCGCCTCCCGCTACGTGCAGGGCATCCAGAAGGGCGTGGGCGCCTCGCTGGAGGGACCGAACGCGGGCCTGCGCACCTCGTGTCTCGTCGGCGCGTGGGCGGGCGCCATCAGTCGGCCCGGCAACGGCAACACACTGCTGCTGTCGCCGGGCGACCTGGACGAGGCGATCGCGGAGCTGCTGCAGCCGCGCAGCCTGCTTGCGGCGGACGTCACCGGCCACCGCGTCGCGAACGGCTTCGCGCGCGTCGAGTCCCTGCGGCTCGGCTACTTCGAGGGATCGAAGGCCTGCACGACGAACTACGCGTGAGCGCCGGCGCCTAGAACAGGGCGCTGGCGAGGTCCCGGCGGGCCTTGATGACGCGCTCGTCGGCCGGGTCGAACAGCTCGAACAGGCCGACGAGGTGCTCGCGCACGCGGTTGCGGTCCGCGCCGCTCGTCCGCCGCACGACACCGATGAGGCGGGCGAAACCCGCCTCGATCTGATGCTGGGCGACCTCGTAGTCGGCGGCCGCCAGCTGGGCGTCGAGGTCGTCGGGGTCGGCCTCGGCCCGGGCGACCGCGGACGAGTCGGCCTGGCTGGCACGCGCCGAGAACCGCACCTGGTTCAGTGCGGCCTTGGCCTGCTCGTTGCCCGGCTCGGCGTCGAGAATGCGCTGGTACGCCGCCTCGGCCGCGGCGAAGTCGCCCCGCGCCAGCGCCTCCTCGGCCTCGGTGAACCTGGGGTCTTCCGGCTCCTCCACCGGGCCGCCCGCGGCCTGCTCCGCGGCGCGGATGCCGGGCAGCTTGTCCCGCAGCGCGTCGAGCAGCTGCGTCAGCCACTGCCGGATCTGCGGCTCCGGCAGCGCACCGGAGAACGCGTCGACGGGCTGGCCGCCCGCGATGGCGACGACGGTCGGGATCGACTGCACGCCGAACAGCTGCGAGATCCGCGGGTTGGCGTCCACGTCGATCTTCGCGAGGATCCACGAGCCGTTGCCCTCGGCGGCGAGCTTCTCCAGCACCGGGCTGAGCTGCTTGCACGGGCCGCACCAGTCGGCCCAAAGGTCCACGACGACGAGGGTCTGCAACGACCGCTCGACGACCTCGGCCTGAAAGGTCGCCTCGGTGACGTCGACAACGGCACCGCCCGCGCCGCCCGCGGGTGCTCCGCCCCCGGCTGGCTGCTGAGCGGACCCGCTCGGCTGCTGGCGCGCGGCGTCGGCTCGCGCCTTCAGCCCGGACAGGTCGACCGCCCCGGAAAGCGCGGCGGACATCGCTTGTGAGTTGGCTGCTGATCCGCGTGGCTGTGTCACGGTTCCATCCTGGCACGAACGTCCGGTTCGGTCATCGCAGGTGGATGCTAGCGAACCGGCCGCGTCGCACCCGTCCAGCGGTACGCGCGAACAGCAGAAACGCCACCGGTGGGGCTACTCGCCACGCAGCCGCTCCTCGACCCGCCGCACCTTCGCCTCCAGCTGCCCCTCGTAGCCGGGCCGGATGTCGGCCTTGAGCACCAGGCTCACCCGCGGCGACCCCTCGCCCGCCGCCTCGACGGCTCGTTTGACGACGGCCATCACCTCGTCCCACTCGCCCTCGATGTTGGTGAACATCGCGTTGGTGGAGTTCGGCAACCCGGACTCACGTACGACCTGCACGGCACGGGCGACGGCCTCGCTCACCCCGCCGTCGGAGTCCCCGCCCGACGGGCTGACGCTGAATGCGACGATCATGCGTTTCCTCCTTGCCGGCGCGCTGCCGCGCGGTGAATCCGCTGCCTGGATCGGCCCTACCGGTCCCCAGCTTGCCCACCCTCGCTGCTAACTTCGAGCCCCATGAACCGTCCGTTGCCGTTCGACCCGATCGCGCGCGCGGCGCAGCTGTGGGAGGACCGCATCGGGCCCTCCGAGACCATGGCGGCCGTCACCGGCCTGATGCGGGTGCAGCAGATCGTCCAGTCCGCCGTCGACGGGGCGCTGAAGCCGCACGGGCTGACGTTCGCCCGCTACGAGGCGCTGGTGCTGCTGACGTTCGCGCGCCGGACGAGCCTGCCGATGCGGGTGATGGGTGAGCGCCTCCAGCTGCACCCTACGAGCGTTACCAACATCGTGGACCGGCTGGAGAAGGACGGTCTCGTCAAGCGGATGCCGCATCCGACCGACCGCCGCACCACGCTCGTCGAGATCACCGACGAGGGGCGGCTGCGCCGGGAGCAGGCCACCAAGGCCGTCACCGCGATCGACTTCGGCCTGGTTGGGCTCACCGAGCGGCAGACACGACAGCTCACCGAGCTGCTGACGAAGGTGCGCAAAGCCGCGGGCGACTTCGCCGAGTGAGCCCGAGCAGCGGCTCGGGCGTCAGGCGTTCGCGGTCTCGCGGATGATGAGCCCCGTGCCGCCGTGCGACGCGCGCTCCGGGCCGTCGAGCTTGCCGCGACGCAGCGCCCACGCCTCGAACCACCACGTGAACAGTGGCGGGATGCTCGCCAGCAGCGCGGTGATCACCGTGCCGGCCTTCCAGCCGAGCGGGCGCGCCGCCACCAGCGTCACGACCACGTAGAGCACGAACATCACGCCGTGCACCATGCCCAGCACGGGAACACCGCCCTCGCCAAGCTCCACGACGTACTTCAGGAACATGCCGATCAGCAAGCCGGCCCACGAAAACGCCTCGGCGATGGCGACCACGCGGAACAAGACGGCAGCCTTGTTCGACAACGGTTCCTCCTCGAAATCACGACACCGCCCGAAAAAGCGGCCGGATGCGGGTGCTGTACACGCCAACCACGATGTCGGGCGCGCTCATCCCAGTGTGAAGCGTGATGGTGCTCACCAGGACACCGGGGCCGGTGATCATTCTCACCGTGCGCGGTCAGTCCTCCCAGCGGAAGGCCTTGGCGGCGACCAGGCCGACGACGACGGTGAACCCGATCAGCACGAGAGCGGGTAGCCAGAAGGCCTCATACCCCTGCCCGCGGGCGAGGAAGTCGAGCATGCCCTCGTTGAGGTGGCGCATCGGGAAGATCCACGACACGCCCTGCAGCCACTGGGGCATCATCTCCACCGGCAGGAACGCGCCGGAGAGGAACGCCATCGGCAGCGTGATGAGGTTGGCCACGCCGCTGGCCGCTTCCTCGGTCTTGCAGAACGCGCCCACCAGCATGCCGACCGAGAAGAACGACAGCGTGCCGAGCAGCAGCAGCGGCACGGACAGCCACCACTGGCCCGTCAGCCTCAGCCCGAACATCGGCAGCATGGCCACCCCGACGAACACGGCGAACTGCAGCAGCGCCACCCCGAGCGTCACGACGACGCGGGATCCGAGGACCGTGATCGGCTGCACGGGGGCGAGCCGCAGCCTGCGCAGCACCTGCTTCTTGCGCCAGTTGACGAACGTGATCGCGGCCCCGAAGACCGCGGCGATCGACACGGCCCACGACAGGATGCCCGGCGCCATGAACTGGATGTACTCGAGCGACTCGTCCTCGACCTGGCGCGACTCGACGGTGTAGCGCGGCGGCTGGCCGGTCGCCTGGACGTTGACCTGGCTCACCACGCCGTTGACGATGCCCTGCAGCGTCCCCGCGCTGTCCTGGTCACTGGCCGCGTACCGCAGCGTGACGGTTCCGCCGTGCTGGGTGACGAACCCGGGCAGGTCGCCGGAGCGCACCTGTTCCTCGGCCTCGCCCGCGGAGGTGAACGGCGTCAGTTCGACGATGCCCGACTCGTCGAGCGCGGCGATCACCGAGCCGTCACCGACCACGCCGAGCTGCGGCTTCGACGTCTCCTCCCCGCCGAAGATCAACCCGAAGATGAACAGGAACATCAACGGCATCAGGAACGTGAAGAACAGCGTCGCCTTGTCGCGCACGAAGCCGAGAAACATCGCCTTCGACAGCGCACGGAACGGCAAGGACCGGGCGGGTCGCGTTGGCGTGGTCGGCGGTTCGCGGTCGGTCTCGGTGAGGGTCACGCCCGGTACTCCCTGCCGGTCAGGTCGAGGAAGACGTCCTCGAGCGTGGCTGTGCGCACCTGCAGGCCTTCGAGCGTGCCGAGTTCGGCGAGCGCGGACAGCAGCGGCGCGGGGTTGCGGGTGGAGATGGTCAGCGTCGTGTCGTCCTCGGTCACCGCGTCCGCGCCGGGCAGTCCGCGGGCGCGCTCGGCCGGCAGCGAGCCACGGTCGAGGCTCACCCGGGCCGCGGCGTCGAGGTCCCGGACGAGCCGGGCGGGCGTGTCCATGGCGAGGATGCGGCCGTGGTCCATGATCGCGACGCGGTCGCACAGCACCTCGGCCTCGTCGAGGTAGTGGGTGGTGTAGACGATCGTCTTGCCGCGCGCCTGGACCTCGCGCAGCACGTCCCACAGGTTGCGCCGGGCCTGCGGGTCGAGTGCCGCGGTCGGCTCGTCGAGAAAGACGATGTCGGGGTCGTGCACGAGCGCGCAGGCGATGGACAGCCGCTGCCGCTGGCCGCCGGACAACTTGGCCTCCGGTGTGCTCGCCTTGCCGGTGAGCCCCACCAGCTCGAGCATCTCGTCGACGCGGGCGGGACCCACGCCGTAGAGGGAGGCGAAAGTCTCCAGCTGTTCCCGCGTGCTGAGCTTCTCGAAGAACGCCGACGCCTGCAGTTGCACCCCGATGCGCGGCAACAGCGCGACGTTGCGTGGCCACGGCGGCTCGCCGAGCAACCGCACCGTCCCGCTGTCCGGCTCCCGCAGGCCCTCGGCGATCTCCAGGGTTGTGGTCTTGCCGGCACCGTTCGGGCCGAGGATGCCGAAGAACTCGCCCTCGGCGACCTCGAACGACACGCCGTCGACGGCGCGGAGGTCTCCGTAGCTCATGCGGATGTCGCTGACCGACAGCGCCGGCGGTGGTGTCATGGCGAGAATCTAGCCTGTGCCCCGCGCTCCCGGGTGCGGCTTCTCCGTTTCCGGCGGCGTACCCTCGCCTGCCGCACCTCGCGCAGAACCCGCCGTCGTCCCGGAGGTCCGATGCCGCAGCCGCTCACCCCGATCACGCTGCCCGCCAATCAGCCGAAGCAGTTCTACCGCGGCGGTGCCGCCATCGCCGAGCTCCGCGGCGGCGGCGCCCGGGAGTACGGCCCGGAGGACTGGGTCGCCTCCACGACGACGATGTTCGGCAAGGACACCGACGGCCTGACCCGGCTGCCGGACGGCCGGTGGCTGCGCGACGCCGTCCGTGCCGACCCGGTGGGCTGGCTCGGTGAGGCACATGTCGCGGCGTTCGGCGGCTCGACGGCATTGCTGGTGAAGCTGCTCGACGCCGGGCAGCGCCTGCCCGTGCACTTCCACCCGGACGACGCGTTCGCACGCCGGCACTTCGACTCCCACTTCGGCAAGACCGAGGCGTGGATCGTGGTGGGCACGAGCGAGCAGGACGCGACCGTGTACGCCGGGTTCCGGCGATCGCAGAGCCTCGCGACCGTGTCCGACTGGGTACGGGACCAGGACGCGCCCTCGATGCTCGGCGCGCTCAACTCGATCCGGGTCCGGCCCGGCGACACGGTGTTCATCCCGGCGGGCCTGCCGCACGCGATCGGCGCGGGCGTGTTCGTGGTGGAGCTGCAGCAGCCCACGGACTTCTCGCTGACCATGGAGTGGCGTGACTTCCTCGGGGCCCCGGAGAGGGGCCACCTCGGCCTGGGGTTCGACACCGCGTTGCGCGCGCTCGACACCTCCGGCTGGGACGAGGAGCGGCTGCGCACTCTCGTCCGCACCACCGGAGCCGAGCCGGACGGGACCGTGGACCTGCTCGCGACGGGGGCGGCGGAGTTCTTCCGGGCCGACCGGCTGTGTCCCGCGGGCGGGGCGCTCGGGCTGGATCCGTCGTTCGCGGTGCTCGTCGTGCTGGCCGGATCGGGCGCGCTGCGCACCGCCCACGGCACCGAGCACGCGCTCGGCCGGGGTGACACCGTGGTGGTGCCGCACGGCGCGGGCGAACTCGAGCTCACCGGCGACGTGACCGTGGTCCGCTGCCGCCCGCCGCGTCCCACGCGAGGCGGGTGAGCCGCTCCATCCCGGAGCGCGCGTTTCGCCGCGACGCTGGAGGCCTGGGGGCACTGCGCCGCACGCCGGCCGGCGGTTCGCCCTGAGCGGATCGGCTCGGCGTGGGCCGTCTCCGCGGCTACGTTCGGCGGCATGGACCTCGTCGAGCTCACCCCGCGTCTGCACCTGCTGCGGTTCGCCGTCGGGCAGGCCTATCTGTGGCGGGACGGCGACGGCGTCACGCTCGTCGACACCGGACCACCCGGCAACGGCGAGGAGATCGCCCGCGCGCTCGAGCACGTCGGGGCATCGCGCGGCGACCTCCGCCGGATCGTGCTCACGCACTTCCACGGCGACCACGCGGGCTCGGTGGCCGAGATCCGGTCGTGGAGCGCGGCTGCAGTCCACGCGCACCGGTTCGACGCGCCGATCGTCCGCGGCCTGGCCGCCGCACCGCCGCCGGTGCTGCAGGACTGGGAACGTCCGCTGTTCGACCAGGTGGGCGACAACATCACGGGACCGCCCGCGGAGGTCGACATCGACCTGGACGACGGCGACCGGGTCGGCGAGAACGCCCACGTGCTGTGGATCCCGGGGCACACCGCGGGCAGCATGGCGCTCTACCTGCCCGGCGAACGCGTGCTCTTCACCGGCGACACGATCGCCGAGCACGGCGGCGAGATCATGCTCGGCGTGTTCAACCAGGACCGGCAACGCACCGTGGCGTCCCTGCGCCGGCTTGCCGAGCTCGACACCGACATCGCGTGCTTCGGCCACGGCGATCCGCTGGTCGGCGACGCCGCGACGGCGCTGCGGGCGGCGGCTCGCTACTGAACGGCTTACCGGGCGGGTCACCAGGTCCTCGGCACCCTCACGCTTCGCGGCGACGGTCGGCACGATCGGCTGCCGCCACGCAGGTCCGGCCACGTCGCGGCGGCTCCCGGCGAGCGTCTGCCGAAGGTCGTGCACGGTCGAGTCCGCACCCGGCCGGTCGGCCTTGTCGACCACGAGGCAGTCGGCGATCTCCGGCACCTGGCCCTGGCGGCCTGGATGCCGTCGCCCATGCCTGGTGCGAGCAGCACCACCGTGGTGTCCGCCGGCCGCACGACGTCCACCTCGGACTGTCCAACCCCGACGGTCTCGATCAGCACCACGTCGAACCCGGCCGCATCGAGCACGCCGCACGACCTGGGGCGTGGCCCAGGACAGGCCACCGAGACGATCGCGGGTGGCCATCGACGGGATGAACACCCTGGGTTCGGTGGCGTGCTCGGTCATCCGGATGCGGTCGCCGAGCAGCGCCCAGCGCGGCCGGCCGGTGAGCCCGATGATGTGCGCGTTGCCGGTGCAGGGCGTGAGCGCGGACGCGATCTCCCTCAGCCTCGGGTGCGGCGTCCTCGACCATCGTGAGGAGCCGCGCGACGGCTTGCGGACCACCATCCCGTGCCTGGGCGACCAGGTCGGCGACCTCCGGCACCCGGACCCGGCTGCCTTCGCCGCCAGACCTGGCGCGCCCTTACTGCTTCGGGACGCTCAGGAGCAGGGCGTCACCCTGGCCGCCGCCACCGCACAGCGCGGCGGCACCGAGCCCGCCGCCCCGGCGGCGCAGCTCGTAGGCCAGGTGCACGACGAGCCGCGCACCGGAGGCACCGATCGGGTGGCCGAGCGCGATGGCCCCGCCGTTGACGTTGACGATCTCCGGGTCGATGCCCAGCTGCTGCGTGGACACGAGCCCGACCGCCGCGAACGCCTCGTTGATCTCGACCAGGTCCAGGGCGTCCGTGCCGAGCTTCGCCTTGCCCAGCGCAGCCTTGATGGCGTTGGACGGCTGCTCGTGCAGGCTGGCGTCCGGGCCGGCCACCACGCCGTGCGCGCCGATCTCGGCCAGCGGCGCGATCCCGAGCTCCTCGGCCTTCGCCTTGCTCGCCACCACCACGGCCGCCGCGCCGTCGGAGATCTGCGACGAGGATCCGGCGGTGATGGTGCCGTCGGCGGAGAAGGCCGGGCGCAGCTTGGCGAGACCCTCGGCCGTGGTGTCGCCGCGCACGCCCTCGTCGGTGGAGAACACCACCGGATCGCCCTTGCGCTGCGGGATCTGCACCTCGGCGATCTCGTCGGCGAAGGTGCCGTTGGCGATCGCCTTGGCGGCCCGCTGGTGCGACCGGGCGGCGAACGCGTCCTGGTCCTCGCGGGTGACGCCGTAGCGGGCGTTGTACTTCTCGGTCGACACACCCATCGCGACCTGATCGAACGCGCAGAACAGGCCGTCGTGCGCCATGTGGTCGACGAGCGTGGTGTCGCCGTACTTGAAGCCGGACCGCGACTTGGGCAGCAGGTGCGGGGCCTGGGTCATCGACTCCTGGCCGCCCGCGACGACGATGTCGAACTCGCCGGCCCGGATGAGCTGGTCGGCGAGCGCGATGGCGTCGAGGCCGGACAGGCACACCTTGTTGATCGACAGCGCGGGGACGTCCATCGGGATGCCCGCGGCCACGGCGGCCTGGCGGGCCGGGATCTGCCCGGCGCCCGCGGTGAGGACCTGCCCCATGATCGTGTACTGCACCTGCTCCGGCGCCACACCCGCACGCTCCAGCGCCGCCTTGATGGCGATACCGCCGAGCTGGGCGCCGGAGAAGTCCTTCAACGAGCCCAGCAGCCGACCGATCGGCGTACGGGCCGCACCCAGGATCACGGAACCGGACACAACAGCCTCCAAGAAGTCATCGACGCGCTGCCTCATTGCACAAGCCGCGACGATGACGATACCGGCCGGCCGCACGGGGCGACCGCGCGCAGGAGGCAGCACACGTTGTGAACAAGCGCACGTCCAGGCTGTGCACCCGGCCCCTATCCTGCCCGTATGCAGGAGGCACTGAGGCCGTTCATCACGACGATCGACCACGTCGGCGTCGCCGTCCCGGACCTCGACGCCGCCCTCGAGTTCTACGCCGAGAACTTCGGCCTCGAGGCGACGCACGTCGAGGTCAACGAGGAGCAGGGCGTGCGGGAGGCGATGCTGCACGCGCCCGGTGACGCGGACGGCCCTGCCGTGCAACTGCTCGCGCCGCTTCGGCCGGACTCGACGATCGGCAAGTTCCTCGACACCAAAGGCCCCGGGCTGCAGCAGCTGGCCTACCGGGTCACCGACGTCGAGGCCGCGGCGGAGGCGCTGCGCGCCAAGGGGCTGCGGCTGCTCTACCCCGAGGCGAAGCGCGGCACGGCGAACAGCCGCGTCAACTTCGTCCACCCCAAGGACGCCGGCGGCGTGCTGGTGGAGCTGGTCGAACCGGCCGCGGAGCACTAGGCGCCGGCGCGCCCCCGGGTCAGGGCGCCCGCGATGAACGTCAGTTCGCGCTCCATCTCCTCGGGCGCGCCCTCCGAGTGGCGGGCGACCGAGTGCCGGTAACTCACGGCGAGCGCCAGGAGCGCGGCCGCGCTGTCGACGTCGGCGAGCGCGAGCGTGCCCGCTCCCGCCGCCGCGATGATGACGGACTTGACCTGGGCCACCAGCACGTCGTAGCGGCTCTGCAGCGCGTCGCGCACGGCGCCGTGGGTGTCCGCCTCGCGCCAGAGCAGGTGGGACAGCACCCAGGACGAGGCCAGCCTGCGGTCGAGTTCGGCGACCAGCCTGCGCAGGCTCTCCGCGATGTCGCCCGGCACGACGACGCGTTCCGGCTCGACGTGCTCGTCCGGCAGCCGCTCGACGAGCGCCGTCAGCAGGTCCTGCTTGCGCCGGAAGTAGTAGTGCACGAGGCCTTTGGGGACGCCGGCGACCTCGGCGATCCGCGAGGTCGGCGTGGCGTCGAATCCGCACTCCGAGAAGAGCCGTTCGGCGGCGAGGAGGATGCGTTCGCGGGCCGAGGAATCGTCACCTGCGGTACGAGGCATCGCTCCCCTTTCCGAGTACGGATCGCGGCGTTGCCCGGGCCCGGGCAACGCCGCGAACGGGTCGTTCAGTGCTGGCCCGCCGTGCGGTGCACCGAGTTGGCCACCGGCAAGGCCGCCGCGCCGACCAGCACGGTGAGCCCGCCGACGATCCACGACGTCCATGCCGCGCCGGTGAGCCCGGTGTAGGTCATGACCCACGGCGAGATGAACGCCAGCGCACCGAGGACGACCTGCAGGCCCTCGCCGTAGATCAGGCCGGGCCGCGCGAGCGAGACCAGGCCGTCGACGGCGATGAGGGCACCGAGCACGATCATCGTCCACATCGCGGCGTTGTCGGTGTCCATCCAGATCGGGGACAACGCGAGTACCGCACCCAGCACGACTTCGGCCCAGTCGTGCGGTCGCGTCCAGGGACGTGCCGAGACCCCAGCCATCGTGATCACCTCCAAGAGGACAACCACACGGTGAGCACGTCGGTGTGTCACCGCGGAAACCGTCGTGAGGCGGTCCCGAATCCAGAATGCGCCTTGGTTGGCCGCCCGGTCAAACACCGGCGACGCCTTCTTCCGCAACGACAACGGCGGGTGGCACCGGGGACGTTCGCGAGGTTCCCCACGCTGCCGAACCGGCAGCTTCGCCCACGTCCGCACCACAGTCGCCGCGCGCCGCGCGTGCGTGGAGCCGCGCGCACTCGAGCCCAGCCGGCGGCGGCCGGCCGTCACGCACCCACGGGCCTCGCCTCGGGCGGGCACCTCGCCGGTGTCCACAACGTACGAATCGGCCGGCTTGCGGGCGATGCCCGGCCTACGTTGCGGTACATCGGAATTTCGGCCGCGGTGGGCCTGCCACGGGAAATGTGTGAACGACACGTGCGCGGCATCGAGACGTTCCACGGCGGGTCAATCTCACCTGCCGTTAGGGTGGAGTCATGAGCCTTGGCGAAGAACGGGAGCTCGTGCCGCTGGGAGCCGGCTTCGACTTCGAGAAGCGCGGCTACAACCGCGCACAGGTCGACGAGCATCTGGAGCGGCTGGACGCCGACCTCAAGATGCTCACGTCCGACAGGGACGCGGCCATCTCGCAGGCCGGCGACCTGGCAAGGCAGCTCGAAGCCGCGCGCATCGAGATCGACGACCTGCGGGGGCAGGTCGACCGGCTCGCCCAGCCGCCGACGACCATCGAGGGGCTTTCCGAACGCCTGCAACGCATGCTGAGGCTGGCGCAGGAGGAGGCCAGCGACACCAAGGCACGGGCCGAGGCCGAGGCCGGGCACATCCGGGCGAAGGCCGAGGCCGACGCGAGCGCCATGCGCGCCCGCTACGAGCAGCTCCTCACCGAACTCGCCGAGCGGCGCCGGGAAATGGAGGCCGAGCACCGCAAGGTCCTCGCCGACGCGCGGGCCGAGGCCGAGTCGATCACCACCAAGGCCAAGCAGGAACGAGACCGGCTCGACCGGGAAGCCGAGCAGCGGCGCACCCAGGTCGAGGAGGACTTCGAGATCGCGATGGCCACGCGCCGCGCGGAGGCCATGCGCGAGCTCGCCGAGCAGGAGGCGGCGAGCAAGGCGGAGGCCGAGCGGCGCGTTCGGGAGGCCACCGAGGAGGCGGCCGCCATCCGCAAGGAGGTCGCCGACGAGCAGGCCAAGGCGCGGACCGAGATCGAGCGGCGCCGGCGCGAGTCCATCGAGGACGCCAACCGGCGCAAGCAGAACTCGATCAGCGAGGCCAACGCCCGGGTCGCGGAGGCCACCGACGAGGCGAACCGGCGCGTGCGCGAGGCCACCGAGGAGGCCAACCGCCGGGTCCGCGAGGCGACCGAGATCGCGAACCGCCGCATCGCCGACGCGAAAGCCAAGGTCGAGGCGCTGCGCACGCTGCGGGGAGCGATCGCCGACCAGGTGAACGCGGCGCGGGCGATGCTCGCGCAGGTGGAGGCCGCGATCGACGGCAGCGAGCCCGTGTCGGACGACTCCGGCCGGGCCCGTGCGAACGGCCAGAAGGCCCACGCCACAGCGTCGGCCGGATCCGAACCGACTCGCGAGTAGGTTCCTGCTGCGTCCGCGCGCCCGACCGGCTACTGTCGGCCTGCAGTGTTGCCTGAGCACCCGCTGGAGGACCTCAGAATGGCCGCTTACCAGACCGTGGTCGTCGGGACCGATGGGTCGGACTCCTCGTTCGCAGCCGTCGACCGCGCAGCCTCCGTCGCCGCGGACGCGGCCGCCACGCTCGTGATCGTGTGCGCCTACTACCCCGCGAGCAAGCAGGAGGTCGAACGGGCGCAGGACGAGCTCGGCGACGAGGCGTACCAGGTCGTGGGCTCGGCGCCGGCCGAGGATACTCTCCAGACCGCCCGGGACCGGGCCATCAAGGCCGGGGCCGCGAAGATCGAGACGGTGGCCGTGAAGGGCGCACCGGTCGACGTGCTGCGCGATGTCGCCGCCGAGCGCAAGGCCGACCTGCTGGTGGTCGGCAACCGCGGGCTCAACACGCTGACGGGCCGGATCCTCGGATCGGTGCCCTCCGAGGTCGCCCGCAAGTCCGGTGTCGACGTACTGATCGTCCACACCACGTAGGCCCGTGCCGGACGAGGTGCTCCAGCAACGGCTGGAGCGGATCCTGCTGGGCGGCAAGCGCCGGTACACACGGCTGCAGGTGGCCGAGAAGGCCGGTGTGCCGCCGGAGCGGACCCAGAAGTTGTGGCGCGCCCTGGGTTTCGCGACCGCGGCCGACGACGAGGTGGTGTTCACCGACGCCGACGTCGAGGCCGTCCGCATCACCGACCGGCTCGTGGCGGCCGGGCTGCTCGACCCGGAGCTGGAGACCTCGGTGGCGCGGGCGGTGGGTTTGCACCTGTCGCGACTCGCCGAGTGGCAGGCCGACCTGTTGTGGTCACTGATCAACGAGAATCCCCGGCTCGCCACCGATGAGCGGCGGATCGGCCGGCTCGTCGCCCAGGTGCTGCCCGAGCTGGAGCGGGTGCAGAACTTCGTCTGGCGCAGGCACCTGGTGGCCTACGCTGGCCGCGGGCTGACACCGTCCGACGAGGACCTCGAATCGCGCACCGAGGTCGTGGGGTTCGTCGACATGGTCGGCTACACGCGCATGACGCGGCGGATCGACGAATCCGAACTGAGCGCCGTGCTGGACCGCTTCGAGGAGCTCGCCGCGGACGTGATCGCCGAGCACCACGGCCGGATCGTGAAAATGATCGGCGACGAGGTGCTGTTCGTGTGCGATTCGCCGGTGGACGCGGCCGAGATCGCCCTGACCCTGACCGAACGGACCACCGAGGACAGCGAGCTGCCCGCGGTGCGGGCGGGCATGGCGAGTGGCCGGGTGCTCAACCGTTTCGGGGACGTCTACGGCTCCGTGGTGAACCTCGCCAGCAGGCTGACGTCGATCGCCCGCCCCGGCAGCGTGCTGGTCGACAAGGCGCTGGCGCGGGAACTCGCCGATGAGACGGCGTACGAGCTCCGCTCGCGCCGTGCGGTGGCCGTGCGCGGCTACCACCGAGTGCGGCCGTCGGCACTCCGCCGGGCACGTGACAACGGCCGGGGGCGGGACGGCAGCCACGTGCAGAGCAGCCAGCAGCTGGCCGCCGACCTGCTCGGTCTGCCCCGTCCCGGCAACGGACGTCGCTGAGCGGGTACGGAACTGGGCCGCGGCGGTGGCCCCGAAGCCGGTCCTGATAGTGGGTCAGGCCCCTATCGACGCCCGGGCACAGCCTCCGGCACACACAGCAGGTCCGCCGACGTGTCGAGGCCGGGCGGCCACCCACGACGATCCAGGCTGCCCTGCCCGAGCCGGCAAGGTCGGTGGTCCAGCAGTCCCCGGCGACCGTGCGAGCCGGGATGCGGCGGCCGCGGCGTGGCCGGTCAGCGGGACTGGTAGCGCTCCCGGCGGATGGTGGCCTTGCGGCCCTTGATGGTCGTGCCCTTGAGCGCGCTGATCACGTCGTCGGCGGCGTCCTCGGGAACGTCGACCAGGGAGAACCGATCCGCGACGTCGATGGCCCCGATGTCCCGGCCACGCAGGCGCGACTCCCCCGCGATCGCACCCACGAGATCCTGCGGCCGCACGCCCGACGTCCGGCCGACGCCGACGAAGAGCCGGGTCATGCCCCGCGCGGTGCCGCGTCCACGGCGCTGCCCGGTAGGGCCCTCGCGGCGGCCGCGCTTGCCCTCGGCAGGTGGCCACGCCGTGACCTCGGGGATCTCCTCCTCGTCGCTGATCGTGCCGCCCGCCTCGTGCGCGAGCTTGACCGCCGCGAGCGCGACCTCCACGACGTCGTACTCCTCGGCCAGGGGCTCGACGACGGCGCGGAAGCGGTCCAGACCGTCCTCGTCCTGCAGGTGCTCCCACAGCGCCGCCCGGGTCTGCTCGAGGCGCTGCGCGCGCAGGTCGGCGATGGTGGGCAGCTTCTTGACGGCGATCTTGTGGCCGGTCACGCGCTCGATGGTCTTGAGCATGCGGTGCTCGCGCGGTTCAGCCAGGGTGATCGCCGTGCCCTCCCGGCCGGCCCGGCCCACCCGGCCGATGCGGTGCACGTAGGACTCGGGCGCGCTCGGCACGTTGTAGTTCACGACGTGGGTGAGCTGCTCGATGTCGAGACCGCGCGCGGCGACGTCCGTCGCCACGACGAGGTCGGCACTCGCGGCACGCAGCCGGTCGACGACGCGGTCACGCTGCAGCTGGTTCATGCCACCATGCAGTGCCTCGGCGCGATAGCCCCGGCCGTTGAGGGTCTCGGTGAGCTGGTCGACCTCTTCGCGCGTCCGGCAGAACACGATTGCGGCAGCGGGGGACTCGACGTCCAGCACCCGGCCGAGCGCTGCCGGCTTGTGGCCGCGGGGCACGACGTAGGCGGTCTGGCTGATCAGGGACGTCTCGCCCTTGGCCGCCCCGTCCCGGCCCAGCGTGATCCGTACCGGGTCGGTGAGGTAGTGCTTGACCATGCCGCCGATGCGCGGCGGCATCGTCGCCGAGAAGAGCATGGTCTGCCGCTCCGCGGGGATCTCCTGGAAGATCGCCTCGATGTCCTCGGCGAAGCCCATGTCCAGCATCTCGTCGGCTTCGTCGAGCACTGCCATGCTCAGTTCTCCGAGCGAGAGCGTGCCGCGGGAGATGTGGTCGAGCGCCCGGCCCGGCGTCGCGATCACGACGTCCACGCCGCGTTCCAGCGCCTTGAGCTGCCTGCCGATCGGCTGGCCGCCGTAGATCGGCAGAACGCGCGTTCCGAGCTGCTGGCCGTAGCGGTGCATCGCCTCGGAGACCTGCACGGCGAGTTCGCGGGTCGGCGTGAGCACGAGTGCCTTCGGGTTGGCGCCCTTCCCGTGGCCGGTGATGCGCTGCAGGATCGGCAACGCGAACGCGGCGGTCTTTCCGGTACCGGTCGCGGCCTGGCCGACCAGGTCCCGGCCTTCCAGCAGGGGCGGGATCGCCTCCCGCTGGATGGGCGTCGGCTCCTCGTAGCCCAGCGCCGCCAGTGCGTCGAGCAGTTCCTCGCGCAGCTCCAGGTCGGCGAACGTCGTCGCGTTCTCCGTGTCGTTCACGATGGTGGACCTTCCTGATCCGGGGTGTTTCGGCGACGCCACGCCCGTGACATCCCCGACAGGGGTAACCACTGACCGTGCCCGCCGAACCGACGGGATCACGATCAGTGTGAGGCCGGCAGCACCGCGTACTGGCGGACGTACAGGTCGGTGTAGGTGACCGGGCCACGCGGTCCGGGAACCTTGTCCAGGTTGATGCCCGTCTCGGGCACGCCCAGCAACTTGAAACCGTCCAGCAGCCGGGTGGGCGCGTTCCAGAACACGCCGGTGCCCTGGTAGCCGTCGAAGAACGCCTCCGCGGCGGCTGCGTCCTCGGTGGCGATACCGGCCGCCAGGCCGGACGTCTGCTCGTTGGCGATGGCGACGGCCTCGGTGAGGCCGTCGACCGTCGCGACGGTCACGGTGGCCTCGCGATCGGAGTCAAGCGCCCACTCGTAGCCGATCGGGTGCTCGTGCGGCGGCAGCGACGGCGTGACACCCCGCGCGGCGAGCGCCTCCGACACCTGCGGCCACACCTCGTCGTAGACCGTCGCGTGGATCAACAGCAGGTTGAGCCGGTTGCAGACGCCGAGCCGGTCCAAGCTATCGGTGACGAGCGAGCGCACCTTGCCGGGGTCGGCAGCGGCGTCGACGTAGAGAACCCCGCCGCCGTCGGCGTGCGCGAGCGTCCGGACGCCGTGCGTGGCGGCCTCGGTGGCCAGGGTACGAGTGCTCTCGCCGCTGCCCCGGAGGATCACCAGCGGCACCAGTGCGGGCAGCCGCACCAGAGCCGCGGCGGCCTCGCGTTCCACGCGGGGCACCAGCTGCACCACGTCGGCGTCGATGCCTGCCTCCGTCAGCGCCGGTGCGATGACCACCTCGAGGAGCCGCTGCGCCGACCCCAGGGCGGCCGACCCGGTGCGCAGCACACCGGCGTTGCGCGACTTGACCAGCTGGGAGGCGACGTCGACGGTGACGTTCGGCCGCGCCTCGTAGTTGGCACCGATGACACCGACCGGACGCCTGCGCTCCACCAGCTTGAGCCCACCGTCGAGAGTGGACACCTCGAGCGAACGCTGCGGGTGCGGGGCCCGCGCCAGCAGGAGCAGCTGGTCGGCCATGCCCGTCAGCCGCTGCTCGGTGATGGTGAGGCGGTCGAGCAGGCCCGCGCTCATGCCGTCCGTGCGGGCCTTCGTGACGTCGGCCTCGTTGGCGGCCAGCACCTCGGCGCGGTGACTCAGCAGGCGGCTCGCCATGGCGCCCAGTGCGGTGTCGATCGCGGTGTCGGACGCCGCGGCCAACGACGGCGCCGCACGCTTCGCCGCTCGTGCGCACTCCTCGACAGCCTTGACGACCTCGTCCGTCACAGCACAGCCCTTTCCACCGCTCGCGCGCAGCGCGACCCACATCGTTCACCAGCCGGTTTCGGTGCCGGTGTCAACTCCCCAGTGTGCCGCACGCCCCGACAGACGTGCTCGGCCGGTCCGCGTTTCCGCCGGCTCACAGCGGCCCGCCGACGGCGGGCTCCACCAGCAACATCCCACCGACCACCACACAGCCGCCGATCAACACGCCGAGCACCAGGAGCCAGATCGCGGCGGGGAGGGCGGTCAGCCGGGCGAGCTGGTCGATGTCCGAGTCGCGGGCCGCTCCCCTGCGGCGCTTGCGCTGTAACTCGAACAGCGGCCGGACCGCGCCGAACAAGAGGAACCACGTCATCAGGTACACGAACGCGGCCTGCACCGCCGCGCCCGCCACCAACGCCACGCCGGCCAGCACCAGCGCCGAGACGACGACCGCGAACACTCCGTACGCGTTGCGGACCATGACGAGTACACCCAGCAGCAGGGCCGCCGCGATGCCGAGCACCGCGCTGAGCTTCTCCGCCGACACCAATCCCGCGAACGCCAGGCCGAGCAAGGCCGGCGCCGGGTACCCGGCGAGCGAGGTGAGCACCATGCCCGCGCCCTCGGGTTTGCCACGGGACACGGTGACGCCTGAGGTGTCCGAGTGCAGCCGGATCCCCTGCAGTCGCCTGCCCGCCAGCAACGCGGCGACGGCATGCCCGGCCTCGTGCACGATCGTCACAACGTTGCGGGCGAGCCGCCAGGGCGTGCCCGACACCACCAGGATCAGTGCCACGACGCCCGCGATCAGGACGATGCCGCCCGCCATGTTCGCGTCCAGGTCGAATGCCCGCGTGATCTCCTCGATGGTCAACCGCACCCGGCCAGCTCACCACAGCCCGCGTCTGGTCACGGTGACCCCCTTCTCGTCTCGACTGTCTCCTGTCGCGCTACCGTTTCGTCCTTTTCGGCGTCGGCGGACCCGGCGATGCGCAGCAGGAACGCGGCCCAGCTGCGATAGGGCCGCCAGCGGTCGGCGATATCGGCCAGCGCCGTGGCGTCCGTGGTGCCGTAGGCGGCCGCCATGCTCCCGAGCAAGCCGTGCTCGTGCCGCGGGAAGACGTCGGGATGGCCGGCTCCCCTGGCCACGACGAGCTCGGCGGAGAACGGTCCGATTCCCGGGAGCTGGCGGACGAGGTCCAGCGCGTCCTCGGCAGGCATCGCGCGCAATGCCCTGCCGTCGAGCAGTCCGGCACGGGCGGCGTCACCGATCACGGCGAGCCGGTCGCGTTTCACCGCCGACAGGCCGGTCGACGGACCCAGGTCCCGTAGTACCTCGGGTGCCGGGAAGGCCGCGCACTCCCGGCCGCCGACCGTCACCACGGTGCCGTATCGCTCGACGATGCGCCACAGGGCGCGCCTCGCCTGGTCGAGACGCAACCGGTGGCAGACGACCGCCCAGCACGCCGCCTCGTACGGCGACGGGAACAGCACCGGTCGCACGGCACGGTGGCGGCGCCACACGCCGGCGAGCACCGGGTCGCGCGCGGCCACGTCGGCGAAACCGGAGGCATCGACGTCGAGGGACAGGATGCGGCGGACCTGGTGCATCGCCTCGTCGGCCGACGCGGGCGGGCCGTCGACGGTCACCTCCAGCAGCCGGGGCGTGCGGGCGTGGAGGTACACACCGACCGGCTCCCACGCCCGCTCGACCGGGAACGCGAGCCGCAGCGTGCCCGGCTCACGGTCGGCGCGTTCGATCGTCGGCGCGATCGTCGCGGCGAACCATGCCGAGGCGTCGAGATCGAAATCGCCGCCTGTCTCCATCTCGGTCACCGACACCGGGCCGGCCACGTCTGTCCCCATCGCGAAACCCCCTCCGTACGCGAACATCTCGGAGCCGACGCTAGGACGCCGTGGCAACGCCCGGACAGTGCCGATTTCGCGAACGGATCCATTACCCCCGGAATCCGGCGCGAGTGGAGACTCCGCACCACGAGGGCGCGAAAATCCCTTGCGGGCACTGATACGTTGCTCGACATGGGAACTTTGTGCCGCGCCTGCGCGGCGATCGCCCGGCCTTGGCCGCGCGTCGCCTGACGCAGCGGTCGACACTCCTCGTCCGGCAGCACCGACACGCGCCGTCCCTGACGGACCGGCCGTAGGCTGCGCCGTGCTCTCTTCACGTTGATCCCGGTGGCTCCGGCCGCTGCGTCATGACGTCCTCGCGCGCCTGCCGGCGCGCTCCGCCCACGTTCATGACAGAGCCGAACCCATGCCACGCCACGGATATCGTCCTGCCCGCCGACCACCGAACCCGTCGGGTGTCCACTTCCTCGCCTCCGGCCACGTCGCCGACCGCCTCGTCGCGGCCTGTGCGCCGGGCCCCGCCGACCTCGTCCTCGACCTCGGCGCCGGATTCGGCGCCATCACCGCTCACCTGGCACGGACCGGCGCCACCGTCGTCGCGGTGGAACGCGATCCCGAGTTCGCCCGCAAGCTCCGGAACCGCTTCGGCGATCGGTCCACTGTGCGCGTCGTGGTCGCCGATATGCGGACGTTCCCGTTGCCGCGCAAGCCGTTCGTCGTCGCATCGAGCATCCCGTACTCGATTTCCACGCCGCTGCTACGGCGGCTGGTCCATTCGCGCCACACTCAGCTCGACCGGGCCGCACTCCTCGTCGAATGGGGATTCGCGAAACGGGTCACGGCAATCGCTCCCCGATCCCGGGACCTGGCGTGGTGGGCGGCACGGTACGAGCTGCGGATCGACCGGCGCGTCCCGGCACGATGTTTCCGCCCGGCGCCCACAATGGACTCCGCTCTGCTCACTATCACGCGCAGGACCGGTCTGCCCCGCGCCGCCGAGCACACCCTCCGGGCCCTGCTCGATGCCGCGTACCGGACGCCGGACCGCAGCGTACGCTCCGTCGTCGCCGGATACACGGGCAACAGGTCCCGCGCCGTGTTCCGCGCGACCGGCATCGCCCCGGCCGCTCCCGCGGGGACCCTGCCGCCCGCGGACTGGGCCGCCCTCGCCGCCGCGGTGCACGACTCTCAGGCAAGTACACGTTGATCCTCAGCGTCCTCTCACCTTGCGGACCGACAGTCGACGCATGGAGACCTCGAACAGCGCCCAGGACACCCAGCCCATCCCGGTCCGGCAACCACCGGCCGGATCCCCACCACCCGACCGGTCCCGGCCGCGCCGCCTCGGCGTGCTGGTGGCCGGTGCCGCCGTCGTCGCCGCGGTCGTGGGCGGCGCGGGAGGTGCGGCCATCGTCTCGGCCACCACAGCCGACGACGGTGGGGCCACCTCCTCCAGCACGTCCGGTGCGGCCACCGCCACGACCGCCTCCACCGGCAGCGGGGACATCAGCACGGTCGCCCAGCAGGTGCTGCCCAGCGTGGTGCAGGTGCAAGCCACCACGCAGGGCGGCGAGTCGGTCGGGTCGGGGGTGGTGCTCACCGAGGACGGCCGGATCCTCACCAACGCCCACGTCGTCGAGGGCGCGGGGGTGGTCATCGTCACGGACTCGGACGGGACGGAGTACCGCGCCGACGTGCTCGGCAGCGATTCGACCGCCGACATCGCCGTGCTGCAGGCGCAGGGGGCCGTCGGCCTGACCCCGGCCACGCTCGGTGACTCCGAGTCGGTGGAGGTCGGCCAGCAGGTGCTCGCCATCGGGTCGCCCGCGGGGCTGCAGAACACCGTGACCTCCGGCATCGTGAGCGCCGTCGACCGCGAGCTGTCGGAGCTCGGGACGCAACAGCAGCCGCAGTCACCGTTCGGCTCGCCCGTGCAGGAGTCCTCCGGCCCGAGCTACACCGCCATCCAGACCGACGCCCCGATCAACCACGGCAACTCCGGAGGCCCGCTGGTGAACGCCCAGGGCGAGGTGATCGGGATCAACTCCGCGATGTACTCCCCCAACGAGGGCAGCATCGGCATCGGTTTCGCCATTCCGGTCAACGACGCCACGAAGATCCTCGACACGATCGAGAACGGAGCGTGAGAAGCACATCGGAGCCCGGTCACGTTAGTGTGGCCGGGTGACCGACCGTCTTGTCTGGATCGATTGTGAAATGACGGGGCTCGACCTCGCCAAGGACGCCCTGATCGAGATCGCCGTTCTCGTCACCGACGCCGACCTGCGTGTCCTCGGCGACGGCCTCGACCTCGTCATCCACGCCGGCGACGACGCGCTGGCGAACATGCCCGACGTGGTGCGCGAGATGCACGCGAAGTCGGGGCTCACCGAGGAAGTACGTCGCTCGACGGTCACGCTCGAGGACGCCGAGCAGCAGGTGCTCGCCTACATCCGGGAGCACGTGCCAGACCCCCAGACCGCACCGCTCGCCGGCAACTCCATCGGCACCGACCGCGGCTTCATCGCGCGCGACATGCCCGAGCTCGACGGCTACCTGCACTACCGCATGGTCGACGTGTCGTCGATCAAGGAACTGGTGCGGCGCTGGTACCCGCGGATCTACTACGCCAAGCCGGAGAAGGGCCTGGCGCACCGCGCGCTCGCCGACATCAAGGAGTCCATCGGTGAGCTGGAGTACTACCGCCGGACCGCCTTCGTGCCACAGCCAGGCCCGAGCACCGAGGAGGCCAGGGCGGCCGCCGACGAGGTGCTGAACGGGCAGTCGCGCGGCTAAGCGCAACCCTCCGCGCGAGCCGTCACAGCCACACGCTACGATGTGTCAGCCGAGGTGCTCAGGGAGTTCCTCGCATGGTGGGTGTAGCTCAGTCGGTAGAGCACCTGGTTGTGGTCCAGGGGGCCGCGGGTTCAAGTCCCGTCACTCACCCCAGGTTTCTTTCACAGTCACAGTCACAGGCCCGGGCGACCGGGCCTGTGTGCTTTTTAGGCCTGGGCTACGCGCCCGCGGCGGTCCACTCCTCCCACGACAGTTGCCACACGCTCCAGCCGTCGGTCGGCTCGAGAACCTGCTCGCCCGCATTGCGCACGGTCACGACATCGCCCGGCTGCGAGCGCTCCATGAGCCACGCCGCGTCCTCGGTCGACAGGTTGATGCAGCCGTGGCTGGTGTTCGTGTTGCCCTGGTAGCCCACCGACCACGGCGCCGAGTGATAGAAGATGCCGCTGTAGGACAGCCGCACGGCGTACTCCACCCACAGCCGGTAGCCGGCGCCACTGTCGACCGGGACGCCGTAGGTGCTCGAGTCCATCGTGTAGCCGTAGTGCTCGCTCATGACCGTGTAGGTGCCGTTCGGGGTCGAGCTGGACGGTTTGCCCATCGAGATCGGGAGGCGGCGGAGACGCCGGTCGTTGACGAACACCGACATGTGATGCGTCTCGCCATCCGCGATGGCCACCACCTTGTCGCCGATCGTCAGCGTGGCCGCGCGGTCCTCGGTGCCGTAGGTGCCGTCGCCGAGGTCACGGCCGTAGACGTTCGCCTCGACCGACACCGTCGTGCCCGGCCTCCAGTACTCCTTCGGCCGCCAGATCAGCTGGTCGTCGTCGAACCACCGGAACGCGCCCTCGGTCGCCGGCTCGGTGGTGATCCGCACCGCCTGCTCGGCCGCTGACCGGTCGGTGATGTCGCCGCTGAACGAGAAGATCAACGGCATGCCGACGCCGACCGTCTGGCCGTCGCTCACGTTCATCGAGACCGACACCTGGCGTTGCGGAGTGGCCGTTGTGAACGTCGACCTCCGGGTGACCGGCGTGCCGTCCGCGCCCCGGGCGGTGGCCGTCAGCGTGTAGGTCTTGCCGTACCCGAGCGGCTCCGCCGACCGCCAGGCCGTGCCGTCCGGCGTGATCGCACCCTCGACGACGGTGCCGCGCGTGCCGACGAGCGAGGCCTGCGTGATGGTGCCACCCTGGGCGGTGGCCGTGACGGTGCCGGCAGGCTCCACGCCGTGTGCGCCCGGGGCCACGGAAAGGATCAGCGAGGCAGGCCGGGCCACGGCTGTCGTGGCCGGGCCGTCGGACGAGGTCTCCTCATTCGCTGTCGGGGTACAGCCGGCACCAAGGACGCTACCGAGCGTCACCATCGCGGCCAGGCGAACCCACCTCCGCGGCCCGTAGCCACCCCGACGTCCCATCGCGCCCCCGATTCTGTCCTGCCCCGACGTCGCTTCAGTGTGCCGGGGAGATCATCGACCGGGTGTGGACGTCGCCAAGTTGTGGCCAAGCCGTGCACAGGGGGTGCCCGTTCAGGCGGTCGAGGGGGCGTGTTAGTGTTTCTCTCGTCGCTGAGGGGGACCGACCAGGTTCCAGCAGGTCCGACACGCGCCATTAGCTCAATTGGCAGAGCAGCTGACTCTTAATCAGCGGGTTCGGGGTTCGAGTCCCTGATGGCGCACAATAACCCCAGGTCAGGTGGCCTGGGGTTTTGTGTTGTCTGCCCTGGGTCTCTGCCGTGCCGTCGCGGCGTCCACGTGACCGCCACGCGTGTCGCGAGGGCTGCTTGTGGCCGGCATCGCCGGCCGTGCTCTTCGACCCCGTGCACCCCGGAACGGCCGGGACGTGCCCACCCACCAACGCCGGGCCGGCCCGGGACGTTGGTCCGGCCGCACGCCCGCCGTGGTCGCCGATCACGCGGGATGCGGGCCCGCACCCGCAAGCACGGCCTGCTCGCCGTGTCGTCGGACGTGCCGCACTCGTCGGCGCGCCCCGGTGACCCGTCCGTCGCGCCGAGCGCGGCAGGACGCCCGTTCGCAACGCCTCGACCGTCCACAATCCACTCTTCGCGGCAGCTGTCATCGGTCGACGCGCCAGCTGGATCCCCTGGCTCCTGACCGGGTTCGTGGCGCGGCACCGGCCAGGCTTGCGATGGCTGTCCGCGTCGCTGCCCTGAATCGCTACTGGACATCCATCATCATGATTGCGATGATCCTTAGGGAAGTCGGTACTGGTCGAGGAGGACCGCATGACCGATCCGTCCCCGCGGCAGCGCAGCGGAACGCTCGTGGCGGTCATCTGCTGCTGCGCCGTCGTCTTCGACGGCTACGACCTGTCGGTCTACGCGACCACCCTCCCCGCCATCCTCGAGACCGAGCCGTGGGGACTCGATGCCGCAGAGGCCGGCGTGATCGCCAGCTACGCCTTCATGGGCATGCTCGTCGGAACCCTGATCTGCGGGTTCGCCACCGATGTGCTCGGCCGCCGCCGGATGCTGATGACCTGCATGAGCTGGTTCTCGGTGTTCATGGTCGCTTGTGCGATCGCGCCGAACCCGGACCTGTTCGGACTGTTCCGGTTCCTGGCGGGGATCGGGCTCGGCGGCCTGTTGCCGACAGCACTCGCGCTCACCGTCGAGTTCGCGCCGCGGCATCGCCGTAACCTGTTCAACGCGCTGGTCAGCTCCGGCTTCTCGGTCGGCACCATCGGAGCCTCCGCGCTCGGCACGATCATCATCGAGCCGTTCGGCTTCCGCCCCATGTACGCCATCGGCGCCCTGCCGCTCGTGGTGCTGGTACCCATCGCGTACGCCACACTGCCGGAGTCCGTCGATTTCCTCGCCGCCAAGGGCAGGCACGACGAAGCCGCCGCGACGGCCCGCCGGTACGACCTGGCTTGCCCGTCGGAGCCCGTGCGCGAGGGCGCACACCACGCGGCTATGCGGGACCTGCTCCACAAACCGCTGGTCACGATGGCGATCGTATTCGCGCTCGTCACGCTCATCGGGCAGCTGTTCATCTACGGGTTGAGCACGTGGCTCCCCCAACTCATGCGTTCGGCGGGCTACCCGCTCGGCTCCGCGCTGAGCTTCCTGGCCACGATGAGCGTCGGCGCGATCCTCGGCGCGACCCTGATGTCCTGGTTCGCCGACCGCATCGGGCCGAGGGTCGTGGCCATGTGGGGTTTCGGTATCGGCGTGCTCGCACTGGTCACCATGAGCCTGAGCCCGCCGACCTTCGTGCTGTACATCGCCGTCGCGCTCGCCGGCGTTGGCGCCAACGGAACCTCGGTGATCCTCAATGGATACATCGCGACCTGGTTTCCCGCCGCGGTCCGAGCGACGGCTCTCGGCTCGATCATGACGGTCGCCCGGCTCGGCGGGATCGTCGGTCCGATCCTCGGCGGACTGATCGTGGCGGCGGACGTGCCCGTGCAGTGGAGTTTCTACGTCTTCGTGGTCCCCGCGGCGATCGGTGTGGCTCTGGTGCTGCTGCTGCCGCGGCGGCACCTCGACGGCAGGCCGCTGGGCGCGACCCGGGAACCGCACCTGGAACCGGTGCACCACGGCGGGTGAGGAGGACACAGTGACCAGGGACGCCGCCGATGCGGAAACGGGCGCGGTCACGGCGGAGGACGCCGAGGCCGCCCGGAACGCCTTGTACCGCTACGCTCGGGCCGTGGACCTCGCTGACGAGAGTCTGCTGGCCGAGACATTCACCGGGGACGTCGTTCTGGAACGGGTGGACGGCAGCCGCGTCGGCCGGGCGGCCGTACTCGCCTTCTACCGGACCGTTTTCGACGGGCCGACGCTGTGGAGCAAGCACATGGTGACCAACGTGACGACGGAGGCGACCGTCGAGGGACTCGCGGTCACCGCATACTTCCAGGCCGTGTCCAGCACCGGGTCCGAGGCGAAGGCGGTGTTCGGCGAGTACCGCGACGTGCTCGTCCGGCAGGCGGGCCGGCTACGAATCCACCGGAAGCGGATCGACGTGCAGCAGAGCTTCCCGCTGGCGGTGCGGGATGCCTGAGCTGGACGCCGGGCAGCGGCCCGCCGTCGTCGTCACCGGGGCGGCGCACGGGATCGGGGCGGCGATCGCGGCACGCTTCGCCGACGCTGGACATCCGGTGGTCGGCCTGGACCTCGACGGCGAACGACTCGTCGCGACCGTGTCCGGCTGGCCGGGGAGCGGACATCGGGCCGTGCCGGGGGATGCCGCCTCCCCCGACGACGTCGCGCGCGCCTGCGATCTGGCGGCGGACACGGCGGGTGGGCTCGGCACCTTGGTCGCGAACGCGGGCCACGCGAAGGCCGAGACCTCGGTCGACTACCCGGCCGCCGATTGGGACGCGATGCTGCGCGTGCACCTGACCGGTGCCATGGTCGGGGCGCAGCAGGCCGTGTCGAGGATGCGGGCCGGTGGCGGACTGGTCCTGATGTCCTCGCTCAACGGCTTGCTCGGCTTCCCCCGCCGCACGGCGTACGGCGCCGCGAAGGCCGGTGTCGCAGGCCTCGTCCGCGGACTCGCCGCGGAGTGGGCCCAGCAGGGAATCCGGGTCAACGGGATCGCCCCCGACCCGATCGCCACCGAACTCTCGGCGGACTTCATCCGCCAGGGTGTGATCGACGAGCAGGCGTTCCTGGATCGGATACCCATGAATCGCTTCGGGCGGCCGGCCGAGGTCGCCGAGCTCGCCTACTTCCTCGGCACTCCACTTTCGGCCTACATCACCGGAGTGGTCGTCCCCATCGACGGAGGCTGGAGCGCGCAAGGAATCGGCTGACGGGCACTGTTCGTGTCGCCGTGTCGGGCGGGATAGCGGCACCGATGACGCGGACTGCCCATACGAGCGACACACCCCGAATGCAGTCAATGCGCGTGGCGTAACCTATGCCGAGAGCGACGTCGATTCATGAAAATCCTCCGTACGGATTCACATAACGGGCCATGTGCAACGCTCTGTAATCTGTCGAGTACAGATCGATGGCCCACGACCCGGCGAATGTAGTCATTCGCCCACGTGGCGCAGTCAAAATGGCGACGCGGCACTGTCCGCGCTGGTCATGGCCGATCACATGCAGGTCAGGACCACCAAGGGGCACTTTCACCGCGCTGCTCGGCAGGCATTGAAGAATGCCAGTTACCGCCACTCTGGTTGTTTAAACATCTTGTGATCTGTGTTTCACAACACCGGGTCGTGACTTCACCGTTTTCTTTTCGTAATCTCATGGAGGCGCTCGCGACATCCCCCCGTGTTCCCCCGCACGGTCGCGTGCGCGCCGGCCTGGAACCCCGACCTGGCCGGTACGCGAAAGCGAAAAGGAGAACCACCCCCGTGGAGTGGCACAACCTGCCTGAAAACGCGAAAAAGATCTTCGCAAAGATTGCCCCGACCCCCCAGAAGAACCCGACCTCCCTGGAGAACCCGGCCCCGGCGAAGCTGAACCGTTCGCTGCGTGACGCTGTCCGGGGTTATGTCTCGGTCGGCCTGCTCGCGGTCGCCGTCACCGGTGTCGTGAGCCAGGGCGCCCTCGGCGACGACGAGCAGCCGGCATCCGCGGCCAAGGCCTCCCCGGCCTCGGCCGAGAACGCCGCCGTCGTGCGGGAGCACACCCAGTTCGGTGTGGCCCAGCCCGCTGACCAGGCACGGAGCGAGGCCGACGCCAAGGCCGCCGCGCCCGCGGCGAAGGCTGCCGGCCAGGGCGGCGCGGCACAGAGCAAGTCCGACGGCGGCAAGAAGGTCGCCGAGGTGGCCCAGCCGAAGCCGGCCGCCCAGCCCAAGGCCGCACCGGCCCCGCAGGCGGCACCCAAGCCGGCTCCGGCACCCGCTCCGAAGCCCGCTCCGGCGCCCGCCGGCGACCGTGTCGACCGGTGGATCCACCAGGCCATCGTGATCATGAAGTCCAAGGGCGTGCCGGTGTCGCATGCCGACAAGGACGAGATCCGGACCGTCATCGAGAAGGAATCGAGCGGCGACCCCAAGGCCATCAACCTGTGGGACAGCAACGCCGAGAAGGGCACGCCGTCGAAGGGCCTGATGCAGACCATCGACCCGACCTTCGACGCCCACAAGCTGCCTGGCCACGATGACATCTACAACCCGGTGGACAACATCATCGCCGGTGTCCGGTACACGTTGGACCGCTACGGCAGCTTCGACGAGCACCCCGGCCTGGCCTCCATGTCCGACGGTGGCGACTACCAGGGCTACTGATAGCCGCTCCCTGTTCCGGGAAGCACAAGCGTCGTCCGGCCGGATCGGCAGGGCCATCCCCTCGCCGATCCGGCCGGCGCGCTCGGCTGGACGCTCCGGTACCGCGAACGGCACGCCGCCGGACGGCCACGGCCACCGCACGCCGCCTCGGAATGCTCGGGTCCGAGCGCGTCGCAAAGCCGGCGGGCGATCTCCCGGCCGATCCGGCCCCGGGATCGTCCGCCGGCAATGCGGGTGAGCAGGCCGGATCCGCATTCCCGTTCGTGAGCGCAGTTTCCTACCGCGCCCGACGCCCTCGCCGACCCCGGCGGGGGCGTCGGGCGCGTTCGTGTCCGCGCCAGCACCGCGCCAGGTCCCAACGACCGCGGACGCTCACTCCGGCAGCCAGCGTTCAATGCAGGACAGCAGCTCGTCGGTGTGCACGGGTTTGGTGATGTGGTCGTTGGCGCCCGCGGCCAGGCTCTTCTCCCGGTCGCCCGCCATCGCCTTGGCGGTGACCATGATGATGGGCAGGCTCGCGAACCCTGGCATGGCCCGGATGGCGGCCGTGGTGGCGTAACCGTCCATCTCCGGCATCATCACGTCCATCAGGATGACGTCGGTGTCCCGGTTCCTACGCAGCATTTCGATGCCCTCGCGCCCGTTCTGCGCGTGCTTGACCAGCATGCCGCGCAGGGCAAGCATTTCCGTCAGTGCCACGACGTTGCGCGAGTCGTCGTCCACGATGAGTACCTTGCGTCCGTCCAACCCAGACTCCCGGGCCGGACGTCGTTCCTGCCGCGGCGACCCGGAATCCTCCGCCGTGGCGGGTGGAACGAACATCGCGCCGAGCCGGTCGCGCAGGTCGTCCAGCGACGGGAACAACTCCGCCGTGCCCGCCTGCACCTGCGAGTCCAGCAGCCGTGACTGCGCGGAGCTGAGCTTGCGGGTGGCGTGAACCAGCACGGGAACGTCCCGGTGCCGCCCCGGTTCGGCGAGCCGTTGCAGGAACGTCAGCGCGGGAGCGCCTGCGCTCGCGTCCACCACGGCACAGTGGTACGACCGCGTCGTCAGTGCGTCGATGGCCTCGTCCGGTGTCGGCACCGAATCGATCCGCGTCGCGGCCTCGGGCCCGGCGCGGTTGCGGACGAACCCGCGCACGAGCACGGTGAGCAACCGGTCCTCGTCGGCATCCACCACGAGGATCCGCATACCCGGCTCCGCGGTGAGCCGGCGCCGCGGCTCGCTACCCGCCTCGAACCGCGGGTCGACCGGCACGGTCAGCGTGAACGTGCTGCCCTCACCGAGCACGCTCTCGGCCGTCAGCTCACCGCCCAGCAGGTTGGCGACCTGCCTGCTGATCGACAGGCCGAGCCCGGTGCCCCCGTAGCCCCTGCTCGTGGTGCCGTCAGCCTGCTGGAAGGCGTCGAAGATCGCCGGCAGCTGTTCCTCGGCGATGCCGATCCCGGTGTCCCTCACCGCGAACGCGACCGACGGCTCGCCGTCGTCCACCGAACGGACACGCAACTCCACCCGGCCCCGCTCGGTGAACTTCACGGCGTTGGACAGCAGGTTGCGCAGCACCTGCCGCAGGCGTTGCTCGTCGGTGTGGAGGCGCTCCGGCACGCCGTCCTCCACGACGACGTGGAACTCCAGGCCCTTCTCGGCGGTGAGCGGGCTGAACGTCGAGCGGACGTGCTCCAGCACCTGCGGCAACGGGACCTCGTCCGGGTGCACGTCCATCTTGCCCGCCTCGACCTTCGACAGGTCGAGGATGTCGTTGATGAGCTGGAGCAGGTCGGTTCCCGCCGACTCGATGACCTTGGCGTACTCGACCTGCTTGGGCGTCAGGTTGCCCTGGGCGTTCTGGGCGAGCACCCCGGCGAGAATGAGCAGGCTCGTGAGCGGGGTCCGCAGTTCGTGCGACATGTTGGCGAGGAACTCGGACTTGTACTTCGACGCGAGCGCGAACTGCTGGGCACGCTGCTCGATCTCGCGGCGCGCCTGCTCGATCTCGACGTTCTTCAGCTCGATGTCCCGGTTCTGCCTCGCCAGCAGCGCCGCCTTCTCTTCCAGGTCCGCATTGGACTGTCGCAGCTTCACCTGCTGTGCCTGGAGTTCCTCCGACCGTGCCCGCAGTTCGGCGGCCAGCCGCTGGGACTCGTCGAGCAGCGCGTCGGTGCGCGCGTTGGCGACGATCGTGTTGAGGTTGACGCCGATGACCTCCGTCAGCTGATCGAGGAGGTCCCGCTGGACGAGCGTGAACTCGGTGAACGACGCGAGCTCGATGACACCGAGCGTGCGGTCCTCGAACGTGATGGGCAGCACGATGAGGTTCACCGGCTGCGCCGAGCCGAGGCTGGAGGAGATGCGGACGTAGCCGGGTGGCGTCCGGTCGACCCGCAACGACGTCCGCGTGCGCGCGACCTGCCCGACCAGCGACTCCCCCAGCCGGAACTCGCGCGGCACGTCGGCGGCCCCGCCGTAGGAGGCGGTGAGCCGCAGCACCGGTGGCTCCTGCGTGGAATCGACCAGGTAGAACGTCCCGTACTGCGCGCCGACCAGCGGGGTCAGTTCGTTCATGATCGCCTCGGTGACCGCGCGCAGGTCGCGGTGCCCCTGCAGGACCCCATGCAGGTGCGCCAGGCTGGTGTTGAGCCAGGCGTGTTCCTCGTTCGCCCGGGTCGTCTCCCGCAGCGACTGCACCATCGCGTTGATGTTGTCCTTGAGCTCGGCGACCTCGCCGCGCGCCTCCACGGCGATGGAACGCGTGAGGTCACCGGTCGCCACGGCGCTCGTCACCGCAGCGATGGCCCGCACCTGCCGCGTCAGGTTGCCCGCGAGTTCGTTGACGTTCTCGGTGAGCCGCTTCCACGTCCCGGACACACCCTCGACCTCGGCCTGGCCGCCCAGCCTGCCTTCCTTGCCGACCTCACGCGCCACCCGTGTCACCTCCGAGGCGAACGCGGAAAGCGTGTCGACCATCGTGTTGATCGTCGTCTTGAGCTCGAGGATCTCGCCGCGCGCCTCGACGTCGATCTTCTGCGACAGGTCGCCTCGCGCGACGGCGGTGGTCACCTGGGCGATCGACCGCACCTGGCCGGTCAGGTTGCTCGCCATCGAGTTGACGTTGTCGGTGAGGTCTTTCCACGTCCCGGCGACGTTGCTCACGCGCGCCTGGCCGCCGAGCCTGCCCTCCGTCCCCACCTCGCGGGCCACGCGCGTGACCTCGTCGGCGAACGCCGAGAGCGTGTCGACCATCGTGTTGATGGTCTGCGCGAGTGCCGCGACCTCGCCCTTGGCCTCGACGGTGATCTTCTGCGAGAGGTCACCGCGGGCGACCGCCGTCGCGACCTGGGCGATGGAACGCACCTGGTCGGTGAGGTTGTCGGCCATGACGTTCACCGACTCCGTCAGGCTGCGCCACGTACCGGCGACACCCTTGACGTTCGCCTGCCCACCGAGCCTGCCGTCGGTGCCGACCTCACGCGCCACCCGGGTGACCTCGTCGGCGAACGACGAGAGCGTGTCCACCATCGTGTTGATGGTCGACTTGAGCTCCAGGATCTCCCCGCGGGCGTCCACGGTGATCTTCTGGCTGAGGTCGCCCTTGGCGACGGCCGTGGCGACCGTCGCGATGTCGCGGACCTGGTCGGTGAGGTTGCCTGCCATGAAGTTGACCGCCCGCAGCAGCTCCTGCCAGATGCCGGTAGCGCCGGGGACGTCGGCCTGGCCGCCGAGCCTGCCCTCGCTGCCCACCTCGCGCGCGACCCGGATGACCTCGTCGGCGACCGACGTCAGCCGATCCACCATGTCGTTGGTGGTGTTCTTCAACGCCAGCGGCTCGCCCCGGGCGTCGACGGTGATCCGCCGCGAGAGGTCGCCGCGGGAGACCGCGGTCGCGACATCCGTGACGTCGCGCGCCTGGGCCGACAGGCTCATGGCCATCGCGTTGACGGCGTCGGTGAGCTCCTTCCACGACCCGGCGGCCCCCGGCACGGACACCACGCCGCCGAGCCTGCCCTCGCTGCCCACCTCGCGGGCGATACGCGTGACCTCCGACCCGACGAGCCCGAGCCGCGCGGTGGTGTCGTTGAACACGGCTGCGATCTCGTCCAGCAGGGGATCGCCGGAGCGGGGCAGCCGCACGGTGAAGTCGCCGTCGCGTACGGAGACGAGTCCCTCCAGTACCGGACGGAGACCGGCCTCGGGCGGATCGACGGGTCGCTGCGCCATCGACATCCTCCTCGGTGAACGGGGCCTACCCTGGCGAATCGATGTCGAACACGGTCTGGCCCGCGGCGACGCGGCGGATCGTGTCGAGGAGGTCGGTCAGCAGTCCGGCCTTGAGCAGCACGCCTGCGCCACCGGCGTCGGCGACCCGGCGGCTGAGGTCGCGGTCGGCGGCCCCGGTGAAGACGAGCACGCGCGTGCCGGGTGCCTGATCCCGGAGCCGGGAGATCGCGGCGATGCCGTCACCGTCGGGCAGCCTGCGGTCGAGCAGCACCACATCAGGGCGGTGGGTGCCGACGTCGTCGACCGCCTGCCGGATGGACGTCGCCTGCCCGATCAGTTCGATGTCCTCGACCGACGCGAACGCGGAGTCGAGCGCCATGGCCACCATCGAGTGGTCCTCGACCAGGAGCAGCCGGATCGGGCCCACCGACCGCGGTGTGGACACGCCCACCACCTCCCGGGCGGCGTCTGCGGGCCGCCCAGCCGCAACACTGCACGCAAATCCGGAGTCTAAGCCGGGTACCGCCGGTGAGCGACCCGCCGCGGCGTCGTCGGAGCAGAACATCGGGCGAGGCACCCGCCGAGCGGCGAGCCGATGTCCACCGGCCGCGCGGGCCTGCCGGGCGCGACACCCCGGATCGATGCGTCAGGGTTTGCGGCCCAGTGCCGCGAACGCGCTGCTGGCCGGCGGGTTGGACCGGAATTCCTCGGTCGCCGGTGAGGGCAGCTCATCCGGCTTCCACTCGGGGATCCACACCAGACCCGGGTCGACGAGGTCGAACCCGGCGAAGAAGCGCCCGAATTCCTCGCGCGTGCGCATGAACAACGCCGAACTCGACCGCTCGTACTGCCGGCGGATCTGCTCGCGCTGTTCCTCGCCCTCGGCGGGCACCCCGTCGGCGGTCAGGTGCGTCGACAGCAGGTACGACCCGGACGGCAGCCGGTCGCGGTAGCGTGCCACGACGCCGTGCGGGTCGTCGTCGGGCCCGAAGAAGTACAGCACGTTCACCACGATCAGCCCGATCGGGCGCGTGGGGTCCAGCACGCCGGTGCCCTGCGCGCGCTCCCACACCTCGTCGACATCGCGCAGGTCGGCGTGCAGCACCGCGTGCCGCCCCGGATCGCCCTCCCGCTCCAGCAGCACCTTCGAATGCGCGACCGCGACAGGTTCATTGTCGACATAGACACAGCGACTGCCCGGGTTCACCGAGTCGGCGATCTCGTGGACGTTGCCGACCGTCGGAACCCCGGAGCCGAGATCGAGGAACTGGGTGATCCCCTGCCGGGCGAGGTAGTGCACGCCCCGGCCGAGGAACTCCCGGCCCACCTTGGCCATCGTGCGCACCATCGGAAACGTCTCGATGGCCTTCGCACCGAACTCCCGGTCGATGGCCCAGTTCGTCGTGCCCCCGAGGAACCAGTCGTAGATCCGGGCCGGATTGGGCCGCTCCAGATCCACGCCCTCGGGCACGAACTCCGGATCACTCGGCGACATGGGACCTCCTCGACGATCGGCTCCAAGATCACCCTATCGGGACCAGCCGTCCCGTCCCAACGCCCGCCGAGGATCGGCCTCACGGTGCCGGCCGAACGGCGACTCGCTCGGCTCACCGCTGCGGCGTGGCCCCGGCCTGCTCCACACCGAGCAGCCCGACGAGCTCCGTCCACAGTGACTGGTAGGCACGCGTGGCCGGACTGCGTGGCGCGTACACCGGCAGCGGTGCGCGATGCACGGCCATCTGCTCGATCACCGACAGCGCCGGGATCGCGGTGGGGCTGATGCCGTCGCGCTCCCGCGGCAACGTCGCGAGGATCTCGCGGTGCAGCGCCTTACGCCGGTCGGCCATGGAGAAGAACGCGTGCAGCGCCGGGCGATCGCGGTCGAACCCCGCGACGAATTCGGCCAGCTGGTCGTACGTGCGCAGGGCCAGCACGGTCGGGATGATCGGCACGAGCACGACGTCGGCCGCGTGCAGGACGTTCTCCGAGACCAGCGAGAGGCTCGGCGGCGTGTCGAGGAAGACCACGTCGTAGTCGTGCGCGAGGTCGTCGAGCAGCCGGGACAGCGCCCGCGCCGCCTTCTTCGCCTTGGGATGCGCCCGCGCGAGGTCGAGGTCCATGTTGCGGTAGGTGAAGTCGGCGGGCAGCAGGTCGAGACCGGTGAAGTCGGTGCCCTTGAGTGCCGCGTCGATCGGCCGTTCGCCGCGGACGAGCTTGCCGCTGCCGCCCTTCACCCGTGGCTTGATGCGGAACAGGAACGTGGCCGCGCCCTGCGGGTCGAGGTCCCAGAGGAGCGTGCGGCTGCCCTGCCGGGCACTGAGGTAAGCGAGGTTCACCGCCGCCGTCGTCTTGCCCACCCCGCCTTTGACGTTGTACGACGCGACGATCTTCACGGCAGCAGCGCCTCGATCCGCTCCCGCATGTCCTGGCCGAGGAAGGTCTGCAGCGCGGCGGTGAGCTCATGCCGCGCCCGCGCCTGCTTGACCGCGAAGTTGCCGGCGAGCTCACCCATGGCGAGCAGGGTGGCGGCGGGTGGCCGGCCGCGCTCCTGCATCCGTTCGGCGAACGCGCGCAGCGCTTGGCTCTGCACCTCGCCGTCCTGGAAGTCGCCGAGGATGTCTTGCAGCTTCTTGAGCTTCTTCAGCACCGCGGCGTGCTCGGCCTCGGCGCAGAGCGGTTTGGCGAACTCGAGCAGGTACCGCAGCTCCTTGCACCGCTTGCGCAGGTCGTGCACGGCCTCGGCGGGCGACTCCGGTGTGATCGCCGCCGCCTTGCGCGTCACCTTCGCCGCCGTGCGGGTGAGCCGCCGCGCGACGAGAGCCTCCACGGTGGGCAGCTCGTCCGGTTCGGACCGGTCCTGCTCGATCAGCGACGTCAGCCCGGCGCGCCAGCCGTCGAGCAGCCGGGTGAAACGCTGCGACTTCAGCGACCGCGCCAGCGCGCGCCGCGCCTTCTCGCGCTCGGCGTGCAGGTGCTCGGCGAACGGATGCAGGTGCTCGGGCTCGGCGGCGACGAGGCTCGCCGCGAGCTCGTCGAGTTCCAACAGGTAGACGTCGAGGTCACGGGTGGGGGTGGTGACGTCGCCGAGCCACTTGAATCCCGGCGCGTACCGCCCGGCCAGCGGCGAGGGCAGCAGGTCGCCGGCGAGCTTGAGGAGCGTGCGCGTGCGCCGGACGGCGACGCGCAGCTCGTGCAGGAACTCCGTGTCCACGTCGGCGAGCACGCCGTCGACGTTCGCGGTGATCGAGTCGGCGAACGCCCGCAGCGCCGTGGCGACCGCGATGTCGGCGGGCATGCCGCGCGCGATCTCGGCACCACGCGGTTCGGGCGGCAACCCGGCGGCCGCCAGCAGCACGCCGTACAGGTCGGCATCGGCGTCGGCGAACTCGCCGGTGGCCCGCAGCGCCTTGGCGACGCGCTTGGCGTCCTTGTCGTAGCCGAGTAAGGGCAGCACCGACACCCGGGTGAACGGCTCCGTTCTCACCGGCTCCATGCCGGTGACCTCGGTCCATTCGAGCCGGACCACGGTCTTGTCGTCCTCGTCGAGCACGGCCACCTCCCGGGTCACCGTGCGCGCCCGCACCACCGGGGCGACCGCGCGCACCCACATCGCGGCCGCCACCGCGTCGCGGGCCTCGCCGTCGGGCAGCTGCTCGACGCGGGCGGGCCACTGCGGCAGCTCGGTGAGCACCGTGACCGCCGCTCCTCCCGAGTCGCCGTCGCGGCTGACCGTGAGGCTGCCCGGGCCGGACGCGCGCTGGTGTGCAAGCGCGATGCCCTTGCGCCGGAGCCGCCAGTCGACCGTGTCGGCATAGGTCACCGTCCGCACCCGCCTCGGTCCGGTGGACAGGGTGTACCGCCGGCCGCTCCCGGCTTCCAGCGCGGCCAGCACAGCGGCGGGCTCGCCGCGCGTGGGTGGTCCCTGCCAGGTGAGCGTCCTCGGGGGAGAAACGTTCGGCACTGCGCTCCTCGGGGTCTGCCTGCGGAAATCGCGTCATTGTAGTGCGGGATCGACGGACCGCCCGACGAGCAGTCCCGGCCATGGGGGTCCCCGACTGTGCACACCTGTGCGTAATGGGTGTTGTTTTCGTCACATTCAGCCCTACGATGTGCGGGTGCGAGTCTGCGGAGAGGTCGAGAACACCGAACTGCTCGGTCCCTATGCCAACGTGTGCTGGGCGTTCGACCGGCCGCCCGAGTTCGAGCGGCGCGCGCTCCGCTTCCTCGCCGACGGACTGGCCCAGGGCCAGCAGGTGTGGTACATCGCCGACGCACCGGAGCGGGACCTCCTTCGCGTCCTGCGTGGCCTGGCGGGCGCCGACGAGGCGCTCACCTCGGGTGCCGCCAAGGTCGCACCCTTGGGCCGCCGCTACACCAGTCCCGACCCGGAGAGCCAGGTACGGACGTATGCCGACGCGCTGGACGAGGCACTCGCGGACGGGTTCAGCGGGCTCCGGGTCGCCGCCGACGGGACCGGGCTGCTCGAAGGCCGCGGCGGCGTCGACCACCTCGCCCGCTACGAGCATCTCGTCGACCGGCACATGGCACATCGCCCGTTCTCCGCGCTGTGCGCCTACAACCGCCGCCGGCTCGGCCGGGAGCTGGTCGCCGAAGTGGCCTGCATGCACCCGATCACCAACGTCGGCGCCGCACCGTTCCGCCTGTTCGCCACCGACGAGGCCGCCATCGGGCTGTCCGGGGAGCTCGACCTGGCCGCCCAGCGGCTGCTGAGCCTGGCGCTCGAGCGGGCCGACCCGCAGCCGCGGTCGGGCGAACTCGCCATCGACGCCACGGCCGTCACCTTCATGGACCACCGCAGCCTGCTGCTGCTCTCCCGGTTCGCCGAACGCCGGGGCGCCACCGCGGTGGTGCGCACGAAGAGTGCCGTGCCCGCCCGGGTGATGGAGGTCCTCCGGCTGCCCGGGGTTCGCGTCGAGCCGGTGGGCTGAGGGTCACCGCCGGTCGGCGGGTGCCGCTCGCGCCTCCTCCGCCTGGACGTCGGCGCTCACCGCTTCCCGCCGACCCTCGGGCACCGGTGTACCCGTCGTGGTGTCCCGCGAGGTCTGCCGCTCCGACTCGGCGTTGATCTCGGCGCCGAGCAGCACCAGATAGCTGGTGAGGTAGAGCCACAGCATGAGGATCACCACACCGGCCAGGGCGCCGTAGGTCTTGTTGTAGTTGCCGAAGAACGTGACGTAGAGGCTGAACGCGGCACTGGCGATGATCCAGAGCACGGTGACGATGCCGGCCCCGGGGCTCACCCAGCTCCAGCGTGCGGCCGCCCGGTCCGGCCCGACGCGGTACAGCACCGCCAGCGCCGCGGTGAACACCACGATCAGCAGCACCCAGCGGACGACCTCGCCGACGATGCGGCCGACGGTCCCCAGGTCCAGTGCGCTGAACACCCCGGGCACGACGGCCACGAGCGTCAGTGTCAGCAGCGCGAACACGATCATGGCGAGGGTGAGCAGGAGCGCTGTGCCACGCAGCTTCGCGAAGCCGCGGGTCTCCTCCTCGTCGTAGGCCACGTTGATGGCCGACATCAGGTTGCTCACGCCGCTCGAGGTACTCCACAGCGCGGCGAGCAGCGCGACCACCAGCCCGATGGACAGCGCGCCGCCGCCCGCGCTGGTCGCCGCTGTGACCTGCTCGCCCACCAGCTGCCCGGCCGATCCCGGCAGGGCCGACGTCAGCTCGCGGGTCTGTTCGGCGATGCGCTGCGGGTCGGCGACAAGCCCATAGAGCATCAGTGCCGCGATCAGGGCCGGGAACAGGGCCAGGAACCCGAAGAACGCCACCCCGGCCGCGAGGATGGAGATGTTGTCCGTCTTGCCGGCTTTCATGCCGCGGCGCAGCACCTGCCACCAGCCGCGGGGCGGGATCTCGTCCGGCCTGCCCGCGTGCTGGCCGTACCGGCCCGCCGTGGACGTGCGCTCGGTCATGCCCATGGGGTTTCCCATCGGTGCGGCGTCCACACCGGCGGAGGCGGACGTGCCCGGCGGCGCGTCCTCGGGCACACTCGGAGCCGGAGGAGCATTTGCATGACCGACATCGACATCCCGACCGTCACGCTTCCCGGCGGCGTCGCCATGCCCCAGGTGGGCTTCGGCGTGTTCCAGGTGCCACCGCCCGAGACGGCGCAGGCCGTATCCGCCGCGCTCGACGCCGGGTATCGCAGCATCGACACCGCGGCCGCGTACCGCAACGAGGCCGGCGTCGCCAAGGCGATCGCGGACTCCGGCATCCCGAGGCAGGAGCTGTTCCTCACCACGAAGCTGTGGAACAGCGACCACGGCTACGACGCCGCGCTGCGCGCGTTCGACGCGAGCCTGGCCGAGCTCCGCACCGACTACGTCGACCTGTACCTGATCCACTGGCCGGTGCCCGAGCTCGACCTCTACGCCGAGACGTGGCGGGCCCTGGAGCGCCTGCATGCCGAGGGCCGCGCGAAGGCCATCGGTGTCTCCAACTTCCAGCCGCACCACCTCGAGCGGCTCGCGCAGTCCGCCGAGGTGCAGCCCGCCGTGAACCAGGTCGAGCTCCATCCGTATCTGCAGCAGCGCGAGGTCCGGGACTACGACGCCCAGCACGGCATCGTGACGGAGGCGTGGAGCCCGATCGCGAAGGGTGGTGCCCTGCTCACCGACCCGGCCGTCACGGCACTGGCCGAGAAGCACGGCCGCACGGCCGCTCAGGTGGTGCTGCGCTGGCATCTTCAGCTCGGCAACGTCGTGATCCCGAAGTCGGTGACGCCGTCGCGGATGCGGGAGAACCTCGCGCTGTTCGACTTCGCCCTCGACGACGCCGACCTCGCTCAGCTGGCCGACCTCGACCGGGGCGAGCGGACCGGTCCCGACCCGGACACGTTCAACGCGCGCTGAACCGGCTCATCCGATGCGGGCGGCACCCGCGAGCGCGTCGACGTAGCGCTGCGGCGTGCCGAACAACTCGGCGCTGCCGTGGGCTCGTTTGAAGTAGAGGTGCGCGTCGTGCTCCCAGGTGATGGCGATGCCGCCGTGGAGCTGGATCATCTCGGCCGCCACGTGCTGCAGCGCCTCCGAGCACACCACCTTGGCGACGGCCGCGTCGGCAGCGGCCTCGGGGGTGCCGTCCCGCGCCGACAGCACCGCCGCATGACATGCGGAGCGGGCCGCCTCCAGCCGGACGAACGCGTCGGCCATCCGGTGCTTGAGTGCCTGGAAGCTGCCGATCGGCCTGCCGAACTGTCGGCGCTGCGTGCTGTAGCCGACGGTCAGTTCGAGCGCGCGCTCGGCGGCTCCGACCTGCTCCGCCGCGAGCGCCACGAGCACCCGGTCGCGCACGGTGGCCAGGGCGGGCGCGTAGCCACCGGTGTCGAGCCTGCGGGCGGGCACGTCGGCCGCCTCCACGCTGGCGAGCCCGCGGGTGGGGTCGAGCGCCCCGGCGTCGCGGCGCCGCAGCCCGGCATCCTCGAGGTCCACCTCGTACAACCCGGGGCCGTCGTCGTCGCGAGCCACGGCCAGCAGCACGTCGGCGACGGCGCCGTCCAGCACGTAGTGCGCGCTACCGCTCAGCCTGCCGCCGTGCACCGTCAGCGCGGGCGTTCCGACGGCCCAGTCGCCATCGGCGCCGCTCCACGCCACCGCAGCGACCCGGCTGCCGTCGGCGATGCCGGGCAGCAGCCGCTCGCACACCTCGGGCCGGCCGGTGGCGAGCACGGCCAGCGCGGCGAGCACGGGGGAACCGAGCATGGGGCTCGGCGTCAGGGTGCGACCGAGTTCGTGCTGCACGACGCACACCTCGGCCAGGCTCGCCCCGGCTCCCCCGTACTCCTGGGGGATCGCCAGTGCCGCGACGCCGATCTGCTCGCACAGCACCGACCACAGTTTGTCGTCGTATCCGAGCGGCGTCTCGACGGCTGCGCGGACGTCGGAACGCTTGACGAGCAGCCCGCGCACCGCGTCGCGGAGTGCCTTCGCCTCGTCCGTGCTCAGTGGGTCGGACATGTCAGATCCCTCCCAGTGCGGCGAGCACGCGTGCCCGGTGGAAGGCGGCGCCGCCCCACGCCGCGACGAGTGCCCGCACCTTCATCAGCCACAGCCCGAGGTCGTGCTCGGCGGTGTAGCCGACGGCACCGTGGACCTGCAGTGCCGTGCGGGCGGCGAGATGGGCGGCCCGGCCCGCGGCGACCTTGGCGGCCGAGGTGTCCCGGATGACGTCCGTGCGCTCCTGGACGGCGACCGCGGCGCCGTACACGAGCGGGCGGGCGAGCTCCAACTGGGTGGCGACGTCGGCGAGCAGGTGCTTCACGGCCTGGTACGAGCCGATCGGCCTGCCGTACTGGTGCCGGTGCTTCGCGTACTCGGTCGCCAGTTCCAGCAGCCGCCGGCCTGCGCCGAGCAGCTGGGCGGACACCGCGAGCACGCCGGTCTCGAACGGCCCGGCGCCGCACTCCCCGAGCGTCTCACCCGGACCGTCCACTGTGAACAGTCTGCGCGCGGGGTCGAGGGACCGGGTGGGCTCGCCGGGTTCGACCCGCTCCACCAGACCGTCCCGCACCCGAAGCACGAGGCCGGCGACGTCGGCGTCCAGCGCGCGCGGCACCTCGGGCGGCAAGGCGACGGTCACGATCAGCTCCCCTGCCGCGAGTGCGGGCAGCCGGTCCCCCACGGGCAGGGCCGGCGCGACGGCGACGCTCTCCACGAGCGGGCCCGGCACGGCGTGGTAGCCGAGCGCCTCGAACGCCACCACGGCGTCGGCGGCCTCGGCGCCGACGCCGCCGTGCTCCTCCGGGACCAGCAACGCACCGATCCCGAGGTCGTGCAGGTCCCGCCACAGCTTCAGGCCCGGCTCGTGCCTGCCCTGTGCCCACGCCCGCGCGGCGGCGCGGGTGTCGGCGCCCGCGAGCAGATCGTGCAGGCTCGCCGAGAACTGGCGCTGCTCCGGTGAGAGCGCGAACCTCATCGCGGCTCCCTCGGCAGACCGAGCAGCCGCTCGGCGACGATGTTGCGCTGGATCTGGTCGGTGCCGCCGTAGATCGGCCCCGCGAGCGAGAACAGGTAGCCGTCGCCCCAGGGACCGGCGAGCTCGCCGTCCGGGCCGAGCAGGTCGAGCGCGGTCTCGTGCAGCTCGACGTCCAGCGCGGACCAGAACAGCTTGTTGACGCTGGACTCGGGTCCGAGGTCGCCGCCCTCGGCCAGCCGGGTGACGGTGCCGTAGGTGTAGAGCTGGTAGGCGCGTGCCCCGAGCCAGGCGTCCGCCACCCGCTCCGCCGTCGCCGCGGACGCTCCCCGCTCCCGCCACAGCCGCACCAGGCGATCGGCCGCGGCGAGGAACCGGCCGGGGCTGCGCAGCGAGAGCCCGCGCTCGTTGTTCGCCGTGGTCATCGCGACCCGCCAGCCGTCACCGGGCTCGCCGATCACGTCGGCGTCGGGCACGAACACCTCGTCGAGGAAGATCTCGGCGAAGCCCGGCTCCCCGTCGAGTTGCGGGATGGGCCGGACGGTCACGCCGTCGGCGCGCAGGTCGAACATCAGGTACGTCAGGCCACCGTGCCTGCCGGCACCGGAGGCACCAGCACCGTGCCCGCCGGCACTCGAGGCACCAGCACCGTGCCTGCCGGGGTCCGGGTCGCTGCGGAACAGCCCGAACGCCTTGTCGGCGAACGCGGCCCGCGAGCTCCACGTCTTCTGCCCGGACAGCAGCCAGCCGCCGTCGGTGCGCACCGCACGGCTGCGCAGGGCCGCGATGTCGCTGCCTGCCTCCGGCTCCGACCACGCCTGCGCCCACACCTGCTCACCGCGTGCCATGGCGGGCAGGATGCGGTCGCGCTGTTCCCGCGTGCCGTGCGCGAAGAGGGTGGGCGCGAGCATGAAAATGCCGTTCTGGCCGACCCTCCCCGGCGCGCCGGCGGCGTAGTACTCCTCCTCGAACAGCAGCCACTGCACCAGGGAGGCGTCCCGGCCGGTGTACTCACGCGGCCAGGTGACCACCGACAACCGCGCGTCGGCGAGCGTGGCTTCCCATTCGCGGTGGGCGTCGAATCCCTCCGCGGTGTCCATCGACGGTAGCGCGGGGCGTGGCACGTTGGCCGCGAGCCACGCCCGCACCTCGTCGCGGAACGCCGCGGACTCGGCGTCGATCTCCAGGTCCACTAGCGTGCCCCGTTCGCGTGACGCATCGAGGCCGCGGTCTGCCCGCCCAGCGAATCGGCGGACGTTTCGGCGTTGTGGGCGTGGGCGAAGTGGTGCAGGCCGAACACGGAGTCCATTCCGGACCGCATGCCCATGAGATCCTCGGCTTGGTTGACGGCTTTCTTGGCCAGTGCCAGGCCGAACGGCGGCATCTCGGCGATCGTCCCGGCCAGCTCGAGCGTGTGCTTCTCCAGCTCGTCCCGGGGGACCACGTGGCTCACCATGCCCCATTCCCGGGCGCGGTGGGCGTCGAATCGCCCGCCCGTGAACAGCACTTCCTTCGCGGCCCTCGGGCCGAGCACCCACGGGTGCGCGAAGTACTCCACACCGGGAATTCCCATGCGCACCACGGGATCGGCGAAGAAGGCGTCGTCGGCCGCGACGATCAGGTCGCACACCCACGCCAGCATCAGCCCGCCCGCGATGCACGCGCCCTGCACGGAGGCGATCATCGGCTTGGGAATCTCGCGCCACCGCCTGCACATGCCGAGGTACACCTCGGACTCGCGCGCGAACCGCCGGTCGCCGCCCTCCCGGCCGGTGTGGTCCCACCACACCACCGCCCGGCGGTCGAACGACACGTCGGCGTCCCGGCCGGGCGAGCCGATGTCGTGCCCGGCGGAGAAGTGCTTGCCCTCCCCCGCGAGCACGATGACGGAGATCTCCGGGTCGTCCACGGCGCGGGTGAACGCGTCGTCGAGCGCGTAGGTCATCGCGGAGTTCTGCGCGTTGCGGTACTCCGGACGGTTCATGGTCACGATGGCGACGGCGCCCCGGCGTTCGTAGCGCACCACCTCGTCGGTCATACCGTGCTCTCCTCGCTTTCCTTGCCCAGCAGGCGTTTGAGGACCTTCCCCGAGGCGTTGCGCGGGAGTTCCGGCACGAATTCCACCGACCGGGGCCGTTTGTAGTTCGCGAGCCGTTCGGCGCAGAACGCGAGCACGGCGTCCTCGGTCAGATCCCCATCGGACACCACGAAGGCCTTGCCGACCTCCCCGAGTCGCTCGTCCGGCACCCCGACGACGGCCACGTCGCGAACCCCGGGCAGCCGCGCCAGCGCCTGCTCGATCTCTGCGGGGTAGACGTTGAACCCGCCGCAGATGTACATGTCCTTGAGCCGGTCGGTGATGGTGAGGTTGCCGTCGGGGTCGAGCGTGCCGACGTCGCCGGTGTGCAGCCAGCCGCCGGCGTCGACGGCCTTGGCGGTGGCCTCCGGATCGTCGAGGTAGCCGAGCATCACGTTCGGCCCGCGCAGGAGCACCTCGCCGCGGTCACCGATCCGCACCTCGAAACCCGCGGCGGACCGGCCACTGCTGTGTGCGATGGTTCGCAGGTCGTCGCCGGGCCTGCACATCGTGGCGACCACGGCCTCGGTGAGCCCGTACGCGGTGAGCACGGTGCGGAAGCCGAGGTCGGTGCTCATCCGCTCCACCAGCGTCACCGGCACCGTGGCGGCGCCGGTGACCGCGAGCCGCAGCGACGAGAGGTCGCGCCCCTGGCGGCCGGGGTGGTGCAGCAGGGTCTGGAAGACCGTCGGCGCGGCGGGCAGCACCGATACGCGTTCCCGCTCGATGAGATCCAGCGTGTCCCCGGCGTCGAAGACGGCCTGCGGCAGCATCGTCGCTCCGGTGAGCAGGCACACGAGGATGCCTGCCTTGTAGCCGAAGCTGTGGAAGAACGGGTTGACGACGAGGTAACGGTCGCCGGCGGTCACCTCACCGCGTTCCGCCCAGGCCGCGGCGACGCCGAGCGCCTGCCGGTGCGCCGAGAGCACGCCCTTGCTCCGGCCCGTGGTGCCCGAGGTGAACAGGATGTCACTGATGTCGTCGCCGCCGACGGCGTCGGCCCTCGCCTCGGCCTCCGCGAGCGGTGTGTCCTCGGCGACGGCGGCGAGGTCGCCCCAGTCGAGCACGCCGGGCTCCGGGGCGAGCGGCCCGGGCAGCGGCACCCGGATGATCGTGCCCAGCTCCGGGAGCCCGGCCTCGCCCGCGGCGTCGCGGATGGCGGCGAGCCGGTCGGCACCGAGGAAGTCGCCGGCCACGACGAGCGCCCGGGCGCGGCTGCGGCGAAGCAGGTCCACCGTCTCGGTTCCGGTGAACCGGGTGTTGACGGGCACGAGTGTCGCGCCCGCGTAGTGGGCGCCGAGTGCGGCGACCACCCAGTGGTGTGTGTTCGGCGCATTGACGGCCACCCGATCGCCGGGCCGGACACCGCGCGCGACGAAGACTCTCGCCATGATGCGAACGTGTTCCAGTAGATCGCGGTAACTCAGCCGCACGGGACCGTCCACGACGGCCTCGCATGTCCCGAACCGTTCGGCGGCAACCCTGACAGCGGCCGGAATCGACGGCGGAACCCACACCTCGGCCATCTCGCTCCCTCGCTGGACGCGAAATCTAGAACGTGTTCTCATTATGCTAGCGCACGGTAGCAGGAGGTGTGGGTGGAAGACCACGAACGATTCCGGCGCGAGGTGGCCGGCTGGCTGGCCGACAACCTCACCGGCGAGTTCGCGCGGCTGCGAGGACTCGGGGGCCCCGGCCGGGAACACGAGGCGTTCGAGTTGCGGCTCGCCTGGGAGCGCCACCTGGCGGCCGCGGGATGGACCTGCGTCGGCTGGCCGCGCGAGTTCGGGGGCCGGGGGCTCAGTCTCGCCGAACAGGTGATCTTCCACGAGGAGTACGCCGCCTCCGGCGCACCCGCGCGTGTGAGCCACCTCGGCGAGCAACTGCTCGGCCCGACCCTCATCGCGTTCGGCACCCCGGCCCAGCAACGGCGTTTCCTGCCGAGGATCGTCGCCGCCGACGAACTGTGGTGCCAGGGCTACTCCGAACCCGGCGCCGGCTCCGACCTCGCCGCCGTGTCCACCTCCGCCCGACTCGACGGCGACGAGTGGGTCGTCAACGGGCAGAAGATCTGGACGTCGCTGGCGCACGTCGCCGACTGGTGCTTCGTCCTCGCCCGCACCGAACCCGGCTCGCAACGCCACCACGGCCTGTCGTACCTGCTCGTCCCGCTGAAGCAGCCGGGCGTCACCGTGCGGCCGATCCGCCAGCTCACCGGGACATCGGAGTTCAACGAGGTGTTCTTCGACGACGCGCGCACCGCCGCCGATCTGGTGGTCGGCGAGCCCGGCGACGGCTGGCGGGTCGCGATGGGCACGCTCGGTTTCGAGCGTGGCGTCTCCACGTTGGGCCAGCAGATCGGGTTCCGTCGGGAGCTCGAGGGCATCGTCGAGCAGGCCAGGGCGGCCGGCACGCTCGACGACCCGGTGCTGCGCGCCGAGCTGACGCGCGCCTGGATCGGCCTGCGCGTCCTGCGGGCCCACGCGCTGCGCACGCTCGGCAAGGAGCCGGGCCCGGAGGTCGCCGTGGGCAAGCTGCTGTGGGCCGGCTGGCATCGCGGCCTCGGCGAGCTGGCGATGCGGGCGCGCGGCGCGCGGTCGATCGTCACCGGCGGCGACCTCGACGAGTGGCAGCGCCTGTTCCTGTTCAGCCGCGCCGACACCATCTACGGCGGCTCCGACGAGATCCAGCGCACCATCATCGCCGAGCGGGTGCTCGGCCTGCCGAAAGAGGAGCGACGATGAACCCCGGTACGGAGCGTGTGCACACCCCGCCAGGTGCGGCCGCCGTCCCGGACTACCCACCCGCACACGATCTGCTGAGCGGCAAAATCGTCGTCGTCACCGCCGCCGCCGGAACGGGCATCGGCTCCGCCGTGGCGAAGCGCTGCCTCGAGGAAGGCGCGAGCGTCGTGATCAGCGACCGGCACGAACGACGGCTGGCGGCGAAAGCGGCCGAACTCGCCGAGCTCGGCAAGGTGCACGCCATCCCGTGCGACGTCACCGACGAGAGTCAGGTACAGGCACTCGTCGACGGCGCCGCCGACCATTTCGGACACATCGACGTCCTCGTGAACAACGCCGGACTCGGCGGCACGAAGTCCATTCTGGACATGACCGACGAGGAGTGGTCGCGCGTCATCGACATCACGTTGAACGGCACGTTCCGCTGCACCCGGGCGGCGCTGCGCCGGTTCGTCGCGCAGGGCGGCGGTGGCGTGATCGTCAACAACGCCTCGGTGATCGGCTGGCGGGCCCAGGCGGGCCAGGCACACTACGCGGCCGCCAAGGCGGGTGTCATGGCCCTCACCCGCTGTTCGGCCATCGACGCAGCAGCGCACGGCGTGCGCGTCAACGCCGTGGCACCGAGTCTGGCGGCGCACCCGTTCCTGGCGAAGGTGACGAGTGAGGAGCTGCTCGACGAGCTCGCCCGTAGGGAGGCGTTCGGCCGCGCAGCCGAGCCATGGGAGGTCGCCAACGTCATGGTCTTCCTCGCCAGCGACTACGCCACCTACCTCACCGGCGAAACCGTGTCCGTCTCAAGCCAGCACCCCTAGGAGATCCCGTGGCCGAGGCCTACCTCGTCGACGCCGCCCGCACGCCGGTAGGCAAACGTGGCGGCGGACTGTCCGCGGTGCACCCCGCCGATCTCGCCGCCCACGTCATCGGCGCGATCATCGACCGCACGGGCATCGACCCCTCCACTGTGGACGACGTGATCCTGGGGTGCACGGACACGCTCGGCGCGCAGGCGGGCAACATCGCCCGGACGGCGTGGCTCGCGGCCGATCTGCCGGACCACGTCCCGGGCGTGACGGTCGACCGGCAGTGCGGGTCGAGTCAGCAGGCCGTGCACTTCGCCGCACAGGCCGTGCTGTCCGGCACGATGGACGCCGTGGTGGCAGGCGGTGTGCAGAACATGAGCCAGATCCCGATCAGCGCCGCCATGCTCGCCGGCCGCGCGTTCGGGATCGACGACCCGTTCTCCGGCTCGAAGGGCTGGCAGGGGCGCTACGGCAGCGCGGAGATCTCCCAATTCCGCAGTGCCGACATGATCGCCGAGCACTGGGACATCTCCCGGGAACAGATGGAGGAGTTCGCCTACCGCAGCCACCGGCGCGCGCTCGCGGCGATCGACGAGGGACGGTTCACGCGGGAGATCGTGCCGGTCGACGGCATGACGCGCGACGAGGGGCCCAGGCCGGACACGACACCGGAGAAGATGGCGGCACTCCCGCCGTTGAGCGACGGGTCGCGGCTGACCGCGGCGGTGGCGAGTCAGATCTCCGACGGCGCGAGCGCCGCGCTCGTCGCGTCGGAGTCGTTCGTGCGCGAGCACGGGCTCACGCCGCGAGCCCGCATCCACCACCTGTCGGTGCGCGCGGCCGACCCGGTGTGGATGCTCACCGGGCCCGTCCCCGCGACGGCACACGCGCTGCGCCGAACCGGTCTGGCTATCGACGACATCGACCTGTTCGAGGTCAACGAAGCGTTCGCGAGCGTGGTGCTGGCGTGGCTCGACGAGACCGGTGCCGACCCGGACCGCGTCAACGTCAACGGCGGCGGCATCGCCCTCGGCCACCCCATCGGTGCCACGGGCACGAAACTGCTCGCGACCCTGCTGAACGAACTGGAACGACGGCGCGGCCGGTACGGCCTGCAGACCATGTGCGAAGGCGGCGGAACGGCGAACGTCACCATCATCGAGCGCCTGGGCTGAGGGCCGTCCGGTCTCGGCCCGGGCGGCCCGTCACCGTTCGGTGCGCCGGCTCACTTCCAGTCCGCGTTCTTGTTGTTCTTCCAGTCGCCGATCACCGGCGGCGCGATCGGGGTCTCGCTGGCGAAGATGTCCTCGTCGTCGGAGAGGTACCCGGCGACGCGGTGCTCCGTGTCGTCCTCGCCCTTCTTACCGGCGCCCGCGGCAGGGACCATTCCGGGAGCCATCGCGCCCGGCATACCGCCGCGACCGCCCGGACCGGCCACGCCCGGGCCCGGCCCCATCGGCAGGCCCTCGCCGAGCGGCCCCTTGACCGCGCCGGTGCTCGCCCCACCGGAGACGCGGGAGCCGCCGCCTGCCGCGCCACCGCCACCCGCGAGGCCCGCGGCACCGCCCATACCGGCGGTGTTCGGCAACGCCCCGCCGAAAGAGCCACCACCGGAACCGGGACCGGGACCGCCACCGGCGAGCCGGTTGGCGATGCTGTCGCCGTTCACCCCGCCCGGCCAGCCGAGCTTGCCGGTCCCCGGGAGCGTGGGATCGGCCGGCGTGTACGACGAGGTCGTCGTGGAGTCGTCGACACCGGGCGGGTTGCCGAGGTCCGGCATCGGGACGCGCGACACGTTCGGCCCGTCCGAGGTGAAGCCGCTCGGGCCGTGGCCGGGGGTGGGTACGTCGGGGACGGGGATCGACGGCGGAACGCCCGGCAGGTCGCCGCCCGGCCCAGGGGTCGGGGCACTGAACGGGACACCCTGCCCCGGGCCGCCCGGCCCGGGCAGGCCCGGCATCGAGACCTGTGGGGCTCCATGGCCGGCATCGGCGGCCGGGAGTTCCGTGCCCGGCGACGCCGGGTCCGGATTCGACCCGCCACCGCCGAAGCCGCCGGCCCCGAGAGCTCCCGGCCCGTCGGCACCCGGCACGCCGCCGAGACCGGCCGCACCTCCGCCCGCAGCACCGTCGCCGCCCATCGTCACGGCCGGGTCCGGCATACCCGCGCCGGCGGCACCCGCACCACCCCCGGCAGGCGTCACCCGCCGCAGGCCCTGCGGCTGGACGTCCGCGAGCTTGGGCGGCGGCGAGAACAGCGGCAGGTCGGTGGCCGAACCGACCGTGTCGTCGAACTGCGTCATGATCCGCGCGGCCTGATCACGCGCGGCCTGCTGGGCCTGCATCGTCCGGATCATCTGCTGTGCCGTGGCCGCGTACGCGACGGGATCGGCGATCTGCTGCAGCGACGCGTTGGCCTCCGCCGCCGAGAAGTGCACGGGCGGGTTGGCGTCCATCTGCTTCTGGGTCTCGTTGAGCGTCTGCGAGTGGATCTGCTGCTGCCGACCGGTCAGCACGGCACCCTGCGCGGTCGTCCCCAGCCACTTGGCGACCTCGGCGAGATGCCGGCGCGCCGCGTCGCCTCCCTCGCCCTGCCAGTCGCCCATGCTGTCGTCGATCGCGTCGGCGATCGCGCGCTGATGCAGCGTGAGCTCGTTGCCCAGCCGGATCCATTCCTCGGAGGTCTCCGCGACGGCGGCCGAGTCGGCGTTGCTGGTGAGCGTGTCGATCATCTGCTCGTGCGACGCGTTGTGCCAGACCGTCCTGGGCGCCGCGCCCGGCTGCCGCAACTCGAGGCCCTGGTCCAATCCGGACTCCTCCCGCCAGATGTTGGCGGTGTACAGGGTCTGGATGATGGCGTCACGTTGTTTCTCGGTCAGTTCCGAGACACCCAGTGCCTCTTGCACATGCGCCGTGACCTCTGCCCGGATGTCGTCGCCGGATCGGGCGTGGTCCTCGATCGGCCCGACGTAGAACGGCGACGACGGGTCGACGGTCACGTCGTAGTGCGGGCTCTCCGGGTCGTACCGTTCACTGGTCGGATCCGATACGGCGCGGGTCAGCTCGGCGGGAGTGGACACGGTGCTCGCACCTCATTCAGGCGACATCGGATGGTCAGGACGTGGTGAACCGATCGAGCGTGCCCCGCGTGCTCGATTCGGTGTCGGCGTAACGGCGCTTGGCCTCGCGGATCGCTTCGACGTACTGGGGCAGTTCCTCGCGCGCCCGCTGGAGCTGGGTGAGAAGCCCACGGTCGTCGGACGCCGTGCGCACCGTGTGCTGGGCGACCCACTGGGCCGTCGGCGTCGTGCTCAGCGGAGGGTGGGCGCCGAGCTTCTCCAGAGTCGCCCAGCGTGCGTTCAGCGCGTCGATCATGTCCTCGAGCGCCTTGATCATCCGGTCGCCGGTGGTCTCGTCCACCCTGAAACCACCGTTGTCGACCAGCTGCTTCAGCTCGGCACCGCTGAGCATCCGCGTGCTCGCCCGTACCGTCTCCTCGGCCGTCTCGGTGCCGGCCTGCTGCTCGCTCATCGTTCACTCCGGGTCAATAGGCTTGGGAAACCAGCTCTCGAATGGCGTGTGCCACGTCGGCGTGGTCTGCGGGTTCGTAGCGCGCGACGAACTCGCCCCGGGCCTCGGTGGTATGGACCAGATACCGGCCCTCTCCGGTGTCGAGCCAACTCAGGGACAGTGGAGTGGAGCGCTCACCAAGCCCCGTGACGACGATCTGGCCACCGCCGAGGCGCTCGCCCGCCAGCACGCGCGACAACCGCTCGTGGTCGGTTTCCCCGCTACCGCGCGATTTCCGCGGCGGGTTCACCATGCCGACAACCTCGATGTTGCCGAACGCGCTCGTCTCTTCCTCGTCGTGCGCGCGCTCGGCGGCCCTGCGGGCCGTGAGCGCGGATCGGTACTCGGTGGCGCTCTGCCGCACGGTCGCCTCGGGCCCGGGCGCCCGTCCCATGACCGGCAGGACACCCGCGAGGATGTCGACCAGGTCGTCGTCGGAGAACAACGAGAACAGCAGCTCGTCGACCCCGCCGTGCTGCGTGATTCCCAGTGCCTGCGCGCCATCGGTGAGGGCCAGCACGGCGATCTCGCAGCCGCGCCCGTCGATTCCGCTGATCGACACCACGACGCGCTGACTCGAGAAGAGCTCGAACGCCGTGCTCACCTGGGGATGCAGCTTTCCGCCCACGAGAAGTCGACGTTTCGCGAGCTCGCCGCTGACGAGCGTCGTCAACTTCACCAGCCGTACGGGGTCGGTGGTCGTGTTGCGAAAGCGCAGCGGAAAGCGCCGCACATCCACGCCGAGAGCCTGACCGATGACACTCGCCTCGACGCTGCCCAGCACGAAATCGAAGCTACCGGACACGTTGGTGGAGGCCGCCTTTCCGGAAGAGATGCCGCGTACTCGCCTCGCAGGGGAGGTTAGCAGTTGATCTTGTGAGCGGGGCAGAGATGGCCGGACCCGGCTCGATTTCGCTCATCTGAGCACGGATCCGGGTGAATCCGGACGTTGTCTGGACCGCGCGACGGCGGAGGTACTAGGTTGGGCGCCCTGGCACCGTCGCCTCCTCATTGGACACCGTCCGCCGCCGAGGCGCGGGCCCACTTCACCGGCCGTGCTCCTGCGCGCCAGGCGTTGTTCGAGCAGGCGCGGCGAGGTACGCAGTACAAGCGGGGAACAGCAAGGAGCTGGGTGTGCATCCCAATTTGAGGCCGGGCGAGGACTTTCAGCATTTCCTCGAACGGCAGGCCGCCGAGATGCAGCAACAGGCGGCGGCGTTGACGGACGCGTTCGCCGAGGCGGGCGCGACGGTGACCTCACGGGACGGGTCCGTCACCGTGACGCTGGCCGCGAACGGCGCGCTGCGCGACCTGCGCCTCGGCAACCGGGCCTGCGAGCTCGGCCCGGCGCGGCTCACGGCGGCGATCATGGCGACGGTCGGCCAGGCCCAGCGGCAGACGGCCCGCAGCGTGTTCAGCTCGCTGGAGGCCATCACGGGTGGCGGAGAGTCGGTCGAGTTGGTCAAGAGCTTCCTGCCACCGGAACCCGACGACGGCGATGCGGCCGCGAACACGTTCGCCGAGGCACCCGAGCTTCCGGACGCTCCCCCGCCGCCACCCCAGGCGATCACCCCGCAGGCCCCGACGGCACCCCGGCGCAGGCCCGCACCCCGCGACGACGAGGAAGACGAGGCGAACCCCTGGTGACCGACATCAAGGTCAAGTCCGCACCGCTGACCGACTTCAGCAAGCACCTCGACGACCTGGGCGAGAAGCTGCGGTCGAGCGGCTCCGTCGTCGGCCACTGTGTGCTGGACATCGGCTTGTTCGGCCTGGTGGGCCAGGCCTTCGGCGCGGGCGCCAGCATCCACTGCGACAAGGCTCGCGATCAGCTCGAGTCCTATGCGGGGACGCTCGGCGAGTTCGCCGACCGGCTCCGCGATGCGGCGAGGCGGTACGAGGACAGCGACAACGACGCGGAAGTCTCGATCTCGAGGTTCACACCATGAGCGACTACCAGCCGGGCGACGTCGGCCTCCACGACCCGAAGGATCTGGTCGAGGGGGAGACCGGCTTCGCCGGCGCGGGCATCATCGACGCGGGCGCAGGCCTGGCGAGCGCCATCCAGGAGAACGACAAGGTCGCGATCGGAATCGGGTCGGCAGGCCTGGCGCTCGAGACGCTCGGACTCGCCCTCGACCCGATCGGCAGCGTGCTGACCGCGGGGATCGGCTGGCTCATCGAGCACATCTCGATTCTGCGCTGGCCATTGGACTTCATGATGGGCGACCCGGTCGGCATCGCCGCGGCCACGGACGCCATCAAGGCCGAGCAGGAGAAGCTGGCGGACTGGTCACGGGAGCACACGGCGGCGCTCGAGAAGCTGATGGCGGAGTGGTCGGGTGACGCGGCCGAGCAGTTCCGCAAGGACATGGAGGCCGTCGGCGAGCAACTCGGCCTCCTCGGCGACTACGTCGCATCGGCGGCGAAGCAGATGGAGGTCGCGGGAGGCCTGGTCGGGGCGTTCCGCGGCATCATCCGTGACTTCATCGCGATGCTTCTGGCCGGCATCATCAAGGGCGCGCTGATCGCCGCGGCGCTGGCACCGGTCACGTTCGGTGCGTCGATCGCGGTCTTCATCGGCACCGCCATCGGCACCGTCGCGACCGCACTCGGCAAGATCGGCGCACAGATCGCGGAACTGACCAGGCTGCTCGCCAAGCAACTGGCCAGCCTGAAGAGTCTCGGCCAGGCCGGTGACGAGTTCACCGCGCAGGCGGGCAAGTTCGGCGGCGCCGGTGGTGGGAATACCGCGGCGAAGCCGGGCGGTGACTCAGCGCCACCCGGCCCGAAGCCGGGCGCAGGCGATCCCCCGCCGCCCGGCAAGCCGGATCAGAACCAGGCCGACTGGAACCCCGAGTCCAGGTTGGACCCGCACGCGAAACCGCTGTCGGACAAGGCCACGGCCATCGTCCGGGAGAAGCTGATCGAGGAGCTGTACAAGAAGCTGGGCAACAATCCCGCCTTCACGCCCGCGGCCCGCGAGGAGATCCTGCGGAAGTTCGACATGATCAGCAATCTCTCGGTGGCACAGCTCGGCAAGGTCATGGGCCCGGAGAACGCGCACCGGTTCGAGGCCGTCGTCAAGACCCTGACCGACCCGATGTACGGCGCGCGTGGGCTCACGGGCAAGACGCTCGTGGACATCATCAAGGGCGTGCCACAGAACGCGCAGCCGGACAGCGGCGACGAGGAATGACGGCGCGGGCCGGTCAGCCCCGGGGCAGCCGGGCCAGGCACTCCCGAGCCTGGCTGACCGTCCGCTCCACCAGTTCCGCCACGGTCGGGAGGTCGTCGATGAGGCCGACCACCTGACCGGACGCCAGCACCCCGGCGTCGGTCCGTCCCTCGACGAGCCCGGCGCGCAACAACATGGGTGTGTTCGCCGCCATGATCACCTGGCTCCACGACAGCTCGTTGCCGTGCTTCATCGCCAGCCCCTCGCGCACCATCGCGGGCAGCGACAGGCCCGTGAGTGCGCGGAACCGCAGGGCGTTCCGGACCGCCCGCACCAGACCCGTCACCCGGCCCGCGGATTCCAGCCGGTCGACCAGGTCGGTGCGCAACACCCGGTGGGGCAGTCCGTCGACGCGCCGCGTCACCACCGTCGCGGAAACCGACTGCGCGAGGTAGTAACGCTTCACCTCGTCCGGCACCGTGCTGTCCTTGGTCAGCAGGAACCGCGTGCCCATGGCGACCCCGGCCGCCCCGTAGGCCAGCGCTGCCGCGAGTCCACGACCATCGTGGAACCCGCCCGCGGCCACGACGGGGATGTCGACGGCATCGAGCACGGACGGCAGCAGCAGCGTGGTGGGCACGGCACCGGTGTGCCCACCGCCCTCGCCGCCTTGGACGATCACGGCGTCGGCGCCCCACGACGCCACCTTCTCCGCGTGCCGCACGGCGCCGACGGACGGGATCACCAGCACCCCGTGGTCGTGCAGCTTCGCGATCATCTCCTCGCGCGGTGCCAGCGCGAACGACGCCACCCGCACGTCCTCGGCGATGAGCAGGTCGACGCGCCTGCCCGCGTCCTCGGCGTCCGCGCGCAGATTCACCCCGAAAGGCTTGTCCGTACGCTTCTTCACCTCGGCGATCGCGGCGGCCAGCTCGTCGTAGGTCATCGTCGCCGACGCCAGGATGCCGAGCCCGCCGGCCTCGGCCGTCGCCGAGACGAGACGCGGCCCGGCGACCCAGCCCATCCCGGTCTGCACGATCGGGTACCGCACGCCGGCCAGCCTGGTGAGCGCCGTGTCGAGCGGCGCGGTCACGACGGCATTTCCCGGTCCCGCAACGAGCCGGGATCGAGGACCTCCCGGATCAGACGCAGCTCCTCCGCGGTCGGCAACCGCGTGACGCCTGCATCCGCCACGTCCAGCTCGAACGACGTGGCCTCCTCGATGTCGGCCACGTCGACGCCCGGATGCGCCGACACGAGCCGCATCCGGTGATCGGGCCCGCCGAAGTCGAACACGCCGAGGTTCGTGACCACCCGGTGCACGTCGTGAAACCGCTGCGCCGCGGGCCCGGCCTTGGCGGCGTTGTCATAGCCGACGCCGGACACGATGTCGACCGACTCCACGAACACACGCCTGCTGTGCCTCGGCACCCAGTAGCTCGTCCGGTGGTTCACGGTGTTGCCCGGCGCGCCCCGGACCCCCAGCAGCTGCTTGGCCGGACGCGCGTGGTCACCGATCGCGGAGATGTTCTGGTTGCCGTAGCGGTCGATCTGGTTGGCACCCATCACGACGTGCCGCCGCCCGTGCGGAACGATCGTGTCGAGCATCTTCCGGAACGGCTGCCACCCCTCGATCACCGGCTTGCCGCCCGTGTTCGCCAGCAGGTAGGCCTCGCCGTCGGAGAGCAGCAGCTCCGGCTCGAACGTCAGCCGGGCGAGCTTGGCACCCAGCGATGGAATGAACCCCATCGGGCTCGCCACGATCTCGCCGTCACCCCGGAACAACTCCGCGACCGCGACCACCGCGACCTCGGCCCTAGTCACCTCGCTCATGCGGTCTCCTCTTCCGCGAAGCGGCACACCTCGGCCTGGTACCGCTGCTCGTCCCCGGACAGGAAACGATCCACAAAGGACTGCCATCGGTCCGGATCCTTCGCGCAGTCCGCGTAGTGCCGCTGGAACCGTTCGTCGCGTCCGTAGTCGGGGACGGCCGTGGTGAAATGCGCGCCGCCCGGAGCCTCGACGACACCGTCCACAGCGGACCGATTCAGCAGCAGGGTCTGCACCGGGCCCTCGGCGGTCAGCTGCTCGGTCGGCACGACCTTCTCCACCGACACGAACCGCCGCTTGGCCGCCAGGCAGAACACATCGTCGAAGTACGGATCCGGGCCGAGGTACTGGGCGTTGCCGCGCGCGTCGGCCCGGTTCAGGTGGACGAATGCGACGTCGAGTGGCTGCGCGGGCACGGCCACCAGCTCCTCGCCGTCGGCGTAGGGCGAGCGGACCGTGCGCAGACGAGGGTTGAGCCGCAGTACGTCCGACCCGAGCCCGGCGCGGGTCGGCAGGAACGGCAACCGTTGGGCCGCCGCCGACAGCGCGGCGGCGAACATGCCCTCGTCGTACTCGATGACCTCGACCTGGCCCGTCTCCCGGACGCGCCCGAACCACGGGTCGAACGGGATGGAGTCGAGCGTGACGAAGCCGAACACGACCTTGCGTACCTTGCCCGCCGAGGCCAGCAGCCCGACGTCCGGGCCGCCGTAGGACACCACCGTCAGGTCCTTCACGGGCGAGCGCAGGATCGCGCGCACCAGCGCCATCGGCTTGCGCCGCGAACCCCAGCCGCCGATGCCGATGGTCATGCCGTCGCGAAGCTCGGCCACCGCGTCATCCGCGGTCGTCCGCTTGTCCCTCATCAACGTCCTTTCCCGTCGAGGAACGCCTGCCGGGCCTCGTCGGAGGCGCCCAGCAGGTTCAGCTCGAAGGTGAATCCCTGCTCGAAGCGGTAGCTGCGGTGTACGTCCTGGGGATCGATGCCGTTGAGCGCCTCCTTGGCCGCGCGGATCACCCGGGTGTCCTTCGTGGCGATGTCCCGCGCCACGTCCAGGGCCGCGTCGTCGAGGGCGTCCCGCGGCACGACCCGGTACACCGAGCCGAACGTGTGCAGTTCGGCTGCGGTCACCGTCCGCGCCGTGAAGTACAGGGTCCGCATGAGGTGCGGCGGGACGAGCCGCGCCAGGTGGGTCGCCGCCCCGAGCGCGCCGCGTTCCACCTCGGGCACGCCGAACGTGGCGTCGTCGGAGGCCACCACGACGTCGGCGTTGCCGACCAGCCCGATGCCGCCGCCGAGGCAGAATCCGTGCACGGCGGCCACCACCGGCACCGCGCAGTCGTAGACCGCGCCGAACGCCGCGTAACAGCCTCGGTTGGCGCCGACCAGCGCCTCGTATCCGCCGGCCGCCTGGATCTCCTTGATGTCGACGCCCGCGTTGAACCCGCGCCCCTCGGCGCGCAGCACCACCACGTGCACCTCGGGATCGGCGCCCGCCGAGCGCACCGCGTCGGCGAGGTCGAACCAGCCGCGCACGGTGAGCGCGTTGACGGGAGGGCAGTCGACCGTGACGACCTGGATGCCGTCCTCGGCCCGTTCGCTCGTGATCGGCATCAGTTCGCTCCGTAGACGGGTTCGGGGGCGGGCGCTTTCGCGAGCAGGTCCGCGACGACGGGTCCCAGCTCAGCCGGGTGCCAGCGGGCACCCTTGTCGGCTTCGGGGCCGTGCCGCCACGCCTGCGCGAGCGCCACCTTGCCGCCCTCGACCTCGAACACGCGGCCGGTCACGTCCGCCGACTCCGTGCTGCCGAGCCACACGACGAGCGGCGAGACGTTTTCCGGTGCCATCGCGTCGAAACCGGCGTCCGGCCGGGCCATCGTGTCGGCGAAGACCTCCTCGGTCATCCGCGTCCGCGCGGAGGGGGCGATGGCGTTCACCGTCACGCCATAGCGGGCCAGTTCGGCCGCGGCCACCACCGTCAGGGCCGCGATGCCCGCCTTGGCGGCCGAGTAGTTCGCCTGGCCGACACTGCCGAGCAGCCCGGCACCGGAACTGGTGTTGATGACCCTCGCCTCGGGCGTCCGGCCGGCCTTGCTCTCCGCGCGCCAGTGCGCGGCCGCGTGCCGCAGGGGAGCGAAGTGGCCCTTGAGGTGCACCCGAATCACCGCGTCCCACTCGTCCTCGCCGAGGTTGACCAGCATCCGGTCGCGCACGAAACCCGCGTTGTTGACCAGCACGTCGAGCCTGCCGAAGTTCTCCAGCGCCGTGCCGACGAGCCTGCGCGCGCCCTCGAAGTCGGCGACGTCGTCGGTGTTGGCGACCGCCTTGCCGCCGCGCTCCTCGATCTCCGCGACCACGTCGGCGGCCGGTCCCTCGCCCGTGCGCGAGCCGTCGAGTGCCACGCCGACGTCGTTCACCACCACCAGTGCGCCCTCATCGGCGAACGCCAGCGCGTGCGCCCGGCCGATGCCGCGTCCGGCTCCGGTGACGATGACGACCCTGTCCCGGCACAAGCCACTACCCATGCGTACTCCCGTGATCGGCGTCCGCGGCGGCGAGGAACGCCGGGACCTCGCCACCGCCGTGGACGAGCAGCGTGGCCCCGGAGACGTACGAGGCGAGGGGAGACGCCAGAAAGACCGCGCAGTCGCCGATCTCCTCGGGTTCGGCGAGCCGGCCGAGCGGAACCGTCTTGGCGACCGCGGCGACGCCGGCCTCGCTGCCGTAGTGCAGGTGCGCGCCCTCCGTGCGCACCATGCCGACGGCGAGTCCGTTGACCCGCACCTTCGGCGCCCACTCGACGGCCAGGCTCGCGGTGAGGTTGTCCAGGCCGGCTTTGGCGGCTCCGTACGCGGCGGTGCCCGGCGACGGCCGGCGCCCGCTCACGCTGCTGATCATGACGATCGAGCCGCCCGAGTCCTGGCGCTGCATGACGGCGTTGGCCTCCTGGGCCACGAGCAGCGGCGCCAGCAGGTTGAGCTGGACGATCTTGTCGTGGAATCTCGGCGACGCCTCGGCGGCGGATGCGTACGGCGAGCCGCCCGCGTTGTTCACCACGACGTCCAGACGACCGTGCCGGTCGAGAACGCGTTCCATCAGCGCCCGCACCTGTCCGGGGTGACGGACGTCGCAGCGCACGAACTCGGCGGCCGGGTGCTCCGGCTCGGTCCGGGCGCAGGTGACCACGGTGGCGCCGTGGTTCTGGAACGCCGAGGCGATACCGGCGCCGACGCCCCGGACGCCACCGGTCACCAGCACGACGGCGCCGTCCTGCCGTAGGTGTCGGCCTGCCACGGCCACCTCCACTCCTCGCCTGCCCTCAAAAACTAGAACACGTTCTCGAATTGGACAAGCGTGGAGCGACGGGGCTACACGAACGCGCTCAGCCCGGTGATGGCGCGCCCGACGATCAGGCTGTTGATCTCCCTGGTGCCCTCGTAGGAGTAGAGCGCCTCGGCGTCGGCGACGAACCGCCCGATGTCGTAGTCGAGCACGATGCCGTTGCCCGCGAGCAGCTCACGGGCCCAGCCGACCACCTCCCGCATCCGGCTCGTGCAGTGCGCCTTGGCCAGCGCCGAGTGCTCGTCGCGGTAGGTCCCCTCGTCCTGCAGCTGGGCCAGCCGCACGACCATGCCCAGCGACGACGTGACGTTGCCGAGCATGCGCACCAGCAGGTCCTGCACCAGCTGGAACCTGCCGATGGGCCGACCGAACTGCTCGCGCTTCCTCGCGTAGTCGAGCGCGATCTCGTAGGCCGCCAGCATCACCCCGACGGCCTGCCACGCGACACCGCTGCGGGTCGCCCGCAGGATGCCGGCCGTGTCGCGGAACGACCGCGCGTTCTGCAGCCGGTTCGCCTCGGGCACGCGGCAGTTGTCGAGCACGAGGTCGGCGTTCTCCACCGATCGCAGCGCGATCTTGCGCTCGATCTTCGTCGCCGTGAATCCGGGGGTGCCGCGCTCCACCACGAATCCCTTGACCTGGCCGTCGAGTTCGTCCTTCGCCCAGACCACCACCAGATCGGCGAAGGTGGCGTTGCCGATCCACCGTTTGGCGCCGGTGAGCACCCAGTCGTCGCCGTCGCGCACGGCCGTGGTCCGCATCCCGCCCGCCACGTCCGAACCGCCCTCGGGCTCGGTGAGGGCGAACGCCCCGATCTGCTCCATCCGGCTCATCGGCGGCAGCCAGCGGTCCCGTTGCTCATCGGACCCACACGAGGCGATGCTGCCCATCGCCAGGCCGGTGTGCACGCCGTAGAACGTCGCCACGGACGCGTCGGTGTGCGCCATCTCGAGCGCGAGGAACCCGCTGAGCAAGCTGCTCGGCCTCGGCCCCGGCGCGCCCGGGTAGGCGCGGCCCGCGAGGCCCAGCTCGGCGTAGCCCTTCACGACCTCGGTGGGGAACTCGGCCCGGGCCCAGTACTCGTTGGCGATCGGCGCGACCTGGGTGCGCAGGAACTCGCGGACCCGCCCCAGCGTCCGGCGCTCCTCGTCGTCGAGCAGCTCTTCGAAGCGGTAGAAGTCACCCGTCAGCAGTTCGGACATCCCCGTGGACTACCCGCGGGCGCGGTGGTCAGTCCCGCACCCGCGCGGCGAGCTTCTTGTCGAGGCTGACCCGGACCAGTGCCGCGCTGAGCCGCGCGAGATCGTCCGGCCGCACGAGCCCGGCGAGCTCGTCGGCGTCCTCCGGCAGCCCCACCGCCGCCGCGCCCTGAAGCGCCTTGCGGTCGAGGTAGGGCCGCAGTTCCGGCCACACCTCCTGCGCCTCGCGGCAGAATATGTCCGCCCCCACGGCGCCGAGACGCGGCAGCTCACACAGGTGTTTGCGCAGCGCGCCGACGTCACCGTCCGCGCGGGACCGCATCCGCCGCACGTCGCCGCCGTAGTCGTCCAGCAACAGCTGCGCACCCTCACCGAGTGCGGTCGCCGTGCTCTCGTCGTAGCGCACGTAGTGGGCGCGGCCGAGGGCGTCCACCCGCTCCTGCCACGACGCCTCAAGCATGCGCCGTGGCGTGCCGAACCCGGCCCGCACCAGCTCCTTCGCGGCGGCGACGGCGATGTCGGCCTTGATCCGCGTGGACAGCAGCACCGACAGCACCAGCAGCCGGTAGAGCGGCGCGGGCTTGTCCGCCAGCCGGATGCCGGCCTCGTGCGCGTACGTGGTCCCGGCGGCCTCCAGCAGCCGCTCGACCGTGTCGCGGGTCGTCGTGTCGGCCATATCGCCGGACTACCCGCACCGCGCGTCCGGCACGCCCGCCGCTCAGACCTCGAGTACCGAGCAGTGCGCGCTCGCCGTGAACGGCACCAGCGCCTCCGGAGCACCGGCGTCGACCACGATCGTGTACTCCCGGTCCATCGGCGCCCAGTACGCGAACGGGGAGCTGCCCAGCTTCGAGTGATCGACCAGCACGTACGCCTCGCGGCCCGCGTGCAGCATCATGTGCTTGAGCTGCGCCTGTTCCAGCGTGGGCGCGCACAGGCCGCGGTCGGCGGTCAGCCCGTCCGCGCCGAGGAAGACCCGGTCCGGGGTGATGTGCCGCAGCTGCTGCTCGACCGTCGGGCCGAGGATCGCCTCGTTCGGGTACCGTAGCCTGCCGCCGAGCACCACCACGTCGATCTCCGGACTGTCCGCCAGCGCGAGCAGGACCGTGAGCCCGTTGGTGACCACGGTCAGCCCGCACCGGTCCGCCAGGTGGTGAGCCAGCCGCCCGGTGGTGGTGCCCGCGTCGAGCAGGACGACCTCGCCGTCCTGGACGAGCTCGGCCGCCGCGCGCGCCACCGCGTTCTTCTCCTCGGCGTGCACGGCGTCCTTCTCGCGCAGGGTGCGCTCGACGCTCGGCCCGGCATCGAGCGCACCCCCATAGGTCCGCACCACGTGGCCTTCGCGGGCGAGCTCGGCGAGGTCGCGCCGGATGGTCGACGACGAGACACCGAACCGCTCGGCGAGCCGCTGGATGTTGCTGTCCCCGCCGCGCACCGCGGCGAGCAGCATCGTCCGTCGCTGGGTGGTCGTCTGCCGCGGAACGGTCACGGCCGAACTCTACGACGCGGCGGGCGGGTAGACGACGCGCAGCTTGCCCGCGAACGGCGCCAGCTCGACGGCCGCCCGGAACGCCGCCCGCATCGTGCCCGCATCGGCCCGGCCGGTGCCGGCGATGTCGAACGCGGTGCCGTGATCGACCGAGGTGCGCAGGATCGGCAGACCCACCGTCACCGACACCGTCCCGTGGAAGTCGACGGTCTTGGAGGCGATGTGGCCCTGGTCGTGGTAGAGCGACAGCACGCCGTCGAACCGGCCCTCGAGCCCCTGGTGGAACACCGAGTCCGCGGGGATCGGCCCGACCACGTCGAGGCCGTCGGCGCGTGCCGCCTCCACGGCAGGAGCGATCGCGACGATCTCCTCGTCGCCGAACTTGCCTCCTTCGCCGCCGTGCGGGTTCAGCGCGGCCACGGCCAGCTTCGGCTCCCGGGTGCCGAACACCTCCAGCGCCGTGTACGCCTCGCGAACGGCATGCTCGATGTTCGGCTTGGTGATCTTGTCCAGTGCCTCCCGCAGCGACAGGTGCCGGGTGGCGAAGAAGATCTTGAGCCCGCGGACCCAGAACATGGTGTTGAACCGGTTCGAGCCGGTGAGCTCGCCCAGCATCTCGGTGTGGCCCAGGTGCTTCGACCCGGCCGCCCAGATGGCCTCCTTGTTGATCGGCGAGGTGACGATGCCGTCGACCTCACCCGCCAGCGCGGCCTTGGTGGCGGCCTCGATCGCCGCCACGGCGGCCTTGCCCGCCACCCCGTCCACGGTGCCCCACGGCAGGTCGGCGGGTGCGATACCGAGGTCGAGGATGTCGATGACACCGGGCTCGTAGCGCGCTTGCGACACCGAGGAGACGGCGTTGACCTCGGCGTCGAGCCCGCAGACCTCGATGGCCCTCCGCAGGACGGCGGCGTCGCCCACGGCCAGCGGCCGGGCCTGCGCGGTCGCCTCGGGTTCGGCGAGCGTGCGTGCGGTGATCTCCGGGCCGATGCCCACGGGGTCTCCGAGGGTGACCGCCAGGACGGGCCGGTCGGTGGAGGTAGAGGTCACGACGTTCCTTTCTCTCGTTGCGCGATGACTCTCAGCAGGTGCTCGACACACGCGACGGCGGCGGTACGGTCGCCGATCAGCCCGCCCTTCGTGGCGAAGGGCAGGCCGTCGTGCGGGCCTCCCACGAGCCTGCCCGCGACGGCGAGCGGCAGCACCTCGGTGTCGATGGCGAAGCCGTCACTGGCGAGTGCCGCCGTGACGGCCTCCGCGATGTCGCCGCCCGTGGCGTAGAGCCCGCCGACGCGGTGCTGTGCGGCCACGCGCGCGGCGGCCTCCGCGAGGATCGCCGGAATGCGTTCCGCCGTCGTGGGGTCGACCCGCTCTCCCGGCGCGGGAAGGCAGGTGCGGATGCCGACCACGCGGCCGCCCTCGTCGAGCAGGCCGGCGGTCCGCCGGGCGATCGCGCCGGGGTCGAGCCCGTCCAGCGCCACGTCGACGAACCGCGCGCGCAGCACCTGTTCCAGTTCGAGCACCTGGTCGCGGGTGGTGGCGGTGATGCTGCCGACCACCGCCAGCGCCGGCGGCAACGGATGCGGTCCGCTGCCGATGCCGAGTGCGGTCGCGAGCAGCACCGCGAACGGTCCACTGTCGACGGACACCCAGTGCGTCCCCTGTCGTCGCCGGACCGCCGCCGCTGCCTCGGCGATGGTGCCCAGATGCGCGTTGGTCGTCGCATCGCAGACGACGAGCGGTTCCACCGTGCCGGCGAGCCGCTCCGCGACAGCGTCCACACCGGACTCCACCACGTCGAGCGGAATCTCGGTGACGGCGCGGTCGGTACCCTCTTGCAGGATCGTCGCGACCCTCGAGTGCGCGACCGGGGTCAGCGGGTCGCGCGCCGCGGACGTCTCCGCGAGCGGAGTGCCGTCGACGAGGTGGAGTCCGCCCACCGTGGTGCGACCCGCCTCGGGAAAGGCGGGCACGACCAGGGCGCGGGTGCCCGGTTCGGCGAGCTCGAGCACCGCATCGACCTCCGCGCCGACATTGCCCCGCAACGTGGTGTCGACGCGTTTGGCCAGCAACTCGACCGGGCCGACCGCGTCGACGGCCCGCCGCACCGCGGCCCGCGCCCACGCGGCCGGGCGCTGCCGGCTGCCGCAGTTGATCACCACCACGTCGGCGCCCTTCGCGCACTCCACGCGCTCGACGCCGGTGACCGAGACGGTCCGCAGCCCGGTGCGGGCGAACCGGGCACCGGTCGCGTTGCTGCCGGTGAGGTCGTCACCGATCACGAGCACCTGGGCCTGCACCGTCACAGCACCGCACCCGCGAGCAGCACGAGCGGCAGCGAGCCCAGCCAGGCCGCCGTGGTGATCCCGGACCAGCCGCGAATCGCCGCCGCGCCGTCCAGACCGGTGAAGCGGGTGACGACCCAGAAGTAGGAGTCGTTGAAGTAGCTGAACACCATCGATCCCGCGCAGCACGCGAGCGCGGCGGCCAGTGGCGAGATGCCGAGTCCCGCGACGAGCGGCGCGGTGACCGACGCCGCCGTGATCATCGCGACCGTGCCGGATCCCTGGGCTAGCCGGACGAGCGTGGCGACGAGGAACGGCACGAGCACGCCGGGCAGGTTCCACGACGCGATGGTCTCGGCGAGCTCCTCACCGACACCGGTGTCCCGCAGCACTTGGCCGAACGCCCCACCGGCCCCGGTGATGAGGATGATGAGTCCCGCCGACGACGCGGCCTGCGACAGCCAGTTCGCCACCTGGTTGCGGGTCGTCATCCGCGGCAGCAGCACGTACACGGCGAGCACCAGGCCGATCAGCAGCGCCACGACCGGGCTGCCGAGGAACGACAGCACACCCGCGACGGGCGAGGGCTCGTAGTCGTCCCCGCTGAGCACGCCCTGGGCGCTGCGGTCGACGGCCTCGGCCACGGTGTTGGCCACGATGAGCAGCAGCGGCACGACGAGCGGCAGCGAAGCCACCCACGCCGACAGCCGGCGTGGCCGCCAGCCGGCTTCGGAACCGCCCTCGTCCGGCGTGGTCGTGTCCGTGGCGCTCTCGTCGTTCCCGGCGTCCCCGGCACCGTCGTCGCCCGCACCGGCCGAGCCTGTCGAACCCGTCGAGCCTGTGGTGGCAACGGCACTGCGGGAGGCCGAGTCGCCGTACACCTCCGCGCGGACGTTGGGCAGGACCTGGCTCTCCAGCTTCGGACCGATCCACCGGGCGTACGCGACGATGACGGGCAGCAGGACGATCGCGAAGACGAGCCCGCCCAGGATCAGGCCGCCTACATCGGCCGACAGGATGCCCGCGACACCGAGGGGCCCCGGGGTCGGCGGCACCAGGTGGTGGGTCAGGGTCATGCCGCAGCCCAGTGCGAGTGCCAAGGTGACGTAACCGGCCTTGGCCCGGCGCGCGATCGACCTGGCGAGCGGGTTCATGATGACGTAGCCGGAGTCGCAGAACACCGGGATGGAGACGAGCGCGCCCGTGCCGGCCATCGCCCACGGTTCGCGCCCCTTGCCGAGCGCCCGGACGAACGCCTTCGCGAGCGCGTCGGCGGCCCCGGAGACCTCGAGGATCTTGCCGACGCCGACACCGAGTCCGATGACGATGCCGATGGCGCCCATCGTCGACCCGAAGCCCTCGGTGATCGAGTCCAGGATGCCGGTCACCGGTAGGCCGGCGACGAATCCGGCCAGCAGCGCAGCGACGAGCAGCGCGACGAACGCGTCGAGCCGCGTGCGCAACACGATCAGCACGATCGCGGCGATCCCTAGTACCAGGGCAGCCAGTAACTGGAGATCCACGGTGATCCTCCTCGGCAGGTGAACGACGTGGCCATCATGCACACAGAAGATGCGCAAATCAAGCAGTTGACGAGATCAAGTTGCACAGACCACGCATCTTGCGAATCCGAACAAGCGGGTCTTCCGACACCTGTTGCGCGTGACGCGGACCACATAGGGTGAGGCATCCGCAGAAGGTCAGGCCGAGGAGGACAGAGTTGTCGTCGCCATCCGTGTCATCACCCGCACCCACGTCCTCACCGTCCGCGCAGGAACCGGCGGTGGACCCGACGACCGCCACGATCCCCGCACTCCTGCGGCGCAACGCCGCCGAGTTCGGTGGCCTCCCCGCGATCACGTCACTTGACGTCGAGGGCGCACCGACACTCACCTGGGCCGAGCTGTGCGAGCAGGTCGCCGCGTTCTCCCGCGGGCTCGCCGACCTCGGGCTGCGCGCGGGCCAGCGCATGATCATCATGGCGCCCAGCCGTCCCGAGCATCTGATCGCCGATCTCGCCGCGGCGAGCTTGGCCGCCATCCCCTGCACGGCGTACTCGACCCTGAGCAGCGAGCAGGTCTCCTACGTCGTCAACCACAGCGCGGCTCCGATCGCCGTGCTCGCCGGCCCGGACGAACTCGCCCGCTGGCAGCCGGTGCTCGACGGAATGCCGAACCTGGAGCGGATCGTCATGTTCGACGCCGCCGCCATGCCGGACGGCGACGAGCGGTTCGTCAGCTACGCCGACGTGCTCGAACGCGGAGCCGTCCTGCACGCGGCCGAACCGCACGCGTTCGAGCGCGGCATCGCGGAGATCCGCCCGGACGACCCACTTGCCATGATCTACACCTCGGGCACCACCGGCGTGCCGAAGGGCGTCGTGGTCTCCCACCGCAACGCCGTCCACGAGGCGGTGGCGATGCAGACGCTGCACAACGCGCCGAAGCACCTCACCAACATCGCCTACCTGCCGTTGGCGCACATCGCCGAGCGCGTGCTGTCGATCTACCTGCCGATCGTCCACGCCGGGCACGTGCACACGCTCGACGATCCGGCCGACATCATCACCGCGCTCGGCCGGGTCCGCCCGCAGATGTTCTTCGGCGTGCCACGCGTGTGGGAGAAGATGGCGGCCGGCCTGAAGAACATGCTCGCCGGCGTGCCCGAGGAGAAGCGCACCGCCCTGGTACAGGCCAACGAGCTGCTGCAGCAGGGCTACAAACTGCGCAGCACGGGCCAGGAGGTGCCCGCCGACCTCGCGGCGAAGATCGAGGAGGCCGACCGCACTGTCCTCGCGCCGGTCCGTCAGCTGCTGGGCCTCGACCAGATCGTCCTCGCCTCCAGCGGTGCCGCCGCACTGCCCGTCGAGGTGCTGTACTTCATCGCCGGGCTCGGCATCGAGATCCAGGAGGTGTGGGGCCTGTCCGAGACCACCGGCGCCGCGACGTCCAACTGCGCGTCCGCGTTCAAGGCGGGCACCGTCGGCCGCCCGATCGCCGACGTCGAGGTGCGCCTTGCGGACGACGGAGAGCTCCTCGTCCGCGGGCCGATCGTCTTCCTCGGTTACCTCCAGGAGGACGGCTCGATCGAACCGGCGACGGACACCGACGGCTGGTTCGCGACCGGCGACATCGGCACGATCGACGAGGACGGCTTCGTCTCGATCACCGACCGCAAGAAGGAACTCATCATCACCGCCGGCGGCAAGAACATCGCCCCGACCCGGATCGAGGGGCTGCTCAAGGAGCATCCGCTCATCGGGCAGGCGGTCGCGATCGGGGACAGCAGGCCGTACGTCACCGCGCTGATCGTGCTCGACGACGAGATCGCCCCCGCGTGGGCGTCCGCGAAGGGCATCGAGGCCGCCGACGTCGCCACGCTCGCCGAGCACCCCGAGGTCCGGGCCGAGATCGACCGTGCCGTGCAGGCCGCCAACGACCGGCTCGCACGGGTGGAGCAGGTGAAGCGGTATCGCGTGCTCACCACCGCGTGGAGCCCGGAGTCGGGCGAGCTGACCCCGACGTTGAAACTCAAGCGCCGGGTCATCACCGAGCGCTACGGCGCCGACATCAACGCCCTCTACGAGGTGTGAGCCGGTACGCGGAGGGGCGCTCGGCCGGGCGCCGCTGCGCAGCCGCTCAGGCGCTGCGCAGCGGCGCACCCTCCATCCACTTGCGCAGCCGCGGCGGCACCCGCTTCTCGAGCCCGTACGGCTCGAGGTGGGCGCTGAAGACCTCGTCGAACGCGCGCTGCACGCTGTCGGAGTCCCACACGTCGCGTTCGAGGATCGGCTGCTTGAGATACGGCTGGCCGACGATGTGCAGCTGCGGGCCGTTGCACCGGACCAGCTGCCCGGTGATGCCCCGCGAGCCGTCACCGAGCAGGAACAGCACCAGTGGCGCGATCCGGCCCGGCGTGCGGTCCGGCGGGCAGTTGCGCAGGGAGCGTTCCGACTTCCACACCATCCGGGTGTGCGCGAGCGGGCAGACGGCATTGACCCGGATGCCGGCCTCCTCCATGTCCAGTGCCCAGGAGTAGGTCAGCGACGCGACGGCGCCCTTGCTGGCCGCGTAGGCACCGAGCTTGCGCTGGCCCAGCGACGCCCCGGACGAGATGTTGACGATCGAGCCGCCACGGCCGTGCTCGATCATGGCCTGGGCCGCGGCCATCCCGGTGTAGACGACACCGAGCACGTTGGTCTCGATGAGGGCCCGCACCCGCGCCGGGTCGTCCTGCCACGGCAGCGCCTCGTAGTTGAGCCCCGCGTTGTTCACCAGCCCGTCGACGGAGCCGAACTCCCCCGCGCACAGCTCGATGATCGCCTTCGCCTGGTCCGGGTCCGCGACGTCGTGCCCGCTGGCCACCGCGCGCCCCTCGTGTGCCCGGATGTTCGCCGCGGTCGCCTCGGCGAGCTCGGCGTCGATGTCGTTCACCACCACGGCGGCGCCCGCTCGCGCCGCGTGCACGGCGAAGGCCTCCCCGAGACCCCGCCCCGCACCTGTCACCACCACGGCCTTGCCGTCGAGCAGCCTGTCCATCGTCGTCCCTCCCAACCGCCGGCACCGGCGCGAGCCCGGTCCCCGACCTCACCGGCTGCCTCCAGTCTTTCGCCCCGATGGCGCCATCGAGGCGGACGGCTCGCCCAACGGTGTCCGGACGGCGCCGAGCGCGCACCAGGTGATAGGCCGCGGGTAACTGCCGCGCTGACCCCACGGCGGCCGTGGTCACGTTCCGTTCACCCGTACTTTGGTAGGCGGACGAACGGCCCAAGCCGCACAGCCGTTGGTCCGATCCGGGCAACGTTTCCTGTTCCCCTGCGCGTAGCGGAGGGGATACTTACCGTTGTCCCGAACGGGGAGTAGTCGAACGAACACAAGGTGACACGCGTGAGTACCGGCACGGCTCCGCGGATGAGCATGGCGATCCGCAACCGGGAGTTCCGTGCGCTCTGGCTCGCGGAGATGCAGTCGGTCGCGGGCGATCACCTCACCACCGTGGCGCTGTCGATCATGGTGTTCCACCGCACCGGTTCGGCGCTGTGGTCGGCGGTGGTCTACGCCTTGACGTTCCTGCCCGCGCTGGCGGGCGGCCTCGGTCTCGCGCAGATCGCCGACCGGTTCCCCCGGCGGACCGTGCTGGTCACGTGCGCGCTGCTGCAGGCGGTGCTCGTCGGCGGCATGGCGATCCCGGGAACTCCGCTCGCGCTGCTGTGCGTGCTCGTGGTGCTGGTGCGGCTGGTCGGCGCTCCGGTCAACGCCGCGCAGAACGCGCTCACGCGCGAGGTGTTCACCGACGACGACGTCTACCTCCGCAGCCAGGATCTGCGTGGCATCACCACGAACATCGCGATGCTGGGCGGGCTCGCGGGCGGCGGCCTGCTCGTGACGGCGTTCGGCACGTCCTGGGCGCTGGCGATCGACGCGGTGACGTTCGTCGTGACCGCCGTGGTCGTCCGTGTCCGCGTGCACCGCCGCCCCGCAGCAGGGGATCCGGAGGACCCGTGGTTCCGCGCGACGCGCTGGGTGTTCGCCCGGCGCAGGCTGCGAGTGCTGCTCGCGTTCTCGTGGCTCGTCGGCCTCGCGGTGGTGCCCGAAGGACTCGCGGCTCCGCTCGCCCACCAGATCGGGGCGCCGGACGAAGCCGTCGGCTGGTTGCTCGCCGCCGACCCCGTGGGGTTCATCGTCGGCGCGTTCCTGCTGTCCCGGTTCGTCTCAGCGGAGGGACGGCGCCGCTATCTCGGCGTCCTGGCGATCGCGGCGAGTGCCGTGCTCGTGCTGTTCGCACTGGAGCCGAGCCTGCCGGTCGCCCTCGTCGTGCTCGCGCTGGCCGGTGCCGCGGGCGCCTACATCATCACGGTGGGTGCCACCTTCATCACGTGGGTGCCGAACGACCTGCGTGGTGGTGCGGGAGGTCTGTACCGCACCGGGCTCCGGGTCGCTCAGGGCATCGGTGTCGCGATCGGCGGTGTGCTGGCGGAGGTGGTCGGATCCGCCACTTCGGCGATCGCGCTCGCCGGACTCGCGGGTGTGGTGCTCACCGTGCCGGTCGCGGTCTCGTGGGCACGCGTCCGGCATGAGCCGGCTGTCTCGGAAAACGGATGAGGAAAATCAGAAGTCCCGGCCGAACCGCATGTCGTCCCTCCTTCACGAACACGAAAACGAATCCTGCGTGACGATGTACTCACGTTCGCTCGAGCGAACTCAGAAATCACGACCGGTCATCGGTGTATACCTCTCTGTTCGGTCGACTGCTTCTCGACGACGGCAATGGGAGGACGACTCAGAAGTCACGGCCTGCCACGGTGCACCTCCTCGGCGACGGCGGGAACGAATCCACTCGGCTCGACACAGCGTGTTTCAGAAATCACGACCGGTCACGGTTTTGCCTCCTTTACGTGCGGTACCAACAGAGTTCATGTACCCGGAACATCAGAAATCGCGGCCGGCCATGCCTGCACCTCCATTGCGAGCGGAAACAACCAACATGTGTTTGTTCTAGATCAGAAGTCACGGCCAGACAAGGGAGAACACCTCCGATCGCCTCGAACCGAGGCCCGGACGGCCTCATCGCCCGGAACCCGGCGTCCTCGCCTCCGCAACGGTTCCGGCGTGGTGGGATGATACCTGGTGTGGCAGCGAGTTCCCTTGCCGCGCAGCCTCGGCAGAGGGGACTTCACTACCAGGACGAACAGCTTGGGGAGGTTTGGCGAGTGCCGCTCACGCCTCGGGATCGGCCGCCACCTGCCCCTCCGACGCCAGGTGGCCATCGGCGCACGGGTGCACCCGGCTCCGGCCGGACGGAGCACTCCACGCCGCCGGACGCCGGTGCCGCGCCCACGGCCGGACGGCCCCGCGAGGGACGCCGGTCGGCCAGGTTGCCGCGGAACTGGGCTCTGTGGCGCAGGCCCCGGAAGTTCATCGCGTTCCTGATCCTGATGGAGCTGGTGTCGATCGCCGGCTTCGTCGTCGCGTTCTCGGGTGCGGCGACGCCGACCGCCTCGGATTGGCTCGAGTTCGGCATTCTCACCGCGGGTGCGACCGTCCATATCCAACTCACCCAGCGCCAGGAGGAACGCAGGCGCAACCGGTCCAAGACCGTCCTCATCGACCTGATCGCGGTGTGGGTCTTCCCCGCCGTGCTGGTACTTCCGGCGACACTCGCCGTGCTGGTCGTGGTGGTGATCCGGGTCCAACGCTGGTTCACGGCCCGCCGCCCGGCACACAACTTCGTCTACTCGTCCATTTCGCACAGTCTGGCGGCGGCGCTGGCGAATGTCGTCTACGTCGCGCTGGATCCGGTCGACTGGCACGACATCACCGCGCTGAGCTCACTGCGGGAGTTCGCGCTCGTGCTCGTCGCGGCAGCGGTGTACGAGGGCGTGCAGGTGATCTACGTCGGCGGCATTCTCGCGCTGAGCGAGCCGCATCCCACCGTGCGCGGCGTGCTCGGCAGCAAGGCCGACAACCTGCTGGAGGCGATCACCACCGGACTCGGCGCCGTCACCGCGGTCCTGCTCGTCACCATGCCGCCGACCGTCGCGATCATGGCCGTGGTGACCGTCGTCTTCAACCGGCTCGCCGAGCTCGACCAGCTGCAGGACGACGTCGTCACCGACCCCAAGACTGGGCTTTTGAACATGCGCGGCTGGTCGGAATCGGCGCAACGGGCGCTGAGCCGGGTGCACCGCGCCGAGGGCCGGCTGGCCGTGCTCATGATCGACCTCGACTACTTCAAGTGGATCAATGACACCTTCGGCCATCCGGCCGGTGACGACGTGCTCGCCTCGATCGCCGCGGCGCTGCGCGATGTCACCCGGCCGGCCGACATCGTCGGGCGGTTCGGCGGCGAGGAATTCCTCGTGCTCCTGCCCGACGCCGACGGCCCGGCCGCGGAGGTCGCCGCGGAACGCATCCGGCGGACGATCGCGGCCCTGCACATCGACACCACCGACAAACGCGGCGCCCAGACCACCATCACCGAACGCACGACCTCCATCGGCGTCGCCGTCTACCCGGACCACGCCGCCACGCTCGACGGCCTCATGCAGGCCGCCGACGCCGCCGTGTACGAGGCGAAGGAACACGGCCGGAACCAGGTGCGCTTCGCGGCGCGGCCCGACCAGTAGCCTGTGCCCCACCGAACATCCGGGGGCTACCCGGATGTCCGCCCGGAGTCCGTGCTGCAACCCTGGGGACCCATGACCGAACGGACCGAGGAACACGCGCCCGCGCCACGCCGCGGGCGCCGTCGTCTCGGGACCTCGGCCTGGGTGTTGCTGCTGATGCTGGCCGTCGTCGGATTCGGATTCCTGGCCTCCCGGTCCGAGGCGACACCCGACCTCGGCCCGCCGCGGGGGGACGTCGCCGCCGCGCAGCGGGCCATCGACGCGCTGCTCACGCCGGGGCCCGAGCCGGACGCACTGCGGCTGCTGCCCGCCGACTTCACCGAGGTCACGGGCGTCGTGCCCGGACAGGCCGCCGCGCTCGACGGCACGGTGCGGGCCGTGCACGTCGACGGCGGCTGCTCGACCCCGTGGGGCGACGACGACACGCGCTGGGACTTCGGCACGGCGTGCCGCTCCCACGACCTCGGCTACGACCTGCTGCGGTACGCCGAGAAGAAGGGGCACCCGCTCGGCCCCGAGGTGCGCGAGGCCCTCGACGACCGGCTCTCGGCGGACATGCACGCCGCCTGCGCGCACAACCCCCAGGACTCGGCGAGTGCGTGCGAGGCGGTGGCATCGGTCTACTCGGCGGGCCTGGTCGTGAACTCCTGGCACCAGCGCTGGGGGCCACCGGTCGGCGAGCCGATCGTGCCCATGCTGGCGGGCGTCGCCGTGATCGGATTCCTGCTGTCGTTCCGGTTGAAGGGCTGGCTGGTCGCCCGGCGCGCCCGGCCCCGGATCGCCCGCACCGTGCTGCCCTCCCCGCCCGCGCCGGCGGGCCGCTGGACGTTGCTGGGGGTCGCCGCGATCGCGACGCTCGTGCTCGGCGAATCGGCCGTGGCCCTGGCCCGCTGGGCCGGGGCCGGCGAGCACTGGCTGTGGCCGCTGACGTGGATGGCGCAGCTGGCCTTCGTCTTCTTCTTCGCGGGCGGCCACTCCAACCTCGACGGCTGGCTCCGGGTGCGCCGCGCGGGCGGCGGCTATCGCGAGTACCTCGCCCACCGCACGAGCTGGCTGCTGCGGATGGCCCTGGTCTTCGCCGTGGTCGCCTTCGCGATGCCCACCGCGCTGGAACTGCTCACGATCCCCGAGGCGACCGTCGAGGTCGTCGTGCGGATCGCGCTGCACCCGCTGTGGCTGCTCGGCGTGTACGTCCTGACGACGGTGGCCACCCCGGCGATGCACACGCTGCACCGGCGCGCTCCGATCGCCGTCGCGCTGCTGCTCCTCGGGACGCTCGGCCTGCTCCTGCTCGCCGCCGACCGGCACGCCTCCCCGGTGCTGGACGGCACCGCGGTCGTGGCGCTGGCCCTGCTCGCGCAGCAGCTGGCCTTCGCCCACGCCGACCGCCCGGGCAGGCGGTCGTGGGCGCCGGCCGCGGTGGTCGCCGGGGCGGGTGCAGCGGTGCTGGTCGCAGGCGTGGCGAGCGGCCGCGTCCCGCTGACCCTGCTCGGCACGGCCGGCGCACCACCCCCGCTGGCAGGGCCGGTCCTGCCCGTCCTCGCGCTCGGCCTGGTGCAGCTGGGCGTGCTCGGCCTGCTGCGCACACCGCTGACGCGCGTGGCCGCGCACGAGGGCATCCGCCGCGCCGCCGGGTACGCCTCGCGGGCTCCGATGAGCCTCTACCTGGGCTTTCTCGCGGTGATGCTGCTGCTCGTGGCCGCCGTCTACGTGCCCGAGCTGCTACCGTCCGGCAGCCTGCGGGTCGTGGTGGCGGTGACCATGCTCACCGGACCGGCCGTCGTGGTCTTCTGGTGGTTCGAACGGCACGTCGGCCACCGCCCTCCGCCGCCACCTGCCTGGCGTGAGCTGCCGGGACGACTCGATCGGGTGCTCGCACACGCGGCTACGGTCGCCGGAATCGGGTACTCCACTGTGGGTGTGTTCGGTTTCGCCGTGACGAGCTTCGGCGGAATGGGAGACACCACGCTGCCGGGGTTGCCGCTGGACCCGATCCAGAGCCTGGTGCACCTGCTGCTCGGGATGTCCCTGCTGCACACGGTGCGCACGGGCGACAGCCACGCCCCCAGGACGTGGCTGCTCACGGCGCTGGCCTGCGTCCCGCCGCTGCTGTCGGCGACGTCGGGCCCCAGCACCTTCGCACTCGGTGTGGTCGTCTACGCCGGGACGGGGTTGCTGGCCGTCGCGGCGGCGCTGGCTACCGTGTGGTCCGCTCGCACCACGGCGAGTTACGCGACGTAGCCGGGCGACGCGCCGGTGGTTTCGACCACAGCACGGTGCCGGTGTGCCACCCTACGACAACCCACGTCCGCGCTCGGACGTCTCACGAGACGACCGGAACTGTCGACGAAAGGAGCCGTTGGCGTGGATCACCCGCCGCGGAACTCCCCGCGAGGCCGAGGTCGCGCGAGGCCGTGGGAGCAGCGCGCCGACGGCAGGGCCGTGCCATCCCCGCCATCCCCGCCATCCCAGCCACCGGCACGGGGCGGCAGGTCCGCGCCGCGCAGGACGGCGCCACCTCCCCCGCAGCGGCGGCGCCCCGGGTCCGGCCCGGACCGCACTCCCCCGCCGCGCCGGCGCAGGCCACCGGAGCCGCCACCGCGGCACCGCCCTCGGCGAGGCGCGAAGATCGCCCTGGCCGTGGTGTCGGCACTCGTGATGACGCTGACCGGCTACGCGTGGGCCGCGATGCAGGGCCTGGTCAGCGGGCTCACCATGGCCGACGTCATCGACAACCAGGAGGATCTGCCCGCCGACGGCGCGCGCGACATCCTGCTGGTCGGCATGGACAGCCGCACCGACGCCCAGGGCAACCCGCTGTCGGAGGAGATGCTCGCCAAGCTGCGGGCCGGCGTCTCGGACGGCGAGCTCAACACCGACACGCTGATCTTCGTCCGGATCCCCAACGACGGCAGCAAGGCCGTCGCCGTGTCGCTGCCTCGTGACTCGTATGTCGACATCCCGGGTTTCGGCAAGCACAAGATCAACTCAGCGTACGCGCGCGCGAAGTTCGAGGCCAAGCGCAAGCTCGAGGAGGAGGGCGTCACCGACCCCAAGGAGCTCGAGGTCCGCAGCAATCAGGAGGGCGCCAAGACGCTGGTCGAGACGGTCGAGCAGCTGACCGGCGCCGGCATCGACAACTACGCCTCGATCAACCTGCTCGGGTTCTACGACATCACCAAGGCGATCGGCGGCGTCGACGTGTGCCTCAAGCAGCCGGTCGAGGACTCCTACTCCGGTGCCGACTTCGAGGCGGGACGCCAGACGATCTCCGGCTTCGACGCGCTGGCGTTCGTCCGGCAGCGGCACGGGCTGCTGCGTGGGGACCTCGACCGCGTGGTGCGTCAGCAGGTCTTCATGGCCGGCCTCGCCCGCAAGGTGCTCTCGGCGGGCACGCTGGCCGACCCGGCCAAGCTGAACAGCCTGATCGGCGCGGTGCAGAAGTCCGTGGTGGTCAACCAGGGCTGGGACCTGCTCGGCTTCGCCCAGCAGCTGCAGGGCCTCAGCGGCGGCCAGATCCAGTTCCAGACGATTCCGGTGGCCGACACCGAGTACGAGACGCCCGAGGACGGCATGGCGATCGACATCGACCCCGACGAGGTGCGTGCGTTCGTCGAGCGGCTGGCGGGCAAGCCCGCGGAGAAGCAGCCGGACGAGCAGGCGGCGGCGCCCGCACCCGGCGAGATCACGGTCGACGTTCTCAACGGCTCGTCCATCACCGGGCTGGCCGGAAGCGTGTCGGAGTCGCTCACCGGCAAGGGCTACGGCCAGGGCGAGGTGGGCAACACCGACCCGCGGTCGACGACGGTGGTGCAGGTCGCCGAAGGCGAGGAGGCCTCGGGCGAGCAAGTGGCGGAGGCCATTGGCGGTGTGGACGTCGAGACGGATCCGGCCGTGCCCTCCGGACACGTGCGGGTCCTGCTCGGTCCGGACTACGAGCCGCCGGCGGACGTCGCCGGGTCCACCGAGCCCGCCATGGTGCAGCAGCCCCGGTCCGTGCAGCCGGCGGCCCAGCAGGAGCCGACCGGCGACGCACCGATCAAGGCCGACGGCGTCACGTGCGTGAACTGAGGAACGGGTGAGCCCAACCAGGTGAAATCGGTAGCTCGAACGGAGTAGTTCCACGGTCTCTGGTCCGACTTTCCCCGTCACCCGCGTCAGCCAAGCCGGTCACGTGCCTTTCACTCCCGTGAAGGACACATGCGCCGCGCCGGGGTCACCGGCGCACGGCATCACACGTGATGCGAGCAGGGGACGTGACGTGCTGATCGACGGGGACGCCTATCAACGGGCGTTGGGGGACGAACTGCGCAAACTTCGCAAGCGGCGCGGCTGGACGCGCAGAGATCTGAACGAGCGCCTGCAGAGTGAGATCTCGTTGCAGACGCTCGCCACCTACGAGCTGGGCACCCGCCAGTGCTCGGTGGTGCGGCTCGTGGAGCTGTGCCTGGCCATGGACGAGCTGCCACACCAGCTGCTCGCGCGCGTCCACCGGCGGGTGTTCGGCGACGAGCCCGGACAGGTGCGGGTGAACCTGGCCCTGGTGGCCGCGGACGACAGCCCCGATCTCGGGCCGCTACGACGCTGGGCCGCGGGGATGCTGGAGCAGACGAGCGCCCGCGAGGTCCAGCTCGACCACGCCGCCCTGGAGCGGATGGCCGAGCTGTGCGGGGTCGACACCCAGGAGCTCGTCGCCCGCCTGCGCGGGTTGTCCGCCCGCGGCACCCGCGGGCGGGATCCCGTGGGCCCCGCTACCGGGTGAGGGCGAAGTCGCTCGGCTCGAGCTTGCGGGTCTGCATCCAGTAACGCCAGGTGAACCCGGGCCAGATCGTGCGGTTGACGCCCTGGGCGTCGAGATACCAGCTCTTGCAGCCGCCCTGGGTCCAGATCCCGCGCTCGAGCTTGCGCTGGATGTCGGCGTTGAACTGCGCCTGCACCTCCGGGCGCACCTCGATGGCGCCCGCCGACCGCGACTCGGCGAACGAGATCGCCTCGGCGATGTAGCGGATCTGCTGCTCGATCATGAACACCACGGAGTTGTGGCCGAGCCCGGTGTTGGGGCCGAGCAGGAAGAACAGGTTGGGAAAGCCCGCGACCGTGATGCCCTTGTGGGTCTGCATGCCCTCGGTGGCCCACAGCTTGCCGAGGTCACGACCCTCGGAACCGATGATGTGCAGGTCGTCGAACGCGTCGGTGACGTGGAAGCCGGTGCCGTAGATGATCGCGTCGGCCTCGTGCTCCACGCCGGCCTTGTCGATGACACCGTGCGCGGTGACCTCGGCGATCCCGTCAGTCACCACGTCGACGTTGTCCCTGGCCAGCGCCGGGTAGTAGTCGTTGCTGATCAGCACGCGCTTGCAGCCCATGACATAGTCGGGCGTCAGCTTCGCCCGCAGCTCGGGATCGCGCACCTGCTTGGCGAGGTGACGCTCGGCCACCTTCTGCGCGACCTTCATGATGCGCGGGTTGCCGTTGAAGCCCACCGCGCGCAGCTCGAGCATCCAGTAGAGCAGGTCACGGTAGAGCCGCTGCACGCCGGGAACGCGGGCGAACAGCCGCTTCGCCCACTCCGGCATGGGGTGGTCGGGCTTGGGCATGATCCACGGCGGCGTGCGCTGGAACAACGTCAGCCGCGAGACGTCCTTCGCGATCTGCGGCACGAACTGGACCGCGCTCGCGCCGGTGCCGATCACCGCCACCTTCTTGCCGCGCAGGTCGTAGTCGTGATCCCACTCGGCGGAGTGGAACGCCCTGCCCTCGAAGCGGTCGATGCCGGGCAGCTGCGGAATCTGCGGGATGTGCAGCGCGCCGACACCCGCGACCAGGAACCGGCCGACGAACTCGTCACCGCCGGCGGTGGTGACGTGCCAGCGCTGCTCGTCGGCGTCCCAGCGGGCGCCGGTCATCTCCTGTCCGAATCGGACGAAGCGATACAGGTCGTACTTCCGCGCGACGCCGCGCAGGTACTCGTGGATCTCCGGCTGCGGGGAGAACGCGCGGGACCAGCCGGGGTTCTGCTCGAACGAGTAGGAGTACATGTGCGACTGGATGTCGCAGGCGCACCCGGGATAGGTGTTGTCGCGCCACGTGCCGCCGACGTCGTCGGCCTTCTCGAGGATCACGAAGTCGTCGCGGCCCTCCTTGCGGAGCTGGATCGCCATGCCCAGCCCGGAGAAGCCCGTTCCGACGATGACGACGCCCGCCTCGGTGCGGTTGCCCATGCGTGCCTCCAAGCCGCAGTTCCTGTTACCCGGAGTCCATCTTACCGGAAGTAGGTTACTTGCGGTAGAGTAGCGGGAGTGAGCCCGACTGCAAAGACCCCCGCCCGGCGTAAGCGCATGCCGCGCGCCCAGCGGGAGCGGCAGATGATCGAGGTCGCCGAGGCCGTCTTCTCCGAACGCGGCTACACCGCGGCCTCCATGGACGAGATCGCCGAGCGCGTCGGCGTCTCGAAGCCGATGCTCTACGAGTACTTCAACTCCAAGGAGGGCCTGCTCCTCGCGTGCATCCAGCAGGCGCGAACAGAGCTCCGGCAGGTGACCGAGCAGGCCGTCGTGGGCGCACCGACCGCCGAAGAGGCCCTGCGGCGCGGGCTGCACGCGTTCTTCCTCTTCATCCGTGAGCGCAGACAGGCCTGGTCGCTGGTTCGCCACGAGATGACCCTCATCGGAACGTCCGCGGCCGACGAGATCGAGACCACCCGCCGGCAGCAGACCGACCTCATCGCCACGCTCATGAGCGGCTACTTCGACGCCTCGGACGTCGACGGCATCCAGGCGGCCGCGGAGTTCGTCGTCGGCGGGTGCGAACGGCTGGCGATCTGGTGCGAGCACCGCGAGGACATCACGCCCGGCATCGTCACCGAGTACGCCATGAATCTGCTCTGGGGCGGCCTGGAGCGGCTCGCGGGCCGGTGAGGGTGCACTCCGCGGGAGCGAAAGTCAACACTGCGTAGCCACCACTGAGAGGGTTCTCACGCTCAGTAGTACGTGACACTTTGTCGTATTGCTGAATGCACCATTCCGTAACAGAATCTCAACAGCGTCGACTGGACCACCCGATCGGGTAGTTCGCCGGTTGGCGTCATAAGACGGCGGCAGTGTTGTCTTCCAAGGTGGGACGTGCCGTCGGGAGAGGGGTGAGGACTAGTGGTGCAAGCGATCACCGCGGTGTACGTGCAGGACGACGAGGACTACACGGTCACCGTCACCGGCATGGGCAAGGAGCTCAGCGGGAAGGCGCCGGGCATCATCGCCGCTCGCGACCGCGCCGACCAGCTTGTCGAGAAGCTCGCGCCCGAGGGGGAGAACCCGACGGTCGTACACCTGCTCAACGGCAGCGCGCTCGAGTTCACGTCGGTGTACATGGCCGCCCGGCTCGCGCGTCCGGAGGCGACCGACGAGACCGGCGAGGAGGAGCAGGCAACGCAGCAGGACGCCGAGGGCACGGCGGATAAGCCCGCCCCGGCCGGCACGGCGGAGAAGGCCGACGAGACCGGCAAGGGGGAGCCGGCCGCCAAATCGGAACCGGATGCCGAGGCTGCCGAGCCGGAGTCGGCTGCCACGTCGCCCGCACCTGCCGAGGCCGCCGAGACGAAGCCGGCCAAGGACACGACGGCCGACCAGGAGACCACGCCCAAGCGCGGCGTGCCTCGCAAGGAACTCAGCAAGACCCCCGAGGCCGCACCGGCGAAGGACGAGACCACCAGCCCCCAGGCCGGCGGCACGGGTCAGCGGACCGAGGCCCGGTACGCGGCCACGGCGGCCGGGGCACTCGGCGGCCTGCCGGGAGCGGCAGGATCGGCGAGCGCCGCCGGCTGAGCCACCGTCAGCGCACCAGCTTGCGCACCAACAACACCGCGACCAGCACCCCCGCGCCGATCAGCGGCAACTTCACCTTGGGCTCGTCGAGCTTCGCCCGCAGGCTCGTCTTGGCGGAGTCGGCGAGCCGCTTGGGGCTGGCCTTCGTGCTGAGCTGGTCGAGAGTGGAGGCCAGAGCCTCCCTCGCCTTCTCGATGTCGCGTTCGATGGTCTCCGGATCGCGAGCCACGTGTCCTCCCTCGCTGAATGCTTGAGCGCAGGCTGTCACGGTAGATCACCTGGCAAACCCGCACCGCACAGGCCACGCCGAGGAGCCGCACCCGCGGCGGCCGGTCGAGCTGCGCGTCCGGCCGTGGTGCGGTGCCCGGTGGGGCCGCGGTGGCCGGTGGGGCCGTGCCCGCTGAGCCGGTCCGGTGAGCGGCGTGCGGGGCGGACGCTAGGCTGCAGGCTGTCGGGCCCGTAGCCCAATTGGCAGAGGCACACGGTTTAGGTCCGTGCCAGTGTGGGTTCGAGTCCCACCGGGCCCACCAGAGTCGACGACCTCGACGTGTCTGGCGTTCCCGTCGACGTGTCTGCCGTTCCCGTCACCGTGGCGCACGACCACGGCGCCCAGGTCGACGCGCACGTTCCGCCGCGCGTCACGGCGCCGGGCTACCGTGTCGCGGCGCCGGCGTGCGGCCGCACCTCCAGCGCCTCGCGGTCCCAGCCGGCGTTGTCGGCGGCGGCCTCGTAGGTCGTCCGGAAGAACTCCAGCAGCGTGGCATCCGGGTCGTCCGCCTTCCGCACGGCCTCGTAGGGGAGGAAGAACTCGTGGGCGCCAGGGTCGTAGTACGCGGCATCCGGCCGCACCGGGTGACGGGCGTACCCGTCGGGCTCCGGGTAGGCGTAGGCGTAGAAGGTGCCCTCGGTGCTGCCGCCGGGCCAGAAGCCGAAACTCGCGAGCTCGTGGGAATAGCCCTCGACCATCACCCAGTCCGCGCAGTTCGGCGCCCCGCCGGGGTGCTCGGGAGCCGTTCGCCCGGAAAACCGCGTGCACGCGAGGTCCATCGCTCCCCAGAAGAAGTGCACCGGGCTGCTCTTGCCGAGGAAGTCCGCGCGAAACCGGCTCAAGACACGGTAGGCGGCCATCAGCTGTCCCCAGAACCGCCGCGCGTGGCCGGCGTCGTACGAGGCATGCTCGGTGTCCTCGGCGAACGGGATCGCGCGTTCCACCTCGACCGGGCTGCCCATAATGGACACATCGAGGTCCAGGTCCGCCAGCGTGGCCAGCACTTCCCGGTAGAACGTGGCCACCGCCTTCGGCTCCAACGCGACCTCGCGCTGCTCCCCGCTGCTGGAGCGCACGCACAATCGGTGCTCGACGAAATCGAACTCCAGATCGAACAGCCGGTCGCCGTGCGGAATCGACGAGGTAGTGAGCCCGCGCGGCGACACGTACAGCGGCACCTGCCACCAGTGGTTGACCATCGGCGCTTTGGCCATCCGGATCTTGCCGACGATCTGGGTCCACATGTGCAGTGTGTCCCGGGTGTCGGTCCACTCGTCGACCGCGAGCGCCGGCCACGGTTCGACGAGCGCGGACGTCGGGTGCTGCCTCGCCATACGTTGCCTCCGTCGGCCGGGTTGGTGACGAGTGTTCTCCACCCATGATGAGGGGGCACGCGGCAGAGCCCAACCGGAGCGGCGAGCGCGCCGCGGCGGTCGCCCACGTGTCAGAGCGCTCGGTCGGTCAGTCCTCCGGCTGGTGAACCGTGCGCCGCGCTTCGTACCACTCCTCGCCGACGGGCTCGCCCGCCATGTTCCAGCTCCAGGACACCAGCGGGGTGATCCGCAGGTAGACGCCCGGACCGACCATTCCCTCGCGGTGGAAGGGCTGCTCGGCGTGACCGTAGATCCGGATCCCGCGTGCGATGAACGGGTCGAACGACACCATGTCGTCGACGACCAGCGCGACCTTGTGCCCACCGGCGGCCACGTTGCGGAACTTGCGGGTGGCGGTGACCGTGCCGCCACCGCCGATCCAGAAGAAGCGGCCGTCGAATTCCACCGCGACCGGGACGACGTCGGGCTGGCCGTCCGGGGAGACAGTGGCGAGCCGGCCCATGCCATGCGAGCGCAGGTACTCGACCTCGTCGTCGGTGAACGCCACGAAGCCTCTCCTTCCCGCCGATGACCAGTCACCATGGTGACATGGAGACGGGCGTGAGCGAGGCGGAACTGCGGCACCTGCGACGGTGTGTGGAGCTCGCCAGGGCGGCGCTGGAGGCGGGTGACGAACCGTTCGGCTCGCTGCTCGTCGGCGCGGACGGCACCGTACTCGCCGAGGATCACAACCGCGTCGCCGGTGGCGACCGGACCCGTCACCCCGAGTTCGCGCTGGCGCGCTGGGCGGCCGAGAACCTGTCACCCGCGCAGCGGGCGGCGGCCACGGTCTTCACCTCGGGCGAGCACTGTCCGATGTGCGCGGCCGCGCACGGCTGGGTAGGGCTCGGGCGCATCGTGTACGCCGCGTCGTCGGAGCAGCTGGCCGCGTGGCTGAGCGAACTGGGCGTGCCACCACCGCCGGTGCGACCGCTGCCGATCCGGGAGGTCGTCCCCGGTATCGAGGTAGCCGGTCCGGCCGAGGAGCTCGCGGACGAGATCCGCGCGCTGCACCGGCGCTACCACTCCACGCTCTGACGCCCCGCCGCCGCGAACGGGCGACACGGCTACGCGAGCGGGCGACACGGCGACACAGACGGCAGACACAGCGACACGAACGGCAGACACACGCCGTTGGCCGGACGCCAACATGGCCTGCCGGCCGCACCTGGATCCCTGCACGGCGCGCCCGGCACGCCGCGTAACGATTGTGCACGGCGATGTTGCCGCGCCTCGTGTGCGCCTAAACTCGATAATCCCAGGTCGAACCCGCGGCGAGGTGGCTGTGCGTGTTCAACTCTTGCTCGCGTCAGCGATGGCCCAGGGCGGCGAGGTCGCGCCGGGTCCCGGCTTCGCCGAGCGCGCACTGCAGTCGTTCGTCGACGGTATCCAATTCGGAGCGATCATCGCGATCACCGCGGTGGGCCTCTCGCTCGTCTTCGGCACCACGCATCTGATCAACTTCGCCCACGGCGAATTGGTGACGATCGGCGCCGTGCTGGCGTTCTTCCTCAACGTCGCGGCGGGCGGACCCGGCTGGCACCTCATTCCTGCGGCAGTCGTGGCGATCGTCGCGGGCGCGTTGCTCGGCGGGGTCGCCGAACGCGGACTGTGGCGGCCGTTGCGCGACCGAGGCACCGGGCTCATCAACATGTTCATCGTGACGATCGGGTTGTCGTTGCTGTTGCGGCACGTCGTGCTCGTATTCTTCGGCACCCGGCCGCAGTCCTACCGCGAATACGACATCCAGCAGGCGCTGGAACTCGGGCCGATCGGCATCACCCCGCGGGATCTGACCATCGTCGTCGTGTCCGTGCTCGTCCTGGTGGGCGTGGCACTCATGCTGCAGAAGACCCGCACCGGCACCGCCATCCGGGCACTGTCGAGCAACCCCGACCTCGCCGAGGCGTCCGGTATCGACGTGCACCGGGTCGTGCTGGTGGTCTGGGTGCTTGGGGGCGCGCTGGCCGCACTGGGTGGGATCTTCTTCGGACTGTCCGAGATCATCACGTGGGACATGGGGTTCCGGCTGTTGCTGCTCATGTTCGCCGGCATCATCCTCGGCGGGCTCGGGTCGGCCTACGGGGCGATGGTCGGCAGCTTCGTCATCGGCATCGTCGCGCAGGTGTCCAGTCTGTGGTTCCCCATCGATCTGCAGAACGCGTGGGCCCTCCTCGCGCTCATCGTCGTCCTGCTGATCCGTCCACAGGGGATCCTCGGGCAGCGGGAACGCGTCGGCTAGGTGGTGCACAGTGGACTGGCAGATCATCCTCTCCGACGCGATCCGCTCCGGTATCGGGCCGGTCGCCGCGGTGTACGCGCTGGCGGCGATCGGCCTCAACCTGCACTTCGGCTACACCGGGCTGCTGAACTTCGGCCAGGTGGCGTTCATGCTCGTCGGCGCCTACGGCGTGGCCGCGTCGGTCGCCACCTACGGCCTGCCGCTGTGGGTGGGGGTCCTCATCGGACTCGGCTCGTCCATCGTCCTGGCACTGCTGCTGGGGCTGCCGACCCTGCGGCTGCGCGCGGAGTACCTGGCCATCGCCACGATCGCCGCGGGCGAGATCCTGCGGCTGTTCTACCGGTCGAGCTGGGCCGAGCCGGTCACCGGCGGCGTGTTCGGCCTGCAACAGTTCGCCGACGAGTTCTACGACGTCAACCCCATCCCCCGCGATGTCTACGGCTTCTGGCTCGTCCGCTACACCGCGCTGGATCTGTGGGCACTGACGGTGGCGTGGGCGATGGTGCTGCTGATGACACTGCTTGTCGCGCTGCTCGTGCACAGCCCGTGGGGCCGGGTGCTGCGCGCCATCCGGGAGGACGAGGACGCGGTGCGCAGCCTGGGCAAGAGCGTGTACGCCTACAAGATGCAGAGCCTCGTCATCGGCGGGGCGATCGGCTCCATGGCGGGCATGATGCTGGCGATCCAGAACCAGTCGGTGAACCCGGACAGCTACGACCCCGTCGTGACGTTCTTCCTTTACACCCTGCTGGTGCTCGGCGGCGCCGGACGCGTGTTCGGGCCGATCATCGGCGCGATCCTGTTCTGGGCCATCCTGACCTTCTTCGACAGCCTGCTGCGGCAGGCCATCGAGGCCGGCGTCATCCCGGCGTCCGTCATCGGCGCGCCCGAGGTCGGCGCCGTGCGGTTCGCCCTGGTCGGTCTCGGGCTGATGCTGCTCATGGTGTTCCGCCCGCAGGGCATCCTCGGCAGCCGGAGGGAGATGCTGGTCGATGTCCGCTGACCCCGCCACCCTGCCGCCCGAGCCGGGCGTCGCCAAACCCGACCCGGTGCTGGTCGTCGACGACCTCGTCCGCGCGTTCGGCGGCCTCGTCGCCGTCGACGTCGAGCACCTCGAGATCCAGCGCGGCACCATCACCTCGCTGATCGGCCCCAACGGGGCGGGCAAGAGCACGCTGTTCAACGTGCTCAGCGGTTTCGACCGCGCCGACCGCGGCAGGTGGAGCTTCGACGGGACGCCGGTGACGGGCCGCGCGGCGCACCGGCTCGCCCGCCAGGGGCTGGTCCGCACCTTCCAGCTCACCCGGACACTCTCGCGGCTGACCGTGCTCGACAACATGAAGCTCGCCGCCACCGGTCAGCGCGGCGAGCGGCTCCTGTCCGCCCTGCTGCCGCCGCTGTGGCTGCGCCAGGAGCGCGACATCGAGCGCCGCGCCGACGAACTGCTGGAGCGCTTCCGCCTCGACCGGATGCGCACCGAGTACGCCGGAACACTCTCCGGCGGCCAGCGCAAGCTGCTGGAGATGGCGCGGGCGTTGATGGTGCATCCCACGATGGTGCTGCTGGACGAGCCCATGGCGGGGGTCAACCCCGCGCTGACGCAGTCGTTGCTCGGGCACATCACCGACCTGCGCGACGAGGGGCTCACGGTGTGCTTCGTCGAGCACGACATGGACGTGGTGATGGGCATCAGCGACTGGGTGGTGTGCATGGCCGAGGGCCGGATCGTCGCCGAGGGCCCGCCGCGCGCGGTCGCGGAGAACCCCGCCGTGATCGACGCCTATCTCGGCAGCCGGCACGACGAAGCGGGAGGTGAGGACGATGCCCGATGAGGCGGACGCGCCGCTGCTGGTCGCCGAGGACCTGGTCGCCGGCTATGTGCCGGGGGTCGACGTGCTCGGCGGCTGCGGGCTCCACCTGGCGCCCGGCGAGGTCGTCGGCGTGATCGGCCCCAACGGCGCGGGCAAGTCGACGCTGGTCAAGGCGATCTTCGGGCTGTTGCGGGTACGCAGCGGCAGCGTGCGGTTGCGTGGCGAGGACGTCACCAACAAGCCCGCGCACGTCCTCGTGTCGCGCGGCATCGGGTACGTGCCGCAGCGGCAGAACGTCTTCCCGACACTCACCGTCGAGGAGAACCTCCGGATGGGCACGTACCTGCGGCCCAAGGCCTTCGCCGAACGTGTGGCCGTGATCGAGGAGCTCTTCCCCGTGCTGGCGGAGCGTAAGCAGCAGAAGGCGAACTCGATGTCCGGCGGCGAGCGGCAGATGCTCGGCATGGGGCGGGCGTTGATGATGGAGCCCGAGGTGTTGCTGCTCGACGAGCCGTCGGCGGGGCTCTCCCCGAAGTACCAGGACCAGGTGTTCGACCGCGTCAAGGAGATCAACGCGACGGGCGTGGCGATCCTGATGGTCGAACAGAACGCACGCCGGTGCCTGCAGATCTGCGACCGGGGCTACGTGCTCGACCAGGGCCGTAACGCCTACACCGGCACCGGCCTGGAGCTGCTGCACGATCCGAAGGTGATCGAGCTGTATCTCGGCACCCTCGCGCGCGCCCGGTGACACACCGGGCCGCCTCCCCCGCGAGTACGGGGAAGGCGGCCCGGCCACCTCGTCAGCCCTGACCTCGGCTGAGCTCGGTGCGCACGGTCCGCAGCGCGCCGGACCGGTCGTAGGTGTACACCTCGATCGTCGCCTGGCCCGGCTCACCCTGCTCGATGAAGTCGAGCGGCCCGCTCACGCCGTCGTAGTCGATATCGCGGTTCTGGTTGAGCAGGTCCTTGCACTGCCGGAACGACGTGCACTTCTGCCCGTCCTTCGTGATCCCGTTGATCTCCCTCGCGAAGGCGGCGGGATCGGTCGAGTTGGCCTTGTGCGCGGCCAGCGCGATGATCATCACGCAGTCGTACACCTGCGGCGCGAACTGCAGTTCCCGCAGGTCCGGGGCGAACTGCCGGAGCTGGCGGATGTACTCCTGGTTCGCCGCCGACGCCGGCGCGGTGCCCTTCATGCCGCTGATGACGCTGGGGTCGCCGGGCGACACGAGCGACGCCAGCTCCTCGCTGCGCAGCCCGTCGGCGCCGTACACGCCGATCTGCCGCGGCCCGACACCCGCCTCGATCATCGACTGCAGGATCTGGGTGCCCTCCTCGAACGCGATCACCGCAGCCGCGTCCGGCCGCGCGTTGCGGATCTGCTGCACGAGCTGCTGGAAGTTGGTCGCCTCGGGGTCGTAGGTCTGCGCCAGCACCACGGTGGCGCCTGCTTGCTCGAGCGCCCGCCTGGTGGACTCCATCAGGCCGCGCCCATAGTCGTCGGCGCGGGCGACGAGCGCCACGCGGTTGTGCCCGTCCTCCCGGATCACCTTGCCGAGCACCGGCCCCTGCAGGGCGTCGCTCGGGGCGGTGCGGAAGTAGAAGCCGCCGTCGTCGTAGTTGGTGAACGTCGGGGCCGTGTTCGACCCGGAGCACTGCACCACCCCGGAGCCGGTCACGTTGTCGATGAAGGCCAGCGACATGCCCGATGCCGCCGCACCGATGATCGCGTCCGGTCCCCTGGCGAGCACGCGGTCCGCGGACTGCACGGCGACGGCCTCCTGGCCGCCCTCGTCGGCGCCGGTGATCTCGGGGACCTGCTGGCCCCGTACCCCGCCGGCGTCGTTGATCGTCTTGATCGCGAACTTCGCGGACTGGATCTGCGGTGGCCCCAGGTAGGCCAGCTGACCCGTCTCGGGCAGGACATAGCCGAGCTGCAGCGCTCCGCCCTGGTCACCGCCACCACCGCCGCCTTCTCCGTCGCCGCCGTTACCGCACGCGGTCACCACCAATGCCGTCACGCTCAGGCAGACAGCGCACCGCCGGATTCTCGACGCTCGCATCACTCCGCCTCCCGTCATCCCGTGAATGAAGGGCGGCGGACCGGCGGACCTACCGGGCACGTTCGCTCGGTGGGCGGCACAGACCCCGCCCAGCTTGTGGCCGGGAGCGTAAGCACGCCGGGCCGCCCGGGTGAACGATGAATGTCCGATTGATATGTCGCCTTGACTGTCCTGTCAGCCGCGTTGGACGTGCAGTAACGTCGGTCGCACAGCCTGCGCACACCGGGAGGGAGAGACGGCATGTCCGCACGCAACCCGCTGCGCTGGCCGGGACTGCTCGCCGACTGGTTCGAGATGCGCGGCGTCTACGTTCCCGGCGAGGACAACCGCCTCGTCGACCCGTGGCGGGACTGGGGCTGGCTGATCGTGGGGTGGCTCGCCACGCTCGCGGTATTCATCCTGCTGTTCGCGCTCGCGCTCTGAGCGCGGTCAGTGACTGCGCTCACTACGTGTACGACTCTGGTCACGGACAGGACACGGCCCTACACCAGGTCCGCCTCAACCCCGTGGCGCCGGTGGCAGCGCGCCACTCGCGTCGCCACAGTGGATCGAGGCGGCAGGGTGCCGCCACCGAATGGAGCACCAGCTCCTCGCGGGCGGAGCAAAGGAGTGGCGGCGTGCGAATGCGGAGGCCTGCGCTGGCCGTCTGCGCGCTACTGGCACTGACCTCGTGCGCCACCTCGGGCGCCGAGAGCACCGGCCCGGCGGCTTCCACGACGGTGCAGACCACGACGGCGCCGCGCAACGCCGGCTCGGCACCGGGCTCGGTGATCGAGTTCGGCACCGACTACCGCTTCGACTCCGGCCTCGTCGTCACCGTCTCGGGCCCCAAGCCGTTCCGGCCGAGCGAGTCGGCCTACCCGCGCGCCGAGCGGGCCGCGGCGTTCAGCGTGGTCGTGTACAACGAGTCCGGCCAGCCCTACCGCCTCTCCGGGCTCAGCGTCAGCGCGACCGCCGACGACCGGGCCGCCACGCAGGTGGTGGACCCGACCCAGGGTTTCAACGGCATCGTCGACGCCGACCGGGACCTGCCGCCGGGCGAGATCGTGCGTCTCTCCTTCGCCTTCGTCGTCCCGGCCACCACCAGCCCGGTACGGCTCACGGTGCGGCCGGACACCTCGACGCCGGCGCGCGCGATCTACACCGGCACGGTGTGAGCCGGGGCCGCCGCCGGTTAGGCTCACGGCATGACCGAGCAGAAGCGGCTGGCACCCGGAGACAAGGCACCCGAGTTCACCTTGACCGACAGCGAGGGCAACGAGGTCTCCCTCGCCGACTTCCGGGGCCGCTCCGTCGTCGTGTACTTCTACCCCGCCGCGGGCACGCCCGGCTGCACCAAGCAAGCCTGCGACTTCCGCGACAACCTCGCCGAACTGGATGACGCGGGCTACCAAGTCCTCGGCATCTCTCCGGACAAGCCGGAGAAGCTGGCGAAGTTCGCCGCGAAGGAAGGCCTGACCTTCCCGCTGCTCTCGGACCCGGACAAGACCGTGCTCACCGCCTACGGCGCGTTCGGCGAGAAGAAGAACTACGGACGCGTGGTGCAGGGTGTCATCCGGTCGACGTTCATCGTCGATCCGGAGGGCACGATCGCCAAGGCGATGTACAACGTGCGCGCCACCGGGCACGTCGCGAAGCTGCTCCGGGAGCTCGACCTGAGCGCCTGAGCGAGATCCTGCCATCGACGCAAAGGAGCGACGAGGGGATGACGACCAGCCGCGCCACCACGGCCACCAGAACGTGGATGGACGAGAGCACCGCGCTTCTGCTGCGCACCGTGGACAGCCTGAGTGAGGCCGATTTCGACGCGCCGAGCGCGCTGCCCGGGTGGACGCGGCGGCACCTCGTCGCGCACGTCCACTTCAACGCCGAGGCGCTGCGCAGGCTGGTCAGCTGGGCGCGCACCGGCGTGGAGAACCCGATGTATCCGAGCGTGGACCATCGCAACGCGGAGATCGAGCAGGGCGCCACGCTGCCGCCGGAGCGGCTGAGGGAACTCGTGCACGGCTCCGCCGCGGCGCTCGCCGCCGACCTCGACGCACTGCCGGACGCCGCGTGGCGGAACGAGATCACCACACGGCAGGGCCGCACCATCCCGGCGACCGAGATCCCGTGGATGCGGGCCGTGGAGGCCGCCGTGCACACCGTCGACCTCGGCGTCGGCGTGGACTTCGCCGATCTGCCCGGGGATTTCGTGCACGCGCTGGTCGAGGACACGCTCGCCGCCCGGCTCGCGCAGGGGCACGGGCCGGATCTCGCCCGCTGGCTCACCGGCCGCACCTCGACCGCCCCGGCGCTGGGGCCGTGGCTGTAGCGGCTCCCGCCGGGCTTCCGGCTTGGCTTCTCGCTGCGGCTGAGCGGAAGCCACGGCGGGCACGCGCTCAGCGCGTCTGGGCGAACTCCCACAGATACGGCAGCAGCGCGCGCAGCGCACGGCCGCGATGCGACGACGAGTCCTTCTCCGCCGGGTCGAGCTCCGCCGAGGTCCGGCTCTCCCCCTCCGGCACGAAAATGGGGTCGTAGCCGAACCCGTTGGTACCCCGCGGCTCCCGGATGATCGTGCCCGGCCACTCGCCGCGCACCACGACCTCCTGCTCGTCGGGCACCACGAACGCGGCCGCGCAGACGAACGAGGCGCCGCGCCGCTCGTCGGGGGTGTCGCGCAGCTGGTTGAGCACCAGCTCGAGGTTGGCCTGGTCGTCGCCGTGCCTGCCGGCCCACCGGGCGGAGAGCACGCCCGGCATGCCGCCCAGCGCGTCCACGCTCAGCCCCGAATCGTCGGCGATCGCGGGCAGCCCGGTGGCCTTCGCGGCATCGTGCGCCTTGGCCAGCGCGTTCTCCTCGAACGTCGCACCGGTCTCCGGCGCCTCGGGAAATTCGTCCACATCGGACAACCCCAGCACCTCGACCTCACCCAGGCCGCGCTTGAGCAGGATGCGCCGGAGCTCCTCGAGCTTCTTCGCGTTGCGTGTGGCGAGGAGGATCCGCCGGCTCACTTGGATCCCTTCGACTTCTTGTCCATGGGAGCCGGTTCGGGCAGCTCGCCGGGATAGGGCTCCGCGAGCGCCTCGGCCTGCTTGCGAGCCAGCTCGGCACAGCCGGCCTGCGCGAGATCCAGCATCTTGTCCAGAGTGGACCGGGTGAACGTGGCGCCCTCGCCGGTGCCCTGCACCTCGATGAGCGTGCCCGCGTCGGTGGCGACGACGTTCATGTCGACCTCCGCGCGCGAGTCCTCCTCGTACGGCAGGTCGAGCCGCACGCGCCCGTCGACGACGCCGACGCTGACCGCCGACACCGTGGCGGACAACGGCTTCGGGTCGGCGAGCCTGCCCGCCGCACCGAGCCAGGTGATCGCGTCGGCCAGCGCAACGTAACCACCCGTGATCGCCGCCGTCCGCGTGCCGCCGTCGGCCTGGATCACGTCGCAGTCGATCATGATCGTGTTCTCGCCGAGCGCGGCGAGGTCGATGCACGACCGCAGCGAGCGGCCGATGAGCCTGCTGATCTCGTGGGTCCGCCCGCCTATCCGGCCCTTGACGGACTCGCGGTCGCCGCGCGAATGGGTCGCCGACGGCAACATGGCGTACTCGGCGGTGACCCAGCCGAGCCCGGATCCGGCCCGCCACCGGGGCACGCCCTCGGTGACGCTGGCGGCGCACAGCACCTTGGTGTCGCCGAACTCGATCAGCACGGAGCCCGCCGGCCACTGCTGGAAGCCACGGGTGATCCGCACCTCGCGGAGCTGGTCGTCGTTCCTGCCGTCTTTTCGCACCACGGGGCCAGAGCCTAGTCCGCGGCCCTCACACGTCGTAGACGGCGCCCTGGGTGACCGCGTCGACCTGCCCCGCGTACACCTCGCGGGCCTCGGCGACCACGGCCGAGGCGTCGGTCCACGGCGCGATGTGGGTCAGCAGCAGCCGGCCCGCGCCCGCCCTCGCGGCCAGCTCGCCCGCCTGCCTGCCGGACAGGTGCACGCCCGAGGGCCGGTCCGGCGAGTCCGTCCACGAGGCCTCGGCCAGCAGTACGTCAGCGTCGGCGGCAAGCTTGTCGAGCTCCTCGCACGGCCCGGTGTCCCCGGTGTAGGCCAGCGTCCGGCCGCCGTGCGTGAGCCGCACGCCGTACGCCTCGGTCGGATGATCCATCGGCACCGCGGTCACCTCGAACGGGCCGATGGCGATCGGGTCGGGCGAGAGCGGACGGAAGTCGTAGACGTCGGTGAGGTCGGTCCGCACGCGCTCGGCCTCGTCCGGCGCGTAGGCATTGGCGAGCCGCGCGGGCGCCTCGGCCGGTGCGTACACGGTGAGCCGGTGCGCGGCCGTGTCGTACGGCGGCGCCGGGTGGTAGCGGCGCAGGACGGTCAGCGCGCTGACGTCGGCGCAGTGGTCGGGATGCAGATGCGACAGGACGAGCGCGCCGAGGGCGAACGGATCGCCCACGGCCTGCAGCTGCGCGAGGGTGCCGTTGCCGAGATCGAGGGCGAGCACGAAGCCGTCGGCTTCGACGAGGTAACCGGACGCCGCCGTGTTGGGCCCGGGGATACTGCCCGAGCAGCCGAGGATGGTGAGTCGCACGATCGTCACCATGCCACGCCGGATCGCGGCGTGCCCGCGCTACGTGGCGGCGAGCACGGGACCGAATCCCATGAACCGGTGCGCCAGGCGCGTGAACGGCTCCGCCGGGCCCGTCGCGAGGAACTGGTGGGACGGCGGCTCGTCGCCGTCCGCGAGCAGGTCACGTTCGGTGAGGACACGCACGACGTCCTTCGCGGTCTCCTCCGCGCTGGAGACCAGCGTGACGTCCGGGCCCATGACGATCTGCAGCACACCGGTGAGCAGCGGATAGTGCGTGCAGCCGAGGATGAGCGTGTCCACCCCGGCGCGGGCGAGCGGTTCGAGATAGCCCTCCGCCAGACCGAGCACCTGCCGCCCCGACGTGATGCCACGCTCCACGAAGTCCACGAAGCGCGGGCAGGCCACACTCGTCAGGCACACGTCCTTCGCCGCGGCGAAGGCGTCGTCGTAGGCACGCGATCGTACGGTGCCCTCGGTGCCGATCAACCCGATACGGCCGTTGTGGGTCGCCGCGACCGCGCGGCGCACGGCAGGCAGCACGACCTCGATCACCGGGATGTCGTAGCGCTCACGGGCGTCACGCAGGCAGGCGGCCGACGCGGTGTTGCAGGCGATCACGAGGGCCTTGACGCCGTCGGCGACGAGCCCGTCGAGCGCCTCCAGCGCCAGCTCCCGCACGCGCGCGATCGGCAGCGGGCCGTACGGCGCGTGGGCGGTGTCGCCGACGTAGCGCAGACTCTCGGCGGGGAGCTGGTCGGCGATGGCGCGAGCGACAGTCAGCCCGCCGACCCCGGAGTCGAAGATCCCGATCGGGGCACTCGCACGACTCACGCCTCGAGCTTAACCGTCACGTCGGGCCGGGCTGCCCGGGCGGTGGCGGGAGCCGGGTGGACGTGCCGGGCCCGCCGGCCCGCCTCCGGTCCGCCCTGGCGACGACCCACGCCGCCAGCACACCGCCGAGCGCGCCGAACAGGTGACCCTGCCACGAGACACCGGGGTTTCCGGGCAGCACGCCCCAGAGCATCCCGCCCCACACGAACAGCAGGACCACCGCGACGAGCAACTGCGACACGCTGCGGTTGAAGAGCCCGCGCACCAGCAGGAACGCCAGCCAGCCGAACGCCAGCCCCGACGCACCGACCGTCACCGTGTCCGGAGGTGCCGTGAGCCACACGCCGACGCCGCCGACCAGCCAGATCGTGACCGTGACGGCGATCCACTGCCCGATCCCACCCGCCATCGCGAGGAACGCGAAGACCAGCACCGGCACGGTGTTGGCGAAGACGTGGCTCCAGCTACCGTGCAGCACCGGCGCCCACGCGATGCCGTCGAGCCCGGCGAGCGAGCGCGCGACGATCCCGCCGTGGTCGAGCTCCGCCGGCAGCAGCGCGTCGACGAGCTCGACGAGGTAGAGCAACACGGTGAACGAGAGCGCGACGATGCCGGCGGCCACCGGTTTCGGTGGCAGAATGCGCTTCGCGGCGCCGGTCCGCTGGGGCGGCCGGCCGGACGGGAGAGGCTGGGTGCTCACGACTTCAGGCTACGGCGGGAACACTCCCGGCGACCTCGGTGAGAACCCTGAACTTCGGCCCCCGGGGACGCTTGTCCTTCCCCACTGACGCCCACACTCGGTGATGGTTTGGTTGCGTGGCGTTGATACCACGCACATGCGCGGGAAACATTGCGCCGGTTCCCTGTGCGCCATGAGCATTTACGAGCAGATCGGCGGGCAGGACGCCATCATCGCCGTCGTCGACGACTTCTACGAGCGGGTGCTGGACGACCCGCAGCTCGCGCCGTTCTTCCGGGGTTCGAACATGCCGCGGCTCAAGGGCATGCAGGTCGAGTTCTTCACGCAGGCGCTGGGCGGTCCCGAGGTTTACTCGGGCCGGTCCATGAAGGAGGTCCACCGCGGCCGGGGCATCGCGGGTGAGCACTTCGACCTCGTGGCGAAGTACCTCGCCGAGTCGCTGCTGGCCGCGGGTGTCCCGAACGACACCGTCGACCAGATCATCGGCGCCGTCGCGCCGCTGAAGGACGACATCGTCTCCACCGCCGGCTGAGCGGAGGGACGCGGCGCCGGCTCCGGTGACCCCGCCCTGGTCGGCTGGGGTTCACCGAGCCCGAAGCGTCGTGCCGCACGCACCGGCCCGCGGGATCAGGCCCAGAGCTGGCCGTCCAGGCGCTCGGCGGCCTCGTCGAGCGAGCCGCTGTAGGCGCCGGTGGACAGGTACTTCCAGCCCGCGTCGGCCACGACGAACGCGATGTCGGCCCGCTCGCCCTTCGCGATGGCCTTCTCCGCGGTGCCCAGAGCCGCGTGCAGCACGGCACCGGTGGAGATGCCGGCGAAGATGCCCTCCAGCTCCAGCAGCTGCCGCGTACGGCGTAGGGCGTCGTAGGCACCGACGGAGTACCGGCCGCTGAGCACATCCGGGTCGTACAGCTCGGGCACGAACCCCTCGTCGAGGTTGCGCAGGCCGTACACCAGCTCGCCGTAACGCGGTTCGGCGGCGATGATCTGCACGTCCGGCTTGTGGTCGCGCATGTACCGGCCGACGCCGACGAGCGTGCCCGTGGTGCCCAGTCCGCCGACGAAGTGCGTCAGGGTCGGCAGGTCCTTGAGCAGCTCGGGCCCGGTGCCGTAGTAGTGCGAGTCGGCGTTGGCCGGGTTGCCGTACTGGTAGAGCATGACCCAGTCCGGGTTGGCCTTCGCCAGCTCCTTGGCCCGGCGCACGGCTTCGTTCGAGCCGCCCGCCGCGGGCGAGTAGATGATCCGCGCTCCGTAGGCCTGCAGCAGCTGCTTGCGCTCCGCCGAGGTGTTCTCCGGCATCACGCACACCATGCCGTAGCCCTTGAGCTTGGCGGCCATGGCGAGCGAGATACCGGTGTTACCCGACGTCGGCTCCAGGATCGTCGCGCCCGGGCGCAGCAGGCCGTCCCGCTCGGCGGCCTCGATCATGGCGAGCGCGGGCCGGTCCTTGATCGAGCCGGTCGGGTTGCGGTCCTCGAGCTTGGCCCAGAGGCGGACGTCGTCCGACGGCGACAGGCGCGGCAACCCCACGAGCGGGGTGCCACCCAGCGCGTCGAGCAGGGACTCGTAGCGAGCCATGGTCAGCGTGCGCCGCCGGCGACCGCGGGCAGGATCGTCACGGTGTCGCCGTCCTTCACCTCGGCGTCGAGCCCGCCCGCGAAGCGGACGTCCTCGTCGTTGACGTAGACGTTGACGAAGCGGTGCAGCTTCTCATCCTTGACCAGGCGCGCCTTCAGGCCACCGTGGCGCGACTCGATGTCGTCGATCACCTCCGCCACCGTCTTGCCGGACGCCTCGACGGACTTCTCGCCGCCGGTGTGCGTACGCAGGATCGTGGGGATGGAGACGGTCACGGCCATGGGTTACCTCCGCTGATGGTTCTGACAGGACAGACGTCTGGGCACGCGGGAAAATTCCGCGTGTGACCCGGGCTACCTACTGCGCGTCGGGGATGTCGTCGTTGCCGGTGTTGGCGAACATGTACGACTCGACGACCTCGACCGGCTCCTCGGTCACGACCCCGTCGACGATGCGGTAGGAACGGAACTCGTGCTCTTCCGGGTCCCTGGTCGAGACCAGCACGTAGTGCGCGAAGGGCTCCTGGGCCAGCTTGATGTCGGTCCGCGAGGGATACGCCTCGGTGGCGGTGTGCGAGTGGTAGATCACGACGGGTGCCTCGTCGTTCGCGGCCATCTCGCGGTAGAGCTTGAGCAGGTCGCCGGAGTCGAACTCGTAGAACGTCGGCGAGCGCGCCGCGTTGACCATGGGGATGAAACGCTCGGGGCGGTCACTACCGTCGGGGCCCGCGATGACACCACAGGCCTCGTCGGGGTGGTCACGACGGGCGTGGGCGACGATCGCGTCCACGAGGTCACGGCGGATCCGAAGCACGGTGAACATCTTACGGGCCGGACAAGCGCTGTTCACACCTTGGGACGGACCGCCGACTCGTAGCTCCGTGCCTGGTCAGCGTGCCCGTGGGCGGGTTCCGTGCCGCGGAGCCCCTCGGTGGCGGCCGATGGGAGCTATGCCACAACGCCCGCGCCCGGCCGGAGCCGGACGGCGTCACCCTTCGGAGTCGAACGCCTCCGGCCAGACGTCGCGGTAGGCCCGCAGCCCCGGCACCGAGGTCGCCGCGAGCACGCCGTGCACCATCGCCCGGGCGAACACGCGAGCGGCGGCCGTGCACAGCTGGTCGAGCGCCGCGCTGCGGTCGGCCTCGCCGATCCGGCCCGCCTCCCGGGACAGCTCCCGCGTGCCCGTGGCCAGCGCGAACACGGTGTCGCCGTCGTACATGGTGTGGGCGGGCCGCACCGCCCGCGCGAGCCCGTCCTGGGCGGCGACGGCCAGCCTGCGGCACTCGGCCTTCGACAACGCGGCGTCCACGGCCACCACGCCGATCGTGGTATTCAGGTCCCTGCCCTCCGAGGTCAGCGACACCGCTCGCGCCGGCCAGCGTGCCACGCCGAACTCGCCGTCGACCTCGTGGTCGGCCGCGTATGGTTCGCCCGTCTCCAGCCGCACGGCCTCGCCCGCGGCGTTCACCACGGCCAGCGCGCCGACGGTGAACTCGCCGACGCGCTCGCTCGCCGTGCCGATGCCGCCCTTGAGCGAGCCGACCTGCGCGCCCGCGCCCGCGCCGACGGTGCCCTGCGCGACGGGACCGGCCGTGGCCGCCTCGCACGCGGCGTAGCCGAACGCGACGTCCGGCCGGTTGCCCCAGTTGTTGCGGGGCAGATCGAAGATGACGGCCGCCGGCACGATCGGCACGACCTCGTGCGGCCTGGCGCCGACCGGGAACCCCCGGTGGCGCTCGCCGAGCCAGCGGACGACGCCGTCCGCGGCCGCCAGGCCGTAGGCGCTGCCGCCGGACAGGCACACGGCGTCCACCCGCTGCACGAGGTTCTCCGGCGCGAGCAGGTCGGTCTCCCGCGTACCTGGCGCGCCGCCACGCTGGTCGACCGCGGCCACCGCCTGCCCGGGAACGAGTACCACCGTGGCTCCGGTGGCCCAGCCCCGGCCGATCCGGTGGTGGTGGCCGACGAGCACACCCGGCACGTCGGTGATCGCGTTGCGGACGGTGCCCTGCGGGGCGGCCGATCCCCGGCTCTCCGTCATTCGGTGAGCGCCTGCACGAGGCTCTCCTGCACCCACGTCAGCCAGTGGTAGACGCCGAGATGCGGAGCGCGCGGATCGTCCTCGGGAAGCTCGTCGGGCATGTCCTCGGTGACGTCGAGGGCGGTGCCCAGCGCCAGCCGGACGTCGTTGAGCGCCGAGAGCCACGCGTCGGCCTGCTCGTAGCTGAGCCGGATGTCTCCGCCCTCGGGCGGCAGCGTGTCGAGCACGACGGCGGCGACGCCCACCTTCGCGTCCAGCACCTCGGGCTCGTGCAGGGAGCGCAGCACCGCCGCCGAGTCGAGGTCCTCCTTGCTGGGGTTGTCGGGGTCGAGGCGGTGGAAGTCGGGCAGCAGCCGGGACAGCACCGGATCGTCCGGGCTCTCCGACGGTCCGGTGCGGATGCCGGTGAGGTCGGCGAGCTCGTCCTGCGGAGCTTCCTCCGCGCGCGCTCGCAGCATGTCGTCGATCTGGCTGACCAGGCCCCGCAGGACCGCGGCCTCCTGCTGCTCGAACCCGGCGAGTACGCGGCCGCCCTTGCGGCGCCAGCCCCTCACGGCTGCTCCATCGTGGCCCAGAGACCTGCCGCGTGGAGTTTGGCGACGTCCGCCTCCACCTTTTCCTTGCTCCCCGACGACACCGCGGCCTTGCCCTTGTGGTGCACGTCGAGCATGAGCTTGGTGGCGTGGTCCCTGCTGTATCCGAACAGCTTCTGGAACACGTACGTCACGTACGACATCAGGTTGACCGGGTCGTTCCAGACGATGGTCTGCCACGGTCTGTCCTCGGCACTCTGGTCAGCGCCGAGTGTCTGTTCGGCCTCGACAGGCGTGGTCATGTCCCCATGTTGTCACGCCGTGTGCGGTGCGCGCGGCACCAGGTCCGGCCGTGTGGGTGACCCATGACGGCGCGTGTGCGCGGCACGCTCGCCCACCCGTGTCGCCATCACCGGGCCGGACCCGCCCGATAGATTCTGGGCATGGCCCCCGCGGAACTGACCGGCACCAGCACCGCCCTGCTGACCGACCACTACGAACTGACCATGCTGGGCAGCGCGCTCACCGACGGCACCGGAGACCGGGACTGCGTGTTCGAGGTCTTCGCCCGCAGGCTCCCCAACGGCCGGCGGTACGGCGTGGTTGCGGGCACGGCGCGGGTGCTCGACGCCATCGCCGACTTCCGCTTCACCGACGCCGAGCTCACCCAGCTCGAACAGACGGCGGTGGTGGACTCCGACACGCTGTCCTGGCTCGCGGACTACCGCTTCACCGGCGACATCGACGGCTATCCCGAGGGAGAGCTGTACTTCCCCGGCTCGCCGATCCTCACGGTGCGCGGCACCTTCGCCGAGGCCGTGCTGCTGGAGACGCTGCTGCTCTCGATCCTCAACCACGACAGCGCGATCGCCTCCGCGGCGGCCCGGATGTCCAGCGCCGCGGCCGGCAGGCCCATCATCGAGATGGGCGGCAGGCGCACCCACGAGATGTCGGCCGTCGCCGCGGCGCGGGCCGCCTACCTCGCCGGCTTCGCGACGACGTCGAACCTCGAGGCGGGCCGCCGCTACGGAATCCCGACGCGCGGCACCACGGCCCATGCCTTCGTGTTGCTGCACGACAGCGAGGAAGCCGCGTTCCGCGCCCAGGTCGCGAAGATGGGCGCCGACACCACGCTGCTCGTGGACACCTACGACATCACCAAGGGCATCGAGACCGCGGTCCGGGTCGCCGGGCCGGAACTCGGCGCGATCCGTATCGACTCCGGTGACGTCGGCGTGCTGGCTCGCAAGGCCCGCGAACAGCTCGACGCTCTCGGCGCCAAGGACACCCGGATCATGGTGTCCGGCGACCTCGACGAGCACGCGATCGCGGCGCTGCGCGCCGAACCGGTGGACGCCTACGGGGTGGGCACGTCCGTCGTGACCGGCTCCGGCGCCCCGACGGCGGGCATGGTCTACAAGCTCGTCGAGGTGAACGGCAGGCCGGTCGCGAAACGCAGTGAGCACAAGGCGTCGCGCGGCGGGCGCAAGTCGGCCCTGCGCAGGCACAAGCCCACCGGAACGGCCCTGGAGGAGGTCGTCTACCCCACCGGCAAGCCGCCGGAGCGGGGCGAGCATGATCGCGAGCTCATGATCCCGCTCATGCGCTCTGGACAACCGGTGGACGACCTGCCCACTCTGGAGGACGGGAGGCAGCGGCTGCGCCGGGGGCTGGTGAGCCTGCCGTGGGAGGGGCTCAAGCTTTCCCACGGCGAACCCGCCATCCCGACCACGTTCAGCTAGCGCCGGGTGCGGGTGCCCCACGAGACACAGGAGGCAGGCATGACGACCGCGCTGATCGTCGTGGACGTGCAGAACGACTTCTGCGAGGGCGGCTCCCTCGCGGTGGCGGGCGGGGCCGCGGTCGCCGGGGAGATCTCGGAGTTCGTGCGCGGGCAGGCGTACGACCACGTCGTCGCCACCCGCGATTACCACATCGACCCCGGCGCCCACTTCAGCGACAACCCGGACTACGTGCGCTCGTGGCCCCGGCACTGCGTGGCGGGCACACCGGGCGCGAGTTTCCATCCGCAGCTCGACATCGGACCGATCACGGCCGTGTTCTCCAAGGGCCAGTACAGCGACGGCTACTCCGGCTTCGAAGGCACCACGGACACCGGTGAACAGCTGGCGGACTGGCTGCGCACGCGCGGGGTGACCGACGTGGACGTGGTCGGCATCGCCACCGACCACTGCGTGCGGGCCACCGCGCTCGACGCGGCGGAGGCGGGCTTCACCGTGCGGGTGCTGGCCGGTCTCACCGCAGGCGTCGACCAGTCCACTGTGGACAAGGCGCTGGCGGAGCTGGCGGCCGCGGGTGTACCGGTCGACGGAAGCCCCCGGGTCGCTTCGTGAGTGCTGCCGGCCTGCTGACCTTCGGCGAGAGCATGGCCGCGTTCAGCACCACCACGGGCAAGCTGCGCCATGCCGAGACGGTCGACGTCGGGGTCGCCGGTTCGGAGTCCACAGTGGCCATCGGCGTGGCCCGGCTCGGCGTGGCGGCGGCGTGGACGGGCCGGGTCGGCGCCGACGAACCCGGTGCGCTGGTGCTGGCGCGGCTACGGGACGAGCAGGTCGACGTCTCCGGGGCCGTCACCGACCCGGAGGCGCCGACGGGCCTGGTGCTCAAGGACTTCCGCACCCGCGACTCCGCCCGCACGGCGTTCTACCGGCACGGCAGCGCCGGCGCCCGGCTGGCCCCGGAGGACCTGTGCGAGGACCGCATCCGCGACGCGGGCGTGCTGCACCTGACCGGCATCACGCCCGCACTGTCGGACACCGCGGCCAAGGCGGCCTTCGCCGCGACCGAGATCGCCGGCGAAGCCCGGGTGCCGGTGTCGCTCGCGCTCAACTTCCGGCCCGCGCTGTGGTCGCCGGACGACGCCCGCGGCGTGCTGCTCGACCTCGTCACCAGGGCCGACATCGTGTTCGCGGACGAGGCCGAGGCCCGGCTGCTCGGGTTCGACGGCACGGCCGAGGATCTCGCCGCCGAGCTGGCTTCGCTCGGGCCTGACGAGGTCGTGGTGACGCGCGGCCCGCGGGGCGCCGTCGCCGAGCTGGGCGGGTCCCGGTACGACGTGCCGTCCTATCCCGTGCGCGCCGTCGATCCGGAAGGCGCCGACGACGCGTTCGTCGCCGGTTACCTCGCGGACTTCCTCAGCGGCGCCCCGCCCGATCGCCGGGTACGGACGGCGGCCGCGTGCCGCGCCGCCGCGATGTCGGTGGAGGGCTGGACCGGCCTCCCCGACCGCGAGGAGCTCCGGCAGCTGACGCGGTCGCGCTGAGTCAGCCGCCGTACGGATCACAGGTCGCCGACCCGACGCGGATGTCGCCGCTGACGGGTCCGCCCTCCGGGAACAGCGTGATGCGCAGGGCGGAGGTGGTGAGGCTGCCGTCCGGCGGTTCCGGGGCGGTGAATTCGTTGAGCACCAGCCTGGCCATGGGCGGGTCACCCTGGTGCGCGCCGGGGATGGTCACGACGTGGTTCGGCGGGATGTCGGCAGGCAGCGGGAAGCCGGAGACGCCGCCGAGCTCGACGTGACCGCTGCTGCCGTTGCGGGTCGTATGGCATTCGGCCGAGTAGGTCCGCACACGGATCACCGGGCCGCCGTACTCCTCCAGCACCGACGTCTCGAACCGCTGCCCGGAGGCCGTCGCGGTGGACGTGCCGTCCTCGGCGCGGGCGCAGCGGGTCTGCCCGCGGCCGTACTCGGTGTCGTCGCCGACGCGGACGCCGGACGTGGACCCGGCGGCGGGGCCGGCGACCGAGCACGGCGCGATGGGGCCGACATGCGTGGGCGTACCGTCCACCACGATCTCGGCCGTGCCGAGGGAGGCCGAGGCCGTCGACGCGGGCGCGGCGTGGGCCGGTACCCCGGCCGTCGCGGCGGCCACCAGTACCGCCGTGGCCGCGGTCCTCGCTGTGGTCCTGGTCGACATCGCGCTCCTCCCGACGTTCACTGCGGGGCGCCCTGGCCCCACCTCGACATCGGTCAGCGAGCGCCCGCTCCTGACGGGCTCGCGGCCACACCACTCGCCCGGGTGAGCCGGTCCGCGCGCCAGTCGGCGTGCTCGCCCGCGCGGTTGGTGATGATCGCGTCGACGCCCAGGTCGGCGAGCGCCTGCCAGTGCTCGGGCTCGTCGACGGTATAGGGCATCACGGACACACCGGCCGCGGTGAGCTCGCCGACGGCGCCGGGCCGCAGGGTGGCGGCGCTGGGGTTGTACGCCACGGCACCGAAGGCACGGGCCGCCGCGACCGGGTCGGCGTCCATCGTGGACCGAAGGACGCCGATCGGCAGTTCCGGTGCCAGCTCGCGCGCGTCGCGCAGCACCCGTTCGTCGAAGCTCTGCACCAATACCCGGTCCGCCAGGTCGTGCTCGAGCACGGCCGACACGATCGCACGCGACCCGGCCCTGGGCTGCGGGCCCTTCACCTCCAGCAGCACCCCCGAGCCGCTCTCGGCGAGCACGTCGAGGGCCTGGGCGAGGGTCGGCACGCGCTGGGCGGCGAACGCGGGCGAGAACCACGACCCCGCGTCCAGGCCCGTGACGTATGCCGCGTCGAGCTCGGCCACCACACCGGAGCCGTTCGTCGTCCGGTCCACCGTGGAGTCGTGCATGAGCACCGGCACGCCGTCGGCGGTGGTGCGCGCGTCGATCTCGACGTACTCGGCACCCGCGCGGACCCCGGCCTCGACGGCGGCGAGCGTGTTCTCCGGCGCCACGGCGGAATACCCGCGGTGCGCGACGGTCAGCGGGTCCTGGCCCGCGGTCCGGCGGGTCATGGCGTGGGGCGGAGCGGTCGCGGACTGTGGCACGGGACCAACCTCGGCGAATCGGCTCGCGTCAAGGCACTGGAGACGCTGCTGACGCTGTCCCCGCCCACGGTACGGACGACCGCGGGCGGGCGTCCCCGCTCGCGCCGTGAGTGTGACCGGCCCCACGGGTGCGAACGGACCCCTCGCGACGTTGCCGGGTCGGGACATGCGGCCGGTCCGGCCGATCCTGACGGTGGTGACCGGTAACGTCTCCTCCCGTGCCGGCCGACACCACCACCCTGCCCAGCGTCCGCGAGCTCCTCACCCACGCCGTCGAGGCCGTGGGCGGGACCGAACGCGAGGGCCAGGTGCGCATGGCGGAGGCGGTCGGCACGGCGATCCGCACGGGCGAGCACCTCGCCGTGCAGGCGGGCACCGGCACTGGCAAGTCGCTCGCCTACCTCGTCCCCGCCATCCGGCATGCCGTCGAGCACGGCACCACCGTGGTGGTCTCCACGGCCACCATCGCGCTGCAGCGCCAGCTCGTCGACCGGGACCTGCCGCGGCTGGCGAAGGCGCTCGCCAAGCCCCTCGGCCGCGAACCGACGTTCGCGATCCTCAAGGGCAGGCGCAACTACCTCTGCCTGCACCGCGTGCACACCGGCGCCCCCGAGGAGCCGGAGGACACGGGCCTGTTCGACGCCTTCGCCGTGTCCCGCATCGGCCGCGAGGTCAAGCGCCTGCACGAATGGTCGTCCGACACCGAGACCGGCGACCGGGACGAACTGGTGCCCGGCGTGTCCGAACAGGCGTGGCGCCAGGTGTCGGTCACCGCGCGGGAATGCCTCGGCGTGGCCCGCTGCCCCATCGGCGTCGACTGCTTCGCCGAACGCGCGCGGGGCGAGGCGGGCCGTGCCGACGTCGTGGTGACCAACCATGCGCTGCTCGCCATCGACGCGTTGCAGGAGCACCAGGTGCTGCCCGAGCACGAGCTGGTCATCATCGACGAGGCGCACGAGCTCGTCGACCGCGTGACGTCGGCCGCCACCGCTGAGCTCACGGCGTCGATGATCTCCGCGGCCACCCGGCGATGCGGCCGGATCATCGACGCCGACATCGCCGACCGGCTCCTGGAGGCGGGTGACGGCCTCGCCCTCGTGCTCGACGACCTGCCGCCGGGCCGCATGGACACGTTGCCGCAACCGCTGTCCGGCGCGCTCACCGTCGTGCGCGACGCGGCGCACGCGTGCCTCACCGCGCTGGGTTCCGAGCGCAAGGAGGACATCGAGGAAGCGACCGCGCGCAAGCTCGCGCGCTCGGCGCTGGACGAGGTGCACGACACCGCGGTCCGGCTGCTCGACGCCTTCGACGAGGACCAGGCCAACCGGCCCGACGTCGTGTGGCTGTCCCGCGACACCTACTCGACCTCGCCGCGACCGCCCGCGCTGCACGTCGCGCCACTGTCGGTGGGTGGTCTGCTCCGCGAGCGGGTGTTCGCCCGCAGCACGACGGTGCTCACCTCCGCGACCCTCGCGCTCGGCGGTGCCTTCGACACGCTGGCCCGCCAGTGGGGGCTGCCGCCGTCGCCCAAGCCCGCGCCCCAGGCCGACGGCACGGCCACCGACAAGCCCGCCCCCAGTGACTCCGAGGGCCTGCGCTGGACGGGCCTCGACGTCGGTTCGCCGTTCGACTACGGCCGCAACGGCATCCTCTACATCGCCAAGCACCTGCCGCCACCCGGGCGGGACGGGCTGGGCGAGCCCACGCTCAACGAGATCGCCGGTCTGATCGACGCCGCGGGTGGCCGCGCACTCGGCCTGTTCTCCTCGATGCGGGCGGCCAAGCAAGCCGCCGAGGAGCTGCGCGAGCGGTTGCCGTACCCGATCCTCTGCCAGGGCGACGACTCCACGTCCCTGCTGGTCGTCCAGTTCGCGGAGGAGCCGCGCACCTGCCTGTTCGGCACGCTGTCGCTGTGGCAGGGCGTGGACGTTCCCGGGCCCTCGCTACAGCTGGTGATCGTCGACCGGCTGCCGTTCCCGCGGCCGGACGACCCGGTGTCGTCGGCGCGGCAGCGTGCCGTGGAGGCCCGCGGCGGCAACGGTTTCCTCTCCGTCGCGGCCACCCACGCCGCGCTGCTGCTCGCGCAGGGCGCAGGGCGTCTGCACCGGTCCACGAGCGACCGCGGTGTCGTGGCCGTCCTCGACTCCCGGCTGGCCACCGCGCGGTACGGCGGGTTCCTGCGCGCGTCGCTGCCACCGCTGTGGCCCACCCAGGATCCGACGGTGGTGCGCGAGGCACTGCGCCGGCTGGACGCCGCTGCCCCAGGCCGGGCTTCGGTGACCAAGGCGCTACGGTGAAGGGAACCCCGAGGCAAGGGAGAGGTCGTGTTCCCCGACTCATCCACCGCACATTCCCGCTCCGTCAGCGTCGACGACACCGGAGTGCGCCGCCAGCTGGCTGATGGGACCGAGGAGTCCGTCAACTGGGAGGACCTGGCCACGGTGGTCGTGCGGGTGATTCCCGAGGGGCCGTGGAAGGAGGACGTCTTCCTGATGCTCGCGTCCTCCGACGGCACAGGCACTGCCGTGCCGAGCGGTGATCCCGCCGCCAACGCGCTCATCGAGCGACTGCAGACACTGCCTGGTTTCGACCACGACACGTTCGTCGAGGCCATGACCACCGACGCCGACCAGGCCTACGTCGTGTGGAAGGCCGGCGACCGGCAGGCCTGAGCGCTACTCCCGCCACTGCGCGAGCACGGTGACGGTGCCCGGCGCGATCTCCGTGAACCCGGCGTCGCGCACGGCGACCACCCGGTGTTCCTTCCACGTTGCGGCCGGATCGTGCGGGTACAGGCGTTGCCAGTCCGCAGGCGTGGCCGTGCGCACCGTGCAGCGGAAGCCTCGGTCCCGCCACGCCGCGAGGCGGTCGTCGTCCAGCAGCGCGGCGAGCAACATCGTGCCGTGTCCCACCTGCGCTGCGGCCTTGCCCGCGGTCATGGTGACGTCCGGATTGAGCAGTAACAACGGCCTGTCCGCGGGGGCGGGTCCGGGCTCGTCGGCCGGCAGGTCGGTGCCGGAGACCTGCAGGCGCGTCACTTCCTTGGGCAGAGCGCCGACACGGTCGGGAAGCAGCGCCCGCGCCTCCGCGCCGGCAACCGACACCGTGACTCCCGCGAGGTCCTGCACGGCGTTCCAGTGCGCGCCACGGGCCCGGCGGGCGACCTTGCGGATGTGACCGTCGAGCCAGGCGCGCACCGGTTCGTGCCAGTCCCCGCCCGCCTGTGCGCGCTCGTCGAGGCACACGGCCAGTGCCGCGGCGGCCGCCGCCTCCAGCAGCGGCGTGCGGGTGGGAGGTTCGGACCGTTCGATGCGCAGAATCACCGGCATCGCACGCACCTGATCCGGCGCCGCCTCGGGCTCGGCGGTCTCCTCGGCGGGCAGTCCCAGCCACGACGCGTACCGCGCCGCGAGCGGCTCCAGCAGGCCGGTCACGGCCGGACGAGCGGGAGGCCGTCGGCCGCGTCGGCTGCCTCGACCTCCGCCCGTGTCACACCGAGCATGAACAGCACGGCGTCGAGGTACGGGTACGACAGGGCGGCATCGGCCACCTCGCGCAGCGCCGGCTTGGCGTTGAACGCGATGCCCATGCCCGCCGCCGACAGCATGTCGATGTCGTTGGCGCCGTCCCCGACGGCCACACACTGCGCGAGCGGGATGCCGTAGCCCTCGGCGAAGCGCGCCAGTGCCGTCGCCTTGCCCGCGCGGTCGATGATCTGGCCGACGACGCGGCCGGTGAGCTTCCCGTCGACGATCTCGAGGTCGTTGGCGGCGGCGAAGTCCAGCCCGAGGTCGGACACAAGCCGGTCGATGATGCGGGTGAATCCGCCGGACACCACACCGCACCGGAACCCGAGCCGCTTCAGCGTCCGGATGGTGGTGCGCGCGCCCGGGGTGAGCTCGATCGCGTCGGCGACCTCGTCGAGCACCGACTCGGGCAGCCCCTCGAGCAGTGCGACCCGGCGTTCGAGCGACTCGGTGAAGTTGAGCTCGCCGCGCATGGCGGCCTCGGTGATCTCCCGCACCTGCGGCTCGACGCCCACGTACGCCGCGAGCATCTCGATCACCTCGCCCTGGATCAGGGTCGAGTCCACGTCGAACACCACGAGCCGCTTGGCCCGGCGCGACAGCCCCGCGCGCTGGATCGAGACGTCCAGACCGCCGCGGGCACCGACGTCGGCCAGGATCGACCGCAGCTCGGCGTCGGCCTCCGGGGTGTCCTTCGCCACCGAGAGCTCCACCTCGAGCCCCGTGACGGGGTAGTCGGCGATGCTGCGGATGGTGTCGATGTTGGCCTCCACGGAGGCCAGCCTGCGCGCGATCGCGTAGAACGACCGGGCCGTGACCGGCCGGCCGAGCAGCGTGAGCACGTGCGTGGGGCCCTGCCTGCCCGGCGCGAACGGGTCCGTGCCGATGGCCGACCCGATCCGCACGTCGACCGACATCGACACGGTCGCCATGGCCTGCTCGACGGCTTCCTGCAGCGCCTCCGGGTCACTCTCGACGCCCACCAGGACACCGAGCACCAGTTGCCCGCGGATCACCACCTGCTCGACGTCGAGCACCTCGACACCGTGCTTCGTCAGTGCCGCGAACAGCACCGACGAGACGCCCGGCTTGTCCGGCCCCGTCGTGGTGATCAGGACAGGCGTGGTGCTCACTGTTCGCTCGCGTTGTCCTTGTCGTGCCGGCCCGGGTAGGCCGCCGCGGTGAGCACCTCGGACGGCGCCGACTTCGCCTCCGGGTGCGGCAACGGCTTACCCGTGAAGGTGATGTGTCCCTCGCTGTGCAGTCGCTCGATCATGTGCGGGTAGTGCAGCTCGAACGCGGGCCGCTCCGACCGGATGCGCGGCAGTTCGGTGAAGTTGTGCCGCGGCGGCGGGCAGGACGTGGCCCACTCCAGCGAGTTGCCGTAGCCCCACGGGTCGTCCACCGTCACGACCTCGCCGAACCGGTAGCTCTTGAACACGTTCCAGATGAACGGCAGCGTCGAGGCACCGAGGAGGTAGGCGCCGATCGTGGAGATCGTGTTGAGCGTGGTGAAGCCATCGGTCACCAGGTAGTCGGCGTAGCGGCGCGGCATGCCCTCGGCACCCAGCCAGTGCTGCACGAGGAACGTCGCGTGGAAGCCGATGAACGTGGTCCAGAAGTGGAGCTTGCCCAGCGGCTCGTCCATCATCCGGCCGGTGATCTTCGGGAACCAGAAGTAGATGCCGGCGAACGTGGCGAACACGATCGTGCCGTAGAGCACGTAATGGAAGTGCGCCACCACAAAGTACGAATCGGACACCTGGAAGTCGATCGCCGGGGCCGCGAGCAGCACACCCGACAGACCGCCGAAGAGGAACGTGACGATGAAGCCGACCGAGAACAGCATCGGCGACTCGAAGGTCAGCTGTCCCTTCCACATGGTGCCGATCCAGTTGAAGAACTTCACACCGGTCGGCACGGCGATCAGGAAGGTCATGAACGAGAAGAACGGCAGCAGCACCGCGCCGGTGGCGTACATGTGGTGCGCCCACACGGACACCGAGAGCGCCGCGATGGCGAGCGTGGCCCAGATGAGGCCCTTGTAGCCGAACACCGGTTTGCGGCTGAACACCGGGAAGATCTCGGACACGATGCCGAAGAACGGCAGCGCGACGATGTACACCTCTGGGTGGCCGAAGAACCAGAACAGGTGCTGCCACAGGATCACGCCGCCGTTGGCCGGATCGAACACATGGGCGCCGAGGCGGCGGTCGGCGAGCAGGCCGAACAGGGCGGCGGTGAGGATCGGGAAGGCGATGAGGATGAGGATGCTCGTGACCAGGATGTTCCAGGTGAAGATGGGCATCCGCCACATAGTCATTCCTGGCGCGCGCAGGCATACCACGGTGGTGATCATGTTGACGGCGCCGAGGATCGTGCCGAGGCCGGACACCAGCAGGCCGGTGATCCACAGGTCCGCGCCCACGCCGGGGGAGTAGATCGCGTTCGACAGTGGCGTGTAGGCGAACCAGCCGAAGTCGGCCGCGCCGCCCGGGGTGAGGAACCCGCCGACGGCGGTCAGGCCGCCGAAGAGATACAGCCAGTAGCTGAGCGCGTTCAGCCGTGGGAAGGCGACATCCGGTGAGCCGATTTGCAGAGGCAGGATGAAGTTCGCGAATCCGAACAGCACCGGTGTCGCGTAGAGCAGCAGCATGATCGTGCCGTGCATGGTGAACAGCTGGTTGTACTGCTCCTGCGACAGGAACTGCAGCCCCGGGCGAGCCAGCTCGGTGCGGATGAACATGGCCATCGCCCCGCCGACCATGAAGAAGGCGAACGACGTGACCAGGTACATGATGCCGATCTGCTTGTGGTCCGTCGTGCGGAACAACCGCAGCAGGTACGAACCCTTCGCCGATTTCTGCGCCGGGTAGGGACGCGTCGCGATCGGCTTGGGGGCTACGGCCGTCACTCCTGCCTCCTGCACTCGAAAACCCCGCGATCCTTGCTGCGCCACGGGCGGGGACCCACGTTGGCTACGACAGATCGTAGCCGTCGCCGTTTCCGGCCTTGCGCACCGGCTGGGATGATCGCGTCATGCCGGACCGCCGCACCGCCCTCGCCGTCGCCGCGGCGGTCGGCGCGGCGCGCCGGTACGGGGTCCCCGCCGACGCCCCGGACGTGCTCGCCGACCGGTCGAATGTGCTGGTGAGACTGGGGAACGTGGTCGCCAGGGTGCCCGCCACCACAGCGCTGGCCAGGCCGGATGCCGCCGACTGGCTGGCCCGGGACGTGAGCCTCGCCTCGTTTCTCGCTCGCCGTGGCGCACCCGTCGTTGCGCCCACCGAGGACCCGCCCGCGGGCCCGCACCTGGTCGCGGGCCTTCCGGTGACCTTCTGGCGTTATGTCCGTCACGATCCCGCCGCGATACCCGCTCCCGGGGAGGTGGCCCGGTCGCTGGCGGAGATCCACGAGGCCGCGCGGGACTACCCCGGCCCGTTGCCCGGGGACGGTCCGGTGGCCGAGTTGTACCGGCTGCTCGATCTCGTCACGCGTGATCTCGGTGACGCCGCGCCCCGGCTGCGGGCCGACGCCGACCGGATCGCCGCCGAGATCGCGGCCGCGCCGGGTCCGCGGCAGGTGTTGCACGGCGACGCGCATCCCGGCAACCTGCTCGCCACCGCGGACGGCTGGCGCTGGATCGACTTCGAGGACACCTGGCGCGGACCGCTCGCCTGGGACCTCGCCGTGCTGAGCCGGACCGACCGCCTCGACGGCGCCGCCGCCGTCGCCGCCTACCCGGGGGCGCCGGACGCCGGCGCGCTGGCCCCGTTCGTCGCCCTGCGTGCGCTGTTCGGGGTGTGCTGGCGGTTCGTGATCGCCCGCCGCACACCTGCCCGGCTCGGCGAGGCCCGCGCGGCGCTGGCCGGTTACCTGCGCTGACGCGGTGCCCGGTTCAGCTCGGGTACCAGTCCAGGATCGCCTTCGCGACCGCGTCCGGGGCCTCCAGCGGTGTCAGGTGACCGGCTCCGGGCAGCACCTCCAGCCGCGCGTCGGGCAGAGCGTCGGCCATCGCACGGGCCTCGTCCGGCGGGGTGACGGTGTCCTGCTCGCCCACGATCACCAGTGCCGGCACCCCGGCCTGCCGGAGCGCCTCGGTGGAGTCCGGGCGCGCCGCCATGGCTCGTTGCGCCCACGCCACGCCCGCCGGCGCCTGCGCCTCGATCAGCTCCCGGACCGTGGCCACGACCTCGGGCCGGGCCTGGCGGGTCTGCTCCGACAGCAGGTTCGGCACCATCGCGTCGGCGAGCCAGCCGGTGATGCCCTCGGACTCGGCACGCTCGGCCGCCGTGAGCCGGTTCGCCCTCGCCTCGTCGGTGTCCGCGCCTGCCTTGGTGTCGACGAGCACGAGCCCGGCGATCCGCTCGGGCGCCGCCCGGAGCACGGCCAGCGTCACGTAGCCGCCCATCGAGCAGCCGCCCAGCACCACCCGGTCCAGTTCCAGCCGGTCGAGCAGGGCGAGGACGTCACGGGCGGCGTCGTCGAGGCTCGGTTCCCGGTCCGTCTCCGGCAGCGGCGTCCTGCCGAGTCCGCGCTGGTCGGGCGTGATGAGCCGGGTGCGCGCGGCCAGCGGTTCCCGCACGGCGTTCCACATCCGCGCGTCGACGGGGTAGGCGTGCAACAGCACGAGTGGGAGATCAGCCATGGGTCGATTCTGTCCGACCCGGCGGCTACGGTCAGGCCGTGGCTCCCGCTCTGCCCGACCTCCGGACCGAACGGCTGCTGCTGCGCCGGCTGGGTGTGGAAGACCTGCCCGCGGTCGTCGAGATCCAGACCGACCCGCGGACCCACCCCTACGATCCCCCACCCGAGTCGACCGCGCGGGTGCGGATGCAGTTCGTCCTGTGGCAGCGGCACTGGGTGGAGCACCGGTTCGGCTACCTGGCCGTCGTCGAGGTGGAGACCGGCCGGATCGTCGGGCTCGGCGGCGTGCAGTTCAAGGACCTCGAGGACGAGCCGGTGCTGAACCTGTACTACCGGTTCCGGCCCGAGGTGTGGGGCAAGGGCTACGCGCCGGAGATGGCGAAGGCCGTCCTCGCCTGGGCCGAGCGGGCGATCCCGGAACGGCCGGTGGTGATCGTCACCAACGTCGACAACGAGCCCGCGTGCCGGGTGGCGGAGAAGCTGGGCTTCGTGGAGTACCGGCAGGCCGACTACGACGGCGCACCGGCGCGCTTCTTCCGCAACCGCCCGCGTTGACCCGCACGACGACGATCAGCGTCGGGTACCCGTCACCTCGGTGCGGGTGACCGCGTCGAGGGTTACGCCCCGCTCAGCCGCCCCTGTGCAGGGCGGGGAGTGGGCTTCGGTGCCGTTCAACGGCGGCGCGTCGGCCTGCGCCGCCGCCTGGCCTGCCAGCAGCCGCTGTGCCAGTGCCTGCGGTCGGCCACCGAGCCGGTCTCGTCGGCGGGCCACGCCACGACGTGCGGGACCCCGGGCCGGATCTCGTGGTCGCAGCCGGGACAGCGGTAGACCTTCGTCGCCTGGGCCCCGGGAACCGTGCGCACGAGCCAGTCGCCGTCGTCCGCCGACTCCGCCTGCGCCCAGCCGGTGAACGTGCCGAGGGAGGGGCGGCCGCTCTGCCGGCGGCGGTTGTGGTGACGGCGGGGCATGCCGTCCACGGTATCGACCGGCGGGAGGTCAGCCGTAGGCGACGGCGAACGGCACCCGCTGCTCGGCGCTGGTGAACGAGCCGTGCTGGCCGATCAGCGACGACTCCGTCGGCTCCGCCTCCCGGCGCACCATGCCGAAGCTGTCCCGCGCGGCCGCGACGACGTCCCCGATGCGCGGCCGCACGTGGTCGGCGACCCGGGGGCCGAACCAACCCTGCGCGATGGCCTCCTCACGCGCGGCCACCCACGCGTGCTCGCCGAGGACCTCTCGCCAGGCCGCCAGCACGTCGCCGGCCGCGCCGGACTCGGTGTAGACGTGCCGTGCCCGCACCTCGCCGCCCAGCGCCCGAACCCCGGCCCGCAGCGCCGGCACGGTGTCCACGTCCACGACCGTGTCGTCCACGCGCACCATGCCGTGGTCGGCGACGACGGCCAGCACGGCCCCGGGCGGCAGGCCGTCCACGATCGACTCGACGAGCCGGTCCACCTGCCGCAGTTGCATGCGCCACGCGGGCGACCCCGGTCCGTACACGTGCCCGAGCAGGTCGAGTTCGCTGTGGTAGGCGTAGCAGAACGCCTTGGGCGGCCGCAGCGCCGCGAGCGCGCTCGCCGCGAGGTCGCCGAGCGCGTGCACACCGACGTAACCGCCGCCGCGCAACACGGCGCGCGTGAGCGCCGAGCCCGCGAACTGCGCCGCCGACACCACGCTCGTGGCGACCCCGGCCGCCGCCGCGCGCTCGAACGTCGTCCGCATCGGCTGCACCCGCTCGGCGGGCAGCTCGTCGCCCAGGTCGGGACCGCCCGGGTGGTGCCGCCAGCGCAGCGCGTTGACCACCCCCACACCCGGCACCTCGAAGGTGTAGCCGGCCATGCCGTGCTCCCCCACGGGCACGCCCGTGCCGATGGCCGCCAGGCCGGCCGCCGTCGTGGCGGGGTAGCCGACGCGGAGCGGGGTGCGGCGCAGTCCGTGGAGCACGGGGGCGTCGGCGGCGTGCTCGGCGAGCAGGTCCCAGCCGAGCCCGTCGATCAGCAGCACGCACGCCCGGGACACCTCCGGGACGTCGAGCGTGCGACTACAGCCGGGCACGCCGAGGGCCGCGAGCAGCGACGGCACGACCTCGCTCAGGTGCGGCGTGCCGGTGTCGATCAGCGGAGAGGCCACGCCGACAGCTTCCCACTCCGTGCGCCGCCGGGCGATAATCATCGGCATGCCGACCTACGCCTACCGCTGCCGGGAATGCACCACGACGTTCGAACTCAACCGGCCGATGAGCGAGTCGAGCGAGCCCGCCAGCTGCCCCGAGGGCCACGACGACACCGTCAAGCTGCTCACCACCGTGGCGCTCACGGGTTCGGCGAGCGCCCCGGCACCCGTCGGCGGCTGCTGCGGCGGCGCCTGCGGCTGCGGCTAGGAACAGCCGGCACCGACCGCAGGCTCGTGTTGCCGGCCGGATGCCTGACCCGCGGGCAGCTCACCCGGCGCGCGGTCACTCGTCGAAGTTGCGCTCCGCGAGTGCCTGGATGCGCCGGATGGCCTCGCCCGCCTGGCCGCCGGTGGCCGTGACCTCGATCGTGTCGCCCTTGCGGGCCGACAGCGACATGAGCGCGAGGACGCTGTGCCCGTCGGCCTCGTCGTCACCGCGCTTGATCCGCACGTCGGCGTCCAGGCCCGCGATGCTGCGCACGAGCAAGGCCGCGGGACGGGCGTGCAGACCGACCTCGTTGGCGAGCGTCAGCTCGGTGCGCTGGGTCGCGCCGTCGGAGGGTTCCTGCCCGGCCTCGGCTGCCGCCGGCTCGGCACGGCCGCCCGCCGACGAGGCGGCCTCGGCCACGGCCGCGCGGTCGGCGCCGCCCTGTGCCGCCACCGCGGCCGCGATCGCGCCCTCCACCAGCGGGGCGTCGACCACCACCGCCGACCCGGGATCGCCCAGCGCCTCGACGGCCAGCTCGGCCGTCATCTGCGCGCTGCCGAGGTCGTAGAGCAGCACGACTCCGGACCCGGCGTCGGCCTCCTGCACGGCGGTGAGCACCGACTCGAAGTCCGTGCCGATACCGCCGTCCGGCAGACCGCCCGCCGCCTTCACGGTCACGTCGGGAGCCATCTGCGTGGCGACCTCGGCCACCCCCTCCGCGAGCTTGCCGCTGTGGGACACGACGACCAGACCGACCCTCATCGCACCGCCTCGGCGAACGCGCGGAGCAGCAGCGCCGTCGAGCGCGCGCCCGGGTCCAGGTGACCCACGCTGCGCTCACCCAGGTAGGAGGCCCGGCCCTTGCGGGCGACCAGGGGCACAGTGGACTCCGCGCCCTGGTCGGCGGCGTCGGCAGCCGCGGCGAGTACCGCGGCGATGCCGTTGTTCTCCGAGCTCTCCGCCGCAGCCACGGCCGGCGTGAGAGCGTCGACCATCGTCGCGTCGCCCACATCCGCCTTGCCCCGGGCGACCACCCCGGCGAGGGCCGCCTGCAGCGCGGCCACCACCGACGCCGCGTCCAGTTCGGACTTGTCGCCGAGCGTGGTGGCGGCCCGCAGGAACGCCGTGCCGTACAGCGGCCCGGCGGCACCGCCTACTTTGGAGATGAGCGTGGTCGCCGCGATCTTCAGCACGCCACCGGGCGTCTCCGGCACCGCCGTATCCAGAGTGGACAGTACGGCGGTGAAGCCGCGGTTCATGTTCTCGCCGTGGTCACCGTCGCCGATCGGCCGGTCGAGCTCGGTGAGCTCCACCTTGTGTTTGGCGATGGTCTCCGCGCCTGCTCGCAGCACGGCGGCGACGTCGGCAGCACCGCAGCCCATCAGACGCCCCACCGCAGCGCGGGCGTGTTCACCGGGGCGTCCCAGAGCTCGGTGAGCTCGTCGTCCAAACGCAACAATGTCACACTGATCCCCTGCATCTCCAAGCTCGTGATGTACGGACCGACCAGTCGGCGGGTTACCCGGATTCCGCGATCGGCAAGCAACCGTTCGGCGATTCCGTGTGCCAGGTACAGCTCGATCAGCGGGGTGGCGCCCATCGAGTTGGTGAACAGCAACACCTCGTCGCCCTCGCCGTACGGCAGGTCCTCCACCACCGCGTTGATCATCCGCTCCACCAGCGCGTCGGCGGGCTCGGCGCCGATGCGCTCGCGGCCCGGCTCGCCGTGGATGCCGATGCCGAACTCGATCTCGTCGGGACCGAGGTCGAAGCTCGGCTCGCCGACGTGCGGCACGGTGGGTGCCGTCAACGCCACGCCGATCGAGCGGACCTGGCCGATCACCTTGCGCGCCAGCGCTTCCACGGCGTCGAGCTTGTCGCCCCGCTCGGCGGCGGCACCGGCGAGCTTCTCGAGCAGCACCGTGCCGCCCACCCCACGCCTGCCCGCGGTGAACGTCGAGTCGGCCACGGCGACGTCGTCGTCGATGACGACACTGCGCACGTCCAGGTTCTCGGCGGAGGCCAGTTCGGCGGCGGTCTCGAAGTTGAGCACGTCGCCGGTGTAGTTCTTCACGATCAGCAGCGCGCCCGCGTCACCGGTCGTCGCCGAGATGGCCGCCTGCACCGCATCCGGCGTCGGCGACGTGAACACCGCACCCGGCACGGCCGCGTGCAGCATGCCCGGCCCGACGAAGCCGCCGTGCAGCGGCTCGTGTCCCGAGCCCCCGCCGGAGATCACCGCGACCTTCCCGGAGACCGGCGCGTCGGCGCGCACGATGTGGTCGGGGTCGTAGCCGACTCGGACCAGATCCGCATGCGCGGCGGCGAGTCCTCGAAGCGATTCGGCAACCACTGTCGCCGGATCGTTGATTATCTTTTTCACGGCGCACCTCCAGCCACAACCATGTGCGGGTAGCAGATTTCCACGCTAGCCATCCGGGGGGTCTTCGCGCCATGCCGCGCCCCGCTTTCCCCTCCGGTGGCCACGCCCCGCCGGTGGTCACGGCGACGGCAGTCTGCCCAGGATGCCCTTCGCGAGGGTGACCGCGGCGGCACACGCGCCGTCGGCGGTGGCGTCGTCGGAATAGTCCCGGTAGTTGACGCCGACGACCTCGCCCATGCCGTCCTCGCCCGGCCGGTGCATCCACACCACGTCGCAGTCGGCGGCGTCCGTGATCCTCTCCTGCACCGCGCTCACACCGTTTCCGAGGTCGACCCGCGTGACGTTGTCGCCCTCCTCCGGCAGCACGCCCTCGTAGAGCCGCACCGACGCCGCCGGATCGCCCGACTGCGTGAAGTCGCAGTGGTGCAGTCCCGAGGGCCGGTGCACCACATCGGGGCCGAACGCCTCGGCGAGCGCGTCGCGGGACACGACGGTGCACGGGTCGACGTCGACGAGGCTGCCCGGCACCGTCTCGTACCGCGGGGGGTCGGCCCGCAGTTCCCGGATCACGTTGCCCACCAGCGTGTAGCCGGCATCGCACGCGTTGCCACCGGGATACTCGACCTGCGCGGTGACGCCGACCGTGGGCTCGTAGCCGGTGACGGCCGTGACGAAACAGGTGCCGTCGTCGAGCGTGCTCTCCACCAGTGGCAGGCCCTCGATGCCGCCGGTCGGCTCGGCGATCACCGTCTCGCCGAGCTCGAGCCCGACGTCGACCGTCTTGTCCCCGGCGTCCCGCAGCTCGACCCGGCAGGAGCCCCAGTCGGACCGGTACGGTTCGTCGGCGAGCGAACCGAGATCGCCGACGATCCGGTCGGTGAGCAGCCCGCACGGGTCCACGGTCCGCAGGGCCGACTGGCTGACTGCCGGGTCGGTGATCGGCCCCTCCGGCACCTCGCCCTGGCCGGTGCCCGGCTCCGCGGAGACCGTGGTGCGCTGGAAGTTGGCCTTGGCCAGATCCTCACCGGCGCAGCCGCTCAGCAGCCCGAGCAGGACGATGCCGAGCAGGACCCCGGACCGGCGACCGACGATTTTCCCCACGGGTGCACGTTAGCCGGGCGATCTCCGGCGCATGCACCGAACCTGCGTTTCAGCTCTCGCCCTGGTCCTGCTGGTCGGCCTCGGTGGGCACCCGGATCGGCCGCAGCCGCACCCACAGCACGAACGCCGCGGCGAAGACGAGCATGCCGATGCCCGCCCACAGGTTGATGTTCAGGCCCGCCGCCTTGGCGATGTCCTGATCGGTGGTGAAGCCCACGCCCATGATGGTCAGGACCAGTCCGTACACACCGATCAGCAGAGCGATGACCAGCCGGACGTCGAACACTCCGGCGCTGCGCGAGCGCGTCTGGTTCGCCATGGTCCACGCCTCCTAGAAGATGATGTTCAGCACGATCGTGATGACCAGGACAATGCCCGCGAGCAGGCCGGGGTTGCGATACCAGCCCGCGTCCTCGCCCGTGGTCGACCGGCTCAGCGTCTCCCGCGGCGTCAGGGAGTAGACGAGCCCGACGAGCTGGGCCTCCGGCTTCGGCCGCGTCACCATCGTCACGGCCACACTCACCACGACGTCGACCACGAACGCCGCACCGGCACCCACGAACGACGCCCCCTGGCCGGGCAGGTCCCAGACCCCGGTCTCGGCGAGCAGGAACACGGCCACCGCCGACGCCGTACCGGTGACCAGGCCGAGCCAGCCTGCCGTGGGCGTCATGCGCTTCCAGAACATGCCGAGGATGAACGTCGCGAACAGCGGCGCGTTGAAGAACGAGAACAGCTGCTGCAGGTAGTCCATCAGGTTGCTGTAGGTGGAGGCGATGAACGCCGTGCCGATGGCGAGGATCGTCGCCGCCGCCGTCACCACGCGCCCGGTGCGCAGGTAGTACGCGTCCGACCGGTCCTTCTTGATGTAGGCCTGCCAGATGTCGTAGGTGAACACCGTGTTGAACGAGCTCAGGTTCGCCGCCATGCCGGCCATGAACGACGCCAGCAGACCGGCGATCGCGATGCCGAGCATGCCGTTGGGCAGCAGGTCGCGCATCAGGAGCAGGAGCGCGTTGTTGAAGGTGGCACCGCTGGGCGCGGCCTCGCCGTTCATGAGCGCGGCCTTGTTCTCCCCGGCGAGCTCGGCGACGCTCACGCCGGCGATCATGCCCGGGACGATGACGATGAACGGCATCAGCAGCTTCGGGAAGGCGCCGATGATGGGCGTGCGCTGGGCCGCGGACATGCTCTTCGAGGCCATCGCGCGCTGCACCTCGACGAAGTTCGTCGTCCAGTAGCCGAACGAGAGCACGAACCCGAGGCCGAACACCAGACCGAGGACGGACAGGAAGTTGTCACCGAAACCTGTGAGCTGGTTGCCGGGCCAGGAGTTGAGCTGCTCGGCGCCGCCCGGTCCCGCGGTCACCTTGTCGACGAGGCCCTCCCAGCCACCGACCTTGTACAGACCGACGATCGTCAGCGGCAGCAGCGCGGCCACGATGACGAAGAACTGCAGCACCTCGTTGTAGATGGCGGCCGACAGACCTCCGAGCGCGGTGTAGGCGAGCACGATCACGGCCGCGAGGATCACCGACACCCAGATCGGCCAGCCCAGCAGCAGGTTGACCACGCTCGCGAGCAGGAAGAGGTTCGCCCCCGCGATGAGGATCTGGGCCAGCGCGAAGCTGATGCCGTTGACGAGGTGGGCGGGTTTGCCGAAGCGGCGCAGCATGAACTCCGGGACGCTGCGCACCTTGGAGCCGTAATAGAACGGCATCATCACGATGCCGAGGAAGAGCATCGCGGGGATGGCGCCGATCCAGAAGTAGTGCGCGGTCGGCATGCCGTACTGGGCGCCGTTGGCCGACATGCCCATGACCTCGATCGCGCCGAGGTTGGCGGAGATGAACGCCAGGCCGGTCACCCACGCGGGCAGCGAGCGTCCGGAGAGGAAGAAGTCCAGACTCGTGGAGACCTGCCTGCGTGCCAGGTATCCGATTCCGAGGACAAGCACGAAGTAGAACGCGAGCAACACGTAGTCGATCGCGTTCGCATCAAGCCGTAGATCCTGGGCAAGGACGCTCACCGGCCCACCTCCGGAATCAACACCAGTCAACAACACTCATCACGGATCAACCTGCGAGCGCACATTACCGCACGATCGCACCGGGATGAATGCCACATCGCAAATCCTGTGCCGATTGCGCCCACGGGCCGACGGCGCTTTACCCCGGCATCGGAATCGGGAAACGTCGGGAAACCCGCGGGGACCGCGTCCCCGCGACCACGGCCGGAACGGGCGGGTGTCAGGGCCCGGACATCAGTGAGCCACCCGGCCCACGGGAGCGGCGAGGGTCCTCAGAACAGGCGCAGGTCGCCGGTCTCGATGCCGCGCAGGGCGTCGTAGTCCAGCGTCACGCACCGGATTCCCCGGTCCTCGGCGAGCGTGCGTGCCTGCGGCTTGATCTGCTGCGCGGCGAACACACCCTGCACCGGAGCCAGGAGCGGGTCACGGTTGAGCAGTTCGAGGTAGCGGCTGAGCTGCTCGACGCCGTCGATCTCGCCGCGGCGCTTGATCTCCACCGCCACGGCCGAGCCGTCCGCGTCGCGCGCGAGGATGTCGACCGGGCCGATCGCGGTCGGGTATTCGCGCCGCACCAGCGTGTAGCCGTCGCCGAGCGTCGTGATGTGCTCGGCGAGCAGCTCCTGCAGGTGTGCCTCCACGCCGTCCTTCTGCAGGCCGGGCTCGGCACCGAGGTCGTGCTCGATCTCGTCGATCACCTGCTCGATGGTGATCACCAGCTTCTCGCCCGCCTTGTTCTCGACGATCCACAGGTTGCCGTCCTCGATGAGCCAGCACGGCGGGCTCATCCAGTTCAACGGCTTGTAGGCCCGGTCGTCCGAGTGCACGGACACGGAGCCGTCCGACTTGACCAGCAGCAGCCTCGTGGCCATGGGCAGGTGGGCGGTGAGCCGGCCGGCATAGTCGACCTGGCAGCGGGCGATTACCAAGCGCACGCGCCAGAGATTAGGGGACTTGGCACACTGGGTGTGTGGACCCCATCGAGCGCGTGTCGACCCGCGAGGTGTACCGGAACAACTGGATGAGCGTCCGGGAGGACGGCATCCGCAGGCCGGACGGCAGCGAGGGTATCTACGGCGTCGTCGACAAGCCGCACTACGCGCTCGTGATCCCGCTGGACGGCGACCGGCTGCACCTGGTGGAGCAATACCGATATCCGCTCGGGCTGCGCCGCTGGGAGTTCCCGCAGGGAACGGCGCCCGAGCTCTCCGACGCCGACCCGGCCGAGCTCGCCGCACGGGAGCTGCGCGAGGAGACCGGACTGGAGGCGGGCTCGCTCGTGGCCCTGGGCGTGCTGGACGTGGCCGCGGGCATGTCCAGCCAGCGCGGCACCGCCTATCTGGCGACCGACCTCAGGGCAGGCGTGCCGGACCGGGAGCACGAGGAACAGGACATGCGCACGGCGTGGTTCTCCCGGGCCGAGTTCGAGAAGATGGTGCGCGCCGGCGAGATCACCGACGCCCAGTCCCTCGCCGCCTACACGCTGCTCCAGCTGCACGAACGCGGGTGAGCAAAGCTCAGTCCGGCCAGACCGGCTTGCGCTTCTCCAGGAAGCTCGCCATGCCCTCCCGGGCCCCGGGCAACTGCGACGCCGAGGCCATGACCTCGATGGCGATCGCGTAGGCGTCGTCCTCCGGCCGGTCCAGCTGGGCGTAGAGCGTCTGCTTGCCCAGGGCCTTGGCCGCCCGGCTGCCGCGGGTGGCCCGGCCGAGCAGCTCGGCGACCGCCTCGTCCAGGTCGGCGTCGGGCACCACTCGGTTGACCAGACCCCAGTCGAGCGCGGTCGCCGCGTCGATCGGGTCCCCGGTCAGCGCGAGCTCCATCAGGCGCTTGCGCCCGACCGACCGCGCCACGGGCACCGCGGGAGTGTGGCAGAACCAGCCGCCCTTGCCGCCGGGCAACGCGAACCCGGCCGACTCGGCGGCCACCGCCAGATCGCACGAGGCCACGAGCTGACAGCCCGCGGCGGTGGCCAGGCCGTGCACGCGCGCGATCACGACCTGCGGCACCGACTGGATGGTGCGCATGAGGTCGGTGCAGAGGCGCAGCAGTTCCCGCACACCCATGAGGTCGCGCGAGGCCACGTCACCGAAGTCGTGCCCGGCGGAGAACACCGGACCGGCTCCGGCCAGCACGATGCCGGTCGCATCGGACTCGCCTGCCTGCCGGAACGCGGCCAGCAGCTCGCGCAGGTGGTCCTCGGACAGGGAGTTGCGCCGGCTCCCCCGGTTCATCGTGATCGTGACCGTCTCGCCCTCGCGCTTGACGAGGATGTGCTGGAACTCACCCATGCACCGACGGTAACGCGGTGCGTCAGGTTTCGTCGATGACCGACCGGAGGAACGCCTGCGTGCGCTCGTGCTCGGGCTCGTTGAACAGCTTCTCGGGCGGGGCGTCCTCGATGATCCTGCCCTCGTTGAACATCAGCACCCGGTGCGAGACGTCCCGCGCGAACTTCATCGCGTGCGTGACGAGCAGCATCGTCGTGTCGGTGCTCTTGGCGATGTCCCGCAGGACGTCGAGGACCTCCGCGGCGATCTCCGGGTCGAGCGCGGAGGTCACCTCGTCGAGCAGCAGCACGTCCGGGTCGACCGCGAGCGCTCGCGCGATCGCGACCCGCTGCTGCTGCCCGCCAGAGAGCTGCGACGGGTGGGCGTTCAGCTTGTCGCCCAGCCCCACCATCTCCAGCAGCTCCTTGCCCCGGGCCTCCGCCTCGTCCTTCGACTTGCCGAGGACGTGGATCGGCGCCTCCGTGACGTTGCGGAGCACCTTCATGTTGGGGAACAGGTTGAAGTGCTGGAACACCATCGTGATCCGGCTGCGCACCTTGCGGATGTGCGCCTCGCTCGCCGGCACCAGCTCGTCGCCACGCTTCTCGTGGTAGAGGTAGTCGCCGTCGACACCGATCGTGCCGCGGTCGGGCCGCGTCAGCGTCATCAGCATCCGCAGGATCGTCGTCTTGCCCGAGCCACTCGGCCCGATCAGGGTGACGCGCTCACCCGACGCGACCGAGAACGAGAGGTCGTCGAGCACCACGTTTTTGCCGAAGGCCTTGTGCACGCCATCGAACGTGATGAAGTCACCGTTGCTCACCGAAGTTCCTCTCCTAAACCCGAACCTGCCCGAACCGGCGCTCGACGAGCCGCGCCAGCCAGGCCATCACCAGAGCCACGACCAGGTACACGAGCCCGGCCGCGGCGACCGGCTCGGAGTACCGGAAGGTCTCCGAACCCAGTGCGACCGCCGCACCGAGCATCTCGACCACCGTGATCGCCAGCAGCTGAGGCGTGTCCTTGAACATCGCGATCACGTAGTTGGCCAGCGCAGGAACGACCCTGGGAATCGCCTGCGGCAGAATCACATTCGTCCACGTGCGCCGCGTCGACAGGTTGAGCGCCGTCGCGGCCTCCCACTGCCCGGCCGGGACACCGTCGATGCCCGAGCGGTACACCTCGGAGGTGTAGGTCGCGTAGTGCAGGCCGAGCGCGAACGCGCCCGTCGCCAGCGGTGACACGCTGATGCCGATCAGCGGCAGCACGTAGAAGAAGAAGAACAGCTGCACCAGCAGCGGCGTCGACCGGATGAACTCGACCAGGAACCCGACCGGCATGCTCACCCAGCGGTTGTGGCTGCGCCGCAGGATGGCGAAGACCAGGCCGAGGATCAACGCGATGACGTAGCCGATGACGGTCGCCTGCAGCGCGACGAGCAGACCGTCGAGCATCGTGGGCATCGCGTCCCACACCTGGCTCCATTCGAACGCGTTCACGCGGCCACCTCCTGCTTACCCGCGAACAGTCCCTTCGGGACGGTCCGGCCCAGCGAGCGGGCGGCCACTCGCTCCAGCAACCTCATGATCGTGGTCAGCACCAGTGCGATGAGCCCGTATCCCACGAGCAGGCCGAGGAAGACGAGCGTCGTCTCGCCGGTCGACGCGCGGATCAGCTGAGCCGCGAAGGTCAGGTCGGAGATGTAGACCAGCGACACCAGCGAGGTCGCCTTGAGCAGCTCGATCAGGTTGTTGGAGAACGGTGGGATCATCGCGACGATCGCCTGCGGCAGAATCACCTTGCGCAGGCGCTGCATCGGCGTGAAGTTGAGCGCGACCGCCGCCTCGATCTGGCCCGGCGGAACCGACTTCACCGCCCCGCGCACGACCTCGGCCGCGTAGGCACCGATGTTGAGCGCCAGCGCGAGAACTCCGGCGAACAGCGTGTTCAGCTGGTAGCCGAACTGCGGCACGATGAAGATCAGCGCGAACAGCAGCACCAGCGACGGGAACCCGCGGAAGAGCTCGGTGTAGACCATCGCGGCACCACGCACGATCTTCCGGTCGCTCGAGCGCGCCAGGCCCGCGATGAACGCGAAGACGAGCCCGAGCAGCGCACCGAACACGGTGAGCATGAGGGTCACGCCGAGACCCTCCCAGACATAGGCCATCAGCCCGCTTGACATGAGTGGCCCCCTTAGGACGCTGTTCCGGCGCAGAGATCCGCCGCCGTGAGCCGCGTCATCTCGTCCTGCGAGAAGCCGAACGGCTTGGTCAGCTTCAAGATCTCGCCCCGCTCCTGCATGATCGTCAGTTCGCGGTTGAATGCCCGGACGATGTTGGTCTCTCCCTTGCGGAAGCCGAAACCTCCCGCGCCGAACTGCTTTTCGCCCTTGACGACCGGGATGAACGACGGGCCGATCTCCAGCTGCGCGCCGGGCCGCTGCTGCAGTGCCGACGTGAGCGAGAGGCGGGTCAGCATCAGGCAGTCCGCGCGGCCGGCCAGGACACCGTCGATACCGGAGGACTGGTCCGGGAAGACGACCACCCGCGAGCGGGGAATGCCCGAGTCCGCGGCGTAGCCCTCCTCGACCGAACCGGTCAGCACACCGATGCGGGCGCGCTTCCGCACGATACTGTCCAGATCGGACAGACCCTTCGGATTGCCCTTCGGCAACAACAGCGCGGCGGGCGCGTTGTAGTCCGGGTTGGTGAACTCGATCTCGGCGCAGCGGTCGGGCGTGATGTACATCCCGGCGGCGATCACGTCGAACAGGCCCGCCTTCAACCCGGGGATCAGCGAGCTGAAGTCCGCCAGCTTCGGCTCGAAGGAGTCGACACCGAGCCTGCGGAACACCTCCTTGCCGACCTCGGGCGCCTCACCGGTCAGGTCACCCGCGGAGTTGATGAACCCGAACGGGCGCTCGTTGGCGAAGCCCATGCGCACCGTGCCGGAGTCGCGAAGCCTCTGCAGCAGGTCACCGCCTTCGCTGCCGGCTGCCACGTTGATCGAGGTACAACCACTGACCAGTGCGCCGCCGCCGATCGCGAGGCCGAGGGTCGCCCCTGAGGCGCCGCGCAGAAAACCACGTCTGCTCAGCCTGGAGTTATTCACGTACTCATAGCTCCTGTCGTGGACATCGGCGTCCGCCGCTCCAACATCAGCGCGGACTCGATTGCGCTCACCCTAAGCAAGTCACCCGTTTGTGCGCAATCAAAGGAGAAATTCTCCGTCCTCCTTCACACGATTCGGTCGGCCGCGACAGGCGCGTTGACGTGCGAAGACAACAGCCCGGACACACAGGTTAAATCCATGAGTCGGGGCCCGCCACTCGGCGCGGCGGGCCCCCGGTGGTTCAGACAGCCACCGTCGGTGACCGCCTTCAGACCGCGCGGTCGATCACGGCGTGCAGGAACTCGCGGGTGCGTTCGTGTTCGGGCGAGGTGAAGAGCTTCTCCGGTGGCGCGTCCTCGATGACCTGGCCCTGGTCGAACATCATGACGCGATCGGAGACGTCCTTGGCGAACTGCATCTCGTGCGTGACACACAGACATGTGATATCGGTCTTCTCCGCGATGTCCCTGAGGACTTTGAGGACACCGGCGACGAGCTCCGGGTCGAGTGCGGACGTGACCTCGTCGAGCAGCATGACGTCGGGCTCCATCGCCAGTGCGCGGGCGATGGCGACCCGCTGCTGCTGCCCGCCCGAGAGCTGCATCGGATGCGCGTCCACCTTGTCGCCCAGCCCCACCTTGTCGAGCAGGTCCCGTGCCCGCTCACCGGCCTCCGCTTTGGACATGCCGAGCGCGCGGATCGGGGCCTCGGTGATGTTCTGCAGGACGCTCATGTTCGGGAAGAGGTTGAACTGCTGGAACACCATCCCGATGCGCTTGCGCATGCGGCGCAGATGCTTCTCGTCGGCGGGCACGAGCTTGCCGCCGCGCTCCATGTGGCTGAGGTACTCGCCACAGACCTCGATCGTGCCCTCGTTGACCCGCTCGAGGGTCATGAGCAGCCGCAGGATGGTCGTCTTACCCGAGCCGCTCGGCCCGATCAGCGTGACGAACTCACCCGGTTTCACGGTGAAGTCCAGCTCCCGCAGCACCACGTGGTCACCGAACTTCTTCACCACCCGGTCGAACCGGATGATCACATCGGACGAGGGTTCCTTATACGGTTCCGACACGACGTTCCAGCTTTCTGACGAGGATGGAGGCCGGGTAGCTCACCAGGAGGAAGAACACGCCGGCCAGTGTGTACGGTTCGATGACGCGGAACGTCTCGGCGCCGGCTTCCTTGGCGCTGTTGAGCACGTCGACGACGCCGATCGCCAGGAGCAGCGGGGTCTCCTTGAACATCGAGATCGTGTAGTTGCCCAGCGCGGGCAGCACGCGGGGCACCGCCTGCGGCAGGATGATGCCGGTCCACACGCGACCCCGCGGGATGCTGAGCGCCGTGGCCGCCTCCCACTGTCCTTTGGGGATCGCCTCGATGCCGGCGCGGTACACCTCGGAGGTGTAGGTGGCGTAGTGCACGCCGAGGGCCAGCACACCGGTGAGGAACGGCGACAGCGTCAGACCGAGCGCGGGCTGCACGAGGTAGTAGAACGCGAACACCTGGATCAGCAGCGGCGTGCTGCGCACCACCTCGATGAACAGGTACACGAGCTGGCTGAGCACCGGCACGCGCACCTGCCGGAACACCGCGAGCACCAGCCCGAGCAGGTAGGCCAGCAACGCTCCGAGTGCGGTCAACTCGAGCGTGACCAGCATGCCTTCCGCGAGCAGCGGCAGGCTCTCGACGGCATACTCCCAGTCCCAGCCCATCACGTGCCCCCTGCCGAGAGGATCTTCGGGCGAGGCTTCGGCGTCCTGCCGAGCTTGCGGGAGCCGATGCGCTCGAGCGTCCGCATGCCGATGGTGATGAGGATGGCCAGCAGCAGGTAGAACAGCAGTTCGACGCCGTAGATGACCGTCAGCTGGCCCATCGGCAGCGCCGGGCGCAGCAACTCGCCGCGTTCGGTGATCTCACCGGCGGAGATGAAGTACAGCAGCGCCGTGCTCTTCAGCAACTGGATGAAGAGGTTGTTGAACGACGGCAACATCTCCACCACCGCCTGCGGCAGGATGACCCGTCTCATCCGGACGGCCGGGCTGAGGTTGAGCGCGATCGCGCCCTCCCGCTGCGCCCTCGGGACCGACTGCACCGCGCCGCGGACGATCTCGGCCCCGTAGGCGCCGTGGTTGAGTCCCAGCACGAGGATGCCTGCGAACAACGGGACCAGTTCGAGTCCGACGAGGACCGGCAGCACGAAGAAGATCCAGAACAACTGGACCACTTCGGACGTACCGCGGAAGCCCTCGACGTAGACGCGTGCGATGAACCGGACGAGGCGGGACGGCGACAGCAACGCCAGCCCCGCGATGAACGACAGCACGACCGTGAGCGCGATGCCGCCTACCGTGGCCGCGATCGTGACCGGCAGTCCATCGAGGATGGACGAGAAGATGAGTCCGAAGTCGTCGAACACGGCGCCTCCCGGCTAGCCGCTGCAGAGCTGTTCCGTTGTCACGTTGGGCTTCGGCACATTCGCCTGACTGAAGCCGAACGGCTGCGCGATGCGCAGCCACTCGCCGCTGTTGTGCAGCCGGCGCAACTGGTCGTTGAAGGCGTCGCGCAGTGACTCGTCACCCTGGCGGAACACGAACCCGCCCGCCGAGATCACCGGCTGCCCGTCCTGCGTGGGCTGGAAGCTCTGCGTCACCTCGACCGGGGCGCCGGGGTTCTGCTTGACCAGCCACTTCAGCGAGATGTCGGTGAGTGCCGCGCAGTACACGCGCCCGTCGATGACCGAGCGCAGCATGCTGTCCTGGGTGTCCAGCGTGGTGATGTTGCCCTCGGGCACACCGGCGGACTCCGCGTAGCCCTTCTCGACAGCGGCCGACAGCACGGCGACCTTGAGGTTCTTGTTCGCGATGTCGGAGAAGTTCCTGACCTGCTGCGGGTTGCCCCTCGGCACGAGCAACGCCGCGAGCGCCGTGTAGTCGGGGGTGGAGAACAGGGCCGCGTTGCACCGCTCCGGGGTGATGAACATGCCCGCCGACACCACGTCGTACCGGCGCGCGTTGAGCGCGGGGATGAGCTGGTCGAACGTCACGACGCTGTTCTGGACGTCGTTGATGCCCATGTTGCGGAACACGGCCTTGGCCACCTCGGGCGCCTCCCCGGTGACCCTGCCGGAGGAGTCGGCGAAGCCGTACGGCTGCTCGTTGGCGATGCCGATGCGGATGGTGCCCTGCTCGCGGGCCGTCTGCAGGGTGTCGCCGCCCTGGTCGGTGGTCTGGCATGCCGCCAGCACGGCAGGCCCTCCCAGTGCCACCGCTCCGACGGCCGCGGAACGTCTGAAGAACTCTCTGCGGGTCCATTCACTGTGCGCCATGGCCGACCCCTTCGATTGACCTCGTCGTCAATCCCCGTGCCGAGCACAGGGTCATAGTCACCGAACGCTAGGCGCGAGCGTCGAGCAGGTCAAAAGGGCGGTAAAGTTTGCCCACAGGCTGTTACCAGAACGACATCAACTCCGGGCCCGAGATCACATTGCGTCGCGGGGTCACGCCAGCTCGCGCGCCTCGCGCACGAGCGTCACGATCCCGTCGATGATGCCGGTCAGCTCGTAGTCCTTGGGCGTGAACACCCTCGCGATCCCGCGCTCGCCCCGCAGCCGGGTGTCGTCGGCGGGGATGATGCCGCCCACCACGACCGGGACGTCGCCCGCGCCGGCCGCCCGCAGGCCGTCGACCACCTCGGGCACCACCTCGAGGTGCGAGCCGGACGGTACGGACAGCCCCACCACGTGCACGCCCTCCTGCACCGCGGTCGCGACGATCTGCTCACGCGTGAGCCGGATGCCTGGTAGCCGACCTCGAATCCGGCGTCGCGGGCCCGCACGGCCACCTGCTCGGCGCCGTTGGAGTGCCCGTCGAGGCCGGGCTTGCCGACCAGGACACGCAGCCGCTCCCCCAGCTCCTCGCTCGTGGCCCGGACGCGGGCGATCTCCTCGCCCCCTCGCCTGCCGACGCCGCCGCGGAGACCCCGGTCGCCGGACACCTCACGCTTGTCGAGAGCTGGGCGCACGGCCTCGCCGTCCCGGGCCCGCCGCCACTGGTCGAGCGCCGCCACGGCCTGCTTCTCCGCCACCGGCTCGGCCGTTTCGACAGCCTTGGCGCCCTGAGCCTGCAAGGGGCTGGGCTCGGTTTCGGCGACCCGGTTCACGCCGACGAGCACCCGCTCGCCCTTCTCGATCGCGGCGCGGTACTCCGCCGGCGGGTGGTCCGGGTCGTAGCCCGTCTGCGTGGGCAGGTCGAAGGCCACCGACAGGCCCGGCTGCCCTTGGCGAGGTTGCGCCGGACAGGTCGGTGGAGGCCGCCGCCGACGAGTGCCCGGTACGTGGGGTGACCCTGCGCGGAGCGTGGAGCGAGCCACGTCACGGCGGAAACCCGCGAGCCGTCTCCGGAACCGCTCGAATACCGTGACGACGTGACGTGGAGTGCCTACAGCAGCTATCTGGTCTTCGTGATCATCGTGGTACTCGCCCCCGGCCCGGACACCCTCGTAACGCTGAAGAACTCGTTCGCCGGCGGGTTCCGGGGCGGTCTGCTCGCGGTGTCCGGCATCGCGGTCGGCAACGTCGTTCAGGGCACGGCCGTGGCGCTGGGGCTCGGGGCGCTGATCGTCCGCTCGCAGCCGGTGTTCACGACGATTCGCTGGCTGGGCGTGGCCTACCTCTGTTACCTCGGTATCCAGGCGCTGCGCGCCGCCTGGCGCGGCGACTACGGCGCCATGGACACCGCGGGGTCCCGCACCAGCGGGTTCCGGCGGTTCCGGGAGGGATTCCTCTCCAACGTCACCAACCCGAAGGTGCTGGCGCTCTACCTGTCGGTGCTGCCGCAGTTCCTCGACCCGGTGCGCAGCACGGCGTTCGACGCGCTGCTGCTCGCCTACACCGTGGCCGTGCTGGGCGCGGCGTGGCTGGTGCTGCTCCTGCTGTTCGTGAACCGGGTGCGGGAATGGATCAGGCGACCCCGGGTACGCCGGTCGCTCGACGCCCTCACCGGCACGACGCTCATCGGGTTCGGCGCGGCCCTCGCCGCCGAGGGCTGAGGCTCCGGGCTCTCCCGGGCCGTCCCGGCCGCCCCTCGGCTCAGTCGGCGTCGCCCGCGCTGCTGACACGGTCGATACGCGCACCCAGGCGGTTGAGGTTCTCCACGAAATGGGGGTAGCCGCGGTCGATGTGGAAGACGTCCCACACCTCGGTGACTCCGTCGGCGCACAGCCCGGCGAGCACCAGACCCGCACCGGCGCGGATGTCGGAGGCCCACACCGGAGCGCTGGAGAGCTTCTCGACCCCGCGGACCACGGCATGGTGGCCGTCGGTCCTGGCGTCGGCGCCCAGCCGCACCATCTCCTCGATGAACCGGAACCGCGCCTCGTAGACGTTCTCGGTGATCATCGAGGTGCCCTCGGACACCGAGGACAGCGCGACCGCGAACGGCTGCAGATCGGTGGCGAACCCGGGATACGGAAGCGTCACGAAGTCCACCGACCGCGGCCGATCGGGCTGCATCACCCGGAAGCCCTTGCCGTCGAAGGTGGTCACCTCCGCGCCCGCGAGCCGCAGCTTCTCCAGCACCAGCTCGAGGTGGTGCGGGTCGACGCCGGTCACGGTCACGTCGCCGCGGGTCATCGCCGCCGCGAACGCCCACGTGGCGCCGACGATGCGGTCACCGATGACACGGTGCTCGGTGGGATGCAGCTGGTCGACCCCCTCGACGATCAGGGTGGAGGTGCCCGCGCCCTCGATCTTGGCGCCCATCTCCGTGAGCATCGTGCAGATGTCGACGATCTCCGGCTCCCGCGCGGCGTTGTCGATCACCGTGGTGCCCTCGGCGAGCACGGCGGCCATGAGGATGTTCTCGGTGGCGCCGACGCTGGGGAAGTCGAGCCAGATCTGAGCGCCGTGCAGGCCGTCGGCCTCCGCGACGACGCAACCGTGCGCGATCGTGCTGGTGGCACCGAGCTTGCGCAGGCCGTTCTGGTGCATGTCCAGCGGCCGGGAGCCGATCGCGTCGCCGCCCGGCAGGGCGACGACGGCCTTCTTCAACCGGCCGACCAGCGGACCGAGCACACACACCGAAGCCCGCAGCTTGCCCATCGCGGGCGAGTCGGCGCGGTGGGAGAGCTCCGTCGGCGTCGTGATGTAGGCCGTGTCACCGTCGAGTTCCACCTCGCAGCCGACGCTGCGCAGCACGTCCGCCATCAGCGGGACGTCCAGGATCTGCGGGCAGTTGGTGATGGTGGTCGTGCCTTCGGCGAGCAGGGCCGCCGCCATCAGCTTGAGCACGCTGTTCTTGGCGCCGACTACCTCGACCTCGCCGACCAGACGCGCACCGCCGTGCACGTCGAAGTGCTCGCTCATGGTGGCCCATAATGCCGGGCCGAGCGCGCCCTGCCACGCAGGGGCGGGCGTAGCGAAAGGACGGTCACAATTCGGCCACGACGTGAAACGAACGATCTCCGCGTGACGATAGGGAGCGTCGCGGTGAAGCTGACACCCCGCTCTCGCGCTCCCTGGCCGTAGACTCCGCGTATGCCCGTACGGATCAACCGTGTCTACACCAAGGTCGGCGACACCGGCACCACCGCACTCGGCGACGGTTCCCGAGTACCCAAAACCGATCCCCGGCTCGGCGCGTATGCCGACGTGGACGAGACGAACTCGGTGGTCGGCGTCGCCATCGCGCTCGGCGGGCTACCCGATGAGATCGCCGACGTGCTCCGGGCCGTGCAGAACGACCTGTTCGACGTCGGCGCCGATCTGTGCTCGCCGGTGGTCGAGAACCCCGAGTTCCCGCCACTGCGGGTGACCGAGGCCTATGTGGAGCGGCTCGAAGGCTGGTGCGACGAGTTCAACGCGCGGCTGGGCAAGCTGACGTCGTTCATCCTGCCCGGCGGCACCGCGGGAGCCGCGCTGCTGCACCAGGCGCGGACCGTCGCGCGGCGCGCGGAACGGTCCGGCTGGGCGCTCGTCGAGGCCGACGGTGAGCGGACCAACACGCTCGCCGTGAAATACCTGAACCGCCTGTCGGACCTGCTGTTCATCCTCGCGCGGCTGGCGAACCCGGACGGCGACGTCCTCTGGCAGCCCGGCGGCGGCCACTGACCCGGAGCCCGGGCGCACCAGATCGTCGCGCATTGACCGCGTGGCGTTCTCTGCCGGTGGACGGACCCGCCGCGTTCCACATCGTCGACGGCCGGACGCACCGCGCGCGGGTTTTGCGACCGCTGAACGTCGCGTCGGGCACCGGCGGCAGGCAACCGCGCCGTTCCTGACTCGCCGGCCCACGTCCGAGCCGCACAGCGCCCCTCAACCGGCCGAATACGCCTGGCTACGTCGGAAGGACGTCCGCACGAGCCTGCGACAGCCGCCGGTACATGTCGGCAGAAATGCCGGATCGTTGAAACAGGGCCCTCAGCTCGCCCGGGGAATCCGGCGTCCGGGCGGCGCCGATTCGAGCCACGACAGGAAGCCGGTCAAGGCGTCGGGCCCCATCGCGATCTCGATGGGTTCCTGGTCCGCGGACTGACACCGCAAGACCGTCGCGCCCGCCGGAACCGCATAGGACTCGGTGCCGATAGGTTCGCGACGGTCGGCGATCTCCAGCCCCTCCCGGGAGAACACACGATCGGGGCCGGTACGCAGACTCCACACGCGATACCAGACGAACCGCTCGCCGCTGTACCGGCCGATACCGAGATGCCAGCCGGACCGCTCACGGTCCGGCCGCCACCGCAGAGCCACGCTCACGCCGCTCAGTCGTCGCATCCGGACCCAGCGCAGGGCATACCAGCCAACGACGACAAGCAGCACCAGCAGGAGGGCTGTGACCACGATCGCTGCGTCCACGGCCGGCTCCCGCTCGTCGTCCGAGTCAGGCCGACTGACCGGCTGCCCGGAGCCTCGCGGACGCTCGCGCGCGCTCCGCCTCGTCCTCGGCTGTCAGCGCCTGCCTGGCCGCCTCGACGTCGATCTCCTCGCCCAGCTCGGCGGACTCCGCCAGGATGCTCACCACCTCGTGGGTCACGGACAGGAAGCCGCCGTGTACCGCGGCCGTCACCGTGTCACCGTCCGTGGTCGTCACCTTGACGATGCCGCCTTCGACCAGCTGGCCGAGTACCGGCTCGTGGCCCGGCATGACACCGATCTCGCCCTCGGTGGTCTGCGCGACGACGAACGAGGCCTTACCAGACCACAGCCGACGCTCGACGGCCACCAGCTCGACGGACATCTCAGCCACGTAGGTCTCCTCCACATCGCGCGTCCCGCAAGTCTAACGGCCGCGCTGTTGGTTCCGGTGTGAGGATGCGAACAACGGGGCCGCATCCACAAAGGACCGGCCCCGTCGTTCGGCGAATCACTTACCGGTGATTTCCTTGTACTTCTTCTCGAGGTCCTCGAGGCCACCGATGCCCAGGAACGCCTGCTCCGGGTAGTGGTCGAACTCGCCCTTCGAGATCTTGTCGAACGCCTCGACGGTCTCGGCCACCGGCACGGTCGAGCCGGGCTGCCCGGTGAACACCTCGGCCACCAGCATGTTCTGCGAGAGGAAGCGCTCGATGCGGCGGGCCCGCTGCACCGTCAGCTTGTCCTCTTCCGACAGCTCGTCCATACCGAGGATCGCGATGATGTCCTGCAGCTCCTTGTACTTCTGCAGGATCCGGATGACCTCGGAGGCCACGCGGTAGTGCTCCTCGCCGACGATCGCCGGGTCGAGAATGGTCGAGCTGGAGGCCAGCGGGTCGACCGCCGGGAAGATGCCCTTCTGGAACACCGACCGCGACAGCTCCGTGGTGGCGTCCAGGTGCGCGAACGTGGTCGCCGGGGCCGGGTCGGTGTAGTCGTCCGCCGGCACGTAGATGGCCTGCATCGAGGTGATCGACCGGCCCTTGGTGGAGGTGATCCGCTCCTGCAGCACACCCATCTCGTCGGCCAGCGTCGGCTGGTAACCCACGGCCGACGGCATGCGGCCCAGCAGGGTCGACACCTCGGAGCCGGCCTGGGTGAACCGGAAGATGTTGTCGATGAACAGCAGCACGTCCTGGTTCTGGACGTCGCGGAAGTACTCCGCCATGGTCAGCGCCGACAGCGCGACGCGCATACGGGTGCCCGGCGGCTCGTCCATCTGACCGAAGACGAGGGCCGTGTTGTTGATGACGCCGTCCTCGGACATCTCCAGGAACAGGTCGGTGCCCTCACGGGTCCGCTCACCGACCCCGGCGAACACCGAGGTACCACCGAAGTTCTGCGCGACGCGGGTGATCATCTCCTTGATGAGCACCGTCTTGCCCACACCGGCACCGCCGAACAGACCGATCTTGCCACCCTGCACGTACGGGGTCAGCAGGTCGATGACCTTCAGGCCGGTCTCCAGCACCTGGGTCTTGCCCTCGAGCTGGTCGAACGCCGGCGGGTTGCGGTGGATGCCCCAGCGCTCCAGGTCCTCGCCGTAGCCGGGCTCGTCGAGGCACTGGCCGAGGGCGTTGTACACGTGGCCCTTGACCTTGTCGCCCACGGGCACCGAAATCGGGCCGCCGGTGTCGGTGACCTCGGCGCCACGGACGAGGCCGTCCTGCGGCTGGAGCGAGATCGTGCGCACCAGGTTGTCACCGAGGTGCTGCGCGACCTCCAGGGTCACGGTCTTGCGGAGTTCCTCGAACTCGATCTCCACCTTGAGGGCGTTGTTCAGCTCCGGGATGTGGCCGCGCGGGAACTCCACATCGACGACCGGCCCGGTCACGGAGACGATGCGCCCCTTGATGGCAGCTTCAGTGCTAGTCATAGCTCAGTCATCACTTCCTACAGCGGCGAGCGCATCAGCTCCACCGACGATTTCGCTGATCTCCTGGGTGATCTGGGCCTGGCGGGCCTGGTTCGCCAGCCGGGTGTAGGTCTCCACGAGCTCGCTCGCGTTGTCCGACGCGGACTTCATCGCGTTGCGCTGAGCCGCCAGTTCGGAGGCCGCCGACTCCAGCAACGCCGCGAAGATCCGCGTGTTGATGTACTTCGGAAGCAGCGCACCGAGGAGGGTCTCGGCGTTCGGCTCGAACTCGTACGCGGGCGGGAGCGCCTCGGGCGACTCCTCCTCCGAGTACTCGACCTCCAGGGGAGCCATGCGCTTGGCGACCGGTGTCTGGGTGAGCATCGACCGGAACTCGGTGTAGACGATGTGCAGCTCGTCCACGCCGAGGACGCCGTCCGCCCCGGGCGAGGACCCCTGGTCGTCAGCTCCCGCCAGGAACGCCTGCACGAGCGTCTCGCCGACCTCGGCCGCGTTCTCGTACCGCGGCTGCTGGGAGAAGCCCGTCCAGCTGCCGGCGACCTCGCGCTCCCGGAACCGGTAGTAGTTCGTGCCCTTGCCGCCGATCACATAGAGCTGCGGGTCCTTGCCCTGCTCGCGCAGAAGCGACAGCAGCTCCTCGGTCGCCCGAAGCACGTTGGCGTTGTAGCCACCGACGAGGCCCTTGTCACTGGTCACGACGAGCACCGCGACCCGCCGCACCTGCTCGCGCTCGACCAGCAGCGGGTGGTCGAGGTTGGCGGCCGCGCCGGCCAGCGCGGAGAGCACGTTGGTGATCTCCGAGGCGTACGGCCGTGCAGCCTCCACCCGCGCCTGCGCCTTGCTGATGCGCGACGTGGCGATGAGCTCCATCGCCTTGGTGATCTTGCCGATGGATTTGGTTGCCCGGATCTTCGACCGGAGCTCACGAAGCTGTGCAGCCATGGCTTCAGCCCACTACTTCTTCGGCGCCGGACGGTGCACCTTGACGGATTCCTGTCCGACCTTCTCGGCGTCCATGGCCTCGGCCTCGACCTCGTTGAGGGTGCGGCCCTCCGAGGTGGTGAAGCCCTTCTTGAACTCGTTCGCCGCGGCCACGACGCGCTCGGCGAGGTCGTCGGTCCACTGACCCTTGTCGCGGATCTCGGCGAGGATGTCCTCGTGCTTGTGGCGCAGGTTCTCCAGCAGCTCGCTGTTGAACCGGGCGGTGTCCTCGATCGGCACGTCGTCGAAGTGCCCGTTGGTGCCCAAATACACCGTCACGACCTGCTGCTCGACCGGGACCGGCGTGTACTGCGGCTGCTTGAGCAGCTCGTACAGGCGGGCACCGCGGTCCAGCTGCGCCTTCGAGGCCGAGTCGAGGTCGGAGGCGAAGGCGGCGAACGCCTTGAGCTCCTCGTACTGCGAGAGGTCGATGCGCAGCGAACCGGAGACCTTCTTCATGGCCTTGGTCTGCGCGTCACCACCGACTCGCGACACCGACGTGGTCACGTCGACCGCCGGGCGCTGACCGGAGTTGAACAGGTCCGACTGGAAGAAGCACTGCCCGTCGGTGATCGAGATGACGTTGGTGGGGATGTAGGCCGAGATGTCGTTGGCCTTGGTCTCGATGATCGGCAGACCGGTCAGCGAGCCGCCACCGAGCTCGTCGCTCAGCTTCGCGCAGCGCTCGAGCAGGCGGGAGTGCAAGTAGAAGACGTCACCGGGGAACGCCTCACGGCCCGGCGGACGGCGCAGCAGCAGCGAGATCGCGCGGTAGGCCTCGGCCTGCTTGGTGAGGTCGTCGAACACGATCAGGACGTGCTTGCCCTGGTACATCCAGTGCTGGCCGAGGGCGGAGCCGGAGTAGGGAGCCAGCCACTTGAAGCCCGCGGAGTCCGAGGCGGGGGCCGCGACGATGGTCGTGTACTCCATCGCGCCGGCGTCCTCGAGGGACTTGCGCACGGAGGCGATCGTCGAGCCCTTCTGGCCGATGGCGACGTAGATGCAGCGGACCTGCTTCGACGGGTCGCCGCTCTCCCAGTTGGCCTTCTGGTTGATGATCGTGTCGACGCAGACCGCGGTCTTGCCGGTCTTGCGGTCACCGATGATCAGCTGACGCTGGCCACGGCCGATCGGGGTCATGGCGTCGATGGCCGTGATGCCGGTCTGCAGCGGCTCGGACACCGGCTGCCGCTCGACGACCGACGCGGCCTGCAGCTCCAGGGCGCGGCGCTCGGTCGACTCGATCTCGCCGAGACCGTCGATCGGCTTGCCGAGCGGGTCGATGACGCGACCGAGGAAGTTGTCGCCGACCGGGACCGACAGGATCTGCCCGGTGCGCTTGACCTCCTGACCCTCTTCGATCGAGTCGAAGTCACCCAGGATCACGACACCGATCTGGCGCGGCTCCAGGTTCTGCGCAACGCCGAGGACGCCGCCGGGGAATTCCAGCAGCTCGTTGGCCATGGTCGACGGCAGGCCCTCGACGTGGGCGACACCGTCACCGGTGTCGACGACGACGCCGACCTCTTCCCGGCTTACATCCGGGGAGTAACTCGAGACGTAGTTCTCGATCGCACTGCGGATCTCATCCGAGGAGATCGTCAGCTCCGCCATGTCGTTCCCGCTCTCACTTCGTGTCTTGCCACTGTGCAAAGTATGTGTTATGCCGCGCTGGTCAGCTCGCCAGCTGCCTGCGCAGCGCCTCGAGGCGTCCCGCCGCGCTGCCGTCGATCACCTCGTCGCCGACCCGGACCACCAGGCCGGCCCCGATCGCGCGGTCGACCTCGACGTGCAGGGTGATCTGCCGTCCGTAGATCCGCTCGAGCTTCGCCGACAGCTGTTCACGCTGCTCGGCCGTCAACTCGGTCGCGCTCGTCACGTACGCGACCGAGCGCGACCTCCGCGCGGCGGCCAGCTTGACCAGCTCATCGACGCCGAACGCGATGCTCCGGCCACGGGGCCGCGCGACGACCTGCTCGACCAGTACCCGGGTGACAGGATCGACCTTGTCCGCGACCAGGTTGCGGACGAGGGTGCGCTTGCCTGCGACGGGCCCGACCCGATCGGACAACGCCCGCTCGAGCTCCGGTTCCGCCTCCACGATACGTGCGATCCGGAACAGTTCGTCCTCGACGGTGTCCAGTTTGCCGGACTTTTCCGCGCTGACGAGCAACGCCGTCCGCGCGACGGTTTCGAGGCCGTCCAGCAGCTCCCGGGGACTGGACCAGCGGCTGCCCACCACGGCGTCGAGCACCTGGAGAGCGGGATCCGACACCTTGCCCTGGAGCAAGGTCCTGACGAGCCGCTTGCGGGCCTCCGGGTCGGACGAGCCATCGCCGACGGCCCGCCGCAACCCGACCTCCCTGGCGAGCAGATCCACCACGGAGAGCAGCTCTTCCCCGACGGCGGACGGGTCCGTGCCCGCGTCGCCGAGCACCTCGTCGAGACGGGTCTCGGCGAAGCCAAGAGCCTCCCGGCTCGCAGCATGCAGCGTCATGTACGCCTTCTCCTAGTTCCTGGCTCCGGCGCCGTTGCCACTGGTCTCGAGCTCGGCGAGGAACCGGTCGACGGTCCCGCGGCGGCGGGTCTCGTCCTCCAGCGACTCACCGACGATCCGGCTGGCCAGCGCGATGGAGTTGCGCCCGAGCTCCTGCCGCAGCTCGGCCACGATCTGCGCCCGTTGGGCCTGCAGCTGCGCCTCGCCCTGAGCGACGATGCGACGGGCCTCTTCCTGAGCCTCGGCACGCAGCTCCGCCTTGATCTGCTCGGCTTCGAGCCGCGCGTCGTCGCGGATCTTGGCAGCCTCGGTCCTGGCCTCGGCCAGCTGCGCCTTGTACTGCTCCAGCGCCTGCTCGGCCTCGGCCTGTGCCTTCTCCGCCTTCTCGATGCCACCTTCGATCTTCGCGGTCCGCTCCTCGTAGAGCTTCTCGAACCGCGGGACGGCGAACTTGCGCAGCACCCACAACAGAAGCAGGAACGCGACGAGACCGAGGATGATCTCCGAAACGTGCGGCAGGACCGGGTTCGGCGATTCGGCCGCCAGAACCATTTGGGTGTTCAGCACAGCTTCTCCCTAGTGCGGTGAGAGATGAGACAGCGAGGACTCAGCCACCGGAAGCGATGAAGTAGATAACGATGCCGAACAGCGCGAGCACCTCGACCAGGGCGAAGGTCGTCCAGGCGATGCCCATCAGCTTGCCCTGGGCCTCGGGCTGGCGAGCCGTGCCGTTGATGACCGCGGACCAGATCAGACCCACACCGATACCGGGACCGATGGCGCCGAGACCGTAACCGATCGCGGCGAGACCCGGGTTGATGTTGGACGCGGCCTCCGCGGCCTGGGCGAGAACAATGTTGCTCACTTGCGTTATCCCTTTCGACTCGGTCCGCGACTACGCGGATCGGGGGCTTGGGTCGTTACTTACTCAGTGTTCAGCGGCGAGCGCCGCGCCGATGTAGTTGGCCGACAGCAGCGCGAAGATGTAGGCCTGCAGGACCTGGATCAGGGCCTCCAGGAAGGTCAGGACAATCGCGAAGGCGAAACTGACCAGCCCGACCGGCTTGAACGCCGCGCTCGCCTCCAGCAGCAAGAACTCGCCGCCGAGCGTGAACACCAGCAGCAGCAGGTGCCCCGCGAACATGGCCGCGAAGACTCGCAGCGCCAGCGTGACCGGGTTGATGAAGAACTTCTGCAGGAACTCGATCGGCGTCAGCAGCGGGAGGATGAAGCCGGGAGCTCCGGCGGGCACCGTCTCCTTCTTGATGTAGCCGATGAATCCGTGCCGCTTGAACCCGACGAAGTGGTAGACCGGGTACACCACCAGCACCGACAGTGCCAGCGGGAAACCGAAGTGCGACATCGTCGGGAACTGGATGACGGGTATGATCCCGAAGATGTTGTTCACGAGGATGAACGTGAACAACGCGAGGATGAGCGGTACGAACGGCTTGAAGTCCTTGGAACCGATCTGTTCCCGGGCGATGTTGTTGCGCCCGAAGTCGTAAATCGACTCGGCCGCGAACTGGAACTTGCTGGGAACGATCTTCAGGTTCCGCGAGGCGATCAGGAAGAACGCCGCGACGATGACCACCGACAGAACGGCGAGCACCATCGGCTTGGTGACGAAAGTTCCTTCACCGAAGATGGGTGGAAGGTCGAAGTCCTTCGCACCGGGGGCGACGAACTCGCCTTCGGCTAGTACCAGCGCGCCCAACTGGGCTCCTTCCGGTTCTCCCGGCCGGCGTTCACTCCGCCGGGGGAATCGTCACGATCAGGACTTAACGTACCTGATACTGATCGAGTAGCTGGAAGCGGCTCTACGTTTTGTAGGAGAACGGCCGTGCCCCACGGGCCGTGCCCCTGGCACGACGGGGAGCGCGACCGCAACCGCGTCCACGGGCCGGACGATACCAGCCGCCCGATTCGCGCCGTACGCCCGTACTCCTTAACCGGCCGGTAACCGCGTTTCGCCTAGTCAGGGATGATCGTAGGGATCTTGGTGCGCTTGAACGCGACCATCTCGGCACCGGCCCAGACCAAGATCACCGCCATCATCGTGAGGGCCAGCGACAGGGTGTGCAGAGCGTCGACCCCGCGGAGCAGCGTCATCACGCCGAAGATCACGACGATCTTGAAGACGTAACCGATGAGCGCGACCGCCATCACGGCCATGGGTTCCATGGCGGACGACTTGCGCATCATGAACAGCGTCGCCAGCGACGAGGCGAAGGCCACGACACCACCGACGAGCGCACCGAGCAGGCCTTCGGTACCGACGAGGACGGTCGCCACGACCGCACCGACCACCACCACGGCGATCGCCGGCCACAGCGCGGTGCGCAGCATGGCGTCGGCCAGCTTCAGCACCTGCTGGGCGTGCGGATTGGTTTTCTCGGACTGCTCGTTCACGGTGCTCCCTGGGAATTGCGTGACCTCAGTCTAGGGACCATCGAGATGAGGGCCGCGATGAGCAGCCCGGCACACGTGATCCAGAACACGGCAGCCGTGTCGAACAGGGTCACCGCGACCGCTCCGAACGCGAGCAACGCCGCCCACAGGTAGATGAGCAGCACGGCACGGCGCTGGGAATGCCCGATCTCCAGCAGCCGGTGGTGCAGATGCATCTTGTCGGCGGCGAACGGGCTCTCGCCCCGGCGGGTGCGCCGCACGACGGCCATCACGAGGTCGAGCAGCGGGAGGAACAGCACGGCGGCGACGACGAACAACGGCGAGAGCAGAGCCACGACGTCCGTCGCGTCGAACGACGTGTAGTTGATCTTGCCCGATGCCGAGGTGCTGGCGGCGGCGAGCATGAGCCCGATCATCATCGAGCCCGAATCGCCCATGAAGATCTTCGCCGGCTGGAAGTTGTGCGGTAGGAAGCCCAGGCAGGCGCCCGCCAGCGTGGCCGCGATGAGCGCGGGCGGGTACGTGCCGACATCCCCGCCCGACGACGCGAGCAGGCCCAGCGAGAACGCACACGTCGCGGCCGCCGCGATGAACCCGAGCCCACCCGCGAGGCCGTCCAGGCCGTCGACGAAGTTCATGGCATTGACCATCACGACCACGAGCAGGACCGCGAGCAGACCACCCTGGTTGCGATCGAGGATCAGCACCTGGCCGAGCGCCTCGCCATCGCCACCCCACGGCACCCAGAACGACACCCACTGCAGTCCGAAGAGGACAAGGATGCCCGCGCACATCACCTGACCGGCCAGCTTGGTCCAGGCATCGAGCTCGAACCGGTCGTCGAGCGCGCCGATCAGGACGATGACGCCGCCTCCGATGAGGACGGCCACGGGGTCGTAGGAGTACTCGAACGCACGGCGCAGCACCGGGAGCTGGTGCGCCAGGGCCATGCCGCCGACGACGCCGAGGTACATCGCCAGCCCGCCCATGCGCGGGATCGGGATGACGTGCACGTCTCGCGCTCGGGGCACGGCCACGGCGCCGGCCTTGATGGCGAAGCGGCGCACCACGGCGGTGAGGAGGAACGTCACGGCCGCGGAGACGAGAGCGACCAGGATGTACTCGCGGATCGGCAGGCCGGCGGTCACTGTGGGAGTCACGACTGCGTCATCCCCTGCCGGAGAGGTGCTGCGGGGTCACGGCGCGCAACGCTATCGCCACCGCAGCACGGTCACCTCCGGGGGCCGACCTCCACACCCAGCACCTCCGACACCGCCTCGGCGCTCACCGCGCCCTCCCGCAACAGCACCGGCTCCTCGCCGGTGAGATCGACGATCGTGGACGGCACCGGGTCGCCGCTCGTGCCGCCGTCGAGGTACACCGACACCGACTCGCCGAGCTGCTCCTGCGCCTCCTGCGCGGTCGACGCGGGCGGCCGGCCGGAGACGTTCGCGCTCGACACGGCCATCGGCCCGACCTCGCGCAGCAGCTCGAGCGCCACCGGGTGCAGCGGCATCCGGAGCATCACGGTGCCCCGCGTGCTGCCGAGATCCCAGTTCAGGCTGGGTGCGTGCGGAAGTACGATCGAGAGGTCTCCCGGCCAGAACGCCTCGATGAGCGCGCGGGCCTGCTGGGGGACGCCGAGCACCAGGCCGTCCACAGTGGACCACGAGCCCACCAGGACGCCCACCGGCATGTCCGGTCCACGGTGTTTGGCCTGCAGCAGCGACCGCACCGCACCGGGGTCGAACGCGTCGGCGCCGATGCCGTAGACCGTGTCCGTCGGCAGCACCACGAGTCTGCTGGAGCGCACGGCCGCGGCGGCGGCCTTCAGGCCGTCCGCTCGGGTGTCCGGGTTGCTGCAGTCGTACACCGCGCTCATGAAGGCAGAGCTTAGCGACCCCCGCACCGGCCCGCGCAGGGGCGGCGGCCCAACGACGATCGAGGTTGGAACGGTCATGACACACCCCGCTGATCCGCACCGCAATCCCCACGACCTGCCCGCCGCTCCCCCGGTGAATCCGGGCGAGCAGGCGCCCCTGGCGCAGGGCAAACGGGCCGGCTTCGGCTCGGCGCTGCTGGCGGCGCTCGTGTGGGTGCCGGTGAACTTCGTGATCGCACTACTCGTCGCCGGAGCGCCGAGCGCCGAGCAGGCGGGCGCGTTCATCGGTGCCTCGATCGTCCCCGCGGTGCTCGCCGGGCTCGTGACGTGGCTGATCGCCAAGCGCAGCACACCGGCCTGGGCGTTCTGGAAGCTGGTGCTTCTCGCGTTGCCGTTCTACCTGCTCGTCCGGTTGCTGCTCGCGAGCGCGAGCACCGGGGCGTAGGCACTCAGCCCCGGCGGGCCGTGACGAAACGGGGCCGCCCGGCCAGGTCCGGGTGGTCCCGCACCTCCGTGAGCACCCGACGGGCCCGCAGCAGCTCCGGCACAGCGGTGCCGTGGGTGTCGTCGTGCTCGATGGCCACCCCGCCGCCGGGCCGCAACAGCCGGGCGGACATCGCGACGACGTGACGGATGACGTCGAGCCCGCCCCCGGCCGCGAACACCGCCTGCGGCGGGTCGTGCTCGGCCACCTCCGGCGGCACGGGCGTGCCCTGCGGCACGTACGGCGGGTTGCACAGCACCAGGTCGACCAGCCCGTCGAGTTCCGCGAACACGGTGTGGTCGGTGACATCGCCCGAGTAGAGGCGGATCGGCGTGTCGCCCGCTTCCGCCCGGGCGTCGGCGTTGTGCCGTGCCCAGGCGAGAGCGGTGGGGTCGTTGTCGACGGCGTAGACGACGGCGTCGGGCCGCTCGTGCGCGACGGCCAGCGCGAGCGCCGCCGAGCCCGTGCACAGGTCCACGACCACCGGGTACTCGCGTCCCTTGAGCACCGACAGGCCCCACTCCAGCAGGAGCTCGGTCTCCGGCCTCGGCACGAACACGCCCGCGCCGACCTCCACGGTGATGCCGCCGAGCGCCGCCCAGCCGGTCAGGTGCTGCAGCGGCACGCGCTTGGCCCGCTGGGCGACGAGCCGGCCGATGGCCTCCACCACGGGTGGGTCGACCAGTGGTGTCAGCGGTAATCGCCCCCGGTCGACACCGAGCACGTGCGCGGCGATGAGCTCCGCGTCGGTGCGCGGCGAGGCCACCCCGGCCTGCTCGAGAATGCGGGTCGCCTCCAGAATCGCCAGTCGCAGGGGCTGTCTTTTCACATCGTCCAGCCTGGCACACGCCTCGATCGTCGAGCGGGACATACGCCGCGAGAGTGGTCCGCGTCCGCCACATCGACTCGATCCGCCTCGTCCAGGGCCGCCAGTGCCCGCCGGAGCGTAGCGACGAGGCCGGACGGAGTCCCAGGTCGGGCCGGTCGGCAACAAGAGCCGAACCGGCCGCCGGCACTTCCCATCGCGACCACGTCGGACGCCGGTCACCGGCCGAGACGCCGCCGGGCCGCCCGGCCTCCGACGTCGTCGACAGGGCCCGCCTGGGTCCGGACCCACGCCACTGACCACACGGCGGCCCGAACTCGGAGGCTGCCGTCAGGACTGCGCGTCGGCCAGCCGCTCCTCGCGGTCGGCACTCTGCAGGGCGTCGAGGACGCCGTCGAGCTCCCCGTCGAGCACCTGGTCCAGGTTGTAGGCCTTGTAGTTCACCCGGTGGTCGGAGATCCGGTTCTCCGGGAAGTTGTAGGTCCGCACGCGCTCGGAACGGTCGACGGTCCGCACCTGGGACCGGCGGGCATCGGCGGCCTTGGCCGCGGCCTCCTCCTCGGCCAACGCCTGCAGCCGGGCCTGCAGCACCTGGATGGCCCGCGCACGGTTCTGGATCTGCGACTTCTCGTTCTGGCACGACACCACGATGCCGGTCGGCAGGTGCGTCACGCGCACGGCGGAGTCCGTGGTGTTGACGCTCTGCCCGCCCGGGCCGGACGACCGGAACACGTCGATCCGCAGGTCGTTCGGGTCGATCTCGACCTCGACCTCCTCGGGTTCGGGATAGATGAGCACGCCGGCGGCCGAGGTGTGGATGCGACCCTGCGACTCGGTCGCAGGCACACGCTGCACCCGGTGCACCCCGCCCTCGAACTTCAACCGCGCCCACACCCCGTCCACCACGGCCTCCGAGCCCTTGCTCTTGATGGACACCGTGACGTCCTTGTACCCGCCGAGGTCGGACTCGGTCGAGTCGAGCACCTCCGCCTTCCAGCCCCGCCGCTCGGCGTAGCGCAGGTACATGCGCAGCAGGTCGCCCGCGAACAGGGCCGACTCCTCGCCCCCTTCGCCGGACTTGATCTCCATGACCACGTCGGCGGAGTCGTAGGGGTCGCGCGGGAGCAGCAGCTCGGTGAGCCGCGACTCGAGCGCGGGGATGCGCTCGGCCAGCTCGTCGGCCTCCTCGGCGAACGTTTCGTCCTCCGCGGCCAGTTCCTTGGCGGCGGCGAGGTCGGAACGGGCGGCGTTCAGCTCGTTCAGCGTCTTGACCACGGGAGACAGCTCGGCGTATCGGCGCCCCAGTTTGCGTGCCCGCGCCTGGTCAGCGTGCACGGACGGGTCCGCGAGCTGGTCTTCCAGCTCGGCGTACTCGTCGAGCAGCCCCTGGAGGGAACCGGATTCCACTGCACTCCTTCGTTGCGCAAGCCGCGCGCCGCACTGGCGCCGAACACGAAAACGGCGCCCGCACCGCCACGAGGGCAGGTGCGAGCGCCGTTGGTGAAGCTACTTGGCGTTGGTCTTCTTCTGACGCTTGCCGTAGCGAGCCTCGAACCGTGCGACCCGGCCACCGGTGTCCAGAATCTTCTGCTTGCCGGTGTAGAACGGGTGGCAGTTCGAGCAGATTTCGACGTAGATCTTGCCCGTGTCCTTCGTGCTGCGCGTGGTGAAGCTGTTACCGCAGCCGCAGGTGACCTCGGTCACCACGTACTCGGGGTGAATACCGCTCTTCATGGGGTCCTCTCTCGTTGGCCGCCGGGTCCTCGTGCCGAGGTGAACCGGAGCCGGACGTCAGCGGATCGATTCTGCCAGACACGTGCAACGTCGCTGCACGCGCCCTTGTTCCTGCTCAGTCGTCGTCGAGACCCGGAGTCGTCTTCGACACCTGCATCAGGAACTCGATGTTCGTCTTGGTCTTGCGGAGCCGGTCGATCAGCAGATCGATGGCCTGCTGCGAGTCGAGGGCGTGCAGCACCCGGTGCAGCTTGTGCGTCACCGCCAGCTCGTCCGGCGAGAGCAGCAGCTCCTCCTTGCGGGTACCGGACGGGTTGACGTCCACCGCCGGGAAGACGCGCCGCTCGGCGATCTTACGGTCGAGCTTGAGCTCGGCGTTGCCGGTGCCCTTGAACTCCTCGAAGATCACCGTGTCACCGGTGGAGCCGGTTTCCACCATCGCCGTGGCGAAGATGGTCAGCGACCCGCCGTCCTCGATGTTGCGTGCCGCGCCGAGGAACCGCTTCGGCGGGAACAGCGCGGTCGAGTCGACACCACCGGAGAGGATCCGGCCGGACGCCGGGGCCGCCAGGTTGTAGGCACGGCCGAGGCGGGTGATCGAGTCGAGCAGCACCACCACGTCGTGGCCCATCTCGACGAGCCGCTTGGCCCGCTCGATGGACAGCTCCGCGACCGAGGTGTGGTCCGACGGCGGACGGTCGAAGGTCGAGGCGATGACCTCGCCCTTCACCGACCGCTGCATGTCGGTGACCTCTTCCGGCCGCTCGTCCACGAGCACGACCATCAGGTGGCACTCGGGGTTGTTCGTGGTGATCGCGTTGGCGATGTCCTGCATGATGGTCGTCTTGCCCGCCTTCGGCGGCGAGACGATCAGCGCACGCTGCCCCTTGCCCACCGGCATCACCAGGTCGATGACGCGCGTGGTGAGCTTGTTCGGCGTGGTCTCCAGGCGCAGCCGCTCGTTCGGGTACAACGGCGTCAGCTTGTGGAATTCCGGGCGCTTCTTGGCGACCTCGGGGTCCAGCCCGTTGACCGAGTCCACCCGGACGAGCGGGTTGAACTTCTGCCGCTGCTGCTCACCCTCACGCGGCTGGCGCACCGCGCCGGTGATGGCGTCACCGCGCCGCAGGCCGTACTTGCGCACGAGCGAGAGCGAGACGTACACGTCGTTCGGCCCGGGCAGGTAGCCCGAGGTGCGCACGAACGCGTAGTTGTCCAGCACGTCGAGGATGCCGGCCACCGGAAGCAGGACGTCGTCCTCGCGGATCTCGGTGTCGGCGTTGCCGCCGCCCTCACCGCGGCCACCGCGCCTGCGCCGGTCGCGGTAACGCCGTCCGCGGCGGCCGCCGCGCTCGTCGTCGTCCCCGCCGCCGGCATTGTTGCGGTCGCCGCCGGAGTTGTTCCGGTTCTGGTTGGCGCCGCCGTTCTGCTTGCGCTGGTCGCCCGAGGACTCGCCACGCTGCTCGCCGGAGGACTCCCCGCGCTGACCGGACTCCTCGTCGGTCTTCTGCTGCTGCGCGGCGGAGTCGGAGCCACCGGAACCACGGCCGGAGCCGCCGCGACGCCTGCGCCGTCCTCCGCCGTCGCTCTGGCCGGAGTCGGCGTCGCCGTCCGGCTTCTTCTCGGTGGCCTGCTTGCTCTCGGCCTTCTCGTTCCTGTCGGTCTGGACCTTTGCGGCCTGCTCGGTCGACGCGCTCACGGCGGACTGCTCGGACTCGGCCTTCGGCGCGGCCGCCTTCTCGGCACCCGTCGCCTTCTCGGCACTCGCCGGCTTCCGCGCGGAGCTCTTCGCCTCGCCGGTCTCGCCGACGCCGTCGAGCGGCAGCGTCTCGCCACTGCCCGCCGTCGTCCGGCCGCGCTTCGACTTGCCCTGGCGCTCGCGAATAGCGGCGATCAGATCGCCCTTGCGCATCCCCGTGGTGTCGCCGATGCCGAGTTCGGCGGCCAGTGCCCGCAGGTCGGCGATGACCATGCCGGACAGCCCGCCGGGACGCCGCTTCGGCGTCGCGGCCGCACCGTTGGTCTGCGGCGTCTGCTCCCCATCACCCGGCGCTGGCGCCTGGGTGCTCGCGTCGCCGCTCAAGAGATCGGTGTTGCTCACACATGTCCTTCCTGACCGATCCACGCCTCCACGGTGGACCAGCGGACCGCCGCCCGCGTCCGAATTGCGAGACGGCGTTTCAGTTCCCTGCGAGCGATCCGGCTGAGACGTGGGAGTCGCAGCGGCGGAGCCGCTTGCACGGGATGGGGCCGACCACCGTGGCTACCGGGAACCCCCGTCGATAACGGAAGATGCGACCGGGAGAAGCTCCCGGGACCATCACCGGGTGCGGAACAAGCACGGTGACCGAACGCCCCCGAGGGTAGACCGACCAAGGTCGCGGTGCAACAACCACCCCTGTCAGTGGCGTGCCTCACGCCCTGGCAGGACCGTACCGCGGCTACCTCGCGGTGATGTGGACACCGGTCGGGTCGATCGCCAGCTCGGTGACGTCGAATCCTTCAACACCGACGTCCTCGGGAAGTATTCCCGTCGTCGTCAGCGCCAGCACGGTCGGCCCCGCGCCGGACACGGCGGCCGCCACGCCGTGTTCCCGCAGCGTGCGGACCAGCCGGGCCGTGTCCGGATACGCCGGCGCGCGGTAGGCCTGGTGCAGCCGGTCGTCGGTCGCGGTGAAGAGCAGCTCCGGGCGCTCGGTCATGGCGTACACGCCCAGTGCGGCGCGGCTCACCGAGAACGCCGCGTCGGCCAGTGGGACGCGCTCGGGCAGCAGGCCGCGCGCCTCGCGGGTCGAGGACCGCGTCGAGGGAATGGCCACCACGGGCCGGATCGCCGCGTGCGGTTCGAGCCGCTCGGCGTGGAACCGGCCACCGGAGTTCCACGCCACCACGAACCCGCCGAAGAGGCTGGCCGCCGCGTTGTCGGCGTGTCCTTCGAACTCGGCGGCAAGTTGCAGCGCCAGGTCGTCGATGGCCCGGCCCGCTAGCGCGTAACCCGCGGCGATCCCGGCCACCACGGCCGCCGCCGACGACCCGAGCCCCCGGGAATGGGGAATGGCGTTGTGGCACCGCAGGCGCACGCCGGGCAGGTCGACGTCCAGCACCCGGCACGCCCGCCGCAGCGCCCGCACGATGAGGTGGGTGCCGTCGGTGGGCACGCCCTTCATCTCGCCCGCGCCCGCGTCGATCACCTCGACCTCGAGCCCGGACGGAGTCACCTCGAGCTCGATGACGTCGTGCAGGGCGAGCGCGAGACCGAAACTGTCGAAACCGGGGCCGAGATTCGCCGTCGACGCGGGGACGCGGACGGTCAGCCTCACGACAGCTCCAGCGCGGACGCCACCGCGCGCGGGTCGACGGCCAGCGGCTCCACCTCGACGTTGCCCTCGAGCGCGGTGGCCGGGTCCTTGAGACCGTGACCGGTCACCGTGCACACGACCGTCGAGCCCCGCGGGATGCGGCCGTCGGCGGCGGTCAGCAGCAGCCCGGCGACGCTGGTGGCCGACGCGGGCTCGACGAACACGCCCTCCCGCCGTGCCAGCAGGCGGTAGGCCTCGAGGATCTTCTCGTCGGTGACCGCCTCGAACAGCCCGCCGCTCGCCGTCTTGGCCTTCACCGCCGACTCCCACGACGCCGGGCTGCCCACCCGGATCGCGGTCGCGACCGTCTCCGGCGACTTCACCGGTTCACCGTGCACGAGCGGCGCGGCACCGGCGGCCTGGAAGCCGAACATGCGCGGCGTGCGGTCCACCACGCCGTCCGCGGCGTACTCGGCGTAACCGGCCCAGTAGGCGGTGATGTTGCCGGCGTTACCGACGGGCAGGCAGTGAATGTCCGGCGCCGTGCCCAGCACGTCGCAGATTTCCCACGCCGCCGACTTCTGGCCCACCAGCCGCACGGGGTTGACCGAGTTGACCAGCGTCACCGGGTAGTCGGCCGCGGTCTTGCGCGCGAGCTCGAGGCAGTCGTCGAAGTTGCCGTCGACCTGGAGGATACGGGCACCGTGCAGCACGGCCTGCGCCATCTTGCCGAGCGCGATCTTGCCCTGCGGCACGAGCACGGCGCTGGTGAGCCCGGCACGTGCCGCGTACGCGGACGCCGACGCCGACGTGTTGCCCGTGGACGCGCAGATGACCGCCTGCAGCCCGCTGGCCAGCGCGTGCGTGATGGCCACCGTCATGCCGCGGTCCTTGAACGACCCGGTGGGGTTGGCCCCCTCCACCTTGAGGTAGACGGTGCAGCCGGTGAGCTCCGACAGGTACGGGGCGGGCAGCAGCGGAGTGTTGCCCTCGCCCAGGGTGACGATCTCGGCGCCCTTGGGAATCGGGATCCGCGACGAGTACGCCCGGATGATGCCCGGCCAGCCTGCCCGGGCGGTCTGGTTCACGAGATTCACGAATCCTCGCCTTCAACCCGCATGACGCTGACAACCTCGCGCACGACGTCGAGCCTGCCGATCTCGTCCACAGTGGCCTGGAGCGCGGCATCCGGGGCCAGGTGGGTCACCACCACCAGGCTCGCCATCGACCGTCCGTCCCGCTGGCGCACCGCGGCGATGCTCACGCCGTGCGTCGCGAACACCTGCGCCACCTGCGCCAGCACACCCGGCTTGTCGGCGACGTCGAGACTGATGTGGTAGCGCGTCGGCGTCTGCCCCATCGGCCGCACCGGCAGTGCCGCGTGCGCCGACTCCCGCGGGCCCCGCCCGCCCGCGACCTTGTTCCGCGCGGCCGCGACCAGGTCACCGAGCACGGCGCTCGCGGTGGGAGCGCCGCCGGCCCCCTGGCCGTAGAACATCAGCTGCCCGGCGGCCTCCGCCTCGACGTAGACGGCGTTGAACGCGCCGCTCACCCACGCGAGCTGGTGACTGCGCGGGATCATCACGGGGTGCACCCGGGCGGACACGGACTCGGTGCCGTCGTCGGCGGTCACCCGCTCGCAGATCGCCAGCAGCTTCACGGTCCGGTTCAGCGACTTGGCCGCGGCGATGTCGGACGCGCTGATGCCGACGATGCCCTCGCGATGCACGTCCGCGGCGGTGACCCGGCTGTGGAACGCCAGCGACGCGAGGATGGCGGCCTTGGAGGCGGCGTCGTAGCCGTCGATGTCGGCCGTCGGGTCGGCCTCGGCGTAGCCGAGCCGGGTGGCCTCGTCGAGCGTCTCCGCGTATCCGGCGCCGGTCGAGTCCATTGCGGACAGGATGAAGTTGGTGGTGCCGTTGACGATGCCCATCACGCGCATGATGCGGTCACCGGCCAGGGATTCCCGCAGCGGCCGCAGCAGCGGGATGGCACCGGCCACCGCCGCCTCGTAGTAGAGGTCGGCACCCGACTCGTCCGCCGCCTCGGACAGCTCCGCCGCGTATTCCGACAACAGCGCCTTGTTGCCCGTGACGACCGACTTTCCCTTGCGCAGCGCGGTGAGCAGCCAGCCGCGCACCGGGTCGATGCCGCCGATGAGCTCCACGACGATGTCCACATCGGACTCGACGAGGCTGCCCGCGTCGGAGGTCAGCAGGTGCTGCGGCAGCTCCGGGTGCTTGTCCGGCCGCCGGACCGCGATGCCGGCCAGCTCGATCGGAGCGCCGACCCGGGCGGCGAGCTCGTCGGCCTCGGCGAGGAGCATGCGGGTGACCTCGCTGCCGACCGTGCCGCAGCCGAGCAGTGCGACTCGAACCGCGCGCCCATCGTGGGTCGCGACCGTCATGACACCTCCCTGTCGCTCGGAACGCCGTGGCTCCCGCGAGCGGAAGCGGCGCGATTGTCGCTCACGACGCCTCCAGTGTTCTGCGGGACACCCGCACCCGGTCGGCTTACGCGAGCGGAAGCGGCGCGATTGTCGCTCACGACGCCTCCAGTGTTCTGCGGGACACCCGCACCCGGTCGGCTTACGCGAGCGGAAGCGGCGCGATTGTCGCTCACGACGCCTCCAGTCGCAGCATGTCCTCGTACGTCTCCCTGCGCAGCAGCAGCCGGTGGCCACCGTTGCGGACGGCGACCACGGCGGGCCGCGGTTGCCGGTTGTAGTTGCTGGCCATCGAGTAGCAGTACGCACCCGTGGCGGCGACCGCGATCAGGTCGCCCGGTGCCAGAGTGTCGGGCAACCAGCAGTCGCGGACGACGATGTCACCGGACTCACAGTGCTTTCCCACCACGCGGGACAGCATGGCGTGCACCGGCTGCGGCTGCCCGTCGTCGCTGGCGCGAGACACCAGCCGGACGTCGTAGGCGGCGTCGTAGAGCGCGGTGCGGATGTTGTCGCTCATCCCGCCGTCCACACTGACGTACCGCCGGGACTCGTCGTCACCGAGCGTGACGTCCTTGATCGTCCCGACCTCGTACAGCGTCACGGTGCCCGGTCCCGCGATCGCTCGCCCCGGCTCGCCCGCGATCCTCGGCACCGGAATGCCGGCGAACGCGCATTCCTTGTGCACGATCTCGCGGATCTGGGTCACCATCTGGGCGGGCGGCGGCGGGTTGTCCTTGTCGGTGTAGGCGATCCCGAACCCGCCCCCGAGGTCCACAGTAGACAAATGCTCGAGCGCCTCGGGCCCGTGTTCCTTGCGGAGCTCGGCCAGCAGGCCGATCACCCGCCGGGCGGCCACCTCGAAACCGTCGGCGTCGAAGATCTGCGAGCCGATGTGGCTGTGCAGACCCACCAGGCGCAGCGACGGGGCGTTGAGCACCCTGCGCACCGCCTCGGCGGCGTCACCGGATGCCAGCGAGAACCCGAACTTCTGGTCCTCGTGCGCGGTGGCGATGAACTCATGCGTGTGTGCCTCGACACCGACCGTGACGCGCACCAGCACCGACTGCACCACGTCGTGCCGGGCGGCGACGTCGGCGAGGCGGGCGATCTCGTAGAACGAGTCGAGCACCACCGTGCCGACCCCCGCCTCGACCGCCGCCTCCAGCTCCGCGATGGACTTGTTGTTGCCGTGGAACGTGATCCGCTCCGGCGGGAACTCCGCGCGCGCTGCGATGGCCAGCTCGCCACCGCTGCACACGTCCAGGCTGAGCCCCTGGCCGGCCACCCAGCGCGCGATCTCGGTGCTCAGGAACGCCTTGCCTGCATAGTGGACGAGGGCCGGGTCGTCGAACGCGGCCGCGTACTCGGCGCAGCGCGACTTGAAGTCGGCCTCGTCCACCACGAACAGCGGCGTGCCGTAGGTGCGGGCCAGCTCCCGGACGTCCACGCCCGCGATGCGTACCACGCCGTCGGGCGCACGGTAACTGTTGCGCGGCCACACCTTCGGGTAGAGCCGGTCGAGCTCATCCGAAGTGGACGGTGGAAAGCCTGCCTGGTCGGCGTGCGGGTAGACCTCGGCGTGACGGGGCCCCGCGGGGTGTGCACACATTCCTACATCCGTTCCGGGGCGGAGACCCCGAGCAGGGACAGTCCGTTGGCGAGCACCTGGCGTGCGGCCTCGCACAGCGCCAGGCGGGCATAGGTGAGGTCGGTCGGTTCCTCGTCACCCTGCGGGAGCACTCGCGCGACGTCGTAGAACTTGTGGTAAGCCGACGCGAGCGACTCGAGGTAGCGGGCGACGCGGTGCGGTTCACGCAGCTCGGCCGCCTTCGCCAGCACGCTCGGGAACTCCCCGATCGTGCGAATCAGATCCCCTTCGCGGGGATGCGTGAGGAGACTGAAGTCGGCATCCGGCTTCATCTCGATCTTCAGCTCGGCGGCGTTGCGCTGCAGCGAGGCGAGCCGCGCGTGCGCGTACTGCACGTAGAACACGGGGTTCTCGTTCGTGTGCTTGCGCAGCAGGTCCAGGTCGATGTCCAGGCTGGAGTCGACGGAATACCGCGCCAGCTCGTAGCGCGCCGCGTCGACCCCGACGGCCTCGACGAGGTCCTCCATGGTGACGACGGTGCCCGCCCGCTTGCTCATCCGCACCGGCTTGCCACCGCTGACCAGGTTGACCATCTGGCCGATCAGCACCTCCACCACGTCGGCGTCGTAGCCCATCGCGACGGCCGCGGCCTTGAGCCGGGCGATGTAACCGTGGTGGTCGGCGCCCAGCATGTAGATGCAGAGATCGAACCCGCGGTTGATCTTGTCGCGCAGGTAGGCGATGTCGCCCGCGATGTAGGCGGGAGCGCCGTCGCTCTTGATGACGACGCGGTCCTTGTCGTCGCCCTGCTCGGTGGAGCGCAGCCACCACGCGTTGTCGGCGTGGTAGAGGCTGCCCGACTCCTTGAGCTCGGCCACGACGTCGCCGACGGCGCCGGAAGCGTGCAGCGAGTCCTCGTGGAAGAAGACGTCGAAGTCGGTGCCGAAGTCGTGCAGGCTCTGCTTGATCTCCTCGAACATGAGGCCGACACCCACGCGCCGGAACAGCTCGTGCCGCTCGTCCTCGGGAAGCGACAGCGCGCTCGGCTCGCGGCGCAGGACCTCGGCCGCGATGTCGTCGATATACGCGCCCGCGTAGCCGTCCTCGGGCGGCGGCTCCCCCAGCGCGGAGGCGATGAGGGAATTGACGAACCGGTCGATCTGCGCGCCGGCGTCGTTGAAGTAGTACTCGCGTGTCACATCGGCGCCCTGCGCGGCCAGCACGCGGCCGAGCGCGTCGCCGACCGCGGCCCAGCGGGTGCCGCCGAGGTGGATCGGGCCGGTCGGGTTGGCCGAGACGAACTCCAGGTTGATCTTCCGGCCGGCCAGCGCGTCACCACGGCCGAAGGCGTCGCCCTCGCTCAGCACGCGACGGACGATCTCGCCCTGCGCGTCGGCCGCCAGGCGGAGATTCAGGAAACCGGGGCCCGCGACCTCCGCGGTGTCGACGCCTTCCGCGCCCGCGATCTCCTCGGCCAGCGCCTCGGCCAGCTCGCGTGGCTTCATCCCCACCTTCTTCGCGACCTGCAGGGCCACATTGGTCGCGTAGTCGCCGTGCTCGGGGTTGCGGGGTCGCTCCACCGTCACCGCGTCGGGCAGGACATTGTGGTCGAGGCCACGAGCCTCGAGCACCTTGACGGCGGACGAACGCACGAGGTCAGCAAGGGCGGAGGGAGTCACCAGGCGAGTGTACGGCCGGGGGTGGCGACACTCTGTCACCCCTACCGGCGGCCGTTGACTGTCCGCTCACGCCGGATCCCTACACTTCAGGGCGGGTACGCGTTCGGCGAAGGAGACAGCAGGAGCCATGGCGAGCGGCGCGAAACGAAAAGGCAACCCCAAGAAGAGTGCCGTCAAGGCGGCACGCGGCTCCGTGGTCGCCCAGAAGCAGACGCCGTGGGGCACGATCATCGCGGTCATCGCCATCCTCCTGCTCGCGGTCGGTGTCTTCGGCTACTACTACGTGGCCTCGAGCGACAACCGCGCCCAGAAGGAGCGCGAGGAAGCGGCCGCCTCGTTCGCGCCGAGCGCGCAGAACCCCGACCCGTCGAAGAACATTCCGGGCGTGGTCACCGCGCAGTACCGGGCGGGTGCGCACGTCCTGCCGACCGAGCGCGTCGCCTACGACAAGACGCCGCCCTTCGGTGGTCCGCACGACGGTTTCTGGGCCGCGTGCACCGGCACCGTGTACCCGAACGCCGTGCGCACCGAGAACATGGTGCACTCGCTCGAACACGGCGCGATCTGGATCGCCTACGACCCGAAGCGCGTGCAGGGCGAGGACCTCGACAAGCTCAAGGTGCGCGTACAGAACAAGCCGTTCATGATGCTGTCGCCGTACCCGGGCCTCGACAAGCCGGTGTCGCTGCAGTCGTGGGGCCACCAGCTGAAGGTCGACAGCGTCGAGGACCAGCGCATCGACCAGTTCATCGCGGCGCTCAAGCGCAACCCGAACACCTACCCCGAGGTCGGCGCCTCCTGTGACGCGCTCGGGCCCGGCCAGTTCGACCCGGACAACCCGCCGCCGTTCGACCCGAGCGAGCCCGGCCCGGACGCCAAGCCCATGGACTACGAGGGCACCGGCAACGCCGCGCAGGACCAGCCGATGGGCGACGGCAGCCGGCAGCCGTCCGGGAACTGACGCGATGGCGGACCCCGCTGCTGAGGACCCCACCACGGACGAGGACGTCCCGCGGCAGTCGTCGTGGTCACGCGTGGTCATCTTCGGCGCGGCGACGCTCGCGGTGCTGTTGATCGGCGCCACCATCGGCATGCTGATCGCCAGGACGGGCGACGACGAGCGGCCCGCCGGACAACCCGGACCGGTCGACATCGGCTTCGCCCAGGACATGTCGGTGCACCACCTGCAGGCGGTCACGATGGCCAACTGGGCGCGTGACCACAGCACCGATCCGGCCATCGTGCAGCTCGCGTTCGACATCGCGAGCACGCAGACCGAGCAGATCGGGCGTATGAAAGGCTGGCTCATGCTGTGGGGCCAGCCGGAGGAGCCCATCGGCGAGTACATGACCTGGATGTCCGAGCCGGACGGCCACGGGCACGGCCACGGCTCCGGGGACTCCGGCCGATCCGAGGGCGCCACGACGATGCCGGGCATGGCGAGCCAGCAGGAGCTGAACCGGCTGCGGTCGCTGTCGGGCCGGGAGCTCGACGTCTACTTCCTGCAGCTCATGCTCCGCCACCATCAGGGCGGCACGGAGATGGCCGAGTACGGCTACGACCACGCCTCGATCGGCGCGGTGCGCACGCTGGCGAGGAGCATCCTGGCCTCGCAGGGGCCCGAGATGAACACGATGCGCACCCTGCTGCGGGAACGTGGCGGCGAACCGCTGCCGTTCCCGTGAGCGTCACCAGCTGAGTTCCTCGCAGCGGCGTGCCGACTCGCGTGGCTCGACCTGCAGCGTCGCGTGCTCGATGGAGTACCCGGCCGCGAGCAGGTCCTGTGCCTCGGACAGCACGACCGTGGTGTCCGCGTCGGGTGCGACGGTGAGGTGCGCCGAGGCGACCTCCATGCCCGACGTGAGCGTCCACACGTGCAGGTCATGCACGTCCTCCACGCCGTCGAGTGCGGTCAGCTCGCCGCTGAGCTTGGCGACGTCGATGCCGCGGGGCGCGTGCTGGAACAGGATCCGGAGGGTGCGGGCGGCGAGCGACGCCGCACGTGGCAGCACCCAGAGCCCGATCGCCACGCCGACCAGCGGGTCGGCATACCGCCATCCGGTGAGCATGGTGACCGCGGCGCTGACGAGCACCCCGATCGAGCCGACCATGTCGGCGAGCACCTCGAGGTAGGCGCCGCGCACGTTGAGGCTCTCCTTGGCGCCGGAGCGCAGCAGGAAGAACGCCACCAGGTTGGCCAGCAGGCCCGCCGTGGCAGCGAGCAGCACGGGTAGCCCGGGCACCGCAGGCGGGTCGCCGATGCGCTGGACGGCCTCGAACACGACGTACCCGGCGACCCCGAACAACAGCACGACGTTGGCGAGCGCGGCGAGTACCTCCGCGCGGTAGAGGCCGAACGTGCGGGTGTAGGTCGGCCCGCTCCGCCGGGCGAGCACCACCGCGAGGAGCGCCATGCCCAGGCCCAGGACGTCGGTGAACATGTGGGCGGCGTCGGAGATCAGGGCCAGCGACGACGTGGCGAATCCGACGACGAACTCGAGCACCATGAACACGCCGCCGATGGCGAGCGCGGCGGCGAGCCTGCGTAGGTGGCGGCTGGAGGCGCTCGCGGCCGCCGACACGTCGACGTGCCCATGCCCGTGTCCGTGCGCCATCGCCGAGCCTCCTCGCGTCCACCGGCTACATATAGTCACATGCGCATAGGTGCAATACAGGTCAGCCTAACCTGCGAGGCGCGGGGGCGGTATTCCCGCCGACGGAGGTCACAAACCGCGCGGAACGCACCCCGCTCGCCAACCCGGGCCCCGCTCGCGAGCCGCGGAACGACCATGCGCTAAGCTTCAGGGGTCGCACAGCGATGGGCCCTCGTAGCTCAGTGGATAGAGCACTGCCCTCCGGAGGCAGGTGTCGCAGGTTCGAATCCTGCCGAGGGCGCCCAGCGATGAACACGCAAAACTGGCCCCGACCAGCGGAAACGCCAGTCGGGGCCGTTATCGTCTTTACCCGACCACACCCGGACAAACCCGGGCACCTGCGGGCAGCTACGTGCAATACGCGTGCACGGTCAGGGCTGGTGTCCGAGCGCGGCTTGCACGCGCTGACGCGCGATCACGTCCTGGCCGTAGAGGCAAGCCGCGTAGATCTCCATCAGCACGGTCAGTGAGTGCCCGGCCCACTCTGCCACCGTGGTCGGGTCCACCCCTCCAGTGAGCCACGTGCTCACTGCCGCGTGCCGGAGGTCGTACGGCCGCCGTGCCAGGGGTGTCGTGTGCGCCTCGGCGGTGAGCGCCCGCCTGCGAGCCTCCCGCCATACCCGGGTGTAGGTGATCATCGGAAGCTCTCCACCCTTCTCCCCTTGGAAGATCCGGCCGTCCAGCCCGTAGCCGTACTTGTTGATGTGGTGCCATAGGTGCTCGGTCAGCTCCGGCGGGCACGGCACAGACCGCCCCTCCCCTGCCGCGCGAGATTTGAGCTGCCGCCGGTCCCGAGGTGCACCCCCGTCTGTCCACCTCGCGCCGACATGCGGCGTGGCCTCGTCCAGGTGTAGTTCCCCCCACCCGTACACGTACCGCTGCTTGTCCGGATTCCACACCGGGTCCGGCAGCGACAGGTGCCGTTTGTTCAGCGCTGCAGCCTCTTCCGGCCGGAGTGCCGCGTAGTACATGCACGCGAAGAATGCGACCAGTCTCGGTCCACTGCGCTCGACTTCTCCGACCATCCGGATAAGCGTTCGGGCCTGAATCGGATTCGGCACGGCACGCTTATCGATCTTCCGCTTGCCCTTCGGCATGGCAGTCCATCTCACACCACGCAGCGGGTTCGCCTCGATCAGTTCCTTTTCCACGGCGTAGTCCAGCAGATTCCACAGAACCGACCGCGTTTTCCGTGCCACTGTCGGCGCGAACGGCTTGCCGTCCAGTCGCTTCGTCACGGCACGCTGCAGCTCGCGCAGCGTTTCCGGATCACTCACTACCTGAACTTTCTTCGTGTGGCGAGAGCACCATTCCAGCGTCTTCAGAACGTCGCCGGGCATTTCACCACTTCGGCGCATCGGCGGGTTGTACGCCCACTGCCGCAGCGCCGAGCGCAACTCCTTGGGTTGCGGTGCGTTCTTGCTCATGGGAACGAACACCGGGGCAACGCGAATCAAGGCCTCCGCGACCGTTTGCCGTGCCGTTGCTGCAAGGTCGGGCCACTTCATGTCCACGTACCGGCACGTGAAGTCGAACCACGACATGTCCTGATGGCCCTTGCGGATCATCGAGGTGGGTAGTCCGCTTACCGTGTCGAACGGTTCGCCACGGCACTGCGCCGATACCAAATCGGACCGGAAGCTATCGGCCTGGGTCTTGTTCTTGATGGTCTCGAAGAACTCGTTGCTCTCGACCTTCCAACGAACGCTGTAGCTGGTGACTTTTCCAGTCTTGTTCCTGCGGGGCGAAATCTGCCAGACACGGACCTTGTAGCTCTTGCCCATCAGGCGGCCACCTCCGCAAGCGAGTCAAGCCAAGACTCATAGTCGGACCGCCGAATTCGGAGTTTGCCGTTAGGCAGCTTTATGCACTGCGGCGCGCGCCCCTTGGCGCGCCAGTCATCGAACGTGGAGCGGGCAATACCGATCTCTTCGCAGAACTCATCTACGGTCATGTGGCGCCGGTTGGTCGCGGTGGCCATTCGGTCCCTCCGAGGTGTGACAGGTGGGTGGGGTGTCACAGCAGGTGTCACAGGTGTTTCTCCTGGTCAGGGCGGGTTGAGTGACAGAGTGACAGGTGTGACAGTTCGGGGTCGGGGCTGTCACTGTCACCGCTGTCGGGCGGGTGGTACGTCCCGCCGGCACTGGCGCGGAGCTGGCCCTTGTCGGCCATGCGTTTGCAGGTCTGCCGGACGGTGTTCGGGTTGAGTTCGAGCGCTTCGGCGATGGCGGCGGGTTTGCTGCCGGGGTAGTCGCGGACGAACCGCAGGATCAGCGCTCGGGTGTCCTGCAGCTGGTAGTCGGCGGCGGGGCCGTCGAGCTTGGTCCAGGCGCCGGAGTTGGCGTCGAAGCTCATCGCGTACTCGGCTTCCTCGACGTCGCGGCCGGTGACGTGCAGAACGCCATCGGCCTGGCCTCGCGTGCGCTTGAGCACCAGAGTGGCGTCCACCGCGCCGGTGAGACCGTTGGTGCCGGACACCATGTCCTGGAAGTCGTCGGCGCCCTGCTTGCGGACGTGGTGGATGAGCAGGAACGGCACGTTGTAGTGGTCGGCCAGCGCCTTGAACCGCACGGCGGCGGCGTAGTCGGCGGCGTACTGGGTCATGCCGTGCGGGTCGGCGCCGCGCATCTTGGCGAAGGTGTCGATGATGACCAGCCGCGCGTGCGGGTTGTCCTCCAGCCACTCACACAGCAGCGCTTCCCCGCCGTGCGCCATCGTGGGGCACGCGGTCTCCAGGGTGAGCAGCGGCGCCGGACGGCCGCCGTGGGCGAGCATCTGCCGCCTGCGTCGCTGCAGGCGACGGCCGGTGTCCTCCAGCGCGCAGTAGAGCACCGGGCCGCGCTCGACGTCGATCGCGCCGAGCGCGGGCTCCCCGTTGGCGATCGCCGCGCCCAGCCCCAGGGACAGCCACGACTTGCCGAGCTTGGGTGCCCCGGCGAGCAGGTTCAGCCCTTCGCAGAGCAGCCCGGGCACCGCCCAGCGGGGTTCCGGGAAGTCGACGGCCATCAGCTCGGCGTCGGTCCACCGGGTGCGGCGTGCCGGTTGCTCGGGCACCGCCGAGAGGGGGCGAACAGTGGTCATGGTCGCAATCTCCAGGTCAGGCGGCGGCCGGGTAGGGCGCGCAGGCGTGGTGGTGGGCGCTTATGAGGTGGCCGAGGTGTTCGGCGACCTGGGGTACGACGGCGTTGCCGAGGGCGCGGACACGGGGGCCGTCCAGCTCCGGGGGAACCCCATCAGCCACTCCACTTGTGTCGGGTGGGGTCGCCAGCAGCCCGTGGATTGGATCAGGCCACGGATGCGGGCCTCGACGTCGGCGCGGTAGCGGCCGCCTGTGCCCAGGCCCCAGCCGCGGCGGCCCATCGATGCCGTGGGGGTAGGCCAGGAGGAACAGTCGTTCCCGTGTGTGTGGGGCACCCACGGCGCACGCCGAGAGCACTGACCATTCCGCATCGAACCCGAGCGCGGCCAGGTCACGCAGGACCCATCCGAAGGCGTCACCGTCATCAAGCAGAGCTGCGACGTTCTCCACGAGGACGTAGCGGGGTCGAACCAGGCGAATGACTCGCTCCATCCAGGGCCAGCCCCAGCGTTCGTCCGCGACGCCGCGCCGGCGCCCGGCGCTGGAGAAGGGCTGGCAGGGGAAGCCGCCGGCGACGAGGTCGACGGCAGGTCGAACAGAGCGTGCCCACCAGGCGGGGGCGGTGCGGACGTCGTCATGCTTGGGTACCTCCGGCCAGTGACGGGCGAGGACGGAACGGCAGAACGGATCGAGTTCGACTTGGCCGACGGTGCGCATACCCGCCCTCTCCAGCCCGAGTTCCAACCCACCGATCCCGGAGAACAGCGACAACACGTTCATCAGGCCACGCTCCTGGGCCGATGGGCCCCGGCCTGCAGGCCGGAGGTGATGGTCTTCTCCGCCTCGCGTGCGGTGAACTGCCGCACCCCGATGTGCCGCCCCGCCGCAGTGCGCAGCGCGGCCCGCACCTCGTGCTCGCCGAGGGCGCCTCCGGCGACGAGCTGGCCGAGGGCGACAGCGGCGGCGTAGAGGGCCGCGTTGCGATTGGTGCGGGCCTGGGCCACGCGGCGGCACTCCTCGCGCAGCGCGGCGGTGAGGTAGCGGTCCCGGCGCCCGGTGGCCGGGCGGATCGGCACGACCGGCGCGGGCGGGAGCGGTGCCGGGGCCAGCCGCTGGGCCAGCCAGCTGGGCAGCGGCGCCACCGGCCCGTCGTAGAGGTAGCGGTAGCTCCCGGCCGTCGTGACCGAGCCGGGGGCGACGACGTAGCCGCCACCGGCGCGGGTGTCGACCTTCCAGCCAAGGCCGCGCCCGGTGTCGCCGCTGGTGTTGCGCAGCTCGACACCCTCGGGGGCGGTGAAGTACAGGTGCACCCCACCGGAGGGCGTGACCACGGTCAGCGTCTCGGCGGGCAGCGCGTGCCCGGCCTGCTCGGCCACGACGGCGAGCACGTCCTCGCCGCAGCGGGCGCCCTCGGCGGCCCACCGCTCGGGCACCTCCTCGCCCGGCTTGGCGGTGTCGAGGTCGAGCACGCACAACCGCGACCGGCCGGTGACGATGCCGACGTTGTACGGCGCGTGCGCCCACGCGGCACGGATCCGCGCCGCGTCGGTGGTAGCGCGCTGTTCCCAGCCCTGGTGACCCTCGGCGCACGCACCGGTGCCGGGGCAGCGCTCCGCCCCGTGTAGGGCCGGGCGCTTGCCGCCGGGCACCAGCGGGAAGACGTGCCAGCCACGCCCGGCCGCATCCAGCGCCGCGCGGGTAAGGACTTCGCGGGACTCCATCACCGCTCACCCCCGCTCGGGCAGTGCGCCAGCACCGAGCGCAGGGCGTGGGCCTCGGCCGGGTCGACGGTGAGGCGGTAGCGGTGTTTGGTCTGGACCCAGCGGGCGGCATAGCCGCACCGGTCCCGCTCGGGCAACCAGTCGGCCGGGTCCTGGTCGCCCTTGGCGCGGTTGCTCGACGCGCTCACGGCGACGAGCACGGCGGGGTCGTTGGCGTAGGCCTCCCGCTGCGCCTCGCTCCAGCCGCGCGCGCCGGAGCGGGCGACCTCGGCCAGCGGCACGAGGTGGTCGACGTCCAGTGCGGAGGGATCGGTGACGACCTGGCCGTCGTAGACGCTGATCCACTCGCCGGTCAGCGAGCAGTCCTCTCCGACGCGAACGTGCCGGGCCTGCTTCTGCAGCACGAGGTCGCGGGTGTCGCAGCCGCCGCCCACGGAGGACGACCAGTGCGGCCAGTCGTCGCGGTCGTAGGGAAACCCGGTGTCCTCCGGCGCGACCGGCAACGCGGCCAGCTCGTGGGAGGCCGCAGCCGGTGCGGACGACGGTTCGGCGGGGGCGGAGGGAAGCTGGCAGGCGGTGAGGGCGAGCGCGGCCAGCGCGGCGGAAGTGAGGCGGGCAAGGGTGGTGGGGGTGTCCATCGAGAACCCTTTCGTGGTTACTATCGGTAACGTATTTTGGCGTGAGGTGCCGACGCGGGTGAGGGAATCGGCAGGGAGCGGGCGAGGGAGTCTGCTGGTGGCGAGGGAGAATTCCCTTGCCGCTCCCCGCGTCGGGCTCCCTCGGTTTGATCAGCGGTTTTGGTGGGTGGAGGGAACGAGGGAGCCGAGGGAATCCGCGCCGTACACCCGGTGCCTGGTGCGGATTGTGCGGCGGGGTTAGTCGTTCCCTCCCTCGCGGGCGGCGAGCGCTTCGTGAACACGGTCGGTGAACACCATGAGCACGCCGACCTTGGTGACCTTGCAGCCGTAGTCGGCGAGCTGGTCGCGCAGCGCTTCGGCGGTCAGGCTGGTGTAGGGCCGGTAGCCCTTGGCGTGCTCGCGCAGCCGGGCGCAGACGTCGGTGGCCTTGACCTTGTCCTCGCCGGGGGCGAGCACGGCGGCGACGTCGGCGAGCAGGTCCCGCTGTTCCTGCTCGATGACCGCGCGGCGGCGGACGCTCCCGCCGCGCAGTTCCAGGCCGCGCGCGGCGATGGTGGCCTTCTGCTGGTCGGTGAGGTGGTAGGAGCGCAGCAGGCCGGGCTGGTCCATGAATCCGATGGTGACCGAGGTGCCGACGTCGTTGAGGGCCACGATCTTGCCGCCCTTCTTCACGGCGGGCTTGAGTTCCAGCGCCGACAGCCCGTTCTCATAGGCCTTCTCGCCGAGGACGACGTTGTTGCGGGTCTTGTCGCCGATGGCAAAGCAGGACTTGTTGGTGGTGACCGAGATCAGGTCACGCGGCAGCGACTGGTCGGACGGAACGGGGGTGGCGAAGCCGAGCACGATGCCGTACTTGCGGGCGGCGGAGAAGAACCGCACCACCAGATTGACCAGCTCGCGCCGGTCCTCGGGCTTGTCCTGGCGGAAGAAGCTCTGGCACTCATCGATCACGACCACGCGCGGCCGCAGCCGCTCGTCCTTTTCCGCCAGCTCCCGGGTCACCGAGTATTCGCCGTACTCGCGCAGCAGCTGGCCCCGCTCGGCGAGGCTTGCGTGCAGCTCGTGGATGTGGGCCATGCACGCCTCGACGTTCTCGGCGGTGTCGCCCATCGAGATCGTCGACGCGACCGGGCGCAGCCACTCGTAGTCGTTGTTCTCGGCGAAGCAGAACACGTCGATGTCCACCGCCGGGTCGAGCACCGCCCCGGCCAGCAGGGCGTTGATCTGGTCCGACTTGCCCGAACCCATGATCCCGGCCCAGGCGAAGTTGCGTTCGAACACTGGGGTCTCCACCGGGTTCCAGCGGGCGTCGATGCCGATCGGAAACCCGGTCCAGAAATCGGTCTGTCCACTCTCGACCAGCGGATAGTCCGGCACCGGTTCGCGCAGCGCGCCTGGGTTGAGCACCAGGCACTTCATCGCCATCGGGTCGGTGTGGTCGGTTTCGACCCAGACCTCCTCCGGCCGGCGGCCGAGGTTGTGCGCCAGCACCGTCTTGCGGGCGTTGATGCTGCTCGCCGGGGCACCGCCGGGCAGGCGCAGCGCGAACTCCCAGCCGTGGTTGACCGGCAGCGGGGGCTGCACCCAGGTCGGCTGGACCGTGGAGCCCCAGCCCTCCTTGAACTTCTTGTTCAGCGCCGGGTGCCCGAGATTGCGCAGCGCGTTCATGATCATCGACTCGTCCAGCGCGGTCTCCGGGGTCTCGGCGCCGGTCGGCGTGGCCCGCAACCACGACGGGGTGTCACCGTGATCGCGGCCCTGCTTGTACAGGTAGTACAGGCCCGCTGCCGTGCCACCAGCCAGCAGGAAAGCCCCGTAGGCGGTGAGGAACCACACGGTGAACGCCACCGCGTCCACCACCGCGCTGATCGGCGCGATCACGTCGGCTAGATCGCCGGAGTTGGCGAACAGGATCACCCCGAGTACCAGCAGGAATCCGGCCAGCCCGAGCAGACCGAGTGCACCGGCCTTGATCCACTGGCCCGGCGCGGCGACCCAGTCCATCACCCGCTGGTGGCGACGCTGCTTCTCCGCCACATCCCGGGCCTCCCACTCCAACAGTCGCTCGTGGTTGCCCTCCAGCTCGGCGGCCAGCATCATCCGCTCGTAGCGGGACGCGCCGTGGGTGTCGCGCCACCGCTTAACCACCACCTTCACCCCGGCCACGGGATAGGCAATGGTGTGCCGCAGCACCGCCTTGGTGCGTTCGTGGGTGGCGGCCTTCTTCACGCCCCGGTAGACGACCACTGCGTCGTGGGCGTAGCCCTTGTAGCGGGCGATGGCCTGCGCCTTCTGCGAGGTGAGACGGCGGTACTCCTCATCGGAGACCAGCTCGCCCTCCAGCACCTCGGTATCGGACGTGGCGGGCGCGGTCTGACCTTCGGGGCGGGTGGGCAGGTAGTGCACCCGCGCCAGCTCCTGGTCCTCGCCGGGTTGCGGGTGGTTGTTCTGGTCGGTGGTCACTGCTGGCCTCCCCGGTGTTCGTCGCGGAGTTGGCGGGCGTACTTCGGTGCGCAGTGCAGGGTCTTGCGGATCGACTCGGCCGAGGTCGGGTCGACTCGCCCGGCCTCGATCGCGGCGCGGAGTTCGGCGCGGAGCTGGTCGAGCGAGCGGCCGACCCGGCCGCGCAGTCGGCCTCGATCTGGGGTCGATTTCGGCTGCTCAGCGGGCCGATCGAGGGTGCCAACACCACCCCCATCACCGGGGGTCGACTCGCCCTCCGACGACGCGACCGGATCGGGGTCGACCGAGGCGAGCAGGGCGGCCAGATCGGCATCCCAATCCGTGCCTGCCTCCCCGGCCGGTGTCGAGTCGACGGGCAGGCCGGGCACCACCGCCGCCACCAGCGGGCGACGACGGCACGCCAGCGTCTGGCCGAGACTGCGGCGGGCCAGCACATAGCGGCCGGGGGCATAGACCAGCCGGGCGGTGCCGTTGCTGTCGATCTCGGCGACGGCCTGCCGGATCGCGGCCTGCCGGACCCGCAGGGTTTTGCGGGCGGCCTGCCGGGCCAGCCGCGCCTCGGCACGCTCGGCGCGGCTGCGGCGGGCACCGGCCACGGTGAGCTGGTGGGCTACCACCCCGGCGATGGACACCAGTCCCATCACCAGGCCCACATCCACGCCGCGCGGCGTCTGCGCACCCGGTTCCGCTGTCACGCCGTGCAGGAAGTTCAGCACGGCGGCCACTCCGGCGAAGAGCCACACCCCGAGCTGCAGCGCCCACACCGGCCGCTCTGGGGTGCGGGTACGGGAGACCTGCACCGCCACCGCGAAGGCCCACATCCCCAGCTCCGAGAGCACCGGCAGCACCAGCCCGGTCGCCCCGCCGTAGAGGGTGTGGCCGTAGGCGGCCATCGCCGGGATCGCCATCACCGCACTGACCAGCGCCAGCGGGTAGATCAGCAGATCCACCACGTGCCCGGCCGCCCACCGGCGCAGCCCGCTCATCCGGGCGGCACGCTGGGCGCGGCGCTTGTCCTTGGCCTCCTGCCGGGCCTGGGCGCGGGCTTGCTGGTGGGCGTGTTCCTGCTCCCGGGCGGCGCGCTGCGCGTCGGCCAGCGCGGCGGTGCGGACGGCCTCGGCCTCGGCGGCGGCCAGGGTGTCGGCGCGCTTGGCCTCGGCCTCGGCGACCCGGTCCTTGCGGCGTTCCTCCCGCCAGGTGCTCATGCCGACACCTCCCCGCCCTCGCGGGACTTCTGCGCGGCCTGCACGTCGGTGGCGTCCTGCTCACGACCGGGCAGCGCGCGGCGGGCGTGCTCGACCTGGCGGCGTTGCTGGCGGTGCAGCAGCCACTCGTGCCCGGCCCACACACCCCCGGCAAGTACGGACAGGGCGAGCAGCCACCAGGTGATCGTGATGGCGAGCAGCAGCGGCAGTCCGACCGCGACCAGTTCGCCGATGTGCCAGCCGATCCAGGACACAACCTGGTCGGTGCGGGTCAGCTCCTGCTCCAGCGCGCGCCGCTGCGACGGCGTCAGCTCCGCCCTGCGGCGCAGTTCAGGCGTAGACACGGGCACCCTCCTGTGTGGACGTGGACGGGTCGAAGAAGTGGTTGATCGGGCGGCGTGGCGGGCGGCTGGCCTGCCGGGCGGCGTAGCCGTCGATGCGGCGCATGCCGACCTCCAGCACCCGCGCCAGCAGCACCAGCGGAATCCGCACCAGGTGCAGCACCAGGAACAGCACCACCGCTCCGGCGAACCGCAGCAGCGCCGCGGTGCCGTAGGTGCGCAGCACGTCGAAGGTGGACATCAGGCCGCCACCTCCTCGGCGAGGTCGATGCCCTCGCAGTTCCAGCACAGCCCGGTGGAGGTGGGCACGTAGTAGCCCACGTCTTGCCGGCACTCGGCGCAGATCCGGCGGGCGCGCAGCGCGCCCTGCACCTTCGCCCGGCGCTGACCCTCGGTGCCGCGCACCGGGGCGGCCCGCTCCACCGAGAACAGCTCGGCCACCGTTTCGTGCCGGTAGGGGTGGTGGTGGCGAAACACCAGCAGCGCCACCGGGTCCTGGCCGTTGCGCCGCAACCCGACCTGCCGGAGCTGGGTCGCGGTCAGCAGCGTCGACGGAGCCTCGCCCCAGCCGAACACCGGCAGCCCGTCCCGGAACCCCCGGCACAGCGCCACATGGTGGGTTCGGCCGTCGAACACCGTCACCGGCCGCTGCCTGCGCTTACGCGGGTTCATCGCGCCTCACCTCGTTCGGCGGTCTCGGCGACGATGTCCTGTTGTGCCACCATGGGTGTCCTTCCCTTCGAGTCGTTCGCTGTCTGGTTGGGGAGTCCCGGTGCGGTCGTGTTCTTGGCGGAGTGCGCCGCACCGGGGTCACCAACGGTGATTCGGGCGTTCATCGGCGTTTGCCCTCCTTCCGGAGGCGCTTGCAGGTCGGGCAGATCGGGTCGGTGCTGAACCAGCTGGAGTCCTCCCACTCGCCCGCGTCCCAGGTGATGCCGCACAGCGCGCGTGCCCGGCCGGACCACCACGAGGTCTTCGCGTAGTGCCGCATGCCGGTTCGCTTGCCCTGGCCCATCAGCGCTTGCCCTCCTTCTTGATCCGCTCGCAGCTCGGGCACGGCCGGCCGGGCAGCTTGAACAGGCGCCAGGTGTCGGTCTGGTAGTTGCCGTACTCCTCGGTGGCCCCGCACAGCGCGGTGATCCGGCCGTTCCACCAGGACTTCTTCGCGGTGATGTGCACCAGCGGCTGGTCCTTCTTTCCCATCAGGCCGCCTCCTTCCCGTCCAGGCGGTCAGCCAGCAGGGTGCGAACTCCAGCCGCTTTGCCCCCGCCCGACATGCCCGCGATCAGCGGGTTCGCGTGCAACAGGGAGAGCGCGTCTCGCACTGCTCGCCGCTGAGAACGGCGAGCCCGCTCAACATCGGCGAACGGCCGCCGCACCCTCGATGCCGCCGCACTCGCCTCGGCAGCCACCTCGCGGTCGACCTCCTCAATCAGTCGGTCGATCTCTTCCAGCTCCATCCGGTGCTCCTCCTCCCTCTGAACTGCGCAGATGTCCGGGTCCGTCGCGAGTGCGAGCGCTTCCCGAACTGCCGCATCGGTGATTCGTGCCGGTTTCATGTGCCACCTCCGTGTGCCGTTGACAAGTGCTGACATTAGTCAGCATTGGTCAGTTCGTCGATGCTCTTTCTGGGTGATTCCTTGGTCAGGCTTGGTCACGGCGGTAAGCTCGGAGCATGACGAGCGAACTTCGGGCCCTTGCCCCGTTCGAACGGGTTGCGGCGTCGATCCGAGACGCGGTCGTTTCTGGCCGCTGGGCACCTGGCGAGCAACTGCCAAGCAACAGGGTTCTAGCTGAACAACACGATGTCTCGCTGCCCACGCTGCAGCGCGCCATTGGGGTACTTCGCGATGAGGGCTGGCTCCTGTCCCGTGGTTCGGTGGGCGTCTTCGTTGCCGACCCGCTGCCCGAGTCGAAGCCACCCGAGACACTGTCGGAACTGCGTGAAACAGTGTCGGCGCTGCGCGTCGACCTCGCTGCGCTTGAGCAGCGCGTCCGCAAGATCGAGGAGGCGAAGGATTAGGTCGCCTGCCGGATAAAGCTCACGAGCCCGTCGATGATGTCCGAACCCATGTCCCACAAAGCCCCGACCCAGTCAGCCGCTTCACCGGGGAATCTCACGATGATCACCGCCACGGCAATGACGGTTGCAATGCCCGTGACTTTCCGAAGCGCTCCGCCGCTACCACTGGCCAGGGCCTGCAGGGGATCCTTCTTCGCCATGGTCTCCTCCTCTAAGGGGTCCTAACACAATGAGTGGGCTTTGAGGCGGCGCCAGCAGATGATGGCGCAGCCGAGGGTGAGGAAGGCTTCGTGGAGGTCGTCGCGGATCTCCCATCGGATGCGCAGGCGCCGGAACCAGTGCAGCAGGGCGAACGCGCCCTCGACGACCCACCGGTACACGCCGAGGCCAGAGCCGTGTTCCTCGCCGCGGCGGGCGATGACTGGCGTGATTCCCTCGGCACGGACGAGTTTGCGGTACTTGTCGTGGTCGTAGGCGCGGTCGGCGTAGATCCGTCGTGGTCGTCGGCGGGGCCGTCCACGACGGCCCCGCACCGGCGGGATCGCCTGGATCAACGGCATCAGCTGGGTGACGTCGTGCCGGTTCCCACCGGTCAGAGTGGCTGCCAAGGGGATGCCGGTACCGTCGGTGATCACGTGGTGCTTGGACCCAGTGCGGGCTCGGTCTACCGGGCTGGGACCGGTTTTCGGCCCCCTTTTAACGCCCTTACATGCGATCCATCGACCGCCGCCCGTGACCAATCCAGCCGGTTCGCCGCGTGCAACTCCGCCAGCAGTACCTCGTGCAGCCGCTGCCATACCCCGGCCTCGGTCCAGTCCCGCAGCCGGCGCCAGCACGTCATGCCCGACCCATAGCCCAGCTCCTGCGGCAGGAACTCCCACGGAATCGCGGTATAGAGCACGAACATGATCCCGCACAACGCCTTGCGGTCGTCCAACCGCTTACGCCCCGGATGTCGAAACCGACGCTCCACCTGCGGCAACAACGGCTCGATCCGTTCCCACAGACCGTCGTCGACCTCCCACGGACGCCGCTGCCCCACCCAGCCCACCTCTCACCGAAGACCAACAAGACACGGCATCAAACCACACCCAAGGTCATTATGTTAGGACCCCTAAGGTCGCCATCGGAGCTCCGGTGGTCCAAAGCTCGGTCTTCGATGGGCCGTGTTCCATGGCTTCTATTCAAGCTCGCAAGCCTTTGACCTGCGATGAAGCGGCAATGCAGTTCGAGTGCAGCGGCAGTGCACGAACCGACGAGGCAGGGAAGGAGCGGTCTCGTGGACGTGGTTGACGACTGGACCGCTGAGCGGGCCGCGATGTTGCAAGCCGCATGCCGCATGACCAACGAGCAGTTCGCCGAGAAGCTCGGCGTCTCCACCCGAACGGTCGCGAACTGGAACTCCGGAGTACATCCACGTACGGCAGAGATGAAAGCCTCGCTCGACACCATGCTGCAGGAGAAGATCACCGACGCAGCGAGAGCGCGCTTTCGTCTCATGGTGGAGGCGGAGACGGCAAGGACGGCCGCCGCCGATCGAGATCTCAACGCAGCGGAACAGCGCTTGACCAACGACCCGAATATCGGTGCTGCGCTGGACTGGCTGGATCAACATGCCAACTGGGCCCCCGGAACGGCTCGGAAGCGAGTCGCAAGAGAACTCGTGAGCGCCGAGCCTGGCGAGGTCAATGACCGGCGCCAGCTACGCAGCAAGGTTGATCGGGAGCAAGCCTCGGCGGCGTTGCGTGCGTTCTACGCGGATTTGCCAGACGGGTACGGCAGGTACAGCGCACATGCCGGGGACGGATCCGTTTGCACCAGCATCCTGACACGTCCCGAGTGGATTGACCTGGCGTGCACGCTGACCCCAGCAAACGACCAGGCTGACTTGTCACGCAAGGCGTCTCTGCAGACTAGTGTCCTCCCAGAGTACGCGATCAGTGCTGCCGTCCGCCGTTTAGCGGAGACGTTGGAGGCGAACACACGGCTGGTCGATGCAGACCTTTACCGGTTGGTGGAGATCGACGTGGCTCCAGGAAAGCTGGCGGGCACCTTCGGACTAACATCGTTCGTCCACTACGCACTGACAATGGACCTGCTCGAAGCCGAACTTGCCGATGCAATCGCGACGGGCAAGGCTCTCGACTCGTCCTCCCTGCCCCTGCGTGCGCATTACATGCCTGACACAGCGTCTGTGCTCGATGTGAGGTCACGACTATGCGCGGGAGGTGCGTTAGCGTTAACGGCGATCGCGCGGCCGGCCGGAATGAGAAGACGAAAAGCCGACTACCTCCTGCTCGTACAGGAGCGTGGCGGGCGCGTCCTAAACGCCGCACGCCGTCTCGCCGTAATCCCGAAGAGCTTCCATGAACCACTGTCGGATTTCCGCGAGGACACGCAGATAGGTTCTACGTTACGCCGCGAGATGGAAGAGGAACTATTCGGCCGCGACGATGTCGACGGCACGATCAGCTCACCCCGCAGCGCCGATCCGATGCACCCAAGCCGGTTGTCGACGCCTATGCGTTGGCTTAGCGAACGACCAGACTCCTGGAGAATGGAGTGTACCGGATTCGGCCTGAACCTAGTGAGTGGGAACTACGAGTACGCTAGCCTTGTTGTGATAGAGGATGACGAATTTTGGGCCGAATGTGGCGGCGAGATCGCGGCCAATTGGGAGTCGGAAAGCCTCCGGCAGTACTCCAGCACTGACCGCGAGATGCTCGAAGAACTTGTATCCGACAAGGCGTGGAGCAACGAAGGCCTCTTCGCGTTTCTCCAGGGACTGCGCCGACTCGCTGAAATAGGTGGCGAACGCGTCGATGCACCAACTGTAGACTGGGAGCTTGATTGAGTAACCAAACGTGGTACGCAGGCAACGCGGAGGACGACGGCGCTCACACCCGGGGCTGGATCCTCGGCCATTTCATGGATTCGTCAGCGGGAGAGCGCTCCACCGATACATTGGAAGTCAAGTGGGGCATACACGCTGCTGGCGAACAGCGAGCTGACTGGGTGACCGGGGACAAACGGACAACCTTAGTGTTGCTTGTATCCGGGCACTTCCACGTGAAATTCCGAGACGGTGACGCTCCTTTGACGAGGCAGGGTGACTACCTCATCTGGGGTCCAGGCACCGACCACTCGTGGGAGGCGCAGGAAGACTCGGTAGTTGTGACGGTTCGATGGCCATCACTTCCCCAGTAGGTGGCAACTCCTAGCGCCAACCGGCAACATACGCGGGCCACGTCACGCGGGCGCTGTTATGCCGCCACCCGACACCTGGGCTGGGTGCCAGACCGAGTCCCGACCTTCACACTGAGCGCGAAACTTCTGTCGTCAGTGAGCCCGTCAGCCCCGCGTAGCCCCCAATTTTTGCGCCCTGAGACGGCCTCTGGCGGCACAGCGTCCGATACCCGGTGTGGTCGGCTGTTGGGAAACGGCACAGAGCAACTGAGGGCCCGAAATGTCTGGCGGTATGAGTGACAACCAGGGTGGTGCCAAAGCTGTCACACCTGTCACTCTGTCACTCAATGTGGGTTGACCTGCGAAAACGGGAGTGACAGGGGAGTGACACTGCCGTCCGGCTGTCACTCCCCACTCTCTTTCTATGTCACACCAGTCACGCAAGGCTGGAACACTCGGGCGACCAGCCCCTCCGGTGTTTCAGCCTTGCTCCGGCCGACGCGTAGCGGAGCTGGAACGGTTGAAAAGGTTCACGTGCAATGCGCGTGCGAACCCACGGCCGGTTCAGCTCACACCAGCACGTTTGCCCTGGTAGACGCTTTGGGCAGCGCGCACGCAGCCTAGGGCTCCGGAGGCAGGTGTCGCAGGTTCGAATCCTGCCGAGGGCGCCCAGATGTGACAATGAAGCACCAGCCCTTGACCAGCGAGGAACGCCGGTCAAGGGCTTTTTGCTGGCTGGCGCCGGGCGCGCACCAGCGTTGCCCGGCACGTCGGGGAGTGCGGCACCCGCGACGACATCGTCGAACGCACCAGCGCTCCCCCAAGCGCAGGCCTCGCACCAGGCCCCGGCTCGACCGGCCTCGTTCCACGCCGTGCCCGCCGACGGCCACGGCGTCCTCAGCGGACACGGGCGCCCTGCCCTGGCCGACCGTGTCGAGCACCAGTTCCCCGGCCACCGTCGCTCGGTCGGTGCGGATGCGGCCGCCCACGGCCGTCGCGCGGTCTCGCGTATCGGGAGCCAGGGCCGTGGCGAGCGCGGCCGACAGGGACTGGGTGCTCGGCGTCGGACAGTCGTCGGCCGCACCGATGCCGAGTTCGGCGACACGGCTCGCCCAGTACGGCTGGTCGCCCATCCGGGGCACCACCACCTGCGGCGCGCACGCCCGGGCGGCCGTGGTCGTGGTGCCCGCACCGCCGTGGTGCACGACGGTGGCCACCCGGCGGAACAGTACCTGCTGATCGACCTCGCCGACGGAGAAGCAGTCGTCCCGGTCGTCGATCGGTGCCAGGTTCGCCCAGCCGCGGGCGAGGATGACGCGCCGGCCGTGCGCCCGGGCCGCCTCGACGGCCATTCGGGCGACGTCCTCCGGCACGGGCACGCTGCCGAAACCCACATAGACCGGTGGCGCACCCGCGTCCAGGAACGCCTCCAGGTCGGCCGGGGGCGGGCGTTCGTCGGACAGCATCCACGCGCCGGTCTGCACGACATCGAGGTCCGCCGCCTCCTGCCAGGGAGCCAGGACCGGGTCCGTCACCAGCCACGGCCGGTCGCCGAGCAGGTAGTCGCGAACGTTGTCCACCGGCGGCAGCCCGAGGGCCACCCGGTTGGTGTTCAGCCCCTCGCGGACGACCGCGTTGTAGTTCTCGACGGAAAGCCTGTCCAGCTCTTGCCTCTCCGGTGACCTCCGGCGGAATCGGCCGCCCCGGCAGCGGTGTCGGCCGATGTGATGCGGCGACGGCAGGAAGATCGGACAGTCGCTGACGTGGACGGCCGTGATGCCAAGCTTCTCGGCCACCGACCGCGGCGGGCACCAGACCCGACAGCACCAGCGCGTCACAGCCCTCGGCGGCGGCCGCGGTGAGCTTCTCCACCTGCGTGGTGATCAAGTCCTTCGCGACCCGGGGCACGTCCACCACCGTGAGCGGTGCGGCCCCCGTGCAGCATCCCCCGTCCCGACGGACCGACCGGCAGCAGCGGCACGCCCACCTCGGCCAGCCGGTCCGCGCAGTCCCGCGGCGCGCACACCCGCGCCTCGACGCCGAGGTCCCGCAGGCGCACCGCGAGTGCCACCAGCGGTTCGACGCCCCCGCGCGAGTCGTGTCGACAACAGCACCCGCATTGCACCGTCCCCCGTTTCCACCGAATCCCGGTTCGGGCGACGATTCGGCGCCACTTCCCGGGCCTTGCCGCAAGCCCGGGAGTGCGCCATATCGTGAAGAGGGCAGGGGCTCGATGATCTTCCCCGTTCTGGCACTCAGCCACCCGGCATCTTCTCGTCCTCACCGCTCGACGGCGCGAGCAGCCGAGAGCCGACGCGGTCGGCGACAGCGCTGTTCGTCCACACCAGACACAAAAGGCAGGGAGAACATCTCCCTGCCACTTTCACCATATAGCGCACCAGGGGGCTTGCGGCAAGGCCTGGGACGTGCCGCACACTGTGCGGCCGAAGCCAGAACCTGCGGAGAAATCCGGGAATGCGCGGCGTCGATGTGCGCTCCGGGCCGTTTCCGAGCAGCTGGCCACAAGCCAACCTCAGCGAATTGGCGGGTTCATGTTCGATGTGATCGTTGCCGGCGGCGGACCGACCGGTTTGATGCTGGCCTCCGAGCTGCGGCTGCACGGGGTGCGCGTGCTCGTCCTGGAGAAGGAACCGGAGCCGACACCGGTGGTCCGTGCGCTCGGCTTGCACGCACGCAGCATCGAGGTGATGGACCAGCGCGGGCTGCTGGAGCGGTTCCTCGCACACGGCAGGCGGTATCCCGTCGGCGGCTTCTTCGCCGCCATCCCCAAGCCGGCGCCTGCCCTGGACAGCGCGCATTCCTACGTCCTCGGCATCCCGCAGACCAGCACCGACCGACTGCTGGCCGAGCACGCCACCGAGGTCGGCGCCGACATCCGGCGCGGCTGGGAACTGGTGAGTCTCGACCAGGACGCGGACGGCGTCACCGTCGACGTGACCACCGCCGACGGCGAGAGCAGGCAGGTGCGTGCACGCTACCTCGTCGGCTGCGACGGCGGCCGCAGCACGGTACGCACATTGCTCGGCGTCGATTTCCCCGGCGAGCCCAGCCGCGTCGAGACGCTGCTGGGCGAGATGGAGGTGACCGCGTCGCCGGAGACCGTGGCCAACGTCGTCGCAGAGGTGCGCAAGACCCAGCTGCGGTTCGGTGTCGGCCCCCTCGGGGACAGTGGCCTGCACCGCGTTGTCGTGCCCGCCGACGGCCTGGCCGAGGATCGTACGGTTCCGCCGACCCTCGAGGAGGTCCGGAAACAGCTGCGGGCGGTAGCCGGCACCGATTTCGGCGTGCACTCGCCGCGCTGGCTGTCCCGCTTCGGCGACGCCACACGGCAGGCCGAGCGTTACCGCGTCGGCCGGGTGCTGCTGGCCGGCGATGCGGCACACATCCACCCGCCGGTCGGCGGGCAGGGCCTCAACCTCGGTATCCAGGACGCGTTCAACCTCGGCTGGAAACTCGCCGCCGAGGTGGCCGGCTGGGCGCCCGAGGGGCTGCTCGACAGCTACCACACCGAACGGCACCCGGTGGCCGCCGGCGTCCTCGACAACACCCGCGCGCAGATGGAGCTGATGTCCCTCGAACCGGGTGCGCGGGCCGTGCGCAGGCTGGTGTCGGAACTGATGGACTTCGAGGAGGTGAACCGGTACCTGACCGAGAAGATCACCGCGACCGCGATCCGGTACGACTTCGGCGACGGCCACGACCTGCTCGGCCGGCGGATGCGGGACGTGCCACTGAAGCACGGACGTCTCTACGAGCGGATGCACGGCGGCCGCGGGCTGCTGCTCGATCAGACCGGCCGGCTGTCGGTGGCGGGATGGGCGGACCGGGTCGACCACGTCGTCGACGTCAGCGAGGAACTGGACGTGCCCGCTGTGCTGCTGCGCCCGGACGCTCACGTGGCCTGGGTCGGTGACGATCAGCAGGATCTGCTCGAACGGCTGCCCCGGTGGTTCGGTGCCGCGGTCGGCTGAGCTCACAGGCGGGGCCGATCTGCCGGGCACGTGCGCCGAGGGGTCTCGTCGCGTGGGGTTGCCGGGGCCGACTCGGCGAGCTACTCCGAACCCAACGCTTGCGCTTCCGACAGCGTGGCCCCAGATGACGGCCGCCGGCGGGTCTCTCGGTCACCGCGCGCCGACGTCCCGCTGCCCCACGGACTCTCATGTTTGCGCCTCCGGCGCGACACCAGGGCCGACGTGTGCGCCACGCTTGAGCAATTGCCGCGCGGCCTCGACTCCGAGCAAGGGCACACCGGTCGGTGCACCCAGACTTCCGCCGCCACGTTCTTCGATGATGTGTTCCGTCTGGGACCCGAACTCCTCGTTGCCGCGACCGGATTCGTCGATGGCGACTTGTCGCACCAGGACGGTGAACACGATCGCACCAATGCACGCGACACAGCCAGTACCGGCCAGAGCCCTCCTGGTGCCGAGCAGGGCGATCACACCCAGAATCACGCCGACTCCAGCTGCCACGGCGGTCACGGTGTTCAGGAAGAAGATCGGCGAACCGATCGTGCCGACGATTCCGAGGATCAGAGCGGACCAGGCGAGTGCCCTGGATGTGTCGGGCGCGGTATGAACGCGCGGGTAAGGGGCGAGGTGGGGCTGCGACATGGTTTTCCTCCCAGTTGAATGTCCCTTCGTCTTGATCTCGGCCCGCATCACGGGCTGCAGGCGACCGATGCCATGTCGTTACATCACTCAGGCGCACGTCGGCTCGGGCTACCCCGCGTGCACGCGGCTATACGCGTGGCCGGCTTGTTTGGGACCGGGAAACGCCGGGAACGCATGTGCTTCATGCCACACCCGAACAGGGGAGTTTTCGATGTTTCTTCACCGGCAGGAGCTGCAGTTCAAGTCGACCCCGGATCAGCCGGACGCCGTCTACGCGCGCAAGCTGCAGGAGGTGCTTGGCGGTCAGTACGGCGAGATCACGGTGGCGATGCAATACATGTTCCAGGGATGGAACATGCACATTCCCGGGAAATATCGGGATCTCGTTTTCGGTATCGGCTCGGAGGAATTCGGCCATGTCGAGATGCTCGCGACCATGATCGCGCAGTTGTTGGAGAAGGCGCCGCTGGGAATCACCGGCGACGCGGTGCAGGCCGACTCGACGGTCGCGGCCGTGATCGGCGGCACCGACTTGCAACACGCCATCGTGGCGGGGGCCGGCGCGCGGCCGGTGGACAGCATGGCCAACCCCTGGCAGGGCTCCTACATCACCGCGAGTGGAAACCTGCTCGCGGACTTCACCGCCAACGCCAACGCCGAGATGCAGGGACGCGCCCAGGTCGCGCGGCTCTACCACATGACCGACGACCACGGCGTGCGCGAGCTGCTGTCGTTCCTGCTCGCCCGGGACACCATGCACCAGAACCAGTGGATCGCCGCCGCGGCCGAGTTGCGCGAAGAGGGCGCCGAGGACCTTCCCGTGCCGAGCAACTTCCCGCTGGGCAACGAACAGCGCGAGGTGGCCTACCAGTACCTGAACTTCAGCGACGGTCAGCACGCCGGCGAGGGACGCTGGGCCGCCGGGGCGACGCCGGACGGCCACGGCGAATTCAGCTACCACGAGGGGCCGACGACCACGGCACCCATGCCGCCGCCGACCCACCCGGATTCCCGGTTCTACGGCACGACGGAACTGCCCAACAAGATGGAGAAGATGGCCGGAACCGCCCAAGACAAGCTGAAGAAGGAGTAGGACGCTCGCGACGACGCTCACCGTGCCGAAACAGTGACCACAGTGGATCGACAGGACGCCGGGCGGCACTGCGCCGGCTCGCGACGGCCCGGCCGGTACCGGACACGGCGCCGGCCGGGCCGCAGCCGCGCGACCGACGCTCAGCCCAGCGTGAACGGATCCCGCGTGCCGCCCGTGAGCTCCACCCAGACCGACTTGTTCTCGGTGTAGGCGTCGATCGCCTCGACGCCGTTCTCCCGGCCGATTCCCGACAACCCGTAGCCACCGAACGGAACGCTGGGCGCGACGACGCGATAGGCGTTGATCCACACGGTGCCCGCCCGCACCTGCGCGGCGACCCGGTGCGCGCGGTGCACGTCCTTGGTCCACACCGCACCGGCCAGCCCGAACGAGGTGTCGTTGGCGAGCTTCACCGCCTCGTCCTCCTCGCCGAACGCGTAGGCGGACAGCACCGGGCCGAACACCTCCTCGCGCACGACGGTCGATTCGGGACTCACTCCGGTGAGGACTGTCGGCTTGACGAACAGGCCACCCAGACCGTCGTCGGCCGCGCCGCCGTAGGCGACCGTGGCCCCTTCGTCCTGCGCCGTCCGCAGGTAGTGCAGCACCTTCTCGTACTGCGGCTCGTTGGCCACCGGGCCCATCTCGGTGGCCGTGTCCATCGGGTCACCGAGCCGGATGGTGGCGGCCCGGTCGGCGACCAGGCGCACCAGCTCGTCGTGCACCGACTCGTGGACGATCAGCCGCGATCCGGCCATGCACGTCTGCCCGGTCGCGGCGAACACACCGGATACGACCCCGTTCGCCGCCGCCTCGAGATCGGCGTCCGGGAACACGATCTGCGGCGATTTCCCGCCGAGCTCCAGAGTGACCGGATTGAGGTTCTCCGCGGCGGCGTGCGCGACATGCCGTCCCGTCGACGTGGAGCCGGTGAACGCGACCTTGTCGACCCCGGGATGGCCCGCGAGCGCCGCGCCGACCTCGGGCGCGCTGCTCGTCACGACGTTCAGCACACCGGGCGGGAACCCGGCCTCGTCGAACAGCTCCGCCAGCGCGACCGTGGACGCCGGCGCGTGTTCCGACGGCTTCACCACCACGGTGCAGCCGGCGGCGAGTGCCGGCGCCAGCTTCCAGGTCAACAGCAGCAGCGGCGAGTTCCACGGGGTGATCGCCGCGACGACACCGATCGGTTCCTTGCGCGTGTAGACGAGATAGTTCGGATTGGGCGCGGGAATCTGGCGGCCCTCGAGCTTGTCGGCAAGTCCGGCGTAGTAGTGGAACCAGGAGCCGATTCCGTTCACCTGGCCGATCATTTCCCGATACAGCTTGCCCGAGTCGTTGACCTCCAGGCGCGCGAGCCGATCGGCATTGTCGGTGACGAGGTCGCCGACACGGCGCAGCAGCTGCGCCCGCACGAATCCGGTGGTCCGGCTCCACTCGCCGGTGAAGGCGGACCGGGCGGCGGCCACCGCGGCGTCGACGTCCTCCGGGGAACCGTCCGCCAGCTCGGCCCAGCTCCGGCCGGTGTAGGGATTGCGTGATTCGAAGGTCTTCCCGGTGCGTGCGTCGACCTGCTTGCCGCCGATCATCAGTCTGAACCGCTCGAGACCAGCCATCCGTCCTCCTTGACGCCTGCATTCGGCCCGCGCGCTCCACCGACCCTAGGAGCTGCACGCTGACCTGGCCAGCCCGACGTTCGCGTGATCGCCGCGTCGCTACGACTTCGAGTCGGTCGGGACACCCGCCAGGCGGTCGCCGACGCCGGACAGGCGGCCACGGCGATGCCGCGGGAAGCGCGCTTGAGCCCGCTCGAGCTTGCGGGAGCCCTCCGGGTAGCGCCTGCGGGCCCACGGCGATGCGGGTTTGGCCAATCGCAGTGCCGCGATCATCGCCACGAACGGAACCATCAGGCCGATCACACCGGAGCCGACCTTGCCCTTGACGATCGCGATCAGCGAGAAGACCAGGTTCAGCGTCACGGTGACGGCGAAGACGATCCGCCCTTCCCCCGCGTTGTCCTCGAACGGGCGCGCGCCGAGCACGAACAGCAGGCCGACCAGCGTGGCCCCGAGCACCACGTCGATCGACTTGCGGCCCTCCTCGGTCCAGTACACGTCGTCGAGGTACAGCCACAGCGCGAACTCGTCGAGGGTGAGCGCGGCACCCACACCGAAGACGGCGGCCAGCACGTGCACCCAGGGCGCGTCCGGGCGGTAGACGAATTCGGCGACTCCCGAGGCCAGGATCAGGAAGATGCCGTAGACGTGGTGATGAACGTGCACACCGCCGACGTCGGTGTCGCGAAACGGCCCCCGCCCGGATCTGATGAGGCGCACGATCACCCGCGTGACGACGAAGGTGACCACGAAGGCGGCGAACAGCCAGACGATCGCACCCGATCCCAATTGCAAGTGGAAGCTCAGGCCGGAGTCCAGGTCGCCTTGCGCATGCCCCATCGCCGCTCCCTCGACGGTCCTCGACGTGAGAATCGCCGCCCGGGCGCACCGGCGGCTAGGGCCGAACGACCCGCGGCGCCGGAAGGAGCCCGGAAGGACCGACACGGCTACGGGAACCGCGCACACGGCTACCTGGACCGCAGACACGGCTACCTGGACCGCAGACACGACTACCGGAGTCGCAGACACGGCTACCGGAACGGCGCACACGGCGGCGGACTGCGTCAGGAGCGGCGGTCGCGAGCCGTGACGGCGAACTGGCGGGCCACGATGTCGATGATGTCCTGGCGGGTGATGGACAGCTCGCCGCTCAGCCACGCCATGAGCAGCTCGGCGAGCCCACCGGTGAGCATCAGGCCGTTGACCTGGTCCCGGGGCGGTGGGAGGGCTTCGTCGCCGTAGAGCGCATGCGCTTGCGTGGCGATGAGCTGGGCGAACTCGAGCAACAACTCGTGCCGCCGGGCCCGTAGCGGCTCGGCGGCGGCCGACTCCAGCATGGCCGCGCGCCCGACGCGCGGGTCGTGGGTGAGCAGGTCGACGAGCGCGCCGACGGCCGCCTCCACCTTGGCCTGCGGGTCACCGGGACCGGCGAGTGCCGCGAGGGCGACGTCGCGGATCCGGCCGGCGATGCGGTCGATCACCGCGAGCAGGAGCTCGTCGCGGTTGGCGAAACTCTCGTAGAAGTAGCGCTCGGTCAACCCGGCCCTCGCACAGACGGCGGTCATCGTGGTCTTGCGCCAACCCACGGTGCCCAGCAGGTCCAGGCCGGCGTCGAGCAGCTGCTCGCGCCGCTGGTCGTGCCGCTGCTGGGCGCTGACTCCTCGGTAACTCCGCTTGGGCATGGACACCGATTCATCTTGACATACCCTGCTGTCAGATCCATTCTGACTGCGTTGTCTGTCAGAAGTCGCAAGGAGGCGCCGCCGATGGACCAGCCCACACGCAGGTTCGGCAGGAAACAGCAGGTCGAAGGCACAGTCGTGGTGATCACCGGCGGCGCACGCGGCATCGGCGCGAAGACCGCGCAGGCATTCCTCGACGCGGGAGCGACCGTAGCGGTCGCCGACCTGGACGTCTCCGCGCTTTCCGCCGAACTCCGCGACCGGCCGCGCCTGCGCGCCTGGCAGCTCGACGTGACCGACACGGCCGCCTACACGCGGTTCCTGGATGAGGTGGAGGCCGCCTTCGGACCCATCGACGTGCTGGTCAACAACGCCGGCATCATGCCGCTCGGGCGGATCGACGACGAGCCCGACGAGGTCACCGTCCGGCAACTGGAGATCAACCTGCACGCCGTGATCCACGGCAGCAGGGAGGCCGTGCGCCGGATGCGCCCGCGCGGCCGCGGCCACATCGTCAACCTGGCCTCGGAAGCGGGCAAAATCGGCTTCCTCGGCGCCGCCACCTACTGCGCGACCAAGCACGGCGTGGTCGGCTTCTCCGACGCCCTCCGCGCGGAGCTGCACCGCACCGGCGTGCACGTCTCCGTCGTCATGCCGTCGGTGGTCCGCACGGAACTGGCCACCGGGCTCGGCGAGTCCACAGTGGTGCGTTCGGTGAGCCCGGAGGACGTGGCCGCCGCCATCCTCGCCACCGTGCGCCGCCCGCGCTTCGACGTCTACGTGCCGCGCGACCTCGTCGTCGCCAACAAGCTCAACGCCCTGCTGCCGCGCAGGCTCGGCGACGCGCTGCTCCGCGCCAGCGGCGCCCACCGGATCCTCGGCGGTGCCGACCACGCTGCCCGCAAAGGGTACGAGGCGCGCGCGGTGGGCAACGCCCGGAACCTCGCCCACTGACTCCTGCGTCCACAACGGACCACACACACCACCGCGGCGATGTCGCCGGACCACGACCGTGAGGAGACGAGATGGTTTCCCTGCTCGAGCGCACCAGCCAGGCAGCCCGGCAACGGTTGTCGTCGGTCCTGGCCGCGCCGGCACCCGAGCCGGTGGACGACGCGCTCCTGCGTCTCGCCCGGCGCCGGCCCGAGGGTGAGCTCGCGCCCCCGCCACCGGGCAGCGGCCTGCGGCCCGTGCCGGGCGATGCGGGCCTGCCGCTGGTGGGCCACACGCTGAACTACATCCGCTTCGGCAACGAGCTGCTGCGCGACCGCTACGAGCGCTACGGGCCCGTGTCGTGGATGGGTTCGGTCGGCTTCAAGGTCGTGACGGTCGCCGGCCCCGAGGCCACCCAGCAGGTGCTGACCAACAAGGACAAGGCGTTCTCCCAAGGCGGCTGGACGCTGCTGATCGACGAGTTCTTCCACCGCGGGCTCATGCTGCTCGACTTCGACGAGCACCGGATGCACCGGCGGATCATGCAGGAGGCGTTCACCCGCGACCGGCTCACCGGTTACGTCGGGCAGATCGCGCCGGGCGTGCGTGACCGCGTTCCACAGTGGACGACCGGCCGTCCGGTCCGGATATATTGGCTGCTCAAGAAGTTGACGCTGGATGTGGCGACTCAGGTGTTCATGGGCGGCCGCGGCGGCGACGAGGACCTGAACCGCATCAACCAGGCGTTCGTGGCCGCGGTGCGGGCGGCGACGTCGCTGGTCCGCTATCCGCTGCCGGGCACGCGGTTCCGCGCCGGCGTCAAGGGCCGCAAGCTGCTCGAGGACTATTTCGCCCGGCACCTGCCCGCGGCCAGGGCGTCGGGCGGATCGGACCTGTTCTCCGCGCTGTGCCAGGCCACGACGTCCGACGGCGAGCGGTTCAGCGACGACGACATCATCAGCCACATGATCTTCCTGATGATGGCCGCACACGACACGTCGACCATCACCACCAGCGTCGCGGCCTACTACCTCGGCAAGCACCCGGAATGGCAGCAACGCGCGCGCGAGGAGTCGCTCGCCCTCGGCGACGAGGTGCCCGACATCCACGCGCTGGAGAGGCTGGAGACGCTCGAGCGGGTCATCAAGGAGTCGCTGCGCCTGCTGGCCCCGGTGCCGACGCTGATGCGCAAGACGGTCAAGCCCACCCAGGTGCTCGGCTACCACATCCCGGAGGACACCGTGGTGGTCGCGGCACCGGGCGTGAACCATTTCGTGCGCGAGTGCTGGACCGACCCGGACACCTTCGATCCGGAACGCTTCGCGGCGCACCGACGGGAGGACAGCAGCCACCGGTTCGCCTGGATCCCGTTCGGCGGCGGCGTGCACAAGTGCATCGGCCTGCACTTCGGCACCCTGGAGGTCAAGGCGATCCTGCACGAGATGCTGCGCGCCTACCGCTGGACGGTGCCCTCCGGTTACCGCGCCCGCTGGGACAACACGTCGCTGCCCGTGCCCGCCGACGGCCTGCCGATGCGGCTGCTGCCCCGCTGACCGCTCCGGTGAGCCTCAGTCGGGAATGACCTTGCCGGGGTTGAGGATCCCGTGCGGGTCGAGGGCGGCCTTGACGGCCCGGTGCATGCCGAGCACGGCGGGCTCCAGTTCCGCGGCGAGACCGTCGCGCTTGAGCAGGCCCACCCCGTGCTCGCCGGTCACCGTGCCGCCGAGATCGAGCGCGTCGGCGATGATGTCGTGGAATGCCGCCTGCGCACGCTCGCGCGCGGCGTCGTCGCCGGGCGGCGTGATGAGCAGCGGATGCAGGTTGCCGTCGCCGGCGTGCGCGATGTTGGCGATGAGCGTGTCGTGCCTGTTCGCCGTGGCTTCGATGCGGGCGAGCATCTCGGGCACCACGGCCTTGGGCACGCACACGTCCTCGGTGAGCACCGGGCCGAGCCGCTCCAGCGCCGGATAGGCGAGCCTGCGCGCGGCGAACAGCGCGTCGGCCTCCTCCTGGTCGGTCGAACGCGCCGCCCAGGTGGCACCGCCGCGGTGGAAACAGTCGAGCATCCGCTCGGCCTCCTGCTCGCCCGCCGCGCCCGGCGTGTCGGTGCGGCCGAGCAGCACCACGTCGGCGTCCACGGCCAGTCCCATGTTCTTCCACCGGTCGACGGCGGCGAGGCAGTGCCGGTCCACCAGTTCCAGCGCCGACGGAGTCAGGCCCGCGTCGGCCACGGCGGCGACGGCGCGGCCCGCGTCGACGACCGAGGAGAAGTAGCCGGCGACCGTGTGCTCGGGATCGCGCAGCGGGCGCAGTTTCACGGTGACCTCGGTGATGACTCCGAGCGTGCCCTCGGAACCGACCATGAGCCCGGCGAGGTCGTAGCCCGCCACGCCCTTCGCGGTCCGCCTGCCGAGCCGCACGAGCTCGCCGGTGCCGGTGACGACCTGCAGCCCGAGCACGTAGTCGCGCGTGACGCCGTACTTGACGCAGCACAACCCGCCCGCGTTGGTGGCGACGTTGCCGCCGATGGTCGACCACGGCGCGCTCGCGGGGTCGGGCGGGTACCACAGGTCGTGCTCGGCGCACGCCGCCCGCAGGTCGTCGTTCACCACGCCGGGCTCGACAACGGCCAGCCGCTCCATCGGGTTGATCTCGCGGATCGCCGACATCAGCTCGGTGGACAGCACCACGCCGCCGTCGACGGCGTTCGCCCCGCCGGAGAGCCCGGTGCCGGCGCCGCGCGTGACGAGCGGGACCCGGTGCCGCACGCATGCCCGCACCACGGAGCGGACCTCCTCGGCGGTGCGCGGCCGCACCACCACGGCGGGCTTGCCGTGCGGAGCCCACTCGGCGTCGTCGTGGAGATACCCGGCTATGACGTCGGGATCCTGCACGAGCCGGTCGGCGGGCAGGTCGCGGCGCAGGTCGTCGATCAGCATGCCGCCGACGGTAACCCCCGCTCATGTCGTGGTGGCAGACGGCGGCCGGATGGGGTCCGGCCCACGGCGTGCTCGGGCGCGGCCGAGCCCCAGCGGCAGCACCAGGGCCACGACCGCCGCCAGCACGAGGGCCGCGGGCAGCCCCGCGACGGCCCACGAGCCGTACAGCAGCAGTCCGGCGAGGTCGGTGCCCACGCCGGCGACCGACGTCACCGTGGCCCGGGCGCGGCCGTCGATGCGCTCCTGCAGCCGGGCCTCGCCGACCACCAGCACCGCCCGGTACAGCGCGTAGAACAGCGCCACCAGCGCCAGACCGGACGGATGCGCGAACAGGCCCGCCGCCGCGAAGATCAGCACACCGGCGAGGAGCACCGGCGCGAGCGCCCGGGGCGCCAGCCTGCCCGCGACCGCCGCACCGGCCGCACCGGCGAGCGGGATGCCGAGCACCGCGAGGGAGATCCACTGCAGCGGCACCTGCCAGTCCTCGGCGAGCACACCGAAGTACTCCTCGATGCCGTCCAGCGAGGCCAGCAGCGCGACCACCACCACGGCGCCCCGTACACCGGGCGTGGTGACGGCCTCGGTGACGCCGGCCTTCAGCGTCGCCAGGTAGCCGAGGCCGTCACCGGGTTCGTCGGCACCGTGCCGGGGCGGTTCCGGCAGCCGCGCCGCCAGCAGCGCCGCGCCGAGACAGGTGGCCACACTCGCCCAGCCGACCAGGTCGAATCCGCCCAGCGGCAGCAGCAGGGTCGCGGCGAGGGCCGACGGCACCTGGGCGATCAGCTCACACGCGTTGACCTGGCCGTACAGCCTGGCGAAGGACGACTCGGCATCCGCGGCGGCGAGGGTGTCGTACAGCCAGGCCTCCACCGCACCGGAGACGAGCGTGCCGCCGATTCCCCACAGCACGAAACCGGCGGCGAAGGCGGAGAAGCCGGGCAGCGTCGTCCACAGCAGGTAACCCGCCGCCTGCAGCACACCGCCGACAGCCAGCGACGACCTGCGGGAGAAGCGGTCGGCCAGCGCACCCGTCGGCACCTCGCCGACCACGCCGACCACCGACCAGAGGGCGAACAGCGCCGAGATCTCGGCGTCGGACAGTCCCGTGTGCGTGAACAGGAGTGCGTACAGCGGGTACAGCGGCACGAAGTCCGCGAGCAGCGCCCAGACCCGGATCAGCCGGGCGGGCGTTCGGACCGAGTCCGGGAGCGGTGACGTGCGTCAACGGAACGGCATGAGACGACGGTAACCCCGTCGCACCCGATTTGTCGCGGGTGTTTCCGGTGCCGACACTCGGAGCATGGCCTTTCCCGCCCGGCTCGCCCGGTTCAACCGCGCCGTCACCAACCGGTTCGCCCGTCCGGTCGCCGGCCGGGTGCCGGGTCTCGCCAACGTGGTGCACACCGGGCGCACGTCCGGGCGGATCTACCGCACGCCGGTCAACGCCTTCCGCACCGGCGACGGCTACGTGATCCCGCTGCCCTACGGCACGCGGACCGACTGGGTCCGCAACGTCCTGGCCTCCGGCGGCTGCCGGCTGGAGACCCGCGGCCGCACCGTGCCGCTGCGCACTCCGCGCATCGTCCACGACGAGCGGCCTTCGGTGGTGCCCGAGCCGATCCGGTCCGGCCTCGGGTTGCTTGGGGCCACCGACGTCCTCTACCTGTCCGAGGACCACCCCGGCCAGACGTGAGAACTCACTTGCGGATGCCGGAGAGGGCCCGGACCACCGCCATGCACTGGTCCTCGACATAGGCCAGCCCGGCCTCCTCGGCGATCGCCCGCGCCTCGGACGAGGCGATGCCCTGCTGCAGCCACAGCGCCTTCGCGCCGATCCGAACCGCCTGCCGGGCGATGCCGGCGGCCTCGGGCGACGGCCGGAAGACGTTCACCACGTCCACGGGCTCCGGGATGTCCTCCAGGGACCGGTACACGGTCTCGCCGAGCAGCGTGTCGGCGGTGGGGTTCACCGGGATCACGCGGAATCCGGCGCCCTGCATCGCGGCGGGCACGGAGTGCGCGGACTTGGCCGGGTCACGGCTGAGACCCACCACGGCGATGGTCTTGGACTCGGTGAGGATCGCTACAGCGGTGTCGTCCATACCGCCATTGTGCGCGCGGCCCCGGGCTAGCGCCGGTACCAGCGCGGGGACGTGTTCAGCGGGGGGGCTGAGCTCCGCGCTCACCACCAGCACGTTCGGCTCATCGGCGCGCGTGAACTCCCGCAGCAGCCTGCGGAAGGCCCTGCCGAAGCCGTCCACGCGGTCGGCGTAGATGCCGAACGACTTCGCCAGCCCCACGAAATCCGGCGTCACCAGGTCGACGCCTTCGTTCGGCAGCCCGGCGCGGGTCTGGTCGTACCGGAGCATGCCGTAGCCGCCGTCGTCGACGACCACCACCGTGATCGGCAGGTTCTCCTGGATGGCGGTCGCGAGCTCGCCCACGCCGTAGAGGAAACCGCCGTCGCCGGTGATGCACACCGCCCGGCCGACCCCGGCCGTGGCCACGCCGAGCGAGGCGGGAAAGCCGAAGCCGAGCGTGCCCCAGCCCATCGGATAGGCGAGCTTGCGGGGCGCGGCGACCCGGTAGAAGCCGCCGAGCCAGTACCCCGCGACGCACATGTCCGAGACGAGCACGGCGTCGTCCGGGAGCGTCTCCCCGAGCGCGGAGAGGAACTCGGCCGCCTGCGGCTCCTCCTTGCGGACCCGGCGGCGCACCCGCAGCTCGATCTCGTCGAGCCTGCGGGACAGTTCCTCCAGCCCGGGCCGCTGCGGCATCCCGGCCAGCAGCCGCTCGGTCACCTCGCGCGCGTCGCCGCGCAGGAGCAGGTCGGGCGGGTAGTTCTTCGCCGCGTCGGCCGGGTCGACGTTGACGGCGATGAGCCTGCGTGGCCGCGGCATGCGCCAGTTCTGGGTCATCATGCCGTCGAAGTCGGTGCCGATCGCGAGCACCACGTCCGCCTCGTCCCACAGCGCACCGACCTCCGGCGTGTGGACCGGGTTCGACGCCCGGCACGGGTGGTCGGGCGGCACGATGCCGCGGGAGGCGTAGGTGGTGATGACGGGCGCGGCGAGCTTCTCGGCCAGCTGCCCGACCGCCTCGCCCGCGCCTGCCCGCAACGCGCCCCCGCCGGCCCAGATCAGCGGCCGCTCCGCCGTGATCAGCACCTCGCGGGCCCGCAGCAGATCAGCGACGTCCACGGCGTGGAGTACCTCGGTCGGCTCTGCCGGGAACGGATCGTCGGCCTCCTGGCTCAGGAAATCGGTGGGGATGCCGACATACACCGGACCGCTCTGTGGCCGCAACGCCAACCTGCCCGCGCGCCGCACGACGGACGCGATGGCGTCCGGGTGGTCGACGGTGAAGGCGGCCTTGGTCACCGGAGCGAACAGCGCCTGCTGGTCGCTTGTCTCGTGCAGCACCCCGCGCACCGTGCCGGGTCTGCGCAGCGTCGACGGGATGTCGGTGGCGAGTACGAGCACCGGCGACGCCGACGCCTGTGCCTCGCCGACGGCCGCGAGGGTGTTGGCCGCGCCGGGACCGGTCGTGACGACGGCGACGCCGAGTCTGCCGGTCGTGCGGGCGTAGCCGTCGGCGGCGAACCCGGCGGCCTGCTCGTGGCGCACGCCGAGCAACCGGATTCCCTTGGCGGGCAGGGCATTCCACGCCGGCAGGTTGTGCACGCCCGGCAACCCGAACGCCACGTCGACCTCGAGCTCACTGAGTGCATCGGCAAGACGCTCCGCCCCGGTCCCTCCCACGGGCCGAGGATACGAGCCACCTCACCACTGCGGTGGCAGGGTCTCCTGCGCGGGCGGCGGAGGCGGAGGCGTACCGTCACCGAAAGGCCTGCCACCGAGCCGTTCCCGGCCGTGCGGCGTCGCCCACACCGATAGGTCTGGACCTTTCGGTACGATGCGCGTCGGGTTGATCTGTTCGTGCACCTGGTAGTAGTGCCGCTTGATGTGGTCGAAGTCCACGGTGTCGCCGAATCCCGGTGTCTGGAACAGGTCGCGGGCATACGCCCACAGCACGGGCATCTCGGTGAGCTTGGTGCGGTTGCACTTGAAGTGGCCGTGATAGACGGCGTCGAACCGGACCAGCGTGGTGAACAACCGGATGTCGGCCTCGGTGATCGTGTCGCCGACGAGGTAGCGCTGCGTGGCCAGCCGCTCGGACAGCGCGTCGAGCCGGGCGAACAGGCGGTCGTAGGCGTCCTCGTAGGCGGCCTGCTTGGTCGCGAACCCGGCCTCGTACACGGCCGCGTTGACGTCGGCGTAGACCTGGGCGTTGATCTCGTCGATCTCCCCGCGCAGCGGTTCCGGGTACAGCTCGGGCGCGCCGTCCCGCTGGTAGGCGGTCCACTCGGTGGCCAGGTCGAGCGTGATCTGGGGGTAGTCGTTGGTGACGAGCTTGCCGCTCGGGATGTCGACGATCGCGGGAACACTGATGCCGCCGGTGTAGTCGGGATCGGCCTTCTCGTAGGCCTCGTACAGGTACCCGATGCCGAGCACGGGATCGATGCCGCCCGGGTCGAGCGTGAATCGCCAGCTCTTCTCGTCCTGGATCGGGTCGGCGACCGCGACCGAGAGCACCTGCTCGAGCCCGAGCAGCCTGCGCACGATCAGCCCGCGGCTCGCCCACGGGCACGCCCTGCTGACCACGAGCCGGTACCGGCCGGGCTCCACCGGCCAGCCGTCCCGGCCGTCGGCGGTGATGCGGTCGGTGAACCGGTTGGGCGCCCGGTGGAACTCGCCGGTCTCCGGGTCCGTCGGGATCGTCATGGTCCCGACACTAGTAGCGCGGCCGCGCATTCGCCGGGATCACCTGGGCCGGCACGTGTGCTTGCCTGAACGAGGCGACGCGAATCGGTTGTTCGGCGAGGGGAGCACGACATGAGGCTGACGACCACGACCAACATCTCGGTGGACGGCGTGATGCAGGGCCTGGGCGGGCCTGACGAGGATCGCCGCGGCTGCTTCGACCGCGGCGGGTGGGCCCTTCCCCTTGTCGAGGCCGAAACCGGGGACCATCTGGACCAGGTCTACGGCGGCGCGGCCGCGTTTCTGTTCGGCAGGCGGACCTACGAGATCCTCGCGGGCTCGTGGGCAACGATGATCGATCCGGGCAACGCGATCGCCGCCGCGCTGAACGGCAAGCCCAATACCTGGTTTCGACCAGCCTCACCGCCCCGCGGTGGGCGGGCACGACCGTGCTGAGCGGCGACGTCGCCACGGCTGTGCGTGTTGTGAAGGCCCGGGACGACGGCGACCTGCTGGTGCCCGGCAGCGGTGTCCTCGTCCGATGGCTGCTCGCCGACGACCTGGTCGACCAGCTCGATCTGCTCACCTATCCGTCGTGGTGGGCCAGGGCACGCACTGTTCCCCACCACCGGTCCGGACATCGCGCTCGAGCTGCTCACGTCGCGGAGCACGTCGCGGGGCATCACCATCCAGACCTACCGGCCTGCGGGGCGCCCGGACTACGCGACGTCCACGGCCGGCGCGCACACCTGACCTGGCCGCGTCACCACCGTGCCGGCACGCGGCTCGTCGGCAATCATGACCTTCCGGCGAGATCAGGAGTACGTAGACTCCCACTCAGCGTGTCCGACACCGGCCGACGGAGTCCGAGGGGTGAGCGCGATGTCGATGATGCCCGTGACCGACTCGATGTTCCTGTTCATCGAAACCCGCGAGCACCCCATGCACGTCGGCGGGCTGCAGCTGTTCACCCCGCCCGAGGGCGCCGGGCCCGACTATTTGCGGGAGGTGCGGCACGACCTGCTGCACAACAGCAGCGTGCGCGACCTGTTCCGGCAGCGGCTGGCGCGCCCCGTCAACACGGCGGGCTACCTGGCCTGGCGGGCGGACCCGGCTCTCGACCTCGACTACCACTTCCGGCACTCCGCGCTGCCCCGGCCCGGCCGGATCCGGGAGCTGCTCGAGCTCACGTCACGCTGGCACAGCACGCTGCTCGACCGGCACCGGCCGCTGTGGGAGGTGCACCTTGTCGAGGGCCTCGACGACGGCCGGTTCGCCGTCTACAGCAAGATCCACCACTCGGTGATGGACGGCGTGTCGGCGTTGCGGCAGTTGCAGAGCACGCTCAGCGACGATCCGGACGCCCGGGACTGCCCGCCACCGTGGGGCATCCGTGAATCGCAGAAGTCTCGGCGCGTTCCTGCGGACCCGCGCGGTTTGCTCCGCACACTCACCGGCACGGCGAAGCAACTCGCCGATACCCCGCGGGCGGCGTGGAAGGTCGCCATGGAGGCCTTCCGCGAGCACACGCTCACCCTGCCGCTGGAGGCGCCGAAGACGATGCTCAACGTGCCCATCGGCGGGGCCCGCCGGTTCGCGGCACAGTCGTGGCCTCAGGAGCGCGTGCGCAAGGTGGCCGCGGCGGCAGGCGTCACGAGCAACGACGTCGTGCTCGCGATGTGCTCGGGCGCGTTGCGCGACTACCTCATCGAACAGCGGGCCCTGCCACCCGCACCGCTGATCGCGATGGTGCCCGTGTCCCTGCGAAGCCGGGCCGAGCAGCGGGAGGCGTCGGGCAACCGGATCGGCGCGCTGCTGTGCAACCTCGGCACGGACAAGGCCGACCCCGCCGACCGGCTCACCACCATCGCGCGCTCGACAGCCGACGGCAAGCGCCTGTTCAAGGAGCTCACGCCGCTGCAGACGCTGTTGCTCTCGGCGCTCAACGTGGCCCCACTGGCGGCGACACCGGTACCCGGCTACGTCGGCAACACGCGGCCGCCGTTCAACCTCGTCATCTCCAACGTGCCCGGGCCACGCAAGCAGATGTACTGGAACGGCGCGGCCCTCGACGGCATCTATCCGGCCTCAGTGCTGCTCGACGGGCAAGCACTCAACATCACGCTCACCAGCAACGGCGACAACCTCGACTTCGGCATCACGGGCTGCCGGCGCAGCGTGCCGCACCTGCAGCGGTTGCTCACCCACCTCGAGACGGCGCTGGCCGAGCTGGAGGACGCGGTGGGCTGACCCGGGGTCGCCCACCGCGTCCGAGCCGGTCACCGGGCGATCAGGCGACGCCTTCCGGGCTGGCGCCCTCCACCTGCACACCCTTGGCGGTGATGCGCTCGATCTCGGCGAGATCGGCGTCGGTCAGGTCGAGATCGGCCGCGGCGAGGCTGTCCTCGATGTTGCGGGCCCTGCGAGCGCCCACGATGGCGACGTGCACGCCGGGCTGGGCCAGCACCCACGCGATGGCGACCTGGCTGACGGTGGCGTTCTTTCCCGCCGCGAACTCCTTCAGCTCGTCCACCACGGCCAGGTTGCGCCGGAGGTTCTCGCCCTGGAACGCCGACGACTGCGAGCGCCAGTCGGAGGCCTCGAACGTCGAGTCCGGCCGCAAGGCGCCGGTCAGCAGTCCACTGCCGAGCGCGCTGTAGACGAGCACACCGATGTCGTGCTCCCGGGCGTACGGCAGCGGGTCGGCCTCGATGCCGCGCCGGAACAGGTGGTACGGCGGCTGGAGTGTCTCCACGGGACGGGTGCGGTCGAACTCGGCAAGCTGCGCGGTGTCGTAATTGGACACTCCGACGTGGCGGATCTTGCCCTCGTCCACCAGCTCCTGTAACGCCGACGCCGTCTCCTCGGCCGGCGTATCGGAGTCGGGCCAGTGCACCTGGTAGAGGTCGATGTGGTCGACCCCGAGGTGGCGCAGGCTCTCCTCCACCCCGCGCCGCAGGAACTCCCGCGACGCGTTGCGGGGTCGCTCGCCGCCGGGCTCGATCCCGCCCTTGGTGGCGATCACCACACTGTCGCGATCGCGCCGGATGTCGTCACGCAAGGCCTTGCCGAGCAACGACTCCGCGGCGCCGAACCCGTAGGCCTGCGCGGTGTCGAAGAAGTTGACCCCGAGGTCGCGGGCGTGCCGGATGGCGCCGATGGCGGCGTCCTCGTCGAAGGAGCCCCACTCGCCGCCGAGCTGCCATGTGCCGAAGCAGATCCGCGACACCTCGAGTCCGCTCTTGCCCAAAGTCGTCATGCGCATGTCCCCAGCACAGCACAACAACCACGGGCGACGCAGCGTGAGGTGGTGCACGCGACGACCACCAACGAACCATTTGCTGGTGCCGCGGCAGTCTCGCTGCTCACCGGCGCGGCGATGAGCGCGGCCGAGGTGGCCCGGGAGCTCGGGCTAACGCAGCCGTACCCCGGCTACCACCTGCGGAGGCTGCGCCAGGCCGGGCTGCTCGACGTCGCCGAGGAGGCGTGCATCCGGGGCGGCCAAGCGTGGGGCCTGCGGACGACACTGCTCGCTGGCGCCGCCCTGAGCGTGCCGGCCGCCCTGCCGGTGCTGGCGAGCCGGGAGGTCCGCACGCTCACCTGCCGGGCCGCCGAGCCCGTCGCGGACCGAGTCAGCGGAGCCCGGCAGGACGGTCGGTGGCCCACGGCTGGACCTCCTCGACCAGCTTGGCCACCGCCAGCACCAGGTCGTCGGAGTGCCGCGGCCCGACGATCTGCAGGCCCACCGGCAGGCCCTTGGAGGTGAAGCCGACGGGCACCGTGATGGCGGGCTGCTGGGTCATGTTGAACGGGTAGGTGAACCGTGTCCACTGTGGCCACGTCTCGTACGGCCCGCCCGGCGGCACGTCGTGGCCGGCCTCGAAGGGCGGGATCGGCATCGTGGGCGTGATCAGCACGTCGTAGCGGGTGTGGAACTCGCCCATTTGGATGCCCAGCGCCGCGCGGGTCGCCGTGGCCTCGAGATAGTCGCTGGCCGAGTAGGTGCGTCCCTGCTCCCACACCCGGCGCAGGCCCGGGTCGACGCGCTCCTCCGAGCCCGGAGGGAACGTGTCGAGCCACTTCGCCGCGCCGGTCGACCACAGCACGCCGAACGCGTCGATCGGGTCGGTGAAGCCGGGGTCGGCCTCCTCGACCGACAGGCCGGCCTCGTTCAGCTTCGCGACCGTGGACAGCACCGCCTGCGCGATCTCCGGGTCGACGTCGACGTAGCCGAGGTCGGCGGAGAACGCCGCCCGCAGACCACGGACGTCCCGGCGCACGGCCTCGCGGTAGGTGCCGATGGGCGGCGGCAGTGCGCTGGGGTCGCGGTGGTCGGGGGTGGCGAGCACATCGAGCAGCAGTGCCACATCGTCCACCGAGCGTGCCATCGGACCGGCGTGCGACAACGGGCCGAACGGGCTCGCCGGGTACAGCGGGATGCGGCCCGCCGTCGGCTTGAACCCGACGATGCCGCAGAAGGACGCCGGAATGCGCACCGAACCGCCACCGTCCGTGCCGACCGACAGCTCCCCCATGCCCGCGGCCACCGCGACGGCGCTGCCGCCGCTCGAGCCGCCGCAGGTGAGTGCCGGGTTCCACGGGTTGCGGGTGATGCCGTCGAGCGGGCTGTCCGTGACGGCCTTCCACGCGAGCTCGGGCGTGGTGGTCTTGCCGAGCAGCACCAGCCCGTTCTCGCGCATCCGGGCGGTGACCGGGCTGTCGATCTCCCATACCTGGTCGCGGTCGATGCACCGCGAACCACGCAGTGTCGGCCAGCCCTGAGTGAGGAACATGTCCTTGATCGAGGCGGGGACACCATCGAGCCAGCCGATCGGGTTGCCCTCCCGCCAGCGTTCCTCGGACGCGCGGGCCGCTTCGAGGGCCACCTCGGGATCGATCAGGGTGAAGGCGTTGTACTCCTTGTCGCGCTGGTCGATGACCTCGAGCGCGGCCCTGGTCGCCTCGACCGGGGACAGCTCGCCCGACGAATAGGCGGCGACGAGCTCGCTCGCGGTCAGCAGGGTTCCCGTGCTCGGCATATCTCTCCCTCGGTCCACGTCGGTGTGTGCCGGTCAGCCACTGGAGGGAACGTAGCCCAACTTCTTGTCGACCACATTCCGCAGCGGCTCCCCGGCACGCCAGCGCCAGAAGTTGTCGGCGAACACCTCGACCAGCGCGTTGCGCCAACCGATGAAATCGCCCGACATGTGCGGCGACACGAGCACGTTATCCATTGTCCACAGGGGACTTTCGGGCGGCAGGGGTTCGGTGTCGAAGACGTCGAGTCCCGCGCCGGCGATGGCCCCGGTGCGCAGCGCCTCGACCAGGTCGGCGGTGACGACGAGCTCGCCGCGGCCGACGTTGATGAACCGCGCCTGCGGCCTCATGGCGGCGAACGCGCGGGCGTCGAACATGCCCTTCGTCTGCTCGGTCAGCGGGGCCACCGCGACGACGTAGTCCATCTCGGGCAGGTACTCGGTCAGCCTGTCCGAGGCGTACACGGTGCCGAAGTCGGGATCGCCCGCCCGCTCGCGACGGCCGGCGCCGCTGACGCGCAGCCCGGCCGCCTTCAGCAGCCGCGCGATCGACCGGCCGATCGGCCCGGTGCCCACCACGAGCACCGAGCGGCCCTGGACCCGCTCGCTCTCCCGGTGCTGCCACGTGCGCTGCGCCTGCAGCCGCAGGGAGCGCGGGAGGTCCTTGGCGAACGCCAGGATCTGACCCAGCACGTACTCGGCGATGGAGTCGTCGAACACCCCGCGCGAGTTGGTGAGCACGACGTCGCTCTCCCGCAGCTCGGGGAACATCACCGGGTCGACGCCGGCGCTCGCGATGTGCAGCCAGCGCAGCCGGTCGGCGGCGTGCCAGGCAGCCGGAACCGCCGAGGAGAGGAAGTCGTAGACGAACAGGGCGTCGGCTCCGCGCAGCGCGTCGGCGAGCCCGTCGGCGTCGGTGTAACGAACGACCGCCGCCTCTTCGATGGGCTCCATGTCCGGAGGATGCTTGTCCCCGCGTAGCACCGCGAGCACCGGTGTTTCCGTGCCACTCACGTTGACACGGTAAGAGTCGGTCGTATGATTGTCAACAATCCGAGGAGCCACCCCGGACGCACACCCCTGCATAGATAAAGTCGTCGGAGGTTGAGCCTTGGATTTCGCAGCCTTTGACTTCCCCGCTTTCGAAGGGCCCCTGGCCCAGCGGGGCATCGGCGTCATCGCGCCGTTCGATCTCGCCTTGGAGCGGGAGCTGTGGCGCTGGGTGCCGATGGAGGTCTCGCTGCACCTGGCACGGACGCCCTACGAGCCGGTGCCCGTGAGCATGGAGATGGCTCACCTCGTCAGCAACGCGCACCACCTCGCCGCGGCCACCCGCGACGTCCTCCACGTGGAGCCCGAGGTGGTCGCCTACCTGTGCACGTCGGGCAGCTTCGTCAACGGCGTCGACGCCGAGCGCACCCTGCGCAAGGTCATCTGCGACGCGGGCGCGCCCACGGCCGTCACCACCTCCGGCGCGCTCGCCGAGGTCCTCGAGCAGCTCGACCTCACCCGGGTGTCGGTGCTGACCCCGTACGACGCCGACCTCACCGGCAAGCTGCACGAGTTCCTCGACGAGCTCGGCGTCAAGACGATGTCGAGCGACCACCTCGGCCTCGGCGGCGGTATCTGGAAGGTCAGTTACCGCACCATCGCCGAACGGATCATGGCCGCCAACCACGACGCGGCGGAGGCCATCTTCGTCAGCTGCACGAACCTGCCCACCTACGACCTCATCGAGCCACTGGAGAACACGCTCGGCAAGCCCGTGCTGACGGCCAACCAGCTCACCATGTGGGCCTGCCTGAAGCGGATGAACCTGCCGATCGTGGGGCCCGGCAAGTGGCTGCGTGAGGTGTCTTGACCCGTTCCAATAGGATTGTCGACAATCCTCACCAGGAGGTGCACATGGCCACCGTCGGCTTCATCTATCCCGACCACGCCGCAGAGGACGACTACCCGCTCGCCGAGCGCCTGCTCGGCGACGGCACGCGCCTGCCCGTCGAGCACATCTACGGCACCGACCTGCACGCCGTGGCCGAGCTGCTCGACCTGGGCTCGCCCGAGCGGCTCGCCGAAGGCGCCTCGCTGCTCGCCAAGCACGACCCCACTGCCGTGGTGTGGGCGTGCACGAGCGGCAGCTTCGTCTACGGCTGGGACGGCGCCGCCGACCAGGTCGCCCAGCTCTCCGAGGCCGCGGGCGGCCTGCCCGCGTCGAGCACCTCGTTCGCGTTCGTCCGGGCGGCCACCGCACTCGGCCTGCGGCGCGTGGCCGTGGCGGCCAGCTACCCGGACGACGTCGCCAAGCTGTTCGTCGAGTTCCTCGACCGCGGCGGCATCGAGGTCGTGTCGATGTCGGCCGCCGACATCGACACCGCCGCCGAGGTCGGCGAGCTGCCCCCGGAGGAGGTCGTCGAGCTGGTCGTCAGCCGCGACCACCCGGACGCCGAGGCGCTGCTGGTGCCCGACACCGCGATGCGCACGCTGGCGCTCGTCGAGACGATCGAGACGCGGCTGGGCAAGCCCGTGCTGACGGCCAACCAGGTGACGGTCTGGGAGGGCCTGCGGCTCGCCGGGGCCGCGCGGGCGGTGGACGGACTCGGCACCCTGTTCCGGACGAAGGACGAGGGGCGATGATCGCCGACATCGAGCCGGTCAACCGGGAGTCGACCGCCGCCATCATCGCCCGGCAGCTCCGGGACGCGATCATGCACGGCTCGCTGCCGCCGGGCACGCAGCTGGGCGAGACCGAGCTGGCGGCGCAGTTCCAGGTGTCCCGCGGGCCGCTGCGCGAGGCCATGCAGCGGCTCGTCTCCGAGGGCCTGTTGCGCAGCGAGCGGCACCGTGGGCTGTTCGTCATCGATCTCGAGCCCGAGGACGTCCACGACATCTACACGGCACGCTCGGCCGTCGAGCGCGCGGCGGCCACGCGGGTCGTGCGCAGCGGTGACCGCGATCGCGTGGCGGCGATCCTGACCGACGCGGTGAAGGCCATGGCCGAGGCCGACGAGCAGGACGACCCGACCGCGCTGACCGAGGCGGACCTGCGGTTCCACGAGGCGCTGATCGAGGCGTCCGGCAGTCGCCGGCTGGTCCGGATGGCCCGCACGCTGATGATCGAGACCCGCATGTGCCTGTCCGCGCTGGAGGGCACCTACCGCAAGAACTACCAGGGCGTCGACGAGCGGATCAGCGAGCACAACGCGATCATCGAGGCGCTGCGGGCGGGCGACGAGCAGGCCGTGGTGGAGTTGCTGGAGGCGCACATGGAGGACGCCGTGCAGCGGCTGGCGCCCGGCACGAGCCTCTTCCCGCCCGTCCCGCAGGCCGACCCAGCGTAGGTCGCGCCCGCCCCGGCCACGCGCGTGTCCGCCCGCTCCGCCGGTGCCGCGCGTGCGCCTCACACCGTCAGGGCACCGAGCACGCTCGCGCCCGCCGCGCTGCCCAGCGCGACTCCCCAGCCCACCGGCCCCAGCGGCGTGCAGCCGAAGAACTGGCTCACCCCGGGCGTCTGGATGACGGCCGCGAGTGCCGCGGCCGAGCCCAGACTCGCGCCCAGCACCGACGGACTCCGCGCCCCCGTGAGGAGTGTCTGGCCGAGCTGAGTGCCGACGAGCGCGGCCAGCGCCACCGTGTCCGCGCGCCTGCGGCGGCCGGTGAACCGCGCGATCGCCCACGCCGCCGTCGCACCCAGCGTCGTCGTGCCCGCGCGCACGCCGATCTCGCGGTAGAGCGGGCGGCCCAGCGAGCTCTCCGGTCCCTCGCGCAGGAGTTCCTCCTCGCTTGCCCCGCCCGGGCGGCGCAGCGCGATGGCCAGCGCCGGCGCCAGGTCCGTCAGGAGGTTGACGAGCAGCAGCTGACGTGCGTTGAGCGGCGAACGCCCGGTGACGGCCGCGCCGAGCACGTTGAAGCCGATCTCGCCGACGTTGCCGCCCAGGAGCACGCCGAGCGCCGAACGGACCGACGCCCACATGGCCCGCCCCTCGGTGAGCGCCGCGATGATCGTTTCCAGTCGGTCGTCGGTCACCACGAGGTCGGCGGCGGCGCGGGCGGCGGGCGTGCCGTGCCCGCCCAGGGCGATGCCGACGTCGGCGAGCCGGATGGCGGGCGCGTCGTTGGCGCCGTCCCCGGTCATGGCCACCGTCTTGCCGAGGCTCTGGTAGGCCTTGATGATCCGGACCTTCTGCGCCGGGCTGCATCGGGCGACCACGTCCACGCCGGGCAGGGTCTCCCGGAGTCCGTCGTCGTCGAGCTCGTCGAGTTCGGCGCCGGTGACGACGTGGAGCTCACCGTGGTGACCGTTGATCTCCGATGCGATCGCCTCGCCGGTCACCGGGTGATCGCCGGTGATCATGACGATGTGCACGCCCGCGTCGCGCACCGCGGCCGCGGCCGGAGCGGCGCTGCCACGCACCGGATCGGAGATGGCCACGAACCCGCGGAACGTCAATCCGTCCACAGTGGATTCGGTGAACCGCTCGTCGTCGACGCTGCGCTCGGCGACGGCCAGCACCCGGTGGCCGGACTTCGCCAGCGCGCGCATGCGGCCGTTGAGCCGCTTGCGGGCGGCGTTGTCGAGCGCACACCGCGGCAGCACCTGCTCCGGCGCTCCCTTGACACTGAGCAGCAAGCCCTTCTTGGTCCGGCCGATGGTGGCGTGGTAGCCGCGGGACGGCTCGAACGGCGAGGACGACACCGGTTGCCAGCCCGACGCGCCCGCCGCCGGCGTCATGCTGAGCCGCCGGCCCGCCTCGACGATGGCGCGGTCCGTGGCGTGCGGAAGATCCTCGGCGTCGGCGGAGTGCGGGGTCGCCCGCAGCGCCGCGGCGACCACGGGCCGCAGTGCCTCGCCGAGCGCGTCGATGCGGCTGCGTTGTTTGCCGTCGTCGATCTCGCTCACGCTGAGCTTGCCCTCGGTGAGGGTGCCCGTCTTGTCGAAGCAGAGCACGTCCACGCGGCCGAGGGTCTCGATGCTGCGCGGGTTGCGCACCAGCGCGCCGTGCGCGGCGAGCCGTCGCGCCGCGGCCAGCTGCGCGGCGTTGACGAGGAACGGCAGGCCCTCGGGCACGGACCCGACCGCGAGGTTGACCGCCGCACCCAGACTCTCCCGCAGGGGAACTCCCCGCAGCAGGCCCAATCCCGCCACGCCGACGGCCGAGCCGACGGCGAGCGGCAAGGTCTTCTCGGTGAGCTCGGTGAGCCGGTTCTCGACGCCGGTCGCGGGCGCGCTCTGCCGGGCCAGCGCCATGCTGCGGCCCGCCTCGGTGTCGTCCCCGACCGCGACCACCACCGCCGTGGCCTCGCCGGCGGCGACGGTGGTGCCCTCGTAGACCATCGAGGTGCGCTCGGCGACATGCCCGGCCACCACCGGAGCGGGATCCTTCGCCAGCGGCAGCGACTCGCCGGTCAGCGACGACTCGTCCACCTCGAGTCCCTGGGAGTCGAGCAGCCTGCAGTCGGCGGGCACGACGTCGCCCGAGGTCAGCGCGACCACGTCACCAGGCGCGAGATCGTCGGCGGTGACGACGCGTTCCTCGCCGTCGCGCAGCACCGTGGCGCTCACCGACGACCGGCTGAGCAGCTCGGCCAGTTCGCGTTCGGTGCGCACCTGCTGCACGCTGCCGATCAGCGCCGACAACCCGGTGACGCCGGCGACGAGCAGGGCGTCGACGGGCGAGCCCACGGCGGCGGAGAGCGCCGCCCCGCCCGCGAGCACCGGAGTCAGCGGGTTCGCGAGTTCGGCGAGGAAGGCGGAGCCGAGGCTGGTTCCGAGCGGACCGCCGCTCCGGCCGCGCGCCCGGCGGGCCGCCGCCTCGCCGGAGAGCCCGGCCGCAGAGGTCCCCAGCCGTTCGAGCACGGCGTCGACCGGCATCAAATGCCACGGCTCGGTGGCGGGCGCCTCCGCCTCGGGCACGGCGAGCTTGCGGGCGTGCCTGGCCGCGTTCGCCATCGCGATCGCGGCCCCGGCCGTGGTCGCCCGCATGGCGCGTGACGTCGGATTGGTCCGGCCACGCTGCAACGCCGACACGACGCCCACGCCGGTGGAGGCCTGGGCGATCCGGATGCTCTCGGCATTCACGGCCTTCATCCCGATGACGGCCTCGACCAGCAACGCGGCCGCGGCGACATCGTCACCGACCAGGACGTGCGCTCCCCACGGCGGGGCGCCGCCGTCGAGATGGACACCGACGCCGCAGTCGGACGCGCCCAGCGCCCGCCGGTCGTCCGACACGAGCAGGGTCGCAGCACCCTGGTCCTGCAGCTCCCGGACACACGTGAACGGCTTGTCCGCGTCCACCACGCGCAGCCCGGACCGCCGGGCCGCGACCATCAGGGCGTGGACGCCCGGCAGCGGCTCGCCCGCGAGCGCGAGCACAGCCTGCATCCGGCCGTCCTTCGCCAGGCCGAGCACCCCGGTCGCGCCCTGCCGCTCCAGCCGGGCGCGGTGCTCGGCGATGGCGGCCTCGGCGCTCCCGGTGGTCGCCGCAGTCTCGGTGCCCGCGGTGTCGAGCTCGTCGAGCGGGCCGAGCCGCCACGAGCCGTCGGTCTGGACCTGCTTCGGATGCGCCGGATCGAACAGCCGCCAGGCGACCTCGGCCACCGCGTGCTGGTCGCTGTCCGGCAGCGGCACGAGATCCCGCAGCATCGCCCGGCCGGTCTCCAGCGCCGAGTGGTCGAGCACGAGGGTGTCGATGCGATCGAGCTTGCGCAGTGCGGCCCGGTCCATGACGAGCACGCCGCGCCGGGCGAGGATGGTGCCGACCGCGCTCGCGAACGCCGAGCGGCCCGACTCGGCCGCCTTCGGGACCGACGAGAGGCCGAGTGCGAGGGCCCGCCGCGGTCCCGCGAACGGCACGGCGACCGCACCGGCCGCCGCGCCGAGCGTCAGCACGCGCCGCTCGTACTCCTCGACCTGCCCCTCGGGCAGCGGCATCGGGCGCTCGATGGCGCACGACTCCGCGGCCGCCGTCTCCGGTCCGGTGACCAGGCTGCTCTCGGCCGCGCACCACGCACGTTCGTGCGCTCGCGCCTCCCTGATCTGGGCGGCGCGCTTCACCGCGTCGAGGAAGGCGCTCTCGCCGCCGCCGGAAAGTCCTTGTGCCAGCGCGGAGAACCGCGATGTCGTCGCGTCCGCCTTCTCGTGGCTGTGCCTGCCCTGGGCGAGTCGCTCCCGGAGCTCCGGGTGGTGGTCGACGACGGACGTCAGCGCGGAGACCTCGGGGGGCAAGGGCGCCCACGGTGCGAGCCGGGTGACCAGCGACATGGCGATGCCCGCGGCGTCGGTGAGCATCGTCGGCAGCAGCCGCGTGCCGCGCGCGCCGTCCGCCGGGTGGTGCAACTCGTCCTCGGCGGCCTCCTCGTCCGGGCCGGACGGCGGCGCCTCGGCCTGCTCCACCACGCGCACGAGCTCGGCCTCGATCGACTTCGCCTGCCTCGTGTCGGCCACCGCGACGATCACCCGCGAGGACGGCGCGTTCACCCGAGCCCACAGGACGTCGTCACGTTCCTCGAGAGCCTGTTCGATGCGCCGGGCGACCTGCTCGCCGCCCGCACCGTGCACACCGTGCGCCTCGATGTAGAACTTGCCAGCACACGACCATACGTGCCGTCTCGGACCGCGGACCAGTCCGGCCAGTCCGCGTGCGGTTCCGATGGTGGTGCCGAGCAGTGACAGCGGATCCGGGACGCCGAGGCCGAGCATTTTCATGGCGAAGGTAGTGCCCACACCGCCCGGAAACTATGCATCGCCCACGAGACGGCCGGTGGCGCGAACTGCCCACGCCCGCGCCACCAGCCGTGTCCGCCGTTCCCGTCGCCGTGTCGGCCGTTCCCGTCGCCGTGTCCGCCGTTCCCGTCGCCGTGTCGGCCGTTCCCGTCGCCGTGTCCGCCGTTCCCGGAGGACCTACAGCGCGTCGGCGATCGCCGAGCCGAGCTGTGCGGTGGTGGCGGTCCCCCCGAGGTCCGGGGTGAGCACCGAGCCGTCGGCGAGCGCGGTTTCCACGGCCGAGTTCACCGCCCGCGCGGCGGCCTTCTCCCCAAGCTGCTCGAGCATCATCGCCGCCGCGAGCACCTGGGCCACCGGGTTCGCGATGCCTTGGCCGGCGATGTCGGGCGCGCTGCCGTGCACGGCCTCGAACATCGACGGGTGATCGCCCTCGGGGTTGATGTTGCCCGACGGCGCCATACCGAGGCCGCCGGTCACCGCGGCCGCGAGGTCGCTGAGGATGTCACCGAACAAATTGGACCCGACCACGACGTCGAGCCGGTCCGGCCGCTGCACCATCCGCGCGGCGAGCGCGTCGATGTGCATCTGCTCCGACTCGACATCCGGATACTGGGCGGCGATCTCGGCGAAGATCTCGTCCCAGAACGGCATCGTGTGGATGATGCCGTTCGACTTCGTGGCCGAGCACACCCGCCTGCTGCGTGTCCGGGCGAGCTCGAAGGCGTACCGGATGATGCGTTCCACACCGGTCCGGGTGAACACCGACTCCTGGAGGGCGAACTCGTCGGGCCTGCCCGCGTTGTGCCTGCCGCCGAGCGTGGAGTACTCGCCCTCGGAGTTCTCGCGGACGATCACCATCTCGAGGTCCTCGGCGGTGCGCCCCTCGAGGACGGACCGGGTCCCCGGCAACAGCCGCACCGGACGCAGGTTCACGTATTGGGCGAACGCCCGGCGCACCGGAATCAGCAGTCCCCACAGGGAGACGTGGTCCGGCACGCCGGGGAACCCGACGGCACCGAGCAGCACGGAGTCGAACGCCCGCAGCGTCTCGATCCCGTCCTCCGGCATCATCGTGCCGGTCTTCGCATACCGCTCGCAGCTCCAGTCGAACTCCGTCCATTCCAGACCGAATCCGAACGCCGACGCCGCGCGGTCGAGGACCTTCCTCGCCTCGGCGGTGACGTCGACACCGATGCCGTCTCCCGGGATCGAGGCGATGCGATAGGTGCTCACAGGCCCACCGCGACGTACTTGGTCTCCAGGAACTCCTCGATCCCGACCGTGCCGCCCTCGCGACCGAGGCCGGACTGCTTGACCCCGCCGAACGGAGCCGCCGGGTTCGACACGACGCCCTGGTTGAGCCCCACCATGCCGCTCTCCAGCCGCTCGCTGACCCGCAGGGCGCGCTTGAGGTCGTTGGTGAAGACGTAACCGACCAGGCCGTACTCGGTGTCGTTGGCGGCGGCCACCGCCTCGTCCTCGGTGTCGAACACCGAGATCGGCGCGACCGGGCCGAAGATCTCCTCGCGCGTCATCCGCGCCTCGAGCGGGACGCCGGTGAGGACGGTCGGCTGGTAGAAGTGCCCCGGACCGTCCACAGTGGCGCCGCCGGTGAGCACCTTCGCGCCACGCTGGGCGGCGTCCGAGACGAGCTCGTTCACCTTCGCGATCGCCTTCTCGTCGATCAGCGGGCCGACGACGACACCGTCCTCGGTGCCCCGCCCGATGGGCAGCCCCTCCATCCGCTCGGTGAGCCTGCGGGCGAACTCGTCGGCGATGCCGCGCTGGACGTAGAAGCGGTTGGCGGCCGTGCACGCCTCGCCGATGTTGCGCATCTTGGCCTGCATCGCGCCCTCGACCGCCTCGTCGAGGTCGGCGTCGTCGAAGACCAGGAACGGCGCGTTGCCGCCGAGCTCCATCGACGTGCGCATGACGGTGCCCGCGCACTGCTCGAGCAGCTTGCGACCCACGGCGGTGGAGCCGGTGAAGGACAGCTTGCGCGCGCGGCCGTCCCGGATCATCGGCTCCATGACACCGCCCGCGTCGGTCGTGGTGACCACGTTGAGCACGCCCTCGGGCAGCCCGGACTCGGCGAGGATCTCGGCGAGCGCGAGCATCGACAGCGGCGTCTGCGCGGCGGGCTTGATGACCATCGTGCAGCCCGCGGCCACGGCGGGCCCGATCTTGCGGGTGCCCATGGCCATCGGGAAGTTCCACGGCGTGATCAGCAGCGAGGGGCCCACCGGCTGCTTGAGGACCAGGAACCGGCTGGCGCCGTTGGGGGCGACCGCGTAGCCGCCGTCGATGCGCACGGCCTCCTCGGCGAACCACCGGAAGAACTCGGCGGCGTAGGCGATCTCGCCCCGCGCCTCGGGCAGCGGCTTGCCCATCTCCAGGGTCATCAGCAGCGCCAGCTCCTCCTGGCGCGCCATGAGCTTGTCGTAGGCCCTGCGGAGGATCTCGCCACGCACACGCGGTGGGTGCGCCGCCCAGTCGGCCTGCGCGGCGACGGCGGCGTCCAGCGCGGCGATGCCGTCCTGCGGGGAGGCGTCGGCCACCTCGCACAGCCTCTCGCCCGTCGCCGGGTCGTACACACCGAAGGTCTTGCCCTCGGCCGCCGAGGTCCACTTGCCGCCGATGAACAGTTCCTTGTTCACCGCCGAGACCACGCCGGATTCGCTGACCGTGCTCATTTCCACAGCTCCCAAGCTTCAGGACTTCCCGACCGTCATCCATCATCGGAACGGCCGTCATTGCGCCGCTACGACTGCCATGCTACGAATATTGTTGACAATCTACAACCCCGGTGGTTCGCCCCTCCGCGCCAGAAGGAGGCCGCAGTCATGGCCAAGCTCTCCCCCATCCTCAAGCAGGCCACGCCCGTCGTGGTCGACCACGGCGAGGGCGTGTACCTCTACGACGTCGACGGTCGCCGCCACCTCGACTTCACCGCCGGCATCGGGGTGACCAGCACCGGCCACTGCCACCCCCGCGTCGTCGCCGCCGCACAGGAACAGGTCGGCAAGCTCATTCACGGCCAGTACACCACCGTCATGCACCAGCCGCTGCTCCAGCTGACCGAGCGGCTCAGCGAGGTGCTGCCCTCCGGCCTCGACTCCCTGTTCTTCGCCAACTCCGGCAGCGAGGCCGTCGAGGCGGCACTGCGCCTGGCCCGGCAGGCCACCGGACGGCCCAACATCGTCGTCTTCCAGGGCAGCTTCCACGGCCGCACGGTGGCCGCGGCGTCGCTGACCACCTCGGGCACCCGGTTCAGCGCGGGCATCTCGCCGCTGATGTCCGGGGTGCACGTGGCGCCGTTCCCCTTCGCCTACCACTACGGCTGGGACGAGAAGACGGCCACCGAGTTCGCGCTGCGGGAGCTGGACTACCTCTTCGCCACCCAGACCGCGCCGGGCGAGACGGCCGCGTTCTTCATCGAGCCGATGCTCGGCGAGGGCGGTTACGTGCCGGCGAACCCGGAGTTCCTGGCTGGGCTGCGCCGCCGGGCCGACGAGCACGGCATCCTGCTGGTCGTCGACGAGATCCAAACCGGTTTCGGCCGCACCGGCAAGTTCTGGGGCCACCAGCACTTCGACGTGCGCCCCGACGTCGTGCTCATCGCCAAGGGCCTCGCCAGCGGCTTCCCGCTCTCCGGCATCGCGGCGTCGGAGGAGCTGATGGCCAAGGCGTGGCCGGGCTCGCAGGGCGGCACCTACGGCGGCAACGCCGTGGCCTGCGCGGCCGCCGTCGCGACGCTGGACGTCATCCGTGACGAGAACCTCGTCGAGAACGCCGCCGAGCGGGGCCGCCAGCTGATCGAGGGTGTGCGCGCCATCGGCGAGAAGAGCGGGGCCGTCGGGGACGTGCGCGGCCTCGGCCTCCTCGTCGGCACGGAGTTCACCACCGCCGACGGCAAGCCGGACACCGCCACGGCCCAGGCCGCCCAGAAGGCCGCCGCCGAGCGTGGCCTGCTGCTGCTCACGTGCGGGGCGTACTCGAACGTCGTGCGCATGATCCCGCCGCTCGTCGTGACGGCCGAGCAGATCGACGAGGCCCTCGACATCTGGGGCGACGTCGTCGCGTCCGTCACCAAGTAGCCGATCCCGACCCTCAGGAGAACGTTTCCGTGGCCCGCTACATCACCATCACGCTCGACAAGCGCGGCGTGTCCTGCCGTGCCCGCCTGCTCGACGAGGAGGCACCGCGCACGTGCCAGGCGGTGTGGGACGCCCTGCCGCAGAGCGGCTCGGCCTACCACGCGAAGTACGCCCGCAACGAGGTCTACACCCTCGTCCCGCCGTTCGCGGACCCGAAGCCGGGACGGGAGAACCCGACCATCACGCCCATCCCGGGCGACGTCTGCTACTTCGGCTTCGAACCGTGGGAGATCGGCAACCCCGCCTACGGTTACGACGAGGGCAGCGAGGCACACAGCGATCGCGGCGCCACGGACCTGGCGATCTTCTACGGCCGCAACAACCTGCTCATCAACGGCGACGCCGGCTGGGTTCCCGGCAACGTCTTCGCCACGATCGAGGAGGGTCTCGACCGGATGGCCGCTGCCGCCCAGGACCTGTGGCTGCGTGGCGTCGAGGGCGAGACGATGACCTTCGCCCGGGCGTGATGTCCCGATAGCGGGGGTGGGCATGCCGAACGGCGTGCCCACCCCCGCTTCGTATCTGTGGGTGACCGGTCGCCGTGTCCGCCGCTCCGGTAGCCGTGTCGGCCGTTCCGGTCGCCGTGTCCGCCGTTCCGGTAGCCGTGTCTGCGGTTCCCGTCGCCGTGTCCGCCGCTCCGGTCGCCGTGTCCGCCGCTCCCGTCACTTCAGCCGACCGACGGGTTGCGTCACAGCGCCCGGCCGACCATCCTCCGTGGGCGCACACCACCGCATCACGCGACACCGGAGACCACCCCGGACGCGTCACCTCACTCGGCTGAGTGAATGTCTCGAAACTACTTGCCGCGACTAAAGATCCACTCCTTCGGGTGGACGAACCGCCCGGATACCGGATCAAGATCACCTTCACGCAGAGTGACTACGGGCGTTGTCGATACCCACTGTCATCGCGATGTACGACAACCAGCCCCGGCCGAGAACACGAAAGCCTTACATGTTTAGACTGAAGAGATTTCACGTCTGAGGACCGGCGCTCAGAGTCCTTTTTGACACCCGGGCTCGCCTGCTGAAAACGTTGCCGTGCTTTCGAAAGCCAGGTGTGCGCACACAAACCGCAACCAAGTGATTCAGCATGAAGGAGCCCCTCGAAATGCAGTTCATCGCCATGCACGGTGGAGACGTCCTGAGCAACATCCTCGCCGGACTCGCCCACCTGCTCGGCTGGCTGGTCTGACGCACCGAGCGTGAAGGTGGGGTCGGCACGTTGGCGCGGGCCGGCCCCACCGGACCCGGCGAGGTGAACCGCGGCCGACGAGCGCACCCGGCTCCGGAGCCGCCCGACCCGAGTCCCCCGCTCGCCCAGCCGGCCGATGCGACAACGCGACCGGCAGACACGGCTACCCCAACGGCAGACACGGCTACCCCAACGGCAGACACGGCTACGCGAACGGCAGACACCCCACCCGCGAAACGTGAACAACCTTCATGGCGGTGGGAGCGACCACCGTACTACTCTTTGGCCATGGGCGACGTGGCGCAGCGACTTGCCGAGATCGTCGGCGAGTCCCACCTCCTGACCGGCGACGGCATCCCCGAGGACTACTCAGGTGACGAGGCGCTGACCGGGACGCCCACGACACCCCGGTACGTCGTCAAGCCGGCCACCGCCGAGGAGGTGGCGGCCGTGCTCACCACCGCTTCGGACCACCGCATCCCCGTCACCGCCCGCGGGTCCGGCACCGGGCTCTCCGCCGCCGCGCAGCCGCACCCGGACGGCATCCTCGTCTCGTTCGAGCGCATGAACGCCGTCCTCGAGATCGACACCGTCAACCACGTCGCCGTCGTGCAGCCCGGAGTCACACTGTCCGAACTGGACGAAAAGACCGCGAGCTCCGGGCTCGGCTACACCGTCTACCCCGGTGAGATGAGCGCGAGCGTCGGCGGCAACGTCGGGACCAACGCGGGTGGCATGCGCGCGGTCAAGTACGGCGTCACGCGCAACAACGTCCTGGGCCTGCAGGCCGTCCTGCCGACCGGCGAGATCATCCGTACCGGCGGCAAGATCGTGAAGACCTCCACCGGCTACGACCTCACCCAGCTCATCATCGGCTCCGAGGGCACGCTCGCGCTGGCCACCGAGGTCATCGTCAAGCTCCACCCGCGGCTGCGCCACGGTGCCACGGTGCTCGCCCCCTTCTCCGACCTGGACCGGGTGATGGCCGCCGTGCCCGCGATCGTCTCCAGTGGACTCGCGCCGCACATCCTCGAGTACATCGACGCGCTCACCATGGCCGCGATCACCTACAACGCCGACCTCGCGCTCGGCATCCCCGACGAGGTGCGGGACGCGTCGCAGGCCTACCTCGTGGTCGGACTGGAGAATCGCGACGCCGAGCGGCTCGGCGGCGACACGGCCGAGCTCGGCGAGCTGCTCACCGGGCTCGGCGCGGCCGATGTCTACGTGCTGGAAGGGACCGCGGCCCGCAAGCTCATCGAGGCGCGCGAGAAGGCGTTCTGGACGGCCAAGTCCGCCGGTGCCGACGACGTGATCGACGTGGTCGTGCCGCGCTCGGCGATGCCGGAGTTCCTGTCGCGGTCGCGGGAGCTGGCCACCAAGACCGAATCCGGTGTGGTCGGCTGCGGGCACGCGGGCGACGGCAACGTTCACCTGGCCATCTTCCAGAAGGACAAGGAGAAGCGGGCGAGCCTGCTGCACGACGTCTTCGCCCTCGGCATGGAACTGGGCGGCGTGATCTCGGGCGAGCACGGCATCGGCCGGGCGAAGAAGGAGCGCTTCGTCGAGCTGGAGGACCCGGCGAAGGTCGCGCTGCTGCGGCGGCTCAAGCAGGCGTTCGACCCGGCCGGGATCCTCAATCCCGGCGTCCTGTTCGACTGACCACCTGATCGGCAACTGCAATGGGAGCGACATGAACGGCGCGCAGTCCCTCATCCGCACGCTCGTCGACGCGGGAGTCGACGTGTGTTTCTCGAACCCCGGGACGTCCGAGATGCACTTCGTCGCCGCGCTCGACAGCGTTCCCGAGATGCGGGGTGTGCTCGGCCTGGCCGAGGGCGTGGTCACCGGTGCCGCCGACGGCTACGCGCGCATCGCGGGCAAGCCCGCCGTGACGTTGCTGCATCTTGGCCCGGGCCTCGGCAACGGACTCGCCAACCTGCACAACGCCCGCCGCGCGCACACGCCGATCGTCAACGTGATCGGCGACCACGCGACCTACCACAAACGCTACGACGCGCCGCTGGAATCCGACATCGACTCCGTCGCCGGAACGCTGGGCGGGTGGCTGCGCCGGTCGGACAGCACGGCCGACGTCGGTGCCGACGCCGCGGCCGCGGTCGCCGCCGCGCAGGACCCGCCCGGCCGCGTGGCGACACTGATCCTGCCTGCCGACGTGTCGTGGGGCGACGGCGGCAAACCCTGCGCGGCCGTGCCCCCGCGCGCGCCGAAGGCCGTGTCCGAGACGACGGTGAAGCAGGTCGCCGAGGTGTTCCGCACCGGCGAACCCGTCGCGTTGCTGCTCGGCGGTGCGGCGTGCCGCGAGCCCGGGCTGCGCGCGGCGAGCCGGATCGCCGCGGCCACCGGCGCGAAGCCATTCATCGAGACCTTCCCCGCCCGGCTCGAACGCGGCGCCGGCCTGCCCGCCATCGAGCGTCTCGGCTACCTCGCCGAACAGGTGGCCTACCAGCTCGACGGCATCAAGCACGTCGTCGTGGCCGGCACGAAGGCGCCCGTCTCCTTCTTCGCCTACCCCGGCAAGGCCAGCGACCTCGTCCCCGACGGCGCGCAGGTGCACACCCTCGCGACGCTCGACGAGGACGTCGTCGCGGCGCTGGAGGGCGTGGCCGGCATCGTCGCCGCGGACACCGAGCCGGTGCTCGCGCCGGCCGAGCGTCCGGAACTGCCCACCGGCGAGCTCACCGCGCAGAACTGGGTGCAGGTCATCGGTGCGCTGCTGCCGGAGGGCGCGATCGTCTCCGACGAGACGAACACCTCCGGCCTGCTGCTGCCGGGCGCGACCGCCGGTGCGCCGCGGCACGACGTGCTCACGCTCACCGGCGGCGCGATCGGCCAGGGCATCCCCGTGGCGACGGGCGCGGCCGTCGCGGCCCCCGACCGTCCGGTGGTGAACCTCGAAGCCGACGGCAGCGCGCTCTACACGATCTCGGCACTGTGGACCCAGGCGCGCGAGAACCTCAACGTCACCACGGTGATCCTCAACAACCGCGCGTACGCGATCCTGCGGATGGAGCTGCAGCGGGTCGGTGCCGAGGGGTCCGGGCCGAAGGCGAAGAGTCTGCTCGATCTGTCCACACCGGACATCGACTTCGTCCGGATCGCCGAGGGCATGGGCGTTCCCGCGTCGCGCGCGACGACAGCGGAGGAGCTGGCCGAGCAGTTCGCGCGGGCGCTCGCCGAGCCGGGCCCGCACCTGATCGACGCGGCGATCCCGCCTCTGCTCTGACACCGGGCCGTGCCTGGCCGAACTCAGGCGGCCGAGCACACAGCCGCGTTGTGGCTTCGCGTCGTCCGGTTGAACGGCGTGTTACGTAGCATCTCGATCGCCGATACAGAGGGTCGAATCTCACTGTTTGACCTCGTCCTCACACTCTTCGAGCCTTGGACACGAACCGCGTTCGCCCGGTTCGTCCCGGTCCCCGCTCCTGAAGAGTCGGCGCGTCCCGTTGCGGGCAGCGCCCGAGAGGAACGTCATGAGGTCACTCACCAGAAGAGTCGCGATCGGCGGGCTCGTCGCGGCGCTCGCCCTGTCGGCCTGCACATCCGGGTCCGCGGGAAGCTCCGGCGTACCGACCCTCTCGCTCGCCGTGGAGACGAGCGAGGGCGACCCGCTGGCCGACATGCTGCTGGCCTTCGCCGACCAGGTCGAGGCCGAGCTCGGTGACAAGGTCGAGCTGAAGGTGCAGACGGGCGGCGCGATCGGCGACGAGGAGGCCGTGCTGCAGGCCTTGCGCGGCGGCTCGATCGACATCGCCGCGCTGAGCGGCTCGGTCGCCAACCTGGACCCGACGTTCAACATCATGGAGGTGCCGTTCCTGTTCACCGACCGGGAGTCGGCGGCGAGGCACCTCGACGGCGAGCTCGGCCGGGAGATGAGTGGCTCCCTCGTCGGCTCGATCGGTGCCCGGGTGCTCGCGTTCGGTGAGAACGGCTTCCGGCACATCACCAACAACGAGCGTCCGATCCGGACCTCCACCGACCTCGCCGGGCTCCGCATCCGCGTGCCGGGCAGCCCCGCGCGGGTGTCCCTGTTCGAAGGCCTGGGCGCCGTGCCGACACAGATCGACCTCGGTGAGGCCTACCTCGCCCTCGACCAGGGTGTACTCGACGGACAGGAGAACCCGCTCAAGGTGGTCGACGCGTTCTCCTTCTACGAGAAGCAGAAGTATCTTTCGCTCACCTCGCACATCTACAGCCCGGTCTACCTGACGATGAACGAGCGGAGCTGGTCGGGGTTGCCGCAGGATATCCAGCAGGGACTGCAGACCGCGGCCGCCAAAGCCGCCACGATCAGCCGGGAGGCCGGTGCGGATGCCGACCGCACGCTCAGGGCGAAGTTCGAACAGGCGGGCATGAAGGTCAACGAGGCCGACGTCGACGAACTCCGCAACGCCGTCGCCGGCGTGCGTGACGAGATCGTCGCCGGCATCCCCGGGGACTTCGCCCGCCGCGTCGTCGAGAGCGCGAACCGATGAGCGGCCCGGCGGAGGGTGTGCGGCCACGGCTGCCGCTCGCGGCACTCAACACCGCCAAGCGCATCGGCCTCGTCTACATGGCCTCCAGCACGCTGATGGAGGCCGAGATGTACGCGATGGCCACGCCCGGCGTGACCGTCCACACGAGCCGGGTCACGTTGCCGAAGGTGACCGTCGAGGGGATCGACGCGATGATGCGCTCACCGCAGCTGCGGGAGGCCGCGGAGCTGGTGGCTCAGGCACCCCTGGACGTGCTGATCTTCGGCGGGACGAGCGCGTCGTTCCTGCACGGGACGGCCTGGGACCGGCTGCTCACCGAGCAACTCACCGCGTGGACCGGGCTCACCGGCCGCTGCACCACCACGTCGACCGCGAGCATCGCCGCCCTGGACGCGGTCGGCGCCGGGTCGATCACGCTGGTCACGCCGTACCGGCAGGAGGTCGTGGACCGGGCCGTGCGCTTCTTCGGGGACAACGGCCATCCCGTGGTGGCGTCGGTGGGGCTCGACATCACCGACGACCGCGCACTCGCCGAGGTCCCGCTGGAGCGGGTCTTCGACCTCGCCGTGGAGACCGACACCCCGGAGGCCGACGCGGTGTTCATCAGCTGCACCAACTTCGCCAGCGTCGGCGCCATCGCGGCGCTGGAGGACGCGCTCGGCAAGCCCGTCGTCAGCGCCGTACAGGCGTCGTTCTGGCACTGCCTGCGGCTCGCGGACGCACCCGCCGCGCGGCCCGGTTTCGGCAGCCTGTTCCGGCTCACCGGCATGGTCGCCGACGACGGGGGCGTGCCGTGACACAGGCGACGACATCGGCGGGGCGGGCGGAGGCACGGGCCGCCCGCGCCGGGCTCGTGGCCGACCGGATCCTGGAGGCGCTCGCCGCGCTGTCCCTGGCGGCGATCATCGTGCTGCTGTTCGCAAACGCGACGCTGCGGTTCGCCGCGGACATGCCCCTGCCGTGGGTGGAGGAGATCGTCACCGGACTGATGCTGTGGCTGACGATGTTCGGGTTCGTGCTCGGCCTGCGCAGGCACGAGTCCATCACGGTGCGAGCATTCGTCACCCGGCTGCCGATGAACGTCCAGGTGGCCCTGAAGCTCGTCACCGACGTCGTGACGGCGGCGGTGTTGCTGCACCTGGCGTGGTTCGCGCTGCGGTACGTCCTCGACTTCGGCTCCGACGCGACGCCCTATCTGCGGCTGCCGCGCGGGTTCTTCACCGCCGCGCTGCCGGTGGGCGCGGGCGCGGCAGCACTCGTCGTGCTGCTGCGGCTGCCGTCGGCGCGGGCGACGATCCTCCGGCTCCGTGAGGAGGAACAGCCGTGATCCTCGCGCTGACGCTGCTGGTGATCGTCGGGCTGCTGCTGCTCGGCACACCGCTGATCGTGTGCATGGCCGCCGGCGTCGGGCTCTACGCGACGCTCGAGGGCTCGTGGATGCTGCAGTACCCGCAGCAGGTGGCCGACGGGATGGGCAGCTTCGTGCTGCTGGCGATGCCGCTGTTCATCTTCGCCGGGATCGTGATGAACGCGGGCGGCATCGCCGAGCGCGTGTTCGCGTTCGCGCGGTCGTTGACCGGTCCCCTGCCCGGCGGGCTGGCCCAGGTCGACGTGTCGACAAGCCTGTTCTTCGGCGGCATGGTCGGCACGTCGGTCGCCGACCTCGCGGGCACCGGCTCCACGCTGATCCCGCAGATGAAGAAGCACGGCTACCCCGGCGCCTACAGCGCCGCGGTCACGGCCTCGTCGTCGGGAATCGGCCCGCTCATCCCGCCCTCGTCCCCGATGATCCTCTACGCGGCCGCGACCGGAACGTCGCTGAGCACGCTGTTCATCGCCGGCATCGTGCCCGGGTTGCTGCTCACCGTCGCGTTGATGGTGGTGGTCGCCGTGCAGGCGGCCCGCAACGGCTGGGGCGAGCGGATCCCGTTCAACCTGCGGGAGGTGGGGCGCACCCTGCGGTCGGCGATCCTCGCCTTCGGGGTGCCGGTGCTGGTGGTGCTGGGCCTGACCGTCGGCGTGTTCACCCCCACCGAGTCGGGGGCGTTCGCCGCGGTGTACGCGGTCGCCGTGTCGGCCGTGGCGTATCGCTCGCTCGGCCTGCGACGGTTGTATCGCTGCCTCGTGGACGCCGCCGTGCTCACCGGCGAGGTGATGCTGATCGTCGGCGTGTCGGTCGCGCTCGGCGCGGTGCTGGCGATGGCGGGCCTGCCTGCCGCGCTGACGGAGTTCGCCACATCGATCGTGCCCGGCGATGCGCAGCTCGGTTACCTGGTGGTGCTCGTGCTGGTCGCGATCGTCGCGGGAATGCTGTTCGACCCGCTCATCCCGGTGGTCATGCCGGTGCTGATGCCGACGATCATCGAGGTGGGCATCGATCCGATCCAGTTCGGCGTCCTCATCGTGCTGACCGTCGTGATCGGACAGATCACGCCACCCGTCGCGATGTCGCTCGTGGTGGCCGCCAAGATCGCCAAGGTCGACGCGTGGCACGTGTTCAAGGCCAACATGCCCTTCCTCGTCGCGACGGCCGGCGTGCTCGTTCTCGTGCTGCTGTTCCCCGCGCTGGCCACCTGGCTGCCGTCGGTGCTCGGGGAATGACAACCGGTCGTGAGGCCGTCTCCGCAGAACGGTCGTGTTAGGCCGCGATGACGCCGTTGTAACGTTTTCCCACTGCCGGTTGAAATGGATGTTACTGCATCTGTCCGGCTGATTCCGTGTCTCTGCTTTCCTTGTTTGACAGCGGGTTTCGCACCGTGTGAGGCTACGGAAACACCACGGGAAACCGCCGGTCAACGGACTGCCGAGCACGTGGCGCATCGTTTCTCGCGGCCCCGATTCATCCCTTCCCCACCCATTACCGATTTCGACTGGAGGTTCGGTGAGCCGACTTTCGACCCCGGGCAGACTCCTGACCGCGACGATGGCCACCGTTCTGGCCGCCACGCTGAGCGGGTGCACCCTGGCGGGCAGCGACGAGGCCGAGGACGGCGCGACGACCACGGTCACCGTCGGTTTCATGTACGACGTCCACGCGGCCAACGTCTGGACGATGGATCAGTGCGAGACCGACACGGTCCAGATCGAACTGAGCGCGTTCAAACAGTTCGCGGAAATCCAGCGCGGACTCGAGCAGGGCCAGATCGACGCCGCCATGATGGGCTACCAGAACCTGGGCCAGATGCTCGACAACGGCTACGAGAACTTCCGCGCCGTCGCGGGCGTCTACCGGGGCGGCGAGCACATCACCGTCCGCAAGGGCTCCGGAATCGACTCCTGGGACGACCTGCGTGGCAAGAAGGTCGGGGTACCGCCCAACAGCTTCGTCGAAATGCTGCTCCGCCATTCGCTGAAGGAAGCGGGCGTGGACATTTCCGAGGTCGAACTCGTGCCGTTCGCCGGGGCCGGTCCGCCCCTGCAGACGGCACTGCGCGACGGCGAGGTCGACGCGATGGTCGCCTGGGAGCCCAACGCCGCCACCGCGATCGTGCAGGGCTTCGGCGAGGCGCCGCCGTTCAACATCCAGGACGGCTCGATCGGCGACGCCACCAGCCTCATGTACGTGTCGGAGGAGCTCAGCGGCGACCAGGCCGCGGTCGACGCCGTGGTGAGCTGCCTGCGCGAGCGCACCCACGCGCTGACCAACGACGTCGAGGCGTGGGTGACGGCCCTGCAGCAGAAGACAGGCATGGAGGAGAAGGTCGCGCGCGCCGCCATCGAGACCGGGACGATGGACCTCACGCTCGCACAGGATTCGGCGGAGAAGATCATCGCCGAATTCGCGGAGAACGGCCTGGTCTCCGACACCAGCGCGCGGGTCGGCGAGTTCTTCGACTACGGCCCGCTGGAGCGAGTGACAGGGTCCCCGAAGTCCGAACTCGGAGCCAAATGACCACCATGACGGGACCGACGACGGCCGAGCGCACCACGCAGGCCAGCACCGGAACGCGCCGCGGCGCACGCGGAGTCCGCGTGCGCCCGCAGTACCTGGCCGTACCGCTGCTGCTGGTAGTGCTGTGGGAGCTCGCCGTCGTGACCGGAGTGATCGACTCTCGCTCGGTGCCCGCCCCGCACACCGTGGCCGCGACCTGGTGGACGTGGGCGACCGGTGGAGCCGAGGGCACGACCGACCCGTACAGCGGCACCTGGCTCTCCGCCGTGTTCGCCAGCACCCAGCGTGTGTTCTTCGGCTTCCTCATCTCGGCCGTCGCGGGCACGGCGATCGGGCTACTGATCGGTTGGTCCCAGTGGGTCAGGGTGCTGCTGCAGCCGGTGATCGACATCCTCCGACCCATACCCACCACGGCGTGGGTGCCCTTCGCCGTGGTGTTCTTCGGGATCCAGCCGACCGCGTCGATCTTCCTCATCGCCATGGGGTGCTTCCCGCCGATCGTGCTCAACGCGACGGCCGGTGCTCTCGGCACTCCGAAGGTGCTCGTCTCGGCGGCGCGAATGCTGGGCACCAACCCGAGGATGACACTGTGGCGCGTCGGCCTGCCCTCGGCATTGCCGTCCATTGTGACCGGACTGCGGGTCGGGCTGGCACTGGCCTGGGTGCTCGTCATCGTGTCCGAAATGGTCGCCGTCAAGTCCGGTCTCGGGTTCAGCCTGTGGGACGCCTACTACTTCGGAAGAATGGACGTGATCGTGGTCGCCATGTTCACCGTCGGGTTGCTCGGATACCTGTCCGACAAGATTCTCGGCCTCGCCGCGAGGCCCGTGCTGAAGTGGTCGCCGAATGTCCGTTGAATCTCAGCAGCGGGTGGAGCAGGCGTCGGCGCCCGCGTCGGATGTCATGATCAGCTGCCGCGACGTCGCCAAGGAATTCCGGACGGGCGCCGGCACGTTCGTCGCACTGGACGGAGTGGATCTCGACATTGCGGCCGACGAGTTCATCACCGTCCTCGGCCCGTCCGGCTGTGGCAAGTCCACTTTGCTCAACATGATCGCCGGCTTCGACCACCCGACGGGCGGCTCGCTGCTCGTCGACGGCTCGCCGGTGCGCGGGCCGTCGCCCGACAAGGGCGTGGTCTTCCAGGACTTCGCGTTGTTCCCGTGGCTGTCGGTGCGCCGCAACATCGCCTACGGCCTGCGTGAGCAGGGAGCAGGCAAGGCCGAGCGAAACCGGATCGTCGACGAGATGCTGGAGCTCGTCGGGCTGCGCCAGGTCGCCGACCACTATCCGCACCAGCTCTCCGGCGGGATGAAGCAACGCGTGTCGCTGGCGCGCGTGCTCGCCATCGACCCGAAGATCCTGCTCATGGACGAGCCGTTCGGCGCACTCGACGAGCAGCGGCGCGTCCAGCTGCAGGACGAGCTCCTGCGGGTGTGGGAGCAACGCCGCAAGACGGCGGTGTTTGTCACCCACTCCATCGAGGAGGCGATCGTGCTCGGCGACCGCATCGTCGTGATGGCGGCCCACCCCGGCCGGGTCAAGGCGGTCATCGACGTCACCTTGGACCGTCCCCGAGATCGGACCTCGGACGCCTTCAACGCCCTGCGCAAGCGCGTCACCGACGAGCTGTGGGCGTGAGGGTTGTGAGCTGACGCCGGGGGTCGGCGGCTGGGGCCGTGCGGCGGGGTTGGGCTGGCGGCGCCCGGCGGCGGGGGCGGCCAGACCGGACCGGGCGGCGGGGTTGGATGGCCGCGCCCCTGGCTGAGCGGGCGGAGTGGCCGGCGGCGGGCTGGACGGTTGGGTCGGCGGCTCGGCGAGCCGTTCCCCTCCTGGACAGCATCGGCAGGCCGCGTACCGGGACGGCATGTCCTGGTACGCGGCCTTCGTCCATGTGCCGTTCGCGTCGTCGTGTCTGCCGTTCGCATCGCCGTGTCTGCCGTTCGCGTCGTCGTGTCTGTCGTTCCCGTCACCGTGTGCGCCGTTTGCGTTGGCGGGTTGGCCGTTTGCGTCGGGCGGGGTGCCGTTGTGGTGGTTGCCGGAGTCGCGTTGGTGGTTGGGTTTCAAGCATGCCTTCGGCGCGCCGTGGGAAACTGCCGCTCCACGCATCACCTCTCATTGGCTGTTTGCTAGCGGCAGTTCCCCACGGGACGGGTTTCGTGGTCACGTTCCGTTGTTTGCGGCTCACCCATATGATTCGGTATTTCGCGGTAGAATCGTTGGTATGGGGGAAAGTTCTATCGAGTGCCTGGTCGAGCTGGAGCGGGAGATTGCTCGGCTGCAGGCGTTGCAGGTCCGAGTGCTTGCTGATTATTCTTCCGCTCGTGACGATGCTGCGGATGTGGCGTCGGAAGTGGCACTGGCATTGGCGATTTCGGAGAATGCGGCGCGGATCAAAATCGGGTTGGCGCGGGATTTGGTGACCCGGCTTCCGGAAACGTTGGGTGCGTTGTCCCGGGGTGACATTGATTTGTACAAAGCCTCGAAAGTGTCGGAGCCGACCTCGGTGTTGTCCGATGACATGGCCCGCGAGGTCGATGCGGCGGTGGCGGATCGGTTGGCCGGGCGGGATGCTTCGTCGATTCGGCGGATGGTGAACCGGACCGTGCACAAGATCGATCCGGAGGGTGCCGCGGCGCGGGCGGAGGCACGGCGGCGGGAACGCCGGGTCGAGCTGCGACACGCCGACGACGCGATGGCCACGTTGACCGCCGAGCTGCCCGCCGAGGTCGCCTCCGCCGCGTATGCCCGGATCGATCGGTGTGCCCGCGCGCTGCGCAACGCCGGGGACGGCCGGACCATGGACCAGCTGCGGGCCGACGTGTTCGCCGATCTGCTGCTCAGCGGGACTCCGGGCGAGGCATCGGTGCGGGCGGAGGTGTTCGTGTACATCGACGTCGCCACCCTGATCGGGCTCGCCGAGAACCCTGCCGAGCTCGCGGGGCACGGCCCGCTGCCCGCCTCGATCGCGCGGGCGATCGCGTTCGACCCCAACTCCACCTGGCGACGGATCATCACCGACCCCCACACCGGGGCGCCTGTCGATGTCGGCCGCACCCGCTACCGGCCGCCCGCCGTCACCGCCGACCACGTCAAGATCCGCGACCGCGAATGCCGCTTCCCCACCTGCCACCGACCCGCCCACGACACCGACCTCGACCACGTCATCCCATACCAGCGCAACGGCGACACCAACACCGCCAACCTCATCGGCCTCTGCCGACGCCACCACCGCACCAAACACACCCCCGTTACCTTTTTCGTGGTTCCTGATCAAGGAGCTGTGGTCGCCAGGTTCGGTATGACTGATGCCCCCAGTCGAGTCCATGATCCGGGGGGTGGTGTCGCCGGGCCTGGGGGCATCGAGGGACCGCTGAATAGGGACACGGCCGCCTTCGGGTAGGTCTCGTCGTAACGTGGGTGCCGGCCATCGATGCTCGACCGGCGACCACCCGCGACGGACGAAGGACGTGGTGGATGACCAGCGGTTATGGCGTGTTCCTGGGGTTGGACGTCGGCAAAGGCAACCACCACGCCGTCGGCCTGGACCCGGCAGGGAAGCGGCTGCATGACGGGCCACTGCCCAACAGCGAACCCAAGCTGCGAACGTTGTTCGACACGCTCGCCGCCCACGGGCCGCTGCTGGTCGTGGTCGATCAACCGGCCACGATCGGCGCGCTGCCGGTCGCGGTTGCCCGCGCCTGCGGGCACCAGGTGGCCTACCTGCCCGGCCTGGCAATGCGCCGCATCGCCGACCTGTACCCCGGCACCGCCAAGACCGACGCCCGGGACGCGTTCATCATCGCCGATGCCGCCCGCAGCCTGCCGCACACGCTGCGCCAGGTCGATGTCGGTGACGACGCCCTTGCCGAGCTGGGGGTGCTGGTCGGGTTCGACGATGACCTGGCCGGTGAGGGCACCCGCCTCGGCAACCGCATCCGCGGCTTGCTCACCGGCATCCACCCCGCCCTGGAACGCGTCCTGGGACCCCGCATCACACACGCGGCCGTGCTGGAGATCCTCTCCCGCTGCGGCGGCCCCGCCGGGATCCGTACAGCCGGACGCCGCAAACTGAGCGCCATCGCCACGGCGCACGCGCCCCGCATGGGCGCCAAGCTGGTCGAGAGCATCCTCGCCGCGCTGGACGAGCAGACCGTGACCGTCCCCGGCACGGCGGCCGCCGACACCGTGCTCCCACGGCTCGCCGACAGCCTGAAAACCGTGCTGCACCAACGCAAAACAGTCGCCAACGAGGTGGAGGAGATCCTCGATGCGCACCCTCTTGCCGGGGTCCTGACCTCCATGCCCGGCATCGGGGTCAGGACCGCCGCCCGCATCCTGCTCGAGATCGGCGACGCCTCCGCCTTCAAGAGCTCCGGCCACCTCGCCGCCTACGCCGGGATCGCCCCCGTCACCCGCACCTCCGGCAGCTCGATCAAGGGCGAACACCCCGCCCGCACCGGCAACCGCAAGCTCAAACGGGCGTTCTTCCTGGCCGCCTTCGCCGCCCTGCACGACCCCACCAGCAGGGCCTACTACGACCGCAAGAGAGCCGAGGGCAAGAAACACAACGCCGCCCTCATCTGCCTGGCCCGCCGCCGCTGCGACGTGCTCTTCGCCATGCTCCGCAACCGCACCCACTACCGAACCCCGCAACCCAAGACCACACCCGCTGCGGCTTGACAACCACATAGGGACACCCCCCGCTGGCACTTCCACCTCACCAACACCGGCCAACTCCACATCACCACCCCCACCGACCACACCTACCCGACGCCCTGACGGTACGAACGACGGCTGCCGACAGGGACCTGCGCCGCAGAATCCGCGCAACGACGGCCATCGTGCGCGTCACACCGACCGCTGCGCGAACCCGTGCGCACGTCTCGACACGCCCGCACGCCTCCGAGCGCACAACGCCGGGCACCCACCAGACCGACTCGACCACCGGACCTCGGCAACCAACCCCAGCAGGCCGGCGATCACCCCGCACCTACGACCCGCGACCACCCGACCGCCCGCGCCCACTGCCGGCCTACGGATCTCCGGGCACGCCGTAGCTGGGCGCGGCGGACGGGTCGAGTGCGCGCTGCACGTAGATGTCCCGCTGTGGCGCCCAGACGGCCCACGCCTCGGCGAGCCGCGCGAACGGGTCCTCCGCCCAATCCACGCGCAGGGTCGTCTCCGGCCACTCGACCTCGCGGACCACGACGAGCCCCGCCGAATAGACCGGGCCCTCCTCGCCGCCGGCGTCCAATGCCGCGGCGAGGCCATCCAGCAGCCGCTGTTCGAACTCCGCCGCGGTGGAGGCCTCGTACCCGCGGACGTAGGCCTCGATGGTCTCCGGTCCGGCGAGCATGTTGCCTGCCGCCACGACGCCGTCGCCGGCGACGTGGTGGTGCTTGCCGAGCGTTCCCGCTCCGCTGAACACGGCCGTCCGGCCTTCCGCATCGACCACGGTGAGCTGACGGTAGTCGCGCAGTTCGTGCTCGGCCACGACGGCATCGAGCGCCTCCCGCGCGGCGACGCCCGTGGCCAGGCGATCCAGAATCCGGCCGGACAGCCGCGGGTCGGTCACGTTCTGCGTCGCGCTCGCGCCGAGACCGGCACGCAGACCGAGGCAGCGCGACGCGACAGCCGGGGAGGACGAGGCGATCACCATGCCGAACGCACCGGAGTCGCGGTCGAGCGCGGCCAGTGAGAAGGTCATGCCTGCCCCGCCTTCGCACCGACCCGCTCCGACAGACCGGCCGCCTCCCTGACGAGGTCGAGCGGGCCGTCGTAGTCGAAGTTGCGGTACACGGCCTGGTAGTGCGAGTACGGCGGCGCCTGGGCGAACAGCTGGAAGGTCACCCGGTGGCCCGCGTAGTCGCTGTTGAGCAGGTCCCGGGCGAACGCGAGAAGCCTGCGCCGGTCGTCGGAGTGCCACTCGTCGTTGAGCGTGTAGAACTTCTCCAGCCACGGCTGCGCCTCGGGCATGGCGAACGTCGCCGAGTCCGGGGTGATGCAGATCTGGCCGCCGCACAGTTCACGCGCGATGTGCATCATCTGCGGCAGCTGCGTCTGCGCCCACACGCGCCCCGCGTACAGCAGGGAGGGGTTCGGCATGAGCAGCCCACCGGGGCTGGGCTCGGCCTTGGCGATCGACGCCGTGAGATGAGCGTCGATGCCCTCCCGGTAACACGCGAGCACCGCCAGCTTCTCCTGCACGGCGGGGTTCTTATCCAATCCGGTCTGACGGACGTTCGCGAGGGCGGCACCGATCATCAGGTCCGCGTACCGGATCGAACGGTGCACGTATGGCAGCGCGCTGTACCGGTGCAGCGTCCCGCGGATGTACGTGGCCGCCCTCGTGTGCCGGTAGAACAGCACGTCCTCCCACGGGATCAGCGCGTCGTCGAAGATCACCAGCGCCTCGACCTCGTCGAGGCGATTCGACAGTGGATAGTCATCGGCTGGCTTGCGCCCGGCGAATCCCGTGCGGCAGATGAACTTCAACGCCGGGTTGTTCAGGTCGAGCACGAAGCCCACGGCGTAGTCGGAGAGCTGGTCGTCGCCCCAGTTGGCGATGGTCGGTTTGGTGAACGCCTGTGTCGCGTAGGGCGCCGCGGTCTCGTACTTCGCGCCGCGCACGACGATGCCTGCGTCGGTCTCGGCGACCACGTGCAGCAGCATGTCGGGATCCTGATCCTGCGGACGCTTCGAGCGGTCACCCTTCGGGTCGGTGTTGGCGGAGATGTGGAACGGGTCGGAGACCACTGCCTTGTGCACGTGGTTGCGGATGTTCTCGGCGAACCGGGGGTCCACCTCGTTGAGCACGTCCTGTCCGTCGTAGAGCGACCACATCTCGCCGATCGTCTCGTCGCCGACCCGGGTCACCACACCGCGGGCCTCGTCGAGCACGACATCGATGGCGGCGCGCTTGTCGATCCAGTCCTGCTGAGTGAACGGCAGCTTGTTGGCCACGCTGTTGCGCTCGTCCGTCTCCGGGTCGACGTAGCTCATGACGTCGCGTGTGGACTCCTCGTGGGCGAGGTCGTAGATACGGGCCCGGATGTCCACAATGGGCCGGAACATCGGATGCGTCGTCACGTCGTCGACGGTCTCGCCGTCGATCCAGATCTTGCGGCCCGTGCTGATGGATGCGCGGTACTCGTCACCGGTCCTGATCATCTGTGGGTCTCCTCCCGTGAGTTCGATGCGAGCCGGCGATAGGCGCCCCGCAGATGCAGCAACGGCTCGATGTCGGCGTACTCCGCGCGCCGCACCCGGCCGAGGTACAGGTGATGCGTGCCGATATCGCGGATATCGGCGAGGTCGCACTCGAAGACGGCGGCCGCGCCGGCGAGCACCGGAAGGCGGTTCTCGCCGGGCCGCCACTCGTCGTCGAGGAAGGTGAAGGGCGGCCGGTCTGCCGACTCCCGGCCGGCGAAACTGTCCGCGACCGGTGCGTGTCCGGCCCCCAGCACCGACACGTTGAACCCGCGCCGGTGCGCGATCACGTCGTTGATCGGGCTCCGTCGCTGGATGCAGACACCCACCACCGGCGGTTCGTCCGAAACCCGGCTGAAGGCCGACACCGTCTGCCCGAACCGACCGTGCGTTGCCTCCGTGGTCACGATCGTGACGGGCGTCGCGGTCCTGCTGCACGCCCTGACGAACGCATGTGAGGTCGTCGCAGCGAGCCGATCTCGCACGATGGATCCTCCTTTGTGGACGACTGCATGGACCTGGATCGCTTGCGCCGGTTCGGTTGTCATGCGTTCATGCTCCCGTCGAACACCGCATCGGGCAAACAGACGTTTCTTCTACGGTGGATCGCGAAATCCGATGCAGCGGCCCTCAGCCGGTCGTCACGACGACCTTGCCGATCCGCTCGGGGTGCTCGAACCGCGCGTGTGCGGCGACGATGCCGGAAAGGGGGAACACCGAGTCGACGACCGGAACGATGCCACCCGAGGCGACCAGCGGCAGCACCCGCTCGCCCACCTCCGCGCACAGGGCCACTCGGCGAGCGTCGTCGAGTTTGCCGAGGCTCGACGACGACACCTCCGCACCGAGACCCATCAACCGACCCACGTCCAGTTCGCCCACCGGGCCCGCCTGCGTGCCGACGATGACGAGCCTGCCGAGCGGCGCGAGCATCCCGACATTGCGCTCGAGGGCAGGCCCGCCCTGGTTGTCCAGGATCACGTCGACTCCGCCGGGGAACTGCCGCAGGACGGCGGCGGCCACGTCGTCGGCGCCGTAGTCGATCACGTGCGGAACTTTGAGCTGCCGGCACAGACCCACCTTCGCCGCGCCCCGTGCGGTGCCGATCACCTCCGCACCGAGCTCCCGGGCGAGCTGTGCGGCCAGCATGCCGACGCCGCCCGCGGCACCGTGCACGAGTACCCGCTCACCGGAGCGCACCCGTCCTCTGTGGACCAGGTTCCACCACGCCGTCACAGCGGCTTCGGGAACAGCCGCAGCCTTGACCTCGTCCACATCGTCCGGCACAGGCAGACATGCCCCGGCGGGCGCGGCCACGTAGTCCGCGTACCCACCGCCACGCAACAGCACACCCACCCGGTCTCCGACGGCGGGCCCGTCCGCACCCGCCCGCGTCTCGACGACCCGGCCGACGCATTCCAGCCCCGGCACACCGCCTGCCGGCGCGGGCACGACTCCGCGCCGTTGCAACACCTCGGCGTTGTTGAGGCCGAAGGCGCTCACCCGCACCAGCACCTCGCCCGGCGCGGGCACCGGCCGCGGGACCTCGTCGATGCGGACGACGTCGGGTCCGCCCTGTCCGTGAAACCGTGCGGCGCGCATCATGCGGCGACGGTTTCCGCGTGCAAGCCCCGGATCGCCTCGGCGAACTCGCCGGGCACCCGCTCCGGCGCCGAGATGTCGCCGTCGGCCAGGACGACCTCGCGGGCGTGCGGGAACGCCGTCCGGATCCGGTGGCGGACCGGGAAGGCCCGCGGATCCCTGGCCGAGGCGATGCACAACACCGGACCGGCGTAGCTGCCGACATAGTCCTCGGAGCGGTACTTCGCGACGGCCGCGTGGCCCCGATCGGCGTCCGGGTGGCCGAGCACGTCGCGCATGTACCGCGAAAGCACGCCCTGATCGGGGCCGGCAAGGTAGTCCGTACGGCGTTGCCACAGCCGGGCGAGATGGCTCCCGTCCTCGCTCGGCGGCACGACGTTGAACGGCTCGGCCTGGCGCCTGCGCTCGCGTTCGGGCGCGTCGATGTACGGCGTCGAGGACAGCACCAGCGACTCCACCCGCTCCGCCGCGACGGCGGCCACGTGGTACGCGACAAGCCCGCCGAAATGGTGGCCGACGAGATGAAATCGGCTCACCCCGAGCGCGTCGAGCAGCCCCAGCACGCCCGCCGCGTGCTCCTCGATCGTGTTTTCCCGAGTCGGCGCGGAATTGCCGTGTCCGAGCAGATCGGGCGCGATGAGGCGGTATCCGTCCAGCTGGTTCAGCACCGGCTCGAATTCGTCCCACGAACGCGGTGTCTGGTGCAGCAAAACCAGCACCGGCCCGGTGCCTCGGGTGACGTAATGCAGCCGCCCTACGTCGGTGAGCACATATCCCGGTGAATATTCTTGGGCGATCACGCGTCCTCCGAACAGTATTTCGACCTCGATTCTCGGAGAACGGATCCGAGCAGGTCAAACACAGGAACGAGAAGAGCAGCATCGGCTGAACCGATGGACACCTCACGCCGTGCGAGCGGGCGCCCCCTGACCGGCCGCCGCGCGCACGACCTCCCGGCAGCGCGCGCCGAACACCTCCGCCCGGCGGCTGATCCGCGCCGATTTCAGCGACGCCAGCACGATGTCGAGGCAGGGCACGTCCTCGGCGATCGGCACGGCGACCACCCGGCCACCCGCGTAGGTGGAGTCCATCGCGGGCCGCTGGTTGAGCACGGCGTAGCCGTGGTTCTGCGCCACCATTGCCCGGACGGCCTCGTAGTTGCTCGACCGGTACTGGATGTTCGGCGTGAGCCCGAGCCCCGTGAAGATGCTGAGGAAGTAGTCACGGCTGTGCGGCAGATCGACGAGGATCATCGGTTCGGCCACGAGGTCGGCGAGGCGCAGCCGGCTGTGACCGGCCAGCGGGTGGTCCTGCGACAGCGCGAGGTACGGGCGCATCTCGGCCAGCGTCTCGCGCTCGACGAGGTCGCCGAGGCCGAGGTCGTAGGTGAGCGCGACCTCGGCGCGGCCCGTCTCGAGGTAGGCGCTCACCTCGCCGCCCACGGCCTCGCTCACGTGCACGGTGAGCCCGGGGTGGTCGTCCCGGAGCCCGGCCAGGATGTCCGGCAGGTAGAACGGGACGATCGTGCTGAAGCACACGACGTGCAGGTCTCCCCACGTCACCTGGCCGTCGGTGGCGAGTTCCTCCAGCGACTCGGCGAGCGAGTCCAGCACCCGCCGGGCGTGCATGAGCAGCTTGCTGCCCGCGCTGGTGAGGATCAGTCCCTTCGCGCGCCTGCGGATGAACAGCTGGGTCCGCAGCTCGCGTTCGAGGTGTGTCACCGCCGACGAGATCGCCGACTGCGCCACGAAGAGGTCCTCCGCGGCGCGCGTCATGCTCTCCCGTTCCGCCGCCGCGATGAAGTAGCGCAACTGTGTGATCGAAATGTCCTTGAGGTGGTCCATCCTGATGTGCTCCAACGGGCCGGCGGGACGCTCCGTCGACGCCCGGGTACGCGCAACGCGTACCGGTAACATGACGGTGATCTCCCCGTAAATTCGGTGGGTTTCACTGAGGCGTCGAATGTCCGTCCGTAGGAGCCCGATGTCCCAGCCCACCATCCTCAGTACAAGTCCCGGAAAGGTGATTCTGCCGGTATATCACACCATCACGGACATTCCCGAGCACGAACTTCACATTCTCGATCCACGTTCTCCGGAGGAACTCCGCGCGCGCATTGCGGACGCCGATTTCGTGCTCGGCGACTGGACCGGGGAAATGCGACTCGACCGGGCCGCGCTGCAGTCGGCGCGGCGGTGCAGGCTGATCGTGCAGCCGACGGCGGGGTACGACTCGATCGACGTCGAGGCGGCGCGGGAGCTCGGGATCCCCGTGGTGAACACGCCTGGCGCCAACTCCCGCGGCGTCGCCGAATGGGCCGTCATGGCGATGCTGCTGCTCGTCAAGAACGCGCTGGTCAATCACGAGCGCACCCGCCGCGGCGAGTGGTGGATGGCGGAGGCGGCCGCGGAGGGCGTGTACGACCTGAGCAGCCGCACGGTCGGCATCCTCGGGATGGGACGCACCGGCCGGGGTGTGGCGCGGCGGCTGCACGCGTTCGGCGTCCAGCGGATCCTCTACCACCACCGCTCGGCCATCTCCGCCGAGCTCGCAGCCGCGCTGCCGCTGGAGCGCGTGTCCCATGTGGACGAGCTGTGCGCGCGCAGCGACGTGCTCACCCTGCACGTCCCGCTCACCGGCGACACCCGACACCTCATCGACCGGCGCAGGCTGCGGCTGCTCGGTCCCGACGGGGTGTTGGTCAACACCGCACGTGGCGCCATCGTCGACGAGGACGCGCTGCACACCGCGCTGAGTGCGCGAGAGATCAAGGCCGCGGCACTGGACGTGTTCTCGGAGGAGCCGCTGACCGGTCCGCACCGCTGGGCGGGGCTGGACAACGTGTTCCTGTCACCGCACCTCGCGGGCTCGACCGTGGAGTCGACGCAGGCCATGGTCTCGGGCGCCCTGGCCTCGCTCGGCGAGGCGCTACGCGGCGATCTGCCGGATGCCGTCGTCAACGGCGTCGGCGCCTTGCGCACACCGGCGCCTGCACCGTCGCTGTGACGCCGTGTTCCGGGGCGACGGTGGGCTCCCGGACGACGCGAACGGCGCACACGGCGACGGGAACGGCAGACACGGCTACCCGAACGGCGCACACGGCGACGGGAACGGCAGACACGGCTACCCGAACGGCGCACACGGCAACGGGAACGGCAGACACACGCGAGGGCGCTCCGGCCGTCGGTCACGGCCGAAGCGCCCTCGGCAACACTCCCTGCCTACGGCCGGGGATTACTCGTAGATCTCGCCCTTCTCGGCCTTCTCCACCAGTGACTGCGGCGGCAGGAAGTGGTCGCCGTAGCGCTCCGCGAGTTCACGGGCACGTGCGACGAAGCCCTTCAGGCCACCCTCGTACTGGTTGATGTACTGGATGACACCACCGGTCCACGCCGGGAAGCCGATGCCGAAGATCGAGCCGATGTTGGCGTCCTCCACCGTCTTGAGCACGCCTTCGTCGAAGCACTTGACGGTCTCCAGGGCCTCGGCGAAGAGCATGCGCTCCTTGAGGTCCTCGAACGGGATCGTCTTGCTGCCCGAGTTGAACGCCTCCCGCAGGCCCGGCCAGATCCGGACGCGCTTGCCGTTCTCGTCGTACTCGTAGAAGCCGGCACCGGACGAGCGGCCCTTGCGGTCGAACTCGTCGATCATCCGGTCGATCACGGCCTCGGACGGGTGCTCGTTCCACGTGCCGCCCTCGGCCTCGACCGCCGCCCGCGTCTCCTGCCGGATCTTGCGCGGCAGGGTCAGCGTCAGCTCGTCCATCAGCTGCAGCGGCGGCGCGGGGTAGCCGGCCTGCGCACCCGCCTGCTCGATGGTGGCGGGCTCGACACCCTCGCCCACGGCGGCGACGGCCTCGTTGATGAACGTGCCGATCACGCGGCTGGTGAAGAAGCCCCGGCTGTCGTTGACGACGATCGGCGTCTTCTTGATCTGCAGCGTGAAGTCGAAGACCTTCGCCAGCGTGGCGTCGGAGGTCTTCTCCCCGCGGATGATCTCCACGAGCGGCATCTTGTCCACCGGCGAGAAGAAGTGGATGCCGATGAAGTCCTCCTGGCGCCGCACACCCTGGGCCAGGCCGGTGATGGGCAGCGTCGAGGTGTTCGAGCCGAGCACCGCGTCCGGGTTGACGATGTCCTCGATCTCACCGAAGACCTTGTGCTTGAGCTCCTGGCTCTCGAACACGGCCTCGATCACGAAGTCGACGCCCTTGAAGTCCGCGGGGTCGGCGGTCGGCGTGATCCGGCTCAGCAGCGCGTCGGAGCGCTCCTTGGTGGTCTTGCCGCGCTTGAGGGCCTTCTCCTCGAGCTTGACGGCGTAGCCCTTGCCCTTCTCGGCGTTCTCCAGGGAGACGTCCTTGAGCACCACCTCGATACCCGCCTTGGCGGCGACGTAGGCGATAGCGGCGCCCATCATGCCCGCGCCGAGCACACCGACCTTCTTCGCGGTGTACTTCTCGTAGCCATCCGGCCGGGAGCCGCCCGAGTTGATGCGCTGCAGGTCGAAGAAGAACGCCTTGGTCATGTTCTTCGCGACCTGGCCGGTCACCAGGCTGACGAAGTAGCGCGTCTCGATCAATGCCGCGGTGTCGACGTCCACCTGGGCGCCCTCGACGGCGGCCGCCAGGATCGCGCGCGGTGCGGGCATCGGAGCGCCCTTGAGCTGCTTGCGCAGGTTCGCCGGGAACGCGGGCAGGTTCGCCGCGAAGCTCGGGTTCGACGGGCTGCCGCCCGGGATCTTGTAGCCCTTCTGGTCCCACGGCTGCACACCGCCGTCCGGGTTGGCCTTGATCCACTCCTTGGCGCGCGGCACCAGTTCGTCGACGGAGTCGACCAGCTCGTGGACGAGCCCCAGCTCCAGTGCCTTCGCCGGCTTGTGCCGCTGACCCTGCACGAGCACGTTCATGATCGCGCTCTGGATACCGAGCAGCCGCACGGTGCGGACGATGCCGCCGCCACCGGGCAGCAGGCCCAAGGTGACCTCAGGCAGACCGATGACGCTGCCCTTGACATCGGCGGCGATACGGCGGTGGCAGGCGAGGGCGATCTCGAGGCCGCCGCCGAGCGCGGCGCCGTTGATGGCGGCGACCACCGGCTTGCCGAACGTCTCCAGCCTGCGCAGCTGCGACTTGAGCTCGTTGGTCGTGTCGGTGATGGCCGCCGCGTCCTCCGGCGTGGCCTTGATGAGGTCGTTGAGGTCACCGCCGGCGAAGAACGTCTTCTTGGCGGACGTGAGCACCACGCCGGTGATCGAGTCCTTCTCCGCCTCCAGCCGGTCCACGATGACGCCCATCGACTGGCGATAGTCGTCGTTCATCGTGTTGGCCGACTGCTTCGGGTCGTCCATCGTCAGCAGGACGATGCCGTCGGAGTCCTGCTCCCAGCGGATGGTCTTGGCTTCAGTCATTGGTCTTCTCTCGTCCTCACACGCGCTCGATGATCGTGGCGATGCCCATGCCGCCGCCGACGCACAGGGTCACGAGCGCCCGCCGGGCCTGACGGCGCTCCAGCTCGTCCACCATCGTGCCGAGGATCATGGCCCCGGTCGCCCCGAGCGGGTGCCCCATCGCGATGGCGCCGCCGTTGACGTTGACCTTCTCCTCCGGGATCTTGAGGTCCTTCATCCACTTGAGCACGACGGACGCGAAGGCCTCGTTGAGCTCGAACAGGTCGATGTCGTCGATCGTCAGGCCCGCCATGTCGAGGACCTTCTTCGTGGCGGGCGTCGGGCCGGTGAGCATGATCGTCGGCTCGCTGCCGGTGATGGCGGTGGCGACGATCCGGGCGCGCGGCGTGAGACCGGCGGTCTTGCCGATCTCCTCGTTGCCGACCAGCACCAGCGCGGCGCCGTCGACGATGCCGGAGGAGTTGCCGCCGGTGTGGACGTGGTTGATCTTCTCCACCCAGTGGTACTTCTGCAACGCCACGGCGTCGAAGCCGCCCATCTCGCCGATGCCCTCGAAGGCCGGCTTGAGCTTGGCCAGCGACTCGAGCGTGGTGCCCGGACGGCGGTGCTCGTCGTGGTCGAGGATGGTCACGCCGTTCATGTCCTTGACCGGCACGACCGACTTCGCGAAGTAGCCGGCCGACCAGGCCTTCTCGGCGTTCTCCTGCGAGCGCACGGCGAAGCGGTCGACGTCCTCGCGCGAGAAGCCCTCGATCGTGGCGATCAAGTCGGCTCCGATGCCCTGCGGCACGAAGTAGGTGTCGTAGTTGGTGGCCGGGTCGGTGAACATCGCACCGCCGTCGGAGCCCATCGGCACGCGCGACATGGACTCCACGCCACCGCCGATGACGAGCTTGTCCCAGCCGGCGCGGACCTTCTGCGCGGCCGTGTTCACCGCTTCGAGCCCGGACGCACAGAAGCGGTTGAGCTGGACGCCGGCGACCGTGTCCGGCAGGCCGGCGGCCATGGCGGCGCCCCGGGCGATGTCGGCACCCTGGTCGCCCACCGGGGATACGACGCCGAGGACGATGTCGTCGATCAGCGCGGGGTCCAGGCCGGGGTGCCGCGCCTTGAGTTCGTCGATCAGGCCGACCACCAGGTCGATCGGCTTGGTCCCGTGCAGGGATCCGCCCTTGTTCTTGCCACGAGGCGTGCGGATGGCCTCGTAGATGAACGCCTCTGTACTCACACCAACGGTCCTTCCTGGCCCTTGCCGGCGGCCACCTCGGCCGCATGGTCAACACTGCCCATTGCGGTGCTAATCGCTACTAACATAATCCGCTTCCGGCGCATGGTGTCAATGGGTTGTCGCCGCAACATCGCGCGCTAAAGTGGGATCACCTATGACTCAGCGACCGACCAGCGGGAAACGCCCACGCGACCGCAAGAGCCAGCTCGCCGCCGTCGCGGCCGAGCTGTTCCGAGCGGGGGGCTACCACGGGGTCGGCATCAACGACATCGCGGCGGCCGCGGGCATCACGGGTCCCGCGCTCTACCGGCACTTCAAGGACAAGCAGGCGGTCCTCGCCCACGTACTGCTCTCCGGGCTCGAGGAGATCGAGGCGGCCACCGACGCGGCCGTGCGCGCGAGCGAGCACCCGACCCCGGAGCAGATCCGGACGCTGCTGACCCGGCTGGCCGCCAAGTCGGTCGAGCGGCGCGAGGTCGCGGCCCTGTGGCGCTGGGAGGGCAGGCACCTCGACCCGGACAGCCAGCGCGCCATCCGCGAGCGCTCCACGGCGATGCTCGCCACCTGGGCGAAGGTGCTCATGCGCGTGCGTCCCGACCTTCCGCCCGACGACGCCGAGCTGCTGTGCTGGGCCGGACTGTCGGTGTTCGGCAGCGTCTCGGTGCACCGCACGAGCGTCGCCAAACGGCGGTTCGAGCAGCTGCTGGTCGACATCGCGCTACGGGTATTGCATGCCGATCTGCCCGAGCACGACCCCACGCCCGGCGACACCGGCGAGCCGGAGCTGCCACTCGGCACGCCGTCCCGGCGCGAGCAGATCCTCACCGCGGCCACCGACCTGTTCCGCAGGCACGGATTCACCGCGGTGAGCATGGACGACATCGGCCGGGCCGCGGGCATCGCCGGGCCGAGCGTCTACCGGCACTTTCCCAGCAAGGCGAGCCTGCTGGGGGCCATCGGGCGCCGGGCGGGCGACCGGCTCGCGCTGGCCGCCGAGCACGCCCTGCGCAGTGGTGCATCCCCGGACGCGCGGGAGGCCCTGCACCGGCTCGCCGAGTCCTACGTGGCCACCCTGACGGGGCCGCCGGAGCTGCTCGTGTCGTTCTCGGTCGACCGGGTGCACATCGACGAGCGCGACCGGGCGGAACTGCTGCGCATCCAGCGGGACTACGTCGCGCGCTGGGTGCAGCTGCTCGAGGCCGCCCGCCCCGAGCTCGACGGCCGCGAGGCCAAGATCACCGTCCACGCGGCGCTGACCGTCGCCAACGACCTCACCCGGACCCGGCGGGTCAACCGCAGGCCGAACCTGGCCGCCGAGCTGGTGGCGTTGCTGGGCGCCGTGCTGGGTCAGTAGTTGCCCTTGGCCGACCAGCCGCCGTCCACGGGGTAGGTCAGGCCGGTCAGGAAGGAGCCCTCGCGGAACAGGTAGGCGACCATCGAGGCGATCTCCTCCGGGCGGCCCAGCCGCTTGATGATGTGCGCGGCCGCGTTGGCCTCCTTCATCTCGGGAGTGATGTCGCCGAGGATCGGGGTGTCGATGGTGCCCGGGGCGATGGCGTTGACGAGGATGTTGTGCGGGCCGTACTCGTAGGCGGCCTGCCTGGTCAGGGCCGCGACACCGCCCTTGGCGGCGCTGTAGGCGGCGAGGTTCGGCAGGCCCCGCAGGGCGGCGAGCGAGGAGATGTTGACGATCCGGCCGCCGCCACTGTCGATCATGCCGGGTATGACGGCACGCATGCCGAGCCACGGTCCCTTGAGGTCGGTATCGATGACGTAGTCCCAGCCCTCCTCGGTGAGCCCGACGACCGTGTCCTCGCTGACCATGTTGACCACGCCGGCGACGTTGGCGAGGAAGTCGATGCGGCCGTGCCGCTCCAGCACGCCGGACACCGCCTCCTCCCACGCGCTCGCGGACCGCACGTCGAGCGACACCGCTTCGGCCGTGCCGCCCGCGGCCTCGATGGCCTTGACGGTGGTGGCCGTCTCCTGGATGTCCGCGCACACGACGTGTACTCCGTCGGCGGCGACCCGCTCCGCGGTGGCGCGGCCGATTCCCTGTGTCGCCCCGGTGACGAACGCGACTGTCATTCCTGGCCTCCGATCCGAGTGTGTTGGCATCCCGAGGCAACATCTCCGCACCGAGCCCGGTCCAGCGCCACGCACCGCGCCGGTTGTGGCTTCCGACAACTGGCGAGTCGCAGGGTCAGCAGTCGCGCATCGGCGCGACGTCGCCGGGGTCGGCGTACCGACCGGTGCGCCTCACCCTCACCGGGGCCACGCTCCAGGTCGCGATCTGCGCCTGTTCGAACTCGCGGGTGCCGAGCAGGGAGCCGAACGGAAAGGTGGCCGTCGACCCGTCCGTGAGCGTCACGATGATGTTGTGGAAGCTGCGCCCGGACGCCGCGGCGAGTCGCTGACCGATCCCGGCGGTGCCGACCTCCGCGGTGTTCCGGAACGTCACGCTCTCGACCTCACGCCACGGGATCACCCGGTCCGCCAGCGTGAGAGCATCGGGCGACACGGCGAACACCAGACCGTCGGCGCCGACGGAACGCCGGCTCGCCGCCCGCGCCGTGCGCGCCATGAAGAACGCCCCGATCACGCATCCGATCAGGATCGCCGCCATCACGACCGCCGGGATCGCGACCGGCTCGCCGTCGAGCAGCGGAGCGATCACGCCCATCCACAGGGAGAACAGCCCGAACGCGCCGGGTATCACCGAGATCAGCGTGATCCGCCGCTCGGCCCTGCGCGCTCGCGCCACCTGTTCCGGGGTGGCGTGCAGGCGGGTCACGTCGGCCACGTCAGCAGCCACGTCGTGCCCGCTCGACTCGCCCTCCGAGCGCACCGGCGTCATCGCCATGATCCGCTTGTGCGCCGCGTTGCGCAGTTCCTCCGTCACCTCACCGGTGCGCTTGTCGACGAAGAACACGCGCCTGTTCCGGAGCAAGTACGCGAACTGCCCATCCACCGGTGCCTCCTGCTCACGCCAGAACGGCAGATAGTGCGTCGCGTCCTCAAGCCCCTCCGGTGCGATATACCCCACCGGCAACCGCGGGTGCGCCCGCAGATACCGCCGAAGCACCTCACGCGCCTCGTCGAACGTCAGCACGACGCCCCCAACTCCGCTTGCTCCCAAGTCTCCCGGCGCCCAGTCTCCCACCGCACGATCGCCCGCACGGCCGTCTCGAAGCACGACCTGTCACGAGCTTCGTCAACGCGGCCGGATTATCGGTGGTCAGGATCGGTGGTCGCCGCGTCCGGCGACCGGTCACCAGCCGGCGAGGTCGAGGATCTGGAACGCCAGCCGGGCCTGCAACAGGCAGTCGAGCCGGGCCGGATCCTGATGCACGAGGCGGCGGATCTTGCCGAGCCGGTAGCGGATCGTGTTCTCGTGCACGCCCAGCTCGGCGGCCGTGGCCTGCACCTTTCCCTCCGCCTTGACGAACACGCGCCAGGTCTCCAGCAGCGCGTCGCCGTCACCGTCCTGCAGCGGGCGGATGAAGTTGTGGGCGAAGTGCACGGCCTCCTTGACGCGGCCGGTCGCGGCGACCACTCGGAACAGGCCGAGCTCGTCGGCGGTAAGGACCCCGCCGGCCCAGCCGAACGACCGGGCGAGCTCGTCGATCTCCCGCAGCTCCCGGTGTGCCATGGGGAAGTCCTCGGGGCCGCGGCACACCGCCGAGATCGCCGCGGTGCGCACGTTCAGCCGCGGCGCGAGCGCAGTGCGCACCTCGCCGACGGCCTCCCGCAGGTCCTCCGGCTCCGCCCCCTCGGGCAGCCGGACCAGCGCGATCACCGCGCCCGGCAGGCTGACGGCGGCCGGGTCCGGGGTGTCCAGCGCCCGCGCCAGCGCCTCGATCACGAGCTTGCGGCCCACGGACACGCTCACGCTCTGGTTGGCGTGGTCGAGCGAGAACCGCACGAGCACGTGGGGCTGGGACAGATCCACGCCGAACTGTGGTCCGCGCCGGATCAGCTGCTCGGCATCGCGGGCGCGGTGCAGCAGGTCGGACAGGAAGTCCTCGCGCGCCTGGCCCTCGGCCTCGGCCTGCCTGCGCTCGGAGAGGATCTGCAACGACAGGACGGTGGCCCCGTGCTCGGCGAGTTTGCTGTCCCGGTGCTCCAGGCTGCGCCCGACCTCGACGATCCCGAGATACCCGCTGGGGCGGCCCTCGATGACCAGCCGGCACATCAGGTGCCTGCGGCCGAGCCCGACGGCCAGGGTCTGCGGCACCACGGCGGACGGGCAGCTCGCGCTGAGGCCGGCCAGTGTCCGCCGCACCGACGGCAGCTGCCGGATCCGCGCCGAGAGCACCGGCGGCTGCGTCATCTTCAGGGCGGGCGGTGCCGACCAGGCCAGCACCTGGAAGTCCTCGTTGTAGAGCACCACAGGTTTGGCCGACAGCTCCCCCAGCAGCGTCACGACGGCCTGGATGCTCGCGCCGTCGAGCACGGCGTTGGTCAGCTTCTGGTGCACGTCGGCGAGGTAAGCCAGGGTGTTCTTCTGCCGGACCACCTCGGCGGCCTTCTTCTTCAGGTCCGCGTTGAGCATCGCCTGCCGCAGGAACAGCGCGCCGAGCCTGGCGAACAGCTCGGCCAGTGCCACGTCCTCGCCGGTGTAGACGTGCTCCTGGTCGACGTTGTCGACGAAGATGAGGCCGATCACCTCGTCGTCGAACACGAGTGGCACACCCAACATCGCCCGGACGTGCCAGTGCTCCATCGTCCGCCGGTGCGGCCGCGGATCGCTGGTCACGTCGCTGATCAGCACCGGCGCGGCGGTGTCGATCACTTCGCGGCTGAAGTGGTCGCCGGGGATGCCCGCCTCCTGCGCCTGGACGGCGGCGGAGATGTCACCGTCCCGCTCGCAGTATCCCGCGGCGCCCCGGAACCGGCCGTCGTCGCGGCGCAGGTACACCGAGCACCGCATCACCCCGAGCAGCTGGCACAGCTTCCGGCCGAGCAGGCTGAGCAGCCCCTCCAGCCGAGTGGCGGTGATCGCCTCGGTCGTGATCTCGCTGAAGGCCGCGATGACGTCGCGCTCCCGGTGCCCGGAGTCGGGCCCGGCACAGTCGTACCACGGCGAATCCGCCAGCTCCGCCGACGGCAGGGCACGCACGGTCGAGTCGTGCATGGAAACCGCCTTCATCGTTGAATGCCGGTTCTGCGGGCGCTCCTACGTTGCCTTACGCCGGCCGGTCCGGTCCATACCCACGACCGGGTACGGCCGGTCGGCACCGAACTGGTGACCCATCCGGGTGCGTTTCGTACGCAGGTACCGGACGTTGTGCGGGGTCTGCGTCACCGGCAGGGCCACCCGGCCGACGATGTCCAGGCCGTACCCGTCCAGCCCGCCGTACTTGGCCGGGTTGTTGGTGATGAGACGCAGCCGCCGGATGCCCAGGTCGGCGAGAATCTGCGCACCGATGCCGTAGCTGCGGGAGTCCACCGGCAACCCCTGCGCCAGGTTGGCGTCGACGGTGTCCAGACCCTGCTCCTGCAGGGCGTAGGCGCGGATCTTGTGGGCGAGCCCGATCCCCCGGCCCTCGTGCCCGCGCAGGTAGACCACCGCGCCAGAGCCCTCGTCGGCGACCGCCCGCAGCGCCTGCTCCAGCTGGGCACCACAGTCACAGCGCAACGAACCGAGGATGTCTCCGGTCAGGCATTCGCTGTGCACCCGTACCAGCGCCCCGGCGTCGGTGTGCCCGGCCTCGGCGACGTCACCCAGGACGAGGGCGAGGTGCTCGGTGCCATCGAGCGTCGACCGGTACGCGACCGCCCGGAAGTCGCCGAACTCCGTCGGCATGGCGGCGCTGGCCACCGGTTCCACCAGCCGTTCCGTCGCCCGCCGGTAGCGAACCAGGTCGGCGATGTGCAGCAGCGGCAGGTCGTGGGCGCGCGCGAACTCCGCGAGCGCCGCGCCACGCAACATCGACCCGTCGTCGGCCACCAGCTCGCTGATCACCGCGACGTCCCCGGCCCCGGCCATGCCGGCCAGGTCGACGGCCGCCTCGGTGTGGCCGGCCCGCACGAGGACGCCGCCCTCGCGGGCCCGCAGCGGGAAGATGTGGCCGGGCCGGCGCAGCTCGTCGGGGCCAGTGGCCCGGTCGGCGAGCGCCCGGAGGGTCGCCGCGCGGTCGACCGCCGACACACCGGTTCCGGTCGAGACGTGGTCGACGCTGACGGTGAAGGCGGTGCCGTGCCGGTCGGTGTTGTCGGCGACCATCAGCGGCAGCCGCAGCGCGTCCGCGCGCCGCGCCGTCATGGGCGCGCACACGATCCCGGTGCTGTGCCGCACCACGAACGCCAGCTGTTCCGCGGTGACCGACCCGGCGGCGGCGACCAGGTCTCCCTCGGCCTCCCGGTCGTCGGCGTCGACCACCACGATCATCCTGCCCTGGGCGAGCGCGGCGACGGCGTGCTGCACCGCCTCACTCGGTGAACGGGTCATGCGGACTTCCCTCCTGCCGTGGTGTGCGTGCCGAACGACCGTGCGTGGTAGGTCAGCGGTGGACCGGCCCGTCGTTCGGCGGCCACGACCAGGCCCAGCGCGATCACGTGGTCGCCGCCCTCCACGAACTTGTCCACCGTGCACGCGAGCCAGCCCGGCACGCGGGACAGCCGCGGCACGCCATGGGCGAGCGTCCAGGGCACGCCGTCGAACTTCGCCTTGCCCTTGCCCGCGAACCGCACGGCCAGGTCCGCCTGAGCGCTGCCGAGGACGTTCACGCCGAACCGGCCGGTGGCGCCGAGCAGGGCGAGCAGCTCCGAGCCGCGGTCGAGGGCGACCAGCACCATCGGCGGTGTCATCGACAGCGAGGCGAAGGCGCTCACCGTGGTGCCGTGCGGCCGGGTGCCCTCGATCGTGGTGACCACCGAGACCGGGGTGCACACCCCGGCCATCACCTCGCGGAATTCCTCGGTCAACGACGGAGACGTCGCGGTGTCCATTCCAGCTCCCGCCTTGTCCCGGCGCGGTCCGGGACCACGCGGGATCCCGGACCGCGCCTGCGATCAGACTCCGGCCGGGGTCTTGGCCTTCATCTTGTGCAACTCGGGGATGACCTTCTCGCCGAACAGCTTCATGCTCGCCTCGGCCTTGTCCAGCGGCAGGCCGCCGAAGCAGAACGCCGCGTTGGCCATGAAGTCGCCGGCCAGCTCGCGCCGCGCCGCGTACTTCTCGACGATCTCCTCCGGCGTGCCGTAGACGTTGGCCTCGACGTAGGCGCTCGCGGCGTTCTCCATGCCCGCCTCGCGGATCATGTCGGCGCCCACCTGGTAGGCCTCATAGCCCTTCGTGTTCCGCCAGTGCGAGCCCGCGAAGTCGTAGTGCTTGATGACGGACAGGAAGTACTGCGAGATGTGCTCATGGGCGACGCGCTTGGCTTCCTCGGGGTCCTCGTGGCAGTAGACGAAGTCCTGCAGCAGCGGCGGTCCGGGCTCGGTGCCGTGTGCCTCGCGGTGCAACCCGCGCCACCGCTCGATGGCCTCCACGTGCTGGGGGAAGTCGTACTGCATGAACGTCATCATCTGCACGCCGAGGTTCGCGATCGCCGGGATGGAGTCGGGCGACATCGCGACGCCGAACAGCCTGCCGTCCCAGGACCGTCCACTCGGGCCGGGGCGGACGTTCACGCGCGGCTGCTTGTAGAACGGCCCGTCGTTCTCGACGTATCCGTTGCGCAGGCCGCGAATGACCATCTCCGCGGCCTCGTCGAAGCGCTGCCGGGATTCGTTCATGTCCACCCGGAAACCCTCGTACTCCATCTTCGCCAGGCCCCGGCCCATGCCGAACAGCACGCGGCCCTTCGACATGTGGTCGAGCATCGTGACCTTCTCGACCACCCGCAGCGGGTCGTTCCACGGCAGGATCACCGCGCCCGTGCCGAGCTTGATCCGCGAGGTACGGCTCGCGATGTAGGCCATGATCTGCAGGTTGTCGGGACACATCGAGTAGTCGTCGAAGTGGTGCTCGGCCGACCACACCGAGTCGAAGCCGTATTTCTCGGCCTGCACACCCATTTCGAGCTCGCGGGTGAACACTTCCTCGTCGCTGACGTTTTCGAACCAATTCTGGAAGACCAGCAGCATGCCGACGTCCATCGGGAATCTCCTTCGTAAGGGTTGCTGTCGTGACTTACGGGGCGAGGAAGACCGCTCGCGTGTGCTCGGTGTCCAGGAACTCCTTGATGCGCTCGATCTTGCCGTCCCGGATCTCGAAGACGAAGTGATAGAGGTTGTTGTAGACGCGGCCGTTCTTCAGCTCCGAATAGGACTCCGTCTCGACGGCCACCCGATCGCCCTCGGCGGTCCAGGCCAGCGGAGTCAGCTTGATGGCACCGGTCACGGTCAGCGCGGACAGTCCGGCGAGCATCTCGCCGAACTCCTTTTTGTTCTTGGTCCCGGAGATTCCCTCCAGGTTCCCGGCCACCCACCAGGTGGCGGTATCGGAAAGGTAGGACAGGATCTTGTCGACCTCGCCTGCGGAGAACACCTCCATGAACGAGGCGACCAGTTCCTTGTTCCGTTCCTCGACCGTCTTGGTCGGACTACCGGCAGTCATATGCGGCTCCTCGTTGAACGCGTGTCGCGCCGGATTTCTCACACTGTGTGCCCGACGCTAGTGAGAACGCTCGGGCGGCAGCACTCCTCAATCCGCGGCCTCGTTGGAGACCGGCACAATGCCCGATGGTCTGCCTCCCCCGAACGTGGCGAGCAGACCGCCGTCCACGGGCACGGTCGCCCCGGTCATGTACGTCGAGCGGGCGACCGCGGCGATCACCTCGGCGATCTCCTCCGGAGTGCCGGTGCGGCCCGCGGGAATGGTGTCGATGACGCGCCTGCGGGCCCGTTCGGTGAGCCCGGCGGTCATGTCGGTGTCCACAAAACCGGGCACGACCAGATTGACCCGGATACCGCGCGGCGCCAGCTCCACGGCGAGCACCTGGGTCAGTCCACTCAGGCCCGCCTTGGCCGAACCGTAGGCGACGTCGCCGGGGAAACCACGCAATCCGACGACGGCGCCGACGTTGACGATCGCCGACCCCGGCCGCAGCACCGGCACCACGGCCCGGCACATGTCGAAGGCGCCGGTGAGGTTGGTCGACAGGACCTCGTCCCACGCCGCGCGGTCCAGGCTGTCCACGCGGCCGCCACAGTGCACGCCGGCGCTGTTGACCACCACGTCGATCGAGCCGAACTTCTCCAGCACCGTCTCGACGCCGCGCCGGATGGACTCCGCGTCGGTCACGTCGGCCTTCACCTCGAGTACCCGGTCGGGATGCGACGGCGGGGTGGCCGGTGCGGATCTGGAGAACGTCGCGACCGAGTCGCCCGCCGCGGCGACGTGGTCGACGACGGCCCGCCCGATGCCGCGGGAGCCACCGGTCACCAGCCAGGTGGTCATCGGTTCAGGAATCCGATCAGCTCGGCGAGGTAGGTCTGCCGGTCCTCGAGGAACGGCGCGTGCCCGCAGCCCGGGAAGTCCACGAGACGCCCGTCGGCACACAGTTCGACCGCGGCCTCCGCCCCGGAGAACGGAACGAACCCGTCCTCGGTGCCGTGCAGGAACAAGACCGGCACCGTCAGTGCGCCCAGCGTCTTGCGCTGGTCCACATCGGCCAGATCACGCAGGGACTTGTCGCCACGTGGGCCCATTTCCAGGAACATGCCCCACAACCAGGAGATGACCTCCGGGGACACCGGCTTGGCGCACACCGCGGCGGCGACGCCCTTGAGCGTGGTGGCGCGGTCGGCGGCCAGTCCGTCCAGCACACCCTGGACATCGTCGAGCGTGCCACCGTGCGGCCAGTCCGGCGCGGAGGTGTACCGGGGCGTCGCGCCTCCGGTCAGCACGACTCCGCCCGCCTTGTCGCCCAGCCGGGATGCGGCGTCGACGGCGACCGCGCCACCCAGGGACCAGCCGTTGATGACCGGTTGGCGCAGCGACAACCGGGTGCACAGCAGTGCGACGTCGGCGCCGAGCGCGGAGATCGACACGTCGGCGAAGTCGTTGTCGGACCGTCCACATGCGCGCTGGTCGACGATGACGACCTCGTTGCCGTTCTCCAGGAGGGCGGGTGCCACGGTGTCCCAGCACCGCCCGGTCGCGCCCCAGCCGTGGACCAGCACCACCGGCCTGCCCGAACCGGCGTGGTGTTCGAAGTAGATCCGTCGGCTGCCCTCGACTTCGAGATATGCCATTGGTTTCACCCTTCTCGTTCGGATTCCCTCGTCATCGGATGGCCGCGACCTCGTCTCGCAGCGCCCGCGGGACGACCGGCGGCCGGTCGCGGAAATGCGGCATGACGTCCTCGGCGAACAGCTCCATCGAGCGGATCACCTTGTCGTGGGCCAGGCCACCGAACCGCATCCAGCAGATCAGGTGCTGCAGCCCCGTCTCCTGGTAGAGCGTCTCGATCTCGCCGACAAGGCCGGCGGGCTCACCCACGTAGACGACACCGCTCTCGCGCAGGCCCTCCAGCGTCAGTCCGCCTGCTTCGTCGGATGTGGCCGCCAGCTCGGCATAGCGTTCATAGCTGGGCGGCACTGTCGGCCCGCTCGGCAGCAGGTCGAGGACGTTGCGGTAGTACCACGTCAGCGGCTGGGCGACGTCCGCGACCGCCTCGGCCGTGGTGTCGGCGAGGTGGATCTGCCAGTTCATCGGGAAGTCGAGCGAGAGCGGCTCCCGCCCGCCCGCGATCAACCTGCGTTTGAGATCCACCACCAGCCGGTTCAGCTCCGGAAGCGTCATGAGTGTCGGGGTGACGAGGAGGTTGTACCCCGTCGTGGCGACCAGCTCGAAGGTCTCCGGACTGATCGACGCCACGTACATCGGCGGCGTCGGCCGCTGCACGGGGGTGGGCCTGCAGTCCACGCCGTCGATGTCGAAGTGCTTGCCGTGGAAGGAGAACGGCTGCCCCGGCCGTTTGCTCCATAGGCCGCGGATGATCTCCAGTGCCTCCCCGAACACCTCCCGGCTGACCGGCTGGCGGTCACCCACGCCCATGTTGTGGAATTCGGCGGGCTGGTAGCCCCGGCCTGCGCCGAAGTCGAGCCGCCCGCCGGAGAGCACATCCACCATGGCGTAGTCCTCGGCGACCCGCACCGGCCAGTCGAACGTCAGGTTGCTGACCGCGATCCCGATCCGCATCCGAGTCGTGCGTTCGGCCACGGCGGCCGCGGCGACTTGCGGCGAGGGCAGGGAACCGTAGTCGCTGCCGTGGTGTTCGGCGAGCCACACCTCGTCGAACCCGAGGTACTCGGCGTAGTCGATCTGCGCCAGCATCTCCCGGTACGCGCGGCTGAAGTCGTGGTCGGGACACTCCAGCACGTAGAACACGCCGAATCTCATGGCCGCCCCCGCACGTCGGACAGGCCTGCGGCCACCTTGTCCCGCAGTGCCTTCTTGTCGAGCTTGCCGACGCTGGTCCTCGGCAGGGAGTCCACGACCACGATGCGTTCCGGCACCCACCACCGCGGCACCTGCCCCCGCAGCCACTCGAGGACGTCGTCCGGCTCGGCCTCCTGACCGCTGTCGAGGACGACGAGCGCGAGCGGGCGCTCCTGCCACCGCTCGTGCGGAACGGCGACCACGGCGGCGTCGGCGACGGCGGGATGCCCGGTGAGCGCCTGCTCCAGCGCGACCGAGCTGATCCACTCCCCGCCGCTCTTGATGAGGTCCTTCGCGCGGTCGACGACCTCCAGATAGCCGTGCTCGTCGATGGTCGCGATGTCACCGGTGCGCAGCCAGCCGTCGGTGAAGCTCTCCGGGTGCTCGTCCCGGAAGTACGACGTCGCCACCCACGGCCCGCGGATGAGCAGTTCCCCGCGCGCGACACCGTCGTGTGGCTGCTCGCGGCCCTCGTCGTCCACGAGCCGCCAGCGCAGCCCGGGCAGCAGCCTGCCCTGCTTGCGGATCAGCCGCCGCCGCTGCGCAGGGTCGTGCTCGACCGACGGCAACGGCCGCGAGAACGTGCCCATCGGGGAGATCTCGGTCATCCCCCAGCCCTGGAACACCGGCACGCCGAGTTGCTCCTCGATGGAGCGCACCAGCTCCTCGCTGGGTGACGAACCGCCGAGCACGAGTGCCCGCAGGCTGCCCAGGTCGGCGCCGGTCGCGGCGGCTACCCGGAGCAGGTCGACCGCCACCGTGGGCACCATGCCGGTGTAGGTGACGCGCTCGGCCTCGATCGCGCGCGCGATGCCCGCAGGCACGGGGTGCGCGCCCGGCAGCACCTGCGTGGCGCCCGACATGAGCGCGGCGAACGGGATGCCCCAGGCGTTGGCGTGGAACATCGGCACCACGTGCAGCACGGTGTCGCGCTCGCTGATCGCGTGCCCGTCGGCGAGGCAGGCGGCGAACGTGTGCAGGTAGAGCGCCCGGTGCGAGTAGCCGACACCTTTCGGGAACCCGGTCGTCCCGGACGTGTAGCACAGGGCGGCCAGGTCGTCCTCCGCCACGGCGGGCGGATCGAGCAGTGGCGCGCCGCTCGCGACCAAGTCCTCGTAGTCCAGCACGCCGGGTCCGGCGCCGTCCGTGCCGACGACGAGCATGTCCGGGCGCGCCGCACGCGCCTGCTCCACGCTCGGCAGCAGTGACGAGTCGGCCACCAGCACCCGGTCGCCTGCGTGGCCGAGGATGTAGTCGATCTCCGCGGGCTCCAGCCTCAGGTTGACGGTGTGCAGCACGGCGCCCGCCAGTGGCACGGCCAGGTAGAGCTCGAGGTGCCGGTAGTGGTTCCACGCCAGCGTGGCCACCCGGTCACCCGGCCGCACCCCCAGCTCGCGCAATGCCCCGGCGAGCCGGAGCACCCGGTCGTAGTAGTCGCGGTAGGTGTAGCGGTGCACCGGCTCGCCGTCGTGATACTGCACGATCTCCTTGCCGGGAAAGAACTCCCGGGCCCGGTGCAGGAACTCCGTGACCAGCAGCGGAGAGCTCACCGCGCCACCTCGACGGCCAGCCGCTGCCGCACCTCGGGGATCACTTTGGACGCCAGCAGCTCCACCCTCGCCGAGCCGCTGTCCACTCCCTCGCCGGGGAGCTGTGCCCAGAAGTGCACGTCCTTGATCTGCGGGCGTTCACGCAGCAGCGCCGTCAGTTCGTCGACGGCGGTCGCCGGGTCCCACAGCTGGAAGGCGCCCGCGGCCAGGATCTCGCCCGGGTCGGCGAACCGCGGCACCTCATCCGGAGGCCCGAACGCCCCCCAGGAGATGTAGTTGTTCAGCTGGTACAGGGCGTGTTCGCCGATCCGGGCCCACTCCCGTTCGGGGTCCTCGGCGATCACCGCCCACTGGCCCGCGTAGATCTCACCGTCCGCACGCGACTTCCCGACCCGGTCCAGCGCGTCCAGATAGGACGGCTGGTGGATGTTCTGGGTGCTGAGGAAACCGTCCGCGATCCGCGCCGCCCGCTCGATCGCCGGCTCGGCCATCGCGCCGACGAGCAGCTTCGGCTGCTGCTCGGGCACCGGGGTCACCCGGACCGCGGGCAGCTGGAACCGCTTGCCCTCGAACGGCGTGTCGTCGCCTGCCCAGGCGCGCCGGATCAGCGCGACGCTCTCCTCGAGCAGGCTGGGCCGGTGCTTGAGGTTCCGCTGGAACGCGGCGAACTCCGGCGCCCAGTAGCCCTGCCCCAGGCCGAGGTCGAAACGGCCGCCGGTGAGCAGGGAGATCGTCGCGGCGTCCTCCGCGAGCCGCACCGGGTTGTGCAGCGGGGCGACGATGAGGTTCGTCCCGATCCGCAGGGTGCTCGTGCGCTCGCCGATGGCGGCGGCCAGCGCGAACGGCGAGGGCGTGTAGCCGTCCTCGACGAAGTGGTGTTCGGTCAGCCAGACCGACCCGATGCCCAGACTCTCCGCCCACGCGATCTGGTCGAGCGCCTCGCGGTAGAGGGTGCTGAACGGCCGGTGCCATCGCGGCGGGTTACGGAAGTCGTACCAGAGCCCGAAGGTGCAGTCGCGTTGATCCACGTCGTCTCCTTTGTCGACGTTCCTGCCGGGACCGACAATGCCGGGCGCGCACCGTGGTGGCCAGGATCACGTCCGGCACCGGTTGTCGGAATCTCCAGATCAACTCGCCAGGCCGGCGAACGCGGCGGCCTCGTCCAGCAGCGCGGGCACGTCGTACTCGAGCGCCCTGGAGTACGGCGTGTCCAGCTCCCCCGCCAGGTGCTGCGACCACGCGGCCTCGACGATCGCGGCGAGCTTGAAGAACGCGAGGCACTGGTAGTAGGCGATGTGTTCCACCCGCCTGCCCACGGCCTGCTCGTAACGGGCGAGCAGGTCCTCCCGGGTGGGCGATCCAGGCAGCCGGGACACCGCCTGGATCGCCGGCATCGCGGGACGAGGGAGCGGCCGATCACCCCAGAAAGCCAGCAACAGCCCGAGGTCCACCAGCGGGTCCCCGATGGTGGACATCTCCCAGTCGATCACCGCGAGCAGTCGTGGCTCCCGCGTGGACACGAGGCAGTTGTCGAGATGGAAGTCGCCGTGCAGCAAGGCGGGCGTCGAGCCTTCCGGGCGGTTGCGCTCCAGCCAGTCCGCCACCTGCTCCATCCTCGGCAACGGTCGCCGCGCCACGCCCTGCCACTGCCGGTACCACCGCGGCACCTGACGTTCGAGGAACCGCTCCGGCCGCCCGAAATCGGCGAGACCGGCAGCGCGCCAGTCGAGGCGGTGGATCGCCGCGAGCGCGTCCACCATGTCCTCCGCCAGCCGGGTGACGGCGGCCGGGTCACCGGCGTAGGCGGCGGGCAGCTCGTGGGTGACGGACACGGCATCCGGGACGTGCTCCATCAGCAGGAACGGCGCCATGGGGACGGCCGGGTCCTCACACAGAGCGACGGGCCGCGGCGCGGCGACCGGTGTTCCGGCGAGCGCGGTGAGCACGCGGTGCTCGCGGCTCACGCTGTGCGCGGAGGCCGACAGCGCGTGCCGCGGTGGCCTGCGCAGCACGTAGCGCGTGCCGTCGCAGGTCAGCAGGCAGGTCTCGTTGGAGTTGCCGCCGGCCAGCCGGTGCAGTTCCCACGCTCCCGACCGGCCGGTGTGCTCGCTCAGCCAGTCCCCGAGCGAGGTGTCCAGCAGCTGTCCGGGCGCGGTCATTGGGCCGCCAGCGCCAGTTCGAGGTGGTCGCGGAACCGCTCCAGCGCCTCGGCACGCCTCGTGGGGATGTGCTCGGTGGGCACCTTCGCCGGCTGGTAGCCCCGCAGCACCCGGCGGGCGACGGTGACGCGGTGGACCTCGTCAGGCCCGTCGTAGATCCGCGCGGCGCGCGCCCACCGGTACATCTGCTCCAGCGGCATGTCGGTGGAGAACCCGAGCGAACCGTGCACCTGGATCGCCTTGTCGATGACGTCGTGCAGCACGGCCGCGCCGTGGTACTTGATCATCGCGATCTCGGTGCGCGCCTCCTTGGCCCCGACCTGGTCGATCTTCCACGCCGTGTGGAGGGTGAGCAGCCGGGCGGACTCGATCGCGGCGGCGCAGTCGGCCACCCAGTTCTGCACGGTCTGCTTCTCCGAGAGCAGGCTGCCGTGCACGTCGATGCTCACCGCCCGCTCGCACAGCATGTCGAACGCGCGCCTGCACACGCCGATCCAGCGCATGCAGTGGTGGATGCGGCCGGGGCCGAGCCGCTGCTGGGCGAGCGCGAACGCCTCACCCCGGTGCCCGAGCAGGTTCTCCGCGGGTACGCGCACGTCGGAGTAGGTGACCTCGCAGTGCGACCACACCGGATTCTTGTGCTCCGGGTCGTTCATGAGGCCGATCTCGCGGGTCTCGATGCCGGGAACGTCCGTGGGCACGATGAGCATCGACATCCGGTGGTGCGGCGGTGCGTCCGGTTCGGTGACGGCCATGACGATGTGGAAGTCGGCGCGCGAGGCGTTGCCGACGAACCACTTGGTGCCGTTCAGCACCCAGTGGTCACCGTCGAGGTAGGCCGACGTGGTGAACTGCCGGGGGTCGGACCCCGTGCCCTGCTCGGTCATCGAGAAGGCGCTCAGCACCTCGCCCCGCAGCAGCGGGTGCATCCAGCGCTCGCGCTGCTGCTCGGTGCCCGCGATGGCGAGCAGTTCGGCGTTGCCGGAGTCGGGTGCCTGGCAGCCGAAGACGTATGGGGCGAGTTCGCTGGTACCGAGGATCTCGTGCAGCAGGCCCAGCCGAAGCTGGCCGTAGCCCTGGCCGCCGAGGTCGGGGCCCAGGTGGGCCGCCCACAACCCGTGGTCCTTGACCTGCTGCTGCAGCGGCGCTGCGATTGTGCGGAAGGTGGCGTGGTCGAGGTCGAGGACCTCCAGCGGATAGATCTCGTCCCGCACGAAGCGGCGTGCCCAGTCCAGCTTCGCCTCGAATTCGGGTTCGGTGGAGAAATCCCAGCTCATCTGCCGTCCTCTTCGACTGGAGTCGCGCGGTCGGTGTTCCGCGGATGCGCGTCAACGCTAGGAACGGCCGCCGGGCGCCGACCAGATGCCGGAGAGGGGGCCGTTGTGGAGTTCCACAGCCGTGCCCGTTCGTTGCCCACCCCCACTGGCGGGTGACCTCCCGGAGCGCTAACCTACTCATGAGTAGGTAACCGAAGGGGATGACTGTGGCCCGACAGAATCCGCAGCCTGGGCGCGACGCCATGGGGCTGGGCCTGGCCGTGCTCAACCGGCTGGCAGGCAGCAAGCTGCTCGACCGCGCCGGGTTGCGCAAACCCGTGGAGAACGTCGTGTCGTCGGCCACGCGCGCGGGCTTCCGCGCGGCCGGGGCCGCGAACCGCACCTTCAAGGCGACCACCCGGCTGGGCAAGCCCGCCCGGCTCGCACCGGCGCCCGAGGCCGGGCTGTTCGATCTCACCCCCACCGACGAGCAGCAGATGATCGTCGAGACGGTGAGCGAGTTCGCCGCCGAGCAGCTGCGTCCAGCGGCCGCCGAGGCCGACGACAAGCTCACCCCGCCCGACGGCCTGCTCGCCCGCGCCGCCGAACTCGGCGTGACGCAGGTCGGCATCCCCGAGGAGCTCGGCGGAGTCGGCTCGGAACGGTCGGTGGTGACCAACGCGCTCGTCGCCGAGGCACTCGCCCACGGCGATCTGGGGCTGGCCGTCGCCGTGCTGGCGCCCTCGGCGGTGAGCACGGCGCTGGTGCAGTGGGGCGACGAGGACCAGCAGGCCACCTACGTGCCCGCGTTCGCGGGCGAGCACGTGCCCGCCGCCGCACTCGCCCTGCAGGAACGCACGCCGCTGTTCGACCCGTTCGCGCCGAAGACCCGAGCCAGGCGCACGCCGAACGGTTACCGCCTCGACGGCGTCAAGTCGCTCGTGCCGCGCGCCGGGCAGGCGGAACTGTTCGTGGTCTCCGCCGATTTGGAAGGCCGCGGCCCCGCCCTGTTCATCGTGGAGTCCTCCATCGCGGGCGTGTCCGTGGAACCCGAACCCGCCATGGGTCTGCGTGGCGCGGCGACGGCGAAGCTGGTGCTGGACAAGGTCAACCTGCCGGCGGGCGCACTGCTCGGAGGCGGCAAGCGCGACGTCTTCACCGACGTCGTGCGGCTCTCCCGGCTGGGCTGGGCCGCGCTGGCCTGCGGTACCGGCAAGGCCGTGCTCGACTACGTGATCCCCTACGTCAACGAGCGGCAGGCGTTCGGCGAGCCGATCAGCCACCGGCAGGGTGTGGCGTTCCAGGTCTCCGACATCGCGATCGAGCTGGAGAGCATGCGGCTGGTGATGCTGCGAGCGGCCTCGCGCGCCGAGCAGGGCAAGCCGTACGCGCGGGAGGTCGCGCTCGCGCGCAAGCTCGCCGTCGACAAGGGCATGCAGATCGGCAGCACCGGCGTGCAGCTGCTCGGCGGGCACGGCTTCGTCAAGGAGCACCCCGTCGAGCGCTGGTACCGCGATCTGCGCGCCATCGGCGTGCTCGACGGCATCGTTCTCCTCTGAGTTCTCCTCCGACCCGGCGCTGAAAGGGCTGCTGTGATCAACCTCGAGATCCCCAAGAAGGCCAAGACGCTGGTCAACCAGGCGCACCAGGCGGCCGCGGAGGTGTTCCGGCCGATCTCGCGCAAGTACGACCGCGCCGAGCACGCCTACCCGACCGAGCTGGACATGCTGGCGGCGCTGCTCGACGGGCTCAACACGTCGGGCGAGGGCGGCGCGGGCGCGGCGGGTGTGCGGCGCAGGGGCGACGAGAAGGAGACCGGCAACCGCAACGGCGGCAACCTGTCCACTGTGCTCGGCGCCATCGAGATGTGCTGGGGCGACGTGGCGCTGCTGCTGTCGATGCCGCGGCAGGGGCTCGGCAACGCCGCCATCGCGTCGGTCGCCGACGACGAGCAGCTGGAACGGTTCAAGGGCATGTGGGCCGCCATGGCGATCACCGAGCCGGGCTGCGGGTCCGACTCTGCGGCCATCACCACCACGGCCACGCCGGACGGCGACTCCTATGTGCTCAACGGCGAGAAGATCTTCGTGACGGCGGGCCAGCGCGCCGACGCGGTCGTGGTGTGGGCGACGCTGGACAAGTCGAAGGGCCGCGCGGCCATCAAGTCCTTCGTGGTCGAGAAGGGCACCCCGGGCTTCGAGATCGTGCGCCTGGAGCACAAGCTCGGCATCCGCGCCTCCGACACAGCGGTACTGCGGTTCGAGAACTGCCGCGTGCCCAAGGAGAACCTGCTCGGCAGCCCGGACATCGACACGAAAAAGGGCTTCGCCGGGGTCATGCAGACCTTCGACAACACCCGGCCGCTGGTGGCCGCCATGGCGGTCGGCGTCGCGCGGGCTGCGTCGGAGGAGACCAAGCGGCTGCTCGACGAAGCCGGGATCAGCGTCGACTACGACCAGCCGCTCGCCACGCAGTCCGCGGCGGCTGCGACGTACCTGCAGCTGGAGGCCGACTACGAGGCGGCCTACCTGCTGACGCTCGAGTCCGCGTGGATGGCCGACAACCGCAAGCCCAACTCGCTGCAGGCGTCCATGGCCAAGGCGAAGGCGGGCCGTTCCGTTGTGGACATCACCCTGCGCTGCGTCGAGCTCGCGGGCACCCTCGGATACACCGAGGAATCGCTGCTGGAGAAGTGGGCCCGCGACGCCAAGATCCTCGACATCTTCGAGGGCACGCAACAGATCCAGCAACTCATCATCGCCCGCAGGCTCCTCGGCAAGACGAGCGGCGAGCTGAAGTAGTCGCGTGCCCGCATCCGGCGTAGCGCCACTGCGCCGGATGCGGGCGCGGACATCCGCCCATCGGCGCCCGGCGCGCGAACCGTAACCGGCACGTCATGCCCGGTGAGAAACGCTAACAGCGCCGACATTTTTGTCTCCTAACGTTCGGCTGCCCACGCACAGCGGCAGTTCGACAATGGGAGACCGCATTGAGCATCACTCGCCGTGATCTGCTGCGCAGCATCGGAATCGCCGGTGGAGCAGGCGTCATGTACTCCACAATGGGCGCACTCGGGCTCGCTCCCGCCGCCGCGCAGACACCTCCGTTCACCCCGTTGGACAGCAACGCCCTGCGTGGCCGCGGCGGCAGGTCCGTCGTGGTCATGGGCGGCGGCATCGCCGGCATGACCGCGGCGTACGAGCTGCTGAAGGGCGGCTACGACGTCACCGTCCTCGAGGCCCGCGACCGGCCCGGCGGTCGCAACTGGACCGTCCGGGGCGGTGACACCTACACCGATCTCGACGGCAACCGGCAGCGCGCGGGCTTCTCCCGCGGCGAGTACATGAATACCGGGCCCGGGCGGATCCCGCAGATGCACGTCACTCTGGACTACTGCAAGGAACTCGGCGTCGCGGTGGAGGTGTTCAACAACCAGAACGCCGACGCCTTCCTCTACCGCGAGGGCGACCACGGGCTGCACGGCAAGGCGATCCGGCACCGTGCCGCGAAGGCGGACGTCTACGGCTACACCTCCGAACTGCTGGCGAAGGCCGCCGACCAGGGCGCCCTCGACTCCTACCTCACCGAGGACGACAAGGAGGCGCTCATCGCCTTCCTGCGCCGGTTCGGCGACATCGGAGACAAAGTGGACGGTGATCCCGACGGCAGCTTCGCCTACACCGGCACGAGCAGGCGCGGATACACGGTGCAGCCGGGGGCGGGGCTGGAGTCCGGGGTCGAAACGGATCCCTACGCGCTGTCCGACGTGCTGGCGTCCGGGATCGGCCAGTACTTCGCCTTCGAGTTCGGTTTCGACCAGGCCATGGTGATGCTCCAGCCGGTGGGCGGGATGGACCGCATCGCCTACGCCTTTTCCGACGCCATCGGCAGGCGCCGTTTCCGGTACAACGCCGAGATCGTCCGGTACCGCAACACCACCGGCGGCGTGGAGGTCGACTACCGGCAGGGCGGTGCCGTCAAGACGGTCACCGCGGACTTCGCCGTCAACGCGCTGCCACCGCACCTCGCCGCCCGGATCCCCAGCAACCTGCCCGGCGAGGTCGTCAACGCACTGGCCTCGGTGCGCGTGACCAACGCGGGCAAGCTCGGCATCGAGTACGACCGGCGCTGGTGGGAGGAGGATTACCGCATCTACGGCGGGATCTCCAACGCCAACACCGACCTGGCCAACATCTGGCATCCCTCCTACGGCTACCACGGCGACAAGGGCGTGATGATCGGCTACTACAACACCGGGGGCAGCGCCGACACCTACGGCACGCTCACGCCCGACCGGCGGCTGCGTCGCACCGTGGAGCAGGGGAAGAAGATTTTCGGTGACGTCTACGCACGCGGCATCACCGCATCGTTCTCCCAGAACTGGGCACGTGCGCCGTTCTCCGAGGGAGCCTGGGTGTCTTGGCCCGACCAGACCGGCCCGGACTACGCCCGCCTGCTCGAACCGGCCGGGAACATCCACTTCGCAGGCGACCACCTCAGCCACGCCATCGCCTGGCAGCACGGGGCGATGGTCTCGGCACGCGCCACCGTCACCCGGATCCAGGACCGCGTCGCCGCCGCGGGCTGACCATCGCCGGCCGCCGGCTCCGCGTCGGCCCGACTTCCCGAGGAGATCCCTGTGAAACGTACCGTGTCGACGCGGGCCAAGGTGGCCATCGCGATCGCCGCCACCGCCGCCGTGACCGTTCCCGCGACGGCCGTCGCCGGAGGTCTGTTCCCGCCCAGGCCGACCGAGTCGGTCACCGTCCTGCCGGAGGGCCAGGACAACCCGATGATCGCCGACGGCGTCGCGATCGGGAAGAACGTCGCGTGGTACAAGAGCAGCGGGCTGGGACCGGCCGACATGAACGACGACGCGCCGGAGGGCAGCGAGCAGCGCTACATCCCGACCGATCTGTTCCCCGGCGCGGACCTGCCCGAGGGCGTCACCCTGACCGAGGCGCAGGCCCTCGGGGCGCTGCGCCGGATCGGGGAGAACCTGGAGAACGCCGGCCTGTCCTTCGACGACGTCGTCTCGATGCGGGTGTTCCTGCAGAACCCCGACGGCGAGGACAGGCTGGACTTCGCGGGGTTCAACCGCGCCTACCGGCAGTTCTTCGCCAACACCAGCGTCTCCACCGGCGAGGTGATCGACGTACCGCTCGGCTCGGCGGCTCCCGCACCGCCCATGGTCGTCAATCCCGCCCGGCCGTCGCGGTTCGTTGTGGAGGTGGAGAACCTGCCGGTCGAGGGCTGGCTGGTGGAGATCGAGGTGGACGCGGTGTACCCGGCCACGTGAGCGGACACGCGGCGTCCCGGTGACCGGCCCGGGACGCCGTGCGGCCGCTTTCGCGCAGAGCACAAAGGACGGCGATTTGTCGCCTGCCGCCGCTAGGGTGCCGGCATGGCGTCGATGAACCGGCTGTACAGCGTCGTTGCGGTGGCCGACCGTGCGGCCGCGCTCGAGTGGTTCGCGGTGTTCTTCGGGCGGCAGGCCGACGAGGTCATCGGCACCGAGGCGCTGTGGGAGGTCAGCGACACGGCGTGGGTGGTCGTCGACGAGCACACCGAGCGGGCGGGCAACGCCCTGCTCACGCTCGAGGTCGACGGTCTGGACGAGATCCTGGCTCGCCTCGCCGCGCACGGCATCGGGCACGAACCCGTGGAGACCTACGACAACGGCGTGCGGCATGTCGTCGTACCCGACCCGGACGGCAACAAACTCGCGCTCGCCGAGGCGCCCGGCAGCTAGCCTCCGGCCGGTGCGGTGGTCAGCGGGTCGTGTCCGGGAGGGCGAACCGGGGCGGCACGTCGTCGTGGAGAAACCACGTGATGCCACGGATCCGGTGCTGGCCCACGGTCAACACCAGCAGCCCCGCCGGGTACCCGCTCGTCTCACCCGGTGCGGTGAGATAGCAGCCGAACGCCGGCTGGGTGTTGGCCCGGGTGGGGATCAGCCGGACGCCGCGCCGGCCCCGCCAGGTCAGGAACGTGGTGACCATGCTCGCGACGGCGGCCCGGCCGTGGTACTCGTGGGGTGCCGGCGGCATGGCCAGCCACGCGTCGCCGGTCAGCAGAGTGAGGATGCCGTCGACGTCGCCGGCGATGAACGCGTCCGCGAAGCGCCGGGACAGCTCCCGTTCTCGCGGTGACTCCGGCAGCGCCAGGCACTCGGGATTCCGGTCGCGCCGCTCGCGGTCCAGGTGCGCCCGGGCGCGTTGCAGGGCGCCCTTGACGACGGTCGGGGTGGTCCCCAGCATGTCGGCGACGTCCGCGGTGGAGTAGCCGAGCACGTCCCGCAGCACGAGGACCGCGGCTTGGCGCGGGGGAAGGTGCTGCAGCCCCGCGATGAAGGCCAGCTCGATCGTTTCCCGGGCGTGGTAGCCGGCCTCCGGACCCGGCGTGCTCTCGGCGATCTGCTCCAGCAGCCGGTCCGGGTAGGGCTGCAGCCACGTCACGTCGCCGCGGTGAGTGGGCTCGGGCGGATCGAACGACGGCGTCGGTTCGGGCGGCCGCCGTCGCCCGGCGTCGCGCAGCGCGTTGAGGCAGCGGTTGGTCGCGATGCGGTACAGCCAGGCCCGCAGCGAGGCGCGGCCCGCGAAGCCGGCCAATCCACGCCACGCCGCGAGCAACGTCTCCTGCAGCATGTCCTCGGCGTCGGTGAGCGAGCCGAGCATGCGGTAACAATGGACGTGCAGTTCGTGCCGGTAGGGGTCGGTGAGCTCGCGAAACGCCTGCCCGTCACCGTGCCGGGCGCGCTCCAGGAGGTCCGTGGTCACCGGCACATGCTCCCACGCGTGTCGTCCCGGGCGTTCCGTTTCGCCGGCGGGCGGTGTCTCGACAACCGAGAGGCCACACGGAAACGGGAGGACCGACATGGATCCGGACGAGTTCGAACACGCCAGCCGCGCGGTGCTCGAGCGGTATCCCGGCGACGAGCGGGGACGGATGCTGCACGCACCCGGCTTGAAGACCGCCGGCACGTTCTACGCCTTCGCCACCGGCGACGCCCTGGTCGTCAAGCTGCCCGCCGCTCGCGTCACCGAGCTGATCGCCACGGGCGAGGGCCGCCCGTGCGAGCCCCGTCCCGGCCGGCCGATGCGGCAGTGGGTCTGCCTCACGCCGGCCGGCCGGGACGCCGGCACCGCCTACCTGCTGGAAGCCCGCGAGTTCGTCACCGGCCTGCGGGAACGGGAAGGGGCCCGGCAGTGACCGGCCACCCCGAGCCGTCTCCCCTCAAGGACCTCGCCGCGGTCCTGGGCGCCGTGCACGAGCTGGTCGCCGCCGTCGGGCGGGAGGACTGGAGCGCGCCGACTCCGTGCCCGCAGTGGTCGGTGCACGACCTGGTCAACCACATGGTGCTGGGCAACCGCCTCTTCGCCGGGATCCTGCGCGACCGAGCGGCCGTCACGCCCGGCGCCTTGGACCCCACGGCAGCCGACGCGCTCGGCGACGACCCGGCGGGCGCCTACCGGTCCGCCGCCGAGGACCTGCTCGCCGCCTTCCGGCGCCCGGGCGTGCTGGAGCGGGTCTTCCGGGTTCCCGTCGGGCCCGTCCCCGGCCTCGCCGCCGTGCACCTGCGCGCCGTCGAGGACCTGGTGCACGGCTGGGACCTCGCCCGGGCCACCGGCCGGCGGGCCCGCTTCCCCGACGACGTCGTCGAGCGGCAGATGGGATTCGCCCGCGCCAAGCTCGCCGACGTCCCGCCCGACCGGAGTCCGTTCGCGCCACCGCAACCGGCGGCCGACCACGCGCCGCCGCTCGACCGGCTCGCCGCGCTCCTGGGGCGCTCCGTGGCAGCGACGCGCTGACCGCCGTCGCGGCTGCGCAAGGTCCGCTCAGTCGACCGACAGTGCCAGCTTGCCGCGCGTGCGGCCCTCCTGGCTGACCCGCCAGGCCTCGGCGGCCTCCGCGAGCGGGTACACGCGGTCGATGTGGACGGTCAGCCTGCCGTCGTCGGCCATCCTGCCCAGTTCGGTCAGGTCGGCGGAACTGGGCCGCACCCACATGTACCGCCCGCCGACCTCCTCCACACCCGGGTCGGCGATGGAGGCGATCCGGTCGGGAGTGCGCACCACCCGTGTGGAAACCTCGACGGCGTCGCCGCCGACGTAGTCGACGGCCGCGTCCACGCCGTCCGGCGCGAGTTCACGCACCCGGTCGGCGAGCCCGTCCCCGTAGGTGACCGGTTCGGCGCCGAGGTCGCGCAGAAAGTCGTGGTTGCGTTCGCTCGCGGTGCCGATCACCCGCGCGCCGAGCGCCCGGGCGATCTGCACGCCCAGCGAACCGACGCCACCCGCGGCCGCGTGCACGAGCACGGTGTCACCCGGCCCCACGCCGAGCCGCTTCAGCGACTGGTACGCGGTGAGCCCGGCCAGCGGGAGCCCGGCGGCCTGCGTCCAGTCGAGCGCGGCGGGCTTGGGGGCCAGCAGCCGGACGTTGGCGGCGACCAGCTCGGCGTAGGTGCCCAGCTGGACGTTGTCCTTGCGGGCATAGCCGATCACCTCGTCACCGACGGCGTACTCCTGCACATCCAGACCCACGGCCTCCACGACACCCGCGACGTCCCAGCCCGGGATGAGCGGGAAATGCGTCTCCATCATGGCGTCGAGGTGGCCGGCCCCGATCTTCCAGTCGACAGGGTTGACGCTCGCGGCCTTCACCCGCACGAGCACCTCACCAGGTGCGACCTTCGGGTCCGGGAGGTCCTGGAGAGTCAGCTCGTCGGGGCCGCCGTATTGGTGGAGAACGATCGCCTTCATGTGCCGCATAACGGGAAGCGCCCGGGGCGGCATTCCATGGTGGCGCCGGTTACACCTGCATGCATGTTTGCATCCGGGTGCACGAAACCCGGTAGCCTGGCGGCATGCGGACGGGGTTGCGCGAGCGCAAGCGGGAGCAGACGCGGACCGCGCTGTGCCGCGCCGCCATCGCCCTGGCGACCGAAAGTGGCGGTCCCGAAGCCGTGACGGTCGAGGCCATCGCCGACCGCGCGAACACCTCCCGGCGCACGTTCTTCAACTACTTCACGGCGAAAGAGGCCGCGTTCGTGTGGCCGCTGTACGCGCTGGCGGCCCGCTTCGCCGACACGCTCGGGAGCAGGCCAGACGACGAGCCGGTCTGGGACGCGGTGCAGCACTCCCTGCGCGCGGCGGTCACGGCGCCGGACACCGATCCGGCACTCGTCGTCGCCACGGACGCCCTGGTGTCCGCCTCCCCGTCGCTGGCCGTGGCAGCCGAGGCCCACGCGGTGGGCGAGCCGACACCGAAGGAGCTCTACCTGCGCGTCAAGGCCGAGATCAGCCGCCGCACGGCCGCCGACGCCGGCCGCGACATCTACGCCCAGCTCGTCCTCGAGGGAGCGGGGATGGCGCTGCGGGTGGCCATCCGGGCGTGGGCGCACGCCGGCGGCGATCCGCTCGACCACATCGACACGGCCGTCCGCATGCTGCGCCACGGCATCCGCCCGGCCGCCTGACGCACCACCCGGAGCTCCCCGCCCGCCATCGCCGGCAGGTGGACGCCTCCCCGCGGCCCATGCGGTCGCGGTCACCGACCCGTGCCACGACGAGGAGACCCATGGCAGGCAAGGAGACGACGGCCGACAACGCCCCGGCCGTCACGAAAGCCGAACGGCAGCGCGCACAACTCGACGAAGCGGTCGCCGAGGGCATCCCGCTCGACGTGTTCAAGCGACGCTGGATCATCGTCGCCGCGATGTGCACCAGCCTGCTGGCGGTGATGCTCGCCAACTCGAGCATGAACTTGGCACTGCCGGGCATGACCAGCGACCTGGGCATCACCCAGTCCGAGCAGACCTGGATCGTGGATCTGTTCTCGCTGGTCTTCGCCGCGCTGTTGTTCACGGCCGGCGCCGTGGGCGACCGGTACGGCCGCAAGCTCGTGCTGCAGATCGGCATGGTGTTGTTCACGGTGCCCTCGCTGTACGCGGGCATCATGGCGAGCACGGGCGTCGAGCTCATCGTGGCGCGCGGCGTGATGGGAATCGGCGCGGCGATGGTGATGCCGTCGACACTGTCGATCATCAACACGACGTTCCCACGCGGTCAGCGGGCCGGCGCGATCGCCGTGTGGACCGGGGTGGCCGGCGCGGGCGCCGGGCTGGGCACGGTCGTCAGCGGTGTCCTGCTGGAGTTCTGGAGCTGGCGCTCGGCGTTCCTGATGAGCGTGGTCTTCGGGGTGATCGCGTTCGTGGCCAACCAGATCCTGTGCCACGAGTCGAAGGACGAGAAGCGGACGCCGATCGACTGGCCGGGCGGCGCACTGTCCACGGTGGGCATTCTTGGCCTGGTCTACGCCATCATCGAGGGCCCGCACCACGGCTGGACCGAGCCGGGCGTCGTCGTGGCGATCGTGGCGGCGGTGGTCGGCATCGGCCTGTTCATCTGGTGGGAGCGCAAGACGCCCCACCCGATGCTCGACCTCACCCTGTTCAACAACCCGCTCTTCTCGGTGTCCTCGACGTCGTGCCTCATCGCGTTCTTCGCGCTGGGCGGCGCCTTCTACCTCCTCGCGCAGCTGTTCCAGCTCGTGCTCGGCTACGGCACGCTGAAATCCGCGCTGCTGACACTGCCGATCATGGTGCCGATGCTGCTGCTCTCGCCACTGGTGCCGAGGGTGTCCGCGGCGATCGGGTCGAAGCTGACGATCGGCGCCGGGCTCGTCGTCATCGCCGGCGGCTTCCTGCTGTGCTCCACGTGGACGGGCGACACCGGCTACTGGGGCATCGTGCTGCCGTTGTTCGTCGTGGTGATCGGCATGGTGTTCGTGATGCCGCCCGCGACGAACCTCATCATCGCGGCGGTGCCGAAGAACCGCTCCGGCATGGGCTCGGCGATGAACGACACGGTGCGGGAACTGGGCGTCTCGCTGGGCATCGCGGTACTGGGCACGCTCATCGCCCGCGGCTACGACAGCGGTATCGGGGAGGCGACGACCAGCCTGCCCGCGGCCGCGGCCGAGGCGGCGGAGAGCAGCTTCCCCGCCGCGCTGCAGGGCGTCGCTCCGATGATCGAGCAGACGGCGGGGCCTGCCGCGGCGGGCGCGTTCGTCGACACGGCCACCAGCGCGTGGATGACCGGGCTCAGCTGGGCGATGATCGCCGCCGCGATCCTGTCGGCGGTCGCGGCGGCGTGGACGTTCACGGCCATGCCGAACAAGCGCCGGGAGGCCGGCTTCGTGCTCGCCGAGCCCGCGCGCGAATCGGCGTCGGTGTAGCGACGGCCCGATCAGCCCTTGACGCAGACGACCTGCTTGAGGTGGGCAACCACCTCGACCAGGTCGGTCTGCGCGGCGATCACGGACTCGATGTCCTTGTACGCCGCCGGGATCTCGTCCACCACACCCGCGTCCTTCCGGCACTCCACGCCGGCGGTCTGGGCCGCCAGGTCGGCCGCGGTGAACGTCTTGCGGGCCTTGTTCCGGGACATCGTCCGCCCGGCGCCGTGGGCGGCGGAGGAGAACGAGCGCTCGTTGCCCAGGCCACGCACGATGTAGGACCCGGTGCCCATGCTGCCCGGGATGATGCCGAGGTCTCCGGCGCCCGCGCGGATGGCGCCCTTGCGCGTGACAAGCAGCTCGATGCCGTCGTAGACCTCCTCGGCGACGTAGTTGTGGTGGCAGGAGATCGGCGTGTCGAACCGCACGCCGGGCACGGTGTCGGCCAGCGCGCGCTGCACGAGAGCCACCATCGTGGCCCGGTTGCGGGCGGCGTACTCCTGCGCCCAGAACAGGTCCCGCCGGTAGGCCTCCATCTGCGGGGTGCCCGCCACGAACACGGCGAGGTCCCGGTCGGGCAGGTCGGCGTTGTGCGGCAGCCCGCGCGCGATGTCGATGTGGCGCTTGGCGAGCTCGTTGCCGACGCCGCGCGAGCCGGAGTGCAGCATCAGCCATACTCGGCCCTCGTCCGGGCCACCCTGTTCCAGGCACACCTCGATGAAGTGGTTGCCGCCACCGAGGGTGCCCAGCTGTGCCCGCGCCCGCCCGCGCAGGGCGCGCACCCCCGGGTGCAGGTCGTCGAACCGCGCCCAGAACTCGTCCCAGCCACCGACGCCCGGTACGCGCGCCGGGTTCACCGGCTGCTTGTGCATGTCGAAGCCCACGGGCACGGCCGCCTCGATGCGTCTGCGCAGCCTGCCGAGGTCGTCCGGCAGGTCACCGGCCGTCAGCGACGTCCGTACCGCGCTCATGCCGCAGCCGATGTCAACCCCAACTGCCGCGGGCGAGACGGCATCCCGCATCGCGATGACACTGCCCACCGTGGCGCCCTTGCCGAAGTGCACGTCCGGCATCACGGCGAGCCCGTGCACCCACGGCAGGTCCGCGACGTTGCGCAGCTGGCGCATCGCCGCGGCCTCGACGGACTCCGGATCGGCCCACATCCGGATCGGCACCCGCGTGCCCTCCAGGACCGTGTGCATGGGGCTTTCCTCCTCCTCGGCTGCCCTCAGTGTTACCCGGGCCTTGCCCCGGGAATACGTCGGCTCGGGGCACCGTTAGGCTGTTTAGTTGAACGAGCAACTACATGAGCGTGGTGACAGCAATGCAGTTCGGGATCTTCACCGTCGGCGACGTCACGACCGATCCCACCACCGGCCGGACCCCGACCGAGAACGAGCGCATCAAGGCCATGGTGCGGATCGCGCTCAAGGCCGAGGAGGTCGGACTGGACGTCTTCGCGACCGGCGAGCACCACAACCCGCCGTTCGCCGCTCCCCCGAACCCGACGGTGCTGCTCGCGAACATCGCCGCGCGCACGGAACGGCTGCAGCTCTCCACCGCGACCACGCTGATCACCACGAACGACCCGGTCCGCCTGGCCGAGGACTACGCCTACCTGCAGCACCTCGCCGACGGCCGCATCGACCTGATGATGGGCCGCGGCAACACCGGCCCGGTCTACCCGTGGTTCGGCAAGGACATCCGGCAGGGCATCCCGCTCGCCATCGAGAACTACGCCCTGCTGCACAAACTGTGGCGCGAGGACGTCGTCGACTGGGAAGGCCGGTTCCGCACGCCACTGCAAGGCTTCACCTCCACTCCCCGCCCTCTGGACGGCGTCCCGCCGTTCGTCTGGCACGGCTCCATCCGCAGCCCCGAAATCGCGGAACAGGCCGCCTACTACGGCGACGGCTTCTTCCACAACAACATCTTCTGGCCGCTCGACCACACCCGCCGGATGGTCGAGTTCTACCGCGCACGATTCGCCCACTACGGCCACGGCGATCCCGACCAGGCCATCGTGGGACTCGGCGGCCAGGTGTTCATGCGCAAGAACTCGCAGGACGCCGTCCGCGAGTTCCGGCCCTACTTCGACAACGCGCCGGTGTACGGGCACGGCCCGTCGCTGGAGGACTTCACCGCGCAGACCCCGCTCACCGTCGGCAGCCCCCAGCAGGTGATCGACCGGACGCTGACCTTCCGCGAGCACTTCGGCGACTACCAGCGTCAGCTCTTCCTCATGGACCACGCCGGCCTGCCACTGAAGACGGTGCTGGAGCAGCTGGACCTGCTGGGCGAGGAGGTCGTGCCCGTGCTGCGCGAGGAGTTCGCGAAGGGCCGGCCCGCTCACGTGCCGGATGCGCCGACGCACGCCTCGCTCGTGGCGCAGAAGGAGAAGGCGGTCACCGCCGGTGATGCGCGATGAAGCTCGCGGTCGTCACAGCCGGTACCACCAGCCCGTCCTCGACGCGGCTGCTCGCCGACCGGCTCGCCGAGTCGGTCGTGCGGCAGCTGGGTGAGGAGCCGGAGGTGCATGTCGTCGAGCTGCGCGACCTGGCGCACGACATCGCCGACAACCTCGTCACCGGCTTCCCCGGTCCGACGCTGCGCGCCGAGATCGACGCGGTCACGGGCGCCGACGGCCTCATCGCCGTCACCCCGATCTTCACGGCGTCCTACAGCGGCCTGTTCAAGTCGTTCTTCGACGTCGTCGGCAACACCGCGCTGACGGGCATGCCGGTGCTCATCGGCGCGACCGGCGGCACGCCGCGGCACTCCCTCGCCCTCGACCATGCCGTGCGGCCGCTGTTCGCCTACCTGCGCGCGATGCTCGCTCCCACGGCCGTGTACGCGGCGTCGGAGGACTGGGGCGGCGCCGACGCCGGCGCGCTACGGGACCGCATCGACCGCGCGGCGGGCGAGCTGGCCGGTCTCATGACCGGGAAGCCCGCGCGCCACCGGCCGCGCGACGACTTCGAGGACGTCGTGCCGTTCGAGGAGCAGCTCTCGGCGCTGCGCCGGACGTCCTGACCAGGCGTCACTCCGGCACGAGCGTGTTCTGCCGGGCGAGTGTCCACCAGCGGCCCTTCAACTTGACCAGGACGTAGAGCGCGATCATCGTGTGGCCGACGTCGATCGGCTCCCCTGTCGCGTCGGTCGCCCGGGCGCCCTTGTAGGCGAGCGCGACGTCCGGTCGGGGGGAAGCTGATGTCGAGAACGTCGTAGCGCACATAGTGGTCCCGCAGGAAGCCGGCGAGGCCCTTCCGGTTTGGCCTCGAGCAGCTGCTTCCGGCCGGACAGCCGGACTCCCGCCGCGCTGACCACCGTCGCATTGCGTGCGAAGTGGACGGTCATCAGCTCGGGATCGTTGGCGTTGTATGCCTTTTCCGTATCGGCGGTGATGCGCTCGATGGCGGCGATGTCGTCCTCGTGGTTCGCCGGATCGGCGATGACGGGCGGCTGGGGTGGCTCGGCGACGGTCATGCCACCCAGCCTGCTACCTCCAGTCAACTCGAGGTCAACTGGTCGTCGAGGAACTGGTCGATGTGGCACCACGTCGTGTGCCGGGCCCGGCGACCGGTGAGCACCCCGAGGTGGCCGCCCGGCGCGACGCGGAAGCGCACCTCGGGTGCCTTGTCGAGCAGGCCGACCAGCCGCTCCACCGCCCTGCGGGGCGCGATGGTGTCGTTCTCGCCCGCGATCACGAGCGTGGGCACGTCCACCCGGGACAGCGAGATCACCCGGCCACCGAGGTCGACACTGCCCTCCGCGAGATCGTTCGCGCGAAAGAAGCGGTGGTAGATCTGGCCGAACGTCCGCCCCGGGTAGGCGATCATGTTGGCCATGAAGTGGTCCACGGCCTCGATCTGGGCGAGGAAGTCGCGGTCGTCGAGCTTGCGCAGGATCGCGATGGGCTTGGTGATCTCCTTGTCGATCCCGGTCGCCCGGAACACCGGACCGACCACATAGGACGGTGCGCCGCCGAGCAGCCGGTAGAACGGTGTGAGCAGGTGCCCGCCGGTGGCTTCGACGAGCGGACGGAACGGTGCGACCAGCGGGATGGCGGTGAAGTCGAACGGCGACGCGATCGTGGTGAGCGAAGCCACCGGCAGGTCGGGACGGTCGGCGGCGGTGAGCACGGAGAAGATCCCGCCGAGACACCACGCGACGACGTGCACCGGCCGGCCGCCCGCGTCGGCACTCACCTTGCGGATGGCCCGCGGCAGGACCTCCTCGACCCAGTGCTCGATGCCGAGCCTCCGGTCGGAGAAGGCGACGGTGCCGTAGTCGACGAGGTAGGTGCGCCTGCCGCCCTCCACGAGATGCTCGGCCAGACTGCAGCCGCGGCGCAGGTCGAAGCACAACGCGGGCGCGGCCAGCGGTGGCACGAGCAGTACCGGCGGTCCGGACGGCGCCGAGCGCCCGCCCGTGCCGTTCATGCGGTAGACCGCGCGGTTGGGGCCTCGGTCGATCAGCACCCGCGGAACGGGGCGCAGGTCTGCGACGCCGCCTCGCACCAGCTTGGTGCCGACGTTGGATGCCGCCGCGGCCAGCCGCGACACGATGGAGCTCACGCCACCTCCTGTCGCGCCTCGGCGAGCCGGGCGTGCTCCGGCGTGGGGGACCATCGCGTGTCCTGGCGACCGGTGCTGCCGCCGCCCGTCCGGCGGTTCCGGCGCGGCAGGCGGCGCGCGTCCGCCCCGGTCTGTCCGGGCAGGCAGGCGCTTTCTCCGGTGTGGGCACGCGCGGTGCCGAGTTCGATGCAGAGCCCGCGCGGGGCGACTCGCGGGACGCACGCGGGCGGGCGCTCGGCCAGGAGCATGGCGCCGTCGTTCTCCGCTACGGGCGGTCCGCCAACGGCCAGGACCGTGACCCGATCGGCCCGGGCGGGACCCTGCCACCACGAGGTGACGCGCCGCTGGCGGTCCCGTCCGCGCCGGACAGGCCGCCCGAGTGCGCCGTCGACCAACGCAGGCACCGCTTCGGCGTGCTGTGCGGCTCCGGGCCGGGTCTCGATGTGTGTCATGGCGCTGTGAGGATACGTGGCCCGTCGTCGGTGATGGCTACCGTGTGCTCGACGTGTGCCGCGCGGCTGCCGTCGATGGTGCGCAGTGTCCAGCCGTCGTCGTCGTGGCGGTAGTCGTCCTTGCCGCCCGCGATGAACATCGGCTCGATGGCGATGACCATGCCCGGGCGCAGCCGCAGGCCCGTGCCCGGCCTGCCTTCGTTGGGCACGTGCGGGTCCTCGTGCATGGCGTGGCCGACACCGTGTCCGCCGTGGTCGGCGAGGAGCCCGTAGCCCGCGCGGCGGCCGACGGTGCCGATGGCGTGGCCGATGTCGCCGAGCCGGTTGCCCGGCCGGGCCTGCTCGATGCCGGCGGCCAGGCCGCGCTCGGTGGTCTCGATCAACTCCACGTCTTGGGGATCGGGCGTGCCGACGACGAAGCTGATGGCGGCGTCGCCGTGCCAGCCGTCCACTTCGGCACCGAAGTCGACGCTCAGCAGGTCGCCGTCGCGCAGCCGGTAACCTGTCGGGATTCCGTGCACGACTGCGTCGTTGACGCTCGTGCACAGCACCCCCGGGTACGGGCTGGGCGCGAACCGCGGGTGGTAGTTCAGGAACGACGACCGCGCGCCCGCGTCGGCGAGCACGTCCGCTGCGACCTGGTCGAGTTCCCGCAGCGAGGTACCGACACCCGCGGTTTCCTTGACGGCCTGCAGCGCCGTCGCGACCACCTTGCCCGCCACTCGCATGGCGTCCAGCTCACCCTGCGTCTTGATCTCGATCACCGCATGCCCACTTCGCCGAAAACCGGATAGTTATACCGGTATATTTATCACACTCGGTGGGTGCGGTGAAGGGGCTCGTGGGTGGGTTGGGGTGTGCGGGTTGCCGGGCCGGTGTCTACCTGGGCGGGTCGGTAGGCAGGACGTGGGGGTATCGAGGGTGAGTACCTCGGCGTGGCGAGGTACCCGTGCATCCGGGGGTGACCGGTACAGCGCCGTGGCGGACCACCCCGCGCGACCAAGTTCGCGGCGGTCGGTGGTGTCGCGCCGTGGCGGGCGGAAATCCGGTTGGGGGGGGCGCCGGTGTGCTGTCACATGGAGACGGCCAAGTCGTCCGGGCACCGCTGACCGGTCTCGCCGCGGCGGAAGTCCACGACGCCGGCGTGCTCGCCACCGCGCGCGGCAGAGCACGGGCCTTGCCGGGTTCTCGGCATGTCAGGGGTCCGTCCAGCAGCACGCCTGGCGCGTGGCGACGGCCGGGCTTCTCCAGCAGTGTGCCCATCAGAGCCGGTCCCCGTGGGGCAAGGCGCATCGAGCAGATTGAACGCCTGACGAGGCGGTACCTGCTGCGGGTACCTACTACGGGAATGCACGGCCGGGCTTCCGGCCAGCTCTGTTCGGCGTCAGGGCGTCGGGTAGGTGTGGCCGGTGGGGGTGGTGATGTGGAGTTGGCCGGTGTCGGTGAGGTGGAATCGCCAGCCGGGGGTGTGTTTGGTCCAGTGGTGACGTCGGCACAGCCCGATGAGGTTGCCGGTGTTGGTCTCACCGCCACGCTGGTACGGGATCACGTGGTCGAGATCGACAAAGTGCGCCGGGCGGTGGCAGGTCGGGAACCGGCATTCCCGGCCCCGGATTGTGACGTGGTCGGCGGTGACGGCCGGTGGCCGGTAGCGGGTGCGGCCGACATCGAGCGGGGCGCCCGTCTGCGGGTCGGTGATGATCGGCCGTGTCATGACAACTGTGTAAGCCGCGGATGGACCAAGATCAGCTTGTCCGACGCGATCCAGAAAGGATCCATCTGTGACCGAGAACACACCTACTCAGGCTGGGGATTCCGCGGCCGGTAAGGCGCTCGCCGGCGCGTTGTCATCGGAGGCCCTTGATGCTTTGGTGAAAGACGCCTACGCCAATGGCGGCGCGTTGGGTGCCCAGGAATTGCTGAATCGCATGACCAAGGCCGTGCTGGAGCGCTCGCTGGAAACCGAGATGACACATCACCTCGGCTACGAGAAAGGCGACCCGGCCGGCGCCGGGAGTGGTAATTCACGCAATGGCAAGTCGACGAAAACGGTGTCCACGACGAACGGCCCGATCGAGGTCGCAGTGCCGCGGGATCGGAATGGCTCGTTCGAGCCCGCGATCGTGCCGAAACGCGCCCGACGTCTCGGCAACATCGACGAGGCGATCCTGTCACTGTATTCACGTGGCATGACCACCCGCGATATTGAATCCCACCTGCACGAAGTATACGGCGTGAACGCGTCGCGGGAATTGATTTCCAATGTCACCGAGGTCGTGGTCGACGAGATCGCACTCTGGCAATCCCGCCCGCTGGACGAGGTGTATCCCATCCTGTACGTGGACGGGCTGCGCCTGCGGATCAAGGACAAGGGCGTGGTCACCACCAAGGTCGGCTACTTGGCCCTCGGCGTAGACGTCGAGGGCCGCAAACACGCCCTCGGGCTCTGGATCGCCGACACCGAAGCCGCGAAGTTCTGGGCCAAGGTCCTCACCGACCTACGCAACCGCGGCGTGAAAGACATCGTGATCGCCTGCTGCGACGGACTGACCGGACTGCCCGACGCGATCCGCTCGGCGTTTCCCGACACCGTGATCCAAACCTGCGTGGTACACGTGATCCGCAACGCCATGCGCTTCATCTCCTACAGCGACCGCAAAAAGGTCGCCGCCGGAATGCGCGACATCTACACCGCCCCCACACTCGAGGCCGCCGAGATCGCACTGAAGAACTTCGACAAAGAATTCGGCACCCAATACCCCGCCGCCGTCCAGGTATGGCAACACGCCTGGAACGATTTCACCCCGTTCCTCGACTACCCACCCGAACTACGCCGGGTCATCTACACCACAAACCTCATCGAGAACATCAACTTCCAACTCCGCAAACTCACCAAGAACCGCGGACATTTCGACAGCGACGCCGCCGCAACGAAACTCCTCTACCTCGGACTACGCAACATCACCAGCCACCGAGGAGGACCATCAGGAACAGGCACATGGGGCTGGAAACAAGCACTCAACACCCTCGTCACCCTCTTCCCCAACCGCATACCACTCCACTAAGATAAGAAACACATCATCCGTGGCTTACACGGAAATCATGACAGTGCCTGATGATCCGCCGCCAGGTCGAGTTCGGGTCGAACGCGATCGCCCGCGCGATCGACGCGGGCAGCGGCCCGTGCCCAGCCAACTCAGCAGGGTTGTCCGACAAACCGGCCAGGGTGGCGACGTCAATGTGCACGAACACCTCCGCCCGCACCGACGCCTCGCCGGACGGCCCGCTGAGAAGCAGGTCGGCGAACACGTCGGCTCGCAGCTGGTCCATGGTCCGGCCGTCGCCGGCGTTGCGCAGCGCGCGGGCACACCGGTCGATGCGCGCATAGGCGGCGGAGGCGACCTCGGCGGGCAGCTCGGCGGTCAACGTGGCCATCGCATCATCGCCGTGCCGCAACTCCACCCGCCGTTCCCGCCGCCGCGCCTCCGCCCGCGCCACAGCACCCTCCGGATCCACCTTGTACACCGCACGGTTCACCATCCGCCGAATCCACGACGGATCCCGCCCCACCAACCGCCCGGAGACCAGCGCATCCACCTCCCGCGCCCGCGAATCAGACAAGACCGCTGTCGGTTCCGACACCTTCGACGCCTTGTACAAATCAATCTCACCCCGCGACAACGCACCCAACGTTTCCGGCAGCCGCGACACCAAATCCCGCGCCAACCCGATTTTGATCCGCGCCGCATTCTCCGAAATCGCCAACGCCAGCGCCACTTCCGACGCCACATCCGCAGCATCGTCCCGCGCCGCCGAATACTCCGCCAAAGCCCCTACCTGCAACGCCTGCAGCCGAGCGATCTCACGCTCCAGTCGAACGACCTCATCGATAGAACTTTCCCCATGCCAACGATTCTACCGCGAAATATCGAATCATATGGGTGAAGCCGCAAACAACGGAACGTGACCACGAAACCCGTTCCGTGGGGAACTGCCGCTAGCAATCAGACAATGAGAGGTGATGCGTGGAGCGGCAGTTTCCCACGGCGCGCCGAAGGCGTGCCTGAAACCCACCCACCAACGCGACTCCGGCAACCACCACAACGGCACCCCGCCCGACGCAAACGGCCAACCCGCCAACGCAAACGGCGCACACGACGACGGGAACGGCAGACACGGTGACGGGAACGACAGACACGACGACGCGAACGACAGACACGACGACGGGAACGACAGACACGACGACGCGAACGGCAGACACGGCGACGCGAACGGCAGACACGCCTACCGGAACGGCAAACACGCCAACGCGAACCGCGCACACCGCCACAGCCGACCCGGCCCACCACACCGGCAGGCGCCAACGAGCCACTTACCGCAGCCCCAGCTCCCGGGCAATGAGCATCCGCTGCACCTCGCTCGTCCCCTCGCCGATCTCGAGGATCTTGGCGTCGCGGTAGAACCGGCCGACCGGAAACTCGTTCATGAACCCGTACCCGCCGAAGATCTGCGTGGCGTCGCGGGCGTTGTCCATGGCGGCATTGGACGAGACGAGCTTCGCGATCGCCGCCTCCTTCTTGAAGGGCTCGCCGCGCAGCATCTTCGCCGCCGCCTGGTAGTAGGCCAGCCGGGCGGTGTGCACGCGCGCCTCCATGTCGGCGATCTTGAACTGGATGGCCTGGTACGCGCCGATCTTGTTGCCGAACGCCTCGCGTTCGCCGGCGTAGCGCAGGCATTCGTCGACGCACCCCTGCGCGAGGCCGACGCTCACCGCCGCGATGGCGATGCGGCCCTCGTCGAGGATCCGCAGGAACTGCGCGTAGCCGCGGCCGCGCTCGCCCACGAGGTTGTCGGCGGGCACCCGGCAGTCGGAGAACGACAACTCGTGGGTGTCGGAGGCGTTCCAACCCACCTTCGAGTACTTCGGCGCCACCGTGAATCCCGGTGTTCCCGACGGCACGAGGATCGCCGAGATCTCCTTGCTCCCGTCGCCCTCGCGGCCCGTGACGGCCGTGACGATCACCAGCCGCGTGATGTCGGTGCCGGAGTTGGTGATGAACGCCTTGCTGCCGTTGATGACCCACTCGTCACCGTCGAGCCGGGCCGTGGTGCGGGTGGCGCCGGCGTCGGAACCGCCGCCGGGCTCGGTCAGCCCGAACGCGCCCAGCGCCTCACCGGCACACAACGCGGGCAGCCACTGCCGTTTCTGCTCGTCGGAACCAAAGCGGTAGATCGGCATCGCGCCGAGCGACACACCGGCCTCGAGCGTGATGGCGACCGACGAATCGACGCGCGCCAGCTCCTCCAAGGCCAGGCACAGCGCGAAGTAGTCGCCGCCCATGCCCCCGTACTCCTCCGGGAAGGGCAGCCCGAACAACCCCATACCGCCCATGCGGGCCACGAGGTCGTACGGGAACTCCTCCCGCTCGTAGTATCCGCCGATCACCGGCTTGACCTCGGACTGGGCGAAGTCGTGAACGGTCTTGCGCAGAGCTTCGTACTCGTCGTCGAGCCGGAAGTCGATCATGGTCGCTGCTCCTCAGGGGTGACCAGTGCGAGGGGTTCGTCCAGCGCGACCTGTTGGCCCGCCTGGACGTGCAGTTCGGTGACGACGCCGTCGACGGGCGCGGTGATGGTGTGCTCCATCTTCATCGCCTCCACGACGAGCAACGGCGTCCCGGCGGACACCACGTCACCGGGCGCGGCCTTGACCACCAGCACCGTGCCGGGCATCGGGCTGGTGACCGGGCCCGCGTCGACGTTCTCGGCGTGGCTGGCGAGGAGGTTCGGCCGCTCCCCGATCGCGACGCCGAGGCCGTCGCGGGCCAGCCACAGGGTGCCGTCCGGCGCCTCCGCGCGCAGGTATCGCCGGTACCGGCCGCCACAGTGGACGGCGAGCCCGTGGTCGACGCGCTCGGCGGCGGCCTCGACCGGTTCGCCGTCGCCGATGGTGACCAGCGCGCGGCCGGGTGAGCCCTCCACGCGCACGAGGGTCTCGTCCTGCTCGGCCCGCAGCCGGAACGTCACGCTCGCGGACGTACCCAGTCGCCAGCCGCTCGGCACGTCCCACGGACCGGCCCCGGGCGACTGCGGATACAGCCCGATGAGCCGGTCGAGCGCGGCGGCGACGAAGACGTCGTCGGGAACGCCGGAGGAGGTGAGGCTCTCCAGCTTCCGCTCGACGAGTCCCGTGTCCAGCCTGCCCACCCGGACGTCGTCGTCGGTCACGAGCGCGCGCAGGAAGGCGACGTTGGTGTGCACGCCGAGCACGGCGGTCTCGGCCAGCGCCCGGTCGAGCCGGTGCAGCGCCGACGCCCGATCAGGGCCCCAGGCCACCACCTTGGCGAGCATGGGGTCGTAGTTCGAGCCGACCTGGGTGCCCTCACGCAGACCGGAGTCGACGCGCACGTGGTCACCGCACGGTTCGGCCAGCCGCAGCACGGTTCCGCCGGTGGGCACGAAGCCTCGCGCCGGGTCCTCGGCGTAGACGCGCGCCTCCACGGCGTGCCCGTCCAGCCGGACGTCCTCCTGCCGCAGGGTCAGCGGCTCACCCGCCGCGACGCGCAACTGCCACTCGACGAGGTCGATGCCCGTGACGAGTTCGGTGACGGGGTGCTCCACCTGCAGCCGCGTGTTCATCTCCATGAAGAAGAACTCGCCCGGGTCGGCCGAGGAGACGATGAACTCCACCGTGCCGGCCCCGACGTAGCCCACCGAGCGCGCCGCCTCGACCGCCGCCGCGCCCATGCGGGCACGCGTGTCGCCGTCGAGCAGCACCGACGGCGCCTCCTCCACGATCTTCTGGTGCCGCCGCTGCAAGCTGCACTCGCGCTCGGCGAGGTGGACGACGTTGCCGTGGGCGTCCGCCAGCACCTGGATCTCGATGTGCCGCGGCGATTCGACGAACCGTTCCAGCAGCAGCCGGTCGTCACCGAACGCACCCCTGGCCTCCCGCTGCGCCGACTCGACGGCCGCGGCCAGCTGGGCCGGTTCGGTCACCAGCCGCATGCCCTTGCCGCCACCGCCGGCGGACGGCTTGAGCAACACCGGATAGCCCACCTCGGCGGCCGCGGCGGCGAAGTCGTCCACATCGGACTTCCCGGGCACGACCGGAACTCCGGCCGCCGAAACGGTCGCCTTCGCCCGGATCTTGTCGCCCATCGCGTCGATGGCGGAGGCGGGCGGCCCGACGAACACGAGCCCGGCGTCCGCGCACGCCTGCGCGAAGGCCGCGTTCTCGGCGAGGAATCCGTAACCGGGGTGCACAGCCTGCGCTCCCGACTCGACCGCGGCACGCACGACGTCCGGAATGGACAGATAGCTCCGAGCGGCCTCGGCGGGCCCGAGCCGGACGGCCGTGTCGGCCTCCCGGACGTGGCGGGCGTCGGCGTCGGCGTCGCTGTAGACGGCGACCGACCGGATTCCCAGCCGCCGCAGCGTCCGGATCACGCGGACGGCGATCTCTCCACGGTTGGCGACGAGAACTGCATCGAACATGTGCTCACATCCTGAAGACGCCGTAGCCGACGGGTTCCAGTGGTGCGTTCGCGGCCGCCGACAGGGCCAGGCCGAGCACCATGCGGGTGTCCAGGGGGTCGATCACGCCGTCGTCCCACAGGCGCGCCGTGGAGTAGTACGGGCTGCCCTGGTGTTCGTACTGCCGGCGGATCGGCTCCTTGAACGCCTCTTCCTCCTCGGCGGGCCACTCCCCGCCCCTGGACTCGATCGAGTCCCGGCGCACGGTCGCCAGCACCGACGCCGCCTGCTCGCCGCCCATCACGGAGATCCGCGCGTTCGGCCACATCCACAAGAACCGCGGCGAGTAGGCCCGGCCGCACATCGAGTAGTTGCCCGCGCCGAACGAGCCGCCGATGATGACGGTGAACTTCGGCACCCGCGCGCACGCGACCGCCGTCACCATCTTCGCGCCGTGTTTGGCGATGCCGCCCGCCTCGTAGGCCTGACCGACCATGAAGCCGGTGATGTTCTGCAGGAACACCAGCGGAATCGAGCGCCGGTCGCACAGCTCGATGAAGTGGGCTCCCTTCATCGCCGACTCGGAGAACAGGACGCCGTTGTTGGCGATGATGCCTACCGGGTGGCCGTGGATCCGCGCGAACCCGGTGACGAGCGTGGCGCCGTACTCCTTCTTGAACTCGGCGAACCGGCTGCCGTCGACGATCCTGGCGATCACCTCGCGCACGTCGTAGGGCGTCCGCGGGTCGACGGGAACCACGCCGTAGAGCTCCCTCGGGTCCACCGCGGGCTCCTCGGCAGGCGCGACCTCCCAGGGGCGCTGCGCCCGCGGGCCGAGGGTCGAGACGATCGAGCGCACGATCCGCAGCGCGTCGGCGTCGTCGGCGGCGAGGTGGTCGGTGACGCCGGACTGACGTGCGTGCACGTCGCCGCCGCCGAGTTCCTCCGCCGTGACGACCTCGCCGGTGGCCGCCTTCACCAGCGGCGGCCCGCCGAGGAAGATCGTGCCCTGATTGCGCACGATCACGGCCTCGTCGCTCATCGCGGGAACGTAGGCCCCGCCCGCCGTGCACGAGCCGAGCACCGCGGCGATCTGCGGGATGCCGCGGGCGGACATCGTGGCCTGGTTGTAGAAGATCCGGCCGAAGTGCTCGCGGTCCGGGAACACCTCGTCCTGCCGCGGCAGGAACGCGCCGCCGGAGTCGACGAGGTAGACGCACGGCAGGTTGTTGTGCAGCGCGACCTCCTGGGCGCGCAGGTGCTTTTTGACGGTCATCGGGTAGTACGTGCCGCCTTTGACCGTCGCGTCGTTGGCGACGACCACGCACTCGCGGCCGGACACGCGGCCGATGCCGGTGATGATCCCCGCGGACGGCGCCTCGTCGTCGTAGAGCCCGTTCGCGGCCAGCGGCGAGAGCTCGAGGAACGGCGACCCGGGGTCGAGCAAGGCGTCCACCCGGTCCCGCGGCAACAGCTTGCCACGTTCCACATGGCGGGCGCGCGCCTTCTCCGGACCGCCGAGCCGGGCGACGGCGAGCCGCTTGCGGAGGTCCTCCACGAGCTCGGCGTGGGCCCCGACGTTGCGGGCGAACGCCTCACTGCGCGGATCGGCGTGGCTGGTGAGCGCCGGAGTGTCCATCACGCACCTCAAGGTTAGCAGCCGTTAACACCGGTGAGGATGTTAGTGGCCGCTAACCTGGGTGTCCAGCCGCGGTGTGTCAGCCTGCCGCGGCCTCCAGCGCGGGCAGGTAGCCGAGCCGCTGGCCGTTGACGTTCGGGTGGTACGACTCGTCGACCGGCCAGCTGAGACTCTTCAGCCACCAGTCGGCCGAGCAGATCTCGTGGCCGGTGAACCGGTCACGCACGTCGACGAAGGTGAACCCGGCATCGGCCGCCTGCTTGCCGATGACGTCGGCGAGCGTGTCGGCTCCGGAATTGATGGCGGCGCGCTTGGTGTCGGAGAGGCCCGCCTTGCACGAGCCGCCGATCTCGTAGAAGCGCGGATAGCCGAGCACGACGACCTCGGCGTTGGGCGCCTTGCTGCGGATCGTCGAGTACACCTCGTCGAGCAGGCCGGGCAACGTGGTCTCGGCGTAGCTCTTGGCCTCCTCCACGCGGTCGACGCAGCCCTGGTCACCGCTCGTGGTGCAGTCGATCATCACGTCGGTGAATCCGGCGTCGTTGCCGCCCACCGACACCGTGACGAGTGTGGTGCTCGCACTCAGCGCGGAGGTCTGGGCGAGCACGTCGTCGGTGCGGGCGCCGAGACACGCCACGAACTGGAAGTCGGTGATGCCGTTCGCGTCGGCGTAGAGCTGCGGATAGGCGTTGGCGCTGCGCTTGCAGCCGCCCGAGTCGCCGTAGTCGCCGGCACCGACGCCGCTGGAGTAGGAGTCGCCGAGCGCGACGTAGCCGCCAGCCGAAGCCGGGGCCGCCGTAGCGGCCACCGCTGCGCCGACCAACGTCAGCGCGGTGACCAGAAGCAGGGACAGGGAGCGAAAGGTTCTAACCGCCATGGCCACCCTTTCCGTCAACCGTTGGCCGGTCAGAAGGATTACCAGTCGCTCACGGCCGCGGAAAGGGTTCAGACCGGGCTTGACCCGCATGGATCACCCCGGAAGTCGGACGGCAGGTTAGCGCTCGCTAACCCCGCTGTTTAGAATGACGCGATGTCCCACGGCTCCGCCCCGTTGTCCGGCAATGAGAACCCGACCCGGCGCGAGCAGATCCTCGCGGCGGCGGCCGAGCTGTTCGCCAAGCACGGCTTCCACGGGGTCGGCATCGACGACATCGGCGCGGCGGTCGGCATCTCCGGTCCCGCGCTGTACCGCCACTTCCGCAGCAAGGACGCGATGCTCGGCGAGATGCTGACGTCGATCAGCGAGTATCTGCTCGAGGGCGGCAGGCGACGCATCGAGCGCGCGGGCGACGCGGACGAGATCCTCGCCGGGCTCGTGCGGTTCCACGTCGACTTCGCGCTGCAGCAGCCGGCGCTGATCACCGTGCAGGAACGCAACCTCGCCAACCTCACCGATGCCGATCGCAGGCAGGTGCGGGCCCTGCAGCGGCGCTACGTCGAGGTGTGGGTGTCGGTGCTGCGGGCGGCGGTGCCACAGCTGGACGAGCCGCATGCGCGGTCGGCCGCGCACGCGGTGTTCGGGCTCATCAATTCCACGCCGTACAACCGGCATCTGCCCGATGACGAACTCGCCGAGCTGCTCACCCGGCTCGCGCTCGGGGCCCTGTACGCGGCGAAGTGATGATCACTCCAGCGGGCGGCACCGAATCCGCGCACGCTGGTGTTTGATGGGGCACGTGCACGCGGAAGGAAGCGAGCAGGAGCCCGCCGACCTCGTCGAGAGGGCGCAGCGGGCGCTCATCGCCATGCGCTTCGGGGACGACACCGAAGCGCTGGAGGTGCTCGCACCCACTCCGGAGGCGCGCATGGCCGACACCCGCGAGCTGATGCTGCTGCTGTTCGGCGCGTGCAGCGCGATGGTCGCCACGCTCGGTGACGGCGGTGCGGCCCCGGTGAAGGTCCAGGTGTTCGACGAAGCGGGCGAGGAAGTGTCGATCGACCAGGCGGACCCGCCGGTGCGCACCGCCGTGCGGACGCTGCTGGCCGAGGTGCACGGCAACACCGACGCCGCCAGGGAACAGGTCGAGATCGCGCTGACGAACGCCGCCCCCGACGAGGTGGACAGCCTGATCCTGCAGGCGTTGCGCTGGACGGTGCGGCTGTCGGCGGAGTGCCTGGAGCGGGAGCTGCCCGTGGCGCCCTGGATCTCGGAGGCCCTGGCGGACTGACGCGTATCGGCCTCGCGCCGCTCAGCGCTGCTGCAGGGCGAAACGGTTGCCCTCGGAGTCGACGAACATGGCCCACCAGCCCCACGGCTGCCACTCCGGCGCGGCCGGGAACTCCACCCCGCGCGCCGACAGTTCCTCACAGGTCCGCTCGATGTCGTCGGCGTAGAAGAAGACGTTGGTGGTGGGGAGGTCCCCGCTCGTTTCCCGGCGGTACTGATCCTGTGGGTCCGGGCTGAGGATCAGGATCGTCGCGCCGTCCGGCGAGGTGACCTCCACCCAGTGGTTGCCCGCGTCGTCGTAGGGCACATCGGTGGTGATTTCGAAGCCGAGCGTCTCGGACCAGAAGCGTTTCGCGCGGTCCTGGTCGCGCACGCCGATGACGACCTTGCTGACGCCGCGGATGGCCATGGCCGACTCCCGAGTCGTGTGCGGAAACCCGCCTACCGGGAGCCCGCCTCCGCTATATCCACTCCGGATACAACGAAATCGGAGTGTATGCTCCGCGCATGCCGAACGGCAACCTGCCGGCCATCACGCCGGCCGCGTTCCAGGTGCTGCTCGCCCTGGCCCGCGGGCGGTCGCACGGCTACGCCATCATGGGCTACGTCGACGAGCTCACGGCAGGCTCGGCGAAACTCGGTCCCGGGACGCTCTACCGAACCCTGTCCCGGCTCTCCGCCGACGGACTCGTGGAGGAGGTCACCGGCCGGACGGGGAACGGACCGCATGACGCGCGTCGCCGCTACTACCGGCTGACCGAGCTCGGCCGGACGGTCGCCGTCCGCGAGGCCCGGCTGCTCGACCGCCTCACCGCGGCCGCCGCCGAGGCCGGCCTGCTCGACCGGCAGGCGAGGTCCGCATGACCAGCCGGGTGCGGCACGTCGCCCGCGTTGTCGGTCTCGTCGGCGTCGTCAGCGTCGTCGGCGTCGTCGGCGTCGTCGGCGTTGTCGGCGGCATCGCCGCGCGGACCCACACCGGACGCTGATGGTCAGCGTGCGCAGTGTCGTCGACCGGGTCGGACCGACCTTGCTGCACGCCGTCCACCTGCCGGAGGACACGGTCGCGGTCGGCGACGTGGTGATCGCCGAGCCCGGCGCGACCCCGCGACCCGGGGCGGGCGATCTCGTGCTGGGCGTCGCCGTGCCCGACGCCCCGGCGGCGACGGCGCTCGTCCGCGAGAGCGCCGAGCACGGGGCGGCCGCCGTCCTGATGAAGGCACCGCTGGCCCGCACCCCACGCGTGCGGCAGGCGGCGAGGAAGTCGGCCATCGGGCTGATCGAGGTGCACGCCGCGACGTCGTGGGCCCAGCTCGTGTGGTTGCTGCGCACGGTGCTCGATGCCATCGCCGACGAGGCCGACACGCTGGAGGGCGGCGACGATCCCGCGGCGGGCGACCTGTTCCGCCTCGCCGATGCCGTCGCCTCCGTTGTGGACGCTCCGGTGACCATTGAGGACACCAACTCGCGCGTGCTCGCCTACTCGGCGCGCCAGGACATCACCGACCCCGCCCGCGTCGCGACCATCATGGGCAGGCGTATCCCGGACGACGTGCTCGCCCGGTTCCGCTCACGCGGCGTGTTCCGGGAACTGTCACGAGGCAGGCAGACCATCTTCGTGCCGGGCCAGCGCGACGGCACCCTGCCCCGGTTGATCGTGCCCATCCGGATGGGCGGCGAGTTGCTCGGCTCGATGTGGGCCGTGGTGAGCGGGCCGGTGCCCGACGAACGCGCCGCCGCCTTCGCCGACACGGCCCCCGTCGTGGCCCTGCACCTGCTACGCCGCCGGGCCCACGCCGACGTCCGGCGGAGGGCGTCGGCCGAGCTGGTGCGCGCGTTGCTGCACGGCGAGGTCGGGCCGCGCAAGGCCGTCGCGGAGCTCGGTCTCGCCGACGAACCGCACCGTGTGGTGGTGGTCGAGACGCCCGGCGGCGAGACGCTGGACGGAGAGGGCCTTCGCCTTGCCCTGTTGGAACGCCTCTCGCAGGGCATCGGTCGCAGGCCGGTCGCCGCCGAGCACGCCGGCCTGCTCTACGCCGTGGTGCCGGACGGCGCGGGACCAGGGTCGTGGCCTGAGCTGCACGACGCGCTCGCCGCGGTCCACGGCGGACGCGAGGCGGGCGAGCTGCGGGCCGCCGCGGGCAGCGCCGCCGGCCTCGCCGAGCTGACGCGCTCCCGCACCGAGGCCGAGGAGACTCTCGGCCTGCTCCGCTCCGGCGTGCTGCGCGGCCGGGTGGCGACGTTCGACGAGGTGTGGACCCAGCTCGCCCTGCACCGCGCGGCGACGGCCGCCCGCGGCGCCGGGGTGCCCGAGCTCGGTCCACTCGGGACACTCCTGGCACACGACGAGGCCCACGACACCGGTTACGTGGCGACGCTGTACCAGTGGCTGCGCCATCCCGGCGACCCGCGCAGCGCGGCGAAGGAGCTGAGCATCCACCCCAACACCCTGCGGTATCGCATGCGCAGGCTGCTCGAACTGGTGCCGCTGGACCTCGACGACCCGGACGTGCGCCTCGCCCTCCTCACCCAGCTCGTCGCCCTGCGCTGGTCGTGACCCGGGTTACCGGACCTCGAGCAGCGTCTTGCCGAGCGTCGAGCGCGCCTCGATGGCGGCGTGGGCGTCCGCGGCCCGATCGAGCGGGAACCGCTGGCCGATCACCGGCCGCAGCCGGCCTGCCGCCGCCTCGGCCAGCGCGTCCCGCGCGTAGTTCCGCAGCTGCTCCGGAGTGGCCCGGATGCCCCAACTCACGCTGACGCCACGCTCGGCGGCGAGCCCGTCCGGGATCTCGGTCGCCGTCCCGCTGGCGAGGCCGTAACCGACCATCCGGCCGCCGGGCACAAGCAGGTCGAACGCCGCGCGCCCGAGTTCACCGCCCACCGCGTCGAGCACGACATCGACCCCGCCGACGGCCTCGCGCACCGTGTCCGTCCACTCCGGCTTGCGGTAGTCCACTGTGTACTGCGCGCCGAGGTCCGCGGCGAGGTCGAGCTTGCGCTCCCCGCCCGCCGCCGCGACCACGACGGCACCGGCGCGCCGGGCGAGCTGCACCAGCAGACTTCCCACGCCACCGGCAGCCGCCTCGACCAGCACCCGCTCGCCCGGCCGGAATCGTGCCTCCTGCCGCAGCATCATCGCCGTGCGCCCGTCGGCCAGCAGGGCCACCGCATCGTCGAGCGCCAGCCCGTCCGGAACCGCCAGCACAGCCGCCGCGTCGGCGACCGCGCGCTCGGCGTATCCGCCCGATCCCCCGAGACCGGTGACCACCCGCGTCCCCACGAGCGCCGGATCGACGCCCACCCCGGCCGCGGCGACCACGCCACCGACGCCGTTGCCCGGAATCACCGGCGGCTCCGCGCGGAACGGGCCGAAACCGCTGCGCCGGAACTGCGTCTCGACGAACGTGATGCCCGCGTACTCGACGTCGACGAGCACCTCGCCCGGCCCGGGTTCCGGGTCCGGAGCCTCGCCCGGCACGAGCACATCCGGCCCGCCGAACCTCGTCAACCACACCGCTTTCATGGCTCCCCTTTCCTCACACAGGAAGCCTGCTGGCTCCAGCTAACTGGAGGTCAAGGCTTGTTCTGCCACGACGACCGAATCAGGTCATGATTGTCGTGCGCCCACGATGACACCGCGTTCCGGGTACTCCACCGTGGTCAGCGACACCGCACACATCAGGAGGAAGCCGTGCGCATCGCCGTCCCGCGAGAGATCAAGAAGCACGAGTACCGCGTCGCGCTGACTCCGGCTGGCGTCCACGAGCTCGTCCAGCGCGGGCACGAGGTGTTCATCGAGACCGAGGCCGGCGCCGGGTCGGCCATCCGGGACGAGGAGTACCTCTCCGCGGGCGCGAAGATCCTGCCCACCGCGGAGGAAACCTGGGCCGAGGGCGAGATCGTGCTCAAGGTCAAGGAGCCGGTCGCCGAGGAGTACCGGCGGCTGCGCCCGGACCAGGTGCTGTTCACCTATCTGCACCTGGCCGCCGACCGCGCGCTCACCGACGCGCTCCTGGCCGCGGGCACCACGGCGATCGCCTACGAGACGGTGCAACTGCCCAACGGCAGCCTGCCGCTGCTCGCGCCGATGTCGGAGGTCGCGGGCAGGCTGGCGCCGCAGGTCGGGGCGTACTCGCTCATGAAGCCCGGCGGCGGGCGCGGCGTGCTCATCGGCGGGATCCCCGGTGTGCACCCGGCGCGCGTCGTCGTGATCGGCGGCGGGGTCGCCGGGCTGAACGCGGCCCGCGTGGCGCTCGGGCTGGGCGCCGATGTCGAGGTGCTCGACACCAACGTCGACCGGCTTCGCCAGATCGACCACGACTTCGGTGCCCGCATCCGCACGGTCGCGTCCAACGCGCTGGCGCTCGACGCCGCCGTCGTCGAGGCCGACCTGGTGATCGGGGCCGTGCTCGTACCGGGCGCGAAGGCGCCGAAACTCGTGTCCAACGAACTGGTGTCGCGGATGCGGCCGGGCAGCGTGCTCGTGGACATCTCCATCGATCAGGGCGGCTGTTTCGCCGATTCCCGGCCGACCACGCACGACGACCCGACCTACCTCGTGCACGGCTCGGTGTTCTACTGCGTCGCCAACATGCCAGGAGCGGTGCCGAGGACGTCGACCTACGGCCTCACCAACGTCACGCTGCCGTACGTGCTGCGGCTCGCGGAGCTCGGCTGGCGCCGGGCGCTGCGGGAGGACGCGAGTCTCGCCAAGGGACTCAACACGCACGCCGGGGCGCTCACCAACGAAGCCGTCGCGACGGCACACGGCCTGAGCCACGAGCCCGTGGGACTGTAGTTGCCGGATCACCGCGAGCCGCACAAAGCGTTGCGGCTCGGGGAAACCGGGATGACAAGAAGGGGCGGCCCGCTCAACCAGCCTGGGGGTCACCGGGAGCGGGCCGCCACCAACAAGCTTAGGTCGTCCCGCGCGACTTCGCTCCCCCGGGGGCGTCATGTCGCGGTGTTATTTCTTCTCACCCGCCCGTGGACACCGGTGAATGTCCACGTCAGCGGGTCTGTTCCCGTCCCGTCACCCACCGCGTGCGGCCGTGCCACCCCGGTCACCGGGGAACCGGACCACCCGGCCGGAGGTCGAACAGCCGGTACGGCAGGATGGCCACCGCCACAGCGCAGACACGAGGGGACAGAGAGGACCATGCACGACGGCAGCGGCCGCATCGCGGTGCAGAACCTCACCAAACAGTTCGGGGCCGTCACCGCGGTCCAGAACCTCAGCTTCACCGTGGAGCCCGGTTCGGTCACGGGCTTCATCGGACCCAACGGGGCCGGCAAGACGACCACGCTCAGAATGTTGCTCGGCCTGGTCACGCCGACGATGGGCATCGCGACCATCAACGGCCGCCCGTACCACCAGCTCGGCAACCCGGCCCGCGTCGTCGGCGCGGTGCTGGAGAACGAGGGCTTCCACCCCAAGCGCACGGCGCGCAACCACCTGCGGGTGTACGCGGCTGCGATCGGTGTGCCCGACCAGCGCGCCGACGAGCTCCTGCAGCTGGTGGGTCTGGCACCGGCAGCCGACCGCAAGGCGGGCGACTTCTCGCTCGGCATGCGGCAGCGGCTCTCGCTCGCGACGGCCCTGCTCGGCGACCCCCAGGTGCTGGTGCTCGACGAACCGGCCAACGGCCTCGACCCCGAGGGCATCGCGTGGCTGCGGAACTTCCTGCGGTCGTTCGCGCAGCAGGGCCGCACGGTGCTGGTGTCCAGCCACCTGCTCTCCGAGCTCGAGCAGACCATCGACCAGGTCGTGATCGTCAGCGCCGGGACCACCCGCTACTACGGTTCGCTCGACCAGCTGCGCGCGGGCCAGCAGTCGCGCGTGCTCGTGCAGCCTGCCGACGCGAACGGTCTGGTCGCGGCGCTACGGGAGGGCGGGCTCACCCAGCTCGAGCCGACTCCGGACGGCCGCGTCGCCGTGTACGGGGCGAGCGTGCAGCAGATCGGTGACCTCGCCGCGAAGGCCGGCATCGCCGTGTACGGCATGGAAGAGGAGAAGGCCGACCTGGAGAAGCTGTTCTTCCAGCTCACCAACCCGCAGTACGGGGCGGCCCAGTACGGTCCTCCCCCGCAGCAACCACCCGGCGGCTGGGGCCCGCCGCCACCCGGACACCAGCAGCCGCAGGGCTACCAGCAGAGCTGGGGAGGTCACCAGTGATGGGCAACCTCGTCAAGGCGGAGTTCCGCAAGACGCTCACCACCAAGAGCTGGTGGGGCCTGATGATCCCGGCCGTGCTGTTCGCGTTCCTGTTCGCGCTCGGCTGGGGCGCGGTCACCAACGACGTCAATGACTTCTTCGGCAGCTCCGAGGCCGAGGAGTTCGCGGCGGCCACGGGCGTGCAGCTGGTCGAGCTGCCGGTCGGGCTGCTGGCGCTGGCCCACGGCGCCAACATCGGCATGATGTTCCCGGTGATCTTCGGCGTGTTCGCCCTCGCGGGCGAGTACAGCAAGAAGACGATCACCACGACGTTCCTCACCGCGCCCAACCGCGGATCGGCACTGACCGCGAAGATGCTCACCTACATGGTCTGGGGTGCCATCTACGGCCTCGTGATCGTCGGTGCGTCGAGCCTCGGCACCGTGCTCACCGTCGACAGCCGGGGCCTGCCCACGGCGAGTCAGTGGCTCGGCGTGCTCGGCGCGGGCGTGCTGGCCACCATCCTCGCGACGCTGTTCGGGATCGGCGTCGGCGCCGTGTGGAACAGTGTCGTCGGCGCGACGATCACGCTCACCATCTGGATGCTGGTGGTGGAGAACGTGCTCGTGTTCGTCGCCTTCGGCTGGTGGGGCGTAACGTGGCTCGGCGGCGTGCTGCCCAACGGCACGCTGAACGGTGTGGTCGGCGCCATCGGTGCGGAGGCGTTCGGCGCGGCCGGGCTGTCCGTGCCCGGGGCACTCGACGACGACCTGCAGTGGCTGCTGCAGTACGCCGCCGGTGCACCCGGCGCGTTCTCGTGGTGGGCGGCCGCCTTGATCTTCCTGGCGTGGACGATGCTGTTCTTCGTGGGCGGATGGGCGGCCAACCAGCGCCGAGACATCACCTGAGGAGTCGGGAGGTCGTGAGTGTCGAGCGAAGTCGGTAACGCCGCGCGGGACACTCGCTCCCCGGCCGAGCCGCCGCCCGGCACTCACGACCGCCCCACCGGCTGGATCCGCCGCATCGCCGCCGCCTGCTGGCGGCACCCGGTGCTGGTGGTGCTCTCGCTCGGCGCCGCCATGCTCGGTGTCGGGCTCCAGGCCGCGAGCCCGCTGCTGGTCCGCGCGGCCGTGGACGACGCCGTCGACGGCCACACCTCCCGGCTCGGCTGGCTCGCCGCCGCGCTGCTGGGGCTGCATCTCCTGGCGTTCGGCAGCGCCTTCGCCCGCCGCTACGTCGGCGGCCGGCTCGCCCTCGACGTTCAGCACGACCTGCGGCAAGCCGTGTTCGCGTCGGTGTCACGCCTGGACGGAGGCAAGCAGGACTCGCTGCGTACCGGCCAGATCGTGTCCCGCGCCATCACCGACCTGCAGCTCGTCACCGGGTTCCTGATGCAGGTCCCGCTCTCGGCGGGCTCGGTGGTGTTCGCGGTGCTGGCCCTCGGCGCGATGGTGTGGATGTCGCCGCTGCTCACCCTCATCGCCCTGGTGGTGGCACCAGCCGTGGCGATCGTGCTGGCGGTCAGCAGGCGCAAGCTCTTCCCCGCCACGTGGGCGGCGCAGCAGCGCGCCGCGGAGATCGCGCAGCAGGTGGAGGAGACCGTCACCGGCGTGCGCGTGGTGAAGGGGTTCGGGCAGGAGTCCCGCGAGACCGAGCGGTTGTCCCGGTCGGCACGCAAGCTCTACGCCGAGCGGCTGCGCGCGGCGAAGCTGTCCGCGATCCCCACCGCCACCACGGCCGCGTTGCCCGCGGCGGGCCAGATCGCGGTGCTCGCGGTCGGCGGCATTCTCGCGCTGCGCGGACAGATCAGCCTCGGCACGTTCCTCGCCTTCGCCACCTACGTCTCGGCGCTCATCAGCCCGGCGCGCATGCTCGCGAGCCTCGTCGTGCAGGCCCAGCTCACGCGCGCGGGCGCCGAACGTGTCCACGAACTCGTCGACGCCCAGCCCGAGGTCCGCGAATGCCCGGACCCGGCGCCGATCCCGGACGGGCCGCTCGACCTCGAACTCGACGACGTCCGGTTCGGCTACACGCTGAGCGAGCCCGTACTCGACGGGCTCTCCCTGCGCGCCCGTCCGGGCGAGACGCTGGCGCTGGTGGGCACGGCCGGCTCGGGCAAGTCCACGATCTCCCTGCTGCTGCCCCGGTTCTACGACGTGCACTCCGGCGCGGTCCGGATCGGCGGCACCGACGTGCGGGACCTGCCCCTGGCCGACCTGCGGCGCACGATCGGCGTCGTGTTCGAGGAGGCGTTCCTCTTCTCGACGTCGGTGCGGGACAACATCGCCTACGGCAGGCCCGATGCCTCCGACGAGGAGGTGATCGCCGCCGCGAAGGCCGCCGAGGCACACGAGTTCATCAGCGCCCTGCCCGAGGGCTACGACACGCAGGTCGGCGAGCGCGGGCTGACCCTCTCCGGCGGCCAGCGCCAGCGGCTCGGCCTCGCGCGGGCGCTGCTCACCGACCCGCGAGTGCTGATCCTCGACGACGCGACCTCGGCGGTCGACACGGCGACCGAGGCCGCCATTCACGAGACGTTGCGGACGGTCACCAGCTCGCGCACGACGGTGCTGATCGCCCATCGGCGCTCGACGCTGGCCCTGGCCGACCGCATCGCCGTGCTCGATGCCGGGCGGGTCGTCGACGTCGGCACGGCCGGCGAGCTCGAGCAGCGGTGCGCGTTGTTCCGCGAGCTCGTGGCGGGCCCGGGCGACGACGTCGAACAACGCCACCGCGACGACGTGCCCGCCCGGGACGCCTCCGGCATCACGCCCCAGCTGTGGCCGCGGCAGCACGACCCGGACGACGTCGACGCCCTCGCCCGCACCGCCTCGGCACGCAGCGCGACGAGCGCCGGGGGTGGCGGCGGGCCGGGCGCCCGGGCGGCGCTGGACCTGCCGCCCACGCCGGAGCTGCTGCGCCGGGTCCGCGAGCTGCCGCCCGCGACCGGTGCCCCACGCCTCGGCGAGACCGACCCGACCGCGCCGGACCCGCGCTTCCGACTCGCCGGCCTGCTGCGTCCGGTGCGAGCACTCCTGGCCGCCGTGGTGACGCTCGTGGCACTCGACGCGCTGGCGACACTGGCGGTGCCGGCGCTGTACCAGCGCGGCGTCGACGGCGGCGTGCGGACCGGGGTCGAGTCGGCCGTGCTGATCGCGGCGGCGGTGGGCCTGGCGGTGATCCTGCTGGACTGGGTGGTCGTCGCCGTGCAGACCCGGCTCACCGCCCGGACCGGTGAATCGGTGCTGTACCTGCTGCGGGTCCGCAGCTACGCCCACCTGCAACGGCTCGGGCTGGACTACTACGAGCGCGAGCTGGCGGGCCGGATCATGACGCGGATGACCACCGATGTCGACGCGCTCTCGACGTTCCTGCAGACGGGGCTGGCGACCGCCGTCGTCAGCGTGCTCACCCTCGTCGGCATCAGCGCGGCGCTGGTGGTCACCGACGCGAGCCTGTCGCTGTATGTGTTCGCCGTCCTGCCGGTGCTACTGGTGGCGACCGTGATCTTCCGCAGGCTCGCCTCGGCCGCCTACACGGAGGCCCGGGAACGGGTCAGTGCCGTCAACGCGGACATGCAGGAGAACGTCAGCGGGCTTCGGGTGGCCCAGGCGTACACGCGGGAGGAGCGTTCGGCGCGGGACTTCGCCTCCCGCAGCGACGCCTACCGCCGGTCGCGCCTGCGCGCGCAGCGCTACGTCGCCACCTACTTCCCGTTCGTCACCTTGCTGTCCGGGGTCGCCGAGGTCGTCGTGCTGGCGGCGGGCGCGACGCGGGTCGCGGGCGGCAGCCTGTCCCCCGGCGTGCTGATGGCGTTCCTGCTCTATCTGGGCCTGTTCTTCGCGCCCGTGCAGCAGCTCTCATCGGTGTTCGACGGCTACCAGCAGGCCAAGGTCGGCCTGCGGCGGATCGGCGACCTGCTGCGCACGCCGACGTCGGTGCCCCAGCCCGAGCGTCCCGTGCCCGTGCCCGAGCGCCTGCGCGGCGACGTCGACCTCGAGGGCGTCTCGTTCGCCTACCCCGGCACCGAGACGCCGGCGCTGCGGGACATCACGCTGCACGTGCCCGCCGGCACGACGGTGGCTCTGGTCGGCGCGACCGGCGCCGGCAAATCCACGGTGGTCAAGCTGGTCGCGCGGTTCTACGACGCGACCGCAGGCGTGGTGCGCATCGACGGTGTGGACGTGCGCGACTACGACCTCGCCGGGCTGCGGGGCAGGCTGGGCGTCGTGCCGCAGGAGGCGCATCTGTTCTCGGGTACCGTCGCCGACAACGTCCGGTACGGCCGGCCCGGTGCGACCGACGCCGAGGTGGAGGCCGCCGTCCGGGCGGTCGGTGCGCTCGACGGCGTGGCGGCACTGCCGGGCGGCTTCCACCAGCAGGTGGGCGAGCGCGGACGGGCCCTCTCGGCCGGGCAACGGCAGCTGGTGGCCCTGGCCAGGGCCGAGCTGGTGGACCCGGACGTGCTGCTGCTCGACGAGGCCACCGCCGCGCTCGACCCGGCCACCGAGGCGGCCGTGCTGCGCGCGACGGACGAGCTCGCCAAGAAGCGCACCACCTTCGTCGTGGCGCACCGGCTCGCCACCGCGGCCCGGGCCGACCGGATCGTCGTGCTCGATCACGGCCGGGTCGTCGAGTCGGGCACGCACGAGGAACTACTCGCCGCGGACGGGCACTACGCTCGGCTGTGGCGGCTCGGCGTGGGCGAACTCTGACCCGGACGGCCACTCGCCGCCCCCGCGGACCGTTCGTCGTGGCGGGTGGACCACTCGTGGCTCACACCGGGGCCGGCCGACACCGGAAGCGGGTCACGCAGCGTGACCCCGGGCCCGGTGACAACTCCGCCGGGCGCGGCTGCGCACCGGTGGCAGCAGTGCGGACACGGTCGGTGAAAGCCCAGGTCAGCCACTGGCGGCAGGCGTGCGACCGGCCGGCTCCCGCCGCCCGGTCGCGCTCCGTGATCGATTAAGTGAGAAATGCCAAGCGACACCTGGCCGGGAACGCCTAGTTCCATGAATGCGCGGGAACCCGGGGGGTTAGCCTGGTATGCGCGTAATCGGACCCAATCGAGACAGATAGAGGCGAGTCCAAGCCGTGTCCAGCAGCAGCCCTGCGTCACAGTTCGGCCCCAACGAATGGCTCGTCGAGGAGATGTACGACCAGTTCCTCGCCGACCCCTCATCCGTAGACGCCGCGTGGCATGAGTTCTTTGCCGACTTCAAGCCCACGCAAGACCGCAAGCCGGACACGAGGACCGACGCCGCCCCGGCCGCGAACGGGCAGCCCACCGTCTCGTCCGAGGAGAAGCCGAAGCAGGAGGCCGCCGAGCCGCAGCAGGCTCCGGCGCAGCAGTCCGCGCCGGCCAAGCCCGCGCCCGCCACCAAGCCGGCTCCGGCCCGGCCCGCGCCGGCCACGAGCGACAAGGCCGCCCAGCCCGCCAAGGCCGCGCCGCAGAAGACCGAACCGGAACGTAAGCCGCTGCGCGGCGCCGCGGCCGCCATCGCCAAGAACATGGACGCCTCGCTGAGCGTCCCCACCGCGACCAGTGTGCGTGCGGTCCCGGCCAAGCTGATGGCCGACAACCGCATCGTCATCAACAACCACCTCAAGCGCACGCGCGGCGGGAAGATCTCCTACACGCACCTGATCGGTTACGCCATGGTGCGGGCGCTGCAGGACTTCCCGAACATGAACCGGCACTACGCCGTGATCGACGGCAAGCCGCACGCCGTCACGCCGGAACACGTGAACCTCGGCCTCGCCATCGACCTGAAGGGCAAGGACGGCAGCCGCAACCTCGTCGTCGCCTCGATCAAGAACTGCGAGACCATGACGTTCCTGCAGTTCTGGCAGGCCTACGAGGACATCGTCAAGAAGGCCCGCAACAACAAGCTCACCGCGGACGACTTCGCCGGCACCACCATCTCGCTGACCAACCCGGGCGGCATCGGCACCAACCACTCGGTGCCGAGGCTGCAGTCGGGCCAGGGCACGATCATCGGCGTCGGCGCGATGCAGTACCCGGCCCACTTCGAGGGCACGAGCGAACAGACCCTGGTCAAGCTCGGCGTCAGCAAGATCATGACGCTCACCTCGACCTACGACCACCGCATCATCCAGGGCGCGGAGTCGGGCGAGTTCCTCAAGCGCATCCATGAGCTGCTGCTCGGCGAGGACGGCTTCTACGACGACATCTTCACGTCGCTGCGCCTGCCCTACGAGCCGGTGCGCTGGGTCGAGGACATCCCCGAGGGCGAGATCGACAAGACCGCCCGCGTGCTGGAGCTCATCGACGCCTACCGGATGCGCGGCCACCTCATGGCCGACACCGACCCGCTGAACTACCGCCAGCGCAGGCACGAGGACCTCGACATCCTGTCCCACGGCCTGACGCTGTGGGACCTCGACCGCGAGTTCGCGGTCGGCGGCTTCGCGGGCCAGCAGCGGATGAAGCTGCGCGACGTGCTCGGCGTCCTGCGCGACTCCTACTGCCGCACGGTCGGTGTCGAGTACACCCACATCCTCGATCCGGACGAGCGGCGCTGGATCCAGGAGCGCGTCGAGGTTCCGCACGAGAAGCCGGACCCCGCCGTGCAGAAGTACGTGCTCTCCAAGCTCAACGCGGCCGAGGCGTTCGAGACGTTCCTGCAGACCAAGTACGTCGGCCAGAAGCGCTTCTCGCTCGAGGGCGGCGAGACGGTGATCCCGCTGCTCGACACCGTGCTGGACAAGGCGGCCGAGCACCAGCTCGACGAGGTCGTCATCGGCATGCCGCACCGCGGGCGCCTCAACGTGCTGGCCAACATCGTCGGCAAGCCGATCTCGCAGATCTTCCGGGAGTTCGAGGGCAACCTCGACCCGGGCCAGGCCCACGGTTCCGGCGACGTGAAGTACCACCTCGGTGCCGAGGGCAAGTACTTCCGGATGTTCGGCGACGGTGAGACGAAGGTGTCGCTGGCCTCCAACCCCTCCCACCTGGAGACCGTCGACCCGGTGCTCGAGGGCATCGTCCGCGCCAAGCAGGACATCCTCGACAAGGGTGACCAGAATGGCCAGGGCTTCACCGTGCTGCCGGTACTGCTGCACGGCGACGCGGCCTTCGCAGGCCAGGGTGTGGTCGCCGAGACGCTGAACCTGGCGCTGCTGCGCGGCTACCGCACCGGCGGCACCGTGCACGTCATCATCAACAACCAGGTCGGCTTCACCACCGCGCCCGAGCACGCCCGCTCGTCGCAGTACGCCACCGACGTCGCCAAGATGATCGGCGCGCCGATCTTCCACGTCAACGGCGACGACCCGGAGGCCGCGTACTGGGTGGCCCGGCTGGCCGTCGACTACCGCCAGGCGTTCAACAAGGACGTCGTCATCGACATGATCTGCTACCGGCGGCGTGGCCACAACGAGGGCGACGACCCGTCGATGACGCAGCCCGCGATGTACGACATCATCGACACCAAGCGCAGCGTCCGGAAGACCTACACCGAGGCGCTCATCGGCCGCGGCGACATCTCGATGGAAGAGGCCGAGGCCGCGCTGCGGGACTTCTCCAGCCAGCTCGAGCACGTCTTCAACGAAGTGCGCGAGCTCGAGAAGCACCCGGTGACGCCGAGCCCGTCGGTCGAGGAGGAGCAGCAGGTCCCGGCGAACCTGCCGACCGCGGTGACCCGCGAGGTCATCGAGCGCATCGGCGACGCGTTCGCCGAGCTCCCCGAGGGCTTCACCCCGCACCCGCGCGTCAAGCCGGTGCTCGAGCGGCGGCGGAAGATGTCGCGCGAGGGCGGCATCGACTGGGCGTTCGGCGAGCTGCTGGCGTTCGGCTCGCTCGCCCTGGAGGGCAGGCTCGTCCGGCTGTCCGGCCAGGACTCGCGGCGCGGCACGTTCACCCAGCGGCACTCCGTGCTGATCGACCGCAACACCGGCCAGGAGTACGCGCCGCTGCAGCACCTCGGCGAGAACCAGGGCCGCGTGATGATCTACGACTCGGCGCTGTCCGAGTACGCGGCCGTCGGCTTCGAGTACGGCTACTCCGTGGCCAACTCCGACGCCCTGGTGATGTGGGAAGCGCAGTTCGGTGACTTCGTCAACGGCGCGCAGACCGTCATCGACGAGTACATCTCCTCCGGTGAGGCCAAGTGGGGCCAGCTCTCCGACGTCGTGCTGCTCCTGCCGCACGGGCACGAGGGCCAGGGCCCGGACCACACCTCGGGCCGCATCGAGCGGTTCCTGCAGCTGTGCGCCGAGGGTTCGATGACGGTGGCGGTGCCCTCGACGCCCGCGAACTACTTCCACCTGCTGCGCAGGCACGCGCTCGACGGCGTCAATCGGCCGCTGATCGTCTTCACCCCGAAGTCGATGCTGCGCAACAAGGCCGCGACCTCGGCGGTCGAGGACTTCACGGGCGACTCGAAGTTCATGTCCGTGATCGACGACTCGACCGTCGACCCGGCCAAGGCCCGCAAGGTGCTGCTCACCTCCGGCAAGCTCTACTGGGAGCTGGTGGCCGAGCGGACCAAGCGGGAGATCGACGACGTCGCGATCGTCCGCATCGAGCAGTACTACCCGCTGCCCAAGCGGAAGCTGACGGCGGCCCTGGAGCGGTACTCCAACGCCGGCGAGGTGGTCTGGGTCCAGGAGGAGCCGGAGAACCAGGGCGCGTGGCCGTTCTTCGGGCTGAACCTGCCGCGGAAGTTCCCGGAGCTGTTCTCGAATCTGCAGGTGGTGGCGCGCCGTCCGATGGCCGCGCCGTCGGCGGGGTCGTCCAAGGTGCACGAGGTCGAGCAGAAGGCGCTGATCACCCGCGCCTTCGAGTAACCGCGCGCGCGGCCCGGTGGCGGTGGAACCACGGTTCCGCCGCCACCGGCGTATCCGGGCCCGGTCGCGGTGCCGAGCGGGGACGTCTCACGCGAGAGGCCCCACCCGCGCCTGTCGGGTGGGGCCTCTCGGTGTCGCGGTCAGCCGGCGGTCACGGGGTGAAGGTCCAGCCGTTCAGCGTGCCGCTGTCGAAGCGGTAGACGTCCTGCACCCGCAGGGTCCAGGTGCCGTTGGCGGGCTTGCCCGAGGCGTCGACGGTGTAGGTCTCGACCACGTCGTCACCGGAGTCCCAGCCGGCGTTCTTCAGCCGGGTGGTGGTGCCGTCCGGGGCGATCAGGTCGATCACCAGGTCACCCCGGTAGCTGTGCGTGATGTCCACGGCCACCGTCGCGGTGCTCGACGCCGCACGGTCGCAGCCGCTCACGGTGACCGGGCTCGTCACGGCCGCACCGCCGTCGGGAATGTCCACAGCGGACTCGCTGCTGACGGCCGAGCACTCGCCGGGCTCGGGCTCCGGCTCCGGTTCCGTGGTGGTCGTGCCCGTGTGGAGCAGGACGTTCGGCGAACCGCTGCCCGGGTTGCTCACCACACCGGGAGTGCCAGCGTCCACCAGGGCGTCACGCACCTGCTGCGGCGAGGCGCCCGGATTTGCGGCCAGGTACAGGGCGGCGGCACCGGCGACGTGCGGGCTGGCCATGGACGTCCCGCTGATCGTGTTCTCGCTCGTGTCGCTGTCGATCCAGGCGGAGGTGATGTCGCTGCCCGGCGCGAAGATGTCGACGCAGGAGCCGATGTTGGAGAAGCCGGACCGGGCGTCCGTGCTCGTCGTGGAGCCGACCGTGATGGCCTCGGCCGTGCGGGCGGGAGAGGAGCCGCAGGCGTCGGCACCGTACTCGTTGCCCGCCGCGAGGGCGTAGGTGACGCCGGACGCGATGGACGCGCGCACCGCGTCGTCCACCGCCGCCGACGCCGAGCCACCGAGGCTCATGTTCGCGACCGCGGGCTTCGCGGCGTTCTCGGTGACCCACTCGATGCCGGCGATCACGCCGTCGTAGCTGCCCGAGCCGGCGCAGTCGAGCACCCGGACACCAACGAGCGAGACGCCCTTCGCGACGCCGTAGTCACTGCCACCGACCGTCCCCGCGACATGTGTGCCGTGCCCGTTGCAGTCGGTGGCGTCGGCGTCGTCGTCCACGAAGTCGTAGCCCGACGACGCACGGCCGCCGAAGTCCTCGTGCGAGGTCCGGATGCCCGTGTCGATGATGTAGGCCGTGACGTTCGAGGCCTCGGTGGCGTAGCTGTAGGTGTCGTCCAGCGGCAGGTCGCGCTGGTCGATACGGTCCAGACCCCACGACGGCGGATCGGTCTGGTCCGCGGTGGCCGTCACCCTGCGGTTCTGCTCCACGTACGCGACCGCCGGGTCCGCCGCGGCGCGCTTGGCCGCCGCCTCGGTCATGGTCGCCGAGAAACCGTTGAGCACCCGGGAGAACCGGTGTTTCACCTCGCCCCCGAAGTCGGCGGCGGCCGCCTGAACCCCGTCTTCGAGCACGACGATGTAGCTGTTCTCGATGGCTCCCGGCGCATCGGCACCCAGGATGACGCCCTCGGGCTCGGCCGCCGACGCGGCGCCCGACGCCCCCAGCAGCACGGCCGTCACCACGGCTGCCGTCCCGGCTGCCGCCCTCACTCCACGTGTTCCGCCCTCGCGTTGACGCACGGTCCGTCCCCTTTCAGCAGGGTGTTCGGGTTTCGAACGCCAGCGAGAGTAGCGGGGGAAAATCACCGGCCCGTTTCCCGGAAAATGCGGAAAAACCGGGCCACTGGGCCGTTTTCCGCAATCGCTGCGGCCGGGCGGCCGAGTCGCGACCGCGCGGGGAGAACGAACAGTCACCGCGACGCCGGAATTCCGTTGCCTCACCGCACAAAGAACACCCGAACGGACGCCGCCGGAAGTCTGCGACGAAAGTGGGAAAGCCGACCGGTCAGGCCAGACCGTTGTCGCGGAGGAAGTCGTCGGCGATATCCGCGGGATTGCGTTTGCGCTCGGTGAACTCGACGCCCAGCTCGGTCAGCTTCTCCGTCGTCAGGGCAGCGGACACGGCGTCGAGCGCCCGCGTTTCGGCCGGCGACAGCGCGCCGGTCGCCACCAGCGGCACGATGTTCTGAGCCGGGAACATGTTCCGGTCGTCCTCCAGCGCCACGAACCCGTTGCTGCGGATGGTCGACGACGTGCTGAACAGGTCGGCCACCTGGACCTCACCGGACCGCAGGGCCTCGACGGTGACGGGCCCGCCGGTGTCGGTGGTGCGGATCTCGGCGAACTCACAGCCGTACAGCTCGCGAATGCGTTCCTTCCACCGATCGGCCCACTGACCGGGACCGCCGAAGACGAGGTCACGGCAGTGCGGTGCCAGGTCCGAGATGGTCCGGACCCCCTGCTCGGCGAGCTCGCGGCGGACCACGAGCATGTCGGTGTTCTCGGCGGGCGCCTGATCGAGCACCTCGAGCCCGTCCGGCAGCACGGTACGCAGCTGCGTGTAGACCTCGGACGGCGTCGTGGCCCCGGTGCCTGGGTCGAAGTACCGCAGCAGGTTGCCGCTGTAGTCGGGCGCCAGCGTGAGCGACTGGTCCTGCAGCGCCTGGACGAGCACCTCCCGGCCGCCGACCGGCGGGCGCACGGTGACGTCGGTGGCGCCGGCATGCCGCAGCGCACCCGCGTAGATCTCGGCAAGCAGGAGGCTTTCGCCCACATCGGACGCGCCGATGACGATCTCGCCAGCCGGCCCGCCCTCGGCACCGCCGCGCAACGGGTTGCCACACGCGGTGGCCAGCAAGGCCAGCACCGCGCACAGTGCCGCCAGCCGCCCCGCGACGTGGCTGGCCCGCGTGACTCGCGGGCTCGTGGTGACGTCACCGCTCATGCGGCCTCCTCCGTCGCCGGGATTCTGCTCGCTCGCGCGAGCCGCACACCACGGGGCACGACCGCCCGCTGCGCCCCGGCGAGACCGAGGTCGAGGACGACCGCGAGCGCCGCGGTGAGCACCGCACCGGCCACCACCTCGCCGTAGTCGAGAATGGCCAGTCCGTCGAGCAGGTACCGGCCGAGGCCGCCGAGCCCGACGTACGCCGCGACCGCGGCGGTGGCGACGAGCTGCAACACGGCATTGCGCACGCCGCCGAGCAACAGTGGCAGTGCGATCGGCACCTCCACCTGCCAGAGCCGGTGCAGGCCGCGCATGCCCATACCCTCCGCGGCGTCCACGACATTGCGGTCGACCGCCTGGACGCCCGCGTAGGTCCCCGCGAGGATCGGCGGGATCGCGAGCACGACGAGCCCGATGATCGCGGCCACCGTGCTGTCGGTGAACACGAGGAACAGCAACGTCACCAGGCCCAGCGTCGGCAGCGCACGCACCGCGTTGCCCAGGCCGACCAGCACCACGCCGCCGCGTCCGGTGTGCCCGACGAACAGCCCGATCGGCACGGCGATCACCCCCGCGATCCCCAAAGACAGCGCCACGTACCCGAGATGCTGGAGCACGCGGGCCGGAACGCCGTCCGGGCCGCTCCAGTTCGCGGCGTCGCCGAACCAGTCGAGAATCTCCGGGATCACGTGGTCACCTCCCGCTCCGGCCGGGCCGCCGACGCCGTGCGGTCCCACGGCGTCAGGATCCGGCGCAGCAGAACGAGCAGCAGATCCACGACGAGGGCGAGCGCGAGCGTCAGCACGACCCCGACCACGATCGGCGCGGCGTACTCTCGCTGGAAGCCGTCGGTGAACAGCACGCCGAGCCCGCCGATGCCGATGAGCGCACCGACGCTGACCAGGCTGATGTTGCTCACCGCCGCCACGCGCACGCCGGCCGCGAGCACCGGCACGGCGAGCGGCAGCTCGACACCGAGGAACCGGCGCGCCGGGCGGTAGCCCATCGCGGTCGCGGAGGCCGTCACGTGCGGTGGCACGGCGTCCAGCGCGTCGAGCACCGGGCGGATGAGCAGCGCGGTCGTGTAGAGCGTGAGCGCGACGACGACGTTGAGACTGTCGAGGATCTTGGTGCCGATGATGCCGGGGATCACCACGAACAACGCCAGCGACGGCACCGTGTAGACGAGGTTCGCGAGCACGAGCAGCGCACCGCGAGCCCTGCGCCAGGTCCGGCCGATCCACCCGGCACCGACGGCGAGGACGACGCCGAGCACGACCGGTACGAGCGCGAGGTAGCAGTGTTCGGCCAGGCCGGTCAGGATCTGCTCACGCGTGTTCGCGCTGCCGAGATAGGCGCCGAGCTCGTCGAGGAAACTCATGTCGCCGCCACGCCCTCGGGATGCCGTTCGATCACGTCGAGCACCTGGCTCGCGGTGACGACACCGAGCGCCCTGCCCTCGTCGTCGACCACCACGCCGAGACTCGCCGGCGACGACAGCGCCGCGTCGAGGGCGCCGCGGATCGGTGTTCCCCGGCGGTACAGCGACCCTCCGGCGAGGAGGTCCGATTCGGCCAGTGGCCCGTCCACTCCGGACTCGGGCGCGAGCCAGCCGCGCGGCTCGCCCCTGTCATTGACGGCGAGCCGCCAGTGGGGTGCCGCCACCAGCCCGGTCTCCCCGAGCCGCACGGTCGGGACCTCTTCCACCCGGACGTCCTCCGCGGACAGGAACGACAGCCCGCGGTAGCCACGGTCGCGGCCGACGAACCCGGCCACGAAGTCGTCCACCGGATGGCGCAGGACCTCCGACGGCGTGCCGTACTGCGCGAGCTTGCCGCCGACCCGCAACACAGCGACCCGGTCGCCGAGCCGCATGGCCTCGTCGATGTCGTGGGTGACGAACACGATCGTCTTGCCGAGCTGGGACTGCAGGCGCAGCAGCTCGTCCTGCAACCCTTCGCGCACCACCGGGTCGACAGCCGAGAACGGCTCGTCCATGAGCAGCACCGGCGGATCCGCCGCCAGCGCGCGGGCGACCCCGACCCGCTGCTGTTGTCCGCCGGAGAGCTGGGCGGGATACCGCGTGCCGAGTTCGGCGGGCAGGCCGACGGTGTCGAGCAGCTCCTCGGCTCGGGCCAAGGCTTTCCGGCGGTCCCATCCGGACAGCATCGGCACGGTCGCGATGTTGCTCAGCACCGTCCGATGTGGAAAGAGACCGGCGTGCTGGATGACGTAGCCGATGCCTCGCCGCAACAGAGCGGGGTCGGCGTCCCGAACATCGGCACCGTTCACCAGAACCGTTCCGGACGTCGGCTCGACCATCCGGTTCACCATGCGCAACGACGTCGTCTTGCCGCACCCGGACGGGCCGACGAGCACCGTGATGGTGCCGTCCTCGACGGTCAGGCTCAGCTCGTCGACGGCCACCGTGCCGTCGGGATAGGCCTTCGTCACCTCGCGGAACTCGATTGCCATGGCTGCTCCCCTCGTCCGCTTCGCCGACGGTAGCGGAGATCACCCGGAGGGGCGCGGATTTCCCGGCATGCGGGCCGGCCGGCCGAAATCCGTGTGCGGCGGGCCGGTGGTCTGGTGTGTGATCGCGACCATGGGGATTGTGCTGGGCAACCCGGGTACCGACGGGCTGGGCGCGGCCGTGGGCGTGCTGCGGGAGTGGCAGGACGACGGGCCGCCGCAACTGCACCCCGGGGACCTGGGCTGGTTCTGGCGGTTCGGGGCGGAGGCGACGGCCGCGGCGGTCCGGACCTGGAGCCGGGACGGGCGGATTCTCGCCGTCGGGCTGCTGGACAGCCCCGAGCTGCTGCGGCTGGCGATCGCGCCGGACGCTCGGCGGCACCAGGAGCTGGCGCGTCGGCTCGTCGCCGACCTCACCGAGCCGGAGCGCGGCGTCCTGACCCACGGCACGGCGTCCGTCGAAGCGCCGAGCGACGCAGTGGTCCACGATCTGCTGGCCGAGCACGGCTGGAACGCCGGCGACCCGTGGACGCCCCTGCGCCGCGATCTCGCGGAGCCGGTGCGGGACCCGGGGGTGCGGGTCGAGGTGGCCGGTCCGGAGCTGGCGCAGCTGCGGGCCGCCGTGCAGCGGGCGGCGTTCGAGGGATCGACGTTCACGGCCGAGCGCCGGCACGCGATGTCGGCCGGACTGCCCTACGCCGACGCCCGCTGTCTGGTCGCGTTCGACGAGCGGGGCAACGCCGTGGCGGCGGTGACAGTGTGGTCGGCCGGCCCGGGCAGGCCCGGGCTGCTCGAACCGATGGGTGTGCACCGGGACCATCGGGGGCACGGCTACGGCACGGCGATCAGCCTCGCCGCGGCCGCGGCACTCCGGGAGCTGGGCTCGTCGAGCGCCATCGTCTGCACCCCGAGCTCCAATGCCGCCGCCGTCGCCACCTACACGTCGGCCGGCTTCCAGCGACTGCCCGAGATCCGGGACCGGCACCGGGACGCCTGCCTCCCGCCCCGCCCGAACGACCCGCCCGCGCGTGGCGACTGACCGGGCACACGCGGGGCGAGCCGGGCGCTCCCCCGGCGGCGGCTCGGCCCGCACCCGTCTCCCCGGAGCCGGACCCGGCATACCGCTACGAGAGCACCCGCGGGTGCGGCAACGTGCAGCCCGGCTTGGCCATGTCCAGCCGCGACCCTGCCGTGAGGCATGCCGGGAGCATCGTGGTGCGCTGGCCGTAGCGGCGGCCCTCCTCCACGCGCACCGTGCCGTCCTCGGCGACCTCGCACGGGTTGTTCGCCGTGCATCGTTCGCCGCTGTCGTTGCCGGTGCCGTGGACGCCGACGATCGTCGTGCCGTCGTCGAGGACGAGCGGCGAGCCAGAGGCGCCGTGGGTCGTGCCGCAGGCGGCGTCGTAGCGATACGAGTCGTCCTGTTGGTAGCCGTCCTCGCGCAGGTGCGGGATCAGGGCATCGATCGTGCAGGCGTAACGGTCACCGGTGCCGGCGGAGACGATGCCGACGCGCGTGCCGGGGCGCGCGGGCGTGGTGGCCAGTTCGAAGACCTTCGCGCCTTCGTCGCCGAGCTGGGCGTAGGTCTTGTCGAGGCGGAACAGGGCCACGTCGGTGCCGGTCATCGTCGCGTAGACAAGGCGAGTCGTGTGGGCGGTGGTCTGGGGGTAGCCCTGGTGGTCCCCGATGCTGACGGGCACGCTCATCGGGAGGTCCGCGACGGCCTTGCCGGGCGCGGGCGGTTGCGGGACGCAGTGGCCGTTCGTGAGGAGCAGCGCGGGGTCCGACGGCGACGCCGACGCGGTGCGCACGACGGACGCGGAGCAGCCACCGAGCGCAACGGCACCTTCCAGGTCGGGGACGGGGCTCTCCGGCGGCACAGCGGACCCGTCCAGCACACCCGCGATCCAGTCCGCGTAGTGGTGTACATCGGTGTAGACCACGGGCTGGTCGTCGCCATTGCTCCCGCTCACGGTTCCCACGATGGTCCAGCTCTCGCCGGTGCGGACGAGCGCGGGGCCCCCGGAGTCCATGTTGGTCGCGGCGACGCTGCCGTCCTCGCTGCCGATGCACAGATCGCGATCTGCGGCGATTCCGCTGCGCTCGCACAGCTTCGCAGGCTGGATCTCCGTGTCGGCTTCACGCAGGTGGTCCGGGAAGCAGCGCGGCTGCATCTGCCCGCAGGTCATGCCCCAGCCGACGATGCGGATCGGCGTGTGGTCGGCGGGCCGGGCCACGGGCAGGGCGGCCGGGATGGCGTCGACGGGGGTTTCGAGGTGCAGCAGGGCGATGTCGCCCTCGCGGACGGGATCGGCGGAGTAGGCGTAGAACGTGTCGACGGCGGCGACCTGGCCGCCGGAGGTGGTACTGACCGAGCCGATGCGCACCGTCCAGTCTCGTGGCGTGCCGACCTGAGCGCCGCTCGGGTTGCGCGTGCAGTGGCCTGCGGTCAGCGCCCACTGCGGTGCGATGAGCGTGACGCCGCAGACGTGGCCGTCGGAACGTGGTGAGTCGGGACGCTGGAGCGAGCCGGCGAAGGAGTACGGCCGCGGTGACTCGGTACCGCCGCGGATGGCCAGTGCCGGGCTCGCGCCCGCGACGGCCGCGACCACCGCGAAGCACGCGATGAGCACTTTCCTGTGTATACGCATGGAGGTAAGCGTCGTGGCGCCGTGTGCGCGCACGGTCCGCGTTGTGTAACAGCTCCGTACTACTGCCGCCGACCCCAGGGCTGCGAATCCGATGGCTGTGGCTGTGACACAACCATGACATCGCACGCACGCCGCCAGGACATCGCGCGGCGAGGCTTGCTGAAGTGGTAACGAAGACGCCGCCGCACGCGGCAACGAGATCCTCGCGGCAACAGGCCATCCACCTGCGCAAGAGCGCCTTCGCGTGCCTGCTCGCGCTCGGCGTGTGCTACGTGCTGTTCGTCTGGACCACCGGTGGCCGGGTGCTCGACGAATGGATCGGTTTATCGACGTCCGATGTCGCCGTTCAGCCGAACCGGTCGGGATTCGCACAAGCCGTGCTGGCCTGGTCGGGTGATCCGCTGGTGCTGGCCGGTCTCCTGGTCGTCGTGGCACTGGTCGGCGCGGTGAGCGGCCGACTCGGGCCCGGCTTGCTCGGCATCGCCATCGTCGGCGGGTCGGTGGTCGGCGCACGGCTGCTCAAGCTGATTCTGATCCGGCCCGACCTCGGCATCGAGGCTTCGACAACGCACAACAGTTTCCCCAGCGGGCACGTCGCCGCCGCGGCCGGTCTCGTCCTCGCCGCCCTGTACGCCATGCCCACCCGCGCCCGCTGGTGGTGCGCGATACCCGGGGCGGTCGCAGTGTCCACAGTGGGCGCGGCCACCGTGGCCGTCGGCTGGCATCGGCCGAGCGATGTACTCGGCGGCGTTCTGACGGCCACCGCGCTGTGCCTGCTGACGGCGGCCTGCTCGCATGCGTGGGCGTGTCGGTCACTACCCGGAGAGCACTGTGATACCCAAAGGTATGTCTCGGATCCTGTTGATCGAGGACGACCCGGCCGTCCGAGAAGGTCTCGAACTGGCGCTGAGCAGACAGGGACACGGCGTGCACGCGGCAGAGTCCGGTGAGCGGGGACTGGAACGGCTACGCGCGGAAACGCCCGACGTCGTCGTGCTCGACCTCATGCTTCCCGGCATGGACGGTTTCGAGGTCTGTCGCAGGATCGGCGCCATCGGCGACATACCGATCATCATGCTCACCGCTCGCGGCGACGACATGGACGTGGTGGCCGGGCTGGAAGCCGGCGCCGACGACTATGTGATCAAGCCCGTGCAGCCCAGAGTGCTCGAAGCCCGGATCCGGGCGGTGCTGCGGCGCGGCGTCAGACAGCAGGCCGACGCGGAGCGGCACGGGGACCTGACCATCGACCGGTCGAGTCTGGTGATCAGCAAGCGCGGGAGCACCGTCGAGCTCACCCCGACCGAACTGCGTCTGTTGCTGGAACTGTCCGCCAACCCCGGCCGCGTACACAGCCGGCAGCAGCTGCTGGAGTCCGTGTGGGACTACGGGTATCTCGGCGATTCCCGCCTCGTGGACGCCTGTGTGCAGCGGCTGCGTGCCAAACTCGAGGACGACCCTGCATCGCCGGTCTACGTGCAGACCGTGCGGGGCTTCGGTTACCGGTTCGGACCGTTGTGAGGCGGTGGCTCCGGTGCGGCGACCGCTCTCTCGGGTTGCGTGCCCGGTTGCTGCTCGCGTTCGTGCTGCTGTCCGCCGTCACGGCGGCAGGCGTCGCGGGCGGCATCTACGTGCAGGCCCGCGACACCATCCTGCAGAGCGCCCAGGACAGCGCCGTGGAAGAGCTGAAGAGCCGCCTCTCGACCGTCTACCCGCTGCCGGGCAACCCAGGGCGGACGGAGCTCGCCGACATCGCGGCCGCCGTCAGTGACCGCGACAGCGCGGCGGTCGCGACCTACCGGGGGCTCCGCTCCGGCGACGACATCGAGGCGGCCGACATCCCCGAGGACCTGCGGCGGGCCGTCCACGGCGGCGACATCGCCTGGCAGCGGGTGGTGCGGTACGGCGTTCCCGGCCTGATCGTCGGCACACCCCTGCTGATCGTCCACCCGGACGGCACCACCACGGCCTCCGGCATCGAGGTCTACACCACCCGTAGTCTCGTCCCCCAGGAACGCAGCATCGACCAGCTCGCCACGACCGCGTGGACCCTCGCCGGTGGCGCGCTGGCCCTCGCGATACTCCTGGCGTTGGTGGCCGCGCGCAGTGTGCTGCGTCCCGCGCGCGAACTCGATCAGGCGGCGCGGCGACTGGGTGCGGGTCGGCTGCAGACCAGGATCGCCGTCCGCGGCTCCGATGAGCTGGCCGGCGTCGCGCGCACGTTCAACAACACCGCCGCCGAGCTGGAACGGCATGTCGAGCAGCTCACGGCGATGGAGGCCGACGCTCGCCGGTTCGTGGCCGATGTGTCCCACGAACTGCGCACGCCTCTGGCCGCGCTGACCGCCGTCGCCGATGTGCTCGACGAGGAGGCGGCGCAGATGTCCGGGGACGCGGGCCGTGCCGCCCGGCTGGTCAGCAGTGAGACGCGGAACCTGTCGAGGCTGGTGGACGACCTGCTCGAGATCAGCAGGTTCGACTCCGGTGTCGCGTCCCTCGCACTCGACGAGATCGACGTGACCCGGCTGGTTCAGGCGAGTCTGCGGACCAGGGGCTGGCTGGAGCTGGTCGACGCCGACCTGCCGGCCACGATCCGAGCGCACCTCGATCCGCGACGGATGGACGTCGTCGTCGCCAACCTGGTCGGCAACGCGCTCAAACACGGCGAGCCGCCGGTGTCGGTTCGCCTGCACGCCGACGACGACTGGCTGACCCTCGTCGTCCGCGATCATGGACCCGGCCTCGACCCGTCGGTGTTGCCCCACGTGTTCGACCGCTTCTACAAGGCGGACGCGGCCAGGACCCGATCCGACGGCAGCGGGCTCGGCCTCGCCATCGCGCGGGAGAATGCACGGCTGCATCACGACGGCGGGCGGCAGGGCGACCTCACGGCCGCCAACGCGCCCGACGGTGGCGCCGTATTCAGCCTGCGGCTGCCGAGGCGCGCCGGCACGGCGGGCAAGGAGGACGGATGAGCAAACACCACGCGCGGGGCACGGCGGCGGTCCTGTTGCTGTTCGCCGCCGGCTGCGGCGTCCAGCCCACGGGGGTCATCACCGGGGCCTCACCGCCGAGCGGTGCGGCCCTGGAGAGTGCCGCCGTCATCGTGTACCTCCTCCGGAACGGCGAACTCGCCGCCACACCGCGCGACGCGGAGCCACGGTCTCGCGCGGACACCCTCGCGTTGCTGGCGAACGGCCCGACCGACGAGGAGCGCGCCCGCGGGCTCACCAGCGAGGTTCCGGGCAGCGCGGCGCCGTTCTCGGTGTCGGCCGGACCGGCCGGGACGGTCGTGACCGTCTCCCGCTCCGTCGACGCGCTGTCGGACACGGCGATCGGACAGATCGTCTGCACCGCGGGTGGACCGGGCGAGTACGTCACGGTGCGCGGTGACGGGCGATCTCGCGGACCGCTCTCCTGTCCCGTCACCGGCTAGCGACCTCGCGCCCGGATCCGATGTGGACAGTCTGGCGATCACACGACGTACGAGCGGTCCATGAGGTCCGTCATGGCCTGGTGAAAGTCACGGCGCCGTTGCTCGCTCCAGCCGGTGGTCAACCGGTCGAAGACCTGTTCCTGCCAGTGATGGGCCTGGGCCAGCATGGTCTCTCCCGCCGAGGTGATCGACGCCTGGCGCCGGCGCCGGTCTGCCTCCGACGCCCGCATGGTCAGGTATCCCGCGTCCACCGCACTCTTGATCAGCCGCGAGGCTCCGCTCTGGTCGATACCGATCTCCTGGGCGACGGCGTTGACCGTCGCCGCGATCCCTCGCGTGGTCAACGCCTGGACAGCCTCCGTGACGAGCACGAGCCGACCGTGCTCGGCGACCGCGTGATCGCCGACCGGCGATCTGCGCGCCCAGTGGCGGACGAAGGCGAACAGGGTCTGGCCCGGTCCCGGATTGCTCATTCGGTCGCCGCCATCTCCCGGCAGATGCGGGCCAGCTCCAGCGCCGACGTCAGGTCGGGCAGCCGGAGCGCGGCGGTGACCTTCTCGCCGTGTACCCGGAAGACCGTCGCCACCCGGGTCGACCGCCGGCTCCCGGGCCAGCTCGCGTCCTCCTCGACGACCATGAGCCGGTCACCGACCGGGTGCCACGAGCGAGGGATCAGCGTGATCCCCGAGCGCTTCACCCACTCCGCGAACTGCTCGGGCGTGATCGCGCCGGCACCCTTCGGGCCCAGAACGACGATCGGATCGCCGACAGCCTTCGCCGAACGAACCAGGTCGCCGGCGTTCACGCTGTCGTGCCACTGATTGATCGCTCCCACGAGCGCGGAATCCATACCGCGATTCTATGCGAAACGCATACATCCGGGTAGTCGGGCTGCCCGTCCTCTCCTGGCACCACCAACCGGAGACGCTGCGCGTCACAATTACTCTTCTGACGTGGAATCGGTGACCCAGGTGTTCGGAGTGCCGGCGTCGCCGTTGCGGCGGGCGATCGCGCTGCTGAGCGACGGCTGGCAGGAGTTCGACGACCTGGTGCGCGACCTCGCGGCGCCCCGGCGCAGCGTCGAGGAGCTGCTCACCGCACTCGGCGGCGACCTCGAACGCGACGGCACAGCCGTGCGGCTGTGCAAGGACGCGATCCCCGGATACCGCGAGCTCGCGGGCCGCCCGGCCGACGCAGGGCCGGAGTTCACCGAGACCGTGGCGCGCTACCTCGCCGACGTACCGCCGCCGCTGCCCGCGCTCGACCACGTCCAGGCCACGACGGACACCGTCGTCCGCCGCGCCCGCTGGCTCGACGAGCACTTCGACCTCCGCAGCGCCCGGCTGACGTTCGTCGGCGACCACGACCTCACCTCACTCGCCGTCCGCGCGCTGCGGCCCGAGGCCAACCTCACCGTCATCGACGTCGACGACCGGATCCTCGAGTACATCGACCGGCACAGCGACCGGACCATCCACACCGTCCACGCGGACCTGCGCTTCGGCCTGCCCCTCGCCGTCACCGGCAAAGCCGACGTCGTGTTCAGCGACCCGCCCTACACACCCGAGGGCATGGGCCTCTTCGCCGCCCGCGGCCTCGACTGCCTCGCCGACCCGCCGAACGGCCGCCTCGTCCTCGCCTACGGCTACAGCCCACGGCATCCCGCACTCGGCCACCAGGCGCAGCGCGCGTTGCTGGCACTGGGCCTGACCTTCGAGGCCATCGTGCCCGGCTTCCACCGCTACACGGGCGCGCAGGCCATCGGCAGCGCGGCCGACCTGTACGTCTGCCAACCCACCGCCAAGGCGAAAAAAGTCCGCAAGGGCAAGCAGACCATCTACACGCACGGTCCCCAGTCGGTCGAAGCACGCGACACCCCGCCCGCGCTGCGCGACGCGCTGGTCGCCATCGCGGGCGAGACCGGACTCGACGTCGACCTCCGCACCGTGGACTGGACCAAGCCGGCGAGTGTTCCGCGAGGCACCGCCGTGGCCGTCGACCTCTCGGGCGACCCCGGTCCGTGGCTGCTGCGCACGCTCCTGGCCGTGAACGCCGACCGCGTCGCCGTGCTGGTGCCCAACGCGCACCCGGACCTCGCCGACGCCGAGGCACAGCGCGCCCTGAGCACGCTGCTGGCCCCGAAGTACCGGCTACGGCTGCTGCGCAGCACCCCGGACAACACCCACGCCGTCGTCGTGGCCACCGCGGTGCCCGCCGCCGACACGACGACGGCCGTGCACGCGGTGCTGACCCGCGCGCACGGCCGCCTCGGCAACCTGTGGCCCTCCGCCCCGGACGACATCGCGGACCTGCGGCTGATCGATCTGCCGAGGCACCGCATCGCCGAGGCGGGCGAGCGTCTGGCCGGAGCCTGACGCTCGCCCGGCCCGTCAGTCCGCTGTCACCCCGTCCTCCGCGGCGGCCTTGGCCACGGCGTTGGCGACCTCGACCGCGACCCGCGGGTCGAGCGGGCTCGGCACGATGTGGTCGGGGGCCAGGTGGTCGGCGGCCACCGAGGCGATGGCCTCGGCCGCCGCGAGCTTCATGTTCTCGGTGATCGCCCGCGCACCGGCGTCCAGTGCCCCGCGGAACACGCCGGGGAACGCCAGCACGTTGTTGATCTGGTTCGGGAAGTCACTGCGACCGGTCGCGACCACCGACGCGTACTTGGCGGCGATGTCCGGGTGCACCTCGGGGTCCGGGTTGGACAGCGCGAACACGATCGAGTCCGGCGCCATCGACGCGAGCAGGCTCTCGTCGATGGTGGCGCTCGACAGGCCGATGAAGACGTCGGCGCCGCTGAGGGCGTCGGCGAGGCCACCGCGCAGGCCCGTGGTGTTGGTGGTGAGGGCCAGCTGCTCCTTCACCGGGTTCAGGTTGTCCCGGCCGGAGTGGATGATGCCCTTCGAGTCGAGCACCGTCACGTCGCCGGCACCGGCCGCCTGCAGGATCTTCGCGCACGCGACACCCGCCGCGCCCGCACCGGAGATCACCACCCGCTGCTCGGCGATCGACTTGTCCAGCACCATGTTCGCGCCGCGCAGCGCGGCCAGCACGACGATGGCCGTGCCGTGCTGGTCGTCGTGCATCACCGGGCAGTCCAGCGCCGCCTTGAGCTTCTCCTCCAGCTCGAAGCAGCGTGGCGCCGAGACGTCCTCCAGGTTGACCGCGCCGAACGACGGCCGCAGCCGCACGAGCGTCTCGACGATCTCGTCGACGTCGGTGGTGTCCAGGACGAGCGGGATCGAGTCCAGGCCGGCGAAGGTCTTGAACAGGACCGACTTGCCCTCCATCACCGGCAGCGAGGCACGCGCGCCGATGTCACCGAGACCGAGTACCGCGGTGCCGTCGCTGACCACCGCGACGAGCCGATCGGTCCATGTGTAGCGCTTCGCGAGGGTGACGTCCTCGGCGATCGCGCGGCTGACCTTGGCTACACCGGGGGTGTAGGCGATGGACAGGTCACGCGCCTGCGTGATGGGTCGGGTGGCGGACACGGAGAGCTTGCCGCCCTCGTGACCGCCGAAGATGTCGTCGTCGCTCACCTGAGCTTGGGACACGTCATTCTCCAGGGCTGAAAAGCAAGGGGCTGCCCGACCGGCATCCCCAATGGTGTTGGGCTCCTCGTTCCCGGCTGCCCGGCGCGGTAGCGCCTTACACCGGCGAGGCGTCCGTCTAGGCCCGTGGTCAGGCGTTGCCGCGGACGCGGCGGTTCGACCAGTGTGACACCACGGGAATGAGGTCGCTGTCCGGGTGCGGCTGAGATCACAGACTCCGCCGCCTTTCCGCTGGTCACGGCGCTGCTAGCAAGACGACCGTCCGGCTTGGGAAGCCAGGACTAAGCTCCCGCGGTATGGATGTGCGCGAGCTGGCCGTGCCGAACGCCTTCGAGTTCACCCCGCCCGTGTTCCCGGACCAGCGTGGACTGTTCGTGGCCCCGTTCCAGGAGGCGGCGTTCACCAAGGCGGTCGGTCATCCGCTCACCGTCGCGCAGACCAACCACAGCGTGTCCCGGCGCGGGACCATCCGCGGCATCCACTTCGCCGACACCCCGCCGGGCCAGGCCAAGTACGTCTACTGCCCGCGCGGTGCGTTGCTCGACGTGATCGTCGACCTGCGCGTGGGCTCGCCCACCTTCGGCACCTGGGATGCCGTCCGGCTGGACTCCGCGGACTACCGCGCCGTGTACCTGGCCGAGGGGCTCGGGCACGCGTTCCTGGCCCTCGAGGACGACACGGTCATGGGGTACCTGTGCTCGACGCCGTACAACCCGCCCGCCGAGCACGGCCTCACCCCGTTCGACCCGGCGCTGCGGCTTCCCTGGCCGGACGGCGAGGAGTTCGTGCTCTCCGACAAGGACCGGTCGGCGCCCACGCTGGCCGAGGCCGAGGCGGCCGGTCTCCTGCCGCGCTACGACGACTGCCTGGCCCGCTACGAGCAGCTCCGCGCCGCCACGCGGTAGCCGGCCGAGCGCGGACGTCACCCGCGCCGGATGTCCTCGGCCAGCACGCGCTCGATGTTGCGCTCGGCGAGCGCGGTGATGGTGACGAACGGGTTCACCCCGGTGCTGCCGGGGATCAGCGAGCCGTCGGTGACGTACAGGTTCGGGTAGCCATGCACGCGGCCGTAGAGGTCGGTCGCCGTGCCCAGCGCCAGCCCGCCCAGCGGGTGGTAGGTGAACCGGTTCTCGAACACGCGCGTGTCGCCGAAGAGGTCGTGCCGGTAGATGGTGCCGTTGGCCCGGTTGATGCGGTCGAAGTGCGCCTTCGCCGCCCGGATCGACGGCTCGCCCTGGCCGGCCGTCCAGTGCAGCCGGGCCGAGTCGGTGGCCGCGTCGTAGGTGAAGTGCCCGCGCTCGGGATTCCTCGTGATGGCCAGGTACAGGCTCACCCACAGTTCCACGCCCGCGGGCATGGGCGCGATCTCGGCGAACACGGGGTGCTCGGGGTCGTCCCAGGCGTCGATGCCGAGCGCGGGCATGCCCGACTGGGTGATGCCGGTGAGATCCCACGCGTGATTGGCGCGGCCGAGCATCACGTTGCCGTTGGGACCCCACCCGCGGCCGATCTCCTCGCCGAGGTCCGGCAGCGTCCCGGTGTCGCGGGCGCGCAGGAGCAGCTCGGTGGAGCCAAGGCTGCCCGCGCCCAGGAACAGGTACCGCGTGCCGAGCTGCCTGCGGGCCACGACGTTGCCCGCCTGGTCGAGCTCGTTCACCGTGAGCCAGTAGGTGCCGTCGCCCGCGCGCCGGATCTCGCGGACCTCGCGCAAGGTCCGGATCGTCACGTTGCCCGTGCCGAGTGCGGCCGCGAGGTAGGTCCGGTCCAGCGAGCGCTTGCCGTGGTTGTTGCCGAAGATGACCTCCGAGGCCAGCGCCGAGCGCGGCACCTCACCGGCCTCCTCGCGCCGCATGTAGTCGAAGTCGTACACGCTGGGCACGAACGTGGTGCGGTATCCGGCCTTGTGCGCGTGCCTGCGGGACAGTCGTGCGTACCGGTACGAGTCGCACGTCTCGAACCAGCCGGGGTCCACGCTGTTGACCCCCAGCGCGGCGTTCGCGCGCGGGAAGTAGACGCCGTACATCTCGTCGGCGTCCACCTCGGGCAGGATCTCCTCGAAGTACCACCGCTTCGGCGTCACGGCCATCGCGCCGTTCACCAGTGAGCCACCGCCGACCCCGCGTCCGACGTACACGGACATGTCGCCGTGGTCGACCCGGTCGAGCACGCCGGCGTAGCGCTCGATGCGGCGGTTGATGTCGAGCCACAGGAACGACGCGAGCGGCATCTCCGTGCGGTCCTTGAGCCACATCGAGCGGCGGTCCGGCGAGAGCATCGGTGAGAACGTCCTGCCGTCCTCGGCAGGCGTATCCCACAGCTGGCCCATCTCGAGCATGAGCGTGGGGACACCGGCCTGGCCGAGCCGCAGCGCCGTCACCGCGGCGCCGTAGCCGGTGCCGACGACCACGGCCGGGGAGAACGCGCCGTCGGATTCGGCGGCCGTGGCCGGACGGGTGGCGATGGTCGTGAGTCCGAGTGCCGCCGCGGAGTTCAGCGCGGCGAGGCCGAGGAAGTGCCTGCGGGAGACGGGTGCCATGGCGGGATGCTGTCGGGCGACCGCGCACGCGCACAAGATCAAACGTGAGTAAAACTCACATCAGCAGGGTGAACGGTGTTCATTTTCACTCGGCAGGGCTAACGCGGCCGCGTCGCCTCGCGCGCCCTGGAGCGGCCACGCCGGCGGCTATATTCGCAGGCGTGGACCAGCACGCGCTCCTGCTCCTGCGCCACGGCCAGACGGAGTGGTCCGCGGCCGGCAGGCACACCGGCCGGACGGATCTCCCCCTCACCGCCGTCGGCGAGCGGCAGGCACACGCCTCGGGGCGCACCTACGCGCTCATGGACCGCGACACCCCACCCGTGCTGGTGCTGAGCAGCCCGCGCCGGCGAGCGCTGCGCACGGCCGAACTCGCAGGCCTGGCCGTGGACGAGGCCACCGAGGACCTCGCCGAGTGGGACTACGGCGACTACGAGGGCCGCACGACCGACGAGATCCGCCAGGAGGTACCGGGCTGGACGATCTGGTCGCACCCGGTACCCCACGGGGAGAGCGTCGCGCAGGTCGGCTCCCGGGCGGACAAGGTGCTCGAGCGCATCCGGCCCGCCCTCGCGGACGGCGACGTCGTGCTCGTCGGCCACGGCCACTTCAGCCGCGTCCTGATCGCGCGCTGGCTCGGTCTGGAGGCCTCCGGGGGCGTGCATTTCAAGTTCGATCCGGCGAGCATCACCGTGCTCGGCCACGAGCGGGGTGAGCCGCAGATCCTGCACCTCAACGTCCCCGCCTGACCCGAAAGAGGCGCCCATCTTGGACAACCGCATCCGCCGCGTCCGCGAGACCGACGTCGACACCGTCGTGCGGCTCGTGCACGACCTGGCCGCTTACGAGAAGGCACCCGACGAGTGCCACCTCACGTCCGAGCAGCTGCACGCGGCACTGTTCGGCGAGAACCCCGCGCTGTTCGGCCACGTGGCCGAGGTGGACGGCGAGGTCGTCGGCTTCGCGCTGTGGTTCCTCAACTTCTCGACCTGGCGCGGCGTGCACGGGATCTATCTGGAGGACCTCTACGTCCGGCCCGAACTCCGCGGCTCCGGCCTCGGCAAGGCGCTGCTGGCCGCCCTCGCGCAGGAGTGCACCGACCGCGGCTACGCGCGGCTGGAGTGGTGGGTGCTCAACTGGAACCCCGCGATCGGCTTCTACAAGGCCCTGGGAGCGCGGCCGATGGACGAGTGGACGGTCTACCGGCTCACCGACGACGCACTGCGCGAGCTGGCCGCCGAGGCGGGCTGAGCGTCACTTCTCGTCCTGTTCCCGCTCGGCGGCACGTCCCTCCAGGCCGCCGCGGCGGGAGGCCTCCTCCTCGGTCTCGCCCTCGCGCTGGCCCAGCGCCCATGCCCGGGAGGGCCTGCGGAACAGCAGGACCACCACGGCCGCGCCCGCGATCATGATCGGCACGCCGAACCCCGCCTGATCGGACGGACCCGTGGCGTACCAGCCGATCCCGATCAGCAGCAGGCCGACCACGAGCGACGGCGAGCGCGCCCACGTCTTGCCGAGCAGCAACCCCGTCGCGCACGCGAGCACGCCCAGGCCGAGCACGACGTAGTAGGCCACCTCGGCGTAAATGTTGTTGCCCGACATCGGCTCGCTGGCGGCATGTTCGACGGCCAGGACCACGCCGATGGCGATCAGGGCGAACCCGGGCAGCGCGGTGAGCACGCCCGCGTAGCGGACTTCCCTGGGAGCGGGCGAGATCTTGTCGGCGAGCGCCACCGGCCGGGCCTTCCCTCAAAGTGACCGTGAGTGAACGGTTTCGATGGTATGCCACCCGGTCGGCCGTTTTCGGATGCCCGCCGTCGGCGCAAAGATCGGGGTGTCGTCGATGAGCGGGCGGTCGGCCCGGGGTGCAACTCGTCACGGCGGTGTCATCGTTCGGATCGGAGGAACGGAGGGCAGCGACCGGGATCAGCACGGAGACGGACTGTGCAGCACTCTGAGCACGTGACGAGGCTCGCAGGGATTGGCCCCCGCGGCCTTGCCGAGTACGCCGCTACCTGACCTACTCTGCGGTAGTGCGCGCAGTTCTCGTCGTGAATCCGCAGGCCACAGCCACCACACCGGGTGGTCGCGACGTGCTTGCGCACGCGCTGGCCAGCCAGGTCAAGCTCGATGTGGTCGAGACCGAACACCGCGGGCACGCGATGGCGGTCGCCCGCGCGGCCGCGCGCGACCAGGTCGATCTGGTCGTCGCGCACGGCGGCGACGGCACGGTGAACGAGGTCGTCAACGGGCTGCTCGCCGACAGCGCCGGCAGCGCCGACAGCGCCGGCAGCGAGAGCCGGCCGGGGGGCTACCGGCAGGCTCCGATGCTGGGCGTCGTGCCGGGTGGTTCGGCGAACGTGTTCGCGCGTGCCCTCGGCCTGCCGAGCGACCCCGTGGAGGCGACCTACCGCCTGCTGCATGCCCTCGAGCAGGGCAGCGCACGTCAGGTGGGACTCGGCCTCGCGGACCACCGGTGGTTCACGTTCAACGCGGGCATGGGCTGGGACGCCGACGTGGTGGCCGGGGTGGAGAAGCGGCGGGGCAAGCGCACCAGTCCGTCGCTCTACGCACGCACCGCAGTCTCGTGTTACCTGCGCCCGCCCCAGGGCAGGCCGGCGCTCACCGTGCACGTGCCCGGCGAGGAACCCGCCGAGGTCCGGACGGCCTTCGTCTCCAACACCGATCCGTGGAGCTACCTCGGCACCCGTCCGGTGCACCTCAACACGGACTGCTCGTTCGACACGGGGCTCGGCCTGTTCGCCCTGCGGGCACTCGGGCCGGTCACCGTACTCCGGCACCTCTACCAGGCCTTGAAGACCCGCAGCAGACACCGCGGGAAGCAGCTGGTGCGCCGCGACGACCTCTCGCTGATCTGCGTGACGGCCGAGGTGCCCGTCAACTTGCAGGTTGACGGAGATCTGGTCGGGCAGCGCACCCGGGTGGAGTTCCGGAGCGTGCCAGGCGCGCTCACCGTCGCGATATGACTGGTCGCTGACGGTGAACAGCAGTGAGCTGATCACCTCCGGCAAACTGCGTGTTGCCGTTCAGCGACGGAGAAGCTCCACTCGCCGCATGGTTCCACCTCACAGTGGCGCCCGCTCGGCGCAAAGCCGCAGGTCAGGCCGGTGACATGGCCAGGTGAGCTGACTCACCGATCCGCGGAAAACACTTGTCGAACTCGGTGACTCGTGAAAGCATTCACAAGCACCCCAAGAAACGACCGCCATGACGACTGTGGCGTGGGAACCCCCGCGCCATTAAAAGGAGCTCACGAAATGGACTGGCGCCACCGCGCGGCCTGCCGAGACGAGGACCCCGAACTGTTCTTCCCCGTGGGAACCAGTGGTCCCGCCCTGTCGCAGATCACCGCGGCGAAGGCCGTGTGCCACCGCTGCACCGTTGCCTCCGACTGCCTGGCCTGGGCACTGGCCAGTGGCCAGGACGCCGGCGTGTGGGGCGGCATGAGCGAGGACGAGCGGCGCGCGCTCAAGCGTCGCCGTTCGCAGATCGGCACACGCAGCAACTTCTGACAGCCGCAGGCATCACCTGCCTTTTGCCCGGAATGCGATAAGGCACATCTGGGGCCGAGGCAAAAGGTTTGAGGGCCGGCATCCGATTCGGGTGCCGGCCCTCAAGCGTGCGGTCGTCGGACCAGTTGCCGCATTCCGCGGATCCGCGCGAACAAGGCCGAGAGAACATCGTCACCGCAATAGGTGACACCGACCACGCATATGCCCGGCCCGTAGGCGATTGCCGCCGGTATCCCTACGGATGTCCAAGACCGCGTCGGCGCGGAAAGCTCACATACGGCGGTTCAGCGGCACGCGCAGCGCGGCCTCCGTGCCACCGCTGCGAACCCCGCGCAGCGACAGCGAGCCGCGCAGCTCGGACTCCACGAGCGTGCGCGCGATCTGCAGACCGAGGCCGTCCGCGCGTTCCAGCGAGAAGCCCGACGGCAGTCCACGCCCGTCGTCGCGGATCAGGATGTCCAACCAGCCGGCGGAGCGCTTGACCACGAGCGAGACCTCACCCGGCCGGCCCGGCGCGAACGCGTGCTCGACGGCGTTCTGCACGAGCTCGGCCACCACCATCACCAGCGGCGTCGCGATCTCGGCTACCACCACCCCGAACGAGCCGGAGCGGGTGAGCTTCACCTGCGACTCGGCAGTCGCGACCTCACCGACCATCGGCAGCACGTTGTCGAGCAGTTTGTCGAGGTCCACGCGCTCGTCGACCGACATCGACAGCGCCTCGTGCACCATCGCGATCGAGGCCACCCGCCGCACCGACTCGCCGAGCGCCAGCCGGGCCTCCCTGCTTTGCGTGCGCCGCGACTGCAGGCGCAGCAGCGCCGCCACGGTCTGCAGGTTGTTCTTGACCCGGTGGTGGATCTCGCGGATCGTGGCGTCCTTCGACATCAGCGCGCGGTCACGCCGCTTGACCTCGGTGACGTCCCGCGCCAGCACCAGCGCGCCGGCCGGGCGGCCGGCGGGCCGCAGCGGCAACGCCCGGAACAGCACGACTGCTCCGCGTCGCGACTCGGCCTCGGTGCGGCTGCTGGGCTTGCCGTCGAGCGCGTCGAGGATGCGATGCGAGACCTCTGTGGCGTCGAACGGGTCGCGGATCAGCGACCTGGTCAGCGGGGCCAGCCGGGCGCCGATGAGGTCCGACTCGTAGCCCATGCGGTGGTAGGCCGACTGGCCGTTCGGGCTGGCGAACACGACGGTGCCGCTCTGGTCGAGCCGGATCAGGCCGTCTCCGACCCGTGGGCTCGTGTGGACGTCCGTGCCACTGTCCGGGCTGGGAAACGTGCCGTCGGCGATCATCTGGCACAGGTCGGCGGCGCTGCCCAGGTAGGCGATCTCCAGTGGGCTGGGCACGCGGGGCGACGCCAGGTTGGTGTCGCGGCTGAGGACCGCGATGGCCCGGTCGCCGAAGCGCACCGGAACGGCCTCCCGCCGCATCGGGAGGTCGCGGTACCAGTGCGGCTCCTCCTCACGGCACAGGCGCAGCTCGCGGGCCGCCCTGGCCAACTGCGGGTGCTCCTCGGTGGTGAACCGGGTTCCCACCACGTCCTCGGGATGCGCGGTCGGCCCGGTCGTCGGGCGCACCTGCGCCACGCAGACGAAGTCGCCGTCGCCGTCCTCCACCGGGACCCACATGAGGAAGTCCGCGAAGGAGAGGTCGGCCAGCAGCTGCCATTCGGCGACGACCAGTTGCAGATGATCGACCGCCTCACCGGGCAGACCGGTGTTGTCGGCGAGCAGCTCGGCAAGCGTGGACATCGGTTATCGACCACCGCACATCGTCAATCGGGCCCGGCGAGCCCGCTCGGCCCGCCCGAGGCAATACAACCAGAGGACACGGCACGCAGCCCACCTGTAGCGGGCAGCGTCACGCCTGCATGACACACTAGGACTCAGCCAGTCATGGAGGAGTGAACATGTCGAAGCGTGCTCGTAAGCGCCGCGACCGGAAGAAGAACGGCGCGAACCACGGCAAGAAGCCCAACGCCTGACGACCCGGCGTAGGTGGACATGCACCGGCCCCGGTGCCGGAAGGCGCCGGGGCCGTGTCGTGTCCGGGGACAGATCCCCGTGCGTCAGTCGGTGGTCTCCTTGACCTGCTCCACGGTCAGCTCGCTCTCGGCGAACCGCAGGCCACCGCGCTCCTCCACGGTCTTGCGGATCGACGCCCGCAGCCGGTTCTTGAGGTCGGCAGGCGCATGGTCCCCGCCGCACTTGCGGTGGAGCAGCTGCTTGATCTGCTCATCGATGCCGTACTCCTCGAGGCACGGCGGGCAGTCCTCGATGTGCTTGCGCAGCTGCGCGTCGCGCTCGGGAGTGCACTCCTTGTCCAGCAGCAAGTAGATCTCGGCGAGCGCCTCGTCACAGTGGACCTTGTCGTCCTGCTGGGACTTGCCGGAGCCGTCCAGTGTGCTCATCGGCCGGCCACCTCCTGCTCCGTGGAGCGGATGAAACCGCGTTCCCTGGCGACGTCGGCGAGCAGGTTCCGCAGCTGACTACGGCCGCGGTGCAGTCGCGACATCACCGTGCCGATCGGTGTGTCCATGATGTCCGCGATTTCCTTGTACGCGAAACCCTCGACATCGGCAAGATAGACGGCCAGCCGGAAATCCTCCGGCAACTGCTGGAGCGCCGCCTTCACGTCGGTGTCGGGCAGCTTGTCCATGGCCTCCACCTCGGCGGAGCGCAAACCGCTCGACGTGTGGCTCTCGGCCTGCGCGAGCTGCCAGTCGGTGATCTCCTCCGTCGGCTGCTGGACGGGCTGACGCTGCCGCTTGCGGTAGCCGTTGATGTAGGTGTTGGTCAGGATGCGATACATCCAGGCCTTGAGGTTCGTGCCCTTCTTGAACGACGAGAACGCCGCGTACGCCTTGAGGTACGTCTCCTGGACCAGGTCCTCCGCGTCGGCGGGGTTGCGCGTCATCCGCAGCGCGGCCGAGTAGAGCTGGTCGAGAAGCGGCATGGCGTCGCGCTCGAAGCGCTCGATCCGCTCCTGTTCGTGTTCCTGCTCCGGGTGGTCCACGGCCTCGGGGGCCGCGGGCTCGGCAGAGTTCTGCGTGCTCGGCAAACCGTTCCCTTCCAGATCGGCGTTGTAACGCCGGCTTGGAGTACCCGCTGCCGACGGCACATATGTCCCGTCCGAGGATACGCGGGTTCTGGCTGCGCTTCTGGTCAGAATCATCGGCACATCCCGTGCAACGCCGACGACCGATCACGCATTCCTGCCTCGCGCCGCGACGAGGTGCCCGGCAGGCACCCGTATCTTCTTGTGCCATGGCCGGCAAGGGAACGCCCGCGACCGCGCTGCTGGGCAAGCAGAAAGTCGCTCACACCGTGCACACCTACGAGCACGATCCGCGGCACGAGTCCTACGGGCTCGAAGCAGCCGAGGCACTCGGCGTCGAGCCGGAACGGGTGTTCAAGACGCTGGTCGCCGAGGTCGACGGCAAGCTCACGGTCGGTGTCGTTCCCGTTACCGCCCAGCTGCACCTCAAGGCGCTGGCCGCCGCCGTGGGCGGCAAGAAGGCCAGGATGGCCGACGCGGCCGACGCGCAGCGAGCCACCGGCTACGTGCTCGGCGGCATCTCGCCGCTCGGCCAGCGCTCCCGGCTGCCGATGGTGGTGGACGTCTCGGCCGAACGATTCGACACGATCCTGTGCTCGGGCGGACGGCGTGGCCTGGAGATCGAGCTCGCGCCCACCGACCTCGTGCGGCTCACCGGCGCGGTGACGGCCGAGATCGCCGCCTGAGCGCTCCCCACGCCCGCCCCGGATCGAGAGTCCGGCCGTCGACCGCTCAGGACACCAGCGGGCGCAGCACCCGACCGAGCCACTCGCCGGTGGCGCGCGAGAGGGCGTCGAGCCCGGCCTTGAGACTGTGGTCACCCGGCACGAGCACCACCTCGCGATGCGGCCCGGGCTCGGGCTGCCCGAAGGGGTCCCGCTCCCCCTGCACCACCAGCGTGGGGACCTCCACGGCATCGAGCTCGGGCTGGCGCGTCTTGTCCGGCTTGCCCGGCGGGTGCACGGGGAAGGCCAGGCAGAGGACGGCGTCGGCCTGTCCCTGCGCCGCCGTGCGGCACGCCACCCTGGCCCCGGACGAACGGCCGCCGAACACCATCGGCAGGCCGTCGAACCACGTGCCCGCCAGCTCCTCGGCCACGGCGAGCCACGCGGCGTCCAGCTGCTTGGCGGGGGCGGGCGCCTTGCGGCCCGCGACGCGGTACGGCTGCTCGACGAGCGCGACGTGCACGCCCGCGTCCCGCGCCGCCCTGGCCACCGCGACCAGGTCGGCCGCCCCGATGCCGCCCCCGGCGCCGTGACCGAGCAGCAGTGCCGCGCCACCTTCCTCGGCGCAGTGCAGCTCGACCCGGGCCGGGCCGTGCGGGGTGTCGATCTCTTTGCGTGTCATCGCGGGTTCGGCAGATCGAACAGCGCGCCGTCGTCGAGATCGGCGGCCTCCGGCTGGACGCGCTCCAGCAGCTCGGGACCGTTGTTGCGGACGTTGTTCACCTTGGTGGACACGGGCCGCAGCTCCAGCGAGTCGACGAGGTCGAGGCCGGGCGGCTCCAGCAGCTCGGCGGCGTCGGTGCGGTCCGGGTCGAGCCAGGCCCGCCAGCGCTCCCTCGGCATCACCAGCGGCATCCGGTCGTGGATCTCGGTGAGCTGGCCGACGGCGTCGGTGGTGATGATCGAGCACGTGACGAGCGGCGGCGCGCCGGGCTCACCCTTCGGGTCCCGCCAGGTCTCCCAGATCCCCGCGAACGCGAGCGACGACCCGTCGCGCATGGTCATGAAGAACGGTTCCTTGGGAGCCTTCTTGCCACCGCTCGCGGCGCCGTCGGCGACCCGCCACTCGAACCAGCCGTCCGCGGGGATGAGACAGCGGCGGCGGGACAGCGCCTTGCGGAACGCCGGCTTCTCGGTGGCCGTCTCCGCGCGAGTGTTGATCATGCGGTTGCCGATCGCGGGGTCCTTGGCCCAGAACGGCACCAGGCCCCAGCGCATGACACGCAGGGCGCGCACGGCCGGCTCGTCCTCGACGACGTTGCCCTCGGGGTCACGCGGATGCCGCTCGACCACGCTCACGATGTTCTTCGTGGGCGCGACGTTGTAGTTCTCCGTGGGCGCCTGGCCCTGCGTGCCGTCGGCCGCGTCGAACTCCCGCATCAAGGTGGCCGGGTCCTTGGTGGCCGCGTATCGGCCGCACATGGCATCGCTCCCTGTGCTCGACTCCCGTAGAGCGCCATCGTGGCACGGTTGCCGGGCCGTGGCGAGCGCGATGGGGGATCATTGCTGGCGACACCACAACGGGAGGTTGGAACGGTTGGCCCGCGGCGACTGGCGCAAGCTCGACGAGAGCGATGTCCGGGTGCGTCCCGGCAAGGGCACCCGGCCCCGCAGCAAGCGCCGTCCCGCCCATGCCGACGCCGTGCCCGCGATGGTGACGGCCGTCGACCGCGGCCGGTGGCGGTGTGCGGTGGGGTCGGACGCGGACCGCACCGTCACCGCGATGCGCGCCCGGGAACTCGGTCGCACGCCGATCGTCGTGGGCGACCGCGTGGGCCTGGTCGGCGACGTGAGCGGCAAGCCGGACACGCTGGCCAGGATCGTCCGGGTCGAGGAGCGCACCAGCGTGCTGCGCCGCACCGCCGACGACACCGACCCCTACGAACGCGTCGTGGTGGCCAACGCCGAACAGCTGCTGATCGTCACCTCGCTCGCGGATCCGCCGCCGCGCACCGGCTTCATCGACCGCTGCCTGGTCGCCTGCTACACCGGCGGGCTCGAGCCGGTGCTGTGCCTGACCAAAGCCGACCTGGCCGACCCGGACGAGCTGCTCGCGTCGTACTCGGATCTGGCCGTGCCCGCCGTGGTCACGCGGTACGACAAGGACCCCGAGGGACTGCTCGACCGGCTCACCGGGCGGGTGTCGGCGCTCGTCGGCCATTCCGGCGTCGGCAAGTCCACCCTCGTCAACCGCCTGGTGCCGGACGCGGACCTGGCGGTGGGCGAGGTCAGCGCCGTCGGCAAGGGCAGGCACACGTCCGTCAGCGCGGTCGCGCTGCCGCTGCCCGGGGGTGGCTGGGTCGTCGACACTCCGGGCGTGCGCTCGTTCGGCCTCGCCCACGTGACGGCCGACGACATCGTCGGCTCGTTCCCGGAGTTCGCCGAGGCAGCCGAGGAATGCCCGTCCGGCTGCGGCCATCTCGGCGCGCCCGAGGACCCGGACTGCGCGCTGGACGACGTCGTCGCGACGGGTGCCGCCCGGCCCGGCCGGCTGGAGTCCCTGCGGAGGCTGCTCGCGTCCCGAGCCGGGCTCGATGCGTGACGGTCCGTGACCACCTGAACGAGTCAAGCCCCCGCCAAGAAGGAAACGCGGTCCCATGGAACGCTATGGGCGGATCCGGCGTCCGAGTGATGCGGTTCCTACGGATTACAACACTTTCAAGGGGTCTCATGCGTAAGACGGCCATGGCGGCCAGCGGTTTCGCGCTGGTCCTCGCGCTCACGGCGTGCGGCGGCGACGACGGCGGTAGCAACGACTCTGCGGTGGGTGGCGGCGAGGCAGGCACGAACCTGTTCACCGACCCCGCCAAGCTCGCGGAGGCTGCGTCGCAGCAGACGGCCGCCAGCAAGTCGTCCAAGTTCACGATGCAGATGAACATGGCGGGCCAGCAGATGTCCGCCCAGGGCGAGGGAAGCTACGCGGGCGAGAACACCGCGGTGGCCATGACGATGGACATGGCCGGTCAGCAGATGGAGATGCGCTTCGTCGACCAGACCATGTACATGAAGCTGCCGCAGCAGCTGTCGGCTCAGACCGGCGGCAAGCCGTGGGTCAAGATCTCCGCCGAGGGCACCGACCCGCTGTCGCAGCAGCTGGGCGGCCAGCTCGACCAGATGGCCGCGCAGAGCGACCCGTCGAAGAGCCTGGAGTACGTCAAGCAGGCGGGCAACATCGTCAGCAGCGAGGAGACCACGCTCGACGGCCAGCAGGTCACCCACTACACCGTCGAGCTGGACTTCAAGAAGATCGCCGACCAGATGGCCGCGGGTGGCCTGACCCAGGAGCAGATCGCCCAGCTGTCCGGCAAGATCGACAAGCTGCCGATGCAGCTGTGGCTGAACTCCGACCAGCTGCCGGTCCAGGTCAGCATGGACATGACCAAGATCATGGAGGCCGCGGGAGCCGGGAACCAGAAGGCCGAGATGGTCATGAAGTACACCGACTGGGGCGCCCCGGTGAACGTGGAGGCGCCTCCGGCCTCCGAGGTCGGCGAGCTGCCGTCGAACTGACGCCGGATCACCACCGGTACGGCTGACGAAGGGCCCCGGGTTCCACTACGGAAATCCCGGGGCCCTTTTGCCATGCCTTCGCCGTGCGGCCGCCTGCTCAGCCCATGTGCGGGTACTCGATGGAGGTCGGCGCGTCGAAGGTCTCCTTGATCGAGCGCGGACTGGTCCAGCGCAACAGGTTGAACACCGAGCCGGCCTTGTCGTTGGTGCCCGACGCCCGGGACCCGCCGAACGGCTGCTGGCTCACGATGGAGCCAGTGGGCTTGTCGTTGACGTAGAAGTTGCCCGCGGTGAACCGCAGCGCCCGGTGCGCCTGCTGGATGGCGACCCGGTCGTCGGCGAACACCGCGCCCGTCAGCGCGTAGGGCGCGCTGGCGTCGACGAGCTCGAGCACGCGCTCGTACTCGTCGTCCGGGTAGACGTAGACGGCGAGGATCGGTCCGAAGTACTCGGTGGACAGCACCTCGTGGGCGGGGTCGTCGGTGAGCAGCACGGTGGGCTCGACGAAGTAGCCGACCTGGTCGTCGCTGCCCCCGCCGACGAGCACCTCCAGCGCCGGGTCACTGTCCACACGTGACAGCAGGTCCCGGTGCTTGGCGAACGCCTTGGCGTTGATGACCGCGCCGCCGAAGAGGGAGAAGTCGGTGATGTCGCCGTACTCGACGGTGCGCGTGACGTCGGCGAGCCGCTCACGCAGGCCGCTCTCCCACAGCGATCGCGGCAGGTAGGCCCGGGAGGCCGCGGAGCACTTCTGCCCCTGGTACTCGAAGGCGCCACGGACGAGCGCTGTCACGAGCTTGTCCGGATTGGCCGACGAGTGCGCCACCACGAAGTCCTTGCCGCCGGTCTCGCCCACGATGCGCGGGTAGGAGGCGTAGCGGTCGAGGTTCGCGGCGATGGTGCGCCAGAGCAGCTTGAACGTCGCGGTGGAGCCGGTGAAGTGCAGGCCCGCGAAACCGGGATCGGCGAGCGCGACCTCGCTGACCGCCTGACCGTCGCCGGTCACCATGTTGATGACGCCCGGCGGCAGGCCCGCCTCCTCGAACACCTGCATCGTGTAGTGGGCCGCCAGTTGCTGCGAGGGCGTCGGCTTCCACACCACGGTGTTGCCCATGAGCGCGGGCGCACTCGGCAGGTTGCCCGCGATGGCGGTGAAGTTGAACGGGGTGATCGCGACGACGAAGCCGTCGAGCGGCCGGTAGTCCATCCGGTTCCAGGACCCGGCGACGGAGTTCGGTTGCTCGGCGAGGATGCGGCGCGCGTAGTGGACGTTGAAGCGCAGGAAGTCGATCAGCTCGCACGCCGAGTCGATCTCGGCCTGCTGCACCGACTTAGACTGGCCGAGCATCGTGGCCGCGTTGACGGTGTCGCGGTAGGGGCCCGAGAGCAGGTCGGCCGCGCGGAGGAAGACGGCGGCGCGCTCGTCGAAGGGCAGTTCGCTCCACTCCCGCGCGGCACCCTTCGCGGCCGCGACCGCATCCGACACGTCCTCCGGCGTCGCCTGTGCGCTCACGCCGAGCACGTGGCCGTGGTCGTGCGGCTGCACGACGTCGAACCGCTGACCGCCGGCGAGCCTGCGCTTGCCGCCGATGGTCTGCGTGAGCTCGTGTTTCTCCCCTTCGAGCTCGGCCAGCCTGCGTTGCAGGGACGTCCGCTCGGGCGTGCCCGGCGCGTAGGTGTGCACCGGCTCGTTGACCGGAACCGGAACCGATGTGACGGCGTCCATGGTGAGTCTCGCCTCCTGGTCTGCGCGCTTCGTGGGCGCTTGCCCCCATGGTTACATGAGCTCGAGCAGGAACGGCAGCTCTTGCGGCGCGTACCAGGCCAGTTCGTGGTCCTCGACGTCGCCGAGGACGAACTCCGCGTCCGGGTCGCCGAGGTCGGCGGCGTCGATGACGGCAGCCGCGGCGAGCACCGCCTGTTCGGCCTCCGGCGCGTCGACGTGCACCGCGGCCACGTCGTCCATCGAGATCGGGCCCGCGAGACGCACGACCGCATGGTCGAGGTCCGGGCGTGCCGTGACGTTGTCGACGTCGGCGGACACCACGACCCGCCGAGGGGGCTCCTTGATGTCGGACTGCTCCGGCTCGTGCGCGGACAGCAGCCGCAGCGAGGCGCGGGCCGCGTCCAGCAGGGCCGCGTACTCCAGCTCCTCGGTCGAGCCGCTCACGTAGGCCTCCCGCAACGCGGGCGTAAGCGCGAATGCCGTGCCGCGGACGGGCCGCAACTCGCCGTCCGCGACGAACTGCCTCAGCATGCCGACGGTCGCGGGCACATAGACCCTCACCACTCCGTCCCCCTCAGCTCCTCCAGGGCTTCCTCGATCATCTCCGCCAGGACGTTCACGTCGTGCATGGCCTTCCGGTCGCCATTCAGTCCGAAATAGACATTTCCGTGGTAGGACGTCACCCCGATGGCGAGCGACTGGCTCCGGGCCAGGGGCATCACCGGGTAGATCGCCGACATCCTCGCCGGACCCGCGTACAGCGCCTCCTGCGGCCCGGGAGAATTGGCGATCAGGACGTTGAAGATGCGCCCTGACACCGATCCCGCGGCACGGGCGGCGAGCGAATGCATGGTGGCGGGCGCGAACCCGCCGACCTTGAGCATCGCGCGTGCGGTGACCGGCCGCCTGGTGTCCAGGTGGGCGGCCATCTCATGGGCCACGTGCTGCAACCGCAAGGCCGGGTCGGGCTCCCCGACGGGCAGGTCGACCAGGCACGGCTCGAGCCGGTTGCCGACAAGCCCGGCGGTGGAGAACTCCGCCGTGTCGGGCTCCAGCACGGCCATCGGCACCAGCGCGCGGACCGTGGCGGACGTCGGGGGCGTCTCGCCCCGCGAGTGCAGCCACTGCCGCAGCGCCCCGGTGAGCACGGCGAAGATGACGTCGTTGACGGTGCACCCGCGCCGGGCCCGGATCGTGCGGTAGTCGTCGAGGCTGGTGCGCACGCCGGCGAACACGCGGCCGCCGGAGACCGGTCCGTTCAGCGGCCCGGACGGGGCGGGCCGCACCACGGACCGCACCGCGGAGGCGAGGCTGCCGACCACCCGGACGGTCTTCTCGGCCGAGCTCACGACATCGCGGGCGACCTGACGGGCATTGTCCAGAACGTCGCCGGGCCGTTGCACGGCGTCACCGATGGCGTCGACCACGAGCTGCGCGCGCCCGGGCGGCCGGCGTGGCGTCCAGTGGTGCTCGAACGGATCGCGTTCGGAACCGGCCCCGTCCAGGACGAGCTGGGCCAGGTCGACGGTGCCCACACCGTCGATCATGGCCTGGTGGGTCTTGGTCACCAGGGCGACGCGATCGCCGGCGAGCCCCTCGATGTAGTAGGCCTCCCACAGCGGCCGTTCCCGGTCGAGCGGGCGGACCATCAGCCGCGCGACGAGCTCGAACAGCTGGTCGTCGGCGCCCGGAGCGGGCAGCGCGGAGCGGCGGACGTGATAGTTGAGGTCGAAGTCCACGTCGTCGGCCCACACCGGCCGCGCGAGGTGCGCCGGCACCGGCACGACGCGCTGCCGATAGCGCGGCAGGTAGCCGAGCCGCTGGCTGATGAGCGCGAGCAGGGCGTCGTAGTCGAAGCCGCCGCGCGGCCGCTCGAAGACGGCCACGCTGCCGACGTGCATCGGCGTGGTCGGTTCCTCCACGTACAGGAACGAGGCGTCCAGCGCGGAGAGGCGGTCGGGCATGCGTCGATCCTGGCACAGGTGGGACACTTCGCGCCGTGCGCGATGACACCGCCGTATCCCCCAAGGACCGCTTCCTGACCGTGTACGGCCGCAAGCCCGTCCTGGAGGCGCTGGCCGACCCGGAGCTCGATGTCGACAAGGTGATTCTCGCCGACGTCGCGCGGGGTCCGGCCGTGGCCGAGATCGAGCGGACGGCGAAAGCCGCGGGCGTACCGGTGCAACGGGCCAGCGCACACCGCGTCAAGGTGCTGGCGGGCAACGGCAAGCAGGACCAGGGTGTGCTCGCCGACGTCGTCGCGCCACGCATGCTCCCGCTGGACCGCGCGCTGGCGCAGCGGCAGCCGCCGGCACCCGTGCTGGTGCTGGACGGCATCACGACCCCCGCCAACGTCGGGATGATCCTGCGGACGGCCACCGCGGCGGGTGTCGGCGGCATCGTGGTGCCGCGCCGCGGCGTCGCCGCGCTCGATCCGCTGGTGGTCAAGGCGTCGGCAGGCGTGGCGTTCCGCGCGCCGGTGCTGCGGTGCGGTACGGCGCTGGAGGCGGTGGAGCAGCTGAGCGAGGCCGGGTACGCGGTGTACGCCCTCGGCGCCTCGCGTGCGGAGTCGCTGTTCGAGGCCGAGCTGCCGCAGCGGGCGGCGTTCGTGCTCGGCGCGGAGACCAGCGGCGTCGGCGAGGAGGTCGCGGGGTACGTGGCGAGCTGGCTGTCCATCCCGATGCCCGGCGACGTCGAGTCGCTGAACGTCTCCGCCGCGGCGGCCGTGTTGTGCTTCGAGTTGGTGCGCCGGTCCGGCCGCTGACGGCGACGTGGACGGCCCACACGGTGACGCAGACGGCAGACACGGTGCCTCGTACGGCTGGATCGTGCTCGGTATCCCGCCGGCCATTCCGTTGCTCCCCTCGCGACGGCTCGCCCGTGTCAGCGGGCCTGCTCGATGAGACCGGGGAACAGCGCGTCCAGTTCCATCAGCGTGTCGGCCACCGACGTGTGCCGCACTCCCACCATGCCCGCGCGCACCGCACCGGCGACGTTGCCCGCCGCGTCGTCCACGAACACGCACGCCTCGGGCGGCAGGGCCAGCCGATCGGCCGTGAGCCGGAAGACCGCGACATCCGGTTTGGCGACCCCGACCTCCCCGGAGAAGACGAGCTCGTCGAACCAGCAGCCCAGCCGGCGGCGCACCGGGCCGCCACCAGCCGCATTGGACAGTAGGGCCGTTCGGATGCCGCGATCACGCGCCGCGTCCAGCACATCGAACAGCCGCTCGGCGCCGGCGTCGGTGAGCACTCCCGCGTAATCGAGCACCATTCCGCGCAACAACACCGGGCAAGCCTAGTAGCGCATGTGGATCTTCGCCGACGGCACATTCCGCCGAAAACACCGAACCGGGCGGCATTTGAATCGGAATCGCGCCGCCGTCCCTCTGTTGTAACGGGCGGCGAGGGGGCCGTCCATGACCACGAAAGTGAGAATACTGGGGGAATTGCGTATGTCTACTCAATCGGTGAAAAGCGGCCTGTTGCCGCTGACGCCGTACGAGCCGCCGGACCCCGGCCGCCCGGCACGGGGCGCCGGAACACCCGGTGGACAACTGTCGCTCGACGCGCTGCTCGGCGACATCCCGGCACAGCGGACCGCGGCACGGCCGAACGCGGACCTGCACCGCAGACAGCTCCATCGCGTCCTCACGGCGCTGCTGGAAGTCCACACCGGACACAGACCGGTGGCACAGGTGGACGGCTGGCTGACGCCGGCGCTACGGCTGGCGCTGCGCGACCGGGTGCGGGTTCGCCGTCCCCGGCTGGCGCTGCGCCGCGTGCACCCCTGCCGACCGGCCGACGACTCGCTGGAGGTCGCCGCCACCGCATCGGCCGGACCGCGGGTGTGCGCCGTGGCGGCCCGCTTCGAACTGGACGCGGGCAGCTGGCGGTGCACGACGTTCACCGTGCTCGAACCCGGCACGCCGGACAGCGCGTAGCGGGGTAGCCGGGAAGGCGGTCACCTGAACCGGCCGTGCGCCGGACCGAGTGCCGCGGCGCGCCGAGACGCACGCCGTCCGGCCGCTCGGGCGGTCGCTCGCTCCGGACCGCGCGTCCGACAGCGAGCGGCCGTCTGAGGCGCGCCGGCCTCGCGCCCCAGACGGCCGGGAGATCGCTTACCGCCGAGCGGACTTCTTGTTCTTCTTGGCCTGCTCGCGGGCGGCGGCGCGACGCTCCCGCCGGGTGCCACCGCTCGCGGCCGCACGCTGGGAGGTGCCGTCGCCGGCGCCCCGCGACTGGACGCCACCGCCCTCGGCCGGGCCGGAGTAGGTGAGCGCCTGCCGGCCACCGCCGTCGAGCCCCTTGCCCCGCAGGGCCGTCGGAACGGGCTCGGCCTTCTCCTCAGCGGGCTGCGGCGGCACCGGCCGGGCGTGCTTGCCCGACGCGGCCTGACCATTGCCCCTGGCACCTGCCGCTGCACCGGTGGGGGGCGCGCCGGCGGCGGGCGCCGCGGCGGCGGGCTGCTGCGGCTCGGCCTGCTCGACCTGGAGGTTGAACAGGAAGCCGACCGCCTCCTCCTTCAGGGAGTCGAGCATGGCGTTGAACATGTCGAAGCCCTCGCGCTGGTACTCCACGAGCGGGTCGCGCTGCGCCATCGCGCGCAGGCCGATGCCCTCCTTGAGGTAGTCCATCTCGTAGAGGTGCTCGCGCCACTTGCGGTCGAGCACGGAGAGCACCACACGCCGTTCGAGCTCGCGCATCGCGCCCTCGCCGACCGTGGAGTCGATCTCGGCCTCACGCTTCTCGTACGCCTTGGCGGCGTCCTCGAGCAGGATCTCGCGGAGCCGGTCGGCCTCGAGGTCTTCCTCGCGCTCGACGAGCTCCTCCCAGTCCACGCCCACCGGGTACAGGGTCTTGAGCGCCGTCCAGAGCTTCTCGTAGTCCCAGTCCTCGGCGTAGCCCTCGGCCGTCGCACCGTCGACGTAGGCGGTGACGACGTCGCGGATCATGTGCTGCACCTGCTCACGCAGGTCCTCGCCCTCCAGCACGCGGCGGCGCTCGGCGTAGATGACCTTGCGCTGCTGGTTCATGACCTCGTCGTACTTGAGGACGTTCTTGCGGATCTCCATGTTCTGCTGCTCGACCTGCGTCTGAGCGCTCTTGATGGCCCGCGAGACCATCTTGTGCTCGATCGGGACGTCATCGGGCAGCCGCATGGTCGTCATGACCCGTTCGACCATGGCCGCGTTGAACCGCCGCATGAGCTCGTCGCCCAGCGACAGGTAGAACCGCGACTCACCCGGGTCGCCCTGGCGGCCGGCACGACCGCGGAGCTGGTTGTCGATCCGGCGGGACTCGTGCCGCTCGGTGCCGAGCACGTACAGACCGCCCGCCTGCCGCACGACCTCCGCCTCGGCCTTGACCTCCGCCGTGACCTCCTCGAGCACCTTCGGCCACGCGGCCTCGTACTCGGCCGAGTTCTCCACGGGGTCGAGGCCGCGCTCGCGCAGCACCTCGTCGGCGATGATGTCGGGGTTGCCGCCCAGCACGATGTCGGTACCGCGGCCCGCCATGTTGGTGGCCACCGTCACCGCGCCCTTGCGCCCGGCCTTGGCGATGATGAGTGCTTCCCGGTGGTGCTGCTTGGCGTTCAGCACCTCGTGCGGCACACCCAGCTTGACCAGCAGCTTCGAGAGGTACTCCGACTTCTCGACGCTCGTGGTGCCGACGAGCACCGGCTGCCCCTTGGCGTGCCGCTCGGCGATGTCCTCGGCGACGGCCTCGAACTTCGCGGCCTCGGTCTTGTAGATGAGGTCCGGCTGGTCGGCGCGGACCATCGGCCGGTTGGTCGGGATGGGCACGACACCGAGCTTGTAGGTCTGGTGGAACTCCGCCGCCTCGGTCTCGGCGGTACCGGTCATGCCGGCGAGCTTGTCGTAGAGGCGGAAGAAGTTCTGCAGCGTGATCGTGGCGAGCGTCTGGTTCTCCGCCTTGATCTCGACGCCTTCCTTGGCCTCGATCGCCTGGTGCATGCCCTCGTTGAAGCGGCGGCCCGCGAGGACGCGGCCGGTGAACTCGTCGACGATGAGCACCTCACCGTTACGGACGATGTACTCCTTGTCGCGGTGGTAGAGCTCCTTGGCCTTGAGCGCGTTGTTGAGGAAGCCGACGAGCGGCGTGTTGGCGGCCTCGTAGAGGTTGTCGATGCCGAGCTGGTCCTCGACGAACTCGACACCCTTCTCCGTGACACCCACGGCGCGCTTGCGCTCGTCCACCTCGTAATGCACGTCGCGCTTCATCAGCGGCGCCATCCGGGCGAACTCGACGTACCAGCGCGACGACTGGTCGGCGGGACCGGAGATGATCAGCGGCGTACGCGCCTCGTCGATCAGGATGGAGTCGACCTCGTCGACGATGGCGAAGTTGTGCCCGCGCTGCACACAGTCGTCGAGACTCCATGCCATGTTGTCGCGCAGGTAGTCGAAGCCGAACTCGTTGTTCGTCCCGTAGGTGACGTCGGCGGCGTAGGCCTCCCGGCGCGCCGACGGCGGCATGTCGGACAGGATCGAACCGACCGAGATACCCAGGAACCGGTGGACGCGGCCCATCCACTCGGCGTCACGTTTCGCCAGGTAGTCGTTGGTGGTGACGACGTGGACGCCCTTGCCGGAGATCGCGTTGAGGTAGACGGGCAGGACCGAGGTCAGCGTCTTGCCCTCACCGGTCTTCATCTCGGCGACCTGTCCGAGGTGCAGGGCCGCACCACCCATGAGCTGCACGTCGAACGGCCGCTGGCCGAGCACGCGCCGCGCACCCTCCCTCGCGACGGCGAACGCCTCCGGAAGCAGGTCGTCCAGCGACTCGCCGCCTTCGTGATGCCGCTTGCGGAACTCGTCGGTCTTCGCCTTGAGCTCGGCGTCGGAGAGGTCCTTGACGTCGTCTTCGAGGGTGTTGATGTGGTCGGCGATGCGGCGGAGCCGCTTCACCATCTTGCCCTCGCCCGCGCGGAGCAGGCGGTTCAGAAGCATCCGGGTCGACCTCGCTAGTTGGTTCCGGTCGGTAGGTCGTACTGCGGCACCCGGACAGGCGCCGGGCAGCCAGGTATGCGTGGCCGGAAGGCCACACAGCACTGCCCATCGTAGGGAATGTGCAGGCCCGCGTGCACGCGGCGTGCTGAGCGGGCACGATGCGCGCCGGGAGCGCGGATGACGGCCCGTACGCGCGCTGCATACGGGCCGTCATCCGTGGTGGTCGGTGGGCGCTCAGCCCAGCCGGATCACGCCGTAGTCGAATCCCTTCCGGCGGTAGACGACGCTCGGCTTGCCGGTCTGCGAGTCATTGAAGAGATAGAAGTCGTGTCCGACCAGCTCCATTTCGTAGAGAGCACGGTCGACTGTCATGGGTTCCGCGGAGTGTTGCTTCTCGCGCACGATGCGGCCGGGCTCGTGGCCGGCCACCCCGTCGTCCCAGCGCTGCTGAGGGAGCTCGATGTCCTCGCTCGCGGTGTCCGGCACGGGCTCGGCGGGCGCTTCCATCACGGCGGTGCTCGCCGCGCGCCCGCGGCCGCGCTGGCCCGGCCCTGACTGGGTCGCCATCGCGGCGGTCGCCTCGGCCACCGACTCGGGACAGCGTCGCCCATAGTGGACGCGCCGCCGGTCGTGTGCCCGGCGCAGCCGGTTCTCGATCTTGTTCACCGCGGCGTCGAGCGCGGCGTAGAAGTCGCCTGCACTGGCCTCCGCTCGCACGGCAGGGCCTTTGCCCTTGCCGGTGATCTCGACGCGCTGGCAGTTCTTGGACTGGCGCCGATTGGGCTCGTGGAACAGTTCCACGTCGTAGCGAATGACTTTCCGGTCGTAGCGCTCGAGGCGCGCCAACTTCTCACCGACGTGCCGCCGGTAGTGCTCCGGCACCTCCACGTTACGGCCCTTGACGACGATATCCATACACGACCTCCCTCGCTGTATTACTGCGAGTTGCTTTCACGAACACCAGCGCCGGGGAGAAAACGGAAATGCCGGCACGACACCTCGTGCGGGCCTTTACGCGAATTCAGCCTTCCTCCGGCGCCAGGGACATCGGCTCGTCACCTCCCTGCTGCCGGGATAGCTGTTAGCGGGCACGTTAGCCCGCTTGCCGCCGGGAGAACAGACCCCGGGGCGGGGTACATCGGACGGTGAATGACTGTCACAGTCCGGAGTGGACTGCCAGCGCAGGCGGCACTGCCTCGCCCCGTTCGGAGCAGCACCCGGTCGGCCTCGCGGGACATACCGGACACCGGGCGCCGGTTCGCCTGTCGGACGGTGACAGGTGCCTGCCTCATACCCGACCAACGTGCGAGGTCCCGCCCCCGGTTCCCCGCCACACGATCGAGTGAAACTTTCCGCCCCGAACCGGGTCACGCCGCCGTGAGGGTGAGTGCGGCGGCCACCTCGACCCCGGCCGCCGTCAGCGCCCGCCTGCACGCGGCGAGCGTCGCCCCGGTCGTGACCACGTCGTCGAGCAGCACCACCGGCGTGCCGCGCGGCGGCACGGCTGCTTGCCGGAGGCGTAGCCGGCCCGAGAGGTTGGCGGCACGCTGCAGCCGGTCGAGCCCGACAGCGTCGCGCGTACCCGCCGCCAGGCGCAGCGCGGGCGCCACCGCGGCAGGCACCCCGGTCTCCGCGAGCGTCGCCGCACACGCCCGCGCCAGCGCGTGCAGGTGCGAGCCCCCACGGGCCCGGGCGGCGCTGCGGCGGGAGGGCACCGGGACCAGCCACCACGTGCCGTCGGCGGCAGGCCGCGCTTCCGGCAGCCGGGTGACCGCCGCGGCGAGCGCCTGCCCGAGCGGGGCGGTGAGATCCCGCCTGCCGCGTTCCTTGTGCGCGAGCACGAGACGCCGGGCGACGCCGTCATACCGCGTGAGCGCATACGTGCCGCCGCCGCGGGCGACCAGCCCCGGCCCCGCGAACACGGCCGCGCACTCCGGGCAGCACGCCTCGCCGGGCTCACCGCATCCGGCGCAGGTCACAGGTAGCAGCAGGTCCAGCGCGGCGCGCCCGAGTTCCGTCATCCCCCAGGTAGCCACGCCACGGAGCATGCCGGGTGCCCCCGACAGTTTCCGGCGCCCGGCACCACCCACGGCGGATCAGCCGGGGTAGAACGGCATCGCGTCGGGCCGGCTGTGGTTGTGCGGACGCCACACGTCGCCCACGTCGCCTGCCGTCCACAGTCCCGTGGTGTCGGCGACGACGATCGGCCTGCCGGGCGCGGCCGTGATGCCCCGCATCGGCGGCGTCAGGTTGGAGCTGTTGAACTGGTCGAGCCGCAGCCCGTCCACGGGCACCCTCGCCACCGGCACCGAATCCGACGCCGTCGCCACGATCAGCGTGTCCTGACTGATCCAGTCGAGGTCCACGACGCTGTCCAACTCCCCGGGCCGCAACACCCTGGGCGCGCGCAAGGTCACCGACGTCCCGTCCGGCGCGCGCACGATCGACGCCACGACCACCTGACCGCCCGCGATCATCGCCACCCGGGTGCCGTCGCGCGACAACCGCAGCCCCGAGATCCCGCCGACCGAGAGCACCTCGGAGGCGTTCACCGACTGCGGGACCCACCGGCCGTCCGCACCCGGGACCACCCGCACGACGGTGTCGCCGTTCACCACGGTCCACAGCTCACCGGACTCGCCACGGCTCGACGCGGCCGGCCGCCAGCTCGGGCGTGTCATCGACCTGCCCCGCAGCTCGACGAGCTGGCCCTCGGAGCCGTAGTTGCCGACCCGCAGCGCCACGTCCGGGCCGGAACGTTCGACGACCGCGAGCTGGTCGCCATTGATCGACTGCGCCGCGCTCTCCACCTGGTACTCCCCGGAGCCGGCCGGGCCGTCGATGGGCGCGCCGCTGCCGAGCGAGTACACCCGGCCGCCCACGGTCATCAGGCCCGGCAGGTCCGAACTGGGCGAGGCCTGCGCCTCGTAGGCGGGCAGCTCGCTCGGCCGCCAGTCGATGTGCCCGGGGACGAGCGCCGTGCCGTCGGCCAGTAGCCGGATCCGGCTGGTGGTGACCGTCTGGAGCGAACGCACCACCTGCGCCGCCATGAGTTCCTTCTCCTGCTCGCTCTGCTCCCCCACACCGGTCAGCGGCACGACGAGCGCGCCGTCGTTGGCCATGGTCACGTTGCTCTCGAGCGACGCGTCCTCGCCGAGGGGATTGCGGACAGCGCCGACGAGCCCGTTCGACGGCCCGGACAGCAGCAGGTCCATCACGCGCGCGGGCAAGCCCGACTGCGGCCGCGCCACCACATACCGCAGGTCGGGCACCAGCACGCTCGAATCCGGGGCGAAGAAGTACACCGGCACCCGGAAGTAGCTTTCGGCGAAGTCGCTGACGGTGATCATGATGGCCGGCGGCGGATCGATGATGCGCCACTGCCCGTTGGGCTGCCTGCGCAGCCGCACCGGTTCGAGCACCGGCTCGTCGGAGGCGATGAAGGCACTGTCCGAGCCGAGCCTGCCCACATGCTGGCCGCGTACCATGACGACTTCCTCGCCGGTACCGGAGGCCTGTTCGTTCTCCGGGACGTAGACGGTGCTGAACTCGTCCTCGATCACCGTGAGCGTCTGGTCCGGCTTCCACTTCGCCCGCGCGCCCGCGGTCAGGTACGCGCGGGCGGCCGCGTAGTCGCTGGTCGGCTGCGCGCTGGCCCGGACGAACTCGCGCACCACCGACAGCGGGTCCAGGCCCGGCGCCGGCTCGGGGACGTCCTGGGTCGGCTGACCCGTCCGCTCGCGCGGAACCGCCTCCGGCTGCGTCTCGGCGGGGATGGCCGCGCACCCGCCCGCGACGAGAGCGCACATCAGTACCGCGAGCAGCAGCCGGAATCTTCCCGCGATCACCGGACCTCCTCGTGCTGGGCGATGGTCAGAGCCACCTCGGCGGGCTCCTCCTCGGCCGGGGACACCGTGTGGTCCTCGGGCGGCAGCGGCAGCGGGCTGCCCGTGAGCTCCTCGCCGGCGCGGCGCGGCAGCGTCAGCCGGAAGCACGAGCCCCGGTCCGGTTCGCCCCACGCGTCGAGCGCGCCGCCGTGCAGCCGGGCGTCCTCCTGGCTGATCGCCAGGCCCAGGCCGGTGCCACCGGTCCGCCGGTTGCGGGACGGGTCGGCACGCCAGAACCGGTTGAAGACCAGCTCGGCCTCGCCCGCACGGAGGCCCACGCCGTAGTCGCGGACCGTGATGGCGACGGCGTCGTCGTCCGCCGCGACCCGGAGCCGCACCGGCCTGCCCTCGCCGTGGTCGACGGCGTTGGCGAGCAGGTTGCGCAGGATCCGCTCGACGCGCCGGGCGTCCACCTCGGCGGTGACCTCCTCGTCCGGCAGGTCGAGCTCGACCGGACTGCCCGCCGTGCCGGCCAGGACGCTCACCTGCTCGACCGCCCGCCGGGCGATGGGCCGGACGTCGATGACCTCGGCCGCCAGCTCCTCCACCCCGGCGTCGAGCCTGCTGATCTCCAGCAGGTCGCCGAGCAGCGTCTCGAACCGGTCGAGCTCGTCCACCAGCAGCTCGGTGGAGCGGGCCAGGCCGGCGGGGAACTGCTCGCGCGAGGCGTGCAGCACGTCGGCGGCCATCCGGACGGTGGTCAGCGGGGTGCGCAGCTCGTGGGAGACGTCGGAGGTGAACCGGCGTTGCAGCTGGCCGAACTCCTCCAGCTGCTGGATCTGCCGCTGGATGCTCGCGGCCATCTCGTTGTAGGACACGGCGAGCTTGGCGAGGTCGTCCTCGCCGTCGACCTCGAGCCGCCGGTCCAGCTCGCCGTGGGCGAACCGCTCGGCGACGGCCGCCGCGCGCCGCACCGGGTTGACCACCTGCCGCACGACGATGTTCGTGATGCCGGCCAGCAGTGCGAGCAGGGCGAAGCTGCCCACGATGAGCGTGTTCTGCACCGTGGCCACCGTGTTCTGCTCGGTGGCGAGCGGGAAGAGCAGGTAGAGCTGCAGCGGCCGGGTCGTGGTGGTCACGGGCGCGCCGACGATCAGATAGGTCGACCCGTCGACGGTGTGGATCTGTTTGGCCTGCGAGTTGTTCTCGACGAAGTTGCGCAGGCCCCGCGGCACCTTGTCGTAGGGGCCCGCCGAAATGGCGTGCTCGGACGACTCGGCCGGATCGCCCGCGGCCAGCACCGGCTCGAACGCGCCGGCAGCCGAGCTCTCGGCGCCCTGCGTGGCCACCGAGCTGCTGGTGATCTTCTTGATCGCGTTGGACAGGCGGTTGCGCAGCGCCTCGTCCTGCCCCGCGTCACCGACGAGTTCGCTCTCCGCCGTCCGCACGACGACGTCGAGCTGGGCGATCGCCGCCCGCTCCTTGGTGTCCACGAGCCGCTCGGTGATCTGGTTCTGCAGCACCATGCCGAGCACGAAGACCACGGCCGACGACATCGCGAGGGTCGAGACGGTGACCCGGAACTGCAGCGAGTGCCGCCACAGCTCACCGAACCCGGCGGCCTTGCGGCGGCCGTACGCCGCGACCCGGCGGGCCAGCGCCAGCGCTGACCAGCCGAACCTGGTCAGCCGATCGTTCATGGCTCGATTATGGTGGGCCGGCCTTGTACCCCACACCGCGCACGGTCAACACGACCTCCGGGTGCTCCGGGTCCTTCTCCACCTTGGACCGCAGCCGCTGCACGTGGACGTTCACCAGCCGCGTGTCGGCCGCGTGCCGGTAGCCCCACACCTGCTCCAGCAGCACCTCGCGCGTGAACACCTGGCGCGGCTTGCGGGCCAGCGCGACGAGGAGGTCGAACTCCAGCGGCGTCAGCGGGATGGCCTTGCCCTCCCTGGTGACCTCGTGACCGGGCACGTCGATGGTCAGGTCACCGATCGAGAGCGTCTCCGCGGGCTCGGACTCGGTGCGGCGCAGGCGGGCCCGGACGCGCGCGACGAGCTCCTTCGGCTTGAACGGCTTGACCACGTAGTCGTCGGCGCCGGATTCCAGACCGAGCACGATGTCGACCGTGTCGCTCTTCGCGGTCAGCATGACGATCGGGATGCCGGACTCGGCGCGGATGGCCTTGCAGACGTCGATCCCGTTCATGCCCGGCAGCATCAGATCGAGCAGCACCAGGTCGGGCTTGAGCTCTCTGAGCGCGGGCAGCGCTCGCGACCCGTCGGCCACGACGGCGGTGTCGAACCCCTCGCCGCGCAGCACGATGGTCAGCATCTCCGCCAGAGCGGGGTCGTCGTCGACGACCAGCACACGTGCCTTCATGACCAACATATTCGCACTGTCTGTCCGGTTCGCGCGCGCGACCCGGTGTTTCCGCGTCCGACCCTAGCCCGGTTGGACCATGGCCGCCTCCTGGTGCAACCGCTTGCGCAGGCGGAGGAACGGGCGCGGACTGTCCATCGCGAACACTCCGGTGAGCGTGCCGGCGCGGCGATAGACCGCGACGAACCGCCGCTCGTCCGGATCGCCCTCGACGATCTCGAGCTCGTCGTGTCCCTCGGCCGTGCCCGCGAACTGCAGCCGGATTCCGTACTGATCGGACCAGAAGTAGCCGGGCCGGGTGTGGTGCCGGACGGTCGCGCCCGCGAGGAGGTTGTGCACGGCCACAACCGGTTGTTCACTCGCCGTCGTCCAATGTTCACTGCGCGTGCCTGCGCACCGGGCCACGTCGCCGACCGCGACGACGCGCGGGTTGGTGGTCACGCAGCCCGCGTCACAGCGCACGCCGTCGTCGACGGCGAGACCGGAACCCGCGAGCCACGCCGTGGCGGGCCGGGCGCCGATGCCGGCCACCACCACGTCGGCGGGCAGCCGGGTGCCGTCGGTCAGTTCGACGCCGGTGGCCCGGCCTCCGGTCACGGTCACCGACACCATCGGCGTGCCGGTGAGCAGCCGCACGGCGTTGTCGGCGTGCAGCGCGGCGGCCACCGCACCGATCCGGTCGCCGAGCACGCCGGACAGCGGCACCCGCGCCGCCTCGACCACCGTCACCACACAGCCGAGCGCGGCCGCCGCCGAGGCGACCTCCGCCCCGATGAATCCGGCGCCGACCACGACCACACGCGACCCCGCGGTGAGGTCCCGGCGCAGCACGACGGCGTCGTCGAGCGTGCGGAGCGTGTGCACACCTGCCGGATTCCCTTGCGGCGTCACGGATCTCGCGACCGCGCCCGTCGCCACCACCACGCCGTCGGTCGCGATCTCGGTGCCATCGGACAGCACGACCGCGCCCGCGCCCGGGTCCAGCCGGACGGCCCGTGTCCCGAGGTACCAGCGCGCCCGAAGCTCCAGCAGTTCATCGGCGCCGGCGAGTTCGCACCCGGCCGCCGTGGTGGTGCCGAGGAGGAAGTCCTTGGACAGCGGAGGCCGGTCGTAGGGCCGGTGCGGTTCCTCGCCGACGAGCACCAGCTCACCGTCGTAACCCTGCGCGCGCAGCTCCTGGGCCGCGCGCAGGCCCGCCAGGGACGTGCCGACGACCGTGACCGTCCTCATGCGACACCCTCACTGACACCGGTGTCCACATAGATCACTCCGCCGCTGACGACGACGGGGTAGGTCCGCACCGCCGTCTTGGCGGGAAGACACAGGGGCACGCCCGTCCGCAGATCGAACGACGCCGCGTGCAACGGGCACTCGACCGTGCACCCTTCCACCCAGCCGTCGGCGAGCGAGGCGTCCTGGTGCGTGCACGTGTCGTCGACGGCGTAGTAGGCGCCGTCGACGTGGAAAACGGCGATCGGCACGTGCGCGAGGATGCGGATCGCTTCACCGTCCGGGAGATCTGCGACGTCGCAGGCTCGGATCATTCACGACCTCCGATTCGACTTTGTCGGAGATGTTGCGTAATGCGCGATGGACATCGCTATGCGCAACACTCCGCGCCCACTAGGGTCCCCGTCAAGGAATTCACACGGTTATTACCGGCCTCGGTCCCCCGGACGGCGGAGCGGGCTTGGGAAGGAGCGTTAGTGTTGCGCTATGCGGAACTCCGACGACGCCCAGGGTGCCGCCAGCCCGATCCAGTCCGTGGATCGGGCGATCAGTGTGCTGGAGCTGCTCGCCCGACACGGAGAGGCCGGCATCACCGAGATCGCCGACGAGCTGGGAGTCCACAAGTCGACCGCGTCCAGACTCCTCTCCGCGCTCGAGGTGCGAAACCTCGTCGAGCAGCTCACCGAACGCGGCAAGTACGCGATCGGTTTCGGCATCGTCCGGCTGGCGGGCGCGGCGACCGCCCGGATGGACCTGGCCAAGCTCGGCAACCAGACGTGTCAGTCGCTGGCCGACTCCATCGGGGAGACAGTCAACATCGCGGTCGCCGACGGCGGGCTCGCGATCAACATCAGCCAGGCCGTCGGCACGGCGTCGATCACCGCGCAGAACTGGACCGGCCGGCGCACCCCGCTGCACGCCACGTCGAGCGGCAAGGTGCTGCTGGCCTACATGGATCCCGACGAGCGACGCCGGGTGCTTCCGGACAAGCTCGAGGAGTTCACTCCCAGGACCACCACCGATCCCGATGAGCTGGCCGCCGAGCTCGAGCGCATCGCCGCCGACGGTTACGCCGCATGCTTCGAGGAGTTCGAGCTCGGGCTGCACGCCGTGGCGGTGCCGATCCACGGCGACCGCGGCGACGTGATCGCCGCGATGAGCGCGTCGGGCCCGTCCTACCGGTTGTCGCGGCAGCGCATCCGCCAGCTCGTCCGTCCGATGACGGAGGCCGCAGCCGAGCTTTCCGGTCAACTGGGCCATTTTCCGGCCTGACGACCGGGCCGGACGGCGCAGCAGCACCACGTTCGACCCACGCCGGTAACGGCGCGTTCACCAGGGCAAAAAAGCCTCTTGACACGGCTCTCCCGCGTGCCGCACCGTGTTGCTGAGAACGAAACTCGTTCCTTAATTCGCAACACTCCACAGACATTCCCCCGCTCCCGCCGAGGGCCCTCTCGCGCGCGTGCGGCCGTTTGTCCTCAGTGGACGATCATGTTCGCTCCGAGCAGGAGGTCCGCGATGGTCACCAATCCCCGAGTGGTCATCATCGGCGCAGGCATCGTCGGCTGCGCACTCGCCGACGAACTCACCGCACGCGGCTGGACCGAGATCACCGTCCTGGAACAGGGCGATCTCTTCACCACCGGTGGTTCGACTTCGCACGCCCCCGGGCTCGTCTTCCAGACGACCGGCAGCAAGACCATGACCGAGTTCGCCACCTACACGGTGGGTAAGTACAGCGGCCTGACACTGGACGGCAAGTGGTGCTTCCAGCCGCTCGGCGGCCTGGAGATCGCCACGAAGCCCGAGCGGTGGGCGGATCTGCAGCGCAGGCACGGCTGGGCGACGTCCTGGGGCGTCCGCAGCTACCTGCGCACACCCGAGCAGTGTGCCCAGCTGCACCCGCTGCTCGACCCGGCCCGGGTGCTCGGCGGGTTCCACATTCCCGGCGACGGACTCGCGAAACCCGTGCGTGCCGCCGAGGCGCAGGCCCGCGCCGCGATGGCCCGGGGAGCCCGGTTCGTCGCCCACCAGAAGGTCACCGCGATCGAACGGTCCGGCGGGCGCGTCACCGCGGTCGCCACCGAGACCGACCGCTTCCGCGCCGACCTCGTCGTGTCGTGCGCGGGCATGTGGGGCCCGCTCCTAGGCCGGCTCGTCGACCTGGTGATCCCGATGGTGCCGATGGCGCACCAGTACGCACGCACGAGCGCGCTGCCGGAGCTCACCGGGCGCAACGACGAACTCACCGAGGCCGGGCTGCCGATCCTGCGGCACCAGGAGGCCGACCTGTACTTCCGCGAACACGTCGACCGGCTCGGCATCGGCGCGTACGGGCACCGGCCCATGCCCGTCGACCCGGCAGACATCGCCGACCCGCGCGCGGCGGCGCACATGCCCTCCGAGCTGGTGTTCACGCCGGAGGACTTCGAGCCGTCGTGGGCCGACGCCGTAGAGCTGCTGCCCGCGCTCGGCGACGCGAAGGTCGAGGAGGGCATCAACGGACTGTTCTCGTTCACGCCCGACGGTATGCCGCTGCTCGGCGAGCACCCCGACCTCGACGGCTTCTGGGTCGCCGAGGCCGTGTGGATCACGCACTCGGCGGGCGTGGCCAGGGCGATGGCCGAGTGGATGGTCGACGGCCAGCCGCGGCAGGACCTGCACGAGTGCGACCTCAACCGGTTCGACGACGTCCAGCTCGGGCCCGGCTACGTGCACGAGCGCAGCTGCCGCAGCTTCGCCGAGGTCTACGACATCGTGCATCCGCGCCAACCCGTGGAACACCCGCGGCCGTTGCGGACGAGCCCGTTCTACGAGCGGCAGGCCGAGCTGGGCGCGTACTTCACCGAGGCGAACGGCTGGGAACGGCCGCAGTGGTACGAGGCCAACGCCGGCCTGCCGGAGGTCGAGCACGTGCCCGCGCGGGGCGACTGGGCGGCGCGGTACTGGTCCCCGATCGCCGGCGCCGAGGCAATGGTCGCGCGGTCGCGGGTGGCGATGTTCGACATGACGCCGCTACGCCGCGTCGAGGTCACCGGGCCGAACGCGCTGGCGTTCCTGCAGGCGCTCACCACCAACCAGCTCGACCGGAAACCGGGCAGCGTCAGCTACACCCTGCTCCTCGGCGAGGACGGGGGCATCCGCAGCGACCTGACGGTCGCCCGGCTCGGCCCCGAACGTTTCCAGGTTGGGCTCAACAGCACGGTGGACGTGGACTGGTTGCGAAGGCACCTGCCCGGCGACGGCTCGGTCGGGCTGCGCGACGTCACCGCGGGAACGTGCTGCATCGGGCTGTGGGGGCCGCGGGCCCGTGCGCTGCTGCAGCCGCTCACCGGCACCGATCTCTCCAACGACGGGTTGCGCTATTTCCGGGCCACCACCACACACGTCGGGCACGTCCCGGTCACCGCGCTGCGACTGTCCTATGTGGGCGAACTCGGCTGGGAGCTCTACACGAGCGCCGACCTCGGGCGCGCACTGTGGGACACGCTGTGGGAAGCCGGGCAGGCACACGGCGTGATCGCCGCCGGGCGCGAGGCGTTCACCAGCATGCGGCTGGAGAAGGGCTACCGCGCCTGGGGTGTCGACATGACGACCGAGCACGACCCGTACGAGGCCGGGATCGGCTTCGCCGTCCGCATGGACAAGGGCTACTTCATCGGCCGGGACGCGCTCGCCGGCCGGTCGGCCGAGACGGTCACGCGGTCGCTGACGTGCCTGACCATCCGCGATCCGGAGGCCGTCGTGCTCGGCAGCGAGCCCGTGTACGCCGACGGCAGGCCCGCCGGCTACGTCACCAGCGCGGGCTTCGGCTACACCACCGGCCTCAACATCGCCTACGCGTGGCTGCCCTCGGAGGTGGCCGGAGCGGGGCGCGAGGTCGAGATCGAGTACTTCGGACAGCGGCTGCCCGCGGCGGTGGCGAAGGAGCCGCTGTTCGATCCCGCGATGGCCCGGCTGCGGGCGTAGGGGGTTCGGCGTGACGGCATACGACACGATCGTCATCGGCCTCGGCGGCATGGGCAGCGCCGCGGCGTACCGGCTGGCCCGGCGCGGGCAACGAGTGCTCGGGCTCGAGCAGTACACCCCCGCGCACGACGGGGGCTCGAGCCACGGCGGCTCCCGCATCACGCGCCAGGCCTACTTCGAGGACCCGGCGTACGTGCCGCTGTTGCGGCGCGCGCACGAGTTGTGGCCGCAGATCGAGGCGGACTCCGGGATCGCGATCTTCACGCGGACCGGTGGACTGATGGTCGGCGGACCGGACAGCCGCACGGTGGCCGGCAGCATCCGCAGTGCCGAGACGTGGGGCCTGCCGCACGAGATTCTCGACGCCACCGAGGTCGCCCGCCGCTTCCCGACCATGCGCCCGGCGGCCGGCGAGATCGGCCTGTACGAGCCGGGAGCGGGGTTCGTCGTGCCCGAGGCCAGCGTCACCGCCCACCTCCGGCTGGCCGAGCGCGCCGGCGCGGAATTGCACTTCTCGGAGCCCGTGCTCGACTGGCGGGCCACCTCCGGCGGCGTCCGCGTGCGCACCGGCCGGGGCGAGTACACGGCGGGCACGCTCGTCGTCTGCCCGGGTGCGTGGGCGCCGCGGTTGCTCGCCGACCTCGGCGTGCCGTTCACCGTGGAACGGCAGGTGCAGTACTGGTTCACGCCGAGCGGGTCGCTGGAGCCGTTCCGGCCCGGCCGGCATCCCGTCTACATCTGGGAGGACGCGTCGGGCACCCAGTTCTACGGCTTCCCCGCCGTGGACGGCACCGTCAAGGTCGCGTTCTTCCGCGGCGGCGAGACGTGCACGCCGGAGACCATCGACCGCACCGTGCACCCGGCCGAGATCGACCGGATGGCGGCCTTCGCGGGCGCCCGGATCCCCGAGTTGCCGGGCGAGTTCCGGCGTGCCGCCACCTGCATGTACACCAACACGCCCGACGAGCACTTCGTCATCGCCCGCCACCCGGCCTACGACGACGTCGTCGTCGCGTGCGGCTTTTCCGGGCACGGGTTCAAGTTCGTCCCCGTCGTTGGCGAGATCCTCGCCGACCTGGCCGTCGACGGCGGGACCCGGCACCCGATCGCCCTGTTCGACCCCGCCCGGCTGCGCAGTCCCCAAGGAGTGGCATGACCGCCAGTCTCATCTCCACGCTTCCCGGCCGCTACTACACCGACGCCGCCATCTTCGCGCGGGAACAGCAAACCGTGTTCGAGGCGATGTGGATCTGCGCCGTGCGCTCGGCCGAACTGGCCCGGCCCGGCGACTTCCGCACCGTCCGGATCGGACGGGAGAGCCTGCTTGTCGCCCGCGGCCGGGACGGTGCACTGCGGGCATTCCTCAACGTGTGCCGGCATCGGGGCGCGCGCCTGTGCACGAGCGAGAGCGGTTCGGTGAAGCGCTCGTTCCAGTGTCCGTACCACGCCTGGACGTACGGACTGGACGGCAAGCTCGTCGCCGCGCCCAACCTGACGAACATGCCCGACGTCGACCGCACCGAGTACGGCCTGGCGGCGGTACACCTGCGCGAGTGGCTCGGGTACGCGTGGGTGTGCCTCGCCGACGACCCACCGTCCTTTGCGGACACGGTGACCGGCGCGGTGACCGAGCGGCTCGGTGATCCCGGCGTCGTCGACGCCTACCACGTCGAGGATCTGGCCCTGGGCAAGCGGATCGGCTACGACGTGCGCGCCAACTGGAAGCTGATCGTCGAGAACTTCATGGAGTGCTACCACTGCGCCACCATCCATCCCGAGCTCACCGAGGTGCTCCCGGAGTTCGCCGAGGGCTATGCCGCGCAGTACTTCGTCGGCCACGGCGCCGAGTTCGGCGAGGAGGTACGTGGGTTCACAGTGGACGGAGGCGAGGGATTCGGCAGGCTCTCCGGGATCACGCCGGAACAGGACCGGCGCTACTACGCGGTCACCGTGCGCCCGCAGGTCTTCCTCAACCTCGTGCCCGACCACGTCATCATGCACCGCATGTTCCCGCTCGCGCCCGACCGCACGCTCGTCGAGTGCGACTGGCTGTACTCGCCGGACGTCGTCGCGCGGGGACTCGACATCTCCCACTCGGTCGAGCTGTTCCACCGCGTGAACGAACAGGACTTCGCCGCGTGCGAGCGATGCCAGCCCACGATGGGTTCCCGTGCCTACGCAGCGGGCGGTGTGCTCGTGCCCGTCGAGCACCACATCGGACAGTTCCACGACTGGCTGCTCAAGCTGGTCCCGGACTGATCGCGCGCGCGAGCGCTCGTAGCCGGTGCTCGATCTCCTCCGGAGCGTCCAGTGTGAACTCGGCACCCAGCGCGGCGATCGCGGCGATGTAGTGCACCACGAGCTCGGCGGAGTCCGCACTGAGCCGCGCATGACACCGGTCCGGTCCCGCGGGGGTGAGCTCACCCGGAACGCGGGTCGGCAGCCGGGACCGCACCTCGGACTCCGGCAAGCCGATGGTCAGGCGGGCCGTGTAGCGATAGGACGCGGAGTCGAAGGAGTCGCGAAGGTAGGTGGCGGGATCCGCGGCGGGCAGCGGCCGCCGCCTGAACGGACGACGGGTGGCCAGCAGCCCTTCCATCCGGTCGACCCGGAACGTGCGCCAGCCGTCGCGTTCCGGGTCGTAGGCGACGAGGTACCACCGGCCGCGCACGGTCACCAGGTGGTGCGGCTCGACCCGGCGCTCGCCCGGGTCGGCGCGGCGGCCCGTGTAGTGGAACGACACGAGCTCCGAGTCCCTGCTCGCGGCCGCCAGCAACGCCAACCTCGCCGGGTCGACCGGAGGCGCGTCGTGGTGGGGCACCGCCGCCGCGACGCTGCCCACGGCCGCCAGCCGTGGCCGAAGCCGGGCGGGCAGCACCTGCTGCAGCTTCGCCAACGCCCGCATCGAGCTCTCCTCGATCCCGGCCACGTTCCCACCCGCCGCGGTCGCCAGCGCGACCGCGACGGCCACGGCCTCTTCGTCGTCGAGCAGCAGCGGTGGCAGGTTGCGACCGGCCCCGAGCCGGTAGCCGCCCGCGGTGCCGGTGGTGCTGTGCACGGGGTAGTCGAGCGCGCGCAGCCGCTCCACGTCCCGGCGCAGCGTGCGAGTGGTGATGCCGAGCCGCTCGGCCAGCTCGGTGCCGGACCACTCCCGCCGGCTCTGCAGCAACGCCAGGAGCCGCAGCAGCCGGCCCGGCATCTCCTTGCGAACGGACGTTTCGACCACCGATCAAGAATGCCATCGCTTGCGGACAGGATGCGTCCGCAACGGCTCCTACGGTTTGCGTCCATGACCGCTCAACCACACACCACAGGACCGATCCACCGTCCCGGAGAACCGGCCTACGACGACGAACGCACCGGCTACCAACGCCTGGTGAACCACCGGCCCGCCCTGGTGGTCGCCGCGGCATCGGCCGAGGACGTGCGCGCCGCCGTCACGTTCGCGGCCGCGCGGGGCGAGCGCGTCGCCGTGCAGGCGGGCGGGCACGGCGTGAACCGTCCGCTCACCGGCGGCGTGCTGATCAGCACACGGCGGATGGCGGGCGTGCGAGTCGACCCGCGCAGCCGGACCGCGCGTGTCGAGGCGGGCGCGACGTGGCAGCACGTCATCGACGCCGCCGCCGAGCACGGGCTGGCCCCGCTGTCCGGCAGCGCGCCGGGCGTCGGCGCCGTGCCCTACACGCTGGGCGGCGGCGTCGGCCTGCTCGGCCGGCGCTACGGCTTCGCCGCCGACCACGTGCACCGCCTCGACCTGGTGACCGCAGACGGCCGGTCACTGCGGGTGACGCCGGAGCACGAGCCCGACCTGTTCTGGGCGCTGCGCGGTGGCGGCGGCAACTTCGGCGTCGTGACCGCGATGGAGATCGAGCTGGTGCCGGTGAGCCACGTCTACGGCGGTAGCCTCTACTTCGACCTCGCGCGGGTCCCGGAGGTGCCCGACGCCTGGCGCCGCTGGACGGCGACGGTGCCGGACGAGCTCACCTCGGCCGTGTCGATGTTGCCGTTCCCGGACCTGCCGATGGTGCCGAAGGCATTGCGCGGCAGGCACGTCGCGCAGGTCCAGGTCTGCTATGCCGGACCCGCCGACGCCGGTGAACGTCTCGTGCGACCGCTGCGCGAGCTCGGTCCCGTCCTCCGCGACACGCTGCGCCTGCTGCCCTTCACCGAGTCGGGGTCGGTGTTCGACGAACCGGACACACCACACGCCTACCGCTCCGACGGGCGGCTGCTCCGCACACTCGACCCGCAGGCTCTCGAGTCGCTCGTCAAGCTGGCCGGCCCCTCGGCTCCGGTCATGTGCGTGGCGGGGTTGCGCCACCTCGGTGGTGCGTTCGCCAGACAACCCCGGCACGCCAACGCCATCGGGCACCGCGACGCCGCCTACGCCGTGTCCGTGCTGTCACCCGTCGGGGACGGTTCGGCGGGTTCGGCGGGCTCGGCGGCCGAGGACAGGGTACGCGCGGTCCACGCCGACGCGATCGCGCCGTTCGCCCGGCACGCCATCGGCCGGATGCTCAACTTCAGCTTCGGCGCGCTCGACGAGGACGGGGTGCGCTCGGCGTACCGGCCTGAGGACTACCACAGGCTCACCGCGCTGCGCGACCGGTACGACCCGGATCGCATGTTCCTGCCGAACCATCCCATCGGCGAGGAGGTCGGGTAGAGGCTCGGGCAGAGCTCTCGCAGGGCGGGCTGGCGAGTGGCCGAGAGGTCGGGCGGAAGCCGACCTCGTGGCCGGAAGCTTGGTGCGCCGAGCGGGCGGGGATCGACGGGACGACCGACCGACGTTCGGGGCGGGATCCGGCGAGGAAGCCGGGCGATCGGCAGGGGCTGGGGTGGGACGGCCAGCGCTCGGGTTGGGTGTCCGCCAGGAACCCGGCTCAGGAGCCGAGCAGCCGCGTCGCGAGTGCTCCGGCGTCGACGTGGTCGGCGCCGTCCACGACGTGCCACGGCGAAAGCCAGCCGGCCGCGGCCAGCTCGTCGTACACGGCGGCGCAGCGCGCCTGCAGCCCGTCGTCGGACTCGAAGGCGTCCATGCGACGGGCGGCGTCGGACCGCGCCCGGCTCTGGGCCCGGGCCGCGGCGAGGTCCGGCGCGACGCGCAACAGCACCTGCGCATCGGGCACCGGCAGGCCGAACCGGTCGATCTCCAGCGCGCGCACCCACTCCACCACCGCGCTGTCGGCGCCCTGGTGGAGCCGGGCCGCCTGGTAGGCGGCATTGGACGCGACGTAGCGATCGAGCAGCACCACGTCGTGCGTGCCCAACTCGGTGCGGATGTGACCCGCGGCGTCGCGCCGGTCGAGCGCGTACAGCAACGCCATGCCGTACACGGATTGGCCGAGATCACCGTGCTCGCCGTGGAGCGCCTCCCGCACGAGGTCGGCGTGGATGCTCTCGCCGTACCTCGGGAACCCCAGCGCCGCCACGCTCGCGCCCGCGTCGTGCAGTGCCTTCGTCAGCGCGTCGGTCAGCGTCCGCTTGCCCGCGCCGTCAAGGCCCTCGATGACCACCAAACGACCCACGCGACTCACCCTAACCGCACGGCCGCGGGCACCTGCGCACACGCGGACGCATGGCGGCGAGGCCGCGTCTGCGGTCGACGTCGCCGTGTGCGCGGCTCCGGTAGCCGTGTCTGCCGTTTCCGTCACCGTGTGCGCCGTTCGCGTCGCCGTGTCTGCCGTCCGCGTCGCCGTGTCGGCCGTTCGCGTCGTCGTGTCTGTCGTTCCCGTCACCGTGTGCGCCGTTCGCGTCGTGTGCGCCGTTTGCGTCGGGCGGGGTGCCGTTGTGGTGGTTGCCGGAGTCGCGTTGGTGGGTGGGTTTCAAGCACGCCTTCGGCGCGCCGTGGGAAACTGCCGCTCCACACATCACCTCTCATTGGCTGTTTGCTAGCGGCAGTTCCCCACGGAACGGGTTTCGTGGTCACGTTCCGTTGTTTGCGGCTCACCCATATGATTCGGTATTTCGCGGTAGAATCGTTGGTATGGGGGAAAGTTCTATCGAGTGCCTGGTCGAGCTGGAGCGGGAGATTGCTCGGCTGCAGGCGTTGCAGGTGCGGGCTTTGGCGAGTATTCGGCGGCGCGGGACGATGCTGCGGATGTGGCGTCGGAAGTGGCGCTGGCATTGGCGATTTCGGAGAATGCGGCCCGGATCAAAATAGGGTTGGCGCGGGATTTGGTGACCCGGCTTCCGGAAACGTTGGGTGCGTTGTCCCGGGGTGACATTGATTTGTACAAAGCCTCGAAAGTGTCGGAGCCGACCTCGGTGTTGTCCGATGACATGGCCCGCGAGGTCGATGCGGCGGTGGCGGATCGGTTGGCCGGGCGGGATGCTTCGTCGATTCGGCGGATGGTGAACCGGACCGTGCACAAGATCGATCCGGAGGGTGCCGCGGCGCGGGCGGAGGCACGGCGGCGGGAACGCCGGGTCGAGCTGCGACACGCCGACGACGCGATGGCCACGTTGACCGCCGAGCTGCCCGCCGAGGTCGCCTCCGCCGCGTATGCCCGGATCGATCGGTGTGCCCGCGCGCTGCGAAAGGCGGGTGATGAGCGGACGATGGATCAGTTGCGGGCGGACGTGTTCGCCGATCTCCTGCTCAGCGGGCCGTCCGGCGAGGCATCGGTGCGGGCGGAGGTCTTCGTGCACATCGACTTCACAACGTTGACCGGGCTCTCCAACGATCCCGCCGACCTCGCCGGCCATGGACCCCTCCCAGCACCGATCGCGCGGGCCATCGCCTTCGACCCCAACTCCACCTGGCGACGGATCATCACCGACCCCCACACCGGGGCGCCTGTCGATGTCGGCCGCACCCGCTACCGGCCGCCCGCCGTCACCGCCGACCACGTGAAGGTCCGCGACCGGGAATGCCGGTTCCCCACCTGCCACCGACCCGCCCACGACACCGACCTCGACCACGTCATCCCCCGCCAGCGTTCCGGCGACACCAACACCGCCAACCTCATCGGCCTCTGCCGACGCCACCACCGCACCAAACACACCCCCCGCTGGCACTTCCACCTCACCGACACCGGCCAACTCCACATCACCACCCCCACCGGCCACACCTACCCGACGCCCTGACGCCGAACACGGCTGGCCGGAACCACGCCTAATCAGCGCGCCAACCGAGGCGTGCGCCGAAGGACGCAGCGCCCAACAGGCACCGCCCGACGACACGCGCGAGGTGCTCGTCGACCCCATGGGCAAGTTGGGCGTCGAGACCTACCTGGAGGAGATGCGGGCGCTGCTCGCATGCGACACGCACCACGATGCGCCCGTTGCGGCCTGGTCGAGCGTGCCCGGTCGCATAGGGCACGGGTGTCGCGGCGAGCGGAAACCTGTGGCCGCGCCACCAGCCACCCGCCAACCGCGCGGCGGCGCAAGAACATGGCACGGCGCACCTCGCCGGTCGCAGCCCCTCCGTAGCGCAAAGCACGCACGACCTCAGCCTGCGCACGACCTCAGGAGCGTCCGGTGTCGCCGGACCTCACCCGCTGGACCTCACCGGAGCGCGCATTCGCGGGCACATGGCCTCACGAGGACACATCACCCGAGCACGCCCTCACGAGCACACGTCCCCGGCGCGCGCCTCCCCGCAGCAGCCCCCGGCCAAAACACCCTCAATACCGATAGTGCTCGGACTTGAACGGGCCCTCGACGTCGACGTCGATGTACTCGGCCTGCTCCTTGGTCAGCGGGGTCAGCTCACCGCCGAGCGCCTCGACGTGAATCCGCGCCACCTTCTCGTCCAGCTTCTTCGGCAGCCGGTAGACCTCGTTGTCGTACTCCTCGTGCTTGGTGAACAACTCGATCTGCGCGATCACCTGGTTGGAGAAGCTGGTCGACATCACGAACGAGGGGTGCCCGGTGGCGTTACCGAGATTGAGCAACCTGCCCTCGCTCAGCACGATGATCGAGTGCCCCCGCGAACCTTCACCCCGGGCACCATCCTCGCGCGAGCCGGAGCCGTCCCCCGGACCGTCGGCGGGAAAGATCCACTCGTCGACCTGCGGCTTGATGTTGATTCGCGTGATGCCCGGGTACCGCGCGAGCCCCGCCATGTCGAGCTCGTTGTCGAAGTGGCCGATGTTGCCCAGGATCGCCTGGTGCTTCATCCGGGCCATGTGCTCGACCGTCACCACGTCCTTGTTGCCGGTCGTCGTGATGACGATGTCCGCTTCGGACAGCACGGACTCGAGCCGCTTCACCGGGTACCCGTCCATGGCCGCCTGCAGCGCGCAGATCGGGTCGATCTCGGTCACCACGACGCGCGCGCCTTGCCCCCGCAACGCCTCGGCCGCGCCCTTGCCCACGTCGCCGTAACCGCACACGACGGCGACCTTGCCGCCGATCAACACGTCGGTGCCGCGGTTGAGGCCGTCGATCAGGGAATGCCGGATTCCGTAGCGATTGTCAAATTTGGACTTGGTGACCGAGTCGTTGACGTTGATGGCCGGAAACAACAGCTGCCCCTGTGCGGCGAGCTGATAGAGGCGCAGCACGCCGGTGGTCGTCTCCTCGGTGACGCCGACGACGCCGCCGCCGATCTTGGTCCACTTCCCGGAGTCGGCAGCCAGCGACCGGCGCATCCGCTCCAGGAAGACCTTCCACTCGTCGGGGTCGTTGTCGTCGGCGGGCGGCACCACGCCGGCCTTCTCGTACTCGACACCCTTGTGGACCATCAGCGTCGCGTCGCCACCGTCGTCGAGGATCATGTTCGGACCCTCACCGTCCCAGGTGAGCATCCGCTCGGTGCACCACCAGTAGTCCTCGAGCGTCTCCCCCTTCCACGCGAACACGGGCACACCCTTCGGCTCCTCCGGCGTCCCGTACGGGCCCACCACGACGGCCGCGGCCGCGTGGTCCTGGGTGGAGAAGATGTTGCACGACGCCCACCGGACCTCCGCGCCGAGAGCCACCAGCGTCTCGATCAGCACAGCCGTCTGGACCGTCATGTGCAGCGAGCCCGACACCCGGGCTCCGCGCAGCGGGTACACCCCGGCGTACTCCCGCCGCAACGCCATGAGCCCGGGCATCTCGTGCTCGGCCAGCCGGATCTCGTTGCGACCGAACTCCGCCAGCCCCAGGTCCGCCACCGCGAACTCGACGCCACCCAGGGTCTGGTGCCGCGAACCAACGCTTTCAGGGGACATGTTCTCCACAACCCTTCGGACTCGCTGGGCCGCCAACCGGCCGGGCCGACGTCTGCCCATTACCGTGGTCTCTTCCGTCCATCATCCGCCCGAAGTCCAGCTAGGAGGCGTCCAAGTGCCCCTCCCCGGCCCAGACACCCGGGTCGTCGAGCTGCGCGTCCCGGGCCTCATCGGGACGAGCGGCGAGTCGTTGCTCGACTCCGTCGGCACGGTCGACGTGGCAGGCGACGGCGTCGGCAGGATCGTCCGGCCGTCCGATCGGCTGCGCAGACCCGCCCCGGGGCCGGTGCTGCAGGCGCTCGGCAGGTCGATGCCGCGCACGCTGGAGGGCTACCTGTGGAGCCGGATGACCTCGGGCGGCGCCGCGAAAGCCACCTGGGCGCTGCTGTTCCCGTTCTCGCTGGCCAACGTGGCGCATTGGATGCTGCCGCCGGTGCCGCCGGGCAACCAGGTCGCCGCCGCCCTCGGCGCGGTGTGCCGGGGTTTGCTGCGGATCGCGGCCGTGCTGCTGACGATGCTGCTGATCAGCCAGCTCGCTGTGGTGACCCTCGACCTTTTCGCCGCCCAGTGCCTCGCCCCGGGCGCCGCATGCCTGCCCTCGGCGCCGTCGTGGGTGCGCGACGTCCCGGGCATCCGCATGACGGTCGGCGTGCTCCCGCTGCTGCTCACCGTGCTGGTCCTGTACCGCGTGTCCCGGGCGACGTGGCACGTCGACGCCCCGGAGCACCCTTCGCAGGCCGACGGCACGCTGCCGGGTGACGAGCTCGTCGACGGTGCCGACACCCCGGTGCTGCGCTGCCTGCACACGGTGGCCGCGCTCGGGGTGGTGGCGTTGTTGCTGCTCGGTGGCCCGATCGGCATCCCGGAGCAGCCGGTGGAGGCCGGGCTGTGGATCGCCACGGTCACGCTGCTGGGCGCCACCCTCCTGGCCGCGGCGGCCGGTGCGCGCCGGCTGGTCCCGCATGTCGTGCGGAGCGTGCTGGTCACGCTCGCCGCCGGGCTGGCCGTGGCCGCCGCCATGGTGGCGGCGCCGCTGCCCGCCACGCTGGCGGGCACCGACGGCACCGTCGAGGTCATCGGCGCCTTCCTGCTGGCCGCGTGTGTGCTGTTCGGACTGCTGCTCGTGCCCGCCGCACTGCTCGCCAGATCGGAGTGGGCGAGCCTGCCCCGGCGGCTCCGGCCGTGGGCGGGCGGCTGGGCGGCGGCGCCCGCGCTCGCGCTCGCGGGCCTGCTCGGCGGTGGCTTCGGCGCGGGGCTGGCGGTGGCGCTGCGCAGGCTCGTCGGCACCGGGCGACTCCGGCTGCCGGAGGGCTACACGCTCATCACGATGCTGTGGGGCGGCGCCCTCGCCGTGGCCGCACTGCTGGCCGTGGCCGGTGCCTGCGGAGCCGCGCTGCGCCGGGTACGCCGCGGCGTTCCGGAGGTCGTGCGCCTCATGGAGACCCGGCCCGACGACGAGCAGGTGGCCGCCGCGGCGTGGGCCCGGGCCGCCTGGGAGCGCAAGTACCTGCATCGGTTCGTGCTCGCGCTCGTCGTCGCACTCGGGCTGGGCACGGCCGCGCTGCTGACCGTCCGGTTCGGCCTCGGCTCGGTGCCGGACTGGCTGAACCCGCTCTCCGGAGTGGGTGTGGTGGCGCTCGGCGCCCTCGCCGCGGCGCTGCTCCGAGCCGTGTACACAGCGGCCACCGGCCCGGAACGCAGCCGCCACCTGGGCGCGTTCACCGACCTCGTGTGCTTCTGGCCGAGAGCGGCGCACCCGGCCGTGCCGCCGTCGTACGCGCTGAAGGTGGTGCCGGAGCTCGCGCAGCGGGCACGCACGCACCTCGAGGAGCCCAACACCCGCGTCGTGCTGGCCGGCTACCACGTCGGCGGCCTGCTCGCCGTGCTCGCGGCGGCCCGGCTCGCCGCCGACCTGCCCGAGGAAGACCGGGAACGCGTCGGCGTCCTCACCGCGGGCGCACCGCTGCAGTGGGGTTACCAGCGCGCCTTCCCCGCCGTGTTCCCGCACCACTCCCTCGCCCGCCTCTACGGCCTGCTCGGCGGTCGGTGGCGCGGACTCTGCCGGGGCACGGACACCTTCGGCGGCGGGGCCACGACCTGGCGGCACCAGGTCGCGCACGGCAAGCTCCTCGGCGTCGGCTACCTGCCCGACGGCGGTGTCGGCGCCCTCGAACCGGCCGTGCAGGGCCCCACCGGCGTGCTCGTGCTGGGCGGCGACCACTGGCTGCCCGATCCGATGCGCGAACCGCTCAACGGCAGGCGCTGGACGGCGGGTGTGCGGCGGCATGCCGACTACGTGGGCGATCCCGAGTGGGACCGCGCCGTCGCGATGGCCGCCGGGCTCGAGGGCCCGGACCTGTCGGCGGGGCTCGCCGAGCAGGTGCCGCTGTTCGGCGACATCCTCGGCAAGCCCCGCTGCGCGAACTGACGCGTCAGGCCTGACCGCGGCGTGCCCGTGCGAGCAGCACCAGCGCACCACCACCGGCGAGCAGCGCGACGCCCGCCACCAGCAGCCAGCCACCGCCGAACCCGGTGGAGGCCAGGTCGTCGGACTCGCCGGCAGGCGAGACGGGCGCCTCGGTGGTCGTCGTGGCCACGGCCCCGCCGGCCTCGCTCGACGTCGTGGTCACCGGCGTCGTGCTGGACTCCCCGGTCGTCGACGCCGCGGGCACGGTCGTCGTCGTAGTGGGCTGCGGCGGGGTGCTGATGGTGGGCTCGGACGGCTCGGTGGTGGTCGTGGTCGGCTCCGTGGTGGTCGGCGGGGTCACCTCCCCGCAGACGAACCAGTGGCTGATCGTCGGGATCTGGCCGCCCCCGTTGAGCGGGGAGCGCAACTTCTTCCACACCGGCTGCTCGGGCAGCCCACGCTCACCGGGAACGTAGATGTTGGCATCCGGCCCGCCCTTGACGACGATGCCGGTCACCGTGACGCCCTCGGTCACCGAGGTGATCGCCAGGTGCTTCTGCTGGTCGCTCAGTGCGTAGTCGAAGTCGGTGTCGCCCTTGAGCTGCACGCCGTCGAGGCCCGCGTCCGCGCACGTCGTCACGTTGCCCACGTGGATCTCGGCGCGCGGGTCCTCCCCGGCGCCGGTGGCAGCGGCGACGGCGACGGGGCCGGCGAGCAGGCCTCCGGTCACGGCGGCGACGAGGAACGTGCGCAGGCGGGCACGCGGCATCGAGGGCATGTGGTCACTCCAGGCGAGTCGGGGGGAAAGCTCGGGGAGGCCCGATCCGCCGTGCGGCACCGGGCCGCAGGCAAGCTACCCCCGTCCGAGTGACGACGGAGGTCTTCCGTCACACGAGTGATCACATCGAGGCGATTCGGTGATCAAGCAACGCGGAACCGCGTCCATATCGCAACACTGGCCAAACACAGAACCGGCGCCCACGGTGGTGGTCCCGCGGGCGCCGGTTCGGTGTCTGTTTCGGAGGGCCGGTCAGTCCGTCGTCGCGGCCGGGGCCTCCTTCTGCTCCCGGCCGAGCAGCGAGTTTCGCCTGCTGTAGGCGAAGTAGATGACCACCCCGAGCGCCATCCACACCAGGAAGCGCAGCCAGGTGAGCACCGTGAGGTTGAGCATCAGCCACAGGCACACGGCGATCGCCAGGATCGGGATCAGCGGCACGAACGGCACCCGGAACCCGCGCGGCAGGTCCGGCCGCTTCCGGCGCAGCACCATCACGCCCGCCGACACGAGCACGAACGCGAACAGCGTGCCGACGTTGACCATTTCCTCCAGCTGGCTCGCGTCGAAGAAGGTGGCCGCGACGGCGACGACGATGCCGACGAGAACGTTCACGCGCACCGGCGTGCCCCGGGAACCGGTCTTGGCGAGCGCGCGCGGCAGCAGGCCGTCCCGCGACATGGCGAACAGCACCCGCTGCTGGCCGAGCAGCAGCACCATCACCACGGTGATCAGACCGACGACGGCACCGATCGACACGATGTGCGCCGCCCAGTCGACGCCATTGTTGGCGAACGCCGTCGCCAGCGTCTTGCGTCCTGCAGGCTCGGCATCGGTCGCCAGGTCCGTGTAGGGCACCATGCCGGCGACCACGAGCGAGGTGGCCACGTAGAGCACGGTCACGATCGCGAGCGAGCCGAGGATGCCGCGCGGCACGTTACGCTGCGGGTTGCGCGTCTCCTCCGCGGTGGTGGCCACGATGTCGAAGCCGATGAACGCGAAGAACACCAGCGACGCACCGGCCAGCAGGCCGAACGCGCCGTAGACACTGCCCGAGCCGCCCGCCAGCACCGAGAACAGCGACTGCTCGACACCGCCGCCCGCGGCCTCGCCCTCGGCGGCAGGCGGCACGAACGGCGTGTAGTTGTCCGGGTTGATGTAGGCGATGCCCAGCACGATGACGAACAGGATGATCAGCACCTTGATCGTCGTGATCACGATGCTGACGCGCGCGGAGAGCTTGGTGCCCAGGGTGAGCAGCACTGCCAGCACGACCACCAGCAGCAACGAACCCCAGTCGAAGCTGACGCCGCCCAGGTCGAGCGTCGTGGCGACGCTCTCACCGAACACCGACACCAGCAGCTCTTCCAGATACACCGACCAGCCCTTCGCGACCGCCGCCGCGGCCACGGAGAACTCCAGGACGAGGTCCCAGCCGATGATCCACGCGATGAACTCGCCGAACGTGGCGTAGGAGAACGTGTACGCGCTCCCCGCGACGGGCACGGTCGAGGCGAACTCCGCGTAGCACAGCGCCGCGAGCGCACACGCCACACCGGCGAGCACGAACGCCACCGACACGGACGGCCCGGCCAGGTCACCGGCCGTGCGCGCGGTCAGCGTGAAGATGCCGGCACCGACCATCACGGTGACGCCGAAGACGGTCAGATCCCACGCGCTCAGATTCCGGCGCAGCCGCGTATCCGGCTCGTCGGTGTCCGCGATCGATCGTTCGACGGATTTCGTCCGCCAGATACCGGTACCGGCCACGATGCCCTCCTCGACGCACCCGGTTAACAGAACCGGTCGGCAACCATAGCCTGCCGTTCGTGCCGCGGCAGGGTGTGGTGCCCTTCTCAGACGCGCGTGCGGTCCAGATCCGGCTCGAGGTAGATCAAGCGGGCCGTCGGCACGCTTTCCCGCACCCTGCGTTCGGCCTCGTCGATGGCGCGCGCGACCTCGTCGATCGGCATCCCCCGCCGCATGGCGAGCTTGGCCGCCACCAGCAGCTCCTCCGGCCCGATGTACTGCGTGCGGATGTGGATGACGCGCTCGATGTCGCCCATCGTGAGCTGGCCGACGATCGTCTTCAGCTCCTCCTCGCCGGAGCCCTCACCGATCAGCAGGCTCTTCATCTCGATGATGAGCGTGATCGCGATGACGCCGAGCAGGACACCGATCATGATCGTGCCCACGCCGTCCCACACCGGGTCGCCGGTCAGCACGGCGAGCCCGACACCGATCAGCGCGAAGATGAGGCCGAACAGCGCGCCCGCGTCCTCGAGCAGCACCACCGGCAGCTCCGGGCTCTTGGACTGGCGGATGAAGGCCCACCACGTCTTGCGACCCTTGACCTTCTTCGACTCCGTGATGGCGGTACCGAAGCTGTAGGTCTCCAGCGCGATCGCGACCACGAGGATCACCACCGCCACCAAGGGCGAGGTCAGCTCCTCGGGGTGCTGGATCTTGTGGATGCCCTCGTAGATCGCGAACACCGCGCCGAGGGTGAACAGGATGAGGGCGACGATGAACGAGTAGAAGTAGCGGTCGCGCCCGTAGCCGAACGGGTGCTCCTTCGTGGCCTTGCGCTGAGCCGTCTTCTGGCCGAGCAGCAACAGGCCCTGGTTGGACGTGTCCGCGACCGAGTGCACCGACTCGGCGAGCATCGACGACGACCCGGTGATGAGAAAGCCGACGAACTTGGCGACGGCGATTCCCGCGTTCGCGCCGAGCGCCGCGAGAATCGCTTTCGTACCGCCGCTTGCTGCCACCCTTGACTCCCTGGACTCGGCTTCGTGACCGCGTGCAGCTTAGAGTGCCGCGGGTCACGCCGTGTCACGGCCCGGGCGGTCAGTTCAGGCAGGTACCCGCGGTCGCCCGGAACAGCTGCGCGGCCTCGAGCCCGACCGGGCGAACCCGCACGGCGGGGTCCGAGGCGGGCAGCCAGACGGACTCGCCACGCCGCAGCTCGATCTTGGTGCCGTCGTCGCAGTCGAGCAGCAGCTCGCCTGCGGTACACAGGAGGATCTCGGGGCCGATGCCCATGATCTCCACCTCGCCGCGGTCTTCGGCGGGCCATTCGACCCGGGAGAGCTCGAACTCGGGCGTCTCGGTGCGGTAGACGGCCATCCGGCCGAGGGGCTCGCCCCGCAGCACCGGCATGTCGCCGCACGCGAAGTCGACCACGCGCAGCAGCTCGGGAACGTCCACGTGCTTCGGCGTGAGCCCACAGCGGAGGATGTTGTCCGAGTTGGCGAGGATCTCCACGGCGGTGCCGTGCAGGTACAGGTGCAGGTTGCCCGCGGGCAGGTAGATCGCCTCGCCCGCGTGCAGGGTCAGCCGGTTGAGCAGCAGCGCCGCGAGCACGCCCGCGTCCCGCGGATGGGCCTCACCGAGGCCCAGCACCGTGCGGCACTCGGTGTCGAACTCGCCCTTGTCCTTGACGTGCCGCACGCAGGCGTCGAGCACCTCCGGCAGCAGCTCGTCGAGCGCCGACTGCGGGAGCGTGATCCACGTGGTGAACAGCGCGCGCAGCCCGTCCGGACCGGGCTGGGCGGCCAGCAGCTCGGTGTACTTGGTGAGCCCCGGCGTGTCGATGGCCCGCAGCAGCTTCAGCGTGCGGTGCGGGTCGCGGAACCCGGCGAGGGCGTGGAACTCGGTGAGCGCGCACACCAGCTCGGGCTTCGCGGTGGGGTCCGGATAGTTGCGGTTGGCCGCGTCCCGCGGGATGCCCGCCGCCTCTTCGCGGGCGTAGCCCTCCGCGGCCTGCTCCGCCGACGGGTGCGCCTGCATCGACAGTGGCTCCTCGGCCGCCAGGATTTTCAACAGGAACGGCAGCCGGCCACCCCAGCGGTCGGCGCACCGCGACCCGAGCTGGCCCACCGGGTCGGCGTCGACGACCTCCAGCAGGCTCTGTTCACTGCCGTCCGGGCGCACCACGTGTGACGGATCGCCGGGATGCGCCCCCATCCAGAGTTCGGCTTCCGGATGCGGCGAGGGAACCGGGCGCCCCAGCAGTTCCGGGATCGTGGTTCGGGACCCCCACGCATATGGCCGTACGGCGTTGCGCAGCAGTTCCACGGTCAACTCCACTCCTCGCCGGCCGCGTCGAATCCGGCCGTTCTCATCGTCGGCGTCACGCAGGCACCGGCGTGTACCGGCCGGTTCCCCCAATGGTGCCTGCCGCCAGGCCCAGGTAGACCGCCGCCAGCTCGAACCGCAACGCGAGCGCGGCGGCACAACCGGCGTCGTCGGCCTCGATCTCCTCGGCAGGGGCCAGCACATCGGCTGACGGCAACATCTCGTTGGCTCGGTACCGCGCGCCGTCCGCGGCCGGTCCGGTGCGTACGGCGAGCAGGAACACCCGCGGTGGCGGGGCTTCAGTCTCTGAGTCGTCCGGATCAGCGAAGATGTTGCGCTCGTCGCCACTTTGCCCGGCCACGCGGTGCAGCGCCGGGCGGGCGAGCGCCTGCCGGTACTCGGCCACGTCCGCGACGATCGCGGCGTGCGCGCCCAGCGCGTACCCCGCGTGGTGACCCACGGCCACGCCCACGTGGTCGAGTCCCCAGAGCAGCGGCGTGTGGTCGGCGATGCGCAGCGCCAGCGCCTTGGCCGGGTTGACGAACGACTCGTGCCCGAGGTGGCAACGTTCGGCCTCGCTGTCGAGCCGGTCGGCGAGCCCCTCGACGTCGGCGACGAGCAGGCCAAGCGTGTTCGCAGTGAGCAGCCCCGCCGCGAGCGCTCTGGGAAACGCCAGCTCGGGCGGCACCAGCACCCGCGGAGCCAGCAACAGCCCGCGGCCGGCGATCGACGAGGCGACCGGACCGTCCGGCGGTGCCGAGAGCACCACCGTGGCGCCGTAGCGGGCGGCGCGCTCGAGCGAGGCTGCCAGCTCCCGGTCGTACGGATCGTCGGTGTGTGCCAGCACGACGTCCAGCGCCCCGACCCACGACGGCACGACGTCGCTGACCACGACGGGAACCGGGCACGACGGCGCCAGCAACGCCGTCAGCAGCTTCGTCACGCTGTGGCTGACGCCGGGCCGCACGATCAGCACCAGCGACCGCGGGCGGCCGATGTCGAGCCGGTCGGACAGCTCCAGCTCCGCGGCGGCCTCGATGGTCGAGCGCACCTGCGCACCCGCCATCGCGGTGGCACGCAGAAGGCCGGACCCGTCGGCTTCGGTCAGCCGCGCGGGATCGTCGAGGATCGTGTCGTCAAGCACCATCGGAACTGGCTTCGTCGGGTGAGTCCGGCTCAGGGCGGGTCGGCGGGGTCGCCTCGTCCAGCAGGAGCACCGGGATGCCGTCGCGGACGGGGAACACACGTCCGCAGGCCGTGCAGGTGAGCGCGTCGGCGGCCGGGTCCTCCGGGGTGCCGGGCCTCAGCGGCGCGTGGTCCGGCGACGGGCACGCGAGGATGTCGAGCAGCTGCGCATCAAGGGTGACGGCCATTTTTCCTATTTACCACGCTAGGCGCGAACGATCGCCAGAACTTCGTCGGTCAGTGCCTTCACGCCCGCCTCGTCGGGCGCTTCGACGTTGAGGCGGAGCAGCGGCTCGGTGTTGGACGCGCGGAGGTTGAACCAGCGGTCGCCGAAGTCGACGGTGAGCCCGTCGAGCTCGTCGATGGTGACGCCGCTGCGCTCCCGGAACGCCGCCTTGACCGCCTCCAGGCGCCCCGCCTGGTCGTCGACGGTGGAGTTGATCTCCCCCGAGGCCGCGTAGCGGGAGTACTTCCTGGTCAGCTCGGACAGCGGGCCGTCCTGCTCGCCCAGCGCCGCCAGCACGTGCAGGGCCGCGAGCATCCCGGTGTCGGCCCGCCAGAAGTCGCGGAAGTAGTAGTGCGCGGAGTGCTCGCCGCCGAAGATGGCGCCGGTCTCGGCCATCCTCGCCTTGATGAACGAGTGACCCACCCGCGTGCGCATGGCGTGGCCACCGTGCTCGGCGACGATCTCCGGCACCGCCTTCGACGTGATGAGGTTGTGGATGATCGTGGCGCCCGGCTCCTTGGCCAGCTCGCGTACGGCCACCAGCGCGGTCACGGCGCTCGGTGACACGGGGTCACCGTGCTCGTCCACGACGAAGCACCTGTCGGCGTCGCCGTCGAAGGCGAGGCCGATGTCGGCGCCCACCTCCCGCACCTTGGCCTGCAGGTCCACCAGGTTCTTCGGGTCGAGCGGGTTGGCCTCGTGGTTGGGGAACGTGCCGTCCAGCTCGAAGTACATCGGCACGATGTCCACCGGGACACCCTCGAACACCTTCGGCACCGTGTAGCCGCCCATGCCGTTGCCCGCGTCGACGACCACCTTCAGCCGCCGGATGCCGGAGAGGTCCACGAGCGAGTGCAGGTACTCGGCGTAGTCGGAGAGCACGTCGCGCTCGGTCACCGTGCCGGGCTGCCCCGCGAACGCCGGCACGCCCTGCTCGACCGTGTCCCGGATCTCGGCGAGGCCGCTGTCCTGGCCGACGGGTGCCGCGCCCGCCCGGCAGAGCTTGATGCCGTTGTACTTGGCGGGGTTGTGGCTGGCGGTGAACATCGCGCCCGGCATGTCGAGCTTGCCCGACGCGAAGTACAGCTCGTCGGTGCTCGCCAGGCCGATCGAGACGATGTCGAGGCCCTGGGACGTCACGCCCTCGGCGAACGCGGCGGCCAGCGACGGCGAGGACTCCCGCATGTCGTGGCCGACCACCACCGACGGCGAGTCCGGCTTGATGAGCAGGGCGAACGCCGCTCCGAAGTCCTTGACCAGCCCGGCGTCCAGCTGCTCGCCGACGACGCCACGGATGTCGTAGGCCTTCACGATGGCCGACAGGTCTGACACGCCTTCTCCCCGATCGTCCGATGGTGGCTTCCCCGAGCCTCGGTACTCGCGAGAAGCCTACCCACCTGCCCGACCGTCACCCGAGCACCGCCCGTCCGTCCCGCGCGACGTGACGCGGCGTGCCGGCAGTGGCACCGTCCGCCGTCGGGGTGGCGCGGCTTACGAGCGCCCGGGAAGGACCCGCAGGTGCCCGCGCCTGCCGGAGGTCGGCTCGGTGTGTTGCGGGGGTGGGGGCGGGTCGGTGCGGCCCGCTTCGCGCACCGCCTCGGCCAGCGCCGTCAGCTCGTCACTGGAGGGCTCGGGCGCCGAGAACTCCCCCTCGTGCCGGACGACCTCCCAGCCGCGGGGCGCCGTCAGCCTCATGGCGTGCGCTTCGCAGAGGTCGTAGGAATGGGGCTCCGACGCCGTCGCGAGAGGTCCCACCACTGCGGTGGAGTCGCTGTAGGCGTAGGTCAGCGTGGCGACCGCGGGCTCGAGGCAGCCCGTCCGCGAACACTTCCGTACGCTCCGCACGGTTGATCACGATAGCCGGTCGGCAGTCGGTGGCGGGCGATGACACACCGGTGTGCTCGTCACCGGACCGCGTACCCTTCCCCACGTGGCGATGGCTCGAAGCTCACGACACCGGAAGCGCATCCGGCGTGACCGGCACGGGCGGGGGCTGCGCGGGCCGCTGTATCCCGCGAGCCTGCCCGCCGCGGCCAGCCGCGCCGAGAAGTTCGACGCCCTCGTGCTCGACGCGCTGGAGCCCATCGAGGCCCGGTGGCGCACCGAGCTGACCAAGCTGGACGTGGCCGTCGACGACGTTCCGGACGTGCCCGCGGACGGCTCGTCCGTGCCGCCCGCGCAGGACGACGGCGTGCTGCACGACGGCGCGGTGCCGCTGTCCCGGCTGGTGCCGGCGGGCGTGGACCGCGCGGGCCTGCCGACCCGCGCGCGCATCGTGCTCTACCGGCGTCCGCTGGAGGCCAGGGCGAAGGACCCCGGCGAGCTGGCCGACCTGGTGCACGACGTGCTCGTCGAGCAGATCGCGGCCTACCTGGGCGTGGAGCCCGACATCATCGACGGCGAGTGACGCCGCCCTCCGGCCGCCGCCCGGGGATGGCGGTGAGGACCGTGAACAGCAGCGCGGCCACCTGCACCAGCAGCAGCACGTTGTGCGTGGCCGACGAGTACTCGACGGTGACCTCCGACTGGCGGGGCGGCACCGAGACCGCCACCTGATGACCCCACGCGGGCACGATCGGCACCTGCCTGCCGTCGACCCTCGCCCGCCAGCCCGGCTCGTGCTCGGCAGCGAGCACGAGCAGCCTCCCGTCCGGGCCGTCGGAGACCCGCACCCGGACCTCAGGCAGCCGGGCGTCGACGGCGGCGATCGCCGAGCCGCTCATGAGCTCGTCACTGGGGGCGCTGCCGCTGACGGCCCGCCGCGCCTGCTCCGGCGAGACGAGCGTGACCTGCCCGGACGTGGGCGCGAGCCGCAGGACCGTCCGGCCGTCGCTGGTCGGCGGGGTGTCGCGGACCAGGTCGCCCGCGTTGCGCCGCAGCTCGTCGCCCGACTCGCCGGGCGGCAGCACGACGAACAGCGCGCCCGCCGCCGCGGCCGAGGTCAGCGCCTCCCGCGAGCCGTCGAGCAGGTCGCGGTGCCACCCCGCGAGCCGTTCCGGTGTTCCGGCGACGGCGGCGAGCGCGTCGTCGCCGAACCTCGGCGACCGTCCGCTCACCAGCCGGTCGGGTTCGCCGTCCGCGCCGAGCACGAGCACACCGCGGCCGGTGGCGGCGAGTTCCTCCGCCGGTGACGAGGCCAGCCGGGTGCCGCCGCCTGCCCGCAGCGGACCGTCGCGGCCGTCGACGAGACCGCCCGCGGCGAGCGCGACCACCACGACGACGCCGCCGACCGCGCCGGCCGTGACGAGCGGTCGCGTCGCCGTCCTCACCCCGGGCACCGAGGCCCCGAGCACCATGACGACCAGCCCGGCACCGGCGACCAGCAGCGGCACGCCCGCGTAGCCGGGAGCCGGGTCACCGCCGGTCACCGGTTCGAGCCTGACCACCTGGGTCACCGCGACTCCGGCAGCACCGAGCAGCACCAGCGCTGCTCCGGGCACGAGCCGCGTCGTCGGCCGGGCGATCACCGCCACGATCGCCGCCACCACGAGCGCCAGCCCGATCGGCAGCGCATCGGAGGCTCCGGGGTGCAGACCGAGGACACCGGTGGCCGAGACGGGGTCGGCGGGGCCGGTGATGCCGTGCAGGAGCAGCGCGGGGTGGGCGAACACGGTCGGCAGCCACGGCAGCAGGAGCACCAGCGGCAGCAGCACGACGAGCGCCACGGCGGGGATCCCGCGGCCCGGGCGGCGGCCCGGCGGCGGCAGCACCACGAACCCGATCAGCAGACCGGCGAGCGCCAGCCCGTACGTCAGCGGGGAGAAGGCGCTCACCACGGCGAGGGTCAGCGCGCACAACGCGCTCGTGCTGAGCCAGCGGACGTCGGCGCGCGTCAGCACCGAGACGATCCCGGCCACGAGAGCGGGCAGCAGGATGTGCACCACCACCACGTCCACCCGGCCGTGCGCGACCGAGTCCGTCGCGGCGGGCAGGAGCGCGTACGCGGCCGCGGCGCCCGCACGGACCCGGCGGTCCACGCGCAACCGCCGGGTGGCGGCATAGGCGACCAGGGCCGACAGCGGCAGGTCGCCGATCAGCAGCACGGCCACCAGCGCGGCAGGCCCGCCCCACGGGGCCAGCGGCGCTCCCAGCAGCCCGAGCACCGCCATGCCCGTGGGCGCGGCACTCGCCGTACCGCCCGCGACGGCGTGCCAGGCGTCGAGGTAGGTGGACCAGACCTGCGCCAGGTCGCCCACCGGTAGCAGCGCACCGCCCGCGAGGTCCCAACCGAGCCGCGTGCCGTTCAGCACGAGGCCGAGGGCGGTCAGGACCACTGCCAGCAGGACGGGCGGAGCGAACACCGTCGCGGCGAGGATCCGCCGCCGGTCGAGCTCCACGAAGACCAGTCCGGGCTCGGCGGTGACGCCCGGCGACGGTCGTGCGGGCGGTCCCGCGCCGTCCCCGGTGGTGTCCGTTTCGGACTGTTCGGGCACCGGCACCGCCATCACCGCGCCTGGCTTGCGCAGGCCGGTCGACCGCGCCCGCAACGCGCGCCGCGCGCCGGCCGGCAACGCGTCCGGGCCTACTGGCACCGGACGCGCGTACCGCACCTCCGGCGGGATCCACGCCGACTCCTCGTCGGCCGGGGTCTCGGGCAACCGGCCGAGTGCGGCCTCGGTGGCGACCCGCCTGCGCACGAGGTGCTCGACCCCGCCGCGCACGGCGTTGCGCAGCCTGGCGAAGCGACTCGTGAACAGCCCCGGCACCGACCCGTGCGCGCGGCCCGACCGGGCGGCACGCAGGTCCGGCAGACCACCGAGCAGGTGACCGACGGCGGCGAGCTCGGCCCGCGCGCGGGTCCCGTTGCGCAGCATCGCGAACCCGACCGCACGCAGCAGGCACAACCACGCGAGCCGCGGCACGCCGAGCACGAACGCCAACGCCGAGCAGTTCAGCAGGAACGTGCGCAGCCCGTGGACACGGTCGGCCGCGGCCACCGAACCCAGCTCCGCGGGCAGCGCGCCTGCCGTCCGCTGTCCGGTGCCGGTCGCGCGCACGTGCCGCAGGCGTGCCCGCGGAACGCACAGCACGAACTCGCCCGCCAGGTTCACGCGCCAGCCGAAGTCGATGTCCTCCCGCAGCAGCGGGATGTCCGGGTCGAAACCACCCAGCGACTCCCACGTCCGCATGCGGATGAGCGACCCCGCGCTGGGCATCGCGAGCACCTCGGTGCTCTGCTCGGGCGAGTCCTGGTCACCGAGCCTGCCCGGCACGGAGGCCTGCCGGTGTCCGGAGGCGTCGGTGGACAGTCCTGCCTCGACGACGAGCCGGGGATCGGTCCAGTCCACCGCGAGCGGGCCGAGCACGGCCGCCGACGGCGACGTGTCGGCGGCGCGCAGCAGAGTGTCGAGGCAGTCCGGTTCGGGCGCGCTGTCGTCGTGCAGCAGCCAGATCCACTCACCGGGCTCGCCCCAGCGCTCGACGGCGTGGGCGACGGCGTGCCGCACGGCCGCGGCGTACCCGGTGTCCGCGGGCAGTGTCACGACGCCGTCGAGCACCCGTTGGGCCGGCGTGCCCTCCGCACGCGCCGCCTCGTCGAGCAACTCGGGCGTGCGATCCGTCGAGCCGGTGTCCACGGCGAGCACGTGCCGGGGACGGACCGTGCTGCGCCGCAACGCCGAGAGCGTCAGGGGCAGCCAGTCCTCACCGTTGTGGCACACCAGAATCGCGAGGATCGGTGCGGAGTGCACCGACGGCGGCATGGGCGTCCGGGGCAAGTACCACTCCGTGTGTCACGCAAGCGCGGGTGTCGGGTGCGCTCACCCTACGACGTGCCCCGAACCGCCCCGTCAGACAGCGCGCTTCTTGAGCTTGCGCCGCTCCCGCTCCGAGAGACCACCCCAGATGCCGAACCGCTCGTCATGGGCGAGCGCGTACTCCAGGCAGTCGTTCTTGACCTCACAGCCTTGACAGATCCGCTTGGCCTCCCGGGTGGAGCCACCCTTCTCCGGGAAGAACGCCTCGGGATCCGTCTGCGCGCACAGTGCGCGTTCCTGCCAGTCCTGCTCGTCGGTGACGTCCAGCAGATCAGTGAGAACACCCAGTTCGTCTTCCGGGTGTCCCGCCCAATCCATGGCGTGCCCCCGTTCCCTTCCACTAATGTCCAACCGCACGTCCGCCTCCTCGCTCTCACGCACTCCCAGGCTGGCGGTGTCCCGTGCCAGACGCTGCCCCCCTTAACGACAGCGAATGACATCAATGTGATTACACCTGTGTAGTCCGGCGAGGTCAAGCGGAGTAGCAAGGTTGGGGGATACTTCGGCCTCCGGGCGCAAGCGGACACGCCGAGGAAACATCACCAGGATCACGCCGGACCCGACACACGCGTCACGACGCATGCGACAGGATGGGGGCGTGCAACGTTCCGTGGTCCGCCCCAGCCTGATCTTCTACGTCATCCTGCTCGTCACGGTCGCCGGCGGCGTACTCACCGCCCTCGTGACGCCGTGGTCGGAGTCACTCACCGGCCGGGACGCACTCGGAACGCTGGGCATCGTGGTGCTCGTGCTCGGCGGCTGGGCGCTCTCGCTCACGTTGCACGAGTTCGGGCACGCCTTCGTGGCCTACCGGGGCGGTGACCACGAGGTGGCGCACAAGGGCTACCTGTCGATGGACATCCGCCGCTACACCGACCCGGTGCTCTCGATCGTGCTGCCGCTGATCATCCTCGCGATCGGTGGCATCCCGCTGCCCGGCGGCGCGGTGTGGATCAACCAGTGGGCGCTGCGGTCGCGCTCGGTGTCGTCGTGGGTGTCGCTGGCGGGACCGCTCACCAACCTCGCGCTCGGCGTCGTGCTGACGGTGGCGGTCGCGTTCCTCGACCTGCCCGACGGACTCGCCGTCGGCCTGTCGTATCTCGCGTCGCTGCAGATCCTGGCGTTCGTCATCAACATCCTGCCGGTGCCCGGCCTCGACGGATACGGCGCGATCGAGCCGTACCTCTCGCCGCAGGCACGCGAGTTCGGCGCGAAGGCGCGTCCGTGGGCGCCGCTGGTGCTGTTCGCCCTGATCCTGGCGGTGCCGGGCTTCGCCCAGGTGCTGTGGGACCTCGCCGACACCATCTTCGGCACCGTCGGCGGCGACGTCGGCTACTCGCAGCTCGGCCAGATGTCGTTCATGTTCTGGCGCTACTGAGCCTCGAACCACTGCTCGGCACGCCGCGCCACCCGCTTGAGCGCGGAGCGCTCGCCGAGGTAGTCGCCTGCCATGCCGACGACCGGGAGCATGCCGACCGCGCGGTGGTAGAACCGGCCGTGCGGGCGCTTCTCGAGCTCGTCGGTGACGGCCAGCAGCGAACGGCCCAGCCGCCACAACGTGCGGGCGACCACCTTCAGGCCGGCCCTGCCGTGCTTGCGCGACGCGGCGTCGAGCTCCTCGGTGAGCTTCTCGGTCTCGGCGTCCTCGGCGGCGCGGTCGGCCTGCGTGCCGCACGCGAGCTCGCGGTCGATATCGCGTTCGAACAGCACCCACGCGACCAGACGCACCCGCTCGCCCACGTCGGTGCACCCGCGTTCTCCCGCGATGGCGCACAGCAGCAGCCCCTGGCTCGCCGCGCCGAGCGTGTCCTGCACCGGCAGCCGGTCGGCGAGCGCACCACCGAGCCCAGGCACGGCCGTGACCAGGGAGGTGAACCGGCCGACCCGGTTGATCCACCAGTTCGTGCGGTCGCCGACGTCCATCGCCGCCCACGCCCGCGTCCCGGGCACCTTCACCGCCTGCAGCCTGGTCAGGAGCCGGTCCCGCAGCTTCGGCTCGGTGATGACGGCCCGCTCGCGCTCTCCGGCGACCACTCCGAACGGATCCGCTTCCCGCAGCGCGTCCACGAGCGGCGCGGTGGCCCGCACGAACGGTCGCAGGACGGCGACGACCTGCCGATCGGTGATGGCCTCCGCCATCGGCTACCTCCTCCGGCTCAGCTGGGCTTCCCGCGCCAGCCGGGTGGCCCGGCCCAGGGTGCCGCCCACCGCGAGCGCACCCGGCAACGTTCCACCCGCCAGCAACAGCAACGTCCGCCAGTCGGCCAGCAGCACCGTGTCGCCCCCAGGGCCGGTCACTCCGACCACGAGCAGCGTCAGCAGCCAGGCCGCCAGCGGCACGAATCCAAGCCTCCGGTTGCCCAGCCGCGCGGCGGCCGACACCAGCAGCGGGGTCGTCACCATCGCGACCAGCACCGACACGGGCAAGGCGACGTCGCCGACGCGCGGCAGGATGAGGCCGTCGAGGCGCAGCGGCAGGTAGAACAGCTCCAGCGCCGCCAGCAGCACCGCGTCGACGGCGAGCACGGCAAGGAGGACCAGGTCGGCGGCCGGTGTGCGCGTCACGGAACGAGTCCTCCGAACAGGTCGGTGCCTGCGCCCTCGGCGGGCCCGGAGGCGAGCACGAAGTACTCGGCGGGCGGTACCGGCTGGGCGATGCCGTTGGACAGCGCGAAGCAGTTCTCGGCCACGCTGATCTGCGTCTCGTGGGCGGCGAGCGCGGCGAACTTGCGGTCCAGCTGAGCACCGATGTCGACGACCGTGCTGATCTTCTCGTCGGGCGTCGTGGGCAGCTCGCCATCGTGCGGGATGCGGAACGGCACGTCGTCGCCGGCCTCGCGGAGCTCGGCGAGGCCGCGGGCGGTCGCCGTCGCGGAGGACACCGTGTGGAACACCCGGCGCACCGACTCCGCGCGGGCCGCTGCCTCCATCGTGATCTCGTGGGCCCGGATGTGGTCGGGGTGCCCGTAGCCGCCGAAGGAGTCGTAGGTCACGACCACCTGGGGCCGGAGCTCGTCCAGGATGTCGAGCAGCTGGCGTGCCTGCTCCCGCACCGAACCGCCGACGAACGCGCGCGGATGCTCGGCCGAGGGCGTGCCCGCCATGCCGGAGTCGCGCCACCGGCCGATGCCGCCGAGGTAGCGGTGTTCCGTCCAGCCGAGCGCGGCGCCGGCCGCGGCCAGCTCCCCGGCCCGGTAGCCACCCAGTTGGTCACTTGCCCACGCGCCGAGCTGCTGGAGGCCGGGCGGGATGATCTCACCCTCCTCACCCAGGGTGCACGTCACAACGGTCACGTGTGCCCCTTCGGCCGCATACCGCGCGATGGTGCCGCCGGTGGTGATGCTCTCGTCGTCCGGATGCGCGTGCACCAGCAGCACCCTGCGCCCATCATCCGAGATCACGGCTTAAGATTAGTTCGTTAGTCAGGTCCACACGCGCGCGCGTCTCGACTATTCTCGCGCCAACGTCCACGACCACACACCGTGGCACCCGTACCCCCCACGAAGGGCTTCTGGTGAGCACTGAAGCAACATCGCCGTACCCGTCGGGCACGGCCGAACCCGTCCTGTCCATTTCGGATCTCTTCATCTCGTTCTCCACCGAGGACGGCGTGGTCGAGGCCGTCAAGGGCATCGGGTTCGACGTCGCGCCGGGCGAGATCCTCGCGATCGTCGGCGAGTCGGGATCGGGCAAGTCGGTCACGTCGATGTCCGTGCCGGGCCTGCTTCCGAAGACCTCGAAGATCAGCGGCCTGCGCAAGGTCGACGGTGTCGACCTCGGCGGCATGCCGGCCAAGCAGCTGCGCAAGTATCGCGGCAACGACGTGGCGATGATCTTCCAGGAGCCGATGACGGCGCTGAATCCGATGTACACCGTCGGCTGGCAGCTCCGCGAGTCGCTGCGCGCGCACCAGGACCTCGCCAAGAGCGCGGCCGACGCCCGCGCGATCGAGCTTCTCGAGATGGTGGGCGTGCCGGAGCCGAAGGTGCGGTTCAAGCAATACCCGCACCAGCTTTCCGGGGGCTTGCGCCAGCGCGTCGTCATCGCCATGGCCATCGCGTGCGACCCGAAGATCATCATCGCGGACGAGCCGACCACCGCTCTCGACGTCACGGTGCAGGCGGAGATCCTGGGCCTGCTGCGCAAACTGCGGGACACGCTGAACACGGCGATCGTGCTCATCACGCACGACATGGGCGTGGTCGCCGACCTCGCCGACCGGGTCGTGGTGATGTACAACGGCGAGATCGTCGAGCAGGCTCCGGTCGAGGAGCTGTTCCGCAACCCGCGGGAGGACTACACCAAGCGCCTGCTGGCCGCCGTCCCGGTGCTGGGCCAGCGCCCCGAGGGCAGGCGGCTGCTGGAGGACGGACCGGCCACCGCGTCGGCGCACACCGAGGACGCCGCGGTCGAGGAGCGGCTGAAGATCGCCGAGGCCGAGCTGCAGGGCCAGGTCGAGGAGGGCGCGCCCGCGCTGGAGATCAAGGACCTCGTGCTCGAGTTCCCCGGCCGCTCCCGGCAGCAGAAGATCCGCGCCGTGGACAACGTCTCGTTGCACATCGACCGCGGCGAGATCCTCGGCCTGGTCGGCGAATCCGGTTCCGGCAAGTCCACCGTCGGCCGCTGCGCGATCCGGCTGCTCAAGCCGACCTCCGGCGTCGTCTCGGTGGCGGGCCGCGACATCACCAAGCTGTCCAACAAGGAACTGCGCCCGTTGCGCAGGTACTTCTCGATCGTGTTCCAGGACCCGGCGTCCACGCTGGACCCGAAGATGACGATCGGCGAGTCGATCGCGGAGCCGCTGGTGCTGCACAAGGTCCTGGCGGGCAAGGAGCTGACCGCCCGCGTCACCAGCCTGCTCGACAAGGTGCAGCTGTCCGGGCACTACCGCAACCGGTATCCGCACGAGCTGTCCGGCGGCCAGCGGCAGCGTGTCGCGATCGCCCGGGCACTGGCGCTCGACCCGAAGCTGCTCATCGCGGACGAGCCCACGTCGGCCCTCGACGTCTCGGTGCAGGCCAAGGTGCTCGACCTGTTCCTCGACCTGCAGCAGCACCTGCGGTTCGCGTGCTTGTTCATCAGCCACGACCTCGCGGTCGTCGACCTGCTGGCCGACCGCGTCGCCGTGATGCAGAAGGGCAAGCTGGTCGAGGTCGGCACCCGCGACCAGGTGCTGCACTCGCCGCAGCACGACTACACGAAGCGGCTGCTCTCGGCGGCTCCCGTGGCCGATCCGGCGCGCCAGCGGGAACGCCGCGAGGCCTGGGAGGCCGGAAGGCTCGCCCCCGTCGGCGACTAGGAGCGCGACAGACCGGACAACGGCCCTGCCCGAGCTCGGGCAGGGCCGTTTCGTATCGGCGGCCACGAACACGAAACGGGCCACTCGCCGGCCGGCGAGTGGCCCGTCCGTCGCGAGTCCGAGGTGTCCGGTGCTACGCCTTGACGCGACGCTGGCGCGGATCGAAGGCGTCGCGCAGCCCGTCACCGATGAAGTTGATGCACAGCGAGATGAGCACCAGCACGATGAACGGTCCGAAGAACAGCCACGGCCGGCCCTGCATCTGGGCGTAGTTCTCGGAGATGACACGGCCCAGCGAGGTGTCCGGCGACTGCACACCGAGACCGATGAACGACAGCGCCGCCTCCGCCAGCACGGCCTGTGCCACCGCGAGCGTGGCGTTCACCGTGATCGTGCCGACCATGTTCGGCACCAGGTGCTTGAACACGATCCGGCCGGTGCCGGCGCCCGACGCCCGAGCCGCCTCGATGAACTCCCGCTGCGACAACGACATCGCCTCGGCGCGGGTGATCCTCGCGATCGGCATCCACGCGAACAACGCCAGCACGATGGCGACGATGTACCAGCTGCCGCTGTACACCTTCACCAGGATCGCCGCCGCGGCGATCTGCGGGATGATCAGGAACAGGTCGGTCAGCCGCGAGATCGCCGAGTCGACGAACCCACGCAGGTACCCGGCGAGCGCACCGAACACGACACCGATCAACGTCGCCACCACGGCCACGGTCAGCGCGATCAGCAACGAGAACTGGGTGCCGCGCAACACCTGCGACACCATGTCCTTGCCGACCTGGGTGGTGCCGAGCGGGAACTCCGCGCTCGGTTCCTCATAGGACGGGAACGAGGCGTCCCAGTACCCGTGCGGCCAGAACATCGGCATGATCAGGGTGACCAGCGTGATCAGCACGAGCACGCCCAGGCTGACCATCGCCAGCTTGTGGCGCAGGAACTTCCGGAGTACGAGCGAACCCTGGCTGCGCGGTTCCGGCAGCGCCTCGGTGCCGAGTTCGCCGTCGTGGATCGGAGGCTGGGCACCGGTCTGTGCGCCGGTCACCAGCGAGTTCATGTCAGCCAACGCGAATCCTCGGGTCCAGAATGCCGTACACCAGGTCTGCGATGAGGTTGGCGACGACCACCGAAATGGAGATCACCACGATCCAGCCCATCATCACGTTCGGGTCGTTCTTGTTGACGGCCTCCACGAGCACCGTGCCCATGCCGTTCCAGTTGAAGACCCGCTCGGTGATGATCGCGCCGGTCACCACCGTCACGAAGTTCACGGAGAACAACGTGGTCACCGGGATCAGGGCGTTGCGGAACGCGTGGCGGAAGATCACCCGCGTCTGCGAGATGCCCTTGGCCTGCGCGGTGCGGACGTAGTCCATGTTCAGCGTCTCCAGCATCGACGAACGCTGGAATCGGCTGTACGCCGCGAAGCTGATGAACATGATGGACAGCGTCGGCAGGGCGAACGCACCGATGTAGTTGACGACCAGGTCGCCGAATCCGTCGCCGCTGAGCGACTCAGGACTGGTGGTCTTCAGGAACGGATTCCCGAGCCATTCGTCCCAGCCCCAGTCGTTGATCAGGACGTTGAGGTCGATGGCGTACGTCTTCAGCACGATCGCGACGCAGAAGATCGGCATCGAGAAGAACAGGAACGCCAGCGTGGTCGCGACGTAGTCGACCGGCGAGTACTGCTTCACCGCGGCGAGCACGCCGACGGCGACACCGAGGATCAGCGCGATGATCTCGGCGGCGAGCACGAGGCGAATGGTCACCCAGAACGCACTCATGATCTTCGGGAAGACTTCCTCCATCGCCGAGCCCTGGGCGATGGAGATGCCCCAGTCCCCGGTCAGAAAGCCACCGAGCCAATCGAAGTAGCGGGGGACGATGCCCTTGTCGAGGCCGAGTTCGTGCGCGAGCGCGGCGACCGACTCCGGGTTGATGTTCGGCTGGTTTCTGATCTCGGCGAGGGGGTCACCCGCGGCCGCGACCATCACGAACACCAAGAAGCTTCCGACCAGCAGGATCGGAATCGAGATCGCCAATCGGCGAAGGATATAGACAACCAGGTTCAACGACTTGCTCCTAGTCCGGGCTCAGCCCGGAATTATTCGCCACTGCCCGCGGCCACGATAGTGGGGGTCGGGAAGGCGACAACAGCTACTTCCGTCGGACGTCGGGGGCGCAGACGGTGGTCTGCGCCCCCGACGTCGGGACGGTCAGTCGATGACTCGTTCAGCGAGGAAAACGACCTTGGCTACTCGGTGCGCTCCCACTCGCCGACGTTCCACAGAGCACCGTTGTACGACTGCATGTACACCCGGTCGATTCCGCGGAAGGCCCACATCGACGGGGTCTCGAACAGCGGCAGCGTCGCGTGCTGGTTGGCCAGCGCCGTGTCCGCCTCGATGTAGTGCCTGCGCGCCTCCTCCTCGGTCGTGGCCGAGGTCGCGGCGTTGAACGCCTGGTCGATCTTCGGGTCGCTCAGACCCTGCCAGTTCTGGCCGCCACCGGTGATGTAGATGGTCTTCTGCTCGGCCTTGAACGGCGCCGACGACCAGCCGAACAGGGCGATGTCGTAGTCACCCTTGTCGACCCGGCCCTTGAGGAAGTTCGGGTCGGTGTCGTCCTTGATCTCGATGCCGGCCTTGCGGGCCTGCGACTGGATGATCTCGACCGTGCGGCTACGACGCTCGTTCTCGTTGTGCGAGATCGCGACCGAGAACCGCTGGCCGTTCTTCTGGTAGATGCCGTCCGGGCCCTTGGTCCAGCCACCCTGCTCGAGGGTCTGCATCGTGGCCTGGGCACCCTTGTTGGTCTTGTCGCTGTAGCGGTCCTCGTAGCCCTCCTCGCCCTTGAAAAACACGATGCTGTTCAGCGGGGCGATGTCCGGCTGGACACCCTTGAGGAGCTTGTTGACGATCTCCTCGCGGTTGACGACCTGGAAGAACGCCTTGCGGGCGGCCTCGTCGGCGAACAGGCGGTTGTAGTTCAGGTCGAGGTGCTCGAACGTCAGCTGCGGCGCGGAGCCGTAGGTGACGCCCTGCGACTCGAGGTTCTTCAGGGTGTTGGCCGCCGTGTCGTCCGGCTGGGTCGAGGCGGCGACGTCGATCTCACCGTTCTGCAGCGCGGTGGCCATCGCCTTGGTGTCCGGAATGGCCCGGATCGTGACCTCGCTCGGACCGCCCTTGGCGCCGATCCAGTTCGGGTTCTTGTCGAGGACGACCGTGTCGGAGTTCTGGTCGAACGACTTGATCTTGTACGGACCGGAGCCGGGCATCAGGTCCTTCTTGAAGCCCTTCCACTGGCCCGACCAGAACTTGGCGACCTCGCTCGCCTGCGGGGTGTTCGGCTGCACCTGGCGGATGTCGGAGATCCCGGTCTGCTTCTCGACGATGTGCGCGGGCATCAGCCGGACGTCGGCGAACATGCCCTTGTAGTCGATGTAGGGCTCGCTGAAGGTAGCCCGGAACGTGCGATCGTCGGTGCACTGGGCCTGCTCGACGAGGTCGTAACCCGTCGTGGACGCGGTGTTGAAGCCCTCGGTCTTGCCGTTGCTGGCCAGCCAGGCGAGGTAGAACTCGCGGCAGTCCCAGGCGTCGCCGTCGGACCACTTGACGCCCGGCTTCACCTTCCACTCGACGACGAAGGGGTCCTTCGACGGGTTGGTGATGGACTCCATCACGTCACCGTTGAGGAGGACCTTGTTGTTGCCGTCCAGCACGGTGGGACCGGCGATGACCGACGTGAGCACGTAGTTGTTGTACGAGCTGTTGGCGTCCGCGGTGTTGTTGTTGTACGCGGAGTAGCCCTCGTCGACGGCGACGGTGACCGGCTCGCTCTCCGGAACATCGGCGAGCTTGAAGGTGTCACCCTGCTGGGCCTTGCCCACCGCCATGCTTTTGACATCGGTGGTCGAGCCACTGCCCGAGTCTCCCCCGTCACCACCGCCGCAGGCGCTCAGCACAAGCGCGGACGCGGCCGCCAGCGACAAGGCGGAGACTACTTTGGATCTCCTCATTTACGTGTGCCCTCCTAGCACTGGGCCCCTGGTTGTCCGGACCGAGGCGGCCCACCCCTCCGGAATTGGACCGGAGCTTATGACACGCCAAGCCACTCGATTGGCGCACTGCGGAGGAACGCTAAGAAGGAAAACCACCGCCGGTCACCACTTACCGTGTGATCGTGACCAAAGGGTGACTTCCATCTTGCGTCCGGACATCCAGATACTACGTTCGGTAAACATCCCGACCGGCCGATCGACCGATGACGACAAGCAATGTAGCCGCTCACCGGCCCCGGCAGGAGGCGAAGTGGGCGATTGACCCACCGATCGCGGACGGATCGCGACCGATCCGTCACCGGGTGGCGCGGGTCCAGTCGACCGCCGAGGAGAACGGCCCGGCCATCGGGGGCCCGGGGCTGACGCCGGCGACCGAGCGGGTGAGGGCGAGCGTGTCGACGGGCTGGAACAGCGGGATAGCCACGTTGCTCTGCCAGAGCGCGGGCTCGGTCGTGGCCAGCCCCTCGGACAGCGGCTGCTCACCGGTGAGGACGCCGTCGATGGCCGGCTGGAGCACCTCGTCGCAGTAGGCGGCCGTGTTCGCGGCAGCCTGCCCGGGGCCGTCACCGGGCTCGGTGTCGTCGCCGGGGGCCCGCTCCGCCCAGCCGGGCGCGCAGCCGTACGACGAGGCGAGTGTGGAGGCCGGGTCGTGGCTCACCGGCTGCGGCACCACCGCGATGTCGACGGCCACGCCACCATTGGCGGGCTGGCCGGGGACCAGCAGGCTGGTGAACAGCTCCCGCGCGGGCGGGTTCACCGTCGTGACCTCGACGCCGGCCGCGATGAGCTGTCGCGAGAGCTCCTCGGCCATGCTCGCGTACGGCTCCTGCTGACCGGGCGAGGCGACGACGACCGACAGCGGCTGCCCGTCGCGGGTCCAGGTGCCGGCCTCGCGCGTGTACCCGGCCGCCGCGAGCAGCCGTTCCGCCTTGCGGGGCTGGGGCTGTCGTGGGGACCCGGACCGCGGGATGGTCGGCGCATAGTCCTCATCGGACGGCGGGAGTACGTGCGCACCCGCGCGGAAGCCGGCCGACGGCCCGCCCCGGGTGCCCTCCTCGATGAGCCGGTCGCGGTCGATCAGCGCGGCCACCCCCGCGCGCACCTGGTCGTCGGCGAGCACGCCGACCGGTCGCAGCAGGGTCGTGGCCACGTACGGCCGCGCGACGGTGTGCAGCTCGACGTCCTCGCCGAGACCGGACAACAGCTCCATGCCCGTCGCGTCGGTGCGGGCGAGCGCGAGCTGGTCGGTACCACTGCGCAGGGCGGCCGCCATGCCCGGCTGGTCGGCCCGGCGCAGCACGATCCGGTCGACGGCGGCGGGCTTCTCCCAGTACCGCTCGTTGCGTTCGAGCACGATCTCGCCGCGCTCCTTGTCGAGCGTCTTGATGGCGAACGGGCCGCCGTAGGCCGGGAAGCTGTCGGTCAGCGCGCCCTGCCAGCCGCCGGGGGCGTCCTTGAGCAGGTGCGCGGGCAGCAGATTGTCGAAGAGCGTGCGCCAGCCGGGATAGGGTTCGCTGAACACGACGTCGAGCTGTTTGCCGCCCGCGCCGGGCTGGATGCCGGAGATGAGCCGGTAACCGGCGGCGTCGACCACGCCCGGCTGCGACTTCATCGCGTCGACGAGGTAGACGAAGTCCTCGACGGCGATCGGCGCCCCGTCCGACCACGCGGCCTCGGGCCGGATCTCGTAGGACACCGTGAACGGGTCGTGCGCGGTCACCTCGGCGGAGACCATGAGGTTCTCGTCGAGCTGCAGCTCACCCTGCTCGTCGGGACGGAACACCGACGGCAGCAGCATCTGCGCCAGCGCCGAGGTCACGGTGGACTGATCGGCGAGGTGGTGCGGGTTGTACCCGCCGACGATGTCGTCCACGCTCACCGAGATCTGCGACGGCGTCTCGGCGGGCGGCGTCGACGTCCGCACCACGGGCGAGCTGACCACGGGCGGCGGCGGTGTGTTGGTGCAGGACGCGAGCACCGTCGCCACGACCGCGAACACGAGCGCGAGCAGCCGTACCCGCGCTCTCCCACCGGTCGTGCGCACGCCGCTGCCCCTCCTGCTCGTCGGATCGGCTCGTCCTGGTCGCAGACGAGAGTGCCAGACGAGATGTCAAGCCCCGATACCGGATCGGATACCCGGCTGTCGGGGCTGACGCAGCGTCGCCGCCCGTGGTTCCCGGGCCGGATCAGGCGTTGCGGTCGCGAGACTTCGCGCGCGAGCGCTCCTTGGCGCGCTGGGAGACGTCCAGCGTCACCTTCCGCACGCGCACGAACTTCGGCGTCACCTCCACGCACTCGTCCACCGAGCAGAACTCCAGTGCCTCCTCCAGACCGAGCTTGCGCGGCCGGGCGAGGCGCTCGAGTTCGTCGCCGGTCGACGAGCGCATGTTGGTGAGCTTCTTCTCCTTGGTGATGTTGATGTCGAGGTCCTCGGCCCGCGGGTTTTCCCCGACGACCATGCCCTCGTAGACGTCGGCGCCCGGCTCCACGAAGAACTCGCCGCGGTCGGCGAGCTGCAGCATGGCGTAGGTGGTGACCGGGCCGGACCGGTCGGCGACCAGCGAGCCGGAGTGCCGCGTGCGGATCTCGCCCGCCCACGGGAACCAGCCCTCGAACATGTGGTTGGCGATGCCGGTGCCGCGCGTCTCGGTGAGGAAGTCGGTGCGGAAGCCGATCAGTCCCCGCGAGGGCAGCACGTACTCGAGCTTGATCCGCCCGCTGCCCGCGCCCTCCATCTGCTCCATGCGGCCCTTGCGGGCGGCCAGCAGCTGGGTGATCGCGCCGAGGTGCTCCTCGGGCGAGTCGATGTAGAGCCGCTCGAACGGCTCGTGCAGCTTGCCGTCGATGGTGCGGGTGACCACCTGCGGCTTGCCGACCGTGAGCTCGAAACCCTCCCGGCGCATCTGCTCGACGAGGATCGCCAGCGCGAGCTCACCGCGGCCCTGGACCTCCCAGGTGTCGGGACGCTCGGTGGGCAGCACGCGGATGCTGACGTTACCGACGAGCTCGGCGTCCAGCCGCGCCTTCACCAGGCGGGCGGTCAGCTTGTCGCCACCGCCGCGGCCGGCGAGCGGCGAGGTGTTGACACCGATCGTCATCGAGATCGCCGGCTCGTCGACGGTGATGCGCGGCAGCGGCTCGGGGTGCTCCGGGTCGGCCAGGGTGTCGCCGATGGTGATGTCCGGGATGCCGGCGATCGCCACGATGTCGCCCGCGGCGGCCTCCTGTGCGGGCACGCGGGTGAGGGCCTCGGTGACGAGCAGCTCGGAGATGCGTACGGACTGGGCGGAGCCGTCCTCCCGCAGCCAGGCCACGGTCTGGCCCTTGCGCAGCTTGCCCGCGTGGACGCGGACGAGCGCGATCCGGCCGAGGAAGCTCGACGCGTCGAGGTTGGTGACGAGCGCGCGCAGCGGCGCCTCCGGGTCGGCGGCGGGTGGCGGCATGTGCCCGAGCAGCAGGTCGAACAGCGGGTCGAGGTTCTCGCTGTCGGGCAGCTCGCCGTCGGCGGGCTGGTTGAGGCTCGCCCGGCCGTCGCGGGCGGCCGCGTAGACGACCGGCAGGTCCAGCACGGCGTCCAGATCGGCGTCCTCGATGTCGGAGGCCAGGTCCAGCAGCAGGTCGTGGGTCTCCTCCACGACCTCGGCGATGCGGGCGTCCGGCCGGTCGACCTTGTTGACCACGAGCACGACGGGCAGGCCCGCCTCCAGCGTCTTGCGCAGGACGAACCGGGTCTGCGGCAGCGGGCCCTCACTGGCGTCCACGAGCAGGACCACGCCGTCGACCATCGACAGCCCGCGCTCGACCTCACCGCCGAAGTCGGCGTGGCCGGGGGTGTCGATGACGTTGATGGTCACCGGGCCGTCGGGCGTCTGCCTGCGGATGGCCGTGTTCTTGGCCAGGATCGTGATGCCCTTCTCCCGCTCCAGCTCGCCGGAATCCATGACGCGGTCGACGGGCTCGGACCGTTCGTTGAAGGCACCGGACTGCCGGAGCATGGCATCGACCAGGGTGGTTTTGCCGTGGTCGACATGTGCCACGATGGCGATGTTCCGGAGGTCGGTCCTGACCTTCTCGGCGGTAACTGCAGGCACGCGTCGGCTCCTGTGGGAAGAGAACGGGGACGACCAGCGGCTGGAACGCCGCGCGTGGTCCTCTTCAGCGTACCGCCGGTAGCATTGTGCTCAGCGCCACACCTCGATCAAGATTAGGTTCACCTAACCTAACCCGGGTACGGCAGTCGGCGTGGAGCGTGATCCGGTGGGCAAGAAGCACAAGGGCCACAAGAGCGACAAAAGCCTCAAGAACCTGAAGGGCCTGAAGGACCTCGATCACCTGGACGCCGGCGACGACCCCCGGGCCGTGGTCCGCCGGCTCATCAAGGCGGGCAAGGTCAAGAAGAAGTGCTGCAAGTCCAAGCCCCGGTGCAAGAAGTGCCCCGTGCTCGCGTTGCAGAAGGCCAAGGCGTGCACCACCGCCAAGGCGGCGTGAAGCCCCGGCCGGACGGTCAGCGTGCCAGCGCCTCGTTGAGCGACCGCATCTCCGGTGCCGTCCGCGTCGCGGAGAACTCCACCACCTCGTAGTGGGCGAGATGGTGGATCGCGAGCGGATCCGAGGCCAGGATCGCGTCGAGTTTGAGCCGTGGCATCTGCCGGACCAGCATCACCTCCCCGAGGTGCATGTCCCGGCGGCCGGAGGTGAGCAGGTAATTGTGCTCGTACTGCCGGGCGAGCCACTCCGCGTGGTCGGGCAGGGTGTAGTCGATCTCCTGCAACGGCGCGGTGTATGTGAGCAACACAACATACATGCCACCACGGTAAGCCCGTCGCGGCGCGGTGATTCCTGTTAACTCGCGCCGGACCGGTGAGCCGGGTCAGCCCGCAGGAGCGCCTCCAGGTCGCCGACCAGTACGCGGTCGGCCGGCAGCCACTCGACGGCGGCGACCTCCCCGGCGCCCACCCAGCGCACAGCCCGGTGCTCCACGGCCCGGGGCTCGGCGTGCCCGGCGCGGAGCGTGGCGGCGTACACCCGCAGCACCTTGCCGCCCGGCAGCGGCACGTCCGGGCCGACGCGCTCGCCGATCGTCACCTCGACCCCGAGCTCCTCGGCGCACTCCCGGCGCAGCGCGTCCGCCTCGGTCTCCCCCGGCTCGACCCGCCCACCCGGCAGCTCCCACAACCCGGCCGCCTCGGCCGGGTAGGCACGCTGCTGGGCCAGCAGGGCTCCGGCGGCGACGATGGCCGCGCCGACGATCACGGTCTGGTTCCCGGTCTCCACGAGACGGCAACGCTACCGATCGTGCCTGCGCCAGCTGACCTGGAATCGCGCGCCGCCGTCCGGCGAGTCGCCGACCAGCACCGTCCCGCCGCGCCTGCGCACCGCCTCGGCGACCAGCGCGAGCCCCAGGCCCGTGCCCCCGGAGCTGCGGGCGCGGTCGTCGGAGACGCGATAGAAGCGCTCGAACACGTGCTCGCGGTGTTCCGGCGCGATTCCCGGGCCGTCGTCGTCCACCACCACCCGCACCCGGGCCCGCGACGCGAGCACCGACACGACGATCTGCGCGTCGGCGTACCGGCAGGCGTTGCGCAACAGGTTGTCCAGAACGAGCTCCACCTCGGCATGCGCGGCCAGCGCCCACGCGGTCGGCACGACCGCGCTCAGCCGCACGGGCGGCGACCCGGGCGGCAGCCGGTCGATGGCCGCCCGGGCCTCGGTGACCAGCTCGACGGGTTCGGCGGGCGGCAGCTCCCCGGCGTCGGATCTCGCCAGCGTGAGCAGTCCGTCGAGGAGGGCCGACAGCCGCTCCGCCTCGTCGAGGACGTCACCGAGCGTCTCCTGCGCGAGCCCCGCGTCGGGGTTGGTGACCGCGACCTCGGCCTGCACGCGGATGGACGCCACCGGCGAGCGCAGCTCGTGAGCGGCGTCCCCGGTGAACCGCCGGAGCCGCTCGCTCATCTCCTCGTACCGCGCGAGAAGGGCGTTGAAGTCGGCAGCGAGCGCGCGGAGCTCGTCGCGCGACTCCGGCAGCGGCAGCCGCCCGCCCTGCGGCAGCTCCCGCACCGACCGGCGCATCCGGCCCACCGGGCGCAGTGCCGACCGCACGCCCAGCCACGTCGCCAGCGTCGCCACGGCCGCCCCGACCAGGGCCGCGAGGAGCAGGAACCGGGTGCCGTCCTCGACCGCCGCCGAGGCGCCCACCATCGGCGCGCCGACGGCGACGAGGCGCTGGGCACCGTCCGGTGCCGTGACGACGCGGCCGACCCAGCGGAACGTCGCCGACGCCTCGCCGCCCGCGTCGTTGGACACCGGCACCCCGGCCTTGAGCTCGGCCACGTCCCGGTCGTCCAGGGCGGGACGTGTCTCGCCGTCGACCGGTCCGCCCGCCGTGTCGAGCACCCGGACCTCCACCCCGTCCGCACCGGGCGGCGGCCGTCCCGCCTCCACGCGCTGGGCGGCCGTGGCGAGCACCGCCTGCAGCTCGTCGTCCACCGAGCCCACCAGCAACGGGCCGAGCGCCTTGCCCGCGAGCAGCGCCAGCCCGAACAGGAACGCGAGCGTGATGGTGGTGGCGACGAGCGTGATCCGGAACCGCAGGCTCCGCCGGAGCCACCAGCGGCGCGGCGAGCCGATCACCCGCTCGTCACGTGCTCGAGCTCGAACTCGCCCGCGACGTAGCCGTGCCCGCGCACCGTCCGCACGAACGCACCAGCGCCGACGGCGTCCAGCTTGCGCCGCACGTAGCCGACGTACACCTCGACGACGTTGCGCGTGGCCGCCTGCTCGTCCCCCCACACGGCACGGAGCAGCTCGTCCTTGGTCACGACCGTCCCGGCCCGGCTCGCGAGCACCTCGAGCAACGCGAACTCGCGCGGGCTGAGCGGCACCGGCTCGTCGCGCCAGCGCACCTCCCTGGCGGCACGGTCGACCACGAGCGCCCCGATGCGCAGCTGTCCGCGGGCACCCTGGACCGCCGCCCGGCGCAGCACCGCCCGCACCTGCGCGACGAGCACGACGAACGAGAACGGCTTGACGAGGTAGCCGTCGGCGCCCAGGTCCAGGCCGTCGGCCTGGTCGATCTCGCCGTCCTTGGCCGAGATCAGCAGTACCGGGGTGGCCACCTCCTGCGCGCGCAGCGCCTGCAGCACGCGGTAGCCGGACAACCCCGGCAGCATGATGTCGAGCAGCAGCACGTCGAAGGCACCGGTCTGCGCGAGCCGCAGCGCGGTCGGGCCGTCGGTGGCCGTCACGACGTCCATGCCCTCGGCCGTGAGGCCGCGCCGCAGGGCCTTGCGGACGCCGGGTTCGTCGTCGACCACCAGCACTCGAGGTTTCACGTCTCTCAGGATGCCGTCTCGTGCGGGTACGCGCGCCCGCTCTCAGCCGGTTCTCAGCATCTCAGGCCGATCTCAGCGGGCGCGGAGCAATCTCGGTGGCACAGGCGCACACTGACCATTGACCGAGGGAGGACTCGTGAACCCCAAGAAACGAGCGGTGACCGCCGCCGTCGCCGGCACCGCGATCGGCGCGGCAGGGCTGGGCATTCTCGCGATGCCTGCCGGAGCGGGGGAGGCTCCGGACCTGCCGCCGATCAGCCCGGAGGCGCTGGTGGAGTCCGTGCTCGAAGCCGAGGCTCCCGCGCTCGCGGGAACCGTGGCCGTCGACAACGCGCTCGGCCTGCCCTCCGTTCCGGGGATGCCCGCGCTCGACACCCAGTCCGGGCGCGTCTACTACGACGGCGAGGGCGACAGCAGGCTCGCCGCGCAGCGGGAGAGCAGCGAGCTGACGGTCGTGAAGGACGGCACGACGGTCTGGACCTACGACTCGGCGGAGCACACCGCGTCGCGGATCCGGATCCCCGACGAGGCCGCGACCCGGCACGAGGGCCGCGGGATGCCCGAGGGGATGACCGATCCGGCGTCGGCGGCGTCGCGGCTCGTGGCACACGTTCGCGAGAGCAGCACCGTGGCGGTCGACGGCACCGCCTCGGTGGCCGGCCGCACGGCGTACGAGCTCGTGCTCACGCCGAAGCCCGACGAGCGGACCCTGCTGCGCGAGGTGCGGGTCGCCGTGGACTCCGAGACCCGGCTGCCGCTGCGGATGTCGGTGCTGACCAACGGCACCACCGAACCGGCGCTGGAGATCGGGTTCACCGAGATCGAGTTCGGCCCGCAGCCCGCCGAGCTGTTCACGTTCACCCCGCCACCCGGCACGGAGGTCACCGAGCAGCAGCCGCAGCGCGGCCCGCGGATGTCCGAGCAGCCGCCCGTCCGGGCCGTCGGCGACGGCTGGGACACGGTCGCGATCGCCCGCGTGCCCGCCGAGGCCCTGCGGGGCTCGGGGCAGGACAGCGACGTGCGCGGCCTGCTCGAGCAGCTCGGCAGGCCGGTGAGCGGCGAGTTCGGCTCCGGCCACCTTGTCGAGACCAGGGTGGGCAGCGCGCTGGTCACCGACGACGGCCGCGTCGCGGTCGGCGCGGTTCCTGAACAGGTCCTCACGCAGGCGCTGGAGAACCGGTGAGCTCGACGTCGGTCGAACCGGTGGTGACCGTCTCCCCGGGGACGGTCACCGCCGCCGCGCGCACCCGCGGGTTGCGCAAGGTCTACGGCAGGACGGTCGCGGTCGACCACGTCGACCTCGACGTGCCGGAGGGGGCCGTGCTGGGCATGCTCGGGCCGAACGGCTCGGGCAAGACGACGACCATCCGGATGCTGCTCGGTCTGGTCCGCCCGACCGCGGGTGAGGTGGACCTGCTCGGGCACGCCATGCCGGAGCAGGCGAGCAGGGCGCTGCCGGACGTCGGCGCGCTCGTGGAGGCCCCGGCTTCCACCCGTTCCTGTCCGGGCGGGAGAACCTGTTGCGCATGGCGGCCGCCGAACCACGGCTGACCAAGGCCGACATTCCCCGCGCGGTCGGCTCGGCGCTCGAGCGCGTGGGCCTGGCCGATGCCGCGAACCGCCGCTACCGCGGCTACTCGCTGGGCATGAAGCAGCGGCTCGGCCTCGCCGCCGCGCTCTTGGTGCCGCGCCGCATGGTGGTACTCGACGAGCCGACCAACGGCCTCGACCCCGCCGGAACGCGGGAGGTGCGGTCGATCATCGCGGACCTGCACGCGGCGGGAGTGACCGTGCTGGTGTCCTCTCATCTGCTCGCCGAGGTGGAGGCGACGTGCACTCATGTCGCCGTGCTGAACGAGGGCAACGTGGTGGCGCAGGGCGAGCTGGCCGAGCTGCTGGAGTCCGGCTCGCCCGCGCTGGAGGTGTCCACTCCGGACGGTCCGGCCGCGGCGGCGGCACTGCGGTCCGCCCGCGTCCCCGCCCGGCTCACCCCGGACGGCGTGCGCGTCGACCTCACGGCGACCACGTCGCCGGAGGCCATCGCCGTGCTCGTCAACGCGGGCGTTGCGGTGCACGAGGCCCGCCGCGCCAGGACGGGGTTGGAAGACCTGTTCGCGCGGCTCACCCAGGAATCCGACCGAGAGGGCGCCTCATGACCGCGCCGGCCCAGGTAGTGACGACGGCACCGGGACACCTGCGCGCGCCGACGGTCCGGCTCCTGCGCGCCGAGCTGCGCTGGATCTTCCGCAGGCCGCGCACGCTCGTGGTGCTCGCCGTGCTCGCGGTGATTCCCGTGGTCGTCGGGATCGCGCTCACCCTCGTGGATCCGGCCGGCCCGCCCGGCGGCGGCCCCGGAGGACCGGGTGGCGCGGAGGACGGCGGCGATTCGGTGCTGCTGTCCTCGGTCGGAAGCGCGCTGGCGCTGCCGGTCGCCACGCTGACGATGACCCTGAGCATGCTGCTGCCGTTGTGCGCGGCGATGTCCGGGGCCGACGCGCTGGCGGGCGAGTCCGCACACGGCACGCTGCGCGGCTGGCTGCTCGCGCCGGTGAGCCGGGGCAGGCTGCTGTTCGTCAAGGCGGCCGGGGTGGCGGCGTTCGCCCTGACGGCGGTCACGGTGATGGCGGTGACCGGCATCGTCACCGGGCTGATCAGCAACGGCACCGACTCACTGGTCACGCTCTCCGGCACCACGCTCTCGCTGCCCGAGGCCCTCGGCAAGGTGGCCGTCGCGGTCGGCTGGGTGGCGGTGCAGCTGTGGGCGGTCGGCGCCGTGGCGCTGGCGATCTCGGCGTTCACCGAGCATCCGATCGTGGTGCTCGCGTCGGTGCTGGGCGGGCTGGTGGTGTTCACGGTGCTCCAGTTCCTGGACGCGCTCGCCTGGCTGCACCCGTTCCTGCTGACCGACTCGTGGACCGCCCTCGTGGACGTGCTCCGGGATCCCATGCCCGGTGACGCGCTGGCCGAAGGCGCGTTGAAGGCGGCGTGCTACATCGTGATCGGGGTGTCGCTGGCCTACGCCCGGCTCGCGACGAAGGACGGTTGACCTACCGGCCGATGACGGCCAGCCCGTCCGGGTCGAGGGCCAGCCGCACACGCTCGCCCGGCTGGACCCCGGCGGCCATCGTGGCCACGGCGTCCACTGTGGAGGGACCGGAGCCGGGCCGGACGGTCAGCCGCACGTGGTCGCGCCGGTGCACCCGGCTGAGCACCTCGCCCTCGACACCGGACTCCGCGACCCGCAGCGCGTGCGGACGGAGCCCGAGCGACACCGGACCGTCCAGCGCCCACGGCACCCGCGCCGAGCCGAGGGCACACGTGACCCGGCCGTCGACGGCCTCCCCGGCCAGGACGGTCGTCACGCCGAGGAACCGCGCCACCCGCTCGTCCACGGGGCGGCGCCAGACGTCCAGCACGTCGCCGACCTGCTGGATCCGCCCGTGATCGAGTACGGCCAGCCGGTCGGCGAGGGTGAACGCCTCCTCCTGGTCGTGGGTGACGAGCAGGGTGGTGATCTTGGCGCGGCGCAGCACGGACGCCAGATCGAGCGCCAGCAGCTCACGCAGCTCGGCGTCCAGACCGGAAAGCGGCTCGTCGAGCAACAGCAGCCGCGGCCGGGGCGCCAGTGCCCGCGCGAGCGCCACCCGCTGTGCCTCACCGCCGGAGAGCCCGGTGACCTTGCGCCGCTCGTACCCGGCCAGCCCGACCAGCTCCAAGAGCTCGCGCACCCGGCTTTGCTGTTCCACTTTCGGGGTGCCGTGCATGCGCAGGCCGAACGCGATGTTTCCCGCGACGTCGCGGTGCGGGAACAGCTGACCGTCCTGGAACACCAGTCCGAACCCGCGCCGGTGCACCGGCACGTTCGCGAGGTCCGCGCCGTCCCAGCGCACGGTGCCGGCGGCCGGGGGGTCGAGCCCGGCGATCGAGCGCAGCAGCGTCGACTTGCCGGACCCCGACGGTCCGAGCAGCGCGAGGACCTCACCGTCGGCGATCTCCAGCCGCACGTCCGCGACGGCGGTGAACGACCCATAGGCCGCGGTGAGCCCGTCCACGGTCAGCATCTAGAACTCCCCCACCTGCGCGTGCGGCGACCGCAGCCGGTCGATCACGGTGGCCACCAGAGCGGTGACGAGCATGAGCAGTGTGCACGCGGCGTAGGCCATCTGACTGTTCACCTCTCCCGGTCTGCTCATCAGCGCGCCGATCGCCACCGGCAGTGTCGGGGCGTCGGGCCGGGCCAGGAAACTCGTCGCGCCGAACTCGCCCAGTGCGACGACGTAGCCGAACGCCGCCGCGGCCGCCAGCGACCGCGCGGCCAGCGGCAGGTCGACCTCCCGCCACACGCGGACCGGCCCGGCGCCCAGGGTCGCCGCCGCCTGCCGGAGCCGCTCGTCGACCGATCGCAGCACCGGCAGCACCATGCGGATCACCAGCGGGATGATCACCAGCGCCTGCGCGAACGGCACCAGCAGTGGTGACGTCCGCAGGTCGCCGGGCAGCGCGCCGAGCGTGATCAGGTAGCCGAACCCGACCGTCACCGCCGAGACGCCCAGCGGGAGCATGAGCGCGGCGTCCAGCACCTCGCCCGCGGCGCGGGCACCACGCTCCCGTGACCTGCGCAACGCCACCAGGGCGACGGCGGCGAGCACCCCGACGGCGACGGCCAGCACCGTCGCGTCGGACGCGGTGCGCAGCGAGTTCAGTGCGGCATCCCAGCCGGTGACGTTCAGCGCGCCCCGCTCCCCGAAGCCGGCCAGCGCACGGTAGCCGTCGAGACCCCAGCCGTCCCGAGTGGACAGTGAGCGGACGAGCAGCGCCCCGATGGGCACCAGCAGCAACGCCAGCACGCCGAACGCGGCGAGCACCACCCACCACTCCCCGCCCTCGGGCCGGCGTGCCGTCTCCGCACGCGCGCGCAGGCGGGCCGCCGTCTCGCGTCGCCTGCGCGCGACCGCGCCGATCACCAGCGCCGCGATCACCGCGCCCAGCTGCACCAGCGACAGCGCGGCCGCGCCGGAGAGGTCCAGCAGGTCGACGGTGCGCACGTAGATCTCGGTCTCCAGCGTGCGGTACCGCGCGCCACCGAGCATGAGCACCACCCCGAAGCTGGTGGCGCAGAAGAGGAACACCACCGCGGCCGACGACGCGACGGCGGGCATCAGCGCGGGCAGCGTCACCGACCGGAAGGCCCGCCACGGGGACGCGCCGAGCGCCCGCGCAGCGTCCTCACCGCGCCGGTCGAGGTGCGCCCACAGCCCGCCGACGGTGCGCGCCACGACGGCGACGTTGAAGAACGCGTTGGCGAGCACGATGGCACCCACGCCGCCGCCGGGCCAGAGCGCCTTGAACGCCAGCCCGACCACCACGGTCGGCAGCACGAACGGCACCAGCAGGAACGTGCGCACCACACCGACCACGCGCAACCGCACCCGCGCGAGCAGGAACGCCACCGGCATGCCCGCGACGAGCGCGACGAGCGTCGACGCCGCCGCCTGCGCGACGGTGAATCCGGCGAGCTCCCACGTCTGGGCCTCGGCGAGGGTCGACGTGACGCCGCCGTTGGTGAAGCCGAGCCGCACGATCGCCACCACCGGCCACGCGAAGAAGACGGTGAGGAAGACGATCGGCAGCCCGGCGAGCGCCGTGCCGCCGGCTAGCCTTGCAGCAACCCGCGCCATCGCTCGATCCACTGTTCGCGCCCGGCCTGCACGCGCTCCCCGGGCAGCGACGCGGGCGACTGCGGCAGCGGCGCGGCCTGGGCCCAGCCGGACGGCAACGCGACGCCCTCCCGTGCCGGGTAGACGTACATGTTCTCCGCGACGGTCGCCTGGAACTGGTGCGAGAGCAGGAAGTCGACGACGCGGCCCGCCGCCTCCTCCCGCTCGGTGTTCGCGAGCACGCCCGCGTACTCCACCTGCCGATAGCAGGTGTCGAGCAGTGCCTTGGTGCGCGACTTCCCGTCCTCTCCGATCTCCGCGGCGGGCGACGAGGCGTAGGAGACGACGATCGGCCGCGGGCCCCGACCCGACGAACCGGAGAACTGCTGGGTGTAGGCCTCGGTCCAGCCGCTCACCACCTGCACGCCGTTGTCCTTGAGCCGAGACCAGTAGTCGTACCAGCCGTTCTCGCCGTACCGCGCGATCGTGGCGAGCAGGAACGCCAGTCCCGGCGAGGAGGTCGCGGGGTTCTCGACCACCAGCAGGTCGCGGTAGCGGGGGTCGGCGAGGTCGTCGAAGGTCTGCGGCTCGGGCAGGTTCCGCTCGGCGAACCAGGTCCGGTCGATGTTCACGCACACGTCGCCGACATCGACCGCCGAGAGCCGGTTGCGGGAATCGATCGAGTACCGCTGCGGACCGCGGTCGGCCTCCGGGCTGGTGTAGGGCGCGAAGACACCCTCGGCGAGCGTGCGCGACGCGAAGGTGGAGTCGATGCCGTAGGCGACGTCGGCGATCGGGTTGGCCTTCGTGAGCACGAGCTTGTTGGCGAGCTCTCCCGCGTCGCCCTGCTTGACGACCCGGATGCGGATGCCCGACTGCTGCTCGAAGGCGTCCAGCACGCCTTGCGGTGCGGCGAACGACTCGTGCGTGGCGAGGGTGACCGTGGTCGGGCCCTGCTCGTCCTCGCCGTTCCCGGTGAACAACGTGCAGCCTGCGGTGAGTGCGCCGGCGAGTGTCAGGACCGCCGCTCGGCGAAGGAACTTCATCAACCCTCCTCGTCGTGCCCGGCGTCGTCCGGCAAGGAGAGTGCGCCTCCCTGCGCCGGCATGATCCGGATCAGGTGCGAACGGTCGTGGGCTCGCGCCCACCTCTCAGCCCGGCCAGGCCGGACTCCCGTGGCAAACGTGCAGCGTACTCGCTCCGGGCTCACCATTGGACACATGGCAGAGCTACTCGACGACGACCGCATCCAGAAGGCACTCGAGCACCTTCCGCACTGGCGCAGGGTCGGCGATTCGATCACCCGCGAGGCGAAGCTCGCGAGCTTCCCGCAGGCGATTCAAGTCGTCAACCGCGTCGCCGAGATCGCGGAGAGCGAGAACCACCATCCCGACATCGACATCCGCTGGCGCACCGTGCATTTCACGCTCAGCACGCATTCGGCGGGCGGCCTGACGGAGAAGGACGTCTCGCTGGCGGGCGAGATCGACAACGCCATCGAATCCATGTGATCTCGGGCGCGATGCGGCCACTCGGCAACCTTTGTTTGTCGTCGTGCGTTCCCTGGGTACCACCACGACAGGAGGGAGTGCGAATGAGCCGATTCAGCTTTGGTACCAACGGATCCGACCGCTCGGGACGCCGGCACGAGCCACAGTCGCCACGTCGATTCCGGATCATGGCGGCACTGGGGCTGATGGTTCTGATGGCCCTGGGCGCGGGAGTGCTGCCCGCCGCCGCGGCGACCGAGAAGACCGAGCAGGCGGCGTCGGCCCCGTGGGACGAGATCACCCAGGCACTCGTCGTCGGCAGCACAGCGTTCGGGATGATGATCGCGCTGGCGTGCGCGGTGCTCTACTACACCGCGAAGGGACACCGCCGACAGCACGAGGGCGGCGTGGGCTGAGTCACATTTCCGGCGCGACGCTAACAGTGCCGATGATCGAGGCGCTCTCACGGGTGAATCCATCCACTCGGCCCTTGGGGAGCCATTGATGCACCGCGCCCCCGTTCTCGACCCGCGCACGCAAGCCCTGGTGACGGCGTTCGCCACCACGGTCACCCTGCTGTTCGTCATCCTGCTCGCCGCGGCAGGCTGAGAAACGGGTTCTCCGCGACGGCACCGGCGGCACATGTCACGTCATGGCCGCCGGTCGTTCGCACCCCGCACACGGCCGCCCGGCGGTCACTCCCTGATCCGCGCGGCGAGCTTCGCCTTGCCCGGGCCCGTCAGCTCGTCGACCACCCCGCGGCGGCCGGCGATGGCCATGACCAGCGGTTCCCCGTTGCCCCGCACCTCGGGTCCGCGACCCTTCGCCCAGTCCAGGTCCTCGGCCACCACCCGGAGTCCACGAGAGCGCCAGAACCCCCGGATCGGCGGCGCGACGACCGCCAGCGGCAGCACGGCCCGCAGCCGCTCGGCCGGGACCTCGCGCGGCTTGCCGAGGGCGCGGCGGATGTCCTGGTGGTGGATCAGCCCGTCGAGCAGCCCGATGAGCCCGCCGAAGCCTGCGGTGAGACCACGCGGCGTCAGATGGGTGTTCAGCCGCTCGAGCAGCTCGTCCGGTGTCCGGCCGCGATACTCGGCGACCCCGACCTGGTTCACCCGACTCGGCCGGAACCACCCGCGGGCGAACTGCCGGACGAGCCCACGCCGGTCGAGGTCCTCGTAGCTCAGCAGGTGCACGACGACGTCCCGGACGCGCCAGCCCTCGCACAGGCTCGGCTGCTCCCACTCCTCGGGGGTCAGCGTCGCGAGGAACGCCGCCAGGTCGGCGCGTTCGTCCCGGGCGAGCGCCAGCGCGGTCATGACGCCACCGCCGCGAGCCGGTCCAGCGTGCCACCCCAGCCGCCGGGAGAGTCGAAGATCGCGTACATCGCGTCGGCCTGGTCGCCGTAGCGCTCCAGGTGCCGGTGCCGGAGCTCCAGCCGCGTGCGCCCGGCCGTCTCCTCGGTGAAGGTCACCTCGACCTCGGTTTCCAGGTCGGGGTCGTACTGCCAGTTCGCTCCGATCTGCCACAGCAGAACCACCCGCACGGGCGGTTCCCATTCCGCCACGCGACCCCACGTGCATTCGCTGCCGTCGACGCCGCGTTCGTACCACCGGCCACCCACGCGCGGCTCGATCACCACCTCGGCGATCGCGGCCTCGCTGATCGAGTGCTCCGGTGGCCAGAATTCGGTCATGCGGGTGGTGAACAGCGCGAACGCGCGGTGAACGCTGAGCGGCACGGTCACCGACCGGCGCACCTCCACCTCGGGGATCGACTCGGTACCCATGTCACGCCCTCTCTCCGGGCTCGCCGGACCGTTCCGCCTCGGCGGCCGCGAGGCGGGCGAAGTTGTCCATTGTGGTCGACCAGAAGCGGCCGAGATAGTCCTGAACGGTCGCGAACCCGGCGGGATCGACCCGGTAGACGTGCCGGGTGCCCTCCACCGATTCGCGGACGAGGCCGGCTTGCTTCAGTACACGCAGGTGCTGCGACACGGCAGGCCGCGAGATCGGCAGGGTCGCGGCGAGCACACCCACGGCCTGCGGTCGCTCGGCCAGCCGCTCGAGGATCAGGCGGCGGTTGGGGTCACCGAGCGCGTCGAGCGCGGCAGCAGCGTAACCGGACACTCGGCCAGTATCGACGAACGGTAAGCCACGGTCAACCGTAAGCCGTCACTTACTCTTCTGGTGGCTCCGGGGCCGGGCGCGGGGGCTCCGGGAGACCCTCGATTCGCGCGCCGCTGCCGGGATAGCGCGTGGGCGTCTCGTGCGGGTACTGCTCCGCCGCGCCCTCCGGCTTCCGGCGGCGCGGGAACGGCGGCTGGTGACCGGGCCGCTCCGGAGGGTCGTCGGGGCGCGGGTGTTCGGGTGCGGGCATCGATTCCCTCCTTCCCTCACCCCGACGATAGGCGCCCAGGCCGCCCGGCCGCGGTTGGCGAACTTGGAATGATGTCGCCATGACCGCCGATCCGCAGTCCCGTGCCTCCGGGACGAGCATCCAGGAGACGTACTACCCGGCGCTGAACTGCTTCGGCTGCGGACCCGCCAACGCGCGCGGGCTCCGGCTGCGCAGCTTCGAGGTCGACGGCGTCGTGAGCGCGACGTTCACGCCGTGGCCGGAGCACGACAACGGCGCGGGTTTCCTCAACGGGGGCATCGTGTCGACCGTGCTCGACTGCCATGGAGCCGCCGCCGTGATGCTGGAGGCACACCGGCGTGGCTGGAAACCGGCTCCCGGCGCCGACCTGGCGTTCGTCACGGCCGGACTCGACGTCCGGTTCCTGCGCCCGACACCGCTGCGGGAGCCGGTGGAGCTGACCGCGGAACTCACCTCGGTCGCCGAGTCCGAGATGACGGTGGTGTCCCACATCCACTGGGGCGGCAAGACCCGCGCCACGGGTACGGCGGTGTGGAAGCGCTGGCGGCCGCGGACGTGACCGGCCGCGTCAGACGTTGAAGCGGAACTCCACGACGTCGCCGTCGGCCATCACGTAGTCCTTGCCCTCCATGCGGACCTTGCCCGCCGCGCGGGCCGCCGCCATGGAACCGGCCTCGACCAGATCGTCGAACGACACGACCTCGGCCTTGATGAAACCGCGCTCGAAATCGGTGTGGATGACGCCCGCGGCCTGGGGAGCGGTGGCGCCCTGCGGGATGGTCCACGCGCGCGCCTCCTTCGGCCCCGCCGTGAGGTAGGTCTGCAGGCCGAGCGTGTGGAACCCGGCACGGGCCAGCGCATGCAGGCCCGGCTCCGGCTGGCCCACCGACTCGAGCAGCTCCCGCACGGACTCCTCGTCGTCGAGCTCGAGCAGCTCGGCCTCGACCTTCGCGTCCAGAAACACCGCGTCGGCCGGCTCCACCAGCTTGGCCAGCTCGTCCCGCTTGCCCTGGTCGGTGAGCACGCCCTCGTCGGCGTTGAAGACGTACAGGAACGGCTTGGCGGTGAGCAGGCTCAGCTCGCGCAGGCCGTCGAGATCGACCGCGTTCTGCGCGGCGAAGAGCGTGCGCCCGGAGTCGAGGATCTCCTTCGCGCGCTGGGTGTTCTCGAACGCCGGCCGCGCGTCCTTCTTGGTGCGAGCTTCCTTCTCCATCCGCGGCAGCGCCTTGTCGAGCGTCTGCAGGTCCGCGAGGATGAGCTCGGTGTTGATCGTCTCGATGTCGGACATCGGGTCGATCCGGCCGTCCACGTGGGTCACGTCGGGGTCGTCGAACACCCGGATGACCTGGCAGATCGCGTTGGCCTCGCGGATGTTGGCGAGGAACTTGTTGCCGAGCCCGGCACCCTCCGACGCGCCCTTCACGATGCCCGCGATGTCCACAAACGACACGGTGGCCGGCACGACTTTCGCCGAGCCGAACATCTCGGCGAGCTTGTCCAGGCGTGGGTCGGGCAGCGGGACGACGCCGACGTTGGGCTCGATCGTCGCGAACGGATAGTTCGCGGCGAGCACGTCATTGCGCGTCAGGGCGTTGAACAGGGTGGACTTGCCGACGTTGGGCAGCCCGACGATGCCGAGGGTCAAACTCACGACACGCAAGTGTACGTGCCGGTACCCGGGGCTTGCTCAGCCGTCGTCCCCGTCGTCGTTCTGGTCGTCCCGGTTGTCCTCCTGATTGTCGTCCCGGTCGTCGTTCTGGCCGTCGTCGTCTTGGTCGTTGTCGTTCTGGTCGTTGTCGTTCTGGTCGTCGTCCTGGTTGTTCTGGTTGTTGTTCGGATTGTTCTGCTGATCCTGTTGCCGGCCGCCACCGTCCTCCTGCTGGTTGCCGCCGCCGTCCTGCGGAGGAGCCGGGTCGTCACACGCCGAGACAACCCCGATCGCCCCCGCCGCCGCGGCGATCGCGACGAGCATGCGTAGTGGCCGCCGGTAGCTGTGCGCGCTCATGGCCTCGACGGTACGGGCAGCCTGTTCCGGACGCAGGTCCGTGATGTCCGATTTCCGCGAGCCGGGTCGCTGACCTCGCTGGCAGGATCGACGACATGACCCATTCGGCGGCTCCCGTGGCGGACCGGAGCATCTGGCGCGACAGCGAGCGGTGCTACCGCGCCGTCATGTCCCGTGACGCGCGGTTCGACGGCCAGTTCATCGTCGCGGTGCGCACCACCGGCATCTACTGCCGCCCGTCGTGTCCGGCCATGACCCCGAAGGCTCACAACGTCGAGTTCTTCCCCACGGCCGCGGCCGCACAGGCCCGCGGTTTCCGCGCCTGCCGCCGCTGCCTGCCCGACGCGGTCCCGGGCTCGCCGGAATGGAACGTGCGCGCCGACCTCGCCGCCCGCGCGATGCGGCTGATCGCCGAGGGAACCGTCGAGCGCGAGGGCGTGCCCGGGCTGGCCCGCAGGCTCGGCTATTCGGAGCGCCAGCTCGGCCGCGTGCTGACCGCCGAGCTGGGCGCCGGTCCGCTCGCGCTCGCCCGGGCTCACCGCGCGCACTCGGCCCGGTTGCTCATCGAGCTCTCCCCGCTCCCGCTCACCGAGGTCGCCTTCGCGGCCGGGTTCGCGAGCGTGCGCCAGTTCAACGACACGATCCGGGAGGTGTTCGCCAGCACGCCCTCGCAGTTGCGGACGGCGGCGGTCCGACGGGGTACCGCGGCGCGGCATCCTGACGGGTCGTCGGTCGCCGGCGCGCGGCCGGGCGGCGGTGTGCGGTCGCGCGACGGTGTGCGGTCGCGCGACGGTGTGCGGTCGCGCGACGGTGTGCGGTCGGGCGACGGTGTGCGGTCGGGCGACGGTGTGCCGGCGGCATCCGCGGCCACGGCCGCAGGCGTTCGCCACTCCGGCGCCGCTCGTCTCGTCGGAGCTCCGGGCGGCACCGGTACGGCCGGTACCACTCGCCCCGACGGAGCCGGACCGAGCCGGCCACCCCGCGCCGCGTCCGGCACGGCCGAGGTCGCCGGCGCCGGTTCCGGGGGCGGCATGTCGCAGCCCGACGACACACCTCACCCAGCTCGGGGCGCCGCCGGCGCAGCCGGAACCGACATCGCCCCACCTCCGGACGCCCTTCCCCCGGCGGGCACGCGGCTGAGTCTGCGCCTGCCGGTGCGTCCGCCGTTCGACGGCGCCGGCGTGCTCGCCTTCCTGGCCGCACGTGCCGTGCCGGGCGTCGAAGACGTCACCGACGGCTACCGCCGCACGCTGCGCCTGCCCCACGGCAGTGGCCTCGTCCGCCTGACGCCCATGGAGACCCACGTCCACTGCGATCTCCGGCTCACCGACGTGCGCGACCTCGGCAATGCCGTCACCCGGGTCCGCCGCCTGCTCGATCTCGACGCCGACCCGCTGGCGGTCGGCCACGTACTCCAGGCCGACCCGGTGCTCGCGCCGCTGGTCACCGCGACACCCGGAATCCGGGTGCCGGGAGCGGTCGACGGCGGGGAGCTCGTGCTGCGGGCCATGCTCGGCCAGCAGGTGTCGGTCGCCGCAGCGCGAACGGCCGCGGGTCACCTCGCGGCCGCGCTCGGCGATCCGGTACCGGCTGACAGCGGCGAACCGCACCTGCTGTTCCCCAGCGCGTCGGCCATCGCCGAGCACGCGCCGGACGTCCTGCGCGGACCGAGGCGCCGGGTCGAGGCGATCCGCACCGTCGCGGCCGCCCTGGCCTCCGGTGACCTCGACGTTCACGTCGGCCGTGACCCCGGCGAGCTCCGCGCCGACCTGCTCGCCCAGCCTGGCATCGGACCGTGGAGCGCCGACTACGTCGCCATGCGGGTGCTCGGCCACCCCGACGTCCTGCTCGACGGTGACCTCGCGCTGCGTAAGGGCGCGGCCGCCGTCGGCATCGATCCCAACGACCTCACCGACCGCGCCCAGGCATGGCGGCCATGGCGGTCCTATGCAGGCATGTATCTCTGGCGCGCCGCCGCCCACCCAGGAGGAAACCGATGAGCATCGCCCACTGGTCCACACAGGACACGCCGATCGGTCCGTTCACCGCGTTGGTCGCCACGGACGGGGCGGTGCTGGCGTCGGGCTGGACGGCCGGCCCTGCCGAACTCGTCGCGGTCATGTCGCCGCGGCTCCGCCCCGGCGAGCTTCGCGAGAAGCGGGACCTCGGGCCGGTCACCACGGCGGTGCGCCGCTACCACGCCGGCGAATTCGACGCGGTCGATCCCATCCCGGTCCGCCAGCTCTCGGGCGAATTCCTCCAGCAGGCATGGGACGTCCTGCGCACGGTGCCGGCGGGCAAGCCGGTGACCTACGGAGACCTGGCCGCCCTCGCCGGAAGACCGGACGCCATCCGCGCCGCCGCGTCCGCGTGCGCCCGCAACTCCGCCGCTCTGTTCGTGCCCTGTCATCGGGTGCTGCGGGCCGGCGGTGCACTCGGCGGCTTCCGCTGGGGCCTTCCCGTCAAGCGCTGGCTGCTGGACCACGAGGCCGCGGTCCGCTGACACGACCACGCCGCTGGCGCCCGGAGCCCGATGGACGGCACGGCTCGGAGCATGCGCGACTCACACCGGACCACGACACCCGGCGAGACGCGGCGTCAGGCGGGCCGGCGCGTCGACGGGCCGGCAACGCAAGCCGCCAGGCCACGACGACGGGGCGACGTACGCCGGTAACCGGTCGGCGCGTCAGGCGGCCACTGCTCCCTCCAGCTGCACCGACGAACCGGTGCGGGACTTGCGTACCCGCAACCGCGTCGGGATCCGCTGGCGCAGCTCCTCGACGTGGGACACCAGACCGACGACCCGGCCACCGGCACGCAACTCGTCGAGCACGTCCATGACCACGTCGAGCGTCTCGCCGTCGAGGGTGCCGAATCCCTCGTCCACGAACAGGGTGTCAAGGAGGGCGCCGCCGGTCTCCGCCGCCACGACGTCCGCCAGCCCCAGCGCGAGCGACAGCGACGCGAGGAACGACTCCCCGCCGGACAGGGTTTTCGCCGGACGCACCGTCCCGGAGTAGTCGTCGAGCACGTCCAGCCCGAGCCCGCCCCGGGTGCCGCGCGCCCCGGCGGCGTCGGAGTGCACGAACGAGTACCGCCCGTGACTCATCGACCGCAGCCGCGCCGTCGCCGCGACCGCGACTTCCTCGAGCCGCGCCGCGAGCACGTAGGACCGCAACGACATGCGGCGCGCGTTCTGCCCACGGCCGTTCACGACGTCGGTCAGCGCGTCCAGCTCGGCGTACTCCTCCTCGGCCGGGGCGAGCTCCGCCAGCGCCGAGCCGAGCTTCCCGACGAGTCCCTCGAGGTCTCGAGCCCGCTGGGTCTCCGCCTGCAGGGTGGCGGCCGCCGCCTCCGCCCGCGACCGGGCCAGCTCGGCGGCCGCCCGAGCCGACTCCACGTCGACGACATCGTCGGGTGACACACCCGCCAGTTCGGGCTCCGCCAGTACGGCGCGCGCGGTGGCTTCCGCGGTCTCGGCGTCGGCGAGTGCCCGCTCCAGCTCGGCGATGCGGGCCTCGGAGCGCGCGGCGTCGCGGGCGGCCTCGACCGTGTCGAACCCGGCCTGCCGCGCGGCGTCCCGCACGGCGGCGAGATGCTCGTCCAGCCTCGCCCGCGCGGCGTCGCACGCGGTGCGCGCGTCGGCGAGCGTCTCGAGCATCCCGACGACGGCGACCAGGTGGGCGCGCCGCTCGGAGACATCGGCGAACCCGCCCGCGGCCGCGTCCAGTCGCCGCTGCCGTTGCCGGACCTGGTCGTCGAGTGAGCGGCGCTGCTCCTCCGCCGTGGCTGCCGTCCGCTCGGCGGCGGTCCGCTCGGCCACCAATTCCTCGTGCTCGGCCTCGGCCGCGCGGACCAGGCCGTCGAGCTTGGCCTTCCGGGCGGCCAGCTCACCGAGCGTGGCGAGCTCGTCGCGCACGTCCCCGAGTGTGTGCGCGAGCTGCTCGGCCGTCCGGTCCCGAAGCCGTTCCCGAACCGCCGCCACGGCGCGGTCGGCCTCATGCCGTGCGGCTACGGCCTGGTGCCTGCGCTGTTCGGCGGTCTGCTCGCGCTCGGCGGCGGCGCGTTCCTCCGCCTCGCCCACCAGTGCGGTCGCGGCCGCCGGTGCGGGGTGGTCGGCCGAACCACAGACCGCGCACGGTTCACCGTCCCGGAGCCCCGCGGCCAGCTCCGCCGCCATACCGGCGAGACGGCGGTCGCGGAGATCGAGGAGCGCTTCCCGCGCGTTCTGGTGGGCGTCGACCGCTGCCTGCTCCGCCTCGAGGGCACGTGCGGCCGCACTCTCCAACCCGGGAAGCCGCTCGGCGTCGGCCAGCGCGGCGGCGAGTTCTGCTTCGCGTTCGCGCAGCCCGTCGAGCCGGACCGCTGCCTCCGCGGCCCGGTCGAGTTCTGCGCGCAGTTCCTTCAACCGTTCCGGGAGGCCTTCCAGCTTCTCGCCGAGCGCGGTCGCCTGGGCCGCGGCGTAGGTCGCGGTCTCCGCGAGATCACGCAGGCGGGTGCGGTCCCGTTGCTGCTGTTCCGCCTCCGCGACGAGCCCGGCCAGTGCGCCTGCCTCCTCGCGGAGCTCACCCGCGCGCCGCCGTACCACCGCGACCTCGCTGTCGACGCCGTCGACCCCCGCCGCGAGCAGCTCCTCACGCACGGCGGCCTCCGCGTCACGTGCCTGGTCGAACCGCACGCGCTGCCGGTCGGCCTCGGCCGCGAGCCCGGTGACAGTGGCCGCGCGCCGGGCGGCCGCGAGCTCCGCCTTCCACCCGGCCCGCCGGTCGGCTTCCTTCTCCAGCGCCGCGAGGCTCTCGGACGCGGCCCGAACCCGGCGTACCCGCTCGGCCGCCACCCGGCGTTCCTCCAACACGGCATCGGCCCGGTCCCGGGCCTGCGCGGCCTCCCGTCCGGCACGTTCGGCCGCCGCGACGGCATCGGCCGTCCGCATCCGCACGTCGTCGAGCCACGCGTCCAGGTCGTCGTCCGGCGCGTCCTCCTTGGCGACCTGAGCGATGCGGGCGACCCATTCGCGCACGACCTGCCGCCGCTGCTCGAGCTCCCGGCCCCGCGTGGTCCGCAGCTCCCGGAACCACTTCTCGGCCTCGGCGAAGCGCTGGGTGCCGAAGAGCCGTTCGAGCAATTGCTCACGTTCAGCCGTGTCCGCGCGCAGAAACCGGGCGAACTCTCCCTGAGGCAGGAGCACCACCTGGAAGAACTGTTCGGCGCTCATCCCGAGCAGCCGCTGCACGGTGCGGGACACCTCGTCGATCCGGGTGATCCCGTCGGCGGGCAACCCCGGTGGCGGCTCGCCGACCCAGCTCAACGACGCCTTCGCCTGCTGGGTCGTGAACCCGTCACCGCGCCGCTTCGGTCGCTGGTACTCCGGACTGCGCACCACCCGCAGCCGATGTCCCTGCACGGTCAGCTCCAGCGCGACCTCGGTCGCCGTGTCGTGATCGGCGAGGTCGCACCGCAACCGCTTCACCTGGCCACGCGCTCCGGGCACGGTGCCGAACAACGCGAACGCCACCGCGTCGAGCAGCGTCGTCTTCCCGGCACCGGTGTCGCCGTGCAGCAGGAACAGTCCGTCGGTGCCCAGCGCGTCGAAGTCGACCACCTCGCGGCTGGCGTAGGGACCGAAGGCACAGACCTCGAGCCGATGCAATCTCACCGGATATCACCGTCCTGGTCTGGATCGCTCTTGCCCACGGTCTCCAGCGCGGCGACCAGCAACGCCTGTTCCCGCTCGCTGGGCGGCGCGCCCCGGCAGTCGTCGAGGAAGCTGCGCGCGATCTCGGCGTCGGACCGCCCCCGCACCGCCTCGGCGTACCGGAGCACGGCCGGTGGACCGCCCTCGGGCTCCCAGTCCAGGTGCACGGCGTAGGGAAAGCGGTCGCGCAGCTTGCGCATGGCGTCCACCGGCCGCACGCGGTCGGTCAGCGTCGCGGACACGAAACAGTCCGCGAACTCGGCGTAGTCCGGAGACTCCAGCAACTCGGCGAGCATCCCCCGCATCGTCGCCAGCCTGCGCGGCACCGGGAAGTCGCGTCGTTCGACCCCGGCGAGGCCCGAACCGTCCACATCGACCAGCCACACCGATTTCCGTTGCGACATCTCGGAAAACGAATACGCCAGCGGGCTCCCGGAGTACCGGATCCGGTCGTCCAACGTCTGCGCGCCGTGCAAGTGTCCAAGCGCGACATAGTCGACACCGTCGAACACCGAACCCGGAACTTGCTCCACTCCCCCGACCGCGATCGTTCGCTCGGAGTCACAACCGACGCCACCGGTGACGAACGCGTGCGCGAGCACCACGGACCGGGTCCCGGCCGGCCGGCTCGCGAGGTCGTCGCGGACCCGGCGCATCGCCTCCGTGAGCACGCCCGTGTGCCCGCGAGCCTCCGGAGCGCCGAGCGCGTGCCGTGCGGTTTCCGGCTCCAGGTAAGGAATTCCGTAGATGGCGACCGGCCCGTGCTCGTCCTGCAGCACGACCGGCTCGCCGATGCCGGCGACCGTCGTGCGCAGGTGCAGACCGCCCGCCGCCGCGAAGTCGGCGAACGCCCCGAGGCGCGCCGCGGAGTCGTGGTTGCCCGGCGTGATGACGAGCTGGGCGCCCGCCTCGCGGATGCGCCTGAGCGCGCTCGTGGCCACCCGGACCGCCTCGGCCGAGGGCACGGCGCGGTCGTAGATGTCGCCCGAGACAAGGACGACGTCGACCGCCTCGTCGGCCACGAGGCCGGCGAGGTGACGCAGGACCGTGTCCTGCTCGGCGAGGAGATCGGCGCCGTGAAAGGTCCGTCCCACGTGCCAATCCGAGGTATGCAGCATCCGCACGCGATCAACGCTAGGACGGCGGGGCGACAGAACACCGCAACAACGACCGGCGTGTCACTCGAACGTGTGTTCGATCCGCGAGTGGGCGGATTTTGTCGGTGCCGTACGCCATGATGCGAGCAATCGATCACGTCGGTCGGACAGGAGAAAGGAGCGCTGCCCGTGGCTTCGACGGTGCTCGCCACAGCGGCCTTGGTCGTCGCGGTGCTGCTGGCGGGAGCGGTCGTCATGTTGTGGCGGCTGTATCAGGACGGCATGCGCAGGGCCGATGCGGCCGCGCGGCAGGTCGACGTCGAGCGGGCCCGGGTGGACGAGCAACAGGCGGCGCTGCGCCGCTACGAGGTCGCCTTCGCCTCCATCAGCGGCCGGGGCGAGCTCGGCGAGCAGGTGCTGGTGGAGACCGCTCGCGCGCTGGGCCTGCGGGAGGGCCTGCATTTCACGCTCCAGACCGATCTCGCGGGCGGTGGTGCGGCGAAGCCGGACATGGTGCTGCGGGTCGGCGGCGACCGGACCGTGCCGGTCGACGCGAAAGCGAGCCTGGCCTGCTGGGCGGAAGCGGTCGAGACGGACGATCCGGAGGAGCGACTCGACGCGCTGCGGGTCCACGTCCGCAATCTCCGGTCACGAGCGACGGAACTCGCAAGCAAGGGCTACCAGCGGTGGGCCGATGCGATCTACGGCACGGTGATGTTCGTCCCGTCGGACGCCGCCGTCGTCGCCGCGCTCGACACCGATCCGGAGTTGCTGCGCTGGATGCTCGACCGGCGCGTCTTCCTGTGCGGGCCGACCGGGTTCGCCGTCATCGCGTCGGCGGCCATGTTCGCGGCCACGGAACGGACCCTCGTGGAGGACGTGGAACGCGTGCGCTCGACCGCGGCCTCCGCTCATCGCGCGGCGGGCAACGCGGTGGATGCGGTCAATCTGTCCAGCACCCATCTGCAACGGTTCTTGTCCGCTCGCCGCAGGGAGCTCGAGGCGCTCGAGAGCTTCCGGGCGAGCGTGTCCCCGTTGACGGAGGCGGCCGCGAGCCCGGCCGCCGTGCCTGCGATCAGAAAGGGAGACGAACTGGCCGCGAACTGACGGAGCTCGACGAAAACGGACACCATGGTCCATACCAGTCGGCCATGGGTGGCGCAGGTGTGCGGTAGGCCACTTACGGGTGCAGTGCAGTAACGAAGCTGCGGAGCGGTAGTGGGTTTTCGATGCCTACCGGATACGGTGTTGCCTCGTGACCGCCATACGCGATCGCCGGAGCGATCCTGACGCCGCGAACGAGGACGCGCACATCCCGTGGGATGAGCGCGCGGCCCTCGGCGCCCGGCGCGGTCTGCCTTGGTGGGGAGCGGTGCTGCTCGCCTTCGGCACGGCAGTCGTGGGCGCCGTTCTGGACACCCAGATCAACGACGGGCTGAGCGTCCTGTTCCACGTGATCTACCTCATCGGCGCGGTGACCGCCGTCGGCGCGGTGCGCAGACGCAACCTGTTCGGCCCGATGGTGCAGCCGCCGCTGATCCTCGCCGTCACGGTGCCCGCCGTCGTGCTGACGGGTTCCGGACTGCCGGAGAGCAGCGACACGCTGGCCAAGTTGCTGGCCATCGGCACCCCGCTCATCAACGGCTTCCCGATGATGGCCGTCACCACCGCCCTCACCGTGGGCCTCGGGCTCTACCGCATGTACCGCGAGCGTGATCCGGAGGCGTCGGCGAAGCCGCGCGCCAAGGGCGCCCGGGCAGAAGGCACGCCGAAGAAGCGCCCCGACGACGCGCGCGGTGCCGCGAAGTCCGCCGCGGGCGAGGCGAAGCGGAAGCCCCCGGCCAAATCCAAGCCGCCCGAGAGCCGTGACGAGGGTCGCGCTGCGGGCCGGGGAGAACCACCGCGACGCGGCGGTCAGGGCACGCCGGGTGCCGCAGTGGCGGGCGCCGGCGCAGCAGGCGGACGTCGGCGCCCGGAGGATGCACCGCCGCCACGGCGTGCCCGGCCCGCGGACCGCGATCCCGGCCCGTCCGGCGGCACGCCGCCTCGTGAACGGTCCGGACGCCCGGCACGTCCGCCGCGGGTGCCGCCGGACGCCGCCGAACGCAGACGACGCCTCGAGGAGTGGCCGGATTCGATTCCGGGTCCTAAGCGACCGCGCCGTCCGCGCGGCGAGGAACCGCCACCTGGCCGTGGAGGAGCCGACCCGGGCCGTCCCGAGCGGCCGCCGCGCCGGCGCAGGCCGTGGGAGAACGACGGCTGACGGCTCGCCGCCACGGTTGCCGTGGCCTGTATGAGGCCGGTCCTTCCTGTCGGACGGAATGCCTCGCCCCAGGCGATAGCCGAACCAGCACCGTGGGCAGCGGGACCGGCGCCGGACAGCCGGACCGGGACCGAGCGTCCGGACCACAACCACGCAACGGGACCACACCGGGCAGCCGGACCACACCGGGCAGCCGAACAAGCACGGGAATCCGCGCCGGCACCCGCATCCGCAACGGACGGGTAGCCGGACCCCAGTAACGCCAGCCGGAGGCCGTGGACCGTGACCGGCCGGACCCGCCTTACCGGACGCTGCTGCCCGGCGCCTTACGGACGCTGCTGCCGCCGCCTTACCGGACGCTGCTGCCGGCGCCTGCCCTCAGCTCACGCGGCAGCGCGAACGAGATCTTCTCGTTCGCCGTGGTGACCTCCTGCACGTCGGCCCAGCCGCGGTCGGACAGCCACTGCAGCAGCTCCATCACCAGCACATCCGGCACCGACGCGCCACTGGTGACGCCTACCGTCTCGACGCCGTCCAGCCAGGACTCGTCCACCTCGTGTGCGTAGTCGACCAGGTGCGCCCGGCGAGCACCCGCCTGCAGAGCGACCTCCACCAGGCGCTGCGAGTTCGACGAGTTACGCGAGCCCACCACCAGCACCAGGTCACACTCGGCGGCCATGGCCTTGACGGCCACCTGACGGTTGGAGGTCGCATAGCAGATGTCGTCGCTCGGCGGGTCAGCGATCTCCGGGAACCGCGCCCGGAGCTGCTCGACGCGCTCCATCGTTTCGTCCACGCTCAGCGTCGTCTGCGAGAGCCACACGACCTTGGACGGATCGCGGACCTGCACCTTGTCGACGTCCTCGGGCGTGTCGACAAGCTGGACGTGTTCGGGCGCTTCGCCCGAGGTGCCCTCGACCTCTTCGTGGCCCTCGTGGCCGATGAGCATGATGTCGAAGTCGTTCCGGGCGAACCGGTTGACCTCCTTGTGCACCTTCGTCACGAGCGGGCACGTCGCGTCGATGGTGCGCAGGTTTCGCTCCTCCGCCTCGGCGCGCACCGCGGGCGACACCCCGTGGGCGGAGAACACGACCAGCCCACCCTCGGGCACCTCCGAGGTCTCGTCGACGAAGATCACACCACGTTCCCGCAGCGTGTCCACGACGTGGCGGTTGTGCACGATCTCCTTGCGCACATACACCGGCGGGCCGTACATCTCGAGCGCCTTCTCGACCGTGATCACGGCCCGGTCGACTCCGGCGCAGTACCCGCGCGGCTTGGCCAGCAGAACGCGCTTACCACCGGTTCCGGCCGCGCCGTCACGCGCGTCGATCGATTCGCTGGTGGCAGGCTCTGTTCCGGGACTCGCTGCACTCATACCTCAAGGGTACGGGCCGAGCGGATGCGACAAGACCCGAGACGACCTCATGGGACGCGCGACACGCATCGTCCCGGCCCGCTGGGCAGGACGCTCCATCTGCGGCACGCTAGGGGCATGAAGCATCTCCCGTTCCCGCTGCGGGTAGCCGCCGGCCTCGCCGTCACGACGGTCGAGCGGGCTCGCGACCTGCCGAAGCAGCTCATCGAGCTGCCGGTGACGGTCGCCAGCCAGGTCCTGCAGACGTCCATGCGGGTCCAGCAGCACGTCACCGAGCTCGCCATCAAGGGTGACGACGCGCTGGCGTCGCTGCGCCCGGCGGACGAGGAGCCGAGCTGGGCGACCTTCGACGAGGACATCGACGACGACCAGGACGTCCCCGGCGCCGCGGCACCGACGACGAACGGTGCGGCCGGACCCGCGACGGCCTCCTCGTTCGACGACCCGTGGGGGGCCGAGTCGCGGGCACTCGGCGAGGAACACCGCGAAGGCGAGTTCGACAGCCCCGGCGCGCCGGGTTACGCGCCGGCCGGCGTCACCGACTACGACGAGCTCACCTTGCCGCAGCTGCGTACCCGGCTGCGCCACTACACGCTGGCCGAGCTGGAGGAACTGCTCGCCTACGAGCGCGACCACGCCAACCGGCCGTCGTTCACCGGCATGCTCACCCGCCGCATCGGCAACGTCCGGGCGGAACTGCACGACGGGGCGGGCAGCGCCGACACCGGAGGGGGCACGGCCGAGCGGTGAGCACCGAACCGGCCACCCGGTCGGCGGGCCAGCCGTCGACCGCGGAGAATCCCTGGCCCGTCCGCACGGTCGCGCGCAAGATCGCCGAATGGATCCACCGGCTCGGCGCCGTGTGGGTCGAGGGCCAGGTGACCCAGATCTCGGCCAGACCCGGCACGCAGACCGCGTTTTTGACCCTGCGCGACCCGGCCGCCGACGTGTCGATGTCGGTGACGTGCCCGATGCGGCTGCTGCGCTCCATCGACCCGCCGTTGCGGGACGGCGCCAGCGTCGTCGTGCACGCCCGGCCCACGTTCTTCCTCGGCCGCGGCAGCCTCAGTCTGCGGGCGAACGAGATCCGCGCGGTCGGCATCGGTGAGTTGCTGGCCCGGATCGAACGGCTGCGCAAGCTCCTCGCGGCCGAAGGCCTGTTCGCGCCCGAGCGCAAGCGCCCGCTGCCGTTCCTCCCGCGCGGCGTGGGCCTCATCACCGGCCGCGCGTCGGCGGCCGAACATGACGTACTCGTCAACGCGCAGACCCGCTGGCCCGCGGTGAAGTTCCACGTCGTCAACACCGCCGTGCAAGGCGTCAGCGCGGTTCCTCAGATCGTCCGCGCACTCTCCACCTTGGACGCCGATCCGGACGTGGATGTGATCGTCATCGCCCGTGGTGGTGGCAGCGTCGAGGACCTGCTGCCGTTCTCCGACGAGACGCTGTGCCGGGCGGTCGCGGCCGCGGGAACGCCCGTGGTGAGCGCCATCGGGCACGAGCCGGACTCGCCGCTGCTCGACCTCGTCGCCGACCGGCGTTGCTCGACACCGACCGACGCGGGCAAGACCGTCGTGCCGGACGTCCGCGAGGAAACGGCGCGGGTGCACCAGCTCCGCGACCGCGCGCGGCGCGCGTTGCACGGCTGGGTCGACACCCAGTGCAGGCTGCTCGACCAGCTCCGCAGCCGTCCGTCGCTCGCCGACCCGCTCGGGCCCGTCGAACGCCGGGCCGCGGACGTCACGACGTACGTCGAACGCGGCCGACGCGCGATCCTCACCACACTGACCCACGAGCAGAGCGCGCTGACGTCCGCGCGGGCGCGGCTCACGGCACTGGGACCCTCGGCGACACTCGAACGCGGCTACGCCGTCGTGCAGTTCACCGACCCGGAAGGCAACCTCCGGGTGCTGCGATCCGTCTCCGATGTTGCCGAGGGCACCCCGCTGCGCGTGCGGGTGGCCGACGGCGCGATCACGGCGACCACCCACGCACGCGAGGAGTGATGGTGTGCACCAGGGCACGTTCCTCCCGCTGACCAGGGAGGCAGCCGAGCACGCCTGCCGCACCGCCACGGACGATCACCACGATCGGGCGGTCACGGTGCGCCGCCGTGCGGCGGAGGCCGACACCGCCGCCGCGGACTGCTGGACCGCGTTGCTGGCCGGGTGCGGCTCCGTGGGCCCCGCCGAGCTGGTGCCACGGCTGCGTAGATTGTCCGAGGCGACCTCGCTCTACGCCGGGACGCGCTGGTGGTTCGCCGAAGGGTCGGCGCATCGCAGGCGCGTGGCGCTCGCCCAGTCGCAGCTGGAGGAGGCGATCGCGGACGGCGACGGCGGCGAGTTCGCCAGGGCGTTCATCGGGTACGACCACGCGATGGCCAGCGCGGTAGTGTGCGCGCAGGGCACCACAGCATCGACGACGTGAGGCGGCAGACGGACACCGTGAGCGAACCGGACGGCGACCTGACCAACCTCGGCTACGAGCAGGCACGGGACCAACTCGTCGAGGTGGTACGCGAGCTCGAGGCGGGCGGGCTGTCACTGGAGCAGTCGCTCGCGCTGTGGGAGCGCGGTGAGAAGCTGGCGAGGCTGTGCGAGAGGCACCTCGAGGGAGCCCGGGAGCGCATCGAAGCCGCGCTGGCTACGGTGGAGGACACGTCGGACGAGGACACCGAGGAGGCGGCCGGCTCCGCCGGCGGCGACTCGGAGTGACGTCCGTGATAACTCCATGAACGCAGGCTCGCGCAGACTGTAGTCAGTCCGACTGTAGTCACGTCAACGCCGCGTCGACCGCGTCGAAGATGCCATCCGGGAGGCCACCATGACCGCCAGCCAGCCCAGCAACACGCCGAGACGAGTCGAGGCTCCGGACCGCAACCTCGCGATGGAGCTGGTGCGCGTGACCGAAGCGGCGGCGATGGCCGCGGGCCGCTGGGTCGGCAAGGGCGACAAGAACGGCGGCGACGGCGCGGCGGTCGATGCGATGCGTCAGCTCATCGGAACCGTGTCCATGCGCGGTGTCGTCGTGATCGGCGAGGGCGAGAAGGACGAGGCGCCCATGCTGTTCAACGGCGAGGAGGTCGGCAACGGCGACGGACCCGACTGCGACGTCGCCGTGGACCCGATCGACGGCACCACCCTGATGTCGAAGGGCATGCCGAACGCGCTCGCCGTGCTCGCCGTCGCCGAGCGGGGCGCGATGTTCGACCCGTCCGCGGTGTTCTACATGGAGAAGCTCGCGGTCGGCCCGGAGGCGGCGGGGGTGGTCGACCTGTCGGCGCCGATCGCCGAGAACATCCGCCGGGTCGCCAAGGCCAAACACAGCGGTGTCTCCGACGTCACCGTGTGCATCCTCGACCGCCCGCGGCACGAGTCGATCGTCAAGGAGGTCCGGGAGGCCGGCGCGCGCATCCGGTTCATCAGTGACGGTGACGTCGCGGGCGCCATCGCGGCGGCCCGGCCGACCACCGGTGTCGACATGCTGCTCGGCATCGGCGGCACCCCCGAGGGCATCATCGCGGCCTGCGCGTTGAAGTGCCTGGGCGGTGAGCTGCAGGGCAGGCTGTGGCCGAAGGACGACGCCGAGCGGGAGAAGGCGCTCGCCGCGGGGCACGACCTCGACCGCGTGCTCACCACCGACGACCTCGTGCGCGGCGACAACGTGTTCTTCTGCGCCACCGGCGTCACCGACGGTGATCTACTCCGGGGCGTGCACTATCGTGCGGGCGGCGCGACGACGCAGTCGATCGTGATGCGCTCCAAGTCGGGCACCGTCCGGATGATCGACGGCTATCACCGGCTCACCAAGCTGCGGGCGTACTCCTCGGTCGACTTCGACGGCGCCGCGGACCAGGACGTCGTACCCCCGATTCCCTGATGCGAGAACTGTTGAGCCGGGTCGCGGGCATCCTCGCGGCCGCCGTCATGGTGGTGTGCGCGTGGCCGTCCCCGGTGTCCGCGACCCAGCCGTACCTGATCGGCGGATCCGAGTCCGATCAGCCCTACCCGTTCATGGCGTCGCTGCAGCAGGGTGCCGGTGAGCACTTCTGCGGCGCCTCTCTCATCCGCCCGCAGTGGCTGCTCACCGCAGCCCACTGCGTGGAACAGCGCACGCCGGGCGAGTTCAGCGCACGCATCGGCAGCGCCGACCGCACCCGGGGCGGGGAAATCGCACGGCCGGCCGAGGTCGTCGTGCACCCCGACTACAACCTGGGCGCGGCCGGTGGTGACCTCGCGCTCGTGCGCCTGTCGGCACCGGTGCGCGCGCAACCCGTCGAACTCGCCACGGACGCTCCGGTCGGCACCAGGACCCGGCTGCTCGGCTGGGGGCAGACGTGCCCGACGCAGGGGTGCGGGGAGGCGCCGGCGATGCTGCGGCAACTCGACACCACGATCGTCGACGGCACGCGCTGCACGGCGGCGTTCGATGCCGCGAAGGAGCTGTGCACGGACAACCCCGGCGGCAAGGGCGGCGCCTGCTACGGCGACTCCGGTGGCCCGCAGCTGGTGCACGTGGACGGACGGTGGCGGCTCACCGGGCTGTCCAGCAGGTCCGGCGACGACCGGGCCGTGTGCGGCGCGGCCCCGTCGATCTACACCTCGGCGGTGGCCTACGCGCCGTGGATCAACGACCGCGTGAGCAGCTCGCCCGCCGCGTAGTCACTCGGCGTTGCTGGAGTGGCCGGGGAACAGGTGCGCGGCCGGGTCGATGCTGACGGCGATGTTGTTGATGGCCGTGGCCGCCTCACCGAAGCCGGTGGCGATGAGCTTCACCTTGCCCGGGTAGGCCGCGACGTCCCCGGCCGCGTAGACGCGCTCGCGGGCGGTCGCCATCGTGGAGTCGACGGCGATGGCGCGCTGGTGGATTTGCAGACCCCAGTCCTCGATGGGCCCGAGGGAGGCGGTGAAGCCGAGCGCCGCCACGACCGTCTGCGCGGGCAACACCTCCCGGCCGCTGCCCTTGATGTCCAGTTCCACCTCGGCGAGCCTGCCCTCGCCGGTGCCGTCATCGCCGCGCAGGGCGGTGACCTCGGCGTCGGTGATGATCCGGATCCCGGTCTCGCGCGCCTGCCGGACGATCGACTCGGCCGCCCGGAACTTCGCCCGGCGGTGCACCAGCGTGACGCTGCGGGCGATGGGGTGCAGGGCGAGCACCCAGTCGAACGCCGAGTCGCCGCCGCCGACCACCACGACGTCCTGGCCGGCGTACGCGTCGAGCGCCGGAATGAAGTGCACGAGGCCCCTGCCGAGCCAGCCGTCGCCCGCGGGCAGCGGCCGGGGCGTGAACTCGCCGATGCCCGCCGTGATGAGCACGGCCTTCGCCCGCACGACGTCGCCGCCGTCCAGGGTCAGTTCGAGGCCGTCGCCGACGGTCTCGAGTGTCTCGGCCTTGCGCCCGAGCAGGTAGGTGGGGTTCCACTGGCCCGCCTGCTCCAGCAGGCCCTTGACGAGGTCACGGCCACGCACGGCCGGGAACCCGGCGACGTCGAAGATCATCTTTTCGGGGTACATCGCGGTCACCTGCCCGCCCGCCTCGGGCAGCGAGTCCACGACGGCCATGGACAGCCCCCGGAATCCCGCGTAGTACGCCCCGAACAGGCCGGTGGGCCCGGCGCCGACGATGAGCACGTCGACCGACAACTCTGCTGGCGAGCCCATGGCTCACCGCCCTTCCGCCAGTGGTGGGTGGCCGTCTCGGCAACCGATCTTAGTGCGCAACGACACCGGGCGGGGCCTCCGACGCTGCGCCAGACTGGCGTCATGGCTGAACAGGAATTCCGGATCGAGCACGACACGATGGGCGAGGTGAAGGTCCCCGCCGACGCCCTGTACCGCGCGCAGACGCAACGTGCCGTCGAGAACTTCCCCATCTCCGGCCGTGGTCTGGAGCGCTCGCAGATCCGGGCGCTCGGCCTGCTCAAGGCCGCTGCCGCCCGCGTCAACGCACGACTGGGCGTGCTGGACGCCGACCTCGCCGCGGCCATCGCGAGCGCCGCCGACGAGGTCGCCGAGGGCCGCTACGACGATCACTTCCCCATCGACGTGTTCCAGACCGGCTCGGGCACGTCGTCCAACATGAACGCCAACGAGGTGATCGCCACGCTCGCCTCCCGCGCGCTCGGCCGGGACGTCCATCCGAACGACCACGTCAACGCGTCGCAGTCGTCCAACGACACGTTCCCGACCACGATCCACGTCGCGGCCACCGAGGCCGTGCTGCGGGACGTCATCCCGGCACTGGACCACCTGGCCACGGTCATCGAGGAACGCGCGGCCGAGTGGGCGGACGTGGTGAAGTCCGGCCGCACGCACCTGATGGACGCCGTGCCGATCACGCTCGGTCAGGAGGCCGGCGCGTGGGCGGCGCAGGTGCGGTTCGGCATCGAGCGGCTGCGCAGCGGCCTGCCCCGGCTCGGCGAGCTGCCCATCGGCGGCACGGCCGTCGGGAGTGGACTCAACGCGCCGGACGGCTTCGGCGCCGCCGTGGCGGACGAGCTGGCGAAGGTCACCGGCCTGCCGCTCACCGAAGCCCGCAACCACTTCGAGGCGCAGGCCTCGCAGGACGGCGTGGTCGAGACCTCCGGTCATCTGCGCACGGTGGCGGTGTCGCTGAACAAGATCGCCAACGACCTGCGCTGGCTGGGCTCCGGCCCGCGCACCGGGCTGGCCGAGCTGGCACTGCCGGACCTGCAGCCGGGGTCGTCGATCATGCCGGGCAAGGTGAATCCGGTGATTCCGGAGGCCACGCTGCAGGTGGTGGCGCAGGTGATCGGCAACGACGCGGCCGTGGCGTTCGCGGGCGCGCAAGGCAACTTCCAGCTCAACGTGAACCTGCCGGTGATCGCGCGCAACGTGCTGGAGTCCGCCCGGTTGCTCGCCGCGGTGTCGCGGCTGCTGGCGGACAAGGTGTTCGCCGGGCTGACCGTGAACACCGAGCGGGCCAAGGCCTACGCCGAGGGCTCGCCCTCGATCGTGACGCCGCTGAACGCCTACCTCGGCTACGAGGAGGCGGCGGCCGTCGCGAAGCAGGCCCTCAAGGAGCTCAAGACGATCCGTGAGGTCGTCATCGAGCGCGGCCACGTCGCGAACGGCAAGCTCACCGAGGAGCAGCTGGACGAGGCACTCGACGTGCTGCGCATGGCCCGCGGCGGCAAGTAGGTCAGGCGGCCCGGCGGGCGGCGGGCGGCTGGTGATGCTCGCGCGCGCCGGGCCGGTGCTCCCGGCGTTGCGCGGCCGTCGCGGAGCGGGCGAACCAGCGCGGCGTGGCACGTCCTCTTCCCGGCCGCGGCTCGCCGGACTCGCCGGTGCCGAGCAGCACGGTGAGCAGCGCCCCGGCCAGCAGTGGCACATGGGTGCCGAGCCGACCCCAGCCCACGGCGCCCTGCACGACGTCGGCCACCGAGAGCACGACGAGTGCGGCCGAGACGGTGAGCAGCACCGGCCACTGGCTGCGAGCCCGCTCCGGCCGCGCGGCGACGTAGAGCAGGGCCACCGCGACGGCGAGGTTGAACGCGGCGGTCTCGTTGAGCAGGTGCCCACCGCCGTGCAGGGGGTCCGGCACGAGGAACTGGGCCACCACCACTCCGAGCTGGCACAACGCCGCCACGGCGACCGCCCAGCGCAGCCGCCCGCGCCGGGCCCTCCGCCGGACCGGGTCGAATCCGGCGAGGGCCCGATCGGTCACGTCCGGCAGCTCGCCGACCGGCGCGAGCCGCGCCATGCGCGTGACCTCCGCGGCTCCGTCCCGCCACACCGAACACGGACGGCATCCGGCGACGTGCTCGTCGAGCTGGGCGAGCGGGACGCCGGGCTCCTCACCGTCCAGGGTGGCCGAGATCGCCTCACGTGCGGTCCTGCAGTCCATACCGTGCAGGTTGCCACGCGTTCCGGAAAAGTTCCCGGGCCGCCACGTGATCTAGGGTCTCCTCCCGTGGACGACGAGATCACCACCTGCGCGCTGCTGGCGGCCGACGGCGACCGGGCCGCGGCCGAGCGCTTCGTCGCGGCGACCCGCGCCCAGCTGCACCGGCTGCTGGCCTACCTGTCCGATCCACGTTCGGCCGAGGACCTCGTGCAGGAGACCTACCTGCGCGCGTTCGCGGCGCTGCCGGGTTTCGAGGCTCGCTCGCCCGCACGGATGTGGCTGTTCGCGATCGCACGCCGGGTCGCCGCCGACCACGTGCGGTCGCGGGCGCGGCGGCCGCGGACGGCGCCGGAACCGATCGGTGACGACGTCGTCCCCGGATGGCCGGACCACGGCAGGCTCGTGGTGCTGCACGAGCTGATCTCCGCCCTCGACGACGAGCGCCGCGAGGCGTTCGTGCTCACCCAGGTGGCCGGGCTTTCCTACGCCGAAGCCGCCGAGGTCTGCGGATGTCCGGTGGGCACCATCCGCTCGCGCGTCTTCCGGGCGCGCGAGCAGCTCGTCTCCGCCCTCGGCGGCGAGGAAGGCCGCGCGGCGAGCCTCTCCTGAGCGGGCGGCGTCAGCTGGCGTCGATGAGCTGCCGCGCGACGTCCTTGGCGTTGCCGACAGCGCCCGGCACCACGCCGAGCGAGGCGGTCACCGTGGCGCCCTCGAGCAGTACGAGCAGCGACGTGGCGAGCTTGCGCGGGTTGCGCACGCCCGCCTCCCGCGCCAGCGTGCGCAGGTAGTCGAGGAGCCACTGCTTCTGCTCGCGGATCACCTCGCGAGCCGGGTGCGAGGCGTCCGGCAGTTCGGCCTGCGCGTTGACGAACGCGCACCCGCGTGGGTTCTCGGTGGCGATCCACTCCTCCATGGCGTCGAACACGAGCAGCAGCCGCCGGGCGGGTGTGATCCGGCCGCGCCGCTCGACCACGCTGAGCATGTGCTCACGCCAGCGTTCGTCGCGGCGGCTCAGGTACAGCCGGATGAGCGCGTCCTTGGAGCCGAACCGGTCGTAGAGTGTCTTCTTCGTGACCCCGGCCTCGGATGCGATGGACTCGACGCCGACGGCGTGAATGCCGTTCTCGTAGAAAAGCCGTCCCGCCACCTCGAGCACGCGCTCGGCCGCCGGGGTCAACGTGAGTTCCTCAGCCACACCGTGACGGTATACCGAGCGGTCTAGTAGGTCCACGGAGGGACGTGCCCGCGCTCACCGTCGGAGCCGTCGCCAGGTCCGTGCGGCCAGGGGCAGGAAGACCGCCACCAGCACAGCGGGCCAGAGCACGGCGGGCCAGGGCGCGGACTCGGCCACCCAGGACGTTCCGCCCGCGCCGGGAGCTCCCACCAGGTCCCGGATTGCCGTGACCGTGGCCGTCAGCGGGTTGGCGTCGGCGATCATGCCGAGCCAGCGCGGCATCGTGGCCGTGTCGACGAACACGCCCGACAGGAACAGCAGCGGCCACATCGCCACCTGGACCGCGACGATCGCCTCCTGGTTCTTCACCCGCAGCCCGATGAACATCCCGATCCACAACATCGCGAAGCGCAGTGCGAGCAGCAGCGCCAGTGCCGCCCCGATCGCGAGCGGTGCCGCGTCCGGACGCCAGCCGAACAACAGCCCCGCGACGACCACCACGGCCAGGCCCACCAGCGAGTGGAGCATGTCCGCCAGGCAGCGGCCCGCCAGCACGGCCACGCCCGACACCGGCAGCGACCGGAACCGCTCGGTCACCCCTTTCGAGGCGTCGAGGGACACCGCCGTCATCGTCGACTCCAGCCCGAAGAACATCGCCATCGCGAACACTCCGGGCATCACGAAGTCCACATAGGACCCGCCGGTGGTCGCGCCCAGTGCGCCGCCGAGCAAGCCGATGAACATGCCCGCCAACAGCACCGGGAACAGCCAGCCGAAGGCGATCACGCCGGGCCGGTTCCGCCAGTGCTGCAACTCGCGCAGGGTGATCGTCCAGGTGTCCAGCAGCCCTTGGCGGACCCCGGCCACGGAACGGGGAGCGACTGCGGTCGTCATGCGGGCACCTTCCGTGCGTCGGCGGACTCGGTGAGCTCGAGGAACACCTCGTCGAGCGTGGGTGTGCGGATCGCGATGTCGGCCAGGCCGATGCCGGCGTCGCGCACGGCCGACGCCACGCCGACCAGAGCCTCGGCGCGGTCGAGAACCGGCACGCGGATTCGCCCGTGCGCAAGGTGTACCTCGCCGCTCGCCCACGGCCTCGCGAGTCGCACGAGGCGTTGGGCGTCGGCCTGCACGGCGGGCACGAGTTCCAGCCAGTCGTCGCCGATGCGGGCCTTGAGCTCGGCGGGCGTACCTCCGGCGACGATCCGTCCCGCGTCGAGCAGGGAGATCCGGTCGGCCAGCCGGTCGGCCTCCTCCAGGTACTGGGTGGTCAGCAGCACGGTGGTGCCCCGGGACACCAGTGCGCGGAGGGCGTCCCACACCTCCCTGCGCCCTGCCGGGTCAAGTCCGGTGGTGGGCTCGTCGACGAACAGTACGTCCGGCGCGACGAGCAGCGCGGCGGCGAGATCGAGCCGCCTGCGCATGCCTCCCGAGTAGGCCGCGGCGCGCTTGCCGGTGGCGCCGGCGAGACCGAACCGTTCGAGCAGCTCGTCGGCACGGCGTTCGGCGGCGTGGCGCGAGAGCCTGCTCAGCCTGCCGAACAGGACGAGGTTCTGCCGGCCGGACAGTTCCTCGTCGACGGCCGCGTACTGGCCGACCAGGCCGATGTGCCTGCGCACCCGGCCGCCGTCCCGCCGCACGTCGTACCCGGCGACGCGCACGGTCCCGCGGTCGAAATCCAGCAACGTCGCCATGATCTTGACCGCGGTCGTCTTACCGGCACCGTTCGGGCCGAGCAAGCCGTGCACCGTTCCCCGCCGGACGGCGAGGTCGAACCCGTCGAGCGCGGGCCGCGGCTCACCGCGGGCGCCCGGATAGACCTTGTGGACCCCCGTGGCCTCGACGGCGGTCTCCTGCTCCGGCATGCCACCTCCCTGGTTCCGTACGATTGACCGTACGGTGTACGGCGCACTGTACGGTAGCGTGCCGGTGAGAAGCAAGGCCAGCCTGTTTCGCACCGGAAGGACGAGCCTCGTGCCCCGACGCAGCCCCGTGGCCGACCTGGCCCGCTCGATCTACCTGCTGTGGGGACACCACCCGCGACCAGGCCGTTCCGGGTTGACGGTGTCGGCGATCGTCCAGGCGGGCATCGAGCTCGCCGACGCGCACGGCCTCGCCGCGGTGTCGATGCGCAAGGTCGCCGACCACCTCGGCGCGGGCGCCATGTCGCTCTACGGCTACGTTCCCGGCAAGGACGACCTCACCGCCCTGATGGTGGACGCGGTGCTCGCGGAGCCGTACGAGGGCGACGTCGAGGCGGCGACGCGGGCCGGCGACTGGCGCGAGGCCATGCGGTTCGTCGCGCGCCGGAACTGGGAGCTCTACCTGCGGCATCCGTGGTTGCTCGAGGTGCGCTCGGCGCGGCCGAATCTGGGGCCGAACGCGAGCCGCAAGTACGAGGCGGAGATCCGGCCACTCGACGGGATCGGCCTGTCCGACATCGAGATGGACACCGTCCTGAGCCTGGTGCTCGGGCACGTGGCCGACTCCGCACGCGCACATCTCGCACAGCAGCAGGACGAGTCCGGCATGTCCGACGCCGAGTGGTGGGCCATCGTCGCGCCGGTGCTCGAGCAGGTAATGGTCGACCCCGATCTCGTCGTGTCGGGCCGCGTGGGCACGGCCGTCGGAACCGCGTTCAACGCCGCGTCCAGCCCCGAGCATGTGTTCGCGTTCGGCCTCGAGGTGATTCTGGACGGCGTCCAGGCCCGGATCGACCGGGCCTGACCGCCTCGGCCGACCCTCCTCTGGTATACCGATCGGTATAGTCTCTCGGTAACCATACCGGTCGGTATACCTGAGGAGTGTGTCCGTGTCGTTGCTGCGATCCGGCGCCGTGCTGGCGATCGGCTTCGTTCTCATGTGGAGTTCCGGATTCGTCGGCGCGGTGCTCGGGACGGCCTCCGCGCCGGCCGCGACCCTGCTCGCGTGGCGGTTCCTTGTCGTGACGGCGTTGCTCGGCGGCTGGTGGGCGCTCACGCGCAGGCGCCGGCTGCCCGCCCGGGAGATCGCGGTGCACGCGGTGATCGGACTGCTCTCGCAGGGCGTCTACCTGTCCGGCGTCGTGTGGTCGGCCGAACTCGGCGTACCGGCGGGCATCGCCGCCCTCGTCGCGGCACTGCAACCACTGGCCGCCGCCGCGCTCGCGGGACCGCTGCTGGGCGAGCGCACGTCGAGCACCCAGTGGGCAGGGCTCATGCTGGGCCTCGGCGGGGTGGCCCTCGTGGTGGGCGGCGACCTCGCCTCACCCGGCGCGGCGCCCCCGGCCGCCTACGCACTGCCGTTCCTGGCCATGGCCGGGCTGGTCGCGGCGACGTTCACCGAACGCAGGGTGCCCTCCGAGCTCGGACTCGCCGACTCGCTGTTCGTCCAGTGCGCGGTGTCGGCCGTGGCGTTCACGGGCATCGCCGTGCTGACCGGTGACCTCGTCGTGCCCGCCGACGGCACCTTCTGGGTCGCCGTCGCGTGGGTGGTGGTGTTCTCGACGTTCGGCGGGTACGGCTTCTACTGGCTCAACGCCCGCCGCTCGGTAACCCGCGTCTCGACCCTGCTGTATCTGACACCGCCGGCGACGATGCTGCTCGCCCTGGTGATGTTCGGCGACCCGGTGACCCCGGGTGGGCTCGCCGGTCTGGGCGTGTGCCTGCTGGGCGTGCTGCTCGCACTGCGCAAGCCACGCGGAATGTCGGCATCCGGGGAGATGATGGCGGCATGCACCTCGACGACGTCGTCCGCGCGTCCGCGGAGCTGACGGCCACCCGCTCGCGCAAGGCCAAGACCGCGATCCTCGCGGAGCTGCTGAACGCCGCGCCTCCCGGCGAGCTGGCGGCCGCGGTCGCGTTCCTCACCGGACGTCCCACGCAGGGCCGCATCGGCATCGGCTGGCGCACGCTGGCCGAGCTGCGGGGCGAGCCGGCGGCCCGGCCGGAGCTGACGGTCACCGACGTCGACACCGCACTCGGCGAGGTGGCGGCCACGAGCGGCAGCGGTTCGGCGCGACGGCGGGCCGAGGTGCTCGGCACGCTGTTCGCCCGCGCGACCCCGGCGGAGCAGGAATTCCTGTTCCGGCTGCTCACCGGCGAACTGCGGCAGGGCGCGCTCGAGGGTGTCATGGTCGACGGCGTCGCGGCGGCCACCGGGGTGCCGGTCGAGCTGGTGCGGCGGGCGTTCATGCTCTCCGGCAGCCTGCCCGCCACGGCCGGTGCCGCCGTGGCCGGCGGCGCCCCCGCGCTACGCGCGTTCCGGCTCGAACTCGGCAGGCCGATCCGACCGATGCTCGCCTCCCCCGCCGAGTCGCTCGACGACGCGCTCGCCGAACTGGGCGACGTGGTCGTCGAGTACAAGATGGACGGTGCGCGGATCCAGGTGCACCGTGACGGCGACGACGTCCGCGTCTACACCCGCACGCTGCGGGAGGTCACCAAGCACGTCGGCGAACTGGCCGACCTCGTGCGCGAGCTGCCGTGCCGCTCGGTGGTCCTCGACGGCGAGACGCTCGCGCTCACCGACGACGGCAGGCCCAGGCCGTTCCAGGAGACGATGTCGCGCTTCGGCAGCACCCGCGAGGAACAGGTCCGGGAGTTGCTGCTGCGGCCGTACTTCTTCGACTGCCTGCACCTCGACGGCACGGACCTGCTCGACGCCCCGTTGCGCGACCGCAACACCGCCCTGCGCGACGTCGCCGGCGAGCACGTGACCCCCGGCGAGACGCAGCCTGCCGACCCCGCCGCGCTCCTGGACGCCTCGCTCGACGCCGGCCACGAGGGGGTGATGGTCAAGGACCTCGACGCCCCGTACGCGGCGGGCAGGCGCGGCCGGGCATGGCTGAAGGTGAAGCCCTCGCACACGCTCGACCTCGTGGTACTGGCCGCGGAGTGGGGACACGGCAGGCGCACCGGGTACCTGTCCAACCTGCACCTCGGCGCCCGGGACCCGGACGGGGGTCCGCCGATCATGGTGGGCAAGACGTTCAAGGGCCTCACCGACGAGCTGCTCGCCTGGCAGACCGAGCGGTTTCCCGAGCTCGAGCGGCGGCGCGACGACTGGACCGTCTACCTGCGTCCCGAGCTGGTGGTGGAGATCGAACTGGACGGGGTGCAGACCAGCACCCGCTACCCCGGCGGCGTCGCCCTCCGCTTCGCCCGTGTGCTGCGGTACCGGCCCGACAAACAGGCCGCCGACGCCGACACCATCGACGCGGTGCGCGCGATGCTGCGGGGTTGATTAGTGTGCCAACCATGGCAGCGACTGTGCAGAACGTGGTGACGTCCGGGGTGTTCGAGCTGGACGGAGGCAGCTGGAACGTCGACAACAACGTCTGGGTGGTCGGCGACGACCGTGAGGTGATCGTCATCGACGCCGCCCACGACGCCGGCCGGATCGCCGAGGCTGTCGGCGAGCGCGCCGTCCGCGCCATCGTGTGCACCCACGCCCACAACGACCATGTCAACGCCGCACCCGACCTGGCGGGCCGCACCGGCGCGCCGATCCTGCTGCACCCGGAGGACCGCGTGCTATGGGACCAGACCCACCCGGACCGCGCGCCCGACGGCGAGCTCACCGACGGCCAGACGCTGACCATCGCGGGCACCGAGCTCCAGGTGCTGCACACCCCCGGCCACGCGCCGGGCGCTGTGTGCCTGTACTCGCGGGAGCTCGGTGTCGTGTTCAGCGGCGACACGCTGTTCCACGGCGGTCCCGGCGCCACGGGGCGCTCCTACTCCGACTACCCGACGATCGTGAAGTCCATCACCGAGCGGCTGTTCGCGCTGCCGGACGACACGACGGTGCACACCGGGCACGGTGAGTCGACCGCTATCGGCGCCGAGAAGGCCGGATCGTCGGGCTGGGAGAAGCCCTGACCGGCGAGCCGGGCGACGCCGAAGGCCCATCGACCACGTAAGCTGGGCGCTCGTGCAGTTTCTGGATGGCCACCGGCCCGCTCACGACCTGACCTACGACGACGTGTTCCTGCTGCCGAACCGCTCGGCGGTGGAGTCCCGCTTCGACGTCGACCTCTCGACCGTCGACGGCACGGGCACGACCATCCCGGTCGTCGTCGCCAACATGACGGCGGTCGCGGGACGGCGCATGGCCGAGACCGTCGCGCGGCGCGGCGGTCTGGTCGTGTTGCCGCAGGACGTCGACCCGGCTGCCGTCGCCGACATCACGGCCTGGGTGAAAGACCGCCACCGCGTGTGGGACACCCCGCTGGTGCTCACCGCCGGTGACGCGGTCGCCGACGCGCTCAACCTCGTCGGCAAGCGCGCCCACGGCGCCGTCGTGATCGTGGACGGCGAAGGCCGGCCGGTCGGGGTGGTGGACGAGCAGGCGTGCACCGGGGTCGACCGGTTCGCCCGCCTCGGCGAGGTCGCCGACACCGATGTGCTGACCTGCCCGCTCGACACCCCGCCACGGGCGGTCTTCGACCGGCTGCACGAGCACGGCTCGCGGCTCGCCGTCGGGGTGGACGCCGAGGGCAGGCTCGCCGGCGTCCTCACGCAGGTCTCCGCACTGAGGGCCGGCATCTACACGCCGGCCACCGACGCCCACGGCAGGCTCCGCATCGCCGCCGCGGTCGGCGTGAACGGGGACGTCGCCGCCAAGGCGGAGGCCGTGCTCAACGCCGGTGTGGACGTGCTCGTGGTCGACACCGCACACGGCCACCAGGAGAAGATGCTGGCCGCGCTGAAGGCGGTCCGTTCGGTGTCGCCGTCGGTGCCGGTGGTGGCGGGCAACGTCGTCACGGCCGAGGGCACGCGCGACCTCATCGAGGCGGGCGCCGATGTCGTCAAGGTCGGCGTGGGCCCGGGTGCCATGTGCACCACCCGCATGATGACCGGGGTCGGCCGCCCGCAGTTCTCCGCCGTGCTCGACTGCGCCGCGGCGGCCCGCTCCCTCGGCAAGCACGTGTGGGCCGACGGCGGCGTGCGGCACCCGCGCGACGTCGCGCTCGCCCTCGCGGCCGGTGCGTCGTCGGTGATGATCGGCTCCTGGTTCGCGGGCACCTACGAGTCGCCCGGCGACCTGCGCTACGACGAGCAGGGCAGGCCGTACAAGGAGTCGTTCGGCATGGCCTCCAAGCGCGCCGTGAGCGCCCGGACCCGCACCGACAATGGCTACGAGCGCGCCCGCAAGAGCCTGTTCGAGGAAGGCATCTCCTCCTCGCGGATGGCGCTCGACCCGGCGCGCCCCGGCGTGGAGGACCTGCTGGACTCGATCACGGCAGGTGTCCGTTCGGCCTGCACATACGCGGGCGCCACCACGCTCGAGGAGTTCCACGAGCGCGCCGTGCTGGGTGTGCAGTCCGCCGCCGGGTTCGCCGAGGGCCGGCCACTTCCCGCGGGCTGGTGAGCCCGGACGGGGTCGTGGACGCGGGCGCGCCCACGACCCCGGCGTGGCCTACCCGTGGTGCTCCAGCATCTCGGTGACGAGCGCCGCGATCGGCGAGCGCTCCGAACGGGTCAGCGTCACGTGGGCGAACAGCGGGTGTCCCTTGAGCTTCTCGATCACCGCGGAAACCCCGTCGTGCCTGCCCACACGCAGGTTGTCGCGCTGGGCGACGTCGTGCGTGAGCACCACCCGCGACGCCGAGCCGAGCCGGGACAGCACCGTGAGCAGCACATTGCGTTCCAGCGACTGTGCCTCGTCGACGATCACGAACGAGTCGTGCAGGGACCGGCCCCGGATGTGCGTGAGCGGCAGGACCTCGAGCATCCCGCGGTCGATGACCTCGTCGATGACCGCCTGGCTCGCCAGCGCGCCCAGCGTGTCGAACACCGCCTGAGCCCACGGCTGCATCTTCTCGCTCTCCGAGCCGGGCAGGTAGCCGAGCTCCTGCCCGCCGACCGCGTAGACCGGCCGGAAGACGACGACCTTGCGGTGCATCCCGCGTTCCAGCACGGCTTCCAGGCCCGCGCACAACGCCAGCGCCGACTTGCCCGTACCGGCACGCCCGCCGAGCGAGACGATGCCGACGTTCTGGTCGAGCAGCAGGTCCAGCGCGATCCGCTGTTCGGCCGACCGTCCGTGCAGACCGAACGCCTCCCGGTCGCCGCGCACCAGGCGCGCCGTCTTGTCGGGGGTCACCCTCGCCAGCGCACTCGACGTCCCGGCCAGCAGGCGCAGCCCCGTGTGGCAGGGCAGTTCGCCGGCGTCGTGGATGCCGTAGTCGGCGAGGTCGACGGTGCCCTCCGCGAACAGACCGTCGATGGCCTCCTGCGGCACGTCGAGGTCGGCCATACCGGTCCAGCCGGACGGCGTGACCTCCTGCGCCCGGTACTCGTCGGCGTCCAGTCCGACCGCACCTGCCTTGACACGCAGCGGGATGTCCTTGGTGACGAGCGTCACGTCAGTGAGCTCGGTGGCCAGGTTCAGCGCGCAGGCCAGGATGCGGTGGTCGTTGGAGTCGGTGCGGAACCCGGGTGGCAGCACGGTGGGGTCGGAGTGGTTGAGTTCGACGTGCACCGTGCCGCCCTCGTCGCCGATCGGCACCGGTGCGTCGAGGCGACCGTGCGTGCGTCGCAGGTCGTCGAGCAGCCGGAGGGCCTCCCGTGCGAACCATCCGAGTTCCGGGTGGTGCCGCTTGGCTTCCAGCTCGCTGATCACGACGAGCGGCAGGACCACCGAGTGTTCGGCGAACCTGGTCACCGCCCAGGGGTCGGACAGCAGCACCGAGGTGTCCAGAACATAGGTGCTTCGCTGTGAACCGGATGGACCCTCAGTGCCGGAAGCACTGGTCGAAGAGCGGCCGGAGGCCTTTCGGGGCAAACGCTGCGCAGTCACGACGGCATCTCCCTCGGGGGCGTTGGCACCACGCCCGCACTCGCTGGGCCGGGCACTGCCCTGGCTGGTCGCTCTTTCCGACGCCGCGGCGTCAGAGTGTGCGGCCACGAGGGCCCGGTGCCGGCCCCCTCGTGCGCATGAACGGCGTCGCCGTTCGTTTCCCTACTGCCACGACCAGGGCCTCCCGCGACGATCCACATCGGTTTCGCGAACCGTCACCACGGAAGCTACCGGCGCGGGCCCCCGGACGCAGGCAGCCAGGCAGGTGATTCACCGATTCGTCACGTCCACGCAGGTGACGGGTCACCAGAGGCCAGGTGACAGATACTGAGGGTGACTCGCGGACCACTCCGTCGAATTTCGGTTCACCGGGAAAGGGCAATGGTTTCGTCACAGTTACAAATGGGCGCGGGCTATACCAGTTCGCGTAAACCCGTGACAAGACCTACACCGGGTAGTGCATGTCGCAGTTTGCGTCTTCCCAGCTCAGAGCAGTTATGGACCGCTCAGGCGCCGTACCGGCGGTTGCGGACGGCGTAGTCGCGCAGGGCGCGGAGGAAGTCCACACGCCGGAACGCGGGCCAATAGGCCTCGGTGAACCAGAATTCCGAGTGGGCCGATTGCCAGAGCAGAAACCCGGACAAACGTTGTTCTCCGGACGTCCGAATGATGAGGTCCGGATCAGGCTGACCCGAAGTATACAAATGCTCGGAGATATGGTCGACATCCAAAATCTTCGCGAGCTCGTGGATTGTCGTCCCCTCGTCGGCGTGCTGCTTGAGCAGCTTGCGCACGGCGTCGGCGATCTCCTGCCTGCCGCCGTAGCCGACGGCGACGTTGACCACCATGCCGCTGCGCCCGTCGGTGCGCTGTGCCGCGGCGGTCAGGCGCGTGGCGACGTCGGCGGGCAGCATGTCGAGGGCGCCGACGATCGAAAGCCGCCACGGGTTGCCCGGTTTGGCCAGTTCGTCCACGACGTCCGGGATGATCTCCAGCAGCGCGGCGACCTCTTCGCTGGAGCGGCTGCGCACGTTGTCCGTGGAGAGCAGCCAGAGCGTGACGACCTCGACGTTCGCCTCGCGGCACCAGCCCAGGAAGTCGGCGATCTTCTTCGCGCCGACCCGGTGCCCGCCGTTGACGTCGGTGAAACCGGCCTCCCGCGCCCAGCGGCGGTTGCCGTCGAGGATGACACCGATGTGGCGCGGGTGCCGTCCGGCTGCCTGTTGCCGGAGCCGCCAGGAGTAGACGGTGTAGACGACCTTGGAGAGGAACGAGCGAAGACTCACGTCACGGCAGCGTACGCCTCGGTGATGGAGTGACGTTCGCTGCGCTCGGCGCCACGCGGGTGCACATCAACCTACGGCGCCGTAACCTGGAGTCGTGAGTCTTGCGACCGAGAACCCTCCGGAGAAAACTGCGGCGGACCGCCCGCGCCTGCGGGGACACATCCACTTCTGGAGCTTCTTCGGCGCGCTCGCCGCCGCCGCCACGCTGATCGCATTGGCCGCGTCGACGGTGTCCGGGCTCGCCGCGCTGGCCACGTCGGTGTACGGCGTCACCGTGCTCGGCTTGTTCGGAGTCAGTGCGTTGTACCACCGGCACATCTGGAGCCCGCGCGCGTACGCGTGGATGAAGCGGGCCGACCACTCGATGATCTTCCTGTTCATCGCCGGCACGTATACGCCGTTCACGCTGCTCGCGATGTCCCAGCCGACCGGCTACATCGTGCTCGCGGTGGTGTGGGGCGGCGCGCTGGCGGGCGTCGCGTTGAAGATGCTGTGGCCGCGCGCCCCGCGCTGGCTCGGCGTGCCGATCTACATCGCGCTCGGCTGGGTGGCAATCTTCGTGCTGCCCGAACTGGCCACCAACGGCGGCATCGCGGCGATGGTGCTGCTGCTGGTCGGCGGCGTCTTCTACACGGTCGGCTCGATCTTCTACGCCACCCGCTGGCCGGACTACTGGCCCCGGACGTTCGGCTACCACGAGTTCTTCCACGCCTGCACGGTGCTGGCGGCGATCTCGCACTACATCGCGATCTGGCTGGTCATGTACTGAGCGGTCGCCGAGCGCCTCGACCGGTCGCGGGTGCGGCTTTGGTGGCGGTCGTGGCGGCTGGTTGGGGTCGCGGCCGTCGGCAGGGCGGCCGGCAGGCATCGGGAGCGTCGGCAGGTCGCCGTGTGCGGTTGGCGGTGGCATCGGCACGCGGCGCGACTGGCGGCGGCACAGGCATGCCTCGCGACCGGTCCCTAAGTCGTTGGTGCATGGTCGCCGTGTCCAGCGCTATGGCGATCGGTAGGTGTGCCCGGCCGGGGTGGTGATGTGGAGTTGGCCGGTGTCGGTGAGGTGGAAGTGCCAGCCGGGGGTGTGTTTGGTGCGGTGGTGGCGTCGGCACAGCCCGATGAGGTTGCCAGTGTTGGTCTCCCCGTTGCGCTGGTACGGGATGACGTGGTCCAGATCGACAAAGTGCACCGGGCGGTGGCAGGTCGGGAACCGGCATTCCCGGTCGCGGACCTTCACGTGGTCGGCGGTGACGGCCGGCGGCCGGTAACGGGTGCGGCCGACATCGACAGGCGCCCCGGTGTGGGGGTCGGTGATGATCCGCCGCCAGGTCGAGTTCGGGTCGAACGCGATCGCCCGCGCGATCGGTGCCGGGAGGGGTCCATGGCCGGCAAGCTCGGCGGGGTTGGTCGACAGGCCGGTCAGGGTGGCGACGTCGATGTGGATGAAGATTTCCGCCTTCGGTGAGCCACCGCACGGGTTGTCGAACAACAGCTCGGCGAACACGTCGGCCCGCAGCTGGTCCATGGTTCGCTCATCACCCGCCTTCCGCAGGGACCGGGCACACCGGTCGATCCAGGCATAGGCCGCCGAGGCGACCTCGGCGGGCAGCTCGGCGGTCAACGTGGCCATCGCCTCGTCGGCGTGTCGCAGCTCGACCCGCCGTTCCCGCCGCCGTGCCTCGGCCGTGTCATGACAACTGTGTAAGCCGCGGATGGACCAAGATCAGCTTGTCCGACGCGATCCAGAAAGGATCCATCTGTGACCGAGAACACACCTACTCAGGCTGGGGATTCCGCGGCCGGTAAGGCGCTCGCCGGCGCGTTGTCATCGGAGGCCCTTGATGCTTTGGTGAAAGACGCCTACGCCAATGGCGGCGCGTTGGGTGCCCAGGAATTGCTGAATCGCATGACCAAGGCCGTGCTGGAGCGCTCGCTGGAAACCGAGATGACACATCACCTCGGCTACGAGAAAGGCGACCCGGCCGGCGCCGGGAGTGGTAATTCACGCAATGGCAAGTCGACGAAAACGGTGTCCACGACGAACGGCCCGATCGAGGTCGCAGTGCCGCGGGATCGGAATGGCTCGTTCGAGCCCGCGATCGTGCCGAAACGCGCCCGACGTCTCGGCAACATCGACGAGGCGATCCTGTCACTGTATTCACGTGGCATGACCACCCGCGATATTGAATCCCACCTGCACGAAGTATACGGCGTGAACGCGTCGCGGGAATTGATTTCCAATGTCACCGAGGTCGTGGTCGACGAGATCGCACTCTGGCAATCCCGCCCGCTGGACGAGGTGTATCCCATCCTGTACGTGGACGGGCTGCGCCTGCGGATCAAGGACAAGGGCGTGGTCACCACCAAGGTCGGCTACTTGGCCCTCGGCGTAGACGTCGAGGGCCGCAAACACGCCCTCGGGCTCTGGATCGCCGACACCGAAGCCGCGAAGTTCTGGGCCAAGGTCCTCACCGACCTACGCAACCGCGGCGTGAAAGACATCGTGATCGCCTGCTGCGACGGACTGACCGGACTGCCCGACGCGATCCGCTCGGCGTTTCCCGACACCGTGATCCAAACCTGCGTGGTACACGTGATCCGCAACGCCATGCGCTTCATCTCCTACAGCGACCGCAAAAAGGTCGCCGCCGGAATGCGCGACATCTACACCGCCCCCACACTCGAGGCCGCCGAGATCGCACTGAAGAACTTCGACAAAGAATTCGGCACCCAATACCCCGCCGCCGTCCAGGTATGGCAACACGCCTGGAACGATTTCACCCCGTTCCTCGACTACCCACCCGAACTACGCCGGGTCATCTACACCACAAACCTCATCGAGAACATCAACTTCCAACTCCGCAAACTCACCAAGAACCGCGGACATTTCGACAGCGACGCCGCCGCAACGAAACTCCTCTACCTCGGACTACGCAACATCACCAGCCACCGAGGAGGACCATCAGGAACAGGCACATGGGGCTGGAAACAAGCACTCAACACCCTCGTCACCCTCTTCCCCAACCGCATACCACTCCACTAAGATAAGAAACACATCATCCGTGGCTTACACGGAAATCATGACAGTGCCGCCCGCGCCGCGGCACCCTCGGGCTCCACCTTCTGCACCGCCCGATTCACCATCCGCCGAATCGACGACGGATCCCGCCCGGCCAACCGATCCGCCACCGCCGCATCGACCTCGCGCGCCATGTCATCGGCGAGGACCGCTGTCGGCTCCGACACTTTCGACGCCTTGTACAAATCAATGTCACCCCGCGACAACGCACCCAACGTTTCCGGAAGTCGCGTCACCAAATCCCGCGCCAACCCTATTTTGATCCGCGCCGCATTCTCCGAAATCGCCAACGCCAGCGCCACTTCCGACGCCACATCCGCAGCATCATCCCGCGACCCGGAATACGCGGCGATCTCCCGCACCTGCCACGCCTGCAGCCGAGCAATCTCCCGCTCCGGTCGAACGACCTCATCAAGAGAATTTTCCCCCATGCCAACGATTCTACCGCGAAATACCGAATCATATGGGTGAGCCGCAAACAACGGAATGTGACCACGAGATCCGTTCCGTGGGGAACTGCCGCCAGCAATCAGACAACGCACGGTGATGCGTGGAGTGGCAGTTTCCCACGGCGCGCCGAAGGCGTGCTTGAAACCCAACCACCCAGGCAACTCCGGCAACCAGAAGAAGGGAACCAGGCCACGCCGTCAACGCGATACCTAGAAATTCGACCGAAACGGCCTAGCCAGCCAGCGCACTGACACGAGCGCAAACGCGCGACGCGAATGGCATACGCGGCAACGCAACCAGCGGACACAACGACGCAAACGGCAAACACGACACCACAACTACAGAAACAGCGACGCGAGCCAAGAACATGCCAACCGGAACCGCAGGCACAGCGACACAAACCGCAAACACGGCGACGCGAGCCGCACACACGGCCACCGCAACGGTAGACACGGCAACCCAGACCGCAGACACGCCCACCGAGACAGCAGACACCGCTACCGGAACCGCGCACACGGCTACCGGAACGGCAAACACGCCGACGCGAGCGGCGCACACGGCCACCCGGCCACACCCACCGCCGGCACCACGGCACCCCTACGGGGTCGGACCCGAGATGATCGGAGCGGCGAGGAACTGCTCCGGGATGGCGAACGCGTCCACCAGGGCCCGCGCGTGGGGCCGCAATTCGGAGCACAGCGTGTTGACCGCCGCCACGAGCGCCTTCGACCGGGCACTGGTGAGCCGCCCGTGCTCGAGGAACCAGGCGCGGTCCTCCTCGATGTTCGCGAGGGCGTACAGGTCGCACACCCGCTCCAGCAGCGCCTTCGCCTCCGCGTCCTCGCACCGGTCGATGGCGGCGACGAACGCCTCGAGCACGATCCGGTCGACGTGCACGCGGCCGGCGCGCAGCACGTGGTCCTGGGCGGCGTTGAAGACCTCGAACGCCGTCTCGGGCGTGGCCCGGCGCAGCCGGCGCGCGAGGCTGTCCAGGACGTGCTCCTCGCGGTCCTCGAACGCCCTGATCTGCCAGGCGCGGTCGAACAGCGCGTCATCGTCATCCCGACCGGGACCGGCGTCGACGATTCGCTCGATCACCTTGCGCGCGGCGGTGCGTTCGATGACGGCACCGACGAACTGCTCGGCGACGAACCGTGCCGTCGCGAGCGGGCTGAGGTCCTGGACCTCCTCCTTGTAGCTGGTCAGCAGGCCCTTCGCGACCAGTTGCAGCAGAACGGTGTTGTCGCCCTCGAACGTGGTGAACACGTCGGTGTCGGCCTTGAGCGAGGGCAGGATGTTCTCGGCCAGGTAGCCCGCGCCGCCGCAGGCCTCGCGCGCGGTCTGGATCGTCCGCGTGGCGTGCCAGGTCGCGACGGCCTTCAGCCCCGCTGCCCGCGACTCCAGCTCCCGCCTGCTCCGCTCACCGGGGTCGCGCGAGCTTTGCAGCTCGTCCAGCGATGCCACCAGTTCCTCCTGGGCGAAGTGCAGGGCGTAGGTGGTGGCGAGCGCAGGCAGGAGCTTCCGTTGGTGGCCGAGGTAGTCGAGGATGACGGTCTCCTCGTCGGTGCCGGGGCGCTCGAACTGCCTGCGCGTCTCTCCGTACCGGACGGCGATGGTCAGCGCCCGCTTGGTCGCGCTGCCCGCACTGCCCGCGACGCTGATCCGGCCACGCACCAGCGTGCCGAGCATCGTGAAGAACCGCCGCCCGTCGCTGTCGATGGGGCTCGAGTAGGTGCCGTCCTCGGCGACGTCGCCGTAGCGATTCAGCAGGGCCGTCCTCGGCACGCGCACGCGGTCGAACGTGAGCCTGCCGTTGTCGACGCCGTTCAGCCCGGCCTTGGGTCCGCAGTCCTCGATGCGGACGCCGGGCATCGGCCTGCCGTTCTCGTCGCGGATCGGCACGAGGAACGCGTGCACACCGCGGCTCTGTCCGCCCGTGACGAGCTGGGCGAAGACCACCGCCATTCGCCCGTCGCGGGCAGCGTTGCCGATGTACTCCTTGCGAGCGGACGGCTCCGGTGTGTGAACGACGAACTCCTGCGTCGCCGGCTCGTAGGTCGCCGTGGTGCGCAGGTGCTGGACGTCGGAGCCGTGCCCGAACTCCGTCATCGCGAAGCAGCCGGGCAGCTCCAGGTCCATGATCGCGCGGAGGTACCGCTCGTGGTGCTCGCGCGTGCCGAGCAGCTCGACGGCGCCGCCGAAGAGCCCCCACTGCACGCCGGCCTTGACCATCAGCGAGAGGTCGCCGAACCCGAGCATCTCGAACGAGACCACCGACCCGCCGATGTCGCCGTTGCCGCCGTACTCCTTCGGGAAGCCGAGGCGCGGCCTGCCCGTCCTGGCGAGCTCGTGCAGCTGCTCGAGCACCTGGGCGCGATGCTCCTCGACGCCGAAGCCGTACGGCGCCTGGAACGTCGTGTCGGCCACCTGCGCCCGGATCTCCCGGCGGATCTCCGCCCACCGGCCGTCGAGCACGTCTGTCAAGGACTTCATGTAGCCAGATTGCCCGACGGCGCGGGAGCTCGCAGAGTGAGCGATCAGCCGAGGTCGGGACCTTTGGCCCGCAGGTCATCCACTGTGGACATCGCCTCGCGGAGTTCGGTGAGCCAGGACTCGGCGTGCTGGCCGACCAGTTTCACCGCCCAGGCAAGGGCTTCCGACCGCGACCGCGCCACGCCGGCGTCGACGAGCGTGTCCAGTACCCGGCGTTCCGGCTGCCGCAGGCGCGTCATCACCGGAACGGACAGTGTGGTGAACAACTCCTCGGTCCCGCCCAGCCGGGCGCCCCACGCGACCTTGCGCCCGTAGCGATGCTCGGCCTGCCGCGCGATCTCGATCCGCGCCTCGCGGGTCTCCTCGCGGAACCGGCTGATCCGTCCCGCCTCGGCCGCCGCCCGCGCGACCTCGTCGGCGTACTCACCCGTGAGCGCAGGCAGTTCGCCGACGACGATGATCTCTTCCCGGTCCACCGTGACCTCGGGGTCGCCGGTGAACCAGTCGTCGGGCAGCCGCCCGCCGAACCAGGCTGCCGCGTCCGTCGCATCGGGCACCTCGGCCTGCTGCCTGCCGCCTCGCCCGCGCCAACCGTGTCGCATCATTGCCTCCCGCGCTGGCGATTACATGATTACAGCAATACAGACGCTACGCCGATTCGCGGCAAAGGGAAGTGCTGTTCACCGTGGGCGGAACGGCCCGGATCAGCCGTCGAGCGCGCGCGAGAGTTCCTCCGTCGTCGTGACCGGCCGGTCGCACACGTAGCCACGGCACACGTACGCGGCCGGGCCGTCGTCGACCAGCGGCCGGTCGGCCAGCAACGGCACGCCCTCGGCCTCGGGGGCGCCGCCGAGCACCACACCGCCGCCGTGCACCTGCTTCGCTGCCGTGACCAGCAGCTCGGCCCGCTCCGCGGCGTCCGCTCCGACGACGGCGACCTGCACCGGCCCGGCCAGCAGCGCCTCGGCCACCGACAGCCAGTTCCCGGCGAACCGCGGCGCCTGCGCGGCAAGGGCGCCCGCCCGCTTGACCGCCTGCTCGCAGGCCGACCGGTACTGCGCCGCGCGTTCGTGCCCCGCCAACGCCGAGGCCGTCAGCAACGCGCTCGCGAGCGTGGAGGCGCCGGACGGCGTCGCGTTGTCCGTCGGATCCGACGGCCGGTTGACGAGGGTCTCGGCGTCGTCGGCGGTGTCGTAGAAGGCGCCGGGCACGTCCGAGGCGAACCGCGCGAGTGCGATGTCCAGCAGCCGCGTGGCCTCCACCAACCACACCGACTCCCCCGTCGCCTGGTGCAGAGCCAGGAGTCCGTCGGCGAGGCACGCGTAGTCCTCCAACACTCCCGGCGCGTCCCCGACCACGCCGTCGCGGGAGCTGCGCCGCAGCCTGCCGTCCACGACGTGCTTGTCCAGCAGGAAGCCGGCCGCCTCGACCGCGGCGTCCACCCAGTCCGGGCGCTCCATGGACACGCCCGCCTCCGCCAACGCGGTGATGGCGAGGCCGTTCCACGCGACGATGACCTTGTCGTCCCTGGCCGGCTGCGGACGCTGCGCCCGCGCCTCCAGCAGTGCCGAGCGCACCCGCATCCAGCGCGCGGGATCGTCGGGGTCCTTCGGCAGCTGCAGCGTCGACGTCCCGCGCTCGAAGGTGCCCTCGCCGGTGACACGGAACAGCTCGGCCGCCCATCGGCCGTCCTCGGGCCCGAGCACCTCGGCGAGCTGCTCCGGCGTCCACACGTAGGTCAGGCCCTCGACGCCGTCGGTGTCCGCGTCGAGTGACGCGGCGAAGCCGCCCTGGTCCGTGCGCAGGTCGCGCAACAGGAACTCCGCCGTCTCCCCGGCCACCCTCGCCGCCGGCGGGTGCCCCGTGCGACGTGCCAGGTGCGCGTAGACGCGCAGCAGCAACGCGTTGTCGTACAACATCTTCTCGAAGTGCGGCACCACCCACTGACTGTCCACGGAGTACCGTGCGAAGCCGCCCGCCAGCTGGTCGTAGATGCCACCGCGAGCCATGCCCTCGGCCGTGAGCTCCACAATGGACAATGCCGCCGGGTTCGCCGTGCGCTCGTAGTGGCGCAGCAGGAACTCCAGCACCATCGACGGCGGGAACTTCGGCGCCCCACCGAACCCGCCGTGCCCCGGGTCGGTCTCCTGCCGCAGCTTCGCGACAGCCGACGACACCGTCTCCTCGTCCACCGGATGCTCGCGCAGCGGGCCGGTCTGCTCGGCGATGTGGCTGACGATCTTGCCCGCGCCGTCCTTGAGCTCGCCGGGCCGTTCGCGCCAGGCCTGCGCGACGGCGGTCAGGACCTGCTTGAACGACGGCATCCCGTGCGCGGGCACCGGCGGGTAGTAGGTACCGCAGTGGAACGGCTCGCCGTCCGGCGTGAGGAAGCACGTCATCGGCCAGCCACCCTGGCCCGTCATGGCCTGGGTGGCGGTCATGTAGACGGCGTCGAGGTCGGGACGCTCCTCGCGGTCCACCTTGATGTTGACGAAATTCTCGTTCATCAGCGCCGCGGTGTCGGCGTCCTCGAACGACTCGTGCGCCATGACATGGCACCAGTGACACGCCGCGTACCCGATGGAGAGCAGGATCGGCACATCGCGCCGCTTCGCCTCCTCCAGTGCCTCGGGGCACCACGGCCACCAGTCCACCGGGTTGTCGGCGTGGGCGCGCAGATACGGGCTGAGCGAGGCGCTGAGCTTGTTCGACACACCTCGACCGTAGGTCCCCGCACACCCGCGCGCGAGCCCTCGCCTGGACACGCGTCACGAGCGGACCAATCATGGGCTCGAGGCCGGCACCACGGCTCTCCACGACGAGGTGAGGACGCACGACGATGACCGGTTTGTCGCCCCGGCTCGCCGCGATCGTGGACGCGCTTCCGCTGCGTCCCGGGTTGCGGGTGCTGGAGATCGGCGGTGCTCCGGGCGCGGCGGCGCGCGAGGTCGCGCGGCGGATCGGGGACGGGCACGTGCTGGTGATCGACCGGTCCGCCAAGGGAGTGGCACTCACGGAGCGCACCGCCGCCGCCGAGATCGAAGCGGGCGTGCTGAGCGTGCGCCGGGCGGCCGTCGAGGACTTCGCGCTCGAGCCGGGCGAGGAGCCCTACGATCTGGCCTTCGCCGTCCGGGTGGGTGCGCTCGACGGCAGGCATCCCGACGCGGGCACGCGTGCGCGGCAACGGATCGCGGCTGCACTCCGGCCGGGCGGGAAGCTGTTCGTCGACGGCGGCGATCCGTTGCGGGAGGTCGCGTTGCCGCGATGATCCGGCGGCGTGCTTGGATGACGACGTGACGACGACGAGCCGCGACCAACTGTGGGCGGCGATCCATACCGAACGCGCCAGACTCGCCGACGACCTCGCCGGCCTGACCGACGAGCAGTGGGCGCGGCAGTCGCTGTGTGGCCGGTGGACCGTCGAGGAGGTGCTCGCCCATCTGACCGCGGCAGCGAGCACCACCCGCCTCCGCTGGATCAGGAGCGTGCTCGCGGCGCGGTTCGACTTCGATCTTCACAACGAGCGCAGGCTGCGGGAGCATCGCGGGGCCACGCCCGGCGAGACGCTCGCCCGCTTCCGTGCCGTCGTCACGAGCACGACGGCGGCGTCCGGGCACACCCCGGCCTGGCTCGGTGAGGTCGTCGTACACGGCGAGGACATTCGCCGGCCGCTGGGACTGCACGGCTCGCCGGACGTCGCCGCGGTCACCGAGGTCGCGCGGTTCTTCGCGAGCCGCGACTTCACGGTGCCCAGCCGGAGCGCCGTCGAAGGGCTACGCCTGGCGGCGACCGACGGCCCGTTCGAGTCCGGCTCCGGGCCGCTGGTCCGCGGCACGACGCTGGCGCTGACGATGGCCATGGCCGGGCGCGAGTCGTTCTGCGACGACCTCACCGGCGACGGTGTCGCCACGTTGCGGTCCCGCTGCGCGGCGAGCTGAACCCGAACCCCCGTGGCCCGTGCCCCGTGCCCCGTGCCGCGTCAGGAGCCTTCGGACTTGGCCTTCTCGGCGGTCGCGGTCTCGGCCTTGCCGGGCTCCCCTGCCGGGTTGCCGGCGGCACCGGACTCGGGGCCGTCATCCGAGCGGTCGCCGGCAGGTGCGTCCGGCTCGCCGTCGAAGCTCGCCGGAACGCGCTTGAGGTGCTTGGTCATCGAGCGCACCAGCAAGACCACCGCGATCAGGAAGACCAGCATCAGCAGCAGGCCGACTGGCGAGGACTTGCCGAAGTCCTCACCCTGACCGCCGGTGTCCTGTTGCTGCGCGAGCGCCGCGGCCCCCGTCAACACGGGCACGGACACGGCCGCGGAAAGCATCATGGGTTCACCTTCTCTCGGACCCCCGCGAACAGATCGTCCTCCGGAAGGGTGCTGTCGACAAGCGAGCGGGCCAGCTCGTACTCCTCGGTCGGCCACACCTTGCGCTGGATCTCGAGCGGCACGGCGAACCACCGGCTGTTCGGGTCGATCTGCGTCGCGTGCGACTTGAGTGCCTCGTCCCGCGTTTCGAAGTAGTCCTCGCACCGGACCTGCGTGGTGACCCGTTCCATGACGTCGGCCTTGTCCGGGTCCCACTTGGCGAGCCACTCCTCGTACGGCGAGTCCAGCCCCGCCGACACCAGCGCCTCGTGGAACGCGCTCATCCGGGCGCGGGAGAAGCCGTGCACGTAGTACAGCTTGAGCGGCTGCCAGGGCTCACCGGTGCCGGGGAAGCGCTGGGGGTCGGCAGCGGCGTCGAACGCGGCGACGGAGATCTCGTGGCAGCGGATGTGGTCGGGATGCGGGTAGCCGCCGTTCTCGTCGTAGGTCACGACGACGTGCGGGCGGAATTCCCGCATCACCCGCACGAGCGCCTCGGTGGACTCCTCCAGGGGCACCGTCGCGAAGCAGCCCTCCGGCAGCGGCGGCATCGGTTCGCCCTCGGGCAGGCCCGAGTCGACGAAGCCGAGCCAGCGGTGCTGCACCCCCAGGATCTTCGCCGCGCGAGCCATCTCCTCGCGGCGCAGCTGATGCATGTTGGCGTGCACCTCGGGCCGGTCCATCGCGGGGTTCAGCACGCTGCCCGCCTCGCCGCCGGTGCAGGTGACGACCATGACCTCGTGCCCCTCGGCGACGTACCGGGCCATGGTGGCCGCGCCCTTGCTCGATTCGTCGTCGGGATGGGCGTGTACGGCCATCAGCCGCAGCCCCGTGCCCGCTCCGGTCGCCGTCCGTCCATCCGATGCAGCCATGACCGACTAGGCCCCTCTCGCCACCTACGCTGTCGTCCGTGTCGTGCGGAGCCGGTTCGCGGACCCCGCGAGCCGGATGCCGACGTCCTCCGCGGATACTCGTAACGCCGGAGTACGGGGTCCATCTTCCTCGTTCCCACGACACGACCGATCGGGAGGCCTCCGTTTTGTCCCAGGGGCGCGCACCCTCGACCGAGGGGACCGGGCGGCAGGCCCTGCCCGAGGGCCGCTACGGCACCACTCGCACCCGCTCGCGCGCACCACGTCGGTGGCAGGTAACCCTGATCGTCGTGCTCGCCCTGGTCGGAGGGGGTGCAGCCGTCTACTTCGGCTACACCAACCTCGTCGACACGCCCATCGAGGCGCAGCGGGTGGGGTACGAGGAGCGGCCCGGGAACGCCATGGAGATCACGATCGACGTGACCAGGCAGGACCCGGAGCGGCCGGGGGTGTGCATCGTACGCGTCCGGGACATCTCGGGCGCGGAGAGCGGACGGAAAGAGATTCTCGTCGCACCTGGCGAGAGCCGGGTCTCGACGGTGATCCGGAGCATCAGGAGACCCGTCACCGCCGACGTGTACGGCTGCTCGTACGATATCCCTGAATACTTGTCAAGAGCCTAGCGGCCAGAGGGGTGACCAGCGCGCCGAACGCACCGCCGGCGCGCCGTTCCGTGGTACCCTGCGGTATCGGCACGGTCCCAAGCGGGCCGTGTCTTTCCTTTATTCGAGCCACGCCCGCGCGTGGTGGCCGGCTTGAATACCCAAGCACGGCAGGCCCTAGGAGGAGATGGTGACCGTGAGCGACACCAAGGTGACCTGGCTGACCCAGGATGCCTACGACAGGCTCAAGAACGAGCTCGATGAGCTGATCGAGAATCGTCCGGTCATCGCCGCGAAGATCAACGACAGCAGGGAAGAGGGCGACCTCAAGGAGAACGGTGGCTACCACGCCGCCCGCGAGGAGCAGGGCCAGCAGGAAGCCCGCATCCGGCACCTGCAGGAGCTGCTGCGCAACGCCAAGGTCGGCGAGGCACCGGCCAACGACGGCGTCGCCGAGCCGGGCATGGTGCTGACCGTGCGCTACGACGGCGACGACGACGAGGAGACGTTCCTCCTGGCGACCCGGGAAGAGGGAGGCGGGGGTCCGCTCGAGGTCTACTCGCCCGACTCGCCGCTCGGCAAGGCACTGCTGGGGGCCAAGGAAGGCGAGGCGCGGGAGTACCTGCTTCCCAACGGCAAGACCCAGAAGGTCACGCTGGTCAAGGCGGTTCCCTACAGCGCGAGCTGACATCGGAAGGCGGCGCGCTCGGTGGGACGCCGGGCGCGCCTTTTGCTGTCGGTACCCGGTGCCCCGCTCGGCCGGAACGGCCGGGGCACCGGCTCGCATCGCCGGCACCGGTACGCCTCTCCACGTCGTCGCCGACCCGCACGCCTGTCAGTACGCGGCGAACGGACGCTTCACTGTTCCGGCCGGCCGGGCAGCCAGGACACCACTGGCGGCCCGGCCGGCCGGTTCGCCCTCCCCTTCACCCGCCGGCTCCCACACGCCCTACCGGCCGGCACGGCGAACGGGTCGCCTCAGCTTCGCGCGATGCGTTCCAACAGCGGGCGCACCCGCGGCGCCACGGGGGTCGAGAGCGCGATCGAGGTGGACGTCCGCTGCACCCCGGGCACACCCACGACCTCGTCGATGACGCGCTGCAGATCGTCGTTGGACCGCGCGACCATGCGCACGAACAGATCGCCCTGCCCGGTGGTGGCGTGCACCTCGCAAACCTCGTCGATCGCCTCGAGCGCCTCGGCGACCTCGGCTCGCCTACCCTGGGCGATCTCGAGGACCGCGAACGCCGTCAGCCCGTAGCCGAGCGCCTCGAGCTTGAGCTCCGGTGGGAAACCGGTGAGCACACCGTCGGCCATGAGCCGGTCGAGCCGTGCCTGCACGGTGCCCCGCGCGACCCCGAGCCTGCGCGCACACTCGAGCACGCCGAGCCTGGGCGCGTCGGTGAGCAGCAACAGCAGCCGGGCATCGAGCCCGTCGATCCCGGACGACGCCATGTGACCTCCTGCACAGTTTGCTCATTCTGATCGGCCCATCGTGTCGATCATTGGACAAATTGTCCAGCTAGAAACGCGTCCGTTGCCCAATCTGCCTGTTCCGGCGCATGCTTCTGGCATGACGACGAATCCCGCACTCGACGACATCAGCTACGACCAGTTGCGCCAGCTCGTGGGGCTGGTGGACCACGACGACTCGGCTGACCCGTTCCCGGTCAAGGCCATGGACGCGGTCGTGTTCGTCGCCGGCAACGCGACGCAGACCGCGTGGTTCTACCAGGCGGCGTTCGGGATGGACCTCGTCGCCTACTCCGGGCCCGAGACCGGCAACCCCGAGTACAAGTCGTTCGTCCTCAAGTCCGGTTCGGCCCGGTTCGTCATCAACGGGGGCGTGCGGCCCGACTCCCCGCTGCTCGACCACCACCGCAGGCACGGCGACGGCGTCACCGACCTCGCCCTCGAGGTGTCCGATGTAGACCGCTGCATCGAGCACGCGCGCTCGCAGGGCGCCACGATCCTCGCCGAGCCGCACGACGTCTCCGACGAGCACGGCACCGTGCGGCTCGCGGCCATCGCCACCTACGGCGAGACGCGGCACACCCTCGTCGACCGGTCCCGCTACTCGGGTCCCTACCTGCCCGGCTACCAGGAGCGCACGAGCTCGATCGTCCGCTCGCCGAACGCCCCCAAGCGCCTGTTCCAGGCCATCGACCACTGCGTCGGCAACGTCGAGCTCGGCAAGATGGACTACTGGGTCGACTGGTACCACCGCGTGATGGGCTTCGTGAACATGGCGGAGTTCATCGGCGACGACATCGCCACCGAGTACTCGGCGCTGATGAGCAAGGTGGTGTCCAACGGCAACCACCGCGTCAAGTTCCCGCTCAACGAACCCGCGATCGCGAAGAAGAAGTCCCAGATCGACGAGTACCTCGAGTTCTACGCAGGCGCGGGCTGCCAGCACATCGCGCTCGCCACCAACGACATCATCGCGACGGTGACGGCCATGCGCGCGGCGGGCGTGGAGTTCCTGGACACGCCGGACTCCTACTACGACGACCCGGAGCTACGGGCGCGGATCGGCGAGGTGCGCGTGCCGATCGAGACGCTCAAGGAGCACCGGATCCTCGTCGACCGCGACGAGGACGGCTACCTGCTGCAGATCTTCACCAAGCCGATCGGCGACCGGCCCACGGTGTTCTACGAGCTCATCGAGCGGCACGGATCGCTGGGCTTCGGCAAGGGCAACTTCAAGGCCCTGTTCGAGGCCATCGAGCGGGAGCAGGCCCGCCGCGGCAACCTCTGACCGTCACACCACGATGCTGTAGCCGGCGCGCTGGAGCTCCGCGGTGACGTCCCGGCAGTGTTCGGGGCCGCGGGTCTCCAGCTTCAGCGCGATCTCCACCTCGCCGATGGCGAGCCTGCCGGAGATGCGGGAGTGCTCGATGTCGACCACGTTCGCGCCGAGCTCGCTCACCCGGGTCAGTACGCCGGCGAGTGACCCCGGCCGGTCGGGCACCGACAGCCGCACGTAGAGATAGCGGCCGGCCGCGGTCATGCCGTGCTGGATGATCTGCAACAACAGCAGCGGGTCGACGTTGCCTCCGGACAGCACGGCCACGATCGGCGGCTCGAACTCGCCGGGATGCTCCAGCAGCGCCGCCACCGCGGCGGCACCGGCGGGCTCCACCACGAGCTTGCGGCGTTCCAGACAGCTCAGCACCGCCCTCGACAACGACTCCTCGGTCACCGTTACGACGTCGTCCACCAGCGACGTCACGTGCGCGAACGTCAGCGGCCCAGGCTTGCCGACGGCGATACCGTCGGCCATCGTCTGCATCGACTCCACCCGCACCGGCTCGCCCGCCGCGAGCGAGAGCGGATACGCCGCCGCGGACTCGGCCTGCACGCCCACCAGGCGCACCCCGGGCCGCCGCGCCTTGACCGCACTCGCGATCCCGCCGACCAGTCCACCTCCCCCGGTGGCCACCAGTACCGTCGCCACGTCAGGCACCTGCTCCAGGATCTCCAGCCCGACCGTCCCCTGGCCCGCGATGACGTCGGCGTGGTCGAACGGGTGAATGAACACCGCACCCGTGCGCTCGGCGAAGTCGGTGGCCGCGGCGAGCGCCTCCTCCAGCACGGCGCCGTGCAGGTGGACCTCCGCGCCGTAGCCCCGCGTGGCCGCCAGCTTCGGCAACGGCGCCCGCTCGGGCATGAACAGCGTCGCCTTCGCCCCCAGCAGCGCGGCCGCGAGCGCCACCCCCTGCGCGTGGTTGCCCGCGCTTGCCGCCACGACCCCGCGCGCCCGCTCGGCCTCGCTCAGCGCGTGGATGCGTGTGTAGGCGCCGCGGATCTTGAACGAGCCGGTGCGCTGGAGGTTCTCGCACTTCAGGTGCACCGGACCGCCGTGCGGCTTCTCGAACTCCCGAGCGTGTTCCATCGGCGTCCTCCGCACGACACCCGCGAGGAGGTCGCGCGCCCGGAGGATCCGTTCGACACTCACGAGTTCCATAGCCGCTGTTCTTTCGCCTCGGCGGACATCACAGTCCGGTTACGTGCATGTCGTGCGTCACCGTTGGGTACCCTGATCAACGTATCCGGCACTGGAGGGACAGCATGACACGGCCGACGACACCCCGGGGGTCGCGCAAAGCGGGCGTCGTGCCGTTCGTCGCCGGGATCGCCTCGGCCCTCGCGCTCACCGGAGCCGCCGTCTACACCGTCGGCCAGGCCGCGTGCACCGATCCGGCCCGCTACATCCGCCACGACAACCACATCGAGCTCGTCGGCGGCTGCATCGACGGATCCGAGCTGCCGCGGACCGGCACCGGCGAGACTCAACACGGTCCCGCCGGCACCGAATCGCCCAGCAACTACCGGCCGTAAACCGGGCAGGCCTCAGTCGAGCGCGTCGAGCAGGTCCGCGACCAGGTCGCGCCCGTCCTCGATGCCGACCGACAGCCGCAGCAGCTCCGCCGGGACCTGCAACAGCGAGCCCGCCGCGGACGCGTGCGTCATCCGGCCCGGGTGCTCGATCAGCGACTCCACCCCACCGAGCGACTCCGCCAGCACGAATAGCTTCGTGCGCGCCGCCGCCTCGAGCGCGGCCTGCTCACCGTCGGCGTGGTCGAACGACACCATGCCGCCGAACCGGTGCATCTGCTTCGCGGCGACGTCGTGGCCGGGGTGCTCGGCCAGTCCGGGGTAGTAGACCCGCCGCACCTTCCGGTGGCCGACGAGCGCGTCGACGATCCGCTCGGCGTTGTCGCAGTGCCGCTCCATCCGGACGGCCAGCGTCTTCAGCCCGCGCAGGGTGAGCCAGGCGTCGAACGCCCCCGGTACGGCGCCGGACGCGTTGCGCAGGAAGAACAACTCTTCCCGCAGCTCGTCCGAGTTGGTCACCACCGCGCCACCCACGACGTCGGAGTGGCCGCCGAGGTACTTCGTGGTCGAATGCACGACGATGTCGGCACCGAGGTCGAGCGGCGTCTGCAGGTACGGCGTGGCGAACGTGTTGTCCACGACCAGTCGCGCACCGCCGACGTGGGCGACCTCGGCCAGCGCGGTGATGTCGGAGATCCCGAGCAGCGGGTTGGTGGGCGACTCGCACCACACGAGCTTGGTTTCCGGGCGCAGTGCCGACCGCACCTCGTCCAGATCGGACAGGTGCGCGACGCTGTAGGTGACGCCCCAGTGCGTGAGGACCTTGTCGATGAGGCGGAACGTGCCGCCGTAGACGTCGTTGCCGAGCAGCAGGTGGTCGCCGGGCCGCAACGTCGTACGCAACACCGCGTCGCTGGCCGCCATGCCCGAGCCGAACGCCAGCGCGTGCCGCCCGTTCTCCAGCGCGGCGAGCGCCTCCTCCAGCGCGGTCCGGGTCGGGTTGGCGGTGCGCGAGTACTCGTAGTCGCCTTCGCGCGTGCCGCCCACGCCGTCCTGGGCATAGGTGGAGGTCTGATAGATCGGCACGATCACCGATCCGGTGCGCGGATCAGGCTCCTGACCTGCGTGGATGGCGCGCGTGGAGAAGCCGTGACTGGCGGAGTCGTGAACCATGCCCCCAGCCTACGGGCGCCTCATCCGCGTCGCCGCCCGGTCGCGAACCTCCTCGCGGAGACAGCGATGCCCCCGGCCATGACGACCGGGGGCATCGCCGGAGTTCACCGGGTCACCACTGCTGCGGAGGCTGACCGGGCTGGCCGAAGCCACCGGGCTGCCCGGGCGGCGGGCCGCCGAACCCGCCCGGCTGCTGCGGCTGCTGGCCGGGCTGGCCGAAGCCGCCGCTGCTGGGGTTGTACCCGCCGGGCTGGCCGAAGCCGCCGCTGTTCGGGTTGTACCCGCCGGGCTGGCCGAAGCCGCCGCTGTTCGGGTTGTGCCCACCGGGCTGGCCGAAACCACCGGGCGGCGGGCCGTAGCCCCCCTGCTGACCGAAACCGGGCTGCCCGAAGCCTGGCTGGCCGAAGCCACCGGGCTGGCCACCGAAACCGCCGGGACCACCAGGGCCACCGGGCCCGCCCGGGCCGTTGCCGAGGCCGACGAAGTGCGCGGTCGACGGGATGAGGCCGAGCACGCCGACCGCGAGCACCAGGATGCCCATGATCAGATACAGCACCGGGGTGCCGAGCGAGGTGTTGCCCATGCGGTCGGCGGCGTCACCGGACGGGCTCGTGCCGATGAGCAGCAGGATCGAGAACACCAGGAGCAGCGCGCCACCCGCGGCCGTGACGATCGGCGCAAGCTTCTTGACGATGCCGCCCAGCTTGCCCGCGAGCGCGAGCAGGACGCCGCCCGCCAGCGCGGCGACCGAGCCGACCAGCACCATGATGATGTAGAACATCAGCGTGCCGGGCGAGGCGATGCCGACCTGGTCCAGGATGGCGCCGACATCGGCCCCGGACGCCTCGGCCTGGTCGAACATGTCGGAAAAGTCGCTGACGTCGCCCATGTCGACGAACGAGAAGATCAGCGAGATGAGGCCGAGCACGGCCGCGGCGCCACCGGCGATCCAGCCGAACATCGGGTTGCCGCCGCCACCGCCCATGCCGTACTGCGGGCCGCCGAACGCCGGCGGCGGAGCCCCGAACGGACCCGGCTGCGGAGCTCCCGGAGCCCCGGGTGCGCCCGGTGCGCCGAAACCACCCTGGCCCTGCGCCGGGTCGAAGCCGCCCGGCTGACCGAAGCCCTGCTGCGGCTGGGGAGCCCCGAATCCGCCCTGCGGTGGCTGCTGGCCGAAGCCCTGCTGCTGGTTCATCGCCGCGGGGTTGTCGGCCGCGCTCGGCGGCGGCGCGTACGGAATCGCGGGCGGCGGCTGCGAGCCGGGCGGCACGAGCTGGGTCGACTCGGCGCCGGCCCCGTCGCCCTGCTGCGGCGGCTGGACGACCTGCGTCGGTTCCGGACCGTCCCCCGGCTGTTCGGACTGCTGCTCAGGCTGCTGCCCTGGCTGCACCACCTGCGTCGGCTCGGAGGAGCCGAACGGGCTGTCTTGCTGTGGTTGAGGGCCACTCGGCGGACCCTGGGGCGGCTGTTGCCCGCCGCCCCAGGGCTGGTTCGGTGGCTGCGGAGCACTCATGTGGGACTTGAACCCCCTTGACGAGGACCTTGGTGATTTCGCTCGCGCACACGCTAGCGGATAAGTCCCGTTATGGTTGTTAACGCCCCGAACAGTCACAGCGATGAGTGATGTCGGCCCTTTTCCGGTTCCGTCGGCGTCACTCGGGGCCCCTTTCGTCAGTGGCCGGAGAGGAATGCGAGCAGGTCCTGCCGGGTGACGACCCCGGCCGGCTTGCCACCCTCCAGCACGAGCGCACCATCGGCCGAGGTCAGCGCCTTCATCGCCGCGCCGACCTGCTCCCCGGCACCGATCGTGGGCAGCGGGGGCGACATGTGGCTCTGCAGCCGGTCGGCGAGGGCCGCCTTGCCGGTGAACAGTGCCTCGAGCAGGTCCCGCTCGTTGACCGCGCCCACCACCTCGGCCGCCATCACCGGCGGCTCGGCGCTCACGACCGGCATCTGGCTGACTCCGAACTCCCGCAGGATCGCCACCGCCTCCGCGACCGTCTCGTTCGGGTGCGAGTGCACCAGCGCGGGCATGGTGCCGTCCTTGCGCCGCAGCACGTCGCCGACAGTGGCCTCGGACGAGTCGGGCGGCAGGAAGCCGTAGGAGGCCATCCATGAGTCGTTGAACACCTTGCCGAGGTAGCCGCGCCCGCCGTCGGGCAGCAGGACGACGATCACGTCCTCCGGGCCGCACCGCTGCGCCAGGCGGACCGCCGCGGCGACCGCCATCCCGCACGAGCCGCCGACCAGCAGACCCTCCTCGGCCGCGAGCCGCCGGGTGGTGTGGAAGGAGTCGGCGTCGGAGACCGCGATGATCTCGTCGGCGATCCCGCGGTCGTAGGTCTCCGGCCAGAAGTCCTCGCCGACGCCCTCGACGAGGTAGGGCCGTCCCGTACCGCCCGAGTACACCGAGCCCTCCGGGTCGGCGCCGATCACGCGGACCTTGCCGTCCGAAACCTCCTTGAGGTAACGCCCGGTGCCCGAGATCGTCCCGCCGGTGCCCACACCCGCCACGAAGTGCGTCACCTTGCCCTCGGTCTGCCGCCAGATCTCGGGGCCCGTGGTGAGGTAGTGGCTCTGCGGGTTCTCCTTGTTGGCGTACTGGTTGGGCTTCCAGGCGCCGTCGATCTCGCCGACGAGGCGGTCGGAGACGCTGTAGTAGGACTCGGGGTGCTCCGGCGGCACGGCCGTCGGGCAGACGACGACCTCGGCACCGTAGGCCTTGAGGACGTTGCGCTTGTCCTCGCTCACCTTGTCCGGGCACACGAACACGCACCGGTACCCCTTGCGCTGCGCGACCATGGCGAGCCCGACACCGGTGTTGCCCGAGGTCGGCTCGACGATCGTGCCCCCGGGCCTGAGCTCGCCGGACGCTTCGGCGGCCTCGACCATGCGCAGGGCGATGCGGTCTTTCACGCTCCCGCCCGGGTTCATGTACTCGACCTTGGCCAGGACGAGCGGGCTCACCCCGTCGGTCACGGAGTTGAGCTTGACCAGCGGGGTGTCGCCCACGAGGTCGATGACGTGTTCGGCGTAATCCATGTCCACAGCGTAAACAGTCAGGACACGCCGCACATCGTCCGCAGGGAACTCATTGTCCGAATAGGACCGCTGTGATTAGCTCTCGCTGTTTCCACGTCCGAGTGAATACGAGGAGTCACATCCGTGAGAGCCCTGCCGAGACGACCCCTGCGGGCGGCGGTCACCACCGCGCTCGCAGGCACCCTGCTCGCCACCGCGGGCGCACTGCCTGCCACCGCCGACCGCGGGCACGTCCCGACGTTCACGCTGAGCGTGCTGTTCACCAACGACATGGAGTCGGCACTGCTCGGGGTCGCCGGTGACGGCACCGACGAAGGGCCGATCGTCGACGGCGGGGCCAACCCGTACGGCAGCCCCTCCCGCGTCGCGACGCTGATGGACACGCTGCGCAAGGACGCCACCACGGGCAGACCGAAGCCGGGACAGTCACCGTGGCGCGGCGAGATCACCCTCTCCGGCGGCGACAACTTCCTCGCCGGGCCGGAGTTCTCCGCCAGCCTCGAACCCGGTGCGCCGTTCTACGACGCCGTCGCGGTGGACCGGATCGGTTACGACGCCAGCGCCATCGGCAACCACGAATTCGACTTCGGCCCGGAGGTCTTCGCCGACTTCATCACCGAGTTCGACGGCTCCCTCGACTTCGTCAGCGCCAACCTCGACGTGTCCGGCGAGCCCAAGCTCGAGGCCCACGCCGAGGACGGCACGATCATCCGGAGCACGGTGCTGCGCTCGATTGGCGGGCGCATCGGCCTGATCGGGCTGACCACGCCCGAGCTTCCCGCGCTGTCCAGCCCGCGGAACGTGACCGTGGACGGGGAGCTGGCCGGCATCACCAACGGCCTCGCCCGCGACTTCGCCCGGCGCGGGATCGACAAGGTCATCCTGGTCAGCCACCTGCAGGACATCGACAACGAACTCGCGCTCGTGCCGCAGCTGGAGGGCGTGGACGCGGTCGTGGGCGCGGGCGGCGGCGAGATCCTCGCCGGGCCGCAGGACCGGCTCATCCCCGGCGACGTCGCCGAACGCGGGTTCCCCCTGTACGCCGAGGACAGGACGGGCAGGCAGGTGCCGGTGGTCACCACCACGGGCGACTACAAGTACATCGGCAGGCTCGTGCTCAACTTCGACCGGCACGGCAACGTGATCGGCGTCGACGAGAAGCAGACCGGGCCGGTGCGGGTGTCCGGCGTCGGGCCGGACGCGGTGCACGGCGACCCGGAGGTGCGCGCCGAGGTGGAGAAACCGGTCGCCGAGCACTTGGAGACGCTGGCCGAGACGGTCGTGGCGTCGAGCGAGGTGCCGCTCAACGGCGTGCGCAACGACGTGCGCTCGCGCGAGACCAACCTGGGCAACCTGGTCGCCGACAGCCTCCGGTGGGCAGGCCGGCAGCGCGCGGCCGAGTACGGTGTGACCCCGCCGCAGGTGGGGATCCAGAACGGCGGCGGCATCCGCAACGACTCGACGCTGCCCGCGGGCGACATCACCGCGCTGAACACCTACGAGATCGCGCCGTTCTCCAACTTCGTCGCCGTGGTGCCGGACGTGCCCCGCGAGACGTTCCGTCAGCTGCTCGAGCGGGGCGTCGCCGCGTCACCCGGGGCGTCGGGGGCGTTCATGCAGGTCTCCGGGGTGTCGTTCACCTACGACGTCAGCCGCACCGCCCAGGTCGTCGACGAGGGCACCAGCACCATCGTCACTCCCGGCGACCGGGTGCGGGACGTGGTGCTGGAGGACGGCACGGTGATCGTGCGCGACGGTCAGGTGGTGGACGGGCCGCCGGTGTCGGTCGCCACGAACGACTTCTCGGCGCGCGGCGGCGACGGCTACCCGTTCGGCGGCCTGCCGTTCACCCCCGTCGGCACCACCTACCAGCAGGCGCTGCAGGACTACCTGACCGACGAGCTCGGCGGGTCGGTCACCGCGGCGCAGTACCCGGTGGGCGGCAACGGCCGGATCGTCGCGCGGTAGCGGAGCAGCGTGGCGGCGGCGGTGGCGGCAGTGGTGGCCCTCGCCGCCGCCACGGTGCAGGATGAGGCCTGAGCACCTGCTTAGGAACCGAAGGAGTCTCCACCATGCCCGAAGCCGTGATCGTCTCCACCGCACGCTCGCCCATCGGCAGGGCGGGCAAGGGATCGCTGGTGGACATGCGGCCCGACGACTTGACGGTCCAGATGGTGCGGGCCGCGCTGGACAAGGTCCCGCAGCTCGATCCCGCCGACATCGACGACCTGATGCTCGGCTGCGGGCTGCCGGGCGGGGAGTCCGGCTTCAACATGGGCCGCGTGGTCGCCGTGCAGCTCGGCTACGACCACCTGCCCGGCTGCACCATCACCCGGTACTGCTCGTCGAGCCTGCAGACCACCCGCATGGCCATGCACGCCATCAAGGCGGGCGAGGGTGACGTGTTCATCTCCGCCGGCGTGGAGACCGTGTCGCGCTTCGCCAAGGGCAGCGCGGACTCGTGGCCCGACACCCACAATCCGCTCTTCGCCGACGCCGAGGCGCGTACCGCGAAGGTCGCCGAGCACGGCTCGGACACGTGGACCGATCCGCGCGAGAGCGGCGAGCTGCCCGACGTCTACATCGCGATGGGCCAGACGGCCGAGAATCTCGCCCGGCTGAAGAACATCTCGCGCGAGGAGATGGACGAATTCGGCGTGCGGTCGCAGAACCTCGCCGAGAAGGCCATCGCGGACGGCTTCTGGGCCAAGGACATCACCCCCGTCACGCTGCCCGACGGCACCGTCGTCACCAAGGACGACGGCCCGCGCGCCGGCGTCACGATGGAGGGCGTGGCCGGGCTCAAGCCGGTGTTCCGCCCGGACGGGCGCGTCACGGCGGGCAACTGCTGCCCGCTCAACGACGGTGCGGCGGCGCTGGTGGTCATGAGCGACACGAAGGCCCGCGAGCTCGGCATCACGCCGCTGGCGCGCATCGTGTCCACGGGCGTGTCCGCGCTGTCGCCGGAGATCATGGGGTACGGCCCGGTGGAGGCGTCGAAGCAGGCGCTGGCGCGCGCCGGCATGTCGATCGGCGACATCGACCTCGTGGAGATCAACGAGGCGTTCGCCGCGCAGGTCATCCCGTCCTACCGGGACCTCGGCATCGACATCGACAAGCTGAACGTCAACGGCGGCGCGATCGCGGTGGGCCACCCGTTCGGCATGACCGGTGCCCGCATCACGTCCACGCTCATCAACTCGCTGCAGCACCACGACAAGCAGTTCGGGCTGGAGACGATGTGCGTCGGCGGCGGGCAGGGCATGGCGATGGTCATCGAGCGCCTGAGCTGATCGACGCTGCACGACCACCGAACGAAAGGCGCCCGGCCGAGGACGGCCGGGCGCCTTGTCGTCCAGGAGTGGAAGTCGTCCTAGTCGTTCTGCAGGTACGACAGCAGGCGCAGGATCTCCAGGTACAGCCACACCAGCGTCACCATCAGGCCGAAGGCCACGTACCACGCGAACTTCGCGGGCACGCCCTCGCGGATGGCGCGGTCGGCCATGTCGAAGTCGAGCAGGAAGCTGAACGCGGCGATGCCGATACAGACGAGGCTGAAGATGATGGCGAGCGCGCCGCCGTCCCGCAGCCCCATGTTCACGCCGAACAGGCCGAGCACCAGGTTGGCGAGCATGAGCACGAGCACGCCGCCGAGCGCGCCGATGATCCACTTGGTGAGCTTCGGCGTCACCTTCACGGCGCCGGTCTTGTAGACCACGAGCATCGTGACGAACACGGCCGCGGTGCCGAGCACGGCCTGCAGCGCGATACCCGGGTAGAGCATCTCGAAGACGCCGGTGATCGCACCGAGGAACACACCTTCGGCGGCCGAGTAGGCGAGCGTCATCGGGCCGCTGGCCATCTGCTTGAAGCTGATGATCAGGGCCAGGACGAGGCCCACCAGCATGCCGGCGATCATGGCGCCGGTGATGGCGCCGGTCGAGCCGGCGAGCACCTGCGACCGCGCCCAGATCGCGGTGATGACACCGACGAGCAGGGTCACGCCGAGGCTGGCGCCGGTCTTCATCACGACGTCGTCGACGGTCATCGGGCGGTCGCCGGCACCTGCGGGCGCCTGCGGCGCGCCGTAGCCCGGTACGCCACCCTGCGGCTGGTTGAAGCCGGCGTACGGTCCGTAAGCCGTGGCGCCCCTCGGCAGGTTACGGAACGCGGGGTTGCTTGAGGTTCGCACCTGATCCTCCTGGATCTACTGGCACTTGCATTGGGTACAACGACCGCTGATGCCGGCCGGTTCCCGTAGGTCAGTAAAGCTGACTTTACTCACATCGACTCGGCCGGTGGCTCAGGAGGAGTGAAAGTCCGGTCACGAATTCGATGATCGATTTCCACCTGGGTGGCCGATTGCCGCGTGATCCCGCGCACGAGATGCTCACCTGGCGTATCGAGGACATCACCGTACGCGTGTCGGGGGTCCATCGCTCAGCATCGCTCAATGGGGGTTCACGTGGTGCGAACGGCACGCACAGGCATGGCTCTGCGGTTGCTGATCACGTGCATGCTGGCCGCGTTGTCACTGGTGGTCGTCACGCCGAGTGCATCGGCAGCGGTACAGGAGGGCATCGGGCATCGCACGACGCCCGGCCAGTCGTGGGGTGACCGCGAGCGCGCCTACGACTGGGTGGGCTCCTATCTCGTCGGTGGCAGGCAGGTGTTCTGCGTCTCGTTCGCGCTGAAGGCACCGGACACCGGCGAGGAGTACCGCCCCGGCGACGACCTGCTCACCAAGTGGGGTACCCCGCTGCCCGCGGACGTCGCCGCGAACATCTCCTACCTCCTGCTGCGGTACGGCGACACGACGAACCCGGACGAGGCGGCGGCGCTGGCGCACCTGCTGCACTCCTGGACGGCGGCCCCGCGCACGCCTGCCGATCTCGACCCGGCCAAGCCGTTCGACCAGATCGCCTACGACGTCGACCTGCAGTACCGCAAGCTGCCCGCGGGCGCGCGGCAGGCCGTGGAGCGGTTGCGGGCCGACGCGGAGGCCAACCGCGGCCCGTGGACGGCCACCGTCACGGCTCCCGAGGAGGAACAGACCATCGGCGAGCCGGGTGAGTGGACCGTGACCGTCACCAACGCCGCGGGCCAGGGCGTGCCCGACGTGCCCGTCACCATCACCACGGCAGACGCCGAGCTCGGCGCCGAGACCACCGTGACCACCGGCGAGGACGGGAGGGCGACCATCGCCGTCACCCCGACCGGCGAGACGCCCGGGGTCACCGCGCGGCTGTCCGCACCGGCCGACCGCCCGTACGTCCAGGATCCGGTCACCGCCGACACCCAGCGCGTGGTGTCGACCGGTGGTGAACAGGAACTCGTCGCCGAGGCGACCGGCACGGCCGGCAACGCTCCCGGTGTGGTGCGCGTGGCCAAGGTCGACGCGGCCGACGGCGCGGGCATCGCCGGTGTTCCGCTGCGCCTGACCGGTCCGGACAAGAGCTCGCCGGCGCTCGCTGCCGACGACGAGCCGCTCGTCGGCGCGGACGGCAAGCCCGCCGTGGTCATCACCGAGGGCGAGGACGGCACGGTGACCGTCGAGAACCTGCGGGCGCCGCAGGAGGTCTGCGTGGTCGAGGTCAGCCCGCCCAACGGCTACGCGGAGGCGTTCGATCCGCGGAACCCGCCGTCGGCGTGTGGCACGGTGCGGCCCGGCGAGACGCTGGTGCTGACGGTCGCCAACGTCGCCGACCAGGTGCCACGCGTGATCCCGGCCGGCAGGCCGCCGGCACCGGTCGCGCAGAGCGCCACCACCACGTCCACGCCGGTCGGCGCCCTCGCCGGGTTCGGTGTGCTCGCGCTGATCGTCTCCGCGCTGGTCGGCCTGGCCGCGCGGCGCCACGTCTCCGAGCGCTGACATGGCGGGCAGGCGCGACCGCATCACGGCGTACCTGCTCGGCGTGGGCAGCGTGCTCGTCGTGGAGGTGGCGGTGGCCGCCGCCGTGCTGGTGCCGCCGACCGTCGCGGTGGCGGGCCACGCCCAGCCGGAGCCGCCCGCCGCCACGCGGCAGGTGACGGCGAAACCACCACCGGCTACCACCCCACCGCCCGGTCCGCCGGCGCCCGCTCCCCCGGCGCCGGCGGCCGGCCCACCCGCACCGGCTCCCGCCCCGGCAGAAGCTCCGGCGCCGGCCGTGCGTACAGCGCCGAGCGGGCAGCGGCCCGGCACGATCCGGCTTCCGGACGGTGGCACCGCGACGCTCGTGCGCAAGCAGCTGGGCCCGGGCGCGGTGCTGCCCGTTCCCGACGATCTCAGCGAGGCCACATGGTGGGGCGCCGGGCTGGGCGCACCGAGCGGGGCGAGCGTGTTCGCCGGGCACGTCAACTGGAAGGGCCGGACGGGGCCGTTCGCGGAGTTGTGGGACGTGCGCGTCGGCGAACGGGTGACCGTGTCCGATGCCGGCGGCAAGGTGTGGACCTACCGGGTCGCCCAGATCATCACCTTGCACAAGGACGCACTTCCCGCCCGGGCGAGCGAGCTGTTCGCCCAGAGCGGCAGGCACCGGATCGTGCTGGTCACGTGCGGCGGCCGCTGGCTCGGCGGAAACACCGGCTACGCGGAGAACCGGGTCGTCGTCGCCGAGCCGTCCTGAGACAATGCGCGTGACCTCTCGGCAGCGCGGCGGAAGGAACGGGCCATGGCGACCTATCTGGTGACCGGGGCGACCGGTCTGATCGGCCGGCACTTCACCCCGCTCGTCCTCGACCGCGACGACACCGAGCACGTGACCCTGCTCGTCCGCGAGGCGTCGGTGCGGCGGCTCGAGCGGCTGGTCCAGAGCTGGCCGCATCCGGAGAAGGTCACGCTCGTGACCGGCGACCTCTCCGCCGACCGGCTCGGCCTCGACGACGCCACGCGCGAGGGGCTGCGCGGCCACGTCGACCACGTGGTGCACCTGGCGGCGCTGTACGACATCACGGCCGACGACGACGCCAGCGTGAAGGCCAACGTCGACGGCACCCGGCACGTCGTCGAGCTCGCCGCCGACGTGCACGCCGGGTGTCTGCACCACGTGTCGTCGGTGGCGGTCGCGGGCGACTACGCGGGCGTGTTCACCGAGGACATGTTCGACGTGGGCCAGCGCCTGGTCACGCCGTACCACCGGACGAAGTTCGAGGCCGAGCGGATCGTTCGCGAACAGCACGACCTGCCGTGGCGCGTGTACCGGCCGGCGATCGTGGTCGGGCACTCCGAGACCGGCGAGATGGACAAGATCGACGGTCCCTACTACTTCTTCAGTGCCATCGACCGGCTGACCGGGCTGCCCAACGTGCCCGTGGTCGGTCCGGACATCGGCGACACCAACATCGTGCCCGTCGACTACGTCGCGGCCGCCCTGCTGGAGCTGGTCACCAAGGACGGCCTGGACGGCCGCGCGTTCCACCTGGTCAACCCCGAGCCGCAACCGGTTGCGACGGTGTACAACGCGTTCGCCAAGGCGGCGGGCGCCCCGACCATCGACGTGGAACTGGGCGAGGGGATCTCCCGCGGGATCGTCGGCCTGGCCAGGCTCATCGAGTACGTGCCGGGCGCCACCATCGCGCGCGACGCCGTGCTGTCCCGGCTGGGCATCCCTCCCGTCGTGCTGGACACACTCACCTTCCCGGCCGTGTTCGCCTCGTCGGAGACGCGGCGCGCGCTCGTCGGGTCCGGTGTGGACGTACCGCCGCTGGAGCGCTACGCGCCCGCGCTGTGGCGGTACTGGCGTGAGCACCTCGACCCGTTCCGCGCACGCAAGCACGGTCCCCGCGGCGAGCTGGACGGCCGGCGGATCGTCATCACGGGCGCCTCGTCGGGCATCGGGCGGGCGACAGCCCTGCGGGTCGCTGCCGAGGGCGGCGTGCCGTTGCTGGTGGCGCGCCGCAAGCACGAGCTCGACGAGGTGCGCGACGAGATCGTCGCCGCGGGCGGGCAGGCGTCGGTCTACCCCGCCGACCTCACCGACGAGGAATCGGTACGCAAGGCGGTCGACGCGATGCTCGCCGAGCACGACCACATCGACATGCTGGTCAACAACGCGGGCCGGTCGATCCGGCGCTCGGTGAAGCTGTCCTACGACCGGTTCCACGACTTCGAGCGCGCGATGGCCATCAACTACTTCGGCGCCGTGCGGCTCATTCTGGCCCTGCTGCCGCACATGACCGAACGCAAGTTCGGGCACATCGTCAACGTCTCCTCCATCGGGGTGCAGGGCATCGCGCCGCGGTTCTCCGCGTACGTGGCGTCCAAGGCGGCGCTGGACTACTTCAGCAAGATCGTCGCCACCGAGACCCACGGTGACGGCATCACGTTCACCACCGTGCACATGCCGTTGGTGCGCACACCGATGATCCGGCCGACGAAGATCTACGACGCGTTCCCGACGCGGTCGCCGGAGCAGGCCGCCGACATGGTGGTGCGGGCGCTGAAGCACCGGCCCAAGCACATCGGTGCCCCGGAGGGCTACCTCATCCAGGCGGCCTACACGGCCGCGCCGCGACTGGTCAATGCCATCGCCTACGAGGGTTACCGGGTGTTCCCGGACTCGACCGCGGCGGGTGGCACCGGAACGTTCAACATCAGTAAAGGCGACCGGAACCTCTCCCGCGCCGCGGCGGCCCTGGTGAAGCTCACGCGCGGCTTCCACTGGTGAGCGCGTACCGGGACTCCTCCGTGGACGGACGCGACATATCCGTTCGCCCGCCTGTCACCACGGGCGCCCCGTGCGCAGGTACGGTCTTGGGTATGGCTTCCGAGCACGACAACCGCCTGCTGCCGCTCCGGCGGGACTTCACCCAGGCGTGGCACGGGTTCGACCGCAACCAGGTGCTGCAGTACGTCGACCATCTCGAAGCGCAGCTGCAGCGGATCATGGCCGACCGCGACACCGCGCGGGCCCAGAACACGACGCTGTCGCGCGAGCTCGAGGTTGCCCGCCGGGAGGTCGCACGCCTCCAGCAGCGGGTCGACGAGCTGAAGAAGCCACCCGAGCGTATGGAGGATCTCGACGAGCGCATGCAGCGCACGATCGAGCTCGCCAACACGCGCGCCGCGGAGATCGTCGGTCGGGCCGAGGAAGCCGCCACGAAGACGTGGGCCGAGAGCGGCGAGGTCTCCAAGAAACTGCACGAGCGCTACATGAAGCTGCTCGAGACGCTCGACTCTCATGCCGACGCGCTGCAGCGCGAGCACACCGAAGCCCTCGCCGCGACGAAGGCCGAGGTCGAGCGAATGACGACGGAGGCCGTGCGCAGGCGCGAGCGCCTCGACGCCGAGGCCGAGCAGAAGCGGCGCACCATCGAGCGCGAGTTCGACGCGAAGATGAAGGCGGAACGTGCCGCGCTCGAGAAGCACGTCGCCGACACGAAGACGGCCAGCAAGAACGCCGCGGAACGCCGCATCGCCGAGGCGACCGCGGAGGCCAAGCGGCTCGTGGACGAGGCCACCGCCAAGGCGAAGAAACTGGTGGACGACGCGACCGCCGACGCTCACCGGCGGACGACCGAGGCGAACGCGACGGTCGAGCGGCTCACCAAGATCCGCGACGAGGCCCGCGCCCGGCTCAAGGCGGCCGAGGAGGCCCTGCACATGGGCGAGTCCGCGCTCGTGGCCACGGACGACGAGGACACGGTGCTGGGCGAGCTGCCCGCGTCGCTGACCGAGCCCTACGACGCGGCACGCCCGTCCACGGACGGCACGAAGGGCGCCACGAGCAGTTCGAGCGCGACGAGCGGCACGAGCGCGGCGAGCGGGAAGACGCCCGCCCGCGAGCAGACCAGCTGAGGACGTCTGGCGGGCCACGCACGCCGCGTGGCTCGCCCGGCCGCCCGCCCCCACCGGCGGTCAGGACCGGTGTGCCTCCAGCCAGGCGGCCAGGCCCAGGAGAGTCTCCTCGCCGCCGGGTGCGGCGACCAGCTGCACGCCGATGGGCAGACCGTCGGGGAAGGTGCCCGCCGGTACGGACATCGCCGGGAAGCCCGCGAGGTTCCACAGTCCCGCGAACCCGGCCAGCCGGACCGACGGCACAGCGTTGGCCAGGCACGACCGTTCGTGCCAGCGGCCTGCCTTGGGCGGCTTGGCGGCCAGCGTGGGGGTGACCAGCACGTCGTGCTCGGTGAAGAAATCGGTGGCCCGGCGCGTCCACTCGTGCTGGGTGCGCTCCCGCACCAGGCCCGCGCGGCGCACCGCGTTGCCGATCCGCACCTGGGTGCGCGTGCGGCGTTGCAGCAGGGAGGCGTCGAGCGACTCGGCCTGTTCGGCCGGCCCGGCGAACCAGCGGGTGAGCAGGCCGAGCGGTGCGGCGGTGCGGTAGTCGGGCGTGGCGTGCACGATCCGGTGCCCGGAGCGCGCCAGCAGGGTCGCCACCCGGTCCACCGCGGCCCGCATCGGCGCCGGAACGGGTGCGTGGGTGAGCGGCACCCGCGACGACACGGCCACGCGCAACCGCTCCGGCTCGCGCGGCCGGGTCAGCTCGGGCCGCTCGGCGAGCACACCGAGGAGCAGCGCGGCGTCGGCGGCCGTCGTCGCGAGGGCGCCGTGGGTGGACATGTCGAACCAGTGGCTCTCCGCCTCGGTCCCGACCACACCGCGACCCGGCTTGATCCCGACCAGCCCGCACATGGCCGCCGGGAGACGGACGGAGCCCAGGCCGTCGGTACCGTGCGCGACGGGTACCAGCCCCGCCGCCACGGCCGCGGCACTGCCACCCGACGACCCTCCGGCCACATAGGACGGTTGCCGTGGGTTACGGGCGATGCCGCCGGGGTCGTCGGTCATCGGCCACACGCACAGCTCCGGCACCCGCGTAATGCCGACGATCACCGCACCCGCCGCCCGGAGCCGTGCCGCGATGGCGCCGTCGGCGGGAGCCGGGGTCCGGTTCGTGGCCCGCGATCCCCACTCGACCGTCTCGCCCGCCACCGGGACGACGTCCTTGACGGCCACGGGAACCCCGGCGAGCGGGAGCCGGTCCAGATCAGGCCGGTCGCGCAACGCCTTGGCCTCGGCGAGCGCCTCGGCGGCCCGCACGCGGCGGAACGCGCCGACGACCGCGTCGTCGGCGTCGATCCGGTTCAAGGCGTCCTCGGTGGGCCGTACGGGATCGAGTCCCGCGCGGACCCGGGAGGCGATGTCCGTGGCGGTGGTGACCGGCATCAGACGACCTTACGCGCCCCCTCCAGGTTTTTCGCCAGGTTGTTCAGCGTGCGGGCCTGCGCCACGTAGTCCATCGCACTGAACTCCCATGGGAACACCTGCCCGGCCGTCGCGGCGGGCATCGTGGCGAACGTGGGCTGCTTGAGCATCTCGTCGCCGCTCATGGCGCGCAGCGAGTACAGGACGACGTCGGTGCGGAAGTCGGTGATGTTCTCCCAGCTCACGTGGCGCCAGTAGTAGTCCGGCCCGCCCGGGTCGGGGTACCTCACGCCCAGCTCGGTGTAGCTGCGCAGCGCCGGGTCGTCCTCGGCCTTGGCGATGTAGACACCCTCGCCCTGGTAGGCGGCGACCGCCATGACGGTGAGGCCGGAGGAGGCTGCCTTGCGGAGCCGGTTGCGGGCGGCTTCGTACTCGGTGCGGGCCCGCTCGACGGTGTCCGGCTTGGCGCCGAGCGAGGTCGCCAGCTCGGTGGTGCGCTGAACGACCTTGTTCGCCGAGCCGGTCATCGCGATGGCGACGATCGGCGCGATCTTCGCGGCGGTCTCCTGCTGCTTGAGGTCCTTGAAGCCGTACAGCGGCTTGTTCGGGTCCACCTTGCCGGAGTCGTCCTCGGGATAGGCGTGCGTGAAGATCAACTCCGGCCGCTGCGCGGCGAGCCGGTCGAGGTTGATCTCGCCGTAGCTGGCGCCCACCTCGGTGACCTTGGAGAGATCCTTGCCCTGGAAGTTCACGTCGGCGGCGAGGCCGGTGTAGCCGAACGAGGCCGCGGGCACGATGCCGTAGTTCCAGAGCGAGGCGATGGCGTCGTTGAGCCCAGCGATCCGGGTGGGCCTGCGCTCCAGTTCGACGGTCACACCCCGGTCGTCGGTGAACGACCAGGCCCCGGACCCGGTGGAGCCGCCCTGGTCGGAGTCGGAACCGCCACGCCCGCAGGCGGAGAGCAGGCCGGTGGCGGCGAGGGCGGCGGCGCCGCCGAGCAGGCTCCGGCGAGACAGCATGGAATCCATGCGCGTAACTTAGCCAAGCCTAAGCTAAAGGCAAAGAGGGTGTGATCAGACGGACGCGATATTCGCGCCGCCCGGACCGGTCCACCGGCACAGCAGCAGGCATACGTCGTCGTCGTGATCGGTACCGCCCAGCATCTCCTGCAGGACGTGCTCGGTACGCTCCTCGAGTTGCGTCGCGGGACATTCGGTGAACGCCGCCGCCAGCCGTTCCATGCCGGCGTCGATGTCGCTCGACCGCCGTTCGATGAGCCCGTCGGTGTAAAGCACGAGCGACGCCCCGGGAGCGAGCTCGCGCTCGTGCTCGGGCACCTGGAACGGGAAGTCGATGCCGAGCATCGGCCCGTGGTCCAGGTCGAGATACTCCACCTCACCCGTGTGCTGTTGGAGCAGCGGCGGCGGATGCCCCGCGCTGGCCCACCGGATCACGCCGGTGTCCAGCTCGATCTCGGCCACCACGGCCGTCGCGAACAACGTCCCGCGCCGTGCCCGCAGCAGCTCGTGCACCAGCCGCAGCGACGACGCCGGACCGTGTCCCTCCAGTGCATACGCCCGCAGCGCGTTCTGCAGCTGGCCCATGACGACCGCGGCGTCGAGCCCGTGGCCGGTGACATCGCCCACGGTCAGGACCACCGTGCCGTCGCGCCGCGCGAACGCGTCGTACCAGTCGCCGCCGATGTGCACGCCGCGCGTCGCGGAGCGATACCGGGCGACGATGTCGAGTTCCTCGCGCGCGGCGAGCACCGGCAGCATGGCGCGCTGCAGTCGTTCGGCGAGCTCGTGTTCCCGCTCGTATTCGTAGGCGTTGCGCAGGCCCACCGCCGTCCGGTTGGCGACGGCGCGGGCGAGTGAGACGTCCTCGTGCGTGAAGTCGGCCGAGTCGCGGTGGAGGTCCAGCACACCCAGGGTGTGCGGACCGGCCGTGAGCGGAACACTGAGCCGGCGAACGCCGTCCCGCGCCGTCTTGCGCGAGATCAGCGCCTCCTGCGTCGTCTCGTCGGGCTTGCGGTGCGGCTCGTCGGCGCAGCGCAGACCGTCGTCGGTCGCCGTCCAGACCCAAGTGCGATCGGCCAGGCCGTTGGTGCGCACGAGCGCGGCGACATGCGCGAGCATCTCGGTGCTGTCCAACGATGTCGCCGACGCCCTGCTGACGTCGTCGAGAAAGGCGGTCCGCTGGCGTTGCCGGTCGATCTCCGTGTGCAGGGCGAGCAGACCGGCGTTCGTCTGCTCCAATTCGGACTGATGCCAGCGCAGCTCGCTCGCCTGCTCACGCACCACCTCGGTGAGTGCCGCGAGGATGGTCCCGATCGGACTTGCCGGGTCGACGTTGTCCAGCTCGTCGGCGACGGCGTCCCACCACTCGGCGGAAAGCTTTCCCCCGCGCAGCACACGAGCGATCTCGGCCCTCAGCTTGTTGGTCAGGCCGTGCTCCAGGCTCACCGGGTATCACCTCCGCCCACCACGAGCACACACGCGTCGTCGCGGCGACGGCAGTGTTGCCCGAGCAGCCACCCCGCCACCGTAGCGGCGTCGTGGCCGAAAGCGTCGTGCAGGTCAGCCGCGTTCCATCGTTCGGAGACGCCATCGGTGTGCATGATCAGCCGGCTTTCTTCGGACCACGAACGCATCAATGGATCGGCACGCCGTCCGCGTCGCTGCCTCCTCCCCACTATGCCCGGTACGGACACCAATGTCTCGTGGGAACCGGTCGCCGAATACAGCCGCGCCGCGATGTTGCCGACGCCGGAGAACCACAACCGGTTGCGGGCGAGGTCGAACTGTGCGATCGCCACCGCCGAGCCGCGGGCGGCCGCGCGGTCGGCGTCCATCGCCTCGAGCAGTGCCGCCGGAGGCGCGGCCGGCATCGCCGCGACGTGCGACACCGCCGCGGCGCTGGCCGCCGCGGCGTCCGGACCGTGCCCGAGTCCGTCGGCGACAACGAAGGTGACCAGCCCTTCGGACCGCACCACGGTCCACGCATCGCCGCTGACGGTTTCGCCCGGCGCGGTGAACACCGCCGCGCCGATGTGCAGGCCCAGGACAGGCAGCGTCTCCGGCAGGGTCTCCGGAACCCAGCGGGCGAGCACCGTCGTGCCCTCGCCGTAACGCGAGTACAGGTCGAACTCGTCGGCCAGCCGCCGCACGCCACCGAGGCCGGTCCCGAGACTGCCCGACGTCGAATAGCCGTCGCGCAGGGCTTCCTCCGGGCGGCGCAGGCCCGGACCGCGATCGGTGGCGAGGAGATCGAATCCCCGTGGGCTTGCCACCACCGCGAGCAGGCCCTCGCATGCGTACTTCACGAGGTTGCTGGCCAGCTCGGACGCCGCGATGGAGACACGGTCGACCGCCTTGGCAGGCAGCCCGGCTTCCCGGGCGGCCGTGGTCGCCATCGAGCGAGCCTTGCCGACATGCACCGGCAGGTTCACTGCGAGCGCGGCACTGATCACGGCACCGGCTTACGTGCCCTGAACCCGACCGACACCGTCGTCCCCTCTCCCGGCACGGTGTGCAGGTCGAACTCGTCGGCCAGCCTGCGCGCGCCGCTCAGACCGAGACCGAGGCCACCCGCACTGCTGTAGCCGTCGGTGAGTGCCTGTTCGACGTCGACGATACCGGGACCGTCGTCATCGAAGACCAGCCGCAACGTGGTCGCGTCGGTGTGGCGTTCCACCCTGATCCGGGCCGTGCCTCCGCGACCGTGGACCTGCGTGTTGCGGGCGAGCTCGCTCGCGGCCGTCACCATTTTCGTCTGTTCGACAAGCGAAAAACCCAGCGACACGGCAACGTCCCTCACCGCTTGCCGCACGTGCACGATATCGATCTCCTCGCGGATCGGGACTTCCTGCACGGTGGGAACGTTCGTCATGTGATCCTCGCGGAGCCGCCCAGCTTGGCCAGACCATCGGCCACGGTCAGAGCAGTCTCGAGGCCGGGCAAGGTGAGTCCGAGCTCCACGAGGGTGATCGCCACTTCCGGTCGCATCCCCACGACGACCGTTCTGGCCGCGAGCAGACCTGTGGCGCCCGCCAGGTCGTGCAGTGTCCTTGCCAGGAACGAGTCGACGATGTCCAGTCCGGACACGTCGATGAGCACGCCCCGAGCCCCGCTGTCGGCGACGCCCGTCGTGACGTCCTCCTGCAGGCCCATCGCGTCGTGGTCGGTCAGTTCGCCCTGGATCGTCACGAGGAGGACGTCGCCGAGCGGGATGACGGAGGTCGTACTCATCGCCGGTTACCAGCCCTGGAGTCGTCGGGCGTGATGGACATGCCGATCGTGCGCAGCGCCTGGGCGAACGCGTCCGCGAGGGTGGCTCGCGTCGCGACCTCGCCGAGGTCGATGCCGAGCTGCACCATCGTCTGCGCGATCTGCGGCCGGATGCCGCTGATGATGCACTCGGCACCCATCAGCCGGGCCGCGACGGCGGTCTTCAGCAGGTGCTGGGCCACGAGCGTGTCCACGGCCGTGACACCGGTGATGTCGAGGATCGCGACCTGCGCCTGCTGCTTGACGATGGCCTCGAGCAGGCTTTCCGTCGCGACCTGCCCACGCGTGCTGTCCAGCGTGCCGATGAGCGGGATCGCCAGGATGCCGTCCCAGAGCTTGATGACGGGCGTCGACAGCTCGGTGAGCTGTGCCTGCTGGTTCATGATGGTGTCGGCGTTGACCGACAGCTCGATCTCCAGCAGCGCGATGCGCAGTGTGTTGAGCGCGTTGTTGAGGATCAACGCACCGGACTGCGCGACGCCGGCGTCGAGGCCCTGCTCGTTCCACAGGCGCAGCAACGGTCCCTTGAGCTCCGTCACATCGGGCCTGGTGCTGCCGGACGGGCCACCGGCCGAGCGCTCGGCCATCGAACCGAGGACCGACCGCACCGCGCTGAAGGCCTCCGCGGAGGGGTCCTCCTCGGCCCCGGTGGCGATCACCTGCCGGATGCCCGCGAGGAGCTCCGCGGACTCCTCGCCGGGGTCGCCGCCGCGGCGCGCGGCGAAAACGGGCGCCGCCGACCACACCCGTTCGATCTCTTCCCGGTTGTGCTCCAGGAACTCGGTCAGCCGCTCGCGAGCCTGGTCGCCTGTGCCGGCGGTCATGCGTGAAGCCCTCCAAGAGACGTGCTTGGCGCTGCGGTCCGTCGTTCGCACTGAGGATCATGGTGCGCCCTGGCAAACTTAAGCCACAGCATGGCGGACCTCCAGGGAAGGTACAAACGCAACCGCATACCCCGAGTGCGGTACCGGGAGATACAGACGATGACAGACAGTGAGGAGCGACCCGGCGCGGCCGCGGCTCCCACAGTGGTACGGGCTGAGCTCATCAGCGACAACGAAGGACACGTCACGCTCACCGGTGAGGTCGATCACGGCATCGCCCCGGAACTGGACGCGGCACTCGACAAGCTCTTCTCAGCGGGAGCGCGCCGATTGGTGATCGATTTCTCGAGACTGTCTTTTTTCGATTCGGCGTGTATCAGCGCCCTCGTCAGGGCACACAGGACTGTGAACGAACGCGGAGGAGCCGTTCGGCTCGTCAACGTGGACCGGTTCGCCTACCGGGTGCTGCAGATCGCGGGTCTGGTTCCGTTGTTCGACATCCACCGTGCCGCTGACGATGAGCCGGATGACTGACCAGGGCCGCTCGCGGACCGACACCCTCGTCCTGGACATGCCGCTGCGGGTGCACCCCCGCACGCCCACCGACGCCAGGCATGCCGCCGACGAAGTGCTCGGCTCGGTCGCAAGCAGCACGAGACAGTGCTTCCTGCTGCTGGTGACCGAGCTGGTCACCAACGCGGTCGTGCACGGCAGGCCACCGTTCTCGATGCGAATGCTGGAAAACCACGAGCGGCTGCGCATCGAGGTCGCCGACACCGCGGCGCGCCATCCGGTCGTGCGTGACCCCGAGCCCCACGAGCCCACCGGGCGCGGCATGGTGCTCGTCGCCGCGATGGCCGACGACTGGGGTGTGCAGGACGTCCCGACGGGTCCGGGCAAAGTGGTGTGGGCCGAACTTCGCCGGTGAGGCGCCCGGTCTGATATGTAAAGGTCCCTGGTAGCGGAACTGCAAAGGGGCATGCGGGTGGAACTGCGCGAAGTCGAGGTGTTCCTCGCGCTGGCCGAGGAGCTCCACTTCGGCCGTGCCGCGGCGCGGCTGCGCCTCACGCAGGGCCGGGTCAGCCAGACCATCCGGGCGCTCGAGACCGAGGTCGGCGGTTCGCTGTTCGAGCGCACCAACCGCCAGGTGCGCCTGACGCCACTCGGCGCGCGCTTCCGGGAGGGCGCCCAGCGGGGCTATGACGAGTTGCGCCGGGCTCTGCGGGACACCCGCGCGGCCGCGCGGAACGTCACCGGCCGGCTGTCGATCGCCTACCTGCCGAGCATCGGCAACGACCTCGTCACGCGCATCGTCCGGACCTTCGAGGCCGGACACCCGGAATGCCGCGTCTACCTGCACACGCTGTTCCCGTCGAGGAAGATCGATCTCGAGCCGACGTTGCTCGAGGGCGACACCGACATCGCGCTGTCCTGGTCACCGGGCGGAGACGGCGCCGCCGTCGCGTCTCCGCGGCTGGTCGTCGGCCCGGTGCTGGCGGAGGTTCCGCGCGCGGTCCTGGTGCCCGCCGACCATCCACTGGCGGCGTACGAGTCGGTATCGCTGGAGGACCTCGTCGACTACGTCCTCATCAACCCGTCGAACGCGGCACCGCAGTGGCAGCGTGAGCTGTGGACGCCGAGCGTCACCCCGAGCGGCAAGCGGCTCAGACTCACCGCGGACGACGTCGTCGCGATGACCCACCATGACGAGCTGACCGCGGACGACGTCCTCACGCTCGTGGCCCGGGGGCACGGGCTGCACCTCACGGTCGCGACGTTGCTCGAGCACATACCGTTCCCCGGTCTCGCGGCCGTGCCCGTGCGGGACATGCCGCCGATGGCGCTCGTTCCCGTGTGGTCGGCCACAGCCGAGAACCCGGCGATTCGCGCCTTCGCCGAGGCGGCCGTCCTGGCTCTGACGCCTGCCACCAGCCACGATTAGCATCGCTAATCCAGTCATTAACAATGCCGTATTGATTGCCTACGCGAAGCTCTGGCAGGCTCTGACCCACGCTGAGCGGCCGTGACGATCACCGGCCTCGGCTCGGCGCTGTGTCGCTCCTGCAAGCTCGGGTCGGCAGTCGCTCGGCTGGGGGTGCGGCTGCCGACCCGTCATGTCCGGGACGTCAGCTGTGCCGGGCCCGTGCACCGACGAATCGCCTGCCGAGCTGCGCGCACGCCGACATCGCACACCGCAGCCGCCGGGGACGGCGGCGTAGGCCGTCCGGGTGGCGCCAAGGTAGGCGAGCCCTCCCGTGGCGACCAAGGGTACCGGGGTTCTGCCTTCCACATCCCCCGGATGAACAATGGGTGGATGAGGACGTGGGCCACACGCGTGCTGGCGGCCACATTGCTGGGCGTCGCCGTGACCGCGTGCACCGACGACCCCGGGCCGGTACCCGGCGGGCCGGCGACGACCTCGGTGCGGTCGCCCGACACCTCGCCGACGTCGTTCCGGGCGCCCTCGGCACCGTCACCGGCGCCCGCGTCCAGGTCGGGCTCGCGAGCGGACACGGGGCCAGGATGCGGACAGCGCGCGGTCGACGCGGGCAGGTTCAACCCGGACTGCAAGGAGTACCAGGGTTACCTCGACCCCGGGGGCGCGGGACGCAAGGACACCTCCGGCGAGGAACAACGCCGCTACGCCTGCGAACAGGGCTATCTGCCGAAGAGCGAGTGCTGAAGGGCGACCGTTTCCGCCTGACGCGCTCGGCCGGCGACGGGGCCGGGCGGTGGGTCGTGGTGCCCGTGGGCCGCGAACAGGCCCGGTGCAGGCCGCGTGACCGACCGTGCCGAGGAGCCGGTCGTCCCGGCCCCTCGGCACGGAACCGTCAGCCGCGGGCCGGGTCCACCCCGAACTGCCGGGCGATGTCGTCGAGCATGGCGTGAGCGCCCTGCAGGCTCACCGACACGTACCAGGTCTCGTCGTCGACGTCGCCGATCGCGCCCTTGAGCGTGCCCCACAACGGGTTGGACTGGAACATCGCCCGCGGGTCCTCCGCCTGCTGGGTGGCGTCGGCGTAGGAGGAGACGAACACCCGGTCGGCGTCGAGCTTGCCGATCTGCTCCTGGCTGAGGTCCACGGCGATGTCGTCCTGCGAGTCCGGCTGGCCCTGCGGCCGCTGCAGGCCCACGTCCGACATGACGATGCCGGGGAAGGAGTTGCTGGTGTAGAGGCGCACCGTCGGCTCGCCCTCGATGAACCGCACCAGCGAGTACGTGGGCATCCGGCCGTGCTTGGCCCGGATCGCCTCGCCGATCGCTTTGGCCCGCCGCTCGTAGGCGCCGATCTTCTCCTCGGCGAGCCGCTCCTTGCCGAGCGCCTTGGCGAGCAGGCGGATGTTGTCCTTCCATGTGGCGCCCGTCGTCTCGCTGAACACCGTCGGGGCCACATTGGACAGTTCGCGGTAGATCGACTCGTGCCGGATCCTGGCCGAGACGATCAGGTCCGGCGCCGCGTCGTAGAGCGCCTCGACATCCGGGCTGGACAGCTCACCGACGACCCTGCCGCCCTTCGCGAAACGCGCGTCGTCGCCGAGGTAGCCGGGCAGCCCGTCCGACGACGGGTACTTGGTGTACGCGACGACCTCGGTCTCGAGTGCGAGCGCCGCGTCGACGTAGCTGGAATCCAATGCGGCAACCCTCGCCGGTTTGCGCTCCACCGTCGTTTCACCCATCGCATGGGAGACGGTGCGGGGAAAGCCGCCCTGCTGTGCGGCGGTGTCGGCGGGCTCCTCGCCACTGGGCGAGCACCCGGTGAGGGTGAAACACGCGACCGCCGCGGCCGCGAGGGCCACGCGCCAAGGTCGGGACAGGCGGATCATCGCTCACCTTTCGGTTTCGGTTAGGCTTTCCTAACGAAGGCCTCGGACCATAAACGACCGGCCCGGCGTACCGGAAGGCTTGTCGCGAGGATTACAGGAGCGGAGATGGGCGCGAGTCTCGCGGCACGGCCGGACGCCGTGCGTGATCGCTCGTCGAGGCGGCATCGCAGGCGGCGGCTGCTCGGGCTGACGGTCCTGGCTTTGGGCGCGGCGGTGGCCGCGGTGGCGAGCCTGGCCTACGGCGCTCACCCGGTGCCGCTCGAGGCCGTCTGGCGGGCGATCACCGACCCCACGGGCAGCGAGGACGACATCGTCGTGCGGTCCCTGCGCGCGCCACGCACCGTCATCGGCATCCTCGCCGGACTCGCACTGGGCGTCGGCGGTGCGCTGATGCAGGGGCACACGCGCAACCCGATCGCCGATCCCGGCCTGCTCGGGGTCAACCAGGGAGCGGCGCTGGGCGTCGTGATCGCCGTGGTCGTGTTCGACGTGGGAGCGCTGACCTCCTACGTCTGGTTCGGCTTCGCGGGGGCGCTCGTCGCCGCGGTGGTGGTGTTCCTGCTCGGCACGGTCGGCAGCCGCGGCTCGACACCGGTGACGCTCGCGCTGGCGGGCGCGGCGGTCAGCGCCCTGCTCTACGGGCTGATCTCGGCGATCGTGCTCGGCGACCGGCAGGGCATGGAGACCTACCGGTTCTGGCACGTCGGCTCCATCGCGGGCCGGGATTTCGCCGTGGCGGGCCAGATGGCGCCGTTCGTGCTCGCGGGGCTGGTGCTGGCGCTGGTGAACACACCGGGGCTGAACACCCTCGCGCTCGGCGAGGACATGGCGACGGCGCTCGGCCGCAACGTGCGGCGCACGCGCGTGCTCGGCGTGCTGGCCATCACCTTGCTGGTCGGCACGGCGGTCGCGGCGTGCGGGCCGATCGCCTTCGTCGGCCTCATCGTGCCGCACCTGGCCCGCGCCGTCACCGGTCCCGACTACCGGTGGCTGGTTCCGTTCGCGGGACTGCTCGGCGCGATCCTGGTGCTCGCGGCCGACGTGCTCGGCAGGCTGGTCTCCGACGACAGCCTCGAGGTCGGCATCATGCTCGCCGTCATCGGCGCGCCCGCGTTCATCCATCTGGTGCGGAGGAAGGGCGTGGCACGGATATGAGGGCGTTGCGTGACGTCGAGGCCGTCCCCGGGCGCAAACAGGTGCGCCTCGGCGGGCTGACGTGGACGTTCCGGCCCCAGGTGGTGCTCGTCCCGCTGATCGGCCTGCTGCTGCTCGTGCTCGTCGCGGCGCTGAACATCGGCCGGGGCAGCTCGCACATCGAGGTGCTCGACGTGCTGCGCACCCTGCTCGGTGGCGGGGACCGGCGCGAGACCGGCATCATCTTCGACCTGCGGCTGCCCCGCACACTCGCCGGCATCCTCGTGGGTGCCGCGTTCGGTCTGGCCGGCGCGATCTTCCAGACCATCGCGCGCAACCCGCTCGCCAGCCCGGACATCCTCGGCATCACCTGGGGCGCCGGGGTCGGTGCCGTCGCACTGATCACCGTGGGCGGCTCGCGGGGCCAGGTCAGCGGCATCGTGGCCGAACTCGGCGTGCCGCTCGCGGGGCTGGCGGGCGGCCTGTTCGCTGGGCTGCTGCTGTACGCGCTGTCGTGGCGGCGCGGCCTCGACGGCTACCGGATGGTCCTGGTCGGCATCGGGCTCTCCGCGATCGGCTACAACGTCGTCTACTGGCTGCTGACGCTCGGCGACGTGGACGACGCCACCCGCGCGACCACGTGGATCGTGGGCAACCTCGCCGACGTCGGGTGGGAGTCGATCGGGCCGGTCGCGGCCGCGCTCGCCGTGCTGGTCCCGGCGACGCTCGTCTGCGTCCACACACTCGGCGGGCTGCAGTTCGGCGACGACACCGCGCGCGGCCTCGGCATCCGGGTCGACGCGGCCCGCGGGACGCTGTTGCTGCTGGCGGCGGCACTCGCGGCGGTCGCGACGGCCGCCGCCGGGCCGATCACGTTCGTCGCGCTGGCGACTCCGCAGATCGCGCTGCGGCTCGCGCGCACGCCGCAGCCGCCCATCGTGGGCTCGATGGTGCTGGGTGCGCTCCTGACCGTCTCCGCCGATCTGGCCACGCGACTGGTGCTACCCGATCTCCCGGTCGGGGTGCTCACCGCCATCCTCGGCGCGCCGTATCTGATCTTCCTGTTCGTGCGATCTCGTAAGGAGGCACGCACGTGACCGAAACGCGGTTGCGGGCCGACGGTGTCCGGCTCGGCTACGGCGAGCGGCTGGTGGTCGAGGACCTCGATCTCGAAGTCGCCGACGGCTCCGTCACCGTCGTCATCGGACCGAACGGCTGCGGCAAGTCGACGCTGCTGCGGGCACTCGGCCGGTTGCTGCGCCCGAGCGGCGGCTCGGTGCTGCTCGACGGCAAGCGCATCGACCGGCTGCCCACCCGGGAGGTCGCGAAGGTGCTCGGCCTGCTGCCGCAGTCGCCGAGCGCGCCGGAGGGACTGACGGTGGCGGACCTCGTGGCCCGGGGCAGGCAGCCACATCAGCGCTGGTACCGGCAGTGGTCGTCGGCCGATGAGGAGGCCGTGTCCAGGGCGCTGGCGCTCACCGGGATGGACGTCCACGCCGACCGCGTGGTGGACGAGCTCTCCGGCGGGCAGCGACAGCGGGCGTGGATCTCGATGACACTGGCCCAGGACACGTCGCTGCTCCTGCTGGACGAGCCGATCACCTACCTCGACCTCGCGCACCAGGTCGACGTGCTGGACCTGGTACACCGCCTGCACACCGAGCGCGGCACGACGGTGGTGATGGTGCTGCACGACCTCAACCTGGCCGCCCGCTACGCCGACACGCTCGTCGCCATGCGGGACGGTCGCATCGTGGCGCAGGGCGAACCGGGCGATGTGCTGACCGAGGAGCTGCTGTCCGAGGTGTTCGACCTGGACGCGAAAGTGCTGCCCGACCCGGTCGCCGGGACGCCGCTCGTCATCCCGATCAGTGCCCACGTGCGGGCGACGGTCTCCTGAGGGCGCGGGCGGTCAGCGGTCGCGCCGCGCCATCGCCTCGATGCCGGCGAGCAGCAGGTCGAGGCCGAACGCGAAGTAGCCGTCCGGGTCCTCGCAGACGCTGAGCGGTCCGGCGGCCTCCACCAGCCGTGGGTACTGCTCGGGCGGCAGTGACTCCAGGAGCTGCCGGGCGCGCTCGTCGTCGGGCGTGGTCGTCCCGGGGACCGCGCCGACGAGGCCGGTGAGGGTGGTCAGCGCGTGCCGGGCGACCTGGGTGGCCTCCGCCGGGGAGAACCCGCCGCGTCGCAGGATGTCGAGCAGGACCTCGGTCATGCGCAGATTCGCCTCGGAGGCCGTGCTGTGTGTGGAGAACAGCGGCGCGGTGGCAGGGTGCGAGCGGAGCACTCCGAGCATCGAAGCGAGAAGTGCCCGCAGCTGGGCGGCCCAGGGCCTGGACGGGTCCGCAGTGAGGTCGATCTTCTCGCAGATGCGCTCGACCATGCCGTCCAGGAGCTGGTCCTTGTTGCGGAAGTGCCAGTAGAGAGCCATGGGGGTGACACCGAGGTCCTTCGCCAGCCTGCGGATCGTGACCGCTGCGAGCCCTTCCGCGTCGGCGAGTGCGAGCGCTGCCTCCACCACCACGCGAGGTGTGAGAGCTGCGCGCTCGGCGGTGTCCGGGCGTTGGTTCATCGGCAGCTACTGTACACCGTACAGTACTCCTGTACGCTGTACAGGACGAGGTGAGGGAGGCCGCCATGAGCCTGAAGACGTGGTACTACCGCGACGCACGCCCCAACCGGGTGGCGCGCGTGCTCGACCGAGGCACCGGGGCGCTCTACGCGCTCGGCATCGCCCCGAACTACCTCGTCACCCTCGAGGTGACGGGCCGGCGCTCGGGAAGGACCGTCGCGCTACCGCTGGTCATGACGACGCTCGGCAACGAGCGCTACCTCGTGGCGATGCTCGGCGAGAACACGAACTGGGTCCGGAACGTGCGCGCCGCGCACGGCGAGGTGACGCTGCGCCACGGCAGGCGCGAGCAGGTGCGCCTGGCCGCGGTGCCGCCGGAGCACCGGGCGCCCGTGCTGCGGGCGTATCTGCGCCGGGCGCCCAACGCCCGAGCACACGTGCCGGTGGACCGGAACGCTGCGCTCGCCGAGTTCGAGCGCGTGGCGCCCGCGTTTCCGGTGTTCCGGGTGATGCCGCGGGAGTGATCCGACCCATCGGGTCGCGGCCGGCGTGTCCGCGAAGATCCGGCAGGCCCAGGGATCCCGCGGCCGCGATGAGTCCCGCGAGTTCCGGCGGTCGTACTGTCGAACGCGTACCCCGGGAGGCTTCTCATGCGCAGCGTGACCTATTCGATGAACGTCTCACTCGACGGCTACATCGTCGGGCCGGACGGCAGCTTCGACTGGACGGTGCCCAGCGAGGAGGTCTTCCGCTCCTGGATCGACGAGGTACGACAGGTCGGCGTCCACCTCATGGGCCGGCGGCTGTACGAGACGATGGTGTACTGGGAGACCGCTGAGCACGATCAGTCCCTCGACGACTCGAAGCTCGAGTTCGCCGCGATCTGGAAGGCGCTGCCCAAGGTCGTGTTCTCGACGACCCTGTCGGAGGTGCAGGGCAAGACCCGCCTGGCCGCCGGCGGCCTGGCGGAGGAGATCGAGCGGCTGCGAGCCGAGCCGGGGGATGGCGACATCGCGATCGGCGGCGCGACGCTCGCCGCCGAGGCGGCCGCGTCGGATCTGATCGACGAATACCGGGCGAGGGTCTACCCGGTGCTGGTGGGCGGTGGCATTCCGTTCTTTCCCCAGCGCGAGCGCCGGGTGGATCTCGAACTCGCCGACACCCGGACCTTCAGCTCGAAGGTCGTCTATCTCCGCTACCGCGTGGCGCGCTAGCCGGAACGCTTGTGGCGCGGAGCCGGCTCGCCTCAGGCATGCAGGGCGGGCCGGTAGCTGAGCTCCTGGATGTGGCCGTCGAGCGTCCGGCTCTCGATCAGCTCGAGGTCGAAGTCGGCCGCTCCCCGGAAGACCGGGTCCACCCCGGTCCGCCCGGTGATCACCGGGAACAGCGTCACCTGAACGCGGTCGACGAGGCCGGCCGCCATCAGCGCCCGGTTCATCGACAGGCTGCCGTGCGAGCGCAACGGCACCTCGGACTCCTCCTTCAGCCGTGCGACGACATCGACGGCGTCGCCGCTCACGACCGTCGCGTCCGGCCAGTCGAGCGGCCCCTGCAGCGTCGTCGACACCACCGTCGCCGGCAGGTTCCTCATCCGGGTGACCCATGGATCCCGCACGTCGGAGTCCTCCGTACTCGACGCCAGCATCCCCGCGAACGCCCGGTACGTGTTGGCCCCGAAGACCATCCGCTGCTGCTGGTCGTACACGGCGAGGCGGTGCTCCAGCAGCTCGGGGCCTTGCTTGCCCCAGTAGCCGGTCCAGCCACCGCTGGCGGCGCCGAAGCCGTCGAGGCTGGAAAAGACGTCGAAGGTGTAGGTGGCGGTCATGGTCGTCTCCTCGATCGCGGGCGACCGGACGTTTTCCGGTCTCTCACCCAGGCGTCGAACGGACTCGACGCGATTCGACAACCACCGCGGGAGAAATCAGCAGGCGCGAAAAGTCGCAGCCACGGTCCCGGCCATGAACGGCGGCCTACCTGCGTAGACGACCCATCAGTCGGAGCTCGGTGCGGATGGTGCCCCCGACGGGACTCGAACCCGCACTTGATCGATTTTAAGTCGACTGCCTCTGCCAATTGGGCTACGGGGGCATGTGAAGCTTATGCCCCCGCAGGCTCACGACTTGGACGCCCTCGCGAACTCTTCCTTCGGGTTGTTGATCTGCCCGAGGGAGACGACCTCACGCCGCAGCACGCCACCGAGCATCCAGTCGAGCAGGATACGGACCTTGCGGTTGAAGGTCGGCATGGCCTTGACGTGGTAGGCGCGGTGCATGACCCACGCGGCGAAGCCCTTGACCTTGATGTTGAAGGTGTCCGCGACGCCCTTGTGCAGGCCCAGGCTGGCGACCGAACCCACGTTCTTGTGGTAGTAGTCCACCGGCTGGCCGCCACGCAGAACGCGGATGATGTTCTTCGCCAGGTGCCTCGCCTGGCGCACCGCGTGCTGGGCGTTGGGCGGGCAGGTGGCGGTCGGGTCCTTCTCGGTCTTCGACAGGTCCGGCACGGCCGCGACGTCGCCCGCGGTCCACACGTCGGGGTGGCCGACCACCTGCAGACCCGCGGTCGCCTGGAGCCGGCCGCGCTTGTCCACGGGCAGGTCGGACTGGGCGAGCACCGGGTTGGCCTTGACGCCGGCGGTCCAGATGATCGTGTCGCTGTCGAACTCGGTGCCGTCGGAAAGCACCACGTGGCCGTTCTCGAACGACTTGGCAGCCGTCGACAGGTACACCTCGATGCCGCGCTTCTCGAGCTGCTCGACCGTCCACACGCCGAGGGTGTCGCGCACCTCGGGCAGGATCCGGCCCGCCGCCTCGACGAGCACCCACCGGATGTCCTCCGGCTCGATGTTCTCGTAGTAGCGCGTTGCGAAGCGCGTCATGTCCTCGAGCTCGGCGAGCGCCTCGATACCGGCGAACCCACCGCCGACGACGGTGAACGTCAGCAACCGCTTGCGCAGGTCGGGGTCGAGGGTGCTGGCGGCCTCGTCCAGCTTGGTGAGGACGTGGTTGCGCAGGTAGATGGCCTCGCCGATCGTCTTGAAGGCGATGCCCTCCTCGGCCAGGCCCGGGATCGGCAGCAGCCGTGCGACCGAACCGAGCGCGACGACGAGCACGTCGTACCCGAGCTGCTCGATGTGGCCGTCGGCGGCTTCGACGGTCACGGTCTTGCGCTCGTGCTCGATCTTGTTGACGCGCGCCGTGAGCACGTGGCAGCGTCGGAGGACCCGGCGCAACGGCACCACCACGTGCCGGGGTTCGATCGACCCGGCAGCCGCCTCCGGGAGGAACGGCTGGTAGGTCATGTGCGGCTGCGGATCCACGACCGTCACGGACGCCTCGTTGGCGCGGAGCTTCTTCTGGAGGCCCAGTGCCGTGTAGAGGCCGACGTATCCGCCGCCGAGGACGAGGATCCTCGTCGGTTCCGACTTGACTGCCATGTGTTCATGTTCTCACCGTCGGGCTCGCGACGCTCACGGGGCCTCCTTGCTGTGACCAGCGTCGCCGCGTTACGCAAACGATTCAGTCGAGCCCGGCGAGCGACGCGGCCCGGCCGAAGACCTCACGGAGCATCGCGGGGGTCAGCCTGCCCGTGAACGTGTTCTGCTGCGAGACGTGATAGCAGCCGAGCAGATGCAGGTCGGACGGCCCGGGCAGGACGACATGGGCGCCGTGGCCGAAGCGGGGCCGCGGCCGCGGCACCTGCCAGCCCGCCTGCGCCAGCACCGGCAGCAGCGCCTGCCAGCCGAACCCGCCGAGCACGACCACCGCCCGCAGGGTCGGTCGCAGCAGGTCGAGCTCCTGTGCCAGCCACCCGCTGCACGTGTCCCGCTCGGCGGGCGTCGGCCGGTTGGCGGGCGGTGCGCAGTGCACCGGTGCCGTGATGCGGGTGCCGAAGAGCCGCAGCCCGTCGTCGCGGCTCACCGACTCCGGCTGCGAGGCGAGGCCGACGTCGTAGAGAGCCTGGAACAGCACGTCTCCGGAGCGGTCACCGGTGAACATGCGGCCCGTGCGGTTGCCGCCGTGTGCCGCGGGAGCGAGCCCGACCACGGCCAGCGAGGCGTCGGCCGGGCCGAAGCCCGGCACCGGCCGGCCCCAGTAGGTCTCCGAGGCGTAGGCGGCGCGCTTGGTCCGCGCGACCTGCTCCCGCCACTCCACCAACCGGGGGCAGGCACGGCACTCGCTCACGGCCTGGTCGAGTTCGGCCAGCGAACACCTCACGTCCGTCATGGTGAGTCATTGTGACCGGCGACCGGGTCCACGGCTTGTCACGGATTCGGGCACAGGAGTTCGACAGCGCTCGCGGCGACCTCGGTGCCGCCGTGGGCCCGGACCTCGTCGCGCAGCTCGCGCGCCCGGTCCGCCTTGCCGAGCGCGGTCTCGACGGCCGCCCGCAGGTTCGCGGCATCCAGCGGTTCCGCCGGGCGCACTCCGGCGCCGATCCGCTCGAGCGTGTCGGCGTTGTCGGTCTGGTCGACGGCCTGCGGCAGCAGGACGGTCGGCACGCCGAACCACAGCGACTCCGCCGCGCTACCCATCCCGGCGTGGCTGACGAACACCGACGCGTGCTCGAGCACGTCCAGTTGCGGCTGGGTGCGATCGGCGATCACGCCGTCCGGAAGAGGCCCGAGCTCGGCGGGATCGACCTTGCCCGTGGCGAGCACGATCCGGTGGTCCCCGGCCAGCCCGTCGAGGCAGGCGCGATAGATGTCCCGCCGGTCGGTGTAGGCGGTGCCCAGCGCCACGTACACCAGCGGGCGGTCGTCGCCGGGCTCCGGCGTCCACCCCGTGCGGCGGGCCGAGTCGATGCACGGGCCCGCGAAGACGTAGCGCGGGTCGACCCGGTCGGCGTTCGGCTGCAGGACACGCGGAATCAGCACCACGCATGACGGCGGTGTGCCGAGGAACTCGTCGGCGTCGACGTCCATGCCGTTGTCGGCGAGCCACCGGCGCAGCGTCGCGAAGTAGCGGCTGCCGGTCGGGGACGCCTCGAGCGCGGCGTTGAACTCGGCCCGGTCCTGTTCGATGCCCTCCCACGCCACGTACGCGGTGGACAGCTGGATCGCCGGCACGCCCCAGTGGTGCGCGGCGACGCGTCCGGCGAATCCGCCGATGTCGTAGAGCACGGCGTCGGGCTTCGGGAGGCCGCGGATGACGGGCAGCGCGGTCATCGCGTCGTCGAGGAACACCTGCATCGCCGCTCCCGGGTCATCCGTCCAATGCTCGTCGGCCTGCGGCATCACCGAGTCGTGGCAGACGGGCTCGGCGCCGGTCCTGGCGACGAGCCCGGCGAGGCGATGGCCGACGACGTAGCTGACCCGATGCCCCCGGGCGACGAGTTCGGCGATGAGCCCCAGGCCGGGGTAGACGTGGCTGGGAGCGGTGACACCGGCCATGACGAGGTGCATGGCGTCAGTCTCACAGCCCGCTCTTTTCCCACACAGTGAATTTCTTTCCGCACCGGCTCGCATAGGTTGGAGCCATGCCAGACACGACCGATGAAGCCACGGAAACCGACACCGCCGAGCCGACGGCCAAGGCGGGCGCCGTCGAGCCGACCGACGACCTGGTGACCACCCGTCACACGCTGACGGTCAAGCGCCGCAAACTGGACTACACCGCCCAGACCGGGCGAATCGTCCTGCGCAAGGAAGTCATCACCGACGGCAAGTTCGACGGGTACAAGCCCAAGGCCGAAGTGTACGTCACGGCGTACACGCTCGACGGCGCCGACCCGACGACGCGCCCGGTGACCTTCGCGTTCAACGGCGGCCCCGGGTCGTCCAGCATCTGGCTGCACCTCGGCGTGCTCGGGCCGCGCCGGGTGATTTCGGGTGACGTCAACGACCCCGAACCGCCCCCGTACCGGCTCGCCGACAATCCGGAGACCCTGCTCGCCCACAGCGACCTGGTGTTCATCGACCCGGTGTCCACGGGCTACTCGCGGCCCACGAACGGGGAGAAGCCGCAGGAGTACCACGGCTTCACGCCCGACGTGGAGTCGGTCGGCGAGGTGATCCGGCTGTGGACGTCGCGCAACCAGCGCTGGCTCTCGCCGAAGTTCGTCGCGGGCGAGTCCTACGGGACCCTGCGGGCCGCCGCCCTGGCCGCGCACCTGCAGGAGCGGCACGGCCTCTATCTCAACGGGCTGCTGCTCATCTCCTCCGTCCTGGACATGGGCACCATCCGCTTCACCGAGGGCAACGACCTGCCGTACACGCTTTTCGTGCCCACCTACGCGGCGATCGCGCACTACCACGGAAAGCACGGCAAGCGAAAGCTCGAGGACGTGCTGCGCGAGGCGGAGGAGTTCGCCTCCCGGGACCTGCCGTGGGCCCTGCAGCGGGGCGCGCGGCTGAGCGCCTCGGAGCGTTCCGACATCGTGCGCAGGCTGGCTCGGCTCACCGGCCTATCCGAGTCCTATGTGGACCGGGTGAACCTGCGGATCGAGCACGTGCGGTTCTTCACCGAACTGCTGCGCGAGCAGGGCCTCGCGACGGGCCGGATGGACGGGCGGTTCACCACCTGGGAACCGGACGGCGGGCGCGAGCACATGAGCGACGACGCGTCCGTCTCGCGCATCATGGGCGCCTACGCGGCCGCGTTCAACCACTACGTGCGCGCGGAACTCGAGTACGTCAACGACCTGCCGTACGAGATCCTGTCCATCGACGTCAACCGGGCATGGTCCTACTCGGACTTCGAGGGACGCGCGGTGTCGGTGGTGGACTCGCTGAGCTCGGCGATGCGGGCCAACCCGCACCTGAGGGTCCACGTCGCGCTCGGCCACTACGACGGCGCGACCCCGTACTACGCGGCCGAGCACGTCATCGCCAGGCTGCAGATCCCGGACGAGTTGCGGTCCAATGTGGAGACCGCGTACTACCCGGCCGGCCACATGATGTACGTCCACGAGCCCTCCCGCGTGCAGCAGTCGAAGGATCTCGCCGAGTTCGTCCGGCGCAGCTCCAACCGCTAGCGGGCGGTGGGTGTGGGGCGGGCCAGGGGACGTCCCACACCCGCATCGTCCCAGCGCGGGATCAGATCAGATGAGTCGCGGCGAGATCGCGATGCGAAACGGCGCGTCGGACCAGTACGCGAAGTCGATCTTCGCCACCCCCGCGGGCACCACGAAGGACTTGCCGGCGTGCTCCCACACGGTGAATTCGTCCCACCCGTTGCGCGCGAGGAGGTCGCCCTGGCCGCCCGGGTTACGCACGTCCGGGCCCGCCAGCGGGGCGTCCTGGTTGTTCCAGGTGTTCAGCCCGCGGACGACGACGGCCCGGTTGTACGCCGGCGCGATCACCAGGTCGTGTGCGCGCAGGATCGACGGCATCGGGATGGACTCGATGCGGCTCCAGTCCTCGCCGCCGCCTGCGGGTAGCTCGAGCATGTCCGTACCTCCGGTGAGAATCGCGAGCGCGTCACTCGGGGCCCGGCCGTCCCCGATGCCCGGGAGCGGCTTGAGGATCAGGTTGCGATCGGTGGTGACGCGGCGGCCGCCGTCGGTGACGACGGGCTGGTGATTGTTGTCCTGCCAGATGTGCACGTGCGGGCGGACGTCGGCGCGCCGGCCGGCTTGCCAGAACAGGGACGCGTGCCCCTTCGCGGCGTCCATCGCGTTGCCGAACCCGTAGGCGCCGACCCGGCCGCGGCCGAGCACGGAGGCCGCGCCGTCCAGATACGCGCGCCAGGTGGCCGGGTCCGGCAGCGACGGGCGGTCGTTGGTGAAGAAGACGAGGCCGCGATAGCCGAGGTGATCGGCGCCGGCTTGCGCACGGCGTGCGTTGCGGACGCCGGTGTCGTAGCCGCCGTCGGCGTCGGTGGTGTCGTCCTGGTAGACGAGCAACTGCCCGAGGCCGGCCCGGCGGTGCTCGTCGAACTCGGCGCGCGTGGTGTGTTTCCGCAGCCGCCCCGGCGGGTTCATGAGGCTGGGCGCGGTCACATAGCGGATGACGCCGGCATAGCCGTGTCGCTTGAGCGCGGCCGCCGAGAGCGTGCCGTCCGAGTAGTCGGCCCACCATTCGTCGGCCATGTCAGCTCCACGCCGCCGGTCGCGGCTGCCCCGCGCGGCCACCGGCGACACCGGCCGCGCCAGGTACGGACCACATCCTCGCTCGCCTCCGTGACTCGTCGACGCGACCGAGCACGCCGGCGAGTCTAGCGTCGACGCCCTTGTCCGGGGCCGGAAATGTGTCCGACCCGGGACTGTCTGGTGTGGACAGTCATCGGCCCCCGTGCCCGGATCGGTCCGAGCCGGGTCTCGTGCGGACCGCGGAGTGGTGGCCGGACGGACCGGTGACCCTCGCCGAGATGGAGCGGATCATCCATGGGGCCGTCGGCCGCAAGCTCAGGCCCACCGGCACCGCGACCGTGGCCCCGCCTCCGGTCGGGACGGGGCCACGAGCCGCATCACAGGTGCTCGGCTCCATGCCGCACGGCGGCGTAGGCGTCGACCGCGCCGTGCCCGTAGAACCCGTTGAACGCGGGCGTTCCGGTGCAGGTCGCCGTGAACGACTCGTCCCGCCCCTCGTCGAGGTAGTCGACCGTGTTCGGCACCGGGCACGGGATCTGCGCCGCGGTACCGAGCAGCACGCGCTCGACGGCGTCCGGATCCATGCCGAACTCGCCGCGCTTGTTCGAGCCGTACTCCGAGACGATCAGTGCCGCGACTCCGGCCGCGTGCGGCGACGCCATCGACGTGCCCTGCAGGTACTGGTAGTACCCCACCGTGCCGTCGGCGGCCGTGGCCTTGGTGACGCCGAGTTCCCGGCCGAGCGGAGTGATGTTGCCGTGGGCGTCGATGGTGCCCTCCGCGAGGGCGACGTTGCGCGGGTAGGCCGACAGAATCATGTTCTCGTTGGCCTGGAACCGGTCGGTGCCGAAGTAGTCGCGGAAGTACCCGCCCGGAGCGGACACCGAGATCTGCTCGGTGCCGTAGTTGGAGAAGTCGGCCTTCGCCTGGGACGGCCCGAACGCCGACACCGAGATCACGTGCTCACCCTCGGTCGGCAGCGAGAAGCAGCCGGCGTTGTCGATGTCGCGGTCGTGCTCGGAGCCCGCCGGGTAGTTGGGGCTGCCGGTGTCGGGCTGGGGCGCGCCGAGATCGGTGTGCTGGTTGCCGAGGGCCACCACCTGTGTGACGCCTTTGCGGTGCGCGTAGTTCAGCGCCCGCGTCACGGCCTCGATCGTCAGCCGCTGCGCGGCCTGCTGCTCGGGCGAGTCGGCCGGGTTGGCCACACAGTTGTACAGCCACGGGTCGACGTAGAACGACATGTTGATGACGTCGATGCCCGCGTCGCCGGCATAGGTGATGGCGTCGACCACCGACTGCAGGAAGAAGTAGCCGGAGTCCTGGCCCGCGCGCAGATTGACCAGCGTGACGTTGGGCGCGACCCCGGAGATGCCGGTGCCGTCGGCCGCGGCCGCGATCGTGCCCGCGACGTGGGTGCCGTGCCCGTTGCCGTCGTGGTCGACGGGGTCGATGCAGCCTCGGAACTCGCACGGCCCGTCGACCTCGTTGCCGTTCGGGTCGGCAGGGATGTCGCGCACGAAGTTGCGGGAGGCGCGCGCGTCGAAGTTGGGGGCGATGTCGGGGTGCGTGCCGTCGACACCGGTGTCGATGACGCCGACCTTCACCCGCTCGTCGCCGGGCTGCACGGTGCGCGCGAGGTCCGACCGGACGGACTTGAGCCCCCAGAGTTTGTCGTCGAGCGGGTCGGTGCCGGCCGGGCCGGGCTGCTTGCCCTTTCCGCGTGCGGTACGCGCGACATAGCGGTTCTCCCGCTCGATCCGCTCGTCCGGAGAGGCGGCGCGCGCCCGCTTCGGGGCGCTGCCGATGGGGCGGGCCTCCGCCGCGGACAGCACCGCGTCACTCGTGGCGACCCGCTCGGTAAACCCGTTCGCCGGCGCGGTCGCGGTGATGAGGCCGACGGCCTGATTGGTCCGCACCACCGTGCCGCCCGCGTCCCGGACGGCGCGAGCCGCCTCTCCGACGCTCTGTCCCTCGGCGGCCAGGACGGTGTATTCGGTGGCCGGGCCGGACAGCTGGGGCTGGGCGGTGGCGGTGGGCGCCACCACGGCCACGATGCCGCCGAGCAGCGGCACTGCGAGCGCAGCGGCCAGAAGCTTGGGTCTTCTCACTCGGTTTCCTCCTCGGACAAGAGTGAGAAGAACCTATGCGTTCCGATGACGCCTACGCAGCAAGATCCTACGAAAGTCGGATCAGGCGAGGGACAGGGCGATGCCGTCGAGAATGTCGTGCTCGCTCACCACGAGCTCGTCCGGACCACCACGGCGAGCCAGCTCCTCGGCGAGCACCCGCACGATCAGCGCTCCACCGCCGATCACGTCCACCCGCCCGGGGTGGATCACGGGGTTCGCGGCGCGTGCGGCGTGGTCGGCCGCGAGCAGCTCGCCGGCGATCCGGTCGATCTCGGCGTGCGAGAGCCGGGACAGGTGCGTGCGCTCCGAGTCGTACTCCGGCAGCTCCTGCGAAACGGCCGAGAGCGTGGTCACGGTCCCGGCGACGCCGATCCACGTCTTCGCCTTCGCCACGTCCACCACGTCGAACGCGCCGGCCAGCACCTCGGCCGCGAGGGCGCGAGCCGCCGCCACCTCGTCAGCGGTCGGCGGGTCGCCCGCGAGCGCGCGCTCGGTGATCCGCACGCACCCGATGTCCACCGACTTCGCGGCGAGCACCTCGGCCCGCTGACCGTCCCACGTGCCGAGGACGAGCTCCGTCGACCCGCCGCCGACGTCGACGACGAGGAAAGGACCGTCCTCGGGGTCCTGCTCCCCCACCGCGCCGGTGAACGACAGCCGGGCCTCCTCGTCGCCGGTGATGACCTCGGCCTCGACGCCCAGCACCTCGCGCGTCATGGCGAAGAAGTCGTCGCGGTTGCTCGCGTCGCGGGTGGCCGACGTGGCGACCATGCGGACTTTCTCGACGCCCTTGCGGCGCGCCGCGATGGTGTACGCGGCGAGGGCCTCGCGGGTGCGGTCCAGCGCCTCGGGCGCGAGCCTGCCGGTCGCGTCGACGCCCTGACCGAGCCGGACGACCCGCATCTCGCGATGGAGGTCACGTAGGTCGACGCTGCCGTCGTGCCGGTGCGTCAGCTCCGCGACGAGCAGGCGGATCGAGTTGGTTCCACAGTCGATGGCGGCTACCCGGGGCATGACCCGAGCCTAACCGCCATGTGGCGCGTCCCCGCCCGGGCGGTAGGTGCGGCGGTTTCGTGCCGGTGTCTGGCGCTCCCGTCGCCGTGTCTGCCGCTCCCGTCGCCGTGTGCGCCATTCGCGAAGGTCGTCGGGCCGCCGGGCCGCCGGTCTAACGGATGTTCCGGGTGGCCGTGATGACGCCCGGCACGCTCGCCGGACTTGCGGCCGGCGCGTGCGGCGCGGACGCCGGTTCGATGGGCTCCTCCGGTTCGCACCCGGGTGGGCGTGCGTCATCCGCCGGGACCGGTTGCGTCGGCCTGGCCACGTCCGGTGGTGGAGGCTTCGGGGGTGCCGGTTGCGGCGGCACGGGTTGCGGCGTGTTCGGTGGCGCCGGGGTCTCCGGGGTCGGCGTCTCACACTCCGGCGGCTCGGGGGGATCCGTCGTGCCCGGCGGCGGTGTCGTCCCCGGCGGCTGGCTACCGGGTGGCCTGCTGCCGGGTGGCTGGGTCGTGCCGGGTGGTTGGGTACCGGGCGGCGTGGCTCCAGGCGGCTGACTGCTGGGCGGTTGTTCGCCCGGCGGCGTGGTGCCCGGCGGTTGGGTGCCCGGCGGCGTAGTGCCCGGCGGTTGGGTGCCCGGCGGTTGGGTGCCCGGCGGCGTAGTGCCAGGCGGTGTCGTCCCCGGCGGAGTGGTACCAGGCGGAGACGTGCCAGGCGGTGTGGTCGGGGGCGTGGGCACAGGCGGCGTCGTCTCCGGCGGCGTCGTGCCGGATGGCGACGTCTCCGACGGGGTGGTCCCCGGTGAAGTCGTACCCGGGGGTGCGATCTCCGGCGGCGTGCCCCCAGGCCGCGTCACCCCGGGCGGCGTGGCCCCAGGCGGCGTCACCCCAGGCGGCGTGGCCCCAGGCGGCGTCACCCCAGGCTGCGTACCACCGGGCCGCGACATGCCAGGTGCCCGGCCGAGCCCGTCATCACCCGGCAGGGTCCCGGCCGGCGGGCGCGGCAGCGCGAGGACCGGAGGCGGCGTGCCGGGCGGAACAGGGGCCGGCCTGCTCGGCGGCGGCACCGGGGACGGCGCCTCCCGGGTCGGCACGGACGGCACGCCGAGCGGAACGTCGCTGTCCGGCTGCGGCAGCACGCCGTCGCGGTAGGCCTCCGCCCAGCGGATCACCGTCTCGACGTAGGACCGGGAGTTGTTGTAGCGGTAGAGGGCCGCCCGCAGCTGGTCGCCGTTGGCGAGGTCCAGCCCGCCCGAGCACAGGTACCGCGCCGTGGCGACGGTCGCGTCGAACAGATTGTCCGGGTCGCGCCTGCCGTCGCCGTTGCCGTCGGCGCCGTGGCGCGCCCACGTGGCCGGGATGAACTGCGTCGGCCCGACGGCGCGGTCCCAGCCGATGTCGCCGTCGAGCCGGCCGCCGTCGGTGTCGAGGATCGCCGCGACGTTGCCCGAGCCGTTGAGCACCGGACCGAGAATCGGCTCCAGCGTATCGCCCTCGGCGTCGACGTAACCGCCGCGCGCGTGATTCGACTCGGTCCGGCCGATGCTCGCGATCAAGGCCCAGTCGATGTTGCAACCGGGGAACTCCGCGCCCACGATTCGGGCGGCGTTGCGGTAGGCGGCCAGCGCGGTGGCCGGAATGCCCAACGGCCCCGGCTCGGGCGGATCGGTGACGACGCCCAGGTCCTCCGGGTCGGGTGGCTCGGGCAGGCTGCCGTCCACGGAGATCCGGTCGGGGCCTCGCGGATTGGTGCCGCCCAGCGGCACGTCGTGCGCGGACCGGGTGGTCTCATTTCCCGCGGAGTCGTCGTTGCGCAGCACGACGGCCGGCACCACGGCCAGCGAGCCGGCCACCGCGGTCACGAAAAGCTTGTGCCGTAACCCGAATCGGCGGCCGGTGGACCTTCGCGGTTCGACCACGCCTCGCCCCCTCCTCGCGTGCCGGCGACGCCCCTACGTCCTACGTCGCACAGATTGCCCGGCCGTGACGCGGGCCTCACACGAAAGGGAAAACTACTCGGCAGGTTGCTCCACTCGAGGTAACGGACTGCACTCCCCGGAGGGCCAGCCGCCTTCCCGGAGGAGCTCCAGCGTCTCGTCGCCGAAGGGGTTCACGCCCGGCCCGCAGGCCAGCGTGTGCGCGAGATGGACGTGCAGGCACTTGACCCGCCCCGGCATGCCGCCCGCGGTGACCTGGTGGCCGAGCGGCTCGATGGCGTCGCGCTGCGCCAGGTAGGACTCGTGCGCACGCCGGTACGCCGCCGCCAGCTCGGGATCCCGGCCGAGCCGCTCGGTCATCTCGCGCATGAGCCCCGATGCCTCGAGCCTGCCCACCAGCGAGGTCAGGTTCGGGCAGGTCAGGTAGTACAGCGTCGGAAACGGCGTACCGTCCTCGAGCCGAGGATTGGTCTGCACCACACTGGGGTGCCCGCTCGGGCAACGCGCCGCGACGGCCCGCAGCGCCCGCGGCGGCCTGCCCAGCTGACGGGCGATGATCTCCCGGTCCGCGTCGGTCACGGGCTCGAACTCGGTCCTATTCACCCTTGGTCACGCCATCCCACAACGTCTCGTACCAGGTGCCCCCGCGACGCACCGAGCTCTGGTTCTCCTCGGGCCGCTCCGCGGCGGCCTTGTCCTCCGGCAGCTGCACCATGTACGGCGTCTCGCCGGGCATCACGTACCGCAGCCTGCGCCGCGCCTCGGCCTCCACCTGCGCGGGGTCGGACAGCTCGGCCTTGCGGTCCTCCAGCCTGCCGACCTCCTGCCGCAGTTCTGCCTGCCGCGCCTCCTCCTCGGCGACCTCGGCGCGCTGCGACAGGTACGTCCGCAGCGGGACGGCGATGGTGAAGGCGAGCGCACACACCACGATCGCCACCACCGCCGCCCGCCGGGTCGTGGACATCCCCAGCACCTTGGCCGCGCCGGAGGCACGGGTGACCGTCAGGCCACGGCGCAGCCGCCACCTGCGGTCGCCCCGCCGCGTCGGCCGCGGCGAGCGCAGGCCGCGGGGGGACGAGCCGCGAGCCCGTCCCCCGCTGCGCCTGCCACGTGCTCTGCCCCGTTCGGCCACCGGTCTCGTCAGCTCTCCGGAGTGAACCGCGGGAAGGCCAGGTCACCCGCGTAGCGGGCGGCGTCGCCGAGGGTCTCCTCGATGCGCAGCAGCTGGTTGTACTTGGCCACGCGCTCGCTGCGCGCAGGCGCACCGGTCTTGATCTGGCCGACACCGGTGGCCACCGCCAGGTCGGCGATCGTCGTGTCCTCGGTCTCGCCGGAACGGTGGCTCATCATGCACTTGTAGCCGTACGACGTGGCCAGCGTGACCGCGTCGAGCGTCTCCGACAGCGTGCCGATCTGATTGACCTTCACCAGCAGCGCGTTCGCGGCGCGGCGGGCGATGCCCTCCTCGAGCCGGTCGGGGTTGGTGACGAAAAGGTCGTCGCCCACCAGCTGCAGCTTCTCGCCGAGCTCGGCGGTGAGCCGCACCCAGCCGTCCCAGTCGTCCTCGGACAGCGGGTCCTCGATGGACACCAGCGGGTAGGCGTCCGCCAGCTCGGTGTAGTAGCCGATCAGGTGCTCGGCGCTGCGCTTGGACCCCTCGAAGGTGTAGGCGCCGTCGTCGAAGAACTCGGTCGCCGCCACGTCGAGCGCCAGCGCGATGTCGCGGCCCGGCTGGTAGCCGGCCTTCTCGATCGCCGTGACGATGATGTCGAGCGCCTCACGGTTGTTCGACAGGCTCGGCGCGAAACCACCCTCGTCACCGAGACCGGTGGAGAGCCCGCGACCCTTCAGCACCGACTTCAGCGAGTGGTAGGTCTCCGCGCCCCAGCGCAGCGCCTCGCGGAACGACTCGGCGCCGATCGGAGCGATCATGAACTCCTGGATGTCGACGTCGGTGTCCGCGTGCGCGCCGCCGTTGAGGATGTTCAGCATCGGCACGGGCAGCACGTGCGCGTTCGGCCCGCCGAGGTAGCGGAACAGCTCCAGCTCTGCGGAGTCCGCCGCCGCCTTCGCGACGGCCAGCGAGACGCCAAGAATGGCGTTGGCGCCCAGGCGGGACTTGTCCGGCGTGCCGTCGAGGTCCAGCAGCTTCTGGTCGACGATGCGCTGGTCGACGGCGTCCACGCCGACGAGATCAGGGCCGATCTCGTCGAGCACCGCCGAGACCGCGCGCTCGACGCCCTTGCCGCCGTAGCGGTTCGCGTCACCGTCCCGCAACTCCACGGCCTCGTGCTCACCGGTGGACGCACCCGACGGGACCGCGGCCCGCGCCAGCGTGCCGTCGTCCAGAGCCACCTCCACCTCGACCGTCGGGTTGCCACGAGAGTCCAGAATCTCGCGCGCGCCTACCTGCTCGATAACCGCCACACTTGCTCCTCACCCGGTTGTGCCAGCGACGATGGCACCCAGCGTAGACGCCCGCGCCGGTCACCCGGTGGAGGCACGCACTCAGGGCAGTGCGCCGCGCGTCACTCCTGCTCGGGACGGATCTCCTGCCAGCCGGTCGGCAGCTCCACGGTGTCGGAAACCCGCTGCCAGAACGCCCAGCTGTTGCCGCCGATGTCTTGGACCGTGAACAGGCGCGCGCCGTACGGCTGGTCCTGCGGACGCGTCACCTCGACGGTGTCGCCGACGGCCTCGCAGACCCGCTCGTACTGCGCGTCCACGTCGTCGACGTACACGACGTTGAGCTGGCCGACCGGACCGTCGACGCCTTTGCCGGTCCAGTAGTCGGCCCCGACGCCGGTCAGGTGAATCTCGGCGTCACCGGCGGTGACGGTGGCCTGGAAGACCTCGCCTGCCGCGTCGACGTAGCGCACCTTCTCCTCGAACCCGAACACGCGGGTCAGCCACTCCAGCGCCTCGGTGGCATCGGTGTAGTACAGGTACGGCGCGAGGCCGAGGTACCTCGGGTCTTCGTCGCTCATGACGGGCTAGTCCACCATATGGAAGATCGCCGCGCCCGGGACCCCCGGTTGCTCCGGCCGGTCGATCATGGTCTCCGCGTCGGTCCGCGTGGGTCGAGAATCGTCGTCGCCGCAGGTACCGTCGACAGAATCATGGATGACGAGAAGCCATTACCGAGGCCGGCCCAGTCTGTACCGGGCGAGGTGCGGTTTCAGGCGTTCCGTCAGGCCGAGGCACTGGTCCGGCGGCGGCCGCTCGCTGCGCTGAAGGCGCTGGAGCCGGTGCTGGACGCCGAGCCGGACAAGCCGAGCGTGCAGCTGCTGGCCGGTCGCGCGTACTTCCACTCCGCCCAGCTCAACCGTGCTGAACGGGCGCTGAGCCGGGTGATCGAACTGGATCCTTCCGATCACTACGCCCGGTTCGTCCTCGGCAGGACCCTGCAGCGCCTCGGCCGGTTGGTCGAGGCGCTCGCGCAACTGCGGATGGCATCGGCCATGAACCCGGTGCCGGAATACCAGGACGCCATCGGAGAGGTCTCCGCCCGGCTCGCGCTCGGCAATCCCTGACGGCTCACTGCCGCGGGGTCGCGGTGGCGTAGGCGTCGGCGCCGCTGAACACGTCCTGGGCGTAGTCGACCGAGTTGTTGTAGGCGAGCACGGCGTCCCACCAGCCCTGCGGGGTGGAGAGATCGCGGCCGCCGGAACACAGGAAGCGCGCGGCCGCCAGCGCGGCGTCGTCGATGTTCTGCGGGTCGGGCCCGTTGCCGTCCCTGACCGACCTGGCGGCCCAGCGCTGCCACGTGCCGGGCAGGAACTGCATCGGGCCGACCGCCCGGTCCCAGCGGGTGTCGCCGTCGAGGCGGCCGCGGTCGGTGTCGGGGATCGCCCGTACACCTGGTGAGCCGTCCAGCGGCACGCCGATGATGGACGTGCCGGGCAGCCCGTCGTCGCCGATGCCGCCACCGAGCTCGCCGTGCCGCGACTCGATCCGGCCGATGCCGGCCAGCGTGGCCCACGACAGGTTGCATCCCGGCTGCTCGCCGGCCAGCCACATCTCGGCGCGACCGTAGGCGGCCGCCACCCGGGCGGGCACCCCGGTCGCGTCGGCGACCTGCCGCGCCCAGGCCTCGAGTTCCTCCTGGTCGGAGGCTCTCGGCCGGTCGACGGGCGCGGCGAGCGCGGGACTGGGAACGGTCTGGTGCGAGCGCGGCCGCTGATCCGGGACGGGGACCTCGGTCTCGGGGCGCTCCTCGTCGTCGCGGTGAACACCGATGGTGAGGACGAGGATCAGGCCGGTCCCGACGAGCGCGAGCGTGAGTGCGATCCGCGCGAGCGCGGGGTGCACCGGTGGCGGACGACGCCCTGCCCGTACGCGTGGCGTGCGGCGCGAGGTGGGTTCGCTCACCCGCCCAGGTTACGCGGGGTGCCCCGGCCAGAATCGCCGCCATCCGTCGGCATCGAGGTCCGCCGGGTTCCAGCCGGCGTCCCGCGCCGCCCGTTCGGCGGCGCGGACCTGGTGGGCGAACGCCTTCGCGACCGCCCGCAGCTCGCCCTCCGGATCGATGCCCGCCCGGCGCGCGGCCGCGGCGATGCGGAACAGCCTGGAGCCCTCGTCGTCGCCCGCGGGGAACAGGTCGAACGGCACCCCGGAGCGGCCCGTGCGCTGGCCGAGCTTGCCCGCCAGTGCCGCGGCGGGCTGCCCCAGCGCCACACCGTCCATGATGGACTCACGTTGCTTCTCGGCCTGCTTGAGCTCCTCCCAGCGCAGCTGCTGGTGCTCGGCGGTCTCGACGCGGTCTGCGCCCGTGAACACGTGCGGGTGCCTGCCGACGAGCTTCGTCACGAGCCGGTCGGCCACCTCGTCGATGTCGAACGCGTCGGTGGAGTGCTCGGCGGCCACGCGGGCGTGGAAGAGCACCTGCAGCAGCACGTCGCCCAGCTCCTCCCGCAGCGCCGCGCGGTCGCCCTCCTCGATCGCCTCGAGCAGTTCGTAGGTCTCCTCGACGAGATACTGGCGCAGCGACTCGTGCGTCTGCGCGGCGTCCCACGGGCAGCCGCCGGGCGAGCGGAGGCGGTCCATCACCTCGGCGGCGCGCAGCAGCGGCGGCACCGGCGTGTCGACGACGGTCGCGCCCGCCTCGATCAACGCCGCCGCACCCGGGTCGTCCGCGTTCATGGCGACGAGCACGACACCGCTCTGCGTGGTCAGCTCCTCCGGAGCCGGGGCCGGCTTCGCCTCGAGCGAGGCCCGCATGCCTTCGGAGAGCTCGGCCGCGGCGTAGACGTGTTCGGCCGCACGCAGCACACCCAGTGCCGCGGCGGGAAGTACCTCCGGCAGTGCCGGGGAACAGAGCACCACCGTCGCGGATCGCCAGGTCATGGCTGCACGGTACGGGACCGCAACTGGTAGCCCGACACCTCGTCCTCGTTGGCCGCCGGGGCCAGCGCGGTCTCGTCCCACACGCCGTATCGCGGGTTGATGCGGACCCCGACCTCCTCCGCGATCGGCTGCAGCAACCGCAGTCCGGTGAAGTACAGGTACTCCGGACTCGTCCTGGTCGCGGCCGACCGGTCACCCCGGGCCGCCACGCGGCGGTCCTCGACGAGAGCCACCAGCCAGCCGGTCTGCTGCCTGCTGGGCTGGATCACCAGCACGGTGCCCTCCGCGGCGCCGAAGATCGCGCTCGCGGCGACCTCCGGTTGCGTCTGGATGACGTCTGCGAGCGGCAGGTCGGCGTCGAGCACCTCGTGCCCGCTCTGCCGGACGATCCGGCGCACCTGGCCCGGCTGCTCCGCGATGCGCCTGCCGAGCTCCATCGCCTGCTCCTTCGCGGTGGACCCGGCACTCTCGGTGACGATCGTGGTGCCGATCAGGCTGACCGTCAGCCGGTCGAGGTAGCGCTGCGCGAGCTGCTGCAGCAGGATCTGGTCGGTCGCGATCTCGCGCACGCGCCCCGGCTCGACGCCCACCGACCGCGCGATCGCCTCGGCGCCGCCACTGGTCTCGACCAACTCCGTCACCTGCGCCGGATCGGCCCGCAGCCCCTCGCGCTCGGCGGCGATCGCGGTGAGCTCGTGGGCGACGCGGCTGCGCACCACCTCGCGCGCCTGCAGGTCGAGCTTGCGCTGCTGCTTGGCCTGCTCGGCCTGCGGCACGTTGTCGAGCAGCCACCGGATCTCCTGCTGAACGTCGTCCAGCGGCACCGAACGGTCCCCGACGATCGCGGCCGAGGTGACCTGACTCGGTCCGGACCCGCACCCGGCGAGCACCAGGCCGGCGACCAGAGCGACGGACAGCGTGGCAGCGCGTCTCATGATCCGGATCACAGGCCGTACCCTCTCACACGACCGGGTGCGGATCGCAAGCGCGCACGCGGCACTGGGGCCTCATGCCGGGCCTGACGCCGGCTACGCGCCGGCGGCGGCGGGCTGCTTCGTCATCGCCGTCAGCAGGTTGGTGCACCAGTCGAGCAGCGCCTCGTCCCGCAGCGGGGGCGCGCCGATGCGGCCGCCCGCCGGGCCCTCGGTCGGCTTCGGCACCGACACGGTGTGCGTCACCGCCTTGTACACCGCCTTCGGGTACAGCCGCCTGAGCCGCACGAGCTGCGAGTCGGCCAGTGGCAGCGGCGTGAACCGGATGGTGTTGCCCTGCACGGTGACCTCGGTGACGCCTGCCCTGCGGCACACCTGCCGGAACGCCGCCACGGCGAGCAGCCTGCGCACGGGCTCGGGCGGCTGACCGTACCGGTCGACGAGCTCGTCGAGGACGCCGTCCAACTCGGACTGATCGGCCGCCGCGGCGATCTTGCGGTACGCCTCCAGCCGCAACCGCTCGCCCGGCACGTAGTCGTGCGGGATGTGCGCGTCGACGGGCAGGTCCACGCGAACCTCGGCCGGGGCCTCCTCCTCGACCGGCTCCGCGCCCGCACTGCGGCGGAACACGTCGACCGCCTCGCCGACGAGCCGGACGTAGAGATCGAAGCCGACGCCCGCGATGTGGCCGGACTGCTCCGCGCCCAGGATGTTGCCGGCGCCACGGATCTCCAGGTCCTTCATGGCCACCGCCATGCCCGCGCCCAGCTCGGTGTTCTGCGCGATGGTGGCCAGCCGGTCGTGCGCGGTCTCGGTGAGCGGCTTGTCCGGCGGGTACAGGAAGTAGGCGTACCCGCGTTCGCGGCCGCGGCCGACCCGGCCCCGCAGCTGGTGCAGCTGGGCCAGCCCGAGCAGGTCACCGCGCTCCACGATGAGCGTGTTGGCGTTGGAGATGTCGAGCCCGGTCTCGACGATGGTGGTGCACACCAGCACGTCGAACTCGCGCTCCCAGAAACCCTGGATGATCTGTTCGAGCTTGTGCTCGTTCATCTGGCCGTGGGCGGTGACGACGCGAGCCTCCGGCACGAGTTCCCGGATTCGCCGCGCCGCCTTCTCGATCGACGACACCCGGTTGTGCACGTAGAACACCTGGCCGTCGCGCAACAGCTCGCGGCGGATGGCGGCGGCCACCTGCTTGTCGTCGTACGCGCCGACGTAGGTGAGGATCGGGTGCCGGTCCTCGGGCGGGGTCAGGATGGTCGACATCTCGCGGATGCCCGCCATGCTCATCTCGAGCGTGCGCGGGATCGGGGTGGCCGACATCGTGAGCACGTCGACGTGCGTCCGCAGCGCCTTGATGTGCTCCTTGTGCTCGACGCCGAACCGCTGCTCCTCGTCGACGATCACGAGGCCGAGGTCCTTGTAGCGGACTCCGGTCTGCAACAGCCGGTGGGTTCCGATGACGATGTCGATCTCGCCGTTCGCCAGGCCCTCGAGCGTCTTCTCCGCCTCGTGCGGCTCGGTGAACCGGGACAGCCCGCGGATGGTCACCGGGAAGGAGCGCATCCGCTCGGTGAACGTGTTGAGGTGCTGCTGGGCCAGCAGCGTCGTCGGCACGAGCACCACCACCTGCTTGCCGTCCTGCACGGCCTTGAACGCCGCGCGCACCGCGATCTCTGTCTTGCCGTAGCCGACGTCACCGCAGATGACCCGGTCCATCGGCACGCTGCGTTCCATGTCGGCCTTGACCTCGTCGATGGCCGCGAGCTGGTCGTTGGTTTCCACGAATGGGAAGGCGTCCTCGAGTTCCCGCTGCCACGGCGTGTCCGGGCCGAAGGCGTACCCGGGCGCGGCCTGCCGCGCGGCGTAGAGCTGCACGAGCTCTGCGGCGATCTCCTTGACCGCCTTGCGTGCCTTGGCCTTCGTGTTCTTCCAGTCCGAGCCGCCCAGCTTGTTCAGCGTCGGCAGCTCGCCACCGACGTAGCGCGACACCTCGTCGAGCTGGTCACTGGGCACGAACAGCCGGTCGCCGGGGTGGCCGCGCTTGGACGGCGCGTACTCGAGGACCAGGTACTCCCGCGTGGCGCCACCGACGGTGCGCTGCACCATCTCGACGAACCGGCCGATGCCGTGCTGGTCGTGCACCACGTAGTCGCCGGCCTTGAGCGCCAGCGGGTCGACGGCGTTGCGCCGCCGCGACGGCATCTTCGTGTTCAGATCCCGCCCGGAGCGGGTGAGGCTCGCCCCGCGCCCGGTGATGTCGGACTCGCTGAGCACGACGAGCGCGCACTCCGGGGCGACGAACCCCTCGGTGACGGCCCCGCACGTCACCGTCACGACGCCCGGCTTCGGCGGCTCGCGCAGCGCGTCGGCCAGGGTGGCGGGTACATCGGCGCCGGAGAGCTGTTCGACGGCCCGTTGCGCCGTCCCCGTACCGGCCACGACGACGACCGCCGCCCCGCCCGCGGCGGTGTGGGCCCGCAGGTCGGTGCTGACGCGGTCGAGCTCCCCGCGGTAGGCGGGGGCGGCATCGATGGCGACGTGGTAGACGTCGGCCTCGCTGGTCAGCTGCGAGAGGGTCCACCACGCGCGGCCGGTGTCGGTGGCGTGCGTGCGTACCTCGGCGAGCCCGCGGTAGGCCGACGCCCCGAGGTCGATGGGCGCCGCTCCTCCCCCCGCCGCGCTCATCCAGGACGCCTCGAGGAACTCCTGCCCGGTGCGCACGAGGTCGGCCGCGCGGGCGCGGATCTTCTCCGGATCGGTGAGGACCACGTGCGTGCCCTCGGGCATCGCGTCGGTGAGGAGCTCGAGCTCGCCCTCGCACAGCACCGGGATGAGCGCTTCCATGCCCTCGCACGGGATGCCGTCGGCGAGCTTGGTGAGCATCTCGGCGAGGTGGGCGTCCGCCGCGTGAGTCTCGGCCAGCTCCGCCGCGCGCGCCTTGACCTCAGGGGTGAGCAGCAGCTCCCGGCACGGCGGCGCGACCACTTCGGACACCTCGCCCGGCAGCGAGCGCTGGTCGGACACGGCGAATGCGCGGATCTCGCTGACCTCGTCGCCCCAGAACTCGACGCGGTGCGGGTGCTCGTCGGTGGGCGAGAAGACATCCAGGATGCCACCACGGACCGCGAACTCACCGCGCTTCTCGACCATGTCCACCCGCGTGTACGCGAGCTCGACGAGCCGGTCGAGGACGCCCTCGAAGTCCTGCTCCTCGCCGACCCGCAGCTCCACCGGTGCCAGGTCGCCGAGCCGCGGCGCCATCGGCTGGATGAGGCTGCGCACGGTCGCCACGACCACCCGCAGGCCGCCGTGCCCTGGTTGGGCGAGCCGGTGCAGCACCGCGAGCCGCTTGCCGATCGTGTCCGCCCTTGGTGAGAGCCGCTCGTGCGGCAGGGTTTCCCACGACGGGAAGTCGGCGACGACGTCCTCGCCGAGCAGGCTGCCGAGCGCGCTCGTCAGCTCCTCGGCCTCGCGGCCGGTCGCCGTCACGGCCAGCACGGGCCTGCCCGCTCCGTTCTCGGCAGCGAGTGCCGCGATCACGAGCTGGCGGGTGGCCGGCGCGCCGTCGAGATCCAGCAACGGCGCGCCAGCGCGCTCGAGCACACCGCGCAGGGCGGGGTCCGCAAGGACGGTGGCGAGCAGCCCGGACAACTGGGCAGCGTTGTTTTCGTCGGACGGGTTGGACACGACCACGAAATCCCCTCACACGAGAACAGACCCCTGCCTGGGACGAGGCAATGCAGGGGCGCTCACCTCCAGAGTACGCAGCCGCGCCGACAACCAGCGACGGAACCCGCGGCACGGCAGACTGGGCGCATGCGTCCGCGAACACCGGCCGTCGTCTCGCTGGCACTGCTCGCACTCGTCACCGCGTGCACGGGTGAACAACCGGCGCAGCAGCAACAGCCGGCCGAGCCTGCCCGCACCACCGCCGCCACCACCACGGCCTCGCCCACGTCGGGGGCGGCGGCGCCCACCGGCACGGCACTGCGCGTGGAGGAGGTGGCGGGCGGGCTCGAGCACGGCTGGGACATCGGGTTCCTGCCCGACGGCCGGATGCTGGTCACCGAGCGACCGGCCCGGTTCAAGCTCGTCGACGCGGGCACCGTCACCGAGATCTCCGCCGACCTCGACGACGTCCACGTCGAGGGCGAGGGCGGCCTGATGGGGCTGGTCGTGCACCCTGACTTCGAGCGCACCCGGGAGTTCACCACCTGCCAGACCCACCAGGACAACGGCGACGCGATCGACGTCCGGCTCGTCACCTGGCGGCTCTCCGAGGACGCGCGCGCGGCCACCCGCGTGCGCGATCTGCTTACCGGGCTGCCGGTCAACGACAGCGGACGGCACTCGGGCTGCAGGCCCACCATCGCCGCCGACGGTGCGCTGCTCGTCGGCACCGGCGACACCGCGGACGATCCGGCGATCCCGCAGGACCGGCGCAACCTCGGCGGCAAGGTGCTGCGCATCGACCTGCGCACGGGCGAGGGACTGCCGGACAACCCGTTCGCCTCGTCGCGGGATGCGAACGAGCGGCGTATCTACACCTACGGCCACCGCAACGTCCAGGGCGTCGCGGTGCGGCCGGGGTCGGGTCAGGTGTTCGCCTCCGAGCACGGCCCCACGGGGTTCGACGAGATGAACCGCATCCGCCCCGGCGCCAACTACGGCTGGGACCCCTCGCAGGGCGGCACGGTCGACTTCTACGACGAGGACGTCCCGATGACCGACCGCGAGCGCTTCCCCGACGCCGTGCCGCCGTTGTGGACGTCCGGCGAGACGTCGACCGAGGCACCGTCGGGCGCGGCGTTTCTCACCGGCGAGCGGTGGGGTGAGCTGAACGGCAGCCTCGCCGTGGTGGCGTTGCGTGGCCAGAAGGTGCTGCTGTTCCAGTTGAACGACGCCGGCACCGAGGTGACGAACCTGCACCTGCCGACCGAGCTGAACGACACCTACGGCAGGTTGCGCGGGGTGCGCAGCGGGCCGGACGGCGCGCTTTACATCACCACGTCCGAAGGCGACGACGACAAGCTGCTGCGCGTCACGCTCGCCGGGTCGTGAGGGCTCAGGTCTCGGTGAGCCGCAGCCTCGGCTTGTGTTCCAGATGCGACAGGCCGTTCCACGCCAGATTCACCAGGTGGGCGGCGACCTCGTCGCGTTTGGGCTTGCGCGCATCGAGCCACCACTGCCCGGTGAGCGCGACCATGCCGACCAGCGCCTGCGCGTAGAGCGCGGAGTACTTGTCGTCGTAGCCGCGGGCGGAGAACTCCTGGCCGAGGATGTGCTCGACCTGGCTGGCGATGTCGTTGAGCAGGGTGGAGAACGTCCCGGTGGCGCTGGCGACCGGTGAGTCGCGGACCAAGATCCGGAATCCGTCCTGCGAGTCCTCGACGTAGCTCAGCAGCGCCACCGCAGCCTGCTCCAGCATCGCGCGCGGATGTCCACCGTGCAAAGTGGACACCATTCGGTCGAGCAGGCTCTGCGCCTCCCGGTCGACGACGACGGCGTAGATGCCTTCCTTACCGCCGAAGTGTTCGTAGACGACGGGCTTGGAGACGCTCGCGCGCCGGGCGATCTCCTCGATGGACGTGCCGTCGAAGCCCTTCTCGGCGAACAACGCGCGGGCCACGTTGAGCAGCTGCTGCCTGCGCTCGGTTCCCGTCATGCGCACGCGGGGCACCGCCGGGGCGTTCGGGCGCGCCCCGGCGGTGGCCGCTTCTCGCTTCGCTCGCCGTCGACCCGCCATTCACAAGAAAATACGTGACGCACGGCATCTCCGTGTGGGCGGTGGTCGGCGACGGGTGGGCCGGTCAGGCCGTGACCGACAGCTTGTCCAGCCGCTTCGGGGTCGGCCAGCGCACGTTGTAGGCCCAGCCGAGCTTCTCGAACAGCCAGATGACGCGAGCGGAGATGTCGATCTGGCCGCGCTTGACGCCGTGCCGGGCCGACGTCGGGTCGGCGTGGTGCAGGTTGTGCCAGGACTCGCCGAACGACAACACCGCCATCGGCCAGAAGTTCGCCGAGCGGTCGCGCGCGGCGAAGGGCCGCTCGCCGATCATGTGGCAGATCGAGTTCACCGACCACGTGACGTGGTGCAGCACGCAGACCCGGACCAGCCCGGCCCAGAAGAACGCAGTCACCGCGCCCCACCACGACCAGGTCACCAGCCCGCCGATGATCCCGGGCAGTACCAGGGTCAGCAGGGTCCAGAGCCAGAACAGCTGGTCCACCTTGACGATGGCCTTGTCCTTGAGCAGGTCGGGGGCGAACCGCTGGGCGTTGCTCTTGTCGCGGTCGAACAGCCACCCCATGTGCGCGTGCCAGAAGCCCTTGGCGATCGCGAGCGGCGAGGTGCCGAACAGCCACGGCGAGTGCGGGTCGCCCTCCCGGTCGGAGAACGCGTGGTGCCTGCGGTGGTCGGCCACCCAGGTGATGACCGGGCCCTGTACGGCCATGCTCCCCGCGATGGCCATCACCACCCGTAGCCACGGCTTCGCCTTGAACGAGCCGTGGGTGAAGTGGCGGTGGAAGGCCACGGTGATGCCGAGGCCCGAGAAGGCATAGAAGAAGACGAACAGCGCGACGTCAACCCAGGACAGCCCCCAGCCCCAGGCGAACGGTACGGCGGCGATCAGTGCCACCAGCGGTGCCAGGACCCCGAAGTACACCGCGAACTGAACGCCGGGGCCGCGCTTTCCGTCGAGGATGGGTTTCGGGCCGTTGGTCGTTTCTTTCCGGGATACCGGGGAATCGCCGAGCGTTGCCGTCATGCACTTCACTTCTTTCCACGAGGCGATCTTGCGAAGGGTCGCCTAACCTACGAGGGCGTAAGTTACGGTACAGGAGGTTTACCCCCTGGGGGAGAGCTGAAAACCGGCGCATCGGCCCCGTCCCGAGGGGCCCGACTCGAACTGGCTATCCTGACCAGGCGCGATCCGCCGTAGTGTAATTGGCAGCACTTCAGATTTTGGTTCTGACAGTCCAGGTTCGAGCCCTGGCGGCGGAGCAAGCGGCATTCTGCTGGCCCTAGGGGGTGTGTGGCGGCTGCACGGTGAGGAGCACGACGCGGAGGAACCCCGTCGCCCGGCGTTGGGGGACATGTCCGACGCCTGGTTGCTCGGCCGTGCCCGCGAACTGATCGCGGCGGTCCAGCGCAGCGACCGTCCCGAGCAGCTCAAGGTCATCGACACCCTCGACGACCTGCTCGAGGAGACCCAGCGCCGCGGCGAACCCCTCCTGGTGGCGCAGTTGCTCCGGGCCGCCGCGCTCGCCCGGCTGGTCACCCGCGGCATGGTCGGCGAGGCCGAGCAGCTGCTCGACGAGATGCTCGCCCACACCAAACGGCACGGCCTGACGTTGCTCCGTGCCGACGCCCACGCGCTGCGCGGCAGGCAGCTCGTGCTGGCGATGCAGGAGGACGCGGCCCTCACCGAGATCGCGCGGGCGCTGGCGCTGCTCGACGACCCGCCCGCCCCGGAGGTGGCGCTGGGCAGGCGCGCCTGGGACCGGCTGCTCTCCTCGGCCCTCAACGACTGCTGGATCGTGCTCAACCAGCTCGGCGTCTACGAGGCCGCCGAGGAGGTCATCGCCCGGGCTCACCAGGCCATCCGCGACAGCGCCGGGCCGCACGAGATCACCCTGCAGCTGATGAACCGCGTCAAGATGCTGCTCGGCTGGGGACTGCGCCTCGAGCGCGTCGGGCGCTACCGCGAGGCGGGCGAGAAGTTCCGCACCGCCGCCTCGATGGCCATCGCCGTCGAGGCGCCGTTCGCCGAGTCGCTGTTCCCCCGCAGGCCGGGCGTGCCGGCCGTGGAGCAGGTCGGCGTGCTGGCCGCGTCGCTGGCCTTCGCCGCTCCCAGCGCGGCACATGTGGAGCGGCTGCGCCGGCTGCACGGCACGCAGGGCTACCCCCACGAGAACATCCTGGTCACCATCGCGCTGGCCCGGTGCCTGGAGGTCGAGGGCCGCCGCGACGAGGCGTTCCGGCTGCTGCTGGAGGCCCGGCACAGCCAGACCGAGGACAACTCGCAGCCGTCGATGCGGCTCAACCTGGTGCGTGAGCTCGCCCGGCTGGGTGACGAGCCCGACGACCGGCAGGACGCGGAGCCGGGCGAACCGGCGGGCGAGGAGTCCAAGCCAGGCGGCCTGCTCGCCGACTACGCCGCCGCGCTCGAGGCCGAGCTGTGGTCGATGCGTGAGTCCCAGATCGCCACCCTCAACACGCGCCGCGAGCACGAGCGGCTCTCCGCCGAGCACGGCGCCATGACCCAGCAGGCGCTGCAGGACCCGCTCACGAGCCTGCCCAACCGGCGCGCCCTCGACGAGCGGCTCCGCACGCTCGCGTCGTCGGCCACGGCCCACCCGCTCGCCGTGGCGCTGGTCGACCTCGACGGGTTCAAGGACGTCAACGACCAGCACTCGCACGCCATGGGCGACGACGTGCTGCGCGTGGTCGCGAGCACCCTGCGGGACACCCTGCGCGGCGACGACGTGGTCGCACGCTACGGCGGTGACGAGTTCGTCGTGCTGCTGCCGGGTGCGCCGCTGTCGGCGGCGACCCAGGCGCTGACGCGGTCCGTCGACGCCGTCGCCTCCCTGCCCCAGCACCTCTCGCACGGCGTGACACTGTCGGTCGGGCTGGTGTCACTGCGCCCGCACGAACGCGCCGAGGAGGTGCTCTCCCGCGCCGACGCGGCCATGTACCAGGCGAAACGTCGCGGCGGGAACCAGATCGCGTCGTCGGCGCAGAGCGCGGGCGACGAGCAGCCGGAGGCCGAAGACGACCCCACGTTCGCCGCCGGAGGGCCGACGTAGGATCGTTGACCGGTCCAGAAGTCCCCGGTGAATTGAGGAGTGCCGTGACCGGGCCGCTGAGCACAGTGATCCTCGCTGCGGGCGAAGGCACCCGTATGCGTTCGGACATCCCGAAGGTGCTGCACCCCATCGCCGGCCGCCCGCTCGTCGAGCACGCCGTGCGCGCGGCGGCCGGGCTCGAGCCCGACGAGCTCGTCGTGGTCGTCGGCCACGGCCGCGACGCCGTCACCGGCCACCTGGGCACGGTCGCCGAGGCCATCGGCAGGCCGGTCCGCACGGCCGTGCAGGACAAGCAGCTCGGCACCGGGCACGCCGTGCGCTGCGCGCTCGACGCGCTGCCTGCCGCGGAGTCCGGGACCGTCCTGGTGACCTACGGCGACGTGCCGCTGCTCGACACCCCGACCCTGTCCGCACTGCTGGAGGAGCACGCGAAGGCGGGCAACGCTGTCACCGTGCTCACGGCCGTCGTGGCCGACCCGGCGGGCTACGGCCGCATCGTGCGCGACGCCGACGGCACGGTCACCGGCATCGTCGAGCACAAGGACGCCACCGACGAGCAGCGCGGGATCAGAGAGATCAACTCCGGGGTGTACGCGTTCGACGCCGCCGTCCTCGCCGCCGGCCTCTCCCGGCTCTCCACCGACAACGCCCAGGGCGAGCTCTACCTGACCGACGTGCTCGGCATCGCCCGCGGCGACGGGCGCACGGTCGGCGCCGTGCCGGTGGCGGACCCGTGGCTGACCGAGGGCGTCAACGACCGCGTGCAGCTGTCCGCCCTGGGCACCGAGCTCAACCGCCGGATCGTGCGGCGCTGGCAGCTGGAGGGCGTCACGGTGGTGGATCCGGCGTCCACCCGCATCGACCTGGGTGTGACGTTGGCCCGCGACGTGGTCATCGAGCCGGGCGTGCAGCTCTACGGGGATACCGTGGTGGGGGAGGGCGCGCGCATCGGTCCGGATTGCACACTCGTGAACATGCGGATCGGCGCCGGTGCCACCGTGGTCCGCACCCACGGCCGGGACTCGGTCATCGGCGAGAACGCGGAGGTCGGCCCGTTCGCCTACCTGCGGCCGGGCACGAAGCTCGGCGAGGCGGGCAAGATCGGCACGTTCGTCGAGACCAAGAAGGCCGACATCGGCACCGGGACGAAGGTGCCGCACCTGACCTACGTCGGGGATGCGACCATCGGGGAGTACAGCAACATCGGCGCCTCCAGCGTGTTCGTCAACTACGACGGCGTGGCCAAGCACCACACCACGATCGGCTCGTACGTCCGGACAGGCTCGGACACCATGTTCGTGGCGCCGGTGAACGTGGGAGACGGCGCGTACAGTGGCGCCGGCACGGTGATCCGCCGCGACGTGCCGCCGGGTGCGCTCGCGGTGTCGGGCTCGCCACAACGCAATATCGAAGGCTGGGTGCCCAGGCGCAGGCCGGGTACTCCCGCGGCGGAGGCAGCGGAAAGGGCGCTCGCCGCACAGCAGGAAACCGAAACCGACGGGGAGTCGCCAGAATGAGTCCGAAGTCCGGCACGCCGAAGAAGAACCTGATGCTCTTCTCGGGGCGTTCACACGTCGAACTCAGCGAAGAGGTCGCCAAGAACCTCAACGTGACGATCACCCCGCAGACGGTGCACACCTTCGCCAACGGCGAGATCTACGTGCGCTTCCAGGAGTCGGTTCGCGGCACGGACGCTTTCGTCCTGCAGAGCTTCTCCCCGCCGATCAACGAGTGGATCATGGAGCAGCTCATCATGGTGGACGCGCTCAAGCGCGCGAGCGCCAAGCGCATCACCGTGATCATGCCCTTCTACCCGTACTCGCGGCAGGACAAGAAGCACAAGGGCCGTGAGCCGATCTCGGCCCGGCTCATCGCCGACCTGTTCAAGACCGCGGGCGCCGACCGCATCATGACCGTCGATCTGCACACCGCGCAGATCCAGGGCTTCTTCGACGGCCCGGTCGACCACCTGCACGGGCAGAACGTCCTCGCCGACTACATCAACGAGCACTACGGCGACCAGGACATCGCGGTAGTCTCCCCCGACTCCGGCCGCGTGCGGCTCGCGGAGAAGTGGGCGCAGCAGCTCGGCGACCGGCCGATCGCGTTCATCCACAAGACCCGCGACCCCGACAAGCCGAACCAGGCCGTCGCCAACCGCGTGGTCGGCGAGGTGAAGAACCGCCTGTGCGTGTTGATCGACGACATGATCGACACGGGCGGCACGATCACCAAGGCTGCCGAGGCGCTGCTCGAGGAAGGTGCCTCCGACGTCGTGATCGCGTCGACGCACGGCATCCTCTCCGACCCGGCCACCGAGCGGCTGGCCAAGTGCAACGCGCGCGAGGTGATCGTCACCAACACGCTGCCGATCCCCGAGGAGAAGCGATTCCCCGGGCTGACGGTGCTCTCCATCGCGCCGCTGCTGGCCCGCGCCATCCAGGAGGTGTTCGAGGACGGCTCGGTGACGAGCCTGTTCGACGGCAGCGCCTGAGTTTCCATCTCGGCTCCGGCCCCGGGCCTTCGGCGTCACCGCCGGAAGGCCCGGGGCTTTTGTGTGTCCTTTTGTGTGTCCGCCGCCGGTGGACCTGCGTCTTGTGTGTCCGCCGCCGGTGGACCTCCGCCCCGTCGTGCTCCCCGGCTGCCCGGACGGTGACCGGGTGCCGTGCGGAGCGTGGTTTCCGGCTGGATTACACTGGGCAAGTTGTCTCGGCGAGGCGGGGCCGGCCCGAACCTCCGGCACCCGACGTGATCGACGCGGCGGCTTTGAGAGGCCACCCGTGTGCGCACGTCGTGGAACTCGCCGCCGGACAGCCACAAGCAACGCTGTAGACCCCACCGCAAGGAGTGCATCCCCGTGTCCGAGGTACGTCTGACCGTCGAACCACGAACCGAGTTCGGCAAGGGGGCGGCCCGCCGCACCCGTCGTTCCGGCAAGATCCCTGCGGTGCTCTACGGCCACGGCGTCGAGCCGCGGCACCTGTCGCTGCCTGCGCTCGAGTTCGCCCGCGTCGTCCGCGAGAACGGCCAGAACGCCGTGCTCACGCTGGACGTCGCCGGCTCGAACGAGAAGTCGACCGAGCTCGCGCTGACCAAGACCGTCACCGTGCACCCGCTGAAGAACTACATCGAGCACGTCGACCTGCTGGTCGTCCACCGCGGCGAGAAGGTGACCGTGGACGTGCCGGTGGTGCTGACCGGTGAGGCCGGCCCGGGCACCCTGGTGAACCAGGACCTCGACACGATCCAGGTCGAGGTCGAGGCCCTGCACATCCCCGAGCAGTTCGAGGTGTCCATCGACGGCGCCGAGCCCGGCACCCAGATCCTCGCCTCGCAGATCCAGCTGCCCCAGGGCGCGTCGCTCGTGACCGACCCCGAGGCGATGGTCGTCGCCATCAACGAGGCCCCGACCGAGGCCGCGATGGAGGCCGAGGTCGACACCGAGGGCGCCGGTGTGGTCGAGGAGCAGCCCGAGACCCCCGAGGACGAGTCCTCGAACGAGTCGTAAGCGGACGCCGGTGGAACACGATCTGCCCGGGGCCGGCGAGCACGTGCTGCTCGCCGGCCTCGGCAATCCCGGCCCCCGCTACGCCGGCAACCGGCACAACGCGGGGTTCATGGTGCTGGACGAGCTCGCCGCCCGCATCGGCGGGAAGTTCAAGGCGCACAAGGCCGGCGCCGAGGTGCTCGAGGGGCAGCTGGCCGGGCGCAAGGTGGTGCTCGCGAAACCACGCTCGTTCATGAACCTTTCCGGCGGTCCCGTGGTGGGCACCGCCCGCTTCTTCAAGATCGCTCCCGACGGCGTCGTCGTCGTTCACGACGAGCTGGACGTGCCGTACGGCTCGGTGCGGCTGAAGTTCGGCGGTGGGGACAACGGCCACAACGGACTCCGGTCCATCACCAAGTCACTGGGCACGAAGGACTACTACCGGGTCCGCTTTGGCGTCGGCAGGCCGCCCGGCCGCATGGACGCCGCCGACTTCGTCCTCAAGGACTTCTCCACCGTGGAGCGCCGCGAGCTGGCGCTCAACGTCGACCGGTGCGCCGACGCGGTCGAGGAACTCATCGGCCGCGGCCTCACGGCGGCCCAGAACGCCTTCCACGGCGACTGAGAGTCGCGTCCACCTAGCGCAGCGTCACTCAATGGGGTTCTCCGACGCCCCTGTTCGAGTCGAGCACCCGTCTGGCCTCTTCCCGCTGTCTGTCTCAGCGATTAGGACGGAAACCAGGACGAGTGCCCGATCGAGCCGAGCCCAGGAGAGTCCGATGTCGATCACGGCAGCAGACGTGCGCAACACCGAGTTCAAGAACGCACCCATCGGCCGCCGCGGCTACGCGAAGCACGAGGTCGACGCGTTCCTGGTCCGGATCGCCAAGACCCTGTCCGATCAGGACGACCTCACGGCCGCCGAGGTGCATCACGTGCAGTTCGGACGTCCGCCGATCGGCAAGCGCGGCTACGACGAGAAGCAGGTCGACGACTTCCTCGACGCCGTCGAGGAGACCCTGCTGGCTCGCACCGGGTCCACCGGCGACCAGCACCGGGTGCCCGAGGCCCGCTCCGATTCGCCGGTCTTCGAGCGGGCCAGGGAACTGTAGATGGCGGTGACGTCCGAGGACGTGCGCAACATCCGATTCCCAGAGGCGCCGTTCGGGACACGCGGATACAACGAGTCCGAAGTGGATGCCTTCCTCGACCGCATCGCCTCCACTCTGGACGGCGAGGACGACGTGACGGCCGAGGATGTCCACGACGTCTCCTTCGGACGCACGCCGATCGGCCGCCGCTGCGGATACGACCAGGCATCCGTCGATGCCTTCCTCCGGACGGTCGAAAGCACACTCGCGGCCCGGACCGCGGCGACGTCCAGCACGCCGTACCTCGCTCCCGCGCTCGAACACACCCACACCCGCAGACCACTGTGGAGGCGGCGCGTCCGTCGGTGAGCCGGCTGGCCGGTGTGCGGCGGCAGCCGACGAGCCCGTGGCAAGACGGCGGCTCGACGTCCGTCGGCACCGCGGAGGCGACACGGGGCCGGACCGTCCGAGGCGACTCGCGAGAGGCCGTGGCCGCCGAGGTAGCCGGCATAGAAGTCGCGAGCGGCCTCGATGTCGGCCACCGGGATATCCGCGATCACCCCGACGACACGCATCCGGTCTCCTCCCCGGCGGCGGTGAAGCCATCATGGTGGACCGGCGAGTCAGCCGCACGGTTTCGGTGCACGGCACGGCCCGCCCATGGCCGCGCCCGCAGCCCTTGGGCGACCACGGCCGGCAGGCGCCGACCCGGTGCCTTCGCCTACGCCGGCCGCGTCGACCACACGGACCGCACCCCACACCCGGACGAGCCTGACGGCCGTCCCCCGGGCCCCGGCCGTCAGGCCTTGGCGTCGATGCGGTCCCGGTACTGGACGGCCGTGGCGGCGCGCTTCACCTTGCCGGACGGGGTCTTCGGCAGGCTGCCCGTCGGGAGCACGACCACCGCGTACGGCCGGGCGTCCACGGCGTCGCGGACGCGCGCGGCGACCTCCTTGACGATGCGGTTCTCCGCCTCGGCGTCACCGGCCAGTTTGGACTCCAGCACGACGGCGAAGCGCTCCCGCCGTGTGCCGGCGTCGATGCGCACGGCGACGGCGTTGCCCGCGCGCACGCCGTCGACGGAGCCCGCGGCGCGCTCGATGTCGGTCGGGTAGACGTTGCGGCCGCCGAGGATGATGACGTCCTTGCTGCGCCCGCAGATGACGATCTGCCCGCCCTCGACGAGGTAGCCGAGGTCGCCCGTGGCGAACCACCCGTCGGCGTCCTGCGTCGGCGCCGGGCCGTGCACGGTGAGGTAGCCAGGCGACACGGCGTCGCCGCGCAGCCGGATTTCCCCGACCTGCCGCTCGCCGAGCACCGTCCCGTGCTCGTCGGTGATCTGCACCTCGAGCCCGTCGAGGGGCGGTCCGAGCACCGCGAACGCGCGGACGTCGTCCGTGCCGCGCCGGGGGTCAGCCTCGGGGACCGCGACCGCGCGGTTGTGGCCCTCGAGCGGACCGGCCTCGACCACGTCGACCGTCAGCCCGGTGAACAGCGGCGCGAACGACACGGCGAGGGTCGCCTCCGCGAGCCCATAGGCCGGGAACACGCACTCCGCCGGCATCTTGAACCGCGCGCCGGCGTCGGTGAACGTCTTGACCGCCGTGGCGTCGATGGGCTCGGCGCCGTTGAGGGCGATCCGCAGGGTCGACAGGTCGTAGGCGTTGTCGTCCTCGACGCGGGCGAGCCTGCGGCCCACGATGGCGTAGGCGAAGTTCGGCGCGGCCGTGACCGTGCCCTGGTACCGGCTGATGAGCTCCGGCCACAGCAGCGGTCCGCCGAGGAACTCCACCGGCGTGACCTTGACCAGCTCGACCCCGAACGTCATCGGCACGGTCAGGAAGCCGACCATGCCCATGTCGTGGAACGTCGGGAGCCACGACACCATCACGTCGTGGTCGAAGTCCAGCTCGGCGCGCTGCGCCATGGCGCTGATGTTGGAGTAGAGGTTGCCGTGCGTGATCCGCACCGCCTTGGGCTCGGCCGTCGAGCCGCTGGTGAGCTGGAGCAGCGCGAAGTCGTCCTCGCCACTGGCCACGGGCTCGGCGATCGGCTCGGAGCCGAGCAGCTCGTCGATCTTGCGGTAGCCGATGCCGTTCTCCTCCAGCACCGGCGCGAGCTGGTCGAACGGCTCGCCGAGCACCACGAGACTCGAACCGATCATCCGCAGCACCTGCAGGGTGTCGGCGGCCCACTGCCCGAGGTCCGTGCGCGGGGTCGGCTGGTGGAGCATGGTGACGCTGCCGCCCGCCAGCCACACGCCCTGCACGGTCGGCGCGATGAGCTCCGGCGCCGCGGCCAGCACGGCCACCGCGCTGCCCGGCTCCAGCCCGCCGCCGACCAACCCACCCGCGACGCGCCTGGCCCGCTCGTGCACCTCGGCCCACGTCCTGCGGACGGGCTCCTTGGGTTCTCCCGTGACCATGCCACGCTGCCGACCACCCGCGTTCGCGGTGGCGACCATCGTCTCCACGAACCGACTCATGCTGTGACCTTAACCGCGTGGGCAGCGCGCCCCTGCCGCGGACTCACTCCACGGCCTCGGAGGTCTCCAGCCACTTCTGTTCCAGCTCGTCCTTCTCGGCCTGCAACGACTTGAGCTCGGTGTTCAGCTCCATCAGCCGTTCCGGGTCCGTGGCGGCCTCGGCCAGCGACGCGTGCAGCTTCGCCTCCTTCTCGGCGAGCGTGTCCAGCTTGCGTTCGAGCCGGGCGAGCTCCTTGGTGACCGCACGCCACTCCGCCGCCGAGACCTTCGGCTCGGCCACCGGCTCCCGCGCGGCGGGCTCCTTCACCGGGCGCGACGTCGCCACGCTCTGCCTGCGCGCGAGGTACTCGTCGATGCCGCCGGGCAGGTCGGTCACCGTGCCGTCGCCGAAGAGGGCGACGACCGTGTCGCACACCCGCTCCACGAGGTACCGGTCGTGCGACACGACCACGAGCGTGCCGGGCCAGCCGTCGAGGAGGTCCTCCAGCTGCTGCAGGGTGTCGATGTCCAGGTCGTTGGTCGGCTCGTCGAGCAGCAGCACGTTGGGCTCGGCCATGAGCAGCCGCACCAGCTGCAGCCGGCGCCGCTCGCCGCCGGAGAGGTCGGCCACGGGCGTCCACTGCCGGGCGGGCGGGAAGCCGAGCTTCTCCGCGAGCTGGGACGCGGAGAGCTCGTGCTTGCCGAGCTGCACCCGAGCGGCGACGTTCTCGACGGCCTGCAGCACGCGAAGCTCGCCCGGAAGGTCGTCCAGTTCCTGCTTGAGGTGGGCCAGCCGCACCGTCTTGCCCTCGATGCGCCGGCCGGTCTCCGGCTCGGTCTCACCCGCAAGCAGCCGCAGCAGTGTCGTCTTGCCGGAGCCGTTCACGCCCACGATGCCGATCCGGTCGCCCGGCCCGATGCGCCAGGTGACGTGGTCGAGCAACGAACGATCGCCCGCGCTGAGCGAGACGTCCTCGAGCTCCAGCACGGTCTTGCCGAGCCTGCGCTTGGCGAAGGTCAGCAGCTCCACCGAGTCGCGGGGCGGGGGCACGTCGGAGATCAGCGCCTCGGCCGCCTCCACGCGGAACCGTGGTTTGGACGTGCGGGCCTTGGCGCCGCGCTGCAGCCAGGCGAGCTCCTTGCGCGCGAGGTTCTGCCGCTTCTCCTCGGCGGCCGCGGCGAGCCGGGCCCGCTCGGCACGCGCGAACACCCAGTCCGCGTAGCCGCCCTCGTACTGCTCCACCGTGCCCGAGACGACTTCCCACGTCCGGCCGCAGACCGTGTCGAGGAACCAACGGTCGTGGGTGACGACGACGAGCGAGGTCCTGCGCGCGAGCAAATGCTCGGCCAGCCAGCGAACGCCCTCGATGTCCAGATGGTTGGTGGGCTCGTCGAGCACGACGAGGTCGAGCTCGGCCACCAACACGGCGGCCAGCGCGACCCGCCTGCGTTCCCCGCCGGAGAGCGTGGCGGTGGGTGTGTCGAGGCCGATCGCCGAGATACCCAGTCCATCCACAATGGAGCGCACACGCGCGTCGGAGGCCCACTCGTGCTCGGCGGCGAAGTCCGCCAGCACGACGTCACGGACCGTGCTTGCCTCGGGCAGGTCGGTACGCTGCGTCACCACGCCCATCCGCAGGTCGCGGACCCGGCTGACGCGGCCGCTGTCGGGTGGGGTCAGCCCGGCGAGCACCTCCAGCAACGTGGTTTTGCCACCACCGTTGAGGCCGACGACCCCGATGCGCTCGCCCTCCCCCACGCCGAGCGAGACGCCGTCGAGCAGCATGCGCTCGCCGTAGGACTTGCTGACCGACTCGAGATTGACCAGATTGGCCATCCGCTAGACAAACCTCTCCACGACTCGGGATCGTTCGGCGACCACGGCGGTCGCATCGTCGATGGTGACAGGACCGCCCGACGCGGCCCGCATGCCCTCGCCGGCGCGGAACGGCTCGGCGTGCACGCGTTCGGCAAACGCCCCGCCGGCGGGCTCGTATTCCGCCCGTACCGGCGTGGCCGTCACCAGGTCGCCGCACAGCACGGCGGCGAGCCTCACGCGTGCACCCGCGGCACCGGATCGTGTGGTGAATCGTCCCCATCGACCACACGGGCGCCGGGCACGGGCCCGTGAGCGACCCGCACCGTACGGCACACACCCGCGCCGGCCAGGCGCGCGGACACGCGCAGCGCCGTGTCGGCGTCCTCGCACAGGAACGCACAGGTCGGACCGGACCCGGACACCACGCCCGCGAGCGCGCCCGCGTCGACTCCCGCCCGCAGTGTGCGCCGGAGGTTCGGCCGCAGCGACACCGCGGCGGCCTGCAGGTCGTTGCCGAGCAGCGGCGCGAGCCGGTGCGGATCGCCCGAGGCCAGCGCCTCGACGACGGGCGCGTGCGAACCGACGCGCGGCGGGTCGCCCGCACTGCGCAGCCGGTCGAGCTCGCCGTACACCCGGGGCGTGGACAGCCCGCGTTGGTCGAACGCCAGAACCCAGTGGAAGACGTGCCGCGACAGCACGGGCACCAGCTCCTCGCCCCGGCCGGTGCCCAGCGCGGTGCCGCCGTAGAGGGCGAACGGGACGTCGCTGCCGAGCGTGGCGGCGACGTGGGCGAGCTCGTCGCGGCCGAGGTCGAGCTTCCACAGCGCTGCCAGCCCGACCAGGGTGGCGGCCGCGTCGGCGCTGCCGCCCGCCATGCCACCGGCCACGGGGATGCCCTTGCGCAGCACGATCCGGACCTTGGCGAGGTCGGCCGCCGGACGGCCGACGTGCTCGGCGAGCGCGTGGACGGCGCGCCAGGCGAGGTTGTTCTCGCCGGTCGGCACGACCTTGGCCCCTTCGCCGTGCACCTCCAGGCCGGGTTCCTCGGCGGCGGCGACGGTCACCTCGTCGCTCAGCGACAGAGCCTGGAAGATCGTCGTGAGCTCGTGGTAGCCGTCCTTGCGCGCCTCACCGACCGACAGGTGCACGTTGATCTTGGAGGGCACCTTGACGGTCACGGGCGGAGGTACGACGGCGAGCACGTCCCAAGCCTACTTGGCGGTATCACCAGCGGCGCGCGACCAGCTCCGATGTCGCCCTCGGACGGCTGGTCAGGCGGCCACGTTGCGCAGGCCGCACAGGGTGTGCGTGACGTGGGCGCCGCGCTCGGCGATCCACGCCAGCGCCGCGTCGGCGCGCTGCCCCCGCACACCGAGGCGGAACCTCGCGACCGGCGTGTCACCGAAGCGGGTCAGGCCACCGCCGATGGTGGCGAGCTCGACGTCGAACCGGCTCGCGGCCTCCGGAAGCAGGGCGCCGACGGCCGCGAAGCCGACGAGCACCACGTCCACCGCGACGTCGTACTGAGCGGCCTCGGCGCGGGAGGTCGTGATGACGGGCAGCAGCTCGTCCGCGATCCGGCTGCCGTGCTTGCCGAGCAGCCCCAGCAGGTTGCCGCTCTCCACCACCGAGCCGCGCTCGAGCAGGGCGACGTCGTCGCACACGCGCCGCACCACCGCCGGGTCGGGCGTGGTGACGAGAACGGTCGCCCCGAACTCGGCGCGGGCGCGATCGAGCACCGACAGCACCGCGCCGCTCTCTTCGGCGTCGACGCCGCCGGTCGGGTCGTCGGCCAGCAGCACGGCAGGTGCCGTGGCGAGCGCCCGGGCCACGGCGACCCGGCGTTGTTGTCCCGGCGTCAGCTCGGCGGGCAGCTGGGCGGCCGCGCGGCTGAGCCCGATGAGGTCGAGCAACGTGCCCACCCGCTGACGGCGGCGGGGCGCGTCCACTCCGAGGCGCTCGAGCGGCGCGGCGACGTTGCCCGCCACGGTGCGCTCCGGCCGCAGTTTCGGGTCGACCACACCGACCTGGCTGCGCGCCTCCCGGAGTTTGCGACCCTCGAGCGCCGTGAGGTTGATGCCGTCGTACCGCACGGCACCGCGGTCCGGCCGTTCCTGCAGCGCGACGCACCGGGCCAGCGTCGACTTGCCGGCGCCCTCGGCGCCGACCACGCCGTACAGCGCGCCCGCGCCCACGTCGAGGCTCACCTCGCGCAGGGCGTGCACGGGCGCACCGGCACGACCGGGGAACGACTTGCTCACGTTGTCGACGGTGATCACGAAGGCTCCAAGACAGCTCGAGTCGCAGCGACACACGTCCGGACCAGGACGGGCGCTGGAAGGTGACGAAAGGTGGTACTGAGTCGGATCAGGAAGCGGCGCGGTGGCGACAACACGCACTGACCGTGCGGCGGCCTTGATCGACGACTCGGCGCTTCGTGAGCAGTCGCGAGCGGTACACAGGATCCTCCATCGGTCCTGGCGTTAGCACCTTCCCGCGATCACCGCGGGCGGTTGCTGCGACGTCGTCGAGCCAGGTCTCTCGGTCGCTCGGGATGGATGCCCATAAAGTACACCCGAACCGGACACGCGAAAGCAAGCCGGTGGGTACAGATCACACGTTCGCCGCGATGGCGACGTAGTCCTCGATGCCGAGCTGTTCCCCGCGCGTGCGTGGATCGATCCCCGCCGCGGCGAGGAGCTCGCCGGCGCGAACGGCCGAACCGGCCCACCCGGCCAGTGCGGCACGCAGAGTCTTCCGCCGCTGGGAGAAAGCCGCGTCGACGAGCGCGAACACGCGGTCGCGGTCCACACCTTCCCGAGGTTGCCCGCGCTCGAAGGCGACGAGCGACGAGTCGACGTTCGGCACCGGCCAGAACACCGACCTCGGCACGGCGGCGACCTTGCGCGCGGTGCCGTACCACGCCAGCTTCACGCTCGGCACGCCGTAGACGCGGCTGCCGGGAGCGGCGGCCATGCGGTCGGCCACCTCGGTCTGGACCATGACGAGCGCCCGCCGCAGCGACGGCAGCTCGCCGAGCAGGTGGAGCACCACCGGCACGGCGACGTTGTACGGCAGGTTGGCGACGAGCGCGTCCGGAGCCACGTCGAGGTCGGTGGCCCGCAGGCGCAGCGCGTCGTCGGCGACGACGGCCAGCCGGTCCGCCGCCGCGGGCGCGTGGGCTCGCACGGTCTCGGGCAGCCGCCCGGCGAGCACCTGGTCGATCTCCACGGCCACGACGCGCGCACCGGAACCGAGCAGGCCGAGCGTCAGCGACCCGAGCCCGGGGCCGACCTCCAGCACGACGTCATCGGCACCGACGTCGGCGAGCTCGACGATGCGGCGCACCGTGTTGGCGTCGTGCACGAAGTTCTGCCCGAGCTTCTTCGTGGGGCGCACGTCGAGTTCGGCGGCAAGCCCCCGGATCTCGGCGGGCCCGAGCAGGCTCGGCGTCTCGGCGGTCACCTTCCGAGTTCAGCACAGCGGCGCGCCCCGCCTCGACCAGGGGTGGTGGTCGGGGCGCGGCGCGCGGCGGAGCTGGTTACGAGAGGCCAAGCTGCGACGAGCACGACGGCCAGGCGCCGTACCCACCGCGGTCGTCGCGGACCTTGGTGGCGATGGCGATCTGCTGCTCGCGGCTGGCCTGGTGCGGGTAGGCGGCGTAGGCGTCGCCGCCGTAGGCGTCCCAGGTGCTCTTGTCGAACTGCAGGCCACCGTAGTAGCCGTTGCCGGTGTTGGTGGCCCAGTTGCCGCCGGACTCGCACTCGGCGAGGCGGTCCCACACCGCACCGTCGGAGATGACCGGCTGCGGCGGCTCCTTGGTGCCGACCCGCACGACCTTCTCCTTCGCCTCCTTGACGACCTTGCTCGACAGCTCCTCGCGGGCGATCTCGCGGTCGTTCTTCTTGGTGACGCGGTAGGTGACGATCTTCTCGCCGGGAACGCCCTCTTCCTCGACGATCTCCTTGCCCTCTTCGAGCTCGGGGTCCTCGACGTAGCGGACCTCCGGCTCGATGATCTCCGTCTCGTTCACCACGGAGACGCCGGTGCGGCTGATGTGCACCTCGGCACCGTCGAGGAGCCGGAGCTCCAGGCCGCCGTCGATCTCGTCCTCGGGGCCCAGGCTGAGGTTGAGCTCGCGCAGGAGCTCCTTCGCCGTGACGGCGTTGGTGGTCAGCTCTCGCGGGGCGTTGCCGCCGTCGAAGAGGGTGATGTGCTTGAGCGTCTTCACCTCGAGGGTCATGCCCTCCAGCGGCACCTCGCCGTTGACCGGCGTGGAGAACCAGGTGCCCTTCTGGTTGAGCTCGTCGAGGCCGAGCTGTGTCAGCGCCTCGCCGACGGTGGTGGCGCGGACCCAGGACTCGCGCTGCTCGCCGTCGACGATCAGGTTGAGGTGGCGGCCGCGCTCCAGCTTGATGACCCCACCGTCGCCGACCTCGGCCTGCGGGGAGGGCGAGAGGGCGTCGTGCGCGCCGACCGAGATGCCCGCGTCGGAGAGGACCTCGCCGACGGTGTCACCGAAGCTGCGGACGGTCTGCTTCTCGCCGTCGACATCGAGCGTGACGCTCTTGTTCATCGCGAGCGCCGCGGCACCGCCACCGGTGAGCGTCATCATCACGGCGAGGACGGTGCCCTTGAGAAAACGCTTCTTCCACGTCTTGACCGCGGTGGCGAGACCGTCCTCGGGCTCCTCGTCGGCCTCCGCGGTGCGGTCGGCGGCCGCCTCGTCGGGGACGACGATGGCGGGGAGCATGGTCGTCTCGGCGTTGATGAGCCGGATGAGCTCGTCGACGTCGACGTTCGCCTCGGCCATCAGGTCGTCGGCGTCGGGGCCGAGCACGGCGAGAACGTCGCCCCGGGTCACCCGGGGGTCGGACGAGAACTCCAGGTCGTACGGCCGGTCGAGCAGGGCTGTCGAGCCGCCGGATCTCGGCGAGGCGTCGAGACCCGCGTCAGCGCGCCCGTAGCTACCAGTCACAGGGTCAATCCCTTTCACGCATGGCCAGGACTCCCGCAGTCAGCGCCGCCCCTTGACGTCCCGGAGGACATCACCCCGACGTACACCGACGTGACTGTGGGCCAACCAGTTGGCGGCTCGTCCGAACCACCATCCAGCACGGTCACGGGACCGTAACGAACCCCCTAGGGGTTGCGCAAACACCCCCTGCAATCTCGTGAGCTTGATCACTGAGTCGAATGACGGACAGGTCTCCACCTTTGTCGCAGTCCGTTCAACCCGAGGTGACGCTGGGCAATCGGAAGACGCGTTCGGCGTTGGCCCGGACGGCATTCGCGACGTCCTCCACCGGTTCGCCCCGGAGTTCGGCGAGGCCGTGCACGGTGTAGGCCGCGCAGTACGGCTCGTTGGGCCTGCCCCGGAACGGATGGGGCGTCAGGAACGGCGCGTCCGTCTCGACCAGGTAGCCGTCCGAGGGCACGAGCTTGGCGGCCTCGTGCAGCGCCCTGGCGTTGCGGAAGGTCACCGTGCCCGCGAAGGACAGCACGTACCCCGCATCCGCACAGCGGCGCGCCATCTCGGCGTCTCCGGAGAAGCAGTGGAACACCACCGTGTCCGGCGCGCCCTCCTCCTCGAGGATCCGCAGCACGTCGTCGTGGGCGTCGCGATCGTGGATCATCAACGGCTTGCGTACGCGCTTGGCGAGGTCGATGTGCCAGCGGAACGCCTCCTGCTGGGCCTCGGGCGGCGAGTAGTCCCAGTAGTAGTCCAGGCCGGTCTCGCCCACCGCCACCACGCGCTCGCCCCGCACCAGACGCTCCACTTCGGACTTCTCGGCGTCGCCGAAGTCCTTGGTGCGCGTGGGATGGACGGCACACGCCGCGAACACCCGGTCGTCCCACGTGGACGCCTCGGCCGCCCAGCGCGCGGCGGCGAGGTCGTCGGCCACCGTCACGACCCGCTCGATGCCGGCCTCGCCTGCGCGGTCGAGCAGCCTCGCCACGTCGGCCGCCGTCTCGGCGCCGCAGGCGTCCAGGTGGGTGTGCGCGTCGATCGCCGGCGCCGGAAGCCGGTCCGGAACGGGCGGCCGCTGGTCCCGCTTGCTCACGCTCACGCCTGCTCGATCGGAGCCCACTCCGGTCCGGTCTCGCCGAGCTTGGGGTCGAGCTTGGCGAACAGCGGCGACGGCTTGGCCAGTGGCCTGTCCACCTCGATCGGCACGGACTCCCAGCGCGCCTGCTCGCGGGTGTAGTCCCCGGTGAGGATCGGGTTGATACGGCCGGGGATGTCGAGGTCCTCGACCTCCTTCAGTTCCGGCTGCGCCGCCCACACCCCGGTGCCGCCGAGCGCCTCGTGGACCTTCTGCGCGGCGTGCGGCAGGAACGGGGTCAGCAGCGTGTTGGCGTCCGAGACCACCTGCAGGGCCGTGTGCAGGACGGTGTCCCTGCGCTCGGGGTCGTCCTTGAGCTTCCACGGCTCCTGGTCGGAGAGGTACCGGTTCGCCGCCGACACCACGCGCATGGCCTCGCTCACGGCCTGCTTGAACCGCGACCGCTGCAGGTGCCCACCGACGGTGTCGAACGCTGCGCGGGCCAGGGCCTTGAGCTCCTCGTCGGCCTGCTGCGGGGCGTTCGGCCGCGGCACACCGCCGTTGTTCTTGTGCGCCATGGAGATCGACCGGTTGACGAGGTTGCCCCACTCGTTGGCGAGCTCGAAGTTGACCCGGCGCACGAACTCGTCCCAGGTGAAGTCGGTGTCCTGGGTCTCGGGGCCCGCGACGCTGATGAAGTACCGCAGCGTGTCGGGGCCGAACTCGCGCAGGAAGTCCTCGACGTAGATCACCGTGCCGCGCGAGGTCGAGAACTTCGAGCCGCTCATGGTGAGGAACTCGCTCGACACGATCTCGCCGGGCAGGGCCAGCGTGCCGTACGGCCCGGGCTCGCCGCCCTTGTCTCCCTGGCCGTTGTGCCCGAGCAGCTGCGCGGGCCAGATCTGGGCGTGGAAGGTGATGTTGTCCTTGCCCATGAAGTAGTACGACCGCGCGTCGGGGTTGGTCCACCACTCGCGCCAGGCGTCCTTGTCGCCCGAGCGGCGGGCCCACTCGACGCTGGCGGAGAAGTAGCCGATGACGGCGTCGAACCACACGTAGAACCGCTTGAGCGGCTGGTCGCGCCACTCGTCCAGCGGCACCTTGACGCCCCAGTCGAGGTCGCGCGTGATCGGCCGGGGGCGCATGTCGTCGACGAGGTTCCTGGTGAAGTTGAGGACGTTGGGCCGCCAGTCGGTCTTGGTGGACAGCCACTTGCCGAGCGTCTCGGTGAACGCGGGCAGGTCGAGGAACAGGTGCTCGGTCTCGACGAACTTCGGCGTCTCGCCGTTGATGCGCGAGCGCGGGTTCTTCAGCTCGGCGGCGTCGAGCTGGTTGCCGCAGTTGTCGCACTGGTCGCCGCGCGCGCCGTCGTAGCCGCAGATGGGGCAGGTGCCCTCGATGTAGCGGTCGGGCAGCGTGCGGCCGGTCGAGGGGCTGACCGCGCCCGTGGTGGTCTTCGGCACCACGTAGCCGTTGCGGTGCAGCGCCAGGAAGATCTGCTGCGTCACCTCGGCGTGGTTGCCGGTGGTGGTGCGGGTGAACAGGTCGTAGCTCAGCCCGAGGCCGCGGAGGTCCTCGCCGATCTGCCTGGTGTACTTGTCGGCGGTCTCCTGGGGGGAGAGCCCCTCCTTGTCGGCCTGCACCAGGATCGGGGTGCCGTGCTCGTCGGTCCCCGAGATCATGAGCACGCGGTTGCCGGCCATTCGCTGGTAACGGGAGAAGACGTCCGACGGGACGCCGAATCCGGATACGTGGCCGATGTGGCGGGGGCCGTTGGCATAGGGCCAGGCCACCGCGGTCAACACAGGGGTGCTCATGCCTGTTTAGCCTACGGATGGCGTCTCGTCCCGTTGCGCCGGGAGTGGAGGAGGTCGGCCATGTCGGCGACGCGGTTGCTCGTGCTCGGCGTCGTGCGGATGTACGGCAGCGCGCACGGTTACCAGGTGCGCCGCGAGCTGCTGTCGTGGTCGGCCGACACGTGGGCCAACGTGCAGCCGGGTTCGATCTACCACGCGCTGAAAAAGATGACCGCCGAAGGACTGCTCGAACCCGCGGAGCGCGACACCGAGGGCAGGGGGCCCGATCGGGTCGCGTACCGGCTCACCAGCGCGGGCGAGGCGGACTTCGAGCGGCAGCTGCACGCCATGCTCGGCGAGGTGCGCGACGACGTCGCGGGCCGGTTCGGGTTCGCGGCGGCGGTGGCGTTCCTGCCCGCGCTCACCCGCGAGCGCGCGCTGAGCCTGCTGAAATACCGGCTGACCCAGCTCAAGGGCAACCAGGCGAACGTGGCCGCGCTGCTCGAACACGGCACCGACTGGGGGCAGCCACAGCACGTCATGGCGCTCTACCGGCTCTGGCACGCGCACGCCGACGCCGACATCGCCTGGACCGAGGACATGATCGCCCGGCTGCGGGCCGGCGAGTACGTGATGGCCGACGACCCGGGGCCCGCGTTCGGCGAACCCGTTCACTCTCCGCGATAAGGATTTGACCTCGCGCGCACTGTGCGGCAGCGTTGTCCGGCATCACTAGTCAAATTTGATTAGCCCGATGGGGGTCTCATGATCAAGGCGCGCGGCCTGCAACGGCGGTTCACCGCCCGTGGCCGCACCGTGGACGCCGTGAAGGGCGTCGACATCGACGTCGCCGAGGGCGAACTCGTCGGTTTCCTCGGACCCAACGGCGCAGGAAAGACGACCACACTGCGCATGCTCACCACCCTGCTACGGCCGACGGCGGGCGAGGCGACGGTGGCCGGCTGCGACCTGCGCACCGACCCGCTCGGCGTGCGCAAGCGCATCGGCTACGTCGCCCAGGGCGGCGGCACCTCACCCGAATGCCGGGTGGCCGAGGAGATCGAGCTGCAGGGCAGGCTGTACGGCCTGGCGAAGGCCGAGGCGAGGAAACGCGGCGCGGTGCTCACCGAACAGCTCGACCTGGCCGGGCTCGACCAGCGGCTCACCAAGACGCTCTCCGGTGGCCAGCGGCGCAGGCTCGACATCGCGCTGGGCCTGGTCCACGCACCGAAGCTCGTGTTCTTCGACGAGCCCACCACCGGGCTCGATCCGCAGAGCCGGGCCAACCTCTGGGAGCACATCCGGAGGCTGCGCGCCGAGCACGGCGTGACGCTCTTCCTCACCACGCACTACCTGGACGAGGCCGACTCGCTCTGCGACCGGATCCTCGTGATCGACAACGGGCGCATCGTCGCCGAGGGCAGCCCCGACTCGCTCAAGGCACGGGTGTCCGGCGACGGTGTGGTGATCGGGGTCGACGACGGCGCGGCCGGCAGGGCCGCCGAGATCGTCGGCAGGGTCGAGGGCGCCCACGAGGTGACCGTCGGTCATGACGAGGTGCGCTTTCGCGTACCACGCGGCGACACCGCGCTGCCCGAGCTACTGCGCGCGTTCGACGCGGCGGGCGTGGCACCCCGATCGATGCAGGTGACCCGGCCGACGCTGGACGACGTGTTCCTGACGCTCACCGGGCGGACGCTGCGGGACGCGGAAACCCCACAGGAGACGGAGGAGCCCGCCCATGTTGCGTGACATCTGGCTGATCTTCCGGCGCGACCTGGCGTTGTCGTTGCGCAACCCGGCGTGGATCCTCATCGGGGTGATGCAGCCGGTACTGTATCTCGTGCTGTTCGGGCCGCTGATGGACAAGATCGTCACGAGCACGCCCGGCTTCCCTCCGGGCAGCAGCTGGACCATCCTCACCCCGGCGCTCGTCATCCAGCTGGCGCTGTTCAGCGCGTCGTTCGCCGGGTTCGCGCTGCTCGCCGACTTCCGCAGCGGCGTCGTCGAACGGCTCCGCGTCACCCCCGCGAGCAGGACGGCGCTGCTGCTGGGCAAGGTGCTCAACAACGCGCTGCAGACGATCGTCCAGACCGTCGTGCTCACCGTGCTGGCGCTGCTGTTCTTCGATCTCGCGGCACCGCTCGGCGGCGTGCTGCTCACGCTGCTCATCGTCGCGCTGCTGTCGGTGACGCTCTCCTCCGCCTCGTATGCGCTCGCGCTGACGGTCAAGAGTGAGGAGTCGTTCCCGGCCCTGCTCAACGCCGTGCTGATGCCGGTGCTGCTGCTGTCGGGAATCCTGGTGCCGATCACCACCGGGCTCGCGCCCGAATGGCTCTACACCATTTCGCGGATCAACCCGTTCACGCACATCGTGGACGCGGGTCGCGCCGGATTCCGCGGTGACATCACGATGGATGCGATGTTCACCGGTTCGGTCGTGCTCGTGGTGCTGATGGCGCTCGCCGTGTTCTGGGGAACACACACGTTCCGCAAGGAAAACGCCTGACACGCCCGGGCTGCGAGCCACCTTGCGTGCCAGCCGCGCACGTAAGGTGGCCTCCACCGCATTCGGCGAGGTCGAGGTGGAGGGCGTGACGGAACCAGGCGCGGAACGAGGCATCAGCCTCTCCTTGCACGAGACCGTGCCCGACTGGGCCGCGGTCCGGGCCGCGTCGATCACGTTCGCATCGATCACCGTCACGGAGAGTCTCAACTGGACCGACTCCACCGCGGCCCGGCAACTGCGCGACGCCCTGCACGCGGGCGTGCACGCCGGCATCCGGCACTTCGCGCGACCCGGCGGCGCGCAGGACCAGGCCAGGCACCTGGTGCGCACGGGCGCGCCGCTCGGCGCGTTCGCACCGGGCGCGCTGGCTCCCGCGCTCGACGCCCGCGCGGAGGGTGTCGACGACCGGTTCGTCAAGGCGTGGATCAAAGCCGTCCGAAACGAGGCCGGGCTGCGGCGCGTGCTGGTGTACGCCGCGTTCGACGACTGGCAGCACCGCTTCCGGCCCGACAAGTGGGCCGACAGCGACGTCGTGCTGTGGCTGATCAGGCACAACGGTATCCCGGGCAGGCCCGGCTGGTTCCACAGCAGACTCGGGCTGCACCAGCACAGCGCGGGCAACGGCTTCGGCGCCGACGCGCTCGTCTACCCGTTCACGCTGGCCGACGTGCTGTTGTGACCGAGCCGGGTGTGGGTAAGGAAGACGTTGTACGGCCCCCATTGCGAGACCAGGTAGTAGAGGTCCGGCCCGTCGAGTGACCACGGGTGCAGGAATCCACCGTAGATCGCGGGGAACTCGTCACCGGACACGACGACGTCGCCGTCGGTCCATGGCCCGGTGAGCTCGGGAGCGGTGCGGAGCACGATCCCGCGGCGCCGCTCGTCGAGATGCATCATGAGCCAGCATCCGAAGTGGACGTTGTAGCCCACCGACATCTCCCCGACCGGGCCGGTGAACACCGGCGCGGCCGCCCGCTCGCTGCGGCTCCACGCCGAGCCGTCCCAGTACTCGTAGGCGCCCGTGTCGAGCAGGCCGGACGGCAGGACACGCGCCAGGTAGGCGTCGTCGTAGCGGCCGTTGGTGGTGCCGAACAGGTACACGTGCTCGCCGTCGCGGGCGAACGCCCCGATCTGAAACCGGTTGGTGCCCGTCCACCGGTTGGACCAGCGGGCCGAGCGCGGCTTGTCCCACGTGTGCCCGCCGTCGCGAGACACCGCGATGCCCGCGTAGTTGGTGCGCCACCTGCCCGGCGCGCCCCACTCGCGCACGGACATGTAGTGCACGTAGTGGTTGCCGTCCACCGCGATCGCCCCGTTGGGGATGACGGTGACCTCTCGGCCGCCGCCGGACGGGATCACCTGGCAGGCGCCGCCGCCGGGCCGCTCCACGACGCCGTCCAGGGACAGGCCCGACGCGAGGTCGGTGTCGGTGGAGTAGGCGAGCACGTTGCGCCGCCAGTCCGCCGTGCCGGGGCCGGCGCCGTTGCCGCACCAGCCCTCGCCGTAGGTGTCACCGAACAGCACGAGCACGCGCCCGTCGCCCGCGTCCCAGAGGATGCCGAGGTCGGTGGCCACGATGCCGAACCGCTCATCGGTCCGGTTGGCCGTCCCCGCGCCAGTCACCTGGGCCACGCGCGTGGTCTGCACGGGCACTACCGAAGCCGTCATGTCCCCGAGGGTAGGCAGGCACCGGAGGGCCCGCCGGGGTGTGAGGCGACACAGCACCGGGTAGGCGCTGAGCTCAGGGACTCCACCCGACGCGAGGAGGGATGTCACATGACGAGCTCCGGGCAGCGCAGCGCCATCGTGACCGGTGCGGCCCGCGGGATCGGCCAGGCGATCGCGGAACGGCTGGCACGGGACGGACTCGCCGTCGCCGTGGCCGACCTCGAGTCGATGCGCGACGAGCTCGACAAGACCGCGCGCGGCATCGAGGACGCCGGCGGGCGCGCCATCGCCGTCACCGCCGATGTGACCTCCCCCGAGCAGGTGGACGCGCTCGTGCGCCGCACCGCCGAGGAGTTCGGCACGCTCGACGTGTTCGTCGCCAACGCGGGCATCGCCCGGGTGAGCACGCTGCTGGACATGTCGCTGGACGAGCTCGACACGCTCGTGCGCGTCAACCTTTACGGGGTCTTCAACTCCTACCAGGCCGCGGCGCGGCAGATGATCGCGCAGGGCACCGGCGGCAAGATCATCGGCGCGGCCTCGATCGCCGCGCACAAGGGCTTCGAGCTGCTGGGCGGCTACTCCGTCACCAAATGGGGCGTGCGCGGCCTGACACAGGTCGCGGCGCAGGAGTGGGCCAAGCACGGCATCACGGTGAACGCCTACTGCCCCGGCATCGTCGGGACGGCCATGTGGGACCTGATCGACGAGAAGATGACCGAGCAGTCCGGCGAGGAGCGCGGCACGGCGTTGCGGCGCTACTCGGAGTCGATCGCGCTCGGCCGAGTCGAGGAGCCCAGGGACGTGGCGTCGTTCGTGTCGTACCTGGCCTCGCCCGACTCCGACTACATGACCGGGCAGTCGGTGCTCATCGACGGCGGCATCCTCTACTCGTAGCGGTCACTCGGCCCGGCGTTCGCACAGCTGGGGCCGCTCGAGCCACGCCGGGGCCTGCGGTCGTCGGGCCACGGACAGGCTCGCGTACTCAGCCGGGGGGCCGGGACGAGAATGTCCGGCATGCGGCTGCTGCGGACGGCACTTCCCTCGGACCACTCGGCGGGAGCTGTGCTGATGCTGCTGGAGCGGCGCGCACGGGCACTCGGGATCCCCGGACCCGCCGCGCTGACCGGCGACTGGTTTGGCTCGCGCGCCGTGCTCGCTCCATCCGTCCGGCTGGAGCCGATGCCGGACGCCGAGACCGCGCTGGCCGTTCCCGCCCGCCTGCCCGCAGTCCCCGATGCGCCCGCGGGCGCCGTCGGCGGTGGCTGGTTCGGCTACCTGTCCTACGACCTCACCGATCCGTCCGGTCGCCACGCCGCACTGCCCGCCGCCACGTGGGGCTGGGCCGACCACGTGCTGCGCCAGGACTCCGCCGGACGCTGGTGGTTCGAGGCACTCGTCGAGGACGCTCCGCCAGCCTCCGCCGAGGAGTTCGCGCGCCTGCTCGGCACCGAGGTGCCTGCCGGGTCATGGCGCGCGGCGGTGCTGAACAGGCCGGCTGCCGATGAGCACCACCGGGCCGTCAAGGGCTGCATACACGCCATCGAGGCGGGCGAGCTCTTCCAGGCGAACATCTGCACGCGGTTCACGGGTGCCTTCGAGGGCTCGCCGACGGCGTTGTTCGCCGAGGGCACGCGCCGACTACGGCCCGTTCGCGCCGCATACCTCGCCGGCACGTGGGGCGCCGTGGTGTCGATGTCGCCGGAGCTGTTCCTGGCGCGGCATGGCAGACGGGTGCGCTCCACGCCGATCAAGGGCACGCGCCCGCGCCGAGGGCCCGCCGACGACCAGCGCGCGGCCGAGCTGCGGCGATCCACGAAGGACGTCGCCGAGAACGTGATGATCACCGACCTCGTGCGCAACGACCTCGGCCGCGTGTGCGAGGTCGGCAGCGTCCGCGTGCCGGAGCTGCTCGCCGTGCGGCCCGCACCCGGCGTGTGGCATCTCGACTCGACCGTCGAGGGTGCCCTCGCGACCGGGCGCGACGACACGGACCTGCTGCGCGCGACGTTCCCGCCCGGCTCTGTCACCGGCGCGCCGAAGATCCGGGCGCTGGAGGAGATCGCGGTGCTCGAGACGGCCCCGCGTGGCGTCTACACCGGGGCGATGGGTCTGGTGTCGCCGGTCGCGGGGCTCGAACTGAACGTCGCGATCCGCACCTTCGAGGTGGGCGCGGGTTCGGTGGCCGTCGGTGTCGGCGGCGGCATCACCGCGGACTCCGACCCGGCTGCGGAGTGGGCCGAGTGCCTGGACAAGGTGGCTCCGCTGGAGCGGCTGCTGGTAACGCCGCCGGTGTGACGGGGCGGAGCCGGCGGGGGCCTCGGGGGCCTGCGCAGGTCCACGGACGGATGCGGCTGTCCCGCCTGCCGTGTCCCAGCGCTCGCCGGATGCTCCCGCCCGGCGCGTCCCGACGGCGGTGCATACCCGCGCACGCTCAGTGATCACCATCGTTCTTGCGGGCGGCGAGCACCGCGTCGTACAGCTCCTTCTTCGATACCCCCGCGGCTGTGGCCACGTCGGCGGCGGCGGCCTTGAGCCGTTCACCCCGCTCGACGCGCTCGGCGACCTCGCCGACGAGGTCGGCCACGCTGACCTCAGCCGGCCGGGCCCCGGCGAGGACCACCGTGATCTCGCCGCGCACACCGTTCGCGGCCCACTCGGCGAGCTCACCGAGCGTCCCGCGCCGAACCTCCTCGTAGGTCTTGGTCAGCTCGCGGCAGACGGCCGCCTTCCGCTCCGCGCCGAGGGCTCGCGCCGCGTCGGCGAGGGTCCCGGCCAACCGGTGCGGTGACTCGAAGAACACGGTCGTCCGCGACTCGCCGCTCAGCGCCGCCAGCCACTTCGCGCGCTCCCCGCTCTTGCGTGGCGCGAAGCCCTCGAAACAGAACCGGTCGGGCGCCAACCCCGACAACGCCAGCGCGGTGGTGACCGCCGACGGGCCCGGCACGCACGTCACCGGCAGGTCCTCCGCCGCGCACGCCGCCACCAGCCGGAACCCAGGATCCGACACGCTCGGCATCCCCGCGTCGGTGACCAGCAGCACCGTCTCCCCCTCGCGGACCGCGTCGAGCAGCTTCGGCAGCCGGGCGGTCTCGACGTCCTCGTAGAAGCTCACCACCCGCGCTGTCGGCGTCACCCCCAGCGCTGTGGACAGCGACCGCAGGCGCCGGGTGTCCTCCGCGGCGATGACGTCGGCGTCGGCGAGCGCTTGCACCAGGCGGGGCGAGGCGTCACGGGAGTCGCCGAGTGGGGTCCCGGCCAGTACGAGGGGCATGGGTCGAGGCTATCGACGTGCGGGTGGCTGCGGTTGGGTGGTGGGTGGCTCGGCGTGCGTACTTCTGGGTGGAGTTGGGAATTCCTTGCCTGGTTGTGGTGGTTGGCTTGGGCTATTTTTTTCCTGGTTATGGTGATTGCTTGGGTGGTTGGGTTTCAGGCACGCTTTCGGCGCGCCGTGGGAAACCGCCGCTCCACGCATCACCGTGCATTGTCTGATCGCTAGCGGCAGTTCCCCACGGGACGGGTTTCGTGGTCACGTTCCGTTGTTTGCGGCTTCACCCATATGATTCGGTATTTCGCGGTAGAATCGTTGGCATGGGGGGAAGTTCTCTTGATGAGGTCGTTCGACTCGAGCGGGAGATCGCTCGGCTGCAGGCATTGCAGGTAGGGGCTTTGGCGGAGTATTCGGCGGCGCGGGACGATGCTGCCGATGTGGCGTCGGAAGTGGCGCTGGCATTGGCGATTTCGGAGAATGCGGCCCGTATGAAAATCGGGTTGGCGCGGGATTTGGTGACCCGGCTTCCGGAAACCTTGGGTGCGTTGTCCCGGGGCGTGATCGATGTGTACAAAGCCTCGAAAATCTCGGAGCCGACCCCGGTGTTGTCCGATGACATGGCGCGCGAGGTCGATGCGGCGATGGCCGGGCGGGATCCGTCGTCGATTCGGCGGATGGTGAACCGGACCGTGCACAAGATCGATCCGGAGGGTGCCGCGGCGCGGGCGGAGGCACGGGCACTGTCATGATTTCCGTGTAAGCCACGGATGATGTGTTTCTTATCTTAGTGGAGTGGTATGCGGTTGGGGAAGAGGGTGACGAGGGTGTTGAGTGCTTGTTTCCAGCCCCATGTGCCTGTTCCTGATGGTCCTCCTCGGTGGCTGGTGATGTTGCGTAGTCCGAGGTAGAGGAGTTTCGTTGCGGCGGCGTCGCTGTCGAAATGTCCGCGGTTCTTGGTGAGTTTGCGGAGTTGGAAGTTGATGTTCTCGATGAGGTTTGTGGTGTAGATGACCCGGCGTAGTTCGGGTGGGTAGTCGAGGAACGGGGTGAAATCGTTCCAGGCGTGTTGCCATACCTGGACGGCGGCGGGGTATTGGGTGCCGAATTCTTTGTCGAAGTTCTTCAGTGCGATCTCGGCGGCCTCGAGTGTGGGGGCGGTGTAGATGTCGCGCATTCCGGCGGCGACCTTTTTGCGGTCGCTGTAGGAGATGAAGCGCATGGCGTTGCGGATCACGTGTACCACGCAGGTTTGGATCACGGTGTCGGGAAACGCCGAGCGGATCGCGTCGGGCAGTCCGGTCAGTCCGTCGCAGCAGGCGATCACGATGTCTTTCACGCCGCGGTTGCGTAGGTCGGTGAGGACCTTGGCCCAGAACTTCGCGGCTTCGGTGTCGGCGATCCAGAGCCCGAGGGCGTGTTTGCGGCCCTCGACGTCTACGCCGAGGGCCAAGTAGCCGACCTTGGTGGTGACCACGCCCTTGTCCTTGATCCGCAGGCGCAGCCCGTCCACGTACAGGATGGGATACACCTCGTCCAGCGGGCGGGATTGCCAGAGTGCGATCTCGTCGACCACGACCTCGGTGACATTGGAAATCAATTCCCGCGACGCGTTCACGCCGTATACTTCGTGCAGGTGGGATTCAATATCGCGGGTGGTCATGCCACGTGAATACAGTGACAGGATCGCCTCGTCGATGTTGCCGAGACGTCGGGCGCGTTTCGGCACGATCGCGGGCTCGAACGAGCCATTCCGATCCCGCGGCACTGCGACCTCGATCGGGCCGTTCGTCGTGGACACCGTTTTCGTCGACTTGCCATTGCGTGAATTACCACTCCCGGCGCCGGCCGGGTCGCCTTTCTCGTAGCCGAGGTGATGTGTCATCTCGGTTTCCAGCGAGCGCTCCAGCACGGCCTTGGTCATGCGATTCAGCAATTCCTGGGCACCCAACGCGCCGCCATTGGCGTAGGCGTCTTTCACCAAAGCATCAAGGGCCTCCGATGACAACGCGCCGGCGAGCGCCTTACCGGCCGCGGAATCCCCAGCCTGAGTAGGTGTGTTCTCGGTCACAGATGGATCCTTTCTGGATCGCGTCGGACAAGCTGATCTTGGTCCATCCGCGGCTTACACAGTTGTCATGACACGGCCGAGGCACGGCGGCGGGAACGGCGCGTGGAGTTGCGGCACGGCGATGATGCGATGGCCACGCTGACCGCCGACCTTCCTGCCGAGGTGGCCTCGGCCGCCTACGCCCGCATCGACCGGTGTGCGCGGGCGTTTCGCAACGCCGGGGACGGCCGGACCATGGATCAGCTGCGGGCCGACGTGTTCGCCGACCTGCTTCTCAGCGGGCCGTCGGGCGAGGCGTCGGTGCGGGCGGAGGTGTTCATCCACATCGACGTCGCCACCCTCATCGGGCTCGCCGAGAACCCGGCCGAGCTCGCGGGGCACGGACCACTCCCGGCGCCGATCGCGCGGGCGATCGCGTTCGACCCCAACTCCACCTGGCGACGGATCATCACCGACCCCCACACCGGGGCGCCTGTCGATGTCGGCCGCACCCGCTACCGCCCGCCCGCCGTCACCGCCGACCACGTCACAATCCGCGACCGCGAATGCCGGTTCCCCACCTGCCACCGCCCGGCGCACTTTGTCGATCTCGACCACGTCATCCCCCGCCAGCGTTCCGGCGACACCAACACCGACAACCTCATCGGACTCTGCCGACGCCACCACCGCACCAAACACACCCCCGGCTGGCGATTCCACCTCACCGACACCGGGGACGCTGAACATCACCACACCCACCGGCCACACCTACCAGTCCTAACGCGCACGAGCTGGCGAAACCGTGCTGCCAGGCCACCGGCCATGACGTGCCGCAGCACGGGCGAAGCGCCTCGCCCGGCCGGCGACCGCACCGGCCTGCCCACAGCCCGGGACCGGAACGCGAGCACACTCCCGAGGGCGCAGGGCCGCCTCCCTGAGCGGAGCGTCCCGGTGACCGCCGACAGGCTCGCCGGGTGGTGGACATCGAGTTCACCTGACCGCCCGTAGGATCGGGCCCCGTGACCGCACTCCTCACCCGCTCGCTCGGCCGCGACGTGGGCCCCGGAAACGGTCCGGCCCGGCGGCCGCCGGGTGACCGCGAGGCCACGCTGCTCGGCAAGCCGATGCCCGGCGACCGCATCCGAGCGCTGTGGGTGACGATCGTGCTCACCGTCATCGGCGGCGTGGTGCGGCTGCAGGACCTCGGGTTCCCCACGGACAAGGGCACCCCGGTCTTCGACGAGAAGCACTACGTGCCCCAGGCGTGGCAGATGCTGCGCAACGGCGGTTACGAGGACAACTACGGCTACGAACTCGTCGTCCACCCACCGCTGGCCAAGCAACTCATCGCCATCGGAGAGTGGCTCTTCGGCTACAACGGCTGGGGCTGGCGGTTCAGCGCCGCGATCGCGGGCACCATCGTGATCCTGCTGACCATCCGCATCGCGCGCAGGCTCACGCGCTCCACGCTGCTCGGCGCGGTCGCGGGCATCCTCGTCATCTGCGACGGCGTGCTGCACCTCCAGTCGCGGATGGGGATGCTCGACATCTTCCTGGCCGTCTTCGTGCTCGCCGCGTTCGGCTGCGTGCTGCTCGACCGCGACCAGGTGCGGGAGCGCATGGCCGTCGCCGTGCGGGAAGGCTGGGCGGACGAGTCGCCGTACGGGCCGAAGCTCGGGTTCCGCTGGTGGCGGTTCGGTGCCGGTGTGCTGCTGGGCCTGGCGACGGCCGTCAAGTGGTCCGGCATGTACTGGGTGCTGGCATTCGGTCTGCTGACGCTCGTCTTCGACATCGCGGCGCGCCGTGCGGCGGGCGTGCCGCGGCCGTGGGTGGGCGCGCTGCGCCGCGACCTCGCGCCCGCGCTGTGGGGCATCGGCGTGATCTCGGTGCTCACCTACCTGAGCAGCTGGTGGGCGTGGTTCGCGAGCGAGACGGCGACCGACCGGCACTACGTGGAGATCCACGGCGAGGAGGGCGGGCCGTTCGGCTTCGTGCCCGCCGCGCTGCGCTCCCTCGTCTCGTACACGTTCAACGTCCTGGACTTCCACAGCAGCCTGGCCACGCCGACGGGCGACCCGCACCCATGGGAGTCCAAGCCCTGGACGTGGCCGATGGGCCTGCGGCCGATGCTCTACTACTACGCCTCCGGTGACGGCGCCGCCGGCTGTGGGCAGAACGACTGTGTGCGTGCGACCATGCTCATCGGCACGCCAGCCATGTGGTGGCTGGCGTTGCCGGTGCTGGTGTGGGCTCTGTGGCGGACGGTGTTCCGGTCGGACTGGCGCTACGCCGCCGTCCTCGTCGGCTACTTCGCGGGCCTGCTGCCGTGGTTCGTCAACCTCGACCGGCAGATGTACTTCTTCTACGCCACGCCGATGGCGCCGTTCCTGGTCCTCGGCATCACGCTCGTGCTGGGCCACCTGCTCGGCAGAGCGCGCGACGGCTTCGAACGCCGCGGCACCGGACTGCTCGCGGTGGCCCTCTACACGGGGCTGGTCGTGGCCAACTTCGTGTGGCTCTGGCCGATCCTCAACGGCGACTCCATCACCCCGGAGCGCTGGCAGGCGGAGCTGTGGCTGCCGTCCTGGCGCTGACCACCGCTACCGCCTGAGCGTGCCTCGCGGGGACCGACCGGGTTCGCAAGCGCCACCTCAGCGCCCCCGGATCACCGCACGGCGCGCGCCCCGCCCGGCCGGACGCCGAGCCACGCCCGGGACACCACCCCGTCACTGGAGGCGCGGGACCACCTTCGCCACCGGGCCGTCGGCCGACTTGCCCACCCGCGCCAGCCAGCCCTCGACCTCCCGCTGCACGGCGGCCAGCGTCGGCCGGTTCCGCGGCTGCGGGTCGAGCGATGCCATGAGCAGCCGCGCGTGGACGCTCTGCCTGGGCAGCCTGCTCGGCGGCTCGGCCCGGGCGGCGGCCATCAGCGCCGCCATCGGCGTCTCCCGGGTGCCCCGCGGCGGGTAGCCGGACAGGGCGAAGCTCACCGTCGCGGCGAGCTGCCACGCGTCGGAGGCCGGGCTGGCCGGCTGGCCGGCCGCCGTCTCCGGTGCCGTGTAGTCCGGGGTGCCGATCATCATGCCTGTCGCCGTCAGCTTGGCGTCGCCCTTGCTGCGCGCGATGCCGAAGTCGATCAGGTGCGGCAACCCCTCCGGGTCGACGATCACGTTCGACGGCTTCATGTCGCGGTGCAGCACACCCTGGGCGTGCGCGGCGGACAGGGCACTCGCCAGAGTCGCCCACAGCCTGCCCGCGGAGACGTCGTCGAGCGGACCGCCCGTGTCGACCGCGTTGGCGAGCGACTGCCCGTGCAGGTACTCCATGACGAGCGCGAGGCCGTCCGGTTCCTCCACCAGGTCGTACACGCGCACGCAGTTCGGGTGGTTGAGCATCGCGAGCGCACGGGCCTCGCGCTGCATCCGCTCCTCGGTGTCGCGGTCGGGCGCGTGCGCGATCTTCAACGCGACGGTGCGCCCGAGCTGGGTGTCCTGGGCCTCCCACACCGTGCCGAACCCGCCGTGGCCGAGCCTGCGGATGCGCTTGAACCGGCCACCACCTGCCTGAGCCGATCCGGGCGGGGTGGGCACCGGACCGGGCACCGCGGCCAGCGCCCCCGCGGCCTCCTGGGATGGGGCCACCGCGGTCGGCGGGTACTCCTTGGCCGCGGGTGGCGGCGGAGCAGGCTTCTCCTCCTCGGCAGGCGGCACGTACGGCGGCGGCTGCGCCGGCCGGGGCGCGCGGCGCGGCTCCGGTGGCCGGTCCGAGCGCTGGATCACCGACCAGCTCGGCGGCCCCACGAGCGCGACCGGGATCACCCCGAGGATGGTGGCGGGCAGGAAGCCCAGCCACAGGTGCACGGCGGTGTTCGCCTCGACGCCGGCGCTCAGCAGCACGAACGCCACGAACGGGATCCACAGCAGCCGGCCGGGCCACTTCGGCCCGCGGCGCAGCGCCACGCGGCCGAGCAGCATCACGGCCAGCAGCGTCAGGATCGGCAGCCCGACCAGCGCGCCGAGGTAGTAGCCGTAGGCCAGCACGCTGTCGGACGGGTAGAACAGCGTCTCGTAGATGTTCTGACCGCCGCCCAGGTACTCGCTCTGCACGCCGACGAAGCAGTACTCCTGGCCGAGGTTGGCCACCTCCGTCGGCGACAGGCCGCCGGTGCCGCCCGCGAACACCGCCCGGTAGATGCTCGAGACACCCGTCGCGAGCAGCCACGGCATCACCAGCACGCAGATCACGCCGATCGCCGCGATGGCGATGAGCGAAGCCCCGTGATAGCGGTTGCCCGTGAACTTGCGCACGACCGCGACCGCGAAGGCACCGAACACCGGCCAGAGCCCGATCAGCGCGCCTGCCATGCTCGTCGCCCACACCCAGTCGCCTGGGCAGAACCCCGGCTGGAAGATCTGGTACGCCAGCGAGAGCAACGAGCTAGCGATCGATTCCACCCCTCGCTCCTTCGCCGCGTTCCGTGCACGTGTCCGCTCACAGTATGTCGATTGCCCTCCCCGTTGACGCATCCGGTGCGGGTCGGGTTCACCTGGTGCGCCGGACCGGGAAGCTCTACGGTTCCAGGCACGAACTCGACGCGGAGCGGGCGGCGGCAGCGTTGCCGCCCACGGTGCGGGGTCCGCCCCGCACGACACTTCAGGGAGGCAGGATGGGCGCCTATGCCGACACCTACCGGCGCAGCCTTGACGACCCCGAGGGCTTCTGGCTGGAGGCGGCGCAGGCCGTCAGCTGGACCCGCGAACCGACGCGGGCGCTGGACTCCTCACGAGCACCGTTCTACCGCTGGTTCCCCGACGGCGAACTGAACACGGCCTACAACGCGCTCGACCGCCACATCGAGCAGGGCCGCGGCGACACGCCCGCGCTGCTGTGGGACTCGCCGGTGACCCAGTCCAAGCGCTCCTACACCTACCGGGAGCTGCGCGACGAGGTCGCCAGGTTCGCGGGCGCGCTCACCTCGCTCGGGGTCGGCAAGGGCGACCGGGTGATCATCTACATGCCGATGGTGCCGGAGGCCGTCGTCGCGATGCTCGGCTGCGCCCGGATCGGCGCCGTGCACTCCGTGGTGTTCGGCGGGTTCGCGCCGAAGGAGCTGGCGGCGCGCATCGAGGACGCCAAGCCGAAGGTCATCGTCGCGGCGTCGTGCGGCATCGAGCCGACGCGGATCGTGGAGTACAAGCCGATCGTCGAGGAAGCGCTCAAGGCCACCGCGCACCAGCCCGACCGGGTGGTGGTGCTGCAGCGCGACGCCCACCGGTGCGAGCTCACCAACCTCGACGTGGACTGGGCCGAGCTGATGGCGCAGGCCTCCCCGGCCGACCCGGTTCCGGTGGCCGCCACCGATCCGCTGTACGTGCTCTACACGTCGGGCACCACCGGCAAGCCGAAAGGCGTGGTGCGCGACTGCGGTGGCCACGCCGTGGCGCTGACCTGGTCCATGGGCGCCATCTACGACATCAAGCCCGGGGACGTCTGGTGGACGGCCTCCGACGTGGGGTGGGTCGTCGGCCACTCCTACATCGTCTACGCGCCGCTGCTGATCGGCGCCACGACCGTGCTGTACGAGGGCAAGCCGGTCGGCACGCCCGACGCGGGCGCGTTCTGGCGGGTCATCTCCGAGTACGGCGTCAAGGCGCTGTTCACGGCGCCGACCGCGCTGCGGGCCGTCAAGCGCGTCGACCCGGACGCCAAGGAACTCGCCAAGTACGACCTGTCGAGGTTCGGCACGTTGTTCATGGCGGGTGAGCGGCTGGACCCGGAGACCTACCACTGGGCGCACGACAAGCTCGGCGTCCCGGTGATCGACCACTGGTGGCAGACCGAGACGGGCTGGCCCATCGCGGCGAACCTGCGCGGGCTGGAGCCGATGCCGGTCAAGCCCGGCTCGGCGACCATGCCGGTGCCCGGATGGGACGTGCGTGTCCTCGACCAGCAGGGCGAGGACCTGCCCGCGGGGCAGGAGGGCGCGATCACGATCAAGCTGCCGCTGCCGCCCGGCGCGCTGCCCACGCTCTGGGGCGACGACGACCGGTTCGTCGACGCCTACCTGTCGCGCTACGAGGGCCACTACCTCACCGGCGACTCCGGCTACCGCGACGAGGACGGCTACCTCTTCGTCATGGGCCGCACCGACGACGTCATCAACGTCGCCGGGCACCGGCTGTCGACCGGGTCGATGGAAGCCGTCATCGCCGCGCATCCCGCCGTGGCCGAATGCGCGGTGATCGGCGTCAAGGACGCGCTCAAGGGCCAGCTGCCGCGCGGCTTCGTGGTGCTCAAGTCGGGCGTCGACATCACGGAGGACCAGCTGCGCGAGGAGCTGGTGAAGGCGGTGCGCGACGAGATCGGTCCGGTGGCGGCGTTCCGCGACGTGTCGGTGGTGGAGGCGCTGCCGAAGACGCGCTCGGGCAAGATCCTGCGCAAGACGATGCGCGGTCTCGCCGACGGCCGCGACGAGCCGGTGCCCTCGACCATCGAGGACCCGGACGTGCTCAAGGCGCTGCTGCCGGTGCTGCGCGGGAAGTGACGGCAGGTGGCCCGGGCCGCCGCCGGTGGCCCGGGCCACGCAACCTCGCCGCGACCTGCCCGAACCTTCGAATCCGTTGGCGTTACCGGGTTTTCGGCCGACGATCACGATCGTCACACAGACGTAGACAGCGTCTACAGCCCTTTGGTACACAGTGCGCTACGAGTTGAACAGCGGATGTCGGAGAGTTGAATGGGATTCCAACGCTTCGTCGCACTCGGGGACAGCTGCACCGAAGGCATCGATGACCCGTACCCCGGCAGGCAGCTGTACCGCGGGTGGGCCGACCTGGTCGCCACCCGCTTCGCGCAGGACGAGCCGAACCTGCTGTACGCGAACCTGGGCGTGCGCGGACGCCGGCTCGACCAGATCATCGTGGAGCAGATTCCCACCGCGATCGACCTCGAACCGGACATCGTGGCGCTCTTCGGCGGTGGCAACGACCTGATGCTGACGCGCGGGTTCAGCGCGGAGGTGGTCGCCAAGCGCGTGCGGGCGGCCGTGCGGCTGCTCGCCGACTGCGCGCCGACCGTCGTTCTGTTCACCCTCAGCGACATCTCCACCCGGATGCCCATCGTGCGCAAAATGCGCTGGCGCATCGAGGCGTTCAACGAGGCCGTCCGGGAGGCGGCGGAGACCTACGGTGCGTTGCTGGTCGACCTCTGGCCGGACGAGGCCGCACAGGACCTGCGGTACTTCGGCCGTGACCGGCTGCATCTGAGCGAGCACGGCCATCGCCGGGTGGCCGCGCACATGCTGAACACGCTGCAGGTGCCGTTCGAGCAGAGCTGGCTCGAGCCCTTGCCGGGCGCGCCCGCGGAACCGAACTTCATCGCCCACGCCCGGTGGGTGTGGGAGTCGGTGCTGCCGAGCGCGCGCACCCGGGTGCTCAACTACCTGACGGGCCGTTCGTCCGGCGACGGCTATGCGCCGAAGCGGCCCGAACTGCTACCCGTGCTGGCCGACGAACGAGACACATGGTCACCGATGCCAGGCAGCGCCTGATCGACAGTGCCACGGCGCTGCTGACCGACGAGGGCGTCGAGGCCGTCACGCTGCGGCGGATCGCCCGCGAGGCCGGGGTGTCGCACGGCGCGCCGCTGCGCCACTTCGCCGGCCGGACCGAGCTGCTGTCCGCGGTCGCCACCACGGGTTTCGCCGAGCTCCGCAGGCGGGGCGAGGACCTGGCGACCGGGTCCCCTCGGGAGCGGCTGTTCGCCATGTGTCGCGCCTACATCGAGTTCGCGCTCGCCAACCCGGCGATGTTCGAGCTGATGTTCCGCCGCGATCTCGTCGACGCGGACGAGCCCGAGCTGGCGAGCACCAACACGGCGGTGTTCGACGATTTCAGCCGGCTCGTCCGCGAGGCGCAGGCCGACGGCTGGCGCAGCGACGCCGACCCGACGGTGCTGACGGCCTCGCTGTGGGCGGCACTGCACGGCCTGGCGACGCTGTGGCTGTGGGGCGGGCTGCCCGACGCCCTCGACCGTGGTCGGGTGGACGCGGCCCTGACCGTCACGCTGGAGGCATACCTCGGCCCGAGCCCTCCGGCACCGCAGCCGTGATCGTGCTCCGGTGCTCCCGCTGCCGCGCGGGTTCGTCCGCGTCGGCGAGCCACTCCCGGCGGCAACACGGCGTTCGTCCGGTCACGTCGGCTACGCCATCGCGGCGTAGGTGTCGCGAATGACCCGCCAGGCCGCGTGCACGTGCTCCCGCCCGGTGGACGGCGCGCCCACGGCCAGGCGCAGCAGCACGTGCTCGGTGTCCTTGGTGTGGCTCAGGTACAGCTCCCCGGAGTCGTTGAGCCGCTCCAGCAACGCGATCGTCGCCTCGTTCGCGTCCTGGATGGGCAGACCGGGCCACCGGGGCCGGAAGCACACGAGGCCGAACGGATGGTGCTCCCACAGCACGAACTCCTCGTCCGCCGCCACGAGCCCGGCGAACTCGTCGGCCAGCCGGATGTGCCCGCGAATGTGCTCCCGCAGACCCTCGGCGCCGTACCAGCGGATCACCGACCACAGCTTGAGCGCCCGGAACCGGCGGCCCAGCGGGATCTGCCAGTCCCGGTAGTCGATGACCTGGCCGGAGAGTGTGGCGGCGTTGCGCAGGTACTCGGGCAGGATCGACAGCGCCTCGATCATCGGCCGGCGATCGCGCAGCCACAGCACGGAGCAGTCGAAGTTGGTCAGCAGCCACTTGTGCGGGTTGGTGACGTAGGAGTCGGCGTAGTCGGCGACGCCGTCGTTGATCCACCGCAGCTCCGGGCAGACCGCGGAAACGCCGGCGTAGGCGGCGTCGACGTGCAGCCAGCCGCCGTGCTCGCGGCAGATCTCGCCGATGCGGCGCACCGGGTCGATGGCCGTGGTGCCCGTCGTGCCGATGGTCGCGCACACCAGCGTCGGGACGGCACCCTGCGCGACGTCGGCCGAGACGAGCGAGCGCAGGTGCTCCGGGTCGAGCGCGAGCGTCCGCGGGTCGACGTCCACGACGCGCAGGTTCCCGGGCGCGATGCCGGCGATGCGGCACGCCTTCTCCAGCGACGAATGCGTTTGCGACGACGTGTAGACCGTGCGCCGGGCGAGCTCGCCACCCGCGCGGCTGCCCGCCGCCAGCAGGGCCACCAGGCTCGCGCTCGAGGCCGTGTCCTGGATGACGCCGCCGCCCGCCGAATCGGTGCGCAACGCCGCGGGCAGGTCGAGCAGCCGGGCGAGCCAGTCGACGACCACGGTCTCCAGCTCGGTGCAGGCCGGGCTGGTCGCCCACAACATGCCCTGCACGCCGAGGCCGGACGAGAGCAGGTCGCCGAGGATCGCCGGGCCGCTCGCGTTGGCCGGGAAGTAGGCGAAGAAGCTCGGGTGCTGCCAGTGGGTGATGCCCGGCAGGAGGACGCGATCCAGGTCGGCCAGCACCTGCTCGTACGGCTCGCCCCGCTCGGGTGGCGCGGACGGCAGCGCGGCGCGCACCTCGCCGGGCCGGACCTGCGACCGGACCGGCCGCGACTCCAGGCTCTCGAGGTAGTCCGCGATCCAGTCGACGACCTGTCTGCCGTGCCTGCGGAACTCGTCGGGCGTCATGTGCGCGCTCATGCGACGAACGTAGCGGCGCCGGGCGACGGGTGGGCGCGAGCCGTCGCGGCGTCCCAGGTCAGTAGGATGGCAGGTATGTCACAGCCCGTAGCGAAGGTCTCCTTGACCGGCATCAAACCGACCGGCGAGCCCCATCTGGGCAACCTGATCGGCGCGATCCGGCCGGCGCTGCAACTGGCTGAGGAGTACGACTCGCTCTACTTCATCGCCGATTACCACGCGCTGACCTCCGTGCGCGACCCGGAGGAACTGCGGCACTACACCCGCTCGGTGGCCGCCTCGTGGCTCGCCGCGGGTCTCGACCCCCGGCGCACGACGTTCTACGTGCAGTCGGACGTACCGGAGATCTTCGAGCTCAACTGGGTGCTCTCGTGCATGACCGGCAAGGGCCTGATGAACCGGGCGCACGCCTACAAGGCGGCCAGGGACCGCAACGTCGAGGCCGGTGAGGACCCGGATGCCGGCGTCAACATGGGGCTGTACAACTACCCGATCCTGATGGCGGTGGACATCCTGATCATGGAGTCCGACGTCGTGCCGGTCGGCAAGGACCAGGTGCAGCATGTCGAGTACGCCGCCGACATCGCGGGCAGTTTCAACCACGTCTACGGCGACTCGTACTCCTTCAAGATACCGAAGGCGATCATCCCCGAGTCCGGGAACGGCAACACGCTGCCGGGCCTCGACGGGCGCAAGATGAGCAAGTCGTACGACAACACGATCCCGCTCTTCCTGCCCGAGAACCAGCTGAAGAAGCTCGTGCGGCGAATCCCCACCGACAGCACGCCGGTGGAGGCGCCGAAGGACCCGGACAGCTCGCCGGTGTTCCAGATCCTGGAGCAGTTCGCGCCGCCCTCGTCGGCCGACGTCGTCGCCGACACGCGCAAGCGCCTCGAAGCCGGCGGCATGGGCTGGGGCGAGCTGAAGAACGTGCTGTTCGAGGTTCTGCTGACCGAGCTGGGGCCGATGCGCGAGCGCTACGACGAGCTCATGAAGCCGGGCAGCGACCTCGACGTGGTGCTCGACGAGGGGGCCCAGAAGGCCCGTGAGCGCGCCTCGCGGGTGCTGTCCTCGGTGCGCAAGGCCATCGGCGTCAACCGGTAGGCCGTGCAGCCCCTCGGCGCCGGTGAGCCACGGTACGCGGGCCGCTACCGCCTGCTGGGCGTGCTCGGCGAGGGTGGCATGGGCCGCGTGCTGCTGGCCGTGTCACCGGACGGGCGGCTGGCGGCCGTCAAGCGCATCCATCCCGCGTTCGCCCACGACCGGGGGTTCCGGGAGCGCTTCCGGCGTGAGGTGGAGACGTCGCGCCGCGTCTCGGGCGCCTACACCGCGGCGGTCATGGACGCCGACCCGGACGCTGCCGAACCGTGGCTGGCGTCGGTGTACGTGCCGGGGCCGTCGTTGCGGGAGGCCGTCGACGCCGCGGGACCGCTTCCGGTGACGTCGCTGCGGCACCTCGCGGCGGGGCTGGTCTCCGCGCTGGCCGACATCCACCGGGCCGGGCTCGTGCACCGTGACCTGAAGCCGAGCAACGTGCTCCTGGTCGCCGACGGACCGCGGGTGATCGATTTCGGCATCGCCCGCGCGGTGGAGGGCGGCTCGGAGCTGACGCACACGGGCTCGGTGATCGGCTCGCCCGGGTTCATGTCGCCGGAGCAGGCCGAGGGCGGGCCGCTCACGTCCGCGAGCGACGTGTTCTCGCTGGGCGCGCTGCTGGTCATGGCCGCCACCGGGCGGAGCCCGTTCGCCGGGGCGTCGACGCCGCAGACGCTCTACAACGTCGTGCACGGCGAACCGGATCTCAGCGGGGTGCCCGCCGAGGTGCGGCATTTCGTGGAGCCGTGCCTGGCCAAGGATCCCGTGCAGCGGCCCACGCCGGCGCAGCTGCGCGAGCTGATCGGGCCGGTACCGCCGGCGGCGATGCCGTGGCCGGCGCCGGTACCCGAGCTGATCACCGCGAAGGAGGCCGAGGCACGATCCGCACCGGCGGCCGAGCTCACCGGGAGGTCGCGCCGGCCCGTGCTCGCCGCGCTCGGCGTAACCGCGCTCGCCGGTGCGGTGGTGGCGACCGCGCTGATCGGCGTCACCGAACCGCAGCCGGGCACAGCGCTGCCGGTGACCACCACACCGACGACCTCGGCGAACAGCTCCACGCCGCCCGATCCCCTCTCCCCCGATCGGCTGCGCGAGCTCGACCCGTGCCGCGTGCTCGGGGGCGAGCTCACGGTGGCCATTGCCGTGCACTTCTTCCACTGCACGTACCAGACACCGGACGGCCAGTGGATCGAATTGTCGATCGGCGACCAGCTGCCCCCCGACGGCGTGCCCGCCGAGGACGTCGCCGGGCTACCCGCGGTCGTCGAGCGGTCCGACGATCCGGGCCGCTGTGAGGTGGCCGCGCTCATTCCGGCTCAGCCGACGAGTGGCATCGGGGTGACGGTGGGGCCCGGGGTCGGAAACGTCGAGGACCCGGACGCGTGCGGTACCGCGACGACCCTGCTCACCGACGCCCTGGCCGCGATCCGATCCGGTGAGGGCCGTTGGCAGGGTCCGCGATCCACACTGGCCACAGTGGACCCGTGCTCGCTCGTGCCCGCCTCGCGCGGCCGGGCGATCTTCGACCGGTTCGCCGGCGCCGAGCCGTACGGGCTCCACCAGTGCGACCTGCACGTCGACGGCACGGTGTCCGTGACCCTGGAGCTGTCCACCCCGCCGGAGCGGCTGCCCGGCACCTACAGAGCCGTCGACCTCGGCGGCAGGACGGTTCAAGAGCAGGCCGAACCCCAGGTCGCGAGCCCGGCCTGTGAGATCACCTGGTCGCATGCGCCGGACACGGACAAGGCCTCCCAGGTCGTGCGGATCCGCTATCGGGCGACCGCGACGCGCCTGCCGGTCGGACAGACGTGCGGGCGGACCCGGGAGCTCGCCCGGGTCGTCCTGGAGGGGCTGCCACGCGCATGAGGCCACTGCGTCCGGACGAGGCCGGTCCGATCGGGCAGTACCGCCCGCTGGCGCTGCTCGGCGAGGGCGGCATGGGGCGGGTGTTCCTGGCCGTCGCGCCGGACGGCCGCCTCGCCGCCGTCAAGCAGATCCACCCCGGGTTCGCCCACGACGCCGGGTTCCGCGCCCGGTTCGCGCACGAGGTCGACGCCTCGCGCCGGGTGTCCGGTGCCTACACCGCGGCGGTCATGGACGCCGATCCCGAGGCCGACGCTCCCTGGCTCGCCTCGGTGTACGTCGCCGGTCCGTCGTTGCGGGAGGCCGTCGACGCTGCTGGTCCGCTGCCCCTGCCGGCGCTGCACCGGCTGGCCGTCGGGCTCGCGGCGGCATTGGCGGAGGTACACCGGGCACAGCTGATCCACCGGGATCTCAAGCCGGGCAATGTCCTGCTCACCCGGGACGGGCCGCGGGTGATCGACTTCGGGATCGCCCGCGCCGCGGAGGGCTCCGAGCTCACCGGCACGGGCGCGATCATCGGCTCGCCCGCGTTCATGTCCCCGGAGCAGGCCGCGAGCGCGCAGCTGACGCCCGCGAGCGACATGTTCTCGCTGGGCGCGGTGCTGGTGATGGCGGCGACCGGCCGGGGCCCGTTCACCGGGACGACGGCCGCGCAGACGTTGTACAACGTCGTCCACGCCTCACCGGAGCTGAGCGGGGTGCCGGCCGAGGTCCGGCAGATCGCCGAACCGTGCCTCGCCAAGGACCCCGCGCAGCGCCCGACACCCGCTCAACTGCTGGACTTCCTCGGCCCGGTGCCGCCGGGCCTGTCGCCCTGGCCGCCCGCCGTGGAGACCCTGATCGCCCGGCAGGAAGCGGAGGTCCGGGCAGCGCTGTCCTGGCCGGTGCCCATCCCGCCGGCCGAGCCACGCCGGGCCCGCCGGGGGCTCGCGGTCGCAGCGGCGCTGGGAGCCGTGGCCGTCGTGGCCGCGGGGACGATCATCGCCCTGACCCGGGGTGGCGACGAACCGTCCGCGGGCGCGCAACCGGAGCCGCCGCGCCTGGCCCCGATCGCGGAGACCCTCAGCGCCGACCGGCTACGCATGGTGGACCCGTGCGAGGTCCTCGGCGACGAGCGAGTGCGCGGGCTCGGGCTCCTCGAACCGAATCGCGACGGATTCGGCGTGCACTCCTGCCACTACGAGAACGAGGACGGCGACCGGCTCGAGGTGGCCCTCGGCGACCGTGCCGACGACGGCGCCACCGAGTCCGGCGACGAGATCGCCGGGCTTCCGGTGCTCGTGTCCACGCTGAGCGGCTGCACGCTGTCGGTGAGTCTGCCGGACGACCCGCAGCTGGCTCTGTCGGTCGACGACCACGCGGGTCCGTCCGGCGAGCCGTGCGAGAACGCGGAAGCCCTGCTGACGGCGTACGTCGAGCGGCTGCGCGCCGGAGCGGGCACGCGAAACCTTCCCGACCACAGCGCGATCCGGGTCGACCCGTGCTCCCTTGTGGACGATCGCACGATGAACGACGCCGTCGGCGCCGTGCAGGACAAGACCGTGGAACGGCTGCACACCTGCGTGTGGTCCACCACCGGCGGAACCGTGCGCCTGTCGGTGGACTACGTCTTCCCGGGCGCGTACCCGGACGAGGGCTACGGCCCCGTCGACCTGGACGGCGTCCGCGGCTACTCCCGGCTCGTGAGTGAGACGTCGTGTGCGGTGACGTGGATGCAGCGGCCGATGACCGACCGGCGAGGCGAGGCCGTGCGTCTGCAGTACATGGGAGACGTGCCGGGACACCCCTGCGAGAAGGCGATTCCGGTGGCGAAGGCGGCGATCGCGACCCTGCCGCCCGCGTGAGCGGCCCGGCGCACCGGCGCCGGTAAGCCGGGCACGCCCGCCACCGGCGCCCGCACTCGGTGCCCGCCCCGACGCCGGCGCCGGTCTCAGTCCGCCGCCCGCTCGGTGGTGTCCGTGTCCGGCAACGGCTCACCGCGGGGCGGGAGGCGCTCGGCCGCTCCCGGATCGACCCGCTCGACCGATCCGTCGGCGGCGCTCCACGCGACGGCCAGCATGGCCCGCAGTGCGGAGTCGATCTGTGCGCGCTCGTGCTCGGCGCCCAGATCGCTCAGTTCGACGAGCACGCTGCCGCTGCCGCACAGGCCGTAGGCATTGCGCGCGATGCCCCGGTACTCCCCGCCGGGAAACTGCGTCACGGTGCCACCCGCGGCCGTCATCGCACGCTGCGCCACCACCGCGATCTGCCGGGCGAACGCGCCGGCGGACGGCGTGACGCCCGGGGTGGTGGGCCACATCAGCGAGGCCGTGATCTCCCGGCCGTCACCGAGCACGTACCGGCCCTGCATGTGGTAGTCGACCACGATCTCCGGGCGGAACCCGGCGTAGTGTCGCTGGATGAGGCCGGCCTCCGTGGCGGGGTTGTCGGCGGGCGGGATGTGCGGGTCGTGATACCGGTTGAGGTCGTAGCCCTTACGGGGCTTGCCGTGCCCGGGCCGGGCGGACGGATCGTGGTTGTAGCGCCAGTCGTGCTCGTGGCCGTCCGGGTTCGCCCGCACTACGACGTCCACGGTCACCCGGGAGCGCAGCCACCGCTGCGCCGCCGTCCGCCCGACGCCGGTCGCCGCGAGGAACCGCAGCGCGGCGGGCGTGCCGAGCGGCTCGTTCCCGTGCTGCTGAGTGATGTACAGGATGCGGACCGGACCGTGCCCCACCCGCGCGCCCCACACCGGCCTGCCCTGGTTGGATTCGCCGATCCGGGACATGCTGACGACGCCTCCGCTGCGCCATTCCAGCTTGCGCAGCTCCCTGCCCAGCTCCGCGGTGTCCGGCCTGGCGTCGACCCGGCGGGCCTGGGCGGGTGTGACCAACCCGAGCACGGTCAGCGCCGACACGGCCGCGGAGCCGAGCGCGGTGCGGGTGGACATCGCCATTCGCCGCAGTCTTCTCCGCCTCGACCACCGCCGCAACACAGGACGTGGTCGCCGCTGCGCTCACCGGCCACGCACGCTCGACTTACTGATCCTCAGTGGACAAAGGCAGTCCACTGAGGACCGGCTAATCGTCGCGCTCGGCCACGAGTGCGCGCAGTGCGGCGACGGCCTGCTCGCCGGTCGGCAGTGTCGCGGGCGCGAGCAAGGACTGCACGGCCAGACCGATGACCATCGAGTACGCCATCGTGCCGACAGTGTCGGCCGTCTTGTCGTCGATCTCGTCCGCCTCCCGGTCGAGCAGCACGGCGGCGAACTCCACCTTCGCCTGCCCGCCCGCGTCGAGGAGGGCCTGCCGGATGTCGTCGGCGAATTCGGCCTGCGCGTAGGCCTGCACGCTGGCCACGATCAGCTGTCGGTGACGTGGCAGCGACGTGATGAGCTGTTCCAGGCACACCCGCAACCGGTCCGACGGGCTCGCGTGCGCACTCGCCCGGACGGCCGCCGCGACCACGTCGCCCCACTCGTCCTGCGCCTGCAGCGCGGCCAGGTTCATCAGGGCGTCCTTCGAGCCGAAGTGATACCCGATCGACGCGAGATGAGCCCCGGACGCCGCTGCGATGTCCCGCGCCGTCGTGCGGTAGTACCCCTTCTCGACGAGGCACTGTCGCGCCCCCGCCAGCAGATCCTCGCGTTGGCTCATGGCGGCGACCCTAGCATTTTGACGAACGTACGTCTTGACGCTGGTTTGTACGTACGTACGATTCGCACCATGGTGGCCGCATCCCGGGCAACCGCTCGCACCTGGTTCGGGCTGGCGATCCTGCTCCTGCCCGCGTTGCTGACGGCGATGGACATCTCGGTGTTGTTCGTGGCAGCACCCGAGATCACCGAGGCCCTGCGGCCGACGGCGGAACAGTGGCTCTGGGCGATGGACATCTACGGCTTCGTCATCGCGGGCCTGCTCATCACGATGGGCAGCCTGGGTGACCGGATCGGCCGCAAACGTTTGCTCTTGGCCGGAGCCGTGCTGTTCGGAGCGGCGTCCCTGCTGCTGGCCTACGCGCCCACCGCGGAACTGCTCATCGCCGGCCGGGCGCTGCTGGCGATCGGCGGCGCCACCCTGGCTCCGTCCACGCTGTCGCTGATCCGGGGCATGTTCGCCGCCGACGATCAGCGCCGGATCGCGATCGGCGCCTGGACGGCGGCGTTCTCGGGCGGGGCCGTGGCGGGTCCGATCATCGGTGGCCTGCTGCTCGAGCACTTCTGGTGGGGTTCGGTCTTCCTCATCAACGTCCCGGTGATGATCCTGCTCGTCACGGCCGGGCCGGTCTTGATCGCCGAGTCGAGGGGCGCCGAGCACACTCGGTTCGATCTGGCGGGTGCCGCGCTCTCGCTCGTGGGCGTCCCGGGGCTGGTCTTCGCGTTGAAGCACACCGCCGGGCACGGTCTCGACGCCACCGGTGCCGTCGCGGCACTCGCCGGTGTCGCCGGGCTGGCGGCCTTCGTGGTCCGGCAACGGCGAATCCCGCACGCGCTCGTCGATGTGGCGCTCTTCCGGCTGCCCGCGTTCTCGGTCGCGATCGGCGCGAACACCGTCGTCTCGATGGCCACCGTCGGGCTCGGCGCGCTGGCGTTCACGTTCCTGCAGGCCGTACACGGGCTGTCCGCGCTGCAGTCGGCGCTGTGGGCGTTGCCGACCTTCGCCGGCAGCCTCACGGGTGCGGGCGTCGCGGCCTGGCTCGGCGCCCGCGTTCGCCCCGCCGCCGTGCTGGCCGCGGGTCTGCTCGCCGCCGCGGCGGGTTTCGCCGTGGTCGCGTTCGGCTCCCCGGAGACGACGGTGGTGGCGTTCATCGGCGGCTACACGGTCCTCAGCCTCGGGGTCGGGGTCACCGCGACGGTCGCCAACTCGCTGGTCCTGGGCACCGCGCCCGCCGAACGCGCGGGTGCGGCGTCGGGTATCTCCGAAACGAGCACCGAGTTCGGTGGTGCGCTGGGGATCGCCGTGTTCGGCGCGATCTCCAGCGCCGTCTACGGCGCGGGCATGGCGGGCGTCGCCGACGCGGACCCCGCCGCGACGGAAACGGTGACCGCGGCCCTGGCCGTCGCGGCGCGGGCGGCGGAACCCCTCGCCACGACACTGCGGGACACGGCGCTCGCCGCCTACACCGACGGGGTCACCATGGCGGCACTGGCCGGCATGGTGCTCACGGCCGTGGCCGCGGCGCTGACGCTGCACGCACGCCGCACGGTGGACCGCACCGCACCTGCGGGCTCACCGCCGGGCCAGCACCGTGCGCCCGAGGCCGGAAGCCGGTGAGCACGAGCGCGGTCAGCCGAGGTCGGCGGGTGCCTCGCCGTAGGCCACGACCGACAGGAACCGGATCGGCAGCCGGATCAGCTCACGCGGGCCGTGCACACCCTCGCCGTCCAGCTGCAGCGCGTCCCCGGGACGCATGGTGTAGCTGGCGTCGCCGTGGCCGTAGACCATCTCCCCCTCCAGCATGTAGAGCAGCTCCGTGCCGGGATGCTGGAAGAGCGGGAACTCCTCGCTGCGCTCGGTCAGCGTGACGATGTGCGCTTCCATCCGCTTGTGCGGGCCGCGCAGCGCGCCCAGGAGGGTGTAGTCGTGGCCCACCCGGGTGCCGCGCTGCACGATCCGCGCACCGGATCCCGCAGGGGTGAACACGGCCTCCCGCTGCGTGTCGGCGGTGCGGAACAGCGACGTGACCTGCACGTCGAACGCGTCGGCGAGCCGGTCGAGTGTGGTGAGACTGCAGGAGATCGAGGCGTTCTCGATCTTGGACAGCATCGCCACGGAGATCCCGGTGCGCGCGGCCAGCTCGGCCAGGGTCAGCCCGTGCGCGCGACGCAGCTGCCGCACCTGCCCGGCGATCGCCCGTTCCAGCCTGCCCTGCCGGGGCGCCGGACGGTCGACTTCGCGCGCGGCAGGCCCGTGCCCTGGCGTGCCATTCCGCTCGGCTTTGCTCACGACTCCCCGCCCATTCCCGGGAGTATACCGGCGTTCGGAATACTCGCCCGCCCTCCCGGGCCCACGCCGGAGCTCCCGGCGCGGCGCCCACCTGCGCCGAACCTCCACAGTGGATGCCCGCGGGAGTGGTCAGCGCATCTCCCCCGCGCCCACATACGGGTGCGGACTGCGCAGCAGCGCACCCTCGGCGAACCGGGACAGCCGGAAGTCCGTTTCCGGGATGTCGGCGTCCCGGCTCTTGCCGTCGACGACGAGATCGGCGATGAGGGCGCCGACCGCGGGCGAGATCTTGAACCCGTGGCCGCTGAATCCGGCGGCCACGACGAGCCCGTCGATCGGCGTGTGGGAGATGACCGGGTTGAAGTCCGGAGTGACGTCGTAGCAGCCGGCATAGGTGCTGGCGATCGACGCGTCGGGCAGGCCGGGGAAGCGGTGGGCCAGCTTGCCCACGGCGAGCTCCAGGAAGTCGGAGTCGGCCCGGTTGGCGTAGTTGTCCGGATCGGCCGGGTGCAGCGTGGCGAGGTCGCTGTTGCCGAAGAGGATGTCCCCGGACACCTCGGGCCGCACGTACTGCAGCGACACGAGATCGGAGAACACCGGCACGGCGCCCAGGTCGACCCCCGGATCGATCAGCACGATCTGTTCCCGGTGGACGGTGATGGGCAGCGCGATGTCATGTGCGGCCAGCAGCGGCACCGACCACGGGCCCGCCGTGACGACCACAGTGGACGCGCTGACCGTCGAGCCGTCCGCCAGCCGGACACCGGTGACCGTGTCCCCGGACGTGAGGATCTCCGTCACCGTGGTCCCCTGCCGGATCCGCACCCCGTCCCGGCGGGCGGCGGCCGCGAACGCCTGCGCGGTGGAGTAGGCATCACCGTAGCCGCCGCGGGGTTCCCACGCGAAGGCGGCGAAGTCGTCCAGGTCGGCCACCGGCCACAGCTTGGCGACCTCGGCCCGATCGATCTCCTCGGTCCGGACGCCGACCGCGCGCTGGTCGGCCAGGCTGGCCCGCAACGCGTCCACATTGGATTCGCCGACCCCGACCACGTACCCGGTCTGGTGGAATCCGATGTCGGTGCCGAGGATCTCCTCCGCGTTCTCGAACAGCTCCAGGCTCTTGTTGGCCATCGCGGCCAGCGACGAGACGCCGTAGTGGCATCGCACGACGCCGCTGGACTTGCCGGTGCCGCCGGAGCCGACGGTGTCGCGCTCGCACACCACGACGTCGGTGACGCCCCGGCGGGCCAACGCCCAGGCGGCGGCCGCGCCCTCCAGACCGCCGCCGACGATCACCACGTCCGCGTTCACCGCGTCACCCCCGGGATCCACTCGGTGCCGGCCAGCGGCACGCGGGCCATGGCGGCGGCCTCGATGGTCAGCGCGACCAGGTCCTCGGGTTCGAGGTTGCGCAGGTGCGCCTTGCCGCACGCACGAGCCAGCGTCTGCGCCTCCATGGTGAGCACGCGCAGGTAGTTCGCGATGCGGCGGCCGCCCTCCACCGGGTCGAGGCGGGCGGCCAGCTCCGGGTCCTGCGTGGTGATGCCCGCCGGGTCGCGGCCGTCCTGGAAGTCGTCGTAGAACCCGGGCGCCGAACCCAGCTTCGCGTAGTCCTCGGCGTAGCGCGGGTCGTTGTCGCCGAGGGCGATCAGCGCCGCGGTGCCGATCGCGACCGCGTCGGCACCCAGCGCCATGGCCTTCGCGACGTCGGCGCCGGTGCGGATCCCGCCCGAGACGATCAGCTGGACCTTGCGGTGCAGGCCGAGTTCCTGCAGCGCCTGCACGGCCTGCGGGATCGCCGCGAGCGTCGGGATGCCCACATGCTCGATGAACACGTCCTGTGTGGCCGCGGTGCCACCCTGCATGCCGTCCACCACCACGACATCGGCTCCGGCGGCGACGGCGAGCTTCACGTCGTAGTACGTGCGGCTCGCGCCGACCTTGATGTAGATCGGCTTCTCCCAGTCGGTGATCTCGCGCAGTTCGAGGATCTTGATGGCGAGGTCGTCCGGCCCGGTCCAGTCCGGGTGCCGGCACGCCGAACGCTGGTCGATGCCGGCAGGCAGGGTGCGCATCTCGGCGACGCGCTCGGAGATCTTCTGCCCCAAGAGCATCCCGCCGCCGCCCGGTTTCGCCCCCTGCCCGAGCACGACCTCGATCGCGTCGGCCTTGCGCAGATCGTCCGGGTTCATCCCGTACCGCGAGGGCAGGTACTGGTAGACGAGGTGCTTGGACTGTCCCCGCTCCTCGGGGGTCATGCCGCCGTCGCCGGTGGTGGTCGACGTGCCGACCTCCGACGCGCCGCGGCCGAGCGCCTCCTTCGTCTGCGCCGACAGGGCGCCGAAGCTCATGCCCGCGATCGTGACCGGGATGTCCAGGTGCAGCGGGTACTTGGCGTTGCGGTCGCCGAGCACGACGTCGGTGTCGCAGCGCTCGCGGTAGCCCTCGAGTGGGTAACGCGACATGGACGCGCCGAGGAACAGCAGGTCGTCGAAGTGCGGCAGCGGGCGCTTGGCCCCCCAGCCGCGGATGTCGTAGACGCCGGTGGCGGCGGCGCGCTGGATGGCGGCGATGGTCGCGCGGTCGAACGTCGCGGACTCGCGCAGGGCGGGGTCGATCATGGCTGCTCCTGTCAGTACGAGTTGTGCGCGGCGAAGTGGTAGAGCTGCCGGGCGGAGCCGTAACGGCGGAACTCGGCCGGGTCGTGGTCCAGGCCGGCGGCGGCCAGCAGCTCGGCCAGTTCGGCGCGGTGTTGCTCGCGCATCTGCTTCTCGATGCAGTCGGCGCCGAGCGCGCCCACCTTGCCACGGACGTAGATCCGGGCCTCGTAGATCGAGTCGCCGAGGCCGTCGCCCGCGTCGCCGCAGACGACCAGCCGCCCGGCCTGCGCCATGAACGCGCTCATCGGGCCGATGTCACCGCCCACGACGATGTCGACGCCTTTCATCGAGATGCCGCAGCGCATCGATGCCGAGCCCTCGATCACCAGCAGCCCGCCGTGCGCGGTGGCGCCCGCCGACTGTGACGCGTCACCGGTCACGCGGACCAGGCCGGACATCATGTTCTCCGCGACCCCGGTGCCCGCGTTGCCGTGCACCGTGATCGTGCCTCCGTCGTTCATGCCGGCGCAGTAGTACCCGGCGTGACCGCGGATGTCGACGCTGATGTCGTCGTGGACCCCCGCGGCAAGGGCATGCGCGCCCTGGGGATGCAGCACCTCGTAGGCGGCGGCCTTGGGCTGGTGCAGTTCGGCGTTGAGCTCGCGCACCGACGTGAGCGAGAGGTCGACGGTCTCGGTGGTCGTCAGCGCTGCCATGCGTAGACCCTTTCCGGCTCGGGCTCGTAGATACGGGCGGTCTCGATGCCGGGCAGCTCCGCGAGCGCCCGGAACTCCGAGGCCATCGCGACCCACGCGGGCGTCTCGGCGATGATCGCGGGCTTGCACGCGATGGCGTCGCGGACCACGGCGAACCCGTCGGCGCTGGTCACGAGCAGCGTGTAGAAGCCGTCGAAACGCTCGCACAGGGCCCGCAGCGCCTTGTCCAGATCCTCGCCCTGGGCCAGGCGCTGCGCGACGAACCGCGCACCGACCTCGGAGTCGTTCTCCGAGTCGAACTCCACGCCCTCGGCCCGCAGCTCGCGGCGGATCGTGGCGTGGTTGGCGAACGATCCGTTGTGGACCAGGCACTGGTCGGGTCCGACGGAGAACGGGTGAGCGCCTTCCGGGGTCACGGCCGACTCTGTGGCCATCCGCGTGTGCGCGAGGCCCTGCCAGCCCTGCGCGCCCGCCAGGTCGTAGGTGGCGGCCAGCTCCCGAGGATGACCGGTTCCCTTGTAGACGGTCAGGTCGGTGCCGGAACCCACGATGCGCGCACCCGGCACGCGCTCGCGGACCGCGGCGACGAGGTCGTCGGCGCTCGTCGGCGCGGCGACGATCGTGGTGTCGCCCGCCTCGGTCACGACGGCATCCGGGAACAGCTCACGCAGCCGCTCCGGATCGGCCGAGAGCACCGACACCGCGGCGTGGCCTTCAGGGCACCGGCGCCGGTCTCCGTAGACGGCGACGCCCGCCGAGTCCGGGCCGCGCTCGACGACCTGACACAACATTCCCTCCAGCAGTCTTCCCAGCCGTGGATACAGCTCGGGATCACGCAGGTGGAGACCGACGATCCCGCACATGGGCCGTCTCCTTTCGGTTACATCCTCAGAAAGCGGTGAGGTAGCGGTCGTGCTCCCAGGAGCCGACGGTGCCGTGCCAGTCGAAGAACTCCTCCCGCTTGAGGCGGGCGAAGTACTCGCAGACACCCGGACCGGCGGCGTCCAGCGCGGCGGCGACCACCGGGTCCGCGCCGAGCGCGTCGACGGCGTGCAGCAGCGTCGGCGGCAGTTCCGGGCGGTCGGGCACGTCCGGGTCGAGCTCACGGTCGATGCCGTCGAGCCCGGCGGCGAGCGAGACAGCCAGCGCCAGGTAGGGATTGGTCGCGCCGTCCCCGCCGCGCAGCTCCACCCGGTTGCCGTCGGGGATGCGGACGTAGTGGGTGCGGTCGTTGCCGCCGTAGGTGGCACGCCGCGGCGACCACGTGGCGCCGGACCGCGTCGACGTGGCGCCGGTGCGCTTGTAGGAGTTGACGGTGGGCGCGAGCACCGCCTGCATCGCGGGCGCGTGCTCGAGGATTCCGGCGAGGAACCGGCGGGCCACAGTGGACAGTCCGTGAGCCCCGTCGCCCGGGAACAGCGGCTCCCCGTCGTCCCACAGTGACAGGTGCAGGTGCATGCCCGAGCCGGTCTGGTCGGCGAACGGCTTGGGCATGAACGTGGCCGTCATGCCGCGGCGTTCGGCGAGCGTGGAGATCAGGTACCGGGCGGTGATGACCCGGTCGGCGGTGGTCAGCGCGTCGGCGTAGGCGAAGTTCTGCTCGAACTGGCCGTTGGCGTCCTCGTGGTCGTTGGCGTAGTTGCCCCAGCCGAGCTCGTTCATCACCGACGAGACGCCGGTGAGGTGGTCGTACATCCGGGTCAGGCCGCGCGCGTCGTAGCACGGCCGGGAGGCGCGGTCCCTGCCGTCGGCGGGCACCAGCTTGCCGTCGGCGTCGCGGGCGACCAGGAAGTACTCGATCTCGGCTCCGGCGTAGAGCTCCAGCCGGCGCTCCTGCGCCTTCTCCAGCAACGACTTGAGGATCACTCGCGGCGCGTACGGCCACGGCTGCCCCTCGACGTGCGGGTCGCAGTGCACCAGTGCCAGCCCCTCCCGCACGGCGGGCAGCAGCGTGTAGCTGGCGAGGTCGGGGACCGCGACGAGGTCCGGGTCGCACGGCTCCTGGCCGATGGCGCCGACGGCATAGCCGGCGAACCCGACGCCCTCGTACTGCAGTTCCTCGGCGGCCTCGACCGGCACCAGCTTGGCGCACGGCTTGCCGGTCAGATCGACGAACACGGCCATCAGGAACCGCACACCATCGGCACGGGCCTGCGCGGCGAGGTCGCCGCGGGCCGCCGCGGTCAGCGGCGCGGGTGGCGCATCGAGCGTCATGTCGGTCTCCCTGTCGGGTCGTAGACTTATCTTTGCACGAAACTCGTTATCTTCACAAGAAATGGCGGTGTCACACCGCGAGCAGCCAGTCGGCCGCCCGCCGGCGGAACCGGGTCAGGCCCTTGTAATCGGCCATGTCCTCGGGCAGTTCGGCCAGCACCGCACCGAACCGTCGCCGCCACTGCGGCACCTGTGCCAGCTCGGCGAGCGAGAGCAGGTAGGTGCGGATCAGAAACAGCAGCGCACCGGAGTCACCCAGCCGGATCAGGTGCTGGACCTCCACCCGCAGATGCAACTGCCGCGCCAGCTCGTCGCCGGGCAGCTCGGCCACGATCCGGCGGTCCCGGCCCCACTCCGGATAGAGCTCGGTGGACTGGTCCAGGCGCCTGCCCACCGACATCGTCCAGTTGGTCCGCCGGTACTCCTGGCCGGGCTGCAGCCGCATGAGGAACTTCTCCGCGCGCGTGATCACGCCTTCCTCGTGGATGCGCGGCACCGGACCGTGCACTTCCAGAAAGCGCATGCCGACGTCGAAGCGCAGCGACCAGTCGGCGGCGAAGGTGACCAGCCCGGCGTCGGCCCACAGCGAGCCCTCACGCTGGTCGAGCACCACGACGTCGTCCTGGATCTGGCTGCCCAGGAAGCCGAGCGGTCCGCCGGGCAGCGACTCGTCGTCACCCTCCCGGAACCGCTGGGTGACACCGAGCAGATCGTTGCGCCACACCAGGTCCGCGCCGTCCTCCTGGAGCGAGAACACATCCGGGTACTGGGCCGCCAGCTCGCGCAGACAGGTCAGCAGCGCGTCCCAGCACGCCGGCCGCATGTGGGGCAGCACGTCGAGCCTGCTCGGGTCCCCGCGCAGGATGCGAGCGCGCTCGTCCAATTCGGATTTGTAGTGCTCGTCGATGTGCAGGATCGCGGCGCCCCACTCGCCCGCCTCGGTCGAAACGGGCACGCGAGCGGGTTCGACGTTGGTGGAATAGCGGTAGGTGTCCGCGCGGAACGGGAACGGGAACTGGGCGATGCGTGCGGGCAGGGCCGTCTGCGTCACAGGTCCACCTCCAGGAGGTCGGTCTCGCTGCGGGACACACAACACATGACGGCGGTGCCCGCGGCGCGTTCGTCGTCGTCGAGGTACTCGTCGCGATGCGACGGTCGTCCGGACAACACGGGCACGCGGCACTCACCGCACACGCCCTGCCTGCACATGCTGGGCACCGGGACGCCTTCGGCGAGGAGTGCGTCGAGCAGGCTGGTGCCCGGACCCACCTTCACGTCCCGTCCGGACCTGGCCAGCCGCGCGGTGAACGGGCGGCCCGGTTCCAGTTCGGCGGGCGTGAACCGCTCGGAGTGCAACCGCTCGGCCGGCCAGCCCAGCCCGGCCGCGGTGTCCAGCACATGGTCCATCAGCGCCGTCGGGCCGCACACGTAGAGATGGGTGCCGATGGGCGCGCCGCCGAGGAGCTTTCCGAGCAGCCTGCCGAACTCGGCGCGGTCGGTGGTGCGGTGCGCGCGCGGCCCGAGCAGGTCGTCCACTGTGGAGCCGAAGGCGGCCGCCTCCGGCCGGTGGACGTAGAGCAGTTCCGCCTCCCGGCCCCAGCGCAGCGCCTCCCGGGCGTGCGCGAGCATCGGCGTGATCCCGATACCACCGGCCACGAGCAGGTGTCGTCGCGCCGTGGCCACCGGCGGGAACGCGCTCCGCGGCGGCGAGACGACCACTTCGGCGCCGGGACGCAGGTCGTGCAGCGCGCGGGAACCTCCGTTGCCGTCCGGCCGCAGCAGCACGGCGACGGAGTAGCGACGCGGCCGTGCTCCCGGGTTGGTCAGCGAGTAGGCGTTGCGCTGGTCACCGGCCTCGACGACGATGTGGCTGCCCGCCGGATGCGACGGCAGCACGCCGCCGTCCGGCCGGACGAAGGTGATCTCCCGGATGCCCGTGGCGATCTCGGTCGTGCTCGCCACGACGAGCCGCAACGTGGTCATGGGACCTCCTCCGCGTCGGCCTGGAACCCGAGATAGGCCGCGTGCCTGCGGGCGACGTGGTGGTAGACGAGCAGCGACCGGCCACAGCCCGCGCAGTCGATCAGCGCGCCGATGTCGGCGGTCGCCTCCGTGTCGTGACCGCAGTGGGCGCACCAGACGCGACGGCGACCGGACGCCGACACCGACACGGTGATCTCCGCGTCGAGCACGCCCGCCCGGACGGCCTCGGACCGCACCGTGAGCACGTCGGGTTCCGGGCCGGCGAGCAGGAGCCGCCAGCCGACGCTCGCCTCGGCGATCTGCTCGCGCAGCGCCGCGAGCGCGTCGTCGCCGGCCCGCGCGCCGTGCCAGGTCCACACCGGACGGCCGGTGAGTTCCCGCAGCCACCGGCGAGCGGCAGGCAGGCAGGCGTCCGAAAAGGTCATGACGGCGTAGGACCGCCCCGAGAGATCGGCGCTCGGCACCGACGTGGACCACCGGGGCACGCTCGTGTGGTCGAATCCCACCATCGGCCCCCGGTCAGTGGGCGACGCCGATGAAGGACGGACAGCCCGGTTCCTTGTCGGCTCCCTGGACGGCACCTTCCACGGCAGACATCGCAACCCTCCTTGTCCCTCTGAGAAACGGATTCTCTCGTCGGGAAACACCCGGTGGGTTACAGCGGCGTGAAACCGTATTACGCGGGTGCGACGGCTCGAGCCGGCCCGCCCCAGCCCGCCGGATCAGTCCGGCTCAGGAATGTGCCGCTGGAGGAACGCCCGGGCCGCCGGGTCGTCGGCCAGCCTCGCCGCGACGGCGCGCGCCTGCGCTGCGTCCATGTCCCGGCCGAGTCGGGCGAGCAGTGCGGCGCGCGTCGCGTGGTAGGGCTGCAACCGTTCCCGCTCGGGCGGCAGCGCGTTCAGCAACGCCAGCCCCTGCTCCGGGGAGTCGGTGCGCCCCACGACGGCGGCCCGCGCGACGAGGCTGCCCAGCGTCGGCGCGATCGCGACCAGGGCGGTGTAGAGCGTGCGGAGTGCCTGCCAGTCGGTGTCCCCGGTGCGCGCGCGGTGGCAGTGGACGGCCTGGATCGCCGCCTCCAGCTGGAACCGCCCCGGCGCCCGACCGGGCCGCTCGGCCCGCCGCAGGTACGATTCGCCCTCGGCGATCAGCCTCCGGTCCCACGTCGCCGGGTCCTGGTCGGCCAGCGGCAGGTACCGCTGACCGGGTGTCGTCGCGCGCGCGGAGGCCAGCGTGAGCAGTGCCGCCAGCGCCCAGGCCTCCGGTTCGTCGCCGAGCAGGCCGGCCGTCGTGACGGCGAGGTAGCGCGCCTCGCCCGCCGGCGAGGTCACGTCACCGCGGTCGGGCCAGGCCAGCGCGTAGCAGCCGTACACGGCCTCCAGTACCGGCGGCAACCGCTCCGGCATCGCCTGCCGCCCGGGCACCACGAACGGGATGTGAACGTCCCGGATCCGGCGCTTGGCCCGCACCAGGCGTTGCTGCATCGTCCCGGCGGGGACGGCGAACAGCCGCGCGATCACGGCGGAATCGAAGCCGAGCACTGTCTGCAGCATCAGGGGCGTCCGGACGTGCGCGGCGATCGCCGGGTGCGCGCACACGAACAGCAGGGCCAGCCGCCGGTCGGGGATGCGATCCGGGTCGAGGTCGTCGAACGGCGCGACGACGCGGGCGTCCCGCTCGGCCTCCGGCGCCACGGATCGGCGGTGTGCCGCGGACTTCCACAGGTCGCGCTGCCGGTTGCGCGCCACGGTCAGTAGCCAGCCCTCCGGGTTGTCCGGCACGCCGTCCCGCGGCCAGGTCGTCAGTGCCTGCTCGAAGGCCTGCGCCAGGGTGTCCTCGGCGAGCTGGAGGTCGCCCGTGGGCGCGGCGAGCAGCGCGACCAGCCGGCCGTAGGACTCCCGGGCCGTGCGCTCCGCGACGACGATTGCCGGTTCGGCGGTCACACCGAGGGCACCCACGTGCCCGAGTCGGTGTGCACGGCGCCCGGGCGGACCTCGACGGTGCCCCACGTGGCGGGTGGCGCCTGCCGGGCCCAGTGCAGGGCGGTGTCGAGGTCCGGCACGTCGATGACCATCACGCCGCCGAGCTGTTCCTTGGTGTCGGCGAACGGCCCGTCCTGGACCCGCGGCTCCCCGTCGACGAGCGTGAGCGTGGTCGAGCTGGTCGACGGCTGCAGCACCTGACCGGTCACCAGGATGCCCGCCTGTTCCAGCGTCGCGGCATAGCTGTCCATGGCACGCATGCCCTCGGCGATCGCCTCCTCCCCGATCGATTCGTCGGTTTCCTCGCTGTAGTGGAACAGCAGCACGTAACGCATGGTCGATCCTCGCATTCTCGGTTCAGCGCACGCGATAGCGCGCGAGCAGGACGCCGGTCGTGGAGGTCAGCGAATCCGCCAGCGACAGGTCGACCCGATCGCCGTCGCCGAAGAGCCGGGTGCCCGCGCCCAGCACGATGGGGTGGACGAGCACGACGTACTCGTCGACGAGCCCGGCCGCGTGCAGGGACCGGACCAGCTCGCCGCTGCCGAGCACGGTCAGCGCACCACCGACCTCCTTTTTCAGCCGAGCGACCGTCTCGGCGGCCTCGCCGGCCAGCAGCGTGGAGTTCGGATAGCCCGGCTGGACGTGCTCGTGGCGGGAGACGACGTATTTCGGCTGGGTCACCAGTGCCTCGGTGAACGGGTTGGGCTCGGGCATCGCCGTCCAGTAGCCCAGCAGGTCGTCGTAGGTGCGGCGCCCGAGCAGCAGCGCCGTGGTGGTCCCCATGCCGGCCGCGGCGAACCGCCCGATCACCTCGTCGGAATACCCGGCGGCCCACCCGCCGTGCCGGAAACCGTCGCGGGCGTCCTCGTCCGCACGGCCGGGGGCCTGCATGACGCCGTCGAGGGTGACGCTCGCGAACGCGCTGATGGTGGCCATGTCGTGCTCCTCGTCTCGTGCCGTGTGCTCGACACAGTGATGACGAGGTCGCCGGGCGCGAACAGACAACGGCGGAGGGAGAGCTCAGTTCTCGGTCGGGTGCGGTCGACGAGGGCCTGCCGATCCTCGGCCAGAGCACCAGACAGTGCACGCGTTTACCCGGTTTACGGCTGGGTATGCACCTGGGCCGAGGGTGTAAGGCGAGCGCGTCCAGGGGCGGGGAAGGCGCGGTGGCCTCGTTCGACTCCGAGGCGGACGGCACCGGAGCGGCCCTCGATGGGGAGGCGGTGCCGATGAAGGCTTTCGTGATGAAGGAAATCGGCCGGGTCGGTTTCCTGGACAAACCGATGCCACGACCAGGCCCGAGCGATGCGATCGTGCGCACGACCAGCGCACTCATCTGCACCTCGGACACGCACACCGTGGCGGGCGGTATCGGGCCGCGGGAGGATTTGACGCTCGGCCACGAGGGCGTCGGTGTGGTGCACGAGGTGGGCAGCGAGGTGCGGGACTTCCACCCGGGTGAGCGAGTGCTGGCCGGCGCCATCACCCCGGACTGGGGAAGCTCGGCGGCTCAGAACGGCTACCCGTCGCAATCCGGGGGGCCGCTCGGCGGCTTCAAGTTCGCCAACGGCAAGGACGGGGTCTTCGCCGAGTACTTCCACGTCAACGACGCCGACGCCAACCTGGCGAAAATACCGGATTCGATCTCCGATGAGGCTGCCGTGTACTGCGCTGACATGCTGTCGACCGGATTCATGGGAGCGGAGAAGGCGAACATCCCGATCGGCGGAACGGTCGTCGTGCTCGCCCAGGGGCCGGTGGGGTTGATGGCCACGGCAGGCGCCCGTCTGCGCGGCGCCGGGCTCGTCATCGGCGTGGAATCGGTGCCCAGCAGGCAGAAGCTCGCGCGCACCTACGGGGCCGACGAGATCGTGGACTTCACCCGCGAGGACGTCCTGGATCGCGTGCTGGAGCTGACCGACGGCGAGCGCGCGGATGCGGCCGTGGAGGCGCTCGGCGCGGACGCGACGTTCCAGACGGCCGTGAAGATCACCAAGCCGGGCGGGACCATTTCCAACATCGGCTATTTCGGTGAGGGCGAGTTCGTGCGCATTCCCCGGGTCGAATGGGGGGTGGGAATGGCGGACAAGACGATCGCGACGGGATTGTGCCCCGGCGGCAGGGTGCGGATGGAGCGCCTGCTGCAACTGCTGCAGAACAACCGCATCGATCCCACGCGCATGACGACACACACGTTCCGCTTCGACGACATGGAACGTGCGTTCGAGGTCTCCGACAAGAAGCTCGAGGACGTCATCAAGGTGCTGATCACCTTCTGAAAACCCCCGTGCCGGCCGGAAACGGAGCCGCCCATGCTCGATCTCGATCCACCGCTTCGACCGGTTCGCCTGCGGGAGGGTTACCTGCCCCTGGAGGATCTCGGCCTCATCGGCGACGGCGCGACGGCAGCGCTGGTCGGTCTCGACGGATCCATCCCGTGGTTGTGCCTTCCTCACTTCGACTCCGATCCGCTGTTCTGCGGCCTGCTCGACCACGAGCGAGGCGGGCATTTCACGGTCCAGCCGGAGGAGCTGGTACGGGCACGGCAACGCTACGAGCCGGACACGGCTGTCCTGACGACCGAACTGGCCGGTGCCACCGGCACGGTCCGGCTCACCGACGCGCTGGCCTTGCGCTCGGGTGCCGATCTCAGCGACGACACACCCGCGCGACGGGCCGAGCTCGTGCGGTCCGCCGTCGTCACGGAGGGCGACGTGCGCCTGCGGGTGGTGCTGCGGCCACGCGGCGGCGCGCAGGTCCGCTCCGCGTTCGGTGGCCTGGAGCTGCAGCTGCCGGGGCGGCCGGAGCTGCGTCTGCACCTGCGCTCGAACCGCCCGTTGAGTGGCCTGGACAGCACAATCGAGCTGCAGCATGGCGAGCGAGTCGACCTGGTGCTGTCCTGGGGACGCTTTCACCGTCACCACCGGTTCGACGCCGAGCGCATGCTGCGGGACACGGCCGAGGCATGGCGTCGCTGGATGACGCACTTCGACTACGACGGTCCCGAGGAGGCGCTGGTCCGGCGCGCGGCGATCACCCTGAAACTGTGCGACGACTGGGTCAACGGAGCCCTGGTCGCGGCACCGACGTCCTCGCTGCCCGCACCGATCGGCGGGGTCCGCAACTGGGACTACCGGTACACGTGGATCCGCGATGCCGCGTTCACCGTGTTCGCGATGCGCCGGATCGGCTTCGCAACCGAGGCGGACGCATTCCTCGGCTGGGTCCTCGACGCGTTCGAGCAGAGCCGGATGCCGCGCATCATGTACCGCCTCGGCGGCGGTCAGGTACCCGACGAGGTCGAGGACACCGAGCTGGAGGGCTACCGGCGGTCCGCCCCGGTGAGGTGGGGCAACGGCGCCGCCGACCAGCTGCAACACGATGTCTACGGCGAGGTGCTGGACTGCGCCGACCAGTGGCTGCGGGCCGGGGGGGACGCCGGAGCCCGCACTGTGGGCCGGCCTGACCGAACTCGCCGACACCGCGGCCACGGCGTGGCGGCAGCCGGACCAGGGCATCTGGGAGGTGCGTAGCGCCGGCCGGGTGTTCACCTACTCGGCCGGGATGTGCCAGGTGGCCCTGGACCGGGCCGCGGCCATCGGCGAACGGCTCGGCCTGCCCGGACCCATCGCGGCCTGGCGAGCATCCGCCGACAAGCTACGCCAGCTCATCCTGGACCAGGCCTGGGACGAGCACGCGCAGACCTTTCGCGAACATCTCGACGGCAGCGGCGGCCTGGACGCGAGCCTGCTCGCGCTTCCGCTGCGACAGGTCGTGCCGGCCGACCACCCGCGCGCCATCGCCACCACCGCCCGCATCGCGGAGCAACTGTCGGCCGGGGGCGGCCTGCTCTACCGGTACCTGCACGACCAGTCGGCCGACGGCCTGCCCGGCGACGAGGGCGCCTTCCTGCTGTGCAGTTTCTGGCTCGTGGACAACCTGGCTCTCCAGGGCCGCGTCGAGGAGGCCGAGCGGCTGTACGCCTCGATGTGCGGCCGGGCGAGCCCGCTGGGGCTGCTGCCGGAGCAGATCCATCCGTCGACCGGCGAGTTCATGGGCAACTTCCCGCAGGCGTTCAGCCACATCGGCGTGATCGCCAGCGGGGTGAACCTCTCGCGAGCAAGGGCGGGGCTGCGATGATCAATCGGCTTGCCATCTTCGGCGCCACGGGGGACCTCAGCGCGCGGTACCTGCTGCCGGGGCTGGCCGCGCTGCGGGCGGCGGGGCACCTCGACGAGGAGTTCGAGGTGCTCGGCTCCGACCGCAGTGACTGGACCAGCGAGCAGTTCCGGTTTTGGGCGGCCGCACAGCTCGAACGGCACGGCGACGCCTCGCCCGCCGACGCGAGGAAGGCGATCACCGCCTCGGCCCGCTTCCACCGCGCCGACGTCACCGACCCCGTCGATGTCGCGTCGGCCATCGCCGGTGACGAACCGCTGGTGGTCTACCTGGCCCTGCCGCCCGCGTTGTTCTCCTCAGCAGTGTCCGCATTGGACCGCGCGAAGCTCCCGGCAGGCAGCCGGATCGTGCTGGAGAAGCCCTTCGGCGAGGATCTCAACAGCGCCGTGGAGCTGAACCGGCAGCTCAGCGAGGTCGTGCCCGAGGACGCGGTGTTCCGGGTGGACCACTTCCTGGCCATGACGACCGTCGAGAACGTGCTCGGCGCCCGGCTCGCCAACCGTATGCTCGAGGCCCTCTGGAACAGCGCGCACATCGCCGAGGTGGACATCGTCTGGGACGAGCAGCTCGCGCTGGAAGGCAGGGCGGGCTATTACGACGGGGCCGGGGCGCTCAAGGACATGGTGCAGAACCACCTGCTGCAGCTGCTCTGCCTGGTGGCGATGGAGCCTCCGATCAGCCTCGGCGAGCGCGACCTGCGCGACCGGAAGGTCGACGTGTTGCGGTCGGTGCGGCCGCTCACCGACAACGACGTCGTGCACCGGACGCGGCGCGCCCGCTACGGGGCCGGCCGCGTCGACGGCCACGACGTTCCCGCCTACGTCGACGAGCAAGGCGTGGATCCGGACCGCGGCACCGAGACCTTCGCCGAGATCGAACTCGAACTCGACAGCTGGCGCTGGGCCGGAACCAGGTTCCGGCTGCGCAGCGGCAAAGCACTGGGGCGGAACCGCAAGGAGGTCACCGTACGCTTCCGGCCCGTGCCGCACGTGCCCTTCGGCCACAGCGGGGAGGTGCTGCCCAACGTCCTGCGCTTCGGGCTGGAACCAGAGAGCCTGGCACTCGACCTGACCGGGACGGGGTCCCGCGCGCGCACGTTCGCCCCGCTCACGCTCACCGCGGAGATGGCGGCAGCCGACCTGCCGCCCTACGGCCGGCTGCTGCTCGACGTGCTCACCGGGAACCCCGCCCTGTCCATTCGCGGCGACGAGGCCGAAGAAGCCTGGCGGCTCCTCGAGCCTGTGCTGTCGGCGTGGTCGCGCGATCTCATTCCCCTCCAGGAATACCCGGCCGGGTCGGACGGACCCTCGCCGGCGCGGCCGGGAGGATGACGCCCGATGGTCGTGCAACGATTGCAGGCGGCGGCACTCGTCGCCGGCCCGGTCATCTTCGCCACGTCACCATTCTTCTGGACCAACGGACATTACGGCGTCAACGGCGGCATGTTGATCGCACTGTCCATGGTTCCCTGGGTGTACGGCTTGATCGGCGAATACGAACGGCTGCGCGAACGCACGCCCACCGCGGCCGGACTGTGGTTGTTGCTCCTGTTGATCGGGATGTTCGGCACCATCGGCTTCGGAATGCAGGGCTTTTTCGAAGGGGTGTTCGGTGTCGGCCTGGACGACCGGACAGCTTTGGGCAGGCTCGGTGAGTATCCGCCGCAGAGCGTTGTCATGTTGTGGCTGCCTGGCCCGACCTTTCCGCTGTCGCTCCTGGTGTTCGGCCTCCTCCTCGCGTGGACCCGGATGGCTCCGCGGTGGGTCGTGGTGCTGATCTGCCTTGCCGCCATCGCTTTTCCGGTGGGCCGGGTGCTGCGTCTGGAATGGATCGCCTACGTGGTCGACCTCCTGGTGATCGTTCCGTTCTCCCAGCTCGCCTGGCGCGCGTGGCATCGCACGGAATCCGTGGCCACAACGGTGTAGGCGGTCCCGGCTAGCCGGCTTCGGTGATGCCGTCGAGCAGTGCCAGCTCATCGGTACTCAACCGGAGGCCGCCCGCCGCGATGTTCTCCTCCAGATGGGCGCGGGTGCCGGTACCGGGAATGGCGAGGACGTGCTCGCCGCGGTGCAGCGTCCAGGCGATGCGGACCTGCGCCGGCGTCGCGCCGTGGGCCTCGGCCACCTTGGCGACCTCGGCCTGACCGGTCGCGATGTGGCTGCCGTCCGGTGTCGCGCCGGGCAGTGACGTCGCGACGGCGAAGAACGGCACGAACGCGATCCGGTGCCGGCCACACAGCTCGACCAGATCCTCGTCCTGCCGTTCGGTGAGGCCGTACCGGTTCTGCACGCAGACCACCGGCGCGATCGACATCGCCTCGGTCAGCTGCTCCGCCACGACGTTGGAGACGCCGAGGTGGCGAATCAGGCCGGCGTCACGCAGCTCGGCGAGCGCTCCGAAGTGGTCGGCGATCGAACCGGGAACCTTGTCCATCGCGGCGCCACAGCGCAGGTTGACGACGTCGAGGTGGTCGAGCCCGAGCTGGCGGATGTTCTCCTCCACCTGCCCCCGCAGCTGCTCGGGGCGCGCGTACTCGAACGCGCCGTCCCGGGACCGGGCGGGCCCGACCTTGGTGGTGATGACCAGGTCGTCGGGGTAGGGCTGCAGCGCCGTGCTGATGAGCTCGTTGACCGAGCGGGTCGGCACGAAGTAGAAGGACGCCGTGTCGATGTGGTTGACGCCGAGCTCGATGGCGCGGCGGAGCACGGCGATCGCGTCGGCGCGGTCCCTGGGCTTCTCGTCCCAGGGCATGCCGGGCAGGCGCATCGCGCCGAAGCCCATCCGGTTCACCGTGCGGTCGCCGAGCTGCCAGGTGCCCGCGGCGCCGGCGGTCGGTGTGCTGTTCATGTCCGTGGTGTGTGTCGCCATGACCCCAGACTGCGGACGCGCTCGCCGGCTGTCCGGAAATGGCAACAACCTGCCAAAGTGGCCGGCCCGGGGCGGATCCGGGCAGAATCGGTGATATGCGACCGAGCGACGGCCTGGTGCGGGCGAGCGATGCGGTCACGATCGTGCGCGGCGAAGAGGAGTTGTTCCAGCGCGCCGGGCACCTGTTCGCGACGGTCACCGACCTCGCCTGCGCCGCCAACGACCTCGCGACCTGGGTGGCCGCCCGCAAGGCGGACGAGCTGGCCGCCGCGACCGCGGGGCGCCTCGGCGAGATTCGTATCCGCAAGATCTACCGGCCCGGGGTGATGCTCGATTCGGTGGCCGCACGAGAGCTCGCGATGCGACGCGACCACTTCGGGGCGCAGATCCGGATCACCACCGGCGAGATCAACGAGACGATCGTCCTCGACCGCAGGGTGGTGATCCTGGCGGGCGACCTCAGCGCAGGACGGCGAAGCTACAGCGTGATCACCCAGCCCGAGACCGTCCAGGGCGTGATGTCGCTGTTCGAGACGGCTTGGAGGTCGGCCACCGACCTCGCCGTCTACGACGCGCAGGTCGCCGAGATCCGCCGGCTCGCGCCTGCCGTGCTCGACCTGCTCAGCCGGGGCGTCAAGGACGAGTCCGCCGCGCGCATCCTCGGTCTGGGCGTGCGGACCTACCGGCGCCGCGTCGCCGAGCTGATGGCCGCGCTCGGCGCCGAATCCCGCTTCCAGGCCGGTGTCCGCGCGCGGGAACTCGGTCTGGTGTAGGCCGCGGCGTCCAGTCCGAGGCATCCAGGACGGACGGCAGCCGCGCGAGCTTTCGGGCGAATTCGACGGCGAGGCATACATATTCGCGTGGGCCACGCGTAGCTTCGACGGTCACCGGCCCCGACGCAGTGCCGTCTCGCTCCGGGCCGGAAACGGACCCGACGGAGGAGGCCCACCATGGCCCGACGTGACATCGAATTCGACGCCGAAGGCGTCACACTGCGTGGCTGGTTCTACAGCGCCGAGGGTGCGGCATCGCCGGCACCGACGGTCGTCATGGCGCACGGTTATTCGGCGGTGAAGGAAATGTACCTCGACTCCTATGCCGAAACGTTCGCTGCGTCGGGGCTCAACGCGCTGGTGTACGACAACCGCAATTTCGGCGCGAGCGACGGTGAGCCTCGGCAGGAGATCGACCCCTGGGCTCAGGTCCGCGACTACCGCCATGCCATCACCTACGCCGGCACGCTGCCCGAGGTCGACGAGAACCGGATCGGTGTGTGGGGCAGCAGCTACTCGGGCGGGCATGTGCTCGTCGTCGCGGCGATCGACCGCCGGGTCAAGGCCGTGGTCAGCCAGGTCCCGTTGGTCAGCGGACACGCCAACTTCCGTGCCCTGGTCCGCGCGGACTTCATCGACGGCTTCCGGGCGCAGTTCGACGCCGATCGGCTGGCACGGTTCGAGGGCAAGGCGCCCGCGATGGTGCCGGTGGTCGACAAGGACCCGCTGGCCCCGTCGGCCCTGCCGACGCCGGATTCCCACGCGTGGTTCACCGAGACTCATCGGCTGCGGGCACCCTCCTGGCGCAACGAGGTGACACTGCGCAGCGTCGAGATGCTCACCGAGTACGAGCCGGTCGCCTACCTGCCCTACATCAGCCCGACTCCGCTGCTGATGCTCCCCGCACGCAACGACGTCCTCACCCCGACCGAGCTCGCGATCGCCGCCTACGAGCAGGCGCGGGAGCCGAAGCGTCTGCGCATACTCCCGGGTGGGCATTTCGACGCCTACGTCGACGGTTTCGAACAGTCCAGCGTGCCGGCTCGGGACTGGTTCCTGGAACACCTCGCCTCCTGACCGCCTTCGCCTGCACCGCAACGGATGCACGGCCGCGTGGTCGCGCGAGCGCTGTCCGCACGTACGTGGCCGTCACGCAACAGAGGTGTCGCACGCCGGCTACAGCAGCCTTTCCGAGTGCTCGGCGGCTTCCTTCCGGACAGCGTCGAAGAACTTCAGATCGACGTTGTCGTATCCCTTCGCGAGCTCCTCGTCGGATTCGGCGACGGCGCCCCGCGGGTCCTTCTCGGCGTACTCGCGATAGAGGATCCAGCACCCGCGGATGCCTTCGAGCAAGCCTTCCAGAAGTCCCCGCGCGGGCCGGAGGGGATCGAGCGGCGTGACCCGGAACGTCACGGCCGCGGGTGGCTGGTCGCCACCCGCCGCCTGACGTTCGGCTTCGCGCGTGGCTGCCCTCATCTGTTCGATCAGCGAGTCCGAGACCGGGATGTTTCCTTCGGCAGCGATCATCGCGGCCCTGACCATGCCGATGACGACAGTCCGCGGCGTTCCGCCAGCATGGAGGTAAGCGAGGACCAGGCTGGGGATCTCGATGTCAAGCGCCTCGATGCTGTCCGCCTCACGCACCACAGCGGTGGGGGAACAGCCGGCCACTTCGGACGCGATCTCGGCAGCGGCCTGCAGCCAGTGCGCGGCGGCGACAGCGGCGGCGGTGGGGTCGAGCTCCTGGCGAAGTCGGAGGGAGCCGAGCGGGAACGCGCGGAGCAGGTCGTCGGCGGCGGCGACCTGAATAGGGGAAGCGTCAGCACGGGTCAGGACGACCGCCTGCTTCGCCCTGCCGGAGAGATCGCCCCGCTCGGCCTGCTCCACGGCCGCGAGTTCCTGCTCCACGTCGGCGACGACCCGGCCGGTCAAGGTCTGCTCGCCCAGTACGTGGAGTGCGCGTCCGACGCGATGCGCGGCTTCCTCCACGAGGAGGTGGGAGTGGGCGATCATGTCCCCTGTGGGCAGGTTGGGGTTCGTGATGGCGGGGATGACGTCGGCGAAGGCGTCCCGCTCGGCTTGCCGGAGCCAACCCTGCCTGTTGGCTTCGAAACTTCCGGCAGCACTGGCCGGATGGGTGTAGGTGCGCCACAGGTGGCGGGACAGGCCGGTCAGGCTGTCCGCGAGGAAGAGGGCATGGGCGAGCTCGGCCGACGCCGGCAACTCCGCGACCGTGCCCGCGACCCACCCGGCTCCGGTCTCCCAGGTGGTGAGGAGGGAATGTCGCGCCTCGTCGAAGGCATAGGTCGTCACGGGTGTGATGATCGCAGATCGGAGCCGAAGCGATCTCCCTCTACGGTGTCGGACCGCGTGATTCGGCGCTGCGATGAAGGCGCTTTCAGCCGGCACTCACTGGGGGACCTTTCCACCGGCGCTTGCGCCTGGAACGGGAACTCCGCTACCTGACCGGCTCCAGCATCGTGCCGCCCGCCATCGCGACCCACCCGAGCTCGCGCTCCAGGATCGGTGCAGCGCTATCCGCGGGCAGAGTCAGAACGGCAGCTCGGTCGTTCCCGGGTTGGTCCGCAGAGCTCATCGACGAGGGCGAAACCGTCTTCGATCCAGGCCAGCTCGGTGCGAGCGCGCGCGATCAACCCGTCGTAGGCGTAGATCTTGTAGCGGACGGCCAGCTCGGCTTCGCACTCGCTCAGCTTGGCGATCCTGGCAGCCAGGGTGGGGTGACTGCGGTCGACGAGGGTTGCCCGGGTGGCTTCGAGCATCGCCAGGTGTTCTTCCCAGTAGGCCCGCTGCTGCCGCAGCTGCTCGCGCACCGCGGCGGGGTCGGCGAAGTCGAAGTACGCCGCCTTGAGGTAAGCGGGGTCGCGCTGCCGCTGCGGCACCAGCGGCGATTCCATCCACTTCCGGAAGTCGGCGAGCCCCGCGTCGGTGACGTGGTACTCCTTCTTGGTGCCCTTCTTCCCCCAGGGCACCTCGACCGAATCAAGCAGTCCGTCGCGCTCCATCCGGTTGAGTTCGGGGTAGATCTGCGAGTCCGGGGCGTGCCAGACGTGCGCGACCGAGCGGCTGAAGCTCTTCGAGAGGTCGTACCCGGTCATCGGGCGGCTCGTCAGCAGCGCGATCAGCGCGTATCGCAGCGACAAGGTCTCTCCTCCGGCTCGGTCGCGCCATCCGGCTCTTGCCATCTCACTATATCCATAGATAGCTTGTAGCCCACCTGACCAATACCTCTCTACATAGGGAGTTGGCCAATGACGCTCACCGCTCCTCTGCCAACGGCAGGCGCAGCTCCGACCACGGCTGCGGCGAAGATCTTCAACCACCCCCGCAACGCCTGGTACGTCGCGGCCTGGGATTACGAGGTCACCGGGAAGCAACCGCTGGCACGCACTGTCGCAGGCGTTCCGCTCGCGCTGTGGCGCAACTCCGAAGGGCGCGCCGTCGCACTCGCGGACGCCTGCTGGCACCGGCTCGCACCGCTGTCGCAGGGCAAGATCCTCGGCAACGAATTGCAGTGCCCGTACCACGGCCTGCGCTACAACTCGTCCGGCCGCTGCACGGCCATGCCCGCGCAGCAGACGATCAACCCGAGCGCGGTCGTCCCCTCCTACCCCGTCGTCGAGCGCTACCGCTACGTCTGGGTGTGGGTGGGCGACCCCGACCTCGCCGACCCGGCCACCGTGCCCGACATGCACCAGATGGACGACCCGGGCTGGGCCGGTGACGGCGAGACCATCCACGCCGATTGCAACTACCAGCTGGTCCTCGACAACCTGATGGACCTCACCCACGAGGAGTTCGTGCACTCCTCGAGCATCGGACAGGAAGAGCTCTCCGAAGCCGAGTTCGACGTGGTCCACGAGGGCAACACCGTCACCGTCACCCGGTGGATGCGCGACATCGAAGCACCACCGTTCTGGTTGAAGAACATGCGCGACAAGTTCCCCGGTTTCGAGGGCAAGGTCGATCGGTGGCAGATCATCAGGTTCGAAGCACCGAGCACGATCTGCATCGACGTCGGTGTCGCCAAGGCCGGCACCGGTGCCCCCGAGGGCGACCGCAGCCAGGGCGTCAACGGCTACGTGATGAACACGATCACCCCGGAGACCGACCGCACCTGCCACTACTTCTGGGCGTTCATGCGCAACTACTGCCTGGACAGCCAGACCATCACCACCCAGCTGCGGCAAAGCGTGCACGGTGTCTTCGCCGAGGACGAGGACATGCTGCGCGCCCAGCAGCGGGCGATCGACGCCAACCCCGAGCACGAGTTCTACAGCCTCAACATCGACGCCGGGGGGATGTGGGTGCGCCAGATCCTGGAGCGGATGCTGGCTGCCGAGGGTCGGCCCTCGGCGGCTCCCGCAGTCGGGCGGGAGTCCTGATGGCGGTCCAGTCCCAGTCCCGCTGGCAGCGCGCGAAGGTCGTCGAGGCCGACTACGTGGCGGACGGCGTCCGCCGGATCGTGCTGGAGGTCGAGCGGCCCGAGCACGCGGCTCCCGGTACGCACGTCGACGTCGAGCTGCGCGTGCACGGCTGACGGCAGGTCCGTTCCTACTCCGTCGTCCAGTCCGACAACGGCGGGCGCCGGCTCACGCTCAGCGTGCAACTTTCGCCCAACTCCCGCGGTGGTTCGGAGGCGATGCACGCACTGGCCGTCGGTGACGAGCTGACCGTGACCGGTCCGGTGCAGAACTTCCCGCTCGCGGTCGGCGCCGGTCGTTACGTCCTGGTCGCCGGCGGCATCGGCATCACCGCGCTGGTCGCGATGGCGTCGGCGCTGCGCCGTCGCGGGGCCGACTACGAGCTCGTGTTCGCCGGTCGCAGTCGCCGGGTGATGGCATACCTCGACGAGCTCAGCGCCGAGCACGGCGACCGGATCCGCGTTCACGTCGACGACGAAGGTACGCGGTTGTCGGTACCCGACCTCGTCAGCACTATCGCCGCGGCACCGAACGCGGCCACGACCGAGCTCTACATGTGCGGCCCGATCGGTCTGATGGACGCCATCAGGTCGAGCTGGACCGAGCACGCGCTTCCGCAGGCCAACCTGCGGTTCGAAACCTTCGGCTCCAGTGGCCGGTTCGACGCCGAGGAGTTCCTGGTACGCCTTCCCCAGCTCGGCCGCGAAATCGCGGTCGCATCCGACACCTCGATCCTGGACGCCCTCAACGCCGCCGGGATCGACACGCTCTCGGACTGCCGCAAGGGCGAGTGTGGACTCTGCCTCGCCAAGATCGTCGAGGTCGAGGGCACCATCGACCACCGCGACGTCTTCCTCAGCGAAGCGCAGAAGCAGCGCTCCACCACCCTGTGCCTCTGCGTCTCCCGCGCGGTGGCCGGCAACACCGGCGACCGCGCATCCGTCACCCTCCACCTCACCTGATCCGGACGCACCGGATCCCTCACCACAGGACACCTCCATGACCCTCATGGCACGCATCGGCGCGGCGCCCATGTCCGGCTACCAGTGGCTCATCGTCGCGCTCTGCACCTTCATGAACTGCCTCGATGGCTTCGACGTCATGGCAGTCGCCTATACCGGCCCCTCGGTGACCGAAGAGTTCGCCCTGACCGGCTCCCAGTTCGGACTGCTGGTCTCGGTCGGCCTGATCGGAATGGCCCTGGGTTCGATGCTGCTCGCCCCATTCGCCGACCTGATCGGGCGTCGCCCGCTGATCCTGATCAGCCTCACCCTGGGCACGATCGGCATGTTCGGCGCCGCGATGGCCCCGTCGGTGACAATGATGGGCCTGTTCCGGCTCGTGACCGGCCTCGGCGTGGGCGGCATCCTGGCCAGCACCAACGTGATCGCCAGCGAGTTCTCGAACACGAAGAACCGCGGGCTCGCCATCGGCATCTACACCGCCGGATACGGCATCGGCGCGACCCTGGCAAGCCTCGTCGCGAGGAGCACCGTTGGCGGTGACTGGCGGACCGTCTTCTACGTCGGCGGTTTCGGCACCCTGCTGGCGCTGATCGTCATCGCGGTGTTACTGCCCGAGTCGGTCGCCTTCCTCGAACAGCGTCGTCCGCAGGACGCTCTGGAACGTATCAACCGGACCCTGGCGCGGATGAGGATGGACTCCATCAGCGAGGCCGACCTCGACCAAGGCGCCGCCGCCGGAAAGAACGCACGACAGAGCGGCTCCCGTTGGTTGAAGCAGCTGCTCACCCCCACGATCCTGCTCTGGATCGTCTTCATCACCATCATGTTCGGCTTCTACTTCGTGAACAGCTGGACCCCCACCCTGCTCACCGAGGAGGGGCTTTCGGAGAGCGCCGCGGTCACCGCCGGAATGGCGATCTCGATCGGCGGCACCGTCGGCTCCGTGCTCTATGGCCTGGCTGCCCGGCTTCGTCCACCGCGGGTCGTGCTGATCGGGTTCTCGCTGCTCTCCGCCGGCATGATGATCGTGTTCATCCTGAGCACCTCGATCCTGTGGCTCGGGTTCGGGATCGGCGTCCTCGTCGGCGCGCTCATCAACGGATGCATCGCCGGTGCGTACACCGTCGGACCGCTGCTGTACCCGTCCACCGTCCGCAGCGTCGGCATGGGATGGGCGCTCGGCATGGGCCGGATCGGCGCCATTCTGTCCCCGACCATCGCAGGGGTTCTCAAGGACGCAGGTGCTTCGGCGACCCAGCTCTACGTCGGGGCCGCCGCAGTCGTCGCGCTCTGCGCGCTCGCCCTCGTGGCGGTCCGCAAGCACGAACCGGACTACACCCCAGCCACCAAGGAGCCCGCCACGGCCTGACACTCCTCCCAAGACGCGAATCGAGGTCGACTTCGGCCGGCCAGCTGTCGTCACCCCGGTCGACCGGGGTGACGACAGCGCCCCGTTCACTACTGTCCGGTGGCCTGTTCGCCCAGTTCGACCACAGGCGACGGCACTGGTGCATACCAAGTCATGCGGGTGCTGTCACACCGCTCTGCATCGGTGAGCCGGCCTTCCCGGCATTACCGTCGCGGACTGCCACGCCCCGCTCGTTGACAATGAGACGTTCGAGCACGCCGAAGGATCGTGGCCGAGTGCGGCGAAGACCATTCGCATCGCGCCGCTTCCGGTCCGACCGCACGGCAGCTGGCCGTATGCGTTGACCCGGGTGCGGCAAGACCATACTCGGCACCAGGGGCCACCGGCCGGAGCGCGCTACGACTCCCGCACGTGCGACACCCAGTGCCCAACGCCGACGCGATCATCACCGACGGCACCGCGCACAAAACAAGGCCCTGATCGAAGCCCTCGTACCCAGGTCGAGATCATCGGGCCAGACCGGCTCGTCGCCTCGGTCTTCCGCATCCCCAGGCCCGCGACAACAAAGAGGCCACCCCCGGCCGGCAGCGGAAACGGCCTCGAAAGGAGCGGTTCGTACCATGACCAATTCGGTGGGCCTAGGGGAGGCTTGTCGACACTCGCCCGTCACTGGTCCATGCGACTGCTTCCGACTGCCGGTCCGCGCTGTGGCTATGGTGGTTCGACCGCGCTGACGCCAGGGATGTGGCAGCATCCGGTCTCCCTACTGTGCACCACGGGAGCGTCGAGGTCTGTGTTCTCGACGATGATGTCGGCGATCGTCTCCACCGCGGTCTCGCGGAGGTAGATGTCGTCGGCTGCGGCGTATCGGGAACGGTGCAGGGAAGCCACGTCGGGTGCCTCGGAAAACGCGTGCGCGCGACGGTGGCCGGCATCGCGCGCTACTCCACGTTCGAAGGCGACGTCAGGGTCCACCGCCAGCCAGATGCCGACGTCCCATAGGTGCGCGAGTTCCCGGCGGTGGGCGAACACCCCATCGACGACCAGGACAGCGTCGGGTTCCAGGATGGTGATCTCCTCGCCGTGGTCGATCTGTGTCAGCGGATCGATGCCGCAGAGCGTCACTCTTCCATCGGTGTGGACGGGACCGATGAGGCGGAGCCGGATCCGGTCGAGGTCGTAGGCGTTACGGTAGTAGCCCTCGCCTGTGAGCCGGTCGTAGCGGTCCCGCTCGGACCATGGCCTTTTGAAGTCGTCGAGCGAGCCTCGGTAGGCGGGCCTGCCGAGTCGTTCCAGGGCTAGCCCGAGCTCGTGGCCGAACAATGTCTTGCCGGCGCCGGTTCGGCCGTCGATCACGACCGCGAGGCGGCCGGTGCTCCGGGTGGACACGAGCCTCGCGACAGTCGAGATCACCTCAGCGCGTTTGCCTGCTCGGGGCAGAGAGGGCAGCGGGCTCCAGAGCGTGGATGAGGAGAGCTTCACGCCGTCACCGTGAAGGAGTCGCCGACGCCGACGGTGGCAGTAGGCGCACCAGCCACCTGAGCAGGACGCGCACTCGATGACGCCAGGATCAGATCCGGCGCCTGGCGGAGCTCTAAGGACGGGCCGCACGGACATGACAGCATTCTCGTCATGCTAGACGGCACATTCTGAACGAATCGATTTCCTGCCACCGGCCGATGAGCACTGCGAGCCTGGTCAGGCCAGAGCGGGTGCCACCCGATCGGCACCGCGTCTCGCGGTTTGGCTCTGCCCAAGGCCGATGTCCGCGAACTCCGCGATCTCCCTGGCACGATCCAGTCCGCAAGGACTGCAGAATCGGGTCCGCCAGGCCGCCGTCGAGACCGGAGCGAAGCCGGACGTGGCCCGTCGAGCTCCCCGGGCATGGACAGCCCGGCCGCACCGAACGCCTCCGCACCGAAAGGCCGAGGCCGACGAGGCCCGATCAGCTGCCGACCTCACAAGGGGCAGAGTGCGGGGGTCTCCCGAGAGGTCGCTCCCGGCCGACAGAGGGCGACGTCGACAGGATCGTCAGCCGACGTGGGCCCCCAAACGAATCCGCCCCGTCATCGAACGGGGCGGATCTTGGATTCCGGTGGGCCTAACGCTTCAGCACACGAACCAGACGATCTTGGTCGAAGGCCCTGAAATCACGATCCGCCCGGTCGGTACCCGTCGCCTGTCGGCAGGTGGCACCCGATGAACCACGACACGATCATCGCCGGACTGGCGGCGTTGCAGGCCGACGGGTTGGCCTGCATGGCGTGCGGAGCTGACTACCTCCGCGTCCGGGGCCCGCATGTGCAGGTGGGCCGGTCGGTGACCGGTTCGCAGGTGTTCGCCTGCGTCGGTTACTGCCCGGACGATGTGCGGCGCGCGACGGGAGGCGGGCTGCGGTGAGCACCATGGCAACCCCTCGGAGGGACCGTGCGCTGTGGGTCCAGTGCGCGTGTACGGCGCTGGTCGCGCTCGGCGCGGCGTACGCCTCCTACCGGCACGGCCGCGAGTTCGCCTTGCGGTTCGGTGCCGACGAGGCCACGGCGGCGATCTGGCCGTTGATCGTGGACGGCATCCTGACCACGGCCACGGTCGAGTTGTGGAAGACTACCGGCCACGGCCGCCGCGCCGGTGGCCGGTGGGCGGCCTGGTTGTCCTTCGTGTTCGGCATCGTGCTGTCGCTGTGCGCGAACGTGGCGGCGGCCCCGGAGCTGAGCGTGTTCGCCGTGGCGGTGGCGGCGTGCCCACCGCTGGCACTGCTGCTGGCGGTCGAGTTGCCCAACCGCGCGCTCAAGCGGCACCGCGCCGAGACCACGAGCGAGACCAGCACCGAGACCGCCGAGACAGGCAAGATCGGCGACGAGACCGGGTCGGTGGTGCGTCTCGCGGTGGTCTCGGACGAGGCTCAGCCGACGGAGCCGACCGCCGAGAAGCGGATGTGGGCCTACTATATAACCGAGCGGGCCAAGGGCCGCACGCCGACCGGCGCAGACCTGGATCGGGATCGCGGGCACGAACAACTACGGCCGCAAGGTCCTGCGCAGGTGGCGACAGACGGGGAGCGAGTCCTCAGCCATCCGCAGTCAGAATAGCCGTGGCGAACGACCGGCACAGATCGAATGGGCTTTCTCGGTTCTTCGCCACGAACATGGGGGTGGTGGAGAGGTCCACGGGGCTACACGCCATGCTGAGTTGAGCTGGTCGGGCTTGTACGATCCATGATCACGGAATGGCGATCGCGGCCAGCGAACCTCAAGTGGCAGGTGACACTACTGCGTCGGGTCGCCTCTGGGTTGCCCGGGTGGGATGGGTTGCGGCTTCTGGCTGCGGCTGACGTTGGCTCGCGAGCTGGAGCCGCTGGTGGTGGGCGTGTCGAGCCGCCCACTGGGCTTGGCCGCCATCTTCGCTGAGCACGTCGGTAAGGCTGACCGTGTCTCACCGATGAGGCTCAACGGGGCGCGACGATGTGCGGGCGAGTACGACATTCGGGTTAGTTCCGAGGGTAGCCCGGACAGGAGGCCCTACGTCTGTTACTCCTGGTGGGCACGGTGTGGCTCATCTTGTCGGGGCCGGTCGCTAAGATCAGGTGGCTTGATCGGGTCACGCCCGTAACCCACACGTTCGAGGGAGTCGTCCAAGGTGCAGATCACACCCTCCGCGCGGATTCTCCGCATGCTCGGTGAGATCGAGATCGAGGAGTGGAAGTGTCTGGCGGAGTTGATCGACAATGCCTTCGACGACTTCAACGGGATCATCGCCTCTGATATCCGGTGGGCCGGAGGCATGAAGGTCAGCGTGACGCTCCCGAAGTCCAACGCCCGACCAGCGGACGCTGAGATCGTCGTCCGCGACAGCGGCCGGGGGATGACGAGGGAACGCCTCGCGGATGCCGTCCGTGCCGGCTGGTCGAGCAACAACCAGTTCGACAAGCTGGGACTGTTCGGCATGGGGTTCAACGTGAGCACGGCGCGACTCGGACGGAAGACCCGCGTGTTGACGACGCGAGCGGGCGATCCGCAGTGGATCGGCGTAGAGATCGACCTGGACGAGATCGGGGACGACTTCGAGGCACCGGACATCGTCGAGCCCAAGAACGATCCCTCGGAGCACGGCACCAAGATCGAAATCAGCAGGCTCGATCCCGCGCGTCTTGACTGGCTCGCCCGGAATGGAAAGGCCCTGCGTGCTCAATTCGGCAAGGTCTACGGATGGTTGTTGGAACATCGCCCCTTCGAGTTGTGGGTCGCTGGCGTCGAGGTCAAGCCCCGGCGTCACTGCGTGTGGGGCAAGAACAGAAGCGTCACCTACGGCAGTGGTTCGCGGGCGGAGCAGATCCCCGCGGTCATCGAGATCGACGAGCCCTACTCGCTGGCCGACGCCTGTATGGATTGTGGGCACTGGCAGCAGCAGGGTCTTGATGAGTGCGAGAACTGTGGGAAGTCCGAACACCTCAAACCGCGCGAGCGGCGAATGCATGGATGGGTCGGAATTCAGCGTTACCTCGACAACGATGAGTTCGGCATCGATTTCCTTCGCAATGGCCGCAAGATCCTCACCAACTACAAGGACATCTTCCAGTGGACTGACATCAACGACCCGACCTCCCGTGTCATCAGGGAGTACCCGATCGAACTCGGCCAGGGCGGGCGGATCGTCGGTGAGATCCACCTCGATCACGTACGGGTCGACTACAAGAAGGACACTTTCGACAAATCGGACCCGCAGTGGCGACGAGCGATCGAGTATCTCCGCGGGCGAGGCCCCATGTTGCCGGAGAAGGCCAAGGACCTTGGCTGGCACGAGCCGAACAACAGTCCCCTCGCTCGGCTCCATCGCGGCTTTCGGCGGAACGACCCAGGGAAGCGCTACCTGATTCCTGGGGACGGCCAGAAGGCGGTCCACTCGACCGCCTGGCGGTGGGGGCAGGAGTTCCACAAGGGGATCGCCGAATACCAGACGGATGAGAAGTGGTGGGAGCAGGTACTCGAACACGAGAGGCGCAAGGCCGAGGCTACGCGCCCGAAGCCTGACCCCGCCGAAGGTGGGTCGGTCGACGAGACGGCGGTGGACGACGCGCTCGGGTTGGATCAGCCAAACGATCGCTCGGAGGCCACCGGCGCGGCACCGGCGCCCCCTGCCGAGCCACCCGCGCCGAAGCCGGAGACTGACCAACAGCGCATCGCGCGGTACAAGGAAGAAGGCAGGCCCATCGCCGAACTCGCTGGCGACCTCGGGCATCCCGACCTTGGGTTCATGAAGGTCGAGGCGCTTTCCTTGGACCAGCGGTTGCTGGACGCCAATGGCAAGGAGACCGCAGCCCGGGTCGTTCCCGGCTCGGGAGGGTCCGCGACGGCCTTCGTAAATCGACGCCACGCGCTCTTCGTGCGTTTCGGATGGTCCTACGAGGACGCCATCGTCACCGAGCTGGCTGGACTGCTACGAGCCAGGGCTGGTTCCGATTTGTCAGTATCCGAGATCATTTCGATGGTCAAGGAAAAGTCGATGCAAGACACCGCGATCGACGTGCGGACGATCAAGACGCAGGCTGAAGACCTTCTCGGTGAGGTTCGGAACCGCATGGCGGCCGAGCTCGAGGACGAACCAGAGCGAGCGTTCCAGTACCTCACCGATGACGAACTCGTGGCCACCGAGAACGCCATGATCGCCAGTGGTAGCCGGGGCTCAGGGCCTATGGATGAGGCACCGTTCGTGCGCTACGCCCCCAGCCTGTTCCTCGTGCGGCTGGTCGAGGAGATGCCGGAGATGTTCCTCGATGGCAAGGTCTTCCGGTCTCCCTACAACGGGGTCACCTCCGCCGCCGGCAAGCGGCAATCCGTCTCCCAAGTCACCTCGCTGCTGGCCGATGTCGCCGCTCTCGCCCAGCAGTACGACCCCGGCGAACTGCGTCTCAAGCGCACGCGGTTGAGCATGCAGCTCCTACTCGACGAACTGGCGCCGGAGCGATGACCAATTTCCTGGAGTCCCGAAAGCTCTTGGCCGACGGTCCGAGGGGCCTGACCCACGCCCTGGAACGGGCGCTGTGGCACCTCGGCTTCGCTGACGTGCGAGTGGTGGATGGCCGTGATGACGGAGGAGCTGACCTGCTGGCGGTTCGGAACGGTCAGCAGTGGGTCGTCCAGTCCAAATGGACGAGCCGGGGCACCATTGATCGTGCCGGCATCGACGATTGCGAGCGCGCCAAGACCCGCTACGAGGCCGACAAGTGCGTCCTCGCCACGAACGGCACGCTCGGCCGGAGCGCGGAGAGTCGACGCAAGGTCCTCGACGAGGTCGGGATCAAGATCGACGTATGGAACGGTAAGACCTTGGCCACGATCGGCGAGCGGATGTCGACCGATGTGCCATCACGACTACGGCCCAGGAAGTATCAAGAGCGCGCTATCGCACGACTGAGGGAAGATCTCGCGCAGCGCCAACGCGCACTGTTGGTGCTCGCCACCGGGCTCGGCAAGACCGTCGTCGGTGGAGAGGTCATCCGCCAGCACCTCGACGAGCATCCACACGACCGGGTCCTCGTCGTCGCGCACATGCGCGAACTCGTTGAACAACTCGAACGATCCTTGTGGCGGCACCTACCCAAGACGGTCCCCACGCAGGTCCTCACCGGTGAGCGGAAGCCCGTCTCGTTCGACGGAGTGACCTGCGCGACCGTCGACTCCGCGCTCGGGCTGGTCACCAATGGTTACAAGCCGAACCTGATCATGGTTGACGAGACCCATCACGTCGGCGCCGCTGGCATGTACCAGATGCTGCTCGAAGCCTGTGAGGGAGCACTGCAGTTCGGTGTCACCGCGACGCCGTGGAGGGGCGACAAGTTCGACATCGAGGAACACTTCGGCGCCGCCAGCTTCACGATGGGCATCGAGGAGGGCATGCGGGAAGGCCATCTGGTCAAGGTCGACTACCGGCTATTCGTCGACAATCTCGACTGGGACTTCGTGGCGGCGGCCAGCAAGCAGGGCCACACGATCCGGGAGCTGAACAGCAAGCTGTTCTTGCCCCAGCGAGACGAGATCATCATCGATCACCTGCGCGAGGCATGGCGGGGAGTGCACGAACCCCGCGGCATCATCTTCTGCCAGACGATCGAACACGCCGAACGTATGGCGGAACTCCTCGCCGCCTCCGATCCCGTCTGGGCGCGAGCCGCGGCACTGCACAGCGGGGTCCCCAAACAACATCGGCAGATCCTGTTGAACTCCTTCAGGTTGGGGCGTGTCCCGATTCTGACGACCGTGGACGTGTTCAACGAGGGAGTCGATGTGCCCGATGTCAACATCATCGCCTTCCTGCGCGTCACGCACAGCCGCCGGATCTTCGTTCAACAGCTTGGTCGCGGCCTGCGCCTGCGTGACGGTAAGGAGTCGTTGCTGGCTCTCGACTTCGTCTCCGACATCCGTCGTGTCGCCGCCGCACTGCGCTTGCGGCGGTCCCTCGACGTCGGTGATACCGAAACGCTCAACCTGCCCCTCGCCAGGGGAAACAAGATCGAATTCACCGATGCCTCGGCGGGCTCCCTCCTCGATCAGTGGATTCGTGATGCCGCTGACCTGGAGACCTCCGCCGACGAGGTCCGCCTGCAATTCCCCGACGTATCAGCGAGCGTGAACTGACCCCATGGCACTACCCAAGGACGTGCGCGACCGTGTCATCCGCCGCATCTACGCCGACATGCGCGCGATTGACTGGGACGAACTGAGCCCGCGCGAGAGGACCCGACAATACGATCTCTGGGTCAACGATCCAGAGATCGGAGGCGTCATCGCGAACTTCAATGATGACCCGCGGCACTGGATCAAGGACGGACCGGTCAAGGAATGGCCCCGCGCCAAGATCGGTCACGGATCTCACGCTCGGCTCCTCGGCGAGGACCACGATCCCGCCGCGGAGCGACGGCGACTCGCCGAGAAGATCGTCCGACTCACACTTCCCGAGTGGGTCCCTGACCCGGATTCCATCACCGAGAAACCGATGCGGATGGTGGTCCATCCCCCCAAGCACGAGGAAGCCGAACCCCGCATCGTTACCTGGGGTAACTCGGACAACTTCAAACACCTCCTGTGGGCCGCTCTTGAGGCCGTCGAGTCGGACGACCATCGCTCCTGGGTACTCGCCGTGACGGAGACCTTCGAGAAGCCGGTATCGGCCGACATGAAGGCCCTGCATCGACGCATCGCCCGTCGTTGCAAGCTCCAGGTGGAGCACATCGAACTGTGAATGCAGCCCACGGCCGTTCGGCGCGCCTCCACGACATGATCAACTCTCCGCGGTACAGTCAGCCGGTGCCTCAGCCAACCGACACCCTGTTCGACGTCAAAGCCTCGGACGACACGGTGCCCATCAGCGCGAGTCAGGTGCACCGCGAGGTGGGGACCAGCATCGAGCTGTTCGCCGGCGGCGGCGGCCTCGCTCAGGGAATGCATCGCGCCGGATTTCGTCATCTGCTGACCAACGAGGTCGCCAAGCGCGCTTGCGAGACGCTTCGGCTCAACGGGGCTAAGGACTGGAAGGCGGGAGACCCGGTTCCGGAGGCACTGAACTCGCCGTGGCCGCTGATCGAGAAGGACATCCGCGCGGCCATCAAGGAGGACGTATTCAAGGGACTTGTCGAGAAGGTCGACGTCGTGGCCGGCGGCCCGCCCTGCCAGCCCTTCAGTCTGGGTGGTGTCGCGAAGGGCCACGAGGACGAGCGGAACATGTTTCCGGAGCTGTTCGCGGTCGTCCGGGAAACCCGCCCCAAGGCGGTCCTGTGTGAAAACGTTCGCGGATTGCTGAGGCCGTCGTTCGCGCCCTACTTCGAGTACATCCTCAACGAACTACGCGCCCCCTTTGAGGAGCGCAAAGAGGACGAGCCCTGGTTCAAACACGACGCGCGTCTCCGTCGGGCGCTCAAGAAGGACGGTAGCGACCTGTCGCAACGTTATGAGGTCCTACCGATACCTGTAAACGCCGCCGACTACGGCGTACCGCAAATCAGGCAACGGGTCATCATCGTCGCCTTCCGCAAGGATCTCGCCGTGGACTGGAAGGAGCCTAGAAGGCAGTACAGCGAGGCGGCACTGCTCCTTAGTCAGCTCGATGGCAGCTATTGGGCGGAACGGGGATTAGCGCCGAACGAAGAACTCATCGAGCGTGCTCGTCGACGAGAAGTTGCCGACGACGGGAAACAGCCGTGGGTCACGTTGCGCGACGCTATCGGCGACCTGCCGAAGCCAATCGTGGGCAAGGAGCGAAAGGGCTATCACCACCACATCGGATGGCCTGGCGCGCGGATCTATAAAGGCCACACCCCGAACCTCCTCGATCGTCCAGCCAAAACGGTCAAGGCTGGCGTGCATGGCGTGCCCGGTGGTGAGACCGTCCTCCTGGAGGACAACGGCTCCCACCGCTACATGACCGTCCGCGAAGCCGCAAGGGTGATGACCTTCCCCGACACGTGGCGATTCGCCGGGCCGCGCGGCGAACAGATGCGCCAGTTGGGCAATGCCGTCCCGGTCGACCTCGGAACGGTCTTCGCCAAGGCGATCGCGCGAGCCCTACGGCCCGATCTCGACATCGATTGGGCGGAGTGATGGCACATCCGCTCTGGCGGCATGAGATTCCGGATGAGCGAGCGTGGAAGCCGGACAGTTCACAAGGGCCACGCTCGGCCCGGGACGTGGCATTGGAACAAGACCGTGCGGCTGGTGGGCGCGACGCCCGGTTAGTCATTCTACCGGATGGTCGAGAGGTGCGTGCGTCGATCGAGCTGAAACGTCAGCCGAAAAGACGTCGGATCTATGCAAACCTCCGTTATTCATGCGACGGGAGGACCACAGTCAAGTACGTTGGCGAGGTCACCCGTGACACGCGCGAGGAGAATCTTCGGCAGGCATGGGAGATCGTACGCGCCAGAGAGATCATCGGCTCTTGTGCCGAGGGCTCACGCGCCGGGCGATGACCAACTCCTGAATTCGATCCGCAACGCTTCTCGGGTCCTCGTGCTCCCAGAACCTTAGAACCAGCCACCCCGCCGCGCTCAGGGTCTCGTTCGTCTCCTGGTCACGCTTGAGATTGGAGGCGATCTTTTCCCGCCAGAAGACCGAGTTCTTCGTCGAAGGTCGATGGTGGTCGGGACATCCGTGCCAGTAACACCCGTCGATCATGACGGCCACCATGGCTGGTCGAAACACGATGTCGGCCGTGCGACGAAAGGACTCGATGGGACGCTGATGCACCCGGAACCGCAGGCCCCGCCGATGAAGTTCGGACCGTATGGCGAGTTCCGGCTTGGTGTCGCGACCGCGGACACGACTCATCCGGTTGCTGACCACCGGATCGACCCGTTGGGGCCGTTGTATGTTCATCGCCGTGCCTGACACTCCGTATGGCCTGGGTCGCCCACGCGACGCCGATCAAGTCCGCCAGCTTCAGCCGTGGCCCGTTCAAGCAACCTGGTCCGCGCCATCAGGGTATTAATCCCTCCCTCGCCGCTGGTCCTCTGGCAACGCAACGAAGGCTACGCGTCATCCTGGGCACCCTCGCCGCGAGGCTGCGCCGGGGATGCCACTGCCGATTCGACGGTCACGTGCCGCGCCTCCCAGACAGCGCACGGGTCGGGAAGACTCGATCGGGCACCAGGGAAACCACAGGGTTAGCCGGGGCACCACCATTCCTAGTGGCGACCGTAAGCTTGTGACGTGACGGATCAGTTGACGGTGGCGGTGGGGCGGCGTGCAGCACGGGCGATCTTGATTGACGAGCTCGGCCGGTTGGTGTTGATCAAGCGGACCAAGCCGGGGCAGGCGCCGTACTGGACCGCGCCCGGTGGCGGTGTCGAGGACACCGACGCCTCGGTGGAGGCGGCGCTGTACCGGGAGCTGGCGGAGGAACTGGGCGCGAAGGCCACGGATGCCTCGCAGGTGTTCCTGTTCAGCTCGCCGTCGGACAGTGGCGTCGCTGTGCAGCACTTCTTTGTGGCGCGGCTGGCCGACCTGGACGAGTCCGCCCGGAGCGGCCCGGAGTTCAGCGACCCGTCGCGCGGCGGGTACGACCTGGACCGAGTTGACCTTCGGGGAGAAGATCTCGCGTCGATCGACTTGAAGCCGACCGCGTTGAAGGAGTTCATCCTGGCTAACCGGGAGGCTCTGCTGGTCGAGGCGGGCGCAGCCGCCTGAGCTGCGACTACGTACTCCACCGCAGATACGTCGGGGTGGCGCGGCCGGGCAGCGTGCGCAGCGTGCCGTGATCGGTGCCGAGGGTGTCGCGCAGGGCTGCGATTTCACCTGGCCACTTGGCGTGGGCGAGTTCGTCGAAGGCGAGCACGCTGCCCTTGGTGAGGTACGACCGGACGGCGTCGATGGTGTCGCGGGTGGGCTCGTAGAGGTCGAGGTCGAAGTAGGCCAGGGCGATGACGGTGTGCGGGTTGTCCGTCAGGTAGCGCGGGAGGGTTTCGCGCACGTCGCCCTGGACGATCAGGGTGCGCTGGATGTGGCCGAGGTGTTCGCCCTGCTCGTGTGCGTCGAGCACGTCGCGCAGGTGGTGTGGGTAGCCGTCGGTGAGCGAGAACCGGCCTGCGACGGCGCTGGGGCTCGTGGTGTCGATGTCGGTCACGTCGGGGGAAGCCGGTGAAGGTGTCGAAGCCGATGATCCGGCGGTGCGGGTTGTACGGCTCGTACACGCCGCGCAGCGCGGCGAGGGCGGCGAGGTGGCGTCCGCGGTGCACGCCGAACTCCATGATCACGCCCGGCACGTCGAGGATCATCCGGTAGAGCGCGTCCAGGGAGAGCAGGTGGGTCAGCGGCTGCCTGCGCAGGTAGAGGGCCAGGTTGTCGACCAGTTCCTCGGGTGGGATGGGGGTGTCGGCCAGCAGGTCGGCGAGGCGGGGGCGGACGGTTCGCTCGTGGTCGGATTCGTGCGGCAAGATCCGGTCCTCGGCTTGATCGTTGATCACGTGGTCTCCCTCGGTGGTGCCCACAGCTGGGCGGGGGCAAGGCGGAAGTCGCTGGCGTAGCCGAAGATGTCGGCGGGGTGGCGGTAGCCGTGGTGCAGGGCGGCGACGGCGCCGATGAGCAGCCGGTGCGACACGATCAGCACTGGGCCGTGTTGGGTGGCGAGGTCGCCGGCGATGGTCGCGGCTTCGAGTGCGCGTTCGGCGAACGCCCGGAGGCTTTCGCCTCCGGGCAGGGCGCTGTCCGGGTTGTCGGCGCGCGTTTGCCGCCAGGTGATGTAGTCGGGTGGGTACTGGTTGGGGGCGAGGCCCAGCACGCAGTGCGGGGCGCGCCATTCGGCGAACGCGCTGATCGGTTCGGCAAGTCGGCTGTCCGATACGCGGGCGACGATGGCGGCGGTCTGGCGAGCGCGGCGCAGTGGGCTGGATGTGATGAGTGCCGGTTGCCAGCGATGGTTGTGCAGCTCGCGCGCGGTCAGTTCGGCTTCGACGGTGCCTGCGATGGTGAGTGGGCTGCCGGGGCGGGCGTGAGCGCCGGGGCGGCAGTGCCCGTCGTCGCAGGTGCCGTGGCGCATCCAGAGCGCGGCGGGGGTCATGTCATGCACCAGCCCCCGTCGATGGTGAGGCACTGGCCGGTGATGAACCCCGCGTCGGGGGAGGCGAGGAAGTCGACGGCGGCGGCGATGTCGTCGGGATGTCCACGGCGTTTGACGCACTGTCTGTCGAGTTGCCGGGTGAGCATCGCGTCGTGGTCGGGGACGACGGCGTGTTCGGCGGGTACTTCGATGGAGCCCGCGCGGACGCAGTTGACCGTGATGCCGTGTGGTCCGAGTTCTCGGGCCAGGGCGCGGACGAGTCCTTCCAGGCCGCTCTTGGCCGCGATGTAGGCGGCGAGGTCGACGCGGCCGAGTTGGGTGAGCACCGAGGACACGGTGATGATGCGACCGTGGCCGCGCATTGTGAGGGGCGGCGTGACGAGCTGGGCGCACGCCGCGTGCGTGATCAGGTTGACCTCGATCTGCTCCCGGAAGGTGTCCAGGTCAAGGCTGGTCCAGGGGATGCGCGGATAGGCGCCGGCGTTGGACACGAGGACGTCCAGCCGGTCGGCGGCGTGCTCGACTTCGTGTGCGAGTGTGTCGATCGTCATCGGGTCGGTGAGATCGCCCGTGATCACCGCTGCGACAGCGCCGCGTTGTTCAACGGTGGCCAGCACGTTGTGCAGATCCGAGTCGTCGTGGAGGTGGGTGAGGATGAGGTCGTAACGGTCGGCGAGGCGCGCGGCGATGGCCGCGCCGATACCGGAACCGGCTCCGGTGACGATGGCGACGGGACGGGCCACGATCAGTTGACCTCCGCATCTGATGGTGTGAGGGCGAGGAAGTCCGGCAGGGTGATGTCAGGGTCCAGTGCCTGGGCGAGCAGTGCCAGCGACAGCGCAGCGTCGCGCGGTTCGAGGTCGGCGAGGTGGTAGACGGCCAGCAGCCGCATCACCAGGTACGGGCGCATCCACGCCATCAGGTCTTCGATGCCGAGATGGCGGACGACGGGCCGGATGATCTCGTCGAGGTAGCGGCGCAGGACATGTCGGCGAGCTCGGCTGGGCGTGTGTCGATAGTCGATCACCAGCGATGAGCCGGTGTATTCGACTTGGACAACGGGCTCGGCGAGGCTCGACGGGGTGAGCGCTGAGGGGTGATCGTCGAACGCGGCCCGGTTGTAGTGCGGTGTGAGCCATGCGCCGTGGAGGCGTTGGTAGAGCAGGAAACAGGCGAACTCGCCGGGCAGCGCGTTGAGTCCTCCAGTGTCGGAGTCGAACCACACCGGTCCACCTGCGGGCGACCACCCGATGTTGATGTCGGTGGGATCGCCCTGTGTGATGGCGGCCCAGACCGGGCTGTGGCGGGCGAAGTGGACCCGCAGCCTGGTCATCAGCTCGGCGAAGTCAACGGCGTGCTCGCGGCCGTTGACGACCAGCCGCACGTCTGCCAGATCCTGTGGGCGGACTCTCCGCGTGTCATTGGTGATCGGCCACGGTGCGTTGGGTCTGTAGTACTGGTCGAGGCGGCCATCGGGAGCGGCGCGGTCGCCGTAGAGCTTGCTGATCGTCTCCCCGTTGGTCGTGGGGCGAAGGGTGCTGCCGATGACGTGCTGGTAGTGGCGGAACACCGCGGTCAGGCAGGTGTCGAGGCGCACCATGTCGCCCGTGAGGTCGGCGTGGGTGATCTCGTCGAGCAGCAGGCCGTGATCGGGGCCGAGGTGCGGCCACCGGTCGTAGGCGAGCACAGTCCAGCGGACGACCCGTCGCACGCCACGCAGCCCTGGTACGGGATAGAACTCGCGGATGCGCGCATGTCCTGCGCATTCGGCGTCAGCCTCGTCGTGGTTCGGGTTGGCCTTGACGAACAGCGCATGTCCGGCCCAGTCGACGTGCCAGGTGTGGTTGGCCGTGAAGCGTCGGTGGTTGGCGATCCTCAGCATGAGCAGTCACCACCAACCGGCGAGGTCGCTTGCGAACTCGGCGATAACCTCCGCCGGAAGGTCGGCAAGGCTCGCCGCCCCTGACCACAGCGCGTCGTCCAGGTGGTCGCGCACCGGGCAGCGGTCGGCGAGGGCCAGCATCTGGGAGAACGTGGTGGCGATGGCGTGGTGACGTACGGTCCCGGTGGTCCACTTGGTGTGGGCGTGGCGACCGTAGAGCCCCATGACGTGCGGGCCGGTTCCGTCCGGGCGTTCGGTGAGCGCGGCCAGATGGGTCAGGCCCGTGTCATTACCGATCACGACCTCGGCTGAGGCGAACACGTCCAGGCAGTCCACCGCATCCAGCCCGGCCAGAACCTCCGTGCCCTCGAACGTCGTCGGCTCGGCGTCGCTACTGGTGACGAAGGTGAACGTCCACGGTGCCGGGAAGCGCTGGGCGAGGACAGCCGCGATGCGGGCGAAACCGCTTGCACCGTAGTCCTTCCGGCTTGGCCAACTGGTCGCCGAGACGAACACGACGTGGAACGGTCGTGCCCGCTCCGTCGACATGAACGTCGGAATCGGCGCGCGGTCGGCGGGGAGGCGGACGCCGAGAGCTTGTTCGGCGGCGAGGTAGTACCGCATCGGCAGAGCGGCGTGGACCTCCACGAGTTCGTCGTCCAGAATGTCCAGCCACGCCTGGGGCCGCTCGGGGATCGCGTGGAAGGTGAATCCCTTGCCGTGCCTGGTGCTCACGGTGTGCGGGCCTTCGGTGTGGCTTGTGCTTAACGGCAGCCGGCAGCGTTGCATCAGGCGTGGACGAGGCCCCTCGTAGCGGAGTTCGGCGTCGCGCCCGGTCCCGTCGGCGAGGGCCTGAACGAGTCCGAGTGCAAGCAGAACATCACCGAGGCCCCGGTCGCCGAGGACCACCGACCAGCCGCGTTCGCCGATCATGTCCGCGCCACTGGTGTAGGACGGGAGTTCCCCGGCCGCGCGCCGGAAGGGCAGCGCGCGGGCCAGGGGTGCGTGCTGACGGGGGACGATGACCGGCCCGCCGCGTAGCAGCGTCACCGGCTCGATCGTCCACGGGCTCACAGTCGCGTGAGGGTGCACAGCGGTACTCCTAGCGATTCCAGCAGCGGACGGGCGTTGCCGGCGGTGTCCTCGATCAAGCACGCGATGCCGGTCACCTCCACGGCTGACTCGCGGAGCACCGTGATCAGGTTGGCCAGCGTGTTCCCGGTGGTGATCTCGTCATCGACGATCAGCACGCGGGTTCCCGCGAGGTCGCCGTAGGTGAAGACCTCGGTGCGGCGGGCATGGGGTTCGGTGAAGCGCCGCTTGTCGGGCAGGTCGAGGTCGAGCTTCCAGGCCAGGCGGTACGGCAGGTCGCTGGCCAGTGCGAGGGCGACGGTGGGCAGGATGCCGCCCGCGTCCAGTCCGAGCAGGAGGTCCGGGGCCGTGAACTCCGGGTGGCGCGACCATGCGTCCCACAGCGCGCCACCGGTCCGTAGCAACGTCGCCGGGTGGACCTGGTCGAGGATGCCGTCCAGCTCGTGGACGATCCGGACATCCCGAGTCTGCGGGGGCACGCCGAGACGGCGGATGCGCCGGGCCTGGTAGGCGAGGTCTTCGGGAACGGTGGTCATTCGCTGATCCTCACGATGTGGTCGAGTCGGTCGAGGTAGGTCAACAGTCGGTCCGTCGCGTCGACGAGTTGCTCACGCAGGACCGGATCACTGGGGCGACGGATGAGGTCGGACAGCTCAGGCGGTGCGCATTCAGCGGCGGGGTGAAACTCGCGGAACGCGGTGAGCACGTCATCGGCGTCATGGAGGTCGTGTCCGTCGGCGCGCAGCACGATCTTGGTGAGCAGCACCAGGTGCTTGTGCACGGCGCGCACGTCCGGCTGATCGGCGGCGAGCAGGCGGCGGGTGGTCATCAGCACGAGTCCCAGCTCGCTCCGGCTGGTGCGATCGCCGTGTGCGGCGGCCGGCACCGGCAGCAGATGGCCCGCTCGCCGGTAGAGCACGCCGAACCCCTGGGCGGCGCGGCGCAGCGACTGCACGACGCGCGGTGGTACCCGCAGCGCGTCGATGTCGGCGGTGGTGAAGACGCTGAGGCCGACCTTGATCCCGTCGAGCGCGGGAAGGGTACCCGCAACGTCCCTTAGCCACGCGGCGGGCGCGGTGTCACGAACCACGAGCAGGTCAAGATCGCTCCACCCGTCCAGCCAGCTCGTGGTCCCCGTGCTGCCGGTTGCGAGTACGAGCGCGACCTGCTCGTCGCACACGTGGTCGACTGCCTGGCCCAACCACCCGCTCTGGGTCATCGGCCCACTCGCGTGGAGCGTCACCCTGGGCAGGTCCACGGTCGACGCGATTCGGCTGACGGCGAGCTTGAGCGCGCCCAGCGACCCGGAGTTGTCGATGAGGTGATCGGCGATCTCGGCGATCCGGTCCGCTCCGCGTTCGCGCTTGGTTGCGTCGCGGGCACGCAACCGGGACTCGCTCTCCGCCGCGCGACTCGCCCGGACGGTCGTATCCGCATCGACGTACACGACCTGGCAGCGCTCACCCCAAACCCGCTTCAGGTGCGCGGTCGCCTCGAAACGGTGCGCGCTTTCCAGGCTGACCGTGGGTGCCTTGGTCGTCTCGGCGAACCTCAGGATTTCCTCGGTAAGCCGCTCCGCCTGCTCCCGCTCCGACCAGCGCTCGTACGGGTCGGCGACCCCAGCCCGCATGGCGGCGACTTCCACCAGGTAGCCGATCTTCAACCTGGTCACGCCGTGCTCGTCGCGCAACAGTTCGCCGACCGTGCTTTTGCCGCTCTCGGACATGCCGCCCAGCACCCAGAGCCGGTCCAGCACGTCCTTCGGCAGCCGTTCAACGGTGACACCCGCGTCAGCCAGGTTGCTCCGGAGCGTTCGCTGGACGTCCAGGATCGGGGCGTCGCCGAGGTCGAGTACCGCGTGGTAGTCCCCGCGTTCAACCTGGACGGACACGACCTCCGCGAGCGTGCGCTGATAGGCGGCGTACCGTTCGTTGGCCGGTCTCGGCTCGTGCCGCAGCGCCTCGGCCGCTTCCCGCGCGGGGTCACCGGACCGACGTAACAGCACGTGGACTTCGCGCCGAGGTGCGGCGGCCGGGAGATCGGCCGCGAGGCGGTCCACCAGCCGGAGCGCCTTTGTCGGGGACAGTCCGTCCTTGAGCGCGGCGGTGGCGGCGCAGGTCGCCCGGAGCATGGGTAAGCCGCGGTCTTCCAGGGCCAGCGGTCCGCTCGCGTCGCGGCGGGCGACGTGGCTGCCCAGCATCAGCCCGACGTGCTCGGCCGTGGTGGAGCCGACGAACCACCAGTGGGCGAAGTCGCCGGCAGCGACCTCGCGCCATCGGGAGTCCCAGGCGTCCACAGTGCCTACGAGGTGGGCGTCGGGCACTCCACGCTGGAGCCAGGCGAGTTGCGTGGTCTTGCCGACGTTGTCGACGCCGTTGAGCGACACCGACAGGTGTTGGTGCGTCTCTGCGGTCACGATGCGCTCCGGTAGGTCTTCAGGGGCCGCCATGCCGGGAGCCGTCGGTGGCCGGTGGCGACATCACGAATCAGGTCGTCGTAGGCGTCGGCCAGCTCGGCGAGCTGCCGCAGAGCCAAGCGGGCTCGTTCGCGGGCGCCGCCCGAGTTGATCAGGCTGTTCGCGCGGACCCACGCGATCGCTAGCCGGTCGACAACCGAACCGAGGGTCTCGGTGTGCAGGGAGGCGTCCGCGCGGCTGTGGACCTGGGTCGACACCCACTCGTCGATCCGTTCCACCAGGGCGACCCGTCGGGCGTTGAGGTCGTCGATGAGCCGCTTACTTTCGGCGATGGCGTCGGCGGACGCGCCGGAAGCGCGGCTGACATCCTCGGCCTGCCACTGCTGCTCGTGTTGGGCCGCCAGCTCGTTCGCCGTGTCGAGGACGAGCTGGCCGGGATGGTCTCTGCTGCTGGTGTCGCGGAACGCCTCGATGATCGACGCGGATCGCGGCAGGATCTCCCGCACACGCGCCACGTGCTGTGTGGCCTGTTCACTGCGGTCAGCCATGATCGGTACCTCCCCTTCGGTCGATGTGGGCATGGGGCGCCTGCGCCGAGGGCGGTCGGGGCATCCTCGGCGCAGGCGCGGCTTACTCATGCGAGGCTGGGTCGTGCGCCGCCGGTTCGACGGGTCAGCGACGCGATGAGCACTCGCTGAACCTCGCCCGAGGCGGGCAGCGCCCAGCCGACGGTGGACGGGGACACCTGCCAGCGATACGGCAAGCCGCCACGCGCCGTTGGAGGGATGGGCAACCACGCCCCGCTCGCGTGCAACTGCGCATGTCCGTTCGCGGCCAGCTCGGGCCGCAGCGGTTCGTCGTCGCTGCGCACGAAGAACAACCACGAACCGAAGGGCGTGACGGCGACCGGACCACGCCGGGCCGGCGAGAGCTGCGCCTGCGCGCGTTGCCCGTGGGCGGCGGGTACCTCAATCCCGTCGACCCCGGCTCCGCACGCCAGCAGCACGGAGTACGGCCGCCGTGTCCACCACTCCATCGCCACGTCCGGGTTGGTCGTCGTGGCCAGTTGCCAGAGCGGAGCGACCGGTTCCAGCCCTGCCGCGCCGCGCCTGCCCAGCCAGGCCCCGTGTTCGGCAAGTTGGTAGGTTCCCGGCAGCACGGGCCAGCCGTGCTGCGCCAGGTCGACGGCGGCGGCACGCGTGTCGGCCCAGGCCAGTCCCGGAATCCCCGGTACCAGGGGTGCGCTCGTCGGTCGCCGAGCGGCGTCAATACGATCACTCACTGGTAGTCGCCTCCGACTGACGTGGTATAACTGCGTCTACGAGTTCACCAGGCAGCAGGGACGAACACGACCACAGCGAGTGCCCACAGTTGGGCCAGATCGGGGACATTGGGGGGACATTCCTGATCTGCGGGTGTGGCACGCCCTACCGTTGATCCTGTGCCACCCGATGAGCCCCGCGTACCGAACACCGTGCTGATCGCCCTGCGCGAGCGGGGCGGGCTGTCCCAGCAGGACCTGGCTGACGAGTTGACGAACCTCGCCGCCCGGTACGGCAAGCACCCGCAAATCACACGCAAGACCATCGGCCGATGGGAACGCGGCGAAGTCGTGTGGCCACAGCCCTTCTATCGCCGACTGCTCGCCGAGTTCTTCGGTTGCGCGGGCGACGAACTCGGTTTCCGCAGGCCGCGCTCTGTCCGCCCCGAGCAAGACCAGACCGAGCCTCTTCCCGCGCCGCTCACGTTCGCCACCGCGCCCGCGACCGCCGAGCCGCATGTCGAGCGCGACCAGGAGGAGTGGCGCCAGGTCCGGTCGGCCTTGGGCAGGCACCGCCGCGATCTCGCGGTGCTCGCCGAGGCGCTGTACCGCGACCATCGGGTGCCAGGACTGAAGAACACAGGCGTCATCAGCGCGCCCAGCTGGATACCTGCCGAGCCCGTCCCGTTGCACGAGATCGCGCTGACGCTGGACTCCGTGGTCGCCGAGCCCACGATCACCGGAGAAGAACCCGAGAGCGCCCTGGTTCGCCCGCTGGCCACCATCGACGCCCGGTACCGCAGCTACCACGACGCCATCCGCGACCTCGCCGCACCACGCCTGTTCGAGAACCGGCTGTGCTTCCGCCTGCTCGGACTCGACTGGACGCAGCCGGGCATGCACTTCGGGCAGATGTGTTTCTTCGACGCGGTCGACACCAACGAGGCGCTTGCCCACGAATTCGCCGCACACCACCTCGCCATCGACGGCGACCGGGAAACTGTCATGCCGCGTGCCTCCATGCGGCGGCTGACATTCCGCAAGCTGATCGCAGACCCGTTCGACCTCGGCCGCCGACCGCTCATGGGAGCGATCGGCACCCTGACCATCAGGGGCGGCGACAGTCCCAGCGTCGTCCTTCACCAGCGTGACTCCGCCCGCGTCTCAGGCGGTGGCGGGATGGCACACCTGCTGCCCGCGGGCATCTTCCAGCCCTCCTCCGTCATCCCCGCCGCCGTCGCGGCCGACTTCTCGATCTGGCGCAACATCCAGCGCGAGTACGCCGAAGAACTGCTGGGCCATGACGAGTACGACGGCTCCGGTAAGCCGATCCGATACGACAAGCTGGAACCGTTCACCACGATGGACGAGGCACTGCGCGACGGTCACATCCGCCTGTTCTGCCTCGGCGTCACTCTCGACGCGCTCACTCTTGCCGGCGACATCCTCACCGTCGCGGTCATCGCCCCGGACACCTACGACGCGCTGTTCGCCAACGCGGTTGAGACGAACTCGGAGGGCTCCATGCCCGCGCGAGCCTTTCCCTTCGAGGAGAACACCCTGACGTGGCTCCGCGAGTCCAAGCGCCTCTCTCCCGGCGCATCGGCGGCGTTGCACCTTGCCTGGAGCAATCGCAAGGTCCTGCTCGACTGAACGGTTAGTGGGCCAGTCGGTCAGCCACCGTTCGGCCAGTGAGCAGGCCACCTATGGCTGGCCTGCCGACTGGCCGTGCATGGTGCGCTGTTCGCGCAGGTCAGTTGCCCTGTGAGCGGGTCGAGCGGGCCGCCCGACAATCTGGAGATCCAACCGTAGACATCCGGGGCGCGTCATGCGCGATGGCCGCGCACGGCGTTCCGGTGCTCGTTGCGGCCCGCGCGGCGGTGGGCGGACTTGAGAAGTAACGGCCTGGTCTCAGCAGACCGTAGTGGTGTCCAAAATCGGCCCAAAAATCGGCCTTCAGTAGTGCAGGGGTTTCCTGGCACACTGGAAGGGACGGTCGATCATGGTCACCACCCGCCGAAAGCGGCGAGATCACCGATCGCAACGCGCCGGTCACGGCGAGATCACTCCACGGTCACAATCCACCGGTTTTTGGTCACGCTTGGGTCACGGGCCAGGATTTTGGGGCCGAAATCCGGAGTTCAGGGGTGCCGGGGATCTCTCGGCTGCTCCGGCCGGAAGGTGGTGGTGATCATGGTGGACGGTGCTGACCGTGCTGGTGGCCGTGGCGTGGTGGGTGCGGATGGGTTGGCGTCTCGTTCCGCGTCTGGGTCAGCGCGGCCTCGGCGTTCTGAATCCGCCGACCAAAACGCCGAGGCCACTGGTACTCAACCCGCTGGTCAGCGGTGGTATCGGCGGGAGCGGACGGATGGCCGACTGAGGAGTGATCCTCACCCATCCGCACATCGGGGGCGCGCGGGGCGCGGCGGCCGGCGGGCCGGGGAACCCGACGCGGGCCTGTGGTTCCGTCTTGTCGATCGGGATCGACGCCTGCTGGCGTTGCTGGCCGAGCACAAGGTGCTGACCACGAACCAGATCGCCGCGATCGAGTTCCTGTCGGTGCGGCGCGCGCAGGACCGGCTGCGGCACCTGCGGGAGCTCGGCGTGGTGTTCGCGTTCCGCGAGTCCTATCTGCGTGGCGGGACGAGCCAGACGCGCTACGCGCTGGGCTACCTCGGCGCGCGGCTGATCGCGGCGCAGCGCGCGGAGAAACCGCCCGCGCCGAAGGCGTACACCGAGAGCCTGGAACGACTCGCGCTGTGGCCGAAGCTCGATCACCAGCTCGGCGTGAACGACTTCTTCTGTGCCCTGGCCGCCCACCGCAACCCCGCCCGGCTGCGCGAGACGGGCCGCGAGGGTGAGGTGAGCGGCCTGACGCAGTGGTGGTCGGAGAAGCGCTGCACCGAGTTCTTCTGGAAGTACCTGGGCGGTGGCCGGGAGACCCGGCTGCGCCCGGACGGGTATGGCTGCTGGGAAGAGTCGGGACGTGTGGTGCGGTTCTTCCTCGAACACGACACCGGCACCGAGTCCCTGGCGAAGGTCACGGCCAAGCTCGACGACTACGGCGCCTTCCCGACCGACGCCTTCGGCGTTCTGCTGTTCTCGGTGCACTCAGCCCGGCGGGAGATCGCCCTGCGGGCGGCGCTGCGCCGCGTCCTCGCTGGCTCCGACCTTGGTTTCGTGATCGCCACCGCGGTCCGCGACCGCAACGCCTTCGGCCACGTCGATGGCCCGGCAGGGCCGGTCTGGGGCCCGTGGACGCCGCAGGGTGGCGACAATGTGCCGCGCCGGTACAGATTGGCGGAGTTGCCCCAACGTGGCCCGTCCGTCGAACACAGCGCCTCGAACACCGATCAGCCGCTCAACGAGGCCGCATTCGACCGCATGGACCCGGAGATGTTGCGCTGGATCAACACGGCCCAGCCCGAACCGGCCGACCCGGCGGGCTATGCAGTCGACGATGACGACCTCGATGACGTGGCGCTCTACGACGACGCGGACGATGACGACGTGTACCGAGCCCCGGCGCGGCCGGACGCGCTGCGCCCCGGCGGACACGCTGGGCCGCCTGAATCCCTCTGCCCGCAAGGGTTCCCACACGCTTTCGCTTGCCTTGAGGAGGAGGTGACCGACGATGACGTGACCCCGTGCGAACGACACCGACGACGGGCGCGCCTGCCCGCGTGGCTTCGGCCCGTCGTCCCTGCGCAGCAAGGAAATCTGGACCCGTTGTACGTCGAGCTGTCCACCGTGGTCCCATACCTGGCGAGACCACACCGGAACGCCGAGACAGGTCGAGACGAAACACCGAGACCACAAGCGAGACCAGCGAGACACCCAATCTCGCACCAAGTGTCGCGGTCCCGGCGGCGGTCTCGCCGAGTGTCTCGGGTGGACAGTGGGAGGGTTCAGTCAACCGGTGATCGCTGGCCCCGACGGGTGCTACGGCAGTCGGGGACTCGAAGCGGCACAAATGGTTGGAGCAGTTCACGCCCCCAGCCGGTTCTTGAATCGCGCGTAGCGGCGCGGCCATCACCCCACCACGAAACCTCCTGTGTGGAGGGTTCCGGGGTGCTGGTGACCAGAGAGTCGGCGGGTCCTGCTGATTGACGGTTGCCCAGTGACCGCCCGACAGCCGCCCGCGACCTCCCGCCATCGAGCGCGGGCTCGCGGACACCGAGGTGCACCATGCCCCAGCACACACCCGACCACGCCCAACACGACCACGAACAGGACAGCGGCGGCGATGACGCCAGCGTGCTCCCGTTCCGCGCTACACGATCAGCCACACAGGACACCTGGCGCGTGGAGCGGATCGACACCGAACCGATGACCGCCCAGCAATACGACCTCGCCGTCACCACCCTGGCCACGCTCATCACACAGTGGCGTAACAATCAGGAAAACACGAAGGAGGACCACAAAAAAGCCGCATAGCACACGGAATGTCGCTTCCCTCTCCACGCCCGGTGAGGGATAATGGAACCATCGTGACATCGCCTGTGAGCTGCGGTTTTAAGTTCACACTAGCAGTGAGCTAGTAGCCACGTAGTCGCCCTGCAGTAGTCGGAAACGGCTACTACAGGGCACACGGAAATACCGAACCAAGGGGGTCGGAATAATGGCGCGATCCACGACCGCGCAACGCACCAAGAAAGCGGCGATGACCACACTCGGCGACTATGTACGGGTGGGGATCTACGTGCGGCGCTCCACCGACGACGAGCACCAGCCCTACTCGATCGAAGCCCAGGACACCCGCCTGGACGCCTACATCGGCTCGCAGCCCGGCTGGCGGCTCGTGGCGCGGTTCCCCGACGACGCCTCCGGTGCCACCACCGAACGCGACGGGCTGCAACGCGCGCTCGCCGCCGCCCGCGCCGGGCTGATCGACGTGCTGCTCGTCTACCGAGTCGACCGGTTCTCCCGCAACCTGCGCGACATGGTCATGCTGCTCGACGAACTCGACTCCGCCGGTGTCGTGTTCCGGTCGGCGACCGAGCCGTTCGACACCTCCACCCCGATGGGCCGGATGCTGGTGCAGATGCTCGGCATGTTCGCCCAGTTCGAACGCGACACCATCATCGACCGCGTCATCGCCGGGATGGAACGCAAGCACGCCAAGGGAAAGTGGAAGGGCGGCAAACGCCCCTTCGGCTACCAGGTCGACAAGACTACCCACACCCTCATCGTGGACGAGCACGAAGCCGTGATCGTGCGACTGATCTTCGACCTCTACACCAAGGACCGGCTCGGCTCCCGCGCCATCGCCAAAGTGCTCAACGACCGGGGCCACCGCACCAGCTCAGGCGGCAAGTGGTCCGGCTACCAAGTCATCCGCGCCCTGAACAACCGCGTCTATCTGGGGGAACTGACCTTCCGGGAGACCACCGTGACCGACGCCCACGCACCCATCATCGACCTGACACGGTGGGAACAGGCCCAAGCCATCCTCGACGCACGCGGCGAGTCCCACGCCCACCGCGCCGCGTCCGGCTCCGACTACGTGCTCACCGGACGCCTGCGCTGCCCCAAGTGCGCCAAGGCCATGATCGGCACCCGCGCCACCGGACGAAACCGCACCTACCGCTACTACACCTGCTGGAACCTCGCCCGCTACGACGCCAGCAAGTGCGACATGTCGCGGCTCAACGCCGACGCCGTGGACGCGGCCGTGCTCGACGCGCTGGCCAGCTTCTACCGCACCCGGCACGACCTCATCGCCGACGCCATCGCCCACGAACAGAAACAGCACCGCGCGGCGCACGCCGACCGGCACGCCGAACTCGCCACGGTCGAGAACGAGATCACCAAGACCGGTCTCGCCATCGACCGCTACCTGGCCGCGTTCGAGCGCGGCACCATGGACGAAGAACTCGTCGCCGACCGCCTCACCGAACTACGCGCCAAGACCAAACAACTCCGCGTCCGCCGCGACGAACTCACCCTCGCGCTCGACGACGAACCCAGCGCCCCGGAGCCCGCTACCCTGGTAGCGGTGGCTGATCACATCGCCGAGATCATCACCAGCGGCACCCACAACCAGATCAAGGCACTCGTGGAAGCCCTGGTCGCCAAGGTCACCATCACCGGCGCCGACCGGCTCATCCCGGTCTTCCGCATCCCCCAACCCCGCAACAACGACGGGGCCGCATCCGCTCTACCGGCGGAAACGGCCCCGAACGGAGTGGTTCGCACAATGACTAATTCGGTGGAGGTTAGGGGAGCTTACTCGAACATAAAAGACCAGGTCAGGGCCCTGGAAGAGCTAAGAGCGTGTCTCATTTGGTGAGTTTCTTGTGGCAGGTGATGGCGGCGCCCAGGGTGAGGAAGGCGAGGTAGTGGCTGGGTTTGTGTTCGTAGCGGATGGTCAGTCGCCGGTAGCCGGTTAGCCAGGCGATGGACCGTTCGATCACCCAGCGGTGTTGGCCGAGTTTCTCGGCGGATTCGATGTCTTTGCGGGCGATACGTGGGATGATGCGGCGCTGACGCAGCCAGTCGCGCAGGGCGGGGATGTCGTAGGCCTTGTCCGCGTGCAGTTTGGCCGGTTTCCGGCGCCGGGGTCCCCGGCGGGATCGGATTGCCGGCAGCGCGTTGACCAGAGGCTTGAGCGCGTGGCTGTCGTGGGTGTTGGCCGCGGAGATCCCGACCGTCAAGGGCAAGCCGGCCCGATCAGACAGCACGTGGATCTTCGAACCGGGCTTGCCGCGATCGACCGGGCTCGGACCGGTCAGACCGCCCCCTTTTTGGCCCTGACGGATGCTCCGTCCAGGACCGCACGTGACCAGTCGATCATGCCTTGGCCACCCAGTTCGTCCAGCACCGCCTGGTGCACCTGTCTCCATAACCCGGCCTCGGTCCACTCGGTGAACGTCCGATGCGCCGTGGGTACCGACACCCCGAACGACGGCGGCAGGTGCCGCCACGCACACCCGCTGGTCAGCACGAACACGATGGCCGTGAACACCGCCCGTGGATCCCTCCGCGCCCGGCCGCCACCCTGCGGACGCTCCTTCGCCGGTGGGATCAGCGGTTCCACCAACGCCCACAGTTCGTCGGGCACCAACCGTTGCGACAGCGAGTCGATCACAGCGCAAGATCATGACAGCGCAACAACAGAGAACCAAACGAGACACGCTCTAAGTGTGAAGCTTCCCAGCCTCGATACACCCGAGCCGCCAACGATCAAGCGCGACCGCCCGCGCCGCGCGAGGCAACTCGGCTCCGAGCAAGTGGTGCAGCTGATCGCCGACTACCAGTCCGGTGCGACGGTATACGAGTTGGGTGACCGGTTCGGCATCGAACGCCGCACGGTCAGCAACATCCTCCACCGACACGGCGTGCCGATGCGCCGCCGCGGCCTGTCCGAGGACCAGATCGATGAAGCCGTCCAGCTCTATAACCAGGGGTGGTCGCTGGCCCGCATCAGCGCGCGCATGGACGTCGACAAGTGGACCGTGCGTCAACGCCTATTCGAGCGCGGAGTCGAGATACGCGACCCCCAAGGACGGCCCCGGCCTCGGGCAGGTGAAGCCCGATGAGCACCCATCCAGCCACGTCCAGTCCCGGCCCGAACCGATCGCTGCGCCTGCAGTGCGGGTGCACGCTGCTGGTGGCCGTGGGAGCGGCCTACGTCTCTTACCGACACGGCCGCGAGTTCGCCCTGCGTTTCGGCGCTGACGAGACCACCGCCACCCTGTGGCCGCTGATTGTCGACGGCCTGCTGACCATGGCCACCATCGAGCTGTGGCAAGCTGGCCACCGCCACCGCCACCGCCACCGCGCGAGCGGCCAGTGGAAAGCCTGGGGATCGTTCACTCTCGGAATCGGACTATCACTATGCGCCAACATCTCCTCCGCACCCGAACTGAACACCTTCGCCATCGCCGTAGCCGCCTGCCCACCGCTAGCGCTCTTGCTGTCGGTGGAACTCCTCAACCAAGCACTGAAACGACACCGCGCGGAGGCCACGACCGGAGGCGATCACAAGTCCGAGGACGTCGCAACATCGGTTGCACACACCGCGGATTCGGGCGAGCCGAAGCCATTACCGAAGTCGGTGCCGGACGCTGAGAATGCGCCAGCGCTGCGCACGGTTGCGAAAACCATGCCTGGTCACAGAATCAACGCAACTACGGAGACGCTGTCCAGCCAGGATGGTGATCCGCTACGCGCGCAGGCATACCAACTCGACGCAGAGCACTGGAACCTCCACCAGCGTCCGATCTCAGCCGACACGCTCCGCCGACAACTCGGCATCGGCTCACGCCGCGCCCGCGCCTTGACCCGCCACATCCGCCAGCACCAATCACCCGCAGCACTGGCGGCAGTGGACTGAACGCCGGGACCCCGACGCAGACGTCTACTGATACCGTTCACAGCCCCTGGTCCGCGGAGAGCCGAGCACCCCAAGCTAGTGCCCGGCTCTCCGCGACCGTAGCGGTCAGCGGCCGAACAGCTTCCACCACTTCCGCTCGGAACCGCGCCGCCCGGGCTGGCACTGACACCGTCGGGACTCGGGCACGCCGGCCAGCACCTGCTCGACGTGGCGGCCACATCCGGTATAGGTGGCCTTCCCGCAGGTCGAACACACAGCACGCTGACACATCGTGAACCTCCTCTGACTATTACAGCACTATCATATACCCCCGCGGGTATATCTGAGTGTGCTGGTGGGGCACTGCCTCCGCACGTCGCCGGACATCGCCCGTGCACGGCAGGGACAGCGACGGGGCCAGCGCGAACCGGTTGCGCGGCCAGACGTGTCTGACATCGGGCCGCTCGGGCAGGCAACGCTCGGTGCTGGCGACGGCCACATGGCCTCGCTTTCCCGCTCACGACATCACCGGCCTACCTGCGGCCGAGCTCCGGGGTATCCTCAGCCGGACGTTCGGGGCGGCTCCTTGCAGCGCTGATGGGCATGTGGGCCGCCCTTGACGAGCAGGTGCAGCGAGACCGTGGTACTCGGCGCGGCGCAGGCGGCCTGGTGAATGTCTCCCGCCGCGAAGAGATACCCGCCGCCGACGGGGGCGAGTTGTTCGTCGAAGAGGGTCAGCTGATCCGGGCAAGTGCCGCGGTAGCGGCGGTTACTCTCTACCCCCATGACGGTCACCGCCGCGCCCCAGCTGTCGTGGTCATGGGGCGGGGTTTGCTGGCCCGGGGTCATCACCACGGCCGCCAGTGACCACCCTGCCGGGTCGTCGTGCACACAGTGCACCCCGTACGAACCGTCTTGATCCGCCTCGCGTAGAAAGGCAGGCATATCTGTGTGCGCTGCGGTGTCGACCGCGAAGTCGGCGAGCAAGCGCAGTACCCTGCGTCGTGCGGTCATGTCCGCCTCGACCGTGGCCAGCGGGCCCGCCGCGGCCACCAGCCGCGCCAGGCGTGCCTTGAAACAGTGTGACTCGCTCACCTGCGGTGGCGACGTCGAATCGGGCATCCGGTCCTCACCTCCCGCGGGATGCCGTCACATGCGCACTGGAGCTTTCCTGACGCGCGCCCGCGTCACGCGAGTCGCAGGAACAGTTTCTCCAGTTGGGCGACATCCGCGCGTGCCTCGGCGGACGCCGTGTCGTCGCCGTTGCCGGCGAGCACGCACTGCCGCATCCCGGTCGCGATGATCTTGAATCCGGCTCGATCGAGCGCGCGTGAGGCGGCGGCGAGCTGCGTGATCACCTCCTGGCACTCACGGCCGTCTTCGATCATCTGGATGACCCCGCCGACCTGCCCCTGAATGCGCCGTAGCCGCACCAGCACGTCGGCGAGGATTTGCTTGTCCATCTCCACGCTGCTACCCCACCTTCTGTGATACCCCCTAGGGTACCATTTCATGTGCGGTGCTCCGGCTGCCCGCTTCGCGAGCGAATGCGGGCCGACGTCACGGCAGCCGCCGCCGCGGTGCCCGGGGTCAGCGGCGTCGAGGTCACCTTCACGACGCTGTCCGAGCGGGAGCGCCTGGCACTCGCGCAGCAGCTGCGCAGCCCACGCGGCATGTCGCTCGGCGCGGACACCCGCGTCTACGCCGTCGCCAGCGGCAAAGGGGGCGTGGGCAAGTCATCCGTCGCGGCCAACCTCGCGGTGACGCTCGCCCGCTCGGGCAGCAGCGTCGGGCTGCTGGACGCGGACGTATGGGGCCACTCGGTGCCGCGGCTGTTCGGCGTGCGGCGCAACCCGGTCGCACTCAAGGGGCTGATGCTGCCGGTCGAGGCCCACGGCGTGCGGCTGATGTCGGTCGGCTTCCTCGTCAGCGAGGGCGAACCGGTCATCTGGCGCGGGCCCATGCTGCACAAGGCGCTGGAGCAGTTCCTCACCGACGTCCACTGGGTGAGCTCGACGTGCTGCTGCTGGACCTCCCGCCCGGCACCGGGGACGTCACGCTGTCCCTGCTGGAGCTGGTGCCGCAGGCCGCCCTGCTTGCCGTGACCACGCCGCAGCCTTCCGCGCAGACCGTCGCCTCGCGCGCCGGCCGCATGGCCAGGGACATGCGCATGCCGATCGCCGGGGTGGTGGAGAACATGAGCGCGCTGGCCTGCGCGGGCTGCGGCGAGCGGACCGCGCTCTTCGGGGCGGGTGGCGGGCGGCTGCTCGCCGACGAGCTCGGCACCGAGCTACTGGGCCGGTCCCGCTCGACACCGCGCTGCGCGAGGCGGGTGACGCCGGCGTTCCCGTGGTGGTGCGCGATCGCGGCGCCGCCTCCACCGTCGCCCTGACGGAGGTCGCGCACCGCCTGCCCGTGATGCGGCGAAGCCTGGCCGGGCTCCCACTGCCGCTGACGGTCGTGGGCTGAGCGGGGACGTCGTGCGCCTGGCGCGTACCGGTCGCGTCGGGCGGATACGACCGGCAAAGACCATGCTGTACGACGCGGTCGCCGGGGGTGAGCGTGGCGATGGTCGGCGTCCCGCAGTCGCTCGCCTACGCCGAGCTCGTCGGGATGCCGCCGATCGCCGGACCGTACGCAGGCGCGCTGCCACCGATGGTGGCGGCCATCTTCGCCTCGTCGCCGTACCTGCAGACCGGGCCGGTCGCGATCACCGCCCTGCTGACATACGCGACGCTCAGCACCATGGCCACCCCGGGCAGCCTGGACTACGTCGGGCTCGGCCTGGCGCTGGCTCTCGTGATCGGCGCGGTGCGGCTGCTGCTCGGCGTGCTGCGGGCAGGATGGCTGGCCTACCTGATGTCCGAGCCGATGCTGCTGGGCTTCGTGCCCGCGGGCCGCGATACTCAGCATCGCGGTCTCCGCGCTGGGGTTCTACCCGGCAGCGGTGGTCGGCGACATCCCGGGCGGCTTCCTGCCGTTCACGCTCGACGAACTACCGTGGGGCCGGCTCCCCGAGCTGCTACTGCCGGGCGCCGTGATCGCGCTCATCGGGTTCACCGAGGCCGCATCCATCGCGCGCCGCTTCGCCTCCGAGGAGCGGCGACGCTGAAGCGCCGATCCGGAGCTCGTCAGCCAGGGTGTGCCCAACCGCGCGGCGGCGGCTGTCGGTGGCATGCCGTGCGGCGGATCGTTCTCGCGCAGCTCGATGGACCGGATGTCCGGGCCACGAACCAGATGGTCGGGTGCGTTCGCCGGGCTGGCCGTGCTGGCGTTCCTGCCGTTCGCCGCGGTCCTCCGGCCGCTTCCGCTTGCGGTGCTCGGAACGATCGTCATCATCGCCGTCGTCGGGCTCCTGCGGTTTCACCCCCTGTTCCGGCTGTGGCGGCTCTCGCTGCCGCAGGCGGTGATCGCGTGGAGCACGTTCTTCGCGACGGTGCTGCTCGCCCCCCGTCCCCCCGGCTCGACGTTGCGGTGCTGACCGGCATCGGACTCTCGGTCGCCGTCTTCCTGTGGCGATCGCTGCAACTGGACATCGACGTGGACGCCGAGGACGACCTGCTGACGTTCACCCCGCGCGGCGTGCTGTGGTTCGGTAGGGCGCAGCGGCTGGACGCGCGCTGCTCGACGCGTTCGCCGCGCACGCTGCAGCGCGACGGCTCGTCATCGACCTCACCCGGCTCGGCCGGATCGACACCACCGGCGCCCTGGTGCTGCGCTCCGTGCTCGACCCGGCCAGGGACGCCGGCCTGGCGGCCCGGATACGGGGTTTTCCCCCGCAGTCACGGCGACTGACCGAATGCATCCTCGGCCCGCCGACCAGCCCATTGGAGTGAGCGGAGCGCGCTGATGTGCACCAGCGGCACGCCTCGCCGCGGCACCGATGCGCATGCACGATCGATATACGGGGTGGGGTACACTGAGTCCGGAGCGGATGCGAAGCGAGGTGTGTTTATGACCGGGGATGAGGAAACCATCGGCCAGGTACTCAACAGGCTCCGCCGCGCGCAAGGGCAGCTCGCGGGGGTCATCACCATGATCGAAGAGGGCCGCGGCTGCAAGGACGTCGTCACCCAGCTTGCCGCCGTCTCACGCGCTCTTGACCGCGCTGGGTTTAAGATTGTTGCCACTGGCATGCGACAGTGCATCACCGGCAACGACGACCCGGAACACATGACCGAGGCCGAACTCGAGAAGCTGTTCCTCGCCCTCGCCTGAGCCCGGCTGCCCCGTCAGACGCTGCCGGCCATGCCAAAGACGACGGTGTCCTGACCCCGTTCCAGCCCCGGCTGGCACAGGAGACCACTAGACCGTGATAGGTATCTGCTCGCGGTGTCCACGCTGGCAAGCCCGCCGTGGACACCGCGATCGACTACTCGACGCCGCATGGGGCCATGGGATCATCCCCACCGCACCCCATCACTACTATGACATATAGTAGTGATGGGATCGGAGGATCGATGCAGCACCGCGCGTCCAGACGGCTGGCCGTGACCATCGTGGCGGCTGCGGTTGCCCTGTCGGCGTGCAGTAGCGACGGCAGCAACAGCAGCGCTGAAACGACTGGCGCCGCACTGCCCCTGCCGGAACTGGTGACCGCGACCAAGCCACCGGTGCCACCGCCCGAGGTCGCGCAGTGGCGGGCGCCCGCACTATCGGGTCCCCAGCCGGCCTGGAAGGCGCCGTTCGACGACGTGCCCCTCGCCGCGGGAGACACGCTGGTTGGCGTGGTATTTCCCGTCGACACTCAGTCGGATCTGTCCATTGTCGGCGTCGATCTCTCCGGCGCGACCCGGTGGCGGGTGCGGACGAATCCGTCCTGCGTCGGTTATGGCGTGACCCGCGTCAACGACCGACCCGCCGCGGTCGTGCTGGCCAGCAACGCCGACAACCGCGGTGACAAGGTCGCCACCGAGACCACCGCGAATGCGTATGACGTAGAGGACGGGCACCGAGTGTGGGGCCCGGTGCGCGTTCCCGGACCGCTGCAGGGGCCTGGCTTGATTTTTGGGAAGGTCACCGCCTCGGTGGTGGGTGGTGAAACCGGGCCGCGGGTCATGCTCAACACCGACACAGGGGAACCGGTCGAGCCACCCACGAGGGATGCGGTGCCGCTCTACGAGCACGACGGCGTCGGGCTCTTCGGCAAGGACGGCACCCTCACGGCCGTCGACACCGGCACGGGAGAGGTGCTGTGGACCTCGACCGAGCTCCACCTGCCGCCGCAGTGGCCGAGCCGGGCTCGTTCTGTCGAGCTGTTGAGCAGCACGCAGGCCTCCGAGGCGGGGGTGGTGGCCCTGCGCTGGTCCGGGAGTGACGGCGACGGCGCGGCAAGCGCACCGCGAACCGCTCTGCACGATCTGCCACCGGCAACCTGCTGGTAGCACTCGGGAACGAGACCGACTTTCGGACCGTCGTGGCCGACCAGGGTAAGGCGGCGATCGTGGCTGGCCTCAACGGCTTTACCGAGACACGCGCCTACGACCTTGACTCCGGACAGCTGGACTGGACCATCAATGGTGGCGGGGCTGGGCTGGTGGACATCACGGTCGCGGACGGCGGAGTGGGCTTCGGTACGCGGGCTGGACAGTCGGTCGCAGTCCAGTTGGCCACCGGCCGGATCCTCGAGCAAGGCGACTGGCCTGTTCCCGTCACAGCCAACAAGGGCACCCTCGTCACCGCCCTGCCGCGTGATCCGGCTGCGGAACCGAGCGACCGTCTCGCTGGGGCAGGTCCGGGCTTCGTCGCCTACCGGACACGGTGAATCGAACCGACAGGCCGACGTTGGCGAAAGGGTGGTCGGATGCGAGGTCTTGGGGAACTGGAAGCCAGGGTCATGGACGTGCTGTGGTCCGCGACACGCCCGTTACGTGTGCGTGACGTGCTGGAACGGCTCGACACCACACGGCCACTCGCCTACACGACCGTCATGACCGTGCTGGACAAGCTGCACGGGAAGGGCTACGCCCGGCGCGATCGGGCAGGACGCGCCTACGAGTACACGGCAGCCGAGTCGCGCGAAGAGGTCGGCGCGAAGCTGCTGCGGGAAGTGCTGCAGACCAGCGGCGACTCCGAACGCATCCTACTGCACTTTGCCCGATCGATGACCCCCGAGGAGTCGGACATTCTGCGGCGCGCACTGCGATCGAAGGGGCAGCGGTGACGATCGCACTAGGCCTGCTGGCGGCGGCTGTCGTGATGGGCGTGGCCGCGCCGAGCTACCTGCGTACCGCCGCGACGCCGAGCCTACGTCCGGGGCTCGCGCTCGCCGGCTGGGTCAGCTCAACCGCGATGATGCTGGTTGCTGCACTCGGGGCGGCTGTGTTGCTGGTGCTGCCTCGCTCTGTGGGCGTCGACGGGCTGATCGGCATGGCCAACAGTTGCGTGAACATCATCCGTGGCGGCGAGATCGTGGCCGAGCACATCGTGCGGCTCGGTCTCGCCGGTGTCATTATCGGGCTGGCCGCCCGGTCGGCCGTCATTGCCGTCCGCCGGGTGCGGCAGCACCGGTGCTGGCGGCGCGCACACCTCACGTTGCTGCGGTCCGTGTGCCAGGGCGAGCGGTCCGTCCTCTGGATTGAGGAGGCGAAACCGGTGGCCTACAGCGTGGCTGGGCGGCGCCACGGCACCATCGTGGCCACCACTGGCGTGCGACGGCTGGGAGCCCTTCGGTGCGAGGCGGTGCTCGCGCACGAACGAGCCCACCTGCGTGGCAGACACCACCTGCTGATACTGGCCGCCGACATCCTCTCGGCCGCTTTGCCATTCGTTCCGCTCGCTCGGCGGGCGCCAGGAGCCATCCGGATCCTGGCCGAACTGGCTGCCGACGCCTCGGCCGCACGAAGCCACGGGCCCGGCCCGCTACGTTCGGCGCTACTGGCCATGAGCCAGGGTGGCACCCCAGCGCCGACGCCGCTCGGTCCCCACAGCGGCGCACTGGAGATGTCCCGCGAGTCCGTCGAGGCGCGACTGCTGTGGCTGTCCACGGAGCGGGCAGGGCTGCGGAGGCTTCCCGTACAGCTTGACTACGTCGCGGGAGCCGCGCTGACCGCCATACCGACAGTGGCCTCCCTCGCCGTGGTCGCCACACTGGTGGCGCTCTACTGCCTCGGCGTCACGGGATAAGAGCAGCCACCTGCCGACGCAGAGAGTGACACCCCGGTGGTACCGCGGAACACAGCCTGTCTTCGTCAGGCTGATGTCTTGGATCCTGGCGCGGGACACGTGTTATCCGCGCAGTGGCGACGCCGCCAGCGTTGGGTAACGGCGAAACCGAGCAGGCCCAGCGAGATCAGCGCCAGGAACGGTTGGACCGGCTGCCAGATACTCAACGCGCCGGATGTACCGAGCGCGATGAGCACCAGCTTGTTGCACACCGGGCACCCCACCGCGAACACCGACAGCAACACTCCGCCGAGCGGGGTGCGGCGGGCGCGGTCGGAGGATGTCGGCCCCTGGATGGCGAACCACGCCCCGGTGAGCGCGACGGTGGCCACCAGCACCGGGTACTCCCACCAGCGGACCGGGATTTCCCGGGAGAACAGCGGCGTGTCGATGATGTCGGTGGGCACCCCGACTACCAGCAGGGCGAGACCGCTCATGACAGTGGCGCGCAGCAGCCTACCGCGGGTTCGTGGGGTGGACCGGTCTGTCGAACTCGTCGTGAACGCCACGAGGCACTTCCAGTTCCATTCGAAGCCATCGCTACTATGAGTCATAGTAGCTGGAGTCCGGGATGGATTGGAGTGTCGATGTCGAAAACCTCGGGGCGGGACACGTGGAAGCGCGATGCCGTGCTGGTCGTCGTGCTGGTCCTCGTCGCCGCAGGCCTGATCACGTACCTGCTCGCCAAGCCCCCCGGGCAGGACGCCGCGGCCCCACCCGGGCAGCCCCCGTCGCAAGAACAAGCCGCTGCCCAGGGCGAGAACCCATTGGCAAACCTCGCCCGCCGGGAGCAGGGTGACCCGCTAGCAATCGGCGACGTCGACGCTCCGGTGACCATGGTCATGTACTCCGACTACCGCTGCCCGTTCTGCGCCAAGTTCAGCCGCGACACTGAGCCGATCCTGGTGGAACGTTATGTCCGGGAAGGTGTCCTGCGCATCGAGTGGCGGGATCTGCCGATCTTCGGCACGCAGTCGATGGAGGCAGCCAGGGCCGGCCGCGCAGCGGCCGAGCAGGGCAGGTTCTGGGAGTTCAACCGCGCCGTTTTCGGGGACTCGCCACCGACCGGCCACCCCGACCTCACGCAGGAGAAGCTGCGTGGCTATGCCCGCGAGGTGGGGATGCCGGATATGGAGAAGTTCACCGCCGCGATGGACGACCAGCGCTTCGACGAGGCGATCCGGAACGATCTTACCGAAGGCGCCTCGATTGGCGTGTCCAGCACCCCGACGTTTGTGATCAACGGAGAGCCCATCCTGGGTGCTCAACCACTGGAGACCTTTGTCAGCGCGATCGACCGCGCGGCGGCGCAGTCATGATCGAGATCGGATTACTGGGCGCCTTCCTTGGCGGGCTGTTGACGCTGGTCAGCCCGTGCTCGGCGCTGTTGCTGCCGTCGTTCTTCGCCTACGCTTTCGACCGCGTCGGTGCGCTCGCGCGCCGCACCGCAGCCTTCTACGCGGGGCTGCTGATCGTGCTCGTGCCGCTGGGTGCGGGAGTAGCCGTGGTCGGAGCCGTGCTGACGCAGTACCGCGGTGTCACCACCACGGTTGGCGGTGTCGTATTGATCCTGTTCGGCATCGCTATGATCGTGGGCAGGGGCTTCGGCATCAGCACAGCCCAACGTGCCGCCGCGAGAATCAAGATCGCTTCGGGGGCGTCGGTCTTCGCGCTGGGCACCGTCTACGCTCTCGCTGGGTTCTGCTCGGGGCCACTCCTGGGCAGCGTTCTGACCGTATCGGCAGCAGGCGGCGACCCAGCCTACGGCGGCGTGCTGATGGCCCTCTACGCGCTGGGCATGGCCGCTCCGCTGTTCGTGCTGGCACTGTTCTGGGATCGCCTCAACCTGGGGCGCAAAACCTGGTTGCGAGGTCGCAAAATCACCATGGGGCCGCTGCGCACCCACACCACCAGCCTGATCTCCGGACTGTTGTTCATCGCCATTGGTGCGCTCTTCCTGTTCACCGAAGGCACAGCAAATCTCGGCGGATTTACTAGCGTCGATACCCAGTTCACGCTGCAGGCCTGGCTGCAGGACCTCACCTCGAACGTCTCCAACGCAGCCCTACTCCTGGCGCTCGTCGCCGGGGCCCTGGCGGTGCTCGTCGTGCGCCTCGCCCGCGCCCGGCACCAGCGCCACAAGCAGCCCAGGCATCCCGACGACAGCGGCGTCCAGTGAGACGCTCTCGGGTTGGCCTGCCAACCGCCTTCTCGCATGAATGGAGGGAACCGCGCAGCTCTTGCTGGATCAGCTTTCTGATCAACTTCAGGCGCACTTTCGGCCCGGGAGCCGGGACACCAGCCAGTCTTACCCGTCCGGAGAGAAGGCCACATTCCCTGCGTCCAGGCCGAGCACCTGTCAGGAAGCGACAAGCGCGCCGACAGCGATGCAGCGTCTGTAGCCAGCCGGGTCTCAAGCGCCCGCCTCGCCGTCCAGTCCGTGCGCGGCGCGAAATGCCCGCTCCGTGTCGTCCTGCAACTGCAGGTCGCAGGCTGTCAAGCGCTGTTCGGCCTCTGCCACCGCAGGTGCGCCGAACAGGTCGCGGATCTCCAGGCCGCGGTGCCAGCGGCACAGCCGCTCCAGACTCTGCTCCTCTTTTTCCAGTTTGGCAACGGAAAACCTGTCTTGCCGATCTCGGTATCGAACTTGCCCCAGTCGGCGAGAAACTCGGTCCATTCCTCTTGGCGGCGTCGTCCAGCCCCGTGGCCACAGCTCAAGCGCTCCGATCGGGCGCAGATCTCGCTAGATTGCCACACGGTGACTGGAGGCTTCCGCTGGCACCCGAGCCACCAGAACGATCCACCTCAGTCGAAAAGACGCATATGCCATCACAATCAATGTGGCAGGCGTTACATTTCACTCTTAGCACGTCATTGCTTGCCGAACAGTCGGTTGCTGCTTTTCCCAGACCGGCCGAGCACACGATCCGGCTGTCAATACGGCCTCCGTACCGCTCGGACCGGAGATTCAGCCTAGTTCTGGGATGGGAACACCCATTGCCGCAACACGATGAAGCGTGCGGCTCCGGCAAATGCACTGGCCGCGACGACCACCAGTGCTTCGGTAAGCAGACTGTAGGTACCTGTGACGGCGTCCAGTATGGCGAGTGCCGCGGAGCCATGCAGTATGTAGAACACTGCGGAAACCAGCGTTTGCACGTGTCGACGCAGTTTTCTGTCGGGCGCTCCAGCGAAGGTGACCCGGCGGTGAAACTCGGTGTTGGCTACGGTGCTCAATCCAGTTGCGAGCACATTGCTGCACGACGCATCGCACGGCGTGCGAAGAACGATGAATAGTAATCCCTGCACAAGAGTGGCTGCCGCACCGGCGGAGAGGTACCAGCCAGCCTGCCGGAGAAAGTCTACACGTGCCATCCGCTACCTGCCATTGGAACTAATTTCGGCTGCGCTGGAGGCCCAAAGCCCCAGCTTCCACAACCGGCCGACCGGCTCACAGGGACGACACTTGTCAGGCCAACAGCGATCCATTCAATTCTCCGCAGTCGAAAAGCCCTCCAAACACGCGTCCTACCGCGTTTCGTCCGCCAAGTGCTGCCGAACCGTCGGAGATTACCGAAATCCATCGTCGGCTCTCATTTTTAAAGATCGACTCCGATCACGGCACTATCACAACATTCTCGAGGGGGGCTCACCACTTACATGACCCTTTTACGCCGAGACAGCGGAGGATCAACGAGGCTGGGCAAAACCCGGTTGAGGAAAACAACAATTGGTTGACCCCAACCATTGCGATAATGACCAGAAACCATTCACTGACGATGACGGCAAGAAGCAGGCCGGTCAGGTTCAAGGTTCCCGCCAGTGCGAAGAGAACCCGTTCGAGCTGCCACTTTGACGACGTCGCCCGGGCATCCGGGGAAGTTGCCCCGTGAACCTCGTGGGAGGAGTCGGACAATCTAGTCTCCTTCGTCGCATGGAGATCGCACGTCGTGTGCGATCTCCGCCTTCAGCGGTTTTTGGCGTCGGGCATGGCCAGTGAGGACGGCTGCCCGAGACTCGCGCACGGGAGTACGGGAGTACGGGAGTACGGGAGTATCGCGGGCGGCGGCTGCCGACGCAGTTGCGGAGAATGTCTGTGTAGGTCGCGCATTGCCGGTTCCTAGTCGGAGTCGTAGAGGCGCCAGAGCAGCAGTGCGAGGACGAAGACAAGGACGAACAGTCCAACGATGCCGAATCCGACATAGTCGAGGTCGAACGCTGCCAGTGCGGCGACTGGCCCAGAGCCAAAGTGCAAGGTTTGGGCGAGCAGTGACGCCAGTTGCACCGTGCCAATGAGAAACGCGCCGCCGACGGACAGCGCCGTGACCATGATGTTGTAGAACACCCGGCGAAATGGCTTGATGAGCGCCCACTCGTAGGCGACGTTCATGAGAACACCCTCGGCTGTGTCGAACATGGTCATACCTGCCGTGAAGAGCGCCGGTAGTACCAGGATGGCGTACCACGGTAGGGATACGGCGGCCCCGCCGGCGAGCACGAGCAGACCGATCTCGGTGGCGGTGTCGAACCCGAGGCCGAAGAGCAGGCCTACTGGATAGATGTGCCACGGTTTGCGAACTGTCTTGATGATGCCTTTGATGAGGCGATTGAGGAACCCGCGGTTGTCGAGTTGTTGATCAAGATCCGCTGCGCCGGCCGCCTGGCGGCGCATCCGTCGGTACACCCTGAGAATCCCGACCAGCGTGACAAGGTTCGTGATGGCGATGGCGTAGAGGAAGACACCGGACACCGCCGAGCCGAGGACGCTGGTCGTGTGACGCAGGGTGGATGTCTGGTCGCCGACTGCGCCGCTCAGCCCTCGCACCCCTATAGCCAGCGCTGTCGAAAGCGCGAACACGATGGTGGAGTGGCCGAGGGAGAACCAGAAACCCACTGACAGCGGACGTTGTCCCTGGGACAGGAGGGCGCGGGTGGTGTTGTCGATGGCGGCGATGTGGTCCGCGTCGAAGGCGTGGCGGGCGCCGAGTGCAAACGCGGTGACACCGAGCCCGAAACCGAACACGGTTGAGCCGTTCAGGGCATGGTGCTGCGGTACGACAACGAAAGTCAGCATCCCCCAGCCGAGTGCGTTGAGAGCCACGATGAAGCCGGCCACGCCACCGATCGAGCGCCACGCCCGCGGCACCGGGGCCGGTCCCGCCCGGGCTACTGTGGGCTTGGTCATGGCTTGGTCGCCTCCATTGCATGGTCCACGACAGGGTCGGCAGGAACAACGCTGGCGCCGGGAGTGGTTCGGTTCATCTCGTCGCCCTGATCACCCGCCTGTGCGGTCCGGGGCCGAGGGGTGGTCGAGACGCCGGTGCCCCGCGGCCACCCCTCGGGCGGGTCAGTGGGAGAAGCGGATGGTGGGCAGCATCTTGCGCAGCCAGCGGGGTGACCACCAGGCTCCGTGCCCAGTGAGCCGGAGCAGTACGGGCAGCAGCACGAGCCGGATGAGTGCGGCGTCGAGCAGGACCGCGATGCCGAGGATGATGCCCATCTCCTTGGGGGGCAGCGGGTTGGCGAGGGCGAAGGTGAAGAACACGGCGACCATGACGGCTGCGGCCGCAAAGATGACGCGTCCGCAGTGGGCCAGGCCGTCGACCTTGGCTCGCCGGGGTTCGCCGGTGAGCTCGTAGTGTTCCTTGGCAGTGGCGAGGAGGAACACGGTGTAGTCCATGGCGATAGCGAAGATCATCGCGAAGAAGAACACCGGCCCCCAGCCGTCGAGGAACCCTTGGGGGGTGAAGCCGAGCAGCCCGGAGAGGTGGCCGTCCTGGAAGATCAGTTTCGCCACGCCGAACGCGGCTCCGGTTGAGAGCAGGCTGACGATGGTGCCCAGCAGCGCGATGACGGGGGCTTGCAGAGCGACCAGGAGCAGGACGAACCCGAGCGCCAGGATCACACCGACGACCAGCGGCAGATAGTCGTTCAGGGCGTCTTGCAGGTCCAGGTTCTCCGCCGGCGCGCCGCCGACGAGCGCACCGCTGGGCAGGGTGTCGCGCAGCCGGTCGAGGGTATCGGCCAGCTGCGGCGAGGACGGGTCGACGGTGGGCATGGCCTGCAGCAGGGCGTAGTCGGAGCCGTCGGAAGTGGGCTGCGGTGGGGTGACCATCGCGATCCCGTCGGTGCCCTTGGCCTGGGCGGCGGTGGCCTGAGCGTCAGCGGCGGGGGTGACGATCTGCAGCATGCCGGGAGCGCCCTCGCCGAAACCGTCCTGAACGGCCTCATAGCCTTGCCGGACCGGGGCATCCTCCGGAACAACCTGGATGGAGGGCATCGCGACCTTGAGCCCGAACACCGGCAGGGACAGGGCCACCAGCACCAGCACCGCGCCGATGGCGAACGGCCATGGCTTGCGGCTCAGCAACTCGCCCCATCGTGTGAACCGTGGCGAGCAGGCCTCGGCGCGCTTGGCCCAGGGCAGGGCGAGCGCGTTGACCCGAGCGCCGAGCTTGCCCAGCACGGCCGGGAGCAGGGTGAGGGTGGCGGCGAGCACGAAGACGACGGCGAGCATGATGCCCACCGCCATGGTCCGCACCGCCGGCGCGGGCACGAGCAGCACGGCGGAGAGGCTGACCAGCACGGTGATGCCGGACAACAGGACCGCCTTACCGGCGGTGTCCATCGTTTCGGCCACCGCGGCGCGCGGATCGCCCAGCTTGCGCAGCGCGTCGCGGAAACGGACGACGAGGAAGAGCGCGTAGTCAATGCCCAGGGCGAGGGCGAACATCATCGCGAAGTTCATCGCCCACACCGAGATCGGGGTGACCTCGTTGAGCAGCACCAGCGCACCGGCGGAGGCACCGAGCCCGGCCAGGGTCAGCAGCAACGGGAGCCCCGCGGCCACGAGCGAGCCGAAGGCGAGCACCATGATCGCCAGGGTGACCGGCCACGACACCATTTCGGCCTGGATCATGGCGTCGTGGTTGGCCTTGTTGAAGTCGCTCCACAACGCGGATGCCCCGGTGGGATACACGTGCACCGTAGAGGTGGACAGCCCGGTCAGGTCGGCCTTGAGGTCGTCGACCGCGCGGACCATATCGTTGGTGTCGGCGTTGGCCCCGGCGAGCAGGATGCCGGTGCGACCGTCCGGGCTGATCGTCATCCCCGGTTGTGGCGGCACGACCTGCCCGATCCGACTGTCCTGGGTGAGCACGTCGGTGGCCTGGTCGAGGACTCGTTGCACGGCCGGGTCGCTGATCGCAGTGTTGTCGGACTGCACGACGACCTGGATGGCCGAGGACGCGTTGCCGCCGAAGTGCTGCTGGGCGAGTTCGCGGACCTGCACGGACTCGGATCCGTTGGCCTGCCACCCGGCGCCGGCCAGCGACGTGAACACCGTCGGAGCGAACGAACCCAGCGCGCCGACGACCAGCACCCAGGCCGCGACCACCCACCACGCGCGGGCGGCCATGCGCGTCCCCAGCCTGCCCAGCGGGCCGCTTCGTTGGACAGAGCGTGTCGCGGTATCGGGCGGGTGGCTGTCGGTACGGGTTACGCCGGTCATCCGGTTTCCTCCACATTTTGGTAGGGCTGTTTGCTCGGGCGTGCGACGACCGCCGCTCCGGGTCGGGGCGACGGACTCGCTGGATCAGGCGAGGCGGCCTGAGGTGCCACCGCGGGCGCCTGAAAACCGTCTGCTGTGCTGAGAGCTCTGGCCACGGTGACGGAGCGCGCACCTCAGCGCAGAAGGTGACCGACCGGCCGGGCAGGCCGGCTCGGGTCCGTGGCGAGTTGACCGAGTCCGATGTGACGGGCTTGTGGCGCGTGGTCGCTGCGCCGCTCGCTCGCTCCACACCTGCCCGCTCACGACGGGAAGCCCGGCGCGAGTCCACCCTGCCTGGCCGCAACGCAGGCGAGGAACCTGCCGGTTCTGCTGCACGTGGACATCCCCTCGGACGATCATCGCGGCCACTATACCCTACGGGGTAGGGTAGTCCTGACGACGGCCGGGAACGTCTGCCGCTGCTGTCCACACACCTGCCCACGCTGCAAGGCGGCGATGGCGGGAGTGCGGGTCGCGGCAGCGGGCGAACTGGGTTTGGCGGGATACCCTGCCGGGTAGTCGCCCAACGAAGGGAGGGTCTGGATGCAGTCGGCCACCGGAACCGATGGAGCCGGTGCTCCCCTCGCCGGGAAACCTGAATGATCCTCGCGGCGGGTTTCGGGCTCCTGATCGGCGTGGCCCTGGGATTGCTCGGCGCCGGGGGGTCGATTCTGGCGGTGCCCGCCCTCGTCTACGGCGTGGGTGAGCCGGTGCGCCAGGCGATCCCGGCGTCGTTGGTGGTGGTGGGGCTGTCGGCGCTGGGCGGGGTCATCCCGCGGCTGCGCCAGGGCGTGGTGCGGTGGCCGATCGCCGCAGTGTTCGGCGCGGCGGGTGCGGGGGCGGCCTTCGGTGGGGCGGCCGTGGGGCAGTTGGTGACGGAACAGGTGTTGCTGCTGGCGTTTGCGGTGGTGATGGTGGCCGCAGCGGCGCGGATGCTGGTCGGCCAGGCCGAGCAGCGGGGGGCGTGCACGGTGGCCGGTGGACGGGTGAACTGGCGGGCGTGTCTGCCTCGTGCGTTGGGCGTGGGTGCGGTCGTCGGGTTTCTGACCGGCCTGTTCGGGGTCGGGGGCGGGTTCCTGGTGGTGCCGGCCTTGGTGCTGATGCTCGGGCTGGACATGCCGGTCGCAGTGGGCACCTCCCTGGTCGTCGTGACGATCAACTCGATCGCCGGGCTGGCGGCGCACCTGGACGCCGTGGCCGAACTCGACTATCGCGTGGTCGGGTCGTTCACGATCGCCGCTCTCGTGACCTCCATGGCCGCGGGCAGGCTCGCCGGTCGCCTGAATGCCGACCGGTTGCGCCGCTGGTTCGCCTACGTGGTGATCGCGGTCGCGGTGTTCGTCGCGGTTCAGGCCCTGATCAACCCGTCCGCCCTGGGATGAGAAAACACGGGAAGAAAGGAGTACAGGATGCAGGTCGACGAGCTCTACCGGCGACGAAACGACATACAGCTGGTGGATGTGCGCGAGCCCGAGGAGTGGCATGCCGGCCGCATCGAGGGCGCCCGGCACATCCCGATGGCCGAGGTGCCCAGCCGGCTCGCCGAGCTCGACCGCACACAGCCGGTGGTGACTGTCTGCCGGAGCGGTCATCGCAGCGGGCAGGCGGCCGAGTTCCTGCGGCAACAGGGCTACGCGGCGGAGAACGCCGAGGGCGGGATGCAGGCGTGGCAGCAGGCCGGCCTGCCCTTCACCACGCCCGAAGGCAAGCCGGGAAAGGTGGCGTGACCATGTGGTTCCAGCAGTTCTACCTCAACAGTCTCGGACACGCCTCCTACCTCGTCGGGGACGAGAAGACTGGTCAGGCGCTGGTGTTCGACCCCCGCCGCGATGTCGACATCTACCGGCAGGCGGCCCGCGACCAGGGCTTCCGGATCACCTACGCCTGTGACTCGCACGGGCACAACGACTACCTGTCCGGGTTGGGCGAGCTGGCAGACTCGCCGCATTCGCCGCAGGTGTGGGGCTCGGCCGCGGGCGAGCTGAGCTATCCGCACCGGCCGCTCGCCGACGGCGAGCAGATCGAGTTCGGCGATGTCGGCATCGAGGTGATGCACACCCCCGGGCACACCCCCGAGCACATCAGCCTGCTGGTCTATGACCGCTCCGCCAGCGCCGACAGCCCGGCGTTGCTGCTCTCCGGCGGGGCGCTCCTGGTTGGTGACCTGGCCCGCCCCGATCTGCTCGGCGGCGAGGAGCAGGCCCGCCGCCACGCCGAGGTCTTCTGCGACACGATCCAGACCAAGCTGCTCACGCTGCCCGACCACGTCGAGGTGTTCCCCACCCACGTGGCCGGGTCACTGTGCGGCGGCAACATCGGGTCCCGGCTGTCCACCACAGTGGGCTACGAGAAGCGCGCAAACGCCATCCTGGCCGAGGTCTCCGAGAAGGACGAGTTCGTGCGGCAGTGCCTGCGGCTGGACAACCTGCCCGCGGTGCCCCCGTACTGGCGGCGCATGCGCACCCAGAACATGGCCGGCGTCGACCCCCTCGGCGTACTCACCGAGCCCCCCGCGCTGCCAGCCGACGACGTCGCCGCCGCCATCAACCGCGGCGCCATCGTGCTGGACACCCGGTCCGCGGAAGCCTTCGGCGGCGGCCACATCCCCGGCGCACTCAACGTCGGCCTCGGCTCGGCCTTCGCCACCTGGGCTGGCACCGTACTCCCCGCCGAGGCCGAGATACTGCTCGTGCTCGACCGGTCCAGCGACCTGTGGGAGGCGATCTGGCAGCTGCTGCGCATCGGCTACCCGATGCCGACGGGCTGGCTGGCCGGCGGCATGAGCGCCTGGCGCACCTCCGCACGACCGGTCGAACTCACCCCACAGATCACCGTCCACGAGCTGAAACGCAGACTCGACCAGGGCGAGGTCACCCTGCTCGACGTGCGCCAGCCCGCCGAGTGGGCCGCCGGCCACACCGAAGGCGCCACGTTCATCACCGGCGCCGAACTACCCGACCGGCTCGACGAGGTACCCGCGGACAAACCGATCGCCGTCACCTGCGGCAGCGGCTACCGCTCCTCCGTGGCCACCAGCCTGCTCGCCCGCGAACGCGGCCTTCCCGTCATCAACGTCGCCGGCGGGATGACCGCCTGGCACCGCGCCGGCTACCCCACCACCTGACACCACACCCACTGTTGGAGGAATCGCAATGGAGTACGCCCGTACGATCACCCTGGATCTGCCTTACGAGCAGGCCGTGTCCCGGGTCAAGGACGCGTTCCAAGCACAGGGCTTCGGCACGCTGACCGAAATCGACGTCCAGGCCACCCTGCACAACAAACTCGACGCCGACATGGAGCCCTACATCATCCTCGGCGCCTGCAACCCCCAACTCGCGCACCGCGCCCTCGACATCGACCGCCAGATCGGGCTGCTCCTGCCGTGCAACGTCGTGGTCCGCGCCACTGGGGACAACCAGACACTGGTCCAGGCCCTCGATCCCCAGGTCATGGTCACCGTCCCCGAGCTCGACCAGCTCCAACCCATCACCGACGAAGCCGGGCAACGCATCCAGGCCGCACTCCAGGCGTTGACCCCGCCCAACCGCTGACGGTGCGTCGGAACATGGACCCTCCGCACAGGACGGCGAAGCGGCTCGATTGGGCAACCGGAGAAATAATCATGAAAGCCGCTTCAATCTGGAGCTGGTTCTGGCTCTGGCCAGTACTTCTGCTGTGATCGGGCTTGCTTCGCGAGTGCCGTGTCAGCTGTCAGTCGGCGCCGTTCGGCGCGGCAGCTCGGTACATAGTGCTCGATGGGCGCGATGAGCTCCCAGTCGAGCAGCGTGGCGGCGGCTGTCAGCACGATGGCCGCCACGTCGTAGGCGGTTGATTGACGGTGGGCACCGCCGCCCGCGGCGCGCTGAAGCCGAGGAATCGACTCGGCGACCTCCGCATGCCGGGCCAGGTACCGGGGTAACCGCCAGCCGACGAACGGAGCACCGATGAACGCGACCGGGCTGATCGACCTGCACGCCGCACGCGGACGGACCGGGTGCGCGAGCACACGGCGACGGCCGTCCAGGTCGAGCTCGACCAGGAATTGAGCGCCCGCATCCGGCACTACGCCGAGCGCCTCACCTCAGCCGACGGCCAGGAGGCGATCACAGCTCGCATCGGCAAGCTCGAGCAGGAGACCGATGTCGAGCGGGCCCTCGAGGTCAGCGCCGCAACCCTCGGCCTGGCTGGCACTCTCCTCGCCGCGGCACACCACCGGCGCTGGCTCTGGCTGGCGGGCATCGTCACGGCGTTCCTCCTGCAGCACAGGCTACAGGGCTGGTGCCCGCCGATCGCGGTCTTTCGCCGACTGGGCGCTCGGACTCGGGCAGAGATCGACGCCGAGCGCTACGCGCTGAAGCTGTTGCGCGGAGACTTCGGCGACCCACCGGCTTCGGAAGAGGAGCCCGTGGCGCTGGCGGGGCGGGCCCGGTCGGTCTCCCGACGACCGCCGCGCTGAAAGACCGATGTGTGCACCGGGTGACCGATGGATACGTTAACGCCTGGATCGTTGACGACGGTGAGGCCCTCGTCGTCATCGACACCGGCCTGCCGGCCCACGTGCCGCTCCTCGTTGCCGCGTTTCACGACCTCGGCAGGCGACCGCAGGACGTGGTCGCCGTGCTACTCACCCACGCACGCCGATCACGTCGGGGGTGCCGCCCACCTGCAGGCGCATGGCGCCTGTGTGCTCACCCACCCCGACGAGGCCATCGAGACGCTCGGGCTCGCACCCCGGCGCGCCGCAATCCGCACGGTGCCGCGGCTGCTCCCGCACACCTGGCGACCGCACACGCTCCGCTTCGCCGGCAACCCCTCGGCGCTGTAGAGGTCGTGCAGCCGATCCGCGCAGTTGCGCGGCTTGATCGGGCGGTGTTTTCGCGCCCAGCGCGACCACAAGGGAATCGGCGCTCAACCGACCCGCCTCGGTCTCGACCCGACGTTGGGCAGGGTCGATCGAGGTGATGCGTGTATGAACGAAGCGGATCCCGTGCCGTTGCAGGGCCGACCGGCCGACGGTGCCCTGGTGGAGTGGCCGGGTGCCCACAAGGTCCCACGTCTTGGCGAACCCGTTGTAGAGATGGTCGTCGGCGGCGACCACGGTCACCTGGTGTTCGGGCAGCCGCGCCCGCAGCTCGTGGGCGGCGGCGGGGCCGCCGAATCCCCTCCCAGGATCAATGTACTTGCCATCGTCAAGCCTCCTCCTCGTCGGGCAACTTACGGTGGGCCTTGGCCACGCAGCGTTCGTCGCCGTTCCTCGTACTCGTCACGGCCGATCTCACCGCGGGCATAGCGCTCGTCGAGGATTCCCACGGCACGGTCCCGCTCACCGGGTCCGCTGCGCGTGCCACCGTTCGGTTTCCACAGCGCGCGGACGAGGTAGACGATGCCGACAACGAGACCGCCGAGCACGAGCAGGAAAACCACGAAGCCGATCAGCATGCCGAGCCAACCCCAGCCCATCCCGGGCGGCCCATTGTTCACCCAGTCGGACACGATGTCTGTCGCTCCTCCTCCAGATGTGTGGTAGGTGACCAAGCATCCCGCCACTGTCATTTCCCGTGGGGTACTGCCTACCCGCGTTCGCTGTGCCTCACGCATCCAGGCGGTAGCGTTGCCGCGCTGTGCGACGGTTGACCCCGGTCCCGAACAGCTGCGCGTCGGCGCGGGCGAATGCCGCTGCCGCCCAACGTCGTCGTCCCTGCCGCCGGCGACAACCAGAAACCTGGTCAGGAGGTCTCGCCCCCAGGCCATGGTCACCGTGCCCGAGCTCGACCAGCTTCTCGGCAGCGGAGCGCCACAGCGAATCGGGACGGATAGGGAGGCATCTTCGGCGTACAGCGTGCCTTCCACACGCGGCTCGGAGACCCTGGTCAGGATCGTTCGTGGGCAGGCGGGGGCAGGAGCTGTGGGCGGAGCAGGCGGAGGTGTTCGGTGTCACCGAGCAGGTCCAGGCGCCGGTGCAGCAGCGGGTTGTCGGTGGATTGGCTGCGGTGGCAGGCGATGGCCTCCCGCTGGCGTTTGCGGGAGACGGGCAGGGTCAGATCCACCACGTCGGGCCGCGAGCCGACCAGAGCGGTGCCGAACTCTGCGTTGAGCTGGTCGGCGACCTGGGCCGGTAAGGTCCAGCCGACGACGGGCAGAACCGAACGATCGGCGACGGCCAGGGCAGCCTCGGTGGCCCGCATGTGGTCGGGATGGGATGTCACGCCGTCGGGGTCGAACGCCAGCAGGTAGGTCGGTCTCACCTCGGCGGCCAGCGACTCGACATGACCGGCGAGCTCGTCCAAGGAGACGTGGGCCAGGTCTCCGTCGGGGTAGTCGAGCAGGACGGTGCGCGTGACACCCAGCACGGTGGCTGCCGTGTCCAACTCCTTGGCCCGCACCGCGCCCAGATCGGCCTGCTCTCCGCCCAGGGTGGAGGCCTCACCGCGCGTGAAACACAGCACCGTCACCGGTGTGCCCGCAGCGGCCAGGCGGTCGAGCACCGCCCCAAGTCCGAACGACTCGTCATCCGGGTGCGCCACCACCGCCAGCACGGCGCCCGGCTCGTCCAGCAGGGCACGGACCTGCCCCGCCCTGGTTGTCGCCTGCGTATCCTCTCCCATACCACCTTTGTACCCCGAGGGGTATATGGCCGCCAGCGGAGCGGCGCGTGCGATGAGCCGGGAATGCCAACCGCCACAAGCCCGTTACGATACCCGAGGGGGTATCAAAGACTAGGAGGTGCATGATGGCGACCATCGAGCTGACGACCGACAACTTCAACGACAGGATAGGCGGGGACGGTATTGTGCTGGTCGACTTCTGGGCGGCGTGGTGCGGACCCTGCCGCATGTTCGCGCCGGTGTTCGAGCGTGCGTCCGAGCGTCACGAGGATGTCAGGTTCGGCAAGGTGGATACCGAGGCGCAACCGGAACTGGCGGCGAGGTTCGGCATCTCGTCGATCCCGACGTTGATGATCGCTCGTGATGGCGTGGTGCTGTACGCGCAGCCCGGTGCGCTCCCGGAGAGTGCGCTCGAGGAGCTGATCGCCAAGGCCCGCGAGGTCGACATGGACCAGGTTCGGCAAGAGCTCGCCGAACAGCGGCAATGAGGATCTGATCCCGATCTTCAGTGCGGGCACCGACACCCGGAGGGGAGTCTTCGTTGGACAGCACAGCATGGGACCGGCGCTACACCGGGGCCGAGTTCGAATGGACCACCGAGCCGAACCGGTTCGTCGTCGAGCAGACCACCGGGTTGACACCCGGGCGGGCGCTGGACCTGGGAACAGGAGAGGGCCGCAACGCCGTCTGGCTGGCCGAACAAGGCTGGACGGTCAGCGGGGTCGACTTCTCGACCGTCGGGCTGGACAAGGCGCGCCGGCTCGCGCACGCGCGGGACGTCCGGGTCGACTGGACGCTGGCCGACGTGCGCGACTACCAGCCCGAACCGTCGGCGTTCGCTCTGGTGCTCGTGGCCTACCTGCACCTGCCCTCGGCCGAGCTCCCCCGCGTGCTCGACCGGGCCGCCTCGGCCGTGGCCACCAAGGGCACCCTGCTGGTGATCGGCCACGACTTGACCAACCTCACCGCGGGCGTGGGCGGGCCGCCCGACCCCGACGTGCTCTACACACCCGAGGGGATCGTCGCAGCACTGCCCGCCTTGCGCATCGAGCGGGCTGAGCGGCTTCGCCGACCACTACAGCAGGGTGAGGCCATCGACACCCTGGTCCGCGCAACGCGCACCTGACACGCGTTCGCCCGCAACCACAGCACGACCAGTCGGCGAGGTCGTGGATAACAGATGCAGCGAAAATATACCCCGCTGGGTATTTTGGAGATCGATGATGCGAGAAGTTGATATTCAAGAGTTGGCTCGGGCGCGTGCTGCCGGCGCGGTCGTCGTAGATGTCCGAGAGCCCGGTGAATACGAGGCCGGGCACGTTCCGGGAGCGCGACTGATACCGCTGCACAGGCTGCAGGAGCGGGTCGTCGAAATCCCGAAGGACCGACCGATCTACGTGGTCTGCGCCTCGGGCAATCGCAGCGATACCGCCACCTCCTGGCTGACCCGTGCCGGGGTGGACGCGTACTCCGTGGCCGGCGGTACCGGCGCGTGGATCCAAGCGGGACATCCCGTCGTGCGGGGCCCACGAGAAGACACCGCCTGAGCTGAAACCTGCGAGAAGGGAGTAGCAGGATGGTAGAGATCATCGCACTCGACACGCCGACGCTGGGCGACCGGAGCTATCTGGTCACCGATGGTGAGGTGGCGTTCGTGGTCGACCCGCAGCGCGACATCGACCGATTCCTCACGATCGTCCGGCAACGAGGCGTGCGGGTCACCGACGTCTTCGAAACGCACATCCACAATGACTACGTGACCGGAGGACTGGCGCTGGCGCAGGCCACCGGGGCCGCCTACCACGTGAACGCGGCCGACACCGTGTCCTTCGATCGCCAGCCCATCACCGACGGGGACGAGGTACAGATCGGCCCGGTGATGCGGGTGCGGGCCCTGGCCACCCCGGGCCATACCTTCACACACCTGTCCTACGTGCTGGAAACCCCCGGCCGACCGCCGGCGGTGTTCACCGGTGGTTCGCTGCTCTACGGCTCGACCGGTCGACCGGATCTGCTGGGAGCCGTGCACACCGAAGAACTGGCGCACGCCCAGTACGCCTCGGCACGCAGGCTGGCCGCCGAACTGCCCGACGACGCGGAAATTTACCCCACGCACGGGTTCGGCAGCTTCTGCTCCGCCACACAGGCACAGGGCGAGCGATCCACGATCGGCCAGGAGAAGCAGGCCAACCCCGTCCTGACCCAGGATGAGCAGGACTATGTCCACGCCCTGCTGCAGGGCCTGGACGACTATCCCGCCTACTACGCGCACATGATGCCGCTCAACACCGCCGGACCGCAGGCGCCAGACCTGTCCCCGCCGGAGCAGGCCGAAGCTCCCGAGCTGCGCCGGCGCATCGAGTCCGGCGAATGGGTGGTGGACCTGCGCACCCGGACCGCGTTCGCGGCCGGGCACGTCCCCGGCACGCTCAACTTCGGAGCCGACGGCAACTTCGTCACCTACCTCGGCTGGCTGATCCCCTGGGGAACCCCGTTGACACTCTTGGGAGACACCGCCGAGCAGGTCGCCGAGGCGCAGCGCGAACTGGTGCGTATCGGCCTCGACCGCATCGAAGCCGCGGCCACCGGAGACCCGCACGAGTGGTCCGGCGACACGCCCCTGGAGTCGTTGGCGGTCGCGGATTTCGCCGACCTGGCCACAGTGCTCCACCACCGCCCGGTCGTGGTCCTCGATGTGCGCCGCAACCAGGAATGGGCCTCCGGTCACCTGGACGGCGCCGTGCACATCCCGCTGCACGACCTGCTGGACCGGCTCAACGACGTGCCCCGTGGCGAGGTGTGGGTGCACTGCCGCTCCGGCTACCGCGCCTCCATCGCCGCGTCGATCCTGGCCGCCGCCGGCCGCCATGTCGTAGTGATCGACGACGACATCGACCAGGCGACCGCAACCGGGGCACCCATCAGCGCACCCGCCCAGCACAACACGGTGACGCGCTAACTACTTCCGCGAGCGCGGGTTCACCCACCTGCCGAACCTGCTCACCGCCGCCGAGGTAGCCCGCTTCCGGACCGCGGCCGAGGAGGCCCTCGCCGCGCAGAGCCACACCGACGAGGAGTTCGGCACCCGAATCACGGCCACCACCGACGCCTGGGAACACCACCCCACCCTGCGCGAACTCGCGCTGCACCCCCGCATCGGCACGCTCGCCGAACACCTGGCCGGCATCCCCTTGCGCGTGTGCGGTGGCGACGTGCTGCGCAAGGAGCCCGGACACAGCGCGCCCACCGGCTGGCACGACGACCTGACCTTCGCCCTTTTGGACTCGCGCCTGATCTTCAACGCCTGGATCGCGCTGGTCGACGTGCCCGCCGCACGCGGCTGCCTGACCTTCCTGCCCGGCTCGCACCGCTGCGGCGGCCCGGACCGGGTGGAGTTGTCCGAGCACACCGCCGACCCGGACAACTACCTGTTCACCGCTGGCCCGAGCTGCGCTGGAGCCCGCGCGTCACCGTCCCGCTGCGGGCTGGCGACGCCACGCTCCACCAGGGCCGCACGGCGCACTATGTCGGCGCCAACACCAGCGACGAAGCTCGGCTGTCCTTCCTGGTCGCCTTCACCGACCCGGACGCCACCTACCGCCGCTGCCCGGCCATGACACGCTCGGCCTGCGACCCGGCAATCCCCTCCCGGACCACCGCTACCCTCGAACACCCCGACGAGCCGGCACCTGATGACGCCCAGCCGGAGCACGGTGAGCGGTGAGCTGCGATGACTGACCGTACATAACGAAACAGACACAAATCGCAGCTGCCTGTCCAAAAACCCGCTGTGGAGGTTAGGGGAGCTTACTCGAACATAAAAGACCAGGTCAGGGCCTTGGAAGGGCTCTGCGAGAAGCTTCCCAGGCTCGATACGCCCGAGCCGCCGTCGATCAAGCGCGATCGGCCCCGGCGGGCCCGGCAACTCCGTGCCGAGCAAGTCGACGAGTTGATCGCGGGTTATCAGTCCGGCGCGACTGTGTACGAACTCGGTGATCGGTTCGGCATCGAACGGCGAACGGTCAGCAACATCCTCCATCGACACGGCGTGCCAATGCGCCGCCGTGGCCTCTCCCCCGACCAGGTCGACGACGCCATCCACCTCTACAAGCTCGGTTGGTCGCTGGCGCGAGTCGGCGACCACCTGGGGGTCAACCACACCACCGTGCTGAACAAGCTGCGTGAACGCGGCGTCCCCACGCGAGATAGCCACGGACGCCCGCGCGTCGAAGCAGGTGGTACACGATGACCAGGCGCGCAGCTGTGTCGACTCGATCAGGTTCGGACGGGGCTGCTGTGGTTCAGGCTGTCACCGTGATCATGGGCGTCGTCGTCGGCCTCACTTTCCTGTTCGGCTTCGGCAACGTCCTCAATCTCGCGCTTCGACTCGGCGTGCCCGCCTGGGTCGCGCCGCTGGTCGCTCCAGCGGTCGACCTTTCGATCCTCGGGCTTCTGCTCGGCACGCGGCACCTGGCCCTTGTCGGAGCGTCCCCGGAGGTGCTGCGGCCCGCTCGCCGGCTGCTGATCTTCGCGAGCGTGGTCACCCTCGCGCTGAACGTGGCGGAGCCTCTCGTGGCGGGCGAGTTCGGTAAGGCGGCGTTCGACGCGGTAGGGCCACTCCTCCTGATCGGCTGGTCGGAGGTCGGTCCTGGCCTATTGCAAGCGATCGGCGCCACGAGTCGTACGCCGGTCGCACGCGATGTCGAGCGGCCGGAGCCAGCTGTCGATGCGGACTCGGATGCCGGTGCGCCGGAGACCCAGGTCCACCCTGGCGAGGACGTCCCGCAGCAAGGTCGTGAGCAAGCAGTCGTTAGGCGCACGCCGGAGGCACTCTTGGCTCAGGCGCGGCGAGAGGACGCCGCTCATCGTGCGGCACACCAGAAGCCGATATCCGCTGACACCTTGCGAGTCCGGCTCGGGATAGGGGCGGCTCGGGCCCGCCAACTCGTCAAGATCGTCCGGTCCGAGTTCGATGAGCAGGTCGGTGCACAGCGAGCCGAAGTTGATGCGGCGGATGAGATGCATGCCGCGGCGATGCTGGTGGCCTAGCGGTGTCGCGCGTAACGGCAGGTCGAGCAGGTACGACGCCTGTTGGTAGCGGAGGTGATGGCGTGGGTGGCGAGGACGACGAGCTCGCGGTTCTGTTGGCAGCGTGGCGTGAAGACATCGACAGTGTTCCGGCGTCGGCCATGCTTGTGTTGGAAGCCGCGCTCACGCTCCACGTCAACTCGCTGGTTCTGTCCGAGGTTTCTCCTTTGAGGCGCTCCTACCGGTTCCGGGCGAAGCGCTCGCGTCGCCTGTGCTCTGATGGCCGCCGCTGCCCTTGGCCTTCTCGTCCTCCACGACGACGCTGACTCCCAACCCTGCTCGGGCCACCGGCTTTCACTGGTTTGGGCAACGGGGAGTCAGGTGGAGTAACGCTCGGCGAGCCGGTCGAAGAACGCTGCAAGCCGTTGCCCAGTGGCTGGAGTGTCGGTGAGCTCGGCGCCGCCGAAGCGGTAGACCTCATAGCCGTGCAGTCGCAGTTCACGGTCCTCGGCCACCATCTCGGCGTACCGACGGGGATCCGCGTGCCCGTTCTCGTCGGCGTAGTGCTGCTTACCGTCGCACTCGATGACAATGCGGATCCGCTGTGGCAGCAGCAGGAGGAAGTCCATGCGCTGGCGGGCCAGAGGTGGTGTGCCAGGGGCGTGGTGCGCTCGGGTGTACGGGTCGTAATGCAGGTACACCTGCGGGATCAGCGCCGGGATGCCGTCGCCGAGCCGGACGTACCGATCGGCGTACGTGCGCAGTATTCGTCGCTCCGCGTGGTTGTCACCAAGAGAGCGGTCCAGCCGCCGGTACAGGCTGAGCGAGACCTCACGGGCCGGTGCGTCGGTCAGTCCCTCGCGGTCAGCCCACCAGCTGGTCAGTTCGGCCCAAGTGAGGCCATGGGCGCCCAGCGGCCGGTCGTAAACGAGACAGAACTGCTCGTTCCTGACGACGAGGACGTCGTTGTTCAGGGCGTCGCTGAACACGATCTCCGGCTTGGGTCCGTCGGCCGCGAAGATCAGGTTCTTCAGTTCGCCGGCTACGCCGTGCGTACCGGATGCATCGAGCAACGGCTGTAGGTGCTCGGCGTCGTACTCGGCCGCGACGCGGTGGGCGAGGTCGGTCAAGTCCGTCAGTGACATGCCCTGTAGCCGGCCCTCGACGTAGCTGCGCTTGCTGTTGAACGGCTCAGGGCTGCCCTCGCGGGCGGGTTTCATGCCGAGCGCGTCACAGGCCGCTTCCAGGTGGTGGGCCTTGACGCACTCCCAGAGCGTTTCGGCGATGGCCGAGCGCAGCCTCATCGGCGTGACGGTCATGCCGCTCCACCGCGTGCGTCAAACCTCGGTGTGCACCGACTGCCAGATCTGTTCCGGGTCGGCGCCGGGTGTCGGTTGGAGGCGGATGCTGAGGTTGGTGGGTGCGGTGTGCACGATCTGGAAGAGCTCGACTCCGGGGAGGCGTTCGAGGGTCAGGCTGATAGTCAGGGGTGCGATCGTGACTGGTTCGCCGCGGCTGGTGGGGAAGGTGAGCAGGTCGGCGGTGCGGCCTTCGACCTGGATCGCGGGGAGCGGATCGCCGCATGGGCAGGGGTCGGGCCGGAGCAGGACGGAGTCGCCGAGGTCGTAGCGCAGGATGGGTTGGGTGCGGTTGGCGAGGTTGGTCAGAAGCACGGTGTGCGAGCGTTGGCCGGGCGGGACCGGTTGGTGGTCGGTGTCGACCGGTTCGAGGATGGCCCAGTCGCTGTTGACGTGCAGCCAACCGTGCTGGCAACTCTGGCTGAGGAAGGGGCATTCGTTCGCCGCGTAGCTGTGGCGGACCTTGGCGCCGAACGCTGTGGCGATTCGGCTGTACTCGCCCGGCGGGAGGCCCTCGGCGGAAAGGATCACCAGGGCAGGGTCGATGTGCAGGCGGCCGGCTTGCTGTTCGGTGGCCAACAGGGCGCCCATGCTGGCGTAGGGGGCGAGGATGGCCGGGCGGAAGGCGTTGAGCGCCTCGACCAGTTCGGGCATCGGGGTGTGCACGCCGAAGACCCCGATCCTGTTGCGGCGCAACCGGTTCTTACGCAGCGCGGCGGCGGCGGTGGCGGACGCGAAGTGGCCGCCGGTGGCGATCACCATGGCGATGCGCCCGCCGCGAGCCACGATGCGCGCGCCGTCCTTGAGGTTGAGCAAGGAACTGAGCGTGCGTGCGCCCACCGCGGCGGTGACGGCGAGAACACGCTGGTCGGTCAGGAAGATTCCGGGCGTGCCGGTGGTGCCCGAGGTGGTGGAGACGGTGTAGCGGCCCAGGAACTTCTCCCCGATCAGCGCGGGGTCTTCGACGAACGCCCGCACGGCGGCGAGTGTGACGGCAGGGTCGGTGACCCAGTCGTCGAACCACGGCATGAGCTCGGCCTTGCTGGTGACCGGCAACTGTGTCGGGTCGGTGACGCGGTCGGGCAGGGTGCGGTAGTGCTCGCGGTAGTACGGCGAGTGGGCGCGGGCGAAGGCGACCATGTCGGCGAGTCGGTCACGCTGCCGCTGCGCGATCGCCTCCGTGCCCTGTTTGTGGGCGGCGCGGGAGTCGCGCAGAAGCCAGAAGCGGCTTTCGGTCGTCATGGCCGTTCCTCGGAGGTGCCGGGGTGCTTCTCGGGAGTCGAGCTTTCGCTGGCCTCGTGCCAGGCTTCGCGGCCGGATTGCACCGCCAGCGCGGCGACCACCAGGGCGACGACGGGGTCGGCCCACCACCAGCCGAGCGTGGCGTTGAGCCCCAGCCCGACCAGGACGGTGATGGACAGGGCGTTGGACATCCACGTTTCGGTGGACTGTGCGACCAGCACCGGGTTGTTCAGCGCTCGCCCGGTACGCCGTTGGGCCAGCGCGATCGGGGTCATCACGATCAGGGCGACCACGTTGAGCACGATCCCGATCAACGATTCGCCGGCCTTGTCCTGCGTAATGAGGTCTCGGATTGACTCGAACGCGACGTAGGCGGCCAGGGCGTAGAAGGTGACCGCGATGGCGCGTAGCGCGGGTTGCTGCCGGGCGTGGGCACCGGCGCGTAGTTGCCAGATCACCACGCTGGCGGCGAAGACCTCGATGGCCGAGTCGATGCCGAACCCGACCAGGGCGATGGAGTCGGCCGCGAGTCCGGCGGTGACGGCGACGACGCCTTCGATGACGTCCCAGACCACGATGAACCACGCGAGTGCCAGCCCGCGGCGCACGAGAGTTGCCTGGTCCTGCGCGGTCATGGCGTGGAGTCCTTACTGGTGCTGTCGGTGGCGCGGAGGCTGGCCAGGACCAGCGCGGCGCCGCCGACGGTGATGAAGACGTCGGCGAGGTTGAAGGTGGGGAACCAGCCGGTGTGCAGGTAGTCGGTCACCATCCCATCGGCGGCGCGGTCGACGAGGTTGGCGATTGCCCCGGCCAGCACCGCGGCCAGCCCGAGCCGCATGGGCAGGGTCGCGGTGCGGGTGGCGCGCCAGGCGAACACCGCCAACCCGGCGATGATCAGCCCGGTGACGCCGAGCACGACCCCGCTGGGCAGGGTGTCGCCGAGGCTGAAGGCCACCCCGGAGTTGAACGCCAGCCGCAGCTGGATCACCTGCAGGTCCACCGAGGCGCCGTCGGCCAACGCTCGACTGGCCCAGGTCTTCAGACCGAGGTCGAGCGCGGCCAGCAGCGCGGCGGTGGCGACCAGGGCGACACGGGCTCGGGTCACCCTGGCCGTCCGGATGGGTCCGCTGACGCTCACGAGGAAGCCCCCACCGCGGTCGGCGTCAACGCTGGCTGATGGTCGGCCGTGTCCTGCAGGGGCTTGGTGCGGCCGGCGCGGACGCCGTTGGCGATCACGACGACCTCGGCCAGCTCGTGCACCAGCACCACCGCGGCCAGCCCCAGCACGCCGAACAGTGCCAGCGGCATCAACGCGATGATCAACCCGAGGGACAGGCCGACGTTCTGCAGCATGATGCGGCGGGCGCGGCGGGCGTGGGTGAACGCCTGGGGCAGGTGCCGCAGGTCCTCGCCCATGAGCGCGACGTCGGCGGTCTCGATCGCCACGTCGGTGCCCATCGCGCCCATCGCGATGCCCAGGTCGGCGGTGGCCAGGGCGGGTGCGTCGTTGACGCCGTCGCCGACCATCGCGGTCGAGCGCTGGCCGCGCAGCTTGTCGATCAGGCGGGCCTTGTCCTCCGGGCGGAGTTCGGCGTGCACGTCGTCGATGCCGACGTCCTTGGCGAGCGCGGTAGCGGTGGCGTGGTTGTCGCCGGTGAGCATCGCGACGTGGTAGCCGTCCCGGCGCAGCTGGGCCACGACCTCGGCGGCTTCCGGCCGCAGTTCGTCGCGGACCGCGATCGCGCCGACGACCTGGCCGTCCTGCTCGACCAGCACAGCGGTCGCGCCGGCCTGCTGCATCCGCTCCACGTCCGCGGCGAGTGCGCCGGGGTCGAGCCAGCCGGGGCGACCCAGCCGGAGGGTGTGTCCGTCCAGGCGGCCGGTGAGCCCGGCGCCGGTGACGGCCTCCACGTCGCTGGCGGGGGTGACGTCGTCGACGGCGGCGAGGATCGCCTTGGCGAGCGGGTGTTCGCTGCGGGCCTCCAAGGCCGCGGCCAGGTGCAGGACCTGGTCGCGGGTGGCGCCGTTGGTGGTGGCGACGTCGATGACGGCGGGCCGGTTCGCGGTGAGGGTGCCGGTCTTGTCCAACGCCACCCCGCGGACCGCGCCGAGGGCTTCCAGCGCGGCGCCGCCCTTGACCAGCACACCGAGCTTGCTGGCCGCACCCACCGCGGCCACCACGGCGACCGGGACGGAGATCGCCAGCGCACAGGGGGAGGCGGCGACGAGCACGACCAGGGCACGTTCGATCCAGGTGACCGGGTCGCCGAGCAGGCTGCCGATCACCGCGATCAGCGCGGCGGCGATCATGATGCCGGGCACCAGCGGTTTGGCGATCCGGTCCGCGAGACGCTGGGAGGCGCCCTTGCGGGCCTGCTCGGCCTCGACGATCCGCACGATCCGGGCGAGCGAGTTGTCCTCGGCGGTGGTGGTGACCTCGACTTCGAGCACGCCGGTGCCGTTGATCGACCCGGCGAACACCTCGCTACCGGGGCCGGCCTCGACCGGGACGGACTCGCCGGTGATCGCCGAGACATCCAGCGCGGTGCGGCCCTCGCGGATGATCCCGTCGGTGGCGACCCGCTCGCCAGGTTTGACCAGCATCCGGTCGCCGACCCTCAGCTCGGCCGGGGACACCACGGTCTCGGTGCCGTCGCGCAGGACGGTGGCCTCTTCCGGGACGAGGGACAGCAGGGCGCGCAGGCCGCGGCGGGTGCGCGCGAGGGAGTATTCCTCCAGGCCCTCGCTGATGGAGAACAGGAAGGCCAGCATCGCGGCCTCGCCGACCTCGCCGAGGATGACCGCGCCGACCGCGGCGATGGTCATCAGCGTGCCGACGCCGATCTTGCCCTTGACCAGCCGCTTGAGCGTGGAGGGGACGAAGGTGTAGGCACCGGCCAGCAACGCCGCCACCTCCAGCACCAGCTCGACCGGCCGCGAAGCGCCGGCCCAGCCCGCGATCAGCGCGGCGAGCAGGAACACCCCGGAGATCGCCGCGAACTGGAGTTCCTTGACTTGCCAGAGCCGTTCCGGCTCGTGCTCCTCGGCCTCCTCGCCCACGGGTTCGTCGTGGCCGCAGCCGCACGCGTCGCTCATCGAGCACTCTCCTTGCTGTCCTCAATCGCGCTGTCCTGATCCGCGTCGGCTGGGGTGTCGGTGCCGTAGTTCGGGCACAGCGCCACCGCGTTGCCGGTCGCGGCCAGCAGTGTTTCCGCCGATGCCAACAGGTCCATCAGCTCCGGGCGGGCGAGGCTGTAGAACACCTGCCGGCCCTGCGGGCGGCCCACCACCAGCGCGCAGTCACGCAGGCAGGCAACGTGCGCCGAGACCGTGGACTGCGCCATTCCCAACGCGGCCACCAGGTCCACCACTCGCGCCTCACCGCAGGCCAGGCGTTGCACGATCGCCAGCCGCGTGGCGTCCGAAAGGCTGTGGAACAACGCCACCGCCGGGTCCAAGCCCGCGCCCACGCTCGACGCGAGACATCCATCCGTGCTATTCATCGTCACTAGGCGATGATAGCAGTGACACGTGATGGAATCGAGGTTGGACGATGTTGATGAACAAGGCCGAGACAGCGCTGGTGAATTCCCCGCCCCGGCGCTGGCTGCAGCGCTTCTACGAGGCCCAGGTGCTGATGCGGTTCGGCGGGCGGCTGATCCCTGGGGCGCGGGTGCTGGAGATCGGTTGTGGGTCCGGGTACGGGACGCAGCTGGTGCTGGAGCGGTTCGGCGCCGGCAGCGTGGACGCCGTGGACCTGGACCCGGCGATGATCGAGCACGCTGGCCGGCGCCTCGCTCGCTACGGAGACCGGGTTCGGCTCGTGCAGGGCAGCGCGACCGACCTGCGCGCCGCGCTGGATGCCGAGGACGGCGGCTATGACGCGGTGTTCGACTTCGGGATCGTCCACCACATCCCGGACTGGCGCGCGGCCATCGCGGAGGTCGCCAGGGTGCTCACGCCGGGCGGGCGGTTCTACTTCGAGGAGGTCACCGCCCACGCCCTGGCCCGCCCCATCTACCAGCGGCTGTTCGACCACCCCACCGAGGACCGGTTCACCGCCGACCAGTTCCTCGACCAACTGGCCCACCACGGCCTCGCGGTGCTCGGCTCGGTCACCCGGATCAGCGGTGACTACCTGCTCGGCGTGGCCGCGAAGCCGGTGCCTACAGGGAGTGACGGGTGATGGCCGTCGCAGCCCTGGCCCTGTTCGTCGTATTCATGGCCCTCGCTGGCGGAGTGCGCACGCTGATCCAGCGCCGCCGCACCGGCGACACCGGCAACCGGCGCACCTGGGCGGCACGCGGCTCGCTGGAATGGTGGGGGCTCGCCGTAGCTGACCTCGGCTACCTGCTGGTGGGGCTCGGCGCGCCGGTCGCCGCGCTGGCCGGCGTGCCGCCGCTGGCCGTCGTCGACTACCCGGTTGTGCGCGGTCTGGGCGTCGTGCTCGTGATATTCGGCATCCTCGCGACCTTCGGTTCCCAGCTGGCGCTGGGCGCCTCCTGGCGGATCGGGGTCGACCAGATCGAACACACCACGCTGGTGACCACCGGTCCGTTCCGGCTGGTGCGCAACCCTGTCTTCACCGCCGCAGCCAGTGTGTTCCTAGGCTTGGCGTTGATGGTGCCCAACCTCGTGGCGATCGCCGGCCTGGCGGTCACACTCATCGGAATCGAGATCCAGGTGCGCCTGGTCGAAGAGCCCTACCTACGCGGTGTCCACGGCGCGCCATACACCGACTATGCCTCTCGTGTCGGCCGCTTCCTGCCCAGTATCGGTCGCCTGCGGGCCAGCCGCCCTCACGGGAGTTGACGATGTGGCAGGGAACGGTGGCTCTCCGGCCCGGCCGGTTGATCTACACCGGCCAGGTCGGCGTCGCCCATCGGCACCGACACGCCGCGGTGCAACTCGTGCTCGCCACCGACGAGCCGGTGCGGCTGCGCGACGAGGCCGGCACCGGCCGGCAGGCCCGCGCGGCGGTGATTCCGTCCGGCGCGGAACACGAGATGGTCGGCGGCTCGTCGGGACTGCTGGCATGGATCGACGCCGACGGGCTGCTCGGCCAGACACTGACCGCACGGGTGCGGCGCACCGGGCTGCCCGTCGACTCCGTCGCCGCGTGGGCTGCGGCGGCGCAGCCACTGCTCGACAACGGCCTCCCAGTCGACGGCACCCCGATCGGGCTGCTTGACCAGATCCTGTCCGAGCTCGCCGATGCGGACACACCTGACCAGGTGCCGTTGCACCCAGCGCTACGGCACGCGGTAGCTGCGCTGCCGACCATGCTTGACCACACTGTCCACCTGGGACAGCTCGCCGCGGCGGTCGGTATCTCGGCCAGCCGGCTCGGTCACCTGTTCAGCGACGAACTCGGCCTCCCGTTCCGGGCCTACGTCCGCTGGGCACGCCTGCAGCGGGCGATCGACCACGCTCGGCAGGGTTCAACACTCACCGACGCCGCGCACGCCGCCGGATTCGCCGACAGCGCCCACCTCACCCGCGTCTGCCACGAGATGTTCGGCCTCGCCCCCTCACTCCTGGCTCGCGCCGTGCACTGGCACGAACCAGTGCCGGAGATGGGTTAGCGAGTCTGTTCAAGGTGGAACGGGTGATCTGCCCGCAGGCTCAACAGCATGAAAACGCTCGTCCGGTACGGCTACGTGCCGTTCATGCTCCTGGCCATCAATGGCGCCGGCATTGCCATCGCCGCCTCCGGCGGCTCTAAACTCTGGCTGCTCGCCCTGCTGCTGCTCGCCATCGCCGCATCGTTCACCGCCGAACGCGTCCTGCCCTACCGCGAGGACTGGAACACTCCGCACGACGACGACCGGCGCGACGCCGTCCACGCCGCGGTGAACGAAACCCTCACCCTCGGCAGCGTCGCCGCCCTGCCTGTGCTCACTGCAGTGGCCTCGATCGACGGCGTCTGGCCCCACGACTGGCCGTTCATCCTGCAGGTGCTCGTCGCCGTTCTCGTGGCTGATCTCGGCATCACGCTGGTCCACCTGGCCAGCCACAAAGTCCCGGCGCTGTGGCGGCTGCACGCGGTGCACCACAGCGTCAAACGCGCTTACGGTTTCAACGGTCTAATGAAACACCCGCTGCATCAGACCCTGGAAACCGCCGCTGGAGTAGCGCCCCTGGTCCTACTTGGCCTACCGACCAGTGTCGCCTACGCGCTCGCGCTGTGCGTCGCCGTCCAACTCCTCCTCCAGCACTCCAATGTGGACTACCGTGTCGGTCGTCTGCGCGTCGTGCTCGCGCTCAACCAGGCGCACCGGTTCCACCACCTGAAATGGGCCGGCATCGGCGACGTCAACTTCGGACTGTTCACCCTGATCTGGGACCACCTGCTCCGCACCTACTCCTACGACCCCGAGCGCCGGTTCAGCAGCGACGACCTTGGCATGGCGGCGAAACCGCACTACCCCAACGGCTATCTCGCCCAGCTCGCCGAACCTTTCCGTCCCAGCGGTGCGTGCGCAGCCGACGAACCGCAACCGGAAACAATGAGCGAACAGGCTCATCCGGCGTCGCGCTGACCCGCTTTCGGTCGAAAGGCGGCTGCTGCGGCAAGGACGGCGCGCCGCTTTGGCGGGCTACGTAGACAGATCGTGAGGTGTCGGGCGGTTTCCAGCCACGACCCCAACGATCACAGTGCGGTCCGTTGTAGCACCGGGTGGACGATGGCGGGCGGCCCAGACCGATTCGTCGACTCGTGGCGCGCCGTCGGGATGTGGTGTGAGGTCGAGTACAAGAAGTTGGCCGAACGGCACGTTGGTGTTGCCGTATTCCGCAGCCTGACGAACGTACTTGCCCTCAAGATTGGTGGGAGCGGAGTTGGCGAGTTCGCGCTTGATCTCAGTGAGGTACCGAAGGGTTCCGAACGTCACGATGACGTCGGCACGCCCCGTCGCGATGTCGGAAGCTTCGACCGAGACCAAACCGCCGAGCTGTCCGGTTGCGAGCCACTGATGGTAGTCCTGTTGCAGGTCCGCCTCGACAGGCCGACGTTCGCCCTTCTTGAGCTGGCGGCGGTAGTCCTTGTCCTTCTCCTTGTGCAGCCCCCACGTCTTGGTCGTGAGGTCGGCGCGGCTGTGCAGGAACCGCAAGGTCTGTTCGAGCAGCAGCCCGAAGGTGTCTCGCACTTCGCCGACAAAGTGCGGTGACTCGGCGAGTTGTCGGAGGAGATCCTCAAGGAGGCGATCGAGTACCGGGTGCGCAGTCCGCGACCGTGCAAGCTCGCTGCTGTGCACGACCCCTTCGAGAACCTGGAGATTGTCGTCGCTGATGTCGGCAGCGAGATCAGCGGCCTGCTGCTCGCCAAGAGCATGGACTAGTGCGGGTGCCAGACGGTGCAACCGAGCGGTATCGGCCGCGTGAGGCTCCTCATCGTCGTCCCCATCGGTTGCGGAGCGCGACGAATGACTGTGGTCCTCACGTTGTCGTGCAGCGACTGCCTCAATACGGGCAAGGAGCAGCTCTCCTGTGTAGACGTCGAGCGGAGGAGCATCCAACTTGGACACTTCGGTGACCGAGCGGCGAAGCGCCGCAAGCAGACTCTGCTGACGCATGATCGCGTTCTCGATAGCAGGCTCGACAACAGCAGCCAGTCCTGGCGTCGCTTCCACGCCGGGCAGCGGTCGCACAGTGCGGGCCTGGGCGTACGCGTCGAGGACCGTTGCGAGCGCCTCCCACACGTCCATCCAGACCGTTTCGGACAACCGCTCTGCTGCTGCATTGAGCAGGAGCACGAGTCGCTGCCACGCGAGTTCTGCGGCACGCCGAGGCCGAAGCCACGACGGCGCGTGCATCCCACTCAACCATGCCTCGCGCTGGTCCAGCGCCGCGGTGAGCCGATCGACGGCGTCGGTCAACCGGTTCTGGTCGTGGGCGGCGAACGCGAGGATCGCATCACAGGCAGCCGCGTATGCCCTGGCATCGTGACGCGCCTCCTCGGCGGCGTCGACGGTGGCGAAACCTGACCGGGCGGTGGTGAGGGCCTCCATTGCCGCCGGGAGAGTCTCGGCGGCAAGGGCGGATCTCAACTCGTAACAGGCCAGCTCAAAAGCCGCGTCCACCGCTGCCGCTTCGTCGTGGCGCAGTTGATCCAGCGCGCTGTGCAGTGAAGTGGCGATGGTGGCCTCGTTCGCCCAGCGATCCATAGCCGCGCCCAGCAGGCGGGGAAGGCGTTCGGTGAACTCCTCGGGAGCGTCGGACGGCGGTGCGGTGAGGTGGCCGAGAATGCCGAACGGCGTGACGGCACCGGCCACCGCCAGACGCACGGCGCCTTCGAGACGTCCAGCTGCCAGCAACGGATTGGAGTGGATCAGCGGCGCGAGGTCGCGCAGCAACACGTTGTGCAGCTGCACTCCTTGAGCGTCCACTGTGGACGGACTAGCAAGAAGCTCGTCCAGGCTGCCCGCCAGCGCCAGCAGGCTCTGCTGGCCGGTCAGGCCATCGATGAAGCTAGCAGTGGCGGTCTCCCAGCCAGCTGTCTCGGCGCCGACAACTTGGGCTAGCGCGTGCGCCAGCACCGGAGCCAGTGGGCCGGCGGCGATGTCGGCTGCCTCCTCGGCTACCGCCTCCACTCCGAGTTGGGCGAGCGTGGCAGTAGTCCGTGCGGTCGCCGTGTCGGCAAGGTGTTCGGCGAGCCGGGTCATGTCCACAACCGCCATGGTGAGCGATTTTTCCGACCGGTCACGTCGAACGCCGCAGAGCATGCGCCTACAGGACGCTGCAGCGGAGATACCGAGATCACCACAGCGGCGCACCTTCCTCGGCGGTGACAAGGCAGTCGGCGGGCAGAACTGCCTTGCTCAGCTCGCGGTCGGCGGTTGTGATCAGCACCTGGATGTGGTTGCTCGCGGCCAACTCCGCGAGCTCCTTGAAGACGACGGCCGCGTCGAAGTCCTGTACCTCCTCGGCCTTGGGGCTGTCGATCAGGACGAGACCGGGGTGGGTCGAGATCCCGAGCTTGGCACCAACCCGCAGCAAGGCGATCACAACGGCGATGCGCAGCCGGACCTGTTCACCGGGACTCTGCTTGCCGAAGAACGACTGCGCGCCCCCGCCTTTGATCACCTTCAGCTGCGCGGCCCGGTTGACCTCCACCCTTTCCAGTGCGCTCATCCCGAATCGACGTGCAAGATCAGCGATCTCGGCGTTCAGTTCGGTGAACAGGGCGGCGGCAGCGGCCTTGCTGTCCTGATCGAGCACCTTGTCCGCGGCGGCCAACACCTTGAGGACAGTGGACTCCTGGTCTTCCTCGTGCTCGGCCAGTTCGGGCACCATCTCCAACGCGCCCTTCCACCGCGCCACCTCAAGCTCTGCAGTCATGCGCTGGCGCACTGTGTCCGTGGAGCCAGCGGCCCGCAATCGCTGTTGTGCCTCATCCAACTGTGCGGTGAGTTGGGAGAGGGTTGATTCAGCGGATTCCAGCGCCTGCCGTGCCGCATCTTCGGCAGCCCTGCTGGCATCGACACGCGCCTGTGCCTCGGCCTCGACCTCCTCGTCGCTGGCGGTCTCGCCGACGACCTCGGCGGTGCAGACCGCGCAACGGTGCACATCGCGCTCTTCCTGGCGGCGTTGCGTGGTGATCGGCGTTTCGCAGCGCGGGCACGCGCTGGGGTCCAGACCGTGGAACAGCAGCCGAGCGATCTGGCTTTCCTTGACGTCGTTCAGCGCCTTCTCGTCCGCCTGCCGTTGTCGCCGCGCGGCCCGGTAGGCCCGGTTGAGCTCGTCCCACTCCTCGTCGGCATCGGCAACTTGGCGGGCGAGCCGACCGGCTGTGTCTGCCAGGTCGGTCAGCGACGGTCCGGGCGCTTGCTGGACGAGTCGGTCGAGTTCGGTCTGTGCAGCCGTGAGCGCCTCCTGGGCTCGGGCACGTTCAGCCGCCCGCTGCTCGGCCGCTCCCCGTGCGCGCTCACGTTCCTGGGTGACCTCGGACTGCAACACCTCGCGCGTCGCCTTCACCCGTGTGAGCACCGCGGCAGCAGGCAGGTCGAGGAACACCTGCAACAGCCGTCCGGGCAGACCGGCCATCGGCTGATCCCCGAGCAGGGGCTTGTCGGGCCCAGCCGGAAGATTAATCGCGGAGTAGTAGGCAGGCCAGCCATGAGTCTGGGTGCCGACCTGCTTGTCCTTGCTCACCGAATTCACCAACGGCTGCAAGTCGAGCCGATCGAGCATCAACGTGGCCACCTGCGCGGCATGGTCGTCCTCGTCTGCGGCATCAACCAGGATCGAGACACCCTGGCGGTCCTCGGCACCATCCTCCGCCGTGAGGCTCTCCCAGCGTGCGGCAGCGAGCACCACGCCTCTGGTCAGAACACCCTTGTCGAGTGAGAGGCGAAACCCAATCGCCTGCCCCGCGATGGTGGCGTCGAGCTCAACTCCGGAGAGCCAGCGGCGGACATCAGCCTGCAAGCGGTCGCGAGGTGACCCCCGCAAGCACCACGTGATGACCTCCAAGACGCTGGTCTTGCCCCGGAAGTTGGATGCGACCAACGCGGTGAAGTCGGTGTCGAAGGTGAACGTGCGGTCAAACGGACCGTCATGCTTCGTTCCGGCACGCACACCGTGCACGCGCAGGCGGTGGACTCGGACCGACCGAGGGCGTGCCGGCGGGTAGGCCAGCGGGATGCCGTGGGTCGTGAAGACCTCAACAACAGCATCCTCGGTGGTTTTTGCCGCGGCAGCGATCCGCGCGACGAGCGAGCCAGAGTGTTCGGCGCGGGATGCCTCCACGGTCATGCGTCTACCCCGTCCGTCACCGTGGCCTCCGTCCGCAGTTGGGCGAGACGGCTCCGTGCCCGAGCGCTGATGCTGCCAATCCGTGTCCCACGGGCTGCCGTCGCGTACTCGTCCTGCAGGTACTGACGCTCCTTCAACTGGTTCCCCCCTCGTCCGTCGGCCAGATCGAGCACCAGCTGCACACGATCGACGTAATAGCGAAAGGCCGGCGCCTGGGCAACGACCGTTCGGGCGACCTCGCGGCCCCGAGCCAGCAGGTAGTAGTCGTGTCGCGAAGTACGGCCGACCCGCCCGTGGCGGCGCCGCACGACCAGCCCCGCGCTGCGCAGAACCGCCAGCGCGTCATCGAGCGGCTCGTAGGCGCCGAAGTGATGACGCAGCATCGGGTATCGGCGTACCTCCGGTTCCTCGGAGTCCAGGATCTGCGCCGCCAAGTCCAGCAGCCTGGGCTCGCCGCTGCGCTCGTAGTCGTTGAGCAACTCGTCGGCGAGGAAATCGGGACTCCGTAGCCAGAAGTCCAGCTTCTGCAGCCGAAGCTGCCCCTCCACCACTCCGACAGCGTCCACCAAGGCGGCGTCGTCAGTGATCGGTGGGGGTAGTGGTTCGGCGGCGCCGTCGATCAACAACAAGATCCGCACCGCATCCTGCTCGCGACTGGTCACAGGCGCACTGACCTGGTCGTTTACGTCGTCATCGCCGCCGTCCACGATCAGTCAGCCTAGGCGACACTGAGTGACAGCCAAAGGTCAAACTGCCTGCATGCCGGTTTCGTTATCCACGCGAGAGTGATGCCCGGTCGGGGGCAGATGTCTCGGCGTACGCTCACAGACCTGGAGGTGGCCAGGTGACCGTCCAACCGGAGCAGGACAGGGCAACGGAAACATCGTGCTGGTGCTGCGGTACCGACTATCCGGAGACGGAACTGGTTCGCTTGGGCCAGCACCCCGAGGTTGGTGTGTGCCTCGGGTGCGCGCGATGGCTGCAACGACGAGCGGTCCAGCGTTACGACGAGCAGCATCCCTCACCGATGGGCCGGTTGCGTTCGGGGATCAATGCCGTGCGCGCCGCAGTGATCAGGAAGGGCTGGCATGAGCGCGGCGTGATCGGCGCCGTGCTGCGCTGGATCGACCGCCGCCTGCCGTAGCAGCTGACGATGGCTCACGTGGTGGGCGTGATGCGCATGCAGGCGGCCAGGGCGGCGGCGTTGTCCGCGGCCAGCGACCGGGCCAGCAGCACCAGTTCGGCGACGCGTGCGTCGGTCACCGTGTAGTAGGCGAAGCGGCCCTCACGGCGCACCTGCACGTAGCCGCAGTCCGACAGGCAGCCGAGATGGGTGGACACCCGTCCCTGGGACAGGCCGACGTGCGCGACGCACTCGGTGACGGTGTGCTCGTCGTGCAGCAGGAACTCCAGCAGCCGCAGCCGCGCGGGGTCGCCCAACGCGCGGAAGAACTTGGCCACCATCTCGACCCCGTTCGGCTCGGTGGGCAGCAGCGTGGCAGCCGGCTGGGGACCTGCGGTCATGTCTTCGCCATCCTCAGATCAAGCACCCATGTATGCGGATGAACAGATATGAGATTAGCATCAGATATATCCGCGTAGGCGAATACGTGGGTGAGGCGACGCTAGGAGGCAGCCGGATGCGGTACGACCTGGCCGTGATCGGTTCCGGTGGCGCGGGCTTCGCGGCGGCGATCGCGGCTCGCGGCAGGGGCCGGTCGGTGGTGATGATCGAACGCGACACGGTGGGCGGTACCTGCGTGAACACCGGGTGCGTGCCCTCCAAGGCGCTGTTGGCCGCGGCCGAGGCACGCCACGTGAGCCTGGACGGCCGGTTTCCCGGCATCACCACCTCCCCGTTCGAGGTGGAGCTACCAAACCTGATCGACGGCAAGCGAGAGCTGGTCGAGTCCCTGCGGGCGGAGAAGTACACCGACCTGGCCGCCGAGTACGGCTGGGACATCCTGACCGGCGCCGCCCGGTTCACCGCCATCCGGTCCGGGCCCGTACTGGAGGTTGACCTGGCCTCTGGGGAGACCGTGACGGTTGAGGCCGAGCACTACCTGATCGCCACCGGATCCATCCCAGGAGCTCCGCCCATCGACGGACTCGCCGAGACGAACTACCTGACCTCGACCACGGCGATGGAACTCGACGCGCTGCCCCGGTCGATGATCGTGCTCGGCGGCAACGCCATCGGCCTGGAACAAGCCCAGCTGTGGCACCGGCTCGGGGTCGAGGTGACCGTGGTCGAGACGTTGCCGCGGCTGGCGCCGTTCGAGGAACCCGAGGTCAGCGCGGGCATCGAGCAGGTGTTCGCCGACGAGGGCATCCGGGCGATGCCCGGTGCCACAGTCAGCCGCGTCGAGTCCGGACCGGACGGCTACCGCGTCCGGCTCACCGACGCGCACGGAAACCTGAGCGAGCTGACCGCGGAGCAGCTGCTGGTGGCCACCGGCCGCCGCCCGGCCGCAGACGGCCTGAACCTCGACGCGGTCGGGGTAAAGACCGGCCCGCGCGGCGCGGTCGTCGTCGACGAGTACCTGCGCACCGACAATCCCCGCATCTGGGCCGCCGGGGATGTCACCGGGCACCCGCAGTTCGTCTACGTCGCCGCCGCCCACGGCACGCTGGTCGCCGACAACGCCTTCGCGGACGCGGGACGCACGCTGGACTACCGCCACCTACCGCGGGTGATCTTCACGAGCCCGCAGATCGCGGCAGCCGGCCTCACCGACGCTCAGGCCGCCGAGCAGGGCTACGTGACGGACAGCAGGGTGTTGCCACTGGAGTACGTGCCGCGGGCGCTGGTCAACCGGGACACCCGTGGCCTGATCAAGCTCGTCGCCGAACACGGCACTGGGCGGCTGCTGGGCGCGCACGTGCTCGCAGACGGTGCCGGCGACGTGATCGCGACTGCCGTGTACGCCCTGGCCAACCGGATGACCGTGCAGCAGATGGCCGACCTGTGGTGCCCGTATCTGACCATGGCCCAGGGCCTCAAGCTCGCTGCCCAAACGTTCACCCGTGACGTGGCCAAACTGTCCTGCTGCGCCTCCTAAGCCTGGGGAAAGCGACCTCATGACGAGCAACGGGCTGATGACGGTCGGGGAACTGTCCCGGCGCACCGGGGTGCCGATCAAGACGCTGCGCCAGTACACCGACTCGGGCCTGATTTACACCATCGGCCGCAGCCCCACCAACTATCGGCTGTTCAACACCGATGCCCTGTGGTGTGTCCAGCTGATCGGCCAGTTGCGCGGGTTCGGCCTGACCGTCGCCGAGATCCGCGAGCTGACCCGCACCGATTCGCCGATCGGTCCCCAGCTCGCGGAGCTGCTGCACCGGTCACGAGCACGGCTGACCGCACGGATCGCCGAGCTGCAGCAGACCCTGCGCCGCATCGACGACTTCGAAGCCACCCACCAGGCGGCTCTGGCCGGTCAGGGCGGCCAGTGCTGGCTGGGCGATCCTCGATGCGCCGCGAGCGCTTGACCCTCACCCCAGGGGCAGACCATACGGTCGCGATCGACCTGACCAGCACACCAGAAATCGCCGGAGGGACGACCGTGACCAGCACACATGCCAACCACGCGGTAACCGAACTGACCCGACCGGGAGGCCCCCTCGACCTCGGCCACGACCAGGCCCGCCTGGTGACCCGGATGCTCCGCCTGCTCGCCGGCGAAGGCCAGCCAGTCACCCACGACCACGCCCTGGACACGATCACCGAACTGGGCATCGACCGAGCGCGAGCCGACGCGCTGCTCGACACGTGGACCGAACGCGACGACGACGGCCTGATCGTCGGGCTCGGCGTGACCTACAACCCCACGCCGCACGAGATGACCATCGACGGCGTGCGGATGTGGGCGTGGTACGCAATGGACACCCTGATCTTCACTCACATCCTCGACAAACCGATCGCCATCGCCTCCACCACGCCTGGCTCCGGCGACGTCGTGACGCTGCACGCCAGCCCCACCGGAATCACCCACCTCCAGCCGGTCGGCGCGGTGGCCACCCAGCGGGTGCCCGGCTCCGACCAGGTCGACCTCAGCAGCACGACCGCGATCTGGGGCACCTTCTGCCACCACAACCTCTTCTTCCCCAACCAAGCCCAGGCTGAGCAATGGGCCGCCGACCGCGACGACATCGCCATCCTGTCCATGCCGGACGCCTTCACGGCGGCGCGGGACATGGCCGCAGCGCTGCTGCGCTACGAACCGGAGGGAACGCGATGACCGAGCCGCCCAACCTGGAGCTGAACAAGTGCCGGGCCGCCGCCGCGCTCACCCCACCAGCACAGCGCCTGCACCGCGTGGTGTTGACGGCGTTCGCCGAGACCGGCCAAGCACCGCTGCGGGCAGACCTGGAACGGATCACTCGCGGCCACGGCATCGACCCCGGTCGCGCGCTGACCGAACTCACCGAACGGGACCTCGTCGCCCTCGACGAGCAGGGCGAGATCCGCGCCGCCTACCCGTTCTCACCCGTCCCGACCCGCCACCAGGTCACCTGGGACCGCGGCCCCACCGTGTACGCGATGTGCGCCGTCGACGCCCTCGGCATGTCCGCCATGCTCGGACACCCGGTCACCATCACCAGCACCGAACCCGACACCGGCCACATCGTGACCGTCCAGGTCGACCACGACACCGCGCGCTGGCAGCCCGGCACCGCGGTCGTCTTTGCCGGCACCATTGACAGCAGCGAGGCTGCTTGCTGCCCCTCGGTGGACCGCACCTGCGGCCACATCAACTTCTTCACCACCCCCGACGCCGCCCACGCCTGGTCCACCCGCCATCCCGAGGTCACCGGGGTGGTGCTGGACCACCACCAGGCACTCGCCAGCGGTATCGCCGAGTTCGGCGCCCTCCTGCAGCCCATCGACCAGGAGGCCAGCCGGTGAACGACCGGACCACCGACCTGGCGCAGTTCGACCAGGGCTGGCTGGCGGCCATGGAGCAGACGCCGTTCGTGAAGGCCATCATCGCGCTGTCCGGGCTGACCAGGCTCGGCGAACGCCCCGCGCCAGTGCACCGCCTGGCCACCATCCTCAACCGGTCCGACAGCGAAACCGCGGCGCTGGTCCGACAGGAGTTCACGGCCCGCATCGAGAACGGGCTGATCCACTGGGACGACCCCTACCCAGGCAATCGGATTCGCCGAGTGGTGCATCTCGGCGATCGCCAGGTCCCGATGGGCAGCGGGTGCGGACCCGACGTGTTCACCTTCGCCGCCGTCCTCGACGTGCCCTTCCGCGTCGAGGAAACCTGCCCGACCACCGGGACACCGATCCGCATCGACTTCATCCCCGGCGGCGTCGAGCGGATGGACCCACCGGAGGCGGTCACGGTGCTGCTGCACCCCCAGGACTTCAGCGACTCCGTCGGCGGACACTTCGACGAGATCAACGCCACCGTGTGCACCTACCAGCCGTTCTTCGCCTCCACCGAAGCGGCCGAACCAGCGCTCGCCGCCCGCCCCGGAAGCCGCGCCTTCACCGTCCAGGAAATGCTCGAACGACCCTGGTTCAGCCATTACCGCAACACTCTCCGACCGTTGATCCACCCCACCAACCGCCCTTGAGTTGGCTGGGCTGACATCGGTGAGCCAGGGGTCTTTCCCGTGCAGTTCGTCGCTTTCGAGGCACGTCTGGCAGGTCACCTGCAGCGTTTGGTCGGATTCGCAGGTGCGATAGCCGGCGTTGGCCAGACCGTGGAGCCCACTCACGCAGTGGGTGGGACAACCACCATCTGCCCGCCGTGGCCAGTCGCTATGTAGCGCGCCCCGCGCGGTTGCTGAGTTGGAAACTGTCGCCGCTGGTCAAACCTGCTGCCATGACCTGCAGCACTACGAATCGAACATGTTCGAGTACGGGTCGCCTTGGGTGCGGAAGACGGCGTGCGGCATGGTGCGACTAACCAAAACCTTCTGTCGCCCGACCACGCTGACTGTCGCCAGTGGTCATACCCCGAAGGCGTTGCCTTCGATGAGGATCAGCAGGCCGAGGCCGATCAACACGATCGGGAGCAGGATGTGGCCCCAGCGCGACAGGGCGCGGGCGATGATCGGCCGGGTGGCGAAGAACCGGCCGGCTGCGCACCACACGGCGACAAGCGCGAGGAACACCACGGCGAACACGAGCAGTCCGCTCGTTCCGGCGGTGGTGAAGACCGGTACGTAGACACCGATGTTGTCGCCGCCGTTGGCGAAGGTCACGGCGGCGACCGCGAGCACGGCAGGACCATTGCCGGGGGCGACGGACTCGTCGTCGGCGGTGTCGCGGCGCTCGCGCCAGGCGTGCCAGGCCGAGCGGATTCCGAGCGCCAACGGCAGCAACCCGAGGTAGGGGATCACCGTGGCGGGCAGCAGCCCGGCGCCGAGCGCGCCGAGGATCGAGATGACCAGGATCGCGGCGAACCCGAGATACTGCCCGACGACCCGCACGGCGCCGCCCCGGTGCCCTGCAGTCTGGCCGAAGAACATCGCCAGGATGACGATGTCGTCGACGTTGGTGGCCGCAAACATCCCCACGGCCAGGGCGATGAGCCCCAGATCCACCCCAGTCCCTCTTCCCTCGCCCGCTGTCGGCGCCTCTACGGGCGGACGCCGACCAGGTGACCACAGGTGATCAGTCGCAGCCGCACCGGATCGAGACCCGCCGCAAATCACGCGCCATGAGCCGGGGTTGGCCGATGCGGAGGAGGAACCGGGGCTGACGCGGGGGGCAGTCGCGGTAGGCGGCCACTCGGCCGGGTGAACCGTGCCGCCGCTGATGTCGTGCTCACGCGTGGTGCCGCCTCACGGACGCCTCACCAGCGCCTCCTTGCCGCTCTGGTTCAGATCTTGATATCGCCGGTCTAATCGCCCACACGAATCGACCCGGCCGGTGCGGGTGGTGCGGATGAACCGCAGGTCACGGCTACCGGGTCGACCAAGCGCATGGCGCGAGTCGGCTCGTGGTGACGAGGCGGGGTGGGGAGAACTGCACGGTGATGGCGACGCAAGAGGACTCGCCAGGTCTTGTGGAACAGGTAGACCCCGACGCGCCGTCGCTGTCCCGGATCTACGACTACCTGCTCGGCGGTGGACACAACTTCGCGGCCGACCGCGCCGTGGCCAACAAGATCACCACGCTGGTGCCTGGGTATGACGTATTCGTCCGCGAGAGCCGCACCTTCGTCCGCCGCGCAGTGCTTCACATGCTCACGGCTGGAATCGAGCAGTTCCTCGACCTGGGGGCGGGCATGTTCAGCACCCACCCCGTGCACCATCTCGCCCAGGCTGAACGTCCCGACGCCCGCGTCGTCTACGTCGATCGCGACCCCGTGGTGATCGCCAGCATTGGCCTCCTTGTCGAGCAGAACGACCCGAGAGTCGGGGTGGTCGAGGCCGACCTCCGAAACGTCGATGAGGTTCTTGACAACGCCGTCACCACCCGCCGGCTCGACCTCAGTCGGCCGGTCGCCGTGGTGGCCGGGGCAGTACTCCATTGCCTGCCCGACGCGGAGGAAGCCGCTGCGGCATTGACCAGCTACTACGAGCGGTTGGCGCCCGGTTCGTTGTTGGCCGTCTCGCACGCCGATGGCAAGACACTGGGGCCGGAGTTGGCCGCCGCAGTCGAGGGCTGCTTCGCCGAGGCCGGGATCACCGTCGTGCACCGCAGCCAGCGGCAGTTCGCCAAGCTGCTCGGGCTGTGGCACCCGCACCCGGACGGCGTCGTGCCCGTCGGCTGGTGGCGACCGGACAGCTTGACCCTGCTCAGACCCGAGCACGTGTTGGGCAATGCCGTCCTGGCCAGCCGTCGTCACGAGCTCGCGGAGCAGGCATGAGCCGGCCCGAGCACGTCAACAACGTGTCCGGAACGGTCCGCGGCCCGATCCTCCAGGCTCGCACGATCACCGCCGACACGATCAACCTGCACGCCCCCGAACGACGGGTGTCGGTGCCTCGACAGCTTCCGCCACCCGCGCGCACGTGGGTCGACCGAGCCGACGAATTCGACCGACTGGACCGACTGCTCGTCACATCAGGACCGACCCGTGTGGTTGTGACCGGACTGGGTGGAGTCGGCAAGACCGGCTTGGCGGTGCGCTGGCTCGACGGACACCACGGGCGCCACCCCGACGGCGTGCTGCACGTCGACCTCAACGGCTGGAGCGGCCACCCGCCACCGGCCACCGCGCAGGTCCTCGCCGGATGGCTCCGCGCGCTCGGCGTCGCCGCCGACGACCTGCCGGGCGAGGTGGCCGAGCTGGTCGCGCTGTACCGGACGGTCACCTCGGACAAGGCGGTGGCCGTGCTGGTCGACAACGCCCGCTCCGCCGAGCAGGTGCAGCCCCTGGTACCTGCCACGGCGCGCGGCACGATCCTGGTCACCAGCCGCAATCGGCTCGCCGAGCTGGCCATCGTGGGCTTCCGCCACCTCGACCTCGACTGCTTCCCCGCCGCCACCGGCGCCGCGCTCCTGACCGGCCTCCTCGACGAGGAACGACAGCCCATCGGCGAGGAGCTGCTGCACGCGCTGGCCACCCGCTGCCACGGGCATCCGCTGGCCCTAACCATCGCCGGGGCCCATCTCGCCGCCTACCCCCGGCGCGACCCGGCGCGCCTGATCACCCGCCTGACCCACCTCGCCGAGGCGTCCACTGGCGCTTTGGACCCGCACGAGCTGTCCGTTGAAGGAGTGCTGCAGATGAGCTACGAGGACCTCGACGCCACCACCGCCCGGCTCTACCGCGGCCTGGCCGAGCATCCCGGCGTCGAGTTCACCGCCGAACCGCTCGCGGCCGGGCTCGACGTGCCGGTCGCCGAGGTCGGCCGCGGGCTCGGGAGGCTGGTGGAGGCGAACCTCGTCACCGAGACTGGAGACGAGCGCTACCGGCTGCACGACGTCCTGCGAGAGCACGTGCAAACCCTGGCAGGCCAGGATGACCAGGCCAAGCGGCTTGCGGTGCGCCGCCGGATGATCGAGTGGTACCTGCGGCGCGCGGCGGCGGCCGACAAGATCATCAATCCTTTCCCTCGCCGGTTCAGCCCCGTCTACACCGGTCTGGACACCGGCGTGTTCGCCGACCCGAAGGCCGCCCTGGAATGGGCCGAGACCGAACGCGCCAACCTTCTCGCCGCTCAACAGGTCGCCGCCGACCAGGGCTGGACGGAGCTGGTGTACCAGTTCGGCGAGGTCCTGTGGAACCCGCTGCGCCCCAACTACACCGCCGGTGAGTTGGTGAGCTCGCAGTTCCTCGGGGCCAATGCCGCGGCCGACGCCGGGCACATCCTGGAGGTCGTCTGCCGCACCCGCCAGGGCTTCGGCGAGACCAACCTCGGCCACCACGAGGCCGCCGTCGCCATCTGCACGATTGCCGTAGAGCGCGCCGCCGAAGTCGGCGACCCGTGGCTGCACTCCGGCGCGCTGTCCACCCGCGCCCGCGCCCACCTCAAGGCCGACGACCCGCACGCCGCCCTCCCTGACCTCGAACATGCCCTGGAAATCGCCGAGGGGATGAGCGACGCCCGCAGCATCGCGCTGCGGCACCGCCGCCTCGGCGAAACTGCCCTGCACCCCAAGGTCGCCGACGCCCCGCTCGCACTCCACCACCTGCGGCTGGCGGCGAGCATGTTCACCGGCATCGGCGATGACATCGGCCACGCCCGCACCGTCCTGCACCTGGCACGGGCCCTGACCCTGAACGGGCAAGCCGCCGAGGCAGTGTCGGAGCTCGCCGCGATCGAGCAGGCCGTGCGCGACTACGGCTCGGTCGGCTACTTGGCCGACCTATGCACCGTGCTCGGCGAGGTCCACGCCGCGCTCGGCGACACCGCCGAAGCCCACCGCCGCTACGGCCAGGCCATCGACTACTACACCGCCGCCGGCCCCGGCGCCGACAAGAGCAAGGCCACCGTCATCGCCCGGCGCGACGCCCTCGACTCCGACCAACCGACCGCCTGAACGCGAAGAGGAGCGAACGGCATGGCAGCACACACCACGGCCAAGGGACGCCGGATCACCGGCGAGGCCCGCACCAAGATGGCCGCTGACCTGAAGAAGAAGTACGAAAAGGGCGCCAGCATCCGTGCGCTGGCCGAGGCCACCGACCGCTCGTACGGCTTCGTGCACCGAATCCTGTCGGAGTCCGGTGTGGTGCTGCGTGGACGCGGCGGCGCTACCCGGACCAAGCCCAAAGCCTCATAGCCCAGCGACAGCGGGCACGAGAACGGCTCGCGACACCAGCCCATCCGATACGCGAGCGGAGATCATGATGCCCAGACGGGTCTTGCGGGGCTACCGCCTGGGAACGCCCACTGGCGAACCGGATCGCGATGCGCGGCCGGCGCCGCGGATTCAAGTCCGCTTCGCGTGCCGAAGAGGACACGAGTTCACCGTGCCATTCTCGACAGACGCCGAGATACCCGCCGTCTGGAGATGCCCACGACACGGCGTCGAACATTGCCTCCGAATCAATGAAGACTCCGACTGGCAACCGCCCAAGGGAAAGCCCCCACGCACGCACTACGTCATGCTTTTGGAACGACGGAGCATCGCCGATCTTGAAGTCCTCGTCGACCAGGCGCTGGCGGGCATCCGCCTGCAGCGCCGATCACCTTACGGTCGCGTGCCCATCGGCGACCGAACCTACGGTTTCCGGTTCGAGCCATGACCGCCAGCCCGAGAAGGCGTAACAGGCTGGCTCTGATGTTTCGAGCCGACTACCTCGGAGCATGCGAGGTATCGAGCCCGAGGGCGCCTCGCCTCATCATCGACGTGCAGGTCGCGGTCTACGGCCTGGGCTGGCCGGTGCCGGAGTTACGAGCCGGTGAGCCGCGCAGTTCCGTGACGCGCTCGCGGAATGGCGCGCCGACCGGCCCGCGCAAATGCCGACCCACGGGCACCTCTTTGTGTTCACAGTTTCCTTCGCTATGCCCCCAGGTGTTCATACACATGTTTGCTCGATACGGGCCGCGCCAGTACCGGTGGCGATAGTGAGGCGAGCGACGGCTGTTGTCCGACGTGTCGTGGTCGGCGTTGTCCTCTCCGTCGTCGGGAGGCAGGTCTTCGGTCCTGAACCGCGGGTGTACCCGGACGATGTTCACGGCGCTCGTCGCGGTGATGCCGGCTCGGACGTCGCCTCGGGTCACTGATCGCGGAGCTGCGATCACATCGGTGTGGGTCAGCGGTTTCTTGACTTTGTGGTCGAGCAATTGCCATAGGCCGTAGACGGTCTGGACCCATCCGGCGCAGTGGTTCGCGTCGGGTTCGGGGAGCAGTTCACCGAACTGGAGGGTCGCGGTGAAGGTAGCGAGTACCGGCATCGGGCTCATCCGGGCCGAGACAGTGCGGACATGGTCGGCGAAGTAGCCCGCGCTGTAGCAGGTCTTTGTCGCTGCCCACTGGGCGACGAACGTGTCCGGGGGCAGGCCGTCCCATTGGGGCGGCCGATTTGGGGTGTAGAACGACAGTTGGACCCGGTCCTCGTGCGGCGGTGGCAGGCGTGACCAGCTGATGGCGACGATTGGGGCCTCGACGTAACCGGAGACGTCGTGGAGCCAGGGGGCTGGTGTCCATCCTGAGCCTGGCAGGTCTTGCGCACGCGCGGCGTCGTAGAGGGCGCCGCCGATGCAGCTCTCGAACAGCATGAAGCCGGTCATGCTGGGCATTCGATCCGGGCGGGCGGGTTCGGTGGACGGGGTGGACGAGTAGGTCACGGCCATCTCGATCGCCTCGTGGTCGACCCACGTCAGGCTCGCGTTCTTGAGGCGGCCAGCTTCATCGCGGGCGTATCGGCGTACTTCCCGGTCCTCGCTCTCCGCCGGGGCGGCTCTCGCGACCTGGCCTGTTCGTCCTTGCTGGGCGCCCTCGGCCGCGATAGTGGTGTAGTGGTCGTGAAGCCGCCGGCGGAGGAAGGGAAGCTGCTCGGAAGACGGCGCGACCCACGGCGCGGGTTGGAAGATCGAAGCGTCCGGGATCGGGTCGGGAATCGTGAGGCCATCGGTTGCCGGGTGCATGAAACGGACTCCAGCCAAGGTCGCGGCGGCGCTGGTCACAGGCGGCGCAGTGCGTGCAGCACGCGGTCGAGAAGCGCCAGGTGCTCGTCGTCGGGCCGCGGTCCCTCCAGCGCGGCCCGCCGCGCGGCGGCTCGTTCCTCGTCGAGGTCCAGCGGAAGCGCGGACGGTCCCGTGGCGGGCAGTTGTCCAAGGCTGGGGAGGTACTCGGTGAGTGGTCCGTTGTCGGCACGGCGGCGCGCGGCTTTACCGTGGACAGCATCGAACGGCAGTCCGGGGGTTTCCGGCGAGCAGCGAGGACTCGGCAGGATCACCATGGCGTCCGGCTTCGTGTCCGGCTCCTCACTACGGTTCACCGCTCTGCGGCAAGCCGGTCGGACTCATGACGGGTTCGGGTCGGTCGTCATCGGGCCAGAAACGGGTGCCACGCAAGACGTGCAGGAAGGGCAGCAACTCGTCGCGAAGTCCCGGCGTGGTGGCGATCGCGCACCGGGAACGGGTGGTGTGAGGGCTGGCGTCGGCATCCAAGACGAGGGCCCCGGCCTCGCGGGCGATGGCAGCCCCGGCCGCGGTATCCCAGGTCCGGTTGCCGAGCAGGACGCAGGCGTCAAGGGTGCCGTCGGCGACCCAGACGAGGTCAAGTGCGGAAGAGCCGTAGCGGCGAAGCCCTTGTGCCCGTCCGGTGAGTTCCCGGTCCACAGTGGAGCAGAGCACGTCTCGTAGGGCAGTGTCCTGGCCGCTGCCATAGTCGCTGAACCCGATCAGGGCTCGATCGAGCGACTCGGTGGCCGAGACGGCGATGAGTTCTCCGTCGCGGTAGGCGCCTTGCCCGTCGGTCGCCCAGTAGCGGTGTCCGAGAAAGGGAAGCGCGGTGACGCCGAGGATGGGCCGGTAGTTGTGCACGAGCCCGAGGGCGATCGCACACAAGGGACTGCCGTGGTGGTGGTTGATCGTGCCGTCGATGGGATCGAGAACCCAGTAGGTCTCCTGGCTACCAACCGCGCCGGTTTCCTCTCCGAGGAACCCGATCTCGGTGTGCCCGTCGGCAATCAACCGTTGGCGGACAACGTGTTCGACGTCCTCGTCCACTTCGGATACAGGGTCGCGGTCGCCCTTGTACCGGATCGAGCGAGGACGGTGGCTGAGGACATGCTCGACCGCAAGATCGATCGCGGCCTGTGCCGCGGTCAGGGCAGTAGTGAAGTCGGGTGCCGACAGCATGGTTCCTTCGGTTCTTCGGACACACCCGGCTCGCGCAGCAGCGTCGAATGGACCGGGCCGTGGACTGTGAGGGTCAGGAGTGGTGCGGCCACCACGGGCGTTCGACGGTCAGCGCGTCGCTTCGCAGTCGTTCCGCGATGACCGCGGGGCGCAGCTCGATTTGGTGGAGGTCCGCCTCGGCGAGCCACCGCAGTTCGTGTTCGCTGGCCCAGGCGCCTTCGGGGCCGGCGAGAGTCACGTCGAACAGCAGCGCGAGCTCATAGAGCACAGGCTCGTCTGGTGAGTCGTGGTCGCGCAGTTCCACCGTCGCGCAGAAGTCGAGGTAAGCGACGTCGACGTTGGTCTGTTCCCGCAGGGAGCGCCGCAGGGCGTCCTCAACGGATTCACCGGGCCGTACTCGACCGCCGGGTAGCCGGAAGGCGCTGGCGTCCCGGTCTCGTACGAGTAGAAGGCGCTCGTCGTGCCCGACGAGGCCGTATACCGCGACAAGCGGACCGAGAGCGGGAGCGGTGGAGGAGGTCATCATGGTGCTCTCACGATCGACGGACAGGACGATATCGAGGTAACGCCTCGAAGTGAGCAAGGACTTGAAGGCCGCGTGCAGTTCTTGGTGCTCATCGCGTCACCGGGGGTTCGTAGACGGCGGTGTTCAGCCGGGTCTCGCGGACCAGGACCCGCTCGATCCGCGCACCGTCGGCGCGGGCAAGCTCGGCCAGCGCGCTCTCCGCGACTCGGCCTAGCAGTACCGCCACGGCTTCTACCGTGGGCCACGGCAGCCCGTACCCGAATTTTTCGGCGCCGTCGGCCGGGCGCTCGGCTCCAAAACGGAACACTCGGTTGCCATCGGCGACCAGCGGGGCGATCAGCCGATCACGGACACCGAGCATCGTGGCGTGGTCGAGGTGCTCGTCGATCCAGCGCCGCACCCCGACCTTCAATGCGCCGAACTCCACGACGGTCACCTCGGGGCTCAGCTCTGCTGCGCTCACTGTCACGGCAACCGACCAGGAGTGGCCGTGCAGGTTTACGCATTTGCCGCCCAGGTGCGGCAAGCGATGCCCGGACTCGAAGGAGTGCTCGATGGTGATCTTGTGCGACATCAGCGGGGCACCAGGTTCGACTGGTCAACCGGCGCGGGTGAGCGTGCTGGTTGCACCTCGCGCATATCCACTGAAGCAAGCTCACTTTCCGTAGCGAGAGGGTGGCTGAGACCGGTATGGCCTGCGGTGGGCGGTCGGGGGTCGCCCACCGCAGGCCGAATCCCAGTCAACGACGCCGCCCTTGCCGATCACCAGAGCGGCCGTGCGGCGAGAACGAGGCGTCAACGGGGCGACCCAGGCGCTGACCAGCGCGCTGTTGGTCTGCTGGAGCGAGGGGCTTCACCCAGATGGGCATGCAACTGCGATTGGCGATCAGTCGGGTCGTCAGCCGTGGTCGAGAACGGAGCGGCCATGAGGCAGCGATGAGGCGACACCCTCCCTACGCTGCGAAAACCGGCGAGTACTGTGCGCTATGGAGGGTCTGGAAGGAGGGACAACGACGATGGCAGCACGGCCTCTCACCCCGCTCGCCGTTGCCCGCGAGACCGCGGGTTATACCCAGGAAGCCCTCGCCGTCACTCTGAAGGTCGAACGGACCACCATCGGACGTTGGGAACGTGGGGTCCAGTCACCTCAGCCTTGGCAGCGGCGCGGCCTCGCCACCGCCCTGCAGGTCTCGCTCGACGTACTCGACGACCTGCTGCGACGTACCCTTCGGCGACCTGCTGCCAACATTACGACGGTCCTGGTCTCACCTTCGTCGAGCCTGGTGACGACCCCCATCGAGCAAATCGTTCACCAGGACGGACCGGAGCCCGAGGCCGACGTCATCCACGCCGCCATCCCGCGCCTGCGCCGCGCGCTTGACCGGCTGGATCTGCCTGACGACGGACCAACCAGGTCTCCGGACGATCTGCACGGCGAGATCATCCGCGCCAGCGACGACCGGCTGCAGTCCCGCTACGGCAACCTCGCCCGCCGCCTGCCCGACCTCATCGCCGAACTCGCCCGCGCCGGTCAGCTGGGCGACGCGGCAGGCCAGCGCCACGCCGCCTCCCTACTGACCTTGGCGTTGCGGGCTGCTGACGGCGTGGCGTTCAAGTTCGGCTACCTGGATCTGTCCGCCCGCCTGATCGACCTGATGCGCTCGGCCGCCCAGATCGCCGAGGACCCGCTGCTGCTGGCCGCCGTGGCATACGTGCGCACCGAAACCTTCTTCGCCACCGGCGACCTGGACACCGCCGCTCGCGCTCTCGAACTCGCCGCTGACCACGTGCCCGATCTCGACACGACCTCCTCCTTGGCCGCGTTCGGCGCCCTGCACATGCGCGCCGCGGTGGTGGCCGGCCGGGCGGGCAAAGCTGACCTCGCGGCCGACCACCTGCGTGAGGCCCGCCGCGCCGCGGGCAGTGTGCCCGAGGGCATCTACGTGGGCACCGCGTTCGGCCCGGCCTCGCTGCGCATCCACGAACTCGCGGTCGCCGTCGAACTTCGAGATCCATTGGGTATCGAACGCGCTGCGTACTGGCACCCGCCCCACGAACTGCCCGCCGAGCGTCGTTCCCACTACTTCATCGATCTGGCCCGCGCCCAGCTCACCCTCGGTCGCCACGAAGACGCTCACCTGTGTCTTCAGGCTGCACGCCAGGCCGCGCCCGAGCACACCCGCACCCACCCGCAGGTCCGCCAATCCCTCTCGTCCCTCCTGCGCACCCACAGCGCGCCCAGCGCCGGCTTGCTCGACCTCGCTGCTTGGGCCCGCGCTCGCTGATCCGCCAGTCACCAGCCACTCAGCGCGGGGACAGCAGATCCGGCAGGTCGTGAAGGGAGTCGATCACCCAATCCGCGTCGCGACGCACCAGCGGGTCATCAGCCCACAGGTAACCCCACGGGCCGCGCCGGATCAACGCCGTGCGGAATCCCGCTGCCTTCGCGGCGACTACGTCGTTGTCCCGGTGGTCACCCACGTACATCGTCTCGCCTGGCCCGTCGGGCACCATCTCTGCGACGCGGGCGAAGAACTCGGGCGAAGGCTTGGCGACACCCCACTCGCCCGAGGTCGCGACCTGGTCCACCGGCAGGCCCAGCGCACGCAATAGCTCGGCCGCACGGGCGGTCTGGTTCCCGGCCACCCCCACCCACAAGCCGAGTTCCCGCAGCCGCGCCAAGCCGGGCCGGGCGTCGGGATAAAGGTCGCCGTCCTCGATACGCTCACCCAGTCCGGCCTCTTCCCGTAGCCGCCGTTCGCGGGCGAGGTCGAAGCCGGGCTTGAAGTACTGGAACGTCTCGGCGTTGTCCCGGCCGGCAGCGGTAACCGCACCCAGCACAGTCGAGAAGGTATGACGTGGCACGCCGATCCAGTCGGCCCACGCACCCCACTCGCGCGAGTCGTCCAGCAACGTCTCGCCCACATCGAACACCACCGCAGTCACCATGCTCCTACTCCTACGTCACCCACGAACACCGCACCACAGAGGGCCCTTGCGGGCCCATACAGCCCCGCCGACCTCACCGCTGCGGAAGCCGGTCAGGCCGCCGCGTGGTCTGCCACGCCGAACACGCAGCCTGCACAACGTGCGCAGATCGGGGCTGCCATCCTGAACCGATGAGCACCTCCGGTCAGGGCCGCGGTCGTGACGACTTGGGACGCGCGCTGTTGGCCCAGCACCCTCGTGGCGAGCAATGGCGACAGCTTGATGTGACCATTGCCAACCTGACCTTCGAGCAGATCACTCGAATGGGCTCACTCGGCGAGGAGCGCGCCTCCGATCGCCAGGCCGTCCGGGACAGGATCATCGCGCGGATCATCGACCCCGAGTTGGCCGGACGGCTCGCCTCACGGTGGATCCGATGGAAGGACACCTTCGGCCTGCCGATGCCCACCGAACTCGATGACCCGATCGCCGTGCTGCACCACCCCTACCTGCTGGCCCGGCAGGCTTCACCGGGCCACTCCGGCTGGCACAAGGTGGTCCTGCCCGTGTTCGACGCCGGACTGGCGATCGCAGCGGCAGGCCACGACGACGAGGGAATCGCCGACCACGAATTGCTCTCCGCTCCGTGGCGGCAGACCTGTCTGCCCTCGCGATACACCGCGACTGACGCCTACGGCCCTCACACCCAAGCCGCGCTGCGAGTCCTGCGCCATGCCGAAGCCACGCCGGCAGCGGTTGCGCGCCGGATGGGTCGGGTGTGCACGGAAATCGACGAGCAACGCTGGGAAGCGGCTTGTGCCGCGGTCACCGAGGCGTCGATCGCGTGGGGGTTCCCGCTCCGGGCGCGCTCCCTGTATTGGGAGGCCGTTCCAGCCGCTGAGGACGCCGTCGGCGAGTCACCCACAGACACGTCGGTCGTCAACGCATTGTGGGGCGCGGCGATCTCGCAGGCGTTCGCCGGACGACTCGACTCCGACACCAGCGCGCTTTTGGCCAGCCCTTGGCGGACGGCGGGACTTTCACTCCCTGGATGACCCACCTCGCCGCGCTCCACGGCAACGGTCAGGCCGCGCCTCTGCCTGACACCGAGGTCGCAGATCGGCGACGAGATTATCCGGTCGGGTCGTAGGTGAGGACGAACCTGCTGTGGGTCTTGTCGATGGCGGGGCCCGCCAGTTCGCTGTCCGGGGTATCGGCCGGGTAGACGATGAGCGATGGCGTGTGCTGGTTCCGCTTGGGCGCCCAGGATCGGATCTCGTCGCAGAGGTACTCGGTCAGCTGGTCGGCGGTCGGGCCGTGACCGATCGCGCCCAACTCCCATCGCACCTCGTCGTCGGATTCCAGGCGGCGGGCGGTGAGGTAGACCAGCGTGTCGCCGTCGACCAGCGCCATGCGCCACCACCCACCGATCGGGTCACACACCTCGGGTGGAACGTCGGCGTGGACCTTGATCCGGCACACGCGCGGGTCGGTCGCGGTCAGGCGGAGCCAGAGCCCGTCGTGCGACTCGTTCCTGGCGATCGTGGTCCCGGACCAGGCGGTGACACGCGGCTGGTCGAGCACTCCGCGCAACGCTTCGGGGTCCACGGCCTGGTCGCGGTCCCAGTGGAGCGACACCAGTTCGTCGGCGGTGATCGAGCCGCTGAGTTCGCCCTCGCCGTCACCGACCAGGTACACGAAGCCGCACAGGTGGAGCGAGTCGGAGATCAGACGGCCGTCGGTGTAGGTGAAGGCGACGCTGCGCCCCTGGCCGCGCCAGCGCAGCGGGGCGACCAGCCGTCCTCCGGGCGCGAGCTGTTTCCACCAGTGGGCGGGGATGTCCCACGGTGAGACGGTGGCGATCATGCGGTCGTACGGCGCGCGGTCGGGGTAGCCGAGCCCGCCATCGCCAGTGACGACGTGCACGTCGCCGTAGCCGGTGGCGGTCAGCGCTTGTGCGGCTTTCGCGGTCACGTCCGGGTCGATGTCGATCGTGGTCACCAGGTCCGCGCTGCCGGTCAACTGCGCGAGGTGAAGTCGGCCCGGAGCGCGGTGCTGGCCTTTCCGCCAGCCCGTTTCTCCGGACCGCTTCCCGCACCCGCCGTGCGGCTCTCACCGCAACGGGCGCTCCACAGGTCCCGCTGTGCTGGGTGATCCTCATGCCGTTCGTGGCCAGGGCGAGGGGATAGCTGTTCCTCGGTAGCGGTAGCGCGTGGTGCGCACCGTGGCCGCGTTGAACAGGTCCGTGGTCTCGCCTGTTGGCCACCATCGGCCGCCGCAGTAGCGGCGTCGCAGTTCCTTCCAGTTCATCCGGGGATGTTTCTTGCGCAGCCACCAGATCACGCGTTCCCACGCATAGTGGGACACGTAGTTGAAGGCTTTGCTCGACACCCCCGGACGGAAGTAGACGCACCAGCCCCGCATCATCCGGTTGAGATGGACGAGCAGGTCATCCAGCGTCAGCCCAACGCCCGTCTTCCGGCACTGCTCCTTGACCTTCCCCGTGATCGCGCTAACGGACTTCCGCGCCGGGTAGGTATAGACGTAGTGCTGGTTCGTGCCTCGTTTGCGATGACGCTGGATGCGCCACCCCAAGAAATCAAGGCCATCCTCGATATGGGTGGTCAACGTCTTCTCCTCCGACAGGCGCAGACCCATCGTGGAGAGCACGTCGGCGATCTCGTCCCGGAGCGTTTCGGCGTCGGCCCGAGAGCCACACACCATCAGGCACCAGTCGTCGGCATAGCGGACCAGCCGGAAGTTCGGCAGTCCTCGGCGACGGCGCCACATCCGTCCGCTAGCACCCCACCGAGCGGTGTCATGCCCTCCCGGTGCCTGGGTGATGTGCTCATCCAGAACCGAGAGCGCGACGTTGCTCAGCAACGGCGACAAGATCGACCCTTGCGGGGTTCCGGTGCTGGTCTCCCTCAGCAGGCGATCCTCACCGAGGATTCCCGACTTCAAGAACGCCTTCACCAGCGCCAGGACGCGCTTATCCCCGATCCGAACTCGCACCCGCGCCATGAGCGCAGGATGCGAGATCTCGTCGAAGCATGCCTTGATGTCACCCTCCACCACCCACTCATAGGAGTTGGCGGCATAGTGGCGTACCTCGGCTACCGCGTCATGTGCCCGGCGGTTCGGGCGGAACCCGTAGGAGCACGGGAGGAAATCCGCCTCGAAGATCGGCTCCAGCACCAGTTTCAGGGACGCCTGCACCACCCGGTCGGTCACCGTGGCGATCCCCAGGCGACGGACTTTGCCGTTCGCCTTCGGGATCAGCCGCTCACGAACCGGGAGCGGGCAGAAACCGCGGTCGCGCAGTGCGGACCGCAGCCCGTCGAGGAAGACCTCGACACCCCGCACAGCCTCCACGTAGTGGGCGGTCTCGCCGTCCACCCCGGCCGTCCGGGCTCCCTTGTTACCCCGCACCCGAGCCCACGCCACCAACAGGAACGCGGGATCGGCCACGAGATTGAACAGGTCGTTGAACCTGCGACGAGGGTCATCACAGGCCCAGCGGTGCAGCTTCGTCTGGATCTCCAGTACCCGGCGTTCCGCCTTGACCAAGGCGTACTCCAGCTCGTCGGTATTCACCGGCGACGTCCTCCTGGCATTCCAGTCCTTCCGCTGCTGACTTGCTGTCCTCCTTCGCCATGTACGCGCCTTTCGCGCGCTCGGACTACTACGAGGACTCCGCCACGTCCGGACGCCATCAGCCGACGACGAGCCTGCCCCGCTTCCGATCGGATATCGGAAGGGTCGGGCAGCATCCGGACGCTTCCCACGTTCACCACCATCCGTTCGACAAGTGAGCCGCCCAGCTCTACCCCGGCAGACTCGCCACACCTACGCCGCAGACCTTCGGCGTGGCCTCCGCCCCGGCAGCCTTAACCGGTTACGGAGTCGCATCCAGAGACATCCTGAAGGCGTGCACTGCACACCGGCCCGTATCCACCAGATTTGAGCCGGCACAACGATTACGGAGCTTCAAGCGCTGGCTTCTCTCGTACGGCTTCTCGTCTCGCTCACCGGACCCGCGCTGTCTGGCAGTACCAGCACGTCCCGACTTTGTCAGGGCCGCTTGCCATCCTCCCGCGCGTCTCCGCGGTCAGACTGCCCTCGGCTTCGTTACCCTGCTGCGACAGGACAACGGCGGGGATCTCCCATCCCCACACGGAATTGGTGGCGCCTCGTGGCGCACCAGGCAGGCGTTGTACCCGGTGCCCGCGCCGATTTCCAGGATGCGGTTGCCGGGTTGGACGTGAAGCTGGTCGAGCATCGCCGCGACCAGCCACGGCGCCGAGGCGCAGGACAACGACCGGCCGTCCTCGAATCGGTGTGTGACCACCGCCTGCCACGGGTCGTAGGCGGCGGCCAACCGGACGTCCGGAACGAACTCGTGGCGTGGCGTATCGAGCAGCACCCGCTCGACCTCGCTGAGCTGCGCGTATCCCGCCTTGCGGACCTTGGCGACCATCTCCGCGCGCAGCGTCGTCGGCGACACGGTGGTGGTATCGGTGTCCATTGCTTCCCTTCTCGTTTAACGATCAACTCTGCGGACGGCCGTAGCCAGCATGGCTCCGTCGGCGACGCATCCAGACATGGGGTGGGTCGCACACCCTGGGTTGTTCGGGCCGGGCTGCTCTCGCCGGAGCATGCCGCGAAGGCAGCACCTCCCTCTCGGCGCAGCCGGAGGTAGTCAAGTGCCAAATGGGCCATCCCCTCAAGCGCGTCGGGGCAATGCCGTGCACGTGTGAATGAGGTGTCACCTGGCTTGACCTGCGTGAACTTGGCGATTCGTCGCCGACGATTCCACCATTAGGGGGCATCCAGCCTTCAGGCCGTTCATTCGCGGGCTGGGACACGGCGGGCGTTGATCTCTCCGCAATGTCCGGGGTGGCTGCGGCGTCGGCTTAGGCTGGGTCAGGTGATTGACCAGTTGACCGTGGAAGCGGCGGTCGCCGATGCTCGCCTTGCTGCGATGGAGTTCGATGACGCCCAGGCGTGGCTGCGCGCCCATCAGACGCTGATGGAGCCGCTCGCGGCCGAGGTCTGGGTCACGGACCCGTCCTACAGCCACGTCCTGCTCGTGCGGCACCGCGTGCGTGGATGGGTACCGCCTGGCGGAAAGGTCGAGCCGGGCGAGACGCCGCGGGCAGCCGCGGCCCGTGAACTCGTGGAGGAGGCCGGCGTGGCGGGCGAGCTGCTGCCTGTGCCGGCCGCGGTGGCTGTCCGCTCTTTCCGTGCCGACTGGGCGCCGACGCTGAGCCTGTCCTACGGGGCCGTCGTCAGTCGTGATGTGCCGCTCGGCGGGGAGACCGGCCAGCCGTCGGAGTGGGTCGACCTGGACGAGACGTGGGAGAGCGTGTTCCCCGAGGACCGCGACCGCATCCGCGCGTACGTGCGCCGATTGGCGGCGGGGAACGTAGTGGGAGCGCACTGAGGCCCATCGCCGATGCACGGTCAGAGGACCTGGTCGATCGAGCTCAGGGTGTCGTCGGGCAGCGTCACCAGTTGGAGCTCGTGAAGGAATCGAACCCACACCGGCTCCAAGCCGGGGTTCGCGGTGAACTGCTCCTCGCTCAGCTGCCCTTCGGCATAGGCCGCGGTGCGGTGCGCGTACTGCTGGAGCTGGTCTTGGTGCAGCCATCGGGGGGCGCGCACCTCTTGGGCAGATGGGCTGACCGATCCAGACGTCTGGGCCCGATAGATCCACCACTGATGGCCCACGTGGTCGCTGGTCGGCCGGCGGCAGTGGTTGGGCCGCCATGCGGTCAGCAGCAGGTGAAGAGCGGTGACGGTCAGGCCGACTTCCTCGGCGACCTCAATGTGGGCGGCTTGCTCGGGCCCTCCGTGCTGGTCGACATGGCCGGCGACCGGGGCGATCCCCGCAGGGGGCCTCGCCCGTTCGAAGACCAGCAGCCCGTCCGGTGAGGAGATGAGCACACCGACGGCCGCATGGTCGCAGTACTTTGTCCCGCTGCCGCGGCTGCTGATCGGCGGCGGCGCGGTCAACGTTGTTCCCTGGGTCGCTGTGCGACCACCACGAGCCAGCTCGTCACGGTAGGCGTGTCGGGCGTGGTCAGCGAGTACGCCTTGTCGAGGATGTCCATCCGCTGAGCGTGCGTGAAGTCCCCGTTGGGGCGAGCGAAGACCGGAATCGACAGCCACGCCTTCTTCTCCGCCATGGTGCTGTGCTGGGCGACGATCTCGGTGTCGAGCATGGTCAGCCCAGCGACGGAGAGATGGTCGGCGACCGCGTCCAGCGGCAGCTTAGGAGCTTCCTCGGTGGTCGGCGGCGGGGCGTAGCCGTAGTCGTTGGCCGCCACTTGGTGGATCAGGGTGTTCAGCGACGGTCCGGGACGCACGCTGGTCTCATCGGGGTGGCGGACGCCAGCGAAACCGCCGCCGATGTTGAACACGAACCGGCCCCCTGGCCGCAGGACCTGGTGGACGGCGGCGAGCACCTGTGGCACGTCGGTCTTCCAGATCGCGGAGTTGCACACCACGGCGTCCGCCGCGCCGGGAACGTGCTCGGCCAGGTTCTCGGCCGGGGCCGTGACCCAGGTCAGGCGCGGGTCGGTCAGGGTCCGCCTGCCGACGCGTTGCATGGCCGCAGCGTTGTCCAGGGAGATGACCTGGGCCTGGGAAGGGACGAGATCGAGGATCGCTTCCGCAGTCGCGCCCGCTCCGCCGCACAGGTCGATCACCAGGCTGCTGCCGGCGAGACCGGCGCGGTGGGCAAGGTCTCGGCTGGTGGCGCCGTACATGGGGAAGCCACGGGTGAAGGCGGCATACGCCTCTGCGGTGGTGTCCTCGTCCCAACCGAGAACGGCGTCCAGGGGTGCCATGTGGGTACCTCGCTTCAGGATGCAGGGCCGGGTTCTAGGCGGACGGGACGCTGACCAGCCAGGCGGGGGCGGTTAGAAGAGAGCGTTCTGGAAGGCGGCGACGGGCGACGCGAACGGGCCGAGCGTGATGCGGCGACCCTTGAGGGTGCCGAGGTCGAGCACGTAGTCCACCTCGTCAGCACCGTCCAGGACGGCCAGCACCTGGGTGCCGACGCACGAGACGACGGTGAGGCCGTGCTCACCGTCGCGCAGATCGTGTGGATACAGCATCCGTACACCGTCGGCGACGCGCATACGGTCGCCTTCGGCAGGAGGGATCCACTTCTCCGGCATCGCCGAGGTGCCCATGGCGGCGAGCGCGTCAACGGCGCGGGCGACGTGGCGGTCGTGGGTCGCGGTCGCCATGGTCAGGTCGGTCAGGTTGGCCAGCGCCTTGAGCTTGGTCGAGGCTCGGACGGTCTGGGGCATCTGCAGCCCGCGGGTGATGGCGTCTTCGAGGTGCCGTACGGCCCGGCCGTCGGGACTCTTGGTCAGGTAGGTGGCGATCAGGGCGCCCTGTTCGTCGAGGCGGGATTGCTTGCGTGGTTCGGCTGCGGTGCCGACCTTGGTCGCGCCGTCGGCGAAGGCGGCGAGATAGAGCCAGTGCGGTTGGTCCATGTACTGGCGCAAGGCTTCGGGGACGTTGCCGCCCTGGTGGAACTGGTGGGCGAAGCGGAACTCGTCCTGGCGGAAGCACCGGCCGCACTGGTCGCTCTGCTCGGTCGGCGCGCGGTTGGGGCAGGCGAGGGCCTCGACGCGCACCGTGTCGGCGAACTGATACCGGCCGGTGCACCACCGGCCAGTACCAACCGCAAAGCCGAGTCGTTGGTTCATGATCTCGGCGTAGACCAGCGGCCCGTCGGGCAGCGGGGCCAGCAGCAGCCGGGGATCTCCTGTCGCCCAGGTGATGCCGTGGCACACGTACTCGCCGTCGGTCGGTTGGGTCGCTGGCATGGTGCGTTCCTCGTGGTGACTGCGGGCGGGATCAGATGGCGAGCTGGAGGCGGTCGGCGAGCGCGTCGGCGGCGGTCTTGAAGACCGCGTCGCGGTCCATGTCGGTCACGTCCATCGACAGCCATCCGCCGCGCTGCTCGTGCTCGCGCAGCTTCGCGAGAACGATGTCCTGGTAGCGGATGAAGTCCTCGTCCGTGGCGCCGGAGTGGCCGGTTTCCAGGGAGCTGAACTCGCCCTTGCGGGCGAGCGCGTCGCGGGCGCTGATGCGCAGGAAGAAGACCAGGTCGGGTTCGGTGAGGTGGGCGAAGACCTGCTCGGCCAAACTGGTGGAGACTTCGGGATTCACCGCGTAGCGAGCGAGGATCTTGTGGTGGGCGTTGTCGAGGATCACGTGGGTTCCGGCGGCGAGAGCGGGTTGGATGACGAGTTTGTCCTGGAGGGTGTACCAGGCGGCCAACGCCAGCAGCCAGTAATGGTCGCCGCACGCCTGGGCGACGCGGGCGTCGCGGCGGTAGACGAGTGCGTTGAGCCGATCGACGTAGGCGGACAACTCCGGGTCCATCGGGACTTCGGTGCTGTGCTTGCCGATCAGGATCGCTTCGTGGCCGGCCTCGTTGAGCGCTTGGTGCAGGCGGGTGGCGAGGGTGGACTTGCCCGCGCCGTCGATACCGACCACCGTGATCTCCCGCCCGCGCGCAGGGTTGAAGAAAGGTGCTGCGTTCGTCATGTGGTGCCCTCCAAGGGGTTCAGATTGGCCGAGCGGCCAGTCGGTTGGCGATGACGTCTTGTATCTGTCTGATTAGGACGGTGCGCCGTCGGACAACGTCGCTGTGACGCTCGTTGGACAAGTCCGCGGGGTAATGGCGAGCGAGGTTGTTGGAAATGACATGTAGATAGCCGAAATCGATCCCGGCATCGCGTGCTGCGACCCCCATTGGACCGATCTCCGGATCGACGAATGCGTGCTCCGCGTGCTCGGTCAGCCAGTCCCGGTTCTCCAGCAGGATCGAGGGCGAGGTGACGTGGACGCCGGTGTGCACGCCCGCTTGGGCGGTGGCGAAGTCACCGAAGAAATCGGGCCACGTGACGAAGCTGCCACCGACGAGGCTCGTGTTTCCGGTGGCCAGTCGCGTGTTGGGCTCGATGTCGGGGTTCAGCGCGCCGACTTTGCCGACGTAGACGACGTCGCGGGCGCCGAGCTCCGCCAGGCGCGTGACCACGCGCCCGGCGACGTCGCCCCAGATGCTGTGCAGGAAACCGAGGTAGACCACCCGGCGGCCGTGGATCTCTGTGCGTTGCCAGGCGTAGCCGTGCCCGTGGTTCCACACGCCGCCCGGCGGGGCGAGGTGCGCCAGACCCCAGCCGACGATCACGAGGTCGCCATCGAGTTCGAGGTCGAGCTTCCCCACCGCCTCGCGGGACAACGTCGGGTCAGGCAACTCGTAGGTGACGGTGTCGGCCGCTTTTCCTGTCATGGCCAGGTAAGTGGCGATGATCAGTGCGTAGTGGTGGACGTAGTCGGTACCGGGGAATGCCTTGACGGTGAGGTCACGGCCTTGGACGTCGGCGGTGGGGCGCTCGAAGTTGAACAGCTTGCCGGTCTTCTCGTGCTCTGAGATCACCGCTTGGCGGTCGTAACTGCCGACGACGTGGATGCTGTCCCAGTCGTGGTCCTGGATCAGGTGGTGCACCTTGATCTGGAGGTAGCGCAGAAGGCGGTCCGGGGCCATGGTGTGCCCGTCCACCGCGATGGGAGAACTGCGCAACGCCGAGTCGGGGCGTGCGGGCAGGACCGCATTGGCGAGCAAGTTCATCAGGCGGCCTCCGGGATACGGACGCTGCTGCCGGCCGCTTCGCGGACGACGGCGATGTTGCGTCGGATCAGGTCGAACCGTTCCTCGGGGATGGGGCCCAGGTCCTCGATCCGAGGAGTTTTGGGCTTCTCGTAGGGGCCGCCGGGCAGCATCGCGATGCCCATCGCGCCGAGGATGACCGGCGCGGCCCCGTCGACCGAGGCGATCCATTCGTGCTCGCGCTGTTCGACGAGTTCCAGGTGTCCGGTACGGCCGAGGCCGAGCAGCCGATAGACGATGCCGTCCTCGATCATGCCGTGGTCTTCCAGATACCGAGTGGCCGCCCAGCGGGTGCGGCAGAGCTGATCTTCGGGCGCCGGACGCCGGGATGCGGGCAACGCGATCGCTCCGACGTAGTCGCTGGAAGCGAAGTAGTCGTAGCAGCGCAACCACTCTTGATCGTCTGCCGCGTGCAGCACGACGCACAGCCGGAACTCGTCGCTCAGGTCGAGGATCTCGTGGGCGGCTTCGTCGCTGGCCTTGATGGTGGCGAGCCCGTCGCGCATGACGTCCGGCAGGATGATCTCGCGGGCGTCGACTATGCGGGCTGCCGCGATCAGGTCGGCGGCCGGCAGGGCGTGGCCGAGATCGAAGACTCCATTGTCGACAATGATCTCCGCGCCCCGCTGGGCTTCGCGGTGGAAGAACGCGCGGTAGGCAGCGTCGGTAAGAACACGCTGGGCTGCCACGTGGTGGACGCTGGCGGGCTCCTGCGCGACGAAGGCGTTCAGGTAGTCGGGCGGCGCGATCGCGGAGAAGGCGATGCTTTTGGCCATCACGCTGCCCTCCACCTGTCGGTGGCGAGGGTGAGGAATTGTTGGGACAGCACAGAATCGCTCTCGAATCGACCACCGGCCTGCACTGTGGTGGTACGAGCTGCCTCCATCCGCACACCCCGTGCGCTCATGCACAGGTGCGTGCCGCGGACCGCGACGGCCACGTCGTTACTGCCGAGCGCTAAGGCGATCTCGTCGGCTACCTGCCGAGTGAAGCGCTCCTGCACCTGGAGGCGACCCGCGTACTGCTGTGCGATGCGGCCGAACTTCGACAGGCCCATCACCTCGCCGTCCGGTACGTAACCGACTGCGACGTCCAGGTTCATGGGCAGCAGGTGGTGCTCACACAGCGACCAGACGCTCATGCCGCCGATCACGACCAACTGGCCGCTCAGGTGTTGCTCGGTGAAGCAGGTCGGTGTGGCCGACGGCTCCGGGGAGAAGAAATCGCGCCACCACGCGGCGACCCTGGTCGGCGTGTCCGACAGGCCCTCCCGTCCGGGGTCCTCGCCGATCGCGGCGAGGAGCTGGCCGACAAGATCGGCGACGCGCTCGGTGTCGACCGGACCCGGCGACGCCAGGTCCTGGCTGTCGCTGGAAGCCAGCCTGTCGAGGGTGTTGGTCACGGACTTCGCCTCGCTTCCGGGTTTGGTAATGGGTCAAAGACGTCAGCAGCGGCGGCTGGAGATAGAGCCCCGGCGCGCAGGCGCTGCGCGACATGCCAGGGCAGCGTTGGGGACTGCGAGCATCAGGGTGGTCCCGGTCAGGTCCTCCGAAGCCGAGTCCCAAACGGGAGATCGCCGAGTTGTTGGTGCTGGCGCGGAAACCACGCGATCCAGCGCTCGGTCTGGGAATCGGTGTCACCGCGCTCCGGTCAGGATGTGCAGGCGGGTGGAGACGTTCCACCCGCGTTCAGTGGCCGGGCCGTAGAGCGCATCCATACCGGCCAGAACCTTCTCCTGGGTGGTGCCTTCCGGCATCACCCACACCGGAGCCAGCTGGTGCTCCTCGACGAGCTGGGCGATCTCGTCGAGGTCGCGGTCGGGCTCAGTGACAACGAACTTGAACACCGCGCGGTCTGTCGCGACCAACGCCGAGAGGGCATCGGCCTTAGGGGTCCTAACACAATGAGTGGGCTTTGAGGCGGCGCCAGCAGATGATGGCGCAGCCGAGGGTGAGGAAGGCTTCGTGGAGGTCGTCGCGGATCTCCCATCGGATGCGCAGGCGCCGGAACCAGTGCAGCAGGGCGAACGCGCCCTCGACGACCCACCGGTACACGCCGAGGCCAGAGCCGTGTTCCTCGCCGCGGCGGGCGATGACTGGCGTGATTCCCTCGGCACGGACGAGTTTGCGGTACTTGTCGTGGTCGTAGGCGCGGTCGGCGTAGATCCGTCGTGGTCGTCGGCGGGGCCGTCCACGACGGCCCCGCACCGGCGGGATCGCCTGGATCAACGGCATCAGCTGGGTGACGTCGTGCCGGTTCCCACCGGTCAGAGTGGCTGCCAAGGGGATGCCGGTACCGTCGGTGATCACGTGGTGCTTGGACCCAGTGCGGGCTCGGTCTACCGGGCTGGGACCGGTTTTCGGCCCCCTTTTAACGCCCTTACATGCGATCCATCGACCGCCGCCCGTGACCAATCCAGCCGGTTCGCCGCGTGCAACTCCGCCAGCAGTACCTCGTGCAGCCGCTGCCATACCCCGGCCTCGGTCCAGTCCCGCAGCCGGCGCCAGCACGTCATGCCCGACCCATAGCCCAGCTCCTGCGGCAGGAACTCCCACGGAATCGCGGTATAGAGCACGAACATGATCCCGCACAACGCCTTGCGGTCGTCCAACCGCTTACGCCCCGGATGTCGAAACCGACGCTCCACCTGCGGCAACAACGGCTCGATCCGTTCCCACAGACCGTCGTCGACCTCCCACGGACGCCGCTGCCCCACCCAGCCCACCTCTCACCGAAGACCAACAAGACACGGCATCAAACCACACCCAAGGTCATTATGTTAGGACCCCTTAATGCGGGTTGAGTAGGTCATGCCGGAGTTCGCGAGTTTCGGACTCACCACCCAGAGATCGACCAAGGAGGCAAGTTCCGGTGTGGGCGCCATCGTGCCGTTGGTTTCGACCTGCACTCGCACGTTCGCCAGGCCGCGGGCGAGGGCGGTCATGGCGGGCTGCTGCAACATCGGCTCCCCGCCGGTGATCACCATCATGTCCACGCCGCGCTCACGCACCCACGACACCAGCTCGGCGATGGGGACTCTGTCGCTGACCTCGGCCGGGTTGTATCTGCTCCAGTCCCAGCTCTCTGGGGTGTCACAGAAGCCGCACCGGAGGTTGCACCGGGAGAACCGGACGAACACGCAGCGCTGCCCGGTCCACGGGCCTTCGCCCTGGAACGACTCGAACTTCTCCGTGAGAATCGCGGAACCCTCTACACGTTCGGGAGCCAAGGCCGGCGTGTTCACGAGGCATCGCCTCGTTCCCACAGGCCGGTGGTCGTCCCCGAGTCGACCCGTACGGATACGAGTCGACCGCGGATCTCCGGCTCGACGTTGTCGACGAACCAGCCAGCCAGGTGGGCGACCAGCGCAGGGCCGGCAGCACGTAACCCCGCGTCGGCGTCAGGCGCCTGGAGGTACGTCCCGAACGGCTTCAGGTCGCCGAAATCGGTGATGAACCCAACCTCGTTGAGTCCGTCCGCCCCCAGAACCAGCGTGACGTCGCCGTGGCTGGTCTTGAAGGTCTTCGAGATCGTGACCTCGCTGGTGACGCCGTCACAGCGTGCTGACGTGGTCGCGGTCTCCGACACCACCATCTCGACCAGCGTGATCGGCATTGTCGATTCCACATGGTCCCGGAACCACTCGGCAAGGTGCGCAGCGAGAAGTTCGCTCGTCGGGTGGAAGGTGACCTGCTCGTTGAGCAACCGGTGGTCAAACGTCGCGGCCAGATAGTCCCCGAGAGGCGACAGGTCTCCGGGGGCGTCATCGCGCACGAACGCCGAGGCGGTCACCGTGTAGTTGTGGCCGTGGTTGCGGCGACACTTGTGACTGGCCGGTAACTGCCTCAGCTCGTGGCTGGCGCTGAAGCCGAACGACTGCGAGATGGTGATCTGGCCGTCCGCCACACACTTCTCCTCAGTGGCCTTCATGTAGCCCTCCTTCTTCGGTCATGCCGAACGGCACTCGGACGATGTGCGCTGGCGGCCGAACTGTCTTGCCGGCCCGGCTGACGCAGCGGCCGGAAAGTTCGGGGGTCGAGCTGACCAGTGACGATCTGTAGTACCTTCGCTACGATTGACCTTACTGCGATATCGGAAAGGTGACAAGGTCGTCGGATGAGCATCGAACGTGGCCTTGCTGCCTTACGACTAAGGTCAATGGTGGGAGTACCTCCCACCGCGAGACACAAGGAGGGCGAGCGATGACGAGCGCCGGCCCGTGGACGAGCGTGTCGATGCCCTACGTGAGCGGCCACCGGGGCGACGCCTGGGGCGCCGAGGCAGCAGAGCATGGCGGCACGGGGACTCAAAAGTTGCTGAGTGTTGACGAGGTGGTCGCCTCCGCGACGGTCGCCGACATGCTGGGCCTGAATGCGGGCGAGGCGGTGGTCGTGCGGCGCCGCCTCATGCTGTTCAACGACCACCCGGTCGAGCTCGTCGACTCGTACTACCCCGCGAACATCGCTCGGGGCACCAGACTGGCCGAGCCCCGCAAGATCCCCGGCGGTGCTGTCGCACTCCTGACCGACCTCGGACATCCGCCTCGCCGCGTCTGTGAAGACGTCAGCGCACGCTTGGCCACACCACACGAACGGACCGCGCTGGAGCTGGACGACCCGTCCTGTGTGCTGCTGCTCGCTCGCGCGCTCGTCTCCGAGAACGATCTGCCCGTCGAAGCCAGCGTGATGACGATGGTGGCCGAGGGGCGACGGCTGCGATACGAGCTGACGCCATGACCGCCCTGACAGCGTCTCCAGGAGTCGGCCTTGCCTCGCGCCCGTGACATCCGGCCCCGGCATCAGCAGATCGCGGCGGAACTGCGCGATCTCATCATGCGCGGCGAGCTGAGCCCAGGTACGCAACTGCCGTCCACCGCGCAACTCGTCGAGCGGTACGGCGCAGCGAACGCCACCATCCAGCACGCGCTGAAGGCACTGAAGGACGAAGGCTTCCTCGACAGCCGTGTTGGCAAAGGCGTCTATGTCCGTGATCGGCAGCCGTTCATCATCGACGCCTCCGCCTACATCAAGCCTGAACCAGGCCGGTTCCGCTACCAGTTGCTCAACGTCGACAACGTCGTCCCACCCGCGGACATCGCCGAGGGATTGCAGCTGATGCCAGGTGCTACCACGATCATTCGCACCAGAATTCTCTTCCACGACGAGCAGCCCGTGGAGTTGTCCGCGTCGTACTATCCCGCCGAGATTGCCGCCACCAGCAGCCTGGCGAAGGCCGCGAAAATCCGCGGCGGCGCACCCCAGGCGCTTGCCGACCTCGGCTTTCCTCAGCGGACCTTCGTCGACCGGATTTCGGCACGCCCCCCGACGGTGGAGGAAGCCGAGACGCTGGACCTTCCAGATGGGACGCCGGTGATCCGGCAGTTGCGTGTCATCTACAGCGACAACGAACGCCCCGTCGAAGCCTCGGTCCTCATCAAGGGCGCACACCTGTATGAGCTGTTGTACCGCCAGACCGTAGAGACCGAGTTGGGCTAGAGCCACGATGCCAAGGGTTTCGATTTCAGACACGGCAACTGCATTGGTGACGATCTCCTCATCGGTCACGCCCTGGAAATACGAAACGGTCCCGGTCCGAGACCTCAATGCGGCGCATCGAGCGTGCCCACCAGCACGTCCGCGTGAACGGGAACTCCCCATCGACGTAGAGGGCGGGCTCGCCACCTTGCATCCACAGCGGGGCGTTCTGGTGAAGGCGCTTCTAGGTACTCGGGCTGCCGCCGGAGGCAGAAGCTCCCCCAGACCGCAGCGACCTCAGTCAACTCCCGATGATCAACGGCATCCAGAGCGACGACGCGGCGGCAATGAGGCGGCAATGAGGCGTCACCCTCCCTGACCTGCGGAAACACCTTTTTTTGTGGCGGTAGGCCGAACGGGTGCTGCTCGCCGAGCGGGTGATCAGACTTGACCGGTAGCTGGTTATCGTGGCATTGGACCGACGGAGCGAGGTGATGTTCATGGGCGACCGGCGAGAGGCATTCGCTGCGCGGCGTGAGCTGATGGGCTACACCCAGGAGAGCCTCGCGGCTGCCGTCGGTGTGGAGTTCTCCACCGTCGGCCGGTGGGAACGCGGTGATCTGACGCCGCAGCCGTACCGGCGGCCCCGCATCGCAAAGGCGCTCGGTCTCACCCTCGAAGAGCTGGGTACGTTGCTCACACCGACACCGTCCGGGCAGAACGGCACCTCGGCCGTCGTCCTGGCCCAGATCGCGGGAGCGGATGTCCTCCCTGTTCAGCCAGACCTCGCGGAGACAGACGACATGAACCGTCGCGACCTGCTACGCCTGTTCAGCATGACCGGTGCCTTGCTGGCGTTGCCAGCGGCCGAGTCGGCTGTCTGCGACGCGGAAAGGCTCGCCGCGGCAGCCCAAACTGGTGCCGTGGACTCGACGGCAGTCGCTGAGTTTGAGCAGCTCAACAGCCATCTGTGGCGCGTGTATGCCTTCGCTCCGACCAAGAGCCAGGTACTTCCCCTGGTCCGCGCCCAGCTCGATGTGCTGTCCGAAGGCTTGCGTCGACCACAGACATCGGCTACCCGGCAGCGACTTTGCGAGTTGTCCGCCGACCTGTTCCAGTTGGCGGGCGAGATCTTCTTCGACGGTGATCGCTACACCGACGCCGCCCACTGCTACACCCTCGCCGCGACAGCGAGCAAAGAAGCCAACACCCCAGACCTCTGGGCATGCGCGCTGACCAGACACGCCTTCATCGCCGTCTACGAACGCCGGTTCACCGAAGCCGCCCCGATCCTCGAACTGGCTGCTGACCTGGCCCGCCGCGGCGACCCCGCTCTCTCGACCCGGCATTGGATCGCCGCCGTACAGGCCGAGACCTTCGCCGGCCTCGGTGACCTCGACACCTGCCAGCGCGCACTCGACACCGCCGCCGAGGTCGAACACCTGCAGGGGCGGGTGCACAACGGCGGCTGGCTCCGGTTCGACGGCTCCCGCCTTGCCGAGGAACGCGGCACCTGCTACGTCACCCTTGGCCGCCCAGATCTCGCCGAGGCCGCGCTGACCGATGCGCTGGCCGGCAACCTGACCGCGCGGCGAAAGGCAGGCGTCCTCACAGACCTGGCAATGATCGGTGTGCACCGGCGCGATCCCGACCAGGTCGTCAGCTACACCAACGCCGTCCTAGCCACCGCTCGCCAGACAGGCTCCGGAGTCGTCGTGCGCAAGCTGCGCGGCCTACAGCCGCACCTGGCACCCTTGCTCGCCGACCAGCAGATCCAACAACTCGATGCCGAGATCAACAGCCTTATCGGCAGCCACGCCGCGTGATGGAGGACAACAGGATGCAGGACGACCGAGGCCGCGTGTTCCGCGAGGCGTGGATCGCTGGAGTCACCAAGCACTACCCCGGCGAGCCCAAGCCCGGATACATCACGCCGTGGGACCAGACCCCGGACTGGGAGCGCGACGCCGCGACCGCTGTGTACGACCAGGTCTTCGCCTTCATCAAGGCAACCGATGGCGCCACCGCCAAGCTCACCCGCGACCAGAAAGGCCGTTTCGTCGCGCTGTGCTGGATCGGCCAGATCTTCAAGCACTTCCCCGAGCCGAAGGCGTCCTACGTCGCGGACTGGGACGACCTGCCGGACTGGCAGAAGGCGACGGACATCGACATCTTCGAGCGCATCGAACAGGACGTGTAAGCCCAAGCCGCTGTAGGGCGGCACCGCCTTCAAGCTCCGGCGTGGCGGACGAGTGAACGGGTGGAGTGAGGAAACACGTGGGGAAAAGGCGTGAAGCATTCGCGGCTCGACGCGAGGCGATGGGCTTCACCCAGGAGAGCCTCGCTGCTGCCGTCGGTGTGGAGTTCTCTACCGTTGGCCGCTGGGAACGCGGTGCCCTGACTCCTCAACCGTGGCGCAGGCCCCGCATCGCGACAGCGCTCGAAGTTCCCCTCGATGAGTTGGACGCCTTGCTCGGACAGGTCTCGGCTGACGCCCCGACGAATCCGTCACAGTTGAGCACCGGACAAGAAGTTCCTGGGCAATCCGGTACCTCGCTGGCGCTGCAAGGCTCCGCCTCCACTGGCGTGGCCGGTTACGACCCAACCGCGCATGTTGACGTAGGAGCTGGCCCGGCCGAGTTCCTCAAGCCGTTGACCTTGAACGTGCAGCCTCCCCGGCGTGTCGGGTGGGCCGAGGTCGAGCAGGTAAAGCTGATGACGCGCACGCTGGCCGCCAGCGAGAACCTCTACGGCGGCGGCATGGCCGGCGAGGCCGGGCTCGCTCACCTGCGGTGGGCCAGTCGCCTGCTGAGCTCCCAGGCCGACACCAGCGTCGAAGCAGGGATGTTCGAGGCGGTCGGGAACCTGGCAGGAGTCGTGGCCTTCTCAGCCTTCGATATCGGTAACCATGACGCCGCAGCACGATGCTTCCGTTTCGGCCTCTGGTGCGCAGAGCAGGGCGGCTCGTGGGAGCTACGTGCTGCGACTCTCGCCGACATGGCGCGCCAAGCCATCTACCTGGGCAATCTCGACGACGCTCTGTCGTTGATCGAGTTCGCTCAGGTCCGAGCTGACCGGCTGAGCGCCACCGCGCGGGCCATGATCGGCGTCGTCCGCGCTCGGTTGCTGGCGATCCTAGGCCGCCACGACGAAGCGCGAGCCGAGGTCGAGCGCGCTGACATGCACTTCGTTGGGCGTCAAGCGGCGACCGACCCGCCCTGGTTGGTCTACTACGACGAGGCTGAACACGCAGGCAGCAGCGCGCGAGCACTCACTCCACTCGCCATGGCCGACAAGCGGCCGGGTGATGCCACGGAGCGCCTCGAAACGGCGATCCGCTTGCACAGCGACGCCTACCCTCGCTCACGGGCATTCTCCAGAACGCGGTTGGCGACCTTGCACATGACGATCGGCGACCCGCGCGAGGCAGTCGACATTGGACAACAAGCCATCGCCGATGCCGCGATGTTGCACTCGCGGAGGATGAACGAGGAACTGTCCAAACTGGTACGTGCGTGCGAAGGTCACCTGTCAATACCAGAAGTGGCTGACCTCTCCGACTTCGCTGCATCGGCCATGACCAATGTCTGATGTGGACACCGAGCTGGTCCTCTCGGGAGATCCGCGTGACGTGCTAGCGGCAGCGGGCAAGAAAGCCGGTGTGCCAACCGCGAAAGCGACGTTGATCCGTGACGGCACGAACGTCATCTACCAGATGACCGGTGGTGTCGTTGCTCGTGTGGGCCCTCCAGGCTCGCAGCTTGTCGCCGCCCGTCAAATCCAGGCGTCGCGTTGGCTGGCTGAGGCCGGGATCCCCGTTGTGCGCGCCGTCGACGACATCGACCAGCCCACGGTTGTTGGGAACCGACCCGTCACATGGTGGGTAGAGCTTCCTGATCATCGCCACGCCACGCCGGCCGAACTGGGCGAGGTCCTCGGACGTCTCCACGCCCTGGAGATACCGAAGTCGACTTCGTTCCCCGCGGTCGACCCTTTTGAAGGGCTGCGCGAATCAATCGACGACGGAACCGTCCTGCCCGAGGATGACCGGGCCTGGCTTCGAGATCTCGCAGAGCAGCTGCGCAGCGAGTACTTGGTGCTGGTTCCAGGACTGCCTCGGTGCGTCATCCATGGCGATGCCTGGCAGGGCAACGTTGTTGCGCCCAGGGCGGGCGGCGCACCCGTGCTGCTGGATCTCGACCATGTCGGGATCGGACCTCCCGAATGGGACCTGGTCTCGTTGGCGGTCGACTACACCGACTTCGCCCGGATCACGGACTCGGATTATCAGGCTTTTGTGGACGCCTACGGCGGGTACGACATGACCGCCGGGCCTGGCTACCGCACCCTGGCGACGATCAGAGAACTACGGTGGACCGCCTTCGTCCTCGGCAAAGCCGCGACCAGCCCGGAAGCCTACGAACAGGTACGACACCGGGTGGCGTGCCTGCGAGGCGAGATCGAACGACCGTGGTCGTGGTCGGCGTTTTGAGTCGGCGGCCTCTGACTTACTCGTACATCGAACATCTGAGGTGGTACACGTTGGACCGGCGACAGGAACTCGCTGCTAGACGCGAGGCGATGGGCTTCACACAGGAATCACTTGCCCAGAAGCTCGGCGTGGAAGCCTCAACGGTCGGTCGGTGGGAACGTGGCACGCTCACGCCGCAACCGTGGCGTCGACCGAGAATCGCATCGGAACTCAAGCTCTCGCTCGCCGAGCTCGACGCGCTGCTCAATCCCTCGACATCCGGCGCCGCGCCTGCTGACGCCACGATCAGTCGACGTGACGTCATGCGGGATACAGCTCTGCTAACGGGCACGGTCCTTGCACACCGTTGGCTCCCCGCTGGCACCGTCGCCGAAGCCAGCTCCGATGGAGCTGCTTTGCAAGGTCTGCCCTCGACAACGGCGGCGGTGACGCGGTTGCACGAGACATATCAAGCCGCTCGGTACGCCGAGGTAGCCGGCGCGCTGTCCACTGTGGCAGACGCCATCACTGCGTTGATGTCCACCAGTCAGGGACAAGAACGACGCCAAGCTCTGATCCTGCGATGCAGTGCCGCAGTGGTGGAAGCGAAGCTGGCAACCAAAACAGGTGACGGCGCGGCGGCACGGGTTGCCGCCGAACGTGCGAAAGCGGCTGCCGACGACGCTGACGATCCGTTTGGACAGGCTGCTGCGGCGTACCAGATGACTTGCGCCTTGCTCAAGCTTGACCAAGCCGCTGTTGCGGAGGAACTCGCGGTCGGTGCAGCTGCGAGCATGACCGGCGATGATCCTCGCCGCATCAGTTGGGCGGGCGCGCTGACGTTGATCGCGGCGATCATCGCAGCACGGCGAAACGACCTTGCCACTGCCCGCGGGAGGCTGGACACAGCACAACGACTGGCAGACCGGCTCGGACGCGACACCAATATCGGCTATACGGCGTTCGGCCCCACTAATGTCACCATTCACCGCATGTCGGCGGCTGTGGCCTTGGACGACCCGTATCAACTGCTCGCCACCAGCGAACGACTCGATCTCATGCGTATGCCCACGGGATTGCGTGGACGGCGAGCCCAGTTCCACCTCGACAGCGCCTGGGCACACACACAGATCGACGAAGATGCCCTTGCGGTGCTGCACTTGCTGGAAACCGATCGGATCGCCCCCGAGATCGTTTACACCAGCCGTACGGCCCACAACCTCATCCGAGACCTGATGGCACGTGAACGGCGTCGTGACGTGCCCGGCCTGCGCGAACTAGCGATCCGTACCGGAGTAGCGGCGTGAGCCAGAACCGCGGCTCTGCCTACCTCGTAGTAACGGCCGCGCCGCCGGTGCTACGGATCGACGAGTTCGTTGCCCTGCTGTCCAAACAGGGATGGCGGGTGTCGTTGATCGCCACTCCCACTGCGGCCTCGTGGATCGACCTCGAAGCACTCGCTACCGAAACCGGATGCCTGACGCGGGTGACTGCACGTCCGCCAGGCCAACAGGACTCGCTGCCGACAGCAGACATCGTCATTGTCGCTCCGCTGACGTTCAACTCCCTCAACAAGTGGGCTGGGGGTATCAGCGACTGTGTGGCTCTGGGTGTGTTGAACGAGTTGCTCGGCGCCGAGATACCGATCATCGCCGCACCGTGCGTGAAAGCCTTGCTGCGCAAGCATCCCGCGTACGCCGACAGCGTAGAACGCCTCACACAGTGCGGAGTGGTCATGCTTGACCCCGATGCGGTCACCACACGCGCCGAAGATGGGCTTGCCGCCTTCGACTGGGCGCAGATCCTGTCAGCCGTGGCCGTGAGCACCAGCGACGAATCGCCGACCGGTTTACCGTCCGGCACATGATCGCGAGGCCAGTCGAGGTCACAGGGCTGCCGCGGCGGGCAGGCGTCCGAGGACGGGAAGCGGGACGAAGTTCTCCGCGTGGGAAGCGCTAATGCGTGCGCCCCATAGCCGGCCGAGGGTTTTGGCCATCGGCCCGAAGTGCTCGGCGATCGGCTGGGAGACATGGGCAGCCAGTGCGCGTTGCTTGGTGGTCCAGGTGCTGGTGATGTCGATGATGGTGTGAGCCGGGATAGGGCCGTCGAGCGTGAGGCCGTTGTAGGTGTCGGCGGCGTAGACCCGCTGAGGGTGTCCGGTGGCGATGACGACCTCGGGAAGTGCCTCCAGCACGGCTTCGGCAATGCGTCGGTGGTCAGGGTGCACATCGCGCAGGGGGTGGGTGAGGACGACTTCAGGGCGGGTGTCCAGCAGCAGCTCGCGTACGGCCGCCGCGGTGGGCTCGTTGATCTCGTGGAGCCCGGCGCCGAGTAGGGCGGCCCCGGCGACGGCCTCGCTGGCGCGGGGCTCCGGGTGGCGTGGGACGGCGATGGTGACGTCAGCTCCGGCGGCGGCGCAGAGAGCGAGCGTGCCGCCTGCCCAGAGTTCGGCGTCGTCGGGGTGGGCCATCACGGTCAACACCGAGCCGGGCGGGATGAACGCGGTCGCGGTCACCGGAGTCACCACAGCCCGAGCTTGTCGATGACCTCGGCGGGCGTGGGCAGAGTCCGGCTGCTGCGGCCGACAGGTAGCAGGGGCAGGTCGAGATCGGTGCGCATCCTGATCAGGTCGCGCCAGCCGAGGACCCGGTCCCAGGCTTCGACGACGGCCTTGCCCTTAGTGCCGATGAGCCGCCCGGCGTCGGCGAGCTGGTCGAGGGTGAGGCCGCCGGCCAGGAGCTTGGCGGCGGTGCCCGTCCCGACACCGCGCACGCCGGGAATGTTGTCGGCCGGGTCGCCGGTGAGGGCCCGGAAGTCCGCCCACTGGGTCGGCTGGACCCGGTAGCGGTCGAACACGGTATCGGGCTCGATGTGGCGGCGTCCTCGCTTCATGGCGGTGTTGAGCACCCGGACGTGGTCATCGATGAGCTGGTAGAAGTCGCGGTCACCGGACATGATCCACACCCGGCGCTCGGGGTCGTCGCGGCGGACGTGGGCAACGAGGGTGGCGATCACGTCGTCGGCTTCGGCCGTCTCGATCTCGATCCACGCCAGCTCGTAGGCGGTCAGCGCTTCCTGGACGTGCGGGATGGCGCGGATGGGTTTGAGCGCGGCTTCGTCGAGGACGCGGTTGGCCTTGTAGTCGCTGTCGGTGGCTTGGCGTTCGGCCGCGCCGTGCTGGCCGTCGAACACCACGATCACCTCGGGCGGCGCGGCGAACTCCTCGCGGATGGCTACGCGCAGTAGCGCGAAGAAGGCGAACTCGGCGGTCAGGTCGCGGGTCTTGTCGCGAGAGTGGATCGCGGCGGGGAAGCCGAAGGCTCCGCGCCAGAGCAGGTTGTGGCCGTCGACCAGCAGAAGAGGGACATCGTTCATCACCGCACCGCCTTGAGGAAGTCATGGGCGACTGTGGTGGGCAGATAGTCCCGCGAGCGGTAGTACGCAGCCCGTGATAGCGCTGCGTAGCGTACCGGATCGTCGAGGAGGACTTCGGCGGCACCCCACAGCCCGAACTCGCCGTGGGTGCGGGGCACCACGATCCCGCCCGCTCCCTCCCCGGTGCCGATGAGGGCGGGCAGGTTGTCCACGTCGAAGGCGACAACCGGGGTGCCCATGCTCATGGCCTCCAGGGCGATCAGCCCGAAGGTCTCCTTGATCGAGGGCACGATGACCACGGCGGCGTCGGCCAGCCACGGCTGGACCTGATCCCACGGCAGGCCGCCGTCGCGGATGCTGCCCATCAGCAGGTGGGCGGCAGAGTGGGCGCAGCGACGATATTCGGCCGTCTGTGCACCGGCAGCGTGCTCGAACCCGGCCTCGGCGAGGACGACCTCGATGCCGCGGTCGACGAGGCGGCCGACGTCGAGCAGGGCGCGGACGTTCTTCTCCGGGCCGAGCCGGGCCAGCACCCGTACCGGCCCGCCCTGCCGCAGCACCTCGCGCTGGCGGGCGTCGGGCGCGCCATGGTCGACGAGCAGCGCGTTGGGCACGGTCTGCCAGCAGGTGCTGTCGTAACCCCGGTCGTGGGCTTGGCCGAGGACCGTGGTCGACGGCGCGATCACCGCGTCGGCACGTTCCAGACCGGGCACGAGGTCCTGGTCGTGGCCGACGACATGCACCGCAAGCACCGTCCGCACGCCAAAGCAGGCTGGGGCAAGGCGCCCGAGTCCCCACAGGGCGTCGACGTAGACGGCGATGTCGACGCGGTGGTGGCGGAAGAGGGCGCGTAGGTCGGCGGCGATGATCTTGTCTTGGCCGTGGGTGCTGATCGCCTCGCGCAGTTCGTCGTCGTCGGCGGGGAAGGTGACGCCGACTGAGCCGAGCACCACCAAGTCCTCATCCACTTCGTCCTTGGTCGGATCGGGTTCGACGGCGGTGATGGTCAGGGCGCGGTGCCCGAGCTGTCGCAGTCCGCGGGCCAGTGCGGCGGTGGCACGTTCCATCCCAGCCGGCGCGTCACGGGTGTAGGACGCCAGGACGAATGCCACGGTCAGCGGCTTGATGGCGTCAAGCATGGCTGGTCACCCGGTCCGGGATCGGCATGTCGGTGGTCGGCTGGTCGGGGCGCTTCTCCCACGGGAAGCTGACCCAGTCCGACACGGTCCACACCGAGTAGTCCGGGCAGGTCTCGGCCCCGGTGTTCAGGCACAGCGTTGCGGTGATGACTCGGGCGTCCGGGGCGAGGACCGGGGTGAGCACATTGCGGAGCTTGCGCAGGGTGGCGCCGCTGCCGCATATGTCGTCGACGACGAGGATGGTGCCGTCGAGCTTGCGGCGGCCGAGGGTGCGGCGGAAGGCGTCGAAGTCGACGGTGACTCTGCCGGTGGCTTGGCGGTAGAGGCCGTCGTCGGCGTTGTGCCGGGCCTGCACGGTCCGGGGCTTCACTCCGAGACGGCCAGCGAGGACGCGGGCGGGAGCGACGCCGCCGTTGGCGATGCCGATGAGGTGGTCGACCTTCGGGTGGTCGCGGCTGATGGTGGCGAACAGCAGCAGGCAGGCATCGCTCAGGGCCTCGGGGGTGACCCGCCAGATGCGCTGGTGCTCGAACACACGCTGTGCGGTGCGGGTCATGCCGAACCGTCCCGTCCGGTCACGGCCAGGCTGACCGGCCCGGTCAGCGGGCGCAGGGCGGCGATGGCGGTGCTGTCCGGGGCGTTGCGCCAGACCTGCCCGTCGGCGCGCACAACGGTGAATCCGGCCGCGTCAGCGCGGGTGCGCAACCGAACCGGAACCGGGGCGGGGCCGAGCGCGCCGACCAGGTCGAGGGCCTCCTCATCGGGCACCTGTTCGACATTGGCAAGGGAGGCGCCTTCGCCGAAGGGCAGGTACTGCAGGACAGTCACGCCGTGGACGCCGAGCCGGTCGGCCAGCTCGACCAACGCGGGCAGACCAGCGGCGGTGGAGCGCATGAGCACAGCCTGGATCTGGGTGGGGATGCCGTGGGCAAGGGCGGCGCGGATGCCGGAGACGGCCTTGGCGAAACTTCCCTCACCGCGCCAGCGGTCGTGCCGCTGCGGGTCCGGGCCGTCGAGGCTGACCCTGATCGCGTCCACCCGGCGGGCGAGGGCTTCGGCGCGGCGGGGCAGGTGGGTACCGTTGGTGGTGACGCTGACCGCGCAGCCGCCGTCGACCAGCACATCGAGCAGGGTGGGCAGGTCCCGGATGAGCAGCGGTTCACCGCCTGAGACGTCCACGCCGAGCACCCCGGAGGCCGCGATCCTGGCCGCGACCTCGGCGCGCCCGCCGCGGCCGAGCTCCGGGACGGACTTGTCGTCCAGGCAGTGCGGGCAGGCCAGGTTGCAGCGCACGATCGGCGACCAGCACACGCTGACCGGCATCACGTCGCCCAGCCCACCGGGGTGTACCTCGGGCAAGGCCGCGATGCTCTCGTTGGCCAGGGTGGCGCGCCCGGTCAGGGTCGGCTCGCCGGTTCGGTGGGTCAGGCCGGTGAGTGGGTCGTAGACGACACCGGTCCCGCCGCGCGTGCCGCAGCCGACCCTCCGGCGCGCCGAAGCGCGGCCGGTAGTCGCGGTCGAAGTGATCATGGGCGTACCTCGCAGTGGGTGAGCAGAGTGTTCAAGGTGGCGATGAAGTCCTGGGTGCGGCCTCGCGGGGCGGGCAGGTCAAGCAGCTCGCGGTAGCGGGCGAGGGTGCGCGGCCAGCCGGCGAGCTTGTGCTGCCACTGCTCGGCGGCGTCCGGTGGGTCGAGGTGGAAGCCGACGACCTGGCGCAGCGGGATGACCAGCAGTCCGGCGGCGATCAGGCACGCTCCGAGGTAGGTGTCCTCCATGCCCCACCCGAGGCGGCCGAACTCCGCGTCGAAGCCCCCTACGTCCAGCACGGCGGCGCGCGGTACCGCGACCAGGGCGGTGACGACCATGCGGGGCAGGTCCCAGTCGTAGTAGGACTGCCCGTACCCGAGGTCGATGAAGTCGTGGGTGTCGTCGAGTGGCCGGCCGTCCAGCGGCTCGGGCAGCGTGATCCCGCTGTAGGGCAGCACGGTGTTCGGCGGTGGCCGCCACACGACGCGGTGGTCGGCCGCGAGGTTCGGGATGCGCCCCAGGATGGCCGGCTCCTGGGAGTGGACCTCGTAGCGCAGGTTGTGGCGGAACCCGACCAGCACGCTGGTGTCGGTGGCGCGGGATGCGACGTCAGTGATCACGTGTGGAGGGATCACCATGTCGCCGTCGAGGTAGAGCACCGTCTGCCCTTTCGCCAGCGCTGTGCCGACGTTGCGGGCGGTGGCCGCGCCCATCCGCTGTGGCAGCCGCACCAGCCGATCGACCACCCGGTGCCGAGCGGCGACCTGGGCGGTGTCGTCGGTGCTGGCGTCGTCGACGACGATGACCTCGAACTCGTACTGGTGGTGTTGAGCGTCCAGGGCGTCGAGCACCGTGGGCAGGCTGTAACCGACTTGGTGGGCGGGGATGACCACCGAGATCGTCCGTGCGGACGCCAGCCAGCAGTCCGACGGGGTGGGCTGGTGCCAGCTGATCCCGTCGGCGAGGGCCTCCCAGGCATGGGTGCTGGAGCTGTGGTTGTTGCCGTGCCGCAGCAACTCCTCCTGCAGCGGCACGGAGTTGTCGGTCATAGCCAGCCCCACCGGGACAGCACTGCGCTTGCGCTCAACCAGTCGGTCGGTTCCGGCAACAACGTCAACTCCAGCGGCGGCACGTGGTCGAATAGGCACTCGGCGGCGATCACGTAGAGCGGCTCAAGGACCACCAGCACCTGCCGCAGCGCCTTGCCGCGCAGGTCGGTGGCCAGGCGCGAGGCCACCCGAGCCCGGAGGGCTTCGGCCTCGTCGCGGCTGCGCAGCTTGTGGTCGTAGGTGCCGACCAGGTCCTCGGGGTGCAGCAGACCGTGTTCCGCGGAGAGGATCCTGATCCGTGCTTGGTAGTCGGAGGCCAGGTGCTCGCGCAGGAGAGGCACCAGCGCGCCCTGGTACAGCTCCAGCGCCGGAGTCGGGTCGGTGGTGACGAGCTTCTCGCGGCTGCAAGAGACGATGACCAAGCCCTGCTCGGGCTCGATGGCAGCGGCGAGCGTCATGGTCGGCGCACCACCCGAAGCCCGATGCCCTCCGAGGCCAGCTCGGCGGGCGCGGCGTTGAGGAACGTTGACCGTGCGTACAGCGGGTGCGAGGCGTAGGACCCGCCGCGCAGGACCGCCCCGTTGCCCATCGTCGAGCGGGCGGTCCACTCCCACACGTTGCCCGCTACGTCCAACAGTCCTTCAGGGGTGGCGCCGGCAGGGTGGGCGTCGACCGGGCTCGTGGCGTCCAGCCCTGAGCCATTCAGGTTCGCCAGCTCCGGGATCCACTCCTGATCGCCCCACGGCCAACGGCGGCCCGTGGGCCCGGCCGCCATCCACTCCCATTCCGCCGAGGTCGGCAGCCTGCCGCCCAGAGCGTGCGCGACCTGAACGGCCTGAGCGTGCTTGAGGCCAGTGACCGGGTGCAGGCCGCATGTGCCGGTGCGTCCGCCGTGCAGTTGGGCGTAGGTGATTGGAGTGCGTGTCCACAGCAAGGTACCGATCTCGACCGGTCGGGCGTCGTCGCCGAACGCGCAAGTCCCGCCAGGCACCTCGGTCCACTCGATGTTCACCTCAGTCAGCCCCCGATCAGGAAGAGGTCTTCGACGTTCGCGCGTGGCCGCACCCGGCTCTTGGACTCGTTGGGACGGAGCCCGAACTCGGCGAGCGCGGCACTGATGACCGCGAAGGCGTCCCGTGCTTCTGCCTCGTCGGCGGAGAAGACCGCGTAGTTGTCGGCGAACCGCACCACCCGCAATCCGTCCAGCAGCGCGTCCGGCCTCGACAGGCGCAGGTTGATCAGCATCGGTGCGAGTCCCGACCCAGGAGCGATTGGATGCGGCATCGCGGTCAATGCGGTGCGCACACGGCCGAGGAAGGTGCCGTCGTGGACGTGCTGGGCACACCAGTCCACGACCTGGTCGACTGTGACGCCCTCGGACACCGAGGCCACGTCCACGTCGGCCACCGCACGGAAGCCGGCTTCGGCGTGGGCCGCGGCGTGCCGCAGCGCGGTGATGCGGTTGCGGCGAGGTCGGTAACCCGACACCCAGTCGCGCAGCACGCGGGCTTCGAGAATCGGTTCGATGGCGTTGCGCAGTGCGCGGTGTACGAGCCGGTCAAGCAATGTGGGGACGCAGACCACCATCGACTTGCCGGTGTAGGTAGGAAACTGCACCTCCCGCAGCGGACCTGGTCGCCAGGCGCCATCGGCCAGTTGGTGTGCCAGCCGAGGCAGCAGTTCGCCGGAGCGCCGACGCAACTCCGCCAGGGTCATCCGGTCCACGCCGGGCGCCGAAGTGCGCCTGCCGCACTGCCGCAAGGCCGTTCGCAGGTGCTTCTCATCCAGCATCGGCATCAGCGAGTGCGCTTGCGGGCCGCGGGGTGGCGGCGCGGCGCGGCGGTGCGCTAGCGTCGGCGCCGCTTGGGCGGCAGGCACGATCCCCCGATCACTGACGTCAGGCTCGCAACCCAACACGCGCGAGCTGTGACCCGAGGAAAGACGGCCCCGCTCAGGCCCGGCTCCGGAAGCGTCTACGTCCACGGTCGTCACGCCCTCTACGCGGCCCGGTACACGGTGGGGTCGGTGATGTCGTTGCCACGGAAGGCTTCCCGCCGTTCCGTACAGGTCCCGCAGGTGCCGCAGTGCACGTCCTGACCGCGATAGCACGACCACGTTCGCGCGAACGGCACTTCCAGTGCTTCCCCGAGCCGTACGACGTCGGTCTTGGACAGGGTCAGGAAAGGTGCGAGCACCTGGAAGTCCGGCACGAGTAGGCCCTCGTTGGCGGCCTGCGCGCTGCGGGCGAACCGCTCGACGAACTCGGGCCTGCAGTCGGAGTAGATCGTGTGGTCTCCGGCGTGTGCGCCGAACGCCACCGCGTCGGCCCGGACGGCGATGGCGACCGACACGGCGACATCGAGCATGATCGCGTTGCGGTTGGGCACCACCGTGGCAGCCATCGACTCATCGGTGTAGTGCCCGTCCGGTACTGCCACCGAGGCGTCAGTCAGCGCGCATCCGGTCAGCAACGCGCCCAGGCTGGTCAAGTCGATGATGCGGTGTGGACTGTCGAGCAGTTGCGCGATCTCGGCGGCATGATCGAGCTCAATACAATGCCGCTGTCCATAGTCGAACGACAGCAACGTTAAGCGGGCGTGTCGGGCCGCCAGCCAGTAGGCCAGGACCGTCGAATCCAGTCCGCCGGAGGCGATCACGACGACGTGTTCGGGGTGCCGGTGCTCGGCCTGGGCAGTCGACATGCTCACCACGCCCGTGACAAGGTGCGCCGGACAGCACCGACGACGACACCCCAGGTCGGCAACTCCAGACCGGCCTCGGGCCACGCCAGCCAGCGCAGTCCGCCTTCAGTGCAACCGAAGGCGGGCAACGGGATCGTCGTATCAGACTCATACCAACCGACCTGTATGGACACCAGGTCGGCGATGGTGGACTCCCGCATGCGCGTGCGGGGCTGAGTCAGGAAGATCCAGTCGTCGGGCTTCGTGCCTGGTACGCCGGGCACGACGATGATCGGGGCCGTGAGAATCGCTTGGACGAGTTGATGGTTTACCTCGTCGCCGAGCCCGGCCCGCATGACCAGCGCGTCCACAGTGTCGCCCAGACGCAGCCGAACTTCGCCGGTCGACGGCTCGATGGTGGTCGGCCAGCTGAGAAACTTGGTGTACTGCGACTGCGAACTTTCGTGAACCGCTTCACGCTGCTGAACGTCAACTGCTGTGGCGGTGGTCATGGTTGTGCTCCTTACTGCAAGGGATGGTGCGGCGGAGCCGGAGTGCCTCAACGGGAAAACCCCAGCTCCGCCGTGATCGAGGAGGCGGTGGTGACACCGCGCGAGATCGCGCCGGACGACAGGCGGGCGAGGCAATTCAGGTCAGGCAACGTCAGGCAATGCTCGGAACTGCCTGGGAAGTGCCGGGTTTATGCGACGCCTTGATGTAGGCCACCTCATGCGGCTTCGCTTTCTCGAATGAAACCCAGGCCGTGTGTGTGCCAACCGTCTTCAGCGCGTGCACGAGTACCGGCGACGGGTTTTGGTCCGGCTCGCGCCAATGCCTTCCGACGCGCGGCAACTTGGCAGGTCGGTGCCTGCCAGTGGAAGTCGCATCGGAACGACGGCGCTGCCGGAAGGCGCGGCACAGCAGGCAACTGACGAACACCACGGCGGCGATCGCGGTGATCACCGGGGCAAGTGGGATCATGCGATCTCACCTCGCAGGGCGGGGATCGCGGCGGAACCAGGTATCGGGGTCGTGATTCCGCCGCGACATGGCGGTGAAGCAGGGCGCCCCGCGACGGCTGGGGGATGACCGCCGCTGTACTGCTTCACCGTGCTCGCCGTGCCGGTCTCCTCGGAGGCGCCAAGTCCACCGGGGGCCGGGGTGGCGGCCACCTCCTTGGCCTTGGTGAAGACGGAGCGGAACTGCTCGGCCTCGGCAGCGTCGAGCGAGGCTGCCTCACCCGCGGGCGCCACCACTACGACCTCCGAGCCGCGCACGATCACCGTCAGGCTCCGAGAGCGGCCGGCGACATCGCGGCACGTCACCGCCCAAGGTCCGCGGTCGTTCATCGTGCGTCACCGCCTCGTGCGGTGGCCCAACTCCGTACCCACACCGGCTGCACGAGGAAACGCGGCACAGCGAGCTTTGCTTGTGGGCATCGCGGAACCGAAAGTTCCGCGAATCGCTGGGAGAGTTTCATCATCTACTCCGATACTCAGCGAGTCCCGATTTACTTATGTCCCGAACTTCTGCTACTCCCATAGCGTCGAGCGTTTAGTCGTTCGCTCGGCCAAGCCGGGCGACCGGCGGGCTCTAGCGGCAACGGTGCTGGTAGAGCCGCTGCGAACCCGCCAATGCAGCTAAACGTCCGCGGCCCGACACGAACCAGAGCGCGGGCGTGGCGGCCATGGGGCGTGCACGGGGCGGCAGGTGTCATGACCTGCGGAAATCCCGATCGAGCACGGTTGTGCCGAATGGGTGAAACCGCGCAATACTCTGGGTACTGGCCGCAAAAAAGCGAGACACCACGGGGCGATTTGTGATAACTGGCGCCCACTTGAAGCAGTTGACCGGAGGCGGGTGCGCGGTACCCCTCTCACGGTGATATCTCGGGCTACCAGTGTCATCGTGGCCGGTATGACCGACGACGAGGCCCGCTTCGCCTACCTGGCGGAGGGCAACGCCAAGCAGGCTCGCAAGCGTGTGGCCGCCGACCTGCTGATCCGTGACGAAGCCGGACGCATCCTGTTGGTGAACCCCACCTACAAGGAGAATTGGGACCTGCCTGGCGGCATGGCGGAAAGCAATGAACCGCCGAAGGCGGCGGGCGAGCGCGAACTGGCCGAGGAACTCGGGCTCACCGTGCTCGCTGGCCGCGTCCTACTTCTGGACTGGATCGGACCTCACGGCCCGTGGGATGACCAATTGGTGTTCATCTTCGATGGAGGAACGCTGTCTGCCACGCAGGTGGAGACCATCAGCATCTGCGATCCAGAGATCAGCGAGTTCGCGTTCGTCGAACTTGCCGAGGCGAAGGCCATGTTGCGGCCCGACATGGCGCAGCGACTGGCCCGTGCGCACGATGCCCTCGCCACAGGCGCCACGGACTATTCCGAGTGACACGCCCGGCTCCAGCGCTGGAGATGCGTTACCAAGCGGCGGTCGACAGACCGCCCGTGGACGCCGTCAATTCGTCGGTTGGATGAGCACCGCCGCGAAGGCTCCGATGATCAGGAACGGGCCTAGCGGCACGTCACGGCCAGTCCTCGATCGCCGAGCGATACGCAGCACGAGCAGAGCGACGGCAGCGCTGAACCAACCGAACAGCGTGCCGCCCAGAACCGCCGACCAGCCTGCCCACCCGAGAGCAAGGCCCAGAAGGGCGCCGAGTCGGAGGTCTCCGCCGCCGAGCTGGCCAGGCTGAAGGAAATAGAGCGCTCCGTAGAACGCGAGTAGCGCGAGCATGCCGGCCGCGGAGCGAATGAGCGGGTACGCATCGCGATTGAGGACGGCGGCGAGGCTGAACAGCGCGGCCAGGATGATTCCGCTGGGCCAGATCAGCTTGGTGGGCAGCATGCGGGAGTTCCAGTCCACCGCGGCGAGCAAGACACCGGCAGCGGCGAGCCAGGAGTAAGCGAACAGGTCAGGTTCCGCGCCGATGCGCCAGGCCAGCGCCGAGAACAGGGCGGCGGTGACTACTTCCAGAACGGTTGGTGGCGCCAGCCGATCGCACGTCGCTGGGAGGATCGAACTCCGTTGGACGGCGATGCGCAGGATGCTGGCAAGTACGAGCCCTACCAGGCCCCAACCGGCGATGCTGACCGGCGTCACCGTGAATCTCGTGCCGCTCGTCGGTTCGCACGAGTGACAGAGTTCGTCAACGATCTACCCCCTGTAGCCCCCTAGTTACGGCTTTCCGGTGTAGTGAACCTACTACGCAGCGCCATTTGGACACGCTGTCATTAGCCCATTCGGGTGAACTTTGACCAGTTTTCGCTGTTCCGACACCTGTGTCCCTTCATAGGGACATTGCGGTCTCCTAGGGCGTGTCCTGTAAATGATCTAGCTGCGGATGGGGTTTGATCTTGTCCGTGGTTGGTCGGGGTGAGTTGACGGATCGGGCCTGGGCGCGGATTGAGCCGCTGCTGCCGGCGGTGTCGGGGCCGGGGCGGCGGTGGCGGGATCACCGGCAGGTGATCAATGCGATTCTGTGGAAGCTTCGGACCGGCGCGCCCTGGCGTGATCTGCCCGAACGGTATGGGCCGTGGAAGACCGCCCATGAGCGGCTGCGGTTGTGGACCAAGGACGGTACCTGGCAGCGGATTCTGGACGAGGTGATCGTCAAAGACGACGCTGTCGGGGACGTGGAGTGGGTGATCAGTGTCGATTCCTCGGTGGTCCGGGCTCACCAGCATGCTGCGGGAGCCCGGAAAAAGGGGGCTGCACGCCCGCCATCGAGGCGATCGCGGTCGACGGCGAAGGACTCGGACGTTCCCGCGGCGGATTGAGCACCAAGATCCACCTCGTGGTCGAGGGACGCGGGCTGCCCATGCGGGTTGTGCTCACCCCGGGGCAGGCTGGTGACAATCCACAATTGGTGCCGCTGCTGGACGGGATCCGTGTCGCTCGCACCGGGCCTGGCCGCCCACGCCGCCGTCCCGAGGTGGTGATCGCGGACAAGGCCTATTCGCACCCCTCGACCCGCCACGCCCTGCGACAACGCCGGATCCGGTTCGTCAGCCCCGAACGCGACGACCAAATCGCCCGCCGCGCCGCGCACGGCTCACGGGGCGGACGCCCGCCCGCCTTCGACGCCGAGTTGTACAAGCAGCGCAACGTCGTCGAACGCTGCTTCAACCGGCTCAAACAGTTCCGCGACCTAGCCACCCGCTACGCCAAACGCGCCGCCTACTACCAGGCAGAACTCACCATCGCCGCCATCATCCTCTGGCTACGATGAATTGCAGGACACGACCTAGGGGGCGGCAGGTAGACGTGAGGAGTACCACACTAGATCGAAAGGAATTTTCGCAGATCCGAGGGGGTGCACGTGGTCGGGGGCAACGTACACGGCCGCAACGGCCGGCGCAGGGTGGGACTGGCTCTTGTTGGACTCGTTGCGCTGACGTTGGCGGCCTGTAGTTCGAATCCGTCTTCGACGCCTGGGGGCACGACTGGGGCGGCAACGCCGCCACCAACGACCAGCCCTCCGCCGTCGTCGGTCTCTCCGGCGGACGCGGCGCGTCAGCAGGCGACGGCTGCCTACACAGGCATGTGGCGGCAGATGGCCAAGGCCGGTGAGACCGGAGACTGGCAGTCGCCCGAGCTCGCGAAGTACGCCACCGGCGACGCGCTCGGGGTGATCAATCGCAGCCTGTACACGGACCACCTCAATGGTGTGGTGACGAAGGGCGAGCCGAAGACGAACCCCGAAGTGTCCAAGGTGGAACCACCGGACAACCCCACCACGGTCATGATCTCGGACTGCGGAGACGACAGCGGCTGGCTCAAGTACAAGAACGGCCAGTTGGTCAACGACACACCGGGCGGGCGACGCTCGATCACCGCGGAAGTCAAGAAGCAGCAGGACGGCACGTGGAGGGTCACCCGCTTCGCAGTAGAGGCGGTGGGCTCGTGTTGAAACGTTTAGGAGTCGTTGCCGGCCTGTCTGCGGCCGTGCTCGTGGCGACCGCGGTACCCGCGTTCGCGGACGGCGGCTGGGGATTCACCGACTGCAGCCAGTACCCCAACCCTGGTTGCGAGCTCGGCGCAGGCAAGAACCCTCGGCCTGGAACCGGTAACCAGGGCAACGGAAACGGCAAGCCCAGCAACCCTGGCCAGACCAATCCCGGCACGGGGCAGGCCAACGCCAACGGCGACACGATCATCGGCGGCAACAACAATCTGGCCCAGTGCGGCTATGAACGCAGTGACTATCAGGGCCCGCCGCCGGGAGGCGCGCAGCCGGCGGCCTTCCACGTGCCGCCCAAGTCGGGTGCCGTCACCGCGGTGCCCGCGGTGTACCGGCCGCAGCGCGAGCCGGCCACCGCGCAGTTCGCGGTCGCGCAGCCGCGGTTCGCACAGGCCCAGCCGCCGTCGGGTGCCTGGTACGTCTACAAGTGCACTGGGCCCGGTTTCGCGGATGCGCTGTACCGGCCGCCGGTGTGGATCGCGGACGGCCAGCCTGGCCCGGTGCCGTTGCCGTCGCCGGCTGAGCTCGCGGCGCAGGCGCGGAACCAGTTGCGGCTGCCTGCTCCGAAGATCGCGGCGAACCCTGCTGGTGACCAGCTGGTTAGCCTGCCGACCTGGTTGTGGCTGGACCGCAGCAGCTGGGGCGATGTCTCGGCTACCGCGTCCGTGCCGGGCGTGTCGGTGACCGCGGTCGCGAGGCCGACCTCGGTGACGTGGTCGATGGGTGACGGTGGCTCGGTGACCTGCACCGGTCCTGGCTCGCCGTTCCCCGCTGGTGGTGATCCGAAGAGCGCCTCGCCGGATTGCGGCTACACGTACAAGACGTCCTCGGCCGGGCAGCGCGCCGACGCGTTCCCGGTGACCGCCACGGTGAACTGGACCGTGACGTGGTCGGGCGCGGGCCAGGGCGGCACGTTCCCGAATATGACGACCTCGGCGTCGGTGGCGTTCCGTGTGGCGGAGAGCCAGGGAATCGCGACCGGCTGAACCGAAGCCTCCCGCCTCACGAGGGCGGGCGTGCACAACGAAACAACCCTGTTGAGAGCAAGGCACGTCGAACACCCGAGTCGACGCGTCGCGATGGCGTCATGCCTGAAGGAGGTCGGTGGTGACCACTACCGCAGGTTCGACCAGCACGGACACGACGACGCAGAAGCCGGCGTCGCCGAACGCGTGGGCTGGCCGTGACGGCAAGACTCCTTCGCGCTTGAGCGGCAGCGGTCGGCGCCGCAGCGTGCCCTACCTGCTACTCGGTGTCCTGTTGGTTCTGGTGTGCGCGGCCGGCGGTGTGTTCGCCGGAATGCAGCTGGGCGAGCGGGAAAGCGTTCTCGCGCTGGCCCGTCCCGTTGCCGTAGGCCAGATCCTCACCGCGCAGGATCTCAAGCAGGTCAGCATGGCGGCGGACTCCGGTATGGACGTGCTGCCAGCATCGGCTGCGTCCACAGTGGTAGGACAACCGGTCGCGTTCAGCCTGCCCGCTGGCTCGCTCATGACCCGATCTGTCCTCGGGACACCGCAGATTCCCGCGCAGGGCAAGGCAATCGCCGCTGTGGGGCTCAAGCCGGGACAGTTCCCGCCCGACCTGTCGCCCGGCACCACCGTCGCGGTCCTCATCACGCCAGGGCAGGGCACGACGACAGGGACGTCGACCGGCTCCGGACAGACGTCGTCGTGGACCGCGGTGGTGACCGGTATTGCCACGCGCGATACCGAGCAGACCACGGTGGTGTCGCTGCAACTGTCCGAATCGGACGCTCGCGCATTGGCCTCGGCTCCGGCGGGGCAACTCAGTCTGGTCGCGATCGCGGGAGGAGGCCGCTGATGCTCATCGCCGTCTGCTCGCTGAAAGGGTCGCCGGGTGTGACCACCCTGGCGACCGCGCTCGGGGCCCGTTGGCCGGGCCAGGAGAACCCGATCGTGGTCGAGGTCGACCCTGCCGGCGGTGACCTGATGGCCCGCTTCCGGTTGCCCGACACACCGGGTCTGGTCAGCTTGGCCGCGGCGGCACGAGGCCGCAGCGGTGCCGATCCGAATCTGCTCGTCCAGCACACGCAGCGTCTCCCCGGTGGCCTGCGGGTGGTGCTCGGCCCGGTCGGTGCCGAACAAGCTCGCGCCGCCCTGACGGTGCTGGCCTCGGGCCCGTCCTCGCCGCTGCGTCGGGCCACAGACCAGCCGGAGACCACGGTCATCGCCGACTGCGGCCGGGTCGATCCGGACTCACCCGCTTTCCCGATCATCCGCAGCGCGGACGCGATGCTGCTGGTCGCCCGCCCACATGACGACGAGCTCGCGCACGTCGCGCTCAAGCTGCAGGCCGCCCAACAGTGGTCACGACGCCCGTGCTTCGTCCTGGTCGGCGACGGCTACCCGACCGCGGAGGTCTCCCAGGCGCTGCGCATCCCGGTGATGGGTCGCGTGCCGCGCGACGACAAGGGCGCCGCGGTGCTCGGTGGCCAGGGCACCGGCCGACGTGGGCCCGACAAGTCCGCGCTGGGGCGGGCTGCCGCCAGGATCGCGCTCAACCTTTATGCGCACGGGCACCAGCCGACCGGCAACGGCGCCCGTGCCCCGCACCTGCGGCTGGCAGTTCCGGGTGAGCCGGTCTCGGGTGCGGCGCTGCAACCGCTCGGGCCGCAAACCCGTAACGGGGCGACGCCATGACGCGGCCTGACGTCGGTGATCCGCGCCTGGCGGCGTCGACCAACGGCGCCGGCCCGAACCTGGCTGCCCAGCACACGCCTGGACCGGCGGATCTGCCACACCGGCCCGCCGGGGAAGCCGCCGCGGTGGAACGGCTGCGGCAGCACCTGCGCGAGGAGTTGTCCACCCAACTCAGCAGGCGCATCCGGGCTGATGAGACTGCCGGCCGCCCGCCGATGGACGCCCCAGCACGCCGCCGGCTGGCCGAGGCGATCCTGACCGACGCGGCCGAGGCGCACGCCCAAGCCGAGCTGCGCAACTCCGCCACCGGCGGGATGCTCGTGGCGCCCGAGGTCGAGCAGCGCCTGATCCGCCAGGTCCTCGACGAGGTCTTCGGCCTGGCCGGTCTGGAACCGCTGCTGGCCGACACCGACATCGAGAACATCAACATCAACGGCGACCGTGTCTTCGTCAAGTACGCCGACGGCCGCCGCAAGCGGTTGCCCCCGGTGGTCGGCTCGGACACCGAGCTGATCGACCTCATCCGCGACCTGGCGACCCGCTCCGGGGTGGAGGAGCGCCGCTTCGACCGCGGCAGCCCGATCGTGAACTTCCAGCTGCCCGGTGGCGAGCGTGTCTCGGCGGTCATGGCGGTCACCGCGCGCCCGTCGGTGTCGATCCGCCGGCACCGGTTCGCCAAGGTCACGCTGGCCGAGCTGCGCGAGAACGGCACCATCGACGTCGCGCTGGAGAGCTTCCTGAAGGCCCTGGTGCGGGCCAAGCGCAACGTCCTGGTCACCGGCGGCACGGCGATCGGCAAGACCACCCTGCTGCGCGGCCTGGCCTCGGCCATCCCGTCGTGGGAGCGGCTGATCACCATCGAGGACGTCTTCGAGCTCGGCCTCGGCGAGGACGCCGAGGCGCACCCGGATGTGGTGGCGCTGCAGGCCCGCGAACCGAACATCGAAGGGCAGGGCGAGATCTCGCTGTCGGACCTGGTGTGGCAGTCCCTTCGGATGAGCCCGGACCGGGTCATCGTCGGCGAGGTTCGCGGCCCGGAGGTCATCCCGCTGACCAACGCGATGTCCATGGGCAACGACGGCAGCATGGGCACCCTGCACTCCTCCAGCAGTCAGGGTGCGTTCACCAAGCTGGCTGCCTACGCCGTGCAAGGCCCCGAGCGGTTGCCGATGGAAGCGACCAACCTGCTCGTCGCCGCGGCGCTGCACTTCGTGGTGCACCTGGAAAAGCCCCGCGACGACCCGAGCAAGCGCGTGGTGTCCTCGATCCGGGAAGTCGTCGGCGCCGACGGCGCACAGATCATCAGCAACGAGGTCTGGCGCCCCGGCCCGGACCTGCGCGCCGTACCGGGCGCACCGCTGCGCACCGACACCGTCGACGTGCTCGTCGAGGCGGGCTACGACCCGGACCTGTTCGAGCGACGCGAAGGGTGGTGGACGCCATGACCACGACCGCCGCCCTGTTCGGCCTGCTCGGCGCCGGCGCGGCCGTCGGTGTCCTGCTCATCGTCGCCGGACTGCGCGGCCGGCCCGCCCGCGCGGCGACGCCCTCGCGGCTGAGCGCCTGGCTGGCCGCACGGCACGACCGCAGGCGGGTCGGGTGGCTCGTCGTGGCCGTGCTCGCCGGCCTGGCCGTCGGCGCGGTCACCGACTGGGTGGTCGCCGCCATCCTGACCGTCCTTGCGGTCGTCGGCCTGCCGCGGATCCTTGGCTCGAACGTCGACCACAAGCGTCACCTCGAACGCATCGAGGCGATCGCCGGCTGGACAGAGATGCTGCGCGATACCCTGGTCGCCGCGGCCGGTCTGGAACAGGCCATCCTCGCCACCGCCCCGGCCTGCCCCGAGGCGATCCGCGAGGAGATCACCGAGCTGGCCGTCCGGCTGGAACGCGGCGAACGTCTCGCGCCGTCGCTGCGTCACCTCGCCGACCAGCTGCGCGACCCCACGGCGGACCTGGTGATCTCCGCGCTCGTGCTGGCTGCCGAGCACCAGGCCCGCCAGCTCGCCGACCTGCTCGGCGAACTGGCCAGCGAGGCCCGCGAGCAGGCGTCCATGCGGATGCGGGTCGAAGCCGGCCGCGCCCGCACCCGGACCAGCGTGCGCGTCATCGTGATCACCACACTGTCCTTCGCGATGGGTCTGGTGCTGCTCAACCGCGGCTACCTCGCCCCGTACGATTCCGCGTTCGGCCAGATCATGCTGCTGCTCGTCGGCGCGCTGTTCGCTGCCTCTTTTGCTTGGCTGGCAAGGATTGCGCGGCTCCGCGAGCCAGAGCGCTTCCTCACGGAACTGGCCACGATCCGGCCCCACGATGCCGACGTGGACGTCGATGACCTGCTCACCGGGAAGGGAACGTCGTCATGATCAGCGCATTGCTGTGGGGCGCCGGGCTCGGCGTCGGATTGTGGGCGCTGGTGGTCTACGTGTTCCCGCCCCGGCCGCCGCTGCGAGCGCTGGTCGACCGGCTGCACGCGACCCCCGCGCCACCGCCGATCCTCACCGCGGACTCCGACGGCTGGGCCCTGCGCGTGGGCCGCCCGTTCATCAAACCGTTGGCCGCGCTCGGGTTGCCCAACCGCAAACTCCGCAACGACCTCGCGGTTACCGGCAAGAGCATCGAACACCACCTGGCCGAGAAGGCCACGTTGGCGCTGACCGGGCTACTGCTGCCGATCCTGATGCACCTCCTGCTCGTCGTGGCCGATGTCGGTCTCGGCTGGGAAGTCCCCGCGGTCGCCAGCCTCCTCTTCGCGCTCGGCGGGTTCCTGCTCCCGGACATCAGCGTCCGGCAGGAAGCCGAGCGGCGCCGCTCCACCTTCCGGCATGCGCTGTCGGCCTACCTCAACCTGATCCGAGTCCTGCTGGCCGGCGGCGCGGGAGTCGACGGTGCCCTGTCAGACGCGGTCGGTATCGGCAAAGGCTGGGCCTTCCAACAGCTGCGCCGCGCACTCGTCACCGCCAAGCTGACCCGCACCACGCCGTGGTCCACCCTCGGCCAGCTCGGTACCGAACTCGACGTGCACCAGCTGTCCGAGCTCGCCGCCTCGGTCAGCCTCGCCGGCACCGAAGGCGCCCGCGTTCGCGCCAGCCTCGCGGCCAAGGCCGCGGCGCTGCGCACCCGTGAACTCACCGACGCTGAAGGCGAAGCGCAAGCAGCCACCGAACGCATGAGCCTTCCCGTGGTGATGCTGTTCGGCGGATTCCTGATTTTCATCGGGTTCCCAGCCCTCGCGAGCGTGCTGGGAGGTCTCTGAGTTCCACAAGAACTGTCCATACCGGACCCCGAACCACGGGGGAGAAGCTGATGTTCACCGAAGTTCAGATCCTCATCGCCCGCATCCGGGGCGAGCTGGAGCGGCTGCGCCGCGACGAGGCGGGCTACTCCACCGAAGCGGTCGTGGTCACCGCCCTGCTGGCGGCGCTGGCCATCGCGGTCATCGCGATCATCGTCATTAAGGTCACCCAGAAAGCCAACGGCATCAACCTGTAGGCCGGTGACCACAATGCCTCGACGCCCCAGCCGACCCCGCACGCCGAACACACGCGAGCGTCCACACCGGACACGTGTGCGGGCGGCGCTGCGCCGGCTGCGGACGGATCAGCGTGGCGCCGGCACGGTCGAACTCGTCATCGCCACGCCCCTGCTGTTGCTGCTGATCCTGTTGATCGCGCAGTTCGCGCTCTACATGCACGCCACCCACATAGCCCAAGCCGCCGCCTCCGAAGCCCTGTCCGCAGCACGCGTGTACGGCGGCAGCACTGCCGCGGGCAATGCCGAAGGACAACGAGTCCTCACCCAACTCGGAAGTGGCCCGCTGCAAGGAACATCGGTCAACGTCCAGCGAGGACCGAACCAAGCATCCGTGACGGTCACCGGAACCGTGATCAACGTGATTCCGTTCGCGACCTTCACGGTGCACGCCGAAGCCGTTGGGCCCGTTGAGAAATTCACCCCGCCGACCGGTGCAGGGGCGGTGGCACCATGACTGCGGCCCGCCGTCTTCCCGCGTTCGCGCGCTCGATGCGCGCGAGTATTCGCGCGCTGCGCCGGGACGAACGAGGCTCCGCTGCGGCCGAGCTCACTCTACTGACCCCGCTGCTGATCCTGCTGCTGTTGTTCGTGGTGTTCTGCGGTCGGCTGGCCGACACCAAGCTGCGGATCAACGACGTCGCGCACCAAGCGGCCCGCGCCGCCACCCTGGCCCGCACCCCATCGCAGGCCACCGCCAACGCCCAAGCCACCGCCAGCGCAGCCCTGGCGTCCGCGGGGATCACCTGCCAGTCGTTGTCGGTGTCTACCGACACTCAGGGACTCAAGCCGGGCTCCACGGTGACCGTCACCGTGTCCTGCAGCGTCGGCCTCGGGGACCTGACCTCGCTCGGCGTGCCCGGCAGCCGGACGTTCCAATCCAGCTTCTCCTCCCCGGTCGATGTCTGGCGCGGCACCGCCCCCAACGCCCAAGCGGGAGGTGCGCCATGAGGGTGGCCGCATCGCTGCGCCGCCGAACCGGCCGGCTGCGCGAAGACCAGGACGGCCGGGTGACCGCCTTCGTCGTCATCATCGCCCTCGCCGCGCTGCTGTTCGCCGGGCTCGTGCTCGACGGCGGGCTCGCCCTGGCCGCCAAGGTCCGTGCGATGGGCGAGGCGCAGGAAGCCGCGCGGGCCGGCGCCCAGGAAATCGACCTGACCGCCTACCGCACCGACGGCACCCTGCGCCTGGTCCCACACCAAGCCAGCGCCGCGGCCCGCAGCTACCTCGCCGCCGCCGGCCACACCGGCACCGTCTCGGTCGCCGGCACCACCGTGAACGTGACCGTCAGCATCGACCAGCCGACCCAGCTGCTCGGGCTGGTCAGCATCGGCTCAATCACCGTCACGGGAACCGGGCAGGCCCAACCGCAACGCGGAATCTCCGGAGTACTCCCATGACGACCTTCACATGCTCGTACCCAGTTCAGTGCCACACCGGGGAAGGAGACCAGGATGGCGACGACTGAAGAGATCGAACGCCGCGTCGAGCAAGCCGACGCGGCCCGCAGCGCGAAGCGGGCAGCTGCTGCCAAGCGCGTCGGTGAACTCGCACTGCTGCGGGCAGAGGTGGCCGAGAAACTCGGCGACGTCGAGCGAGAACTCGGCGACGTCCTCGCTGAGTCCAGCGACGTCATCAGCGTTGACGAGCTGGCCAAGTTCACCGACGTACCGGCCACCGACCTCACCCAGTGGCTCAACGGCCGCAAGACGACTCGCCCCAAGCGCAAGCGGTCTACCGCCGGCACCGCCACCGCGAAACGGGACGCGAGCCAAGCATCGTCCACATCGAACCCGGCGCCGACCACCCAGCAGTCCGCGTCACCCGAGCTCGCCGGACCTCGCAACGGCGCGGCGGACACCTCCACCCGGATTCCCACGCCGGTGACATGACGCCGCTTGCTCCGCTGGCGACCGCGGAGCCGTAAACCTGTACGTCCAAGGAATCGAGCACGCCATGACCGCACACTCGCACTCCCCTCACCGAAAGCCGATACGGCCGAGGACAGGCCGCCCCGCGTGGTGGGCACTGGCCGCGGTGCTCCGGTTCGTGCGCGGTCTGCTCGCCCTCGTCGTCCTGCTCGCGCTCGTGGCGGGCCTGCCCTGGGCCCTCGTGCACTTCGTGGGGTGGCCCCTGCCTGACGACGTGCCGACGTGGGACGAGATCCAGGCGACGCTGCTCAACCCGATGAGCGCGCAGTTCCTGCTCAACACCCTGGCGGTGCTGTGCTGGATCGTCTGGTTCTTCTTCGCGCTCGACGTCCTGCGCTGCACCGTCGACGCGGCGCGCGGGATCACCTGGCCGCAGGTCCGCCCGCCTGGCCCGCTGCACGGGCTCGCCGCGGCTCTGATCGGCACCATCGTGCTGACCCTGCTCGGCAACCGGACCCCGTACACGGCTCCCACCCCGGCCACCGCAGTCTTGGCCGCCGATCTCACGCCGGTCGCCGTCGTCGCACCGCTGACCCCAGGCCCGACCGCGCAGGCCGCGGCTCCGCAGGCGGCCGTCGTCCCGGCCGCCACGTTGGTGGTCGATCGGGCAGCGCCGGCCCCGCCGGGCATGGTCCAGGTCACCGAGGAGGTCCGGCTCCCCGAGGACGGGATCTACGACAGCCTGTGGCGGGTCGCCGAACGCATCTACGGTCCCGGCGGCGGAACCCGGTGGCCTGAGTTGTTCCAGCTCAACCGCGGCGTGGAGCAGCCCGACGGCCGCGCGCTGACCCAACCCAACCTCGTGCGCCCCGGCTGGAAGATCACCGCCTACATCCCGGCCCCGCCCGAACAACATCCTCCCGGCGAGCAGCAGCCGCAGGTGCCGCCGCCGCAGCCGCCACCTCCTCCGACGAGCACTGCACCGACCACGCCTCCGTCAACACAGCCCGCGCCGAACACGACCCCGGCGCCGGCCACGGCGGACGAGGCCGGCCAGCACCACGACGACCAGGCCGAACCGGGGCTGGACCTGCTGACCGGCGTGTTCGTCAGCCTTGGCCTGGCCGGAGCGATCACGACGGCCATGGTGTCGGTCCGGATGTGGCGCCGACGCCGCTACCGCATCGGCAGCGGCGACCGCGCCGACCTGCAGCGCCCGATCGCGCCCGTGGTCCGCGCCCTGCGGGCCGCCTACGACCAGGACGACGGCGACCGCAGGCCCGTAGACGACGTGGAGTTCGTCGACCTCGCGCCGGCCCCACCGCGGATCCACATCACCGCCGCCGGGGACCTGGAACCCGACGACAAACCAGTCCCCGTACCGGCGAAGGTCGGCGTGCGGGGCGGTCGCGAACTCGCCCTGAACCTGGCCAGCACCCGCGGCCTCGGTCTCGCCGGACCTGGCGCCACCGCCGCTGCCCGCGCGCTGCTGCTGCACCTGCTCACCGAACAGCAGCCCGGCGACGGCATCCGCGTGCTCGTCCCCGCCGACGACCTGCACCTCGTCTTCGACGGCACCGACGTCGAGAACCTGCCGTCCACCGTCCACGTCGTCGCCACGCTCGACGCTGCCCTCGACGAGATGGAAGCGGCCCTGCTCACCCGGACCCGCCACGCCATCGAGCAGACCGAAACCCGACTCACTCCGGCCTCGCTCGTGCTGCTCGCCAGCCCCACGCCCCACGCGGAACGCCGCCTGCAAGCCGTCCTCGACAACGGCTCGACTCTCGGCCTGGCCGGCGTGCTCCTCGGCCAATGGCGCCCCGGCGCGACCGTGCGCGTCCGCCACGACGGCACCGTCAGCGCGACCAGCCCTGGCCTCGGCGACGCCCTCGCCGACACACGCCTGTTCAGCCTGCCCTCCACCGATGCCACCGAACTGCTTGCCGTGCTCCGCGATGCTGAAGGCCCCGCCGACCTGGCCACACCCGACCACGCAACCAGCGGCTTCACCGGCGACGAACTCGCACCGCCCGCAGACGATCACGACGTTGCACCCACGCCGCCCGTCCCCGAGCAGCGCTCGGTCGACGAGATGACCCAGCTCGAATCCACCCGCCCGCCGGAACAGGAAGACAACCAGCAGACCCCACCGGCCCCGAGCCTGCAACTGCTGGACGTCCACCCCATCCCCGTGGACGTCCCGCCGAAGGCCCCGGCCGCAGCCACCCCGGACGACACCGACGAGCGCCGCACGGCCGCCGAGGACGTCAAGCCGGCCGCCGAGCAGGCACCGGCCGCCGAGGAACCCCGGAAACCGGACAACGGTGACGTGGCAGCACCGCAAACCCCGCTGGTTGTGCGTGTGCTGGGACGCCTGCACCTGGCCCTGCGCGGCGACGAGGGAGAACGCGAGCTCAGTGGCGCGCTGACACCGAAGCAACGGGAACTGCTCGTCTACCTCGCGCTGCACCCCCACGGCGTCCGCCGCGAAGTCCTCAACGAGGCCGTCTGGCCCGACAGCCGGCCACCGCGGCCGTACAACTCGTTCCACAACACCCTGTCCATGTTGCGCCGCGCGCTCACCGACGCCACCGACGGCAGGATCAACAACCTCGTCGTCAACGACGACGGCCGCTACCAGCTCAACGACGAACTCGCCGTCGTCGACTACTGGCAGCTCCAGCACGCCCTGCAGGCGCCCCGCCCACCCGACGCCGCGGCCCAGGCCCAGCTGCACGACGCCGTCGAGCTCTACCAGGGCGACCTCGCCGAGGACCTGCTCGTGCCCTGGATCGAACCGGTCCGCGAGGCCACCCGACGCGACGTCCTGGACGCGCTCGGCGCCCTGATCCGCGCGCACGGCGACAGCGCCCCAGAAACCATGCTCACGCTCCTGGAACGCACCCGGAAGCTCGACCGCTACAACGAGGGCGTCTACCGCGACATCATCCGCACCCAAGCCCGCCTCGACCAGTACGCCGCCATCCCCCGCACCCTCGCGCTGCTGACCACCACGCTCGACGAGATCGGCCAACATCCCAGCCCCGACACGCTCAACCTCGCCGACTTCCTCCAACGCCGCGGCAGCACTCGGCGGCCGGTCTCCACCGACAACGCCGCGGCCAGCTGAACCGCGTCCGCCAGTGCAGCGGTAGCTCAGTCAGGCTGATCCTCGTCGTCCTGCGGCTGATCGCCGTCGTCCGGCGCCTTCTGCAGGCGCTCGATCAGATCGAGGTTCTCTTCCGCCCAGTCGATCAGAGGCCGCGCCCGGACCAGCAAATCCGCGCCCGCGGGCGTCAGCGAGTACACCACCGACCGCGGAAACGTCCGTTCCTCGACCCGGTCCACCAGGCCGGCGGTCTCCATCCTTCGCAAGGTCCGGCCCAATGCCCGGCTCTGAATCTTGCGGACCAACCCGGTCCACGGATCGAACGTGGTCATCTCCTGGATGGCGGCATGAAGCTCGTTGTAATGCAGCGGCCCAGCATTCAACGCCACCAGAATGTGCGTGATCCATTCCCCGTTCAGCACGTGACGGAGATCCCGCGACCGCGCTAGGTACCTAGCGTCCCCCGTTACCATGTACGCCCCCATAATCGTTCGTGACGGCTCGCCTACACTCCGCCCCCGCGGCACAGGCGAGCCCTGAAATTCAAAGTGAGAATCGCCTCCTTTCTGGCCAGAGGGCGTATAATCGTCTCCGTCATCGGCCACCTCGGTTGATCAGTGTCAAGGTTGTCAACGCTACGTCAAACGGGGTACCCGGTGCAGCGTATTTCTACTTAGGACGAACCGGCGTCACCACACCGAGTGACCAACTAGTAGATCAACAGTACGATCAGTGATCACCTCGTAGTGTCCTGGTCACCTACCGGACGACGGTCCGATTCAACTGCCTACTAGAGCGGTAGCCCTCCGAGTCCGCGAACTGCCTGGTCACCGGCCCCGCAGGGGCTACCGATGTAACGCCCGACTCGGTGGCCGGCAGGCACATGAACAGTCGACTTGGGTGGGTGGTCACCTGCCGTTACTCGTGACCCCGTGGTCCCCCTGGTTGCGCTGGTCACCATCCATCCGTACCCCACTTCCCGCTGTCTGATCGTCATGCATTGCCCGCATCTCGCTGCTCTGTTCGTTACGGTGGCAGCCTCCTGCTGTGCAGTCGCCGCTGATCAACTTGACTCGAATTCGACGCTGTATCAATTTGCATCGGATTGCCACTTGCGCTTGACAATCACAATTTCGACGGCGTGTCAATACTCAAACTTTGTTTGAGTTCTCTCGGGGTGAATCGCATGAGCCGAAAGCTGGATTAAACATGCTCGCGATTCACCATTTCTCGGCACTTCGCCATTCATAAACCCAGAAAAGCAAGAGATGAGCTGTCCGCTCCGCTGGGCTCCGCCGTGCCGGCTGCTGTCCGCTCCGCTGGGCTCCGCCGTGCCGGCTGCTGTCCGCTCCGCTGGGCTCCGCCGTGCCGGCTGCTGTGGCTCTTCTATGCCCCGGTTTGGGCAGTGGAGACCGAGAGGCCCGGCTGACGCTGCGCAACTCTGACCAGCCGTTTTGCACCGCAAGGTCACGGAACGGTAACGACGGGGCCTCTTGGGCTTGCAAAGTGTGGACCCAAGGTGTGTACTTCTACATGTCGACTCCACACCAGGAAGTAAACGGATCGAACCGAGAGGGTGAGGACCAGGGCACGGCGTCCCTGCGAGCTCTCCGATTCGGTCAGTACCTCCTTCCGGGTGTCGAGATGACAGTAGTCCCGTAAAGCGCGGGCAACGGCTTGGGCCGTGCGGACAGCAGCGAAACCGTGCAGAGCAGCGTGAAGAACGACGCGTAGCCAAACGCGCATTTCTAGTCTGGAATGCGTAGTAACTGCGCTTGCAGCTTCGCGACGTAAAGTTCTTGCTATAAAGCGGAGAAGCGCGCATAAATGGCATGCCTGCCACAGGTGTGTCCCCAAGATAAGTCAATGGTGGTCCAGCACCGAAAAACGTCGCAACGTGTAGGCGTTCGAGGTTGTTTTAGGCGGTTGCCGACATTGGGTTTCTCTGGCTTGAGAGCGTCACTCTCGCCTGCCCATAGCACGCCAAACCCTTACGGGCATGGTTCCTTGCGTTGCGCGCTAGACATAACGGCTTATCCCAACAGTGTTTTAGAGATTCAGGGAATGTGCCATCGAAACGCGCAACCCTCACCCGTGAGTAGTGCCGTATTGCCCGGATACAGGATCTGTCCCCTTTGCGGAGATCTCACAACGGCGAGGGTTGCGCGTTTCGGTGCCAGTTCACAACTGGCCTGAATCGCTGCCAGTCAACCACTTTCGCACACGAAATGGAGTACCGCCATGACTACGACTCTGATCGATTGGTCCGCCCGGATTAGCGCCATGGCGGACGCTCTGTCCGTTCCGGATGGCGGATTTTCCGTCAACCCGAGCGACGGTTCCGACATCAGCACGGGCTATGCGGTTGCCGTACATCCGGAACACGAACGCGTTTTCGACGGTTCCGTGACCAGTAACGATCTTCACGAGTACATCGCGCAAGCAAAAGACGCTCTTTCGCTACCCGGTCGCGTTCTCGGTGGGTAGCGCGACCCTGCGACCGGTCGCGTCTACCTGGACGTTTCCGTCGTGACCGCGGACCTGTCCGACGCAATGACCCTCGCGCGGGAAACCGCACAGCTCGCCGTTTTCGATTTTTCCGCCATGGAATCCATTCCGGTCACGGTCGCGGCGTGAATCAAGGAGTGAAAACCGATGAGTGCAGTCATTGTCATGATCAGCGACGGGCAAGCGCGACGGATTGCGTCCGATTGGCACGACGGTATGTCGTCCGCTCTGTATTCCTTCGCGTCATCGGGTGCGATTGACCTTGACCGCGTACGGGACGAGATCTCCCGCGAGCTGTGGCAATTGGACGTCGGAGAAGTGCGACGCGAATTGCTCGCCCTGGACAAGTACGTACGAACGGCCGGCGCGCGTCCCGCGCAATCGGGATGGTCCCGCTTGTGGGACGACTCGCCGGTGACCGTGAATCACACCTAAGAGGACTGAATTGTCATGCCTGCCCCCAGCGATCACCCATGGTTCCGGGCGCACCCTGTGAGTCACGAAAACATCGTGTGGCACTGGGAACAGGCCACACCCGACGAAATCGCGCAAGGAATGCGCTGGTATGCCGACGCGCACCACGTGGCAACCGCCATCGCGAACGGTGACGCCCATCTCGGCGCCGGAATGCTCGCGATTTACTCACCACAACAGGGATGGATCGGCAACGTCCTTAGAGCGTGTCTCGTTTGGTTCTCTGTTGTTGCGCTGTCATGATCTTGCGCTGTGATCGACTCGCTGTCGCAACGGTTGGTGCCCGACGAACTGTGGGCGTTGGTGGAACCGCTGATCCCACCGGCGAAGGAGCGTCCGCAGGGTGGCGGCCGGGCGCGGAGGGATCCACGGGCGGTGTTCACGGCCATCGTGTTCGTGCTGACCAGCGGGTGTGCGTGGCGGCACCTGCCGCCGTCGTTCGGGGTGTCGGTACCCACGGCGCATCGGACGTTCACCGAGTGGACCGAGGCCGGGTTATGGAGACAGGTGCACCAGGCGGTGCTGGACGAACTGGGTGGCCAAGGCATGATCGACTGGTCACGTGCGGTCCTGGACGGAGCATCCGTCAGGGCCAAAAAGGGGGCGGTCTGACCGGTCCGAGCCCGGTCGATCGCGGCAAGCCCGGTTCGAAGATCCACGTGCTGTCTGATCGGGCCGGCTTGCCCTTGACGGTCGGGATCTCCGCGGCCAACACCCACGACAGCCACGCGCTCAAGCCTCTGGTCAACGCGCTGCCGGCAATCCGATCCCGCCGGGGACCCCGGCGCCGGAAACCGGCCAAACTGCACGCGGACAAGGCCTACGACATCCCCGCCCTGCGCGACTGGCTGCGTCAGCGCCGCATCATCCCACGTATCGCCCGCAAAGACATCGAATCCGCCGAGAAACTCGGCCAACACCGCTGGGTGATCGAACGGTCCATCGCCTGGCTAACCGGCTACCGGCGACTGACCATCCGCTACGAACACAAACCCAGCCACTACCTCGCCTTCCTCACCCTGGGCGCCGCCATCACCTGCCACAAGAAACTCACCAAATGAGACACGCTCTTAATGCCGCTCGCGTATTGCGCGAGGGTAGGGGAATCGGCGGGCCCGGTTCCGGAATGTTCGCCACGACCGGCCAGAAACGCGCTGCGGATCGGCTGCTCGTCGGTGAGCGGTATGAGGACATCCTCAACGGTCCGAAAATCCGCGACTTTGCCCACCTGATCGAGTTCGGCGGAGATCAAGATCCGGATGACCCGCGCGTGGTGATCGATCGGCACGCGCTGTCGGTGGCGCACGGTCGCGCGCTCACCTCCGAGGAGTACGACTCGGCGCCGGTCAACGGGTTCCGCCGTAAGGACGGATCGGTTTCCCGTCGGCAGTACGACCACGTGGTGAGCCTGTACCGCCGTGCCGCGGAGCTGATCTCCGCACGCGGGGGAGAACGGGTCTCGGCGCACCAGGTGCAGGCCGTGACCTGGTTGGTCCGTCAACGGCTCAATCAGGAAGCCGAGCAACGGCGCGGCCCCAACCGGCTGGACAGGGGACGCAACCATGCCCGCGCGAATTCCGAACGCGCGTGGAACGAATTCCGGACCGTCTACCTGCCTGATCTGGCCACGTGCCCCGGTACGGGTTACCAGTCGGCTGCCTAAGTGAGGTCTCACGATGACTGACACGCAGAACCGTTCGATTCCGACAACTGTTATTCGGGTCGGTGACCTTATCTTTCTGGACAGTTTCTCCGGACTCGTACCGGCCAAGGTGACCGGGTACACCCCGCGCGGCGAAATCGCCGTATTGGTGACCGCCACGCGCGGCGCCTACCGCCGTGGCGAACACACCACATTCGCCCCGAGTGGCTGTGTCCCGCGCGCACACGTCCGGCGTGCGTTGCGGACAGTTCCGCATCTTCGGCGCGTGGACCTTTGACGGACTGCGCGACGAATTTCAACCGCGCTGGGCCTGAAACCCGCGCACGTAACCGACCCGATCGGCCAACGTCAAGGGAGATCACATGTCCACCGACACGGACAACGTCGTAGAGCTTCACTTTCAGTACGCCCAAAACGGCTACGTCATGACAGACGACACGTACGGCGAACAGGACGCCGATAGCGCGGTCGCGTTCACTCGTGACGGGTGTGCGTTTGTCGCCTGCGAGCGCGCACCGCGCGGACGTTGGCGTATCGAGTCCACCGACGGCGCGGCTGGTCCGGTGCCGCTGTCCGCCTACCGGTACCGATTTTCGGGCCTGGCGGACGCTGCGGAGTACGTCGCCAAGAAGTGCGGCGCCACGGTCCGCCGAGTCGATTCCTGGATCTAGCGCAATCGTCCAGCGCATCCCCGGAAATTTCACTGATAGTCAGCCGCGTGTCTCGGCGCCCGTTCATACGGGCGCCGCGCAGCTCTCACCCGCGCGCAACGGTTGCAACGGCTCGGCTTTCCGTTGCGGATTGTTCGACTCATCCGCGCGTACGTCATCACCTCCGTTTCCCGAATCAGTAAAGGAGTTCAACCATGTTCGTGTACGGCGTGTCCCTCACCGATATTCACAGCGTCGTACGCGACGTGTCCAGCGCGCTCTACGACGGAAACATCACCGTGCGCACGGGCGAGGATCGCAGCAACCGCGCAGGCCCCCGCGCCACGTTCACCCTTCGCGCCACCGACACAGCGGGTTCCGGCGCGAAGGGAAGCGCGTCCGCGTTCGGTAAGGGCACCGGTCCGAACGGCAGGCGCCGCACGATTTCCGCGTGTTGGCACGCCCACTACGACGTGCTGGCTGAGTTGTTCGCCCGATTTCCGGCCGCCCGTGTGGTTACGGCGGTCGCCACCTACACCGCGGCCACGTTCCGGGAACGCGCTCTGGCCACCGCCTGCCTGAATGTCGGAAGTCAGTTGTACCCGGTGACCGCGCCGGATTGCTGCGAGTGCGACCACACCGACTACGTCGACACCTTCGACCAGGTCGCCGGCACCGGTTACGTCGACGACTCCGACTGGATGCCGTCGGGCGACGCGATGCGCCCGAACACGGACGTCGACTACTTCCTTGATCAGCTCGACCGCGTGCTCGCCGAACAGTGACTCCCTTTTCCCAGCACCTCCGCACATTCACGCAATTCGACCGACGAAAGCGAGCACCACGATGACCAACGACCATTCGACCACTCTGGACGCGCTGCGCGCGGAGCTCGACCGGGAGCGCGCACGGGCCGATTCTCTGGAGACGGTGAACCGTGTGCAGGCCGGCAGCCTCACCGGCCTGGCCAGGCTCGCGGAGGAACTCCGCTGCCAGGTTGCCGACCTGCACGACGATGCGCTGAGCTCGCGCCCGATGCCGGTGCAGGGCTTGCGCAACGTCACCGGCCGCATGGACGGTTTGGCGGAGACCTTGAGCCGCGCGGCGCGCGGCTACTCCGGCGCCCGGACCACGGACATGATCTACCCGTCCGTGGACGATGACCTCCGCGCACACGGGTGGACGCCCCGACCTGACCGGGGCCTGGACGGCGTGTTGCCGCCGATCCCGATCACCGAGCTGGGCGACCGGCGCGGCTATGCGCGCGGCTGGCATCGCGGCCCGCAGTGGATCACGTTGTGGTTCACCGGACCGTGTGCACTGGCCTACGCGGACATCAGCGACCACGGCCGGCTCACCGACGTCGACGCCGTGCGCGCCGTGATCACCTCCCGCCGGCCGTTGTCCGCGGAGGCGCTGATGAAGTGGGTCGCGGCCCGGCAGCAGGCGCACACGGTGCCGTTCGATGCCTCGTACGTCCGGGTGTTCGCGCACCTGCGGTCGTCCTGGGGTGGGGGCCTGGTTGTCGATGATCGGTGCGACGAACACGGCGCCCCCGCGCCCGATGGGCCCGGTAAGCGCTCCGTGTGGGCCTGCCCGAGCGACCCCGATTTCCGGCTCTACGTCTGGGGCATCGGCAACAAACCGGCCCACGTCCGCTACTGGGCCGGGCCCGTGGTCGACATGGCCCACCTGGTCCAGATCACCGGCCACTGCCGCTGACCTCCGTCTCTCCTTTCCCGCCGGTCGGCCGTCCCCGTCGACGGTCGGCCGGCGCCTCGTCGTGCGCCGGTTACCGCCACACCTCACCACTAGGTCGGCCAGCTCGACTCGGGCTGGCCGTCAACCAGCAACCACGGGAGAACCCCATGACCACCCTCGACCTCGCACACACCGTCGCCGAGCACCTCGGCACGGGGTGGCGCGCCTACACCGGCAAGGCCGCCGACGGCTCGGAAGCCCATCTCGCCGGACCGAACGATCAGGTCCTCGACCTGTTCGACGGCACCACCACCGGCCGCAAGACCGACCAGGGCCGATTGATCATCGCCGGTCACCTCGGCTTCCTGCGCAACCACGTCCCGCAGGACCACGAGCAGGACCACAAGATCACCGTGGACCAGCGCAAACCGCCCGACGTGATTGCCCACGAGATCCGGCGCCGGCTGCTGCCGAACTATGAGGCCGCGCTGCACGCGGCCTGGGACGAGAAGCACGCCAGCGACGGCATCGCCGCCGCCCGTGAGCAACTCGCGGCGACCGTCGCGGCACGCCTGGGCGTGCAGCGCCAAGACCAGGACACCGACTTCCACTTTGGCACGGTCGACGCAGGCGTCCACGGACGCGTCTGCGTGCGGCCTGGCGCGTCCGACTCGGTGTTCACCGTCCGCGTCCCGCACGACCGGGTGGCCGAGTTCGCCCGATTGCTGGCCACGTTCGGACACCTTCCTTGATCACCTCCGGCCGTTCGGTCCACCCCCTCCTGTGGCCGAACGGCCGGACTGTGCCTTGCCGATTCCGCTCACCTCCGGCCCGAAGGGACCGATACCGCCATGACCACCTCCTCCACCATCGCCCCCGTGGCGGACGTTCTCGACTGCGGCCACCCGCCCACCCCGGACCCCAGCGGGATCGGCACCGGCCGTGCGATCGACCCGACCACCGGCGCCACGAGCTGCTACCCGTGCTCGAACGAACGCGAACGCCACGCGATGACCCGCGCGAACACGTTCGTCGCCTACGTGTCCTCGGCTGGCGACGCGCTGACCACCTGGCCCGGCGGGCACCTGGCCACGATCGACCCCGCCGACGCCCACCAGGTCGGCCGGCGCACCTACACCCCATTCGGCGGACGGTGGACCCGCTACGTGTGGCACGCCACCGACGTCGACGGAGGCCGCTGGACCGGCGTCAACGGCGGCCGTGGCCTCGTCATCCGCGTCCACCGGCTGCGCGTGTGCACCTGGCAAACCGAGTTCGGCAACGGCCGGCCCCCGCGCTACTGCCACCGCCGCGCCACCCACGCCGGCCAGGGCGGCGCCTTCGACCTCTACTGCCGCACCCACGCCCGCCAGGTCTTCGACCTCTACGGCTGGACCACCACCGCCCTGTCACCCCGCGCGCTCGCCCAGACCGGCGCGTGAAACCGCGCCACCACAAGGAAAGGAGTCCCTCGTGTTCGTGAAGTTCTACGACCGCCTCGATCTGTCACGGGCGCGCCTGGACGACGTGCTCACGGTGCCCGCGAACCGCGCCAAGGCGCTCGACGTGGCGCGGGAGCGCCACTTGCCGCGCCAGTCGCTCACCCGCGCGACCACCCGCATGGGCTTCTGGGTCTACGTCTTCCAACTCGGCGCCGATGTCCAGCTCGGCACGGTCACCCTGGCCGGCGCCGAGCCCGGACCCGAGCACGTGGTCACGCTGCCGGTCCGCCAGCTCGACCACTACACCACCCCCGGCATGCCGTTGACCGAGATGGCCGGGCTGCTGGCCGCGGTCGCCGAGGACTACCCGCCCACCGCGCTGACCGCGCTGCTGGCCGACAGCCTCACCAAGGTCCTCGACCTGTGGGCCGACGCCCGCCGCAACGGCCGGCCCGCGATCGACATCCGCGACCTCGACCGCGCCGTCACCAGTGAACTCGCGCCTGCCGTCCGTGCCTGGCGTACCGGCGACGCCTTCCCACGCCCGCGCCTGGCCGACACGGCCTGGCCCGAACCCGTTCCGAGGTGAACACCATGCCTATCGACGACCCCACGACCGCAACCCCGTCCGAGATCGACGAAGAGCTCGCCCGGCTCGGTATCGAGCATGCCAAGGCCACCGACACCCTCAACGGGCTCACCGCCCGCGTCCAGCGTCTGGTGAACGACGGCATGGCCGAGTACGCGACTGAGTTGCGGCCCCGGATCGAGCAGGCCCGCCAGACGATCGCCGGGTGCGAGGCCGCCGCGCGGCCCCTCGATGCGGAGTTCGAGCGTCGGGGCGGCTGGACCCGCGCCTGGCTGGTCGACAACAGCGGTCGCCACGTGCACCGCACCATGGCGTGCCGCACCTGCTTCCCGTCCACCCGGTTCGCCTGGCTCACCCAGCTCTCCGGGCACGACGAGACCGAGATCGTCGAGCAGGCTGGCAAGGCCGCGTGCACCGAGTGCTACCCGAGCGCGCCGGTCGACGTCCGCAACCGGCCCAGCCGGATCAAGACCCCCGAGCAACTCGCGCGGGAAGCGGAGAAGGCCGAACGGGCGAAGGCCAAAGCCGCCAAAGCGATCACCGCACCCGACGGAACGCCCTTGCGCACCAAGGGGTATGGGCAGATCGACACCGAGTTCACCGCGCGGCGCTCCTACGCGGACGCCTTGGCCTACGCCCGGTATCTGACCAGGGCAAGCATCGCCCACCACCGAGACACCATCGCCGAGTACCGCGAGGATGCGCAGCTCATCCTGGCCGCGCTGGCCGCCAAACACGGCCGGACCGTGGACGACCTGCGCGCCGAACTGGCGCCGAAGGTCGAAGCCAAGTGGAACCGCGAACACCGCAACTGGGGCTAATCGCTCCCGTCAGGCAACCCGTTCTCGCGAAAGGACTCATCCGATGTTTCTGGTCGAAACGCTGGAAGACCTGGTGCACAACTACCTCGAAAATCCCGCTCGGCCCGGCTCGGCCGTCGGCAAGGTCAACGCGCAAGACCTGGTCAGCCACGTCGTGCAGCACCTCGCCGAGCGCGGGGTCGACGTGGGATTTCAAGACGGCTCACGCCTTACCCTGCCGGGCAGCGCGCCCCGGTGGCCGGAGTCCGAGCGGCACCGACTTCCCTTGGTACTCCAGGAAAACGACGACGGGCACGTCCGCATCTACTGCGACGGCCGCGACTGCGTCTGGTCCTGGCCACTCTACCAGCACGCGAACGCGCAGACCAATGGCGACACGATCACCAACGCTGTCGAGCATGCCATCCGGAGACACCGCCACTCCTGGCCACTCCGGCAACCAGCTACGCAACTCAGCGAGATGCCCTCCTCAGCACCAACTCGCCACGGGGAGGGCATCGCGCTGCATGGGCTGACACACATCCGAAGGAGCTCGAACCGCCATGACTACCAACGACATTCACGATGCCCGGCAACTCATCGCCGAGATCAACGTCCCCGCGGAACGCCCGCGCTGGGCTTGGTGGGCCCCGGTGACGCCACCCGGTACCACGCCACGCTGATAAACGCAGCACCCAGCGCCACCACGGTCGGCACCGCGTCGGGTGGCACCTTCCGCGCTCTCGTGATCACGATCGAACTGTTCAGCTTGAGTCCCACCTCGATCGTGATCCCGCGGCCCAATGCCGACTTAGACCGTTACACCGCAGAGGAATGGGTCTTCCGGCGGTTTCCTGGTGGCTGGTGGGCCGGTGTCCGGCCGCTGCTGGCCGCACTGGGCTGGACGCCCACGACCGACCGCGACACCAGCTACCGCAGCACGGACCACCGCGACATCACCACGGCGCAGCGCGGCCCAGACGCCGCCCGCTAGCACCAGGCACCGCAGTTCCCCGGCCACGCGGCCGGACTACCCACCCGCACCCACGCCACACCGACCCGCGTCCGCGCGGGCCGGCGATGACGGCCGCCCGCCTTCCGAGGAGATCATCATGAACAGCACCGACAACACCGATCTGCCCACCATCGCCGATACGGCCAACCGTAAAGCCACCTTCGAGCCGATGACGAACGAGGACGAACGGCCGACGATCACCGTCGCCGGAGTCCACGTCGCGCTCTACGTCGACCCGGCCAGCCGACAAGCGGATGTGGCGGCTCACGGGACTGTAATTTCGTTGGTGTAACTCCTGAGGTGAAGGAGACATCTGTGACTGATGGGACGGGCAACGGCGGCGAGGCGAAGGCTCCGGCGATGGCGGATGGAGTGGACGATCAGCTGGTGCAGCAGCTGGCGGATCGGGCGCGGGCCGAGGGTCTGCAGTTGACCGGTGAGGGCGGCCTGCTGGCGATGCTGACCAAGAAGGTGGTGGAGTCGGCGTTGGAAGGCGAGATGGACGACCATCTCGGCTATTCCAAGCATGACCCGGCCGGCCGCAACGGCGGGAACTCTCGCAACGGCCGGCGCGGCAAGAAGGTGCTGACCGAGGCCGGCCCGGTGGAGATCGCTACCCCGCGGGATCGCGACGGCAGTTTCGAGCCGCAACTGGTGGGCAAGGGCCAGCGCCGGCTGACCGGGCTGGATGATCTGGTGATCTCGTTGTCCGCCAAGGGGCTCACGCATGGTGAGATCGCCGCGCACCTGGCCGAGGTGTACGACGCCGAGGTGTCCAAGCAGACCATCACCACCATCACCGACCGCGTGATGGACGGCATGGCCGAGTGGCAGAACCGGCCGCTGGATGCGGTGTATCCGGTGGTGTTCATTGACTGTGTGAATGTCAAGATCCGTGAGGGCAACGTCGCGAACCGGCCGATCTATCTGGCGCTCGGCGTCACCGTGGAGGGCACCCGCGACATCCTCGGGCTGTGGGCTGGCGAACACGGCGACGGCGAGGGAGCCAAGTACTGGCTGCGGGTCCTCTCGGAGATCAAGAACCGCGGCACAGCCGACGTGTGTATCGTCGTGTGCGACGGACTCAAGGGCCTGCCCGAGGCCATCGAAACCGTGTGGCCGCAAGCGATCACCCAGACCTGCGTCGTCCACCTCCTGCGCAACAGCTTCCGCTACGCCTCCAAGCGGGACTGGGCGGCGATCGCGAAGGACCTCAAGCCCCTCTACACCGCGCCCAGCGAGTCGGCGGCACTGGACGCGCTGGCTGCCTTCGGTGACAAGTGGGAGGCCCGCTACCCGGCGATCATCAAGCTATGGGAGAACAGCTGGGCGGAGTTCGTGCCGTTTTTGCAGTTCGACGCCGAGATCCGCACCGTGGTGTGTACCACGAACGCCATCGAGTCGATCAACGCGCGGATCCGACGGGCGGTCAAGGCCCGTGGCCACTTCCCGACCGAGGCCGCCGCGCTCAAGTGCGTCTACCTAGCGTTGATGAGCCTCGATCCCACCGGCACTGGGCGCAAACGCTGGGTCGCCCGTTGGAAGGCGCCGTTGAACGCTTTCGAGCTCACCTTCCCCGGACGCCTGACCACGAACAAGAAGTAGAACCGACAAGATCAGTTACACCAGCTTCTTGACAGACCCCGGCTCGGCTCACCAACGACCCTGCCAAATGCGCAGGGCGCGGGATATGGAATAGGGATCGTCGAAGGGGTGCCCGTGGTGTGCGAGCACACGTCGCACAACATTCGGTACCCGCGAACGAAGCAGGAAAGATGGGGACCTGCTCGGCCTCACCCTCGTCGCCGCCGGAGAAGCGACATGAGTGAGTGCGGTCTGCTTGTGGACGAAGGGCTGTTCCGGGAAGCCACGAGCCAGTTCCCCAGCGGGTCACGATAGTCACCACCGTCGACGCGGCCGGCCGTCGCTGGGTTTCACCGCGAGCGCGTTCGCGGGCCCCGTCCGTCAGTCCCCGCTTGTTCTGGTATGCCTCGACAGGTCGGCCGACTGTCACTCCGCCTTCGGGCGCACCCACCGGTTCGCCGTCAGCATCCTAGGCCCGCGCCATACCGGCTTCGCCGTTCGGTTGCGACGAAAGGAGGGCGTACTTGGAACGCCCCGCCTTCAGAATGCGGTGGCGACGGTTGAGTGCGGGTCGAGGCGCGTTACCCGGGGCGGCGACCATACGATCCTGGTCGGCCGCATCCATCCAACACACTCACTCGGCCCGAGACACCAGTGGTCTACGCGCGGAGGAGATTTTCGACGCCCCGGTGTGACACGAGGAAGCGACGGCAGCTCGTGACGCGCACGGTACTCGGCGCAGACACTGCGGCCTGCCTTCATGGCCACGGTGCGACAAACTCTGGAATGTCTCTATTTTGGGCTGCGCCAGAAAACCTGAGATTTCCCTACTACTCTTGCTGGCTGATGACCGAGTCCGGCAGCTGGACTGATTTTGTCTGGAGATATTCCTCGAGGCCGGCGGGACCGAGTTCGCGGCCGATGCCGGACTTCTTGTAGCCACCGAATGGTGCGCGTGGGTTGTAGGGGGCGCCGTTGATGTCGAGCTGCCCGGTCTGTATCTGGCGGGCGAGGGCGATCGCGCGCCGGTGGTCCGCCGACCAGATGGCGCCGGAGAGCCCGTACATCGTGTCGTTGGCGATCCGGAGTGCCTCGTCGTCATCGCGGTAGCTCATGACGGCCAGTACTGGTCCGAAGACTTCCTGTTGTGCTAGTTCGGAGGCGCTGTGCACGTCGGCGAGCACGGTGGGGGCGATGAAGTAGCCGCGCTCGCGTGCGGGCTCGGGGCCGCCGGTGACGAGTCGGGCTCCGTCCGCGACGGCACGTTCGATGTACCCGCGGACGCGTGCTTGCTGGGTCTGTGAGGCCAGCGGGCCGAGTCTGGTCGCTGGGTCGAACGGGTCTCCGACGGTGTAGCGTTGTGCGGCCTGGCGGGCGAGCAGGAGCGCCTCGTCGTAGCGTGATTCGGGCACGAGCATCCGGGTCCATGCCGCGCAGGTCTGGCCGGAGTTGAGGAATGCGTTGCCCACGCCGACTTTGACGGCGGTGTCGAGGTCGGCGTCGTCGAGGATGATGTTGGCGGACTTTCCGCCGAGTTCGAGGCATACCTTCTTGATGGTGTCCGCGGCGATCGAGGCGACGCGCCTGCCGGTCGCCGTCGAACCGGTGAAGGAGACGAGGTCGACTCCGGGATGACCGGCTACCGCCTCGCCGACCTCTGGTCCATATCCCGTCACCAGGTTCAGGACTCCCGGCGGTAGGCCAGCCTCGTGTGCCGCCTCCACGAACTGGTACACCGACAGGGGCGCCACCTCGCTTGGCTTGAGGACGACGGTGCATCCCGCCGCGACAGCCGGCAGCACTTTCGCGACCACCTGATACAGCGGGTAGTTCCACGGTGTGATGGCCCCGACCACCCCGTAGGGCTCCCGGATCACCAATGAGTTGCCGACCTGCTCTTCGAAGTTCGTTTCCTCGAGCAGGTCCCGATAGCTGCTGGCGATCGCCATGGGCACGGCGGTCTGCACACCGCGCTGCACCTTCAGTGGCGCGCCGATCTCCTGTCCGATGGTGGTGGCGATGTCCGGCAGTCGGGGCTCCAGTGCCGCGACCAGCCGGGCCACCCGGTCTCGGCACTCGGCCATGGACACACCGGGATCGAACGCGTTCCGCGCCGCTGTCACCGCACGGTCGACGTCGTCGACGGTTCCGGCCGGCACGTGTCCGATGACCTGCTCGGTGGCCGGGTTGACCACGGCGATGCGGTCTGTCCCGCTGGGTTGCACCCATTGCCCGCCGATGTAGTGCTGTGTTCTGTCGTGCTGGTCCAATGCTGCGGCCTTCCCGGTCGATGGTCGTTGCTGTGGTCTCACATCACGATGCTGGCGCGCACGACCTTGCGGCTGTCCGCTGCGGCGAACGCCGCGTTGATGTCTTCCAGGGGAAACGTCGTGGTGGCGAACTGGTCCAGCGGGAGCCGGTGCTGGTTGGCCGCGAGAAAGGAGAGCGCTTGGCTCAGCGCTGTGGGTTCGTACAGCGAGACGCCGATGATGCTCTTGTTCGCGGTGACCAGCCGGGATGGGTCGGCTGCGTAGGTTTGTCCCATGTTGATGTTGCCGACTTCCAGGTACCGGCCGCTCTGGGCGAGCATCTTCAGGCCTTCCGGCACCACGGCCGGGGTGCCGACCACCTCTACCACCACGTCCGCGCCGCCGTCGGTCAACTTGCGCGCCCGCCGGATACGATCCGCCGGATCGGGATGATCAGCGAGGCTGATCACCTCGTCAGCTCCGAATGCGCGGGCCAGTTCCAACCGCTCGGGGACCGCGTCGACCACGATGACCTGCGCGGCCCCGCGGGCGCGGGCAACCGCCGTCGCGAACAGCCCGAGCCCGCCGGCCCCCTGTATGATGACGCGTTCGCCAAAGCTCAGGTCGGCTCGCTCCAGTCCGTAGATCATCTGCGACAGCGCACAGTTGACCCCCGACACCACTTCGTCAGGCAGCGTGTCCGGCACGGTGTAGAGCACCGCGCCGGCGGGGAGCAGAAAGTAGTCACCGTAGCCACCAACGAAGTAGGGTGGTCTGCTGGCGTCGCCGAGCATGGCCATCGTCAGCTTCTGACAGGACACGCGCCGTCCCGCCAGGCAGCTCCGACACCGGTGGCAGGGAAAGAAGTAGGGGAAAACCACCCGTGTGCCCGTCTGCACCGGCGCGCCGTTGGAGTCCTCGGTGACTCGTTCGCCGGTTGCGGCCACCGAACCGACCATCTCGTGGCCGAGCACGGTTGGTAGCGTCCCGCCGAGCCCGCGGGTGACGAACGAACCGTGCCAGGCGTGCAGGTCTGAGCCGCAGATGTTGGCTCGGTGTACCTTCACCAGCACTTCGTCCGGTCCAATCGACGGTAGCGCGACGCGCCGCAGCTCAAATGGCTGCTCGGGTGCGTTGAATTGCGCGATCCGGCCCTCGAACATGTATTCTTCCTTTCTCGCCAGGCCTGTTGCGGGGCCCGCGGAACAGGCGACAGGCCTACTGGCGGCGCGGTCCCGCGGTGAGTCGCAAGGGTTCCGTTTCGCTACACGCCGGGTCCTGGTGAGGAGTCGTTTCTGGGAGCGGTAGTCGGCGGCGGCTGGTGGCCGTGGTACGGCGTGACCGGCGTCGCGGTGGGGTCGAGCGTTCCCGCGGCGATGGCGGCTTCCTGGTGGGCGATCTCCGCTTCCAGAGCTCGATTGTCCCCGCGAGCGCGTGCGGCCAGTGAGCGTGCCGCTGTCGGGAGGAGCGTGCAAGCACCGGGGATGCTTGGTCCGTGCTGGCAGCTTGTGCCGCCAGGCTGCCGGGCGACGTCGGTTGAGGGTGTACCGCGCAACAGCGCACCTCCGAACCGGCGGCGTGCTGGGCGCGCGCACCGCACGCAGCTGGTGGCCGCGGGGATTGGGTGTTCCACCCATGCTTCGTGTCGTGCACGGCACGACGTGCACGAGTATTCGACGAGAACAGCCATGGTGTCAGTCGTAGCAAGCGGGTGCGTGCTTGAGCGTCGCCCAGTCCTCGGGATCGTGGGAGATCCACACCGTGGCATCGTGCGCCCTCGCGAGCTGCTTGAGGCGACGGATCGAGCGGACCGCCTGCAAGGTGTTGTAGTCCGACGGCATCGGAAGGTCTTCGGTGAGGGCCTGGCGGAGGTGGACGGTGTCACCGGTGAGCAGGAACGTCTGGTTGGGCAGCCGCACCAGCACGCTAGTGTTGCCGGGGGTGTGACCTGGCATGCGGTGGATGACGATGCTGCCGTCGCCGAACAGGTCATGATCCGTCGAGAGCTGGTTCCATTTCCAGTCACGCGTCGTGTCGAAATCCGCGGTCCGGAAGAAGGGTTTGGCCGCGGGCAACGGCCAGTACGAGTAGGGCAGGTCGCCTTCACCGATGTACAGCTGAGCGTCGGGGAAGAGCCGGATGCCGCCGGCATGGTCGAAATGCGCGTGCGAGACGATCACGTGATCGATGGCCGAGGGCTTGTAGCCAAGCGCCTCGAGTTTCCGGTCCACACGGTCCTCCGGTCCGTAGGCGAGTCCGACGACGTCCGCGAGGTCGCCGTAGACGGCGTGCGGGTCCTTGGCCGCCTCAAACGCGATGCCGGTGTCGAACAGGACCAGCCCCCGGTCGTGTTCGATGAGAAAGGACGGTACCGGAATGGTGACCTGCCCCTGCCCGTTGACGATCATGATGCCGGTGTCGAGTGTGAATTCCGCCCCCGGCAAAGCCCACATCCGGTTGGCTGTTCCCGTGTTCATGTCGTTTCTCCTTGGTGTCGTCTTGACTTGGTTTCGCGTCAGGGGGTCTTGTCCGTGCTGTGGTTGTTTCCGGCGGCAATTTGTTGACGGAGCAGCTTCTTGTCGAATTTTCCGACTCCGGTCTTGGGTACCTCGTCGACGAACACGAAGCGGTCCGGCAACCAGAACTTGGGGAACTTCTCACGGAGGAATTCGGTGAGATCGTCGGACGCCACCGGCGAGTTGGTGGCGACGATGGCGATCGGTCGCTCCAGCCAGACCGGATCCGGTGCGGCTACCACCGCGGCTTCCCGGACTTCCGGATGCCCCATGAGTGCGTTCTCCAAATCGACTGACGAGATCCATTCGCCACCGCTTTTGATCAGGTCTTTGACGCGATCGACCAGCGACAGGTAGCCGTTCTGGTCGATGACGCCGACGTCGCCGGTGTGGAACCAGCCACCAGCGAAGCTGTCCTGGGAACGTGTGTCGTGGTAGTAGGCGCGGGCCACCCAGGGGGAGCGCGCGAGGATCTCCCCGGCGTGTTTGCCATCCCAGGGCAGCTCTTCGCCGTGGTCGTCGACCAGCTTGATCTCCACGAGCGGCATCGGCTGGCCTTGGGTGCCGAGCAGGCGGAACTTCCCCTCGTCGTCGAGGTCGGTGAACTGGCTTGTGAGGGTGGTGAAGGTGAGCAGCGGCGACGCCTCGGTCATGCCCCAGCCCTGGCACACGTGCACGCCGTGTGCTTGCTGCCACCACCGTATCTCGCCGATCGGGGGCGCCTGGCCGCCCAGCCACAAGGTGTGCAGCGAGTCGAGAACGTAGGATTGCCGTCCGGATTCGAGTTCCTGGCGCATGAGCATGCCGACCGTCACCGCGGCGACGCAGACACTGACTCGGGCGTGCTCGATGATCTCCAGGTAGTGGTGCGGTCGTGGCTGCGTTCCCGGCAACGCCAGCGATGCTCCTTGCAGGGCGCAGGCGTACGGCATGCCCCACGAGTTGACGTGGGACATAGGCGTCACCAGGAGATAGGTCTCCCGCTCGGCGACGCCGATCGATCCCTGCAGGCACAGGATCAGGGCGTGCAGCACGGTGCTGCGGTGGCTGTACACCACGCCCTTGGGTTCCCCGGTGGTGCCCGACGTGTAGCACATTCCGGCTGGGCTGTCCTCGTCAACATCGGGGAACTCGATCTCCTCGTCGGCGTCGGCGAGCAACTCCTCGTACCCGTAGACCGGTCCCAGCGCGGTCGTCGGCGGCGGGCCATCCCCGAACACGACCACTGCTTTCACATTGGTGAGCCGGTCGCGGATCTGTTCCAGCATCGGCAGCTGTTCAGGACTGACCAGGAGCACGCTGTCCCCGGCGTGTTCGATGACGTACCCGATCTGGTCCGGGGATAGCCGGATGTTGATGGTGTGCAGCACCACGCCCATGCAGGGCACCGCGAAGTAGGCTTCGTAGTGCTGGTCGGTGTTCCAGCCCAACGTGCCCACCCGGTCACCGGTGCGTACGCCGAGCCGGTTCAGCGCGTCAGCCAGCCGCCGAACTCGCTTCCCGAATTCGGCGTAGGTATAGCGGCGGTAGCCGTCGTCGCGCCGCGTGATGATCTGTTTGTGCCCGAAGAGCCGTTCCGCGCGCCACAACAGCGTCTTCAGTTGCAGCGGCCGGTCCATCATGAGACTGTCCACGCTGCTCTCCCTTCGAACTCGGTGCCGGGTGTACCGGCTTTCCGCCTCGCTGTCAGGCGGAAAGCCGGGCGAAGTCCCGGGCGTAGTAGACAAGGGGGGTGTGATCGCGCAGCCGCACGTTGACCGCTTCGCCGATGAGGATCACGTGATCACCGGCCGGGTGGCGGGCCTGCGTCCGGCACACCAGGGAGGCCACCGCCTCTGGCAACACCGGCAGACCGTCGGCGTCCGTGTCGAATTCGCCACCGGCGAACTTGTCCGCTCCCTTGGTGGCAAACCGTTTCGCCAGGGGAGCATGCTCTTCGCCGAGGATATTGACCACCCACTTGCTTGAGGTGCGGAAGGCACGGTAGCTGTCGGCGGAGACGGCCAGACAGGCCAGCACCAGCGGCGGTTCCGCGGATACGGAGCAGAAGGCGCTCGCGGTGAATCCCCACCGCGCTCCGCAGTGGTCGGTCGTGGTCACGATGGTGACTCCGCTGGGGAACCGGGACATCGCATCGCGAAACTGCGCCGCGAACGTCTCATGCGCCGGAGGGCCCTGTTGGCCGCGTGCGGTGGTCTCGGTCATGGCTGCGACTGCTCCCGGGCGGTTGTCGGCGTGCCGCCGACCGGATCCAGCCGGTGTCCCAGCCGGTCTCGTTTGGTCATCAGATAGGCGGCGTTGTGCTCACCGGCCGTGACGATGAGCGGTACGCGCGACGCGATCGTGATGTCGTAGCCCGAAAGCCCCGAGTATTTGGCCGGATTGTTGGTCATCAGGCGAATCGAGTGGACGCCGAGGTCGGCCAGGATCTGAGCCCCCACACCGTACTCGCGGCTGTCCACCGGCAGGCCAAGGGCCAGGTTCGCGTCGACGGTGTCCAATCCCTGGTCCTGCAGGGTGTAGGCACGGAGCTTGTGCCCGAGCCCGATGCCGCGGCCTTCCTGACCTCGCAGGTACACCAGGACACCGCTGCCTGCCTCGGCGATTTCGCGCAACGCCTGGCGTAGTTGCTCCCCGCAGTCGCAACGCGCGGAACCCAGGACGTCGCCAGTGAGGCACTCGGAGTGCACGCGGACGAGGACCTCGTCGCGGTTCGCGCCGTCCCCCGCCACGAGGGCGAGGTGCTCGGTGCCGTCGAGCAGGGAGGTGTAGCAGAACGCGTCGAAGGTGCCGTAGGGTGTCGGCAACGGTGCCTGCGATGTGCGTTCGACGAGGCGCTCGGTGCGCTGACGGTAGCGGATCAGATCCGCGATGGTGAGCACGGTGAGCCCGTGACGTCGGGCGAAGGCGGCCAGCTGTGGCCTGCGGGCCACCGTGCCGTCGTCGTTGACGATCTCAGCGAGCACGCTGGCGGGTCGCTTCCCGGCCAGCCGCGCCAAGTCTACTGCGGCCTCGGTGTGCCCAGCCCGTTTGAGCACGCCGCCGGGCCGAGCGCGAAGCGGGAAAACATGGCCGGGCCGGGTGAAGTCGTGCGGACCGGCCGCCGGGTCGCTCAGTGCCCGGATTGTCGACGCTCGGTCTGCGGCGGAAATGCCAGTGGTGGTGCCCTCGCGCAGATCCACCGAGACGGTGAACGCGGTGCCACGGGGATCGTCGCCCATGGCCACCATCGGTTCCAGGCGGAGTTGGTCCAGCCGTTGCCCGTCCATGGCCACACAGGCGAGGCCGCTCGTGTGGCGCACCAGGAAGGCTATCTGTGCACTGGTGACGGTTTCCGCCGCGATGATCAGATCACCCTCGTTCTCGCGATCCTCATCGTCGATCACGACGACGAACTCGCCCCGGGCGAAGGCGGCCACCGCCGCGCGCACCGCCGTGTCGGCCTCGTCGGTGTTCTGGGAGCCGGACACCTGGATCGGCCGCGCGGACCGCTCGTGACATTGCATCTGTCGCATTCGTCGACACCGTTTCACTCTGGGAGTTTGGGCTCGGATCGTTTGACACCTGTTTTCCGCTTGGCGCGCAGCGCCGCCAACGTCGCGGCCGAGTCCTCCGTGGATTGCACGACGGCCATGTGTGAGGCGATCATGTTCAAGTGCGTTCGCGCGTCCAGGTGCAACGACTCGTATGTCGCACGCTTGATGAAGCCGACCGCCACCGGGGGCAGTGCCGCGAGGCGGGCGGCCAGCTCGTAGGTGCGGGTGAGCAATTCGCCGTCGGGGTAGCAGTGGTTGGCGAGTCCGATTCGCTCCGCCCTCGGGCCGTCTACCACGTCGCCGGTGAGCAGGAGTTCGAGTGCGCGGGCAACGCCGACCAGCCGGGGAAGCCACAGGCAGCCACCATCGCCTGGGATGAGGCCCGCGTGAATGTAGCCTTCGCTCAACCGGGCCGACTCGCCGACCAGACGGATGTCGCACATCAGCGCCATGTCCAGACCGGCGCCCACCGCGGTCCCCTGTACCGCCGCGATCACCGGTTTGTCCAGGTCCTCCAGGGCGCGTGCCACCCGGTGTACCTCGTCGGTGAGCATCCGCCGACGCGACAGCGGCGCCGGATCCACGGAGGTCAACTCGTCGAGGTCGATACCGGAGCAGAACGCGCCGCCTGCACCGCGCACCACGACCGCCCGCACCTGATCGTCCTTGGCCGCCTCGTGCAGCGCGTCCGCCCAGTGACGCACCATCTGAAGGGTGAAGGCGTTCTTCCGCTCGGGGCGGTTGAGCAGAATGGTGGCGACCGCGTCAGCCCGGGAGTACTCCAGGTCAGCCATTTGCGCGCACCTCCGCCGGGTCGGTCACAAGCGTCCACAGATCTGGTGCGGCGCAGGCAGCCGCGCCGAGTTCCCGCTCCCAGAACCGCTCATTGCCGAACTCGTCGCGCCATGACCACAAGCGGGTGGTGATCAGCCGCAACGGATGCTCGTCGGTGAAGCCAAGCGCGCCGTGTACCTGATGGGCCAGTCGCGCCACCACGCCCGCGGCACGACCGGCCTGCGCCTTGGCCGCTGCCGTGAGGATCCAGTCCGGTTGCTGACCAGCTGTGGCGGCCGACATCGCGACCGTGGTGCTGGCCGCCGCCTCCTCAGCCATCGCCGCGAGGTGATGGCTGACGGCCTGGAACCGGGAAATCGGGCGGCCGAACTGCTCCCGCTGCCCGGCGTAGGTGATCGTCGAATCGAGTGCGGCTTCCATGGCCCCGCTGAGCAGCAGTGCCCGGCCAAGCGCACCGCGAACCCGAAATGCCCTGCCGGAGATCGTGGCGTCCACTTCGGTGACGTCCTCGCCCGGCACGAAAGTGTCCTGCAGCAGCAAAGTATCCCGGGGCTCTCCGGCCAGGTTACGGCCACGTTCCCACGCTTCCCTCGGCGAGTCCAGGATCGCCACCAGCGGCTCGGCACGGTCAAGCAGCACCGCGACCCGCTCGGCCAGGTGGCCGTAGGGAACCCTGGACAGTTTCCCCGTCAACCGGTACCCCCCGGGGCATCGGTCGACTGCCATGTCCGTGGTCGCCGACGCGGTCAGCGGACCGGTCGGAACCGTCCGGCTGGCCGCGGCCAGTAGCCACCCTGCCAACAGCGCCGTCTCCGCCAATGGCACCGGCACCGCGGCGCGTCCGATCTCGTGCACCACGACGGCGGCCTCGGCCAGCCCCGCCCCGGCCCCACCAGAGGACTCGGGCACCGGCAGCACGGTGAACTCCGCCTTTGTCAAGGAGTCCCATACCTCGTCAGCCCACCCGCCTGAGTACCGGGCCGCGGCCTCCGGCGTCCACTCCGAGCAGATCTGAGCCGCGGTCGCCGCGATCGCGTGCAACTCCTCGTTCATGCGCGCTCCAACGCCTTGGCGACGACCCCGCGCAGCACCTCGTTGGTGCCACCGCGCAGGGTGTATCCGGGGGAATGAAGCAGACCGCGAACAAGGTGGCCGGTGAACGTGCCCAGCGCCGCGTCCGGATCCGGCATCTCGTCGGCGAGCATCCGCGCCCGCTCGGCCACCTCCTGTTCGAACCGGGTGCCCAGATCCTTGACCAGCGCGGCGGCCACGTCGGCGGGTTTGCCCGCCGCGAGCATTCCGGCGACAGACAACGACAACTGCCGCAGGGTGAGCAGGCGGGACGTGAGCGCGCCGATCTCGGCGACCGCCGCCGGGTCTCGGTCCGCGCGTCGGCGTACCTCGGAGACGAGCGCGGCGAGCAGGGGGAAGGTGGTGAGCAGGCGTTCCGGTCCGCTGCGTTCATAACCCAGCTCAGAGGTGACCTGGCCCCAACCGCTGCCGATCTCACCCAGCACGTACCGATCCGGGACGAACACTCCGTCCAGCTGTACCTCGTTGAACTCGTGCTCACCGGTGAGCAGCCGGACCGGCCGTACGGTGACACCCTCGGCACGCAGGTTCACGATGAACTGGCTCAGCCCGGCGTGCCGATCTCCGGTATCCGGTGCGCTTCTGGCGAGCACGAAGAACCACTGCGCCCGATGTGCTCCGCTGGTCCACACCTTCGTCCCGGTCAGCCGCCAACCGCCAGCCACTCGGACCGCTCGTGTCCGCACGGAAGCCAGGTCGGAGCCGCTGTCAGGTTCGCTCATGCCGATGGCGAAGTAACAGCGTCCCGCCGCGATCTCAGGCAGGAACTCCGCCCGCTGCTGTTCGCTGCCGTAGCGCAGCAGCGAGGGCGCTGTCTGGCGGTCAGCGATCCAGTGCGCCGCCACCGGGGCCCCCACGGCGAGGAGCTCTTCAAGTACCACCTGCCGATCCAGCACCGTCCGTCCCTGCCCGCCGTACCGGCGCGGAATGGTCATGCCAATCCACCCGTGCTCGGCCAGCCGCCGGGAGAACGGCTCGTCCCAGCCGGTCAACCAGGAGTCACATTGTGGGGTGAACGCACCTCGCCGGATCTCGGAATCGAGAAACGTACGTACTTCGGCCCGGAGCGGTTCCAGACCGGGCGGAACCCGCACCACATCTATCGGTAGAACGCGGCTGCTCATCAGTGCCTCCTGTTGTGACAGAGGGATCCGCCGCCGCGGCCGGTCGGCGAGGGGAATGGTCCGGCCGCGGCGGTCACGTGCCTCACAGCCAGTTCGGAGCGATCTCGGAGGCCCACAGCTCGATGCTGCGCATCTGCACGTCGTGCGGCACCGGGCCGGGGTATTGCCACTGCAGCAGATACTCGGGGTCGTGCTGCGACACCAACTTCTCGATCTGGCGGTTGATGTCGTCAGGCGTACCGACGAACTCGAAACCACGCTCACACAGGGTGTCGTAGTCGGCCCCGATCTGGCCGGTCTCGCCGGGATTCCGCATCACCTCGGCAAAGCCCATCGGCCCGAACCAGTTTGGGAAGATGAAACCATTACCGCGTCGGGCCCAGTAATGGGCCTCATCGGCGTCTCGTGACACCAGCACGTCGCGGAAGATGCCCACCCCCTCCCCGCGCTTGAGCGCTCCGCGACCCGCCGCCTCGGCCTCCTCCTGATACACGTCCAGCAACCGAGAAATGACCTCGTCATTGGTGTTCATCACGATCGGGACGATGCCCTCGCGGGCGCAGAACCGGAAGGACTCCTCGCTGAAGCTGAACGGCTGGAACACCTGCGGCCACGGCTTCTGGTACGGCTTCGGGGCGATACCGACCTCGGTGATCACGCCCTGATCGTCCTGGCCACCGCCAAAATTATTCACCGCTTCGTGATTGAAATCGATTCCCGGCGGCGGAACCTGCCAGTTCTCGGTTTTCAGAGACGTCGTGCGCTCGCTCCACAGCGCCTTCATGATCTCCCAGTGCTCGTTGAACCGCTTGCGGTTGGCCACATCGCGTTCCGACTTGTCGGAGGACGTGGCGCCGACGTGGTACGTCTGCCCGAGCACGTCCGCCCACCGCTTCTGATACCCCCTGGCGATCCCGACGAAGGAGCGTCCGCGCGTCATCTGGTCGAGCATCGCGAGGTCCTCGGCCAGCCGAATCGGATTCTGGAACGGCAGCACGTTCGCCATCTGCCCGACCTTGATCCGCTGTGTCTGCATCGCGATGTACAGATCGAGCAGGATCGGGTTGTTCGACTCCTCGAAGCCTTCGATGTGGAAATGGTGCTCCGTAAACGCGACGCCCCAGTACCCGAGATCGTCAGCCAGTTGCGCCTGCTTGGTGATCTGGAAGAGCATGTTCTGGTAGTTCTTGTCGTTGACCCCAGCGAAGCCCTTCTTCATCTGGTCATAACTGCCCACGGCCGGCAGGTAGAACAAAATCTCCTTCATAAGACTTACTCCTCACATCGGTTAACTGGTCAAGCCCGGCTTCGGTAGACCACGAAAGGGTTCCCGCTGGGGTCCCGCAATACCGCCCGAATCTCGTGCGCCCCCTCAACCGGCCCGGACAACACCGTCGCACCGGCCGCCAGCAGTCGGGACACCGCAACCGAGACGTCGTCGCTCCGGAACACCGGCAACGCCGACTCCGGCACCGGATGGTCAGCCGGAGTCGCCAAGGCGAGCTTTATCGACCCGGCGGAGAGTTCGGCATAGTCGTCCCGATCCCGCATCCGGACACCGAGCCCCAACCCATCTCGATAAAAGGCCAATGAACTTTCCAAATCGGACGCGGGGAGCAGGATAGACCGCAAATCACACTTCGAATCAGCCACAAACACTCCATTCGTCCGATCTCGCGAGTTTGGCCGAGGTTTCACCTGTGGAAACAGATTGTTACCCGCCACGCGGACGAGCACGCCGTATCAATGTGAGACGACGACCCTGCCTCGCGTCTGGCCGAGGGATCGACCGCGCGTTTTCGCAGCGTGTCGGGCACATGATGGCCGAAGGTTCAGGTCAACGACTTCTGGGCGGAGCCCACTCAAGCCGCGTCAAGCAAAGGTGACCTGTGTCTCAAAGTGAGACAATCGGGCCAACGGGATTCCGCGCTACTCTGGTTGGACCATCACGTCACACCCCCGTGGACGATGGAGTGCAGGCAATGGAGCCCACCTCAGTCACACTCGGTGGCCGTGCCTCAGGCGGGACGGCCACACCTGAGGCACGCCGCGAGTCCCCACAGCTGTCCGTACGTGCCGAGATCGCGCTGTCATGGCGCCGGTCCGCAGCCTGCGGAATAGCCCCTGACAAGAAGGCTGAACTACCCTACGATCCGGACTTCGACAGTGACAGCCGACTGCTGAAGGCGGCCACGCCGGTGGTAGAACGTCTCGCCAGTTCCCTGGCCGACACCTCCACCAGCATCCTGCTCGCCGACCGGCAGGCGAGGATCGTGCGGCGCTGGGTTGGCGAGAAGCCGCTGTACAGTGCATTGGACAACGCATACGCGGCCCCCGGGTTCGCCTTCGCGGAGGAGTACGCCGGCACTAACGGGTTAGGCACAGTCCTGGAGGAAGCTCGAACGGTCGCGGTTCGCGGCGAAGAACACTACGCGGACTTCCTACGCCACCTGTCGTGCGTTGGGGTCCCCATCCACAACCCGGTCACCCGAGCCGTCGAGGGAGTTCTCGACATCACCTGCCTCGCTGACGACTACAACCCGCTCATCCCCGCTCTGCTCTCCGAATCGGTACAGCACATCGAAACCCGGTTGAGCCACCTGTCGTCCCCCGCCGACGTCGCCCTCGTCGAGGCGTTCACCCGTGCCCGCCGTCTGCATCGAGGCGCCATACTCGGCCTCAACCCGAACATGATCCTCACCAACCCCATCGCCAGCGGCAATCTCACACCCCACGACCAGGCGGTACTCTGGGACGCGTCCACACAGTTGGCTCGTACCCAGCGCTCCGAAGTAAGCGTGGACCTCACGCACGGGCGGTACCGTGTCCGGTGCCAATCCGTCACGACCGCCTCCCACGACCCCGCTGGGGTCGTGGTGTACCTCGATCCGATCCGGCCTCGCCACCTCAGCACGGGCTACCGCCCATCCGCGACGCCCACCGGCACCGGCTGCACACCTCCAGCGGGACGCAGCCCACAGTGGCGCCGCGTCACCACGCGAATCCAGGAACTGGCTCAGCTCCCCGATCCGGTAGCGATCACCGGCGAACCGGGCACAGGCAAGCTCTACCTGGCCAAGTACCTGCACGAACTGTCCAGCCCCGCCCGGGGACTGCGCGTTTTCAACGCCGCCGACCCCACCGAGACCGCACCCAAGGACCTGATCATCCGGACCAACGATACCCTTGGGCAAGGCGACAACGTCATCGTACGGCGAATCGAATACCTTCCGACACAGGCGCAGGCGCAGCTGCGGGCCCTCGCGGCGACGAGCCCCCATCCCGCCTCCGCATCGACAACCGGACGACTCATCGTCACCGCCCAAACCACGACCCACACCCATGAGCGGCTCGAACAAGCCCTCGCATCCTACCCGCACCACCTGTGGGTGCCGCCGCTGGCCCAGCACATCGAGGACATCGCCGACCTGACGTCGGTCCTGCTCACGGAACTCGCCGGCCAACCCACCGCACACTGCAGCCTGCCAACGCTACAAGCCCTGATGCGTAGCCCATGGCCGGGCAACATCGCCGAGTTACGAGACGCCCTTGCCGCCGCACTCAACGCCAGCCATGGCCAGGAGATCCAACCGCACCACCTACCGACCTGGGTGCTCAAACGTGCACACCAACGACAATTATCCGTAATGGAGCAGTCGGAGCGCGAACTGATCATCGAAACACTAGCCAGCGTCGGGAACAACCGGACACAAGCGGCGAGAATCTTGGGCATCGGCCGCGCCACCCTGTACCGCAAGATCCGTACCCTCGGCGTCTCCACCGCCCAGGAACTCCAGATGGGGCTATCTGATCAACTTATCGGACAGTCCCACTGCCAGGTGTCGCGAGACCGTCGAGGACCAGCTCGCTGATCGCGGCGGAGAAGCGCGCTGCGTCGACGGATGGATCGGCGGACGGCCGCGCTGAGGCCAGCGACGGTGCTGGCTCCGAAGACGCTCAAGGACACGGCGCCCGGATCGGCACCCTGGCTGGGGCCCGTCGGAGACACCGTCGAGCAGGAGCTCTACCGGCACCCGGCCGTCCGTGAAGTGGCCGTCGTCGGCGTCCCCGACGTCCACTGGGGCGAGACGCCAGTGGCCACCGTGGCGCTCCAGAACGCCGCCGAGACGACGGCCGAGGAGCTCATCGCGTACGCCCGGGAGCGGCTTGCCCACTTCAAGTGCCCTACCCGGGTCGAGTTCGTGGCCGAGTTGCACCGCACAGCGCCGGCAAGGTTCTCTAGACGGTGCTACGTCAGCAGCAGGGCGCAGACGAACACGCAGTACGCCGCTGAGCTCAGTTCAGACTGCTCCCGTCGTGCCAATCCGGCGCAGGTCACGATTAGAGGGAGAGGAACCGGACCGCGACCTCTGAGATCTTGCGTGCTGTCGCGGTTCGGTCCCATCTGGGCAGGGCCAGGTGACTGACTGTCAGGCGGACCATGGTGTCGGCCGCGTCGATGACGTCGTTTTCGGGAAGACTCGGGTAACTCTCCGCGACCCATCCGGCCAGGGTGTCGGAGGCGAGGTCGAGGAGTCGCGCGGAAGTTGTGAGCAGTGGGAGCATCCCCGTGGACGCTTGGCTCCCCCCATTCAGGTCGCGGTTGGAGATGAGCACCGCCTTGAGCAGGGGGCTACGCCCCGCCTCGTCCAAGGTGTAGTCGACGGCTGCAGCGATGCCGCGCTTCGCATCGCCGACGTGCGCCTCCAGCGCCCCCTGGATGCCCTCCAGGAAGCGTGAGGCTTCCCGAAGCACGACGGCTTCTCCGAGGCCGGCCTTGTCACCGAACTCCTTGTAGAGAGCTGCCCGCGACACCCCGGCTCGGTCCGCCACCTCCCCCATGCGCACCCGGTCCCAGCCGCGGTCGATGATCAAGTCGTGGGCAGCCTCGAGGACAGCCGAGCGCATGTGCTCCCTGAACCGTTCACGCATGGAGTGTGCCCGCATGAAAGACAGGGTAGCGATCTCTGTCTCGCTACCGACTCCCGTCACCGATCTGGACAAGATCAAGCTACCGTGCGTGGTCGTCTGCAACCCTGGTCGTGACGCTGTACGACTGGACAAGGCCCCGCGAGTATCCCGCACCAACTGCCGTGGTCGTCGGCAACTCTCGGAGGTCCTCGACTCGAATGGCACCGGGTCCCCGACCAGTAGCGTGATCGGACGACGACGGCCCAACACCACCCTCCGTTCGTAGGCTGGCACGATCGTCTGCACGCCCCACTGTGCAACAGGAGTCAATGGAGCTGACGTCTCGTCTCCAGCGCGATGCGAACAGTACCCGATCCTTGAGCGGCATCAGACTTCCCTCCGGCCGCTTCGTGATCGATCCTTTCGGGTAGACGACGAGGGCGCGCGATCCACGGCTTCGACCGCAGCGCGGAGCCCAGCTCGGCTGTTGGAACGATCGACCTCGACGTGGCCGGCCGGCCGAAACCACCAGCCGACAGCTCTGCTCTGAAACGGGCTCGTCTTTGCTATGACCGGGGGTCCGGCCCTCTGGTCCAGGATCATCCCCGCCGGGAACAACGGATCGGTTCGGGAGACAGGGCTGACCGCCGGCACCGCACCTCCCGTCTCGGCGAGGCGTCCCGTGCCGCGCCAGTCCACTCTCCTGGCCACCAGCAGCAGCGGTTTGCGAACGAGCAACACCAGCCACCATGCAGGACCGCGTGCGTCTCTGGGGACGTGCCTCACGTCTGCAACCGACGCGATTCACGGACGCCCAGGATGTTAGACAGAAGCCCCATCGCCGTCCACGCTGTCGACATCCAAGTCATCCTTGTTCGCCGCACTGGGCGGTGCCTCGGTGGTGACCACGGTCAGCGGTCGGCCCCCTTCGTCACACCGCAACCTCTGCTGTCAGGGCGGCCATATCGACTGCGGTCCCCTGGCCGAGCATGCGCTTGGTGGTCATGAAGTCCCGGGGACGGTTGACACAGTCAGCGGCTATCAGCTCGCCCTTCCGGAGGTAGTAGCAGGTGAAATCGCGGTCGGCGGTCGGGTCACCGCTCAGGACGATGTCGTCATAGCCCGTGTTGAGTCCCGCGATCTGGAGCTTGAGGTCATACTGATCCGACCAGAACCACGGGAGCGCCGTGACCTCCTTGTCCGTTCCACAGATGGTCGCCGCTGCCACCTTCGCCTGCTCCACCGCGCTCGGCACCGACTCCAGGCGGATCCGTCGGCCGTAGCGTGGCATGTCCTGCGAGGCGCAGTCCCCGGCGGCCACAATGGTGGGATCACTGCTGCGCGCGTGCGCGTCGATCAAGATCCCGTCGTCCACCGCCAGGCCGGCTGCCTCGGCCAGTTCCGTGGTCGGTTCGATACCGACCCCGATGATCACGAGATCGGCTGCCATAAGCTCGCCGCTCGCCAGGACCGCCTCGCGGACGCGGTGGTCGCCGACCAGGGCCTCGACCGATGCGCTCGTCCGCACGTCGACTCCCTCATGTTGGTGGACGCGCGTGAAGAATGCCGACACCTCAGGAGCGGTCACCCGCTCGAGGACACGGTCTGCGGCCTCCAGCACGGTGACGTCAAGACCCAGCGCGCGCAACGACGCGGCGGTCTCCAGGCCGATGTAGCCACCACCGACGATGACGGCACGCCGTCCGGGGATGGCGTCCTCGCGGATCCGCTGCACATCAGATGACCGACGTAGGTAGTGCACCCCGTCGAGCTGGGTGCCGGCGGCGCGCAGGCGTCGTGGGCGTGCGCCGGTGCAGAGAGCCAGGGCGTCATAGGACAGTCTGTCCCCCGTGCTGAGCAGGACCTGGCGAGCCGAACGATCGATCTCCTCCACGCAGGCGTCCAGGCACTCGATGCCCTGCTTGAGGTAGAAGTCCTGGGAGCGAATGGCCAACTCCGTCAGCGAGCACTTGCCAGCGAGGTAAGCCTTCGACAGAGGAGGTCGCTGGTAGGGCAGCACCGACTCGTCACCGACCAGCACGATCTCACCGGACCAGCCCTCCTGGCGGAGGCTGGTGACCAGCTGCGCCCCGGCATGACTGGCACCCACCACCACCGCGCGCGCTGAGCTCATCCGGCGCCCTTGGGGGTGAGCTCGACCATCAGCTTGCTGATGCCCCGAACGAAGTTGGACTGGACGTATTCCGGCTCCCCGACTACGTCGATCCTCTCGAAGCGCGGGAGGATCTCCTCCCAGAGGATCCGCAGCTGCAGCTCGGCCAACCGGTTGCCCATGCACCGGTGCACGCCGAACCCGAAAGCGATGTGGTTGCGGGCGTTGGGCCGGTCGATGATCAACTCGTCCGGTCGCTCGAACACAGTCTCATCGCGGTTGCCGGACGCATACCACATCACCACCTTATCACCCTTACGGATGAACTGGCCGTTGAGCACGGTGTCGGTCTTGGCGATCCGGCGCATGTAGGCAAGCGGAGTCTGCCAGCGGATGATCTCTGAGACCATGTTCGGGATCAGGTCCGGATTGGCCTTGAGCTTCTCGAACTGGTCGGGGAACTGGTTCAGCGCGAGAACGCCACCACTCATCGAGTTGCGCGTTGTGTCGTTGCCCCCGACGATGAGCAGGATCAGGTTGCCGGCGAACTCCATGGGACGCTTGATCAGATCCTTGGTGCTCTCATTACTCTGCAGCATGGTGATGAGGTCGAACCCGGGCTCTTCACCGGCCGCGAGGCGGGCGGCCTTGTCATGCCACAATGTGCTGAGTCCACGCGCCATGCCCACCATGCCGCGGAACAGCTCGTCGTTGTCGGAGGGGCCTCCGTTGGCCTGCTCCATCGAGGTGGCCAGGTTTGACCACTCGACGAGCTTGTGCCGCTGCTCGAAGGGGAAGTCCAGTAGCGTCGCCAACATGCGGGCGGTGAGCTCGATCGACACGGTGCTCACCCAGTCGAAGGGTTCGTTGACGGGCAGGTTGTCCAGGACGTCCCTGACGCGCTCGCGAATGAGGCCCTCCATCTCGCGGAGGTTCTTCGGAGCCACCACCCCTTGGACGGCGCGGCGCTGAACGTCGTGCTTGGGCGGGTCCATGGCAATAAACATCGCGATGTCCATGAACCGCGGCGGCGCCCCGATGACAATGAGAGGTTCCGCGGAGAAGACCTCGTGGTTCTTGTCCACCGCAATGATGTCGGCGTGACGCGTGACCGACCAGAACGGTCCGAAGGGACTGTGAGGCTGGTAGTGGACCGGGGCCTCGTCGCGTAGGCGCTTGAAGTAGGAGGCCCAGCGCCCCTGCCGGTAGAGGAACGGGTTGCTGAGGTCGATGTCTTCGAGCGCGACTTCTTCGACCGGCGGGATCGGGCGTTCGACGAACATCTTCTGCCCGTTCGTGCGGGTCAGCCAGCGTCGGCCCTTGTCGTAGAGGTGTGCGGCCTGGACCTGTCGATCCAGCGGGATGGCGGCCTCGACCTTCCTCTTGACTGCTTCAGGGATCTTCATCTCGTCGACACCTCCTGCTACATCTGGAATTCGGGCAGTTGCACGGTCAGGCCATCCCATGACTCGGAGGCCTTGATCTGGCAGGACAGCCGAGACGTCGCCTGTCGCTCGGGGTTCATCGACAGCATCTCCTCTTCCACCGGACCGGACGGGCCGACCTTGTCGGCCCAGGCAGGATCCACGATCACGTGGCAGGTGCCGCAGGCGGCCTCTCCGCCGCAGTCGCCATCGATGCCCGGAATGGCGTTGTTCGTCGCGACTTGCATCAGCGAGCAGCCCTCCTCGAGGGGCGCCTCGTGCTTCTCCCCGTCGTGCGACACGAAAGTAACGACTGCCATCGACAACTACCCCACTCTTGACCACAAGACGGACACTTCCTTCATGATTGTCGTCGGCGTCCGACAAGGCCATGTCGAAGCCGCGCCATCCTGTTGTGAGTTCGGATCACGTGAGGATCGCCATGTGGAGAGACGAGCCAGGCGTCCCATCTCTTGTGTTCGTGCAACTGCTGAGCAGTTCAGCGATCGATCAGAACGCCGTGGAGGAGTTCCGCGCCATCATGGCGCGCGAGGGAACCGGCGAGCTGACTCTGATTCAGACCCAAGCGCAAGCACCGCTGCGGTGGTTTCGCGAGGTCTATCCCGAACTCGACGCCGAGCAGGCGACCCGGCTGGGGATCGCCTGCGCGGAACAGGCCCAGCTCACGTCCTTCGGGCCGATGAGCGTGCCGCTGGTCAGCGCAGGAACCGTCGCCGAGGTCGTGCAGCTGCTGACCTATCTTCCGGTTATCACCAAGGCCGTCACCACCCAGTTCGATCGCCAGCCGGAGGACCTGACGATTCGGCTGTCCGGGAACGCAGGAGAACCCGACCTGGACTGTCTAGTCGTCACCTACTGCGGCCTGGCCCTCATGCGGTTGATCGACCTGCTGGTCGGCGACACGTCGGAGGTGACCATGCATAGTCGCTGGCCGGAGCCGAGCGTCCTGTCTCGAGAGGCATGGCCAGGGGGTCGGCTCGTCTTCGACGCCCCCTTGTCCTACCTGCATATCCCTGCACGGACGCTGCACACGGCCTGCCGCTTCCCCGACCCACTCGCCTACGAAGTCGCCATAACTGACCTCCAGCAGGCGCTCGAACGTCGGGCTGGCCCCCAGGACTTCACCCGCAGAGTGCGGGAGCTGTTGGACGACAGGCCAGGGGTGAAGACGATCCAGTCAGTCGCGGATGAGTTCTCGATCTCCTCGAGCACCCTGAAACGCCGCCTCGCCGCGGAGGGAACCAGCTTCCGCGAACTCCTCCAGAAGTCCCTGCTCGACCGTGCCCGGATACGGCTGCTCGACCGATCCACGTCGGTCAGTGAGGTCGCCGCCGAACTCGGCTACAGCGACGTCACCAACTTCTCGCACGCCTTCAAAGCATGGACCGGCTCCTCACCGAGCCACTTCCGACGCGCCCACCAGCACCCTTGAGCACGGCTCCCAGCGCAGCCTCTCGGCAGGACCGCGGCTGGGGCGCCGTCCGAAATTTGTTTGACAGACCCTCGGAGGCCGTCCATCAGTCACCCGGCTGACCAACCTTCCTGGAGACTTCGCCCGATCCGGGCCGGTTCTCGTGGTCGGTGAGATGCGCGTCGGGGTCGACCGAGGTTTCGAATGCGGTGGCGAGGTCCTCGGCGGAGGTGTGTCCGTGGGTCTGTCGCAGCGGGGTTTCGCGTAGGAAGAGCAGGGTGACGAACCCGAGCAGCGCGAACGGTACGGCGGCGAGGAAGGTGGTTTGCAGCGCCTCGGCGAACCCGGTGGTGACTGCGAGATGGATGGGCTCGGGCAGCGCCGCGATCTGTTCGGGGCTGCCCTGGGTGGCAGTCCCGGCGGGCATCTGGTCGGCGGTGACCCCGGCCGCCTTGAGCTGCGCGGGGATGGTGTCGCGGAGGCGGTGGGTGAGCAGTGCGCCGAAGACTGCGACTCCCATCGCGCCGCCGAGGGAGCGGAAGAAGGTGGCTCCGGAGGTCGCGACGCCGAGGTCGGCGTGGGGCACGGCGTTCTGGGTCGCCAGCACGAGGACCTGCATCACCATGCCGATGCCTGCGCCGGTGATGAACATGAACACCCCGGCCAGCCACAGCGAGGTGTCCACCGACATCCGGCTCATCAGCGTCAGCCCCAGGACGGCGACCAACAGGCCGACGACGGGGTAGATCTTGTAGCGGCCGGTGTGGGTGATCATGCGTCCGGAGGCGATGGACGTGGCCAGCAGGCCGACCATCAGGGGAAGCGTCAGCAGGCCGGATGCGGTGGGTGACTCGCCTTTGACGATCTGCAGGTACTGCGGGAGGAAGATGATGGCGCCGAACATGGCGACCCCGACCGCGAAACCGGCCAGGCTGGTGATGACGAAGGTGTGGTTGGCGAACAGTCGCGGGGGCATGATCGGTTCGACCGCCCGGCGCTCCTGCCAGACGGTGAGCGCGAGCATGAGCACCGCCACCGCGGTCAGCCCGTAGGTCCAGCCCGAGTTCCAGGCGAACTCCTTGCCGCCGAGCGAGAGCATCAACAGCAGGGCGCTGATCCCGGCGACGATGAAGAAGGCCCCCAACCAGTCGATGGCATGCCTGCGGCGCGGGAACGGCAGCTTCAGCACACGTTCGGTCACCGCCAGGGCCGCGATGCCGATGGGGATTCCGACCCAGAAGGTCCACCGCCACGAGAGGTGCTCGACCAGGAAGCCACCGAGCAGTGGCCCGGCGACGGTGGCCAGGCCGAAGACCGAGCCGATGTAGCCCTGGTAGCGGCCGCGTTCGCGGGGGCTGACGACGTCGCCGATGATCGCCTGGGACAGTGCCATCAGCCCACCAACGCCGATTCCCATCACGGCCCGGAATCCGACGAGTTGCCCCATGTTCTGGGCGAACCCCGAGGCCAGGGAGGAGACCAGGAAGATCCCGATCGCGGACTGGAACATGATCTTGCGGCCGTACAGGTCCGACAGCTTGCCCCAGATCGGTGTGGAGGCGGTCGAGGTCAACAAGGTGGCCGAGACGACCCAGGCCAGCTGGTCCTGGCCGCCGAGCTCACCGACGATGGTGGGCAGCGCCGTGGCCACGATCGTCTGGGACAGGGCGGCGACCAGCATCCCCATCATGAGCCCCACCAGGACGGTGAGGATCTGCCGGTGCGTCAGCCCCGGCATCACCTGTTCGCCGGGTGCCCCAGGGGCACCGGCTTCGGGGGAAGACGGCGTGCTCATCGCTGGCTCCGTTCTGTGCTGTTCGGGTCCGAGGCCAGATGCTTGTCGAGGCCGGCGTTGAACGCGGCGAGCAGGGAAGCGAAGTTCGCCAGGTCCTCGGGCGACCACGACTGCAGCAGCTTCCGGACGACACCGCGTCGTTCCGCCCGGGTCGTGGTCAGGACGTCTCGGCCGCGCTCGGTGAGTCGCAGTCGGAAGGCGCGTCGGTCCTCGGTGTCGGCTTCCCGCGTGATCAGGCCGGCCTGCTCCAGGGAGGCGACCTGCCGGCTGATCGTCGAGGCGTCCAGGTGGAAGTGTGCTGCCAGCGCACTGGGCCGCAGTGGGCCGGTGTCATGGAGCCACGCAAGGATGCCGTAGGCGGCCCTCTCCACGACCTGCTCGGTCGGGCCCCCGCGCAGATGCACCTTCTGGGCGCGCCGCACCAACAAAGTCAGCTCCTGCTCGATGGACTCCACCGAGACCAGGTCGGCCTTCGACCCAAGCGGTTGCATGTACCAACCATAACCGGTGGAGGGACAGCGAGCGCACCAGCCCGCCATTCTCGCGTGGCCAGAGCCGGGGCGAGGCCGGGAGAAGCACGGCCACCAGATCGTCCTGGCTTGCCGAGGTCAGATTGTCGAGGCCGACAGCGTGGCGAGCCAGGGCGGGGCCCGGAATCTGCGATATCGCGAGCGCGGCGCGCTGGTGTGTGCCCGGCGCCGACCAGGTCGAAGACCGTGCCAACTATCAGACCGGTTTCGTGGCCCAAGTCGGGCCACATTCCGCACACGAATGGCAACGATGGTGGCTGCCTGTCACCCGCAGGGCGTTCAAGCGACTACCTCGTCCACCACGGGAAACCCAGCAGGCCGGACGGCACTCAAACCCGCCTCGTCCACGGATCCTGCAGGCGCAGGAAACGAGCACCTCAACCCCACGCGCCTCAGCGGCTTGCTTGAGCCGGATGCCGCGACGAGTGGCACCTCCGATTCTCAGGGGGCCTCCGACCTCGCCGTCCGCTGCGAAGCCCGTCGTGCCGTCACGCCAGCGGCCCGCCGTCGCCGGACGGCTGCCTGGGAGCAACTGCGCCGAGGCCAGCATCGATGTGCACATTGGGCAATTTTGCTCATTGGGCAGAGGTGGGCATACTGAGGGCGTGGATCGTGGGTTGCGGGACCTCAAGCGCGAGGCGACGAGAGAGGCGCTGGCCAAGGCGGCGTTCGAGCTGACCCGTGAGCGCGGCTTGTCGGGGTTTGTCACCGCGGACGTGGTGGAGCGGGCGGGGTACTCGCGGCGGACCTTCGGCAACCACTTCTCCTGCAAGGAGGAGGCGGTCGCTTCGGTCGCGTTCGGTGGTGTCGACGACGCCAGCGCGATCCTGGCCGGCCTTCCCGCTGACCTGCCGCTGCTCGACGTCCTGTTGGCTGTGATGAAGACGCAGTTCACCACGGACGCGTTGGTGAGGATGCGCGAGCTGATGGCGATGGCGCGGCGGTACCCGACCCTGGAGCCCCACGTGCTGGGCGTTCAGCAACGCATGCGCCATACCGCGCAGGAACTCTTGGGCTCGGTGGCGGGGGACCGGTACCCCACCGTCTACGTGCCGCTGTTGTTCGGTGCCGTGTACGGCGCCGTGATGGCCGCTCTAGAGGGAACCCTTGATGTGGACCTCGGCGGCGAGTACGACCCCAGCCCCGCGTCGATGGACTACAGCTCGTTCCTCGACATCACTTTCGACTACCTGCGCCACGGCTTCTAGACCTTCTAGACACCGCCCCTCTTTGCCCTCAAGGAGCACCAGTCCCTCATGTCCACTTTCTTGTACCGGCTCGGACGAACGGCGTTCGGCAGGCCGTGGCTGTTCATTGCGGGCTGGCTCGCCGCCCTCGCAGTGGTCGTCGGTGCGGTCGCCATCAACGGGGTGAGCGTCAGCTCGGAGATGAAGATCGAGGGCACCGAGGCCCAGACTGTGCTCGACCGCGTAGCCGATGAGCTCCCCGCCGCCTCGGGAGGGCAGGCCAGTGTGGTCTTCACCGCGCCCGACGGTGAGCGCCTCGACACGGCGGAGCGACTCGCGGTGATCAGCGGCACCGTCAGCGACGTCTATGACCTCGACAAGGTCGTCAATCCCCTTGACCTCGCCACGGGTACCTCGGAGGAGGGCACCCCAGGCACGCCCGAGGAGAAGGCACCGGGCACTCCGCCAGCCGGGCCGGACCACGGGCAGGCGCCTCCCTACCAGCCGCTGCTGGTGGACGGGGCACCGGTGCCCGGCGTGCTCGTGTCCTCGGACGGGCAGGTCGCGCTGTTCCAGTTCCAGTTTACGGTCGCCTCCACCTCATTGACACCTGAGGACGTCAGCTCGGTGGTCGAGGTGGTGGAGCGTGCCGAGCAGGGTACGGGGATCACCGTTCTCCCGAGCGACTCGCTCAAGGCCATCGAGATCCCGGTCGGTGTTGGCGAAGTGATCGGTCTCGCCGTCGCCGCCCTGGTGCTGGTGCTCACCCTGGGCTCGCTGATCGCGGCCGGCCTGCCCCTGATCACCGCGCTGGTCGGCATCGGCATCGGCGTGGGCGGCGCGTACGCGCTCTCCACGGCCGTCGAGATGAACTCCGCCACGCCCGTGCTCGGTCTCATGGTCGGCCTCGCCGTCGGCATCGACTACGCCCTATTCGTTGTCAACCGGCAGCGACGGCTGATTCTCGATCAGGGACTCACCGCACAGGAGGCAGCAGGCAGAGCTGTCGGCACCGCAGGCAGCGCGGTCTTCTTCGCCGGCCTGACCGTCCTCATCGCGCTGACCGCGCTGACCGTCATCGACATCGCGATGCTCTCCACGATGGCCCTGGTCGCGGCGTCCACGGTGGCCCTGGCCGTGCTCATCGCCCTGACCCTGCTGCCCGCGCTGTTAGGGCTGGTCGGGGAGCGGATCTGCTCGGACAAGGCCCGAGCCCGACGCTACGCCAAGGCGGACGCGGAGTCCCACAGCGTCGCTGACCACTGGGTCAAGGGTGTCATCAGGTTCCGGTGGCCCGTCATCGGCGGCGTGGTCGCGATCCTGGGCGTGATGGCGATCCCCGCGGCCAGCATGAACCTGGGCATCCCAACTGGTGCGACCGCGAACCAGGACACCGCCGCCCGACAGAGCTACGAGGCGGTCTCCCAAGGCTTCGGTGAGGGATTCAACGGCCCGCTCCTGGTCACCGCGGAGCCCACCGGCACCGCAGGCCGCGTCACACCCGAGCTGACCGCGAAACTGGCCGACGAGTTCCAACACCGAGACGACATCGTGCTGGCCGCACCCGTCGGCGTCAACGAGGCCGGCGACCTGGCCGTGTTCAGCGTCATCCCCACCTCCGGCCCCAGCGACGAGGCCACCAGCGATCTTGTGAAGTCGCTGCGCGAGCCCAGCAACGCGATCGCCCAGAGCAACCAGGTGCGGCTGGGCGTGACCGGGTTCACCGCCATCGGCATCGACATGTCCGACAAACTCGCCGATGTCCTTCCGCTCTACCTCGGCATCATCATCGTCCTCTCCGTCCTGATCCTGATGCTCGTCTTCCGCTCCGTGGTCGTCCCGATCAAGGCCACAGCCGGCTTCCTGCTCAGCATCCTGGCCACCTTCGGTGCCACCACCGCCGTCTTCCAGTGGGGCTGGCTCAGCGGCCTCTTCGGGTTCGACACCGGCGGCCCACTCATGAGCTTCATGCCGATCATCGTGACCGGCATCCTCTACGGACTCGCCATGGACTACGAGGTCTTCCTGGTCTCCTCGATGCGCGAGGCACACATCCACGGCCAGCCGGCCCGACACAGCGTCGTCCATGGGTTCGACCAGGCCAGCCGGGTCGTCGTCGCGGCCGCCATCATCATGGTCGCGGTGTTCTCCGGCTTCATCTTCAGCCACGACATCATGATCAAGCAGATCGGCTTCGCTCTCGCCGCTGGCATCCTCATCGACGCTTTCGTCGTCCGGCTGACCCTCGTCCCGGCGCTCATGGCCCTCTTCGGCGAACGAGCATGGTGGCTGCCCCGCTGGCTCGACCGCCTGCTGCCGGACCTTGACGTCGAGGGCGACAAGCTGCTGACCATGCTCAACCAGCAGGCCGAGGCCACCGACCGACACCACATCGAGGTCCGCGACTGAACGAGCCCCCCGGAAGCATCCGGAGCCGAACCACCGGGGGCACGTTCAGCAGCCCCACCACGTCGACCCCGTCTGCCCGCACGGCCGAACGCGGTCGACCATCACCGCCGGTGTCTCGGTCACCGAGGATCCAGCCGGTGATCAGACCAGCGCTCCAGCATTCCCTCCAGCTCGTTGCGCAGGAACGCGATGAACGTCGTCGCCTCGGCTAATCGGTGGCCTTCACCGCCGGGAGCGCCGAGCTCGACCGTGGCGCTCTCCAGCGTGGACTGCCACTGCTTGAGAACCGGGATCCAGGGGCCACGACCATGCCCCAGACGTTGCCGTCACAGACCCGGTAGAGCTCCGCCCTCTTCCCGGGTTGGCGTTCCTTGACCACCATCCGCGTCGCGGTGAGATGGCGCACCGCCCCCGAGATCGCGGCCGGACTGACCCGAAGCCCTTCCGCGAGCGCGGCGGAGGTGTAGCGTTCGGCGTCGTCGGCGAGCATGTAGGCGAACACCCTGGCCGACATCCGTGGGACCCCGCCTCGTTCAGGATCAGGGCGATGCGCTCCACCACCCGGAGCAGCCCCTCGCCCTCGTCCTGCCAGCGGCTCGCCATCATCTGCTCACCATCACCCATCCAGCCAGGCCCACCCGGTACGACCTGCGGGGATGCTGCCCGCAGCCGCTGCAGCCTGCGGGCCACTGACACGTTCCTCACAGGACTCGGCCCGGCGTCGATGTCGCCTCACAGCCCGGACGCTCCAGCCGCCCCCGATCCGTTTGGCCGCCACCGAGCCGTGGTTGGCACCGACGTCCCGCCGGGCACAGGTTCGAACTCGTCGGCCCCCAGCGGCCGGTGTTGGGGCTGCAGTCAGAGATCGAACTGCGAACCGTAGACTCAGGAGGCGTCCGGGCCATCGGAGTCTGTTTCAAGGTCGGCACCACCCCCTCCAAGTTCGGGACCGTCCGGCCCGAGCTGGCCGGTCGTCAAGGTGTACTGGATCGCATTTGCGCAGGTAGTCCTCAAGATCGCCCAACCCGCGGGCGATGTCCTGACGCAGCCTGCGTTCGGCAAAGAACCGGAGGCGGGGCGGAGGATGTTCGCGAACCCACTCCATATACATGAACTGCCCCATGCACCAGCATGCACCGAACGCGACGCTGGCAGCCACCAGCATCCACCACGCGACTGCCAACACATCCCACAGCGCGTTGCCCAGCTGTTGCCATGCCAGCCCGTACGGATCCCGGTACCTCAATTTCACCCACCTCCACCCTGGTGGCCGAACCGAGCATCACGATCACCCTGTACCCAGCGGTAGAGTTCACCGTACGCTGAAATACTCAGGAGGAAAAGGGGGAGCCGTGCGGCCGGCCAGCGCCACTACCTCGGAGCGGGTCTGTCAAACGAGCCGCGAAGCGGGCGACGAACTGGCCGAGCAGCTTCTCCGCCCGATCTAGCCGGAAACCGAGTCCGCGGCGGACACCCAGATAGTCGGCGAGGGCTGGACGCAATGCGCTCATGCCGTACCGTCCGAAGCAGGCCAGTGACGGGCGACCGGACGCAGGGCCGCCACGTCGACCTTCGTGTAGAGCGTGGTCGTGATCGGATCACGATGACGCAGCACCTGGCCGATCTCGGCCAGCGAAGCGCCTGCGGTCAGCATTGCGGTGGCCGCGCTGTGACGACGTTGCCCGCCTGGGCTGGCCGGTTGCCTGACGGCCGCACCTACAACACCTGCCCGTCAGCAGGAATCTGCCGCCACGTCTGCTACGCCCGACACGGAACCTACTTGTGGCCGACTGTGCGCGCCAAGCACCAGGCGAACCTGATATTCGTGCTGGACGATCCGGCCGGGTGGGAGCAGGCGATGCTCGCCGAACTGGCCGCACCGAAGTTCCGCGGCCGGTTCGTGCGGGTGCACGACTCGGGCGACTTCTTTTCCGACGACTACACCCGCAGCTGGCTGCGCATCATGCGCTCTGCTCCTGACGTGACCTTTTACGCCTATACCAAGGAGATCCACCGCTTCCGGCGACTCGTCGAGCCGGACCCGCCCGAGAACTTCTTATGGGTCTACTCCTACGGCGGCACGCAAGACGGCCGGATCGACGCCGCGACGGACCGGGTGGCCGATGTGTTCGCGGACGAGCAGGCCATCGCCGAAGCCGGATGGTCCTCGCAAGAAGCGTCCGACCTGCTGGCGGTGCTAGGTCCTCGCTTGGTGGGCGTGCCATCAAACCGCATTCCCCATTTCCTGCGGCGCTTGCAGGGTCGTCGGTTCTCGCAGTGGCAGGCCGAAGTCGACGCCGAGCGCGAGGCCCGCCGGGGCACCGGCCGCGTCCGTTCGATCACCAGCGCGCCGTCATTGCGCCGCCGCGACGGCCGCCGGACCGACACGCACGCCGCCTAGCTCGCGGCTCGCTGTCCCGCCTTCAGTTCCTCATATCGGGAGGTTATTACTTGTGTTTCCGCTCAGTTCGCCCGTGGACAGCCCGCTCGGCGGGCTGCTCACCGATCCCTGGGGCACGATCCGTGCGCTGCTCACTACGGCCTGGTCTTGGATGCAGGCCTGGGGTCCGATCGCCGCACTCGCACTGCTGATCACCATTACGGCGCTGTGGGCGCTGCGACGCTGGTGGTCCAACCGTTGCCAGGACGCCCTGCACGACAACGCTCGCATCGTGACGATCCTGGCCCCGCCCACGGTCGACCCGGAGGGCGCGCCAGCAGTATGGTCGAACCTCGTCGGACTTCTGCGTCCCATGTGGACTCGGCTCGCGCAGGGGCAGCCCCATCTGGCATGGGAGTACGTGTTCGGCCACGACGGCGTACAGATCCGGCTGTGGGTGCCGGGCACAGTACCGCCGGGCATGGTCGAGCGTGCCGTCGAAGCGGCCTGGCCCGGATCGCACACCACCACCGAGCCGGCAGCGGCTCCGCTGCCCACCAGGGCCGACGGTGGCCGGCGCCGACTGGTCACCGGGGGTGTACTGCGGCTGGCTCGCTCGGAAGCCCTGCCGATCCGCAGCGATTTCGACGTGGACCCTATCCGGGCGCTGCTCGGTGCTCCGGTCGGTCTGGGCGTGTATGACGGGGCGTGTGTGCAGGTGCTCGCGCGACCAGTGACTGGTCGGCGGGTCAAGCAGGCGCGCCGCGCGGCACCTGCACGCCGGGCGCTCCACCCGGCCGGTGGGCCGACTCCTGGACGCGATCACGCCGGGTCCCACGCCGACGGCGGTGAGCCGCGCCGGTGAGCCGAAGCTCGACCCGCAAACGTCGTTGGAGTACCAGGCGCAGAACCGCGCCATCGTCGGCAAGCAGCGCGGCTCGCAGTGGGAGACCGTGATTCGGTACGCAGTTGCCACGACCGTGCCCGCCGAGACGCCGCCCGAACAGATCACACGGGTGCGCGACCAGTTGCGGGGCCGGGCACATGCGATCGCGAGTGCGTTTTCCGGCTACACCGAGCACAACCACTACCAGCGCCGCCGGCTGCGCAACCCGCTGACGGCCATGGCGCGGCGGCGGTTGCGGCGCGGCGACCTGCTGTCGGTGCCGGAGCTGGCCGCGCTGGCGCACCTGCCCACCGACGAGGCTCTGCCCGGCCTCGCGCGAGCGAGAGCAAAGGCCGTGCCACCCCGCCGAATACGCCCACCGAGGGTGAGCTGATCCGGCCCATCGGGGTTTCCGATACCGGGCACACCCGCCCGGTCGGGCTCCAGGTCTCCGACGCCCGGCACCACGTGCACGTGCTCGGCGCCACCGGCAGCGGGAAATCCACCATGCTGACGCGGATGATCCTGGCCGATGCCGAGCACGGCCGGGGTGGGGTGGTCATCGACCCCAAGGGCGACCTGATCACCGATGTGCTGCAGCGCCTGCCGGAGCACGCCGCCGAGAAGGTGGTGCTCTTCGACGCCGACTCGCCCGGACCGACACCCTGCCTGAATCCCTTGGAGGGGTCGAAGGAAGCGGCGGTCGATAACCTCGTGTCCGTGTTCTCCCGGGTGTTCTCCTCAGCGTGGGGCCGCGCACCGAGGACATCCTGCGCGCCGGCTGTTTGGCGTTGCGGGCGGGACCCCAGGTCGCGGGGATCAAGGCCGTCCTCGTGCGCCAGCAGGTGAGCGCCAGCGGTGTCTAGGACGTAGAACATCGGTGCCCGGCCGCGCCCGATGTAGGGCTGGAACCGGTCGAGCACCCGCCACTGGTGCAGTTTGTGCAGCCGCTGGTTGGCTGCGCGCCGGCTCGGGAAGGCGATTTGGGTGATCTGGGTGGAGGTCAGCGTGCGGTGTTCGGCGAGCATCCGCGCCAGCCACCGATCCCGCGCGGTGAGGTGCGCGGCAACGGTGGCCAGGTGATCGGCCGTGGCCGCGACCCGCGCGCTCGTACGGGCGGGCACCCGGGCACGCAAGTCCCTCTGGGCAGACGTGGGGTCGAACACGCAATCTCCTTTGCGGACCGTGTGCAGGAAAACGAGAGCAGCGGGGCGGGCTGTACCCATCTGGTCGGTGCGGCCCGCTCCGCTGGGGTAGCGGGAATCAGGTGGCGCGGCGGGGATCGGTCCCGGTGTCGTCCGGCCCGGACGCGTCGCGGCCCTCGGCCGAGGCGGACAACGGCCGGGTATGGCGCGCAGCGGTCTTGCGCACGAGCCGGGCTCGACCGCGGATCGCAGGGGGCAACGGTTCGGTGGTCACGGTGAACGGCTGGGTTTCCTCGCCGCCCACCACGAGGCGGACTGCCGCATGGAACACACCGAGGTGCGCCAGATCGTGTTCGCCGATTCGGGGCGCGGTGTGCCGCGCCAGCTCGCGGGCATCCTCGGGCGAGGCATTGAAGAGGATCTTGCTGCGCGCGTTGGTGGAGATCCCTTCCTTCAAGTCTTTCCCGAGCTGCCCGAGGTGCTGGTGCGCCAGCGTCATCGACAGCCGGCAGCCCCGCGCCTCGGCCAACATGTCTTCCATGGCGTAGGGCAGATTGAGGAAGTTGTGCGCCTCATCCACATACAACGAGGCGTCCCTGCGCTGCCGCTGCGCCAACGCGGCCCGCGCGGTGGTGGCCTGCCACACGCGCGCCACGATCAGCGAGCCCAACAGCCGAGTGGTGTCTTCACCCAAGCTGCCCTTGGGGATGCGCACGAGGCACAACCCACCATCCAGCGCTGCAGACAGATCCACTGTGGATGGACCGACGGCGATGGCTTTGACCACGAACGGGCGTGTCGGTCTAAACTGCGGGAGATGGTTGACACCTGGGCTTGTTGATCATAGGGATCCGGGTGAGTGAGCCCGTGTTGGACCGCGAGGTGCGTCGGCGCCTCGCGGTCCTTCGTCATGCGGAGGAAGTGTCCGGCAACGTCGCGATGACGTGCCGCTACTACGGCATCAGCCTGCCGACGTACTACAAGTGGCTGCGCCGGTACGAGGCCGACGGCGTCGACGGGCTACGAGATCGGTCGAAGCGGCCGCGGACCAGCCCGAACGCCACCCGCGCCGACGTGGTGGACAAGATCATCCACCTGCGGCGCAACTACCACTTCGGGCCGGAGAAGATCGCGATGTACCTGCAGCGTTACCACGACGTCACCATCAGCCGCTCGACCGTGTGGCGAATCCTGTGCCACTTGGGCATGGGCCGGCTGCCCACATCGCAGCGATATCAGCGCCACGATCGCCGATGGAAGCGCTACGAGAAGCAACGCCCGGGACATCAGGTGCAGATCGACGTCAAGTTCGTCGAACCCCTGCCCAAGGTCAGCAAGACCGGCGTCTCGCTCAAGCCGGTCGGGCGGCGCGGCAAGTTCTACTAGTTCACCGCGATCGACGACTGCACCCGGCTGCGGATCCTGAAGATCTACCCCACGCTCAACCAGAAGACCGCGATCCAGTTCCTGGACTACGTGCTGTCCCAGCTGCCGTTCGCTGTAGAGAAGATCCAGACGGACAACGGCACCGAGTTCGGCACCGAGTTCGGCACCCAGTTCCACTGGCACGTGCTCGACAAGGGCATCGGGCACGTCTACATCAAGCCCCGCACGCCACGACTGAACGGCAAAGTGGAGCGGTCTCACCGGATCGACGCCGACGAGTTCTACCGCCTGCTCGACGGCATCGTCATCGACGACGTCAACGTCTTCAACGCCCGCCTCAAAGAATGGCAGGACTACTACAACTACGACCGCCCCCACGGCAGCCTCAACGGACAGACACCCTATGGAAGACTCCGACAGAAGACCCAAGCCGAAGCGCCCGGGCGAAGCCGGTCTACCGCAGTCGCACAGGCATAGCGCTTGACAGTGTTCAGAGACAGATTCAGCCGCCGGGTGCACTCCAACAGTCCGTGACCTTGCTTGAGTAGGTCATGCACCTGATGCCAGCGCTCGATGTTGGTGCGAGCCAGCGGCCCGTCCTGGACGCCGGTTGCCCCGGCCCAGCAGGCAGAGTGGGCCGCCACCTCTTTGGCCGCTGCTTCAGCCAGGCCGTGCCACAGATGCCACCGGTCCGCGACCTGCTGCACGGCCGGGTCGGCATCGCGGACGGCTTGGGCGTAGGTGTTCGACCCGTCGCGGCACACGATCTCGACGCCGGGATGGCCACGTAGCCAGTCGGCGACCACGCTCGCGCCACGGCCGGGCAGCACGTCGATGCGGACGCCGCTGTCGGCGTCGATCAACACCGTGGCGTACTGGCGGCCGCGACGCAGAGCGAAGTCATCGATCCCCAGCACCCGCGGCACCGTCCGCTCGGGCAAGGCGATACCCAACAACGCACGCACCGCAGTGTCCTTGCCCGCAGCGATTCCCATCACGGGTAGCAACCGAGCCGACGCGCGGCCCGCAAGCTCTCTGACGACGCCGCGTAGTTGCTCGATCAATCGCACCGTGCGCCGCTGATAGCGCTCCAGCACACCGGGGACCTGACTTGGGCCACGAATCGGGTCTGATCTGGGGACTGTCCGGGTAACGGTGGATCTGGTCTTGGTCTGACCGAGAGGACATGACCAATGACCATGACTGATCCGAGCGATCGTGAGGTTGGCTCGGAAGAGATGCTCGATCCTGTGAGCGGAGAGAGCATCGATCAGCGGCAGTTGGCTGAGCAGCTGTTGGCGCAGGCCAAGGAACAGGGCGTCGATCTGGTCTGCCCGGACGGGCTGTTGAACCGGCTGACGAAGAACGTGCTGGAGACGGCGTTAGAGGCCGAGATGGATGACCATCTCGGCTATGAACGCCATGACCCGATGGGTCGCAACAGCGGGAACTCCCGCAACGGGACCAGGTCGAAGACGGTGCTGACCGAGATCGGCCCGGTCGAGATCGACGTGCCCCGCGACACTGACGCGTCTTTCGACCCGAAGATCGTGCGTAAGCGGCAGCGGCGGTTGGACGGTATCGACGAGATCGTGCTGTCGTTGACCGCCCGCGGGCTCACCACCGGCGAGGTCGCCGCGCACTTCGACGAGGTCTATGGGGCCAAGGTCTCCAAGGAGACGATCTCCAAGATCACCGACAAGGTCGTCGACCAGATGGCCGAGTGGTCGTCACGGCCGCTCGATTCGATCTATCCGGTGATCTTCGTCGACGCCCTGGTGATCAAGGTTCGTGGCGGCCAGGTCGTGAACAAGCCGTTCTATGTCGTCGTCGGGGTGACCACCAGCGGTGAACGAGACATCCTCGGTATCTGGGCCGGCGACGATGGTGGTGAAGGGGCACGGTTCTGGCTGCAGGTCTTCTCCGAGCTCAAGAACCGCGGCGTGACCGATGTGCTGATCGCGGTTTGCGACGGGCTCAAGGGCCTACCCGAAGCGATCACCACGACCTGGGAACACACCATCGTGCAGCAATGCGTGATCCACCTGATCCGTAACTCGTTCCGCTATGCCGGACGCCAACACCGGGATGCGATCGTGCGAGGTCTGAAGCCGATCTACACGGCGCCATCGGAGCAGGCGGCCACCGACCGGTTCGACGAGTTCGCGAAGCAGTGGCAGGACAAGTACCCGGCGATCGTGGCGTTGTGGCGCAACGCCTGGGCCGAGTTCGTGCCGTTCCTCGAATACGACGTCGAGATTCGCAAGGTCATCTGCACCACGAACGCGATCGAGTCGATCAACGCCCGCTACCGGCGGGCAATCAAGGCCCGCGGTCATTTCCCCTCCGACGCCGCGGCGCTGAAGTGCCTGGAAAGCGCCGTTAAACGCGTTCGCGATCACCTTCCCCGGACGCCTCGACCCGACCACCAACGAGAACCAAGATCAGATCCACCGTTCATCTGACAGACCCGACAACGCACCACCGGGCCCGAGTAACCGAGCTGGGTGGCGATGGCGGGGCGATGGCGTTCGTCGGCCAGCCGACGTTCCCCTCACGGGAGCTGCGGAACAGGTCAATCCGGTAGCGGCAGAAGGCCAGGTGATCAAGGCCGGAGGAACGGTGTCGGCCGCTGTCCCGGTATTCATGTCCCTGGCCCGCTCCGCTTTCTCGATTCGGCGCGTGGAAGGGGGAGGAGGTGGTTGAGGAAGTCGATCAGGTGGTTGGTGAAGATGTCGTTGTCGTCGCCGGCGACCATGTGTGCGGTGTTGGTGACGGTGGCGGTGTGGGCGGTGGGGATGTGGTGGAGAAGGTGGTCGACGGAGTCGTGGTTGACGATGTCGGATAGTTCGCCGCGGATGAGCAGGGTGGGGATGGTGATCTGTTGGGCGGCGGTGTCCATGCGGGTGGTGAGGTCGGTGAGGGCGGAGGTGTCGCTGATGAACTGGAGCAGTTGCGGGTCCCAGTGCCAGCGCCAGCGGCCGTCGCGGTGTTGGCGGAGGTTCTTGCGGAGTCCGTGGGTGGTGGCGGGGCGGGTTCGGTGGGGGTTGTAGGCGGCGATCGCGGCGGCGGCCTCGTCCAGGGTGGCGAAGCCGTCGCGGTGGCGGGTCATAAAATCGAGGATGCGGGCGGCGCCGGCGGGATTGATCTGGGGCGCGATGTCGACGAGTACGAGGGCGCGGGCGATGGTGTGGTCGGCGTGGGCGAGCAGTGCGGTGATACCGCCCATGGAGGCGCCGATGAGCACGGGGGTGTCGTTGAGGGTGCCGGCGATGTGGACGAGGTCGTCCACGAGGTGATCGACGGTGTAGTCGTGGGGGTGTGCCCAGTCGCTGTCACCGTGTCCGCGGGCGTCGAGGGTGAGCGCGGTCCAGCCGTGCCCGGCGAGCCGGGCGGCGGTGTGGTGCCAGGAGTGGCGGGTTTGCCCGACGCCGTGGAGCAGGACGGCGGTGCCGCGCGATGGGGTGGCTGGTGGTGCGGTCCAGTGGTCACCAGCCAGGGTGAGGCCCGCGCGGCGGTAGGTGAGGGGTGTGGGAGTGGTCACGGCGTCTCCGGGGCGTCAAGAGCTGAGTTCGCGGGCGAGGAGGTCGAGCAGATCGGCGCCTTGCTGTTCGAGTTCGGGGAGATGTTCCGCGGTGTCGGCGAGCGCGGTGACGCGGGTGGTGGTGGAGATGTCGGCGGTGGCGATGCGGGCGAGGCCGTGCCAGAGCTGGGTGAGCTGGGCGTAGAGGTCGGCGGCTTGTCCTGCTATGGGCAGGCCGGCGCGCTGGTTGAGGTAGTGCAGGTAGTCGGCTTGCAGCCGGCGGAACAGGCTGCCGCCGGTGCCGGCCTTGTCGATGAACGCGGCCAGCGCGGTGAGCACGGTATCCAGTTGCGTGGGGGTGAACACGTCGGGCCAGCGCCGCAGGTCGTCGACGAAGACGCTGATGCCGTCCAGGCCGGCGCCATGCACGAGGTCGGCCACCCCGTCGAGTTGACCGGCAGGCAGCAGTGACTGGGCATTTCGCAGAGCTCGAGCGGCAGCGTGGCAGGCGTCGGCGGCGGTGTCGGCCAGGGGCGGCAGCTGGGTGGGGTAGCGCAGCCGGTAGGTGGTGTGCCGGGTGGGTACGGGGAATCCGGTGGAGCTGCGGGCGCGGGCCAGCGCGTCGTAGGGGACGGGTTGGGGGTCGGCGCGGTCGTTGTCGACGACGGTAGCGGTACGGGTGTGGTCGTCGTAGCCGGTGATCACGATGTCGTGGCGGCTCATGCTCAGCCGCACCCGCAGATACGGGAGATGGGCGATGTCGGCCCAGCACAGCACCGGATACCCGTGGTCGAGTTCCTCGCGGACCCAGGCCCAGCCTTCGTCGGGATCATCGGTGGCATGCTGGGTGGCGGTGATCCCGAGACGGCGGGTGAACCCACCGGTGAGGTCGGGGCCCCGACCCACGAGGTAGATCGGCGGGCTCATGGCGGGATGGCGCAGGTAGCTGAACCCGAGTTCGCCGCCGAGCCCGAACACGGTGCCTTCATCCAGTGGCGTCTCGTCGTAGGACAGCCGGGCCCACTGCATCAGGTCGCGCAGCGCTCCTGACCCGCAATGCCCGGCCAGCTGGTGCGGGTAGTCGCTGATAACGCGTCGTCCGGTCACGAAGTACTCCTGTCCTGTTCGGCGACAAATGCAGAGTCGGTAGCGTCACTGCCGCAGGTTTCCGCAGGCTGCGACGGCCCGTCCACGCGGTGGCGTCCGGGAGCCCACGCCGTGAGCGCCACGGCCGTGACCGCGGTGAGCACGGCAAGGGCGCTGAGGGTGTCGTGGAACCCGTCGACGAAGGCGCGCCGCGCCGCGGCGGCAAGATCAGGTCCGGCGGGCGTGTCGCCGGCCAGCCGCAGCGCGGCGGCCAGCGAATCACTGGCCTGGGCGCGAGTTGCGGCGGGGAGGTGGGTGATCTGCGGGGCGAGATGGGTGCGGTAGCTGCTGGCGAGCAGGCTGCCGGCCAGCGCGATCCCCACCGCGGCACCGAGTTCCCGGGTGACGTCGTTGACCGCGGAGGCCACGCCCTGTTTGGCGCGGGGAACCCCGCGCACGATGGCGGCGGTGGCCGGTGTCGCGCAGATGCCCAGACCGAGCCCGAACACACCGAGGAACACCACCAGCCGCGGATAGTCCTCGTCCACCCCCAGCCCGCCGATCCCGACCAGCGCACCAGCCACCAGCGCCAGGCCGGCGCCGGTCATCACCCGCAACCCCACCCGCTCGCTCACCCACGGTGCGAGCACCGCGGCCACGACCAGCGGAACGGCCACCGGCGCCAACGCCAGCCCCGCCCGCAGCGGCGAGTAGCCCCACACCAGCTGCAGATGCTGCATCAGCAGGAAGAACACCCCGAACGCGGCCAGGAACTGCACCACCAGCGACACCGCGCCAGCACCGAACCCGCGGTCGCCGAACAACCCGACCTGCAGCAACGGTGCCGCCCGTCGTCGTTCGACGAGCACGAACCCGGCCCCCGCCAGCACCCCACCACCGAGCGAGGCGACCACCAGCGCACTGTCCCAGCCGTGATCGGGAGCCTCGATCACCCCGAACACCACCAACCCCACCGCCGCCGCCGACAGCACCGCCCCCGGCACATCCAGCCCGGGCGCCGCGGGCTCACGCGACGACGGCACGAACCAGCCACCCACCACCAGCAGCAGCGCCAACACCGCTGTGGCCACGAACACCGCCTGCCACGACCAGACCGCCAACAACGCGCCGGCCCCGAGAATGCCCAGCACCGCACCCGCCCCGGCAAAACCCGCCCACACTCCCACCGCACGCGCGGCCTGCCGGGCAGGGAACTCCGCGGTCAGCAGGGACAACGTCGCCGGCATCACCAGCGCCGCCCCCAACCCCGCGACCGCCCGGCACACAATCACCCCTGTCGGCGTGTCCATCACCAGCGGCAGCGCCGAACCCACCGCGAACACGACCAGTCCAGCCAATAGCACACCGCGCCGCCCGAGACGGTCCCCCACCGCGCCCGCCGGCAACAGAACGCCCGCCAACACCAACGTGTAGGCATCCACAATCCACGTCGCCTGCGTCTGACTCGCCCCGATATCCGCAGCCAGCTCCGGCAACGCCGTGGTCAGCGACGCCACCCCGGCCATCACCAACGCCACGGCCAGACACGACACCGCCAGCGTCCAGCCACGGCGCGCCCCGCCCGCTTCCCCGGCCGACTCCGCCACACGCATCACCCGCAAGACTCGAACATTTGTGAACCGACAGTATCGGACCTAGACTGACGGTTTCACAAGTCCGGCTGTCGTTAGGCTTGCTCGCGCCCGCGCCGCCCTCCGGATACGCAGGAGATCGATGTCCACCGCCGCCCCCACACCCAGCACCCCGGACGAAGACCCGCGGCTGGCACGCTCCCGCGCACGGCTGCTCGACGCCGCCACCCACCTACTGGCCGAAGGCGGCATCGACGCGGTCACCATCGACGCGGTCACCCGCACCGCCGGCATCGCCCGCGCCACCCTCTACCGCCACTTCGGCACCGGCACCGAACTGCTCGCCGCCGCCTTCGAACGCCTGCTGCCCCCCGTCGCACCCGCACCCGCCCACGGCCCCCTACGCGAACGGCTGCTCACGCTGCTGACCAACCAAGCCCACCTCATTGACCACGCCCCCCTGCAACTGACCGTGCTGTCCTGGCTCGGCATGAGCATCGCACCAACACCCTCGACCCCCACCCAGAGCGACCGGCCACACCTGCACACCCTGCGCCGCCGCATCATCGAGCAATACCGCCAACCCTTCGACGCCGTCCTCACCAGCGACGCCGCCCACAACACACTCCGCCCCGGCACCGACACCACCACCGCCCTCGCCCAACTCATCGGCCCCCTCATCTTCAACCGCCTCGTCACCGGCACCCCCAACGACGAACAGTTCTGCGCACACCTTGTCGACAACTTCCTCACCAGCCACACGCCGCCAACCCACACGGGCGACCGCTGACGACCCGCCACCACTGAGCACAGGCTCAGCTGAGGCGCACCCCCGCCCTCGCTCTGACACCGACAACGGTTGGAGTGCCCCCACAGCCTCAGCACGCCCTCCCCCGTGCCGTGGATCGCACCGGCCTGAGCGCGCGGCCGGCGAGCCGGGCACGCTTCGATCAAGGCTCTGGTGTGGCCCGCGCGCTTGAGCACACCGTCCGGGTGGCCCCACAGCGGGAAGACAAGGACAGGCCGTGGCCGCAATCCGGTGTGGGGCCGCCCGCCCCGCTAGTTGACGACGCACGCTGTCCGACCTACCCGGTGTGGGTCGGATCCCGTGGTGCCAGTCGCCGGGTCTGCGCGGGCGCAATCGGCTACCTGCCGCGCCACACCGGCTTGCGCTTCTCGCGGAAGGCGCGCGGTCCCTCTTGCGCGTCCTCACTCAGGTAGACGGGCTCCCATATCCGGTCAGCCTCGTCCAGCGCGTCGTGCCACCCGCGGTCGGCGGCCGCGTACACCATCGCCTTCGCGGCGAGCACGGACAGCGGCGCGTTCGCCGCGATGCGTTTCGCCAGGCGCTGCGTCGCCTTCCGGAGCTCCCCGGCCGGGACCACCTCGTTGACCAGACCGATCTGGTGGGCCCGCGCGGCATCGATGGGCTCCCCGGTCAGCAGGATCTGCAGTGCCACGCGCGGCGGAATGAGCCACGGCAGCGGCGCGGCCCACGGAGCACCCCGGCCCACCTTGACCTCCGTGACCGCGAACCGGGCGTGCTCGGCGGCCACGACCAGGTCGCACATCTGGGCAAGCAGGAAACCACCGGCGTAGGCCACCCCGTTGACCGCCGCGATGGTGGGCTTGTCGACCTTGACGTTGCGGCCGAGGTGCGGAACGAAGTCCGCTGGCGGCACAGTCAACTCCGTGTCGGCCATCTCCTTGAGGTCTCCCCCGGCGCAGAAAGCAGCGTCACCGGCGCCGGTGAGCACCAGCACCTTCGCGTCGCGATCGGCGTTGAAGGCGTCGAACGCCTCGAACAGCGCGGACCGAACCTTCGAATTGAGCGCGTTGCGCGCCTCCGGCCGGTTGATCGTCACCCAGGCCACCTCGTCGACGAGCTCATAGGCGAGCGCCCGCGTTGTCATCTCCGTTCACCCTCCTAGTTCGGGAAACCGACGGTCACGGTCCGGACGCGCTCAGGCGTGGGCATCGCTGGTCCGACCTGTCCGCTCACTCAGCCACTGGTGGAAGCGGGCGTAGTGACGTTCCGGATCGCGCTCGACGAAACGACCCCGCGCGGTCGCGAGGACCATGTTCGGCCCAGGCAGGAGCAGCTCCGCGGCAATGGTCCACCATCCGCGCTCGTCTCGGTTCTCCGACCACGCTCGGATGTCGAGGTCGTGCTCGATGGGGACCGGGCGGCGAAACGACACCTGCATGTCCGCCGTGACCGCGAGCACGGAGGCGGACCACGGCACCACACCGCACACCTCGTCGAAGGCCGCCATGACCGACCCGCCATGCGCGACGCCACCGGCACCCTCATGCTCGGCGCCCAGCCGAAACCGCCCGACCACGCTACCGTCGTCCCGCGTTTCGACCGCCTCGATTCCCAGTCGGCAGCGCCCCGCCTGCCGACAACCAGCGCACAGTGACGCCGAACCGCCGCCCACCGCGGGAAAGCCACTCAGCGGCCCCGTGGGAATGCCCGATCCCGAACGCTGCCCATCTTCCCTTTCACCGGTCATTCGCTCGTTCCCCTGCACGCCCGTTTCGACTCCGAACAAGCAAGACGTTATCAGCCATTTACAACCCGCCGGCTCGGCATCGCCAACATCACACGCCGTTGGCTCGCCAACCTCGTTGCGCCGGCGGGAGTCGCCCTTCTGCCACGCGCCGCGGCGCGCCGCGATGATGTGTGCCATACCTCTAGGTTAATGTCAACTCACTAGTACCCGCCGGTAGGTCATCCGTGGTACAGGGTCTGGTGCTCGGCCCGGATCTTGTACTTGAGCACCTTGCCGCCGACGGTTTCGGGCAACGCGTCGGTGACCACGATTCGTTTGGGTGTTTCGAACCCGGCCAGACGGGAGCGGCAGAACTCGGTGACCTCCTCCTCGGTGACCGTCTGGCCGTCGGTGGGCACCACGAACGCGGTCACCGCCTCACCCCACCGCTCGTGGGGCAGGCCGACTACTGCGGCCTTGGCCACCGCGGGGTGTTGGTGCAGTACCGACTCGACGCGCAGGCTGGAGACGTTCTCCCCGCCGGTCTTGACGATGTCCTTGTACCGGTCGAGCATGACGCGCAGGCCGTCGGCGTCGTCGCGGCAACTGTCCCCGGAGTGGAACCAGCCGTCCTGGAACGCTTCCTTGGTCGCCGCCTCGTTGCGGTAGTAGCCGGCGGTCACTACGGGCGAGCGGTAGACCACCTCGCCGGGCGTACCTGGCTTGTCCGTCAAGTCGTGGCCCTGTTCGTCTACGATCTTCGCGGCCAGCAGCGGGCTGGGGAGTCCGACGTAGTTCTGTTCGGGCGCGGTCCGCAGGAAGGTGTCCCGCCACTGGTCCACCCAGAAGCGGTGACACGCGATCGCCTCCGTCTGCCCCAGGATCTCCATGGGCTGCAGTTCCTCGCCGCACAGCCGCTTGAGCTGGGCCACAGTGCCCGGCGGCAGCGCGGCCCAGCCGTAGACCAGCACGCGCAGCGATCGAGCGTCGTAGCGGACCGGGTCGGTCGACAGCGCGTCGACCAGTGCGTTGACCATCGCGGGCGAGCCAGCCCACAGAGCTGTGACGGACTCGGCGGGTGATCGCTTCGGCGATCTGCTGGGCGTCGGGACGCCGGCCGAGCACCATTGTCCCACCGGTCAGGAACGTCGAGAGCATCAGTTGGTCGCCGATGTGGTAGACGATGGGCAGGAACGTGCCCAGTACCAGGTCGGACTCGAATCGCAGGCCGCGGCTGAACGGTAACGCGAAGCTGTACGCGGCGAGGTAGCTGTAGTGGTGTGACAGCATCACGCCCTTGGGCATGGACGTGGTGCCCGAGGTGGACAGGATCTGCCAGATGTCGTCACCGTGGATCGCGACGTCGGGCTCGTCGGCCGGCGCGCCGTCGAGGAAGGAGGTCCAGCTCAGCACACCCTCGGGCACGTTCCCGCCGATCGGGAGAACGATCGGGGTCAGCCCGGCGGCGGTGACGGGGCCCTCGGCGACCGGCCAGAACTCGGCATCGACGAAGGCGAACCGGGCCTCGACGTGCTCGATGAGGTAACTGACGACGTCTGGTGCGAGCGACGGGTTGACCGGCGCGCACACCAGGCCCGCCTTGGCGATGCCCAGCTTGGTGACCAGCGCCTCGACCGAGTTCTCGCAGAACAGCGACACCCGCTCGCCCGCGTGCAGGCCCTGCGCGGCGAGCGCGTTCGCCACCCGGTTGGCCAGCTCGTCGACATCGCGGTAGGTCAGCCTGCGGTGCTCGGGATAGGCGTAGGCTCCGTCGCGGCCCACCACCGCCGCCTTGTCGGGGCGGCTCCAGATCAGCCGCTCGCACAGATCGCCGACGCTGACCCGGTTCCAGCGTTGGGTTTCGTGGCGGCCGCGAAGACTGGTCACGTCGATGGGACCTGACAACATGGTCATCCTCCTGTCAGCACGGCGGTGCGTCCTCCTCGAGTACGGTGATGGGGATCGGCACGTGGCGGGAGCGCAGGTACTCGCCGAGCCCCTTCGCCTGTGGGTCGGGCCGTACCGAGGCGGCCACGCCCTCGCCGAGCAGGCCGACCAGCACGAAGTTCAGCGCCCGCAGGTTCGGCAGCTCGTGGCGGTGGATGGTCAGCGGCGAAGCCTCGGGGATCAGGGTCCGCAGCCGGTCGACGGTGAGGTAGTCGCGTAGCCAGGCGTACGCGGTGTCGGTGCGGACCCATACGCCGACGTTGGCGTTGCCGCCCTTGTCACCTGACCGCGCCGCGCAGACCCGCCCCAGTGGGACTGTCCGGGTCGGTGCCCGCACTGCCACCGTGGCTGGATGGGGTGGGGGGACGGGCTGGCCGGTGGCTGGGGCGTGCTCGGCGCGGCCGATCGTTCTGGTCGTGCCGTCGGGGAGCACGACCCGTTGTTCGATCAGGTCGGCGGGGATCAAGGCGGGCCAGTAGACGCCGTAGGCGCTCTCGGCGGTGGGTGGGGTCGTGGTGTGCAGCCCGGCGGGCCCGGCGAGGATGACCTCCATGACCGCGCCGGAGAAGGCCCGCCCGACCTTGCGTGCGTCCGGGTCCTTGACGGTGATCCGCAGGTGGGCGGTGGCCTGCTCGTTGGTCGGGGCATCGTCGGTGTCGAACCGCATCAGGCGCACGTCGGTCTCGGCGAAGGTGTCCTTGCCGCCGAGGATGTCGAACAGCAGTCCTTCGGTCCAGGCGGCCTTGTCCTCGATGTCGAGGCCGGTCAGGACGAATGTCATGGTGTTGCGGTAGCCGCCGACGTAGTTCATGGCGACCTTCGCCGTGTCCGGTGGCGCGCTGCCTCGCACGTCGGACACGCGGACCCGGTCGGGCTGCTGTTGGGTCAGGGTGATGGTGTCGAAGTGTGCCACCACGTCGGGGTTGGGGTAGGCGGGTTCGGCAATCTCGTATAGCAGCTGGGCGGTGACCGTGCCCACCGACACCATGCCTCCGGTATTCGGATGCTTGGTGATGACGCTGGACCCGTCGGCGGCGATTTCGGCGATGGGGAAGCCGGGATAGCGGCGGTCGGTCACCTCGTGCGGCCAGGAGTAGTTGCCGCCGGTCGCCTGGGGGCCGCACTCGATGATGTGCCCGGCGACGACCGCGCCAGCCAGGGCATCGTAGTCGGTCCGGGCCCAGCCGTGCCACCACGCGGCCGGGCCGGTGACCAGGGAGGCGTCGGTGACCCGGGGGCACACGACGATGTCGGCGCCAGCGGCCAGGGCTTCGGTGATACCCCAGCCGCCCAGGTAGGCGTTGGCCGTGACGGGTTTGACGCCGGCGTCGGCGAGGGGCTTGCCGGTGTCCAGGTGCGCCAGCGAGTGCCCCTGGTCGAGGAGGTCGTCGATCCTGTTCGTGAGGTCGTCGCCCTCGATATAGGCGATCCGCGGTGACAGTCCGAGGCGCTCGGCCAGCTCGGTGAGCCGCTCGGCGAGGCCGGCCGGGTTCAATCCGCCCGCGTTGGTCACTACCCGGATCCCGCGGTCGAGGCAGGTGCCCAGCACCTGCTCCATCTGCGTGACAAACGTCTGGGCATACCCGGCGCCGGGATCCTTCTGCTTGGCCTTCCACAGGATCAACATGGTGAGCTCGGCCAGGTAGTCGCCGGTGAGCACGTCGACCGGGCCGCCGTCGACCATCTCCCTGGCCGCGGCGACGCGGTCGCCGTAGAAGCCGGAACAGTTGCCAATCCGCACCGGACGGGAAGTCATCGGACCGTCTTCTCCTTCCTGGCGAACTCACCTGGCGCACGCCCCGGTCCCGGTGGGCCGGCGAAGGCCTGGGCGACGGACATCCACTCGGCCGCCACCGGCCCGCTGATCTTCAGGACGGTGTCGGCGACGTGCCGCCGTTGGGTCACGACGAGGCAGAAGTCCAACGCCGGCCCGGACACGGTGTCCCGCGCTCGCGGCGGTCCCCACGTCCAGGTCGCGCCGTCCGGGCCGGTCAGCTCGACGCGGACCGGGTCGGCGGGGACCGGCTTGCCGTGCAGGCCGAACACGAACCCGAAGGTGCGCACCCCGAGGTGCGCGACGTGCCGCAACCGCGCGGTCGGGGCGCGCTCGACGCCGAGGGTGTCGGCGATGTCCTGGCCGTGCGCCCACGTCTCCATCAGCCGGGCGATGATCGAGGACGCGAGGCTCATCTCCGGCCCGTACCACGGCACCCGCAGCTTCGGGTCCAGTCCGGACGCCGTGTCGACCAGGCGCCGGCGCGCGTCGCGGAACCAGGTCAGCAGCTCCGCCGGCGGCAGCCCCCGATGCCGCTGGGCGACCTCGTCGGCGAACGCCGGGTTTCGCGACACCTGCTTGGCCTCCACCGCGCGGAAGCGGTCGGGATCGACTGCGGCCCGAGTGGCCGCCTCGTCGAAGTAGGCCAGATGGCTGACCTGGTCGCGGATCGCCCACCCGGGCGCTGGGGTCGGCGCGTCCCAGGTGGCGGGGCTCAGCCCGGTCAGCATGTCCTCGACCACTCGGGTTTCGGTCTGGAGGTCGGCGAGCAACTCGGCGAAGGCGACCATCAGTCCATCCGTTCCTCGACGACCGCGAGCACCGAGCCCGTGTCGACGGCCTGTCCCATCGCGACGTTCACCGAGGCGACCGTGCCGTCATGGGGGGCCGCCACCGTGTGCTCCATCTTCATGGCCTCCAGCACGAGGATCGGGGTGCCGGCCGTGACCTCCTGCCCGAGCTTGGCCGCCACGCGTACGACCGTCCCCGGCATCGGCGCGAGCAGCGACCCCGGTTCCCGGACCGCGGTGGGGTCGGGGAACCGGGCCTTCTCGGTGAGCCGGGTGCTGCCCAGCGCGCTGTCGACGTAGGCTTCGTCGCCGTAGCGGCTCACCGACATCGCGCACCGAGTACCGCCGACGGCGATGTCCACTCCGTCCGGCGCCAGCGTGAAGGCGTGGACGGCACCCAGCGCCTGCCCGGCCACGCTCCCGGTCACCTCACCGCCCCGAATCCGGTACGTCACGTCGATGTCCTCGCCGTCGGCGACGAAGGCCGCCCGCTGCGGGCCGTTGTCCACGTTGCGCCAGCCGGACGGGACGGTGGCCAGCGCCCGTGCCCTCGCCCTGCGCTCGGCCTGTCCGGCCAGCGCCGCCGCGAGCGCATGCGTCGACACTGCCTGCGGGTCACGCGCGGAGCGCTCCAACTCGGCTGGGTCGTGCCTGCGCAGGTAGCCAGTGTCGATCGCGCCCGAGCGGAACTCGTCCTCGCGCAGGATGCCGACGAGCAGGTCCCGATTGGTGACGACACCGTGCAGTCTGCTGTCCGCGAGGGTCCGGGCCAGTGTCCGGATCGCTTCGTCTCGGGTGCGGCCGTGCGCGATCACTTTCGCCAGCATGGGGTCGTAGTGCGGGCTCACCACGGAACCGTCCGCCACGCCCGCGTCGACCCGGACACCGGGCAGGCGGGGAATGTCGAAGCGGTGCAGCGTGCCGGTGGCGGGTAGGAAACCGGCGGCGGTGTCCTCGGCGTACAGCCGGGCCTCCACGGCGTGTCCGGAGATGGTCGCCTCCAGCGCCTCCTGCGGCAACGGCGCGCCCTCAGCGACAAGGAGCTGCAGCCGCACCAGGTCCAGTCCGGTCACCAGCTCGGTCACCGGATGCTCCACCTGCAGCCGGGTGTTGACCTCGAGGAAGTAGAACTGGCCGCTGGAATCGAGGACGAACTCGACGGTGCCGGCGCCGACGTAGCCGATCGCCTTGCCGGCGGCGACGGCGGCCTGGCCCAGTTCGGCGCGCAGCCGATCGTCGACCGCGGGGGACGGCGCCTCCTCGAGGATCTTCTGGTAGCGCCGCTGGATGGAGCATTCGCGCTCGAACAGGCCCACCACGGTGCCGTGCCGGTCGCCGAAGATCTGCACCTCGACGTGGCGGGGAGAGTCGACGTAGCGTTCGAGGAACACGGTCGCGTTGCCGAACGCCGAGGCGGCCTCGCGCCTGGCGGAGGTGACCGCGTCGGCCAGCCCGGCTTTGGCCTCGACCACCCGCATGCCGCGGCCGCCACCGCCGTAAGCGGCCTTGACCAGGACGGGGAACCCGATCTCGGCGGCCACCTGAGCCTCGAGCGAGCGCGGGTCGACCTCCTCGTCGTCGATCACGATTCCGGGCAGCACCGGCACACCCGCGTGGGCCATGAGTTCCTTGGCCGCGGTCTTCGAGCCCATCGCCTCGATCGCGGCCGGCGGCGGCCCGACGAACACCAGTCCCGCGTCCTCGCACGCTCTGGCGAACCCCGCGTTCTCCGACAGGAAGCCATAGCCGGGATGAACGGCGTCCGCCCCGGTCCGCCGGGCCGCGTCCAGCAGCAGGTCGGCACGCAGATACGTGTCGGCCGGCGCCACGCCCGGCAGATGCACGGACTGATCGGCCTCCGCGACGAAGGGGGCGTGCGCGTCCGCGTCGGAGAACACCGCCACCGTGCCGATGTCGAGCTCACGGGCCGTGCGCATCACCCGGGAGGCGATCTCACCCCGGTTGGCCACCAGCAGCTTGTTGATCCTGGACACCATCGACTCCATCACATCCGGAACACGCCGAAACCGCGCCGTCCCGCCACCTCCTGGGAATGCGCCGCGGACAACGCGATACCCAGCACCGTGCGGGTCTGCCGCGGGTCGATCACCCCGTCGTCGTAGAGCCGGGCGGACATGAAGAAGGCATGCGACTCGCGCTCGATCTGCGCCTCGATGGCGCGCCGCTGCTTCTCGTCGGCCTCGACGTCGAACGGCTTGCCCGCGGCTTCGGCGGCCTGACGGCCCACGATCGAGAGCACGCCCGCCAGTTGCTGCGGCCCCATCACCGCGCACTTGGCGTTGATCCAGCTGAAGACAAACCGGGGATCGTAGGCACGGCCCGACATGCCGTAGTTGCCCGCTCCGAACGACGCCCCGATGTTAATCGTGATGTGCGGGACCGTACTGTTGGTCACCGCGTTGATCATCTTGGCGCCGTCCTTGATGATCCCCCCCTGCTCGTACCGGGTGCCGACCATGTAGCCAGTGGTGTTCTGCAGGAAGATCAACGGAGTGCTGGACTGGTTCGCCAGCAGGATGAACTCGCTGGCCTTCTCGGACTCCTCGGAGAACAGCACGCCGCGCGCGTTGGCCAGGACCCCGACCGGATAACCGTGGATCGAGGCCCACCCGGTGACCAGGCTGGTGCCATAGCGCGCCTTGTACTCCCCGAACCGGGAACCATCCACAACCCTGGCCAGGACCTCCCGAGGGTCGAACGGCACCCGGAAGTCGGCCGAGGCGACACCAAGCAGCTCCTCCGGGTCGTAGCGCGGCTCATCAGGCAGCTCCGTCGGCGGCGGCCCCAGCTTGCGCCAGTTGGTCTCGGCCACTATCTGCCTGCCGATCCGGATACAGTCCAGCTCGTCCACGGCGAAATGATCCGCCAGCCCGGACACCCGCGCGTGCATGTCCGCCCCACCGAGCTCCTCGTCGTCGGCCTCCTCCCCGGTGGCCATCTTCACCAGCGGCGGCCCACCGAGAAACACCTTCGCCTGGCGATCGACCAGCACAGCATAGTCACACATGCCCGGCACGTACGCCCCACCGGCGGTGGAGTTGCCGAACACCAGCGCGACGGTCGGCACCCCCATCGCGGACAGCTCGGTGAGGTCGTGGAAGATCTTGCCTGCGGGGACGAACAGCTCGGCCTGCGTCGGCAGGTCGGCACCCCCGGACTCGACCAGATTGATCACCGGCAACCGGTTGCGGCGCGCGATCTCCAGCGCTCGGAGCGTCTTGCGCAGCGAGTACGGGTTCATCGCCCCGCCGCGCACCGTCGGGTCGTGGGCGATGATCATACATTCGACGTCCGAGACGACGCCGACGCCGGTGACCACGCTGGCGCCCACCAGGAAGTCGGTGCCCCACGCGGCCAGCGGCGACAACTCGAGAAACGGCGCGTCGCGGTCAACCAGTAGCTCGATCCGCTCCCGCACCGGCAACCGTCCCCGCTTGCGATGCCGCTCGAGGTACTTCGGGCCGCCTCCCGCACGAACGATCTCCAGCTGCTCGTCGAGTTCGGCCAGCGCGGCGAGATTGGCCTTCCGGTTGAGCAGGTAGGTCTCGCTGGCCGTGTCGAGCGTTGATTTCAGCACCGGCATGCTTCTTCCCGCTTTCGATCGCGTCCGCGCCGGTCAGTACGACTTCGGCAGGCCCAGACCGTGCTGGGCCACGTAGTTGAGGATCATCTCCCGGCTGATCGGCGCGGTCCGCATCAACCGCAACGGCCCCCACAACGTGGCCAGCCCGTACTCGGTGGACATCCCGTTGCCGCCGTGGGTCTGAATCGCCTGGTCCAGCGCCGTCAATCCGGCCTCAGCGGCGGCGTACTTCGCCATGTTCGCCGCCTCACCAGACGCGGGGTCGCCCTCGTCGTGCAACCAGGCGGCCTGCCGGGTCATCAGCCGAGCCAGCTCGACCTGGATCTTGGCGTTCGCCAGCGGGTGGGCAACGCCCTGGTGCGACCCGATCGGCACCCCCCACACATTCCGCTCGCGGGCGTACTCGGACGCCTTGGTCAGGCCATAGCGCGCGATCCCGTTCGCCAGCGCCGCACCCATGATCCGCTCCGGGTTCAGCCCCATGAACACCTGCTTGAGGCCTTCCCCCTCAACGCCGATCAGGTTCTCCGCAGGCACCCGCACATCGTCGAAGAACAACGTGAACTGCGTCTCCGGCGCGGTGACCTCCACCGGGATCGCGGTTCGCTCCAGCCCCGGCGCGTCGGTCGGCACGATCAGCAGACTGAGCCTGCCACGTCCGGACGCGTCGGTACCCGTGCGGGTCACCACCAGGACGGCCTCCGCCTCGTCCACCCCCGAGATGTAGTACTTGGTTCCGCGCAGCACGTAGTCGCCGCCGTCCCGGGTCGCCGCTGTAGAAATGTTGTGTGAATTCGACCCGGCGTCCGGCTCGGTGATCGCGAACGCCATGATCGTCTCACCGCTGGCGATGCCGGGCAGCCACCGCTTGCGCTGCTCGTCCGTGCCATGCGCCTGAATGATCGTGCCGCAGATCGCCGGCGAGACCACCATCATCAACAGCGGACAGCCCGCAGCGGCGAGTTCCTCGCTCACCAGTTGCAGCTCGTAGACGCCACCCCCGCCGCCGCCATGGGCCTCATCGATGTTCACCCCGAGAAAGCCCTGCCGTCCCACGGCCTGCCAGAGTTCGGTGCTCTTCTGGCCCGACTTCGCCCGCTCCACGAAGTACTCGTGGCCGAACGAGGCGGCGAGCTTGGACACCGCCTCGCGAAGTGCGCGCTGCTCGTCGGTCTCCCGAAAGTCCACCTTGGCTCTCCTCCACTCCGATGCCCTTCGCCGCACGAAGCACCTCTTCAGCGCTCCCGCAAGTCGAATCGCACCGACAACCTGTCGGCGGACTCACCCACCGTCCGGACGCTTGACCAAATCTCGTGGCACCTCATGACGTTCCGGCCACACCCGGCGGCTGTGACACATCCGCCGAGTGTGCGCCATCACCTCTGAGCCTTCCCACGCTCCGTTAATCATGGTTAACATACTTGGAGAGAGGCGCCAACCACAACCCCCGCCGGCACGCGTGCCGCGCGCCGGTGGCAGTGGGCTGAGATGTCTAACACCAGCCGGGATCCCCGAACGCGCCGGTTGACAGGGATTGACAGAAGGAGAGGCGTGCGCGTCGAACAGCGAGAACCAATCACCAGACGAAGGGAACCCCGTCCCCAGGCGCCCCCTGGTGCCACTGTGGACGAATCCGAACCCAAGGACCGGCCAAGGAGCCGGGCGCGAAGGGCCAATCCTGACCGCCACCGTGACCCGGACACGGGCACTCCGAGTTCTCTTGTTGTTGACGATCCAAGGTGGTCCTGGCGATCACTGGGTCCTGGCCGAACCGGTGACATGCGAGGCGCACCATGAGGTCACCAGCACTGTCCGGCAGCCCCGCTATCGCGGCGGTCGAAGAGCTTCCGCCCGGGCGCTATCCTGACTACGACGGAGCGGCGATGCAGGAACTCGTCCTGCGCCACTTCGTGACCAACTCCGGGATCGGGCCGAACGCCGTGGACGGGCTGCTGGTCTGCCCTGCCGGCATGGCGGGCGGACAGGGCGCCGACGTCTTCAACCACGAGCGGATCAACGACGCGCTGGGCATCCGACCGCGGTTCTGCGAAACGATCAACGTGGGCGGCGCCACCTACACCGTCATGCTCACCCGCGCGGCGACGGCCATCAGGGCGGGGCTGGCGGACGCAGTGTTGTGCGTGGGCGCGGGCAAGTTCCCCAAGGTCGGCGCCGGCGGTGCCGACCTGATGGCCCGCATGATCAGCCACCCGGACTTCGAGTACCCCTACGGCAGCTTCATCCCCGCCCTCTACGCCCTGGCCGCCACCCGGCACATGGCTGAGCGGGGCACCCCGCGGGAAGCGCTGGCCGCGGTCGCGGTCACCAGCCGGGAGTGGGCGCTGCGCCACCCTGACGCGCTGATGCGACCGGCGGGCCCGCTGACCATCGAGCAGGTTCTCGACTCACGGCCGATCGCCTCGCCGTTTCACCTCCTGGACTGCTCGGTGCCGTGCGAAGGGGGCGCGGCGTTCCTGGTGATGCGCGGCGAGCTGGCACGTGAGCTCACCCAGCAGCCCGCCTACCTACTCGGCTTCGGGGAGCACCACGACCACGGCAACATCAGCCACGCCAGCGACTTCGCCACCATGGGCGCGGGCGTCTCGGCCCGCACCGCGTTCGCCATGGCTGGCCTCGCCCCGTCGGACGTGGACATCGCCCAGCTCTACGACGCCTTCAGCATCAACCCGATCCTGCTGTTGGAGGAGACCGGCCTCGCCGAGCCCGGCAAGGGTGGCCACTTCTACCTGAACGGTGCGGCCGCGCCGGACGGGGTCCTTCCGGTCAACACCTACGGCGGACTGCTGTCCTTCGGACACACTGGAGACGCCTCCGGTATGTCGATGCTGATCGAGGGCGCCCGCCAGGTGATGGGCCAGGCGGGAGACCGGCAGGTCGAGGCGGACATCGCCCTGGTCCACACCTACGGCGGAATGATGGCCGACCACTCCACCGTGCTCCTGGGAAGGACCGCACGATGACCACCACCGCACCCGTTCCCACCCTGTACGAGGACACCGCACCCTACTGGCGTGCGGCCGTCGAGGGCCGGTTCGCACTACCTCGGTGCCGCGCGTGCCGCAGGTTCCACCACCACCCGCGAGCATGGTGTCCCTACTGCTGGTGCACCGACCTCGAATGGGCGGAGCCCTCCGGCCGCGGCATCGTGCTGACCTACACGACCGTGCACCAGCCACCGTCCCCCGCGTTCACCGCACCCTACGTGCTGGCCGTGATCGAACTGGCGGAAGGACCTCGGATGATGGCCAACGTCGTCGACTGCGCCCCGGACACGGTCCGCGTTGGCACCCCGGTCCAGGTCACGTTCGAACCACGCGGAGACGTCGCGATCCCGCAGTTCCGGCCGCGGGAGGAGACACCCTCATGACCGTCAACTACGCCGACGCGCTCAACTACGTGGTCACCGGGTCGCACGCCGAAGCGCAGGCCTGGATCGGCCACGAGGTCACCACCGAGGCGCCGTTTCCGGTCAACGAAGCGCAGATCGCGTACTTCTGCGCCCTCGTCGAGGACGCCGACGAGAACCACTGGGACGCCGACGCCGCGGGGAGGCGGTACGGGGCGCTGATCTCGCCGCCCGGAATGCTCATGGTCTGGGCGTTCCCGCTGCCGTGGAACCCGTGGGGCAGACCGGAGCACGCGCCGATCCTCGCCCTCGACGTGCCGCTGCCCGGCACCACGCTGATCAACGTCTCCACCGACACCCGGTTCCTCGCCCCGATGCGAGTCGGCGACCGGCTCACCTTCAGCGAGCGCGTGGAGTCCGTCTCCGCGGAGAAGCACACCGCGCTGGGCGTGGGCCACTTTGTCACCACACGGTCCGCATGCCGGAACCAGGAAGGCACGCTGGTCGCCACCAACGACAACGTGCTCTTCCGCTACCGCGCCTCCGACGCCAAGCCGCCCACGCGGCAGGCTGCCCCGGCCGCGGCTGACCCGGCGGACGCGGTCGAGGTTCTCCCCGAGGTGCGGATGCCGGTGACAGTCACCCGGTGCGTGCTCGACGCCGCGGCCACCCGCGACTTCTTCCGCGGCCACCACGACCAGGCCTACGCGCGAGAACAGGGCGCCCGCGACGTCTACCTCAACACCATGTTTCTCCACGGCTTCGTCGACCGCGTCGGCAAGGCCTGGGCGGGCCCGGACGCCTGGCTAGCGCGCAGGCGGCTGCAGATGATCGCGCCGGTCTGCGCCGGCGACACCCTGCGCACCGACGGCCGCGTGCTCTCCATCGACGACACAGCGCAGCCCCGCCAGGCGACGCTAGCGATCGACTGCCACACCGAGCACGGCCTGGCCGCCCGATCCACCCTCGTCTTCAACCTCGACCAGCTACCCGGTCACGTCACGACCAGCCGATGACACACCTCGTCTCCGACTCCCTGCTTGCCGCTACCGCGCCAACGGTCGCGGTAGTCTCAAACCGCGTGACGCGACCTGCTCGCCCGTCCGGGAACCACGCACCAGCCAAGTCACTTCTAGGCGTGGCCCCATGGCGGTGACCCCACCATCGGCGTTGGCCCGGTCCAGGTCCGCGGAAACCTCCCGCTGCCAGGCCAACGCCACCGACGCGACCGCACTGCGTTCGACCGTCAACACCAACTTCACGGAATCAAGCGTCCAGCCGCATCGAGTCCGGAGTGGACATCTCCGCGTACGTCGTCGAATTCGCCACCGGAGGCCCAGCGCCGGTTCCCAGCCGAGGGCGACACCGACCGACATGGCCACCGCACGACCCGCGGCCGCGCCACGCACTGGCCACGGCGAACCGGACCCATGGTTTGGTTGTGCTGGAGGCTTGCCGCAGGACCTCCTGTGTCCGGGGGTCAGCCGCCGTTGAGCACCGAGCGGGCGCATTCGGCGAGCAGTTCGCGCAGCCTCGGTTCGGGGAGACCGACGCGGTGGAACAGCGTCGACTGGATAGCACCGATGGCCGCGTGCACGATGGTGCGGGCCTCGGTATCGGTGAGTTCCGGGCGCAGCTCCATCAGGACGTGTACCCACTCTTCGAGGTAGAGCCGCTGCTTGCGGCGTAGCCGGCGGCGGTCTTCCTCGGGAAGATTATGGATCTCGTTGTGGTAGACCTGGGCCAGTTCCCGATCGCGCACCACGAATTCGACCTGGCCGGCAATCAACTTGTCCAGGGTTTCCCGAAGGTCGGCGGTGCCAGCTACGATGCCCTGCTCTTCACGCACCAGCCCGTCGATCACCCGGTCGAACAGCGCCACCAGCACGGCAGACTTGCTGTCGAAGTGCCGGTAGATGCCGGCGCCGGTGATGCCGGCCACGGCGCCGATGTCGGCCATGGACACGGCGTGGTAGCCGTGGCGGGCTACCAGGTCGGCGGCGGCGGCGAGGATGCGTTCCTTGCGCGCGGGATCACGGGTCCGCAGTGGTGCCTCGGCCTCGCTGCTCACTTGGAGCCCCTTCCTTCATCCCGTTGCTTGGCCGCCGTCGCGATGGGAACTTGTTCCCGCCACGCGGCCAGACAGGAGAATGCGACAGCGCGCATCCCAGGCGGGGGTGCGGCACCCATCAGCGCCCCGCTCCTCTTGAAGCGGGCTTGGCCGCGACGGCCACGAGTTCTTCCTGGGCGTCCCGGCAGCGATGCCTCGGGCTTCCCAGCTCTGCCTCGCCGTGGCGCAGGCGTCCCAGCGGGGACTCGGCCATCAGACGCATAGTTCCTCCTGGCGGCCAGCACGGACGGCGGTGCGTTCGCGAGGATGCGCTCGGCCGGTCGTTGCACCGCTCTCCGCGAGTCGGGGTGACGGCGCTACCGCGTTCAGCAGTCCAACCTGGTATGCCCGGCCAGCGTCAATTGGGTCGCAGATGAGCAGAAGCCGCATGGCTATGCGCGGCGAAACAAGGCGGGGCAGCGGCACGACCCACGGTTTGTACCCCTGACCACCTTGACCCCGGTGACCGCGAACCGTGCGGTGTCGGCGGCCACGCACAGGTCGCAGCACTGCGCGAGCACGAACCCACCAGGGTTCGCGACGACGTTGCCCGGCGGCGATCGTCGGCGTGGCCACCTCGATGTCGCCGCCGTACTGGGACACGAAGTCAAGTGGTAGCACGGTAAGCGCGGTATCGGCCAGTTCCTTCCGGCTGCTACCGGCGCGGACTGCCCGGCCGCCCACGCCGGCCAGCACCAGCACGTTCGCATCACCGTCGAACCTGTACACGCCCGCACACGGCCAACCGCGCCCTGCCTCGTTCAACACGATGCGGGGTTTCCGGCGGTTGATGGTCAACCAAGCCACTGGCCCACTTTGTGGGTAGCTCACCTCGATCGCCGATGCCCCATCACTGTGTCGATCGTGTGACGGGTCGCGGAGCGGGCGGCGAGGTCGCGGAGGATTCATGCCGGCGTGCAGGCGGACCGACACGCCCGCGTTGTCGGACTCCGCCGGGTCGACCGCAGGCCGTCCCGGTACGGATACGCGGCGACGGGCGACTGCCCTGGGACCGGACGTCAGATCCAGCGGCGTCTCATGCCTCGCCCGTGCCAGCGGCCGACCTCGACGGTGAGGCCGATCGGCGGCCGCGGCGACATCGTGGGTGCGGGGGCGCCCGGTCGTGTACCGCCGACGCCTCTCGCTCGAGGCATCCGCCCCTCTCGGCGTCGGCATGTCCCTCTCGCCTCCACATCCGTTTGCTGAGCGTCGCTCGCGATTCACTAGCTTGAACAACGGTGCGAAGCACTCCGTGCGCGCGGCCCGGCCATCTCGGCCAGGCCTGCCTCGATGCGACCAGCTTCACAACGCGGCACTCGAACAGTAGGATCCTAGTAATTCAGCTTTAACTATGTCAGCCCGGTTATCAACGGCGAAACGAGGGCAACGATGGGTAACGTGGACCTCGACCTGGACGTCACGGTCGGGCAGCACCACCCGCCCGCCGCGCACCGACGGGAACCCGTCACCGCCGGCGGCCTCGTCGTGCGCGCGACCTGGAGCCTCCCACACGACCAGCCGTCCGTCGACGGTCCTGGCGCTCACACGCACCCTGGGCCCGGGCGGCTGAACCACCGGCGAGCCGACGACCTCGGCACGCGTGTGGTGAACAGTTCGTGGGCACGCGACGAGCGGCCACGATGCCGCGGGCCTCACCCAACGAACGATTCACAACTGGCGGACGTCAGTCGCCACCTCGGCCAAGCCATCCGGTCCGCCGCGTCGCGGAGCGTGTCGAGAAGGAGAGCCAATCGATGACCGAGCAAGATCTCCAGCGGAATCTGGTGACCCGGGTGAATGTCGGCGACATGCTCACCCGCACCGCCTGGCGGCGCCCCGACCACGAGGCGGTCGTGGACGGGCCACGACGGCTGTCCTATCGCGAGTTCAACGCGGCGGTGAACCGGCTGGCGAACGCGCTGCTGCGGAACGGATACCGGCGCGGCGAGGTGCTGGCCCTGGTCAGCGGAAACAGCACGGAGTTCCTGCTGACCTACTACGCGTGCGCCAAGACCGGTGTCGTCTGTGTGCCGGTCAATCTTGCTTGGGGCCCACGGGAGACCGCCTACGTGCTCGATCACTCCCGGTCCCGGGGCGTCGTCGTGGAAAGCCAGCTTGCCGGCCTGGTGTCGGCCGCGCTGGACCAGCTCGACGACAGCGCCGTGACCGACGTGGTCGTTGCCCACGGCACCGGTGCGGCGTGGGAAGCCTCGGGCTCGGCGTCCTGGCGCGAGTTCGACGACTTCGTTGGCGCGGAAGGCGACGCGGAGCCGGAGTGTTTCGTCGAGGATCGCGACCCGGTCAGCTACCTCTACACCAGCGGTACCACCTCGGCCCCCAAGGGTGTGGTGAGCAGCCACCTCGCGGTCTATCTCGAATCACTGAACGCCCCGCTGGTTCTGGGCATCAGCGAACGGGAGCGCGCCGGGGTGATGATGCCGCTGTTCCACACCGCGCAACTCAACGGCTTCACCACCGGCCTGTTCTACATGGGGGGAACCGCGGTACTGCTGCGCACCTTCGATCCGGCGGCGTTGCTGGCCACCATCGAGTCCGAACGCCTCACCGAAATCTTCGCGCTGCCCATGATGTACCGGGCGATGATGGACCACGACGACATCGACAAACGCGATCTCTCCAGCCTGCGCTTGGCGATCTACGCCATGGCAGCGATGCCCGACACCGACCTTCGCCGGGCGATCGAGGTGTTCGGATGTGAGTTCGCCCTCGGCTTCGGCCAGACCGAGATGAACCCGATCACCACGGTCTTTCCCCCCGAATACCAGCTGTCCCACGCCGGTTCGGTCGGACTACCGGTTCCCAACGTGCAGGTCGGCATCATGGACGACGACGGCCACCTGCTCCCCCAGGGCGAAACGGGCGAGATCGTCTACCGTGGCCCACACGCCATGGAGGGCTACCTGCGCAACCCCGAAGCCACGGCCGCGGCGTTCGCCCACGGTTGGTTCCACTCCGGCGACGTCGGCCGGTTCGACGCGGACGGACTGCTGTGGTTCGCCGACCGCAAGAAGGACGTCATCAAAACCGGCGGGGAGAACGTCGCCTCCATCGAGGTGGAGAAGGCACTCTACGAGGCCGAACCCCGCATCCAGGAGGTCGTCGCGGTCGGACTGCCGCACGAACGGTGGTCGGAGGCGATCACGGCGGTCGTGACCCGCAAGCCAGGCAGTGATCTAAGCGAGGAGGACGTGCTCGCCGCCGCCCGCAGTCGACTGCCCGGGTTCAAGGTGCCCAAGGCCGTCGTGTTCGTGGACGAGATGCCCCGCACCGCCACCGGAAAGATCCAGAAGAACGTCCTGCGCGATCAGTACCGGGACCACTTCCGCAACGACTAGTGCGGGGTCGTGTTCGACGTGACCGAGACAGCAAGCCCGCGCCCAACCGGCAGCGGTCTCCGCCCGGCCGGTGACCATGCTCGATCCAGACCTTCGGCGGCGACGAGTCGGTCCCCGAGTGTGGCGTTCCGAAATCGTGGCGACCCGCCGACCGACGCGAACCGTTCCGGCAGCCCAGACATGACCGATGAACAGACCTGCCCACGATCTCGCCCCCGCGCCGTGGTACCGCGCGGGGCGACTACCAACCGGAGACACACGATGAACCGAGGAATCGGCGCCTGGGTCACCAAACGCGCCTTTCTGCAAGGCGACTCGAAAGCCTTCGTTGCGGGCGAGCGCACTTTCACCTACGCGGACGCCGACCGGCGGACCGATCAGCTGGCCTCGGCGCTCGCCGGACTCGGCGTGCGCAGGGGCGACCGGGTCGCCGCGTTGATGGTCAACTCGGTGGAGTTCCTCGAGACGCTGCTGGCCTGCGCGAAACTCGGCGCGATCATGGTGCCGATCAACGTGCGGTTGGCCGCCATGGAGGTCGGTTTCATTCTCGGCGATTCCGGCGCGGACGTGCTCGTGTTCAACGGCCAGTTCACCGACATCGTGCGCGGCGCCCTGACCGAACCCGGCGTGCGGGTACGCCACACGGTCCAGGTGGGCGACGGCGGGTACGAAGACGGCCTGGCCTACGACGAGCTGCTGGCCAGCGGGCCGGCGGACTTCGCCGCGGCGGACGTCGCCGGAACTGACACCGCCATGTTGATGTACACCTCCGGGACCACCGGACGCCCCAAGGGGGCCATGCTCACCCACGACAACTTGCTCTGGAACGCGATCAACGTGCTCGGCACCGAGCACCCGCTTTCCTCGCGCGACGTGACGGTCACGGTGGCCCCGATGTTCCACATCGGCGGACTCGGCGTGCACTCACTGCCGCTGCTCTACGTCGGTGGCACGAACGTGATCCTGCCCAACTTCGACCCGGTCGGCACGCTCACGGCCATGGCCGAGCACCGCGCAACGGTCCAGTTCATGGTGCCGGCGATGTGGGTCGCGATCACTCAGGTACCGAACTTCGGCTCCTACGACCTGTCGTCCCTGGAACTGGCCATGGGAGGCGGAGCTCCATGTCCACTGCCCATGATCGAGTTCCTCAACGAGCGAGGCGTCCCGTTCATCGAGGGCTTCGGCATGACCGAGACCGCGCCGCTGGTCTCCATACTCGACTCGGCCCACGCGAGGAGCAAGGCCGGGTCGATCGGGCGGGTCGCGATGCACGTCGAAGCCCGCATCGTCGATGACGGCGACCGGGACGTCCCGACGAACACCGTCGGCGAACTGGTCCTTCGCGGTCCTAACATCTTCGCTGGCTACTGGATGCGCCCCGAGGCCACCGCCGAGGCCTTCCGCAACGGCTGGTTCCACACCGGTGATCTCGGGCGAATGGACGAGGAAGGCTACATCACCCTGGTCGACCGGAAGAAAGACATGATCATCTCCGGTGGTGAGAACGTCTATCCTATCGAGGTCGAGCAGGTGTTGTTCAAGCACCCCAAGGTCGCCGACGCCGCAGTGGTCGGCGGTCCCGATCCGCGATGGGGCGAGCGAGTGGTGGCCGTCGTCGTACCCGACCCCGCGGCCGGGCGGGACCCGGCCCCGGAAGAACTCGTCACCTGGTGCCGCGAACGACTGGCGCACTTCAAGTGCCCGCGCGAGGTGCACTTCGTCGATGCCCTGCCGCGCAACGCCACCGGCAAACTACTCAAGACCGTGCTGCGGGAGAAGTACGCCGGTGTGACAGACGGCGTCGTGGTCCGCTGACCAGAAACCCTGGCCAAACGTCTGCGAAACAGGTTGCAACGGCGACCAAAGCTCTTCGCCAGCGAGGGTTGCAGTGCTTCCCGAGTTGGGCCAATTTAGTGCGTAGCGGCTCGGGCTTTGATCGCTTCGAGAACGTGCTGGATGTTGTCGGGTAGTGGGTCGGCTGCCGTGATCACGTAGTCGCCGGCCTGGATATGGAGCGTGCGGTAGCGGCGGATGGTCTTGACGAACTTCTTGATGGACCAGCCGGTTGTGTCCTCGATCCAGCGGGAGACGGCCAGGGCGGCGAACACGATCGTCAGGTGCGCCTCGATCGAGTCCCTGGTGCGATGGAAGATCGGGCGTGCGGCCAGGTCCGATTTGGCCATGCGAAAGCTTTTCTCGATCTGAAACGGTTGGTGGTAGGCGCCGATGACCTGCTCGGGCGTGGGGTCTTCGATGTTGGTGACGTAGCCTTTGATCCCGGCCAGTGCCCGGGCCTTGGCCTCCAGGTCGAGGTCGCGGTTGACGGTCTTGGTGGCGTCGGTGAGCTTGACGAATCGGTTGCGCTTGATCGCGGTCTTGCCGGCCACGGCCTGCTCGGCTTTGCGGACCTGTTCGTCGATGCCTTTGAGCGTGCGCCGAGCTCGATCGTGCTTGTACTGGTAGTAGCGCACCTGGTCCTTGCGCTTATCAGTCGGCCCGGCCGGCCACGGCTGGGTGAACACTTGCCCGTCGGCGATCTCGGTGTCCGGGTGGGCCTTGCGCCACTCGGCGACGATGTAGGGGATCTCGGGGATCTTCATCCCGAGGATGAACGACAGGCCTGCGGCCTCGATGTCCTTCATGTTCTTCTCGGAGATCATCCCGGCGTCAGCGACGATGACCACATCTGTCAGGCGGTGGGCGGCCAGGAACGCCGTGATCGTAGGCAGCATGGTGGTGGTCTCGGCCGTGTTACCCTCGAACGCGTTGACCATCAACGGAAACCCCGTCGCGTCGGTCAGCAGCCCGACGGTGATTTGAGGTTCCAGGCGGCGTTCCTTGGAGAACCCGGACTCGCGGAACCCGTCCCCGGCGTCGGTCTCGAAGTACAGGGTCGCCACGTCGTAGAGCAGCAACGTCGCAGGCCCCAGACCAACATGATGGGCGCACAGCGCCGCCAGCCGCTCCCGCCACGCTTCGCCGGCATAGGCGTGCAGGCGCCGCTTGAGGGTCCGATACGACACCGGCGCGATGCCCGTCTCCTCCAGCACCCGCAGCGAGTCCAGCTTGCTGGTCGGCTCGATAATGCGCGCCAGCACCAGTTGCCGGAACACCTCGTCCCCGTCGGCGGCGGCATCGAACCCGAGGACCTCGTAGGCCAGCGAGAGCGCGTCCCACAAGTGCCCCATCCGCGAGGCTGTGATCGGCAACGGACCACCCGCCTCCGGCGGCGCATCGAGCCCCAGGTCGAGCTCGCCCTGCCCGGCGACGAGCCGCTGGCGAGCGACCGTCCGCAACAGCTCCAACTCCACATCGTCGTGGGCGGAGCTGATGTGCTCGATGTCGCGAGAGCCCTTAGAGCATGTCTCATTTCGCGAGTTTCTTGAAGCAGGTGAGGGCTGCGGCGAGAGTGAGGAAGGCGCAGAAGTGGTTGGCGTAGCGCTCGTAGCGTATGGTCAATCGTCGGTATCCGAACAGCCACGCGATACATCGTTCGATGACCCAGCGGTGCTTGCCGAGTTTCTGGCTGGATTCGATGCCTTTGCGGGCGATGCGCACGGTGATTCCTTGCTTGCGTACCCAGTCTCGGAGTTCGGCCTGGTCGTAGGCTTTGTCGGCGTGGAGCTTGTCCGGCTTGCGCCGGCGGGGCCCCCGCCGGGAGTTCACGGCGGGGATGGCCAGAATCAGCGGTTTGAGGGCGTGCGCGTCGTTGGTGTTCGCGGCCGAGATCGCGACCGCCAGCGGCAGTCCCGCCCGGTCGGACAGTGCATGGATCTTCGAGCCGGGTTTCCCGCGGTCCACAGGACTGGGACCGGTCAGAGATCCCCCCTTTTGGCCCTGACGGAGGCTCCGTCCAGGACCGCGCGGGACCAGTCGATCATTCCCTGGCTGCCGAGTTCATCGAGTACCGCGCGATGCAACCTGCGCCATAATCCGGCTTTCGTCCACTCGGTGAAGCGACGATGCGCGGTCGGGACCTTCACTCCGAAGCTGGGTGGCAGGTGTCGCCAAGCGCACCCGCTTGTCAGCACGAACACGATCGCGGTGAACACAGCACGATCATCCACGCGCGACCGTCCGCCTCCCTGCGGACGAACCTGATGCGCAGGGACCAGCGGTTCGACCAGTGCCCACAGCTCATCAGGCACCAACCGCCGCGACAACTCATCAACCACGAACCAAGATCATGCCCGCAACCCAACCAAGATCCAAACGAGACACGCTCTTATGGGAGGAGTGCACAATCTGCACCGCACGCGCCCCCGAGGCGGTCTTCACGGTCCGGACATAAGCCACCCGGCAACCCTAGAGCCGCGATTTAGTGCACAGATTCCACCCGACAACGCGACAAACCAGCAGGTCAGCGAACCACGGCGCAGATCAGGGGTCTGTCAGATGAACGGTGGATCTGATCTTGGTTCTCGTTGGTGGTCGGGTCGAGGCGTCCGGGGAAGGTGATCGCGAACGCGTTTAACGGCGCTTTCCAGCGCATCGTCCATCGTGCCTTGCCACGGCCGGTGGGGTCTAGAGATCGGGTGACGAGGTACAGGCACTTCAGCGCCGCGGCGTCGGAGGGGAAATGACCGCGGGCCTTGATGCCCGCCGGTAGCGGGCGTTGATCGACTCGATCGCGTTCGTGGTGCAGATGACCTTGCGAATCTCGACGTCGTATTCGAGGAACGGCACGAACTCGGCCCAGGCGTTGCGCCACAACGCCACGATCGCCGGGTACTTGTCCTGCCACTGCTTCGCGAACTCGTCGAACCGGTCGGTGGCCGCCTGCTCCGATGGCGCCGTGTAGATCGGCTTCAGACCTCGCACGATCGCATCCCGGTGTTGGCGTCCGGCATAGCGGAACGAGTGGGGTCGGCCCGCAGCGCGGTGCCGGTGTTGCCACCGGTCCGTTTGCGGGCCGCCCGCCGAACCCGGCGTGCCCGTTTCCGTGCACCGGGCTCTCCGCGAGTGCCGTTATGCCTTCTGGGCCGTCCACAGGTTCGGGATCTTCGCGCCCCGGAATCGGTAACGCTGGATGCTCACCGTTGCGGGTTGGAAGAGCCGGACGCCGTTGCTGGTGGGCCACCACTGGCCGGGGCCGTAGTAGCGGCGGATGATCCACCGCGCGTTCCGGTTCGGATGCTTGTTGCGCAGCCAGCGCCAGACCCTCCACCACAGATGGTGGTCGAGAGCGCCGAACGCCCGGCTGGACGCGCCGTGCCGGAAGTAGAAGGCCCAGCCGCGGGTTATCTGTCCTAAACGAACGAACAGCTTGTCCGCGGGGAGGCTGGTGGTCTGTCTGCCGGTGGCTGCGCTGACCTTGCGTCGAATCGTCGCCAGGGACGTCTTCGACGGATAGGTGTAGATCAGCCGCCGGTCGCTTCCTTTCTGCCGGTGTCGCTGGATTTGAAACCCGAGAAAGTCGACGCCCTCGTCGATGCCGGTCACCCGGGTCTTGTCGGGCGCCAGCCGCAACCCGACCTGGTCCAGGACCGTTTCGATCTCCCCGTAGAGGTTCTCGGCGTGCTGCCGGGTGCCGAAGACCATCACCACGAAGTCGTCCGCATAGCGGATCAGGCAGTAGGTCGCGGCCCCGCGCCGGGTGGCTCGCCAGCGTTGGATCTGGGTGCCCATCGCCTCCCACCGGGCGCGGAAATGCTCGTCGAGAACACTCAAAGCGAGATTGGCCAGCAGCGGCGAGAGGATGCCGCCCTGAGGAGTTCCGGTGGTGGTGTCCCGGAAGTCACGCAACTCGTCCAGCAGGCCCGCCTTCAGGAACGCCTTGATCAGCGCCAGGACACGCCGGTCTCCGACACGAGTCCGCAGCCGGTCCATCAGGGCCGGGTGCGAGATTTCGTCGAAGCAGGCGGCGATATCGACCTCGAAGACCTGCTCGTAGCCGCGTGCGGCGTGAAAGCGGATCTCCTCGATGGCGTCCTGGCATCGGCATTGCGGGCGGAACCCGTAGCTGCACGGGTCGAAATCGGCCTCCAGGATAGGTTCCAACACCAGTTTCAAGGACGCCTGCACGACGCGGTCGCGCACCGTTGGGATCCCCAGGCGGCGGATTTTGCCGCCCGTCTTGGGGATCTGCGCGGTGCGCACCGGGGCTGGCCGGAACGAACGATTCTTCACCGAGGACCGCAGTTCGGTCAGGAAACCGGCCACGCCGCGTTCGCTGTTCTCGATCGACCACGCGGTTGCCCCGTCGATCCCGGCCGTCTTGGCGCCCTTGTTCTCCCGGACTCGGGTCCACGCCATGACGAGGAACGCCGGGTCCACCACGAGGTTGAACAGATCATCAAAGCGACGGCCCCGGTCGGCCGTCGCCCAACGGTGCAGTTTGGTCTGAATCCCCAGTACCCGCTCCCGGACCACCAGTGGGCGGTCGAGCAGAGCACCAATATTCACCGGTGCGTCTTCCGGCATGACAGCATCCTTCCCGCTCACATCGCTGCCGCCCTTCGCCATGTGACCGGCTCTCCCGGCCTCGGACTACTACGGTGGCTCCGCCCCGTCCCGGCCCGATCGGCCGGCAGCGGACCCAGCCTCACGTCACCGCATCGGACACACGGTCGCGCAAGGCAGGACCGGGACGGTTCCCGTGTTCACCTGTTACCGATCAACGAGTTAGGCGCCCAGCTATACCCGGCGGCCCTCGGGACTACGCCGCAGACCTTCATCCCGAACTGTCACGACCGACGGCTTCGATCATGACGGGAGGCCCCATCGAAACAGTGGGGACCACGCACCACGCCCCGGCCCAGATCCACCAGGCTCGAGCCGGTTCCTGCTAACGAGGCTTCACCGCTGGTTTCTCACGTGCACCTTCTCGTCTCGCTCGCCGGGCCCGCACCATCTGGCGGTACTGGCACGTCCCGGCTTTGTCAGGGCCGCTTCCACCCTTCCCCGCCACTCCGCGGATCAGGCTGCCCTCAGCTTCACCAAACCGCTGCGACGGCCCGGCGTCGAAGGTCTCTCACCTCCGATCGAAATAACAGGCGCCTCACGGCGCACGTTGCGGATCAGGTGGATGACGCACGTCTGCACGACCGCCCGCTCCCACACCGTGATGATGGTCTCCGGCAGCCCTTTCAGCCCGTCGCAGACCGCGATGCACACATCGGCAACGCCGCGGTTCTTGATCTCGGTCAACACGCTGAGCCAGAACTTGGCGCCCTCGCCGCCGTCTCCGGCCCACAGGCCGAGGATGTCACGTTCGCCGTTGACGGTAACGCCGATGGCGACATAGATGGGCCGGTTGGTGACCTGCCCGTCGCGGATCTTGACGTGGATCGCGTCGATGAACAGCACCGGATACACGCGGTCCAGTGGCCGGTTTGCCCACTCGGTCATCTCCGCGACGACCTTGTCGGTGATCCGCGAGATGGTGTCTTTGGAAACCTTCGCGCCGTAGACATCGTCGAAGTGTGCGGCGATCTCACCGGTGGTCAGGCCCTTCGCCGATAGCGACAGCACGATCTCATCGACACCGGTCAACCGGCGTTGCCGCTTGCGCACGATCTGCGGATCGAACGAGGAGTCGGTGTCGCGCGGCACCTCGATCTCCACCGGCCCGATCTCGGTCAGTACCGTTTTCGATCTGGTGCCGTTGCGGGAGTTCCCGCTGTCGCGGCCGGCCGGGTCGTGCTTGTCGTATCCCAGGTGCTCGGTCATCTCCGCGTCCAGCGCGGTTTCGAGCACATTCTTCGTCAGTTGGTTCAGCAGCCCGTCCGGCCCCACCAGGTCGACGCCCTGTTCCTTGGCCTGCGCGAGCAGCTGCTCCGCCAGCCGCTGCTGATCCACATCATCGGTCACGAGGTCCAGTGTTTCGGTCATGATCGATCCTTCCCGCCAAGCTCACGCCCGGCGTGTCAGACCAAGATCAGATCCACCGTTGTTCGGACAGTCCCGGACGGCCCAGATCGCCGAGCTCGGCGACCAGTTGCGTAATGAGTTTCCTTGCTGGGCCTCGCTTCTGGCCCGAAGTGCAGTAGCGAGCCGAGGCCGAAGGCCAGCGACCGCGGCGACGAACTTGGTCGAGGAGCAGTCCTTGCTCGTTTGCGGGCGAGTTCGCTGGTGCCGGGCCACTCGACGTGACCGAGCGCGCAGTGCAGGACGGTGATGCGATCGAGGACTCCCACGGCCTCGGCGAGGGTACAGACCTCGTCGAGCATTGCTTGTGAGTCCTTGCCGCCGCTGCTGTTGACGAGGATGACGTCATAGGCGGCGAGATTCGGCATTTCGGTGGTTGACGCGTGCATGAGTCACCTCTTCATCAACGTGACGCGATGGCGATCCTTAGTGGACGATCAGTGGAGTCGTTCGGCGGTGCGCGAATGGCGCGAGCGCCGGCCGACGCTCGCGCGATCGGTGTGTCAGCCCTCGAACGTGACGTCGCCCTGGACGCAGATGCGCAGTGGAACCGTGCGGTCGCCCGTGCCGCCGAGGACGGCCAGGTGGGCGTGATCGTGTTGACCGGCGCAGGAGAGCGAGCCTTCTCCGCCGGCGGTGACGTCGCCACCGAGAGCGCGCGGACGATCTCCGCCGCGGCAGGAGCCGACGCCTTCGACGAGAGGTGCGAACGGCTGTACCAGGCGTTGCGAGATTGCCTGAAACCGGTGATCGCCCGGGTGGACGGATACGCGATCAGGGCGGACACTACATGGCGTACATGTGCGACTTCACGATCTCCTCGGACCGGTCAGTGTTCGGGCAGAACGGGCCGCGCGTGGCCAGCACGGCCGAGGGATGGATCGTCAGCCACCTCTGGTCCGTCGTCGGCATGAAACGGGCCAAGGAGATCTGGATGTTGTGTCGGCGCCACGACGCTCAGCAAGCTCTCCAGTGGAGCTTGGTCAACTCGGTCGTACCGGCGGATGAACTCGACACCGAGGTCCGGCGCTGGTGCGACGAACTGCTGGCGTTGAGCCCCACGGTACTGAAGCTGGTGAAGAAGTCGTTCGACGACTCCCTGGCACCGGTTCGCAAGGCGCAGGACCGGTTCAAGATCCTCGACCAGGTCAACCCCGGCTTCTGGACTTGGGGTGAGCAGACCGAGGGCGCATCGGCGTTCCTGGAGAAGCGCGCCCCCGGCTTCTCCCCGTGGCGGTGAGTACGATGGGAACGCCCACGGAGAACGGCTACGTTCGGGTCAAGGTCGAACGGGCGGTCGCGGTCCTGACTGTCGACCGGCCACCCGCCAACGCGCTCGACCGGCAACTCGTGGACCAGCTCAGCCGGGCGGCCACCTCACTTGTGCGGCGGGGAGACGTCGGTGCCGTCGTGATCACCAGCACCCGGTCCAGGTTCATCGCCGGCGCCGACATCAAGATGTTGCGCGGGCTCGATGACTCATTGTTTCCGAGGTTCGTCAGCGCGATCCAGCGCGGTTTCGACGACTTGCAGCGGCTGCCGATGCCGAGGATCGCGGCGGTCAACGGTCCGGCCGTGGGTGGCGGGCTGGAGCTGGCCCTGGCCTGCGACCCGCGGTTCGTGGCCGAAGGGACCCGGCTGGGCCTGCCCGAGGTGCGGTTGAGGCTGCTTCCCGGGGCGGGCGGCACGCAGCGACTGGTAGAGGCCGTCGGTAAGGGCCCGACGCTAGAGTTGCTCTACACCGGTAGGGCGGTCACCCCCGAAGAGGGGTTGCGTCTCGGGCTAGTCGATCAAATGGTGCCGGCGGAACATGCGATCGGCTGGCAGACCTGGGCGGAGCTGGACGCGGCCCTGTCGGAGGTCAGTGAGGACAGCACGATCCGCGCACTGGTGCTCACCGGAGCCGCAGGCTGTTTCTCGGCGGGCGGGGACGTGAAACCTCCCCGTCCCGAGGCGAAGGCATCGGCGCCCCATCCGCCAGGTTGTCTGTCGGGGACCGCGCCCTCACCAGGCTGGCGCGCCTGTCGATGCCCACGATCGCCGCGGTGGAGGGCTTCGCGGTCGGCGTCGCCTGGAGCCTGGTGCGCTGCTGTGACCTCGTCGTCACCGCCGAAGACGCCTTCTCCGCGGCCCCGTTCCCCCAACGCGGGATGGCGCCCGACGGCGGGTTGGCCTGGTTTCTCACCCGCAGTCTGGGCCCAACCCGCGCGGCTGAACTACTGATGCTCGGTGAACGGTTCCCGGCTCCTACCGCGGCCGCGGCCGGACTGGTCAACCGCGTGGTGCTTATGGAGAAGCATGGGTAAGCGCGGCGTACTGGACGGGGTGCGAGTGTTCGACGCGCATCCCAACTGCTGCCGGGACCGTGGGCGGCGCAGGTGCTCGGCGACCTCGGTGCCGAGGTGACCAAGGTGGAGCCGCCGGGCAGGGACGGCGGCCGGCTGATCCGCGGTGAGCTATTCGCCGCGGCAAACCGCAACAAACACGGCGTGGTCATCGACCTCAAGACCCTGGCAGGCCAGGCCGAGTTCCTCGACTTGGCGCGGGAGCACGACGTGCTCGTCGAGGGCTTCCGACCGGGCGTGATGAACGAGCTCGGCGTCGGCACGAACGCGTCGCCGAGATCAATCCCGGCATCGTGTACCGCTCCATCTCCGGCTACGGCAGCCGCGGCGAGCAACTGCCCGGCCACGACATCAACTACCTCGCTGCATCCGGCACACTGTCGTTCAGCGGGCGCTGGAGCCAGGAACCACGCCGAGGCGTGCCGATGGCCGACCTCGGCTCGTCGTGCTTCGCCTCATCGCGATCTTGTCGGCCCTGTACGAACGGGCCCCATACCAGCCTAGGCTGCCACCTCGACGTGAGCATGACCGACGTGATGACCGCGTGGGCCGCCGCGCGCGGCGGCCCACCGCTGGAGCGCGGCGCGGACGACCGGCGCCACCTCTACCCCACCAACGATGTCTCCGCGACCGCCGACGGGGCGCTGGCTCGCCCTCGGCGCCGTCGACGAGCGGTTCTGGGCGCCGACCCGCGCGGTGCTCGCGACCATCGAGCCTGCGTTCGCCGACACGCGGTTCCCAGGCCTGGGGAACCAGCTGCGACATGGCGACGAGCTACACGCGCTGCTGCACCGCACATTCGCCACCCGCGACCGGACACCCGGCTCGTGCTGTTCGCCGGAACCGACGCACCGGTCAGCCCGGTCCGCGCGCTCACCGAGGTGGCCGAGAACAGCGACCTGGGTGCGGACGTTGGACGGAGAACGGCACGTCGTGTTCCCGGTACGACGCGACGGTGAAGCCATGGGACAGCTACGGAACTCCGCGCCGACGTGGAAGGGAGTCTGATGTGGATTCCGCGTTGCCAGGAACCAGGAACGGATTAGCGAAGGCATCCGGTACGTCGCGAACTGGTTCGATGACTATTGGTCCGCTCGGGACCGGCTCGACGGATCAACCACCACGCGACCACACCGCGCACCACGTCGAGCGCCACTCCTGGCAGATCGCGGTGCAGCCAGCAAGCGGTGGCTGTGCCCCCGTTCCCGCTGAAGGAGCTGTCGCGTGTCATACTTCAGGTCGGGTTACGTGTCGCAGTCGTGGGGGACACCTGGGCGGTCCAGGGTCGTGCGCCGCGCCTCCGTATGTCGGCGCGGCGCACCCGGGCAGTGCGGGGCGAGCGGCTGTAACTCGGCTCTCTGCTTGGGTTGACGCTACTGGATATCAATCCTCGGTGCTACTTCGCGCCACGGTCGGGGTCTCATGGTCGATGCCCGGTGACATGCCGACAGGTAGCTCACACCTCATCGTTGGTGAGCTCCGCCAGCCGCAGCCGGAACCATCGACACTGCTCCTGATGACGAACGAAGCTATTCGTATACTTCGTTCACCGCCAGCCTGCCATCCGAGTGGATACGGCGTAGAGCCTTCTTGTCGAACTTGCCGACGCTCGTGCGCGGGACCTGGTCAACGAATGCCCATCGTTCCGGCAGCCACCACTTCGGAACCTTGTCGGCCAACCACGACCGCAGCTGGTCGGCAGTCGTCTCAGTGCCGTCTCGAAGCACCACGGCGGCAAGGGGTCGCTCCTGCCACTTGGGGTCGGATACGGCGATGACCGCTGCCTCGACGACGTCGGGATGGCCCATAAGCAGATTTTCCAGCTCAACCGAGGAGATCCACTCGCCACCGGACTTGATGACGTCCTTGGCCCGGTCGGTTAGGGTGAGGAACCCGTCCGGGCTGATGTTCCCGACATCGCCGGTTCGCAGCCAGCCGTCGTGGAACCTGTCCTCGGCTTCGACACGATAGTACGACCCGGTAACCCACGGACCACGCACCTCCAACTCGCCGACCGCCTTGCCGTCGCGCGGGAGCACCCTGTCGTCGTCGTCCACCAGCCTGAGTTCGACGCCGCAAACTGGCCGTCCTTGAGTGGCCCGGTACCGCATTCGGTCTTCCCCTTCGGCGGCGGCCGGGGGCGTCGCGATTGCGCCAAGCGGCGAAGTCTCGGTCATGCCCCATGCCTGCACGATCGTGACGCCGAACCTCTGCTCGAACGACTCCATCAACGCTCTCGGCACCGCCGAACCACCGCAAGCGACCAGGCGCAACGAGGAGAGGTCGATGTCCGGGTTTCGATCGACATGATGCAAGAGGTCATTCCAGATGGTGGGCACAGCGCCGGCAAGCGTCGGGCGCTGCGCCTGGATGATGTCCGCCAGAGGTTCTGCTTGCAGGAATCGGTCAGGTAGCAGCAGGTCCGCGCCAGCCATCAACGCCGCGTAAGGCAGGCCCCATGCGTTGGCGTGGAACATCGGAACCACCGGAAGCACTCGATCGGGTTCCGCGATGCCGAATGCGTTCCCGGAACACGCGGCCATCGAGTGTAGGTACATCGACCGGTGGCTGTACACGACGCCTTTGGGATCGCCGGTCGTGCCACTGGTGTAGCACATCGCCGCCGCCGCGTTCTCGTCACCGTCCAGCCAGGGAAACTCGGACGACTCGCCAGCCAGCACATCCTCGTAACGCAGCACCTCCTTGCCGCATCCCGCCAAGGAGGTGATGTCACCTTCTCCGGTCACGAGCACGAACCGCACGGTGTCGAGGCTGGGGAGAACCTTGGCCATCAGTGGGATGAGCGACGAGTCAACGATGACCGCCCGGTCTTCGGCGTGTGTGGCGATGAACCGAATCTGTTCGGGCGACAGCCGGATGTTGAGGGTGTGTAGCACGGCGCCCATTGATGGGATCGCCGCATAGGCCTCCAGGTGCTCCTGGTTGTTCCATTGGAACGTCGCGACCCGGTCGTCGTCGGCGACACCGAGGCGACGCAACGCGTTCGCCAGCTTGCCACACCGCTCGCCCAGTTCGCGGTAGGAAACCCGCCTGACGCCGTCACCGGTAGCCGTGAGGACTCCACGATCGCCGTGGTTCTGCACCACGTGCCGCAGGATCGAGGACACCGTCAGCGGTGTTGTCTGCATGGTGCTGAGCATGGTGACCTCCGTTACGCCGAAAGCAGGTCCTGTCGACCGTCCGCTTCCAGCATCTCACGATATGCCGGGAACAGGGACTTCGCGGCGGGCACAAGTTTCAGGACCTTCGAAGTCGGTCCCTTAGCGCGGACCTTGCCCTTCGCCAACGCGGTCGCGAGGTTGAGTTCGCCGAGCCAGAACCGGTTTCCGTCGTCGGCTGTCATGAACAGTTCCACAACGGGCTTGAGATCGGTGGCGCCCGCGTACACTTTGCCGTTCGGCATGTCGACCGTGACGACCGCGTCGGGATCGGTGTACGTGATCTGCAGGATCACCCCTGAGCCCGACAGTTTTGGGCCGATCTTGGGATCGGCGAGCCCCTTCTCGAAGACCCCTCCGATGTACTTGTGAACTTCCGCCTCGTCCTTGAACACGCCCATTGCGATTTCCTTTCTTGTGGTGTGAGCCTCTGCTTGGCTCTTGGGATCAGTCGAGGTTCAGCCACACAGACTTCGTCTGTGTGTAGCCGAGCAACGCTTCCTCGCCGAGATCGCGTCCGTAGCCGGACGCCTTGAAACCGCCGAAGGGCGCGGCGGGGTCGATCATGTTGTACATGTTCACCCATACCGTGCCCGCATCCAATTCCGCTGCGACGCGGTGGGCCCGCCTCACGTCGTTGGTCCACACGCCCGCGGCCAATCCGTAGGCGCTCGCGTTGGCACGCCGAACCGCCTCGTTCTCGTCGTCAAACGACAGCACCGACAGCACCGGCCCGAAGATTTCCTCAGCCGCGATGGACATGTCGTCGCGGACCTGGGTGAACACGGTCGGGCTCAGGAAATTGCCGTTAGCCAGTACACCATTCGGGCGGTCACCACCGCACACCAGCGTCGCGCCTTCGCGCAGCCCCGACTCGACATACCCCTGCACGCGCTCCAGCTGTTTCGGCGAGATGAGCGGGCCCATCTCGGTGTCGTCGGCCAGTCCATGACCCAGTTGGATCGCTTTCGCCGCCGAAGCCAGCTCCTGTACCAGCTCGTCGTGAACGTCGCGATGCACGAACAGCCGTGATCCGGCGCAGCACACCTGCCCTTGGTTCATGAAGATCCCGGTCAGCGCGCCTTGTGCCGCGGCGGCAAGGTCGGCGTCCGGAAAGACGATGTTCGCCGACTTCCCACCCAGTTCCAGCGTCAGCTTCTTCAGGTGTGGCGCGCTCGCGGTGACGATGCGCCTGCCGGTGTCCGTCGAACCAGTGAACGAGATCTTGGCCACGCCGGGGTGATCGATCAGCGCCTGTCCCGCCTCGGGCCCGTAGCCGGTGACCAGGTTCATCGCGCCGGGAGGCAGCCCAGCCTCGAGTGCCAACTCCACCATCCGCAGGGCGCTCAACGAGGTGAACTCGGACGGCTTGAGGACGACGGTGTTTCCGGCCGCCAGCGCCGGTGCCACCTTCCACGATGCGATGAGCAACGGGAAATTCCAGGGCACGATCGCGCCGACGACGCCGAGGGGTTCCCGCCGAGTATAAACCAGTGCCTCTCCGACCGGAGGAGAGACCGGCACGGTTTGCCCGGTCAGTTTCGTCGTCCAGCCACCGTAGTAGCGCCAGACCTGCGCCGCGAGCGCGACGTCGACGTACATCGACTCGGTGAACGGCTTTCCGTTGTCCAGGGTTTCGAGCGTCGCCAATTCCTCGGCATGGGCGTCCAGTATCGTCGCGATGTCGAGCAGAACATGCCCGCGGGCTGCCGCGCTCATCGCTCGCCATTCTCCGAAGGCCGACTGCGCCGAGGCGACCGCCTCGTCGACGTCGGGCTTCCCGCCGGCCGCAATGCTGGTCAACGTCGCACCGGTCGCGGGGTCCTGAGTCGTGATCTGGCCGTTCCCGGTCGCACTTCGCTGCTCCGCACCGACCACGATGCTGTCCGAAGCCCTGCCGAGAAATCGCTGGACGGATTCCGGAACGTCAACGGTCATTGTTGTCATCGTCAACTGCCTTTCTCTCCTCCGGACGGTGCCGGCTGCACGCGACGCCGCCCATCCGCAGATCCGCCAATCAACTCGCCAAGACGACGAATCGCCCGATACTGCAGAGCACGCGCCGCACCGGGTTCGCGGTCCAGTATTCTCGCGGTCTCGTTGACCGAAAGATCGCAGAAGAACCGCAGCACAAGACACGTCCGCTGGTCATCGGCGAGTAATCCCAGGCACCGGATCAGTTCCGCTCGCGCGATCCCGAGAATGACGAGCTCCTCCGGCGTCTCGTGACCGGAGGCGTCCGGAAGCTCGTCGACCGTGACCTCATGCCGCACGGACCCGGACTTCGTGTGGTCGAAGATGATATTGCGGGCGATGGTGAGGAACCACGCGCCCGCATCTCGTCCCCGGTACTCCAGCGAGTTGATTGCCCGCAGCGCCCGCGCGAACGTCTCGCTGGTGACGTCCTCGGCTAGGTGCCGATCGCGGACACGGGATAGGGCAAAGCGGTGAACGCTGGTCGCGAATCTGTCGTACAGCACGGCATACGCCGACGCGTCTCCTCGTTGAGCCGCACGAACAAGCACCCAGTTGTCAGCGGACAGGTCCACGACATCACCGCCGGCCTGTCCGTCATCGGCGGCGCTGCGTGCTCCTCGTTGAGCCACAGCGGTTGAGCCCACACTCACTCCTCGTGATGCGGCATCGCGATCGCGACGCACCTTCGACCTTGACTAGTCCTCCTTGGGAGGGAGCGTTTTCACGAACTCGGTGTCGGGTATCGGGGTATCCACTTTGGTCGATCCTCCCGGTGACCCGATCCCCGTAAACGCCTGCTGCGCCGACTCCTGGAATGGTTTCCATTCCTCGTCAACGTGTTGTGCGGGACGGATGGCCTCTACTGGGCATACCGGCTCGCAGGCCGCGCAGTCGATGCATTCCGTCGGGTGGATGTACAGCATCCGTTCGCCCTCGTAGATGCAATCGACCGGGCATTCCTCGATGCACGTCATGTCCTTGACGTCGACACACGGCTCGCCGATCACGAACGCCATCCTGCGACCTCCTTGCTTCGCGGCTGTGCAGAATTTCCCTCGGGCGCCAACGGTTCCGACGCGGGCACGAGATCACTCGAATGCCCGGGAGCAAGAGTCGCGTCCGGATTCAACTCGACGGCAGCGTTGTTCACGGCGAGCGCCACCTCGCCGAAACCGACGGCGATCAATTTCACCTTGCCCGGAAAGGTCGCCGCGTCCCCAGCGGCATAGACGCGCGGCAGATTCGTACGCATCCGGGTGTCGACGCGGATGGCCCGCCCCTCCATCTCAAGGCCCCACCCGGCGATCGGGCCGAGGTCCATCAGAAAACCCAGTGCGGCGACCACGACCTGAGCCTTCAGCTCCCGCGCGCCGTCCTCCCCGCGCACAGTGACGTCCACGCTCTCCACGCTGTCGTTACCACGAACCGCGGTAACGGTGGCGTCGAGCACCAGGTGGCACGGACTGTCCTTCACCTGCGCGACCGAATGTTCGTGCGCCCGGAACTGCTTGCGACGGTGCACGAGGGTGACCGACCGGGCACGCGGAACCGCGGCCAGTGCCCAGTCCAGCGCCGAGTCGCCACCGCCCACCACGACGACATCCTTGCCGTCGAACACCTCCAGCTGCGGGACGAAGTAGCAGAGCCCGCGCCCGAGAAGCTCCTCACCTGCTGGTAGCGGACGCGGGGTCACCGAACCCACTCCGGAGGTGACGATCACGGCTCTCGTGTTGACGACGACACCCGAGGAGGTCGTCACCCGCCAGCCATCGGCAACTTCCCGGATGTCGCTCGCCTGCTGAGACAACAGGAATCGGGGGCCGAACGGTTTCGCCTGCTCGAGGAGGTTGCGGATCAGCTGCTGCCCCTGAACAGCGGGCAGGCCTGCGATGTCGTAGATGTTCTTCTCGGGGTAGATCGCCTGTACCTGACCACCGGCCTCCGGTAGCGGATCCACCAACGCCGTGGTAAGCCCACGAAAACCCGCGTAGTAGGCACCGAACAAGCCCACGGGCCCGGCGCCGACGAACAACACGTCAACGGTGACCTCGCCAGCTGGCGCGGTTGTTGTGCCCATCTCTTGCTGCCTCGATTCTGGTGACCTTGCCGACGCGAACTGTTCGCCCGGGTCGGGTCTCCGCCCCCGGACGAACAGTTCCACGGAACAGTGCTCGGAGCGCGTCGGCTCAGGACACGGCCGCAAGCGACTTCGCCACGGCCTTCTCGTCCTCCTCGGCGAAGGTGTCCTCAAGCTGCATAGGCGAGTAGTCCTCGTCGATCTCCTCGACGGGGCGGCCCCGTGCCCCCTCGATCGACTCCAGCCGACGGTTGATCTTGTCCATGCCATAGTCGGTCATCTCGTCGAGATCGATACCGAACGGGGCCCGCGCAGCTTCGAACTGGTCGAACAGCTTCACGATCAAACTCATCGCTGGCTCGATTAGTTCCTGCATCCGCTCCTCAACGACCTCCCAGGTCCGCTCGTCCGCGGCGACGTGACGGCGGCACGTGAAGGTACCCCACGCCATGTGCCTGCGCTCGTCGTCGCCGATGTACTTGATGAGCTGCTGCATGCCCGGCAGGATGTTCCTGCTCGCGCATACCTTCGCCCATCCGAAGTAGCCGGTGAGGGCGAGACAACCCTCGACGACGTGGTTGTAGGTAATCGAGGCACGCACCTGCGCCGCGGGCGACGGGTCCTTCTCCAAGGCGTACAGGGACTTGGGCAGTTCCTCGGCGAAGATTGTCTGGTATGGCTGGCTGTACTCCACGTACTCATGCAGGTCCGTGCCGAGCCCGACGGCGTCGAACCACAGTCGGAAAGACTGCATGTGCTTGGCCTCTTCGAAGGTGAACTGGGTGAGGTAGGCCTCGTCGGCCAGCCGTCCCTCTGCCGCCATGGCCGCCATGAACGGCTGGAGGTCCTGAGCGACCGACTCCTCCCCGGCCATGAACTGTGAGGCAAGGATGCAGGTCAACTTCTTCTCGTCCGGCGACATCGCGGCGAAGTCCGCGGCGTCCTGCGAAAAGTCGATCGTTTCCGGGTCCCAGAATTTCTTGTTTCCCTTCCGGAACAGCCGCATAGGGAAGGATTCCATGCGTAGGCCGCCCTCACAGAGGCTGCCATACCCATTCCGCTTACCGTGCTGGATGACGCGGTCGATTGCCATGTCACATCCTCGATTCGAATACACGCCGGATAGGGCGGGAATAACTTGGCGACGATAACTGTTTCTGTCGACTTAGGAGTTTCAGAAGCGGATCATTCCGCGGATGTTCTTTCCGTCACGCATGTCCTGGTATCCCTGGTTGATGTCCTCCAGCTGATACTCAGCGGTCACCAGTTCGTCGAGCTTGAGTTGGCCGAGGTTGTACAACTCAAGCAGTCGCGGAATGTCATGCTGCGGATTCGAGGATCCGAACAGCGCGCCCCGGATCTGCTTCTCGTAGAGCGTGAGTTCGAAGAGGTTGCCGCTCATCGTGTGCTCGTCCGGATGGCCGATCGCGGTGACGATCACACGCCCACGCTTGCCCACCAGACTCAAAGCGGGCTCGATGTAGGAGCCCTCGGCGACGTCGGTGGTGAGCACGCATACGTCAGCGAGCTGCCCGCGGGTCAACTCGCTGACCACGTTCCACGCTTCGTCCATCGACTCGGCCGTGTGCGTGGCCCCGAACTCGCCCGCCTTGGCACGTTTGTACTCGACCGGATCAACGGCGACGATGGCACGCGCGCCGGCGGCCCGTGCTCCTTGGATGGCATTGACACCGATGCCACCGGCCCCGACCACGACGACCACGTCGCCGGCACGCACTTCGCCGGCCCGGGTGGCGCTACCGAATCCGGTCGTGACCCCACACCCGACAAGGGCGGCCTTCTCCAGCGGAAACCCTTCGTCGATCTTCACCACCGAGGCGGCGGGCACCACCGTGCGCTCGGAAAAGGTACCCAGCAGGCACATCTGGCCCGCGTCCTCGCCGCGAGTATGGAACCGGTAGGTGCCGTCCAGCTGCGGCCCGAGGATCACCGCGCCACCCAGATCGCAGAGGTTCGTCATGCCACGGGCGCAGTAGGAGCACTTGCCGCATGCCGGGAGAAAGCTCAAGACAACAGGATCGCCTTCGGCCACCTCGGTCACGTTCGCGCCCACCGCCTCAACGATGCCGGCGCCTTCATGTCCACCCACGACCGGGAACGGGATCGGGATGTCGCCGGTGACGAGGTGCTCGTCGGAATGACACAATCCGCTGGCGGCCAGTTTGACCTGGACCTCACCCTCGTTCGGCGGGTCGAGGTCGATCTCTTCGACCTGCCACTTCTCGTTGAGGCCCCACAAGACGGCGGCCTTGGTCTTCATCGACATCGTCTCCTTCGACTCTGAAGGGCTTCTTCCCCCAGCGTATGGGGAATGCGCACCCGGCAATACGGGCCATCCGTGCCGCGAGTGGCCCATGAAGGCCACGGACAGTGTGGGCCGCGCAAGATCGGTCGAGGCCCAGTTGGTCTGGGCGCACCATCGCCACCCCCTGGCGCTCGTGGTGCGGACCTATGGGTGAGGCGACTGGGTGGGTGGGCGACCAGCCAGCGTCCGCACGGGCAATGTCACGCGCACGGCCAACCCGCCTCCGGCGGCCTCCTGAAAGTCGATCGTGCCGTTCAGCGCCTGGATGATCTGGTCGACGATCCACAGGCCGAGACCTGCGGTGCCTCGTTCCTGCCCGGCCTGCGCGAACTTGGCGGTGAGCTCGACGGCGCGGTCAAGGGGCATTCCCGGCCCTCGGTCGGCGATCTCCAGTGACAGCGAGCCTTGGTCAAGGTTCGCGATGACACTGACCGGCTGGTCACGGCCGTGGCGGGATGCGTTCTCCAGCAGGTTTGTGACGACCCTGCGGACGAGCTGGGCATCAAGTTGGGCGTGGGCGTTCGATGGCGAGACGATCAATCGAAGTCGTTCACGCGGCAGGCCAGCAGCGTCAGCAGCCATGAGTATGAATTCGTGCACGTTCACCACCCGAAGGTGCCCTGTGCTGAAGGCTGGTCGCCGGCTGGCTGCGACGTCGGCCAGCGCGTTGAGCATGGCCGACAGGTGCTCGACGTGCGCGGTCAACAAAGCGAGGCGGGGGTCGGCGGACTGCGCCGTGCCACCGGTCTCCCGCGACAGATCACGGACCAGCGCATCCAAGGATGTTACAGGTGTGCGGAACTCGTGGAGGATCACGCGCAGCCCAGTCTGCTGCGCGTCGTAGGAGGCCGTCAGGCGAGTCCGGAGATCGCGCTCTTCGTCGGCCACGATGCGCGCGGCGGCGGTCTCCGCCTGAGCTAGGCCGCGGGCGCGTTCGGCGTGCTCGTTCAGCAAGACGAGCCCCGAGGCGAGCGCACCGGTGAAGAGCAGGTACAGCGCCCACCACACCCCGGCTAGGAGGCGATCGTGGGTTGGGCCGCTCGTGGGGTTCACCGTCAGCGCGATTGTGACGAAGCAGCCGCCGAGCAGCAGGGCCACTCCCAGCGTGCTGATAAAGGACAGTCGGGCAGCCGCGGCGACGATGACCAGAAACAGGATAGACACCGCTGGGCTTTGCGCGCCGCCGGATGACGCCACGATCCCCGACGCCAGCCCCGCGTCCAGGACGGTGATGATCGCAGCCGGCACTCGACCCTCGACCTCCCAGGTGGGATGTCCCAACATGACGGTCGAGTAGACCGTCGCGATGCCGACGAGATACCATGCCGCCGCCGTGTGCTGGACGAACGGGCTGGACCCCACCAGCAGGAGCACCGCCGCTGAGAGCACGACGCCGACCCGGACCCAGACGGTGATCAAACCGACCGGACGCAGCGTGTCGCCAGGATCCGGCTGCCCCGCCAGGTACCGGCGTGACCGAGGCGCTCGCCACCAGCTCATCGCGGTAGCGGGCACCTGCGTCGCGCCCACGTGGTCGTCTGGCATCTGAACCCCACTGGTTACAGTCGTATTAAGGTTAGGCCATGGATGGTGATAAGCTGGTGGTGGTCATCGTCGACGACCACGATCTGTTCACACAGGGCTTGGCTCTGTTGCTGGAGAGCCGGGTCGGCGATCGTATCTCGGTCGCAGGGTCGACCAGCCGGCCGGAGGAAGCGGCCGCGCTGGTCGGTTCGACTGGCGCCGGTCTGGCGATCGTCGATCTCGCCATGCCGCCGATCGGCGGCGTGGCGGCAGTCCGGCACATCAAGTCGCGCCATCCGGACACCAGGATCTTGGCGCTGTCGGGCACCACCGATCGGGGTTTGGCGGAGGAGGCATTGTTGGCGGGCGCCGACGGTTACCTGTCGAAGTCCGCGGACCCCGACACGCTCGTCGCCCCATTACTAAGCGTCGCGGCCGGTTTCCGAGTCGTCGAACCAGATCTGTTCACCGCGCTGCTGGATGGCATCCGCCGCCCGCCGGAAACGATTCTCCAGAGATTGGATACCGAGGAGATGCGCCTGTGGGGCTTGCTCGCGCGGGGCGCCGAGACCATCGAAATCGCCGAACGGATGCTGGTCTCCGAGCGTACGGCCAAACGCATGATCGCGGCCCTGTTACACAAGCTCGACGTCGGGAGCCGCGCGGAAGCCGCGGGACTGGCTGGATACTATGGGCTGATCGACCGGCCCAAGGATACGGGCGTCTGAGACATGCCGGCATCAAGGTCCCCACAAGGCCAGAACGGACAGGACGACGAAGGCAGCCGCCACCACCTGTGCGGCGACCGCACCCCGGCGCAGCACCCGCGCGCGGCGGGCGCGTTCCCGGGCACCGAGCGCCGCAGGTACCGCCGTGTCGGCATTCCGCAAGCCCCACCGGCCGAGCAACACGAGTAGTACCGCCAGCACGAGCAGGGGACCCGCCGTGCTCACCGGGGACCCCCTTGCCGGGGCGGCTGACCGGGTTCGGCTGGCTCCTGCCCTTGGGGAACCCCGAGCTCACCCGGCTGCACGCTCGGCGGAGCGTCCGGGGATGCGGGCAGGTAGGCATCGGCGTACTGGATGTCCGCGTCGCGGATTCGCTCGGCCAGCCAGTCGCGCCAGGTTTGGAGCTTTCGTTCCAGTTCGAGTTGCTGCTTCAGCGGGTCGCGCACCTGGTCGAACCTCGCGGGCTCGGCCGGGGTGATTCCGGTGACCATACCGACGTTCCAGCCGAACTTGTTCTGCACAGGGCCGAAGTGCTCACCCCGCCCAGCGGCGAAGGCTGCCTTGGCGTAGCCGGGCTGAAGCTGGTCCCGGGTCACGGTGCCAAGGTTTCCACCGTCGCTTCGGGTCGCGCTGTCAAGACTACGCTGTCGGGCAAGCGTGTCGAACGATGCCCCGCTGCGGAGTTCGGCAACGATCCGGTCTGCCTCGTCTTTGGTCCGAACGACGATGTTGGCCAGTTCCCGGCGCTCAGGAGTCCCCAGCTGATCTTTTCGTTTGCTGAATGCCTCACGGATTTCCTGGTCGCCGACCTCCGGTGTGTCCTTGGTGACCGTGTTGAACAGCTGGTCCATGGCCAACTGCTTCTTCACCTCGTCCAGGACGGCTCGTTCCGACGTGCCCGCGTTGCCCAGCGCCTGGACGAACTGGTCGCGACCTTGGGTGCCTTCGCCGAACTGCTGGGTGACGAACCGGCTCAACGTGTCCCGGGCCGCCTTGTCCGCCACCACGATGCCGTGGTCCCGCGCCGCCCTGTCGAGGAGCAGGCTCACCGCATAGGCCTTGGCGGCGTCGCGCCGGAAACGGTCCAGCCTGCCGGGCTCCTGCGGTGGCTCGATACCGTAGAGTGCACGCCATGTGTCGGTGACTTCGCCTAGGTCGTCAACGGTGACGACACGATCGTCGATCCGGAAGGCGGCATCGTCCGGCAGTTGCTCACCAACCCACCAGAGGTAGCCGCCCGCGCCACCGCCCGCGAGCAGCAGCGTCACGGCCGCGACTGTCCGCGCCTTCCGGGTCCGCGGGAGCCTGATTCGCCTGAGGAGGCCGCGCAGGCCGCCCGGCTCACCGTCGGCGTTCCGCTCGGCATCTACGCCGTCCGCACCGCTGTCGTCGTTGTTGGCGATGTCGCGGTCTTGGCCACCCGTGCCCTGGGTTCCTTGCTCTCGCCGCTGGTCCGGCGAGCAATCCTCGGCGACGTGGGTGTCCCGGTCCGTGCCCGAACGCTCTGCGTCGTTCTCACGCGTATCAGCATCCTGTTCCTTGGCATCCGTCACGTCGGATGTCTGCCGCTGCTTCATGATCCACCTCCTGGCGTGGTGACGGATACGGGCGGAGTGGTCGCGGTCGCTGGGCGACGATCGCTCCGCCGGAGGGGCTTCACGGTAAGCCAGACGACGCACGCCGCGGCTCCGAGGGCGAGCAGCACCGATGCGGCGAGCAGCAGACCGAACTCCCGGACCGCCTCGAGCTGGGACACGGCGAGCACCGCGTACCCGACGGCCGATGTCGCCGTGGCCAGCAACACGGAGGTGCGCAGCGCGGCGTTGCCCCGTCGCACCGCTTCGGCGAGCAGCACGGTGAACTCGCACCCGACGGCCGCTGTCAGGGAACCCAGCGCGGCGGTGATCGGGGTCAGCGGAACCCGTGCCACCCACAGGGCGGCGAGGCCGACCCCGGTTGCGAGGGTGGCGGCGGCGACGGCGCGCGCGGCGTCGCTCCTGCGGCGCAGGCCGATCAGGAGCACGCCCCCAGCGGCGAGGATCCCCGCCACATTGGTGATGACACGGTCGGAGGAGACAAGTTCATGCCCGCGGACCGCAGCCATCGGCAAGCCGGTCAACTCCACCCGGTACCCCGTCGGGGGCGGTGGCAGGTTCCTGGCGACGTCGTCGCGCAGCGTCCGCAGCTGGTCGAGGTCGTCCATGCGCACACCGAAGCTGAGCACAGCTGCCCGCCGGTCGTCGCGGAACACCGAGCCGGTGAGGTACGGCGGCAGCAGCCGGGTCGCGGCCTCGATCTGCGCGGCGGACGGCGACGACCCGAGGAAGGGAAGCAGGGTGGCGGGCGAGATGACCGGCCGGAGCTGGTCTCCGTGCCGTTCGACGATCATGCTCTGAGCGCTGTGGGACCAGCTGACGGCCTGGGGTGCGAGCACGTCGGGGCCGCGCAACACCACCGCCACCTCACCGGAGGAGCCGATGACCGATTCCACCTTACGCGCGTCCTCGAGGGTTTCCAGCCCTGCGGCGAAGTTGCGGAAGTCGCTGTCGAGTCTCAACTGCGGCAGCATGACCCAGCCCGTCGCCGCGACCGCGACGGCGAGCAGCGCGGCAGCAGCCCGGATCGGCCAGGACGCAGCGGTGCGGGTAGCGGGCCGACGGTCGCCGCGAGGCTCAGCGTCAGCCCGTGACACCGCGCGCACCAGCACCATACCCAGCGCGGCGGCGAGCAGAACGCCGAAGGCCAGCGTCAGGCCGAGGTCCCGGACGAGGGGTAACGGGGACAGCGCCAGGGTGGCGAATGCCGCCGCGGTCGCGCTGGCGACCACCAGCACGACGCGACGCCGGGCGTGCTGCGCGAAGTAGGTTGGATAGTAGCTGCCGATGCCCAAGAGCACGGGAAGGAAGGCGACCACGCCCAGGGACAGGGGCCGGTCTAGCCACCCGAACGTGGCGACCGTGAGCGCCACCGCCACGGTGGTCGTCACCACGGGCAGGAGCCGTCGTCGCACACCCCGGGTCCAGGGGATGAGCAGAAAGCACGCGGCGACCGCCACCACCGCGATCCCCCCGATCACAGGGATTTCCCAGCGCACCTGACTGGCCAGATCCGAGGTCACCGTGGGAACGCCGGAAACGATGGCACGCTCGGCACCCACGGTGTCGCGGGCCGCCGAGACGGCATTCCGGACGCTCTGCACGAGCCGGTCGGTGCCGTCCTGGTCCAGCCCCTCGCGTGGCCGGATCAGCACGGCGACGGCCCGGTCGGACGGGACCATGAACCGCCACTGTGGTTTGGGTTGCCCGTCCGGTGTGTGGAGGACCGTCTCAACGAAGCCGGGGTTGCGCAACGTGGGCAGCCCAGCCGGAAGCCCTTGCACCAGGAGTGCCCCGTACCGGGCGTCGAACTCGGCCGCCGTCGCGTCTCCGCCTCGGGCGCGGAGGGCGTCGCGTCGTCCCGCGAGCTCGGCGAGCAGGTCCTGCACCCGGCCGGCGATCTGGTTGAGCGTGGTCGCGGGGCCGTAGGTGGCGGCGACGTCGGGTAGGCGTGACAGCTGGCCCTCCAGCTGCAGCAGCGGCAGCAAATGTTGCTGGTCGAGCAGCTCACCCGGCTGGCGTGACTCGAGCAGGACCACGACGGGGTCCCCGCCGAAGTCGGACGCCGCCGCCTGCAGCTCCTGCAGCGCGGGGTCGTCGTGTGGCAGGAAGGACTCGACACTGGTCTCCAGGCGCACCTGTGCCAGCCCGCCGATCAGGAAGGCGACCACGAGCAGGGCGCCCAGGATGGTCACGGCGCCGCGTTTGGTCCGGTACCGCGACCACCGGGGGCGCCGCTTCTCCGCTGGCGCATGGGAGTGCCGACCCCAAGGCATGGGCAGTCGGAGCCGGAGGCGTGGAGGACGCGGCCTTCTCATTTGTTATCACGCTGCACGCGGGGGTACTCGCCGTCGAACGGGCCCGGGTTGGCCGCCTCCCCCGGTGCGGGGTACGGGTTGTACTTGTCCAGCAGGGGGATCTGGTTGAGGTTGAGCGGGTTGCCCCGGACGCTCTGCTCGTTGACCGGCGGGAACGTCCGCAGCCAGCGGCCGTTGGTGTCCCCCCGTGCCATCGACTGTGCCATGTTGGCGAACATGCTGGCGACATCGGGGCCGTAGGGCCGCAAGTAGGCCAGCATGGGGTTGACGTCGGCGAGCGCCACGTCGAGGGTCGGCAGCAGGCGCTGCGCGTCGGCCGCCACCGCGGGGACCCTCGTGAGGGTGTCCGGCGCGGTGTTCAGCACGCCGTCCAGGGAGGGCAGCAGGCCGCGCAGGTCGGCGGAGGTCCGCGGCAGTTCCCGCAGTGCGGCACTGAGGTCGGGGGCGGCCGTACGCAGGTTCTGGGCGATGGGTGCCAGGCTGGTGGAGAGCCGGTCCAGGTCGTCGGTGGCGGCGCTCGCGCTGTCCAGGACCGGTGGTAGTCGACGGAGCACCGCCTCGATCTGGCCGGCGCCGTCGGCGGTGGTACGAGTCAGGGTGTCGGCGTCGGCGACCAGCCGGGCAATCTGTCCTTGGCTGGTGTCGAGCGCGGCCAGCAGGGTCGCCGTCTTCCCCGTGAGTTTCGACAGATCGTCGCTCTGGGCGGACAGCGCGGCCAGGGCGCCCTGTCCCTCCCGGCCGAGGTAGCCGAGGCCGGTGAGCGCACGGGAGATGTTCTCGCGGCTGCCTTCCGTCGCCCCGCCGAGGGAACGCACCGCGCTTGCCAGCGCCTCACGGGTGGGCTGGTCGAGGCTGGCCAGAACATCGTTGAGCTGCACCGGCGGCTGGCCGGCTGAGTCCGGCAGGGTGGCGCCGCTGGGCACCGGCGCGCCGTCACCGTCGCTGATCTCCAGGAAGGTCTCCTCGACCAGGGTCTTGTTCCGGACCCGCACCGTGGCACCTTCGTGCACCGGATACTGGTTGTCCAGTTCCATCGTCACGCGTGCCCGCTCCCCGGCAGGGCGAACCTCGGCGACTTCGCCGACCCGGACGCCGGCGACCATCACGTCCGCGCCGGGCACCAGGTTCGCCACCCGGGGAAAGCTCGCCGACAACTGGTAGGCCGAGCGTTGGAAGGGAAGCCGCCCGCCCGAGTTGTCCCAGAGATAGCCGAAGATCACGGCGCACACGGCGACGAAGACGATCAGGACGGTGAGCCGGATGGCCGGCAGCACGGAATGCGAGATTCTCATGGTGGTCGACCGCCTAGCGTGGTGTCGGGCTGGACAGGATCTCGGCGCCCGGGAGCGGCAACGTGCTGGGCGTCACCTGGAGCAGGCCACGCAGGATGCCGCCATTGGCGTCGTGGAGGCTGGTCACCGAGTTGGTCTGGTACACGAAGGCTCCCAGGTCGTTGAGATAGGGGAGCAGGGAGGCGGTGATCGGCTCCAGCCGGCTGGTGGTGTGCCGCAGGTCGGGCAGGAGGGCGTTGACGTCAGTCACCAGGGGCCGCAGGTCGTTGACGACGGGCCTGGCCTTGGTCACCACCGGGTTGGCCACGTCCACGGTCTCGCCGACGCGATCGACGGTGGCGGTCAGCCTGCGCAAGGAATCCGGGAGCGTGCCGGAGGCCTGCCGCAGGCTGTCCAGGACCGGATCGAGCTGGTCGCTCAGGGCCTGCACGCTGCCGGTGGCGCGGCCTAGCTCGTCGGTCACGTCGGGCAGCTGGGCGAGCGCCTCGTCGATGGCGTCACTCTGCTCTCCGGCCGCGGCCAGCGTGTGCTGCAGGTTCCTCGCGAGCTCGGCCAGGCGCTGGTCGTTCTCACCGACGGCGCTGGACACCTGAGCGAGTGCGGTGACCAGTTGCGCGAGCTTGTCCTTGCGGGTCTGCAGCTCGACGACGACGGGTTTGAGGTCACGCACGACGCGGTCGGTGGCGGACAGCCCGCCCGGCAGTGCCTCCGGCGCGTGGGCCAGTGCCGTGTCGGACTCGGTGAGCAGCGCGGTCAGGGCGCTGCGGGTATTCGTGTCGAGGTGCGCGAGGACCTCGTCCGCTTGGATGGGCCGCTGCGACTGCGTTGCCGGGATCATGTCCCCTTCGGCGAGCGGCTTGCCGGGCGGGCCACCGGGATCGATCTCCACGTACATCTCGTTCATCGGGCTCTTGGGCCGCAGCACCGTCCGGGCGTTGTCGTAGACGGTGTGACCGGGTTCGATCGAGAGTGTCAGCTCCGCCTTGCCGTCGTCGGAGACCGAAGCGGACTCGATCTGCCCGACCTGCACACCGGCGATGCGGACCTCCTGTCCGTTGCCGGGGCTCACGGCGGGCGCGTTGTCGAACTCGGCTGTGAAGACGAACTGATCCTGCCACGGCCAGGTCGTGGTCCCCGATCCCTGCTGACTCAGGATGTATCCGCCGGCGCCGAGGCCGAGGGCCACCAGAACGGCCAGCGTGAGCACGTTGCGTCCCAGGCGCGGCTCGTTGCGCACCCGCTGCCACGTCTTGCGCAGGCGGTGCCGTGTGCCGCTCATCGTGGCTCTCCCTTCCCGATGCCGGTGAGGTTGCGGAACAGCTGTTCCAGGCTGATCGGCAGGCCGGCGAGCGTGCCTGGGGCGACTCCAGGATGGAACGCGATCGAGGCGCCGTTGGCGTCGGTCATGGAGGAGGCCCGGTCGACATTGGCGAACATGTACGCCAGCTCCTGGTACAGCGGCCTGTCTCCGCCGGTGTCCGAGTAGGGCCCGGTGCCGTGGTAGGGCGAAAGGACCGTGGCTTTGACCGGACCGTTGAGGCGGTCCAGCACCGGGCCACGCACGTCGTCGAGCACGGGCGTGGCGTCGCGGGCGGTGGGCACCAGCCGCTCCACGACGGGCCTGGCATCGACCAGCAGGTTCTTCAGGTCGGTCACCAACGGGCGGGCCTTCGCCAGTACGGGATCGGCATGCGCCAGCGCGGTGTCGAGTTCCGCCGCGACGGGGCGCGCCGGGTCAGCGGTGTCCCGCAGCCGGATCAGCGTGCCGTCCAGGCGGCGCAGCCCAGCGTTCGTCGAGTCCAGGGTCCGGGGCAACGTCGCGAGCGCGTCCGCCAGGTCGGCCGAGCGCCGCCCCAGCACGGTGCCCAGGGTGTCCAGGTCACGCACGATGGCGTCCAGTTGCCCTGGCTGCTCGGTCAGCGTCCGCGCCGTCGACTCCAAGCCCCCCACGACGTGAGTGAGGTCCGTTGCCGGGCGCGTGCCCCGGGCGGCGTCGAGTACGGTGGCCGCCGGGTCCAACGTGCCTGGGGCATCGGCGAGGAGCCGGTCCAGCGCGGCGCGGCCACGTTCGTCCAACGTGCGATCCAGCGAATCAACGGCCGACGTCGCGGACTCCAGCGTGTCGGGTGGCAACGCCCGGGTGACCTTGTCGAGCTCCACTGGGACCTCCGTTCGCGCGACCGGGATGGTGCCGCCGAAGTCCCCGGGCTGCCCTCCGGGTACGAGATCGAGGTAGTACTTGCCACCCAGGAGTGTGGCGGGGCGGATCACCGCGGACGGCGCGGAGCGGAGCTTGCCCGGAATGTCGCCGTCGACCTTGACCTCGACTCGCGCGGAGCCGTCGGACCCCGGTTCGACGGCGGTGACCTTGCCGACCGGGACCCCGGCGACCTTGACCTCCGTGACGTAGGGACGAAGATGGTAGTCCCGGGCGAAGTGGATCGCGAATGTCGTGCCCGGCTTCAACGTGGTGAGAATGGGGTCCTTGTTGAACAGGCCGACGCCGACCACCAACGCTACGACGATGAAGACCAGGCCGAGTCGGAACGGGGAGCGCCGGGCCCGTGCGAGCCTCTTCCGCGGATTCGATTCCATCTGTGTCACCTCGGTCCCAGCAGTGTGCTCTTGTCTCGTGCGGCCTCGCCGGGTGCCGGGTACGGGTTGCGCGCAGTCAGCGGGTCACGCAGGCCCCGCACGATGCCGGTCGCGGTGCTCGTCCCGACCGGCGGTGAGAAGCGCAGCCAGTGGCCAGCCGCGTCACCCTGATGCAGGGCGTCGGTGGCGTGGGTGAACCACAGCGAGATCTCCGGGGCGTAGGGCGCCAGAACGGCCAGGGGTTGCTGCGCCGAGCCGACCGCCTCCCGGATACGCGGCGCCACCGGGCGCGCATCGGTGAACGTCCGGGTCAGGCCGTCCACCGCGGGCATCGCCTGCCCCGCGACACCGGGCACCTTGTTCAACGGCGGAATCCCTTCTCGCAGCACGCCGCGCACATCGGGGGTTGCCTGGCCGAGCGCCTGTGCTCCGGGCCGCAATGCCGCCGCGGCGGCCTCGGTGTCGGCCAGCGGCCGCCGCAGGGCCTCGAGGCTGCCGCGGACCTTGGTCAGCGTGTCCGGCGCCTTGGTCAGCGCGTCGGACACCGGCCTGGCGTTGTCGACGGCGACCGAGCGTAGGGTGGTGTCGAGCTGGCGCACAAGGTTGCTGAGTTGCTGCTCCCGGCCCTGGAAGCGGCCGCTGAAGCGATCCACGGCCTGCAGTGTCTGGACAAGGTCGGCACCCCCCTCCGTGGTCAGCGCGCGCGACACGGTCGCCAGGTCGGGCAGCTCGGTCGGCAGAGCGGCCAGCGTGTCTCGCAGGTCCTGCGTATGGCCTGCGACACCGCCGCCTGTTTCCCGGAGCGTCGAGCCCAGCGCCTTGCGGGTGGGCTCGTCCAGCACGGCGAGCAGGTCCGACAGTTCCTGGGCTCCGGTCGTTTCCGAGGCCGGGATGACCTCCCCGGGGTCGACCGCGCCGGCTTGTGGTGAACCGGGGTTGAAGGCGACGTACTTCTGGCCGAGCGCGGAGCGCGCCCCCACCGATGCGGTGACGGCCGTCGCGTTGCGGTAGATGGACCGGTGGCCATCGAACCTCAGCTCGACGACTGGCTTGCCGTCCACCAGGGTGATCTCGCCGACCTGCCCGACGCGCACGTCGTTGATCCGCACGTCATCCCCGCTGCGCAAGCCTCCGACCTCAACGAACTCGGCGCGCACCACGGTGCGCGGCAGACCGGGTATGCCCTTGTTCGCAGTGATCGCGACGCCAACGGAGGCCACGAACACCACGAGCACCACGATTCCGGTGAGCACCGAACGCCGGCGGCGCTTGCTGTTGCTTGCCATCATCGACTTCCTCCCCCGATGAGGAACTGGACGAGTCCCTGCTCCTGCTGTGGGTCGAGCCCGGTCACACCTGCCTTGGGGTCCTGTTCGGTGGAGAGCAGCCCACCGAGGATGCCGCCGTCCCCGGTAAGGCCGGGTACCTGCGGCAGGGGCAACGGCGCACGGTCAGGCTGGGGTGGTGTTTCCGGCGGTCGTTCGGAGGGCGGACCTTGCTGCTGCGCGGGTGGCGCGCCGTTGGGCGTGGGCACGGCCGCGCCGAGCAGATCCGGACTGACGACCAGCATCGCGCGGAAGTAGTGTGAGATGCCATCCCGGCCGTTGGTGGTCAGTGCCCAGTTACGGATGAAGCCGAGCACGTTGCCGAGGTTGGCGGTCAGTTCACCGACGACCGGACGCAGGTCGCCCACCGCCGACCGCAGGTCCGGACCGGCCTGCCGAAGCTGGTCCACCACCGGCCTGGCCTCGTCCAGCAGGCGCTGAGCGTGCTCGAGGACGGGGTTGGCGTGCGCCAGGGCGGGATCGGCGGCGTCGGCGAAGCGCTGGATTTCGGCGCTGATCGCGGCGAGGTCGTCGGTGGTGGGCCGGATCGCCGCGAGGGTCGGCGTGGTCTCGGCGGCGGTGCCGGTGAGCTGGGCGAGCGTCGCGCGGGCCGTCGCGAGGGTCTCTGGCAGACGCCGCAACGTCTCGGTCAGTTCCCGCCGTTTCGTGGCGGTGGCCGCGGTGAGCTTTCGCGCCGAGGCGACCAGCCGGTCGAGGTTGGCTCCCTGGTCGGCGGCGAGAGCGCTCGCGACAGGCTGCAGCTTGTCCACCAGGCTGCCGAGCAGCTGGTTCTGGTCCCGCAGGACACCGGACAGGGCCGTGGTGTCGTTCATCGACGACTCGAGGGCCCGGATGGTGGCGTCGACATTTCCGCCGTTGCCACGGATACCTTCCCCGAGCATGGTCACCAGCGCGGCCAGCGACCGTCCGGTGGGGTCGTCGACCGTGTTGAGCACCTCATCGAGGTCGGCCTGCGCGCCGGTTTGCCGCATCGGGAGGACATCGCCATCGCCGAGTACCGGCGCGTCGGGGCTTCCCCGATCCAGCTCGACGTAGCGCTCGCCGAGCAGGCTCACTGGACGGATGGTGGCCCTGGCGTCCGTGTGCACGGGAAGGGCCTCGCTCTCCAGGCTCAGCACCACGGAGGCCTTGCCGCCCCGCACATCCATCGCCGCCACCTGGCCGACCTTCACGCCACTGACCTTCACCTCGTTGCCGACCAGCAGAGGACTCGCATCGGCGAAGCGCGCGACGATCGTGGTCTGGCCCGGCTCGCTCTCCTGGTCAATGCCGACTGTTCCCGCTGTCACCCCGAGCACGGCCACCGCGACGACGGCGAGAATCCGGCCACGCGGTAGCCGACGAGGCACCTGGTTGGGCTGCTTGCTCATCGCACTCCACCTCCGGCGGCATCCACCCAGGGCTGGTCGACCAGCGAACCGGGCGCCGGTGTCAGGTCCTTCTTGTAGCCGGGGGGGGACGATGCCCGGATTGACGTTGACGCTGCCGAGCCCGGCCTGAACGTAGATCCGGGCGTAATGGCCGTTGGTGTCATAGTTGGCGTTCGCGGAGCCCCAGTTCGCGGCCCATCCGGCGATCTCCGGGGTGTAGGGCCGGAGAAAACTCAACGCGGGAGTGAGGTCCCCGACTAGTGAGTTGGCGCCCGGCAGTACCCCATGAGCGCTGTCCAGCAACCCCGGGGTGTAGCGAAGCAGATCCCGCGCCACCGCCAGTGTTGGCCGCAGTTCCGCGACGAGCGGGCGCAGGTCAGCCAGCACCGGCCTCAGGTTCCGGGCCACCGACGGCAACTTGTCGGTAGCGGGTTTCAGATCCTCGAGCAGCGGAACCGCCTTGTCCGCGACGGAAGGGACCCGGTCCAGTGTCGTCTTCGCCGTGTCCAACGTGCCCGGAAGTTTGTCCAACGCCTCCGCCACCGCGTGCTTTTGCTGTGCGGTGAGACGGGTCGTGGTCGAAACCTGCTCGATGATATTGCGGATGGCCTGCTCGCGGTTGACGAGCGTGGACACGATGCCATCCAGTTGGGTGATCAGTTGCTTGATCGCCGGACCGTCACTGCCGACCGCCCGCAGAACCTCACCCAGGGCCTCCAGCGCCGGCCCCGCCGACCGCAACGTGTCACGGAGGTCCTCTTCGTTGCCGTCCACGGACTTGTCAAGCCGCCGGATCAGGGAGGACAGGTGCTCTCGCGTGGGCTCATCCAGTGCCGCGAGGACCTGGTCGACCTCCATCGGCGTAGGCATTTCCCCTCGAATCATTCCTCCGTCCGGGATGACGGCGTTCCCGGCGGGCCCGTCCGCGACGGCGACGATACGTTCACCCAGCGCCGCCTTCCACTCGATGGTCACGACCGCACCGTCGTGCAGCGGAGCGTGGTCGTTGTTCATCGCCAACGTGACCCGGGCCTTGCCGTCCTGCACCGCGATGTTCTCTACCCTGCCCGCCTCGAAACCCTTGACGTGAACTGAGCCGCCTTCGACGACGTTGGTGGCTGATGCGAGCACGACGTCGACTCGATAACCGTCGTCCCTCCCCAGCACGAAGCCAGCAACTCCGAGAACGACGACGGCGACGACGCCGAAAGCCAAGATGCGTCGCATCGAGTCAGTCCATTCCCAACGGTCCAGCGGAATCTCCGGAGAGAAACTGCCGGACAAACGGGTCCTCGGACGCGAATGCCTCCTCGGCCTCGCCGTAATGCACCACCTGTCCCTGCCAGATCAGGCCAACATAGTCACTGACCTTCCGCGCGGTCCTAATGTCATGCGTGACGAGAAGGTAGGTCCCCTTGTGCTCGTTGTGCATTTTGAGGATGAGGTCGTTGAGCAGGCTGGTACGCACCGGATCGAGACCGGAATCCGGTTCGTCGAACAGCACGACCTCGGGATCCAGCACGAGCGCCCTCGCGAATCCGGCCCGCTTGCGCATCCCACCCGAAACCTCACTGGGTAGTTTCGCCATTGCCTTCTCCAGCCCGACCTCCTGGAGCCGACTCACCACAATTTCCTCGATATCCGACTCGTCGAGATCGGTGTGCTTACGCAGCGGGAAGGCGGTGTTGTCATAAATATTCATCGATCCGAAAAGTGCACCGTCCTGAAACAGGACGCCAAACTTCTTGCGCAGGTCGTAGCGTTCCTTCTCGCTGATTTGCCAGATGTTCTTGCCGAACACGACGATCTCTCCGTCATCCGGCTCCAGCAGTCCTACGAGGTGCTTCAAAAGTACGCTTTTGCCGGTCCCTGAAGGTCCCAGGACGGTCGTGATCGCGTCATCGACGAAGTCGATGCTCATTCCGTTCATCACCCGGAAGCTGCCGAACGACTTGACGACATTCCGCACTTCCATCGAGTGCCGCAGCTGTCCGTTGCCGTCTCGACGCACCTGATCGCCGGCAGGCAGGTTCCCCGCATGGGGAAGTTGCGTCGTCGGCTCTGTCGCCGTCGAGGGTGACACAAAGGACATCGTCAACTCCTTGCCGTAGAGGGACCTGGCTCAAGATCAGTTCGCGATCGGCGCGTTGGGACTGAGGCCCCAGAACAGTTGGGTGCCCAGCACTCCGATCACATGCACCAGCACCATGTTCAGCATCATGGACTTCGCCGTACTTCGGCCCACACCGACGGACCCGCCACTGGCCGTGTAGCCGTAGTAGCATCCCACGAACACGACGGCTGTTCCCATCGCCATCACTTTGACAAGGGAATACAGCAGATCGGCGGGATTTTGATAGAGCCAGAAAATGAAGCTGTATCCGCCTTCGGACACCCCGCCCAGCATCTTCACCGTCGTGAGATACTCACCGATGTACATGATGCCGAGTCCGACGATGTAGAGAAACGGAAGCGCGAGCCACGCCGCGACCACCCTGGCTCCGACCAGGTAACTGCGCGATTTCACGCCCATGACTTCCATCGCATCGATCTCGTCCGAGATACGCATGGACCCGATTTCGGCTACAAGGCCGCATCCGACCTTCGCGGAGATGATGTATCCCCACATGTAGGGCGCCATCTCGCGGATGCCACACCAGGCGTTGAAAATACCAGAGTATAACGGCGCGCCGATTTGTTTCAGCGTGTAGTTGCCCTCCAAGCCGCACTCGTATCCCATGACGAACTGCATCATCCAGATGATCAATCCGCTTGACAGGATGAGCACGCCACATTGGTGGAACACCTCGGTCGGGTAATGACGCAAGTCAGGTAACGCGCGAACCACCTGCCAGGAGAACCGCGCGATGTCACCACCGGTCGTCACCGCCTCCTTGATGGACTTGACGATACTGCCCGGGGAGACGATGACATCGGCCGGCTTCGGAGGACGGGCTCGTGAACGGCCAGCCTGCGTGCCGGTCTCTGTCGGTCGTGGCATTCCGCTACTCACAGGGTCCACCGCCTCATCACTTGAAGACAATCATGTCCGGGTTCACACCGAGGATGATCGCGGTGAACACGGCATTGACGATCCAGATGGTCGCGAATGCGATGACGACCGCCTGGTTCACCGCCTTGCCGACACCGATGGGGCCGCTCCCCGGGTTCATCCCCTTGTAGCAGCAGACGACGCCTATGATCATGCCGAACAGCGACGTCTTGACCACGCTCGCCCAGATATCGGTCGTTGTCGCATTGTCGAAAAAGCTCGCCACGAAGGCGCTCGGATTCGCCTCGAGAATAGGGACGGCCGCGATGTATCCACCGACGACGCCGAATACCAACGCCACGATGTCCATCAATCCCGTGATGAGCGTCAGCGCGACAACTCGAGGCACCACAAGCGTCCGGATCGGATCGACGCCGAGCACTTCCATGGCGTCGATCTCTTCCCGAATACGGCGCGCACCGAGGTCGGCGGTGATGGCGGTGCCCATGACTCCGGCGATGATCATCGCGTTGATCCACGGCGCGAACTCGCGCACGCTCGCCATGATGAAGAACGAACCCAGACGCTCGGGAATGCCGAACAGATAGAAGATGTTGCCACCTTGGAGGCCAGGTGCGCCAAGTCCGAATGCGATCGTGGAAATGATCATCGGAATTGAGCACAACCTCAGCGTGAGGAACATCTGGTCCCGGACCTCGCCCCAGTAGCCCATCGGGTGGCGAATCGCCGAGTACAGAACGACACCGAGTAGCCGCACCATCTCGCCGGCCTGCTCGAACGGCTTCGCTACCGACGAACCCAGACCACCAAGTGTGCGCGTTTTGGCTTCGGGCTCGCGCGACGGCCGCCGCGATGACACCGAGATGTCGGTGGAAGTCAAAGCCGCTCCTATGATTCAGACGTGTGCCGATGCTGACGACTTGGGCAGCAGACATGGCCGGAGCTGCCCGGCGGCGGGGGGCTTGCCAGGCCGTCAACCCGTACAGGATCGACGAACGCGAGGCTCACATGAGGTAGCCGACTACCTTCGGCTGCCCTGCAGAAAGCCGACGGCAGCTCCGGTGATCAGCGAGGCCGCCACCGTCAGAGCGATCTGCGCCGGATCACCGCCGGCGGGGCCGAGCAACACCAGCGGCAACATCAGTAAATAGCTGCTCATCGCGGCCACCGCGCCGTGCACGATGGGAATGCGCGCCCTGCCGACGCGGCGCGCCGCCACCACGAAAGCAACCAATGCCACGAGTGGAAGCCACAGCTGAGACAATGCTGGAGTCCAAGCGGCGACGAGCGGATGCGCAAGACTTCCCAGCAGCAGGACGGTGAATCCCGTAGACGCGCCACGTACCGCGAGCGGCATGTCGATGACGTCCCCAGGCGCTCGCTGCCCGGCTCCTCCTTGACCGGAGCCGCTTCGGCGGGTCCGCTCCGCATGCTGGCGGCGAACCGACGTCACACCCATGTGATCAAACCTCTCTGTCGCGCGGCGCTGCGCAGTTCCCGTTCGACGCCGCAGGCACGACCCGAACGCGGTGAGAGTATGCCGTGGATCACACGGCACGTGTGGGCCAACACTGGTCCGAACGGGCCAACGAACGAAACGGAGAGCCCGCCTGGGGTGCCAGACCAAAGGCCCCGTCACTGGCCTGGGGACTGTTCCAAAATCTTGTTGCTCGCACGTATCGCGAACCGCCTCAACTGAGTCGCCGCAGCGCCGAGCGTGCGGCGTTATAGCCGCACATCCCGTGCACGCCGCCACCCGGCGGGGTCGCCGCCGAGCAGATGTACACGCCGGGTATCCCGGTGTAGTAAGGATCGAGCGCCACTGTGGGACGAAAGGCGACCTGCAGCGGTGTGTTCTCACCGGTGATGATGTCGCCACCGACGTAGTTGGCGTTGTAGGTCGGCCACGCGGTCGTGGCCGTCACCGACCGGCCGACGATCCGGTCGCCCAGGCCTGGTGCGAACCGTTCGATCTGAGCGAGGATCGACTCGGTCGCGTCGCCCGAATAGCCGTGCGGTACGTGCGCGTACGCCCAGACCGGATGCACGTCCCCGGCCGATCTGGTTGGATCGGCGAGGTATTGCTGCCCCACGAGCACGAACGGGCGGACCGGCATCCGCCCGCGGCCGACGTCGCTCTCGGCGTCGGCCATCTCCTCGAAAGACCCTCCGACGTGGACGGTCCCAGCCCGGCGGCAGTCCGGGTTCGCCCATGGGATCCCCCCCTCGACCGCAAGATCGATCTTGAACGCCCCGGGCCCGTGGCGGTACCGCTCGTAGGCCCGCCGCACTCGTGCGGGCAGCTGGTCGCCCGCGACCTCGACGACGCCCCTCGGCGCCAGGTCGAGGAGAACGGCATCCGCTCGCGGCAACTCGGCCAGGGAGGCCACGCGCACCCCAGTCTCGATCTTGCCACCGAGGTCCGTTAGCAGCATCGCCATGGCATCGGTAATCACTCGTGAGCCGCCCTCGGCGACCGGCCAGCCGAACCGGTGCCCTGCCGCGATCAGCATCAACCCGATCGCCGACGTAGTCGGCCTGCCGAGCGGGTGGAAACCGTGTGCCGCGACCCCGCCGAACAGCGCCCTGGCCTCGGCACCGTCCCAGCGGCCAGCGGTCCAAGCCGCGGGCAGCAGTGCGCGCGTCCCGAACCGGGCGAGCCGAATCGGGTGCCGGGGCACATGGACAACCGGGCGCATGACGTCCTCGACCAGCTCGTCGAACCCTTCGGCCAGCGGGCCGAACAGCCGCCGCCACGCCCCGCCGTCGGTGCCGAGGCGCGCCGCCGTGTCGTCCAACGACCGCAGCAACACTCCGGCACGGCCACCATCCAGTGGGTGCGCTACCTCGATCTCCGGCCACCTCCAAGCGACGCCGTACCGGTCGAGGCTGAGTCCGCGCAGAAACGGCGACCCCAGCCCCATGGGATGGAATGCGGAGCAGTGGTCGTGCAGCACGCCGGGCACCGTCAGCTCGCTCGTGCGAGTGCCGCCGCCAATCCGGTCCGCGGCCTCCAGCACGGTCACGTCGATGCCCTCACCAGCCAGGGCGAGCGCGGCGGCCAGACCGTTCGGGCCGGCCCCCACCACGATCGCCTCGGTCATACCGCCCTCGGATCTTGGCGTGCCGCCTGGCTTGCGGGCGGGTTCGATCCCGCATTCGCGGCCGCGCGCGACCATGTGATGTGCGCTGGGATGTCACAGTCCCAGGGCTGGCGGGCCAGCATATCGGAGACGGCGACATAGCCGCGCTCGAACTCACCGATAGCCGCGTCGACAAGTCGGTAGCGCTGCCGCTGCCGCTGGATCGGCTGCGCGTCCAGGACAACGACGCGCACCTCGCCCTCCTCGAAGTGGCATCGCTCCTGCAGCGCGGCGACCAGCTGCTCGTTGTGCAGATGCCCATCGCCGAAGTTCCAGCCCAGGATCGGCCCCGCGATGAACTCCCCGTCGATCACAACGTAGCCCGTCTCGTGCTCAGGTCCTGCCGCCCGCGGGATCAACCCAAACAGAGCCCTGCCGTGCGTGTGCATGGCACGGAACGTATAGCCCTTGTGTGCGAGCAGGTCGGCCACTCGCTCGCCGTAGAGCTTTACGAGTTGCCTCCGCGGGAGCGTCGCGGCCTTCTTGACGTGCGTGTCCAGCTTCGCCACCGCGCTCGGCTTGAGCAACCACATCGAGGTGTCCCAGTTGCCCGCGTAGTAGCGCATTCCGATCAGGAAGGAGATCTTGTTCGGAAAAAGGTTACCGAGGACGACCCCGGCCGCCAGCGCGCATATCACCAGCGCCACCGGAAGTGGGTTGCTGATGTCGGCGAGCCCGTATTGCGCCTTGTCCACGAACAGGAACGCGATTCCGAACATCATGTATACGTTCCACTCGAGTGGCACACCCATCGGAATGCTGGTGAGGATAAGCAGGTGGAACGCGACCATGATCGCGGCTGCAACCAGCGTGACCGTACCGCCGTCGGAGACGAACAGGACGAGCGGCACCAGGTACTCGACTGCGGTACCGAAGTGCGCGAGGAATCGGCTGACGGCACCGGGTCGGAGGTCTTCCGGGTATCCCCGGTGCAGCCTGCGCTTGATCGCCTTACTGCGCACCAACGGCGTGTTGCTCAGCATCACAGCGACGACGTTTGGGAAGTGCCGGTTGAGCTTGGACGTCGCCGCACCCCACCAGATCGCGACCAGCACGAGCTTCGCGGCCACGATCATGTCGATCCCAGGCAGCAGGAACACGACGACGGCGGACAAGTAAACCTCGGACCGCGCCGCGAGGAAGATCATCTTGTCCCGCAACCCGAGCAGCGGCAGCAGCACCAGCAGCGGCACAAACCGGCTCGGCTCGATCATTCCGACCTGCGCATCGAGCCCGCCCGCGGAGCGATTCGCCGGGGCCAACAGGATCCAGAGCGTGGCGGCCAGCACTACGGCATAGAGCAACACGTCGACAACCGAACGCCGGGACCCGCTGGTGAACGGGACCTTGCCCGGCCACGGCGGCATCCGGATCGTGCCCGGTCGCAACCAGTGCAGAAACGCGCCGAGCGGTGGCAGGAATCGCAAGGTCAGCGGCCCGAACCCGCAGCCGAAGCCGAGCACTTCGAACAGGAGTGTCCACACGACGACCTTCTGGAACACCACGGGCTCGTCCCACCAGTCCGGGAAGTCCCAAAAGGCCCCAATGCCCGGAGTGAGCGAGGCGAAGAACAACCCGCCCGCGATGTAGCCGATTATCTTCGCGATATACAGCAGATACACGCCGTCTGGTGCACCGAACCCCGCGACCCCCCAATGCTGCACCATCGGCTTAGAGCGTGTCTCATTTGGTGAGTTTCTTGTGGCAGGTGATGGCGGCGCCCAGGGTGAGGAAGGCGAGGTAGTGGCTGGGTTTGTGTTCGTAGCGGATGGTCAGTCGCCGGTAGCCGGTTAGCCAGGCGATGGACCGTTCGATCACCCAGCGGTGTTGGCCGAGTTTCTCGGCGGATTCGATGTCTTTGCGGGCGATACGTGGGATGATGCGGCGCTGACGCAGCCAGTCGCGCAGGGCGGGGATGTCGTAGGCCTTGTCCGCGTGCAGTTTGGCCGGTTTCCGGCGCCGGGGTCCCCGGCGGGATCGGATTGCCGGCAGCGCGTTGACCAGAGGCTTGAGCGCGTGGCTGTCGTGGGTGTTGGCCGCGGAGATCCCGACCGTCAAGGGCAAGCCGGCCCGATCAGACAGCACGTGGATCTTCGAACCGGGCTTGCCGCGATCGACCGGGCTCGGACCGGTCAGACCGCCCCCTTTTTGGCCCTGACGGATGCTCCGTCCAGGACCGCACGTGACCAGTCGATCATGCCTTGGCCACCCAGTTCGTCCAGCACCGCCTGGTGCACCTGTCTCCATAACCCGGCCTCGGTCCACTCGGTGAACGTCCGATGCGCCGTGGGTACCGACACCCCGAACGACGGCGGCAGGTGCCGCCACGCACACCCGCTGGTCAGCACGAACACGATGGCCGTGAACACCGCCCGTGGATCCCTCCGCGCCCGGCCGCCACCCTGCGGACGCTCCTTCGCCGGTGGGATCAGCGGTTCCACCAACGCCCACAGTTCGTCGGGCACCAACCGTTGCGACAGCGAGTCGATCACAGCGCAAGATCATGACAGCGCAACAACAGAGAACCAAACGAGACACGCTCTTAATCCGCTCGGCGCGGGTCTTCGTGCGCCACTCGCCGTAGTCGACGTCAGGCAGGACTGGATTGATGAATCCCATGTCGGTCCTCCTCGCGGTCAGGCGGGCCGGCTGGCCATGGCAGCGAGCCGCTCGCGCAGTTGCGGTTTGTCGATCTTGCCGACCGGGTTCTTGGGCAAGGCGTCGATCAGATGAATCTCGGTGGGCAGCTTGTACTTGGACAGCCCGGCACGGCAGTGTTCGTGCAGCTCGGCTACGTCGACCGTCGCGTTCGGACGGGTAGCGACGAAAGCTGTCGGCACCTCGCCGAGCACCGGGTGTGGAGTTCCCACGACGGCGGCCTCCAGGACCTGGGTGTGCCCGTAGAGGACGGACTCGATCTCTTTGGGGTAGATGTTCTCGCCACCGCGGATGATCATGTCCTTGATGCGGTCGACGAGCACGAGGTACCCGTCCTCGTCGAAGCGGCCCACGTCCCCGGTGTGCAGCCAGCCGTCCACAATAGCCTTCGAGGTGTCATCCGGTCGGTTGACGTAGCCACGCATGACGTTGGGTCCGCGAACCACGACCTCGCCCGTCTCCCCCTTGGGGAGGACGTTCCCGGAGCGGTCCATGATCGCGACATCCTGGCCCTCAATAGGAAGTCCAACGGTTCCAGGCTTGCGGATACCGCCGACCGGGTTGATGGTCGATGCACATGTGCCCTCGGACAGGCCGTAACCCTCGACGACTGGGATGCCGAATCGGTTCTCGAACCGCTCGATGAGCGCCGCGGGCATCGGCGCGGCACCGCACACCGCCAGCCGCATCGAAGACAGGTCTGGTCGCTCCTCCTCCGGCCGTGCCAACAGCATCGCGTAGATCGCCGGGACCGCAGAGAAGTACGTCGGCCGGACCCGTTCCACCCGGCTGAAGAAGGTCTCCGGGTCGAACCGCCCCGCGATGGTCGACCGGCCGTCTACCAGCAACGGGGACAGAATGCTCACGACGATCCCGTTAACGTGGAACAGCGGTAGGATCAGTAGGCTGTGGTCGTCCTCCGAAAGCTCGACGGCCTTGATCGCCATGTCGCACATCGCCTGTAGATTGGCGTGGTCGAGCATGACACCTTTCGGCTTACCGGTAGTTCCGCTCGTGTAGATCAGCAGCGCGAGCGCCTCGCTCTCCTGCCTCACGGGTGGCTCGTCCCGGGGTTCCGCGGCGGCACACAGCTCGCGTGCGCCGATCGTGTCGACTCGCATCCCTGGGATGTCACTGATCAGCAACTTCGCTCCAGAGTCAGCGAGCTGGTACTCCGCCTCGGTGAGCGTCAGGTTCGGATTGATCGGCGTCACGGTGGCTCCGAGCCGCCATGCGGAAAACAATGCGATGACGAACTCGACCCGGTTCGGGAGCATGGCGGCAACGACGTCACCGGCAGCGACGCCACGCCCGCGCAGGAGCGCGGCGGCTGCCCGCACGTGCGCCAGGAACTGCGAATTGTTCAGCGAGAGGTCATCGTCGGACACACACAGGGCCTCGGGCGACCGCGCTGCGCGCGAGTCGGGCAGCACCGCAAGATGCATTTCGCTCCTCAGTCACAACGTTGTGATCCTGTAGAGGGCAACCGTAGAAGCGTTTCCCCTGGCCGCACATGGGCACGGCATACGAATCTTCCCAGGACGTTCGTGCGGACCGCACGAACGCGACGAGGCGGGCCGCCCGGCGGCCACCGGACGAGTGGCGGCTTGTCAAGCCTGTTCGGTGAGCACGCTCGTGCCGAGCCAGTGGCAGGCCTTCAGGGCGATCTCGATGTCCAGCTGGTCGGCGTCGATCGGCCTGCCGAGCTCCTCCTCGGCCTTGCGCACCCGGTAGTACACCGAGTTCCGATGCAGGGCCAGCATGGCTGCCGCAGACTGGTAACTGCCCCCAGTGGCGAGGAAGACGCGCAGGGTCTCGCGCAGCCGCGCGTGCTGGTCGTCGTCGAAGGCCAGCCTGCCGAGCGTGTCCTGGACCCAGTGCCTTGTCGCGCGTAGGTCCGCGCACATCAGCGCGATCGGGCCGACCTCGCGGAAGGCCGTGACGACCGGTGCACTCTCCCCCGCCGCCACGGCAACCGCCTGTGCCTGGCGCGCCTGCAGGTGTGTGCGGCGGAAGCCCCACACGTCGGTGCCGGGTTCGCCAACGGCGACCGAGATCCCCGGATGGCTCGGGCACATGGTCGAGCGGATGGTATCCACGTCCGGAGCCTCCCGACCGAGTTGCAGCCACGCCCATGCGGTGACTTGATCGTGCGGCAGGAACAACGGCAGCGCCCGGCAACCGAGGCACTCGGCCAGCTCCCGGGCGAACCGCTCGAAAGTCGACATGGCGCCGTCAGGCGGCACCGACCCGGTCGCCCACACGACGACGGCGAGGTGGCGCGAGCCCACCAGCCGGTAGCCGAGCGCCGCCTCGGCGGCGGCGATGTCCACGCGCTCCCCGTCGAGCAGCTCCCGGATGCGCGCCGCCCGCACAGTGTTGCGATCCTGCAGCCAGCGCTCGCGCTCGTCCTCATAGACCGCGAGCACCTGCTCGGTCACCCGGTCGATATACCCGAACGTGAGCGCCACAAGATGCCGCGCGGCCGCGCTGAGTAGCGACGCTTCGCCGCCCTGCCGGTCGAGTTCCTGCAGGCCATGCCGGAGGAATGTGTCGTGACCTAGACGGTAGGCACGCGCCAAGGCGTTCACCGCTACTCCGTGCTGGGCAAGCCGCCGAGCATACTCCGTCGCCGCAGGCGGCGCCTCGACCAGATCGAGGTCGATGCCGTGCTGCAGCACGTGCAGGGCACTGTCGACGTTGCCCTCGACACTGGCGCCGAGTAGCTGCACGAGACGCTCGTCTCCGCGCAGCGGTTCGATGTCGCTGGCCAGCCTGCTGCGGATCTCGAGCGTAAGCGAGCTCAGCCGGCGGTTGAGTGCCGCACCCACCGCGGCGACCCGCTCCGTGACCAGATTCGCGTCGCCGGTCGTGATGTCCACCTCCTTAAGTAATGTAATTCACCCGCCGAGCGTAAACCTCATCCCCACAGGGCTCGGGAGTGCTGCGGTGGGTGGAAGTACACGCGACACCCTCGAGCCCTGGGTTCGGCGGGGAGCGTCCGGCCGCCTGTGTAAGTGATCGTGGCGGTCATGGGGCGGGGATCCGCCCTTCGAAATAGATGGTGAACGCTTGCAGTACTTGTTTCCAGCCCGATGTTCGGATGCCGATGTTCGGCGTGCGGTAGTCCTCGAGGTTGCGGACGGCGAGGTAGAGCACCTTCAGCGCGGCCTGCTCGGACGGGAACTGGCCACGGTTGCGGGTGACCTTCCGCAGTCGGGCATTGAGCGACTCGATCAGATTCGTCGTATAGATCGCCCGCCTGACCTCGGGCGGGAACGCCAGGAATGGCGTGAACTCCTGCCAGTGGGTTCGCCAGAGCCGCACGATCGCCGGGTAGCGGGCCTCCCACTGCTCGGCGAAGGCCTCCAGCGCGGCGGCGGCCGCGGCCTCGTCGCTGGCGGTGTAGATCGCCTTGAGGTCCTTGGCCAACGCCGGCCAGTACTTGCGAGACGCGTAGCGCAGCGAGGCGCGGATCAGGTGCACCACGCACAACTGCACGGTCACCTGGGGCCACACGGTGGTCGCCGCTTCCGGCAGCCCGGATAGCCCGTCGCAGCACAGGATGCACACGTCCCGCACCCCGCGGTTACGCAACTCCGCGAGCACCGACATCCAGAACTTCGCCGACTCACCGGTGGAGGCACCCACCCACATGCCCAGCACCTGCTTGGCGCCCTCGCAGTCGATCCCGATGGCCAGGTCGTTGAACCCGTCCAGGCGGGTCTGGCCCTTGCGCACGATCTTCGGTTCGAAGCTGCCCCGCCAGTCTCGCGGCACCTGCAGGTCGACCGCGCCGGCCTCGGTCAGCAGCCTCTTCCCCGTGGCGCCGTTGCGGGAGTTGCCAGACCCGCGACCGGCCGGGTCGTGCTTCTCGTAGCCCAGGTGCTCGGTGAGCTCCTCGCCCAGGGCCCGCTCCAGCACGGCCTTGGTCACCTGGGACAGCAGGCCGTCCGGGCCGAGCAATTCGACCCCTTCGGCTTCGGCCTTCGCCAGCAGCTGATCAGCCAGCGCACCGTCGATCAACGACTCTTCCGCAGCCGGTCGAGCAGCCCTGCCCGCCGGCGCTGAATCGGAATTCGTCATCACGTGGTCCCTTCCCGAACCGCTTCCGCAGTTCAGAGTCGAGCCACGTCACTTACACAGCCGGTAGGACACGCCCGCGGCGAGGCCTTTGGCCGGGTCGGCTTGGTGTTTCCCGGGCAGGTCAACGGGGTGCAGGCGGACGGGGAGCCCGTCGGCGGGTACGGGAAGTGAGGTGTTATCCCAGCGGGCCTGGTAGCCGTGGGAGATGGTCCAGCGGGTGGTGCGGAGCATCTCGTGCAGGATGGTTTTGACTACGAGGGTGCCGAAGTGCATGCCGATGCATTTGTGCACGCCGCCGCCGAAGGGGACCCAGGCGAAGCGATGACTGTGGTTTTCGCGGCGGTGGGGGGCGAAGCGATCGGGGTCGAAGGTGTCCGGGTCGGTCCAGCATTCCGGCACGAAGTGGTTGAGGCGGGGGCGAGGGCGACGAGGGTGTCGGCGGGCAGGTAGTGGCCGAGGATGTCGGTGTCGGTGACCGTTTTGCGCATCACGAGGGGCACGGGAGCCAGTAGCGGAGGGATTCGTTGATGATCCGGTCGAGGGTGTCGAGGGTGTCCAGGGCGTCGATGTCGAGGGGGGCGTCGCCGAGGGCGAGGGATTCCTGCCGGGCTCGGTCTTGTCAGTCGGGGTGGGTGGCGAGGTAGTAGGCGGTGGTGGTGATGGTGGCGGTGTCGTGGGCCGCCATCATCAGAAAGATCATGTGGTTGATGACGTCGTCATCGCTGAAGTGCTCTCCTTCGGGGGTGGTGGCCTGGCACAGCGCGGCGAGGAGGTCCTCCCCGCTGCTGGCACGGGCGGCGGGCAGCTGCTGGGCGAAGTAGGCTTCGAGAACCCTGCGGCCGCGTACGCCGGCGCGCCAGCGGGTGCCGGGCAGCGGGGCGCGCACCAGCGCGCTGGCGGCGCGGACCGTGGCGACGAACGCCTGGTTGATCCGTTCGGTGTCGGTGGTGCCGCCGCGGCCGCCCATGAACACCTGGGTTGCGATGTCCAGCGTGAGGCGCTTGAGCAGCCAGTACAGCCGCACCGGCCGTTGGGTCGGCCAGGTGGGGATGGTGGCGCGCACGCAGGGGCTGACCTGGTGAGTGTCAGCCGGCGAGGCGGTCGCGAGTAAAGGCGTGCTGCATGATGCGGCGGTGCATCTTGTGCTCGTCGATGTCGAGCAGCATCAGCCCGCGGTGGAAGAACCGGTCGATGAGGAATCGCCAGCCGGCTTGGGAGAAGGCCTTGTCGGCGTTGGTGAACACGCGCTGGGTGGCCTCGGGACCGGCGATCACGGCGATGCGGGTGCCGAACGCGCCCATCCAGGTGACCGGGCCGTAGCGGTCGTAGCGTTCACGGCCGAACTCGGTGCCGAAGCGGATGTAGTCGAGCAGATGCCCGACCACCGGGGTGCCGTAGTCACCGCGGACCGGCCGCAGTCCGCTGCCCGCGGGCGGGGTGGCCAGGTCAGTGGTGGGCCAGCGGCGGCTGAACCGACGCCACGCCTGGTCGACGGCTGGGGTGCGGGTGCCAGCAGTACCGAGGACAGGCGCTGCCGCGCCGCCTGGGTGGTACGTTCAATGACGGGGACCATGACGGCTCTCCCTTATCTGGTAGGTGTGCTGGCGAGTGGGGCGAAGGCGTCGAGCACGGCGGTGGTGGCCGACGGGCCGGCGAAGGAAGGCGGATACAGCAGCGTCCGTTCGTACAGTCCCGCCCATCGCGCGGTGAATTGGCTGCGGACCTGCTCAGGTGTGCCGGACACGGCGATCGTGTCGATCATCCCGTCCGACACCGCGTCCACCATCGCCTCCAGGTCACCGGCGCGACGCGCCGCCCGGATGGCGCGCGCCTCGTCGGTGAAGCCGTGCAGGGTGAGGATGGGGTCGTAGGTTTTCACCGAGGCGTAGAACGCGATCTGCGCGGCGGCCATCCGCCGGGCGTGGTGTTCGTCGGGATGCACCGCGCAGATCACATACCCGGCCACAGGCACTGGCCCGGCGCGTCCGGCGCGATCGACGCCCGCCTGCAGCGCGGGCCGCACGATGTAGCGCAGGTATTCCGGGGTGAACAGCGGATGGCCCACCAGTCCGTCGGCCACTGCCCCGGCGGCGCGCACCATGCGCGTGTTCACCCCGGCCACATACACCGGCATCGTCGGCCGCGTGGGGGTTGCCACGGGCGCGGTGGGGATCACGTGTGAGCGGTAGAACCGGCCCTCGTGCCGCACCGGGCCCTCGTCCAGCCGCGACAACCTGCGCAGCAACGGCACCAGCTCCTCAATCCGGGGTGCGGAATGTTCCCCGGACAAGCTGTGCCAGTCCTGCTGCATGCGACGCGTGCCCGTGCCCAGTCCGAGGATCAGCCGGCCGCCGCAGAGCGCGTCCAGATCCCGCGCCTCGGTGGCCAGCACCAGCGGGCTGCGCCCGAACGCGTAGGCGATCCCGGTACCCAGGGTGATCGACTCGGTCACCGCGGCCATCGCCGCCACCGCGACCACGGCCGAGCGGTCGTAGAACTCCGCCGCCCACGCCGACTCGAACCCCGCTCGTTCGGCGTCCGCGGCCATCGCCGCCACTTCGTGCACATCTCGGCCGGTGCACACCAGGGATAGTCCCTTGCCGAACCCCGGGATGTCCGCAGGCCCAGCCACGGACGAGCGGTCAGCTGCCATGGACCGCACGACGTGACCAGAGCCATCCGCGGCCAGCTGGCCATCCTTCGACTGTCGCACCGGCATCGCCTCCGCCGCCGCTCGAACTTCTGACATAGGTCACAGTCAGAATGATTCTGACTGGAGGCTATGTCAAGATGACAGCTATGTCGGTGCCGAAGCGAAGCTATCGAGGGATCAGCGCCCAGCAGCGCCGTGACGATCGACGCCAGCAGTTGTTGGAGGCCGGGTTGGATCTGCTGGGCACCCAGGGGTGGCGGCAGACCACGATGACGGCCGTCTGTTCGCGGGCGGGTCTGACCGAGCGCTACTTCTACGAGAGCTTCTCCGACCGTGACGCGCTGTTGCTGGCGGTACTGGATCGGATCGCGTCTCAGATCCGTGACGTCGCGCTGCACGCTTTGGCTACCACCGATGGTGATCCCCACAGAAAAGCCACAGCGGCGATCAGCGCGTTCGTCGACCTGCTCACAAGTGATCCGCGTATCGGCCGCGTGGCCATGCTGGAATCCGCCGCCGCCGACCCGTTGCGCACCCGGCGGCACGAACTGCTGCGGGAGTTCGCCCAGCTGATCGCCAGGCAGGCCCACGCCCTGCACGGCGCCGACGCGCTCTCGGCACCCCATGACCAGATCGCCGGCCTCTTGCTCACCGGTGGCCTCGCCGAACTGCTCATGGCCTGGCTGGCCGGGGAGTTGCCGGTCAGTCGCCAGGACATCATCGAGGTCGCCGCCACCCAGTTCGCCGCCGCCACCCGGCGAAACCCAACCTCAACCCCTCACACGACTGCCTTGCTGGCCTCTAGTTCCGAAGGACCGACACGCGATGGCTGACCCCTCCCTCATCTCGCTGCCGCCGCACCACTCCCAGTGCCTGGGATGCGGTCCGGACAACCCGGCCGGCCTGCATCTGAAGGTCTACCGTGACGGGGACACCGTGGCCACCGACGTGGCCTTCGACGCCCGGCACCGGGGTGCCCCTGGCCTGGCACACGGTGGCGCGATCTCCGCGGCCTGCGACGACCTGTTCGGCTTCGTGCTCTATCTTGTGCAGGAGATCGCCGTCACCCGCACGTTGACGGTCAACTATCTGGCACCGGTGCCGCTAGGTCAGCCACACCGCATCACCGCACGCCTGCAGCGCCGCCAGGGCCGACGGCTCCACCTGGAAGCCACCGGTACCGGCCACGACGACGTGACCCGGTTCACCGCCGAAGCCCTGTTTCTCGTCGTCGACCGCGAACACTTCACGCCACACGGCGCCGACGCCGATGTTCTGGCCATGTTCAACCGACCGCCCGAACACCGCTGACAAGCACACGTGCCCGCACCCGTTGGGGAATGAGCAACAGCGAAGGAGCATGCCATGAGCGAGTACCGCAGCCGGTGGACGACCGCTGATCTTGACGAGTTCCGTGATCTGGCCCGTCAGTTCTGCCGGAAAGAACTGGCCCCGAACCAGCAGCGCTGGGCCGAGCAGAAAAGCGTCGACCGGGAGCTGTGGACCAAGGCTGGAGAGATTGGGCTGCTGTGCCTGTCCATCCCGGAGGAGTACGGCGGAGGTGGTGGTTCGTTCGCGCACGAGGCCGTGCTGCTGGAAGAGCAGGCCGCCAGCGGCGACAGTTGCTGGGGTGTGGGGCTGCACAACGCGATCGTGGCGCACTACCTGCTCGCCTACGGCACCGAGGACCAGAAGCGGGCGTGGCTGCCTAAACTCGCCACCGGCGAATGGGTGGGCGCCATCGCCATGACCGAACCGGGAACCGGCTCCGACCTGCAAAACGTGGCGACGAAAGCGATCCGTGACGGCGATGGCTATGTGGTCAACGGCGCCAAGACCTTCATCACCAACGGCGGCCAGGCCGACGTGGTGATCGTGGTCGCCAAGACCGATCCAACCCTGGGTGCGGAGGGCATTTCGCTGGTCGTGGTGGAAACCGACCGCGCGGGATTCCGGCGCGGACGGGTACTGGACAAGGTCGGCCTGCACGGCCAGGACACCGCGGAGTTGTTCTTCGACGACGTCCGCGTCCCGGCCACCAACCTCCTCGGCACCACCGAGGGTCAGGGCTTCCTCCAGCTGATGCAGCAACTCCCGCAGGAACGGCTGCTCATCGGCATCACCTCGGTCGCCGCCCTGGAAGCCGCGCTGGAAGACACACTGTCTTACACCAAAACCCGGCAGGCCTTCGGCCGGCAGATCTTCTCCTTCCAGAACACCAAGTTCACCCTTGCCGAGGCCGCAACCGAGGCCCGAGTGTGCCGGGTGTTCCTCGACGACTGCATCAGCCGGCACCTCGACGGCGGCCTGGACGTGGCCACCGCAGCCATGCTCAAGTGGTGGTGCAGCGACCGAGCGATGCGGGTGATCGACAACTGTCTCCAACTCCACGGCGGCTACGGGTACATGAGCGAGTACCGCATCGCCCGCGCCTGGACCGACCAGCGAGTCCAGAAGATCTACGGCGGCACCAACGAGATCATGAAGGAGATCATCGCCCGCACGCTGTAACTCGACGTTCCCCGGGACCAGGTGCGCTGAAGCCGCAGCCGCCAGGGCTTCGGCGGCCAGTGGTCGGCGTCCTGCGGACACGTGAGCGACGACCCGCCCGCACGCTCGCCAACCCGTTTCGGCTCAGCGCGACAGCGCACCCGAGCTCCGAATGCTCCGTGACCGGCTGGTGCGATGGCACACAACGCGACTGGCCGGGTTAACCGCGGCGTCTGGCCCCCGGCTCTGGTCCGTCGTCAGCGGTAGCGTAGGGGTGTGCGGGTCCGGGAGGGTTGGCCGCCGAGCACTCGGGCGGCCAGCCAGGCGAGGCGGTCGGCAGTATGGGCCGGGGACTGTGCGGGTTGCATGACGTGGCTGAGGACTGTCCGGACGATCACATCGATCACCACGCTGACCTGCTCGTGTGTGAGGTCGGGCTGGTAGGTCGTCACACGCTGCGTGAGCATCGCTGTGGTCCGGGTGATCAAGGTGTTCGCCTGGGTGGTGAGCAGCGGGAGCAGTTCGGTGTCCGCGCCGTAGGTGGCGGAGGCGATCGCACGGAGCAGGAGGTTGCCGGCGGCGAGGTCCAGCACGTCGCGCACTGCGTCGTGGATCGCTTCGACGAGGTCGGTGGGGTGGCGGTCGAAGGCGTCCCGGACAACGGCGAGGAACTGGTCGAGGTGGTGGTCCACCATGGCGTCGGCCAGCGCGGCCTTGGAGCCGATCTCGTTGTAGACGGTCTGGCGGCTGACACCGACGTGGTCGGCCAGCCGCGCCATGGTAACCGCTGACCAGCCGCTGCGAGCCGTCAGCTCGATCGCCGCAGCGATGATCGGCTGGCGGTACTGGCCGCCGACCGTCGGTTAGGTGGAGAGGGTTCTGCCCATGGCCGCCATGTTAGGCGGCTGTGGTCGTGGTGGCCGCGAACGCGACCGCTTCCGCCCACGAGCCCCGGGCCGCGACGCGTCGCCGGTACTTCATGATCTCGCGTGGCCGGTCCACGGTGAACGCGCCGACGATCCGGTCACCGCGCCGGTACAGCGCGGTGAACCCCGCCTCAGCGGGCACGGCGACCACGACCTCCTCAGCGCGTGGGGTGCCGACGAACTGGATGCGGTGGCCGTACCAGTCGGACCAGAAGTACGGCACCGGTACCAGCGGGCGTGCGGCCGCTGGGTCGAGGGCGTGGCGGGCGGCGGCCGCGCCTTGCGCCACATCGCCCGCCGCATACACACCGGGCAGGCCGGTCGCCAAAGTGGCGTCACAGATCACTGTTGCCGTCTACAGTGTGATACAACATGTCGCTAGGTCAGCTTGGCAACACGACCCGGAAAAGAGGCAAGGAAGTGGACAAGGAACAGCACTTCGAGCTGCTCCGGGAGAGTGCGGCCAAGGTCAAGGAGCTCCAGGATCGGCTCCAGAGCATTCGTGATCAAGAGGCGGCGCTACAAGCCCAGCGAGTCACAACGCTCGAAGAGCTCAAGAAGGCCCGTGACGCGCGGTTCGAACGCATGACTGCGGCGATCGAAGACAACGTCCCGAAGGCGCAGGTCGCCCGCGAACTCGGCATGGACCGCACCAACCTCTACAAGCTGCTTGAAGGCAAGGACGACAACGCCGACGCGTGACCGCGTCGCATAATCGTCTGCGCAATGCTGGCTCGCGCAGGTCAGGATCGAGGCACCCGCCTTCATGCGTAGCCATGCCACTTGCTCGGTCGACTGGCGTCGTTGAGCGCGAGGAGGCTTGCGACAGCTGGCGAAGTTCAGCGACCGATAAGGAGGCCATCCTTGAATCTGTGGCTGCAAACCGCAACAGCGTTGGTCGCGGCGATCGGTGCGTTCGTCGGCGTGAAGCTGTCGGTTCGAGGCAACGACCGTGCGACGATCCAGCGGGAGATCGCCCGCACGTCGCGAGGAGTGGTGGCGTCGCTTCACATGGGCGGCCGAGTTGACCCTCGACGAGGCGGCGGTCAAGCGCGCAGCTGGACTCCGAGTGCTCACTCAGCTAGGAGCTGTTTAGGAATTGGTCTTGGTGAGGTTGCGTAGCCAGATGTCGATGGTGGCGACGTGGAGGGTGGCTTCGTAGCGGACGGCGAGTTTGTCGTAGCGGCTGGCGATGGCGCGGTGGTGTTTGAGCTGGTTGATGCCGCATTCGACGGCGTGGCGTTGCCGGTAGTGGTGGGGGTTGAAGGCGGGTGGGCGGCCACCGGCTGATCCGCGGGCGCGGCGGTGGGCAGTTTGATCTTTGGGGGTCGGGATCGTGGCCGCGATCCCGCGTGTGCGCAGGTAGGCCCGGTTCGAGCGGGAGGAGTAGGCCTTGTCGGCCAGCACGCGCCGTGGGCGTGTGCGCGCTCGTCCAGGTCCGGGCCGGGGCACCCGGATCGCGTCCAGCACGCTGGTCATCTGAGGGCTGTCACCGCGTTGACCGGCGGTGATCACCAGTGACAACGGTTTGCGTCCTTGTTCGCAGGCCAGGTGGATCTTCGTGGTGAACCCGCCCCGGGACCGACCGAGCGCGTGGTCGCCCGGCTCGTCGCCGGGCGGTTCGACCTGCTCATCGGGTCGGCGGCGGGCCCCGGACGCGTGCTGGTGGGCCCGATTGATCGTGGAATCCACCGACACCTGCCAGTCGATCAGCCCTGCCCGGTCGGCCCATGCCCACAGCATCGTGAGAATCCAGGGCCACACGCCCTCCCGTTGCCAGCGACGGAACAACTGATAGATCGACTGCCAGTGCCCGTACCGTTCCGGCACGTCCCGCCAGGGAGCACCGACTCGTACCCGCCACCGGATCCCGTCCAGCAACTGACGCCACGTCCACTTCGGCCGACGACCTGCCACGGGTCGAGGCGGCAACACACGCTGCAACGCCTGCCACTGCCGGTCCGTCAAGTCTTTACGCGCGCCCACCGATACGCTTCCCACCGAGGTCTCCGGATAGATGCTGATCTTCTTCGTCGTTGATCCATCTACCGGAGACCTCGCTACACCCACACACCAGGGCCCCTTCTTAAACAGCTCCTAGCCCTCTCTGAACTCTCGCAGCGGGATGAGCACTTGGTCCTCGACGCCTTTCCGGCGCGCGTGCTAGGCGAAACCGAACCTGACATGCCACCCGGTACAGCGGAAGAGCAAGTTGCGGCAGCACAACTGAGACTCGTACTCGACCGTGTACTTGGCGATACCACGCCTGACTACGTGCGCCGCTTGGCCGGCGAAAGCCACACCCTTAGATCCGCGGCCAGGCGGAACCGTCGGATCCACACTGCTATTCAGCTAAGAGCATGTCTCATTTCGCGAGTTTCTTGAAGCAGGTGAGGGCTGCGGCGAGAGTGAGGAAGGCGCAGAAGTGGTTGGCGTAGCGCTCGTAGCGTATGGTCAATCGTCGGTATCCGAACAGCCACGCGATACATCGTTCGATGACCCAGCGGTGCTTGCCGAGTTTCTGGCTGGATTCGATGCCTTTGCGGGCGATGCGCACGGTGATTCCTTGCTTGCGTACCCAGTCTCGGAGTTCGGCCTGGTCGTAGGCTTTGTCGGCGTGGAGCTTGTCCGGCTTGCGCCGGCGGGGCCCCCGCCGGGAGTTCACGGCGGGGATGGCCAGAATCAGCGGTTTGAGGGCGTGCGCGTCGTTGGTGTTCGCGGCCGAGATCGCGACCGCCAGCGGCAGTCCCGCCCGGTCGGACAGTGCATGGATCTTCGAGCCGGGTTTCCCGCGGTCCACAGGACTGGGACCGGTCAGAGATCCCCCCTTTTGGCCCTGACGGAGGCTCCGTCCAGGACCGCGCGGGACCAGTCGATCATTCCCTGGCTGCCGAGTTCATCGAGTACCGCGCGATGCAACCTGCGCCATAATCCGGCTTTCGTCCACTCGGTGAAGCGACGATGCGCGGTCGGGACCTTCACTCCGAAGCTGGGTGGCAGGTGTCGCCAAGCGCACCCGCTTGTCAGCACGAACACGATCGCGGTGAACACAGCACGATCATCCACGCGCGACCGTCCGCCTCCCTGCGGACGAACCTGATGCGCAGGGACCAGCGGTTCGACCAGTGCCCACAGCTCATCAGGCACCAACCGCCGCGACAACTCATCAACCACGAACCAAGATCATGCCCGCAACCCAACCAAGATCCAAACGAGACACGCTCTAAGCACACTCGCCAGTTCCATCGTCAGACTCAGCCTCATCGGCACTAGGCGGGGGACTGTAATTTCGTTGGTGTAACTCCTGAGGTGAAGGAGACATCTGTGACTGATGGGACGGGCAACGGCGGCGAGGCGAAGGCTCCGGCGATGGCGGATGGAGTGGACGATCAGCTGGTGCAGCAGCTGGCGGATCGGGCGCGGGCCGAGGGTCTGCAGTTGACCGGTGAGGGCGGCCTGCTGGCGATGCTGACCAAGAAGGTGGTGGAGTCGGCGTTGGAAGGCGAGATGGACGACCATCTCGGCTATTCCAAGCATGACCCGGCCGGCCGCAACGGCGGGAACTCTCGCAACGGCCGGCGCGGCAAGAAGGTGCTGACCGAGGCCGGCCCGGTGGAGATCGCTACCCCGCGGGATCGCGACGGCAGTTTCGAGCCGCAACTGGTGGGCAAGGGCCAGCGCCGGCTGACCGGGCTGGATGATCTGGTGATCTCGTTGTCCGCCAAGGGGCTCACGCATGGTGAGATCGCCGCGCACCTGGCCGAGGTGTACGACGCCGAGGTGTCCAAGCAGACCATCACCACCATCACCGACCGCGTGATGGACGGCATGGCCGAGTGGCAGAACCGGCCGCTGGATGCGGTGTATCCGGTGGTGTTCATTGACTGTGTGAATGTCAAGATCCGTGAGGGCAACGTCGCGAACCGGCCGATCTATCTGGCGCTCGGCGTCACCGTGGAGGGCACCCGCGACATCCTCGGGCTGTGGGCTGGCGAACACGGCGACGGCGAGGGAGCCAAGTACTGGCTGCGGGTCCTCTCGGAGATCAAGAACCGCGGCACAGCCGACGTGTGTATCGTCGTGTGCGACGGACTCAAGGGCCTGCCCGAGGCCATCGAAACCGTGTGGCCGCAAGCGATCACCCAGACCTGCGTCGTCCACCTCCTGCGCAACAGCTTCCGCTACGCCTCCAAGCGGGACTGGGCGGCGATCGCGAAGGACCTCAAGCCCCTCTACACCGCGCCCAGCGAGTCGGCGGCACTGGACGCGCTGGCTGCCTTCGGTGACAAGTGGGAGGCCCGCTACCCGGCGATCATCAAGCTATGGGAGAACAGCTGGGCGGAGTTCGTGCCGTTTTTGCAGTTCGACGCCGAGATCCGCACCGTGGTGTGTACCACGAACGCCATCGAGTCGATCAACGCGCGGATCCGACGGGCGGTCAAGGCCCGTGGCCACTTCCCGACCGAGGCCGCCGCGCTCAAGTGCGTCTACCTAGCGTTGATGAGCCTCGATCCCACCGGCACTGGGCGCAAACGCTGGGTCGCCCGTTGGAAGGCGCCGTTGAACGCTTTCGAGCTCACCTTCCCCGGACGCCTGACCACGAACAAGAAGTAGAACCGACAAGATCAGTTACACCAGCTTCTTGACAGACCCTCAGGCGGGTTCCTCGCCGCTACTTTGGTGCGCTGCCGCACTTAGCGGTTTCGTTGCTGCCGCAATCAGCTTCTCGATGTACTTCAAGTTCAAAGAACGAGAAACCAATCTCTGCAGACCGCAGAGAGCGTCGAGGCCCAATAACCTCGTCTGGTCTTCAGCAATAGTTGATACGACAGCACCCTGCCGCTCTGATCGGATCAAGTCTGCCGTTGCTGCTCGAAGCTCATGCGGCCGTAAGGGTGGCAGTTAACGCACAGGCAGTCGCAATCTTCGGGTTCAGGCACACCGACGGGTCGGACGGGGCGGCCAATCTTCATTCCCACAGTGCGTCGTGGGATCGGCCTTGGAAGAGGCAGCCACGGCGTACCGGGTGCGCGCCACCAACGGCTGAGTCCTTCAAGTGTGTACACGAGTCCGACGAGCGGACCGCAGGGATCAGTCGGCTCGTACCACATCGGCACGTCGTCCCGGTGCGGCGTTGTGCGGACCTCACCACTCGAAGGGTCTACCCACCCAAGGTGACCTCGGTTCAAGATCGTGACGAAGTTGGGCCACAGTTCGTGAGGGTTTCGCCCGGCCCAGTCACGAATCCGCTCAGCAATGAGACTCAAGCGCAGATCACTGTGGTAGGCGAAAACGCCACCACTGATCGGCACATACGGAAACTCACGATCCCCGATGATCACCTGGAACGTGCCTTCGACATCACACCGCGCAGCGCGTTTGAGCTGGGCGAGGTGATCCAGGGAGGCAACCAGGCTCTTCGAATCCAAGGTGCTCTTGACCTCGATGGCTGCGTGCACGCTGCGTGGGACGATCAGTGCTCTGCCGTTTCGCAGGACGCGATGCGGCGGCACCTATGAATCTGCGAACACAATGTCGTGCTGTTTGTGCGACGTACCATCCAAGTTCTGGACGGTTGCGCGCTGGATGATCGGGTAGCCACGAAAACGAGCCTGCAGCAGTTCCAACAGTGCTGCTTCCCGCTCTGACCGTGTGTCGTCTGGGTGAAGGTTTGCGCTGAGGTGGTACTCGTGGTCAAGCCGGACCACTTCTTCCAGCAAGGCGCGCCAGTCGCCTAGCGCTTCCAGCTCCTCTGACGACAGGTCGGTTTCCTGCTCCATGGCTCCCTCGGCTCCGCTCGAACTCACCGTACCGGCGCACTAGAGCCAAGGATCGACCGCAGGACGGCTCGCCGCGAGATAGTCGTCCCCGTTCCAGCGGTAGTTGCTGACCTGGACCGGCTGGCCGAAGGTCGGGGCGTGCACCATCTTGTCGGCGCCGATGTACAAGCCGACGTGGTGGACGTTGCCGGGTGTTCCGTAGAAGACCAGGTCGCCGGGGAGCAGCGGTTGGCCGGCGGGCACCAGTGGACCGGCGTTGTACTGGGTTTGCGCGGTGCGGGGCAGGTTGATGCCGGCGGCGTTGTAGGCGGCTTTGGTGAGGCCGGAGCAGTCGAAGCCGGCGTGTCCGCCGGCTGGTCCGTTGCCACCCCAGACGTAGGGCAGGCCGAGTTGGCCGCAGGCGAAGTTGATCGCCATGATCGCGGCCGGGTTGGGTGCCTGGATCTTGTTGCAGTCGCCGGTTCCGACGGTGGCGGTGCCGTAGCGTTTTGCTTGTGCCAGAACGCCGTTGACGTACTCCTCGGAGTGGTTGTAGGCGAACAGTGCCTTGCGGATGTCTTTCTGTGCTCCGGAATCGCACAGGTAGAACGCGGCGGCGTAGATGGCGTCGTGTGGGTTGTAGCGTGACGGTGGGTTGGCGCCTCCGGGCGGGATCGTGTGGCGTGTGATGACGCCGTCGAAGGTCGGTTTCAGGAACTGCATGGGGCCGCCGGCTCCCATGTGGTTCTCGCCTTCCTTGATGCCGTCGCCGGAGCCGCGGCCGTGTTTGGATTCGGCGTCGCCGATGGCGGCGAGGATTGTCCAGTCCAGCCCTGGGCACACGGTGGCTGCGGCTCGGTAGAGCGACAGGTAGTCGTTGGGGATCTCGGCGATCGCGGCCTGGCTCGGCTCGGTGCCACCGGTGCCGAACAGGGCACTGACGATGGCTTTGCCGACACCTCCGATGAGGATGGGGATGGCGATGATGGCCGCGACAGCGGCAACGGCGATCTTCATGGGTCACCTCCGGAAGCGGCTGGTGGGGAGCGGTGGTGGAAGTGGGTCCGGTGCGGCCAGTTCCGTGGACGCCTGCTGGGCCTTGGCCGCGGTCGAGGACGGCGCCGTGGTGGGCGGGTCTGTGTGGGGCCAGAGCTGGGCGAGTTCGGCGAGCCGCAGCCGGCCCGGCCGTCGTGACGCCGGGCCGGTAATCGGCAGCCACCGGGCGACGGCGGGGTCGTTCTCGCTGGCCACACCCGCGACATCTGCAGCGCTGGTGGCTACAGGCACGAGCGCGGGCCGGTCCAACTGGGACAGTGCGTCGGCGAGCGCCCTGCGCGCGGTGGTTTCGCGGCGGTTGGTGGGCAGCCACACCAGGACGGGTGTGGTGATTCCTGTTGCGGTGGCGAGCTTTTCGTAGCCGTGCAGCTTGCGGCCGAGCTTGCCGAGGTCCTCGGTGCCGAAGTCGAATTCGAGGAAGAACTCGATTTGGTGGCCGTCTTCGCGCCAGCGGCCGTAGGCGTCGGGGCGGACCATGTCGCCGAAGAGCCGGCCGCAGCGCAGTTCGGACTACCACGCGGTCAGGCGTCCGCGGGCACCGGGCTCCCGGCTCAGTGCGACGAGGCTCGTGAAGAAGCCGTTGACGCCCACGGTGTGCGCGAGTCGCAGGGAGTGGGCGATGCCGATGGCGTCTTCGTGGCGATAGCCGAGTTGTTTGGGGTCGAGACCGTCCTCGTAGGCGAGCGCCACGGAGCCGGCGATGTCGAGCACGTAGTGCATCGGGGCGGTGCCGGAGCTGACGAACGGCTGGAAGCGGTCGACGACGCGCCACTTGAACAGGTCGAGCAGGCGGTGGTTGGCCGCGCGCATGGTCGGGTAGCAGAGCTCGACGATCTGCTGGGTGGTGAAGACCTTGTGTTCGTTCAGCATCCGGGCCAGCCACCGGTCCCGGAGGGTGAGCCGCCCGGCGAGCTGGGCATGGTGCTCCCCGGTGGTGGCCGCCCGTGGTGTGGGGCGCTGGGGCATGTGCCCGCGCAATGCCCTCTGAGGCGTGGGATTCGAGATCATGGGTAGGCACCTCCCAGGCGTTGGCCGGAATGGGGAAGGCGAAGGGCAACGCATGCGGGCATCACCGGAGCGGACGTGCGCAGTCAGTGAGCCCGCATGCGTTGCGGGAAAACGGGATTCGGCGAGTCAGGCCGCGCGGCGCGGGTCCACAGTGGGCTGATCCGCGTGGCGCGTTGCGGCGTCGGCGTCGGTGACGGGCGGGCGCGTGTTGACCCTGGCAGCTTTGCGGATCGCCTTGGCGCGTCCGGGAATCGCGGGCGGAAGCTTCTCGGTCACCGCGGTGAACGGCGGTGCTTCCTCGCCACCCAGGACGAGCCGGGCGGCGACGTGGTAAACGCCGAGGTTGGACAGGTCGTGATCAGAAAGCCGCGGCATGGTGTGCCGCGAGAGTCGTTTCGCGTCCTCGGGGCTGGCGTTGAAGAAGATCTTGCTGCGGGCGTTGGTGCTGATGCCCTCTTCGAGCTCCTTCGGTAGCTGCCCGAGGTACTGGTGCGCCAACGCCATGGAGAGCCGGTAACCACGGGCTTCGGCGAGCATGTCCTCCAACGGATAGGCCAAGTTCAAGAAGTTGTGGCACTCGTCCACGTACAGCCCACAGTCGCGGCGTTGACGCTGCGGGACGCGGGCCCGGCGGGTGGCCGCTTGCCAAGTGCGGGCCACGACGATGGAGCCGACCAATCGCGCGGTTTCCATCCCCAGCGCGTCGCGAGCGATGCGCACCAGGCAGATCCCGCCGGTGTTGAGCACCTCGTCCATGTCCATAGTGGACGTTCCACCGGCGATGGCGGCGCGGACGAACGGGCGCAGCAGGAAGCCGCGGATTTTGTTCATCAGCGGCGCGATCACTTGTGCGCGGCTGGCTTCGGACAGGTCGTCGTACCAGGACCAGAAGCCCTTGAGGACCTCGTCGTCGATCTGGTCGCAGGCTCGTTGCCGGAACGCCGGCACGGTGAGCAGCTTGGGCAGGTCGACCAGGGTCGGCGTGCCGGGCATCGCGGTCAGCGTGAGCAGCCCGGCGCGGAGGATGTCGTCAGTGCGCGGCCCCCACGAGGAGGCGTAGATCCGGGAGAAGATGCTGACGAGGTTGTCGACCGCGCGGGCCTTGTCAGCTCCCTCCAACGGGTTGAGCACCGGCGGGCGGGCTCGGGAGTCGGCGTCGAACAGCACGACTTTCTCGCCCAGTTCCTCGGGCAGGCGCATGAGGATGTCGCTGACCAGGTCGCCCTTCGGGTCGACCACGACGACACCGCGGCCGGCCTCGGCGTCGGCCAGGATCATCCGGGCCATCAGCTCGGACTTGCCTGAGCCGGTGGCGCCGAGGATGTGCAGGTGGTGGCGGGCGTCGGCGACGTGCAGGCCGACCGGGCGAGAGTGCCCGGAGTCCGACAGCCCCAGGGGCTTGATCTGCTCGCCGATCGTGGCGATGCCCGGCGGGGGCGGCACAGCTTTCGCGCCGGCCCGCTGCAGGCCGGGTGTGGACTCGTCGATCGGCAGGTGCGCGATCGCGGCCAGCTCCGGGATCGACAGCAGGTCGCCCTTGCCCAGGCGGCGTTCGGCCAACACGGCAACCGGGTCGCGGCGGATCCGAACCCGGCGGTAGTAGTTGTGCTCGGAGTAGGCGGCGAACGCCGAGGCGATCGCGTGCCCGCGGCCCCGCAGCACCTCCCGCACCGCCTGGACCTCGCCCGAGGTGACGTCCTCGGGCACGGTGGTGGCCACGGCGTAGCGGATGCGGGTCTCGAACTGGTTCGCCCGCAGCTTCTCCACGACCGCGCGGTCCTGGGCGGCGTACTCCAGGCTGGTCTGCCGATCCAGGCCCGGTGTCCGCGTGCTGGTCGACCGCTTCGGGGTCTTGCCCGGCGTGATGGCGTCGAGCAGCCGGCCGACCAGGTGGACCGACCCGCCCGCGTGCACCCGCCGCGCCGCGCGCCGGGCTTTGGTCACCCGGTGGCCGGCGACGGGGCGGGCGAGGATCTGCACGCAAGCCCGCTCGTGCGGGCCGAGCCCGACCGGCGCGCCGAGCATCGCCCGGATCGGGTCGGCCGGGTGCTCGGTGCGGATCGGCAGCGCCTCCGAGCGGGCCAACCGCAGTTCACCGCCGGCCGCTTCGACGCGCCGGCCCGCTGCCGCCGTGGTCGGGATCGGCGGCTTGGCGAGGGTGGTGCGGGTGTGCGCGCCGGGCCAGGCGGCCTCGATCGCGCGCTCGACCATGCCGGGCGGCACCAGGCCGGGCACCCACAGGCGGATCTGCACACCGTCGTCGGTGAACGTCAGCTCGAAGGCCAGGTGCGGCTGCCCGCCGAAGCGGCGCAGCCAACCGGGACGCAGCAAGCCGACGAGGTTGGACCACACGGTGATCGCGCCCGTGGGGTCGACCGTCGGTGGCGCGAGCACGGTGACCAGGCGGGCATCGGTGGCCAGGCGCTGGTGGTAGCGGCGGCGCCACCGGCGCCGCGCGACGACCGCGGCGGTGACGACGACCGCGAGCACCGGCCCGACGATCGGGCCCCACGTGAGGGCAAGGTCGCGCAGGTGCGCCAGCACGTTCTCGAAGGCGCCGAGCGGGTCACGCAGGTAGTCGCCGACCGGTGACGCGAGCCCGTCCGCGGCCTGCTCGACCCGCGGAGGGACGAGGGCGGACAGGGGTGTGGCAGTGGTTGGCCAGGACATCGGGAACCTCCCCACGCAAAGCGGTCGACGGGACGGGCGCGAGCTGCGGTCACGCAGCGCGTGGCTGGTCGGCCTGCGTCGTGCTGGCCTCGGCCGTGGGCTGCTGGCTCTGGTCGGGACGGGTGTTGTCGACGACGAGCCGCAGGTGCCGGCGGCCTCGGCGGGCGGCGCGGTCGGCGTCGACCTCGGCTTGCCACTCGGAGAACCGGCGCCCGGCCAGCCGCTTGAGATAGGTGGGAATGCGGTTGGCCGGCACACCGACCAGCCGCGGGCCCAGGACCGCGAGCAGGTCGCTGGCTTCCTGCGAGGCCCAGCCCGCCTCGGCGATCGCGGACTCGTCGGGAAACACATCCGCGACCCGATCGACGGCAGGATTCAGCGCGACATCCTGTGTCCCGCCATACGAGTAGACCCACAGGAAATTCGGCGGCGGGTCAGGCTCGACCAGCGTCCGGAACCGGGACACCTCTTTGGTGTAGGCGTAGAAATTCGTGTCAGGTCGAACCCGGCAAATATCCAGCCATGCCTGAAGATAGGAGTCGGAAAAGAAATCACCGCTGTCGTGAATTCTGATCCACGCGCCGCAGAACTTGGCCGCGCCGAGTTCGGCGACCATCGCGGCCTGCCAGCCGGCCAGATCGTCGAGGACGTACATCAGGTTCGCCTGGTGCTTGGCGCGGACGACCGGCCAGGTGTAGGTGCCGTGCCGCGCGTAGCACGCCTGAGCGCAGATTCCAGCGCTGAGACAGGTGTTATAGGTACGACCATCGGGCAGTCGCCCGGCCCAGGCCGGCAGCGACCAGTTCCACACGCCGATCTGACGCATCTCGCTGTTTTGCGTCAGCAGCCGAGCGGGCCGGCGAACAGTGGCGGAAATGGGCAATGACGTAGACATGGGATCCCCTAGGTGCGATTCGATGTGAACGGATTAGCGCTTGCGAGCGAGGCGGTCAGGCGGCGTCGAGTTCGATCTGCGACGCGTCGCCGTCGTCGAACGAGTCCGCAATTCCTGCGGTATCGTCCGCGCCGAGTTCGACGAAGGAGTTCTCGATTCCCGACGAGGCGTCGGAATACCCGGCGATTTCCGCGGGGTTGGACGTGACCAACTCGTGCTCGACCGGCGAGGCGATGGACTGGAACGCCACCCGCTGCGTCCCGGTGCTGAGCAGACCTTGGCCGCGGTCGGCGGAGAGCAGGAACTGGCGCTCGCCGAGCGAGAGGTCGAAGGTGCGGGTGATCTCGTCGATCGCCTGGGAGGCTTGCCGCAGCAGGATCTGCGTGGCTGCGTTCGCGACGACGGCTTTGCCGAGGTCCGAACCCAGCACGTCCGCGGTGTCCTGGGTGGCGACCGTGAGGCCGGCCCACTGCTTGCGGCTCGCCTTGGCCATCCGGAACAAGAACTCGGCACCGGCGGGCTCCTTCATCAGCAACCACGCCTCATCGACCACGACCAGCCTGGGCTTGCGGATGGCCGGGTTGGAGACCTGCCGCCACACCGCATCCAGGGTGAGCAGCGTGCCGATGGGCTTGAGTTCGTCGGCGAGATCGCGGAGCGAGAACACCACCAGGTGCCCTTCGGGGCGTGTCGAGGTCGGGCCGGAGAACAGGCCGGAGAACGCGCCGGTGACGTACGGGTGCAGCCGCGCCGCGAGCTCCACCCCGGCGGGATCTCCGGCGTCGGCAAGGACCTCGGCGAGGTCGGCCAGCAGCGGAGCCGGGCGGGTCCAGGTCCGCGGATCCGAGGTGATCCCGGCGCGCTGATAGGTCGCGGTGATCGCCCGGTCCAGCGCCGCCCGTTCGGTCGCTTCGAGCTCAGCGCCGAGCAGTACCGCGATCACGGTGTGCAGGAACAGACTGCGTCGGATGAGCGCGTCGCGCGGCGCGGTGCGCCGGCCGTCCGGGCGGGTGTGGATCGGCAGGTCCATCGGGTTGAGCCGGACCTGCTCGGCGCCGAGGTGCACGTACGTCCCGCCGACCGCGGCGGCCAGCCGGGCGTATTCGTCCTCGGGGTCGATGACGTGGATCTCGATCCCGCGGTACAGCGACCGCAGCAACTCCAGCTTCACCAGGTAGCTCTTGCCCGCGCCGGAGCGGCCGAGGATCACGCTGTTGTGGTTGTCCAGAGCGAACCGGTCGTGATGCACGAGGCCCTGGCTGCCGACGTTGAAGCCGTAGAGCACACCGCTGGGTGCACCGACCGAGGTCGGGTCCGGAGGCGGCAGGTCGGGCGAGGTGAACGGGAACGCCGCGGACAGCGCACTGGTGTCGAACGTCCTGCGCATGCCGACCAGATCGAGGCCCATGGGCAGGCTGGTGATCCAGCCCTGCAGGCTGCGGTACGTGGTCGGTTTGCAGTCCAGCAGCAGCGACGCCGCCAGCGACCGGATCGCCGCGACCTCATCGCCGAGGGCTTCCTCGGTGGGGGCGTGCACGGTCAGGTACAGCCCGAGCCGGTAGAGCTTGCCTTCGCCGCGAGCGACTCGGGCGGACAGGTCGTAGGCGTCCTCGGTGGCGGCTTCGACGTGCGGGTCGATCAACCGTCCTTTCTCGCTCGTGTGCCGCCTGCCGGACTCCAGTTTCGACAGCTGCTTCTTGAGCCTGTTCGCGGCGGTGACCGGGTCGATCGGCTCGATGTGCAGCGAGACGTCGACCCGTCCGGGGTAGGTCAGCAGCGGCTGCAACCAACCGGGGTGGACCTCGCGCGGGTAGCCGACGACGGCGAAGCTGGCGACCCATTCGCCGCCGACTTCCAGCGCGCGGGGGCGCACGGAGATGGCGTCCGGGGTGAACGCGCTGGCCCGCCCGAGCGGCGGCTGCATGGCCTGGGCCTTCCGGCCGTGGCGCTTGGCTGTGGTCTTCATCGGCGGTACCTCCCCGCGGAGTTGGCGTAGTCGTCGGGGTCCTCGGCGGTGTCGTCGAAGCCGTCGTCAGGGCCGTCGTCCCAGGCGTCCTCGGCCTCGCCGAACTCGCCGTCGGCAGGGAACGCTGCGCGGCCGAACGCACCTGCGTCCCAGCCCTCGTCTGGGGCGGTGGTGATGACTTCGTCCGAGCCGGCGAGACCGGAGTTCGGCGGGATCACGCTGTCGGGGTTGCAGGCTGCGGCGAGCACCGCGGTGGCCTGTCCGGCGTCCAGCGGGGTGACCACGATCCCCGACGGGGAGAGCAGCTCGACCGCCTCGCCGAGCCGGCGGACCAGCCGGGCTTCGGCCGCGCGCCGGGTGGCGTCGTCGACCAAGGCGGCCTGCTTGGCGGCCCGGCGTTTCGCCGTCAACGCGGCCAGCGGTGAGGCGCCGCCGAGCCCGTCGGCTGGCCCCGTGGTCAGCAGCGGCTCACGCAGGATCAGCAGCACCTGACGGCGCAACAGATCGGTGGCGCGGCCGAGCTGGTCGAGGTACTCGGCGTGCTCGCGCGCCGCCCGTTCCAGCGCCGGGTGCGGCAGACCGCCGGCCTGGTCGCGGAGCTCGGCGATCTGCCCGGATAGGTCCAGCCGTTCCGCCCGCACCAGCACCTGCACCGGTGCCGTCAAGCTGTGCAGGTAGCGCCCGAAGGAGGCGACGAGGGACTCCTGCTCGGCCGGAGTGCGCAGCCCGAAGTTGATCGTGGAGCAGACCGCGACCACGGCGACGCCGTCCTTGCCGAGGTCGATGACACCGGTGTCGGTGACCGCTTCGGCGGGTAGCCGCAGCGCGGCCGGCGAGACCGTCGATGCCGCGGCATCCGCGCCGCCCGCGCTGTCCTTCCGCTTGGCGCGGCCCGTGCTGCTGGTGTTCGCGACCTGGCTGCCCAGCCACTCGGGGACGGGCCGGATGCCTTCCGGCGCGGCCACCCGGTGCTGCGGGCTCAACCGCTGCCGCAGCGCGGCCAGCACCAACCGGTCGAGGGGAATGCCGTCGCGCTGCCCGAGCGCGAGGAACGCGGCGGTCACCCCGATCGGGATGGCGACGATGAGGAACGCCACCAGCGGCACGAACTCGCGGGTGAGCGTGTACGCCCCGTACAGCACGATCCCGGTGACGGCGAGGATGAGCAGCTGCCGCGCGGTCAGCGGACCGATGACGCGGTCCTCGCGATCGACGTCGGCGGGAATCCTTACCGGCTGACTCATTTCCCTTCACCTCCTGGGGCGGGTTTCGGTGCGCGGAACACCGGCGGCGGAACCGATTGGGTACGCCGGTAGGCGTCCCCGATGCGCGGCTTGGGCTGGGCTTGCCGGAACACCGGCGCGGCAGGAGCGGACGCCGACCTGGGTGGCGACGACGGCTCCGGCGCGGGTGGCGTGGCGGGCCGGAACTGCAACTGCGGGGGCACCGACGCGGTGCGGATCGGGCGGGCCGGCGGTGGGGTGGCGCCGCGTCGACGTGGCCCTCCAGCGGCTTGGAACTGCGGCGCCGATCCGGGCCGAGGTCCCCGCCGCGGCGGTGAGATCGGCGTGGCGGGCGTGGGTGCGGAACTGAACTCAGGAGGCATGGCTGGTCCCTGGTTCGCCGGGGTGACGGCGGGGTCGTGAGTGGTGTCTTGAGGTGAGGGCTGCAGGAACTGCGGCGCCTGCGACGGCAGCCGCGACCGGCGGGCCGCGCGGGCGCGCTCGGCGTCATGGGCCGCCTTGAGCCGCTTGTTGACCATCTCCGGGGTGGGCGCGAGGCGTGGCTGCGCGGGCCACGGCGGGTCCGCCGACCCACCGCCACCGCGGCCCCCACCGCCGCCACCGCCCCCGCCGCTCTTCGCACCGACGGCGCCGCCGACCTTGCCGAGCGCGCCGGTCTTCCCGGCGACCATGCCGAAGGTCTTCGCCGCGATGTAGGCGCGGGCCAGACCGCCGAGGAACGAGCGGCCGTTGCTGACCTTGACCGCCTTCAACAGCCAGAACGGGATCTTGAACAGGATGAAGAACAGGGCGATCGCGGCGACCAGCGTGCCGAGCGCGGACAGCGTCGAGCCGAACAGATTCACGCCGCCGGACAGGAACGTACGTACCGCGGTGATCAGCACCAGGGCCTGAGCGACCTGGATCGCCAGCGTCGCGGTGATCGCCTTCCACCACCAGCGAGCCAGCGGGTCGGTGTGTGGCAGCGCGTGGAACATCAGGAACAGGGGGCCAGAGATGATCAAGACGAGGGTGATGACGATCCGGACCACGTAGACGACCAGCAGGCCCAGGCCGACCACGACGAGCACCAGGCCGACCAGGATGATGAACAGTCCGCCGGTCTGGATGCCGGCGACGGCGTCCTTGAGGGTGTTGCCCAGTGAGGGCGCGTTGACTCCGTCGCCGAGGATGCCCAGGGTCAGGCCGTTGGCCAGTCGGATGAGCTTGTCGGTGAAGAACAGCGACAGCGCCGAGGCGATGAACGCGATCGGGATCCTCGGCCCGATCTCCTTGATCGAGTAGCGCGCCTGGACGCTCTCGTGGCCCATCACGAGGATGCCGCCGAGGAGGATGAGCAGGCCGTAGGCGGCGACCACGAGCTCCCAGGAGTTGTTCCACAACTCGCCGATGCCGGGCAGGTCGCTGATCGTCGGCGTGGACAGCGCGGTGTGCCCGATCAATTCCAGGATCGGCGAGAGCGCGGCGTCGACGATGCTGCGGAACGCGCCGTTGATGGCCTCGGTGATGCAGGCCCCGATGTCCGTGATCCCACAGTCCGAGTCGCCCTCGCCGCTGCCCGTGCCGGGCTGCTGCGGACCAGTGCTCGGTGGTGGCGTGGTCGGCTGCGGGATGCAGTCCTCACCCGTGCACGGCTGGCTCGGCGTCGTGGTCGGCGTGGACGAGGTGCAGCCGACCTGGCCGGGGAAGCTGCATGTCGTCGGCGCGGGCACCCCGGTCGGGAGTGGCAGCGGCGCGGTGGGCAGCGGCTTGGTGGTGGTCGGCGCGGGCAGTTGGCAGACCGGCAGCGGCGAACCCGGCGTGCACGGATCCACCGTCGGGATCGGCAGCGGTGGTTGCGGCGGGGGCTGCTGCGGCGCAGTGGGCGAGGCCCACGCGCTGACCGCGAGGACGCCGACCAGGAGCACGACGATGCTCAGCGCCAGCATCCAGCCCGCGCGCCAGCGCCGCGGCCGACCAGCCGGCGGCCGGTCGGCGCTGGCGTCGGAGACCGGGGAGAGCATCGCTCGGTCCCCGTCGATTCGTCCGGCGGCAGCGGTCGCGACCGGGCCGCCGGACCGGCGGTACGGGCGAACCGTGGGCGGGGTGCTGACGGCCATCGGTCAGGCCCCCACGATCCCTTTGAGGATCTCCACGACCAGCGGCGCGAGCGCCGCAAGGCCGTAGCCCCACCCGGCGGACTTGAACGCGGTCTTGGCCTTCTCGACCTCGCCGGGGTCGCCGCCGCCCATCACGTAGCGGACGCCGCCGATGGACAGGAACACCGTGGCCAGACCGGCCAAGATGCCCATGATCCAGTTGCGGACGTTGTTCAGGACCGTGGTCACCGAGTCCGCGAGGGCGACGACCATCGTGTCGGCGTGCGCCGCCGACGCCGACGCCAACAGCGCGAGGATCGCCAGTTCGACGATCAGCACCACGTGCGACCAGCGGCGGGGGCGGACCGGGGTCCAGTCCTCCGGCGTAATGATCGGAGCACTGGTCGACTCGCTGCCGGTGACATGGTCCGGCGTGCTCGACGCTGGGGCCTCGGCTGGCGGCTGCGGATTGCCGTCGAGGCGGGCGCTGCGCGGTCCGCTCGCGGCGGGGAAGAATCGATCGATCAGGCGCATTGGGGCACCTCCGAAGGTCGGGCTGAGCGCGGGTGTGTCCCGCAGCCCTGAACTCCGGATTTCGCGTCCGTTTTGGACACGCGACCCTGAACTTTCTGCCCCGATTCCGCGTCAGCGACGGACACGGACAGTGACGACAGCGGCAAGTCGCGGACCGGCGAGACCGGGCGCGCGAGGGCCAACGCGGTGGCTACCTGGTCGGTCAGCGGGTCGGTCGGATCGGTCTCGGCGGCACCGTCGCGCAGGTACGCGGCGAGCCGGAGCTCGGCGCGTTTGCGCGTCTTGTAGACCGCCCACTCGCCGGTCTGGTGCGCCGCGGCCCAGTCCGCGACGGGCACCTCTTCCAACCGGGTCGCCCCGATGAGTGCGGCCTCGGTCTGGGTCAGGACTCCGTCCGCGACCGCGCGAGCGAGGACTAGATCCGGGTGTCCCCACGGCGTGTGTGGCGGGGTGGATCGGAAGCCCGGCGCGACTGGAGTCGGACCGGAGAGGGCCTCGGCGAGCGCGTCGTAGCCGGACCGGTAGGCGGCCCATCGCAGTCGCAGCATGATCCGCGGCGGACGCAGATCGATGGTCGACAACGCGGTCAGGAAGCCGCGCAACACCTCGGCGTGAACGTCTGCCGGGTCGCCGGCGAACCGATCGGACAGGGTGGCCGCGACCGAGGTCAGCGCGGGCAGTGCGACCCCGACCGCGGCGACCGTCCAGGTCGCTCCTTCAGTACGGGAGCGCAGCACCAGATGCGCCCACACCGCGTCCCGCGTCGCCTGTGGGCAGCGGCGCGCCAGCAGCCGGTCGCGGACCTCGTCCAGCGGGATGTGCCGGTCGGGCAGGCCGGGGAAGAGCCGGCCGTTCAGCGACACCGGGTGCGGCCCGGTCACCAGCCAGGTAAACGTGTCCCGCGCGATATCCAACGAGTTCGGGACAGCCTCGTCGCCACGGCGACGAGAAACGGATTGTGCTGCCATGTCGTGACTCCCACGGCGTCGATGCGAACAACAACGCCGTCAGGAAGCCACGACCGATACCACGGAAATACCACGCCATTACTAGGCGCCAACTAGCAAACCGTTCCGGGGCTACTAGCGAACTACTATTTCGCCTCGCGAACGCGTCGATCCAAGATCAAAAATGGGCTTGGTCAACTACGATCGTTGATCAACTCTAGTAGCCGTTGAGCTGGGGTTATAGTCGCTCGCTAGTACGGCGCTAGTAGTCACGAAGGGCTCCGATGCGGACCAGCGGCGAGATCCACATCGCACCGCCGGAAAGATCTTGAAAAATCTGGCCGCGACTGGTCCAGGAAGCGGTTCGCGGCGGCGCGGGATGACCGGACAAGCGGTTCCTCAGTCACGGCTTTGGCAGAACTGTCCGAATCGCGTCGAGTCGCGCTTAGCCCGAGTGGGCGGTGCAAAGAAATTTGGCGGGACGTGTCCAAAACGGGGTCGAAATACGGAGTTAAGGGGCGTCAGAACGCACGGCACCCATCCGTCGGAGGAGACCCGCGATGACCCCGACACACGGCCACGACTCACCGGGAGACGGCTCCCAGGAGCACAGCCCGACCGACCCCCCGACCGTCCCGATCCCGCTACCGCACAGGCGGCGAACACCGCGCCTGCGCACCCTGCGCCTCAACCTGCGCCACCGGCGTCCCGCTCGGCCGAGCACCGTCTGGCCGTGCGCGCAAGACGACCTCCGCGAGGGCACCGGACTGCTCGCCAACTGGCTGCTGACCGCGGTCATCAAGCTCGTCACCACCTACACCCAGCCCGGCCAGCGGGTGCTCCTGCTCGACCCCGCGCCCTACCTCGCCCCACCCTCGTCGTGGTCGCCAACCGGGGGCCGCAACCAGTCCCGGCCCGGCCCGTACGCCGGACTACACGAAGCGGGCTGGACGGTGGTCCGACTCGGCCGCGGCGTCCAAACCCAGACCGCAGTCGCGCACCCCGACCCGGTAGACGAACACTCCGCTGACGCGTCGGTCGAGTCCGAGTCCGGACCCCGACCGCGCACCGACAGTCCGACCACCGACCAGCCCGCCGGGCCGTCGACACACCGCCGTCCCGGACCGGACTCGACCGCGACCGGCGCGGGTCCGGACCGCTACGACCTCGTCATCACCGCGGCCGACCCGCGCACCCTCGACTGGTTCCGTCCGGCCGACTGGGCCGGTCTGCTCACCCCGACCGGCACCCTCGCCGTCATCACTCACAGTGACCGGTCCCGTGATCGGCTCACCGACCCCGCCGGCTCGTTGGTGCGCGCCGCGCAGCACGCCGGACTGCACTACCTCGATCGCATCGCCCTGCTGCGCGTCCCCGTCCGCGACGGCGCCCTCGCGGTCGCGACCCCGGCCCCGCACCCCCGACCGCAGGGGCCAGCGCGCCCGCTCGCGACGCCCGCTCGGCACACCCAGGTGCATGACGACCTCTTGGTGTTCACCCGCCAGCCGGCCCTGACCGACGCCGCCGACGGGGAGGAGACCTCCGATGACTGACCGCCCCACGTCGCCTTGGCCGCTCCCCCTGCCGCCGGGGGAGGAGCCGCCGATGCCGCCGCTGTCGGTCTGGCCCACCGGCCAGCGCGACCCGCTCGCGCAGCTGCGCGACGCCGGCTGTGTGTCCGGCACCGAGACCGACATCGACCGGATTCCGCCCGCCGTCGCCGCCCACGCGATCGCCACCTACACCCGTCCCGGCGACCTCGTTCTCGACCCGGACTGCGGCGCCGGCACCGTCCTCGTTGAGGCACTGCGCGCCGGCCGTCACGCGCTCGGACTCACCTCCCGCACCCGGTGGTGGACGCTCGCTCGCGCCAACGTCACCGCCGCTAAGACCGCGGGCGCGTGGCGCGACGGCTCGGTCCTCGACGCCCGACCGAAGGTGCTCGCGACCGTCCGGGCCGCCGGGTTGATCGGGCGAGTCGGACTCGTCCTGACCACCCTGCGCACCGCGCCGGACCGCGCGAACGGTCCGGACCGCGACCCGGTCGAGTCCGCCCTCGCCGACCTCGCCACGACACTGCTCTACTGCGAGCCGCTGCTGCGCTCCGGCGGACACGTCGCCATCGTGACGCGACCCCTGCGGAACCCGGACGGCGCGCTGGTCGACCTGACCACCCCGCTCATCGCCGCCGCGACCTCGGCCGGGCTGTCCCCGGTCGAGCGGTGCATCGCACTAACCGCCGGACTGCGCGGCAACCGACTGGTCACCCGCGCCTCACTGGCCGAGCGCCGCGCCGCCGCCCGAACCCGCGCCGCCGGTACGCTGGCCGCGCTCACCGCGCACCACGAGGTGCTCGTCTTCCAACTCGCCCACGACGCCGAACTCGCCGCCGCCGCGGCAGCCGGCACCCCGTGGCCGACCGAGGACGAGGTCATCCGGCCCGCCGTCAACGGCGCCGAGTACCCCGGCTGGAGGCGAGCGGCATGACCACCCGCCTGTACTGCCGCGAGTGCGGCTGGCACCCCGAGTTCCGCCGCAAGCGCACCGCGCTTCGCGCCGCCGCATACCACCATTGCACCGGCACACCGGTGGCCGAGACCCGTCCACCATGGTGGGCCCACCTGTGGACAAACCTGTGGACAAGTCAGTCGGGTGCAACCGCCGTCGACCCCGAAGCACGAGCGGATGACCAGTCCGATGACGACGTATTGGTCGATGCCCGCGGCAACCGAATCCAGTGGGCCCCACTCGCCGCGCACCACGCCGAGACCACCCGCCGCGCCCGTCAGGCGATGGTCGAACTCGTCCGCGCCGGCTACCAAATCGGGCCGCCGCCCTACGGCTACCGAGCCCTGCGCATCCGGGTCACCGACCCCAGCGGACACAGCAAACTACGCGCGGTCCTCGTCCCGGACTGGCAGACCGCCGCCGTCGTCAAACAGATCTTCACCTGGCGCGCCGACCACGGCATGACGTTCGCCGTCATCGCCGCACGACTCAACAGCGACCCCCACCAGTACCCCGCCCCTGTGCCCAACGGGCGCTGGACCGCCAAGGGGGTCCGGCGGGTTGTCACCAACGTCAAGTACACCGGGCGCCAGGTCTGGGCTCGCACCGTCGCCGGCCGCCCGGCGCCCATCGAGCAATGGGTCACCTCGGCGCCGAAGGTGCACGAGCCACTCGTCGACGAGCGCACCTTCCACCGCGCCCAGCCCGGCGCTGCTGAAGGTCCGTCCGGCGCGGCGGACTCGGCCGACTCCCCGCCGAGCGCGGCATGACCTCCCGTCGGTGGACCCTCGCCGTCGCCTTACGCCGACTCAGCGTTCTCATCTATCTGCACGCGAACCCAGTCGGTGGTCACCGACCAAAACAGTGCCTTGTCCCACCGCCCGAGGATGCCCGCCCACACACCGGTGATCCCGTACTTCTCCACGTCCGGGGCACGGCTGGGCAACTCGTCCATCCGCAACGCGCGCAGCGCACTCCACCGACTCTGCCGGGCCCAGAAGAAGACCTGCCGATCAGCCTTGCCGGGTACTTGGAGCTTTCGCCAGTTGTCCGGCTTGTCCGCCAGGCATTGCTCGATCGCTTCCGGCAGATCGTTGGGGCCATGGCACACCTGCCCGTGAGCCAGAGACATGAAGATCTCCGGCGGACGCAGGCCCTTCACGTCGAACGCGGTTGCCGAGACCACCCTCAACCGCGCCAGGCCGTGAAACGGGCACGACGGATCATCACAGAGGCCCTGGACACGAGAAGACCAACGACTCATCTCCGACTCGCCCCGGCGCTCCATCTCCACGAGTTGGTCTTCGATCCGGTCAGCCAGCCCGCGGAACTCGGTGTTCCGCTCGTCAGTCCGAAGTTGTTCGGCATGTCGACCATCACCAGCCAGGTCCTGGTCAACCGAGACGAGGGCCTCGATGTCGTTGCGCGGCTGGCACGCCTCAACACGACCTCCGCGCCTTCATCAGCCAGGCTGGTTACCTCCAGCGCGCCGTCCTTGCCGATGTTGAAGTCGTACCTGGAGCCGCGACCACCACCTTCGTCCCAAGGGGTTACCGGCACGCCGCGCACCGACTCCACCAGCCGTCGAGCTTCTTCCTCGCCCTCCTTGGACATCGCACGCTTCGTCATGGCCACCATGCTGGCATCCAGCCAGCCGCGCACGCACACCACTTCCTCATCTTCGGAGTCCCCGGCGGACTGTCTGCGCTTCGCGCTCAGCTGGTATCGGCTGATTCGAACCACGTTGGTTCGGCAGGACTGTTTGCGGACAGCGTGTCCCCCGCAGGTATTGGGGAGGGCCGCGTGATGGCCGTCGCCGCATTCGCCGCCGCGGGCTCACTGCTCGCCGCGGGACTCCGTGGTGTCCGGTTCGACGAGCGAGACATCGCGTGGCGTGTCGATTCCGAACAGCTCGTTGGGCGTGCACCGCAGCGTCGTGCACAGCGCCTGCAAGGTCGCCACTTTCACCTGGACCGGCTGCTTCTTGATCAGCACGTCAACCGACTGGAGGGACAGTTCGAACCCGGCGCGTTGGATGAGGAGTTCGCGCAGCTGGGTCGCCGTCCAGACGTCGCGGGAGGCCATGACTTTCCGCAGCCGCCACTCGATCTGCACCCGCTGCCGTCCCGTCCCCGTCGCTCCGAGGCGCTTCGCGCCGTCGCCAACCGACGCTCAGTGTCCCCGATGGCGACCGAAGCCGGCCGCCGCACGTTCGGCGTGTTCAGCAGACACACACCCATGCACAGATGACACTTGAGATACACAGGCTGCACTAGATCTATTCAGGTGTTACCTTAGTTGAATGGCGCACCTGTCCCCGGTTCAACAGAGAGGAGGTGCTTCGGCACCCATCACGTTCATCGCCATGCCGACGCGCCGCCGTTCGCGGTCAGCGCCGGTAGCGATCTTCTGGACTCGCGTCGACCGCCCACCTCGTGCTGACGAGGTGACCCAGCACCAGTTCGGCAAGGCACACAGTCCTACCGAACGGCAAGAGTCCAACACGGCCACGAGCGCCGGCCCCACACAGACGCATGCGGGGAGTAGAGGCCCGTTGGTCGTGACAGCTTTGGCGGTCCCAGCTCATTCAACGCACGTCATGGTGCGTGCCCGCATCGCCGCGAAACCCGCTTCGCGCGGATCGGCGACCGCAGGTGTCGGCAGCTGGGAGTGCCCGCTGTGTCGACGGTTCCTGTCGCCGACCAGCAGCCCTGTGAACCTCCGCCAGCCGCGGGCTTCACGGGCACGAAGGGGGCGCTCATGTGCGCTCAACCTCGCAACCCCGATCAGGCCGACAACAACTGCGCCGACGTTCCTGCTCCGGCCGACCAGGAGCAGCAGGGAAGCCCCGTCAACGCGCCGAGCAGGCAACCCCGACGGCGCGTTGGCGCGAGCAGAGCTGTGCGCAACGTGGTGGTGCGCGGTGTCCGCCGCGATCCCCCCGACATGCGCAAGCTCGCGCGGGTGGTCGCCAGCCTCGCGGCAGACCTGGCGCAGGCCGAAGCCAGCGAGCAAACACTGCCCGCCGAGCCAGGCACCTCAGACGCCAGCCACCCCGATCACCGCCGCGACGCGGCATGACGTCGCGCGTTCGCGTTCGCGCAACGAACCCAGCGGATCGAAGCCACTCGCCAATGACTCGAAAGGAAGGTTCACCACAATGCCGCCTGCCACTTGCGATCCCCGCAGCCGTCGGGCCGCACACCCACGGACTCGACGGCTGGTACGCGTCGGCCTCTACCCGCGGTGGCCCACGCTCCGCGAAAGCGATCACCTGCAGACCTACGTCGCGGCCCAACCCGGTTGGCACATCGCTCTCCGCAGCAGCGACTACGCATCAGGCGGCACGCTGAAGCGTCCTGGGCTGCAACGGGTATTGGCGGCAGCCCGATCCGGAGTCATCGACGTGCTCGTCGTCAACCACCTGTACAGCCTTTCCCGCAAGACGCAGCACCTCGCCTTCGTGCTCAACGAGCTGACGTCCCGAGGCGTGCGGGTCGTCTCGGCCGCTGATCCCGCCCTCGACACGGAGACCGCGCACGGCCTCTTCCTCGTACGCGTGGTGAGTGCCGTCGCGGAGATCGAGCAGACCGGCGCACTCGCAGATCGTCGCGACCGTCGTCGCCACGACCAGCAATCCGCCGACGAGTCACCGCTCGCCGGGTAACTGCAAATCCCGCCGGGGCCCACTGCGCCGACCAGCACATCCCCATCCAGACCGACTCGTAACGAGGTGTCATGACCACCGACTACGCCAACTCGGACAACGAACTCCAGCCGTCGGATGCCCCTGCGCCCACCACCCGCGCGGTGATCTACACGCGCGTGGCCTCGCTCGGACGGGCCGAGACCGACCACAGCGTCACGGCCCAGCGTGCGGCATGTCTGCGCAAGGCCAGGGAACTGGGCGTCTGGCTCATCGACGAGTACGTCGACCCAAACGCTCGACTCTGGCGACGGCCGAAACGCCAGCTGTTCCGACGCATGCTCGCGCGGTTCCGCAGCCGTCGAGAAACAGCAACCCGGCCATGAATTCGCCGCTCGCCGGGAGCGCGCGATCCAGCCGCCAGGACCCACTCGCCGGTTGCACGGTCCTCCGTCCAGGCCGCCCTCAGAAGGAGGTGTCATGACACCCCTTGTGTCAACCTCAAGATCAAAGTCAGGCTGCGGTCGGCTGTTTCATCCGGTGTTGGGCGCCGCCGTGCAGGGCCGGGTCGTAGGGCGTGTGGTTTTGCCAGCAGCGCCAGAGGACACGGATCCAGGCTCGGGCCAGGATGCGGGTGGCGTGGGGGTGGTCCTTGCCGGAGGCGCGTGCTCGGTTGTAGATGTCGGCGGCCCAGGGGCTGGAGTGGCGGCTGTTGTCGGCGAAGGTGGTGATGGCCAGGCGCAGGCGTTTGTTGCAGGCCCAGCGGAAGGACACGCCGCGTTGTTTGCCGGAGACTTTGGTGACGGGCGTGATCCCGGCCAGTGCGGCGATGGCGTCGGGGTGGTCGAACGCGGCGCGGGAATCGCCCCATTCGGCCAGGATCTGGGCGGCGTTGATGGTGCCCGCACGGGGAAAGGATCGGAAGACCTTGCCGTCGGGGTGGGTGTCCATCTTCTCGGCAATGGAGCGGTCCAGGGCCTTGATCGCGGTATTGAGCGCGGTAAGCATGCCGACCTGGGCGAGCACGGCGTCCTGGACTCCTGTGGACACCACGGGATCGAGCGTGCCGGCCGGGGCAGAGCGCAGCCGGGCCAGCAGGACGGCGGCGGGTTTCCTGCCCGAATAGCCTTGTTTGGCGCAGAACGCGGCCAGCTGCTTCTCGGTCAACGAGGCCGCCGAGACGGCGGTGGGATAGCGGGTCAGGAACGCCAGGGCGATCGCGGACTCGATGTTGGCGAAGATGGCCTTGGCGCCTGGCCAGTGCGCGTCCAGCAATGCGGCGAGCTGGTTGGTCGCCGCTATACGGGCCTCGACAAGATCACTACGGGTACGCACAACGGTGCGCAGTGCCTTGGTGTGACTGGACAACGGTGCGGCGGGGCGCAGCCGGTGGATCCGCACTCGCAGGTAGTCGGCGATCACGTGTGCGTCGCCGGGGTCGGATTTGGCGCCGGAGAGGACTTCGGCCTCGCGCCAGGTCTTGATCGCGTTCGGTTTGACCGGCAGCACCGGGTGACCGGCCTCCAGCAGCGCGTCCACCAGGCGCCCGTCCGGGCGCTCGATCGCCACCGGGATCTGCTCGGCCGGGCCGAGGCTGCCCAGCCTGGCGGCCAGCCGGCCGAAACCGGCGGCGGTGTGATCGATGGTGAACGCGGCGATCTTCTTGCCGGTGTGGTCGAGCACGCACACGGCATGCTCAGCCCCCGCCCAGTCGATCCCCACGAAGAACAGTGGCCCATCCTGCTGCGACAACCGGGTCGCCTTCCTGCGTGTAGTCCAGGGCAGGAGCCAGACGGAGGCAAGGGAACCGACAGCAGAGTGGTCACTAACCGGCGCTCGATCGCGCGTCCCTTTGTCATCGCTTCACGGTTCCGGGGAAGCCGGGGGCGGCAGTGTCATGAAGGCCCACAAAGGGCGACCAGCCCAAGCCGTCACCCCGACTTCCGCCTAGTTCCTACCACAAGCCCCATCCAGGGGCCCGCACGGAAGAGGGTGCACTAGTGACCAGCGCCTATGCCGACTTCATCGATGAACTGCAGCAGGACGTCACCATCCCCATCCAGCCGCCGATGGACGACCTTGCCCCCGGCACTCGCGCAGTGATCTACCTGCGCGTGTCCTCGACCGGGCAAGTCCGGACCGACTACAACCCGGAAGGCATCTCCATTCCGGCCCAACGGGAAGCGTGCTTGCGCAAGGCGCGGGACCTGGGCGTCACGGTCATCGACGAGTACGTCGAGCCCGGACGCTCAGCCATGGAGATGACTAAGCGCGAAGCATTCCAACAGATGCTCGCGCGGGTGCGCAGCCAGGGCGACGTTGACGTCATCATCATCTACCAGCTCTCGCGCATGGCGCGGAACCGCTACGACGACGCGATCGTCATGGCAGACCTGCGCAAGCGCGGCGTCACCCTGGTCTCGGCCACCGAGGCCATCGACGACACCCCGGTCGGCCAGCTGATGCACGGCATCCTGGCCACGTTCAACGAGTACCAATCCCGCCAGTCCGGTGCCGACATCGCCTACAAGATGGGCCAGAAGGCCCGCAACGGCGGCACGCTCGGCCGCGCGAAGCTCGGCTACCTCAACCACATCGACCACTCCGACGGCCGCGTGATCCGCACGATCATCGTCGACCCCGAACGAGCGCCCTTTGTCCAGCTGGGTTTCGAGCTCTTCGCCACCGGCGACTACACGCAAGAAGAGCTGGCTGACGAGCTCTACGACCGCGGCCTCCGCACCAGGGCCACCCGGCGACACCCAGCCAAGAAGGTCTCCGAGAACAAGATTTCGCAAATGCTGCGCGATCGCTACTACCTCGGATACGTCGAGTACGACGGCGAAGAAATCCAGGGGCGACACGAGCCCCTCATCGACGAGGACCTCTTCGACACCGTCCAGGAGATCCTCGAATCGCGCATGACGGCACAAGAACGCCGTCGCGTCCACCACCACTACCTCAAGGGATCGCTGTTCTGTGGACGCTGCCAACGCGACGGCATCAAGCGGCGGATGATCATCCAACGGACCATCAACTCGAAGGGTGCCGAGTACCTGTACTTTTTCTGCCGCGGCCGGCAAAAGGGGCTGTGCCAAGCACCCCACGTCAACGTCACACTCGTCGAGGACGCGGTTGAGCGCCACTACTCCGCGATTCGCTTCAGCCAGCCGTTCATCGCTGACATGCGCGACCAGATCGATGCCGTGCTCGGCGAGCAGGAAAAGTCCGCACGCCTGCTGCGCAAGCAAATCACCACACAGCTCAAGGAACTCGACACGAAGGAGGAGAACTTGATCGACCTCGCCGCCGACAGCACGCTGCCTCGGACCAAGGTCAAGGAGAAGCTGCGCGACATCGCCCGCGAGCGCCGCCGGCTGGAGGAGCGCCTCGACACAGCCAACGCCGACCTCACCGACAGCGCCCAGCTCGTCAACGCCAGCCTTGCCCTCCTCGAACAGCCCGACCAGCTGTACCGACGCTGCAACGACCAACAGCGCCGCCTCCTCAACCAGGCGATCTTCCACGCCCTCTACATCGAGGACGACAAGATCACAGACGGTGAGCTCCGTGAACCCTTCGGCGAACTCCACGCCATCCAAGGTCAGCGGACCGCCGCATCCAACGCGGAGGACACAAACAAAAGGACCACCCGCAACGCGGGTGGTCCTTGCACGCCGTCAAGCGTCACGGTCCTACTTCGTGGCCTTCATTCAGGCACTTGTTCTAGTAAGACCCCTAGGGTGGAGCTGAGGGGAATCGAACCCCTGACCTTCTCGATGCGAACGAGACGCGCTACCAACTGCGCTACAGCCCCTTGGGATTGCTCGATGAGCATAACAGTGGTGCCATGCCCACCGAGCAGGGGGGTCCTACTCTCCCGCGGCCCGCCGGTACGGCAGCTCGCCGGGGTCGTCGAGCTCGTGAAAGGCGGGGTCCTCGTCGTCCAGGTCCACGACCACGGCGTTGCGCGGCGGGCGTGCGGCCGGCGGCGCCTGCCTGCGCTCGAGGTTGACGAGCTCCCGGCGCGGCCGCGGGCGGGCCACCTCGACGTCGGCGATGTGCTCCTCGGACTCCGGCCGGTGGACTGGACGACGCGCCGCCCCCGCGTACCGGGCCATGCGCCGTTGCCGGATCTCCTCCTCGATGCGCACCTGGCGTCGCAGGTAGACGAGGTAGCCGGCCAGTGTCACGTCGACGGCGCCGTGCGCCCACCACACCACCGGCAGCACGACCGCGGCGACGATCGCGGTCAGCACGGCCGCGATGATCAGGCCCAGGACGACCCGCTGCCGGAAGGCGTACTTCGCGCGAGCCGCCATCTCGGCGGCCTCGGGGTCGAACCCGCCGCGCCCGGGCCGGTACCTGCGGGCAGGCCGCTCCTCGGCGACCGGCCTGCGCACCGGCTCCGGCTCCGGCTCCGGCTCGGTGTCGTCGGCATCGTCGAATTCGGCGTCGTAGTCGTCGAGGTCCTCGTCGTACTCGGCCTCGGCCAGGTCCTCGCGCGTCTTCGCGTCTCGGGACACGGCGAACTCCCTCCGCCACTCGTTGCGTGTACTCCCGCTCCGCACGACCCGGGCAGCCAACGCGGAATCATTGGTCTGCGTAATCTCCTGACGCTTGCGCGCCACCATGGGAACGAGAACGACAAGCCACGCCGCCGCGAGCCCGACGATGATCAACGAGCTTGGCATCTCCCGTCACCTCCCCCGACCTTGCTCGGTCGTCGTGGAACCGCGCGGTCCACGGACCGCCCCACTCCCTCATGTCTCCACGCTGACTCTCGTCACGCTAGTCACACGAGTAACAGAAAACCCGGAGGCTCGCCGGGCGTATCACGGATTGGCATCACTGAGTCCGGTGGTGAACTCACGCGTAGTTAACGCTGTTCGGGGCGCTGCGCCAGCCCTTCCGCCACGAGCCGGGCCACCACACCCTTGCCCGTTTCCTCCGCGGTGATGGCGAAGCTCAGATGGTCCCGCCACGCCCCCGCGACGTCGAGGTAGCGCAGGAACAGACCCTCCTGGCGATATCCCGCCTTGGTGAGCACCCGCACGCTGGCGGCGTTCTCCGGCCGAACGGTCGCCTCGAGCCGGTGCAACCCCGCCGCCGTGAACGCGTGGTCGGTGACCAACGCCACAGCGGCCGTCGCCACACCACGACCCGCGAGCTTGGACGACACCCAGTAACCCACCCACGCCGAGCGCAGCGAAGCCCTGATGATGTTGCCCACCGTGATCTGCCCGGCGAACTCCCCGTCGACCGTGATCGCGAACGGCAGGCACTGCCCGCGACGGGCGAGCGAGCGCAGCGACATGCACTGCGGCGGCCACGACCAGCGCGCGTTGCGGTCACCCCACGGACCCGTCGCGGTGGGCTCCCATTCCTCGAGGTAGGCGCGGTCCCGCAGCCGGATACGACTCCAGTCGGCGGCATCACGCAACCGGATCGGCCGCAGTTCCAGCCTGCCCGCGGGCACCAGGAGCGGTCCCAGTCTGGCCGGCCAGCCCGGGTGACGCGGCTCCGCACCGTACGGGCCGGCATACACCTGCGACGACATCGCCGTCGCTACGCCCGCTGGGCCAGGAAGGTCACCTTGACCTGCTCCCCCGCGGCCACCTCGGTGAGCTCCTCGTCGATGTTGATGAGGCAGTTGGCCTCCGCGAGCGACGCGAGCAGGTGCGCGCCGGACATGCCGAGCGGCTGCACGAGGTACTCGCCGTTGCTCTCGTCACGGAGCAGCTGGCCACGCAGGAACCCCTTGCGCCCGGCAGTGGACGTGACGGGTGAGAGGAGCTTCGCCTCGACGACCCGGCGGTGCGGGTTGCGAGTACCCCGCGCGGCGCGGATGAGCGGGCGGATCATCACCTCGAACACGACGAGCGCGCTCATCGGGTTGGCGGGCACGAGGAACGTGGGCACCGAATCCGGGCCGAGCTTGCCGAACCCCTGCACCGAGCCCGGGTGCATGGCGACCCGGTGCACGTCGATCTGGCCGAGATCCGACAGGGCCGCGTGCACCTCCTCGCCGGTGGTGCCGCCCGCGCCGCCCGCGACCACGACGACCTCGGACATCAGCAGCCGGCCCTCGACCGTCTCGCGGAGCCGCTTGGGGTCGAGCGGCACGATGCCGACCCGGCTCACCTCCGCGCCGGCGTCCCGCGCGGCGGCGGCGAGCGCGTAGGAGTTGACGTCGTAGACCTGGCCCACCGACGGCGTGCGATCGACGTCCACGAGCTCGTCGCCCACCGAGATGATCGACACCCGCGGCCTCGGGTACACGAGCACCTTCGAACGGCCGACCGCCGCGAGCAGGCCGACCTGGGCCGATCCGATCGTGTCACCGGCACGGACGGCGACGTCCCCGATCTGGACGTCCTCGCCGGTCCGCCGCACGTAACCCGCCGACGGCACGGACCGGTGCACGGTGACCTTGGCCTGGTGCCCGTCGGTGAACGCCGTGGGCACGACGGCGTCGGCGAGCGTCGGCAGCGGCGCGCCCGTGGCCACGCGCACCGCCTGACCGGGCTGAAGCCGGCGCGGCTGACGCGACCCGGCCTGGATCTCCCCGACCACGGGAAGGGTGACGGGCTCCTGGCCCGCGGTACGCACGTCGACGCTGCGGACCGCGTAGCCGTCCACCGCCGCCTGGTCGAACCCGGGCAGCGCCTGCTCGGCCACCACCTCCTCGGCACAGAGCAGTCCCTGCGCCTCGGAGATGGCCACCCGCACCGGGCGCGGCCGCACGGCGGCGCTCAATGCCAGGGAGAGCTGCTCGTCGACCGACCGGAAGCCGTCGGCGTCCGGGGTCGGGGCGGTGCTCGGCTCGCGTTCGCTCATCAGTCGGCGTTCTCGATTCGTTCCTTCAGCCAGTCACGCAGCGAGGGTCCGTAATCGGGGTTCCGCAGCGCGAAGTCCACGGCGGCGCGCAGGAAGCCACCCGGATTGCCCAGGTCGTGCCTGCCGCCACGGTGCACCACGATATGCACCGGGTGTCCCTCGGCGATCAGCAAGGCCACCGCGTCGGTCAGTTGCAGCTCGCCGCCCGTGCCGGGCTCGATCCGGCGCAGGGCGTCGAAGATCGCGCGATCGAGCAGGTACCGGCCGGCCGCGGCGTAGGTGGACGGTGCCTCCTCCGGCGCGGGCTTCTCGACCATGCCGTGCACGCGCTTGACGTCGGCATCGTCGGTGTCGGTGACGTCGAACACGCCGTACGGCGAGATCTGCTCCTTCGGGATGTCGAAGGCGCACAGGACGCTGCCGCCGTGGCGCGCCCGGACCTCGGCCATCTTGCTGAGCACGCCGATGGGGAGCACCAGGTCGTCCGGGAGCAGGACGGCGACGGCCGTGTCCTCGTCGGTCAGGTTCGGCTCGGCCTGCGCGACGGCGTGCCCCAGCCCGAGCGCCTCCTCCTGGATGGCCACCTCGACGTCGAGCAGGGCCGGCGCGCGGCGCACCTTCTCCAGCAGCGCTGTCTTTCCCTTGCGTTCGAGCGTGCTCTCCAGATCGGGCCGGTTGCGGAAGTACTCGACCACCGACTGCTTGTCGGGCGATGTGACGACGACCATACGTGCCGCGCCTGCCTGCGCCGCCTCGTCCGCGACCAGCTCGATGCCGGGCGTGTCCACGACCGGCAACAGCTCCTTGGGCACGGCCTTGGTGGCCGGGAGGAATCTGGTGCCAAGGCCCGCCGCGGGGACGATGGCCGTGCGGAACGTGTTATCACTCGTGGGGCCCGTCATGACCGCAAAGCCTAGCTTGACGTAGCGAATCAGGCGGACAATGACAACCAGCGACACGGCCAGCCGAGCCCCTGCCACCGGAGGAACCGGACGTGAACCTGCCGATGCCCGACGAGGACGCGCGGGAGGTCGGTGAGGCCCAGGAGCTCAGCAAGGCGCAGTGGCGGGCGCGGATCACCGCCGGGCGCGCCGCGATCTCCGCGCAGCAGCGCGTGGCCGAGGCGGGCGCGCTCGCCCACGCGGTGCGGAAGCTCGCCGCCGCCGGGCTGTCCACGGCGTGCTGTTACGTGCCGTTCGGTTCCGAACCGGGCTCGATCGTCCTGCTCGACGTGCTCCGGGACGCCGGCGCCCGGGTGCTGCTCCCGGTGGTCCCCGACGCGCCCGGCCCCTTGGACTGGGCCGAGTACGCGGGCACGTCCGGTCTGGTCCCGGGCCGGTTCCGCGGCGTGCTGGAACCGGGCGGGCCACGGCTGGGGACGCGCGCGATCGGCGAGGCGGACGTGGTGCTGCTGCCGGCGCTGGCGGTGGATCGGCAGGGAGTGCGGCTCGGCCGGGGAGCCGGGTATTACGACCGCTCGCTGGTGTTCGCGGCGCCGGACACGCGACTGGTGGCCGTGATCCGCGACACGGAGCTGGTGGACCGGCTTCCTGCCGAGTCGCACGACGTGCGGATGACGGGCGTGCTCACGCCAGGTCGTGGTCTGGTCGAGCTCCCGGACGCGCACCCGGTGTGACCGGGACTCGATTGCGCCGCCGGAATGCCATACCGCAAAATTGCGTTAGCACTCTGACGAGTCGAGTGCCAATGCCCGAAGGAGCGCCCGTGCCGACCTATCAGTACGCCTGTAAGGAGTGTGGCCACCAGTTCGAGGTGGTCCAGTCGTTTTCCGACGCCAGCCTGACCGACTGCCCGGAATGCAACGGGAAGCTGCGCAAGCTGTTCGGATCGGTAGGCGTCATCTTCAAGGGCAGCGGCTTCTACCGCACCGACTCGCGCTCGTCCACCAGCTCGAGCGGCAAGTCGAACGGTTCGTCCAGTTCGTCCGGTTCCGAGAGCTCGAAGTCGGACTCGAACGGCTCCTCGTCCTCGGCGAGCTCCTCGAGCTCCTCGTCGACAAGCGCGTCCACCACGAGCTCGGCCGCCTCCTGACGGACCGGTTATCCACATCACCCCCGTTGTCCACAGGTTGGTGATTCGCCGCTTCCCCGCCGTGGAGAGGCTCTCCTAGCGTCGATCGGGTCGAGGGTGGACGTGCCCTCGGCCCGATCACTGGGGGACGTCGATGACCAAACCTTCCGGGCGGCGCCTGCGCCTGCCCTCGTCGCTGCGGACGCGGCCCGCGACACTCATCCGGCGTGCGCTCGCCGTCGGCCTCTTTCTGCTCGCGGCCGCTCTCGCCGCTCACCCGGCGACCGCGGACGGGGAACGCGGCGAGCCCGCCCTCGTCTTCGCGCGTGATCTCCCACTGGGGGCGCCGCTGGGGCCGGACGATGTCCGGCGCGTCGACCTCCCCGCCGCGCACCGGCCCGCCGGCACGCTCAGCGACCCGGCGCTCGTGGCCGGACGCCGCCTCGTCGGTGTCGCCCGCGCGGGTGAACCTGTCACCGACACCCGGCTGGCCGGCCCACACCTCGCACCACCCGGCACGGTGACCGTTCCGGTGCGGCTCGCCGAACCGGACGTGACGCCACTGCTGCACCCCGGAATCCGGGTCGACGTGGTCTCCCTGACGGCCGCTGAACAGCGCGGCCAGGTGCTGGCGGACGACGTGTCGGTGCTCTCGGTGATCACGTCACCGGGCTCGTCCCGCGACGGTCCGCCCGGCGTCGACGGCGGTCCGCTGGTGCTGCTGGCGGTGCGGACGGGCCTCGCTTCCGACCTCGCCGCCGTTTCGCTCGCCCAGCCCGTGACCGTTACCCTCCGCTAGCGACAAAGTCCTATGTGGAAGGGAGTGCGGCGTGCTGAAGGGCTTCAAGGATTTCCTGATGCGCGGCAACGTCGTGGAACTCGCGGTCGCGGTCGTCATCGGTACGGCCTTCACCGCGATTGTGACGGCGTTCACCAATGGCCTGATCAAGCCGTTGATCAACACGATCGGCGGTTCCGATGCCGCCAAGGGGCTGGGCTTCAACATCCTCGGTGGCAACGACTCGACGTTCCTCGACTTCGGCTCGGTCATCAATGCGGCGATCAACTTCGTGATCATCGCCGCGGTCGTGTACTTCATCCTGGTGCTGCCGATGCAGAAGATTCAGGAGCGCCGCAAGCGTGGCCAGGAAGAGGGTCCGGCGGAGCCCACGGATGTCGAGCTGCTGCAGGAGATCCGCGACCTGCTCAAGGAACAGCGGGTGCGCGACAACGCCTGACCGCCCGGATCACCGGTCGTGATGGGGCGGCCGGTTCTCCAGGTACCAGTCGTCGGCCGAGGAGCGGCCCGGCTTCGGGTCGCGCTCGTCCGATGTCGTCTCCGGCAGGACGTCCCCGAACACCTCGTCGAGCTCGCGCCGGGATCGACGAGGTGGCTCAGGGCGTCGCTGTGGCTCGTGTTCGTCCCGTGGCATGCCGAAGGCCTTCGCTGCGCTCGTGCTGTCAGTCCTCGTCGAGCCCGGAGAGCTCCTCGATGACGTACGGCAGCAGGGCCGACAGGGTGGCCATGCCGTCGCGCACGGCGGCGCGCGAGCCCGCGAGGTTCACCACCAGTGTGCTGCCCGAGACCCCGACGAGGCCACGGGAAATTCCGGCATCGATCGCACCGGCGGCCAAACCGGACGACCGCAGGGCCTCACCGATGCCCGGGATCGGGCGGTCGAGCACGCCGGCCGTGGCATCCGGTGTGACGTCGCGCGGCGAGACTCCTGTCCCACCCACGGTGAGCACCAGGTCGACGCCTCCGATGACAGCCGTGTTGAGCGCGTTGCGGATCTCCACCGTGTCCGCGCGCACCACGACGGACCCGTCGACGATGAAGCCGGCCTCCTCGAGCAGCTCGGTCACCAGCGGACCGATCGAGTCCTCGGTTTCCCCTTGGGCGGTCCGGTCGTCCACGACCACCACCAGAGCGCGGCCGAGCCGCTGTGCACTCCGTTCCATGGTCACCACCGTAGTAGGACGAGCCCGGAATGCGGAGCACGGCCGACACCGGTGTGTGCTGCCCGGCACGTCGCGGGCCGGTTGCGTCGCCGGCACACGCGACGGTCCGATGTGGAGAGCGAGGTCCGGACCATCCCGTGACGACCCGGCACACGCGCGACCGCGCGCAACCGGCCGCATGGCACCGGTTGCGCGCGGTCATGGCGGGCTCGCCTGCGCGGCGAACACGGGGTTGGTCTCGGCCGCGCCCTGCGGCCGAGCGACTGGGTGGTCAGTTGCCTCCCACCGGCTGTCCGCCGAGGGTCACCTCGAGGGTGCGGTTGCCGGACAGCGTCAGGGTCACCTGCTCACCGGGCGCCCGCGTGCGGATGGCCGCGACGAGGGTGTTGGCATCGTCGATCACGCGGTCGTCGAGCTTGGTCACGACGTCGCCCGCCTTCAGCCCGGCCTTCTCGGCGGGGCTGCCGGCGAACACCTCGCCGATCGCCGCGCCGCCGCCCGGAGCGTCACCCACGGTGGCACCGATGTAGGTCTGTGTCGCGTGGCCGTTCTGGATGATGTCGTCGGCGGTGCGCCGGGCCTGGTCGATCGGGATGGCGAACCCGATGCCGACATTTCCACCCTCCTGCTGGCCGAAGCCGGAGGAGGCCTGGGGGCTGTAGATGGCCGAGTTGATACCGATGACCTGGCCCGCCATGTTGGCGAGCGGGCCACCCGAGTTGCCCGGGTTGATCGCGGCGTCGGTCTGGATGGCATCCATCACCGTGGTCTGATCGCCCTGCCCGCCGGCGGTCACGGGGCGATGCAGGGAGCTGACGATGCCGGAGGTCACCGTGCCGGCGAGCTCGTACGGCGAACCGATGGCCACCACCTGCTGGCCGACCCGCAGGTCGTCCGAACGGCCCAGCTCGACGGTGGGCAGATTGCGGGCGTCCTCGGCGCGCACCACGGCGATGTCCGTTGTCGGGTCCCGGCCCACGATCGACGCCTCGGCGCGCTGGCCGTCCTGGAACACCACCTCGATGCGGCCGCCGTCGGCGGCACCCGCGATCACGTGGTTGTTGGTGAGGATGTAGCCGTCGGCGCTGATGATGAAGCCGGAGCCCTCACCCGCGCCCGCACTGCCCTGCGTCCGCAGCTGCACGACGCTGGGCCCCAGCTTCTGGGCGACGGACTCGACGCTGCCCGCGGGCGGGTTGCCCGTCTGCCTGGCAGGCGGCTCCTGCTCGAGCGCGTTGACGGAGGTGCCGCCGCCGGAGGAGGCGTTCTCGGCGGCCAGGTAGCCGCCCGCGGCACCGGCCCCGCCTCCGACGAGCAGCGCCAGCAACGCGACCCCGGCGACCAGCTTGCCCGCGCCGGCGCGTGGCCGGGGTTCGCTCGCACCGGAACCCGGCATCGACGCCGCCGGATACGTGGCCGTGTGCGGGTACTGGGGGCCGGCATACGGATTTCCCGCCTGCCCGTGTGCGTTCCCCGGCTGCCCGTGCGCGCTCTGCGCGGACCACGGATTGGGGTTCGCCTCACCCGGCCAGGCCCCCTGGTCGGGAGTTCCCGATGCCGGAGTGCCGGACTTGTCCGCAGCGTTCGGGTCGTTCTCCGTCATACGCCCATGATGGGGCATGCCCCTGAGAGCTTGCTGAACAGCGACTGTGCTCAGGACGAGAGTGTGGCCGCGGCGCGAAGCCGGCCGGCGATCTGCTCCGGCGTCGCGTCGTTGACCCACACCGCCATGCCCGACTCGGACCCGGCGAGGTACTTCAGCTTGTCAGCCGTCCGCAGCACCGAGAACAGTTCGAGGTGAAGCCACGACAGTTCCCGGTCGCGGTGCTTGGGTGCCTGGTACCAGCCGGCGACGTAGGGCAGCGGGCGTCCGTAAAGGCCGTCACAGCGACGCAGCACGCCCAGGTAGACGCGGGCGAAGTCGTCGCGCTCGGCGTCGTCGAGTTCGGTGAGGTCCGCGACCTGCCGGTGCGGCACCACCTGCACCTGCACCGGCCACCGCGCCGCCGGCGGGACGAACGCCGTCCAGTGCTCGCCCTCGGCCACGATGCGGGTGCCCGCTTTCCGTTCGGCGGCCAGGACGTCGCCGAGAACGTGCCTGCCGTGCTCGGCCCGGTAGGCGGCCGCGGTGTCGAGCATCCGTTCGGTGCGCGGCGTGACGAACGGGTAGGCGTAGATCTGGCCGTGCGGATGGTGGAGCGTGACGCCGATCTCCTCGCCGCGGTTCTCGAAGAGGAAGACCTGTTCGACGTCGTCGAGTGTGGACAGCGCCGCCGTGCGGTCGGCCCACACGTCGACGACCGTGCGCACCCGCTGCGGGCTGAGCTCGCCGAAGGAACGGTGGTGGTCGCTGGTGAAGCACACGACCTCGCAACGACCGCGGCCGGGCGCCACGGGCACCAGGCCCGCGCCGTCCACGGTGGCCGCCTCACCCGGCACGCCCTGGGCCAGCGACGGGAACCGGTTCTCGAACACCACGACGTCGTAGTCGCTCTCGGGCACCTCGCTCGGTTTGCCGGGCTTGGTGGGACACAACGGGCAGAGATCGGCGGGCGGCTTGTAGGTCCGCGTCTGGCGGTGGGCGGCCAGCACCACCCACTCGCCGGTGAGCGGGTCGCGGCGGATCTCGGACGCGGCGGCCACCGGCGGGATGTCCCGGGTGTCGACCGCCTCCCGCGGCGGGGCGTCCGGTGTGTCGTCGAAGTACAGGATCTCGCGGCCATCGGCGAGGTGGCGCACGGTCTTTCTCACTCGTCCGCCTCCGCCCGGCGCTCCGGGTCGGCGATCAGGAGTTCGCCGGCGTTCTCGGACAGCACTTTCCTGGCGTCCTCGGGCAGTCCGGTGTCGCTGACCACCACGCCCGCGTCGGCGAGGTCGGCGATGGTGCTGATGCCGACCGTGCCCCACTTGGTGTGGTCGGCGAGCACGACGAGTTTGCGCCCCGCCTCCACCAGTGCCCGGTCGGTCTCGCTCTCGGTGAGGTTCGGCGTGGTGAAGCCGGGACCCTCGGCCATGCCGTGCACGCCGAGGAAGACGAGGTCCAGGTGCAGGCTGCGCAGGCTTTGCACGGCGACCGGACCCACCAGCGCGTCGGAGGGCGTCCGCACGCCGCCGGTGAGCACGACGGTCCGGTCGGTCTGTCCGGAGTCGTGCAGGATGTCGGCGACGCGGACCGAGTTGGTGACGATGGTGAGGTCGGGGATGCCGTCGAGCGCGCGAGCGAACGTCCACGTGGTGGTTCCGGCCGAGATCCCGATGGCGGTGCCCGGTTTCACGAGGCTCGCTGCGAGTTCGGCGATGGCTTCCTTCTGCTCCCGCTGCCGGACGGACTTGGCCTCGAACCCGGGCTCGTCGGTGCTGCGGCCGGTGATCGTGGTGGCGCCGCCGTAGACCTTCTCGACCAGGCCACGGCTCGCGAGGACGTCGAGGTCCCGGCGCACGGTCATGTCCGAGACGCCCAGCCGCTCCACCAGGTCGCTGACGCGTACCGCGCCGGTGCGCTGAGCCTCCTCGAGGATGATCGCTTGCCGCTGCCGCGCCAGCACTCGCGTAGTCTCCCGCCGTCCCGCCGAATCACACCTAACTACACAAAATTCTACATGATCCAACAGCCGTTGGTGGTGTGATCCGCTGCCGCGGCGGCGAGAGGTGGACGCCGGTCAGCCGGCAACCCCGGGCAGCCGGATGGTCATCAACGCGCCGCCATCGGGATTCGATCCCGCGTAGACCGTGCCGCCGTGCCGCTCGGCCGCCTGCTTCACGATCGCCAGGCCCAGGCCGGACCCGGGGAGTGTGCGCGCCTCGCGGGAACGGTAGAAGCGCTCGAAGACCTTCGGCAGGTCCTCCGGCGCGATGCCCGGCCCGGCATCACCGATCTCCACCACGGCCGTGCCGTCGCCGAGCTGCCGCAGCCGCACCGTCACCGTCGAGCCGTGCGGCGAGAACTTCACGGCGTTGTCGAGCAGGTTCAACACCGCGCGTTCGAGCACGCCCGGGTCCCCGGTCAGCACCCAGGGCTGGAGCTCCACGTCGAACTCGGTGTCGCCCGCCCGCCTGCGGGCGCGGTCGAGCGCCCGCTCGACCACCTCGGCGAGGTCGACGCGTTCGACGTGCTGCTGCGGTCCGCTGTCCCGCGCCAGCTCGACGAGGTCACCGATGAGCTGGGTGAGCTCGTCGAGCTGGCCGCGGATGTCGGCCTCGATCTCGGCACGGACGTCCTCGGCGAGCGCGGGCGAGCCCTGCCTGCTCGCCGACAGCAGCAGCTCCAGGTTCGTGCGCAGCGAGGTCAACGGCGTGCGCAGTTCGTGCCCGGCGTCCGCCACGAGCTGGCGTTGCCGCTCCTGCGACTCGGCCACGGCCGACAGCATGGTGTTGAAGCTGTGGGTGAGCCTGGACAGCTCGTCGTCGCCGGTGACCGGGATCGGCCGTAGGTCCATCGTGCTGGCCACGCGCTCGGTGGCCGAGGTCAGGCGTTCGACCGGTCTCAGCGCCGTGCGCGCGACCGCCGTGCCCGCGGCCGCGGCCACCACGATGCCCGCTCCGCCGAACAACAGCAGCACGAACGACAGATCTTTCAACGTGTGCTCGGTCGGCTCGAGCGACTGGGCGAGCACCAGCGCCTGCCCCGGCCCCGAGCTCAGCGCGACCACGCGCATGTTCGTCTCGGGGTCCGTGCGCAACGACTGCTCGGCGCCACCCGTCGCCACCGCCAGCTCCTGGCGGCCCCACGGCGGCGCCGTGCCACTGTCGGGATAGAACAGCAGGCCGTTCGCCTGCAGGAGTCCGATCTGGATGTCACTGCCGACCAGCACGGCCACCGGGATCTGCCGGAAGCGCGACACCACGGGCACGCTGTCGGCCGCGGCCGCCGCGCGTTCGGTGAGGTTGGCGTCGAACTGCTCGTACAGGTTGTCGCGCACCGTCAGGAACGCCACGAGCGACACCAGCGCCACGGTGCCGCCCACGCAGGTCGCGGCGAGCAGCATGACGCGGGTGCGCAGCGAGATCCGCCGCCGGGGCTCGTCAGGCCGGCCCCTCGCGATCGGCGTCCCGGCCATGCTCGCGGGCGCTGCCTGCTGGGTCACGGAGGCGTCTCCCGCAGGACGTAACCGACCCCGCGCACGGTGTGGATCAACCGCGGTTCGCCGTCCGCCTCGGTCTTGCGCCGCAGGTAGCCGACGTAGACCTCCAGCGCGTTGCCGGAGGTCGGGAAGTCGTAGCCCCAGACCTCCTCGAGGATCCGGCTGCGCGTGAGCACGTGCTTCGGGTAGGTCATGAACAGCTCGAGCAGGGCGAACTCGGTGCGGGTGAGGCTGATCCGCCGCTCGCCCCGGCGCACCTCCCGGGTGTCGGGGTCCAGCGTGAGGTCGGCGAAGCTGAGCACCTCCGCGCCGTGCGACTGCGACTCGGCGCCCGCCCTGCGCAACAGCGCCCGCAGGCGAGCGAGCAGCTCCTCCAGCGCGAACGGCTTCGGCAGGTAGTCGTCGGCGCCGGCGTCGAGGCCGGACACGCGGTCGGACACGGTGTCGCGCGCGGTGAGCACCAGGATCGGCAGGTCGTCTCCGGTGCTGCGTAGCCGGCGCGCCACCTCGAGCCCGTCGAGGCGCGGCATCATGACGTCCAGCACCATGGCGTCCGGCCGCTCGGCGACGACCTTCTCCAACGCCTGCGCGCCGTCACCGGCGACGTCGACCTGGTAGCCGTTGAACTCCAGGGAGCGCCGCAGCGACTCCCGGACGGCCCGATCGTCGTCGACAACGAGTATCCGCATGCGACCAGTCTGGCCTGTTCAGCTGAGACCGGCCTTAAGGCGGACCCCCGTTCGGGGTGTCGGGCGCGTCACGCGGAGTAGGCCGTCAGTTCACGAGGCCACCGCGGTAAGCCAGCAGCGCGGCCTGGACACGGTTGGCCGCACCGATCTTGGACAACACCGCGGAGACGTAGCCCTTCACCGTCGCCTCCGACAGGTGGAGCCGGCCGCCGATCTCGGCGTTGGACAGGCCCTGCCCGATGAGCTCGACCACCTCGCGCTCGCGCTCCGACAGCGAGGCCAGCAGCCGCCGTGCCGGCGCCGCCGCCCGCGCCTCGTCGCGCTGCGCATTGACCATGCGGGCGGCCACGCTCGGGTCGAGCACGGCTCCGCCGCGCGCCAGGTCGCGGACCGCGCGAACGAGCACGGCGGGCTCGATGTCCTTGAGCAGGAACCCGTTGGCGCCGAACCGCAGCGCGAGGCTGACGTACTCGTCCACGTCGAACGTGGTGAGCATCGCCATCCGAGGCGGTTCGGGCAGCGCCTGCATCGCCCGCAGCGCCCGGATGCCGTCGTCAGGCTGGCGCATCTTGATGTCGAGCAACGCGACGTCCGGCCGCAGCCGTCTCGCCGTCTCCACAGCCGATCTGCCGTCGACCGCCTCGCCGACCACCTCGATGTCCGGGGCGGCGGACATCATCGCCCGCAGACCCGAGCGGACGAGCTCCTCATCGTCGGCCAACATGACTGTGATCACGGCCTGCCTCCCGGCTGGGGTGGCGCGGGTTCACCGCGCCGGGGACGGGAAAGTTACCCACTGGTAGTGGAGGTATTACAGTGAGAGACTGGCCGGTAGTCAAGGTCCGGTTGCCCACACCCGACCGCGGACCGTTAAGCTGTCGGTTGTATCAGCCCTCGTAGCTCAGGGGATAGAGCACCGCTCTCCTAAAGCGGGTGTCGGAGGTTCGAATCCTCCCGGGGGCGCACAGGTCAGAGCGCAAAAGATCGCCCCCCATCAGCGAAAATGCCGATGGAGGGCGATCTTGCCAGTGGCGGCTGTATGCGGTTCGGAGCGGTTGTTTGCGGGCCGTCACGCCCCATACGCGCCCCGGCCGCGCCCCATCAGTGCCCCAGTCCTTGTTGGACCTGGCGCCGAGGCACTTGGCATAGACCTCCAGCAGCACGTCCACAGAGCGCCCGGCCCAATCCGCCACCTGAGTCGGCGAAACGCCCGCATTGAGCCAGGTAGACACCGCTGCGTGGCGGAGGTCGTGCGGCCGCTTCGCGAGCGGTGTCGCCGCGACGGCCTTGGACAGTGTCGCGGCCCGTGCTCGCTGCCAGACGCGATTCCAGGTGATGAGCGGGACCTCTCCCCCTTGCTCGCCCCGGAAGAGGTATCACCCGCAAGCTCGGCGCGTCCAATCGCACGCACGCCGTCCGCCTGGCCCGCGACGCCGGGTTGATTCCCTGAGCGTCCCGGCCAGGCTGCGGCCACAGGTGACGCTGAGCACGAACGGTGAAGCACGCACCGATCGGCAGAGCAATCGTCTTTGGCTACGATGCCGCGGGTGACCACCTACGACGATCTCAACGCCTTCGGTGATCTGGACGCCTCCGCACTGCCGCTCCGTCAGCAGCGAATCCTGGCCGTGATCCGGGATTGGGTGGTCCGGTACGGATACTCCCCGAGCACCCGGCAGATCGGCGACGCCGTCGGGCTGCGCTCGTCGTCGTCGGTGTCGAAGCACCTGGCGAGCCTCGAGGAGAAGGGTTTCCTCCGCCGCAGCAGCACCGTGTCGCGGCCGATCGACGTCCGCGCGTTCCTCCGGGAGCCTTCGGCACGACAGTCCACTGAGGACTCGGTTTCCGTGCCCGTGGTCGGTGACATCGCCGCGGGCACCCCGATCGCCGCGGACGAACACCTCGACGACACGCTGACCCTGCCGCGCGAGCTCACCGGACGCGGCAACGTGTTCGGGTTGCGCGTGCGCGGCGACTCGATGATCGACGCCGCGATCTGCGACGGGGACATCGTCGTGGTGCGACAGCAGGCCGAGGCGCACTCCGGCCAGATCGTCGCCGCGATGATCGACGGCGAGGCCACCGTCAAGGTGTTCCGCCGCCGCGGCGGCCACGTCTACCTCGAACCACGCAACCCGGCTTACGACGTCATCGACGGCGACGAGGCAGTCGTGCTCGGCATCGTCGTGTCGGTGCTGCGCAGCGTCTGACCCGCACGGCGGATGAGGAGCACGATGTTCGACACCTATGACGCGCTGAGCTTCGACTGCTACGGCACCCTCATCGACTGGGAGACGGGCATCGCCGCGGTGATCGGCCCCTGGGCGCGCCGGTTCGACTCCACGCTGACCGACGAACAGGTCCTGGTCGCCTACGCCGACGAGGAGGCGCGGGTGGCGAGGGAGACCCCGACCATGCTCTACCCGGACGTACTCGCCGAGGCCTTCCGCGCCACCGGACGGAAACTTGGCTATCCGGTGCCCGACGCGGAGGCGGAGCGGCTCGGCTCGTCCGTACCGGACTGGCCCGCCTTCCCCGATTCGCACGACGCCCTCGCCTCGCTCGGAGAACGGTTCCGGCTCATCGTTCTGTCCAATGTCGACAGGGCGAGCTTCGAGGGCAGCAGGCAGCGGCTCGACATCGAGTTCGACCACATCATCACCGCGCAGGACGTCGGCAGCTACAAGCCGGCCCAGCGCAACTTCGACGTGCTCACCGCATACGCCAGGGACGACGGCCTGAGCTTGCTGCGCGTGGCGCAGAGCCTGTTCCACGACCACGTCCCGGCCAAGCGCGCCGGCTTGCCCGGCGTGTGGATCAACCGCAGGCACGACCGTCCCGGCTGGGGCGCCACGCCGGACCCGGGCCAGGACGTGCGCCCGGATTGGGAGTACCCGTCGATGGCGGCCTTCGCCGAGGCCGCTCGCGCCTGACGGCGGTGCTCTGCGGGGCCGGCATCGGCGCGTCAGCCGACGACTCGGTCACTCGGCCGACATGGTGTTCGGCACCCACAACACGATGTCGGGGAAGGCGATCAGCAGGGCAGCAACCGTGATGAGCGCGAGCACGAACGGCAGCGCCCCCCAGAAGACCTCGGTCACCGGATGGCGTGCCGTGCGGGCCACCACGAACACGTTCAGGCCGAGCGGCGGGGTGACCAGTCCGATCTCGGCGAGCAGGACGATCAACACACCGAACCAGATCGGGTCGTAACCCAGTTCGAGCACCAGCGGGAGCACGATCGGCACGGTGAGGGCCAGGATCGCGATCTGGTCCAGGAAGAACCCGAGCACCACATAACAGAGGGCCAGGAACACGATCACCACGATGGGCGCGACATCGAGCGAGCCCACCCATTCCACCACGGCAGGCGTGACCCTGGTCGAGGTGATGAAGTAGCCGAGAATGTGCGCGCCGAGGATGATCATCAGGATCATCACGCTGGAATTGATGGTCTCGACGATCGCGTGTTTGATCGCGCTCCACGTCACCCGCCTGCGCGCAGCCATGAGGGCGAAGCCACCGACGGCTCCCAGTGCGGCGGCCTCGGTCGGTGTCGCGACGCCGAAGTACACCGTTCCGGTGACGAGCGCGAAGAGAGCGAGCACCGGACCGGCTGTCCGAAGGCTGCGGAGCTTGTCCGCCCACGCATACCGCTGTCCTGCCGGCGCGGACGCCGGGTTCACCTTGACGAGGATCATCAGCGTGATGATCAGCGCGCCCGTCACCAGCGCACCTGGGACGAATCCCGCGACGAGCACCTTGCCGACACTCTGCTCGGCGAGGATGGCGTAGAAGACGAGGATGATGCTCGGCGGCACCATGGCGGCCAGCGTTCCGACGACCGCCACCAGACCCGTCGAGATCCTCGGGCTGTAACCAGACTCGATCATCTTCGTGGACGAGGTGTGCGCGAGAGTCGCGGCGGCAGCGGTACTCGAACCCGAGACGGCGGCGAACATGGCGCCCGCTCCGGTCGCGGCGATACCCGTGCCACCGCGGACCCGGCCGATCCAGACTCGGCTGGCGTGGAAGAGATCGTCCATCACTCCGCTGGCCACGACGAACTGAGCCATGAGGATGAACAGCGGAATCGGCGACAGCGAGTACGACGACACGGCGGCCAAGGGCGCGGACTGCAGTACACCGAGGACAACGGACAGTCCACCATGGATGTAGAGGCCCAATGTGCCGGCGATGGCGATGGCGAAGCCCACCGGGATCCGGATGAGCAACAACAGCAGCATCACCGCGATGACGACGACGACCGACATCAGCTCGCCTCCCCGGCTCCGTCATCGGTGAACGGCCGGCGTCGCGTCACCGTGTCACACACCAGGCGAAGCGTCAGCAGCGCGGCACCGAGGGGTACGAGGATGTGCCAGGTCCAGGTCGGAATGCTGAGCTCGGCTCCACCGGGTGGCGGGATGTCCCGGGACTGCCAGACATCGTGGGTAGCCAGGATTCCCGCCCACAGCAGCAGCGCCGACATGGCCAGCATCAGCACTCTGCCGACCACGGTCATGGCCGCCTGCACCTTCGCGGGGCATCGCTGGTACACGACGTCGATGGAGACGTGCGCACCCACCCGGAACGTGTACGCCAGCGCGAGGAAGAAGTAGCCGGGAAGCAGGTAGTCCTGAATGAACCCGAAGCTCCAGCCGAGCGGCGATCCGGCGACGTAGCGCATCCCGGTCTCGATCACCATCAACACCGTCATCACGATCAACGCGGTTCCCGCTCCGGCGATGCCGATGCGTTCGATCGCCGAGACTGCCCGAAGGACGACGGAGGGGCGGTGTGCGGCCTCGGTGTCCGATGTGGATCGTTCCGTGGTGTCAGTTGTCGTCATGGGCGTCCTGTTCCAGTCTCCGCAGCCGCTCCTTCAGCTCGCGCAGGGCAGCGCCGCCGGGACGGCCGATTTCCGCCATGTCGGCCGCCCAGAGCCGCTGGATGGGCTCGGTCGCCCGATCCCAGACCTCACGCTCGTCACCGGCGATCCGATGCATGTGCACACCCGCGTCGCGCATCTGTTGCCTGCCCTGGACGTTGCCCTCCTGCAGAGCGGCGCACAGGCTACGGGTGGCCTCCCGACCCGCACGGTGAAGGACGTCCTGGAGCTCGGACGGCAGCACGTCCCAGGCGGATTCGCTGATGCTGTAGGTCATCGTGAAGCTGCCGAGTCTGGCGCCGACCGTGGCGTGGCCGGTGACCTCCTCCAGGTGGTACGGCGCGGCGCTCACCGGCCCGAGGACCGTGCCGTCGACGGTGCCCCGCGAGATCGCCTCGTACATCTCGGTGGCCGGCATCCCCACCGGAGCGGCACCCAGGCCCTCGACGGTCCGATCGATGGTTCCCCCCGACGAGCGCAGCTGCAGGCCGCGCAGGTCACTGGGCGTACGCACCGGGCGGGAACCCGTCAGGACGTCGTAATCGGGAATCATGCCGACGACGAGCGGACGCAGCCCCTTCGGTTCGAAATCCTCGCGCCACAGGAGTCCGCCCTCCGACATCAGCTCCGACACCGCGAGCGAGCCGGTGCACGAGTCGCCGACCAGGCCCGGCAGGTCCGCGACCCCGGACAGTGGAAGCTCGGCAGGGACGTAGGCGGGTGCGACCGAACCCAGATCGACGACACCGGTGCGGATCAGCGACGGGATGTCGGCGGCGTTGCCCATCTGCTCCGCGGGGAAGTAGTCGAACTGGATCCGGCCGCCGGAGAGTTCACGTGCCCGGTCCATGAGCACGCGCGCCCCGGCATCGGAGAACGGGTGACCGAGCGGATACGAGTCGGCGACCTGCAGCGTGTAGACGCCGTCGGACTCCAGGACCGGCGCGGGCGCCGCGCACGCGGTACTCGCCGTAGCCAGGGCGAGCGACACGGTCAGCACCGCGGCGGGTCTCCGTCGACCCCTGCGCATTCCCCACCACCGTTCTTAAATACGAATGGCTGTTCCGATATGCCACCGTAAGGTGTGAGCTGACGCACTGTCAATGCTCGCGTGGTCGCGCTGCGGAGTCGGCCGAGCGACTCACGAGAGCCGGGAAGCGGCCGCCCTGGTCGCCTCGACCAGGGCTTCGGCGATGTCGGCCAGCCGTTCGGAAATACGCGTCGTGGGCCCGGCGACCGCCATGGCGGCGACCACGCGGCCGTGCACCACGATCGGACGCGCCGCTGCGCTGACGTCCGGAAGTGTCTCGCCGCGGTTGGTCGCCACGCCGTCGGAGCGGACCCGCTCGAGCTCCTGCCGGGCACGCTCGAACGCCGCCGGGTCGTCGATGATCGAACGCAGGTAGGCGTCCCGCCTGCGCTCGGGCCACGACGCCAGCAGCACCTTCCCGGCGCTCGGCGGGTAGAGCGGACGACGGACGCGCAGCGGCGCCGAGTAGCGGATCGGCTGCCGCGATTCGACGGCGGCGATGTATACCACCGACTCTCCCACAGCGGTGCCCAGCATGGCCGTCTCGCCGAAGGTGTCGCGTAGTTCCTCGAGGCTCGGCCGAGCCGCGTCCGCGAGATTCGGCCGTTCGGCGGTGAGCAGGTTCCCCAGGGCAGGACCGAGGTGATAGCCGCCGCCCTCCTCGATGAGATAGCCGGTGGACACCAGACCCTTGACCAGACCGAACACCGACGACTTGGGGGCGTCCAGCGCGGCAGCCAGAGTGGCGAGCCGGACGCCGGGGCGCTCGGCGGCCAGCTCGAGGATCGCGGTCACCCGGCTGACCGTGCGATGCGACTTCGCGACTGATTCGACCATGTCCACTCCTGACGCGTTCGTATGTACGAACAATAGTTGCCCCCTTCCCGCTTGACAGCGGCAGGACAGGGTCCGTAGCTTGTCCCTATATCGGAACATTCCTTCGTATATAGGGATATCGGTGGACTTTGAGCTGACAGACGACCAAAAGCAGTTGCGCGCGGCCGCCCGCGAACTCGCCGCCGAGTTCTCCGACGATTACTGGGCCGAACGCGACCAGCTGGGTGAGTTCCCGTGGGAGTTCTACCGGGCGTTCGCGGACGCAGGCTGGCTCGGCATCGCGATCCCGGAGACCTACGGCGGGGGCGGGCTCGGCTTGCTCGAGGCGTCACTGCTCGTCGAGGAGATCGCCGCGTCCGGTGCCGGCATGAACGGGTGCAGCACGATGCACCTGACGATCTTCGGCCTGAACACCATCGTCAAGCACGGCAGTGCGGAACTGCGACAGGAAGTGCTGCCACCAGCCGCGGACGGCAGCCTCCATGTCTGCTTCGGAGTCACCGAACCGGACGCCGGCACCGACACCACCCGCATCAGTACCTTCGCCCGGCGCGACGGGCAGGATTACGTCATCAACGGCCGGAAGGTGTGGATCACCAAGGCGGGCGATTCGCAGAAGATGGTGCTGATCGCGCGGACGACGCCCCGGGCCGAGGTGGCCAAACCCACCGACGGGATGACGCTGTTCCTCGTCGACATCGACTCCGACGCCGTGCATCTGCGGCCGATCCCGAAGCTCGGGCGCAACGCCGTGGCGTCCTACGAGGTGTTCATCGACGACCTGCGAGTGCCGGCCTCCGCGCGCATCGGCGAAGAGGGCAAGGGCTTCACCTACCTCCTCGACGGGCTCAATCCCGAACGCATCCTGCTGGCGCACGAGGCACTCGGGATCGGCAGGGCCGCGCTGCGGCGGGCAACGCGGTACGCGAACGAACGCGTGGTGTTCGACCGCCCGATCGGCAGGAACCAGGGCGTCGCGTTCCCGCTCGCCGAGGCGGCCACGCGACTGGACGCGGCCGAACTGATGGCGCGCAACGCGGCATGGCGCTACGACAACGGCCTGCCGTGCGGGCGGGAGGCCAACATGGCGAAGTTCCTCTGCGCGGACGCCGGCTTCATCGCCGCAGACCAGGCGATCCAGACCCACGGTGGCATGGGATACGCGCGGGAGTACCACGTCGAGCGCTACTTCCGGGAGTCCCGGATCCTCCGGCTGGCCCCGGTCAGCCAGGAAATGGTGCTGAACTACGTATCCCAGCACGTACTCGGCCTGCCGAAGTCCTACTGAGGGAGCGACGTTGCCGACTACCGACGGTGCACTGGCCGGCATCCGTGTCGTCGATCTGTCCCGCGTGCTGGCCGGGCCCTACTGCACGCAGATGTTGGCCGACCACGGCGCCGACGTGATCAAGGTCGAGCCGCCGGGCGGCGACGAGAGTCGCGGCTGGGGGCCGCCGTTCTTGCGCCCAGGTACCAGCGCATACTTCAGCGGCCTCAACCGCAACAAGCGCAACATCGCCCTCGACCTGAGCTCCGCCGAAGGACAGGACGTTCTCGCGCGACTGCTCGCGGACGCCGACGTGCTGGTGGAGAACTTCAAGGCGGGCACCCTGGCCAAGTGGGGGTTCAGCGACGAGTACCTCCGGCGAACCTATCCGGCGCTCGTCCACAGCCGGATCACCGGGTTCGGGGTCGACGGCCCGCTCGGCTCGGCGCCGGGCTACGACGCCGTGCTGCAGGCCTACGCGGGGTTGATGAGCATCAACGGCGAGACCGACGGCCCCGCATTGCGAGTGGGTGTGCCCATTGTGGACATGGTGACCGGAATGCTGTCGTTCGGCGGGATCCTGCTCGCATTGCACGAGCGACAGCGCTCCGGACGCGGTCAGCTGGTGGACAATACGCTGATCGACACCGCCGTGAGCCTGTTGCACCCGCACACGGCGACCTGGTTCGCCAGTGGAAAGGTCCCTCCACGCAGCGGTTCGGCGCACCCGACGATCGCGCCGTACGACACCTTCGCCACCGCTACCGGGCCGATGTTCCTCGGGATCGGCAACGACCGGCAGTTCCGGTCCCTGGTCGAGGTTCTCGGCCGTCCGGCGCTCGCCGACGACCCGCGCTTCGCGACGAACGCCGACCGGGTCATCAACCGCGCCGACCTCAGCGCCATCATCGCTGCCCTGCTCGCCGACCGCGATCGCGACGAACTCGGCACCCGCCTGCTCGAACGTGGCGTGCCGTCATCACCCGTGCACGACGTCGGCGAGACGCTGACCGACCCCCACGTCCTGCATCGAAAGATGGTCGTCGAGCTCGACGGCTACCGCGGCGTCGGCATCCCGGTCAAGCTCGAGCGCACTCCCGGCACGGTGCGAACGCCGCCGCGCGAGCACGGCGCGGACACTCGAGAGGTCCTCCGCGAACTTGGCTACGCCGACGAGGAGATCGCCCGAATCGACGCGCAAGGTCGCCGAACCCTCCACTGACCTCGACTCGGCCTGCCGGACTGCCCTCGGTCACCCCATGGGCCAGTTCCGAGGTGACCCCGACCGGACTCGACATCGGGCACGCCAGGAGGCAGGGTCGCTTGGCGAGGAATCCACCGACGCCCGCAGCCTCACCGAACAGGTCGAGGCGCGGCGACGGCCGGTCCCGCTACACCAGCGACGGAAAACATGATCGGAGAAGCCTGATGGACCTGCAGCTCACCGCGGAGCAGCTCGAGTTCAAAAAGCTCGCCCGAGAGTTCCTGGAGGCCGAGGTCGTCCCGCACCGGCAGGAGTGGGACCGCAGGGAGGAAGTCGACCCGGCGATCGTGCCCAAGCTCGGCGAGATCGGGTTCTTCGGGCTCACCATTCCCGAGGAGTACGGCGGCCTGGGTGGCGACTGGATCACCTACTGCATCGGCATGGAGGAGCTCGGCCGCGCCGACTCCGCCGTGCGCGGCATCGTGTCGGTGTCGATGGGCCTGTGCGGCAAGACCATCCTCGCCCACGGCTCGGAGGAGCAGAAGCAGCGGTGGTTGCCCGGCATCGCGAACGGCACCAAGGTCGGCTGCTTCGGCCTCACCGAGCCCGACAACGGCTCCGACCCGGGCCACCTCAAGACCCGCGCGCAGCGTGACGGCGACGAGTGGGTCATCACGGGGTCGAAGATCTTCATCACCAACGCCACCATCGCCGACGTCGCCCTCGTCTTCGCCCGCACCGGCGGGGAAGGGCCGCGCGGCATCTCGGCGTTCCTGGTTCCCACCGACACGCCGGGTTTCGAGCGCAACCTGATCCACGGCAAGCTCGGCCTCCGCGGCCAGGCCACCGCCGAGTTGTCGTTCAACGACGTCCGCGTGCCCGCCGACGCCCTGGTCGGCGAGGAGGGCAAGGGCTTCAAGTACGCGATGGAGTCGCTGGACAAGGGCCGGATCTCGGTCGCCGCCGGCTGCGTCGGCATCGTTCAGGCCTGCCTCGAGGCGTGCGTCGACTACGCGAAGTCCCGGGAACAGTTCGGCAAACCCATCGCCTCCTACCAGCTCGTCCAGGACATGATCGCGGAGATCTCCGTCGACGCCGACGCGGCGAGGCTGCTCGCCTGGCGTGCCGCCGACCTGGTCGAGCGCGGCCTGCCGTTCGGCACTGCGGCCTCCAAGGCCAAGCTCTTCGCCTCCGAGGCCGCCGTCAAGGCCGCGAACCTCGCCATCCAGGTCTACGGCGGATACGGCTACATCGACGAGTACCCCGTGCAGAAGTTCATGCGCGACGCCCGGGTGATGACCCTCTACGAAGGCACCTCGCAGATCCAGAAGCTCATCATCGGCCGGGCCGAGACCGGAGTCTCCGCATTCTGACCTCGCCCCCAACGCCGAGAAGGTCCGGTGTGACCGGGTGCGCCGGGCGGTGGGGTTCCATGATCGCTGGGCGGTGGCCGCGTCGGTCCATAGAATCCGAGCTGACCGGCCGCCGAGCCGGCTCCGGGACCATGCGCCCGGGCCGGCCCGGCACCAACGACGGAACGGAGAGCGACAGCGATGTACGCAGCGACGGTCACCCGGACGGACGGTCCGGCAGCACTGGAGGTCGTCGAGACTCCCGCGCCGGTGCCCTCGGCCGGCGAGGTCCTCATCGACGTCAAGGCGGCCGGTGTCAACTTCCCGGACCTGCTGCTGACCAAGAACATGTACCAGTACAAGCCGGAGCTGCCGTTCGTCTTGGGTGGCGAGCTCGCGGGCGTCGTGGTCGAGGCACCGAGCGGGTCCGGCTTCTCCCCCGGTGATCGGGTGGCGGCCAGCAGCACCACCGGCGCCTTCGCCGAGCGGGTCGCGGTACCGGCGCAGGCCGTCTTCCCGCTTCCCGACACGGTGGACTTCGCCGCGGGCGCATGCCTGCCGATGAACTACCTGACCATGACCTTCGCTCTGCTCAAGCGCGGGCAGCTCACCGACGGCGAGACGGTGCTGGTGCAGGGCGCGGCCGGTGGCATCGGCACCGCCACGATCCAGCTGGCCACCGCCATGGGAGCCCGCGTCATCTCGGTCGTGTCCACAGAGGACAAAGCGCGGTTCGTCAAGTCCGTCGGCTCCACCGAGGTCGTGCTGGCCGACGGGTTCAAGGACGCGGTCAAGGAGCTCACCGACGGCCGCGGTGTCGACATGGTCGTCGACCCCGTCGGGGGCGATCGGTTCACCGACTCGCTGCGGTGCCTGGCGCCGCTGGGGCGGTTGCTGGTGCTCGGGTTCACCGCCGGGGACATCCCGACCGTGAAGGTCAACCGCCTCCTGCTGAACAACATCGACGTCCGTGGTGTGGCCTGGGGCGCCTACGCGATGTCCGAGGCGGGCACCCTCCGCCGGGAATGGGACACGCTGCTCCCCTACCTCGAATCCGGCGCCGTCAACCCGCCGATCGCCGCCACCTACCCGCTCGCCCGGGCGGGCGAGGCCGTCGCGCAGCTCGAGAACCGCACGGTCCAAGGCAAGGTCGTCGTGGATCCCACCGCGCGCTAGCGGCACGCACCCGTCCCGGATAGAGATGGAGAACCCCTTGTCCCAGCAACTGATCGTCGAGCGGTCCGGAAACATCGAGACCTGGTGGATCAACCTCCCCGACATCCGGAACCCGATCACCAGTCCGGAGATGATCGAGGCGTTCGTCGACAACACCGCTCGCGTCGACCGGGACCAGGACGTGCGATGCGTGATCCTCACCGGAGCGGGCAAGGCGTTCTCCGCGGGAGGCAACCTGAAGGACATCGCGGAGCGGCAGGGGATGTTCGGCGGCTCGCCGTACGTCCAGCGCAACGGCTACCGGCACGGCGTCCAGCGGATCCCCCTGGCCCTGCACGACTGCGAGGTGCCGTTCGTCGCCGCGGTGAACGGCCCGGCCGTCGGCGCCGGTTGCGACCTCGCCATGATGTGCGACCTGCGGATCGCCTCCGAGCAGGCGTTCTTCGCCGAGAGCTTCGTGCAGCTCGGGCTGATCCCCGGCGACGGTGGCGCGTGGTTCCTCACGCAGGCGATCGGGCCCGCCCGGGCGGCGGAGATGGCGCTGACCGGCGACCGGATCGACGCCAGGACCGCTCTCGAGTGGGGCATCGTCACCCGCGTGTGCGCGCCCGGTGACCTGCTCGACGAGGCACGGGCTCTCGCGGAGCGCATCGCGAAGAACCCCGGGCCGTCGGTGCGGATGACGAAGAAGCTGCTCCGCGAAGCGCGTCGCCGCGACCTCGCCGGCGTGCTCGAACTCAGCGCGTCGATGCAGGCCCTCGCCCACCACACCGAGGAACACCGGGCCTCCATGGACAAGATCGCGAAGCGCTAGCCGGCACGACCCGGCCCGCGGACTGCGCCGGGATGGCCCGGGCATGACCGAACCACCCCGGCGCACCGGCCGGCCTACAGCGATCCGGTCCGCCACGGACCGGTGATGGCGAACGTGATGCCGGGCGACTGCGTGTTCACAAACAGCCAGTTGCCGTTGCTCGGCTCGAAGGTCGAGCCGCACCACTCGGATCCGCGGTAGTCACCGGGCTCCACCGACTTCCCGGGGATACCGCCCGCAGGCACCACCACGTCGTTGCGCGCGAACGGGAAGACCACGCCGTCGGTCGTCAGACCGTGGACGTACTCGCCCTCGCTGCCGTCCTCGCACAGGACGATGCCCCCGCGCGGGCTCACCGAGATGTTGTCGGGGTTGTTGAGCACGGCGGCGTCCGGCGAGGCGAACAGCACCCGCATCGTCTCGGTCCTGGGGTCGTACTCGAATACCTGGCCCTGGCCTTTCGGGCCGCCGCTGGTGGACACGATGTATGCGCGGTCGTTGCCCCACCACGCGCCCTCGAGCCTGCGGAACACCGCGGCCCCCTTGGCGGCGCCCTGCTCCGCGGGCCGGGTCTCGCCGGGGCCGTAGTCGGGGTTGTCGATGGTGACCCAGCCGGTGCGGTACTCCGTCCCGGTGCCGTCGTCGTAGGTGCTGTACGACGAGCCGTCCGGTGTCCGGACCACCAGCATCTGCAGCTCACCGCCGTCGGAGAGCCTGCCCGGCGTCTTGGGCAGGTAGCGGTAGAACCCGGACGGGGTGGCGTCCTCGGTGAGGTAGACGATCCCGGTGCCCGGATCGACGCACACGGCCTCGTGGCTGAAGCGGCCCATGCCCTTGAGCGGACGCGCGTCGCCCTTGGCGTCGAAGGGCACCTCGAACACGTAGCCGTGCCGTGTCCCGTCGGCGCCGGTCTCCGTGGTCTCCTCGCACGTCAGCCAGGTGCCCCACGGGGTCGGGCCACCGGCACAGTTGCGGATCGTGCCGCCGAGGCTGCCCCACGACTCGAGGAACTCGCCCTTGTCCGGGTCGAACACGAGGTTCGTGGTGCCGCCGGTGGCGCGCGGGTCGTACGACGGGTCGGTGAACGCGCCGGTGTAGCCGCCCTGCTCGTGGTTGCGCACCAGCGCGATCTTGCCGTCAGGGCGGTGGAAGGCCGCCATCCCGTCGTGCATGCCCGGGGTCGGTGTGCCGTCGGACATCTCGTCGCCGGTCCAGCCGTAGGACAGGTACTCGAACCCGCGCGGCAGCGCCAGTAGCGGCAGCCCGGTCGTCTGGTCCTTCACCGGCCGCAGCGGGCCGTAGTCGGGGCTTTCCGGCGCCTTCACCATCGGCGCCGCGCCTGCCGTCCGTGCGCCCAGGGCACCCAGCGGCCCGAGCGCGGTCAGCCCGGCGATGCCGGCCACGCCGCCCGTGAGAAATCCTCGGCGACCGAGGCCGGATCTGGAGCGGTTTCCATCGGACATGACGCGCCTCCTCGTGGGGGTGGGAGCAAACGAGGCCGAACGTTAATCACCCGATCTGTCCGGAAAACCCGGTAAGGCGCGACGGTGTCGTGAACACCGAATGGCCGCCACGCGAACCGGGCGACCGGGTCCTGCTTCCGAACGAACGTGGGCGGACTGTCCATACGGTCCGGACTGACCGGACCCCGCCGACGCACCAGGTGGATGAGCGGTATGCGAGGCATCCGTGAGCACACCCTGGTGCACTGGAGCGAATTCGAACCGTCGTGGCCACGTCGCCGCCCTGCAAAGCACCGGACCTGCCGGCGGCGACGTCCGCACGTTCTTCCGCACCCTCTGCCGAGACGCGGGAACCCCTGCCGGACGAGACCGGCAGGGGTTCACTTGTGCGGTAACGGAATCAGAGCTCCTGCAGCCCCGGCCTGCCCGCCTCGATCACGAACGAGGCGTCCGTGCGCAGCGGCGCGTTCGGCCTGCTGACGTAGTCGACCACGCGGTAGTCCGCGACGTAGCGGTCCTTGGTCACGTTGCAGTGCACGTAACCGCGACGGTCGCACGTGTACTTGACGTGCGGGCTTTCCTGCTGCAGCACCGGGCTCAGCTGGGTGTTGCCGCTGCCGTCGCCGTTCGAGGTGATCGAGGTGGCGACGAGCTCGCTGCCGATCACCGGCGTCTCCGGGCGCTCGAAGTCACGCCGCAGGTCGTTGGCGTAGTGCGTGTGCACGTCGCCGGTCAGCACGACGAAGTTGTCGATACCCCGCTCCTCGACGAACCCGAGCACCCGGTCGCGGGAGGCCTTGTAGCCGTCCCAGCCGTCGTTGTAGCCGCCGACGTCCGGGCCGACGACCTGGTCCCAGTCGGCGAAGAAGATCTGCTGGGGCACGACGTTCCAGGTCGAGCGGGACCGCGACAGGCTCTGCTCGAGCCAGGCGTGCTGCTCCTCGCCGAGGATGTCGGTCTGCCACTGGTCCGGACCCGAGACCTGCCACTGGTCGTTGTACGGCTGGTTGTCGCGGTACTGGCGGGTGTCGAGCACGCTGAACGTCGCCGTGGCGCCGTACTCGAAGCGGCGGTACAGCGGCAGGTGCGTGTCCACCGGCTTGCGGAAGCGGCGCAGCGGCATGTGCTCCCAGTACGCCTGGTAGGCCGCCCGGCGCCGCGCGGCGAACGCCTCCGGGGTGTCATTGCCCTGAGCGGCGTCGCGGTTCTCCGGGTCCAGGTTCGCGTAGTTGTTGTCGGTCTCGTGGTCATCCCAGGTGACGATGAACGGCGCCACGGAGTGCACCAGCTGCAGGTCCGCGTCGGTCTTGTACTGCGCGTGCCGCTGGCGGTACTCGTCGAGGGTGTTCATCTCGTTGCCGGCGTGCGTGCGGATGTCGCCGTTGACGCCTGCCGCGTACTCGTAGAGGTAGTCACCGAGGTGGAACACCACGTCCGGCCGCTCCTGGGCCATGTGCCGGTACGCGGTGAAGTACCCGACCTCCCAGTTCGAGCACGACGCGAACGCGAAGTCGACCGTGGGCGAGGTGCCGGGAGCGGGCGCGGTGCGGGTGCGGGCGGCCGGCGAGATCTCGTCGCCCACGCGGAACCGGTAGTAGTACTCGTAGTGCGGCCGCAGGCCCTTCACGTCGGCGTGGACGGTGTGGGCCTCCTCCGGCACAGCGTGCTCGACGCCGCGCTGGACGACCTTGCTGAACTTCTCGTCGAGCGCGATCTCCCACTGAACCGGGACGACTCGCCTGGGCATGCCGCCGTCGTAGTCGAGCGGCTTCGGGGCCAGCCGGGTCCACAGCACGACGGAGTCGGGCAACGGGTCGCCCGAGGCGACACCGAGCTGGAAGGGGTCACTGAGCCGGCGGGACGGCGCGGCGACCGCGGCGGGAGCGACGCCGTTGCCGAGCAACACCGCACCGGCGCCCGCGACGCCCGCTGCGCCGGCGAGGCCGAGGAAACCTCGTCTGTTCACGGACTTGCTCGCACCGACACGTGGCTGAGTCATCGAACCTCCATGGGGAACGGGGTGGAAGCCCGCTCAGCCAAACAGCGCAGTTTGAACGACACATGTCGCGGTGGTTGTCCGGGTTTGACCGGTTGGCGTCTCGTTCCGCGGTTTGTGCACTCAACCCCGCCGCCCGGATCCCGGTCATACTCCCAATGGCGCAGCCGATGCGACGAAGATCTCACCAAGGGAATCCTCTGTGGACTGTCGCGCGGCGGGTCAGCGCAACCCGCTCAACAACGCGGAGATGGCGGGCACCGCGTCGAACTCCGGGTCCGGGTTGGCGAACTGGTTGACCAGCAGGCCGTCGATCAGCGCGAGCAACGCCTTGAGCTGCCGCGGCTCGCGCAGTCCCAGACCCGCCGCGAGCGGCGCCGCCCACGTCAGCAGCCGCCGCTGCGCCTCACCGATCCGGCGCTGCAGCGCGGGATTGGTGGCCGCCTCCGCGAACACGGCGAGGCGCGCCAGCGTGAGCACCCGGTCTCGGCTGCTCAGGTGGTCCACCAGCGAGCCGAGCACCGCGACGAACCGGTCCTCGTCCAGCGGCACTGTCTTGTCCCGCAGCACTGTCTTGTCCCGCGGCACGGTCTCGTCCGGCGCCATCGTCTCGGCTACCCGGTTCCAGCCGGCGATCTCCTGCTCCAGGATCCGGTCGAGGACCCCGCTGAGCAGCGCCTCACGGGTGCGGAAGTGGTTGGACGTCGAGCCGGGCGGCACGCCGGCCTGCTCGTCGACGGCGCGGTGGGTGAGCTGGCGCATCCCGCGGGTGCCGAGCACTTGGATGGCGGCATCGAGCACCTGGTCTTTCCTGGTGGCCACGTCGAGACACTACAACAGTAGTGCTATTCACTACAGCTGTAGTAGCGTGGGTTCATGACGAGGACAGCGGCCGTCGTCGGAGGCGGCATCGGCGGACTCGCGACCGCGATCGGGCTGCACCACGCGGGCTGGGACGTGACCGTGTTCGAACGCGCATCGGCTCTGCCCGACGCGGGTACGGGGCTCGGCATCTGGCCGTCCGCACTCCGTGCGCTCGACCGGCTGGGCATCGGCACCCGGGTGCGGGAGGCGGGCCGACGGCAGCCGAGCGGTGCCATCCGCAAGCCCGACGGCACCCGGATCGCCACGCTGGACGTCGGCGTCATCGAGCGCAAGCACGGCGAGCCGGTCTACCTGGTGCCGCGGCCCACCCTGCTGCACGTGCTGGCCGGCGAACTCCCCGACGGCGTCGTGCGCTTCGCCACGCCGGTCGGCGACCCTGCTGAACTGCACGCGCGGCACGATGTGGTGGTCGGCGCCGACGGCATCCACAGTGCCGTCCGCCGCGCGCTCTTCGGCGATCGCCATCCCCTGCGCTACTCCGGCGCGACAGCCTGGCGCGGCACCGTGCCGCTCGACATCGAGGCGGGCGGCGAGACCTGGGGGCCGGGTGCCAAGTTCGGCCTCACTCCGCAGGGACCCGGCAGCACGAACTGGTACGCGATGGTGACCGCGCCACAGGGCCACCGGTCCGGTGACGACCTCGACGAGCTGCGCGCGCGGTTCGGGGACTGGCACGATCCGATTCCCACGGTGCTGGAGCTGGCCCGGGACGCCGGGTTCCTGCACCACGATCTGTGGTACTCGAGCCCCTTGCCGAGTTACGCCGACGGCAACGTCGCGCTCCTCGGCGACGCCGCCCATGCCATGACACCGGATCTGGGCCAAGGCGCGTGCCAGGCGATGATCGATGCGGCGTCGCTCGCGGAGGCGTTGACGGCCGAGGCGGACATCGCGACCGCCCTGCGCCGGTACGACGCCGAGCGACGCAAACCGACCCAGCAGCTCGCCGCCCGGTCGGCACGGATCAGCAGGCTGACAAAGATCCGCCGGTTCACCGGCGTCCGTGACACCCTCGTCCGCGGGCTGCTGTCCTTCGGGCTACCGGCCTAGCGCTGCGATCCTCCACTGTGTCCGGTGCGTGTAGACGGTCGCCGGTCACCCGACCATGCGGCGCACGAGATCGCACCAGCCGTCCTCGAGCCGGTCCAGCGGCATGCCGCGCTGCACGAGGAGGTGCTGCACGAGCACGGTGTCCAGGTAGCCGAGCAGCGTGTGGGCCAGCAACTCGGTGTCACCGCCGGCGTCCGCCTCGCGGAGCAGCATCGCGATGTGCGTGTGCCGGACCTTGCGGGAGGGCAGCGTGTGCCTGCGCGAGGGCTTGGGCTCGCCCGCGAGGTAGAGGTCGAGGTGTCCACTGTCGTGCCGCAGCGCGGCTGGCCCGAAGGCGAGCAACCGCTCACGCGCAGGGGCGCCCGGTCCGAGCGGCGGTGGCCCTTCGAGGAACGACTCCTGGAATCGCGTCTCGCTGTGGTCGAGCAATGCCTGGAGCAGCCCCGTGCGGTCCCGGTAAGTGGTCTCGGCCCGCACCCGGTAGGGCAGGTTGACGCGGTCGCTGTCGGAGACCGACCGGTATCCCGGCGTGCCGTGGAAGGTGACCCGGGCGTCCGGGTCGTCGTCCCAGCGCATCCGGTCGGCGCGGACGGTCGCGGTGAACGCGATGTCGTTCACGTCCGCCGACCGCGGCGGGTCTGGGTCTCCGTCTTTCCCGTCCGGGTGCCCGTTGTTCTGCCCGCTGACTTCGCCGTCGCTTTTCCCGTGGCACCACGCGCGCCGGTGCGCGCCGTGCGGCGAGCGGGCCGCTCCTGGTCGCCGGCTTCGCCCTCGTCACCGGTCTCGCCTTGCTCGCCGGTGGCCCTGCGCGTGGTCCTTCTCGTCGTCCTGCGGCCGGTGGCGCGAACGTCGCCGGTGTCCTGGACCGCCTCACCGGCCGTGCCGCCGACATCCTCGGCCGCCTCGCCTGCGCCTTGGCCCACGTCCTCGGCAGCCTTGCCGACGTCCCCGGCAGCCTCGCCGGCACCCTTGCCGACGTCCCCGGCAGCCTCGCCGGCACCCTTGCCGACTTCACCGACGGCATCGCCGGCACCGCGGCCCACCTCACCGACCGCCTCACCGGCGCCCTGGCCGACCTCACCGACCGCGTCCCCGGCACCGCGGCCCACCTCACCGACCGCCTCACCGGCGCCCTGGCCGACCTCACCGACCGCGTCCCCGGCACCGCGGCCCACCTCACCGACCGCGTCCCCGGCACCGCGACCGACCTCACCGACCGCCTCGCCCGCGCCCTTGCCCACGTCACCGACGGCATCGCCGGCGCCGCGACCGACCTCACCGACGGCTTTACCGCCCCCGGCGCCGAGCTCCTCGACCGCCCGTCCGGCACTGCGGACCACCTGTTCGAGGATCTGCGGGTTGCGGTCGATGGTGGTGAGCACCCGCTCGATGATCTGGGAAACACGGTCGAGCCGGACCTTGAGCAGCGCCTCCGCCTGCACCCCGGTGATCTTCAACGACACGCGGCCCAGCTCGACGTCCGCGCCGACGTTGAGCTTCAGCAGCTCCAGCACCTCGGCCTGCAACGACACCCGGGCACGCAGGTCCTCGACCTCGAGCGTGATCTCCTCCACCGACAGGTTCGGCACGTCGAGCAGGACATCAGGATCTCCCTGGCCCTCGTCGTAATCCTCGTAGTCCCCGCTGTCGTCGCGCTCCTCGACCGCGGTGCGGTCCTCGTCGTCGGCCACCGTGACCACCTCCCGTGAATTCCGGGGGCATACCCGCAAACAGCCGCCCCGGAACCGGACGTCGCGACATAGGGTCGAACCACCAGGAGGTACCCATGAGCGCACGAGCGACCGAACCGCCCCGCTTCGACGACTGGCGCACGCGGATGGCGGTGCGCGGCGGCCCGGTGACGCACGCCGTGGCCCGGGCGGGCTGGGCGGCCTTCGGCATCGTCGGCGCGCTGCTCATGGTCGGGGTCGCGGTGCTCTGGACCCTGAACCCGACCGCCGAGGGCTCCGACAATGCGCCCGCCGCCAACTTCGTCGGCGGCCTCGTGGTGTTCGTGCCGATCGGTGCCCTCGTCGCGGGCGCCATCGGGCTCGGCGCGCAGTTCCTCGCCCGGGCCTGGCTGCGGACGCCCACCGACGCCGAACGCACGGCCGCGCGCGAGGCCGCCACCCCCGCTCCGCACGCCGGACGGCTGCGCTCGTCCGGCCGGTGGGCGCGGTCGTTCGACCGGTGCGCCCGGTCGGTCACGTCGTTCCACGCGATCGTCGCCGCACTCCCGGCAGGTCCGGGACGCGACTGGCTCACCGGCATCGGTACCTCGCTGGACGAGGAGCTGCGGGAGGCGCTGCGGCTCGCCGAACTCGGCGAGAGCCTGGCCCCGGACGGCGGCTACCTGACCGGCACCGCCCTCCGGATCGCCGACCTGCTCGACAAGGCCGAGCAGGCGTTCCGGGACACGACCGACCGCGCCGGAGCCATCGCGCTCGACCTGCGTCAGGAGTCCGACTTCGAACGCGTCCGCGCCCAGCTCGACATGCTCGCCGCGCAGACACCACACCTCCGCACCCACGGCCTCTGACCCGCCCGCGGGCTTGCCGCCCGTGCCCGCGACCGACCATGCTGGAGAACGGCTACGACGACGTGGCGGAGGTGGAACGGTGGCCAGCGGGCCCACGCTCATCGGCTCGGTTCAGCGCGCTCTCCACCTGCTGGACGCGGTCGGCGCGAGCGAACGGCCCGTTCCGGCGAAGTTCCTCGCCCGCAGGGTCGGGCTGCCGCTGCCCACGACGTATCACCTGCTGCGCACGCTGGTCCACGAGGGCTACCTGCGCAAGCTCGAGGACGGCTACGTGCTCGGCGACCACGTGGGTGCCCTGCGCGAGCACACCGCGACGCAACGGCTGCTCACCCGCGTACGGCCGGTCCTGCGCGCGCTGCGGGACGAGCTGCGCGGTGCGGCGTACCTGTCGCTGTACTCGGACGGCGAGATCCGGCTCGTCGACGTCGTCGACGGCCCGGGCACGCCGTCCGCCGACCTGTGGGTGGGCGTGCACGAGGCGGGTCACGCGACCGCGTTCGGCAAGTGCATCCTGTCCGCGCTCCCGCCCGGCGAGCGCAGGGACTACCTGTCCCGGCACCGGCTCGCCGACCTGACCCCGCACACCATCACCGACGCCCGTGTCCTGGAACAGCGCCTGGCCCGCGGCGGCGAGGTGTTCGACGACCGGGAGGAATACCTCATCGGCACGGCCTGCCTCGGCGGCGTGGTGTGCGGGCCGGGAGTCCTCGGCGCGGTCGCGGTCTCGGTCCCCGCCCGCCGCTACGGCACGGTCGGCGCGCACCGCGGCGCCGTGCAGCGAGCCGCGCGCCGGGTCGCCCGCGCCGTCGCGCTCGGCCGGTGAACCGCCATCCCACGACCGTGGGGACGCGAATCACCATCTGAAATCGGGATCGTTGTCGGCGGTCGGCCGGGGCGACGACAGTGACTCCCGAAGACTCTCGAGATCGAGGGAGGGCCGCATGGACACAGCAACGAGGCTGGAGCTCTACCGCACGATGGTGCTCATCCGCACCTTCGAGGAAGCGATCCTGCGGGAATACCACGCCGACAAGAAGCCCGTGTTCGACATCGGTGCCGGGGCGATCCCCGGCGAGATGCACCTGTCCGCCGGTCAGGAACCCGTCGCCGCCGGGGTGTGCGCACACCTCACCGCCGACGACGCCGTCACGGCCACCCACCGTCCCCACCACTTCGCCATCGCCCACGGCGTGAACCTGGAGAAGATGGCCGCCGAGATCTTCGGCAGAGTGGACGGACTCGGCAAGGGCCGCGGCGGTCACATGCACCTGTTCGACCCGGACACACACTTCTCGTGCTCCGGCATCATCGCCGAGGGCTACCCGCCCGCCCTCGGCCAGGCGCTGGCGTTCCAGCGCCGGGGCACCGACCGGATCGCGGTGGCCGTGACCGGCGAGGGCGCCGCCAACCAGGGCGCCTTCCACGAGTCGCTCAACCTCGCCGCGCTGTGGAAGCTGCCTGTGGTGTTCGTCGTCGAGGACAACGACTGGGGCATCTCCGTACCGCGCAGTGCGTCCACGTGCGTCACGTCGAACGCCATCCGGGCCGCCGGCTACGGCATCCCCGGCGAGCGGGTGGAGGACAACTCGGTCGAGGGCGTGCACCAGGTGGCCGCCGAGGCGGTCGCCCGGGCCCGCGCGGGCGAGGGCCCCAGCCTCATCGAGGTCCACACGCTGCGGTTGTGGGGCCACTTCGAGGGCGACGCCCAGGCCTATCGGTCCGATTTGGAGGGTGTGCCGGGACGGGATCCGCTGCCCACCTACGAACAGGAACTGCGCAGCTCCGGGGTGCTCGACGACGCCGCCGTGAAAACCGTGGCGGCCGAGGCGAGCGAGCGCGTGGAGGCCGCGATCGACTTCGCCAAGCGCAGCCCGGAACCCGGACCGGAATCGGCACTCGAGCACGTTTTCGCCTGACACGAGGAGGAGCAATGTCGCTCACCGACAGCCCGGCGCCGTCGGCCACGCCGACCAGCCGCAAGCTGAGCACCGCCAAGGCGATGGTCGAAGGCATCGCCATGGAGATGGAACGCGACGAGGACGTCTTCGTCCTGGGCGAGGACGTCGGCGCCTACGGCGGCATCTTCAGTTCCACCACCGGCCTGCTCGACCGGTTCGGGCCGAAGCGCGTCATGGACACGCCCATCTCGGAAACCGCGTTCATCGGCACGGCCATCGGCGCGGCCGTCGAGGGCATGCGGCCGATCGTCGAGCTGATGTTCGTCGACTTCTTCGGCGTGTGCATGGACCAGATCTACAACCACATGGCCAAGATCCACTTCGAGTCCGGCGGCAACATCAAGGTGCCCATGGTGCTGACCACGGCCGTGGGCGGCGGGTACTCCGACGGCGCCCAGCACTCGCAATGCCTGTGGGGCACGTTCGCGCACCTGCCAGGGATGAAAGTGGTGGTGCCGAGCAACCCGGCCGACGCGAAGGGCCTGATGATCTCCGCGATCCGCGACGACAACCCCGTGGTGTACATGTTCCACAAGGGCGTCATGGGGCTGCCGTGGATGGCGAAGAACCGGCGTTCGGTCGGCCCGGTGCCGGAGGAGTCCTACGAGGTGCCGATCGGCAAGGCCGCCATCGCCCGCCCGGGCACGGACGTGTCCATCGTGACACTGTCGCTGTCGGTGCACCACGCGCTCGACGTGGCCGAGAGCCTCGCCGGCGACGGCATCGACTGCGAGGTCATCGACCTGCGCAGCCTCGTGCCGCTGGATACCGACACGATCCTGGAGTCGGTCGGGCGTACCGGCAGGCTGCTGGTGGTGGACGAGGACTACCTGTCGTTCGGGCTCTCCGGCGAGGTCATCGCGCGGGTCGCCGAGTCCGACCCGGGTCTGCTGCGGGCACCGGCCGCCCGGGTGGCCGTGCCCGACGTGCCGATCCCGTACGCGCGCCCGCTGGAGTACGCCGTGCTGCCCACCGCCGACCGGATCAGGAGCGCCGTGCTCGGCCTGATGGGGCGATGACCGACATCCCGTTTCCCGCGGTGTCGGAGCAGGAACCGGAAGCCGAGGGCGTGGTCTCGACGTGGTTCGCCGAGGAGGGCCAGCAGGTCTCCGAGGGTGACCTGATCGCGGAGGTCGCCGTCGACAAGGTGGACGTGGAGGTTCCCGCACCGGCCTCCGGTGTGCTGCGGCTGCTCGTCCAGGAAGGTGACGTCGTCAAGCAGGGCACGCCGATCGCGCGTCTGGAGTGAGCGCGAGCCGCCGGGTGGCGTCCGGAGGGCCGGAGGCCACCCGGCGGCCGTGCGTCAGCGCGCCGCCGCGGCGATGGCGGCGCACACCCGGTCCGGGGTCAGCGGCATGTCGAGCGAGCGCACCCCGACCTGGCGGAGGGCGTTCCTGGCCGGTCCCACGACATCCCTGCTCGAATGTGTCCGAACCGGACTACCCGGCCCGCGCGGTGGCCGAGGCCTTCATCGGTCACTGACCTCGGCGGCGGGTCAAATTGCCTTGCACGGCTCCGTACCGTGGAGCCATGCCACGCTCGTCGTCGCTTACCGAGTTCCCCGTCGCCGATCCGGCGGCCGGCCCGTACGCCGTCACGACGGGACCCGACGGCGCGCTGTGGTTCACCGAGCTCCACGCCGGTTCGATCGGCCGGATGACGACGGCCGGCGAGTACGTGTCCTACCCACTCGGCCTGGAGTCGCCGCAGCCGACCGTCATCACCACCGGACCGGACAGCGCCCTGTGGTTCACGACGAACCAGGCGCACGTCGTCGGCCGGATCACCACCGACGGAAAGGTCCACACCTTCGACCTGCCGACGCCCGGCGCCTGCCCGTACGGCATCACGTCCGGACCCGACGGCGCGCTGTGGTTCGCCGAGCTGGCCGCGGGCGCCATCGCCCGGATCACCACCGAGGGTGTGGTCACCGAGTTCGCGATCCCCGTGGAGAACGCGATGCCTTCGGTGCTAACCACCGGCCCCGACGGCGCGCTGTGGTTCACGATGAACCAGGGCAACGCCATCGGCCGTATCGACACCAGCGGCGACGTCACCGTCCATCCGCTGCCCACGCCGGGAGCCGCGCCGGTGGGCATCACGAGCGGTCCCGACGCGCTGTGGTTCGTCGAGATCGGCGCGGGTGCCGTCGGCCGCATCACCCCCGACGGCGCGATCACCGAGTTCCCGCTGCCCGACCCGGCCGCGAGGCCCCACGCCATCGCCGCCGACCCACGCGGCGGGTACTGGTTCACCGAGTGGGCGGGCAACCGCATCGGCCACATCGGCGAGGACGGCCGCGTCGCGCACCACGCCCTGCCCACGCCGTCGTCGGAACCGCACGGCATCACCATCGGGCCGGACGGCGCGGTGTGGGTGGCACAGGAGTGCGGTTCCCTGGCCCGCCTGTCCACGCCGTAGCGCCGCCACCTCTCCAGGGGAGCGCGGCTGCCCCCTTCCGAGCCGGTCCCGCACCGGCCTCGGTCTCATCCACCAGCCACCCCCGGCCGACCGCTCTGACCTGCCTGGACGCCACCTCGCGCGCGGCCGACCAACCCGCCGACCGGCTCCCCCGTCACCGGCACCCAGCACGTGGTGCGCTTTGTGACAACTCACCTCCCTTCGCGCGATTTCCGGGAAGCAGCAACTCCATCCGACAATTGGACCTGTCTTGACAAGAAATATTGTCGGTGGCAAAGTGAGCTCATCACACCACGGAAGGGACAGACATGGGCCACCGATTCGAACGCACCGACGAGGTCGAACTGAGCGCGACGCCGGAGCAGGTGTGGGACGCGATCGCGACCGGACCCGGCATCGACTCGTGGTTCATGGGTCGCAACGAGGTCGATCCCGGCGAGGGCGGCGCCGTCCGCACGTTCTTCGGCGACTATCTGCCCGAGTCGCCGGTCACCGCGTGGGAACCCGGCAAGCGGCTCGTCCACGGCGGTGCCGCCGCACCGGACGGCCGGTTCATCGCCTACGAGTTCCTCATCGAGGCCCGCGACACCGGCAGCACCGTGCTGCGCATGGTCACCAGCGGTTTTCTTCCCGGCGACGACTGGGAGGACGAGTTCGAGGCCATGACCAAGGGCGGCGAGCTCTTCTTCGCGACCCTGAGCACCTACCTCAGGCACTTCGCGGGCCGGTTCGCCACGCCGATCACGCTGTTCGGGCCGCCGGTGGCCGACTGGGAGTCCGCCTGGGCGAACGTCCGCGCGGCGCTGGGGCTCGGCGGCACCGTGACCGCCGGCGACACCGCCCGGTTCACTGTGGACGGCACACCGATCGAGGGCGTGGTGTACTGCGCCAACTCCCAGACCATCGGCATCCGGACCGGTGACGCGCTCTATCGCTTCCTGCAAGGCTTCCACGGCTCGCTCGTCGTGGGGCACCACCTCTTCTCCGCCGCCGACACCGCGGCAGCCGAACAAGCCTGGCGGGCCTGGCTGGCCCGGCTCTCCTGAAGGGAAACCACCGATGAGTACGGTCACCTCCGCGGACGGCACCGGAATCGCGTTCGACCGGGTCGGCACCGGGGATCCGCTGATCCTCGTGGACGGCGCCATGTGTTACCGCGAGCAGAGCCCGCTGCCCGAGTTCGCCAAGCAGCTCGCCGCCGACTTCACCGTCTACACCTACGACCGGCGCGGCCGCGGCGAGAGCGGCGACACCGCGCCCTACGCACCCGAGCGCGAGATCGAGGACATCGAGGCGCTGATGAAGGACGCGGGCGGCTCCGCCCACCTGTTCGGCACGTCCTCGGGCGCGATGCTGGCCCTGGAGGCCGCCAACGCCGGCCTGCCCGTGCGCCGGCTCGCTCTCTACGAGCCGCCGTTGATCGTCGACGACACCCGGCCGCCGATTCCCGCCGACGTCACCGACCGGTTCAGCGCCTCCGTGGCGCAGGGCAAGCCCGGCGACGCGGTGAAGCTGTTCATGCGGCAGGTGGAGGTTCCCGCCTTCGCGATCGCCATGATGAAGCTCATGCCGGCGTGGTCGAAGATGAAGCGCATCGCGCACACGCTCCCGTACGACTTCTCCTTCGTGAATGCCTACCAGCACGGCAAGCCGCTGCCCAGGCAACGCTGGACGAACGTCGCCGTGCCCACGCTGGTGATCGACGGCGGCAAGAGCCCGCAGTGGATGCGCAATGGCGTGCGCGCACTCGCCGACCGGCTCCCGACCGCGCAGTACCACACACTCCCCGGCCAGACCCACATGGTGAAGGCCGCGGCGCTCGTTCCCGTTCTTCGCGAGTTCTTCGCCCAGCACTGAGTTCTTCCAGCACCGAAAGAGGATGATCATGGCCACGAACACGACCGTCGAGGACTACCTCGCCGCACTCCCGGAGCCCCTCGCCGACGCGGGCAAGGCGATGCTCGCGCTCATCCGCGACGCACTCCCCGGCGCCAACGAGGCGATGTGGCACGGCCACCCCGTGTGGAGCGCGGGCGATGCCCCCGGCAAGCAACCGATCTGCCTGCTCAAGGGCTACAAGGCCCACCTGGCGTTCAGCCTCTGGCGCGGGCAGGCCGTCCCGGACCCGTCCGGCAGACTCGAGCCGGGCGCGCGCGAGATGGCGGGCGTGAAGCTGCGCGGCGCGGACGACGTCGACGAGGCGGTCTTCTCCGGCTGGCTGCGGGAGGCTCGCGCACTCGGCTGAGGTCGCCACGCGTCTTCCGTAGGATCGCGCGGGTGAGTTCCCCCGAGACACTGCGGGTGCTGAACCGGGTCTTCGGCTACGCCGAGTTCCGGTCCGGGCAGCAGAAGATCATCGACCATGTCACCGCCGGCGGCGACGCCCTCGTGCTGATGCCGACCGGCGGTGGCAAGTCGCTGTGCTACCAGATCCCCGCACTCGTGCGGGACGGCGTCGGCGTGGTGATCTCCCCGCTCATCGCGCTCATGCAGGACCAGGTCGACGCCCTGCGCACGCTCGGCGTGCGCGCGGGCTTCCTGAACTCGACGCAGGACCCTGACGAACGGCGCATGGTGGAATCGGAGTTCCTCGCCGGTGAGCTGGACCTGCTCTACCTGGCCCCGGAGCGGCTGCGGGTCGAGTCGACACAGCGGCTGCTCGACCGCGGCACCGTGTCGCTGTTCGCCATCGACGAGGCACACTGTGTCGCCCAGTGGGGGCACGACTTCCGGCCCGACTATCTCGGCCTGTCGGACCTGCACGAACGCTGGCCGGACGTGCCACGCATCGCACTTACCGCGACGGCGACCCCCGCCACTCACGCCGAGATCGCCTCGCGACTGAACCTCGAGGACGCGCTGCACCACGTCGCGAGCTTCGACCGGCCCAACATCCAGTACCGCATCGTGCCGAAGAACGAGCCGCGCAAGCAGTTGCTCGAGCTGCTGCGCACCGAGCACTCCGGCGACGCGGGGATCGTGTATTGCCTCACGCGCAAGTCGGTCGAGGAGACCGCGGAGTTCCTCGTGCGCAACGGGATCGAGGCGCTGCCCTACCACGCCGGGCTCGACGCCGGGACGCGCGCGGAGCACCAGGCGCGGTTCCTGCGCGAGGACGGCCTGGTGGTGGTGGCCACCATCGCGTTCGGCATGGGCATCGACAAGCCGGACGTACGGTTCGTCGCCCACCTGGATCTGCCGAAGTCGGTCGAGGGCTACTACCAGGAGACCGGCCGCGCCGGGCGGGACGGCCTGCCGTCCACGGCGTGGCTCGCCTATGGGCTGCAGGACGTGATGCAGCACCGCAAGCTCATCGACAACTCCGAGGGCGACCAGGCACACCGCCGCAAGCAGGCCGCACACCTCGACGCGATGCTCGCGCTGTGCGAGACGGTCGACTGCCGTCGCGTGCGGCTGCTCGCCTACTTCGGCCAGGACTGCGAGCCGTGCGGCAACTGCGACACCTGCCTGTCGCCGCCGGAGTCGTGGGACGGCACGGTCGCCGCGCAGAAGCTGCTGTCCACGGTGGTGCGGCTGCGCCGCGAGCGGAACCAGAAGTTCGGCGCGGGCCAGATCATCGACATCCTGCTCGGCAAGAAGACCCCGAAGGTCACACAGCACCGGCACGACGAGCTCAGCGTCTTCGGCGTCGGCACCGACCTCGCCGAGGGCGAGTGGCGCGGCGCGGTGCGCCAGCTGCTGGCGATGGGACTGCTCGGCGTCGAGGGTGACTACGGCACGCTCGTGACGACGCCGTCCAGCGACGAGGTGCTCTACCGCGGGCGTGAGGTTCGGTTGCGCCGGGAGCCGAAGCGGGTGGTGCGTGGCCGGGCGAAGCGGGCCGACGCGGCCGCGGAGCTGCCCGCCGAGGCGGCGCCGGTGTTCGAGCGGCTGCGCACGTGGCGCGCGGCCACGGCGAAGGAACAGGGCGTGCCCGCGTACGTGATCTTCCACGACGCGACGTTGCGCCAGATCGCCGCCGAGCGCCCGACGACGCTCGCCGAACTGGGCGGTGTCAGCGGGGTCGGGGAGAACAAACTGGCCAAGTACGGCCGCCAGGTGCTGGAGGCCCTTGCCGGCTGACCGGCACGCCCGGCGGAACGGAATCGGGCTTGCGCGGAATCGATTTCGCGGGAATCCGACGGGCATTTTCTCGACCCTTGCGGAGAAATGAGCACGACGCCTCGTGTTGCCGCGCCGGCATCGACGCCCCGCGCATTGCCGGCCGGCCGAACGGAAAGGCGACCGCGTTCCTCCGGCAACGAGCAGCGACAATTCCTGAATCTCTTTCGCGATCAAGTCGGCTCCGTAACCCTATCGGGGCATTTCTCGAAGAAAGCAAAACTACTTACCGCAAACCGGAGTGCCATTACGTCGGGTGGTAACGCCCACACGGCCGCGTCATGGGACACACTCTCCGTAGTTGTCGAGCGACGACGTCTGGGCTCGTCACACGGCTGAAACACGACCAAACCCCTGTTGGGTATGGCATGCGTCACAACCACAGCGGGTGACGGCGGCGTTACTCGGCGAGCTGTACGCCGCCCGCTTCTCGAGTAACTTCATTCCCGGCTGCGGTTGACAACCCGACCCGCCAAACGATTCCCCGAGTCGATAGGAATAGGTAGATGTTGAAGAAGTCCGCATTTGTAGCCGCAACGGCGGCCGGCCTGCTGATGATCGGCTCGCCTGCATTCGCAGGCGGCGGGGACACCATCGACAAGGACATTCACAAGGAAATCCACAAGACGGCCACCCAGATCATCAACGACGACGTCGAGGGCCCCAACGGCCAGCTCGGTCTGGTGAACGTCAACGACGTGCTGAACGACAACAACGTCGGCGTGTGCGACAACAACGTCAACGTGCTGGGCGTTCAGGTCGCCGACGCGCTGAACGGCCTGTCGGTGCCGCTCCTCTCGCCGGCGGGCGAGTCCGAGGGCGGCGGCTCCGACGTCTGCGTCGCCGAGTCCGAGGGCTGAGCCGACCGCGGTACAGCGCCGGAACAACGAACGCGGGTGGGACCACACGGCCCCGCCCGCGTTCGTCTGTTCGTGGTCAGTCCCTGGCGTGCCCGGCGAGGGCAGCCAGCAGCGGCTCCGCCAGCTCCGGGCGACAGATGAGGAGGTCCGGCAGGTAGGGGTGGGCCGCGTTGTACTCCAGCGGCGTGCCGTCGATGCGGGACGCGTGCAGCCCCGCGGCCAGGACGACACCGACCGGCGCCGCGGAATCCCATTCCCACTGGCCGCCCGCGTGGAGGTAGGCATCGGCCTCCCCGCGCAGCACCGCCATCGCCTTGGCCCCCGCCGACCCCATGGGAGCCAGTTCGGCGCCGACCTGGGCCGCCACCGCGTCGGCGAACGCGGGCGGACGGGAGTCGCTCACCAGAATCCGGCGCGGCCCGTCGCGCCGCTGTGGCGGGGTGACGTCGTCGCTGGCGTACACGGCGCCGAGCGCGGGCTGCGCCACCGCCGCGGCCGCGATGCCCTTGCCCGCCAGCCACAACGCGACGTGGACGGCCCAGTCGGTGCGTCCGGGGCGGGAGAACTCCCGCGTGCCGTCGAGCGGGTCGATGATCCACACGCGGTCGGCGTCGAGGCGGGCCGGGTCGTCGGCCGATTCCTCGGACAACACGGCGTCGCCGGGCCGTTCGGCGGCGAGCCGTTCGAGCAGCAGCGCGTTGGCGCGCAGGTCTCCACGCCTGCCCAGTTTCTTCGGGTCCAGATCTCCCGCCTCGGCGCGCACGCCCAGGAGCAGCCGTCCGGCCTCCTCGGCGAGCCGCGCGGCGACTCGTGCGTCTGTGGTCACCACTCCAGCAAAGCAAGCCGCGCCCGCCGGGCCTCGGGCGGGACTGGACGGCAGCGGAATGAGAACGTGTTCTTGCCTAATCCCAACACCGAGCGGAAGCTGGGACCATGGACATCGTCGCCCTCGAAGAGATCAAGCGCGTCAAGCACCGCTACCTCCGCTGCGTCGACCTCAAGCGCTGGACCGAACTCGCCGACGTCTTCACCCCCGACGCGACCGCCGAGTACGGCACCCGCACCTACGGCGACCCGCTCGCCCTCACCGGCCGCGACGCCATCCTCGGCTTCCTTCGCGACCACCTCGGCGGCGACATCATCACCACGCATTCCGCAGGGCAGCCGGAAATCGACATCGCGGGCGACACGGCGACGGGGACCTGGTCGTTCGAGGACACGGTGATCTCCCCCGAGCACCGCGTGCTCATCAAGGGCGCCGCGTTCTACGAGGACCGCTACACCCGCGACGGCGACGGCACCTGGCGCATCCGGCACACCGGCTACACGCGCGTGTACGAGCTGATGCTGTCGCTGGACGACCTGCCCAGCCTGCGGTTCACGGCCATCAGGTGGGCGGCGTCCTCCGGCTCGTCATTGACCAATCAGTAGAACAAGTTCTACTGTTGCCGGGTGATCACGCAGCCCTTCGCCGATGCCGTCGTCGAGGCCGAGAAGATCATCGCCGACGCCCCGCACGTGCGCACCGAGGCCGACCTCGTCGAGGGATACGACTACCTCGCGGGCAGCATCCGCGCGTCCCTGCACCTGGCCTGGGCCTACGAACGGGACTTCCCGTTCTTCGTGCAGTCCACCGGCCCGTACACCAAGATGGGGCTGGACAACCCCGACGCGCTGTACTTCCACGCCTACCTGCGCGATGACGCCGAGTACGTCGTCAGCGGCACCCGCGGCACCACCCGCGACCTGAGCTTCCAGGTGCTCAACGGCGACTACTCGCCCGTCGACGTCCCGGACAGCCTCACCGCCTTCGACGACCGCGAGATCGAGATCGGCGAGGACGGAGAGTTCGAGATCCGGTTCGGCCCGGACCGCGCCAAGGCCGGACCCGGCTACTTCGTGCTCGGTGAGGGCTCGGCGATGCTGGTGGTGCGCGAGGTCTACAGCGACTGGCACCGCGAACACCGGGGGACCCTGCGCATCCACCGCGCAGGCAACCTCGGCGCCGCACCACCGCCGCTCGCCCGCGACACGGTGGCCAAGCGGTACGGCGTCGCGGGCAAGATCCTGCTCAGCAGGCTGCGGACGTTCCTCGCCTTCCCCGAGTGGTTCTACCTGAGGCTGCCGGTGAACACGATGACCGAGCCACGCCGGACCCCGGGCGGCCTCGCGACCCAGTTCTCCTCCGCCGGGCACTACGACCTCGCCGACGACGAGGCGATGGTCATCACCGTGCCCGCGTCGGACGCGCCGTATCAGGGGATCCAGCTCGGCAGCATGTGGTACGTCTCGCTCGACTACGTCAACCACCAGACCAGCCTCACCGCCGACCAGGCCAGAGTGGACCCGGACGGGATACTGCGCTTCGTCGTCAGCGAGCGTGATCCCGGCGTTGCCAACTGGCTGGAACGGCTCGGGCACGACCGCGGGTACGTCCAGATCCGCTGGCAGCGTCTGTCCCGCGACCTGGGGCCCGAGGACGGCCCGACGGTCGAGGTGGTCCCGGTCGACGAACTCCCGCGGCGGCTCCCGTACTACGACCACGCCCGGATCACGCGGGACGAGTGGGCGGGACGCATCACGGCGCGGCAGACCGCCGTGGCGACGAGGATGCTCGGCTGATGCTGCTCGACGGCAAGGTGGTGGTGGTCTCGGGTGTCGGCCCCGGGCTGGGCCGCGCGATCGCGGTGCGCAGCGCGCGGGAGGGAGCCGATGTGGTGCTGGGCGCCCGCACCGAGAGCCGGCTGGACGAGGTGGCGAAGGAGGTCACCGCACTCGGCAGGCGGGCGGTGACCGTGCCCACCGACATCACCGACGACGATTCGGCGCGACAGCTCGTGCGTACGACGATCGAGGCGTTCGGCCACGTGGACGCCCTCGTCAACAACGCCTTCGCCATGCCGCCGCTCGCCGATCTGGCCACTGTGGACATCGATGCCGTGCGGTCGGCGTTCGAGACCAACGTGCTGGCGGCGTTGCGGCTCACCCGCCTGTTCGTTCCCGAACTGGAGGGCGGCGGATCGGTCGTGATGATCAACTCCGCCGTGTTGCGGCATTCCCGGCGGACGTTCGGCGCGTACAAGATGTCGAAAGCGAGCCTGCTCGCCCTCGCGCAGAGCCTGGCCACGGAGCTGGGACCGGCCGGCGTGCGGGTGAACTCGGTCGCGCCCGGCTACATCTGGGGCGACTCGCTCAAGTGGTACTTCGGCTACCTCGCCAGGAAACGCGGCGTCGACCCACAGCAGGTGTACGACGAGACCGCCGCGGCGATCGACCTGCGCAAGCTGCCCGAGCCCGACGAGATCGCCGACGCCGTGGTGTTCCTGGCCTCGCCGCTCGCGCGGGCGATCACCGGCCAGTGCCTCGATGTCAACTGCGGCGAGTACCACCACTGAGGGGACCACCATGACCGTCGGCACGATCGAGGACCTGCAGGCGTCGGCCACCAGGGTCACCGGACTCGACGACTTCGGCATCGACGACTACACCGACGGGCTCGCCGTGCTGCTCGACTCCTACCACCGGCAGGCGGGGCTGACGCCGTTGGGACGCAAGGTGAAACGCGCGTTCCTCCGGGGTGCGCTCGTGGCCCGGCTCCTCAGCGAGGCCGCGTGGAAACGGCACCCGGAACACGCGGACGTCGCGATCGAACGGCCGATCTTCGTCACCGGACTGCCGCGGACCGGCACCACCGCGCTCCACCGGCTGCTCACCGCCGATCCGGCCCACCAGGGGCTCGAGGTGTGGCTCACCGAGGTACCGCAGCCAAGACCGCCCCGCGAGACGTGGCCCGACGATCCGGTGTACGCGAGGATCCAGGCGGGCTACGAGCGTTACCACGTGGAGCACCCCGAGTTCATGGGCGTGCACGCGATGTCGGCCGACCAGGTGGAGGAATGCTGGCAGCTGCTGCGGCAGTCGATGCGGTCGGTGTCGTTCGAGTGCCTCGCGCACATCCCGGCCTACTCGGAATGGCTGTCCGAACAGGACTGGACAGCGGCGTACCGGCGACACCGGCGCAACCTGCAGCTCATCGGACTCCCGGACGGCCACCGCCGCTGGGTGCTCAAGAACCCGAGCCACCTGTTCGCGCTCGACGCGCTGCTGCGTGTGTACCCGGATGCGCTGGTGATCCAGACGCACCGGCCGCCGGAGGTCGCGATCGCCTCGGTGTGCAGCCTGAACGCGCAGGCGAGCGCGGGCTGGTCGGACACGTTCACCGGCGCGACGGTCGGCCGCGACCAGCTGGAGCTGTGGGCGCGCGGGCTGGAGACGTTCACCGCCGAGCGCGCCCGGCACGACCATGGCCGCTTCTTCGACGTCCGCTACGACGACTTCGTGACCGACCCGATCGGCACCGTCGAGGACGTCTACACGCATTTCGGGCTGCGGCTCTCCGACGAAGCCCGCACCGCCATGCGGGCGCTGCACGCCGAGAGCACCACGGGCGCGACCCGCCCCGCGCACCGGTACAGCCTCGCCGACTTCGGCCTGTCGGTCGCCGACGTGCGGAGGCGCTTCGCCGGCGTGGCACGTGTCTGACCGAGTGCGTGCCGGCCGCGGCTCGGCACCCGCACGGCGACCGGAACGGCGCACACGGCTGCCGGAACGGCGCACACGGTGACGGGAACGGCGCACACCAAGCGAGCCCGCGCTCGCCCGGCGCCCGTCCCACCACCGAACGACCGCAATGAACATTGCACCGGCTATCCTGAATGCAAGACAAGGAGGCATCCGATGCCGCGGGACTCCGCAGTGGTACAGCACTCCGCGACGCTGGCACTCGACGAACGCGTCCGTGCCCGGCGGGCGGCAGGCGAGGACGTCGTGCACCTCGGCTTCGGGGAAGCGGGCCTGCCGGTGTTGGCCCAGGTCACCGAGGTCCTCGCCGGGGCAGCCGGGCGCAACGAGTACGGCGCCGTGGCCGGCTCGCCGCAGGCGCGGCACGCCGCCGCCGGGTACCTCACCAGGCGCGGGCTGCCGACCGAGCCGGCCGACGTCGTGCTCGCACCCGGCAGCAAGGCGCTCCTGTACGCGCTGCTGGCCGTGCTGCCCGGTGACCTCGTGCTGCCGCGCCCGTCCTGGGTCAGCTACGCCGCGCAGGCCGCCCTCACCGGCAAGCGCGTGCTCGGCGTGCCCATCCCGCAGCAGGCGGGCGGCGTCCCCGACCCGGCGCTGCTCGACGACGCCCTCACGCGCGCACGGCGGGACGGCGCCGAGCCCGGCGTGCTGATCCTGACGCTGCCCGACAACCCGACCGGCACGCTCGCCGACGCGGACCTGGTCGCGCAGGTGTGCGCCGTCGCGGACGCCCACAGGCTCACGGTGGTCTCCGACGAGATCTACCGCGACCTCGTCCACTCCGCGAGCGGCCCGCGCCCGGCCACCGTGCACAGCCCCGCCCACCACCTGCCGGAACGGACGATCGTCACGGCGGGACTCAGCAAGAGCATGGCACTCGGCGGCTACCGCATCGGCTTCGCCCGCATCCCGCGGCCCGACATCCGCGCGGCCGTGATCGGCGTGGCCAGCGAGGTCTGGTCGAGCCTGCCCGCGCCCATGCAGGAGGTCGCCGCGTACGTGCTGGACGAGCCACCGGAGGTCCGCGACCACATCGCCGCGAGCCGTCGGCTGCATGGCGCCGTCGCGTGCGCGATGCACGAGACGTTCACCGCCGCCGGGGCGCACTGCAGGCCACCGCGGGCGGGCTTCTACCTCTATCCCGACCTCGAACCGCTGCGCGCCCACGGATTCGCCACCGGAGCCGAGCTCGCCGGCCACCTGCTCGACCGGCACGGCATCGGCGTGCTGGCGGGTGCGGCGTTCGGGGACGACCCCTCGGCATTGCGCTTCCGCGTCGCCACGAGCCTGCTCTACGGCGAGGACACCGAGCAGCGGTCCTGCGCGCTCACGAGCGCGGACCCGGTGGCGTTGCCGTGGATCCGCGCCTCACTGGCTCGCGTGCGCGACGCCCTGACGGCGGTCTTCCAGGGCGAGTAGCCGGAGCAGCGCACCGTCCGGCACCTCCAGGACCTCCTCGAGGTACCGGAGTGCGGCCAGGGATCCCGGGCGCTCCGGGCGGCAGCGGCCCGACTGCCAGTGGCTCAACGTCGCCAGGCTCACGGGAACCCCTCTGCGCTTGAGCCGGTACTGGATCCGTTCGAGTCCGAGGCCCCGCGCCCTAATGGCGGCTCGCAGCGCCACGGAGAAAGGCCCGGTCGCCAGCAGCGAGTCGAGCTCCCGTGGCGCAATCCGGCCCCGCTCCATCTGGGGTGTTCGCTGACCGGTCATCGTCGCTCCGCTCGTCGAGGAACGGGCCAAACCGTAGAAGCGTGGCGACAGGACCGGTAAGGGGCGAAAGTCCCGGTTTCAGGGCGTCAGTGATCGACGACGAGGGGCAGCGAGAGCCTCAGCGCAGCGCGACCGAAAGCGCTTGCGCGATCTCGGTGCCGAGTGCGTGCGTCGCCGCGTCGGAGGGTGGGCCCACCTTCACCACCACCGGGCCGCCGAACGGCTGGCGCTCCACCACCTCGATGCGGTCACCGATGGTGATCGCGCGCTCCGCGAGGTAGCGCAGCAACTCCGGATCGGTGTCCCAGACGCGGACGATCTCGCCGACCGCCCCGGGCGGCAACTCGTCGAGCAATCGGGTCGACAACTCCTCCACGCTGCCGTCCGCTGCGGGGATCGGGTCGCCGTGCGGGTCGCGCACGGGGTTGCCCAGCTTGGCGGCGATCCGTTCGACGAGCCGGTCGGACATCACGTGCTCGAGCAGGTCGGCCTCGGGGTGCACCTCGTCCCACGTGTAGCCGAGCTCGGACACGAGGTACGACTCGATGAGCCGGTGCCTGCGCAGCACCGCACGGGCCAGCTGCAGGCCCTCCGGGGTGAGCGCGATGCCGCGGTAGGGCACGTGTTCCACGAGGCCCTGCTGGGCGAGTTTGGTGACCATGCCCGATGCCGACGACGGGCTCACCTCGAGCCGGCCGGCCAGCGACGTGTTCGTGACCGGCTCACCGCGCTCGAACAGGCCGTAGATGGCCCGCATGTAGTCCTCGATCGAGGACGATCGCCGGGTGGAGCCGTCAGACATACCACTACGATACGGCGTCGTCCGGAGCGATCATCATCCGTCGTGGGGGCGCCAGCGGTAGCGGATCCAGCCCTCCACGGGCTTCGCCCCGAGGTGGGCGTAGAACGCCTCGGCGCGCTCGTTGCCCTCCTGCATCTCCCACTCGACCCGGCCACTCGTGCGCGCGGCCAGCTCGTCCATCAGGGCCTTGCCGAGGCCGTGTCTGCGGTAGGCCGGCCGCACGAACAGGTCGTCGAGGAAGATGCCGGGCCGGGCGTCCCAGCTCGGGAACGTCCACGTGCACAACGCCATCCCGGCGACCCGGCCGTCGACCTCGGCGATCAGCACCCATGCCTTCGGTTGCGGACCGAAGAGGTACCGGCGGAGCTCGGCGCGGTCGAGCACCAGGTCGTGGTTGCCCTCGTAGCGGGCGTGTTCCTCGATGAGAGAACAGATCTCCTCGACGTCCGAGGCGACGGCGTCACGTACGGGCATGGGTGGAGTTCAGCACAGCGGCGCGGGCCGCGTCCAGCGCGCGGGCTATCGATCGATCGATCGGTTCGGATACGCTGCCCGGCATGGGGACCGTGGAACTCACCGTGTCCGACGCGGTCGCGTTCGTGTGGCTGCGCCGCCCGGAGCGGCTCAACGCCGTCTCCCCCGAGCTGGTGGATGACCTGCTCGGCGCGCTCGGCCGGATCGCCGCGGACGACACCGTGCGCGCCGTGGTGCTCGCGGGCCGGGGTCGTGCCTTCTGCGCGGGGCACGACCTCAAGGCACCACCGCCCACGGGCGACTCGCGCGCCCGGCTGGAACGGCTGCAGGACGTCACGCGCCGGCTGCGGGCCCTTCCACAGCCGGTGATCGCGGCCGTGCACGGCTACGCCATCGGCGCGGGCGCCGAGTTCGCACTCGGCTGCGACCTCGTCGTCGCCGCCGACGACGCCGTGTTCGCCTTCCCCGAGGCCGGCCTGGGGCTGAGTGTCACGGGCGCGGCGTCGCGGCTGCTCCCGCTGCTGGTCGGTCCGCTCAAGGCCAAGGAGCTGGTGCTGCTGGGCGAGCACATCGACGCCCCCACGGCCGCGAGCATCGGCCTGGTCAACACCGTCGTGCCGCGGGAGGAGCTCGTCGAGCGCGTCACCGGGCTGGCCACGGCGCTCGCCGCCAAGCCCGCCGCCTCCGTCACCCTCGCCAAGCGTGCCCTGGACCAGGGCATCGACAGCGCGCTCGACACGGCCCTCGAGGTCGAGGTCGCCCACGCCCTGCTGACGGAACATTCGACGGAGGTGGCGCGCAGCAGCGAGGAGTTCCGGTCGCGATGAGCACGCAGGACCTCGTCGAACTGGTCACCACCGCCGCCCGCCGCCGGCCGGACAAGCTCGCGTGGATCTTCGACGCCACCGGCGAGCGGCTGACCTTCGCCGACGTGGACCGGCGCAGCCGCGAGCTGGCGTCCGCGCTGGCCGCGCACGGCGCCGGACCGGGCGACCGGGTGGGCGTCATGCTGCGCAACCAGCCCGAGTTCCCGCTGCTGTGGCTGGCGCTGGCGCGGATCGGTGCCGTGCTGGTGCCCGTGAACACCGGCTACCGCGAGCTGGACGGCGCCCACGTGCTCGGGCACTCCGGCGCGACGCTCGCCGTCACCACGCCGGAGTTCGCGGACCTGCTGCGCACCATCGCCCCGCGCACGTCCGTGGAGCGCGTGCTCACCCTCGACGACCTGCGGCCCGCCGGGGACCCGCCGGCGTTCACGCCCACGCCCGAACTGCCCACCAACATCCAGTACACATCCGGCACGACGGGAGCGCCGAAGGGCTGCGTGCTCCCCCACCGGTACTGGACCACCCTGGCCGACGACCTCGCCACGGCGTTCCCGGCGGTCACCGACACCGACGTCATGCTGACGGCACAACCGTTCCACTACATCGATCCACAGTGGAATGTCGCGTTGGGACTCCGTTCCGGCGCGACCCTCGTGGTGCTCGACCGGTTCCACCCCTCGACGTTCTGGCAGAAGGTCCGCGAGCACGGCGTCACGTGGTTCTACTGCCTCGGGCTCATGCCGACGCTGCTGCTGCGGATGCCGGAATCATCGGCCGACCGCGACCACCGCGTCCGCGCCGTCACCGCCTCCGCCATCCCGCCGGATCTGCACGCCGAGCTCGAACGCCGATGGGGAGCGCCGTGGTACGAGGCGTTCGGGATGACCGAGACCGGCGGCGACATCCGCATGTACCCCGACGACCACGACGCGCTGGTGGGCACCGGGTGTCTCGGCAGGCCGGCCCCGCACCGCGAGGTGATGATCGCCGACGAGCACGACAGGCCCGTGCCGCGCGGCGAGACGGGCGAGCTGCTCATCCGTGGCATCGGCCTCATGCACGGCTACCACGACGACCCCCAGGCCACCGCGCGCGCGTTCCGCGGCGGCTGGTTCCACACCGGCGACCTGGCGCGCATGGACGCCGAGGGGCGCGTGTTCTACGTCGGCCGCACCAAGGACATGATCCGGCGCAGCGGCGAGAACATCTCCGCCGACGAGGTCGAGCGGGTCCTCCAGCTGCACGCCGGCGTGCGGGCGGCGGCGGTGCTGGCGGTCCCGGATCTACTCCGTGGCGAGGAGGTGAAGGCCTACGTCGTGCTCGAGGACGGTGCGGACGCCTCGCCCGAGGAGCTGGCCGAGTTCTGCGCGAGCAAGCTCGCCTACTTCAAAGTTCCCCGCTTCTGGACCTTTGTGGACTCGCTGCCGATGACGCCGTCCGAGCGGGTGGCCAAGGGTGAACTGCGCAAGGCGGGCGACCTGCGCGCGGGATCGTACGACCTGCGAGCGGCCACATGGCTCTGACCAGCCGGGAGCGGGTGCGCCGCGCTGCCGTCAAATTGTTCGCCACCAAGGGCTTCCACGGCACCGGCATCCGCGATCTGGCGCAGGCCGCGAAGCTCTCCTCGGCCAGTCTGTACCACTACATGGGCACGAAGGAGCAGCTGCTCGCCGAGATCATGCTCGACTGCCTGCAACGCCTGCTCGACGCCGCCGCCCGCGAGCTCGACGGCGTCGACGACCCCGTCGAGCGCATCGGCAGGCTCGTCACCCTGCATGTGACCACCCACGCCCGGCAGCCGAACGAGACCCGGGTGGTGGACAACCATGTCGACGTGCTCTCGCCGAGAGCGCGGCGGGCGGTCGTCGACGTGCGGGACACCTACGAGCAGCTGTGGTCGGACGCCATCGACGACGGCCTGCGCAGCGGTGTGTTCGCCACCACCCAGCCCGCCGCGACCAGGATCGCCCTGCTGGAGATGTGCAACGGCGTGGCCAGGTGGTATTCACCTCGTGGCCCACTGACGCTGGAGCAGCTCGCGGCGCATTACGTCCAGCTCGCACACCGTGCGCTGGGCGTTCCCGACATGCGACGATGATGTGGTCTGCCGAACTCCTCGGACCCCCCACGCTTGCCCCGGAGCCGCCACTGAGGGACGCTCGTGGGGTGAGTGAGGAAACAATCCAGCTGGAACTCAACGACGCGGGTCTCGCTCCGGGGCTTCCGACGCCTTCCGACCCGCGAGACCAGATTCAGGATGTGCCTTATCGGCCCGTCGAGTTCCGCGACGACGATCTCCCTGCCGCGCTCGACCGGTGTGCCGACTGGCTCCGGCAGGCTCAGCAGTGGCTGGGCGAGGCGGTGGACGTGGTCGCCGTCCACCTCGACTACGACGACCGGGACGGGTTCCCGTACTACAACCTGAAGATCCTGTGCAACGAGGAGGACCTCGCCGGCGTGCCCCTGGCTCTGAAGGAGCGCGGCGAGCCGAACAAGTCCTGACGGGCGACCCCGCTGTGGCGGTGCCGTGCGCGCCGCCACAGCGGGACCGTCCCCACCACGTCAGCCGAGGGCCGCGCCGACCTTGACGTGGCCTTTCAGCAGGTTCCGCGCGATGGTCCGGCGCTGGATCTCGTCGGTGCCCTCGTAGATCCGCAGCAGCCGCAGCTCGCGGTACCACCGCTCGATCGGCAGCTCCCGGGTGTAACCCATGCCACCGTGGATCTGCAGCACGCGGTCCACGATCTCGTTGGCCTTGATCCCGCCGTACAGCTTGGCCATCGACTGCGCGTGCCGCGAGTCCATTCCGGAATCGACCTGCCAGGCGGCGTTGAGCACCAGCCAGCGCAGCGCCTCGATCTCGACGGCAGAGTCGGCGATCATCCACTGGATCGCCTGCCGTTCGGCGATGGGCGCGCCGAACGTCTCGCGCGTATTGGCGTGCTCGATGGCCATCGAGAGCAGCCGTTCACATGATCCGATGGCCCGCGCGGGCAACAGGTAGCGCCCGCGCCCGATCCACTGCATGGCCAGCGTGAAGCCTTGGCCGACCTCGCCGAGCACCTGGCTCTCCGGTACGCGCACGTCCTCGAAGATCAGTGAGGCCGGGCCCCATTCGCCCATCGTGTCGATGTACTCCGAGCGCCAGCCCATGTCGCGATCGACGAGGAAGCACGTCACGCCACCGTTGGCCCCCTTCTCGGGGTCGGTGACGGCGAACACCATGACGAAGTCGGCCTCGTTCCCGCCGGTGATGAACGTCTTCTCGCCGTTGATGATCCAGTCGGCGCCGTCCTTGCGGGCGGTGGTCCGGATGGCCTTGGCGTCGGATCCGGCGCCCGGCTCGGTGATCGCGAAGCACGACTTGCGCTTGCCCTCGATGGTGGGCAGCAGGTAGCGCTCCTTCTGCTCGTCGTTGGCGTGGAACAGGATGTTGTCGGCCGAGCCGCCGAAGCGGAACGGCACGAACGTGCGGCCCAGTTCCGCCTCGAGCAGCGCCGTCATGACCGCCGAGAGCCCCATGCCGCCGTACTCCTCGGGGGTCTGTACCCCCCAGAAGCCGGACTCGCGGGCCTTGAGCTGCAGTTCCTCCAGCTCGTCGGCCCGCAGGCCGGGCTCGCCCGCGCGCTCGCGGCGCAGCACCTCCTGCTCGCGTGGGACGAGCTCGCGCTGCACGAAGGTGCGCACCCAGTCCCGGATCTCGCGCTCTTCCACGCTCAGGCTGAAATCCATGCCCGCAGACTCCCTCGACTACTAAGCATTCGCTTAGTGGCCACCGTAACGCACCCGGGCACCTGGTGACAGGCCACCGGCACGCCGTAGGTTCGAAACGTGATCGAGTGCGCGGTGTGGTGGGCCACCCCTGTCGCCGACCCTGGCGAGTACCTGCCCCTGCTGACCGATGCCGAGCGCGAACGGCACGCGGCGTACCGACGGGAGGACGACCGCAGGCGCTTCGTCACCGGCCGGGTGCTGGCCAGGACCCTCGCCGCGGAACACCTCGGCGCGGACCCGGCCGACATCGTCTTCGACGCGACGTGCGAGGACTGCGGCAAGCAGCACGGACCGCCCCGGATCCCGGGTGCCGCTCTGAAACTGTCGATCTCCCACGCGGGCGAGCGCGTCGGGATCGCGCTGGCCGACGGCGTCGATCTCGGCCTGGACGTCGAGTCGACCGGCAGGCGCGCCGACGACTCGATGCTGGAGTACGCGCTCAACCCCGCCGAGCGCGCCGCCCTCGAGGGGCTTTCCGCCGCGGAGCGCTCCGAGGCGTTCTTCCGGTACTGGACCGGCAAGGAGGCCTTGATGAAGGCCACCGGCCGCGGGCTGCGCATCCCGCTGCGGAGCCTCACGCTCTCCGCGCCGGACGAGCGCCCCCGGCTGGCGGCGTCCGAGGACCCGGCGCTGACGCCGGAGCGCACGCGGCTGGCCGAGCTCGACCCGGGCGAGGGCTACCACGCGGCCGTCGCGGTGCTCACCGCCGACGAGGTGCACCTCACGCAGCGCTGGTGGGGTGCCGCCCCGGCGGCGACCGGACAATAGAGGGATGGACGCAGCGCGACTGGTCGAGGAATACGTGCGCGGGGACTTCTTCTTCGCGACCGCCGAGACCACGCTCCACGCCGCGGGGGTGGCAGCGGAGCTCACCGGCACCGACGAGGTGGCGCTGGCCGAGCGGGTGCGCACCGTCCTGCCCACCGCCGCGGCGCCGGTCGCCGTGGGCGTGCTGCCCTTCACCAGCGCCGAACCGGATGCCACTCCGGGCCGCCTCGTGCTGCCGGAGACGGTGCGGTTCGCCGGGCCCGCGCACCCCGGGGTGAACCGGCTGCCGCGCCGCGACGTCGGCACCCCCGTCCGCGTGCGCTCGCTCCCGGACGGGCGCCGGCACGCGGCCGCCGTCGCCAGGGCCGTCACCGAGCTGCGGGCCCGCAACCTGCGCAAGGTGGTACTCGCCCGGGCGCTCGATGTGGAGTTCGCCGAGCCGGTGTCGCCGGAGGCGATCCTGTGCAATCTCGTCAAGGACAACCGGCGCGGGTACACGTTCGGCGCGGGCCTGCCGGGTGGCCGCACGCTCGTCGGGGCGAGCCCCGAACTGCTGCTGTCCCGGCGAGGCACGCGGGTGGTTTCGCACCCGCATGCCGGGTCGATGCCGCGCTCACCCGACCCGGTGACCGACACCGAGAACGGCAAGGCGCTACTGGCCTCGCGCAAGGACCACATCGAGCACGCCGTGCTCACCGAGGCCGTCGCGGAGGCGCTGCGGCCGTTCTGCCGGACGCTGGACGTGCCGAGCGTGCCCGAACTGGTCTCGACACCCACGATGTGGCACCTCGGCACCACGATCCGGGGCGAGCTCGCCGACCGGGACGTCACCGCGTTGCGGCTGGCGGCGGCGCTGCATCCCACTCCGGCCATCTGCGGCACGCCGACCGAGTCGGCCAGGCAACTGGCGGGGGAACTCGAGCCGTTCGAGCGCGGCTACTACGCGGGCGCGGTCGGCTGGGTGGACGCCGAGGGCGACGGAGAGTGGGCAGTGTCGATCCGCTGCGCCGAGGTGGCGCAGCGGTCGCTGCGGCTCTACGCGGGCGGCGGGATCGTGCCGGAGTCCGATCCGGACGCGGAACTGGCCGAGACGTCGGCCAAGTTCGCGACGCTGGCCCGGGCCATGGGGTTTCCCCGTGGGTGGCCGGCCGGCCACGAGGGCGGCTAGCCACCCACGAGGCTCACGTCACTTGAGCGCGTTGATGAGCGCTTCGCGCTGCCGCTCGCCGAGGCCGGCGGCCCGCCGGTCGGGGTCGATACCCGTCTGCTCCAGCAGCGCGGCGACCTTGACGGCACCGAGCCCGGGGACGGCCTTGAGCAGCTGAGTCACCTTGGTCTTGCCGACCGTCTTGTCTTCCTTGGCGCGGTTGAGCACCGAGTCGATGCTCTCCTTGCCCGACTTGATGGACGCGAGCAGCTCCGAGCGCGCCTTGCGAGCCTCGGCCGCCTTGGCCAGGGCTTCCGCCCGCTGTTCCGGAGTCAACGTAGGCAGAGCCAACGTACCTTTCCTTTCTTCTCGGGTGCCGCGTGTGCAGCGGCGACAACCCGGATGCCCAGGTGCTTGCCCGAGCAAGCGCTGGCCAGGCCGTCTCTTACCACGGGCCCCAGTAAACGCCAAGACCACCGATCCCGCGAAATCGACACGCGATGTCCCCCCGACCGAGGCATGCTGGTCAGCGCCCGCGGCCGGTGCGAACAAGGCCCAATACCGGTCGGTAACAGTTGTGCAGACAGCACATGTGCACCACACCCGACGCGCATTAGGCTCGCCCGTAACCCACATCGCGTAACCCAGTTCACAGTTCGAAACCCCGCGGGAGACTCAATGTTGAGCACGATGCAGGACGGACAGCTTTCTCTCGCCCACCTGCTGCGGCACGGCTCCACCCTGCACGCCGATAGCGAGGTCGTCACCTGGACCGGCTCGGGCGCCCGGCGGGCGACCTACGCCCAGGTCGGCAAGCGCGCCGCCCAGCTGGCGAACGCGCTGCGCGGCCTCGGTGTGACCGGCGACCAGCGCGTCGGCACGTTCATGTGGAACAACGCCGAGCACGTGGAGGCCTACCTCGCGATCCCCGCGATGGGCGCGGTGCTGCACACCCTCAACATCCGGCTCTTCCCCGAGCAGCTGGTGTTCGTGGCCAACCACGCCGAGGACCACGTCGTCATCGTCGACGGCACGCTGATCCCGCTGTTCGCCAAGCAGCTGCCACAGCTGAAGACCGTCCGGCACGTGATCGTGGCCAACGGCGACGCCGCGTCGCTGGAGGCGCCGGACGGCGTGCAGGTGCACTCCTACGACGAGCTGCTGGCCGGCCAGCCGGAGGAGTTCGACTGGCCGGAGATCGACGAGCGGTCGGCGGCCGCGATGTGTTACACGTCCGGCACGACCGGTGACCCGAAGGGTGTCGTCTACTCGCACCGCTCGATCTGGCTGCACTCCATGCAGGTGTGCATGAGCGACGGCATGCGGCTCGACGAGTCGGACAAGGCGCTGGTGATCGTGCCGCAGTTCCACGCGATGTCGTGGGGCGTGCCGTACGCGGCGTTCATGGCGGGTGCGTCGATGGTGATGCCCGACCGGTTCCTGCAGCCGGAGCCGATCGCGCAGATCCTCGCGGCCGAGAAGCCGACCCACGCCGCGGCGGTCCCGACCATCTGGCAGGGACTGCTCCAGTACCTCGACGCCAACCCGCAGGACATCAGCCACCTGCGGGAGGTCGTGGTGGGTGGCTCCGCGGCGCCGCCCGCGATGATGCACGCCTTCGAGGAGCGCTACGGCGTTCCGGTGCTGCACGCGTGGGGCATGACCGAGACCTCGCCGCTCGGCAGCGTGGCGCGGCCGCCTGCGGGCACCAGCGGCGAGGAGGCGTGGAAGTACCGCTACACCCAGGGCCGGTTCCCGGCGTCGGTGCGCGCACGGCTCATCGACGACGACGGCAACGAGGTGCCGTGGGACGGCGAGAGCGTCGGCGAGCTCGAGGTGGCCGGACCCTGGATCGCGGGCGGCTACCACGGCGGTGTCGACCCCGACAAGTTCCACGACGGGTGGCTGCGCACCGGCGACGTCGGCAAGATCACGCCGAACGGCTACCTGACGCTCACCGACCGCGCGAAGGACGTCATCAAGTCCGGCGGCGAGTGGATCTCCTCGGTCGACCTGGAGAACCAGGTGATGGGGCACCCGGCCGTCGCCGAGGCGGCCGTGGTCGGCGTGCCGGACGAGAAGTGGGACGAACGGCCGCTGGTCGCCGTGGTCGTCAAGGAGGGCGAGCAGGTGACCGCGGAGGAGCTGCGCGAGTTCCTCCGGGACAAGGTCGCCAAGTGGCAGCTGCCGGAGTACTGGACGTTCGTGCCGGAGGTCCCGAAGACGAGCGTCGGCAAGTTCGACAAGAAGCGGCTGCGCGCCGCCCATGCCGAGGGCAAGCTCGACATCAGCCACTTCTGACGCCGGTTTCCTACGCCGAAGTCACGGGCACGCGTCGCCGCGGTCGGGGGCGCGTGCCCGTGGCGTGTTCCGACCATGCCGGGAAGTCCGAAGAGGACGGCCCGCGCCCCGATGAATGATCGGTCCTTACCTCCCGGGTCATCGACACGGGGCAGGCGCGCAGGGCAGAGTCGGGCGCATGGACACCGAGGGGACCACACTTTTCCACCGCACCATGCCGTTCACCGAGCGACTCGGCATAGAGGTGCTCGAACACCGCCGCGAGATCGTGCGCAGCCGGATCGCGTTCGACCCGTCACTGTGCACGCTCGGCAACACCCTGCACGGCGGCGTGCTGATGTCGCTGGCCGACTCCACCGCGGCCGTGTGCGCCTACCTCAACCTGCCCGACGGCGCCTCGGGCACCACGACCGTCGAGTCACGGACGAGCTTCCTGCGGCCGATCCGCGAGGGCCACGCCACCGCAACGGCCCGGATCCTGCACGCGGGGCGGCGGATCATCGTCGTCGAGACCGAGATCCACGATGACGCGGGCGGGCTGGCCGCGAAAGTGACCCAGACTCAAGCCGTGGTCTGAACGGCCGAAAGCTGTTTACAGACACCCGGGTGACGGCGAAAATTGCTCGCCATGCGCGGACGACTCCGAACGGTGCTGCTGGCAGCCGTCGTGGCTTCGGCGATCATCCAGCCGACGGCGACGGCGAGCGTGGACACGCGGGAGGACGAGGACATCGACTACCACAGCTGGAGCGCCGCGCGGGAGTTCGCGCGCGGGGAGCTCACGGGCGTCCGCCCCGGCCAGGACGGCCTGCGGATCAGCGAGCCCGCCGGGACGCGGGACGGCTACGAGTACGGCCGGTGGACGTCCCCGCTGCACAAGCCCGGGTTCGGCGCGAGTGAGCTCGTGGCGTCGTGGAACGCCGCGACCCCGGACGGCACGTGGCTGGAGGTGGAGGCGAAGGCACGCACGGCGGATGGCACGGACACCGCGTGGTACGTCCTGGGCAAATGGGCTCACGGGGACGGCGACATCCGCCGCACCACGGTGGCCGGGCAGGACGACGACCACGCGAGCGTCAATGTCGACACACTTGTCGCCAAGCCCGGCGTGCGGTTCGCGGCGTATCAGCTGCGGGTCACCCTCTACCGCGCGCGGGGCAGCGACGCGACGCCGGTGCTGCGCCAGGCCGGCGCCATGACGTCGTACGTGCCCGAACGGTTCGAGGTGCCCATCTCCCCGCCCGGCAAGGCGGCGGGCATCGAGCTCGACGTGCCGCGGTACGCGCAGAACGTCCACCGCGGCCACTACCCCGAGTACGGCGGTGGTGGCGAGAACTGGTGCAGCCCCACCTCGACCGCGATGGTCCTGGAGTACTGGGGCCGGGGACCGAGCGCCGACGAGCTCTCCTGGCTGCCGGCCGGCTACCCCGACCCGGCGGTCGCCCACGCCGCGCGGCACACCTACGACTACTCCTACGAGGGCACCGGCAACTGGCCGTTCAACACGGCCTATGCCGCGCACTACGGCCTGCGCGGCCACATCACGCGGCTGCATTCGCTGGCCGAGCTGGAGGACTACATCGCCAGGGGCGTACCGGTCATCACGTCGCAGTCGTTCCTCGCCGAGGAGCTCGACGGCGCGGGCTACGGCACAGCCGGGCACATCATGGTGGTCATCGGCTTCACCGAGGACGGCGACGTGATCGTCAACGACCCCGCCTCGGACACCACGGAGGGTGTCCGAAACGTCTACCCGCGGGAGCAGTTCGAGACGATCTGGCAGCGCACCAAACGCCATGACGCGCAGGGCAACGTCGCGAGCGGGCCGGGTGGCATCGTGTATGTGATCAAGCCCTGAATCACTCGACCTCGCGGCCACCGTGGCAATCGTGGCAAGCTGCGGCTAGAGACGACGGCCGAAAGGACGACAGCGACATGCCGTACGAGGTGCAAGGCGTGGTGTCCCGCGCCAAGGGTGAACCGGTGACCCTGGAGACCGTGCTGGTGCCGGACCCGGGCCCCGGCGAGGCGGTCGTGTCGGTGAAGGCATGCGGGGTGTGCCACACCGACCTGCATTACCGCGAGGGCGGGATCAACGACGAGTACCCGTTCCTGCTCGGCCACGAGGCCGCCGGCTACGTCGAGGCGGTCGGTGAGGGCGTCACCGACGTGGCTCCCGGTGACTACGTGATCCTCAACTGGCGCGCGGTGTGCGGCACCTGCCGCGCCTGCAAGCGTGGCAAGCCGTGGTACTGCTTCTCCACGTTCAACGCCGCGCAGCCGATGACGCTGGCCGACGGGACCCCGCTCAGTCCGGCGCTGGGCATCGGCGCGTTCCTGGAGAAGACCCTTGTCCACAGCGGACAGTGCACGAAGGTCAATCCGGAGGCCGAGCCCGCGGTCGCCGGTCTGCTCGGCTGCGGTGTGATGGCCGGGATCGGTGCCGCGATCAACACGGGTGCGGTGACCCGGGGCGACTCGGTGGCCGTGATCGGCTGCGGCGGCGTGGGTGATGCCGCGATCGCCGGCGCCCGGCTCGCCGGCGCCACCACGATCATCGCCGTGGACATGGACGACCGGAAGCTGGAGTGGGCGAAGGACTTCGGCGCCACGGCGACGCTCAACGCGCGCGGCAAGAGCCACGACGAGATCGTCGAGGCCATCCGGGATCTGACGGGGTCCTTCGGCGCCGACGTGGTGATCGACGCGGTCGGCAGGCCGGAGACGTGGAAGCAGGCGTTCTATTCGCGCGATCTGGCGGGCACGGTGGTGTTGGTCGGCGTGCCGACGCCGGACATGCGGCTTGACGACATGCCGCTGATCGACTTCTTCTCGCACGGTGGGTCGCTGAAGTCGTCGTGGTACGGCGACTGCCTGCCGTCCCGCGATTTCCCGATGCTCGTGGACCTGTACCTGCAGGGACGGTTGCCGCTCGACAAGTTCGTCACCGAGCGCATCGGCGTGACCGACGTGGAGCACGCGTTCGAGCGGATGCACACCGGGGACGTGCTGCGCAGCGTGGTCACCTTCGACTGACGCATTGCTGTTCACCGACGCGGAATTCCCCGCCGACCCGTACCCGGGCGCGCGACCGGACTGCTCGTACGTGCACCACGACGGCGCCGGCCACGCGCTCGGGGCCGCGCCGGACGGCTGGCGCACCGACCGGATTCCGGTGCTGGCCTACGGGTCCAACGCCTGCCCGTCGAAGATCACGTGGCTGCGCGAGGAACTCGGCCTGCGCGGGCCAGTGGTGGTGGCGCGGGCCGAGTGCCGGGACGTCGCGGCGGTGTGGGCGGCGGGCGTGCGGGCCCGGGACGGGCAGCGGCCGGCGACCCTGGCTTCCGCTCCCGGTCTCACCGAGTGGCACGCGGTGTGGTTCGCGACGCCGGAGCAACTGGCCGTGCTCGACGTGTGCGAGGGCCGCGGCGTGCGCTACGACCTGGCCCGGCTGCCGCATGGCACCGTCCGGCTGGACGACGGGACCGTGCCGGACGGGGTGCTCGCCTACGTCGCGGCCGGTCCGGCGCGGATGCCGTTGCTCGTGGACGGCGAGCCGGTGCGCACGGCGGAGCTGCCGCAGGAGGAGGCTCGGCAGCTCACCGGCACCCCGGCTGCAACGCATGGGCTGGATGTGGCGGTGGTACCGGCGGAGGCCGGCCGGTGAGTGGCCATTCCGGGGGCGGCAACTCCCCCGGCCGTGCTCCGGGTCAGGATTCTCGTACCGCGGCCGCGTGCGATGAGGGTGTGGTGGTCGATCGCGTCTGACGCAGGGCGAGCCCCGAGCCGATCATCAACGCGAGCGCGGTGACGCCGGGGGCGATGCCGGGTGCGTGCGCGGTCATGGCGGTCAGGGTCACGGGAAGGGCAAGGCCAACACTTGCTCCCAGTTGTTGCAGGGTGGTCCCGACGGCTCCGGCGACTCCCGCGTGGGGTCCGGCGTCCCGGTTCATCGCACTGTTGGCGTTCGGCATGACCTGCGAGGTCCCCAGCCCCATGATCCCCAAGGTGATGACAACTGTGGCGAGGCCGGTCGGCGCGATCGCGAAGACGATCTGGCCAGTGCAGATCACCGCGAGTCCGGCAGCGATCGACCGGGCCGGAGGTGTGGCGCCGGATCGGCGGGAGAAGAACAGCCCCAGCTGGATCGCGGCCGGGTAGATCAAGAACACGACACCGGTCGCCAGCGGCGAGAGTTGATGCACCTGTTGAAGCGAACTGCTCGCCGCCATGAACGTGGCAATCGTCGCAACACCCCAGAGGAAGAGCCCGAGATAAGCGACCCGCCTGGTCGCGTCGCCGAAAAGCTCGGTCGGTATCAACGGGGTGACCGCGCGCCGGTCGGAGATGGCAAACCCCACGAGTACCAGGACACCAGCGACCCCGAATGCTGTTGCCTGCCCGGGACTGGCCACGACTGTGAGCGCATGGATGACCAGCGCGGCCCCCACAGCCAGGAGAAGACCGCGCCAAGAGCCGCGGCCATGTCCGGGTGACCGCTCAACTCGGTCTCCGGCGAGGGCCGAGAGGATCAGTGCGACCGCGACGAACGCGACGTTGACGTACATGCAGGCCCGCCAGCCCGACAGCTGGGTCAGCATACCTCCGAGCAGCAGTCCGATGGCCGTTCCGCTCCCCATGATCATCCCGAAGATGCCGTACGCCCGGTCGCGCCCTTCGCCGGGAAACGCCGCCGAGAGCCGCGCCATCGCGGCCGGCGTCATCGCCGCCGCGCCGACCCCCTGGGCGCCCCGGGCACCGATCAGCACCCAGGCAGAATCAGCAGCGCCTCCGACCGCCGAGGCGAGGCCGAAGGTGACCAGCCCCAGCGTCATCACGCGCTTGTACCCGGCCGCCTGGGCGACCCGTCCTCCGGCGATCATCAGGGACCCGGCTGCCAGGACATACCCGGCCATCACCCAGGCCACCGCCTGCGAACTCAGGTGAAGATCGGCGGCCATCCCGGGGACGGCAAGGGCCAGGATGGTCGCGTCGACCCCGACCATCAGCTGTCCTGTCACCACGGCGCCGAGAACCAGCCACGATCGTGGTTTCCCGCTCACACTGTCTCCTATAGTTGGTGTCACCAACGCAAGTTATATCGTTGGTGTCACCAACGCAAGGAGATGCATGTCCGATCGTCCACCCCAGCGACTCCTGGAGACGCCCAGCTGGCTGCTCACCCAGGTCGCGGCGATCGCCGGCCGTCGCAGTCGCGAGGTCTTCGACTCACTCGGAGCCGGCCGCTACCACTACGCGATCCTCTGCGCCGTCGAGGAGTTCGGGCCCTGCAGCCAGGCCGAGATCGGCAACCACCTGCACATGGACCGGAAGGACGTCGCCCAACGGGTCCTGGAACTGGAAGAGCAGCGGTGCCTGCGACGCCGCCCTGACCCAGCCGATCCGAGGCGCAAACTCGTCCGGATAACCACGCAAGGCCGGGAGAGGCTCGACCAGATCCACGCCCGGCTGACCGTCACCCAGAACGAGCTCGTCGAACCGCTGACGGCCCACGAGCGAACCGCTCTGATCACGGCCCTGCAGAAGATCCTCGACCGCGAGGCGCGTCATTGACGAATTGCCGAAACACCGACCGAACCGCAGACACGGCGACGCCAACGGCGGACACGGCGAGCGGTCAGCCGATGAGCTTGCCCGGGTTGAGGATGCCGGTGGGATCGACGGCGCGTTTCGCGGCGGCCAGCACGTCGAGGCCGATGCGGCCCACTTCGGCCTCGAGGTACGGCGCGTGGTCGGTGCCCACGGCGTGGTGGTGGGAGATCGTGCCGAGTCGATCGTCCACAATGGCCTCACACGCCGCCCGCTTCGCGCGTTTCCACTGGCCGATCGGGTCGGCGGTGTCCCGTGGCGTGAGCACGGTGAAGTACAGCGACGCCCCGGTCTCATAGGCGTGCGAAATGTGGCAGAGCACCAGCGGGTCGCCGAGCGTGTCCCGGAGGGCCATGCGCACGCGGTCGTAGAGCGTGCCGATTCTCGCCCAGTGCGTTGCCGTCTCCAGGGTCTCGACGCACACGCCGAGGTCGAGCAGCGCGTCCCGCTGACGCGGTCCGGCGAACCGGCCCCGCAGCCAGGCGTGCGCGGGAGCCGCTCCGAGCCGGACCGCCCCGGCCGCGCGCAGGCTGCGCGACACCTCGGCCCGCCGCCTGCCGGACTCGCCGTACCAGCCGAGCACCAGCAGGCACGGTTCGGCGACGCCACGCGCGCGGAGGTACCGGCGCAGCAGCGTGGTCTTCCAGCCCGCCGCCAGTGCGAGCGAGGACTCCGTCTCGTCCACATCGGACAATCTGGTCACGTCGGCGAGCAGGCCGCGCTGCGCGAGGTGCCGCACCAGCGCGGTCCCGCGTTCCCAGCCGTCGACGGCGAACGCCTCGAACCGCTCCGTTTCCGGCAGTGGCCGTACCCGCACGGCGACCTCGGTGATGACGCCGAGCGTGCCCTCGCTGCCGACCGCGAGTTGCCGCAGGTCAGGCCCGGCCGCCGAGGCGGGGGCGACGCCCAGGCGCCACTCACCGCACGGCGTCGCGAGCCGGACACCCGCCACCATGTCCTCGAAGCGGCCGTAGCCCGACGACGCCTGGCCCGCCGAGCGGGTGGCGGCGAACCCGCCGATCGTCGCGCGCTCGAACGACTGCGGCACGTGGCCGAGCGTGAACCCGTGGACCGAGAGCATGCGCTCCGCGTCCGGGCCCCGCACGCCCGCCTGCAGCACGGCGATGCGCGAGACGGGATCGACGGAGACCAGCCGGTTCAGCCGTTCCAGGTCGAGCACGAGCACGGAGTCCTTGTCCCCGCGCAGCGCCGTCACGCCACCGACCACCGACGTACCGCCGCCGAACGGCACCACACCGACGTCGTGGCTCACGCACACGTCGAGCACCCGCTGGACCTGCTCCGGGTCCGCGGGCAGCACCACGGCGTCGGGCACGGCGATCCCCGCGGCGGGGTGCCGCCTGCGCAGAAGATCGAGGTAGGACAGGCCGCCGCTGCGCGCGAGGCGCTCGCGAGGGTCGTCGAGCAGGTTGCCGGGTCCGACGATGGCGGCGAGTTCCTCACGCGCCTTCGCGGGTATCCGGGACGGGGCGACGGCGATGGCCGAGTCCGGCGCGACCGGGTCGTTCGGCGTGGTCTCGCCGATGCGCCGGCGCAGCCAGCGCACGGCTTTCGGCGCGAGCTCGACGGCGTCGGCGCCCTCCGGCGTCCAGGCTCCGCGGAGCCGGTGGTCAAGGCTGTCGGTCACGACTAGAGTGTGACACATGGAGGCGGAACGTCACACCCTGCTGGCGGACGGGAACCGGGGCGCCGCCACGCGCGACCGGCCGCACCCCGCTCGGGTGGCCGACGACGCGCTCCTCGACGCGGCCCGGCGATGCGTCCTCGCGGACGGCGTCCGCCGCACCACGCTCGCCGGCATCGCGCGCAGCGCGGGCGTCAGCCGGATGACGGTGTACCGCCGCTTCCCGGACGTCGGAAGTGTGCTGGCGGCTCTGATGACCAGGGAGTTCGGCGCGCTCCTGCGCCGGGTGGCCGCCGAGGTGCCCGCGGGGGTCGGCACCGCCCGGGCCCGGCTGGTCGAACACGCCGTCGCGGGTGTATGCGCGCTCGCCGCCGACCCGCTGCTGCGGACCGTGCTCGACCTCGACTCCGACCTGTTGCTGCCCTACATCACCGAACGGTTCGGCGCGACGCAGCTCCTCGCGGAGGAGTTCCTGCACGCGCTCGTGGCCGACGGCCACCGGGACGGGTCCGTCCGGCGTGGCGACGCCGCCGTGCAGGCACGCGCCCTGCTGGTGCTGTTGCAGTCGTTCGTGCTCTCCCGGCGCCCCGCGACGACCGGCATCGACGACGCCACCTTGCTCACCGAACTCCGTCACCTGCTCGAAGGAGCCCTCGCACCATGATCACGGCCTCACTGTCCGCCCGGCGCAGGGCCCGCGAGCTGGACGCCCTCGCCTCCGGGGAGCGCGTCGACGTCATCGTCGTCGGCGGCGGCGTGACCGGAGTGGGTTGCGCACTCGACGCGGCGTCGCGTGGGCTGTCGGTGGCCCTCGTCGAGGCCCACGACCTCGCCTTCGGTACGTCGCGCTGGTCGAGCAAGATGGTCCACGGTGGCCTGCGCTACCTCGCCCACGGCGACATCGCGCTCGCCAGGGAGAGTGCGGTCGAGCGGCACATCCTGATGACGCGCACCGCACCCCACCTCACCCGGCAGCTCCCCCAGCTCTTCCCCGCCTACGAATCGGCCTCCCGCGCCGACCGCCTGCTCACCGCGGCCGGCCTGCGTGCCGGGGACGCCCTGCGCCGGGCTGCCGGCACCCCGTCCTGGCTCCTGCCGCGCCCCCGTTCGGTGCCGGCGGCCGAAGCCCTCGCGCTCGCGCCCGGCCTGCGCCGGAGCGGGCTGCGTGGCGGCCTGCTGTCGTTCGACGGGGCGCTCACCGACGACGCCCGTCTCGTCGTGACGCTGGCCCGGACGGCGGCCGCGCACGGCGCGCGCGTCCTCACCCGGCTGACGGCCACCGGCCTGCACGCCGACCGCGTGGCGGCCCGCGACGAGCTGACCGGGCACAGCGTGGAGCTGTACGCCCGGCAGGTCATCAACGCCACGGGCGTCTGGGCGGGCAGGCTGGTGCCCTCGGTGCGGTTGCGTCCCTCGCGTGGCACACACCTCGTCCTCGACGCCGAACGCACCGGCCTCGCCGAGACCGCCGTGATGGTTCCCGTGCCGGGAGAGCGCAACCGCTTCGTGCTCCTGCTGCCGCAGCCCGGCGGCAAGGCCTACCTCGGGCTGACGGACGAACCGCTCGACGGTGAGGCCGAGGACGTCGCCGCCGCTCCGCAGTCCGATGTGGACTTCCTGCTGGAGGTCGCCTCGAGCGTCCTGGACACCGAGTTGCGCGCCGAGCACGTGCTGGGCGCGTTCGCCGGGCTCCGCCCGCTGCTGGCCGCCGACGGCCACACCGCCGACCTGTCCCGGCAGCACGCCGTGCTGACCGACGGGACCACCGGAGTCGTCACCGTGGTCGGCGGCAAGCTCACCACCTACCGGCGCATGGCCGAGGACGCGGTGACCACGGCCGTCCGGGTGGCGTCGCTGCCCGCCGGGGCGGCGCACACCGCGCGGTTGCCATTGCTGGGCGCCGCCCGCCGGGATCAGCTGTCCACAGTGGATGCACCGGCCCGGCTCATCGGCAAGTACGGCACGGAGGCACCGCGGGTGGCCGCGCTCGGCGAGGTCGATCCCGAGCTCGCCCGCCCGCTGTTCCCCGGCTGCGAGGTGACGGCTGCCGAGGTGGTCTGGGCCGTCCGGCACGAGGGCGCCCTCGACGCCGACGACGTGCTGCACCGGCGGACCAGGATCGGCCTCGTGCCCGAGGAGGCCGACGCCGCCCGCGACGTGGTCGCCGACCTCGTCGACCGCACCACCCGTGGCCTGCACGAAACCGCCTGACTGCCTAGGTCGTGTCCTGCAATTCATCGTAGCCAGAGGATGATGGCGGCGATGGTGAGTTCTGCCTGGTAGTAGGCGGCGCGTTTGGCGTAGCGGGTGGCTAGGTCGCGGAACTGTTTGAGCCGGTTGAAGCAGCGTTCGACGACGTTGCGCTGCTTGTACAACTCGGCGTCGAAGGCGGGCGGGCGTCCGCCCCGTGAGCCGTGCGCGGCGCGGCGGGCGATTTGGTCGTCGCGTTCGGGGCTGACGAACCGGATCCGGCGTTGTCGCAGGGCGTGGCGGGTCGAGGGGTGCGAATAGGCCTTGTCCGCGATCACCACCTCGGGACGGCGGCGTGGGCGGCCAGGCCCGGTGCGAGCGACACGGATCCCGTCCAGCAGCGGCACCAATTGTGGATTGTCACCAGCCTGCCCCGGGGTGAGCACAACCCGCATGGGCAGCCCGCGTCCCTCGACCACGAGGTGGATCTTGGTGCTCAATCCGCCGCGGGAACGTCCGAGTCCTTCGCCGTCGACCGCGATCGCCTCGATGGCGGGCGTGCAGCCCCCTTTTTCCGGGCTCCCGCAGCATGCTGGTGAGCCCGGACCACCGAGGAATCGACACTGATCACCCACTCCACGTCCCCGACAGCGTCGTCTTTGACGATCACCTCGTCCAGAATCCGCTGCCAGGTACCGTCCTTGGTCCACAACCGCAGCCGCTCATGGGCGGTCTTCCACGGCCCATACCGTTCGGGCAGATCACGCCAGGGCGCGCCGGTCCGAAGCTTCCACAGAATCGCATTGATCACCTGCCGGTGATCCCGCCACCGCCGCCCCGGCCCCGACACCGCCGGCAGCAGCGGCTCAATCCGCGCCCAGGCCCGATCCGTCAACTCACCCCGACCAACCACGGACAAGATCAAACCCCATCCGCAGCTAGATCATTTACAGGACACGCCCTAGCCGCGCGTCGTCCCGGGCTGCGTATGCTCGGGTCGTGCTCGCGGGCAGACGCCGGCCGCGACCCGGGAGGGGGACCAGACCATGGGCGAGCGCACGCTGGACATCGACCACGTGTGCAAGAGGTTCGGCGGCAACGTCGCCCTCGACAACGTGACGTTCGAGGTGCGGCCGGGCGAGTTGTTCGGCTTCGTCGGCAGCAACGGCGCGGGCAAGACCACCACCATGCGGATCGTGCTGGGTGTCCTCGCCGCCGACTCCGGTGTGGTGCGCTTCGACGGCACCCCGATCAGTCACGAGATCCGCACCCGCATCGGTTACATGCCCGAGGAACGCGGCCTGTACCCGAAGATGAAGGTGCTCGACCAGCTGGTGTACCTGGCGCAGTTGCACGGCATGACGGCCAACGACGCCCATCGCAGCGCGGAGGCCTGGATCGAGCGGCTCGACCTCGCCGAACGACGCGGCGACCCGGTGGACAAGCTCTCCCTCGGCAACCAGCAGCGCGTGCAGCTCGCAGCGGCGCTGGTGCACGAGCCGGACGTGCTCGTGCTCGACGAGCCGTTCTCCGGCCTCGACCCGCTGGCCGTCGACGTGATGAGCCAGGTGTTGCGCGACAAGGCGGCCACGGGGGTGCCGGTGGTGTTCTCCAGCCACCAGCTCGATCTCGTCGAGCGGCTGTGCGACCGCGTCGGGATCATCCGCAGTGGACGGATCGTCGCGTGCGGGTCGGTCGACGAGCTGACGGCCGAAGCCGGTACCCGGCTCACTGTGTCGGTACCCGGTGCGCCGACCGGCTGGGCGGAAGGCCTGCCCGGGGTTCGGGTGGTCGGCGACAACGGCACCGGCACGGTCCTGGAGCTCGCGCCCGGCACCGACGACCAGAGCGTCCTGTCGGCCGCACTCGCCGCCGGGCCGGTCCGCGAGTTCACGCGTCACCGCCCGTCCCTCACCGAACTGTTCCGCAGCGCCGTCGGGGAAGGAGCCGCCCGGTGAACGGGGTGCGCCATCAGGTGTCGCCGGCCACCGCGGTCCGGCTCGTCGCGCAGCGGGAACTCAACACCCGGCTGCGCACGCGGGGCTTCGTCGTCGGCACCCTGGTGATCCTGCTGGTCCTGGGCGGCTACCTGGTCCTCCAGGCGAAGGTCGTCAACGCCGCCGACCGCACCTCGGTCGGCCTCACCGGTCAGGCGTCGGCCATCTCCGAGCAGCTCGGCAACGCCGCCCGGCAGGCAGGCGTCGACCTCGACCTGCGGCGCGTCGCCGATGCCGGTCAGGGGCGCGAACAGGTGCACGCGGGCGAGCTGGACGTGCTCGTGTCCGGCAGCCCCGCCAACCTGTCGGTGCTCGTCAAGTCCGACCTGGACCGCCCGCTGAACGCCCTGCTGACCGGGATCTCGCAGCAGGAGGTGCTCAACGCCAAGCTCGCGCAGGCGGGCGAGAACCCGGCCGAGGTGATGCGTGACGTGGGCGCCGCGCGGGTGGCGGTGTCGACGCTGGAGACGCCGGACCCCGATCGCGGGCAGCGCCTCGTCGTGGGCCTGGTGATGATGTTCCTGCTCTACCTGGGCATCACCGCCTACGGCTCGACGGTGGCGCAGGGTGTCGTGGAGGAGAAGTCGAGCCGGGTGGTGGAGATCCTGCTGTCCACCGTGCGGCCGTGGCACCTGCTGCTCGGCAAGGTGCTCGGGCTCGGCCTCGTCGGCCTGGTGCAGCTGGTCATCCTCGGCGGAGCCGGGCTGGCCATGGCGACCGCGACGGGCGTACTGACGGTGCCGGGTGTGGCCACGAACGTCCTGCTCTGGGGCGTGCTGTGGTACCTGCTGGGCTTCTTCCTCTACGCGACGGTGTTCGCGGCCGCCGGCTCACTGGTGTCGCGGCAGGAGGACGCGCAGACCGTGCTGACACCGATCACGATGGTGCTGATGGTGGGGTTCATCGCCGGGGTGACCGTGCTCCAGCAGCCGGACAGCACGCTCGCGACCGTGCTCGCGCTGCTGCCGCCGCTCTCGCCGATCCTCATGCCGAGCATGATCGCCACCGGCTCCGTGGGCGCGGCCGAGGTCGCGGCGGCCCTGGCGCTGACACTGGCCGCCATCGCCGCGCTGACCTGGCTGGGCGGCCGGGTGTACCAGACCGCCATCCTGCACACCGGCAGCCGGGTGAGCCTCAAAACCGCGCTCCGGGGCTGACCAGGTCGGGCGAGGGCGAGACCGCAGTCGGTCGTCCACGACGGAGCCGAGGCCGGCCGCCGCAGGCGACCTGCACCTGGCGGCCGTGATCCGCAAGCCGCCGATCTGACCCCGGCCCCGACGCGACGAAGGCCACCGTCCCGGTCGGGGACGATGGCCTGTCGTCGCGGACTATCGCGGTGAGTCAGCGCTCCGAGATCGGCTTGTAGTCGCGCTGCTTCTCGCCGGTGTAGATCTGCCGCGGACGGCCGATCTTCGTCTGCGGGTCCGAGATCATCTCCCGCCAGTGCGCGATCCACCCGGGCAGGCGACCCAGCGCGAACAGCACGGTGAAGTACTTGGTCGGGAAACCCATCGCCCGGTAGATCAGGCCGGTGTAGAAGTCGACGTTCGGGTACAGCTTGCGCTCGACGAAGTAGTCGTCCGAGAGCGCCCGCTCCTCCAGCCGCTTCGCGATGTCGAGCAGCTCGTCGCCACCGGCGATCTTGGACAGGATCTCGTCCGCCGTCTGCTTGATGATCTTCGCGCGTGGGTCGTAGTTCTTGTAGACCCGGTGCCCGAAGCCCATCAGGCGGACACCCTTCTCCTTGTTCTTGACCCGCTCGACGAACTTGTCGACGTCGCCGCCGTCGGCCTTGATGCCCTCCAGCATCTCCAGCACGGCGCTGTTCGCGCCGCCGTGCAGCGGGCCGAACAGGGCCATGATTCCCGCCGAGATACTCGCGAAGAGGTTCGCCTCCGAGGAGCCGACGAGCCGCACGGTCGACGTGGAGCAGTTCTGCTCGTGGTCGGCGTGCAGGATGAACAGCAGGTCCAGGGCCTTGGCCATGGTCGGGTCGATCTCGTACGGCTCGGCGGGCAGGCCGAACGTCATGCGGAGGAAGTTCTCCACGAGACCGAGCGAGTTGTCCGGGTAGAGGAACGGCTGCCCGATCGACTTCTTGTAGGCGTAGGCCGCGATCGTGGGGACCTTCGCCAGCAGCCGGATGGTGGACAGCTCGACGTTCGACTGGTCGAACGGGTCGAGCGAGTCCTGGTAGAACGTGGACAGCGCCGAGACGGCACTGGACAGCACCGGCATCGGGTGAGCGTCACGAGGGAAGCCGTCGAAGAAACGCTTGAGGTCCTCGTGCAGCAGCGTGTGCCGGTTGATCTTCGAGGTGAACTCCTCGAGCTGCGTCTTGGTGGGCAGCTCGCCGTAGATCAGCAGGTAGGAGACCTCGAGGAAGGTCGAATGCTGAGCAAGCTGCTCGATCGGGTAACCCCGGTAGCGCAGCACACCCTGATCGCCATCGATGTAGGTGATGGCGGAGGACGCGGCCCCGGTGTTGACGAAGCCGGGGTCGTAGGTGATGTAGCCGGTCTGAGCCAGCAGCTTCCCGAGCTCGATGCCGGGGGCGCCCTCGACGGCGCGGACGACCTTCAACTCGTGCTCGCCATTGGGAAGGCGGAGCACGACGTTCTCGCCCCCGGACTGCGCCGCAGTCGCGTCGGACATGCACATGCCTCTCACGGTCACACGGGCCGGTGGTGACCGCAGGTTGCGCTGGTCACCGCGTACGTACGCGAGAAGCCCTTGAGCCTCGTCGCACACCGCCCCGCTGGGGTATGAATGCCTCCTTACGCTAGTCCAGAAGGGCCCTTGTTCGCAGCCGTGGTGTTACCCACAGCTATTCGTTTGCGATCAGGTTCACACGCTCCCAGCGGTATCCGTAACCGAGCAGGTGACGCAGCCCTCACCACGGTTACCGGAACCGGGCGAGCTCCTCGGCCGTGGGCGGCTCGGCGCCGCTGCGCGACACGGTCACGGCGGCCGCCCGGGCGGCGTAGCCGAGCGCCTGCTGCCAATCCGCGGGCTCCAGCTGCGGCAGGTCGCGCACGTCCTGCTGCACCAGCCACGCCAGCAGGGCACCCTGCACGGTGTCGCCGGCACCGATCGTGTCGACGACGTCCACCTCGACCGTGGGACCGCTCGCGACCTCGCCGTCGGCCGTCAGCACGGACAGCCCGTCGCCGCCCTTCGTCACCACGACGGCCTGGACGCCCGCGTCGAGCCAGGCCCTGGCCGCGTCCTCCACCGGGGCCCCCTCGGCCAGCCATCCGGCGTCGTCCACCGACACCTTGAGCAGCCGGACGCTGGGTAGCCACGAGCGGAACCGGGCACGGTAGGCAGCCGGGTCCGGGATCATGTCCGCGCGGATATTCGGATCGAGGGCGGTGAGCACGCCGCGCCCGGCCTCCCGGTGCAGCAGGGTTTCGTAGACGCCCGCGCCGGGCTCCAGCACCATGCCGAGCGTGCCGAGCGACAGCGCCCGGGTGCCCTCCGGCAGTGGCCCGGGGTCGGTGACGAGCCGGTCGGCGGTGCCCTCGGTGTAGAAGCTGTACTCGGCACTGCCCTGCTCGTCGAGCGCCACGACGGCGAGCGTCGTCGGCTCGGGTCCGCGCTGCACCAGCGAGGTGTCCACAGTGGATGCCTTGAGCCGGTCGACAAGCGCCTGGCCGAACCGGTCGGTCGAGATGCGCGACAGAAACGCCGTCGGCACACCGAGCCGGGCCGCTGCGAGCGCCACATTGTACGGTCCACCACCGAGCCGGGGAGCCAGCAAGTCCATACCGGACTCCGCGGGAACGAGATCGACGAGAGCTTCGCCACCGGAGACAATCACGCCGCGATGCTACTCGCCCACGCCCCGCCGGGGCCGCCTCGCGGCGCCTCCACGGGGCCCGCTCAACGAGCCGCTTCGCGGCGCTGGAGCCCTCCCAGAAGGAGATCCGACAGCGCAGCGAAGGCCTCGGCGTCGGAGACACCGGTGCGCCCGCGGACCACACCGGTCTGGATCGCCCCGATGAGCACCGCGGCCAGCTCGGCGACGAGGGAGGCGTGCACGTCCCGGAAGATCCCGTCGGCGGCGCCCTTGGCGATGAACGTCCGGATCCGCTCGGCGGCCGCCTGCGAGTTGAGCTCGTAGGCCGCCCGGGCGGGTTCGAAGGCGGCGATGTCGGCCATGAACCGCTCGGAGGCTCGTTTGAGCTCCTCCGCCACGCCGGCCAGGTACGTCTCGATCATGGCCCGGGCGTCGGCGGCGCTCTCCACCCGCTGCTCGATCCGCTCCGCCGCGCCCTTGAAGAAGTGCGCCACGACCTTGACGGCGAGCTGCTCCTTGCTTGACGCCAGCGCGTACAGCGTCGACTTGGAACACCGCAGGCGGGTGGCGAGGTCGTCGAGGGTGAAGTCGAGGAAGCCCTCGGCGAGAAACAGCTCCTCCAGTTCACCGAGCAGGGCGCGCTGCCGCGCGGTGAGCTGCCTGTGGTGCCGAAGCTGGTTCCGAGCCATTCCCTGACCCTATGCGAGTACTCGCGATGCCACTACAGTACTGCTGACAGTATCAGTACACGCCGACGCGGCACGACGACGGAGACACCGATGCCTGCGCAACGCCTGCTGCCCGACACCGAATCCGAGGACCTGCTCGCGCTCGCCCGAGAGCTCGCCCGCGAGGAACTCGCCCCGCTGGCCGCGGAGTACGAGGAGGCCGAGCGCTTCCCCCGGGAGCAGTTCCGGCTGCTCGGCAAGTCCGGCCTGCTCGGCCTGCCCTATCCGGAACGCTGGGGCGGTGGCGACGTGCCGTACGAGGTCTACCTGCAGGTGCTGGAGGAGGTCGCCTCGGCGTGGATGTCGGTGGGCGTGGGGCTCTCCGTGCACACGATGTCGTGCTTCGCGCTGGTCCATCACGGCACGCCGGAGCAGCAGGACCGGTGGCTGCCCGGGATGCTCGGCGGCGACCTGCTCGGCGCCTACGCCCTGTCGGAGCCGCACGCCGGATCCGACGCCGCGGCACTGTCCACTCGCGCCCGCCGGGAGGGCGACGGCTACGTCGTCAACGGCACCAAGGCTTGGATCACCCACGGCGGCCAGGCCGACTTCTACACGACGATGGTGCGCACGTCCGACGACGGCGGCAAGGGCATCAGCTGCCTGCTGGTGGACGGCTCGACACCCGGCCTCTCCGCGGCACCGCCGGAGCGCAAGATGGGCCTCACCGGCTCCACCACGGCGCAGATGATCTTCACCGACGCGCGGGTCGGCGCCGACCGGCTCATCGGCAGCGAAGGCGAGGGCCTCAGGATCGCGTTGGCGTCGCTGGCCTCGGGCAGGCTGGGCATCGCCGCGTGCTCGGTCGGGCTCGCGCAGGCCGCGCTCGACGAGGCAGTGGAGTACGCCAAGGGCCGCACGCAATTCGGCAGGCCCATCATCGACTTTCAGGGCCTGGAGTTCATGCTCGCCGACATGGCGGCCGCCGTGGACTCGGCGCGCGCGACCTACCTCGACGCCGCCCGCAGGCGCGACCGCGGCCTGCCGTTCCAGCGGCAGGCGTCGGTGGCCAAGCTCGTCGCGACCGACGCCGCGATGAAGGTGACCACCGACGCCGTCCAGGTACTGGGTGGTGCCGGCTACACGCGCGACTTCCCCGTCGAGCGGTACATGCGCGAGGCCAAGGTGCCGCAGATCTTCGAGGGCACCAACCAGATCCAGCGCATGGTGATCGCCCGGGAACTGCGCAGGGCGTGAGCGAGAACCGGGCGAGAACGCGGCGTGCGCTCTCGCCCGGCCGGCTCACTCGCGGTAACGCCGGTCCGCGACCACACCCTCGCCGCGACCCTCGTCGAAGTGGTACACCTCGCGGCCACGGACGAACACGCGCATCGCGCGGTTCATGACATCGAGCGGGTCGCCGGACCAGATGACCACGTCGGCGTCCAGACCGGGCTTGAGCGCGCCCACGCGGTCGTCGAGCCCCAGGATCGCCGCGGGGTTGACGGTGAGCGCGCGCAGCGCCGTCTCCGGATCGAGCCCGTCCTTCACCGCCAGGGCGGCCTGGTAGACGAGGAAGTTGATCGGCACCACGGGGTGGTCGGTGGTGATGGCGAGCCGCACGCCGGCGCGGGCGAGGATGCCCGCCGCACGCATCGTCCGGTGCCGCAGCTCGACCTTCGAGCGTGACGTGAACAACGGGCCCAGGATCACCGGGATGTCGCGCTCGGCGAGGAAGTCGGCGATGAGGTGACCCTCGGTGCCGTGGTTGACCACGAGCTTGTAGCCGAACTCCTCGGCCAGCCGCACCGCCGTGACGATGTCGTCGGCGCGGTGGGTGTGCTGGTCCCAGTAGAGCTCGCCGTCGAGGACCTTGCAGAGCGTCTCCAGGGTCAGATCCACGTCGAACGGCTTGCCCTCCGCACGGGCGTGCTGGCGCCGCGCCGCGTAGTTGCGGGCCTCGGTGAACGCCTCGCGCAGCGTCGCCGCGACCCCGAGCCGGGTGGCGGGCGTCTTGTCCTTCTCGCCGTAGACCCGCTTGGGGTTCTCGCCGAGTGCGCTCTTGACGCTCACCGACTCGGCGAAGAGCATGTCGACAACGGTCCGGCCCCACGTCTTGACGCCGACGGTCTGGCCGCCGATCGGGTTGCCGGACCCGGGTTTGACGACCACGCTCGTGACGCCGCCGGAGAGCGCGTCGTCGAAGCCGACCTCGTAGGGGTCGATGCCGTCGATCGCGCGAAAGCGCGCCCCGTTCGGGTCGGTCATCTCGTTGGTGTCGTTGCCGGACCAGCCCTCGCCTTCCTCGTGCACGCCGAGGTGGGCGTGTGCGTCGATGAAGCCGGGCAGGACCCAGGCGCCGGACGCGTCGATGAGCTCGGCTCCATCGGGGATGTCGACGTCCGCGTCCCGGCCCACGGCGACGATCGTGCCGCCGTCCATCAGTACCGTGCCGCCGTCGATCGGATCGCCGTCGACGGGGACCACGTAGCCGCCGGTGATTGCGCTAACCATGGTTTGTCACGCTAACGAACCGCGCACGCGGATTCCCCAGGAACCTCGCCATGTCTCGCCCGGTTCGAGCGTGATGAGGTCGGTGCCCGAATTGAGCGCGTCGGCGGGGCACGTCATCGGCTCGATCGCGATCGCGCGGCCGCGCCCGGTGAGGTCGGACGGGGTGAACACCTGCGCCCAGCGGAAGTCCGGGTCGGTCCACACGTCGAGGGTCGTCTCGCCGTGCTGCAGGAGGACGTGGTGGCGGCCGTCCTCACCGGGCACGAGACCGGTGAACGCGGTGTCCAGGTCGAGGCCGCCGACGATCCGGCCGCCACGCAGGTCGTAGTCGGTGCCCTCGACGTCGCGTTCCTCGCCGAACGGCAGCTGCCTGCTCTCGTCGTAGGGCCGCACGCGGGTGGCGGGCAGCGTGAGGGTGAGCTCGTCGGTCGGCACGTCCCCGATGCGGAAGTACGGGTGCGTGCCGACACCGACGCCGATCGCCTGCTCGCCCTCGTTGCTGACGGTGTGCGTGACGGTGAGCTCGCGCGGGGCGAGATCGTAGACGATGCCGGTCCGCAGCGGCACGGGCCAGCCCGGCTCGCCGTCGATGTCGCAGGCGAGCGTGATCGACGACTCGGCGTGTTCGAGGAGCTGCCACTCCTTGCGTCGCACCAGGCCGTGGATGGCGTTGCCGCGTGCGGGCTCGGTGACCGCCAGCTCCTGCGGCTTTCCGTCGAACGTCCATCGCGCGCCCTTGGTGCGGTTGGGCCACGGGACGAGCACCTGCCCGGCCCCCTTGGGCGGCTCGGCGCCGGCCGCGAACGTCTCGAGGTAGGGCACCCCGCCGACCTCGAACGCCCGCAGGCCCGCGCCGATCTCGGTGACCACCGCGCGTGCGTCGCCGCGCAGGAGCTCGAACTGTTCCCCGGTCGGATTCCCCATGCGGGAGAACCTACTGCGCCGGGCCGGTCACTGCACCGAGGTGTCCGACGGCTCCTCGCGCTGCTGGTGCGTCGCCCGCATGGCGAGCCAGTTGATCGCCCACAGCAGCAGGCCCACGCCGAGCAGGATCAGCGCGACCACGTAGTCGCGTGCGGGGCGTCCCGACAGCGGGCTCGCCAGGTACACACAGAAGATCGCGGCGAGGACCGGGATCACCGTCGGGGCGCGGAAGTGCTGGTGCGACACCGTCTCCCTGCGCAGCACCAGCACCGCGACGTTGACGACCGCGAACACCACGAGCAGCAGCAGCGCGGTGGTGCCGCCGAGCACGCTGATGTCCACAGTAGAGACCAGGACCATCGCCAGGGCGCTGGTGAACACGATCGCCACCCACGGGCTCCGGCGGAACGGGTGCACCGTGCCGAACACCTTCGGGATGATCCGCTCGTCGGCCATGCCGTAGAGAAGCCTGCTGGCCATGAGCATGTTGATGAGGGCGGAGTTGATGACCGCGAACAGGCCGATCGCGGAGAAGATCTCCCTCGGCATGCCCGGCGCGCCGACGTCGATCACCTTGAGCAGCGCGCTGCTCTCGGCGGCCTCCAGTTCGTTCGCGGGCACGAGCAGCGACGAGGTGACCGACACCAGGATGTAGATGGTCGCGGCGACGACCATGCCCCACAGCATCGCCTTCGGGAACACGCGCGCCGGATCCTTGGTCTCCTCGGCCATGTTGACCGAGTCCTCGAAGCCCACCATCGCGAAGAACGCCAGCGACGTCGCCGACGTGATGGCCACGAGCCACGTCTGGTCGGCGGTGTTGAACTCCACGAGCCGTTCGGGTTCGCCGTTGCCGTTGAGCACGGCCCACACACCGACGCCGATGATGATGAGCAGACCGGCGATCTCGATGCAGGTGAGCACCACGTTGGTGGTCACCGACTCGCGCACGCCGCGGAAGTTGATGGCACCGAGCAGGACGATGAACAGAATCGCGACCAGCGGCATCGGCGCGGTGATGAACTCGGCGAGGTAGGTGTCGCCGAACGCGACCGCCGCCGACGACGCCGACGTGATGCCCGAGCACATCACCGCGAAGGCGACCAGGAACGTGAGTATCCGGATCCGGAAGGCGCGGTTGGCGTACAGCGCGGCACCCGCGGCCTTGGGGTACTTGCCGACCAGCTCCAGATAGCTGAACGCCGTCATGAAGGCGACGATGAACGCCAGCAGGAACGGCAGCCACAGCGCGCCACCGACCCGGCCCGCGACCTGGCCGGTGAGCGCGTACACGCCCGTCCCGATGATGTCACCGACGACAAAGAACAACAGCAGCTTCGAGCCCATGACCCGCTTGAGCGCGGGCTGGCCTCCCGGGGTCTGATCCGGTGTCGTTGTCGCGTCCGCCATGCGGGGGAGTGTGCCGCACGCGCCCGGTCAGGCGTGCACGAGGGGCGGATCTACCTCAGTCCGCGGTGGGAGCACGGTATCGCCAGAACGCGGGCAGCAGCACCATCGCCAGCACGACGAGCACGATCACAAGCACACCACCGCCCGTGGCGGCGGCGGCCGTGCCCACGCCGGCGGCCGCCCAGCCGTGGGTGAGGTCGGCGACCCGCGGGCCTCCCGCGACGACCACGGTGAACACGCCCTGCGTGCGCCCGCGCATCTCGTCGGTCGCGGCGGTCTGCAGGATCGCCATCCGGTAAATGGCGCTGACCATGTCGGCGGCGCCCGCGACGGCGAGGCACACCACGGCGAGCCACAGCGAGGACGACAGCCCGAACCCGGCCACCGCGAGCCCCCAGACGCCGATCGCCACGACCACGGCGACGCCCTGCCTGCTCACACGGCTCACCCAGCCCGAGGTGAGCGAGAGCAGCATCGCGCCCGCCGGGATGGCGGCGTACAGCCAGCCGAGCGCGAGGCCGCCGCCCGGCGGGTCACCGAAGGTCCGCTCGGCCATCTCCGGGAACAACGCGCGCGGCATGCCCGCCACCATCGCGATGATGTCGACCACGAACGACGCGAGCAGGATCTTCTGCGTCGCCAGGTACCGGAAGCCGTCGACGACATCGCGCAGCCCCGCCCGGCGCACCTGGCCGGACAGCGGAGGCAGCGGCGGCAGGCGCCACACCGCCCACACCACGACCGCGAGGGCGAGCGTGTCGACGAGGTACAGCGCGGCCAACCCGACCACCGGCAGCAACGCGCCGGCCGCCAGCGGGCCGAACACGGCACCGAACGTGGTCATGGTGCCGGTGAGCGCGGACGCCGAGGGCAGCAGCCGCTCGGGGACGACCCGGGCGACGACGGCCTGCCGGGTCGGCATGTTGACCGCGAAGAACGCCTGGTTGACGGCGAGCAGCCCCAGCACGAGCCAGACCGAGCCGATGTCGAGAAAAGCCTGCGCCCACAGCAGCCCCGCCGTCACGGCGATGCCGATGTTGGTGACGAACAGCAGCTTGCGGCGGTCGACGGTGTCGGCGATCGCGCCGCCCCAGATGCCGAACACGAGCAGCGGGACGAGGCCGAACGCACCGGTCAGCCCGACGTAGCCGGACGATCCGGTGATGTCGTAGACCTGCTTGGGCACGGCGACCGCGGTGAGCTGGCTGCCGACGGCCGTGACGAGCGAGCTGACCCAGAGCCTGCGGAACGCGGGGATCCGCAACGGGCGGCCGTCGACGACGATGGAGCCGAGCACCCTCCGGACGCCCTTGGGTGGCGCCGACCCTGCCCGATCACCCACGAACGGTTAGCTTACGGCAGCTAACGATCCGGGCCGACGCGGACAGGCGGTATCGAGCCGCTCGGCCGGAGACCGGACCGCGCCGGTGTGCGGCAGCGGCTCAGGGTGCGACGCGCTCGACCCGCCAGCCGTCCTCGGTGCAGACGTAGCGCAGCCGGTCGTGCAGGCGGTCCTGCCTGCCCTGCCAGAACTCGACGGTCTCCGGCCGCACGCGCCAGCCACCCCAGTGCGGCGGCACCGGGATCTCCTCGACGTCGGCGAACCGGCGCTCGATGGCCTTCAGTGCGTTGTCGAGCGCGCGCCGGTCGGCCACCGGGCGCGACTGCGGCGACGCCCACGCGCCGAGCTGCGAGCCGCGCGGCCGGGTGGCCCAGTAGGCCGCTGTCTCGGCCGCGCTCACCTTCTCGACCTCGCCGCGCACGGTGACCTGCCGGTGCAGCGGGTACCAGGGGAACGTCACCGAGGCGTACCGCGTCACGGTCAGGTCGTGGCTCTTGGCCGAGGTGTAATTGGTGTAGAACACGATGCCGCGCTCGTCGAGGCCCTTGCAGAGGACCGTGCGCGACGACGGGACGCCGTCGGCGTTGGCGGTCGCGAGGACCATCGCGTTCGGTTCCGGCAGGCCCGCGGCGACGGCCTGGTCGAGCCACAGCTGCAGCTGCTCGGTCCACGTCGGGGCGAGCGACGTCTCGTCGAAGGCCTCGCCGTCGTAGGAGACGCGCATGTTGGGCAGCCGGACCGTCACGTCCGAGCTCGCCGCCACCCCGTTGTCCACCTCACCAAGTTCCGGCATGCCAACCTCCGCCCTTGTGGGGCTTCACCCCGCCTCCACGCGACGTTAGGGCTTGGCACGGCTACGCGAAACCTTTCCCTCCGTGACGGGTGCCACTGGATCGTGCCACCGTCAGCACCACGCCGGATAGTGGCGCCGCGCCTCGTCGAGATCGGAGGCGGCCGTCACCGCGTCGGCAGCGAGCGCCGTGGCGAGGGCGCCGCCCGCGGCGAGGGGCGTCAGCGACCACCACTGCCCCGACGCGGGCTGCACGGCGCCGTCCTCGGCGCCGACGAGCACCTCGGTACCCAGCACCCGGCGGCCGGCGAGATACGCGGGACTGGGGTCCAGCACGGGATCGCCCACGGTCAGCTCCTGCCGCAGCAGCGGCACGCCGGCGCGCGTGACGTGGGTCGCCGTGGTCAGCCTCCCGGGTCGCTCCCCGTCGCGGCCGAGCACGAGCATTTCGCGCGTCCGCAGGCGGGCGCCCGGCTCGAGCACGGCCGTGAGGCTCGCGTGGTGCCGGGCGCGGGAGGTGACGACCGTCGGCTCGGGCAGATACTCCAGCAACCCGCCCTCGGCGATCTCCACGTGCACGGCCGCCGCGCTGGGCTCGCCGTGCTGGCCCGGCAGCGCGAGCGTCGCCGCGACGCCGGAGACGCACAGCCTCGCGCCGGGACCGACCCGCACGGTGATCGTCAGCTCGTCGCCGCCCAGCGGCGCGGTGGCCGAGTTCACCAGATGCACGAACGCCGCCGTGCCACCGCGTTTCGGGAACAGCGTCAACGGCGCCATCGACCGCAGCTCACGCAGCACCGTGCGGCCGGTGGCCGGGTCGAGCTCGGCGGTCAGCCGGGCGTGGGCCTTCAAGCCGCTCTGGCCGGGAGCAGCGAACGCACCCAGTCGGCGACCGCGGGCGCGTTCGGGGTCTCGACCAGCGACTGCGTGATCACCGGCAGCTCGCCGCGCATTCGGTGGGCGTCGGAGGTCATCACGTCCATGTCGGCACCGACGAGGTGGGCGATGTCGATCTTGTTGATGACCAGCAGGTCGGCCGTGGTGACACCGGGGCCGCCCTTGCGCGGCACCTTGTCGCCGCCCGCGACGTCCACCACGAACACCTGGCTGTCCACCAGGCCCCGGCTGAACACGGCGGTCAGGTTGTCGCCGCCACTTTCGATGATGACGAGGTCGAGCCCGGGGAACCGCTCCTCGAGCTGCTCGACGGCATCGAGGTTGGCCGTGATGTCGTCCCGGATCGCCGTGTGCGGGCACGCTCCGGTCTGCACGGCCTCGATGCGGTCCGGGTCGAGCACGCCCGCCTTGCGCAGGAAGTCGGCGTCCTCGGTCGTGTAGATGTCGTTGGTGACCACGGCGAGGTTCAGCTCGGAGCCGAGCGCCCGGCACAACGCGGCGGTCAGCGCGGTCTTGCCGCTGCCGACCGGACCGCCGATGCCGATCCGGTAGGCCCGGCCGTGCTGCGGCTCGGGGTCGTAGTGATCGGGCTCGGCCACGGTGGGATCGAAGTTCACCGGGTGCACGTGGCCGTGTCCGTGGCCGTGTCCGTGGTCATGGCCGTGTCCGTGGTGTTCAGCTGGCAAAGAGACGCACCTCTTCCTTGTGATGCCGCACGTGTGCCTCGGCGAGCAGGTCGAGCGCCGGGGCACCGGGTGCGGGCAGGTCGTGCGGGTCCAGGCCCGCGACGGTGGCGGCGCGCGCGGCGACGTCGTCGAGCGCGCCGGACAGTCTCGCGACGATTCCGTTCACCGCGAGCGGGTCGAGACCGAGCAGCCGCACGGCCGCACTCGCCGGCCCGCTGACCGCGAGGTAGGCCGCGGCGGCGGCAGCGTCGGCAGGCCGGCCGCCGGCGATGCCGGTGACCGCGCCGAGCACCACGGGGTGGTGCGGGCGCGGGGTGATGGCAAGCAGGTCGTCGAGCACCCGCGACGGCCACGCGACCTTCGCCGCGCGTGCCGTGCCCCGGCCTTGCGCGCGGGAGGCCTCCCGCTGCGCGGCGGACGGCGTGCGCGCGTCGAATTCGGCGTCGAGCAGGCCCCAGTGTCCACGGTGGACGCCCCGGGCCGCGGCGTGCGCGGCCGCGGCGGCGAACACCGCGGCCAGCTCGCCCGCCACGCGCAACCGTCCGATGAGGAAGGACGGCAGGTCGGCGAGGCCACCGATGAGCCGGCGGGCCACGGCCTCCTCCAGCCCACCGGAGTGGACATGCCCACCGCCCGGGAACCGGGAGTCGGCCAGGATCAGTGACACGGCGTCCATCAGAACAGGAAATACCGTTGTGCCATGGGCAGTTCGGCCACCGGCTCCGGCTCGATGAGCTCACCGTCGACGCGCACGGCGAAGCTGTCCGGGTCCACGTCGATGCGCGGTGTCGCGTCGTTGAGGAGCATGTCGGCCTTCGTGCGGCCGCGGGTGTTCGCCAGCGGGACAAGCCTGCGCCGCAGCCGGAGCCGGTCGGCCAGGTCCGCGTCGGCGGACTCGGCGACGAAATGGACACTGCTCTCGGCCGCCACGGCGGGCGACGCGCCGAACATGGGCCGTGCCAGATACGGCTGCGGGGTGGGGATGGATGCATTGGCGTCACCCATCGCGCCCCAGGCGATGAACCCGCCCTTGAGCACGACATGCGGGCGGACGCCGAAGAACTTCGGCTCCCACAGCACCAGATCGGCGAGCTTGCCCACCTCCACCGAACCGATCTCCCGCTCGAGTCCGTGCGCGATCGCCGGGTTGATCGTGTACTTCGCGACGTAGCGGCGGGCGCGCAGGTTGTCGGCCGCGCCGTCGCCCGGGAGCGCGCCACGCCTGCGCTTCATGGCGTGCGCCGTCTGCCACGTCCGGATCACGACCTCACCGATACGGCCCATCGCCTGCGAGTCGGATCCGATCATCGAGATCGCGCCGAGGTCGTGGAGCACGTCCTCGGCCGCGATCGTGCTCGGCCGGATGCGGCTCTCCGCGAACGCCAGGTCCTCCGGCACCGACGGGTTGAGGTGGTGGCACACGATGAGCATGTCGAGGTGCTCGTCGACGGTGTTGACCGTGTGCGGGCGCGTCGGGTTGGTGGACGACGGCAGCACGTTGGGCAGCCCGGCCACCGTGATGATGTCCGGCGCGTGTCCGCCACCGGCACCCTCGGTGTGGTAGGCGTTGATCGACCGGCCACCGATCGCGTCGATGGTCGACTCGACGAATCCCGCCTCGTTGAGCGTGTCGGTGTGGATCGCCACCTGCACACCGGATTCGTCGGCCACCGACAGGCACGCGTCGATCGCGGCCGGTGTGGTGCCCCAGTCCTCGTGCAGCTTGAACCCGCCCGCGCCCGCGGCGAGCTGCTCGTGCAGCGCCTCGGTGCGCACCGTATTGCCCTTGCCCAGCAGCAGCACGTTCACCGGCTGGTCGTCCATGGCCTGCAACATCCGGCCCAGGTTCCACGCACCCGGAGTGACCGTGGTGGCCTTGCTGCCCTCGGCCGGGCCGGTGCCGCCTCCGATGAGCGTGGTCAGCCCGGACGCGAGTGCCGTCTCGGTGAGCTGCGGGCAGATGAAGTGGACGTGGCAGTCGATGCCGCCCGCGGTGAGGATCCTGCCGTTGCCCGCGAGCACCTCGGTGGACGGGCCGATCACGAGCGCCGGGTCGACACCGTCCATCGTGTCCGGGTTGCCCGCCTTGCCGATACCGACGATGCGTCCGTCCCGCACCCCGACGTCGGCCTTGACGATGCCCCAGTGGTCGAGGATCACCACGCCCGTGATGACCAGGTCCGGCGCGCCCTCCGCTCGCGTGGCCATCCCCTGGCCCATCGACTCGCGGATCACCTTGCCGCCGCCGAACAGCACCTCGTCCCCGGAGCCCGCGCCCATGCTGCGGTCCTCGGTGACCTCGATGAGGAGGTCGGTGTCGGCGAGCCGGATGCGATCGCCGACGGTCGGGCCGAAGAGCTCGGCGTATCGGTCCCGGTTCAGCTCGCTCATGCGTTCCTCCGTGTCTCGCGGGACACCCGCACCCGGTCGGACCGCACGCTCAGGGCTACGCGACCGTCGATCATGCGTTCCTCCGTGTCTCGCGGGACACCCGCACCCGGTCGGACCGCACGCTCAGGGCTACGCGATCGTCGATCATGCGTTCCTCCGTTGCAGGCCCGGAACCACCCGGCGGCCGGCGAGCGGCACCAGCTCGACCTCCCGCTCGACACCCGGCTCGAAGCGCACGGCCGTGCCCGCGGGGATGTCGAGCCGCTTGCCCTCCGCGGCGGCGCGATCGAAGGCGAGTCCGGCGTTCACCTCGGCGAAGTGGAAGTGCGAGCCCACCTGGACGGGCCGGTCGCCGGTATTGCGCACGAGCAACCGCGTGCGCTCCCGGCCCGGGTTGAGCTCCACCGGATCCGGTGCCGGAATGATCTCTCCTGGTCGCACGGCTCACCTACCGTTTCTGCCGGACAAACGGACCCCGATCACACGATCGGGTCGTGGACGGTGACGAGCTTGGTGCCGTCGGGGAAGGTGGCCTCGATCTGAACGGAGTCGAGCATCTCCGGCACTCCGTCGAGCACTTGCTCGCGGGACAGCACCTCCCGGCCGGACGACATGAGCTCGCTGACGTTGCGACCGTCGCGCGCACCCTCCACCACGTGGTCGGTGATGAGGGCGACCGCCTCCGGGTAGTTGAGCCGCAGACCGCGCTCCAGCCGTCGCCGTGCCACATCGGCGGCGACGTGAACGAGCAGCTTGTCCCGTTCCTGTGGGCTCAGATGCATGGCGACTGTCTATCACCGCGCCCCGGTGCGGACGGCTCCACGAAACACAGGATTTACGTCAAAACGACGTTGCTCACTGAATCGTTCTCGGAACCGTGACCGAAACCACCTGTTCTTTTGATTGATACGCGAGCCCGTGAGGAGGACAGTTTCCTCACTGCACCGTGCGTCGCGGCACCCGTGCGCTCCAGGGGCCTCGCACGGCGGAGGTGACCTGTTGCCAGCGCGCGTCGAAAGGTCCGGACCCGTGAACTCACCGCTCACCGCACAGCCGACTCCCGCCGAGCGACCCGACGACGGCTTCCGCCCCGGCCTGGAAGGCGTGGTCGCCTTCCGCACCGAGATCGCCGAACCCGACCGCGACGGCGGAGCCCTGCGCTACCGCGGCGTCGACATCGAGGACCTCGCGGGCAAGGTCAGCTTCGGCGATGTCTGGGCGCTGCTCGTGGACGGCCGGTTCGGCGACGGCCTGCCGCCCGCCGAGCCGTTCCCCATCCCGGTGCACACCGGCGACGTGCGGGTGGACGTCCAGGCCGCGCTCGCCATGCTCGCCCCGATCTGGGGCTACCGGCCGCTGCTCGACATCTCCGACGCCGAGGCCCGCGACCAGCTGGCTCGGGCGTCGGTGATGGCGCTGTCCTACGTCGCCCAGTCCGCCCGGGACATCGGCGTGCCGGCGGTGCCGCAGTCCCGTGTCGACGAGGCGCGCACCATTCCCGAGCGGTTCATGATCCGCTGGCGGGGCGAGCCCGACCCGGCGCATGTGGCGGCCGTCGACGCCTACTGGGTGTCGGCCGCCGAGCACGGCCTCAACGCCTCCACGTTCACCGCCCGCGTCATCGCCTCCACCGGTGCCGACGTGGCAGCGGCGATGTCGGGTGCCATCGGTGCGATGTCGGGTCCGCTGCACGGCGGCGCGCCCGCGCGGGTGCTGCCGATGATCGAGGAGGTCGAGCGAACCGGCGACGCCAGGACGTACGTGAAGCGGCTGCTCGACCGCAAGGAGCGGCTCATGGGCTTCGGTCACCGGGTGTATCGCGCCGAGGACCCGAGGGCACGCGTGCTGCGCCGCACCTGCCAGGAGCTCGGCGCCGAACGGTACGAGGTCGCCGCCGCGCTGGAGCAGGCGGCGCTGGCCGAGCTGCGCGAGCGCCGCCCGGACCGGGCGATCGAGACCAACGTCGAGTTCTGGGCTGCCGTGATCCTCGACTTCGCACAGGTGCCGCCGCACATGATGCCCGCGATGTTCACCTCGGCGCGGACGGCGGGCTGGGCCGCGCACATCCTCGAGCAGAAGCGCACCGGACGCCTCGTGCGGCCGTCGGCGGCCTACGTCGGCCCGGGCCCGCGCCGGCCCGAGGAGGTGGAGGGCTGGGACTCGGTGCGGCGGCTGCGCTGAGGGCGCGGGCGGTGGGAGCGACGCCCGACGTCCTTCGCGGTGCCGCCGGCTGTCCACATGCGATCGGGTGGCCGGCCGCGAGTGCCCCGGGGCCGTCGAGAGCGAAGCCCTGAGCGCCCGACACGGCGACACGAACGGCAGACACGGCGACACGAACGGCAGACACGGCGACACGAACGGCAGACACGGCGACACGAACGGCAGACACGCGCCCTAGAGGCGGCGGGCGGCGGCCCGGAGCAGGCCAGGAGTCAGCCGCGAGAGGGCCAGCGTCGCCTTCGCCTCGGGAGTGGACGCCACCACCGGGGTGTCTCGTTGCACCGCACGCAGGATGTCGGCGGCGACCTTCTCCGGCGCGAAGTTCCGCCGCGCGATCATCCGGCCCGACCGCTGCCTTCGCTCGTCCTGCTCGCGGGCGCCGGCCCCGGCGAACGTCGTGGTGCTCGCGATCGCGGTGCGCACGAACCCGGGGCAGATGGCGCTCACGCCGATGCCCTGCCGGGCGAACTCCACCCGCAGGCACTCGCTGAGCTGCAGCACCGCGGCCTTTGTCGTCGAGTAGGCGGGCAGCAGGCTGTTGGGCAGGTAGGCCGCCATCGAGGCGACGTTGACGACGTGGCCGCCCTCGCCCCGCTCCACGAGCTGCCTGCCGAAGAGCATGCTGCCGTGGATCACGCCCCACAGGTTGACGTCGATGACCCGCTCCCAGTCGGCCACCGACGTGTCCACAAAGGACCCCGCGACGCCGACGCCCGCGTTGTTCACGACGATGTCGGGCACGCCGTGCTCGGCCGCGACCGAGGCGGCGAACTTCTCCATCGCCTCCGCGTCGCCGACGTCCACTGTGTACCCCGCGGCCACGGCGCCACGCGCGCGGATCTCGCCGGCCGTCCGTTCCCACGCCGCCGGGTCGATGTCGGCGAGCACGACGTCGGCGCCCTCCCCCGCGAACGCGAGCGCCGTGGCCCTGCCGATCCCGCTGCCCGCTCCGGTGACCACCACGAGGTTTCCGGCGAACCGGCCGCCGGGCCGGCGGCCGACCCTCGTCCGGCGCAGCGCGCGCGGCTCGGGGCCGCCCTCGACGTGGTCGACGAGCTCGGCCGCGGCCCGGGCGATGCGGGCGGGCGCCTCGCGCACGACCCAGTGCCCGCCAGCGATCCGGCGCACACGCAGGTCGGGCACCCAGCGCGCGATCTCGGTCTGCAGCGGCGCCGTGACGAACGGGTCCCCGATCGGCGCGAGCACCTGCACCGGCACGTCGGCGTACCGGGCAGCGGGCTCGCCGAGCCGGCTCGGCATGTTGGCGCGGTAGAGGTTCAGCCCGTGCACGGCGTCGGAGATCACCGGCGCGGGCTCGTGCGGCTCCGTCCGCCGGACGACCCTGGCCGCGACGCCGGTGCGCCACGCCAGCTCGGGCAGCCTCGGCAGCTGGAAGAAGCCGATGTAGGTCGAGTGCAGTGCCTGGCGGAGCACCGCCCGCCACCGGCGCGGGCTGCGAAGGCCGCTACGGAACCAGTGCGCGGCGTGGTCCAGACAGGGTCCGGAGATCGACGTGAACGACGCGACCCGCCCGCGCAACCACTCGCCGGTGACCGCGTGCCAGCTCTGGATCGACCCCCAGTCGTGGGCGAGCAGGTGCACCGGCCGCCCGGGCGAAACGTCCTCGGCCACGGCGGCGAGGTCGGCGGCCAGCCGGTCGAGCCGGTATGCGGCCGGATCGGTGGGCTTGTCGGAGGCCCCCGCCCCGCGCACGTCGTAGGTCACCACGCGGAAGCGGCCGGAGAGCTCGGCGACGACGCCGTCCCACAACGAGGAGTTGTCCGGGTAGCCGTGCACGCACACCAGCGTCGGCGCGTCGCCGGGGCCCGTGATGCTGACCGAGAGCCTGACACCGTCGTCGACCGTGACCCACCGCGTGGACATTCGGCCATGCTAGCCAGGCGATCACCGGAAGACTACCCACGAGTAACCTGCGCCGCGCTCGATGCCGCCATTCGAGGGACACGCGCTGACTACTATGGGCTACATGCTGCCTACCACCGAACTCGTGCTGCTCCGCCGGATCGCCACCGAGCAGGCGACGGGCCGCGCGCCCTCGCTGGCCGCGGCGGTCGTCCGGGACGGCGAGATCGTGTGGTCGGGCGCGCGCGGATACGTCGGCGACACGGCTCCGGACCGCACCACCCAGTACCGCATCGGCTCCATCACCAAGTCGATCGTCGCCGCCGTCGTCATGCGCCTGCGCGACGAGGGCAAGCTCGACCTCGGCGACCCGCTCGACAAGCACGTGCCCGGCACCAGCTTCGGGGGCACGACCATCGCGCAACTGCTTTCGCACACGAGCGGGCTCACCTCCGAGTCGCCGGGCGCGTGGTGGGAACGCAGCCCGGGCGGCTCGTGGACCGAGTTGAGCGCCGGCCTCACCGCCGAGGAGATCAAGCACCGACCCGGCAGGCGGTTCCACTACTCCAACGTCGGCTACGGCACGCTCGGCGAGCTCGTCGCCCGGCTGCGTGGCACCACCTGGCTCGACGCCGTGCGCGACGAGATCCTCACCCCGCTGGGCATGAACCGCACCACCGACCGGCCCGAGGGCAGGCACGCCACCGGCTACGCCGTGCACCCGTTCGCCGACGTCCTGCTGCCCGAACCGGCCCACGACGCCGGGGCCATGGCACCCGCAGGGCAGCTGTGGTCGTGTGTCGACGACCTCGCCCGCTGGACGGCCTTCGTCGGCGGCCGCACGGGGGACGTGCTCAGCCCCGACACCGTCGCCGAGATGCGCGAGGTCGCCACCATCGACGACGGCGACACGTGGAACGCCGGCTACGGCCTCGGTCTCCAGCTGGTCCGCGTGAACGGCAAGCGGCTCGCAGGGCACACGGGATCGATGCCGGGCTTCCTGGCCTGCTCGCTGATCGACCCGGCCACCCAGACCGGCGCGGTCGCCTTTGCCAACACCACCTCGGGCATCGGCATCCTGTCCGTGGCCGCCGACCTCATCGCCATCGCCGACGACTACGAGCCGCCGCTGCCCGCCGAGTGGCGTCCCGCCCCCGTGGCTGAGGGCCTGCTCGAGCTCACGGGCCTGTGGCATTGGGGTCCGACGCCTTACCACCTGCGGGCACTGCCGGACGGCTGGCTCGACCTGACCCCGGCGAACGGCGCCGGCCGTGCGTCCCGGTTCCGCCCGCTCGACGAGGATCGCTGGCTCGGCCTCGACGGCTACTACGCGGGCGAGACCCTCACCGTGCACCGCGTGAGCGACGGCACACCGGCCTACCTCGACCTCGCGACCTTCATCTTCACCCGCACCCCCTACGACCCGGCCGCCCCAGTACCCGGCGGCGTGGACGAATCCGGCTGGCGGGCGTGAAAGACTGAGGGCATGACCGAAGCCGCTGAGTTGACGATTCCCGCAGAGCTGAAGCCTTCCGACGGCCGGTTCGGGTGCGGCCCCTCCAAGGTGCGGCCCGAGCAGCTCGCCAACCTCGCGAAGGAGGGGGCGAACCTGCTCGGCACGTCACACCGCCAGAAGCCGGTGAAGTCCCTCGTCGGCAGAGTCCGCTCCGGGCTGACCGAGCTGTTCGGCCTGCCCGACGGCTACGAGGTGGTGCTCGGCAACGGCGGGACCACGGCGTTCTGGGACGCCGCGGCGTTCGGCCTGGTGCGTGAGCGCGCTCAGCACTTCACCTACGGCGAGTTCTCGTCGAAGTTCGCCACGGTCACGGGCAAGGCGCCGTTCCTCGCCGACTCGATCGTCGTCGCAGGCGAGCCGGGCAGCGCTCCCGAGATCGCCTACCAGCAGGGCGCGGACCTCGTCGCCTGGGCGCACAACGAGACGTCCACGGGTGTCGCGGTGCCGGTGCGGCGGCCCGCCGGCAGCGAGGGCGCCCTCGTAGCCATCGACGCGACCTCCGGTGCGGGCGGTCTGCCGGTGCGCGCCGAGGACTTCGACGTCTACTACTTCGCGCCGCAGAAGTCGTTCGCCTCCGACGGCGGGCTGTGGATCGCGCTGATGTCGCCCGCCGCGGTCGAGCGGGTCGGCGAGATCGGCTCGTCCGACCGCTGGGTGCCGGAGTTCCTGTCGCTGCCGACCGCGCTGGACAACTCCCGCAAGGACCAGACCTACAACACGCCGGCCGTCGCGACGCTCTTCATGCTCGTCGACCAGATCGAGTGGATGCTGGGTCAGGGCGGCCTGGAGTGGACCACCGCACGCACCCGCGAGTCGTCCAACCGGCTGTACGAGTGGGCCGAGAAGACCAGCTACACCACCCCGTTCGTCAGCGACCCGGCGTTGCGCTCGCAGGTGGTCGGCACCATCGACTTCTCCGACGACGTGGACGCCGCCGCGGTGGCGAAGACGTTGCGTGCCAACGGGATCGTGGACGTCGAGCCGTATCGGAAGCTGGGCCGCAACCAGCTGCGCGTCGGCATGTTCCCGGCCATCGAACCGGACGACATCACCGCGCTGACGCGGTGTGTCGAGTTCGTGGTCGAGCGACTGCACGGCTGATCCCCGGTCGCATCCGGGCGAATCTCTCCTTCAGGCGTGCCACTCCCGGCGCGTCCCCGCGCGATCGTGCGGTTCAGACCGCACGATGGGAACCGGGTGGATGTGCCGGGAGCCCGGCGCGCCTGCGCCGTCAAGGCGACGCGCCGTCCTACCGTGGAGACCCACGTACGTGAACGCGCATGGGAGGCGGGAATGCGAACGCTACGGGTGGTCGGGTTGCACGAGGACGGAAAGTCCATCGTGTGCGAAGACCCGGAGCGCCGCGAGCGGTTTCTCCTGCCCGCGGACGAACGACTGCGCGCCGCCGCCCGCGGGGACATCACCCGCCTCGGCCAGATCGAGATCGAGCTGGAGAGCCAGATGCGACCACGCGAAATCCAGGCCCGGATCCGGGCAGGCGAGTCGGTGGAACAGGTCGCCGCGGCCTCGGGACTGCCCGAGCAGCGCGTCGAACGGTTCGCCTACCCGGTGTTGCTCGAGCGATCGCGCAACGCCGAACTCGCCCAGCAGGCGCACCCGGTGCGCGAGGACGGCCCCGACGTGCAGACGCTCGGAGAAGTGGTCGCGTACTCCTTCGGCGTGCGCGGGCACGACTACTCACAGGCCAGCTGGGACTCGTGGCGCGGCGAGGACGGGCGATGGGTCGTGTGCCTCCAGTGGCACGCGGGCCGCTCGGAGAACCGCGCGCACTGGGCGTTCTCGCCCGGCGCACACGGCGGCACGGTGACGGCGCTGGACGAGCTCGCCGTCGCGCTGCTCGACCCGAACTCCTACCGCACACCCCGGGCCGTCGACCGGCAGGCCGCCGAACCGGCGCGGCCCGAGGAGCCGGACCAGCCCGAGCAGCCGATGTTCGACTACGCCGTCGAGTCGCAGAGCAACGTCATCGAGGCACCGATCGCGGCCGCCGGTGACACCGCCGAGGCAGCACCCGAGCCCGCGGGCGAGGCGCCCGATCCGCAGCGGCCTGCGGCCGCGGCACCCAAGCCGAAGCCCAAGCGGAAGAACCACCCCGCCGTGCCCGCATGGGAGGACGTCCTGCTGGGCGTCCGCAGCCAGCGAGGCTGAAACACCGCGGGCGGTATGGCCCGATACGCCGAGGGCGCCCCTGGCCGGCAGGCCGGAGGCGCCCTCGGACGTCGTCTCAGCGGGTCAGATCTCGTTCTTCGGGCTGGCCCACTTCACCTTGGGCAGCATCTTCTCCATGTTCACCCGGTGCTTGTTCGCCTCCACGATCGGGAACAGCGACTCGATCAGGGTGTCGGAGAGGAAGTGCGGCTTCAGGCCGAGCTCCACCAGACCGGTGTGCTTGACGTTGTAGTAGTGCTCCGCCAGCTCCCAGCGCGGGTTCTCCAGGTAGTCGATCTGGACCGGGCCCGGGAAGGTCTTGGCCACCAGCTCGGCGACCTCCTTGACCGAGAAGCTCTCGGTCATCTGGTTGAACACGCGGAACTCACCGCGCTCCGCCGGGTTCTCCACCGCCAGCCGCAGGCACTCGACGGTGTCGCGGATGTCCAGCATGCCGCGGGTCTGGCCGCCCTTGCCGTAGACGGTCAGCGGCTGGCCCAGCACCGCCTGGATGATGAAGCGGTTGAGCACGGTGCCGAACACGGCGTCGTAGTCCAGCCGGGTCGCCAGCCGCGGGTCGCGCTCGGTCTGCTCGGTCTTCTGGCCGTAGACGACACCCTGGTTGAGGTCGGTGGCCCGCATGCCCCAGATCCGGCAGCCGAACTCGATGTTGTGCGAGTCGTGGACCTTGGACAGGTGGTAGAACGAGCCCGGCTTCTTCGGGTAGAGCATCCGGTCCTTGCGACCGTTGTGCTCGATCTCGATCCAGCCTTCCTCGATGTCGATGTTCGGCGTGCCGTACTCGCCCATCGTCCCGAGCTTCACCAGGTGGATCTCGGGGTTGATCTCGGCGATGGCGTACATGACGTTGAGGTTGCCGATGACGTTGTTGTACTGGGTGTAGACCGCGTGCTCGCGGTCGATCATCGAGTACGGTGCCGCCCGCTGCTCGGCGAAGTGAACGATGGTGTCGGGCTCGAACTCGCGCACCATCCGGTACACGAAGTCGGCGTCCACCAGGTCGCCCACGTACATCGGGATCTCCTTGCCGGAGACCTCCTTCCATGCCGCAACTCGGACGCTCAGGTCCTCGATCGGCACCAGGCTCCCGGAGCCCAGTTCTTCGTCATACTTCCTGCGGGCGAAGTTGTCCGCGACGGCGACTTCGTGGCCACAGTCGGAGAGGCGGAGCGCTGTGGGCCACCCCAGATAACCGTCACCACCGAGAACGAGTACACGCACGACTCGATTGCCTCCAGATCGTTACTTAGCGTGCGTCGGGATCGAGTGTCCGCCGCCGCTCGCTTGTCCGGTCCACCTTGTCTTAGTAACGGGCTGATCTCAACCCGCGCTAAGAATAAGGATGGCGGTGCAACCACCCGAAAGGCGGTTGGCACAATGGACGAGGTGAGCACCGTAACCGCAGCGCCGAGGACGTCTGAGCCGCACGCGGGTCAGCCGCGGTTCTTCGCGCGCCTGGTCCGGGCGGCCACCAGCTCCGTCCTCGCGACCGCCATCAGCCAGGTGACGCTGATCGGCCTGCTCTGGTGGGGTGCGACGCCAACGGTCGCGAGCGCTGTGGCGTTCGTTGCGGGCGCCATTCCGAACTACTTCGTCGCGCGCCGCTGGGCGTGGAACCGGAAGGGAAAACCGCAGGTCAAGGGCGAACTGCTGCCCTACCTCGCGGTGATCGGGCTCGGCGCGCTCGCCTCAGTGGGTCTCACCACACTTGCGGGCATGATCACCGAGCCGCTGGAGATCTCCGGGTTCACGCGGATCATCGTGCTCGACGCCGCCTACCTGATCGGCTACGCGCTGGTGTTCGTGATCAAGTTCGCGTTGCTCGACCGGCTGGTCTTCCGTCGTCCACGCCACGTGGTCCACGCCCAGTAGACACACCGAAGACCAGCGGGCCCGCTCACCCTTCCGGGGGGCCGGGCCCGTTTCTGTGCGTGGTCGTCGGCGGTGGTCCGTGAGCGGGCACGGCGCCGTTCGCCCGCACGGAGGGTGACAAGCCTTCGCCCCCGCAGCCCGACGCCGCGCTCGCCGATCTCCACACCGTGATCCCGGCCTGATCCCGTCGACCTGGTGAGCAGACCGCAACGGCGCCCCAGCTGGACGACAACGGGCCCGGCCACCCATTCGGAGGCCGGGCCCGTTCTGATCCAGGTACGCGGCAGCGGCGCGCTCAGGCCGTCTTACGGCCCTCCGCCGCGGTGACCTCCTGCTTACGGACGTACGGCCGCCGCTTGCCGCCCCGCAGCACGTACTCGCGCAGCCAGGTCCCCGTCATCACGCGGGCGTAGTTCGCGCCGTACTTGAGACTGCGGCCCTTCTTGCTCTTGCCGTTGTTGCGCAGGTTCATCGTCATCGGTACCTCGAGCACCCGCGCACCCCGCGCCATCACGCCGAGCAGCAGCTCCGACGACTGGTATTGCGGCTCGCGCAACGTCACCGACGTGGCCAGGTCCGCGGGCATCGCCCGGAAGCCGAACGACGTGTCGGTGATCTTGCGCAGCGTGAGGATCGACGCGAGCACCGCGAAGACCCGCACGCCCAGCCAGCGGATGCCGCTGTCGTACTTGCCGGTGCCGAGGCGGCGCGAGCCGGTGACGAAGTCGGCAGACCCGTCGAGCAGCGGCTTCATCAGCATCGGCAGCTCGGCGTTGTCGTACTGGCCGTCCGCGTCGGTGGTGACGATGTAGCGCGCACCGCACTCGGCGGCGAGGTGATAGCCGAGCCGCAGGGCTCCGCCCTGACCGCGGTTGCGCGGCGCCTCGCACACGAAGGCGCCGTTCTCCCTGGCGACCTCGGCGGTGTTGTCGGTGGCGCCGTCGACCACGACGAGCGTGGACACAGGCAGGTCACCGCAGTGCGTCGGCATGTTGCGCAGAACGGGGCCGATGCCCTCGGCCTCGTTGTACGCGGCGATCACCACGACCAGCGGCGACAGCGGCGCGTCGCCGTAGCGCGAGCGGAACTCGGCGGCGGCGGCTTTGTCCACGTCGTCGGGATAGTCGGCCATCTTCGGCCGCCGCCCGCCGCCACCGGGCCGGCGCTTGTTGAGCCCGAACATGGCGGCGAGACCCAGCACGCCGCCGAGCGGCAGCAGGACGAGCGCTGGCAACTGATACCTCCAGGAGAATTCGAACGCGGCCGAGCCGAGCAGAATGATGAGCCCGCTGCCGGTGGCCAGGAACGCCGCCGACCGCAGCCCGGATCTGCGTGCCTTGCCGACCCCGGCCGCACCAAGGATGCCGAACAGGCCGAACGCGGCGAGCACGGGCCCCCAGGTGTAGCCGCCACCCAGCTGGTAGCCGCGCAGGAACGACGCCAGCTCGAGGTCGGCGCCCGGCAGTACACCGTCGTAGGCGAGCGTCATCGCCTGGTAGATCTGCACGGTCTCCGCGCCGAGGTCGTGATACGGGTAGTAGAGCTGGAACTGCCAGCGCTCGACCGGCACGTCGTTGGGGAAGGTCTTCTTCTCCGGCGAGAAGTTCTTGCCGAAGTCCTCGAGCACGGCCAGCGCGAGATCAACCGGCTGGTTGAGGATGACCCGGTAGGCGAACTGCCGCGCCAGCGTCTCCTTGCTCCGCTCGTCGGGCAGCGGCTCCGCGGGCCAGTTGGGGTCGCCGTAGCGGAAGTGCGTGTAATAGTCGACGCCAAGCCGCTCCTCGAGCGGTTCCGGCGGGCACATCATCAGCAGGCCCGCGTCGTGCTGGGGCAGCTGGCCGCAGTCGGCGATGGACGCCGTGCGCCCGTAGAGCACGTTGCCCTGGGCGCCCGTCAGGCCGAACCGGCCGGCCTGCGTGTAGAAGTACGTGCCGTAGAGGCCGAGCACCACGGCCAGGCCCGCCAGCCCCGCCGCGGTGCGCACGCCGATCCGCTTCCAGCCCGCCCGGCTGCGCCAGGCGCCGCCCGCGAGCAGAAGGAACAGCACGAACGGCACCGCGATCGTGAAGCCGATGGTGCGCGTCAATACCGCGATGCCGAGCAGCACGCCGCCCAGGGCGGCCCGTTTCGGCGTCGGCTCGCCGCGCGAGAGCAGGACCCACAGCATCGCCACGAGCGCGGCCTGGAACCAGATCTCCGACATCAGGTTGGCTTCGATCTGGAGCTGGTAGCCGTCCAGCAGCACGGGCGCCGCCACGATCGCGGCCAGCCAGCCGTGCCGGATGTACCGCAGCGCGAGCCGGTACAGCACGAGCGCCAGCAGCACGCCGACGACGTGCTGCACGGCCTGCACGAAGGCGAATCCGCCGAACTGCAGCAGGATCTTGAGGACGACGGTGTAGCCGAGCGGGTTCAGGTCCGTCGGGCGCAGCTCACCGAGATTGTCCAGGTACCGGAACGTGTCGATGTAGAGCAGCGCGGGCTGGTACGCGAGCCACGTCAACACCCGCAACGTGACTCCGCCTGCCAACAGCAGGAGCAGGAGCCAGTGGCGGCCCAGGAACCTGGTCACTCAGCGCACTTTCTGCCTGTCGTGGTCGAGGAAGTACTGCCAGGTGGCGGCCAGCCCGGCGGTGAGGTCGTAGGCCGGTGTGTAGCCGATGGTCTCGGCGCTGCGGGAGATGTCGACGATCACGGCGGGCATCTCCCCGCCCGGCGCGGGAACGTGCTCGACGGGGATCTCGGCGCCGGTGACCTCGCGGACGCCCTCGATCATGTCCAGCACCGACACCGACTTGCCCGCGCCGATGATCGCCCGGCCGACGTGGCCGGAGTCCCAGGCGAGCGCGATGCCGCGCACGACGTCGTCGAGGAACACCAGGTCACGCTTCTGCTCGCCGGTGCCGTAGACCTTCACGCCGGTGCCGGTCAGCGCGGCGCGCATGAGCCGGGGGATGAAGCTGTCCTTGTGCGACATGCCGGGACCGTAGACGTTGGTGAACCGCAGCGCGCAGGTCTTCATGCCGTAGGCGCCCGCGTAGCCGGAGAGCAGCATCTCGCAGGCGGCCTTGGTGGCTCCGTACGGCGTGAGCGGCGCCAGAGCGAGGTCCGGGGTGATGGTGGCCGTGCCGACGTCGCCGACCACGGCGTTGGTCGAGGCCAGGATGAACCGGGGAACGCTGTGCATCCGGGCAAGCTCGAGCAGCTCGTGGGTGATGGCGACGTTCTCGGAGTAGGTCTTGGACGGCATCTCCACCGACTTGAGCACCGAGGTGATGGCGGCGAGGTGGATGATGCCGTCGACGCCGGGCTGGATCGCCCGCTCCCGGACGTCGGGGTCGGCAAGGTCGCCTTGGATGTGCACGACACCCGCGTCGTCCGGGTAGGGCGACGGTTCGCGGTCGACCACGGTGACGCGCGCGCCGCGTTCGCGGAACTTCGCGACTACCGCACGGCCGATGAAGCCGCTACCCCCTGTAACCACGACACTGGACGCGTCATTGAGGATCGACGAAGCCATGGTCGTCAAAGTACCTGTCGCCCGGTCGGACCTTGCGACGGCGGTCCGTTTTCCGGCATGTCGCCCTGCTGGTCGAGGGTGGCCACCAGCGTCCTGGGCGCCACCACGCGGTAGGCATCGGTGACGAGCTCGGCGATCTCGGTCCAGTCGACCGGCACGTCCACCCGGACTCCGACCCACCCGCGATGCCCGACGTAGGGAGGCCGGAAGTACTTCGCCGGGTCGGCGGCCACCAGCGCCTCCTGCACGCCCGGCGAGGCCGCGCACCAGAACGCCACCCGGTCGTCGTGGTGGTGGTCGGCGTAGGTGACGAACGTCTTCCTGCCGCGCACGAACCACGTCGGCTCGCCGTGGCTGAGCCGCTCGGTGGTCTCCGGCAACGCGAGGCACAGCTCCCGCAGGCGGGGCAGCGGGTCTTCGGTGCCCGCTCCGGCGACGTCGCCGGAGCGGGCAGGATCCTCGGCCATACCCCATTCTGCCTCCGGGCGACTCAGAACGCGATGACCAGCACTCCTATCCACGACAGTCCGATCCCGCCGGCGGCGCCGAGCACGATCCAGCGCACGATCGGCACCTTCCGGCCGAGCCACAGCGAGGGCGCCAGCCCAGCCGTGACCACGAGCGCGGCGGCGACGGCGACGAGGCCGTGCGTGGCCGAGGCCAGCGCACCGGCCAGCGCGAGCATCGCGACGAGGGCGAACACCGCGATGAACGCCGCCACGAGCAGTCCGGTGGCCCACGGCGTCGGCTCGCCGGGGCACTGCCGGGGCGCGGGACGCGGCTCGGGCGGCGGCGGTGGAACGACGAACGCCTTGTCCGCGACGGGATCCCAGTAACTCACGGCGACCCCGAGGGCGTCGGCGACGCGGCCGGCGAGCTGCCTGCCGCGCCGGGCGACCACGTCCGCGCCCTCCGGGCTGCCGGTCCGTTGCACCGCCGCAGAGACCCGGGCCCACTCGTGCAGTGCGTCGGCGAGCTCGGGGCCGAGCGCGAAACGGTACGGGTCGGCCTCCTGACCGTTCTCCGTCCCGGCGAGCACGGCCCGCTCGCCCCGCACGCGCAACTCGACCTCAGCTCCCCGCACGCCCACCACGTCCCGTGAGCTCGTAGAACGCCACCGCGCCCGCCGTCGCGACGTTGAGCGAATCGACGCCCTCCGCCATCGGGATCCGCACGGCCACGTCCGCGGCCGCGATCGCCTCCTCGGACAGGCCGTGGCCCTCGGAACCGAGCAGGAGCGCGACCTGCTCGTCCGCCGTCGCCGTCAGCTCGCGCAGCGGCACCGATCCGGCCCGCGGCGTGAGCGCGGCGACCCGGAAACCGTGGTCACGCAGCACGTCAAGCGACTGCGGCCACTTGTCCAGCGCGGTGAACGGCACGCGCAGCACGTGACCCATCGAGACGCGGACGCTGCGCCGGTACAGCGGGTCGGCACAGCCGGGCCCCAGCAGCACGCCGTCGACGCCGAGGGCGGCGGCGTTGCGGAACAACGCGCCGAGGTTCTCGTGGTCGCCGACGCCCTCCAGCACGGCGAGCACCCGGGCTCCGGCGACGATCCGCTCCAGCGGCGGCCGCGGCACCCGGTCGGCCGTGGCGAGCACACCGCGGTTGAGGTGGAACCCGACGACCTTGGCCATCACCTCGGCCGAGGTGACGTAGGCGGGCACGGCGAGGCCGGCGAGCTCGTCGGTCAGCTCGGCGATCCGCCGCTCGACGCCGAGGAGCGCACGCACGCGGTACGGCGAGCAGAGCAGTCTGCGCACCACCACGGTGCCCTCGGCGATCACCAGGCCCCGGCCGCCCGGCCGGTCGGGCCTGCGGTCGGCGGTCGTGAGATCCCGGAACTCGTCGAGCCGTTCGTCGGCGACATCCTCGGTGTAGATCAACGACGCCACCTGCCGAGTCTCCCACTCCGCCCGTTGCCCAGGCATCGGTGCTCCGAATGCTGGGTACTCCGCTCGTGCGAACGACGGCTCCTTGCGCAGCGTTAAGTGGAGGTGACTGACTGCACCAGTTTGGCCGCTAGCTGCATGCCCGCCGATATGTCACCGTTTCCGCCTGGCAGGGGTCAATCGCCAAGGCGGGGGAAGCCGGGGCCGACGTGGAAAAGGGATACGCCATGGGTAAGGACGTGTCGCCGAGCTCCTTCCAGCCACGGGACAGGGGGCGCTACCGCCGCAAAATGCAGCGCTGTCTCGACACCCTCGCCCGCATGCTGGCCGACGGGCACTTCACGTTCCCGCGCAGGCACATCGGGCTCGAGGTGGAGCTGAACCTCGTCGACGAGTCGATGCGCCCGTCGATGTCCAACGCCGCCGTCCTCGACGCGATCGACGACGCTCTGTTCACCACCGAGCTCTCCCAGCACAACATCGAGCTGAACGTGCCGCCGAGACCACTCGACGGCGAGTCGGCGCTGCAGCTCGAGGACGACCTGCACGCCTACCTGGGCCGTGCGGAGAACAAGGCCGGGGAGACCGGTGCGCACCTCGCCATGATCGGCATCCTGCCCACGCTCGCCCTCGAGCACTTCGACCAGAAGTGGCTCACCAACAGCTCCCGCTACTCCCTGCTCAACGACCGCATTCTCGCCGCGCGCGGTGAGCACACGCTGCTCTCGCTGGAGGGCGACGGCCTGCCCGGGCAGCCGCCGGAGGGCCTGCGCGCCTACGCGGAGTCGATCCTGCCCGAGGCCGCGTGCACGTCGGTGCAGCTGCACCTGCAGGTGGCGCCGGAGGACTTCCCCGCGCACTGGAACGCCGCGCAGTGCCTCGCGGGCGTGCAGGTGGCGCTCGGTGCGAACTCGCCATTCCTGCTCGGCAAGGCGTTGTGGTCCGAGACGCGGATTCCGCTCTTCCTGCAGGCCACCGACACCAGGCCGGAGGAGCTGAAGAATCAGGGCGTGCGGCCGCGGGTGTGGTTCGGCGAGCGGTGGATCACGTCGATCTTCGACCTGTTCGAGGAGAACGTGCGCTACTTCCCCGGCCTGCTGCCGGAAACCGACGACGAGGACCCGATGGAGGCCCTCGAATCGGGTCAGGTTCCCAAGCTCACCGAGCTGCGCCTGCACAACGGGACCGTGTGGCGCTGGAACCGACCCGTGTACGACGTCGTGGACGGCACGCCGCACCTGCGGGTCGAGAACCGGGTGCTGCCCGCGGGCCCGACGGTGGTCGACATGATGGCCAACGCCGCGTTCTTCTACGGCGCGCAGCGGGCACTGGCCGAGGAGGACCGGCCGGTGTGGACGCGGATGTCGTTCCACGCCGCCGAGGAGAACCTGCACGCCGGTGCCCGCAACGGCTTCGACGCCCAGCTCTACTGGCCCGGCATCGGCTGGATCCCACCCGACGAACTCGTCCTGCGCGTGCTGCTGCCGTTGGCGCACGAGGGGTTGCGGCAGTCCGAGGTTTCGGAGACGGTGATCGACCGCTACCTCGGGATCATCGAACGGCGGTGCGTCACGAAGCGGACGGGCAGCGCGTGGCAGCGGGAGGCCGTGGCGGGCGCGCAGGCGCGTGGCATGGACCGCGACTCGGCGCTGGCGGCGATGCTCGCGGAGTACCTGGAGCTCTCCCGCGCGGGCGAGCCGGTGCATGCCTGGCCGGTACCCTGACAAGCCTCCCCCGTGTGCAGGCACGGACACGGCACGTGCCCGCACCTTCGAGCCCAGGGAGGCGCTCGCATGCCCAAGATCATCGGCAGGTCGCTGCACGAGCATCGCGAGCAGGTCCGCACCAAGGTGTTCGAGGCGTTGCGGAACCAGCTCTACGAGCGCGGTTTCGACGCGATCACCCTCGCCGGCGTCGCGGCGGAGGCCGGGGTCGGGCGGACGGCGATCTACAACCACTTCGCCGACAAGGAGCATCTGCTCGTCGCGTTCGTGGAGGACGAGGCGGCCCGCTACGTCGAGCGGTTGCGGGAAGCCGTCGCGGCGGTGACCGACCCGGTGGACAAACTGGCCGAGTTCGCGCGTCTGCAACTGCGGGCGCTCGCCGAGTTCCACCTTCCCGCGGGCGGCACGCTCGCGTCCGCGCTCGCGCCGTCGGCCTACCGCCGGATCGCCGCGCACGCCGACCCGATCGCCGAGCAACTGCAGGAGATCCTCGCCGAGGGAATCCGCGCGGGCAGGTTGCCGCAGCAGGACCTCGCCGTGGTGACACCGATGGTCAACGCGGCGCTGGCGGCTCGGCCGGTGATCGACGTCCCGCCGGAGGAGCTGCCGCACGCCATCGAGACGGCGGTGCAGTTCATCCTGCGCGCGGTCGGAGTAATTCCGCACGAGCAGGCGAAATTCGGCTAGCTTCTCGGCTACGCTCGTTCTGACACACTGTCAGATCGAGGAGGTCGACATGCCGGCGGTGGCGTTCTCCCAGACCTTGCGCGAGTCGACCCGGGAGGTGCACGACCGCGCACACCACTCCAGCTACATGAACGCCCTGCTGAACGGCTCGCTGACCCTCGACGGCTACACGCGGCTGGCCGAGCAGTACTACTTCGTCTACAGCACGCTGGAGCAGGCGGCCGAGGCCATGGCGGCCGACCGCGTGGGCGCGCCGTTCGTGATCCCGGAGCTGCACCGCACCCCCTCGCTCGTCGCGGACCTCGAACACCTCCTCGGCCCGAGCTGGCAAGACCGGATCGAGCCGGTGCCCGCGACGCGGGAGTACGTGCGACGGCTGCGCGAGGTCGCCTTCGACTGGGCGGGCGGCTTCGTGGCCCACCACTACACGCGCTACCTCGGCGACCTGGCGGGCGGCCAGGTCGTCGGCGCGCTGCTGAAGCGTCAGTACGGCATCACCGGGGCCGGCGCGCGGTTCTACGACTTCAGCGCACTCGGCAGCCCGTCGGTGTTCCGCAAGCGCTACCGCGCCCTGCTGGACGAGGCAGCGTGGGGCGCCGGGGAACGGCGCCGCGTGATCGCCGAGACCCAACGGGCGTTCGAGCTCAACATCGCCGTGCTCGCCGACCTCGCCGAGTCGCTCGAGAACTACCGGGCAGCGTGACGGACGCGCCCGGTGTGGGCGTGGTAACAGCGCCTTGACCTCCAGTTAGCTCGACGTAGCAAGGTCAACTCGCACCGACCCGGTTAGCAGGCGGTTCCGTCGGCTACTAGGTTGGCAGCGTAGAAGGACTTGTGTGTCGGAACGAACGACGAAGGAGGGCTCATGCCCACGTACGAGCTTCCCGATCTCGACTACGACTACGGCGCCCTCGAGCCGCACATCTCGGGCGAGATCAACGAGCTGCACCACAGCAAGCACCACCAGACCTACGTGAACGGCGCGAACCAGACGCTGGAGAAGCTCGCCGCCGCCCGCGACGCCAACGACTTCGGCTCGATCGTCGGTCTCGAGACCACGCTGGCCTTCAACCTCGCCGGCCACGCCAACCACGTCGTGTGGTGGAAGATCCTCTCGCCGAACGGTGGCGACAAGCCGACCGGTGAGCTGGCGGCCGCGATCGACGACGCCTTCGGCTCCTTCGACAAGTTCAAGGCGCAGTTCACGGCGGTCTGCACCACGATCCAGGGCAACGGCTGGGGCGCGCTGTCGTGGGACCCGATCGGCAAGACGCTGATCACCCAGCAGCTGCGCGACCACCACAACAACCTGATCCTGCCGACGGTGCCGATCCTGCTCGTCGACGTCTGGGAGCACGCGTTCTACCTGCAGTACAAGAACGTGAAGCCGGACTACGTCAACGCGCTGTGGAACGTCTTCGACTGGGCCGAGATCGGCAAGCGCTTCGAGGACGCCAAGGCCGGCCGCAACGGTCTGCTGCTGTCCTGAGCCGACCGGCATGAGGCCGCCTCGCCCAGCGGGGTGGCCTCACCGCAGGGCTCCGGACAGGAACGAGGCCCCGACCGGTTCCCGGCCGGGGCCTCGTCCGTTCCCGAACTGACTGCCGCTCCCACCACGAAGCGACGCCTCTGAGGTTAGCCTAACCTCAGCTCCCCTCGCAAGGGGTTCCGCCGAGCGCGGTACAGAACCAGCGCGCACACCACCGCGGCGACGGCCGCGATCGCGCCGCCGATATAGAACGGCGAGCGCCCACCGAACGTCTCGGCCATCCATCCGGTCATCATTCCGCCGAGCGGGTTGCCACCCATCAGCACCAGCACGTAAAGCCCCATCACCCGGCCGCGCATCTGCGGGCTGACCGACGTCTGCACCAGCGCGTTGGCCGTGTTGAGGAACGTGATCGTCGCCAGCCCCAGCGGCACCAGGGCGAGGCCGAACGCCAGGTACGTCGGCATGAACGCCGTCGCGAACTCCAGCACCCCGAGTGCGAACGCCGACACCAGCAGCAGCCGCATCGTCGGCTTGCGCCTGCTGCCGCGCCGGGCCGAGGCCAGCGCACCGGTGAATGTGCCCACCGCGAGCAGAGTCGAGAGCATGCCGTAGCCGTCGGCCTCCGTGCCGAACACGTTGCCCGCCACGACCGCCAGCGACGTGAAGAACGTGATGCCGAAGGTGCTGACGAAGAACACCAGCGCCATCACGGTCACCAGGTCGGAGCGGCCGCGCACGTAGCGCAGGCCCTCCCGGAGCTGGCCCTTGCCGCGCGCGACGCCGGGCTCCCGGTAGAGCTCGGCGGCCCGCATCATCGCCAGGCCGCCGATGACGGCGAGCGTGGTCACGGCGTTCGCGATGAACAACCAGCCCTCGCCGACCGCCACGATCGCGAAGCCGGCGACGGCGGGTCCGACGATGCGCGCCATGTTGAAGATCGAGGAGTTCAGCGCGACGGCGTTGGCCACCTGGTCCTTGCCGACCATCTCGGCCACGAACGACTGCCGGGTCGGCACCTCCAGCGCCGACAACGTGCCGAGCACGAAACACAGCAGGTAGACGTGCCACAGCTCGGCCACGCCTGACAGGTCGAGCACACCGAGGACGACCGCCTGCACCAGCGTGCCCGTCTGGATGGCGATGAGCAGCTTGCGCTTGTCGGCGCGGTCGGCGAGCACGCCCGCCCACAGCGAGAGCAGCAGCGTCGGCGTGAACTGCAGGGCGACCGCGACGCCCAGCGCGACCGGGTCGTGGCCGCTGAGCGTGAACACCAGCCAGTCCTGGGCGATGCGCTGCATCCAGGTGCCGACGTTGGAGATGATCTGCCCGGAGAAGAAGAGCCGGTAGTTGCGGACCCGCAGCGAGGAGAACATGCCCCGCGCGGGACGGCCGTCCGACGCCTGGCGGGACGGCAGTGGTGTACGGCGGGTTCGCGGAATAGCGTCCGATGTCGATCGTCCCTGAGCTGCGCTATCCGTGACAGTCACGCCGTGTTGTCGCCTCCCGTGAACGACGGGCCGGACCTAGCCTTGACCCGCCATTCGCTCGATGATCTCGGCGGCTCTGGAGAGCACCTCGCGCTCCTCGCCGCTCAGATCCGCCAGTTTTCCGTCGAGCCAGGCCTCTCGGACCGAGATCGTCGCGTGCACGTACTCCAGGCCCCGGTCGGTGATCGTCACGATGGCCTGCCTGCCGTCGGTCGGATGCGGTGTCCGCTCGACGTAGCCTGCCGACTCGAGCGCGGCGATCACGCGCGTCATCGACGGTGGCTGCACGCCTTCCTTCGCCGCGAGCTTGCCCGGAGTCATCGCGCCGCACTTGTGCAGCGTGGAGAGCGCGGAGATCTGGGTCAGCGAGAGGTCCTCGCTGGTTCGTTGTGCCCGGAGTCTGCGATTCAGCCTGACCACGGCCAGCCGCAGGCGACTCGCCAGAGACTGATTCTCGACAGACGTGGACACTTGCTTAGCTTACCTTACGATCCCGCCCGACCTGCACCGTCGGTGAGCCAGACAACCCAATTTACCGACAAAGCGACTGGATGTCGGCGTAGGACGGGACCGGGCCGGCCGGGCTCGCCCCCGCCCGGATCGCCTCGGCGGCGGCCACGGTCGCGCCGACGGCGGCCCGCAACAGCAGCGAGCCGGTGCTGACCCGCCGGACCCCGAGGGCCGCCAGCTCGGGCACCGTCCGCTCACCCGGCAGGTACAGCACGTTGAGCGGCAGCGAGACGCCGACGAGCAGCGCGGGCAGGTCGGGAATGCGGCCCGGTACGAAGATCCCGTCAGCGCCGGCCTGGCGATACCGGTGCGCCCGGTCGAGCGTGGGCGCGAGGTCGCCGGTGTCCACGCCGAGCCAGTAGGTGTCGATGCGTGCGTTGACGAACAACTCGGGCACGCGGTCCTTCACGGCCCGGATCGCCTCGGCCTGCCGGCCGGGGTCGGCGAGCGTCCGCCCGGCGCGGCCGTCCTCCAGGTTGATGCCGACCGCCCCGAGCCCGGCGAGGGTCTCGGCGAGGTCGGCCACCTCCGCCGGATCGTCACTGAAGCCGCCTTCGACGTCCACGGTCAGCAGGCACGGCAGCCCGGTGAGCCGCCGGACGAGCGCGACCGTCTCCTCGCGGGTACGGCCCTGCCCGTCGGGCAGGCCGTGCGCGGCGGCGACCCCGAGGCTCGTGGTGCCGATCGCGCGGAACCCGGCCGCCACGAGGGCCGCGGCGCTGACGTGGTCCCAGGCGTTGGGCAGCAGCAGCGGTTCGGTGGCGTGGTGCAGGGCGCGGAACTCGGTGAACGGGTCGTGGTGTGTGCTCATGGGCGCGACGCTAGGGCGGTGACGGTTCGGCGCCGGCCGAACCGTCGGCGGGCAGAATCGGTGAGGTGTCCCGTTCCGCCGACGTCGCCGCCCTCGCCGGGCTGCTCGCCGATCGCACCCGGGCGAGCTTCTGCCTCGCGCTGCTGGACGGCCGTGCGTGGACGGCCGGCGAGCTCGCCGCCCTCGCCGGGGTCTCCCCGTCCACGGCGACCGGGCACCTGGGCAAGCTCGTCGCCGGTGGCCTGCTGGTCGAGCGACGGCAGGGCAGACACCGCTACGTGCAGCTCGCGGACCCGGGCGTCGCTGAGCTCGTCGAGCGTCTCGCCGCGCAGGTCGAGCCGGCACCACGCGCACCGGCGACGCTACGGGCGTCCCGTGCCGCCGAGGCGCTCGCCCGGGGCCGCACCTGCTACGACCACCTGGCGGGCAGGCTCGGCGTCGCCGTCACCGACGCGCTCGCCCACCGCGGCCTGCTCGACGACTCCGGCGGCTTCGCGCTGACGCGAGAGGGCATCGCGTGGTTCACCGGACCGCTCGGCGTGCCCGCCGAGCGCCTGCGGGGCAGCCGCAGGCCGCTGGCCAGGGCGTGCCTGGACTGGACCGAACGCCGCTCGCACCTGGCCGGGCTGGCCGGGGCGCTGCTCTGCGAGCACCTGCTGGAGCGCGCGTGGGTCAAGCGCATCGGCTCGGACCGCGCCGTCGCGGTCACCCCGGCCGGGGCGACGGCGTTGCGAGACCTGCTCGGCCTCGACGCCGACGCGATCAGCTGAGCGCGTCCTGGATCGGCCCGATCGCGAAGTACACCACGAACGCCGCCGCGACCACCCACATCAGCGGGTGGACCTTGCGGGCCCGGCCGGTGGCCGCCTGCAGCACGACGTAGCTGACGAAGCCCGCGCCGATGCCGTTGGAGATCGAGTAGGTGAACGGCATGACGACGATCGTCAAGAACGCGGGCAGGGCGAGGGCGAAATCGCGGAAGTCGATCTCCGTGACCTGCCTGATCATCAGCGCACCCACGATCACCAGCGCGGGCGCGGCCGCCTCGATCGGCACGACCTCGTACAGCGGGGTGAAGAACATCGCCGCGATGAACAGCAGGCCCGTGACGACGTTGGCCAGACCGGTGCGCGCGCCGTCGGCGATACCGGCGGCCGACTCGACGTAGACGGTGTTGGAGCTGGCCGACGCGGCACCACCGGCGACCGCGCCGAGGGAGTCGACGAACAGGCCCTTGCCGACGTTCGGCAGCTTGCCGTCCTTGTCGGCCAGGCCCGCCTCCCGGCCGAGGCCGGTCATCGTGCCGATCGTGTCGAAGAAGTCGGTGAGCACCAGGCTGAACACCAGCAGCGCGGCCGTGATCGCGGGCACCTGTACCCAGGCGTCGAAGTTGACCTGGCCGAGCAGCGAGAGGTCCGGCAGGCCGAAGATGTCGTCGGGCAGCGCCGGGTAGCCGTAGGCCCAGCCGGTGTCGGGTGCGTCCGCCGAGGTGCCCGCGCCCACGATCGCCTCGATGACGATGGCCAGCACCGTCCCGAACAGGACGCCGAGGAGGATGCCGCCCTTGACGTTCCGCGCGACGAGCACGGCCATCACGATCAGGGTCGCGACGAACACGGCGGTCGGCCACGACGCGATCGACCCGCCGATGCCGAGCTGCACCACGGTGCCGTCGCCCGGCCGCACGAATCCGGCGTCCACCAGGCCGATGAGCGCGATGAACAGGCCGATACCAACGGCGATCCCGGCCTTGAGGGCCTGCGGCACGGCGTTGAACACCATCGTGCGCACGCCGGTGACCACGAGCAGCAGCACGACGATGCCGTTGACGAGCACGAGCCCCATCGCGGCCGCCCAGCTCATCTGGGGCGCGATCGTGAAGGCCACGAGGGCGTTGATGCCGAGCCCGGCGGCGAGCGCGAACGGGAAGTTCGCCACGACGCCCATGAGGATCGTCAGCACACCGGCCACCAGCGCGGTGACGGCGGCGACCTGCGGCACGCCGAGGATGGCGCCGGTCGCGTCGGTCTTGGCGCCCGGGTCGTCGGGGCTGAAGCTGCCGAGGATGAGCGGGTTGAGCACGATGATGTAGGCCATCGCGACGAAAGTGACCAGCCCGCCGCGGACCTCCCTGCCCACGCTCGAACCGCGCTCGCTGATCTTGAAGAACCGATCGAGCGCGGGTCGCGTCGCCTTCTCGGTGCTCGCCTGAGCCACTTGTCACCTACCTCGCGTCGAATGTGGCAGCGGTAGCCTGTCCCACGTGGACCAAGCCAGCAACTCCCCCGGCGTTACAGGACAGTTTCGTCCGGTGCCGGATCTGCCGAAGCCTCTGGTGGGCCTGTGGGCTCCCGTGGGCGTCGGCACCGTGCTCTGGTTCGTCGCCTTCGTGATCATGTTGTTGACAGGCGTCGAGGGCATCTGGCTCTGGACGACGCTGGCCGGAGGCGGGCTCGGTTTCGTGGGCTTCGGCATCATCGCATGGCAGGCCGCCGCGTCCCGCCGCGGCTCGCGTGGAGCGCAGCGCGGGCTCTGAGGTCCGGGCCGCCGGTGGCCCGGCGCCGACGAGCGAGAGGCGGAGACCAACACGTGACGACCACTGTGTTCCGGATCGGCGGGGAACGGCTGGTGCGCCGGCTCGGGTTCGGGGCCATGCGCTTGCCGACCCAGCCCGGGCCGGCCAGGGAGACCTCGATCGCGCTCGCCCGCCGGGCCGTCGAGCTGGGCGTCACCCTGATCGACACGGCGTACATGTACGGCTGGGGAGCCAACGAGGAACTCCTGGCCGAAGCCCTGTACCCGTATCCGGACGAGGTGCTCGTCACCACGAAGGTCGGCATCGCGCGCTCGGGCCCGCCGGACGAGTGGAGGCACGACGGACGGCCGGCCGCCCTGCGCGAGCAGGTCGAGCAGGCCCTGCGTCGGCTGCGCGTCGAGCGGATCGAGCTGCTGCAGCTGCACCGCATCGACCCCAGGACGCCGCTCGCCGACCAGCTCGGCACGCTGCGAGACCTGCGGGCCGAGGGCAAGATCGCCCGGATCGGACTGTCCGAAGTCGATGTCGACCAGCTGAAGCAGGCACGCGAGATCGTCGACATCGCCAGCGTGCAGAACCGCTACAACCTCCTCGACCGCGGGCACGCACCCGTGCTCGCCGCCTGTGAGCAAGCCGGGATCGCATTCCTGCCGTGGCGCCCGACCGCGTGGGAGGACTCGCGGGCGGGAGCCGAGGTCGCCGCCGTGGCGGCGGAACTCGACGCCACGCCCGCCCAGGTCGCCCTCGCCTGGCTGCTCGGCCACTCGCCGGTCGTCCTCCCGATCCCGGGCACCGCCCGGATCGACCACCTGGAGGAGAACCTCGCCGCGGAAGGTCTGCACCTGCCCCCGGCCCACCGCGAACGGCTCGACCGGCTGTCCGAACCCGCCTAACCGAGCAGCACCCTCGGATCCGGGTCGTCCAGCAGTGCGGCGACCACCGCGCGCCGGCCCCACATCCTCGCCGCCCAGGCGAACGCCCGCGCCAGCCCGCCGGATGTGTCGGCGGCGTGCAGGGCGCCGTCGAACCACCACGGCACCGGATGTCCTCCGACGGTGAGCTTCTCGTGCACGAACACGCCACCCCGCGGCACCGGCACGCCCAGCATCCCGGCGACCTCGACGGCCGCGGGCAGGTCGGCCCACGCCGCGAACTCCCCCTCGCTGCCGACCTCGGCCGTGGTCTCGTCACCGGCGAGCGGCAGGTCGAGCACGTCGGCGAGCTGGGCCGCCTGGTCGTAGCTCGGCAATGCCACGAGCCGCTCGGGCGGCCACACCCCGAGCAGCCACGGCGCGTCCAGCACCACGGCGTCGGCGGCGTCGACCACGGACCCGTCGAGTGCGCGGACCCGCTCCGGCGGGTCGAAGCGCTCGACCTCGTCCGGGTTCAGCGCGGCGAGTGCCGCGTGCGCGCGCAGGACCAGCCCGGCAGGCACGCTGCGCCCGGGGTCGGCGAGCCGTGCGCACAACGCCGCGGCGTCCTCCGCCCCGGACACCGTGAGCTCCGCCCGGACCCCGACCGCCGCGAGCAGCTCCGGTGACAGCCCGACGTCCGGCACCGGGTCGTACAGCCCCGCGAGGTGATCGGCGTCGGGCAGCCGCCACTCGCCCGGTGCACGCCCGGCCAGCAGCGCGAACCGAGCCAGCCACCACGGCGTGTGGCCGCCGGGTGCGCTCAGCGCCCGCCACGTCTCCGGCCGCGCCGCCAGCAGGCGCACCGCGGCGGGCCAGGCGTCGTCGGCCACCAGGTCGAGGTCCCGCACGGCGAGCACCCGGGCGGGGGGCTCGGGCAGAGCGTCCCACCACTCCTGCTCGTCGGGGAGGTCGTGGCGGGGTTCCGCGGGCTCCTCGTCGTCCACCACGGCGAACGTGTCGAGCACGCCGATGCCGGTCAGCACGTCGGCATCCCACCGTGTGGCGAAGCGGTCGTCCAGCACGTCGAGCGGGCCGTCGTCGCCGAGCGCCTCCGGGTCGAGTACGTCGAGCAGCGCGGCATCGGGCAGCACGAGCTCGTCGGCCCGGCGCCAGCCGCTGCGCGAGGGAAGCGCCAGCGCGCCGAGCCCTTCGGCGTTCGCCCGGCCGGCCAGGACGAGGACGGCCTCCACGAGCGGCATGACGTCCACACCGGACAGTGCGTCCTCGACGCTGCGGTCGACGGCGTCGCGCAGCGCGGGTGCGGCCAGCAGGTCGCCGGCACCGGCCCGCGTCGCGCCGAGCCGTTCGAGCAACGGATGGGCGGCCTCGGGGTGCACGACGTGCAGGCCGACGACGTCGAGATCGGTGACCTTCTCCACGGCCGGGTCGTCCCGGTCGAGCAGCAGCGCGCCCCGGGGGCCGGGCACGGTTCGGCCGTCGGCCAGGGCCACGGGCAGCGCGCCGAGCTCCTCGACGGCGATCTCCCGCTCCTGCACGGCCGCGAACAGCGCGTCGGACAGCTCCCACCACCACGCCGGTGCGCGGTCGATGCCGGTGACCGCGTCGACCACAGCGGCCACACCGACCGTGGTCGCGCCCACGGTCGCCAGCACGCGCGCGGCCTCGGCACCGCACAGCGGCGCTGCCGCCAGGCCGGGGACGACGTCGGCGAGCAGCTCGACGAGCCGGGCCGAGCCGATCGCCACCACCCGCGCCCGCTCGCCGCCCAGCTCGCCACCGGCCGCGGCGGGCACCCACGGCTCACGTTCCAGCGCGCGGGTCACCGACTCCCGCAGCAGAGCGTCCACCTCGGACAGTGGGAACCGGGCAGGCGGGACCAGCGCGAGCCGGTGCTCGGCAGGCACGCGGCGGACCAGCCCGGGGTAAGCCCTCGCCGCCGCGTCCAGCGCCTCGCGAGTGGCCTCGCCCGCGAGGACGCGGCGGCGCGACGGCTCTACCGGCACCGGCGCGAGCAGCCGCGCGGGCAGCGAGAGCCGCTCGTCGGTCGGGGTCGGCGTGTGCAGCACGTCCTGCTCCACCGGCCGCGGCACCGTCTCCTCGTCCACCGGGACAGCCCACACGTAGCCGTTTTCGCTGTGGGTGAGCCAGCGCGTCCGGCCGTCCGGGGCGGCCAGCTCGACGCACCCGTCCTCTGCTGACCGCGTCCACCGCTGCCCGGCCACGTCGATCGCCGCCAGCCACGGCAGGGCGAGCAGCAGGTCGGGAACCTCGGTGGCGATGCGGGCGAGCACGTCGGCGGCGTCCACACCGGACCGCAGCGGCAACCGGACTTCGGTGTCGAACCCGTCCGGCAGCGGCGGTTCGCCGGCGGGCAAGGGCCACGGCAGCCGCAGTATCGGCACGTCGGCCGTTCGTCCCGCGGCCCGGCGCGTGCGCTGTTCGGAGAAGGCGACGCCGCCGGTGCGCGACACGATCCGGGGCTCCGACGTCACGGCCAGCACGGCGGCGAAGCCGACCCCGAACCGGCCGACCGTGCCCTCGCGCTTGGCGGAAGCACGCAACGACGACAGCGCGGCCACACCGGCGTCGTCCAGGGGCGCACCGGTGTTGGCGACGCGCAGTTCTCCGTCCACAACGGACACGCGAACGTGCCCCGGCGTGCCCGCCGCGGCGGCGGCGTCCGCCGCGTTCTGGGCCAGCTCGACGAACAGCCGGTCGCGGTAGCCGCCGACCCGCAGGTCGCGCTCGGTGTTGGTGTCCTCGGTGAAGCGCGTCGGCGAGTCCTGCCAGGCCCGCAGGACGGCCGCGCGCAGCCGGTCCGCGCCGAACGGCTCAGGACTCGGCGGGCTGCTCACCGGTCGCGGGTTCCATGTCGAGCAGCGAGTCGTCGTAGACCAGTTCGGCGACCGGCACCGACGGTGTCACCTCGACCTCGACCTCGGAGTGGGCGCCGCAGCCGTACTCGGCGTGCACGACGTGCCCGTCGGCGGGGGCGAACTCGTTGCCGCACACCCCGAACGCCGCTCGCAGCGAGCCGCCGAGCTCGAGGTAGAAGCCACACGTCCCGCACGTGGCGGGAGCGCTGCGGGCCATGTCCGAACGCGGGCCGAACTCGCCCCGGTGCCAGCGCGCCGCCGCTTGCTCGCGGCCGTAGCGCGACATCACGTGGAGGCGGCCGAGGCCCAGCTCGTGCGAGGTCTGCGTGACCACCGGGTCGTCGCTGTCGAGGTAGGCGGGCACGAGCCGCACGTCGTCGCGTTCGGGCGGGAACAGGTCGCCGACCCCGAGGTCGCCCGGCCGCACCCGGCGCTCCCAGGGCACCCAGGCGGGCGCCACCAGCGCGTCCCGGCCCGGTCGCAACACGACCTCGCTGACCGTCACCGGCGCGTCGACGTCCGCGGTCGCCACGGTCACCGACCAACACCAGCCGCGGTAGCCCGGCAGGCGGGCCTCGAACAGGTGGGTGACCGACACGGCGTCCTCGTACTCGACACCGGCGTGCGCGCCGACGTTCTCCTCGCCCGCGTCCTCCACGGCGGCCTCGCGAGCGCGCTCGACCGCGTCGACCAGCTTCTGCCGGATGGCGCCGTCGTCGAGGGTGAGCAGCAACGTCATAAGCCCCCATTGTGCCGCACGGACAAGTGCGCGGTCGTGTCAGGCTTGCGGGCGTGAGACGAGTGCTGACTTTCCTCACGGCCATGGCGGCCATCACCGCCTGCGGAGCCGGGGCGCCGAGCGGGCCTGCTGCCCAGCCCGAGCGGCTGCGCGTCCAGGTCGTCGCCGAGCTGCCCCACGACCCGAAGGCGTTCACGCAGGGCCTGGAGTTCGCGGGCGACACGCTCTACGAGGGCACCGGGCTGGTCGGGCGCTCGACGCTGCGCGCCGGGCCCGCCGGCGGCCCGCCGAGGGTCACCGTGTCGCTGCCCGAACCGCTGTTCGGGGAGGGCATCACCATCGCCGGGCCGCGGGTCTGGCAGCTGACCTGGCGCAACGGCATCGCGATCGAACGCGACCCGCACACCCTCGCCGAGCGGCGCCGCGTCGAGTACGAGGGCGAGGGCTGGGGGCTGTGCCACCAGGAGCACGGTGACCGGCTCGTCATGAGCGACGGGACCGCGCGGCTGACCTTCCGCGATCCGGCCACGTTCGCCGAGACGGGGTCGGTCACGGTCACCGACGGCGGGATCGCGGTCACCGAGCTCAACGAGCTCGAGTGCGTGGGCCGGGACGTCTACGCCAACGTGTGGCAGACCGACGAGATCGTGCGCATCGACCCCCGCTCGGGCACCGTGACCGCGCGGATCGACGCCTCCGGCCTGCTCAGTCCGCAGGAGCAGCAGGACGCCGACGTGCTCAACGGCATCGCGGCCTACCCCGGAACGGACCAGTTTCTGCTCACGGGGAAGCTGTGGCCGAAGATGTTCCGGGTGAATTTGGTCCCGGTGGCCTGATCGCCCGACACGAGCCACCCCGAGTACGGCAGGATTGGTACATGCGTTCCGGCAGGAGGGGAAAGCGGAGGTGGACGCCCGAGCCCGGGGCGCACCAGCCGCCGGTGGGACGCACCCGCGACACGCCGCCGTCCGAGCCCGGGAAACGTCCCCGCGGCAACCCGCGGCCGACGCGGCCGTACCCGTCGGCCACACCGCCGCCGTCCACGCCGCCTGCCACGCCGCCACCCGGCCCGGGACCCACCGCGGACGACGCGCCGACCGGCGCCGTGCCCGTACAACCGCCACCGCACGCGGCGCCACCTCCCCGTGGCGCGCGGCCCTATCCCCCACGACAGCCGCGGCCGTGGGAGCAGCCACCACCTCGTGGTGACTACGAGCGCTACGACACCGGCGGATACGCGCCCGGCCAGTCCCGCGGGGGCCCACCGGAGGGCGACGAGCCCACTCGCGCCGAGCACGGCTTCGACGACGGCGCCAGCGGCCTGCCGCGCCTGCCGAAGAAGCTGACCGTCACCCGGGTCGCCGCACTGCGCGGACGTCAGCTCTCGGGCCAGGCCGTCGACGCCTTCCGCCGGGCCACCAAGGCCGACGGCGCCGACAAGTCCGGGCTCACGTCGCTGACCTACGCCGTCATGCTCAACTACGCCAGCGATGCCGCGATGGCCGTCGCGCTGGCCAACACTCTGTTCTTCGCCGCCAGCAGCGGGGAGAGCCGCGGCCGCGTGGCGCTGTACCTGCTGATCACCATCGCGCCGTTCGCGCTCGTGGCCCCGGTGATCGGCCCGGCGCTCGACAAGATCCAGCGTGGTCGCAGGCTCGCCATGTGCGTGGCCTCCGCCGGGCAGGCGCTGATGTGCGTGCTCATGGCACTGAACTTCGACAGTTGGGTGCTCTACCCCGCCGCGCTCGGCAAGATGGTGCTGTCGAAGTCGTTCATGGTGCTCAAGGCGGCGGTGACCCCGAGAGTCCTGCCGCCGGAGATCACGTTGTCCAAGACCAACGCACGGCTCGCCGTGTTCGGCCTCGCGGCCGGTGGGGTGTTCGGTGCGGTCGCCGCGGGCATCAACTCGCTCTTCGGTTCCCCGGGTGCGCTCTTCTACACGGGTGCGATCTGTGTCGTGGGCGCCGTGCAGGCCATGCGCATTCCGGCGTGGGTGGAGGTGACCGAGGGCGAGGTGCCCGCCGCCCTGACCCAGCGCACGCCGGAACGCAAGAAACGCCAGCCGATGGGCAGGCACGTCGTGATCGCGTTGTGGGGCAACGGAACCATCCGCGTCCTCACAGGCTTCCTGATGATGTTCGCGGCGTTCGCGGTGAAGGCGCAGACCGAGAGCGGGGACTACAGCCCGTTCGTGCAGCTGCTGTTGCTGGGCATCATCGGCGCGGCCGCCGGCGCGGGCGGCTTCCTCGGCAACGCGCTCGGCTCACGCATGCACTTCGGCAAGCCGGACCAGGTGATCCTCGCCTGCGTCGCGGCCACGCTGGCGTCCACGATCCTGGCCGCGGTGCTCGCCGGGCTGGCCACCGCCGCCGTCGTGGGTCTCGTCGGCGCCACGGCCAGTGCGCTCGCGAAGAACTCGCTCGACGCCGTGATCCAGCACGACATGCCCGAGGAGTCGCGCGCGTCCGCGTTCGGCCGCTCGGAGACCGTGCTGCAGCTGGCGTGGGTGTTCGGCGGCGCGGTCGGGCTGCTGCTGCCGCCCACGTACTGGATCGGCTTCCTGGTGGTGTCGATCCTGCTCGCACTGGGGCTCGCGCAGACGTGGCTCGTGCGCAAGGGCACGTCGTTGATCCCCGGGCTCGGCGGTGACCGCCCGCTACGCCCCGATCCCGCCACCGCGGCACGCAGACCGTAATCTGCCGATATGCGACGAGCGGTAGGAGCTTTGCTGGCGGGTGCGGCGGTCACGGTGGCCGGGTGTTCGGCACCACCGGATCCGGCGATCACCTTCTATGCCGACGGCGAGACGGCACACGCCGAGCCGCTCATCTACTGCGACGCACTGCTCAGGGAATGTGACGAGGGCGCCGAACCCGTGCGGCTGAAGGTCCGCCCAGGCAGGCCGGTCCAGGTGTCGCTGCCCGCCGACGTCTCGGAAACCCCGTGGGCGCTCAACGTCCAGTACCGCACGCCGGACGGCAGGCAGCCGTTGCGGCAGCAGGTTTTCACCAACGGCAAGCAGCACGCGTACACCGTGACGCCCCCGTCGCCGGATCACCAGGTGCTGGTGGTGGAGATCCAACAGCTCGGTGCGGCCTACGCGGCCGACGAGCGGGGCAACCCGATCGTCGACGAGAACGGGCAGCCCCAGCTCGTGGTCCGCGGGGTGTGGTCGCTGCAGGTGGACCCGGCCTGAGCCGGACCGCCGAGTGGTGAGCCTCGCCGGTGGAGCCGGGTCTCGTTACGGGTCGAGGTCCCGCGCCACGGCGCGCATGACCTCCGCGATCCGCTTGACCTTCTTGCGATCGGGGTAGCGGCCGCGCCGGAGGTCGGGCTGCACCCGCATCTCCAGCAGCTTGATCATGTCCTCGATGAGGCCGTGCAGTTCCTCGGCCGGCCGCCGGCGCGCCTCGGCAACCGACGGCGGCGGGTCGAGCAGCCGGACCGAGAGAGCCTGCGGGCCCCGCCTGCCGTCAGCGACTCCGAACTCGAGTCGCTGCCCGGCCTTGAGAGCCTCCACACCCTGCGGCAGCGCGGATTTCCGGATGTAGACGTCCGCTCCGCCGTCTTGCGTGACGAAGCCGAACCCCTTCTCCGCGTCGTACCACTTGACCTTGCCGGTCGGCACTGCCCTCACCCGTTCCTTCGCTACTCCAGCAACGGGACCGGCCGCCTCGCCGGCCCCGCACGACGAACGCGCCCCAGGTGCGTACCCAGGACGCGTGTTCATCAAGCCTATCTCGCCACACACCGTACGTACACAGACATTGCGCGTCCTAAGATGACGCCATGGAGACCGCCGCGCCGGACAAGACCGTGACCAGGGAAAGCAAGCCGTTGCTGATGCGGCTGGGTATCGGCCTGTTCGCCCTCGGCATGCTGGCCGTCGTCGTGGTGTTCGTGCTTTTCGCCGCCGGCTTTCAGGACCTCCCGGTATGGCTCTCCGTCGCCGCCGGCGTGATCACCCCGCTCGGCCTGGCGCTGGGGCTCATCTCACTCGTGCGCGAACACCGGGGTCGCTAGCCAGCCACTGCGGGAACCCCGCGAGCGAGTCGAGCACCACGTCGGCGCCCGCCTCGAGCAGTTCTTCGCGCGAGCACGGTCCGGTGAGCACACCCACCGCGATGGCGTCCGCCGCACGTGCGCCGAGCATGTCTCCGACGTGGTCGCCCACGTAGACGGACGCGCCGTGCTCGGTCAGCGCGGCCGCCTTCCCGGTCGCCCACAGGTCGCCCACCAAGGTGTCGACGGCGAGATCGAGGGCTTTGACGTGCAGCGCCGCGTTCGGCCCGTACTTGCCGGTGACCACAAGCGTGGTCCCGCCGTTGTCGCGCACGGCCTCGAGAGCCTCCGCGGCGCCGGGCAGCGCCACGGTCCGGGGCACGACCACCTCGGGGTAGATCTCGCGGAACCGCGCGACCAGCTCGGGAATCCGTTCCTCCGGCGCCTCGAAGCCGCGCAGCACGTGATCGAGCGGTGGACCTAGGTTGGCGGCGAAGTACTCACCGTCGAGCGCGAGTCCCGTCTCCGCTGCGAGCTGGTCCATGGCCGCGATCATGCCGGGCCGTGGGTCGATCAACGTCATGTCCAGGTCGAAGCCCACGCACATCCGCACCCTTCCACCGTAGCCGGTTTGACATGGCAGCCTTCGGTGTCCATGGACTTGACATGAGAGCGGTTTTGTGTCAAGCTGAGGATGTGTCGGAGGTCACCAGGTTCGGCCAGCGGGCCAAGGCGACGCTGCGTGAGCAACTGCTGAGCGCCGCCACCGACCTGCTCGCCGAGCGAGGCTACGCCCGGCTGCGGATGGCCGACGTCGCGGCCGCCGTCGGGGTGAGCAGGCAGACCGTCTACAACGAGTTCGGCACCAAGGCCGGCCTCGCCCAGGCCGTCGCACTGCGGACCATGGCCGAGTTCGCCGACGGGATCCAGCACCGGCTGGACAGCGCCGGCGACGTGGTGGCCGGCATCCACGACGCCGTCGCGTTCACCGTCGAGCACGCACGCGAGAACCGGCTCGTGGCAGCCGCCGTCGGCACCGAGACCGGCCAGGACCTGCTGCCGCTGCTCACCACCCGGGGCGAACCGGTGCTGCGGGTGGCCACCGAACTGGTCGGGACCTTTCTGCGCGACCGGCTGCCTGCGCTCGCCGAGCCGGAGGCCGTGGCCGAGACCGTGTCCCGGCTGGTGCTGAGCTACCTGGTGCTGCCCGCGCCGCCCACGGAGACCGTGGCCACGCGCGTGTCCGCGGTCGCCTCGGCACTGATCGCAAGGTCCACAACGGAGTGAACGGAGAACAGCATGACCGGAACCGTGACGCCCCACCGTGAAGGATTCCAGTCCCTGCGCCGGGGCGGACTGAACTGGGACTCGTTCCCGCTGCGGCTGTTCGTCAAGGGTAACGCGAAGTTCTGGAACCCCGCCGACATCGACTTCGGCCAGGACGCCCGGGACTGGAGATCGCTGAGCGACGAGGAGCGCCGGGCCGCCACCTTCCTTTGTGCCCAGTTCATCGCCGGCGAGGAAGCCGTCACCGAGGACATCCAGCCGTTCATGCGGGCCATGGCCGCGGAGGGCAGGCTCGGCGACGAGATGTACCTGACGCAGTTCTGCTTCGAGGAGGCCAAGCACACCGAGGTCTTCCGGCGCTGGATGGACGCCGTCGGGCTCGACGACGATCTGCACCCCTACGTCGCGGAGAACCCGCACTACCGCACGCTGTTCTACGAGGAGCTGCCGCGATCGCTGCACCTGCTCGCGGACGACCCCAGCCCCGCCAACCAGGTCCGGGCGAGCGTGACCTACAACCACGTCATCGAGGGCTCCCTCGCCCTCACCGGGTACTACGCGTGGCAGAAGGTGTGCACGGGCCGCGGCATCCTGCCCGGGATGCGGGAACTCGTCCGCCGCATCGGGGACGACGAACGCAGGCACATGGCGTGGGGCACCTTCACCTGCCGCCGCCACGTCGCCGCCGACGACACGCTGTGGGACGTCGTGCAGCAGCGCATGGCCGAGCTGCTCCCGCACGCGCTCGGCATGATCGAGTGGGTGAACGCACAGCTCGACGGCGAGCCCTTCGGCATCAGCAACGACGAGTTCGTGACCTACGCGGCCGACCGCGCACAGCGGCGGCTCGGTGCCATCGAGTCGGCCCGGGGCGCGGACGTCGCCACCATCGATCTGGACCACACGCCGGAACGGCTCGAGGAGACCTTCGGCGAGGAGGACGAGAAGGCCTTCGCCGACACGGTCGCCGGACGCTGAGATCCGCGCCGGGCGCGGGCGCCGACCGGTAGTGTTTCGCCGTGCCGTTCTTCCTGTCGCGCCTTCTCGCCCTGCTCCTGGCGGGCCGCAGCTGGGCGACGCCGTTGGTGGTCATCGGGTTCGTCTTCGTGACCAGCTGGCCACTGCTCGCGCTTGCCGAACCCGCGGGCAGCGAACTGGTGCGGCCGGAGAACTACTGGTGGTACTTCGTCGTGACGGCCTCCACGGTCGGCTACGGCGACTTCTACCCGGAGACCGGCTGGGGGCACGTCGTCGGTGCGTATGTGATCGTCGGCGGCATCGTCGCGCTGACGACGGTGTTCACCAAGCTGGCTTCGGTGATCGAACGGGCGAGAGGGCGGCGGATGCAGGGAGCCATCACGGTGGACGACAGCGATCACGTCGTCCTCATCGGATACACGCCGGGCCGGACGGAACGGATGTTTCGCGAGGTGGTGGCCGACACCGACTCCCGGGTGGTGCTGTGCACGTGGGAGGAGGTGCCCACGCATCCGATGCCCGAGGAGCCGGTGCAGTTCGTGCGGGGCAACCCCGCCGACGCGGCGACCCTGCGCCGGGCCGGCGTCCATCGGGCGAGCACGGTGCTCGTCGACGCGCGGGACGACAACGAGGCGCTGGCCATCACCGTGACCGTCCGCCACGTCAACCCCAGTGCCCACCTCGTCGTCACGCTGCGGGATCTGGAGCGGTCGTCGCTGCTGCGCTACATCGACCCCGGCATCAGCACCGTCCAGTGGCACTCCCCACGCATGGTCACCGAGGAGCTGACCTCGCCGGGCATCGCGGAGGTGTACGCCGAGCTCATGACCTCCGGCGGCGCCAACACCTACTCGGTGACCCTGCCGGAGTCCGCCGCCCCGGTGCTCGTCGACCGCTGCCGCGCAGCACTCGGCAGGCGGCACGGCGCGACCTTGCTGGCCGCCCGCACCGGTGACGGGCTGCTCGTCAACCCGGACGGCGCCACCGAGCTGCCCGCCGGGGCGATGCTGTACTACGTCAGTGACACCCGGCTCACCGCGGAGGACGTCGCCGACGCACTCCGCGCGCCTGCGGGGTGATCGCCGGGCTCGGGGGTTGCCGGCCGGGCAGGTTGGTCGCCGCGTCTGCGGTCTGGGTAGCCGTGTCAACCGTTGGCGTCGCCGTGTCTGCCGTTCCGGTAGCCGTGTCTGCCGTTCCGGTAGCCGTGTCTGCCGTTCCGGTAGCCGTGTCCGCGGTCTGGGTCGCCGTGTCTGCGGTTGGTGTAGCCGTGTCTGCCGTTCCCGTCGCCATGTCCGGGTCTAGGTCGCCGTGTCTACGGTTGGCGTAGCCGTGTGTGCCGTTCCGGTAGCCGTGTCCGCCGTTGCGGTTGCCGTGCCAGCCGCCCGCGTCACCGCGTGACCGTGTCGGCCGCTGCCGTCGCCGTGTCTGCCGTTCCCGTCGGCGCGTTGGCCGTACCTGTTGCCACCTGTCGCCTGCCGTGGCAAATCTGTGGACGCTCTGGGTGCTGCCACTTCTCGCTGCGACTTTGGAAACCCGGCGAATGAGTTGGTCGAAATAGGCCGCGAATGGACTGTTCACACCGCCATTCTCCGGACTGTAGGCAATTGCCGTGGTTGCCGAGCTGCATTGGTGGTTGGGTTTCAAGCACGCCTTCGGCGCGCCGTGGGAAACTGCCGGTCCACGCATCACCTTGCTCTGTCTGATCACTAGCGGCAGTTCCCCACGGAACGGACCCGTGGTCACGTTCCGCTGTTTCTTGCTTCACCCGAATGATCTCGGATTTTTCGGTAGAATCGTTGGCATGGGGGAAACTTCTATTGAGCGCGTTCTGGAGCTGGAGCGGGAGATCGCTCGGCTTCAGGCTTTGCAAGCTCGGGCACTTGCTGACTATTCGACGCCTCGGGGTCATGCTGTCGATGTGGCATCCGAATTAGCGTTGGCGTTGTCGATCTCCGAGAATTCCGCGCGGATCAAGATGACGCTTGCGCGGGATTTGGTTTCCCGGCTGCCGAAAACGTTGGCTGCGATGTCGCGTGGCGAGATTGATGCCTACAAGGCGTCAAAGGTTGCCGGGCCGACGTCGGTGCTGTCCGATTCTCTGGCGCGGGAGGTTGATGCGGCGGTGGCGGATCGGCTGGCCGGGCGGGATCCGTCGTCGATTCGGCGGATGGTCAATCGCACGGTGCACAAGGTCGACCCGGACGGTGCGGCCGCCCGTGCGGAGAACCGGCGGCGAGAGCGTAAGGTCGAGCTGATGCACACCGACGACGCGATGGCGACACTCAGCGCCAACCTTCCTGCCGAAGTCGCCTCGGCCGCCTACGCCCGCATCGACCGGCGGGCCCGCGCGCTCCGGAACACCGGTGATCAGCGGACGATGGATCAGTTGCGGGCTGATGTGTTCGCCGATCTCCTGCTCGGCAACCATGCGGGCACACCAAGCGCGAAGGCAGAGATCTTCGTGCACGTCGACCTGGCGACCCTCGTCGGCCTGGCCAACAATCCCGGCGAACTCGCCGGACACGGTCCACTGCCCGCCCCGATCGCCCGGGCGATCGCCTTCGACCCCAAGTCCACCTGGCGCCGCATCATCACCGACCCCCGCACCGGCGCCCCGATCGACGTCGGCCGCGAACGCTACCGGCCACCAGCTGTCACCGCCGACCACGTCAAGATCCGCGACCGCGAATGCCGCTTTCCGACCTGCCATCGGCCCGCCCACTACAGCGACCTCGACCACGTCATCCCGAAACAACGCAACGGCGAAACAAACACCCGCAACCTCATCGGCCTCTGCCGCCGTCATCACCGCATCAAGCACACGCCCGGCTGGCAGTTCCACCTCACCGACACCGGCACCCTCCACATCACCACGCCGGCTGGGCACACGTATACGACGCCATAAGGTTCAGCGGAGTGCGCGTCGGTCGGGCCGTCGCTGAGTCGGCGTCGTTCGGTGTCCGCCATACCTGGCACCACCGCGACACAGCGACCGGAGCACATTGGCCGACCGGATCACGGGTGCACCAATCCTGGGAAGGACCGGCAGACCGACCCCACCGGCCGCGTCACCGCAACGCGCCCGATACGCCCCTGTGAGCCGCCCCTGGCCACGGCCGCAATCCAACCGGGTCACCGCCACAGAACGCCGCTCGGCCGGACCGCCGCAACCGCTCGGGCACGGCTGGCCCGAACGCCACGTCAGCTGCGTCGCCGCACCAGCCCGGCCGGCACCCCAGCCATGTCGCCGCATCCAGCACGAACGGATGGCTCGGCATCCGACGACCCGCGGCCCGGCCGTTCACCACGACAGGCAGAACCGCCGAGCCCATTCACAGCAGCCGCGTCGCCGCGCCAGCCCGGTCACGGCCCTCCGGGCCCGCCCCTCTCGCGAGATCTGACCGGCGGTGCACCACGGGCGCCCCATCGGGAGCCACTCCAGACTGCCATCGCGGGTAAGCCGCCGCTAGCCCCGCTACGTCCGCCAGGTCACCGGCCACGCCCGCCGGACCGCCACGGCCAGGTAGCCCTCGCCCGGCCGCCGGCGACCCGGCGGCCAGCCACCGGCAGCACGGGCCGTTCCACACCCGAGGTGCCAGCGGGCCAGCGCCGGACCGCCACGTCCCGACGGCGCACCACGGCCTGCCCGGCGGCCGCATCAGACCGCCACGCCGGGCAGGCCGCCGCTAGCCCGGCATGGCTGCCGGGCCGCCTCAGCCCGGAAAGACCGGCAGCGCACCGCAACGGCGCAGCAGATCACCCGCCGGCGACCCGCCGGCCCACCACCCAACCAGCGGCCCACCACCGAACCGCCCGGCCTACGCGTGCTTCGCCTTCGCGAGCTCCTGCAGCCCCAGCAGCTCGACGGCCTTCTCCCGCATCTCGACCTTGCGGACCTTGCCCGTGACGGTCATCGGGAAGTCGTCGACGACGTGGACGTAACGCGGGATCTTGTAGTGGGCGAGTTTGCCGGTGCAGAACTCGCGGAGGCTTTCCGCGGTCAGCGGTTCCGCGCCCTCCCGCATGCGGATCCACGCCATGAGCTCCTCGCCGTAGCGCGCATCCGGCACGCCGATCACCTGAGCGTCAAGGATGTCGGGGTGGGTGTAGAGGAACTCCTCGATCTCGCGCGGGTAGACGTTCTCGCCGCCCCGGATGACCATGTCCTTGATGCGGCCGGTGATGTTGACGTAGCCCTCGTCGTCCATCACCGCGAGGTCGCCGGTGTGCATCCAGCGCGCCGCGTCGATGGCCTCGGCCGTCTTGTCCGGTTCCTCCCAGTAGCCGAGCATCACCGAGTAGCCGCGGGTGCACAGCTCACCGGGTTCTCCGCGCGGCACGGTCAATCCGGTGGCCGGGTCGACGATCTTGACCTCCAGGTGCGGCCCGACGCGGCCGACCGTCGACACGCGCCGTTCGATCGAGTCGTCGGCCCGCGTCTGGGTGGACACCGGCGAGGTCTCGGTCATGCCGTAGCAGATCGACACCTCCGCCATGCCCATCCGCTCGATCACCTGCTTCATCACCTCGACCGGGCACGGCGAGCCCGCCATGATGCCGGTCCGCAGGCTGGACAGGTCGTAGTCGTCGAACGAGGGCTCGGACAGCTCGGCGATGAACATCGTGGGCACCCCGTACAGCGACGTGCAGCGCTGCGCCTGCACTGCCTCGAGCGTCGCCTTCGGGTCGAACGCAGGCGCCGGGATCACCATGCACGCGCCGTGCGTCGTGGCCGCGAGGTTGCCCATCACCATGCCGAAGCAGTGGTAGAAGGGCACCGGGATGCAGATGACGTCGCACTCGGTGTAGTTGCACAACTCGCCGACGAAGAAGCCGTTGTTGAGGATGTTGTGGTGGCTGAGCGTGGCGCCCTTCGGAAAACCCGTGGTGCCCGACGTGTACTGGATGTTGATCGGGTCGTCCGCGCTCAGGGTCCGCTGCACCTCGGCGAGCCGTGCCGGATCGGCCTCGCGCCCGGTGCGACTCAGTGCGTGCCACTCGTCGCCACCGATCAGGACGACGTCGGTGAGCGCCGGGCAGCGCGGCCGGACCTCACTGATCATGGCCACGTAGTCAGAGGTCTTGAAGCGCTCGGCCGCGATGAGCATGCGGATGCCGGCCTGGTTGAGCACGTACTCGAGCTCGTGCGCACGGTAGGCCGGGTTGATGTTCACCAGGATGGCGCCGATCTTGGCGGTCGCGTACTGCACGAACGTCCATTCCGGACAGTTCGGCGCCCAGATGCCAACCCGGTCGCCTTTCGACACGCCGTTGGCGAGCAGTCCGAGCGCGAGGGCGTCGACCTCGGCGTTGAACTCGCGGTAGGTCCACCGCCTGCCGCCTGCCTGGTCGATGAGCGCGTCGCGATCGCCGTGTGCCTGCACAGTGCGGTCGAGGTTGTCTCCGATGGTGTCACCGAGCAGCGGGACGTCCGAGATGCCGGAGGCATAGCTGGGTACGGCGGATGGGTTCGGCATGATCCACTCCTGGACGTCGACGTTGACGTGTCGAGGAAGAGTCTAGGAACGCCGCCGCCCGGAGGCCATCAGCACAACGAGTGCAGCCGGTGCCACGGGGTGTCAGCGGGCAGCCACCCCGGGCAGAGCGGTGAGCGGCTAGGTTGACGTCATGCGCCTGTACATCGTCGATGCGTTCACCGACTCCGCCTTCCGCGGTAACCCCGCCGGCGTGGTCCTGCTGGACGCGCCCGCCGACGACTCGTGGATGCAGTCCGTCGCCGCGGAACTCAAGCACTCGGAGACGGCGTTCGTGGTGACCACGAGTGACCCGAAGTCCCTGCGCTGGTTCACCCCGGAGACCGAGGTCGACCTGTGCGGCCACGCCACGCTGGCGAGCGCCCACGTGCTCGGCGGATCGCAGGTCTTCACCACCCGCTCCGGGGAACTGCGGTGCATGGCGAAGGACGGCCGGATCGAGATGGTGTTCCCGGCCGACCCGCCCTCCCCCGCCGACGACGACGTGCGGGCGGGGCTGCCGTCCGTGCCGGTCGAGTACGTGGCGCGCGGGGTCAGCGACCTCCTCGTCGTGACCACTGACGCCAAGCACGTCCGCGAGTGCGAGCCCGACCTGGACGTCGTCGCCACCTGGGACGCCCGGTGCGTGATCCTCACCGCGCCCGGCGACCGCCCCGGCGTCGACTTCGTGAGCCGCGTGTTCGGGCCCGCCGTGGGGGTTCCGGAGGATCCGGTGACCGGATCGGCGCACTGCACGCTGGCGCCGTACTGGGCGGACCGCCTCGGCCGCACCGACCTCACGGGCGAGCAGGCGTCACCACGCGGCGGCGTCGTGCGCGCGAGCGTGGACGGCGACCGCGTGACGCTGGCAGGCACGGCGGTCACGGTCGTGGAGGGCGAACTCCTCGTCTGACGTCACGGTCTCCGGAACGCCGAGACGAGCCGCGCGACGAGCGTGGCCAAGAAGATCTGACCGGTCAGCGCCTGCAACGCCGCGAGCGCTCGGCCGGCATCGGCGAGCACCGCGAAGTCGCCGTAGGCGTGGTGAGCGTCGTGAAGCTGAAGTACCGCAGCGTCTTGGCGTTCACCGGCGCGTCGTCGGCGAAGAACGAGACCGGCCCGAGGTGCGCCAGTGCCGCGTAGGCGGCGGCGTAGAGCAGCCCGACCAGCAGCTACGCGCTGAGGGCGCCCGCGATGCTCTGCACGGTGACGACCCGGTCGGCGAGCACGTCGCCCACGACGTAGCCGAGGACGACCGTGAGAGCGCGCCCGTCAGATAGCCGGCGACCAGGAGGAGCAGCACGGGGACATAGCGATGCGCCGAGCGGGCGGCTCCGGTGCCATCCTCAGTTCGAGTCACCGCGCCCGCATGGACCCACCGGCCACCGCGTCCCCCGTTGTCTGCCCATCGCGCGTGCCATGGCGCACCTCCTTCGAACCAGCGTCGGTCACGTCGAGGCTCGCGCCGCATGATGATCGGCACCAGGGCCGGAATGCCTCGACGTGGCGCGAACCGTGCGCGCGCGAGGACAATCGCGGTATGACGTTGTTGCTGAACGTGATCTGGCTGGTGCTCTCCGGGTTCTGGCTGGCCGTGGGCTACCTGATCGCCGGAATCGTGTGCTGCCTCCTGATCGTCACGATCCCGTTCGGCCTGGCGGCCTTCCGGATCGCCAACTACGCGCTCTGGCCGTTCGGCCGGACGATCACCGACCGCCGGGACGCAGGCGTGGCCTCACTGATCGGCAACGTCATCTGGATCCTCGTCGCCGGGTGGTGGCTCGCGCTCGCGCACCTCGTCACCGGCGTCCTGCTGTGTGTGACGATCATCGGCATCCCGCTCGGGGTCGGCAACTTCAAGCTGATCCCGGTGTCACTGGTGCCGCTGGGCCGGGAGGTCGTGCCCCTGTCGCGGTGAGCTCACCAACCGCCCCGGGGCACGAGCAGGTCGGCGACGACGGGCCGGTGGTCGGACGCTTCGCGGGCGAGGGCCGTACTGGGCACGGTGGCGGACCGCGCGCCGACCTGCTGGGACACGGTGGCGTAGTCGATCCGCCGATCGGGAGCGTCGGCGGGAAAGGTCGAGCCGTAGCCGGATCCGGCCGCGGCGAAGGCGTCCCGCACCTGCGTCCACAGTGGAGCGAGCTCGGGGGCGTCCGGCAGGGCGTTGAAGTCGCCGAGCAGCACCTGCGTGGCGTGCTCGCCGTCGTCGGCCAGGATGTCCACTGTCTCGGCCACCTGCGTCGCGCGGACGGCCGGGTCGGCACGGTAGTCGAGGTGTGTCGAGTAGACGTGCACCCGCGCACCACGCACCTGCACCACCGCCTCGGCGAACCCGGGCATCGGCTCCGGTCCGGCTTCGGGATCCTGTGTGGACAGTCGGGTGAGCTCGTGGTTGGTGAACTCCCCCACCGGGTACCGCGACAGCACGGCCACGCCGTACTCGCGCCGAGGCCCGCCGGGTTCGGCGGGGTCGAGCGAGTAGATCGGGGCGAACCGCGCGTGCATGCCCAGCCGTTCGCCGAGTTCACGGGCGAGCGGGAGGCTGCGGCTGCGCTCGCCCCAGTGCTGGTCGACCTCCTGCAGCGCCACGACATCCGCGCCGATCTCCGCGATGGCGGCCGCGGTGCGCTCGAGGTCGAACACACCGTCCATTCCGGACCCGGCGTGGATGTTGTACGACGCGACGCGCAGCTCGACAGGTGGCGGGCTCGCGCTCGCGGGCAGCACGCCCGATGCGGCGATCGCCAGCGCGGCGACGAGGCTTGCCAGTGTCCGGTGCATCGGCGACCCCCAGACTCGGTGTACGAACCGGGAGCGTAGAGGCCGGCGGCGCACACCGCGCGACGGCCGCACCACGGTCCGGTGAACAACCGTGGAAGCGGCTCAGTCCTTCGGCTCGTACGGCAGCTCGACCACCAGACACGGCCCGCCGACGAACAGCCCGCCGTCGATGCCGAGCGCCCGGCCGCCCGCGTAGAGGTAGGGCTCCTCGATCTGCGCCGGGTGGATGCCGAGCTGGTCGGCGATGACGCTGTGGCCGTGCACCACCCGCTCGCCCCCGAGCTCGTCGAGCAGCGTCTCGGCCGCCTCCTGGCCGTGCGGGCCGCGGAAGGCGTAGCGCGTGGTCATCCGGCGCCACACGTCCCACCACTGCGCCAGGTCGTCGCCGGCCAGGATCTCGTGGACGCTGTCGTTGATCTTCTCGGTGGTCGAGCCCCACTCGAGGTACTCGAGCGTGTCGGAGTGCATCAGCAGGTGGTCGGCGGCGGTGGCGACCAGCGGCCGGGTGCTCAGCCACGCAACCAGCTCGTCGGTCAGCTCGTCCTGGTCGGCGAGCTGCCCGCCGTTGATCTCCCAGCTGCGCGCGAAGCTGCGCGGCCCGAAGTCGGACGGCACGGGCGTGTCGCCGAAGTGGTACATGCCGAGCAGCAGGATCTCGTGGTTGCCGAGCAGGGTCTCCACGGAGCCGCCGTCGTCCGGCGCCTGCCGCTGCAGTTTGCGCACCAGCTCGATGGCGGCGATGCCGTCGGGGCCGCGGTCGACGAAGTCGCCGAGGAACCACAGGCGCGCGCGGCCGCCGGTCCAGTCGTCGGCGTCGTCGATCAGCCCTTGTTCTCGGAGCGCTTCGGCCAGCTCGGCACGGTGCCCGTGGACGTCACCGACGACGAACGTGGGATCGTCCATCACGCTCTCGACCATAAGCCCTGGCCGCGGGGTCGCGGCGGTCAGGCCGACCCGAACGGGTCCTTCGTCCGGCCGACCAGGTCGGCGATCGAGTCGATGATCAAGGTTGGCCGGAACGGATAGCGATCGGCCGACTCCGCTGTGGATATGCCGCTCAGGACGAGGATGGTCTTGAGTCCGGCCTCGATGCCGGAATGCACGTCGGTGTCCATGCGGTCGCCGATCATGAGGGTGTGCTCGGTGTGCGTGCCGAGCGCCCGCAACGCCGAGCGCATCATCAACGGGTTCGGCTTGCCCACGTAGTAGGGCGAACGGCCGGTCGCCCGCTCGATGAGCGCCGCGATCGAACCGGTGGCGGGCAGCACACCCTCCCGGCTCGGACCGGTGGGGTCGGGGTTGGTGGCGATGAAGCGCGCGCCGCCCTCGATGAGGCGGATGGCGCGGGTGATGGCGGTGAAGCTGTACGTGCGGGTCTCGCCGAGCACCACGTAGTCCGGGTCGGTGTCGGTGAGCACGTAGCCGATCTCGTGGAGCGCCGTGGTCAGCCCCGCCTCGCCGATGACGTACGCCGAGCCGCCGGGCCGCTGGTCGTGGAGGAACTTGGCGGTGGCCAGCGCCGAGGTCCAGATCGCCGACTCCGGCACGTCGAGCCCGGTCCGCAGCAGCCTGGCCCGCAGGTCGCGCGGGGTGTAGATCGAGTTGTTGGTGAGGACGAGGAATCCCGCGCCGTTGGCCTTCAGCTCGGCGAGGAACTCGTCGGCGCCAGGCACCAGGTGGTCCTCGTGGATGAGAACGCCGTCCATGTCGGTGAGGTAGCTCCACCGCTCTTCACTCATGCCTCCACCCTATGGGCCGAACGCCGGGTGGATGGCCACCGCCGCCGCTTTGACTTCCAACCTCACCGGCGTGCCGGGTTCGAGGGCGAGCTCGGCCACCGACGCGGGCGTGAGGTCGGCGGCGACGCCCTCGGCCCAGCCGTCGCCGTCGTGAGCGCGCAGCCGCACCACCGCGCCGTGCGGCTCCAGCGCGCCGACGACCGCGTCGACACTGTTGCGCGGGCTGCCGGTGTGCGGCGCCCCCGCCGGGTGGACGGCCACGGATCCCGGTGCGAACACGGCGACGGCGGGTTCTCCCTCGGTGACGTCGGGTGCGGCGATGCCCGCGATCAGCCGGCCCGAGCCGGTACGCAGGCCGTCGGCGGTGGCGGTGCCGGCCACCAGGTTCAGCCCGGCGATCCGGGCGGTGAAGGGCGTCCGCGGAGCGGCGAGCACCTCCCTGGTCGGCCCGCGTTCGACGATCCGGCCGCCGGCGAGCACGACGACGTGGTCGGCGAGGGCGAGGGCGTCGAGCGGGTCGTGGGTGACGAGCACGGCCGAGCGCCGCTGGTCGGCCCGGAGCACGCGCCGGAGCAGCCCGCGGATGGCGGGTGCGGCGTCGACGTCGAGCGCGGCGAGCGGTTCGTCGAGCAAGAGCAACCGCGGCTCGCCCGCGAGCGCACGGGCGACGGCGACCCGCTGCGCCTGCCCGCCGGAGAGCTGCGCGGGTGAGCGTTGCGCCAGCTCCAGGGCATCCACTTCGGACAGCCAGTGTCGCGCGCGGTCCCGGGACTCGTTCCGCGACGCACCGCGAGAGCGGGGCGCGAACGCGACGTTGTCCAGCACGGACAGGTGCGGGAACAACAGCGCGTCCTGGGCGAGCAGGCCGACCTCGCGGTGGTGGGGCGGCACCTGGACCCCGGGCGTACGGGTGAGGGTGCGGTCGCCGAGCGTGACGCTGCCCTCGTCCGGCCGCAACAGCCCAGCCAGGCAGCTCAGGATCGTGGACTTACCGGAACCGTTGGGGCCGAGCACGGCGAGTACGGCGCCCGCGGGCACGTCGAACTCGGCGGCCAGGGTGAACGACCCGCGCGTCACGGTGAGCTCGGCGTGCAGGCCCGTCGGGGTTGTCGAGGTCGCCGGGGTCACCGCGCTCCCCCGCCCGCGTCGAACGCCCTCGGCCGCGCCACCGCGATCACCAGCACGGCCACCACCACCAGCAGCAACGCCAGCGCGACCGCACTGTCCACATCGGCCTCGGCCTGGTTGTACACCTCCAGCGGCAACGTCCGCGTCACGCCTTCCAGACTGCCCGCGAAGGTGATCGTGGCGCCGAACTCGCCCAGCGCCCGCGCGAAGCTCAACACCGCGCCGGACCCGAGCGCGGGCAGCAGCAACGGCAACGTCACCCGCCGGAACACCGTCCACGGGCGGGCACCGAGCGTCGCGGCGACCTGTTCGTAGGCGTCGCCCCCAGCCCGTAACGCGCCTTCCAGGCTCACGACGAGGAACGGCATCGCCACGAACGTCTGCGCCACCACCACGGCCGCCGTCGTGAACGGGATCCGCACGCCCGTCGCGACGTCGAGCACGTAGCCGAGGAAGCCGTTGCGGCCCAGCAGGAACAACAGGGCCAGACCGCCCACCACCGGCGGCAGCACGAGCGGCAGCAGCACGACGGCCCGCAGCAGCCGCACGCCCCGGCCGGCCGAGCGCGCCAGCACCACCGCGAGCGGCACCCCGAGCACCACGCACGCGAGTGTCGACAGCACGGCCGTGACGAGTGACAGGCGCAGAGCGTTCAGCGACGCGGGCGAGGTGAGCAGCTCCGGCAGGCGCGTGTAGTCGGTGCGCACGAGCAGGCCGACGACCGGCAGCACGACGAGGGCGAGCGCGGCGCCCGCCGGGATCCACAGCACCCACGGGACGCCGCGGCTGTCACGGCGCGCCAAAGCCCGCCCTGCTCAGCTCGCGCCTGCCCGCCTCGCCGAGCACGAGGTCCCGGAACTCGCGGGCCAGCCCGGGTTCGTCCGCGTCAGCGAGCGCGGCGACGGGATACCGGTTGAGGGCCTGCCCGGCCTCCGGCACCCGGACGCCGGCCACCTTCCCGCGCGCCGACGCGACGTCGGTCGCGTACACCAGGCCGGCGTCCGCCTCGCCCGCGCGGACCTTGGTGAGCACGGCCTTGACGTCCTGTTCCTCGCTCACGGGTCGCACGGTGACTCCGGTGAGCCGTTCCAGCTTGCCGGTCGCCGCGCCGCACGGCACCTGCGGCGCGCACACCACGACGGACACCCCGGGCCGGGCCAGGTCCCCGAAACCCCTGATCCCGAGCGGGTTACCCGGCGCGACGGCGATGGTGAGCCGGTTGGTGGCGAACGTCTCCGGCTGCCCGTCCACCGCCCCGGCCTCGACGACACGCTCCATCGTCGGCTCGTCGGCCGAGGCGAATACGTCCGCGGGTGCGCCCTCGGTGATCTGTTGCGCGAGCTTCGACGACCCGGCCAGGTTGAGCCGCACGTCCACGCCGGGATGGTTCTGCTCGAAGCGCTTCTCCAGCGTGCCGAACACCTCGGTGAGCGACGCCGCCGCGTAGACGTCGAGCGTGCGGCCACCGGCCGAAGCCCCGCAGCCGGCGACGACCAGCAGCGCCACGAGCAGCGGCGCGGTCAGTGCTCTCATCGCGGGCCTCCCGGGGTCTCGACGATCACCTGCGTCGCCTTGACCACGGCCACGGCGAGCACGCCCGGGCGCAACCCGAGCTCCTCGACAGCCTCGGTGCTCATCAGCGACACCACCCGCTGCGGGCCGCACTGCAGCTCGACCTTCGCCATGACGGTGTCGGCGACGACGTCCGTCACCAGCCCGACGAACCGGTTGCGGGCCGACCGGGCGACCTCCGTGGGATCCTCCGTCTCCTCGGCCTGCCTGCGGGCGAACGCGGCGAGCTCGGCGCCGTCGACCACTTTCCGGCCGGCGGAGTCCTCGCCTGCTCGGAGCTGACCGGCGCGGACCCACCTGCGGATGGTGTCGTCGCTGACACCCAGCAGCCGGGCGGCCTCGGAGAACCGAAACTGCGGCATGGATCGGAGATTATCTCCGCAGATGCGAAAGCACCATGTCTCTATCAATTCGGTATGCGCTCGACGTCACAGGTTGTCGGTGTTCAGCACTAGGCTGGGGTCGATGGCAGCAGTGGACCTCGGCACCCCGAAAGTGCCCGGCGCGCGCACGAAGAACATGGTGCCGCGCCCGGACAACCCCGCGCTCATCGACACGTTCGGCCGGGTGGCGACGGATCTCCGCGTGTCACTGACCGACAAGTGCAACCTGCGCTGCACCTACTGCATGCCCGCCGAGGGCCTCGACTGGATGCCCGGCGAGCAACTGCTGAGCGACGACGAGCTCGTCCGCCTCATGCGGATCGCGGTGAGCATGCTCGGCGTCACCGACATCCGGCTCACCGGCGGCGAGCCACTGCTGCGGCCACGGCTGGAAGACCTGGTCGCGCGGATCAAGGCGCTCGAGCCGACTCCACGGCTGTCGATGACCACCAACGGCATCGGCTTCGCCAAACGGGCGGCGGCGTTCGCCGAGGCCGGGCTCGACCGGATCAACATCTCGCTGGACTCGGTCGACCGCGAGACGTTCGCACGGATCACCCGGCGCGACCGCCTGCGCCACGTGCTCGACGCACTCTCCGCGGCCCGCGACGCCGGGCTGAACCCGGTGAAGATCAACGCCGTGCTGATGCGCGGCATCAACGAGCACGAGGCGACCAAGCTGCTGCGCTTCGCCCTCGACAGCGGCTACCACCTGCGGTTCATCGAGCAGATGCCGCTCGACGCCCAGCACGGGTGGGACCGCAAAAGCATGATCACGGCCGACGAGATCCTCGAGCTGCTCGGCGCCGAGTTCACGCTCACCCCGAGCCCGAAGGAACGCGGCGGCGCACCCGCCGAGCGCTGGCTCGTCGACGGCGGCCCCGAGGAGGTCGGCGTGATCCCCTCGGTGACCCGCCCCTTCTGCGCCGCCTGTGAGCGGACCCGGTTGACCGCCGACGGCGCCATCCGCTCGTGCCTGTTCAGCACAGAGGAGACCGACCTGCGCCTGCTGCTGCGCGGCGGCGCGAGCGACGAGGACATCGCCGACACGTGGCGGCAGACCATGTGGGGCAAACTCGCTGGTCACGAGATCAACGAGGCCGGATTCGCCCAGCCGATCCGGCCGATGAGCGCGATCGGAGGGTGAACAGGTGGGTTCGGTGTCGTCGGAACCGGTCACTCCCGTCCAGGGCGAGCAGCACGCGACAACGGTGAAGGTGCGCTACTTCGCCTCCGCACGCGCCGCGAGCGGCGTCGAGGAGGAGATGCTGCAGCTGGCCCCGGGCTCGACGATCGAGAACGCTGTCGAGGCGTTGCGGGAGCTGCACCCGGAGAAGCTGCCGCGCATCCTGGAGGCGGCGAGCTTCCTGCTGGACGGCGTCGCCGTGCGCGACGTGACCCGGCCGGTGCCGGACGGCGCCGAACTCGACGTGCTGCCCCCGTTCGCCGGCGGCTGAGCTGCCGGTGGCGTGCCGGGGGCACTCCTGTCTCGCCTGGCGGCTGACCGGGCCGCGGCTCAGTGACGTGCCTGGCTCAGTCCTGTCGTTCGCCGACGGCTGAATCGGGAGTTCCTTACCTTGTGGGGTCCCGGTGCCCCTCTGTTCATCCGCCTGCCGCACTGTCGGCGTTCGATGGCGGAGTGCCGATGTCCCGCCCGCGCCCGGCCCGGGGTGCCACGACGCCGCGACATCGGTGCCGAGCTGCCATCACGGCGCTGACTCCACGCGAGGGCCACACCTGGCTGGTGGCGCACGATCCGGTGGATTTTCCACAGGGACCGCTTTGTCCGGATTCGCTGAGCGATCACGACATCGCCCGACTGGTCACATCCAGCCCCTTGACCGGTGGATCTTCGGCAACCGGTGCCCGCCGGTCGTACCACCGGCCAGTCGCACGCCCCGGCCCGGGCGACGGCGTATCCGCTGGTCTGACCCACTGCGCGCCGGCGGTCAGCGTGTTTCACACCACGCGACGCGCTGGTCACACATGCCCACGGACGCCCTGTGTGCGACCGGCCGCAGTGGTCTCGTCCACCACTTCGAAGGGTGGTCCAAAGGCGTCGCAATGGCCGCACTGGGCGGCACTTCGACGGCTTTCGCGAGCGCCGGAGTGGACCAGACCCACGCCCGAAGTGTCCGCTTCACCCGGTTCGCACTCTCCAAAGTGGTCGTCACAAACGGACCAATCGCGCCGAAACGACGTGACACAGACCTCACTATCCGTGAAAGATCTCGGAAAGGAAACGGCCGGGTAACGGCCAGCTGACCAGGAAAAACGGCGTGATCGCAAAAGGTTGCATGCTGTTACTGTGAGCTAGGTCACGCCTTCAAAAATTTCCGATCACGCTTCTCGTTACGTACCGTCGCTTCTCGGTTGGCCCCGACCGACCACAGCAAGACCGGGATCCCGAAGCGCCGCACCCAGTCCGCGGGATCCCGGACCCGACCCCGAGCGAGAGACTTCCGGACTGGGACGAGAGGGAACGGAGCCTGAACGGCGATGGGAGCCGGCCCGACAGGGTCGGCCAGGCCAGTGCGGCCTGCCTCGATCCACGGAGGCGCGGAAGGCGAGACCGAGTCAAAAATGGCTTATCGAGGCAAGCACCGTAAGACCTCCGCTGCTTCCCGCACCTTTGCCCGTTTCGCTGTGGCGGGCCTGACTGTGGGCGCCCCGCTGGCGATCGCTGCGACCCCCGCGCAGGCCGACAGCGTCAACTGGGACGCCATCGCGGAGTGCGAGAGCGGCGGCGACTGGAGCATCAACACCGGTAACGGCTACTACGGCGGTCTGCAGTTCTCGCAGAGCACCTGGGAGGCCTACGGCGGTAGCGGCAACCCGGCCAACGCGTCCCGCGAGGAGCAGATCGCGGTCGCCGAGCGCGTCCTGCAGGGCCAGGGCATCGGTGCGTGGCCGGTCTGTGGTGCCCAGGCGGGCTCCACCGCCAGCTACGAGAGCTCCAACACCGAGGGCTCGTACGAGGCCGAGACCGAGACCTCTTACGAGCCGGTCGAGGAGAGCGCTCCGGCTCCGGAGCCGGCTGCTCCGGCCGCGGTCGCCAAGTCGAACCCCAACGGTGACTACACCGTCGTCGCCGGCGACACCCTGAGCAAGATCGCCACGAAGAAGGGCGTCCAGGGCGGCTACCAGAAGCTGGTCGAGCTGAACGAGGGTTACATCAGCAACCCCGACTTCATCGTCGTCGGCCAGAAGATCGCCACCAAGTGACCTGCTCCGCAGTTCGCTTGTGCCGAATGGCGCGGGTGCTAGCTGACGGCTAGCACGTAGGGCCCCACCGTGTCCCCCGGACGGTGGGGCCCTACGCCTTTCGGCATCGTTCGGGGGCGGCCGTGGCGGTACAGACCACAGAGGTCCGAACAACGTCGATCCGAAATAGAGCCACGGCTCGGGGTCACGCCATGGACTTTGCGAGCCCGCACGCGCTTGCGCCATCACGCGACCATTCCGGGCTGCCCAGCCTCCACCCAGGTTTTTCGTCGAGGCGCTCGGCAGGACCACAGTCGGCTCGACGCACGTGCAGCCTCTCAGAAGGCCGACACGGCGACACAGACCGCCGACACGGCGACGCGAACGGCAGACACGGCGACCTGAGCGGCAGACACGGCGGGCTGGGCGGGCTCGCGCCGTCAGCCGGTCAGGGCGAGTTGACCCACTCGTCGGTGCCGTCGGTGAACTTCTGGTGCTTCCACACCGGGAGCCGGGCCTTGATCTCGTCCACCAGCTCCGAACAGGTGGCGAATGCCTCGCCCCGGTGGTCGGCGGCCACCGCACACGCCAGCGCCACGTCCCCGATCTCCAGCGCACCGATCCGGTGGCTCACCGCGACCGCCCGCACGCCCGTGCGGTGTCCGGCCACGTCGGCGACGACCCTGGCCAGCACATCGCCCGCCGTCGGGTGCCCCTCGTAGTACAGGGACTCCACCGACCGGCCGTCGTCGTGGTCGCGGACCACGCCACCAAAGGTCACCACAGCCCCGGCAGCCGACTCGCTCACCAGGTGCGCGTGCTCCTCGACCGACAGCGGGGTGTCCGTCACCTGCGCCAGAGCGATCCGCGCCGTCCCGCCGCTGAGGGACTCGCGCGGCTCGGCGACGGGCTCGGGCCGCGGATGGTCGCCACCCGCGATCTGCTCGACGGCGTGGTCGAGCACCCCGTCGAGAACGGCGAGCCCGTCGGTCACGCCACCACGCGACCCCGGCAGGTTCACGATCAGCGTCCGCCCGGCCACCCCGGCCAGACCCCGGGAGAGCATCGCCGCGGGCACCTTGTCCTGCCCGGCCGCGCGCACCGCGTCGGCCAGGCCCGGGACCTCGACGTCGAGCAGTGGAGCCGTCGCCTCAGGAGTGCGGTCGGTCGGCGAGATGCCGGTGCCGCCCGTCGTGATGACGACGTCCACCTCGTCGCGCAGACAGTCCCGCAACGCCTGCGCCACGGGCTCGCCGTCCGCCACGACCACCGGATCCGGCGTCGTGTACCCGCGCTCGGTGAGCCAGGCGGCGATCACCGGGCCCGTCCGGTCGGCGTAGACCCCGGTCGCGGCCCGGTTCGACGCCACTACGACCCTCGCCGTGCGATTCATCGCTTCTCCCGTGTCTCGCGGCCCACGCGGGCCGGGCCGGCGAACAGAGCCTCGTCGTTCATCGGCCCTGCTCCTCGCGGCGCCAACGGCCCGTCTTACCGCCATCCTTGGCTTCGAGCCGGACCTCGTCGAGTGTCGCGGCCGGATCGACCGCTTTGATCATGTCGTGCAGGGTCAGACCCGCGACGGCGACGGCCGTCAGCGCCTCCATCTCGACCCCGGTGCGGTCGCTCGTGCGCGCCATCGCCTCGATCCGCACGCTCTGGGCCTCGAGTTCGAAGCTCACATCCGCCTTCGTGAGCGCGATCGGGTGGCACAGCGGGATCAGCTCGCTGGTGCGCTTGGCGCCCATGATGCCGGCGATCCGCGCGGTCGCCAGGGCGTCACCCTTGGGCAGGCCGTTCGCTGAGAGCAGCCCGATGACCTCGGCCGTAGTCCGGACCCGGCCCGTGGCGACCGCGGTGCGGGCCGTGACGTCCTTGCCCGACACATCCACCATGCGGGCCGCGCCCGACTCGTCGACGTGGCTCAGTTCACTCACGACGTCGAGGCTACTTCTTCCTTCCTTGCCGCGGACTTCACGGCCTCGGCAACGGCCGGTGCCACCGCCGCGTCGAACACGCTCGGCACGATGAACGAGGCGTTGAGCCGGTCGTCCACCACGTCGGCGATGGCGTTGGCCGCGGCGATCAGCATGTCGTCGTCGATGTGGTGGGCCTGCGCGTCGAGCAGACCGCGGAACACACCCGGGAACGCGAGGACGTTGTTGATCTGGTTCGGGTAGTCGCTGCGGCCGGTGGCCACGACGGCGGCGTGCTTCTGCGCCTCCAGCGGGTCGATCTCCGGGTCCGGGTTGGCCAGGGCGAACACGATGGGGTCCTCGGCCATCGTGGCGACGTGTTCGGCACCGAGGATGTTGGGCGCGGAGACGCCGATGAAGACGTCGGAGCCGACGAGCGCGTCGTGCAGGCTGCCGGTCATGCCGTCCTTGTTGGTGTTCTCGGCGACCCAGTGCAGGTTGGGGTCCATGCCCTCGCGGCCGGAGTGGACGATGCCGTCGATGTCGACGGCGACGATGTCGGCCGGCGCCTTGCGCAGGAGCAGGCGGATGATCGCCGAGCCCGCGGCCCCCACCCCGCTGACGACGATGCGGCACTTCTCGATCGGCTTGCCCACGACACGCAGCGCGTTGCGCAGCGCGGCGACCACGACGATCGCGGTGCCGTGCTGGTCGTCGTGGAAGACCGGGATGTCCAGCTGCTCACGGAGCCGGGCCTCGATCTCGAAGCACCGCGGCGCGGCGATGTCCTCGAGGTTGATGCCCGCGTAGACGGGCGCGAGCGCGCGGACGATGGCGATGATCTCGTCGGTGTCCTGGGTATCGAGGCACACCGGCCACGCATCGACGCCGGCGAACTTCTTGAACAGCGCCGCCTTTCCTTCCATCACGGGAAGCGCGGCGGACGGGCCGATGTTGCCGAGGCCCAGCACGGCGGAGCCGTCGGTGACCACGGCGACCGTGTTGCGCTTGATCGTCAACCTGCGGGCGTCGTCCGGGTTGGCGGCGATGGCCTGGCAGACGCGGGCGACACCGGGCGTGTAGGCGCGGGAGAGGTCGTCACGGTTACGGAGCGCGACCTTGGGGCTCACCTCGAGCTTGCCGCCGAGGTGCATGAGGAACGTGCGGTCGGACACCTTCCGCACGTGCACGCCGGGCAGGGCGTCGAGCGCGGTGGTGATGTCCTCGGCGTGGTCGGCCGAGGCCACGTTCGCCGTGATGTCGATGACGATGGCGTCGGCGTGCGACTCGACGACGTCGAACGCGGTGAGCACGCCGCCCACCTTCCCGACCGCGGTCGTGAGGTCCCCGGCCGCGCTCGCCGACGGTGGCGCCTCGAGCCGTACGGTGATCGAATAACCCGGACCGGGAACCGGCATTTCACTACCCCCGCGTCAAAGAAACGAGCTGGATACGGGTGGAAACACTAGTCCCGTGGCCGGGGTCACCGTCGCCCGGCAGGGTGACCGAGCAGTAACAACACGGCACTAGCCGCGCTTGTTGATCTCCGTCTCGGGGTGCTCGTAGGGCACCGTCTCGAGCGGGAACGTCATGTCACCGTACGGGGAGAGCGCGCCCTGCCGGTCGGCCGCGAGCTCCGAAACGGGGTGCGCGCCCTCCGGCACCTGCGGCCAGTTCGGGTCGATCCGCTTGGTCTTGCGGCTGTCGGCCTTCGCCACGTCGTCCTCCATAACTCGACCAACGATGAACACAGTGTGCCCGATGCCGCCGCACGCGAGATATCGTGGTCTGCGATGGCCGCCATCTCTCTCGCGGACTGGCTGCGCTCGGCTTCCGACGACACGTTGACCGAACTGCTGCGCGCGCGCCGCGACCTCGCGACTCCGCCCCCTGCCGACTCGGCGGTGCTGGCGACCCGTGCCGGAACGGCCGGTTCGATCGCGCGGGCCTGCGAGAACCTGGACACGGCGACGCTGTCGGTGCTGGAGGCGCTGGTCGTGGCCGGCGCCGACACCGAGCCGGTCGGCCGGGATACGTTGAGCGAGCTCCTCGGCACCGATCCCGGCCCGGCGCTGGACCGCCTGCGCGGGCTCGCCCTCGCGTGGGGTGACGACGACGCCCTGCAGGTCGCACCCGGTGCCCGCGAGACTTTCGGACCCTTCCCCGCCGGACTGGGCTCGCCGGCGCCGGCGCTCGCGAAGACCGACCTCGCCGCCGCACTCGCGGAGATCGGCGAGGACGAACGCGCGCTGCTCGGCAAGCTGTCCGCCGGACCACCGATCGGCCGGACCCGGGACGCCGCCACCGACGTGCCGCTCGAGCTGGCGGCCAACCCCGTCCAGCGCCTGCTGGCCCGCGGGCTGCTGCTGCGCCGCGACGACCAGACCGTCGAGCTGCCGAGGGAACTGGGGCTCGCATTGCGCGGCGGGGTGATCCACCCGCCCGGCACGCTGCGCGAACCGGACCTGCCGACCAACCCGCATCAACAGTCCACAGTAGACGAGGCGGCCGCCGGTGAGGCCATGGAGTTCCTGCGGCACCTGGAATCGGTGCTGCGGGCGTGGTCACAGCAGCCGTCGCCGGTGCTGAAGTCCGGCGGGCTCGGCGTGCGCGAGGTCCGGCGGCTGGCCAAGGAACTCGACATCGACGAGCCACGGGTCACGCTGCTCGCCGAGCTCGCCGCCGGAGCGGGCCTGGTGGCCGCGAGCGACGACCCGAACGCCGAGTGGGTTCCGACCACGCTCACCGACTCCTGGCTGTCGTCGCCACCGGCGGTCCGCTGGATGACCATCGCCCAGGCCTGGCTCGACCTGCCCCGGTTGCCCGGGCTCGCGGGTCAGCGCGACGCCAAGGACAAGACGCTCGTCCCGCTGTCCGAGGAGCTGCGCCGCCCGCAGGCGCCGACCCTGCGGCGCCGTGTGCTCGACACGCTCGCCGAGCTGCCCTCGGGCGCGGGGATCAAGAGCGTCGACGAGCTGGTCGCGCTCCTCGCCTGGCGAGCCCCGCGCCGGGGTGGGCGGCTGCGCGACGACATCGTCCGCTGGACCATGGCCGAGGCGTCGGCGCTCGGCGTGGTGGCACTCGGCGCGCTGACGTCGGCGGCGGGCGCCTTGCTCGACGACGACCCGCACCTCGCGGCGAGCGCGATGGCCGACGCGATGCCGCAACCGGTCGACCAGGTGCTCGTCCAGGCCGACCTGACGGTCGTCGCGCCCGGACCGCTCGAGGCGGAGCTGGCCACCGAGATCACCGCGGTCGCCGACGTCGAGTCGGCCGGGCACGCCACCGTCTACCGCGTCACCGAGGACTCCGTCCGGCGTGCGCTCGACACCGGCCGGACCGCCGACGACCTGCACGACCTGTTCCGCACCCATTCGGCCACGCCGGTGCCACAGTCGCTCACGTACCTCATCGACGACGTCGCCCGCAGGCACGGGCGGCTGCGCGGCGGCGCGGCGGCATCGTTCCTGCGCTGCGACGACGAGGTGCTGATCGCCGAGGTCCTGCGTACCGCGGCCGCGCGCGACTACGAGCTCCGCAAGATCGCACCGACCGTCCTGGTGAGCCCCTACCCGCTCGCGGAACTGCTGGACGCGTTGCGGTCGGCGGGCTTCACGCCGGCCGCCGAGGGCCCCGACGGCCGAATCCTCGACCTGCGGCCCAGCGGCCGGCGCATCCCGGCGCGCGGCCGGCCCGCCCGCCGTACCGTGCCGCAACCCGGTCCGATCAGCCCCGAGCAGGTGGCGGCCGTGCTGGCGCACATCCGTGCGGGTGACCGTGCCGCCACAACCCGGCGCGGCACGACCGTGCGGCTGCCCGCGGGCGGGGGCGCCGACACGTCGGCGACCATGGCCCTGCTCGCGCGGGCCACGCGGGAACAGCGGGAGGTCTGGATCGGGTTCGTCGACTCGCACGGCACCGCGAGCCAGCGCGTGGTGACACCGGTGCGCGTGGGCGGCGGCATTCTCGAAAGCGCGGAGAACGAGCGCTATCCCCTCCACCGCATCACCTCGGCGGCGCTGGTGGAGGACTGAACCTCCTCGCCCGATCGGTGATTGACACCGGTCGTCGACGACGGGCAAGGTCGCCGGTTACCGCAGGTCCCGGGGGCACTCGACGCGGCAACCAAGATGCGTATCCAGCAGCAGTGCCCGCCCGGCAACGCGTGTTTCTGGAAGTCGCGCTATGTCGGTGGACGCTTTCACGCCTATCCGATCCGTCGCGGGGCGGGATTTGTGGATCGACCGAATTTCCCGCCGAGCGCCGGCCCGGGCGCGGAAGCACACCGGGCCGGCGCCACCCGCGGCGTGGCGACCGGGGCTACAGAGCCCGCAGGCCGTCCAGAATCCGCTCCATGAACGCCTGCGACGAGCGGTCGTTCAGCATCATGTCCGACTGCTGGATCACCAGGGCGCCTGCCTCGGCCAGGTCGGCGACGATCACCTTCACCACGCCGAGCGGGAGCCGCGCATACGCGGCGATCTCCGCGATCGAGCGCACCTCGACACACAGATCGCAGATGAACCGCTGCACGGTCGTCGCCGCGCCGACATAGCGCCTGCCCTGCTCGCTGGTCTCCACCAGCGATTCGATCTGCAGGTCCTTGCCCGGCCGCGTCCGGCCGCCCGTGCGCGCGTAGGGCCGGACCAATGACCGATGTTCGTACCGCGTCGGGGCTGGCGGCTGCCTGTGCGTGAGCTTGGGCAGGCTGCTGAGGTCGAAGCGTTCCGGCGAGTCGAAGGCTTCCCGGCCGGTGCCCTGGTGCAGGGCCTCCCATGCGTCCAATCCGTTACCCACGCACCCCGCCCTGCAACTGCGCACGCAACTCTGGAGTCAGCTGCTGGCCGACGCGGTCGACGAGCAGCGTCATCTCGTAGGCCACCGTGCCGATGTCCGAATTCGGCGCGGCCAGCACCGCCAGACACGAGCCGTCACTGATCGACATCAGGAACAAGTAGCCCCGTTCCATCTCCACGACGGTCTGGTTGACGTTCCCGGCCTCGAAGCAGCGAGCCGCCCCGAGCGTCAGCGACACCAGCCCCGACGCCACCGCGGCCAGCTGGTCGGCACGCTCCCTCGGCAGCCCGTCGGACGCGGCGAGCATCAGCCCGTCCGCCGAGACCACCACGGCATGCGCCGCACCGGGCACTCTGCGCACGAAATCGCTGACGAGCCAGCCGAAGCTACCCCGATGACCCGGAGCCGTCACTGTCCCTCCTCGCGTGCGCACACGATCCGAACAGCCAGACTATTAGCCTGGTCAATCCTCCTCGAGCGCGAGCCCCGTCCACGCGCGCGGTGCACGCGAGCCGCGGGCACCGGTCAGCCGGGTTGCAGCGCGCTGTCGTGTGCGATCGCGTGCTTGACCACCGAGATCAACACCTGTTTCGCCGATTCCCGCTCGCGCACGTCACAGGCCATGATCGGCACTGACGGCGAGATCGTCAGCGCGTGCCGCACATCCTCGATCGAGTGATGCAGCAGCCGGTCGAAGCAGTTGATCGCCACGATGTAGGGCAGCTTGCGGTTCTCGAAGAAGTCGATCGACGGGAAGGCATCGGCCAGCCGCCGCGTGTCGACCAGCACGACGGCACCGATCGCGCCGTAGGCCAGGTCGTCCCACATGAACCAGAATCGGTGCTGGCCGGGCGTGCCGAACACGTACAGCACGAGGTCGGAGTCCAGGGAGATGCGGCCGAAGTCCATGGCGACCGTGGTGGTCATCTTGTTCGGCGTGGCCGACAGGTCGTCCACGGACACGCTCGCCTCGGTCATCGACGCCTCCGTGGTCAGCGGGTCGATCTCCGAGATCGCGCCGACCAGCGTCGTCTTGCCGACACCGAATCCGCCCGCGACCACGATTTTGGCCGAGGAGGTGGGACCACCCGCCGCGGCGGGTGTGTTCGCGTCGGTGTCAAAGTCGCCGAAGGCCACTGAGAACCCTTTCCATGAACTCGATACTGGGCCGGTCCCCCACCATGGAGTCCGCGGAGTGCACGAGCACAAGCCCGAGACCGGCAACGTCACCAACAAGGACCCGCACCACGCCGAGCGGCAGCCGGAGCAGCGCCGCCACCTCCGCGACCGACCGGGTGTCCAGGCATAGCCCGCAGATCGACCGGTGCTCGGGCACCCGCACGCGCTCCAGCCGCCTGCCCCGTTCGGAGGTCTGGACGAGCGCCTCGAGTGCGAGGTCGTAAGCAGGGCGGGTCCTGCCCCTCGTCCGGAAATACGGCCGGACCAGGCCCGACGACTCCATCGGGCTCTCCGGTTCGGCCCAGCCACCGGGTTCGGCCCAGCCACCGGGTTCGGCTCGCGTACCTGGGTCCGCCGACGCCTGCCTGGGAACGGGTGAGGGCACGAACCGCTCGCGTGGGGCCGGGTCGTCGTCGAGCGAGCGTTCGGCGAACGCGGCGAAAGCGGCCGACTCGTCGGTGTGCTCGCCGAACCCCTCGAACCCCTCGACCCCTTTGAACCCCTCGAATCCGCCGAAACCGGTCGAGCCGGAAGGGCCCGTCGAGCTGTCGAAGCCCCGGGACCGGTCGAAGCCCGCCGAGTCGTCGAAACGGGCGAACGCGTCGAAGCCACCGCCGCCCATGCCGTAGAGCTCGGAGCCAGGGCCGCTGAACAGCCGCTGCCGGTACTCCGCGACATCGAACTCGGCCGGGTCACCGCGGTCGTCGTCGGCACGATGCAACCATTCGCCCGTGTCGATCGGGCTGTCGGCGCGGTGCGAGGCAGGTCGCACCGGTTCCCGGTTCCGGTCGTCGGGTTCGGCGTTGCCGAGGTCCTCGTCCGGCCCCTCCTCCGGCCACGGGCCGGGCGGAATTCCCCGGTCGAGCCGTCGGTCACCTCGTGAGTGCCCGGAATCCACGGCGGTCTCCTCAGTGTGTGCTCACTGTGCTGGATGCCTGATCGGAAACGTGTTCGCCATGCGATCTCGGCGACTGCTCACCGGCGCGCGCTGCCCTGGAGCTGAGCGCGCAGTTCCGGCGTCATCTGCTGGCCGACCCGATCGACCAGCAACGTCATCTCGTACACCACCAGGCCGATGTCGCTGTCCGGCGCGCCGAGCACAGCCAGACAGGAGCCGTCGGACACCGACATCAGGAAGAGGAAGCCGTTGGCCATCTCGACCACGGTCTGAGCCACCGGGCCGCCCTCGAAGACCTGGGCTGCACCACGCGCCAGACTCGTCAGGCCGGAGGCCACGGCGGCGAGCTGGTCGGCTCTGTCCTTCGGCAACCCCCGGGACGCCGCGAGCAGCAGCCCGTCCGCCGAGACGACGACGGCGTGCGCCGCACCGGGCACCCGGTGCACGAAGTCCGTGATGAGCCAAGCGAAGCTCCCGGTCTGTCCGGAACTGCCCTGTTTGGGCGCCCCCGGCTGCATCGAACCAGCCCGTGTCAACTCTTACTCCTTCGCCCCGTTGTCGCCTGTTCGGTCGTCCGAATCGTGCGACGACACAGAATCGAATCGTGTGCCTCCGCCGGCCGGCTCCTCCAGCGCGTGCCGGCCGCTCTGGTATCCCCGCTGGAAGCTCGCCATGCGGTTGCGCGCGGCCTCCGCCGATCTGGCGATGGCCTCACGCCCGGGCTTGCCCGCCGTCATGTCGGTGAATGCGTTGCCGCCCGCCGACCGGACCGAACCCGGCACCAGGTAGGCGTTGGGCACGCGCTTCGGCAAGCCGGCGGGGGTGATCTCCTCCCCCTTCGGCTCGAGCAGGGCGTGAGCCGCCTGCCACCCGGTGTCGGACACGCTCTGCCAGCCCTCCTCCTCGGGGGACCCGGTCCGGTCCTCGGCACGGTCGCCGCTCTCGTCCTGCTGCTCCGCCTCGGCCGGCTCGGGTTCGGCTTCCTCGCTGAACCACCGCGAGAGCACGGACTGGTAGATCGGCAACCTCTTGGTCGGCACCTCGTCCTCCAGTGCGCTGCCGTTGCTCGCGTGGGGCTCGGCGGCCGCGGCCGGTTCCGGCACCACCGGAACGTAGCGTGGCTCGCGTTTCGGCAGGGACAGCGGGTTGTCGGCGTCACCGGACGCGGCGCCGTCGGCGTGCGGTTCGGGCGATTCGGCCGGCCACTGCGGTTCCTCCCCCGGTCCGGGAGGGGGCGGCTCGGCGGAGGCGGGGCTGACGAACGGGCCCGCCGCCTTGGCGGCGCCGCCGACGAGATCGTCGAGACTGATCGGCTGCTCCAGGGGCTTGAGACCGGCGTTGTCGGCCGGGGCACCCGCCTCGATGTTCGGCCGCGGGAGCGCGGAGGTCCGTGCACTGTCCACAGTATCCGGTTCGGACACCCTCGGGGACGCGTCGGCGGCCGGCTCCTCCGGCTGGTCGAGCCGGCGCATCGGCAGCTCGGCCGCGGCGGGGACGCCGGCGAAGGAACCGTTGTGGTGCCCCGCCATCCGCGGCATGGCGGCCGGCTGGGGCGTCTGCGGTTGCTGCGTCAGCAGCTCGGCAGGCACGACGATCCGGGCGATCACACCGCCTTCGATGTCCTCGTTCTCCCGCAGCCGCACCTCGATGCCGTGCCGCTTCGCCAGCCGCGCCACCACGTAGAGGCCCATCCGCCTCGTCACCGACACGTCGAGGTCCGGCGGGTCGGCCAACCGCGCGTTGGCCTTCGCGAGCTGCTCCTCGGTCATGCCGACGCCGCGGTCGGTGATCTGGATGGCCAGTGCGCGCTTGCGGGTCACCACGGCACGCACGGAGATCTTGGTTTCCGGCTCGGAGAAGTAGGTCGCGTTGTCGAGCAGCTCCGCGAGCAGGTGCACGAGGTCGTGGATGGCTCTGCCCTGCACGGCGACGTCCGGTATCGAGCCGACCTCGACCCGCGCGTACTGCTCGATCTCCGACACCGCGGCCCCACCACGTCGGCGGCGGGCACGGGACGGGACACCGACTTCGACAGCCCCGCGCCGGAGAGCACCAGCAGGCTCTCGCCGTTGCGGCGCAACCGGGTGGCGAGGTGGTCGAGCTCGAACAGGCTCGCGAGCTGGTCCGGGTCCTGTTCGTCGGCCTCGAGCCGGTCGATCACGCCGAGCTGGCGTTCCACCAGCCGCTGGCTGCGCCGCGAGAGGTTGACGAAGATGCCGTTGACGTTCTCGCGCAGCAGTGCCTGCTCGGCGGCCATCCGGATGGCGCGTTCGTGCACCACGTCGAACGACCGGGCGACCTCGCCGATCTCGTCCTTGGTGTCGACCGGCACCGGCGCGATGGCGCCCTGCGAGGCCTCGATGGGATTCGGGTCGGCCAGGATGCGCCGCACGGTCTCGGGCAGCCGCACGTAGGCGACCTCCAGCGCGCTGCTGCGCAACACCCGCAGCGGTCCGAGCAGCAACCGGGCGACCGCGAACATCAGCAGCAGCGCGGCCACGAGCGCGGCGAGCACGATGCCGGAGTCGCGCCAGGCGGCTGCCGTCGCGGAGCCGGCCAGGCTGTCGGCGTGCGCCCTCAGGCCGCCGAGGAGCTCCTCCTCCACGGTGCGGAACCTGTCGAGGGTGACGGTGGTGTCGTTGGCGAGTTCGGCGCTGTTGATGGCGAGTGGTTCACCGAACTCCGCCCGGACGAACGCCTGTTCCCGCGTGCGCTGCCTGCCGTCGACCTCGGGTCCGCTCACGGTGTCGATGAACAACTGCCGCTGATCGGGGGAGGCGAACGCCGTGAAGGTCTCGATCGACGCCTCGCTGCCCGCGAACGCCGCCCGCGCCTGGTCGAGCAGGTCGGCGCGGAACTCGTTGTGCAGCGCGGCGATCTGCAACGCCGCGTCCTGCCGCGCGACGAACTCCTTCGCCTCGCTGAGCGCCTGCACCGTCGTGCCCTCGCGCAGGAGGTCCTGGTCGGTGATCGCGGTGTTGACCTCGCGACCGAGCCGGACAAGTTCGTCCACAATCGACGAATAGGTGGACAGCGCGGAAACGTCCGAGTAGGGCGAGGTGTCGATCGCGTTGCGCAGCGGACCGAGCGCGTCAAGCCGTTGAATGCCGCGGTTGTACCGCTCGCGCGCGGCCGGATCGTCGGTCTCCAGGTCGTCGGCCACGTCGCGCAGCTCGGACACCACCCGGTCCACCTGCAGGATCTGCGCGTCGAGCGCTCCGTCCCGCCGCGGATCGCCACCCGAGGCCACCTTCGTGACGGCGAGGATCCGTTCGGCCTGGAGCTCGTGGACCACACTGGTGATCTTGTCGGCGAGTTCCACCTGCTCGGCGGTCTGCTGGAACTCCTCGGCCTGGCCGAGCGCGTCGTACACCCGCAAGCCACCCAGTACCAGGGCCGTGACCGTGGGTATGATCAACACGAGCGCGAGTTTGGACCGCAGCTTCCAGTCCCGCGGTCCCCGGCGAGAGCGACTCTGCTCAGCGACGTCGTCCCGGGCCGACGGGGAGGCATCCGCCCCGGCGGCCGGACCGTCGCCGTCCCCGGCGAGTCCCTTCTCCGCCTTCTCGTCGAGCACTACGAGCACACTCCCAAATTCCGAGCCCTGCAGCTCCACGGACATCCACTAACCGACTGGATGTCGTTCATCCCAGTTGTCCGGTTTGCGCTCGGCCGGACCGCACCACAGAAGCCTCGGTGGCGGCTCAGCGCCCGGTTCCCCAACCGCACCGACATGGCTCCTGCGTCGCCCTTTCGAGTTATCGCGCCCAGGCGGAAAACGCTGGACAGCCCTGCCTCGACAGGCTTGCCGTAGCGCGGTGAACGCCCCATCGCTCAGCCATTGCAGGCACTCTTTCACTGACGTGGTGGTCTGTACCGAGATCGCAGGGGCAGAGAGTAGCGAAGCTCGTGTGAACATGTAACCCTTACAGGCGAGACCGGTGGATCAGCACCAACAGGGCTAACGCCGGTTCCGGTGAGCTGTCCCAACGTCGAGCAGGGTGAACACGAGGAGTAGCCCCCGACGATGACGCACTGAAGCCAAAGAGTGATTTGCGCCACCTACCCGACGGTAGTGAGCACCCATTGTGATCGGTTCGGAACTTTCTCTACAGTGGCCGCGTAACGCCGTGGACCAGGTATGGACCAATGCCTCGTCCACGCGATGACCGACCACAGTGTCCTTCGCACCTCGAGGAGTTCCCTTGCTTCCACTACCACGCCGCTCGGGACGGGCCTCCAGACGCCGCACCACGGCGCTGCTCACCGCCGGACTCGTTCTGCTGACCTCGATCAGTGGCTGCGGCCTGCTGGGCGGCTCCGAGGAAGCTTCCGACAGCGGCAATGGTGACCTGGAGAAGTCCAAGATCACCGTGTCCGTCATGCCGACGATCGACCTGGCACCGCTGCATCTTGCAAATCGCAACGGGTATTTCGAGGACGAGGGCCTGACGGTCGAGACGGTGAACGCACCGAACGGCCAGGCCTCACTGACCAAGCTCATCAACGGCGAGGTCGACATCGCCTACGGCAGCTACACGGCGTTCTTCATCGCGCAGAGCAAGGGCGCGGCCGACTTCAAGTTCGTCTCCGACGCCTCCTCCGCGGGCCCGAAGAGCACCATGATCGTCACCAAGGCGGACTCGCCGATCAAGAACGTCCAGGACCTCGCCGGCAAACGCATTGCCGTCACGAGCGAGAACACGACCTCCGACGTGCTCACCAAGTCGCTGATGAAGACCAATGGCGTCGACTTCAGCGACGTCGAATGGGTCTTCCTGCCGTTCCCGGACATGCCGAACGCCCTGCAGCGCGGCAACATCGACGCGGCGTTCATGACCGAACCGTTCATCACCTCGGCGGCCAAGACTGTCGGCGCCGTGCCGATGTTCGACACCGCCACCGGCCCCACCAAGGACTTCCCGACCGCCGGCTACGCCTCGCAGGCCAAGTTCGCGCAGGAGAACCCCAAAGTTGTCGCGGCCTTCCAGCGGGCGATGGACAGGGCCACGCGGGAATCCGAGGATCGGAGCAAGATCGAGCCGCTGATGGTCGAGTTCGCCAAGGTGGACAAGGAGATCGCCGCCATGACGGAACTTCTGACGTTCCAGTCCAAGTTGGACGCGAGCAGGCTGCAGCGAGTGGCTGACCTCCTGCTGGAGTTCGGTGGTCTGCCGAAGCGGATGGACGCGGGCTCGATGATCGCGCAGCCCGCCGCCGACTAGCCGTGCCGAAGCTGCTGCGAAACCTGACCGGCCTGATCGGCTTCTTCCTGCTCTGGGAAGCTGCCGTCAGGTCCGGTCTGGTACCCGAGGTGTTCCTCCCTCCGCCCAGCGAGGTCCTGGTGACCACAGTGGAGCTGTTGAGCCAGGAGCTGTTCCTGCGCGATGTCATCGCCACCCTGCTGGCGTGGGCGATCGCGCTGCTGATCTCCATCGGCATCGCCGTTCCGCTCGGGCTGGTGCTGGGCAACGTCGCGTGGCTGCGTGCGGCCACGCGAGCCATCGTGGAGTTCCTGCGGCCCATCCCGTCGGTCGCGCTCATTCCCCTGGTGCTGCTGGTCGTCGGCGGCGGCCCGGAGGCCAAGATCGCTCTTGCCGTGTACGCGGCGGTGTGGCCGATCCTGTTCAACGCCATCTACGCGCTCGGCGAGATCGACCCGGTGCTGCTGGACACCGCACGAGCGTGCGGCACCAACCGCAGGCAGCTGCTCACCTCCGTCGCGCTGCCGCACGCGGCACCGTTCGTGTTCACCGGCATCCGCATGTCCGCCGCGGTGGCCCTGATCGTCGTGGTGAGTGTCGAGTACGTCGCCGGGGCCGCGAGCGGGCTCGGCAAGTTCATCCTCGAGGTGAGCTCCAGCGGCATGCGCATGGACCAGGTGCTGGCGGGGACGGTGATCGCCGGCCTCATCGGCTACCTCATCAACGAGGGCCTCGAGCGGACCGGCAAGCGCCTGTTCCGCTGGAACGAGGCCACGGGGAGGACGACGTGACCCAGACGCTCGATCGGGAGGGCACCACTGGGCGCCGGATGACTTCGGGCGCCACCAACTGGCTCGTGTTCGCCGGTGCGGTCGCCTGCTGGGAACTCGCCGCCCGGCTGGCGGGCAGCGTCTTCTTCCCGCCGCCCACCGACATCGTGGCGACGGCGGTGCGGTTGTGGTTCTCCGGACCCGCATCGCAGCTCTTCCTCACCGACACGGTGTTCGACGACGTGCTGCCGAGCCTCGGCCGCTGCCTGGGCGGGTGGGCCGTCGCGGTCGTCCTGGGCACCGGCCTGGGCACCGCACTCGGCCGCTCCCGCACCGGAATGGACTACGTGGGCCCGTTGTTCGCCTTCTTCCGGGCCATCCCGCCGCCCACGCTCGTTCCGGTGTTCATGGTCCTCTTCGGACTCGGGCCGGGCATGCAGGTGGCCACCATCATCTTCGGTGCCGTGTGGCCGATCCTGCTGAACACCGTCGACGGGGTTCGCTCGGTCGACTCGGTGAAGGCCGACACCGCCCGCTCGTTCCGCACGCCTGCCCCGTACTGGATCGGCCTGGTGGTGCTGCCCGCGGCGCTGCCGAAGATCTTCGCGGGCCTGCGGCTGAGCCTGTCGATCTCCTTGATTCTCATGGTGGTCTCGGAGCTGATCGGCTCGTTCGCCGGCATCGGCCACCAGCTCATCTCCACGCAGCAGAACTTCGACTTCCCGATGATGTGGTCGTGGATCGTGCTGCTGGGCATCCTCGGCTACGGCCTGAACGGCGTGCTGCTCACCGTCGAGCGCCGGGTTCTGCGCTGGCAGCCCACCCGAAACGACGATGTGTGATCGCCCGATCGCACCAGCATCCACAGGAGACTGACGTGCCGACCATGCTCGAGGTGTCCGGCCTCAACCACCGCTACGGCCAGGGCGAGCGCGCCCACGTCGCCGTGCGGGAGCTCTCCTTCTCCGTCGAGGCGGGCGAGCTCGCGTGCATCGTGGGCCCGTCCGGTTGCGGCAAGTCCACTTTGCTCCGTTGCATCGCGGGACTCATTCCGCCGACCGAGGGTTCGGTGCGCCTGCACGACGACGAGGTGACCGGCGTGCCCGACGATCTCGCCGTCGTGTTCCAGGACTACAGCCGGTCGCTGTTCCCCTGGCTGACGGTCGCGAAGAACGTCGAGTTCCCGTTGCGCTGGAAGAAGATCGGCAAGCGCGAGCGGGCGCAGCGCGCCCAGGAGGCGCTCGACGCGGTCGGGCTGGCCGGCGTGGGCACGAAGTTCCCGTGGCAGCTCTCCGGCGGTATGCAGCAGCGCGTGTCGATCGCGCGGGCGCTGGCGAGCCGTCCGGCACTGCTGCTGATGGACGAGCCGTTCGCGTCCGTGGACGCGCAGACGCGGTTCGACCTGGAGGATCTGCTGCGCCGCGTACAGCGCGAACAGCAGAGCACGATCCTGCTCGTCACCCACGACATCGACGAGAGCGTCTACCTCGGCGACCGGGTGCTGGTGCTCTCGTCCTCGCCCGCGAGCATCGTCGCCGACCTGACCATCGACCTGCCCGCCGACCGGGATCAGATCGCCACGCGCGAGTCGGCCCGGTTCGTAGCGCTGCGGGGCGAGGTGGCGCGGTTGCTCCAGGGGAAACAGGGACAGCCCGGCACGGCGACGGACGAGGCCGAGCGGGAACTCACGGCGTCGCCCGGCGACGTTCCCCACTGACCGTCTGCCACTGACCGTCTGCCACTGACCGTCGTCAGCGGGCGCGCGCATGCCGCCCGCGGCGCACCCCGTGCTGAAGTCTCGCCATCCGCGACCGCACCGCCTCGGGCGAGCGGTTGACGGTCGGCAGGTCGCCGTCCTCGGTCGGCCACACGGCCTCGCCCTGCGGCTCGCCGGTGTCGAACCACCTCGTCAGCAACTGCTGGTAGGCGGGCAACCGGTCGGTCGGGGCGTCGTCGTCCAGAGGATGCGGGCGCTGGTCGCCGTCCTCGGTGGGCCAGCTCGGCGGCGGCTGCCACTGCGCCGCACGCCGCTGCGGTGCCGGCGCCGATTCCTCCCGCGGTCGCGGGGCGGGTGTTCCGGCAGCAGGCGCGGGTGGATACACGACCGTGGGGGCGCCGTCGGCCGAGGCCGGTGCCGGAGCACGCTCGGCCGGCGGTGCGGGCTCGGGTGGCTCGGCCGGCGGGGCGGGCTCGGGTGCGGATACCGGCTCGGGTCCGGGCCAGTCGGCCGGCTCCTGCGGGCCGAGCACCACCGGCTGCGGGCCGGACGTGGGCGCGGGTTCGGCCGGGCGCTCGAGCACGACCGGGGAACCCTGCGGCACCGGGTCGGCGGGCCGGATCAGCGCGGCCGGCACCACGACGGTCGCCGTCAGCCCCAGCAGGTCGGCGGCCGCGAGCCGCACGCGGATGTGGTGCCGCTGGGCCAGCCGCGCCACCACATACAGGCCCATCCGCCGCGACACCTCGACGTCCACCTCCGGCGGCTCGGCGAGCCGAGCGTTCGCCCTGCGGATCTCCGTCTCCGGCATCCCCGCACCACGGTCGGTGATGTCGATGCGCCACTCCCCTTCCGGGGTGACCGCGCTGACCACGGACACCGGTGCGTCGTCGGGCGAGTAGTCGGTGGCGTTCTCGAACAGCTCCGAGATCACGTGCACCAGATCACCCACGACGTCACCGCGCACGGCGATCTGCGGCGTCGCGGCGACCTTGATGCGCTGGTAGTGCTCGACCTCCGACAACGCCGCGCCGATGATCTCCTCGGCCGGCACGGCGCCCGGCAGCGGCCTGCCGACGTCCTGTCCGGCGAGCACCAGGAGGTTCTCGCTGTTGCGGCGCATCCGCGTGGCGAGGTGATCGAGTTCGAACAGCCCGGCGAGCACGTCGGGGTCCTGTTCGTGTTCCTCCATGCGGTCCAGCACCGTGAGCTGCCGCTCGACCAGATCCTGGCTGCGCCGCGAGAGGTTCACGAACATCGAGTTGACGTTCTCCCGCAGCAGCGCCTGCTCACCGGCGAGCCGCACGGCCTGGCCGTGCACGGCGTCGAACGCACGCGCGACCTGGCCGAGCTCCTCCCGGCTGAACACCGGCACCGGCTCGACGGCCCGGCGGTGCGCGTCCTCCGGGCGTGGATCCGGATCCGCGAGGATTCCCTTGACCGCCTCGGGGAGCCGGTAGTGGGCGACGTCGAGCGCGCTGCGCCGCAGCACCCGCAGCGGACGCAGCAGCGAACGGGCGATCAGCACCGCCAGCAGCGCGGCGACGAGCAGGACGCCGAGCGTGACGCCACCGTCGAGCAGCGCGTTGCGGCGCGCGTCGGCGGCCAGGGCGTCGGAGCGCTGCTGGATCTGGCCGTGCAGCCGATCCTCCACCTGCTTGACCAGGTCGACCACCTGCGTGGCGTGCCGGTCCCATTCCTGCGGGCCCATGCTCGTGAACGGCTCGTCGCCGTCCGGACCCCTCAACGCGGACTCGACCACGCCGTTGACGGCATCGACGGCATAGCCGGTCACCGTGTCGTCGTAGAGCTTGCGCTGTTCGTGCGTCGCGAACTTGACGAAGTCCCGGTGCGCGGTGGCGAGCTCGGCGTCCGCGGCCAGCAGCGCCCGGAGCCGGTCCTCGCCGAAGCTGCCGGTCTCGAGCGCCTCGGCCACCAGCGCCCGCCGGACCGAGAGCCGGTCCTTCACCCGCGCGAGCGCGCCCGCGGCCAGCCTGCTCCGGGCCAGCTCGCGGTCGGCGGCTTCGGGGGCGGCCTGGTCACCCAGGTCGAGCAACCCGGTGACGAGCTCGTTGTAGGCGATGAGCACGGATGCCGCGGGCTCCGGCGAGTTCTCCGCGGCGTACCGGACGCCCGTCAGCCCGTCGAGGCGGCGTTCCATCTGACGGAAGCTGCCGACGGCGGGCGCGGAGAGGTCCGGTTCGGCGGAGACGAGCGTGCGACCGAACTCGCCGATCGCGGCGTCCACGCGTTCGCGCTGCTCCCGCAGCCGGTCCAGGCCGCCCCGCCTGCCACCGGCCGCGTAGCGAACGGTCGTGTCGCGTTCCCGCTGCAGCTCGTGGACCATCGCTGCCACGCTGCTGTCGACGCGCACCAGTTCAGCGCCCTCGGCGTACCGGTTCGCCTGATCAAGGTTCGACTCGATGCGCAGACCGGCCAGCAGCACCACGGCGATCACGGGGATCAGCAGCGCGGCGAGCAGGCGGGTCCGGAGCCGCCAGTTGCGCAAGCGCCATCTGCCGCCGGCACGACCAGGATCCGTCGCGTCATCCCACTGGGGACGCTGGCTGCGACGGGTCACCTGACTTCCTTATGTCACCGGGAACCACTGAAGGGTAGCGCCGGGCCATGGCCTGTGATCATGACCGTGGACCCGACCGGGTCGCCCGGCGATGGTATTGCCTCCGCCCGTCGGGCTCACCACCGATTCCCGCCTCGCACCCGGGGCGCACGCGTGAACACGCGGTGTGACTCCGTCCGGGTGTCGTGACGTCCCGCATTTCGCGGCGACGGCCGTTACCGGAGCGGGGAACGTATAAAGGAGGGCGTGAGTGATGGCCCCCTGATCGTCCAGTCGGACAAGACCGTGCTGCTCGAGGTCGACCACGAGCGGGCGGAGGACGCCCGCATCGCGATCGCACCCTTCGCCGAGCTGGAGCGCGCTCCCGAGCACGTCCACACCTACCGGGTCACCCCGCTGGCGTTGTGGAACGCGCGCGCGGCCGGGCACGACGCCGAGCAGGTGGTGGACGCGCTCACCACGTACTCGCGGTTCCCGGTGCCGCAACCGCTGCTCATCGACATCGTGGACACGATGGGCCGGTTCGGCAGGCTGCAGATCCAGAACCACCCCGCGCACGGCCTGGTGATGACCACCACCGACCGCGCCGTGCTCGAGGAGGTGCTGCGCAACAAGAAGGTCAGCCCGATGCTGGGTGCGCGCATCGACGACGACACGGTGCTGGTGCACCCGTCGGAGCGCGGCAGGCTCAAGCAGACGCTGCTCAAGATCGGCTGGCCCGCCGAGGACGTGGCGGGCTACGTCGACGGTGAGGCGCACCCGATCTCGCTGGAGGAGAACGGCTGGGCGCTGCGGGAGTACCAGCGGCAGGCCGCCGAGGCGTTCTGGGCGGGCGGCTCCGGCGTGGTCGTGCTGCCGTGCGGCGCGGGCAAGACACTCGTGGGCGCGGCGGCGATGGCACGCGCCGAGGCCACCACCCTGATCCTGGTGACCAACACGGTCGCGGGCAGGCAGTGGAAGCGCGAGCTGGTGGCGCGGACGTCGCTGACGGAGGATGAGATCGGCGAGTACTCCGGCGAGAAGAAGGAGATCCGGCCGGTCACGATCGCGACCTACCAGGTCATCACGCGGAAGTCGAAGGGCGAGTACAAGCACCTCGAGCTGTTCGACTCGCGCGACTGGGGCCTGGTCGTCTACGACGAGGTGCACCTGCTGCCCGCCCCGGTGTTCCGCATGACGGCCGACCTGCAGTCGCGGCGGCGACTCGGCCTGACGGCGACGCTCGTGCGCGAGGACGGCCGTGAGGGCGACGTGTTCTCGCTGATCGGGCCGAAGCGCTTCGACGTGCCGTGGCGCGACATCGAGGCCCAGGGCTGGATCGCGCCCGCCGACTGCATCGAGGTGCGCGTCACGCTCACGGACGCCGAGCGCCTGGCCTACGCCACCGCGGAGTCCGAGGAGCGCTACCGGCTCGCGTCGACGGCACGCACCAAGACGTCCGTCATCAAGTCCATTGTGGACAAGCACGCCGGCGAGCCCACGCTGGTGATCGGCGCCTACCTCGACCAGCTCGACGAGCTCGGGGCGGAGCTGAACGCGCCGGTCATCCAGGGCTCGACGAAGAACAAGGAACGCGAGGCGCTGTTCGACGCCTTCCGCAAGGGCGAGATCGACAAACTCGTGGTGTCGAAGGTCGCGAACTTCTCGATCGACCTGCCCGAGGCGTCGGTGGCGATCCAGGTGTCGGGAACGTTCGGCTCGCGCCAGGAGGAGGCGCAGCGGCTCGGGCGGCTGCTGCGACCCAAGGAGGACGGTCGCCAAGCGCACTTCTACTCCGTGGTGGCGCGCGACACGGTGGACACCGACTACGCCGCACACCGCCAGCGGTTCCTCGCCGAGCAGGGCTACGCCTACCGGATCATCGACGCCGACGACCTGCTGCGCCCGCTCTGACCTGGTTTTCCAGGGCGCTCTGACCTGTCGTTCGGCTTAGTCCGCTCGCGGGTGACGCCGGATTCCGTTCTCGACCACTGCTGCCCGGCGTCCCCACTCGTCGGGGTGGCCGGTCTCTCTGCGGCCCGCCCCGGTGCCGGCCTGGTCTGCTGCCCTCCGGCACCCGGCCCAGGTGGCATCGCCCACACGGGTGGTGCTCGACGGTGCACCGGAAATTGTCGGTGGTTCGAACTAGTGTTCGAGTCAGTTCAGCAGCCGACCGTCCGGAGGAGTGCCATGACCGCCGTCCCGTTCGCCCCCACAGGTGCCCGTGAGCTGTCGCTGCCGCCCGGCCGGATGCACGACGGGCTCTGGGTGTCCGACGCGCCGATCGCGGACTCGACGCTCTACCTCGCCTGCGTGGCCGCGTATCCGCGCACCGGCCGCTGGCCCGTGCTGATCCCGCGTGACCTGCGCTTCGAGATGAGCGGCGAGGACTGGATCGACGACCGTGGCTGGGCCGAGCCCTCGGCCGGCCTGATCGACGACGTCAGCCCGCACGACGCGCTGGCGTCCTGGTGGCAGGGCCCGTGCTGCGAGGGCAACTGCCTCGACCCGTTCGGGGCCGCGTTCCCGGGGCTCGCCCGCAAGTCCGTGCGCCGGGCCGATCCGCTCGCCGAGGCCGGCAACACCGGTTCGATTCTCGCCGCCCGGGGCGACTGCAGGCTCGGGATCGTCGAGACCCCACGGCCAGCCGACATCCCGGCCGTGCTCGGCTGGCAGGGCATGCGCACCATGACCGATCGGGCGGAGGCCGTGTCGTCGGTTCTGCGGAGCTGGGAGGACCGCTTCGGCGCGGTCCTGATCTGCCTCGGTTTCGACTCGCTCGATCTGTCGGTCGCCGCGCCACCGAAGACGCGGGAACGGTCACTGGTCGTCGCGGCGGAGCACCGGGCGTTCTGCCTCGACCGGTTCCTCGCCCAGCCCGGCAGCCTGCGCGAGGTGGCGGCACAGCTGCTCGGCAAGCGGCTGTGGTCGTTCTGGTGGGAGTGAGCGCGGCGCGGCGGAGCATGTCAACCTGGACCGGCAACCGTGTCGAGGAGGGACGACATCACCGCTCACCAGCCGATCCGCATCGGCACGTCGGGCTGGCTGTACCCGCCGTGGCGCGGCACCTTCTACCCGAAGGGCCTCCCGCACCGCCGCGAGCTGGAGTACATCTCGCGGCTGGTCAACAGCGTCGAGATCAACGGGTCCTTCTACTCGTTGCAGCGACCGGAGCGGTACCGGGCGTGGTTCGCACAGACGCCGGACGACTTCGTGTTCGCCGTCAAGGGCGGCCGGTTCATCACGCACATGAAGCAGTTGCGGGATGTGGAGGCCCCGCTGGCGAACTTCCTCGCCTCCGGAGTGCTCGCGCTGGGCCACAAGCTCGGGCCGCTGCTGTGGCAGCTGCCCCCGAGGATGGCGTTCGACCGCGAGCGGCTGGCCCGGTTCTTCGACCTGCTCCCGCGCAGTACGGGGGCCGCCGCACGACTGGCGACACAGCACGACGAGAAGGTCAAGTTCGACGCGTACACGGAGACCGATGCCGACCGGCCACTGCGCCACGCCTTGGAGGTCCGGCATCCCAGCTTCGCCGACGCGTCCGCGGTCGAGCTGCTGCGCGAGCACGGGATCGGCCTCGTCGTCGCCGACACGGCGGGCACCTGGCCGTACCTCGAAGACGTGACCGCCGACTTCGTGTACGTGCGACTGCACGGCGACGAGGAACTGTATGCCAGCAGCTACACCGACGAGGCCCTCGCCAGCTGGGCCGACAAGGTGTGCGCCTGGCGCTCCGGGCGGTCGCCCCGCACCGAGCACACGGTAGCCCCGGCGGCACCCCGGCGACGGCGCGATGTGTACGTCTACTTCGACAACGACATCAAAGTGAAGGCGCCCGGCGACGCCATCACGCTCGCCCGGAAGGTCGGCGAGCGGATCGGATCGCCAGGCGCCTCGTCACAGGCCGGGTAGGGCACCCGGGCAATGTCACAGGCCGGGTAGGGCACCCCGGGCAATGTCGATGTCGCGAGTCATGGGCGCAGCCCACTACCGCCGTCCGGCCCGCGAGCCGGCGGCCGAGTCGCGGTGCCCGGCGCCGCAGGCTGGGCAGGCCGGTCGTGGCGGCTGCGGTTCAGGCGCTCTTGGCCTGGCCCGCGTGGGCACCTTCCGCGATCTCCTCCACGAGCTTGGAGCAGAACGCCGGCAGGTCGTCGGGCTTGCGGCTGGAGACGAGGCCCTCGTCGACCACGACCTCCTCGTCGACCCACTCGGCGCCGGCGTTGCGCAGGTCGGTCTGCAGGCTCGGCCACGACGTCATCCGGCGGCCACGAACGACGTCCGCCTCGATGAGCGTCCACGGGCCGTGGCAGATCACGGCGACCGGCTTGCGCTTCGAGAAGAACTCGCCGATGAAGCGCACCGAGTTGCTGTCCGTCCGCAGGAGGTCCGGGTTGGCGACGCCACCTGGCAGCACCAGCCCGTCGTAGTCATCCACCGACGCGTCGGTGACCACCTTGTCCACCGGGAAGGTGTCGGCCTTGTCCAGGTGGTTGAAAGCCTGGATCTCCCCGGATTTGAAGGAGATCAGTTCGGGCTGGCCACCGGCCTCCTTCACCGCCTTCCACGGTTCGGTGAGCTCGACCTGCTCGGTCCCTTCCGGTGCCACCATGAAGGCGACGCGACGGCCGCTGAGCGTGTCAGCCACGTTCATCACTCCTCTCTGTCGGTCCGTTCTGCGACTACCCGGCCGAGCACGGCACCGAAACACGTCTCGCCCGGTCAGGGGCCGACAATGGGGGTGTGATCGACCACCACGTATACGCGATTCCGCTACGCAACCGATTCCGTGGCATCACGGTCCGCGAGGGAGTGCTGCTGCACGGCCCGGCGGGCTGGGGCGAGTTCTGCCCGTTCCGCGACTACGACGTCGCGGAATGCGTGCCGTGGCTCGCGGCCGCGGTCGAAGCGAGCCGGGACGGCTGGCCTGCTCCGGTCCGCGACAGCGTGGAGGTCAACACGACGGTTCCGGTCGTCTCGCCCGAGCGGGCCCACGAGCTCGTCGCCGAATCCGGATGCCGGACGGCCAAGGTCAAGGTGGCCGACCCCCGATCGTCTCTTGTGGACGATTGTGCCCGGGTCGAGGCCGTGCGGGACGCGCTCGGCCCGCACGGCGCGATCCGCGTCGATGCGAACGCGGCATGGGACGTCGACACGGCGGTCGCCGCGATCGCCGAGCTGGACCGCGCGGCCTCGGGCCTGGAGTACGTCGAGCAGCCGTGCGAGTCGGTGGACGAGCTCGCGCGGGTGCGGCGGAAGGTCGACGTGCGGATCGCCGCGGACGAGTCGATCCGGCGCGCCGAGGATCCGCTTCGCGTCGCCGTGGCCGGGGCCGCTGATGTCGCCGTGCTGAAGGTCGCGCCGTTGGGCGGGGTCCGGCGAGCGCTGGAGGTCGCGGAGGCCTGCGGGTTGCCGTGCGTGGTGTCGTCGGCGGTGGAGAGCAGCGTCGGCCTGGCCGCGGGGGTGGCGCTCGCCGGGGCGTTGCCCTCGCTGGACTTCGCCTGCGGGCTGGGCACGCGATCGCTGCTGGGAGGGGACGTCACCGGCAATTCACTGTGCCCTGTGGACGGTTTCCTGCCCGTGCCGCGCCGGGCACCGGAACCGGAGCGTGCCGCGGACGTGACCGCGGACGGCCCCACGCGCGCGTGGTGGCTCGATCGGCTGGCCCGCGTGCGAGCCCTCGCCACGCCCGCCTGAGCCCGTCGGGCACCACGACCCGCCGAGCCGCCGAGCCGCCGACGCCGTCAACCCCACAGCGGCCGCCTGAGCCCGGCGGGCGAGGTGGCCAGGGGTGAGCAGGAAGCCTCGCCGCAGCGGGCGAGGCGGCACCCTGGCAAACCACCGACGCCGACTGCGGCCGACCTCAGGAGCCTCCGTGGCGGGCGCTCCGCGCCCCGACGGGCCGGCAGGCTGCAGGCGGAGGACCGGCACACTCTCGACGGAAGAACGGCACGCGGCTTACCGCTGCCAGCCGAGGACCGGCCCGCTTCCGGCGGCGCATCGGCACGCCGCTGCCGGCAGCGCACCGGCGCAGTCCTGACGACGGACCGGCAGGGCTAGACCGCTGCCTCCTCGGCGTGCGGGTTCGGTCCCTCGGGCCGGATGGGCAGTGTGTCGAACGCCGACGGCGGTTCCCGCCACGGCTGAGCCGGTTCGCCTGCCCGGGCCTGCTGGATCGCGCGCCACACCCGCTGCGGCGTGAGCGGGATGTCGATGTGCCGGACGCCGAGGTGCTTCACGGCGTCGATCACGGCGTTCTGGACTGCAGGCGTCGAACCGATCGTCGCCGACTCGCCGATGCCCTTCGCGCCCAGCGGGTTTCGCGGCGTCTCGGTCTCGGTGTTCGCGACCTCCAGCATCGGCACCTCGACGGCCGTGGGCACGAGGTAGTCGGCGAGGGTGCCGGTCACCGGGTTGCCGTCCTCGTCGTAGACGAAGTGCTCCCACAGTGCCTGCGAAATCCCCTGGACCGCACCACCGTGCTGCTGACCGCGTACGAGCAGCGGATTGAGCACGCGCCCGCAGTCATCGACGGCGATGTGCCGGACCGGCCGCACGTGCCCGGTCTCGGTGTCCACCTCGACGACCGACACGTGCGCACCGAAGGGGAACGTCGGCCCGCCCGGCGTGAAGTCGGTGTCGACCGCGAGTCGCTCGCCGTCCTCGGCGGCGGCCGCGGCGAGCTCCGCCCAGCTCAGGCTCGCGCTCGGCACGCCGATCACGCCGAGCCGTCCGTCCTCGGTGAGCTCGATGTCCTCGACGGCCGCCTCCAGCTTCGACGCCGCCAGCTCCTTCGCCCGTTGCACCAGCAGTTCACTGGCCTGCCGCACGGCACTGCCGCCCACCTGCAGCGACCGCGAACCACCCGTGCCGCCGCCTCGCGGGACCTGCGCGGTGTCCGACTGCACGAAGTCCACCGATTCGATCGGGATGCCGAGCGCGTCGGCCACCAGCATCGAGAACGACGTCGGGTGGCCCTGGCCGTGCCCCGACGTGCCGACCTTGATCGTCGCCCGGCCCTCGGGGCTCATCTCCACCGACGCGTACTCGCCGCCGCCACCGCCACCGGTGATCTCGACGTAGGTGCTCACGCCGATGCCGAGCAGCACCGGGTCGCCCGCCTCGATCCGCCGCGCCTGTTCGGCCCGCAACTCGTCGTAGTCGGCGAGCCGCAGCGCCTCCCGCAGCGGCAGGTCGTAGTCGCCGGAGTCGTAGCTGGCGCCGACAACGGTGGTGTACGGGAACTCGTCCGGCTGCAGGAAGTTGCGGCGGCGCAGCTCCACCGGGTCCATGTCGAGTTCGGCGGCCGCCAGGTCGATCATCCGTTCCAGCATGGCCGCGGCCTCGGGCCTGCCCGCGCCCCGGAACGCACCGGTGGGCGTGGTGTTGGTGAGCGCCGCGATGGCGGCGAAGCTGATCTTCGGGATGCGGTAGACGCCCTGGGCCATCGTGCGCGTCGGGCCGAGCGCGAAGCCACCGCCGAACCCGGCGTAGGCACCGCAGTCGCCGAGCACCCGGCAGTGCAGGCCGGTGATTGTGCCGTCCGATTTCAGGCCGAGCTCGGCGTACTGCACCTGCGCCCGGCTCTGGGGCATCGACTGGAGGTTCTCCGATCGCGACTCGGTCCATTTCACCGGGCGTTCCAGCCGGCGCGCGACACCGACCGCCACCACGTGCTCCGCGATCAGGCCGAACTTACCGCCGAATGCGCCGCCGACATGCGGAGTCACGACTCGGATGCGCTCGCGGTCCAGTCCGAACTGCTTCGCGGCGGTGAGCCACAAGGCGTGCGGATTCTGGGTCGAGACGTGGATGGTGAGTTCGTAGTCGGCGTCCTCGCCGCCGGGCACCACGGCGATGGCGTTGCCCTCCATCGGGACCACCGCCACCCGCTGGTTCTCGATCCGCGCGCGCACCACCACGTCGGCGTCGGCGAGGATCTCCGAGCCGACCGCGTCCCGCTCGCCCGCGGCGATGTTGGTGCCGAGCTCGGGGAACTGCAGCGGTGCGTCGGGTTCCAGCGCCTGCTCGGGGTCGACCACGGCGGGCAGCGGCTCGTAGTCCACGTCCACGAGCTCCACGGCGTCGGCGGCGGCCGTCGCCGTCTCCGCCACGATCACCGCCACGGGATCGCCCACGAACCGCACGCGGCCCTGTGCCAGCGCCTTGCGCACGCAGTCCGCGTTCACCGTCATGAACTGACGGACCGACGGCAGATCGAGGTCCGCGCCGGTGTACACGGCGACCACGCCGTCCGCCTTCTCGGCCTCGCTCACGTCGATGCCGGTGATCTCGGCATGGGCGAACGGGGAGCGTACGAAGGCGAGGTGCAGCACGCCCTCGATCGGAAGGTTGTCGACGTAGGTGGTTTCTCCGCGCAGGAGCTCGGGGTCTTCGACCCGCCGCACCTCGGTTCCGAGCACTGATCCGGGCATGATCTCGACCATAACGGCCCGGCGCGATCATGCCCAGGGTTCGCGGCTCAGGGGCGGCGGATGGGGGAACGTTCCGGGTCGTTCCCTGATGTCCGCGTCCCCTGGACGGCCGAGCATGGACGCATGACGAACAACGTGACGACCAGGAAGCTCCGCCGCAGCAGGTCCGACCGCATGTTGGCCGGAGTCTGCGGCGGGTGGGCCGAGCTGCTCGGCGTGGACGCCGCCATCGTGCGGATCGGTTTCGTGGCCTCGGCGATCTTCGGACTCGGCGCGCCGGTGCTGCTCTACGCCGCCTGCTGGCTCCTCATGCCGGAGGAGGAGTAGCGGATCGAGGTGGAACGACGCCGCATCCCCCAGAACCGGCACCGCGCCAAAGTCATAACCCCGGCTGCCAACCGGCACCGCCAACCCGAGCAACCGGCACCGCCAACCCGAGCAACCGGCACCGCCGGAGGTTCTGAGTGCTTTCCTCGCGAGGACAGCGTCGACGTGGTGAATTGGACATTCATGAGGAGACGATTCCGGAGCGAGGGAAGCACTCAGGTTCTCCCATCCGCACCGCCAAGCAAGCACAAAAATCCCCGAGGGCGGGATGCCCTCGGGGATTTTTGGTCAGGAAGCCGGACTCAGAAGTCCATGCCGCCCATGCCGCCGGTGGGGTCACCAGCCGGGGCCTTCTCCTTCTCCGGCTTGTCCGCGACCACGGCTTCGGTGGTCAGGAACAGGCCGGCGATCGAGGCGGCGTTCTGCAGCGCCGAACGCGTGACCTTGGCCGGGTCGATGACGCCCGCGGCCACCAGGTCCTCGTACTCGCCGGTCGCCGCGTTGAGGCCATGGCCGGCGGGAAGGCTCTTCACCTTCTCGACCACGACGCCGCCCTCGAGACCGCTGTTGACGGCGATCTGCTTGAGCGGACCCTCGACGGCCACCTTGACGATGTTCGCGCCGGTCGCCTCGTCACCCTCGAGCTTGAGGCCGTCGAACGCGGCCTTGGACGCCTGCAGCAGGGCCACGCCACCACCGGCGACGATGCCCTCCTCGACGGCGGCCTTGGCGTTGCGCACCGCGTCCTCGATGCGGTGCTTGCGCTCCTTGAGCTCGACCTCGGTGGCGGCACCGGCCTTGATGACCGCGACACCACCGGCCAGCTTGGCCAGGCGCTCCTGCAGCTTCTCCCGGTCGTAGTCGGAGTCGCTGTTCTCGATCTCGGCCCGGATCTGGTTGACCCGGCCCTGGATCTGGTCCGCGTCGCCCGCGCCCTCGACGATGGTGGTCTCGTCCTTGGTCACGACGACCTTGCGGGCCCGGCCGAGCAGGGAGATGTCGGCGTTCTCGAGCTTGAGGCCCACGTCCTCGCTGATGACCTGGCCACCGGTGAGGATGGCCATGTCCTGCAGCATCGCCTTGCGGCGGTCACCGAAGCCCGGAGCCTTGACGGCGACGGACTTGAAGGTGCCGCGGATCTTGTTGACCACCAGGGTGGCCAGGGCCTCGCCCTCGACGTCCTCGGCGATGATCAGCAGCGGCTTGCCCGCCTGCATGACCTTCTCGAGGATCGGGAGCATGTCCTTGACGTTGGAGATCTTCGAGCCGAACAGCAGGACGTACGGGTCCTCCAGCACGGCTTCCTGACGCTCCGCGTCGGTGACGAAGTAGCCCGAGATGTAGCCCTTGTCGAAGCGCATACCCTCGGTGAGCTCGAGCTCGAGGCCGAAGGTGTTGGACTCCTCGACGGTGACGACGCCTTCCTTGCCGACCTTGTCGAGCGCCTCGGCGATCAGCTCGCCGATGGTGCGGTCGGCGGCCGAGATCGAGGCCGTGGCAGCGATCTGCTCCTTGGTCTCGACCTCCTTGGCGGCCTTGTGCAGCTGCTCGGTCACGGCCTCGACGGCCTGCTCGATGCCACGCTTGAGGGCGATCGGGTCGGCGCCGGCCGCGACGTTGCGCAGGCCCTCCTTGACCAGGGCCTGGGCGAGCACGGTGGCGGTGGTGGTGCCGTCACCCGCGACGTCGTCGGTCTTCTTGGCAACTTCCTTGACGAGTTCGGCCCCGATCTTCTCCCACGGGTCCTCGAGCTCGATCTCCTTCGCGATCGAGACACCGTCGTTGGTGATGGTCGGCGCGCCCCACTTCTTTTCGAGCACGACGTTGCGGCCACGGGGGCCAAGCGTCACCTTGACGGCCTCGGCGAGGGTGTTCAGGCCGCGCTCGAGACCGCGGCGGGCGTCCTCGTCGAACGCAATCAGTTTGGCCATTGCGGTGTGGTCCTCCGGTAATCGGACACGTCCTCGGCCAGGCTCGGTGCCCGCGACGGACGACCAGTTCGGGCTGTCCCGAACGTGGCCTCACCGTCCCGACCTTCAGGCGACGGCTGTCGGCCTATCGCCTAGCACTCGACGGTGCCGAGTGCCAATTCCGTGTTTAGCACTCTCGCGGGGAGAGTGCAAGGAAGGGGTCCCCTCGCCCGGCGCCGCAAACCGGGTTGCTCACGGGCTGCCCGCGTTGCTTCGATCACGGTCGTGGAGAGATACCTGGTCACCGGAAGCTCGGGACACCTCGGCGAGGCGCTCGTGCGCACGCTGCGCGAACGGGGCGAGGACGTCGTCGGCCTCGACGTCCTGGACGCGCCGTTCACCACCGTCACCGGCTCCGTCACCGACCGGGACACCGTGCGCCGCGCCCTCGACGGCGTTACGCGCGTCCTGCACGCGGCGACGCTGCACAAGCCACACGTGATCTCCCACGCCAGGCAGGACTTCGTGGACACCAACGTCACGGGCACGCTGGCCGTGCTCGAGGAGGCCGCGGCGGCCGGGGTCGAGAGCGTGGTGTTCACCAGCAGCACGAGCGCGTTCGGCCGCGCGCTCACCCCGGCGCCCGGCGAGCCTGCCGCCTGGATCACCGAGGACGTACGGCCGGTCGTGCGCAACATCTACGGCGCCACCAAGATCGCCGCCGAGGACCTGTGCGAGCTCGCCGCCCGTGACCTGCGGTTGCCGGTGGTGGTGCTGCGCACCTCGCGGTTCTTCCCGGAGCCGGACGACCGCGACGACGTCCGGGCCGGCTACCACGACACGAACCTCAAGGTCAACGAGTTCCTGTATCGCCGCGTGGACCTCGCCGACGTCGTGGACGCGCATCTGCTCGCGGCACGGCGCGCGCCGGAACTCGGCTTCGACCGGTTCGTCATCAGCGCGACCACCCCGTTCACGCCGGACGATCTGGGCGAGCTGGCCGTCGACGCACCCGCGGTGTTCGGCAGGCTGTTCCCGGACATCGCCGCCGACTACGAGCGCTGGGGCTGGCGGATGCTGCCCTCGCTGGACCGCGTGTACGTCAACGACCGGGCTCGCCGGGTGCTCGGCTGGCGACCACGGTACGACTTCCGCGCCGTGGCGGAACTGGTGCGCGCGGGCGGAGCCCCACGCAGCCCGCTGGCCCAGGCTGTCGGCGCGAAGGGCTACCACGCCGAACCCACGGGCGTCTACACGCGCTGACCGTCCACTGTGGGCCCGGCGTCAGCGGGACGCCTGCGCCTCCAGCGTCTTCTGTAGCTTGCGTATCACCGGCAGCGCACCGACCAGGACGTGCCGTTCGAGCGGATCGAGCTCGGCCAGCGCGGCGGCGACGATGCGGGCGCGGTGCTCACCCCAGCGTTCGAGCAACTCGTCGGCCTGGCTGGTGAGGTGGAGCCCGATGCTGCGCCGGTCGTCGTCGCTGCGGCGGCGCTCCAGATAGCCCTCGGCCTCGAGCGCTCCGGCCAACGTGGAGACGGTGTTCGGCGCGACCTGCAGCCACTCGGCGGCGGCGTTGACGGCGATGCCCGGCCGCCGCTGCACCGTGCGCAGCAGGTCGGCCTGCGCACCGCTGATGGCCGGTTCCGGGAACGACGCGGAGACGACCCGGCGCAGGAAGCGGGAGAACGGGCCGAGCGTGCTGACGAGCTCGTGCACGAGGTCGGCATCCCCTGGCTGGCCCATCGGCTCAGTATGGCCCACCCCCTGGTCCTTCTGCCTCAGAGTCATCTCGGGCGGGCGATCTGCGCCACGCTGTCCGTTTGCCTCTGGATTCCCGGGCATCACTCGATTAGGTTAGCCTCACTTTTGCTCGTAGGCAGATGTTCGTCGGGAGAGACGATGCGACACGCAAGCACGCGGAGACGGTGGCTGACCGCGCTCGGTGCGGGTGGCTTGCTGCTGGCGCTGAGCGCCTGCAGCGGCGCGGCCGACAGCCAGACCAGCGAAGGGCCGGGCCCGACCGTGACCGTCCAGCACGCGCAAGGCACGGCGACCATCGAGGGCATCCCCGAGAAGATCGTCGTCTTCGACCTCGGTGTGCTGACCACGCTCGACGACCTCGGGGTGGACGGTGTCGTGGGCGTGCCGGAGGTAGCGTCGATGCCGAAGAACCTGACCAAGTACGCCGGCGACGAGTACACCAAGGTCGGCAGCCTCAAGGAACCCGACTACGAGCAGGTCAACGAGCTCGCACCCGACCTGATCCTGGTGGCGGGCCGCTCCGCACCCGCCTACGGCGAGCTGTCCAAGATCGCCACGACCGTCGATTTGACGGTCGACAGCGAGCGATTCCTCGACAGCGCCAAGGAACGTGTGGTCACGCTCGGCAAGCTGTTCGGCAAGCAGTCGCAGGCCCGGCAGCGCCTCGACGCGCTGACCACCAAGGCCGCCGAGGTCGCCGCGGCCCAGCCCGCGACGGGCAAGCGCGGACTGGTCGTGCTCACCACCGGCGGGAAGATGAGCGCCTACGGCCCCGGCTCGCGGTTCGGCATCGTCTACGACGCCCTGGGTGTGCAGCCCGCCGTGCCGAACCTCTCCGCCGAGACGCACGGTGACGCCATCTCCGCCGAGTTCATCGCGGACGCCAACCCCGACGTGCTCTACGTGATCGACCGCGACTCGGCCATCGGCGAACAGGGCCAGGCCGCCCGGCAGCTGCTCGACAACCAGCTCGTCAACGGCACCAACGCGGCCAAGAACGGCAAGATCGTCTACCTCGACCCGGCCACCTGGTACCTCGCGTCGAACGGTCTGAGCTCGCTGGAGGCGATGGTCGACGAGATCGGCGCCAGCCTGAAGTGACCACCACCGAGCCGGACACGCGGCGCCGCGGCGTCCGCAGCTGGCACCTCGGCGTCGCCGTCGTGGCATTGGCCGCGGTGGCGACGGCGTCGCTGTTCGCCGGCGTCACGGAGCTGACCCCGGAGGGCCTGCTGCGGGGTGATCCCGAGCAGCTGCTCGTGCTGACGGAATCGCGGTTGCCGCGGCTGCTCGCCGTGCTGCTGGCGGGCGCGGCACTGTCCGTCGCCGGGCTGGTGATGATGAGCCTGACCCGCAACCGGTTCGTCACGCCCTCCACCGCGGGCACGGCCGAATCGGCGAGCCTCGGCGTGCTGGTGGCGACGATGTTCTTCGGCGGCGAGTCCGTGTGGGTGAAGATGCTGATCGCCGTCGTGTTCGCCCTGGCGGGCACGGCCGTGTTCCTGCGGATCCTGCGCAGGCTGGTCTACACCGACATCATCGTGGTGCCGCTGGCCGGGATCATGTTCGGCGGCGTGATCGGTGCAGCCACGACGTTCGTCGCCTACCGCGCCGACCTGCTGCAGACCATCGGCGCGTGGACCAGCGGCGAGTTCTCCGGGGTGCTGGCCGGACGGTACGAGCTGCTGTGGATCGCGGGCGGGATCGCCGTGCTCGGCTACCTCTACGCCGACCGGTTCACCGTCGCCGGCATGGGCCGCGACTTCTCGGTGAACCTCGGGCTGCACTACGACCGGGTCGTCAACACCGGCCTGGTGCTGGTGTCGGTGATCACCGCGGTGATCGTCGTGACGGTGGGCAACATTCCGTTCCTCGGGCTGGTGGTGCCGAACCTTGTGACGCTCGCCCTCGGCGACAACCTCCGCCGCGTGCTGCCGGTGACCGCGCTGGCGGGTGCGTTCTTCGTCCTGCTGTGCGACGTGCTGGGGCGGGTGGTGCGGCACCCGTACGAGATCCCGGTGGAGACCATCGCGGGAGTGCTCGGCGGGGCGCTGTTCGTGTATGTGGTGCTGCGGACCCGACGGAGGCCGGCATGAGCGACACTCGCCCCCTCCCGCCCATGCCGGCCGACCGGGTGCGGGTGGCCCGCAAGCGTCCGGCCCGGATGGTGGTGGTGCTCGCGGTGGTGACCGCGGCCGCAATGGTGGCGTTCTGCACGGTGGGTCTCGCGGGCAACATCGAGTACGCCCTGGGCATCCGGCTGCGCAAGCTCGCCGCGATGGTGGTGGTCGGCTGCGCCGTCGCCTACTCGAGCACGGTGTTCCAGACGGTGACGAACAACCGGATCCTCACGCCCGGGATCATGGGGTTCGACTCGCTGTTCGTACTGATCCAGACGCTGATCGTCTACTTCGCCGGCGCGATCGCGCTGAGCACGGCCGATCCGCGGCTGCTGTTCGTGGTGCAGGTGCTCGTCATGGTGGTGTTCTCCACGGTGCTGCACCGCTGGCTGTTCGACCGCACCACCCACGACCTGTACGTGCTCGTGCTGGTCGGCGTCATCTTCGGCACGCTCTTCGCCAGTGTGGCGTCGCTGGCGCAGCGGCTCATCAACCCCAACGACTTCGTGGCGCTGCAGGACAGCCTGTTCGCGAGCTTCAACTCGGTCGAACCGGACCTACTCGCCTTCGCCGCACTGCTCGTGGTCCTCGCCTGTGGCTGGGGCGTGCGGCTGTTCCCGCGGCTGGACGTGGTGGCGCTCGGCCGGGACACCGCCGTGAGCCTCGGCGTCGACCACCGGCGCACCGTCAACCAAAGTCTGGTGCTGGTGGCCGTGCTGGTGTCGGTGTCGACGGCGCTGGTCGGCCCCATCACGTTCCTCGGCCTGCTGGTGGTCAACCTGGCCCGCCAGCTCACGGCCACGTTCCGGCATCACATCGTCGTGCCTGCCTCGGCGCTCATCGCGGTGACCACGCTGGCGGCCGGCCAACTGGTGCTCGAGCAGGTGTTCGGAATGGACACCGCACTCAGCGTCATCATCAACTTCGTCGGCGGCGCGTACTTCATCGCCCTGCTCGTCCGGGAGTCCACACGGTGATCGAGATCAGCAATGTGACCAAGCGATACGGCGACACCACGGTGGTCGACGACGTGTCACTGCGCATCGAGGCGGGCGGCATCACGTCGATCATCGGCGCGAACGGCGCCGGCAAGTCCACATTGCTCTCCATCATGAGCAGGCTGCTTCCAGCCGACAGCGGTACGGTCACTGTGGACGGTCTCGATGTGGCGCGCACCCCGAGCGCCCAGCTCGCGCGCAGGCTCGCCGTGCTGCGGCAGGAAAATCACATGACCGTTCGGCTGACGGTTCGTGACCTGGTCTCGTTCGGACGGTTCCCCCATTCAGGGGGCCGGCTGACGGCGGAAGACCGGGAGGCGGTCGAGGACGCGATCTCCTACTTCGAGCTCGGCGACCTCGCCGAACGCCAACTCGACCAGCTTTCCGGGGGCCAGCGGCAGCGGGCGTTCGTCGCCATGGTGCTGTGCCAGGAGACCGATTACGTGCTGCTCGACGAGCCGCTGAACAACCTGGACATGCGGCACTCGGTGCATATGATGAACCGGCTGCGCCGCATGGCCGACGACTTCGGCAAGACCGTGGTCATGGTGGTGCACGACATCAACTTCGCGTCGTGCCACTCCGACCAGATCGTGGCCATGCGGGACGGGTCCGTCGTCGCGCACGGTGACGTCGAGGCCATGATGCGGCCGGACGTGCTGCGCAAGGTCTACGACCTGGAGATTCCGGTGCACGAGCTCGACGGCAAGCGCATCGGCGTGTTCTACGGCTGACGCGCGCTCAGCCCGGGACGACCGGGATCGACGTCGGCGGCGGGTTGTTGCCTCCGCTGTCCCCGGGGGAGGTCGGCTCACCGCTCTGCGAGCCGGGTCCGACCGGGATCTCGGGCGCCGAGGAGGTGGGAGCCGGGCCGCCGGTCTCCCCGCTGCCCTCGTCGTCGCCAGAGGTGAGGAGCAGGATGGCCGCGACGGCGGCGCCGACCACGACCACGGCCGCCACGACCGCCCAGATCCACGCCTTGCCGCCGGTCTTGTGCGGTGGCTGGGGCCCGCCGGGCGGGGGAAAGCCACCGGGCGGCGGACCGTAGCCGGGCGGCGGGCCCTGCGGTGCGACCCCCATGCCCTGCGGCGGGGTGCCGAACTGCGGCGGCGCGCCGGGTGGCGGGCCGTAGCCCACGGGTGGCTGGCCGAACCCCAGCTGCGGTCCAGGCTGTTGTGGTGCCGGCTGCTGCGGGCCAGGCTGTGGTCCCGGCTGCTGTGGTGCCGGCTGCCCGCCCGGACCGCCGTGGTGCTGTCCCGGCTGCTGACCGTACGGGTGCACGGGACCCCCCTCTCCGTGTTGGCCGACGGCGACGGCCTGCCGCACGGGCATCGCCGGCGGCGACCGCAGCGCCTCACGGGCCGCGTTGATCAACTCGACACAACTGCCGTACCGCTCCGCCGGCTTCTTCGCCATGCCCTTGCGCACCACGTCGTCGATCGCGGCGGGCAAGCTCGGCACCGCCTGCGACACCGTGGGCGGCTCGCTGTTGAGGTGCCCGGAGATGACGGCCTGCACGTCGCCGGTGAACGGCGGGCTGCCGGCGAGGCACGCGTAGAGCATGCAGGCGAGGGCGTACTGGTCGGTGCGCCCGTCCAGCGGTTCGCCGCGCAGGTGCTCCGGTGCCGCGTAGGTGGGCGAGCCGAGGAAGTCGCCGCCCCGCGTCCGGTGTCCGGTGGCGCCCCGCCGGGTCAGCCCGAAGTCGGCGACGTAAACGTGTTCCCGCGCCGACTCGCGGCTCGTCACGAGCACGTTGGCAGGCTTGACGTCCAGGTGGACCAGCCCGCGGTTGTGCAGCGTGTCGAGCGCGTCGGCGACCTGCTCCAGCAGGCCGATGGCGCGCTCCGGCACCATCGGCGAGCCCTCGATGAGGCTGGCCAGGTCCGAACCGTCGACCAGCCGCATCGCGATGTAGAGCATGCCGTCGAGCTCGCCGAAGTCGTACAGCGGCACGATATTGGCGTGATCGATCGCCGAGGTGTTGCGCGCCTCGTCGACGAAACGTTCGCGGAACTCGGCGTCGGCACCGAGATGTTCCCCGATGACCTTCAACGCCACCTTGCGCCCCAGGCGCACATCGGTGGCCTTGTACATCACGCTCATGCCGCCGCGACCGAGCACACCGTCGATGCGGTAATTGCCCAGTCGCCGACCGGTGAGGTCCCCCGACACATCGCCTGTCACGGGGCGCAGCCTAACGCCCACGGCGTTCGCTCAACGCGAAGTGTCGGTCGTTCAGGCCGAAGGTCTCGCTGTCAGGAGACCTTTCGGACATCGGCCGCCTGGCTGCGGCCGTCCCGCCCCGCGGTGATCTCGAATTCCACCCGGTCCCCCTCGTCGAGGGTCCGGAAGCCCTCCGCCTGAATGGCGGAGTAATGTACGAACACGTCGGGACCCTCGGGGGACTCGATGAATCCGTAGCCCTTTTCCGCGTTGAACCACTTGACCGTGCCGACAGCCACGGCGTCCTCCTTGCACCAAACCGAAAACGCGGCAGCCGAACCTGCCCGTTCCAAGCCTCGATCACGCTACCGGATTAGCGCCGCTCGGCAATGGTCAATTTGCGGTAACGTCGGTCAGCGTCGTGCCTGGACGAGGACCGTTCCCGGACCCGCGAAGTCCAGTGCCAGTCCTTCACCGGTGCGCACGGACTGCGGCCCCGCCGGATCGAGCGCCCGCAGCCGCACCTGAATGGTGTCCGGATAGGCGACGAGAAACGCCGGACGCACGGTGATGAGCTCACCCGCCTCGAGCGTCAGGGCGTCCACCGGACCGCGGGTGGCCAGGACCAGCTGTCCCGACCCGCTGAAGTGGTCCAGGAAGCCGCTGTCCCCGCCGAAGAGGGCCTGCAACGGCGGCCACGGGTGGTCCCGGCGCACGGTGGACGGCCGCGCGAGCACGGCACCCGGCGCCACCGACCAGCCCGTCTTCCCGTCGAACCCGAGCGGGTACACGTCGCCCGCGTGGCCGGGGGCCAGGTCGATCCAGCCGCCGCCCGCGGGCGCGGTGAACACCGGCGGCTGGCCGCGCGAGGGGCGGGAGGTGGTGATGCCGAAGCTGCTGGCCAGCATCGCCTCGGCGTCGGCCTGCACGGCTTCACCTTGCGCCAGCACGATCCTGGCGACCCCGAACGTCGGCGTGTGCCGCGTCTGCACCTGCATGCCGGTTACCGCGACGGCACCTGCGCGATCACCCAGGCGGCGAGCGCGGACGGGTTGCGCGTCTGGGTCAGGACCTGACCCGGCCCGGCGAAGTCGAACACGAAGCCCTCCCCGCTCTTGAGGCTCTGGATCATGCCGCTGGACACCTTGCGCAGCTGGGACTGGACCGTCTCGGCGTAGGCGACGACGTGCCCGGAGTCGATGGTGACCATCTCGCCCTGCTGCAGCGTCACGACCTCGAGCGCGCCGTAGCAGGCGACCACGAGCTGGCCCTGGCCGGTGGCGTAGGTAAGAAACCCGCCCTCGCCGCCGAACAGCTTGTTGAACCCGCCCCACTTGGTCTGCGTCTGCACCCCGTACGACGAGGCGAGCCACGACCCGCGCGTGACGCACCAGCCCGTGCGGCCGTCCATGTTGATCACCTGGATGTCGCCGGGGAGGTGGGTGGCGACATCCACCCAGCCGCCGTTCTGCGGTGCGGTGTAGGTGGAGATGAACAGCGACTCGCCACCGAGGATGGCGCGGCCGAGCCCCTTCATCACACCGCCCTGCGTCGACGCCTGGACGTGCACGCCGTAGCTCGTCGCGGCCATGGCGCCCGCCTCGACCTGCGCCGGCTCCCCCGGTGCCAGCATGAGCCTCGCCACCGTGAACGACGGCTGGTGGCGCAGCTGTACCTGCATGGATCCTCCCCTGTGTCCTCACGTGAGCGGGGAGAGTCTTGCACGGCCGCCGAAGCGGGGGAGGATGGTCCGCGTGATCTCCGTCGACGAACACCGCTCCGCCGTGACCGAGCTCGTGGGCACCCGCCCCGCCGTGGAGCTCCCGCTGGCCGACTGCGCGGGCCTCGTGCTGGCCAAGGACGTGCACGCGGGCGTGTCCCTGCCCCCGTTCGACAACTCCGCGATGGACGGCTACGCGGTCCGCTCCGTCGACGTGGCGCACGCGAGCGAGGACGAACCGGCCGAGCTGCCGGTGAGCGAGGACATCCCGGCCGGCCGCACCGACATCCCCACCCTGCTACCGGGCACCGCGCACCGGATCATGACCGGCGCCCCCATGCCCGAGGGCGCCGACACCGTGGTGATCGTCGAGCGCACCGACGGCGGCACGGACACGGTGCGGATCTTCACCGACGCCGCCCCGGGAGCGCACGTGCGCCGCACCGGCGAGGACGTGGCCGTCGGCACGGTGGCACTGAAGGCGGGCACCGTGCTCGGGCCCGCCCAGCTGGGGCTGGCCTCGGCGGTCGGCCTGGACCGGCTCACGGTGCACGCCCCGCCGCGCGTGCTCGTGGTCTCCACCGGCACCGAGCTCGTGCTGCCGCCGCGGAAGCTGCGGCACGGCCAGATCTACGAGTCCAACAGCGTGATGCTCGTGGCGGCACTGCGGGCGCTGGGCTGCGAGGTGGAGTCGGTGCGCAGCGTCGCCGACGACGTCGACACCTTCCGCGCGACGATCGAGCCCCGGCTGGAGGGCGTCGACCTGGTGGTGACCTCGGGCGGAGTGAGCGCGGGCGCGTACGAGGTGGTCAAGGACGCACTGACCGGCGCGGGCATCACGTTCACCAAGGTCGCCATGCAGCCGGGCGGCCCGCAGGGCTGCGGCCGGTGGAACGGTGTCCCGGTGGTGACGCTGCCGGGCAACCCGGTGAGCGTGCTCGTGTCGTTCGAGGCGTTCCTGCGGCCCGCGATCCTCTCCTCGCTCGGCCACACCGGGGTCGACCGCAGGCACGTGCGCGCGCGGCTGCTGGAGACGCTGGAGTCGCCGAAGGGCAAGCGCCAGTTCCGCCGCGGCTACTACACCCACAGCGAGGGCCAGGTCACCGGCGTCGTCGGGCCGCGCGGCGGACCCGGGTCGCACCTGCTGGCAGCCTTCACGCAGGCGAACTGCCTCATCGTCCTGGGCGAGGACGTCACCGAGGCGCCCGAGGGCTCCGAGGTCGACGTCCTCCTGCTCTGAGCCGACAACCCTTTGTAACGTTTTCCGCACTGGGGGTTATCAGCCCTGCGCGTCGGGTCTACCATCGGCCCTCCGCGGCCGGGTGGCGTACGGCGTCGGGGGGCGCGCGCCACCCGGCCCGTCCAGCTCCAGCGCTTGGCGTAGCGTGGTCTTGTTCGACTCCTCCTCAACGTCAACGGGAAAACACCGGCACATGAGTTCCAACTCGCTCGGTCATGCCGTGCGGCTCGCCCGCGAGACACTCCCGCCGATGCACCCGGCCGGGAGGCCGTTCGTGCTGGGCGGGGCCGCGGCCACCCTGGTCCTGCGCACACTGTCCAAGCGGCTCGGCCTGGTCGCCGGGCTGGGCACGCTGGCGACCGCCGCCTTCTTCCGTGAACCGCGCCGGGTACCGCCGACGCGGTCCGGCGTCGTCGTCGCGGCCGCCGACGGCCTGGTCTCGCTCATCGAGGAGGCCACGCCACCCGCCGAGCTGGGGCTGCCGCCCGAGCCGAGGACGCGCGTGAGCGTGTTCCTGTCGGTGTTCGACGTGCACGTCCAGCGCGTGCCGGCGAGCGGCAAGGTGGATCGCGTGGCCTACCGGCCGGGCAAGTTCCTCTCGGCCGACCTCGACAAGGCCAGCGACGACAACGAGCGCAACTCACTGCTGCTGCGGACCGACGACGGCCACGAGCTCGTCGTCACGCAGATCGCCGGCCTCGTGGCCCGGCGGATCGTGTGCCAGGTCTCCGAGGGCGATCACCTCGACGCCGGCGCCACCTACGGTCTGATCCGGTTCGGCTCTCGCGTGGACACCTACCTGCCGCCGGGCAGCCGGGTGCTGGTCGGCAAGGGCCAGCGCACCATCGGCGGCGAGACCGTGATCGCCGACCTGCCGCAGAGGAACTGAGGCCCATGTCCCGGACCACGCCCGGCGTCCGGTTGCTGCCGAACGCCATCACCGTCCTCGCACTCTGCGCGGGCCTCTCGGCCGTCCAGTTCGCCCTCACGGGAAACTACGTGCTCACCATCGGCGCGATCGGCGTCGCCGCGGTGCTGGACAGCCTCGACGGCCGGATCGCGCGCCTGCTCGACGCGACGTCGAAGATGGGCGCCGAGCTCGACTCCCTGTCCGACGCCATCTCGTTCGGCGTCGCGCCCGCCCTGGCGCTCTACGTCTGGATGCCCGGCGACAGCCGGTTCGGCTGGGTGGCCGCGCTGATCTTCGCGGTGTGCATGGTGCTGCGGCTGGCCAGGTTCAACACGCTGCTGGACGACACCGACCAGCCCCCGTACGCGAGTGAGTTCTTCGTCGGCGTACCCGCGCCCGCGGGCGGCTTGCTGGCCTTGATGCCGGTGATCCTCACGCTCGAGTTCGGACAGAGCTGGTGGTCCGAGCAGGCTGTGGTGTGGGTGTGGACGGTCGCCGTCGCGGCACTGCTCATCAGCCGGATCCCGACGTTGTCGCTCAAGCGGCTGCGTGCCCCGGCCAAGGCGGTGGCGCCGTTGCTCGTCGGGGTGGGCCTGCTCGCGGCCGCCGTCATCCAGTACCCGCTGATCGCGCTGGCGGTCGCGCTCCTGCTCTACCTCGCCCACATCCCGTACTCGGTGCGCCGCTACCACTGGCTCGCCCGGCACCCGGAGGCGTGGGACGTCCCGCCCCGGGAGCGGCGGGCGATCCGGCGGGCCCGCAGCCAGCGCAGGCTCGGCCTCCGCAAGCCGCGACTGCGCCGGGTCGCGGGCGCCGCGCGGCGCGCCGTCCAACGGCCACGGGCCGACACACCGGCCACCGGGACCTCGCCGGCGCACGTACCCCGCGTCTACCCGCCCGACGGCGCCGGCCGCGGACCGCGTCGCCGTAACTGGCGGCGCATCGGATTGCGCCAGCGCGGCCGGTAAGGCGGCCTGTTCCGCCGCCCCCGGCCGGGTGAGGGCAATACAGTGGGGGCGTGACGTCCTCACCGCAGATCGCCCTGACCGTCCGGCACACCCCTTCGGCTCTCGACGCCCGCCGCGGTGTCGTGCGGCTGCACCCGGAGGTCCTCGACGCGCTGGGCCTGCGGGCGTGGGACGCGGTACGGCTCACCGGCGCTCGGGTGAGCGCCGCGCTGGCGGCTCCGGCCACCGGCGGCGGTGCGCCCGGCGTGGTGCTGGTGGACGACGTCACGATGGCCAACCTCGGCGTCACCGAGGGTTCCGAGGTCGTGGTCGCGCCGTGCGAGGTGTCGGTCGCGCGCACGGTGACGGTGTCGGGCTCCCGGCTGGCCAGCATGTCGCTGACGTCGGGCCACCTGCGGCTCGCGCTGATCGGCAAGGTACTCACGGTCGGCGACGCGGTGTCGCTCCTGCCGCAGGATTTGGCTCCACCGCCCGGCTCGGACGTCTCCGCGGTACGCGGCCAGCTCTCCCGCGCCATCGGCGCGACGTGGACCAGCGAACTGCTCACGGTCACCGCGACGGAACCGGAAGGTCCCGTCGCCGTTGGACAGTCCACTGTGGTGCGCTGGCGCGGCGACGAGAGCCCGGCACCGGCCGAGCCGGAGGCCGCCGCCCGCACCACGACACGGGCACCGGAACCGGAGGTCGCGGAGATCGTCGTCGACGACGACACCGAGAACCCGCCCCCGCCGCTGGCGGACCTGGCCGGCCAGTCGGCTCCGGCGCGCAAGCTCGCCGAGTGGTTCGATCTCGCCTTCCACCGCCCCGACCTGCTCGCCAAGCTGGGCACGTCCAGCAGGCTCGGCGTGCTGCTGGCGGGTCCGGAGGGCGTCGGCAAGGCCACGCTCGTCCGCTCGGTGGCCCATGCCGAGAAGGTGCGGGTGGTGACGCTGGCCGCGCCGTCGGTGGCGGTGCTCGAACCCGACGCCGCGCTCACCCGGCTCGCGCAGGCCGTCGACGCGACCGTCTCCGGCGACGGCGCGGGAGTGCTGCTCATCACCGACATCGACGCTCTCTTGCCCGCCCAGCAGCAGCCACCTGTCGCGACCGTGCTGCTCGACCGCCTGCGGGAGGCGCTCGGACGGCCGGGGTTCGCGCTCGTGGCCACGACAGCGCACCCGGAGTCCGTGGACGCTCGCCTGCGCGCGGTCGACCTGCTCGACCGGGAACTCGTGCTGGCCTTGCCCGACGCCGCCGTGCGGACCGAACTGCTGCGCATCCTGCTGCGGGACACGCCGCTGGAACCCGATGTGGACTTCGGTGTCATCGCCGAGCGCACCCCCGGGTTCGCGGCCGCCGACCTGCTGGCGCTGCGCCGCGACGCCGCGTTGCGGGCCGCGCTGCGGCAGCGGGACAGCGAGTCCGAACCGCGCATCGCCCAGCAGGACCTGCTCGACGCGCTCGAGTCCGTCCGCCCGATCTCCATGTCCGAATCGGACACCCTCGCCACCGGCGGGCTGACCCTCGACGACGTCGGCGACATGGTCGAGGTCAAGCAGTCGCTCACCGAGGCCGTGCTGTGGCCGCTGCGCTACCCCGATTCGTTCTCCCGGCTCGGCGTCGACCCGCCACGCGGCGTGCTGCTGTACGGCCCGCCCGGCAACGGCAAGACGTTCCTGGTGCGGGCGCTGGCCGGGACCGGCGCGCTCAACGTGTTCGCGGTCAAGGGCGCCGAGCTGATGGACAAGTGGGTCGGCGAGTCGGAGCGCGCCGTGCGCGAGCTCTTCCGTCGCGCTGCCGAGGCCTCCCCCTCGCTGATCTTCCTCGACGAGGTGGACGCGCTCGCCCCGCGCAGAGGCCAGTCCAGCGACTCCGGTGTGTCCGACCGCGTCGTGGCGGCGTTGCTGACCGAACTCGACGGCGTGGAGCCGCTGCGCGACGTCATGGTGCTCGGTGCGACAAACCGTCCCGAGCTGGTGGATTCGGCGCTGCTGCGGCCGGGACGGCTGGAGCGGCTGATCTACGTGCCCCCGCCGGACGCCGAGGCCCGCGCGGCGATCCTGCGAGCCAGTGCCCGGAACACGCCGCTGGCGTCCGATGTCGACCTGGACGAGCTGGCCGCCGGCCTCGACCGGTACTCCGCCGCCGACTGTGCCGCGCTCATCCGCGAAGCCGCGCTGACGGCCATGCGCGAGTCGCTGGAGGCCACCGAGGTGGCCGCGGAGCACCTGGCCAAGGCCCGCGACGTGGTGCGCCCGTCCCTCGACCCGGCCCAGCTCGCCGCGCTGGAGGCCTACGCCGCCAACCGCTGACGGCGGCCGCGTTGCCGTAGCGGGCGGGGTATGGGGTGCTTCGTCGAGCGGGAGGGGCAGGACCGCCGAGCACCGATAACCGGTGCGGCGTGCGAACTGCGGCCGGGAAAGAACGGGCGGCTACTTGCCCTGGACGACGCCCTGGTAGTCCCGCGTGACGATCACGATCACGCCGGGGCTGGAGTCCTTGATGCCGTCGAAGCGGGGTTCGACGCGCAACCCGAACTGCTGCGCCAGCGCCCGCGCCGCCTCCTCCTCGGGAGTGCCCGGCCGGAAGTACGCGGTGCTCGTGGGGATGATGCCGGCCGAGTAGTTGTCCACCTGGACGACGTTCCAGCCCTGACCGCGCAGGTCATCGGCGGCCTCGCGCGCGAGCCCGGAGATGGTGCTGTTGTTGTAGACCCGGACACCCACCGACCTGGTGCCGGCCTGCTGGTCCTGGCCGTTGCCGCCGTCCCCGGCGCCGTCGCCGTCGGAGCCGTCGGCGTCACCGGTGCCGTCCCCGCCGGGCGCGGCACTGGTGCCGCCGGGCGGAGTGGTGGCGGAGGCGCTGCCCGGCGGGGTGCCCGGCGTGGTCGTCGCCGGTGCCGAGGACGACGGCTGCCGCGAGGGGCTGCCCTGACCGTCGCCGGGCGGAGTCCGGGACGTGGACGGAGCCGCGGTCGGGTCGCCACCGTTGCCGGTGAGCAGCGTGACCCCGCCGAGCACGGCCGCGATCACCGCGACCGCGAGCAGTCCGAGGCCTGCGGCACGCATCGGCCTGGACAGGCCGTCGAAGACGCTCATGGCAGCTCAATCCCCAACCGCCGCGCCGCCCGGGTGCGCTGCCGTGCGGCGCGCGTCTTCCGCAGCCGCTTGATCAGCATCGGATCTGCCCGCATGGCTTCCTGCTTGTCGATGAGCCGGTTCAGGATCTGGTAGTAGCGGGTGGGCGACATCCCGAACAGCTCGCGAATGGCCTGTTCCTTCGCCCCGGCGTACTTCCACCACTGGCGCTCGAACGCCAGCACCTCCTGCTCACGCTGGGTGAGCCCCTCCGCGGGTTGGTCGGCCGAGGCGGGCGGGGACGGCTGGTCCTTCCGGGCCATCGACTCCGCGGCGTCCATCTGGCTCCTCGCATTCTCGGCGAAATGACACGGCTGTGGTTCCGCGAGGCCATTAGATCACGCAGAGCAGTCCCGGTCCCGGAGCACGCCCGGCGCGTCCCGTGCCCATCTGGGCGAGCCGGGCCGGTTCGCGCACGGCAGACCGCGCCACCCGCCGAGGCGCTCCGCGCGAGCCCGTTCCACCCCCGCCCGACCACCGCCCCCCGACGACGCGCCACGCGCGACCTAGTTCAATGGGACCGTGAGCGTTCACCCCATCGTCATCGCCGGCGACCCCGTGCTGCACAACCCCACCCGTGAGGTGGAGAAGTTCGACGACGAGTTGCGCACGCTCGTCGACGACATGTTCGAGACGATGTACGCCGCCGAAGGCGTCGGGCTCGCGGCGAACCAGATCGGCCTCGACCTCCGGCTGTTCGTCTACGACTGCCCGGACGACGAGGGGGTGCGGCACAAGGGCGTCGTGGTGAACCCGAAGCTCGAGACCTCCGAGATCCCCGAGACCATGCCGGACCCCGACGACGACTGGGAAGGCTGCCTGTCCGTCCCCGGCGAGGCGTATCCGACCGGCCGGGCGAGCTGGGCCAAGGTCACCGGCTTCGACGCCGAGGGCAACCCCATCGAGGTCGAGGGCACCGGGTACTTCGCGCGCTGCCTGCAGCACGAGACCGATCACCTCGACGGCTACCTCTACCTCGACCGGCTCGTCGGCAGGCACGCCCGGGCCGCCAAGAAGATGCTCAAGGCCAACAAGTGGGGCGTGCCCGGCAACAGCTGGCTGCCACCGCGCTGACTTCGCGCCCCGACCCGGCCCGCACTTCAGCCCACGGCGAACGCAGGGCGAGCCCGCCCGCAACCGGCGCACAATCGAGACAGGTGCAACGGTGTAATCCCCGGCGGTGATCGCGATGCGCGACTTCGACCCTGCCCAGCCCGACCCGGTCGACCCGCTCGACGCATACTCGCGCGCGGTCAGCTCCGTCGCCACCTCCGTCACGCCGCACGTGGCGAGCATACGACTGCCGCGCGGGGGCGGATCGGCGGTGGTGTTCGACGACGAGGGCTATCTGCTCACCAACGCGCACGTGGTCGGCCGTGACCAGCGCGGTACCGCCACCTTCAACGACGGCACGGAGGCCGGCTTCCGCGTCGTCGGGGCCGATCCGCTGTCCGACCTCGCCGTGTTGCGGGTCCGCGATGCGGCACCGCCCGCCGCCCGGCTCGGTGACGCCGACCGGCTGGTCGTGGGCCAGCTGGTGGTGGCGATCGGCAGCCCGCTCGGCTTCTCGGGATCGGTCACCGCCGGCGTGGTGAGCGCGCTCGGACGTGCGATCCCGGTCCGGCAGGGCCGCATGGCGCGCGTGATCGAGGACGTCATCCAGACCGACGCCGCGCTCAACCCCGGCAACTCCGGGGGCGCACTCGCCAACTCGGCCGGAAGCGTCGTGGGCATCAACACGGCGGTCGCGGGGTTCGGGCTGGGCCTCGCGGTTCCGATCAACGCGACCACCCGGCGGATCATCGACACGCTGCTCGTGGAGGGCCGCGTCCGGCGTGCCTACCTCGGGGTCGTCGGCGTTCCGGCTCCGCTACCCGACGACATCGCGGCGCGTACCGGGCAGTCCGCCGGCCTGCGCGTGGTCGAGGTCGTACCCGGCGGCCCCGCCGACCGGGCCGGACTCCGGGCGGGAGACCTGGTGCTGACCGTGGGGCGCGAACGGATCTCGGACGCGCAGGGAATCCAACGGCAGCTGTTCGCCGAGGTCATCGGCACGCGGCTCCCGGTCACCGTGCTGCGCAACGGCGCCATGGTGGACGTGCTGGCGGTCCCGAGCGAACTTGTGGGTTGAGCTCTGCCGTCCGACATGGCATGGTCGGGTGGACAACTGCAGAACGCGGGAGCTCGCGCCTTGGCGGGCTGAGAGGGCGGCTGGTGTCCGTTTCGTGGACCCGGTGCCGCCGACCGCATGAACCTGACTGGGTAATGCCAGCGTAGGGAGTGACTTCTTTTGACGACCCTGGAGAACAACGCCGACGTCCGGCCGACCGTCACGACGGGTCCCATCACCGGTTCCCGGAAAGCCTATGTCCACACGGAATCCGGCCTGCGCGTTCCGGTGCGCCGCATCGAGCTCTCGACCGGCGAGCACTTCGACGTCTACGACACCTCGGGCCCCTACACCGACCCGGACGCCGACATTGACGTCCACAGAGGACTTCACCCGATGCGGTCCGGCTGGATCGACGGCCGCGAGCACCGAACCCAGCTCGGCTGGGCGAAGGCGGGCGTCATCACGAGGGAAATGGAGTTCGTCGCCGCCCGCGAACGCGTCGATCCCGAGTTCGTACGGTCAGAAGTGGCCAGCGGGCGCGCGGTGATTCCGGCCAACCGCAGGCATCCGGAGTCCGAGCCCATGATCATCGGCAAGAACTTCCTCGTGAAGGTCAACGCCAATATGGGCAACTCCGCGGTGTGGTCGTCGGTGGAGGAAGAGGTCGACAAGATGGTGTGGGCCACCCGCTGGGGTGCCGACACGATCATGGATCTCTCCACCGGCAAACGCATCCACGAGACTCGCGAGTGGATCCTGCGCAACTCGCCGGTGCCCGTCGGCACGGTGCCGATCTACCAGGCCCTCGAGAAGGTCGGCGGTGACCCCGAGAAGCTGTCCTGGGAGGTCTACCGCGACACCGTGGTCGAGCAGTGCGAGCAGGGCGTCGACTACATGACCGTGCACGCGGGCGTGCTGCTGCGCTACGTCCCGCTCACGGCGAACCGTGTCACCGGCATCGTCTCGCGCGGCGGGTCCATCATGGCCGCGTGGTGTCTGGCCCATCACCGCGAGTCGTTCCTCTACACACACTTCGAGGAGCTGTGCGAGATCCTGCGCTCCTACGACGTGACTTTCTCGCTCGGTGACGGGCTGCGGCCCGGCTCCATCGCCGACGCCAACGACCGCGCCCAGTTCGCGGAACTGGAGACACTCGGCGAGCTCACTCACATCGCTCGCGAACACGACGTCCAGGTGATGATCGAGGGCCCCGGCCACGTGCCCATGCACAAGATCAAGGAGAACGTCGAGCTGGAGGAACGGCTCTGCGGCGAGGCTCCGTTCTACACTCTCGGTCCACTCGCGACGGACATCGCGCCCGCCTACGACCACATCACCTCCGCCATCGGCGCCGCCCAGATCGGCTGGTACGGCACGGCGATGCTGTGCTACGTGACGCCCAAGGAACACCTGGGTCTGCCCGACCGCGACGACGTGAAGACCGGCGTCATCTCCTACAAGATCGCCGCCCACGCCGCCGATCTGGCCAAGGGCCACCCCTACGCGCAGGAATGGGACGACGAACTGTCGAAGGCCCGGTTCGAGTTCCGCTGGAACGACCAGTTCAACCTCTCCCTCGACCCGGACACCGCACGCTCGTTCCACGACCAGACGCTGCCGGCCGAGCCTGCCAAGACCGCGCACTTCTGCTCGATGTGCGGGCCGAAGTTCTGCTCGATGCGGATCACGCAGGACGTGCGCAAGTACGCCGAGGAGCACGGCCTGTCCTCTGTGGAGGCCATCGAAGCCGGAATGCGGGAGAAGTCCGAAGAGTTCGGGCGCAACGGCAACCAGGTCTACCTACCGGTGGTCGAGCGGCCATGACCACCACGCCGAGAACCGCGCTGACCATCGCCGGGTCCGACTCGGGCGGCGGTGCCGGCATCCAGGCCGACCTGCGGACCTTCTTCGCCTGCGGAGTGCACGGGATGACGGCGATCACGGCGGTCACCGTGCAGAACTCGCTGGGTGTCGAGGGGTTCACCGAGATCGGGGTCGACATCGTCACCGCCCAGATCAAGGCGGTGGCGGGTGACATGGGAGTGGACGCCGCCAAGACCGGCATGCTCGCCACCGTGGAGATCATCCAGGCGGTGGCGAAGACGCTCGACGAGGTCCACATCGGACGCGGCACCGGCACGCCGTTCGTCGTGGACCCCGTCGCCGCCTCCATGCACGGCGACCCGCTGCTGCGGGAGGAAGCCCTGGAGGCCATCCGCACCGAGCTGTTCCCGCGCGCCACGCTCGTCACGCCGAATCTCGACGAGGTGCGCCTGCTCACGGGCGTGCACGTCACCGGCGAGACCACCCAGCGCGAGGCGGCCGACGCCCTCCTCGCGTTCGGACCGGAGTGGGTGCTGGTCAAGGGCGGCCACCTGCACGACAGCCCACGATGCGTGGACCTGCTCTCCGACGGCAGCCGGTACGTCCGGCTCGACGGGCCACGGCACGCCACCGAGCACACCCACGGCGGCGGCGATACCCTCGCCTCGGCGATCACGGCGTCGCTGGCCAAAGGCATGGCCGTGCCGGACGCCGTGGGGGAGGGCAAGCGGTTCATCGAACGCTCGGTCGCGCAGGCCTACCCGCTGGGCAAGGGAATCGGCCCCGTGTCGCCCTTCTGGCGGCTCGCCGGAGGCAACTGAGCGGCCCGGCCCGGTACCGAGAGGCCTGCCCGGAGAGTGGGCGCGGTGACACCGGCCGCGCCCCCGCTGGTCCGGCCCACACCCGGCCAGCGACACTGGAGGCCATGAGCGAAGCCCGACCGCCCGCCGCACTGACCATCGCCGGGTCCGACTCCGGCGGAGCAGCCGGCCTGCAGGCCGACCTGCGGACGTTCCTGACCTGCGGCGTGCACGGCCTGGTCGCCGTCACCGCGGTGACCGTGCAGAACACCCTCGGCGTGCACGACAGGGCCGACATCCCGGCGCACATCGTGGCAGGTCAGATCGAGGCGGTGGCCGCGGACATGGGCCTCGAGGCGGCCAAGACCGGCATGCTCGCCTCCGGCGAGATCATCCGCGCGGTCGCCGCCGCCTGCGACGCGGCGGGCATCGGGAGGGACACCGACGTGCCCTTCGTCGTCGACCCGGTCGCGGCCTCCATGCACGGGCACCCGCTGTTCGACGACGCCGGGCTCGACGCACTGCGTGAGGAGCTGCTGCCCCGCGCGACCGTGCTGACCCCCAATCTCGACGAGGTCCGGCTGCTCACGGGCATCGAGGTCACCGATCGGCACCTGATGCGCGACGCCGCCGCGGCGCTGTACGAGCTGGGGCCTCGCTACGTGCTCGTGAAGAGCGGCCATCTCGTCGAGGACCCGGAGTGCGTCGACGTGCTCTACGACGGCTCCGAATTCCTCGAGCTGCCCGGGCCCCGGTTCTCCACCCCGCACACCCACGGCGCGGGCGATGCCATGGCCTCCGCGCTCACCGCGGGGCTGGCGCGCGGCATGACCGTGCCGGAGGCGGCGAGGTTCGGCAAGTGGTTCGTCAGCAACGCCGTCGAGCACTCGTACCCGATGGGGGCGAAGGTCGGGCCGGTGTCGGCGTTCTGGCGGCTGGCCGCCGAGCCCGGGACCGGACAGCGATCACCCGAATAGGATCCGGCGCGTGACTCTACGCGCCCGGCTGCGCCGGCTGGTCGAGGACCGCCGGTTCCAGAACCTCGTCATCGCCGTGATCATCGTCAACGCGGTCACGCTGGCGCTGGAGACCTCGCGCGACATCGTGGCCGGTTACGGCGGCCTGCTGCACACGGTCGACTACATCGCGCTGGGCATCTTCGTCGCCGAGCTGCTCGCGAAGATCTACGTCTACCGCGGCGCCTTCTTCCGCGACGGCTGGAACCTCTTCGACCTGGTGGTGGTCGGGATCGCGCTCGTACCCGCGAGCGGACCGTTCGCGGTGCTGCGGGCGCTGCGGATCCTGCGCGTGCTGCGGCTGGTCTCGCTGGTCCCGTCGATGCGCAAGGTGGTGGCCGGGCTGCTGGCCGCGGTGCCCGGCATGGCCTCGATCGCCGCGCTGCTCGGGCTGATCGTCTTCGTGGCGGGCGTGATGGCGACGAAGCTGTTCGGCGGCATCGTGCCGGACGACTTCGGCGACCTCGGCACGTCGCTGTTCACGCTGTTCCAGGTGATGACCGGCGAAGCCTGGCCCGACATCGCCGATGCCGTCATGGAACGGGCACCGATGGCGTGGATCTTCTTCGTCGTCTACATCCTCGTGTCGAGCTTCGCGGTGCTGAACCTGTTCATCGCCGTGGTGGTGAGCGCGATGGAGGAACAGCTGCGCGATGAGATCCGCGAGGAAGAGGACCGGCAGGCCGCCGAGCAGGCGGCGGTCAACGAGCAGATTCTTGCGGAACTGCGGGCGCTGCGCGCCGAGGTCGCGCGGCTGCGCGAGCGGCAGCCCGACCCGAGCTGACCCCTCACTCCCCGTCGTCGAGCAGTGCCTCCAGCGCGGGCAGCGCGTCGATGAGGGCCTGGCGATCCCGGTCGGACAGGTTGTCGATGCGCCTGCCCAGCTCGTGCACGCGCGTGGAGCGGACGCCGCTGAGCAGCTGCTCGCCTTCCTCGGTGAGGGTCGCGAGCCAGGCCCGCCGGTCGGCGGGATCGGACTCCCGGCGCACGTATCCGGCCTCGACGAGCGAGGCGACGATCCGCGACATCGTCGCGGCGGCCACGCCCTCCTTTGCGGCGAGGTCGCCCAGCCGCAGCTGCCCGTGCGCGCCGAGCGTGGCCATGGCCGAGATGGCCCCGTGGCCGGGCCCGGGCGAACCGGCCTGACGCAGTGATCGCGACAGCCTGCCGATCGTCAGGAACAGCCTGCGTGGGATGTCGTTCGGCGTGGTCACCTGCGCTCCTTCGGGTACGCGCGCCTGAGATCGCGTTCACGATACGTGGCCCGGGCGCGCGGGCGCGTCAATCCGGTCAGCGCGGCGGAGACGAGGCCTGCGCCCAGAACCGCTGCGGCACGCGGCCGGCCTGTCGCGCGAGCCTGCCCGCCGTCACCGCGGCCCGCATGGCGTGCGCCATCCGTTCGGGGTCCTGCGCCCGCGTGACCGCCGTCGACAACAGCACGGCGTCGCACCCCAGCTCCATGGCCAAGGCGGCATCGGACGCAGTGCCGATGCCGGCGTCGAGGATGATCGGCACGCCGGCCCTGGCGACGATCAGCTCGATGTTGTGCGGGTTGCGGATGCCGAGGCCGGTGCCGATCGGCGCGCCGAGCGGCATCACGGCGGCGCAGCCGGCCTCCTCGAGCCGCAGAGCCAGCACCGGGTCGTCGTTGGTGTAGACGAGGACGGTGAAGCCCTCGGCCACGAGTTGTTCGGCGGCGTCGAGGGTCTCGACCGGGTCGGGCAGCAGCGTGCGGTCGTCGGCGTGCACCTCGAGCTTGACGAGGTCGGTGCCGAGTGCCTCCCGGGCGAGCTGGGCCGTGAGCACGGCTTCGGCGGCCGTGCGGCAGCCGGCCGTGTTCGGCAGCAGGGTGATGCCGAGCCTGCGCAGCAGATCGAGCACGCCCGACCCGCCCTCGGCGTCGGCGCGGCGCATCGCGACGGTGGTCAGCTCGGTGCCGGACGCCACGAGCGCCCGTTCGAGAACGTTCAGGTTCGCGGCGCCGCCCGTGCCGATGATGAGGCGTGAACTCAGCTTGAGATCGCCGATCACCAGCGTCTCGCCGCTCTCGGAGTTCATGTCGGTCATCGTCAACCTCCCTGGACGGCCGTGAGGATCTCCAACCGCGCGCCGTCCGGCACGACGACACGGGCCCACTCCGCGCGCCGCACGACCTGGCCGTCGAGCGCGACCGCGACACCCTCGCGCGCGGTGCCGAGCGCCTCCAGCAGGTCGGCGACGGTGCTGCCGTCGGGGAACTCCCGGGCGTCCCCGTTGACTGTGATCCGCATCAGACTCGTTCCTCACTGCGCATGCGTTCGGGATGTGCCGCGGTGACCCCCGGCGGTGGCTCCGTGCCCGCGAGCCAGGCCAGCACGGCGTCGGCGGTGACGGGTGCGAGCAGCAGGCCGTTGCGGTGATGCCCGGTGGCCGCGAACACGCCGTCGCCGAGTTCGCCGAGGTAGGGCAGGTTGTCCGCGCTGCCCGCGCGGAGACCCGCGGCGGTCTCGGTGAGCTCGTACTCGGCGATGCCGGGGAAGACGCGTTCGGCGTTGTCGAGCAGTCGGCGCACGCCCCGGGCGGTGACGGCCGTGTCGAAGCCCGCCTCGTACTGCGTGGCGCCGAGCACCAGCTCGCCGTGCTCGCGTGGCACGAGGTAGACGGGCTCGCCTTCCACCATCGCGCGGACCGTGTGCCGCGGCGGTGGCAGCGTCAGCCTCCGGGAGCGCAGGCGCAGGATCTCGCCCTTGAGCGGCCGGACATGCCCGGCGAGCCGGGGAGCGAGCCGTCCGCTCCACGCCCCGGCGGCGAGCACGACGAGCTCGGCGGCGTGGCCCGCCGTCGCGGTCCGCACCACTCCGGGTTCGAGTGCCACGACCTCCTCGGCCACGAACTCGGCACCGTGCGCGCGGGCGGCGCCGCGCAGGGCGTCGAGCAGCCTGCGGTTGTCGACGGCCAGGTCGCCGGGCACCAGCAGGCCCGCGGTGACGGAGCTGCCGAGCCCGGGTTCGGCGTGCCGCAGCTGCCTGCCGGTCACGTAGGTGGCCTCGCGGCCCAGGCCGTGCAGGTAGTCGGCGAGGATCCGCAGCTGCTCGGCGTCGGCGCGGTCGAATGCGGCCACGACGGTCCCGGCCAGGGACAAGCCCGGGTCGAACCCGTCGGCCCGTAGCTCCTCGGCGAAGCGGGGCCAGCGGCGCAGCGATTCCTCGCCGAGCTCGAGGACGTCTTCCTCACCCGGCCACGCCTCGGTCACCGGGGCGAGCATCCCGCCCGCGACCCAGGAGGCGGCCTGGCCGGGCCGGGGGTCGAACACGGTCACGCGATGCCCGGCGGCGGCGGCACGCCAGGCGACGGCCAGGCCGATGACGCCGGCACCGACGACCGTGAGGTGGGGTTGGCTGGGCACTGTCGATCACGCTCCCTGCGCCGGCATGACCCGGATCAGGTTCCACGGTCGGAGCTGCTGCTCCCTCTCAGCCCGTTTGCGGGGCTCCCGTGCGGACGTCACCAACATACAGGGCCGTACTACGGTGACGCCATGCCCGGCCTCAACGGTGATCAGATCCGCCGGCGTCTGGCGGACGCCCGGCTGTACCTGTGCACGGACGCCCGCAGTACACGTGGCGACCTCGCGGAGTTCGTCGACGCCGCGCTCGCGGGTGGCGTCGACATCGTCCAGCTGCGCGACAAGACGAGCGGCGCGCCGCTGGAAGCGCGGTTCGAGCTCCAGGCGCTGGAAGTGTTGGCGGAGGCGTGCGCGCGCCACGGGGCGCTGCTGGCGGTGAACGACCGAGCGGACGTGGCCCTGGCCGTGGACGCCGACGTGCTCCACCTCGGCCAGGATGACCTGCCGGTGGATCTCGCGCGCCGCATCGTCGGGGACGGTCCGGTGATCGGCCGGTCCACCCACTCGCTGGACCAGGCGCGGGCGGCGGCGGTGGAGCCGGGTGTCGACTACTTCTGCGTCGGGCCGTGCTGGCCGACACCGACGAAGCCCGGACGCGAGGCACCCGGGCTGGAGCTGGTGCGGGCCGTGGCCGCCGAGATCGGCACGCCACGGCCCTGGTTCGCCATCGGAGGGATCGACGCGCAGCGCCTGCCGGAGGTCGTGGCGGCCGGGGCGGACCGGGCGGTGGTCGTCCGGGCCGTCACCGAGGCCGACGACCCCCAGGCCGCCGCGACCGGCCTGCGAGAGGCGCTCAGCCGCCCTCGCTCGGAGTGACCTCGGCACCTCCGCCGGACTCGCCGCCGAGGCCCGGCAGCGGAACGCTCTCGGTTTCCTCCTGCGTCGGCTCGGGCTGCTCCTCGACCGGGCTGCTGGGCTCGGTCGGTTCGACCGGCTCCGACTGCTCCGTCGGCTGCTGCTCCTCGGACGGCACCGGCGTGCCGGACTCCGTAGGCTCGTAGGTCGGCTCGGTCTCGTCGCCGGGCTGCTGCTGCTCGCTCGGCGCGGGCGTCTGCTCCTGCTCCTGCTGCCGGCCCGGGTCCTCGCGGTACTCGGACTGGCCGGACGTGTTGCCGACCAGCTGTCCCACCGTGCTGCGGCCCTGACCCGACACCGAGCTACCGGTCGCCAGCTCGAACCCGGTGAGGATGAACATGCCGATCACGAACGCCGCGACGCTGGTTCCCAGCACCACCGGCCACCGGCGCTTCAGCCAGCCCCATTTGTCCTGCTCGGTCGCATCCGGCTGCCCGGCCTGCTGCGCACCGAGGTAGACGGTCTGCTGCTCGCTGCCCGGGGCGGCGATGTAGCGCGTCTGCTCCTCCCCCAGCGGGCCGATCCGACGCGTGCGGTCGTCGCCCGGAGCAGCGATGTAGCGGGTCCGTTCGTCGCCCAGCGGACCGATCCGCCGGGTCCGTTCGTCCTGCGGTTCGGCCAATCGGGTGGTCGGCGGCGCCGAACTCTGGTTCGCCGCGGACGTCCGTCCGGGCGAGCCCTGGACACGGGTCTGCCACCCTCTGGCGTCGGTGATGGCGGCCGCCATCGCCTTGGCCTTCTTCGTCGCCTCCTTGGTCTTGCGCAGCGACCGCAGGTACACCTCGCTGCCGACCGTGCTCAGGACGCTCATGACACCGGTGCCGATCACCGTCCCGTAGACGCCGAAGAACGAGCACAGAAACGCCGCGGTCGTCGCCGCCAGCCCCGCGGCGATCAACTGCGCGGGTTTGAGACCGGACTTCTCCGATTCCTCGTCCTCTCTCTTTTCCTTCTTCTCCTCAGCCATGATTCCGATCGCTCACGCGGACTCCCCATCTCCAACACTCCAACGTTGAAAACGCCACGGATGCTCCCGGCGTTGCCAGAAGTGAGCACGAACACGGCGCAATTTCGAGTCCACAAAGGACTGTCAGCGGCTCACAGATTCTTCACGTGGCGTAGCCGTGCGGAGCACGTTGTCGCGAATCCCCGTCGCGAGCGCCGCCCCGGTGACGGCAAGCCCAAGACATACCCACAACGCGGTGCGCCAACCCGCCGTCAGGGCGACCGGATCGGAATACGCCGCGCCGCTCAGCCCGGCCACGGCGGGCAGCACCGCGACGGCCAGCAGGTTCCCGCTGCGGGCGATGGCGTTGTTCACCCCGGACGCCACGCCGGCATGGCGATCGGGCGCCGCGGCCAGCACGGTCGCCGTCACGGGCGCCACCACCGTGGCGAGGCCGAGCCCGAAGACGGTCACCGCCGGGAGCACCGTGCCCACGTAGGACGAACCGGGCGCGACCCGCTGCAGCAGCCACATCCCGAGTGCGAGCAGTAACGGGCCGGCGACCAGCTGCGTACGCGGGCCGATCCGCTGGGCGAGAGCGCCGGAACGTCCGGACAACGCGACCATCAACGCGGTGACGGGCAGCCCGGCCGCGCCAGCTTCGAGGGGTGAGTACCCGAGCGAGGTCTGCAGCTGCAGAACGAGCAGCATCATCACGCCGCCGAGCGCGGCGTACACGACGAGGGTGAGCGCGTTGGAGAACGTGAACGTCCGGTCGGCGAACAGGCTCGGCGGGACGAGCGGATCTCGCGAGCGCAGCTGGACGACCACGAACGCGGCCAGGGCCAGCGCTCCGCCAACCGCCGCGGTGAGCACGAGCGGGTCGTCGAATCCGCGGGGCGGCGCCTCCACCAACGCGCCGGTGACCCCGGCCAGACCGAGCGCACAGAGGACGGTCGAGAGTGTGTCCGGCCTGCCCTGCCCGCGCGCGTCGCAGGACTCCGGAACGTAGCGGTGCGCCAGCCACACGCAGACCGCCGCCAGCGGCAGGTTCACCAGGAACGCCAGCCGCCACGACCACGCCTGCACCAGCAGCCCGCCCACCAGCGGCCCCAGCGCCGCCGCGACGCCACCGAGGCCGGACCACGCGCCGATCGCCCGCGCCCGGTCCTGCCGCGCGAACGACGCCTGCAGGATCGCCAGCGAACCCGGCGTCAGCAGCGCGCCACCGACGCCCTGCAGAACCCGCGCCCCGACCAGCAGTTCCGTGGTCGGCGCGATGCCGCAAAGCAGCGACGCGGCACCGAACCAGACGATGCCGAGCTGGAACACCCGCCGCCTGCCGTAGCGGTCGCCGAGTGCTCCGGCGACGAGGATGAGCGAGGCGAGCGCGAGCAGGTAGCCGTCGAGGATCCACTGCAACCCCGAGACCGAGGCGGCCAGTTCCTCACCCATCCGGGGCAGGGCGACGTTGACCACGGTGCCGTCGAGCATCACCATCCCGGAGCCGAGGACGGTGGTGGCCAGGACACCGCGCGCGGCCGAGGTGCCCCAGCGGACGGTCACGGCCTGGTCAGCGTGGTGACGAACTTGTACCGGTCACCGCGGTAGATCGAGCGCACGTACTCCACGGGCTTGCCGTCGGCGCCGAACGAGTGCCGGGACAGCAGCAGCACCGGCATTCCGACGTCGGCACCGAGGAGCTCGGCCTCCTGCGGTCCCGCGAGCGAGGTCTCGATGGTCTCCTCCGCCCGCGTGAGCTCGACGCCGTAGCGCTCCTTCAGCGCCTCGTACAGCGAACCACCCTCGGTGATCTGCCTGCGCAAGCCGCGGAAGCGCGCCAGCGGCAGGTGGGTCGTCTCCAGCGCCATGGGTTCGCCGTCGGCGAGCCGGAGCCTGCGCAGCCTCAGCACCTTGGCACCGGTACGGATGCCGAGCAGCTTCGGCAGGTCCCCTTCGGCGACGATCTCCTCGACCTCCAGCAGCTGGGAGGACGGCTCCCGGCCCTGCGCGCGCATGTCCTCGGTGTAGGAGGACAGCTGGAGCCGCTGCGCCACCTTGGGCTCCGCGGCGAAGGTGCCCTTGCCCTGCACGCGGTGCAGGCGCCCCTCCGCCGTCAGGTCCGCCAGCGCCTGCCGGACCGTGGTGCGGGAGACGTTGAAATCCCCGGCGAGCGCGCGCTCGGTGGGAATGGGCGATCCCGCGGGTAGCGACTCGAGCAGATCCAGCAGATGCTGTTTGAGCGCCCAGTACTTCGGCTCGCGCTGGGCCCGTGTACCTGTTGCGGTACCCGCCCTGGCCCCCGAAACCTCCAACATGACCGACTCCTTCACTTCAACCCCGCGACGCTTACCTGCAAAACTACCCTTCGCCCCGCACGTTGAACCTGTCTACTATTGGTCTAGACCTTGCGGCGCGACGAGAGGATCATCGTGACAGAGGCCCAGCCGGGCAGGCTGATGACGGCAGAGATCGACGAGCAGCCGGACATCCTCGCCCGGCTCGTCGAGCAACGCGCCACCATCGCGGGAGTTGCCCGCGCCATCGTGGAGAAACCACCGCGGTTCGCTTTGCTCGCCGCGCGCGGGTCGAGCGACCACGCCGCGCTCTACGCCAAGTACTTGATCGAAGTCCTCCTGGGCCTGCCCGCGGGGCTCGTCTCGCCGTCCACGACCACTCTCTACGGCGCCCACCCAGATCTGCGGGACGTTCTGCTCGTGTCGGTGAGCCAGAGCGGCGGGTCCCCTGATCTGCTGGAGGTCACCGAGGCGGCCCGCAAGGCGGGCGCGCGCACGGTCGCGGTGAGCAACACGCCGTCCTCACGGCTGTTCGAGGTCGCCGATCTCGCCGTCGACATCGGCGCGGGCGAGGAGCACGCCGTCGCGGCCACCAAGACCTACACGGCGACCCTGCTGGCGCTGTACCTGCTGGTCGACGCGATGCGCGGCGGCGACGGCTCCGCGGTGGGCGACATCGGCCGGCTCGCGCACACGACGCTGCGGGACTCGGCGAGCGGGGTCGCGCGGGCGGTGGACCGGTACCGGTTCGCCGACCGCGTGGTGGCCGCCGCCCGCGGGTACTCCTACGCGACGGCGCTGGAGGCCTCTCTCAAGCTGGCCGAGACCAGTTACCTGCACACCCGCGCCTACAGTGGCGCGGACCTGTTGCACGGCCCGGTCGCGGCGGTCGACGAGGAGACCGCCGTGCTCGGCCTCACCAGCGCAGGCCACGGTGGCACGGCCATGCGGGACGTGCTCGGCGCCGTCGCCGAGCGTGGTGCCGACGTGCTGGCCATCGGGTCGGCGGCCGGCGACATGCCCGCCGCGTTGCGCATCGACGTGCCCGAGACGGCCGAGGAGGTGGCACCCATCCTGGAGGTACTGCCGGTGCAGCGGCTCGCGCTGCAGCTGTCCCTGGCCCGTGGTGGTGACCCGGACAGCCCCCGCGGCCTGCGCAAAGTGACCAAGACGCGCTGATGTACGTCGTCGGAGTGGACGCGGGCGGCACGACCACCAGGGCCCGGGCGCTCGCCGCCGACGGCACCGTGCTCGGCACGGGACGCGCCGGCGGGGCCAACCCCAACTCGCACCCGCCCGCCCAGGCCGCCGCGGCCGTGGCCGAGGCCGTTGCCGCCGCGACCGCCGGACTGGACCGCGCGGGCCTGCGGGCGTGTGTCGTCGGCATGGCCGGGGCCGGCAAGCTCACCGATCCGGCGGTCGCGGACATCTTCCGGCGTACCTGGCGGGAGGGCGGGTTCGGCGACGTGGCGCGCGTGGTCTCCGACGCCGAGGCCGCGTTCGCATCGGCCACGGCCGAGCCCGACGGCACCGTGCTCGTCGCGGGTACCGGCTCCATCGCGGGCCGCATCCGCAAGCGCCGGATGGTGTCGGTGGCGGGCGGCTACGGCTGGTTGCTCGGCGACGAGGGATCGGGCTTCTGGATCGGCCGGGAGGCGGTGCGGGCGACCCTCGACGCGCTGAGCCGCGGCACGGCACTCGGCACGCTGGCGACGTCGGTCCTGGCGCAGGCCGGCATCGACCCGGACGAGCCCCGGGCGTTCCACCGGCTCATCACCGCGGCCAACGGCGAGCCACCGGTGCGGCTGGCGCGGTTCGCCCCGCTGGTGAGCGCTGCCGTGGACGACGATCCCGAGGCCGAGCGGATCGTGGAGCAGGCCGCCGGGTTGCTGACGCGCACGGCGCTGACGGCGCGGGACGTCGACGAGAGCACCCCGGTGGTGCTCGTCGGAAGTGTGCTGGCGGAGGACAGCCCCGTGGGCATACGGGTGCGTACCCGCCTGTCCGGCCTCGACGTGCTGGGCAGCAGCGACGGCGTGCTCGGCGCGGCGTGGCTGGCCGCCGTCGAGGCCTTCGGCGAACACGCACTTCACCCGAAAGGCGTACTGTAGGTGGTGGCCCCCGGACCTCCCCCTCGCCGGGGGCCCCTTACTCCGGCGGTTGTGGATGCCGCAGCCCGGGATGCCCGCTGGGCAGCGTCCGGTGGAGCACCCAGCCGCTGACGGCGACCGTCAGTGCGACCAGCGGCCACGACAACACGGTGCGCGCGATCCCGAGAGCGACCACCTCGCCGGCCCACCACAGCGCGCCGAACACCGCCACACGCAGCGTGTACTGCCCGAACACCCACACCCAGCTCGCGCGGGAGTACGCCCGCAGCAGCGCCGGGTCACGCCGCCAGCGGGTCTTCTGGCCCAGCACGAGTCCCACCACGACGCCGAGCAGCGGCCAGCGGACGACGATGCTCGTCGCCCACGCCAGCGCGCTGGCCACATTGGACAGCAGCTGGATGAGGAAGAAGTCCTGAGCCCGTCCGGTGCGCAGCGCGATGAGCGCCGCGACGACGACGGCGGCGAGGCTGACGACCACCGCGCGGGCCTTGTCACCACGCAGCAGCCGGAACGCGCCGACGGCGATGCTGACCGCGATGGCGGTCGCCGCGCCCCATCCGATCGAGGAGTCCGCGACCAGCCAGCCGGCCACGAACGCCACCGGAGGCAGGGTCGCGTCGATCGCCCCCTTGCGTCCGCCGAGCAGACTCGCGAGTGACTCCCGGCCCGGAGCGGGCTCGGTCGCCGGAGTGTCTGTCACGATCTCAAGCCTCCCTCATTTCGGAGGTTAGGTCACCCTTCGCCCGCAACCGGAGGCCGGCGTCGGCATCGTTCGTAACGTTCGCCACACGCCCGGTACCGATCCGGTAATACGGGTGCGGACGTGACCGACGACGTAAGAAACTGAGAGTCTTGATCGAACCGGCGGTCGCCAATGCGCGGATCAAGGGGGATTACCGTGGCTCCCGCCGGTCGACGATCGGCTCGGGACTTCAACTCGCAGGCGCTGGGCGGAGGGAGAGCTCGTGACGGGCTACAACAGTTACGTCGCCATCGGGGACAGCTTCACCGAAGGACTCAACGACGAGCGCCCCGACGGAACGTTCCGGGGCTGGGCCGACCGGCTCGCCGAAATCCTCGCCGACGGACGTCCGGACTTCGCCTACGCCAACCTCGCCATCCGCGGCAAGCTGCTCGCCGAGATCATGTCCGAGCAGCTGCCCGTCGCACTGGAAACCAAGCCCGACCTGGTCACCGTGTGCGCCGGCGGCAACGACATCATCGTTCCCGGCGCCGACGTCGACGCCGTGGCCGCCGCGTTCGAGGAAGGGATCGCGGCGTTGCGCGCGGAAGGCATCGAGGTCGTCATCTTCACCGGCCCCGACACCAAGAGCATGTCGGTGATGAGCATCCTGCGCGGAAAGGTCGCCATCTACAACGCCCACCTGTGGGCCATCGCCGACAAGCACGGCGCGAAGGTCGTGGACCTGTGGGCGATGGACGTCCTGCACGACGTCCGCGCGTGGAGCGACGACCGGCTCCACTTCACGCCCGAGGGGCACCGCCGCATCGCCCTGCGCACCGCCGAGGTGCTTGGCGTGCCCACCGCGGAGGACTGGCGCGAACCGTGGCCGCAGACCGACGGCCACCCGAACTGGCTCACCCTGCGTCGCTCCGACCTCGAATGGACCCGGGTGCACCTGCTGCCGTGGATCCGCAGGCAGTTGCGCGGGGAGTCGATGGGCGACGGGCTCACTCCGAAGCGCCCACGGCTGACGCCGCTGCTCGACCGGCCGGGTGTCGCCGCACTGGCCGAGCCCGCCGAGAACTAGCCCGAACGGCCCACAGTGGCCGTTTTTCCCGGTCGCACGGTCGCCGTGGGGCGTTTACAGTCGGTCCATGACCGGTGACCGGGGCCGGTTGTGGCTGGTTCCGCTCGCGCTGCTGCTGACGGGGTTACTCGCCGGCGTCGCGACGTGGGCCACGGCCGACCGGATCGAGTCCGAGCTGCAGCGCCGAGCACAATCCGCGCTCGGCGCAGCCGGGCTGCCCGCGGACGGTGTCTCCTTCACCGGCCGCGACGCCACGGTCCAAGACGTCCCCGCGGACAAGGTGGAGCTCGCGCGTTACGTCGTGCGCGGGGTCGAAGGCGTGCGGGACGTACAGGTCAGCGCGGCGGCGCCGGCCCGACGACCCGCGCCCGCGCGGCCGGAGCCTGCCCGGCAGCCGCGGAAGGAACAGCTCCAGGAGCAGCTCGACGCGCTGTTGCAGCGCAGTCCGATCACGTTCGAGGCCTACAGCTCCGAGCTGTCTACCGAGGGCGAGACCGCCGTGGCCGGCGTGGCCGACCTGCTTGCCGCGGCCCCCGCCCGGTTCCGTTTCGAGGTCGGCGGGCACGTCGCCCGGGTTCCGGAGATCAGCGCCGAGGAGGCGCGGCAGCTCTCCCAGGACCGGGCCGAGACCGTCGCCGATCTGCTCGTGGACCAGGGCGTTGCCGACGACCGGGTGACCTCGGTCGGCTACGGCGACACGCGGCCGCTGGGCGGCGACGACGACATCAGTGACGACCGGCGGGTGGAGATCCGGGTGTTGTAGAGGGGAAACGGCGATGCTGTGGTTGTTCGGGCAGATCTGGCTGTGGTTGCTGCTCGCGTTCGCGCTCGGCGCCGGCTCGGCGGCACTCGTGCTGACGAGGTGGGGCAGGCCGCGGCGGCCCGCGCGCCCGGTTTCCCCGCTCGAACCCGCGCCCCAAGCACCGCCCGAGGAGGAGACGCGGCACATCCCGGTCGCCGGTGCGCTGCCGTCCCACCGGGTGCCCGAGCCCGAGGACGCCACCGAGATCACGACGCGCCAGCCCGCGGTACGGGCCGAGGACACCTACCCGGACCGACCGCAGACCGAGTACACCGGGCACACCGGGTACGCCGACATCCCGCCCACCCGCAGCGAGCACCGGAACGACCACGCCTGGCGGCCCGCCGCGGAGGCACCCGCCAACGGCGACGAGTACGCCGGAACGGGTGAACCACAGCCTCTGGAGACCGGATACCAGTCCGGCACGCTGCCCTCGTGGCGCGAGTGGCACGCCCGCAACGAGTGGCCTGACGAGCAGGATGTGCGGGCCAGCGAGTACCGCACGCCCCGCCGAGGCGGTTGACTCTGCCCCGCGCGACGGCTGGTAGGTTCGCTACGCCCGCCTGACGGGCGAAGTTCAAGTCCTCACGCGCGTGCGTGCGCGCCTCCAGGACAACGTAAGGAACGTGGATGCCGCTCCCCTATTGGACAACGGACAACGTTCTGCCTCCCGGCCGGCATCCCGCTGATCTTTCCGACCTCTACGAGCGCTTCGTGTGGGACGCCCCGCACCGCAACGAGCGCGAGGTGCTGTTCAGCGCCCTGAGCGGCTACCTCGGTGTGGTGACCAGGCTGATCCCGTCCGGGCGGGCGTGGGTGTCGGGCGAGATCACGGTCCGGTCCGAACTGGTGCCCCGCGACGTCGACGTCCTGCTGATCCCGGACGACTGGGGCAGCCTCAAGCGGCTCGCCAGCCCGGCCCGCGAGGCGCTCTACGGCATGCTGACGCTGCACGGCGTGATCGCCGAGCAGCCCGCGATGTACCTCGAGCGGGTGCGTCCGGTCGGCGGCCTGCTCGACGGCTTCCTGTGCCGGCCCGGCGACGAGGACGTATGGGAACAGACGTGGGCGCGCGGGCCGCGGGAGGGCACCGTGAAGGGATTCGCAGAGGTGACGTGGTGAGCTTCCGGCAGGTGGCCGAGAACATTCCCGGCGGTACGTGGCTCGACGATCTCGCCAGAGCGTCGGCGATGGCGGCGCACGCCAAGTTCGAGCGGACGTCCCGCTCCCCGTTGCTGCAGGTCTCGCTGCTCGGGTCGTCGCAGCTCGACGCGTACACGTTCTCCGACATCAGCAAGGCATTCCAGGACGCCACGGCCAAGATCGGCCACATCGTGCGCAACCCGCAGGGCGAGATCACCTACGTGCAGCCCGCCGACCGCGAGAAGGCGCCGCTGATCCAGCGCGGACAGGCCGGCAACGCGATGTTCTTCGGCTTCCCGGAGACCACCGACCCGGACGCGCTCATCAGCGACGGCATCGAGACGCTGTCCGAGCGCGCGGTGAAGGAGCTGTGCGACTTCCTGCCCGTCAACGGATCCGACGACGGCGCGCTCGACGCCGTGCTGTTGCAGCGCGACACGGTGCGCAACGCGGTGAGCGACATCGTCACCGCGGTGCTCCGGACGTCCAGCCTCGCCCTGTCGCTCACGCCGACGTCGGGCGAGGAGGTGGTGCGCAGCATGACGGCCGACCAGGCACGGGTGCTGCACAACAGCCTGCGTGAGTCGCGCGAGGACGTCGGGTACGAGACGGTGACCGGCAGGCTCGACGGTGTCCGCACGCGCAGGCGGATCTTCTACCTCGAACGCGACACGGGCAGCACCATCCAGGGCGCCGTCGCGCCGGACCTGCTCGACGAGATCAAGGTGAACCTGGACCGGCCGGTCACGGCGCGGCTGCGGGTGGTCCGCACGACCACCATCGACGGCAGGCGCGGACGGCCCGTCTACGAACTGCTGGAGATCCACTCGGAGACCAGTCTGTTCGACTGAAACCCGAGGTGCGCAACAGAATACGGCCCCGTGCCATCAGTCCCGATCTGATGGCGCGGGGCCGTACTCTTCGAACTCGTCATCGTCGCCGGCGGCGGTACAGGACTCACCCCGAGCAAGGAGCCACCCGGTCCACGCCGGCAACGACTACCCATCGCACTGCGATGAGGTGTGCGACACAGTAACAGGCTGCGCAGAGATGGCTACAGCCACCCCCACACAGCCTGCTACCAGTCGTGTACTCCCGTCAGCGGGTGAGCGGGGTGAAGTCCCGCGCGCCGATGAACGTCGGCCGCGGCTTGCTCGCCGCGAACGGCTCCACGAGCGTGTTCTCGACGCTGTTGAACACCAGGAAGATGTTCGACCGCGGGTACGGCGTGATGTTGTTGCCCGACCCGTGCATGATGTTCGAGTCGAAGAACAGCGCCGACCCGGCCGGGCCGGTGAACTGGTCGATTCCGCACTCGGCGGCGAGCTTGGTGATGTCGTCCTCGCTCGGCACGCCGATCTCCTGCTCCTTCAGCGACTCCTTGTAGTGGTCGTCCGGGGTCTCGCCCATGCACTGCACGAACGTGCGCTGCGAGCCCGGCATGACCATGAGGCCGCCGTTGAACGGGTAGTTGTCGGTCAGCGCGATGGAGCAGCTCACCGCGCGCGGCTTCGGCATCCCGTCCTCGGCGTGCCAGGTCTCGAAGTCGGAGTGCCAGTAGAAGCCGCTGCCCCGGAACCCGGGCATGTAGTTCACCCGGCTCTGGTGGATGTAGACCTCCGACCCGAGGATCTGCCGCGCCCGGTCGAGGATGCGGGGATCCCGGGCCAGTTCGCCGATCAGCTCACTGATCTTGTGCACCTCGAAGATCGACCGGACCTCGCCGGACTTCTTCTCGGTCACCACGCGCTCGTCGGTCTTGAGTTCCTCGTCCGACGAGAGCCGCACGAGTTCCTGCCAGTAGCCCTGCACCTCGGCGGGTGACAGGAGACCCTCGAGGATCGTGTACCCCTTGGCGTCATGGGACGCGAGGCCGGCGGCGTCGAACGGGCCGTCGTTCTCGCTGCCCCACACCGTGGGGTCGGTCCTCTCGAGCAGCTGCGCCGTGCCGCTGCCGAGTCGGGTCGGGTAAGCGTCCTCAATCCGGCTCTCTGCGAGAGTCAAGTTACTCGCCTCCTACGAGTGCCACTGTGCTGTTTTTTCGGCTGTTCCTTTCCTTGCCGTGAACAGCGGCCGCCGAGATTTGCGGCGGCCGGCTGCTCACGTGGCCGGGGAAGTCAGTCTTCTTCGACCACGAGGGGGTATACCCCGTTTTCGTCGTGAACCTCACGGCCGGTGACCGGCGGGTTGAAGACGCAGATGGTGCGCATCTCCGTCTTCGGCCGGACCTGGTGCTTGTCGTGCTCGTCCAGCAGGTACAGCGAACCCGGCTTGAGCTGGTGCGTCTCCCCGGTCGCCTTGTTCGTGATCTCGCCTTCGCCCTCGACGATGAAGACAGCCTCGATGTGGTTGGCGTACCAGAAATCGTTGACGGTCCCTGCGTACAGCGTGGTCTCGTGCACCGAGAAACCGACCTTGTCCTTGCTCAGCACAATGCGCTTGCTACGCCAGTTCGGGGTCTTGACGTCGGCGTCGGTGTCGGTGATCTCGTCGAGGGTGCGGACGATCAAAACGTCTCCTTTTCTCGGGTGTCGTCTTCTCGGGTGTCGTTACCTTGCCAGGACACGCGGTCAGCGCGCCAGAACGGACTCCACGGAGTCCTTGATGATGCCGAGACCCTTTTCGATCTCGTCATCGGTCGTGGTCAGCGCGGGCAGCAGCTTGACGACCTCGGAATCAGGCCCGGAGGTCTCCATCAGCAGACCCCGGTCGAACGCCGCCGCGCACACCTTGCCTGCCAGCTCGCCGCTGGGGAACTCGAGCCCCCGGGCGAGGCCACGGCCCTTGGCGACGAGGTTCGACTCCGGGTAGGCCTCCACGATCTCGTTGAAGACCGTGCCGATGCGCTCGCCCTTGGCCTTGGTCGACTTCTCGAGCTCGTCGTCACGCCAGTAGGTGCGCAGCGCCTCGGCGGCGGTGACGAACGCGGGGCTGATGCCGCGGAACGTGCCGTTGTGCTCGCCCGGCGCCCAGACGTCGAGGTCCGGCCGGATCAGCGTGATCGCCATCGGCAGGCCGTAGCCGCCGATCGACTTGGACAGGCAGATCATGTCGGGCTCGATGCCGGCCTCTTCGAAGCTGAAGAACGGTCCGGTACGGCCGCAGCCCATCTGCACGTCGTCGAGGATCAGCAGGATGTTGTGCCGCTTGCACAGGTCGGAGAGGCCCTTGAGCCACTCCAGGCGCGCGGCGTTGATGCCGCCCTCGCCCTGGACGGTCTCGACGATCACGGCCGCGGGCTCGTTCAGGCCGCTGCCGGAGTCCTCGAGCAGCCGCTCGAAGTAGAGGAAGTCGGGGTAGGCGCCGTCGAAGTACTGGTCGTACGGCATCGGCGTGGCGTGCACCAGCGGGATGCCCGCGCCGCCGCGCTTCATCGAGTTACCGGTCACCGACAAGGCGCCCAGCGTCATGCCGTGAAACGCGTTGGTGAAGTTGATGACCGACTCCTTGCCGGTCACCTTGCGCGCCAGCTTCAGCGCGGCCTCCACCGCGTTGGCGCCACCGGGGCCGGGGAAGATGACCTTGTACTCCATCGAGCGCGGCTGGAGGATCACCTCGTTGAGGGTCTCCAGGAAGTCGCGCTTGGCCACGGTGAACATGTCCAGCGAGTGGGTGACGCCATCGCGGGAAATGTAGTCGATCAATGCCTTCTTCAGCACCGGGTGGTTGTGCCCGTAGTTGAGCGCGCCGGCCCCGGCGAAGAAGTCGAGATACGGTTTGCCGTCCTCCGAGTACAGCCAACTGCCCTGCGCTCGGTCGAAAACCGTCGGCCAGCCACGGCTGTAGCTGCGCACCTCGGACTCGAGCGTTTCGAAGATGCTCACTTGCTCCGTCTCCTGCTTTATCAGGCGAATATGCAGTTCGCTTTTACTGTTGCCCTGGCTCGTGCCGGGCGCGCGTCAGCGGGCCGATGCGAAAGAGGTCCTCCGGTTCGTGCGGGTCCGGGAAATCCCCCGCGGCGAACAGTTCGGACCGCTCGAGCGTGGCGTTCCACCGCTTGGCGAACGAGGTGAACAGGCGGATCGATGCCTCGTTGTCCGGCGTGATGGTGGTATCCAGGTACCGCACACCGGCGTCCACCAAACGTTCGAACAGGGCGTCGAGCATTTTGCCTGCCAAGCCCCGGCCGCGCTGGGAGTCGTCGACAGCGACTTGCCACACCAGCGCGGTGTCCGGCGCACTCGGCCGTCGATAGCCGATGACAAATCCCACAGTATTTCCATCGGCGCGGGCGACAACAGAGGTGTCGGCGAAATCACGGCACCACAGCAAGTACGCGTAGGACGAGTTCAGGTCCAGCTTTTGTGAATCACGCGCAATTCGCCAGAGGGCCGCACCGTCGTCCCGGGAAGGACTTTCGATCACCACGTGGCCCGCCGAATGATTATCGCCGTTTGCACGCTTTGAGTGCTTTCCGGACATATTCATGCAACGTAACAGAGTGGCGTTACGCCCTCAGCTCGAGTCGGCGAGCGAACCCCGGGCTACCTGCAACAACACAGAAACACGTGTGATAATGGAGACACAAAGCTACCGATCATGGCGCTCGATGTGCTATGGGCACAGCGCGGCTGGCCGCTGCTCCCGCTTAGCACGGTAGTGGCACACGTCGCCCCACGCGAGGGGTCAATCACACGCAACCGTCCGTTACCGCCGATTTCCACCATGCGGGTCGCGGCGGCCGGCCTTCGTGGTGACCGGCGCGGGGCCGCCGTGCGATGCTGGTCGGCATGGCTGGCACCTTGCACCTCACCGGGGATCCCGAGACGGACAAGCTCCTCTCCGAGGACCCGTTCGCCCTGCTCACGGGCATGTTGCTGGATCAGCAGATCGCCATGGAGGTGGCTTTCTCCGGGCCGAGGAAGATCGCCGAACGGATGGGCGGCTTCAGCGTCCGGAAAATCGCCGAGAGCGACCTCGACGAGTTCGTCGAGCTATGTGTCGCGAAGCCGGCGATTCACCGGTACGGCGGGTCGATGGGCCGGCGGGTCCACGCGCTCGCGCAGTACATCGTCGAGCACTACGACGGCGACACCGAGGCCATCTGGACCAAAGGCGACCCGGACGGCAAGGAAGTGCTGAAGCGGCTCAAGGCCCTGCCGGGCTTCGGCGACCAGAAGGCTCGCATCTTCCTCGCGCTGCTCGGCAAGCAGCGTGGCGTGCAGCCGAAGGGGTGGCGGGAAGCGGCGGGCGCCTACGGCGAGGAGGGCTCACGCCGCTCCATCGCCGACGTCACCGGCCCCGAGTCGCTCGCCGAGGTCCGCAGCTTCAAGAAGGCCGCGAAGGCGGCGGTGAAGGGCTGACCCGCCTGGGCGACGAAGCCGAGCCCGCCGTGTCCGCCGTTCCGGTAGCCGTGTCCGCCGTTCCGGTCGCCGTGTCTGCTCTCCCCGTCGCTGTGTCCGCCGTTCGGGTCGCTGCCCGGCCGTCCACGGCAACGGCGCCGTGCCCGGGTTCGAGCCGACTGCACCTCGTCGGCCCGGCGAGCGGCACGAGGCCATGCGCGACAGAACAACAGCGGTGGCCGACACGGCGACGTAGACGGCCGACACGGCGACATGGACGGCCGACACGGCTACGCGGATCGCAGACACGGCGACATCGTCGGCAGACACGGCGACGTAGACGGCAGACACGGCCACCCCCACCCACGCCCGCCGCGGACAACTCAGCGGAGCACGATCCCCCGGACGAACGCGGCCTGACCCACGTGCTGCATGTCGTCGCCGATGACGCTGACCAGCCGCACGCCGAGCGTCACGGGCGGGTCCCAGCTCTCGTCGATGACCACGTCGAGGTCGGCGTCGGTTATGCCACTGATGTAGTCGACGGTCTGCTCGTACACGGCGTCGTGGTAGCCGGTGAGCAGCTTCCCGTCGTCCACCCGGACCGCGGCGACGTCCTCGCTCGAGTGGCCGTAGCCGGTGTCCTCGTCCGGCAGCGACAGGCCGAACCGCTCGGCCCAGCCACCCGCGGTCCACACCTGCTCCCGGTCGGCGACGTCGGCGATGTGGTCGTCCTGCACCCTGGTCAGGTGCCACACCAGCCAGGCGATCGAGTTGGCCTCGTCGTCGACGCGGTAGGCGAGCGCGTCGGCGTCGAGGCCGCCCACCACGTCGTGCACGGTCTCCTTGATGCGGCCGAAGGCATCGGTCAGTAGCTCCACACTTCCCATGTCGCCATTGTGTTCGCTCGGCCCGTGTTCTGCCGCACACTGAGAGGCCCGGCCACACCGGCATCCGCGAGGAGGCGTGATGGTGGAGTTCAGGCTCGAACTGGTGGGCGTTCCGGTGTCGGACGTCGACCGGGCGAAGGCGTTCTACGTGGAGCAGGTCGGTTTCCATGCCGACCACGACCATGTGGTGGACGAACACACCCGGTTCGTGCAGCTCACCCCGCCCGGGTCGGCGTGCTCGATCGTGCTCGGCAAGGGGGTGGTCGACATGCCGGTGGGTGCGCAGCAGGGGTTGCAGCTCGTGGTCGCCGACATCGAGGCGGCGCGGGCCGAGCTCGCCGATCGCGGGGTCGAGGTGGGCGAGATCCAGGACTACCCGTGGGGACGATTCCTCTTCTTCGCCGACCCGGACGGCAACGGGTGGGCGATTCAGCAGCTGCCGGCGTCGGCCTGACGGGGCGCCGGCCGCGGGAAGAGCCCGAGGAACCGTTCGGCGACCTCCACCTCACCTGCTACCCGCACCGGCGCGTCGCCGAGCGGACAGGCACCGAACACGAGTGCCCGCAACGTCGCGGCGTCGGTCTCGATCACGGCGTCCGGGGCGGGCGCCTCACCGCGCGACAGGGTCAGCCGGTCGCCGGACACCTCCGCGCGGAAGCGGTCCACGCCGAGGCGCAGCTCGACGACGGCGTGGAACCCGCGCGCGGCAGGCGCGTCGAAGGTCGTCCTCAGCGCCAGCATGAGGGCGTCGGCGCTGAGGTCGGCTTCCGACGTCAACGGCAGCCTGCTGCCCCAGCGGGCCAGGGCGAGCAGTACCGGTTCGAGCTCGCGGCCGCGGTCGGTGAGCTCGTAGCCGGTGCCGCTCGCGGGCGGGGCGAGCCCGCGTCGGCGCACGATGCCGGCTTCCTCCAGCTCGCGGAGGCGCTGGGTGAGGACGTTCTGGCTCGCCGTCGACAGTCCGGCCCGCAGGTCGGTGAACCGCTTCGGCCCCAGCAGCAACTCGCGCACCACGAGCAACGCCCACCGCTCCCCGACCATGTCGAGGGCCCGCGCGACCCCGCACGGGTCGTCGTACCAGCGCTTTCCTGCCACATCGCGAGCATACACTTCTGATCTCGCACCATTTAGTGCTAATTTAGGACCATACGAAAGGAGGCAGCCATGCCTCGCTCGGAGACACTCCCCCAAGGCGACGTGCGACTGCTCGACACCGACCTCGCGCAGCGCCTGCTGCACTCGACCGAACTCGCGCGCCTCGCCTACATCGCGCGTGACGGCACACCGCGCGTCATGCCGATGCTCTTCCACTGGACCGGCACCGAGGTGGTGCTGTCGACGTTCGCCGGCGCCGCCAAGATCGCCGCGATCCGGGCGAGGCCGGACGTCGCACTCACCATCGACACGTCCGGTGTTCCCCCGGAGGTGCTCCTGCTCCGCGGCCGGGCAGAGGTGTCCGAAGTAGACGGAGTGGTGCCGGAGTACGCGCTGGCGCACGAGCGCTACTACGGCGCCGAGCAGGCGGCCCGGACCATCGCGGAGGTCGACCGGCCCGGCACCCGGATGGCGCGGATCGGCGTGCGCCCAGCCTGGGTCGGCCTGCTCGACTTCCGCACTCGGTTCCCCGGCGCATTGGCGGGCCGACCATGACGACGTTCGTGCTCATCCACGGCGCCGGATCGGATTCCTGGTACTGGCATCTCGTGGCACCGCAACTCCGGGCCCACGGCTACGACGTCGTGACCCCCGACCTGCCGACAGACGACGACGGAGCAGGCCTCGCCGAGTACACCGATGCCGTCGTCGCGGCCATTGGTGACCGCGACGAGATCGTCCTGGTCGCCCAGTCGATGGCTGGATTCACCGCGCCGATGGTGTGCGAACGGGTTCCGGTGGAGCTGATGATCCTCGTGGCGGCGATGACGCCCACGCCCGGCGAGTCACCGGGCGAGTGGTGGGCCGCCACCGGCCAGCCCGAGGCACAGCGTGCGCTCGCGGAGCGCGAGGGCCTGTCCACCGAAATGGACCTGAAGGAGCTCTTCTTCCACGACGTTCCGGCCGAGGTGAAGGCCGAGGCGTTCGCGCGCGGGGAAAAGCGGCAGGCGAACGCGCCGTTCGAGAAGCCGTGGCCGCTCGACCGATGGCCCGATGTGCCGACCCGGTTCCTGCTCTGCCGGGGAGACCGGCTGTTCCCCGCGGAGTTCCAGCGCCGGGTCGTCCGCGAGCGGCTCGGGATCGTGCCGGACGAGATCGACGGCGGCCACCTGCCCGCGCTCGCCCGGCCGAAGGAGCTGACGGCACGGCTGCATGCCTACCGGGTGGCCTTCGACCGCTGAGCCACCAGGGCATCCACAGTGGACGGAGCTAGCATCTCGTCGGCGACCAGCCCCGCCAGGCCGACGAACGCGCCGTTCTCACCGAGTTGCGACGGCTCGATGTCGAGGTTGCGCAACGCGCTCGCGTGGGCGTTGGCCTCGACCGTCCGCCGCAGGCTCTCCAGGAACGGCGGCAGCACGCCGATGGCGCCGCCCACCCGGACATACCGCGGGTTGACGATCGTCACCACCGTGGCCAGCACTGTCCCGACGAGCCTGCCCGCCTCCGCCGCCGCCCGGACGGCATCGCCCCGGCCCTCCTCCACCCGCCGGACGACGTCGGCCATGGACCGCACACCCGTCGACCGGAGCTTGCGCGTCAGCGCCTGCCCGCTCGCACTCGCCGCCACGCAGCCGCGCCTGCCGCAACTGCACCGCTGATCGCTGCCCTCGATGCGCATGTGCCCCATCTCACCCGCGGTGCCGCTCTCCCCGCGGTGGATGCGCCCGGAGATCACCACGCCCGCGCCGATACCGGTGCCGACCTTGACGCCGACGACCGTGGACTCCGGCCTGCCCATGGCGTAGTAGTCGCCGAGCGCGAGCGCGTTGGCGTCGTTCTCCAGCAGCACCGGCACACCGAACGCGGCGGCGAACGGGTCCCGCAACGGCGTGCCGCCCCAGTCGGGCATGGTCGGCGGCGCGACCGTGACGCCGCGGTCGTGGTCGATCTGTCCCGGCACTGACAACGCCATCGCGCGGAGCGTGTCGGCCCGCTTCGTGCGGCGCAGCAAGGTGCGGCCGGCCTCCAGGAGCACGGGCACGACATCGGCCGGCCGGTGCCGGACGGGCAGTTTGTGGTCGTCGCGCGCGAACACGGTGCCGCGCAGGTCGGTGACGGCCAGGGTCGCGTGACTCTGCCCGAGGTCGGCGACGAGCGCGGTCGGGGTGGTGTCGTCCACCTCGAGCACCTCGGCCCGGCGGCCGCCGCTCGACTCACGGTGACCGGTCTGGCGGACCAGACCAAGCCGGCGCAGGACATCCAGCCGCTCGACGAGCGTGACACGCGACAGCCCGACGCGTTCCTGCAGTTCGAGCCGGGTCAGTGGGCCGTGCGCCCGCAGCACCGCCAGGACGTGTCCCGGCGATGTCGCGCTGGCCGGCGTCGGTTTGGTCACTGTCACGTTGACAATCGTCCTCCCGCTACTTATGTTAACGCACCTGACAAAAGTCCGTAACATGATCGTTGGAGGCTGTGCATGCCGGGAATGGCGGGGGCCGGCGTCAGCCGCCGGACCCTTCTGCGCGGCGCCGGCCTCGGGGCGATCGCCCTCGCCGCGGGCTGCACCGGCTTCGCGACGACCGGAAACGGCGGCATGATCTTCCTGTCCACCCAGTTCCGTCCGGTGGACGAGGCCGAGCGCTTCCGCTCGCTGCTCGGGCGCACGGTGTCCGGCGTCAGTTACGTGACCATCGAGGACGGCCCGTTCGCCGGCCAGGTGCGCAGCCAGGTGGACGCCGGATCCACGCAGATGGGCCTGCTCGGCGGGCTGCACGGCGACCTCGCACCGCTCGCGGGCGACTACCTCGAAGACCTCACCGATCTGCTCGCCGACCTGGGCGAGCGCGGCTGGCCCGCCGAGTACCTCGAGCTCGCCAAGGCGGGCACCGACCGCACCTGGTACATCCCGTGGGCCAACGCCAGCTACGTCCTGGCCGCCCACACCGACGCGCTGGAACACCTCCCCCCGGGCGCCGACCCCGAGTCGCTCACCTACGACCAGTTTTTGGACTGGGCCATCGCCGCGCGGCGCGCCAACGGCAACCGGCCGATGCTCGGCCTGCCCGCGGGTCCGGAAGGCCTGCTCCACCGGTTCACCCAGGGCTACCTGCTGCCGTCGTTCACCGGCGGGCAGATGACCACGTTCCGCTCGCCGGAGGCGGTGACGGCCTGGGAGTACCTGCGGGAGCTGTGGGCCAACTGCAACCCCGCCAGCACGACCTACGACTTCATGCAGGAGCCGCTCGAGACCGGCGAGGTCCGCATGGCGTGGGACCACGTGGTCCGGCTGGTGGAGGCACCGGAGCGGGAGCCGCGGAACTGGCGCATGCTGCCCGCGCCGCGCGGCCCGCACGGGCTCGGCTACATGGCCGTGGTGGCCGGGCTGGCGATCCCGAAGAACGGCACCGACCCCGAACTCGCCCGGCGGACCATCGACGCGCTGTCCAGACCACGGACGCAGATCGAGCTGCTGCGCTCCAACAGCTTCTTCCCCGCCGTCGAGGCCGAGATCCCCGCTGATCTACCGCCCGCGGTCCGGCTCGAGGCCGACGCCGTCACCAAGCAGCAGGAGGCGCCCGATGCGATCCTGTCGCTGCCGCCGGTCGGGCTCGGCACCCGCGAGGGCGAGGTGAGCAAGGTCTTCCAGGACAGCTTCCGCTCGATCGTGCTCGACGGCGCCGACATCCGGTCCACTCTGGACGCCCAGGCACGCGTGCTGCAGGGCGTGCTGTCCGATCTGAAGGTGCCGTGCTGGGCGCCCGACCCCGCCGCCGACCAGTGCGAGGTGGCTTGATGCGCTCGATGTCGCGTTCCCCGTGGCTGCTGCTGGCGCCGTCGATCGTGCTCATGCTCGCGTTGTTCGGATGGCCGCTCGTGCAGGGCGTGCTGGAGGCGTTCACCGACGACGACGGCTTCACCCTCGCCCACTGGCAGCGGCTCTTCGACGACCCGTACTTCCTGCGCTCGCTGCGCAACACGCTGCTGCTGATCGTCATCGTGGTGCCGATCCAGCTCGTGCTGGCGATCGCGATGGCGTTGCTGATCCAGGCCAAGCCGAGGTTCGCCGCCGGGCACTTCTACCTGTGGTGCATCCCGCTCGCGATCTCCGAGCTCGCCGCGGGCCTGGTCTGGCTGTCGATCTTCGACAACCGGGGATACCTCAACTCGCTGCTGGTCTCCCTGGGCCTGTCCGAGAACGGCGTGCAGTGGCTGAACTACGAGAACACCGCGACCATGCTGCTCACCGTGGTGCTGGCCGAGATCTGGCGGGCGACGTCGCTGGTGTTCGTGATTGTCGTGGCGGGCGTGCAGATGATCCCGCGGGAGTACGACGAGGCGGCGCAGGTGTTCGGGGCCGGGTTCTGGCAGCGGCTGCGGCACGTGACGCTGCCGATGCTCGGCCCGAGCCTGCAGGTGGCGCTGATCCTGCGCACGATCCTGGCGCTGCAGGCCTTCGCCGTCGCCCAGGCGCTGACCGGCCGCGACTTCCCGCTGCTGGTCGGTGAGACCTACGAGTGGTACGTCAACCTCCAGAATCCCGCGGTCGCCAGCGCGGTGGCGCTGGTCGTGCTGGTCATCTCGCTCGGCACCGCGGTGCTGTACCTGCGGACCGTTCGCCAGCCGGAGGGGGCCCGATGAGCACGCAGGTCGAGGATCCTCTCGACGGCGCCAGAACCGCGGCGGCACTGCCGCCGGTCGATCTCTCCCCGCTGCGCAGGAGGCGCACGCGCGCCGCGTGGGTGCAGTTGGCGTCCATCCTCGTCACGCTGTTCATGGCTCTGCCGATCGTCCTGATCGGACTGTCGGCCGTCTCCTCGCGCAGCGCGCTCGCCGAGTTCCCCAAGCCGCTGCTGCCCAGCGAGTACTCGACCGAGACGCTGCTGGCCTTCTTCGACGCGACCGGCACGTTCCCCGCTCTGGGCAACTCGCTGCTGGTCGGCATCTACACGGTGTTCTGGTCGCTGGTCGTGGGCGGGCCCGCCGGATACGCGCTGGCCCGCTACGCCTTCCGCGGCAAGGAGCCGTACCAGGTGTTCATCCTCTTGGTGCGGGCGCTGCCGATCGTGGTGCTGTCGGTGCCGTTGGCGACGATGTTCCTCCAGTTCGACGTCTACGACACGGTGTTCGCCGTGACACTGGTGCACACCACGCTCGCACTGCCCACCACCGTGCTCATCACGGCGAGCATCTTCGTGTCGGTACCCACCGACGTCGAGGAGGCGGCGCAGATCTTCGGGTGCACCCGGTGGCAGGCTGCCCGCAAGGTCGTGCTGCCGCTCGCGCTGCCCGGGCTGGCGGCGTCGTCGATCTTCACCTTCGTGCTGTCGTGGAACGAGATCCTCGGCGCCACGGTGGTGACGCTCGGCCACCGGACCCTGCCCGCACAGGTGCTCACGGCCCTGGAGGAGGCGTCGACGGCCTACCGCTTCGCCGGCGGCTTCGCGCTGATCCTGCCCGCGCTGCTGTTCATCTTCGTGATGCGGCGCTACCTGGTGAACATGTGGGGAACGACGCTGCGATGAGGGAGTACAACCGTGGCTGAGGTCATCCTCCGGGACCTGGTCAAGACCTACCCGGGCGGCAAGAACCGGGCGACCGACGAGGTCTCGCTCGACGTCGGCGACGGCGAGTTCATGGTGCTGCTCGGGCCGTCCGGGTGCGGCAAGACAACGCTGTTGCGCATGATCGCCGGGCTGGAACTGCCCGACGCCGGCCAGGTCGTGATCGGCGGCCGCGACGTCACCTACGCCGAGCCGCGGCGGCGGAACCTGTCGATGGTGTTCCAGAGCTACGCCGTGTTCCCCAACAAGAAGGTGCGCGACAACATCGCATTCGGCCTGCGCATGCGCGGCGTCGCCGCGGACGAGGTGCGCCGCAAGGTGGACTGGGCCGCCGACCTGCTGCAGCTCACGCCCTACCTCGACCGGTACCCGGCGAAGCTCTCCGGCGGGCAGCGGCAGCGCGTGGCCGTAGCGCGTGCGATCGTGATGGACGCCGACGTGCTGCTCATGGACGAGCCGCTGTCCAATCTGGACGCCCTGCTGCGGCTGTCGTTCCGCGCGGAGCTGAAGAAGCTGGTGGGCGAACTGGGCACCACCACCATCTACGTCACCCACGACCAGGTGGAGGCACTCTCGCTGGGCGACCGCGTGGCCGTGATGCGCGACGGCCGGATCGTCCAGTGCGATGGCCCGACCGCCGTGTACGACGAGCCCGCGAGCGAGTTCGTCGGCGGCTTCCTCGGCAGCCCGCCGATGAACTTCCTCACGGGCACCGTGGAGGCGTCGGACGGCGGACCTAAACTTGATCTCGGTGGGCAGTCGTTGTCCGTGCCGGCGGCACTGTCGTCCTATGCCGGCAAGACTCTGAAGCTCGGTATCCGGCCGGAGGCCATCGAGGTCGCGGGCGGGGACGGTGCGTTGAGCGGTGAGTTGCAGGTGCTCGAACCACTCGGTTCGTCGGCCTTGCTGACCACCGAGGTCTGCGGGCAGACGGTGAAGGTATCGGCGCCGTCGACGTTCCGCGCCGACCCCGGCGGCCGGTTGAGCCTGCGGCTACCCACCGACGCGTGCCGTTGGTACGACCCTGAAACAAGTCTGCTCTTGGAGGTCCGGTGATCACCGCCGCGGGCAACCGCGCTGTCCACTACCAGCCCGCGAACCTGGCCGCCCGGGCCGCTCTCGTGCTGCGCGACAACGACAACGGCAACCTGGTCACCGCCTCCCCGAAGCTGTACCCGCACATGTGGAGCTGGGACGCGGCGTTCATCTCCATGGGCCTGGCCTACCTCGACGTCGGGCGCGCCGTGCGCGAGCTGGACACGCTGCTCTCGGCGCAGTGGCGGGACGGGATGATCCCGCACATCGTGTTCACCAGCGACACCGACTACTTCCCCGGTCCGGACCGCTGGGGCACCGACCTCGCACCGCAGCGTCCCGACGGCGTGCGGACGTCGGGCATCTGCCAGCCCCCGGTCCACGCCATCGCGCTACGCCGCATCCTCGAGACGGCACGGAAGACCTCGCAGGCCGACGCCGAACTGGCCGAGAGCTTCGCCGAGCGTGCCTGGTCGTCGCTGTACCGCTGGCACCGCTGGATCGTCCGGCACCGGATGCCCGACGCCAGTGGCCTGGTCGCGATCGTGCACGGCTGGGAGTCCGGAATGGACAACTCGCCGCGCTGGGACGAGCCGTACGCCGCCGTGCTGCCGGGCGCCGATCTGCCGCCGTACGTCCGGCTCGATCTGCTCCAGGTGGGCGACCCAGGCGAACGGCCGAGCGACGACGAGTACGACCGCTACCTGTGGCTCATCGAGCAGATGCGCCGCGCCGACTACAACCCCGACAAGGTCGTCCAGACCTCCGGCTTCCTGGTCGGTGACGTGTTCACGACGGCGCTGTTCGCGCTGGCGAGCGACACCCTCGCCGGCATCGGCGACGAGCTCGGCGCACCGGAGGGGGAGATCGCCGAGCTGAGAAGATGGGCGGCCCGAGCACGGGCCGCCGTCGCGATGAGCTGCCACCCCGAGACGGGGATGGCGCGGGACCGGGACATGCGCCGGGGCCGCTGGCTGGCCACCGAGACGATCGCGGGCTTCTCCCCGCTGCTGTGCGGCGGGCTGGCCCACGAGGTCGAGCAGCAGTTGATCTCCACGCTCGACAGCCCGCGCTGGTCGGGGCATCCCGACCTGCTGGCCGCCGTACCGCCGTCGGTGTCACCCGAGTCGGAGGACTTCGACTCCCGCCGTTACTGGCGTGGCCCGCAGTGGCCGGTGATCACCTGGCTGTTCGGCTGGGCGTTCGAGCAGCGCGGCTGGCAGCGACACGCGAGCGAGTTCCGCGCCCAGGGCGTCCACCTCGTCTCGGACGGCTCCTTCGGCGAGTACTACGAGCCCTTCACCGGCAAGCCGCTGGGCAGCACGAACCAGTCGTGGACCGCGGCGGTCGTCCTCGACTGGCTGTGCGGCGTGTAGCCCCTACCCGCACGCCTCGCGGAGCAGCCGCACCGCTTTCGGACCGACGCCGTGGAGGGCCAGCAGGTCGGCGTCGGACCGTTGCGCGATCTGGGCGAGCGTGGTGATGCCCGCCTGCCGCAGGGCGCGCGTGGCCGGTGCGCCGATGGATCTCGGCAGGTCACCGACCTCGCCGGGGACCGCGTGATCGGCCGCGGCCGCCGCCTCGGTCAGCCGCTTGGGTGCCCGCGCGTGCCAGGCTCGCCGGACCCAGTGGTTGAGCTGTTGGCCGTTGATCCCGGCGATGGGTACGGCCACGCCATACGGCAGCCGCTCGGCGCCCGCGTACGTGGCAACCACCTCGTCCGCCTCCGCCTCGGGCAGGTGCAGCAGCACCCGGTCGTCGCGGTCCAGGGTCGCGAACCGCCTGCCCCGCACGGAGAACGCGGCCGCACCGGGGGCGCGGCTGCCCTGCTCCGCGGTCTCGGGCAGTGCCAGCGCGGCCTTGCGGAGCTGGGCGAAGGTCGTCATGGGGCCATGACATCGAGCGGGCACCAGCCCGTCAAGCGCCGCGCCCCGGTCAGACGATGGTGCGCGCCGGGTCGCAGGCCTGCCAGAACGCCAGTCCCAGCGGGGAGATGCGCAGTGTGTGCCGGATGAACCGGGCACGCCGGACGAGATCCTGGGCCCGCCGGACGGTCTCGTCGGTGAGGAGGACCTCGTACTGCGTGCTCAGCTCGTCGCTCTCGTCCTCGATCTCGGCCAGCCCGAGCCCGATCAGCCTGCTCACGTAGGCGGGCACGTGATCGTTCGCCGACACGCCCGCGGCCTTGCCGACGGTCGAGGCGTTGCGCAGCACGACGCGGCCGGCACCGCCGAGGCTCGTGCGCTCGGCGACGTCGACGAGCGGGTACGCCGCACCGTCGGACAGTGTGGAGAGGATGCGCGCCTCGTCGGGCGTGAGCTGCCGGAGGATGGTGGCGTAGAGGTAGTCGCGGGCGGCGTCGCGGCTGAGGTGGGTCGAGCGGTTGAGCAGTGCCGCCATGCCGGCACGCAGCGGCTCGGCGGGCATCGGCAGCGGGACCGCGCCGGACGACGAGTCGTTGTGGCCGTTGGAGGTCTGCGGCAGCGCGGGTGCGTCGCTGAGCGTCGCGAGGTACGGGTCGCTCGCGCTCTCCAGTCGTCTGCGCAGCTCGGCCAGTGCCTTCTGTTCGAACGAACGCAGCGTGCGCTCGGCGCTGTCCGCGCCGGGCAGCCGCTTGCCGAGGGAATATCCGGTGCGTGCCGCCCAGCTCGCGAGCCTGCCGGCACGCTGCACCAGGTCCTCCGATTCCACGCCGCTGATGCTACTCGGCCGTAGGCGTGCTGCCTCGGCCCTGCTCTCCGGACGCGAAACCCCAGTTCACGAGGGCCTGGCGGATGAACTCCGCGCCGATCCGGTCGGCCTGCGCCGCGTTGCCCTGCTTGCGCACGGGCTCAGGCTCCCCCGCGGGGTCCGGCTCGCCCTCGGCGTCGATCACGTGGTCGCGTTCGGCCTGTGGATGGGTCCAATGCCCGCCGCAGCCGTGCGGACACGGCATCTCGACGGTGCGCAACAGCGCCTGCGCGGGAACCGGTTGCCGCCACGACAGCACGCCGCTCCCGTGACACAGCGGGCACGGGTCGCCGGACTCACTTGGGAACCTGTCCGAGCCCTCCGCAGTTGCCACACGGGTCCTTCCGGTTGGGCGCCAGCCCGGAGCCATGACAACGCGGGCAGTCGACCATGTCGCCGAAGTTCATCGGGTACCTCCCCCCTCTGCGGTTGGAAAGCAGAACGATCTTAGTTCGCACCGGGCCGGGGACGTACCCACAGTATGACTCAGGCCGGACGTCGGATCATTCGGACGTTCGCGTCATGATCGGCTATTCCGTGCTGACGCACCGCGTTCGGCCGGTCAGCGATTCAGCCAGTCGCGTGCCGCATCGAGGCCGTCCGGGGTGATCTGGTGCCCGCCGTAATGCCAGTGTTCGGCGACATCGGCGTTGCGCTCGCGGAAGGTCGTCACGAGCTCCCGGCTCGAGTCCAGCGGCGCCATGGGGTCGCGCCGCCCGTTGGACAGGAAGATCCGGGTGCCCGCGAGGTCATGGCCAGGCGGGTCCGGCACCGGGGACATCGCCGCGAACAACGCGGCCTCGGTGAGCGCGTCGGGCCGCAGCAGCGCCACCGCCGCCGCGATGTTGGCACCGTTGGAGAAGCCCGCCGCGACGAGCCTGCGCTCGCTGAGCCCGTAGTGCTCCCGGGCGGCCAGGATGAAGTCGGCCAGCTGGCCTGCCCTGGCGATGACGTCCTCGATGTCGAACACGCCCTCGGCGAGCCGGCGGAACCAGCGGGCCGCGCCGTGCTCCGACACCGGGCCGGCAGGAGCCAGCATCGGAGCCGACGGGTTCAGTTCCTTGCCGAGGGCCAGGATGTCGTCCGGGCTACCGCCGGTGCCGTGCAACAGCAGCAGCACCGGCGCGTCCGGCGATCCCTCGACGTAGCGGTGGTCGAGCGTGAGCGTGCTCATGCCTGCACCGGGTTGTTCTCGGCGGGCAGGTTCAGCTTCGGCAGCGTCGCGGCGATCTGCTCGCGGTCGGGCTCCAGCCACGGCGGCAGCTTCAGCGAGCGGCCGAGCTCCAGCAGCGGCTCGTCGACGGAGAAGCCCGGCTGGTCGGTGGCGATCTCCAGGAGCACGCCACCGGGCTCGCGGAAGTAGATCGACCGGAAGTACTGGCGGTCCAGCACCGACGTCACGCCGACCCCGTTGCCGACGAGCTCCTCGCGCCAGGCGAGCTGGGTCTCCGCGTCGGGCGCCCGCCACGCGACGTGGTGGACGGTGCCTCCGGCGACCAGGCCCTTCGGCGCGTCCGGCGTCACCTCGACGTCGACGAGCGCACCGGGTCCGCCGTCACCGGCGCGGAAGCGGAAGCGGTTGCCCTGCTCGCCGTCCAGCGACAGGCCGAGGCCCTGGGTGAGCATGTCGGCGGTGGCGTCCTCCTTCGACACCGACATCGTCACCGAGTGCAGGCCGCGGATGGCGTGCTCGCCGGGCACGAGCGGGGTGTCCCACGGGTCGCGCGGGTCGGGCTGCTGGTGCGCGACGAGGGCGAGCCGGAGGCCGTCGGGGTCGCGGAAGGTGAGCGACTCCTCGTCGTCGCGCGTGGTGACCTCGCTGGTCGTGACGCCCGCGGCCTCGAGGTGCTGCTTCCACCAGCCGAGCGAGTGTTCCGGCACGGAGAACGACGTCGTCGTGGCCTGGCCGGTGCCGATGCGCCCGCCGGGGACCCCGCGCCAGGGGAAGAAGGTGAGCAGCGTGCCCGGCTTACCGGACTCGTCGCCGTAGTAGAGGTGGTAGGTGCCGGGGTCGTCGAAGTTGACGGTCGTCTTCACCAACCGCAACCCCAGCGTGCGCAGGTAGAAGTCGGCGTTGCGCTGCGGGTCGCCGCCGATCGCGGTGACGTGGTGCAGGCCGCTGGTCTTGAACGACATGGCGATCTCCTTCGGAGTGGGTGAAGCCAAGCTAACCCGGAAACCTCTCGCGCGCAAGATATATTCCGGCAAGACTTCGGCTTATACTGGCAGCGTGCGCACCGAACCCGACGACGAGATCGTGACCTGGTGGGGCCTCGTGATCGAGGGCTACCTGGCCACGCAGGACCGCCTCATGGGCGAGATCGCGGAGCGCTACGGCCTCGCGCCCGCCTCCTTCGACATCCTGTTGCGGCTCGTCCGGTCGCCGGAACACCGGCTGCCGATGACCCGGCTGGCCAAGGAGGCGGCCCTGTCCAGCGGCGGGTTCACCAAGGTCGCCGACCGTCTGTGCGCCGCCGACCTCATCTGCCGGGTACCCAGTTCCGAGGATCGACGCGTCACCTACGCGTGCCTGACCGAGCACGGCCGTGAGGTCGCCGAGCGGGCCCGCACGGCCTGCGCGGACATCCTGCGGGAGCGCGTCCTGCGCCCGCTCGGCCCGGACGCCTCCGCCGCGCTCGCCAACGCCATGCGGACATTGCGCGAGGTCAACGCGACATAAGAACCCGGTGCGGGTTGTTGCCCGCCCGACGGATACCGACGGAGCATGGGATGGTCGCGCCGCGGAAGGTGCGGCGCCCGGCCCGAGGAGGCCACGATGCTCACCGGATCGACCATCACCACGCTCCTGCCCGTGAGTGATGTGGACAGAGCGGCCCGCTTCTACACCGAGACGCTCGGCCTGAAACTGAACGGCACCGGTGACGACGGCAGCGTCTTCCTCAGCACCGGTCGCGGTGACCTCATCGGGTTACGCCCGATGCCGGAGGGCTCGCGGAGCGAGCGCACCGCGCTCAGCTTCGAGGTGGACGACCTGGAGGCGGAGATCAAGGAGCTCGAGAGTCGCGGCGTCACGTTCGCCGACTTCGACAGCGACGACCTGCGCACCGTGCACCACATCGCCCACCTGGGCAACGAACGTGCCTCGTGGTTCCACGACAGCGAGGGCAACGTGCTCTGCCTGCACGAGGTCACGGGTCGAGCCTGACCGTCGGCAGCGCCCGTGCAAGCCCTCGCGGCAGCCACCACGCGCGTTCGCCGAGCAGCCGCATCACCGCTGGCACGATCAGGCACCGGATCAGGAACGCGTCCAGCAGCACGGCGACCGCCAGGCCCAGCCCGAACTGCTGCAGCATCCGGTCCGGGCTGAGCACGAACGCGCCGAACACCACGGTCATGATCACCGCGGCCGCCGTGACGACCCCTCCGGTGGTCGCCAGCCCCTCGCGCACGGCGTGTGCGGCGTCGCCGGTGCGGCGCCACTCCTCCCGCATGCGCGAGAGCAGGAAGACCTCGTAGTCCATGGAAAGGCCGAACACGATCGCGAAGATCATCACGGGCACGAACGCCTCGATCGGGCCCGGCTGCGCGCCGAACAGGCCCTCGCCGAACACGAGCGTGACGACACCCAGGCTGGCGCCGATGCTCAGGAGGTTCAGCACGGCCGCCTTCAGCGGGATGAGCACCGAGCGGAACACCGCGGCCAGCAGCACGGCCGACAGCCCCACCACGACGAGGATGAACAGCGGCAACCGGTCGGAGACCGCCGCGGCGAAGTCGTCGGCCGCCGCGACCGATCCCCCGACGAGGTAGGCCGAGCCGGTCTGCTCGGCGACGCCGGGCAGCACGTCGGCGCGCAGCCGTTCGAGCAGATCGTGGGTGGCCTCGTCCTGCGGTGCACTGTCCGGGAACACCAGCACGGTCGCGGTGTCCGAGCCCGGGAGCTGCTGCGGTGCGGTGGTACTCGCCACCCCCGGCGTCGCCTCGATCGCCTCTCGGACTGGTCCCGGTGGGCCCTCCGACACCACGACGAGCGGACCGTTCACCCCGGGACCGAAGCCCTCGGCGAGGAGGTCGTAGGCCTGCCTGCTGGTGGAAGCCGTCGATCCGGTTCCCGCGTCCGCGAACCCGAGCCGCATACCGAGCGCGGGCAGTGACAGCAGCGCGAGCGCGACCACCGACACGACCAGCGGCACGACCGGCCTGCGCTGCACGGCAGCCGCGAGTCGGCGCCAGCGTTCGCCGTGCACCCGGCGGGTGGCGCGGCGCCGAATGGTGCGCTCGATGCGTCCGCCGAACACGGTCAGCAGTGCGGGCAGCAGGGTGACCGACGCGAGCATGGTGACGAGAACCGTCAACGTCACCGCGAAGGCCACGCCGCGCAACGACCCGAGGCCCAGTGCCAGCAGGCCGAGCAACGCGGTGATCACCGTGCAGCCCGCGAAGAGCACCGAGCGTCCGGCCGTGTCGAGTGCGACGCGCGCCGCGTCATCCCGGTCGCGGCCGGCGAGCAGCTCACCGCGGAACCGCGAGAAGATCAACAGGGCGTAGTCGATGCCGACGCCGAGCCCCACCAGCATCATGAGCGGCGGCGCGTACGAGGGCATGTCCATCACGAAGGACACCAGCGCGATGACGCCGATCGTGCTGCCGACCGCGAACACCGCCGTCAGCAACGGAACCGCGGCCGCCAGCAGTGAACCGAACATCACGACCAGGATCACCAGCGCCGCCAGCATCCCCGCACCCTCGGCGGCACCGCCTCCGCCGTCCTCGGCCTCGCGCACGGCGTCGCCGCCGAGCGCCACGTGCAGGGTCTTGTCTTCCGCGGCCTCCGTGATGTCAATCAGCCGCTGGACGTCCTCGGCGGGCGGGTCCGGGTCGAGCAGCACCGTCGCGTAGCCGATGCCGCCGTCCGTCGAGATCGCGCCGGGTGTGGTGTAGGGGCTGCGGACATCGGCCACGTGCGGCAACTCGCGAAGCTCGGCGAGCAGCGCGTCGACGCGCGGGCGCGCCTGGTCGAGGCCTTCGTCGTGGGCGAACACCACCTGCACCGTCTCGCCCTGCTGCGCGGGCGCATGCCGCGCGACGATGTCGCTCACCTGCTGCGACTCGGTGCCGGGCAGCGAGTGGTCGTCACGGTAGTCGCTGCCCAGGGCCTGCGACCCGAGGGTGATGGCGACCAGCACGACCAACCACGCGCCGAGCGCGAGCCAGTGCCGTCGCTGCGCCCAACCGGCCAGCCGGTTCAACCGGCTTCGGGACATGGTCTGTGTACTCATGCCGCGTACGATGCGCCGACGTCGCGCCTGGGCGCGTCCCGCGGTGGTCTCGAGTCGGCATGCCCCGCCGGTAGGCCCTTCCGGGGCATCCCGTAGGCCCGAAGTGGACGGTGAGGGGGTGGCGGCTAGCGGACTGGTGGCCCATTCGTCGCGGCGCGGCAGTCGGTACCGAAGCGCGCTCGGGTGAACCCTCCACCGCGGCAAGCACCGTGCTCTGGCCGGCACCCACGGCCCCACCCTGGTGGATGCCGATGGCCAAACAGGTGCGCCCGGATTACGGCGAGTCGTAGGTGTGGCCGCCTGGCGTCGTGATGTGGACGGTTTCGGTGTCGGTGAGGTGGAACTGCCAGCCGGGTGTGTGCTTGACGCGGTGATGACGGCGGCACAGCCCGATGAGGTTGCGGGTGTTCGTTTCGCCGTTGCGTTGGCGTGGGACGACGTGGTCGAGGTCGGTGTAGTGGGCGGGCCGGTGGCAGGTCGGGAACCGGCATTCGCGGTCACGCACTTTCACGTGATCGGCGGTGACAGCTGGTGGTCGGTAGCGTTCGCGACCGACGTCGATCGGGGCGCCGGTGTGGGGATCGGTGATGATCCGGCGCCAGGTGGACTTGGGGTCGAAGGCGATCGCCCGGGCGATCGGGGCGGGCAGTGGACCGTGGCCGGCGAGTTCGGCGGGATTGTTGGCCAGGCCGACCAGGGTCGCCAGGTCGAGGTGCACGAAGATCTCGGCCTTCGCGCTTGGCGTGCCCGCGTGGTTGCTCAGGAGCAGCTCGGCGAACACGTCAGCGCGGAGCTGGTCCATGGTCCGCTCGTCCCCCGCGTTCCGGAGTGCACGGGCCCGCCGGTCGATTCGCGCGTACGCGGCCGAGGCCACCTCGGCCGGCAGGTCAGCGGCCAGAGTCGCCATCGCATCGTCGGTGTGCATCAGTTCGACGCGCCGTTCCCGCCGCCGCTTCTCGGCGCGGACGGCCCCGCCCTCGGGGTCGAGTTTGTGGATCGCGCGGTTGACCATCCGCCGGATCGACGAAGGATCCCGCCCGGCCAGGCGATCCGCCACGGCCGCATCAACCTCGCGCGCCAACACATCGGACAGCACCGACGTCGGCCCGGCAACCTTCGACGCCTTGTACACATCAATGTCGCCGCGCGACATGGCGGCCAACGTCGCGGGAAGCCGATCGACCAAATCCCGCGCCAGCGTCATCTTGATCCGCGCCGAATTCTCCGAAATCGACAACGTCAACGCAATTTCCGACGCCACATCACCAGCATCGCCCCGCGAGCTCGAATAAGCAGCGATCTCCCGAACCTGCAACGCCTGCAGCCGAGCAATGTGGCGTTCGAGCTCTTGAATGCGCTCGATAGAACCTTCCCCCATGTCAATGATTCTACCGAAGTTCCTCAGATCGTTCGGGTGAACATAAACAACGGAACGTGACCACGGGTCCGTTCCGTGGGGAACTGCCGCTAGTGATCAGACATAGCAAGGCGATCCGTGGAGCGGCAGTTTCCCACGGCGCGCCGAAGGCGTGCTTGAAACCCAACCACCAACGCAGCTCGACAACCACCACAACCGCCTACAGTCGGAGAACTGTGACGCGAACGGTCCACTCACGACAGATATGGGAAGCGGCACGTTCGGAGACGGCAGCAGGTTGACGAATAACCGCAACACGGCGACGCAGAAGCGCAACATTACGAGGTGAACGACCAAAGCCACGACTCGAACGGCGAAGATGGCGACATGGACAGCCGACACGGCGCCAGTTACGGCAGACACAGCGACGGGAAAGGCCGACACAGCAACATCGACGGCACACACGGCGACCTAAACCGCAAACACCTCGACCGGAACGGCGAACACGGCTGCCCAGACGGCGAACACGGCGACGTGGACGGCAGGCATTGCGGCACCCGCCCCCTCACCCCAGCCAGCCGGGAGTGACCATCCCCGACTCGTATGCCAGCACCACGAGCTGGGCGCGGTCGCGTACCCGCAGCTTGGTCATGATGCGGCTGACGTGGGTCTTCGCCGTGGTCGGGGACAGCACGAGCCGGTCGGCGATCTCGTCGTTGGACAGGCCGGTGGCGACGAGGGTCAGGACCTCGCGCTCGCGTTCGGTGAGCGCGTTCAATCGCGGGCTGGGTTCCGGGCGTGCGACGCGGCCCGCGAACTCCGCAATGAGCCGGCGCGTCACCGACGGCGCCAGCAGCGCCTCGCCCCGCGCGACGACACGTACGGCCCGCAGCAGATCGGCCGGTTCGGTGTCCTTGACCAGGAAGCCGCTCGCGCCGCCGCGCAGGGCGCCGTAGACGTAGTCGTCGATCTCGTAGGTGGTGAGCACGACCACCCGGACTCCGTCGAGCCGCTCGTCGGCCACGATGCGGCGGGTGGCTTCGAGGCCGTCGCTGCCGGGCATCTGGATGTCCATCAGGACGATGTCGGGCCGGTGCTCGCGCGCGAGCCGCACGGCGGTGTCGCCGTCGGGCGCCTCGGCCACCACGCTGATGTCGTCCTCGCCGTCCAGAATGGACCGGAAGCCGGCGCGGACGAGTGCCTGGTCGTCCGCCAGCACGACCCTGATCACGTACCGGCCCCCTGCGGCAGCCGGGCCACCACTCGGAAACCTCCACCTGCCTGGCCGCCTGCCGACAGGTCGCCGCCGAGCGCGCGGACCCGCTCGCTCATGCCGCGGATCCCGTTGCCGGGTTCGACGGCGCCGCCGCGACCGTCGTCGGCGACCTCCACGCGCAGTTCCCGGGGCGCATACCGGATGCGCACCGTCGCCGTGCGGGCGTCGGCGTGCCTGCGCACGTTGGTCAGAGCCTCCTGCACGAGCCGGTACGCCGTGAGGTCCGTTTCGGGCGCGAGCGGGCGACGTTCACCGTCCACTTCGGTGACGACGGAGAGACCGCCCGCGCGAGCCTGTTCGATGAGCGTGTCGAGCTGGTCCAGCCCCGGACGGCGGGCGTCGACCTGTCGCAGGACGCCGAGCGTGGCGCGGAACTCGCGCAGCGTGTCGCGGCTGGCGGTCTTGATGGCGTCCAGCGCGCCCCGGGCCTGGCCGGGGTCGGCGTCGATGCGGTGCAAGGCCGCGCCCGCCTGGACGTTGATGAGCGAGAGGTTGTGGCCGAGGACGTCGTGCAGCTCCCTGGCGATGCGCAGCCGCTCCTCGGTGGCCGCGCGCTGTTCGGCCTCGTGCAGGTAGGCGAGATGGGTGCGGCGGGCGCGGCCCAGCGCGATGCTCGCGACGAGCCAGCCGGCGAGCATCAGCACGGCGGCGTCGTCGATATGCCGCCGGTCCCCCGCGAACTCTCCGAGCGCGACCCCACCGATCGCCAGCACCGCGAGCGCCGCGGCCTGCGTCGTGCGGCCGTGCGCGGCGGCCGTGTAGAGCGCGACCACGAACGGCAGCACGAGTGGACCGTCGATGGCGGCGGTCGCGTAGTACACGCCGGTGGCGATCAGGGTCGCCGCCGCGACGGCGACGGGGAAGCGCCGCCGGCACAGCAGCATCGCGGGCGTCCCCACCAACAGCAGCCACGACCACCCGTCGGGCATGCCCGGGCGATCCCCGTACCGGCCCTGATACAGCGCGCCGCCAACGACGGCCGCCGCGACCAGCACGGCGACGCCCACGTCACGCGTCCGCGTGGACAGTGCGATCGGCATACCCGCCAGCATGGCGTACCCGCGGGGGCGGCCACATCCGGAAGTATCCCGGCACCCTCCCTTAGAGCATGTCTCATTTCGCGAGTTTCTTGAAGCAGGTGAGGGCTGCGGCGAGAGTGAGGAAGGCGCAGAAGTGGTTGGCGTAGCGCTCGTAGCGTATGGTCAATCGTCGGTATCCGAACAGCCACGCGATACATCGTTCGATGACCCAGCGGTGCTTGCCGAGTTTCTGGCTGGATTCGATGCCTTTGCGGGCGATGCGCACGGTGATTCCTTGCTTGCGTACCCAGTCTCGGAGTTCGGCCTGGTCGTAGGCTTTGTCGGCGTGGAGCTTGTCCGGCTTGCGCCGGCGGGGCCCCCGCCGGGAGTTCACGGCGGGGATGGCCAGAATCAGCGGTTTGAGGGCGTGCGCGTCGTTGGTGTTCGCGGCCGAGATCGCGACCGCCAGCGGCAGTCCCGCCCGGTCGGACAGTGCATGGATCTTCGAGCCGGGTTTCCCGCGGTCCACAGGACTGGGACCGGTCAGAGATCCCCCCTTTTGGCCCTGACGGAGGCTCCGTCCAGGACCGCGCGGGACCAGTCGATCATTCCCTGGCTGCCGAGTTCATCGAGTACCGCGCGATGCAACCTGCGCCATAATCCGGCTTTCGTCCACTCGGTGAAGCGACGATGCGCGGTCGGGACCTTCACTCCGAAGCTGGGTGGCAGGTGTCGCCAAGCGCACCCGCTTGTCAGCACGAACACGATCGCGGTGAACACAGCACGATCATCCACGCGCGACCGTCCGCCTCCCTGCGGACGAACCTGATGCGCAGGGACCAGCGGTTCGACCAGTGCCCACAGCTCATCAGGCACCAACCGCCGCGACAACTCATCAACCACGAACCAAGATCATGCCCGCAACCCAACCAAGATCCAAACGAGACACGCTCTTAGGGGACGGTCACGGCGCACTCGCCCGCTTGTCGGTCACCCGCTGCGTGATGGCCTGCGCGACCTCCTCGATCGCGGCCCGGACGAGGCGCCCGTACCCGTCGTCGCCCAGCTCGGGCCCGTACCGGCGAGCGGCGGCGATGTGCTCCCCGGCCGCCTCGAACGAACCCAGCCGGCGGTAGTCGTCGGCGAGGTTGAGGTGCAGCGACGGATAGAACCCGGCAACGCCCAGGTTCGTGTGGTGCCGTTCTACGCGGTCGTCGATGAGAGCGTCGGCAGCGTCCAGCGCACGGACGTCCCAGGCGAGCGCTCGCGCCGGGTCGTCGTAGAGGTCCGCAAGATGGTGGGCGAGCGTGCAGCGGTGCAGCGGATCGCCCGCCACACCGATCTCGTGCCAGAGGGCGACCAGCCGCCGCCTCGCCGTCTCCACGGAACCGGACCGTCCCGCGGTGACGGCTTCCCCGATCGCCGACAGCACGGCGTCGGGCTTCGATTCGACCTCGGACATGCGGCCGAGCATGCGGGTTCGACCGGCTCGAAGGTCAACAGCTCAGGCGTCGTAGTCCACGGTCACCCGGTCGGACACGGGGCGCGACTGGCAGGTGAGCACGAAACCGGCGGCCACCTCGTCCGGTTCGAGGGCGAAGTTGCGCCGCATGTCGACCTCGCCGTCGACCACCCTCGCCCGGCACGTGCCGCACACGCCGCCCTTGCACGCGAACGGCAGGTCGGGCCGGGTCCGCTGCGCACCGTCGAGCACCGGGGTGTCCTTGCCGACCATGGCGGTGGTGAGCCTGCCGTCGAGCCGGACGGTCACCTCGGCGACCTCCCCGGTCAGCGTCGGCTCGGCGTGCCGCACCGGGTCGGGCGGCAGGTCGTCGACGAAGAAGAGCTCCTGGTGGACGCGGGCGGGCTCGACCCCGTGGCTCTCGAGGACGTCCTGCGCGTCGGTGACCATCCCGTACGGCCCGCACAGCCACCAGTGGTCCACAGCCGCCGGGTCGGGCAGCAGCCGGAGCAGGCCGGTGAGCTTCTCGGCGTCGAGCCGCCCGGTGAAGAGCTCCACCTCCCGCGGCTCGCGCGAGAGCACGTGCACGAGCTCGAACCGCGCGGGGTAGCGGTCCTTCAGGTCGGCCAGCTCGTCGGCGAACATCACGGTGTCGGTGCGCCGGTTGCCGTAGAACAGGGTCGCCGTGCTCACCGGGTCGCGCAGCACCGAGGCCACGATCGACAGCACCGGCGTGATGCCGGATCCCGCGGCGACGAACACGTGCCTGCCGGATGTGCCCAGGTCCGGGGTGAACGTTCCGGTCGGCGTGCCCACCTCGATCTCGTCGCCCGCGCGGACGTCGTGCACGAGCCATCGGGAGAACAGGCCGTCGGGGATCTCGCGCACGCCGATGCGCAGCGGCGCACCCGCCGGGGCGCAGATGGAGTACGAACGCCGGTGCTCGACGCCGTCGATGGTGCGCCGCAGCGTCAGCGACTGCCCGGGCCGGAAGGCGTACTCCTCCGCGAGGTCGCGCGGCACGTCGAACGTCACGGCCACCGTATCCGGGCACAGACGTTTGACGCTCGCGACGGTCAGCGTGCGAAACGTCGTCCGCGAGCGGAGCCGCGCGGGTGCGGTGGTCATCGGCTAGATCTCCTTCACGTGCTCGAACGGCTCCGCGCAGTCCCGGCAGCGGTGCAGCGAACGGCAGGCCGTGGCGCCGAACCGCGACAGTTCCTCGGTGTCGGCCGACCCGCAGCGCGGGCACGGCACGCTCCGCACCGGCGGACCGAGCGTGAGCGGGACCGGCCCGCCGGGTCGGGGTGCCGTGTCCGGTGGCGCGATGCCGGCCTCGGCGAGCTTGCGCCTGCCGCGCTCGGTGATCCAGTCGGTGGTCCACGCGGGCGCGAGCACCGTGCGGACCTCGACGTCGCGGTAGCCGGCGCGGGCCAGCGCGTCGACGAGGTCGGCCCGCATCTCCGTCAGCGCCGGGCAGCCGCTGTAGGTGGGCGTGATCTCGACGACCACCTTGCCGCCCTGCTCGGATACGTCCCGCAACACACCGAGATCGGCCAGCGTCAGCATCGGCAGTTCCGGGTCGGTCACTCGCTCGGCGACGGCACGCGCGCTCACCATGTCGCCTCCGGATGCGCGCGGGCGACGCTCTGCAGCTCGGCCAGCAGATAGCCCATGGCCTCGGTGTGCACACCGTCGCGACCGAACCTGCCCGACACCCCGGGATTCGCCGGCACGTCTGGCACCTCCACCGTCGCTGCCCGCAGCACCTGGCCGATGACGTCGTCGAACTCCGCCCGCACGGTGGCCGGATCCACCGCGACTCCGGCCGCTGCCAGGCGCAGCTCCACGTCGTTCGGGACGAACAACTCCCCGACGTACGGCCACACGGTGGCGAGCCCGGCCCGCATCCGCTGCCGCGAGTAGGCCGTACCGTCGCCGAGCCGCACTGTCCACTGTGCTGCGTAGTCGCGGTGGTAGGTGATCTCCTTGACGCCCTTCAGCCCGATGGCCGACAGCACCGGGTCGCGCGACTCGACGAGCCGGTGCAGCAGCGCGAGCCGCCACGTCGAGAAGACGAGCAGCCGCGCGACGAGCTCCCCGAAGTCGCCGCGTGGCAGCTCGGCGAGCCGTACGTTGCGGAACTCGTGCTCGGGGCGGAAGAACGCGTAGGCGTCCTCGCTGCGCTGCCCGGCCCTCGCGAGCAGCAGCCGCGCCTGGCCGAGCAGGTCGAGCGCGATGTTGGCGATCGCGACCTCGTCCTCCAGCTCCGGCGCCCGCGTGCACCACTCCTGCAGACGGTGCGAGAACACGAGTGCGTCGTCGCCGAGCATCAGGCAGTACAGCTCGAGGTCGGCGACGTCCACACCGGACGGAACGCTGCGGTCGACGCCGGCGAGCGGGTCGGTGAACCCGGTGCCGAACGCCCAGCGCGCGTCGTTCTCCTCGGTGATCGCCTCGTAGGCGTTGTCGAAGGACATGATCGGCTCACATGTGGGGAACGTTGCCGGGGATGTCGTAGAACGTCGGGTGGCGATACACCTTGTCGGCCGCCGGCGCGAAGAACGGGTCCTTCTCGTCCGGGCTGGACGCGGTGATGTCGGAGGCCTTCACCACCCAGATGCTCACACCCTCGTTGCGCCGCGTGTAGAGGTCGCGCGCGTGGTGCAGGGCCATTTCGTCGTCGGCGGCGTGCAGCGAGCCGACGTGCACATGGTTGAGGCCACGCTTGCTGCGCACGAACACCTCGTACAGCGGCCATTCGGCCTTAGCGCTCACGACGCCTCCTCTCCAGCTTCGCCGCGTGTGCGGCAGCCGCCTCGCGGACCCAGGCCCCGTCCTCGTGTGCCGCGCGGCGGTGGGCGATCCGCTGCGCGTTGCACGGGCCGTTGCCGGACACGACCTGTTTGAACTCCGACCAGTCGATCTCGCCGAAGTCGTAGTGCCCGCGCTCGGCGTTCCAGCGCAGGTCCGGATCGGGCAGCGTGACCCCGAGCGCCTCGGCCTGCGGCACCGTCATGTCGACAAAGCGCTGCCGCAGCTCGTCGTTGGTGTGCCGCTTGATCTTCCACCGCATCGACTGCTCGGTGTGCGAGGAATCGGCATCCGGCGGGCCGAACATCATCAGCGACGGCCACCACCAGCGGTCGGTCGCGTCCTGCACCATCTCCCGCTGCTCCCGGGTGCCCTTCATCATCGTCATCAACAGCTCGTAACCCTGCCGCTGATGGAACGACTCCTCCTTGCAGATGCGGATCATCGCCCGCGCGTAGGGCCCGTAACTGCTGCGGCACAACGGCACCTGGTTGCAGATCGCCGCACCGTCCACCAGCCAGCCGATCACCCCGACGTCGGCGAAGGTGAGCGTCGGGTAGTTGAAGATCGAGGAGTACTTCTGCTTGCCGGAGATCAGCTTCTCGGTCAGCTCGGCCCGGTCCGCGCCGAGCGTCTCGGCCGCCGAGTACAGATACAGTCCGTGCCCGGCCTCGTCCTGCACCTTCGCCAGCAGGATCGCCTTGCGCCGCAACGACGGCGCCCGCGTGATCCAGTTGCCCTCCGGCTGCATCCCGATGATCTCGGAGTGCGCGTGCTGCGCGATCATCCGGATCATCGTCGCTCGATACGCCTCCGGCACCCAGTCCCGCGGCTCGATCCGCTGATCGTGGGCGATCGTCCGGCGGAAATGCTGCTCCAGCGACGGAGCCATCGTGGTCATCGGACCCGCTCCTTCGCAACGAGTGTGAGCACGTCGTACTTCGCCACCGACTCACCGTCCTGATTGGTCACATCCGTGTCCCACCGCACCTCGCCGTAGTCGGCGCCGGCGCGTGGTGTGATCTGCTTGCACGTCAACGTCACGGTCAGCGCGTCACCGGGCTTGACGGGCGTGAGGAACCGCAGGTTCTCCAGGCCGTAGTTCGCCAGCACCGGGCCCGGCTCGGGCGAGACGAACAGCCCCGCCGCGAACGACACCACGAGGTAGCCGTGGGCGACGATCCCGCCGAACAGCGGGTTCGCGGCCGCCGCGCCGGGATCGGTGTGGGCGTAGAAGGTGTCGCCGGTGAACTCGGCGAAGTGCGCGACGTCCTCGTCCGTCACCGTGCGCGGACCGGCGACCACGCTGTCGCCGATCCGCAACTCTGCCAGCGACTTGCGGAACGGGTGCTCGCCTTCGCTCCTCGGCGCGCCGGGCACCCACCGGTCCGTGACGGCCGCCAGCGCCTTGGGGCTCGCCTGCACGGCGGTGCGCTGCATGTGGTGCAGCACCCCGCGGATGCCGCCGAGCTCCTCGCCACCGCCTGCGCGGCCGGGCCCACCGTGCAGGAGTCCCGGCAGCGGTGACCCGTGCCCGGTCGACTCCTTGGCGTCGTCGGCGTCGAGCACCAGCAGCCTGCCGTGCCACGGCGCGACACCGAGCACGACGTCCCGGGCGAAGTCGGCGTCGCCGGTAACGACCGAACCGGCCAGGCTGCCCTGACCACGCGCGGCGAGCTCGACCACCTGCTCCACCGACGTGTACGGCATGAGCGTGGACACCGGCCCGAACGCCTCCACCTCGTGCGGCTCCGCGCGGGCCGGGTCGTCGGCACGCAGCAGCACCGGTGAGACGAACGCGCCACGCTGGGCATCGGCGTCCACGACGTCCACCCGTTCCGGGTCACCGAACACGACCCGCCCGGTGGCCAGCAGCGCCTTGAGCGAGCGGCGTACCTCCTCGCGCTGCTCCAGGCTCGCGAGCGCCCCCATGCGCACGTCCGGGTTCGCGGGGTTGCCGACCGTCACCTTCGCGAGCCGTTCGCTCACGGCCTGCGCGACGTCGTCCATCAGCTCGGCGGGCACGAACGCCCGCCTGATGGCCGTGCACTTCTGCCCCGCCTTCACGGTCATCTCGGTGACCAGTTGCTTGACGTAGAGGTCGAACTCCGCCGTGCCGGGCGTCGCGGCGGGGCCGAGGATCGAGCAGTTCAGCGAGTCGGCCTCGGCGTTGAACCGCACCGAGTGCCGCACCACCGCCGGGTGCGCCCGCAGCCGGGCCGCCGTCGCCGCCGAACCGGTGAACGACACCAGGTCCTGCGGTGTCACGTGGTCGAGCAGGTCCCCCGCGCCGCCGCACAACAGCTGGATCGCCCCGTCCGGCAGCAGACCGGAACCGGCCATCAGCTCGACCAGCTTGTGGGTCAGGTACGCGGTCTGGCTCGCCGGCTTGACCAGGCTCGGCACCCCGGCGAGGAACGCCGGCGCGAACTTCTCCAGCGGACCCCACACCGGGAAGTTGAACGCGTTGATCTGCACGGCCACGCCCCGCAACGGGGTCGCGATGTGCGTGCCGAGGAACGTGCCGCCCTTGCCGAGCTGCTCGACGCCGCCGTCGACGTAGACGTTGCCCGCGGGAAGCTCGCGCCTGCCCTTGCTCGCGTAGGCGAACAGCACGCCGATGCCGCCGTCGACGTCGAACTTCGCGTCGCCGAGCGTCGCACCGGTCTTCGCGGAGAGGGCGTACAGCTCGTCGCGGTGTTCGCGCAGGTGGGAGGCCAGTGCCTTGAGCAGTGCCGCCCGCTGGTGGAAGGTCAGCTCCCGCAACGCCGGGCCGCCGACCGTGCGGCCGTAGTCGAGCGCCGCGGCGCGGTCGATGCCGTCGGCCGAGATCCGGGCGACCTCGTCGCCGGTCACGGCATCGCGCACCGGCACACCCTCACCGGAGGGGGTGCGCCATTCGCCTGCGACATAGCTGGGCAGCAGTGCCATCGGTAGCGACCTCCTCGTCGAATAACCTACCGCTCGTTCAGTAATAGTAGGCGCACGAACCGCAGCGCACAACGCCTTGACAACGCCGATCCGGCACCTTCACCATTAACCGTCCATTCGGTCAGTTTGGCAAAGGCGGTGACCGGTGACGAGCAATGCTGCTTACGAGATGATGGACTCCGACCAGGCGTCGCGGACGCTCGGCATCGAGCTCATCGAGGCGACCGACGGCAAGGCCATCGCGACCATGCGGGTCACCGCCGACATGGTGAACGGGCACGACATCGCCCACGGCGGCTACGTGTTCCTGCTGGCCGACACCGCGTTCGCCTGCGCCTGCAACAGCCATGGACCCGTGACGGTCGCGGCGGGAGCGGACATCACGTTCGTAGCCCCGGCGCGGCTCGGCGACCTGCTCGTCGCCGCCGCCGAGGAACGCACCTGCTACGGCCGCAACGGGATCTACGACGTCACCGTGTATCGCGAGGACCCCGGCGGCCACACGGTGATCGCCGAGTTCCGGGGCCGCAGCCGAGTCATAGCCAAGGACGCCTCATGACGCACACCACCGAGCCGCTCGACACCGCCGAACGCCTGAGCATCGACGAACTGCGGCACCTGCAACTGGAGCGTCTGCAGTGGACACTGCGGCACGCCTACGACAACGTCCCGTTCTACCGCGATAAATTCACGGCCGCCGGGGTGCATCCGGACGACTGCCGCACGCTCGACGACCTCGCGAAGTTCCCGTTCACCACCAAACAGGACCTGCGCGACAACTACCCGTTCGGCATGTTCGCCGTACCGCGCGAGCAGGTCCGGCGACTGCACGCGTCGAGCGGCACCACCGGCAAGCCGACCGTCGTCGGCTACACCGAGGCCGACCTCGACAACTGGTCGATGCTCGTGGCGCGCTCCATCCGGGCGGCCGGCGGGCGCCCGGGCGACCTGGTGCACGTGGCGTACGGCTACGGCCTGTTCACCGGCGGGCTCGGCGCGCACTACGGCGCCGAGAAGCTCGGCTGCACGGTGGTGCCGGCGTCCGGCGGCATGACGGCCCGGCAGGTCCAGCTCATCACCGACCTGCGGCCCGGCGTCATCATGGTGACGCCGTCGTATCTGCTCACGTTGCTCGACGAGTTCGAGCGGCAGGGCATCGACCCGCGCTCGTCGTCCCTGCGGGTCGGGATCCTCGGCGCCGAGCCGTGGACCGAGCAGATGCGGTCCGAGATCGAAGAGCGGCTGGCCATCGACGCCGTCGACATCTACGGGCTGTCGGAGGTCATGGGCCCCGGCGTCGCCCAGGAATGCGTGGAGACCAAGGACGGCCTGCACGTCTGGGAGGACCACTTCCTGCCCGAGATCATCGACCCGTTCGACGAGTCGGTGCTGGCCGACGGGGAGCACGGCGAGCTCGTCTTCACGTCACTGACCAAGCAGGCGCTGCCGCTCATCCGGTACCGCACCCGGGACCTCACGCGGTTGCGTCCCGGAACGGCCCGGCCCGCACACCGGCGGATGGAGAAGGTCACCGGACGCTCCGACGACATGATCATCCTGCGCGGGGTGAACCTCTTCCCCACACAGATCGAGGAGATCGTGCTGCGCATCCCCGGCCTCTCGCCGCACTTCCAACTCGAGTTGTCCAAACAGGACCGTCTTGACAAGCTCACCGTGCACGTGGAGGCCGACCCGGGCGCCGGGCCGGAGGTGCGCGCCGCCGCGGCGGCCGAGATCCGGGCGCGGGTGCGCGACGGCATCGGCGTGGGAGTCGACGTCGCCGTCGAGGATCCCGACACCCTCGAACGGTCGATGGGCAAGATGCGCCGGGTGATCGACCGGCGACACAGTTGAGATACTGCGGGTATGAACGATCGGCCCCAGTCCCGACCCGGCCGCCGAGGCAGGCCGGGCTACGACCTGGAATCGGTACTGCGGGTCGCGGTCAAGCTGTTCAACGAGCGCGGGTACGACGGCACCAGCATGGAGGACCTCGCCCGCAAGCTCGGCATCACCAAGTCGGCCATCTACCACCACGTGCCGAGCAAGGACGAGCTCCTGCGGCTCGCGGTCAACCGCGCGCTGGACGGACTGTTCGAGCTGGCCGCCAAGCTGGAGACCGTGGAGGGCAGGGCCGTCGACCGGCTCGAGTTCCTCGTCCGGGGCAGTGTCGCCGTGCTGGTCGACCGGCTGCCGTTCGTCACGCTGCTGCTGCGCGTCCGCGGGAACACGAAGGTGGAGCGCGCCGCGCTGGCGCGGCGGCGGGAGTTCGACCGGATCGTCGCCGACCTGGTCGCCGAGGCCGAAAAGGAGGGTGACATCCGGCCCGACGTCGATCCGGCCGTCACCGCCCGGCTCGTCTTCGGCATGGTCAACTCCCTCATCGAGTGGTACCGGCCGGGTCGCGGCGACACCGACCTCGCCGACGCCGTCGCCAAGATCGCCTTCGACGGGATCCGGGTTCACGACCACGGTCGGTAACGGTCAGTGCTGTCACCCTTCTCGAAAGTGACAACGCGGGTAAGGTAAGACTTTCCTAACAGGTTCCGGCCGTCGAACCGAGGAGTCCCGTGACCGCCGCTGCACCCGTGGTCAAGTCCGCCAGTGAATCCCGCGTCGGCGAATCCATTTGTGACTGCGTCGGCAACACGCCGGTCGTCGCGCTGCGCCGGCTCTTCCCCGACCCCGGGGTCGAGGTCGTGGCCAAGCTGGAGCTGATGAACCCCGGCGGCAGCATGAAAGACCGCTCGGCCCGCTACATCGTGGAGAGCGGACTGCGCGACGGCACCATCCCGGCCGGTGGCACGCTGGTCGAGAGCAGCTCGGGCAACTTCGGTATCGCACTGGCCATGGCCGCCCGCGTGCACGGCCTGCGGTTCACCTGTGTCGTGGACCCCAAGACGACCACCGCGAACCTCGCTCTGCTGCGCCACCTCGGCGCCGACGTGCACGTGGTCGATGAAGTGGACGAGGCGGGCGGCTACTTGCTCAGCCGCATCCGCCGGGTGCACGAGCTGCTCGCCGGGATGCCCGGCGCCGTCTGGATCAACCAATACGCCAACGACCGCAACTGGCAGGCCTACTACCACGGCACCGGTGCCGAGCTGGCCGAGCAACTCGCCGAGCCGCCCACGGTGCTTTTCGGCGCGGTCAGCACCACCGGCAGTGTGCTCGGCTGTGCGCGCAGGCTGCGCGAACGGTTCCCGGACCTGCGGGTGGTCGCCGTCGACGCGGTCGGCTCGGTGATCTTCGGAGGCCGTCCGGGCCGCCGCGACATCCCGGGTATCGGGTCCAGCCGGGTACCCGAGCTGTGCCGCCCGGAGGAAATCGACCAGGTGGTGTACGTCGACGACGTCGACGCCGCGCTCGGCTGCCGCGAGCTGCTCGCCGCGGAGGGCATCTTCGCGGGCGGGTCGACCGGCTCGGTGGTGGCCGCGATCCGGCGTACGCTGCCGGTGCTGCCCAGGCCCTGCCGGGTCGTGGCGATCTTCCCCGACCGGGGCGATCGCTACCTCGACCTCGTGTACGACGACGACTGGCTGGCCGCCGCCCGCGCGCGCCGTGACCGCGAGACCGATGACTAGGAGACCGCTCGTGTCCGAAGCCGAACCCCGGATGCTCTACCTGACCCGCGGCGACGTCGCGACCGTGGGTGGCGACCACTCCGAACTGTACGTGGCCGCCCTGCACAAGGCGCTCGTCGCACACGCCGAGGGCAGGACGGCGCAGCCGCTCAAGCCGTACCTGCGGGTGGGCGAGGGCCACATCGCCGACCGCATCATCGCCATGCCCGCCTACGTCGGCGATCCCGGGATGTCCGGTCTGAAGTGGATCGGCAGCAAGCACGACAATCCCGAGCACGGCAGGGAACGCGCCAGCGCGATCATCGTACTCAACGACCCGGCCACCAACTATCCGGTGGCGATCCTCGAGGGCAGCCTCATCAGCGCGTGGCGCACGGCCGCCGTGACCTGCCTGGCCGTCCGCCACCTGGCACGGCGCGACTTCACCGACGTGGCGCTGATCGGCTGCGGCGTCATCGGCCGCACCCAGATCACCGCGCTGCTGGAGCAGTTCCCGCAGATCCGCACCGTGCACGCCTACGATGTGCGCCCCGAGGCCGCACAGGCACTCGCCGAGCGGATCGGCGACCGGGTGCGCGTGGCCCCGAGCGCGGAGGACGCCGTGCGCGCCGGCGACGTCGTCGTCCCGTGCACGGTCACCGACCGGCCCTACATCGAGTTCTCCTGGCTCAAGCCCGGCACGTTCCTCGCCAATGTGTCCATCATGGACACCCACAAGGACGTGTTCCTCGGCGCCGACAAGGTGATCGTGGACGACTGGGACCAGAGCAACCGCGAGAAGAAGATCATCAACCAACTCGTGCTGGAGGGGTCCTTCTCCCGCGAGCGGCTGCACGCCGAGCTCGGCGAGGTGCTCGCGGGTACCCGGCCCGGCCGTGAGACCGACGACGAGATCATCCTGCTCAACCCGATGGGGATGGCCGTGGAGGACATCGCCTGCGCCGCCGAGGTCTACCAGCGCGCCAAGGCACAGGGTGTCGGCACATGGCTGAGCCTGTACTGAACCTGGTGATGCGCGACCTCGTGGACGCGCTGATCCAGGAGCGGCTGTTCGGATTCGCCGACGGGGAACACGACGGGGAGTGGTACCGGGTCGGCGACATCCGGCTGCGGGTGCGGCCCGGCGGGAAGCTCCAGCCGTGGCGGTACGCGGACGGTCCGGTGCTGCACGGCACACGCGAGATCGGCCCGGACGAGCTGATCCGGCTCGTCGCGGCCGACGAGCCCGCCGTGCAGCAGGTGGCTCAGGACCTGGCCACCGCCGTCGCGCACGCCGGCGTGCTCACCGACGGCGAGGCCGACGGGGAACGGATGGCAGCCCGCCGCAACCGCCCGTTCCACCCGACCGCCCGCGCCGTCGTCGGCTGGACCGTGGCCGAGGTCGCCAGGTATGGACCGCACCGCCGCGACCCGCTCGGGCTCGACTGGCTCGCCGTGCACACCGACTGCCTGCGGTTCGGCTCAGGTTCCCGGGAGCCGGCGGCACTGCTGCTGGAGCCCGGCGACCACGACCGCCTGCAGGCTGGGCTGCCCGCCGGCTACACGCTGGTGCCGGTGCATCCGTGGCACTACGACTGCGTGCTGCGCCGGGAGTTCGCGGCCGAGATCGACAACGGCGCGATCCGGCCGGTCGCGCTGGGAGTCGGCAGGTTCCGCCCGACCTCGTCGCTGCGCACCCTCGTCTCGGCCGACCCCGCCCGGCACGTCAAGCTGCCGTTGGGCGTCAACACACTCGGCTCCGCACGGCTGCTGCCGCCCCGCTACCTCGACAACGGCGAACGCGGCGAACGGCTCCTGCGACAGGTGCTCACGCGCGATGCCGACCTGGCCGCGCTCGTGACGGTCTGTGACGAACGGACCTGGTGCGGCTGGGCAGGTGACGAGTTCGCCGACCGGCCCGGCCTGCTCGCCGCGCAGGTCCGCAGCTACCCGCCCGAGGTGCCCGACGCGGTGCCGCTCGGTGCGCTGGCCGCCGAGGAGTGGTACCGGATGCGGCCCGTCGATCCGGTGCCGTTCTTCCGCGCGCTGGCGGACGACTTTTGCGCCATGGCGATCGGCTTCCTGCGCCACGGCGTGCTCCCCGAACTCCACGGACAGAACGTGGCCCGCAGCGGTCGCCGGTTCGTGCTGCGCGACCACGACGCGGTCCGGTACTGCCCAGGGTGGCTGGCCGCGGCCGGGATCCCCGAACCCGGTTACCGCGTCAAACCGGGAGTGCGGCAGTCGTTACGGCTCGACGACCCTGGTGCGCTGGTCGGCTTCTTGCAGACACTGGGCTTCCAGGTGAACCTCTACGGCATCGCCGATGCCCTGACCCGGCACTACAGCATCACGGAGAACGTCCTGTGGAACCAGCTTCGCGCAGCGTTGACCGACTGCCTCGACCGGCTCGAACCGCCGCCGCTGGTCCGGCGGCTGTTGCTGGAGGCGCCGACGTGGCCGAGCAGGCAGGTGCTGGGGCCACTGCTGCGCTCGGGCAGGTCGAACGACGCGAGCATGCCGGCGAGCACGGGGACGGTGCCGAATCCGCTGGCCTCGTGACCGCGCCGGACGTCGCGCGCCACGCCGCCGGGCGCAGGCTGCTCAACGCCTACCTCCGCGAGACGGGCGTGTACGACGTACCACTGGGCCCGTTCGCGGTGCCGCTGCCTGCGACGGGCGGGACACTGCCGGTCGAGGTCGTGTATGTCTCGCCGTCCGGCCACCACGACTACGGCGACCTGCCGGACGAGCTGACCGCGGCAGTGCTGGCCGAACTGGAGGCGAGCACGGGACACCGCGCAGCCGCGACGCTCGGCGCCCAGATCGAGGGCAGTGTCGCGCACACGGCCCGGTTCCTGGCCCGTGGACGCCGGGCGCCGTCCGGCGATCTCACCCGGCATTCCGAACAGAACATCCTTTTCGGACATCCGTTCCATCCGACTCCGAAGAGCAGCGAGGGGTTCAGCGAGTGCGATCTGGACTCCTTCGCCCCGGAGCTCGGCGTGACGTTCGTGCCGCACTACTTCGCGGTGGCTCGCGAGCTGGTGATCCAGCGCGGGTGCGGTGAGTGGGATCCGGAGGAGGTGCTCGCCGCCACGCCCAGCGGGTATGCGCCGCTCCCTGCGCATCCGTGGCAGGCCCGGTACCTGCTGCGCAACCCGATGGTGCGCAAGCTCGCCGACGAGGGCGGGCTCATCTCGCTCGGTGCCCTCGGCCCACGGGTGTACCCGACGTCGTCGGTCCGTACGGTGTGCGCCTCGGACCATGCGACGTCGTGGAAGCTGCCGCTGCACGTCCGCATCACCAACTTCGTCCGCAACACCCCGCTGGAGCACCTCGCGCGCGCCATGGACGCGGCGGCGGTCGTGGCTCACCTGCCGCCGCAGGACGGGTTCGGTGTCGTGCGGGAAACCGGATACCGCGTGGTCGATCCCGCCGTCATCGGCGACGACCTCGCCGCCGAGCTCAACGTGCTGTACCGGGAGAACCCCGCTGCCGGCGACGGTCCGGCCCCGCGGGTGCTGGCCGGACTGCTTGATGATCCCGACGAGCTCGTGCGGTGCGTCCGGCAGGCCGGTGACGTCGTCGAGTGGCTGCGGTGTTTCGTCACGATCGCGCACCGGCCACTGCTGTCGGCCTTCGCCGTCGACGGGGTCAGTTTCGAGGCACACGTACAGAACTCCTTGCTGTGCCTGGACGGCGGCAGGCCGGTGCGGTTTCTCGTGCGCGACCTGGAAGGCGTGGCGATCAGCCGGTCACGGGTGCGGCACGGCGAGCTTCCCGCCGACAGTCCCGCGCTCTACGACGACGCGGAAGCCTGGTTGCGGCTGCGCTACCACGCGTTCACCAACCAGCTGGCCCACGTCATCCATGTGCTCGGCCGGTACACCGACGCGGGCGAGCGGCTACTGTGGACGGTGGCACGCGAAGAGCTGTCCGGCAGGCCGGAGGCGGCCGACCTGCTGGACTGCCCGACGCTGCCCGCCAAGGCCAACCTCGTCAGCCGCTTCACCGGCCGCGGTGAGCACCCCCTGTTCGTCGACATCCCCAACCCGTTGCGGGAGTTGCCATGACCGACGCCCTCACCGTCCAACAGGCACTGAGCGCACCAAGCGCCGTCGACGTGCGGCGGCGGCTGTTTCGCCAGTTGCTGGGCTCGCTGCTCTACGAGGACGCGATCCGCACCGACGGCGACTCCAGCATCGTGACCTCGGACGGTGTTCGCTACACCTACAGCGCCCGCCGCCGGTACACGTTCTCCCGCGTGACGGTCGACGAGGTGCTCCGAGACGGCGAGGAACCACGGTCGATCAGCCTCTTCCTCGAGGAGGTCCGCGACCGGCTCGACGCCGACCCGGAGCACCTGACCCGGTTCGCGCGCGAGCTCGAGGAGACGTTCCTCAAAGACGCACTCGCCCAGCACCACCGGACGACCCGGCTCGCGGACGCCGACTTCGACACGCTCGAATCGGCCATCACCGACGGCCACCGCTACCACCCCGCGTACAAGTCGCGGATCGGCTTCGGCACCGATGACAACGTCGCTTACGGTCCCGAGTTCGCGCGCGATGTCCGTCCACTGTGGCTTGCCGCTCACCGGCGAATCACGGAGGTCACCACCTCGGAGTCGGTGCAGGAGAACGGTTTCCTGGCCGATCAAGTACCCGGTGCGCTCGCCGGCCTATCCCCGGACTGCACGCTCGTTCCGGTGCACCCGTGGCAGTGGAGCCGGCACGTCGCGCGTGCGTTCGCCGACGAGCTCGCGTCCGGAAACTTGGTGGTGCTCGGCGAGGACCCGGACCGGTTCCGCGCACAGCAGTCGATCCGCACCCTGGCCTGTGTGGACCGTCCGGACCGGCCGTATTTGAAACTCGCACTATCGCTGGTGAACACCTCGACCAGCCGGGTGCTCGCTCCGCACACCGTCCACAACGCGCCGTTGGTGTCGGACTGGCTCAAGGCGGTGGCGAGCAGCGACCCGTACCTGCGCGACGAGGCGCGGACCGTGCTGCTCGGCGAGGTGATGGGCACGGCGGTCACCCCACACGCGGAGACCGCGCTGCTGCGGGACGACACCTACGGAACACTCGCGTGCATCTGGCGGGAAAGTCTGCACGACCATCTCGACCCCGGCGAGGCGGCCGTGCCGTTCACCGGGCTGACCGCCCGCGAGACCGACGGGACGCCACTCATCGACGGATGGGTTCGCGTCCGCGGCATTGCCGCGTGGGTGCGGCGACTGGCGGAGGTCGCCGTCGTGCCGGTGGTGCACCTGCTGTGCAGTCACGGCATCGCGCTGGAATCGCATGCGCAGAACATGGTGCTGCTGCACCGCGACGGCGAGCCGACCCGGGTCGCACTGCGCGACTTCCACGACGGCGTGCGCTTCTCCCGCGCCCGGCTGACCGACCCGGACCGGTGCCCGCCGTTGCGGTCCACGCCGTCGTACCACCAGAACCGGAACTCGTTTCTCGAGACCGACGACCCGGACCTGGTCGCCGACTTCATGCTCGACGCGTTCCTCTTCGTCAACATCGGCGAGCTGGCGATCTTCCTGGACGACGCGTACGGGTTCGACGAGCGTGCGTTCTGGGCCATCGTGCGCGACGCCGTCCGCAAGCACCTGGCTCGCTTCCCGGACCCCCGTTACGACGTGTTCAAGCCGACCGTGGCCGTGGAAAAGCTGACGATGCGCAGGTTGTTGCCGGACACGGAACTGCGGCTGCACACCGTCCCCAACCCCCTGGCGCACCAGTGAGCGCACGCGAGCCCGTCTGCCGGTACACCTACGACCTCGGCGAACTGACCACGCACGTCGGCAAGGTCGTGGCCGCGCTGCCCGAGCGGTGCCGCATGTTCTACGCCATGAAGGCCAACAGCGCACCCGAGATCCTGCGCACGCTCGCACCGCTGGTGGCCGGTTTCGAGGTGGCCTCGGGCGGTGAGCTGACGAAGGCGCGCGCCGTGGCCGACGACGTGCCGGTGCTGTTCGGCGGTCCCGCGAAGACGCCGGGCGAGATCGAGCACGCGTTGCGGTGCGGTGTCGAGCGGTTGCACGTGGAAAGCGTGCTGGAGCTGCACCAGATCTCCGCGGTGGCGACCTCCCTCGGGTGTAGGGCGGATGTGCTGCTGCGCGTCAACCTCGCGGGTCCGTTCCCTCCCGCCACACTCGCCATGGCCGGGCGGCCGACGCAGTTCGGCATCGAGGAGCCGGCGCTGCCCGAGGCGGTCCGCGCGGCGCGGGGACTGCCCGGCGTCCGGCTGGCCGGATTCCACCTGCATTCGTTGTCCAACAACCTCTCGCCCGGCGCACACCTGGAGATGCTGGCGCTCTACCGGGACAAGGTGACGGGCTGGGAGGAGCGGTTCGGCCTGCGCTGCGAGGTCGTCAACGTCGGCGGCGGCATCGGCGTGAACTACGCCGACCTGGACGCCCAGTTCGACTGGCCCGCGTTCACCGAGGGCCTGGGTCGCCTTGTCGACACCTTCCCCGCGCACTGGCGGGAGATCGACTTCGAGTGCGGGCGCTTCCTGGTCGCAGCGTGCGGGACGTACGAGACCGAGGTGCTCGACGTCAAGCGCAACCACGGTGTCCACTACGTGCTCGTGCGTGGCGGTACGCACCACTTCCGGCTGCCGGTGTCGTGGCAGCACAGCCACCCGTTCCGCGTGCGGCCGGTGGAGGCGTGGCCCGCCGGGTTGCCGCGGCCGGAGGTGGCGGGCGTACCGGTGACGATCGTGGGCGAGCTGTGCACTCCGAAGGACGTGCTGGCCCGCGATGTGGTCGTCGAGCGCATCCGGGCAGGCGACGTGGTGGAGTTCCAGTACGCGGGCGCCTACGGCTGGGAGATCTCGCACCACGACTTCCTCAGCCACCCCCACCCGGAGCACGTGTTCGCCTGAGGTGGTGTACGCCCGGGCGCGGGTGGCCGGCTCAGGTGACGGCCGCCGGGCGCTGGGTGGAGGTCGTCGGCGGAGCCGGCGCTGCCGCGGCCAGGGCGCGCAGGGGGTGTCGGGAGAGCGAGGGCTGCCGCGGCCAGGGCGCGCGCAGGGTTGTATCGGGAGAGCGGGCGCTACCGCGGCCAGGGCGGGAGGGCAGCGGCAGCAGAGCGCTACGGGCCCGGTCGGCGGAGGGTGTACCGGGAAAGCGAGGCTACCGCGGCCGGTCGGCGGAGGGGCAGTGGCAGCAGAGTGCTACCGCGGCCGGTGGGTGTCGGAAGTGCGGTTCGCTACCGCGGGCGTAGCGGCGTTCCGTGCCAGTCGACCGTTACGGCAGCCCGGTGGCTGTGGTCACCGTCTGGCCGTGGTCAGCCGCTAGGCCGCCCAGTAGGTGTGGCCGGTCGGGGTGGTGATGTGCAGGCTGCCGGCCTCGGTGAGGTCGAAGTGCCAGCCGGGGGTGTGTTTGGTGCGGTGGTGGCGTCGGCAGAGGCCGATCAGGTTGGCGGTGTTGGTCTCGCCGTTGCGCTGGTACGGGACGACGTGGTCCAGATCGGTGTCGTGGGCCGGGCGGTGGCAGGTGGGGAACCGGCATTCCCGGTCGCGGATCTTGACATGGTCGGCGGTGACGGCCGGTGGCCGGTAGCGGGTGCGGCCGACATCGACAGGCGCGCCCGTCTGCGGGTCGGTGATAATCCGCCACCAGGTCGAGTTCGGGTCGAACGCGATCGCCCGCGCGATCGACGTGGGCAGCGGCCCGTGCCCGGCGAGCTCGGCCGGGTTGCCCGACAAACCGGTCAGGGTGGCGAAGTCGATGTGGATGAAGATCTCGGCCTTCGGTGAGCCACCACCTGGGTGGTCGCTGGGCACTGTCATGATTTCCGTGTAAGCCACGGATGATGTGTTTCTTATCTTAGAGCGTGTCTCGTTTGGATCTTGGTTGGGTTGCGGGCATGATCTTGGTTCGTGGTTGATGAGTTGTCGCGGCGGTTGGTGCCTGATGAGCTGTGGGCACTGGTCGAACCGCTGGTCCCTGCGCATCAGGTTCGTCCGCAGGGAGGCGGACGGTCGCGCGTGGATGATCGTGCTGTGTTCACCGCGATCGTGTTCGTGCTGACAAGCGGGTGCGCTTGGCGACACCTGCCACCCAGCTTCGGAGTGAAGGTCCCGACCGCGCATCGTCGCTTCACCGAGTGGACGAAAGCCGGATTATGGCGCAGGTTGCATCGCGCGGTACTCGATGAACTCGGCAGCCAGGGAATGATCGACTGGTCCCGCGCGGTCCTGGACGGAGCCTCCGTCAGGGCCAAAAGGGGGGATCTCTGACCGGTCCCAGTCCTGTGGACCGCGGGAAACCCGGCTCGAAGATCCATGCACTGTCCGACCGGGCGGGACTGCCGCTGGCGGTCGCGATCTCGGCCGCGAACACCAACGACGCGCACGCCCTCAAACCGCTGATTCTGGCCATCCCCGCCGTGAACTCCCGGCGGGGGCCCCGCCGGCGCAAGCCGGACAAGCTCCACGCCGACAAAGCCTACGACCAGGCCGAACTCCGAGACTGGGTACGCAAGCAAGGAATCACCGTGCGCATCGCCCGCAAAGGCATCGAATCCAGCCAGAAACTCGGCAAGCACCGCTGGGTCATCGAACGATGTATCGCGTGGCTGTTCGGATACCGACGATTGACCATACGCTACGAGCGCTACGCCAACCACTTCTGCGCCTTCCTCACTCTCGCCGCAGCCCTCACCTGCTTCAAGAAACTCGCGAAATGAGACATGCTCTTAGTGGAGTGGTATGCGGTTGGGGAAGAGGGTGACGAGGGTGTTGAGTGCTTGTTTCCAGCCCCATGTGCCTGTTCCTGATGGTCCTCCTCGGTGGCTGGTGATGTTGCGTAGTCCGAGGTAGAGGAGTTTCGTTGCGGCGGCGTCGCTGTCGAAATGTCCGCGGTTCTTGGTGAGTTTGCGGAGTTGGAAGTTGATGTTCTCGATGAGGTTTGTGGTGTAGATGACCCGGCGTAGTTCGGGTGGGTAGTCGAGGAACGGGGTGAAATCGTTCCAGGCGTGTTGCCATACCTGGACGGCGGCGGGGTATTGGGTGCCGAATTCTTTGTCGAAGTTCTTCAGTGCGATCTCGGCGGCCTCGAGTGTGGGGGCGGTGTAGATGTCGCGCATTCCGGCGGCGACCTTTTTGCGGTCGCTGTAGGAGATGAAGCGCATGGCGTTGCGGATCACGTGTACCACGCAGGTTTGGATCACGGTGTCGGGAAACGCCGAGCGGATCGCGTCGGGCAGTCCGGTCAGTCCGTCGCAGCAGGCGATCACGATGTCTTTCACGCCGCGGTTGCGTAGGTCGGTGAGGACCTTGGCCCAGAACTTCGCGGCTTCGGTGTCGGCGATCCAGAGCCCGAGGGCGTGTTTGCGGCCCTCGACGTCTACGCCGAGGGCCAAGTAGCCGACCTTGGTGGTGACCACGCCCTTGTCCTTGATCCGCAGGCGCAGCCCGTCCACGTACAGGATGGGATACACCTCGTCCAGCGGGCGGGATTGCCAGAGTGCGATCTCGTCGACCACGACCTCGGTGACATTGGAAATCAATTCCCGCGACGCGTTCACGCCGTATACTTCGTGCAGGTGGGATTCAATATCGCGGGTGGTCATGCCACGTGAATACAGTGACAGGATCGCCTCGTCGATGTTGCCGAGACGTCGGGCGCGTTTCGGCACGATCGCGGGCTCGAACGAGCCATTCCGATCCCGCGGCACTGCGACCTCGATCGGGCCGTTCGTCGTGGACACCGTTTTCGTCGACTTGCCATTGCGTGAATTACCACTCCCGGCGCCGGCCGGGTCGCCTTTCTCGTAGCCGAGGTGATGTGTCATCTCGGTTTCCAGCGAGCGCTCCAGCACGGCCTTGGTCATGCGATTCAGCAATTCCTGGGCACCCAACGCGCCGCCATTGGCGTAGGCGTCTTTCACCAAAGCATCAAGGGCCTCCGATGACAACGCGCCGGCGAGCGCCTTACCGGCCGCGGAATCCCCAGCCTGAGTAGGTGTGTTCTCGGTCACAGATGGATCCTTTCTGGATCGCGTCGGACAAGCTGATCTTGGTCCATCCGCGGCTTACACAGTTGTCATGACACGGCCGGTCGCTGAGCAGCAGGTCGGCGAACACGTCGGCCCGTAGCTGGTCCATGGTCCGCTGGTCACCGGCGTTGCGCAGCGCCCGCGCACACCGGTCGATCCGCGCATACGCCGCCGAGGCCACCTCGGCGGGCAGCTCGGCGGACAGCGTGGCCATCGCATCATCACCGTGCCGCAACTCCACCCGCCGCTCCCGCCGCCGCGCCTCCGCCCGCGCCACAGCACCCTCCGGATCCACCTTCTGCACCGCCCGATTCACCATCCGCCGAATCGACGAAGCATCCCGCCCCGCTAATCGCCCAGAAACCGCCGCAGCCACCTCGCGCGCCCGCGAATCAGACAAGACCGCTGTCGGTTCCGACACCTTCGACGCCTTGTACAAATCAATCTCACCCCGCGACAACGCACCCAACGTTTCCGGCAGCCGGGTCACCAAATCGCGCGCCAAACCGATTTTGATCCGGGCCGCATTCTCCGAAATCGCCAACGCCAGCGCCACTTCCGACGCCACATCCGCAGCATCGTCCCGCGCCGCCGAATACTCGCCAAAGCCCGCACCTGCAACGCCTGCAGCCGAGCAATCTCCCGCTCCAGCTCGACAACGCGCTCGATAGAACTTTCCCCCATGCCAACGATTCTACCGGGAAACCACGGACCGAAAGGGTGAAGCGCGAAACAACGGAACGTGACCACGAAACCCGTTCCGTGGGGAACTGCCGCTAGCAATCATACAATGAGAGGTGATGCGTGGAGCGGCAGTTTCCCACGGCGCGCCGCAGGCGTGCCTGAAACCCAACCACCCAAGCAACCAAGGCAACCACCACAACCGGAAACCCCACCGCAAACCACAGCCCCACGGCGCGAATGGACCCTTCACACCCGGCGACGAAAACGACAGACACGACTACCGGAACGGCAGACACGGCGACCACAACGGCAAACACGGCAACCGGAACGGCAGACACGGCGACCACAACCGCCGACACGACGACGCAGACGGCAGACACGCCGGCCTGTGGGACGAAGTTGCCGGAAGAGCTGTGACCGTACGCGCCGCAGCCGCACCGGCGACCCATCCACCCATCCACCGATCCCCCGGCCACCCCGCCGACCCCGGCCGCGCGCTACGACTCCGCCTCCACCGTCGCCTCGCTGAACACGGCCGACACCAGCTCGGTCACCAGCGGCCAGACACCGGGGATCAGCAGCACACCGAGCACCAGGAACACCGGGAACACCAACCGGTTCTCCACGGCCTTGCCGGTCCGGAACCGCAGCCAGCGCGGCGGACGCAGCTCGTACCAGGTCTCCCCCGCGATGGGCAGCGGGAAGAGGAACGGGCAGCCGGACTCGGTGAGCGCATCCCCGAGGCAGTGCGTCACGCAGCCGACCGCGACGGCGATGCCGAGCAGACCACTCACCGCGTCGAGTTGCTCCAGCGCGTGCGGGCTGTTCTCGTACACCCACCACACGACAGCCGCGCCGGACACGGGCAGCAACCAGTCGCCGAGCGCGTCCTCCGCCAGCAACAGGCCGAGCAGGACGACCCCCGCCACGGCCCAGGGACCACCCGCCGCGGTGCCCGCCGCGGTCGCCGCGCCGAGCGCGACGGCGAAGAGCACCGTGTGCGAGAGGTGCCGGTGCATGCCGGAGTGCTTCTCGTCGCGGGGTCCCTTCGTCACGGAGTACAGCGCCGAGGACGCCTTGCGCAGCAGCCAGCACAGGCCGCGCGTGAGCGGTCCCAGCAGCTTCGACGCCCGCGCTCCCGGATGGTCCAGATCAGGCAGGAGTGCGTAGCCGGCGGTCGTCGCCGCGAACACCACCGCCTGGGCGAGCGAGGTGACGCCGGCGAGCGGTGCGACGGCGAGCCCGGCGCACCAGCCGGTGAGCGCGTGCGTGCGGCCCATCATGGGTGAGTGGTCCTCCAACGTCGGTCGAGCAAGATCATCGAACAGTCTTTCGGACCACTGGCTGCGCCATCCGACCCCCTACGAAAGTCGGGTTTTTCCACCGGCTTCACCCGAATGTGAAACGTTGGTGCGACGCCCGGAGATGCTTCGGGCACCTGAAGCCGGGAGGTCGACATAGTGCGAGGTCACAAGCACGTTCGGGGGTGGAGACGGGCGGGCGTGACCGCCGTCGCCGCCGCCGTGGGAACCCTGGGATTCGTCGCTCCACCAGCACTCGCGCAGCCGGAGACACCGCCGGTCGCGGGTGACGAACAGCTGGATCAGGAGGATCATGCGCTGATCCAGCAGGCCCAGCGGGCCGGGAAGTCGGAGATCACCCTGCTCGTCGCGGCGCAGCGAGGGCGCGCCGACGCCGCGGCAGGCGAACTCCGCTCCCTCGGCGGTGTGGTCCGGTCCGCGGACCGCGAGCTCGACTATTTGAAGGTCACCCTGCCCATCTCGGAGACCGAGCGGGCGCAGAAGCTCAAGTCGGTGGACGCGGTGGACGTCGACGGGCTCATCAAGCGCGACGAGCCCGCTCCCGTGGGCGCGACGGATCCCCTGCCCCAGCCCGCGCCGGGAGCCGACACCCCGAAGGTCAACCCGTATCTGCCGACGGCCGACACCAAGGCGGCACAGTTCAGCCAGAAGTTCCCGTTCTGGGACGGCCGTGGCACGACCGTCGCGGTGCTGGACACCGGTATCGACCTCGACCACCCGGCCCTGGCCACCACCAGCACCGGCGAGCGCAAGATCGTCGACTGGTACACGGCCAATTCGCCGACCTCGGGCGACGGAACGTGGGTCACGATGTCGAGCGAGACCTACTCGGGCACCTTCACCGCGGGCGACCGCGAGTGGACCGCACCAGAGGGCGAGTTCTCCTTCGGCGTGTTCTCCGAGGTCGCCGGTGATCTGGGCACGGCCGCCAGCGAGACCGGCGGGGACGTCAACCGCGACGGCGACCGCGCCGACCGGTGGGGGGTGTTGCGTGACACCGGCTCCGGCCGGGTGCTGGTCGACACCGACGGCGACGGCGACTTCACCGACGAGAAGCCGATGACCGACTACGCCACCAACCACGACGTCGGCCACCTCGGCGTGGACGACCCGGCTACCGGCATCGCCGAGCGCATGGCATTCGTGGTGCAGACCGATCAGCCGGGTTACGTCAACATCGGCATCGCCGGCGCCGCACACGGTTCGCACGTCGCCGGGATCGCCGCGGGCAACGACCTGTTCGGCGGTCAGATGGACGGGGCGGCGCCCGGGGCGAAGCTCATGTCGGTGAAGGTCTGCCTGTCGACGCCGTCCTGCACGTCGAGCGGCCTCATCGACGGCGTCATCTACGCCGCCACGCACGGCGCCGACGTCGTGAACATCTCCATCGGCGGTCTGCCCGCCCTCAACGACGGCAACAACGCGCGGGCGGAGCTCTACAACCGCGTCATCGAGACCTACAACGTGCAGCTGTTCATCTCCGCGGGCAACAGCGGCGCGGGCGCCAACTCGGTCGGTGACCCGTCGGTGGCGACCAACGCGGTGAGCGTCGGTTCGTCGATCACCGACGACACGTGGCTGTCGAACTACGGCTCCGAGTCGCCGGTGCCGGAGTCGCTGCACCCGTTCTCCTCCCGTGGTCCGCGCGAGGACGGCGGGTTCAAGCCGGATCTGGTGGCGCCGGGCTCGGCGATCTCGGCGATTCCGACCTGGCAGGCGGGTGAGCCGGTGCCGGGTACCTACGAGCTGCCTGCCGGGTACGGCATGTTCAACGGCACGTCGATGGCCGCGCCGCAGGCGACGGGTGCGGCGGCCCTGCTCGTCAGCGCCTACAAGGGACTGCATCGCGGCGAACGGCCGCCCGCGGTGGCGCTGCGCACCGCGATGTCGTCCACGGCCCGCTTCCTGCAGGGCGTCGAGGCGAACGCCCAGGGCGCCGGCGTCATCGACACGGTCACGGCGCTGCTGGCGCTGCGTGGTGCGCGGCCGGACACCGTAACGACGTCGGTGCCGGTGCAGACCGTCCTTTCCGGACAGCTGGCCACGCCCGACACCGGTGTCGGCATCCACGACCGGGAGGGCGTCACGGTCGGCACGGCCTACACCCGCACCTACACGCTGACGAGAACGACCGGCGCCCAGCGGCCGCTGACGTATCTCGTGAGCTGGGTCGGCAACGACGGCACGTTCTCCTCCGCACGCACCGTGCGCCTGCCGCTGAACCAGCCGGTGAGCTTCGACGTGCGGGTGCACCCGAAGACGGCGGGCACACACTCGGCGTTGTTGCGGCTCGACGATCCGCGCACGGTGGGCTTCGACGTGCAGACCATGAACACCGTGTTCGCGCCGCAGGAGTTCACGCAGGACAACGAGTTCGCGACCACGGCGTCCGGCACCGTCGGCCGCAACCAGGTACGCAGCGTCTTCGTCCGGGTGCCCGAGGGCGCCGGCTCCCTGCGGATCGACATGGCAGCGGGCGGACCGGAGGGGGCGGGCCAGGTGCGGTTCCTGCGCTACGACCCCACCGGCATTCCGGTGGACCCGACATCGACCACGTACTGCTACAACCCGGACGCGGGCGCGGGCTGTCCCACCGGCTCCGCCACGAGCCGCACGGTCACCGACCCGATGCCGGGCGTGTGGGAGATCGTGGTCGAGTCCCGGCGCACGTCCGACGCCGCCGAGGTGCCATGGAGGATCACGGCGACGGTGCAGGGGACGACGGTCGAACCGGACCCGGACGTCATCGCCGAGGCGACCGCCGGGCAGCCGGTGCCGCGCGAGTACACGGTGACGAACACGCTCGGCGCGTTCACCGGACGGCTCACCGGCGGGGCGCTCGACAGTGCGCGCATCGAGCGGCCGACCATCGCCGACGGCGAGCTGCGGTCCTACGACGTCGAGGTTCCCGATGGCGCGACCGAGCTCACCGCGACCATCGGCGGCACGTCGGACGGCGGCGCCGACCTCGACCTGTTCGTCTACGACTGCACGAGCGGCACGTGCGAGCTGGCCGGCTACACCGCCGATGGCGACTCCGAGGAATCGGTGACCATCGCCGACCCGGGGCCGGGCCGGTGGCGGGTCGAGATCGACGCCTATGCGGTGCCCTCGGGCAGCACGGAGTACGACTACCTCGACACCTACGCGCACCCGACGCTCGGATCCATCGAGGTCACCGACTCCGACGCCACCCGGCCCACCGGCTCCACGTGGACGGTGCCGGCCACGGTCACCGCGAACGGCGGCCCCGGCGACGGCCGGATCCTGCGTGGGGCGGTGACCGTGCGTACCGACGAGAACGTGCGGGTCGGCAGCGCGACCGTGCTGGTCGAGTCGCTCACCGGGTGAGGCGGGCGCTGATCGGGTAGACCCGTCGTATGGCGCCGAACCTCGACGAGTACCGCCGGAAACGGCGCGCGGGTCGCACGCCGGAGCCGCTGCCCGACGACAGCGGCTCCGGCGTGGTGCCTCGTGGCGACGACGACATGTTCGTCATCCACGAGCACCACGCCAGCCGCCTGCACTGGGACGTCCGGCTCGAACGCGAGGGCGTGCTCGCGTCCTGGGCGGTGCCCAAGGGGCTGCCGCCGGAGCCGGGGGTGCAGCGCCTGGCCGTGCACACCGAGGATCACCCCATCGAGTACGCGACGTTCTCCGGGGAGATCCCGAAGGGCGAGTACGGCGCCGGCTGGATGACGATCTGGGACAGCGGGCGCTACGAGACGCTCAAGTGGACCGACCGCGAGGTCTCGATCGTCCTGCACGGCAGCCGGGTGCAGGGCAAGTACGTGTTCTTCCGCGCGGGCGAGGACTGGCAGGTGATCCGGTCCGATCCGCCTCAGGATCCCGATTGGGAGGCGCTGCCGGAGCTGATGCGGCCGATGCTCGCCGTGTCCGGCAAGCTGCCTCCCGCCGCCGAGGACGCCGACTGGGCGTACGAGTTCAAATGGGACGGCGTACGCGCGCTCGCCCGCGTGGACGGCGGCCGTGTCACGTTCTTCTCCCGCCGGGGCGGCGACATCACGGCCACCTATCCCGAGCTGAAGGGCCTCGGCGAGCAACTCGGTAGCACGCAGGCGTGGCTGGACGGCGAGATCGTCGCGCTCAAGGACGGCAGGCCCAGCTTCAAGGCGTTGCAGAGCCGGATGCACGCCAGCGACCAGCGGGCCCGGCAGCTCGCCAGGCACAATCCGGTGACCTACGTCGTGTTCGACCTGTTGCATCTGGACGGCCGGTCGTGCCTGCCGCTGCCGTACGAGGACCGGCGGGCGTTGCTCGAGGAACTGAACGTCAGCGGGCCGAGGTGGAACCTTTCGCCGAGCTTCCGGGGCGAGGGCGCCGCGGTGGTGGAGGCGGCGGCCGAGCAGCAACTGGAGGGCGTCATCGCCAAACGGGCCGGCTCGCCGTACTCGCCGGGCGACCGCAGCGGCGACTGGGTCAAGATCACCGAGCTCAAGGCGCTGGAGGTGGTGATCGGCGGCTGGCGGCCCGGCGAAGGCCGCAGGTCCGACACCTTCGGCTCGCTGCTGCTCGGCCTGCCCGGAGAGGACGGGTTGCGCTACATCGGCCAGGTCGGGACCGGGTTCACCGAGGACATGCTGCACGACATCGTGGCCAGGCTGCGGAAGCTGGAACGCAAGACCTCGCCGTTCGGTACCGAGGTGCCCCGCGACCGCGCGAAGGGCGCACACTGGGTGCGGCCCTCGCTGGTGGGCGAGGTCGTGTTCAAGGACTGGACCGAGGACGGCAGGCTGCGCGCGCCGGCATGGCGCGGGCTGCGCACCGACCGCGACCCCGAGGAGCTCCGCCCATGACCAGTCCCGTGGTGGACGTGGCAGGCCGCCGCATGAAGGTGTCCAATCTGGACAAGGTGCTGTACCCGGAGACCGGGTTCACCAAGGGCGAGGTGCTCGACTACTACGCCCGCATCGCGCCGATCCTGCTGCCGCACGTCAAGGACCGCCCGCTGACGCTCAAGCGGTACCCGAACGGCGTGGAGGGCAAGTCGTTCTTCGAGAAGGACGTCGCACGCCACGCGCCGGAGTGGGTACGCACGGTGTGCATCGAGACGCCGGGCAGCTCGCGCGGGTCGGAGAAGGCGGATTTCGCGCTCGTCCAGGACCTGCCGACGCTGATCTGGGTGGCCAATCTCGCCAGCCTGGAACTGCATATTCCACAGTGGACCGTGGGGCCACGCGGCGGGAAGCGCAATCCCGATCTGTTGGTGTTCGACCTCGACCCCGGGGAGCCCGCGACCATCGTCGAGTGCTGCGAGGTGGCGTTGCGGCTGCGCGAGGTGCTGGCCGAGGACGGCCTCGACGCCTATCCCAAGACCAGCGGCTCGAAGGGCATGCAGCTCTACGCTCCCGTGCGGACGAAGGAGCCCGGGCGCACACGCGAGTACGCGAAGGAACTCGCCGAGCGGCTGGAGAAAGAGATGCCACAGCTGGTCGTGTCGCGGATGGCGAAGAACCTGCGCCCGCACAAGGTTCTCATCGACTGGAGCCAGAACAACACCCAGAAGACCACCGTCGCGCCGTATTCGCTGCGGGCACGGCCCAGGCCGACCGTCTCCACGCCCATCACGTGGGACGAGGTGGCCGAGTGCGAGCACGCGAGCGACCTGGTGTTCACCGCCGACGAGGTGCTCGATCGGATCGAGACCCACGGCGACCTGTTCGAGCCGCTGCTGGCGAGCGACCGCCCGCGCCTCTAGGCCCGGAGGTGCCGGTCGAGAAACTCCAGCGTGCGGCCCCACGCCAGCTCGGCGGCTTCCGGCTGGTGGAACGACGGGGCGTCGAAATTGGAGAAGGCGTGACCGGCTGCGTAGTGGTACAGCTCCATTCCCGGCCGCCCGGCGATGTCGGCCTCCACGGCCGCCACCGCCTCCCGCGGGATGAACGGGTCCTCGTCGCCGTAGTGGAACAGCACCGGGCAGCCGATCCGGTCCAGATCGTCGAGCATCGTGTGCACCCCGGAGCCGTAGTACGACACCACGGCGTCGGGATCGGCGTGCACGGCGAGCAGATACGCGAGCGTGCCGCCGAGACAGAACCCGACCCCGGCCACCTTGCCCGAGCATTCCGGCAGCGACCGGGCGTGGCCGAGCGTCTGCGCCAGGTCACCGGCCGCGGCGGCGAGATCCAGCCGCTGCGCCAGTGCCATGCCCTCGGCCAGGCCCGACTCGTCCTTGCTCTCGAAGCCGGGCCGCAACCGCCAGAACATGTCCGGCACCAGCGTGAGATAGCCCCGGCCGGCCAGCCGGTGCGCCAGCTCCCGCATGTTGTCGTTGACGCCGAACACCTCCTGTAACAGCACGATCGCGGGAGCGGGGGTGCCCGCGGGGAGGGCACAGTAGGCGGAGAACGTGCCGCCGTCGGCCGCGCCGATGCGTTCCTCACGAGCCGGAGTCATGATCCGGATCATCGTCGCGTGCGCCCCGAGCTGCAAACCCCGGGCGAGCTCGCGCGGAGCCGAAACGTCGTGCGCTGCCCGCGGTAGCCGTGAGAGATATGCTCGCGGCTATGCCGAGGTCGATCGATTCGGGCAGCGCCACCGACCGCCTGCGCCGGATCGAAGCGGTCACCGATGCCGCACTTGCACACATGGACGTGGAGCGACTGCTCCATGCCCTGCTCGAACGTGTCCGGGAGGTTCTCGAGGCCGACACCGCCACGGTCCTGTTGCTGGACAACAGCGGCGACCACCTGGTGGCCACGGCCTCGTCCGGCATCGAGGAGGAAGTGCGGCAAGGCGCCCGGATTCCGGTCGGCGAGGGCTTCGCCGGCACCATCGCCGCCACCCGGCAGCCGCTGATCCTGCAGCAGGTGGACGAGACGACCGTCGTGAACCCGGTCCTGTGGAAGAAGGGCATCCGGTCCCTGGCCGGAGTACCGCTGCTCGGCGGAGGCGAGGTGCTCGGCGTCCTGCACGTCGGCATGATCGACGCGACGCCTTTCACCGAGCAGGACGTCGAGCTGCTGCGGCTCGTGGCCGAGCGGGTCGCGCTCGCCACCAGGAACCGGCTCACCAACGCCGACCAGGCCGCCGCCTCAGCGCTGCAGCGCACGCTGCTGCCGGGCAAGTTGCCGAACATCCCCGGCCTCGAGATGGCCGCGCGGTACGCACCGGGCGAGGCGGGCGGCGTCAGCGGTGACTGGTACGACGTGTTCAAGCTGCCGTCGGGGTGGCTGTGCGCGGCGATCGGCGACGTCGTCGGGCGTGGCCTGGACGCCGCCATGGTGATGAGCCGCATGCGCACCACCACCCGGGCGTTCGCGCTCGACGCAAGCGACCCGGCCGACGTGCTGTGCAAGCTCGATCGCCACATGCGGCATTTCGAGCCGCAGATCATGGCGACCATCGGCTACGCGATGTGGGAGCCGTCACTGGGCCGGCTGCGGCTGTCGCTGGCCGGGCACCTCGCGCCGATGCTCGCCGCGCCGGGCGAACCCCCGCGCATGCTGGATGTTCCGGTCGACCCGCCGGTCGGGGCGGGCGCCGTGCCCCGACAGCGCCGCACGAGCACGGTGGACATCCCGCCGGGCGCCACGGTGCTGTTCTACACGGACGGGCTGGTGGAACGCAGGCACCGGAATCTGGACGTGGACCTCGGCCTGCTTCGCGACGCGATGGAGAGCGGTCCGGTGGAACGACTGTGCTCCAACGTCATGCTTCACCTCGTCGGCGCCGACCCGACCGACGACGACATCGCCATCCTCGCCATGCGGAGGAAGACGGCGGACGAACAGCGCGAGCTGACACTCGAACTGGACGCGGTGCCCGAGGCGCTGGCCGACATCCGCGCGGCCCTGCGCCGCTGGCTGCCCACGGTGGGTGCCGCGCCCGACGACGTGGCCGACCTGCTCGTGGTGATCGGTGAGGCAGGCGCCAACGTCATCGAACACGCGTATGGGCCGCTCGGCGGAAAGTTCACGGTCCGGCTTGAAGCCAAGGGCGGTGAGGTATACGCCACGATCAGCGACAACGGCAAGTGGCGATCCCCCAGAGGTCTGCATCGAGGCAGAGGAACCCAGCTCATGCGGCAACTGAGCGACGACCTGCGAATCGAATACGGGAGCGACGGTACCGACGTGCACGTACGCAGGCGGCTGTCCGACGGTGGTGCGCGATGACCGTCGCCAACGTCGACGTCCGTTCACCGGACACCAAGACGGTGGAGATCAGCATCAGTGGCGAGGTCGACCTGTCCAACGCCGAGGTCGTCCAGGACGACATCTACGGTGCCGTCGCCAACGACCTGATCCGTGTCCGGCTGGACCTGGCCGGACTGACCTACATCGACAGTGCGGGGCTGCGCATTCTGTTCACGCTCGCCGACCGGCTGCAGCTGCTGCAGACCGAGCTCGAGATCGTCGCCCCGCACGGCTCGCCCACCCGGCGCGTGATCGAGCTGTCCGGGCTCGACACCGTGGTGGCCGTGCAGCCTTGACGGGAGCCGGCATGCGCCTCCTCGAACTGAGCTCGGGCGACCGGCTTCCGGTGCTCGGACAGGGCACGTGGCACATGGGCGAGCGGCGGGCCGACCGCCCCGCGGAGGTCGCGGCGCTGCGGCACGGGCTCGAGCTCGGCCTCGGCCTCATCGACACGGCGGAGATGTACGGCGACGCCGAGTCCGTGGTCGGCGAGGCGATCGCGGGCAGGCGCGACGAGGTGTTCCTGGTCAGCAAGGTGCTTCCCCACCACGCGACGCTGCGCGGCACGATCCAGGCGTGCGAGGCGAGTCTGCGCAGGCTCGGCACCGACTGGATCGACCTGTACCTGCTGCACTGGCCCGGCAACGTGCCGCTGGAGGAGACGGTCGAGGCGTTCGACCGGCTGCGTACGGACGGCAAGATCCGCCAGTTCGGCGTCTCCAACTTCGACGCCGCCGACCTCGACGAACTGTGGACACTCGACACCGGCCGGCAGGCCGTCACCGACCAGGTGCTCTACAACCTCACCCGGCGGGGACCGGAGACCGGGCTGCTGCCCTGGTGCCGGGCGCGGGGGCTGCCGGTGATGGCGTACTCGCCGATCGAGCAGGGCAGGCTGCTCCGCGACCCGCTGCTGCGGGAGGTCGCCCGGCGCCATGACGCGACACCCGCCCAGATCGCGATCGCCTGGGTGCTGCAGCAGCACCTCGTGTGCGCGATCCCGAAGGCGGCCGACCCCGAGCACGTCGAGCAGAACGCCGCGGCACTCGACATAGCCCTCACCGAGGAGGACCTCGCCGACCTCGACCGGCGGTTCCCGGCACCCGACGGCCCCGTACCGCTGGAAATGCTGTAGTCGCGCGACCCGTGTTTTCTGTCACCCGCCTCTGCGAGGATTGCCGGAGAGCAAGAAGGAGGGTGCCATGGCACGGGCGCAGGTGGACGACGAGTTCCTCCGCGAGGCGGACCCGTACCGCCGCGAACTGCTCGCGCACTGTTACCGGATGCTGGGGTCGGCGCACGACGCCGAGGATCTGGTGCAGGAGACCTACCTGCGGGCGTGGCGCGCCTACGACCGGTTCGAGGGCCGGTCGTCGCTGCGTACCTGGCTGCACCGCATCGCCACGACCGCCTGCCTGACCGCGTTGGAGAGCCGCCGCAGACGGCCGATGCCGACCGGACTCGGTGCCGGCAGCGCGGACCCGGCAGACGATCTCGCCGAGCGCGCCGACGTGCCGTGGCTGGAGCCGCTCCCGGACCGGCTCGCCGGCACGTCGGCGGCGGACCCGGCGGCGATCGTCACCGAGCGGGAAAGCGTCCGGCTCGCCCTCGTCGCGGCCCTGCAGCACCTGCCGCCGCGGCAGCGGGCGGTGCTGATCCTGCGCGACGTGCTCAAGTGGCGGGCCAAGGAGGTCGCCGAGACGGTGGGCCTGAGCACGGCGGCGGTGAACAGCATCCTGCAGCGTGCCCGCGCGCAACTCGCCCAGGCGGCGCCGGTGCCCGACGAGGTCGCCGAGCCGGACGAGGAAACACAACGACGCCTGCTGGACCGCTACGTCACGGCGTTCGAGAACAAGGACGTCGACGCGCTCGTCGGGCTGTTCACACGCGACATCGTGTGGGAGATGCCGCCGTACGCGTCCTGGTATCGCGGCCGGACCGACGTGGGCAGGCACCTGGAGCACCGGTGCCCGGCGCGAGCGGGCGGGGTGCTGATGCTGCCCGTCGGCGCCAACGGGCAACCCGCCTACGCCATGTACCTGCGGGACGACGACACCGGCGAGTTCCGGGCGTTCACGGTGCAGGTGCTCGGAATGGCCGGCGACGGCATCGGCCACGTCGCGAACTTCATGGACCTGAGCGTGTTCGACCTGTTCGGACTGCCGCGGGCCCGGCCCGCACCGCTGCCCGCCTGATCGCTACGACAGACCGCGTCTGAGCTCGGGGATGCGATCGGAGTAGCGCGCGAACAGTTCCACGTTGCGCTCGTCGCCACCCGGCACGTTCGCGCTGGTCCACAGTGGAAGCGCGACGCCGCGGTCGGCGGCCTGCCGGTCGAGTTCGGCCAGCAACGCCGACCACGCGTACGCGCCCAGGATCGTCGACACCGCTGCCGTGCGCGGGTCGTCCTCGGGGTGCACGACGTCGCCGGGCGGCACGCCGGTGTCCAGCACGACCGTCGCGTGGTCGGCGAGCCGGGTTCCCGCTCGGTCCGACGCCGCCGCCGACGCCGCGAGCGAGGTCACCGCGATCACCGGCACGCCGCGCTCCAGGGCCGCCTGCGCGATCTCCACCGGGTACGGGTTGCGGCCGCTGGTGGAGAACACGACCACGACGTCCGGCGGCTCCGGCCGGGCCTGCTCCACGAGCGCCCGTCCCCGGCCCGGCTCCCGTTCGGCCGCCGAGCTACGCAACGCCCCGTCCAGCGGCAGCACCTCGCTGTCCCACAACGGCCGCACGGCGGCGAGCCCACCCGCCCGGTAGAACGTCTCGCACACCATGGCCAGCGAATGCCCCGCGCCGGCGGTGTGCACGACACCACCGGCCTCCACGCAGTCCAGCACGAGCGCCGCCGCCCGGCCGATCGCGTCGACCCTGCCGTCGAGCGCGTCGAGCAGCGTCCGCACCGTCTCCCGCATCTCGGCACCTCCCTCCAGCGCACGCTAGGGGCGCGGGGCGAAGGCCGTCCAGACCACTCCGGCGGGAACGTGACGAGGTTTACGCACGACAACGGCGAAGCGGCCGACACCCGTGAGCACGGCCACCACCGGCAGCAGTGCCACCGACCACGAACCCGACCGACGCGGCGGCGCCGCAGCGAGCCGTGCCTCCCGGGTCAGGTGGTGGGGACTCCGGCGAACTTCTCCGCGCCGTGCACCGCTCGACCGGCGACGAAGGTGGTGAGCACCCCGATGTCGCCGATCCGTGAACTCGGCACGGTGGTCGGGTCGTCGTCGAGCAGGACGAAGTCGGCGAACATGCCGCCCGCGATCCGGCCACGCTCGTTCTCCTGCGTGGCGGCGTAGGCGGAGTGGGTAGTGTAGGCGCGCAACGCCTCCTCGGCGTCGACGCGCTCGCCGGGGCTGAGCACGACACCGGCCTTGGTGGTGCGCTCCACCATCGACCGGATGCCGAGCAGCGGAGCGCCCACCGACACGCACGGCCGGTCGGAGCTACCGGGCACGCGCAGGCCGGCGTCCACAAAGGACTTATGCCGGTAGAGCCACGGGACCCGCGACTCGCCGAGCGCCTCCGCCATCGTGTCGCCGATCTCGAACAGGAACCGCGCCTGCGGCACGGGAACCACGTCGAGCGCCGCCATCCTCGGCAGCTGGTCGGGGCGCACCATCGCGGCGTGCTCCAGCCGGTGCCGCACCCCGGGCCTCGGCGCCACGCGCTGGGCCTCCTCGAAGACGTCCAGGGCGAGGTCGATGGCCCGGTCGCCGATGGCGTGCGCGGCGACCCGCCAGCCGCCGCGGTGGGCGGCCAGGATGGCCTGCCGCAGCACCTCCGGGTCGTCGCCGAGCACGCCGTGCCCGCCATGCCCGCAGAAGGGCTCGGTGACGGCGGCGGTGCGGCTGGAGAGTGCGCCGTCGGTGAAGATCTTCATGGGGCCGATGCGCAGGAAGTCGTCGCCGAACCCGGTGCGCAGGCCGAGGTCGAGCCCGTAGGCCTCGTCGACCGGGTGCAGTACCTCGCGGGCGGGCATCAGTTCCACCCGCAACGGCAGGTCACCGCGCTGGCGGGCCAGCTGGTAGGCCGCCGCCTCCGCCGGGCTGTGCCCGATCCAGCCGCCGCCGATGCCGGCCTCGGTGACGTGCGTGAGTCCCTCCGCCACGTACACCTTCGCCGCCCGCGCGATGGCGGCGGCGAGCTCCTCCACGGGGTAGGGCTTCACGAGCGCGTCCACGAGCTGCTGTGCCTGCTCGGCGAGCAGTCCGGTCGGCTCGCCCCGCTCGTCGCGCTCGACGACCCCGCCCTCGGGGACCGTCGCCGACCCGTCGAGGACGCCGGCCAGCCGCAGGATCTCGGAGCTGACCGTGGACATGTGAGCCGAGCGGTGCTTGAGCCACACGGGACGGCCGCCGCCAGCGCGGTCCAGTGCGGCGCGGTCGGGGTGCCCGCCAAGCACGAAGTCGTCGTAGCCGGAGCCCACCACCCAGCCGTCACTCGGCAGGGTCGCGGCCTTCGCGGCCACGGCGTCGTAGAGCTCCTCCGGTGTGCGCATGGCCGAGAGGTCCATCTCGGCGAGCGACAGGCCGTACCACACCATGTGGTTGTGGGCGTCGGCGAAGCCCGGCGTCAGCACGGCGCCCTCACCCTCGACGACATGCCGGGCGGAGAGGTCCGCCACCTCCTCGTCGACGCCCACGATGCGGCCGCCGAGCACGCCGACGGTGTGCGCGTGGGGCCGCTCGGGGGTCAGCGTCAGGGCGCGCACGTCGCGCAGCAACAGATCCAGCATGGCCGTTCCTTTCACGCCAGGTGATGCAACCGGGTCATCCGGCAGCGTAGGCGCCCGGTGCTCGGCCGCGGGACGTCCGTCGGCGAACACCGGCCCGGCGTCGCGGCCGGCCCGCCGAAGCGGGGGTTTCATCACGCCCCGCTGCTGGTCGCCCTCCACTGTGTACCGGGAGCACGCGCCACCTCCACTCAGCCACTGTGGACGGTCTCCCGGGTATCCGGTTGCCTCCGTATCTCCGTACGCGGCACAGTGAACGCACCGGGTTCGAGGGGGAGGCCATGTCGTTGCCCGAGTCCGTTCGCAGGGTGCCGCTGCCGGATATCGCCGAGCTGGTCGGTGACGCGCGGGTGGTGGCGATCGGCGAGAACAACCACTACATCCGCGAGTTCACGCAGCTGCGCGCCGATCTGGTGCGGGTGCTCGTCACCGAACTGGGCTTCTCGATCGTCGGCTACGAGTCGGGATTCGCCGAGGGCCAGCTCGTCGACCGGTGGATCCGGGGCGGCCCGGGTGACGTCGGCGCGGTGGCGCGCGACGGGTTCACCTTCCGCTTCGGTGAGTCTCCACAGCTGCGCGAGCTCCTGCGTGGGCTCCGGCAGCACCACGCCGCCGGCGGCCGGGTGCGCTTCGCCGGGCTGGACCTACCCGGCTCGGGAGGGTCCCCGCTACCGGCACTGACGCGGGTGCGCGACCATCTCGCCGAGCACGCTCCAGGCGAGCTGCCCCTGGTGGAGGCCGCCATCGACGCCACCCGGGCCTACGCGGCGGCCAACAACGGCGCCGCCCCGGCCCGCTACGCCCAGCTGACCCCGGCCGAGCGGGACGCCGCGACGACGGCCCTCACCCGGCTGCTGCTCCGGCTGGACGCGCTGGGTCCCGGCCCGGTGTCCGGGGCCCACCGCATCGCCCGGCACCACGCGTACGGCGCTCTGCGGCTGGACGAACAGCTCCGCGAACTGCACGAGTTCGGTGACCGGCGGGGGCTCGTGCCGTCGTCGCGGGACATCCACCAGGCCGACACGGTGCGGCTGCTGCGGGACCTGGAACCGGACGCCCGCCTCGTGCTGCTGCTGCACAACGCCCACTGCCAGCGCGTGCCGATGCAGCTGGTGCCCGGCGTCCACGCGCCGTCGACGGGCACCTACCTCGCCGCCGAGCTCGGCAGCGACTACGTGGCGATCGGCGTCACCGCACTCGACGGCACCACCACGACCGCGCGGTTGGCCGACGACGCCCCGGCCGGGCTGGAGGTGCTGAGCGCGCCCCTCGAGCCGCCGGGCGAGGGCAGCGTCGAACACGCCGTCGCCCGGAGCACGCCCGGCGACGAGCCGGTGCTGCTGGATCTGCGTCCCGCTCGCGGCCGGCCCGGCCCCACCAGCATCCGGCACGTCACCACGGAAACACCGGTCGACGTGCTCGCTGCCTTCGACGGCCTCGTGTGCCTGCCGGCGATGTCGCCCGCGCTCCCGGACCACGCTCCGCGACCCCGCCCGGCCGAGGACGGCGTCCAGTAAGCGGTCTAGTAGGCGCGCAGATCGTCGTCGTCGGCGTCGGTGGGCTCGTAGTGCCACCAGAACCGCACCCAGCCCCACACCCGGGCCCAGAACGTGTGCAGCGCTACCCCTCCTCACCTTGTATCCGTGACACCTCCATCGGCGGGAGGCCCCAGTGCGCGACGGGGATTCGGCACCGAAACGATCACGAAAATCGGCAACCGAAAGCGCGGCAGTGGAGAGTCCGGGCCGGACCGGCGAAGCACTCCGGAGCGGTATGCACGAATCGTGCCCGACTTCCGAAATGTTCCAACGACGCTCGCCCGTCAAGATCACCACATCTCACGGTCGGCCGGGCGTCATCTTCGCAGCGTTGGCTGTCGCCGACCCGCGTCCCCACCCTCCTTGGAGTCCGCATGGCCTTCTCGCGCCCCAGGCTCGGCACCGGCGCGCCACTCACCAGACGTGGCTTCGTCGGCATGAGCGCGGCCGGCGCCGCCGCTGTGTTCCTCGGCATCGGCGGCCGGTCCGCCGCCTCCCCCGCCCCGCGGCACCGGCTGCCCGACTACCCGTTCAAGCTCGGCGTCGCGTCCGGCGACCCGCTGCCGGATTCGGTGGTCCTGTGGACACGGCTGGCGCCCGACCCGCTGGCCGAGGGCGGCCTCGGCGGGATGCCGCGGGACAAGCGGTACGTGCTGCGCTGGCAGGTCGCCGAGGACGAGCAGTTCCGCCGCGTCGTCAAGCACGGCACCGCCACGGCCACGCCCGAGCTCGGCTACTCGGTGCATCCCGAGGTCTGGGGCCTGCGCCCCGGACGGCACTACTACTACCGATTCATGCTCGGCAACGAGATCTCACCCGTCGGGCGGACCAAGACCGCACCGGCCGTCGGCGCGGCGATCTCGTCGCTGACGTTCGCCTTCGCCAGCTGCCAGGAATGGTCGTCGGGTTTCTACACCGCGCATCGGCACCTCGCCGAGCAGGACCTCGACGTCGCCATTCACCTCGGCGACTACCTCTACGAATCCGCCATCAACGCCCACGGCGGCGCGCGCAACCAGCCGGTCCCGGAGCATTTCCGGTCCGAGACGATCACGCTCGAGCGGTACCGGATCCAGTATGCGCTCTACAAGAGCGACCCCGACCTGATCGCCGCCCACCACGCCCACCCCTGGATCGTGACCCTCGACGACCACGAGGTGGAGAACGACTGGGCCGGCGAGGTCCCCGAAGCCTCCAGCCAGACCAAGGGCGAGCTGTGGATGCCACGCCGGGCCGCGGCGTTCCAGGCCTACTACGAGAACCTGCCGTTGCGGGCCGCGCAGCTGCCGGACGGCCCGGACATGCAGCTCTACCGGAAGCTGAGCTACGGCAACCTGGTCGACTTCAACGTCCTCGACACCCGCCAGTACCGCGACGACCAGATCGCCGACACCTGGGACGGTCCGCAGACGCCGGAAGCGTACGAACCCCGGCGCACCATCCTGGGCTGGGAGCAGGAAGGCTGGCTGCTGAACAACTTCGCCCGCTCGAAGGCCCGGTGGCAGGTACTCGCGAATCAGGCGCCGCTGGCCGAGACGGTCACGCACTGGGACCCGGTGAAGACCGTGACCATCGACAACTGGGACAGCTACGTCGCCAACCGGCAGCGGGTGCTCAACGGCGCACGCGAACGCGGGGTGGAGAACCTGATCGTGATCACCGGAGACCGGCACCAGAACAACGTGCTCAACCTGAAGGCCGACTACGACGATCCGGACTCCCCGGTGGTCGGCGCCGAGTTCGTCGGCAATTCCATCACCAGTGGCGGAAACGGTGCCGACATGACCGAGGAGGGCCGGCGGATGCTCGCCAACAACCCGCACCTGAAGTTCTGGAACCAGCAGCGCGGCTATGTCCGGTGCACGGTGACCAAGGACCTGTGGACCAGTGACTTCCTCGTGTTGCCGTCGGTGACCGAGCCGAACGCGCCGGTCTCCACGCGCGCGTCGTACGTCGTGGAGAACGGCGTGCCCGGCGCGACGCTCGACACCGAGCGGCCGGTGGGCTGATCCACCGGCTCGTTGCCGGTGACCGACGCCGAGGCCGGTCACCGGCAGCACGGCCGGTCAGCCGGTGTTGATGCTGCGCCTGCCCAGTGCCGCCAGGCCGAGGGCGACGAGCGCCGCCGCCAACGCCGTCAGCACCACGAGCGGGGTCAGGGCGAAGTCGGCCACCGGCAGCTCCGGCACCCATCCGAACGGGCTCAGGCGCGCCAGCCAGTCCGGGAACCCGATGAGCTCGCCGAGGTACCCGGCCACGAACGTCCACACCGGAACCAGCCACGTCCATCCGATCCACTGTGGACGCAGACCGAAGAGCGCGACGGCTACACCGATGGTGCACCACACCGCCGGGAGGTAGGCGAGCGCGGCACCGATCGCCTTGCCGAAGAAGGCACCGTCGTCCACCGTGCTCGCTCCCAGTCCCCCGAGCACCAGGCCCGCGACGACCAGCATCAGCGTCGAGCCGAGCAGCACCACGGCCAGATGGCTGAGTACCCAGCGGGACCTGTGCAGCGGCGTGGCCAGCACCGGCTCGGCTCGCCCGGCCGTTTCCTCACTGCGAACCCGCGTCGCCGCGAGCACGGCGTAGACGGTGACGACCACGGCGTTGACGAGCATGACCATCGACACCAACGCCTCGACCAGCGCGCCGCCTCGCTCGGCGAGCGCGTCGGTGATCACGTCGACGTCGCCGAGCATCGCTTCGACGTCGCCGAGCAGCGAACCGTACATCGCGGCGAGCGCGGCGACGGCGACGCCGAATCCGGCGAGCAGGCCACGGTGCAGCCGCAGCGCGAAGCCGAACGGCGTAGCCAGCAGGTTGGACGCTCTCGCCGCTCCGGCGCGGGTCTGCCGCAGACCGGTGCCGACGTCCCGGTGCGAACTCAGGGTCACGGCGAGCCAGGTGAGCGCGGCGGCCAGTGCGAGGGACAGCAGCAGCGGCCACCACTGGTCGTCGAGGAAGGGCCACGTGTGCTGGGCCCAGCCGATCGGGGACAGCCAGGACAGCGCGTTCTCGCCGGCGTCGCCGATGGCGCGTACGACGTAGGCGAGGCCGACCACGGCCAGCCCCATCCCCGTCGCACCCCGGGAATACCCCGTGATCTGGGCCGTCACGGCCGCGACCGCCGCGAACACCAGCCCGGCGGCCGTGTGCGCGGCTCCGTAGAGCAGAGCGCCGGAACCTGTGATCCCCTCGGCAGCACTGCCGGCGAGCGTAGCCGCGATCAGCAGGCCGAGCACCACGTTCACGGCCGCCACGACGATCAGTGTCGCGGCCAGGTTGGCGTGCCGGCCCACCACGGTCGCGCGAACCAGTTCCGCGCGACCGGTCTCCTCTTCGGCGCGCGTGTGCCGAACCACCAGCAGCACGCTCATCATGCCCACCGCGAGCACCGTGAACCCGAGCATCTGGTGGGACAGGATCGAGCCGTAGTGGTAGTTCTCCAGATAGCGCGCCGGCCCCGTCATCGCCAGCCCCATGGGGCTGTGCAGCGTCTGCGCGATGTTGGCCCGGGCGGCGGGATCCGGGTAGGTACCGAGGAAACTGCCCAGCGTGCCGACGGACACGAGGCCGAGCACCACCAGCCAGACGGGGATGCGCACCCGGTCGCGACGCAGGATGAACCGGATCAACGTCGCTGTGCCGGCGAGATGGTCGCGGCGCACGGTCACCGACAGCGCGGGCGCCATGGTCGTCGTGCTCATCGCCCGCTCCCGCCGGCCGCGCCGTTCGTGGCGCCGTTCGTGGCTCCGTTCGTGGCGCCGTTCGTGGCGCCGGCGAGTTCGTCGCCGTAATGCCGCAGGAACAATTGCTCCAGCGTGGGCGGCTGGCTGATCAGCGAGCGGATCCCGAGCCGGTGCAGGTGTCCGATCACGGCATCGAGGTTTTCGGTGTCGACGTCGAAGTCCACCCGACCGTCTGAAGCGGACACATTGTGGACCCCGGGCAGGCCGCTCAGATCACCCGCGGGGCGGACGGTTTCCACCCGGACCGTGGTGCGCGTCAGGTGCCGCAGTTCGGCCAGGGAGCCGGACTCCACGATGCGTCCCTGCCGAATGATGGACACCCGATCGCACAGCGCTTCCACCTGCGCGAGGATGTGGCTGGACAGCAGCACGGTCCGCCCGGCCGCTTTCGCCTCGCGGATCGATTCCGCGAATACCGCCTCCATCAGCGGGTCCAGGCCGGCGGTGGGCTCGTCCAGGATCAGCAACTCCACGTCGGAGGCCAGTGCCGCGACGATGGCCACCTTCTGCCGGTTGCCCTTGGAGTAGGTACGCCCCTTCTTCGTCGGGTCGAGGTCGAACCGTTCGCACAGCTCGTCACGCCGCCTGCTGTCGAAGTTGCCGCGCAGCCGCGCGAAGAGGTCGATGACCTCGCCGCCGGTGAGGTTCGGCCACAGGTTCACGTCGCCGGGCACGTACGCGAGCCGGCGATGCAGTGCGACGGCGTCGTGCCAGGGGTCGCCACCGAGCACGGTGACGGTCCCGGAGTCGGCGCGCAGAAGGCCGAGCAGCACGCGGATCGTCGTGGACTTCCCCGCGCCGTTCGGCCCGAGGAAACCGTGTACCTCGCCGGCCGCTACAGACATCGTGAGGTGATCCAGTGCTGTGGTCGGCCCGAACGATTTGCTCAGGTCGGACACCGCGATCGCGGCGTCGGTGTGCTCGTGCCTGGAACCGGGCATGGCTGTGTTCCCGTCTCGTCGACTACGCCTGGTGAGGGCGAGCGCGCTCACACGTCCTTGCACGTCAGCGACTGCTCAGAGTCGTCGGACGGCGTCTCGGCACGCTCGCCGGAGCTGAAGGTTTGCGGAGAACGACCCGCGCCGCCCAAGGCGCGTGTCGGCGGGGTGACGGCGTCAGCGAGGCGGGTCGGAGTCGGCCTTGCGCGCACCCGCATGTGATGACGACAGCCGGCTCGGCCGGTCCAGGGACGTCGCCCTGGCGGTCCTCAGCAGCGTGTCCGCCATGCCTCGGAAGATACACGTATTTCACGAAGTTGTGAATACTGAATAGGCCGGGGTCATCGCGGATCGAGATCGCTGGCGAGTTCGTGCGCGTCGAGGTGCCGGGTACCGACCGAACGGTCGGAGGTCGCTGTCTTCTCGCCGAAGTGCGCGCGACCGGTGAGCAGGGCTGGAACCGCGTCGCGACGGCACCGCCACCTGGACGCGAGCCGAGTGCTCCGCGCCTGCTCACTGTCCGCCCGGGCGCAGACCGCCGGCCCGAGTCGAAAACCCTTCCGGGAACTGGCAAGCGTCGTTCGGTGACAGCTGCCGATCGCCACGGCCACCGCGGATGGTCCAGCCGCGGCAGCACAAACGGAATGCCCACCGGTCGGCGGGCGTTGCAGGCAGCGGACATGCCGACATGGCTGCGAGCGCGACCCCTTGCCGGCGAGCGGACCGCCCGAAGCGGCCGCTGGTGACTGTGAGTCCACATCGCGGCGAACGGAAACCTCGTCAGCATTCGGCCCGTGCTGTTGCGGCCTTCCCGGAGCCGCGGCGAGCGCAGCGGAGGCCCTATTCCGGGCGGGCGCAATCACGTGACATCGGCGCGGTGACGGACGTCATGGGGTGGGCGCGGACACGCCACAACGCTGCGTCGCACACGCCGTCGGCCGGCTCGGGGCGCCCGCTCCGGCAGGTGCCGGGTGGCGACACGCGACAGGCCGAGGACGGCCGCAGCGAGACAACCAAGACGAAGATCGAGCCGACCAGGGCTCCGCACACACGGAAAAGCCCTGGTCAGGGTGTGAGCCGGCAACAGGACTCGAACCTGCGACCTGCTGTTTACAAGACAGCTGCTCTACCAACTGAGCTATACCGGCATGCCCCGCGTGCGGCAGGGCGCGAGCCCACTATACGGCTGTCCGGCCTCGCGCGTGGCGTCGCCCGGACAGGCACGATCACCTGCTGAAACAGCGTCACGAAGCTAAGTTGGACGCGGGACATTTCGTCAGCCGCCAACGTGGTGCACGCCACACGGGTCAGGATGCAACGGCGCGGCCTTCTCAGGCGATGCCACGCGGGAACTTTTGGAGGAGGTGGGGCCACATGAAACTGAAGCCGCGCGCGAGATCGGCGATGAGTCGCCGGCACGCGTGGCAGATCCTCGAAGCGCCGGCCGAGGATCAGAACGAGAAGCGAGTACCGCGCCAGCAGCGTGGCCGGAGTCCCCGGCAGCGCGCCTGGCAGATTCTCGAAGCGCCGACCGGCGAGCTGCCCGCGGTCGAGACCGACACGACCATGGGCCCGGAGCTTCCCGACGAAGCGACCGTCCACCTGGTCCTGGATCTCGTGGTGCGCATCGGTGAGGTCCAGATGGCCAGCGGAGCGGGCGCCTCTGACGTGACCGCGACGATTCTTGCCCTGACCCGCGCCCTCGGTCTACCTCACTGTGAGGTGGACGTCATCTTCACGTCGATCACGGTTTCCTGCCACCGCGGTAGCGACCTGTCCCCCGTGACGGCGCTGCGAGTGGTCCGTTCACGCAGCCTCGACTACACCCGGCTCTCCGACACGGAGCGGCTCGTCCAGCAGCTGATCCGCAACAAGCTCAGCGCCGAAGAGGCCTACACCGAGCTGCACCGCATCACGGAGGCCGCGCACCCGTACCCCCGGTGGGTCTCGACACTCGCCTGGGGCGGCATGGCCGGATTCATCTCCCTGTTGCTGGGCGGCACCGGCTGGACCGCCCTGGTCGCGTTCGTGATCAGCGCGTTCATCGACCGGCTCGGTCGGCTGCTGAACCGCATCTCGATGCCGTTCTTCTTCCAGCAGGTCGCTGGTGGTCTGGTCGCGTCGCTGGCGGCCATCGCCATCGTGAACTCCGATGTCATGCCACTGGAGAAACCGACCCTGGTCGTCGCGGCAGCCCTGACGGTGTTGCTCTCAGGACTGTCGACCGTCTCCGCCGTGCAGGACGCCATCACCGGCTACTACGTCACCGCGGCAGGTCGAAGTCTCGAAGTCGCGTTGATGTCGGCGGGACTGATCACCGGTGTCGCCGGCGGTATCAAGATCGCCGAGTGGTTCGGCGCCAGTCGCACGCCGGTCCCCGCGATCCCAGACCTGCACGTCCTCAACCTGCCGATCATGATCCTGGCGGGCACTGGCGCGGCCGCGTGCTTCGCGCTCGCGTCGTACTCCAGCCTGCGTCCGCTGCTGGTCGCCGCGTGCGCGGGCGCTGTGGGCGCGGGCGCGTACGGTGCCCTGATGATCTTCGACGCCGGGCAGATCACGGCGTCGGCGCTCGCCGCCACGCTCGTCGGTCTCGGTGGTGGCGTGATGGCGCGCAGGCTCAGGGTCACCCCGCTCGTGGTGGCCGTGTCGGGAATCACGCCACTGCTGCCGGGTTTCGCGACCTACCGCGGGCTGTCCGAGCTCGCCGACTACGGCGCCATCACCCCGCTCATGGGGGCGGTGGCGACCGGTATGGCGCTGGCGGCGGGCGTGGTGTTCGGCGAGTTCCTCGCCCAGCCCGTTCGGACGGGCCTGGGCAGGCTCGAGCGCAAACTCGCCGGTCCGCGTATGGCCGGTCCGCTGGATCCTGGCAGGCATCTCGACTGAGCCCGGCGCGATAGTGTTTGGATATGCCCGCAGCAGGAACGCCGGACTCATCACAAGCCCATGCCGAGTTCGTGGTCGTGGCCAACCGGCTACCTGTCGACCTGGAGCGTGCGGAGGATGGCACCCAGCGTTGGACACAGAGCCCCGGCGGGCTCGTGTCCGCGCTGGAACCCTTCCTGCGGTCCCGTAAAGGCGCGTGGGTCGGCTGGCCCGGCGTGCCCGACGTGGAGGTGGACGAGTTCACCGACGACGGACTCGTCCTCCACCCCGTCACCCTGACCTCCGACGAGGTCCGCGACTACTACGAGGGCTTCTCCAACGCGACCCTCTGGCCGCTCTACCACGACGTGGTCGCCCGCCCGATCTTCGACCGCGGTTGGTGGGAGAGCTACGTCCGGGTCAACCGGCGGTTCGCGGAGGCCAGCGCGGCCGTCGCGGGCGAGGGCGCCACGGTCTGGGTGCAGGACTACCAGCTGCAGCTCGTGCCGACGATGCTGCGCGAGCTGCGGCCCGACCTGCGCATCGGCTTCTTCCTGCACATCCCGTTCCCGCCGGTCGAGCTGTTCATGCAGATGCCGTGGCGGGCGGAGATCGTGCGCGGGCTCATCGGTGCCGACCTGGTCGGGTTCCACCGGCCCGGCGGTGCGCAGAACTTCCTGTGGCTGGCCCGCCAGCTGATCGGCCTGGAGCCGAGCCGCGGCTCGGTCGGTGTGCGGTCCCGCCCGGGCATGGTGCAGGTCGGGGACCGGACCGTCCGCGTCGGCGCGTTCCCGATCTCCATCGACGCCGCCGGCCTCGACTCCCTCGCTCGCAGCAAGCCCGTCATCGAGCGGGCCGCCCAGGTCCGCCGTGATCTCGGCAACCCGAAGACCATCCTCCTCGGCGTCGACCGCCTCGACTACACCAAAGGCATCGACCTGCGCCTGCAGGCCTTCCACGAGCTGCTCCAGGAAGGCCGGGTGAAGCCCGAGGACGTCACGTTCATGCAGCTCGCCACCCCGAGCCGGGAACGGGTCGAGCACTACCAGCAGATGCGCAGCGAGATCGAGCAGATGGTGGGCCGCATCAACGGCGAGTTCGCCCGCGTCGGTCACCCGGTCGTGCACTACCTGCACCAGTCCGTGAACCGCAGCGAGCTCGCGGCGTTCTTCTCGGCCGCCGACGTCATGGTGGTGACGCCGCTGCGTGACGGCATGAACCTGGTCTGCAAGGAGTACGTGGCCTGCAGGCATGACCTCGGCGGCGCGCTGGTGCTGTCCGAGTTCGCCGGCGCCGCGGCCGAGCTGAGCAGCGCTTTCCTGGTCAACCCGCATGACCTGGACGGGGTGAAGAACGCTCTGGAACAGGCTATTACGCTCGACCCCGCGGAAGGTCGGCGTAGGATGCGCGCCTTGCGTCGTCAGGTTCTGACGCACGACGTCGACAGGTGGGCGCGCTCGTTCCTCGAAGCCCTCGGGGCCGAGACGACCGCCTGATCCCCCCGAGACCATTGCGAAGCTCCTTAAGGAGGAGTGTTGACCGCCGAGGCCCTGCCCGCTGAGCTGCGGCGTGCGATCGTCCAGATCGCCAGGACGCCGCGCCTGCTGGTCGCGTGCGACTACGACGGCACGCTGGCGCCGATCACGGAGAATCCCGACGAGGCGCGCCCGCGGCCGGAGTCGGTCGGTGCTCTGCGTTCGCTCGCGGGGCTGCACGAGACCACCACCGCGGTGATCTCCGGCCGCGCGCTCCGCGACCTGGCCACCTTGTCGCGGTTGCCCTCCGAGGTTCACCTCGTCGGCAGCCACGGCTCCGAGTTCGACATCGGTTTCGTCCACGAGATCGACGCCAAGGCCCGGGATCTGCACCGCCGGATCGAGCAGGAGCTGGACCGCATCATCAACGGCGTGCCCGGCGCGTCGCTGGAGGTCAAGCCCGCGAGCATCGCCGTCCACGTGCGCCGTGCCGCCCGCGACGACGCACAGCGGATCATCGACGAGGTCCACAATGGACCGTGCGAGTGGGAAGGCGTGTCGACCACCGACGGCAAGGAGGTCGTCGAGCTCTCCGTTGTCCAGACCAACAAGGGCAAGGCGCTCGACACCCTCCGGCACCAGGTGAGCGCGACCGCGGCGTTCTTCATCGGCGACGACGTCACCGACGAGAAGGCGTTCGCGCAGCTCTCCGGCCCCGACCTCGGCATCAAGGTGGGTGGCGGCGAGAGCCTCGCGGAGTACCGCGTCGCGGACACCGAAGAGGTGGCCACCGTCCTCGCCTTCCTGTTGGAGGAACGGCGCAACTGGCTCTACGGCGAGCAGTCCCCGCCCATCGAGCGACTCTCCATGCTCGCCTCCGCACGCTCGGTCGCGCTGCTCACGCCGGACGCCAAGCTGACCTGGCTGTGCCACCCCGGCCCCGACGCCCCCGCCGTGTTCGCCGACCTGCTCGGCGGAGAGAGCGCGGGACACTTCACGATCAAGCCCCACCGCAACGGGCTCCCGCTGGGGCAGCGCTACCTCCCCAACACCATGACCGTGGAGACGCGGTGGTCCAGGCTGCTCGTCACGGACTACATGGAGCCACTGAGCCCCGCCCACCGCACCGACATCGTGCGCGTCATCTCCGGCGAGGCCACCGCCCAGGTGGTGTTCGCCCCGCGACCGGAGTTCGGCGGCGTGCCGGTGCGGCTGCTGCGCGAGGAGGACGGCCTGCGGGTGCTCGGCACGTCGGAGCCGTTCGTCCTGCGCTCCCCGGGCGTGCAGTGGGAGATCACCAGCGACGGCATGCACGACACTGCGACCGCGCTCGTCCAGCCCGCACCCGGCAACCCGGTGGTGCTGGAACTGCGCTGCGGCACCACCGACCTCGGCCCGCACGAGCTGCCCGAACTCGACCGCCGCGCGCAGGCGGGCGAGTACTGGAGCTCGTGGGCCAGCACGCTCAAGCTCCCGCCCGTCGAGCCGGAACTCGTCGCACGCTCGGCCCTCACCCTGCGGGGACTCGCCGACAGCGACACCGGCGGCGTGATGGCAGCCGCCACGACCTCGCTGCCCGAGGAGATCGGCGGCGTCCGCAACTGGGACTACCGCTACTGCTGGATCCGCGACGGCGCCATGACCGTGCGCGAGCTGGTGAGCCTCGGGTCGATCGAGGAGGCCGAGGGCTTCCTGCGCTGGCTGCACGGTGTGCTGGCCACCCTGGCCGGCCCCGAGCGTCTGCACCCGCTGTACACGCTGGCGGGTACACAGCTGGGCGCCGAGGCCGTGATCGACTCGCTGCCCGGCTACAGGGGTTCGCGACCGGTGCGCGTCGGCAACCTGGCCAACCACCAGGTTCAGCTCGACGTCTTCGGACCGGTGGTCGAACTGGTCATGACGCTGGCCGAGGCGCGGGGCGACCTGCGCGACGAGGACTGGCAGATGGTCCGCGCGATGGCCGAGGCCGTGTCGCGGCGGTGGAACGAGCCCGACCACGGCATCTGGGAAGAACGGCACATGCCGCGGCACCGGGTGTACTCGCGGGTCATGTGCTGGGTGACCATCGACCGCGCGATCAAGCTCGGCGAGGTCTACGACCGCCCGGTGCCGCCGATGTGGCCGCAGCTGCGCGATCAGATCGCCGCCGACGTGCTGGAGAACGGCTGGAACCCCGAGGTGAAGGCGTTCACGACCGCCTACGACGGGACCGACCTCGACGCGGCGTCGCTGTTCGTCGGGCTCTCCGGCCTGCTCGACCCGCAGGACGAGCGGTTCCAGTCGACGGTGACGGCCATCGAGGCCGAGCTGCGCAGCGGCTCGACGGTGTACCGCTACCACCGCGACGACGGCCTTCCGGGCGGCGAGGGCGGCTTCCACCTGTGCGCGGCGTGGATGATCGAGGCCTACCTGCTCACGGGCAGGCGCACGGAGGCGCAGGAGCTGTTCGAGCAGCTTGTCGACGCGGCGGGCCCGACGGGCCTGCTGCCGGAGCAGTACGACCCCATCGCGGAGCGCTCGCTCGGCAACCACCCGCAGGCCTACTCGCACATCGGGCTCATCCGCTGTGCGCGGCTGCTCTCGCAGTGACCTGAGCCGCCCGGTCACCACACCGAAGGTCGGCCGGTCCGCATCCGACGCGGGCCGGCCGGCCTTCGTTCTGCATGCCCTCGCTGTTCTCGCCACGCCACCGATCATCGAGGTCCGGCGGCCTCCCGCCCAGAGCCGGTTCACCGGCCTGTGGATAACCACCCCGATGTGGACAACTCGCGGACCGGCCCCCTCAACCACCCGCGACCGAGGGGATGATCACCACCTCGGCGTCCGGGCGCAGCGGCGTCGCGGGGCCCGCCAGTCGCCGGCATTCCTCACCGTCGACGTAGAAGTTGACGTACCGGCGCAGGCCGCCCTGTTCGTCTCGGAGCCGGCGTTCCAGCGCTGGGTAGCGCTCCCTCAGCACGTCCAGTGCGGCGCCCAGCGTGGCGGCGGAAAGCTCCACATGCGACTCGCCGCCCGCCAGGCCGCGTAGCATCGACGGCAGACCCACCGACACCATCTAGATCACCGCGGCGCGTACGCACAACACGTCGGGCAGGTGAGCGGCGACCAGCGACCACGAATCGCCCTCGTCGGCGCTCGCCCACACCTCGCCCCCACGCGAGCCGAAGTACAGCCCGGCCGGGTCGGCACCGTCGGTGCACATCGCGTCCCGCATGACGGCCGACCAGAACGGTGCGTCCGGCAGTCCCTTCGACAGGCCCTCCCACGTGGCGCCCGCGTCCTCGCTGCGATACACCCGGCACCGGCCCTCGGGTGGGAACCGCATCATCGAGGACTCGAGCGGGAAGTTGTACAGCACCCGCGGCCTGCTCGGGTGCGCGACCACCGGGAAGCCGAAGTCGGCGGGCAAGCCCTCGGCGATCGAGGTCCAGGTGTCGCCGCCGTCGTCGGAGCGGTACACGCCGCCGTGGTTCTGCAGGTACTGCCTGCTGGGATCGGTCACGTCGACGGCCACCTTGTGCACACACTGCCCGTACTCCGGATAGGCCCGATCATCCGGCATGAACTCGACCTTCACGCCGGTGTTCGACGGCCGCCAGGTGTCCCCGCCGTCGTCGGAGCGGTACACGCCGCCGGTCGACATGGCGACGCTGAGCCGTTGCGGATCGTCCGGGTGCGGCAGCACGGTGTGCAGCGCCTGACCACCGCCACCGGGCTCCCAGTGCTCGCGGTGAGGGTGGTCCCACAGCCCGCGCACGAGTTCGTAGGTCCGGCCGCCGTCGCCCGAGCGGAACAGCGCGGTCGGCTCGGTGCCCACGTAGACGACGTCGGGTTCGGGCCCGTAGGCGAACTGCCACACGCCCTGCAGGGCGGCGCCGGTGTCCGCAGGGAAGGCCACGGGCGCGTCGTCGGGCTCACTCCATGTCGCCCCGAGGTCGTCGCTGGTGACCACGGTCGGGCCGAAATGGCTGTTCAGCACGCTCGCCGACAGCCGGGGTGTCGATCGCCGCACGTCGATGCCGACGGCCTTGATGTCCGCGATCGGGAACTGCGGCCCGGACAGCTCCCAGGTATGTCTGTTCCGGCTGCGCGCGAACCACAAACCCTTTCGAGTACCGATGGCGAGAAACGTGTCCATCCGAGCACCTCCGTGTGAGTCGAGTCACAGCGAAGGGTAAGTCGCGACACCGACGGAAAGCCCGGCCGTCTTGTTCACAACGGTGGGCGGCCGGGATGTCGTCGGGGGACGTCCCGGCCGCCTATCCGGGTACGTAGCGCACCGCGTGGACCGCGCTCGCGAGGTCGGTCACCTCGAGCGCCTTGATGCCGTCCGGCAACGGTCCCGGATCCGGCGGCACGAGCGCGTGCGTGAAGCCCATCCGCGCCGCCTCGCCGAGCCGTCTGCCGACACCGGTGACCCGGCGGACCTCGCCGGCCAGCCCCACTTCCCCGATCGCCACCAGCCGTGGCGAGAGCGCCTCGTCGCTGAACGCCGACGACACGGCCAGCGCCACGGCGAGGTCGACGGCCGGTTCGGTGACCTTCATCCCGCCGACCGTCGCCGCGTACACGTCCTTGTCACCGAGCTGCACGCCGCCTCGCTTCTCCAGCACGGCGAGCACCATGCTCACGCGCGCCGAGTCGAGCCCGCTCACGGCTCGCCTGGGCTGGTTCAGATAGGACCGGCCGACGAGTGCCTGCACCTCGCCCAGCAGCGGCCGTTTGCCCTCGACGGTCACCGTCACCGCCGTACCGGGCACGGCCTCGGCATGCCGGTTGACGAACAGGCCGGAGGGGTCCGCAACGCCCACGATGCCGTCGTCGCGCAGTTCGAAGCAGCCGATCTCGTCGGCGGCGCCGAAGCGGTTCTTCACGCCGCGGACCATACGCAGCGTGGAATGCCGGTCGCCCTCGAAGTGCAGCACGACATCCACGAGGTGCTCCAGCACGCGCGGGCCTGCCACCGACCCCTCCTTGGTGACGTGTCCCACGAGGACCACGGGAAGCCCGCGTTCCTTGGCCAACGCCACGAGCGCAGCCGCGACGGCCCGCACCTGCGTGACACCACCGGGGGCACCGTCCACCTGGGGTGAGGACATGGTCTGGACCGAGTCGACGATGAGCAGGCCCGGCTTGACGTCGTCCACGTGACCGAGCAGCGCGGCCAGGTCGCTCTCCGCGGCGAGGTACATCCGGTCGTGCACGTTGCCGGTGCGCTCGGCCCGCAACCGCACCTGGCCCGCCGACTCCTCGCCGGTGACGTACAACGCGGGCGCCGTCCCGTTCGCCGCCCACTGGTAGGCGACCTCCAGCAGGAGCGTCGACTTGCCGACGCCGGGCTCGCCCGCCAGCAGCACGACGACGCCGGGCACCAGGCCCCCGCCCAGCACGCGGTCGAGCTCGGCCACGCCCGTCCGACGGGCTCGCGATGCCTCGACGTCCACCTCGGCGATCGGCCGCGCCGGCGCACTCGGTGCGCCCGCGGCTACCCGCGCGATCGGCGGCCGGGTGTCACTGCGTTCCTCGATCGTGCCCCATGCCTGGCATTCCGGGCACCGGCCGACCCACTTCGCGACCTCGAGACCGCACTCGGCACAGCGGTAGCTGCTCGACCCCTTCTTGACCACGGGCCGACGGTAGCCGCCGCCACCGACAGTCAGTGACCGCCTTGCTCGCCGTGTCCGCCCTCGGTGTGCCGGGCCTCCTCGGGAACCTGGATCGGGATCTCGAGCCGCACCTGACCGGCGTCACGGAACGTGAGCGTGGTGCTGACGGTCTGTCCAGGCCGGACCTCCCGCGTGAGGCCCTGGAACACCATCTCGCCGTGCAGCTGCCTGCCCGCCGTGGGCTCGGTAGGGCCGATGGCGAGAGCCGCGCCGGCGGGGACGGTTCGGGTGCCGCGAATCGTGATGTTCGTCGCCGCGTCCGACCGCGCCGACACGAGCTGGTCGGCCCGCCCGCCCTGGTTGACGATGCTCATCAGGACCTCGGCGTCGGTGCCCCGCAGATAGGCGGCCGGCTGGACGCCCTCCGGGTAGGCGAGCTCGGCGTTGCGGACCGCGATCGTGCCGGTCTGTCCCGACGCACCGTTGATCGCCGCGACCTGGGTGTCCGTCTGCGTGATCTGCCCCGCCCCGCATCCCGTGACGAGCAACGCGGCACCGAGACCGAGGACGGCCGAACCCAGCATGCGACGTTTCACTTCTCCGAGTCCTTCCTGGCGAGGCTGCACCCTGCTTGCCCTGCCGCGCAGACTATCCCGGCCGCTTATAGAGGGCAGCACCTGGTGGGCGGTGACGTGACGGCACCCGCACCCGGGCCACAAGATCAAATGTCCACAGTGGATTAAACAAGTCCGGGAATCGCATCCGGGCCCACCTGCGTGAGTACGCGAATTGCACGTTTGTCAACCCCCGCGTAAGCCTTGATCAGGCCACTGACCTGCGAGGACGAGTGCGGGTGGCTGGTTAGCCCTCCGTACTCCGTGCTAAGCTGGATACAGCGAAAGGGGCAGAGGACACATGGTTTTCAAGGTCGGAGAGACCGTCGTCTACCCGCACCACGGTGCCGCACTCATCGAAGCGATCGAGACACGCGTGATCAAGGGCGAGGAGAAGCAGTACCTCGTCCTGAAGGTCGCGCAGGGAGATCTCACCGTTCGCGTTCCCGCCGACAACGCCGAGATCGTCGGCGTGCGTGATGTCGTGGGCCAGGACGGGCTCAACCGCGTGTTCGATGTGCTGCGGGCACCGCACACCGACGAGCCGACCAACTGGTCGCGTCGGTACAAGGCCAACCTCGAGAAGCTCGCCTCCGGCGACGTGAACAAGGTGGCCGAAGTGGTGCGCGACCTCTGGCGGCGTGAGAAGGACCGTGGCCTTTCCGCTGGTGAGAAGCGGATGCTGGCCAAGGCGCGACAGATTCTGGTGAGCGAGCTCGCGCTCGCCGAGGGCACCGACGAGGGCAAGGCCGAGGTGCTGCTCGACGAGGTCCTGGAAACCGCGACGGTCTAGCAGCCCTGAACGTCATCGCACTGGTTCCGCTCGGGGACCAGGATGCGCCGCAGTCCGGCGCCCTGGTTCACGTCCGCGGTGAACCGTTGTTGTCACATGCTGTTCGCGGCCTGTTGCGCTCGGAGTCCGTGGACCGCGTGACCGTAGCCGGACCGTCACGCTATGTGGCGGGCTACTCGGCCGCGCTCCGTGCGCTCGGGGCAGGCGAGCTGATCCGGGTCGTCGAAGGCGGCGCCGACCGGGCCGAGTCGGTGCGGTCGGCGCTCGCCTGCGTCCCGGTCGAGCCGTCCGATGTGGTGCTGGTCCACGACCCGACCCGGGCGTTCACCCCGCCCGCGACCATCCGCGCGGTCGTCGACACGATGCGTGCCGGCGCCCAGGCCGCGGTCCCGGTGGAGCCGGTCACCGACACCATCAAGACCGTTGACTCCGGCGACCTCGTCAGCGGCACCCGCGACCGCTCCCTGCTCCGCTCGACGCAGACTCCGGTGGCGTTCCTCGCCCACGTCCTGCGTGCCGCGGACCCCGCCGACCCGCTGGCCGGGCTCGGCGCGAAGGTGCACACCGTCGCGGGCCACCCGCACGGCATGCGGCTGGCGACGTCGTTCGACCTCGCCGTCATCGAAGCACTCCTGACCGCGGAGACCCGCCAGTGACTCCATCGAACGCCGGGGTGCGCATCGGCCAGGGCGTGGACGTGCATCCCGTCGAGGCCGGTCGCGCCTGCTGGATCGCCGGCCTGTTCTGGCCCGGTGTGGACGGTTGCGCCGGGCATTCCGACGGTGACGTGGCGTCTCACGCGCTGTGTGACGCGCTGCTGTCCGCCGCGGGCCTCGGTGACCTCGGTGCCGTCTTCGGCACCGGAGATCCGCGCTGGGCGGGCGCGCACGGGGCCGACCTGCTCGCCGAGGTCCGCAGGCGCATCGAAGCGACCGGCTTCCGGGTCGGCAACGCCGTGGTGCAGGTGATCGGCAACCAGCCCCGCATCGGCACGCGGCGCGGCGAGGCTCAGCGCGTGCTCGGCGAGGCGGTGGGCGGTCCGGTCAGCGTCTCCGGCACCACCAGCGACGGCCTCGGGCTCACCGGGCGCGGTGAGGGCGTTGCCGCGATCGCCAGTGCGCTGCTGATCGCCACATAGCCCCGGTAGCCTGCGGAGTGTGACGATCCAGGCGGTGATGTTCGACTTCTCCGGCACCCTGTTCCGGCTCGAACAGGACGAATCGTGGCTGGCGGACCTCACCGACCACGACGGCGACCCGCTCGACGTCGAGGCACAAGCCGAGCTGATGCGGCGGATGACCGCACCCGTGACCCAGACCGTCCAGTTCGACGACGAGCACCGGCACGCGTGGGAGAACCGCGACCTCGACCCGGCGCTGCACCACAAGATCTACCTCGAGGTGCTGCGGCAGTCCGGGGTGCCGCGCGTGGAGCAGGCCAAGGCCCTCTACGACCGGCTCATCGACCCGGCGGAGTGGAATCCGTATCCGGACACCGGCCCCGCGTTGAAGGCACTGAACGAACGAGGCGTGCGCGTCGGCGTACTGAGCAACATCGCCTTCGACATCCGGCCCGCGTTCGGCGCGCACGGGTTCGACGCCTACGTGGACGAGTTCGTGCTGTCGTTCGAGGTCGGTGCCATCAAACCGGACCCGGCGATCTTCCGGCTGCTGCTCGACCGGCTCGGTGCGGCCCCGGAACACACGCTCATGATCGGTGACAGCGAGGAGGCCGACGGCGGCGCCCGGGAGCTGGGCTGCGCTTTCGCGCTGGTCGAGCCGCTGCCCACCACCGAGCGGCCGGACGCCCTGCTGGCCGCCCTGCGCGAGCACTCCCTGCTCTGACCCGTACCATTTTCGACGTGGCCCTCTACCTTTACGACACCGCGACCAGGGACGTGCGGGAGTTCCATCCCGCGCGCAGTGGAACGGCGTCCATGTATGTCTGTGGGGCCACGGTCCAGGGCATCCCGCACATCGGCCACGTCCGGGGGGCACTGAACTACGACGTCCTCCGCCGCTGGCTCGTCCACAGTGGACTCGACGTGCTGATGGTGCGCAACGTCACCGACATCGACGACAAGATCCTCACCAAGGCGGCCGAGGCGGGCAGGCCCTGGTGGGAATGGGCGGCGACCCACGAGCGCGCGTTCGAGGACGCCTACACCGCGCTCGGTTGCCTCCCGCCGTCGATCGCGCCGAGGGCGACCGGGCACGTCACCCAGATGATCGAGCTCATCCAGCGGCTCATCGACTCCGGCCATGCCTACGCGGCGAGCGGTGACGTCTACTTCTCGGTGACGTCGTTCGACAGCTACGGCGCGCTGTCCGGGCAGCGGCTCGAGGAGATGCAGCAGGGCGAGACCGCCGCCGAGGGCAAGCGCGACCCGCGCGACTTCACGTTGTGGAAGGGCAGCAAGCCCGGCGAGCCGGCGTGGCCGACGCCGTGGGGCCCCGGGCGACCGGGCTGGCATCTGGAGTGCTCGGCCATGGCGACGACATATCTCGGCGCGGAGTTCGACATCCACGGCGGCGGCGTCGACCTCGTGTTCCCGCACCACGAGAACGAGCGCGCCCAGTCGCTGGCGGCGGGTGACGGCTTCGCGCGGTTCTGGCTGCACAACGCGTGGGTGACGCTGTCGGGCGAGAAGATGTCGAAGTCGCTCGGCAACGTCGTGTCGATCCCGGAGATGCTGCGCCGCTACCGGGCCGTCGAGCTGCGCTACTACCTGATCCAGCCGCACTACCGGTCGACCATCGAGTACTCCGACGCCGCGCTGTCGGAAGCCGCCGAGGGTTACCGGCGCATCGAGCAGTTCCTGCGGCGGGTCGCGGGCGCCCGCGGCGAGGTGAACATCGGAGTCGTGCCGAAGGAGTTCGCGGCCGCGCTCGACGACGACCTCGGCACACCCCAGGCGTTCGCCGTGCTGCACAACACCGTGCGCGACGGCAACGCCGCGCTCGACGCCGCCGACGAGACCAAGGCCCTCGAACTCGCCGAGGCGGTGCGGGCGATGGTCGACGTGCTCGGCCTCGACCCGCTGTCCGAGCAGTGGCGCGACACCGGCGCGGCAGGCGGGCAGAGCGAGGCGCTCGGAAAGCTCGTGGACGCACTGCTCACCGAGCGGCAGCAGGCGCGGTCCGAACGCGACTTCGCGCGGGCCGACGCCATCCGCGACCAGCTGACCGCCGCGGGCATCGCGGTGGAAGACACCCCCAACGGTCCCCTGTGGACAGTGAGAGACTGAGAGATGGCAGGCAACTCCCGCCGTCGTGGCGCGATTCGCAAGCAGGGCACCAAGAAGGGGCAGGTCGTCGGCTCCGGTGGCCAGCGCCGGAAGGGCCTCGAAGGCAAGGGCCCGACCCCGCGCGCCGAGGACCGGCCCGGCCACCCCGCCCAGCGGCGGGCCGCGGCCGCGGCGGCCAGGACGGAGAAGAAGAAGCGTGCGGCGAAGAAGGCCGCCGACGGGCCGGAGATCATCGCGGGACGTAACCCGGTGGTCGAGGCCATGCGCGCGGGCGTGCCCGCGACCGCGCTGTACGTGGCGCTCAACATCGACGCCGACGACCGCGTGACCGAAGCCGTGCGGACCGCCGCCGACAAGGGCATCTCGATCCTCGAGGTGCCCCGCGACGAGCTCGATCGCAAGACCGGCGGCGCCGTGCACCAGGGGCTCGGGCTACAGGTGCCACCGTTCGAGTACACGCACCCGGACGACCTGCTGGCGCAGGCCCAGGACTCCGGCGACCCGCCGCTGATCGTGGCGCTCGACGGCGTCACGGACCCGCGCAACCTCGGTGCCGTGATCCGGTCGGCGGCCGCGTTCGGCGCCCACGGCGTGCTGCTTCCGCAGCGTCGCAGCGCCGGCATGACGGCGGTCGCGTGGCGGACGAGCGCGGGCACGGCCGCGCGGCTGCCGGTCGCCGTCGCCACGAACCTGACCCGGCAGCTGAAGACCTGGGCGTCGGAAGGCCTGATGATCGCCGGTCTCGACGCCGACGCCCCGCTCGACATCGACGGTCTGGACCTCGCCACCGAACCACTGGTGATCGTGGTCGGCTCGGAGGGGCGCGGACTCTCCCGGCTGGTGCGCGAGACCTGTGACGTGACGGTGTCGATCCCGATGGCGCCGGGGGTGGAGTCGCTCAACGCCTCGGTCGCCGCGGCCGTGCTCCTGTCGGAGGTCGCGCGCAGGCGCCGGGCGGCCGGCCGCGTGTAGCGCGCACCGGCCGACCGGCCCGGCCGTCTCGTCAGTGGACGACGTCGTAGACGAGCTTCTGGATTCCGTTGGCGTAGGACTCGCTCTCCACCAGCTTGAGCTTCTGCTTGTCCTTGTCGGTGTCGCTGAACAGCCGCTTGCCCGCGCCGAGCAGCACTGGGAACAGCAGCAGGTGGTAGCGGTCGATCAGGCCCGCGTCGGACAGGTTGCGGTTCAACCTCGCGCTGCCGTGGATGATGATCGGCCCGCCCTCGGTGTCCTTGAGCGCGGCGACGTCGTCGAGGGACCGCAGGATCGTCGTCTGGCCCCAGTTGGACACCAGGTCGTCGTCCCGCAGCGTGGTGGACACGACGTACTTGGGCATCACGTTGTAGCCGGGGAACTCGTCGGTCATGTCCGGCCACACCCGCGAGAACGCCTCGTAGCTGACGCGGCCCAGCAGCATGGCCGAGGCCTCCTCCTGCTCGCGACCCTTGATCTCGTAGGCGGCCTCGTCGAACTCGATGCCCTCGACGGTCCACCCCGAGTTGCGGTAGCCCGGTTCTCCCCCCGGCGCCTCGATGACGCCGTCGAGCGAGACGAATGCGGTGGCGATCAGGGTGCGCATGTGGCGACTCCTTGGTTGTCGTGAACGTGCCGTCACCGGTGCGTCGAACGACAAGCGCCGGATACGACACGTCGCAGCGAGTGTCTTCAGTGATGCGGGCCACATTCTTCCTGCCGAGCCCTCCCTCCGACTGAGCGCGACGGCTCGGTCGCCGGCATCCGGCGTGTACAGCGAGTAGCTCGGTTAGGGTCACGATGCTGAACCGACCAGGGGGCTCACCGCATGTCGTTCGTTTCGCCACTGTTCCTGTGGTACTTCATGCCCGCGGTGTTGATCGCGGTGCTGGTGTGCCCCCGGAGCTGGCGCAACGGCATCATCGCGGTCGGTAGCCTCATCTTCTACGCCACCGGCGCGGGTGCGTTCACGCTGCTGCTGCTCGCGTGCATGGTGGTGAACTTCGCCGCGGGACCCGCGCTGGAACCCGACGAGTGGGGGCTGCGGCCGAACGACCGCAGGCGCTGGATCCTGATCGGCGTCATCGCGTTCGACCTCTCGATCCTGCTGGTCTGGAAGTACGCGGGCTTCGCGACCGAGCAGATCGCGTGGTTCGCCCAGCTCTTCGGCGGTGACTTCCCGATCGCGGAACTGGCGCTGCCGATCGGGATCTCCTTCTTCACGTTCCACCACATCTCCTACGTCGTCGACATCTACCGCGGCGAGCGGCCCGCGCTGCGCAACCCCGTGTCGTTCGGCACGTACATCTCGATGTTCCCGCAGCTGGCCGCCGGGCCGATCGTGCGCTACCACGAGATCGCCGACCAGCTGCCGCAGCAACGCTCACACCGGCTCGACGACATCGCCGCCGGGTTCCCGCGCTTCGCGCTGGGCCTGTGCAAGAAGGCCATCATCGCCGACTCGCTGGCGCCGATGGTGGACGCGTGCTTCGCCACGCCCGCCGACGAGATGACATTCGCGATCGCCTGGCTCGGCGCCATCGGCTACACGCTGCAGCTGTACTTCGACTTCTCCGGCTACTCGGACATGGCGATCGGGCTCGGCCGGATGCTCGGCTTCCGGCTGCCGGAGAACTTCGCGCGACCGTACTCGGCGGTGACGATCACGGAGTTCTGGCGCCGCTGGCACATGTCGCTGTCCCGGTGGTTCCGCGACTATGTCTACATCCCGCTCGGTGGCAACCGCGGTGGGGCGCGCAAGACGTACCGGAACCTGTGGATCGTGTTCGTGCTGACCGGTTTCTGGCACGGCGCGGCGTGGACGTACGTGATCTGGGGCATCTATCACGGGGCGCTGCTGGTGATCGAGCGGGCGACCGGCTGGAACCGTACACCCGCCGAACGCGGTCCCCGGATCGCCCGGCGGGCGCTGACGCTGCTGCTGGTGATCGTGGGCTGGGTGTTTTTCCGGTCCCCCGACGTGGGGCACGCGCTGACGATCGTCGGCCACATGCTGACGCCGGACGTCGAAGGCCTCACCGACGTCGTCGAGGCGGCGCTCACCAACCAGCGGCTGGTGCTGCTGGTGGCGGCGCTGGCCGTGTTCTTCCTGCCCGCGAACCCGGTGGCGGGCCCGCTGCTGGAATCCGCACGCAGCAAGCCGGCGACCGTGCTGAGGGTCGGCATCATGACCGTCGGCATCGCCTACGCCGCGATTCTGGTGGCCACCGGGACGTTCAGCCCGTTCCTGTACTACCAGTTCTGAGAAACCTTGCGGCGTTGGCTCGCTCCGGCGTAGCGACGAGGTCAGAGGTAGGCGGCGGCGCGAGCACGGTCGAGGCAGGCCTGGGTTCCGAGTTCCGCGCGCGCTGCCGGGTTGTCGACGTAGAACCGGATGAGGTGGTACATCAGGTTGGCGTCCACCGTGAAATGGATCAGGTCTATTTCGATCATCGGAACGGGGCGGCAGCTTGTCGACACGCCACAGGCGGCCGATCGCGCGTTTGTCCACCGGGCATTTTGGTAAGCGAGGACCAGCACTTCGGGGCGGCCGTTGTATGCGGCGCTGACTCCGCCGAATGCCTCCCAGGGAAGGAACGAAGAAAAAGCCATCCCGCGCTGAAGAACTCCCCGATCGGACAGCACGAGGTATCCGCGGCGACGCTGGCCCAACAGAATCTGCACGAAGTAGCTCAGAAAGAAGGCGCCGATCAGACCCAACACTGCTGCCAGTACGCCGTTGCCGGCCGATACGGCATCGAACAGTCCGCACACGAAGATGGCCGCCATGCAGGCAATCAGCAGGGAAATGACGACGAAACCGGCGAGCGAGTACCGGATGATGAGCGCCGGCCGCCCTTCGTGGCTACCGAGACTGAGGCCCTTGGCGTTGTGCGACCTGGATACCCGCGTCAGGAACCCGAACAAGGCGGACAGGAAGAACAGAGCCGCAAACAGTAGCGCATACTTCGTCGCAATCGGCTTGCCAATGTTTACAAAGCCATATCCAGAGAGCAGGCATACGCAGCCGAAGAACAGCACTACGATCAGCGATACGGTGATCTTCGTATCGATCCTGGTCGCCCACCCTTCAGGTTCTGGAAGCTTACTGGAAGATGGCATCCCACGCGTCTCCAAGGCGGTCGAGTGCGGAGTATCTGCGTCATCCAGCTCGTACCACAAGCCGACCCCTCGCGACGTGTGCTCCGTCCGGGTGAGGGCCAGAGCGCCGGCGAGCCGCACCTGTCCACACCACCCGCCGCCCCCGGCACCGGTTCTTCACCCCCACGTCCCGGCCGCGTTCACCACGACGTCATCGCAGGCGAGGAGCCTGATCGCGTTTGCCGTTTCCGAGCGAGAGGCCGCCGATGCGTACCGCCACGATCGCCAGAATCGCCGCTCTCCTTGCCGTACCTGCCCTGCTCGCCGCCCCGTCCGCGGTGGCGAGCGAGAAAGCAGGCACCCTCGACGTGATCGCGCACCGCGGCTCGTCCGGCGTCGCCCCGGAGAACACCGCGCCCGCCGTCAAGGCCGCGATCAAGCAGGACGCCGACTTCGTCGAGATCGACGTGCAGCGCACCAAGGACGGGCGCCTGGTGAACTTCCACGACTGCACCCTCGAACGCACCACCGACGTCGAGGAGCGCTTCCCCGGCCGGCCGTCGTACCGGGTCTCCGACTTCACCTGGGACGAACTGCGGACCCTCGACGCGGGTTCGTGGTTCCACGAGACGTACGCGGGCGAGCGGATCATCACCGTCCGCGAGGTCATCACGATGGTGCGCGGCAAGACGGGCCTGCTCGCCGAGATCAGCCCGTGTGGCCACTACGCGGCCACCGGGCTGCCCGCGGCACTCGAGGCGGAACTGCGGTCGGTGCGTGGTTATGTCGAGGACGCGGTCGCGGACGGAGAGCTGGGCGTGCAGTCGTTCGAAGTGGACGATGCCAAGGCGTTCAAGACGCTCGCGCCGGAGATTCCCGTCGGTGTGCTCGACGCCGAACGCCCCACCGAGGCCGAGCTCGTCGCGCTCAGCGAGTGGGCCGACGACGTGGGCCCGCAGTACACCGTCACCGACAGCGCCCTCGTCGCGCGCGTGCACGAGCTGGGCATGGGCATCAACGTGTGGACGGTCAACGAGCCCGGCGCCATGCGCACCATGGCCGGGCTGGGTGTCGACGGCATCATCACCGACTACCCGCAGTCCCTCACCGGCTCGTAAGAGCTCGGTACGCACAGAAATCGGTGTGGCCGTAGCCGGCGGCCGCGCTACCGTGCCCGGGTGAGCGGCGCTGCGTCGCTCACCTCGGCGCGGCGGCACCGCATGGCTGCCCGGAGGTGTTCCCGCCGTGCCCGCGTGGCTGCTGACTCTCGCGCTCGCCGCGCTGGTCTTCTACACCGACGACTACGTCATCGCCGGTGTCCTGCCGGAGTTCGCGGCGGACCTCGAGGTCAGCGTCGGCACGGCCGGGCAGCTGGTGACGGCCTTCTCGGTCACGGGCGCGATCGCAGCAGGTGTTCCGGCGGGTACGTGGATCGGCGGCACACTCGGCTGGCGCGCCACGTTCGCGGCCATGGCCGCCGCCGGGCTGGCCGTGGCCGTCGCGATCCTGGCGAGGCTGCCGCGCGAGACCGCGCGCGACGACGTCCCGGCGCTGCGGGACCGCCTGCGCATCGTCGCCGCACCGGCGGCCTCGCTGGGACTGCTCGCGAACGTGGTGCTCATGCTCGGCTCGATGATGCTGCTGACGTACCTCTCGCCGTTCGTCGCCGAGCTCGCGAACGGCGACGTCGGCGAGCGGGGCGCGCTGTTCCTCGTGTCCGGCCTCGCGGGGATGGCCGGGATCTCGGCGGGCGGCTGGGCGACCGACCGGCTCGGCCCCGACCGCACGTTGCTGGTGGGCGTGGCGGTGTTCGTGGCGGCGATACTGACGTTCACCGCGCTCTGACCGCTGCGCCCGGTGGCCGTCGGCATCCTGTTCCCGCTGGCGGCCGTGTGGGGCGGCGCCGCGTTCTGGAACTCCCCGGCGGTCCAGGCACGCCTGCACATGCTGGCGGGACCGGTCTCCGGTGAGGCGCTAGCGCTGAACACGTCGGGCGCCTACCTGGGCGTGGCGTGCGGTGGGGTGATCGGCGGCCTGGTGCTGGACACGCACGGGCCGGGACCGCTGCCGGTCGTGGCCGCCGCGGCCGGCGCGGTGGCGCTCGTGCTGTTCACCGTCGCCGCCCGGTACGCCCGCGTCAGCCCAGGCCGAGGGCCCCGACCATCAACGGAATCATCAGCACGATGAGCGCCGCGCCCGCGATGTCGAACACGACGCCCGACCGGATCATCTTCGTGATCGGCACCGCTCCCGAGCCGTAGACGATCGCGTTCTGCGGCGTGGACACCGGCAGCATGAACCCGAACGACGCCGCGAACGTCGCCGCGAGCGCGGGCACGAACGGGTCGATGCCAGACGCCACCGCGATCGGGATGATGATCGGGACCACCACCGACGCCGAGGCCGTGTTGGACGTCGTCTCCGACACCACCACGGCGAGCAGGACGGCGAAGATCACCAGTGCGATCGTGCTCGTCAGCCCGAACGTGTTCGCCAGCCCGCCGCCGATGCGCTGCGCCAGTTCGGTGTCGGCGAGCAGCGAGCCGAAGATGATGCCGGTACCGAACAGCAGCACCGTGCCCCAGTCGATGCGGCTGGCCTCGGACCACGTCAACGTGAACCTCCGTCGTGGCCAATCCACCGGCAACGCGAACAGCAGCGCGGCACCGATGACGGCGACGATGCCCTCGTCGAGCCGCTCCGTCGCCGTCTCGAAGGCCGATGAGTCGGCGCCCGCCACCAGGCCCACGATGCCCGGCGCCACCCACAGCGCGACGGTCACCGAGAAGGCGATCAGCGTGTTCCACTCCGCCCGCGACAGCTTGCCGAGCTTGGCCCGCTCGCTCGCCACGTACTCCTCGATCCCGGAGAGCCGCTTGACCTCCGGGCGGTTGAGCAGGATGAGCACCACGACGAGGATCACGAACATCAACGCGCACGCCGGCAACGCGAGCGTCGTCCACTGCAGGAACGTGATGCGCTCGCCGGTCGCCTGCTCGATGAGCTCGCGCCCGATGAGGTTCGGCGGCGAGCCGATCGGCGTCAGCAGGCCGCCGACGCTCGCGCCGTAGGCGAGCACGAGCATCAGCGCGATCCCCACGCGCAGCCGGAGCGGGTCGAAGTTCTCCCCGTCCGGCGTCTGTCTGCGCACGAGCTCCGCGATCACGGACAGCAGGCCGACGGCGGTGGGCAACAGCATCGCCACGGTCGCCGTGTTGGAGATGAACGCCGAGAGCACGCACGTCACCAGACCCAGCGCGGCGATCACCCGCCACGTGCTGCGCCCGACGCCGCGCACCGCGAGTATCCGGAACGCGAACCGCCGCGCCAGCCCGTGCCGGAGCATGGCCTGGGCGAGGATGAACGCGCCGATGAAGACGAACACCGTCGACGACCCGAACGGCGCGAGCACGTCGTCGGGCGGCAGGACCCCGAGCACCACGATGGCGGCGACACCGATGAGGCCGCCGATCGGGATGGGCACGGGTTCGCACACCCAGAGCACGACCACCCCGAGCAGCACGGCCGCAAGCTTCTGCTGCGGTGCGTCCAGCGCCGTCGGCACGAACAGGAAGACGATGGTGACGAGGGGCGCCAGGACGAAGCCGACCGTCCGCCTGGCCTTCTCGAACTTCTCCTCGGCGGGCGATAGTCGCTGCTCCGCCAGTCCGCGGTAGGTGCTGCCGGACAACAGCGCCTGCGTCACGCTCTGTGTGCGGGTGCCCTCAGCCTCATCGCTCGACGCCATACGGGGACAGTAGCTCGAAAGTGATCCACATCACTAGACCTTGGGGTTGTTATTCCGCCGCGGGCACCAGTGCGAGCTGGTCCGGATGGAAGCCGTCCCGCCGCGGCGGCGGCAGCCATGCCTCGGGCCGGTTGGCCTTGTGCCTGCCCAGCTCGGTGAGGCTCAGCGGCTCCTGGAAGTCGGTGCCGTACGGACTGGGGTCGTCGATCCGCGAGAGGCTGAGCCCCTCCGGCTCCACGCCGATGCCGATCACCGCGAGGTAGGTGTCGTCCAGGTCGGCGGTGAAGCCCGTCCAGGCACCGGCGAACCGCCAGATCCGGGCGCGCACCGACATGCCGTCCACCCGCCACAACGCACGCGGCCACTGCTCGTAGCGTCTGGCCTGCTGCTCGGCGTGCTCCACGAGAACCCGGATCAGGCCGTCGGGCCGCGGCACCGTGCTGTCCGGCAGGGTCAGGTTGACCAGGCCGAACGCACCGCCGAACGCGACCTCGGCCAGCGGGTCCCCGCCGCCGGGGCACATCGTCTGCTCGTATCGGGAGCGCGGCATGCTGCCGACCCGCACACCGTGGTCGGTGTCCTCCACCCGGTGGCCGAGCCACAACGCCCACGGCGGAGCGTCGGGGACTCCCTCGAAGAAGTCGACCCACCTCGGGCCCCGGATCTCGCGGTCGAGCCCGTACACGGGGAAGTCGACCGGTGACGACGTCTTCTCAGGCGCTTTGGAGCTCACCCGGAAGATACTGCACCCGATTCGGGCAAAAGGCAGCACGACCGTTATCAACCTGCAGCCTCTGTGCTGGCCAGAGCGGTCCGGAATGGACGTGTCCTCTTCGCACTGTCGTGGTCAGAACAGCCAGCGCCGGAACCCCGCCTCGGCGTCCACGACCCGCCCGGTGATGGTGGCCGCATCCCCGCTCAGCAGCAGGGACACGACGCCTGCGGCCTCGTCGGGCGTGTTCCACCGCCCCCTCGGCAGCTGCCTGCCGACGGTGCGCGCGAGCTCGTCACCCGCCCAGCCGGTGTCGGTGGGGCCCGGGTTCACGCAGTTCACGGTGATGCCGCGATCGATCAACGCGTCGGACAGCGTCAGGGTCAGCTGGTGCAGCGCGCCCTTGGTGGCGGCATACGGGATCTCACCGCTCATCGGCGCGAGGTGCTGGCCCGAGGTGAACAGGACGACGCGGCCGCCGTGCGGCACCGGCCGGTACTGCTCGGCAAACGCTTGCACCAGGAGCAACGCGGCTCGCACGTTGACGGCCCATGCCCGGTCGAGCTCCTCGCCGGTCACCTCGGCCAGCGTGGCGACCGAACTGCGTGCGTGGTTCACCACCAGCGTGTCGAGTGGTCCGAACCGCTCGGCCGCGGCGGCGACCACCCGGCTCGCGGCGTCCGGTTCGGCGAGATCCGCCTCGACATGCCCGAGCGCGTCCCCGCCGTCGAGCAGGCCGATCACGCCGCCGATGCCGCGCGGGTCCGCACCCCATGGCTCGGTGGCGTCGTAGGGCGACCACGAGTGCGCGAAGACGCGGTGCCCATCGGCCAGCAGCCGGCGCGCGATCGCGAAGCCGATGCCCTTGCTCCTGCTCACTCCGGTCACCAGCACGGTCCGCATGCGCGCGAGTATCACGGCAGGTCACCCAGCCCGGCAACCGTAATACCGCCGGCCCCGGGCACCCGGTGCGCACAGTGCACACGGTGGACACAGTGGACACACGGACCGGCGAAAGTGGTGCTCGTGCGGCATTTTCGCCGGCACGAGCACCGGTACCGGACGTACTACGCGGGCTGCCTGGCGGATGCCTTCGCCTGCGACACGCCGGCCGCCTTGCCGGAACCCGACTTGTCCGAACCTGCCTTGTCGGACACTTTGCCGCTGTCCCCGGAGGCCGGCTCAGGTTCCGGGCCCAGCCGGTCGAGGGCGTCCTGCAGCGCGGTGTGACTGGCGGTGAGCCGCTCGGCGACGACCCCGCGCAGGCGCAGCGCCTCGGCGTGCTTGGCCCTGGCGTCGGCGAGCATGCGCTCGGCCTCGGAGATCATCTCGTCGGCGCGGCGCTTCGCGTCCTCCTTGACCTCCTTGGCCACGCGCTCGGCCTCGGCCTTCTTCGCCGCGATCTCCTCGGCGGAAGCCTTCTCGGCAGCGGCGATCTTGTCGGCCGACTCCTTCTCGGCCTTGGCGATCTTCTCCTCGGACGCCTTCTCGGCAGCGGCGATCTTGTCGGCGGAGGCCTTCTCCGCCTTGGCGATCTTCTCGGCCGACTCCTTCTCGGCCTTGGCGATCTTCTCCGCCGACGCCCTCTCGGCGGCGCTGCGGCGCTCCTCGGCCTCCTTGTCGAGGCGGTTGCGCTCGCGCTCGGCCTCCTCGGTCAGCTGCTTGGCCTCGGCACGCGCCTTCTCGCGGGTCTTCTCGGAGTAGGCGTCGGCGGCCGAGCGTGTCGCAGCGGCCTCGTCGGCCGCCTTCTTCCGCAGGTCGGCGATCTCCTCCTCGGCGAGCTGCATCATGGTCTTGACCCGCTCGCTCATGGCCGCGGGACCCGACGGGTCCTCGACCATCCGGGTGAGAGCCGCCTTGGTCTCCGCGAGCTCCTGCTGGGCGTAGTTCAGCGCCTTGGTCAGGTCCGCGACCGACGCCGTCGCCTCGTCGCGGCTGCGCGCGGTCTGCTTGAGCTCGCTGATCAGCTTCTTGAGGTGCTCGTCGACCTGGACCTGGTCGTAGCCGCGGAAGACGGTCGTGAACTGGCTTGACTTCGTGGGGTGGGGGGATGCTCCGGCTTCTGCCATTCGGCAACTTTAATGATTCCGGAGGCGGAATCCCATACCTCCGTACGGACTCGTTTCACTCCGACCGCATACTGTGGCCCTGGGTGTGCCGACGCGGGGAAGGAGGTCCGAAGTGGACGCGATCCTCGCCGATATCGCTCGGCACTGGCCGCTGTACACGGCCATCCCGTTCATCGCCGCGCTGATCGGCTACGTCACCAAGCGGGTCGCCATCGAGATGATGTTCCGGCCGCTCGAGTGGGTCGGCATCAAGGGCACGTTCCTGGGCTGGCAGGGCGTCGTGCCGCAGCACGGCGGGCGGATGGCCGCGATCGCGACGGACCTGCTCACCAAGAACCTCCTCGACATCAAGGACGTCTTCGCCCGGATCGATCCCGACCGCATCACGCGCGAGATCGAGCAGCCGCTTCTGCGGGCGGTCGACGACATCGCGCGCGAGGTGCTGGCCGAGACCCACCCGCGCGTCTGGGACCGGCTGCCCACGGTGGCGAGGGACCTCCTCGTCAAGCAGATCCAGGCACAGACCCCGCAGCTGGTCCGCCAGCTGATGGTCGAGATGCGGGAGAACGTCGACGACTTCCTCGACGTCAAGGACATGACGGTCCAGCGGCTGACGCGGGACAAGGCTCTGCTCGTCCGGCTGATCCGGGAGACGTCCCGCCCGGAGATGGCGTTCATCGCACGTTCGGGCATCTACTTCGGCTTCATCCTCGGCATCATCCAGACCGTCGTGTGGGCGATCACCAAGAACCCGCTGGTGATGCCGTTGTTCGGCGCCGGTGTCGGCCTGTTCACCGACTGGCTCGCCATCAAGCTGATCTTCATCCCGCGCGAGCCGGTGCACCTGACGCGCAAGGTGTACCTCCAGGGCAAGTTCCAGCGGCGGCGCGCCGAGGTGGCCCGGCAGTACGGCGAGATCATCGCGAGGGACGTGCTGACCGTGCCGAACCTGATGGAGTCGATCCTGCGGGGACCCAGGTCCGACCGGCTGATGGCCATGATCACGCGATTGGTCGCGACCACGATCGACGCGCAGACCAGCAGCGCGAAACCGCTGGTGAGCGTGGCCGTCGGGGCGAAACGGCTCGAGGAGATGAAGCGGGCAGCGGCGGTCAAGGCCATCGAGCGGCTGCCGAACACCGTCAAGTACGCCGAGGGCTACCTCACCAAGGCCATGGATGTCGCCAACATGGTCGAGGAGCGGATGCTCAAGCTCACCCCGGTGGAGTACGAAGGCCTGCTGCGGCCCGCGTTCCGGCAGGACGAGTGGAAGCTCGTCGCGGTCGGCGGCATCATCGGCGGCATCGTCGGTGAGCTGCAGGTGCTGCTCTTGTTGCACTAGCGGCCCGCGTGTTCGTGCCCCTGGCTAACGTAGGGCCGTGACGAACCGACCCCCACAGCTGCCTGCCGTGCACGAGGCGTGGTTGCCGCGGGAGCACGCGCTGCACCGGCCACGTCACGGCGGACGTCAGCTCACGGCGTTGATCAGCGCGGTCGTGTTCTTCACCGCGCCCACGCTGATGTGGGTGTTCGGCGCGCGGCCGGGCGAGATCGAGAACCACAAGCTCGCCGGCTTTCCCAGCATCGCCGACGGCTGGTCGTTCTTCACCGACCTCCCGGCGTGGGCCACCGATCAGCTCGTGTTCCGGGCAGGCGCCATCGACGCCGCCGACGCGATCAGCCGGTCGCTCTTCGGCGAGCCCGCGCCGTTCGGCCAGGGCAGCCGGGACACGGGGCCGATTCCGGGCACGCCGCAGGAGATGCCGGGGAGCGAGCGGGACAGCCGCACCAGCGACTCCCCCGGCAGCGAGGTGGGCTATCAGCGCGTGATCGAGGGCGAGGACGGCTGGCTGTACTACGGCGCTGACGTGGAGGCCAAGTGTTCCCCCGTCCGGCCACTCGCCGAGACGCTGGACCGGCTCGACCGCCTGCGCAAGGCCGTGGAGTCGTCCGGCCGCCGGTTCGTGCTGGTGATCGCACCGGACAAGACCACGATGGTGCCCGAGCACCTTCCGCCGAGCTATGCGGGCAAGGACTGCTCGGAGCCCGCCACGAGGACGTTCTGGGACACGGTGGACACCCAACCCGGGTTCGTCGACCTGCGGCCGGCACTCGACCGCGCGGCGAAACAACTCGGCAAGCCGGCCTACTACCCCAACGACACGCACTGGACCGACGAGGGCGCGGTCATGCTGACACGCGAGATCGCCGAGGCCATCGAGCCCGGGGTGACGCGGCAGTGGCAGAGCCGGGGAATCGGCTGGATCACCGGCACCGCCGACCTGCCCACCATGCTGGGCCGCACCGAGGACAAGATGACCATTCGCTACGTCCTCGAGCCTGACGGCAAGACCGATCGCACCAAGCCACCGCTGCTCGACTACGACCGGCCGGTGCACTACACGGCGCCGTCGGGCGAGGGCACCGTAGACGCGCCGACGCTGGTGGTCGGCGACTCGTTCACGGCCGCCTCCTCGCGCTACCTGCCCGCCGGATTCTCGGACTTGACCATCCTCGGTTACCCGCGCATGGGCGAGCACGAGCAGACGACGCTCGATGCGTTCGTGGACGCCGAAGTGGTCGTGGTGCAGGTGGTCGAGCGCTCGGTCGCGAGCGGCAACCTGCCACTCGTCGACGAGGGCTTCATCGACCGGGTGGCGCAGGCGATGGCTCGGGAACCGGTTCGCTGAGCCGGCGTTCGCGGCCACGAACGTACGCGACGACCCGGCACGTCAGGTAGATCGTGAACGAGATGGCCGTGACGAAGAAGCTCACCGGCGCGCCGGGAGCCAGCGACAGCACGATGCCGCCGAGCGCGGCGCACTCCGCGAACACCACGGCCAGCACGGTCGCCCGCCACGGGCTCGCGGTCACCCGCGCGGCCGCGGCCGCCGGCGTGACCATCAACGCCACCACGAGCAACGCCCCGACGATCTGCACCCCGAGTGCGGTGGCGATGCCGATGAGCACGGCGAACACCGGTGACAGCAGCTGTGCGGGCACGCCGCGGGCGACGGCGACGGCCGGGTCGACGGTCGCGAACAACAGCGGCCGGTAGATCAGCGCCAGCACCACCAGCACGACGATCGCGCACACGACCAGCGTGGTCAGGTCCTGTGGCTCGATGGCGACGATCTGCCCGACGAGGATGCCGAACTTGTTGTTCGCGCGGCCCTCGTAGAACCACAGCAGCAGCACGCCCAGGCCGAGCCCGAACGAGAGGATCACGCCGATCACGGAGTCGCGCTCGGACTCCCTGCCACCGAGCAGGCCGAGCAGCAGCGCCGCCACGACCGCCCCGGCGAGGGCGCCGTAGGAGACGCTGACACCCAGCAGCAACGCGGCGGCCGCGCCGGTGAAGGCGAGCTCGGCCGTGCCATGCACGGCGAACGACATCCGCCGCATCACGATCAACGGACCCAGCGTGCCCGCCACCAGTCCCAGCACGGCGGCCGCGAGCAGCGCCGTCTGCACGAAGTCGAGTCCGAGCAGGCGTGCGGTCAGCTCGAAGTCGAACAGCTTGTCCATCAGCAGGCCTTCTGTGTCATGCGCGGCACGTCGCGAGACGGGGTGTTCCGGAGGGGTTCGGGCTGATCACGGCACGGGCTCGTCGGTGTGCTCGAGGTGGTGGTGCACCTCGTCCTCGCACAGTGCGCTCTGCGCTCCGGCGACGTGAATCTGCCCGCCGACCCGGACCACCTCGACCCGGGTGCCGTACAGCTCCGACAGCGTCGCCGAGTTCATCACCTCGTCGGGCGTGCCGATGCGGAACCGCCCGCCGACCAGATACAGCACCCGGTCGACGTAGGGCAGGACGGGGTTGATCTCGTGGGTGACGAACAGGACCGCCGTGCCCGCCTCGCGCCTGCGCCCGTCGATCAGCTCGGTGACGATGCGCTGGTGGGTGAGGTCGAGCGAGGCGAGCGGCTCGTCGCAGAGCAGCACGTCCGGCTCACCGATCAGCGCCTGCGCCACGCGCAGCCGCTGCTGCTCGCCACCCGAGAGCCTGCCGACCGGCGAGGAGGCGTACCGCTCGGCGCCCACGGCGGCCACGGCCTCGGCGATCCGGCGCCGCCTGCCACGCAGGCCACGCAGGCCGATGCCCCAGCGGTCGCCGTCGAGACCGAGGCCCACGAGGTCCGCGCCCCGCAGCGTCAGCTGCTGGTCCATCGCGCGCTGCTGCGGGACGTAACCCAGCCTGCGGTTGCCCTTGCCGGGTGGCCTGCCCGCGATCCGGACCTTGCCCGCGCTGAGCGACTGGAGCCCGAGCAGCACGCGCAGCAGCGTCGTCTTGCCGGAGCCGTTGGGTCCCAGCACGGCGAGGAACTCCCCCGGCCGGACGTCGAGATCGAGCCCGGACCACAGGGTGCGCTCGCCGAACGCGAGCGCCGCACCCTCGATCTCGACGACTGCGCCACTCACTTGCCCAGTGCTCCCGCCAACGACTCGATCTGGCTGCCCATCCAGGCAATGTAGTCCGTCGTGCCCTCGGGGAGCGTCTCGGTCACGTCGACGACGGGCACGCCGGCACCGCGCGCCGCACCGACGAGCTTCTCGGTCACCGGGGTCATCGTCTGCGGGTTGTTCACCACTGCGTCGATCCGCTTGCCCGAGACGAGTGCCATGACCTCCTGCTGCGCGGCAACGGGAACGTCGGTCTCGTTCTCGATGGCCTGGGAGAACTCGCGCGGGGTGGCGTCGGCGACACCCGCCGCCTCGAGCAGGTAGTGCGCGACGGGTTCGGTGGCGATCACCCGGCCGGCGGGGATGCGCTCGATCGTGTTTTCGAGCTCGGTGAGCTTGTCCTGGAACGCCTGCGCGTTGCGGGTGAACGTCTGCCGGTGCTCGGGGTCGATCCGGCCGAGCCGGTTCGCGACCTTGTCCGCCACCTCGCCGACGATGTGCAGGTCGTACCAGACGTGCTCGTTGCCGTGGTCGTGCCCGTGCTCGTGCTCGCCGGCGTGTTCCTCGTGGCCGGGCTCGCCCTCGACGGCCACCACCGGCTCGGCGTCCGGCGCCTGGTCGGCGAGCTGGGCGAAGAAGTCGTCGTAGCCGCCGCCGTTGTAGACGAGCAGCTGCGCCGACTGCACGTCCGCGGCGTCCTCGGCACTGGCCTGATAGGAGTGCGGGTCGGCCGACGGGTCCTCGACCAGGGAGTTGACCTGGACATGCACGCCGCCGACGGCACGCACCACGCTGCCCCAGACGTTGGTGGAGGAGACCACCGAGATCTTGCCGTCGGCGCCCGCCTGGGCCGCGCCGTCACCTCCGCCACCGCCGCACGCGGCCGATCCGGCTGCCAGGGCCACCACCATCGGCATCGCGGCGAGCAGACGCCTCGTCCGACCACTCTTCATCGTCATCCACACCCCGTCAGAGTTTCCGACCTGTCACGGACAGTATAGATAATGGAAACCATTGTCGGATGGACAATACTCCTTACGGTGAGGCCGCCACGGGCGGGCGACCCCGGAGCGACGGACCGTCAGATGTGACGGTCGCTGGGCAGCGCTTCTGCAAATTCTTCTGAACCGTTACGGTTTGTTCATGAACCGGCCGATGCGAACCCGGCGGCAGGCCACCCTCGCCTCCCTTGCCGCCGAACTGGGTGTCTCGCGAACGACCGTGTCCAACGCCTACAACCGGCCGGACCAACTATCCCCTGAGCTGCGCAGACGCGTCCTCGAGACGGCCAAGCGACTCGGCTACCCCGGGCCCGACCCAGTAGCCCGCTCCCTGCGTACCCGCAAGGCGGGAGCCGTCGGACTGCTCCTGACCGAGAACCTCTCGTACGCCTTCCGCGACCCCGCCGCCATCGGGGTGCTCGAAGGTCTGGCCCTCGCGTGCGAGGACGCGGGCGTCGGGCTGCACCTCGTGCCGGCGAGCCCGGGCCGCGAGGACGTCGCCGCCGTGCACCGGGCAGGCGTGGACGGCTTCGTCGTCTACTCGGTGCCCGACGACGACCCGCACCTGCAGGCCGTCCTGCAACGGCCGGTGCCCACCGTGATCGTCGACCAGCCGCAGATCGACGGCGTCGACCGCGTCGGCCCCGACGACGAGGCCGCGATCGTGAGCATCGCCAACCACATCGTGAGCCTCGGGCATCGCCAGATCGGCGTGCTGTGCATGCGACTCGGTCGCGACCGCAACGACGACTTCGTGCCGCTGCACCGGCAGCAGAACGCGCACTTCCACGTACAACGCGCCCGGCTCGCGGCGCTCAAGCGCACGTTCGAGGCCGCGGGCGTGGCCTGGGAGACGGTGCCGGTGGTGGAGCGCTTCGAGCACCACGTCGACGACGGCGCCTCGGCTGCGCGTCAGCTGCTCGACGCCTACCCCCGCGTGACCGCGCTCATCTGCACCTCCGACATCCTCGCGCTCGGCGCGCTGGCCGAGGCGGGCAGGCGCGGACTCCGCGTGCCCGCCGACCTGACGATCACCGGCTTCGACGGCATCGCCGAGGCAACCCGCGCCGGGCTGACCACCGTGCATCAACCCGTGTTGGAGAAGGGCAAGGCGGCGGGCAAGCTGCTGCTCGGCGCCGGCGACCGGGTGGCACACAAGGTCATCACACTGCCCACCGAGCTGCATGTCGGCACCACGTCCGCGCCACCGCGCACCGCCGAGCAGCACTGGTTCGGCCCGTAACCGCGATCGTCCGGTTTCAAACCTCGAGTGACACAATCACGCAGGACTTGTGTCACCGACCCGGTTGGAGTCAGATAACCGCCATGACCGCGATCGACCTCCTGCTCAAGCGCAACTCCGAACTCGGCAACGTGGTGTCCGGCGACCGCTCGTCGCCCCGTCCTTCCCAGCACGTCGCCATCCTGACGTGCATGGACGCCCGCATCCGCGTGTTCCAGCTGTTCGGCCTTCAGGAGGGTGAGGCGCACATCCTGCGCAACGCGGGCGGCATCGTCACCGACGACGCCATCCGCTCCCTCTCGCTGAGCCAGCGCAAGCTCGGCACGCGCGAGCTGCTGATCATGCAGCACACCGACTGCGGGCTCAACGCCGTCACCGAGGACGGGTTCAAGGACGAGCTGGAGGAGGCCACCGGGCTGCGTCCGACCTGGGCCGTCGAGGCGTTCCGGGACGTGCAGGCGAGCGTGCGGCAGTCGATCCGGCGCGCCAAGGCAAGCCCGTTCCTCGAGCACACCGACCTCATCCGGGGTTTCGTCTACGACGTGCACACCGGCCAGGTGTCCGAGGTCAAGTAGGGGCCCGAGGTCGGGGAGCAGGCCCGGGGTCGAGGGGCGGCCGGCGCTCGGGCGTGTGCGTCGCCGTGCTGGCCGGCGGGGCGGGTCGGCGTGTCTGCGGTTCGCGTCGCCGTGTCTGCGGTCTGTGTCGCCGTGTCGGCCATTCCGGTCGCCGTGTCGGCCGTCTGTGTTGCCGTGTTCGCCGTTCGCGTCGCCGTGGCTGTGGTTCAGGGTGGCGGGTCGGTACGGCTGGCCATCATGGCGGCCGGGATCGGTGCGAGTGGGCCGTTCACGTTATTGGTTGCCATTGTTGTGGTTGCCTGGCCTGCTTGGGTTATTGGATTTCAAGCACGCCTGCGGCGCGCCGTGGGAAACTGCCGCTCCACACATCACCGTGCATTATCTGATTGCTAGCGACAGTTCCCCACGGAACGGGTTTCCTGGTCACGTTCCGTTGCTTGCGGCTTCACCCATATGATTCGGTATTTCGCGGTAGAATCGTTGGCATGGGGGAAAGTTCTATCGATGAGGTCGTTCGACTGGAGCGGGAGATCGCTCGGCTGCAGGCGCTGCAGGTGCGGGCTTTGGTGGAGTATTCGGCTTCGCGGGACGATGCTGCGGATGTGGCGTCGGAAGTGGCGCTGGGGTTGGCGATTTCGGAGAATGTGGCCCGGATCAAAATAGGGTTGGCGCGGGATTTGGTGTCGCGGCTTCCCGAAACGTTGGGTGCGTTGTCGCGGGGCGAGATCGATCTGTACAAGGCGTCGAAGGTGTCGGAACCGACAGCGGTCTTGTCTGATTCGCGGGCGCGGGAGGTGGATGCGCTGGTCTCCGGGCGGTTGGTGGGGCGGGATGCCTCGTCGATTCGGCGAATGGTGAACCGTGCGGTGCAGAAGGTGGATCCGGAGGGTGCCGCGGCGCGGGCGGAGGCGCGGCGGCGGGAACGGCGGGTGGAGTTGCGGCACGGTGATGATGCGATGGCCACGTTGACCGCCGACCTCCCGGCCGAGGTGGCCTCCGCCGCGTATGCGCGGATCGACCGGTGTGCCCGCGCGCTACGCAACGCCGGCGACAGCCGGACCATGGATCAGCTACGGGCCGACGTGTTCGCCGACCTTCTGCTGGGCAACCACGCCGGTCCTGCGTCACCGAAGGCCGAGATCTTCATCCACATCGACGTCGCCACCCTGATCGGGCTCGCCGAGAACCCGGCCGAGCTCGCCGGCCACGGACCAGTCCCCGCCTCGATCGCGCGGGCCATCGCCTTCGACCCCAACTCCACCTGGCGACGGATCATCACCGACCCGCACACCGGGGCGCCTGTCGATGTCGGCCGCACCCGCTACCGCCCGCCCGCCGTCACCGCCGACCACGTCACGATCCGCGACCGGGAATGCCGCTTCCCCACCTGCCACCGGCCCGCCCACTACACCGATCTCGACCACGTCATCCCATACCAGCGCAACAGGGAGACCAACACCGGCAACCTCATCGGGCTGTTCCGCCGCCACCACCGCACCAAACACACCCCCGGCTGGCGATTCGAACTGACCAACACCGGCCAACTCCACATCACCACCCCGGCCGGCCACACCTACCGGTCATGACGGGATGCAATCCCGCCGTGACCGCGCAACACCCGCTACGAAGGCAGAGCTGTTAGCATGGCCGCGCTGTGCCTAGGGTTCCGCCACCGTCCCGCCAGCTTGACGACAGCCAGCACGACAACCAGGGACGATGGGCCCGGTCCGAGCGGCACCAGCGCGGCGGCACCGCCACCGCGTTCATATGACGGGACAAAAGCCTGGAGTACCTGGCCCTGTCGCGCCCGCGGAAGGGCGGAAAGGTACTCGTGAACGGCACCGCTCTCGCACTCGTCCTCGTCGCCGCCGTCGTGCACGCGATGTGGAACCTCGTCGCCAAGGACGCCCCCGGCGGCGCGCGCTTCGTCTTCCTCTACTACACGGTCTCGGCCGTCGCCCTGCTGCCCCTCGTGCTGTGGCAACTGATCGCCGGCCCATACCATCCACAGTGGACATGGCTGGGCGCGGCAGCCGTGACCGCCGTGCTGCACGTCGCATACGGTGTCGTGCTGCAACGCGGCTACGCCGTCGGCGACCTCTCGGTGGTGTACCCGCTGGCCCGGGGCAGCGGTCCGCTGCTGTCAGTGCTCGCCGCCGTGCTGCTGCTCGCGGAGCGGCCAGGCCCGCTCGGCCTGCTCGGAGCGTTCGCGGTCGTCGCCGGCGTGCTGGTGATCAGCGGCGGCGGCGCGGGTTCCCTGGCGAGCCGGGCAGGAGTCGGCTACGGCCTGCTCACCGGCACCGCCATCGCCGGCTACACCCTGTGGGACGCCTTCGCGGTGACCACGCTCGCAGTGCCGCCACTGATCTATTTCGGCCTCGGCGCGCTGCTGCAGAGCGCCCTGCTCGCGCCGTTCGCGATGCGCGGCAGCGCAACCCGTGCCCTGTGGCGCGAGCACCGCGGCAAGGTGGTGCTGGTCGGCGCCCTGTCCCCGGTGGCCTACGTGTGCGTGCTGTACGCGATGCGCCTCGCCCCGGTCAGCCTGGTGGCGCCCGCGCGCGAACTGAGCATCGTGCTCGGCAGCTTCGCCGCCTGGCGCCTGCTCGGCGAACCGCACCCGGTGCGCCGCATCGTCGGCGCGACCGTCGTCCTGGCGGGGGTCACGGCGATCGCGCTGGCGTGACCGATCCGGAGCACCTCACCGGTCGGCACGCCGGACCGTTGGTGTTTTAATCGCGGCGTGCCCTTCTCCACCGATACCGCCGACACCCTGATCGACTGGTTCGACGCGTGCGGGCGCGACCTTCCGTGGCGCAGGCCCGACTGTGACGCCTGGGGCGTACTCGTCAGCGAGATCATGCTCCAGCAGACGCCGGTCGCGCGGGTCGAACCGATCTGGCACGAGTGGCTCGCGCGCTGGCCCCGGCCGTCCGCGCTGGCGGCGGCGAGCCAGGGCGAGGTGCTGCGGGCGTGGGGCAAGCTCGGCTACCCGCGCCGGGCGCTGCGGTTGCACGCCGCGGCCGAAGCCATCGCCCGCGACCACGGCGACGTCGTCCCGGACGACGTGGACACCCTGCTCGGCCTGCCGGGCATCGGCGCCTATACGGCGCGGGCGGTGGCGGCGTTCGCGTACGGCAAGCGGGCGCCGGTGGTCGACACCAACGTGCGGCGGGTCGTGGCCAGGGCCGTGCACGGGGCGGGCGACGCCGGCCCGCCGTCGAACACCCGGGACCTGGCCGACGTCGAGGCCCTGCTGCCCCACGACGACGCTCGCGCCGCCCGGCTGTCGGCGGCACTGATGGAGCTGGGCGCGCTGGTCTGCACCGCGCGGTCGCCGAAGTGCGCCGACTGCCCGATCACGGCCGACTGCGCGTGGCAGCACGCGGGCAGGCCCGCCTACAACGGCCCCGCGAAGCCGGTCCAGAAGTTCGCCGGCACCGACCGGCAGGTGCGCGGGCTGCTCCTGGATGTACTGCGGGGCACCGACGAGCCCGTCGAGAAGTCGCGATTGGACGTCGTTTGGGCACGCGCGGGGCAGCGCGACCGGTGCCTGGACTCCCTACTTGTGGATGGTCTTGTCGAACAAACCCCAGATGGGCGCTTCGCGCTTCCTGGTGAACATTGACAAGGCTTCGTCACTTCTGGTTACCGTCTCCCTCGCCACGACTGAGGGAGTTCGCATGGCTGACCAGCCTGGATTCGACCGGCGCGCGCTCTTCAAGGGCGGGCTCACCGTCACCGCGATCGGTGCCTTGACAGCGCTGCCCGCCAATGCGGCAGGTGCCGCGCCGCGCCGGGCCGCGGAGCCACCCATCTACACCACCGCGGACTGGGGAGCTCGCCCGCCGAACGGCGTCATCGAGGTCCTCGACCACACCCCCACCTATATCGTCGTGCACCACACCGTGGAGCCCGGCAACACCGACGACTTCTCCAAGGAACGGGCGTTCCAGATCTCACGCTCCATCCAGGACTTCCACATGGACGCGAACGGCTGGGTCGACTCGGGCCAGCAGTTCACCAACAGCCGCGGCGGCTACATCACCGAGGGCAGGCACCGCAGCCTGGACGTCCTGCGCGGCGGCACCCAGCACGTCATGGGCGCGAACGTCGGCAACCACAACAGCGAGGTCATCGGCATCGAGAACGAGGGCCTCTACACCGAAGAGGACGTCCCGCAGATGTTGTGGGACTCGCTGGTGCGGCTCGTCGCCTACATGGCCGACCAGTACGGCATCACGACGGACTTCATCAAGGGCCACCGGGACTTCAACTCCACACAGTGCCCGGGCGACGTGCTCTACGCGCGGCTGCCCGAACTGCGCGAGGCCGTGGCCGCGGAACTCGGTGTCGAGGCCGTGCAGCCGCGCGAATGGCCGTTGCTGAGGCCGGGTGACACCGGCGAGAAGGTCCGGACCGCGCAACGGCTGTTGCGTGCCCGCGGCGTGAACGTCGCGACGGACGGCGTGTTCGGGCCCGCCACGAGGGACGCGGTCGCGGAGTTCGCGCGGGCGCACGGTGTTCCCGAGGCGACGTGTTACGGCTCTGCCCACGCCGACGAGCGCGGCTTCCTCGGCGCCGACATTTGGCCGTTGCTCGCCGGTTCAGGGGCCGAGCGGCAGGAACTCAAGGCGCGGCTGGCGGGCTGACCCACAGCGCGGCTACCGGCCGAGCACCTCCGACAGGAACGCCTCGACCGCGCCCCGGTAGGTGTCGGGGGCGTCGTCGTGCACGACGTGCCCCGCGCCGTCGACGACGATGTGCTTGCCGCCGCCCGGGACCCGGCGGGCCAGCTCTGCCTGCTGGCCCGGCGGCATCGCCGTGTCCCCGGCCTCCACGACCAGCAGCGGGCACTTGACCTTGTCCACATAGGACCAGTAGTCGCGGCGGCCCCACTCGGCGGCGATCTCATAGAGGTCGGCCAGCTCGGCGATGAGGTGGTAGCCGTCGACGCGTTCCTCGAAGCACTCCACGAAGTAGTCGCCCGTGCTGCCGAAGAACTCGCGGACATGGGCCAGCGAGGCGAACGGCACCGGCCACGACTCGAAATGCCCCCGCCACGGCTCGACGGTGCGGCCCCGCTGGTCCGGAGCGATGTCCTCGACGACGACCGCGCGCACCAGCTCCGGCCTGCTCGCCGCCAGCACGAGCGCGTGCAGGCCGCCCATGGAATGCCCGATCACGATGGCGGGTCCCTCGTCCAGCCGGTCCAGGAACTCGGCGACGTCCGCCGCGAACGCCTCGGTGTGCCACGGTCCCTCGCGGCGGGCGCGGCCGTGCCCACGGGCGTCGAGGCCGACCACGTGGCCGTACGCGGTGAGCCAGCGCGCCACCCGCCACCACGTGGTGGCGCGGCCCATGAGGCCGTGCAGCAGGACGATCGGCGTTCCCTCGCCACCGAAGTCAACGGCGCCCTCACCGTGCTGCATCTACGCTCCATCCATGGTGAACAGCCGGGCCCGGACCTGCCTCATCGGCGGTCTCGTGTGCACCCTAGCCGCGTGCACCGGTGGCCAGGAGCCACCGGCACCGACGTCGCGACCGACGCAGGCGGCGCCGTCCCCGCCGACCACGGAGCAGGCCACCCCCGGCGCCGGAGGTATCGGGGACGCCTACTACCCGCAATCCGGCAACGGGGGTTACGACGCGACCGGCTACGAGGTCTCGATCCGCTACGACCCCGCGTCGGGACGACTCGACGGCGACACCACCGTGACGGCGCGGGCCACCCAGGCGCTCAGCCGCTTCAACCTGGATCTGCGCGGGCTCACCGTCGAATCGGTCCAGGTGGGCGGCCGACGTGCCGAGTTCGACCGGTCCGGCCGGCACGAGCTGGTGGTGACGCCGCCGCAGCCGCTGCCGCGTGGCGAGCCGTTCACCGTGCGCGTGCGCTACCACGGTGTGCCGGGGCAGTCCAGCGAAGACCTGGGCGGCAACGGCTGGCAGCGCACGCCCTCCGGCGGGGCCTTCGTGCTCGGCGAGCCGCACTCGGCGTCGTACTGGTATCCGACGAACGACCATCCCCGCGACAAGGCGACCTTCCGGCTCAACGCACAGGTGCCGCGCGGTTGGACGGCGGTGTCGATCGGCCGGGAGGAGGGTTCGTCCACCGGCGGCGGCTGGACGACCACGCGGTGGGTGGAGCCGGAGCCGGTCGCAGGCTACCTCACGACGGTCGCGATCGATCGGTTCACCGTCGAGCGCCGCACCCTCGCCGACGGCACTCCCGTGCTGGACGCCTACGCCCCCGGCTCCGAGGACATCCGGCCCGGTGCCCAGCGGGTCGGCGAGATCATCGACTTCCTGGCCACGAAGTTCGGCGACTACCCGGCATCCACGACCGGCGGCATCTACCTCGCCGCGGAGGTCGGCTACGCACTGGAGACCCAGGGCAGGCCGACCTACGACGGCAGCGCCGACTTCACCACGATCGTGCACGAGCTGGCCCACCAGTGGTACGGCAACGAGGTCTCGGTCGCCTCGTGGGCCGACATCTGCCTCAACGAGTGCCTCGCCAGCTACGCGGAATGGCTCTGGGCGGAGGGCAGGAACGGCGACGACCTCGACGCCCGTTACCGCCGCGCCGTCGACGAGCTGCGCGGCGACGAGGATTTCTGGTCGGAACGGCTCTACGACATGGGCGCGGGCAACGAGTTCGGCGGAGTCTATGACAAGGGGCCGCTGGCCCTTCATGCGCTGCGCAGGCAGATCGGCGACGACGCATTCAACCGGGTGCTGCGGGAGTGGCCCGCGGCGCACGCCGAGGGCAACGCCTCGTGGCCGCAGTTCGAGCAGTTCGTCGCCCGCATCGCCGGCCAGGACCTCCGCGGCTTCTTCCAGGCGTGGTTCCACGCCACCGAGCGGCCTGCCGACGAGTACCTCCACCCTGGTCCGCTGTAGCCGCCACCGACGCCCTAGGGGCGGGTGGCCTGCACGAAGGAAATCCGCCCGAACCGGTGGTCGACGTGGTCGAGTTCGCGAGCGTCGCCGAATCCGGCACCGGTGAGCAGCGCGATGATGCCGTCGCCGTGGTTGCGGGCCACGGCCGGGTGTTGCGCGGCGCGGTTGCGCAGGCGGGCGGTCAGGTGCCGCAGAGTGTGGGCGGGGCCGTGCCCGGCGTGGGGCGTGTTCTCGGCACCCTGCGCCGGGCCACCGAAGTCGGCGACGGTCACCGTCCCTCCGGGGCGGAGGGCGCGGAGTGCATCGCGCGCGAACGCGACTCGCCCGTCGTCGTCGACGTGGTGCAGCGCCAGTGACGAAATCACGTGGTCGAGCGAGCCGTCCTCGCCCGGAATCCGGTCGGCGTAGCCCTGGACGAGGGTGAGGGACACACCTCGGCGGCGCGCCTTGCGGGCGGCGCGGCGCAGGGCGTCCCTGTCCGGATCGAGTCCGGTGACCTGAGCGGTGGGCTGCGCGGCGAGCGCGACGAACGACAAGTTGCCGGTGCCGCAGCCGACGTCGACGACGGCCTGCCGGGGCTCGATCCGGGCCAGCTCGATCGCCCGCGCGTGCAGCGCGCGAATGCCTCCGAGCCGGGTGAAGACGTCGTACAACGGAAGGAGCCAGGTCTTTCCCATGCCGGGCAGGAACGGGCGGTCCCGCTCGTCGGGGGTGCGGTGGTCGATGATTCGGACGTCGGCTGCGGTCATGGCTGCTCCCTGGGTGGCGGCGTGGTAAACGTGGTGTTGTCACCTTCCAGCGTTGGACATCCTGCGGTGTGTGGGCAGGACGAAAGTCGGTCGTCATGGGACATTCTTCGGTCGAGTACTCGCCGGGACCCGCCTCGAGCCTGCGAACCGTACGGCCCGACGGGACGCCGGTCTACCGCTACCGGCAACGCCCGGGTCTGCCGCCGGTGTCGGTGATGCGCTTCGACCCCGACACCGACCACGCCGACCTGCCCCCGAATCGCCGGCACGCCCACGACTTCCTCGTCCTGCTGTACGTCGAGCAGGGCGGTGGCTCGGTCGCGATCGACGGCGCCGAGCGCGCACTTCGCACGGGAGAGGTCCACGCTCTGCGACCGGGGCAGGTCGTCGACGCCGCGGACATCGCAGAGCCGGGCCACTGCCACGCGTGGTCGGTCGCGTTCACCCCGGACGCCGTTCCCGCCCTGGCCTCCGTCTCCCCCCTGGCGTGGGAGCACCATCCGTTGCTCGCCCTGTTCGCGCCCGGCGCGGGGCGCGGTCTGGTGGCCGAGGCGGAGCGGGCACGCTGGTCGAGCTGGCTGGCGGAGCTGGCCGACGAGCTCGCCGACCCGGGACGTCTGGGAGCTCGCGAGGCCGTCGCCGGGCTGCTCACGCGGATCCTCGTGGCGGCCGCGCGGCTGGCGCCCTCGGCGCCGAGCGCCCCGAATCCCCTCGTGGAGCGGGTCTTCGACGAGATCGAGGCGACGTTTCGCGAGCCCGTCTCCGCCGGCGATGTCGCCCGCGCGCTCGGCTACACCCCGGGCCACCTCACGACCCTGGTCCGCAAGCGCACCGGCCGACCGCTGCTCGAATGGATCACCGAGCGGCGCATGACCGAGGTCCGGCGGATGCTGCGCGAGACCGACCTGCCACTCGGCGTGGTGGCCGCCCGCACCGGTCTGCGCGACGCCACCTACCTCGTCCGCCGCTTCCGCGCCCGCTACGGCATCACGCCGGAGCGGTGGCGGCGCGACGAACGCGCACGGACGTGAGGATCGGGCACCCGAACGGCCGCCCTCATAATCACGGCTAGGCTCGAGGCATGGCTGTTGTGAAGATCAACGCGATCGAGGTTCCCGAGGGCGCCGGCCCCGAGCTGGAGAAGCGCTTCGCCGCGCGATTGCACGCCGTCGACTCGCAGCCCGGATTCCTAGGTTTCGAGCTGCTGCGTCCCGTCTCCGGTGACAACCGGTACTTCGTCTACACGAAGTGGGAGTCGGAGGAGCACTTCCAGGCGTGGGCGCAGGGCCCGGCGAAGGAAGCCCACTCCGGCGAGCGGGCGAAGCCGGTGGCCAGCGGCGCGAGCCTGCTGGAGTTCGAGGTCGTGCAGAGCTCGGGCCCGAAGGCTCAGTGACGGCGGAGCTCGACCGTGCCGCCGAGCTGATCTCCTCGGCCGGGGCGCTGCTGGTCTGCGCGGGCGCAGGGATGGGCGTCGACTCCGGCCTGCCCGACTTCCGCGGGGACGAGGGCTTCTGGCGGGCCTACCCGCCGTACGCGCGACTCGGCCTGAGCTTCGTGGAAGTGGCCGATCCGGTGCACTTCGCGGCCGACCCGGAGCTGGCCTGGGGCTTCTACGGCCACCGGCTCGAGCTCTACCGCCGCACCCGGCCCCACGACGGGTTCGCGATTCTTCGCCGCTGGGGCGACGCGAAATCCGGCGGGGTCCGGGTGTTCACGTCCAATGTGGACGGACAGTTCCAGCGTGCCGGCTTCCCTCACGTCGCCGAGGTCCACGGCTCGATCCACCACCTGCAGTGCCTCGAACGCTGCGGCGACGACATCTGGCCCGCCGACGACGTGACCGTGTCGGTGGACGAAGCCACCATGCGCGCGGTGCCGCCGCTGCCCGCCTGCCCTCACTGCGGCGGCCTGGCGCGGCCGAACATCTTGATGTTCGGCGACTTCGACTGGCTGGGCACACGCACCGAACGTCAGCTGGACGAGCTGCGAGCCTGGCGACGGGAGCATCCCGACCTCGTGGTCGTCGAACTCGGTGCGGGCCTCGCCGTGCCGACCGTGCGCAGGCAGGCCGAGCTCGCCAGCGCGGCCAACGGAGCTCTCGTGCGCATCAACCCGCGTGAGCCCGAGGTCCGGCACGGCCGCGGCGTCTCACTCCCGCTCGGCGCGCTGGACGCCCTTTCCCGCATCGACGCCCGGTTGTCCGGCTGATTCCGTTGCCCGCCCGTTCGGCCCGGTGGCACCATCACCGGTTCGACCGCCGACGGGGAAGGGCAAACGGATGACCATTCTGGTGACCGCAGCGACCGGGAACATCGGCCGCAAGGTCGTCGATCACCTGCTGGAACGCGGCGCCACCGCCGTGCGCGCACTCACCATCGACCCGGACCGGGCGGCGCTGCCCCCGACGGTCGAGGTGGTCACGGGCTACCTCCGCCGCGTGGACACCTTGCCCGGGGTGTTCGACGGCGTGTCCGGCATGTACCTCGCGCCGACGCCGGAAACGGTCGCCGAGGTGCTGCGGCTCGCCCGCGAGGCCGGAGTGGAGCACGTCGTCGACCTCTCCGGTGAGCCCGAGACGTGGTGGGGCGACGTCACCCGTGCCGTGGAGAACTCCGGCATCCCGTGGACACACCTGTGGCCCGGCGACTTCATGGAAAACTCGCTCGTCTGGGCCGACCAGATCCGGCGCACCGGGGCCGTCCACGAGCCGTATCCGCAGGCCGCGAGCTCGCCGATCGCCATGGACGACATCGCCTCGGTCGCCGCGACCGCCCTGCTCGACACCGCCGTCCAGGGCAAGGCGCACCTGCTGACGGGTCCGGAGACGCTCACCCGCGCACAGCAGGTGGCCCACATCGGCGCCGCGCTCGGCCGGGACATTCCGTTCCTCACGGCCTCACGGGAGGAGACGCTCGACCACCTCCGCCCCGCGATGGGCGAGAACGCCGAGTGGTTCGTCGACAACGTGCTGGCCATGTTCGACGAGGAACCCATGTACGCCAACAACGCCGTCGAGGAGATCACCGGACAGCCCGCCACCACGTTCGCCGGCTGGGCTCGCGCGCACGCGCACGAATTCCGGTAGCGGATACGACAAGCACCCCCGCGTTCGATGCCGAATGCGGGGGCGCTTGTCGTTGAGCGGTGGCCTACTCCTGCTCGGACTCGCCGGAGTCCTCGCCACCGGCGGCGGCGATGCTCACCGGCGGAGCGTCCGGAACGCTGACCGGCTTGGCCTCGCCACGGAAGGTGAACTTGGCCTTGTCGTCGCGCTCGTCGCCGATCTCCCAGCCGTCGACGTCCACGATGATGATCTGGCCAGGCTGCACCTCGCCGAACAGGATCTTCTCGGACAGCTGGTCCTCGATCTCCCGCTGGATGGTCCGGCGCAGCGGACGGGCACCGAGCACCGGGTCGAAGCCACGCTTGGCCAGCAGGGCCTTGGCGCGGTCGGTGAGCTCGATCTCCATGTCCTTCGCCTTGAGCTGACCCTCGACCCGCGTCACCATCAGGTCCACCATCTCGATGATCTGGTCCTGCGTGAGCTGGTGGAAGACGATGATGTCGTCGATCCGGTTGAGGAACTCAGGCCGGAAGTGCTTCTTCATCTCCTCGTTGACCTTCTGCTTCATCTTCTCGTAACGAGATCCCTCGTCGTTACCCGAAGAGAAGCCGAGGCTCACGGACTTGGAGATGTCCTGCGTGCCCAGGTTCGAGGTGAAGATCAGCACCGTGTTCTTGAAGTCGACCGTGCGACCCTGACCGTCGGTGAGCCGGCCGTCCTCCAACACCTGCAGCAGCGTGTTGTAGATCTCCTGGTGGGCCTTCTCGATCTCGTCGAACAGGACCACCGAGAACGGCTTGCGGCGCACCTTCTCGGTGAGCTGGCCGCCCTCCTCGTAGCCGACGTAGCCCGGAGGGGCGCCGAACAGCCGCGAGGCGGTGTAGCGATCGTGGAACTCACCCATGTCGATCTGGATGAGCGCGTCGTCCTCACCGAACAGGAAGTTCGCCAGCGCCTTGGACAGCTCGGTCTTACCGACACCGGACGGGCCGGCGAAGATGAACGAGCCGGACGGGCGCTTCGGGTCCTTCAGGCCTGCCCGCGTACGGCGGATGGCCTGCGACACGGCCTTGACCGCGTCCTCCTGGCCGATGATCCGCTTGTGCAGCTCCTCCTCCATGCGGAGCAGGCGCGTGGTCTCCTCCTCGGTGAGCTTGAACACCGGGATACCGGTCCAGTTGGCGAGAACCTCGGCGATCTGCTCGTCGTCGACCTCGGCGACGACGTCCAGGTCGCCGTCCTTCCACTGCTTCTCCCGCTCGGACTTCTGGCCGAGGAGCGTCTTCTCCTCGTCGCGCAGGCGCGCGGCCCGCTCGAAGTCCTGCGCGTCGATGGCCGACTCCTTCTCGCGGCGCACGTCCGCGATCTTCTCGTCGAACTCGCGCAGGTCCGGCGGCGCGGTCATGCGGCGGATCCGCATGCGGGCGCCGGCCTCGTCGATCAGGTCGATCGCCTTGTCCGGCAGGTACCGGTCGTTGATGTACCGGTCGGCCAGCGTCGCCGCGGCGACCAGGGCCGAGTCGGTGATCGAGACGCGGTGGTGCGCCTCGTACCGGTCGCGCAGGCCCTTGAGGATCTCGATGGTGTGCTCGAGCGACGGCTCACCGACCTGGATCGGCTGGAAGCGGCGCTCCAGCGCGGCGTCCTTCTCGATGTACTTGCGGTACTCCTCGAGCGTGGTCGCGCCGATCGTCTGCAGCTCACCACGAGCCAGCATCGGCTTGAGGATGCTCGCCGCGTCGATCGCACCCTCGGCGGCACCCGCACCGACCAGCGTGTGCAGCTCGTCGATGAACAGGATGATGTCGCCGCGGGTCTTGATCTCCTTGAGGACCTTCTTCAGCCGCTCTTCGAAGTCACCGCGGTACCGGGAGCCCGCGACCAGCGAGCCCAGGTCCAGCGTGTAGAGCTGCTTGTCCTTGAGCGTCTCGGGCACCTCGCCCTTGACGATGTTCTGCGCCAGTCCCTCGACGACGGCCGTCTTGCCGACGCCCGGCTCGCCGATCAGGACCGGGTTGTTCTTGGTACGGCGCGACAGCACCTGCATGACGCGCTCGATTTCCTTGCTGCGCCCGATGACCGGGTCCAGCTTGCCCTCCCGCGCGGACGCGGTGAGGTTGCGGCCGAACTGGTCGAGCACGAGCGACGACGACGGGGTGCCTTCGCCACGGCCGCTGCCTGCCTCGGCCGGCTCCTTGCCCTGGTAGCCGGACAGCAGCTGCAGCACCTGCTGACGAACCCGGTTGAGGTCCGCGCCGAGCTTGACGAGCACCTGCGCCGCCACGCCCTCACCCTCGCGGATGAGGCCGAGCAGGATGTGCTCCGTGCCGATGTAGTTGTGGCCGAGCTGCAGCGCCTCGCGCAGCGACAGCTCCAGCACCTTCTTGGCACGCGGCGTGAAGGGGATGTGCCCGCTCGGGGCCTGCTGCCCCTGGCCGATGATCTCCTCGACCTGCTGGCGGACGCCCTCCAGCGCAATGCCCAGCGACTCAAGCGCCTTGGCGGCGACACCCTCACCCTCGTGGATCAGACCCAGGAGGATGTGTTCGGTGCCGATGTAGTTGTGGTTGAGCATCCGGGCCTCTTCCTGGGCCAGGACAACCACCCGCCTCGCGCGGTCGGTGAACCTCTCGAACATTCCCACTCCCTCGACTGCTGCGCCGGCGGCCCGATCTCACCGTCATCATGCTTGGTTCGATGATGAGCTCGGCACCGTGAGACCACTGTAGTAGCCAAGCGCGCGTGTCGGCCTACCACTACGGCGGATTGGAACCCGCTCCGGCCGGTTCCGCCAACGGCTCGCTTCGGACACACAGTCCGTTTGTTGCTGGCTGGACGTCTGGCACAACGCCGGGATGCCCCCGATGATTCCGGGCCATCCTTCTTGTCCGCTCATTGCGAACAGGCTCACGGCCGTGGCTTTCCCACCATCGGGTCGTCGCTCTGGCGCCGGCCCGCCCAGACCATTAGGTTAGGCACACCTTACGCGGGCAGGTAGTCCTGATGGAGCAGCCGAGGAGCGGGCGTGACCGTTGACCGATCCTTTCGTGATCCTCGACACACGCGGCTGTCCGCCCCGGCTCTCGACGCCTCGGTGGCCCGCGCCGACGGCTTCCAGCAGCGGCTCGAGCTCCGCACGGAGGTATCGGGTGACGGCTGGCTGCGGTGCTCGGACCTGCTCGCCGACCCACGGGGCTTCCTGCCGTGGTGGGCGGCGCTGGCCCGCTGGCTGCGGAAGGAATACGGAGCGGCGCCGGACCGCACGGTCGCCGCCTACGTCATGTCCTGGTACCTGCGGATCCCCGCCTACGTCGGCGCGCTGTTGTTCTTCCACGAGCGCCGGGTGCCGTGGTTGCGGCCGGAGGAGCTCGCACTCCGGATCGCGGGAGAAGGGCGTCCCCACCCCGTCGGCATCGCCGTGCTCGGCAAACGCTTCCATTGCCTGCCGCTCGACCCGGGAAGCACCGGCCCGGAGGCCACCGTCGCGGCCGACGAGCGCGCGCTGGCGGCTGTCCTGCGGGCCCGCTTCACCGGCCACGCGGCCGAGTTCGTCCGCGGTTACCGCCGGATCAGCCCGCTGGGCACGCGCATGCTGTGGGCCGCGGCGACCGACGCGCTCGACGACAGCCTCTGGTGGGCCGGGCGCGACGCGGGCGACGAGGGCGGCGGCGTCGCCGACGCGACGCTGGTGCTCGAATCGGCGTTTCCCCCACTCACGTCCCGGTCCACGCTGCGGCTGACCGAGGAGGCCGACGGCGGCCGCACCTGGACCCGGCGCCGGGAGAGCTGCTGCTTCACCTACCTGCTGCCCGGGCGGGACGAGTGTGCGGGCTGCCCCCGCCGCTGCCCGAAGCAGGGCTGAGGCCGGCGGCCGGTGCGGGCATTGGTGCTGTTGCACGGCCTCGGTCGATGGCGCCGTTCGGCCGCCCGTACCGGTCACATGCTCTTCACATGCTCTGCCACGTGGCGACCAGCGTCTCGGCGAGGACGCCGGGAGTACCGGGGAGCCGGTGCAGGCGGTCGTGGCCGTCGACGAGGACGAGCACCCGGCCGGCGCCGGAGACGTCGATCGCCGACATCGGCCTGCTGCGGCGCCGCCGCCCGTCCGAGGTGACGGCACCGTAGAGCTGGTGGACCGCGTCACGGGGTGCCTGGAGCTGCTTGGCGAGCTCGTCGGCGGCGCCCGGCTGCGCGAGCGGGTCGTCGAGGCCGGTCTCACCACGCTGCTCGAACTCGGCACGGTCCACGGTCAGCGGACGGACGCGCGCGGCGGGGACGTCCGGCAGGCTCGCGACGAACGCCTCCACGAGCCGGCGTGAATCAGCGGGACCGATGCTCACGACGTCGCCCTGCACCTGCAGTTCGACAGCCTCGCCGTCCCGTTCCGCCACGAGGCATGCGCGGTCCTGCTCCGGGTCGGCGAAGCTGCTCCAGCAGTACAGTTCGCGTCCTGGTTGGGCCAGCGTGCGCAGGGTGTCCCGGAATTCCCGGGTGAGCGAGTCACCCGTGGCGAGCCCGAGCTCGGCGAGCAACCGCAGGCACTGCCGGGTGAGCTCGGCGACGGCGTCCTGAGGCACGTAGTAGCCGAACGACCCCAGCACCGGGTGTGGGTCGCCGAGCCGCTCGACGCCCCAGGTGTGCAGCAGCACCGGCCGCGGGACGTCCACGGGGCCTCTGAGCACGGGCACGAGTCACCCGCCGATGGTCGGCGGCGTGACGACGTGTCCGGTTTCCGGGTCGCGCAGAGCCTCGTCGCCGTCGGTGAGCGCGAACGCCTCGTCGGTGGCCTGGACGTAGTTGTTGCGGTGCTCGGAGTCGTCGCCGCCCTGACCGCCACGGCCGGCGCCGCCCATGGCACCCATCGGCATGGCCCCGCGTCCGGCTGCCGCGCCGCCGCCCGTCCGCGATCCGGCGGCCGGCTGCTGGGCGCCGGCAGTTCCGCCCGCTCCGAGCGGTGCGGCACCGCTGCCCCGGCCCGGTCCGGCCACACCCGCACCGCTGCCCGTGCCACCCGCGCCACCTGCGCTGCCGCTGCCCGACATGCCGCCAAGCCCGGGAGTGTTGATCCGGCCCGCGGCCGAACCGCCGCCTGCCGGCATCCCCGTCCTGCCACCGGTGGGCCCGAACCCGCCGGTGGACTGCGCCGGGATACGACCTAAGCCGCCGGCCGTCCACGGAGCGCCGGTCGTGGCGTTCTGGCCACCCCCGGACCCGAAGGTGGACGGCTGGTAAGCCGCGGGCCGGTTGAGCGACGGGTCGGGTGGCTGATAGCTCGACGCCGACGTGCTCTCCGAGATCGGGCGGGGCGTCGACGTGAAATCCGGCACCGTGCCGGAAACGGTGCCCATCGGGCCGGCGATGGCGGACGGCGTGCCGACCGACGATCCGATGCCGGACGGCGTGCCGGCGAGCGAGGACACCGACCCGCGGGAGGAGCCGTGCTCGTCGAACGTGATCGTGCCGCTGTCCTTGGGCGTTGCCACGCCATTGGTGTCGCCCGGCTGGTCCAGCGTGATGTCACCGTCGAGGGCGTCGAGCGTGCCGTAGTCCCTGCGCAACTGCTGTGCCGAAGCCTGCATGTTGCGCTCGTAGGCCTGGTAGGCCTGCCGGTTCTGTTCCTCGAGCTGGCGGAACTGGTTGATCTGGTCCTCGGTGTCGGTGTCCCACGGGGTGAGCGTGTCCCACGCGTTCCGGGACGGCGCCGCCTCGGGCATCGGTACGAGCGAGGACTTGAGCCCGTCGAAGGCATAGGCGCTGTCGGTCACGGTCCGGGCGTTCGCCTGGTAGGCCGCGGAGGCACTGACCGTCGCCTTCAATGCGGGCGTCAGCTTGGCGCGGGCGGCGTCGGCACCACCGCCGGTCCAGGAACTCTCCAGCACAGTGAGGGCCTTGCGGCCCCGCTCGCTGATCAGGTCGTGGGTGCGGGCGAGCTCCTCGGCCTGCCTGCCACCGTCCTGCCACGTGCCGGAATGGCCACCATGCACCCGCCGCACCAGCTCGGGCATCGGGACGGCGCCGGCGAGGAAGGGGTCGAACAGATGCTTGAGGTCGGAGATCGACATCACCGGCCTGCCTTCTGCCGGAGGTTCTGGACGACTAACGCGGCCAGCGCCTGCATCGCATCGCAAGGATCGACCTGATTGTCTGCTGCGCGACCAAGACCACCGACCACATCAACGGCGAACTCGTCGGCGAGGCCGACAGCCACGGAGCAGATGAGGTCGTCGTCGGCGGTCTTGTACGCAACAGCAGGAAAGCCCTCAATTGGGGGCAGCTCGCGCCACACCTTCACCTGCGGTTGCGTGTTCGCGTAGTAGGCGCTCAGACCCTGGCCGGTGACGTTGCTGAAAAAGACCGTGAAGCCGGCCCCAGACTGAGAATCCTGCCAATTGCATCCGGGTCCGGCTTCAGTTTCTTTCGGTGTCCCCTCAGGCGCGTTCTCCCCAAGAGCCTGCTCGATCTGCTGGCGCGTCAGCGCTTCACACGGATCGCCGGATACGACCGACTCTGGAAGCGGGTCGTTCACAGCAGGCGCCCCGCTGTAGGGAAGCGCAGAAGCGCTCGATTGCGGACTAGATGGTTCGGCCGAACCAGGTGGGTGAACCGCGCCGGACGGCTGCGAAATTGGCGCGGCCCGCCCGGGGGACGACTCGGAACAGCCCGCGACCAGTAGCACTGCAGCAACGGCAGTCAGCGCGGCAACCTTCCGCGTCATTCCAAGAACCCCTTGTCCGGATCTGTCGATCCTCCTGATTGCCCGACCTGTCGACCGGCCGACTCGTCCTCTTCCTGGTAGTAGCCCAAGGCGGTTTCGAGGCGAGTGACCAGGTCGCGAAAGTACTCGTACTCCGCAACGACATGCTCGGCGCCGTGGCCGAAGGCGCCTTGCCCTGCGGCACCCCCGGTCGCGGCCTCGTTCATCCGCACGCTGGCAGGGTCGTCCGCTGGTGGCTTCATCTGCAGGAGGAAGCGAGCCTTCTCGCTCACGTACATCAACTCGTCTTGGATCGCGCGGAACTCCCGCAGCGCGACCTCGGCCTCCTCGCGGCTCAGGCTGAAGCCCTGACCGCCCGCCGGCGCAGCACTACCGCCACCGGCCGGAGCGGCCTTGCCACCCGAAGCCTTGCCGTCGACCCAGAACGTCACATCGGAGAGCCAGTTCCCCGTTGTCGCCATGCCACCTCCCCCAGTGCATCGCGTGCCCAGGGTAGCGCGACCGTCACCGACTGGCTGTGACTTGTCCCTGATCACCCATATCGGGTGGTCAGCGTTCCCCCTCGTTCAGAGCGCCAGATCCCCATGGCACGCCAGTTCGCGCCAACCACCCTCCGACGCTGGCCCGCCACCCCACCATCGCTCACCCCAGCGGCTGCCAGGCCGGATCGCGGCCGGAGAGGGCGAGCGCGCGGTCGAGCGCGGGAGCCGATGCCGGCACCGCTACCGCGGGACCGAAGACGTTCATCTGCCTGCCCTGCTCGGCCATGCCGCGCAGCACGTCCTCCGCACCGACCGCCGCCTCGGGTGACCACGGCCGCTGACTGCCGAGAGCGGTGGCCAGGTCCCAGCCGTGCACGACGAACTCGACCAGCACCATCCCGCCGATCATCGACCCGGGCAGCTCACCGCCGCCCATCGTGGTGGTGCCCTGCCAGGCTTTCTTGTCGCTGAGCGCATCGGCCAGGTCGGCCACGAGATCGCACAGCCGGCGCTGCCAGTCACCGGTGACCAGCGCGGCCGTCTCCTCGCTCGCCGCGCGCGGTGGCGGGTCCTCCTTCCGCACGGCCGTCAGCAGGCTCGGCCCCCAATACAGCAGGTGGTTCAGCAGGCCGCGCACTGTGTAGTCGGTGCACGGGGTCGGACGGTCCAGGTCGCGCCGACCGATGTCGCGCACGACATCGGTCAGGTCACGGGCAGCTGCGGGCACGGCTTCTCGCGGTTGAGGCATCCGCCCATCCCAGCACCCGCGTGCCCGTTCGTCTTGAACAAACGCGTCACCGCCCGCGGCTATCGTGCGGGTCGTGGAGCGCATCCCGCAGGGCATCCTCTCCGGCGAGGAGGCGGCGAGGCGGTTCGAGCTGTCGCGGCACGAGCCTGCGCCGCGGCTGCGGCCGGTCGTCGAGTATTACTGGGTGCTGCGGTGGGACCTGCACGGGCGGCCACCGTACGAGCAGCGGGTGCTGCCGAACCTCGCCGTGCACGTCGTGTTCTCCAGTGACGCGTCCGGCGTGTGGGGACCGGGCAGGGAGGTGTTCACCTACCGCCTCGGCGGCCACGACCAGGTGCTGGGCGTCCGTGTCCGGCCGGGTTGTTGCCGGTCACTGCTCGGGCTGCCCGCCGCCGACCTCGCCGACGGACCGCTGCCGCTGACCGCCGTCTTCGGAACCGAGGCCGTCCGCACCGAGGCTGCCGTGCGTGCGGCGGAGAGTCCGGCCGAGATGGTGCGGCACGTCGACCGATTGCTCGACCGCGACATCGCCCCGCCGAGTACCGCGGAGATCCGGGCCCGGGAAACCGTGGCGATCCTGGCCCAGGACCCGGGCATCACCCGGGTCGACCAGCTGAGCGCGGCCACCGGGTTGTCGGTGCGCACGTTGCAACGCACGTTCGCCGAGCACGTCGGCGTGAGTCCGAAGTGGGCCATCCGGGTGTACCGGCTGAACGACGCCGCCCGGCGGATCGCGGCGGACCCACGGCTCGACCAGGCGCGGCTGGCGGGCGAGCTGGGCTACAGCGACCAGGCGCATTTCGTCCGCGATTTCACTGCCGTGGTCGGGTCGCCACCTGCCCGGTATGCCCGAGAACAGGGCCCTGACGACAAACGGCCTCCCGGGACCGCTGCCCGGGAGGCCGTGTCGAACCGGTGAGAACCGGCGTCAGTTCTTGCGGTGGTACGCCTCGACAACCTCCGACGGGATACGGCCACGGTCGGAAACGTCGAAACCGTTCTTCCGCGCCCATGCGCGAATTGCCTGATTCTGTTCCCGGTCGACAGCGGCCGAACGGCCCGGAACCTTCGCCGCGGCGGCGCGGCCACCCGACCGCTTACGGCCGCCCGCACGCCGAGCGTGCTCGACATACTGGGCGAGCGCGTCCCGCAATTCCTCGGCGTTTTCCGCCGACAGATCGATCTCGTAGCTGACGCCGTCCAGACCGAACTCGACGGTCTCGTCCGCCTCCGACCCGTCCAGGTCGTCAACGAGGGAGACAAGGACCTTCTGCGCCATCTTTTCCTCCTGTAAAGCCGGCGATAGACCGCGTCGCGCCCCGTGGCAGGGCAAAGTCTCGAACTTGAGACATTAATACCCGTTATCCGGGGCGAAAGCAAATCAGCTTCGGCGGATTGTCATCCGCCTGTGGGTTATTCGGGACGGACCAGCGGGAAGAGGATCGTTTCCCGGATACCGAGACCGGTGAGCGCCATCAGTAAGCGGTCGACTCCCATTCCGGCACCACCGCTCGGCGGCATTCCGTACTCGAGCGCGCGAAGGAAATCCTCGTCCAGCTGCATGGCCTCGGAGTCGCCACCGGCCGCGAGCTTCGACTGCGCGGTGAGGCGCTCCCGCTCCACCACCGGGTCGACGAGCTCGGAGTAACCGGTCGCCAGCTCGAATCCTCGCACATAGAGGTCCCACTTTTCGGCGACCCCCTCCTTGGTGCGGTGCTGCCTCGTCAGCGGCGACGTTTCCACGGGGAAGTCCCGCACGAATGTGGGGGCGTGGAGGTGGTCGCCCACCAGGTGCTCCCACAGTTCTTCGACGAGCTTGCCGTGGCTGAGCTTCGGATCGACCTCGACACCGCGGGCTTCGGCGAACGAGCGCAGTTTCTCGACAGATGTTTCCGGCGTCACTTCCTCGCCGAGGGCGTCGGAGAGCGAACCGTACATTGTGATTGCGGCCCACTCGCCCGAGAGGTCGTACTCGGTTCCGTCATGGAGCGTGACGACCTGAGAACCGAATGCCGCCTCGGCGGCTTCCTGGATCAACTCGCGCGTGAGCACGCCGATTGTGTCGTACGTCCCATAGGCCTCGTAGTATTCGAGCATCGCGAACTCCGGCGAATGAGACGAGTCACTGCCCTCATTCCGGAAGTTGCGGTTGATCTCGAAGACCTTCTCGATACCGCCGACCACACACCGCTTGAGATAGAGCTCGGGGGCGATCCGCAGGTAGAGGTCCATGTCGAACGCGTTGGAATGCGTCACGAATGGCCGCGCCGAGGCGCCACCGTGCAGCGTCTGCAGCATCGGCGTCTCCACCTCGGTGTAGCCGCGGCGGTGGAACGAGTCGCGCAGCGCGCGCAGCACCGCGGCCCGCGTGCGGACGACGTCGCGCGCCCGGGGCCGCAGGATGAGGTCGACGTAGCGCTGGCGCACGCGGGTCTCTTCGGAGAGCTCCTTGTGCGCCACGGGCAGCGGCCGCAGGGCCTTGGCCGTGAGTTGCCAGTTGTCGGCCAGCACCGAAAGCTCGCCGCGCTTGGACGTGATGACCTCGCCGTGCACGAACACGTGGTCGCCCAGGTCGACATCGGTCTTCCACGACGCCAGCGCCTCCTCGCCCACCTTGGCGAGGCTCAGCATGGCCTGCAGTTCCGTGCCGTCGCCCTCACGCAGCGTGGCGAAGCACAGCTTGCCCGTGTTGCGCAGGAACATCACCCGGCCGGTGACACCGACCTCGTCGCCGGTCTGCGTGTCGGGCGGCAGGTCCGGGTGGGCGGCACGCACCTGCGCGAGCGTGTGCGTGCGCGGCACCTCCACGGGATAGGGCTCGACGCCGGCGGCCAGCAGCCGGTCACGCTTCTCCCGGCGCACCCGCATCTGCTCCGGCAGGTCGTCGTCAGTCCTGGGCTGCTCCGGGATATCGCTCATGGGGTCCTAGCGTACGAACGTCTCGCCGAGCGATGTAAACCGGTTGGCGGTTGACGCGCCGGCGCGGCCGGGGCATCGGCTCAGCGGACGTTGCGCTCGTAGACCAGCCTCAGCCCGAGCAAGGTCAGCTCCGGCCGATGCTCGGTGATCGTCTCGGATTCCCGCACCACGAGCGGCGCGAGCCCGCCGGTCGCGATGACCTCGACCGGCCCGCCGCCAGTCGCGGCGAGTTCCTTCGCGATGCGGCGCACCAGCCCGTCCACCTGGCCGGCGAAGCCGTAGAGGATGCCGGACTGCAGGCATTCCACGGTGGTCTTGCCGATCACCGACCGGGGCGGCACCAGTTCCACCTTGCGCAGAGCCGCCGCCCTGGCGGCGAGCGCGTCCACCGAGATCTCGATACCGGGCGCGAACGCACCGCCGAGGAATTCGCCCTTGGCCGAGATGGCGTCCACGTTGGTGGACGTTCCGAAGTCGACCACCACGCATGCCGTGTTGTGCAGATGGTGGGCGGCGAGCGTGTTGACGAGCCGGTCGGCGCCGACCTCCTTGGGGTTGTCCACCAGCAGCGGCACCCCGGTACGCACGCCCGGCTCCACGACGACCTTCGGGATCCGCGGGTAGTACCGGTCGAGCATGACCCGCAGTTCCCGCAGCACCGCGGGCACCGTCGAAAGCGCACTGATCCCGGTGACGGCGTCCGCGTACTGGCCGAGCAGGCCGCGCATGGTCAGCGACAGCTCGTCCGCGGTCATCCGTGCGTCGGTGCGCATCCGCCAGTCCCGAACGAGCTCGGCGGACTCCCCCCTGCCGGAGTACAGGCCGAGCGAGACGTTCGTGTTCCCGACGTCGACGGTGAGCAGCACCTAGCTCTCCGCGTGCAGCAACGCGTCGAGCCGGGCGGCGTCCACGGTCTCGGCCACGGGGAACGCGGGGGTGGCGTCGCCGTTCGGGCGGACGGGCAGCGCGCCGCTGACCAGGCCGGAGCCCTCGGGGGCGTGGGCGGCGTCGGTGCCGAGGTCGACGATGCGGTTGTCGGCGTCGACGAAGACGATCCTCGGTTCGAACGACGCGGCCTCGGCCGAGTCCATCTGGCCGTAGGCGATGAGGATCACCAGGTCGCCGGGGTGCACCAGGTGTGCGGCGGCTCCGTTGATGCCGATGACGCCGCTGTCGCGCTCGCCCTTGATGACGTAGGTCTCCAGCCGTGCGCCGTTGGTGACGTCCACGATGGACACCTGCTCGCCGGGGAGGAGGTCGGCGGCCTCCATCAGTGCCTCGTCGACGGTCACCGAGCCCACGTAGTGCAGGTCTGCCTGGGTCACCGTGGCTCTGTGGATCTTCGACTTGAGCATCGTGCGGTACATCCGGACTCCCTCTATACCCCTGCGTCCTCTGCGGACAGTTCCAGCCCGTTCTCGGCCGCGGCGCCGAGCAACACGGCGGTGTTGTCGATCAGCCGGGTCCTGCCGACCCGTGCGGCGATCAGCAACCTTGCCTGACCATCGACGGGCGCGGGACCCAGATCGGTTCCCCTCAACTCCAGATAATCGACCTCGACCTCGGGCCGCGTCGCGAGTGTCGCGCGCGCGGCCTCGAGCACGGCGTCGGCGCCGTTGCGTCCGGCGTGCACGCCGGCGATGAGCGCGGCGGAGAGCACGACGGCCTGGTCACGCTCCTCTTCGGACAGGTAGGTGTTGCGGGAGGACAGCGCCAGGCCATCCGGTTCCCGCACCGTCGGCACGCCGAGCACGCGAGTGTCCACATTGAGGTCTCGCACCATGCGCTTGATCAGGACGAGCTGCTGGTAGTCCTTCTCGCCGAACATCGCGTAGTGCGGGCGCACGATGTTGAACAGCTTCGCCACCACCGTGAGCACCCCGGCGAAGTGGCCGGGGCGGAACGCGCCCTCCAGTTCGTCGCCGAGCGGTCCGGGATGCAGCGTGACGGCGGCGTCGGCCGCGTAGAGGTCCTCGACCTGGGGCGTGAACGCGATGTCGGCACCCATCTCGCGCAGCACCTCGAGGTCGCGCTCCACCGGCCGCGGGTAGGCCTCGAAGTCCTCGCCCTCGCCGAACTGCAGCGGGTTGACGAAGATCGACACCACGACAATGGTGTTCGGCAGCCGCTTCGCGCGGCGGATCAGCTCGCGGTGGCCGTCGTGCAGCGCACCCATCGTGGGCACCAGCGCCACCTGGCGGCCGACGCCCCGCAGCGCGGCCGTGACCTTGGAGACGTCGTCGGGCTTGCGGTAGACGTTGAGCTCACCGCGGTGGAACTTCGGGGCAGTCATGGCGTGTCACGTCCGTTGTCGAGAAGGTGGTCGAGTTCGGCCGCCGCGTCGGCGCCGAGCAGGCCGGCCGCGTTCGCCCGCGCGACCGTGCGACGGGCAAGCGCGGCGTAGGCGGGCTCCACGTCCGGTGCCTTGTCGCCGAGCACGCGGAGGTGGGCGGCCAAGGTGTCCGCGTCACCACGGGCGACCGGGCCGGTGAGGGCGCGATCGCCGTGGCGCAGCACATTGTCCAGGGCCGCGGAGAGCAGCGGCGCGACGAGCCGTTCCGGGTTCTGCACGCCGTTGCCACGCAAGAGTTCCACACAGTCGGCGATGAGCGTGACGAGGTGGTTGGCGCCGTGGGCCAGGGCGGCGTGGTAGAGCGGCCGCGCGCCCTCCGGGATGCGCACCGGCTCCGCGCCCATCTCCACGGCCAGCGCCTCGCCGACGTTCCAGGCGGCGTCGTCACCGGAGGCGGCGGTGATGCCGATGCTGCACGACGCGAGCCGTTCGAGGTCTTCCGCGCGCCCGGTGAACGTCAGCACCGGGTGCAGGGCCAGCGGCAGGGCGCCGACGTCGGTGACCGGCTGGAGCACGCCGACACCGTGGGCTCCGCAGGTGTGCACGACGATCTGACCGGCACGCAGGGCACCGGTGGTGGCGAGCCCGGACGTCATGGCGGGTAGCACGTCGTCGGGCAGCGCGAGCAGGACCAGGTCGGCTCGGCGGGCGACCTCGTCGGGCGGCAGCAGGGGAACCCCGGGCAGCAGGCGTTCGGCGCGCCGGACGGAGGCGTCCGAGACACCGGACGCGGCGACGACGGTGTGTCCCGCCCGGGCCAGTGCGGCGCCGAGGACGCTGCCGACTCTGCCCGCCGACACCACGCCCACCGCGAGGCGGGCAGGGCGCGTCATCGCGTGCCCCAACGGACGCTCATGGCGAAACTCCCAAAGCTCGTTCCAGTCCCGCTCTTCGGTCGCGGGTACCAGACGACGGCGCGAGACTAGCTCCCGCGACGCCCCCGCCACGCGCCGAGGTGACGAGCTTCACCCGCCGGGGTTCAGGCGGTCCGGGTGGCTGTGGCGAGCCGAACCGCCTCGGCCCGGCTTTCCCGCACGACGGCGACCAGCTGGTCGTGGCGGGCCCTGGCCTCGTCGTCGGTGCAGCCCCGACGCCGCAGGAACGCGAGCTCGGTGACCCCCGCCTGGTACTCGGCGACCGCCTTGGCGACCTGCCTGCCGGACTCGCGCCGGGCCTGCTTGCGCCAGCGGCGGCGCGCCTTGAGGTCGGCGAGCAGGTCGATCTCGGACCGGGCGATCCACCCGGCCTCGGCCATGGCGGGCAGCCCGGCGGCGATGATCCGCTGCTCACGCCTGCGCTGCCACAGCACGAGCAGCAGCATGGCGAGGAACATCGGCACCATGATCAGGAAGTACACGTTGAGGAACATGGTCGCACCGCCGAGCGTGGCGGCCGCGTTCCACAGCGCGTGCAGGCACACCGCCGCGACGTAGGCCAAGAGCGGCAGCGCGAACCGGCTGCGCCCGTGGCCGCGCGACTGGGCGGCCAGGCCGAGCCCGATGCCGATGATCACCGAGAACAGCGGGTGCGCGAACGGCGACAGCACGCCACGCAGGATGAACGCCGCGATCACACCGGACGCCATTCCCTCGCCGTATCCCTGCTCGGCGAACGCGCGACCGAAGTAGTAGATGTTCTCGGTGAACGCGAAACCCGCGGCGCTGAACCCGGCGTAGACGATGCCGTCGACGACACCGTCGAACTCGTGCGAGCGCCGCCAGAGGATCGCCACGATGGGCACGGCCTTGACGGCCTCCTCCACCAGCGGCGCCGACACCACCGCGGTCACCTTGCTGCCGTTGCCGGAGCCGAGCAGCAGGTCACCGACGGTCTCAGCGGTGTCGTTGACGATCAGTGCGGTGAGCGTGGCGACGCAGGCGCCCCACAGGAAGGTCAGCAGCAGGAGCTTGGCCGGCTCCGGCTCCCACCGGTCGACCCACAGGAACGCCGCGGTGACGACGGCGACCGGCACCAGGGCGGCCACGACGCCGATCACCACCGGGAACACGCCGACGCGCACGGTGGCGAGACCGACCACGAGCAACCCGCACAGCGCCACCGCGAGGAGGCCGACCACCGGCAGCAGCACGGTGATGCGGCGTGGTGTGTGCCTGCGCGGGCGGTGCGTGGAGTCGGTCGTGGTTCCCCTCATCCGGGGCACCCTAGACGAATCACGCCCTGGGCATGATCGGGAACCGGAGCCGGGTGGCGCGCTGCCGGGCGCGCCGGCGGCATCAGTCCGCGGCGCGCCGCCTGCGACGCGGCGTCGCCCCGTCCGCGCCGTACGCGGCGAGCAGCTCACTCACCGACTTGCCTTCGCTGTGCGATCCGCTGGGCTCGGCGTCCTCGGCCGGTTCGGGGGCTCGGCGCCTGCCGCCGGCCTCGTCGGCGTCCGGCTTGGAGTGACGGCGCGCGCCGCCGGCTGGTGTGGCCGCCGGGAATCCCTGCCAGGGCTCGCCCTCCGGGCGATACCGCCTGCCGCCACCGCCTGCCGACGGTGCGGTTTCGCCGGTCTCGGCGGCTTGCTCCTCGGGCTCCGGCCGACGCCTGCGGCCACCGGGCCTGCGGGCGAGATCACGCACCGCGGGCGGGAGCGTGGGGTTCGGGGCGGGCTCGTCGGTACCGGCGGCTGCGGCCGGCTCCTCGGGGTCACGCATGGCTGCGACAGGTTCCTCCGCGTTCGCTTTCTCCGCCTGAGCCGGCGCGGGCGCCGGGTCGACGGCTGGCTCCGGTTCGGCGTCGGCACCGTCGAGGTGCGACTGATCCGGTTTCCAGTCAGGGTCGAAGCTCCGAGCGTAGGTGGTCGGTTGTTCGGCCCTGGCCGGGGCTTGGCGAGACGGTGGCGGCACACTCGCCGCGGGCCGCCCGCGCGGGACGCGGTCCATACCGGAGCGGGCAGGTTCCGGCTTGCGCTGCCGAGCCTGCGTTCCGGCGCCCGGATGCACCGGACGCTGCTCCGGGCGGGACCGCTCGACGGGAGTCTCCTGGCCCTGCTCCGCCCGGGATTCGGTGGCTACCTGCCCTGGACGCTGCCGCCCGCGGGAACGCTCGGCTCGTGCGGCGGCCGTCGCGCCGACGTACTCGCCTGCGCGCACTCGCCGCGTGGGCGGGTCGATCGGTTGCGGCGGCGAGCTTTCCTCCGGCGGCGAGGCCGGGCGCGGAACGTACTGGGTCTTCGATTCCTGGGCTCGCGCCGGCCTCGTCGCCGGCGGCTGGCGGCGGGCCTGCGGTTGCCTGGGCGGGTTCGCGGGGACCGGTTCGTCGTCGTCCCGGACGCGCGCGATCAGCTCGGTGGGCCGCTCGGCGACGGCCGTGACCTTCTTGCCCGCCGTGATCCGTGCCGGGGAGCCGTTGGAGTCGCCCGCCGTGACGACCCGGCGCTCGTCGGCCAGTGCGCGCATGCGCGTGGACTGGGCGGTCAGGGAAAGGCGTTCCCATAACACTTCGCCGCCGAAGAGTGACTGCAGGCTTTCGCGCAGCGCGGTGACTTCGGCGCGCAACGCCTCGAGTTCCTCGCGGGACTGCTCCTCGACGCGTTCCCGGGTCTCGGACTCGATCTCGAGTTCGTACTCACGCCGGGCGGCGATCTCGCGTTCCAGTTCGAGCTCGTAGATCTCCTGTGCCTGCGCGGCGGCTTCCTCGGTGGTGGCCGCCTGCTTGCGGTACCGAGCCGCCACGAAGCCGCCGATCAACGCCGCCCACAGCGCCGCGACGATGCCGAGCCGCAGCCACCGCAGGTCGTCCGTGAGCACGAGGGCGAGCGTGGCGGCGACAGCGAGGGTCAAGCTCACGGCAAACCACGGCCTACCCCACGAGTGGCCGCGCGAGTCCTCACCCACGCCAGTCATGCCCCACACCGTACCTTCCGGTAATCCTTCCGAGACCTTGTCGGTACTTCGAACGGTGGGTTTTGGTCGTTAACCGGTCACCCGGCGATCGCGGTCACTGTCACGGGGTTCCGGTGCGCGGCAGCAATACTCGAGCCACAGAGCTGCGGCGATCAACACCGCGGCACAGACCGCGCCCACGATGGCCGACGGAAGATCGTCCGACGCGGCCACCAGCTCGCCGGAGCGGGGCGCGAGAAAGGCCACACCGGCCAGCCACCCGCCGAGCATGAGGGCGCCGAGCAACGACGACGCCTTGGCGAGCGCGACCGCGCGGGCGATCCCCAACCCGGTCACCACCCGGCCGCTGCGGATCCGCTTCCGGACGACGAACGCCAGCACCACCTCGACCGCGGCCAGCACGAGCAGCGTGACCCCGGCGAGCGTGGGCAGGCTGGGCATGGACGCGTACGCGACCTGGAACAGCAGGTACCCGAGCGCGAGGCCGATCAGCCAGGCGGCGAGCAGCTCCCGTGGTCGCGTGAAGTGCATGTCTCCACCGTACTGACGCCGCGTTGTTCGTGATCGGCGTGACGGTCAGCGCGTTCATGGTTGACTCTCCAGCTACTGGAGGGTTCAGCATCGGATGTGTGGGGGCGGACATGTTCACGATCGGAGAGCTGGCACGACGCACGGGCCTGCCCGTGAAGCCGATCCGGTTCTACTCCGACGAGGGCCTGCTGCCACCCACCGACCGCACGCACGCCGGGTACCGGCTCTACGACACGAAGGCGCTCGCCAGGCTCGAGCTGGTGCGCACACTTCGCGAACTGTCGGTCAGGGCGCCGACCCGCGTGCCGAGCGGTACTGGCAGCTGCTCGCGACCATCAACGGCTGGGGTCCGGTCCCCAGCCGCAACGCCGCCGCACAGTGGCTGGTCGCCGCCCTGCGAGCGTCGGCACGGTAGGACGCGGTGGGTCCGGCGAGCCGCCGGGCCCACCGCACCGGCGCGGTCGTCGAGCGATCAGATCGACGGCGACCCCGGCTGCCCGGCTTGCCGCCTGATGGCGCTGGGCGGCATCCCGTGGACGCGTTTGAAGGCGCGGCTGAACGCGGCGATCGAGTGGTAGCCGAGCCGGCCGGCGAGCTCACCGACCGCGGCGCCGTCGAGAAGCTGCTCGCGCGCGAGGTGCATCCGCCAGCGGGTGAGGTAGGCCATCACCGGTTCTCCGGCGATCTCGGTGAAGCGCGCGGCGAAGGCCGAGCGGGACATGGCGACCTCGGCGGCGAGTGAGGCCAGCGTCCACGGGTGTGCCGGATGCCGGTGGATGAGCGAGATCGCCTGCCCGATCTTCGGGTCCCGCAACGCGCCGAGCCAGCCGGTCTGCGCGGCGGGGTCGGCCTCGATCCAGGCCCGGATCGCCTGCACGACCAGGATGTCCGAGAGCCGGGTGAGCACGGTTTCCCCGCCCGGTCGCAGTGTGGTGGCCTCGGCGGTGATCAACTGCAACGTGGCCTGCAGCCACTGCGCCTCGGTGCCGCGAGATGCGTCCAGATGCAGCAGCCGGGGCAGCAATGCGACGAGCTCGCGCGCCGCGGGGTGGTCGAAACGCACGCCGCCGCAGACCAGGGTCCCGGGCGCGCCGCCGCCACCATGGCGCAGCACGGCATAGCGGTCGTCGAAGTACTCGTGCGGCAGCTGGGTGACATCGGGGACGGCCACGCCCGGTTCGCTGCGGAGCCGGTGGCCCCGGCCGTGCGGGACGAGGGCGAGCTGGCCGGGCCCCAGCTCCTGCACGTCGCCGCCGTCGACCTCGAGCAGACAGCGCCCGGACGTCACGACGTGGAACCACAGGTAGTCACCCATGGCGGGCACCGTGACTCCCCACGGCTCGGTGACCGACGTGTGGCAGTAGAAGGTGCCGGAAAGGCGCAGGAAGTGCAGCGCCTGCCCGAGCGGGTCCGCCGGGGGCGACAAATCGATCGCGGTCACCGGACCAGCATCCACCTTGGGACGTTCATCAGTCCAGCCAATCTGGACGAACGAGCAAAAAGCAGCGACGGACAGTCATGGAAGTCCCGGAAGCCGCGCCCGACACTGGACGAACGAGCAATCAACCAGTGGAGGGCACCATGACAGACACCGAAACGATGACCCTGGTTCTCGGCGGCACCGGCAAGACCGGCCGCCGGGTCGCCACCCGCCTGCGAAGCCGCGGCCATGCGGTGCGGATCGGTTCCCGCTCCGGGCATCCGCGCTTCGACTGGCAGGACGAGACCACCTGGGCGCCCGTGCTGGCCGACGTCGGCGCGGTGTACCTGGCCTACGCCCCCGACGCCGGCGCGCCTGGCGCGCCCGAGACGATCGGCGCCTTCGCCAAGGCCGCGGTGGCCCGCGGGGTCCAGCGGCTGGTGCTGCTCACCGGCCGCGGAGAGCGCGGGTCCCAGCTCAGCGAGTACGCGTTGCAACAGGCCGGAGCCGACTGGACGATCGTGCGGTCGAGCTTCTTCGCCCAGGACTTCAGCGAGGACGAGGCCTTCGCCGACAGTGTGCGCGGCGGCATGCTGGCCTTTCCCTGGGGGCAAGTCGCCGAACCGTTCGTCGATCTCGCGGACGTCGCCGACGTCGCGACCGCCGCGCTGACCGAGGACGGCCACGCCGGGCGCGTCTACGAACTCACCGGCCCACGACTGCTCACCTTCGCCGACGCCACCGCCGAGATCGCCGCGGCGACCGGACGTGAGATCACGTACCTGCCGATCACCGAAGACCAGTTCGTGTCCGGTCTGGTCGCCCAGGGCGCGCCACCCGAGTTCGCCGCCCAACTGACCGCGATGTTCGCCGAGGTGCTCGACGGCCGAAACGCCCACCTCACCGACGGCGTACGCCAAGCACTCGGCCGCGAGCCCCGCGACATCACCGACTACATCCTCGAGACCGCCGCCCTCGGCGCCTGGACCCCGGAGCCCGTCGCCGCCCGCTGACCAGCCGCGAACCGACCGTCAGAGAGTGAGATCCGGGCGCCGGTGAACACCTGCGCGGTCGCCCTCAGGCAGCGCGGCGAGCAACGCGTCCGCGCGGCCGGCGCCGGGCACCACCGCGTCCGGATCGATCTCCAGCCACGGCACGAGCACGGTCGCCCGCTCGGCAGTTCCGGGGTGCGGAAGCAGCAACTCCGGGTCGGTGGAGCGCACCTCGTCGACGGTCACCACATCGACGTCGAGTGTGCGCGGCCCCCAGCGCTGCTCGCGCACCCGCCCGGCCTCGCGTTCGAGCCGCTGGCCTGCGCGCAGCCACGCCCAGTGATCCCGCGCCGGATCGTCCACAATGCACACTGCGTTGAGGAAGTCGGGCTGGTCGGTCACGCCCCACGGCGCGGTCTCGTACACGCTGGACACGGCGACCAGCACGTCACGGAATCCCTCGACGGCCAGGCGCAGGTAGCCGAGCCGGTCGCCGAGGTTCGAACCCAGCGACAGCACGGCGCGGCTCATCGCTCGCGCCGAACAGTCACGGCGACATCGGCGAACGTGAGCGGGATGGGCGCCGACGGCTTGTGCACGGTCACCTCGACCGCCGAGACCCGCTTGTCATCCAGCACCTGGTCGGCGATACGCCCGGCCACGCTCTCGATCAGGTCGTACGGTTCGCCGCCGACGATGTCCGCGGCCTGTTGCGCCAGCTCGCCGTAGTTGAGCGTGTCGGCAAGGTCGTCGGACGCCGCGGCGCGCGAGAGGTCCAACCACGCCGTGATGTCGACCAGGAAGTGCTGGCCCTTGCGCTTCTCGTGGCCGAACACACCGTGCCGGCCGAACACCTTCAGGCCGGTCAGCGTGATGCGGTCACTCACCGGCCCGGCTCCACGCCTTGGCCACCCGCACGGCATCCAGGGACGCTCCCACGTCGTGCACCCGCACACCCCACGCCCCGGCGGCCGCCGCAAGCGCGGACACCGACGCCGTCGCGACCTCACGGCCCGACGGCGGGCGCGGATCACCCTCGGCATCGGCGAGCAGCCGGCCGAGGAAACGTTTGCGGGATGCGCCGACCAGCACCGGGAAGCCCATGTCGAGGATGGTGTCGAGGTGGTGCAGCAGCGCCCAGTCGTGCTGCGCCTGCTTCGCGAAGCCCAGTCCGGGATCGAGGATGATCGCGTCCTCGGCGACCCCCGCGGCGAGCGCCTCGTCCACGCGCGCGCTCAGCTCGTCGCGCACCTCGGCCACGACGTCCTTGTACTCGGCGAGCGCGTTCATGTCCTTGCTGTGCCCGCGCCAGTGCATGAGGACAAACGGCGCGCCGGTCTCGGCTGCGACCCTGGCCATGTCCGGATCGGCCAGCCCGCCCGAGACGTCGTTGATGATGTGTGCGCCCGCCTCGATGGAGGCCGCCGCCACCGCGGCTCGTGTCGTGTCGACGGACATGACGATCCCGTCCGCCGCAAGCTGCCGCACCACGGGAACGACGCGCGCCTTCTCGGTCTCGGCGTCCACCCGCTCCGAACCGGGCCGGGTGGACTCACCGCCGACGTCGATGATGTCCGCACCGCGCCGCCACATCGCGTGGGCGTGCGCAAGCGCGTCCTCCCGGCTCAGGTACTTCCCACCGTCCGAAAAGGAGTCCGGCGTGACGTTCAGGATGCCCATCACGACACAACGCTCAGGCCGGGGGATTCGCGGGTTCATCAGCGCCCCTTGATGAGTTGCAGTGCCTCCGCCCGCGACGATGCCGAGCTCTGCAGCAGACCCCGGACGGCGGACGTCGTGGTCCGGGCACCCGGCTTGCGGATGCCGCGCATGGACATGCACAGGTGCTCGGCCTCGATCACGACGATCACCCCGCGCGGCCGCAGCCTGCGGTCGATCGCGTCGGCGACCTGGGAGGTGAGCCGCTCCTGCACCTGCGGTCGCTTGGCGTACAGGTCGACCAGGCGCGCCAGCTTGGACAGGCCGGTCACCTTGCCCTGGGCGTTCGGGATGTAGCCGACATGGGCGACACCGTGGAACGGCACGAGGTGGTGCTCGCAGGTCGAGAACATCGGGATGTCGGTGACCAGCACCAACTCCTCGTGGCTCTCGTCGAACGTCCGGTCCAGCACGTGGTCCGGGTCGTTGTAGAGCCCCGCGAACATCTCCCGGTAGGCGCGCGCGACCCTCGCCGGCGTCTCCCGCAATCCGTCCCGATCGGGGTCCTCACCGCAGGCGAGCAGCAACTCGCGCACGGCCTTCTCCGCCCGTGCCTGATCGAAGACCCGGCCCGTCGCGCGTGGAGTGTCCTCCTCCAGCGCGCCGTAGCCGTTGCCGGAAACCTCGCTAGTGATAGTGACCGTCCTGCTCGTCCGATTCGCCTTCATGCCGCCCGCCCCGCGCGGAGTCCGGGCCGTTGCCGGACTGCGGCCCGCTCGGGTTCGGCTGCTGCCGCCACGGCTGGCTGGGCCGATTACCGCCGGGCGTGGTCGCCGGGGTCCACCCCGGAGGTGCACCGTAGTTCGGCGGACCCGACGGGTACTGACCGGACTGGCCACCGCCGTAGGGCTGGCGCGGCCACGAGCCGCCCTGACCGCCGTTCTGGCCCCGCGACCCGTTCGGGTAGTTGCCGCCGCCCGACGGGGGTGCGTACGGGTTGTACGACGACGGCGGGTTCGGCCGCTGTTCGTTGTACGGCGGGCCGCCGGGCAGGTCGTTGCCACCGGGAGCGGTCGCCACCGGGGTCGGCTGCTCCTCCGGCTGGCGCTCACGCTCGCGCTCGCGCCGCTCCTCCTCCGGAGGCCACGGCTCGCCGCGCTCCATGGCGAGTTCGCGCGGCGTCTTGATCGGCGGCTTCTCCGAGGGCAGTCGCTCACCGAACTCGTTGAAGACCGTGATGCGCGGCCGCTTCTCGACCGTCGCGAAGATCCGCTCGAGGTCGCGGCGCTGCAGCGTCTCCTTCTCGAGGAGCTCGACGACCAGCTCGTCGAGGACATCGCGGTAGGTGTTGAGCACCTGCCACGCCTCGGTGTGCGCGGTCTCGATGAGCTTGCGGACCTCTTCGTCGATCTCGTGCGCGACCTCGAGGGAGTAGTCCGCCTGCCTGCCGGCCGTGCGGCCGAGGAAGGGGTCACCCTGCTCCTGGCCGTACTTCACAGCACCCAGGCGCGGGCTCATGCCGTACTCGGTGACCATCGCCCTGGCGATCTTGGTGGCCTGCTCGATGTCGGAGACGGCGCCGGTGGTCGGCTCGTGGAAGACGAGCTCCTCGGCGGTCCGTCCACCCATGGCGAACACCAGTCTGCCGATCATCTCGGAGCGGGTCATCAGCTCCTTGTCGTCCTCAGGGACGAGCAGGGCGTGCCCGCCGGTACGGCCCCGCGGCAGGATCGTCAGCTTGTACACCGGTTCGATGTCCGGCATCGCCCACGCGGCGAGCGCGTGCCCGCCTTCGTGGTAGGCGGTCAGCTTCCGTTCCTTCTCGGAGATGATCCGGCTCTTGCGTGCCGGGCCGCCGATCACGCGGTCGACCGACTCCTCCAGCGAGGCGTCGGTGATCACGCTGCCGCCCTCGCGGGCCGTGAGCAGCGCCGCCTCGTTGATGACGTTGGCCAGGTCCGCGCCTGACATGCCGACGGTGCGCTTGGCCAGCGACTTCAGGTCGACGTTGTCGGCCAGCGGCTTGCCCGCGGAGTGCACCCGCAGGATCTCCTCGCGGCCCCGCAGGTCGGGCGCGGACACCGGGATCTGCCGGTCGAACCGGCCGGGGCGCAGCAGCGCCGGGTCGAGGATGTCGGGGCGGTTGGTCGCCGCGATCAGGATGATGCCGCCGCGCGAGTCGAACCCGTCCATCTCGACGAGCAGCTGGTTCAGCGTCTGCTCGCGCTCGTCGTGGCCACCACCGAGGCCGGCGCCGCGCTGGCGGCCGACCGCGTCGATCTCGTCGACGAAGATGATGCACGGCGCGTTCTGCTTGGCCTGCTCGAAGAGGTCACGCACCCGGGAGGCACCCACACCGACGAACATCTCGACGAAGTCCGAACCGGAGATGGTGTAGAACGGCACGCCCGCCTCACCGGCGACGGCCCGCGCGAGCAGCGTCTTACCTGTTCCGGGCGGGCCGTAGAGCAGCACGCCCTTGGGGATCTTGGCGCCGAGCGCCTGGTACCGGCCGGGATTCTGCAGGAAGTCCTTGATCTCGTGCAGTTCCTCGACGGCCTCGTCGGCGCCCGCGACGTCGCTGAAGGTGGTCTTGGGCAGGTCCTTGTTGAGCTGCTTGGCCTTCGACTTGCCGAAGTTGAGGACCCGGTTACCGCCGCCCTGGGCGTTGTTCATCATCCACATCAGCAGCAGCAACAGGATCCCGAGCGGGATCATGTAGATCAGCAGCTGGGTGAAGAACGAGTCCTGGGTGACGGTGGTGTCGAACCGCACGCCCGAGTCGCCGTTGCGGGCGTCGAGCAGCGCGTTGTACAGCTGCCCCGTGGCTCCCGCCGGGAACTTGGTGATGATCTGGTTGACCTGCTGGCCCTCGACGTCGATCGGCTGAGCCAGGTGGAGCTTGAGCTGCTGCTCCTTGTCCTCCAGATTGGCTTCCGTGACGTTGCCGGAGTCGATCTGCTGCACTGCCTGCGACGTGGGCACATGGGTGTACCCCCGGTCGCCGTCGAAGATCATGCTGAAGGCGAAGTAGAGCAGCAGAACCGCGACTATCCACAACAGTGGGTTCTTGAGCAGGCGCTTGCGGTCCATTAGATCCGGCCGTGGTGGCCTCGACCCTCCCTGGCTAGGCGGTACGTGTGACTTCCGCCGTCACGGTGTTGACAACTGCAATGGGCACGGAGCTAACCGTCCCACCAGGGTACCGCCCGGCACAGCAGAGCAGCCGGGCGATCCTTTACGAACTCAACGGTCACGGGCGCACCGATGTTCCCACCAGCGCCTGGACCACACCAGGCCAGGGGGCCGCGGGCTCAGTCCGTGACGGCCGCGACCAGCTCCGACAGCCTGCTGCGCAGGGTCTTGGCATCCGCCGGGGCGACGGTCACCCACTCCCGTCCGTCGGTACCCGCGCGGGACGTGCTGAGGTAGCGCCCACTCGCGGTGTCGAACCACGCCAGAACGGACGAACGCCGCTTTCCGCCCAGGTCGTCGCGGCTGTTGGCGGCCAGCTGACCACCCCGCAGCCGGGGCTGGCCGATCAGCTGCGCGTAGGCCTCGCGGGGGTCGTTCGGCCGGTCGGCCAGGCTCATCCGCCTGCGGGACCCGCCGCCCGGGCTCGCCGACAGCACCCCGGAGCGGGCCGGCTGCGTGCGCAGGGCCTCCTCCATCGGCAACGTGATGGACGCCTCGGTGCCGCGGGGCGTCCGGGGCAGGAGGTCGACGATCGCCGACGCGAGACCGTCGGGGTAGATCGGGCGCAGCCACACGCCGTCCGCGTCCTGGACGGCCAGCACCGCCTGCTTGCCGTCGGAGGCGGCGAGTGCGCCGACCGGGTGGGCCTGGAACTCGGGGATGAACAGTGCGTCGATGCTGACCGCCGGCCATGCCAGGAGGTTGATCCAGTCCTCCACCGGCGAGTCCTCGATCCGTCGCGCGGCGAACTCCGTGTTCACCCGGCGGCGCAGGGCCATGCGCTCGGTCTCGGTCTCGCCGTGCGAACGGACGGTCAGCGGATACGGCACCTCGCCGACCCGCGCCTGCTCCCACAGGAAATCAAAGGCGACCGGGGTGAAGAACTCCTGCGTGGGCACGATCCTCCCGACAACATCCAACACTCGTTCCCGCGAACAGTAGCCGACCGCGACCAGGTCAGAGCGGTGCGGCGGTGGCGTTCGCCGCCCCCGCGAGCATCTCGGACAGCCGGTGGCGCAACGTCGGCGCGTCCGCGGGGGCGATCGTGATCCAGTCCCGGCCGTCCCGGCCGCGGCTGGCCTGAGTGAAGTACCGGCCCGACTCGGTGTCGAACCAGCTCAACACGGGCATGCGGCTCTTCCCGCCGGTCCGGCTCCGCGCGTTGGCCCCGATCTGGCCACCCCGCAGCCTGGGCTGGGCGTGCAGGCGCGCCAGCGCCTTGCGGTCGTCGTCGACACTGGCCCTGCCGTCCTCGCCCACCGGGCCACGCCGCTGCAGGAAGTCGACGCCAGGACCCGAGAGCAGCTGCTCCAGCGGCACGGTGATCGACTTCTCCTGCCCCCTCGGCGCGGGTGAGAGCAGGCTGACCACCGTGCTGGCCAGGCCGTCGGCGGGAATGCGGTCGAGGAAGTAGCCCTGCGGGTCCTTGATCGCGAGGACGCCCTGAGCGCCGAGCGCAGCGGCCACGGCCAGCTGCGGCTCGGCGTCCGGACTGCTGATCTGCACGGAGTCCAGGCTCACGTCAGAGCCGATGAGGACGCCGAACCAGTCCTCGATGCGCGGCTCGGGCCGTCCCCGGTCGTCCACGAGCCCGCGCTGAGCGAGCTGCGGTAGTACCTGGGCGCGGAGAGCGGCCCGCTCCTCCAGGGTCGCGCCGTGCGAGCGCACCTCGAGCGGGTACGGCAGTTCACCGGCTCCGAAGGACTCCCAGAGGAAGTCGAACTCCAGCGGAGTGAGCCGCTCCGCCACGGGTCATCGCTCCTCGTCGTCCGGGCCCCACGCGCCGAGCACCGGCGGCGGGGTGGCCTGCGTGGCGCCGAAGGTCTCGTCGGGGTCGGCCTCGATGAGGAAGGAGGCGTGGGTGTGCTCCTTGTCCTCGTCGCGCTGGCCCGCCGCGGCACCCATGCCGCCCATCGGAGCGGCAGGTGGCGGCGCCTGACCGGCACCGATGGTGCCCGCCGCGCCCACGACGCCCTGCCCCTGCGGCTGCACCGACGCCGCCGAGTTGCCGGACTGGGCGCCGGCCGTCGACGACTCGGACGCCTTGGTCGCACCGCTGCGGCTTCCCTTGGCCAGCGAGCGCACGCCCGCGGCGCCGAGCACACCGCCGGCGACCGCGCCGCCGAGGGCGGCCAGGTTCGGGCCGCCTCCGCCAGGTGCGGGGGCCGACGACACCGAGCCGGTGCCCGACACGCTGCCCGCGGCCGGAGCCGGAGCGGCGGGGTGCTGCTGCGGTGCCCCGGGGCCGCGCTGGTGCTCGTTGGAGCCGGACGCGCCGACACCCTCGCCACCGGTCACGCCCAGCGCCGTGGTGCCGAGGCCGGAGAACACCGCGCCGGCGACACTGCCGCCGATCCCGCCGTATGCGCCCACGTCACCCACCGAACCGGCACGCAACGTGGAGGCGTTGCCCATCGGCTTGAGACCGAGCGACTCGGGGCCGAAGCTCGGGGTCGTGCTGTCGACCTCGGACATCGCCGCGGTGTAGGCCTCCAGGTAGGCGACCTGCTGGGCCTTGACGTCCCGCGCGGCGTCGAACTTCGGCTTCATGTCCTTGACCATGGCGGCGGGTCCGCCGGCCAGCATGGCCGCGGTCTCCTGCGCCGGATCGAACTCCACCGGCTGGGGCATCTTCTTCAGCTCGGCGGCCGCGGCGGCCTGCTGCGCGAGGCGCGAGCTCATCGTGTTGGCGGCCTCGGCGGCCTGCGAGCTGGAGTTGGCGATGCCGACGAGCGCGCCCTGCGCGGCACCGGCGCCCTGACCGATCCACGCGGCACCCAGCTCGGAGATGGCGCTGTAGAGGTCATCGGCCGCGCGCTGCAGGGTCGAGCTGTGGCTCGCCCACATCTGGCCGACCTCCTCGGCGGAGCCCGGCACGTTGTTCACCGTGGCGAACTCGTACAGCCGCCTGCTGTCCTGCGCCTCCCAGTTCGGGCGGTCGCCGATGGCGCGGTCGTCGCCGTAGGTGAAGCCGTCCGAGCGCCCCCGCGCCTGCGCGACGAGGTCGGCGACCTCGCCGTTGTCCCCCAGCGGCACGGCGCCGCCGGGCTCCGGCCGGCCGGAGCCGCCCGGCACGCTCGCGAATCCGGGATTGTCGATACGCATGATGGTCGGTTCCCCCTGCTTCTACGCTTGCCCGGTGAACGGCTCGGCGCCGGCCTCGTCGATCTCGTGGTAGCGGCTCATGGCCGTGGTGATCGCGTGCTCGGCGTGGTCGTACTGCGCGTAGAGGTTCTGCAGCGCCTCGGCGTAGGAGTCGCCGCCACCGCTCGCGCGGTCGGAGAACTTGGCCGCGATGGCGTTGCCGACAGGGTTCGCGCCCAGCTTCGGCGGCGTCGCGAGCGCGCCCGCGTCCCGCAGCAAGGCCTCCACCGTGTCCTTGCCGGCGCGGATCTTGCTGAGCACGGCCTGGGCGGCGTCGGGGTCAACGCCCACCTGACCGGTCGCGGCCGCGTTGCGGAACGCCGCGGCGTCCGCGTAGCTGCTGTTCCCCATGTCCAGACTCTCCCTGTTCCCCAGCACAGCCGATGAGATCGGCCTCACGCCTGTGATCTTCGCTTAGGTTAACGCAACAGCTGCGCCGGTATGACGCGATCCGCGCGCCAAGCGTTCCGGATTCACCGCCGCGGACGCAAGCCGTCGACCTGCGGTCACGAGGCGTAAACCTTGGGGTCGAGGGTCCCGATGAAGGGCAGGTCGCGGTAACGCTCCGCATAGTCGAGGCCGTAGCCCACGACGAACTCGTTGGGGATGTCGAAGCCGATGTACTTCACCGGCACGTCGACCTGGACGGCCTCGGCCTTGCGCAGCAACGACACCACGTTGAGCGAGGCCGGGTTGCGGGCGCTGAGGTTCTTCAGCAGCCACGACAGCGTGAGTCCGGAGTCGACGATGTCCTCGACGATCAGCACGTCCCGGCCGGCGATGTCGCGATCGAGGTCCTTGAGGATCCGCACGACGCCGGACGACGACGTCGAGGAGCCGTAGGACGAGACCGCCATGAACTCCATCTGCGCGGGAATCGGCAGGGCGCGGGCGAAGTCGGTCATGAACATGACCGCCCCTTTGAGCACCCCGACCAGCACGAGGTCGGTGTTGCGGTTGTCCTCGGGGTAGTCGGCGGCGATCTTCTCGGCCAGCTCGGCGATCTTGTCTTTGATCTCTTGCTCGGTGATGAGCACGGAGGCGATGTCGCCTTCGTACACGGGACAGTCCCCTTCGGTGGTGGGTACGGCGTCGTTCACGGTCTGACCAAGAGCTTTCCACGTGCCCGGCGAGCCTCAAAATTGCCCGGCAACCAAACACCGCCCTGACCGCGCCAGTCGCCGAGCAGAGCGTCGACCGACCGAAGGTGGGCGTCGGTCAGTTCCCGCACCCCGGCGGCCAGCAGCCAGCGGCGGAGCACCCGCCTGCGCAGGGCGGGCGGCGCGGGTGTGAGGACGTCGACGTCGAGGTCGGCGCCGTCGGCGGCGCGCTCGAACAGCTCGCCGGCCAGGGCGTCGAGGGTATCGGTGTCCTCGCGCAGCTGCGCGGCCGTGCGGGCGAGCGCGCGGGCCACCCCGCCCGCGAGCACGTCCTCGAGCAGCGGCAGGACCTCCTCGCGCAACCGGACCCTCGTGTAGCGGCGGTCGCTGTTGTGCGGGTCCAGCCACGGCTCCACGCCGAGCTCGGCACACGCCGCCCTCGTCAGGGCCCGCGGCACGCCCAGCAGCGGCCTGCCCCATGGGGGGTCGAGCGGGCGCATGCCGGCCACGGACCTGGGGCCGGACCCGCGGCCGAGGCCGAGCAGCACCGTTTCGGCCTGGTCGTCGAGGGTGTGGCCGAGCAGCACGAGCGCGTCGCCGGACGGCAGCGCCTCGCGCATCGCGCGGTATCGCGCGTGCCGTGCGGCGGCCTCCGGCCCACCGGCCCCGGACACCGTCACGGTCAGCACACGCGCGTCGTCGGCGCCGAGCTTGCGGGCGAGCTCCGCCGCGGTCGCGGCGACCTCGGCCGAACCCGGCTGCAGTCCGTGGTCCACGACGAGCGCTGTCACCGGCTTTCCGAGGTGGCGCGCCGCCTGCGTGGTGGCGTCGGTGAGAGCCAGGGAGTCGGGCCCACCGGACACGCCGACGAACAGCGCTCCCGGCCGCTGCGGAGCATGCTCCCGCAGGAACTCGCGGACGGCTCTGCGGACCTCGATCAGTGCACCCGGCGAAGCCATGCCTGCGGATCCCTGATCTCGGCCCGGCTCGGCAGGGTGTTCGGCGAGGTCCACACGGCGTTGAAGCCCTCCATCCCGACGGCGTCCACCACGCGCCGGGTGAAGGTCGCGCCCAGGGCGTACTGGCGGACCTTCGCGTCGATGCCCAGCAGGCTGCGCAGCAGCCGGTCGAGCAGACCGCCACCCTTGCGCCGGGCCGTGAAGCGCCGCCGGATGGTCGCGACACTCGGCACGACCTCCGGGCCGACCGCGTCCATGACGTAGTCGGCATGCCCCTCGAGCAGCGTGGACAGCGCGAGGATCCGGTCGAACACCTCCCGCTGCGCAGGCGACTGCAGCAGCTCGGCCAGCGCCAGCGAGCCGTCCGCCTTGGCCTTGCGCACCTCGCGCAGGCTCTCCGGAAGCCGGCCGAGGATGGTGACGAGCCCGTCGCTCTCGGCGAGGCCGCCGACGAGCCGGGCGACCTCGTCGGCGAAGTAGTCCCGCAGCCAGCCGACGGCCGTGAACTGCAGCCGGTGCGTGCACTCGTGCAGGCACACCCACATGCGGAAGTCGCGGCCCGGCACGTCCATCGCCTGCTGTGCCGTGACGACGTTCGGCGCGACCAGCAGGAGTCTGCCCATCTTGTCGTCGCCGCCGAACGGGTCGTACTGGCCGAGCACCCGCGAGCCGAGGAATGCGAGCACCACGCCCGTCTGCACACCGGCGCCACTCGCGACGAGCGGCGCCAGCGGCGACTTCTGCGTGAGCGGCAGGGCGCGGCTGGTGAGTTCGTCGAACCCGGCCGCGGCCGCCCTGACCCAGCCGGGCCGGTCGACGACGTCGCCGGGCAGCAGCGGCAGGCCGGCACCGAGGCCGGTGAGCTCGCGGACGTGCCGTTCCGCGTCGACGGTGAGCTCCCGCAGCTCCGCGACGGCGCGTTCGGCCTCGGCCATCGACACCGACGGCCCGCCACGGGCCAGGAACGCGCCGGTGGACGCGGCGACCGACCAGTCGACCAACGGGTTGGCGGCCTGCTCGTCCTGCTGTTGCTGCGCGCGGTTCACCGTGTCGACGCTACCTGTTCCTCAGCGGCAGCCACAGCCGCGCAATGTGGCCGTGATGGTGTCGAGCGCGGCGCGGCCCGTCGAGGTGTCGGAACCCGCCGTCAGCAGCGCGAACACGAGTACGCGCCCGTCGGAATCGAGCACCAGCCCGGCGAGGGTGTTCGTGCCACTGGAGGAAATGGTGCCCGTCTTCGCGCGCACCCAGCCGCGGCCCTGCGTGGCGACGCCCTCGTCGTACCGGCCTTCGAGCGTGCCGCTGCCGCCCGCGACGGGCAGGCCGCCGAGCAGCGGACGGAGCTTCCGGGTGCGCTCGTCGGCCGTGCCGTCGGGTGCGGCGGCCACGGCGAGGACGTCGGCGAGTAGCCGCGCGGGCACCTTGTTGTTCGTCGACAGCCCGCTGCCGTCCGAGAGCGTGGCGCCCCGGACGTCGAAGCCGTTGCGCCGCAGCACCTCCAGCGTCGCCTGACCGGCTCCGGCGAAGGACGGTTCGTGACCGGTGGCGATGGCGACCTGGCGCTGCACGACGTCGGCGAGCAGGTTGTCGGAGGTCAGCAGGAGGTGGTCGACGAGGTCGGTGAGCGGAGCGGAGCGGACCTCGCCGAGCAGCCGCGCCCCCTGCGGCGCGGTGGCCTCGAGCGAGCCGACGCGCGCGCCGAGCCTGCCCGCGAACTCCTGGGCGAGCACGGCCCCGGGGTTGCCGACGCGCTCGGACCCGTCGTCGGCCGGATCAGTGCGTCCACCGTCCAGCATCGCCGCCACGACGGGCGCCGCATAGGTGGACGGCGCGTCCTCGGGGGCCCAGCCGGGCGCGGTCGTGCCGCCGGCGAACGCGGTGAGGTCGAGCCGCACCTCGTTCACGTTGCCGCCGGTGGCCGTGCGGACCTGCTCGACCAGGTCGTCGAGGTGCGCGGCTCCCGAGTACACCGACTCCTGGCCGCGCGGCAGCGACGACAGCGTCACGTCGCCGCCTCCGACCAGCACGACCGTGCCCGGCTCCGGTCCCTGGACGACCTTCGTGCTGAGCCGGCTGCCGTGGTCGAGCGCGAGCAGCGCGGCGGCCGCGGTGAGCACCTTGGTCGTCGACGCGGGTGTGATGGGCTGGTCGGGCGCGCGCTCCCAGAGCGTCCGCCCAGTGGCGGGGTCGATGACGCTGCCGGTGAGGGTCCCGAGCGCCGGGTCGGCAGCGGGGCCCGCGAGGGCGGCGCCGACACCGGCCGCCGTGGGCGCGGGAGCGGACGCGTTCGGCCCCTGCAGCTGACGGGACACCGCGACCGGCTCGGGCGGATCGCCCTGCGGAGCGTTCGGCGCCCAGGGCAGACCCAGCCGGTTGGACACATCGGGCAGCGCCAGCGCGACCCCCACGGCTACGACGACGAGCACCGCGAGCCCGGGGAGCAGCAGGCCGCGCCTGCGCCGCGGCTTCGGTTCCGCCTCGGCAGGCGGATCCGGTTCGCCGCGATCGTCGTCGGGCGGGTCCGGTTCGGTGTGGTCGTCCTCGGCGGCCTTCGCGGCGGCCGGGTGCTGCTCACCGTCGGGTTCGATCCGCATCGGCACGGCGGGCACACCGGCAGGCCGGACCTCGATGTGGGCCGGTTCGAGCGGCTGCTCGGGCGACACCCGCGGAATCGGGCGCGGCTCCCGGGGCGGCTGGTCCTGCGCCCGGGGCGGCTGGGCGGGCTGCTGGGACCGTGGCTGCTGGCCGGGAGGCCCGGGTCGCTGGTGCGGCTGGTACGGCGGCTGCTGAAGCGCCCGGTGCGGCTGCGTGGGCTGCCGGGGAGACTGCCCCTGTGACTGATGTGACTGATGTGGCTGATGTGGCTGCTGTGGCTGCTGTGGCTGCTGAGGTGGCTGTGACTGGCCGTGCTGCTGGGGTGGCAGACCTTGCGCCTGGTGCGGCCGGGCGGGATGCCGGGGTGCGCGGGAATGCTGCGGGGATTGCCGGGGCTGCCGCGGCCTGTCCGCGGGGGGCGGCGCGCTCAGCCACATCGTCGGCGGCTCGACGGGGGCGGTGTGCCGGGTAGGCTGGTCGTCCCCCTGCGGCTGGTCCCGGCCCTGCGGATCACCGGCGCCCGGTCCGCCCCCTGCGTCGTGGTCGTCCGACGGCCACTCGGGTCTTTCGTCGCTGTCCGGCACGCACCCCTCCTCAAGCCGCCCGACGGGGCAGACATCACACTTGAAACCATCCGCGCGGCACCTCGCGAACCCGTGGTCCACACTAGTAACGACGGTTTTTGGACATTGTGAGCCGCCCGGATGCGGCCGCACGCGACGAGGCAGCGAGGACGCGGCGTGGAATTCGACGTCACGATCGAAATCCCCAAGGGGGAGCGCAACAAGTACGAGGTGGACCACAAGACGGGGCGCATCAAGCTCGACCGCACCCTGTTCACGGCCACCCAGTACCCGGCCGACTACGGCTTCATCGACGACACGCTCGGCCAGGACGGTGATCCGCTGGACGTGCTCGTGCTGGTGCAGGAGCCGACGTTCCCGGGCTGCCTGATCCGCTGCCGCCCGATCGGCATGTTCCGCATGACCGACGAGAAGGGCCCGGACGACAAGGTCCTCGCCGTGCCGTCCGACGACCCGCGGCTCGAGCACCTCCGCGACATCCACCACCTGAACGAGTTCCACAAGCTCGAGATCGAGCACTTCTTCCAGGTGTACAAGGACCTCGAGCCCGCCAAGAGCGTCGAGGGCTCCTCGTGGGTCGGCCGGATGGAGGCCGAGGCCGAGATCCAGCGGTCGTTCGAGCGCGAGAAGGAGCGCCTCGAGAAAGAGGCCGCCGACAACGGCGAGCACTGAGCTCACCCGGTTCTCACGCGACAGGGCCCGTCACCGCGAGTGTGGTGACGGGCCCTGCTGCGTTGGTGCCGCTCAGGCGCGGTAGCCAGGGATCGGGTAGGCGGCGAGCAGGTCGCGCACCTCGCCAGCGATGGTGCCAAGAGCCGCGGTGTCCTCGGCGACCGCGGCCGAGATGGTGCGGTCGATCCACTCGGCGATCTGCGGCTGGTGTTCGGGCGTGAGGCCGCGGGTGGTGATGGCGGCGGTGCCCAGCCGGATGCCCGAGGGGTCGAACGGCTTGCGCGGGTCGAACGGCACGGTGTTGTAGTTCAGCTCGATGCCCGCGGCGTCCAGCGCCTGCGCGGCGGGCTTGCCGCCGATGTGCTTGCTGGTGAGGTCGACGAGCAGCAGGTGGTTGTCGGTGCCGCCGGAGACGAGGTCGAACCCGCGCTCGATGAGCGCCTCGGCCAGCGCCTTGGCGTTGGCGACCACGCCGTGTGCGTAGTCGCGGAACTCCGGCTTGGCGGCCTCCCCCAGCGCGACCGCGATGGCGGCGGTCGTGTGGTTGTGCGGACCACCCTGCAGGCCCGGGAACACCGCCTTGTCGACGGCCTTCGCGTGCTCGGCGTCGGAGAGGATCATCGCGCCCCGCGGGCCCCGCAGCGTCTTGTGCGTGGTGGTGGTGATGACCTGCGCGTGCCCGACCGGCGACGGGTGCGCACCACCGGCGACCAGGCCCGCGATGTGCGCGATGTCGGCCACGAGCACGGCGTCCACCTCGCGCGCGATCTCGGCGAACGCGGGGAAGTCAATGGTGCGCGGGATGGCCGTGCCGCCCGCGAAGATCAGCTTGGGCCGGTGCTCCCGGGCCAGGTCACGCACCTGGTCGAGGTCGACGCGGCCGGTCTCCTTGCGCACGCCGTAGCGCACGGCGTTGAACCACTTGCCCGTCGCCGACACCGACCAGCCGTGGGTGAGGTGGCCGCCGTCCGGCAGCGCCATGCCCATCACCGTGTCACCGGGTTTGGCGAACGCCAGGTAGACGGCGAGGTTCGCGGGCGACCCCGAGTAGGGCTGGACGTTGGCGTGGTCCACGCCGAACAACGCCTTGGCGCGCTCGATCGCCAGCGTCTCGACCTGGTCGATGACCTGCTGGCCCTCGTAGTAGCGCCTGCCCGCGTAGCCCTCGGAGTACTTGTTGGTCAGCACCGAGCCCGTGGCCTCGAGCACGGCCTGGGAGACGTAGTTCTCCGAGGCGATGAGCCGGACCTTGTCGTGCTGGCGGGCGGCCTCGGCCTCGACGAGCCCGGCGACCTCGGGGTCGGCGGCGGACAGGGTGGGGATCGCGGGCTGATGCGTCATGTCGGACTCCTGGCATGCGGTGCGCGAGGGGGCACCCAGGCGCGCGGTGCCGGCCCTGTCTTGCTCCCCGGTGGTGCTCCACCTCGATAGCGCCAGTCGCTGTAGCACCAGCGATAGTAGTCGACCCGCCCGCGGGGGTTCGGGCTACAGCGGCTCGATGCCCTCCGCGTGCCTGCGCGCGAGCTCCTGGTAGATCGCGGCGTTGTGCTCCACCCAGCCCCGGGCGGAGTCGGTGAGCGGTACGAACTTCTTGGCCGGGCTGCCCATGGCGACCACTTCGGAGGGCACCTCGGTGCCCGGGGTGACCGTGGCGCCCGCGGCGACGAGGGTGCGTGCGCCGATGGTGGCCTTGTCCAGGACCGTCGCGCCGTTGCCGATCAGCGCCTGCTCGCCGACCGTGCAGTCGTGCACGATGCAGGAGTGGCCGACGGTGGCGTTGCGGCCGACCTCGCACACGCCGTCGTTGACGTGCAGCACCGAGTTGTCCTGGATGTTGGCACCCTCGCGGATCACGATCCGGCCGAAGTCGGCCCTGATCACGGCGCCGTACCAGACGGAGGCGTTCTTCTCGACAACAACGTCCCCGATCAGCGTGGCCGTGGGAGCGATCCAGGCGTCGGGATGCACGGTGGGGCGCAGGCCCTCGAAGGCGAACATCGGCATGTCGATCACCCTAGACCGGCCCGGACGCGAATCGGGGCCCTCCCGCCTTGTGCGGAAGGGCCCCGGATCGGGAGCCGCCTGAGGGAATCGAACCCTCGACCTACGCATTACGAGTACTCCTATCGCCCACGACCAGCGGGTCTACCAGGCATTTTGTTGCACCTAGGTTCGCACCACGGCCGTCCAGACAACCGCTTGACACCACAGTTCGCACCACAACCGGCACCACGACAGACGCTCTGATGTTCACCCGCTCGGAGTAGCCCGGCGTACCTGCTTGGCTCCCGAGCAGAAGCCCACGAGACGTCGCCATCGTCGAACGCGCGTTCGGGTATCATTGCTACATGACGCAGCACGACGATGCGGACGCGACTCCGGGCGACCTTGGCCCTGGAGTCGCGATGCGTAAATCTGCCAAAGACGGCGGATCGCGTGCATCACTTCCAGCAAACATGATTGCCAATGCCACTCGCTCCACGGCAAAGCTTGACATCACAAATGCCAGCACAGTGCCGATACTATTTAACCTTGCGAAATTCGTGCCTGCACCTCTTCCGTTTTCGGCCATCCCCAAATCGTTAGCTAGACTTGGTGTTGCTGAGACCATTGCACGAATTACGCCCGCGTCGGACTTTCCGAGTCCAGCTATTACTGACATACTGTCGGGAACCATCAAATACATGCCGGACGCACCTGCGACGCCATGGGCGAACGTGAAGGTCAAAGCGGCTCGGATTGCCACCTTGCCCGAATGGCACAGCTTCGCTCTTGCTAACACCGTTGCACGAATCGCACCCAAGTTGGACCCCTCAAGCGTAGGGCCAGCCGGATTGATGTCAGGCGTCGCCAAATACGCGCTGAGCGCTCCGGTAGCCCCGTGGACGATTCCGCATATCAAGATTTCTGAATCAGTGCTTAACCCGCCATGGCTGGAAAAATTCGCTTTCGCCCGTTCTCCCGTGCTTCACAGTGATATAATCGGAGAGCTGGCTAGCCGATACGTACTGACGGGCGACCTTACGATCAGCACGGTGGCCGCTGGATTTCCAGGGGGCTTACGCGGGCTAAACGATCTGGCGGAGCGCCTAAGCGGGTCAGTCGGGTTGGTGAAGTTCGTCCACGAAAGCGGGCGGAGTACGCCTGCCAATAACGACGGGCTGCAGCTATCCCGTCAGTTTGAGCGTCCGAATCAGATCGGCGCGACGGTCGACGTTAAGCAGCTCGTGAAGATTGCGATAATCGTTCTTCTGATGGAGGTGTACTTGGCCGCGAAGATTAGCGCACCAGACTTGAGCGAGTGGCTTTCGAACTACATTGAATTTCCTGTCATTGTATGCGGCCTTGCAAAGCTTCTCTTTCCCGGCGGCCGCAAGCATTAACATCTCGACGCGCAACGCCACAGAGCTTGTGGGGCTCTCTCCTGGGTGATTGGATTTCTTGTCCAATTGCGGGTTCTCGACAACGTGATGCACGGGTGTCCAACATCGGCCCCAGATAGCCTTAGCGATCGCCCGCAGAGATCCTTTCAAGTCGCCTTTCGTGCCGTCTTGACCCGATGGCGGCAGCTATGTCCCGTGCACGGTCTATCTGCCGTTGGGCTTCGTCACGTTCTGACAAGTTGATGAGCGCGGCGGCGAGGTCGATTCGTAGGCCTGCCTCTGCGCGAGCGAAAGTCGAGTCCAGCCGCGAAAGGGCCGATGTGAGCAGCCCGATCGCTTCGGGTTCACCGATACGGGCAAGAGCATGGCCCCGCCAACGGTCGAGGTGGACAGAATCAAGTACTACGTACGGACCATCAGGCTTACCGGGCTGATTCGGCAATAGGGCGGCCGCGTCATCAAAGGCGCGGAGGCTGGCCGTCCGCTGACTGTCGGCTGCGAGTGCTTCGCCGTGTGCGGCAGCCAACCACGCGCGCAACAGGCGGGGCGCGTGATGGTCGGCACGTGCACGCGTTCCAGCAAGTAGCTCGACCGCACTGCTTGTGTCGCCGATTTCGAGGAGGACGAACGACTGTTCGGCCGCCGCATGGGCTTCAAACGTCGGATCGCAGGACTCGCGCGCTGCATCCTTGCTCCGTTCGTAGTACTGCCATGCCTGCGCAGTCCGTCCCATGTCCAACGCTTGCCATCCGGCGAGTGTGCACAGCTCGGACAGCAGCTCGCCGAGGCGCACACGCGCATTCGGCATCAAACTATGCCGGAGCAAAGTGCCAACTTGCCGCACTTTGACGGCAACCTCTTCGTGCGCGATAACGGCACCCAACTGCCGGTCTAGAGCCCTGATCGCATTCAGTTGTTCGTGCAGGACACGGACGACTGCGCCATCCACTCGCCCGGAAGCGCGGATCATCTGTCGTAGTTCCGTTTCACCGGTCTCGGCCTGGTCGGGCGCCGTGACAGGCGACAGCAGTTCGTCGATGGGGATGCCGAAGATCCGTTCGAGCAGGCGGCAGGTCGACGGCAGTGGACGGCTTATCGGCTTACCGCCGGGTCCGCGACCGGAGACTAGGCGTTCCAGGTGGCGCAGGCTCAGCGTTCCGACCTCGCCGTGTTCGCGGGCGAACCGTTCGGCGTACCTCACGAACTCGTGCAGGGATTCCCGCCGGACCTCGCGGATCTGCTGTTCCAGCACTGTGCGCGGTCGGCGGCTCGTCGGCCGGCCGCGGCTTGGCTCGCTGCCCACGCTTCTCGATCCCTCCACATGTCGCCTTCATGTCGGCGTCGCGTCGTATCGCTGACGTATGCGCTGACATCAAGCTGATTTCAGTGTTTCACAGCGCGTAGGCGTTGGTCACCTTGGTGCAACAGCGGAGGGGAACGTGAGCAACGGTCAGGATCCGTCCGTCCGCCTTCGCGCGTCGTGGTTGCCCTGCCCGTTCGACGGTCGTCGCCATGCGGTCACACGTGCGGCAGTGGCAGCGGGACGACGCTCCGGCCGGTTCGATTCGGTTTGCGGGCAACCCGTCGCGCCGGGCAGCGCAGCGAAACCGTCAGACCGCCGCTGCGAGCGTTGCGCTCGCTACCTCGCCGCGCTCGCCAGCCTGCGCGACATGCCCGAACGTCTCGGGCTGCCTCGGCACCGCAAGTCCGGCTGGTTGCGCCGGTTGTTCGGTGTCCCCTCAACTCCGGTCGTCCCGCCGCCACGCCCCCATTCCCGCGTGGTGTCCGCCTCTCTGCGGGGCGGCCGGACCCTGCCCCGGCAGGCGCGAGCAGTCACCCCGATCTCGCTCGCGCCTGCCGGTCCCATTCCGCAGCGGCGGGTGACGCGATGAGCGCCGCGCGGATCACCGTTGCACCGCTGCGTCTGGACGCGGCCAGCTCGCGGTTGCAAGCGGCGGCCATGGAGTACGTGACCCACGGGTGGGGCGTGCTGCCCGGCTCCGCTTGCGATGGCCTCCGCTACACGCAAGGCCACACCGCCGCACCGACGTACGGGCTGGTGCCGGTGTGGGGGTCGGGTCGGACGACACGTGAAGCGCGGCGGGCGTGGGGTCAGTGGAACGTCGCGCCGTATGCGATCTTGGCGCGTGCGGGCGAGGACTTCGACGTCCTGACCGCGCCGACGTGGCTTGCCGTCGAAGCTGTCGGCCGGTCGCAGTTCACCGCCAGCCCGTGCCCGGTGTCGATCGCGCCGGACGGCGTCCGGCTGTTCGTGCGGCGAGGCGCGCGCCTCTGGCCGGAGCTGGCCGACGTGCGCGGCGTCGGTCTCGTCGAGCCTGGCGCTGTCGTGCCGCTGCCGCCGACGCGGATGGTGGGTGGTTCGGCGACGTGGTGGCTGCCGCCGGAGGCGGTCGGCTGGCATCCGGGCGACCCGGATGCGGCGCAAGCAGCGCTCGTCGCGGTGCTGGGTGAAGCGCCGGACGGCGGGTGGCACCGACCATGAGCGAACAGCGCAAGGTCAAGCCTCGGCCCGGCCGGTGGATGGTGGCCGAACAAGGCAGCCCACGGCAGGGGCAGCACTACGTCCTCATCAGGGCCACTCCGTGGTACGCGTCGGACGGTTGGCTGATGGGCTGGGTCGCCGCTTGCGGTGTGCGCTGTATCGAAGCCACCGACGCGTTCCGTGCCCGGTATCCGGTGTGCACGGAGTGCGAGTCTGTCGCCACCGGTGTGACGCCTCGCGAGAAGCGATCCACGTAGACGCGGCTCAGCACGCCGAATTGGCGCGTGTGCCGAGTGCGAACCGACCCGTCACACCCGTCACTGGCCACGTTCGTCCAGGTCAACGGCATCGTCGATCCGTCACGCCGCCTGTGACGGCGTGACGGATCGCGGGGACGGGTGTGACGGGTTCAGCCATCGCCGTCGACCGCCTCGGCTGGCGGCTCACCGGGTTCGTGCGCGTCGACGACGACCCGGATATCGGCCACGTCGTAGCCGCGTACCTGACGCGTGCTGCCGTCGTCGCCCGTGACACGGCGGCGGGTCGACCGGCAACCCAGCTCACCCATCTGCCGTCCGAACGCGGTCGGCTCCACGTCGAGAGCGTCGACCAGCTCGGCCGTCGGCACGAAGTCACGCCCGCCGGGTCCAAGGTCGTCGCCGAGGTATTCGGCGACTGATGCCAGTGGCTCCGGCAGCTCGACCGGCTCCGGTCGCGCGTCCGGTGCACTCGGCACCGTGCCGCTGCCGATGGCGCGCGCAGCGGCCGCGTGGTCCAGCGCAGGCGGCGTGTCCTGCCCGGCCGCATGTCCCGTGAGGGTCCCGGCCGCTTCCCGCAGCGCTCGACCTTGCTGGCAGATTCGCTGCCAGTCGTCGTTGGGCATGTAGTACGTCCGCACGGTCATCGCCAGTACGTCGGCCCCGGCTTGGGTGTCGCCGTCCGGCCGCAGGACGCCCACGCCCTTGTGCGAGGGCAGCAACCGGCTTGAGTCGTAGCCTCGCGTGTTCATCTGCTCGCCCAGGACGATGTTGCTGTCTCGCCAGTCCATCACCCGCAACGCGAACCGGGAGCCGAGCACCGCGCGGAGCCCGGACGGGATGGTCTTGGAATCCGGGCGCTGCGTTGCCAGCACCAGCACGATGCCCGCGGCCGGTCCCTTCTTGGCCAGCCAGGTGAGCAGCTCGCCGACATACTCGCCTGCCGGGAGCTTCTTTCCTTGCACCGTCACGGGTGTGCGGTCTTCCAACGGAACTTGCACTTCGTCGATGAAGATCGCCGTAATGGGCATGTTCAGCGCGGTGTCCCGCGACATCTCCGGCGTGATCTTCGACTCTGGGCAGGTCACGTCGTCCAGCTCGCGCATCCGCCGGTAACGGCCCTGCACCTCACCGACCAACTCCACCAGCCAGCCCACCAGTGCCAGCACGTGTTCGGGTTCGTCGCCGGACATGAACCGGTGCGCCACCTGCGCGGCGGCATCCCAATCCTTGCCCGCCTTGAAGTCCGCCACGTACAGGCGGGTGTGCGGATCCAGCAGCAATCCGGCCGCAGCCAGCCGGGCGGCGAACGTCTTGCCCTGCCGTGGAATCGCCCCGACGAGCAGCGACGTCCACACCAGCGGCAGGTCAATGCGCCGGTCGCGAGCGTCACGGCCGAACGGCACCGGCCGCCACGCGTCCCACCGGCTCACGCCCAGCAGGGGCGTGCGCAGCGGCGGCGTGGCGTACGGATCCTTGTCCGCAACCCACATCGACACTCGACCGGCGTGACCGCCGTTGCCACGCACCCGCTCCACGATGAGCTGTACCTCATCAACGGCCAGCGCTGAAGCAAGCGCCTCGCGGTGCTTGACCACATCGGCCGCCTTGCGGGTGGCCGGAAGGTCCACAGTGACCGCCCACCCTTCGCCGACCCGAGTCGCCCGTTCCACGAGTCGAAGTGTTTCGTCCTTGCCGATCAGCTTCGCATCCCGGAAGGCGTCGACGAGGACTTGCGGGTCCATCGTCCACGTGAGCGTGCGCGGGCCGGCCAGCGCCGGTTTACGGCCCGGTGCGCCGTCCCTGCGGCGGCCGAGAACCGCCAGCGCCACCGACAGCACACCGATAACGATCCACAATGGACGTGGGCCGTACAGCAACCACGTCAGCGTGCCCGCCACGGTGCACGCAGCGGTTACGGCGGCGGTGACGCGCCACCGGAACAACGTCAGCTCCCGGATATCGGCGAACTTGTCGGCGAGCTTCTCCGCCTGCTCGGCTGCTTCCCGGTAGTCGGCAACGCGCACCCAGCGGCGCCACCAACGCGCGGCGGCGACCACGCCGCGAACCACAGCCCGCAGATACCGCCACGGTGAACGCAGCGCCGATACCGCCGCATCCTTGGCCGCTTGCCGTGCCTGCGCGCGGCTCTTGAACGATGCGGGCACGCGCGGCGATCGCAGCCACCATGCCGCAAACCGTTGCCTCCACGTCGGCCGCGCCGGGCGCGGCGTGGGTTGCGGCAGCGTGTCATCCACCAGCTCGGCGTCCAGCACCGGTCCGACGTGCTCCACATCCCGTGAACCTGCCTGCACGGGCAGCGCTCCACCGCTCATGGCGGGGTTGTCGTCGGCGTTCATGGCGTCACCTCCCCGCCCGTTGCCTCGTTCGTGGACTGCGCGGTTTCGGCGGCGAGCGCGGCGGCCAGGCGCGGCGAGAGGCCACGCGAGCAGCCGGTGACCTGCCGAACCCACGCGGGACTCACCACCACGCCGGGTGACCACGCCGCGCGCGCCTCGGCGAGATAGTCACCGAACAACTTCCGCCGAGTAGCGCGACGACGGCGCTTCGGCCGCGTCGCGGTTGGTTGGTGAACGGCAGCCGCGTTCACGGCCTTCGGCTCGGCTTCGCGGCGTGCGGCTTCCGTGAACGCTGCCGTGGCGGCCTCGGTGAGCTTGTCCCGAAGGTCGGTGACCGCCTCGGCGGCGGCGAACACGATCAGCGGCGGCACGGAGTGCAGCACGATCGCCGATGCCGATCCGGCGGCGTAGGAGGCCCACGTGTTCATGACGTACGTGCCCGCCAGTGCCGCCCACTTCGCCGCCCGCACCCACGGTCCGGTGCGGACCCGGTACCGCGCGGTCACTTGCTCGGCGCGCAGGATCGCCAGCAGCACCAGTGACACCGTCGGGTCCAGGAGCCACGCGGCCAGCCACGGCAGCGACCACGCCGGGCTACCGGCCGCCGCGAAGTGCGCGACGTTGGTCATCGTGAAGCACAAGCCGAGCACGATGCCCGCCCAGCACATCCGGTCGACCTGCGTGCGTACCCGTTCCACGCGCAGCGCGACCACGTCCGGGTGCGTCTGGTACCGACGAAGTTCCGCCGCCTCGGCGGCGTCCTGTGCCAGTCGTTGTGCGCGGCTCAGCGGCACATGTCGTGCGTCGTGGGAACCGCGGCCGGCGGGTGGCCGCCCGGAGGCGGCCACCCCTTCCCGGCCAGCGGCGTCGGCCCGGTGAGCGATCATCGCCGGTCACCTCGCCGTCGTGTCGTGCCGATCTCGGTCACGGTCAACGCGCGGGTGAGCACATGTGCCGCGATGAGGTCCGGCAGAACCAGCGCCACCAGCAGCAACGTCCGGTTGTCGATGTGGTGGATCACGATCCACTGCACGCCGACGAACGCACCGGCCATCAGCAGGACCCGCCCGGCCAGCGACACGACTCGGCTTCCGGCGCGCACGGCGTCGGCCGCCTTACGTGCCCGGCGGGTACCTGCACGCCACACCCAGACCAGCGCGGCCAGCACGCCGAGTCCGGCCAGGACCTGTTCCGGGGTGAGGTTGACCGTCATCGCCGATCACCTCCGCGCGGACGCCGGTTGATGTGGCGGACCTTCCACACCCGCACGGCGGCCCGGCGAGCCGCCCACACACGGTGAACAGCGCGCCGGTCATCCTCGGCCAAACCGCCCCACACGCCAGCGGTGTCGGCTCCGGCCCAGCGCAACTCCAATTCCAGGCACGCGTCCAGCACCGGGCACCCAGCGCACAGCCACGCGGCCAGTTCCCGATCCGGTTCCGTCTCGCCGGTCGGTTCGGGGATCGCGTCCCGGTCGAATGCCCAGAACGCAAGCCCGTCCCGCGTGACCAGTTCGGCCAGCACGTCGTCCGGCATGGCGGCGTACCGGTCCAGGCGCGCGGCGATCTCTTCATAGTCCGGCTGGTTCACCACGGCGCACCTCCCACGATCTCGCGGGCGGCACGCCGTTCGGCGACCATCCGAGCAGGGTCGATGCAGCCGCCGGACGTGGCGGCTTCGGCGACCAGGCGATCCAGCGCCGCCGCCGGGACGACATAGCGGGTACGGACCCGGACGGCGGGGAAGGCGTCTTCCCGGATCGCCCGGTAGATCGTGGCCGGGTTGACGCGCAGGATCCGCGCGGCCTCCCGGACCGTGTAGAACGCCGGGGCACCGGCGTTAGGCATAGCGGTACTCATGAAGGATTTCCCATCCCATTCAAAGACTGATTTCGGCTTAGAAATAGCTGATTTCAGCGCTCATTAGGCGCGTAGAAGTCTGAATGCGTGTTCCGCCCGTGCGGAATGTCAGTTCAGCGCTAATCTCGGCGCTGAGGCGGACCACGGAGGAATGGGTGACGGAAGACTGGGCGGCGGTCGCTAAAGCCATCAACCAACGGGCAAACGAGCTTGGATTGCGGCAGCGCGACCTTGCGCAGCGCTCGCACGTCTCGCAGGCGATCATCCGGGAGATTCAGCGCCACACCGTCGAACGGCGCCGCAGCGCGCGGACACTCGAAGCCCTGTCGCTGGCCCTGGAGTGGCACCCGAACCACTTGGCGGCAGTACTCCGCGGCCGGACACCGCCGAATCCCGGCGACGAGGACGAGGCCGGCGAGCTGGTCACCCGGCTCTCGGCGATCGAAGATCGCCTGGACGACATCGTCGAGCGGCTCGACGCGATCCAGGCCGATCTCACGCGCCGCGGTGTCCGGTAGGTGCCTTATGGCGAGCCACGTAAACGGGTTGCTGCCGTTTTCGTTCATGCCTCCACGAAACGGCATCGGACACCGTTTCCGCAGGTGGCAGCGGTTAACGGCAAAATTATTAACCGGAATTAACTTGGCAGGTCAGCGCGGTTATTCGTAGCGGGGGAACGATGGCGGCGACACGGTTGCAAGCTGTGCGGAAGCACCTCGGCTACAAGGCCGACGAGGTGATCCGGCTGCTGATCCAGCGCGGCGAGGCGCTGGGCGTACCCGTGATGAGTCCCACGAGCTTGAAGACGAAGCTGTCGCGCTGGGAGAACGGCCACGAGCAGGTCAGCGAGCCGTATCGACGGCTGTTCCGCGATATCTACGGCCGAACGAACGAGGAACTCGGCTTCCCGCCGGAGGACGAAGACGAAGAGGTCACCGAACTGCGCGCGCGGCTCGCCGTCGCACGCAGCGTGGACGCCGCCGCCGTCGACGCGTTCCGGCGACAGATCGACAACGCCCGGCACGTCGACCGCCAGTTCGGCGGCATCACGCTGCTCGACCAACTCCGCAGCATCATCAAGCAACTCGAAGACCTGCTGAGCCACAGCACGGCCCGCGGGCAACGCGAAGCGCTCGCCGAAGTCCTCACCGAAGCGTCAACGCTTGCCGGCTGGGTGGCACTGGATCGCAACGCCGTCGGACAGGCGTGGCACCACTACGAACGCGCCAAGATCGCCGCGCGGGAATTCGGCTCCACGACCGCGCTGGCGCACGCGATGGCGGAACAGGCGTACGTGCTTATCGACATCGGTGAGAGTCAGCAAGCCGCCGAGCAACTCGAACATGCCCGCTCGCTCGGGGAGCACGTCGTCTCGCCGCTGCTGCAATCGTGGCTCGCCGCCGCGGCCGGTGAAGGGTTCGCCGTCACGGGTCGCCGAGACGACGCGCTACGCGCGTTCGACCTGGCCTACTCACGCCTACCGGATGATCCCAACGACCCGGCCTTGCCGTTCCTGTTTCTCGGCGGTAGCCACTTGGACCGGTGGCGCGGCAGCGCACTCGCCCGGCTCGGCGACCCCGACGCCGTGGAACACCTCACAGGCGCTCTGCCACGCCTGCCGTCCTCGTTCGTCCGAGCCAGGGTCGGCATGATGGTCGACCTCGCGTACGCCTACGCGGCGGCCGGTGACCGCGACATGGCACGCCAGTACTCCCGGCAGGCCCGGCAACTCGGGCTCCAAGTTCGATCCGACCGGCACTTACGCCGACTCAGCGGGCTGATCCTGCCGACCAGCTCATCAGGCCGTGCGTGAGTTGAGGTAGTACAGCAACGCCACCAGGGTGCCCGACCCAAGAAGTTCCTGCCGCTGCGCCAGCTCGTTCACCCGCGACAACGGCACCCACTCCACCCGGCCGACCTCTTCCGTGTCGGTGGGGTCGCCGATGTGCTTCGCACCGTTCGGGAACACGTACACATCCACGGGCGCGGTGACCTGCCCTGGCAACGGCTCGAAGCTCACGAGATGCTCGCCCTTGCCGATCGGCTCCCAGCCGCTCTCCTCAGCCGCCTCACGCGCCGCCGTGACGGCCGACTCTTCGCCTTCGTCGACCATGCCGCCGAGCAGCTCGTAACCCCATTGATCCGTGGCAAACCGATACCGCCAGAGCATCAGCGCTTCGTCCCGGTCGTTCAACACGAGCGCGATCGCTATGCGGGCAAGGTGGACAACGTGGTACTCCCAGCGTTGCCCGTTGGGTGCCTGTACGTCTGTCAGTCCGACTTTGACCCACTTGTTGTCATAGACCAGTCGCTCACCAAACGTCTGCCACGCACCCTGCTCGTCCGCCACGTGCCGGAGAATACCCACGTGCGGCCTTCATCGTCACTCGGCCGTTCGTCGGATTGATCACATCCAAGTGTCCTATGACACCGCTGTGAACGATCCGATCAACATCACGATTGCTAGCACCCACGGATACCCGACCCACGGCGCCAATGATCGACCCCGGTGTATAGCAATGCCACCGCCAACAAGAGTTACGAGAATCTCGATTACGCCGACCGCAACCAACACAACAGCAAATATTCCGCCAGCGTCGGAGCAGAACCAAGGTTCGCGGCTGCTTCCATTACATTGAGCGGCTCTCAGCATCGCTCCACCGGCCATGTAAAGCACAACGCTGAAAAAGCTCACGCCGCATAGCAAGATGGACGAAACAACAATTCCGCACCACTTGACGAACGTGCCGCAACCCTCTCCCGGATCGGCCACAACTTAGAGCGTGTCTCGTTTGGATCTTGGTTGGGTTGCGGGCATGATCTTGGTTCGTGGTTGATGAGTTGTCGCGGCGGTTGGTGCCTGATGAGCTGTGGGCACTGGTCGAACCGCTGGTCCCTGCGCATCAGGTTCGTCCGCAGGGAGGCGGACGGTCGCGCGTGGATGATCGTGCTGTGTTCACCGCGATCGTGTTCGTGCTGACAAGCGGGTGCGCTTGGCGACACCTGCCACCCAGCTTCGGAGTGAAGGTCCCGACCGCGCATCGTCGCTTCACCGAGTGGACGAAAGCCGGATTATGGCGCAGGTTGCATCGCGCGGTACTCGATGAACTCGGCAGCCAGGGAATGATCGACTGGTCCCGCGCGGTCCTGGACGGAGCCTCCGTCAGGGCCAAAAGGGGGGATCTCTGACCGGTCCCAGTCCTGTGGACCGCGGGAAACCCGGCTCGAAGATCCATGCACTGTCCGACCGGGCGGGACTGCCGCTGGCGGTCGCGATCTCGGCCGCGAACACCAACGACGCGCACGCCCTCAAACCGCTGATTCTGGCCATCCCCGCCGTGAACTCCCGGCGGGGGCCCCGCCGGCGCAAGCCGGACAAGCTCCACGCCGACAAAGCCTACGACCAGGCCGAACTCCGAGACTGGGTACGCAAGCAAGGAATCACCGTGCGCATCGCCCGCAAAGGCATCGAATCCAGCCAGAAACTCGGCAAGCACCGCTGGGTCATCGAACGATGTATCGCGTGGCTGTTCGGATACCGACGATTGACCATACGCTACGAGCGCTACGCCAACCACTTCTGCGCCTTCCTCACTCTCGCCGCAGCCCTCACCTGCTTCAAGAAACTCGCGAAATGAGACATGCTCTTAGCCCTTGGGATCGGGCGTACCGTTCGGCCACACACACGGCGAACTGGCGCCGAGGTACAGGCTTCCGCGAACATTCGATGTGAGGCTCATGCGAAATCCGTCTGCCGGGTTCTCCGCAAATATTGCGTCTGACTTTTCCGAGGTTATCCGGAAACCATTCGCCTGCCACCAGGACCGGAGCAGCGCAAAGTTGCTCTGCGGGTCTCTGCCGCCTGCGCCTTCAACTTTCGCATCTCGCTGGGCGAATACGCGACCCTTCGGACCACCATCCGTCGGGTCGTCACATGCCCTTTGTTCGTTTCCGGAGTCGTTAATCAACTTCGCGTCCGGCGAGAGCGCTCGGCGTCCTTGCTCCAAGTAGTCGTCAACCTTCTGCTTGGCTTCCTGAATGCTCATTGTAGGTTGCAAGGGTGCTCCCGGGGACTCATTAGACTGTCCGCAGCTACTCAGCACGAGACCGACGAATACGGCTGCACACAGGGCGGCAATTCGGCTCATTTTCGGTCTCCTAACCTGGACGCTGTCCCGCAATCACCTTACCCATGTCCCACAGGGCAGGATTCTGCCGGTCCCAGTACTGACTGTGCGCGGCACCTAGGGGCCACGACGACCCAGGCGAGGAGTGAATCTTGTTAGCGCCGAACGCAGGGTCTGAGGGAGAGGTTCCGTATCTTCCCGTGTCGGCAACAACGCCGGATACAGGATCGTTTTCCGCAGAAATTGCCCACACACGATCCGGAGACATGTGCAGCTGTGACACCTCGTCGACTCCGACACCAGGGCTGCCCACTGCAATGAAGTCGTCCACGGCGAGGTGCTCATCTCGCGCAGCGAATCCCACAGCCGTGGAACCGTAGCTGTGCCCGATGATCGTATTGTGTGAGGGCTCGCCCTCATGACTCTCCCGTAAGCCATCTTGGAACCGATCGATAGGCTCGCGAGCGTCCTCCGCGTATGAGGCTAAACCCGCCTCCGGAATGGTGTTTGGCGCATCGTAGTCCATCCATGCAATAACGGAGTGGGAAACTCCATCATCCGCTCGGACGGCCGCCCGGTGCATGTCGTCCGCGCGGTCTAGATTCGACTCGAAATTGTTCAGATTCGAGCCGGTGCCAGGCACGAATGTTGCGACGTTGTCCGCCGTGTCCGGGTTGCCGTGCGCAACGATCACACGACCGTCGTCCGACGCAGAAATGTCGAGAAGGTAGTACTTCTGATCCTCTGGGGTATCAGGTGCCTGATTGAGCCGATTTTCCAAACTGTCGAGGGCAGCTATCTTGCTATCTACCAGAGCCAACTCCTCCCGCAAACGTGACGCGTCGGTCGGATCAATTATTCCTTTTTCGGCGGCCTCAATTCCTTGCAATATGTTCGCACGCTTGGTCGCCCACGTCGACTGCTCTTTATCAAGAAGGTGACGGTTTGCGATATCGCGGTGAACAGACGACACGCCATCGCGCGGCCCCACGAGTTCGGGCCGGTCATTGGCAAGCGTGGTGCGCTGTGCGCCGCTGAGAGTTGCCCACCACGCGGCGTTTTGTGCCGCGGTGGCGTCGGGCGGCGGTGGCGCGGGAATGCTCAGCGAGCCCATCGCGGCACCGGCGTTTCCTGCGGCTGCCAATGAGGTGCTTTGGTTGTCGTTGGCCCCGGCATCGATGGTGTGACCCGACAGAATGCGGTCAAGAACGACACAGAAGTCGTTGTCAATATCCTCGGCGGTGCGCAGCACCTGGCCGACACGTTCGGCCAACTCCGCAGAGATGGCGCGGCGTTCGTTTGCAACCGCTTCTTGTTGCTCGGGCGGCACATCCGGTGGCGGACCCTGATCGATGATCGCACCGTCATCTCCGATGACGAAGTGATGCACACGCGCGAGTTCCTCGGCTTCGTGCACGCCGTTGAGCAACCCGGTAATCGCGTCGGCGACGTCTCCGGCAGCACGTCGCGCGGCGGCGATCTCGGCGGCCCACTCTTCGAGGCCGTCGATGAGCTGGTTGCCCTTCGTGGACGCGGCGGCCGCTGCCGGACCCGACCAGCCGTACGGCGTGTTGACCTTGCGCAGATCCTCACCGGCCGCGATGAGTTCGTTGTACTCGGCGTTGAGCGATCCCACGGCTCCGCTGAGCGGTTCCCCGCTCCATCGCTTGACGTCTCCCCACATCACCATCAGACCGGCCGCCTTCCGCCGGTCGGCTGCGCGGCAACGGAGAGATCGTGCTGTGCGGCTTCGTCGCTGGTCCGGTACCGCTCGGCGGCCGTGGCGATGCTCTGGGCGTGCTCGTCCAGAGCAGTCGCAGTCGCCTTCCCCTTGCCCTGCCATGCCTGCTTGACGGCTGCGAGCTTGGCCGCGCTCTTCGAGCCAGGCATGCCCGCATCTCCGTCCGGAACCGCGCCGGCCGGGTCCACGCTCCCCACGACATCGGCGACGCGACTGGCGGCCCTGCCGGTCTCCGCAATCGCCTCGATTACCGCTTCGAAGCCCACCGAATATCCCCTCAGTTTGAGTAGCCGAACAGCGACAAAGTCGATGTTGTCGCGAGCAGGCGTTGGCCGGATCGGTCGAGTTACCCCAATCCTCTGCGTAGAAATGACTACGCGAAGTAGAAATGACTACGCGAAGCCGTCTTCCGACAATGCATCCCCCGCGCGCGTTCGGCTGTCGTTACCCGGCGCGAGGCTAACACGGCGCGTACGGCATCTCACCAAAACTGAACAGGGCGATGAAATCGGCGTCCTAAGAGATGAAATCGGCTCCCAATGGCGCCGATATTGGTGGAAAATCAGCGATTGTTTGGCGCTGAATTCAAGTTGACGACCTTGCCGACTTCGGCATCCGCGTTCGGGTCCGCGACGATGGCGCGATGGCCTCGGCTTCCCCTCACCAGACCGGCCGTCCTCAGCACCGCCACAGCACGCTGCGCCGTGCCGAACGAGACGCCGTATCGAGCCGCCAGTTCCGCCATGGTCGGCAACTTGTCCCCTGGCTTGAGCGCGCCGCACACGATCGCGCCGCGCATGTCGGCCGCGATGCGCCGGTACGGGCTGCTGTCGTCGTCTTCCGCCGGGTGGCTGGTCGGCAGTTCGTCGGACTCGGCGAGCCGTACCGGCAGATCCGGCAGCCGTCCCGCCAGCGACCCGGCCGCGCGTTGGTCCGCCTCCGAGACCCAGGCACTGTAGACGCGCAGCGTCGTCGTGCCGCCCCCGCCGTGTCCCAGCCGCCCGGCGACGGTACGCACGTCGACCCCGGCGGCGATCAGCTCGGTCGCCGAGTAGTGACGGAGCTGGTGAATGTTCATGTCCCAGCCGAGCCGCGAACACATTCGGGCGTAGCGCTGGCTCACAGTGCCCGGCTTGATCCAGGTGGACCCATCAGGCGCAGGAGAGAAGATGTGAGCCTCTGCGGGCATCTCAGCGCCCATTCCGGCACGTTCAGCGCACCGCTGGCGGTAGGCGCGGAGCAACGCGACAGTCTGCGGGTCGAGCGTGATCCGGCGCTGCTGGTGGCTCTTGGTGTCCTTCTCCCAGGTGCGCCTACCGCTCTGGGCAATGCTGGTACGGATCGACAGCACCCCTGCGGTGAAATCCACTCGGTCCCAGCGCAGCGCACACAGTTCGCCCCGCCGCATGCCCGTCACCATGGCCAGCCAGACGAGCATGCCCCAATCCAGGTCTTTCCAAGCTTCGTTCGCGATGACGGCGGCCTGCTCGGGCGTCGGTGGCTGCGGGTCCGGCCGCGCCGCCGGAATTGGATCGGACTTGTCGAACGGGTTCGTCCCGACCCATCCCCAGCGGACGGCCCGCTTACCGGCGCTGCGCAGAATGGCTTGAATCTTGCGAAGTGACCCGTCCGCCAACGGACGGCACACGTGCCGACGGCAACGCTCATCGCATTCGTGCGGACGGGACGTGCGGTGCTCGACGAATGAACGACCACCACAGCGCGCCCGGCACGTTCGCAACTGTGCGTAGAACGAGTCAAGAAGCTCGCCGTTTATCCGACCGAGTTGCAGCCGACCGAGCAAGGGCCGGATGTGGTTCCGGATAAAGGTTTCGTAACCATCGCGGGTCGTCGGCTCGACGCTCAGCAGTTCCAGGTACCGGTCCATCAACTGGTTCACGGTGGCTTTGGTCCGCGGATTCCGCTGCTCATCCACCTGGCCGAGCAACTTTGTTCGGACCTTCTCCGCTTCGGTGGCTGCGCGCGGCCCTGCCTGGACGACCTCGGTGAGGTAGTTCCGCTTGCCGGTGAGCGGGTCGAGACCGGCGTACACGACCACACGCAGGGATCCGCTGGGGAGGGTTTCGATCCGTCCTCGGCGACGCTTCCGAGCCTTCGACGTAGCGGCCATAACAGCCACGGTAGCCCCGTTTCGCACCACGTCCAGCACCATGAACGCGTCAGGGGCCCTCCGGAGAGGGCCCCTGACCTGCGAGCCGCCTGCGGGAATCGAACCCGCGACCTACGCATTACGAGTGCGTCGCTCTGGCCGACTGAGCTAAGGCGGCGCGGACGATGTCCGTCGCGAAGAAGTATAACGACCCCCGCGCGCGTCACTTCCCCGGCCCTCCGTCGTTGGAGCTGCAGAGGATCCGGCCACCCCGAGGGACGGGTCCGTTGCCACTGGAGGACCCCCACATGCGTCGACGACTGCCCCGCGCGGTGGCGCTGCCGATCACCGCTGCGGTACTCGTCATGGCCGCCACGCCCGCCGCGGGCCAGACGATCCCCACGACCCCCACACCCGAGCCCGCCGATCCCGGGCAGCCACCGATCTCCGCGCCGCTGGTCCCCAAGGGCAAGGCCATCGGTGAAGCGGGCACCGCGCTCGGGATGGTGCGCCTGCTGCCCGAGTCCGTGCCGACGAGCGCGATCTTGCCGGGTGCGGGCGAGGTTCAGCCGAAGCAGTCGGCGCTCGAGGGCGGCTTCGGGCTGTCCAGCGCGCAGGCCGACTCGGAGTCGTACCTCACCTACGAGCGCTCGATCGCCTCGGCGTCCCCGGCCGGCATCTCGATCGCGGGTCACTCGCCGTCGACGCCGGGCTCGGTCACCCAGACGGCGCTGCCCGACAACCCGGAACCGGTGTCCAGCGGCATCAACGCGCCCGACAACCCGCTGCTCAACATCAGCGCCCTCAACGGCACCGCACACGCCCGGTGGAGCGAGACGCTCGGGCCGTGTGTCGGCACCATCGCGGACGCCACGACGTCGACGGCGAGCCTGTCCCTGCTCAACGTGGTCCCGACCATGCCGGACCTGAGCCAGCTGACCAAGGCCAGCGAGGAGCTCAGGAACGCCCTGAGCGACATGGGCTCGCTGCCGAGCCTCGGCGGCCTGCTCTCGGGTGTGCAGCAGAACAATGCCAAGCCCAAGGCCGACGGCACCGGCGCCCTGCTGAGTGCGCCGAACACGCTCTCCACGCGGTCGACCGTGCGGCTCGTGGACATCCCGGGCAGCGAGCGCAAGGCGGTCGAGTCGGTCTCGACCATGCAGGTCGCCGACATCAACATCCTCAAAGGCACGCCGCTCGGCCTGACCGTCAAGGTCGTCAGCCAGCCGACGCTGCGGGTGGTCTCGACCGGTGACGAGAAGACCTCGACCGTCGAGTACACCGCGCCGGTGCTGGCCGTCGAGCGCAACGGGAAGGAACTCTTCCGCCTCGACGCCGCCAACCCGACCGCCGACATCCCGGTCGGCGTGCCGCTGCCCGACCTGCAGCAGGTGCCGGGCTTCCAGCAGGTGAAGGACGCGCCGGTGATCGGCGGGGCCGCCGAGCTGGTGACCGGTGGCATCAAGCAGCTGACCGGTGCCGCGGCTCAGCGCGTGCTCGACCTCGGTGTCCTCCGGCTCGGCATCGCCGAGCTGGACAAGAAGGGCAGCGTGCAGACGGAGCCGTTCCAGGGCTACCAGATCGGCGCCTCGGCGCGGCTGTTCGATCTGCAGATCCTGCCGACCAAGGCTCTCAAGGACGCGCTGCCCGCGGAGGCGGCCGAGAAGCTGCCGTCGTCACTGGCGCAGGTGTCGCTCGGGGAGCAGGTCGCGCGGGCGTATGCGCCCGAGGGCGGCGTCGACTGCAGTGCGCCGGAGAAGCCGGCCGCACCCGCGCCGCCTGCCGGTGGGGAGCAGCCGCCCGCCGGTCCGGACAAGCTGGCCCAGACCAGTGGTGCCTACTCGGCGGTGCCGATGTTCTGGACCGGCACCGCGATGCTGCTGATCGGCGTCGTGCTCGTGGCCGGCATTCCGACTCGCCGCAGGCCGGAGCCGGCGACGCTCAAGCCGTCCCCGCGGCCGCGTGAGTGACGATCGACCCGGCTGAACCCACGGCCGTGGTGTCCGATTCGGACGCCACGGCCGTCGTTGTCCGGAGGTGTCAGCCCTCCCGGAGGGTGGTGACCATGGCTTCCACGGCGATCCGCGGCTTGACGTTCCACTCGATCGCCTCGCGGCAGGCCAGCACGGCCTCGAGCCTGCGCAGTGTCGACGCGGGCGTCCACTCTGCCGCGGCGGCGGCGCTCTGCTCGGCGTGGTCGGGGTGGTTCAGCGCGGCCTCGGCTCCGCTCGCGGTGACGAGCACGTCCCGGTAGAAACCGGCGAGATCGACCAGCGCGAGGTCGAGGGTGTCGCGCTGGGTGCGGGTGGCGCGCGACTTCTGCCGCTTCTCCAGTTGCCGCACGGCCGCGTCGGCGGCCCGTTTCGCCGCCGCGACACCCTTGCCGGTGCCGCCCGAGCCCATCGCGGTACGCAAGGCGTCCTGCTCGGCCTCGTCGCGGGACTTGCTCTCCTCGGCCGCGTCCGCCTCCGCAGTCTTGATGAGCTCGTCGGCACACGCGAACACGTCCGAGGGCCTGCGCAGCCCGAGCGGGATCCGCAGCACCGCGGCCCGGCGCTCGCGTGCGGCCTCGTCCGTCGCGAGCCTGCGCGCCCGGCCGACATGCCCACCGCACACCGATGCCGCCCAGCGCGCCATCGACTCGCTCACGCCGTCCCGTTCCACGAGCACGCGCGCGATCGCCTCGGCCGGTGGTGTGCGCAGCGTGACCAGACGGCACCGCGACCGGATGGTGATCGACACGTCCTCGGGGTGATCCGACGGCGCGCACAGCAGGAACACCGTGCGCTCGGGCGGCTCCTCGACGGCTTTCAGCAGGGCGTTGGCGGCGCCCTCGGTGAGCCGGTCGGCGTCCTCGATGATGACGACCTGCCACTCGCCCGTGGTCGGGCGGCGCGCCGCCGCCTGCACGAGCGAGCGCATCTCCGCCACCGAGATCGACAGGCCCTCCGGCACCACGAGCCGGACGTCGGCGTGCGTACCGGCGAGTGCCGTCCGGCAGCCGGTGCACTCGCCGCAGCCGACGCCCACAGAACACTCCAGCGCCGCCGCGAACGTCCGCGCGGCGACCGACCGGCCCGAACCCGGTGGCCCGGTGAACAGCCACGCGTGCGTCATCGCGCCGATGTCGTCGGTCTCACCCGCCACGAGTGCGGCGGCCGACGCCGCGGCCGCGGACAGCGTCTCGACAGCCGGTTCCTGACCCACCAGCTGGTTCCACACCGCGCCGGCCACTACGCCTCCACGGTGGCGGGCTCGAGCCCCTTGACCTTGCCGACGAGGGCCGCCTGCACGGCGGTCCGCACGCGGTCGGCCACGATCTCCTCCGTGCCTTCGGCGTCCACCACCACGTAGCGGTGCGGGTCGGAGGACGCCATCTCGGTGAGCAACTGCTGCACACGCCAATGGTGCTGGGCCGAGCTCGTCGACTCCGCGCCGGCCCCCGGCTCCGAGTCGAGCAGCACGGTGATGTCCGGCCGGAGCCGGCCCGTTGCCCAGTCGGCGAGGCCTTCCAGCTCCGCGGCGTCCAGCCCGGCGACCGCGGCCAGGTGGGCCAGTGGCGAGTCGACGAACCGTTCCATCACGACGATGGCCCCCGAATCGAGGGCGGGCTGGATGTCGCGCTCGACGATGTCGGCCCGCACGGCCGCCGCCGCGAGCGCCTGCGCGCGCGGGCTCGACAGCGACGCACCGGAGACGATCGCCTGCAGCCGCGTGTCGTCGAGTGCCGGGTCGGCCGCGAGGACGACCCGGCGGTTGCCGGTGCCGAGCCACTCGGCGAGGCGCGCCGCCTGCGTCTCGGTGTCGGCGGCCGTGGTGCCCTCCAGCGCGATGAGGAGCCCGTTCACGCGGCGTGGCCTGCGCCGGATGACGTTGCGCAGGTCGGCGAGGATCGGCTCGGTGCGGCGGGAATCCATCTGCCGGTAGGCGATGATGCCGACGAGTGCGGCCAGCAGCCCGCCGCCGAGCAGCACGGGCCGCGTGCCGTCGATCGTCAGCGGGTTGCCCCACACCGTCACGTGGCGCGGCTGCACGAGGCCGATCAGCAGCGGCACCGTCGCCGTGGAGCCGAAGATGATGATCTTCATCAGCGACTGGTAGATCGCGTTGACCCGGCCGCGGATGGCGTCGTCGATCTGCGAGCCGATGATCGTCACGCCGGTGAGGAACGCCGCGCCCGCACACGCGCCGACGATCGCGACGGCCACCAGCGACACCGCGAGATGCGGCGACAACGCCACCAGGATCAGCGCGAGTCCGGCCAGCACGATGCCGATGCCGAACAGCCGGTCGTGCGGCAGCCGCCGGGCCAGCTTGGGGACGCCGGCGAGCCCCACCGCCGCCCCGATGAACACGGCCACGAACAACAGGCCGAAGGACGCGTCACCACCGCCGAGGCTCGACGAGTACGGCTTGGCCGCGCCGATCACCGCACCACCCGCGGCGAACGCGCCCATCATGCCGATCAGCAGCCCGCGCACGAGCGGGGTCTGCCGGATGAAGCTGAGGCTGTCCCGGATCATCGCGGAGAGCCCGGGCTTTTCGCCCTCGTCCTCGGTCCGCTTCGGCGCGGCACCGTTGGTGGGCACCGGGTGCACGTTGCGCAGCGACAGTTCCGGGATCCGCGTCGCGACGATCAGCGCGCTGGCCAGGTAGAGCAGGCTGTTGATGAACACGACCGCGTAGGCGACGCCGAAGGTCCCGAACGCGTCCTGCGGCAGGCCCAGCGTCGTCTGCACACCGGTGAGCACCGAGTACAGGCCCGCGCCCGTGACCACAGCGAGGCCGTAGGTCATCACCATGCCCAGCTGGTTCGCCGTCTCCACCTGGTCGGGCCTGCGCAGCAGGTTGGGCACCGCGGCGTCCTTGGACGGGATCCACATCATCGCCGCGGAACCCACCAGGAAGTTCGCGACGAACAGCCAGATCGGCGAGCCGACCAGTGGAATCGAGAACAGCAACGCGAACCTGGCGAGGTCGGCGGCGATCATCACCTTGCGCCGGTCGAAACGGTCGGCCAGCAGCCCGCCGAGCGGGGCGAACAGCAGGCCGGGCAACAGGTTCGTGAGCACGACGCCCGCGAACGCGAAGTTCTGCGCCATGTAGCTGTCGGTGAACTTCGTGACCAGACCGGTCAGCCCGAGCAGCGCGAGCCAGTCGGCGACGCTGCAGAGGTAGGTGACACCCCACAGTCTCCGGAACGGCCGGATCGCCAGGACCCGCCGCACACGGTGCACGGTGGACGCCTCCCGCCGTGCCGACGCGGAGGCATCGGCTTCGGGTCTCGCCTGAGCTGCCTCGCTGATGTGCCCCACCCCAAATAACACCGGCGCCGTTGTGAGGTCAGGGTATCGCTCATTACCGACCGTGCGTGGGAGGACCAGCGAAAACACATTGCGTCACCAATGCGGCACGCAACGTTTTCAGTTTCAGTGGGTCAGGAGAAAATCCCGGTGATGCTTTCCACGAAACTCACGACGAACTGGATCGCGAGAATGCAGAACACCGCCAGCAACACCAGCGCGAGGATCATCCCCGCGGACCCGTTGGACGGCTTGCGCAACGGCAACCTGCCACCGGCCCGCGCGGTCTCCCGCCACCGCTGTCGCTGACGCCTGCGCAGCATCGCGGGCAGGAGCGGGGCGCGGGTGCGGCGCGGCTGTTCCTCGGTGGTCTGCTCCTCGGCCGGAACGTCCTCGGCGGGCGCCTGCGGCTGCGTGCGCTCGCTCGCCAGCGCGGCGTCCACCATGCCGCGCACCATCTCCGGGTCCGGCTCGACCGGCTTGGCCGGGGCGACCCGGTAGTCGTCGGGGCGCTGCGGAGCCGTCCGTTCCTCGGCGTCCAGCCCGGTCAGCGCGTCACCGTACGACTGCGGTGGCTCGGGTGCCTGAGTACCGTCGCCGCCTGCCACACGTCCTCCTCGCCTGGTACACCGTGTCGCCCTCAAGGGTAGCGATCCGATCACGGACCGCATCCGCCAACGGGGGCGCAGCGGCGTCACTGACCGTGAGCGGATCGGCGGCGCCGCCCTACGACTTGGACTTGCCCGCGGTGGCCTTCTTCCGCGTCGTGGTCTTCTTCTTCGCCGGCCCCTTCGCCCGCTTCTCGGCGAGCAGCTCCGCCGCCCGCTCCGGCGTCAGCTCCTCCACCGAGTCCGACCGGCGCAGTGACGCGTTGTACTCGCCGTCGGTGACGTACGGGCCGAACCGGCCGTCCTTGACGACCATCGGCTTGCCCGACACCGGGTCGTCGCCGAGCTCCTTGAGCGGCGGCTTCGCGGCGGCCTGCCGGCCCCGGCGCTTCGGCTCGGCGTAGATCTTGAGCGCCTCCTCGAGCGTGATGTCGAAGATCTGCTCCTCGGTCTGCAGCGAGCGGGAGTCGGTGCCCTTCTTCAGATACGGCCCGTAGCGGCCGTTCTGCGCGGTGATCTCCTCGCCGCTCTCCGGATCCTTGCCGACGACCCGCGGCAGCGACAACAGCTTCAGCGCGTCCTCGAGCGTTACCTCGGCCACCGACATCGACTTGAACAGCGACGCCGTGCGCGGCTTCGGCTTCTTGGCCTTCGACTTCTTGCCGTCGGCGGATTCCTCCGGCTCCGGCAGCACCTCGGTGACATACGGGCCGAATCGGCCCTCCTTGGCCACGATCTCGTGCCCGGTCTCGGGGTCCGTGCCGAGCACACGACCCTCCTGCGGCGTGGCGAAGAGCTTTTCCGCGATCTCCAGGGTCAGCTCGTCCGGCGGCAGGTCCTCGGGCAGGTTCGCCCGCTGCGACTCGCCGTCGACCTGGCGCTCGAGATACGGGCCGTACCGGCCGACCCGTACCACCACGGGGTGCCCCTCGCTGTCGTTGAACAGCGGAATCGAGTTGATCTCGCGGGCGTCGATGTCCTCGACTCCCGAGCCGACGAGCTTCTTCAGCCCGCCGAGCCTGCCGATCGAGCCGTCGACGCCCATCTCGCCACCGAAGTAGAAGCTCGACAGCCAGCGCGTGCGCTGCTCGTCGCCACTGGCGATGCGGTCGAGCTCGTCCTCCATCGCGGCGGTGAAGTCGTAGTCCACGAGCCGCTCGAAGTGCTGCTCCAGCAACCCGACCACCGAGAACGCGACCCACGACGGCACCAGCGCGGAACCCTTCTTCCACACGTAGCCGCGGTCCTGGATGGTCTTGATGATCGACGCGTACGTCGACGGCCTGCCGATGCCCAGTTCCTCGAGCTTGCTCACCAGCGCGGGCTCGCTGTAGCGCGGCGGCGGCGACGTGGCGTGCCCGTCCGGCGACAGGTCGGTGGCCGTGAGCGCCTGGTCGCGCGTCAGCTGCGGCAGGCGGCTCTGCTTGTCGTCGGCCTCGCCGCCGGCCTCGCTGTCGACGGACTCGACGTAGGCCTTGAGGAAGCCGGCGAACGTGATGGTGCGCCCGGATGCGGAGAACACACACTCTTCGCCGCTGGCGGCCGTGCCGGTGATCCTCACCGACATCGTGGTGCCCTTGGCATCGGCCATCTGCGAGGCGATGGTGCGCTGCCAGATGAGCTCGTAGAGGCGGAACTCGTCGGTCTCCAGCTCGGCGGCGACCTGGCCGGGCGTGCGGAACACCTCACCGGCAGGCCGGATCGCCTCGTGCGCCTCCTGCGCGTTCTTCACCTTGCGCGTGTACTGGCGCGGGCTCTTCGCCACGTACTCCGAGCCGTACAGGTCGGTCGCCTGGTTGCGCGCGGCGGTCAGCGCCGTCTCCGACAGCGTCGTGGAGTCGGTACGCATATAGGTGATGTAGCCGTTCTCGTAGAGGCGCTGCGCGATGCGCATCGTGCGCTCCGACGAGAACCGCAGCTTGCGGCCCGCCTCCTGCTGCAGGGTCGAGGTCATGAACGGCGCGTACGGACGCCGGGTGTAGGGCTTCTCCTCGACGCTGGTGACGTGGAACTCGCGGTCGCGCAATGCCTCGGCGAGCCGGTTGGCCTCGGCCTCGTCGAGGGTGCGCACGTCCTTGGCCGACGCCTTGAGCTGTCCGTCCGGACCGAAGTCACGGCCGGTGGCCAGGCGTGCGCCGTCCACCGCGGTGAGCCGGGCCGGGAAGCTGCGCGGGTTCGCGTCCGCGCCCGCGTCCATCGTCGCCGAGATGTCCCAGTACGACGCCGACACGAACCGCATGCGCTCGCGTTCGCGCTCCACGATGATGCGCGTGGCCACCGACTGCACACGGCCCGCGGAGAGCTTCGGCATGACCTTCTTCCACAGCACCGGCGAGACCTCGTAGCCGTAGAGCCGGTCGAGGATGCGCCGGGTCTCCTGGGCGTCGACCAGGTCCGGGTCGAGCTCGCGGGTGCTCTGGGCGGCGGCGCGGATGGCTTCGGGCGTGACCTCGTTGAACACCATGCGGCGCACCGGCACCTTCGGCTTCAGCGCCTCGAGCAGGTGCCAGGCGATGGCCTCGCCTTCCCGGTCGGGGTCGGTGGCGAGGTAGAGCTCGTCAACGTCCTTGAGCAGGTTCTTGAGCTCGGTGACGGTCGACTTCTTGTCCGGCGTGATGATGTAGAGCGGTTCGAAGCCGTTGTCGACGTCCACGCCGAGCCTGGCCCACGGCTGGCCCTTGTACTTGGCAGGAACATCCGCGGCGCCGCGTGGCAGGTCGCGCACGTGGCCACGGGAAGACTCGACGACGTAGTCGCCACCGAGGTACGGCGCGATCTTGCGCGCCTTGGTGGGCGACTCGACGATCACCAGCCGCCGGCGGCCGCTGCCGTTCGTAGCGCCGTCCTTCTTCCGTGTCGTTCCAGCCACGCCGTCCCGCTTCCGCTCACTAACTCACCTGTTCGACCCGCCAGTGTGCACGCTCGAAGGCCACGGCGTCTGCTCAGGTGGCGCAACACGCGGCCGAGCGTGTGTCAAGCGCATCGCCACTTCCTGCGGTGATGTTTCCATCCCATACCGTCGACGTGATATGCGACTCACCCTTGCGAGTTCCATGGTCACCAGGCCGCCACGCCGTGTGATGTGCCGGCTCGGGCCATGCCGGGAACATTCCCCGCGAACGCGCCCGCGAATCGAACTTGAGGTTGACGCGGCGGCAACCTCTAGCGTTTCCGGCATGGCCTACTCGATCGCCCACGTCGCCCGGCTCGCGAAGGTGACCTCGCGCACCCTGCGGCACTACGACGAGATCGGCTTGTTGCCGCCTGCCTACCTCGGCGGCAACGGCTACCGCTACTACGAGGAGGAACAACTGCTGCGGTTGCAGCAGATCCTCGTGCTGCGGGAGCTGGGTCTCGGTCTCGAGAAACTGGAGGGAGGGAAACCCGTGAACGCCGAAGAGCTGTACACCGGCATCGGCAGGCACTCCGAGGAGGCACGCCACCTCGCGGAGGAGGCCGAGCAGCGCTGGCCGGGCTCGTCCGAGACCTATACGAAGGTCAAGGGCTGGTCCGACGAGAAGTGGCAGGCCGTCCAGCGCCAGGGCGCGGAGGCGACCGACCGGCTCGCCGAGCTGATGCGCCAGGGCATCGCCCCGGACGACCCACGCGCGGTCGAGGCCGTCGACGCGCACTACCGGTGGGTGTGCCACTTCTGGACACCGAACCGGGAGGCCTACACCGGACTCGGCAGGCTGTACGTCGACGACAGCCGCTTCACCGAGAACTTCGACCGGATCGCGCCGGGCCTCGCGGCCTACGTGAGTGCCGCGATGGCCGCCTACGCACAGGACCGGCTGAGCTAGCTACCGACGCGGCCAATGGGCTGGGGAGCCGCGGATCCCCAGCGTGCGGCGGTCACGGCCCCGGGTCGAACCGCGCCGCGCCGCCCTGCTCGGTGAGCTGCAGGCACCTGCCCGCCCGCGCGCTCGCCTGCCGCAGTTCGGGAACGGTGTCGAAGCCCGCCAGCAAGTCGAGCCGACCGATCTCCTCGAGGGGCCCGCGCACCGCACCGATGGCGGCCGTGCTGGCCTCGGTGGTGGTGGCCGCGTCGAGCTGGTTCTTGGCGCCGACGGCCCGGTCCCGGATACCGGTGTACGTGGCGACGGCGTCGGCCTTCATCCGCTCGGCAGCGGTGACCGGTGCCCGGCCGAGGCTGCCGAGTCGCTGCAGGGTCCGGTCGAGGCCGCCGATCATCACGCCCAGCAGCTCGCTCGACGTCCGCGACGCCTGCGCCGGCGTGCTCGGGTCGATCTCGGGCATCGTCGACACCGAGCGGACCAGCTCCGAGACCGCGCCGCAGTACCCGTCGGCCCACGCCGTCACGGCGTCCTGCCGCTGGATCTCCTCGGCCGACATCGCGGCACCGGACGATCGCGCCGCCGACTCCCCGTCGGGCGACGCCGTTCTCGACGGCTGCCCGCAACCCACCACACCGAGGCCCAAGGCCGTCACCAGAGCGGCGAGAACGGGCATTCGCGGCCGCAACGCCCACACCTCCTGACACAGCGTGCTGATCCGAGCACATCCCGGTGCGACGGTACCCGGCAACGCGCAGTCTGCAAGTCACCTTTGCGTGTCGCTTCCGAATGCAACAAAGCCGGGCGTGGACACGCTGAGTGTCCACGCCCGGCTTCGTGCTGCCGGTCAAGCGTTGGTGGCCTGCTGCGCAGGTGTCTCGGCGATGGCCGTACCGCGCCGCTTCGACACCACGATCGCGCCGACGATCACCAGCACGGCGACCACCGCGATGCCGATCCGGACCCCGATCGAGGCGTCCTCACCCACGGTGAACTGCACCACCGCGGGTGCGATCAGCAGCGACACGAGGTTCATCACCTTGAGCAGCGGGTTGATCGCCGGCCCCGCCGTGTCCTTGAACGGGTCACCGACGGTGTCGCCGATGACCGTCGCGGCGTGCGCCTCCGAGTTCTTGCCACCGTGGTGGCCGTCCTCGACCAGCTTCTTGGCGTTGTCCCACGCGCCACCGGAGTTGGCGAGGAACACCGCCATGAGCGTGCCCGTCGCGATCGCGCCCGCGAGGTAGCCCGCGAGCGCACCGGTGCCGAGCCCGAAGCCGACCGCGATCGGCGCGAACACCGCCAGCAGGCCGGGTGTGGCCAGCTCCCGCAGCGAGTCGCGCGTGACGATGTCGACGACGCGGCCGTACTCGGGACGGGTCGTGCCCTCCATGATCCCCGGGATGTCGCGGAACTGGCGGCGCACCTCGTACACCACCGCGCCCGCCGCGCGGGACACCGCGTTGACGGCCAGTCCGGAGAAGAGGAACACCACGGCCGCACCGACGACCACGCCGACGAGCGTGTTCGGCGAGATGATGCTGTCCACGAACGAGTCGGGCACAGCGTCACCGACTCCCGTTCCGACATCGCGCAACGCGTCGCGGATCGCCGCCGAGTACGACCCGAACAGCGCCGTCGCCGCCAGCACGGCCGTGGAGATCGCGATGCCCTTGGTGATGGCCTTGGTGGTGTTGCCGACGGCGTCGAGCTCGGTGAGGATCTGCACGCCCTCGCCCTCCTCGAGGTCGCCGGACATCTCGGCGATGCCCTGGGCGTTGTCCGACACCGGGCCGAAGGTGTCCATCGCGACGATGACGCCGACCGTCGTGAGCAGACCCGTACCGGCCAGCGCCACCGCGAACAACGCCACCGCGCCGCCGAGCAGGTAGGCCCCGAACACCGCGGCACCGATGACGAGCGCGGTGAACACCGCCGACTCGAAGCCCACCGAGATACCGGACAGGATCACCGTGGCCGCACCCGTCTCGGACGTCTTGCCGACGTCCTTCACGGGACCGTGCTCGGTGCCGGTGTAGTAGCCGGTCAGCCACAGGATCACGCCGGCGAGCGCGATACCGATGATGACGGAGACCGTCGCGATGACGGCCGGGTTGCCCTCGGCGCCGTCGAACGAGCTCGGCAGGAACACGAACGCCGCGACGGCCGACAGCACCGCCGAGATGACGGCGGAGATGTAGAACGACCGGTTGATCGTCGTCAGACCGCTCTCGCCGGCCCGCGCACGCGTGATGTAGATGCCGATCACCGCCGTGATGACCCCGATGGCCGGGATGATCAGCGGGAACACCAGGCCGTAGCCGGTCGCGCCGAACGCCGCGCTGCCGAGGATGAGCGCTGCGACCAGGGTCACCGCGTACGACTCGAACAGGTCGGCCGCCATGCCCGCGCAGTCACCGACGTTGTCGCCCACGTTGTCGGCGATGGTGGCCGCGTTGCGCGGGTCGTCCTCGGGAATGTTCTGCTCGACCTTGCCCACGAGGTCCGCCCCGACGTCGGCGGCCTTGGTGAAGATGCCGCCGCCGACACGCATGAACATCGCGATGAGGGCCGCGCCGAAGCCGAAGCCCTCGAGCACCTTCGGGGCCTGGCCCGCGTAGACCAGCACCACGACGGCCGCGCCGAACAGGCCGAGGCCGACGGTGATCATGCCGACGACGCCACCGGTGCGGAACGCGATCCGCATCGCCTTCTCCCGCCCACCGGGTTCTCGTGCCGCGGCCGCCACTCGGACGTTCGCTCTCGTCGCCAGCCACATGCCGAGGTAGCCGATCGAGAACGAGAACACGGCCCCGATGAGGAAGAAGAGCGAACGGCCTATGCGCTCGTTCCAATCTTCCGCGGGGAGTGCGAACAGCAAGACGAACACGATCACGCCGAAGATCGCGAGCGTGTTCCGCTGCCGGTTGAGATAGGCAGCCGCGCCTTCCTGCACCGCCTTGGCGATCTCCCGCATCTTCTCGGTGCCCTGGCCCGCGGCCAGGACCTCCTTCAGCAAGAGATAGCCGATGACCAGTGCAGCAAGGGCGACCACGGCGACCACGGCCACGATGCCGTAGTCACCTCCGGAGAGCTCCGGGGAGCCCTCCGCGAGGAAGTGCCGGGACATTCGTCCTCCTGAAACGTCGCCTTGCGTCAGCAGCGACGGTGGCTACCCACTGTGTCGACGCTGACATGGGATCTGCACCACTTCTGGCGTGGTTTTGCGGAGTCTATTGGTACGACGAACCGTGCGGCAGGGCGTCTTGGGTCCGATACGCTGCGTACGCATGTGACTCCGCTCACGGAAGGTGACGTGCGCGGGTCCGTGCCATCCGTCTGCTGGGCCGGCGGGTGTGCCATGCTCGAACACATGAACGGTCAGCGGTTGGGGCCTGCCGAGGCGGTGACGTCTCCCCTCGGTGGAGGCCGATCTTGAGCAGCCAGGTCGAGGCAGGTGTCTCGCGGGCCCGCCGGCTACTGGAGCGGGCGACGGCGGGCATTCCCGAGCGCCGCAATCCGGTCACGCACGTCGCCGACCTGCCCGCGCGCCCCGCCCGCTTCGCCGACTGGCCGGACTGGGTGCCGCCGCAGGTCAGCGCGGCGTTCCGGGACTGCGGCGTCGAGCGGCCGTGGACCCACCAGGCGGAGGCGGCCGAGCTGGCCTGGCGTGGCCAGGACGTCGTCATGGCCACGGGCACGGCATCCGGTAAGTCCCTCGTGTACCAGCTGCCGGTGCTCTCGAAGCTGGCGACCGACCCGAAGGCGACGGCCCTCTATCTCGCCCCGACGAAGGCCCTGGGGGCCGACCAGCTGCGCGCCGTCTCGGCGCTCGGCCTGGACGGTGTGCGTCCCGCGTCCTACGACGGCGACACCCCGCGCGCCGAGCGGGACTGGGTCCGCAAGCACGCGCGCTGGGTGTTCAGCAACCCGGACATGCTGCATCGAGGTGTGCTGAGTGCACATGCCCGTTGGGCCACGTTCTTCCGGCGACTGAGCTATGTGGTCGTCGACGAGTGTCACAGCTATCGCGGGGTGTTCGGCTCGCACGTGGCGCTGCTGCTGCGGAGGCTGCGCCGGGTGGCCCGGCATTACGGCGCGGATCCGGTGTTCGTCCTGGCCTCCGCGACCACGGCCGAGCCCGCGGAGTTCGCCTCGCGGCTGACGGGCAAGCCGTGCACGCCGGTGGTGGACGACGCCTCGCCGCGCGGCCCGCGCACGGTGGCGCTGTGGGAGCCTCCGTTGCTGGAGGAGCTCGCCGGGGAGAACGGGGCTCCGGTGCGGCGTTCGGCCGGCGCGGAGGCGGCGCGCATCCTGGCGGAGCTCGTGATCGAGGGTGCGCGCAGTCTCGCGTTCGTGCGGTCCCGCCGGGGCGCGGAACTGACCGCGCTGGGCGCGAAGCGAATTCTGTCCGAAGTGGACCCACAGTTGCGGGAAGCGGTGGCGGCGTACCGGGCCGGTTTTCTTCCCGAGGAACGGCGTGCGCTGGAGAAGGCCCTGCTGAGCGGACACCTGCTCGGGGTGGCCACGACGAACGCCCTGGAGCTCGGCGTGGACATCGCGGGCCTGGATGCCGTGGTGCTGGCCGGTTATCCGGGCACGCTCGCGTCGTTCTGGCAGCAGTCCGGGCGCGCGGGCCGGGCGGGCGACGACGCGCTGGTGGTGTTCGTCGCGCGGGACGACCCGCTGGACACCTACCTGGTGCACCACCCGGCGGCGTTGCTGGACCGGCCGGTGGAGACCGCGGTGCTCGATCCGAGCAACCCGTACGTGCTGGTGCCACAGCTGGCGTGTGCGACGGCCGAGCTACCGCTGACGGCCAGGGAACTCGACGCGTTCGGTGGCGATGCGGCCCGGGAGGTCCTGGACGCGCTGGTCGCCGACGGGATGCTCCGGCGCAGGCCGAGCGGCTGGTATTGGACGTCCCGGGACCGCCCTCAGCACGAGGTGGACATTCGTGGCTCGGGCGGCGACCAGATCGCCGTCGTGGAAGCGGACACGTCACGACTGCTCGGCACGGTGGATCCGGGATCGGCGTGCAGCACCGTGCATCCGGGTGCGGTGTATCTGCACCAGGGGTCGTCGTATGTGGTGGACGAGCTCGACCTGGAGAACGGGCTGGCGCTCGTCCACGCCGAGGATCCCGAGTGGAACACCTCGGCGCGGGGCGTGGTGGACATCGCCGTACTGTCGACCATCCGCGAGGAGCGGTACGGCGGCGTCACCGTGTGCCTGGGAGAGGTGGCCGTGACGTCGCAGGTGGTCGGTTACCTGCGCCGGTTGCCGTCCGGTGAGGTGCTCGACCACGTCGCACTGGATCTGCCCGAGCAGGAACTGCGGACACGGGCGGTCTGGTACACGATCAGCGCCGAGCTGCTGGAGGCGCACGGAGCCGGAGACGACAGGGCGCCGGGGGGCGCCGGCATCGAACCGGCGCGCCTTCCCGGCGCCCTGCATGCTGCCGAGCACGCGGCGATCGGCCTGCTACCGCTGTTCGCTACGTGCGACCGTTGGGACATCGGCGGGGTCTCGACCGCCTTGCACGCTGACACCGGGGAGGCGACGGTGTTCGTGCACGATGGTCATCCCGGGGGTGCGGGATTCGCCGACCGCGGCTTCGCCGCGCTCGTCCCGTGGCTGGCCGCTACGCGGGAGGCGATCGTCTCCTGCGAGTGCCCGGCTGGGTGCCCGTCCTGCGTCCAGTCGCCCAAGTGCGGGAACGGCAACGAACCGCTGGACAAGGCGGGGGCGGTGACCGTCCTCGACATCGTGCTCGGGGCAGTGAGCAACGAACGCGGCAACGGTCACGAGGTCGATCAGGCCGCCGACGATCCCGCGGCGACCACCGGCTGACCGGACGCCGCGTCCGCGGCCTCGCCCAGCAGCGCGCGCACCAGCACCTCGTGCACGGCCGCCGCGGCCGGCAGCCGCCAGCCCCAGACCTCCGGCTTGACGCGCCAGTGCACGACGCCCTGCTCGAACGGCGTCGGCGGCAGCGGGACGTAGCTGCCCTCTCCGTGCCACTGGATGTCGTCGTGCTCGGCCAGCGCCGAGGGAACGGTCGTCGCCGACGTGGTCAGGAACAGCCAGCGGCCGTTCGGCATCGCCACGATCGGGGCGGGGTGGCCGGTCGCGCGGAGGAGCGTCGCCGCACGACGACCGAGCTGGTCGTCGACCTCGATGGCGTCGACCATCGTGCCGGTGGCCACGAGGAGGCTGTACGGCTTGCCGGTGAACCACGCGGCCACCTGCTGCGGGTGGGCGCCCAGCCGCTGCTGCCAGTCGTCGTGGGCGGGCACCGGCCGCTCCCACGCGGCGCCGGCGGCCGACCCCGGGTAGCTGCCGGGCAGGACCGGCCAACCCCTCCAGGCCAGGCCGATCGCCTCGGCACGCAACTCGATACGGAACGAGCTGCGCCAGCTCTCCGGCCACTCCGTGTCCAACATGTCTTTCTCGAGCCTCCTCGGAAAATTCGTCACCACCGGCTTCGCGGCGTCGTACTCAATAAACGGCAATTTGCAGGAACAAGGGAAGTAGGCGGTCGGCCACTGGCATCTGCCGCACGATGAGTGAGCATCGGCACAACGGCTGGACTGAACCCCGGCTGCCGGTTAACGGTCACAAACCCCGGTCGCCCGGCCGCTCGTCGCACCACGATCCGCTGTGGCTCGCGTCGATGTTCCCGGCATACGACTCTCCCCCGGGGCCGGGTCGACCGCTCACCGCTTTCGCTCGACCGCTGCTCGTCAACGGCGCTCGGTCGCACCGTTCGGCCGAAGCCGTTCACCGGGAGGCCGCCTGGTTCTCCACCGGCCCGGCTCGCGCACGAGCGGTGGCCGGGCCGAACCGTGCCAGCAACGGCGGCCCGACCGCCTCGACGACCACCAGCGCGTCCCACCGATCGAGCCTGCATTCACGGAGCCGCACCGACATGCGTCCGGTGACTCGCTCGGCCCGAGCACACGCTTCGGCCGTGCCCAGGTCGGCGTGGCCTGCCGCGGCGAGGGCGGCGAGGTCCGCGGCGTTGGCGGCCCGCTGGCGGAGCACAGCGGCGCTGCCGAGCGTCCACAGCAAGGCACCGAGCACCAGCAGGCCCGCGACGGCGACCGCGGCCCAGACAGTGGCCGATCCCGTGTCCCGGCCGGCGCGGACGGCGGCTGAACCGCGGTAGCGGGCACACCGGACGGTGGCGGGTCCGCCGTCCCGGCCGGCGTGGATGGTCGCCGATCCGGTGTCCCGGTCAGCGGGTCCGTGCGGTGATCCCGGCATCGTTGCCTGCCCAATCGACGCCGGGTTCCAGCTCGGCGTGCGCCTCCGCCTTGATCGCGATGCCCGGCAGGATGCCTCCGAGCGCGGGCGCCTCCACGGCGACCGTGATGCCCCGTCCGTCCTTGCGCGTCGCCAGCGTGGCGCCCCGAGGCGCCAGACGCCGCACGGCCTCCTCCGCGAGTGATCGGTCCCCGCGGCCGAGCAACCGGGCCGCCTCGCCCGCGGCGTCCGTGCACCGCAGTTGACCGGCCATCGCGGAGACTCCGGCGATCACCATGCCGAACAGCACAAGCAGCGAGCAGAGCGCGATGGCACCCTCCACCGTCACGGCGCCGCGGTCGTCGCCGATCCGCCGACGCATCAGAAGTCCACCGAGATCGCACGTTCGATGAGCGAGGTGAGCGCGGAGAGCACCGAGTCGCCGGTGACGACCGCGTACAGCAGCGCGGCGAACGCGGCGGCGGCAATCGTGCCGATCGCGTATTCGGCAGTGCTCATCCCGTCGTCCGCGCGGAGATCGAGACGCGGCATCGGACCGCGGCGGAGCACGAAGAGCTTGAGCGCATTCATGGTCGTTCCTTTCGTGGGTGTGTCAGGTGAGAACCGTGAGCTGCCCGGCGAGTCCGATGACCACCGGAATGACGCCGAGGCACAGGAAGGCGGGCAGGAAGCACAGGCCGAGTGGTCCGGTGATGAGCACGCCCGCTCGTTGGGCACGCGCTTCGGCCTCGTCCGCGACGGCCGCGCGCGCCCGCTGTGCCATCTCCCCGGCGACGCCCGCGAGGGCACTCCCCGATCGCGCGGTGCGGCAGGCGGCGCGGGCCAGTTCGGTGGTGGCCGGACAACGCCGAGCGGGCTCCCAGGCGGCGTCGGGTTCCGCGCCGAGGGCAAGGAGGTCGGCTGTCTCCCGGAGCGCGGTCGCCGCGTCGGCCGGAGCCGTCCCGGCGACCGCCCGCACGGCCGTGGGAACCGGAAGCCCGGCGTGGAGGCACGCCGCGAGCAGGTCGCCGGTCGCCGCCATCCGGAGCGGATCGGGACGGCCGTCGTGGTTGCGTGTCCGCCACCGCCGCGTCGCCCACCACACCAGCACACCGACCGGGACCGCGACCAGCGGCAGGCCCACAGCGACGGTCACCAGTGCGGCGACAGCGCCTGCGAGCAGGGGCCGCGGGACAGCCGTCAGCCGCACGGCCCGGGTCCGAGGTTGCGGGCGTGGCAGGACGCGACACAACCGCGCTGTCGGCGACGGCGGCGCGACCAGCACGGCCACGCCCAGCAACGCGGTGACGACCGCGCTCATCGGAGCGTCACCCGACTCGTGAGCGCCGTACTCCACGCGACGCCGGCGAGCACCAGCGCGGAACCGAGCACGAGCAGCACCCGGCCCGGCGACGTGGTCAGCAGGACGTCCAGCGGAGCGGCTCCCATGACCTGCCCGAGCAGCACACCGAGCGCCGGCAGTACGGCAAGGATCGCCGAGCTGGCGCGCGGGCCTGCCAGCCGGGCGTCGAGCTGTCCGGCCAGGCGGACTTGCGCGTCGACGTCGCGCTGTACGGCTTCGAGGACGCCGGCCAACGGCAGGCCGTGTCGGCGGGCGAGAGACCACGCGGCGACGAGCCGGTGGACGACGTCGGCGGGAACGGCGCCGGCGACGGCCAGTCGCTCGGCGTCGGGCTCACCGCCAAGGCGCGCGGAGGCCGCGATCGCGGTGAGCACCGACGCGGTGTGGTCGTCGGCGTCGTGCGCGGCCGTCTCCGCGGCCGCTGCCGGATGAGCGCCCGCCCGCAATCCGCCGACCAACGTGCGCACGGCTTCGGCGAGCCGCGCAGTGGCCTCGATTCGTCGTCGTGTGCGGCGGCGTGCCCGAACGTGCAGCGACAACGCCAGCGCGAGGAGTGCGATCGCAGCGGTCGCGGCCACGCCCGCGAGCGCGACTATGACCGGCAGCGCGAGCGCGGCAGCGGCCACGGCGAGGCGCGGCCACGACGCCCGGTCACGGATCACGGCGAGGGCGGGGCGCTTCCGAACCGACCGGGTCAGCCGGGCAAGCCGGTGGCGTGCGACAGGACCCGGCCAGGCGAGCACCGCGACGGCACCGGTCAGTGCGGACCACGTCAGCATCTCGGCACCGCTCCTCGTGCCTCGAGCAGACCGGTCAGCAACACGCGGTCGCCGGTCCAGCCGTCCGGCCGCCACACCGGGCACACCTCGACCGCGTCCCGACGCCGTCGGACGACACCGATCTCGGCCAGCCTGCGCGCCCCGCCCGGTGCCCGGTGCATGTGGAGCACGACCTGCACGGCCGCCGCCAGCTGGCTGTGCAGGGCGTCGCGGGCGAGCCCGCCCAGTGCCGCGAGCGCCTCCAGCCGGGCGGGCACCTCACTGGGCGAGTTCGCGTGCAGGGTGCCCGCTCCACCGTCGTGCCCGGTGTTCAAGGCATTGAGGAGTTCGCAGACCTCTTGCCCTCTGACCTCTCCGACGACGAGCCGGTCGGGCCGCATCCGCAGTGCCTCGCGCACCAGTTCACGCAGGCTCACCTCGCCCGCACCCTCGACGTTGGGCGGCCGGGCCACCAGGCGCACGACCTGCGGATGCGCGGGCTGGAGCTCGCCGGCGTCCTCGACACACACGATCCGCTCGGCAGGCGAGACCGCGCCGAGCATGGCCGCCAGCAGCGTCGACTTGCCGGACCCGGTCGCGCCACTCACGAGGAAGGCCAGCCGTGCGGCCACGATCGCCTCGAGCAGCGCGAGTCCGTGGTCGTCGACGGTGCCGAGCCGGTGCAGTGCACGCAGGTCGTGCACGGCCGGCCGCAGCACGCGCAGCGACAGGCACGTCCCGTCCGCCGCGATGGGCGGCAGGACGGCGTGCAACCGGACGCGGCCGTGCGGGCCCGCACCCGGAAGCCACCCGTCGACGAACGGTTGCGCATCGTCGAGCCGTCGGCCCGCCGCGAGCGCGAGCCGCTGCGCGAGCCGCCGGACGGCCTCCTCGTCGGGGAACCGGACGTCGGTGCGACGCAGGCCGCTCGTGCCGTCGACCCACACCTCGTCCGGTGCGGTCACTAGTACGTCTGTGACTCCGGGGTCGTCGAGCAGTGGCTCCAGCGGTCCGGCACCGACGAACTCGTGCCGGAGCATCCGCAGTGCGTCGAGGATGTCGAGATGGCCCGCTACACCGCCGGTTTCGGCCCGCACGGCCTCAGCCACGGTTCGCGGGTCGGTCGAGGCCCCGGATCCGGCAAGCCGTTGCCGGACCCGTTCGACGAGCCGCGGCTCAGGCTGTCCCGTGTGGACCGTTGTCGTCTTCACCGGTTACCCCCAGGTGTCTGTGGAAAAGTGCGAAACTGTGGACAACTCCACGTCTGGACCACTGTGGACGGTCAGGCCGCGTGGAGCTCGTCGAGAACGGCCCGCGTCGCAGCGCCGAGCGAGCTCCGCCTGCGCGGGTTGAACGACCCGCGTTCCAGCGCCTTGGCGAGCCGCCGGTCCGGGCGTAGCCAGCCGAGCAGGGGCGCGCCCACGGCGTCGGCGACGTCGCGTCCGGTCAGCCCGTCCAAGGAGGGCCCGCGCGCCAGCACGCGAACCCGTCCCCGGGAATCACCGAGGTTGGCCAGCACCCGGCTTGCGGCCACACAGGCGCGCAGCTCGGCCGGGACGACGAGAACCACGAGGTCGGCGAGCCGCAACACCTGGTCACCAGACGGGCCGGGCTCCCGCGGCAGATCACACACCACGACCCGGCCGGCCCGCGTGCCCGCCGCCACGACCGCGGCCACCGCGTCGGGCGCGGGGCCGGGTCCGTCCCGATCACACGACAGCACGGCCAGCCGACCGGCGCCGTGGTCGATTCCGGGCAGCGCGTCGTCCAAAGCCGCCATCGACACCCGCCCGGCCTGTACTCGCAGCTCCGGCCAGCGCAGACCGCCCTCCAGCTCGGCACCCAGCACGAGATCGATGCCGCCGCCGAGGGAATCACAGTCGACCAGCAGGGCATCGCCGCCCGACTTCGCCACCCCGAGGGCGACAGCGGCCGCCAGAACCGAGGCGCCCGCACCGCCGCGCCCACCGACCACCGCGAGGACGCGCCCGCGCTGCGGGCTCGGTCCTTCGGCCACGTCGGCGAGGGCCGTGACCAGCACCCCGTCGGTGTCTGGCAGGGCGACGACGTCCTCGGCACCGAGGACGAACGCGCGCCGCCACGCGCTCGGCGGTGGCTTGCCCGCGCACACGAGGAGGACGTCGTCCCGCTTCGGAAGGCCCGCCGCTGCACCGGCGACGGCGTCGTCGACGAGGACGAGCGGGGCCTCGGTCCATCGGCCGCGGGCGGCCTCGAGGTCGGCGACCTGGTCGGCGTCGCAGCCCACCGCCGCGGCGAGGCGCTGGATCTCGTCGAGCACCGGACCTTCGGCCGCGACGACGAGCGGCCGGTCGTTGTTCTGCACGATTCCCCCTGGATGTCGGCTGCGCATTCACGGTCGCGTGCCGATACCCGGTGCGAAAAGGTCGAGTTCGCCGGCCTGTGGATAACCGGGTCGATGTGGACAACTCGGCGTGCGGAGAGTTGGAAGGCGGTCCCCGCCAGGGGGAGGAACGGGGACCGCCGGGGGCTCGGCCGGGGGTGGGCCGAGCCGCATCCGGCCGCCGCCGGACTCGCTCCAGCGTAACTCTGCGTAGGCCCCGTACCGGATCCCGTGGAGAGCCGATTCGGTAACGGACAAGGGTGGAAACGGTTGCGACGTGGCATGATCCGGCCGCGCGCACGCCTCCGTCCCCCACTTGCGGAGATCACTTATCGTGGACCTTGTGGCCGACTCCACCCTGCGCTCGTCGTCGAGCGAGACCGCGGCACCCGTGCGGGCCGCGGCGTTCTTCGACCTCGACAAGACCATCATCGCCTCGTCGAGTGCACTCGCGTTCAGCAGACCGTTCCTGCGGGAGGGGCTTATCAACCGGCGCGCCGCGCTGAAGAGCGCGTACGCCCAGCTCGTCTTCTCGCTCTCGGGCGCCGACGAGGATCGCACCGAACGGCTGCGCGCGGAGATCTCGGCACTGTGCTCGGGCTGGGAGGTCGAGCAGGTGCGTGCGGTGGTCGCCGAGACCCTGCACGACGTCGTCGCGCCGCTCGTCTACGCCGAGGCGGAGGAGCTGATCGCCGAGCACCTCGAGAACGGGCACGACGTGATCGTGCTGTCGGCGGCCGGCGAGGAGGTCGTGACGCCGATCGCCGAGATGCTCGGCGCGACGTACAGCATGGGAACCCGGATGAGCGTCGTCGACGGGCGGTACTCCGGCGATATCGACTTCTACTGCTACGGCGAGGAGAAGGCCGTCGCGGCGAAGCGGTTCGCCGCGGACCACGGCTACGACCTGGCCGCCTGCCATGCCTACACCGATTCGAGCACCGACGTGCCGCTGCTGGAGGTGGTCGGCCACCCGCACGCCGTCAACCCGGACCGCGCCCTGCGCAGGATCGCCGTCGAGCGCGACTGGCCCATTCACACGTTCACCAGGCCCGTGTCGTTGCGCTCGCGGATGCCGTCGGCGTCGGCGGTCGCGGTCGGGCTCGGCGTAGGCATGGCCGCCGGGGCGACGCTGTACGGGTTGTCGCGCCGACGTCGCCGGGACGCGTGACCACGTGCCGTTTCGCCTGTCCTGACACGGAATCGCGCGATCACACGTGTGCAACTCACCGAATCGGGGCTCTGTACCGGTGCACCTTGGCGAGACCTTGAAGTGACGGCCGTCACTGGGTAGAAAGGAAGTGCGGACATCGAGTCGGCCAGGGATCCGGCAGAAGAGAAGCCTGATCCACCCCTATCGATCTCCGTGCGCGGACTCCGGGCACCCACGCTGGGCACGCCGCGGGAGGCTTGTCGTTGAGGGACTGCGTTGACGGGACGCCGGACGCCGAGTCCCCACCCATACGACACGAGTTGCAGCTTGGTCACCCGGAACGTCTGCGCGAATGGCGGCGCTCGTCGACAGGTCTGTCGGCGGGCGCCGCCAGCGTGTATGGACCATTCGCACGCGCCGGTGAGGGTGAATGGTCCGTTCGCGACTTTTGGTCGTTGACCGCCGACATCGACGGTCAGTAGCTTTCCGGTGCTGGTGCCTTTTCGTGGAATTCCCACGTCGCACGCACACTGGAGGGCTTTTTCGTGACCACCTCTCGCGCCCGGCACAGGAGGATCGGCTATGCCGCCGTATCGCTCGCAGGCTTGCTCGTCGTGACCGGCTGCGCCACGCAGTCGACCGGCGGCTCCGCCGCCGGAGCAGGCGAACCCCGAGCGGTTCAGGCGCCCGGCCCGGGCTGGGCGGAACGCACGCTCGGCAAGCTGACCTTGGAACAGAAGGTCGGCCAGCTCTTCGTCGCCGACGTCTGGGGGAAGTCGGCCCACGAGCCGCACGCGAGCAACCGGGAGAAGTACGGCGTCGACACCGCCTCGGAGGTGGTGCGGCGCTACCAGGTCGGCGGCGTCATCTACTTCAACCACGGGGGCACGGACAACATCGACGAGCCCGGCCAGGTCGCCCGCCTGTCCAACGGGCTGCAGCGCGCTGCCCTGTCGTCGGGTGCGCACGTGCCGCTGATCGTGTCCGTCGATCAGGAAGGGGGCCGAGTCACACGCCTGGGCGACCCGGCGACGGAGCACCCCAGCGCGATGGCGCTGGGCGCGGGCCGCGACGCGCCGGTGGCCCGCGCGGCCGCGGCGGTCAGCAGCTCGGAGCTCCGGGCCATCGGCATCAACCAGGACTTCGCCCCGGACGCCGATGTGAACTCCAACCCCGCCAACCCGGTCATCGGCTCGCGCTCGTTCTCGTCCGATCCCGCGCTGGCGAGCGAGTTCGTGGCCGCCCAGGTCGAGGGCTACCAGAACTCCGGCCCGGCGACCGAGACCGTCTCGAGCTCGGCGAAGCATTTCCCCGGCCACGGTGACGCCGCGACCGACAGTCACACCGGCCTGCCGAGGATCGATCGCACCGAACAGGAGTGGCGGGAGATCGATCTGCCACCTTTCCAGGCCGCCATCGAGGCGGGTGCCGACTCGATCATGACCGCGCACATCACCGTGCCGAGCCTCGACCCGTCCGGAAACCCCGCCACGCTCTCGAAACCGATCATCACGGGCCTGCTGCGCGAGGAGCTCGGCTACGACGGCGTCGTGGTCACCGACTCGCTGCAGATGCAGGGCGTGCGGGAGCTGCACCCCGATTCCGAGATTCCGGTGCTGGCGCTGGAGGCCGGCGTCGACCAGATGCTGATGCCGCCGGACCTCGAGCTGGCGATGAACAGCGTGCTGGACGCCGTGCGCAGCGGCCGGATCACCGAGGAGCGCATCGACCGGAGCGTCCTGCGCATCCTGAAGCTGAAGGAGAAGCGCGGGATCGTTGCCGCTCCGCTGGTCGACGAGCGTGCGGTGCCGAGGAAGGTCGGCACACCCGAGAACCTCGCCACGGTGCAGGCCGCCACCGATCGTGCCCCGACGCTGCTACGTGACGACGCGAAGCTGCTCCCCCTCCGTGACCCCGGCAAGGTGCTGGTGACGGGCTGGAACAGCCCCGACTACCCGGGCTACCCGGCCGAACCGGTCGACGCGCTGGCCGACGCGCTGGGGCCGTTCGCGACACCGCTGCCCACGGGCGCCGAGCCGGACGCCGCCGCTGTCGAGCAGGCCGTGGCCGCGGCGACGGAATCCGATCTGGTGGTCGTGCTCACAAACGGCCTGGCCAACGACGCCGGCCAACGTGACCTGGTGCACCGGTTACTGGCGACGGGCAAGCCCGTCGTGGCAGTGTCGGTGCAGGAACCGTACGACCCGGGCCATGCCGACGTACCGACGTGGCTCGCCACCTACGACTGGCGCAGCGTCTCGATGACGTCGCTGGCGAAGGTGCTGCTCGGCGAGCACGCGCCCCAGGGCAAGCTGCCGGTGAACATCCCGGCCGGCGACGACCCGGAAACAATCCGCTACCCCTTCGGCCACGGCCTTACCTGGTGACCTGAATGACCGTCAACCGCCGCCTCTTCCTGGCCGCGAGTGCGCTCGCGACCCCGCTGCTCACCTCCGGCTCGCAGTTCGCCGCGGCCACCCCGGCCAACCCGGCCGCCCAAGCTGCCCAGAGCCGCCCGGTGACCCCGGGAGCCGACCGGCTCGCGGCCGAGGGCTGGCGACGGCTGTCCGGGCGCAGGATCGGTGTGCTGTCCAACCCGACGGGCGTGCTGGCCGGGCGCGACCACATCGTCGACTCGCTCGTCGAAGCCGGCGTCCGGCCGGTCGCGGTGTTCGGGCCCGAGCACGGGTTCCGGGGCAGCGCGCAGGCGGGCGGATCGGAGGGCGACCTCGCCGACCCCCGCACCGGTGTGCCGGTCTACGACGCGTACGGCGCGACGGCCGATGAGCTGGCCGGCATGTTCCGCAAGGCGGGCGTGGACACGGTCGTGTTCGACATCGCCGACATCGGGTCGCGCTTCTACACCTATATCTGGTCGATGTACACGGCGATGGCCGCCGCAGCCCGCACGGGAGCGGCCTTCGTCGTCCTCGACCGGCCCAACCCCGTCGGCGGCGAGGCGTACGGACCGATGCTCGACCCGGCGTTCAGCTCGGGCGTCGGGCTGAAACCGATCGTGCTGCAGCACGGCATGACGGCCGGGGAGCTCGCCACGCTGTTCGACGCCGAGTTCCTGCCCTCCGACGGCGGGCGGCTGGACAGCCTGGACATCGTCGAGGTCCGCGGCTGGCGACGGCGACAGTGGTTCGGCGACACCGGACTCATCTGGACACCGCCGAGCCCGAACGTGCCCACCCCCGACACCGCGCTCGCCTATCCGGGCACGTGCCTGTTCGAGGGCACCGTGTTCTCCGAGGGCCGCGGCACCACGCGGCCGTTCGAGATCCTGGGCGCGCCAGGCGTCGACTGGCGCTGGCGGGAAGCACTCGAGGGCCAAGGTCTTCCCGGTGTGGCGTTCCGGGAGACGTACTTCGTCCCGACATTCGGCAAGTTCCCTGGCCAGACGTGCGGCGGCGTGCAGCTGAGCATCACCGACCCGTACGCGTTCGATCCGATCCGTACCGGCATCGCCCTGCTGGTCACGGCTCGCAAGGTGCACCGCGACCTGTTCGCGTGGCGCGACGACCTGTTCATCGACAAACTTTTCGGCTCTGACCGCCTGCGCCGATTGGTGGACGCCGGAGCGGGTACGGACGACATCGTGGGGTCCTGGCAGAACGAACAGGCCGGGTTCCGACGCGACCGCGAGAAGTACCTCATCTATCGGTAGGGGAGCACGGTGCGGGGCAGAATTGCGGCACTCACCGCGATCTTGGCACTGATGGGGGCCACGGCAATGGCTGCCTCCGGCCCGGGGACCGGGCGATTCGACCAGCCGCGGAGCGGGTTCGCGCCCGAGTCGGTCACGCTGACACCGTCTTCGCCCGAGGAGGCCGGACTCGACCCGCGGCCGATTCGCGACGCCGAACGGCAGCTCAGAGCGTGGACGGCGTCCGACGCCGTCGAGGGCCACCCGCTGTACTCGGGCGGCGCCGGAATTCTGGTGCACAACGGCATGATCGTCGGCCGATTCGCTGCGGGCGGCGCGGTGCGCTTCGACCGCGACGGCAGGGCACTGCCCGCGAACCGGCAGGTCCCCGTGCGCGACAACACGATCTTCGACATGGCCTCGGTGACGAAGCTGTTCACCTCCATCGCGGTGATGCAGCTCGTCGAGCGCGGTGCCGTGCAGCTGTCCTCACCGGTCGCCCGGTACCTGCCCGCGTTCGGTGCCAACGGCAAGGGCTCGGTCACCGTCGAGCAGCTGCTGACCCACACCTCCGGGCTGCCCGCCACCGTCAACCTGTGGGAGGACTACCCGGACCGCAGGTCCCGGATCGGAGCGGTGCTGAGCATCGAGCCGGAAACCGAACCGGGATCGGAGTACACCTACTCCGACCTGAACCTCATCACGCTCGGCGAGCTCGTCGGCCGGGTCACCGGAAAACCCCTGGACCGAGTCGTCCGGGAGGGCATCACCCAGCCACTCGGCATGCGCGACACCGGCTTCAACCCACCACCGTCGAAGCTGCCGCGGATCGCGGCCACCGAGTTCCAGACCGAGCCGGACCGCGGCATGATCCGCGGCGTGGTCCACGACGAGAACGCGTGGGCCCTCGACGGTGTGGCCGGGCATGCCGGCATCTTCTCCACCGTCCGGGACATGGCCGTGCTGGCCCAGGCACTGCTCAACGGCGGTGTCTACGACGGCGCGCGCATCCTCTCCGAGGACAGCGTCCGGGCCATGATCCGCAACCACAACGAGGAGTTCCCCGGTGACGCCCACGGGCTCGGCTTCGAGCTGAACGAGCGGTGGTACATGGGCGGGCTCTCCTCGCCGGTCACCGCCGGCCACACCGGCTACGCGGGCACGTCGTTCGTCATCGACCCGATGTCCCGGTCGGCGGCGATCCTGCTGACCAACCGGGTGCACCCCACCCGCGAATGGGGCTCGGTCAACCCGGCCCGGGAGATTTGGGCCACCGGCTTGTCGCGCGCGCTTGCCGTGCGCCCGAAGGCCGGACGGGACTCGTGGTTCAGCGGCCTCGGAAACGACGGCACCGCGACACTCACCACGCGCTCACTGGGTGCCCGCAACCGTGACGTCACGGCGGAGTTCAATGCGTTTGTCGACACCGAGACGACGGACACGCTCGTTCTCGAGTCGACCACCAACGGCAGCAACTGGGGAACCGTGCCGATGTCGGTACGCGGCCCTGGTGCGCCGACGGAGCCGGTGCGCGAGCTCCGCGGATCCGGTCACCGCTCGTGGTGGACCGTACGCGCCCAGATTCCTCCGGGCGAGAATGTCACTCTTCGTTGGCGATTCACAACGGATGGGAACTACACCGGGCGCGGTGTTCACATCGACGGGATCCGGGTATCCGATGGTTCCCGGGTGATTCTGGACGCCGAACGGCGACCCGAAACGATCAACGCGCAGGGTTTCGTGCTGCGCACGCGCTGATTAGTTGCCAAGTTGTAGCCCAAGCGGGTTAACAAGTCCAACCGGGACCGCGACTTCCTGAGCAACAGGACAGCAGCGGCCTGGGTCGTGGGAACACGCCTTGGTTGCGATCACTCCGGAAGGTGTGGGTAACCTTGTCGCAGATGCCTATGGTTAGTAACTTTCCCACGGCAGAGCCAGCAGGCCCGCCCAACGCGAACGGTGACGACCCGGCTACGGAGAACCCCGCGCAGGAGCGCGACAACGACGGCAGCCCGCTGGTCCGCATCCGTTCCCTGCTGCCTGGACTCGCGCGGGCCGAGCAACGGGTCGCGAAGGTGGTGCTGGACGACCCGTCCGCCGTGGCACGCCGCAGCATCACCGAGGTCGCACTCGCCGCGAACACCAGCGAGACGACCGTCACCCGGTTCTGCAAGGCCATCGGCGTGGGTGGCTACCCGCAGCTGCGTATCGCGCTCGCCGCGGACACCGCCCGGTCGGCCGCACGCTCGACGCGCAACCTCGGCGGCGACATCGCCTATGACGACGACCTGGCCGCCGTGGTCAGCAAGGTCAGCTTCGCCGACGCCCGGGCCGTCGAGGAGACCGCCGAGCAGCTCGACATCGCCGCGCTGGAACGCGTCATCGGCCTGCTCGCCGGCGCGAACCGGGTCGACGTGTACGGCGTCGGCGCGAGCGCGTTCGTCGCCGCCGACCTCCAGCAGAAGCTCCACCGCATCGGCCGGGTGAGCTTCGCGTGGTCGGACACGCACATCATGCTGACCTCGGCCGCCGTGCTCAAGCCCGGCGACGTGGCGGTGGGCATCTCGCACACCGGTGCCACCACGGACACGGTCGAGGCGCTCCGGGCTGCGAAGGAGCACGGCGCGACGACCGTGGCACTGACCAACTTCCCCCGCTCCCCCATCTCCGAGGTCGCCGACCACGTGCTCACCACCGCGGCTCGCGAGACGACCTTCCGCTCGGGCGCGACGGCCAGCCGGATCGCCCAGCTCATGGTCGTCGACTGCCTGTTCATCGGGGTCGCGCAGCAGCACATGGACGAGGCGGTCAAGGCACTCGATGCCACGCGCGACGCGGTCGGCACACACAGGCTAGGGGTCCGTCCGGATGGCAGACGGCGGTCCCGGGAAACCGGCAAATGAGCGAGGCGGTCGATACGGCCGCCCGTTCCGGAGCGGAAACGGTGAGGCCCATGGGAACCCGCACGGGAATCGGCGCTGTACCGGCACAGGTGGTGCATGTCGATTCGCCGACCGAACAGCGCAACCCGCGCACGACCGACATCGACCAGATGTCCACCGCGGGGATCCTCGCCCTGATCAACGCCGAGGACACCCGGGTGCCGCGTGCCGTGCAGGCGGCACTGCCGCAGCTGGCCACGGCTGTCGACTACGCCACCGAGGCGCTGCGAGGCGGGCACCGGGTCCACTACGTGGGCGCGGGCACGTCCGGCAGGCTCGCCGTGCTGGACGCGGCCGAGCTCATCCCGACGTTCAACGTGCCCCCCGACTGGTTCGTCGCGCATCACGCGGGCGGTGAACGCGCGCTGCGGCATCCCGTCGAGAACGCCGAGGACGACGCGTCGGCGGGCGCTGCCGAGCTGAACTCGACGGTGAACGCGGGCGACTTCGTGCTCGGGCTCACCGCGTCGGGCCGCACGCCGTACGTGCTGGGTGCGCTGCAGGCGGCCAAGCGCCGCGGTGCCCGGACCGGTCTGGTCTCGGGCAACCCGGACGCCGTGGTGCCACCCGAGGTCGACGTGCTCATCACGGTGGACACCGGCCCGGAGGCCATCGCGGGCTCCACGCGGATGAAGGCGGGCACGGCACAGAAGATCGTGCTGACCGCGTTCTCCACCGCGACGCTGGTGAAGCTCGGCCGCACCTACTCCAACCTCATGGTCAGCATGCGCGCCACCAACGCGAAGTTGCGTGGCCGCACGCTGCGCATCCTGCGCGAGGCCACCGGCATGAGCACGCAGGACTGCGACGAAGCGCTGACGAAGGCCTCCGGTGACCTCAAGGTCGCGCTGGTTCACCTGCTGGCCGGCGTGGACGTCGAGGTCGCCATCGAGGCCCTCGACGCGGCGAACGGCCACGTCCGCGACGCACTGGAGTCGGTGCGGGCGCAGGCCTGCTGACCGGCACCTGCGAGGCCGAGCCTGCGCGGGCCGGTCGGGCGCTCAGGAGGCGGCGTCGGCGATGCTCGTCGCCTCCCGCGCGCCGGCCTCGAAGGCCTCGCAGGAGAACAGCAGCCAGTCGCGCACGCCGTCGGCGGCTCCGCTCGCGAAGGCCTCCGCCGCCTCGCGGTACCGCTGGGGCCTGCGGAAGTAGCTCACCTCGGGCACCGTGAGCGCCTTCGGGTCGAATCCCGTCGCGATCATGGTCAGCCGGCACGCGGCACGCGCGACCACCCCGTCCGCGGTGCCGAAGGGCCGCAGCGCGAGCAGTTCGCCGTGGACGACGGCCGCCTGCACCGCGCCGGGCACGCTCGTCGCGCCGGTGGTGAGCTGCGCCAGCAGCTCCAGCCGGGATCCGACGCCCGGCTCCTGCCGCGGGCGCCCGAGCGCGTCGGTGTCGTCGGTCAGGTCGGCCGCCGCGAGGACGTGCATCCGGGCCAGCGCCTGCAACGGCGCGCGCCGCCACGTCGGCAGCAGCGACTCGGTGGCCTTCGCGACCCGCAGCGCGCCCGCGAGCACCGGGTCACTGACGGCGCCCTCGTCGGGGATCTCCGGGTCCACGCCCTCGACTCCGGCCGACGCCCGCGCCGCTCGCACCGATGCCTCCGCCGCGGTGGCCGAGCCGCTCCGCAGGTTGGCCCGGTGGCGGTGCACGGCGAACACCGCGTCCTGCGCCGACTTCGCCGCCGCGGCAACGCCGTCGAGCTCCAGCAGCGGGTCGAGTGGGTCGCCGGTGCTCATGCGTCGAGCACCTGACCGTCCCTGCGCACCACCGGCGGTTCCGTCGACCACGGGAAGTTGATCCACCTGTCGGTGCGCCGCCACACGTACTCGCACGACACCATCGACGCCGGCTTCTCGTAGACGACCGCGCAGCGCACCTCGGCCACCGCGTCGGCGCAGAAGTCACGGACGAGCTTGAGGGTGGCGCCGGTGTCGGCGACGTCGTCGGCCACCAACACGCGCGCGCCGGCGAGGTCGACGGCGTTGGGCACCGGCGGGAGCATCACGGGCAGGTCCAGCCGCTCGTTGACGCCCGTGTAGAACTCCACGTTCATCACGTGCAGGTTCTTCACGTCCAGCGCGTAGCCGAGCGCGCCGGCCACGAACAGCCCGCCGCGGGCGATCGACAAGATCAGGTCGGGCCGGAATCCGCTGTCCGCGACCTGCCGGGCCAGCTCACGGCTGGCCGTACCGAACAAATCCCAGGTGAGCTCCTCGCGCTCCGCCATCAACCAACCCTCCGCTACACCGAGTACGCAGAGCATAGGCGGCCCTGGTCGACCGCTCGTCGGCCGCTCGTCGTCCCACGCTTGTCGCCCCTGCGCACTGGCTGCAACCTTTTACCAGGCGTACTAACGTCACTACCGTCGCCGCGGGCGCACCCGAAGATCACGATCAGGAGGCCTTGCACATGACAGAGCAGTCGCCGGCACTCGACAACCTCTTGACCGAGAGCCGTACTTTCCCTCCGAGTGAGGAGTTCGCCGCGGGGGCCAACGCGACCGCCGAGTGGTATGCGGAGGCCGACAAGGACCGGGAGGCGTTCTGGGCCAAGCAGGCGGAGCGCCTGCACTGGGACACGAAGTGGACCCAGGTCGTCGACTGGTCGGACGCGCCGTTCGCGAAGTGGTTCGTCGGCGGAAAGCTCAACGTCGCCTACAACTGCGTCGACCGGCACGTCGAAGCCGGATACGGCGACCAGGTCGCCATCCACTGGGTCGGCGAGCCGGGCGACACCCGCGACATCACCTACGCCGACCTCAAGCGCGAGGTCAGCAAGGCCGCGAACGCACTGACCTCCCTCGGCGTGACCGCACGCGACCGCGTCGCCATCCAGCTGCAGATGATTCCCGAGGCGATCGTCGCCATGCTCGCGTGCGCGCGCATCGGCGCCATGCACAGCGTCGTGTTCGGTGGCTTCTCGCCGAGTGCGCTGCGGCAGCGCGTCGACGACGCGCAAGCGAAGGTGGTCATCACCTCCGACGGCCAGTACCGCCGCGGCAAGGCCGCACCGATGAAGGCCAACGTCGACGAGGCGCTCGCGGGCGCGGAGAGCGTCGAGAAGGTCATCGTGGTGCGCCGCACCGGTGACGACCTCGAGGGCGAGGTGCCGTGGACCGAGGGCCGAGACATCTGGTGGCACGAACTCGTCGACTCCCAGTCCGAGGAGCACACGCCCGAGCCGTTCGACTCGGAACACCCGCTGTACATCCTGTACACGTCGGGCACCACCGGAAAGCCCAAGGGCATCCTGCACACGTCGGGCGGCTACCTGACGCAGGCGGCGTACACGCACCACGCCGTGTTCGACCACAAGCCAGGCAAGGACGTCTACTGGTGCACCGCCGACATCGGCTGGGTCACCGGGCACTCCTACATCGTGTACGGCCCGCTGGCCAACCGCGCCACGCAGGTCGTGTACGAGGGCACGCCGAACACCCCGCACGAGGGCAGGCACTGGGAGATCGTGCAGCAGTACAAGGTCTCCATCTACTACACGGCTCCGACGCTCATCCGGACGTTCATGAAGTGGGGCGCCGACATCCCGGCGAAGTACGACCTGTCGTCGCTGCGGGTGCTCGGTTCGGTCGGCGAGCCGATCAACCCCGAGGCGTGGATGTGGTACCGCGAGCACATCGGCGCCAACCGTTGCCCGATCGTCGACACGTGGTGGCAGACCGAGACCGGCGCGATCATGATCTCGCCGCTGCCCGGTGTCACGAGCGCCAAGCCGGGTTCGGCGCAGCGTCCGCTGCCCGGCATCTCGGCCAAGGTCGTCGACGACTCCGGCACCGAGGTCGGCAAGGGCGGCGGCGGTTACCTGGTGCTGGACAAGCCGTGGCCGTCGATGCTGCGCGGCATCTGGGGCGACGACCAGCGGTACAAGGAGACGTACTGGTCGCGCTTCGCCGAGCAGGGTTTCTACTTCGCCGGTGACGGCGCGAAGTACGACAACGACGGCGACATCTGGTTGCTCGGCCGCGTGGACGACGTCATGAACGTCTCCGGACACCGGATCTCCACGACCGAGGTCGAGTCGGCTCTCGTCTCGCACCCGACCGTCGCCGAGGCGGCCGTGGTCGGGGCGACCGACCCGACGACCGGGCAGGGCATCGTCGCGTTCGTCATCCTGCGCGGCGGTATCGCGGAGGACGAGGCAGGCGGCGAGCAGGCCATTCAGGAGCTGCGCAACCACGTCGCCAAGGAGATCGGCCCGATCGCCAAGCCGCGGCAGATCATGGTGGTGCCGGAACTACCGAAGACGCGCTCCGGCAAGATCATGCGCCGGCTGCTGCGTGACGTGGCGGAGAACCGGGACATCGGTGACGTCACCACGCTCGCCGACAGCTCCGTCATGGACTTGATCTCGAAGGGGCTCAAGTCCGGCAAGGGCGACGAATAGTCCACACGCGACGGGTCCGGTCCACATCCGACAAAGCGGCCTCCACCTCGGACGAAGGTGGAGGCCGCTTTACGTTGTCAGGCTTGGCTTGTCGGCCGATCAGCCGGTGACGTCGAGGTGACCCGGCTGCGGGACCGGGGTCGGAGCCTTGCCGTCCTCGTCGGGACGGGTGCCCGGCATGTCGTCGTCGCCGTCGTCGTCACCACCGTCGCCGTTGTCCGGCGGCGTGGTCGGGTCGCTCGGCTCGCTGGGCTCGGTCGGCTGCGTCGACTCGGTCGGCTCGGCGTCCTTCTCCGTGCAGGTGGCCGACGCGATGTCGATGGTCTGCGTGCTGTTGAGCACGTCGATCGACAGCGCGGTGACGGTCAGCGCGTCGTCGGTCTTCACCTGCTTGTTCAGCGTGATGCTGGCGACGCCCTGCAGCGGCTTGGGGATGACCGCGGTGTTCTCCGGAAGCTGGTCCAGCGCCACCGTCCGGTCACCGACCTTGAGGGTGGCCAGCGAGGTGGAGCCCTGCAGGTTGTCGCACTCGGCCGAGATCAGCTCGAGCCCGATGGTCGGCAGGCCGTTGCCGAGGGCGACCTCCGCCTCGGCGACACTGGCCTTGGCGTAGCCGTTGGAGGCCTCGGCGTTGAGCACACCGGCATGGACCAGCGCGCGCTGGCCGGGCGGCAGGTCGACCGCGAGGAGCGACTCCTTCCCCTCACCCACGACGTGCGGGGTCTTGGGGATCGAGATCAGACCGGTCGCCTCGATGGCGAACGCGGAGTCCTCGGTCTCGGCGGCGGCGGTGGGGGCGAAAGCGATACCACCGGCGAGAAGCGCGGACAGGACGCCGGCACCGAGCGCGGCGGTTCTCTTCTTGGACAAGGACTTACCTTTCGTCATTCACGGTGTTGCAACCGGGTTCGGGCGGGGAAGGTCTGCCGTCAGACGATGTTGACGATCGTTCCGAGCGGCAGCTTGACGAGCTCGTCCAGGGCCTCTTGCGTCACCCTGATGCAGCCGTCGCTGTTGGCCTTGCCAACGAAGCTGTTGTCCGGCCACGTGTGGATTCCGACGGTGCCGGGGCCACCGCCGAACGTTTCGTGCGAATCCGAGTGATAGCTCAGCGGAAGCACGATGGGGCTGTAGGTGTTCACCGTCTCCGCGATGGAGGCGATGATGTACGCACGCCCCTTCGGCGTCGGGTGCTCGTCCTTCCCGATGCCGATGGTCCATTCACCGATCGACTTGCCGTTCTCGGTGATCTCCAGCGAGAAGTCGTCACGGTGCACCGTGACCGCGAAGTCGTTCTGCGCCGATTCGACCGCGTCGTCGGTGGCCTTGATCCAGCCACTGGCCCCGTTGGGCCGGGTCGGCAGGAGGATCTGCGCCCACTCGCCCTCCTCGGCGATCACGGGCACCCAGGTCGGCGAGTTGACCTGCTTGCGCGGCAGTTTGGCGATCGGCTCGCCGTTCACCGATTTGTAGACGACGAGGTCTTTCTTCGGGTGGAGGACCTTGCCGGTGCCCTCGGTCCCGGGATCCTTCGGCGCGTCCGGCAGGTCGCCGTAGGTGGTCGCCTCCGGCAGCTTGGCGAGCTGCTCCTTGCCGACGGCTGCCTGCCCGGCCGCGGCCTGGTCGCCACCTTCCCCGCCGCCACAGGCGGAGACGAGCAGAGCGAACAATGCGACGCTCACGGCCGCGAGCAGCCGGGCCGACCGAGTCCTCCCACGAGGGCGGGAGGTGCCACGTCTATCCATCGATCACGTTCCTGAAGCAACTAGGTACACGGGTGTGCACGGGGTGATGCGCTCGCGGACTTCCCCAGTGATGCCACCGATGGGCACAGTGATTACCGCTCGCGCATGAGACGACCCGCATTGTTATCGCGGGGACAACGGCTGATCAAATTCGTTGGTTTTTGGCGGCACAGCCACGATCAGGGGAAATGGTGCGTTTGCCCAGGTCAGCGTCGACGTCGTGGATCACTCGATCGAGTTATTTGCCAACACTGCGCGCAACAAGGCACTCGACGAAACGTGGCCGTCGCAGGCCGCGGTCGATCATGGCAATGAAGTACCCGAATCGTGATCGAATGGCTCCATTGATGCGATGTGCACCACAAATTCCCCGGAACTGTTAACGCCAATTCGACCGCCCCGCCGAGCACGGGTCGAACGTGTGTTCTACACTACGGAAGCCATTGCCGGACGTCCCGAGGGAGACCCGACCCGCATGAGCCTCGACGCTTCGACCACCCAGGACACCGCGAACGACGCCGGTGAGACCCCCGGCTTTCCGGCGGCCCGGCCGCCGGAAAGCGCCCGGGAGAACACTCCGGAAGCCGCCGAGGAGACCAAGCCGAAGCGCGGCAAGGGGAAAGGCACAAGCGCTCGCAAGACCCGCACCGTCGAACTGACCCTCACCGTCACCGGAACCGCGGACGGGGAGTGGCAGGCCGAGCTCAAGCACGGCAGCAAGTGGGTCGCCCGCGGGCTCGCCGTGCCGGCGTCCGCCGTGTCGCGGGCTGCGAAGGAATTGCACGAGGAGCTGTCCACGCCCATCGACGAGGTCATCAACGCCGCGCGCGAACAGCAGCAGGCACGGGTGGCCGAGCTCGAGGCGCAGCTGGAGCAGGCCAAGAAGCAGCTCGCCGAGCTGGAGGCCTGAGCCCGGGCCGGCTCAGCCGGCCACCACCACGGTCGCCTCGTGCCACACGGGGAAGTTCACCGACCGCGCGATGAAGCAGCTGTCGTGGGCCGGCCCGTGCAGCTCACGGGCCTTGGCCACCATGCCCTCGTCGGCGACGGTCACCGTAGGCCGCAGGACCACGGAGGTGAACTCGCCGGCTCCCGCGGTCTCGGTCATCGTGCCGACGGGCTCGTCGACGTAACCGGTCACCACCACGCCCTGCAGCGCGCACTGCGCGAGGTAGGAGAGCATGTGGCACTGCGCGAGCGCGGCCACCAGCAGCTCCTCGGGGTTCCAGCGGTCCGGTTCGCCGCGGAAGAACGGGTCCGCGGTGCCCGGCAACGGCGGCTTCCCGTCCGCCGACACCTCGTGCTCGCGGCCGTAATCGCGGTAGCCGGAGGTGCCGGTCCCGCGGTCACCCGTCCAGCGCAGCGTCAACCCGTATGTGTGCTCCCGTGGCCTCATGTCGCCTTGATACCGCATCAGGGTGTGGCCAGGGTGGATCTGTGAGCAGAGCAGACAGCGATCGGCTTCCCCACGCCGGGGAGAACCACCGCCATGAGAATGTCAGCGGAAAACTCAACTGGCTGCGGGCGGCGGTGCTCGGCGCGAACGACGGCATCGTGTCGGTGGCCGGTCTCGTGGTCGGCGTCGCGGGCGCCACCACCGACCGCGGGGCGATCCTCATCGCGGGGGTCGCCTCGGTGGTCGCGGGCGGATTGTCGATGGCGGGTGGCGAGTACGTCTCCGTCAGCACGCAGCGCGATACCGAGCGCGCGATGATCCGGCTGGAGAAGTACGAGCTGCGCACCATGCCCGAGGAGGAGGAACGCGAGCTCGCCGGGATCTACGAGGAAAAGGGGCTCTCCCCCGAGCTCGCCACGCGGGTCGCCAAGGAACTCACCGCGAAGGACGCGCTGGGCGCACACGCCGATGTCGAGCTGCACGTCGACCCGGAGAATCTCACCAACCCGTGGCAAGCCGCGTTCGCGTCGATGGGCGCGTTCTTCCTCGGCGCGCTCCTGCCGCTGTTCGCGATCATCCTCCCGCCCCCGTCCATCCGGGTCGCCACGTGCGCCGCGGGGGTGCTCGCCGGTCTCGCGCTGACCGGCTGGGCGAGCGCGACGCTCGGCAACGCGCCACGCGGCAGGGCCGTCGTGCGCAACGTCTCCGTCGGAGCCCTGACGATGCTCGTGACCTACGGCGTCGGGACCCTGTTCGGGGTGACGACCGGCTAGTGCACGCCGCTCATCAGCTTGCGGATGTAGGGCGACACCACCGCGATCAGCACACCGACCGCCACGGCCACACCACCGACGATGGCGAAGTACGGCGTCTCGTTGTGCACGTCGTAGTACTTCGCCAGTGATCCCGACAGCGCCGAGCCGAGCGCCACCGACAGGAAGTTCAGCGCCACCATCTGGCTGCGGAAGGCCTCGGGCGCGAGCTTCGTCGACAGCGAGAGCCCCACGGGCGAGAGCAGGAGCTCGCCGACGGTGAACGTGAGCAGGATGCCGATCAGCACCAGCAGCGGCGTCGAGTTGCCGGTACCGCCCGCCATCGGCAGGAACATCCAGAACGCGAGCCCGATGATGACCGTGCCGAGCGCGAACTTGATCGGCGTGGACGGCTGTTTGGGGCCCAGCTTCGTCCACACGGCCGCGAACAGCGGTGCCAGCACGATGATGAACACCGGGTTCACCGAGGTCACCCACGACACCGGCGTCTCCCAGCCGAAGATGCTGCGGTCGAGTCGCTCGTCGGAGTAGATGGTGACCACCGTGAACTGCTGCTGGTACAGCGCGAAGAACGCCGCGCTGGCGATGAACATCGGGATGAACGACAGCACCCGCTTGCGCTCGACGGCGGTGATCTTGCGGCTGGCGAGGATCACGGCGAAGTAGACCACCGACGCGACCGCGGTGATCCACACCGTGACGTCGGAGAGGTTCGCCGCGGTGACCACGCCGGTCAGCACGAGCAGCAGCACCACGACGGCCGCCGCGGCCACCACGGCCACGACCTTGCCGCGCTGTGCCGCCGGAAGCGGGTTCGGGACGACCTTCGCCCGCCCGCCGAGGTTCGCGCGGCCCCGGACGTACTGGACCAGACCGAGCGCCATGCCGAGGGCCGCGAGCCCGAAGCCGAGGTGGAAGCCTGCCTCCCGCTGGGCGAGCCCGGTGAGGATCGGCCCGGCGAACGCGCCCAGGTTGATCCCCATGTAGAAGAGCGTGAACCCGGCGTCGCGCCGCTGGTCCTGCTCGTCGTAGAGGGTCCCGACCACGGCCGTGGCGTTGCCCTTGAGCCCGCCACTGCCGAACGCCACCAGCGCGAGCCCGACGCCGACGCCGACGAAGCCGGGCAGCACGGCGAGGCTGATGTGGCCGAGCATGATGGTGACGGCGCTGTAGAACAGCGTTCGCTCAGAACCGAACAGCCGGTCGGCGATCCACGCGCCGGCGACCGTGGCGAGGTAGACCAGGCCGCTGTACCCGCCGACGATGCTCACGGCGGTGTCCTTCGGCATCCCGAGCCCGCCGTCGGCCACGGCGTAGTACAGGTAGAGCGGGAGAATCCCCAGCATCCCGTAGTAGGAGAAGCGCTCCCACATCTCGACGCCGAAGAGGTTCGCGAGCCCTCGTGGGTGCCCGAAGAACCGGGTGTCCCTGCTGACCTCGGTGGAGGAAGAGGTGTGCACTGCTGTCCGTCCTTGATCGCTTGACCAGCGGTAACCGGCCGACAATCCACGTTACTACGCAGTAATCGACACTCACGGACGGGTCGACGGTGGCGTGCGCCACGGCGCCGTTCGGCGCGCGGAGCGGCACATCCGCCGCACGAGCCGACACAGCACGCGCTCCCATCGCGCTTTCAGCAGGCCCACATGGCACGATGAGGCCCGTGAGCAGCCCCAAGCATGAACTCAACGACGGTGATCGAGCGGGTTGGGTGCCCTACATCCCGCTGTCGGAGGAGCGCGGACCGGACTCGGACGACCAGTCGATCGGCACGCTCGTCAAGGATGCGACGCAGCACCTGTCGACACTGTTCCGGGCCGAGATCGAGCTGGCCAAGTCGGAAGCGGTCGGCGAGGCCAAGAAGGCCGCCAAGGGCAGCGTCTTCTTCACCATCGCCGGGGTGATCGCGCTCTACAGCTCGTTCTTCTTCTTTTTCTTCCTCGGTGAACTCCTGTCGGAGTGGCTGCAGCGCTGGGCTGCGTTCGGCATCGTGTTCCTGCTGATGCTGGTGGCCGCGGCCGTCTTCGGGCTGCTCGGCTACCGCAAGTGGAAGCGGGTCCGGGCACCGCAGCGCTCGATCGACAGCCTGCGGGAGACGGCGGCCGCGCTCAAGCCGCGTCCCAAGCCGGCCGAGCCCGGTCCGCCGGTTGTGGCGCAGCCGGGCACGCCTGCCCAGCGCTGACCGTCACCGACGCAGTCGCCGTGCAGACGCCCGATCCGTCAAGTGTCCGTTTCGGCGGTCCCTGGACACATCGCGACGTCTCCGCCAACGGCATCCGGCTGCACGTCGCCGAGGCGGGCTCCGGGCCGCCGGTGCTGTTCCTGCACGGGTTCGCCGAGTTCTGGTGGGCGTGGCACCACCAGCTGCGCGGGCTCGCCGACGCCGGCTTCCGCGTGGTGGCCGCCGACCTGCGCGGCTACGGCGACTCCGACAAGCCGCCACGCGGGTACGACGCCTGGACGCTGGCCGGTGACGTGGCGGGGCTGGTGCGCGCGCTCGGCGAGCGGCGGGCACATCTGGTCGGGCATGCCTGGGGCGGCCTGCTCGCGTGGACAGCCGCGACGCTGCACCCGCGTGTCGTGAGCTCGGTGTGCGTGCTCGGCGGTGCTCACCCGCTGGCACTGCGCTCGGCGATCGGCCGCTCGGCGCTGCTGGGCAGGCGCGGCAGCCAGGCCCGCGCGATGGGCCACCTCCTGCGGTTCCAGGTGCCGATGGCGCCGGAACGCTGGCTGGTGAAGGACGACGCCGCCGCCGTGGAGCGGCTCCTGCACGGCTGGTCCGGCGAGGCGTGGCGCGGCGATGGCGCGTTCGCCGACACGGCACGGAGGTTGCGGCACGCGATGCTCGTGCCCGGGGTCGCGCACAGTGCGCTGGAGTATTACCGGTGGGCGTTCCGCGCGCAGTTCCGTGGCGAGGGCAGGCGGTTCACCGAGGCGGTCAACGGCCGGGTCGGCATGCCGGTGCTGCAACTCCACGGCGCCGACGACCCGTGCATCCTGCCCGCCACCGCCCGCAACTCGGCGCCGTGGCTCGGGCCGCGCTCCCGCTTCGAGATCCTGCCGGGCGTCGGCCACTACCCGCATCTCGAGGCGCCGGACAAGACCACCAAGGCGCTCGAGTCGTTCCTGCGCGAACACTCATGACGTGCACTGGCCGGTGCTGACCTCGGCACCGAAGCCCGGCGCGGCCTCGTACTCGTCGCGCACCTCGTCGGCTGTCAGCACGAAGCCGGTCTCCGGGTCCTCGACGGACGCACCGAACACGACACCCACCACGTTGCCCTCCGGGTCGACCATGGGACCGCCCGAGTTGCCGCTGCGCACCTCGCCGCGCACGGTGAACACGTCGCGCTGCACGGTGCTGGCGTCGTAGATGTCCGGACCGCGCAGGTTGATCCGCTGCCGGACCCGCAGCGGCGAGGCCGTGTAGGGCCCGTCCAGCGGGTAGCCGAGCGCGATGGCGTCATCGCCCTCCTGCGCGGAGCGTTCCCGCAGATCCAGCGGCGTGGCCGACAACCCGGGCACCGCGAGGATGGCGAGGTCGGTCCGCGGGTCGTAGTAGACGACGCGAGCGTCCTCGCGCCCCTCCGGCGTCTCCACGGCGACCTCCTCGGTGCCCGCCACCACGTGGGCGTTGGTCATCACGCGCTCCGGCGCGACCACGAACCCGCTACCCTCGAGCGACCGGGAACACGACGGCGCCATGCCGCGGATCTTGAGCACGCTCGAGTGCAGGTCCTGCACGACGGTGCTGTTCTGCAGTGACGTGTCGGGCGGCCCGATCTCGCGCACCGGCGCCTGCTGGAACGGGTCCACAATGGACGGGAACCCGGAGGCGTCGAGCAGCTGGCGCAGGTCGCCGGGCAGCCCCTGCGCGGCGTCCGGCATGACCTCGTTGACGCCGCCGAGGACCGTCGAGTCGTTGATGGCTCTGGCCAGGCCCGGCAGCGCGGCGACGCTGGTGAGCGGCAACGCGATGAGCCACGCCACCACGAACACCACCGCGCCCTGCACGATCGCGCCGAACGTGCTGTCCACGCCGGACAGTTTGGGCGAACGGATCCTGCTTCTGAGCTTGCTGCCCGCCCACACGCCGAGTGTCTCGCCGAGCGCGACGAGGAACACCACCGTGCCGACCGCGAAGGCCACCCGGGCGGCGGGGTGCTCGAAGAAGTCGACCACGAGCGGCGCGACCTGGATGCCGACGACCGCGCCGGCGATCACGCCGAGGAACGCGGGAAGGGCGATCAAAACCCCCTGGCGAGCGCCGGAGACCGCCGCCGCCAGGGCCAGCAGAACCACCAACACGTCGACCCAGTTCAACGTCTCTCCCTACCCGCGGGGCCTCAGTCGGCGCGCCGGGCGCGCTCTTCGTGCCGCGCCCACGCTACGTCAAGGTCCCTGACGTCGCTGCGGTCCCACTCCCGTTCCCAGCCTCCGAGAGACAGCAGCGCCGACAACACCCCCGCGGTGAAGCCCCACACGAACATGCCGCCGACAGAGAACGCGGGGCCCTTCCAGCCGCCGCCGGGCCTGCGGACCTGGAACCGGTTGGCCGGGTCGGTGAGCTCGGCGATGGGCACCCGCGCGACAGCCGCCGTCTCGCCGGGGTCGACGGCGTGCACGGGCGACGGTTCGTGCCAGTGCGCCAGCACCGGGGTCACGGCGAACCGGGACACCTCGAGGTACAGCTCGGGGAAGACGGCCACCGGACGCACCCCGGAGGGGTCCACACCGGTCTCCTCCTCGGCCTCCCGCAGCGCGGTGCCGACGGGGCCGTCGTCCCCGGGTTCGGCGCCGCCGCCGGGAAAGGCCACCTGGCCCGCGTGCGAGCCGAGCGTGTCGGCGCGGCGGAGCAGTAGCACGTCGGGCCCGTGCCGGTCTTCCCCGAACAGCACCAGCACGGAGGCGGGCCGCACGGGGCGGCCCTTCGGCACGGTGAGGCGCGTAAACGTCCGCGCGGAGACCTCACCGCTGGCCTCGACGAGGCCCCGAAGCCACTCGGGGACCTCACCGGGGTCGACCAGCGGTCCGTTCATCGCCCGGCCTCCACGGCGTCGCGAATCTGCTCGACCGAGGTGAACAGCCGCGGGTCGCGGATCATGCGCACGGACCCGTCGGGCGAGACGAGGTAGGACGCGGGCAGCGCGCGCGGCACCGACAGCGCCTCGCGGACGGGACCGCTCGCGCCCTCGCCGTCGAAGACCCCGGGAAGGTCGACCCCGAGTTCGGCGAGCAGCGCCAGCCCATCGGCCTCCTTGCTCTCCACCTGCACGGTGAGCACGCGCGCGGCACCGGGTTCGGCGGCGTAGGCGTCGAGCAGCGGCAGCTCCTCACGACACGGTTCGCACCACGTCGCCCACACGTTCACCAGCGTCGGCCGGTCACCGGCGAGGGCGCTGCCGAGGTCCACGGTGGACCCGTCGGCGAGGCACCCGGCCTCGACGCCGGCGAGCTGTTCGACCCGGCTGCCGGCACCGGACGGGCACGGCTGCAGAGCCGCCGCCGCCCTCGCCGGGCCGAGGTCCTCACCGGGCGGCTCGGCGCCGTCGGTCCGGGGCAGCACGGCCACCAGCACGGCGAGCGCCAGCACGCCCACCGCGAGCGCCCACTTCGTCGCCGTCGTCAACTGCCCGACACCAGAGAGAGAAGGTGTTCCCGCTCCTTGCCCTTCACCAGCTTGGCCGCCACGTCGAATTCGGTGGGGCCCGCGCCGTACGAGGGGCACTCGGCCGCCAACGGGCACGCACCGCACGCGGGCTTGCGGGCGTGGCAGATCCGCCTGCCGTGCCAGATCACACGCTGGGAGAGCATCGTCCAGTCCTTGCGCGGGAACAGCGCGCCGACCTCGTGCTCGACCTTGACCGGGTCCTCCTCTCTCGTCCATCCCCAGCGCCGGACCAGCCTGCCGAAGTGCGTGTCCACCGTGATGCCGGGCAGGCCGAACGCCTCGCCGAGCACGACGTTGGCGGTCTTGCGGCCGACGCCGGGCAGCCGCACGAGCTCGTCCAGCTTGGCGGGCACCTCGCCGTCGTGCCGTTCGACGAGCGCGGCACCGAGTCCCACGAGCGAGGTCGCCTTGTTCCGGTAGAAACCGGTCGGCCGGATCATCTCCTCGAGCTCGGTGCGGTCGGCGCCCGCGTAGTCGGCGGCGGTGCGGTACTTGGCGAACAGCGCGGGCGTTGTCTGGTTGACCCGCTCGTCGGTGCACTGGGCCGACAGGATGACGGCGACCAGCAGCTCCAGCGGGTTGGTGAAATCCAGCTCACAGTGCGCGTTTGGGTACGCCTCGTCCAGGTAACGCTTCATACGTCGAGCGCGTCTTACCAAGGACAGCCGGCTTTCCTCGGCGAACGAGCGCCGCTTACGGGGGGCACGACCGACGGCTGACGACACATCGCTAGCCTACGTGCGCCGTCGGATCAGGCGGCCGGGCGCTTCGCTAAGGTCGGGCCGGCAGCCACGAGCGAGGATCGGGAGAGTCATGACCGTCTGGTTCGTCATCGCCGTACCGCTGGTGGTCATGCTCTTCGCCCTCGGCATGGAGCGCGTCGAGAACCGCCTGCGTCACGTCTCCGTCCGCGGTGAGGACGTCGAGGAGTTCCTGGAGCAGGCCCACCCCGACGAGGTCAGGGCTCTGTACGGCCACGGGATCGGCCGTGCGCTGGAGCTTTTCCGCCTCCGCCGGTTCGGTGGAAAGGCAGCCAAGGTAAAGGCCCGGCGAACCCGGGGTTAGGCTGTTCGGTCGGACGAGATCCCTCCCGTACCGTTTTGACAGACAGTGTGGTGTCACCCACGTGGGGTAACGCCGTCCAGGTGCCTCACTCGGGGGCGCCCGGAGCGGCATTACGGCGAGCCGGGAAGCGATCTCAGGGGCACGCCCTACACTGCACGTAGTGATCGGCGACACGCTCCTCCGACCAGAGGATCGCGGTCGCTTCTCAAAGGAGGCACGAGGTGGACGAGACCCTGGCCCGCGCGGGCATTTTCCAGGGTGTGGAACCGGCTGCGGCCGAGGCGCTCGCGCAGACCTTGGAGACCGTGGAGTTCCCCCGCGGCCACGTGATCTTCAACGAGGGCGAGCCGGGCGACAAGCTGTACATCATCAAGTCGGGCAAGGTCAAGATCGGCCGCAAGTCGGCCGACGGCCGGGAGAACCTCTTCCAGATCATGGGCCCGTCCGACATGTTCGGTGAGCTGTCGATCTTCGACCCCGGCCCCCGCACCTCGACCGCGACGACCGTGACCGAGGTCAGCGCCGTGACGATGGACCGGCCGGCCCTGCGGCAGTGGATCTCGACGCGACCGGAGATCGCCGAGCAGCTGCTCCGCGTGGTCGCGCGCAGGCTGCGCCGCACGAACAACATGGTGGCCGAGCTGATCTTCACCGACGTTCCGGGCCGCGTGGCGCGTGCGCTGCTGCAGCTCGCGCAGCGGTTCGGGAGCCAGGAGGCCGGCCTGCTGCGGGTGACCCACGACCTGACGCAGGAAGAGATCGCTCAGTACGTCGGCGCGTCTCGCGAGACCGTCAACAAGGCGCTCGCGGACTTCGCCCACCGGGGCTGGCTGCGACTCGAGGGCAAGAGCGTGCTCATCCTCGACCCGGAGCGGCTCGCCCGGCGCGCTCGCTGAGCCGGTTCGCAACGCACACAACCGAATACAAAGAGACACAGACAAGACAAGGGGCCGGGCGCCACCCCCGACGTGGCGCACCGGCCCCTTGCCGTTGCGCGGACCATCCCCCGACAGTCCGCGCTCCCCGCCCTCCGGTTAAGGCCCCGACCCGAATCCCGGAGGGAGACTTGGTTGCTCACTTCAACGATCCCACGACCCCTACCCGAAAACTCAAGGCCGTTCACCCTCAAAGACGCCTCAGTCTCGCGATAGATGCCCGATCTCGGCGTTCTGTTACCCAACTGAGATCCGAGTACCCAGTCGAGGCCGGATCTGCACCACCTTCGAGCAACTATTCACCCGAAAAAATCAACTGGTACTAGCGTACCAACTTCGTCATACTGGTACGCGTGTCTCACTCCGAGTCCCACGGCCGCACCACGCTGGCCGACTATCGCGTCGCACTGAGTACCCCGCAGGCCCGCAGGCCACTGGTGGCGTCCCTGCTCGCCAGGCTGCCGATCGCGATGATCGGCATCTCGGCGTTGCTCTACGTGCAACACGAGACCGGTTCCTTCGCCGACGCCGGTCTGGTGTCGGCTAGCGCGCTGGTCGGCGTGGCGGTGGGCTCGGTCGTCCAGGGCCGCATCATCGACCGGTTGGGACCGACCCGGCCACTCCTCGTGGTCAGCGGGTTGTTCGTGGTGGCGATGGTCGCCCTCGTGCTCGCCATCGAGGCCCATGCTCCCGTCGGCATGCTGGTGGCGTTCGCGGCCGCGATCGGCGTGTTCGAGCCGATGACGGGCTCGGCGTCGCGAGCCCTCTGGGGCCGCCTGGTGCCGCCGGGGCCCGCGCTCGACGCGGCGTTCTCGTACGAGGCCATCAGCATGGAGGTCTTCTTCATCCTCGGCCCGGGACTCGCGGGCGTGCTGATCGCCGCACCGTGGCCCGGCACCGGCCTGGTCTTGGGGGCCGCCTGCATGGTGACGGGCGCCGTGCTGTTCGCACTGAGTCCGGCCGTGCGCGCCTGGGGACCGAACCCGCGAGCCGACGGCCGGCTGCTCGGCGCACTGGCCAGCCCCGGTATGCGCACGCTGGCCATCGCCGCGCTGGGCTTCGGCATGGTGATCGGTTTCGTGGAGGTGGCGGTGCCGGCCGCCGCCGAGCGCGCGGGAAACATCACGCTCGGTGGCGTACTGCTGTCGCTGTGGTCGGTGAGCTCGGTCGGCTTCGGCGTCGCCTACAGCCTGCGGCCGTGGCCACGCACGATGCCGGTCCGGGTGCCGGTGCTGCTGGCCCTGTTCGGCGCGCTGGTCGCACTGCTGGCGGTGCCGTCGTCGATCTGGGGGCTCGCGCTGGCGATGCTGGCCGCGGGCGCTCTCATCACGCCGCAGTCGACGACGCACTCGACGGCCATCGAGGTGGTGGCGCCCAAGGACTCGGCGGCCGAGGCGTTCGGCTGGGTGCTGACGGCGATCACGCTCGGTCTGGCGTTCGGCCAGTCGGTGAGCGGCTACCTCGTCGAGCACAGCGGCCCGCCCGCGGCGTTCCTCTCGGCCGCCGCCGGTGCGCTCGTGCTGGCGGGCGTGGTGTGGCTGCTACGCGGGACGATCCGCCCGCCTGCCGGAGTCGGTACCGCCGAACCGACCCGAATTCCGACATAACGGTCAACTCCCCGGCTTCTGCGGCGAAGGTTTTCAAGCGCTGTGTCAAGCGCCCGATCGGGGGTAGTCGGCGGGCTCGACCCAGTTTCGACGCGGAAGTTGCACTATGACTATTCCCAGCCCCCAGGAAATGGCTTCGTGGCACGGCAAGACCGTGTACGACGCCGCAGGCCAGAAGATCGGCAAGGTCGGCCAGCTCTGGGCCGACGACGATGACGGCTCCCCCACCTGGGTCACCGTCCAGACCGGCCTGTTCGGCACCAGCGAGAGCTTCATACCCGTCCAGGGCATGCGCTCGACCGGTGACGACCTGCAAACCAGCTACGACAAGGAGACGGTCAAGGACGCACCGAACCTCGACCCGTCACGCGGGCACATCGACGAATCCGAGCAGTCCCGCCTGTACAGCCACTACGGCCTCGCCGACATCCCCGGCCAGCCGGCAGGCGAGCACGATCAGCGGCAGACCAAGCCGGAGGAACAGAGCGGCGTCGCCGGCACCACCGTCGGAGACAGCTCCACCGCCGGCGCCGCGGCCGGGGAGACGACCCCGGGCCCGATGTCCGGACAGTCGGGCAGAGGCACCACGGCAGGGCGCGAGGCCACCGGGCACGACGTGTCCGGGCCCACCACCGACGACGCGATGACGGTCTCCGAGGAACGGCTGCGGGTCGGCAAGCAGCGGCAGGAAGCCGGACGCGCCCGGCTGCGCAAGTACGTCTACACCGAGACGCAGTCCGTGGACGTGCCGGTGACCCGCGAGGAGGTCCGCGTCGAACGCGAACCGATCACGGACGCCAACCGCGACGCCGCGATGAGCGGACCGGCCATCTCCGAGGAGGAACACGAGGTCACCCTCCACGAGGAGCGCCCGGTCGTGGAGACCGAGGCCGTGCCGGTGGAACGCGTGCGCCTGGCGAAGGAAGAGGTCACCGACACCGAGACGGTCTCCGGTGACGTCCGCAAGGAACGGGTCGACACGGGCGAGGTCGAGGGCAGGTACCGCGACTGACCGACTCCGTCCGGACGACAACGGCCCGCCCTGCGGAGGGGCGGGCCGTGTTCGTTGCGGAGGCCGCTCAGACCGCGTTCTCCGAACGCAGGTACTCCAGCTGCGCGGCCACGCTGGACTCGGCTGCTCCCCACAGCGAGCGCTCGACGTCGGCGTAGACGAGCTCCACGATCTGCCGTGGGCTGGCGTCCGCGCCGAGCGTGCGCAGCGCGTGCCGGATCTCGTCCAGGCGTTGTTCCCGGTGCTTGAGGTACTCCCGCACCGTCGCGGCGAGGTCATCGCGCTCCGGCCCGTGCCCGGGCAGGCCGAGGACACCGGCGGGCAGCTCGGCCAGCAGCCGCAGCGAGCGCAGGTAGTCGCCGAGTTCGGACACCACGGTGGTCCCGCGGCCCAGCACGGTGTCGCCGGTGAGCACGTGCGCGCGGCCACCGTGGTCGAAGCGCAGGCTCACCGAGTCGGCGGTGTGGCCCGGTGTGTGCAGCACCTGGATCTCCAGCCCGGCGGCCGACACGACGTCGTCGTGGGCGATCGGGTCCGCCCCCTGGCACAGGCCGGGGTCGAACGCCCGCACCGGCGCACCCACCTGGCGGGCCAGCCACGGCGCGCCGTCGGCGTGGTCCGGGTGGTGATGGGTCAGCAGGATCAGCTCGACCGGAGCCGTGCCGGCGACCCGCTCGAGGTGCTCGACGTCCTCGTAACCCGGGTCGACGACGACGCAACCGTCGGCACCGGGCTCCCGCAGCACCCACGTGTTGGTGCCTTCGAGCGTCATCTTCGAGGGGTTGTTCTCCAGCAGCACCGAGGCCGCGGGCGTCACCTCCCGCAGCGTGCCGTACGCGGGATGGGTCATGGCAGCTCCACTCGTACCGACTCGCCGTCGACGTGCAGCTTCGGCGTCACCTTCGGGACCTGCTTCTCGACGGCGAGCACCTCGGCCACCGACGTGTACGCGGTCAGTTCGTCGAGCATGTACCAGGTCGGCGGCATGAGCGTGCTCCGCCCGGCCTTGGCATCGGCGATGGCGTCGGCGGGCCGCTGCCAGCCCGACGACTCGGCCTCCGTGGTCTTGCCGTCGGCCTGCTGACCCTCGGGCAGCGCGGCGATGAAGAACCGGGCGTCGTAGCGGCGCGGTTCCTGTTCGGGGGTGACCCAGTTCGCCCACGGGCGCAGCAGGTCGGACCGCAGCGTCAGCCCGGCGCCGGCGAGGAAGTCCGCGAGCGACAGTTCCCGGGAGACCAGCGCGTCCCGGGCGTCGGCATAGCCGGAGGTGTCGGTGACGGTCTCCGAGTCGGATCCGGCCAGCAGCACCCCGGACTCCTCGAACGTCTCGCGGACGGCCGCGCACACCAGAGCCCTGGCCAGCGACTCGGAGCAGCCGAACCACTCCGCCCACCGCGCGGGCGGCGGGCCCGCCCAGCTGACGGACGCGTCTGCGTCCCGCTTGTCGACGCCGCCACCGGGGAAGACGGTCATGCCCGCGGCGAACTGCATCGCCGTCACCCGGCGCTGCAGGAACACCTCGATGCCGCCGGGGACGTCACGCAGCAGCAGGACGGTCGCGGCATCTCTCGGTACCGGAGGCTCGGCGGGTGGCTCCGTCGGCAGGGACAGCAGGGAACTCTTCGGCACGTGGAAACTTGTGGACACGTACCGGAACATACCGTCAGGTACCGGAGTAACCCTCCGACCAACGATGCTCGACGCCGTTGGCCCTGGTCCGCGCGGCCTCGGCACGCTCGCGTTCGGCCAGCTCGGCGTGCAGCTCGCGGAGCAGCTGCCGGTCGCGCTCGGACAGGTTCGGGTCGTCGAGGTCCAGCTCGGGCAGGTCGACACTCTCCTCCGAGCGGAGGTTGACCGACGCGATCGCCCTGCCCTTGTCCGGGTCCTCCGCGATGGCCGCCCGCAGCTGCGCGACTTCCTCGCGGGACATCTCGGTGGTCTCGGCGGAGCGGTTCTCGAGCTCGGCCTCGGCGGTCTCCGGCTCGGCGGCGGTTTCCACCGGCTCGGCGGCCGCTGCGTCCGGGTCGTCGGACTCCCCGGCCTCGACGACGTCGCCGGCCTCGCCGGCCTCGTCGGCCTCGTCGGACGAACGCCGCGACACCTTGACGGCGGGGTCGTCGAAGTCCGGTCCGGCCTGCGACGGCGTGCGGGCTTCCTCGACCGCGGCGTGCGCGCCCGTCGCGGCATGCTGTCCCCGGGCGGGCACCGACGACCAGGAGGACGAGGTCCGGACGGACTCGGGGCCGCCCAGCCAGACCAGGGTGGCCGCGGCGAGGGCGGCCTCGTGATAGTCGGTGCGCTCGGCGCCGGGTCCGGTCACCTCGACGACGGCGCGGACGCCTGCCTTGCGCAGTGCGTCCTCGACGCGGAACGCGACGGCGGGCGGGTGCGCCTCGGGTCCGATGTCCACCAGCACCACACGCTGCGGCAGCGGCCCGGGCACGCTGCCCGCGGGCGTGTTGCGCCACACGGCGTGTACCGAGCGCAGGTCCGGCAGCACCAGCAGGGTGCGTTCGAGCGCCTCGGCGACGCCGCGTTCCGGCTCGTCGTCGCGGCTGAACCGGTGCGCGTAGCCGGGCACGTCCTCGCCGACCGTGAGCTGGTCGGCGAGCGTCGCGTCCGACCGGCTGAGCTCCAGCACCAGGGCGAGCTCCCGCTGTTCGGCGGGGCGGACCATGATGCGCCCGGCGATCAGCGCGCCGACGGCGAGTTCGGCCGCGTCGTCGAGATGGGAGCGAGCGACCAGCTCCCGCGCCTCCGACAACGCGCTGTCGTCCAGCCGTCCGGCCAGCCCGAGCAGCACGTTGTGCAACCGCAGCGGAACCGCGAAGCCGTCCTTCGGCGGGTCGTCGTGGACATCCACCATCGCCGATCTCCCTCCAGCCCGCCGGCCGAGCGAGCGTTACGCGGGTACGAGTCTGTGGTGACCGGCGTCCACGGAGCCGACGCACACGAACCGCGAGTTCGCGATCGCCTCCCGGTGGTAGGCGGGCAGGTCGAACCGCCCGGGCAGCACCTCCACGCACGGCGTCTCCTCGCCCAGCACACGGAGGACACGCTGCAACTCCCCAGTCAGGCGTGGCAGCCCGGAGACAGCGGTGACCAGCAGTACCCGCTTGGCCTCGTCATCCCCAGCCCCGCGGGTGTGCCGCCAGCTCTCCCGAACCTCACCCACATCCGGGCGCCCCCGCAACGTTGCGTCGACGACCACGGACACCGAATCGACAGTGTTCACCCAATCGGGTGCACCCGAGGTGAATGTGTACCGGTTATCGGACTGCGCGTCTACCCCGAGCGTGGAACTGACCTGGTGCCAGTCGGCACCGTGCGGGATCAGCGCGGCGACCAGAAGGCGATACTCCGCCTGGTCGAGATCAATTCTGTGCTTTAGCAAAGACTTCGGCAGGGTCCGCGCGAGCGTGCCCATCGCACCCTCACCCAGCCAGTCCCGGAACCGCCAGAGCAGCCGGTCGGGCATCCGCCCCGCCAGCCGCAGCAACAATTCGTGACACGCGTGCTCGATGTCGGGATCCATCACGCCACCTCCACGATCAACTCGACCTCGACCGGGGCCCCCAGCGGCAGTTCCGCGACCCCGACGGCGGAGCGGGCGTGCGCACCCGCGTCCCCGAAGACCTCACCGAGCAGTTCGGACGCACCGTTGATCACCGCGGGCTGACCAGTGAACCCCTCGGCCGACGCGACGAACCCGGTCACCTTCACGACGCGGACGACCGAGTCGATCCCGGCGAGGTCATGCACGGCGGCGAGCGCGTTGAGCGTCGCGGTACGGGCGTACTGCTTGGCCTCCTCCGGGCTCACCTCGCCGCCGACCTTGCCGGTCGCGGCGAGCGAGCCCTCCACGAAGGGCAGCTGACCCGACGTGTAGACGTACGAACCGGTCCGCACGGCCGGGACGTAGGCGGCGACCGGTGCGGCCACGCCGGGCAACTCGATGCCGAGCTCGGCGAGCCTCGCGCTCCAGCCCATGTCAGCCCTTCGGCCGCTTCAGATACGCGACATGCTGCTCCCCGCTCGGGTTCGGCAACACGGTCACCAGTTCCCAGCCGTCCTCGCCCCACTGGTCGAGGATCTGCTTGGTGGCGTGAATCAGCAGCGGAACCGTGGCGTACTCCCACTTCGTGACACTCATGAGCGACACCCTAGCCAGTAGCGTGTGCGCACGTGGAGACATGGCGTGTGATCGCGGCGGCGCTGCTGGGCCTCGCCGGGGTGCCCAGCGGGCTGATCATCATGGCGAAGGCGCGCGAACGCACCGACCGCGCGTCCGCCGCCGGCATCGCGGGGCTGGTGTCGTTCACCGCGCTGGCCGTGCTCTGTGTCCTCGTGCTGACCGTCCTGCCCGGCGGCGTGGCCTGGGGACTCGTGGCCGCGGTCGCCGTCGCGGTCGGCGTCCTCACCCTGGCGAGCTGAGTTTGGCTTACGCTGCCAGGGTGACCACGCTGGCTGGCTGGACCGACGAGCTGACCCGCACGCGACTGCATTTCGTCACGGGCAAAGGCGGGACGGGCAAGACCACCCTCGCCGCGTCCCTCGGCCTGGCGCTCGCCAGCCACGGCAGGCGGGTGCTGCTCGTGGAGGTCGAAGGACGGCAGGGCTTCGCCCAGCTCTTCGACACCGAGCCACTGCCGTACGCCGAGCAGCGCATCGCCTCGGCCCCTAACGGCGGCGAGGTGCGCGCGCTCCACATCGACGTCGAGGCCGCGCTGCTCGAGTACTTCGAGATGTTCTACAACCTCGGCTTCGCCGGGCGGACCCTGCGCAGGATGGGCGCCATCGAGTTCGCCACCACCCTCGCGCCCGGCCTCCGGGACGTGCTGCTGACCGGCAAGATCAAGGAATGCGTCGGGCGCACCGACTCCGACGGCAGGCACGTCTACGACGCCGTCGTGGTGGACGCGCCGCCGACGGGCCGGGTCGTGAAGTTCCTCGACGTCACCAAGGCCCTCACCGACCTCGCCAAGACCGGGCCGATCAGCGCGCAGGCCGAGGGCGTGGTGCGGCTGCTGCACTCCGGGGAGACCGCGGTGCACATCGTGACCCTGCTGGAGGAGATGCCGGTGCGGGAGACGCTCGAGGCCGTCGCCGAGCTCGACGGGGCCGACCTGCGCCCGGGCGCGGTGCTCATCAACCGGGGCCGCCCGCCGCGGCTGCCCGCCCGGTCGGTGCCCGCCGCGGCCGACGGCCGGGTCGACGCCGGACGGATCCGCGCCGGCCTCACCGCGGCAGGCCTGGACCTCGCGGAATCCACACTGGACGGGCTCGTGGAGGAGACCGTCGAGCACGCTGTGCGGGTGGCCTCCGAGCAGAGTTCCCGGGAGCACCTGGCCGAGAGCGACCTGCCGACACTGGAGCTGCCCGAGGTCACCGGCGGCGTCGACGTCGCGGCGCTCTACGAACTGGCCGAGGCACTCGTCGAGCAGGGGGTGCGGTGACCACGCAGGCCACTCCGATGACCACCGACCTGGACATCGACAAGCTCATCGACGACCCCGCGACGCGCGTCGTCGTCTGCTGCGGCTCGGGCGGCGTGGGCAAGACCACCACGGCGGCGGCGCTCGCCCTGCGCGCGGCCGAGCGCGGCAGGCAGACCGTGGTGCTCACCATCGACCCGGCGCGCAGGCTCGCCCAAGCCCTGGGCCTGCGTGAACTCGGCAACCACCCGCGTCAGGTATCGGTGGCCGGATTCGAGCCCAAGGGCGAGCTGTGGGCGATGATGCTCGACATGCGCCGCACGTTCGACGACATGGTGCGGCGGCACGCGGGCCCGGAACGCGCCGAGCAGCTCCTGTCCAACCGCTTCTACCAGACCATCTCCACGTCGTTCTCCGGAACGCAGGAGTACATGGCCATGGAGAAGCTCGGTCAGCTCGCCGCCGCGGGCGAGTGGGACCTCATCATCGTGGACACGCCGCCGAGCCGCTCCGCGCTGGACTTCCTCGACGCGCCCAGTCGCCTGTCGGCCGCGCTCGACGGCCGGATGATCCGGCTGCTTACCGGCCCCGCCAGGGCGGGCAGCTGGGGCATCCGCAAGGTGATGAGCGCGGGCTTCTCGATGTTCGCGAAAGCGGTCTCGACCATTCTCGGCGGCCAGCTGCTCGCCGACGCGTCGGCGTTCATGCAGGCCTTCGACTCCACGTTCGGCGGCTTCCGCGAGCGGGCGACCAAGACCCAGGAGCTGCTGCGCTCGCCGGGTACCGCCTTCCTCGTCGTCGCCGCGCCCGAGCCGGACGCCCTGCGCGAGGCCAGCTACTTCGTGGAGCGGTTGTCGGAGGAGTCGATGCCGCTGGCCGGCCTGGTGGCCAACCGGACGCATCCGGTGCTGGCCGACCTCTCGGCCATCGACGCGCTGGCGGCGGCCGAGGCGCTGGAACGCGGCGACAAGAACGCTCCGCTCGCCGCCGCGGTCCTGCGCCTGCACGCCGACCGGGTGACCCTCGCCGAACGGGAGAAACGACTGCTCGCCCGCTTCACCCGCGCACACCCCGGGGTCGCCGTGACCCGGGTGCCCGCGCTGCCCGGCGACGTCCACGACCTCACCGGCCTGCGCGACATCGGCGAGCGGCTGGCGGCCCGGACGTGACGCGCTAGTTGCCGCGACCCGCGGGCTCGTACTCGCGCTTGGCGGATTCGAGCAGGTCACGCCAGCTGTGCACCTCGGGCCGTCTGCGCAGCAGAGCCCTTCGCTCCCGCTCGGTCATGCCTCCCCAGACACCGAAGTCGATGCGGTTGTCCAGCGCCTCGGCGAGGCACTCCGTGCGCACGGGGCAGCCCATGCAGATGATCTTGGCCCGGTTCTGCTCCGCACCGCGGACGAACAGGCCGTCGGGGTCGGTGTCCCGGCAATACGCCTGAACGCGCCAACTCGACTGGTCGGTCTTCATACCCCCAGCTCCTACCCTGTTTGTGACCAGCAGCAGGCGGCGATGACCTTCTCGGACCTCGCCCCCCACGAACGGGTCTCCTGTGCTCTCACGTCCCCTCCCTCAGCGCCTCCCCTCAGGCGCTGCTTCGTGAGATGTTGACGGACTGTAGGGGCCATCGGTTCCCTCCGCCAACCCCCGAGTGGGCTTTTGTTACGAGATGTCACTTCCCTGTCAACTGGCCGCCGCACCGCGAGCACACGTGACCTTGCGTACCCTGGCTGCGTGCGCATGAGGGACGGTCTGCTGAAGATGTTCGGCCTCTGCCTGCTCGCGGGAGTGCTGGTGGCGGGGATCCTGTTCCCCGTGTTCGGCGCCGCAGGCGTGATCTCGAACCAGGCGAGTGACACTGTGGACTCGATGTCGGCGGATCTGGCCGACGAGCCGCCGCCGCTGCTCACCACCGTGACCGACCGGGACGGTCAGCCGATCGCGACGCTGTACAAGCAGTATCGAGTGCCGGCCAAGCCCGACCAGATCTCCGACGCCATGAAGTGGGCGCTGATCTCGATCGAGGACCGCCGGTTCTACGAGCACGCGGGTGTGGACTGGAAGGGCACGCTGCGGGCGGCGATCAGCAACAGCTCCGGCGGCGACACCCAGGGCGCGTCGACGCTGACCCAGCAGTACGTGAAGAACTACCTCATCAACGTCACCTACCGCGACGACAAGATCGGCCAGCAGCGCGCACAGGAACAGACCATCGCGCGCAAGCTGAAGGAAGCCCGGATCGCCATCCAGCTCGAGACGCGGATGAGCAAGGAGCAGATCCTCGCCGGCTACCTCAACGTCATCGAGTTCTCGCGGCAGATCTACGGTGTCGGCGCCGCGGCGCACGCGTACTTCAACACGACTCCGGACAAGCTGACCGTCCCCCAGGCCGCGCTGCTCGCCGGCATGGTCAACAACCCCGCGGTGCTCGACCCGTGGAACAACCCGGAGCGGGCGACGCAGCGGCGCAACGTCGTGCTCGACACGATGGTGCAGAACCGCAAGCTCTCCGCCGAGGACGCCGAGCGCATCAAGAAGGAACCGCTCGGCGTGGTGCCGGATGGTCCGAACAAGCCGGCGTCGAACTGCGTGGGCGCGGGTCCGGAGAACGGCTTCTTCTGCCAGTACGTGCAGGACTACCTGCTCGAACACGGCATGACCGAGGACGACCTCTACACCGGCGGCTACACGATCCGCACGACGATGGACCGCAGGGCCAACCACCTGGCCAAGGAGTCCGCCGAGCAGCAGGTGGACAAGGACGAGGACAACGTGGCCAACACGTTGTCACTGGTCAAGCCGGGCAAGAACCGGCACGAGGTGGTCGCGCTCGCCGCGAACCGTGACTACGGCCCCGACGCCGAGGCCGGGCAGACCGAGTACGCGCTGCCCTCGGACGTCGCGAACGTCACCGGCGCGGGGTCGAGCTTCAAGATCTTCACCGCCGCGGCGGCGCTCGAACGGGGCGTCACGGGCATTTTCGAAACGGTGGCGGTGCCGGGTACGCACGTGTCGAACGTGTTCATCAACGGCCCCGCGCACTGTCCCGGCAACTCGTACTGCGTGTCGAACGTGGGCAATCCGCCGACCAGCATGACGCTCCAGCAGGCGCTGGCCACCTCGCCCAACACCGCGTTCGTCATCCTGCTCGAGCAGGCGGGCATGAAGAACACGCTCGACATGGCGTACAAGCTGGGCCTGCGCAAGACGATGAACTCCAACGCCGCGACCGGCGGCCCTCCGGACCCTGACGCGGAGAGCGCGGCCGTGCGGCTCACCCAGCGGCAGTTCTACGGCCCGAACGGCGACTATCCGGGTGTCGGCGCGTTCACCCTTGGCGTGAGCCCGGTGAGCGGGCTGGAGATGGCGAACGTGGCGGCCACGATCATGAGCGGTGGCGTGTGGTGCCCGCCGACGCCGATCGCGCAGATCACCGACCGCGACGGCAAGCCGGTGCCGATCAAGGAGGAGCCGTGTGAGCAGGCCGTGGACGAAGGCCTGGCGAACAGCCTCGCGGTGGGCCTGAGCAAGGACGACCAGCCAGGCGGTACGGCGGCGGAGGCCGCGGCGGCGCACAACTGGACGCGCCCGATGATCGGCAAGACCGGGACCACGCAGAACAACGGCTCCGCGGCGTTCATCGGGGCCACCCCGCAGCTCGCGGGCGCGGCCATGGTGTTCCGGCCCGATCAGCCCAACGGCGGGCTCGTCGACGGCGGCCCCGGCAACGTCTACGCGTCCAGCGGCACCTACGGCAACATGTTCGGCGGCAAGACGCCCGCCAGGACGTGGTTCGGCGCGGTGTCGAAGATCCTCGAGGGCCAGCCGGTGATTCCGTTGCCGCAGCCGGACCCGCGGTTCGAGTAGACAGGGCGGTTTCGAGGCAGAGCTCCAGCGGCCGCCGTCGTTCCGGGTCCCGGAGTGACGGCGGCCGCTCCGCGTCCGGGCCGGTGGGCAGTGACGCCCCGCGCAGAAAGCCGGTCCCGCAGCCCTCACGGCGAGTCGCCGCACTAGCCTCGTCGAGTCCGGCGATCCGGCTCGCAGGCCGGCCGGACGGCTACGAGGCCCACGTGCCGCCGGTACGCTGGGTTACACGACCGCGCAGGGATGATGATGAAACGCCTCGTGACGGGGACAGCGGCCCTCGGCGCCGCGACCCTTGGTTACGCCGTCGGCATCGAGCGGCGGCACTGGACATTGCGTACCGCGCAGCTGCCCGTGCTCAGCGAGGGCGCGCGGCCGATCAAGATCCTGCACATCTCCGACCTGCACATGCTGCCGGGCCAGGAGTCGAAGCAGCGGTGGGTCGCCGCGCTCGACCGGCTGGAGCCGGACCTGGTGGTCAACACCGGCGACAACCTCGCCCACCGGCGGGCGGTGCCCGCCGTGCTGCGGTCGCTGGGTCCGCTGCTCAGCAGGCCGGGCGTGTTCATCTTCGGCAGCAACGACTACTACGCACCCAAGCCGAAGAACCCGGCCCGGTATCTCCTGCCGAAGGCTCGTAAGAAGCGCATCCACGGCAGGCACCTGCCGTGGCGGGACCTGCGGGCGGCGTTCATCGAACGCGGCTGGCACGACCTCACGCACGTGCGGCGCACCCTGACCGTCGGCGGTCAGCGGATCTTCGCGGCCGGCGTCGACGACCCGCACCTGCACCGGGATCGCTATGTCGACATTTCCGGCTACGCCGATCCGGACGCCGTACTGCGACTGGGCATCACGCATTCGCCCGAGCCGCGCGTGCTCGACCCGTTCGCCTCCGACGGCTACGACCTCGTCCTGGCCGGGCACACCCACGGCGGCCAGCTGCGGATCCCCGGCGTGGGCGCGCTCGTCACCAACTGCGAACTCGACCGTTCCCGCGCTCGCGGCGTTTCCCGTTGGGGCGCCGACATGTGGGTACACGTCTCCGCGGGTCTCGGCACGTCGCCGTACGCGCCCGCGCGCTTCGCCTGCCCGCCCGAGGCGAGCCTGCTGACGCTCGTACCGCGGGATTCCGGCGGCGCGGCCCCGAGAAAGACCACCCGCCGAAAGGCCCACAGCGACGTCCGCTAAACTGTGTGCCGACCCAATGAGCAGTACATCGGGGTGTGGCGCAGCTTGGTAGCGTGCCTCGTTCGGGTCGAGGAGGTCGTGGGTTCAAATCCCGCCACCCCGACGGAAGAACTGGAAGAGCCGTGTTCGCGGATTACGCGAACACGGCTCTTCCTTTGTTTTGCGGGGGCGGAGCCCCCACGCCCCACCCGGGGGTACGCCCCCAGAACCCCCGCAGGTTGCCGGGTCGGGCTTGGTGGGCGGACGCACCGGGCAAGCACTTCACCTCGGTGAGGTACGTCACCTCGGTGCGGCAGCTGTCGTCGCCGGGTTCAGCGCCCGCGGAGGCGACCCCACTTCCGCAGGTGCGGCAGCACCACGATCCCGAGGCCCAGCAGAGCCATCACCACATGCAGCGGCAGCCGTGCACCCTCGAGCGCGTCGATGTGGTTGAGCAGGAACCAGCTCGGACCGTCGCCGGCGATGTTGTTGATCGTTCCGCCGAGCCCCTGTGCGATCAGCAGAATGCCGATGATCTCCGCCACGCGCCCTCGCCCCCTCCGCAAAACAATACACGTGTATTGACTCCGGACACCGTACTGACCACAGGACTGGTCTGGCAATCCAGTACATTGGTATTGGCTTGACGAGAGGAGCTTCCGGGCGTGACACGAGGAGCCGCCGCGCAGCACGAGTCCCGGCGGGACGAACTCGCCGACGCGGCATTGCGGGTCGTGGAGCGCCAGGGCGTCGAAGCGCTGACGTTCCGGCAGGTCGCCGCCGAGGCCGGGGTGTCGCTGGGCCGCGTGCAGCACTATTTCGCCAGTCGTACCGACCTGATTCGCGCCACCTTCGACCGTGTGCAGCGCCTCACCAAGGACCGGGTCGACGCCGGCCTGGCCGACGCCGGCACCGCCGACTCGGGGCGCAGTGTCGTCGAGGCGATCCTGCGAGCCCTGATCCCCGCCACACCGACCCAGCTGGCCGAGCATCGGGTGGCGCAGATGTTCGAGGCCCTCGCCATGAACGACGCCGGCATGCTGCGTGAGTTGCGCGCGGGCCATGCCGATCTCGCCGACTTCCTCGCCGGCCAGCTGAGCACGGCGCGCGACCACGGGGAGATCGACCCGGCCGTCGACCCGGCACCGGCCGCCGTCACGCTGCTGGCCTGCGCCGAGGGTCTCGCCGGCCTGGTCGCGATCGGCCACACGCCGGCACCGATGGCCCACGACCTGCTCGGCGCGCAGTTGGCCCGCCTCCTGGGAACCCGCTGAGCACGGCGTCACGGCGCCGTCGCCAGCACCTCCACCCAGCACTGCGCGAACTCGCCCTGGCCGCTGCGCACCCACATCCACGCGGAGCGCGCCGCGCTGGCCAGCTGCGGATCGGGGCCGACGTCCGGGGACCGCAGTGCCGCCGCGAGCTCGTCCTCCACCTGCTGGGCCAGGTCGTGGTAGGCGATGTCCGGGTAGTGGCGCACCCGTTCCCGGACGTTCCGGAAACCGGCGCGCAGCACCCAGTCGCCCACCCGCCTGCCCGCGAACGGATCACCGCCGCGTCGCCGGTGCAGGACGTGCCTGCCCCGCAACGCCGCCTCGACATTGGCCGTCCTCGGCCGCAGCTTCGCCCGCCCCCAGTCCGCTGTGGACAGCGCGAGCGTGCCACCGGGCACCAGCACCCGCGCCAGCTCGCGCAGTATCACCTGCGGGTCGCGCACGTGCTCCAGCAACGCGTGCGCGAACACGACGTCCACAACGGACTCCGGAAGCGGAAGGTGCCGCGGGTCGCCGGCCAGAAAGTCCACTGTGGTCACCGAAGCCCGGGCGGCGGCCTTGCGGGCCAGCGCGATCGCTCCCTCGTCGGGGTCGACGCCGAGCACCTGGATCGGATGCGCAGCCGTACCGAGACACAGCGTGACGGCGCCGTCACCGCAGCCGACGTCGAGCACCCGCATTCCCGCGGTCAGCGTGGGCAGGACGAAGTCCGCGTAACCCTCCAGCACGGCCCCAACACTACGGACCTGGCAGGATCACGGGGGTGAGCACACAGCATCCGGCAGCGCGGGTTCCCGACCAGCTCTTCGCCGACGAGGCCACCGAGGCGCGCTGGCGTGCGCGTTTCCTGGCGCCCCGGGTTTCGGTCCCCGACTGGTCGCTGGATGCCCCGGACGCCAACATCTACGTCTCCAACGCCAGCGGCGTGTGGGAGGTCTACGCCTGGGACCGCTCGACCGGGGAGCACCGCCAGGTCACCGACCGGCCCAACGGCACCCTGCACGCGACGACCTCGCCCGACGGGCGCTGGATCTGGTGGTTCGACGACACCGACGGCGACGAGTTCGGCTCCTGGGTGCGCGAACCGTTCGCCGGTGGCGAGCAGGCGGGCAAGGCCGTCGCCGACGTCCCGGATGGCTACCCGGCCGGTCTGGAGATCGGCCACGAGCTCGTGGCCGTGGGCGTGTCGACCGACGAGGGCAGCGCTCTCTACGCACACCGCGACGGCGTGACCACGCGCTTCTACGCCAGCGAGGACGACGCCGGAGTGTCGGCCCTGTCCCGCGATGAACGGCTCCTGGCGATCTCGCACTCCGAGCACGGTGATTCGCGACACCCGGCCATCCGCGTGCTGTCGTGCGACGGCTTCGGCACGGTCGCCGACAAGTGGGACGGCGAGGGCAAGGGGCTCGCCGCGCTCGCGTTCTCCCCGAGGCACGGCGACGCCCGGCTGCTGATGCTGCACGAGCGGCGCGGCCGCGAGGAGCTGATGATCTGGGACGTCGAGGCCGACACCGAGCAGGAGATCCACCTCGACCTGCCCGGCGAGGTCGTCGGCGACTGGTACCCGGACGCCGGCGCACTGCTGATCGTGCACTTCCACGAGGGCCGCAGCTCGCTGCACCGCTACGACCTCGCCACCGGCACCCTGACGACACTGGAGACGCCGCCGGGGCGCATCGGCGGCGCGAGCGTGCGCCCGGACGGCTCGGTGGAGTACTCGTGGTCCAACGCGGCCGAGCCGCCCGTCGTGCGCGTGCGCCTGCCCGACGGCACCGACCGCGTGCTGGTGGAGGCTCCAGGTGAACGCGCCCCGGGGTCGGAGCCGCTCACCGACGCCTTCGTGGAGGGCGTCGGCGGCCGGATCCACGCGCTCGTCTCCCGCCCGGCGGACACGGACGGCCCGCAGCCGACGGTGTTCCTCCTGCACGGCGGGCCGCACGCGGCCGACGAGGACCGCTTCTCCGCCTACCGGGCCGTCTGGCTCGACGCGGGCTTCGCCGTGGTGGAGGTGAACTACCGCGGCTCCACCGGGTACGGCTCGGCGTGGCGGGACGCCATCGAGGGCAGGCCGGGTCTCACCGAGCTCGAGGACGTGGCGGCGGTGCACGACTGGGCGGTCCGGAGTGGACTCGCCGATCCGCAGCGCTGTGTGGTGAGCGGCGCGTCGTGGGGCGGCTACCTCACGCTCCTCGCGCTCGGAACGCAGGCCGGCCGGTGGGCGGCAGGTGTCGCGGGCGTCCCGGTGGCCGACTACGTGGCCGCCTACGAGGACGAGATGGAGCAGCTGCGCGCATTCGACCGCGCATTGTTCGGCGGCGCCCCCGACGACGTTCCGGCCGTCTACCGGGAGTGCTCACCGATCACCTATGTCGAGAACGTGGACGTCCCGGTGCTCGTGCTGGCGGGCGACAACGACCCACGGTGCCCGATCCGGCAGATCGAGAACTACCTGGACCGGCTCGCCGCACGCGGGGTGCCCTACGAGTTCTACCGCTACGACGCCGGTCACGGCTCCCTCGTGATCGCCGAGACCATCAAACAGACGGCCATCGAGGTCCACTTCGCCCTGCGCGCAGTCGGCCTGCGCTGAACACACGACGGCCCCCGAGGGCGCACGCTCTCGGGGGCCTCGCTCACGGGGTGGTCAGGCCTGCTGCGCCTGCCACATCCAGTGCTGCTTCTCCAGTTCGGCGGCGATCTCGATGAGCAGGTCCTGCGTCACCAGATCGCTCTTGTCGGTCTCGTCGATCCGCTTGCGGAGCCGCTCGATGAGGTCGCCGAGGATCTCGACGATCGTGTCGATCGTGGTTTCGGTGGTCTGCCAGTTGTCGGGGTACTCGGGCAGGCCCGAGCTCTCCACGACGGTCTTGGCCTTGCCGTTCGGCGATACCCCGATGGCGTTCGCGCGCTCCGCGACGTCGTCCGTGAACCCGCGCGCCGCACTCACGAGCTCGTCGAGCTGCAGGTGCACGCTGCGGAAATTCTTGCCGACGACGTTCCAGTGCGCCTGCTTGGCTACCAGCGACAGATCGATGAGGTCGACGAGTGTGCTCTGCAGCACGTTCGCCGTGACTTCCTTGTCGCTCTCCTTGAGCGGGCTCTTGACTGGCGACTTGGCCATCGCTGTTTCCTCTCTGCTGAAACGTCGGGGCGGCGCTTGCAGGGTTTACCCGCTCCAGCAGACTTCAAACGTTTACGACGACCATCTGGCCTGGGCGAACTCCGTCACCTGCCGGCCGATGAGACGCAGGTTGCGTACCACCTTCTCTTCCGAGGCACCGCCCGCCTCGTCGAACTTGACCTCGGAGCTGTTGACGGCCCCGCCCATCGGGGTCGGCCAGCCGCGCAGCGCGTGGGCGATGGTGCGTAACTGGTCGAGCGTGGTGACGGCCGCCTGCCAGCCGTGAGCGACGGCGATGAGGCCGACGCCGCGGCCGTCGAGGTACGGGCGGGCGTCCGAGCGCAGATCCTCGACGTAATCGAGGGCGTTCTTCACGAGGCCGGACAGCGCACCGTGGTAGCCGGGTGAGACGACGATGATGCCGTCGGCCTGGCGCACGGCCTCCACGAGTTCGCGAGCCTGCGGCGTGCGGTCGGGGATGCCCGCGTCGTAGAACGGCAACGTCAGCGCGCTGCCGGTGATGGCGCTGACCTCCGCGCCGGCGTCCTCGGCGGCACGCAGCGCCACGTGCAACGCGCGTTCGGACTGCGAGCCGTCGCGTAGTGAGCCACCGATTCCGAGCACCTTGATCGCACGCGTGGAAGTCACCCCCCGAGGCTAAGCCTTCCAGTTAAGTGGAGGACCAGGCTGATCGACACGACATCGGCCATGTCACACCTGGCGCCGCTTGCTACCCGTTAGTAACCTCGGCACGGTCAGAGCAGACAGGAGGAACAATGGCGATTCCGCTCCAGGTCCGTGCCCAAGCCGCGGCCGCGCAGATGCTGTACTGGCTGCCCAAGCCGGTGCGGCGGCTCATCGCGGGCAGGCCCATCCGCGTCGACGGCCAGGAGCTCGCGCTCGACGCGCAGCTGTTGCTGCGGTTGCAGCAGCTCACCGGAGCATCACTGGTCGACCGGGAGTACTCCGTGGAACGGTCGCGCAAGGCTCTGGACGGCAGCCGGCACCTGGTGAGCGGCAAGCCCATTCAGCCGGTCGACACGCGGGAGGTGTCGATTCCCGCCGAGCACGGCGAGGTGCCTGCGACGCTGTACACCCCGCGCGGGCTGCCGACGGGATCCGGTCTGCTCGTCTACTACCACGGCGGCGGCTGGGTCGTCGGCACGCGCGCCAGCCACGACAACACCGCCCGGTACCTGGCCAAACACGCCGGGGTCCGCGTGCTGTCGGTGGAGTACCGGCTAGCACCCGAAAACCCGTTCCCCGCGGCGCCGGAGGACGCGCTCGCCGCGTTCGACTACGCCCACGCCAAAGCCGCCGATCTCGGCGCCGACCCCGCCCGCATCGCCGTCGGCGGGGACAGCGCGGGCGGCAACCTCGCGGCGGTCACCGCGCAGCAGGCGACCAGGCGCGGCGGGCCGGCGCCGACCTTCCAGCTGCTGATCTACCCCGGCACGGACGCCACCACGCGGCGCCGCTCCCGCGAGCTGTTCGGCAACGGCTTCTTCCTCGTCGACGAGCACATGACGTGGTTCCTCGACCAGTACGCGCCGGCCGGCGTCGATCGGGCCGACCCGAGGCTCTCGCCGCTGCTCGCCGACGACCTCTCCGGACTGCCGCCCGCCTACATCGCCACCGCGGGGTTCGACCCGCTGCGCGACGAGGGCGAGGCGTACGCCGCGAAGCTCGAGGCCGCCGGCGTTCCGGTGGCGCTGAGCAGGCACGAGGACCTCATCCACGGCTACGTCAACTTCCTCGGCATCGGCACGCGGTTCCGTGAGGCGACGGCCGAGGCGGCGGGCGCTTTGCGGGTGGGGCTGAGCTTGAAGGCCTGAACAGGCGAAACCCGGCGCGGCACCAGGCCGCGCCGGGTTTCGGCCCGGGTCTCGGGTTATGGCGCCGGAACAGGCACCGGCGGCGCCGGGACCTGGCCGAGCAGCGAGGACAGCAGGCCCTGCAGAGTCTGCAGGAGCGACTGCAGCAGTCCGTTCACCATCGTCAGCGGGTCGGGCAGGGGCGGCAGCTGCCTGCCTTCGTCCGAGTACGTCCTCGGCTTGGCCGACGGGTCGGCGAGCACGGCGCTGACCTCCTCCTGCTGGCCCTTCGCCACCGCGGCCTGGTTGCGGGCCTCCGACCGCACCTTGACGGCGCCGCCCGCCAGGTCGGCGAGCACCGGGTCGAGCTCGGCGAGCGTGTGCCTGGTGCCCTGCACGTCGCCGTTGTAGGCGACCGTCGTGAGCTGGTCGCGCAACTCCAGCAGGCGCTGACCGACAGCCTCGGTGCTGGAGGAACCCTTGCCGCCGCCGTCGGCGGGGGTCGCGGCCGCCAGCCCCGGCGCGGCGACCGCCAACAGCGCCCCCGCCACCAGCGCGACGACCGCGCGAACGAATCCGGACTTCATGTGCCAACCTCCTGGCCTGGGGAAGCAACGAACATCCAAGCCGTACCAACCGCCCCGCCCCGGCACAGCGCGAAGCGGAGCGGCTGCGGTGTGGCCGGTTCACCTGCTGTGCCCGTCCCACGCGGAAGTCCGCGACATCAGGTCACCCGGAACCCCTTGCGCTGGCTCCGCAAGCCCCCGCCGCGAGGGAGAAGTCGGTCACCGAGGGCGGTCGGGGTCGCCCGATGACCCGTTCGGTGTCCCTCGAACCGGCCTTCTCGGGGTGGGCGGCCCGCTTTCACCCGGTCGCGGGTGACCCACCCGGCTTACGGACGAGCGCGACCGGTGGCCGTGGCACCTCGCAGACGCACAGCGGTGACACCGTGTTGAAAAACAAGTTGCACGGGCGTACCAGCTTGGGGTTACGTCGAAGTGTGCCGCTTCGCCCCTACCTGGACGTTCTGCGCATCCCGGGCATGCCGGCCTCGGTTCTGCTGGCCGCGCTCGCCCGCCTTCCGATGACGGCGACGGGCATCACGCTCACCCTGCACGTGGTCAGCGGGCTGGGCCGCGGCTACGGCGCCGCCGGGCTCGTCGGCACCGCCACCACGGCGGGAACAGCGCTCGCCGCACCGCTGCTCGGCCGCACGATCGACCGGCACGGCCTGCGTCCCGTGGTGGCCGCCTGCGGTCTCGTGTCGGCGTTGTTCTGGGTCGCCGCCCCGCACCTGCCCTACCCGCTGCTGCTCGCGGCGGCGCTGCCCGCCGGTGCGCTGATGCTGCCGGTGAGCCCGATCGCGCGGCAGGTGGTGACAGCCCTCGTCCCGCCGGCGCAGCGGCGCACGGCCTTCTCCCTCGACTCGATCATGGTCGAGGCGGCGTTCATGACGGGTCCGGCGCTGGGCATCTTCGTCAGTACGCAGGTGTCGTCGACGGCGGCGCTCACGGGCATCGGCGTGGCGTTCGGGCTGTGCTCGGCGGCGCTGTACGCGGTGAACCCGCCGATCCGCACGGCGGATGAACTCGGCATGCGCGACCCGGTGCGGCCGCCGATCCGGTCGTGGCTGGACTCGCGGATGCTGGCGACCTTGCTCGTGGCAATGGGTGCGCTGTTCGTCCTGGTGGGCATGGAGCTGGCGGCGCTGGCGGTCTTGCGGACGTCCGGTGAGGTGAGCTGGACGGGCGTCGTGATCGCCGTCATGTGCCTGGCGTCGCTACTCGGCGGCGTGGTGCACGGCACGGCATCGCGCTCGGCCTCACAGCTGACGTTGATGGTGGCGCTCGCGGTGCTCACCATCCCGGCTGCAGTCGTCGCCGGTCCGTGGTGGCTGCTGGCACTCGTGCTGGTGCCGGCGAACCTCGTGTGCGCGCCGACGCTCGCGGCGACGACCGAGGCCGTCAGCCACCTCGCGCCGCCCGTGGTGCGGGGCGAGGCGATGGGCTTGCAGGATTCGGCGACCCGGCTCGGCCTGGCGCTGGGCAGCCCGGTGGTGGGGTTCGTGATGGATCACGCCTCGCCCGGCTGGGGCTTCGTCGCCGCGGGGCTGGGCGGGCTCGTCTTCGCCGCGGCGGGCTGGGCGTTGCGACGGCGACCGGTGCGGCACCGGGTCGCCGTCGCCGAAGCCGGTTAGAGGCAGGCCTGGCGCAGGCGCTCCAGGTTCTGGAGATTGCGCTGCAGCCAAGTGTTGAAGTTGCGCAGGTTGTCCACCCGCTGCTGTTCGAGCTCGACGTAGCCGTCGGCCATCGTCTGCAGTGTCTGGCGCACGTCCTGTTCGGCGACCTGCCCGGCCAGCTCGCGGAGCCGGTTCGCCTTCTCCTCCGCCGACGCCTTCACCTGCTCCGGGTCGGCGTTCGGGTTCAGCTGCGCGAGCCCCAGCGCCTCGCTGCACACACTCGCCTTTCCGGCGGCCGCGTTCACCCCGTCCACGGCTTCGTTCACCTCGGAGCATCCGGTCAGCAGCAACAGTCCCAGCGCGGCAGGCGCGCACCTCTTCCACATGATCGCGAAACCTACCGGGTCACGTGGTCAGCGTCTGCCGTCCTATCGGTACACCATGTTCGCTACTTTCCGTTATATCGACCCGGCTCGCTGACTGCGTTTTTCCTGCTTACCGGTGAAGTTGACCTTGGTGACGACTACGCAACGTTGTCGATCTCGCTGTACCGGTACCGCGAAGATCCACGATGAGGAGTTCAGAGTGATCAACCACTCCGCCGCCAAGGCCCCTCGCCGGGGCAAGCCCGTCCTGAGAGGAAGAGGCCAAGAAGGCCACGGACTGGTATCCCAAGGAGCAGGTCGAGCACCAGAACAACCTCGCCGCCCAGCAGGACGTCGTCGACGGGACCCGGACCGCCCTCGAGCAGGCGCACACCGCGCTGGCCGACGCGCAGGCACAGCTGACCTTGGCCGAGGAGCTGGTGCGGCAGCTCAACGCCGAGAAGAACGCCGCCCAGCGCACGGCCGACGAGTTGGGCGCGCAGGCCCGAGACAATGAGAAGGCCGCCCACCGCGGGATTGGGCGGCCTTCTCGTCAGCGGTCCTCAGCCGAGGGTCGAGGCGACCTGCTCGGCGATCTCGTAGGTGTTGAGGGCCGCGCCCTTGCGCAGGTTGTCGCCGCACACGAAGAAGTCCAGCGTGTTCGGGAAGTCCAGCGCCTGACGCACCCGGCCCACGTACGTCGGGTCCGCGCCCACGACCTCGGCCGGCGACGGGAACTCGCCCTTCTCCGGGTCGTCCATGAGCACGATCGACGGCTGGGCCTCGAAGACCTTGTGCGCGGCCTCGACCGTCACCTCACGCGCGAACGTGGCGTGCACCGCCAGCGAGTGCGTGGTGACCACCGGAACGCGCACGCAGGTGGCCGACACCTTCAGCTCCGGGATGCCGAGGATCTTGCGCGACTCGTTGCGCACCTTCAGTTCCTCGGAGAACCAGCCGTCGCCCTTGTAGGAGCCCGCGGACGGCACCACGTTGAGTGCCAGCGGCGTCCCGGCGAACGGGGTGTCCGCCAGCGGCAGGCCCGCGGCTTCGAGTGCCGCGCGCACGTCGCCGGCCTTCGCGCCGAGTCCCTTGCCTGCCACGGCTTCGAGCTCGGCGTGGAGCCGGTCGATGCCGCCCTGGCCCGCACCGGATGCGGCCTGGTACGAGGCGACCACGAGTTCGGTCAGCTGGAACTCGCGGTGCAGCGCGCCGAGCGCGGCCATCATGGACAGCGTCGTGCAGTTCGGGTTGGCGATGATGCCCTTGGGCCGCTCGGTCACCTTGTCGGCGTTGACCTCGGGCACCACGAGCGGCACGTCGTCGTCCAGCCGGAAGGCACCGGAGTTGTCGACGGCGACGGCGCCGCGGGCGGCCGCGACCGGCGCCCACTCGGCGGAGACCTCGTCGGGCACGTCGAACATCGCGACGTCCACGCCGTCGAAGGCCTCCGGGGTGAGCTCGACGACCGTCAGCTCCTCGCCGCGGACCGTGATCTTCTTACCCGCCGACCGCGCCGAGGCGATCAGCCGGATCTCGCCCCACGGCACGCTGTCGCGGCCGTTGATGATGTCGATCATCACGGTGCCGACCGCACCGGTCGCACCGACCAGAGCCAGTGTGGGTGCCATGTCAGCGACCACTCCCCGCGTAGACGACGGCTTCTTCGTCGCCGCCGAGTTCGAATGCCTCGTGGATCGCGCGCACGGCGTCGTCGAGCTGCGCGTCCCTGATCAACACCGAGATCCGGATCTCGGAGGTGTTGATGATCTCGATGTTCACGCCCGCCTTGGCCAGCGCCTCGCAGAAGGTCGCCGTGACGCCGGGGTGGGAGCGCATTCCCGCGCCGACAAGGGACACCTTGCCGACGTGGTCGTCGTAGAGCACGGCGGTGAGGCCCAGCTCGGGCTTGAGCCGCTCCAGCTCGCTCACCGCCTTCGGGCCGTTGGCCTTCGAGAGCGTGAACGTGATGTCCGTGCGGCCCTCGGTGTTGGAGACGTTCTGCAACACCATGTCGATGTCGATCTCGGCGTCGGCGACCGCGCGGAAGATGCGGCCTGCCGCGCCCGCGTGGTCGGGCACCCCGGTGACCGTGATCTTGGCCTCCGACCGGTCGTGGGCCACACCGGTGATCAACGCTTGTTCCACGGGGATCTCCTCAATCGAGCCGGCCACGGTCGTGCCCGGCTTGTCGCTGTAGGACGAGCGGACGCTGATCGGCACGCCGTACCGACGGGCGTACTCGACCGAGCGCAGGTGCAGGATCTTCGAGCCGCTCGCCGCGAGCTCGAGCATCTCCTCGTACGGCACGGTGTCGAGCTTGCGCGCGTTGGACACGATCCGCGGGTCCGCGGTGTACACACCGTCCACATCGGAGTAGATCTCGCACACGTCCGCCTTCAGCGCCGCGGCGAGCGCCACGGCGGTGGTGTCCGAGCCACCCCGGCCGAGCGTGGTGATGTCCTTGGTGTCCTGTGAAACGCCCTGGAATCCCGCGACCAGGGCGATGTAGCCCTGCTCGAGCGCCTCGGTCACCCGGCTCGGGGTGACATCGATGATCCGGGCGTTTCCGTGCACGGACGTCGTGACGACACCCGCCTGCGAACCGGTGAACGACCACGCCTCGGCACCCTGCGCCGAGATCGCCATCGCGACAAGCGCGTTGGAGATCCGCTCTCCCGCGGTGAGCAGCATGTCCATCTCGCGTTCGGGCGGAACCGGGTTCACCTGTTCCGCGAGATCGAGCAGCTCGTCCGTAGTGTCTCCCATCGCGGAGCACACCACGACGACCTCGTTGCCCGCCTTCTTCGTGGCAACGATGCGCTCGGCAACGCGCTTGATCCGGTCTGCGCTCTCCAGCGACGAACCGCCGTACTTCTGGACTACGAGCGCCACTTTGGCCGAACCTCCTCGCCGGAGCAGGGGCATCTCCGCGGCCTTGTCGCAAAGGGTCCCGCTCCATACCGTCCGAATCAGGGTACCGGGGTCAGGTCGCTCCGACATCTTTCATTGTGATGCCTCGCACCGCCCCGACCTGCTGTATACAGTCGTCATACAGTGATCGAATGAGTGACAAGCAGGCGGAAACAAGTGTTCCCGTGCACGAATTGATCGCTCGCCGATGGAGCCCGCGCGCCCTCGATTCCATGGCCGAGGTCACACCGCGACAGTTACGTGCGTTACTCGAAGCGGCCCGCTGGGCGCCCTCGTTCGGCAACACCCAGCCCGCCCGGTTCCTGGCCGGCCTGCGCGGCGACGAGACCTACCGGCGCATCCTCGGCACGCTGACGACGCGCAACCAGTCGTGGGCGCATCGCGCCGGCGCCCTCCTGGTCGGCCTGGCCCTCACGCGCAACGAGAAGGGCGACATTCCCTACGCCGAGTACGGCGTGGGCCTCGCGGCGGAGAACCTGGTGCTGCAGGCCGTCGCCGAGGGGCTGGTGGCGCACCAGATGGCGGGTTTCGACGCCGATGCCGTGCGCCGCGAGTTCGCCGTGCCGGACGAGGTGCGCCCGGTGGTGGCCATCGCGGTCGGGGTGCTCGCGGAGCCGGAGGTGCTGGGCGAGCCTCGCGACATCGACCGGGAGACCGCCCCGCGCAAGCGCCTGCCGCTGAGCGAGTTCGCGATGCGGGACTGGGGAAGCGCCGCGTTCTAGCCCGCGACGTCACGCCCGCCGTTCCAGTCGACGGTGTCGGGGAACTCGTGGTACCGGCGAAGGTGCTGCTCCTCGGTGCGGCCGTGCAGCGGGAAGGTGAACGTCGAGCCGTCGGGCCAGGTGATGGTGCGGGTGGCGAAGCTGATCGCCGGGACCCGCGCCGGGCCGGCCTCCCAGATGACCTTTGGCCGGGGCGCCCCGGCCGGGTCGGTGATCGTCGAGCCGGTGTCCACGACCGCGAGCCGCCTCGGCGAGCACACCAGCCACGGCCCCTTGGCGGACCTGAGCCGGTCGACCAGGTCGAGCACCATCGCGTTCTCGAGTCCCCGAACTCGGATCTCCTTGTCGAACAGCCGGCGCCGCCTTCCGCCACGACTCGACCCGCCACCTCCGCCCGCACCGCCGCTCATGACCCACAGCACGGCCAGGACCGCCACCCGGATACCGCGGCCGATGTACACGAAGAAGTGCCGGACGAGTTTCCTCCCGCGGACCGTCCCGTCGTTGCGCCTGCCCGGAACGTCGAAACCCAAGCGGCCGGGGTCGGCGAGGCGGAGCACGATGACCGGCTCGCCCCACCGGGTGCGCATCAGGTCCTCGACGCGTTCCCGGAATCCGGAGCGGACAAGGATGTCGTCGCGCTTGGCCTCGAGGCGTCCTCGTGAGCGACGATCTTCCGCGCCGCCCGCCACCTGGCGTCGGTGGGCGCCAGGCCGGCGAGGTCGTGCGGCGAACCGGGTGGAGGTCCCGGCACGTCGCGCTCGGGTCGGACCACCCGCTCGTCTCCTCCCGCGCCGGGCTCGCCTCTCGCCGGTGTCAGATCGCCGGTGTCAGACCGTGACACCCCCGACCCGGCGGATGATCCGGGCGGCGATGGAGGACGCCACGAGCCAGAAGATCGCGGCAATGCCGTAGTTGACCAGCACCGACAGCTTCGGATCGCTGGGCTGGAACAGATCGTGGAAGCCGAGTGCGAGCCCGTCGGACCAGTCCGCGGCCCACGACACGATGCTGTTCTCCGCGTTCGCCTCACCGATCACGAAGACGATGTGCAGCACGAGGATCAGCGCGAAGATCAGCCCGAGCCAGCGGACGATGCCCGCCAGCAGGCCGACGACCTGATCCTTGACGGCCTTCCAGTCCACCGATCGCCGCGGCTTGGGCTTCGGTTCGTCGGTGTTGTCCGAGTTCTGGTAGGTCGACACGGAACCTCCGGGCACGATCGCCTGCGTGGCGTCCGTGGCCTCGCTGCCCGGCGCATTCTTGTCGGCGTGCTCACCCATGGCTCGAAGTTTCGCACGTCGTGCGGCTGATTGCTACGGACCAGTAACCAGCGAAAACGGTCGCCGGTAACATTTCGATGTCGGGCCCGGCCTCCCTCCCTGATCAGGTCCTGGGTTAAGGTGACCGGCGTGGCACGTGCTCTTCTGCTTCGCTGCCGCGACGGGGCCTGATCAGACCGGCTCCCCGTCGCGGGGCTTCGTGGTGCCGCCGGTCGTAGACCGAGCCCTACCTACAGCGAGCAGGAGCATTCTCTGACATGAGCACGTCCGATCCTCAGGTTCCGTCCACGAGCCGCATCCGCACGCCTTCCCGTCCCGCGCCCGCCGACCAGCCGTCGTGGAACCCGCAGCGCGGCTCGTCGATGCCGTATCACCGCTACCAGCCCTGGTACCGCCTGGTCGAGGACATCCAGCTGCCGGACCGCACGTGGCCGGACAAGCGCATCGAGCGCGCCCCGCTGTGGTGCGCCGTCGACCTCCGCGACGGCAACCAGGCGCTGATCGACCCGATGTCCCCCGCCCGCAAGCGCAAGTTCTTCGACCTGCTGGTGCGCATGGGCTACAAGGAGATCGAGGTCGGCTTCCCCGCGGCCAGCCAGACCGACTACGACTTCGTCCGCGAGATCATCGAGGACGGCGCCATCCCCGACGACGTCCACATCCAGGTGCTGACGCAGTGCAGGCCCGAGCTGATCGAGCGCACGTTCCAGGCGCTCGAGGGCGCACCCCGGGCGATCGTGCACATCTACAACTCGACGTCGATCCTGCAGCGGCGGGTCGTGTTCCGCGAGGAGCGCGAGGGCATCAAGAAGATCGCCCTGCAGGCCGCGGAGCTGGTGACCGAGTACGCGTCGAAGTACTCGGAGACCGACTTCCGGTTCCAGTACTCGCCGGAGTCCTACACCGGCACGGAGCTGTCCTACGCCGCCGAGGTGTGCAACGCCGTCACCGACATCTGGCAGCCGACTCCGGAGCGGCCGGTGATCCTGAACCTGCCTGCGACCGTCGAGATGGCGACGCCGAACGTCTACGCCGACTCCATCGAGTGGATGGGGCGCAACCTCGACCGTCGCGACTCGGTGATCTTGTCGCTGCACCCGCACAACGACCGCGGCACCGGCATCGCCGCCGCCGAGCTGGGGTACCAGGCGGGTGCCGACCGGATCGAGGGCTGCCTGTTCGGCAACGGTGAGCGCACCGGCAACGTCGACCTCGTCGCGCTCGGCATGAACCTGTTCAGCCAGGGCATCGACCCGCAGATCGACTTCTCGGACATGGACGAGATCAAGCGGACGGTCGAGTACTGCAACCAGCTGCCGGTACCGGAACGCAGCCCGTGGGGCGGCGACCTGGTGTTCACGGCGTTCTCGGGCAGCCACCAGGACGCGATCAACAAGGGTTTCGACGCCCTGCACGCGGCGGCCGAGAAGGCGGGCGTGCCGGTGGACGAGTTCCCGTGGGAGGTTCCGTACCTGCCCATCGACCCGAAGGACGTCGGCCGCACCTACGAGGCCGTGATCCGCGTCAACTCGCAGTCGGGCAAGGGCGGCATCGCCTACATCATGAAGACCGAGCACCAGCTGGACCTGCCGCGGCGGCTGCAGATCGAGTTCTCGCAGACCATCCAGCACTACACCGACTCCGAGGGCGGCGAGGTGGACCCGGAGACGATGTGGAACGCCTTCGCCCGCGAGTACCTGGAGCCGCGTACGCCGCTGGAGCTGATCCAGCAGAAGGTGACGGCCAACGGCCAGTACGACCTGCAGGCCACGATCCGGCTCGACGGCGAGGAGCACGAGATCACCGGCCGCGGCAACGGTCCGATCGCGGCGTTCTTCGACGCGCTGAGCACCGTCGGTTTCGACCTGCGGCTGCTGGACTACAGCGAGCACACGCTCACGCCCGGCGACGACTCGAAGGCGGCGTCGTACATCGAGTGCGGCATCGACGACAAGGTCTACTGGGGTGTCGGCATCGACCCGTCGATCGTCACCGCCTCGCTGCGGGCCGTCGTCTCGGCCGTGAACCGCGCGCACCGGTAGGCAGGTCCGACGCCGGCCCGGTGTTGCCGGGGTTGGCGGGGTTGGCGCGGTGTTGACGCGGGCGGTCGCGGTGAGCGGCCGCCCGCGTCGCCGTGTCGGCCGCTCCGGTCGCCGTGTCCGCCGCTCCCGTCGCCGTGTCCGCCGCTCCCGTCGCCGTGTCGGCCGTCAGCGGACGGAACCAGCTGGCGCGGCCGGCTGAAAAGCTCTCAGGTCGGCATTCGTTGTTGGAAGCGTGGACGTCACGACACTCCAGCTACTCGGCCTGTTCGCGATCGCGGTGATCCCGTTCGCGCCGACCGAGCTGGCGCTCGTCGGGGTCGGCGTGGTGGCGGCGGCACAGGACGCTCCGTTGGTGGCGCCCGTTGCCGTCGCCATAGCGGGCTGCCTGATTTGTGACTACGCGCTCTATGTGGCCGGACGCCGCGGATCGGGAACGCTCGACCGGCTGCGCGCCCGGCCGTCGGCGACCCGCACGGTCGACTGGCTCGCCGTGCGGCTGGAACGCAGGCCGGTGGCGGCGCTCGTCATCGCCCGGTGGTTGCCCGCCGGCGGCATGGGCGGATCGCTGCTGGCGGGTGCACTGGGCTGGCGGCGGCCGGTGTTCGTGACCGCGTCGCTGATCGGCGTGACTGTCTGGTGCAGCTACGCCGCGCTGCTGGGCTACGTCGGCGGATCGCTGGTGCGGGAGCCGTTGGTGAGCCTGCTCGTGTCGCTGGTGGTGGCGGCCGTGCTGAGCTTGGCCACCACGACGGTGTTCCGCCGCCGTACCGGGCATGATCTGCGGTATGCGCGCGGAACGTCTGGTGGCCCTGTTGTTCACCCTGCAAAGCCGGCGTAGCGCGACGGTGCCGGAGCTGGCGAAGGCGCTCGAGGTTTCCGAGCGGACCATGCACCGCGACCTCGCCGCGCTGCAGGCGGCGGGCGTACCACTGTGGACGGAGCCGGGCCGGCATGGCGGCGTCCGGCTCGTCGAGGGCTGGCGCACGCGGCTCGACGGACTGACCTCGCGCGAGGCGGTGGCCATCTTCGCGATGGGTGTGCCGCGGGCGCTGGCCGAGCTCGGGCTCGGCACCGCCGTGTCCGCCGCGCACGCGAAGGTGTCGGCCACCCTGCCGGCGCCGTTGCGGGATCAGGCGCAGCACCTCGCGCAACGGTTCCATCTGGACGCACCGGGATGGTTCCGGCGAGAGGAGGACGCCGAGCACCTGGCGACACTGGCGCGGGCGGTCTGGGAGCAACGGCGGCTCCGGATCAGGTACCGGCGTGGTGACGGCAGTGTGCAGCGGGTGCTCGACCCGTTGGGGCTCGTTCTCAAGGCGGGCGTGTGGTACCTCGTGGCGCGAGCGGGCACATCGACGCGGACGTATAGGGTCAGCCGCGTCGAGTCGTCGGCGGAGCTGGACGAGACGTTCCAGCGGCCGACGGATTTCGATCTGGCGAGCTGGTGGCAACGGTCGTCGGCGCGGTTCGAGCGCTCGCTGTACCGGGAGCAGGTGCGGGTGCGGCTGAGCCCGTCCGGGGCCAGGCTGCTTCCGCAGCTGCTCGACGCGGACCTCGCGCTCGCGGCGCTCGCCGAAGCGGGTCCCCCCGATGCGGACGGCTGGGTGGAGGTGCACCTCGCGCTCGAGGAACCGGACATCGCCGCTCACCAGCTGCTGGGACTCGGCCTCGACGTGGAGGTGCTGGGCCCGCCGTCCGTGCGCGCGGCGTTCGCCGGGCTCACTCGGCGGATGGCCGAACGGCACGCCGACGCCACGTAGACCGGCACGGCGGTCGTCACGGCATCCCGCGTCGGGCGCCATGGTTGTGGCGCCCGTCGGCGGATGGCGGTGGGCAGGCTCTGCCTGCAGTGGCGCGAGATGCCCGTTCGCGCCACCCAGGGGCGCCCCTGATTTCACATTACCGCCGCACGCCGACAATTCCGGCGGCCTGAGCCGGCGGTCCCGGACGACCCCGGCACACCTGGTGCCGACGCCGTCGGCGACAGGAGCGTCAGTGGTAGGGCCCATGCCGGCCGAGGGTCTCCACGGGGGTCGCGCCGGGGCGGGTCCACTGCGGCACCGGCCTGCTGGTCGGGCCCCAGGTGCTGTTCCCGTCCGCATCCGTGCGCCAGTACCAGCACGCGTGGTGGCCCTCCGGCCAGCCCTCCGACTTGTCCTCCCACGCCTCGCCGCGGCCGTAAGGCGTCCTGTCGAGCAGGCCGAAGGTTCCCGCGAACGGCTCGTTGCCACGGCCCGTCGTCGAGTAGGTGAGAAACGTTCGGTCGCCGTCGCGCAGGAAGGAAGTCAGGTATCCCATGGCGCCGCCGACCGGCTCGGCCACATCGCGCACCGAGTACCAGGGCTGGGTGTAGCCCATGAATTCGACGTAGGAGGCCACCTCGTCCCACCGGCCGGTGGTGACGATGGCGAACGAGACGCCGCGGGCGTTGAGGTAGACGGCGTCCTTCAGGTGCCAGGTCAAGTAGGTGCAGCCCTCGCATTGGCCCTGGGGCGGCGCGCCGTCGTACCACATGTGCTTGTAGACCACGAGCTCGTCGCGGCCTTGGAACAGGTCGAGGAACGGGACGGGACCGCCGGGTCCCACGACCTCGACGGTCCCGTCGAACTCCACCATCGGCAGCCGGCGACGGGCCGCGGCGAGCGCATCGCCCTCGCGGGTGTGGGCCTTCTCGCGGACCAGCAGCTCGTCCCGAGCTGCCTGCCAGGTGGCCAGGTCGACGACGGGCGGGCGGCCGGGCCGCGCGTTTTTCGGCGTGGTCGTCATGGTGTCCTCCGTGCTGTCTGGTTGTCGGGCACAGTCGACCGACGTCCTGACGACGCCTCACCGGAACAGACGCGCGACCCGTCGGCGCAGGCCCTCACTCAGTCGAGCGTGCACCCGCCCACGCCGGGCCGACAACCTCAGCGGTACCCGCTCGTGTCCGGCGGACCCCCGCGGTCCTGCACCTCCACGACGTAGCGCCAACCATCGGGACGGCTGCCGTCGACGTCGGTGAACCCGTAGATCTGCGCCAGCTGCCCGCTGTTCAGCGTCTGCCCGGAGAACCGCTTGTGGTCCGGGTCCGCCGCGAGTGCCGCGACCGCCCTGCCCACGTACACCGGCGATTCCGAGATCGCGAAGTACGGCTCCTCCTTGATCGCGTCGCGCCAGTTCTCCTCGGTGACGCCGAAGATGTCGAGCATCGCTTCCGACCGAAGCCACCCCGGCGTCATGGCGACGGCGGTGCAGCCGTGCGGGCCGAGCTCGTACGCCTGCGCCAGCGCCAGGTGGTGCGCGGCCGCCTTGGCGACGTAGAACGCCAACGACGTGCCCTTGCGGAACTCGGCGTTGTACTCGGCGGTGCCGTCGGTCATGTCGACCACGAGCCCGCCCGGCTGACGGATCACCAGCGGCAGCAGGTGGTGGCTGGTGACGATGTGCGCGTCGATCCCGAGACGGATTATGCGCAGGGACGCCTCCAGCGAGTGCTCCCACACGGGCTTGCCCCACTCGAGGTGCATGTCGCCGCCCCACACGCCGTCGACGAGGATGTCGAGCCGGCCCTGTTCGGCGTCGATACGTTCGGCGAGTCCACGCACCTGCTCGGGATCCAGGTGATCGACCCGGACCGCCTCCCCGCGACCACCCGCGGCCGTGATCCGCGCGACGGTCCCCTCGATCGTCTCCGGACGGTCCACTTCGGAACGTCGCTGCCCGGACGTCCGGCCCGTGACGTAGACGAACGCCCCACGCCGGCCCAGCTCGACGGCGATCGCGCGGCTCGCACCCCGAGTTCCGCCCGCCACCAACGCCACCTTGCCGGCCAAACTGCCTGTCACATCGGTTGTCATACCGCCACGGTGGCGGCGAACCCTGTCAGGTCATGACATGGTTTCCGCACCGATTTCCGCCGCCTCGGCACGCACGGCGTCGAGCACCGCCGACACCGCCGGACGCACCGGACCACCCGCACGCAGCACCGCCTCGACGTGACGCGCTGCGCGGATCCCAGCCAGGGGGCGGCGCAGCACCTTCGTCGTGTCCATCGTGTAGCGCGGCAGCAATGCGATGCCATGCCCGGCCGCGACCAGGGACTCGGTGATCCGGAAGTCGTTGAACCGGAGCACCACCCGTGGACGCACATCGGTGCGGGCGGCCAGCGACCGCAGCACGTCGTCGACCGGGAAGCCGACGTCCACGCTGATCCACGGCTCCGCGGCGAGTTCGGCGAGCTCGACGTGCTCCCGGGTGCCGAGCGGGTGGCCTGGCGGGAGTGCGACATCCAACGGCTCCCGCAGCAGCGGCACCACCCGCAGCCGCTCGGACGTGAAGGACACTGCGTGCTCGTCGCGGTGAGCCACCACGATGTCGAAGTCGGCCAGCAGGCCGGGTACCTCGGACGGCACCATGTCGACATCCCGGACGTCGACGTCGAGTCCTTCGCACTCGGCGAACCGGGCCAGCAGGCCTGGCAGCAGCATGAGGGCGGCCGACGGGAAGAGCGCGAGCCGGACGCGCCCGCGCGGTGAATGGCGGTAGGCATCGAGCTCAGCCTCGGCTCGTTCGAGCGCCGCGAGGACCTCGTCGGCTCTGGCCACGAGCGCCCGGCCCGCGTCGGTGAGCCGCAGTCCACGGCCGGCGGGTTCGGTCAGGGCGACACCGGTCTCGGCCTGCAACGCGCGCAGCTGCTGCGAGACCGCCGACGGCGTGCAGTGCAGCGCCCGGGCCGCGGCCACCACGCTGCCGCGGTCGGCGAACTCCCGCAACGTGCGCAACCTGCCGATGTCCATGGTGATAGTGAAGCATTGCTACAACGCCGTTGAAAACAATCTCGCTGGTGCTTTACGGTCACCGGGCCGCAAGCTGGTTCCATGGCGATCCGGGACCGACTGCTGGCCGCGTTCACCGCCCTGCTGTGGGGCTGCAACTTCCTCGCGATCCACGCCACACTCGAGCACTTCCCTCCGCTGTTCGCGTGCGCGCTCCGGTTCATCGTCATCGCGATTCCGGCGATGCTCTTCGTTCCGTGGCCGAAGGTGAAGCTGCGCTGGCTGATCGGGTACGGGCTGGGCTTCGGGACGCTGCAGTTCGGCTTCCTGTTCATCGGCATGGTGGAGGGCATGCCGACCGGTCTGGCGTCCCTCGTCCTGCAGGCGTCGGCTCCGTTCACCGTGGTGCTGGGTGCGGTGTTCCTGCGTGAGCGACTCACGGGCTGGCAGGTCGTCGGCATCACATGCGCCGTCGCGGGCATGTGCGCCATCGGGTGGCAGCGTGCCGAGTACGCGGCGCTGCTGCCCGTGATCCTCACCGTGCTGGCCGCGCTGAGCTGGGCGGTCGGCAACCTGTGCCTGCGCAAGGCCGAACCGGCGAACCCGCTGCACCTGACCCTGTGGATGTCGGTCGTGCCGCCGCTGCCGATGCTCGCCGTGTCGTTGGTCTTCGAAGGGCCGGGAGCGCAGTGGCGGAGCCTCACGACGTTGGGCAGCGACACAGGCGTGCTCGCACTCGCGGGCCTGGCCTACACGGTGACCTGCGGCACCGTGATCGGCGCCGGTATCTGGTCGACGCTCATGCGCCGCAACCCGGCCAGCACGGTGGCTCCCTTCTCCCTGCTCGTACCGATCGTCGGCCTGACCCTCGCCTTCGTCGTGCTGGACGAACGCCCCACGCCGATCGAGATCGCCGCGAGCGTCGTCGTGGTGGGTGGCGTGTTCCTCGGATCGGTCGGCGGCCGAGCCCGGGCCGCTCGCCGCGAAGCGCGGGCGGCGGACCCGGCTGCCGTGCCCTAGGAGGCAGACACAGCGACGGAAACAGCAGACACGGCTACGCGAACAGCAGACACGGCTACGCGAACGGGAGACACGGCTACCCAGACGGTGGACACGCGCCCGGGTCAGGGGGTTGCCGCCTCCGGGTGCACGAGTTCCGGCTCCACCGAGTGCGGCTGGATCCGGCCGGCCAGGATGTCCTCCGCGTAGTGGCAGGCCACGCGGTGTCCGGAGCCGACCTCCCGCAGCGCGGGCCGCTCGGTATCACACCGGGTCTCCTGCCGCCACGGGCAACGCGTGTGGAACCGGCACCCGGCAGGCGGCGCGGCCGGGGACGGCAGGTCGCCCGCCAGCAGGATCTGCTCGCGACGGTCCTCCACCACCGGATCCGGCACCGGGATCGCCGACAACAGCGCCTTCGTGTACGGGTGCAGCGGTTCCTCGTAGAGGGCGTCCGAGCCGGCCTCCTCCACCAGCGAGCCCAGGTACATCACGCCGATACGGTCCGAGATGTGGCGCACCACGGCGAGATCGTGGGCGATGACGAGGTAGGTCAGCCCCAGCCGGTCCTGCAGTTCCTCGAGCACGTTCAGCACCTGCGCCTGCACCGAGACGTCCAGAGCGGACACCGGCTCGTCCGCGACGATCAGATCCGGCTCCACCGCCAGCGCCCGCGCGATGCCGATGCGCTGCCGCTGCCCGCCCGAGAACTCGTGCGGATACTTGCGCAGCGCGCTCTCCGACAGCCCAACGGCCTCCAGCAGCTCGACCAATCGTGCTCGGGTCGACTCCCGGCCCTTGTCGAGGCCGTGGGCACGCATGCCCTCGACGAGGATCGACTCCACCGACTGCCGCGGGTCCAGACTGGACAGCGGGTCCTGGAAGATCATCTGCATGCGGCGGCGGAGCCTGCGCAGTTGCTCGCCCTCGAGGGTGGACATGTCGATGTCGTCGAACACCACACGCCCACCCGTCGGCTCCACGAGCCGCAACAGACCCCGGCCGAGCGTGGTCTTGCCGCAGCCGGACTCACCGACCAGGCCGTAGGTCTCCCCGCGCCGGATGTTCAGGTCCACACCGTCCACGGCGTACACGTGGCCGACGGTGCGTTCCAGCACGATCCCGCGCTTGATCGGGAAGTGCACCTCGAGGTTCTCGACGGTCACCAGTGCGTCGTCGGTCATCGTGCTCCCTCCGGCACGGCGATCTCCACGGGGTTGTGGCACCGCAGCATGCCGCCGCGGTCCTCGGCGAGTTCCGGAGGATCACTCCAGCACACGTCTGTCGCGTTGGGACACCGTGGCGCGAACGCGCAACCCTGCTCCCACGGGATGTTGTCCCCCACCGATCCGGTGATCGGCGTCAGTTTCTCACCCCGCGGCACGTCCAGCCGCGGGATGGAGGCCAGCAGCCCGTGTGTGTACGGGTGCCGCGACTGCGCGAACAACGCGTGCCGCTCCGCCCGCTCCACGATCTTCCCGCCATACATCACGTTCACCGTGTCGCACAGGCCCGCCACCACGCCCAGATCGTGCGTGATCATGATCAACGCGGTGCCTGTCTCGGAGACGAGTTCGGACAGCAACGCCAGAATCTGCGCCTGGATGGTCACGTCGAGCGCGGTGGTCGGCTCGTCGGCGATCAACAACCGCGGCTTGCAGGCGAGCGCGATCGCGATCAGCACCCGCTGACGCATGCCACCGGACAGCTGGTGCGGGTACTCGCCGATCCTGCGCTGCGGGTCGGGCAGACCGACCCGGCTCAGCAGTTCCACGGCCTCCGACCGCGCCGCCTTGCGCGACATGCCCCGATGCCGTTCGAGCACCTCGGTGAGCTGCAAGCCGATCGACACGACGGGATTCAGCGACGACAACGGATCCTGGAACACCATGCCGAGATCGCGGCCCCGCCGGTCGCGCAACTGCTTGTCGGACAACGTGAGCAGGTCGGTGTCCTCGAAGGTCACCGAACCGCTCACCCGCGCGCCCCGCTTGGGCAACAGACCCATGATCGCCAGCGATGTCACGGACTTGCCGCTGCCCGACTCGCCGACGAGCCCGACCGTCTGTCCCGGCTCCACCGAGAAGCTGACCTTGTCGACCGCGGTGAACGGGCGGGTTCCCTTGCGCGTGAACACGACGCTGAGGTCGCGGACGTCGAGTAATGCCATCCCACTACCGCCTGTTCTTCGGGTCGAGTGCTTCCCGCATCGACTCGCCGAGCAGTGTGAAACCCAGGGCCACGATGATGATCGCGATCGCCGGGTAAAACGCCAGTTCCGGTTTGACGCTCAACAGATCCTGCGCGTTGCCGAGCATCAGCCCCCACTCGGCACGCCGCCAGTCCGAATCGCCCAGGCCCAGGAACGACAGCGCCGCCGCGTCGATGATGGACGTCGCCAGCGTGAGTGTCGCCTGCACGATCACCGGGCCGACCGAGTTCGGCAGCATGTGCCTGAACACGATCGTCCTGCGTTTGACGCCCAGTGCGGTCGCGGCCAGCACGTGGTCACTGGATCGTTGCGCCATCATCGCGCCGCGCAACAGCCGCGCGAACACCGGAACGCCCACCATCGCCACCGCGATGATCACCGTCCACTGGCTGCCCGGTAGCAGCGCCGCGATCGAGATCGCCAGCAACAGCGACGGAATCGACAGCATGATGTCGGTGAATCGCATGAGGACGGTGTCGACCCATCCGCCGAACGCACCGGCCAGCCCGCCGATCACCATGCCGATCGCGACGCCGATCAACGTCGCGAACACACCGACGATCAGCGTCTGCTGCGCGCCGACGAGCAGCCGCGAGAAGAAGTCGTAGCCGTTCTGATCGCTGCCGAGCACGAACCCGGGCATCGGCCCCGGAATGTGCGACGGCGTCAGCTCCGCCTGCAGCTCCGGATACGGAATGAAGGGATCCTTCGGCGCGATCCACGGCGCGAAGATCGCCAGCAGCACGAACAACGCCACAATGGACGCACCCAGGATCGCCACCGGGCTGCGCAGCATCCGGCGGAACGCGTCCATGGCGAGGCTCGTGCCACCCTCGGCCAGCGCGTCGACCTTCTCGGCCTTGCGAGTCGAAAGAATGGTCATCGCACCCGCACCCTTGGATCGATGATTGCGTAGGAGATGTCGACGAGCAGGTTCACCAGCACGTACACGCCGGCGGCCAGCAGGATCAGCGCCTGCAGCCGCGGATAGTCACGTTGCTGGATGCCCTGTTCGAGCAGCGTGCCGAGACCTCCCCAGACGAACACCTTCTCCGTCAGCACCGCGCCCGCCAGCAACAACCCGGTCTGCAGGCCGATCGTGGTGGACACGGGCAGCAGCGCGTTGCGCAGCACGTGCCTGCGCCGGATCACCGGCGTGGTGAGGCCCTTCGACTCTGCCGTGCGCACGAAGTCCTCGCCCTGCACGTCCAGCACCGACGCCCGCGTGATCCGCACGATCACGGCGAACGGGATGCTCGCGAGCGCGATCGCGGGCAGGATCAGGTGGATGACCGCGTCCCACGTCGCGTCGAACTCGCCGGTGAGCAGACCGTCCAAAGTGGCGATTCCGGTGACGCGGGTGGCGTCGATGAGCACGTCCTGCCGTCCCGACGGCGGCAACCACGCCAGCTCCTGCGCGAAGATGTACTTGAGCAGGAAGCCGAGGAAGAACACCGGAACGGCGACGCCGACGAGCGTGCTCACCACGGTCATGTTGTCGAGGAACCGGCCGTGGAACCGTGCAGCGAGGTAACCGAGCGGGATGCCGAACAGGACGGCGAGGAACAGCGCCGCCAGCGACAGCTCCAGTGTCGCGGGAAACGCCCTGGTGACCTCCTCGAGCACCGGGTCGCCGCTGATGAGCGAGTTGCCGAAGTCGCCGGTGAGCACTCGCCCGAGGAACTTGAAGTACTGGACGAAGATCGGCTCGTCCAGTCCCAGTACCGCGTTCATCTGGGCGACCTTCTCGGGCGTCGCCTTGTCACCCAGTAGCGCCGTCGCCGGGCCGCCCGGCAACAGCCGCAACCACGCGAAGACCAGAATGGACAGTACGAACAGCGTCGGTATCGCCTGCAGCAACCGACGTACGATGAACCTGAGCATGAATTACGTGCCTTTGCCCATGGATCCGGGCGGCAGCACGGCGTTGCGTGCTGCCGCCCGGCTTCGGGTGAGATGGGCGATCAGCTCTGCTGGCCCTTGGTGACCGTCGCGAAGCGCTCGTCGGTGAGCGGGCTCGGTACGAGACCCTGGATGTTGCCACCCACCACGATCGCCGGCGGCGACGACGTCAGCGGCACCGCGGGCACGTACTTCGAGATGGCGACCGCCGCCTGCTCGTACGCCCTCTTCTGCGCCGCCTCGTCGACCTGGGCGTCCGCGGTGGACAGCGCGTTGAAGATCTCCGGGTTGTTGAACCCGAACTCCGCCTTCTCCCGGCCGAAGAACGTGCCGATGAAGTTGCCGGCGTCGCCGTAGTCACCGGTCCAGCCGAGCAGGTGCAGGTCGTGCTTGCCCGCCTTCTGCACGTCATCCTTGAAGCCGCCATTCCACGGCCGCTGCACCATCTCGACGTTGATGCCGACCGCCTTGAGGTCGTCGGCGATGGCGCCGGCGATCTCCACCGGGTTCGGCATGTACGGACGGCTGACCTCCGTGGGCACGTAGAACTTCAGCGTGAGGTTCTGCACGCCCGCCTGCCGCAGCAGCTGCTTGGCCTGGTTCGGGTCGAAGTTGTGCTTCTCGACCTGGTCGGTGTAGCCGTCGGTCTCCTGCGGCACGAACTGGTCACGCGCACTGGCGCCCTCGGGCAGCTCGTTCTTGGCCAGCTGCTCCTTGTTGATGGCGTGCTCGATGGCCTTGCGCACCCGCACGTCCTTGAGCGCCGGGTTGTTCGCCTGGTTGATGCCCAGGTAGAGGATGTTGAACACCGGCCGGATCATCACCTGCGCGCCCGCGTCCCGCAGGGCCTGGTAGTCGGCCGGGTTCGGCAGGTCGTAGCCGTCGATCTGGCCGGAGGTGAGCTCCTGCTTGCGGGCGTTCTCGTCCGGGATGATCCGGAAGATGATCCGCTCGAGCTTGGCCTTCTCGCCCCAGTAGTCCTCGTTGCGGACCAGGGTGATGGTGCCGGCCGCCTTGTCGTAGGACTGGAACTTGTACGGGCCCGTGCCGGTCGGGTGCTCGTTGGCGTAGGCGGGGTAGCTGAACGAGTCACCGCTCTGCTTGACGTCGTCGGCCTTGTACTTCTGCAGCGCCGTCGGGCTCGACATCGACAGCGACGTGAGGCCGAACGCGTCCGGGAACGCGCCCTTGGCCTTGTTCAGGTGCAGCACCGCGGTGGTCGGGTCGGGCGCCTCGCACGACTTGTAGACCGGCTGCCCGGTGGCGTCGCCCTGGTTGTTGGCGAAGCCCTCGAAGACGTCGCCGTAGTAGATCATCTGGCTCTGCGCCGCGGCGCTGGGCATGTTGAACCAGCGGTCGAAGTTGAAGCAGACGGCCTCGGCGTTGAAGTCGGTGCCGTCGTGGAACTTGACGCCCTCGCGCAGCTTGAACGTCCAGGTCTTGCCCTCATCGCTCGGCCGCCACTCGGTGGCGAGCCCGGGCTGCAGGTCGGCCGTGCCCGGCTTGTACGTGATGAGCGTTTCGTACATCTGCCGGATCGGGCGGAAGCTCTCCCCGTCGTCGTTGAAGATCGGGTCGAAGTTCTTCGGTGCGCCTGCGGCGCCGAACACCAGCGTGTTCTCGTTGCCCGCACCGCCTTCGCCGCCGCTGCCGCGCTCGGAGGCACAGGCAGTCATGGACACCGCGAGCGCACCAGCCAGCCCGATCAGGGCGAGGCGGCGCGTCCGGGCCACCCGCGTTTGGAGCATGTTCACACCCCTTGAGGACATTCAGTTCGGTCACGCCCGACCGGGCGCAGATGGTGGCAGACCTTAGCGGTTAGCGGGCGTTTGCTTAAGGTCCTGAGGTTACGATCGGGCTACTTAACGGGTGAAAAACTCCCAAATGTCCCGAGAACGGCTACTTGCCGTGACATTCAACCGGTTGGCTTAGACCTGTGCCAGCCTGGACTAGGCCAATCGGGGGTATCGGCATGTGCGGCAGTGTCATCCACCGTGAACCAACCGTGCTCGAACTGTTGCCATCGGCGTAGGTGAGGTCTGGACCACTCGCCGTCCCGCGCCACAGCCCGGTCGAGCCGGGCGCCGGGATCATCGTCGGCGATCCAGCACAGCACCGACAGCCGCGGGCGCATCGAGGCGCGGCCGGCCGAGACACCCTCGATCACCAGTACCTCCGGCACGGCGACGTCGACCCACTCGCCGAGGCGGGGCGTGCCGGTGGACCAGTCCATGCGCCGGTATCGACCGGGCTCACCCAGCGCGAGACGGTCGAGCACGCCCGCACGCAGCCGAGGCCACCACGCCACCGGGTCATCCCAGGTGGCGAAGTCGTCGGTGCCGACGAGCGCGGTGGCCACGCCCCGGCCGGACAGCTCGGCGACGACGGCCGCCGCGAGCCGGGTCTTCCCGGAGCCGGACGGGCCGTCGATGGCGAGCACCCGCACCGCGCCGAGCTTCGGCTGGGCAGCGAGTACGCGGTCGGCGAGCAGCGAGGCGTGACGGCCGAACTCGGCGTCCACGGCGTCGCCTCAGAGCGCGCGGCGACCGGAGAGGGCCCGCCCGAGGGTGAGCTCGTCGGCGAACTCGAGGTCGCCGCCCATCGGCAGGCCGGACGCCAGCCGCGTGACCCGCAGGCCCGGAAAGTCCCGCAGCATCCGCACCAGGTAGGTGGCGGTGGCCTCGCCCTCGGTGTTCGGGTCGGTCGCGATGATGACCTCGGTGACCTCCTCGGCGCCGATGCGCGAGAGGAGGTCCTTGATCCGCAGCTGGTCGGGACCGATGCCCGACAGCGGGTCGAGCGCACCGCCCAGGACGTGGTAGCGCCCGCGGAACTCCCGCGTGCGCTCCACCGCGAGCACGTCCTTGGGTTCCTCCACCACGCAGATCAGCGACGAGTCCCGGCGCACGTCCCGGCAAATCCGGCACTGCTCCTGCTCGGAGACGTTCCCGCAGATCTCGCAGAAACGCACGCCCTCCTTGACCTTGCCGAGCACGTCCTGCAGCCGCCCGATGTCGGCCGGGTCCGCGGCAAGCAGGTGGAACGCGATGCGCTGCGCGCTCTTGGGACCGATGCCGGGCAGCCGCCCGAGTTCATCGATCAGGTCCTGAACGACGCCTTCGTACAAGTCAGTGTCCGGGCAGACCGAGGTTGCCGAGGTCGGGCATCCCACCGCCGAGGCCGCCGGCGAGCGGGCCCAGCTTCTCCTCGGTGAGTTTCTGTGCGTTGTGCGTGGCGTCCCGGACGGCGGCCACGATGAGGTCGGCCAGGGTCTCGGTGTCGTCCGGGTCGACGATCTTCGGGTCGATGTCGAGGCTCTTGAGCTCCATGCCTCCGGAGACCGTCGCGGTCACCATGCCGCCGCCCGCGGTCCCGGTGACCTCCGCCGCCGCGAGCTCCTCCTGGGCCGTGACCAGCTGCTCCTGCATCTTCTGGGCCTGCTGCAGGATCTGCTGCATGTCGGGCATTCCGCCGCCGGGCTGCACCATGTTGGCTTTTCCGATCCTCGTCGCTGTTGACTCCTCCGCCAGCCTAGTCGCTGACTGTGTGGCAACGTGGAGCCGTGCGTCGTGCCGGTGTCATGCTGATGATTCTGGGCCTGCTGACGACCGGGTGCTCGGGGGACGACCCGTCCGCCACGGAGGAGGCGACGGCCTCCGCCGTGGCGCCGACGGCGGGTCCGGACGGACGGGCACCCGTGGTGGTGCTGGATCCGGGCCACAACGGCGGCAACGACGAGCATCTCGACGCGATCGACAGGCGCGTGCCGGCGGGCCGCGGGGAGACCAAGCCGTGCAACACCACCGGCACGGCCAGCGACGACGACTACCCGGAGCACACCTTCAACTACGCCGTCGCCGAGCGAGCCCGGCAGACGCTGGAGGCGCGGGGTGTGCGGGTGGTGCTGACGCGCGACGGGGACGACGGCGTCGGCCCGTGCGTCGACGAGCGGGCGGCCATCGGCAACCGGACACGTGCGGCGGCGGTGGTGTCGATCCACGCCGACGGGGCACCGGCCGACGCACGGGGCTTTCATGTCATCTACTCGCACCCTCCGCTGAACGCGGCGCAGGGCGAGCCCACTCACCGGCTGGCGAACGCGCTGGTCACCAGCCTGTCGCGCGCGGGTCTGCCGAAGGCCGACTACGTGGGCGGCGACGGCCTCGACGGGCGCGACGACCTCGCCGGCCTCAACCTGTCCGAGCGGCCGGCCGTGCTCGTCGAATGCGGGAACATGCGCAACGAGCAGGAGGCGGAACTCATGTCGAGCCCGCGCGGGCACCGGCTCTACGGCGACGCCATCGCGCGCGGCGTCCTCGCCTACCTGGACCGCTGACCCGGCATGGCAGCCCGGGCCTCAGTCGATCGGCCGGGCACCCAGGTGATCGGACAGCAGCTTGTGCGCGACGGCCTCGGGGTCGACCGGTTCCGGCTCGGGACCGGGTGACTCGGCGTCGGCGTACTCGTCGTCATCGGGTTCGGGCGGCAGCGGGATGTCCGGCTCCGTCGTGACGGCGGCGGGCCTGCGCGGCCGGTCGGACTCCGCCGGCCGCGGGGTGTTCTCCGGCTTCGGCCGTTCGGTGCTCGCCGGGGTCGGCCGCTCGGACGCCGGGTTAGCTCGTTGCTGCTGCTCGGGCCGAGGCCGCTGCGGCGCGGCCGCCTGCCGAGCCGGGGCCTGGCCCTGTACGGCGGCGGCGTGCAGGCACCGGACGTTCCACTGGCCCGCGACGACCTGCGACAACGCGGTCGCGATGCAGTCGGCGTTGCGGGGCTCGGACAGCCGCCGGGCCAGCGGCTCGGAGGTGTGCGTGAGGGTCACGGCCGAACCCTCGACGCTGTACACCGTGGCGTTGGTGAGCATGGCCTCGGTGCTGCGGCTGAGCTTGCGGACGGCCGCCAGGAGCTGCGGCCAGTACTGCCGCAGGGCGGCCGCGTCGATCTGGCCGGGGGCCGACGACGCGGACGCTGCGGGCGCCTCCGCCGGAGCGGCCTGGGCCGCGGGCCCGGCAGGCTGTGCCGGACGCACGGGGCCGGACGCCGCAGCCGGGGCAGCCTGGGCGGGCTGAGCCGGAGCCTGCCGCTCGGCCGGTTGAGCCGCCGCGGTCCGGTCGTCCGCCCGGGCCGGGGCGGGCTGGGCCGCGGCGGTGGGCCGCCCTGCGGCGGCCCCGTCCGATCCGGTGTCGGACCGGGCGGCCCGTTGGGAGGGCCGCTCGAAGGTGCGTTCCGGTGCGGGCGCCGCGCCACCCGGAGCAGCGGGCGCCGAACTTGCGGGCGCCGCGCCACCCGCGGCGATCCGGCGCTCCAGCCGTTCCAGCCGCTGCAGCATGGCGCCCTCGTCGTCGGCGACCTCGGGCAACAGCATCCGCGCGGCCAGCAGTTCGAGCAGCAGCCGGGGCGCGGTCGCACCCCGCATCTCGAGCAGTCCGTTGTGGATGATCTCGGCGTAGCGGGTGAGCGTGCCCGGCTTGATCCGCTCGGCCTGCGCGACCATCCGGCTCAGTTGCTCCTCCGGTGCCGACACCATGCCGGTGGCCGCGGCGTCGGGCACCGAGCGCAGCAGGATCAGGTCGCGCAGCCGGTCGAGCAGGTCGGTGGCGAACCGGCGCGGATCGTGGCCTGCCTCGGCGAGCCGGTCGATGGTGCCGAACACGGCCTTGTGATCCTCGGCCGCGAGCGCGTCGACCATCGCGTCGATCAGCGCGGAGTCGGTGACGCCGAGCAGCGCGACCGCACGCTCGTAGGTGACGCCCTCCGGGCCCGCGCCCGCGAGGAGCTGGTCGAGCACCGACTGGGTGTCGCGGGCCGAACCGCCGCCCGCCCGGATGACCAGCGGGTACACGGCGGGTTCCACCGTGACGCCCTCGGCCGCGACGTTGCGTTCCAGCAGCTCCCGCATGGCGCTCGGCGGGATGAGCCGGAACGGGTAGTGGTGCGTCCGCGACCGGATGGTGGTCAAGACCTTGTCCGGCTCGGTGGTCGCGAAGATGAAGATGAGGTGCTCGGGCGGCTCCTCGACGATCTTCAGCAGGGCGTTGAAGCCCTGCGTGGTGACCATGTGCGCCTCGTCGATGATGAACACCCGGTAGCGGGACTCAGCGGGCGCGTAGAAGGCGCGGTCGCGCAGCTCCCGGGCGTCGTCCACACCACCGTGGCTGGCAGCGTCGAGCTCGGTGACGTCGACGCTGCCCGGCCCCTCGGGCGCGAGCGCCCGGCACGGCCCGCACTCGCCACACGGATCCGGGGTCGGCCCCTGGACACAGTTCAGCGAACGAGCCATGATCCGCGCGCTCGACGTCTTGCCGCAGCCGCGTGGACCGGAGAACAGGTAGGCGTGGTTGATGCGACCGGCGGCCAGCGCGGTGCGGAGCGGCTCCGTGACGTGCTCCTGCCCCACGACCTCGGCGAAGGTCGCCGGCCGGTACTTGCGGTACAGCGCGAGAGCCACGACGCGAGCGTACCGGCTCGCTCCGACACTTCGACCGGTCGCCCACCGGGCGGAAAAGGGGACCCCCGCACCCGTCAGAGCCTGCTTATCCTTGCTGCCTTCCGGCCCTGGGGAGGTTCGCAGGGTGGACGCCGCGGGGGTCCGCCACCCAGTTTAGGCCACCTCCGCGACGTCCCGGCGCCCGGCCTCGAAAGTCTCGGAAGTCCCGGAAATTCCCGGAAGTCCCCGAAGTTCCGGCCCTCAGCGCGGTAGGTCGAACTGGCCCGCCTTGACGGCGGTCAGGAACGCCTCCCACTCGCCGGCGTCGAAGACGAACACCGGACTGTCCGCGAGCTTCGTGTCGCGCACGCCGACCCGGCCCTCACCCAGATTGACCTCGACACAGTTGCCGCCGTTGGGCTCACTGGCGAAGGACTTCTGCCACCCGGCCGGGTCGAACAGGCTCGCGGCAGTCGCGGGGTCGTAATAATCATCACCAGCAGAACGCTCGGCCATGGCATACCTCCGTGCCCGGTCGGGACGCGGCCCTGCCGGGCGATCACCCGACATCACCACGCCCTCGCGCCGACTCGGCCGGAGGATGCCGCCATCCGTGCGAACTTCCGTCCCGCGAGTCGACACCACGATTAATCCCAATCTAGGATTATTCCCGACCACAGGACAGGGGCGATCGAGGGCCGACTCCACTGAGAGATCGGCAACAGCACGGTGGGGGTGAAGCGACGTCATGGCCGTACGACTGGGCGTAGCACCGATGGGCGCCGAGAACGCGGACCGCGACGCACCGGAGAATCCGCCCGTGCCCCAGCGCAGGACACGCCGGCTCGTGGTCGGCCTCGTCCGGCTGTGGCCGCGGCAGCTCGCCGTGATCGACGAGCGGCAGCTCGCCCAGCGTTACCTCTGCCGCGTCTGATCGTTCAGCTCGGCCCGGTACTGCTCGGCCAGGTTCTTGATGAACTCCCGCGTCTCGGGGCGTTCCAGCGCGGCCCCGCGCAGGCGGTCCCAGGAGTCGACGAAGATCTGGAAGTCCTTGACGTCGTCGAGGTAGATCCCGCCGGCGGCGTGCTCGATGTAGACGAAATCCCTGGTGCTGTCGGGGAAACGCATGATCGTGAAGTCGTTGGGCACCGCCGCCAGCTTCGCCGCGAACGGCAGCACGTGGATGTACACGCGCGCCTTGCTGCGGTCGAGCTCCAGCAGGTGCTCGAGCTGGTCGAGCATCACCGCGGGGGAACGCCCACCCGGTGCTCTCCGCAGGGCCGACTCGCTGAGGATGAACCGGTAGTACGGTGGCTGGTCCTGGTCGAACACGGCCTTGCGGTCGAGCCGGTTGCGCACGAGTGAGGTGATGTCGGTGGCGCCGAACTCGGTGAACTGCTTGAGCATGTAGTGCTCGGACTGCAGCGGCCCGGGGATGCGCTCGCCGTGCCATGTCATGATCTCCGCCGCCGCGGGCTCGAGATCGGTGAACGTACGGAACCAGTGCGGCACAAGGGATCGGTAGCCGGACCAGTGCCCGCGCTGGCTCGCCGCCGCGCGCGCCAGGTTCAGCAGAGTGTCGGCCTCTTCGCGCGCGACGCCGTACGCGTCGAGCATCGCGCGCACGTCGCCGAGCTTGACCCCGACCGCGCCCGACTCGATCTTGTTGACCTTGCCCTGCGTGCAGCCGAGGATCTGCGCCACCTGCTGCTGGGTGAGCCCCGCCGAGATACGCGCGTGCCGCAACTCGTTGCCGAGCTGCTTGCGGCGGGAGGTCACGGTGCTGGCCATGGCGCCCTGACGTTACCGTTTTCCGACCCCGCCTCCAAAGCGCCGTCCGGCGTAGGGTGTGGGGTCATGACGGAGAAGGCGAACATCGGAGTCACCGGCCTGGCCGTGATGGGCCGCAACCTCGCCCGCAACCTGGCCCGCCACGGGCACACGGTCGCCCTGCACAACCGCTCGGAGACACGGACCCGCGAGCTGGTCGACAGGTTCGGCTCGGAAGGCGATTTCGTGCCGACCTATTCGGCGCGGGAGTTCGTCGACGCGCTGGAGCGGCCGCGCAAACTGGTGATCATGGTCAAGGCCGGTGAACCGACCGACGCCGTGATCGAGGAGTTCGCCCCGTTGCTCGAACCGGGTGACGTGATCGTCGACGCAGGCAACGCCCACTTCGCCGACACCCGCCGCCGCGAGGCCGCGCTGCGCGAACGCGGGCTGCACTTCGTCGGCACCGGCGTCTCCGGCGGCGAGGAGGGCGCGCTGCACGGGCCGAGCATCATGCCGGGCGGCTCGGCCGAGTCCTACGCGTCGCTGGGCCCGCTGCTGGAGGACATCGCCGCGAAGGTCGACGGCACACCGTGCTGCGCCCACATCGGACCGGACGGCGCGGGTCACTTCGTCAAGATGGTCCACAACGGCATCGAGTACTCCGACATGGAGCTCATCGCGGAGTCGTTCGACCTGTTGCGCGGCGCGCTCGGCTACGAGCCCGCGCAGATCGCCGAGGTGTTCCGCACGTGGAACACCGGCCGCCTCGACTCCTACCTGATCGAGATCACCGCCGACGTCCTCGCCCACACCGACCCCGCCACCGGCAAACCGTTCGTCGACGTCGTGCAGGATCAGGCCGAGCAGAAGGGCACCGGCCGCTGGACGGTCCAGATCGGACTCGACCTCGGTGTGCCGATCACCGGCATCGCGGAGGCCACGTTCGCGCGGTCGCTCTCGGGACACGCCGGCCTGCGCGCGGCGGCCCGGGGCCTTGCCGGACCGGCGCGAACGCCCCTGTCCGGGAGCGAGGCGGAACGGTTCGCCGACGACGTCGAGCAGGCGTTGTACGCGTCCAAGGTGGTGGCCTATGCGCAGGGGTTCAACCAGATCCAGGCGGGCAGCGCGGAGTACGGCTGGAACATCGACCTCGGTTCGGTGGCCTCGTTGTGGCGCGGTGGCTGCATCATCCGCGCGAAGTTCCTCGACGACATCCGGGCCGCGTACGAGGCCGAGCCGGAACTGCCGACCCTGCTCACGAGCGGCGACTTCCGCAAGGCCGTCGAGGACGCGCAGGACGCATGGCGTTCCGTCGTGTCCACCGCCGTGCGCCTGGGCATCCCGACGCCGGGCTTCTCGACCGCGCTGGCCTACTACGACGAACTGCGTGCTGAGCGGCTGCCCGCCGCGCTGATCCAGGGGCAGCGGGACTACTTCGGCGCCCACACCTACCGCCGGGTCGACCGGGAGGGCTCGTTCCACACCGAGTGGGCGGCCGAGCAGCGCGCGGAGCACCCGGCGTAACCGCGGTCACCGGTGGGGCTCGTGGCGGCCGCGGTGGACGAGCAGGTGTAGCGCAGCCGCGCCGGTCGCAGTCGCTGCCGGAACGGGGCCCGGGCGCAGCATGGAGGTCGTGAACCACGAGAAGTGCCAGACCCGCCGCACCCGGCGCGGTGTGGGCGCGTCGCCCGGTGAATCGCGGCAGGCGATCCGCGTGGCCGCTGCGTCCACAACGTGCAGCTCCACATCGGACACCTCGAACTCCGGCGGCGGCATCCCATCAGGTGGGCACCCCAGCTCGCGGAGCAGCTCCGCCGCCGGCTGTTCACCCTCGCCTGCCCGCCCGCGGTGCTCGACGTCGGCGCGGCTGCGGCACTCGAGCACCACGACGTCGATGCCCTCGAGGTGCGGCGAACGGGACCGCACCAGGCCCGCCTGCCGGGCACCTCCCAGCCGACCTCACCTGCCCACAGCCGCGCAACCCCCGCACGACGGTGCGCGTCCCTGTGCCGTCGGCTAGCTTGACCTCGTACGACAAGCGAAGGGAACGGTGGGTCCCCGTGGCCCAGGTGCTGGTGGGGTCCGTGCTGCGCAGGCTGCTTCCGAACTGGCGGCAGCCCGCACGGATCGTGGTGCTGGCGTTCGCGCTGGCGGCCACGTGCGGGACGGTGCTGCTCATGCTGCCGGTTTCGTCCGAATCGGGCGAGCCGACCGGCGTCGTCGACGCACTGTTCACCGCGGTCTCGGCAGTGTGCGTGACCGGGCTGACGGTGGTGGACACGCCCGGGCACTGGTCGACGGTCGGCGAGGTGGTGATCCTCGGCCTCATCCAGCTCGGCGGGCTCGGGATCATGACCACGGCGACGCTGCTCGGTCTACTGGTCTCGCGCCGGTTCGCATTGCGGCTCACGCTCACCGCGCAGGCCGAGACCAAGGCGCTCGACCTCGGCGACGCGCGGCGGGTGGTGCGCGGCGTCGTGTCGGTGTCCCTGGTGTTCGAGCTGATCGTGGCCTTGCTGCTGGCCGCACGGTTCCTCACCGGCTACGACTACGACCTGGACCGTGCGCTCTACCACGGCATCTTCCACGCCGTCTCGGCGTTCAACAACGCCGGCTTCGCGCTCTACACCGACAACCTCATGGGCTTCGTCACCGACCCGTGGATCTGCCTGCCGATCTCCGTCGCCGTGCTGGCGGGTGGGCTGGGCTTTCCGGTGTGGCTGGAGCTGTGGCGCCACCTGCGTCGCACACGCCGCCGGTGGTCGATGCACGTCAAGATCACCGTCCTGACCACCAGCCTGCTGCTGGTCGCCGGCGTGGCCGTCATCACGATCGCCGAATGGAACAACCCTGAGACGCTCGGCGGATTCAGCGCGGGCGGGAAGCTGCTCGCGGGGTTCTTCCACGGCGTGATGCCCCGCACGGCCGGGTTCAACAGCCTCGACATGGGCGAGATGGAATCAGGAACACTGCTGGTCACCGACATCCTGATGTTCATCGGCGGCGGCAGCGCGGGCACGGCGGGCGGCATCAAGGTCACCACGTTCGCGCTGCTGGCGTTCGTGATCTACGCCGAGGTCCGCGGCGAGCCGTCCGTGCACGTGTTCGGCCGCAAGCTGCCCGCGACGGTGCAGCGCCAGGCCCTCACGGTGGCGCTGCTGAGTGTGGCCGCCGTGGTGTCCGGCACGCTGCTGCTGCTCACGCTCAGCCCCTTCCGCATCGAATCGGTGCTGTTCGAGGCGGTCTCGGCGTTCGCGACCGTGGGGCTGTCGACGGGCATCACCCCCGAGCTGAACAGCGCGGCACACCTGGTGCTGGTGGTGCTGATGTTCCTCGGCCGGGTGGGGCCGATCACCCTGGCCTCGGCGCTCGCGCTGCGCGAGCGCACGCGGCGTTACGAACTACCGGAAGAAAGGCCGATCGTTGGGTAAGGGCAATGACGTCAACCGGGTCGTCGTCATCGGGCTCGGCCGGTTCGGCAGCTCGCTGGCGATGGAGCTGGTGCGCAGCGGTTTCGAGGTGCTCGGCATCGACCGCGACCCGAAGCTGGTGCAGCGCTACGCCGACGAGCTCACACACGCCGCGGTGGCCGACACCACCGACGCCGAGGCGATGACGCAGCTCGACGTGCCCGAGTTCGAGCGCGCCGTCGTGGGGATCGGCACCGACATGGAGGCGAGCATCCTCACCACGTCGCTGCTGTCCGACTTCGGCATCCCGAGCATCTGGGCCAAGGCCGTCAGCAGGCAGCACCGCCGCATCCTCGAACGCGTCGGCGCACATCACGTGGTGCTGCCCGAGTACGACATGGGCGAGCGGGTGGCGCACCTGGTGACCGGCCGGATGCTCGACTACATCGAATTCGAGGACGACTACGCGCTCGTCAAGACGACGGCGCCGGACGAGGTGCGCGGCAAGCCGCTCGGCGAGACCCAGATCCGCAACAAATACGGCGTGACCGTGGTCGGCATCAAGCGTCCCGGCAGCGGCTTCACCTACGCCACGACCGAGACGGTGGTGCACCCGCACGACATCCTGGTGGTGGCGGGCAGGCGCGACCAGGTGGAGAAGTTCGCCGACCTGCCGTCATCGCCGAGGTGAGGCTCAGCCCCACACGGCGGCGGCCGTCTCCACGATTCGCTCCAGCTTGCGGAACTGCTGCTCCTCGGTGAGGTCGTTGCCCTCCTCGGTCGAGGAGAAGCCACACTGGGGCGAGAGGCAGAGCTGATCGATGTCGACGTATCGCGCTGCCTCGTCGATGCGCCGCCGCAGCGTGTCCATCGGCTCCAGCTCGCCGCGCTTGGTGGTGACGAGTCCCAGGACGACGTACTTGCCCTTCGGCACGAACCGCAGCGGCTCGAAGCCACCCGAGCGCTCGTCGTCGAACTCGAGGAAGTAGCCGTCCACGTCGAGCTCGTTGAACAGCGCCTCGGCGACGAAGTCGTAGCTGCCCTCGGCCGCCCACGAGGACCGGTAGTTGCCGCGGCACAGGTGGGTCGTGACGACCATGCCCTCCGGCCTGCCGGAGATGGCGGCGTTCATCGTCGCGATGTTGCGCAGGTGCAGGGTCTGCGGATCGCCGCCGAGCCGGGCGACGAGCTCCCGCTGCTTCGGGTCGTTGAGATAGGCGAGGCTGGTGTCGTCGAGCTGGAGATAGGTGCAGCCGCGCTGGGCCAGCGCGGACACCTCGTCCGCGTAGGCCGCCCCGAGGTCGGTGAAGAAGTCCTCGAGATCCGGGTAGACGCGCTCGTCGACGGCCGCGCGGCCCCCGCGGTAGTAGACCATGCTGGGCGACGGGATGGTCAGCTTCGGTGTCACGCTGGGGTCCACAAGGGACTTCAGGTAGTCGAAGTGGTCGGCGAAGATCGGCTCGGCCAGCCCGACCTTGCCGTCCACCTGCAAGCCGGGCGGGCTGAACTCGAGGTCGCCGGCCGCGTTGTGGAACCGCACGTGCAGGCGTTCGTCGCTTTGGGACACCCCGCCGAGCCGGTAGATGAAGTCCATGTGCCACGACGTGCGACGGAACTCACCGTCGGTGGCCGACTGCAGGCCCACCTGGCGCTGCCGCTCGACGACCTCGGCGATGGCCTTGTCCTCGACGGTGCGCAGCTCCTCGCGGCTGAGCTCGCCACGCGCGGCGCGCTCCCGCGCCTGCCGTAGCTCCGGCGGCCGCAGCAGGCTGCCCACGTGGTCGGCTCGGAACGGGGGAATCGAACGACGGCTCATAGCCGCATCCTCACACCCGGCGGCATCGCGTTCAACAGCGTCCGTCATCCGGACAACACCGTCAGCAGGCCGCCGGCCGCGATCCCGGCCAGGGCGGTGCAGGCCCCGGCCGTCGCCGTCACCCGCCAGGTCAGAGCCCTGCCGACCAGCACCATCGACGGCAGGCTCACCGCGGGAAGCGTGATGAGCAGGACCCCGATCACGGCCGGAGGGAATCCGGCGGCGACGAGCGCCAGCACCACCGGGATCTCGCCGCCGGTGGGGAGCACGAGGAGCACACCGAGCACGGCCGCGGCGAGCACCGCGGGCACGACGTGTGCGGCGAGGCCGTCCGCGAGCGGGAACAGCGAACCCCGCAGCGCGCCCACGGCGAACACGAGCAGCAGGTACAAGGGGACGAGCAACAGCGTGAACCGGGTGAACCCGGTCCCGAATCGGCGTGGTGCGCTGCGCGGGTCCGGGCGGGCCACGGGCGCGACTTCGGCCGGCGCCATCCTGGCGGCGAGCGCACCGGCCCCGAACACGAGCGCGGCACCGATCACCAGCCGCGTCACCGGCCACTGCCACGGACCGACCAGTGCGAGAAACACCAGCACGGCGGGGTTGAGCACCGGGTTGGCGAGCCAGAACGCCACCGCCGATCCCGTGGCCGCTCCGGCGCGCCGAAGCGAGGTGACGAGCGGGGCCGCACAGCAGGTGCACATCATGCCGGGCAGCGCGAGGGTTCCCCCGCCCAGCGGGCCGAGCCTGCCGAGCCGCTCGGCGGGCACCAGCGCCTCCACCGCGGCACCGAGCACGATCGCCGCCACCAATGCCGGCCAGATGGCCTCGGTGTAGGCGAGCAGGAACTCCCAGCCCGCACGCAGGCTGGGCGAGCCGGTGTCCAGCAGCGACGACCCCGGCCAGTCGCCGGTGCCCGCGACCGACACCGCCTTCTCCCCGTAGGGCAGCCACTTGACGAGTAGCAGCAGCCCGACGGCCAGCACCGCGAAGGACGCCGCTGCGAGCACCGGCCGCCGGCTTCGCAACAGTCGGGTCGCCCGATCGGCACGCATCACGCGCGCCCGGGTACCCACCGCGACGATCTCCACACCCGTGGTTCGCCCCAGGCACACCGGGTATCCGCCACCATGCTGAGTTCGATCGCACGCGGCATCGCGGCCGGGGCGGCCGGGGTGACCGCGCTGAACGCCACCACGTACGCGGACATGGCCGTGCGGGGGCGCCCGGCCAGCACCACACCCGAGCAGTCGGTGGAGAAGCTCGCGCGCACACTGCGCACCGACGTCCCAGGCGACGGCCAGGCCAGGCAGGCAAGGCTGACCGGGCTCGGCGCCCTGCTCGGCACGGTGACCGGCGTCGTGGTCGGCGCGGGCTACGGAGCCGCGAGGGCGTGTGGCTGGAACCCGTCCGTCGTCGTCGGCGGCCTCGCGGCGAGCGGTACCGCGATGGTCGGCGCGTCGGCGCCGATGACGGTCCTCGGTATCACCGACCCCCGCTCGTGGAGCACGGCCGACTGGCTGAGCGACGTCCTGCCACACCTTGCCTACGGAATGGTGACCGCGGCGACGTTCGCCGCCACCGAGCGGCGGCGCCGGTTCCGGATGGCCCTGCGCGCGGTCCGCTGACCGCGGAAAGAGACCACGGAAAGAACCACGGCGGGTGGCTGGACAGGGGGCGTCGCCACCGATGACGCTGGAAGTCCACCGTCGTCCCGCGGAGGAAGGTCCGCCATGAGCAGCCCCGCGATCGATCCGACGTTCTACCGCACCCCCGCCGACGCCATCGCCGCGCCGCCGGAGCAACTCGCCTACGTCGTGGCGTTCGACCGTGCGGCGGAGAAACCGGACGCGCTGGTGGTGGACACCGACCCGGCGTCGGACTCCTACGGGCGCATCGTCGGCTGGACCGACCTGCCGACCAGCGGCAACGAGCTGCACCATTTCGGCTGGAACGCGTGCAGCAGCGCGTTCGCCCACGCCGGGCACCACACCGAGGGCCTGCAACGCCGTTACCTGCTGCTGCCGGGGCTGCGGTCGTCCGACATCCACGTCTACGACACCCAGCCGGACCCGGCGCACCCGAGGCTGGTGCGCACCATCGAGGCGAGCGAGCTCGCCGCCAAGGCCGGCTACTCGCGGCCACACACCCTGCACTGCGGGCCCGATGGCATCTTCCTGTCCTGCCTCGGCGGCGGCAACGGCGCCGACGGACCGGGCGGCATCGCGTTGCTGGACCACGACACGTTCGAGGTGCTCCGCGCGTGGGAGACCGACCGGGGCCCGCAGTACCTGGCCTACGACGCGTGGTGGCATTTGAACCAGAACACCCTCATCACCTCCGAATGGGGCACGCCGTCCATGGTCGAGGACGGCATCAACCCCGAGCTGCTGCTGGCCGGCGAGTACGGCCACGCGCTGCACTTCTGGGACCTGGCCGAGGGCAAGCACCGGCAGGTCATCGATCTGGGTCCGCAACACCAGATGGTGCTGGAGCTGCGGCCCTCCCACGACCCGGACGCGACGTGGGGATTCGTCGGCGTCGTGGTGAGCACCGAGGACCTGTCTGCGTCGGTGTGGCGGTGGCACCGGGACGGCGACGCCTGGAAGGCCGACCAGGTCATCACGATCGCCGCCGAGCCCGCCGAGGAGAGCGAGCTGCCGCCCGCACTGAAACCCTTCGGCGCCGTTCCGCCGCTGGTCACCGACATCAACCTCTCCGTCGACGACCGGTACCTCTACGTCTCGTGCTGGGGCACCGGCGAGTTGAAGCAGTACGACGTCAGTGATCCGGCGCGCCCGCGGGAGACCGGTTCGGTGCGGCTCGGCGGAATCGCCGGGCGCGCGCCGCATCCGTCGGCCCCCGGCGAGCCGCTGGCGGGTGGACCGCAGATGGTGGAGGTCAGCCGGGACGGCAGGCGCATCTACGTCACCAACTCGCTGTACGGCTCGTGGGACGACCAGTTCTATCCAGCCGGCGTGGGCGCGTGGTTCGCCAAGCTCGACACCGACCCCGATGCCGGAGGCGGACTGACCGTTGACGAGCGGTTCTTCCCGCACGGCGACGACTTTCGCGGCCTGCGCGCCCATCAGGTGCGGCTGCAGGGCGGCGACGCGTCGTCCGACTCGTACTGCTTCCGCTGACCGGGTCCGGTCGTTGACCCGCCTCTGGATCACGGCCGCATCGCTGCGGAAAACCACCTGACGTCGGGCCGCGATCCGTCCACACTCGACGCATGCTGGCCGAGCATTTCCCCCTCACCGGGCTGCGGCTCACGACGCCGCGCCTGGACCTGCGGCTGCCCACCGCGGAACGGCTCGCCGAGCTGGCGGCCCTCGCCGCGAAGGGCATCCACGACCCTGCCGAGATGCCGTTCCTCACCCCGTTCACCGACGCACTACCCGAGGAGGTCGCGCGGTCGGTGGTGCAGCACCACTGGCGCGTGCTCGGCGCGCTGACGCCTGCGGAGTGGGCGCTGGAGTTCACCGTGGTGTGCGACGGCGTGGTGGTGGGCCAGCAGGCGATCAGCGCCCAGGACTTCAGCGTGACGCGGGAGGTCCGCACCGGGTCGTGGCTCGGGCTGGCTCACCAGGGCTCGGGACTCGGCACCGAGATGCGGGCGGCCGTGCTGCACCTGGCGTTCGCCGGGCTGGGCGCCGAGGAAGCGCGGACGGGCGCGTTCGAGGACAACGTCGCGTCCCTCGCGGTGTCGCGCAAGCTCGGCTACGCCGACGACGGCATCGCGCGGCACGCCGTACGCGGCAAGGCCGTTGTCGAGCGGCGGATGCGCCTGACCCGGCAGGCCTGGCAACGTCACCGCAGCGTGCCGGTGACCGTGCGGGGACTCCAGCCGTGTCTGCCGCTCCTCGGCGTCGATGCAGCTCAGACCCGGTAACCGCTGGTCACGCGCGGTCCTGTACCCTCTTTCGCGGAGGATTGGCCGAGCGGCCTAAGGCGCACGATTGGAAATCGTGTTGGGTGTAACAGCCCTCACGGGTTCGAATCCCGTATCCTCCGCTCGCTGAACAGGCACAACGCCGGGCAGCCCACGATCGGGCCGCCCGGCGTTGTGCTGTTCCGTCTCGGTTGCACTGGATGCCGAGTCCTCCCACAGATCACCTGCTCGCTCCACGGCTTGCCGGACGCGCTGCTCGTCCAATGCCTCGGCCATGTGAGCCTGACGGTTGGGCGGACGGCTCGCGATGTGACCTCGGCGACGACGCCGCTCCCGTAGCGGTCGGGCAGTGCCCTCCGGGTCAGTGGCCGCCCGACGCATCCGTGGTGCCACATGCGCTACTGGTGCGCCCCTCGGCGAGCGGGGCACGCATGCGCCCTCGTCCCCCGCTCGACCGTCCACACGTCGAGGTTTTCCGGCTTCCGCTCGATTTGCATCGAATTGGCCGCCCATTCTCCACGTTCGCCAGTGCGCCTTGTTCCCGTTGCCGTTCCTTTCCCTTTTCACCACCTCTCGGCCTAAAGTGAAATCGATTCGCCTATTGAGCATGACAGCCGACCACAAAACGGTGGTTGATCTCTCAGCGGGGGTTGTCATTCACTCTCTGTGTTGTCAGAATCCGCGGCCATGACTTACGACCCGTACGGCTCCGACCCGTATCGCGGCCGCGATCCGCGCATGCCCGGTCCCGAATACCGTGAGCCCGCGCCCGACCGTCGCCGCGGGGACGGGGCGAATGCCGTCATCGCCGTGATCCGGACGGTGGTCGGCCTCATCACCGCCGTGTTCGTCCTGCACATCGCATTCGTGGTGCTGGACGCCAATCAGGGCAACGGGTTCGTGTCCGCCATCTACTCGGTCGCGAAGGCGTTGGTCCTCGGGTTGGGCGACGTCTTCACTCCCGACGACGCCGTGCTCGGCGTCGTGATGAACTACGGTCTGGCAGCGCTGCTCTACAACATCCTCGCCCAGCTCGTGATCAAGGCCCTTCGGAGGCCCTGACCGCAGTGGTCACCTTCGGCGCTCCTCGTAGCGGCAGCGTCGCGGAGGCGCGGCGTGCGAAGAGCTGGCATCGCCGATCGGATGGCGCTGAAGTAGTGGGGCTCCATGCCGGTGGGTTCCGGCGCGATCGGGGGCTTTCCCACGCCGGAACCCCACCTCGCCAGGCGACACGCCTGGACGACAGCAGGCTAGCCGCGGGCCGGCTCGCACAAACCACCGCGGCGGCCGCATGTCGTTGGCATGCCGGCAGCTCCGGCCTCACCCACGAGCGTTGAGAGACGCAGGCGGGACGTGTTCCGGACGCACCGACGTCACGCCACAGAGTTCTTGGTGGCGTTCCTGGTGGCGTTCTTGGTGGCGTTCTTGGTGGCCGGAGCATCGTCGAACGGTGCCCAGACACGTGCCGGGTCCAGGAAGCGGATGAGCCGCCGTAGCTGCGCCTCGAGCGCGTCGAGGCGCTCGCGTCCGTCCCGCCGTCCGTCGAGCAAGTCGTTCAAGTCCCGCTCCAGTGGCTCGAACCAACGGCGGAACTCGGGGTCGCTGCCGAGGCGGCGCCGGAACTCGACATAGGACATGCATCGAGAACGACCGTTGCCGTCCCGCACCGGCTCCACCAGCAGCGAACCGAGCGCCCATTGCTCCCCGCCGAGGAGCTGGAACGCCAGGTTGCCGTAGGTGTGGCGGTCGCTGATCACGACCTGCACGGCGGCAAGGTGCTCGACGAGCCTGCGGTTGCGCCGCCTCGTTCCCAAGTCGAGGAAGTGCACCTCCGAGGCGATGATCTGCACCCAGCACAGGTACCGCGCGAACCGGTACATGCTTTCGTACACCGCATAGTCGCGGAAGCGTTCCGGCAACCGGCTTCCGAACTCGGTGATCTGGCCGATCTCCGCATTGCCGAGGCGCGAGGCGAGTGATGCCGCCGCCTGCAGGAGCGGCTCGCTGTAGGTACTGGCCAGGTCGCGCCGCGCCTCCCTGCGCTGGGCGCGCCGGCGCCCGCTCTCGATGAGCGCGCCGAGCAGGAGTGTCACGAGTGCGCCCGCCACCGAGATGGTCGCCGCCACCACTGACACCGTGTTCATCGTTGACCCCCTTGCCGAGCGCGCCGAGGAGCAGAGCACCCGTGGCTCGGCCCGGGAAGCCCCTTCTCGCCAGTCATCGTCGTACGCCGCGCCGGTCGCCTCAAGGGCTCCTACGGCGCCGCAACGCCTCCCCGCTCGACCTGACGCGGGAACCCACCATTGTGGACGGCGCACGCCCCCGTCGCGCTCCGGATCGGAAGGAACGGAGCGGACGGCTCGCCGCACACCACGGGCCGCTCGGTGTCAGGGCCGGCGGGACGTGCCGGCGGCGCGGCGCCAGGCGGCCTTGCGTAGCAGACGCAGCCCGTTGAGTCCGACGAGGATGGTGGAGCCTTCGTGCCCGGCGACGCCCAGGGGGAGCGGGAGGGTGCCGATGAGGTCCCAGGCGACGAGCACGGCGATGAACGTGAAGGCGATAACCAGGTTGGCCACGACCACGCGGCGGGCTCGGCGGGACAGGGAGATCACCGCGGGGATGGTGCTCAGGTCGTCGCGTACCACCACGGCGTCGGCTGTCTGCAGGGTGAGGTCGGAGCCTGCGCCGCCCATGGCGATGCCGGCGTGCGCGGCCGCCAGGGCGGGGGCGTCGTTGATGCCGTCACCGACCACGGTCACTCGCTCGCCGCTGCTCTCCAGCTCGCGGACGGCGGTGACCTTGTCGTCGGGCAGCAACCCGGCGCGCACATCCGTGATGCCGACCCGGTCGGCCAACCGGGCAGCGGTGTCCTGGTTGTCGCCGGTGAGCAGCACCGGCGCGGAGCCGGTCAGCCGGGTCACGGCCGCCACGGCCGGGGCGGCCTCGGGGCGCACCTGGTCGGTGATGGCCAGCACACCCACCGGGCGGTGTTCGCAGAGCACGACGACGGCGGTGTGGCCGCGTCGCTGGAGGGCGTCGACGGCCGCCGCTGCCGGCGCGGTGCCGGCGCCGGTGAGCAGCGCCGCCGGGGAGCCGACCTGGATGAAGTGGTCCTCGACCAGGGCCGACACGCCGCGACCGGGCCGGGCGGTGAACTCGTCGGCCGTGGGCAGCTCGACTTCCCGGGCGCGGGCGGCACGCACGATCGCCGCCGCCAGAGGGTGTTCGCTGGGGTGCTCTACCGCAGCGGCCAGCCGCAGCAGCTCGGTCTCGGTGAAACGGGTGCCGGGCAGCACGCGGACCTCGGCGAGCTCGGGGGTGCCGCGGGTGAGGGTGCCGGTCTTGTCGAACGCGACGCGGTTCGTGGTGCCCAGCTGTTCCATCACCACAGCGGACTTGACCAGCACGCCGTGCCGCCCGGCATTGGCGATCGCCGCGAGCAGCGGCGGCATGGTGGCCAGCACCACCGCACACGGCGAGGCGACGATCATGAACGTCATCGCGCGCAGCAGCGCATCCTGCAGCGCATCACCCAGGCTCAAGGGAATAACGAACACCGCGATGGTGGCCGCGACCATGCCGATCGAGTAGCGCTGCTCGACCTTCTCGATGAACAGCTGGGTCTTGGCCTTGGTCCGGCCGGCCTGCTCCACCAGGGTGGCGATCCGGGCCACTACCGAGTCCTCGGCCCGGCGGCCCACCCGCACGCGCAGCGACCCGGTGCCGTTGAGCGTGCCCGCGAACACCTCGTCCCCGACCGTCTTGTCCACCGGCAGCGGCTCGCCCGTGATGGTGGCCTGGTCCACCTCGCCGGCTCCGGCCACGACCTCGCCGTCGGCGGCAATCCGTTCCCCGGGGCGGACGAGCACGAGGTCGCCGATGTCCAGGTCGGCGACTTCGACGATCTCCTCGGCACCGTCGGGGGCGAGCCGGGTCGCGGTGTCCGGGGCCAGGTCGAGCAGCCCCCGCACCGCGTCCTCGGTGCGGGCGGTGGCCAGCGCTTCCAGCGCCCCGGAGGTGGCGAAGATGACGATCAGCAAGGCGCCGTCCATCACCTGCCCGATCGCTGCCGCACCGACCGCGGCGACCACCATCAGCAGGTCCACATCCAGGGTTTTCTCGCGCAGGGCCTTCAGCCCGGCCAGGCCCGGCTCCCAGCCGCCCGCGGCGTAGCAGGCCAGGTACAGCGCCCAGCACGACCAGCCCGGGCCGCCGAGCAGCTGCGTGGCCAATCCCGCGAGGAACAGCCCCACCGCCGCGGCCGCCCAGCGCATCTCGGGCAGCGCGAACACCCGGGTCCGCCGCGGCGGGACCGCCGTCGTGGCCGCAGCGGGTGACCGGGGTGAAACGTCGACGGTCGTGGTCGGGGACGACACCAGAGACCTCCAGGACGGACGAGCAGACCCGCCGACGATAACAGAAAGAATGAAGACGTCTTCATGTATCGCATTGGCTACACTCACCGCATGGGACACGGGGTGCAGGGACAGGACCGTCCGGCCGCACGACTGGACGCCGAGTCCGCCGCCCACGTGGCCACCACCTTGCAGGCCCTGGCCACTCCGAGCCGGCTGTTGATCCTGACCGAACTGCGGCACGGCCCCCGCCCGGTCACCGCGCTGGCCGAGGCGATCGGCATGGAACAGTCCGCGGTCTCCCACCAGCTCCGGCTGCTGCGCAACCTCGGCCTGGTCACCGGCACCCGCACCGGCCGCAGCATCGTCTACAGCCTCTACGACAACCACGTCGCCCAACTGCTGGACGAGGCCGTCTACCACAGCGAACACCTGCGACTCGGACTGTCCGACACACCCGGCGCCGCGAGCTGACCACGGCCGCAATCACGACGTGCCCGCGACCCGAACATGCTCGGCCACCTCGCCGAAATGTTCGTCCCATAGCCAGGGCCTAATCCATCAACCATCGCCCGAAACCGGAAAGAATTGATCTTCACCGAAAGGCCGCAGTTCCGGTAGGATATTCACCGGCAAATCCGTCCGAGTGCAGAAAAATCACCACGGATCCATATCGCGACAGTTCCATAACACCCGGAAGAAATGCCGAGAACGAATGTGCGCGGGTGGTACCTTCCTTGCCGTTTTCCTCTATGACATTCGGAGCTGGGGTGGGGCGGTATGACTGTGGTCGACGAGGCAAGACCCGGGATCGCGCACGTCGCGTTGCGTCCGGCGTGGGACGCGGTGGACAGCGGCTCGTGCACGGCGCTGTCCCTGGACGTGTTCGACACGGTGTTGTGGCGCCGGGTACCGCGGCCGACGGACGTGTTCGAGTTGCTGGCGGCCAGGCTGCACGCAGGTGGGCGCTGCGCGCAGTGGTTGTCGCCGGTGTCGTTTCGCCGGATGCGCGTGGCTGCCGAGCAGGAGGCGCGTCGCGCCCGCGCCGACTGGGGCAGCGAGGTGTCGTTGTTCGACATCTGGCGGGCGATGCCTCTGGAACTGTTCCCAGGCTCCGGTCTCAAGGAATTGGTCGAGACCGAACTCGAGGTGGAACGCGAGCTCACCGTGGTCGACCTCGACATTGCCGCGCTTGTCGATCTGGCAGCCGCCCGCGGCATTTCACTGGTGTTGGTCTCGGACACCTACTTCACCGAAGCACAGCTGACTCGCCTGCTCAACCGCCCGCACTTGGCCGGTCTGCGCGGCGCGCGGGTGTTCCGTTCACACGAGCATGGAGTGGACAAGTCATCCGGTCTGTGGAAAGTGGTACTGGCCAATCTGGGGCTGCGCCCCGAGCAGCTGGTGCACGTCGGCGACGACGCGGTCGCGGACGTCGAGGTACCCGCCGAGCTGGGAATTCGCACGGTCGCCTACTCCCGCGTCGACAAGCGGTTTGCGGCTGTGCTCGACCGGGAAGGCGAGCCGGAGGATGGCTTCGAACCGGCGAAACCGCCGCTGGACGCGGTCGACGGTGATTTCGGGTTGACCGGCCTACGGGCGAAGACCCTGCACCTGGCCGGCACGGGGGAAACCGACGCCGCGGTGGGTACGGCGTGGCGCTACGGCGCGGGCGTTGTGGGTCCGGTGTTGACCGGGCTGGCCGAGTGGGCCGCCGACCAGGCGGAGCGCGCCGGGATCGCGACACTGTGGTGCCCCATGCGGGAGGGCGAACTGCTCTCGGAACTGGTCAATGCCACCGCGACCGCCCGGGGCTGGGCGGTTCGCGCGCGACCGGTGTGGCTGTCACGGCATGTCACGTCGATCGCGAACCTGCACGCGTTCGACAAAGCGTCGGTGCACCAGTTCATCCGCCGCTCCTACCGCCTGACCGTGCGAGGGTTGCTGGCGATGCTGGAGCTGCGACCGGGTGAGGTGCCCGCACTGGCCACCCGGCTGGACGTGGTGCTCGACAACGGCGCCATCGTCGACCAGGTCGCCGCCGCCCTGACCGAGACCGCGCACCTGCGCAACAGACTGGCGACCACCGTCACCGCCGCCCGGGAACGGCTGATCGCCTCGCTGCGAGGCTGCGGCGCCCTGGATGATCCCGAGTTGTTGCTGCTGGATCTGGGCTGGGGCGGCACGATCCAGCGGCAACTCGCCGAGGTGCTGCGGCTGGCCGACGTGCCGGTGCGGGTGTCGGGGTTGTACCTGGCCACCGACCACCGCGTGACCATGCTCCATCGGCTCGGGTTGCGCGCCCAGGGATACCTGGGGCAGGCCGGGCACCCGGCCGAGACCACCGAGGCGGTGAGGCGCAGCCCGGAGGTCCTCGAGCAGTGCGTCAGCGCTGTGTGCGGGTCGTTGCTGGGCTTCGCCGAGGACGGCACTCCCTCACTCGGGTCCTGCGTCGACAGCGACGCCCAAGCACAGCAGCGCCGTGCTGTGCAGGCCGGCATCCGCGCGTTCCACTCCCAGTGGTGCCGCTACGTCGACGCCTCCGAAGGCGCCTGGCCCATACTGGGCGAGACCGCGCGAGACCGGTTGGCGGGCATCCTGGGCGCGGCGCTGATCGCCCCCACCGTCGAGGAGGCCGGGGTGTTCGGCGGCTGGGTACACGACGACAACTTCGGGTCCGAGATCGCCACCCGGATCGTGCCGGATGACCTGGCCGCTGCGCTGCCCTATCTCTCACCCGGCGACCTGGACGAGCTGACCATGCGCGACGCGTTCTGGCCGCGCCTGCTGGCCGCGACCGACCCGCAATTGAGCGCGGCCGTCAGGGCGGTGGATTCCGGGCAGCTGGACCGTTCGGTGTTCGAACCCGCGGGCGAGCCGACCTACACGCGCCTGCGCTGGCGGGGCAGGGACGACCGCTGGCACGACGGGCCACGCTCACGGCTGCGGATCAACCACAATGGGCTCTCGTTCGCCCGGCTGGACTTCGAAGCCGGGGGCGCGCTCGACGTCACCATCGCCATCGCCGGGCGACCGGCGTTGGTGCGCATCGACTGGATCGAGGCCACCGTGCTCGCCGGCGGCAACCCCACCCCGCGCGTGCTGCGGTGGGACACGGTCGAGGACCTGGCCGGCCTGCCACTGGCGGAATGCCTGTGGCTGGGAGGCAAGATCATCGAGTGCGAATCCGAACGGTCGGCAATGTGGTTGCCGCTGGCGGCGAAGCTGGGCGCACCGGTTACCTGCGCACAGATCAGTGTCGCGTTCGCGCTGCTGCCCCGGTCGGTCACCAGGCTCGAACCGAGGATTCCGCCGGCCGACCGGTTGACGCGCATCGCCGCGCGGGCCCGCGCCGAGTACCGGACCCGCGGCTTGGCCGGTGTGGCGGCCGGGGCTCGCCGGATCGCCGCTCGCAAGCTGGCCGGACTCCGATGACTCCCGCGTCCCGGGGCGTCGGCGCGCCCGGGGCCGCGCTGCGCGGCCACGTGACGACCGGCGATCGCCACGACCCCCACGCCCAAGCCCGCGCCGCGCGTGCCCAACCGCTGCTGCTGCATTCCCTGGCGTTGTTCCGCGAGGTCTTCGCGGCCGTCTTCACCCACTGCGACATCGGCACGGTGGTGGAGATCGGCGTGGAGTCCGGGCAGGTCACCGAGATGTACACCGGCCTGGGAGCCCGCCGGGTGTACTGCGTCGACCCTGACCCCAGTCCGGCGCTGCGTGCCGCGCTCGGTGACAACGACGCGGTGCGGCTGATCGAGCAGCCCTCCCCGGCCGCGCTGGCCGGGCTTCCCGCCGCGGAGTTGTATGTGCTCGACGGGGATCACAACTACGCCACCGTGCGCGCCGAACTGGAGTGGATCCTCACCCGCGCACCGGACGCGGTCATCGTGCTGCACGACGTGCTGTGGCCGTGCGGGCGCCGCGATCTGTACTACCAGCCGACGAGACTGCCCGCCGAAGCGCGCCACCCCGACAGCGCCGACGGGCCCACCATCTGGCATGACGAACTCACCCCCACCGGGTTCGTCGGGGCCGGCGCCTTCACCACCGCGACCCACGCCGGCGGCGAGGCCAACGGCGTGCTCACCGCCGTCGAGGACGCCGTGGCCGCGGCCCGCGACTCATGGAGCTTGACGGTGATCCCGGCGGTGTTCGGCGTCGGTGTGCTGGTTCGCGATGGCAATCCGGGCGCCGAGGCCATCCGGGCCGCGTTGTCCCCCTATGCGGACTCGTCTCTGCTGGCGGCGATGGAGAACAACCGCCTCGCCCTGTACACCCGCGTGTTGCAGCTGCAGTACGAGGCCGCGCAGCACGTGCGGGAGGCCGACACCCTCGCCGAACGGCTCCACAGCAGCCGGCAGCAACTCGACCAGCTCACCCGGCGGCTGCACAAGGCCGAGCAGCGCCATGCCTCGGATCTGGCCGCACTCGAGGAAGCTCACCAGCGGCTGGCCGCGGTCAGCGCGCGGCAGGCCACGCTTCGCGGGGCGGCGGCCGTGATCGCCGAGCTCGCCGGTGACGCGGCGCGACGACGGGTTCGCGAGAACCCGATCACCCGGGCCGTCCGGCGTGTCCTGCCTGGGCGGCGGCGATAAGTCGACCGGAGCTCGCCCGGCTGCGGCGCCGGACGGAGGCGGGCACGCCTATTCGGGCCGTCGACGTACGACCCACCAGTGGCCGAGGACGCCGCCCACGCCGCAGCCGAACGCCATCGCCCCGAACAACAACAGGCCCCACTGACCGAGCAGCTGACCGGCGACGGCTACGACCGGGCCACCGACCACAGCGACGCCGAGCCCCGAGGTGTTGTGCGCCGCGGCCGGAGCGCGCCCGGACACCACGCCCGCCAGGTAGAACACCCCGCCGCAGATCGTGAGCAGCCCGACGCCGACGTCGAACCATGTGGTGGCGCCCGCGACGATCCCGTAGACGAGTGCGGCGAACCCCGCGACGAAGACGGCACCGAACGGCGCGAGCTTCGCCCCACCCAAGACGTACAGACCAACGACCGCGCCGACGAGCAGTGCCAGGCCGATCGGAACCAGCATGCTGGTCAGCGCGACCGTCATGGTGTGCTCGTAGGGGTAGACCTCGAGCGCGCCGAGCACGCCGGCGGCCATGCCGAGCACGGGGCCCGCGATGACGAGCCCTACCGCCACTCGGGTGGTGGTTCGCTCCAACTTCGCGAAACGCTGCCCGCGCTTTTTGTCATCCCGCGTCATGCGCACGTCCTCTGCTCGCTGTTGTGCCGAAGGTGTGGACAACTCACGCCCGCGAGCGGGGCAAGCCTACGAGCGCGGACACGACTGCTCGTCGGCTTGTGGCCTACAGCGCTTTCGCATTGCCATCCGGCCCACTCGGGCCAAGACTCGGGGAGCGCTCTGCCTACTGAGCGAGCGGAAGGAGATCATGGGCACTCCGGAGCCTTCGACAGTCGCCCATGCGCGGCTCGACCAGCAAATCCAGGCTCTCGAGACACGGCTGGCCCGCGAGCAGCGGCGAGTGCCGGCCAGTGTCATCCACGACCGGGTACGGCAGGAGCGTGCTCGCTTCGCGAATGCCCGGGTGCTCACCTTCGTGCCGATCCTCGTCGAGCGTGCCGTGCGCGCCGGGATCCGATCCGGTGCCGAGTCACTGCCGGGTTGGGCCGAGCGCACGGCCCGGGAATTGCTCGCCACCGAACTGCCCCGCCGCTGGGCACACACCCAGGGCGTCGCTCGCGCGGCCACCCGGATCGCCCACCTCGTGGCACCGGCCGAGAGCGACACCCTGATCGCCGCGGCGTGGCTGCACGACATCGGCTACGCGAGCCCGGTGAACGTGACCGGATTCCACCCCCTCGACGGGGCGCGGTACCTGCACGACCGTGGCGTCGACCCACGGGTGTGCGCGCTGGTCGCCCACCACGCCGGTGCCGCCGCCGTCGCCGAGCTGCTCGGGTTGTCGCACGAACTGGCCCGGTTTCCCGACGAACGCGGCCCCGTGCGCGACGCCCTCTGGTACTGCGACATGACCACCAGCCCCACCGGGGAACCCGTGTCGTTCACCGACCGCATGGCCGAGATCGAGGCCAGGCGCGGCCCCGACGATCCCGTCGTCCGAGCGCTGGCCGTGAACAGGCCGGAACGGGCTGCCGCCGTCCGCCGCACCCAGCGCCGCATCGACCTGGCAACCTCACTCGGCCCCCGTATGGCGAGGATGTCGGCGGCCTGAGGAGCACCGCACTGATCCCTGTTGCGCCGTGCGCATCACCGGCGTGAACCTGAGGACGACGCCGACAGCCGAGTCGGGCGACGATCAGGCGAGGGGTGAGGGCCGCGGCAGTGGGACAGTGGACTCCTTCCGGGACATGAGTAGGGGCCGGGTTGGCACCGGCCCCTCACAGGCGTACTTCGTTGGTGCTCCGGTCTACGCCGAGGCCCGCTGGACGCTGACCCATTCGGCCGGGGTGGGGCCGAGTAGCTCGGCATCGTCGGGGGCGAGCAACACGCCCTCGGCCAGTGCCGGCAGGGACGGCTCGGTGACCACCACCGGGCGTGGGTCTCCAGTTGCTTCCAGCAGGGCGCGAGTCAATTCTGGCAGGCGGATCTTGCTCGGGCCGGCAATCTGGCGGTTTCGCGGATCGCCAGTGGCGGCCTCGACCAGGGCATCGGCAACGGATGCGACCGCGACCGGCTGGACGGACCAGTCCTCCACCCGCACATCCGACTCGGTGGCGGTGACGGCAGCGGGATTCAGCGCGAACTCCATCCACTGCGCAGAACGGATGATGGTGTGCGGCAGCGAGCTCGTAGCCAGCACCTCTTCCTGGGCTCGCTTGGCGAGGTAGTAGCCGAACTCGTCGAAGGCAGGCTGGTCGATGTTGCAGATCGACAGGTGCACCAGACGCTGTACCCCGGCCTGCTTGCCGGCCTCGACCAGACGCCGGGTTGCCGCGACGAAGGCGGCGACCAGGTCGGCGTCCGAGCTGGCCGGAAAGGCGTTGGATGTATCGATGACGACGTCGGCGCCTGTGAGCCCCTCCTGGAGACCGGCGCCGGTGTGCAGGTCGACGCCGGTGGCCCGGGACAGGGCGATCACGTTGTGCCCGGCCCGTCGAGCTGCAGCGGTTGTAGCGAGGCCGGCTGTGCCGGTGGCCCCCACGATGGCGATCTTCACTGGTTCTCCTGCGTGGTCGGTTCCAGGCCGGTGACCTGGAACATGCGGGTGCGTGATGCCGCGCCGACGCCGGATGCGAGGGCGGCGATGGAGACGCTCCGAAGCGATGAGCGCCAGGCGTCCTCGGCCTGCAGCATGGCCCTGTTGATGCCACACAGACCCTGCGCCAGGATCTGGGACTTCTGGTCGGCAAAAGCTCCTTGGCAGCGGATCTCTTTGCACCGGAACAGGGGCCCGGCGCTCCCAAGTGCGGCCACGACGTCATGCAAGCTGATCTCATCGGCCCCGCGAGCCAGACGGAACCCCCCACTCGCGCCCGGGACGGACGTGACCAGCCCGGCGGCGGCCAGCTTCTGCAGATGCTTGTTCAAGTATGTGGGCGACAGATCGAACACCCGCGCCAAGCCCGCACTCGAAAGAGGCCGATCGTCCCCCACAACATGCAGGACAACCAGCGCGTGCGCGGCCCACTCAACGCCCTTCGGCAGCTCCATGCCTAGACACTACATATCTAGATATGGATTATCTAGGTAGTCCTGCCGCCCGTGCAGTTGGCCGGGCGCCCGCGAGTGCGGGTTAGGGCAAGCCGCCGCCACCTGGCGGCCGCACCCGGCGCTGTAACCTATTTGCGCCGGAGACCAGGCAAGGCCGGACTCCACTCAGTGCCTGCGGAGTGATCGACGTGCAACACCGGAGCGCCGTGGCGCGCTGGCTGCTGGTGTGCGCTCTGCTGTTCGGTCTCGTCGTCATGCACCACATCGCGACCCACCACGCCACGCCCGTGGCCTCCCCGACCGCGCACGCAAGCCAGGCCGCCCCGGACCATGGCGACGCAGGACCCGACGACGCCGATTCGCTCGCGGCCGGCCACGACTCGTCGACCGCACTCGGGCATCTGTGCCTGGCCGTGCTCGCCGGTGTCGCGGTGCTCGTGCTCACCGGCAGGTTGGTCGCGCTTCGCCGTTCGAAGGACGCGGCCGCCCGCGCGCCCGTCGTGCGCCGCGCCGGTGCCCGGGCGCCGCCACATCCCTTCGCCCCTGGCCGCGGAAACTTCTCCCATCACCTCTGTGTGCTGAGGCTGTGATGCCCCGCGCCGCGGAGTCGGTGACTCCTGCGGCCCGGCAGACGTGCAGCTCCACGACCTCGTCGCTCCACAACGCAGAGGAACCCACCATGAACAAGTCCGTGATCCGTGCTGCCCTGGCGGCGGCGCTCGGTACCGTTCTCGCCACCGGTTGCGTCGGCGGCTCCGAAGCCGGCCCGGCGAGCAGCACCGCAGCACCGAGCACGAGCGAGTCCGCCCACGAGCCCGCGCACAGGCCGGCCCAGCGGCAGGCCGACGTGGCGTTCGTCCGGCAGATGATTCCGCACCACGAGGGCGCGCTCGCGATGGCGCGCCTGGTCCAGGGCCGCACCGGCAACCCGGCGATCGTGGACCTCGCCGGGCGCGTCGCCCAGGCACAGGGCCCGGAGATCGCCCAGATGAAGGCCTGGCTCCGACAGTGGGGCGTCGATCAGACCGAGACCCACGGCGGCACGCCCGGGGGGAACCACTCACCGAGCCCGGGCCACGAGGAGATGCCCGGCATGGGCGCGGCCGACCTGCGCAAGCTCGAGCGCGCCAAGGGCGCCGAGTTCGATCGGCTGTTCCTGCAGCTGATGATCGCCCACCACGAGGGCGCCGTGCGGATGTCGCGCACGGTTCTGGAGCAGGGACGCAATCCCGACGTGAAGGCGCTCGCGCGGCGCATCATCGACGCGCAGGAAGCCGAGATCGCCGAGATGCGGTCCTTGCAGCGCTGACCGCGCCGGATGCCGGGCGGGCGCACGTCCGCCCGGCACCCGGGTACGCCGCCACCATGGCAGGCGTCAGGCAGGCTCGCCATGCAGGGCAGCTCGCAGCCGGGGCACCAGGGCGAGATCCACTGCGGTCAACGTGTCCGGATCCAGCTCGAACGGGCACTGCAGCCCCACCGCGACGAACTCCTCGACGGCGATCCGGGCGGCCGCGGTGGCGATGGCCTCCTCGCCCACCACCGGACCTCGCAGCTCCTGGGCAAGCCATGGAGGCAGCCGAACCCGACCGCACCACTCCAACTGGCCCTGGCGCCGGTACTCGACCTCGAACTCGTGGCTACCCGCTTGCCGGACTGTCAGGCGAACCGGCACCGTGGTCCTCCCTTCCGGGACGGCGAGGAGCGTGTCCGGTCGCCGGCCCTTGGGCAGTGCGTCACGTGGGCTGGTCGCCGCGGAACGCCTGGGTACCCACGCTCGTGCGGAACGGCTCCAGCTCCGCGCGTTGCCGCTCCGCGCGAGCGATGAGGTGGTCGAAGTCGATGTCGGGCAGGCGGGTGGCCAGGCCCGCCAGGTCACGAAGCGTCGTCCACAACTGCTTCTTGCCCTGGATGCCCATCGTGAGGATTTCGAGTTCGACGAACCGGCTCAGCATCGAGTACGTGCGGAGCCGCCCGTTGAGCTTGAGCCGCCCGAGTCGTTCGGCGGCCACCGCCCCGGCGGTCTTGGCCGGGTTGGGACGCACCCCCAGCCTGCGCATGATCGTCCGGAAGGTGTCGACGTCCTCGGCGATGCCCATCGCCACGCGCGCCAACGCCTCACCCGCCTGCGAGCCCCGGTTGTTGCGCTCGGCCCGCCGGGCGAGCTCCCGCCACAGCACCCCCAGCGCGAGCTGATCCTTCAGGTAGATGCCGAGGAATTTCTCCACGGTCCTGGCGTACCCGCGATGCACCGCGGCAATCGCGACGTGGCCGCGCGCCCTGCGGCACACATCACGCCGCCGGACATCGCGGACGGCGTGAGAGCGATCGGCCGTGGGTATTCCGTCCGCGACGACCCGGCAGACGCCGTCGTCAGCCCTGGGCGAACCGGCTCCGGTGACCGGCGCCCCGCACGAGAAAGCCTTCATCCATGGGATTCAGCATCGGCTCGGCCACCGACTCGCGGCATCACACCGTGACGCTCGAGGTCGCGGGCGAGATCGACAGCACGACCGCGCCACGATTCCAGCACGAGGTCATCCGCCAGGTACTCGGTCGCCCACCGCATCTGGTCATCGACCTCTCCGCCGTCACCCGGCTGGACACCTCCGCGCTCGCCGCCCTGGCCGAAGCACGCACGCTGACGCGCGGTCTTACGAGAATCACCGTGATCCTGCCCCATTCGCACGTGCTCGCGCCGGTGCAGCGAGCGACCCTGGCCGCGATGTTCGCCATCGATTCCGAACTGCCCGTGCCGGCCGAATCGGCGACGACGTAGCACTCCGCCGCCGTCCGAGCCGCCGAACACTGTTCAACGGCTGCATATCCGCCCACCCGGCGGGTAGCCCGATCTGACGTCGCAGCCGCTTGCGGCAGAAGGAGAACGAATCATGGCTCGATCGGACGCCGCGACGCGGCACGTCAGTCCACTTCAGACAGCAGCGCGGGTGGTGGCCGCGGTCTTCCTGCTGGTCGGCATTCTGGGCTTCATTCCCGGGGTGACGACCGACTACGGCGGCATGACCTTCGCCGGACACGAATCGACAGCGATGCTGCTGGGCGTGTTCCACGTGTCGATCCTGCACAACATCGTCCACCTGCTGTTCGGTGTCGCCGGCTTGACGCTGGCCAGGACCGCCGCCGGAGCCGCGGGCTTCCTCATCGGCGGCGGTGCCATCTACCTGGCGCTGTGGCTGTACGGGCTGCTGATCGACCAGCACAGCGCGGCCAACTTCGTCCCGGTCAACGGCGCCGACAACTGGCTGCACCTGGGCCTGGGCGTCGGCATGATCGGCCTCGGGGTGGCCCTGCGCAGGCGGCCCGCCATCGCCGGGCGAACCGCCTGAGGTGCGAAACGCTGACGAGGCGGGCGGCGGACCTCACCAGACCGTCACCCGCCCCGTCGGCTCACTCCTCGCGCTTGTGGCCGTTCTTTTCCTTCTCGCCCTTCTTGTCCTCTTCCCCCTTGCGCTCGTCCTCTGCCCTGTCCGCGCCGCGGTCCTCGTCGTTGCCGGGCTGCCGCTCCTCGCGACCGTCGTCCTCGGCCGGCGGCGGCGGTGGCGGTGGCGGTGGGGGTGTCGAGGTTTCGCTGTGCAGCAGGGTGTCGGCACTGAGTCGGGGCGCGCCGGCCACGCGCGTGACGCCGAACTGGTGGAACTCGGTCACCGTGCCGCCGTCCCGCATCGCGAGCCTGATACCGATGTGGACGGTCTGCTGGCCCGTCACACGAGGCTGTGAGATCACCTCGACACTCGCGACGCCGGCCCAGTAGCCGTCGAAGACGTCCCGGCCCTGCTTGCGCAAGGTGGGCGCGAGGTGGCCCCAGGCACGGTCGGTGTCCGCGGGCAGAGCGGCGTAGAACTCGGCGACGGCCTGCTGCATGCTGGCCGGGCTCAGCGGGCGCGCGGAGGCGCTCGTCGGCGGCGGCGCGGTGTCGGCCGAGTCGTCGTCACCGGACAGGGTCGCGGCGAGAATTCCCGTCAACAGACCCAGCACGAGAACACCGGCGGCGAGCAGCCACCACCGGCTGCGTGGCGGGGACGGCCGCGCAGCGGCCGGCTGCTCGTGGTCAAGGTCCGCAAGCGGTCGCACATCCAGCCTCGTACCGCCTGTGCCGGGCGCCGGATGCACCGTCATCGTGGGCGCCGCCGTGCCGGCGAGCGGGTCGGTGGGCGCGTCGGCACCGCCCACCGCGACGAGCGCCGCGTGCGGGGCGAGCGTCACCTGCCGGCCCTCGGCGACGTCCTGCAACGCCCGGGCCACGTCCGCGCTGCTCGGCCGCGCGGCCGGATCGGTGGCGAGCATCGCGTCCAGGATCGGCGCGAGCGGTCCGGCATGTCGCGGCGGCGGCACGACACCGGCGGCGACCCGGTGCAGTACGGCGAGCGGGTTGTCCTCGTCGTCGTCGAACGGCAGCACCCCCTCCACCGCGGCGTAGAGCGTGGAGCCGAGCGAGAACACGTCGGCGCTGGGTGTGGCTGCCCGGCCGCGCGCGGTCTCCGGCGCGAAGTAGGCGGGTGTGCCCGCGACCATCCCGGACTGGGTCACCGTGACGTCGCCGGTGGCGCGGGAGATGCCGAAGTCGCTGATCTTCACCGTGCCGTCGTCGCCGATGAGGATGTTGCCGGGTTTGACGTCGCGGTGCACGACTCCCGCCGCGTGGGCCTCGGCCAGAGCCGACGCCGCCTGCGCCCCGATACCCGCGGCCTCGATCGGCGTCAGCCGCCGTTCGGCGATGACCTCGGAGAGACTGCGGCTGGGGAAGTACTCCATGACCAGCAGCGGCAGGCCGTCATGCTCGTCGACGTCGTACACGGCGACCGCGTGGGGGTGCCGCAGCCTGGCCGCGATCCGTCCCTCGCGGATGGCACGTTGCCGTGCCTCCTCGGCGTGCTCGGCGCTGAGGCCGGGCTGCGGGATGAGCTGCTTGACGGCGACGTCACGTCGAAGCCGCTCGTCCAGCGCCTTCCACACCACGCCCATCGCGCCGCTGCCGATGCGGCGCCGCAGCCGGTACCGCCCGGCGAGCAGCCGACCCACCTCACTCACAGCGTGCCCTGTCCGTCGTTCACCCGGTCAGGGTAAAAGGCGGCCGGAATCGCCGATTGCCCAACCCAGTGCGGGGAGCCGAAACGAAAACAATTCGTTTCCGTGAAATCTGGCGTCAGGCCGCCGTGAGGGCAGCAGCCACGTCCCGCAGGGCGGCGAGCGCGGCACCCACCGCGGGATGCCCCGAGCTCCCGCGGCGGACACACGTGATCAGCCTGCGCGTCGGGACGGGAGTGCCACGTAACGGAATCCGCGCGACCGCGTACCTCGATGGCAGCGGAACCAGCCGGGGCAGCAGGCACACCCCGAGCCCCTCCGCGACGAACGCCGACACGGCGTACCACTCCTTGACCTCCAGCCGCACCCTCGGCGCGAACCCGGCCGCCGCGCAGGCCGCGGTGAGCAGCGGATAGGAGTCGTTGTGGTGGGTCTTGACGATCCAGTCCTCGCCCGCGGCCTCGGCCAGTTCCACGCCCTCCGGACGCGCCAGCCGATGCCCGTCGGGCACCAGCAGGTCCTGCGGGTCGTCGAGCACCGGGTGCTGCTCGAATCGCGGATCGGTCACCGGCGGTGCGCCGGGGGTGGGCAGGACGACCGCGAGATCGGACTGCCCTGTCAACAACAGCTCGTAGCAGTCGGCGCTCTCCTCCTCCGTCACCTCCACCTGCAGCCGCGGGTGTGCCGCGTGCAGCCGGGGCAGGACCGGCGCGACGAGCGCGGCCAGCGCCGACGAGACACCGCAGACCCGCAGCGTTCCCGTGACCTCGTGCTCGTGTGCGGCGAGCTCGGCGCAGGCCCGTTCCCACTGTGCGGTCAGGACGTCGGCGTGTTCGAGCAGCACCCGGGCGGCAGGAGTCAGCCGGACGAGCCTGCCCTCGTGGTCCAACAGCTTGACGCCGAGCTCCCGCCCGAGCAGCTTCAGCTGCTGCGACACCGCGGACGGGGTGAGATGCAGCGTCGCGGCGGTCGCGGTGATCGTGCCGTGCTGGGCGAGCACGCGCAGCACCCGAAGCCGGCGCAGGTCAATCATGTAGTCCACGCTAAACGCTCACGGCCACAAACCGTCGATGGACGTGAACGGTGTGCCCGCCGATCGTGAAGTCATGGGCGATCGCACGGCACCGTTTCTCGTGCTCGGCAGTGTGCTCAGCATCCAGTTCGGCCAGGCCGCCGGGAAGGGGATGTTCGACTCGCTCGGCCCACTGGGGGTCGTCGCGCTGCGCCTGAGCATCGCCGCGGCGCTGCTGCTGCTCGTGCACCGGCCCGCGCTGCCCCGCCGCAAGCCCGACGTGCTGCTGGTCATCGGCTTCGGGACGGCGATCGGGGGGATGAACGTCATCTACCTGGCCTTGCGCCAGCTGCCGGTGGGACTGGCGACGGCGGTGCAGCTGCTCGGTCCCATCACGCTGGCGGTCGTGACGTCCCGGCGGCCGATCGACCTGGCACTGGCGTTGCTCGCCGGATTCGGCGTGTGGCTGTTCGACGCGCCGGGTGACGCGCCGGCGTCGCTGCCGGGTCTCGCGCTGGCTCTCGTCTCCGGGGTGTCGATGGCGGCCTACCTGGTGCTCAGCAAGCGCGCCGGGGCACGGATGTCCGGCGGGTCGCCGCTGGCGCTGGCGCTCGGGTGGGCGGCACTGCTGGCTCTGCCGTTCGGGATCGCCGAGAGCGGCGGCGCGCTGGTCGATCCCGTCGTCCTCGGCCAGGGTGCGCTGGTCGCCGTGCTGTCGGCCGTGCTGCCGTACTCGTTCGAACTGGCGGCGCTGCGTCACCTGCCGCCGCGTGCGGTCGGCATCCTGCAGAGCCTGGAGCCTGCGGCCGCGGGTCTGGCAGGCACGTTGCTGCTGCGGGAGTTGCTCGGCCCGTGGCAGTGGGTGGCGCTGGCCTGCGTCGGCGTGGCCGCCGCAGGAACCGTGACGGCCACCCGTCGCACGAGCGTCAGTGGTGGTAGGCGTGGGCCAGGGCGTGCCCGCGACCACGACCGATCAGCCACTTGTTCACCGGCAGGGTCACCAGGAACGCGACCAGGAAGGCGACGGCGAGCGCACCCCAGAACAGCAGCGTGCCCAGACCGGCCTCCATGGCACCCGGAACGGCGACCATGACCCCGTTGTCGACGAGCTCCATCACGGTGATCGACACGGTGTCGGCCGCCAGCGCCACCTTCAGAGCCTTCCGCACGCCCACACCCGCGCGCAGCACGCCGCGCATGCTGAGCGCGTAACCGAAGACGAACGCCAGCGCGACGGCCAGCACGATGGTCGGCACGTCGTGCCAGCCGAGCGCCGTGCCGATCACCATTCCGAGGATCTCGCCGATCGCGCAACCGGTGAGGCAGTGCAACGTGGCCGACACTGCCACGCCCCAGGTGGCCGGATGACCGCCCGGGGCCGCGTGGCCGTGCTGGTGGCTACTGACATGTGCGCCCGGCGCCACGTGGCGATCGTGCAGATCCGGCATGGGAGTGCTCCCTTCGCTCACCATCAACATACCCCCTACGGGTATGCCGTACAACCCCTGCGTGTCCGCGAGGACCACCCGACTCCGTTGTTGCACCCGAATTCTGCGGTTTTAGCCCGCGATTACCGAAAATCATCGAGACAATTCGTTAAGTGACTCACAAGCGCTCGTCCTCACTCCACACCGTGGCGCTACCGTCACGAAACGTGACTCGGTGATCAAGGAGGTGGGGGCATGCGAAGCAAGCACGACACCTGGGACATCAACTCCGGCGTCGGTGTCACCGCAGTGTGGGTCGCCGCGGCCAGGGCGGCCGAAACAGCGCGCCCGGACGCCCGGATTCACGACCCGTACGCCGAACAACTCGTCAAGGCCGCCGACCTGCCCACGCGCATTCTGGACGCGCTCGGCGAGGACGGTGCCCACACCGAAGTCCTGCGTCACTACCTGACCGTGCGCACGCGGTTCTTCGACGACTTCTTCCTGCACGCCACCGAGCGCGGCACGCCGCAGGCAGTGCTGCTGGGGTCCGGTTTGGACACCCGGCCGTACCGGCTCGCCATGCCCGCCCGCACGTGGGAGCTCGACCAGCCCACGGTCATCGGCTTCAAGAACAGCGTGCTTGCCGCCGCCTCCGCCGAGGCCCGCTCCGACCACACGGCGCTCGGCATCGATCTGCGGCGCGACTGGCCGGACGCGCTCGTCCGCGCCGGATTCTCACCCCGCTGCCCGACCGCCTGGCTCGCCGAAGGCCTGCTGCCCTACCTGCCCGCCGACAGCCAGCGGCACCTGCTCACGGCCGTGGACGACCTGTCCGGCCCGGGCAGCGCGGCGTGCGTCGAGGTGTTCACGCGGCCCACCGCCGACAGCCTCGACGACCCGAGACTGGACCGCCTCCGCAAGGAACTCGGCATCTCGCTGACCGTGGACGACCTGTTCTACGACGAGCCGGGCATCGACTGTGCCGCCTGGTTCCGCGCGCACGGCTGGACGGTCTCCGAGGCGAACCCCGCCGAGGTCGCCACGGACCTGGACCTGACGTTGCCGGAGGAAGGCGGCTTGTTCGACCGGCCTGCCTTCGTCACCGCGACGAAGGACTGACGCCCTCACCTCGGCCAGTACCGGCGCACCAGCGTGACGGCACGCTCGCGGCCACGCAGCTCGTGAGCGAGTTCGTCGCCCAGCGCGGACGTCACCGACGCGGGCGCGCCGCGCGCCGTGAGCGCCGCGCCGATCCACTCCGCCGCGTCGCGCACCAGCCGCCCGTCCCCGGTCAGCAAGGCGGCCTGCACGGCGTACAGGACGTGCTGGACGCAGTCCTTGGCGATGGCCGCGACCTCGTCGTGGCCGGTGGTGTCCGGGCCCAGCGTGTCCTCGGGACGCCAGTGACCCCGCAGCGACTCGGTCCGCGCGTGGTGTTCCAGCTCCAGCACCCGCTGCTCCGCCAACAGCCCCGCCGGCAGCGGAGGGGCGGGCGAGACGACGGCGGGCAGCGCGTCCAGGACGTCGGCCGCGGCTCGCAGGGAAGGCGCCCACGCCGTGGCCCCGAGGGCCTCCGCCCGCCGCGCGTCGGGGCCGAACGCGGACCCGCCGGCGAGCACCGGGATGCCCGCACCCGTTCCCGCCTCGATGAACCGGCGCGAGTTCGGCAGCGCGCCGACCACCGAGCAGCTCACCGCCGCCACGTGCGGGTCGACATCGTGCAAATAGGACGCCAGCCGATCAGCCGGGGTGGACGCGCCGAGGCACGTCACGTCCCACCCGTGTTCCCGCAGGCCCGTGGCGACCAGCAGCGCCGGCAACGTGTGCCACTCGCGCTCCGCGCAGGCGAGCACGATCCGGCCCCTGGGTGCCGCCTTTCGGCTGACGCGCCGGGCGATCGCCTCGAGCGCGGACGCCGAGATCCCGGTGGCCGCGTGCTCCTGCGCGACGGACCACTCCCCGCGCAGCCAGCGCTCCCCGACGCGTCGTTGCGCCGCGGCGATGATGTCCAGTGCCACCGTGACGGCGTCGGCCCCGTCGTGGAGCAGTTCCTCGACGACGTCCACCGCCGCCACCACGTCCCGTGCCGCCAACGCGTGCTCGAAGTCGGCCAGACCGCGAGTGAGCGCATCGGTGCGAGTCACCGGTCGCACCCGACCGCGAGCAGTGCGATGTCGTCGTGGTCGCGGCCACCGAGGTAGTCGAGCACCCGGCGCTCGACCGCGTCGCACAACACCTCCGGATCCGCCCCCGCGTACACGGGCAGCAGCTCCAGCAGCCGGTCCAGCCCGAAGAACCCCTCGCGTCCCCGGGCCTCCTCCACCCCGTCGGTGTACACCAGCAGCGCGTCCCCCGGTTCCAGCCGCAGCTCGACCTCGGTGTAGCTCAGGCCGGACAGGACACCGGACAGCGTGCCGCGCACGTCCGGCCGCTCGACGGTGCCGTCGCTGCGCAGCACCAGCGGAGCCGGGTGCCCGGCGACGGCGATCGTCGCGGTGAAGCCGGGCCCATCCGCCACGCGCCGCAGCCGCAGGCATGCGACCGTGATGAACCGGCCGGTCCCGTCCTCGCGCAGAACGTCGTTGAGCGCGGTGAGGATCTTGGCGGGCGAGCGGTCGAAATAGGCCGCCGTCTTGATGGTCTGCCGCGCCCGGCCGGTGAGCACCGCCGCCTCGATCCCCTTGCCGGAGACGTCCCCGACCACGAGCCCGAGATCGTCCGGCCCACCGTGCACGTCGTAGAAGTCGCCGCCGACGTCCATCTGCTCGTTGGCCGCGCGGTACCGGGCGGCCAGGCGCAGCCCGGGAACCTCCGGCAGCTCCGGCGGGCGCAGGCTCTCCTGCAACGTCGCCGCCGTCCGCATCCGCTCCTCGTACAGCCGCGCCCCCGAGATCCCGACCGCGACGAGCCGGGCGAAGTCCTCCGCGATCCCGACGTCCCGCGCGTCGTAGCCGCGGCCCGCCTCGCGCAGCACGACGAGCACACCCACGGTCGTCCCGCGGGCGCTCAGCCCGACCCCGAGCACGTCCGTCGGCCCCGGCGTCCCGACGATCCCGCGCACGCCCTCGTCCGGGATGAGGCCGGCCAGCCCCTCCGCCGCCCCGGGCCCGGCCAGGTGCAGCCGCTCGGGGCGACCGACCTCGGCGATGTGGCGCAGCCCCGAGTTCTCGTCGAGCCGGTGGACCAACACCCCTTCGCTCGCGGGGCCCTGCGCGTCGGCCACGAACAGCGCGACGCCGCGTCCCTCGAACAGCGCCAGCACCGCGCTGTCACCGAGGAAGGGGACGGCGAGGTGCAACGCCCGCAGGACGGTGCGCCGCACGTTCAACGAACCCGCGAGCTGCCGCGACGCGTCGAGGAGGAACTCCGACTGTCGGCGCAGGATTTCGGGCGACGTGGCGGCTGTGGTGACTCCGAGGCGTACGGCCGCATCCATAGGCGCTCCTCCGGGGCCGTCGTGCCTTGCATCCCGACCCTAGCCCCGCGCGAACCCCGATACCACTGTCGCGGCGAGTGGTCCGGACGGGGCAGGGCAGAATCGAGCCGTGCCCGCCGACATGGAACGTGCCGCAGGCCGAGCCGCCCTGCCGCTCGAAGAGCTCGCCGAGGTGTTCGGCAAGGCCGCCCGGGAAATGGTGCCGGACGCCGACGTCGACAAAACCGTGGCCAGGATCGTCTCCGTGGCCGCCACGACCGTCCCGGGGACCGAGCACGCCGGGGTGTCCCTGCTCGAATCGGGCCGCATCCGCTCCGTGGCCCCGTCCAGCGAGCTGGTCTCCCGGCTGGACCAGCTGCAGCACGAACTCGGCGAGGGGCCGTGTGTCGACGCCGTGCTGGAGGATCCCGTCTACCGGACGGGTGATCTGAGCACCGACAGCCGATGGCCCCGGTTCGCGCCTGCCGCCGCCGCCCGCGGCATGAGATCGCTGCTCGGGGTGCGCCTGTTCACCACCCGGTCCACGGTCGGTTCGCTCAACCTCTACTCCGGCGTCCCCGACGCCTTCGACACCGAGTCGGTGCACCTCGCGGAACTGTTCGCCGCACACGCCGCGCTCGCGCTCACCGGCTCCCAGAAGCAGGCCCAGCTCAAATCCGCGCTGGACAGCCGCGACATCATCGCTACCGCGAAGGGCATGCTGATGGAGCGCTACGGCATCGGCGGTGAGCAGGCGTTCAACCTGCTCGTCCGGATCTCGCAGGAGCAGAACACCAAGCTGCGCGAGATCGCCGAGCGGCTGATCCAGGCGCACACACCGCGCGCCTGAGTCCGGCGTACCCAGCAAAGCGACGGGCTCCCCCCGCCTGCATCTGTCCGGAGTCGATCAGTCACGCTAAGTTGGTATCCGACACACCCGACCTCCTCAAGGAGTCCGCCCCATGCCCGGAGTGGAAGAGATCCGCGCAGGGATCGCCGCCGCGAACGAGAAGGCTTCCGCCAGCATCGCCGCCCTTCAGCAGGCGGCCCAAGCGCTCGAGGAAGCCCAGCAGACCCTGGCGATGGCGACGTCCGGCAGCACGCAGGAGGACGTCAACCAGGCACACGGCCTGCTCGCCGAGGCACTGCAGGGCATCAACGGCACCCAGAGCACCATCCAGGCCTGCATCTCCTCCGCCGAGAGCTACTCGGCGCGGCTCTAGCCGATGTCGTTCGACCAGCTGCGCCAGTCGCTCGCCGCGGTGCACACCGGTCTCACCGACGCCCGCGCGCACACCGACCGCGCGAAGGAGCTGCTGGAGGAGTACCGGCGAGTCATCGTCGAGGTCCAGGCCCAGGCCGAGCCCTGGGTACCGCCGCAGCTGGCCGATGCCCTCGATCAGATCGACAGCGAGGCAGGCCGGCTCGCCGGAGCCGGTGAGCTGCTGAACCACTACGAGGCGAGGCTGTAGCAGCGTCATGGGCAGGAAGGTCGCCGAGCAGCGGGCCCGCGTCGTCGCGGCGCTCGATCGTCTCCGCCACCAGATCGGGCTGGCCCGAGGTGCGGCCCGCAACGCCCGGGCCGCGGCCGAGGCGGACCTCGCGAAGCGGCAGCTGGAGCAGCTCATCGTGCGCGCCGGGATGGAACGCGCCACGCAGGACCCGCAGCTTTGCGAGCGGATGACCGACCCGGCGATGGCCGAGGTGCTCACCTGGCTGAACGGTGTCCGCACGCAGTTCTACGCCGAGTGGGCCGACGGGCCGAACCGGCTGCGCGAGCTGGTCGCCGCGAGCGCGCCCGGCCCCGCGGGCAGGCCACCCGGCGAGTGGCTCGGCCGGGTCGGCACGTCGGCCGGGGTGACGCCACCGGAACTGTGGCGCATCGGCGAGTCCACAGTGGATGGCGGCGACGCGGGGCGGACGCCCGGCACGGAGCTGACGTTCGACGTCGCCGTGCCGCTGCTGGACGAGTCGCACCTGGCGATCACGTCGGCGCCGAAGACGCGCCCGGCCGTGGACGCGCTGGTGGAGAACCTGCTGATGCGCGTGCTCAGCACCTTCGAACCCGGCGCGGTGAAGGTCCACCTGTGGGACGTCGGCCGGCTCACGGCGGTGCTGCCCAACTTCTACGCGCTCAGCCGCACGAGCGCGGTCACGGTGCACGACCCGACACGTCTGGTCGACCTGCTGGACGAGTTCGCCGGGCACATCCGCCGCATCCACGGCTACACGATGCAGGCCGGCTACCCGTCGCTGCGGGCGATGCGCCGGGCCACCGGCAAGCGGCTCGAACCGTGGCGCATCGGCGTGCTCTACGGCAACGGCGAGGAGCTGCAGCCGGAGCAGATCCGCGACCTCAAACGGGTGGCGAGCGGGGCACTGGCGGCGGGGATCTCGCTGATCCTGGTGGACGTTCCGACGATGCTCGGCGGCTCCGTCGAGACCATCAGCCTGCGCAACGAGCGCGAGGCCGTCACGAGCATGACGGGAGCCGACCTCGTGGTGCGGCTGGACCCGCCGTTGCCTGCCGGCCAGGTCACCACCGCGGCGAGCCGGATCGCCGAGGCGCTGATCGAGAAGCAGGGCGGGCCGCGCTCGTTCGCCGACCTGCTGCCCACCGAGTACGGCACCGAGTGCTCGGCGAGGGAGCTGCGCGCACCCGTCGGGTTCTACGAGGGCGAGCCGGTGGACGTGGTGATCGGCGACGCCACCCCGCACGCGCTGATCGGCGGACCGAGCGGCTCCGGCAAGACCAACTTCCTGTACGCGCTGCTGGGTTCGCTGTGCGCCCGGTACTCGCCGGACGAGCTGGCGCTGTACCTGCTGGACTTCAAGGAGGGCGTGTCGTTCGCGGGGCTGGCGCCCGGGCGCAAGGACGCGAGCTGGCTGCCGCACGCGCGGCTCGTGGGCGTCAACGTCAACACCGACCGGGAGTTCGGGCTGGCGCTGCTGCGGTTTCTCGCCGACGAGCTGCGTAGGCGCTCCGCCGCCGCCAAGCAGCACGAGGTGACCAACCTCGCCGAGCTGCGCGAGCAGGACCCGGACGGACACTGGCCGCGCATCGTCGCGGTCATCGACGAGTTCCAGTACCTCTTCGCCGAGCGCGACGCGGTGACGGCGCTGGCGACGTCGCTGCTGGAGGACATCGCGCGACGCGGGCGCTCGCAGGGCATCCACCTGATCCTGGCGAGCCAGGACATCGCGGGCATCGAGGCGTTCTGGGGCAAGCCGGCGGTGTTCGAGCAGTGCACGTTGCGGATCGCCATGCCGAAGGCCCGGCGTGTGCTCGCCGAGACGAACCAGGCGGCGGTGGCCGCGCCACGCTGGCACGCCGTCGTCAACCACGACTCCGGCATCGCACACGGCAACCAGCTCGCGCATATCCCGGACGCGAGTTCGAAGGGTGTGTTCCCCGCGCTGCAGCGGCAACTATGGGAACGCTATGCCGGGCACGGCAGTCCACGCCTGTTCGACGGTGCCCACGCGCCCGCGCTGGAGGACTCGGCGGCGTTCACGTCGCTGTCGCCGACCGAACGCCCGCGCGCGCTGGTCGGCCAGTCGATCGACGTCGCCGACACGGCCCAGGCGGTGGAGCTCACCGGCGCACCGGGCCGCAACCTTGCCGTGCTGGGCACCAGCCAGAAGGACGCGCTGTCCATTCTGGACTCGGCGACGCGGTCGCTGGCGCGGCAGTACCAGCCCGGGCACGTCGAGTTCGTGTTGTGTTGTGCGGTGGAGCGCTGCCTGACCGCCGTCACCGTGCTCGGGGAGCGGCTCGTCGCCGAGGGGCACAAGGCCGACGTGGTGCCCGCCGACGGGCTGTCCGAACTGGTGACCACACTGTCCACCGAGCTGCCCGGCATGCGGACGTCGCGCATCGTCGTGCTGTACGGCGTGGATGCCGCGCTGCCCGCACTCGAACACAAGGAACCCGGCAAGCAGAGCGGGCTCGACCACCTGCGGACGCTGCTCAAGCAGGGTCCCGGGCGCGGGTTGCACGTGCTCGGGTGGTGGCGTGGGGTGGCACGGCTCAAGGACACGCTCGGCTTCGGCGGCACCGACGACATCGGCGCGTGGGCCGCGCTGGACGTGCAGGGCAACGAGCTGGCTCCGTTCTGCGCGGGTCAAGTCGTGCATTGGTCGCCCCGGCCGGATCGGGCGTTGTTCTTCGACCGGACGACGCATTCCTCCCCCGAGGTCGTGATCCCGTTCCGCCGACCGGAGGCCGACGATGAGTGATGGTGTGGGCGACCGCATGGGTGACGGCCTGGGTGACGGTGTGGGTGACGGCCTGGGTGACGGTGCCCGCACGGCTGCCGTGCGGTACAAGGAGATCGTGGGACTGGCCCGCAAGGCGGCTGCCGACCTGCGCGCCTGGGAGGAGTCCCGCGCCGAGGAGCTCAACGGGGAGATCGCCGCGGCCGCCGAGAAGGTGACGGCGGCGACCGAGGCGGAGCAGGCCATGAACGACCGCGCCCGGCGCTGGTGGAACATGGCCGCCGACAACGTCGCGCGACTGTCCTGGTTGGACGTGGGGCCGGAGCCGGAGCCCATCGCCTCGGCGCGCGGCGAGTGGCTGCACCGCTACGCCGAGGACATCCGGCCCGCCTACCACGAGCTGACCCAGGCGGTCCTGAAACTGAGCTGGCGGGCGCGGTAGGCGGCGTTCGCCGGCGCCGCATGTTCGGCAGTGGCGCATGTTCGGCGGCTGGCCCCGCAGCGGCAGCGCGCGCGGGTGAGGCGGGTTGCTTGGCACCGTCCCCGTTTACGCAGGCCGCGCGAGGTAGAGCGGTTGCTTGGCCAGGTGCGCCCCGGCCCGATGGCGCCGGGCGAGGTAGGTCGCTTGGCCACCGTCCCCGTACACCAGGCCGCGCGAGGTGGGCCGACGGGCCGCGCGGTAAGGCGTGGGCCGAGGCTACCGACACGGCCACGGGTCTCGCCCAGGTCACCACTGCCAAGACCCGTGGTTCGTTGCGGCGGCGGCACGCCCGTCGGCCGTGCGTCATGGCGTTCGGTAGGTGTGGCCGGTGGGTGTGGTGATGTTCAGCGTCCCGGTGTCGGTGAGGTGGAATCGCCAGCCGGAGGTGTGTTTGGTGCGGTGGTGGCGTCGGCACAGCCCGATGAGGTTGCCGGTGTTGGTGTCGCCGCCACGCTGGTACGGGACGACGTGGTCCAGATCGGTGTCGTGGGCGGGCCGGTGGCAGGTGGGGAACCGGCATTCCCGGTCGCGGACCTTCACATGGTCGGCGGTGACGGCCGGTGGCCGGTAACGCTCGCGGCCCACGTCGATCGGGGCGCCGGTGTGGGAGTCGGTGACGATGCGCCGCCAGGTGGAATTGGGGTCGAAGGCGATCGCCCGCGCGATCGGCGCCGGGAGAGGTCCGTGCCCCCCGCGAGGTCGGCCGGGTTGTCGGCGACGCCGGCGAGGGTGGCGAAGTCGATGTGGATGAAGATCTCGGCCTTCGGTGAGCCACCGCCCGAGTGCTGACCGAGCAGAAGGTCGGCGAACACGTCCGCCCGCAGCTGATCCATGGTCCGCTCGTCACCGGCGTTGCGCAGCGCGCGGGCACACCGGTCGATCCGCGCATACGCCGCCGAGGCCACCTCGGCGGGCAAATCGGCGGTCAGGGTGGCCATCGCCTCGTCGGCGTGCCTCAGCTCGACCCGCCGTTCCCGCCGCCGCGCCTCCGCCCGCGCCGCAGCACCCTCCGGATCCACCTTGTACACCGCACGGTTCACTATCCGCCGGATCGACGACGGATCCCGCCCCACCAATCGCCCAGCAACCGCCGCATCGACCTCCCCGGCCATGTCATCGGACAACACCGAGGTCGGCTCCGACACCTTCGACGCCTTGTACAAATCAATGTCACCCCGCGACAACGCACCCAACGTTTCCGGAAGCCGGGTCACCAAATCCCGCGCCAACCCTATTTTGATCCGCGCCGCATTCTCCGAAATCGCCAACGCCAGCGCCACTTCCGACGCCACATCGGCAGCATCGTCCCGCGACGCCGAATACTCCACCAAAGCCCGCACTTGCAATGCCTGCAGCCGAGCAATCTCCCGCTCCAGCCGGAGAACCTCATCGATAGAACTTTCCCCCATACCAACGATTCTACCGCGAAATACCGAATCATACGAGTGAACCGAAAAACAACGGAACGTGACCACGAAACCCGTCCCGTGGGGAACTGCCGCTAGCAATCAGACAATGCACGGTGATGCGTGGAGCGGCAGTTTCCCACGGCGCGCCGAAGGCGTGCCTGAAACCCAACCACCCAAGCAACCAAGGCAACCACAACAACGACAACCAATAACGTGAACGGCCCACTCACACCAATTCTGGGCCGAAACGACAACACGAACGGCAGACACAGCGACACAGACGGCAGACACAGCGACCCGAACGGCACACACGGCGACCGCAATCGGCCACACCGCCCCAGGCCTACAAGCCCGCCCCGTTCCCGGGCCGGAACCGGACGACCTGCGGATCGTGATCCGAAGCCTGGGTGGCGAACTCGGCGTTGATGTGCACCACGTCGTATTCGACTCGCCGGGGCGAACGCGACACGAGGATGTGGTCGAGCACCTGGGAGTTGCCGTCGTAGACGTAGCTGTACCGCTCCTCGGGCGGCAGGGTGTCGATCAAGGCCGTGAGGGCGCCGCCGGCCGTAAGGGTCCGCACGGTCGGCGAGAACTGGAAGTCGTTGATGTCACCGGCGACCACGACGTTGGCGCCGGGATCGGCGGCGAGCACGTCGTCGACGAACGCCCGCACCACCTTCGCCTGCGACACACGCTGTTCCTCCGAGCTGCGCACGGGCGGCTGGTAGCGGCCGTGCAGCGGCTGGTCGCCGCCCTTGGACGCGAAGTGGTTGGCCACCACGAAAACCGTCCGGCCGTGGAAGACGAACTCGCCCACCAGCGGTTTGCGGCTGTCGGTCCACGCGGGATTCGCCGGATCGATCCGCCCGGGCGACACCGAAAGCCGCGGCTTGCCGCGCTCCTGCTCGACCCGAACGGCAGTGGTGGCATCACCACCCGGACGGTCCACGAAGGACACTCGGCCGGGGTTGAACAAGAACCCGACCCGGATGTTGCCGCCGGGCTGGCCGCCGTCCCGCAGGTCCTCCGGATCGATCTGCCGCCACTCGTACCTCGGCCCGCCCGCGGCCACGATCGCGTCGACGAACCGGGCGAGCGTGCGTTCCGCCGACACGACGCCGTCGCCGACGCCCTCGGGGCCGTTGTCGTCCTGGATCTCCTCGAGCGTCACGATGTCCGGCGAGGCGAGGTTCTCCACGACGCCGCGGGCGAGCGCGTCGAACTTCTCCTGCTCGTTCACGGCCGCGAGGTTCTCGACGTTGTAGGTGGCCACGGCGAGCTCGCCGCCACGCTGCTTTCGCGTGACTTCCCGCTCGAGGCCGCCGCGCTTGACCTCGCCGAGCACGTTGGCCATGAGTGTGTAGCCGCCGAACTGGTCGTACTCGACGGGTCCGGAGGTGATGCCGGTGAGCGTGTCGCCCACGTCGGCCTGCGGGAACGGCCGCTGCGAGAAGGGGATCAGCGACTCGATCTTGAGGATGCCGGTGTTCGGCCGGTCGTAGCCGCGGTAGACGGTGCCGCCGCGGGCGCTCGGGTTCTCGTCCGGCTTGGTGGTGATGTAGAGCTCGTTGTAGTCCGTGCTGCGGCTGACCAGCCGCGCGTCGGTGACGCCGACGAGCTCGGCCTCGTGCGCCTCCCAGAAGTCCAGCGCGTAGCGGCCGGGTTCCAGGGGCAAGCTCTCGATGCTGCCGCCGGGTTCGGGGGCCAGCCGGCCGGGCACGGTGTCCTCGGTGACGGCCAGCGGCTCGGGCACGGCGTTTCCGCGGGAAACGGTCGTCCAGGTGGCGCCCGTGAGCTGGGTCAGCGACTGGTACGCCGAGTCGGGGCCGTCCGGGTAGTACTCACTGACCCGGCCGGTGACGGTCACGGCATCGCCGATAGCGACCGCGGGTGAGCGCGAGCCGGTGAAGACGAACAGGCCCTCGCTGGTGCGCGGGTCGTCGTCGGGCTGGGTGTCCTGCAGCCAGAAACCACGGGCGGAGCCGAACGTGCGCGTCGCGGTCACCACGCCGGGCACGGTGACCGTCTCGCCGACCAGCGGCGAGACCCGGGTGTGGCCTTGGACGTCGTTAATGCGGGTGGCGGCCGGTTCGGCGGCCGCTGGGGCGACGAACACGACGGAACCGGCTACCGAAAGTGCGGTGACGACCGTAGTCGCCCGACGAAAGAGTGCGGTCACGCGACGATCTTTACCCAGTCGAGTGAACGACGGAAGGACTTTGCGCAACGTGGAGGAGTCCGAAGGTCGGAACCACCCGCCGTCGTCAGCGGCCGAGGCGCGCCCGGATCGTCGAGACCACGGCCCTGGCACCGCCACGTGCGCTCGCGGCGAGCACGGTGGTCCAGTCGAAGTAGTCCCGCCAGAGGACGATCTTGCCCTCACGCACCTCGAACGTTCCGCACACCCAGAACTCGGCCTTCCACGGGCCCGCGGCGAGGACGTCGGTGCGCTCGGTCAGCACGATCGGCCCGTCGGCGGCGATGTGGTGCAGCCGCGCCTCGAAGCCGGAGCCGTACTTCGCCATGAACCGCATCTGTTTCTCGAACGCGCGCTTGCCGCGGGCGGGCTTGACCGGCACGTTCTGGTACACCACGTCGTCGGCCGCGTACGCCAGCGCCTCGTCGATGTCCAGCCGTTCCAGCGCGGACAGGAATGCCCGCACGACCTCGACGGGTGGTGTGGACGATGCTGCGCCGGGCGTCTCGGACATCGGGACCTCCTCGTCGATGGACTCGGTCCGCGCCGAACCTACCGGAATCCTGTGACCAGCGCCTCACAACTGCGCACGACCACGGCGGCGGCGCGCCGTTCGGCGGCCCCCAACACCGGGTTGGCGGCGCAGCCCTGCCAGCGGCGCAGGGCGCCGAACGCGCGCTGCGGGTCCGGGATCTCCACCCCCAGCCGGGACGCGGGCTCGGCGCCGTACCCGCCGAGGAGCCGCACGGCCTCCTCCCGCAACTCGTCCGGCAGCCGGACCCGCCCGGTCGTGACCGCCGACAATGCCCGCAGCTCCGCGAACTCGTGCGCGGCGGCCAGCGTGCGCTCGAACTCGGTGACCAGGGCTGCCGCCTCCGGGCGGGGTTCCATGCGGAGCACCACCTCCAGCCCCAGCAGCGCCGAACGGGCCTTGAGCACCGGCGCGTGCTCGGTGAGGTACCGGGTGATGGAGTCGCGGAGGTCGGTGAATCCACTGCGCTGCAGCAGCTGGGCCGACAGCGCCGTCCGGCTGGTGGCGCCATGCCGCACGAGCGTCGTCGCGAGCCGGACCCCGAAGAGCCCCAGCCGCGCCAGCACCGCCTGCCGGCCGGGTTCGGCGGCGAACCGATCGACCGACAGTAGTAACGGCTCCAGCTCCTCCTTCGGCACGGCGGCGAGCGCGGCCACGGTCTCGAAGTCCTCGTCGGACAGTGTGCGTGCCCCGGACGCGGCCAGTCCGGCCACGGCGACGACGTCCTGGCACATGGCCGCAAGCTCGCCCACGCGCCGGTGGCGCCGTGCGACCTGCCGCGCGGAGACCAGGGCGTCCGGCCTGCCGCCGCCGAGCTCGTCGGCGCGGGAGAGCACCACGAGCGTGGTGATCGGCGACATCCGCGCCACGGGCCGGTCCAGCACGGTGCGGGGCAACGACAGGTCGGCGGCGTGAGGGTGAGCGGTCAGGTAGAGCAGGGCATCGGCGTCGAGGCAGGCCCGCTCGACGACCCCGGTCTCTGCCGACTCGCCGTCGGCTGCCGGGGTGTCGACGAGGATCAGTTCGGGTTGCGAGCGGCTCTGCGGCACGTGGAACCGTGCGACGCCCTGCCCCTGCCACGCCGGTTCGACATCCCCGGCGAGCGCCCGAACCAGCGTCGACTTCCCGGACCCGGCCGGCCCGGCGACGGCGACCCGGATCGGTTCGGCGAAGCGGGCGCGGTGTCCGCGCAGCCAGGCGGTCGCGCGCGGCGAGTTCGCGTACGCCTCCAGCGCCCGGTCCAGCAGTGCCCAGGTCCGTTCCGGCAGGCTCACGCCGTCAGCCCGCGCACGGAGTCGGTGGCCGTGAGGGCGTGGGCCCGCTTGTACAGCGTGTTGAGCTGCTCGACCTGCTTCGCGGCCTCGCGGGACGCGGCTGCCCGCTCCGCGGTCTCGGTGTCGATGACCTGCTTGATCCGCTTGGCGGTGTCGGTGATCTCGGCGCGCAGCTCGTCGGCGACGGCGGCGCACCGGTCGCGCAGCTCGCGGTGGATCTGGCGGACGGTGTCCTTGCTCTGCTTGCCGTAGGCGAGGAAGAAGTCGTCGACGTGCCGGGTCGCCGCCGTTTTCGCCGCGGACTGGCGCCGCTTGAGCCTGCTGCCGCGCTCCTCGAACACGCTCTTCGCGCCGAACGCCGCACCCGCACCGATCGAGATGGGGTTGATGAGCGGCATGCCCGCCAGCGTCGTCGCCAGGCCGAACATCAGCAGCCCGCTGTACGAGCCGCGCATGCCGACGAACAGTTTCTGCCCGATGCCGAACCGTTCGACGTTCGGCATCCTCAGCTCACCGATGTGCTCGCGCGGCACCGGCCCCAGCAGCGCCTCGGGCAACAGACCTTGGCCGCGCGGCGCGATGCGCCGGGCGAGCTTGCGGGCGATCCACTCGAACCGGTCGAGCAGCCACGAGGAGTTGGCCTCGGCGGCGGCCCGGAGGTTGTCGTGCAGCCAGTCGGCGAACTCGGGCCAGTCCTTGGCGGGGTCGGCGACGTCGAAGTACTCGTCGGCCTCGCGGACGATGCGACGGGTGCGGTCGCGCAGGTCGTAGTCGAGATCGGCGATGAGGTCGGCGACCTCGTCGGAGAGCACGGTCTGCCAGCGCGCCGACTCGCGCTGCAGCTCCTCCAGCCTGCGCCCGGCGGCGCGCCAGCGGGCGGTGAGCTCGTCGGTGCCGCCGTCGCGCAGTTCGGCCATGCGTTCCCGCAGCGGCGTGGCGAGCTCCTCGACGGTCATCCGCACCAGCGCCGCCGTCGACCGCCTGCGCAGGAGGTCGACGTGGCCCATCAGGTCCGAGTGCAGGTACCGGACGAGCGTGTGGAAGCCGGACTCCTCGTTGAGCGCCGTGTCGGCGGTGCGGGCCGCGGCGAGACGCAGGGACGCCGACACGGGGATGACCGTCGCGGGCAGGCCGTCGCGCCGCAGCCGGGCACGGTTGCGTTCGGCGACCGCACGCCAGCCCGGCACGAGGTCGATCTTGGTGAGGACGACGACCACGGTCGGGCACAGCCGCAGCACCCGGCCGAGCAGCTCCACCTCGCTCGCGGAGAGCTCCCGGGTGGCGTCGGAGACCAGCAGCGCGGCGTCGGCCTGCGCGAGCACCCCGAGCGTGCGGTGCGTGTACGGCGAGGCCGGGGAGCCGATCGGCGGCGAGTCGATGAGCGTCAGGCCCGATTCCAGCAACTTGCGCGGCAGCCCGACCTCGGCGCGGACGGCGGTGGCGTCGCGGTTGGCCCTCGCGGTGACGGCCTCGACGGGAGCCGGAACCCGGCCGGACGATTCGATGCTGAGCCGGTCGCCGGGGTCGGTGGCGATGGTCGCCGTCGGTTCCGGAGCGTGCTCGACCACGGCGGGAACAGTGGTGGTGACGTCGTCGCCAACAGCACACACGGGAGCGGTCACCAGGCCGTTGACCAGCTGGCTCTTGCCCTGGCCAGGCTCGCCGACCACCACGACGCGCACCTTGGGCCCCGCGAGATCGGCGCGGCGCGTGCGGAGCCGCTCGACCAGGTCGGGGCGCGCATGCAGGCCACAGATCCGGACGGTCTCGTCCAGCACGTCGAGCCAGGGCGTTGCCATCATCGGGCGGAAAGTGTGCCCCGGTCACTCTCCGCAACAAAGGCTGGGCCCGTGATATCCACGAGCCCAGCCTGTTATCGCTCTGAAATCAGTTTCGGGTCAGAGTCCCAGACCCAGGTCACCGGCCTGCGGCGCCTCGACCGGCAGGTCCTGGATCGCACCCGTGGCCTCACCCAGCGGGCTCGAGTTGACACCTTCGGTGACCGGGTTGTGCTGCACGCCCTCCTCGATGGCGGCCGGGATCTCCTGCGGCGCGGGGAGGTCCTGCGGGGCGGGCAGCGGGTTGGCGACCGGCAGCTCCGGCAGCGACACCGGCAGGTCGGCGGGCACGTCCGTGGGCAGCTCGGCCGGCACGTCGGCGGGCAACTCGCCCACCGGCAGCTCCGGCGCGGCGGGCAGGTCGGTAGGCAGCTCGGCCGGCACGTCCGCCGGGACGTCGACGGGCAGCTCGCCGACCGGCAGCTCCGGCGCGGCGGGCAGGTCGGTAGGCAGCTCGGCCGGCACGTCCGCCGGCACATCCACCGGCAGCTCGAGCGGCAGGCCGCCGACGGCGCTGGTCGCGAGGGTGCTCGCGGCCGCCGCCTCACCGCTGCGGGACATGGCCTCGGAGTCCAGCACCTCGGCGAGGTCACCGGTCGGGGCCACCTCGGGCAGCGACGGCTGAGCGGGCTCACCGGCGAGCTCGGCGCCGTAGGAGCCGAACGGGGTCTCGAGCGAGCCACCGACAGCGACGGCGTCCAGGCCGGCAGTGCCGGTGCCCTCGGCGCCGAGGAGGTCGCCCTCGTACGCGGCGCCACCGGCGAAGCCCTCCGTGCTGCCCGCGCCGAAGCCGGTCAGCTCACCCTGCTGGGACGCGAGGCCGAACTCGCCGGTCACGCCCTCGAGAGTGGCGTCGACCATGCCCGCGCCCGCGACGGCGTCGCCGTCCAGCGCCGCGGCACCGCCCGCGCTCTCCGGGCCGGCACCGCCGACGGCGATGTACTCGCCCGCGAGCGAGTCACCGTTGGCGGCGAAGCTGGCGCCGTCGGCGTCCATCTCGCCGGCGAGGCTGCCCGACTCGGCGTCGGAACGGGCGTCGGCGGAGGAGTCCTCGACCTTCGCCGCGGCGGCCTGTGCGACACCCTGCAGCTGCGCGATGGCGCCCTCGATGCCCTCGGCGCCGACGGGCAGCTCGGGCAGCGACTGCAGGCCGGGCAGCGCGGGGACGGCGGAGCCGTAGTCCATGACGAGCGGCACCACTTCCTGCACGTCGAGGGCGGTGATGTCACCGAGGCCCGCGCACTGCAGGACATGCGTCGGGTCCTGGGCGAACGCCGTGCGCGCGGTCGCGTCGGTCAGCAGGGTCTGCACGAAGTCGAGCAGCGTCTGCTCCTCGTGGATGGACAAGAAGATCTCCTTTGCGTGGGATGTCACGACGCCCCGAGAGGCGGTCGCGAGCACGTTAGGAGCCCGGCCACTCGCGGGGCATCGGGGATCACTCCCCGTCATCGGCGCGCGGCGTACGGGGATTCGTTAGGGGATTAGGGGGTGCCGCTCGCCGCGAGTCGGGGGTGCGCGGGGCCGGACCCACTTTGGTACGAAAGGGGACACCCTGGGCCAGGCGAGCGAACAGATCGTGAGGAACCGTCGCGTATGCGCTATGTGCTGGGCATCCACGTCGGTGCCACACGCGTCACGGCCGCGGTCTGCCGTGCCACCGCAGGCCCTTGGGGGCCACCCGAAGTGGTACCGCTCGGCGGTGCGGTGCCGTGGCTGGACTCGGTGCTGCACGTGTCGGCGGCCGGCGAGCTGCTGGCGGGCGAGGCGGCGATGCGCATGGCCGCGACGGAGCCGGAGCGCGTCGCGTTCGGCCCGCTGCGCCGGACGGGCGACCCCGTGCCGTACGTGCTCGGGGAGGTCTCCTACCCGGCCGAGACACTGGCAGCCGCGCTGATCGGGTGGGTCGCCGACCGCGTCGCGGACCTCGAGGGCGCCGCGCCGGAACGCATTGTTGTGACCCATCCGGCCGAGTGGTCCGGGTACCGGCGCGGCCTGCTGCACGAGGCGCTCGATCGCGCCGACTTGCCGGGTGTGCTCGCGTTACCGGCCCCGATCGCCGCCGCGGAGAGCAGGCACGCGCAAGCCGAGGTGCCGCCGGGCGGGACTCTGGCGGTGTGCCGGATCGGGGGCACGTCCGTCGAGACGGCGTTGCTGCGCCGTGGTCCGCGCGGGTTCGACCTCCTCACGCACGCCGAGAACGCCGAATGCGGTGCCGGTGCGCTGCTGGACGACCTGCTCGTGCGGCACGTCGTCGAGCGGACCGGCACCGACCAGCGCGATCCGGATGCGATGGCGCGGCTGCGGTCGGCGTGCGTGGTGGCCAAGGAGCGGCTCGCCCACGCTCGCGAGGTGCACGTCACCGAGGGGCTCGCCGTGCCGCGTGCCGAGTTCGAGCGGCTGGCGCGGCCGGTTCTGGCGGCGGCGGTGACCGAACTGCACCGGATGCTCGCGCAGGCGCCGGGTGACGGCGTCGAAGCGGCGGTGCTGGTGGGCGGCACGGCAGCGGTGCCGCTCGTGCGGGAGCTGGCCGAGACCATGCTGGACTGCCCGGTGGCGGTGGATGACGATCCCGCCACCGCGCTGGCCCGGGGCGCCGCGGTGGCGGCCAGACCGTGTCCGGGACCTCGCCCGGAACCGGGTGCGGACGCGGGCTCGGACGCGGGCTCGGGCTCAGGCTCGGGCGAGCTGGTGACCGCGCGGCACGAGCTGCCCGCCGTGTACCGGGACGGGCCGGACGACCTGGAGCCGCCACCGCCCCGGCCGCCGGTCGAGGTGACCCCGCTGGAACCGCCGAAGCGCACGTTGTCGTTGCGGCGTAAGGACTCCCGGGGCGAGGACCGCCGATGAGCCTGGGCGACCCGGTGCTGTCCCGGGCCTCGGCTGCCGAGCCGGTGCTGGACGAGCCGACGCGCCGGCTGTGCGAGGCCGTCGCGAGCGGGCGGCTGGCACCGGCACGGCTGGCGATTCTCGCGCCCGGCGCGTACGGCAAGACGACGGTGCTGGACCACCTCGCCCGCGGGTGCGCGCGGTCGGGGATCCCGGCCGCGCGGTTCGGCGAGCATGACTCCGGCACCGCGCTGGTGCTCGTCGACGACGCCCACCAGCTCGGCGGCGAGGGCATCGCCCAGCTGCGCGAGCTCGCCGACGACCAGGAGCAGGGCGTGGTGATCGCCGCGCGCCCCTGGCCGCGGTCGGCCGCGCTCAACGACGTGCTGACGAGGCTGTCCGGTCAGATCGTGCTTCGCCCGCTGGACCAGGCGGCGGTGGCTGCCGTGCTGGGCCGCGAGCGCGCCCGGCTCGCCGAGTTCGTGCACGCCGAGACCGCTGGTGTGCCCGGCTACGTCGCCCGGCTGGCTTCCACAGTGGGCAAACAACCCGAGGTTCCTGGCGAGGCGCTGGCGGAGTTCCGCCCGGAGCTCGACCGGCTCGGTGCCGACACGCTCGCTCTGCTGCTGGCCGCGGGCACCGGCGTGACGCTCGACGCGGAGCTGCTCGCCGGGGTGCTCGACTGCCCGGACAGCCGCGTCGGCGAGGTGCTCGACGCGGCACGTGCGACGGGTCTGCTGCGCCACGACGGCACGTTGCTGCCGATCGCGCGCCGTGCGCTGGTCGCCCAGGTGCCGGCGGAGCGCCGGTTCGCCGTGTACCAGCGGTTGGTGCGCGTTCAGCTCGCCCGGCGCGGCCCGGTGCTCGGTCTCGTGCGACCGCTGGTCGACAGTGGACTGACCGGCCCGGAGCCCGCCGCCGCGTTCGAGGCCGCTGCCGACGAGGCCGCGCCGGACGATCCCGCGCTCGCCGCGCGGCTCTACCGGGCGGCCGTCGCGGCCGGCACGCGGCCGGGCGTGGTCGGCGCGCGGTGCGCCGAAGCGGCGGCGCGGGCGGGCGACCTCGACACCGCCGCCCGGCTCGCCGACCAGGTGCTCGCCGACCCCGCCGCTCCCGGTCGGCGCGAGGGTGCCCGCGTCGCGGGAACGGCACTGGTGCATCGCGGCCAGCTCGCCCGGAGCGCGGAGCTGTTCCGGTGGGCAGGTGGCCGGACGTGCACCGGCTACGCCGCGCTCGGCCTGGTCGGCACCGGACGACTCGCCGACGCCCAGCGCCTGCTCGACGCTCCCGCCGACGGCGACGAGCCGCCGACCCTGCTCGCCGGTGCGGTGGCGGCGGCCGCGCAGGGTGTGGTGGAGTCGGTGACCGGACCGCCGGTGACCGCTCTGTCCACTGTGGTCGGCGCGGCCGAGATGCTGGAGCCGGTCGGCCGGTCGGTGTTGTTGCCGGACACGCCCGCCGCGTTGGGTGCGCTCGTGGCCATCCACAGTGGAGAACTCGGGATCGCGGAGACGCTCCTCGAGCGGGCCGTGGCCGCCGAGACGGGCGGCCGGGCGCTCGCGCCGCGGCACACCCTGCTGCTCGGCTGGCTCGCCATGCTGCGCGGGGACACCGACGTCGCGAACGACCGTCTCACCGCCGCCGGCGCGGATCTCTCGCCGCGCGACTGGCTGTTCGCGATCGGACTGCGTGCGGCGCTCGCGCGGAGGGCGAGCGACCTCGGTGCGCTCCGGACCATTTGGGGCGAGGCGTGCGACGCCGTCATCCGGCATCCGGTGGACCTGTTCACACTGCTGCCATTCGGTGAGCTGTCCGTGGCCGCCGCACGGCTCGGCGACCGCGACCGGCTGGCGCACCAACTCCGCCGGGCACACGAGCTGCTGGCCGCGCTCGGCGACCCTCCACTGTGGTCGGTATGGCTGCGCTGGAGCGGCCTGCATGCGGCGATCATGGCGGAGGCGCGCGATGAGGCGGCCGAGCACGTGCGCGCCCTCACGGACGGCGCGCGGCACAGCGGGTTCCACACGACCATGGCGACCGCCGCCGAGTGCTGGCTGCGAGTCATCGGCGGCGACGTCGACGCCGAATGCGTCGAAGCGGCGGCCCGGGGCCTGCACGACGCCGGCTTGCGCTGGGACGCCGCGCGGCTCGCCGGCCAGGCCGCCATCCGCACGACCGACCGGTCCGCGATGGTGACCCTGCTCGACTGCGCACGTCAGCTCCAGGGCCGCGCGCCCGAGCCGGCGACCGCGCCCACTGGGGCCACGCAGCTGAGCGAGCGGGAGCTGCAGGTGGCCGAGCTGGTCGTCGCCGGGATGACGTACAAGCAGGTCGGCGACCAGTTGTTCATCTCGGCCAAGACCGTCGAGCACCACATGGCACGCATGCGCCAGCGCCTCGGCGCCACCAGCCGGAGCGACCTCCTGGCCCGCCTCCGCGCCGCCGTCGCGGACCGGGCTGGGTAAGCGGGGCGTCCCGGCAGACCCAGGGGCCCAGCATGGTCCGCCGAGTGCGCGGGGTCCGGCGGTCGAGCGGGAACGGGCACGTGGCGGTCAAAGCGGTGGACCGGGTGAGGTTCCGCCGCGTGGCGGAGCGGTGTGCCCCGTTGCGGCCCGGGCGCAGGTGACGTGGCACTGCGGCTCCGCGAGCCGTGGGCAGGACGGCAGGCGTCGCACCGTGCGAGCATCATGGTCACGACCCGTACAGCGGGCCGCATCGCCTGCTGCGGCCCGGAGTTACCGCGTTCGGTAGGTGTGGCCGGTGGGGGTGGTGATGCGCAGGGCTCCGGTGTCGGTGAGGTGGAATCGCCAGCCGGGGGTGTGTTTGGTGCGGTGGTGGCGGCGGCACAGGCCGATCAGGTTGGCGGTGTTGGTGTCGCCGCCACGCTGGTACGGGACGACGTGGTCGAGGTCGCTGTCGTGGGCGGGTCGGTGGCAGGTGGGGAAGCGGCATTCCCGGTCGCGGACCTTCACATGGTCGGCGGTGACGGCCGGTGGCCGGTAACGCTCGCGGCCCACGTCGAGCGGGGCGCCGGTGTGCGGGTCGGTGATGATCCGCCGCCAGGTCGAGTTCGGGTCGAACGCGATCGCCCGCGCGATCGGCGCCGGGAGTGGTCCGTGTCCAGCGAGCTCGGCAGGGTTGGTCGACAGGCCGACCAGCGAGGCGAGGTCGATGTGGATGAAGATCTCGGCCTCCGGTGAGCCCCCACCTGGGTGGTCGCTGAGAAGCAGGTCGGCGAACACGTCGGCCCGCAGCTGATCCATGGTCCGGCCGTCGCCGGCGTTGCGCAGCGCGCGGGCACACCGGTCGATCCGCGCATACGCCGCCGAGGCCACCTCGGCGGGCAAATCGGCGGTCAACGTGGCCATCGCGTCGTCGGCGTGCCGCAGCTCGACCCGCCGTTCCCGCCGCCGCGCCTCCGCCCGCGCCGCAGCACCCTCCGGATCCACCTTCTGCACCGCACGGTTCACCATTCGCCGAATCGACGAGGCATCCCGCCCCACCAACCGCCCGGAGACCAGCGCATCCACCTCCCGCGCCCGCGAATCAGACAAGACCGCTGTCGGTTCCGAGATTTTCGAGGCTTTGTACAGATCGATCTCGCCCCGGGACAACGCACCCAACGTTTCCGGAAGCCGCGACACCAAATCCCGCGCCAACCCGATTTTGACCCGCGCCGCATTCTCCGAAATCGCCAACCCCAGCGCCACTTCCGACGCCACATCCGCAGCATCATCCCGCGACGCCGAATACTCCACCAAAGCCCGCACCTGCAACGCCTGCAGCCGAGCGATCTCCCGCTCCAGTCGAACGACGTCATCAAGAGAACTTTCCCCCATGCCCACGATTCTACCGCGAAGTACCGAATCATATGAGTGAACCGAAAAACAACGGAACGTGACCACGAAATCCGTTCCGTGGGGAACTGCCGCTAACCACCAGACAATGCATGGTCATGTGTGGAGCGGCAGTTTCCCGCGGCGCGCCGCAGGCGTGCCTGAAACCCAACCACCCAAGCAGGCCAGGCAACCACAACAATGGTCCCCTGACGGAAATTCCAGCTTTCGTGAGCGTCGAACGAATCGTGCCATGGGCGGCACTGCCCACGACGACGGGAGCGGGCGAGACGGCTAGCGGAACCGCGACACGACAACGCCAACCGCACACACGGCGACGTGAACGGCCGACACGGCAACCGCAACCGCAGACACGGCTACTGGAACCGCACACACGGCAAACCAGGCCCCGCCCCGAACCGCCCGAACCCCCGTCCGGTCAGTACCGCCGGTCGATCACGGCACCGGTGGACGAATTCCACTGGATGTAGCCGCGCTGGAAGTTGTTCCGCCGCCCGCCGGGTACCGCGAACTCGCCGCTGGTCGGGTAGCCCAAATAGGACCGTTCCCAGCCGAGCGCTGCCCACCGTTGCCGGATGGCGCCGTAAACGTCGCGCGCACCGGTGCCGGCGGTCCAGTAGATCGAGCCGGACTTCGAGAAGTGGTTGTATCGGCCACGCCCATCCGGGGTCACCGACTCGTCCGTCGTCGGATACCCGAGCGGCCCACGCTCCCAACCCAACACACGCCACCGATCCCGAATCGCACCCCAAACACCGTGCGCACCCGTCGACGCAGTCCAGTAGATCGAGCCGGCTTTGGTGAAGTGGTTGTATCGGCCACGCCCGTCCGGGGTAACCGACTCATCGGTCGTCGGATACCCGAGCGGCCCACGCTCCCAACCCAACACACGCCACCGATCCCGAATCGCACCCCAAACACCGTGCGCACCCGTCGACGCAGTCCAGTAGATCGACGTCGGCATACCCGTGCCCGTCATGCCGGTGAAGTGGTTGTACCGGCCGGTTCCGTCGGGCGTCGCCGACTCGTCGGTGGTCGGCACCCCGTGTACGCGGTGGCCGCCCAGCGCGAGGTACTTGTCGTAGATCGCGCCGTACACGGCCTTCACGCCGGTCGCCTGCGTCCAGTAGAGCCTGCCGCCCTCGTACGTGCGGTAGCGGACCCCGCCGTCGATCACCTCGGGGCCGACCGGCTCGCCCAGCACCTCGCGCAGTTCCGGCTCCGCCTCGTACCGCGAGTCGATGGGGCTCGCGTAGATGGCGGTGAGGTGGACGTCCCGCGCGGGCATGGTGAACGTCTGTGACGGCTCGGTCACGCCGTCGTCCCACCGCACGAACCGCGAGCCGCCGTCGCTGGCGATCGTGGCCGCCCGCACCTCCACGTCGGCGCCCTCGGTGACCATCGCGGTCGGCCCGCCCGTGCCCTCGGCCGGGATCTCCAGCGCCGCGGGCACTGTGCTGGTGAGTGTCACGCGGTATTCGCGCGGCAGGGCTCTGTAGGTGTAGGTGGTGGAGACCCCCGCGCTGTCGGTCGCGGTCGCGGTGAGCTCCATGCGCGAGTCCGGATGGTTCGTGAACGGCACGGTGAAGGTGGCGCCCTCACCGGCCGGGCCAGGGTGGAAGTGGCACGTGTCGGCTTCGGCGCAGTGCACGGTGCTGCTCGTCCACGTCACATCCAGCGCGCCGTCCTCGGTATCGGTGGCGCTCACCTGCACGGTCACCGGATCGCCGACGGCGTAGGTGACGTCCTCCGGCGTCTCCGGCGTGATCACGGGCGAGTGGTTGCCGGGCACGACCGTGAGGTCGACGGTGCCGGTGGCTCCCAGCGGGTCGGTCACCGTGAGCCGCGCGGTGAACCGCTCGGCACCGGCGCCGTAGGTGTGGGTGGCGCGCACGCCCGTGCCGGTCGGGCCGTCCCCGAAGTCCCACCGGTAGGTCAGCGGGTCGCCATTGAAGTCGAGCGACTCGGACGCGTCGAACGTCACCGTGCGCGTGGCCGGGTCGGTGCTCGTGGTGGCCTTCGCGATGGGCTCGGCGTTGCCGGGCACGTAGCTGAGCCTGCGCAACTGTCCGGAGTAGATGTCGGCGTAGACGATGTCACCGCCGGGCCCCGTCGCGAACTTCACCGGTCCGCCGATGTCCGAACCGAACGGCGGGTTCTCCGGTGGGCGCGTCAGGTTTCCCTGCGCGTCGTAGGCGACCGTCCACATTCGCTTGCCGGAGTAGTCGGCGTAGAAGTAGGCGCCGTGGTAGCGCTCCGGATAGTTCGTTCCCGTGTAGACGACGCCGCCGGTCACGCTGTTGCCCTGATCGGGTCCGGAGCCGTGGTGGTACGCCACCAGCGGATCGGTGTTCGGCACGCCTGCGCAGCCGGGCAGGTCGCGGTAGCCGGGTGTGCGGACACGTCCTTCCCAGCACGGCCAGCCGTAGTTGCCGCCCGGCCGCACGATGTCGATCTCTTCCCACGTCTGGTAGCCGACGTCGCCCACCACCGGGAGGCCGGTGCGCGGGTCGAGCGTCAGCCGGAACGGGCTGCGGAAGCCGAACGCGTACACCTTGCTCCGCACCGCTCCGGGCGCCGCGGGGTCGTAGTAGGGATTGGACGGCACCCCGTCCCCATTGGCCTGGATCCGAAGGATCTTGCCCTGCGGCTGGTTGATGTCCTGTGCGCGTAACGCGGCCGGGTCGGTGCCCTCGAAGTCGGACGTGTCGCCGATCGACACCCACAGGGTGCCGTCTTCGGCCGGGATGATGCCGGTGAGGCCGTGCACCAGGAAGCCTGCGGGTATCTGCAGCAGCGTCTGCGCGCTTCCCTGGACCAGGCCGGTCGGCTCGCCCGTGCCGGCGAGCTGCCAGCGTTCGAGCCGCAGCACCGACCCGGAGGCCTGGGGCACCGAGCGCGCGAGGTAGATCGCGCGCGAGCTGGTGTAGTCCGGCGCCACCGCGATGCCGACGAGCCCGGAGTCGCGTGTGGGGTCCACCTCCAGCATGGCGAGCTGGCGGCTCCTGCTGCCGTCGGCCGACGCCCACGCGAGCTTGCCCAGCTTGCCGGTGCTGACCACGCTGCCGTCGGGGAGGTAGGCGAAATCGGTCAGGTCGAAGGCGGCCTGCCCGCTCGGCTGGTCCCGCAACACGAACCCGCTGGGCAGTACCGGAGCCGCCGCGGCCTCGCGGGCCGGGAGCCCGGCCACCAGGCCCACGGTCAGCAGGGAGACAAGGACGGCGGCACCCAGGCGTCCGGTGATGGTTCTCGCAGCACTGCGCATGCCGGGCTTTTCGGCAGGGGCGCGCGAAGCGTTGCAAGCCCACGGCGACGTGATGTGATCGTTACCACATATACGTGGACCGGATACGACAACGGGGCAGACACGAGAACTCGCGCCTGCCCCGTTGAGCAGCGGTAGCGGTGGGATTTGAACCCACGGACGGGGGTTACCCGTCACGCGATTTCGAGTCGCGCTCCTTCGGCCGCTCGGACACGCTACCGCCGGATACGATACTGCATCGGCTCAGCGCGTCTCGAACGGGTCCGCCGCAGGGCGCTGTCCTGCGAAGAACTCCGCGAGCAGCGCCGCGCACTCCGATTCCAGCACCCCGCCGATCACCTCCGGCCGGTGGTTGAGCCTGCGGTCGCGGACGACGTCCCACAGCGACCCGACCGCCCCGGTCCTCGGCTCCCACGCGCCGAACACGACGCGGGCCACCCGTGCGAGCACCAGCGCGCCCGCGCACATCGTGCACGGTTCGACGGTCACGGCCAGGGTGCAGCCGGCGAGCCGCCAGCCGTCGCCGTACTCGCGCGCCGCCGCCCGCAGGGCGAGGATCTCCGCGTGGGCGGTCGGGTCTCCGAGCTCCTCGCGGGCGTTGTGGGCACCGGCGAGCAGACGACCGTCGGGCGCGAACACCACCGCCCCGATCGGCACGTCCGCGGTGTGGCGCGCGCGTCGCGCGACCTCGATGGCGGCGCGCACGGCGTCGGCGTCGGTGCGGGCCTTCGGCGGCTTCACAGCTCGTCGAGCACCTTGCCGAACTCGTCGGCGAAGCCGCACCGCTGGGCGATCATGCTGAGCTGCTCGTCCGGGTAGAGCTCCACCTCGTTGACGATCACCTCGAGCTCCGCACCCGGCATCCCGAGGTCGGCGAGGACCTCGAGATCGCCCTCGGGCCAGATGACGTCGTCGTCCTCGTCGGGCGGCTCGACGCGCAGCAGGTCGAGCACGTCCGCGGCGATGTCGTAGTCCAGCGCCGCCGCGGCGTCCGACAGCAGCAACGACGCCCCGCCGGGGGTCGGGCGGACGATGACGAAGAACTCGTCGTCCACCGCCAGCAGACCGAACACGGCGCCGGTCGAGCGCAGCTTTCTCAGTTCGGTGATCGCGGCGTCCAGCTCGGTGAGCGCAGCCGGGTCCAAAGGGCTGCACCGCCACCGGCCGTCCTCGCGCACCACGGCCACCGCGAACCCCGTGATCGGCTCCTTCACCGCCATGCGCCCACCGTATACCTGGTTGACCTTCGACGATGCCCGAAGTCGTCACCCGTCCGACCGCACCCGACGGCACGGACGGCCGTGCCACCATTCACGCCATGACCGGACCCCACGAGCTGCCCTCGCTGCCCGACGTCCGCCTGGCCGGGCTCGCCGCCGAGGCGCGCGCCCTGCAGGCCGACACGGTGGCGCTGCGCAGGGAGCTGCACCGCCATCCCGAGATCGGGCTGAACCTGCCGCGGACCCAGCAGGCGATTCTCGACGCCATCGCCGTCCTGCCGCTCGAGGTCACCACCGGCAGGACGACGACCTCGGTGACCGCGGTGCTCCGTGGCAGAAGACCCGGTCCGGCCGTGCTGCTGCGGGGTGACATGGACGCCCTGCCGATGCCCGAGGACACCGGCGAGGAGTTCGCCTCGACGGTGCCCGGCGTCATGCACGGATGCGGGCACGACACGCACGTCGCCATGCTCGTCTCGGCCGCGCGGCTGCTGTCGGCCCACGCGAACGAACTCGCCGGCTCAGTGGTGTTCATGTTCCAGCCGGGCGAGGAGGGCTACCACGGCGCGCGGCACATGATCCACGACGGCGTGCTGGACGCCGCGGGCGAGCGCGTGGAGCGGGCGTTCGGCCTGCACATCTACCCCAACTTCCCCAGCGGGCAGATCCGCACGCGGGCGGGTGCGCTGATGGCGTCGGCCGACACGTTCTCGGTGCGCGTCACGGGTAAGGGCGGGCACGGCTCGCTGCCGCACAACGCCGTCGACCCGGTTCCGGCCGCCGCCGCGATGGTGGGCGCGCTGCAGACGATGGTGACGCGCCGGGTGAACGTCGCCGACCCCGCCGTGGTGTCGGTGACCCGGATCGAGGCGGGCACCACCACCAACGTCATCCCGGAGACCGCGGTGCTGGAGGGCACCATCCGCGCGCTGTCCGAGGCCACCCGCGCCCGCGTGCACGCCGAGCTGCCCACGGTGTGCGATGGCATCGCCGCCGCGCACGGCTGCCGCGCGCTGATCGACATCGAGCCCGGCTACCCGCCCACGATCAACGACGCCGACGAGGCCGCCCGCGTGCTGGGCCTTGCCGCCGAGGTGCTGGGCGCGCCGAACGCCGCCGAGATGGCCGCGCCGATCATGGGCGCCGAGGACTTCTCGTACGTCCTGCAGCGGGTTCCCGGCGCGTTCGCCTTCCTCGGGGCGTGCCCGCCCGGCACGGACCCGGACGACGCGGCGTCCAACCACTCCAACCGGGCCCGGCACCACGAGGACGCGATGGCGAACGGTGTCGCGATGTACGCGGCGTACGCCCTCGACACGCTGCGCTAGCAGGCGCGGGCGCGAACCCGCCGGGAGGCAGCGTGTCCCCTTGGGCGGTGCCGGGAGAGGAGAGGCAGGATGGGGCCCGTGCGAGACGTGTGTGTGATCGGGCTCGGCCTCATCGGTGGCTCCGTGCTGCGCGCGGCCGTGGCCGCGGGGCGGACGGCGTGGGGCGCTTCGGAGTCCACTGTGGATGCCGAGGCCGCCGCGGCCGACGGCTACGACGCGGGCTCCGACGTCGCGGCGGCCCTGCGCAGGGCGGCCGCGAACGACGCGCTCGTCGTGCTCGCCGTCCCGCTCACCGCCGTGGACGCCGTTCTGCGCCTGGTCGCCGAGCATGCCCCCGGGTGTCTGCTCACCGACGTCACCAGCGTGAAGGGGCCGGTCCGGGACGCGGTGCGCCGGTCGGCGCCGGACGCGCGGTTCGCGGGTGGGCATCCGATGGCGGGAACCGCCGAGTCCGGCTGGAAGGCGGGCACGCCGGAGCTGTTCTCCGGTGCGGCGTGGGTGGTCTGCGTCGAGGACGACACCGACCTCTCGGCGTGGCGGGAGGCGGCGATGCTGGCCCTGGATTCCGGCGCGCACGTGGTGCCGTTGCGCGCGGACGCGCACGACGAGACGGTCGCCCGCATCTCGCACCTGCCGCATCTGCTGGCCGCGGTGCTGGCGACGGTCGGCGCCCAAGGCGGACCGCTCGCGGCCGCGCTCGCCGCCGGGTCGTTCTCCGACGGCACCCGCGTCGCCGGCAGCCGCCCGGAGCTGGTGCGCGCGATGACCGAGGGCAACCGAGCGGCACTGCTGCCGGTGCTCGACGAGGCGCTCGGCCTGCTCGGCGCCGCCCGCGGCTCGCTGGCCTCGACCGGTGGCCTCGCAGCGACCGTCAACGCCGGCCACGACGCGTTGCGGTCCCTCACCGAGCACCGGGCGGCCCCCCGCGCGAGCGTGACGCTCGACCTGGGCGCGCCCGACGCCCGCGAGGGCCTGCTCGCACTGGGCGAACGCGGCGGGCGGCTCACCGCACTGGACGGCGAGACGCTCACCGGAGAGGTCGCCTAGGCGGCCCGCGTCACTGCGGGTTGGGCGGGTTCGGCGGGTTCACCGGCGGCTGTGGAGGCTGCTCCGGACCAGCGCCCGGCTGCTGTCCGGGTCCCGCCTGCGGACCGCCCGAACCTGGCCGGCCGCCCTGGCCCCCCGACTGCTTGTGCAGGTAGTCCTTGGCCTTCTTGGTGACGTCGTCGATCTTGTCGGCCTTGTTGCCGAAGCGGGACTTCGCGAAGCCGCTGGCCTTGTCGATGCCCTGTTCGACCTTGTCGCTGTTCTTGGTCAGCGCGTCCTGCGCCTTCTTCTTGAGTTCGTTGAAGTTGATGCCCATATGACCAATCCACCAGCATCGGCGCCCGGGCGCAACGTGGGGGACTCTTTTGTGGTTCAGCCTCTGCGCCGGAAAAGGAATCGTGACCTGGTCGGATCCGGTCCGCAAACGGCGCCGAACGCGTTCTCGAGCTGATCGGTGACGCCGGCGAGCTGCTCGGTGTCGGGTAGCTCCACGTCGGCAGGCTCGCGCTGGCTGCGCACCGCGTCGGCCAGCTCGCCGAGCGCGCCCGTGATGAGCCGGACGTCGGACTCGGCGGGCGGCTCGGCGCCGTGCTCGATGGTGACGACGACGGCGGTCACCGCGTCGGTGACCTGTTCCAGCGCCACGATCGCGGGCCACCACGCTGCCGCCTGCCGGCCGGCGGGCGAGGGTTCCACGACGATCTGCTGGAACGCCGTGCGCAGGTCGGCCAGGCCTCGATACGCCTTGCGCCGGCGGCGGGAACGCTCGGCCCGGTCGGCGGCGGTGTCCGCGGCGCGCAGGCCGTAGTCGACGTAGCGCGCGACCGTGTCGGAGACGTCGGCCAGCCGCCCGCCGACGCGCGGGCGCAAGCTGCCCGGCCAGAGCAGGTAGCCGAACACCAGCACGATCACGCAGCCCGCGACGGTGTCCACGAGCCGCGCGAACACGACGTCCCAGTCGCCGCCGGTGGTGAGGTCCATCTGCAGGATGATCAGCGGGGTGGTGAACGCGCTGAGGATGCCGTAGTTGCGGACCTTCCCGATCGCCACTCCCGCCGCCAGCAGCGCGACGAACACCACGAGCGCCAAGGGGTTCGCGTCGAGGCCCAGGCCCAGCGCGACGGCTCCGATGCCGACCCCCACGACAGTGCCGAGCCCGCGCAACACGGCCCGGCCGAACACCGAGCCGAAGTCCGGTTTCAGGACCAGGCCGACGGTGAGGGTGATCCAGTACGAGTTGTCCAGCGGCACGATGAGCCGTACCGCTTCCGCGAGCGCGACGCACAGCGTCAGGCGGCCCGCGGCGATCCATGTGAGCGGCCCGGAGGTGAGCGAGCGGAGCCAGTCGAGCACGCGCCGGTGGGGCGGCACGCGGTCGCCGCGGCTGCGTTCGTGTTCGGTGCTGATCTTGGTGAGCGCGTGGTACAGCGCGGCGATCGCGGGGTCGGGGTGGTCGCGCCGGGGCGGATCGGGTAGCGGCGCGTCGGCGAGCACGGCAGTGGCCAGTGCCGTGAAGTGCTCGATGACGTCGCGTGGTGCGCGTGCACCCGCGTTGACCATGGCGACCGAAGCCTCCACGGCCGGTGTGCTGGCCGACAGGAGACCGAGCAGCTTGCGGTAGGTGGCGTCCCGGCCGGACAGCCACGAGCGGGCGCCCAGCAGCCGGTCGTAGGCGGTGCTCATGGCAGCGGTCAGCTGCTGGCGCGCGGCGAGCGACGTCGGCGCGTCCTGCGCGGAGTGCATGGCGGCCAGCTCGATGTAGACCTGCGCCACGGCCTGCCGTTCCGGCGACGTCGCGTGCACCGTCCATCCGGCCAGCGCGACGAGCAGGCCCCACGCGCCGCCCGAGACGACGCACGCCAGCGCGGGCCCGGGCGCGGTGCCCGCCTCAGCCTGTCCGACACCCAAGGTGGTGAAGACGAACAGCTGGAGCGCGGCGATGGAGGCGTTGTTGCCTCCGGCGCTGATCAACGCCGACACCGCCGCGATCAGCACAACCGTCGGATGCGACAGCAGGGGTTCGGCGCCCGTGGTCAGGCCGGTCGCGAACCCGATGAGCGCCGCCGCCACGGCTCCGGCGAGCCGGAGCGCGCGATACCGATAGGGGCCCGCGACGTCGGCCGTGACGGTGGGCAATGCTCCTGCCGACACGAGCGCGCCGACGGCGAGCTCGCCGACCCCCGCCCCCACGGCGACCGGCACGGACAGAGCGATCGCGGCGCGCACGGTCCGGCTCCACGGGACGGGCGCCGGGTTAGTCCGTAGCAGGTGGGCGAGCCAGCGCGGCGCGGGCAGATCGGCACGGGGCGAGCTCACACCCACATCTTGGCCTATTCGGTTATGTTCCTCCGATGCCGAGCAAGACGTACTCCTTCGAGGTGACCCGGACCAGCACCGCCAAGCCGGAGACCCTGTTCCGGCTGGAGACCGACGGCGCGCGGTGGTCCGACTGGGCGAAGCCGCTCGTGTTGCAGTCGAGCTGGCGGGACGAGGGCGATCCCGCACCCGGGGGCGTGGGCGCCATCCGCCAGGTCGGCGCGTGGCCGCTGCTGCTCAGCGAGCAGACGATCGTCTACGAGCCGCCGCACCGGCACGTCTACACGTTCACCGGGCCGGGCGCGCCCGCCAACGACTACCGCGGCGAGGTCCTGTTCACCCCGAACGACGCGGGCGGCACGGACCTGTGCTGGCGTGGCTCGTTCACCGAAGCGGTGCGGGGAAGCGGGCCTGTCGTGCGGCGGCTGCTGCTGACGGCGATCACGTTTCTCTCGGCGCGGCTCGTGCACGCCGCCGAGCGCGAGGAGCGGGGACGCGGCTGACAGTTTCCGTTGTCCATCGTGCGGGGCCTTCGCGGCGACTCCGGCGCCTGGGACCGGGGGCTCCACCCACAGGGGTCGCACGTCATGGCGACCGGTAGGTGTGGCCGGTGGGTGTGGTGATGTTCAGCGTCCCCGGTGTCGGTGAGGTGGAATCGCCAGCCGGGGGTGTGTTTGGTGCGGTGGTGGCGGCGGCAGAGGCCGATCAGGTTGGCGGTGTTGGTGTCGCCGCCACGCTGGTACGGGACGACGTGGTCGAGGTCGCTGTCGTGGGCGGGTCGGTGGCAGGTGGGGAAGCGGCATTCGCGGTCGCGGACCTTCACATGGTCGGCGGTGACGGCCGGTGGCCGGTAGCGGGTGCGGCCCACGTCGAGCGGGGCGCCGGTGTGCGGGTCGGTGATGATCCGCCGCCAGGTCGAGTTCGGGTCGAACGCGATCGCCCGCGCGATCGGCGCCGGGAGTGGTCCGTGTCCAGCGAGCTCGGCAGGGTTGGTCGACAGGCCGACCAGCGAGGCGAGGTCGATGTGGATGAAGATCTCGGCCTCCGGTGAGCCCCCACCTGGGTGGTCGCTGAGAAGCAGGTCGGCGAACACGTCGGCCCGCAGCTGATCCATGGTCCGGCCGTCGCCGGCGTTGCGCAGCGCGCGGGCACACCGGTCGATCCGCGCATACGCCGCCGAGGCCACCTCGGCGGGCAAATCGGCGGTCAACGTGGCCATCGCGTCGTCGGCGTGCCGCAGCTCGACCCGCCGTTCCCGCCGCCGCGCCTCCGCCCGCGCCGCAGCACCCTCCGGATCCACCTTCTGCACCGCACGGTTCACCATTCGCCGAATCGACGAGGCATCCCGCCCCACCAACCGCCCGGAGACCAGCGCATCCACCTCCCGCGCCCGCGAATCAGACAAGACCGCTGTCGGTTCCGAGATTTTCGAGGCTTTGTACAGATCGATCTCGCCCCGGGACAACGCACCCAACGTTTCCGGAAGCCGCGACACCAAATCCCGCGCCAACCCGATTTTGACCCGCGCCGCATTCTCCGAAATCGCCAACCCCAGCGCCACTTCCGACGCCACATCCGCAGCATCATCCCGCGACGCCGAATACTCCGCCAAAGCCCGCACCTGCAACGCCTGCAGCCGAGCAATCTCCCGCTCCAGCTCGACCAGGCGCTCGATAAAACTTTCCCCCATGCCCACAATTCTACCGCGAAATACCGAATCATATGAGTGAACCGAAAAACAACGGAACGTGACCACGAAATCCGTTCCGTGGGGAACTGCCGCTAACCACCAGACAATGCATGGTCATGTGTGGAGTGGCAGTTTCCCACGGCGCGCCGAAGGCGTGCCTGAAACCCAACCACCCAAGCAACCAAGGCAACCACACCAACGACAACCAATAACGTGAACGGCCCACTCACACCAATTCTGGGCCGAAACGACAACACGAACGGCAGACACGGCGACACAGACGGCAGACACGGCGACACGAACGGCAGACACGGCGACACGAACGGCAGACCTCTACCCCGCACCCAGACACAGGAACGGCCTGCGCAGCGGGTCGGCGGCGGTCGCCTCGGCCAGGGCCACGGCCGGCGACGTACCCGAGGCGAGACTGCGGTGCAGGCAGGTCATGGCCTCGGCCGCCGCCCGGTCGCCGACCCGCGCCACCGCGCCGACCACCGTCCGCGACCCGCCTGCCAGCAACGCGCCCGCGAAGCCGAGCGCCTCCTCCCCGGGCCGGATGTGGCTCATCGCGAGTTCGCACGAGGCCAGCACGACGCGCTCCGGCGGGTTGGGCAGGCGGGCGGCCTCGTGGGCGAACAGCGGGCCGTCGACCAAATCCAGCCGGGAGAACAGCGCGTTCGCCGGCTCGTGCGCGCCGTGGGCGACCAGGTGCGCCACCCCGGACCCGTCCAGCGCGGACAGCACCGCCTCCGTGGTGGCCTGCTCGCCGTCGAGAAGCCGCGCGCCCGGGTACACGGTGCGCAGTTGACTGACCTCGCCGACCGCGCCGGGCACACCGGGGCCACCGACGAGCACGACAGGCTCCGGTCGCGACGTGCTCACGGCCGCCGCCCACGCCGTCGCGGACGGGGCGACAGACAGCGCCCGGCCTCGCAACGACGGCAACGCCGCCCACGGCAACGCGTGCAGCGAGCCCGTGGGGATCACCACCAGCTCACGGTCGCCGAGCAGCTCGGCCAGTGGCTGCACGAGCTGCCGGTCGAGGGCGTCCGCTCGCCGCTGCGCCGACGCGGTGACCGCCTGGGCAAGCGGCGCGGGCAGGTGGTCGGGGGCGAGGGCGTTGAGGTCGGCGTGCAGCTGCCTGGCCAGCTCGACGGCGTCCGGCAGCGAACCGAGCCGCACGAGACGGAACCGGCCGTCGCGCACCACGACGGCCGCCAGGTCGGCATCATGCCCGGCAAGGCTGACGAGCACTCGGTCGCCGAGCCGCTCGGCGACCTCCTCGGGCGAGCTCACCGGTCGCGGACTGCCCCACCGGCTCGTGTACCAGCCGAGCCTGCTGGCCTCCCGCTGCAGGCGCGCGTACCGCTGTTCGAGTGCGGCGACGGGCTTGCCCGCCAGCCGGTTCTGCTGCACGGTGCGTCGCACATGCCGCATCTCGGTGAGGTGCCGCGCCAGCACCGGGTCGTCGATCTCCGGCAGCGGCTCGTACCGGTACACCTGCGCACGGGTGCGCTCCTGCCAGGCGAAGAGCCTGCGCGCGCCACGCTCGCCGCCCGCGCGGGCGAGGACGAGCCCGACGGCGAGCGCACCCAGTTCCTGCCCGTGCACGGCGGTTCCGCACAGCAGGTCAAGCCCGCCCATCCGGTCGCGTGCCCAGCCGAGCTCGGCCAGGCCGGACTGCGCCTGCGCCAGGGCCGACCGGATGCGCCCGGTGGCGACGGCGAGCTCCGCGCGGCACAGGCGGCGCAGCATGCGGTGGTCCACGGGCGTGGTGTGCCGGGGTTTGGGCACGGCGGCGAGCTGCTCCCGCGCGGCGTCGGCGTCACCTCGGCGCAGCAGCAACCGGACGGCGAGCAGTCGCGCGACCGCGGCCTCGTCCCACAGGGCGAGGCCGGCGAGCCGCTCGGCGAGGCGCACCAGGTCGGCAGGCAGCCGGGCGGGTGGAGTCACGCCGCTGTCGAGGACCGCCATGACCTCGGCGCGTCGCCGGGTGAGTGCGGCCACCTCGGCCCAACGTGTGTTGCCGCGCCGGAGAAAGCGCCTGCGCGCGGCGGTGGCCAGTTTGCGCGCGCCCGCGAAGTCGCCCTGCAGCAGCGCGGCCGCGGCCCGAGCGACCTCGGCCTCGGCGACGTCCTGGATGACCCGGTTGCGGCGGAGGTCGGGCAGGGCCTCGTCGAGGTGGCGAGCCGCTTCGTCCGCGAGCCCGGCCACGAGCAGCGCACGGCCCTGGTCGAGCCGCACCCTCGCCACCCACCCCGGCGCGGCGGACTCCAGGATGCGCGCGGCCTCGTCGTAGTGCCGCAGCGCGCCGGGAATGTCGCCGGCAAGCTGGGCGAGGTCGCCGAGGCCGTGCCGCGCCTTGCCTTCCAGGCGTGTGTACCCGTGCTCGGCGGCGAGCCGGATGGCCCGGTCGAAGTCGCGGGACGCCGCGTCGATGTCGCCGGTCTCGGCATGCAGCTGGGCGCGGTTGAGGACGGTGCGCGTGAGCAGCAGGCCGTCGCCCGGCTGCTGCCGGGTGAGCCGTTCGAGAGTCGGGATGATCGCGTCGAACAGCGCCAGCGCCTCCGCCGGCCTGCCGACGCGATACAGCAGCAGCGCCCGCTGACCGGACACGACGGCGTCGAGTTCCTGCCGCCGCGCGTCGTCCGGCAGCTGGTCGAGTTGCGTGCGGGCGCGGGTGAGACCTCGGAACCCCTCGGCGGTCGAGCCGACCTCAGCCGTGGCGAGCGCGAGGCTGATGAGCACCCGAATGCGTGCCGCTGTCCACTCCGGAGCGGCGCCGGGGCCGCGGTCGAGGATGCGCAATGCGCGGCGGAGCAACCGGATCGCCTCGACGTTGTGCGCGCTGCCTGCCGCGTCGTTGGCCCGCCGGTGCAGGTCGAGAGCCGCGGACAGGGCTCGATTCGATTGTGGATCGGCACGCACGGCGTCTATGGGAGCACATCGACCACCCCCGGACGCAACCGGCTCTTTTACAGCACAACAGCTGGCGTGACAACGGTTCTGCGACACGAATTTCGGTCGATGTACACCACTATTTGGGTGGTTCCGCGGGGGACGTCGTGAAGCACGAAGCGGCCACCGTCATCCGCGACCGTGGTGACCGAGTCATGACCGGCCACCCGGACCTCCACTGTGTACTCACCCTCCGGCACCAGCCAGCCGTCGATCCGGTGCCCGAAGCCCACCTTGGTGAGGTTGATCATGACGGTGAGGTCGCTGACCGTGAACGTGATCGTTCCCTGGGCGACACTGCGGACGCCGGCGAGCTCGTCGGCGCGTTCCCACCGCGCGACCTCGACGTCGAGGTTCTCCAGCTCCAGCGCGAACTGGACGCGCTCGACGAGGCCGTCCGGCGGCGGGTCCAGCTCGTCGACGAGCCGGTCGAGCTCCGCGAGCAGCGTCCGGTCGTCCGGGTAGGTGCTTCCCTCGTTCATACGCTGCCCCCTTGAGCGTCCAGCAGTCCCCGCATCCGGTCGAGGCACCGGCCGCGGGTGGGTCCGATGCTGCCGTGAGGCATGCGCAATGCATCCGCGACGAGGCGGTACTCGGCACGGCCACCGAGCACGGTCAGCCGCAGCAACTCCTGACACCGCTGCGGAAGCATCTCGAAGGCGGCCCACAGCCTGCGGTCGCGTTCGGCGCGCAGGACCTCGGCTTCGGGCGCGGGCTGGGTACTGGGCATCGTGTCGGCGAGCTCGTCGGTGAGCGGCACCGGTTGCGGCTTGCGGCTGCCCACCTTGCGTGACTCCCGCCGAGTGGTCGTGATGAGCCAGGCGGCGAGCGCCTTGGGGTCGGCGAGCGTGTCCAGGCTGCGGAAGAGCGCCAGCCACACGGTCTGGACCACGTCCTCGGCGACGTGCCGGTCGAGTCCGTTGCCGCGGGCGACCTGCCACACCAGTGGGGTCAGTTCCGCGACGAGCCGGTTCATCGCCTCGCGGTTGCCCGCACGTGCCTCGTGCATGCAGGCCGCGTACAGCTCGTGTCCTTGCAACCCTTCCCAGGGAGGGTTCGCCTCTGCGGTCTTGGCGTCGGTCACCGCGTCCGCCCTCTGGTCTCGAACTCTTCAAGTCGGCGCAAGCAGTATCTCGGTCTCGCGGGCATTCATGAGGGGCGGTACGCATCCGGCAGACATTGCTCACTCGTTCGGACTAGCGGATAGGACAAAGGTGACCGAGCGGCGCGGCCGGCTCTCCCACGGCCGCGCCAGCTCGGCCTCGATGAGGTGCCGGCCGGCGCTGAGCACGTCCAGCGCCAGCCGGCGGACCCCACCTTTCCCGGGCGGCCACTCCCCCTCGGGCCCCCGCGCCGGTTGGTCGACACCCCCAAGGACGTACTCGTCGCCGACCAGCCGGACTCCCCTCGGCAGGCGCAGTGACCACTGGTAACCCGACGTGCGAACCTCCGGGAGCCGCAGCTCCACGGTGTCGCCCACGCGCAACTCCGCCGTCGTCCCCGCATCGGACTGCGCGAGCCGGACCAGTGCCACTACTCCTCCGATTCCTTTTCGCCCCCATCGGTTCCGCCGGAGCGGTCCCTTTTCCTGCGGCGGTGGTGGCCGACGGCCCCCTCGACTGTCGGCCACCACCTGCCTGATCACGCGGGTCAGACCACCAGCTGGTCGATCTGCCCGCGTGCGTCCTCGTGGTACGACACCGGCAGGCGGTAGTTCCTCGCCAGCAGCGCGAGCGGCGTCAGGTGGCTCTCCCCGGATTCCGAGCCGGGCGCGAGGCGCTTCCAGCCGATTCCGGCGACGGCCGCCCACACACCCGGCGACCCACTCGACGACCACAGCTGGGTGATCAGCCGGCCCGTCACCCAGCCTCCGCCCGGCGCCCCGTTGCCGGTCAGCCGCGCGGGCTGCGCGACGGGCGGCGGGCTGTACGGATCCCAGCCGGCCGGCGGCGGCGAGTAGGGATCCCAACCTCGCGGCGGCGGCGAATACGGATCCCAACCCGCGGGCGGCGGGGAGTAGGGATCCCAGCCACGCGGCGGCGGCGAATACGGATCCCAGCCGGTGGGCGGGGAGTACGGGTCCCAGCCGGTCGGAGTGCGCACCCCGGGCGGCGGCGAATACGGATCCCAACCCCGCGGCGGCGGGCTGTACGGGTCCCAGCCACGTGGCGGCGAGTACGGGTCCCAGCCCGTCGGCGGCACCACCGGTGGCGCCTCCTGGCCCGGCTCGACCGGCTTGTCCGCCGGCTCCTCCTCCACCTGAGGGGCGGCCGTGTCGTCGGTCATGCTCTCTCCCTGCGATCGGAAAGACTCAGTGCGCGAACTGGAACGCACCGAGCTCGTCGTTGTCGATGAACGGCGCGATCGGACGCCCGCTGATCCGCGCGCTGCCGAGCGAGGTCAGCGCGCCGGCGAGGTCGTCCGGACCCGCCGAGAGCCTCGTCCACCCGAGGTGCTCCAGGTAGGCCCAGCCGGTGGCGTCGTGTGCGCTGGCGTAGAGCCCGAGCGTGCGCTGCGGGTGCAACCACGCGCGCAGGCTCACGCCGGTGCAGCCGAGGGTGGTCGGCCGCGTGGTGGGGTAGTCCTCGATGTAGGCCTCGCCGTACGCGATGCGCAGGTAGCCGCCTTCACCCCACTCGGTGCCCCACGAGTTCTTGGCGATCCAGCAGCCGGCGTCGTCGTCCCAGCCGATGAGGGCGACGCAGTGCCCGCCGCTGGTCTCCTCGGTGGTGTGCCGGTAGACGCCGCCGGTGTAGTGGAACAGGTCGTCGTAGACCACCAGGCACGCCGTGACGGCGCCGTAGCCGTAGATGTGCTGCTTGATGGCGGCCGGGTCGCGGCTGAGGTCCACCACATCGTCGGCCTTCGCGAACCGGTGCCGCCAGCCGGGGTTCAGCGCGCCGGCGCCTCCGTCGTCGTAGGGGTAGTAGTCCTCGAACGTCACGCCGATACCCGCGCAGTCGGCGAACAGCTCGTCCGGCCACGTGCCGTCCGGCGTGATGGCCTCCCGCGCCGCGGCATGGCCGAAGTACAGGTGCGCCTCGGAGAGGTTCAGCCGCAGCCCCGGACACCCGCGCGTGTAGGCGGCGGTGGTCTCCAGGGCGGCGATGGTGCCGAACGCGCTGCACGACCCGATCTCACCCTGGTCCTTGACGTCGGTGACGTAACACCGGCCGCCGACATCACGCAGGTCGAAGGTCTTCGGCAGGTGCGGTGTCGGAGCGTGCCGGGCCGTGCACGACTGCCCCGCGACGGCGAGCGCGGCCTCCGCCATGCGCCCCGGCACGTCGCGGCGTGCGCTGAGCTCGTCGGCCGACGGCGGCGGCACGCCCAGCCGCGAGCGGCGCGCGTCCCGGGACAGCCTGCTCAGCCTGGTCTCCCCGCAGTGCCACGGGTTCCCGAGCGCGGACAGCGAGTCGCGCAGACCCGCGAGCTCCGCCGCACAGGCGGGGTCGCCGCTGCCGGCACTCATGACGGCCTCCCGGTAGTGAGCGATCCTCGTCGCCCATAGGAGGCAGCGGGTCCGGCCTCAGATACACGCTCCGTCCAACTTTTTCGGCAGACCGCTCTACCCGTCGCCGGTTCGGGTGGACCGGCCCGGCCCCCGCTCCTTCTGCCAGCGGTCGAACAGGATGGGGATCTCGCGCGTCAGGAAGTCGAGGAAGTCGGCCATGTGCGCGACGCGCCTGCCCGCCGGGGTGTCGGCGCCCAGCGCGTCGACTCCCTCCAGCGTGGCGTCCCGCCAGAGCGTGATCATGCGCTCGCGCTTGAGCATCGAGGCGAACCAGAAGTCGTCGTAGAGGCGGTAGTGATCGCGGCGCGCCCCGGGTTCGCGCTCCTTGGCGATGAGGCCCATCTGCTCGAGGTAGCGGACCGCACCGGACACGGCCGCGGGGCTCACCGACAGCGTCTGTCCCAGCTCGGCGGCCGTCATCCGGCCGCTGTCGGACGTGCTCAGCGCGGCGAACACCCGCGCGGGCATGCGCGGTAGGCCGATCTGGTTGAGGGCGAGGCCGAGGTTCTCCACGTACTTGGCCACGGCGTTCTCGTCGCGTTCGGTAGCCGGTTCACGCTGCGCCATACCGGACATCCTCTCCGAGCCGGTGCCGGTACCCTCTCCAGCCCACAAACCTTTGATCGTTTCACAACTTCGTGAACAGAGTGTAGCTGCCGTGGCGCGGCCGACACCACGTCGAGTCCGGCGCGGTGGCGGCGCTCGCCCTCCTCGGTGCGGGCCTGCGGTCGTTTCCGTCGGCGCCGGTGTCCGGAGGATGCGCGTCACGTGCGGAAACCGACGGCTCCGGTCGCATCGACGGCGAGGGAGGCGACCGGGCCACCGGCGCCGCAGTCCGGGCCGTTCGGGTACGCCGGCGTGGGCGTGACGACCACCGTCCTGCGCACCAGGTCCGGCCCGGTCGCACCAGCGACGACGAGCGTCACCCGCACCGGCTGCCGTGGCAGGTCGGGGATGGCGGCGAACCCGTGCCGCCCGCCGGTCTCCCGCACGCGGGCGGAGCAGATGTCGCCGGCGCACGTCGGGTCGCCGGCCGTGGTGGCCGGGACGAGCCGGACCGCGTACGTGCGGCACCGGCCGTCCCAGCACGCCTCGATCGTCGCCGACTGCGCCACGCGCCCGGAGGCCTGGCGGGCGATGTCGACACCGATGCCCCGTGGCGCACCGATCGCGGAACACGACTGGCCGGCAACCCCGGGGCCGAGCGAGCTGCCGCAGCCGGCGATCAGCAGCAACAGGAGTAGGGAAAGACGGCGCATGCCCGGCAAGACGTGCCGGAACGCCGCCCGGGTTGCACGGGGTTGATCTCGTGTCATGCCCGGATCCGCGGGGTAGCCCCCGGAAATGGGTGACATCATCGCGCGCATACCCAAGCAGCTGTTGATCGACGGCAAGTGGCAGGACGCCACCGGGTCGAGCACGTTCGGGGTGGACGATCCGGGTAACGAGGAGCGGCTGTGCGAGGTGGCCGACGGTCAGGCCGCCGACGCCGAAGCCGCCGTCGAGGCGGCCGCCGCCGCACAAGACAGCTGGGCGGCCACCGCGCCACGCGAGCGAGGCGAGATCCTGCGCAGGGCGTGGGAGCTGATGACCGAACGTGCCGACGACCTCGCGCGGCTGATGACGCTCGAGATGGGCAAGAGCCTCACCGAATCGCGGGCCGAGGTCAGCTACGCGGCGGAGTTCTTCCGCTGGTTCTCCGAGGAGGCGGTCCGCATCGACGGCCGCTACACGCGCAACCCCGCGGGCGGCGGCGGGCGGGCGCTCGTCACCCGGCAACCGGTGGGGCCGTGCCTGCTCATCACGCCATGGAATTTCCCGCTCGCGATGGGCACACGCAAGATCGGTCCCGCCGTCGCGGCAGGCTGCACCATGATCGTCAAGCCGCCGCAGCTGACTCCGCTGTCGATGCTGAACCTCGCCGAGCTGCTCCGCGAGGCCGGGCTGCCCAATGGTGTGCTCAACGTCGTGCCGAGCACGTCCGCGAGCCGGATCGTCGGCCCCGTCCTCGCCGACGCGCGCGTGCGCAAGATGTCGTTCACCGGTTCCACCGAGGTGGGCCGCAAGCTCGTCGAGCAGTGCGCACCGAACCTGCAGCGCATGTCGATGGAACTCGGTGGCAACGCGGCGTTCGTGGTGTTCGAGGACGCCGACCTGGACACGGCCGTGCGCGGCGCGGTGACGGCGAAGATGCGCAACAACGGCGAATCCTGCGTCGCGGCGAACCGGTTCCACGTCGCGGAGCCGATCGCCGAGGAGTTCACGCGGCGGCTCTCCGAGGAGATGGCCGCGCTGCGCATCGGGCACGGCACGGAGGACGGGGTCAGCGTCGGACCGCTCGTCAACGCGGGCCAGCGGGAGACCGTGAGCGAGCTCGTCGAGGACGCCCGTGGCCGCGGCGCGAACGTGCGGACCGGTGGCGAGCCGCTGGAGGGCAAGGGGTTCTTCTACCGCCCGACCGTGCTGGCCGACGTGCCCGCCGACGCCCGGATCCTGCGCGAGGAGGTGTTCGGGCCGGTCGCGCCGATCACCACGTTCCGCACCGAGGACGAGGCCGTCGCCCAGGCCAACGACACCGAGTACGGGCTGGTCGGCTACGTCTTCACCCGCGATCTGGACCGCGCCGTCCGGGTCGGCGAGGCGTTCGAGACCGGCATGGTGGGCATCAACACCGGACTGGTCTCGAACCCGGCGGCGCCGTTCGGCGGGATCAAGGCGTCCGGCTTCGGCCGCGAGGGCGGCAACGAGGGCATCGACGAGTACCTGGAGACCAAGTACATGGCGCTGAACATCGGCTGACCACGCGGACAGTGCCGGTGGACCGTTCGGCTCAGGGACGGGCTGCCGGTTCCGGGCCCGCGCCGGTGTGCGACCTCGGCTGCCGGTGCCGGTCGAGCGGGCGGGTTGCCGGTTTGCCTGCCGGCCGCTAGTGCCGGTCGTGGCTGCCGTCGAGCTGGTCGAGTTCGGCCTCGGCCTCGGCGACGCGGCGGTCGGCAGCCTCGAACGTCTTGCGGGCCGAGGCCGTCCGCCGGCGAGCCTCGGCTTCGGCCCGTTCGGCGGTCCGGAGTTCCCGCACGGCTTCGTTGCGCTCGGTCCGGGCCTGCGCCAACACCGCGCGCAGCCGCTTGCGGTCCTCCCGCCTGCGCCGAGCGGAGTCCTCGCGTGCCTTGCGCTCGGCAGCCTCCTCGCGTGCCGTGCGCTTGGCAGCCTCGTCCTCCTCCGCCACTCGCTGTGTCGTCGCCTCCTGCTTCGCCGGGGACGCATCACCGGTCGCCTTCACCGGTTTCGCCCTGGCCGTGCCGGTTTTCTTGCGTGCCTTCGTGGTGCCGTCCTGGCTTTCCCTCTCCTCGGCCTCCGGCGCCTCGGCGGGCACCCTCTCGTCGGCGGACGCCGTGGTCCCCTCGGTGGCACCCGCCTTACGTCCCGGCTCGGCGCGCGCCGGCGCGGGACCGAGTGCCAACCAGTCACCCGCGAAGGGGTCGCCGGGGCGCAGCGCCGTCGTCAGTCGCCCCTGCGCGACGGCCCTGCCGGCGTCCGGGTCCGTCAGTGCGGCGTCCAGGGTGTCGTAGACCTCCCGCACCACGGACTCGCCCACCGAACCACCCGCGAGCGACTCGGCCTGGTCGGTGAGTTGCTGCACCAGTTCGTGGCGTTGCCGCGACAGCGTGCGCAGCCGGTCGCCCGCGAGCTCCTGGTGTGCGGAACGCAGGGCATCGCCGAGCTCGGTCAGCTTGGCCACCTGCGTGGGCCACTCCCGCACGAGCCGGTTCACCAGCCACGCCGCGCTCGTCGGTTTCCGCAGCTTGCGGATCTTCGCGGCGAGCTCCTTCTCGCCGGCCTTGCGGGCTTCGGCGGCTCGCTGGTCGCGGACCTTGGTGAACTCGTCGCGGTCGAGCGCGTACAGCTCGTCGACGACCGACTCGAACTCCATGCCCACAGCCTGCCCCGTCCTGGCCCACCGTGGCGCGCCGAAACACCGCCGGATCGAGCTGCCGTGCGTGACAACTATTCTCGAAAGGCGTGGGTACCACCGAGATCGAGTTCTACTGGCGGCCGGGCTGCCCGTTCTGCCTGATGTTGCAGGCGGAGCTGGACGCCAGCTCGCTGCCCGTCCGCGCCTTCAACATCTGGGAGGACCCGGACGCCGCCGCTCGCGTGCGCTCGGTCGCCGACGGCAACGAAACCGTGCCGACGGTGTTCGTCGGCAGCCGCGCCCTCGTCAACCCGACCATGGCCGAGCTGACCGAGCTCGTCCGCGCCGAGGCTCCACACCTGCTCGAACGCGACTGAGCGGTCGTTGTTTGACCGAATCCAGATCGGGTAGTCGTCCCGCGATGGATGCAGGTTCGTCGAAGGACGCCGCGGAACTGTTGCGCTCGGCCGGGCTCCGGGTCACCGGCCCGCGCCGTCGCGTACTCAGCTGGCTGGAACAGCACCCTCACTCGACCGCGGACGCCGTCTGGAACGGCGTCGGCGGCGACACGGGAACCGTGTCCCGGCAGGCGATCTACGACGTGCTGCGGGCCTGCGAGGCTGCCGGGCTCGTGCGCTCGATCCAGCCGGCCGGCCACCCGGCCAGGTTCGAGCGACGTGTGCACGACAACCACCATCACCTGGTCTGCCGCAACTGCGGCCGCACCAGGGACATCGACTGCGTCGTCGGCGACGCGCCCTGCCTCACACCGAACGAGGACGGCGGCTTCGAGGTGGAGGAAGCCGAAATCGTGTTCTGGGGACTGTGCCCTTCCTGCAGTACCGCCAAGGGGGCCTCTGCCGTCGCGGGCGAGTAGACACTCGAGGAGTAGGAGAAGCAGCCATGGCCGAACCGACCCGTCCCGCCACCACCACCGACGCCGGTATCCCGGTCGAAAGCGACGAACACTCACTCACCGTCGGCCCGGCCGGGCCGATTCTGCTGCAGGACGCGTACCTGATCGAGCAGATGGCCCAGTTCAACCGGGAACGCATTCCGGAGCGGCAGCCGCACGCGAAGGGCAGCGGCGCTTTCGGCCGCTTCGAGGTGACGAACGACGTCAGTGAGTACACGAAGGCCGCGGTGTTCCAGCCCGGAACGAAGACGGACATGATGGCCCGCTTCTCCACGGTCGCCGGAGAGCGCGGTAGCCCGGACACGTGGCGCGATCCGCGGGGTTTCGCCCTGAAGTTCTACACCTCCGAGGGCAACTACGACATGGTCGGCAACAACACGCCGATCTTCTTCGTCAAGGACCCGATGAAGTTCCAGCACTTCATCCGCTCGCAGAAACGCCGCGCCGACAACAACCTGCGCGACCACGACATGCAGTGGGACTTCTGGACGCTCTCCCCCGAGTCGGCACACCAGGTGACGTGGCTGATGGGCGACCGCGGCATTCCGCGGACGTGGCGGCACATGAACGGGTACTCGTCGCACACGTACATGTGGGTGAATGCCAAGGGCCAGGAATTCTGGGTCAAGTACCACTTCAAGACCGACCAGGGCATCGAGTTCTTCACCCAGCACGAAGGCGACCAGATGGCCGCGGCCGACACCGACTACCACATGCGTGACCTGTTCGAGCACATCGCGGCGGGCGACTATCCGAGTTGGACACTGTATGTGCAGATCATGCCGTACTCCGATGCCGCCAACTACCGGTTCAACCCGTTCGACCTGACGAAGGTGTGGCCGCACGGCGACTACCCGCTCATCGAGGTCGGCCGGATGACGCTGGACCGCAACCCCACCGACAACCACGCCGAGATCGAACAGGCGGCGTTCCAGCCGAACAACCTGGTACCCGGCATCGGGCCGAGCCCGGACCGGATGCTGCTGGCCCGGCTGTTCTCCTACGCCGACGCTCACCGCGCTCGGATCGGCGCCAACTACCAGCAGTTGCCGGTGAACGCGCCGATCGTGCCGGTGCACTCGTACTCCAAGGACGGCGCGATGGCGTACCGCAAGGTGACCGATCCGGTGTACGCGCCGAACTCGAAGGGCGGCCCGGCCGCCGACACGATGAACTACGGCAGCCCACCCACGTGGCAGACCGACGGCGAGATCACGCGGGCCGCCTACGTCTCGCACGCCGAGGATGACGACTGGACGCAGCCCGGCACGCTGGTGCGCGAGGTGATGGACGATGCGGCCCGCGAGCGGCTCGTCGACAACGTCGTGGGTCACCTGCTCAACGGCGTCACCGAGCCGGTACTCCAGCGCGCGTTCGAGTACTGGAAGAACATCGACAAGAACGTCGGTGACCGCATCGAGCAGGGAGTGCGGGCCAAGCAGGACGAGAAGGACCCGAAGGCCGCGCAGCAGGCCAACCCCGCACGCAGCAGCATGCAGGCCAAGGCCTAGCCGCCCCGCGGCGGTTCGGCCACGGAAACAGCCGGCCCGGGGCGACCCGGCCGGCTGTTTTCGTGGCAGCCGTGTCTGCCGCCCACGTCACCGTGTCTGCCGCCCAGGTCACCGTGTCTGCCGCCCAGGTAGCCGTGTGCGCCGTCCACGCAGGCCCGGCCGCCGTCCCGCACCAGGTCAATGGGTCGTACTCGGCGGCCGTCGAACGTACCCTTGTTGTCTACGTCACGGCGTGGGTACGATCGTGACTGTATACCGTATGCAGCGAGGAGGCTTGCGATGGCGGTCGACGGCGCCGGACCTCCGGTCGCGGAACGCGTGCGTGCCGTGATCGAGGCGCACAAGGGCGAGCGAGGCGCGCTGCTACCCATCCTGCACGGCATCCAGGACGAGTTCGGCTACATCGATCCGGACGTCGTGCCGATCCTGGCCGCCGAACTGAACATCTCGCGCGCGGACGTGCACGGCGTCGTCACGTTCTACTCCGACTTCCGCTCCGAGCCCGCGGGCACGACGACCGTGCGGCTGTGCCGGGCCGAGGCGTGCCAGTCGGTCGGAGCCGAACGCCTGGTCGCGGACGCCGAACAGATCTTCGGCGTGAAGGTGGGGCAGACGACGCCGGACCGCTCGCTGACGCTGGGCCAGGTGTTCTGCCTCGGCAACTGCGCCCTCGGCCCGGCCGCACAGATCGACGGGAAGCTGTACGGCCGCGTGGACCGCAGCAGACTCATCGAGATCCTGGTCCGCGCCGAGACGCCGGACACCGCCGGAACCGGGGAGGGCGCGTGATCACCGTCTACGTCCCGCGCGACTCGGCGGCCACCTCCGTGGGCGCCGACGAGGTCGCCGCCGCACTGCAGCGCGAGGCAGGCGACCGCATCCGCCTGGTCCGCAACGGCTCCCGCGGCATGCTCTGGCTGGAGCCGTTCGTGGAGGTGGAGACCGACCGTGGCCGCGTCGGCTACGGTCCGGTCACGGCCGCGGCGGTGCCTGGCCTCCTGGCTGCCGGACTCCTCGACGGGGCCGATCACGAGCTCTGCCAAGGCCCGGTGGACGAACTGCCGTGGATGCGCGACCAGCAGCGCCTGTGCTTCGCCCGCGTCGGGCTCACCGACCCGCTGTCCACAACGGAGTACGAGGCGAACGGCGGGCTCGCGGGCCTGCGCCGGGCATTGCGGATGGAGCCGGCCGACGTCGTCGCCGAGGTGACCGAGTCCGGACTGCGCGGACGTGGTGGTGCGGGCTTCCCGGCCGGCATCAAGTGGAACACGGTGCTCAAGGCGGCGGGTTCGCCGAAATTCGTGTGCTGCAACGCCGACGAGGGCGACAGCGGCACGTTCGCCGACCGGATGCTCATGGAGGGCGACCCGTTCTGCCTCATCGAGGGCATGACCATCGCCGCGCACGCCGTCGGCGCGAGCGAGGGCTATGTCTACATCCGCTCCGAGTACCCGGACGCGGTGCGCACGCTGCGTCGCGCGATCGACATCGCCTACGCCCACGGCTGGCTGGGCGAGAACGTGCTGGGCTCGGGCTTGCGGTTCGACCTCTTCGTGCGGGTGGGCGCGGGTGCCTACATCTGCGGCGAGGAGACGTCCATGCTCGAAAGCCTGGAGGGCAAACGCGGCATGGTGCGGGCCAAGCCGCCCATTCCCGCGATCACCGGCCTGTTCGGCAAGCCGACGATCGTCAACAACGTCCTGACGCTGGCCAGCGTGCCGACCATCCTCGCGCGAGGTGCGCAGGTCTACGCGGACCTGGGCGTCGAACGCTCGCGTGGCACCCAGGTCTTCCAACTCGCCGGCAACGTTGCGCGCGGCGGCGTGTTCGAGACCGCCTTCGGCATCACCCTCGGTGAGCTGGTGAACGGCTACGGCGGCGGAACGCGCACGGGAAGGCCGGTACGCGCGGTGCAGGTCGGCGGCCCGCTCGGCTCGTACGTGCCACCCGAGCAGTTCGACCTGCCGATGGACTACGAGGCGTTCGCCGCGGCGGACGCGATGCTCGGCCACGGCGGCGTGGTGGTGTTCGACGACACCGTGGACATGGCGCACATGGCTCGGTTCGCCATGGAGTTCTGCGCCGAGGAGTCGTGCGGCAAGTGCACGCCGTGCCGGGTCGGTGCGGTGCGCGGGGTCGAGGTGATCGACAAGATCACCGGCGGCCAGGACCCGGACGGCAATCTCGCGCTGCTGAACGACCTGTGCGAGCTGATGACCGACGGGTCGTTGTGCGCGATGGGCGGGCTCACGCCGAACCCGGTCCGCAGCGCATTGGCCCACTTTCCCGAGGACTTCACGCGCAAGGCCGCCAACCATGCCGACCATGAGGAGGCGAAGTAGACGATGGCCCTGCTGAAGGAGCACGACCTCGGCACCCCGCCGGTGCCCGGGCCCGCGACGGTGACCGTCGAGATCGACGACGTCCCGGTGACCGTTCCGGAAGGCACGTCGGTGATGCGGGCGGCTGCGTTGAGCGGCACGGACATCCCGAAACTGTGCGCCACCGACAGCCTGGAGGCGTTCGGCTCCTGCCGGCTGTGCCTGGTGGAAATCGACGGCCGCAAGGGCACACCCGCCTCGTGCACGACGCCGGTGGCCGACGGCATGAAGGTCCGCACGCAGACGCCGAGGCTGGAGAAACTGCGCCAGGGCGTGATGGAGCTCTACATCTCCGACCATCCGCTCGACTGCCTCACCTGCGCGGCCAACGGTGACTGCGAGTTGCAGGACATGTCCGGCGTGGTCGGACTACGGCAGGTGCGTTACGGCTACGACGGCGAGAACCACCTCGACGCGCCCAAGGACACGTCCAATCCGTACTTCGACTTCGACGCGTCCAAGTGCATCGTGTGCTCGCGATGTGTGCGCGCGTGCAGTGAGGTGCAGGGCACGTTCGCGCTGACGATCGAGGGCCGAGGCTTCGACTCCAAGGTGTCGCCGAGCGCGGGCGATCTGTTCATGGACTCCGAATGCGTCTCGTGTGGAGCGTGTGTGCAGGCGTGCCCGACGGCGACGCTACAGGAGAAGTCCGTTGTGGATCTCGGCATGCCGACCCGTACCGTGCTCACCACGTGTGCGTACTGCGGTGTCGGCTGCTCGTTCAAGGCGGAGCTGCGCGGTGACGAACTGGTGCGCATGGTTCCGCACAAGGACGGCGGCGCCAACGAGGGCCACTCGTGTGTCAAGGGTCGGTTCGCGTTCGGCTATGCCACCCATCCGGATCGCCGGCTGAGCCCGATGATCCGGGAGAAGATCACCGACGAGTGGCGCGAGGTCGACTGGGACACCGCGATCGGCTACGTGGCCGAGAAGTTCCGCGACATCCAGGCCCGGCACGGCGTCGGCGCCATCGGCGGCATCACGTCGTCGCGGTGCACCAACGAAGAGGTATACGTCGTGCAGAAGATGGTGCGCGCGGCGTTCGGCAACAACAACGTGGACACCTGCGCGCGGGTGTGCCACTCGCCGACCGGGTACGGGCTGAAACAGACCTTCGGCACCTCGGCCGGCACCCAGGACTTCCGCTCGGTGGCCAAGGCCGACGTCATCGTCGTGATCGGCGCCAACCCCACCGACGGCCACCCCGTGTTCGCCTCGCGCATGAAGCGGAGGCTGCGCGAGGGCGCCAAGCTGATCGTGGTGGACCCACGCCGGATCGACCTGGTGCGCTCGCCGCACGTCGAGGCGACCCACCACCTGCAGCTGGCACCGGGCACCAATGTGGCGATCATCAACGCCATGGCCCACGTCGTGGTCACCGAGGGGCTCACCGACGAGGCCTTTGTGGACGCCCGGTGTGAGGACTACGCGGAGTGGGCCGAGTTCATCGCGCGGCCGGAGAACAGCCCCGAGGCCACCGAGTCGATCACCGGCGTCCCGGCCGAGGAGGTCCGCGCCGCGGCAAGGCTCTACGCCACAGCCGGCAACGGCGCGATCTACTACGGACTCGGCGTCACCGAGCACAGCCAGGGCTCGACGATGGTGATGGGTATGGCGAACCTGGCGATGGCGACGGGCAACATCGGCCGCGAGGGCGTGGGCGTGAACCCGTTGCGCGGGCAGAACAACGTGCAGGGCTCGTGCGATATGGGTTCGTTCCCGCACGAGCTGTCCGGATACCGGCACGTGTCGGACGACGCAGTGCGTGAGGTGTTCGAGCAGTTGTGGCAGCGGCAGATCCTGCCCGAGCCGGGCCTGCGCATCCCGAACATGTTCGACGCGGCCATCGAGGGCAGCTTCCACGGGCTCTTCGTGCAGGGCGAGGACATCGCACAGTCCGATCCGAACACCCAGCACGTGACGGCCGCGCTGTCGGCGATGGAGCTCGTGGTGGTGCAGGACCTGTTCCTCAACGAGACGGCCAAGTTCGCACACGCGTTCCTTCCCGGGACGTCGTTCCTCGAAAAGGACGGCACGTTCACCAACGCCGAGCGGCGGATCAACCGCGTCCGGCCGGTGATGGCTCCCAAGACCGGCAAGGACGAGTGGCGGGTGGCGTGCGAGATCGCGCAGGCGATGGGCTACGACATGCACTACGACCACCCCCGCGACATCATGGCCGAGATCGCGTCGGTGACGCCCACGTTCGCCGGTGTCTCGTTCGAGAAGCTCGACAAGCTCGGCAGCGTGCAATGGCCGTGCAACGAGAACGCGCCCGAGGGCACGCCGGTGATGCACGTCGAGAAGTTCGTGCGCGGCAAGGGCAAGTTCGTGCAGACGCCGTTCGTCGCGACGCGGGAGCGCAGTACGCGCAAGTACCCGCTGATCCTCACGACGGGGCGCATCCTCACCCAGTACAACGTCGGCGCGCAGACCCGGCGCACGGCGAACGTGGCCTGGCACCCCGAGGATGTGCTGGAGATCCATCCGCACGACGCGGAGGAGCGCGGCATCTCCGACGGCGATCTGGTGACCTTGTCCAGCCGGGTCGGCTCCACGACGCTGCGGGCCAAGGTGGCCGACCGGATGCCGGTCGGCGTCGTCTACACGACGTTCCACCACCCGGTGACGGGCGCGAACGTGGTCACCACGGAGAACTCGGACTGGGCGACGAACTGCCCGGAGTACAAGGTGACGGCGGTGCAGGTGGGACTCAAGACGGTCTCGACCGGGACTCGCGACGAACAGGCCACCATGGACACCGAGCCGGCGCTGGCGGACTGATGGACACCACGATCGCCCCCGAGATCAGGCTGGCCAACGACATCGCCGTCCAGTTTCACCACCTGAAGCCGGACGCCGCCGCGGAGGCCGTCGCCAAGCACATCCGGATGTTCTGGGATCCGCGGATGCGGGCCGGGCTCCTGCGGCTCGCATCCGAACATCCGGACGACCTCGACCCGGTGGCGCTGGCCGCCACGCGCCTGCTGGGCTGAGTCAGAGCCGGAACACCGGGAAGCCGGGCGCGACGCGACGCAGTTCATCCAGCGGTGTCTTGGCGTCGATGCCCTCGAAGAACGCGCCGGTCTCCCACGCCCACTTCGTCAGGTAGGCGTGAATGATCGGCGGCTTCTCGTCGTCGGTGAGCTCGACCGGCCGGAACGTCTCGACGCGACGGCCGACGCGCAGTCGCCCCTCGCCGGCGACGCGGAGGTTGCGGACCCACTGCGTGTGCCCACGCGGCGCGACCAGGTAGCGCTCGCCGTCGACGGTCAGCAGGTTCACGGGCACCGACCGCCACTCCCCGGTCTTACGGCCGCGCACGGAGAGCACCCGGCTGCCGAAGAGGCTGATGCCGAGCTTGGTCAGGCGCTGGACGATGCGGTTGAAGACGTCGGTCGACTTCGCCGGGACGAGGTAGCGGGTTTCGTCGAAGGTGGCGGTCATGGCGGTGGCTCCTCAGGTTGCGAGATCGGTGCTCTCGGTTTAGATCAGTGAACACGGTCGGAGACCTCGGGTCAAGAGCAGCGCTCTCGAATTTGTGCACTGATCTCGAAAATGGCAGACTCGGCCTCATGCCAGCCCATCGGACCGCGCGGGAGCGCGCCCGCGCCGAGCTCACGGCCGCCATCAAGGACGAGGCCCGCAGGCAGCTCGCCGAGCACGGCGCCGACGGCCTCTCCCTGCGCGCCGTGGCCAGGGAGCTCGGCATGGTGTCCTCGGCGCTGTACCGCTACTTCCCCAGCCGCGACGACCTGCTCACCGCGCTCATCATCGACGCGTACGACTCCCTCGGCGAGGCGCTCGAGACCGCGAGCTCCACCGCCGATTCCCCGGCCGAGCGCTGGCGCGCCGCCGCGCACGCCCTGCGCACCTGGGCGCGCGCGCACCCGCACGAGTACTCGCTGCTCTACGGCACGCCCGTGCCCGGTTACCGCGCGCCCGAGGCGACGATCGGCCCGGCGAGCCGGGTGCCCGGCGCGTTCCTGCGGACTGTCCACGACGCGTGGCACGCGGGCGCCATCGAGGACCGTCCGGGCCCGGCGCTGCGTGGCGACCTGGGCGAGCAGCTCTGCAAGGTCGACGCCGCGCTCGGCATCGACGTACCGGACGACGTGCTCGCCCGGGCCGCGATCGCGTGGACGCAGCTGTTCGGGATGGTCGGCTTGGAGCTCACCGGGCAGTTCGCCAACACCCTCGACCCGGCCGACGAGTTCTTCGGTCACGCGGTCGAGCAGATGATGCTCTTCATCGGGTTCGGTGCAGCGGTTCGGGCTTATGGTCGAGGACGAGCCCGGTAACCCAACGAAGGGAGCCCGACCATGGCCAAGCGCGACTCCACCACCCGCTGGACCGGCGGCCTCAACAGCGGCAAGGGATCCGTCACGCTCGACTCGTCCAACGCGGGTCAGTTCGACGTCACGTTCCCACGGCGGATCGGGGAACCCGAGGGCACGATCAGCCCCGAGGAGCTCATCGCGGCCGCCCAGTCGTCCTGCCTGGCGATGAACCTCGCCGGCGTGCTGGAGAAGGAAGGCCTCTCGCCGTCGACGATCGACGTGAGCGCCGAGGTCACCGTCGATCCCGCGGGCGGTGGGCTGAACATCAGCGCCATCGACATCACCCTGCGCGCCGAGGTCGACGGAGTGGACGCCGACCGGTTCGCCCAGCTCGCCAAGACCGCCAAGGACACCTGCCCGGTGAGCAAAGCGCTCGCGGGCACGACGATCAACCTCGACGCTTCGCTCGGCAGCTGACCCCCGGGCCGGTGACCGGCGCGAGACCGGTCACCGGCCGGCGCTGGCCAAGGGATTGCCACGACGGCTACCCGGGCGGCCGACACGGCTACCGGAAACGCGCACACGGCTACCTGGGCGGCGCACACGGCTACCTGGTCAGTTCGGGCCCAGGACCACCGCGGTGTTGTGGCCGCCCATGCCCAGTGACGACTTGAGGGTCAGGGCGTCGCCGACCGGGAACTCGCCATGCAGCAGACGCGGGTGGGCCTCGGCCACCTTCGGCGGTGCCGGCACCATCCCGCGCTCGTAGCCCAGCGCGGCCACCGCGATCTCCACGGCCGCCGCCGCTCCCTGGCAGTGCCCGGCCAGCGGCTTCACCGAGTAGGCGCCCGTGTCCGCCGGGAACAGCTCGTCGAGCAGCGCCGCCTCGGTGCGGTCGCACTGTCGGGTGCCTGGACCGTGCGCGTTGACGTAACCGATGTCCGCGGGTGACACGCCCGCGTTGTCCAGCGCGTCGGTGAAACACCGGCGGACCTGCGGAAACGCCGGGTCGATAGACGTCACGTGGTGGGCGTCGTGCGACATGGCCCCGCCCAGCACCGACGCGTACGGCTGGTCCGACCGGTTGGACAGCACCATGCCCACCGACGCCTCGCCCATGACGAAGCCGCGGCTGCCCTCCTGGAACGGCCGGCAGGCGTCGAGCGGCTCCCGGTCGGCGACGGCCACCCCGAGGCGCGTGAAGTGCAGCACGTTCTCCGGCGTCAGCGACACGTCGGTGGCCACCAGCACCACGTCGTCCACGATGCCGGCGTCGAGCCACGCCTTCGCGGTGAGCAGCCCGGCGTTGCCGGACGCGCACATCGCCGACACGTTCATCGCCGGCCCGTGGAAGCCGAACTCCTGCATGAACGTGGACATCGAGGTCGACGGCATGAGCGAGAGGTAGTCCCGCAGCTTCAGCCGCCCGTTGTCGACGAGATAGAAGTCCTTCCACAGGTACACCTCGGCGACGACGATGGCGTGCACCAGCCCGACCCGCTCGCCGGGCACCCAGCCGCGCGCCCGCGCGTCCTGCACGGCCTCGCGGGCCGACGCCCGCATGGCCCTGGCGAACCGGCCGCGGCCGTCGGCGGGATCCCCGCCGTCCGGCACGGTGGCGATCCATTGCGCCTGGTCGCGGTCCTTGCCATAGCCGCCGTGCAGCGTGGCCGCGGGCTTGGCCGAGAGCAGGCCCTCCCACAGGCGCTCCTTGCCCCAGCCGTACCCGGTGACCGCCCCGATTCCGCAGATTCCGATTCCTCTCGCCACGATCTTCTCCTCACGTCGACTCCCCTTCGGCGGCCACCCGTGGTCCTCCCCTGTGGGGCCGCCTATTCATGTGATGGTGGGACGACGTGCCCGGGATGCCCGAGTGATGAAGTTCCGGGCCGATTACTCCTATTCGCCTAACGACGTTCATGCTGTAATCAGGAACCGGTGAGCCCCTGCGGATTGGCGGAACATGGAGGCGCGTGCCTACACCGACCCGACCACCGGTGACGAGGAGTCACACCGGATCGTCGCCGATCTCGCTCTCACCGCGAGCTCGGCCGCGATGTGGTCGGTCGATCTCGACTCCGGCGCCGTGACCTGGTCGCCGGAGCTGCCCGCGATCCTCGGTCTGCCCGGTTGCACGGACGACGAGATCCGAGCGCGTCTTCGTGCGCTGATCGAGCCGATGACTGTGGCCGCGCGTCAGCAGCCTGTGTGGGACAATTTCCGACTCGAACAGGACCATCACACACCCAACGGTGCCCGCAGGCGGGTGAGCTTCCACGCCCGCCCTCGGCCCGACGGCACCGGTCTACTGGGGATAGCCACGGACGTGACGGAACGCCACGGCAGCGAACAGCAGCTCGCCGACCTCGCCGACCGATACCGGTTGCTGGTCGAGCTGAGCCCCGACGCCATCTGCGTCCACGAGAGTGGCCGGCTCGTGTACGTCAACCCGGCGGCCCTGCGGTTCGCCGGCGTGGACTCGCCGGACGAGCTGTTGGACCGGCCGATCACCGACTTCGTCGACCCGGGTTCCGTGCCGGACATGCTCGACCGCATCGGAAGCCTGACCGAGCCCGGCACGACGTCGGAGCCGGCCGAGGTGGTGCTCAAGCGGTTCGACGGCGACACGATGCTGGTGGAGTCGGTGGCCGTGCGCACCACGTGGGAGGGCCGGCCGGCGTGCCAGGTCATCATGCGCGACATCACCGCGCAGAAGGCCGCCGAGGAGGCGCTGCAGTACCAGGCCGCCCTCGTCTCCCACGTCAGTGACGCGATCATCGCCACCACCGCCGACGGCACGGTCGTCACCTGGAACCCCGCGGCCGAGGCGGTGTACGGGCACCCGGCGCGGACCGCGATCGGCCAGGACGTCGGCAAGCTCGTCGGCGCGCCGCTGGTGCCGCAGGAGATCGTCGCCGAGGGCGGGGTCACCGAGACGACCCACCGCAGCGCCGACGGATCCCGGCTGGCGGTGCGCGTCTCCGCCGCCGAGATGCACGACGGCTACGTGCTCGTGTGCGCCGACGAGACGCCACGCCGCCAGGCCGAGCGCCGATACAGCACGGTGGTGGCCGCGCTCGACGAGGGCGTGGTCGTGGTCGGCCCGACCGGGCTGGTCGAGTCCGCCAACCCCGCGGCCGGCCGCATCCTCGGGCTGCCCGTCGGGGTGATGCTGAGTTCGCCCGTGACGCGGTTCCGGCTCTACACCGAGTCGGGCGAGCGCATGGCCGCGGCCGAGTACCCGTCGGCGCAGGTGGCGGCCACCGGCAGGCCGCTCAACGCCCGCGTGGTGCAGGCGCAGCGGCCGGACGGCACGCGCGTCTGGCTGTCGATGAGCTGCCGCCCGCTCGACCCGGACGCCCCGCCGCCCACCGCGGTGGTGACGTCGTTCACCGACATCACCGAGCGAAGGGCGATCAGCGCCCGCCTCGCCCACGACGCCACCCACGACCCGCTGACCGGCCTCGCCAACCGCACGCTCGTGCTGGCCCGCCTGGACAAGGCGTTGCGCTCGCCGGATCGGACCGGGCTGGCCTGCGTGCTGTTCGTCGACCTCGACAAGTTCAAGGTCATCAACGACTCGCTCGGGCACAGCTGCGGCGACCGGGTGCTGCGGATCGTGGGCCAGCGCCTGCGCCACTGTGTGCGTTCCTCGGACCTCGTGGGCAGGCTCGGCGGCGACGAGTTCGCCGTCGTCACGTTCGACGTGCCCGACGCCGACGGCATCCGCCCGCTCATCACGCACCTACGCACGGCGCTGACCGAACCGATCCACCTCGACGGCAGGCAACTGCGCGTGGACGCCAGCGTCGGCGTCGTCACGGCCGCCCCGGGGGACGCCCGCTCGGCGGAGGACCTGATCCGGGACGCCGATGTCGCGATGTACGAGGCGAAGACCCGTGGCCGCGGGCGGTACGAGTTCTTCGACGTCGAACTGCGTGAGCGCGTGCAGCGGCAACTGCGGCTCGAACAGGACCTGCGCGACGCGGTGCCGCGCCGACAGCTGTGGATGGCCTACCAGCCCGTGGTCGACCTGCGGTCGATGCGGACGGTCGCCGTCGAGGGCCTCATGCGCTGGACGCACCATGCGCACGGCAACATCTCACCCGGCGAGTTCATCCCGCTGGCGGAGGAAAGCGACCTCATCGGCGTGCTCGGCGACTTCATGCTGACCACCACCACCGAGGAGCTGGCCAGGCAGCGGAGACGCCGGGACATCGGGCTCACGGTGAACCTCTCGGCCCGCCAGCTCGACGACGCCTCGCTGGTGCCCGCCGTCGAGGAGGCGTTGCGGCGCACCGGCCTGCCGCCGCGCGCGCTGTGCCTGGAGATCACCGAGAGCGCGCTCATGCGGGAACCGGAGACGGCGGGCTGCGTGCTCAGGGAGTTGCGTGGCCTCGGCGTGCGGCTGGCCATCGACGACTTCGGCACCGGCTACTCGTCGCTGGCCCAGCTGTGGAAGCTGCCGCTGGACACGTTGAAGATCGACCAGTCGTTCGTCGCCGCGCTGGGCGAGCCCGGCGAGTCGGACGCGGAGGCGATCATCCGCGGCATCGTCACCATGGGGCACAGCATGGGGCTGACCGTGATCGCCGAGGGCACCGAAACCGCGCGCCAGGTGGAGATCCTGCGCGACCTGGGCTGCGACGAGGCGCAGGGCTACCACTTCGGCAAGCCGCAGCGCGCGGCCGAGGTTTTCGACAACCTGCCCTGATGGCCCGCGTCAGGCCGGGCCGACCAGCAGCACCTCCAGCGTCCGCGGCCCGTGCACACCCTCGACCCGGTCGAGCTCGATGTCGCTGGTCGCGGAGGGCCCGCTGATGAACGTCAGCGGCCGCGTCGGCTCCAGCCTGGCCACGGCCTCCGGCACGCTCACCACGACCTGGTCCGCCCGGACGACGCACAGGTGGTAGTCGGGCACGAGCGTCAGCATGCGCCGGCCCTGAGCCTCGCCGGCGTCCAGCACGATCGTGCCCGTCTCCGCGATCGCCACCGCACACCCGCTGAGCACGCCGTCGGCCACGTCGAGCTCAGCCAGGGGCAGCGGCGGATCGTCGGGCAGCCACGTGATACCCGGCACCCGCCACGACGCGGGCACGTCCGACGGCAGCGCGATGGTGGACAGCCCTCGCGCGGTCAGGCAGGTGGCGATCCGCTCGGGCAGCTCGCCGGGCCCGACCCGGTGCACCACGGCCCGGTAGTCGGCGACCCGCTCGGCGAACAACGCGGCAGGATCCGCGACCGAGCGGCTGCGTTCGTAGTCCCGGGGCACGGCCACCGCGGCCGGGCGTCCCGCACCACGGATGCGCGCCAGGATCTCGTCTCGTGCGCTAGCCACGGGTTCGCCTCCACCAGGCGCGGAACGACTCCTTCGGCACGGCTGGCGCGTCGCGGGAGTCCGTCCACTTCGAACCGGGCCACGGCAGGCGGGTGAGCCGTCCGTCGCGGGCGAACAGCCGCGACAGCGAGCCGGCTTTCTGCGCCGCCTCGTACCGTTTCGGGTCGGCGAACACCCACGCGGCCGCGGCCATGGCGATGGCCTCGGGTGTCCGCTTTCCCTTGGCCTCCACGGCTTTCGACCGCAGGTGAGTGAGCACCTCGGGAATGTTGATCCGGACCGGACACACCTCGTAGCACGCGCCGCACAGCGATGACGCGTACGGCAGCGACGCCGCCTGCTCGTCGTGCATGTCACCGACCAGTTGCGGGGCGAGGATCGCGCCGATCGGCCCCGGGTACACCGACCCGTACGCCTGGCCGCCCGTGCGCTCGTACACCGGGCAGACGTTGAGGCACGCCGAACACCGGATGCAGCGCAGTGCCTGCCGCCCCACCGAGTCGGCGAGGGTTGCCGTGCGGCCGTTGTCCAGCAGCACGAGGTGGAACTTCCGCGGGCCGTCCCCCGGCGTGACACCGGTCCAGACCGAGGTGTAGGGGTTCATCCGTTCCGCCGTGGACGATCGCGGCAGCAGCTGCAGGAACACCTCCAGATCCTGCCAGCGCGGCAGCACCTTCTCGATGCCCATCACCGTGATCAGCGTGTCCGGCAACGTCAGGCACATGCGACCGTTGCCCTCGGACTCGACCACCACGACCGATCCCGTCTCGGCGACGGCGAAGTTGGCGCCGGAGATCGCGACCCTGGCGGAGAGGAACTTGCGCCGCAGGTACCTCCGCGCCGCCTCGGCCAGATCGCGTGGCTCGTCGGACGCGGGCGGTTCGGGCATCCCGCGCCGGAAGATGTCCTTGATCTCCGCGCGGTTGCGGTGGATCGCGGGCACCAGGATGTGCGAGGGCCGGTCGTGTCCCAATTGGATGATGACTTCGGCGAGGTCGGTCTCCGTGGCACGCACCCGGCCGGCCGCGAGCGCCTCGTTGAGCCCGATCTCCGCCGTGGCCATGGACTTGACCTTGACCACCTCGTCGGCGCCCTCGGCGCGGACCAGGTCGAGCACGATCCGGTTGGCCTCCTCGGCATCCCGCGCCCAGTGCACCACGCCACCGCGTGCGGTCACGGCCTCCTCGAGGCGCAGCAGGTAGGTGTCGAGGTTGGCCAGCACGTCGTCCTTGACGGCCTCCCCGGCGCGGCGCAGTCGCTCCCAGTCGTCGAGTTCGCCGACCGCCCCGGCCCGTTTGGTGCGGATGGTGGTGGTGGCCTTGCGCAGGTTGCGCCGCAGCTGCGTGTCGGCCAGCGCGTCGTGCGCGGCGTCGGGGAAGGTGGGGCTGCCCAGCCACGTCACCGGGTTGCGGCCGCTCATGCCGGCTCCCCAGCGTCTTGCGGGACACCCGCACCCGGTCGCCGGCACGACGAGGCGAGAACAGCATTGTCCGTCATGCCGGCTCCTCAGTGTCTTGCGGGACACCCGCACCCGGTCGCCGACACGACGAGGCGAGAACAGCATTGTCCGTCATGCCGGCTCCTTTTCCGTGCTCGCCAGGATCTCCGCCAGGTGTACCGGTCGCACGCCGGTGCGCAGCCGGGACAGCCCGCCGCCGATGTGCATCAGGCACGAGTTGTCGCCGGCGGTCACCACCTGCGCGCCGGTATCCAGCACGCACCGCATCTTGTCCGCCAGCATCGCCGTGGACGTCTCGGCGTTCTTCAACGCGAACGTGCCGCCGAATCCGCAACACTGCTCGGCCTGCGGCAGCTCCACGAGCTCGATCCCTTTCACCGCCCGCAGCAGGCGCAGCGGCTTGTCGCCGACCTTCAGCATCCGCAGCGAGTGGCATGTCGGGTGGTAGGTGACGCGGTGCGGGAAGTACGCACCGACGTCGGTGACCCCGAGAACGTCGACGATGAACTCGCTCAGCTCGTACGTGCGCTCGACGGCCGGGCTCGCACCGCACAGCCCGGGATGGATCTCGCGCACCATGCCGGCACACGACCCGGACGGCACCACCACGTAGTCGTACCCGTCGAACACCGAAGCATAGGAACGCGCGAGCGGGCGCGCGTGCTCGTAGTAGCCGGTGTTGTAGTGCATCTGGCCGCAGCACGTCTGGCCGAGGGGGAAGTCGACGGAACACCCGAGCCGCTCGAGCAGCCGCACCATGGCTTTGCCGGTGTCCGGGTGGAGCGTGTCGGTGAGGCAGGTGGCGAAGAGGGCCACGCGGGGTCCGGTCATGCCGGCCACCCGGATTCCACAGTGGACTTGTCGTTCCGCAGCACCGTCAGCACGCCACCGAGCCTAATCTCGGCCCGCGGCCTCGCGCCAGCACCCACCGATCACGTGCGGGCCGGGCCGGACCGCACGCGGCTGACGATGGTGGCGATGCGTTCGAGCGCGTCGCGCGCCTCGGGCAGGTCCGCGAGCAGCCACGCGTGGAACATGCCGGGATACTCGTAGTACTCCAGCTCGACGCCCTCGTCGGCCGCCCGGTCACGCAGCCTGCGGGCGTCGACGAGCAGCACGTCCCGCGTGCCGACGAACACACTCACGCGGTGCAGGTTCGACAGCGGCCCGAACAGCGGGCTCACCAGCGGGTCACGGCTGTCGAGGTCGCCCGAGTACAGCCGGCCGGCCTCGCGCAGCCCCGCCACCGCGAGATACGGGTCCACACGGTCGAGCGCGGGCTGATCCGGATGGGTCATGGTGAGGTCCAGCCACGGGCAGATCAGCACCAGCTCCTTGGGCTGCGGCGCCCTCGCCTCCTCCAGCGCCTCCGACACCACGAGCGCCAGCGCGCCGCCCGCCGAGTCGCCCATGAGAATCCGGTCGCCCGGGTCGGCCTCGCCGAGCAGCTCGTTGTAGGCGTCCTTGACCATGCGCACGGTCTGGTCGGACTTGTGGTCGGGCGCCAGAGGGTAGATCGGCACGCTGACCGTGCAGCCGGTGCGCTCGATGAGCCGCTCGAAGAACCTCCAGTGGTCGCGCTGGATCTGGTGCACGTAGGCGCCGCCGTGGAGATACAGCACGTGCTTGCTGCTCGTGGGCGCCTTCGGCCGCAGCGTGTAGCACGGGCGTCCGCTGATCTCCCGGCACGTCACCGACAGCGTGCGCCACAGTTTCGCCGGCGGCCCGGCCGACTCGGGGCCTTCGCGCTGCTCGATGGTCTTGTGCAGTTCGTCGACGTCGGCGTAGGTCTTCTTCGCTCGCGTCAGCGTGAGCTGCGCGATGAACAGCTGTGCCCGCAGACTGGTTCGACCGATCACGGCGGTTCGCCTACCCACTTCCCCCGCCCGCGAAACCGGCGACGCCGATTCGGCGTTGCGCCCCGGCACCATGTCCGGCTACCGTCTCCACCGTGACTGCCGGGTCGGCCATGGGCCATTCACGAGTGAGGTTCCCGGCCTCCGCGTGAGCCCCTGGCGGGCGCGAGGCCCGCCGCTTTCCGCACAGCGTCCGCGATCTCCGCGGACCTTTCGCGCGTGCGTTCCTTTTCTTTCCCTCCTTTCTCCACTTCACATCGACCCGGAAAGCAGTGACTTGGCAAACGACTTCAATCAGCACATCATCGACGAATTCCGCGCCAACGGCGGGCGTGTCGGCGGCCCGTTCGCGGACGCCCGGCTGATCCTGCTCACCACCACCGGTGCCCGCACCGGCATCCGGCACACCACACCGCTGGCCTACCTGCCCGACGGCGGGCAGCGCATCCTCGTCATCGCCTCGGCGGCCGGATCGCCGAAGCACCCGGACTGGTTCCACAACCTCGTCGCGAACCCGCGCGTGACCGTGGAGGACGGCGCTTTCACCTACGACGCCGATGCCACGGTGCTGGACGGGCCCGAACGCGACGAGGTCTTCGCCCGCGCCGTCGAGGCCGACCCGGGGTGGGGTGACTACCAGGCCGCGACCACGCGCACGATCCCGGTCGTCGCGCTCACCCCGGTGACCGACGGGCCGCCGAGCGGCGGCACCTGGGGCGAGATCCTCGTGCGCGTGCACGACGGGTTCCGCCGCGAGCTCGCCCTCATCCGCAAGGAAATCGCGGGGACCGGTCCGGCGCTCGGCGCCCAGCTGCGCGTCAACTGCCTGACCGTCTGCCAGGGCCTGCACAACCATCACACCGGCGAGGACATCGGCCTGTTCGTCGCACTCGGCGACCGGTATCCCGAACTCGCGCCGACACTGGCGCGGCTGCGGGAAGAGCACGAGCGGATCGCCGAGCTCGTGGCGCAGCTGCGGGAGGTCCTCGGGGAGGGCACGACCGACGCCACCCGCGCCCGGGTCGATCAGCTCACCACCGAGCTCGAACGCCACCTCGACCACGAGGAGGAACACCTCGTACCGCTGCTCGACGCGATGTGAGAGGGAGCCGGGTGGCCGGTCGCCGTCGGCCGCGCCCCGTGGCCGGCACCGGCGGCACTCAGGCGGGTTTGCGCGCGACGAGGCGCTCCACGAGCCCGAGCTTGAACCGCTCCCGCTCCCGCACGTCCAGTCCGCGTGCGGTGACCTGGTCGAACGGCCTGCGCAGGAAGTGCTCCCCGGCGAGCGGGACACTGCCGAGTTCGGCGACCCGTTGCAACAGCCGGACGGCGCGGGACGAACTGGCGACATGGTCGACGAGGATCACCCGGCCGCCCGGCCGAAGCACGCGCACCATCTCGCCGACCGCGCCGTCGAGGTCCGGGATGGCGCAGAGCCCGAAGGTGCAGACCACCGTGTCGAACGACGCGGCGGCGAAGGGCAGGGCGTGGGCGTCGGCCTGCCGGAGGGTCACGTCGCGGCCGAGCTCCGTGGCGCGCGTGCGGGCGACGTCGAGCATGCCGTCGCTCAGGTCGATGCCGGTGACGCGCACAGTCTCCGGATACAGCGGCAGGTTGAGGCCGGTGCCGACGGCGACCTCGAGTACGTCACCGACCGCGCGCGAGCACGCCCACTCGCGCGAGTCACCGAAGAGCTTGCGGTCCCAGAAGGCCATCTGCCGGTCGTAGTCGCCGGAATGCTTGTCCCAGTACCGCTTCCACCGCGCCGGGCTCTCGGTCATCGCCGCTCCTCCGGTGGTGGCTCACCCCGTCCCGGCCACCATAGCGGCGAGCTCGTGGGGGTGCTCCTCGATCAGCAGGTGGCCGGCCGAAGGCACGACTCGCAGCTCGGTGCCGAGTTGCCGCCGCACCCGCGCGGCGAGCTGCCGCACGGGCAGGAACACGTCGTGCTCGCCGACCGCGACGACACGCTCCACCGGCGACGCGGCGACATCGGCACCGCCCGGGTCGGCGCTGGACCGGACATGCCGGGCGATCAGCGTCATCCACTCCACGAGGTCGGCGCGCGGCTCGCGGCCCGGGGCGTGCATGGTCCGGAGCATCCGGGCGCTGGCCGCCGGGCGCCGTCCCAGCACCCAGGCCGTCGACGCGAGCACGACCCCGGACGTCAGGCGCAGCCGGGTCAGCCCGCCCGGCGACAGCAGGACCTGCCGGTCGACCGCCGGCGAGTCCGAAGACATCGCGACGGCCGCGCCGAGCGAATGGCCGAGGAGCGTCACCGGTCCGTCCGCGATGGTGTCGATCAACGCGGTGAGCCACCGGCCGTACCAGGCGAGGTGGTCGCGCGTGCCGGGGCGCGCCCCGGTGCTGAGGCCCGGCTGACCGGGCAGGTCGGCCACCGCGACGCGGAACCGCTCGGCGAGCGCGCCGGCCAACGGCAAGCACGTCGCCGCGCTGAAGTTGGTGCCGGGTACCACCACCACGAGGCGGTCACCGCTGCCGGCCGTCACCACATGCGTGGCCGCGTCGAGCACGGTGACCGTCCGCCGCTCATGTTCCACCGGCCACGCGGCCAGCCTGCCGGTGCACCAGTCGGCGATCACCTCGCGGCCGGCAGGCGAGCGGTAGATCGACCTCGTGGCAGGGCCACCGGGCGCGCGGTTTCGCCTCACTCGTCGTCCGGGCGCTCGTAGACGTCCGGCACGCCGGAGCGGTCCTCGTCGAGCTGCTCGATCTCGTAGAGCCGCCGGTAGACGCGGTTGCGGGCGCGCAGCACGAGTGTGCCGAGCAGGGCCGCGAGCACCGAACCGGAGAGGATCGCGATGCGCACGTGGTCGGCGGCCTCGGTCCCGCCGCCGAACGCGAGCTCCCCGATGAGCAGGCTGACCGTGAAGCCGATGCCGCCGAGTAGGGCGACGCCGAACGCGTCGATCCACGCCAGCCCCTTGGCCAGGTGGCCGCCCGTCAGCTTGCTCATGACCCAGACCGCGCCGAGGATGCCCAGCGGCTTGCCCACGACCAGCCCGAGGATGACCCCGATGGCGACCGGCTCGCTCCACGCCGTGTACAGGCCGGACACGCCGCCGATCGGCACGCCTGCCGCCATGAGCGCGAAGATCGGCACCGCCACGCCCGCGGAGATCGGCCGGAACCGGTGCTCGAAGTGCTCCGCCAGACCGGGACCGGCGTCGGGGCCGCCCGCCGACTCGCTCCGCAGCACCGGCACCGCCAGGCCGAGCAGCACACCGGCGATCGTGGCGTGAACGCCCGAGGCGTGCACCAGCGCCCAGGTCGCCACCGCCAGGGGCAGCAGCAGCCACCACGACCGCACCCGGCGTTGCACCAGGACGGTGTAGATCGCCAGCGGCACCAGGGCCAGCAGGAGCGGCACGAGCTCGAGATGGTCGGTGTAGAAGAGCGCGATGATGACGATGGCGATCAGGTCGTCGACCACCGCCAGCGTCAGCAGGAACGTCCTCAGCGCGGTGGGCAGGAACCGCCCGGCCACGGCGAGCACGGCCAGAGCGAACGCGATGTCGGTGGCGGTCGGCACGGCCCAGCCGTGCGCCTGGCCGCCGATATTGAAGGCCAGGTAGATCAGGGCGGGCAGCACCACGCCGCCGACGGCGGCCAGCACGGGCACGATCGCCCGGCGTGGCTCACGCAGGTCGCCCGCGACGAACTCGCGTTTGAGCTCCAGCCCGGCGACGAAGAAGAAGATGGCCAGCAGACCGTCGGCGGCCCACTCGGCGACCGTGAGGTCGAGGTGCAGGGCCTCGGGCCCGAACGTCCACGAGCTCAGCGTCTCGTAGGCCCCGGACCAGGGAGAGTTCGCCCATACGAGCGCCACCACGGCGGCGACGATTAGCAGCGCACCACCGATGGTCTCCTTGCGGAGGATGTCGCCGATCCGGCGGGCTTCCGGCCACGAGCCGCGTCCGAACAAGGTGAAGCCGGTGGCCGAGGATCGTTTCATCGATAACTCCAGGAAGTCGGCGTGCTGCTGTCCCTGCCGACCAGACTTCCCGGCTCACCAGACTCCAAGAGTACTGGTTGCGGCCCCGAACCCGGCCACTGGGACGCGGTGAACACCGCGCGGGGCGAGCACATCGGCCCGCGCGGCACACACCGGTAACCGCCCTTCAGCTGGGGTCTTTTCCCACCGCTACCGGGGTTTCGTCGCGCGGACGACCGCCGAGTGCATACCGTCGGCGACCTGATGGGTGGCAGTGATCACCACGTCGGTGAAACCCGCCGCGGTCAGCTGGTCGCGGTACTCGGTGAAGGACAGGGCACCGGCGATGCAGCCGACGTAGTCGCCGCGCTCGGCGCGGTCGGCCGGGCCGAGCCGGTCCTCGGCCACCACGTCGCTGATGCCGAGCCGGCCGCCCGGCGTGAGCACCCGGTGCGCCTCGGCGAACACGGCGGGTTTGTCGGTGGACAGGTTGACCACGCAGTTGGAGATGATGACGTCGATGGTGTTCGCGGGCAGCGGGATCGCCTCGATGTGACCCTTGAGGAACTCGACGTTGCCCGCACCGGCCCGGCGCGCGTTCGCGATGGCCAGCGCGAGCATCTCCTCGGTCATGTCGAGCCCGTACACCTTGCCGGTGGGACCCACCCGCTTGGCCGACAGCAGCACGTCGATGCCGCCGCCCGAGCCGAGGTCGAGCACGACCTCGCCCGGGTGCAGATCGGCGACCATGAGCGGGTTTCCACAACCAAGGCTGGCCAGCACGGCTTCCTCGGGCAGGTCGGCGCGGTCGGTGCCGGTGTAGAGGCCGCCGGTCAGGTCGTCGCCGCAGCAGGACGCCGAGGCGCCACCGGTCACGGCGAGGGCGGCGCTCGCGTAGCGGTCCCGGACCTGCTCCCGCAGCCGAGCCGATGAGTCGGACATCGAAGCTCCCTTCATCGAGATTCGTCGATGGGGAAGAGCCTGCTCCTTGTTTCGATGCTCGTCAAGATAGAGCTGTGTTTAAATAGAGCCATGTCGAACTTGCCTCTGGAGCCCGAGGGGTGCTGCTCGCCGCTCGCGCGAGAGCCGTTGCCCGCCGAGCAGGCCACGGAGCTGGCGCGCGCGTTCAAGGCCATCGGCGATCCCGTGCGGCTGCGGCTGCTGTCGCTGATCGCGTCACACGAGGGCGGCGAGGCGTGCGTGTGTGATCTGACCGGGGCGTTCGACCTGACCGGGCCGACGATCTCGCACCACCTCAAGGTGCTGCGCGAATCCGGCCTGGTCACCGGCGAGCGGCGCGGCACCTGGATCTACTACCGGGTCCGCTCCGCCACGTTGGCACGGCTGTCCGCGGTCCTCGAACCCGCCGAGACGCCGGTGGTGAGCGTGTGACCACGACCTCCGCACCCGTGGGCGCCCGGCTGTCCACACTGGATCGTTTTCTGCCACTGTGGATCGGCGCCGCCATGGTGATCGGCCTGCTCGCGGGCCGGTGGATTCCCGGGCTCGAGGGCGCGCTCAACGCCGTGGCCGTCGACGGGATCTCGTTGCCCATCGCGCTCGGCCTGCTGGTGATGATGTATCCGGTGCTGGCGAAGGTCCGCTACGACCGGCTCGACACCGTCACCCGCGACCGGCGGCTGCTGCTGCCGTCCCTGGTGCTCAATTGGCTGATCGGTCCGGCACTCATGTTCGCCCTCGCCTGGCTGACGCTGCCCGACCTCCCGGAGTACCGCACCGGACTCATCATCGTCGGGCTGGCCCGCTGCATCGCCATGGTCGTCATCTGGAACGACCTCGCCTGCGGCGACCGCGACGCCGCCGCCGTGCTGGTCGCCCTCAACTCGGTGTTCCAGGTCGTCATGTTCGGCGTGCTCGGCTGGTTCTACCTCGACGTGCTCCCCGGCCGGCTCGGCCTCGACACGACGACACTCGACGTCTCCGCGTGGCAGATCGTCAAGAACGTGCTGATCTTCCTCGGCATCCCGCTGGTTGCCGGCTACTTGTCCCGCCGGATCGGCGAACGCCGGAAAGGCCGCGACTGGTACGAATCACGCTTCCTGCCCCGCGTCGGCCCGGTCGCGCTCTACGGGCTGCTGTTCACCATCGTCATCCTGTTCGCGCTGCAGGGAAACCAGATCACCAGTCGGCCACTCGATGTCGTGCGGATCGCGTTGCCGCTGCTCGCCTACTTCGCGCTGATGTGGGCGGGCTCGTATGCCCTCGGCAAGGCGATCGGACTGAGCTACGAACGAACAACCACGCTGGCGTTCACCGCGGCGGGCAACAACTTCGAGCTGGCCATCGCGGTCGCGATCGCCACCTTCGGCGCGGCCAGTGGCCAGGCACTGGCCGGCGTCGTCGGCCCGCTCATCGAGGTGCCCGTGCTGGTCGGCCTCGTCTACGTCTCGCTCGCCCTGCGCCGACGGTTCACCCCGGCACCGACCAGTTAGGAGTCTCGATGCCCGGAAAGCCGGAAGTGCTCTTCGTCTGCGTGCACAACGCGGGGCGGTCCCAGATGGCCGCCGCCCTGCTCGACCACTACGCCGAGGGTCGGGTCATGGTCCGCTCGGCAGGCTCGGCGCCCGCCGACACCGTCAACCCCGCGGTGGTGCAGGTGATGCGCGAGATCGGGCTGGACCTGTCGCGGGAGTTCCCGAAACCGCTCACCACCGAAGCCGTCCAGGCCGCCGACGTCGTCATCACCATGGGCTGCGGCGACGCCTGCCCCGTCTTCCCCGGCAAGCGCTACCTCGACTGGGAACTCGACGACCCCGCCGGCAAATCCGTCGACGACGTGCGCCCGATCCGCGACGAGATCGGCCGCCGCGTCCGAGCCCTGCTGGCGGAGTTGTTGCCGGCCGGGAGCTGAGCAACGGCCGACACGGCAACGGGAACGGGCGACACGGCTACCCGAACCGCAGACACGGCAACCGGAACGCGCAACACGCCTCGCCGGCACGCACGGCACGCCCGTCAGGACTGGGTTGCCGCCTCGCGCAACAGTTTCAGCCGGATCGCGCGGGCCGTGTTCATGTGGTCGGCCGCGATCGCCCTGGCGCGGGCCTCGTCCTTGTCCCGGACCGCGCTCAGCAGGGCCTCGTGCTCGTCGAGCGCCTCCCGCCACCGGTCGCCGACCGAGAGCGTGGAGCGGGGCGCGTGAACAAGGTGCCCGGTGAGCCGTTCGAGCAGGTCGATGAGCACCGGGTTGTGCGTCGCCCGCCAGAGGGCGGCGTGGAACTCGAGGTTGGTGCGCATGCGCGTGGCGTCGTCGGGGTCGGTCAAATCGCGGTCGCGGGCGAGCAGGCCCTCCAGCCGCAGCAGGTCGGTGGTGCGCCGGGCCGAGGCAGCTTGCCCGGCCGCCTCGGCCTCGAGGAGCACGCGCATGTCGTAGACCTGCACGACCTCCTCGGGATCGATGCTGCGCACCTCCATGCCGCGGGTACCCGCGACGAGGAGCCGGTCCTGTTCCAGTCGCCGCAGCGCCTCCCGCACCGGTGTGCGGGAGACACCGAACCGGTTCGCGAGCGCGATCTCCCGTAGCGGGTCACCCGGCGAGACGGCGCCGGAGAGGATCTCCGCGCGCAACTGTGCGTACACGGTTTGCGCGTCGGTTCGCCCTGTGCCGCTGCCTGCCATCGCCGGGTTCCGCTCCTGGTCTCGGTCGGTGTTCTGCTACGCCAGTGTCCCAGCCCGGCGTCCGAACACCGCGCCAGAGGTGAGGCCGGTGCCGCCGGGGTAGTTGCCGCTGAACAACCCGCCGAGCATCTCTCCACAGACGTAGAGCCCCGGGATCGGCTCACCGGAGCCGTCCAGCACCCGGCCGTGCGGGTCGGCACGCAGGCCACCGAACGTGAACGTGATGCCACACGTCACCGGGAACGCGTAGAAGGGCGCCTTCTCGAGCGGAATCGCCCAGTTGGACTTGGGCGGGTCGACATGCGCGGCCCTGCCGTCCTTCACGGCGATGTCGAGTGGCACGTCGGTGTCGATCGACTTGTTGAACTCGGCAACGGTGCGCGCGAGCGCATCGGCATCGACCCCGATGCCCGCCGCGAGCTCGTCGAGCGTGTCGGCCGTCACGACGGACACGCCGGGCATGTCGTACTCCTCCGTGCGCAGCATCGGCCGGGTCTGCGCGTCGAAGAGCTGGAACGCGAGTCCGTCCGGCTGAGCCAGGATGCGCGCCCCGTACTGGGCGTAGGTGTAGTTGCGGAAGTCGGCGCCCTCGTCGACGAACCGCTCGCCGCGCTTGTTCACCACGATGCCGAGCGGATAGCCGCCGCGGGTGAGCTGGTTGGTCAGCTCGCGGTTGCTCTCGTTGTCCGCCGCCCACGCGTCCCAGGCGACACTGTGGCAGGTGGACCAGTCGCCGTAGGTGTCCGCGCCCGCGGCGATGGCGGCGGAGAGCATGTCCCCGGTGTTGAGGGGTGTGCCGCGCACCTTCGCGCGCTGCCAGCCGGCACCGAGATGCCGCTCCCGCAGCTCGGGATTCGCCTCGAAGCCACCGGCCGCGAGCACCACCGACTCGGCACGCACGGTCCCGCTCTCGCCGTTCTCGGCGGTCCAGGTGAGTCCGACGATGCGACCGCCCTCCCGCAGCAGATCGCGCGCCCGCACGCCGTAGCGAATCTCGACGCCCTCCCGCCGCGCGGCCTCGGTGTGCTGCTCCATCAGGCCCTTGCCACCGCCGGTGCTGCCGATGGCGAGTCCGCCCCAGAACACCTGGCGTCCCCGCGAGTCGGGGTAGGCCTGGCGCTCGTACATCAGCCGGTAACGCAGGCCCTTGGAGTGCAGCCAGCGCAGGGTGTCCTGACTCTCGGAGACGAGGACCTCGGTGAGCTCGGGATCATTGCGGCCCGAGGTCACCTTGGCCATGTCGGCGCGGAACTGCTCGGGCGGGTACGGGGGCAGGTCGCTGATGGCGTGCCGCTCGTCAGGATCGAGCAGATCGGCGACAGAGGCCAGGCCGTCGTGAGCCACGCGCACCGCGCCGGCGGTGTAGTAGCTGTTGCCACCCTCCTGGCCCCGACTTCCCTTCTCCAGCAGCAGAACGCGCCGTCCGCGCTCGGCCGCGGCGTGCGCCGCGCTGAAGCCGGCGTTGCCGCCGCCGACGACGACCACATCGACGTGCTCGGTACCGAGTCCGGACCCGGATACGGCCTGCGTCATCGAACCTCCAAGGCTTGTCAACAGTTGAACACCACTGTATACAGACGTATCCAGAAGCGTCGAGTCAACGACCGAAGGACGTTCGATGGAGCAACGAGGCTCTCCACCAGGGCCCGAGGGCAGGCAACCACGCACCCGGCGGATGACGCGCTGGATCCCGTGGGCGGTGGCCATGCTGGTCACCGGAGCCGTCGTGGCGACCGCGCCGGCCGGAGAATCCCACGCCGGGGCGACCGTGCAGGACGTGCTGGGCGGCCAACAGCTGCGGATCATGGCGCCCGCTGCGCCCGGCGGCGGCTGGGACCAGACGTCCCGGGAGATGCAGGGCGCGCTCCGCGAACTGGTCGGGCGCACCGAGGTCTACAACGTCGCGGGAGCCGGCGGCACGATCGGACTCAGCCAGTTCGTGCGGTTCGAGGGCGACCCGACGCAGCTGCTCACCACCGGGTTGATCATGGTCGGTGCCGTCAAGGCCAACGGCGCCGAATACTCGCTCGCCGACACGACGCCACTGGTGCGGCTCACCACCGACTATCAGGCGATCGTCGTGCCCACCAGCTCGCCGCTGCGCGACACGGGCGACCTGGCCGCCGCGATGCGCGAGGACCTGCCGTCGGTGTCGATCGCGGGCGGGTCCGCGGGCGGAGTCGAGCAGATCCTCGCCGGGCTGCTCGCCAAGGCCGTCGGTGCGAACCCCGCCGACGTCAGCTACGTCGCGCACTCGGGCGGCGGAGAAGCGCTCACCACGTTGCTGTCCGGACGCGCGACGATCGGGATCTCGGGAGTGTCCGAGATCCAGCCGCAGATCGAGGCGGGCACCGTGCGCGCGCTCGCGGTGTCCAGCCCGGAACGGCTGCCGGCTCTGCCCGGCGTACCCACGTTGCGGGAAGGCGGGCTCGACGTCGAACTGCAGAACTGGCGCGGTGTCGTCGCCCCCCACGGCATCAGCGACGAGCACGAACGTGCCTTGGAGCGCCTGCTGCTCGACATGACGCGGACCCAGGCGTGGCGGGACGCGCTCGCGCGCCGGGGTTGGGGTGACGCGACACTCGCCGGCCCGGAGTTCGAGCGATTCGTGCGCTCCGAACAGCAACGGGTGTCCCAGGTGCTCGACGAGATCGGACTGGGGTGATCAGCATGACCGACGTCAAGCCGGTGGCGGACACCGGCACCGAGGAAAGCGGCACCGACCGCAGAACGGCCCGCGCGTCCGCTCTCTTCGGCGGGCTGATGCTGGTGGGAGCCGTGCTGGTGATCGTGGACGCGGTCCGGCTGCCCGACACGTCCGGCGTCGTGGGGCCGGCCGCCGTGCCGCTGCCGGTCGGTGTCCTACTGGGTGTCGTCGGGGCCGGACTGCTCGTGCGGGCCCGCTCGGAGCTTCGCGAGACCCGGCCGGGCGCGGAGCGGCCTCCGCACGGAACCCTGCGGCTCGGCGCCATGGTGGGTGTGCTCGTGGCGTTCGCGCTGCTGCTGCCCGTGCTCGGCTACGTGCTCTGCTCCGCGGCCTTGTTCACGGTCACGGCTGTCCTGCTCGGCGCGCCGCGCGTCACACAGGCGATCGCCTACGGCTGGGCATTGGCCGGGATCGTCTTCCTCGTCTTCGACCGGCTCATCGGCCTGACGTTGCCGACCGGGCCCTGGGGGTTCTGAATGGACCAGATCGGACTCCTGCTCGACGGATTCGCCGCCGCGCTCACACCCGGCCACCTGCTGTGGGCTCTGGTGGGCGTCACCATCGGCACGGCCGTCGGCGTGCTGCCCGGCATCGGACCGGCGCTCACGGTCGCGCTGCTGTTGCCCATCACGTTCCGGCTCGACCCCGCGAGTGCGCTCATCCTGTTCGCGGGCATCTACTACGGCGGCATGTACGGCGGCTCCACGACGTCGATCCTGCTCAATACCCCCGGCGAGAGCGCGTCCATGATCTCCGCGCTGGAGGGCAACAAGATGGCGCGGGCGGGCCGGGCGGCCGCGGCGCTCGCGACGGCAGCCCTCGGCAGCTTCGTGGCAGGCACGATCGGCACGGTCGCTCTGACGTTCCTCGCGCCGGTGTTGTCGGACTTCGCGACCGGCTTCGGCCCGCCGGAGTACGTCGCGCTGATGGCGCTGGCGTTCGTGACGGTGAGCGCGCTGCTCGGCCGGAGCCTGCTCAAGGGCGCCGCGAGCCTGTTGGTGGGGTTGACCCTCGGGCTCGTCGGCATCGACTCGCAGAGTGGCCAGCCGCGCATGGTGTTCGGCATCGACTCACTGCTCGACGGCATCGACGTCGTCATTGTCGTCGTGGCGCTCTTCGCGCTGAGCGAGGCGTTCCAGCACCTGCTCGCCGGTACCGGGCACAGCACCGTCCAGCCACTGCGCGAACGAGCGATTCTGTCCAGATCGGACTTTCGCCGGTCGTGGCCCGCCTGGCTGCGCGGTACTGCGCTGGGCTTCCCGATCGGGAGTCTGCCCGCGGGCGGCGCCGAGGTGCCGACCTTCCTCAGCTACAGCGTGGAGAAGAAGCTCACCAAGCACCCGGAGGAGTTCGGCAAGGGTGCGATCGAAGGCGTCGCCGGACCGGAATCGGCCAACAACGCCGCCGCGGCGGGCGTTCTGGTACCGCTGCTCACCATCGGGCTGCCCACCTCAGCCACCGCCGCCGTCATCCTGACCGCGTTCCAGTCGTACGGCCTGCAACCGGGGCCCCAGCTGTTCACCGAATCCGGACCACTCGTGTGGACACTCATCGCGAGCCTCTATGTCGGCAACGTGATGCTGCTCGTGCTGAACCTGCCGCTGGTCCGGATGTGGGCGAAGCTGCTCACCATCCCGTCGTACGGCATTTACGCGGGCGTGCTGGTCTTCGCGACACTGGGCACCTACGCGGCGGGCGGGACGACGGTCGACCTCGTTGTTCTGTGCGCTCTCGGGTTGCTCGGCCTGCTCATGCGTGAGGCCGCGATACCCGTCGCGCCGGCGATCGTCGGGCTGATCCTCGGTCCGCTGGCCGAGCAGCAACTTCGGCGCGCCCTGACGCTGTCCGAAGGAGACCCGTCGATTCTGCTGTCCGGTCCGATCACGATCGTGCTGTGGTGCGTCGTGGCGGTGGCGCTGCTCGCTCCGGCGGGCCGGGCGCTGTTCCGGAAGCGGGCCCGTGCGGTCGCCTCGCGGTGAACCGCCGGGCCCGCCTGCCGGGTGCGCTCACTTCGCCGAGACGTCCAGCACCGCGGCGGTGTCGGTCATCTCCGCCACCGAGAAGGTCACCCTCACCCCACCCGTACCGAACTGCGCGGTACCCGCACCGCTGAGCCGGATCAGGCCGCTGCCGCCGGCAATCCACACGGTCCCGTCGCTCACGGCGATCGTGAAGACGGTGCCGCGCACGGTGACGTCCACCGGCGCCGACACCTCGATCTGGCAGGTGCCGCCCCGGCACGCGGCGACATCGGTGCCGTTGCGGGCCTGCGGCAGGGTTTCGGCCCGGGACGGTGTGACATCGGCCGGTTCGCACGTCGGCGCGAGGTCGTAGGAGGCGGCGAGTGCCGGGTGCTTCCGGGCAAGTGCGGACAGGTCCGGCCCCGGCGGCCTGATCGCCGTGACGACGCCGGCCATCTCGCGCGCTCGCGCCCGCAGCTGCTCGATCGGCAGGTCGTAGAGGTCGAAGGCCATCGTGGCGGAGTCCTCGGGCAGCCGAGCCGCTGCCGCGTCGATGGCCGTGCGCAGTGCCGACCGGTAGGCGTCCGCCTCGGCGATCCCGGTCCGGGGCAGCTCCGTCAGCGGTTGCCCGAGGGACCGCACCTGCGACGGCACGGACGTGAGATAGGACGACAACTCCATGCTCTCGAACCGTGCGAAGCTCGGGTGCTTCAGCAGCTCGTCGCCCGGTTCCGGCACCGTGCGGACCGAGGTGAGCACCTCGCACATGGTGTCGGCCCAGCGCACCAGCGGGCGGGTGGCGGCCGTCGACAGCTCGGGCCGCGGCTTCAGCGGGTTGCAGCTCGGAGCGAGGTGGTACGACGGCGCCAGCGAGCGCGTCCGCGCGGCGAGCCTGGCGAGTTCGGGCTGCTGCTTGCCGAGGCCCTCGATCAGCTCGGTGACGCGGCGCGGATCCGGCGGCGGTGCCGTGCCGTCCTGCGGCAGCTGCTCCCGGAGCCGCTCGAGCCGGCGCGTCAGCGTGGTGACGTAGTCGTCGGCCGGCTTGACTCGCGAGGGCTCGAGGTCGCGCAAGGACGCCAGGACGGTGTCCACATCGGATGCGACCTGCATGGCGTAGTACGTGGATGCGTGCTTCTCGCGAAGGCTGTCGACGGTACTCAGGTTCGAGCACACGGTCTCCGACCAGGTGACGAGCGCCCTGGTCGGTGGCGGCGCCTCCGGCCGGGCGGGTTCGGCCTGGCCCCCGGTCGAACACCCCGCGACGAGAAGCAGACCGACGGCGAACATGGCGGCCGGGCGAATGCGCATCGCGACCCCATCCTTTCCCTGTGCTGACCCGGCCGACGCTACGTGGGGAGATCACGCGAACACGGGTCGTGGCACGAACCGGCCACGGGATGGAGGGGATGGCGCCGGCCCCCGCTGGGGGTCCAGGGGCCGGCGCCGCGGCGCCCCGGGGGGAGCAGGGCGCGCACAAGATAGGAGGGCAGGCCGCGCGAGCGGTGACGCGCCACCGTGAGTCTCACCCATTTGGGGGAGAGTTTGAGGCGATACACCCACCGAGACGAGGTGCTCGGGGCGTGCCGGCCACTCGGTTCGGGCAGCGGTGCCCGTAACCGGGCACGGCCGACGTGGCCCGCGGCTAAGCTCCGCAGTCATGACCTATGGAGGTCCCGGTCCCGGTTATCCGCAGCAGCCCGGTCCAGGAAAGCAGTGGCAGCAGGGACAGCAGGGACAGCAGTGGCCCCAGCGGCAACAGGCACCATGGCCGCACGGCCACCCGCAGCAGGCGTACCCGCACCAGCAGCCGGCGCCACACCCTGCCCATCCGCAGCAGCCCTACCCGTCGCGGCCCTACCTGCAGCACCAGCCGCCCGGTCAGGAGCCACCGCTGACGCTGCCCGGCTGGGGCGCCATTCCCGCTCTGCTGGGTGTGGTGCTGGCCGTCCTCGGCCTGTTCGCGCTGCCGTGGGTATCCGACGTGAGCTTCAGCGAGCTCAACGACTCGATCCGGGCGGCCGCCGCCTCCGCCACCGGTCTCGACGGCAACGACCGGTGGATCGAGCTCTACGTGACCCAGGGCGTCTTCATCGCACTCGGAGTGGCGGCGGTCGCCCCGGCGACATGGTCGCTCGGCGCCATCCGCTCGCGCGAGAGCATCCGGAAACGCGGCGGCGTGACGAGAAAGAGCCTGCAGGAGGGCCGGACCGGGCCGACGCGCATCCTGATCTCCGTCCTCACCGGCCTCTGCCTGCTCTATCACGTCGTGAGCCTCTTCATCCTCACCGACAACGGTGAGCACCTCGACGAGCTCGACGCGGGCCCGTGGCTGCTGGTGGCGGGCACCGCGCTGTCCGTGGCCGGTGCGGTGATCGGTCCGCGCATCCCCCGCGCGCCGGGGTGGCCCGCGCGCTGACCGCCCGGCTCAGCGAGTGGCGAGCAGGTCCAGCCCTGCCGGGCCCGGCTGGGGCCGGGACAGGTGCAGGACGAGCCGACCGTCCGGGGTGACCTCGACGTCCACGGTGTCCACGGTGTCCACGGTGTCCACGGTGTGCTCGGTGCACCGGCTCGCCAGGCGCCCGGCGTACCGGCCGGGTGCGGGCAGCGCTGTGTGCTCCGGGACGACGAGCTCGCCGCCCGCCGTGAGGTAACCGTCGAGGTGATGCGGGCGGCCGAGCGCTCTCCGGGCACCCTCGAGATCTCCCCGCCGGAGGCAGCCGCGGATGTAGGTGGACGAGAACGCACCGTCGGCTCCCCGCACGAGCTCCACCCCGAGGACGCGGAAGCCGTGCCGATCGCCGAGCCACCGCAAGGTGTCGACCGTGCCGGCGCCCCGGTGGCCGAAGGTGAAGTTCTCGCCGACCACCACAGCGGCGGCCCGCAGTCGTTCCACGAGGACCTCGGTGACGAACTCGGCGGGCTCGAGCCGCGCGAACGTCTTCGTGAACGGCAGCACGCACACCTGGTCCACGCCGTGGTCCCACGCCAGCTCGGCCCGGCGCTCGATGGTGCTGAGCGCGGCGGTGTCCCGCGGCAGCCCCACGACACGCGCGGGGTGCGGATCGAAGGTCACCAGCACGGTAGGCAACCCGAGTTCACGCCCGGTGTCCAGGGCACGTCCGATCAGCTGGGCGTGCCCGCGGTGCACCCCGTCGAACACGCCGAGGGTCACCACGCGCGGCCCGAGCTCGGCGGGCACGTCCGCCAGGCCGTGCCAGAGCTGCCGGGTTCTCGTCGTCGTCGGTGCGGTCATGGGCTGCTCCTGGTGAAGGCCGCGCGGGCATCGAGCTCGACGCCCGGCCGCACGACACCCTCATCGAGGCCGGTCATGCCACCCGCCGTGCGGATGAACGGCATCGGCTGCACCGTCGTCCCGGCGCGAGCAGGCCGGTCGAGCCCGCGGGTCTCGACGTGGTCGATGAGGGTGTCGTGCACCGTCGGGTCCCCTTCTCGGTTACCGGGTGCGTTCGAGCACGAAGTCGTACTCGGAGCGCACCCGCCCGTCACCCAGCGGCTGCGGGGACAGGACGAGCTCGGGCTTGGTCGCCTGCGCGACGTCGCTGTCGAGCCACTCGCCGCCCTCGAAGTACAGCTGGGTGGTGATGCTGCGGTACCCGGGCGCCCGCACGATGAGGTGCAGGTGCGCCGGGCGCCACGGGTGCCAGCCCGCCGACTCGATGAGCTTGCCGGTCGGGCCGTCGGTCGGGATCTGGTACGGAGCCGGCTGCACCGTGCTGATCTCGAACCGCCCCTGTTCGTCGGCGACGACCACGCCGCGCAGCAGACCATCCGGCAGGTGCGGCGCGAATCCCGAGTAGTAGCCCTCGGCGTCGGCGTGCCAGATGTCGAGCTCGGCCCCGGCGACGGGGTTGCCGTCGGTGTCGCGGACCTGGCCCGCGAACACCAGCCGAGTGCCCTGCTCGTCGGGCCGCGTGGGCAGTGCGGCCACGGACGGCAGCCGCTGCTGGTCCGGCAGGTAGTACGGGCCGAGGATGCTGCCCTTGGTGCCCTGCTGGTTCTCGGCGGCGACCTCCTCCACGACGTGCTCGACGAACACGTCCAGGAACAGCGGCCACTCGCCACCCTCGCCGACCTCGATCAGCCACGCCTTGGCGGCCTGGAACTCGTCGTAGGTGACCTTCTCCTCGCGGATCGCGTCGTGGATTCCGGCCAGGACGCGGCCCACCACCGCGCTGATCCGCTCCGGCGACACCTCGCCCGGCCGCGACTGTTGCCTGATCGCGCGGAACGCCTGGGTCGCCGACGTGCCGGAGTCGTGGGCGGTCGGTGATTGTTCGGTCGTGGTCATGGCTCTACTTCCGCAGGCTCACGTCGGTGGGGTTGATGAGGTCAGGCGTGGTCCAGCCGTCCAGGTCGTACTCGGCCATGCACTGCTCGGCGAAGCCCTTCATGGCGTCGGCGGTGCCGGACTGCTGCGCGTTGAACAGCATCTCGGCGCGCACGCCCTCGTGGTTTCCGGAGTAGTTGCGCTCGTAGAGCTCGTGCCTGCCGCCGAACTCGCTGCCGATGGAGTCCCAGATCAGCTTCATGAGCTTCACCCGCTCCACGGCGTCCATGCCGTTGGAGCCGCGCACGTACTTGTCCAGGTACGGGCGGATCTCCGGCGACTTGAAGTCGGCGGCGTGGGACGGCAGGTAGATCAGCCCGGAGCCGAGGTCCTGCATGATGATCTCCCGGATCCGCGGGTAGCCGACCGTCATGAACCAGCGGTAGGCGAGCCCGTAGTCAAGGTGCGGCAGCACGGCACCGTCGACCCACTCGTCCGGTTTGGCGGCCATCGCGTCGGAGAGCGCCCAGAACATGTTGCGCCAGCCGATGACCTCGCCGACACGGGTCTGGATGCCACGGAAGTCCTTGGTGCCGGTGGCTTCCACGCCCTTCATGAGCAGACCGGCGAGGAAGTCCAGCTTCACGGCCAGGCGGGTCACGCCGTGGAAGGTGAAGCGGTGCAGGAAGCCGGAGCCGGGGAAGAACGTCGAGGCCTTGTCGGCGTCGCCGTAGATGAACACGTTCTCCCACGGGATCTTCACGCGGTCGAGCACGAAGATCGTGTCGTTCTCGTCGAACCGCGACGAGAGCGGGTAGTCGAACGGCGACGACATCACGTCGGAGGAGTTCGAGTACGAGTGCCGGCAGATCAGCTTCATGCCCGGCGCGCCCATCGGCACCGTGCACACGAGGGCGAACTCGCGCTTCTTGATCGGCAGGCCGTAGTGCGCGATGAAGTTGTAGTGCGTGATCGCCGAGCCGGTGGCCACCACCTTGGCGCCCGAGACGATCAGGCCGTCGTCACGCTCCTCCTCGACGTGGATGAAGACGTCCTTGACCTCGTCGGGGTTGCGGTCGCGGTCCACCGGCGGGTTGATGATCGCGTGGTTCCAGTACAGGACCTTCTCCTGCGACTCGGTGTACCAGCGGCGGGCGTTGTCCGCGAACGGCTCGTAGAAGTTGCCGTTGGCGCCGAGGGTGCCGAGGAAGGACGCCTTGTAGTCGGGGCTGCGGCCCATCCAGCCGTAGGTCATCCGCGCCCACTCGGCGATGGCGTTGCGGTCGGCGTAGAGGTCGGCACTGGACCGCGGGGTGCGGAAGAACGGGTGGGTGAAGCCGGAGCTGCCTGTGTCCGTCGGCACCGTCAGCACGTCCTGCTTGTCCGGGTCGTGCAGCGCGTCGTACAGCCGCGCGGTCATCCGCACGGAGTTGCGGAAGGCGGGGTGCGTGGTGACGTCGGTGACCTTGTCGCCGTAGATGAACACCTCGCGGCCGTCCCGGATGGACTCGATGTACTCCTCACCCGTGAACGGGCGGGTGGCCCGTTGTCCCGCGTCCGCGGCGCTGGCGCCGGGCGTCTGCTGCTCGACAGTCATCAATGTTCCCTTCTTCGTTGAACGGTCGGTTTCGTCTTGAGCGCCCGGGACGCTCAGGCGGGGACGCGGGACAGATCCGCGCCCGAGGGCAGGCCGAACCAGCTCGCGTGCGGGCAGTCGACCGAGGCGGCCCAGTGCGCCGTGGTGTCCACCTCGCCCAGTTCCCGGAACCTGCCCGCGAAGAACAACAGCGGTTCGGCGTCGGTGAACTCGATGTCGACGACCTCGCCGAGCACGATCAGGTGGTCGCCGCCGTCGTAGGTACGCCACGGGCGGCAGGAGATGGTCGCCGCGTTGCCGATCAGCACCGGCGCGGTCGGCCCGTCCGTCCACTTCGGACCCGGCTCCTGCGGTCGGCCCGCGAAGTGCCAGGCGATGTGCTGCTGCTCGGCGGCGAGCACGTTCACGGCGAACGGCGCGCCGTCGAGGTATCCGCCTGCCTTGGACTTCCGGGTCAGCGTCACCTGGCACAGCGCCGGGTCCAGCGAGACCGCCGTGAAGGCGTTCACCGTGGCCCCGTGCGGCTGTCCGTCGGGGTTGGTGCAGCTCACCACGGTGACACCGGTGGCGAACCGGCCGAACCCGTCGCGGAGCACCCGCTGATCGAGCGTCATCATCGACTCCTTCGTACGCTATGCGTACAATATGACCGCTATGCGTTCAATGGCGCATAGCATGCCGGGGCTGGGGACGCGAAGTCAAGCCCGGTACTACGGAAAGATGAGCGGACATGGACACCGAGAGAAATCCGCGAGACCACATCCAGAGCCTCGAACGTGGATTCGCGGTCCTGCAGGCGTTCGACGAGCAACGCACGAACCCGACGCTGGCCGAACTCGCCGCCGCCACCGGGCTGGCCAGGCCGGTCGTGCGCCGGATTCTCATCACGCTGGAAAACCTCGGCTATGTCCGGGGCGAGGCAGGACGATGGTCGTTGACGCCGCGCGTGCTCAGCATCGGCCACCACTACTCCGCCTCCCACGCGGTCGTCGAGGTTTCCCAGCCACACCTGTTGCGGCTGGCCGAGCAGACCAACGAATCGGCCTCGCTCGCCGCGCTGGACGGGTCCGAGGTCGTCTACATCGGACGCGTTCCCGTCCGGCGCATCATGAGCATCAACGTCGCCATCGGCACCCGGATCCCGGCACACGCCACCTCGCTGGGCCGCGTGCTGCTGGCCTGGGCACCCGCCGAACGTGTCCAGCAGGTGATCGACGAGACCGGCCTGCGCGCGTTCACCGAACGCACCATCACCGACCCCGCCGAGTTCCGGCGCAACCTCGCCACCGTCCGCAGGCAGGGCTACTCCCTCGTCGCGGGTGAACTCGAGGAGGGCCTCGTCTCCCTCTCCGCGCCCGTCCGCGACCCGGCGGGCAATGTCGTCGCGGCGCTCGCCACCTCGACCTCCACCGCCAGGGCAGACCTCGACCGCCTGCGCGGCGAGATCGCGCCCCTGGTGATACGCACGGCCGAGGCGATCAGCTCCGATTACGGCTACAAGGCCACCTCCGGCAAGGCGACCTCCACCGTCCACACCGCACATGAGGGCTTCTTCTGACGACGTGACGTGGAGACGGCCGGCCCGGCCACCGTGGTCGGTGCCGGCGACCGGGCCGACCGCGGCTTCAGGACAATTGGCGGCGCAAGAAGTCCACGACCGCCTGATGCTGCTCGGCACTGCGCGGCACCGCGCCGGACATCCAGAACACGCCGTGCACGAGCCCGTCGAACCGGCGCACGGTCGCGTCGGCGCCCGCCTGCTTCAGCCGCTCGCCGAACTCCTCGGCCTCGTCCCGGAGCGTGTCGTACTCGTTGGTGAGGATGAGCGTCGGACCGAGCGAGCCGAGCGCGGGCGACCCGGCGATGTCGAGGCGCGGGTCCGCCAGGTCCTCGGGCCCGGTGACGTACTGCGCGCCGAACCACTCCAGCGCGGCCAGGTGGATCACGTACCCCTCGGCAAACTCGCGCCGCGACGCGGTGTCCGCGGCCGGATCGATGAGCGGGTACACCATCACCTGAGCCCGGACCTCGGGTGCACCGGCCTCGTGCGCCCGCAGCGCGGCCGACACCGCGAGGTTGCCGCCCACGCTGTCGCCCGCGACCGCCAGCCGCGCCGGATCACCACCGTAGGCGCCGATCTCCTTGCCGACCCACTGCAACGCTTGGAAGACGTCGTCGTGGGCGGCTGGGAACTTCGCCTCCGGGGCACGTCGGTAGGTCACCGCGACCACCATCGCGCCCGTGTCGTTGGCCAGCGCGCGGGCAGGCGAGTCCACCACCTCGAGGCTGCCCGCGACGAAGCCGCCACCGTGCACGTAGACCACGACGGGCAGCGGACCGTCACCCTCGGGGACGTAGATCCTGGCGCGCTGGTCCGGGTCGGAGCCGTAGGAGACGTCGACGACCCGGGCGACGTCGGGGCCGGGCCGCTGCAACCCGACGAAGCTCGCGACGGCTTCCCGGGTCGCTTCCACCCCGACCTTCTCGAAGGACTGGAAACCCTGCTGTGCCAGGCCGTTCAGCAATTCCTGCACGGCGGGATCGAGTGGCATTGTCTTCTCTCCTCGTGTCCGTTGGTCAGGCGCCGACCAGCGCGCCGCGAGCGGTCAGGTGGAATCCCTCGTATCCGTTGCGGACGACCTCGTCGCACTTGGCGCGGTAGGCCGGCGCTCCGCCGAGGTAGACGAGCACGCGCTTCGGCTTGCCCGGGACGTTGTTGCCCATGTACCAGGACGTCGGCGAGTTCGGCAGCAGGGTGGCGTCGGCGAGCTCGTTGGTGTGACGCACCCACTCGCGTTCGGCGTCCTCGGACGGTTCGATCACGGCGAGGCCGTTCTCCCGCAGGTGGCTGATGGCGTCGGCGAGGAAGTCGACGTGATCCTCGATGGCCAGCGGCATGTTGTAGAGCACGGACGGGCTCTGCGGGCCGGTGATCATGAACAGGTTCGGGAAGCCCGAGGACATCAGGCCGAGATAGGTCTGCGGGCCGTCCGCCCAGTGCTCGGCGAGCTTCCGCCCGCCGCGGCCGGTGATGTTCATCGCCAGCAGCGGTCCGGTGCAGGCGTCGAACCCCGTGGCCAGTACCAGGCAGTCCAGCTCGTACTCGGTGCCGTCCGCCAGCCGCACGCCACGCGGGGTGACCTCGGCGATCGGGTTCGACTTGACGTCGACGAGCTCGACGTTGTCGCGGTTGTAGGCCTCGTAGTAGTCGGTCTCCAGCGGCGGGCGCTTCGTGCCGTACGGGTAGTCCTTGGGGCAGAGCAACTCCGCCGTCCGCGGGTCCTTGACGCGCTCCCGGATGCGTTCGCGGATGTACTCGGCGACCGTGTCGTTGGCGCGCTGGTCGAACAGGATGTCCTGGAAGGCGTCGATGAACAGCCGGAATCCGCCCCGGTTCCAGCGGTCCTCGAACACCCGGCGGCGCTCCTCCGCGCTCACCGCCAGCGCCGAGGGCTGCACGTCGGAGTACGGCACGCCGAGGAAGTGGTTGCGGGACGCCTCCCGGATCTGCCGGTAGTTCGCCTTGTCGCGGGCCTCTTCCTCGGGGTCCGTGGGCGCGTTCCCGATCGGGGTGGCGTAGTTGGGGGTCCGCTGGAACACGGTCAGGTGGCCGGACATCTTGGCCAGCTCGCTGACGGCCTGGATGCCCGAGGAGCCGACACCGATGATGCCGACGCGCTTGCCTTCGAACGACGGTTCCTCGTGCGGCCAGTTGCCCGTCATGTACACCTCGCCGGCGAAGGTGTCCACGCCCGGGAACTCGGGCTTTTTCGGCACGGACAACGTGCCCGCGCCCGAGACGAAGTAGGGCGCGCGCAGCACGTCACCCTTGTCGGTGCGAACCTCCCACAGCCCGGCGTCGTCGTCCCAGGTGACGCTGGTGATCCGGGTTCCGAACCGGATGCTGCGCCGCAGGTCGAAGCGGTCGGCCACGTGGCTGAGGTAGGAGAGGATCTCCGGCTGCGCGCAGAACTTCTCCGTCCAATGCCATTCCCGCTGCAGGTCCTCGTCGAACGAGTACGAGTAGTGCACGCTCTCGATGTCGACCCGTGCACCGGGGTAGCGGTTCCAGTACCAGGTGCCGCCGACGTCCCCGGCCGCGTCGAACGCCTGGACGTCGAGTCCCAGCTGGTCGCGGAGCTTGTGGATCGCGTAGAGCCCGGCGAACCCGGCACCGACGATGATCGCGTCGTGGTCTTGGGGGGCTGTCGTCGTTGAAGCCGCCACGGCGAACCTGCCTCTCTGGCTGGTGTGATGTGCGTCCTTGCACCGCTCAGCGTGTCGGGGGACACAGTCGGCCGGACAGGGCGAGATCACCCCATTCATCACCCCATTGCCGTTGCGTCACCACCCGGGTGGCGTGCTCATGCCATGCTCAGACGTCACACGCACGAACGAGCGCAGGAGGCGTCATGGGCGACGTCGGGTCGGCACTCCAGGCACTGACCAGCTTCGTCGGCAGACGGGGCGACCTCGCTTCGCTGACGACGTACCTTCAGCAGTCCCGCCTGGTCACGGTCACCGGGCCGGGAGGTGTCGGGAAGACGCGCACGGCCCTGGTGGTCGCCGAGCGGATGCGGTCGGCGTTCCCGGACGGCGTGCACACGGTCTGGCTGGCCAGCGTCACCGACCCCACCCAGCTGGCCCCGGCGGCCGCCACGGCACTGGGCGTCGCCGACCAGTCGAACCGGGCCGCGGTCGACCGGATCATCAGTCACCTGACCGGCCGCAGCACCCTGCTCGTCCTGGACAACTGCGAGCACCTGCTCGACGCCGGCGTCCGGTTCGTCACCCGGCTGCTCGAGGCACTCCCGGATCTGCGCATCCTCGCCACCAGCAGGGAGCCGCTCGGCCTCAGCGGTGAGCAGGTCCACTGGCTGGGCCCGCTGGCGGTGCCCAGCGACGCCGATCTGGCGAGCGCCGGCACCCTCGAACACGTGCCCGCCGTCCGCCTGTTCGCCGACCGGGCACGCAGCGTGGTTCCCGGCTTCGCGGTGAACCAGCACAACCGGGAGTCCGTCGCGCAGCTGTGCAAGCAGCTGGACGGGATGCCGCTCGCCATCGAGCTGGCCGCCGTCCGCCTGCGGTCACTGTCCGTGGCGCAGATCGTCGAGCGGCTCGATCGGCGCTTCCAGCTGCTCAGCACCGGCAACCGCGACTCCGACCCCCGGCAGCGGTCGCTGAGGGCGCTGATCGACTGGAGCCACGAGCTGTGCGACGCCGACGAGCGGCTGCTCTGGGCGCGGCTGGCCGTGTTCCCGGCACCGGCCGACCTGGAGAGCATCGAGCAGGTCTGCGGCTTCGGCGAGCTCAGCGGCGACCGGCTGCTCGAAGCGATCGACGGGCTCGTGGCCAAGTCGGTGGTGTCGGTGGAGCGGCACCACGAGCGGGTGCGGTACAGCCAGTTCGTCACCCTCCGCGAGTACGGCGCGGAGCTGCTCGAACAATCGGGTGAGGCGGAGCTGCTGCACCGCAGGCACCGGGACCACTACACGCGCCGGGCGGCCACGATGGTGGACCGGTGGTGTGGCCCGCACCAGGCCGAGGACCTCGCGCAGCTACGCGACGACCACCCGAACCTGCTCGCCGCGCTCGCCTGGTCGGCCGAGACTCCCGGCGAGGCGCGTGCGGGCGCGCACCTGGCCGCGTTGCTGCGCTACCACTGGATCGCGGGCGGCTTCCTCACCTACGGCAGGCGCTGGCTGGAGCGGCTGCTCGACCGGCTCGATCCCGGGGTGCCGGAACGCGGGCACGCGCTGTGGGTGGCCGCGTGGGTGGCGCTGATCCAGGGCGACCGGGGTGTGGCCCGGACCTATCTCAATGAGTGTGCCCGGCTCGCCGAGGACCTCGGCGACCTCGCCATGCGGGGACACGCCGCCCACTGGCGTGCGCTGCTCAACCTGTTCGAAGGCGACTTGCTGCCCGCGATCGCCCTGTACCACCAGGCCATCGACATCCACCGATCGGCGGGTGATCTCGGTGCGGAGCTCACCGCTGGTTATCAGCTGGCGATGGCGCAAACGTATGCGGGACGCTCGCAGGACGCCCTGCGAACGTGCCTCGACGTCGAACGGCGCAGTGCCCGCCACGGTGAGTTGTGGGCCCGCGGTTACGCGTTCTGGGTTCGGGCGATCTGCCAGGTCCACCTCGGTGACCGCCTCGAGGCCCGGGACGCCATCAAGGCCACGATGGAGATCGAGCGGGAGTTCCGCGACGGCGTCTGCACGGCCCTGAGCACGGAGGTGGCCTCGTGGGTCGCCGCCGCCTTCGGGCACTACGAGAACGCCGCGGCGCTGGCCGGCGCGGCCACCTCGGTGTGGCAGCAACTCGGCACCAGCCTCGCGGCGTTCGGCCCGCACGCGCTCGCCGACGGTCGCGATTGTGCCCTGCGGATCGACGCCGAGCTGGGCCCGGAGCGAGCCGGGGAGATCCGGGCCCGGTACTCCCGGGTCACGGTGCAGCAGGCGGTGGCGCTCGGCATCGAACTCGCCGATCAGGCGGGCGAGCCCGTGACCACACGCACGCCCGGCGTGTGGCGGAGCCGGCCGCTGGCGCCCGCGGCGTCGGCCGACGTGCGGCTGACGCGGCGGGAACACCAGGTGGTCGAGCTGATCGCGCAGGGGTTGAGCAACAAGGAGATCGCCGAGACGCTGACGATCTCACCACGCACAGTGGACGGCCATGTCGAGCGGATCCTGCGCAAGCTGGATGTCTCCTCCCGTACGCAGGTCGCGTCGTGGTTCGCCTCTGTGGCCACAGTGGACACTGCCACCGCGCCGGCGCCCGCGCCCCGCGGCGAGCCGGGCCAGGGTTCCCGCGCGAGCAGGTGACGACGCGCCCGTCCTGACCGGACGGGCGCGAGAAGCGGCACGAGAACACCGCGACCACGGTCGGCGGGGTGGGTGCGCCGGGCGGGTCACCACCTGATCGCGGAGCGCGCGTGCGCCCCGCACCCGGCCGGGACGGCGCGATAAAGCGGCCGGACCCCCATCTCGTCGGCCGGCACCGCCCGATCGAGTCCGCGACCGCGCTCCCGGGTTCGGTCGCCGCACCGATCAGCCGCCCCCGAGAGATACCGAGCTCACTCAGCGCATTCGGTCACTCATGGCGACGGACACCGACCCCCATTGCCGGCGATCCTCGCCGAATCGGGGCTTGTACCGACCGGTCCGTTCCAATTATGGTTCGGCTGTGCTCCACGCCACGTCGGCGCGCTGTCGCGCCTGTGAACTGCTGCGATACCAGCTCGCTGGCACCGCGGCAGATCATCTGGCTTCTGCTGACACGTTGCTTTGGACCGCTTGGTCCAAAGCAGGTGAATATCGGTTCGACTCTCGTCCGGGTGCGGAGCTCGTCCAGGATCCAAGGCAGCTCATCCGGCTGCACGGCCAGTGCCACGAAATCGAATCCGGCGAACGCGATCACGGGATTCGGCGAAGCGCTGCCGCGCGTCGGGCAATGTCGCTCGTCAAAGCCTAAGGAAAGGAGCTTCCGTGGCGAATACTGCCGCCACGCCGTCGTGGTGGGTCGGGATCGACGTCGGCGGAACCTTCACCGACGTCATCGCGATGCACCGCGAAACCGGCGAAACCCGCGATCACAAGGTGCTCACCACCAAGGGACGACTCGAGGACGGCGTACTGGCCGCACTCCAGGGCCTCCGCATACCGCTCGAAGACATCGCCGAGATCGTGCACGGGCATACCGCGGGCATCAACGCCGTGCTGAGCCGGCAGGGCGCGTCCGTCGCGCTGCTGGCGACCGAAGGGCATCGCGATCTGCTCGACATCGGACGGATGGACCGCGAGTTCGGCCCACGCTTCTACGACCCGACGTGGCTGCGCCCGCATCAGGAGCGACCGGTCGCCAGGCGACGCCACCGGTACGGCATCCGCGGCCGGATCGGCTGGGACGGGCAGGAAGTGGTGCCACTCGACGAGGCGCAAGTCCGGGAGGTCGCTGCCGAGATCAGGGCCGCCGGCATCGAAGCGGTGGCGGTGTGCTTCCTGAACTCCTACCTGAACCAGTCACACGAGCAGCGAGCGGCCGCGATCCTCCGGGAGGAGCTTCCCGGCGTCTACATCCAGACCTCCGAGATCTACCCGGTCACCAAGGAACACGAACGCACCGTCACCGTCGCTCTCGACGCCTACGTCGGACCGATCGTCACCACCTACCTCAACCGCCTCGAAGGCGCGCTGGAAGGCGCGGGCTTCCGCGGGACGCTGTGGATCATGACGATGAACGGAGGCGTCGGGTCCGTCGCCGAAACGCTGAAGGCGCCGGTCTTCCAGCTGGTCTCCGGACCTGTCGGCGGCGTGGCCGGATCCGTCGATCTGGCCCGCTCGTCGGGCGACAGCAATGTCCTGACCATGGATATGGGCGGCACGAGCACCGACGTGGCCGCGGTCCGCAACGCCACGACGCCGATGACCGACACGTGGGCCGTCGAGTTCGGGCTCACCATGACCATGCCGGTCGTCGACGTCGGCTCGGTCGGTTCCGGCGCCGGCAGCATCATCCACCTCGACTCGGTCGGCACCTTGCGCGTCGGGCCCGAATCGGCCGGGTCGGTACCCGGGCCCGCGTGCTACGGGCGTGGCGGTGAACGCCCCACGCTCACGGACGCCTGCGTCGTGCTCGGGATCCTGCAACCCGACCTCTTCGCCGGCGGCGCGCTGACCCTGGACGTCGAACTCGCCCGCGCCGCGCTCAAGACCGTCGCCGAACCACTGGGCATGTCGGTCGAGGAACTCGCGGACGGCGCCTATCGACTGGCGTGTTCCGACGTCGCCGGGTCGATTCGCTCGATCTCGACCTACCGGGGCCTGGACGTCCGGGACTTCGGGCTGCTCGCCTTCGGCTCGGCGGGCCCCATGATCGCGCACCAGGTCGCCCGCGAAATGGGCGTGGCCAAGGTCGTGGTGCCCCAGGCCCCCGGCGAGTTCTCCGCCTTCGGCCTGCTCACGAGTGATCTCCGGGTTTCCACCGCGCGGTCTCCCATGTCGGTGCTGTCGACCGAGGGCGGCACCGACTGGGAGGGCATGTTCACCGAGCTCGAGGAACAGGTGTCGCGCAACCTGGGCAGCCAGGGCGCGGCGAAGGAGGACATCGCCCTCGAACGCGCCATCTACGTGATGTACGCGGGTCAGACCTGGGACAACCGGCTGGACATCGACCCCGGCGAGATCGACGACGTCCGGGTCAAGCAGCTGATCGGTCAGGTGCACGACTTCTACCAGCAGCGCTACGGCTTCAGTGCCGAGGAGTTGCCGATCATCGTGACCACCATCGAGGTGACCGGACGCGCGCCACGCGCGACCCTGCCCAAGCACACCTCCCGCGCCGGCGAGCAGGAACCGGTTCTCCGGCGCACGACGGTCAGGCTCAACGGCATCACCCACGACGACACCCCTGTCTACCGCCGCGACCTGCTGCCCATCGACGAGCACGTGCCCGGCCCGGCTCTGATCGTGGAGGACTACGCCACCACGGTCGTCCACAGCGGATCATCCGCTGTGCAGGACGCCACCGGCATCCTCCGGATCTTCTCCGACCGAAAGGATGAACACTCCGCATGACCACCACGATCGAGCCCAACGGTGCGCGCGGCGTGGCCGAGGGCGACGCGAAACACCTGGTCGACCTGGAGACGGTGCGCTACGGCCTCATCGAGGTCGCCCGGGACATGCACCAGGCCCTGATGCGGTCGGCCTTCTCCCCGATCGTCCGCGACATCAACGACTGCACGGCCGCCATCCACATGCGCACGGAGAACGGCTGGGAGATGGTCGCGAGCTGGGAAGGCTGCATGCAGCACGCCTTCACCTCGCAGCACATCTGCAACTTCACGATGAACGAGTGGGACGAGGAGCAGCTCCAGGACGGCGACGTCATCCTCGTCAACGATCCCTGGCGCGGCGCCATCCATTGCGCGGACATCAACATCCTCCGGCCGATTCTCATCAACGGGAGGGCCGAGTTCGTGCTGCACTCGACCTCACACGTGGTGGACCTCGGCGGGCCCATCCCCGGCGGGTTCGCCAACGGGGTGCAAACGGCGTTCGAGGAACAGCTGCGGTTCCCGCCGACGCTGCTCTACGCGAACGACCGCCCCGTCAAGGCCGCGTTCAACTACCTGCTCGAGAACGTGCGCGTCCCGGGCTCCGTGCTCGGTGATGTGCGGGCGCTCAACGGCTGCCTCGTCATCGGGGAGCGCCGGCTGCGTGAGCTGATCGACAAGTACGACCACGAGCTCGTCCGCAAGGGCGCCATCTACGGCGTCGAGATGACGGAAGCGGCCATGCGCGCCGGCATCCGGGAGATCCCGGACGGCGACTACCGTGCCGAGGACGTCATCGACGAGGACGGCGTCACCGACGAGTCCGTGCCGCTCGTCATGACGCTCAAGAAGCGTGGCGACTCCATCGAGGTCGACTACTCCGGAACCGGCCGGCAGCCGCTGGGCAACGTCGGTACCGCCTGGTGCGAGGCGACCCGCTGCATCGAGGGAATCAAGTTCATCGTCGACCCGAGTTCGCCCGTCAACAGCGGGACGCTCAGGCCCGTCGAGGCGATCATGCCGCCGGGAAGCGCCGTGTGCTCGCTACCGCCGACCTCGGTGTCCAACCACGTCGACATCGGAGGCCGGGTCGTCAACCTGGTCGCGCAGGCCATGGGCAAGGCCATGGGCGACAAGGCCATCGGCTGTGACTCCGGCACGCTCGGCATGCTCAGCCTGGGTGGTGTGGACGACCGGCCCGGCCACGTCGGCAACCCGTGGGCATCGTTCGCGCTCGCCGGTGGCGGCTGGGGCGCGACCTGGAAAGGCGACGGGCTGACGTTCTGCACGCTGGCGATCGGGAACTGCCGGACCTCCGTGCAGGAGCACGTGGAACGGGAATCCCCGCTCGTCGTCGTGCAACACGAGATCATGCCGGACTCCGGCGGCGCCGGGCAGCACCGCGGTGGCAACGGCGCGGTCTACACCATCACGGCACTGTCCGAAACGGCCATCACGGTGACGGGCGACCGGACCCGGATCGGCACGCCGGGCACCAAGGGTGGTGGCCGCGGCATGCCGTTCTACGGCTGGCTGATTCCGGATTTCGACCCGGCGTCGCCGAGCAGCCTGAACGTCTTGGATCTGCGCACCGCCGAGCCACTGTTCGGCATGTTCGACGACGACGGCATTCCCTCACCGGACGGCGGAACCTTCGGCCTGGGAACGAAGTACGCGAGCGCGAAGGTGTCGGGCATCGTGCTCAAGCCCGGTCAGGCAATCCGGGTGATCATCGGCGGCGGCGGTGGCTGGGGCGATCCGCTCGCGCGCCCCACTGGGAACGTGCTGGACGACGTCCTCGACGGTATGCACACCAAGGCCTACGCGGAAAAGGCCTACGGCGTCGTCTTCGCCGGGGACACCGCGATCGACGAGGAGGCCACGAAGGCCCGGCGCGCCGAGCTCGCCGCGGCCCGCGACGCCGGTCGCTGGACGGTACCCACGGCATGCCCCCTCGAGTGGATTCGGTGAACCAGCAAACCACTGCGCACGACAGCCGGCACCCGACGTGCGGGGCCGGCCCTCAGGAAGGAGCTCCCCATGGGAGTTGAGCGCATGCTCTTCCCGCGGCCGGAGGAAGAACGTATCTCCGTGCCCCGCAAGCCGGTCGAGGCGACGTGCCCCGCGTGCGGGTCGACCGACGTGGCCCGCTATCCGGTCGCCAACTTCATCGGCCCCCGGATGGTCACCAAATGCCAAGACTGCTTCCACCACCTCTCCGTCGACGTGCCGACGGCCGACGATCACTGGCCGCCGTGGCGGCCGGCCACCTGGGGCTGGCCGGGCACCCGAGCGGGCTGACACCTCGGTGCTCCGGCGGGGCGGCCGTCCCCGCCGGAGCACCGACACCAAGCCCTTGCCATGGGACCCCGAGGCCCTCAACCGCAGATCCATCCAGAAAGCACGGTATGAGAACGAGCAGACACAAGCCGGACGTCGTGCCATGAGCCGGCACGCTGCCGCAGTGGTCACCGGAGCCGCGGGCGATATCGGGCGCGAGCTCGTGCATCGGCTCGCCGCTCACGGCCTGCATGTGGTCGTCACGGATGTGGATGGCGAGGCAGCCGCCGCCACGGCCGCCGGCTGCGACGGTTCCGCGATCACCCTCGACGTCGGTGATCCCTGTGCCTGGGACACCGTCACCGAGCACCTGGCCACTCTGGGCCTGCCGTTGGCCGCGGTGATGCTCAACGCGGGTGTCGCACTCGGCCAGGCCGACCTGCTCGACGTGGACCCGGCCGCCTACCGGAGGGCGTGGTCGGTCAACGTCGACGGAGTGGTGTACGGCCTCCGTGCGCTCATACCGCTGCTGCGGCGTACGCGCGGCCACGCTGTCATCACGGCATCGCTGGCCGGGTTGACCGCCGTGCCGTTCGACCCCGTCTACGCGATGACGAAACATGCCCTCATCGGGTTGGTGCGCAGCTGTGCACCCACCCTGGCCGAGGACGGCATCGGGCTGCATGCGGTGTGTCCCGGGCTGGTGGACACCGCCTTGCTCGGTGCCGCCCGCGAAGAACTGGCCCGGATGGAATTCCCCTTGCTGACCGTGTCCGATGTGGCTGCCGCGCTGGTGGACTGCGCCCTGGGAAACAATCCCGGCGAGGTCGTCGTCGTGCAACCCGGGCGGCCACCTACTCCGTACCGCTTCGCGGGCATTCCGGGTGGGCGCACCGGGAAGCCGGTGCCTGCGCTACCCGGCGTACTACCGATCGGAAACCGGAGCAGCGGCTAGGTCGTGTCCTGCAATTCATCGTAGCCAGAGGATGATGGCGGCGATGGTGAGTTCTGCCTGGTAGTAGGCGGCGCGTTTGGCGTAGCGGGTGGCTAGGTCGCGGAACTGTTTGAGCCGGTTGAAGCAGCGTTCGACGACGTTGCGCTGCTTGTACAACTCGGCGTCGAAGGCGGGCGGGCGTCCGCCCCGTGAGCCGTGCGCGGCGCGGCGGGCGATTTGGTCGTCGCGTTCGGGGCTGACGAACCGGATCCGGCGTTGTCGCAGGGCGTGGCGGGTCGAGGGGTGCGAATAGGCCTTGTCCGCGATCACCACCTCGGGACGGCGGCGTGGGCGGCCAGGCCCGGTGCGAGCGACACGGATCCCGTCCAGCAGCGGCACCAATTGTGGATTGTCACCAGCCTGCCCCGGGGTGAGCACAACCCGCATGGGCAGCCCGCGTCCCTCGACCACGAGGTGGATCTTGGTGCTCAATCCGCCGCGGGAACGTCCGAGTCCTTCGCCGTCGACCGCGATCGCCTCGATGGCGGGCGTGCAGCCCCCTTTTTCCGGGCTCCCGCAGCATGCTGGTGAGCCCGGACCACCGAGGAATCGACACTGATCACCCACTCCACGTCCCCGACAGCGTCGTCTTTGACGATCACCTCGTCCAGAATCCGCTGCCAGGTACCGTCCTTGGTCCACAACCGCAGCCGCTCATGGGCGGTCTTCCACGGCCCATACCGTTCGGGCAGATCACGCCAGGGCGCGCCGGTCCGAAGCTTCCACAGAATCGCATTGATCACCTGCCGGTGATCCCGCCACCGCCGCCCCGGCCCCGACACCGCCGGCAGCAGCGGCTCAATCCGCGCCCAGGCCCGATCCGTCAACTCACCCCGACCAACCACGGACAAGATCAAACCCCATCCGCAGCTAGATCATTTACAGGACACGCCCTAGCGCCATCGCGGTCATCGCCGTCCCTCCCACCCTGCCGTCACGACCAGGAGTTCAACCATGGATGCGTACACACTGCGGGACATCCTGACCAAGACCGTGACCGACTCCGGAGCCGGTCCGGACAAGATCGCGCTGACCTTCGACGACCGGCACATCAGCTTCGCCGAACTCGACGATCGGTCGGACCGGCTGGCGAACGGACTTCTCGCCGCGGGCTTCGCCAAGGGCGACAAAGTTGCCGTGGTCATGTACAACCGGCCCGAATGGGTGGAGCTGTTCTTCGCGCTGGCCAAGATCGGCGGCGTGATCGTCCCTATCAACTACCTGCTCGCCGCGTCGGAAATGGAGTACATCTTCGACGACAGCGAAGCGCGCTGGATCGCCGTCGAGGACACACTGGCCGACGCCGTCAAGCCCGCGCTGGAGCGCAACCCCACCCGGACCGTCATCGAGATCGGCGAGCACAGCGGTCTGGGCATCGCCTACGAGAATCTGGTGAGGACACCCGCCGGCAGTACGGCCGCATTCCCGGAGGTGCGTGCGGACGACCTGTTCCTGCTGCAGTACACGTCCGGCACGACCGGCTTCCCCAAGGGCGCCATGCACACGCACTCCACCGTGTTGTGGAACAGCTACCACCAGATCGTCGACTTCGACGTCGCTGCTGACGACGTCTACTACGTCGTGCCGGCACTGTGCTGGGCTGCCGGGTTCCACGACTTGGCACTTGCCACGTTGTGGCGTGGTGGCCAGGTGGTGCTTGGGCGCAGCACCGGTTTCGATCCGGGTGCGTTTCTCGCGCAGGTGGAGCGTCATCGGGTCACCAAGGTCCTGTTGGTCCCCACCGTCCTCAAGCGAGTCCTCAACCACCCCGATTTCGACGGCCACGACACGTCATCGCTGCGGATGGTCCTCAGTGGTGGGGAGCCGGTTCCTCCCTCTTCGCTGGAAGGCCTGAAGGCACGGCTACCGCATTGTGACGTGCTCCAGGTGTACGGGATGAGCGAGTTCCCCACCCTGATGCTGTTCATCACCGGCAAGGACGCCCAGGAGCGCACCGAGTCGACCGGCAAGGCCTGCTCGGCGGCCACCGTCCGCATCGTCGACGAGTCCGGCCAGGACGTCCCGGCCGGCACGATCGGTGAGATCATCTGCCGGTCGCCGGCGTGCATGGTGGGCTACTACAACAAACCGGACGCCACCGCGGCGACACTGGCCGACGGCTGGCTGCGCACCGGTGATTTGGCCAAGCACGACGAGGACGGCTTCGTCTTCATGGCCGGCCGGGCCAAGGACATGATCATCACCGGCGGTCTCAACGTCTATCCGGCGGAGATCGAGCGAGTCCTGGCCGCGCATCCCGACATCATCGAGGCCGCTGTGGTCGGCAAGCCCGACGACACATGGGGCGAGGTCGGCGTCGCACAGGTGGTGGTCCGTGACGGTGTGCAGCTCGACCACCACACCGTGGAGACCTACCTGCGCGAGCGCCTGGCCGGGTTCAAGGTGCCTCGCATGTACCATTTCACCACCGAGCCACTTCCCCGGACGACGTCGGGAAAAGTCCAGAAACACCGGATCTCGACCTAGTTTTCCTTCATCTCTCATCGCAACGATGACCTGGTCATCAGTTTGGACCGACCGGTACAGTGATTTCATGACCGCCAACCGAAAAGCAGAAAGACGCACCGCGCTCGTGACGGGAGCATCGCGCGGAATCGGCTCCGGTATAGCCCGTCACTTGCTCGATCGAGGATTGCAGGTCGCCGCGACATATCGGTCAGGGCAGGAAAATGTGCAGAAACTCGCCCTGGCTTATCCCGAGCTCGTGCTTCCGGTGCACCTCGACCTCACCGATCCTGACGGTGCGCCCGCTGCCGTCGAGCAGATCCGGGCCAGGTGGGGCCGCCTGGACTCGCTGATCCTGAACGCAGGCGTGTGGTCGGGCGGCAAGCTCGCGAAGATGGACCCGAGCGGCTGGTGGGGCGTCATCGAGACGAACCTGCGTAGTACCGCGGCAATTGCTCGCGCGGCGATCCCGATGCTGGCGGAAGGTGACAACTCGAGCATCGTGATCGTCGGTTCGGTGGTCGGCGAGGTCGGGTTCGCGGGCGACACCGCCTATGCGAGCACGAAGGCCGCCGCTGTCGGTTTCGCTCGATCATTGGCCAAGGAACTGGCTCCCGACGGCGTGCGGGTGAATGTCCTGGCCCCCGGATTCGTCGAGACAGACATGACCGCGGCCGTCCCGGACGGCTCCCGGCGCAAGATCGCCTCGGAAACACTCCTGGGCAGATTCGGGACGGTGGACGAAATCGCACGTGCAGCCGTCTTCCTGTCCGAAGACGCGACGTTCTGCACGGGCACGGTGCTTGCCGCTGACGGCGGCTGGTCCCTGTGAATCGAGGAGGAATCGACGTGAGTATCGGCCTGCCCGCCGAAGAGTACGGCAAGCTTCGACAGCGAGTCTTCACCACGATCTGGAACGAGCTCGACCCGCTCGAAAAGCAGATCGAGGACACCGAGAAAATTCCCTACGACGTGGTGATGCCGGCCCTGCGCGAATGCGGCGCCTTCGGTCTGATCGTCCCGCGCGAATACGGTGGCTCCGGACTGTCGATCTCGCAGTACCTGCCGATCCTGGCCGAGTTCGCGAAGATCCAGGGCGGAATTCGAGCATTGATACACGTGCACAACTCGTTCGCGCACGCGCTCTCGGAAATCGGCAACGAGCAGCAGAAGCAAAGTATCCTGCCCGGCGCTGCGGTCGGCGAGAAGTCGCTGGCCTTCGCGTTGACCGAACCCGGCAACGGCACCGGGATGGATCTGTCGACCTCGGCCCGCCGCGACGGCAGCGACTACGTCATCAACGGCCGCAAATGGCTCATCACGAATTCCGACTTCGCCTCTCACTTCCTCGTGCTCGCCAAGACCGCGGAGAAGGAGGTCTCGGCGATCATCGTCGAGCGCGACGCCCCCGGGCTCACCATCAAACCCCTGCCCGAAACGATGGGCTGCAAGGGTGGCCAGCACGGCGAGCTCACCTTCACCGATGTCCGCGCCCCCGCCACCGGCCTCGTGGGCGCGGAGGGTGAAGGCATCGATCACCTCGAACGCGCTCTGGAAATCAGCCGCGTCTTCATCGCGGCCTCCTCACTGGGCACCGCCACCTACGCCTTGGACCTGTCCCTCAAGTACGCGAAGGAGCGGGTCACGTTCAACAAGCCGATCGCCGAACGGCAAGCCATTCAACGCTATCTCGCCGAGATGGCCACCGATGTCTACGCACTCCGCGGGATGCTGGCCGATGTCGCCGGCAAGTGGGACCGCGAACGCCGGGTTCCGGCCGAGTCCTCGCTGGTCAAGCAGTTCGGCCTGGAAGCCGTCGGACGCGTGACCGACCGGGCTCTGCTCGTGCACGGCGGCATCGGCTACACCCGGAAATATCCCATCGAGCGGCTCTATCGGGACGCGCGCCTGAACTGGCTCGAGGAAGGACCGCCGACCATCCAATACATGGTCGCCGCCCGGGAGTTGCTCGCCGGATACCAGTTCGACGACGCGTTCGACGCCGTCCCCCAGTAGTCATCACCCACGAAAGGCCCTGCGTGCTACGGGTGAGCGCGCAGGGCGGGGTGCCCACGTGGAGGCCGCGCTCGTGCGATGGCGAGGCTGGGAACGTGCGAGCCCCCGGCCAGGTCAGAATAGGCTTGGTACGACACGAGTGTTATGCGAGACAAGGCGGTACACGCCGATGACGGCGACCTACGAAACGAATCGGGGGCGAATCATCGCCGTAGCGGCCGAGCTGTTCGCGCGCAACGGCTACCACGCGACCGGGATCGCCGAACTCGGACGCGCCGTCGGCCTCGGCCGGGGAGCGCTGTACCACTACATCGGCAGCAAGGAATCCGTTCTCTACGCGATCAGCAAAGACCAGGTCGACAAGATGAACGCCTATGCCGAGCAGGTGCTCGACAGTGGTCTCGACGCGGAGGCGGCGCTGCGCGAGATGGCTCGTGGCCTGCTGCGCAACATCGCCGTCCATCGCGCCGAGTGGACCGTCTTCTTTCGTGAGTACAACGCGTTGACCGGGGACCGGCGTGACCGCGTCATCGCGGCCCGCGAACGTTACGAGGGATATTGGCGTCAGGCTCTGGATTACGGCGTCCGCAGTGGCGTGCTTCGGCCGACACCTCGTCTGTTGGTCAAGGGAATCCTGGGCATGCTCAACTACACGTACCTGTGGTTCACCAGCGAGGGCGAGCTTTCGCCGGAGGAGCTCGCCGACCTGTTCATGGACGCGCTCATCAACGGCATCCACAGCTGAGACGCCGGCAAAATCCAGGCGCGCAGCACGGCACCGTGCACCCGCATCCGATGCATGTCCTGTGAATCCCCTGTGGAACGGCGGAGTCACGTCGTGGTCAACAGCGCGATGGCCGCTGCCGCCGCGGCCAGACCACCCGCCTGGGCCAGGGACAGGCGTTCGCGCAGCATCGTGATGCCGAGCAACACCGGGATCGCGGGATACAACGACGACAGCACCACGGCGATGACGACGAGCTGGTACTGGGTGGCGAACAGATAGCACAGGAGCGCGAGGGCTGCGGCAACGCCGGTCAATGCCGCGCACATCGCGACGGGGCCCCGCAACCGTAGTGACGCCTTGGCGGCCGAGGGCAGGATGGTGATGATCGCGGCCACGCGACCGGCGACGATCGGCCACACCCCCGCACTCGGGTCGGCCTGCGCGAGAGCGAGGTACTGCACGGCAATGCCGACGCCGGCGATCAGCCCGTCGAGAGTTGGTGGGCCCGCCGGTCCCAGCTCGGTGCGCGTTCCTCGGGAGACCAGCCACAACGCCGGCACAGCGACCACGATGCCCAGCCAGGACAGCGGCGACGGCCGCTCTCCGAGGAAGGCCACCCCGGCGAGCACGGGCAACGCCACTCCGGCCACGGCACTGGTCGGTACGACCACGCTCATCGCTCCGCGGCCGAGCCCGCGGAACAGGAACAGCATTCCCACCCCGGTGCCGACCCCGGACAGTGCGCCCCAGCCCAGGTCGGCGGCCGCGACGTCACCGGCGTGCAGGAACGGCGCGGCGGCGGCCGCCAGCACCAACCCGCCGACCTGGCCCGCCAGCGCCACCGCACCGAACGGGGCGCGGCGTGCCAGCAGCCCACCGGCGAAGTCGGAGAGCCCGTAGAACAACGCCGAGGCGAGCGCGAGCAGCGCGCCCATGGTCAGCCGCCTCGGTCCCGCTCGGCCTGCCCGACCGGGCACACCGCGTCCCGGACACAGCTCGCACGATCGCACAACCGGCACAGCAGCTCGGCGTTGCCCACGTGCTCGTAGGCGCGGGTGAGCAGTTTGGCCAGCAGACCGGCCAGCTGCTCCTGCTCGTCGGAATCGAGTACCTCGAGAAGCTCGCTCAGCCCGGCGCCGCGCGCGTCGAGCAGCCGTCGCACCGCCCTTGGCCCTGAGGCCGTGAGCGCGACGGCAACCTCCCGGCCCTGGTGCCGACGCCGTGTGACCAATCGTTGCCGCTCCAGCGAGTCGACCATCCGGGCCGCCGCCGACTGACTCAGCCCGACCCTCCGGCCCAGCTCCGTCACGCTCAACGCCGGGCTCGCGGCGATCACCACCAGCGCGGCCGCACCGCTGGCGCTGACCCCGACGCGCCGATACGCGTCGGCCAGCACCAGGTCGGCCACCGCCAAGGCCGTGGCCCCGAGCAGGTTCGCCGTCCTCTCATGCATGACTCATGCATACGCGCGTGGTGGCGATTTCGCAAGTCGATGACGTGGGGCGGCCGGCGGACGGTGGCCCTGCCTGCCGAGACCGGGCCACCGTGCTCGGGTCGCCGCCCCCTACGTGGCCGCGCGCCGCCGCTCGGCGTTGTCGTACTTGCGGACCGCGAAGGCCGCCGCCTCGGCCAGCAGCTCGCGAACGAGCGGCCAGGTCCGCTCGGGGTTCAGCACGCACACCCAGTTCTGGCCGCCGTAGACCGGGTGCGGCAGCAGCACGTCGATCGCCGTCAGGTCGTAGTCGCGCCCCGGATCGACGAGTTCCCGAAACCGCGCCCGAGGAAGACCGAGGTTCAGCCGGAAAACGCCCGCACGGTCCAGATTGGACGCGGTGTCGTGCGCGTCCGAGGTGACGATGGTGGCCCAGGGCAGCTGCCGCTCGGGCGGAAGATCACCGCGCGGATCGTAGATGGCGTAGGAGTCACCGTTGAGCTCGACAAGGCGAGTTCCCGGATGAGCGGCAAGGTCGGCGCGAATCTGGTCAATTTCCATTGCGCCAATAGAGCACTTTACGGCGACCCCATGCCCGAAACAAGTGACGTAAGTCACTATATTGCCCTAAGCCGGACAACTCACCGTCCTTGACGTCGACACCGCTGGGCCAGTGGGTTGGCGGTGGCCACCGGGATGTCCCTCGGGGCACGGCCGAGAGGCGGTCGAGCGGCCGCTGTCGAGAGCCGGCAAGTGAGTGAGCGGGTTTCCGCCCGAGCGGATCGTCCACATCGAACCGTCATTGCCTCCGGCGGACGGCGCGAGCCCCAGTGGGTCCGCGACGGTCACCCTCACGGTCAGGGCAGGAGCGAAACCCCGGTGCGTTGTCCCAGGTATCGGGCGATCTCGGATTGATCCGGGTTGCCGAGGCCGTCCGCTCGAAGCTCTTCCAACGCCGTGGTGCACAGCTGCACGCAGGCCTCGGCGACCGGGAGGTCAAGGTTCTGCGAGCGCGCCAGGTTCAGGGCCGTGGTGATGTCCTTGACCGTGAGCGGCAGTGAAAAGCCGACGTTGCATCCGCCGTCGAGGACCTGCGGTTCGATCTTGACCTCGGTCGCCTGGTTACGTCCCGTCGATTTGTTGATCACGCCCAGCATCACATGCGGGGAGAGTCCGAACTTCTTGCCGACGGTGAGTACTTCCAGCGCGCCCACGAGCCCGATGGCCGACAGCAGGTTATTGAGAGCCTTCAGCGCGTGTGCGGAGCCGACGGGCCCGACGTGGGTCACCGACTCGCCCATCGTGCGCAGGATCGGCAGTGCGCGGTCGTAGTCGTCGCGGGCTCCGCCGGCCATGATGGTCAGCGTTCCGGTCGCGGCCTTTCTCGGGCCTCCGGACACGGGCGCGTCCACCATGGAAACGTTCTTCGCGGACAGAGACGTCGCAAGAGCGGCGGTGGCTTCGGGAGCGGACGAGCCCATGTCCACAACCAGCGTGCCCGGACGCAACCTGCCGGCCAGGCTCTCCGGGTCGTCGGGATCGCCGAGCACAGCCTTGACGATCGTGCTGTCGGGCAGCATCAGGATGAGCACGTCCGCCTCAGCGGCGTCGGCGGAGACCGACAGCGGTGTCGCACCCGTCTCGCTGGACGCGGCCGACAGCGCGTCGGCGTTGACGTCGAACACCGAGAGCGGAGCGCCCGATTTGGCGAGGTTACGCACCATGGGCAGGCCCATGGTGCCGAGTCCGATGAAGGCTATCTTTTCCATGCCTGTGTCCTTCGGTTCGCGGTGAGGTGGAGAGTGGTCAGCCGGCCTGGCCGTTGCCGCCCTCGTGCACCTGGACCGTCGGCTCCAGCCCATCGGCGCCGACGACCTCGCGCCAGGCATCGAAACCGGTCTGGAAGGCGACGATTCCTGCCTCGGGCAGGGAGATCTCGATAGCCTCGAGGATCTCGCGCGGGCTGACCCCGAGGTCGAGCGCGACCCGGATGTGGCTCTGAATGTGCCCCTTGGAGGCACGCATCACGGTCAGGCTGACGATGAAGATCAGTTCCTTGGTTTTGCGGTCCAAAGTGCGGTCCGACAGGTAGGCCGCCGAGACCAGGCCGTTGGCCGCCTGTAGCACCTCGAAGTCCTGCTTGGCCATGACCTTGTGGTAATCGAGCACATAGCCGCGCTTGCGAGCCATTTCGTCGATGTATTCCTGCGGTTGGACGGACATGCGGATGCCTTCCTGCGTGGGCTTGGTGGACGTGTGCACATGGTTTGCGCCATGCACACATGAGATTGACCGTAATACAGTATTACCGTCGGCGCAACGGCCGACTCGGCGAACCGCCGAGTCCACTGTGGTGGTGTTGTCAGAGGACCAACGGGACGGTGATGTGTACGGCGATGCAGATCAAAACCAGTCCGCAGATGTCGAGCAGCGCGCCGGCCTTGGCCATTTGGCCGGTGGTGACCTTCCCGGTGGCGAAGGCGATGGCATTCGGCGGCGTGGCGACGGGGAGAATGAATCCGACACTGGCGGCCATGGTGATTGCGACCGGGAGAATGACCGGTTCGATGCCCATGGCGACGGCGATCCCAGCCGCGACGGGCAAGAACAGCGCGGCGGCGGCGGTGTTGCTCATGAGCTCGCCAACGAGGATCACCACCAGCGCCATCACGGCGACCACGACGATCAGTGCCGCCCCATTGAGGGAGCCGAACAGCTCGGCGATCCAGGCACCGAGCCCGGTTTCCTTGAACTGGGCGGACAGGCTCAGACCACCGCCGAAGAGCAACAGCACTCCCCAAGGCACGTTCTTGGTGTCATCCCAGGTCAGCAGGCGGTGCTCGCGATCAGCGGGGACGACGAACAGCGTGACGATGAGGGCGATCGCGATGGCGGCATCGGTGAGGTGCTCGAGCCACGGTGCGTGCTCGACCAGGCCGGTCTGAGCCAGCAGCGGGAAAACCACCCACGACAGGGCGCCTGCCGCAAACACCACGAGCGTGCGGCGTTCGCCACGCGACATCGGCCCGAGGTCGCGCCGTTGCTGTTCGATGAGCTCACGCCCGCCCGGGAGCGTGGTGGTGCCGATGGGAAACACGACCTTGGTCATCAACGCCCACGCAAGTACGAGGAAGACCACCACTACCGGAAACATCATGAGGAACCAGTCCAGGAACGTGACCTGCACGCCGAAGGACTCTCCGAGGAAGGCGGCAAGCATGGCGTTGGGCGCTGCCCCGATCGTGCTGGCCATGCCGCCGATCGTGGCCGCGTAGGCGATGCACAGCACCATGCAGATGCCGAAGTTGCGGTCGGTTGCACCGCTGCGTTCGGTCAGCCCCAGCACGGACAATCCGATCGGGATCATCATCATGGTCGTGGCGCTATTGCTGACCCACATGGTGATGAAGGCGCTGGCGATCATGAACCCGCCGATGATGCGGGTCGGTTTGGTGCCCATCAGCGAAACGATGTGCAGGGCGATCCGGACGTGCAGGTTCCAGCGCTGCATCGCGGCGGCGAGCATGAACCCACCGAGGAACAGGAAGATGGTGTCGTTGGCGTAGGGCGTCGCCGCGGTGTCGAAGTCTGTGATAGCCAGCAGCGGGAACAGCAGCAGGGGAAGGAGCGCGGTGGCCGCGAACGGCAGCGCTTCGGTCATCCACCACACGGCCATCAGGCCGGCGACGGCGGCGACTCCGCGCCCGGCCGGTGGCAAGTCGGCCTCGGTGACGGTCAGGAGCAGGTAGATCGCGAGGGAAACGAGTGGTCCGGCGATCAGTCCGATGGTCTTGGACCTGGCTCGGGTACCGGACGTCTTGTTCGATGGCTCCACGGACGTGGGAGCAGCAGATGCCATGGTGGTCCAATCCAATCCTCGTTGACTGGTCGCCGTCGTGAGCACGACATGCCACACGTCGCAAACGTCGAGCGAGCGTAATACCGTCATATACGAGGGTCAAGGACGATTCCGTGCTGTTGACTAATACCGTAATACGGGTCTACGGTCCTGCTGGCCAGCCCGGCGGACCAAGGGCGGTGGCAGGTCTTGCGCCGACGCCGACGGCCGCAGCGCTCACCAACGCTGCGCCGACCCGAGCCGGTACGCCTGGAGCGACTCGAGGAGGAGTGCCACCCATGGACGTCACGCCGGCGGATACCCCTACGCGGATGACGGCATCACCGCGCGGCCGGACGGCCGTCGCCGTCGGGATCGGCAACTTCATGGAATGGTTCGACTTCGCCATCTACGGCTTCTTCGCGGCCATGATCGGCAAGTTGTTCTTCCCGGCGACCACGCCGGTCGTGGCGTTGCTGAGCTCGCTTTCGGTATTCGCGGTCGCGTTCGTCATGCGACCCCTTGGCGCGTTCGTGCTGGGGCCGGTCGGCGACAAGCACGGCCGTAAGGCCGCCCTGGTGCTGTCGGTTCTTCTGATGGGCGCCGCCACCACGCTGATCGGGCTACTGCCGAGCTACGAGCAGGTTGGAGTTCTGGCTCCGCTGGCGCTGGTCGTGCTGCGTTGTGTGCAAGGCATCGCGGCCGGCGGCGAATGGAGCGGCTCGGCGGCCTACCTCGTCGAGAACGCCCCGGACAACCGGCGTGGCCTGTACGCGAGCCTGATCTCGGGAACCGCAGCGCTGGCGTTCCTCGTCGGCAGCGCGGTGGCGTTGGTCCTCAGTGTGGGGATGGCACCGGAGGCGCTGCTGAGCTGGGGCTGGCGAGTGCCGTTCCTGCTCGCTGCACCCCTGTCGCTGATCGGCCTCTACATCCGGCTGCGGCTCGGTGACACCCCGGCCTTCGAGAAACTCCGCGAGGAAGAAGCGGTCAACACCTCGCCGTTGCGCCGCGTGGGGCGCCGGGACCTCAAACCTCTGATGGTGACCTTCGCGTGCTCGAGCGTGTCCGGGGTGGGCATCTACTACCTCGCCACCTACGTCAACAACCATCTCACCTCGGTCCTCGAAATCGAGCGGACAACCGGTTTGGCACTCAGCGGCGTGGGCCTCTTCCTGTATCTGCTGATGTGCCCGCTGGTCGGCGCGCTGTCGGACCGGATCGGACGCCGCAGACTCAACATCATCGGCACCGTGGGTTTCGTGCTCCTGTCCGTGCCGGCGTTCGCTCTGATGAGCGGCCGCGGCGCCGTAGGTGTCGTGCTCGGCCTGGTGATCTTCGGTGCCTGCCAGGCACTGTGCAGCGTGACCAACGTGGTACTGCTGGTCGAGCTGTTCCCCGCGGACACTCGTTCGAGCGGGAGCGCACTCGGCTACAACCTCGGGCTGCTGGTCGCAGGTCCCGGCCCGCTGGTCGCGGCAGCGCTGGTCAACGCCTTCGGCACCACCGTGGCACCCGCCTGGTACCCGGCCCTGGTCGCCCTGCTCGCCGCCCCGGTGCTGATCAAGTGGCTGCCCGAGACCTATCGACGCGACATCACCACCAACTGAGGAGCATCCGTGCTTGAGGAGCACTACGAGGTCGTCATCGTCCGCTACGGCACCAGGACCACCCGGCGCAGTGACGCCTTCCTCAACCACCACTTCTACGGCATCCCCGACGCCGAGTTCACAGTGGACTACTTCCTCTGGGTGCTACGCAACCAGGACCGCACGATCATCGTGGACACCGGGTTCAGCCCCGAGGCCGGCGCCAAGCGCAACCGGACAATGACGCTCCACCCGGTCGACGCGCTGCGGTCGCTCGGCGTCGACCCCGCCGGGCGACACCAGGTGATCATCACGCACGGACACTACGACCACATCGGCAACGTGCGCGAACTGCCCAACAGCGAGCTGCTGATGTCCCACCGCGAGTACGAATTCTGGACCTCCGACATGGCCACCCGCCGCCAGTTCGCACACTTCGCGGAACAGGCCGAAATCGACGAGCTGGTGGCCGCCGACCGCGCCGGGCGGCTGCGCTTCGTCACCGACGGCGACCACCCCGCGCCCGGAATCACGATCATGGAGCTCGGCGGACACACACCCGGACAGCTCGCAGTCACGGTGGAGACCTCCGAAGGCCCGGTTCTGCTGGCCTCGGATGCGGTGCACTTCTACGAGGAACTCGAGCAGGACATGCCGTTCATCTCGGTGGCCGACCTGCCCGCGATGTATGCCGGGTTCGACACCATCCGCGCCCTGCTCACCGAGCGCCCGCATCACCTCGTGACCGGCCACGACGCCACGACTCTGGAGCGCTTCCGTGCGCATCCCGGGGAGCTCGCCGGGCACGCGGCCGTCATCGGTCTCCACGACGAGCGCCGGTTGTCGGGGAGCGAGCACGCCAGAGCCGGAAGCTAAGATGACCGTATTACGTTGTGCCGAGGGATCCGTCGCCGGCGGATTCCGAGCGGGAGCAGGAGTAGGCAATGCCCGGACCACGGGTCAAGCGCGTCGCGGCACCGCTGCGCGAACAGGTGCTCGATCTGCTGCGTGCCGATATCCTGAGCTCCGAATTCGAACCCGGCGAACGGCTCGTCGAGTCGCGCCTGTGCGCCAGGTACGAGGTCTCGCGCACGGTGATCCGGGAAGTCCTTCGGCAACTGGAATCCGAGGGACTGGTGTCCAGCGTGCCCAATCAGGGGCCGGTGGTCGCCGAGCTCACCCGTGAGGACGCGATCGCCCTCTTCGAAGTCCGGGCCGCATTGGAAGGACTGGCCGGTTCGTTGTTCGCCCAACGTGCCGATGCCAAGGAGCGAAAGCGGTTACGCGACGCACTGAAGGCCGTCGAGAAGTCACTCGGCAAAGCAGAACTTCCGGCGCGCCTGAAGATCAAGGACGAGTTCTACGCCGCGCTCATCGACGGCGCGCACAACGAGGTCATCCGAACCACGTTGCGCGGTATCCATGCCCGCGTGCAGATGTTGCGCGGGCTGTCCATGCAGGCGCCTGGCCGCTCTGCGGAAATCCTTCGGGAGCTGGGCGACATCACCGACGCCGCTGCGGTGCGGCAGGATCCGATAGCCGCCCGCGAAGCCTGCGAGAAGCACGTGCACAACGCCTCCGAGGTCGCACTGCGTGAGCTGGAGGCGCGCACCCGCTCGTCCGAGAACGGCGTCGGCTGACCACACTCAGGCGCTGCCGCTCGTTGGCTGGGCAGCGGAGGCGCGCAGGTCCGGACGCCCGAGCTTGCCAGCGCTCTCACGAGCGGGCCTCAGCCTCGCCCGCGCGACGTCGGGCCCGACGCGGCCCCGCAGCGGAAACCGCCGTCGCCTGGTGGAAGGGCGCCACCTCATAGGCGGCTGTGCCGGTGCGCAGACGTGGGAGGGGAGAACGTGAAGCTCGTTGTCAACAACGACGGCGGCGTCTCGGCCACGGACAGCACAAGTTCCACCCACAGGCACACGCGCCCGTACTCCTCGTCAGCGGCCCAGTCGGCCGCGCAGGCATCCAGCAAGTCCCGCGCCAGCGACCGCTGCGGCAGCCTGGTTGCGCTAGCTCCCGAAGGTTCGCCCACTACGCCCCGCACCTCGATCCTGATCTTCAGGTTGCGGCCCTCGGGCCTGGCGACCAGGTGAGCCGCGCGCAGCCGCCAGCGCACCGACGCGGCCACCGTGAGGAGCCCGTCGACAGCCAGCTCGACATCGAGGGAACTCTCGCCAACCCACGGAGCCAGCCGGCTGGAGAGCCGTTGCCGTAACCGTCTTGCATCCTGCAACTGGCTCAGAGGAGTCGGGAAACTCCGAGCGTCACCGACCCCCAGGTCGGCGCCATCGACGTACACGTCAGCGCGCCCCTCCGCTGTGGCTTAACGGTGGAACCACCAGCCTGACACACGGGCGCCGGTCACGCCGCGCAACACCACCCCGTTACCTTTTTCGTGGTTCCTGATCAAGGAGCTGTGGTCGCCAGGTTCGGTATGACTGATGCCCCCAGTCGAGTCCATGATCCGGGGGGTGGTGTCGCCGGGCCTGGTGGCATCGAGGGACCGCTGAATAGGGACACGGCCGCCTTCGGGTAGGTCTCGTCGTAACGTGGGTGCCGGCCATCGATGCTCGACCGGCGACCACCCGCGACGGACGAAGGACGTGGTGGATGACCAGCGGTTATGGCGTGTTCCTGGGGTTGGACGTCGGCAAAGGCAACCACCACGCCGTCGGCCTGGACCCGGCAGGGAAGCGGCTGCATGACGGGCCACTGCCCAACAGCGAACCCAAGCTGCGAACGTTGTTCGACACGCTCGCCGCCCACGGGCCGCTGCTGGTCGTGGTCGATCAACCGGCCACGATCGGCGCGCTGCCGGTCGCGGTTGCCCGCGCCTGCGGGCACCAGGTGGCCTACCTGCCCGGCCTGGCGATGCGCCGCATCGCCGACCTCTACCCCGGCACCGCCAAGACCGACGCCCGGGACGCGTTCATCATCGCCGATGCCGCCCGCAGCCTGCCGCACACGCTGCGCCAGGTCGATGTCGGTGACGACGCCCTTGCCGAGCTGGGGGTGCTGGTCGGGTTCGACGATGACCTGGCCGGTGAGGGCACCCGCCTCGGCAACCGCATCCGCGGCTTGCTCACCGGCATCCACCCCGCCCTGGAACGCGTCCTGGGACCCCGCATCACACACGCGGCCGTGCTGGAGATCCTCTCCCGCTGCGGCGGCCCCGCCGGGATCCGCACAGCCGGACGCCGCAAACTGAGCGCCATCGCCACGGCGCACGCGCCCCGCATGGGCGCCAAGCTGGTCGAGAGCATCCTCGCCGCGCTGGACGAGCAGACCGTGACCGTCCCCGGCACGGCGGCCGCCGACACCGTGCTCCCACGGCTCGCCGACAGCCTGAAAACCGTGCTGCACCAACGCAAAACAGTCGCCGACGAGGTGGAGGAGATCCTCGATGCGCACCCTCTTGCCGGGGTCCTGACCTCCATGCCCGGCATCGGGGTCAGGACCGCCGCCCGCATCCTGCTCGAGATCGGCGACGCCTCCGCCTTCAAGAGCTCCGGCCACCTCGCCGCCTACGCCGGGATCGCCCCCGTCACCCGCACCTCCGGCAGCTCGATCAAGGGCGAACACCCCGCCCGCACCGGCAACCGCAAGCTCAAACGGGCGTTCTTCCTGGCCGCCTTCGCCGCCCTGCACGACCCCACCAGCAGGGCCTACTACGACCGCAAGAGAGCCGAGGGCAAGAAACACAACGCCGCCCTCATCTGCCTGGCCCGCCGCCGCTGCGACGTGCTCTTCGCCATGCTCCGCAACCGCACCCACTACCGAACCCCGCAACCCAAGACCACACCCGCTGCGGCTTGACAACCACATAGGGACACCCCCCGGCCACCCGTGATCGCCAGACCCCCGCACACCACCGGCCACGGCGCCGCGAGCGACACCGCACGTCTCCAGGAACATCGCGCCGAGACGCCGCAGGTATTGCCGAATTGCCCTCTAACAGGTCAAGGGCGGCGCGCAAGCGCGCCGCCGCCGGGGCCCGCCCGGCCTCCCGCTGACGCTCCGGCCGGCGGCCCCGGCGCACCCGACATGCACGCCTACCGACCAGCCAAGGCAAATTGGGCAACCGCGGCTCACCTCGCAAGTCCCCTTCTCGCCCGGCGATCGTCTTACGCCGCGCCGACCACATCAAGGGCGCCCACGGCGTCGCTGCGCGATGAGCTGCGCTCACCCTTGACCCGGCCACCACGGCGCAAAGGACCGGCAAGGGTGAAGGGAACGGGGAAGGAATAGTGCCGGGCTGTGCCGCTGCCGCAGGGGTACGGCGGCACGGCAGTGGCAGGCGGGGACCTCCTACCGCTCGGCTCAACACCGCCGACTTTCCGTAGATCGGGACACGAGCTCTGGGTGCTACAGCGATCACAACCGGGGCTGGGGCAGCGCTAGCGATACGCGGGCAACATACGGGCAACGAGCACCGGCAACCGGCGGTCAACGACGGTCAAGCCCGGCCACAGCCGCGACCGCGCCCAGACACGAAAAAACCGTCTTGACCTGCGTCAAGACGGTTCTCACGTGGGTGGCCAGGGCCGGGGTCGAACCGGCGACCTTCCGCTTTTCAGGCGGACGCTCGTACCAACTGAGCTACCTGGCCGGAAACGCCGGCACTAGCCGAACGCTTTGGCGACCCTGACGGGACTCGAACCCGCGACCTTCGCCGTGACAGGGCGACGCGCTAACCAACTGCGCCACAGGGCCATGCTGTTCTGTTGTACTGCGTACTCCCAACGGGATTCGAACCCGCGTTGCCGCCTTGAAAGGGCGGAGTCCTAGGCCGCTAGACGATGGGAGCCCAGCCGGTTCGGCGAACCGACCCGACCGCGCTCTCAGGTCCCCCTGGGAGCGATGACTAGTTTAGGACACCCCTCCGAGGCCCCGCGCAGCGGGTACCACTTTACGTCTGACCTGCTCAAACGTCACCAACTCCCGGAGTTGTCGCCGACCCCACGCGACGCCACCTCAACGGCCGTCCGCGCGACTCCACGAGACCCAGCGAAGACCGCGCCACCGACTGCACAGCGTCGCAACGCCGTTACGAAGATCCGCGCGTCCGTTAACGAAAGCGAAAGAAATTCATTCGAAACGATGTTGTGGCGGCAATCGATTGCCCCTGCCGAGCCGCGGCCAGTAGCTTGGCGGCGTGCTGCCCAGGTGCACGACCAGGGGGTGTGCACCTGGGCAGTCTGGGGGCCCAGCATCACGCTCCGGGTCCGGCTATCCCTGAACCGGGGCGCGGCCATCCTCGTCGGGCTTCAACCCGAGCATGTCGAGCAGTTCGGCACAGTCCTCCGCCCCGCTCGCGCACCGCGCCACGGCAAGCCTGGCCCTGCGGACCTGATCGTCGGAGACACGCGGGGTTTCGGCGTGGCCCGCCCGCTGCGCCGGCACGCCCAGCCCGGCGAGTCCGTCTCCTTCGTGACGAACGAGGAACTGCCGCACTTCCACAGATCCGCTCATGGCTCCTCCAAGGGGCTCCGGATCGACCTTGGCCGCCGAGGCTAGTCAGCGCCCGAAAACCCCCACAGCCCCCCGGAGAGTGAACCGCCGAACACGCTGCGCCACTTGAGCGGCCATTCAGGGAGTCTTGGAATCTGAACGCCACACCACCGGAAAATGACAGGTCGGAGGCCTTTTTCGAACGCAACACTCGCGAGTCGCCGCCCTGTCATGTAACAATCGATGTGCTGACACACCCCCGGTCAGCGCCTGTGGAGATCCCCTCCGGCCCCCGCGTTCCTCCCCCTGGCGCGGGGGCCTCTCCATTTCCGGATCATTTCGATCTTGGGCTCGATCGGCCCACCCGGACATTCAGCGAACCACTCCAGGTATTCGTCTGCTGCGCCGAGCGGATGGCACGCTGCTCCGGACAGCCCAACTTCGCCCGGGTTCGACGACACACCGGGTGGGTCCAGTCACAGATGCCTCGCGTTCGAGACACAACCGTTATCGTGTCCGCCGTGCCTATTCCCTCTTTCGGACGGCTGAGCAGCCGCAGCAACCTCAAGGCAGTCAACGGCGGACGTCGCCGGGACGCTGCCGCGCAGGACGTGGACCCCGCCGCCGAGGACCAGGAGCTCTCCAGCTACCTCAAGGCCCTGGCGCCCGAAAACGACCCGGAGAGCACCGGGTCGGGCAGGCGCTTCGGGGACGCGCAGGTCTACCAGCTCCGCATGACCCACCTCGCCGGGCAGCAGCTCCGGGACCTCGCCGCCGAGCGCGGCACGTCGCCGCAGGCGCTGGCCCAGGAATGGGTGCTCGAGCGCCTCGCCTGGGAAGCGCAGGCGGCCTCCCAGCGTGATCCGCAGCAGTCCGCCGGCCGGCAATACCCGGAGGCCGGGTACCCGGCGCCCCAGGGCGCGGACCCACAGACCGACGAGTACGTCTTCGACCGCTCCGGCTGGGAGCGTCCCACCGGCGGCCGGCTGCACTGACCCGCCGGCCGGGCCGGCTACCGGACGCGGAACCGCACAGTGCCCGAGTTGCGGACAGCCGGCGGCCCACAGAACCCGCAGAGTTTCCCGACAGAGCCGAGCTGCCCCGGCAGCGGCCGGCAGTACGACAGCAACGAGCCCCCGGCGGATGCACCGCCGGGGGCTCGTTTCGTCTGAGGCGCCCTTAGAGAGCGCGAACCTTCTGAGCCTGCGGCCCCTTCTGTCCCTGGCCGACCTCGAACTCCACCCGCTGGTTCTCTTCGAGCGTGCGGAAACCGCGGCCCTCGATCTCCGAGTAGTGGACGAACACGTCGCCCTCGCCGCCGTCCTGGGCGATGAAGCCGAAGCCCTTTTCGGCGTTGAACCACTTCACAGTGCCTTGCGCCACCGTTTACTCCTCGTTGCTGTTCCGCATGGACGCCGCCGAAGCGAGGTCCCGGCCGCCCCGGGCGGTTCCAACGGAGTGAGCGAAGAGCACGCATCGGCTCCAGCCCGCGTCAGAAGTTCCGCGAGTGTGAAGCCACGAACACGCAAAACGACGGCCACTCGGCAGCCTACCTGCCTCCGGCCGTTTGGAAACCCCCATGGAACCCCGGTTGGTCCAACCGGGGGGATCCGTCCCGGCGAGGTTGCATAACTCCGCCCCCTTCCGATAACCCCAGATGGCAGGGACTGTGGCCGTCGACCCTGGTCGCGGCACGTCTCGCCAAGCGAACACCGTGTCCCGCAAAATGTGATGGCAGTCACTATTCTAGAGGTGAACGGCCACGCTCGATCGGGCGTCAGTTGGGGGCATAGGGGAGATCAAAAGGGGCATATGACGTGAGAAGACAACTGAGCGTGCGTGGCGGCGGACTGCTGGCACTCGTGCTCGCCTTCCTGGTGACGCTGACCGCCTGCACGGGTGACGGCGACACGGGAAGCCAGGGGGAATCCGGCGGATCCGAGACGCCGGCGGCCAAAGTCGTGGCCCAGCCGTCGAACGGGGCCACCAACGTCACTCCGCGGCAGCCGGTCCGGCTGACGGTGACCGACGGCACGATCCAGCAGGTGGCGCTGACCAATCCGGCGGGCCAGAAGGTCCAGGGCGAGCTGTCCGGCGACAAGCGGACGTGGAAGGTCACCGAGCCCCTCGGCTACGACAAGACCTACACCTGGTCGGGCACGGCGATCAGCGGTGACGGCAAGCGCACACCCATCAAGGGCTCCTTCACCACCGTGGCACCCGACACGACCATGGGCGGCCGACTCAACGTCGGTGACGGTAAGACCTACGGCATCGCGATGCCCATCACGCTGACCTTCGACGCACCGGTCGCCAACAAGGCAGCGGTGGAGCGGGCGCTGTCGGTCGAGACGTCACCCGCGACCGAGGGCTCGTGGGCGTGGCTGGAGAGCGACACATCGGTGCACTGGCGGCCGAAGGAGTACTGGAAGCCCGGCACCAAGGTGACGGTGAAGGCGAACCTCTACGGCGTCGACATGGGCGAGGGCACCTTCGGCGAGGCGGACCTGACCTCGCACTTCAGCATCGGCCGCTCGCAGGTCGTGAAGGCCAACACGCAGACCCACCGCATGCTCGTGTTCCAGGACGGCAAGCAGATCGCCGACTACCCGGCCAGCTTCGGCCTCGACTCCGATCCGGGCCGCGTGACGCACAGCGGCGTGCACGTCGTGATGAGCAAGCACTCGACGTACTTCATGAACAACCCGGGCTACGGCTACGAGGACTTCGAGGTCAACTGGGCCGTGCGGATCTCGAACAACGGCGAGTTCACGCACTCGGCACCGTGGTCGGTGGGCGACCAGGGCGTGCGCAACGTCTCACACGGGTGCATCAACCTGGCGCCGGACGACGCCCAGGAGTATTTCGAGCTGGCGCAGATCGGCGACCCGGTGGAGATCGAGGGCAGCACCCAGCAACTCGGTCCCGAGGACGGGGACTACCACGACTGGACCTACTCGTGGGAGGAGTGGACGGCGCTGTCCGCACTGGATCAGTGAGATCCATACCGCGCTGAGCAGGGTGCGCCGGGGCAACCCGCCGCACCCTGCGTCGTCGGCACGCGTGGCAAGACCGCCGGAACGTGGTGCTGCTCCTGGCCCGTGGCGTCGACACCGCCTGCGATGTTCCCCACTCGGGACCGCTACGGCACCTTCTCGATCGCCTCGGACATCCCGCCGGCCGCGTTCACAGGTAGGGTGCCGGTTCCTCGCCTGCCGCCTGGTGGAGCTCGCCGGAAACCCGGGTGGCCGGCGTTGTCACTGGTCGGAGCCACCACGGCCGCCGTGGTCGGCGATTCCGACGCGGCCGGAGACGAACAGCGATCCCGCTGCGTGGCGTGGTCGCCTCGCCCGACGCCGCCACATCGCCCGGCACGACGCCGGGCTAACTTGGCCGGGTGAGCAAAGCCGCAGAGAACTGGCCTCCGGAGGACACCGAACCAGCGACTCCGCACCCGGACGCACCGCCATCGGGCACCGAACTCGGCGAGCACTACTCGCAATGCTTCGGCTGCGGGGACGACGTCGAGTCGGGCCTGCACATCCGCTCGATGATCGCCTCGGACATGACAGTGGTCTCGAAGTTCACCGTCGGTAAGGATCACCAGGGCGCGCCCGGGCTCGCCCACGGCGGGTTGCTGGCGTGCGCGTTCGACGAGGCGCTCGGCAGCACGGTCGGCAACCTGCTGCGCCGGCCCGCCGTGACGGCGCGCCTGGAGACCGACTTCGTGCGGCCGGTGCCGGTGGGCTCCACGCTGCACATCGCGGCGAAGCTGGACGGCGTGTCGAGGCGCAAGACCTACGTCAGTGCCGAGGGCAGGCTCGACGCCGAGGACGGCCCGGTGGCCGTGCGGGCGCGTGGCCTGTTCGTGACGGTCGGCGTGGAGCACTTCACCAAGCACGGTGACGCCGACGCGATCTCGCAATTCCGCGACGTGAGGCAGGCCGCGGGCCAGGACTGGGACATCAACCCCTGATGTTCATCATCGTCGCGGCGCTCGGCCTGGCCGTACTTCACCTGTACCTGTGGAAACGCCTGGTGGCCGACACCACGCAGCCGGGCACGCGGGCGCGCAGGATCGGCACCTGGGCGCTCGCGGCGCTCGTCGTGCTGCTGGTCGCCGGGCTGACCACGGGCACGAGCATCGACCCGGACATCGCACAGTGGTTCGCCTGGCCCGGCTACCTGTGGCTGGCGATGTTCTTCTACCTCTTCGTGGCGCTGCTCGTGTTCGAGATCCCACGGCTGGCGCTGCGCCCGTGGGTGCGCCGGGAGGTCCCGGACGAGGAGCGCGAGGGCGTGAGCAGGCGCACCGTGCTCGCGCGCGGCTCGGCCGCGGTCGCCGGGGCGGTGGCGACGGGGCTGGTGGGCTACGGCGTGACGGTGGCCATGGGCCCGCCGACGGTGACCCGCGTGCCGATGCCGGTGCGCAGACTCGACCCCCGTGCGGCCGGCTGCCGCATCGCCTTGATCAGCGACATCCATCTCGGGCCGATCATCGGACGCTCGTTCACGCAGCGGATCGTGGACATGGTCAACGCCGAGCGCCCGGACCTCGTCGCGATCGCGGGCGACCTGGTGGACGGCCGGGTCGCCGACCTCGCCGAGGCCGCCGCTCCGCTCGCGGGCCTGCGCAGCACGCACGGGACGTTCTTCGTCACCGGCAACCACGAGTACTACTCGGGCTACCAGGAGTGGGTCGACCACCTGCCGACGCTGGGGATCCGGCCGCTGCGCAACGAGCACGTCGACATCACCCACAACGGCGGCACGTTCCACCTGGGGGGCATCAACGACCACACGGCCTATCAGTTCCAGGACGCGGGCGATGTCGCCGCCGCCGTGCGCGGGCGGGACGAAGACCGCGCTGTCGTGCTGCTCGCCCACCAGCCGCGCGACGTGGACGTCGCCGCCCGCCACGGCGTCGACCTGGTGCTCGCCGGCCACACGCACGGCGGCCAGCTGTCCCCGTTCGAGCTGATCGTCAGCCTGCAACAGGGCGCGGTCGCGGGTTCCTACACCATCGGCGACACGAGGATGTACGTCACGCGCGGTGCCGGCTTCTGGGGACCGCCGGTGCGCGTCGGCGCGCCGCCGGACATCACCATCGTCGAGCTGCGGCCGGACGCCGGGTAGGACCGCTCAGGTCAGCGTGCGCGGGCGGATGGCGTTGGCCCGATCGACGAGCTCGATGCGCCGCTCGGTGCCCTCCGCCAGCCGGGCCAGCGCGCGGTAGCACGCTTCGAGGCCGAACCGCAGCGCCCGCTCCTCGAGGGCGCACCCGAGCACCACGGCACCCGGGGTCCGCGGCGACGTCCTGCCCGCCTCCGACTGCACCCACTCGAGGGCCGACTCCAGCACCTCCGCCGAGAGCCGGGTGCGGCGCTCGGCGTCGAGGTCGAGCCGCTCGAGCCGGGCGCCCGCGTCGACGAGGTCCCGCTCCTGCACGACGTACCCGGACGCCCCGGTGGACCGGATCTTCACCTTGATGGCGGCCACCTGCGCGGCGACATGGTGCGTCGAGGACGGCGGCACCGATTCGAGCACCTCGATCGCACTCGCCCGCGCACCCTGCGCCAGGTACACGCGCGCCAGCCCGAACGCCGCGCTCACGTACGACCGGTCGGTGCGCCACACCAGCTCGTACAGCCGGGACGCCGTGAAGTAGTCGCCCACGCTCTCGGCACTGAACGCCATCGCGAGCTTCGGCGCGATCTCGCCGGGCAGCTCGTCGTACACCGAGTCGAACGCCACGTGCGCGACCCGCGCCCGGCCGCCCGCGAGCTCGATGAGGCCGCGGTACCAGTCGATGCGCCAGTCGTGGGGATAGCCGGCCTTGATCGCCAGGTACTGCGCGGCCTGCAGCTGCCTGCCGGCCTCCGCGAGCTCACCGAGCTCGATCCGGGCACGCACGATCCGCAGCCGCACCTCGATGGATTCCCTCGGCGCGTTGGCGAGCGCTTCGATGGCCGTCCTGGGATCTGCGCCCACGGTGGTGGCCAGCACGCCCGCGCCCACGTCGTCGGTGTCCACCTGCGGGATGGGCAGCCCGAGCACCACCTCGGCGGGGTTGGGCAGCGGGACGTCCGCGCCACGTTCGGGCACCACCATGTCCACGCCGAAGGTGTTGGTCTCCGGACCGAACACTGTGGACGGTGCCGGCCGCGGCTTTCCGGTGCCCAGCGCCATGATCTCGCGCAGCACGCCGGTGAGCTGGTCGGCCATGTCCTCGGCCGAGACGAACCGGCGGTCGGGGTCGGCGTGCGTGGCCCGGCGGAGGAACCGGTAGTACGAGCCGAACAGCTTGAACAGCGGAACTTCGTCCTGGCTGGGCAGCGTCGTCTTGTACTTGGTGGTGTAGCCGGTGAACTCGAAGCTCAGCACCGCCAGCGTGCGGCCGACGGTGAACAGATCCGACGCCACCGACGCGCCGCGCGTCGGCAGTTCGGGGGCGCTGTACCCGGTGGTGAAGAACAGCGGGCTCTTGTAGTCGTCCATGCGGCGGACCGCGCCGAGGTCGATGAGCTTGAGCTGCTCGTGGGTCTGGATGACGTTGTCCGGCTTGAGGTCGCAGTAGAGCAGGCCCTGGCTGTGCAAGTAGCCGAGCGCGGGCAGGATCTCCAGGCCGTACGCGATCACCTGCGCGATAGGCAGCGGCTCGGCGGTGCCGCTCTGCCGGTGCCGGGCCAGCGCGAGCTGCCGCAACGATTGGCCGCCCACGTACTCCATGACGATGTAGCCGACGGCGTTGCCGGTGTCAGGGTCCGGGTGCTGGACGAAGTTGTAGATCTTGACGATGTTCGGGTGCTCGACCTCGGAGAGGAACTGCTTCTCGTTGACCGCGGACGTCATCGCCGCTTCGTCCCCGGTGTTGATGAGTCCTTTGAGGACGACCCAGCGGTTGTTGACGTTGCGGTCCTGCGCGAGATAGATCCAGCCGAGCCCGCCGTAGGCGAGCGCGCCGAGGACCTCGTACTGCCCGCCGACGACCTCGTGCGGCTGGAGCTTCGGCACGAACGAGTAGCGCGTGCCGCACTTGGGACACGTGCCCTTCGGCTCACCCGGCTCGCCGTCCTTGCCCCGGCCGACCTTGGCACCGCACGAGCCGCAGAAGCGCTTGGACTCCGATACGACGGGGTTGGTGAGCACGGCCGACGCCGGGTCGCGTTCGGGCACTCGCGGGACCTCGACGAGCCCGGCACCGAGCCGTCCGCGACGGGACGTCCGCGACGACGTCCTCCTGGACGTGCGCGGGAAGGCTCCCGAGCCGGTGCCGGACCCGGTGCCCGCTCCCGTACCCGGGGCGGAGGCATCGCTGGTGCCGGGCCGGAAGCCGTCGCTGGTGCTCGGGGGCAGGACACTGCCGGTGCCGGGGTCGGGAAGCGACACCGGTCCGCTGGGTTCGGACGGTGGCGGTGGCGGCGCGATGAGCTCGGTGCCCGGCGTCGGCTGGGCGAGCACACTGGTGGGCAGGGGTTCGTTGTTGCCGCTCTGCCAGTCGGGTCGCGCGAGCCGGGTGTCCGGCATGATCTGCGGCCCGCCGGGCGCGCTCGGTCCCGACGGCGGACCGGACGTGGTGTGCGGTCCGGGCGCGCCTTGCGGCCCGCCGCCCGGCTGGATCGATTGCCGACCTGACCGGCTCGGTTGCCGTGCTTCCTGCGGGCCGGGCTGGGTGCCCGTCCCGCCCTGCTGCGACTGCGGTGCCCGCTGCTCCGATCCGGTGGGGTGCCGAGGCGGCTCCGCGGCGTGTCGAGGACCGGACTCGGGCACGGCGCGCGGCCCGGCCTGCTCCGGCCGGCCTTCGCCGTCGTCCGGCGCGGCGTGCCGAGGACGCCGTGGCTCATCCGACACTGCTACCTCCGAAGAATGTCACCGGTAGTTGGGGGCCGGCGGCTGGGCGGGTCCGAGCCAGTCCTGCAGCCCCCACCGCCGGTAGCTGTCCCGCCACGTTTCCGCCCGCACCCGCTCGAGTACGGCGTTGACGAACCTCACCATGTCCTCGTCGTCCTTCGGGATGCCGACCCCGTAGAGCTCGTCGGTGAACCGCTCGCCGACGACCTTCGTGGTCGGGTCCTGCTGCGCCATTCCGGCCAGGATCGTGTCGTCCGTGGAGACCGCGTCGACCTGCCCCTGCTGCAGCAGCACCAGACAGTCCGACCAGTCGTCCACCTGCACCGGCACCGGCCGAGGTTCGGCACGTGCGATGTTCTGCAGCGACGTCGATTGGTCGGCCGCGCACACGCGCTTGCCGCCGAGGTCGCCGAGACCACGGGCCGACGAGTTCTCGTTGACCAGCACACGTTGTCCGGCGACGTAGTAGACGGTCGAGAAGTTGATGTCCTCCAACCGATCGCACGTGATGGAGAAGGTGCGCACGACGATGTCCACCTGCTCGCCCTTGTACTCCGGGTCGCCCCCGAGCACCCCGATTCGCTGGGCCGAGCTGATGGCGCGGAACTGCACGGCGTCCGGGTTGCCGAAGATGGACCGGGTGATCTCGCGGGCGATGTCGATGTCGAACCCCTCGAGCTGCCCCGTCGTCGGATTGCGGAACCCGAACGGGAAGGTGTTCTGGTCCACCCCGACGACGAGATAGCCGCGATCCCGGATCTCGTCCATTGTGGACCCCGGCGGAATGCTGGGGTCGGGCGCGAGGCTGGCGGTGGGGTCGCAGCTCCGGTCGGCGGTTCCGTTGCCTTCCACGTCGCGCGCGAGGCCCGCGCCCGCGGGCATCGGCCGCTCCACCGACCCCACGGGCGCGGGATCCACCGGCTTTCCCGGTGAGCCGCAGCCCGCGACCAGTGCGGCCGTCACCAGCAGCGAGCCCAACCATGTCGTGCGCTTCATCAGCGGTACTCCCGAAGACGTTCCCGGATTCCGAGCGTCGTGCCGAGTGCCGCGATGAGCGCCAGCAGGGCGAACCCGGGGGCGAGCAGCGTCAGTGCCCGGGACGCGTTGGTGGTGTCGTCGAGGAAGATCTGCCTGCCGGAGCCGATGGCCGCGGCAAGGTCCTCATCCAACCGGGTGAACGCGGCCGCGGCACTCTGTTCGTCGGTGGTGTCGATCGCGAGCGAGACCGCCCGCTCGTACTCACCGGAGTTGTCGAATTCGCGCACCTGACCGTGCGCGGCGCCCCAGGCCACCGCGTTCTGCACGGCGGAATCGACGTGCTCGGCCGAGGGCAGATCCTCCGCGCGTTCGCGGGCTTGCGCGAGCAGGCCGGATCGGCCGTCCTCGCCTGCCAGCTGCCCGAACAGCTCGTTGAACTCGTTGTCGTAGGCCTCGCCGCCACCTCGGGCGACCAGGGTGAGCGTCTCGTCGGCCCGGGCCTGCAGCGCGGTGATCCTGGCCCGCACGAGGACGTCCGCCTGCCCCGTGCCGTCCTCCGCGGCGTTGCTCACCAGCACGCTCTGCACGGTCACCGCCGCCGCCGTCCACAGGACCGCGACACCCACGGCGATCGTGGCGACGCCCAGGCCCACGTTGAACACCCGGTTGGTCTTGCGCTTGAGGTAGACCTGCGCGGCGATGAGCGCGCCGAGCAGGCCGAGCGCCAGCAACGCCGTCAGCCACGGCACCCCGGCGGCGTCGTCCTGTTCCTCGGCGAGGCGGTCGGCGTCGATCTCGTACAACTCGTTCGCGGCGGGCAGGATCTTGGCGCGCATCAGCTCCGACGCCTCGCGCAGGTAGGCGGCGCCGACGGGAAAGCCCTGGCGGTTGTTGGCGCGCGCCGTCTCCACGAGTCCGGTGTAGACGGGCAGCTGCCGGGACAGCATGTCGACCTGGGCGGCGGCCTCGGGCACACCCCCGGAATCGGACGCGGCCTTGGCCAGCGCGGCACCGGCCGTGGCGATGTCGAGCTCGTAGCGTTGCCGCAGTTCGGGTGGTTCGGCGCCGGTGGAGAGGAACGCGCTCGCGGCGGTGGCGTCGGCGTCCGACAGCGAGCGGTAGAGCTCCTGAGCCGCCGCGGCCAGCGGCTCCCGGTGGTCGATGAGCCCGTCGATCGTGCCCTTGCGCTCCCCGATGGCCGCGCTGCCCACGGCGCCCGCGAGCAGGGACAGCACCACAAGCGCGACGCCGATGAGCGTCAGCTTGCCGGGAGTCGTCGCCGCCGAGCGGCGGAGCCCGCGCACGGCGTTGGCGGGCAGGTCGAGCAGCCAGGCGAGGCCGGAACGCCCACCACGTGGCTCGTCCGGCGGTCCCGTCCGGGGCAGCGGCTGCCCGGCCGGACCGCGACGGGTCACGGTGCTCGTCATCGCGTTCCTCCACCCAGTTTCAGCACCCGCATGACCGTAGCCGAGATCACCACGACGCGACCAAGGACTCCGGCAACCCGGTCAAGATCGTGGCGGCGCCGTAACCCGCCCTGGTGACGCTCAGCCTCGGATGGCGGGCGCCGTGGAATGCGGCAGCACGAGCTCGGGAGCGTCCGGCTGCTCGAGCACGACCTCGAGGTCGTCGGCGAACCGGTACGGCCTGCGCGCGAGGACCGCACCGAGCTGTCTGCGCAGGCGCGACATCTCCGCACGGACGGTGACGGTCCGGGCCGGATCGCCGAAGAGGTCGACCGCCAGTTGCGCGGCCGATCGGCCGTCCCGGTGGCGGGCGAGGAGGTAGAGGATCTCGGCGTGCCGTGGGCTCAGGGGGTGCGACCACGTGCCACCCGGTCCGCTGACCGTGAGCGTGCAGGCGTGCGGCGATCGGACATCGAGCACCACGCGGCGGGGTTCGGCCTCGGTGTCACCGGGTCGGACGAGCCAGCCACCCGGTACCGGTTCGAGGTGGCACCGCCCGAACGTGGGCAGCCACGCCTCGCCGGGAACGCGGCCGGACGGCAGGGCGACCCGGTCGGGCGCGGCGAGCCCGCTGGAAGCGGCGACCCAGCCGTGCTCGTCGGTCACGAGCGCCGGACCGGCCACCTTCGCCAGCACGGGCACGGCGGTGGCCCGCAGCCGTTCGAGCTCGGCGAGGTGGCCGGTGCGCAGATGCGCCTCCGCGAGTCTCGCGACCGCGGCGACGAGCGCGAGCGTGGTGGCGTGGACGGTGTCGGCCGGCCCGGACAGGTCCACCACGCCGAGCAGCCTGCCGTCGCGTGGATCGTGCAGCGGGGCGGCCGCGCACGTCCAGGCGTGGTGGGAGCGGACGTAGTGCTCGGCGGAGTAGACCTGCATCGGCTTGCGCGCCACCAGGGCCGTGCCGATGGCGTTGGTGCCCACGTGGTTCTCGTTCCAGGAGGCACCCTCGGTGAAGCCGAGCCGGTCGGCGCGGTGCCGGACGGCCGTGCTGCCGTCGCGCCAGAGCACGTGGCCGTCGGCGTCGACGACCACCATGATGTGCGCGGCCTCCTCCGCGACCCCGATCAGACCGCCGCGCAACACGGGCAGCACGGCGCCGAGACCACCGGCCCGCCTCCGCGCCTCGAGCTCGTCGACCGTGATGGGTTCTCCCGGACCGCCGCGATCAGGGTCCAGCCCCAGCCTGCGCATGCGCTGCCAGGACGCGGCGATCACGGCACGCGGCGAGGCGGGTGGCCGCCGCCCGGCCACCGCCGCCTCGTGGACCTGCGCCAGCACGCGGGTGTACCGCCGGAGGTCCGTCCCCGCCGGCACCGCTGCTTCGAGGTGCTCCTGGCGCACCCGACGAGTGTCGCAAGCCTGGCGGTCCGGGAGAACCCCCTCACTTGACAACGGTCCCGATGGCGGACACCACCTCCCCCGGCTGCTCCATGTGCACCATGTGGCCTGCCGCGTCGACGTGGACGACCCCGTCGAGCCCCGAGGCGTTCTCCACCGGCAGCACCGCGTCCTGCCTGCCCCAGACCACGGCCACCGGCACGTCGATCCGCGACAGCAGCGGCGCGACGTCCAGCGCGGGAGCGTCGCCGTCGAGCAGGGTGCCCAGCAGCGTGTCGAGTGCCGCGTCCACGCCGTCGAGGCGCTTGAACTTCATCAGGTCGTCGGCCAGTTTTCGGGTGACCTGCTCCGGGTCGGCGAACAACGCCGTCAGGTGCGGCTTGAGCTCCCGCCTCGACGTCGCCGCCGCGAAGCCGCGCAGGTAGTCGGCGTTGATCCGGTCACCGAACCCGGCCGGGGCGACCAGCGTCAGCGACGCCACCCGCTCCGGCCGGCTGGCCGCCGCGGCCACCACGACCGCACCGCCGAGCGAGTGCCCCACCAGGTGCGCCCGCTCGATGCCCTTGGCCTCGAGGAAGCCGAGCACCGCGCCGGCAAGGGTGTCCAGTGACCCGTCGCCGACGTCCTTGCTCGACTCGCCGTGCCCCGGCAGGTCGAGCGCGTGCACCGTGCGCGTCTGCGACAGCGGCTCCTGCACGAACAGCCAGGAGTTCTTGTCGCCGCCGTAGCCGTGCACGAGGACCACCACCTCCTCGCCCTCGCCGAGGGTGGCGTAGGCGAGCGTGCGTCCGTCCACCTCGACCGTGCCGGTGACCGGGCCCGCCACCTCCTCCACGGCACCCGAGTCGAGCTCCTCCCGGGCCGCCCGGGCGGCCTCGTCGAGCTCGGCATCGGGCACGTCGGCGGGCGCGATGAGCGCGATCGTGCCGCCGACCGGCACCTCCTCGCCGACCTGCGCGATCACCCGGCGCAGCACGCCCTCCTCGGAGGACTCGAGCGCGCCGGCGATCTTGTCGGTGTCGATCTCGGCGAGATCGTCGCCGTCGGCCACCTCGTCGCCCTCTGCGGCGATCCACTCGGTGATCTTGCCGGTCTTCATCGACAGGCCCCACTTGGGCATGACGACCTTGCGGATACGTTCGTCCATCAGCGCTTCCACTCCACAACGGACTTGACGGCGTTCGTCACGCGCTGGGCGTCCGGGATGTAGAGGTCCTCCAGGACGTCGGCGAAGGGCACCGGCGTGTGCGGCGCGGTGACCATCTCGATCGGTGCACGCAGGGAGCCGAACGCCTCCTTCGCCACGAGCGCGGAGATGTCGGTGGCGAGGTTGCACCTCGGGGTGGCCTCGTCCACCACCACGAGCCTGCCGGTGTTCTCGACGCTCTCCAGGATCGTCTCGGTGTCGAGCGGGCTGGTGGTGCGCGGGTCGATGATCTCGGCCTCCACCCCGGACGCCGCCAGCTGCTCGGCGGCCTCCTCGGCCACGGACACCATCCGGCCGATGGCCACGATCGTCACGTCGTCACCGTCGCGCACGACGTTGGCCTCGCCGAACGGGATGGTGTAGCTGTCCTGCGGCACCTCGCCGGTGACGTCGTACATGGCCTTGTGCTCGCAGAAGATCACCGGGTCGTTGTCGCGAATGGACTGGATCAGCAGCCCCTTGGCCTCGTACGGGCTCGACGGCACGACCACCTTCAGTCCCGGAATGTGGGTGAAGATCGGGTACAGCGCCTGCGAGTGCTGCGCGGCCGCGCGCAGTCCCGCGCCGTACATGGTGCGGATGACCACGGGCGTCTCGGCCTTGCCGCCGAACATGTAGCGGAACTTGGCCGCCTGGTTGAAGATCTGGTCGAAACAGACGCCCATGAAGTCGATGAACATCAGTTCGGCCACCGGGCGCAGGCCGCGCGTCGCCGCGCCGATTGCGGCGCCCACGAACGCCGATTCCGAGATCGGGGTGTCGAGCACTCGGCCGGGGAAGCGGTGGAACAGGCCCTTGGTGACGCCGAGTACGCCGCCCCAGGCGTCGTCCTCGCCGGGGCTACCCGCGCCGCCCGCGTTGTCCTCGCCCATCACGACGACGGACTCGTCGCGCTCCATCTCCTGCGCGAGTGCCTCGTTGAGCGCCTCGCGGTAACTGATCGTGCGTGCCATGGCTGCCTCCCTCAGTAGGACACGTAGACGTCGGTGTGCAGGTCGGACGGAGCGGGCCTGGGCGCCGCCTTGGCCTCCTCGACGGCGGCGTCGATGAGGTCGGCGACCTGGGCGTCGACAGCGTCCAGCGTGGACTCGTCGAGCTCACCGGTCTCCGTAACGCGGGCCCGGAACCGCTTGAGGCAGTCGAGCTTCTCGCGCGCGTTCGCGACCTCCTCGGCGCGGTAGGTCTGCTGGTCGCCCTCGAAGTGTCCGAAGTAGCGGGTGAACTTGACCTCGATGAGCGTCGGTCCGCCGCCCTCCCGGGCGCGGGCGATGGCCTCGCCCGCCGCCTCGTACACCGCGAAGAAGTCGAAGCCGTCCACGATCACGCCCGGCATGCCGAATCCGGCGGCACGGTCGGCGATGTTGTCGGCGGCGACCGACCAGGTGCTGGCCGTGGCCTCGGCGTAGCCGTTGTTCTCCGCCACGAAGATCGCCGGGAGGTTCCACACCGACGCGAGGTTGAGCGCTTCGAGCGTGGTGCCCTGGTTGCTCGCCCCGTCGCCGAAGAACGCGACGCCGACGCCGCCGGTGCCCTGCTGCTTCGCCGCGAGCGCGGTGCCGCAGATCAGCGGCGGCCCGCCGCCGACGATGCCGTTGGCACCGAGCATGCCCTTCGACAGGTCGGCAATGTGCATGGAGCCGCCCTTGCCGTGGCAGGATCCGGTCTTGCGGCCGTAGATCTCGGCCATCATCGCCTTGACGTCGACGCCCTTGGCGATGCAGTGCCCGTGGCCACGGTGGGTGCTGGCGATCGCGTCCCGGTCGTCGAGGTGCATGCAGACGCCGGTGGCGGATGCCTCCTCGCCGGCGTAGAGGTGCACGAACCCCGGGATGTCCCCGGTGGCGAACTCGTCGTGCACCCGTTCCTCGAAGGCGCGGATGGTACGCATCGTGCGGTAGGCGTCGAGCAGTGCGTTCTCGTCCAGCTCGTGCCTGGCCGCGGTGGACAAGGTATCCGTCATCGTTGACGCTCCTAACTTTCCGGCCTATCCGGTCCCGGCCTCCTCATGTCGCCGTTGTCGTCGACACAGGGGACAACTCGGTGCGCAGCAGCCCGCGGCGCGCGGCCTCGGCGAGCACGCCGGCGACGTCGACGCAGCGGGGCCCGTCCGCCCGCAGCCGCACGGTGGCGCGCTGGTCGTCGCGCAGCTCGAGCTCGCGTTCGCCGTCGACGGCGATCACGCCGCCGCGCTGGGTGAGCTCGACGGGTTCGTCCACGGGCAGTGTGCGGTAGTCGCGGACGCCGACGGGGACCACGAGACCGGGGGCGATCGGTGCGTGGACCACCCAGCGCGCCCGCTCGGGCGGTGCGAACGTCAACGCCACGCCGTGCGGCACGTCACGCGGGCTGGGGCACAGCTGGCCGGCGACGCTCGACAGGCCGATGCCGTCGGGCTCGGCGAAGGTGCACAGCAGCTCGGTGAGGCTCTCCGGGTCCCACAGGGCGCGCGATCCCACGTGCCGGGCGGTGGCCGAGCAGACGTCGACGAGCGCGATCTCCGTGCGGGCGCCCGCGGTCACCTCGAGCACGCTCGCCCGGCGGGTGCCGTCCGCGACCGCGCCGGTGGCGACGAGACCGCCCGCCAGCCCGGCGACGGTGGCCTCCCGCATCCGGGGGAAGGCGTTGTTCGTGCCGGTGGACAGCGCGAGCAGCGGCACGTCACCGCACGCGGCGGCGGCCACGCGCGCGGTGCCGTCCCCGCCGAGGCAGACGATCAGGCGGGCACCGGCGCCGACCATGCGGCGGACGGCGTTGGTGGTGTCCTCGGCGGTGCCGGTGATGGGGTCGTCGGCGCAGAACTCCACCTCGGGCCACGGACTGTCCTTGCCGGGCCGCCGGGTGCGCAGCGCGCGCAGGACGGCGGAGGAGATGCCGCCGAGGTCGGTGGAAACCAGGGCGCGCTCGACGCCGACCGAGGCGAACGCGGCAAGCAGCCGCTGCACCATGTTGGCCTTCTCGGCCGTGGGAAACACCGACGCCTGAGCGACCAGCCGCCGGATGTCCCGCCCGGACGCGGGGTTCGCGACGATCCCGGCCGTCACCCCGGACACGACACCTGTCACCTCCCGGTGTGTCGGGCGTCACCATCGACGCCGTGCCTCTATGGCACTCCACCGAGCGGGTCGAGCGAAAGGGTTGCAGGGGGTTGCATCCGGTACGCCGCACGTCCGGACAGGCGAACGCCCCCGCCGGCCCGGAATTCCGGACCCACGGGGGCGCCGCGTTCGTCGTGGTGGTTACGCCTTGACGGTCAGCCGGTCGAGGCGGTTCGGCGTCGGCCAGCGGACCTTCGTCGCCCAGCCGAGCTTCTCGAACATCCAGATGAGCCGGGCGGAGATGTCGATCTGCCCGCGGAGCACGCCGTGCCGGGCGCACGTCGGGTCGGCGTGGTGCAGGTTGTGCCACGCCTCGCCGAAAGAGAAGATCGCCAGCGGCCAGAAGTTGGCGGCCTTGTCGCGGCTGGAGAACGGGCGCTCACCGATCATGTGGCAGATCGAGTTCACCGACCACGTCACGTGGTGCAGCAGGCCGATCCGCACGAAGCCGGCCCAGAACAGCGCCGTGACACCGCCCCACAGCGACCACGTGATGAGGCCGCCGAGCACGCCGGGCAGCAGGAAGCTCAGCGCCACCCACAGCGGGAACAGCTTGTCGACGGTCCGGATGTCGCGGTCGGCGAGCAGGTCGGGGGCGAACCGCTCGGCGTTGGTGACCTCGCGGTCGAAAAGCCAGCCCATGTGCGAGTGCCAGAAGCCCTTCGCCAGCGCGGCCGGGCTCGTGCCGAACATCCACGGCGAGTGGGGGTCGCCCGCACGGTCGGAGAACGCGTGGTGGCGCCGGTGATCGGCCACCCACATCGTCACGGGCCCCTGCGCGGCGAAGCTGCCCGCGATGGCGAGCGCGATCCGCAGTCCGCGCTTGGCCTTGTACGAGCCGTGGGTGAACAAGCGGTGGTAACCGGCCGTGACTCCGAGGCCGCTGACCACGAAGAAGAACGCACCGAGTGCGATGTCCAGCCAGCTCAGGCCCCAGCCCCAGGCGAACGGAACGGCCGCGGCGATGGCGACCAGCGGCGCCAGCACGAAGGCCTTGACGGTGATGTGCTCGGACAGCGACTTGTTGCCCGAGATGATCGGTTTCGGTCGTCTGGTTTCGGTCGGGGTCTGGGTAAGGGACATGAACACCTCTTGCTTCGGGATCTTGGCACGACGAGGCAACGTCGAGATGGGTTTACCCACGGACGGCGCCCGCAACCGCGAATCTGTGCGGCTCGGCTCGAGACGGCCGGACCCCCACCGGCCTGACCGGTTGTTGAACAGCGACTTCGGAAGCCGACCGCCCGGGGGACTCCGATCTGCTCAGCGTGGGCGGGGCCTCACGGCCAGTACACCGGCGACGCTACCCGAGGAACCGGCAGGCCGCCATGCACCGATCCGGCTGACAGTACATTCACGCAGCGTGGGTTATGCGCATTGGGAAGTCGTGCCGACGCGGTGGAAGGACAACGACGTCTACGGCCACGTCAACAACGTCGTCCACTACTCGTTGATGGACACGGTCATCAACAGCTGGCTCATCGCCGAGGGCGGGCTGGACATCCATCGCGGCCCGGTGATCGGGCTCTGTGTCGAATCACACTGCAACTACCACGCCGCGGTGGAGTTCCCGGAACGGCTGGCGATCGGCCTGCGCGTGGGTCATCTCGGGCGGTCGAGCGTGCGCTACGAGGTGGGAATCCACCGCGCGGACCGCTCGGAGTGCGTCGCGGAGGGCCACTTCGTGCACGTGTTCGTCGACCGCGAGACGCGGCGGCCGGTCGAGCTCACCGGCACCTTGCGGAGCGCGCTGGAGGCCCTGCGGGCCGGTTGAGGGTCCACACCGGACCGTCCCACCACCCGTATGCTACGGGTAGTAGTACAAGAGAAGCGGAGGTACCCGCACGGTGATCACTGGCTATGCCCTCGCGGTGGCGTTCTGCGCGGCCGCCGTCGCGGTGTGGGCCTTCGTGCAGGTGGCGCTCAACCGGCCGCCGGAGAAGCCGCTGCTGCTCGGGCTGGCGACGGTCGAGGTGCTACTGGTGGTCCAGGTGGTCATCGCGGTGGCGCTGCTCATCGGCGGCGAGCGACCCGGCAGCATGGTCACGTTCGTCGCCTACCTGGCGGGGTCGCTGCTCGTCCTTCCGCTCGGCACGGTGTGGGCACTGGCCGAGCGGACCCGCTCCAGCACCGCCGTGCTCGGCATCGCGTGCCTGACCGTTCCGGTGCTGATCCTGCGGATGACGGAGGTCTGGGGTGGCGCGAATGCCTGACACCGCCGAACGGCCCGCGACGTCGAGCGGCCCCGGCCGCGTGCTGGTGGCCGTCTACGCGATCTTCGCGATCGCCGCGACGTCGCGGGCGGCCGTGCAGATCGCCACCCGCTTCGACGAGGCACCCGTGCCGTACCTGCTCTCGGCGTTCGCCGCGGTCGTGTACGTGCTCGCAACGGTCGCGCTCGCCCGCTCCGGCGTGACGTGGTGGCGGGTGGCGCTCGCGGCGTGCTCGGTGGAGATGGCGGGCGTGCTCGTCGTCGGGACGCTCAGCGTGCTCGACCCGGCGGCGTTCCCGGACGCCGCCGTCTGGTCGAACTACGGCATGGGCTACCTGTTCATCCCGCTGGTGCTGCCCGTGATCGGGCTGCTGTGGCTGCGCCGGAGCGCGCCTACCAGAACACGGCGATGAGCACGTTCGCCAGCGTCAGCCCGGCGAGCGAGTAGAAAAGACCGCGCCCGGACTCGGGCCTGCGCCACAGGACGTGGGCCAGCACGAGCACGGCCATCGCGACGACGAGCTTGACGGCGATCTTGGTGTTGTCCACCTCGTTGTCGACGAGCCCGGCCGAGGCGATGCCCACCAGCGCGACACCGGTGACGACCTGGGCGCCGGCACCCCACAGCATGATCTTGGCCGAGGGACTCTCCGGCGCCACGAGGCGCGCGACCACCCCACTGACGATGCCCGCCATGCCCAGCAGATGCAGCACGACCAGTGCGTTGTAAACGATCTCCATGACGGAAATCTACTACATTACGTAGTAAAGATCAGAGCGGCACGGCGAACAGCGACACCGACGTGGCCAGCGCCGTCACCGTCAGCGCACACGCGACCGGCCACGCCACCGGGAAGCCGGACGGCTCGGGCTGCCGCAGCCTGCGGATCCGCGCCTGCACCGGCGCGTCGGCCACGGCGAGCGCCCCGGCCGGAGTGCCCCCGCTGCCGTTGGCGTGAAACCGTTCGAGCGCGCTGGCCAGCGGCTCCCTGCCCTGCTGCCGGGCCGCCTTGTCGTCGGCGCACATCTCCACGAGCAGCTCGATGGTCGCGCACACCCGCGTCAGCAGCGCGCTGTTGGGCAGGAGCCTGCGCAGCGCCTGGAACGGCGCGACCACCAGGTGATGCCGCTCCCGCGCGTGCGCACGCTCGTGGGCGAGCACCGCCGCGAGCTCCGCATCGGTCAGCAACCGCCGGGCCCCCGCGCTCACCACGATCCGTGGCGTCCGGCCGGGCAGGCAGTAGGCCACCGCGACCGGGTGGTCCACCACGAGCGCACCGGTGTCCGGCCTGGCGACCAGCTGCAGCAACAGCCGGTGCCGCGCCCGCGCCCGGGCAGTGCTGCGCAGGCACAGCAGCTGGTTGACCACCAGCCAGCCGCCCAGCGCGAGCCCCAGCGTCACCGCGGCGAAGTGCCAGATGTCCAGCTCGGTGGCGTGCAACGGGAGTTCGAGCAACGCCGGGAGCAGGCCCCGGCCGTACGGGGCGAGCCCGAACCCCAGCAGCGCGCCGACCGCGGCGACGATCATGGTCAGCGAACTGATCTGCCACAGGATCAACGCAGCCCTCGGGTAGGCGTACGTCCAGCGACTGCGCAGCAGCCACAGCGCCACGAGCACGGCCGCTGTGCCCGCTGCCAGGTGATGCGCAGCGAGGGTCACGTCTTCTCGCCCCGTTCCAGCGCCTGGCGCAGCGCGTCCGCCTCGTCACTGCTGACCGACTGCGCGAACCGGACCAGCGCGGATCCCCGGTCTCCGGTGAGCTCCAGTGCCTCCAGCATCAGTTCGGCCACGTACTCCTCCCGGCTCGCCGCAGGCGCGTAGAGCCACGCCCGGCCCTCGCGCTGTCGGCGCACGACGTTCTTCGCGGCCAGCCGGGTCAACACGGTCATCACGGTCGTGTAGGCCAGGTCCCGATCCGCGAGCGCCGCGTGTACCTCACGCACGCTGACCGGCTCACCTCGCGCCCAGAGCACCTCCATCACCGCGCGCTCCAGTTCTCCGAGCCTCGCCACATCCACCCCTTCGCCGATCGTCCGATCAAAATTCAACCACGACAACCGGTCGGAGGGACCCCCGTTGTGACCCGCTCAGCGGTCCTCCGGTACGACCACGGACACAGGGTCGAGCCGCTCGCCCACCACGTACTGGCCGTTGAAGACCTCCTGGCCCTCGCTGGTGAGGTAGGCGGGCATTCCGGTCCAGGTGCGACCGCCTGCCCCGACGGCCGGCTCCACCACGTCGAGCGTGGCGAGCGGTAGGCGATGCGAGCGGTCCGGCCAGTGCTCGATGTCCACGACGCTGAGCACGGCCCCGTCGCCGGTGAACTCCAGCCACGGGTCGAGCAGCATCACGTACAGCAGCCCGGCGTGGCCGACGAGGCGGACGTCGCCGCGGAACTTCAGCACGCCCTTCCCGGTGGCCGGGTCGTAACCGGATCCGTCCGCGTGCTCGAAGTGGAAATAGCTGGAGTCGACCACCGAGCCGCCGTCCTTGGCGCCACAGGCACCGTCCCGGAGCCGCGCTACGTAGGCGACGAAACTGCGCTTCAGCCCCCACGTCAGCCCGGCTCGATCGCCGTCGCCCGCATGATCCGGGCTTCGCGCATCGTCGACCATGCGACCTCCGTGTCCTGGACACCGCCGTCCCGGTGCGGAACCGTACGCGATCACCACGCACGCAGGCCAGCCCGCGTCGACGGCACGACGACGCCAGGACGGGACCGGTACGCCCGCCCTGTGCGCCGCGACCACGGTCAGGCGGTGGTCAGGCGGTGGTCAGGCGGCGGTCAAGCTGTGGTCACGGCGTCGCGAGCCTGGGAACCCTGCTCCGTGGACTCCCGTGCACAGTGCGCGCAGCAGAAGAAGCGGCCGTCCACGGACACGCCGTGGCCGATCACCCGGCAGCCGCAGTGTTCACACACCGGTGCCAGCTTGTGGATCGCGCACTCGAACGAGTCGAACGTGTGCGAACCGCCGCCCTTGGTGCGGATCTCGAACGCCATCTCGTACTCGTTGCCGCAGACTTCGCACTTACCCATCCGGGCTCACCTCCGTAGACGCATGCGCGCATAGGCATTCCCGAATGCGTTGGCCGGAAACGTCACCGCGCGAGCCGCGAGGGCCACCAGACCTTCCGGCCGATGTCCACGGTCAGCGAGGGCACCAGCAGTGAGCGCACGATCAGCGTGTCGAGCAGCACGCCGAACGCCACGATGAACGCGATTTGCGCGAGGAACAGGATCGGCAGCACCGCCAGTGCCGAGAACGTCGCCGCGAGCACGATGCCCGCCGACGTGATGACCCCGCCCGTCACCGTGAGCCCGCGCAGGGTGCCCTCCCGGGTGCCGCGCTCGACGGCCTCCTCGCGGACCCGGGTCATCAGGAAGATGTTGTAGTCGATGCCCAGCGCCACCAGGAACACGAACGCGAACAGCGGCACCGCCGGGTCGGCGCCGGGGAAGCCGAAGACGTGGTTGAACATCAGCGCCGACACGCCCATCGTGGCGGCGAACGAAAGCACCACGGTGGCGATCAGCAGCAGCGGCGCCAGCAGCGACCGCAGCAACAGCGCGAGCACCGCGAACACCACGACCAGCACGATCGGGATGATGAGCGTGCGGTCACGCGTCGACGTCTCCTGGGTGTCGAGCATGACCGCCGTGTCGCCGCCGACCTTCGCCTCGGCGCCCGGAACGGCGTGCACGGCGGTGCGGATCCGCTCGACGGTGCCCACGGCGTCCGCGGAATCCGCGGGCGCGTCGAGCACGGCCTCGATGCGCACCAGGCCGTCCACGGCGCCGGCGGGCCGTGCGGACGCGACGCCGTCGACGTCGTTCGTCGCCGTCAGCACGGCACCGGTGGCCCGGTCCTGGGCGATGACGATCGTCGGTGACCCGATGCCGCCGGGGAAGTGCCTGCCCAGCGCCTCCTGCCCGGCCACCGACTCGACCCGGGTCAGGAAGACGTCCGATTGCGCGGTGCCGTTCGCCCTGAGCTGGGGGACGAACGCCGCACCCGCCAGCAGGACCAGCGCGGTGACCAGCCAGATCGCGCGCGGGCGCCTGCCCACGAACCCGGCGACCCTGCCCCAGATCCCCTTTGCCTCCGGGTGCGGGGATCCGGCCACCGGCCGGAACGGCCAGAACGCCGCCCGGCCGAGCAGCGCGAGGACCGCGGGCAGGAAGGTCAGCGACGCCAGCAGCGAGGCGGCGATGCCGATGGCGGCGACCGGGCCGAGCCCCTTGTTGGAGTTGAGGTCGCTGAACAGCAGGCACAGCACGCCGAGGATCACGGTGCCCGCCGACGCGACGATCGGCTCCACCGTGCCCCGCCAGGCCCGCCGCATCGCCCGGAACCGGTCGTCGGTGTCGCGCAGCTGTTCCCGGAACCTGGCCACGAGCAGGAGCGCGTAGTCGGTCGCGGCGCCGAACACGAGGATGAACAGGATGCCCTGGCTCTGCCCGTTCAGCGCGAGGGCGCCGCTGTCGGCCAGGAGGTAGACGACCAGACTGGCGAGCCCCAGCGCGAACACCGCCGAGACGATCACCACCAGTGGCAGCAGCGGGCTGCGGTAGACGACCACGAGGATCAGCGCCACGACCGAGCCCGCGACGAGCAGCAACATGCCGTCGATGCCGGCGAACGCCTCGCTCAGGTCGGCGATCTGACCGGCGGGCCCGGTGACGTGGACGTCGAGACCGGCGGGACGGTCCCGGTCGGTGAGCCCGCGCAGCGCCTCCACGGGTTCGTTCGGCTCTCCCGTGAGGCCGACGACGAACTGGGCGGCCCGCCCGTCCCGCGCCGGGATCACCGGCGAGGCGGGTCCGGTGGCACCGGGCACGCCCTCCGCGCGGGTGCGGGTTCGCTCGAGGAAGTCGCGATCGGCTTCGGTGAGGCCGCCGGCGCGCTCGGCGAGGACGATGGCGGGCACGGCGTCGCTGCGGGAGAACCGCTGCTGCAGCTCGGCGACCTCGGTGGCCTCGGCCGACGCCGGCAGGAACGACGAGGTGTCGTTCTCCGCGACGTCGCTCAGCCTGCCCGCGTAAGGGCCACCGAACGCCCCGACCGCGAGCCAACCGATGACGAGCAGGGCGGGAACGAGCCAGCGAAGTCTGCGCACGGTACTCCCCCGTGGGTCCGGTCGGCGGAATCGTCAGTTGCCTGAACAAGCTGGGCAAACCGGATGCGGTAACCACCGACCCGGCGAACGTGGTCTAGTCCGCCCGTTACGCTCGGGCGCGTGACCGCCATGCGCTACCTGCTCCAACTGCACGGCAACCTCCCCATCGACGCGTACCCACGCCTCGCCGCCCGCGCCGAGGAACTCGGGTTCGAGGACGTCACGTTGCACGACGTCCTGTTGCGCAGGCCCGCCTGGCCGGTGCTCTGCGACATCGCGCGCGCCACCTCGCGCGTCCAGGTGGGCCCGAATGTCACGCACCCGTACCTGACCCACCCGGTGCAGATCGCCGCCAACATCGCCCACCTCGACGAGCTCTCCGGAGGGCGCGCGGTCCTCGGCATCGGGCGCGGCTCGATGTACGACCTGGTCGGCATGCGCAACCCGGCGACACTCAGGGGGCTCCGCGAGGCCGTCGACGTCATCCGCGAGGTCATCAGCGGCGACGGCACCGGCTACGCCGGGGAGGTCTTCCCGCTCGGCAAGTCGGCGAAGCTGCACTTCGGCACCGGCCGCCGCGTCCCCGTCTACCTCGGCACGCTCGGCCCCAAGGGCGCCCGGCTGGCCGGCGAGCACTGCGACGGCCTGCGCATCGCCGCCCAATGGGATCCCGCGTACGTCACGAAGGTGATCCGCGCCGAGCTGCACGCGGGCGCCGTCGCAGCGGGCAGGCGGCCGGAGGATGTCGACCTGGTCGCCGAGAACTGGACCTTCGTGCATCGCGACCGGGAGCTCGCCAGGCACGGCGCCCGCCGCGTGCTGGCGACGTTCCTGCCGCACATGGGCCCGCTGCTGGCCTTCCACGGCGTCCCGGACAGCGAAGTGGCGGCGGCCAGGGCGGCGACCCGTGACGGCGAGACGGACAGGCTCGCGGAGATCAGCGACCGCACGCTCGACCTGTTCATGGCCGCGGGCGACCGGGACGACCTCGTGGCGGGGCTGCGCAGGCTCCGGGAGGCGGGAGTCGGCGCCGTGTCGTTCTCGGGTGAGCTTGGTCCGGAGCCGGAGGACGCGCTGGAGCTCATCGGCGAGGCCATGCGACTGGTGTGATCCCCGGACAGGCGGTGCAACACACCCGCCGGGCCCGATCGGCGGGTCGGCGATCTTGGTAGAACCAGCGGCATGCGTCGAAGATCCCGCTCCCGCAAGCCCCTCGCCGCCGTCCTGGCCCTCGTCCTCCTGCCCATCGCGCTGCTGCCGATCGCCGCGCACGCCGATCCGTCGTCCCCGCTCTCCGACCCCGCCTCCACCGCGTGGGCGTCCGTCCGGGACGCGGACCGCGCCCAGCTCGCCAGGCACCTCACCGCCTACCGCGCGAACGGCTACCTTCCCGTCGACCTCGACATCGACACGGCGAACGGCCGCTACCGCGCGGCAGCGGTCTTCCAGCGCAACACCGACGGCCTCGACTGGCGCGTGCTCCGGGACCTCGACGGCACACGCTTCGGCATGGAATCGCACCGCCTGCGCGCGGCCGGCCTGCGACTCGTCGACCAGCAGAGCTACCTGCTGGACGGGGCGCGCCGGTACGCGGGCGTGTTCGTGGAGAACGCCGGTGATCTCGACTGGACGTCGCGGCGCGACCTCTCCCTCGCCGACGCCCGTCGGATGCATGAACAGGAGCGCGGCTCCCGCATACCCGTGGACGTCGACGTGTACGGCTCCCGCCCGTCGTACGCGCTCGTCTGGGCCGACAACGCCGAACAGGTGCCGTGGCGGCTCCACCTCGGCCTCACCGGCGAGGAGTACCGCGCCACGTTCGAGCGGTATCGCGGCACGTTCCGGCTGCTGACGGTCGACTCCGTCCGCACGCCCGCGGGCCAGCGCTACGCGGCGATCTGGGTGGAGAACACCGGCGACCGCGCGTGGGCGGCCCACCGCGACCTCACCGCGCAGGGGTTCGTCAACTGGTGGCGGCGCTACTTCGACGAGGGCTACCGCCTCACCGGACTCAACCGCTACGACACCGCCGACGGCGTCCGGTACGCCGGGACGTGGCGGCAGAACAGCGACCGCCCGCGATGGGCGTTGAAGCAGGCCGTCGACCAGCGCGTGCGGCACGAGCTGGACTCCACCGGAGTGCCCGGCATCAGCGTCGCCGTCATGCAGGGCGGCACGCTGCGGTACCTGCGCGGGTTCGGCCACGCCGACGTGGGCAAGGACGTGTGGATGGACGGCACGGTGTCCGGTCCGTACAACTCGGTGAGCAAGGCGATCGCCGGCGCGCTGACGTTCGACCTCATCGAGTCCGGCGGGGGGCGGCTCCAGCTCGGCGAGCGCACCCGCGACCACCTGCCCGGTCTGCCCGCCCACCACACGCACACCGTCGGCCAGCTGCTCAACCTGCGCGGCTGCGTCGGCCACTACGGGCAGATCCCGGCGGCGACGTTCACCGACGGCCCCTACCGCACGGCGCGGGCATCGGTCGCCGAGTTCGCCGACGTTCCGCTCGTCTGCCAGCCCGGCAAAGACTGGCGTTACAGCACCCACAGCTACTCGGTGCTCGGCTGGGTGCTGGAGGAGTACACGGGCAAGCCGATCGGCCGCCTCGTGAGCGACTGGGCCCGCCGGTACGGCCTGACCAGCATCCGGCCCGTCGACCCGGCTGATCGCGGGGTGCGCAGGATGACGCTGTACACCGCGAAGAACACCGCGATGACCCCACACGACTACAGCTACAAGGTGCTCGGCGGCGGGCTCGAAGGGTCCGTGCTCGACATGGCCCGGTTCGGGAGTCTGGTACTGGACGGCACGATCCTGCGCAAGGCGTCCCTGGACCACATGGTGACGCCGCCCGACCGGCTCGACCGCTACGCCTACGGCTGGGGCACGGGCACCGACCGCGGGCTGAGGTTCGCCGACAAGGACGGCAGGTGGGCAGGCAGCCGCACCTACCTGCGGGTCTATCCCGAGGCCCGGCTCGTCGTTGCGGTGCTCACCAACCGGGATGGTGGCGGGCACGATCCGGTGCTGCTGGGCCGGGACATCGCCGGGATGGTGCTCGACGAGCAGGGCAGGCGGTGACGTCAGGTCGGCCTGCCGCCGGGTCCCTCGTTGCCCGAGGGCGTGACGTCCCGGTTCTCCTGCCGCCGGGCCAGTTCCTGGTCGTCCTTGACCGCCTGCTTCGCCTCGTCGATCAGCCGCTGCGACCTCTCGAGCTTGCCCTCGTCGGGCTGGGGCGCGTCGTTGGTGTCGGTCACGTCGACTCCTTTACTCGGGCACGGTCCGTGCGCACGGGCTTCCACGCCGCGGCACCGGGGAAACCCGGCCCGCTACGCAGCGGCAGAATGGCCGGCATGCTGCTGGCGGAGGCACGGATCGCGGTGTGCCGGTACGCGCGCCGGATGGTGGCCGACCGGCTCGTGGTCGGGACGTCCGGCAACCTTTCGGTGCGCTCCGGCGACCTTGTGGCGGTGACGCCGACGGGCGTGAGCTACGACGAACTCGGGCCCGCCGACATCGTGGTCGTCCGGCTGGACGGATCCGTCGCGGACGGCGCGCTCAAGCCGACGAGCGAGCTGCCGATGCACCTCGCCGTCTACCGGCAGGCTCGGGATCCGGACGGTGAGGACATCGGCGCGGTGGTGCACACGCACTCCGTGCACGCGACCGCCGCGTCCACTGTGGCCGACGAGCTGCCGCCGATCCACTACCTGGTGGCGACGATCGGGCCGACTGTGCGGGTGGCGCCCTACGCCACGTACGGAACGCCGGAGCTGGCGGAGAACATGCTCGCCGCGCTCGACGGCCGCCGCGGCTGCCTGCTCGCCAACCACGGCACGCTCACCTACGGCGCCGACCTGGAGTCGGCCTACCATCGCGCCGAGCAGCTGGAGTGGTTGTGCCAGGTGTGGCTGACGGCGGCGTCGGCGGGGTCTCCCCGGCTGCTGCCGCACGGCGAGATCGAGCACGTCGTCCACCGGCTGCGCGGCTACGGGCAGAAGTAGGCCGGGCTTGTCGGTCCGCGGTGCCAGACTCCGCGGTATGGCGAACCCCAAGGCGGACCTGCTCCGCTACCTGCAGATCGGCCGCGACGTGATGCTGTGGAAGCTCGACGGGCTCGGCGAATACGACATCCGGCGGCCGTTGACGCCCACCGGCACCAACCTGCTCGGGCTCGTCAAGCACCTCGCGGGCGTCGAGATGATCTACTTCGGGGTCGTCTTCGCTCGCCCGGTGGCCGATCCGCCCGCATGGCTCGCGGACGAGTCGGAGTCCAATGTGGATATGTGGGCGAAGCCGGAGGAGTCGCGGGAGGACATCGTCGGCTTGTATCGGCGGGCGTGGGCGCACTCCGACGCGACGATCGGGGCCTTGGAGTTGGACACGCCCGGTCACGTTCCCCACTGGGCGCCGCGGCGGAACCCCGTGACGCTGCACCAGATTCTCGTGCACGTGGTCGCCGAGACCCATCGGCACGCAGGGCACGCCGACCTGCTCCGCGAACACCTCGACGGCGCCGCCGGGCACCGGCCGGAGACGGGCAACCTGCCCGAGGAGGAGCGGGAGTGGTGGGCCGATTACCGCGACCGGCTCGAGCAGGCCGCCCGGCAAGCGGCTGGGCGCTGATCGAGGGGTGTGGGGCGGGGCTGCTCCGCGCTCCGTGGGCGAGCGCGGATCGCGAGGTAGGCCGCTGCCGAGTTCGACGCACCTGGCGGCGGAGGCCCGAGTGGGAACCGGCGCCGCGAGCTGGAGACCGATGCCGTGTTGGCCGGCACGTCACCCTCGGCATCGGCGAGTGCTGCCGCGACGCCAAGCCTGGCGCGACGGCTGAGAGCAGGACGAAGCCTGGCGGCCCACAACACCGCCTGCTCTGGGCAACGTGAACGGGAGTGAGCCCACGGCGGCTTGAGTTTTCGCGTTGAGTTGGCAGGGCTTCGGCCTGGATGGCCGGTAGGTCACAGGCCCGCCGGGTTGGACCACGGCTCCGCTGGTCTTTGGCCTGGTCCATCGCACGCCTCGGTCCGTAGCGGGCCGCACCGGCGCGTATCCGAGTGTGTCGCGACGGCTCACGGTTCACGCCGTGTTGGGGCGGCCGGGCTCGTCCGAGGCGATGTGCGTACGCCCGGCTGGTGTGGTGATGTGGAGTTCGCCGGTGTCGGTCAGCTCGAATCGCCAGCCGGGGGTGTGTTTGGTGCGGTGGTGGCGTCGGCAGAGGCCGATGAGGTTTCCGGTGTTGGTGTCGCCGTTGCGCTGGTACGGGACGACGTGGTCGAGATCGACAAAGTGCGCCGGGCGGTGGCAGGTTGCGAACCGGCATTCCCGATCCCGGACCTTCACATGGTCGGCGGTGACGGCCGGTGGCCGGTAACGCTCGCGGCCCACGTCGATCGGGGCGCCGGTGTGGGAGTCGGTGATGATCCGCCGCCAGGTGGAGTTGGGGTCGAAGGCGATCGCCCGCGCGATCGAGGCAGGCAGCGGGCCGTGCCCGGCGAGGTCGGCCGGTTTGTCGGCGAGCCCGATGAGGGTGGCGAAGTCGATGTGGATGAAGATTTCCGCCCTCACCGACCCACCACCCGAAGCCCCACCGAGCAGCAGGCTGGCGAACACGTCCGCCCGCAGCTGATCCATGGTCCGCTCGTCACCGGCGTTGCGCAGCGCCCGCGCACACCGGTCGATCCAGGCATAGGCCGCCGAGGCGACCTCGGCGGGCAGCTCGGCGGGCAGCTCGGCGGGCAGCTCGGCGGGCAGCTCGGCGGTCAACGTGGCCATCGCGTCGTCGGCGTGCCGCAACTCCACCGGCCGCTCCCGCCGCCGCGCCTCCGCCCGCGCCGCAGCACCCTCCGGATCCACCTTGTACACCGCCCGATTCACCATCCGCCGAATCGACGCCGGACCCCGCCCCACCAACCGACCCGCCACCGCCGCATCCACTTCCCCGGCCATGCCATCGGACAACACCGCTGTCGGCTCCGACACCTTCGACGCCTTGTACAAATCAATCTCGCCCCGCGCCATGGCGTCGAGCGTTTCCGGAAGCCGAGTCACCAAATCCCGCGCCAACCATATTTTAATCCGCGCCGCATTCTCCGAAATCGCCAACGCGAGCGCCACTTCCGACGCCACATCGGCAGCATCATCCCGCGACGCCGAATACTCCGCCAAAGCCCGCACCTGCAACGCCTGCAGCCGAGCAATCTCCCGCTCCAGTCGAACGACCTCATCAAGAGAACTTTCCCCCATGCCCACGATTCTACCGCGAAATACCGAATCATATGGGTGAAGCCGCAAACAACGGAACGTGACCATGAAACCCGTTCCGTGGGGAACCGCCGCTAACCACCAGACAATGCATGGTCATGTGTGGAGTGGCAGTTTCCCACGGCGCGCCGAAGGCGTGCCTGAAACCCAACCACCCAAGCAACCAAGGCAACCACAACAACGACAACCAATAACGTGAATGGCCCACTCACACCAATTCCGGGCCGACATGGTGACCAGCCGGACCGACCCGCCACCCTGAACCTTCGGACACAGCGATACAGACGGCCGACACGGCAACAAGAACAGCCCGACACGGCGACGGAAACAGCGGACACGCCTTCCGGAACCGTCGACACAGCGAGGAGAAGGGCAAACACAGCGACGCGCACCGCGAACACGGTGACACGAACGCGCACCACCACGCCCAGCGCGACCAAGACGACAACCTGGACGGCCAACACGACGACCGGAACGGCAGACACCGCAACGGGAACGGCCAACACCACGACGCAAACCGCAGACACAGCTACCGGAACGGCAGACACGACGACACGAACCGGTCGCCGGTCGCCCGCAAACGCCTTGCAGGCCTGGACCTACCGGCGCACGTGAACGGCGAAGAAGATCGGGCGGTAACCGGGAAGCAGGGCCTGGCCGGCCTCGTCGACCATCTTCCAGTACACCGTGCAGTCGACCGGCGCGACGTCAGGCGTCCGAACGGTGACCGTGATCTGGACGTGCTCCTGCGGGGCCGTGTCGTTGATCGGGATGCGTTCCGGGGTACGGCAGTCGTCGCGGCGAATCGGCAGGTCGATTCGTTGCAGGTACCGGTCCCGCCAGTGGACGGAACCGCTGTTCTTCAGTTCCCAGACCTTCACGAACTGGCTGTCGGGCGGCACCACGGTGCCGTCAGGGATGGTGACGTCGGCGATGAAGTCGCTGGCGTCACCGGGGTGGACGGCGCGCACCGGTTTCGGCACGTGCGGAGGGTCGTCCCGATCGACGAGGGCGGTGACCGTCGCGGCGGCGGCCGCCACGACGAGGACCAGCAGCACGAGCAGCCACCGATGCCTGGACACCGGCGGCCGCTTGCGCGCCGGTTCCGCCGCCGGCTTCGGTGACTCGCCGGCCTGGCCCACGCGCCCACCCACCCCGGGCTGACCGGTCGGCCGATCGGCCCCGGCCTGGCCCTGCCGCAGGTCCTGCAGGGCGTGGCCGGGCAGTCGGCGCTCGCCGGACCGGTCGGGCAGACCGTCACGGTCACCCGGGACTTCGCCGGCGCCGTGGCTCCCGTCCGCGCCCTGCTCAGCCCGTTCCACCGGCGCGCCCGCCCCGCCCCGAGCCGCCCGCGAACTCTCGTCGGTCAGCGCGGCGTGGGTCGCCTTCCAGCGGGTGTGCCACTCCTGCTCATCCCCGCCGCACGCGCGGACGAACTCACGGACGGTTTCCCACGGCTGCAGCCGACGTCCGGTCACGGTGAGGTGGAGCGTCGCGTGGGAGACGGCCCCGGACGTGGTCGCCATCCGGCGGAAGGACGGGTTGCCCGCTTGCTCTCGCAACTGCCGCAGCGCGGACATGAACTCTTCGAGTGCCGCCGGTCGCTCTCCCGCCATCGGCCTGGACACGGGCACGCATCTCCTCCTCGGCGCACCTGTCTCGGCGACCGCAGCCACCGAACCGTCACGGTTGACACAGCGTTCCGTCACGCAGCGTAGCGCGCCAAAGACTAACACGAAGGATGGTGCGAACGGCCCCGGAACAGCGGAAACAGCGTCGTCGTCGCACGTCAACGGTGTCAGACGCTGTCAAACATTGGCCGAATCTTCGTCAAACACGTATCGGACGCCCGCCTCCTCAGCCACTGTGTAGACGGCCTCGTCATCCAGTTGGGAGAAGCGACCCGATGACCCCGATACGCTCCGGACTCGCCATCGCCGCGCTCGCATTGCTCGCCACCGCGCCGGCCACAAACACCGCGCCGGCCACCACGTCAGCCGCGAACGCCCGCGCCACAGACTCACCAGCCACCGCCTCGCAGGCCACCGGTGTCGACATGCAAGCCGTGCTCGTCGCGGCGCAGATCGATCCACGCCGCGCGGACCAGTCGTCGACGCCGGGGGCCGCGCCCAGTGTCACGGCGGTCGAGCGCGCGCTGCAGGCGGAAGGGTTGCTGCCCGCAGGGTTCGTGGACGGGCATTTCGGCACCCGGACCGTGGCGGCCTATGCGGCCTACCAGCGCTCGCTCGGCTTCTCCGGAATCGGCGCGAGCGGGCTGCCCGGCGCGCAGTCGTTGCGGAGCCTCGGCACCGGCCGGTTCGACGTCACGCACGTCGTCCGTCCGGGCGAACGGACCGAGCACGGCGGCAAGCAGGTCAACACCAGGACCAAGGCGATGCTGACCGAGGCGGAACGGATCCTCGGCCGCGAACTGGTGCTCGACCAGGGCTCCTACAACCCCGGCGGCGACCCGACGTCCGCGGGCACCCACGACGGCGGCGGGGCTGTCGACATCTCCGTCACGGGCATGGACACGGCCGCGCGGACCGACGTCGTCCGCGTACTGCGGGAGGTCGGCTTCGCGGCGTGGGACCGCACGCCCGGCCAGGGCGACTGGCCACACCACATCCACGCCGTGGCGATCAGCGACCCCGACCTCTCCTCACCGGCCCAGGAGCAGACCGGCGACTACTACCTCGGCAAGAACGGTCTGGCGAACCACGCTCCCGACGACGGCCCGAAGGTCGAGCCGATCCGCACCTGGGAGGAGTACCAGCGCACGAACTGACCCACCGATCCGGACTCGCACACCACGTTTGGAGCAGACCATGAAACTCGGCAGAATCTCGGCCGCGATCGGGGCGGTCGCGGCCACGGCACTCGCGACGATGCTGAACCTGGGCGCGACGGAGGCGGCCGCGGCACCCAACTTCCAGATGCCGTTCAAGTGCGGCTACACCGCCACGGCGGCGACCTTCTCCGGGCACAACCCGGCGAACTCGGTCGACTTCCAGAAGAGCGGCATCACCGGCGACCCGGTGGTCGCCTCCGCCGCGGGAACCGTGTCCCGCGTCGCGGACGAGGGCGGCACCAGCTACGGCAAGTGGATCGAGATCGACCACGGCGGTGGCTGGACCACCCGGTATGCGCACCTGTCCGCGCAGAGTGTCAGCCAGGGACAGCAGGTGCGGCTGGGCACGCAGATCGGGCTGGCCGGTGCCACTGGGGGTGTCACCGGCCCCCATCTGCACTACGAGCAGCGCCTGAACGGCTCCGCACAGAAGGTGAAGCTCAACGGCGTCGCCGTGCCCTACTACGGTCACCCGTCGTTCACCAGCAAGAACAACTGCGGCGGCGGGGGCTCGAACCCGTATTCGCCAGAGCAGGTGTGCGGCGCGGGCTACTCCGTCATCAACCAGCACGGGCTCGGCAAGCAGGGCGCGGTGTACCTGCTCTACAACGCCGGCAACGGCACGAACTGCGTCGCGACGATGAAGCACACCGACCTCGGCAAGAAGACCGCGACGTCGGCATTCCTGACCGTCGAGGGCGGTCAGCGGGCCACGGACTCCGGCGACTACAGCTACTACGCCGGCCCGGTCAAGAAGGAGGCCAGGGGCACCTGCGTGCAGTGGGGCGGCTCGGTCGGGTCGGAGAAGTACACCAGCCCGTTCGAGCACTGCGGCTGATCCGATCGCGGGGAAGGACGACTCATGCGAAAACTCGCCATCGCCGCGCTGCTGACCGCCGTCTCCGGCGCAGCGCTCACCGGCACGGCGGCCGCGGGTGAAGCCGCCGAGCCGACGGTCGACATGGAGGCGGTCGTCAAGGCCGCGATGTGGGACCCGTACAAGCCGGACCAGTCCGTCACGCCCGGCTCCGGTCCGAGCGTCGAACTGGTCGAGCAGGCCCTCGCGAGCAAGGACCTGCTCGCCGACAAGTACGTCGACGGTCACTTCGGCACCACGACGGTGGACGCCTACGCCGAGTACCAGCGTTCCCTCGGTTACGAGGGATTGGCCGCCAGCGGCCTGCCCGGCAAGGGATCGCTGGCCGAGCTCGGCACCGGCCGCTACGAGCTGACCGCGATCATCGACGTCGGCACGAAGACGACCATGGACGGTGAGACCGTCAACATGCGCACCAAGGAGATGGTCGAGGCCGGGGAGAAGCGGGCCGGGATGGACTTCACCGTGACGCAGGGCTCATACAACCCGGGGGGGTGTCGGCGCGTCCGGTGGCACACACGACGGCGGCGGGGCCGTCGACATCTCGGTGCGCGGGATCGACCCGGAGACGGCCGTGAAAGCGCTGCGGCAGGTCGGGTTCGCGGCCTGGCACCGCACGCCGGACCAGGGTGACTGGGCGGCGCACATCCACGCCATCGCGATCAGCGACACCGACATGTCCCCGCAGGCGCAGGCCCAGGCCGGCGACTACTTCCTCGGCCGCAACGGGCTGGCCGACCACGGCAAGGACGACGGTCCGCAGGTGGAGAAGGTGACCTGGGAGGAGTACCGGCGAGGCTGAGCCGGGCGGCCCCGGTGGGGCGGGGCGCCCGCCCGACCCGGATAATCTGCGGAACTGAAGAACGGGCTCCTGCCGGGGGCCCGTTCTTTATCCGTTCATCGGCCTGTCGATTCGGGAGGTTCCCCGTTCGACCTACGGGTGAGAGGGTCGGAGAGGGGCCCGGACACCCGAGGAGATGACAGCCGTGAAGTACATGCTGATCATGCGTGCGACCGACGAGACGTACCAGGCGTACCAGGACGTCGATTTCGGCGAGATCATGGATTCGATGGGCCGGTTCAACGACGAGCTGATCCGGGCGGGCGTGCTCATCGCCGCCGAGGGGCTCGACGACGCCGAGAAGGGTGTCGTCGTGGACTACTCGTCCGAGCCGCCGGTGGTGACCGACGGCCCCTACGGCGAGACCAAGGAGCTCTTCGCCGGGTTCTGGATCCTCGATGTGCCCTCCCAGGAGGAGGCCGTCGCCTGGGCCAAGCGGGCGCCGCTGGCCGGCCCGGGCAGCAAGTGCGAGATTCGCCGGGTGCCCTCCATCGACGAGTTTCCGCAGGACAACGAGTGGATCAAGAAGGAACGCGCGTGGCGGGAAGCGACCGGTCAGCTGTGATGCCGACGGGTGGCGGCGACGCAGCTCGCCGCCACCTGCCCGGCGGGCGACGGTGCCGAGGCGCCCGCCGACCCGAGCCGCCCGGCCCTCAGCGCCGGTCGATCTCGAGGTAGGTCTCGCGCAGCCGGTGCAGGTGCCCCTGCATGAGCTCGCCGGCGGTGTCGGCGTCGCCGCGCTGGATCGCCTCGACGATGTCGCCGTGGTCGGAGCACACCTGCTGCCAGAACGACGCGGGTGCGTTGCCGCGTAGGAAGCGGTTCTTCAGCACCGAGAAGATCGGCTGCGTCACCACCTCGAGCAGGCCGTTGTGCGTGCACGTGAGCAGCAGGATGTGGAACTCCTGCGGGTGCTCGTGCTGCGGCCCGGCCTCGACGTTCTCCTGCTCGACGGCCTTACGCAACGCGGCCAGTTCCTCCTCGGTGCGTTCGGTGGCCGCGAGCCGCGCCGCGGGCACCTCCAGGATCTCGCGCACGGCCAGCAGCTCGTCGACGGTGAGGCTGCCCGCGGTGAGCAGGCCGAGACTGGTCTCGAGGTAGGCGCTGATGTGCTGCGGATCCACGTCGGCGACGAAGGTGCCGCCGTTGACACCTCGGCTCGTGTAGACGAGGTTCTGTGAGCTCAGCGAGCGCAGCGCCTCGCGGACCGTGCTGCGGCCGACCCCGAAGGCCTGGCCCAGTTCCGGCTCCGACGGCAGCCGGTCGCCCGGCGCCAGCTCGCCGCTGACGATCAGCCCCCGCAGCTGATCGGCGATCTGCTGGTACGCCGACCGCACCGGGGTCACGCCGAGCCCGCGCGTTCCCGACTGCTTACTCACCTTGCTCACGCGGCCAGTCTAGCCGTCATACCTGATGTTTCGCGAAGGACACCGCGACGATCAAACGTACGAATCGGCCGTACGGACGAACTTCTTGCGTGCCAACCGATCAACGACCGGACTCGACCTTGACGCCAATACGTCTGACGTTTAGCGTCCACGCCCATGAGTGCAACGACGCCCCAAGTACGGCCGGGCTGGCAGGGTCGGTTCTACGAGGACTTCGAGGTGGGCGACATCTACCGCCACCCCCTGGGCCGCACGGTCACCGAGACCGACAACACCTGGTTCACGCTGCTGAGCATGAACACGAATCAGGCGCACTTCAACACGCAGTACGCCGCCGATTCGGAGTTCGGCAAGCCCCTGGTCGTATCGACCCTCACGCTGGCCATCGCGATCGGGCAGAGCGTCATCGACGTCACCCAGAACGCCTTCGCGAACCTCGGTCTCGACGACGTGAAGTTCAGCCACCCCGTGTTCGCCGGGGACACCCTGTGGTCGGAGTCGATCGTGCTGTCCAAACGGGAGTCATCGAGCCGCCCGAAGGCGGGGATCGTCACCATCCGGACGCGCACCCTCAACCAGGACGGCGCCGTCGTGTGCAGCTTCGTCCGCACGTTCTACGTCCACAAGCAAGGAGCGCTCACCGGCAAGGACCCGTTCCCCGAGGCCGCCGAGCCGCTGACCGTGAACTGAGGCGTGCATGCTTCCGTTGCAGGACATCAGAATCATCTCACTCGAGCAGTACGGCGCGGGACCGTTCGGCTCGCTGCATCTGGCCGAGCTGGGCGCGGAGATCATCAAGATCGAGGACCCGACGGCAGGCGGCGACGTGGGCAGGACGGTGCCACCCTACGCGCAGGGTGAGGACTCGCTGTTCTTCGAATCCTTCAACCGCAACAAGTCCAGCATCTCCCTGGACATGACGACGCCGGAAGGGCGTGCCGTGTTCGAGGACCTCGTGCGCGAGGCTGACGCCGTCTACTCGAACCTGCGCGGCGACGTCCCCGCGAAGCTGCGCATCACCTACGACGACCTCAAGCACCTGAACCCGGCCATCGTGTGCTGTTCGCTGTCGGGCTTCGGCATGACCGGCCCCCGCGTCAAGGAGCCCGGCTACGACTACATCCTGCAGGGCCTCGCCGGCTGGATGTCGGTCACCGGTGAACCCGGTGGCCCGCCGCAGAAGACCGGATTGTCCCTTGTGGACTACAGTGGCGGGCTCGTCGCCGCCATCGCACTCGTCTCCGGCGTCCACGCGGCCCGGCGCGACGGAGTCGGCATGGACTGCGACGTGAGCCTCTACGACACGGCGATCAGCATGCTGACCTACCTCGCCACGTGGCATCTGAGCGCCGGCCACGAGCCGCGCCGAACGCCTCGCTCCGCGCACCCGTCGCTGGTTCCGTTCCAGAACTTCCCCGCCAGCGACGGCTGGCTGGTGATCGGCTGTGCCAAGGAGAAGTTCTGGCGACGCCTCGCCGAGATCCTGGGCAGGACCGACCTCATCGACGACCCGCGGTTCCGCACGTTCGCCGACCGCGCCGAACACCACGCCGAGCTCGAGAAGATCCTCGACGCCGAACTGGCGAACGGCACGGTCGAGGAATGGCTGAGGAAGATGCGTGCGGCGTCGATCCCGTGCGCGCCCATCAACAGCATTCCGCAGGCACTGGCCGACGAGCATGCTCTGGCCCGCGAGATGGTGATCTCCACCGAGCACCCCGTGTTCGGAACGGTGCGCCAGGTCGCCTCCCCGGTCCGGGTCGGCCAGGCGCGCGCCACCCCGCGTCGAGCGCCACAGCGCGGTGAACATACCGAGTCGCTGCTGCGCGATCTGCTCGGCTACTCGGCCGAGCAGATCGCGGGCATCCGCGCCGCCGGCGCCTTCGGTACCGGCTGAACCCACCCCACCAGGAGTGACCATGGATTTCTCGTTCAACGACGAACAACGCCTGTTCCGCGAAACACTCCGGGATTTCGTGGACAAGGAGATCATCCCGGTCGCGCGCGACTGGGAGCAGTCCGGACGCTACCCGACCGAGATCGTCGCCACGATGCGGGAACTGGGCCTGTTCGGGCTCGCGGTTCCCCAGGAGTACGGCGGGCTCGGCGCCGACACCGTGTCGTTCGTGCTCACCTTCGAGGAGATCTCGCGCGGTTGGATGGGCATCGCCGGTATTCTCGGCAGCCACTCGGTGTCCTGCTTCATGATCGCCCGGCACGGCACCGAGGAGCAGAAGCGACAGTACCTGCCCAGGCTCGCCACCGGCGAGCTGCGGACCGGCATCGCGCTCACGGAGCCGAACGCGGGCACCGACCTGCAGGGAATCCGGACCACGGCTCGCAAGGAGGGCGATCACTACGTCGTCAACGGTTCGAAGATGTGGATCACCAATGCCCGCTACGCCAACCCGCTGCCGGTGCTGGTGAAGACCGATCCGACCGCGAGCCCGGCCCACCGGGGCATGAGCATCCTGCTCGTGGACACCACGTCCGAGGGCTTCACGGTGGAGAAGGACATCCCGAAGCTCGGCTACAAGGGCACCGAGTCGTGCGAGCTGCGGCTCGACAACGTGCGGGTTCCTGCCTCCGCGTTGCTCGGCGGGGTCGAGGGCCAGGGGCTGCGGCAGGCACTGTCCTCTTTGGAGACCGGCCGGGTGAACATCGCAGCCCGCTCGGTGGGAATCGCCCAGCGCGCCTACGAGGAGGCGCTGCGCTACGCCAGGGAGCGGGAGGCCTTCGGGCAGCCGATCGGCGACTTCCAGGCCGTGCAGATCAAGCTCGCCGAGATCGCCACCCAGCTGCAGGCGGCCAGGCTCATGACGTACTGGGCCGCCTCGCAGATGGACGCGGGCGTGCGAATGGACGCCGAATCGGGCATGGCCAAGGTGTTCAGCTCGGAAACCGCGCTGCAGTGTGCGCTCGACGCCATGCGCATCCACGGCGGCTACGGCTACTCCGCTGAGTTCGAGGTGGAACGACTGTACCGGGACGCACCCCTCATGGCGATCGGAGAGGGCACCAACGATGTGCTGCGGACCGTGATCGCCAAGGCGCTGCTCAAGGGGAAGGCCCATGTGGGGTAAGCGCAGCCGCGCCGTCCTCGCCTTCCTGACGGGACTGGCCGTGCTCGCGGCAGGCTGCGCGCAGCCGCGGGCCGCCGAGGACCCGAACGGGCCGATCCGCATTGGCGCGGCGGTGTCGGACACGGGCAAGTACTCCATCGAGGGCCGGGCGATCAAACGCGGCTACCAGATGTGGGCCGACATGGTGAACAACGAGCTCGGCGGCATCAAGGTCGGCAACCGCAAGCGCAAGGTCGAGATCATCTACTACGACGACCAGTCCGACCCGGAACAGGCCGTGCGACTCACCCAGCGGCTGATCAGCGAGGACGGTGTCGACTTCATCTTCGGCTCGTACTCTTCCGGCCTCACCCTCGCCGCGTCGGCGGTGACCGAGCCCAACAAGCGCATCCTGTTCGCCGGCGGTGCCGCCGCCGACACCGTGTTCAGTCAGGGCTCGGACTACGTGTTCAGCCCGCTCACCAACACCAGCCGCTACACCGAATCGGCGCTGCGCGAGCTGGCCAAGCGCGGAGTGAAGACGATCGGCATCCTGCACACCGACGAGGCTCCGATGGTCGACGTCCAGGAGGCCACGGAAAAGCTGGCCCGCGAGCTCGGCATCCGGGTCGTCGGCACACAGCGGGTACCCACCGACGCCAACGACATCCGCGGCGCGATGACCCAGCTCCGCCGGGCGAACCCGGAGGTCCTCGTCGAGGCGGGGCACACGCTGATGGGCGTGCTCACCGTGCAGACCATTCGCAGCATGAACTGGACACCGAAGTACCTGCTGATGGTGCAGGCACCCACGGAGCAGAGCTTCGTCGAACAGCTCGGCGCCGCCACCACGGAGGGAATCATGGCTCCGACGCAGTGGCACGGTTCGGCCCAGTTCTCCGACAAGTACTTCGGTACCGCCGCCGACTACCGGCGCCGGTACGTCGAGCGCTACGGCGAGGAACCCTCCTACATGCCGCCCAGCGGCAGCGCCGTCGCACTGTCGCTGCAACTCGCCATCGAGAAGGCGGGCAGTGTGGACGTCGAAGCCGTGCGCAAGGCGCTCCTGGAACTCGATGTCGACACCTTCTACGGCCACATCGACTACGCGGGACCGGAGCATCCGAGCGGACTCAAGGGCGCGAACGTCGACCGGCCCATGCTCACCATCCAGCTGAACGGCAAGGGCGAGCAGGTCGTGGTCGCCCCCAAGGAGAACGCCTCGGCGGAGATCGTCCCCATGAAGCCGTGGTCGCAGCGGTAGCTCCCGCCGCCCGATGACGGGCACCCAGCCCATCGGCGCCATCGTCGCGCCCGTACTGACAAAGGAGTTGTGCGTATGGGCCAGTTGAGTCAGGTCGTGCTCGACGGCATCGTGCTCGGCGGGTTCTATGCTCTCGTCGCGCAAGGACTCTCGCTCGTCTTCGGCGTGATGGGAGTCCTCAACCTCGCCCACGGCGAATGCGTGCTGATCGGCGCCTACCTCGCGTGGTCGGCACACCACTATCTCGGGATCGACCCCTTGCTCGCACTGCCGGTGATCATGGTCATCGGTTTCGGCTTCGGCTGGCTACTGTGCCGAACGCTGGTGATCCGCGTGGTCGAGCAGCCGCCGCTGATGTCGCTGTTGCTGACGTTCGGCATCGGCGCCGTCGCGCAGGGCGTACTGCTGTACCTGTTCAGCAGCACGCCGAGGGTTACCACCACCGGCTACTCGGACGACGTGGTGAGCATGTTCGGCCTCACCATTCCGACGCCGAGGGCGTTGATGCTCCTCGGCGCGGTGGTGATCCTCGTGCTCACGTGGGCGTTGCTCAACCGCACCAGGGTCGGCCGGTCGATCCAGGCGGCGTCGCAGAACAAGGCCGCGGCCAGGGTGGTCGGCATCGACATCGGCGCGGTGTACGCGATCGCGTTCGGCATCGGTCTCGCACTCGTGTTCGCCGGCGGAACCCTGCTCGGGTCCGCACAGGGCTTCTACCCGTTCCTGGGCCCGCTGCTGACGATGAAGGCGTTCGCGATCGTCGTGCTCGGCGGCGTCGGGCGGATGACCGGCACGGTGCTGGCCGCGATGGTGGTCGGCCTCATCGAAACGTTCCTCGCCTCGTACGTCCCCTCGGTCGGAACCGGTCTCGGCATCGCCGCCGCGTTCATCCTCGTGGTCGTCGCGCTCGTGGTGCGTCCCAACGGAATCAGTGGAGGAAAGCAGGTGACCGCCGGTGTCTAGCGGAACCCCAACGGTCGGCACCCCACCACGGCAGAAGGCTGCGGATCGCCTGTCCGCCGCGCCGGTGCGCGAGCTGCCCGCATCCCGCCTCGCCGATCCCCGGCTTCGGGCCGGGCTCTTCGTCGCGGGGCTCGCGGCGCTGCTCGTGACGCCCGCGTTCGGACTGAACAACTCGGCGCTGTTGCTGCTGAGCACCGTGTTCATGTGGATCGGCCTGACATCGAGCTGGAACATCATCTCCGGCTTCACCGGCTACGTCGACTTCGGACACGGCGTGTTCTTCGGCATCGGCGGCTACACGGCCGGCCTGCTCGTGACGCATGTGGACATGCCGTTCTGGTACACCGTGCCGCTGGCGCCGGTGGCCGGCCTGGTGTTCGCCTTGGTGATCGGCTACCCGCTGCTTCGCCTGCGCGGGGTGTACTTCTCCATCGCGATGCTCGGCGCGTTCATGGCGATGCGTGAGCTCGCGCTGGTGTTCCGGGATTTCACGGGCGGCTCGGGCGGCATCATCTTCGAGTCCGTGATCGACCGGGCGCTGTTCTACTACGTCTTCCTCGGCATCGCCGTGGCCGTAGTGCTTGGCACGATCTGGCTGCGCCGGTCGCAGCTGGGAGCGAGCATGCTCGCCATCCGGGAGAGCGAGATCGGGGCCGAGGCGCGCGGCATCAACACGACGATGGTGAAGCTGACGGCGTTCTGCGTCTCCGGAGCCATCACGGCGCTCATCGGGAGCCTGTGGGCCTACCAGACGGCGTTCATCGACCCGGCGATCATGTTCCGCGACATCCTGCTCATCAACCTCGCGCTCATGGTCACGCTCGGCGGGCTCGGCACCGTGTGGGGCCCCGCACTGGGTGCGACGGTGTTCGTCCTGCTGCGCGAGACGTTGTGGGGCACCGAAGGCGAGGAGTTCCTGCTGTTCTTCGGCGCCGCCCTGATCGTGGTGGTGCTGACGCTGCGCAAGGGAATCGTCGGCACGCTCGCCGACCGTGCCCATCTCGCACGTGCCCGGCGGGCAGCGAAGGAGGACCGCTGATGGGAGCGCTACTCACGGCCGAAGGCGTCACCTGCCGGTTCGGTGGGCTCGTCGCACTCGACGGCGTCGACTTCCACGTCGACGAAGGCGAGATCGTCGGGCTCATCGGGCCCAACGGCTCCGGCAAGTCGACGCTGCTGAGCTGCCTTTCGGCTGGACAGCGCGTGGACGCCGGGCGGATCCGGCTGTCCGGTAAGGACATCACCCGGCGCCGTCCGTCCACAGTAGCCAGAATGGGGATCACCCGGACCTTCCAGGACGCCCGGGTGTTCGGCGAGCTGACCGTCACGGAGAACGTGCTTCTCGCCAGGGACTGGACCGGCCTGCCGCCGTTCGGGCTGCTGCGGGCGCCGGAACGCTCGGCCCGGGACCGGGCGGCCATGCTGCTCGACCTGGTGGGCCTGTGCGGGCTGGCGGAGGAGAAGGCGGGCAGCCTCTCCGGTGGGCAGCAGCGGCTGCTCGAGCTGGTGATGGCGATGATGCCGGGGCCGAAGGTCGTGATGCTCGACGAGGCGACCTCGGGCGTGAACCCGGCGCTGATCGCGGAGCTGTCGGAGCACCTGCGGCTGCTGCACCGCGAGGAGAACGTCTCGTTCGTGATCGTCGAGCACAACGTCGGGTTCGTGTTCGGCATGGCCGACCGCATCGTCGTGCTCCAGCAGGGACGCGTGCTGGCCGAGGGAGCGCCCGACGAGGTCAAGTCCAACCAGGAGGTCATCGATGCCTATCTCGGAGCCTGAGGCGGCCCCGGCCCACGGCGACCAGACGCGGCCGCCGTTGCTGGACGTGCGGGGCCTGCGTGCGGGCTACCGCGGCGTGGACATTCTGCACGGCGTGGACCTCACGGTCGGCGAGGGCGAGATCGTGTGTGTGGTCGGGCCGAACGGATCGGGCAAGTCGACGATCTTCAAGGCGCTCTACGGACTGATCGACGTCCGCGAGGGCACGGTGCTGTTCGACGGCGAGGACATCACCGCCTACGGTCCACAACAGCTGTTGACGGCGGGTATCGCGCTGGTGCCGCAGCTGCCCGCGATCTTCCCGGCCATGACGGTGTACGAGAACATCGAGCTGGGGATGTACCTCGAACGCGACCGCGCGAAGATCCGCCGCCGGATCGACGAGGTATTCGACCTGTTCCCCAAGCTCGCCGCCCGCCGGACACAACAGGCCGGAACGCTCTCCGGAGGCGAACGGCGTGCGCTGGAGATCGGCCGTTCACTCATGCTGCAACCCCGGCTGGTGCTGATGGACGAACCGTCGGTCGGCCTGTCTCCGCTGCTGGTACGTGAGGTGTTCGAGCAGCTGCGTTCACTGCGGGACGCGGCCGGGCTGACCTTCCTGATGATCGAGCAGAACGCGCGGTCGGGCCTCGAGCTCAGCGACCGGGGTTACGTGATCGAGCGCGGTCGCGTCACCTACACCGGAGCCGGCTCGGAGTTGCTGGCCGACGACGAAGTACGCCGGACGTTCCTGGGCGTGGGAAAGGACTGACATGACAACGACGACACAGACGGCCGCACAGCGATTCGCCGAGTTCGCCTCGGGGCTGCGGGCGGAAAAGCTGCCACAGGAGGTCACGGAGACCGCCTGCCTGCACGTGCTCGACACCCTGGGCTGCGGACTGGCCGCCTCGGCACTGGCCGAGGCGTCCTATGTGGTCTCCGGCGCGGAGGAGGGCGCGGGCACCGGGCCTGCCACGGGGATCGGGGTGGTACACGGGCTGCCCGCCGCCGAGGCGGCGTTCGTCAACGGCGTGCTCTGCCACGCCCTCGACTTCGACGACACCCATGCCGAGTCCGTGGTGCACGTGAGCGCCGCGGTGACGCCTGCCGCGCTCGCGGCCGGTGAGGCGGCGGGTGCCGACGGCGCGACCGTGCTCGCCGCGGTGGTCGCGGGCAACGAGGTCTCCACGCGCGTCGGGGCCGCGGCGGGCGGTGTCTTCCACGCCAGGGGCCTGCACCCGAGCGGGGTATGCGGGGTATTCGGCGCGACGGCCGCCGCGGCCCGCGCGCGCGGACTGGACGCGGCCGCCACGGCGCACGCGCTCGGCATCGCGGGCAGCATGGCGTCGGGACTGCTCGAGTTCCTCGCCGACGGAGCCGACACGAAGCGACTGCACCCGGGATGGGCCGCGCAGGCCGGCATCACCGCGGCCCGGCTCGCCGCGCACGGCGCCACCGGACCGGCGACCGTCTTCGAAGGCAGGCGCGGCTTCTACGCCACCTACCTCGCGGGCGTGGAGGTGGACCTGGCGCCCGGGCTCGCCGGCCTCGGTTCCGAGTGGAACACACCGCAGATCGCCTACAAGCCCTACCCGGCCTGCCACTACACGCACGCGCCCGTGGACGCGCTCGCCAAGGTGCTCCGGGAGAACCCGATCCGGCCGGATGAGGTGGCGCGCATCGTCGCCTACACCGACAAGACCGGCGTGGACCTGGTGCTCGAACCGGCCGCGGACAAGGTGCGGCCGCGCACGCCCTACGACGCGAAGTTCAGCCTGCCCTACTGCCTCGCGAGCCTGCTCGTGCGCGGCAGTGTCGAGGTCGCCAGCTTCACCGCCGACGCGATCACCGACGAGGCGGTGCTCGCGCTGACCCCGCGGGTGGGCTACGAGACCCGCGAGTACTCGCCGCGGCCCGACGCGTTCGGCGGCGGGGTGCGGGTCGAGACCGCCGACGGCCGGACGTTCGAGGCCGAACTCCGGTACCAGCGGGGCAGCACGGAGAACCCGCTGACCGAGGACGACGTCCGCGGCAAGTACCGCGCCAACGCCGGGCTCGCCCTGCGGGCGGACGACGTGCGCGGACTCGAGGACGCGGTGACCACGCTCGGACAGCAGTCCGGGCTCGGTTTCCTCTCGGCGGTGCGGGGATGACACTTCCGCTGGAGGCCGTGCGCTCGCTGCTGTTCGCGCCCGGCAAGGACGAGCTCAAGCTTGCCAAGGCACTGGACTCGGCCGCCGATCTCGTGGTCGCCGACCTCGAGGACGCGGTGCCTCCCGCCGAGAAAGAGGCGGCGAGGGACACCATCGCCAAGGTGTTCGCGCGCCAGCGGGGCCGGGCGCTGCGTTTCGTGCGGATCAACGCGCCGGGCACCGAGTGGGCCGAGGCCGACCTCGCCGCGCTGGCCGAGATCGCACCCGACGGGCTCATGGTGCCGAAGGCGACGCCCTCGGCGCTCACCGCGCTCGGCGACGAGGGCCTCCCGGTGATCGCGCTCGTCGAGACTGCCGCCGGGGTGCGGGATGCCTACGAGACGGCGGCACACCCCCGGGTGGCCGCACTGATGCTCGGCGGTGCCGACCTGGCGGCCGAGGCGAACCTCGAGGTCAGGGCCGACGGTCAGGAGCTGCTGCACGCCCGCTCCACGCTGGTGTTCGCTTCGGTCGCCGCCGGCATCCGGCCGCCGTTCGACGTCGTCCACCTCGACGTGCACGACGACGCGGCGCTGGAGGCCGAGGCGCGGCTGGCCCGCTCGCTCGGCTTCGGGGGCAAGGCGTGCGTGCACCCCGCCCAGCTCGCCGGGGTGCACCGCGTGTTCACCCCCACCGAGGCGGAGACCGAACACGCGAACGCGGTACTCGCCGCGTTCGACGACGCGGCTCGGCGAGGGGAGTCCGTGGTGTTGCTGGACGGCAAGCTGGTCGATCCGCCCATCGTCAACAGGGCGAGGGCCACGCTGGCCAGAGCGGCGAGGTGAGATCGTGCGGTTCGGCATCTTCCTGACCAACCAGCAGGAGCCCGGCACCGACCAGCGGCAGGCGCTGGCCGAGCAGCTGAGCCTTTTGCGAGCGGCCCGCGACGGTGGCTGGGACTCGGTGTTCGCGGGGCAGCACTACCTGAGCGAGGGTGTCACGCACATCCAGCCGTTGCCGTACCTGGCGCGGCTGGCGGCCGAGGCGGGTGATCTTCGCGTCGGCGTGGGCATTCTGCTGCTCGCTCTGCAGAACCCGGTCGACGTGGCGGAGAACTACGCCGCGCTCGATGTCGTCACCGGCGGGCGGCTGATCTTCGGGGTCGGCCTCGGCTACCGGGAGGTCGAGTACGCGGCGTTCGGCGTGCCACCCGAGGAGAAGGTGCGGCGGTTCGAGGCGAATCTCGACATCGTGACGCGGCTGTGGGCGGGCGAGGCCGTGGACGCCGACCTGCCGTGGTGCCGGCTCGACGGCGCGCGGCTGGGCGTGCTGCCCGTGCAGCGGCCCGGGCCGGCCCTCTGGATGGCGGCCAACAGCGACGGTGCGGTACGCCGCGCCGCGCGGCTGACCGGTACGTGGATGATCAACCCGCACGCGACGATTGACACGGTGCGCAGGCAGACGGAGCTGTTCCGGGCCGAGGCGGCAGCACACGGCCGGCCGGCGCCCGCGGAGCAACCCGCGATGCGAGAGATCTTCTGCGCGAAGGATCGCGCGACCGCCATCGAGCTGGCCGGCCCCTACCTCGTGGGCAAGTACCGCACGTACGCCCGCTGGGGCCAGGACCGCGTGATGCCGGACCGCGAGTCGTTCGACATGCCGTATGAGGACCTCGCACGGCAACGGTTCGTGGTGGGCTCTCCGGAAGACTGCGTCCGTGCCCTGCTGCCGTGGCGCGACGAGCTGGGTGCCGACCACCTGATCCTGCGCACGCACTGGGCCGGGATGCCCGTGGAGCACGCGCTGCGGTCGGTCGAGCTGCTGAGCAAGGAGGTGCTCCCGGCGCTCCGGGCAGCGGGATAGGGCGAGCGCAGCGTCGCGTGCCGGTGGCGGACCGCGTCAAGCATGGAGCTGTCCGTGCGCTATCCGGCCCTGCGGCACACGATCGCGAAGCTCGCGGAGGACCACCAGCTGGTCGCCCTGCTGCTGGGGCAGCTGGAGCAGGCGCTCGACCGGTCGGTGCCTGCGTCCGAGTTGATGTCCCACGTGGACGGCATCGCGCCGATCATGGAGTCGCACTTCCGGTACGAGGAGCGCGAGCTGCCGGACGTCCCCGCGGAGCTCGACCCCGACGCGGACCCGCACACGATGTTCGGGCCGCTCTGACCATCCGGAAGCAAAACCACTGGTCAGCGCCGAGTGGCGCGACTCACTCGGCAGTTTTCTGGAATCAATCCAGAAAAGGCGTACCGTCGTAGACGTGTCAACCACCCACCTCGAGATGCTCCGGCAGGCGAAGCTGCGGGTCACCCGCCCCCGCCTGGCCGTGCTCGCCGAGGTGGAGGCAACGCCCCACTCCGATGCGGAGTCGATTCGGGCCGGGGTGAGCGACCGGCTCGGGAATGTGTCGACCCAGGCGGTGTACGACATCCTCCACGCGTTCACGGACGCGGGGATCGTCCGACGGCTCGAGCCCGCGGGATCGCCCGCGCGGTACGAGGTCGCCGCGGGCGACAACCACCACCACCTCGTCTGCCGCGGTTGCGGTGCCGTCGTCGATGTCTCCTGCGCCATCGGCGCCGCACCGTGCCTGCAACCGAGCGACGACCACGGCTTCCGCGTCGAGACGGCGGAGGTCCTCTACTGGGGCTACTGCCCCCGTTGCCAATCCACACCCGGAACCTAGAAGGAGATCGCCTTGACCCACACCCAGGGAGCAAGCGACCACACGGCCTCGACGCTGGACAGCGGCGCCCCGGCCGTCAGCGACCGCAACTCGCTGAGCATCGGCAGCAACGGACCGTTGCTGCTGCACGACGTCCGGCTCGTCGAGACCCTCGCGCACTTCAACCGCGAGCGCGTCCCGGAGCGCAACCCGCACGCCAAGGGCGCGGGCGCGTTCGGCGTGTTCGAGACCACCGAGGACGTCTCCCGCTACACCAAGGCCGCCCTGTTCCAGAAGGGCGCCACCACCGAGATGCTCGCCCGCTTCTCCACCGTCGCCGGGGAGCAGGGCTCGCCCGACACCTGGCGCGACGTCCGCGGATTCGCGCTGAAGTTCTACACCACCGAGGGCAACTACGACATCGTCGGCAACAACACGCCGGTGTTCTTCCTGCGTGACCCGATGAAGTTCCCGCACTTCATCCGCTCGCAGAAGCGCATGCCCGGCACGGGTCTGCGCGACCACAACATGCAGTGGGACTTCTGGACCCTCAACCCCGAGTCGGCCCACCAGGTCACCTACCTCATGGGCGACCGCGGCCTGCCCAAGACGTGGCGGCACATGAACGGCTACGGCTCCCACACCTACATGTGGATCAACGCCGAGGGCGAGAAGTTCTGGGTGAAGTACCACTTCCTGAGCAACCAGGGCGTGGAGTCGATGTCGGGCGAGGAGGCCGAGCGGCTCGCCGGCAAGGACGCCGAGTACCACCGGCGTGACCTCGCCGAGGCCATCGCGCGCGGCGAGTACCCGAGCTGGACGCTGTATGTCCAGGTGATGCCCTACGCCGAGGCGAAGACCTACCGGGTCAACCCGTTCGACCTGACCAAGGTGTGGTCCCACAAGGACTACCCGCTCATCAAGGTCGGGACCATGACGCTGAACCGGAACCCGGAGAACTTCTTCGCCGAGATCGAGCAGGCGGCGTTCGCGCCGTCGAACCTCGTGCCCGGCATCGGTGTCTCGCCCGACAAGATGCTGCTCGGCCGGGTCTTCGCCTACGCCGACGCCCAGCGCGCCCGCATCGGCACGAACTACCTGCAGCTGCCGGTGAACAAGCCGAAGGTGCCGGTGAACTCCTACACCTTCGACGGGCACATGACCTTCGAGCACAGCGGCACGGCACCGGTCTACGCGCCCAACTCCTACGGCCGCCCGTACGCCGACGAGACCGGCCCGGTCGAGGACGGCTGGGAGGCCGACGGCGAGATGGTGCGCAGCGCGTACAGCCTGCACCCGGAGGACGACGACTTCTCCCAGGCGGGCACGCTGGTCCGCGAGGTGTTCGACGACGCCCAGCGGGAGCGTCTGGTGCAGACGGTCGCCGGTCACCTCGCCGACGGCGTGGTGGAGCCGGTGCTCTCCCGCGCGTTCGAGTACTGGCGCAACGTCGACGCCAACATCGGTGAGCGCATCGAGAAGGCGTACTACGAAGCGAAGTAAGCACCGCAGGGTGTGATGACCAAGGCCCGGCCGCCCAGAGGTGGCCGGGCCTTCGTCGTTCCGGCCGGAAAGCCGTCCAAAAAAAACTTCGCGCGCGTGTCGATCGGCGGCGTTCCCCGTTCGACCTTGGGGTGAGAGGCTCCGAGGGGAGCCGGAAACCTGGGAGAACGACCGTGAAGTACATGCTGATCATGCGCGCGACCGACGAGGCCTACGCCGCCATGGGCGAGGTAGACCACGACAAGATGATCGAGACCGTCGGCCGGTTCAACGACGAGCTGATCCGGGCAGGCGTGCTGCTCGCGGCCGAGGGGCTCGACGACGCGGAGGAGGGCGTGGTCGTGGACTACTCGGCCGACCCGCCGGTGGTCAGCGACGGCCCGTACGGCGAGACCAAGGAGCTCTTCGGCGGCTTCTACATCCTCAACGTCGCCTCCAAGGAGGAGGCCGTCGAGTGGGCCAAGCGGCTGCCCGCCGCGGGCCCCGGCTTCAAGACCGAGATCCGCCGCGTCACCACCATCGACGAGTTCCCGCAGGACAACGAGTGGATTCAGAAGGAGCGCGCGTGGCGCGAGGCGACCGGCCAGCTGTAGCCGGAACGGCGGGCGGCGGCGGCCGCGAGTCGGTCGCCGCCGTCTGGCGGATCGAGTCGGCGCGGATCGTCGGTGCGCTCGCGCGCTACACCGGCGATTTCGCGCTGGCCGAGGACCTCGCCCAGGAGGCGCTGGCCGAGGCACTTGTGAACTGGCCGCGTGAGGGCGTGCCGCGCAACCCCGCCGGGTGGCTGCTCACCGTCGGCAGACGGCGCGCGATCGACACGTTCCGCAGACGCTCCGCGCTCGACGAGAAGTACGCGGCCTTGGCTCACGACCTGGGCGAGGGCGGCGTGGTCACCGGCAGCGCGCCGGCCGACCCGGCCCGGGATGGCGACGACGTGCTGTGGGACCCCGACCAGATCGACGACGACGTGCTCGCGTTGATGTTCATCTCGTGCCACCCGGTGTTGTCGCGGGAGGCGCGGATCGCGTTGACGCTGCGCGTGGTCGGCGGTCTGACGAGCGACGAGATCGCCAAGGCGTTCCTCGTGCCGACCGCCACCGTGCAGGCGCGCATCACCCGGGCGAAAAAGACGCTGGGAGCAACGCGGGTGCCCTTCGAGGTGCCACCGCCCGAGCAGCGTGCCGAACGGCTCGGATCGGTGCTCAACGTCGTCTACCTGATCTTCACGGAAGGCTCCACGGCCAGCTCGGGTGACGATCTGATCCGGCGTGACCTCGCCGGTGAGGCACAGCGCCTCGCGCGCGTGCTGACCCGGCTGGTGCCCAACGCACCCGAGGTCCACGGCCTGCTGGCTCTGCTCGAGCTGACCGCGGCGCGGTTTCCGGCTCGGACCGGGCCGGACGGCGAGCCGGTGCTGCTGGAGCACCAGGACCGTCGCCGCTGGGACCGCGCGGCCATCCGCCGGGGCCGGGCCGCGCTGGAGCGGGCGACGCAGCTCGGGCGCGGCCTGGGCGCCTACGGCCTGCAGGCGGCGATCGCCGAGTGCCACGCCGTGGCCCCGTCGGTCGAGGCGACGAACTGGGAACGCATCGTGCTGCTCTACGAGGCGCTCGGCCGGCTCGCGCCGTCGCCCGTGGTCGACCTCAACCGGGCCGTGGCCGTCTCGATGGCCCACGGCCCGGCGGCGGCACTGCCGATCGTGGACGACCTGGTGGCCGCCGGGTCACTGGCCGGCTCGCACCTGCTGCCGAGCGTGCGCGGGGAACTGCTCACCCGTATGGGCCGTCCCGGCGAGGCACGCACGGAACTCGAACGCGCCGCGAAGCTGTGCGGCAACGAGCGTGAGCGGGCGCTGCTGGAACGCAAGCTGGACGCCCTCCCTGACCGGTAGCCGTGTCCGCCGCTCCGGTCGCCGTGTCCGCCGCCCAGGTAGCCGTGTCCGCCGTTCCCGTCGCCGTGTCTGCCGTTCCCGTCGCCGTGTCCGCCATTCCGGTAGCCGTGTCTGCCGCTCCGGTCACCGTGTCGGCCATTCCCGTCGCCGTGTCCGCCATTCCGGTCACCGGCCGTCGACGAGTTCGGCCGTCCCGACCAGTTCCGCGCTGCTGCGCCAGAGCCCGGCGGCCTTGCCCCAGTCGTACGACTCCGCCGACGACCGGATCTGCCGGCGGCCCTGGAAGTACTTGTCGCTGACGCCGTCGAGTTCCGGATCCGCGACGAGGTAGGCCAGCGCCCCGGGCGGACGTGCGCGTCGTGTGGAAGTTGCGTGGCAACAGCGTCAGTGCCGACATCAAGTACTTCCACGCGAACCGGAACACGGGCTTGTAGTTCCGCGCCAGTCCGGTACCCGGCATGAAGGCGGGGTCGAACGCGTTGGCACTGATCCGCCCGCCGCCTCCGAACACCTGGTCCATCTCGTACGCGGTGAGCACGTTGCACAGCTTCGACGTGGTGTACCGCCGACGCCCTTCCTCCGCCGGATCAGCACCGCTCTGCCTCGTAACCGTCGACGTAGCGCGTCCCGGAGACGACCTGTGTCCGGGCGTTGCACACCAGTGCGCGCAACGGCGGCGGTCAGACTAGAAACGCCGTCCTGAGAGGTCTTTCAACGCCAACCGAGTCCACACAGGACGCGGTGGTGGGAAATCGCTTTCCGCTACGCCTGTTCCGGGGGCAGGCCCAAGGCGGCGCACGCGGCGTCGAGCGCGGCCGAGCGCAGCTGCGCCTCGGGCACCTCGGGCAGCAGGACGAGAGAACCTGGTGCGCGACTACGTGCTGCGCTGCCGGGGCGTAGCCCCGCGCCTGCCCAGCGGCATTCCCGCGCTCGCGGGCAGAGCTCGCGCCGTACGCGGGGTCGATGCGGCTGCTGCCGCGGATCCCCGCTGCCGTGCGCCGTCGCCGGCCGGCCGATGCCGCCGTGGAAACGCTGTCCTCGTTCGACCCACCCGGCGGGTTCGACGGCTTCCACGAGTTCACCGCGCTGCCGGACGGCGACGGCTCGGTGCTCCGGCACCTGATCGCCATGCGCGTCCACGGAAAGGCGCGGCTGACGTGGCCGCTGCTGTACCGCCCGCTGCACGACGCGCTGCTGGAGGACCTGCTGGACCGGGCCGAGGAGAACCTGACCGGTGAGGTCGCCCGCCCGGCTCGGTGGAGCCTGCCGGTCCGGCTGCTGCGTGGGCTGCGGTCGCGCTGACCCAGCAATTCTCGCCGCTTTACCCACGCGAAATACCCGCGCTTCACCCTGTTTCCTTTTACCCCCATTCACCGCCGATAACCCGAACGACGCAGCGTCGCGTGACAATCCGTGAGGTTACATTCCTTCATCCCGGAGCAATGGCCACGTAATCGCACAGGAGCTTCCTGAGAGTGCTCATTCGGCTCTCCGGCCGATGGGCAACGAATGTCCGCGCCTCTCGGAGGAGTCCACCTGATGACGCTCACGACCGAGGCCGGTAGCGCCGGCACCGAACTGAAGATCGTCCGTGGCGCGTGTCCGCACGACTGTCCGGATACGTGCGCGATGCTCTACCACGTCAAGGACGGCAAGCTCGTCGATGTCAAGGGCGACCCGGACCATCCGATGACCAAGGGTGGCCTGTGCGTGAAGCTCAAGAACTTTCCCGAGCACCATTACCAGTCCGACCGCCTGCTCTACCCGATGCGGCGGGTCGGCGCGAAAGGCGCCGGGGAATTCGAGCGCATCACCTGGGACGAGGCGCTGGCGGAGATCAAGCAGCGCTGGACGTCGATCATCGAGCAGTACGGCAGCCAGGCGATCATGCCGCACGCCTACCTCGGACATCAGGGCGTGCTGAACGGGCTGACCTCCGGCGACGCCTTCTTCAACCGCCTCGGGGCGTCGGTCGCGGAGAAGACCTACTGCGAGTCGGGTTCCTCGACGGCGTGGCACATGACCGTCGGCGGCACCGGCGGACTCGACATCGAATCGATGGCCCACTCGAAGTACATCATCGTGTGGGGCATGAACATGACCAGTACGAACCTGCACGGCTGGCCGTTCCTGCTCCAGGCGCGCAAGGAGAACGGCGCCAAGATCGTCGTGATCGACCCGGTGCGGACCCGCACGGCCCGCCAGGCCGACTGGCACATCCCCATCCGGCCGGGCACGGACGGCGCACTGGCCATGGGACTGATCCACGAGATCATCGCCCAGGGACTCACCGACACCGACTACGTCGAGCGGTACACGGTCGGTTTCGACGAACTCGCCGAACGCGCCGCGAAGTACCCGCCCGAGCGCGTCGAGGAGATCACCGGCATCCCGGCCGAGGACATCCGGACCCTCGCCCGCGAGTACGCGACTACCCAGCCCGCCGCCATCCGGCAGGGTGTCGCGCTGGAACGCAGCCGAGGCGGCGGCCAGGCCATCCGCGCCATCACCTGCCTTCCCGCGTTGGTCGGCGCGTGGCGGCATGTCGGCGGCGGCACGATGGAGATGCCGATCTGGGAGTTCCCCACCAGGTTCGACAAGATCTGCATGCCCGAGTGGATTCCCGAAGGAACGCGGGTGGTCAACGAGCTCGACCTCGGCATGGCGCTGACCGGTGAGCTGGACCTCGATCCGCCGATCATGTCGCTGTTCGTCTACAACTCGAACCCGGTGTCCCAGGCCCCGGCTCAGGCGAAGATCATGGCGGGCCTGCGGCGCGAGGACCTGTTCACCGTGGTCAGCGAGCACTTCATCACCGACACCGCCAGATTCGCCGACCTCGTGCTGCCCGCCACGATGCAGGCGGAGCAGCTCGACATCATGGTCACCTGGGGCCACCTCTACATCTCGCTGAACCAGCCCGCCATCGAGCCGCCCGGCGAGTGCGTCCCGAACGTCGAGCTGTTCCGACGGCTGGCGAAGACGATGGGCTTCGACGACGACTACTGGGACCGCACCGACGAGCAGATGCTCCTCGACTTCCACGACTGGGACGCCCCGGCGCTGCAGGGCATCACCTTCGAGCAGCTGAAGGAGACCGGCTGGGCACGGCTGAACGTCGGCAGCCCGGACACCCGCGCGCCGCACGCGGAGGGCAATTTCCCGACGCCGTCGGGCAAGTGCGAATTCAAGTCCTCACTGGCGGAGAACGGCAACTTCGTCGTCCCCGTGTGGCGCTCGATGTACGACGGGATGCAGCCCGGCGACCCCGTCGACCCGCTGCCGGACTACGTTCCGCCGTTCGAGTCGCCCGACTCGAGCCCGGAGCTGGCGAAGAAGTACCCGCTGAGCATCGTCTCACCCAAGCCGCACGCGTTCCTCAACAGCCAGTACGGCAACGCCGAGGACAAGAAGTCGGTGCAGGGCGAGCAACGGGTGTTCCTGCATCCGGCCGACGCCGCCGAACGGGACGTCGCCGCGGGCGACGTGGTGCGGGTGTTCAACGACCGTGGCGGGTTCGAAGGACCCGCTGTGCTGGACGACGGCCTCATCCCCGGAGTCGTCATGGCCAACGTGGGACACTGGCAGAACAAAGCGAGCGGGTCGACGGTCAACTCGATCACCGCCGACCGGCACTGCACACTCGGCAACGCCGGGGTCTACTCCGACAACCTCGTGGAAGTCCGCAAGGTCGCCTCCGCCGGCTAGGACCCGCGTGCGCAGGGAGACAATGGCCCGGTGAAACGTCGCTGGGGGTACGGGCTGCTGACACTGCTGATCGCCGGGGCGTGCACCTCCGCACCGGAACCGATCGACCCGGTCCGGACTCCGGTGCCGACACCGCCGGCCGAGGCGTGCCCGGAGACCGGGGTCCGGGTCACGGTCGGCATCGACGAGGCGGCGATGGGTCTGCGAGTGCTGGGCCTCACGCTGACCAACTGCGGTGACCGGCCGTACCAGCTCGAGGGCTACCCCCAGCTGCGCCTCCTCGACGAGGCAGGCAAGCCGATGGACGTGCGCGTCGAGCACGGCTCCGCGGGGATCGCGACGGTCGACGGCTTCGACGCTCCACCACGAGCACTGACCTTGCGGGCGGGCGAGGTCGCCCGGACCAACCTGATGTGGCGCAACACCAACACCAGCGCCGGCACACCGGCGGTCGGGGACACGCTGTCGGTCGCGCCGGTGGAGGGCAGGCCGTGGCAGCCGGTGGAGCTCACGGGGGGCTACGAGGACGGCCTGCACATCGACGTCGGCAGCACGGGCCTGATCGGCGTGCGGGCCTGGTATCGCTAACGGCGCAGGCTCTCGAACGCGGAGCGCGCGGCGGCACCGATCGCCAGGTCGATGTCGTGGGCGATGTTGGCCCGGCGATGGGAGCGGGTCAGCGCCGCGATCGCCACGCGGTCGCCGGTTTCCGGTATCACCACGCCGATCTCGTGCCGCAGGTACAGGAACGTGCCGGTCTTGCCGCTCACGCGCACCGTGTCCGAGCGCAGATCGCTCGACAGCCGCTGGGTGAAGACCTGGAGGGCCATCAGCCGCCGCAGCTCGGCGGTGGCCTCGGGCCTGGAGATCCGGTCGAGCCACACTCGCTCGAGCAACTCGACGAGAGCCGCCGCGCTGGCGGCGTTCGCGTAGGCGGGATCCAGGGTCTCGATGGAGTGCTGCCCGGCCGCGTCGTCCCGGATGGCCAGTTCCAGCGCGAGGCCGAAGTCGTCGCCGGCGACCCCGGCAGCGCACTCGTACATCCGCTGCAGACGGTGTCGCACGCGGATTCCCGGGCAGCCCCAGGCACGCAGTTGCTCGTCGACCGCGTCAGCGCCGCCCACAAGGTCGAGCAAGGCGTCGGCGCCGGCGTTGTCGCTGACGGTCAGCATCTGGTAGAGCAGGTCGCCGACGGCCAGCGTCGCGGGATACCGGAAGGCGGACACTCCGGTCGGGCCGATGCTCTTGCCGTCCGGGTCGATGGTCACCGGCATGGCCGCGTCGAGCTCGCCCGCGGCGACCCGGTCCAGTGTGACCAGCGCCAGCGGAACCTTCACGACCGACGCCAACGGCACGGGTGTGTCGATGTCGAAGCCGAGCTCCTCGCCGGTGTCGATGTTGCGGGCGAGGAAGTGCCCGACGGCGCCCACGCGCTGCCACTGCTCGGCGATCGACTCGGCGACGGCGAGTTGGTCGGCGGTGGCCGCCACGTAGGCCGGACGGTCGGGCGTCATCCGCGCGTCGCCAATCGGGCCCGCGGGTCGGGTCCGTCCGCCACGGCCGGGCCACGACTCGTGCCGGCAGCGCCGATCGCGTCGGCGACCAGCGGTGCCAGCCAGTCGAGCGCGGCGGCCGCGCGAGGTGCCGTTGCCGGCTCGTACCCCCGGTGCAATGCCGAGTCGGCCAGCGGTGCCCACGCGAGGCCGTGGCGGAGCGCGAACGGCTTGGTGCACAGCAGCCCGGCGCGCCCCGCGAGGGTCTCGGCCACCGCGGTGGCGGTCGCCTCGCCACGACGCACGCGGCCCGCCGCCAAGCCCGCTCGCGCGGCCGCCTTGTCGAACCGCTCCGCCGCGAACCCGACGTCGTCCTCGGCGGTGATCAGGATCGGCGGCGGGTCGTCGCCCGCACCGCGCCGGGGCCGCAGGCTGTCCAGATGCACGGACCGGCGCCCCCACGGACGTGCCGTCGCGAGACCGAGCGGCACCCGGTAGGACGCGGTTTCCGGCGCCACCCGCAGCAACGCGAACGCCAGCGAGCCGTCCGCCAGGCCGCTCGCCCGGTCGTCGGCGGGCAGCTCCCGCACGCTGATCGTCACGCCGCGCTGCGTTCCGGCGCGGATGACGCGCGCCAGCGCGGCGGGATCGGAGTCCGGCGGCACGCCCACTGTGTGCGCGGCCGAGGCCAGCGCTGTCCTGGCCACCTGCCGGAGGTGGTCGATGCGACTCAGCACGTCCTTGGCGTACGGCAGCAGCTGGACGCCAAGGTCCGTGCTGGTGATCTGCCGCCGGGACCGGTCGAAGAGCTCGCCGCCGAGATGCTGTTCGAGGACCTTGATCCGCCGGCTGAGCACCGGCTGTGCGAGGTAGAGCGCGTCGGCGGCCTTGGAGAAGCTGCCCTCCTCGGCCACGGCGACGTACGCCTCGAGATGTGCGACCAGGTCCATCCCCCATGCATATCAAAAGGGTATGGGTGCTTCACGGATAGCTCTTGGACATGAGTGTCGTGGCGCTGCTTTGCTTGGTCCGAACCTCTCGAGACCACCCTGGAGTCGTTGATGCCCCGTCCCCTGTCCCGTCGTTCCCTCCTGCGTGCCGGTGTTGCCGTGTCCGCGGGTGCCCTGCTGACCGCCGGTTCCCTCACCGAGCGGCCCGCGTCGGCAGCGCTGCGGCCGGTCCACCAGCGGTTGCGCGCGCTGGAACGCGCGCACGACGCGCGGCTCGGGGTCTACGCCCTCAACACCGATACCGGGGCCACGGTGGCCTACCGCGCGTGGGAACGATTCCCGATGTGCTCGACGTTCAAGCCGCTCGCGGCCGCGGCCATCCTGCGCGACCGCGACGCCGCCTACCTCGACCAGCTGGTCCGCTACACCGGAGCCGACCTGGTGGACGGTTCTCCGATCACCGAGGACCACGTCGGCACGGGTATGCGCGTCGGGGACCTGTGCGCCGCGGCGATCTGCTACAGCGACAACACCGCGGGGAACCTGCTGCTGCGGCGGATCGGCGGCCCGGGCGGCGTCACGGCGTTCTGCCGTTCGATCGGCGACCAGTGGACGCGACTGGACCGGTACGAGACCGAGCTGAACACCGCAATCCCCGACGACCCGCGCGACACCACCACACCGGGCGCGATCGGACGCGACTACGCGCGCCTGGTGCTCGGCCACCCGCTCCGCCCCGGCGACCGCGACCGGCTGACCGGGTGGCTCAAGGCCAACACCACGAGCGCTCAACGGTTCGGCGCCGGTCTGCCACAGCACTGGGAGCTCGGAGACAAGACCGGTTCCGGGTCCTACGGCACGGCGAACGACGTCGGCATCGCGTGGACCGGCACCGGGACCCCGATCGTGCTGAGCGTGCTGACCACCAAGCACGTGCAGGACGCGGCGTGGGACGACGTGCTGATCGCCGACACCGCCCGCATCCTCGCTGCCACGCTGGCGCCCGGTGAATGACGCCGTGCGCGCGTCCGCTTCGAGGCGCTGGGCGTTCGTCGCGATGGGGGCCGTGGCGCTCGCGGTGACGGGCGTGGCCACACTGGGCGCGGCCGGGAGGTGGGCCTTGGCCTACGAGCAGGTCGCGGGGCAGCCGGCGGTCCTGCTCGACGAGGTGGTGGGCGCGGACACCGGACCGGCCTGCGCACCGGATGATCGCTATGTCGACGAGCCGCCGCGGGGCCTTCGTGCCGACGTGCTCGCCGCGTGGAACCGCCTGCGAACCGCCGCGGCGCGGCAAGGCATTCACCTGTGCCTCAACGACGGCAAACGCAGCGCGCGACAGCAACAGCAGGAGTTCGACGACGCCGTCCGGCGGTTCGGCACGGCTGAACTGGCCTCCCGGTACGTACTGCCACCCGAGAAGTCCATGCACGTCAAGGGAATCGCCGTGGACGTGCAGCCCTACGCCTCGGCGCAGTGGGTGCAGACGCACGGCCGCACGGCTGGCTGGTGCCGCCGGTACGACAACGAGTACTGGCATTTCGAGTACGACCGCCGGTACATCTCCGAAGGTTGCCCGGAGTTGCTGCCAAGCGCCACGGCGTCGTGAACGTCGACCGCGCGGGGGAGCGCAGCACCCGTAAGGACCGCGGATGTTACTGCCGACGAGCTCGAGTACCGGTCGTGCTACATCGAGGTGACGCCAGAACGAGCCGGGCTTCTGTCCATAGGGGATGACCGGCGACAGCGGAGCCGCGAGGCGCGGGTCCCGGAACGCGTCTGGAGTGGACGGAGCAGGCGGCGTTCCTCACCCGCACGGGAGACGGCAGCGCAGTTCCTGAGTCACGGCGCCGCATCGTCGACACCGAACTTGGTGATCATCGCGGGCAGTTCCCCGTTGTCGTGTGCGGCGACCAGCGCCGAGGCCACATCGCGCAGTTTGGTGTTGGTGTTCTGCGAAGCGCCCTTGAGCAAGGCGAACCCACGCTCCTGGTCGCAGTTCAGCTGACGCATCAGCAACCCCTGCGCCTGCCCGATGAGCTGCCGGGTGCGCAACGCGGCGTTGAGCTGGTCGATGAGCCGCCGACTGTCGTGGAACAGCTGCGCGTTGTCGAACACCACGCCCGCATGCAGGGCCAGCAGCAGCGCGACGTCCTGTGCCGTGTCTCCGAAGCACTGCGGTTGCCGCGCATACAGCACCAGGGCGGCGGCCGGCGTGCGCTGCCGTGGCAGCGGCAGCACCAGGCAACTGCGGCAGCCCGCCTCGGCCAGGCGGCGACCGAGCCCGGGCCACCGTGCATCAGTGCGGGTGTCGGCCAGGTAGCGCGGCTCCCGGAACTGCAGCGCCTCGGCGATCGGTCCGTCCTGCGACGGCAGCCCGGTCACCTCGCCGGCCCGGGGTCCGTGCGCGGCGACGAACTCGACGCGGCGCTCTCGCACCGCGACGGCCGCGCGATCACAACCGGGCACCGTGCGGGTGATCCGCTCCAGGAACCGCTGCAGCGCACTGGCCACATCGTCGTCCTCCACCAACCGAGATACCTCGGCGAGTTCCTGGGCAAGGGTCAGCTCGGCAGCGTTCACGGGTTCTCCCACGAGTCGCCACAACGATCATGGCTTCCGCACAGCCGCCGCCGACACGGCGGGTGTGAACCGGACAGGCGGGCGCGGCCCGGCAAGCCGCGCCCGCCCGAACTCAGCCTCCGGAAACGGTGATCCGCCGCGGTTTGGCGGTGTCGCTCTTCGGTGCGCGCACGGTCAGCACACCGTCGACGAGGCTCGCGTCGATCCGGTCGGCGTCGACGTCGTGCGGCAGCGTCACGCTGTAGCGGAACTGACCCGTCCTGCGCGTGCGGTGGCGGAACCAGCCTTGGCGCTCCGTCTCCTTGCGCTCACCCGTAACGGTCAGCTCGCGGCCGACCAGGTCGACCGCGATGTCCTCCCGTTTGATGCCGGGAACCTCGATCTCCACCAGGTAGGCATCGTCGGTCTCGGACACATCGGCCATCGGCGACCACGCGCGCCACTCGGGGTCGAACCGCCCCGCGACGGACTCCAGCAAGCGATTCATCCGGCTGTAGAGGTCCTCGAACTCACGGAACGGGTCCCAGCGGTCCATCGCGCTTGACGACCGAACTGCAGGCAGTGCCACCATCATCACCTCCGCAACACTCTGCTGTCACGCAAGGCCCAGGTTTCGCGCCTGGCGTTCTGACCAACGCGGTTGAGCGTGCCGATGTTCCCAAAACTGGGCGGCTTCGACTCAGGTTTCGGCGAGGGCGTGCGCGAGCCATGCGTACTGGCGCACCGACGGGGCGATGCCGGTGGCGTCCAGCACCAGCCGCACCGCCGTGCTCACCACAACGGCGAGGTAACCCTGACGAACGCCGACCGCTTCGAGCACACGCGCGCCGGCGACATCACAGAAGGTGATGCCGGCCAGATCGAGGATGACCTGGACGCTCGCGTGTGCCAGCAGCGCCTGTGTGAGCAGCCGCGAGGTCTGCAGGTCGAGCTCCCCGTGCGCGGCGAGCAACACCACTCCGGGCTTCACCTCACGGGCGGCGATGTGCAGAGCCGGGTCGCTCCACGTCCGCGCCTGCGGGAGGTGACAGTGACCGACGCCGGCACCGGGCACATGGGTCATCGGCGATCAACCCTCCTGCCGGGGAACGCGAGTGGCGATGCGAGTGGTCAACGGCCGGGTTCCCCGTCGACCGGAGGCAGGGCGTAGGCGGCGAGCCGGTCGAGGATGCCGGACGTGCCACCGCGCGGCCGTGGCAAGAGTTCCTCTGGGCCGGCGAGGGGCCGGCGCGCGAATGCGGCGACGACGTGCGGCGCCGGCAGCAGGTCCGCGCGGAGGTAGGCGAGCGGCAGCAGGTCATCCCCGCAGACGGACTCCACCGCCAGGGTCCAGCCCTCCCGCTCGTCCCAGGTCAGCGCCAGGTCGCTGGTGGGCAGCTCGCGGATGCGGCGATCCAGTGCCACATAAGCGCTCAACGGGGTGTCCAACTGCAGGTAATACGGACTGCCGCGCAGGCCGAGTTCCTGGGCGACCAGCCACACGTAGCGGCGCAGGCCACGTGCGGCGGCCGTCTCGAAGGCGAGGTCGAACGCGAGCGCGGGATCCGGTTCATCGTTCATGTGGTCCCCGGGTCGCCGCGGGGAACTTCTCGATACGACGACGACAAGCGGCCGACAGGCCGGTCAGGGCGGCGGTCATGCCAAGCCTCCGTTCGCAGCGAGGGCGGCGCGACGACAGGCCAACGCGCTCACCCGCGAGTACAAAGGCGGCTACTGGCAGAACCGCGTCAAGATCCACCGTCATCGTAGAAAAGGCCGCGCGAGCGCACAACCGGAGCAGGCACCAGAGGCAGGAGAGCGCGCCGACGTGGACGGCAGACACGGCGGCGTCCCGCGTCTACTGGCACTGCCGACGGCACCGAACGTAAGGTGCCGGCGCAGGTGGTGCACACTCGGAGCGCCGTTAGACTCGTGCGTGCTTCGGCAACTGCCCCACCGCAGGAAGAATGCGAGTTTGCTCGGTGACGTGCTCGGCAGCCGCCACTACGCGCGTCGGTAGACCCGCCGGGTCGGCAGGAGGCAGAGCCCGCGTGGGCTCTTTCTCGGCGTGCGCAAGCTGAGTTGTCACTGAACCGCTGCGCGTATGCCATCCCCGGTCGCGCAGTTTGAGGATGGCGTAGTACTTGGCGGGGTAGATGATCGCGAGCTTGACGACCAGTTCGGCGGGAGTGAGCAGGATCCATGTCCACAGCTTGGTGAACCAATGCATCCCGGGTCGGAGTAAGACATACATGCCCGTCTCCGTGTAGCGGATGAGGACGTAGGCGCAGAAGGCCAGCAGGGTCGCATCGGCGTGTAGCCGCTCGCCGATCACGGCGAGCGCCATCCACCCCATCATGATCGGCAGCATCACCCACTGCGCAACGGCCAGCACGGGGAACAAGATCTTGTGGATCGCCAGGTTGGTCACCGTGAATGGGAAGGCTTGCCACGCTGACTTGCCCCACCGAAGCCGCTGCCGGAAGAGGCCCTTCACGGTCTCCGGCATCGCGCTGTGCACCATGGCCTCGTTGACGACGACCACGTCTCCACGCAGTGACGCGTACATCGTCAGTCGACGGTCATCACCGTTCGTGCCGGAGACGAGGTAGTCGGGGAGATTGTCGAAGATGACTTCCGCGCGATACAGGGCAAGAGCTCCCGATGTCGTCTCCACCGCCCCCAACGCCGAGCGCGAGGTGCGTATCATCAGGCACGACGTGCCAATGTTCATGTCGCTGACCCGTGTGAGGAAGTTCTGACGCCAGTTGCGGGTAAGGATGAGTCCCGTCGCGGCTTGCACCTTCGGCCGGCTCATCGCACGCAGCAGATACTCCAGTGCATCGGGTTCAGGAACCGAGTCCGAGTCGACGGTGAAGATGTAGTCCCAGTCGCGGCGGTCCAAGGTGCGCAACACGTTGGCTTGGGCGTGCCGCTTGCCCTGGTTGGGCTGTCGGTGCCAATAGACACGTTCATGTTCGATCATCGGCTCGACGGTAGGGGTCGATCCGTCGTCCATGACGTGGATCTCGTCCGGTAGGACGGTCTGGTTGAGCAGCGCTGTGATCGCGTTGCGCAGAAGTTCTGGCTCTTCGTTGTACGCGGGGACGATCGCCACGACGCGTCCCCGCGCTACCGGCAACTTGTTGTAGTTGCGGCTGAATGCCACTGCCCACACGTAGAAGCTGACAAGCGCGGCGTTGAACAGATAGATCCCGACCATGATTTTGTCGTGCGGCTGGTTCATGATCAGGTGGTAGGTCACCGCCCAGACGGCGACGCCAATGCCGCCGACTGCCCCCGCGAGGACTTTACGGTTCATGCTCACTGGCCGGGTGTCTGATAGCGGCGGTGACGAGTGCTCAGGCGGAGCAGCACGACGCCCAGCACGATGATCACGAAGGCGCCCGCGACGATCCAGCCCAAAGTCAGGTTGAAGCCGAGGACGGTGAACCCGAGGCCTGTGGCGGCAAGGGTGCGGTTTTCGTACATGGGATTCTCCTTCGGAGGTCAGAGCACCTGGCGGTGCGGGAGTGGAAGGCGGTAGGTGGTGTCCAGGACCACCGGCTCATCGGCCAGCCAGCCCAGATCCAGACCGGGATGCGCGGTGTGCACGATGACCAGGTCCCACGGACCCTGCGGTGCCTCTGCCGTCAAGGTGCGTTCACCGATGTGGATCTGGTCCACGTGCGGGTCGGTGTAGTGCACGTCGGCCCCGCGCCGAACGAGTTCGGCGATGATCTCCAGGGCCGGTGATTCCCGCACGTCGGCCACGCCCGGCTTGTAGGTCACGCCGACCAGAAGAATCTTCGCACCAACAAGCGGGGTGCTGTGCTCAGCCAGCACCTCCTGAGCCCTCCGGACGACATGCAGCGGGCGGTGCGCGATCGATGTCATCGCAGCTTCGATCACAGGCGAACCGACTCGTCGCCGCCGCAGGTCCCAGAGCAGGTAGTGCGGGTCGCACGGAATGCAGTGCCCACCCACGCCTGGGCCGGGGTAGAAGGGCATGAATCCATACGGCTTCGTGGACGCGGCCGCGATGACCTCCATCGGGTCGAGGTTCAGCGCACGCACCGCCGACGCGAACTCGTTGGCGAACGCGATGTTGACTGCCCGAAAGGTGTTCTCGAGCAATTTCGTGGCCTCCGCCGCCTCCGGTGAAGACACCACGTGCACGACCGGCGTCCAGTCGGCCAGCAAGTCCACCGCACGACGGGTGCACTCCTCAGTCACACCACCCACCACACGAGGTGTGCGCTCGGGGGTGTGGCTGGCGTCGCCGGGGTCAATGCGCTCGGGGCTGAACGCCACGAAGACGTCCCGGCCGACGAACAGCTCCCGCGCCTCCAAGGCACCTACCAGCAATTCGCGAGTGGAACCGACATACGTGGTGGACGTGAGAACGATTGTCTGTCCCTGCACCGCGGTCTCGGCGACCATGGTGCAGGCGCCCTGCAGGGCGCTGAGGTCCGGCACGAGGTGCTCGTCCACCGGCGTCGGCACACACACAATGATCGAGGCCACCGCGGCCAACTGAGACTGCTCGCTGGTGATCTCCAGCTGACCGCCGAGATGTCGTGACAAGCGCTCGTGATCGGCCGGAAGGAGGTCAGCGCGGCCGGCCTTGATGTCGGCAAGCCGCGCTTCCGAGATCTCGAATCCGATGACCGGGCGGCCAGACTCGGCGAGGGCCAGAGCCGTGGGCAGTCCGACATATCCGAGGCCGACCACTGCCACGGAGTCGGCTGTCACCGCCGTCCGATCGTGATGGTCACCTGACTCAGCCAGGAGGACGGATGTCATGAAGTTCCCCAAAGATGGTTTGCGGCGATCTTGTTCGCTGCAATCGCGGGGTCCATCGATGAACTCGGGCTCCGCGTAACGGGGTTATACGTGGTGAATCGGCAACCAGAAAGCGCACGTTGATCTTGAGCCGACAAGTATCCGCAGATGGATGCAAGCCAATCGCTGACAAAACGACCGCCACGGATCGCTTCACAACGCTGATGTTTCCCTCGAATGGACTAGTCCAGTCGGCACCAACAGCCGTACCAGCTGGTGAAGCGCCCGCGCCACCAAGTGGATCCGCCGCTGGTGCCGCTACGTCGAGTGCGACCTACAGGAACAGGCTGTCCGTGATGCGTCGGTTATCGATGCGTTACAGCGGGTGTCGTAACGGTGGACGACTTTCGACGACATCTGGACTTTCGACGACATCTGTGAGTACGGAGCGATCATGCTCAGGACTGGACAGGGGCCATCGTGGTAGATGCGGCGACGGAATCGTCGTTGGAGTTGGAGACCATACTTGCGGGGGTCGATGCCGAGGCATGGGCTCCGGGGAGCTCCCTCGTAGCAGTGGGAGCCGACGAGGCAGGCGCTGACACAGTGGCGGTATGGCAGCTGAGTCCGCTGGCGGTCCCAACGGGAGCGTGGTTGTTCTCGTTCCCCGCCCTCGTGGGGTCTCGAGCAGAGGCCCGGCGCGCGTTGACGCTCGTCCGGTCAGTCGGCAAGCACGATCTGCCCATCCCCAACCGAATTACAGACTGGGACACTGACGAGATCACACACGGTTAGTTTCAACGAGTTTCACCGCTGTCGTTGATGTCGAAACTCGCTTGAGCAGCAGCCGTGGGCCTCGGCGTGGGACAGCCGCTCGGCGGGCCGGCTTTCCCGGAACTTGCGTACCCCTGTGTTATAGGTGGTGATCACTCCACGACGAGTGGCTGCGCGGCCGGTCGCGGCAGCCAAGGTCCGCGATGATCAGAGCCAGCCGCCGGACGACCTCGTTCGCCCTGCTACGAGCGAATCCCTAGCGGGTCGACGCCGCGCGGCCCGCTCGGTCGGACGATCAGCGTGGACACATCTGCGTGTGGGCGAACATCGGCAAGCTCACCGAACACCCAATCCACCCCGAGTGCGTGTCGTCCTCGACCTCGAGGTCGAACCGACCTGCCCGGCAAGCCCCCGCACACGGAAGCGAGTTAAGGGTCCACAAATTCGTAGCACTTCATGCATTGACGATGCCCTAAATTGCGCGTGACATTTGGTTTCTCACCCGAGAAAAATTGCACCGATCACTTCCGAACCTGGAGCTAGCCATGCGAAAGATCATGGCCGCGTTGGCGCTCGCCTCCGTTGCGGGCCTCGGCGCGGTCGCGTGCAGCGACACCGACACCACCGGCGGGCGCCAGCAGCAGCCGCAGCCCGCAGCGGCACCACAAGCACCACCACCCGCCAGCGGGCCAGAAGAAATCATCGAGCCATGGGACACCAACAAGCGCGGCCACGTTCCCCTCTCCGTGGGCGAGCCGTTCACCCTCCCCTCCGCGCTCGGCCCGGCCGGCGACGCCACCTTTACGCTCACCGGCCTCCGGCCCAACCCGGCCTGCGACCCCGAGATAGCCTTGGGTGGCGAGAACCCGGACAACATCCTGGCGCTCGACTTCCTTGTGGAGACCGGCAACGATCCCGAAACGGAGGACTGGCTCACAGAGCTGTTCGCCGGCGCCAGCTTCAAGGAGCTCTCGCACGACGGCGTCAGCCGCGAACCACCCGGCGGCGGGTACCTGATCTACTGCCTGGCCGATGTAGGCAGTGACCCATGGAGCTTCGGACAGAACCAGACCTACGAAGTCACCCTGCAAACCGGCGTGAGCCAACCGCAGGGCGGAACGCTGATCTTCGATAACCACGGCCACAGCTACTACGGCGGACCGGCCGGCTGGGAGATCACCTACTGATGGAGACCACGTGAACAGGAGGCGAGCCTGCTACTCATCACGGCCAACAGCAGTGCCGTCGAGCCGAGAAGCACGACGATCCCGTGTCGGTATGTCCCGCACGGGTCGTCCTCGGCGACGGCCCACCGCGCAGGTGCCACGGTGGCGCGCCACACCCCGCCCATACCACCTGCCTCTTCCGGTTCAATCAGCGTCGATCCTGCAGAACTCTGACCGTCTGGCGGCGTTGTCGTAGTGCTTGTAGCAACCATTGGGGGCAGGCAATGCTCGGCAACGGGAAGGCGAGCGGTCCGCGTGCGTTGACGTTCGAGGAACGTCAGCAGTGGCTCGCCCAGCTGGAAGCAGACGAGAAGGCCGTTCGATGGGACTTGCCTGATCTGTCGCGGTTCCTGATGGCGACCGGTGTTCGGATTGGTGAGGCGCTTGCGCTGTACTGGGAGGACGTAGACCTGGCCAACTCGTTCGTGGACATCAAGTACACCGTCGTACGGGTCAAGGGTCAGGGGCTCAAACGCAAGCCGACGAAGACCGCTGCGGGTGAGCGTGTTCTGCCGCTGCCATCGTGGACCGTGGACATGCTCCAGACGCGGCACGACGCGGCCAAGGAGGCTGGGCGGCCGCCTGCTAGCCCGGTCTTCGCGAACCAGGACGGGAACCTCCGCGACCCGTCCAACACTCTGCGGGCGCTCCGGGAGGCACGTGGCACCGAGGGGTTCGAATGGGTGACGTCCCACGTCTTCCGCAAGACGGCGGCGACCGTGCTGGACGATGCCGGGCTCAGTGCTCGCAAGATCGCGGATCAGTTGGGCCATGCGAAGCCGTCGATGACCCAGGACGTGTACCTCGGTCGGAAGGTCGTGAGCTGGGACGCTGCCGAGGTCCTCGAAAGCATCCTCGATAAGAAGTCCACGTAGTTTGCTGTGGGTAACCTGTGGGCCGATCTTGACGGCGACGCCCGTTCAACCCTCTGACCTGGGGTTTTGGTGGGCCGCCTGGGACTCGAACCCAGAACCCGAAGATTAAAAGTCTCCTGCTCTGCCAATTGAGCTAACGGCCCGCACCGGGGAGTCTAGCCGGATACGCCCCGGCCTCTCGCCCGGGCTCAGGTGTGCGGTGAGCCTGCCAGGGGACCCAGCCGGACGGCTACCCCGTACCGCCCTACTCGGCCCTCCGCCGGTACGCCGTCGTGCTACCGGTCCGGACGTGCACCGCGGCGGCGACGATCTCCAGCACGGCAGCGGCCGGCCAGCGGAGGTCGGCAGATACGGACCCAGCTCGGGCGTGAGGTTGTGCAGGCCCCAGGCGCTGAGCCAGACGACCACGATCAGCACTCCCGCTCCCAGCGCTCCGGTCACCGTGGGTCGCCGGTTGCACGACGGCGGCCATGGCCACGGCGTTCGCCGGCACCCACACCCACAGCGTGCCATCGGGCAGCTCGGGCACGACGACGAGCACGGAGGTAGTGGGCAGCAGGGTGACCACGATAGCGACAGCAGCGACCACCCTCGCGCGAGTACCGCGCGCCGCGCGTTCCCACTCCCACAGCCGAGGTCTGGTGAGTATCAGGACCCCCGTTACGCAGACGATGGCGCACAGCGGCAATCGGTTGGGCCGCACCGGCGATAGGTCGATGCGGATCACCGTGGTCCCGATGACGGCGCTGACCCCCATCACCAACGGCGTGGCCGCCAAAGCCCGGTGGGCAGCCCCGCGTCAGCAGAACGATTCGGGTCATGCGGCGGGCAGGTCTCGGCACGTGAACCAGCACGTGCCGAGCGCGTGCTGGTGGGTCCTGATCCAGTTCCGCACATCGGCAGGGGACACCCCGGCGCACGCGGATGTCGGCCTGCCGGTCGGCAGGTAGTCGCGCAGGCCCGCGTACACGTCGACCAGCCGAGCGCCGTCTCCGGCCACCGCGACCCCGGGCACTGGTCGAGGGACAGCAGCGCCGACACGACACCGGACGACTAAGCCTGCATCGCCCACCAGCAAGCCGCTGCTGCCGCGACCGGACCTCCCCAGGTGAACAGCCGGCGCCAGTACGCGGACGTTCGGTAGATACGCGAGACGGCGAGAGCTACGCGGCGGCCCGGATCGGGACGGGCACGCCGACGACCGCCGGATGGCCATGAGCAGCGAGGCGTTCCACGCGGAACTACCGTCGCGGCGAGCAGGGACCCGAATGACCCGGCAAGCAGACCGACGCCAACTCGACGACATCGCCCGGCTCAGCGAGCGCGACGCCAACACGGCGTACCAGCCAGCCAAGCAGCGACTCCGGCCGGACAAGCGCAGGCCGAAGCGGGAACTCGACCAGCGCCGGGCGCAGCTCGTCGCGGTCGGTGGCCCGCGCCGACGCCGAAGGTGCGTCACGGACCGAGCTGCCGACGGCAGCTGGCCGGACGTGGGAGTGGTTTACCGAGCGGTGGAGCAGGACCGCAAGCCGCCCGAGAGCGGGCCGTGACGGATGCCACCGTACCGATCACCGCCGCTCGAACGGCGACGGGCCACCCCGCCTGTAGGCGAACCACTTGCGCATGTTCTCCGGCGTGTCCTGGCGGACAGTGTTGAAGAAAATTTCGATCGTGCTGTCCTCGCCCGCCCATTCGCGAAGCGTTCTGTCCCACCCGTACAACAGGACATAGAGCCTCAGTTGTTGACGGGTGGACCAGTCATCCCAGGAGAACAGCGCGACATCCTGCCACTCAGCCTCGGGCGCGAGCCGCGCGGCCATCAGCCAGGAGTAGTTGCTCGGCAGCTCGTAGCTCTCGAGAGCATGCAGCAAGATCTCGCCGACAAAGCTATCGGTGGAGAAATGCCAGGTTTCCGTATGAGGGTGCGTGTCGTCAGCCATGCCGACGCTGGCCCTGTCGACCTCCACGGTGATCTCTCCCATGCGCGAAGTCTCACATATGCGGGGGTTCCCACCACCGCCGTATGGGAGCAGGGCGGCACGATCTGGCGACCACAGACCCGGAGCCCGTCGCACGTCATCGGGAGTACGGCGACGGGCCACCACTTCCAGCCGGAACGAGCCAGGATGAACCGGAAGAGTGACGCGAGCCCCCGAGCCACCCGCCCGTAGGCACTGACCGGGGATCAGACAACGGCGTCACCGCACTCCGTCGGCCGGCCGGAATCGGTCAGCGAATGACCGACCGGCGCAAGCCGACCACGCACAGCCTGACCGTCCTCATCAGACAGATCGGGGCGCGTACATGATGATCGCGACACCGGCCAGACACAGCGCCGCACCGAAGTAGTCCCACCGGTCGGGCTGGAACCTGTCCACGATCACGCCCCATGCCAGCGATCCGGCGACGAACACCCCGCCGTAGGCAGCCAGGATCCGGCCGAAGTGCGCCTCCGGCTGGAAAGTCGCGACGAAGCCGTAGCTGCCCAGCGAGATCACGCCTGCCGCCACCCACAGCAGGCCGCGATGCTCGCGCACCCCTTGCCAGACCAGCCACGCACCCCCGATCAACGTGAGCGCGGCGAGCACGAACAACAGCACCGAGCGAGCCACCGTCATGACCGGGAACGATACGGCGCCCCGGAAGAACCGGCCGCCGCGAGCCGTGGCCCGCGGCGGCGTCAGGGAAGAGTCAGCACTTCCCGCAGCAGCCACAGCTGGGGCCGGTGCAGGAACCGCAGCAACCGCATCCACTCATGACAGATCACCGTCCTCGTTCGACCGAGTGCTTCAGTTCCGCTTTCACCGTAGGAAACCGGACATCGCCTACGGAACCACTACCCGAGTGATACTTACCGTTGACAGCCAGTCACCTGACAGATGCCGGGCACACCTCGCTCTCCCTAGCGTCGTCGGCATGTCGAACACACTCAAACTCGCCGTCATCATCGGCAGTACCCGCAAGGACAGGTTCGGTCCCGTGCCCGCCACGTGGTTCGCCGCCGAGGCACGCAAACACCACGGTTTCGACGTCGAGGTGGTCGACCTCGCCGGGATGCATCTGCCCAACTCGCTGGACGGCTCGCCCGACGCCGACCGGCTCGGCGAGCGCCTCGCGGAGGCGGATGCGTTCGTGATCGTGACGCCGGAGTACAACCACAGCTATCCGGCATCGCTGAAGATCGCCATCGACTACTACGCGCAGCAGTGGCGCGCCAAGCCGGTCGGTTTCGTGTCCTACGGCGGCATGAGCTGCGGCCTGCGCGCCGTCGAGCACCTGCGGCAGGTGTTCGCGGAGCTACACGCGACCACGGTGCGCGACACGGTGAGCTTCCACAACTTCTGGGAACGCTTCGACGAGAACGGAAATCCGCGTGATCCGGAGTCATGCGCGAGGGCCGCGAAGGGCATGCTCGAACAGCTCCTGTGGTGGGGTACGGCGCTGAAGGAGGCCCGCGCGACGCACCCGTACGCCGCCTAGGTCGTGTCCTGCAATTCATCGTAGCCAGAGGATGATGGCGGCGATGGTGAGTTCTGCCTGGTAGTAGGCGGCGCGTTTGGCGTAGCGGGTGGCTAGGTCGCGGAACTGTTTGAGCCGGTTGAAGCAGCGTTCGACGACGTTGCGCTGCTTGTACAACTCGGCGTCGAAGGCGGGCGGGCGTCCGCCCCGTGAGCCGTGCGCGGCGCGGCGGGCGATTTGGTCGTCGCGTTCGGGGCTGACGAACCGGATCCGGCGTTGTCGCAGGGCGTGGCGGGTCGAGGGGTGCGAATAGGCCTTGTCCGCGATCACCACCTCGGGACGGCGGCGTGGGCGGCCAGGCCCGGTGCGAGCGACACGGATCCCGTCCAGCAGCGGCACCAATTGTGGATTGTCACCAGCCTGCCCCGGGGTGAGCACAACCCGCATGGGCAGCCCGCGTCCCTCGACCACGAGGTGGATCTTGGTGCTCAATCCGCCGCGGGAACGTCCGAGTCCTTCGCCGTCGACCGCGATCGCCTCGATGGCGGGCGTGCAGCCCCCTTTTTCCGGGCTCCCGCAGCATGCTGGTGAGCCCGGACCACCGAGGAATCGACACTGATCACCCACTCCACGTCCCCGACAGCGTCGTCTTTGACGATCACCTCGTCCAGAATCCGCTGCCAGGTACCGTCCTTGGTCCACAACCGCAGCCGCTCATGGGCGGTCTTCCACGGCCCATACCGTTCGGGCAGATCACGCCAGGGCGCGCCGGTCCGAAGCTTCCACAGAATCGCATTGATCACCTGCCGGTGATCCCGCCACCGCCGCCCCGGCCCCGACACCGCCGGCAGCAGCGGCTCAATCCGCGCCCAGGCCCGATCCGTCAACTCACCCCGACCAACCACGGACAAGATCAAACCCCATCCGCAGCTAGATCATTTACAGGACACGCCCTAGGCTTGACCTCCACCAAGGTAGAGGTTCCAACCTTGGGGTCATGACTGGACAAGGCGAATCGCGGTTGCTCGGCCGCGCTCAGGAGCTCGGGCGGCTGGAGCGGTTGCTCGCCGAGGCGCGGACCGGGCGTGGCCGGGTGCTCGTCGTCCGCGGTGAGGCGGGCATCGGGAAGTCGACGTTGCTCGACCACGCCGTGAACGCGGGCGCCGACCTGCTCACCCTGCGCGGGACCGGCATCGAGGCCGAAGCCGGACTCGCGTTCTCCGGGCTGCACCTGCTGCTGCGGCCCGTGCTCGGCGAGGTCGATCGGCTGCCGGACGAGCACGCGCGGACGTTGCGACGCGCGCTCGGGCTCGAGCCCGGGCGCGCGGGCGGCCGCTTCGCCATCGGTGTCGCGCTCCTGGAACTGCTGAGCACGCTGGCCCGCGAACAGCCGGTGCTGTGCGTGATCGACGACGCGCATTGGCTCGACGACGCCTCGGCGGCCGCGTTGCTGTTCGCCGCGCGCCGCCTGGGCTCCGAGCGCATCGCGATGCTCTTCGCCGTCCGCGATCTGCACGCACCACCGTGGCCGACGCCGGGCCTGCCGGAGCTCACGCTCGCCGGCCTGGACGACGACGCCTCCACCGAGCTGCTCGAGAACTACGCGAGCGACCTGCCGCGCCACACCCGCGCCCGGATCCTGGCCGAGTCGTGTGGCAACCCACTCGCCCTGCTCGAACTCACGGCCACCGAGCGCATGGGCAGGAATCCGCGGACGCCGTGCGGCACGGCCCCGCACAGCCGCATCCGGCGCGCGTTCGCCGACCGGATCGCCGCGCTGCCGGACTCCGCGCGCACGGTGCTGCTCGTCGCCGCGGCGGACGGAACGTGCGACACCGGCACCGTGCTGGCCGCCGCCGAACGGCTCGGCGCCTCGCTCGACGACCTGCGCCTGGCCGAGGACGCCCAGCTGCTGATGTTCACCGACAACTGCCTCGGCTTCCGGCACCCGTTGATCCGGACGACGGCCTACCACGCCGCGACGCTCGCCCAGCGACTCGACGCCCATCGCGCGCTGGCGGCCGTGCTCGACACCGCCGACGACACCAACGCCGACCGCCGCGCGTGGCATCTCGCCGCGGCCGCGACGGCGCCGGACGAGGCGGTGGCCGCCGCGCTGGAGAGCAGTGCTGAACACGCACGGGCGCGCGGAGGCCTCGCCGCGGTCGCCGCCGCCTACGAGCGGGCGGCTGAGCTGAGCCCGGACCGGCACGACCGCGGCAGGCGGCTCACCGCGGCGGCGCGGGCGGCCGCTGACGCCGGCCAGCCGGAACGCGCGTGCGAACTCGCCGCGCGCGCGGCGCCCCTGCTGACGGACCCGCTCGGCGCCGGGTGGTCGGCCATGGTCCGCGCCGCCCTCACCGACGACGAGGACCGAGGGCTCGACGCGCACCACATGCTGGCGGGCACGGCGGAGTCGGTGGCCGATCGCGCGCCGGACCTCGCGGGCACGCTGCTGTTCTGGGCCGCGGACTCGGCGCGGCAGGCAGGCGACCCGGCGGCCGCGGCGCGCTCCGCGGCCCTGGCCGAGTCGCTCCGGCTGCCGGGAGCCGAGGGCGTCCGCGATGTGGCCACCGTCGCGGAGGGCCGAGTGGCCAACGCGGTACCCGCGCTGCGCCGCCTGCTCGACCGGGCTGCCGGGCTGCCACCGACCTGCCCCGACCAGCCGCTGGAGCTACGCGCCCGGACCACGGTCGCCGCGTGGCCGATGCTGCTCGGCGACGACGCGGCCGCACACGAACTGGCCCTGGGCGCGGTGCGGGACGCCCGCCAGCACGCGGCGACCGGGGTGCTGCCGGAGGCGCTCGCCCTGCTGGCCAGCGCCGAGCTGCGACTCGGCCACCACACGGACGCGCGCGCGACCGCCACGGAAGGGCTCGACCTCGCCCGCGAGATTGGCCAGCGGCGCAGCGCGGCACGGCTTGCGGGCGTGCTGGCGATGCTGGCAGCGCTCGAAGGCGACGAGCCGAAGGCCGTCGAGCACGCGGCCGCGGCGGACCCGCCGCAGGCCGCACTGGCTCTCAGTGTGCTCGAGCTGGGCCTGGGCCGGCACGACGCGGCGCTCGACCGGCTGACCGCGCTGACGCCCGCTCCGGACCGCCTGGAGGCCCTGGAGGCCGTGCCGACCCTCGTCGAGGCCGCCGTGCGGGCCGGCGAGCCGGACCGCGGCACGCAAGCGCTTGCGGAGTACGTGACCTGGGCAAACGACACCGGCCAGGTGTGGGCGCAGGCCGTCGCGACACGCTGCCGTGCGTTGCTCGGGGAGCCGGAGCTGTTCGCCAAGGCCGTCGAGCTGCACCTCGGGGTCCGGGACAGGCCGTTCGAGCGGGCGCGCACCGAGCTGCTGTACGGCGAGTGGCTGCGCCGCGAACGGCACCGCAGCCGCGCGCGGGCGTACCTGCGCTCGGCCCTGGCGATCTTCGAGCGGCTCGGGGCCACGCCGTGGGCCGACCGGGCGCGCACGGAGCTGCGCGCGACCGGAGAGAGCCGGACCACCGGGAGCGGCACCGGGCTCACGGCCAGGCTGACCCCGCAGGAGCTGCGCATCGTCCGGCTCGCGGCCGACGGCCTCAGCAACCGCGACATCGGCGCCAAGCTCTACCTCAGCCCGAGGACCGTCGGCTACCACCTCTACAAGGCGTATCCCAAGCTCGGCGTCGCCTCCCGCGCCGAGCTGGCCAAACTCGGGCTGGCGAGCTGACACCGTCTCGGGCGTGCCACACTTCGCAACGTGGAGTACCAACTGTCGGCCGAGCTCACCACGCCGGCGAACAGCCCCGACCTGGACGCGCTCCAGCAGGTCGGGGTCGTCGCGCTGCTCGACAGCAGGCTGAGCCGCCTCGCGGCGATCGAGGGGCCCGACGGCGTGGAGATCACCCCTGTCGAACACTCCGTGCACGCCCACCTCGGTGGCGCGAACGTGAGCTGGTTGCTCGACGCGCCCGCCCTCGTGTTCGCCGAGGACGCCACCCGGTCGGTACTCGAACAGCTGCTCGACGAAACGGAGCTGCTCGAGGGCTGGCAAGTCAAGCATTGCGCCGTCACGGCCACCGACGACCAGCTCGAGAGCGCGCTGGCGGCCGAGGCCGAACCGGACGGGCTGGAGGAGCCGGGCCCGGAGGCGCAAATCGAGCTCGTCGAGCGCAGGCAGCGGCTGCTCGACGCTGCCGAGTACCTGCGGGCCTTCGACCTCGCCGCGTTCGGGCACACCGACGGCGGCGACGTCACCGAGGAGGAGGCGCGCTACGTCGCCGGGGCGCTCGTGCACGGGGTCGAGATGGTCACCGACGAGCTGTTCAGCGACATCCAGCTGCTCGAGGACGAGGACGCCACGGCCGACGAGGCGGACGCTCTCTGGGTGCTCGACGAGCTGCCGCAGCAGTTCGCCCACCACTACACCGCGCTGTTCGCGAAGCAGTTCCTTGTGACCACCGCCATCCTCGGCCACCGGCTGACCCAGCCGGACTGGACACAGCCACTGTGCGTCGCCGAGGCGCTCGCCCTGCACATCGTCAAGTCGCGGGCGGAGCTCGAGCTCGACCTCGCCGAGGTGATGAGCGAGGACCGCGCCGCCGAGATCCTCGCGATCTTCGACGACCACGCCTTCGCCGACGGCGACCACGAGGCGCTCTACGAGGACGACGAGGCGAGCGAGGACGTGGACGTCAACTCGTGGTTCCGGCCGAACCCCGACGTCACGGACGCGCCCGGGCTGCACCCCTACCTCACCGACGAGGAGCTCCCGCTCGACTGACCGCTTCGGTGGTTCGAACGACCGCCTGCCCTGTGCGGCGCCAGCGCTTGGCCGGTCGGGCACGCGGGTAATCCGGCGGTATGGGCGATCCGTGGTGGCGCAAGGCGGCGATCTACGAGATCTACGTGCGTAGCTTCGCCGATTCCGACGGCGACGGCGTGGGCGATCTGCCCGGGGCGCGCGAACGCCTCGGCTACCTCGCCGATCTCGGGGTGGACGCCGTCTGGCTCACGCCGTTCTACCGCTCGCCGATGGCCGACGGCGGCTACGACGTCGCCGATTACCGGTCGGTGGATCCGTTGTTCGGCACGCTCGCCGACGCGGAGGCGTTCATCCGGACGGCCCACCGCATGGGCCTGCGCGTGCTGATCGACCTGGTGCCCAACCACACGTCGGACCAGCACCCGTGGTTTCGGGAAGCACTCGCCGCGGAGCCCGGCTCGCCCGCGCGCGAACGCTACCTGTTCCGGGACGGCCGGGACGGCGGCCCGCCCAACGATTGGGAGTCGCTGTTCGGTGGACCTGCGTGGACGCGCGTGCCGGACGGCCAGTGGTATCTCCACCTGTTCGACCCGGGACAGCCCGACCTGAACTGGCACAACGAGGAAGTGCGGGCAGAGTTCGCGAGCATCCTGCGGTTCTGGCTGGACCGTGGCGTGGACGGCATCCGCGTGGACGTGGCGCACGGGCTGGTAAAGGCCGACGGGTTGCCGGACGCCGGCTTCACCGATCAGGCCGCCTTCATCACCCAGCGGGAGCTGCCGTACTTCGATCAGGACGGCGTGCACGAGATCTACCGCGAGTGGCGCAAGCTGCTGGACTCCTACCCCGGCGAGCGGATGGGCGTGGCCGAGGCGTGGGTGCGCAACGCCGACCGGCTGGCCCGCTACGTGCGCTCGGACGAGCTGCACCAGGCGTTCAACTTCCACTACGCGGGCGCGCACTGGTCGGCGACGGAGTTCCGGTCGGCGATCGAGGACTCGCTCGCGGCGGTCGCGGACGTGGGTGCCGCGAACACGTGGGTTCTGTCCAATCACGACATCCAGCGGCACGTGACCCGCTTCGGCGGGGGCGAGACCGGCGTGCACCGGGCGCGGGCGGCCGCGTTGCTGACACTGGCGCTGCCCGGCTCGGCATACCTCTACCAGGGCGAGGAGCTCGGCCTGCCCGAGGTCACCGATCTGCCGGACGACGTGCTCGCCGACCCGATCTGGGAACGGTCCGGGCACACCGAACGTGGCCGTGACGGCTGCCGGGTGCCGATCCCGTGGTCGGGCGCCGAGCCACCGTTCGGGTTCGGCGGGCCTGCGTGGTTGCCGCAGCCGCGCGAGTGGGCGGAGCTGACGGTGGAGGCGGAGCTCGCCGATCCGGGATCGACGTTGAACCTCTACCGCACGGCGCTGCGGCTGCGTCACCGGCTGCCCGACACCGGCCTGGAGTGGCTCGACACCGAACCCGAGGTGCTCGCCTTCTGCCGCGCACCCGGGTTCGTCTGCACCGTCAACTTCGATCCGGCGCCCGTGCGGATTCGCCGCCCCGGCCGGCTGCTGGTGGCGAGCCGGTGGCACTCCGCCCTCGACCGCGACGAGAACCAGGTGACACTGCCACCCGACACCGCCGCATGGTGGCTCGACCAGCCGGAGCCGGCGGCCTGAGGCGTCACATCCGGCCGGCCCGGCCGCTGGTCAGCGGCGTGCGCAGGGCGTCCACGAGGTCCCGGCGGGCGCGGAACACGCGCGAGCGAATGGTGCCCACCGCGCAGTCGCACACCTCGGCGGCCTCCGCGTAGGAAAGGCCCAGTACCTGGGTGAGCACGAACGCCTCCCGCCGCTCGGAGTCCAATTCGGACACCAGCCGGTGCAGCACCACGAGCCGGCCGTGGTCCGGTGCGGCCACGCCGCCGTCGAGCACGTCGTCCGCGCCGACCGTCGCCGGCCGTCGCGCGCGGGTGCGCAGGTGGTCGGCGGCGACGCGGCGCGCGATGGCGAGCAGCCACATGCGGGCGGGCGATCGGCCCGCGTATCCGGGCAGTGCCGCGAAGGCCCGCAGATACGTCTCCTGCACCAGGTCCGCCGCGACCCGCCGATCGGCGAGGTGGCTCAGCAGCCGGAACAGCTGGGCCTGGGTGGCGGCGACGAATCGCTCGGCGGCGTCCCGCTCGCCAGCGGCCGCGCGCAGTGCCGCGTCGGTGATGTCCTCGTCCGCGTATCGCTCACTGCCTGCCAACGCGCACCACCACGTCCGGGCGGTCGTCGAGCCAGCGGCTGAGCAGCTCGAACTGTTCGAGCGGCCAGGAGCAGATCACCAGCCGCACATCGCGGGAGAGCTGCATGCGCAGGCGCTCGCGGAAGTCGCCGAGCTGCTCGGTGCCGAAGGGCCGCGGGCTCACCAGGAACAACAGCACGCCACGGCTGGTCACGGCCAGGAGCGTGTTGAGCCGGTCCGCCTCCACCGGCGAGCGCGGGCACGTCCAGCCCGTCCACACCACGTCGCTGCGGATCCGGCCGGCGTCCTGCGCGGGGCTTCGCGGCGCCGTCGGCACGCTCGACTCCCGCATCCGGGCGAGCAGGTTGACGTCGGTGACGAGCCCCCAGCGGGAGAGGTACTGGCCGACCGTGGCCGTGCTGAGCGTGATGCCGAACTCACGGCTGACGAGGTCGGCGAGCGCGCGGCGGCTCCACAGCTGATACGGCAGGCCGACCTCGTCCGGCGGGCTGCCCACCACGGTCTTGACGGTCCACGCCTGCTGGCTGGGCGAGAGGGCGAGCTGCTCGCCCGGCTTGCGGCCCCGGCGCCGCGGGCGCAGCGCCTGCTCGCCGTGGTCGCGGTAGGCCCGCACCCACGTGCCGACGGTCTTGCGCGACACACCGAACATGCGGGCGACGTGCAACTGCGGGATGCCCGACTCGACAGCCGCAACCGCACGGCGCCGCAACCGCTCGAGCGCTTCGGCGGGCAGGGCGCGCGCGTCGTCGTCAATCATGTTCAAGGGGGGATTCATACGCTCTGTCCATTTCTGTGCAAGAGGCCGGACGTAAACGGTTGTTGACGATCAGCGCACACCCACCGGGATGCGCAGGAGATCTTGATCCACCTCGGAGGTCCGGACGGTCACGACGAGCTCCCATTGCCCCGGCATCGGCACGACGACCTCCGGGCCGATGTAGTGGCCCCGGCCGAAAAACCGCAGCTGTACCGGGATCGGGCCCACGGTGCCGTCGGGCAGCACCAACTCGGCCTTCATCTCCGCGACATCTCTGGGCATACCCGTGCCGTCGAGTGCGGACAGGTGTACCTCGTTGCGGCCGAGCGCGCCCGGGGTGAGCGTCGCCGCCAGTTGCCCCTTGCCCGCCTTGCCGCCGGCGTCGAAGGGCAGCACGACGTTGACCGGGCCGGTGCGTTCCGGCAGCTTGGCCGCCTGCGCCTCGCGGGCCAGCTCCGCTCTGGCGGGCTCGACACTCACCAGTGATGCCGTGACGCCCAAGACCACCGCGGCCAGCCCGGCCTCGACGGCGACGAGGCACCGGAACCGGCTGATCTCCCGGCGGTCCGGTCCGCGCCGGGCGCGCCGCTTCTCGATGATGGTCACCGGTTCGATGGCGTAGTGCCTGCGCACCCAGTTCCGGGCCAGCACACCGAGGCCGACCAGCACGCCGACGACCGCGACCTTCCCGGCAAGCAGCCCGCCGTAGGTGGTGTCGAACAACGCCGAGAGCGAACCGACCTGGCGCCATGCCTGGTAGGTGCCGGTCACCAGCAGCACACCCACGGACACCAGCGCCGCCCGCGAGAACCGGGGGATCGCCAGCCGCATGCCGAGCACGTCGCCGGAGCGCAGCAACACGGCCATCAGCACCGGCAGCCCGCCCAGCCACACGGCCATCGCGAGCAGGTGCACCGTGTCCACCGGCACCGCGAGCGCCACCTGCGCACCCGCGACACTGTGGTTGGCGAGACTCCAGGTCGCCGCCAGCACCGCGCCGGTGCCGAGCACGGCAGCGCCGGCCCGCGCCCGGCCCCGCGGGTACTCCACGGCCGGGCCGCGCCGGAAGGCGTACCGCAACCCGATCCCGATCGCGGCGAGCAGCACGAGCCGCGCGCCGAGTGCCAGACCCATCCGGCTCGTCAGCGTGGAGCCGAGCGATCCGCCCGTGTACCAGGCGTAGGTGACGAACGACGCGACCGTCGCCACCACCAGCGTCACCCAGCCGGCCACCAGCAGTCGCGTGACACCGACGCGCGCGCTTCCGCCCGGCCAGCAGACGGCCGCGAAGAACGCCGTGCCGATCAGCAGCGCCAGGCCCGCGAAGGCCAGCCAGCGGGCGATGCCGTAGCTCACCGAGCCGGCACCGTTCGCGCCAGCGCTTTCCGCTTCGGCGCCCGCGGCGAGTCCACCGGTCACCGTGCCGATGCTGAAGGCGAACGCGCCCTGCGCCGGGTGCGAATCCGCCGACACCACGCGGTAGGCGACCGTGTAGGTGCCCTCGGGCAGCGAGCCGGGCAGCGTCACGGCGAGCACGTCCTGGCGGGCCTGCGGATGCCGCGGCTGGGAGACTCCCGCGACCTCACCGCGGTCCGGACCGATCACGCGCACGTCGGCGAGTCCACTGTCGACGGACTCGTTGAACCTCATCGACACCTGCCCGGGTGTGGTGTCGACCACCTGCCAGTTGCCCGGCGTCGTGTCGATCAGCGTCGCGTGTGCCGACGCCTTCGCGGGAACCGCGAGCAGGGCCAGCACGAGCAGCATCAGCACGCTCACCGGCCGGGCCCAGGCTCCGGGCGGGCCGCAGGCCACCGGCTTCGCTTCCATCATGGTCGCCCGCTCCCTACAGTCGCGCCGTCTCCTTGCGCTCCGCCTCGACGACGGGAACCGGCGCCTGCGGCTTCTTCCTCCGGGCCACCGACACGGCCAGCGCTGCCAGTCCCGCCGTCAATCCGGCGCCGCCCAGCACCCGGGCGGCGGTGTCTGGTCCGTCCACAGCGGACTCGGAGGCCGCGGCCGATGACTGTTCCACGGTCAGTGTCGGTGCCGGATGCTCGGGCTCGCCGCCGCCGGGCGACTCGGTGTCGATCCAGCGCACGACCTCACCGTCCGAATAGGTCTGCAGCGACTTGAACACCAGTGTCGGCTCCCCCTCGGGAAGCGGCCCGAGCCGCACCGGGAACGCCTGGAACTGGTTCGGCGGGATCTCGCCGCCGTCCCAGACGATGGAGGTGACCGCCTCCGACACGGTCGTGCCGTGCCCGGACTCGACCGGGGCATCCAGGGGTTGCTTGTTCACGGTGATCGTCCAGCCGGGCACCGCCTGGGGGCTGACGGACGCGAGCGGGTGGTCCTCGGGGAAGGTCACCTCGACCCGCACGGTCGAGGCGTCGTCACGTTCGTTCGGAACGCGGAAGGTGGCCATGGTGTGCTCGCCGGCGACCGGGTCGTCGGCCGAGATCGACACGTGGGCCGAGGCGACGGGCTGGGCCAGCAGCGCGCCGGCGATGCCGAGTCCGGCGACCAGTGCGGCACGGCGCCCGGTGCGGGACGTCTTCGCGGACATGGTTCTCCTTCTCGTCGTGGTGGGGCGCGGGAGTGGGGTGCCGGCCGGACGGGCCGGGAACCGGCCGGCACCCCGGCTGGTCACCCGGTGCTCGTGATGCCCGGGATCGACGGCAGGCGGGCCGTGGCCGGCTCGATGTTGGCGATCGAGACCATGCCCTGCATGCCGTTCGGGGTCTCGGAGTGTGAGAACACGTGGCAGTGGATCATCCACTTGCCCGGCCGGGTGGGGACCCAGATGACGTCGTAGGTCTGGCCGACGCTGACCGTGATCGTGTCCATGCGCTCCGGGATCGCCTTGCGATGCCCGTCCTGCGCGACGACCTCGAAGAAGCCGCTGTGCACGTGGATGGAGTGGACCATCTCCGGGCCCGCGCCGATCAGCCGGAGCCGGATCCGCTCGCCGACGGCGCCGCGCAGCTGCGCGGTGCCCGGAAAGCTCTTCCCGTTGAACACGAAGCCGAGCGGTCCGTCACCCATGATGATGCGGTAGTCGCGGTCGGACTGGATCTCACCGAGCCGCGGCACCACCTCCAGCGAACCGTAGAGCCCGCGGCCCTCCTGGTCGCCGTGCATGTGCGAGTGGTACCAGTGCGTCCCGGTGCTGATCGCCGTCCACTCGTAGGTGAACGTCTCGCCCGGGGCGATCGGATGCTGGGTCAGGTGCGGCACGCCGTCCTGACTGTTCGGCAGATCCATGCCGTGCCAGTGGATGGCCGTGGGCTGCGGCATCTCGTTCTTGACGACGAACCGGAGTTTGTCGCCCTCGTTCACACGGATCGTCGGCGCCGGGATCTGCCCGTTGATCGACAACGCGTCGAAGACCCGCCCGCCCGGCTCGGCCTGCCACTGCATGGGCGCGGCGGTGAGGACGAACTCCTTGACGCCGTCCTTCATCTCCCACGCGGCGAGTTTCGTCCCGTCGCCCAGGTCCACCATGTCCTGCTTTTGCTGCGCCTTGCCAGTACCCAGCAGGCCGGCCGATTGCTGCGCCGGCGCGGCCTGACCAGCCACGTCGGCCTGCCCCGCCTGATGGACGGCGACCGGGGCCCCCGCGCCGGGGGAGTCCGAGGCGGGCACGACCACGTTCACCCCGGTGATGCCGAGTCCGATGGCCGCGCCCACCACCATGTACCGCACGGCCTTGCCGCCGCGGTCGCCGAAGACGCTGAGCAATGAGGTTCGCGACCGATCTCGAGAGCTCATTCTTCTCCTTTCCTTGTACCGGGAAGGGGCGGTCGCGCCCGGGCCGGAGCAACGCCGCTTCGGACCGGACGCGACCGCGTCGGAAACGTGGCTATGAGCACTCGGTCGCGTAGTGGACCGGGTTCCGCTGACGACACGTCAACTGGGCGTTGGTCGCGTTGTCAGGCACGTTCTGTACCCATCCCTCGTAGACGAGCGGAATCGGCAGTACGCCCTGGCCACCCATGCCGTGGTAGTCGACGATCTCGTCGTCGGTCTCGGTGTTCTCGGTCGCCTCCAGCAGGAAGCGGCCGACCACCGCGGCGTCGGACGGGTTGCCGTCACCATTCGGGTCGGCGTCCACAACGGACACCGCGTTCGAGAACTTGCTCGACACGTAGGCGTAGTAGCCACCGCCCTTCTTGGCACCGAAGTTGATGCCGTGGCAGCCGGCATCACACGGCAGGTACTTGACGACCTCGTCGGTCTTCGGGTCGATCACCGTGATGTTGGACGTCAAGGTGTTCGCCACGAGCAACGCCGAGTTGTCCGGAGCCACCGGCAGCTGGATCGGCAGGCCGCCGAAGTCACCCTTGGGACCGGCCACCGGGTCGTAGTGCTCCCAGAGGTCGATCGCTTTGTAGTGCGTCGGTGATCCGTTGTCCAGACACGCATCCTCCTCCAGCGAGATGCACGAGACGGTGGCGCCGAGGAAGTCGGCCTGGTAGGCCTTCTTGCCGTCGGGCGTCATCCCCGTCGCGATCGGCAGTTCGCCGGTCTGCTCGTGCTTGATGCCGCCACTCGGGATGTCGACAACCGTCGCGTTGTACGTGTTGACGTTCGGCGTCACCATCTTCTTGGCGTCACCGGTCATCCAGTGGGCGTGCGGATGCGCGATCTTCTCGCCCGGTTGCTGCACCGCGAGCCGACGGTCGATCTTCGTCGCTCCCGGCGCCACTTCCATGACCGCACCACCACCGTTCAGCGCGATGTGCAACTGATCGGTGTCGGTGCGCGTCATCACGTGTGACGGATCAGGACCGACCTGGAGCTGCCGGACGAACTTCCCGGTCTCCCGTTCGAAGACGTCGATCTCGTCGTCGAACCACTCGGTCTGATAGATGTACTTCTCGTCCTTGTCCGTCCACATGTTGTGCGGGTTGTTCATGTTGACCTCCGGGAGAGCGACCTTGCGCTCGACCTCCCAGGTCTCGACGTTGACCCGCGTCGCCGTACCGGACTTGGTCTTGTTCTTCGTCTTCTCCATCTGTGCGTCGATCCAGACCTCGCCGACGCCGGGGACAGCCGGTTTCTTGTTGGCGGGCTCGAGCATCTTCGGAGTGCCGAACTTGTCCTTCAGATACAGGTCTAGCAGCGGAATGAGCTCCGGCTTGCCTTCCTCGTCGTAGGTGAGGATCGGCGCCGGCGGGTAGCTCGGGTTCCACATGACCTCTTCGGTCGCGCTGTAGCGCTGCCAGTTGTTCGGCGACGTGATGTTGAAGAACTTCTGCACCAGCTGCATCACGATGTCGGAGTTCGACGGGACGCTCAGGTTCCGGCTGTTGACCCGCAACTTCTTGCCGAAGTCGAGGCCGGGCGTGAGTGGGTCGTCCACGACGATCGCGCCGAGCATGTACGGGTGGATCTTGCACGCGAACGCGTACAGACCCGGCTCGGTCAGCTGAACACTCTGCGTGCCGACCCAGGCGCCACCCTGGTCGAACGGGAAGCCCTTGGCACCCTCCGGCCAGATCAACCCGGTCGCGGTGTGAGCCGACTCCGCCGAGGGCTGCCCCACGTTGAAGTTGACCGTCACCGGCAGGCTGATGTCGTTGGTGGCCCACTGCGTCAGGTTCTGCAGCAGTCCCTGCAGGTCGACACCGGCCGGCAGATCCTCCAGCGAGATCGGCACGTTCGCCGGCAGCGAGCCGATCTGCTCGAGGAGCCGGTCGATCAGGTTGTTGGCCTCCTCGGCACGCGGGTCGCCCGCGGGCAGGACCTGGTTGATCGCACTGCGCAGAGCGTTCGCGTTGAGCAGCTGGGAGGGGTCGACGCCCAGCTTGCCGAGTTCGCCCGCGCCGCCGGGCAGCAGCCCGTCGAGCCCCGGCAGATCGGCGTTGAGCAGGTTGCCCGCCCCCGACCCGCCGAGCAGACCGGAGCCCAGCAACGGCAGGTTGCCGAGGTCGAGCGAACCGACCTGGTCGAGGATCTTGCCCAGGTTCACCCGCGGCAGCTCGGCCACCGCGAGCGACTTGGTGCCGAAGAGGTTGAGATTCGTGTCGAACCAGGAGCCCTGATCGTCGGTAAGATCGAAGCTGACGGGCACCGGCCCGACACCGATCGGCAGACCGCCCGGCCCGGGTGTCGACGACGGCTCACTGGTCTGCGTACCGGTGGGAGCGGACGTGGACGTCTCGGTGGGTGTCTCCGACGGCGATTCCGACGTCGTGCTGGACGGCGGAGTCGTCGTGCTGGACGGCGGCGCGGTGGTGGTCGGCGGCGGTGTCGTCGTCGGTTGGGTAGTCGTCGGTGGCGGGGGGTTGCCTCCCCCGCCACCGACGTTCACGGTCATGAACATGTCGGGGTGGAACCGGCAGGTGAGGTTGTAGGTACCTTCGCTGTTGAAGGTGTGCGAGAACCTGCCGCCCGCCGGAATGTCCGGCGAGTTGATTTCACTTCCGCCGGACTGCACGACGCTGTGGACCGATCCGTCGGTCTCGTCGTTGGTCCAGGTGACGGTGTCGCCGGCTGCGATGTCCAAAGTGCCCGGAACGAATTGGAAGTTCCGTTGCTGCACGGTGTGCGTCGCCGCTGAAGCCGTCGGCCCAGCGAACACGACGCCCATACCGGCCAACGCGAGCACGGTCATCGCGGTCAGCGCACGTGCGGGCCCGGACCGGCGATGCCGATGCCTTCCGGACGCCCACATGCGCCGCAAATGCGGTGAACGCATTGGTTTCCCTTCTCAATAGGGCGGTCGGGTGAAAATCCGTCTGAAAAACGGCAGAACGAAATGGCGGCGCCCGGCCGCAAGGGAAACGCACTGAACCTCCGAGCTCGACTACGGGCGTGCGACCGTCCGGCGGTGCGCACTCCTCGGCCGTTCGGGCTAGTTGACTCCACCGTTGGTACCGCTTCACCGGCGAAACGGTGCACCAATTACGGCGAGGATGTGTGTCTCCCGCGTCGCTCGAATGTTAAGTGCGGGTGACGAGGAGCTCCGAGAACTTCGGGACGAGAGTGATTCTCGCAATTTGAGCCGGGAGATTCCGGATACGCGCGGACTGAACGGTGCCACCGCTTTTCCGCCTTCAGGCACATCGACCTGGGAGAACAGGACATCGGAACTGTAACCTATTTGCCGGACGGACAGCCTGCGGAACATTCTCGCGAGAACCAGAGCAAACCACCGGAAACGGGGCGTATCGCGTGTTCACCGTCGGGCGAGCGCCGTGTTTCCGAGAGGTGAAACAGCAAGACAATTGCCGCTCGCCGCCGAACGGGGCCTTCTGGTCAGAACAACCGCCGCCATGCCACTATGTCGCTGTTCGGGTTATGCCGTTGTTCGAACTTCGCCGTTGTCCGGCTTTCGCCGCCTTTCCCCAGAGTTCCACAACCGCGCCTTCGGCACCTGAGAAGACACCAAGAAAGCGAGACTGCAGAGATGTCGCCAGCCGAGAAGGTGAAGCAGCCACCCAGCCCCCGTCCCAGGCCGAAGACCCCGCCGCCCGGCTCGGAGCCGCCGGGCCGCTCCGGCGGCGCCTGGGTGAGGCGCACCTGGTGGATGCCGTGGCTGCTCGGTTCCGCGGTGGTCGCGGCGGCCGCCGCGATGATCGTCCAGTGGGTCAGCGTCCCGGACAGTGTGCAGAGCTGGGACGAGGTCCAGCTGCCCACGAGCAGCCACCAAGTGGTCTACGAGGTCACCGGCAAGGGAAGGTCGCCGGAGATCCGGTTCGTCACCGACGGCGTCGCGGCCACGGAGGTGGTCTCGGGCCAGGAACTGCCGTGGAGCAAGGAGTTCACGCTCGAGGTCGGTCCCGGCCTCGGCGTGGTCCAGGTCATGGCCTCCAACACGGGCGAGTCGGACTCGGTCTCGTGCGCCATCAAGGTCGACGGCGTCGTCGTGCACCAGGCGACCGCGCCCGGTGAGTTCGCGGCCGTGTCGTGCTCGTCGGTGATTCGCCCCGGTTCGGACTGACAGGAGTTGCCATGCGTTTGCGGCGCTACGCGGTAGTCGGTGTGCTGGCGGCACTGCTGGCGGGCACGTCGTCGGCCGGCGGAGCCGCGTCGGCCGAGGCCGCGGGCGGGCCCGTGCGCGCCGAGTCCTGCGGCGCCGCGGTGCAAGGCCGGCCGGGCACGCCGGTGGTGCTGAGCCCGGAGGCCGTCCTCGAGCCGGTGACGCAGCTGCTCGCCCAGCTGGACCCGCTCGGAGTGCTGCTCCGGCCGTTCGAGCAGGCGTGGGCAGGGTTGCCCGACATCACGATCGGAACGGTGCCGGTGGGACAGACCGTGGTGGCGGGCACAGCCGTCGCCGATGCCGTGCTCGACGAGCTCGGCCAACTCCCCGTGCTCGCTCCGGTCATCGATGCCCTCGGGCCGACCGTGCGGGAGGTGCTGGCGCTGACGTGTTCCGTGCTCGTCCGCGACGACAGCCCGCAACCGGGCCCGCCGGGCGCACAGCCGGCGCCGGGCATGCCGCCGCCTCAGCCCGGTGTGCCGGCACCGGGCCTCCCCGATCCGGCCGCCCCCGGCGTTCCGCAGCCCGGTGCCCCCGCTCCGTCGTCGCCACCGTCGCCGGACGCCGGGATCCCGCCGGGCTACGTCGACCCGAACGGTCCGGGCGGCGACGCAGCGGCGATCGGGGTTCCCGAGCTCGGCCTGCCCCCGGACGGCATCGCCTTCCAGTACAACGCGGGCGGCGTGCCGCAGTTCGGCCTGCTCGGCCAGGACGCGCGGAATCCGGCGCTGCGCAACGCGCTCCGTTCGTCGGGCTCGGCCGTCGCGCTGCCGGTCGAGCAGGACGAGCTGCGCCAGCCGCTGGTGCTGGCAGTGCTCCTGGTGACACTCGTGGGCACGCAGCTGGCCCGCACGTGGTTGTTGCGCCGGTACCGCGCCGACGCGGTCACAACCGCCGGGGGATCACGAACCACAACACCGTGAACATCACGCCGACCAGGACGAACACGATCCCCATGGCCACCGGACCGTAGATGACCTTGGTGATCAGCGCGACGGTGAGCGTCACGGCGACCGACAGGCACGCCAGCCCGGCGATCACCATGCGGTTGCCGACGCGCAGGATCTCCCTCCGCCTGCCCGCGCGGAACAGCACCCGGTGCCACGCGGCGGGCGCCGTGAGCAGCGCCGTCGCCGAGGTCGTGAACAGCACCGTCACCAGGTGCAGGGCCTTCTCGAAACCGCTGGCGTCGCGGAACTGCGCGGTGAACGCGACGGCGAGCAGGAAGCCGAACAAGATCTGCACCCCAGCCTGCGCCACGCGGAGTTCGCCGAGCAACTCGTTGACGTTCCGCGCGAGCTGCTGGTGTCTCGGCTCCTCCACGCCGTCGTGGTGGCGCCTGTCCTCGGCACGTGAGGAGTTGTCGTTGTCCTGCTTGGCCTGGCTCATGACTCCGCCCTCGACGTCCCGGAAGCACCCGACGCGCCCGCCGGCTCGGGCGGGACCACGACCGGCGTCGGGCGGGTCCGCTCGTGCCAGCCGAGCGCGGTCACCGCCGCGATGACGACGAACAACCCGAGCCACTGAGTCGCCGAGAGTGTGGAATCCAAAAAGGACACGCCGATGACGGCGGCCGTGGCGGGGAAGGCGAGTTCGGCCAGTGTCGCCCTCGCGGCCGGCGTCGCCCGCAGCCCCACGTAATAGAGGCTCAGCGCGAGCAGACCCGGCACGAGGGCGAGCAGCCCGAGTCCGAGCGCGTTGTCCCAACTCACCGCAAAGGTGTTCCCCTGGACGGCGACGATAATCGCCGACATGGGCAAGCCCACAGCGAACCGCAGCGTGGTCACGTCGCGGGAAGCGAGCGAGGTCGAGACCAGCCGGCCGAGCACCGTGCCCGCCGCCCACAGCGCCGCCGCGCCCAGCGCGAGCAGCGCGGCCCGCAGCGCACTGACCTCGATGTCGAGCGGATCGCGGAACGCCAGCAGCCAGGTGCCGGCCAACGCGGGAACGGCGAACAGGACGTAACCGCGCCGCATCCGCTCGCCCAGCAACGCCCACGCGGCCAGCACCGCGAACAACGGCTGGAGCTTCTGCAACACCAGCGGCGTGATCGGGTCACCGACCTGGAACGCCGCTGTGAACAACGCCGTCGCGAGCGCCGACGCCCCGCCGCCGATCACGAGTACGGCCAGCCACTCCCGCGGCCCGCACCGCGCGAGCGCGCGGAACGCCGAGGGCAGCAGCGGCAACAACACCACGACGACGAGGAGATGCTCCCAGAACACGACCGTCCCGGCGGGCAAGTCCTCGGCCAGCGGTAACCGGAGAAGTCCGTCGGTGCCCCACAACGCCGCCGCGACCGCGACGAGCCACGTCCGATCCTTCGTGCCTTCCCGACCCACCTCGCCTGTTGTTGTCACCAGTTCAGGTTACGAGCGGCCGGCGGTCACGGTCCGCACGGTGCCACACCGTGAGATCACTCGCCCGTGTCACATCGCTTGCCGGGTTTCCCTCTATCCGGTTAGGCACTCACCATGACACCGCGCACCATCCCCGCCCTGTTCGCCACGCTCACCGCCGCGGCGGCGGCCGTGCTCACGGGAGCCGGCCCGGCCAGCGCCACGCCCGCGACTCCCGCGAGGACCGGCCCGTTCGCGTTCGCACACGGCGTGTTCGGCGAGTACAGCGAAGGCCGGACCGCCTCGACGTACGACACCGACCTGGTCCCTATGGGTGCCCGTGCCACCGTGTTCTCGTTCTCCGCGCCGGGGGCGGGCACCACGACGAAGCTCGCGGTCGGCGGCCTGCTGCCCCAGCGGCACTACGGCGCCCACGTGCACACCGAGCCGTGCGGCGCGACGGGCCAGGACGCGGGCCCGCACTTCCAGCACGTCCAGGACCCCCAGAGCCCGTCGACGGACCCGGCCTATGCCAACCCCGAGAACGAGGTCTGGCTCGACTTCACCACCACCGCGCACGGCACCGGGCTCGCGATCTCGCACGTGGACTGGGCATACGGCGATCGGCGGCCGGCTTCGGTGGTGCTCCACGAGCACCACACGTCGACCGAGCCCGGCGAGGCCGGTGACGCGGGCGCCCGGCTCGCCTGCGTGAACGTCGACTTCTGAGCCAGTACGACAGCGACGCGGGCTCCGCGCGTCGTAGGCAGCGCGCCTCGTGCAGGTCGCGTGCCATGTCGGTGAGCGTTACTCCACGGGAGGGGTCGGGTGGACGGCGCGCACGAGCGGGCCGTCGCGTCGGAGCTTGCGCAGGGTGAGCGTCAGCACACGGCTGCTGATGCCGTTGACGGCGGTGAACGGGACCGGCCAGTGCGCGGCGGCGACCAGCACTTCGGATGCTCCACATGCCCGCCACGTGCCACAACGCCCTCGCCGAGGCGGTCACTCTGTGAGCCGGCACGACGCCGGCGGCTCGCCGACATCATCGCCGCCGACGACGCGGATCACCGACCATATGTCCCGCAGGAGGCCTCGACGACGGACTCGTATTCGATGCCGTCCGGGGTTCGGCTCATCGAGATCGGCGAAGCCATCAAGGCCATCGACGCCGAACTCCCGGCACGGGAACCGGACGCGCCGTCGACGTGACCGGCACGCGAGTGAGGAGACCGGCGCGGTTGGGAGCCACGGCTCCCGACGCAGGCCCCGGCGAGCCGGACGGCCCGTGGACGGCGGCGTCCAACCACCGCAAACCCGCCCCACCGAACCTCTCGAAACCATCAGGGACAATGGGAGGCATGACCGCCACCCTGTCGAAGCCCGCGCTGAAGATCGGCCCGTACGAGGTCGATCCTCCCGTCGTGCTCGCTCCGATGGCGGGCATCACCAACGTCGCGTTCCGCAGGCTGTGCCGTGAGTACGGTGCCGGGCTCTATGTCTGCGAGATGATCACCGCCCGCGCCGTGGTCGAGCGCCACCCCGGGACGATGCACATGATGTCGTTCGACGAGGGGGAGTACCCGCGGTCGATGCAGCTCTACGGCGTCGACCCGGCCACCATGCGCGAGGCCGTGAAGATCATCGTCGGCGAGGGCCTGGCCGACCACATCGACCAGAACTACGGCTGCCCGGTCGCCAAGGTGACCCGCAAGGGCGGCGGGGCGGCGTTGCCGTACAAGCGCAAGCTGTTCGCCAGCATCGTGCGCGCCTCCGTGGAGGCCGCCGAGCCCGCCGGGGTGCCGGTGACCGTGAAGTTCCGGGTCGGCATCGACGACGAGCACCACACCTACCTCGACGCGGGCCGGATCGCCGAGGCCGAGGGCGCGGCCGCTGTCTCCCTGCACGCGCGGACCGCGGCACAGCGCTACTCCGGCAAGGCGGACTGGTCGCGCATCGCGCGGCTCAAGGAGGCCGTCACGAGCATTCCGGTGCTCGGCAACGGCGACATCTTCACCGCCGACGACGCGCTGCGCATGGTGGCCGAGACCGGCTGCGACGGCGTGGTCGTCGGCCGCGGCTGCCTCGGCAGGCCGTGGCTGTTCGGGGAGCTGGAGGCCGCGTTCCAGGGCAGGCCGGTGCCGCAGGGCCCGAACCTCGGCGAGGTGGCGAAGGTGCTGCGCAGGCACGCCGAACTGCTCGTCGAGCACGACGGCCACGACAAGGCCATGCGCGACATCCGCAAGCACATGGCCTGGTACTTCATGGGCTTCCCGGTCGGGTCGCAGCTGCGCCGCAGGTTCGCCATGGTGTCGTCGCTGGCCGAGCTGGACGACCTCATCACCCAGCTCGACCACGACGCCCCCTTCCCCGCGGACGCGCTCGGACCGCGGGGCCGTCAGGGCTCGCCGGGCAAGGTCACGCTGCCGCACGGCTGGCTCGACGACCCCGACGACGACCTCGCCCCCGAGACCGAGGACATGCACTCGGGCGGCTAGACCCGCCGCATCGGCATGAACGTCGGTGCCGGTTCGCCGGCGAGGAACTCGCCCACGATCCGCGTGCACAGCTCCGGCTTCTCCATGAGCAGCAGGTGGGTGGCGCGCGGCACGATGGCCAGCTCGGCGTCCGGGATGCCCCGGTACAGCTCGACGGTGTGCTCCAGCGACACGATGTCGTCGTCGCCTGTCATGACCAGCGTCCGGCAGCCCACGCGCGCGAGGTCGGCGACGTCGTGGGCGGGCTCCTTGCCGACCACCTCGGCGATCTTGGCCACCACCACCGGGAAGTGCTCGGGCCCGTCGGGGGAGACCTCGGCGTAGAGCTTCGCCATCTCCTCGGGCACCGGTGCGCCGGGTTCCGGTTTCACCAGCATCCCCTCGGCCGCGAACACCCCGCTGACGAGCACCAGCCGCTCCACGAGGTCCGGGCGCTGCAGCGCCACCTCGAGCGCGATGGACGCCCCGTTGCTGTACCCGGCGAGTCGCGCCGGTCCACCGACCACCTTGTCCAGGAACGCGATGGTGTCGCGCGTCATGAGCTCGATGGTGATCGGCCCCTCGACGTCGGGCGTGTGCCCGTGGCCGCGGCGTTCCGGCAGGTAGACGTGGAACCGCTCGGCCAGAGTGTCGAGGTTGCCGGTGAAGATGCGGGAGTCGCTGAGCCCGCCGTGCAGCAACACGAGCGGTTCCCCGGAACCGCGCTCGTCGTACCAGGTCCGCACCCCGTCGAGATCGACGTAGCCGGCCATGAGGTCCTCCTTCAGTGTTCGGCTGTTCCGGAGGTGGTACGGACGCCGCCGGGGAAACTCATCGGCAGCCCGAACAACGGAAACAACCGGGGCGCGTCGAGGAAGGTCGTCGTCTCGGCGATGCGCCCGCCTGCCAGCTCCAGCACGGCCAGCGCGAACCCGTTGCCGTCGCGGTACTGCGCCAGCGCGGGGCAGCCGTTGGCGGCCGTCAGCAGTGCGCGGTCGTTCTCGCACGGCTGGCCGGGAGCGCTGATCACGGCCCCGACGTCGGCACGACCGGACAGCCACCAGCCGAACGGCGGCATCGACATGACCACGTCCTCGCGCAGCACGGCCACCAGCGTGTCCACGTCGTGCTTCTCGAAGGCCTCGACGTAGCGGGTGAGGAACCGGCGCTGGTCCTGGTCGAGCGGGTCGTACGTGTCGTGGCGCGGGACGGCGGTCATGGTCGCGCGTGCCCGCTGCAGCGCGCTGTTGACCGAGGCGACGCCGGTGTCGAGCAGCGTGGCGGCCTCGGCGGCGCTGAAGCGCAGCACGTCGCGCAGGATCAGCACCGCGCGCTGGCGGGGCGGCAGGTGCTGCAACGCCGCGACGAACGCGAGCCGGATCGTCTCCCGCTGCGCGGCGAGCTCGGCCGGATCACCGGTGCCGGGCAGCACGCGGCTGTCCGGCACCGGCTGCACCCACATGTGCTCGGGCAGCGGGGCGCCCAGCGGGTCGCCGGGCCGGGAAGGCGGGGCGAGGTCCATGGCGCGAGCCCGCCGCTGTGGGCTGCGCAGCATGTCGAGACAGACGTTCGTGGCGATGGAGTACAGCCACGTGCGCAGTGCCGCCTTCTCCGGGTCGAAGCGGTCCCGGTGGCGCCACGCCCGCAGCAGTGTCTCCTGTACGGCGTCCTCGGCCTCGAACCCGGAACCGAGCATCCGGTAGCAGTACGCGGTGAGCTCGGTGCGGTGCTTCTCGGTGGCCGTGGGTTCGGTCATGGCGCCCTCACGACAGGTTCGCGGTTGACAAAAACAAGCACGCTGCGCCAACAACACGACGCCGTAGAATTCATAGCATGAGCAAGCGACAGTACGGGCAGTTCTGCGGGCTCGCGCGCGCTGTCGATCTCGTCGGGGAGCGCTGGGCGCTGCTGATCGTGCGCGATCTGCTGGTCTCCCCCAAGCGGTTCACCGATCTCAAACGCGGACTGCCCCGTATCCCGACGAACGTCCTGTCCGCCCGCCTCAAGGAGCTCGAGGCCGGCGGAGTCGTCGAGCGGCGCGTGCGGCCACGGCCCGACGGGTCGGTCGTCTACGAGCTCACCGACTACGGCAGGGATCTCGAGGACATCGTGCTCGCGTTCGGCCGCTGGGGTGCGCGGAGTCTCGGTGAGCCGGGACCGGACGACATCCTCACGTCGGACGCCTTCGTCATGGCCCTGCGCGCCACCTTCCACGCCGACGAAGCCCGCGACGTCGCGGTCGGCTACGAGATCCGGCTCGGCGACGTCGTCGTCGGCGCGCGGGTCCACCACGGCACGCTCGACGCGAACCCGGGCGAGCTCGCCGATGCCGACCTGGTGATCGAGACCGGTCCGGCCATCCGGTCACTGCTCGCCGGCGAGATGACCGCGGCCGAGGCGCTCGACAGCGGAGCCGTCGCCGTCAAAGGCGAGGCGGCCCTGCTGGAGACGTTCACGCGGATTTTCCGCCTGTGACGTCCTTTCTCTAGTCCGGTTGAGCGATATTCACGTTGCGCCCGTCTCCAGCGCTCAAGGGACGCCTCCTACCAGACGACAACACATGCATCGGGGGCTCTGCGACGGAGGGGAACGTGGTGACACGGAACCGGGCGCACCCACAGTCGGCGGCCCACGACCCGGGCGCACTGATCGCCGCCCACGAGTCGATCGCGAACGTCTTCGCGGCGCAGGGGGACTGGCGCCGCGCGTACGAGCACCTGCGCTCAGCACTCGACCACGCCCAGGCCGAACTACCCGCCCGGCCGCACATCCCCGAGCAGTACCGCCGCGAGGTCGAGCAGCTGCGCCGGGAGACCGCCCGCGCCCGGCACGAGAGCCTCACCGACGCGCTGACCGCCGCGTACAACCGGCGCTACCTCGACCGCACGCTCGCCGAACTGCGCTCGCCCGCCGTGGCACTGATCGATCTCGACCACTTCAAGGACACCAACGACACCTTCGGCCACGAGGTCGGCGATCGCGTGCTGCAGCGCGTCGTGGCGCTGCTTCGGCGCCACCTGCCGCACGGTGCGTTCTGCGCCCGCTACGGCGGCGAGGAGTTCGCGCTGGTCCTTCCCCGTTCGGCCGCGCACAGCGCCGTGGCGCTCGCGGAGCGCGTCCGGAGCCAGGTGGCGGACTACGACTGGTCGGAGGTCCGTCCGGGCCTGTCGGTGACCATCAGCGTCGGGGTCGCCCCGACCCCGCCCGACGGCGGCGATCCGTACGCCCAGCTGCGCGAGGCCGACACCCTGCTCTACGAGGCCAAGCGCGCCGGCCGCAACCTCGTCGCGTTCCGGGAGAACGGGCGCGTGCGGCTGCTTCGCACTCTCAGTGCCCACGCGGCTCGACCATGTTCGTGACCGCGTCGCTTTCCGTTCCTTCGGAAGTGCACTGAGCTGCCGTAAAGGCAACTCTGTGTAAAAAAGTCACGGCTTGGTGTCGTCACGAACGGCGGATATCCGTACGATAACGCTCGCTGTCCACAAGACGATCAAGTGAGCGAGCGTTGGCAACCGGCCAATGACCTGAGCGGCCTGAGGTGAAGGGGGTGTGCGTGTCCGACGAGCACAACACTCCCGGTCCCACATCCCAGGCCGAGGAGTGGCGGGCACTCGCCCAGCGCAACCGGCAGGCGGCCGCCCGCAAGCGCCGTCGCTCGCTGGACACCAACGGGGGCATCAGCGTCTCCGAGGTCGTCGCCAAGCACACCGGCAAACGCCCCCAGTTCGAGACGGGCCCGCGGCCGGCCCCCCCCGAGACCGGCCGCCCCCGCCGAACCGCCCAGGGACCACCAGCCACCCCCGCCCGGCGCGGCCGCACCACGCAGGCAGGCCCGACGCCGAGAGGAACCTCCTCCGGCGCCGCCGGTCCCGCCGTCCCGGCCCGCCCGTCCGGAGCCACCGCCCCCGGCGCTCCGGCGGCGGGAACCGATGAACTCCGGGCCGTACCCCCGACCGGCCCCACCGGGACCGCCCGCACCCCGACTGCGCAGGCAGCCGCCTCCCCCGCCCCCGGTACCGCCCCGACCCGAACCGCCCCAGCCCGACGCGGCTCCGCGCGAGCGTGCCCGGCCCGAGCCCAAGCCCGCGGCACCGACGTCCAACCTGGCCGCGGTGCTCGAGGGCACCGATCGGTCCGGCAACACACCACCACCGCCGCCGCCGAAGCGTCCCGTGGCGCCGCCGCGCCCGCGCAGGCCGGTCCCGCCGTCGCCGGAAGACCGGCTGACCATGACCGACCAGCTGGAGCCGGTCGACGAGACGACCAAGTACAAGCGCAAGATCGACAACACGCTCGCCCGGTTCTCGGCGGCCCACGACGAGCTCGAGGCCGAGGAGCGGGAGCGCCGCGAACGCCGCGAGAAGCTGGTCGCCCGGCTCGAGCAGACGCGCACGAAGCTGCACCGGGTCGTCACGGCGGCCACGTCCGTCGTCGGCGCGCGTGGATCGGCGATCAGCGACGCCAAGGACGAGAAGCCCGAGCAGGACGAGTCGGACAAGCCCGCTCCGCAGACCCGCCTGCAGGAGAAGAAGGAACGCAAGAACCACCGCCTGCTGCTCGCCACGCGGATCACCGCCGTGGCGCTGGCCGTGCTGGTCTTCCTCGCCACCGGCATCGCCTGGGGCGCGAAGACGTGGTTCAACTCGAAGTTCAACGAGATCGCCGCGCTCGACGAGAACTCGACCGACATCAACAACGTCGCGGGTCAGCTCGGCGACGAGAACTTCCTGATCGTCGGCTCCGACACCCGGGAGGGCGCAGAGGCCGAGGACCACGTCGGTGACACGAGCGGCATTCCCGGTGCCCGCTCGGACACGGTGATGGTCGCCCACATCCCCAAGGACCGGAAGCGCGCCGTCATCGTGTCGTTCCCGCGCGACCTGGAGATCTCGCGACCGGACTGCCAGCGGTGGAACCCGGAGACCGGCGAGTACGGAGAGGTCATCGAAGGTGCCGACACGGTGAAGCTCAACACGGCGTTCACCGTGGGCGGGCCGCAGTGCGTGACCAAGGTGATCCAGCAGATCACCGGCATGAAGATCAACCACTTCGTCGGCATCGACTTCCAGGGCTTCAAGGGGATGGTCGACGCGGTCGGTGGGGTCACGGTGCACATCGACGAGCCGATGCGCGACCAGGAGCTCGGGCTCATCGTCGCGGAGACCGGCGACGTCAAGCTGCGCGGCGACCAGGCGCTGAACTTCGTACGCGCCCGCAAGGTCTACGGTGACCCGACGTTTTCCGACTACGGCCGCATGCAGCGACAGCAGGAGTTCATGTCGTCCCTGCTGCGGGCGACGTTGTCGAGCAACGTGCTGCTCGACGTCGGCAAGCTCACCTCGTTCGTCAACGCCTTCGCCGCCTCGACGTTCGGCCAGAACATCGGCGTCGACCAGATGCTGACGCTGGCGCAGTCGATGCGCGGTTTCGACGCCGGCCGGGTCACCTTCCTCACCGTGCCGACGGTCGGCGAGGCCAACGAGCGCGGCAACGAGGTGCTGCTCGAGGACGACACCGCGGAGCTGTTCCACGCGCTCATCGAGAACAAGCCGCTGCCCGGTGAGGAGCCCGCGTCCCCGGGTACCAAGGGCGACACCGAGGAGCGCGCGGCCGACGGCACCCGCGAAGCCACACCGGCGTAGCAAGACGTCAGCCCTCGTTCACCGGTGGTTCAGATCGGAATTCGGCACACGAGCCGGGCGGGCCGTAAAGTCTGCGGCATGCGGGAGGCTTACAACGTTGAACTCGACAACCTGAGAGACCAGCTGGCCGACATGGCGGCACTGGTCGGTGAGGCCATGGAGCTGGCCACCCGATCGCTGCTGGAGAAGGACCTCAAGCTGGCCGAACAGGTCATCAGCGACGACGTCAAGGTGGACGACGCCCGCGCCGCATGCGAGGAGAAGGCCTACGCCCTGCTCGCGTTGCAGGCGCCGGTGGCCACCGACCTGCGGATCGTCGTCGCCGCGCTGCACGCCGCGGAGAGCATCGAGCGCATGGGCGACCTCGCGCTGCACGTCGCGAAGGCCGCGCGGCGCAGGCACCCGAACGCCGTGCTTCCCGAGGAGGTCCGGCCGGCGTTCGCGCGGATGGGCGAGGTCGACGTCCGGCTGGCCCACAAGCTCGAGGAGGTCGTCCGGTCCCGTGACATCGAGGCGGCCAAGAGCCTCGAGGCCGACGACGACGAGGTGGACGACATCCACCGCAACCTGTTCTCCGTGATCATGAGCAAGGACTGGGCGCACGGCGTTTCGGCCGCGGTGGACATCACGCTCCTGGGCCGCTTCTACGAGCGATATGCCGACCACGCGGTCTCCGTTGCGCGCCGGGTCATGTTCGTCATCACGGGGCGTATGCCAAATCACAGCAGCAGCGACATCTGACCTGGGCCGGCTAACCCGGTCGGATCACCGGATGTACACGTTCCGTATGACCTGGCTCACCCAATATGACAACAGACGGTCACTGACAAGTGATGTCGCTGTTATGTCACGCGAGCGCCACGCCGCGTTCACGCGCCGTTCACTTGTGCTGTGCAGCGGTGTCATGTGCCGCCCATACCGTCCGTCACCGTGAGCATCCCCGAGCGGCGGCGGTTGCCGTCCGCGGACATTCGGAAGAGGTCAACTGTGAAGCGTACCCCCCTGGGCCGCGTTATCGCCCTCCCAGCGGCAGCCGCGCTCACCTTCGGTTTGGTGGCCTGCGGCTCGGCCAACGAGGAGGGTGGCAACAACCAGTCCGGTGGCGGCTCCGGTCTTTCCGGGACCATCTCCGGCGCGGGCGCGAGCTCGCAGGAAGCGGCGCAGCAGGCGTGGCAGGCCGGGTTCATCGGCCAGAACCCGGACGTGACCGTCAACTACGACCCGATCGGCTCCGGCGGCGGGCGTGAGCAGTTCATCAACGGTGGCTCCGACTTCGGTGGCACCGACGCCTACCTGGACGACGAGGAGCTGGCCGCGGCCAAGAAGCGCTGCGGCGAGGTCGTCGAGGTGCCCACCTATGTCTCCCCGATCGCCGTGATCTTCAAGCTGGACGGCGTCAACGAGCTCAACCTCAAGCCGGCCACGATCGCCAAGATCTTCAACCAGCAGATCACCAAGTGGAACGACCCGGCGATCGCCGCCGACAACCCGGGCGTGCAGCTGCCGGACACCCAGATCACCCCGGTCAACCGGTCCGACGAGTCGGGCACCACGGAGAACTTCGTCGAGTACCTCAAGGCCACGGCGCCGCAGGACTGGCCGCACGAGGTCAGCGGCAACTGGCCGGTGCAGGGCGGCGAGGCCGCGCAGGGCACCTCGGGTGTCGTGCAGGCGGTGTCCAACGGCAATGGCACCATCGGTTACGCCGACGCCAGCCAGGCCGGCGAGCTGAGCACGGTCAAGGTGGGTGTCGGCGACAAGTTCGTCGAGTACTCGCCGCAGGCGGCCGCCGCGGTGCTGGACGTGTCGAAGCGCAAGGAGGGCCGCGGCCAGTACAGCTTCGCCTACGACCTGGCCCGGGACACCACCGCCGAGGGCACCTACCCGATCGTCCTGGTCTCGTACGGCATCGCGTGCGCCCAGTACCAGGACCAGAACAAGGCGAACCTGGTGAAGGAGTACTTCAACTACATCATCAGCGCCGAGGGGCAGAAGGCCTCCGCGGACGCCGCGGGCTCCGCTCCGATCTCTGACAAGCTGCGTCAGCAGATCAAGCCCGCCGTCGACGCCATCTCGGCTTCCTCGGCCGGCTGAGTCCGCTGCTGCATCGGTTTCTACAGTCCGGGTGGCCGCCCCACAGGGTGGCCACCCGGACACACGCGTGTGAGAGGAACGTTCGGATGACCTCGCGGGATCCGTGGCGGACCGCGAGCGCACGGCGTCACCTGCGCGCACAATCGCAAGGACAGAAGGGATAGACCGTGGCTTCCACGACCGAGAGGCCGCCCGCGAACAAAGTGCCGCTGCGACCGGGTGACCGCATCTTCTCGGGCATCTCCACCGGCTCGGGTGTGCTCATCCTCGTCGTACTCGCGGGTGTGGCCGCCTTCCTGCTCGCGGAGGCCTGGCCGTCGCTCACCGCTCCCGCTGAGCAGATCCCCGGCGGCAAGGGCCTCGTGCTCTACATCTGGCCGTTGCTCTTCGGAACCCTGCTTTCGGCGCTCTTCGCCCTGGTCATCGCGGCACCGCTGGCGGTGGCCATCGCGCTGTTCGTGACCTACTACGCGCCCCGCAGCATCGCGAAGGTGCTCGGCTACCTCATCGACCTGCTCGCCGCGGTGCCGAGCATCATCTTCGGCCTCTGGGGCTTCACGCAGCTGGCGCCGCTCACCGTGGATCCGACGACCTGGCTGTCGGAGAACCTCGGGTTCATCCCGTTCTTCGCGGGCCCGCCGTCGGCGACCGGCCGGACGATGCTCGTCGCCATCATCGTGCTCGCCGTGATGATCCTGCCGATCATCACGGCCGTCGTGCGGGAGGCGTTCATGCAGACGCCGCGCCTGCACGAGGAGGCGGCGCTCGCGCTGGGCGCCACCCGCTGGGAGATGATCCGGACGGCCGCGTTGCCGTTCGGCCGGTCCAGCATCATCGGCGCGTCGATGCTCGGCCTCGGCCGCGCGCTCGGCGAGACGATGGCCGTGGCCATCGTGCTGTCGGTGTCCGGCGGGGTCACGTTCAACCTGATCGGCAGCGGTAACCCGTCCACGATCGCGGCGAACATCGCCCTGCAGTTCCCCGAGTCCACCGGCATCGCCGTGAACACGCTCATCGCCTCCGGCCTGGTGCTGTTCGCCATCACGCTGATCGTGAACATGTCGGCCCGCGCGGTGATCAACCGGCGCAAAGAATTCTCCGGAGCCAACTGATGCCGACGCCTACGACATCCCAGAAGCAGGACCCGGACCTCTACACCCCGCTGGGCGGTGTCCCGCTGACGGCGGGGCAGCTGCCGAGGCGGGCCGCTCCGCTGACCCTGCTGGTCGTGGTGGCGGCGGCGGTGGCGGCATGGCTGCTCGGCGGCTTCAACGTCGTGGCGGCGGCCGTGCTGGCGGCCGTGGTCTACACGGCGGTGATCTACGCGTGGTCGCGCGCGGTCGAGGGGCCGCGCAAGGCCACCGACCGGTTCGTCACGGCCCTGGTGACGTGTGCGTTCCTGCTGGCCCTGCTGCCGCTGATCTCGGTGATCGTCACGGTGCTGTCGAAGGGTCTCGCCCGCTTCGACGCCGAGTTCTTCACCTACTCGATGCGCGGCATCGTCGGCGAGGGCGGCGGCGCCTACCACGCCATCATGGGCACTCTGATCATCACCGGCCTGGCCACGCTGATCTCGGTGCCCGTCGGCATGCTGACCGCGATCTATCTGGTCGAGTACGGGCGCGGCAAGCTGGCCAAGGCGATCACGTTCTTCGTCGACGTGATGACCGGTATCCCGTCGATCGTGGCCGGTCTGTTCGCGTACGCGTTGTTCGCGATGATCTTCGGCCCGGGCGTGCGCATGGGCATCATGGGCGCGATCGCGCTGAGTGTGCTGATGATCCCCGTGGTGGTGCGCTCGACAGAGGAAATGCTCAAGCTCGTGCCGAACGAGCTGCGGGAGGCGTCCTACGCGCTGGCCGTGCCGAAGTGGCGGACGATCGTCAAGGTCGTGCTGCCCACCGCGCTCGCCGGCATCGCCACGGGTGTCACGCTGGCGATCGCCCGGGTCATCGGTGAGACGGCCCCGCTGCTGATCACGGTGGGTATCACGTCCAGCGACAACTTCGATCCGTTCGACGGTCGCATGGCGACGCTGTCGGTATTCTCGTACTACGAGTACGTGAGCCCCGGATTCCCGCCAGGTCCCTCCCTGGATCGGGCCTGGGCGGCGGCGTTGGTGCTCATCATCATCGTGATGGTGCTCAACCTCATCGCCCGGCTGATCTCCCGACTGTTCGCACCCAAGGCCCGCGGCTGAGCGGCCCGCCGGCCAGGAAGACTAGGAAGGCACTGTGGCAAAGCGCATCGAGGTCAAGGATCTCGACATCTACTACGACAAGTTCCTCGCCGTGCAGGGCGTGTCGATGACCATCCAGCCACGGTCGGTCACCGCGCTGATCGGACCCTCGGGGTGCGGCAAGTCGACGTTCCTGCGCACGCTCAACCGGATGCACGAGCTCGTGCCGGGCGCGCGGGTGGAAGGCTCGATCGTCATGGACGACGACGACCTGTACGGCCCGGGCGTCGACCCGGTGAACGTGCGGCGGCAGATCGGCATGGTGTTCCAGCGGCCCAACCCGTTCCCGACGATGTCGATCTACGACAACGTCGCCGCCGGGCTGAAGCTGAACAACCGGCGGATGAAGAAGTCCGAGATGGACGACCTGGTGGAGGGGTCGCTGCGGGCGGCCAACCTCTGGGAGGAGGTCAAGGACCGGCTCGCCAAGCCCGGCTCCGGCCTCTCCGGCGGTCAGCAGCAGCGGCTGTGCATCGCGCGGGCCATCGCCGTCCAGCCCGACGTGCTGCTGATGGACGAGCCGTGCTCGGCGCTCGACCCGATCTCCACGCAGGCCATCGAGGACCTGATGCTGGAGCTCAAGGCCAACTACACGATCGTCATCGTCACGCACAACATGCAGCAGGCGGCCCGCGTCAGCGACGTGACCGGCTTCTTCAACCTGCAGGGCGTGGGCAAGCCCGGTGAGCTCGTGGAGATCGACGAGACCACCAAGATCTTCTCCACCCCGAGCAAGAAGGCCACGGAGGACTACATCTCCGGCCGCTTCGGCTGATTCGGGACGTCTTCAGGACGTTCAGGACGTTCAGGACGTCGCCCTCCGGCGGGGTCGGCAGCGTCGCCGCTCCGGCCGGACCGGTCCTCGCACGAACCGGACGTGCGGATATCCCTCCGGCTGCCGGGTCACCTCCGCAGCCACGCCGTACACGCGGGCGATGAGCTCCTCGGTGAGCACCTCACCCGGCGGTCCGGCGGCCACCACGCTGCCCGTGTCGAGCACCACGATCCGGTCGCAGTACATCGCCGCCAGATTCAGGTCGTGCAACGCCACCACGGTCGTCACCGGCAGGCCCGCGAGCAGGTCCAGCAGCTCGAACTGATGCTGGATGTCGAGGTGGTTGGTCGGCTCGTCCAGCAGCAGCTCGCGCGGCCGCTGCGCGAGCGCCCTGGCGATCTGGGCGCGTTGCCGTTCACCACCGGAGAGCGTCTGCCACCGCCGGTGCGCCTTGCCGGCCAGCCCGGTGTGCTCGAGCGCCGCCCACACGGCCGCCTCGTCCTCCGCCGACGCCGGCGACCAGGCCCGGCGATGCGGGATCCGGCCCAGCCGCACCACGTCGAGCACGGTGAGCGGCACCTGCGTGTCGGCCTGCTGCTCGACCACCGCCACCCGGCGGGCGAGCGTGCGACGGCCGACGTCGTCCAGCGGTTCGCCGTCGAGCGTCACCACCCCGGACGTCGGCGCGAGCACTCCGGCGAGCACCCGCAGCAACGTCGACTTCCCGGAGCCGTTCGGCCCGAGCACGCCGACGGTGGCGCCGGGCTCCGGGGCGATGGTCACGCCGTCGAGCACCAGCCGACCACCGAGGGTGCGGGTGACCCGGTGCGCCATGAGACCGCTCATCGCGCGCCTCGCGAGCGGTAGAGGATCAGCACGAACGCGGGCACGCCGATCAGCGCGGTCACCACGCCGACCGGCACCTCCTGCGGCTCCAGCACCGTCCGCGCCACGGTGTCGACCCAGACGAGCAGCACCGCACCCGCCAGCGCGCTTACCGGCAGTAGCGTCGCGTGGTTCGGCCCGACCAGGGCACGGGCGGCGTGCGGCAGGACCAGCCCGACGAATCCGACCGCCCCCACCGAGCTGACCAGCACCGCGGTGAGCAGCGCGGTCACGCACAGCAGCACCAGCCGCGTCCGCGCGACCGGCACTCCGAGCGTCGCGGCGGCGTCCTCCCCGAACGCGAACGCGTCCAGCGAGCGGGCGTACCCACCACACACCAGCAGCGTCGCCACCAGCACCGACGCGCACGTGACCATCTCCGGCCAGCCCGCGTTGCTCAGCGAGCCCAGCAGCCAGAACAGCACGCCGCGCGTGGTCTCGGCATCGGCCGACGTGAGCACGATGAACGACGTCAGCGCCGAGAACAGCTGCATCACGGCCACCCCGGAGAGCACGACCCGGTCGGTGGTGCCTCCGAGGGTGTGGCTCAGTGCGAGGACCAGCGCGAACGACCCGACGGCGCCGAGGAAGGCCCCGGCCGACAGCGACAGCACGCCGCCACCGGCTCCGAGCACCACCACGAGCACGGCCCCCGTCGAGGCGCCGGAGGACACCCCGAGCACGAACGGGTCGGCCAGCGGGTTGCGCAGCAGCGACTGCATGATCGCGCCGCACACGGCCAGCCCGGCACCACACACCGCCGCGAGCAACGTCCTGGGCAACCGCAGGTTCCACACGATGCCGTCCCGGAGCACCGACAGGGCCGACTCGCCCACCCCGAGCCGCGCGGCCACGGCGGACCACACGTCACCGACCCGGATGTCCGCGGGACCGATCGTGATGGCCACGGCGACCGACGCCACCAGCACCGCGGCTCCGCCGAGCAGCAGGACCGGCGACGCGACGCGCGAGGCCTGCCGGACGCTCACCTGGCGAGCCCGAACTCGCGCAGCTTGCTCGCCAGCTCCTCCACGCCATCGACCGTGCGGATCGTCGGGTTCATCGCCTGCCCGCTCAGCAGGACGTAGCGTTTGTGCCGGACGGCGTCCAGGTCGCGCGTCACCGGGTGCGACTCGAGGAACTCGATCTTGGCGGCCGCCGATTCGGCGGTCTGCGACCTGCGGGTAAGGTCACCGATCACCAGCACGTCGGGATCCCGCTCGGCGACGGTCTCCCAGCTGATCTGCGGCCACTCGTCGTGCGTGTCGTCGAAGACGTTCCTCGCACCGACGGCCTCCGTCATGATGCCGGGCGCGCCGCAGCACCCCGCCAGATACGGCGAGTCGGAGTTGGCGAACCAGTACAGCAGCGTCACCCCGGACGCGTCGAGCCCGGCCGTGGCCCGGTGGAGCCGCCCGCGCAGGTCGGAGACCAGCCGCTCGCCGCGTTCCTCCACGCCGAACAGCCTCGCCAGCTCACGGATCTCGCGGTAGATCGTCTCCATCGTCAGCGGCGTACCGCGGCGGCCGTCGCCTCCTCCGCTGTTGTCCTTCACGCAGTCGGCCGGGGAGAGGTAGCTCGGCACCCCGAACTCGGCGAACCGCTCGCGCGTGGCGACGCCGCCCACCCCGAGCGTCGAGGCGAAGGACGCCGTGACGAAGTCGGGCTCGGCTTCGAGCACGGCCTCAAACGACGGCATGTTGTCGGCCAGCCTCGGCACGCGCGCGTTGGCCTCGGCGAGGTCGGGGCGGACCGGATCGGTCCAGGTGGCCGTGCCCGCGAGCCGGTCGCCGAGGCCGAGCGCGAGCAGGATCTCGGTGCTGCCCTGGTTCAGCGACACGACGCGCCGCGGCGGCGCCTCGACGCGGGTGGGCAAGCCGCAGTTGGCGACCGTGCGGGGGTAGCCCGGCGCCGCCTGCCGAGCCGTGGGGCCGGCGGCGGCTCCGCACCCGGCGAGCGGGAGCAGCACGGCGAGAAGGGCGGCGATCAAGGACGTGGTGCGGTGCAGCGGCACGGACGTTCCTCTGCGTCGGCGGGCCCAAACGCGGAGCCCGAAGCGGACAGCGACTTCCGGCACAAGACCGGTGCCAGCAGGTCTTCGGACTCGGGATCGTCCGGACGGGACGCCTTCCCAGACCGAGTCCAGTGGCGTGCTGTCCCGCCCGTCCCCCTCACCGCTGCGCGTCAGTTCCGGATTCGCACCGGATTTCCTGACTCACGACGTGCGTGAGTACGACTGGCGGCGCGACGCTATCACGCCGCGGCGTCACCGGTGGCGTACTGCACGTCGACCTCGTGCCGCTCGAAACCGAGCCTGCGGTAGACGGCGACGGCGGGCGCGTTGTCGCCCTCGACGTAGAGGATCACCTGGCGCAGGCCACGCTCGCGCAGGTAGCGCAGGCCGGCCAGGGTCAGGGCCCGGCCGAGGCCGCCGCCCTGGGCGGCCGGGTCCACGCCGACCACGTACACCTCGCCCACCGGCTCACCGCCGAACCGCTCCGGGTTGGGCGGGTGGACCTTGGTCCAGTGGAAGCCGACGACCCGGCCCTCGGCGTTCTCGGCGAGGAAGAAGCCGTCGGCGTCGAACCAGCTCTGCGATTCGGCCTCGGTGAGCTGCTCGACGGTGAACGTGCCCTGCTCGGGGTGCCAGTCGAAGGCACGCCTGTTGACGTCGATGACGGCCTGCTCGTCCTTGCCCGGAACGAACGTCCGCAGCGAGACGCCCCTTGGTGGGGTGGGCTCCGGCCAGTCTGCGCCCTCGGAGTCGACCCGCATCACCAGCAGTTCCCTGGCCCTCGCGAGCCCGAACCGCTCGGCCAGCCGGGCGGCCGCCGGGTGGTCGCCGTGCGCCCATACCCGCAGGTTGGCGGGCACCTCCGCGAGCAGCGCCTCGACGAGGCGGGCACCGTACCCCCGGCGCCGGTGGTCCGGATGCACGATCAGTTCGGCGACCTGCCTGCCGAAGGCGTCACCGCCCGGGTCGAGGTGGACCACGCCGACGAGCTCGCCGGCGACCGCGCCCAGCAGGTAGCGCCCGCCGCGGAACTCGCCGGGCAGTTCGCCTCCCGGTTCGATCTCGGGCCGGCCGTCGGTCTTCCTCGCCGCAGACAACAACGCGCGCACCGCTCGGGTGCGCGCGTCGTCGAGGTCGTCCACCCACGCCAGTTCCAGCATGGGTTCAGGCTAATCGCCCGGCCGGGGTCAGCGGTTGGAGTACTCCGTGACCTCCACGGACTCGGGCACGGCCGGGGTGCCGCCCTTGACCGGTCCGGTGCTCTTCGCCGGGCGCTCGAACTTGTAGCCGACGTTGCGCACGGTGCCGATCATCTGCTCGTGCTCGGGGCCGAGCTTCGCGCGCAGCCGCCGCACGTGCACGTCGACGGTCCGGGTGCCACCGAAGAAGTCGTAGCCCCAGACCTCCTGCAGCAGCTGGGCGCGGGTGAACACCCGGCCCGCGTGCTGCGCGAGGTACTTGAGCAGCTCGAACTCCTTGTAGGTGAGCTCGAGCGTGCGCCGCTTCAGCCGCGCCGTGTAGGTCGCCTCGTCGATCACGAGGTCGCCCACCCGCAGCTCGGCGTCCACCTGGGTGGTGGCGCCGTCCTTGGTGGTCGCCAGCCGCAGCCGGGCGTCCACCTCGGCCGGGCCAGCCGTGGGGAGCAGGATGTCGTCGGTGCGCCATTCCGCGCTGACCGCCACGAGGCCGCCTTCGCCGACGACCGCGATGACCGGGGTCGTCGCGTCCTCGTCGCCGGCGCCCTTCAGCAACCGGCTCAGGCTCTTGGCCGACGCCAGGTCCGTGCGTGCGTCGAGCAGAATGACGTCACGGTGGCCGGCGTCGAGCAGCGCGGTGACCTCGGGCGCCCGCACGCGTACGGTGTGCGGGAGCAGGTCGAGAGCGGGTAGTACCGAGGTGGCATCGGATTCCGGAGTGAGTACCAGCAAGTCCAGGCTCATCGCCACCGCCTCACGTGTTTTCGATCGCCTCGAGTCGGACTCGGGCAGGTCGTCAGTGAGAATAACCCGCGGTGGTGTGACATGTCTGCTGTCGTGAAACGGGCATCACACCCTTTCGCACACAGTTGTGCACCCGCCGGAACCATGACGTAACAGATCGGAAGCGGATTGTGAGCAATGCTGTGACCCAGCAAGCCCGGTCACCTCGACGGCGCTCCGGACGCCGGGCCCGCAGGCTCATCACGGTGTTGATCGTGCTGGCCGGCCTCCTCGTCGGTGCGGACTTCGCGGCGGCGGCGTTCGCCGAGCACACCGTTTCCCAGAAGGCGCGCGAGCAACTGGGGCTGCGCGACGATCCGGCGGTCACGATCCATGGCTTCCCGTTCGCCACCCAGGCCATCTCGGGCGAGTACGACCACATCAGCGTGTCCGCCCAAGGTGTGCAGGTGCAGGACATCCTGTCGGACGTCGCCGTCCGCGCCGAGCTGCGCGACGTCACGGCACCGCTGTCCGACCTCACGGCGGGCAACGTCGAGAACATCAACATCGGCGACCTCGAAGGCCAGGTCACGCTGAAGGCGAGCGACATCAACCAGGTCAAGCCGCTGCACAACATCAAGGACCTGCAGATCGAGCCGTCGTCGGAGTCCTACGTCCGCAACGGCGAGGGCTCGGGCAACGACACCGGCGGCTCCGGTGACTCCGACGGCTCCGGCGGCTCGGGCGACTCGGGAGGGTCCGGCGACTCCGGGGATTCCGGCGAGTCGGGTGAGTCCGGCGAGTCCGGTGAGTCCGACGACAGCACCGCGGGAGTCCGGCTGTCGGGCAAGGTGCAGATCGCGGGCGAGGAGGTGGAGATCTTCGCCTTCGCGATGATCCAGCTGGACGGCACGACCATCAAGATCACCCCGCACCGGCTGCAGTTCGGGAATGACCAGGAGACGACGGTCGTTCCCCAGGCTGTGCAGCAACAGCTGTTGCCGAACTTCGAGGCGGACATCAACGCGGGCGACCTGCCCTTCACGGTCACCCCCACGGCGGTCACGGTGGCGCCCGGCTCGATCACACTGAAGGGCGAGGCGAAGAACGTCACCTTCGCCGGTGCCGACTCCGCTCAGTAGGGGACGTGTGGTGACAGGTCTGGTCGTGCTGCTGGTCACGCTGGTGGCCGGGCTGGTCGTCGGGGTGGCGATGCGCCGCCGCGACGGCCGCATACGCCTGACCGGAACGGCAGACACGGCTACCGGAACGGCAGACACGGCTACGCGAACGGCAGACACGGCTACCGGAACGGCGGACACTCTGCCCGCGGCCGTCGCCGAGGTTCTGGACGGCGACGCCGTGACACTGGTCCAGATCTCCACCACGTTCTGCGCGCCGTGCCGGCAGACGCGGGCACTGCTCTCGCACCTCGCCGAGCGCACCGAGGGCCTGCGGCACGTCGACCTCGACGTCACCGACCGGCCACACGTCGCCCACGACCTCGGCGTGCTGCGCACCCCGACGACCATCGCCTACGCGCCGCAGGGGCGGGAGCTGCTGCGGGTCGGCGGCGTCCCGAAGAGCGCCGAGCTGCTCGCGGCGCTCGAACCGCACCTCGTCCCACAGACTGAACGCGGTTCCCGCGATCAGGGAGCCTAGGTAGGCTGATCACCGTGGACAGGCTGCCCAACCACCTCCTGACGCAGCGGCGCGCGGTCGATCTGTGCCGCGTGCGCAGCAGCCTGTGTTCGTCGGCTCCGCAAGTTCCGGCCCGACGTAGCCACGACGCCAGGAGGTGACATGCCCGCAGGACCCGCAGTCGATCCACGCGGACCGCGCTTCGCCGCGGCCGTGACGACGGTCGTCCTCGCCGTAGTCCTGCTCACCGGCTGGTGGCCGCTGCTCGCGGCACAGACGGTGGTGTTCGGCATCGGCGCGTTCATCGGCCTGAAGCCCGCGCCCTACTCGGTGCTGTACCGGGTGCTCCTGGCGCCGAGGCTCGGGCCCACCGACGAGCGGGAGGACGCGGCTCCGCTGCGGTTCGCCCAGGCGGTCGGGTTCGTGTTCGCGCTCGTCGGCACGGTCGGGTATGCCAGTGGTGTGACCACGCTCGGCATCGTCGCCACGGCATTCGCGCTGTTCGCCGCGTTCCTCAACGCCGCGTTCAACTTCTGCCTCGGCTGCGAGATGTACCTGCTGTTCAAGCGCCTCTCGCCGCGGGCCGAGCAAGCCTGATCGCAAGAGTACGTATCCCTGTCACCAGTTGAAGAAGAAAGTGAGTGCCGGTCAATGAGCCGTGAAGACGTCCTGGTCACTACCCAGTGGGCAGAGGAGAACCTGGACACGCCGGGTGTCGTGTTCGTCGAGGTCGACGAGGACACGACGGCCTACGACGGCGGCCACATCCGCGGCGCCGTCAAGATCGACTGGAAGAACGAGCTGCAGGACCCGGTCCGCCGGGACTTCGTCGACAAGGCAGGCTTCGAGAAGCTGCTCTCGGAGAAGGGCGTCTCCAACGACGACCTGGTGATCCTCTACGGCGGCAACAACAACTGGTTCGCCGCGTACGCCTACTGGTACTTCAAGCTCTACGGCCACGACAAGGTCAAGCTGCTCGACGGCGGCCGCAAGAAGTGGGAGCTCGACGGCCGCGAGCTCACCACCGAGGTCCCGCAGCGTGAGCGCACCAGCTACCAGGCCAAGGAGCAGGACCTCTCGCTGCGCGCGTTCCGCGACGAGGTAGTCGAGGCCATCAACACCAAGAACCTCGTGGATGTCCGCTCGCCCGACGAGTACTCCGGCAAGCTGCTCGCCCCTGCGCACCTGCCGCAGGAGACCGCGCAGCGCGCCGGCCACATCCCCAGCGCCGTGAACGTCCCCTGGTCCAAGGCGGCCAACGAGGACGGCACGTTCAAGTCCGCCGAGGAGCTCGAGCAGCTGTACAAGGAAGCGGGCCTGGACACCTCCAAGCCCACCATCGCCTACTGCCGCATCGGTGAGCGGTCGAGCCACACGTGGTTCGCGCTGCACGAGCTCATCGGGCTGCAGGACGTGAAGAACTACGACGGCTCGTGGACCGAGTACGGCTCGCTGGTCGGCGTTCCGGTCGAGACGGGAGGCAACTGATGACGGACGGATGCGGCGCTCCCGTGCAGACGGCGGTCGCGGCCGACGAGGACACGGGCGGCCAGACCGTGGTCGCCGGCAAGGTGACCGGCAACGACGGTCCGATCGGCGGTGCCTACGTGCGGCTGCTCAACTCCGACGGCGAGTTCTGCGGCGAGGTGCAGGCGTCGCCGGAGGGTGACTTCCGGTTCTACGCGGCGCCGGGCTCCTGGACCGTGCGTGCCCTGCACCGCACCGGCAACGGCCAGGCCTCCGTCGAGGCCGGCGGCCCCGGTGTCCACCAGGTCACCATCGCCGTCGGCTGACGCGTTCTCCGCACATCGGCCCCCGAGGGTTCCGGCTCTCGGGGGCCGTGTCGTGTCCGCCGGGCCAGGTCCTGGTGACCGTGCTCACGGGCGGGTACCTGCGCCTCGGCGGCGCACCAGGCGGAGGGTTATCCTTCGGCCCGTGGAGATTCTGTTTACGACGCTGCTCGTGCTGGCCATCGTCGCTGTGACCTGGTTCGGCGGCTACGTCGTCTACCGGCTGTACTCCGACCAGCGCTGAGTCCGATGTCGGCAAGCGGCGACGAAGCCATCCGGGCCGCGGCGGAGCGCGCGGAGACGACGGCCAAGCGCAACATCCCGCAGCTGGAGGATCTGCCGATCCCCGGCGATACGGCGAACCTGCGCGAGGGCCCGAACCTCAATGACGCATGCCTGGCGCTCCTGCCGCTCGTGGGCGTGTGGCGCGGCGAGGGCGAGATCAACTACCCGACGATGGACGAACCCGTCCGGTTCGCCCAGCAGTTGACGATCTCGCACGACGGCCGCCCGTTCCTCTACCACGAGGCCAGGGCGTGGCTGCTCGACAAGGACGGCAACGTGATCCGGCCCGCCGCCCGGGAGACCGGCTGGTGGCGGCCCCAGGAGGACGACACCATCGAGCTGCTGCTCACACACTCCTCCGGCATTCTCGAACTCTTCTACGGCAAGCCGCGCAACCAGTCGTCCTGGCAGCTGGGGACCGACGCGGTGGTGCGCTCGGCCACGGCCAAGGAGGTCACCGCGGCGCAGCGGCTCTACGGGATCGTCGCGAACGGCGACCTCGGTTACGTCGAGGAACGCGCGATGGTCGGCCAGCCGATGACCCCGCACGCGTCGGCGTTGCTGCACCGGGTCGTCGGCTGACCGGCCGGCCTCACTCGTACTGCGACTCGTAGATCTCCGCGAGCTCGGCGTGCACCTTCGTCGAGTCGGGCAGCCGCTCCCCGTCGAGGGTGTGCACGCGGGTCAGCTTGCGCACCGACGACGCCAGCATCAGCGCGTCGCCCGTGCCGAGTTCGTCGACCTTGAGTGTGGTCACCTCGGTGTCCCAGCCGGCCCGCTCGGCCGCCCGGAAGACGTCGCCCTGCGTGGTGCCGGGCAGGATCCCCAGCGACGGCGGCGGCGTGTACAGAGTGCGCCCGCGGGCGACGACGACGTTCGACGTCGGACCCTCCAGCACCGTCCCGTCGGGGGTGGTGAAGATGACGTCGGAGGCGCCGCGCCGGGCAGCCTCGCGCAGCGCCGCCATGTTGACGGCGTAGGAGAGCGACTTCGCCCCCAGCAGCAGCCAGGGCGCGCGCTGGGCGAGGTCGGCGTCGAAGCCGCGGTCGAGCGTCACGACGGCGACACCGTCGCGCCGGGCGGCCTTGATCTTGTCGTCGATCTCCATGCCGAGCGCGAAGCTGGTGGGCGTCGCGGCCGGGTGGCCCTCGATCCCCCGCGTGTAGACGAGCTTGAGCGCCATCTCCTCCCCGCGCGGCCAGTTGTCGATCACGAGCTGGACCGTGCGCTCCCACGCCTCGCGGTCGGGTGCGGGCAGGTCGAGCATGGCGGCCGAGCGGGCCAGCCGGTCGAGGTGCGGACCGAGCTCCCGAGGGACCCCGTTCGTGACGAGGACGGTCTCGAAGATGCCGTCGCCGCGGAGCAGCCCGAGGTCGTCGACGCGGATGTGGGCCTGGTCGGGATCGGCGAGGGTGCCGTCGAGGAAAGCGAGCACGCGCATGCGCCCACCGTACTCACCTACGATCGATGGCATGGCCTACCAGTCACCGCTGCTGTCCGCGCCCGGTGCCGTCGGTGCCCCCGACGGTCATCCCGAAAGCGGCGTGCCCTGGCATTGGGGCGACCCGTTCGCCGAGCAACGCACCGCCGTCCGCGGGGTCGCGGTGGTGGACCGCTCGCACCGCCAGGTGATCACCGTCGCGGGCGAGGAACGGCTGTCGTGGCTACACCTCGTGCTCTCCCAGCACGTCTCGGAGCTGCCGGAGAACACGGGAACCGAGGCGCTCGTGCTCGACCCGAACGGCCACATCGACGCGCACATGGTGCTCGGCTACACCGGCGGCGTCGTCCACCTGGACACCGACCCCGGGGCGCAGGCCACCAGCGCGATGCCGAAGGGCGGCAAGCAAACCCTCCTCGGCTACCTCGAGGCGATGAAGTTCTGGTCCAAGGTGGACATCCGCGACGCGACCGACGACCTCGCCGTGCTGACCGTGCTCGGACCGGAGCTGGGCACGGTCCTTGACGGGGTGCTGGGCATCGAGCTCGGCACCGAGCCCTACGCGGTCACCGCGCTGCCGGGCGGCGGGCTCGCGCGCCGGATGCCCTGGCCGGGCAGACACGCCGTGGACCTGCTCGTGCCGCGCGCGGATCTGCCCGACGTCTGGAAGCGGCTCACCGACGCCGGGGCACGCCCGGCCGGCTCCTGGGCGTTCGACGCGCTGCGGGTGGAGTCGCTGCGGCCGCGCGTCGGCGTCGACACCGACGACCGGGCGATCCCGCACGAGGTCGGCTGGATCGGCTCGGCGGCCCACGTGGCGAAGGGGTGCTACCGGGGTCAGGAGACCGTCGCCAAGGTGTTCAACGTCGGCAGGCCACCCCGGCACATGGTGTTGCTGCACCTCGACGGCTCGCCCGAGGTGTACCCGGAGACGGGCGACCCGGTGCGGCTCGGCGAGCGCACCGTCGGCCGTGTCGGCACGGTCGCCCAGCACCACGAACTCGGTCCCATCGCGCTGGCGCTCGTCAAGCGGTCGACGCCCACCGACGCGGAGTTGACGGCGGGCAGCGGGGACGAGGCCGTGCAGGCCGCCATCGACCCGGATTCCGTGCCCGCGGAAGGTGTGGCGCCGGGCCGCGAGGCGGTACAGCGGCTTCGGGGGTGAGATGATCGAATCCCCTGGCGTGCTTGACCGACGTAGAGCAGGATGACCCCCGTGATCGAAGTCCGGCCCGGCGGGCGACGTCGTATCGACCGTGTTCTCGCCGCCGACTATGCCCGTGACCTGGACGGCCTGCCGCTGACGACGCTGCGCGAGCGGCGGGACGAAGCCGCGCAGGAGGAGACGGACCTGTCCTACCTGCGCAGGCTGTTGCACGCGCGCATCGACATCGTCAAGGCCGAACAGCAACGCCGTACCTCCGAGGGAGCGGGCAGCGTCGTCGACCAGCTCGCGACGATCCTCGCCGACAACGCCCTCGGCCCCGCGACCGGCTCCGGCAGGCATCAGTCGCTGGAGCCGACACGGGCGGGCGAGTACCGCAGGCGGGCCGAGGCGCTCGTCGGCGACGCGAACCTGTCCGACGTCTCGGCGCTGAGCGACGAGCGGCTCGCCGAGACTCTGGAGACGTTCCGGGAGCAGGAGGCGTCGGTGTCGCAGCGCCGCCGTGAGGTGCAGGCCGTGGTCGACGCGTTCAACGCCGAGATCGCCCGCCGGTACGCGCAGGGCACGGCCTCGGTGGACGAACTGCTGGCCACCGAGCGGGCGCGGGACGAGGACACGTGAGCCGGGAGCACACCGCGCCGCTGGTCGAGGTCGTGCGCTCGGGGTTCGTCGAGAGCGTGCACCACGGCAGCCTCGTGGTCACCCGGCCGGACGGCTCGGTCCGGACCACGCTCGGCGACCCGGACCTGCCCGGCTACCCGCGTTCGGCGAACAAGCCGCTGCAGGCCGTCGGGATGTTGCGGGCCGGACTGGAGGTGGACGACGAGGACCTCGCGCTGGTGTGCGCGTCGCACAACGGCGAGCCGGGCCACGTGGACCGTGTGCTGGCGATGCTCGCCCGCGCCGGCCTCACCGAGACGGACCTGCACTGCCCGCCCGACCACCCGCTGCACGAGCCGAGTCGCGTCGAGGCGATCCGCCACGGGGCCGGACCGCGCCGGGTGGCGATGAACTGCTCCGGCAAGCACGCCGGGATGCTCACCACGTGCGTGAACGCGGGCTGGGCCACCGGGCACTACACCGATCCCAAGCACGAGTTGCAGCAGGCGATCGCCGCGGCGGTGGTGGAGCTGACGGGCGAGCCGATCGCGGCGACGGGTGTGGACGGCTGCGGCGCCCCGTTGTTCGCGTTCTCGCTGACGGGGCTGGCGCGCGCGTTCGGACGGATCGTCACGGCCCGGGACTCCGCCGACCCCGCCCGGAGGGTCGCCGACGCCATGCGGGCGCGGCCGTGGCTGGTCGCCGGGACCGGACGCGACGACACCCTGCTGATGCTCGCCGTGCCCGGACTGCTCATCAAGGGCGGAGCCGAAGGCGTCCACGCGTTCGCGTTGCCCGACGGCACGGCGGTGGCGTTCAAGATCGCCGACGGGGCGGCCCGGGCGCGGGGACCGGTGCTGGCCGCCGCACTCCGCGCGCTCGGAGCCTGGCCGGCCAACCCCGCCGCCGCCTCGGTGGTGGACGGGTTCGGCCGGGGCGCGGGCCTGGTGCGCGGTGGCGGCCGCGAGGTGGGCGAGCTGCGCGTGACCGAGGAGTGCGCGGCGGCGTTGGCGGTCAGTTGAAACGTTCGCGCGCGGCCAGCTCGCCCCAGTAGTCACGCAGCGTCTGGAACAGCTCGGCGATGTCCTCCACGGCTCCGCTGCGCAGGGCCTCCAGAATCCCGTGCACCTCTTCGGCCGAGGTGTCCGATTCCAGCGTAGGGTCGTCGATGAGCTGGACGAGCCCGCCGTAGTCGAGCTCGACGGCCGAGGCCGGGTGGAAGTTGGCGAGCCACCGGCTCGTCTCGTTCAGGATCTCGGTGGGCCCGGCTTCGTCGCCGAGGGCGTTCCGCGACAGCTCCTCGGCCTCGGCCACTCGGCGCAGCGCGTCGGTCATCGCCGTGCGCCAGGACAGCTCCCGCTCGGGATCGTCCTGGCCGGTGCCCAGCACGAGCTTGCGTTCGCCCGGGTCGATGAGGGAGAACCACGGCAGCGGCACGGTCCAGGTGGTGGACAGGACGTGCATGGACGTGCCGTACAGGTCGCGCAGCGCGGCATTGGCCCGCGCCCGCACCGTCTCCGCGGAGACACCGACGGCGTCGAGCACCGCCGCCCGCAGCGCCGGGTGCGCCTCGCCAAGGAAGCCGACCAGCGCGGCCGCCGACCGCGGCCGCAGCTCCAGCGGGCAGACGAGCGGTCCGGGACCCACCTCGGCGCTGCCCGCGGTCGGCACCTCGTCCGGGTCCAGCACGAGCACGTCGGCGCGGGAACTCGGCACGGCGGTACCGCCGGCCGTCTCGGCGGGCAGCAACCGCGGCGGCGTCGATGCTTGTGACTTCAACCACAGGAACAGTTCGCGCTCGCCCGCGGTGGCCCGCGTCAGCTGAGCTGCCTCCACCGCCTTGACCAGCTGTCCGTCAGGGGTATCCCCGAACGCCGACAGCGGTTCATAGACCCGCAGATAGGCAACGAAGGGACGGAGCACTCAGGAATCCTGGCACGTCCGCCGCCTCCCGCAAGCAGCGGCTGGTCCGTTCGGGCGGGGCAGGCCATACTGTCACCGTTCGCACACCGCGCCACGTCGCATCGGACCCCGGTGACACGGTACGGTGTGTTGAGGAAATAGTTGTCGAGACGACGCGGGGCCGCCGATTTCCCCCGGCCGCCCCGCCCCTGTGCAAGGGGGTCGAGCCATGGGGCGCGGCCGAGCTAAGGCCAAGCAGACGAAAGTGGCCCGGGAGCTCAAGTACAGCGTTCCCACCACGGACTTCGATGCTCTGCAGCGTGAGCTGTCGGGCAACTCCTCGGACCAGAATCACGAGGACGAGGAGCGGTACGAAGACCCGTATGACGACGGGTACGACGACTACCGTCGATGAAGCAGGCGTGACGCGAGGGTGGGCACCGGTCTTCCGGTGACCGCCCTCGCGTTCCGCGTGCTCACCTGATTTCACTCCGTGTGCCGCGCCGGTGCGGTACGCGGCCCGCGGGCGGACGTGAGGAGCGAGCGTGCCTGAAATCCAGCGGATCGGTGTTGTCGGTGCGGGCCTGATGGGATCAGGGATCGCGGAGGTCCACGCGCGAGCGGGACTGGACGTGGTGGTCACCGAGGTCAGCGAGCCGGCGCTGGAGTCGGGCAAGGCGCGCATCGAGAAGTCCCTGCAGCGCGGGGTACGCAACGGCAAGCTCTCCGAGGCCGATGCCGACGCCGCACTCGGCAGGCTCACGTTCACCACCGACATCGGCGCGTTCGCCGACCGGGACCTCGTCGTGGAGGCCATCCTCGAACAGGAGCAGGCCAAGGTCGAGGTGTTCCGGTCCCTGGACAAGGTCGTGGAGAGTCCGGACGCCATCCTCGCGTCCAACACCTCCTCCATCCCGATCATGAAGCTGGGCATGGCCACCGAACGCCCCCAGCAGGTGGTCGGTATCCATTTCTTCAACCCGGTGCCCGTGCTGCCGCTGGTCGAGCTGGTGCCGTCGCTGCGGACCGGCGAGGAGACCGTCCGGCGCGCGGACGCCCACGTGTCCGGTGCGCTGGGCAAGACCGTGATCCGGTCGCAGGACCGTGCGGGCTTCATCGTCAACGCCCTGCTGGTGCCGTACCTGCTGTCGGCGATCCGGATGTACGAGGCAGGCTTCGCCTCCGCCGAGGACATCGACCAGGGCATGGAGAAGGGCACGGCGCACCCGATGGGTCCGCTGCGCCTATCCGACATGATCGGCCTCGACACCATCAAGGCCATCGCCGATTCCATGTACGAGGAGTTCAAGGAGCCCACCTACGCCGCCCCGCCGCTGCTGCTGCGGATGGTCGACGCGGGCCTGCTCGGCAAGAAGACGGGCAAGGGCTTCTACAGCTACGAGTGAGCCCGGCGCTCCCGGCACCTAGGCTGCCAGGCGTGGACATGCAGTTGCGCGTCGGCCTTGTCGGCGCAGGCCCGTGGGCGCGGACCGTGCACGCCCCGGGGCTCACCGACCATCCCGGCACGACGCTCGCCGGCGTGTGGACGCGCAGACCGGAGATCGCCACGGCGGTGGCCGACGAGCACGGTGCCCAGGCGTTTCCGTCGTTCGAGGAGCTGCTCGACCACGTCGATGCCGTCGCGTTCGCCGTTCCACCGACCGTGCAGGCCGACTACGCCGTGCAGGCCGCGAAGGCGGGCAAGCACCTGATCCTGGAGAAGCCGCTCGCCGGGACCGTGGCCGCCGCCGAGCGGATCGCCGACGCCGTGGACGAGTCCGGCGTCGTCGCCGTCATGATGCTGACACTGCGCTACGCCTACCAGACCCGGGAGTGGCTCGCCGGAATCGGAGACGTCGGCGGCTGGTCGGGCGGCAGCGCGCGCTGGCTGTCCGGGGCGCTGCTCGGCCGGCAGTACGGCGGCTCGCCGTGGCGGCATGCCGAGGGCGTCCTTGCCGATGTCGGTCCGCACGTGGTGGATCTGCTCGACGCCGCGCTCGGCGAGATCACCGGCGTGCTGGCCGCGCACCGGACCGGCGCCGACCTGTGGCACCTCATGTTCGAGCACACCGGCGAGGCGACGAGCACGGCGAGCTTGTCGGTGCGGCTGCCGATCCGGCCCACGGCGGTGGAGTTCACGGTGTACGGCGAGCAGGGGATCCGGACGCTCGGCCGCAAGCCGGGTTCGGCGGGCGAGTCGTACACGGCGTTGCTCGACGACTTCGCCGCCATGATCGCCAGCGGCACCCGGGAGCACGACTGCGACGTGCACCGGGGTGTCCACATCCAGCGGGTGCTCGCCGAGTGCCTGCGGGTCGCGTCGTGACGCGGGGAAGGGCCACCCCGCCGAAGCGAGGTGGCCCTTCACCGTCAGACCGGAACGCGGGGCTCCGCACGGCGCTTGACCAGCTTGCGCACCAGCGGCCACGCCAGGATCAGCGCGACGACGACGTAGACCGTCACCGCCATAGGCGAGTTCACCAGGCCGGTGAGGTCGCCGTCGCTGATCTGCAGCGCCCGGCGCATCTGCTGCTCGGCCGCCGGGCCGAGGATCACACCGATGATCGCGGGCAGCACCGGCATCCCGAACCGGCGCATCGCGAACCCGAGCACCCCGATCGCGAACAGGATCAGCAGGTCCAGCACTTGACCGCCGACCGCGTACGCACCGACGCCCGCGAAGAACAGGATGCCCGCGTACAGGTACGGCCGCGGAATGCGCAGCAGCTTCGCCCACACCGGTGCCATCGGCAGGTTGATGACCAGCAGCAACACCAGGCCGATGAACAGGCTCGCGATCAGACCCCACACCAGTGCCGACTCGCGTTCGAACAGCAGCGGCCCCGGCTGGATGCCGTACTGCTGGAACGCCGCGAGCATCACCGCCGCGACCGCCGTCGTCGGCAGGCCGAGCGTCAGCATCGTCACGAGGGTGCCCGCGGCCGACGAACTCGCCGTCGACTCCGGCCCGGCGACGCCCTCGATCGCGCCCTTGCCCCACTCGTCCTTGTGCCGCGAGAGCCGCTTCTCGGTGACGTAGGAGAGGAACGTCGGGATCTCCGCGCCGCCCGCCGGGATCGCGCCGAACGGGAACCCGATGAACGGACCGCGCAGCCACGGCTTCCAGGTGCGGGCCAGGTCGGCCTTGCCGAGCCACGGCCTGCCGACGGGGATCGCCTTGTCCGGTGTGTGCCGCAGGTGCGCGGCCACCCACAGCGACTCGCCGACCGCGAACAGGCCGACCGCGACGATCACGATGTCGACGCCCTCCGCCAAGTGCAGCGAGCCGAACGTCAGCCGCGCCTGGCCGGTCATCTGGTCGAGCCCGACGAGCCCGATGGTCAGGCCGATGAGCAGCGACGCGTAGCCCCGGATACGGGACTTGCCCAGCACCGACGTCACGGCAATGAAGGCCAGGACCATGACGGCGAAGTAGTCGGGTGCGCCGATGTCCACGGCCAGCGACGCCACCAGCGGCGCCAGCAGCACCAGCAGGATCGTGCCGATGATGCCGCCGGCGAAGTGCCCGATCGCCGCGGCCGCCAGCGCCTGCGGGCCACGGCCGCGTTTGGCCATCGGGTTGCCCTCGATCGCGGCGACCACCGCCGTCGTCTCACCGGGCGTGTTCAACAGGATCGACGTCGTGGAGCCGCCGAACATGCCGCCGTAGTAGATGCCGGCGAACATGATGAGCGCGGCCGTCGGGTCGAGTCCGTAGGTCACCGGCAGCAACAGCGCCACGGCCATCGCCGGGCCGATGCCCGGCAGCACGCCGATCGCGGTACCGAGCACCACGCCGATCGCCGCCACCAGCAGGTTCGTCGGCGTGAGCGCGGTGGCGAAGCCGTCGAGGAGGTTGGCGAACGAGTCCATCTACAGCACCTCCATCAGCGGCCCGCCGGGCAGCGGCACGCCGAGCAGCTCGTTGAACAGCACCCACGTGACCGTCGACAGCACGGCCGCGATCAGCGGGTCGCGTGCGTAGTTGCGGCTGCCCAGCGCGTACGCCGCGCCCCAGAACATCAGTGCCGACGACGCCGGGAAGCCGATCAGGTCGATCAGCGCGGCGTTGGCCAGGAACGCTCCGGACAGCAGCGACACGGTGCGCCAGTCGGCCTGTCCGGACAGGTCGATGTCCTCGCCGCCCTCGGCCTCGCCACGGCCGCCACGCAGCACGTCGCGTGCCAGCAGCACGGCCACGAGCAGCAGCAACGAGCCGACCAGCACCGGCACCGCCTTCGGCCCGAGCGGACCTCGCGTGGTGAAGTCGGTGGGCAGCGTCAGCGCGTCGGTGAGGACCAGTACACCCAACAGGGCCAGGAACGCCGACATGCCGAGCTCGGAGTGCTCCCGCCACCAGCTCGTCCGCTTCCCCGGATGCGGTTCCACAGTGGACGTGGGGGTTTCGGCTTCTCGCGTGGTCATGGCGTGATTCCTCCACGCTCCGCTCCTCGTGCCCTGGCGGGCCCTGCGATGTCGCGAGTCGTCATCCCACGTGTCATGCCAGCCCCAGTTCCCTCAGCACGCCGACGACGCGGTCGTTCTCCGCCTTCAGGAACCCGCCGAACTCGTCCCCGGTGGCGAACGCGTCGTCCCAGCCGTTGGTCCGCAAGGCCTGCTTCCACTGCCGGGTGCCGTGCAGGTCGGTGAACATCCGGATCAGCTTGTCCCGGTCGGTGTCCGAGAGCCCCGGCGGCGCGACGATGCCGCGCCAGTTGGTGAAGTTGACGTCCACACCGGACTCCCGCAGCGTGGGCGCGTCGATGCCCTCGGCCCGCTTCGGCCCGGTCACCGCGAGCGCACGCAGCTCACCGGCCTCGATCTGGTCGCGGGTCTCCCCGATGCCGGTGACGCCGAACGCGACCTTGCCGCCCAGCACCGACGCCATCAGCTCGCCGCCGCCGTCGAACGAGACGTACCGCACGTCCTTGGGCGCCAGGCCGATGGCCTTCGCCGTCAGCATGGGCGCCAGGTGGTCGGGGCCACCGGGCGACGACCCACCGCCGACCGGCACGGACGCCGGATCGGCCTTCCACGCGGCCAGCAGCTGATGGATGTCGCGGTAGGGCGAGTCCTTGCCGACCACGATGATGTCGGGCTCCTCGGTCAGCCGCGCGATCGGCGTGGTGTCCTGCAACGTCGCCGGTGAGGAGTTCGTGTACACGGAGCCGACGACGCCGAGCCCCATGGACATCACCAGCTTGCCGTTGCCGCGCTCGCCGACCAGCCTGCCCAGGCCCACGGTGCCGCCCGCGCCGGGCAGGTTGAACACCTCGGTGGTGCCGTTGAGGCCGTTGTCCTCGATCGCCTTCACCGCGGTGCGCGCGGTGATGTCGTAGCCGCCGCCCGGGGTGTTGGGCACCATCACGCGTAGGCCGCGGATCTGCGTGCCAGCCTCGTCACCGCTCGAGCCGACCAGCGGAGGTACCAGCAACACCAGCAGCGCCGCGGCGAGCACGGCCAGCCATGTCTTCGGATTTCTCATTCTCACCTCACTGTGACTGGCGAGATCCTGCCGTGACGAGGGCGTGAAGTCTCGGTTACGGGCTTATCGGTACTTGTGGTCTTTGTGGTCACGCGGTGGCGATCGGCCGAGGTGTCATAGTGAGGTTGTGGGCGCGAAGGGATCACTGGCGAGACAGCTGCTCGGCTGGCTGCTCGCCATCGTGTTCCTCCTGCTCGGCTGTGTCGTGGTGGTCTCGGTGATCCAGTCCAACAGCACGTTCGCCGACAACGAGGGTCGCAAGCTGCTCGCGGTGGCCGAGAACGTGGCGGCCACGCCCGGCGTGCGCGTCAGCCTGGCCGACCCGGTGAACCGGGACCCGTTGCCGATCTTCGCCGAGAGCGCGCGCAGCCTCTCCGGCGCCGACTTCGTCACCATCGCCGACCCCTCGGGCCGCGTGCTCGCCGCCCAGGACCCGGACCAGCTGCGCGCGAGGTTGCCGCTCGGCGAGAGCACCGTCGCCGACGGGCGGGCCTGGGTCGGCGAAATCGGCGACTCGCTGGTGGCCCACGTGCCCGTGATCGGCGACGACGGCCGGATGGTCGGCATGGTCGCGGCGGGCACGGCGACGCCCGGGTTCTTCGAGGGCATCGCCAACCGGCCGAGCAACGCCCTCGTGCTCATCGGCATCGCCACGGTGCTGGGTGTCGCGGGCGCGCTGTTACTCGCGTGGCGGGTGAAACGGCAGACGCTGGGGCTCGAGCCGCGGGAGATCACCGGGCTGGCCGAACACCGGGAGGCGTTGCTGCATGGCATCAAGGAGGGGGTCGTCGCGCTCGATCAGCAGCACCGGATCACGCTGGTGAACGACCAGGCCCGCGAGCTGCTGGCCCTGCCTCGGTCGTGCGTCGGCGCCAAGGTGGACGAGCTGGACCTCGGCGAGCGTCTGCGCGACGTGCTGACCGGCCGGGCGAGCGGCACCGAGGCCATCGTGCTGCGGGCGGGGCGGGTGCTGGTGATGAACCGGCTGCCGATCGAGCGGGACGGCAGGACGCTGGGCGCGGTGGCCACGCTGCGCGACCGGACGGAGCTGGTGACGTTGCGCGAGGAGCTGGCGGCCACGTCCCGCACCACGGACACGCTGCGCGCCCAGGCCCACGAGTTCACCAACCGGCTGCACACGATCGCCGGGCTCATCGAGCTGGGTGAGTACGACGAGGCCAGGAACTATGTCGACCTGGTCAGCCGAGCACACGACGAGTGGCACGAGCAGGTGAGCGCCCGGATCGCCGACACCGCGGTCGCGGCGCTGCTCATCGCGAAGTCGAGCCTCGCCGCCGAGCAGGGCGCCGGCATGCGGCTCACCGACGACAGCGCCCTCGCCGCCGTGGACGAGCAGCTGTCCGCCGACCTGGTGACCGTGGTCGGCAACCTGGTGGACAACGCCCTCGACGCGTTGCGCGGCTCCGGCGGTGACGACTGGGTGGAGGTGGCGATCCGGCAGGACTCGCACGCGGTGTCGGTGGTGGTGCGTGACTCCGGCCCGGGGGTGGCGCCGGAAATCGCGACGGAAGTATTCACCCACGGGTTCACCACGAAGGCCGCCGAGCACGGCGGCACGCGCGGACTGGGGCTGGCGCTGACCCGGCAGACGTGTCGGCGACGTGGCGGTTCGGTGACGGTGCACAACGCGGGCGGCGCCGTGTTCACCGCCGTGTTACCCCTGACGCCCGCACCCGTGGAGGCGGCCCGATGATCCGGGTGCTGGTGGTGGACGACGACTTCATGGTCGCGAAGGTCCACAGTGGCTACGTCGAGCGGACGCCGGGGTTCACCGTGGTCGGTACCGCGCACACCGGCGCCGACGCGGTGCGGCTGGTCCGGCAGCTCGGCCCCGACCTGGTGCTGCTCGACATCTACCTGCCGGATCTGGACGGCCTGGCCGTGCTCCGCGAGCTACGGGCCGATCCATCCACACTGGACACCGAAGTCATCGTCATCACCGCCGCCCGGGATGTCGACACCATCCGTGGCGCCATGCGGGGCGGCGCGCTGCACTACCTCATCAAGCCGTTCTCCTACGCCGCCCTGCGCGAGCAACTGGAGCACGTCGGCTCGCTGCGCGAGAAGCTCGCGCGGCTCTCCACCAGGGCGACGGCGGCACAGCAGGACGTCGACGACGTCTTCGGCGCACGGACGCGGTCGTCGGCCGTCCTGCCGAAAGGCCTCACGGAGCAGACGGCGGAACTCGTCCGCAAGGCGCTCGAAAACCACCCCGACGGCCTATCGGCACGGGAATGTGCGAGTGTCACCGAATTGTCCAGGCCCAGCGCCCGCCGGTATTTAGAATATTTCGTTAACTCAGGAAAAGCCGAGGTAAAGCTTCGCTACGGCGGCAGCGGGCGGCCTGAGCGCCAATACCACTGGCGCTCCTGACCAGGCAAGAAGGAATAAATCACCCTAACGATCTCTGTGCTTTCGCGCGTCACGTTTGCCAACCTGAAATGGACACGCGAACAGCAAGGGGGTCACCGCGTGGATTTCTTGCTGGATCATTTCGGCTCGCTCCTTCCCCTCGCGATGCTGACGCTGGCGCCGGCCGCGGCGACCTGGTGGGTGCTGTCCGCCCGCCGAAGCCGGCGTGGTCCCGCACGGCCGGCCGCCGCGACCGCCGCCCTCGACGTGGCCATTGCGCTGCTGGCGGGATGGGTGCTGGCCCTCGTCTTCCTGCCGTTCCCCGGGCCCGGTGCCGTCCACCTCGTCCCGGGCACCGACCTGCTGGCGGCCACGCGGGACGAGGACGCGTTCTGGCAGGTCGCCGCCAACGTCGTCATGCTGCTGCCGCTCGGCGTGCTGCTGCCGCTACGCTGGGCGTGGTGGCGGGAGCAGCCGCGGGTGACGGTGGCCGCGCTGTGCGGGTCGAGCGGAATCGAGGTGCTGCAGCACGTCGTCGGCATGGGCCGGATCTGCTCCACCGACGACGTGCTGGTGAACACCCTCGGTGCCGCGGCCGGGGCGGCCCTGGTCACCCGGCCGTCACCACGCACCGGCCGCCACGACGTCGCCGAATTCCGCCGGTACCGGAACCAGGCGGCGCGGCTGGCCCGCGCCCACGAGGCCTGCCGGATCGCGCAGACGTCCACACGCGACAGAACACCACCGGTGCGTGACGGCGCGGAGTCCGCGCGCTACCTGTCCACCCGAATGTCCATCCCCGGCCCGAGAGGGATGTCGGCGAAGTAGAACACCGACAGGATCACGGCCCAGGTGATCCAAAATGGAATGACGAACGGCACCATCTTCGCCATCACCGTGCCCAGCCCGGCGCTCGGCTGGTAGCGCCGGACGAAGGTGAGGAGCACGATCATGTACGGGTTCAGCGGGGTCATCACCTGCGTCGCCGAGTCGCCCACGCGGAACGCCGCCTGGCTGAACCCGGGCTCGAACCCGAGCAACACGAACATCGGCACGAACACCGCGGCCATCAACGTCCACAGGCTCGATCCCGAGATGATGAACAGGTTCAGCAGCGAGGCCAGCACGACGAACCCGAGGAATGCCGCGAACCCGGTGAGCCCGATGCTCTGCAGGAAGTTCGCACCGGTCACCGCGAGCCAGGCGCCGATGTTGGTCCACGAGAACAACGCGATGAACTGACCGAGCACGAACGCCAGCACGATGAAACCGGACAGATCCATGAGCGCCTTGCCCATGAGCCTCGGCACGTCGGCGGACCGGCGGATCGCGCCCACCGAGATGCCGTAGGCCAGCCCGGGCACGAAGAACGCGAGGAACACCAGCGTGGTCACCGAGTCCAGCAGCGGCGACTCGGGGAGGAACCCGCCCGCCTCGTTGCGCAGCGGCGAACCGGGCACGAGCACGAGTGTCAGCACGGCGGCGACGAGCACGACCAGCGACCCGGCGGCGATCACGAGCGCGCGGCGTTCGCCCGGCGTCACGTCGGCGCGGAGCTGGTCGCCATCGGTGGTCTCGACCTCGGCACGCGGGAAGCCACCCCGCTGCAGCGCCGGCTCGACCACCTTGGCGATGATGAACCCGGCCAGCAGGCTCAGCGCGACGGCGGCGACGACGTTGAAGTAGTAGTTCGACACCGGCGTCACCGTGGTGCCGTGTTCCGGCAACGTCTGCGCCACCGAGTTGCTGATGCCGGCGAACAGCGCGTCGAGGCTGGTGACGAACACCGACGTCGAGTAGCCCGCGCCCGCCGCGGCGAACCCGCCGATCAGGCCGGCTACCGGATGCCTGCCCGCGGCCTTGAACACCATGGCCGCCAGCGGCGGGATGATGATGAACGCCGAGTCGGCCATGATGCTGCCCGAGACGCCGATGAAGCCCAGCGCGTACGGCAGCAGCCAGCGTGGCGCGCGCCGGAACGCCAGCCGGATCAACGCCGCCAGCAGGCCCGTCCGTTCGGCCATGCCGACGCCCAGCATGATCGTCACGACGGTCTGCAACGGCGGGAACTCGATGAAGTTCGCCGCCAGGCCGGTGAACAGGAACTCGACGCCCTCGCCGGTGAACGCGCCGCGGACGGCGGTCGGCTCCTCCTCGCCGGGGATGCTGACCGTGACACCCGCCGCCGCCATGATCGTCGACACGATCCCGACGAGCAGGGTCAGCAGGGCGAAGAGGATGAACGGTTCCGGCAGTTTGTTGCCGACGCGTTCGATCCAGTTGAGCACTCGGTCGAGCCGGGTCGGCCTGTCCTGGGACGCCACCGTCTCGGACATCACTCACCTTCCGTCGCCGGTTGGGGTGGAAGGCACCTTAGGGGTCCTAACATAATGACCTTGGGTGTGGTTTGATGCCGTGTCTTGTTGGTCTTCGGTGAGAGGTGGGCTGGGTGGGGCAGCGGCGTCCGTGGGAGGTCGACGACGGTCTGTGGGAACGGATCGAGCCGTTGTTGCCGCAGGTGGAGCGTCGGTTTCGACATCCGGGGCGTAAGCGGTTGGACGACCGCAAGGCGTTGTGCGGGATCATGTTCGTGCTCTATACCGCGATTCCGTGGGAGTTCCTGCCGCAGGAGCTGGGCTATGGGTCGGGCATGACGTGCTGGCGCCGGCTGCGGGACTGGACCGAGGCCGGGGTATGGCAGCGGCTGCACGAGGTACTGCTGGCGGAGTTGCACGCGGCGAACCGGCTGGATTGGTCACGGGCGGCGGTCGATGGATCGCATGTAAGGGCGTTAAAAGGGGGCCGAAAACCGGTCCCAGCCCGGTAGACCGAGCCCGCACTGGGTCCAAGCACCACGTGATCACCGACGGTACCGGCATCCCCTTGGCAGCCACTCTGACCGGTGGGAACCGGCACGACGTCACCCAGCTGATGCCGTTGATCCAGGCGATCCCGCCGGTGCGGGGCCGTCGTGGACGGCCCCGCCGACGACCACGACGGATCTACGCCGACCGCGCCTACGACCACGACAAGTACCGCAAACTCGTCCGTGCCGAGGGAATCACGCCAGTCATCGCCCGCCGCGGCGAGGAACACGGCTCTGGCCTCGGCGTGTACCGGTGGGTCGTCGAGGGCGCGTTCGCCCTGCTGCACTGGTTCCGGCGCCTGCGCATCCGATGGGAGATCCGCGACGACCTCCACGAAGCCTTCCTCACCCTCGGCTGCGCCATCATCTGCTGGCGCCGCCTCAAAGCCCACTCATTGTGTTAGGACCCCTTAGTCAGTGAACGTTTCCCACGTGTCGCTATTGGAAGAACGACGGCACGTCGAGTGGCCCGCCCTGCTGTTCGAACTCCTCGTGCACGGCGGCCCGCAGCTCGGCGTCGGCCAGGTAGTCCACCGCGGTGAGCGCCAGCCCCAGCGCACCGTCGGCCACGGCGCGATCGCCCGGCTCCGAGCCGGCGGCTTCGGCGAACTCCCGCGTGTGCAGGGAGACGGTCGCGGGCGAGACGGCGATCATCGGGTGGATCGCGGGCATGCGGTAGGACAGGTTGCCCAGGTCGGTCGAGCCGGTGAGGAAGTCGGGCACGACACCCGGCGGCAGCGGAGCGCGGCCGCACGGTCGCTGGTTCTCCGCCCAGCGCTGCGACAGCGTCCGGTTGTACCGGATCGGCAGGTACGCCGGCTGGGGATCCCAGCGCAGGTCGAGACCACAGCCGGACATCTCGGCGGCGCCCCGCGCGACCGCGGCCACACGATCGGCCAGGTCGCGCAGCGTTTCCGGCCGCATGGAACGCAGGTAGAACAACACTGCGGCCCGGTCCGGCACCACATTGGGCCGCGCGCCGCCGTCGGTGAACACTCCGTGCAGCCGGTCGCCCGGCGGGAGGTGCTGACGCAGCGCCGCGACGCCCTGGTAGGCGGCGACCGCGGCGTCCAGCGCGTTGCGGCCCATGAACGGCTGCGCGGACGCGTGTGCGCTGACCCCGTGGAACACCATTTCCAGCTGCCGGCGGCCGAGGAACGGGTGCATGGCGATGTCGTGGCTGAACGGGTGCAGCATCACCACGGCGTCGACGTCGTCGAACACGCCCGCGCGCGCGAGCGTCTCCTTGCCCCCACCGCCCTCCTCGGCGGGGGTGCCGATCAGCGACACCCGGCCGCCCGCGCGCTCGGCGACCGCGGCGATGCCCAGGAACGCGCCGACGGCGGCCGAGCAGATGACGTTGTGCCCGCAGGCGTGGCCGATGCCGGGCAGCGCGTCGTACTCGGCGAGGACGGCGACGTGCGGGCCCGGCTCGCCCGCGGTGGCCAGGAGTGCCGTGTCGAGGCCACCGACTCCGATGCGCGGCCGGTGGCCGTGCCCTTCGAGCAGCTTCGCCACGGCCCCCGCCGACCGGTGCTCGGCGAACGCGGTCTCCGGGTGGGCGTGCAGGTCCCGGCTGAGCGCCACGACCTCGGCCCGGTGCCGCGCCACCACGGCGGCCACCTCCTCCCGGAGGTCGGCCGGCGCCCCGGCGTGCGGGGACGTGAGCGGCCGGGCCTGCCGCACGGCGTCGGCGGTCTCCGCGTTCATGGCGCGGAGGTAGCTGTCGTCGGGGGTGCACGGTTCGGTCACGCGCGCACCCTACTCGTCGTAGCGCCCGCTCCGGCCGCGTTTGACGTCGCCGCGGCGCTTCTTCGCCGCGAGCCGGCGTTCCTTCGCGCCGCGGGTCGGCTTCGTCGGCCGCCGTTTGCGCGGCGGTGGAGCCGCGGCCTCGCGCAGCACGGTCACCAGTCGCTCGCGGGCGGCTTGCCGATTCCGGCGCTGCTCCCGGTGTTCGCCGGCGGCGATGGTGAGCACACCGCCGGCGAGCCGGTGACCGAGCCGGGCGAGCAGGCGTTGCCGCAGGTCGTCGGGCACGGCAGTGGACCGCGCGACGTCGAAGGAGAGCTCCACCCGCGACGACGTCGTGTTGACGCCCTGCCCGCCGGGTCCGGAGGAGCGAGAGAACCGTTCGGACAGCTCGGCGTCCGGGATCACCAGCCGCCGCGTGACCCGGAGGTCAGAACCGGGGGTGGTCACCGGACAACACGGCACGCGGGCCGTCCGGGTCGTCGGCGGGGCGCACGTCCCCGAGCACCCACGCGGGCACATGGCGTGCGGTGAGCACGGCCAGCGTGCGGTCGACGTCCTCGGGCGCCACCACGGCCACCATGCCCACACCCATGTTGAACGTCCGCTCCATCTCGGCGCGCTCCACGCGGCCACGCTGCTGGATCAGCGCGAACACCGGCGCGGGCGTCCACGTGCCGCGTTCCAGCTTCGCCACCAGACCCCGCGGCATCACCCGCTCCAGGTTGGCGACCAGCCCGCCACCGGTGACGTGCGCGAACGTGCGCACATCCGCCTCGGCGGCCAGCGCCAGGCAATCCTTGGCGTAGATCCGGGTCGGTTCGAGCAGCTCCTCGCCGAGCGTGCGGCCGAACTCCTCGACATGCCCGTCCAGCGGCATCCGCGCGATGTCGAGCAGCACGTGCCGGGCCAGCGAGTAGCCGTTGGAGTGCAGCCCGGTCGACCCCATGCCGATCACCACGTCACCCGGGCGCACCCGGTCGGACCCCAGCACGTCGGCGGCCTCGACCACACCGACGCCGGTGGCGGAGATGTCGTACTCGTGCTCACCCATCAAGCCGGGGTGCTCGGCCGTCTCACCGCCCAGCAGCGCACAGCCCGCCTGCACGCATCCCTCGGCGATGCCCGCGACGATGGCCTCGATCCGCTCCGGCACCACCTTGCCGACGGCGATGTAGTCCTGCAGGAACAGCGGCTCGGCGCCCGTCACCACGAGGTCGTCCACGACCATAGCCACCAGGTCGATGCCCACGGTGTCGTGCTTGTCCAGCGCCTTGGCCACCGCGATCTTCGTGCCCACGCCGTCGGTGGACGACGCGAGCAGCGGCTCCTTCCAGCGACCCGCCTTCAGCGAGAACAGTCCGGCGAATCCGCCGACCCCACCGACGACCTCGGGCCGGGTGGCGCGGGCGGCATGCGGCTTGAGCAGCTCGACGGCGTGTTCCCCGGCGTCGATGTCGACACCCGCGGCCGCATACGTCGCGCTCGTGGACTCACTCACAGCGCCTCCTCGCCGACGGACGCTGCTGTGCTGAATGGTTCGCTCGCAAGCTCGCTCACGGAAGCGGACTCCATCCTTGACTCGAAACCGGCTCAGGGACGCCGAACGGCATCCTCGGCACCGTACCCGGAGGGGGTGATCGGCAGAGACTGCGAGGTGCCGTTGCCCAGGTTCTCGAGCATGTGCTTGCCGATGAGCGCGTCCTCGGGAAGCGGGATGGGGTACTCGCCGTCGAAGCACGCCGCGCACAGGCGCGACCTGGGTTGTTCGGACGCGGCCACGAGGCCGTCGAGCGAGACGTAGCCGAGCGAGTCGGCACCGATCGAGCGGCGGACGCCGTCGAGGTCGGCGCCGTTGGCGACGAGCTCGGCGCGGGAGGCGAAGTCGATGCCGTAGAAGCACGGCCAGCGCACGGGCGGCGAGGCGATCCGCACGTGCACCTCGAGCGCACCGGACTCGCGCAGCATCCGCACGAGCGCGCGCTGGGTGTTGCCGCGCACGATGGAGTCGTCCACCACCACGAGCCGCTTGCCGCGGATGACCTCGCGCAGCGGATTCAGCTTCAGCCGGATGCCCAGCTGGCGGATCGTCTGCGAGGGCTGGATGAACGTCCGGCCGACGTAGCTGTTCTTCACCAGCCCCTGGCCATACGGGATGCCGGACTTCTGCGCGTAGCCGATGGCGGCCGGGGTGCCGGACTCGGGAACGGGGATCACGAGGTCCGCCTCGGCGGGATGCTCCTCGGCGAGCCTCCGCCCGATCTCCACCCGGGTGGCGTGCACGCTGCGGCCCGCGATCGTGGTGTCGGGGCGGGCCAGGTAGACGTACTCGAACACGCAGCCCTTCGGCTCCGGGTTGGCGAACCGCGTGGACCGCAGCCCCTCGGCGTCGATCGCGATGAGTTCTCCCGGCTCCACCTCCCGGACGAACGACGCACCCACGATGTCAAGGCCCGCCGTCTCGCTCGCGACGACCCAGCCGCGTTCGAGCCGGCCCAGCACCAGCGGGCGAACGCCGTGCGGGTCGCGGGCGGCGTAGAGCGTGGTCTCGTCGGAGAAGGTCAGGCAGAACGCGCCGCGCAGCGTCGGCAGCAGCTCGGCGGCGGCGGTCTCGATGCCCTTGTCGGCGGCGGAGGCGGCGAGCAGGCCGCAGATCAGATCCGAGTCGGTGGTGGCGCCGTTCTTGCTCACCACGCCCAGCTCGCGGGCACGTTCGTGCAACTCGTGGGTGTTGACGAGGTTGCCGTTGTGGCCGAGCGCGATGCCCGTGCCGGCCGCGGTGGTGCGGAAGGTCGGCTGCGCGTTCTCCCAGCTGCCGCCTCCGGTCGTGGAGTAGCGGCAGTGCCCGACGGCCACGTGGCCCTGCAGCGAAGAGAGGGTCTGTTCGTCGAAGACCTGGCTGACCAGCCCGAGGTCTTTGAACACGACGATCTGGTTGCCGTCGGCGACGGAGATGCCCGCGGCCTCCTGACCTCGGTGCTGCAGCGCGTAGAGGCCGTAGTAGGTCAGCTTCGCGACGTCCTCACCAGGCGCCCACACGCCGAAGACGCCGCATTCCTCCCGCGGCTCGGGTTCGGGCTGGCTTGCATCTTCGGGCTTGCTTGCATCGGAGTCGGTGTCGACGAACTCGGATACCGACTGATCGGTGTGCACCGAAAGGCTCCCCTGCGGACGAGAACGGGCCGCCTCCAGTGTATGTCTCCGGAGGCGGCCCGACGCGGTGATGTAGCGCTCAACCAGCGTTGCTCGTCATGCGGTGGCCTGCAGCCACTTGGCCCGGCCCGATCCGCTGGGAACCCAGCAACCCCGGCTCAGACCGGGGCGGGCGGCCCACTGGGTCGGCTCGGCGGGCTCGGTGAAGTCCTCGTCGCCGAGGGCGAGCAGGTCGGCGATGACGGTTTCGAGGTCGCCGTCACGCCGCCAGAGCACGTTCTTGGGCTGGAGGATGTCCGGCTCCTCGGACGGCATCCGCATGGCGGTGACGTCGTCCTCGGCGTCGAGCCGGACGACGTCCACCACGGTGCCGTGCACGCGGACGCCCACGACGGCGACGAGCTCGCCGTTGGCGTCCCTCGGGTGCACGAAGCGGTAACCGCGTTCGATGAGCCGGCCGAGCGTGGTCTCGATCGTGGTCTCAGGCGAGCATGTCATCGAACTCGCCGTCCTTGACACCCGCGAGGAAGGCTTCGATCTCGGCGCGCGTGTAGATCAGCGCCGGACCCTTGGGATCACGCGAATTCCGCATCGCGATCTCGCCGCTGCGCAGCGGCGCCACCTCGACACAGTTGCCCATGGCCCCGCTGTACTTGCTCTTGCGCCAGGCCGCGTCCGTCAGCAGCTCCGACGAGATCCCGTTCCGGATCCGTTCCGCCATGATCCTCACCTTCCCGACTTACACCATTGGAGGATGCATCTGCACGTGCATTCACGTGTGCAGGCACCGTAACACGTGCCAGTGCAGGTGTGAATGCACGTGCATCCGCATGGTGGTGATCTTCACTCGACGGTTACCGAAGAAGGTCGGTATTCGGACATCCAATCACTGTCCGCGGCGAAACCGCAGGTCAGCTCGTTGATGGAGGCTGCGGGGTTGCGGGATGCCGGGTCGTTGTCGGTGAGCGGTTCAGTCCGATCGGCGAACGGTCCGCCCGCGTCGACGAGTGGCAACGGCGGGTGTCGGCCGGCGACTCCGGGGCCGCCGGCACGCGGGCAGGCGGGGCCGGCGCGGCTATCGAGGTCCGGCCACGTCCGCCCACACGGTGACGCGAACAGCAGACACGGCGACGCAGACGGCAGACACGGCGACGTGGGCGGCGGACACGGCTGCCGGGGCGAGCGGCTACCGCGGCATCGGTCAGGTTTCGGCGCGGGCCTTGAGGATCATCTGCCGCGAGCGGTCCGGCGTCTCGGCGTCGACGGCGAGGCGGTCGAGCGAACGGCCGATGAGCTCGATGCCGTCCGGCCGGTCCAGGTAGACACCGCCCGCGATGTGCTCGACGTAGCCGATGTTCGGCAGCTCCGGCTCGGCGAACCGCAGCAGGGTGAACGCGCCCTCCGCGGCGTAACCGCTGCGCTCGTAGGGCACCACCTGCACGACGATGTGCGGCATCTGGATGAGCTCGAGCACGTGGTCGAGCTGCTCGCGGTGCACCTCGCGGCCACCGATCGGCCGGTGCAGCACCGACTCGTCGATCACGGCCCACAGGCGCGGCGCGTTCGGCCGGAAGAGCAGCCGCTGCCGCCGCATCCGCAGGCGGACCCTCGCCTCCGCGACTTCCGACGCGTGCTCGGGCAGGCCGTGCGTCATGATCGCCCGCGCGTACCTCTCCGTCTGCAGCAACCCGGGGAAGAACTGCAGCTCGTAGGTCTGGATGCGGACGGCGACTTCCTCGAGTCCGACGTAGTCGTCGAACCACTTGGGCATGTAGTCGTTGAACTTCTGCCACCAGCCCGGTTGCGCCGACTGGTGGACCAGCTCGATCAGGCTCGCCCGCTCCTCGGGATCCCCGACGCCGTAAAGCGTCAGCAGGTCCTCGACGTCGCGCACCTTGAAGCCGACGCGGCCGAGCTCGAGCCTCGAGATCTTCGACTCGGAGGCGCGGATGTGGTAGCCGGCCTCGGCGCGGGTGATTCCGGCGGCCTCCCGGAGACGGCGAAGCTGCGAGCCGAGGATCATGCGGCGGGCGGTGGGACCGCTGCCGTGTTCCCCTGCTGACGCCTCAACGGGAGCCATGTCCTGGATCCATCCCTCTCGCTGCCGAACTGCCAAGAACAGCCATCGTACCGCAGGAAATCGCCCGGTCACCCAAAGTACAGCCAGGTCGCGAGCAGTCAAGGCAGCGCCGTTTACTCCCACCGGACCACGCGGCTACCCTGTGTGCCGTCCCGATGTCCTGGCGCAGCGAGGTTTTCCTATGTCTTCCGGCCCCATCCCGCAGTCCGAGCGCGTGCCCGTGGGAGTGGACCCGACCCGCGCGAGCATCGCCCGTGTCTACGACGCCTTCCTCGGCGGCAAGGACAACTACGAGATCGACCGGGCCGTCCGCGACAGTGTGCTGGCCGAGGCCCCCTACGCCGCGCACATGGCCATCGAGAACCGTGACTTCCTGATCCGCTGCGTGCGGTTCATCGCCCAGCAGACCGGCATCACGCAGTTCCTCGACTGCGGCTCCGGGCTGCCGACGGCCGAGAACACGCACCAGGTCGTCCAGCGCATCAACCCCGAGGCGCGCGTCGTCTACATCGACAACGACCCCGTGGTGATCGCGCACGGCCGCGCGCTGCTGGAGGAGAACGAGCACACGCACCTGATCTCGGCCGACATCTTCGAGCCCGAGGACGTGCTGGACAACGAGGTCGTCCGGGCGAAAATCGACCTGACCGAGCCCGTCGCACTGCTCCAGATCGGCACGATGCACCACTACGAGGGCGACGCCGACGAGCCGGCACGGATCATGAAGCGCTACATCGACGCGTTGCCCTCGGGCTCCTACGTCGCGCTGACCCACTTCCTCGACCCGGAGAACGAGTACACCGAGATCGCCAGGAAGATGGAGCACAAGTTCCGGCACAGCCCGATGGGCTCCGGGACGTTCCGCACGATGGCCGAGATCGAGCAGCTGTTCGACGGCCTGGAACTGGTGGAGCCGGGCCTGGTGCGCTGTGTCGACTGGTGGCAAGACGGCCCCCGGCTCACGCCGCTCAGCGACGCCCAGCACTGCATCGCGGGCGCCGTCGGCCGCAAGCCGTAGCCGCGCTCGTCCCGCGCTGTTTCATCAGCGGCGGAGCCGCTTGCGGCTTGCGGTGCGCCGTCGGCGTGCACCGCCGCTCAAAACCAGGTCGAAGACTTCCCGACACCCGCCTACGCCCGGACGATCGGCAGCCAGTGCGAGAGGTCGGCGCGGATGCCGGAGGCGGTCACGCGCCCGCCCTCCACGGCGTCGGCCCAGCTCAGCCGCCCGGTGGCGAGTTCCAGCCAGGTGCGCGGGTCGGTCTCGACGACGTTCGGTGGGGTTCCGCGCGTGTGCCGGGGGCCCTCGACACACTGCACGGCGGCGAACGGCGGCACGCGCACCTCGACACTGCGGCCCGGCGCGACCGTGGCCAGCGTCCGCAGGCTCAGCCGGACGGCCTTGGCCAGCTGCGGGCGGGTCGGCTCGGCGCCGCTCCCGGTCAACCACGCCGCTACGTTCCCGACGGCTTCTCGTAACTCTGCGGGGTCGACCGAACGCGATGCGGGCATGCCTCCACAGTAAGGTGAGGCCACACGAAGAGAGGCAGCACGGCAGCGAACGTGGGGAGCTACATGGCGCAGCGGGATGACGCGGACCGGCTGGTACCCAACGAGCACTCGGTGCACCGGAAGCCGAAGATCACCAGGGAAATGCGGGCCAACGCCAGGGCCAACCCCAACAGCTGGCTGTACGTCATCGACGAGGCGTTCGACCCCAACGGCCGGGTCCCGTCCTGGGCGGTCGTGGGCGCCTACCCGGTGAACGCCGCGGGCGAGGTGGTCGAGGACTTCCACCCGAACGACCGCTACCGCCCGTCCCCGAAGGCGCTCGGCTACCCGGAGCCGGCCAACGACCTCGAGCGCCTGCTGCAGCTGGTGCAGACCAAGCACCGGCCCGCGGAGGATCTGCCACCGGTGATCCTCGACTCGACGCTGTTCGTCTACGCCATCTCGCCGGTCCAGCGCACCGTGATCGGCTTCCACAACACCGACGGCCGCGTGATGGTGCCCGCGTACACGCAGAAGTCGCTGGTGCCCGCGGAGTGGCCGCATGCCCGCGCTGTGCTCGGCCGGGACATCGTCGAGCTGCTCGGCGGCCACCCGCTCGTCGTGAACCCGCACGACATCGTGACGGCCGTCGTACCCGCGGAGCACCTCCAGTACGCGCTCGCCCAGGAGCAGTAGGAGCGCAACTCGCCCGACGACTCGACCGGGTGACATCCGCTCGCGGAACACGCTCCGTCGTTGCATGGTGACGGATGGAAGCGGACGTCGGCGAAGGGCGGTTGGCACGTGAAGCGTCGGGGCGCGTTGGCCGGACTGGGTGCGATGGTGGTGGCGGCGAGCTCGCTCGTGCACGGCGGGGTCGCGACGGCCTCGCAGGGTCCCGTCGACTACCGGGGCGCCGAGTCGCGGTACGCCGGATCGCAGATCGCCAAGCACGAGGGCGTCCACGGCAGCCCGCCCGCGCATACCTACGCCGCGAACACCGTGCCCGGTCACGACGTCAGCGGCTGGCAGGGCGACGTCGACTGGCAGGCGAGTGCCCGGGCAGGCGCCGAGTTCGTCTACATCAAGGCCACCGAGGGCACCGGGTTCGTCAGCGACAGCTTCGCCCAGCAGTACACCGGCTCGCACGGCGCCGGCCTGATCCGTGGTGCCTACCATTTCGCGCGGCCCGACGTCTCCAGCGGCGCCGCCCAGGCGACGTTCTTCGTGGACAACGGGGGCGGCTGGACCGCGGACGGCAGGACGCTGCCCGGGGCGCTCGACGTCGAGTACAACCCGTACGGCGACGCCTGCTACGGCAAGTCCGCTTCGGACATGGTCGACTGGATCGCCGACTTCTCGCGGACCTACCAGGAACGGACCGGGCGGGCGCCGGTGATCTACACGTCCACCAGCTGGTGGGAGAAGTGCACCGGAAACAGCTCCGCCTTCGGCCGGACCAATCCACTGTGGCTTGCCCGCTACGCCGAGCGGATCGGGGAACTGCCCGCGGGATGGCCGGCGCACACGATCTGGCAGTACGCCGATTCGGGGACCTTTCCGGGCGACCAGAATTCGTTCAACGGCAACCGCTCGCGACTGTCCGCTCTGACCACTGGATAGACCTACCCAGAGTTGGCTTGTGCCTTACGGACCAATGCTTTCGTTGTAAATCACTCACTCGTAGCGGATATTTCACGCCACCTAGTGACAACCGCAGTGTACAGCGATAACAATCGACGCCCGGGCGGCTACCTGCTGTGAGCCCCCCGCAGCGAGGGCAATTGAAGTCGTGAAGGGATACGTCGCATGTCCACTGCACGAAGAATGTGGCGGCGGTTGGCCACCGCCGTCGTCGTCGGCTCGGCCGGCGCGCTCCTGCTCGGCGCGCTGTCCCCGGCCGGCGCCGCCCCGGCGGAGAGCGGAGGCACCGGGGGCCAGCCCGTGGTGCACGACCACGCCATGGGTTCCCAGATCGCGAGGGTCGAGGGCGACCACTCGACGCCGGAGAGCAAGGCGGCGGCCCTGCGGCCGCAGGGACTGAATTCCGACGGCCTGCAGGCCAAGGCCACCGTCGCGGGAATCGACGTCGCCAGTCACCAGGGCAACGTCGACTGGAACCACTGGTGGGGGCAGGGCAAACGGTTCGCCTATGTGAAGGCGACCGAGGGCACCAGCTATGAGAACCCGTATTTCGCCCAGCAGTACAACGGTTCCTACAACGTCGGCATGATTCGCGGCGCCTACCACTTCGCGCTCCCGAACGTGTCCTCCGGCGCCGCGCAGGCCAACTTCTTCGTCGACAACGGCGGCGGCTGGTCCGGAGACGGCAAGACGCTGCCGGGCGCGCTCGACATGGAGTACAACCCGTACGGCTCGACCTGTTACGGCAAGAGCCAGTCGGCGATGGCGGCGTGGATTCGCGACTTCCACGACACCTACTACAGCCGCACCGGACGTTACCCGGTGATCTACACGTCCACCAGCTGGTGGAACCAGTGCGTCGGCACGGCACAGAGCTTCGGCAGCACGGTGCCGCTCTGGGTGGCCAGGTACGCGGACTCGGTCGGCACGCTGCCCAACGGCTGGGGGTATCACACGTTCTGGCAGTACACGTCCAGTCCACTCGACCAGAACTCGTTCAACGGTGCCTACGACCGGCTCCAGGCCCTGGCCAACGGCTGACAGGCTGATCGGACGACCCCAGGCCCGGTGCTCCGGCGACCCCGGACACCGGGCCTCGCCGCGCGTGAGGAACGATCACCAGGCACAATGCGCTGCGGTCGGCACACCGATGGGGGAACCGCGCCTGACGGTACGACGTCCGACCGGCTGGAGCGCACCACTGGGGCGCAGCACACGGAGGGTTTGGCGATGACGTATCCACCACAGCCCGGGCAGCCGTACGGCCAACAGCCCGATCCCTACGGGCAGGGCGGTTACCCGCAGCAGAGCGCGTATCCCCAGCAGCCGGGCGGCTATCCGCAGCAGGGTGGCTACCCGCAGGGCGCGTACGCACAGCAGGCGGGCTACCAGCAGTACGGCTATCCGCAGGGCGGTGGGTTCGGACCACAGCCACCGAAGAAGAAGACCGGGCTGTGGGTCGGCATCGCCGTGGCCGTCGTCGTGGCCCTGGGTGCGCTCGCCGTAACCGCGTTCTGGGCGCCGGGCTTCCTGGTCGGCGACGACGAGAACGCGGCGAGCGACCCGAAGACGGTCGCCCAGCAGGTCATCGACGGCATCAACGCCAAGGACGCCGCCGGGCTGCGCAAGCTCACGTGCCCGAATGCCGAGCAGGACCTCCAGGAGGTCATCGGCATGGTGGGGCAGGTCTCGGACGCCAAGCTGACCGGTGAGGTCCGCCAGATCTCCGACTCCAAGGCGACCGCGTCGGCGTCGGTGAAGGTGCAGGGCTCGGAGATCCAGGCCGAGAGCATGTTCGCCAAGAACGGCGAGAGCTGGTGCTGGCAGAGCCTGAGCCTCGGCAGCATGGGTGGTCTCGACGACACCGGCGGCGACAGCTCGGCCACCGACGACGCCGACGCCACCGAGACGTCCGAGTCGGAGTCCAGCTCGGAGGCCGAGTCCCAGGAAGGCAGCGGCTCGGGCACGGGTATCACGCAGCCGCAGCAGGCGGTGGACCAGTTCATCCAGGCCATCAACGCCGGGGACAAGAACGCCGCGATGTCGGTGGTCTGCGCGGCCGAGGCCGACTTCGCCGAGACGGACGTCGACGAGCTCATCGACGGCAAGGCGCAGGTCCAGGCCGGGCCGCTCGGCGACGGTACGTACTACATCGAGGCGCCGATGACAGGCACCGTCGGCGGCAGGCAGCTGCAGGACGCCTCGGTGAACGTCGAGAACTTCGACGGCGCCGGGTGGTGCGTGAGCATCATCTTCCTGTAGCCGTTCGCGGCCACGCGGCCGGGCAGTGGGCTGGTCCCGCTGCCCGGCCGTTCTCGTAGGTGGCTCAGACCGGGATGCGTGCGCCGGGGTAGCGCGGACGCATGATGAGCGCCGCGACGTAGTAGGTGCACGGTTCGGTGGAGGTGTTGGCGTACTCGAGCGTGACGTCGGCGGCCAGGTACACCGAGTCGCCTGCGCCGAGCACGAGAGTGCGCTCGTGGTCGACGGTCAGCTCGACGCTGCCGGACTCGACGTAGATGTATTCGTGCGAGCCGGCCGCGTAGGCGGGATACCGGCCTGGCCTGCACCCTGGCGGCAGGGTCGTGCGGATCCATTCGAAGTTCACCCCGGGCACCACGGGAGTGAGGATGGTGCGCCGCCACCCGCCCGGCTCGTCCACGACGTCCTGCTCGGCGGCCCTGCGCACGATCACGCGGTCGGCGTCGGGTTCGGTCACGAGGACGGGCAGCCGCACGCCGAGCCCGCGCGCGATCCGGTCGAGCACCACCACCGTGGGTGCCTTGTCACCACGCTCCACGGCCGAGAGCATGCTGACGCTGACCGACGACGCGTCGGCGAGTTCCTGCAGCGTCATACCGCGGTCCCGCCGGATTCCCTGAATCCGTTCGCCCAGTGCAGCGAGGTCCACCTACACTATGATAGTGGCCAGTTCTACTTTAGAGGAATCGGTGCGTCCGGCAGAGCCGCGCGATCTCAGGCAGATCGCGGACATCTACGCGTACTACGTCACCGAGAGCGTCGCCACCTTCGAACTGGAGCCTCCGGGCGTCGACGAGTGGCGCGAGCGGTACGCGGCCGTCACCGGCGCGGGGCTGCCGTTCCTGGTCGCCGAGGACGAAGGCCGGGTCGCCGGCTACGCCTACTGCTCCCCGTGGAAGACGCGGCCGGCCTACCGCCACACCGTGGAGGACTCGATCTACCTCGCGCAGTGGGCCCGCGGACGCGGCCTCAGCGGGGTGCTGCTCGACGCGCTGCTCGACCGCGCGACGGCGGCGGGCATTCGCGAGATGATCGCGGTCATCGCCGACAGCGGTGACCCTGCGTCGGCTGCCCTACACCGCAAGCGGGGCTTCACCGAGGCGGGCAGACTGCGGCGCGTGGGCTGCAAGCACGGCCGCCGGCTCGACACCATGCTGCTCCAGCGCAGCCTGATGGACGACTAGGTACGCCAGGAGGCAGCGCCCCGACGGCATGAGTCACCCCGCCGGGGCCGGACGGCGTCAGCCGAACAGAGCCGGCAGGGTGCCTTCCCACGCCTCGCGGAGCTCGTCGAGACCAAACGTCGCGACGTCCTGGATCTCCAGCGCCCCCGACTCGGGGTCGACGACGCCCGTCTTGCGCCACGGCAGGCCACGCGCACTGCACATCTCGGTGAACCGCAGCTCCTCGGTGCGCGGCACGGCCACCAGCACGCGGCCCGCGGACTCGGAGAACAGCTGCACGAACGGGTCGGCGTCCGGGTCGAGGATGACGCGCGCGCCGCACTGGCCGATGAGGGCCATCTCGACGATCGCCTGCGCGAACCCGCCGTCGGAGAGGTCGTGCGCGGCCGAGATCATGCCGTCGCGCGACCCGGCCACCAGGATCTCGGCGAGCAGCCGCTCCCTGGCGAGGTCGACCTTCGGCGGGAGCCCGCCAAGGTGACCGTGGATGACGTGCGCCCAGGCCGAACCGCCGAATTCGTCGTGTGTCTCGCCGAGCAGCAGCAGGCTCTCGCCGGCCTCGGCGCCGATCCCGGTCGGGATACGCCGCCGCACGTCGTCGATGACACCCAGCACGCCCACGACGGGCGTCGGCAGGATCGCGGTGTCGCCGGTCTGGTTGTAGAAGCTGACGTTGCCGCCGGTCACCGGGATGCCGAGCTCGGCGCAGCCGTCGGCGAGCCCGTGCACGGCACGCTCGAACTGCCACATGACACCGGGGTCGCGCGGCGAGCCGAAGTTGAGGCAGTTGGTGACCGCGAGCGGCTGGGCCCCGCCCGCGGCGACGTTGCGGTACGCCTCGGCGAGCGCCAGCTGCGTCCCGGCGTAGGGGTCGAGGTAGACGAACCGGCTGTTGCAGTCGGTCGAGACGGCGACGCCGCGTCCGGTCGACTCGTCGATGCGGATCATGCCGGAGTCGGCGGGCTGGGCGAGCACGGTGTTGCCGCGCACGTACCGGTCGTACTGCTGCGTGACCCATTCCTTCGACGCCAGGTTCGGCGAGGAGACCAGGCGCAGCAGGGTGTCGCGCAATTCGTCCGGAGTGGACGGACGAGGCAGGGAGTCGGGGGTGTTCGCCTGGACGTCGTCCTGCTTGGCGGGCCGGGCGTACGGCCGGTCGTACACCGGTCCCTGGTGGGCGACGGTGCGCGGCGGCACGTCGACCACCGTCTCGCCCCGCCAGGTGATGACCAGGTGGTCGCCGTCGGTGACCTCACCGATCTCCGTCGCGATGACGTCCCACTTGCGGCACACCTCCATGAAGGCGTCCACATCGGACGGCGCGACGACCGCGCACATCCGCTCCTGCGACTCGCTGGAGAGAATCTCGGCAGGCGTCATCCCCTTGGCCCGCAACGGAACCCGGTCGAGGTCGATGTACATGCCGCCGTCACCGGCGGCCGCGAGCTCGGACGTCGCACACGACAGCCCAGCGCCGCCGAGGTCCTGGATGCCGACCACGAGCTTCTTGGCGAACAGCTCCAGGCAGCACTCGATGAGCACCTTCTCGGTGAACGGGTCGCCCACCTGCACGCTCGGCAGCTTCTTGCGCCCGCCCGACGTCTCGTCGCCGGAGAAGGTGTCGCTGGCCAGCACGGAGACGCCGCCGATGCCGTCGAGCCCGGTCCGCGCGCCGAACAGAATGATCTTGTTGCCCGCGCCCGACGCGTGCGCCAGGTGCAGGTCCTCGGCACGCATGGCGCCGACGCACATGGCGTTGACGAGCGGATTGCCCGCGTAGCTCTCGTCGAACACCACCTCGCCGCCGATGTTGGGCAGGCCGAGGCAGTTGCCGTAGCCGGCGATACCGGCCACCACTCCGGGCAGCACACGCTTGGTGTCGGGGGCGTCGGCGGGGCCGAAACGCAGCGGGTCGGCCACCGCCAGCGGCCGGGCACCCATCGCGAGGATGTCACGCACGATGCCGCCGACGCCCGTCGCGGCGCCCTGGTAGGGCTCCACGTAGGACGGATGGTTGTGGCTCTCGACCTTGAACGTCACGGCCCAGCCGTCACCGATGTCGACGACCCCCGCGTTCTCCCCGATCCCGGCGAGCATCTTCTCGCGCATCTCGGGGGTGGTGGTCTTGCCGAAGTACGACAGGTGCTTCTTCGACGACTTGTACGAGCAGTGCTCGCTCCACATCACCGAGTACATGGCCAGTTCGGCCTCGGTGGGCCTGCGGCCGAGGATCTCGCGGATGCGGGCGTACTCGTCGTCGGCGAGGCCGAGTTCGAGATACGGCTGCGGGAGATCGGGCGTCTCCGCAGCGCGGGCGGTGGTGTCGATGACCGGGGTGCCGACGTGAGGTGCTGCCACGATTTTCCAGACTACTTATGGGCCTACTGGGGGACGGCTCAGGCGCTCGCCGCGAGCGGCTTGAGCGCGTCGATCGCGGAGAAGAACACACCCAGGCCGTCGTCGGACGGGCCGGTGAGCGCGTCGATGGCGTGCTCGGGGTGCGGCATGAGGCCCACGACCCGGCCGTTCTCGCTGCAGATGCCGGCGATGTCGTTGCGGGAACCGTTCGGGTTGCCGCCGACGTAGCGGAACACGACGCGGCCGTCGCCCTCCAGCCGTTCGATGGTGGCCTCGTCGGCCATGTAACCGCCCTCACCCGACTTCAGCGGGATGAGCACCTCGGCACCCTGCTCGTAACGCGTGCTCCACGCGGTGGTGTTGTTCTCGACCCGCAGCCACTGGTCACGGCACACGAAGTGCAGGCCGGCGTTGCGCACCAGCGCGCCCGGCAGCAGCCCGGCCTCGCAGAGGATCTGGAAGCCGTTGCAGATACCGAGCACCGGCATGCCGCCGCGGGCCGCCTCGACGACCGAGGTCATGACGGGCGCGAACCGGGCAATGGCGCCGCAGCGCAGGTAGTCGCCGTAGGAGAAGCCGCCCGGCACGACGACCGCGTCGACGCCCTTGAGATCGGCATCGGCGTGCCAGAGCGACACCGCTTCGGCGTCGGCGTAGGTGACGGCCCGGGCCGCGTCGACGTCGTCGAGCGTGCCGGGGAAGGTGATGACTCCGATGCGTGGACTCACGCGTCGATCCTCCGAATCGTCCAGTCCTCGATCACCGGGTTGGCCAGGAAGCCCTCGGCGATCTTGGCGAGGGTCTCGTCGTCGACCGAATCGTCGACTTCCAGCTCGAAGTGCTTGCCCTGACGCACCTCGGTGACACCGTGGAAGCCGAGCCGGGGCAGGGCGCCGGCGACAGCCTGACCTTGGGGGTCGAGGATCTCGGGTTTGGGCATGACGTCGACGACTACTCGGGCCACGACTGGCTGCTCCTAGAATTCGGCAGATTTCCGCAGGTCGATGCCCATTCAGCGTAGCTCAGGGGCCGAGAGGCCCCCGACACCCCTCGGCCCCGTCCGGTCGATACCGGTTCCTACGCCAGTAGGACGCGCACGTATTCCCGGAAGTTGCCCATTGCTGCCTGATTCGCCGGTTCGGCGGAAAGCGGTGACGGTGAGCAACCGCTGTCGTGCTACGTGACGAGTAGCCGTAACCGGAGGGGCCCATCGGCATGCCCATGAGCGGACGCGGCCGGTACCCGCGCATCGCCCTGCCCGTCGGCGGCAGGACCGCGACGACGGCCGGGATCAGCCACAACACCACCAGCACGAGCGGCATCACGATCATTTCTGTCGCATCGTTGGACAGGAAGTAGATCATCGCGCAGAAGTAGTAGACGACCGCCACGAAGCCCAGCGCGGCGCCGACCCACCGGGCGAAGCCGAGCCGGATGCACAGCAGCACCACGAACAGCAGCACCACCGAGAGGTAGGTGTAGCTCATCGAGACCGCGAAGTCGATGTTGCCGGTGACGTCGTCGCTGAACGTCACGGCGACCAGGGCGGAGAGCATGTGCATGTCGAACGTGCTCTCGACGCTGCCGTCGGTCGAGACGATCGCCGCGACGTAGGTGAGCACGACCGCGGGCAGGAACAGGGCAGCGCAGAGGTAGGCCGGCGCCGTGCTGGGCCTGCGCATCGGGACGCCGGGCGGGGCGAACTGACCTGCCGGCGGGTAGCTACCGGGCATGGCTCCGTACAGCGGCTGTGGATAACCGCCGGTAAACGGCTGGTTCAACGTGCCCCCTCACCGCGACACTGGACACCGTGTTTCCCAGCACACGACCAGCCGCGCAAGGTGCCGGCTCGGCGTGCGGGTCAGCCGCGGCCGTGCAGTTTCGCGATGAGCTTGCCGACCAACGCCTCGGTGGTCTTGGAGCGTGCGAAGGTCGTCAGGGCGATCGGCGCCGGGAACCGCTGGCGGGCGATGGCCTTGGGCCGGGCGAACTCGCGCAGGCCCTCCGGGCCGTGGATGCGCCCGAAACCGGAATCGCCGAGACCGCCGAAGGGCAGCGACGCGATCCCCGCGAACGACAATGGCGCGTTGATGGCCGTCTGCCCCGTCCGGAGCCGCCGCGCCAGCTCCATGCCGCGCTGCTTGGAGAACACCGTCGAGCCGAGGCCGTAGGTGGAGTCGTTGGCCTTCGCGACGGCCTCGTCCATGTCGGCGACCTTGGCGATGGTGACCGTCGGACCGAAGGTCTCCTCGCGCACGGCCGCGGAGTCCTCCGGCACGTCGACGAGCACGGTCGGCTCGACGAACCGGGCGCCGACGGCGTCCTTGCCGCCCAGGAGCGCCTTGCCACCCCGGGCGAGGGCGTCCTCGATGTGCCTGCGCACGACGTCGAGCTGCGCCGGCATGGTCATGGGGCCGTAGTCCCGGCCCGGCTCGACCCGGCGTGCCTTGTCGACCACCTTGGCGACGAACTCGTCGTAGACCCGCTGGTGGACGTACACCCGCTCGACACCGGCACAGGTCTGGCCGGCGTTGGAGAACGCGCCCCAGACGGTGGCGTCGGCGGCGGCGTCGAGGTCGGCGTCCTCGTCGACCAGGAGCGGGTCCTTGCCGCCGGCCTCGATGACCACGGGCGTGAGCGTCTCGGCGGCGGCGGCCATCACCTTCTTGCCGGTGGCGGCCGAGCCGGTGAAAGCGATCTTGTCGACACCCGCGCGGGTCAGCGCGGCGCCAGTCTCGCCCAGCCCGGTGACGAGTTGCAGCACGGGCCGCTCCGGCACGGCCTCGGCGAAGGTGTCGACCAGCCACTTCCCGACACCCGGGGTGTACTCGCTGGGCTTGAACACCACCGCGTTACCGGCGGCGAGCGCGTAGCTGACCGAGCCCAGTGGCGTGTAGACCGGGTAGTTCCAGGGCCCGATGACGCCGATCACGCCGAGCGGGTGGTACTCGACGCTGGCCGCCTGGTTCGACAACAGCAGGCCCGGCATCCGGCGCCGCGGGCCGAGTACTTTGCGGGCGTTCTTGGCCGCCCAGGCGAGGTGCTCGATGGCGAGGACGACCTCGAGCTGGGCGTCTCCGGCGGGCTTGCCGGTCTCCTCGCCGACCACGGCGCACAGCTCGGACATCCGGCGCGCGATGGCCGCCCGCCACCGGCCCAGCCGCTCGGCACGCCCGGCGAAGCCGAGCGAGGCCCACCAGTCGGCTGCCTCCTTCGCCCGCGCGACCGCCGCCTCCACCTGCTCCGCCGAGTGCACGGCGTACGTGCCGACGACCGCGTCCGTCGCCGGGTTCAGTGAGTCGAACGTCGCCGGAGCGTGCACAGTGGTCATGGCCACAGAGTACGACGGCTCACAGCTTACTGGCAATGTGCCAACTAGGAGGCTCCGAACCATGCACATCGCCCACTACGGACACGCCTGCGTGCTGATCGAGACGGAGCGCGCCCGCATCCTGATCGACCCCGGCGCCTTCTCGGCCGGGTTCGAGTCGCTGCGTGACCTCGACGCGGTGTTCATCACGCACCAGCACTTCGACCACATCGACACCGAGAAACTGCCCGCGCTGCTGGCCGCCAATCCCGGCGCGCAGCTCGTCACCGACCCGGGTTCGCGCGAGACCGTGGAGAAGGCGGGGCTCGACTCGCGCACCGTGCAGCCCGGAGACGCGTTCGAGGTCGGGGGCAGCGCGGTGCACGTCGTAGGCGGGCAGCACGCCACGATCCACACCGACATCCCGGTGGTCCCGAACGTCGGCTTCGTCATCGACCACGGCGCCTTCTACCACCCCGGCGACTCGTTCTTCGTGCCCGACCAGGAGATCGACGTGCTCGGGCTGCCCACCGCCGCGCCGTGGCTGAAGGCGGGCGAGGCCGTCGACTACCTGCGGGCGGTGGCACCGCGGCTGGCCGTGCCGATCCACGAGGCCGTGCTCGCCAACCCCGCCATGCACTACGGCCTGTTCACCAACCTCGCCCCGGACGGCACCGAGGTCAGGGTGCTGCCGCGAGGCGAGCAGGCGAAGCTGTGAGGTAGGTGCGGCCGCAGGCGCCGTGCTCGAGCGCCACGTCGACGGCGTCCAGGAACGCCTGCCTGCGCCCCGGCCGGCCGAGGTCGGAGGCGGCCACTCCGAGCCGCACCAAGCCGCCCCTGCGCGCGGCACGCGCCGCGCTCAGCACCAGCGCGAAACAGCGGACGGTCTCCGTGGCCTGGCGACACCCGGTGAAGCCGTGGACCCGGGAGCGGACGGCGACGTCGCGACGCAGGTCCCGCACCGCCGACTCCTCCGCGCACACCGTGAAACCGTGCTGGCGCAGCGCATCCCGGCCCTCGCGTGAGATGCGCCAGCGGGGCGGCGCGAAGGCGTCGGTGTGCAGTCCCTCGCGTTCCAGCGCGGCCGTGGCGGCGATGAGCCGGAGCCGTGCCTCGTGAGCCCGCAACGACGCGAACTCCGCGCGGACGCGGCGGTCGTAGCCGTGCAGGAGGACGGCGTCACCGCGACACACGCGGTCCCGCATCCACTCGGTGACGCGGCGGGAGCCGTCCCCGGCGCTGGGGGTGAACAGCATGGACAACGGCACGCCTCGGGCGTCGAGCTCGGCGGCCAGGTCGGCGCAGCGGTCCAGCGTCCGGGGTTCGACCCCGGACAACGAGACCAGCAGTGATGCGTCCACACCCCCATTAGGCGGGAGGCGGTTTACCTCGCGCGGGCATCGAGGTAAGGCGCGAGTGAAGCCTGGCTCACGAACGCTCGGCGCGCGCGGCCTCGCGGACCCCGTCCTCGCCGGCGAGCGCGTTGATCCGCTTCTCCTCCCGCATGGAGCGGATGGAGGTCACCAGTGCGGCGAGGATGAACACGACGAGCCCGACGTAGACGACGTTGATCGCCACCGTCGGGACCCCGAGGTTGCCGAGCAGCATCCAGGCGTTGGTCAGGATGATCATGCCGCCGGCGGCGGTGCCGAGCACCCTCGGCGGCATCCGGTGCGCCAGCCACGCACCGATCGGCGCCGCGATCACGCCGCCGACCAGCAGCCCCGCCACGACCAGCCAGTTCATGCCCTCGTGCGCCAGCGCGATCAGGAACGCCACGCTCGCGGCCACGGTCACCACGAACTCGGCCGCGCCCACCGACCCGACCACCTTCCGGGGCTCGAGCCTGCCGCTGGACAACAACGTCGTGGTGGCCACCGGCCCCCAGCCACCTCCACCACTGGCGTCCATGAAGCCCGCGACGAACCCGAGCGGTGCCAGGAACTTCGCGCCGGGGCGCTTGTCGGTGATGAGCTTGCCGAGCTTGAGGAACGCGAACCGGATCAGCACATAGAGCCCGAGCGCGAACAGGAACGCGCTGATCCACGCGCTCGCCGCCTCCATCGACAGCGACACCAGCACGAACGCGCCGACCACCGCACCGATGGCACCCGGCACGGCCAGGATGCCGACCGTGCGCCAGTCGATGTTGCGGAACTTCCAGTGCGACACACCCGAGGCGAGCGACGTTCCGACCTGCGCGAAGTGCGCCGACGCCGAGGCGATCGCCGGAGCCGTGCCCGCCGCGATGAGCACGGTCGTCGACGTCATGCCATAGCCCATGCCGAGGGTGCCGGACACCAGCTGAGCCAGGAATCCGGCCAATCCGAACAGCAGGAGCGCTTGCATGCCGACCTCAGAAGAAAGGGTTGCCAGGCGCGTCGAGCACGCCCATGGCTGGGACAGGGACTGGTGTCAGCGGCGACAGCACAGCGCGGAGTTGACTCTCAGCAGATCGACGTGCCTGCGCTGAACGAGCGCTACACCTCGACTGCCCACGTCGTCGATCGTGACAGACGCCCACGACGCGGTCCACCGGTTCCCACATCACAGGATCGGCGCCGGCTCGTAGCCCGCGGCCTCGGGGAACCGTTTCACGACCTCCTCCACGCGGGCGGCCACGGCCTCCACCTGGGCCGCCGCCGTGCCGGTGAACGAGAGCCGGTCGGCGAGCAGGCCGTCCAGGGCCTGCCGGTCCAGCGGCAGTCGCTCGTCGGCGGCGAGCCGGTCCAGCAGGTCGTTCTCGGCCTGCCCCTCCCGCATCGCGAGCGCGACGGCGACAGCGTTCTCCTTGATGGCCTCGTGCGCGGTCTCCCGGCCCACCCCGGCGCGCACGGAGGCCATGAGCACCTTCGTGGTCGCCAGGAACGGCAGGTAGCGGCGCAGCTCCCGGTCGACGACGGCCGGGAACGCGCCGAACTCGCGCAGGACCGTCAGGAACGTCTCGAGCAGGCCGTCGAGTGCGAAGAACGCGTCCGGCAGCGCCACCCGGCGGACGACGGAATCGGACACGTCGCCCTCGTTCCACTGGTCGCCCGCGAGCTCGCCCACCATCGAGAGATGCCCGCGCAGCACCACGGCCAACCCGTTGACGCGTTCGCACGAGCGGGTGTTCATCTTGTGCGGCATCGCCGACGACCCCACCTGACCGGGCTGGAAGCCCTCGGTGACCAGCTCGTGGCCCGCCATCAGGCGAATGGTCTTGGCCAGACTCGACGGCGCCGCGGCGACCTGCACCAGCGTGGAGAGCACGTCGAAGTCCAGTGACCGCGGGTAGACCTGGCCGACGCTGGTGAGCACGCGCTCGAAGCCGAGATGACCCGCCACGCGCGACTCCAGCTCGGTCAGGCGGTCCTGTCCACCCAGCAGGTCGAGCATGTCCTGTGCGGTGCCGACCGGGCCTTTGATGCCGCGCAGCGGGTAGCGCGCGACGAGCTCGTCCAGCCGCTCGAAGGCGACCAGCAGCTCGTCGGCGGCGGTCGCGAACCGCTTGCCGAGTGTCGTGGCCTGCGCGGCGACGTTGTGCGACCGGCCCGCCATGACCAGGCCGGCGTGCTCGGTGGCCAGCGTCGCCAGCCGTGCCAGCACGGCCACCACGCGCGTGCGGAGCAGCTCGAGCGAGCGGCGCACCTGCAGCTGCTCGACGTTCTCGGTGAGATCACGCGAGGTCATGCCCTTGTGCACGTGCTCGTGGCCGGCCAGGGCGTTGAACTCCTCGATCCGGGCCTTGACGTCGTGCCGGGTGACTCGCTCCCGCGCGGCGATGGAGCCGAGGTCCACCTCGTCCAGCACCCGCTCGTAGTCGGCGATCACGCCGTCGGGCACCTCGACGCCGAGTTCGTTCTGCGCCTTGAGCACGGCCAGCCACAGCTCACGCTCCAGCTTGACCTTGTGCTCCGGCGACCACAGTGCGACGAGCTCGGGCGAGGCGTACCGGCCTGCGAGCACATTCGGGATGCTGGGCTTGTCGGTCACGAGAGCCAGGCTAACCGGCGAGCCAGGTCACAGCCGCGCCGCAGGGCCCGAGGAGGACTGGGTGAGCGCCTCCCGCAGCATCCGGGCGGCCACGGCCCGGGGATCCGGATCCACCTCGATCAGGGCGTTGACCACCGCGCCGTCCACCACGGCGATGAGTTGCTCCAGGCGGCCCGCATCGATGTCGAACCCGGACTTGGCGAAGATCTCGGTGAGCAACTCCCGCAGCTCGGCGGCGAGCCGGCGCATCAGTGGACGCAGCGACGGCCTTCGCCCGGTCCCGACGAGCCGCTCGTACCGCAGCAGCACCGCGTCGTAGCCGGGGTCGGCACCCAGCAGCTGGTCGAGCACCAGCTCGACGAGGGTGTCCACCCCACGCTGCTGCGTGCTGAGCCGGGCGAGCTGCTCGCGGCCACGGGCCAGCTCCGAGCGGCCGTAGTACTCCATCGCGGCCTCGATGAGGTCGTCGAGCGAGTCGAAGTAGTACGTCGTGGAGGCCAAGGGCAGCCCGGCGCGGTCGGCCACGGCACGATGCCGGATCGCGTCGAACCCGCCCTCGACGAGCAGCTCGGCAGCGGCTTTGACGAGGGCGGCGCGCCGCCGTTCGCCCTTCGGCGTGCTCGCGGACGTCATGCCCGGCAAGTTTGCCACTCAGAAGCGGCCGGCAAGCACCGAGGCGATCCGGTCCAGATCCGCCGGGTGCGCCATCGTGACCGAACCGGTGACGGGCGTCCTGACGAGAACGAGGGTGCCGCCGCTGGCGGTCCGGCGCTCGACGATGCGGGAACCCTCGGGCTGTCGGGGCAGCTCGAGCGCGGTGCCGGGGGGGCGCGAGCACGGCCGTCACGATGGCGCCGTCCATCCGGAACGCGACCGAGCGCGCGTGCGCCGGGCAGACCTCGCCGGGTGAGGCGTCGGCGGCGGCGACCGGGAGCTCGCCAGCGAGGGCGGTGGCGAGCTCCCGGTCGACCTTGTCGCACCCGTGGGTGCTCTCCCCGTCCACCGAGCCGCCCTGCTTCGGTTCGGCCTCCGGGAAGTTCTGTGCGTTGGGGAGACGCCCCTCGGAGCCGCGGGGTTGCCCAGCGCTCGTCGATTCGTCCTTCCGCGCGGCAGTGACCGAGTCGCCCCCGCCGTCGTCGCCGAGCAGCACCCCGACTCCCGCGGCACCGCCCCCCAGCACGACCACGGCCGCGGCCACTCCGGCGACAAGGGCCCGGCGCCTCGCGGTGGCGCGGCGGGAGGCGGCGGTGACGTCGCCGACGTCGAACGCGGCGGGAGGCGGATCGCCGGGCGCGGCGCGGAACAACTCCTTCAGGTCGCGCTCATCCATGCGTCTCCACCTCCTCTCCGAGCACGTCGCGCAGGTTCGCCAGACCGCGGGCGGTCTGGCTCTTCACGTTGCCCACGCTGCAGCCCAGCACCTCCGCGACTCCGCTCACGTCCAGTCCTTCGAAGTACCGCAGGACCAGCACGGCGCGCTGCCGGGGCGGTACCCGGCGCAGGCCGGCGAGCAGGTCCTCCCTCGTGGCCACGCGATCGGCGAGCGGGGCGGAGAGCTCCTCGGGTTCGGGGAGCTGGTCGGACTGCCGTTCCCGCCGCCACGGCCGGCGCGACTCGTCGATGGCCGCCCGCACCAGCGTCGTGCGCACGTAGGCGTCGACGGCCCTGCGGTCGCGGATCTTGCGCCAGCGCCGGTGCAACGACACGAACGTGGTCTGGGCCAGGTCGTCCGCCCGATGCCAGTCGCCGCAGAGCATGTACGCGGTGCGGCGCACGGAGTCCCGCTTCGCGGCGAAGTACTCCGCGAACTCCTGCTCGTCGCGGTGATCCACGCGGTTGGTCTCCGGTCGGTTGTGTTGTCGTGCCCGTACAGACGGCGGTGCCCGGCTCCACGGTTGCACGTCTCGGCCGGCTTGTTCCCGGAGGGCCTTGTTCCCGTAGCGGTACGCGATGTGATGTGATCGAACCGTGACCTTCGCAGTTTCCCGACCGATCGACTTCCGCTCGGACACGATCACCACCCCGGACGGCGCGATGCGTTCGGCGATGGCCGCGGCGGAGGTCGGCGACAACGTCATCGACACCGACCCGACCATCGGTGAGCTCGAACGACGCACGGCAAGCACGCTGGGGATGGAGGCCGCGCTCTGGACGCCGAGCGGGACGATGGCGAACCTCATCGCCCTCTCCCTGCACCTGCGGCGCGGCGACCGGTTCCTCGCTCCCCGCAACGCGCACGTGCTGACCAACGAGCTCGGTTCCGCGGCGTGGCTGGCCGGCGGCATGCCCGACCCGCTGGAACACGACGGCGGCCCGGGCAGACCGTCGCCGCGCACGGTCCGCACGGCGGCGGGCACCCGCGAAGGCCCGTACTACACGCTCCGCACGACCCTGCTCTGCCTGGAGAACACGCACAACGCCGCCGGCGGCGCGATCACACCTCCGGACGAGCACGCGCAACTCGTGGCCGCCGCCCGGGACGTGGGCCTGAAGGTCCACCTCGACGGCGCCCGGCTGTGGAACGCCGCCGCCGCACTCGACCTGCCGCCTGCCGCGCTGACCGTGGGGGTGGATTCGGTGTCGGCGTGTTTCAGCAAGGGCCTGGGTGCCCCGGTCGGCTCGGTGCTCGCCGGGAGCGCGGAGTTCATCGAGCAGGCGAGGCGCATGCGGCAGATGCTCGGCGGCGGTGTCCGGCAAGGCGGGGTGCTGGCGGCGGCGTGCCTGCTCGCCCTCGACCGCGTGGGCGAGCTGGCGACCGACCACGCGAACGCCAAGACGCTGGCGACCGGGCTGGCCGAACTCGGCTGGGACGTCAGCGAGCCGCAGACCAACATCGTGCTGGCCGACGTCCCCGACGTGCAGCTGGCGCTGGAGCAGCTGCGCGGCATCGGAATCCTGGCGCTGCCAATGGCGGGGAAGGTGCGCTTCGTGCTGCACCGGAACGTCTCCGCCGACGACGTGGACGAGGCATTGCGACGGATCAAAGAGGGGGGCCGATGACGGACCACTGGGTGGTGTTCGACTACGGCGAGGTGCTCTGCTCGCGCACGACCGCGTTGCCGCGGCTGGCCGACCGGCTCGGGGTGTCGGCGTCGGCGTTCGAGCCCGCCTACTGGGCCCACCGCGACGCCTACGACCGGGGTGCGGGCGATCTGGCCTACTGGCAGGCGGTGGGCGACACGGTGGACGTCGACGTGGACGAGCCGCTGGCCCGGGAACTCACCGACCTCGACGTGCACGGCTGGTCGGAGGTCGACCCGGACGCGGTGGCACTGCTGGAGTCACTGGCCGAGGCGGGCGCCCGGCTGGCGCTGCTGTCCAACGCGCCGGTGTCGTTCGCGCGGCACGCCGAGCGGCAACCGTGGACGCGCCACTTCCGGCAACTGCTGTTCTCCGGCGACGTGCGGATGGCCAAGCCGGACGCGGCGATCTTCCAGCTGCTCTGCGAACGGCTCGGCGCCCGGCCGCAGGACTGCCTGTTCTTCGACGACCGGCCGGTGAACGTGGAAGGCGCCCGCGCGGCGGGGCTGCGCGCGGAGGTCTGGCACGGCGTCTCGACGGCGAAACAGGTGCTCTAGACAGGTTTCGCGGGACTTAGGACCTTGGGCGTGAGGCCGTTGGTCGCAATCCGCGCGCGGACGCTAACACCGCGCGGGGCTCCGGCGAAAACGAAGCGAAACGTGTCCACTGATCGACACCGGAGTCGCAGCCATGCCTGTCCAGTCCGCGAATGCCGCACGCACCTCGTCGCGCGTCAAGCGTGTCGTCCTGCCTTTGCTCGGTGGCATCGCCGCCGCGCTGGGCCTGATTGCCACCCTGTTGCTCGCCACGTTGGCGGGCGCGGAGTTGCCCGGCTCGATGCCGTCCGAGCCGAACTCGGCGGTGTCCTCGCTGTCCGCGCCCGCCGGGCAGGTTCCGGGCTCGACGCTCGGCTAGGTCGGCGGAAAACCACTCGGCCCCGTGCACCCGATCGGGCTGCACGGGGCCGAGCGCTGTTCGAAGGCGGTCACGCCAGGGCGAGCAGGACCGCGTTGGCGACGGCCAGTACTCCCAGCGACGTCGCCGGCGCCGCGACGGACGGCGGGTCGGCGGCCCGGACGTGCCGGTGCACGGTGCCCACCATCATCACCACCAGACCGATCGACGCGGCCAGCGCGGCCGGGCGGAACCAGAAGCCCACGATGAGGCCCGCCGCCGCGGCGAGTTCCACGGCGCCGATGGCCAGGTTGACCCGCGGCGGAACGCCGAGGTGCCCCGCGTAGGACCGCAGCGGTTCCGCACCGGCGATCCGCGCGCCGCCCGCGGCGAGGAACGCCGCGGTCAGCAACAGCGACAGCACCCCGATGACGATCGACATCGGCGGCGCGCCGGGCTCAGGAGCGAAGCTGCTTCTTGTCGCGGTTGCCCTTGATGGCTCCGTACGCGGCGGTGCCGAGGAACGCGGCGCCGGCGATGAGTGCCACCCAGAACACTGCCTCCACCAGGAAGCCGATGACGGAACCGAGCACCATGAAGGCGACCCACAGCAGAAGCAGCGCCCCGACGATCTTCCAGAACATGACCATCCTCCGCACTCGAGTAGCCGTCCGGTCGATTCCAGGTTGGCATGGGACGGCGCCGGATGGCTCTACGCCGGGTCAACGTTCAGGGAAAACTCGGGGTTCCCCCGGACACGCGGGCGGCGGGCCTACAGCCAGGCGCCGAGCCGCCGGACTCCCTCGGCCACGTCGTGTTCGGATCCCGCGAACGAGAACCGGACGAAGCGGCCGCCCTCGACGGGGTCGAAATCGATGCCCGGGGTGATGGCCACGCCGGTGTCGGCGAGCAGCCGCTGGCACCAGCTGAGGCTGTCGTCGGTGTGCTCGGAGACGTCGACGTAGGCGTAGAACGCGCCGTCCACCGGAGCGACCCGCTCGAACCCGATCTCCCGCAGCCCCTTGAGCAACAGGTCGCGGTTGGACCGGTAGTGCGCAACGTGGCCGTCCAGCTCGGCGTAGGAGTCGGGGCTGAAGGCGGCGACGGCGGCGTGCTGGGCGAGCGCGGGCGGGCAGATGTTGAAGTTGCCGGTGAGTACGTCCACGGCGCGGTGCAGCCGCTGGGGCACCAGCATCCAGCCGAGCCGCCAGCCCGTCATGGCGAAGTACTTGGAGAACGAGCCGAGCACGAGTGACTCGGTGGACGTCTGCCATGCGCAGCCGACCTCGGCCTCGTAGGAGATCCCGTGGTAGATCTCGTCGCTGATGAGCTGCACGCCCCGCGCGGAGCACCAGCCCGCGATGGCGGCCAGCTCGCCGGGCGGGAGAACGGTGCCCGTCGGGTTGCTCGGGCTGGCCACGACGAGCCCCTTGATGGGCCCGAGCTCGTCGAGCAGGTCCGTGGTCGGCTGGAAGCGGGTGCTCTCGTCGGTCGCGAACTCCACCACCTCGCAGCCGAGCGCGGCGAGCAGGTTGCGGTAGGCCGGGTAGCCGGGGCGGGCCATCGCGACCCGGTCACCCGCTTCGAACGCCGCCAGGAACGACAGCAGGAAGCCGCCGGACGAGCCGGTGGTGACGATGACGTCCTGGGCGCCGACGTCGAGCGAGTAGGTGCGCCGGTAGTGCTCGGCGATCGCCTCGCGCAACTCCGGGATGCCGAGCTGCACCGTGTAGCCGAGGTCGCCGTCGCGCAGGGCCTTCTCCGCCGCGGCCAGCACGGGCTGCGGGGCGCCGGCGGTGGGCTGGCCCGCGCACAGGAAGACCACGTCACCGTGGCTGCGCTGGCGGGCCTGCGCCGCCGACAGCACCTCCATGACGTGGAACGGAGGGATGTCGGCCCGCTGCGCCGGACCGGGGAAGGAAGCGAACTCGGCCATGTCCTGCAGAGTACTGGCGGCCCGCGAGGGCCCCGGTCCGGCGGCGTGGAGCGTGGGCGTCAGGCGTCGGAGCCGGCCTGCCAGCGGGCGATGTCGGCGTCGGTGATCTCCACGGGCCCGGTCACGGGCTGGGTGATCCGGATGTGGTTGCCGAACGGGTCGCGCAGGGCACAGTCGATGCCGTAGGGCTGCCGGGTGGGTACCTCGGTGAACTCGACGCCGCGGGCGCTGAGGGTCTCATACGTCTTCTGGCAGTCGTCGGTGTTGAGGATCGCGGCGACTCCGAGTGCGCCCTTGGTGAGCAGGTCCCGCACCTGCGCGGCGACCTCCTCGCTGTGCACGGGCGGCCCCGGTACCTCCAGCAGGATCTGCCGGTCCGGGTCGGACGGCAGGGCGATGGTGAGCCATCGCATGAAGCCCATGTCGACGTCGGAGACCACCTCGAAGCCCAGCTTGCCGACGTAGAAGTCGAGGGCTTCCTGCTGGTCGAGCACAGTGACGGAGTGGATGCTGATGCGCGTGAACATGCGGGGAACGCTACCCACCGCGACACCGCGAAGGCTTATCCGAAACGACTCGGCCTGGTCCATGCCTTCACGAAACACACCGGGACACCAACCGGTCGCGAACCCGCTCGGTACTCGGTCGGCGAGACCCCGACGACGGCCCGGAAGGTGCGGCTGAAGGTGCCGAGGCTCTCGAAGCCCGTCCGCCGCGCCACGTCGGTGACGGTCATCGAGGACGCGCGCAGCAGCGCCATCGCGCGTTCGATCCGGCGCCGCTGCAGGTACCGGTGCGGCGTCTCGCCGAACGTCTCCCGGAACGACCGCGTGAAGTGGCTGGGCGACATCAAGGCGATCCGGGCGAGCGCGGGCACGTCCAGCGGGTGGGAGAAGTCCCGGTCCATCGCGTCCCTGGCCCGCAGCAGCCGCCGGTTCTGGTCCTCCCGGGGGCTCAGGCGAGCGACTGGCACGGGGTTCATCGTACGGCCGGCGTCAGCCGTGTCCACCGTGTCCACCGTGTCCACCGTGGACGCGACGGTCAGCCGACGCGGTAGCCGACGGTGAACCCGTGTTCGGTACGCCGCAGCGAAAGCGCCAGCGCGGCGGCGGCGATCAACAGCAGCACGCCGACGTTCTCGCCGAGCTCCTCGGCGTGGTAGGTGAGGACGTAGAGCGGGCCGCTCTCCCCCTCGGCGATGAGCAGGCCCTGCACCAGCTCCATGCCGAGCGCGCACCACAGCAGCAGCGCGCCACCCGCGACGACCAGCCACCGGGTGCGGCCGCGGAGCCGCTTGGCGAGCAACAGCAGCCCGGCCGCCACCACGGCCCCCGCGACCACACCGGGCAGCAGCCAGTAGAACGGGAACCCGTCGTCGAAGGTCACCAGCTTCCGCCCGATGCGGTCGAGTCGTTCGTGGAGCTGGGTGTGGTCGTCCAGCGACAACAAGCCCAGCAGCACCGCGCCGCACCACCATCCCCACGCCTCCGCCCGCGCTCCGGCGGCACGGGCGACCACCCCGGTGAGGGCGAACAACAGCGTGGCGATCACCAGCAGGCCGACACTCCACCACGTTGGCAGGTTCCCCTCCACGAAGACGTCCAGGTACATCTGGATCTCGCCGCGGTTGTTGGTGAGGGGATGGTGGATCAGCGCGGGCACCGCCATGCTCGCGACGTTCAGCGCCACGGAGACGCCGAGGAGTACCCACCAGACCGTGCGGACCCGCACCGGGGTGGCGGTCCGGTAGTCGAGAACCTCGTTGTTTCCGACGCTCGTCATGTCGGTGCCCCTTTACCCCAGGAAGGGCCGGAGTTTACCGCTGGTTCACTCCGGGCTGTCGGCGCTGTCCGGCGTGTTCGCGGTGCTCACGGTGCTCACGTCGTCCCGATCGTCGTCCCGGTCGGCCGGGGAATCGGCGGTGTGGACGTCGTCCCGGTCGGTTGGCGAGTCGTCCGGCGTGTTGGCGGTGTGCACGTCGTCCCGGTCGGTTGGCGAGTCGGCCGAGGCCGCCGAGTCGGCGTCGGCCTGCTGCCCGTGGTCGGCCTGCTGGACCTGCGCGGCAGCCTTGCCGTCGTTGAGCGACACGTCGTCGGCCGAGGCCGTGCCCGCGATGGCGATGACACCGCCGACACCCGCCGCGGCGGTCGCGACGACGAACCACGGACGCCTGTTCTTCGAAGCCATGGTGGGGATCCTTTCTGTTTCGTGTGTTGTCACGCCGCGACGAGCTCTTCGCCGCGGCACCAGCGCTCGGCGAGCTCGAGCCGTTGCCCGAGCACCTCGCGCCAGCCGGGGGCCTGCACGCGGTGCGCGCCGGTGGCCAGTGACAGCACCACCGCCGCGACCCGGGTTCGCAGGAGGTAGGGGTCCCAGTGCCGGTCGAACTCACGCAGGCAGCGGGACGCGAACCGGTCGATCACGGCGGCCCGGTCGGGCCGGACCCGCGCCAGCACGGCCAGATGGCCGAGCAGGCAGGCGGGGTCGTCGTAGCGGTCGCCCGCTCCCGCCGTGTCGATGTCGAGCAGGCCGGTGAACGAGCTCCCGCTCACCAGCAGCTGGGTCTCGTAGAAGTCGCCGTGTACGGGCACCCGCGGTTCGGCCGATGGCAGGGCCGCATCGGCGATCGCGTGCGCGGCAGGCCCCGCTTCGGGGACCACAGCCGCCACCACGTCGGCGTAGTGCCGGGCCCGCTCGGCCCAGCCGCGCCGAACCGCGTGCTCGGCGAAGGCCGGGGGCAGGGTCCGCAGCATCTCCACGAGCTCGGCCGGGTCGAGCTCACTCGGGTCACCGGAGAGCAGGATCCGGCGCAGCGACCGGCCGCGCAGACCGGCGAGCACGAGCAGGCCGTCGTCGGTCCAGCCGAGGCTTTCCGGCACGCGGCTGCCGGCGGCGGCGCGGTGCAGCCGGTGCAGGGCCTCGACGTGGTCCGGGCGCAGCACCTTCACGAACACGCTCGCCCGCGCTGTCCGGACCTCGACGACGGCGCGCCGCAGGGGCCGGTAGGTCCGCACGGCGAGCCGCACGTCGTCGGCAGCCAGCCCGAGCCGGGTGACCAGCGCGCGCATGCGCCGCGGGTCGTGTGCCGCGGGCAGGCCGGGCAGCGCCGGGTCGTACGGGAAGCGCCAGACGCCGATCTCGTGCACGCCGTCCGACATCCGCAGCGCCGCGCGGGCGCGTTTCGACGTGCCGGCGCCGAACGTCTCGGTGGTGTGCCGTCCGTCCGGCCACTCGACCTCGACTTCGGCGGCGACGGTGGTGCCCGTGCGCTGCACGTCGAGGTACGTGGTGCGCATGCCGCGCGCCGTGCCGCCCGCCGCCTCGACGGCGGCGGCCCACAGCTGCTCGAGTCCGGCCTCGCTCGGGGACCACCGCGATTCGCTCATGGGTTCAACGATGCTGGGGCACCGTGAACCTCGGCTGAGTCCGCGATGAAGGCGCTTTCATGATCGGCGGCGGCCGCCGATCAGGCGTCAGTAGCCCTGGTAGCCACCGCCCGCGGCCATCGACGCCAGACCCGGGTGACCCTCGAAACCGCCGTAGCGGTCGAAGGTGTACCGGACGCCGGCGATGATGTTGTCCACCGGGTTGTAGATGTCGTCGTGGCCGGGCAGTTTGTACGCGTCGAACGTCGGGTCGATGCACTGCATCAGACCCTTCGACGGCGTTCCCTTGGCCGCGTTGGAGTCCCAGAGGTTGATGGCGTGCGGATCGCCTCCGGACTCCTTCTCGATGATGGTCCAGATCTCGTCGATGTTCTCTTCGGTCACCGGAATGCCGTTGGCCTGCAGGATCTTGATCGCCTCGCGGATCCACTGCTCCACGTTGCCCGGCGGGGGACCGCTCGACGGCGGGCCGCCGCTCGGGCCCATGCCTGCGACCCCGCCGCCGGAGGACCCACCGCCACCGGCACCGGAACCGCCGCCGCCACCGGAACCGCCGCCGCTGATGCCCCCGGTGTCCTGCATCTGCGACTGACCGCCGCCCGGCGGCGGGACACTCGAGAAGCCGCCGTCGACCTCGGTCTTCATCAGCTGCTGGGCGCGCCGGATCGCCTCGTTGGACTGGCGGAGCAGGTCGTCGATGCGGCGAGCGGCCTCGACCGCCGTGCGGCTGTTGTCCTGGCCCGCCTGCTGGATGATCTGCTCGGCGGTCGGGGACGGGGGCGTGTCCCGGCCACCGTTCTCGTACTGGCTCATGGCCGTGCGGGCCGCCTGCGCGTCGGATTCCGCTTGATTGTTGCGTTGGTCGATGGCCCGGCGGGCATCGTCCTTCGTGGACTGGATCTCCCGCTTCAGGTTGGCCAGCGTCTCCTGCAAGGTGGTCAGTTCGCGCGCGACCTCGTCGAGCTTGTCCTTGACCTGGTTGCCTGCTTTCGCGATCCGGCCGACGTAGTCGAAGAACCGGTCGGCGGCAGGCCCGTCCCACACTCCGCCGTCCTGCAGCGGGGCCGCGGCGTTGCTCAGCGCGGCCGTGTGGTCGCCCGCCTTGCGCGACGCCTCGTCGAACTGGCGCGCGACCTCGTTGATCTCACCCGGGTTGACCTTCTCGACCCTGGCGGCCTTGGCCTCCACATCGGACCATTCGGCCGGGATTCCCGCGCCGGCCATCAGGCCTCCCGAAGGGTGAGGTTCTCGGCGGCCTGGTTGTCGGCCTCGCCCATGGCACGCACGGCGTCACGCAGTGCCGTGCTCGCGGCCGCGACCAGCCCGGCGGCCTTGTCGAACTCGTTCTGCATGCCGGCGGTGAACGAGCCGACCGTCTCCGCCGCCTTGTCCGGGTTCTCGGGGTCCTCGACCTCACCGAACGGGCTTTCCCCCTGCACGCCTGTGAGCTTTTCCTTGGCGGCGAGGAATTCCTCGGCGATCTTGTCGACCTTTCCGGCCGTGATGTTCATCGAGTCGACGTCGTATACCGGCACGGTTGTGCAGCCCCCTTCACGCACCCGATCCTGTCCGCCGGTTCGACGCATCGCCTGCCCTCGGCGGTTCCGCGACAACTTTACGGCGCGCCGGTTTCCTTCGCGCGTACGTGCGCCGCGTCACACCTCTTCGAGGAGTTCCCACACCCGTTGGGCGAGCAGCGTGTTGTCCGACGGCGCGACCGTGGCCCATGGCCTGCCGTCGTTGCCCGGCGCTACCTGGAACAGGTAGCGGCCCGCGCGGGTGTCGTAGAAGGCGATCACGCGCTGCGCCCGCCGGGTCCGGCCGTCGCGGCCGTAGCACTGCACGCCGAACTGGCCACGCGACACCGCACCCGCGAGCATTCCGGCCAGCTCCTGCGCCTGCCACAGCTCCACGCCACGGTCCTCCAGCGCGGTGACGAGCGTCCTCGTGTCGCCGCCGGCCTCGGCGTCCGCGGCGACGAGTACGTCGTGCGGCACGCTCACCGACCGGCCCGCGCCGGGCGCCAGCTCCCCGGCCACCGACACCGCCGCCTCGGGCAGTGCCGTGTCCCTCGCGGGGATCAGCCACACCTCGTCGCCGTCCACGACTCCGAGCAGCGCCTGGCTGCCCGTGCTCACGGCGAGCCCGGAGATCTGCCGGTCCGCCCACACCCAGACGTCGATGCCGACCTTCGGACGCACGAACAGGTTCAGCATGTCCACCAGGTCGGGCGTCGCCTGCCGCCCCTTGGCGAGTTTGCGGGCGGCCAGCGACTCCCACGCCCGCTCGACCAGCACCGCGCGCTCGCTGTGGGTGACACCCGGGCTCGCCACGTCGAGTGCCGCGTGTCGCTCCGGCAGGCGCTCGGCCTCCCAGAGCATGTCGAACTCCAGCGTGGACAACACCACGCTGCCGCCTGTGGACGTCACCGGCGCCCGTCCGGATCGTCGCCGAGGACGTCGGGCGAGACCATGCGCTGGTCGGCGAACAGGTCCTGGTCGTCGACGCCGTACCGGCGCACATGGGTGGTGTCGTCGGCGCCCTCCTGCGGCGCCGCCTTCTCCAGATAACTGCCGCGCCCGCGCTCCGACCGCGGGTTGAGCCGGTCGGCGTTGCGCTGCACCTTGGCCTGCTCCTCCGGGAGGTCGCCGATGGCGAGCTCGTGCGGCGACCTGGGCGCGCTCGGCGCGCTGCGGCCGACGCCGCGGCCTTTGCGCTCGTTGTCGCCGGCCAGCGCGCCCGCGATGCCGCCCGCGCCGAGTGCCGCCATCCCGGCACCGATGTCGTTGACCGAGCCGCCGCCACGGGGCGAGCCCGCGAACCCGGTGCCGCCGGCCGCTCCCTGCGGCGAGCCCGTCACCGGCGCACTGCCGAACGACTTGCCCTTGGCCAGCGGTTGTTCGGTGTTCGCGCCGCCCTGTGTGGCCGGTTTGCCGACGAGCCCGGCCGCAGGCGGAGCGCCCGCCGTGCCGCCGACCGTGCCGGGCGCACCCGTCGCCCCGGCACCAGGCGCACCCGGTGACCCGGCACCAGGCGCGCTCGCCGCTCCACCGGGTTTGCCGGGAGCGACCGGCTGCTTGCTGCCGACGGCGTTGCCGGGTGCCTGCTCGCTCGTGCCGGGCACCCCCGGGGTCCCGGGAGCCACGGCGCCGGGCACACCGGTCGTGCCCGGCGCCCCGGGACCACCCGGCGTCGCAGGTGCGCCGCTCACGCCACTCGTGCCCGGCGCGCCGCCGCTCGACTGCTGCTGGGTGTGCCGTGCCGCGCCCACGAAGCCGGCCGCCGCCGCGGTCACACTCGCCACGCTGCTCGGCGCCGTCGACTGCGGCGCCGTCGGCTGGACCACGGGCCGGGCCGGGCCGCTGCCGGCGCCGGCGCCGGCGCCTGATGCGGGTGCCTGCGGCAGCGGCGTGCCGTAGGCGGGAGTCGGTGCGTTCGCCCCCGGTGCGCTCACCGGCGCCGGCCCGGTGGCCGGTGCCGACATCGGGGCCGGCGTCGGTGCGCTCGCGCCGGGAGCGGAGGCGGGGGCAGCGACCGGCGCCCTCACCGCGCCGGATGCCGTCGTCACCTCACCCGGTCCGCCGCCGGCGTCGATCTCCCGTGGCACGACCGGCCCGGTGTTCGCCCGCACCGCCTGCGGCGCGCTGATCTCCCGCAGTCCGGACAGGTTCTCGCCCGAGTCACGCGCGTAGGCGTTCAGCGCTTCGAGGGCCTGCGCCCGCGCCTCGCGGGCCTGGGCCACCTTGCGGGTGTTGTCGGTCTCGAAGCCGAGCAGGCTGGAGATCGAATCGAGCAGGCCGTAGCCGCGCGCGCCGTCGCGCAGCGCCTGGGCGTCGGGAAGCTTGTGCAGCGTGCGGTTGAACGCCTCGCCCTGCGCGAAGATCCGCTCGGCCGCGTCGGTCACCGTGTCCCGGGCGTCGGTGGAGAAATCGGCCTGCTGCACCACGGCCCTGCCCGCGCGGTCACCCGCCGCGCCCTGCCACGCGACGCCGAGCTTGCCCAGCTCGACGCGCAGGGTCTCCTCGGTCTCGGCGAGCGCGGAGGCCACCTCCTTGAGCGCGCTGACCGCGTCGCTGATCCCCGAGATCCCCGGACCGGACCGGAACCGCTCGATCTCGTCGGCCAGCATGTTGTCGGTGTAGCCGTCGAACCGGTGGTCGGAGATCTTGTCGACGAGCACCGAGATGCCGGATGCGTCCATGTCGGTTCCTTACCTCCGCATCGCCTGCAGGGTCGTGACAGCCTCGGCTGCGGCGTCGACGGCCATGTCGCACATCCGCTGCCTGCTGAACTCGCTCGGATCGGTCGGGTACATCTGGGTGCGCAGCGTCTGCCCCGTCGCGACGCCGACCAGCACCTCGCAGTCGCCGGGGCTCGACGTCCGCGCGTAGTGCAGCAGCGCGGGAAAACCGGCCACCTCGGCAGGCTCGGTCCGCATGCTCGGGTTCCGGCGCTCGCCGGCGACCCAGTCCTGCAGGTCGGCATCGGCGACGGCCTCGACGTAGTAGCTGTAATACGGCGCGCGAACGTCGACGTCGAGCGAACACATCGGACCGCCGTCACGTCCGGCCGATCCGCGGGGTTCGCTGTTCACCCGCAGCGCGTCGAGCTGGGCGTCGGTGAACAACGTGCACGGGTCGACGCCGTCGAGCGAGAGTTCCGCGGGCCGGGGCACCGCGGACGACGGCGCGGGAGCCGCACCCGTGGCCTGCGCCGCCTGACCGGGCTCCACACTCGTGCAGCCGCCCAGCGTGGCCACCGCGACGCCCGCGAGCACCCAGGCCGCGCTAGGCCTCGTAGACACGCCGGTCCCCGAAGGTTTCCGCCTTGTCGGCGTCGGCCACCTGGTACGTGTCGCTCGCCTTGCGGAGCTGCTCGGCGAGGCTGCGCAGGCCGTTGACGTATTCGCGGACCCGGCGCTCGTACGAACCCTCCGCCCCGGCGACGACCTCGTTCCACGCCGAGATCGCGTGCGTGGACACGATGTCCTCCGACGGCGGCGGAATACGCAGGGCACCGAGATGCTTGGCGAGTTTCTCCTGCAGCGCACCCGCCTGCTCCTCGATGATGCGCGCCACGTCGAGGATCTTGTCCGGCGCGATCTCGATGTCCCGGGCCGAGGGGACCTCGGGCACGCTCCACATGGTCGCCAACGCATGGACGGCGGGCGACGGCAACGGTTCGCTCGTCTCGGACGGCATGCGCACCCCCTGCTACGGTCGGTAGTCGGCCGGTGTCCCACCGCAGGCTACCAACCTGAATGTGACGGTGACCTGAACTTTGACGAAGCAGGCCCGTGACCGGTTCCCGGGGTTTGCGCCGACTTCGTCAGGAAGTGGGGAGCGCGATCTCGCCACGCACGGCGCGCAGCGCGATATCGGTGCGGTGGTGGGCTCCCGGCAGATGCACCTTGCCGACCCGCTCGTAGGCCTGCTCGCGCGCCGCCCGCAGGTCGTCGCCGGTACCGACCACCGACAGCACCCGGCCACCACTGGACACCACGGCACCGTCGTCGCGCCTGCGCGTGCCTGCGTGCAGCACGCCCTCCGCCTCGCTGCCGGTGATGACGTCGCCCGTGCGCGGCTTGCCGGGGTAGCCGTCGGCGGCGAGCACCACGGTGACGGCGGAGCCGTCGGCCCATTCCAGCGGCGGCTGCTCGGCGAGCGTGCCCGTCGCCGTGGCGTACAGCAACCTCGCGATCGGCGTGCGCAGCAACGCGAGCACGGCCTGGGTCTCCGGGTCGCCGAAGCGGCAGTTGAACTCGATCACCTGCGGCCCCTCGCTGGTCAGTGCGAGCCCCGCGTAGAGCAGCCCGGAGAACGGCGTGCCGCGCTTTGCGAGTTCGTCGACCACCGGCTGGACGATGCGCGCCACCACCGTGCCGACCAGGTCGGCGGGTGCCCACGGCAGCGGGGCGTAGGCGCCCATGCCGCCAGTGTTCGGGCCGGTGTCGCCGTCGCCGACGCGCTTGAAGTCCTGCGCGGGCAGCAACGGCACCACCGTCCGGCCGTCGACGAGGCAGAACAGCGACGCCTCCGGTCCGTCCAGATAGGACTCCAGCACCACGGGGTGGCCGCCGTCGAGCAGCATCAACCCGTGTTTGCGCGCCTGCTCGATGTCGGGCGTCACCACCACACCCTTGCCCGCGGCCAGGCCGTCGTCCTTGACCACCCAGGTCGGGCCGAAGCGGCGGAGTGCGGCATCCAGGTGCGCGGGGTTGTCCACGACCTCGCTGCGCGCGGTCGGCACGTTCGCGGCGGCCATGAGCTCCTTGGCGAACGCCTTCGACCCCTCGATCCGGGCGGCCTCGGCCGACGGACCGAAGCACGCGATGCCGGCCTTGCGGACGGCGTCGGCCGCGCCGGCGACGAGCGGCACCTCGGGGCCGATGACCACGAGGTCGGCCTTCCACTGCTGGGCAAGGTTCGCGATGGACGACGGGTCGGTGAGGTCGACCCCGAGCTGCTCGGCCTGCGCGGCGATTCCGGCGTTGCCGGGCGCACAGGCGAGCGCCGTCACCGCCGGGTCGTGCGAGGCGGCAAGGACGAGGGCGTGCTCACGGGCTCCGGAGCCGATAACCAGGACGCGCACAGGTGCCCAGGGTAGCCGCGCCGGTCTCGTGTCGTTCACCGGCATGTCTCCTGGCTGCCGCCATGACGTCGCCGCGCCGTCGAGCCGGGCCGCGACCGTAGGCGCGTACTCCGCGATCCCCGATTCCGCGCAGAGAGGCGACGACACCCCGATGAAGACATCGGCACTGACCACAGGACTTCGACAGCGTCTGACGCTGATCGCCTTGAGCACGCTCGCCGTGCTCGGCACCACCAGCGTGGGGAGCACGGCGACCGCCGCGCCCGAGTCCGCCGTGAAGGCGAGCCGGGGTGAGGACGGCCCGGTGATCGTGGCCCATCGCGGCGCGTCCGGCTATCGCCCGGAGCACACGCTGGCCGCCTACGAGCTGGCGGCGCGCATGGGTGCCGACTACATCGAGCCGGACCTCGTCAGCACCGCCGACGGCGTGCTCGTCGCCCGGCACGAGCCGGAGATCGGCGGCACCACCGACGTCGCCGAGCGGCCCGAGTTCGCCGACCGCAAGACCACCAAGCTCGTCGACGGCAAGCCCGTCACGGGCTGGTTCGCCGAGGACTTCACGCTCGCCGAGCTCAAGACGCTGCGGGCCGTCGAGCGCATCCCGGACCTGCGCCCGAGCAACACCATCTACGACGGCCGGTTCGAGATCCCGACGCTGCAGGAGGTGATCGACCTCGCCAAGCGGCTGTCGAAGGAGCTGGGCCGCGAGATCGGCATCTACGCCGAGACCAAGCACCCGACCTACTTCCAGCAGCAGGGACGTCCGCTGGAGCCCGCGCTGGTGCGCACGCTCGAGCGCAACGGTCTGAACCGGCCGAACGCCAAGGTGTACGTGCAGTCGTTCGAGGTGGCCAACCTCAAGCAGCTGAGCACGCAGCTGCGGGTGCCGCTGGTGCAGCTGGTCGACGCGTCCGGTGCGCCGTACGACTTCGTCGCCTCCGGTGACCCGCGCACCTACGACGATCTGGTGACGCCCGAGGGCCTGCGGGAGATCGCCACGTACGCGCAGGGCTTCGGGCCGCAGAAGGACCGCGTGATCCCGCGCGACGCGAACGGCTACCTCACCGAGCCGACCACGGTCGTCGACGACGCCCACGCCGCCGGGCTCACCGTGCACGCGTGGACGTTCCGCGCGGAGAACGAGTTCCTGCCCGCCGACTTCCGGTCCTCGGACGATCCCGCCGCGTGGGGCGACATCTTCGCCGAGTACGAGGCCTTCCTGGCCACCGGGATCGACGGCGTGTTCGCCGACCACCCGGACATCGCCGTCGAGGCCGCCAGGGCACAGCAGCTCGCCCGCCGCTGAGCGGGCCGCGTAAACGGGCCACCGTCCCCGAGGGCGGTGGCCCGTTCTCATGCGTGCGCCGGCTCCCCGGCCCGCACGTAATGCTCGATCTTGTGCCGGATGATTCGCTGGTGTCCGCGCAGCTCGTCGATGCGTTCCTCGACGCGCCGGTCGTGCTCGCGCAGGACCGCGAGCCGTTCCTCACGCCGGTCCTCGCCCGCGCGGAGCAACTCGACGTAGCGGCGCATCTGGGCGATCGGCATGCCCGACTCGCGCAGGCACCGCAGCATGCGGAGCAGGTTGATGTCGTCGTCGGAGAAACGCCGCCTGCCGCCGGGCGTGCGGTCCACGTCGTGCAGCAGGCCGATCTTCTCGTAGTAGCGCAGCGTGTCGAGGCTGAAGCCGGTCAGCCGGACGACCTCGCCCGGAGAGTGAAACGTCACGACATCCAGAGTCGCACCTGGAGTGCACTCCAGGTCAAGACGCGCCCGATGGGTCGCGGACGTCCCGCGCACGGCTGCCCGGAGTGCGGCACCCCAGCACGCTGAGCACCTGCCGAAGGCCGCCCCTGGCCGGCGGTTCCTCGACGAGCTAGATGAACTCGTGCCGCACGATGGTCTGCTCGCGGCCGGGGCCGACCCCGATGGCCGACACACGGGCGCCGACGAGTTCCTCGATCCGCTCGACGTAGGCACGAGCGTTGGCGGGCAGCTCCTCGAACGTGCGGCACTGGCTGATGTCCTCCCACCAGCCGGGCAGTTCCTCGTAGATCGGCACGGCGTGGTGCACGTCGGTCTGCGTCATCGGCATGTCCTCGGTGCGGAAGCCGTCCACCTCGTAGGCCACGCACACCGGCACCTTCTCCAGACCGGAGAGCACGTCCAGCTTGGTGAGGAAGTAGTCGGTGATGCCGTTGACGCGCACCGAGTAGCGCCCGATCACGGCGTCGAACCAGCCGGTGCGCCGCGAGCGGCCCGTGGTGACGCCGAACTCGCCGCCGGTCTTGCGGAGGTTCTCGCCCGACTCGTCGTGCAGCTCGGTGGGAAACGGTCCCGAACCGACCCGGGTGGTGTAGGCCTTGAGGATGCCGAGCACGGTGGTGATGCGGCCGGGGCCGATGCCCGATCCCGCGCTCGCGCCGCCGGAGGTCGGGTTGGACGACGTCACGTACGGGTAGGTGCCGTGGTCGACGTCGAGCAGCGTGCCCTGCGAGCCCTCCAGCAGGACGTTCTCGCCGCGTTCGAGGGCCTTGTTCAGTTCCAGGCGAGTGTCGGCGATCCGGTGGGCGAACTTCTCGCCCTGGGCCAGCACGGTGTCGGCGACCTCGTCGGGGTCGAGCGCCTTGCGGTTGTAGACCTTGACGAGGACCTGGTTCTTGTACTCGAGCGCCGCCTCGACCTTCTGCCGCAGGATCTTCTCGTCGAGCAGGTCCTGCACACGCACGCCGACGCGGGCGACCTTGTCCTGGTAGCACGGCCCGATGCCACGGCCGGTGGTGCCGATTTTCTTGGCGCCGAGGTAACGCTCGGTGACCTTATCGATCGCCACGTGGTACGGCATGATCAAGTGCGCGTCGGCGGACACCAGCAGCTTGCTGGTGTCGACGTCCCGCGCCTCCAAGCCCTCGAGCTCGTCGAGCAGCACACCGGGGTCGATGACGACGCCGTTGCCGATGACGTTGGTGACGCCGGGCGTGAGAATGCCGGACGGAATGAGGTGCAGCGCGAAGTCCTGACCGTCGGGGAGCACGACGGTGTGACCGGCGTTGTTGCCGCCCTGGTATCGCACGACCCACTGGACCTTGTCGCCGAGCAGGTCGGTGGCCTTGCCCTTGCCTTCATCGCCCCATTGGGCACCGATGAGCACGATGGCCGGCATGTGAAACTCCTGGTATTCGACGGCAGAGGACTGCTGGCGGACTGTTGGCGGACTGTTGGCGCTGACAAATGCCGGTGCATGAGCCTAACCCCGAGGAGATATCCGTGCGCGGACTGGTGCTGGTTTGCGGGCGCGCTGAGCTGCGGTCGCCGCTCCCGGACGGGGTGCGGGCGCAGGCCGTGCCCGCCCGCCCCGGCAAGGGGGACGTGGACCCGCTGCTGGCCCCCGACCTGGTGGTCGTCGGCACCGACGCCGACCTCGCGGCGGTCGTGCTGCGATTGCTCCGCAAGAACCTGCTGGACACGACGTCGGTCGGATACGTGCCCGCGGAGGCGGGTTCGGCCGTCGCCGGGTTGTGGGGACTACCGACCGCCCCGGAACGTGCGCTGGAGCTGGCGCTGAGCGGCGACGCCCGGCCGGTGCCGCTGATCCGGGACGACGCGGGCGGTGTGCTGCTCGGCCGCGGCGTGGTGCGGGACCCACGTGGTGTCGCCTACTGCGACGACACGGAGGCCCTGCGCGGGCAGGCGGCCTCGATCGTGGTGCAGCCGGATCCCGACGGCGGGGCCGGACTGCGGGCGACGGTCACGCACGGCCGGGTGCTCAAGCGGCGGCGGGCCTTCGCCGGCCGGGCGTTCCAGCTCGGTGGCGCGGAGGTCGTGCCGGAATCGGACGGCGTCCCGTATCCGCGGCCGATCCGGCGCTGGACCTGGTACCGGCACACGCACGACTTACGTCTGGTTCTCCCTCCGCGTTAACGCGAAAGTGTTGATTCGGTCACCTCACTCGGTCACAGTCGGAAAGTCCCCAACATCACCAACGAGTGAGGTGCCGCAGTGTCCGTTCCCCGCACTCTCCGTCGTTGCCTGATCGCCCTGGGCTGTGCCACGGCGATGACCGTCCCGATGGCCGGTACCGCGACCGCCGAACCGCCCGGCATCCCCGACGAAGCCACCGCCCGCGCCCAGCTGGCCGAGCTGACCGTCGCCGAGGACGGGTCGCTGGACGGCTACGACCGCGACCTGTTCCCGCACTGGAGCGACCAGGGCGACAGCTGCAACACCCGGGAGGCCGTGCTCGAACGCGACGGCACGGGAGTGGAGACCGGTACGGACTGCTACCCGACATCGGGCAGCTGGTACAGCCCGTACGACGGGGCGACGTGGACCGACCCGTCCGATGTGGACATCGACCACGTCGTGCCGCTCGCGGCCGCGTGGCGCAGCGGTGCCGATGAGTGGACCACCGACAAGCGCGAGCAGTTCGCCAACGACCTGTCGGCCCCGCAGCTGATCGCCGTGACCGACGACGTGAACCAGGAGAAGAGCGACCAGACGCCCGACGAGTGGCAGCCGCCTGCCGAGGAGTACCACTGCACGTACGCCTCGATGTGGATCGGCGTGAAGCACAAGTGGGAGCTGACCGTCGACGACGCCGAGAAGGCCGCCCTGGCGGACATGCTCGAGACCTGCTGAGACCCCGGGAGTCACCGGCTCGCCCGGCACCGGGCGGGCCGGTTCAGCGGATCCGGGCGAGGACCTCCGGTGCGTGGTTGTAGATCCGCAGGATTCCGCCGACCGTGAACTCGGTGAGCAGGTCGATGAGCGCCTCTGGGTCCGGCGGTTCCTCCGGCCACGACAGGGTCACCAGCGCCTCGGTCATGGCGAAGTACATCGCCACCAATGCCGTGTCGGCGCGGCCGGGTTCCACGCCGTGAGCGGCCCACCGGCGCCGGCTCGCGTCGGTGTAGACCTCCGCGAGACGCGATCGCAGCCGCGTCAGGGCCGGGATGCCGGCCCGCTCGGCCTCCTGCAACACGGGCATCGCGTCGGGATGTTCGGCGACGAAGGCGAACAGCTCCGCGTAGTTGCGCCGGGCCCAGGTGCGGAGGTCGAGTCCGGCGTCCTGCTCGCCGCGGGCGGCGATGGTGCGATAGGCGAGCTCCTCGACGTCCGAGACGGTCTGCTCGAACAGCGCCGCCTTGTCGCCGAACTGCTCGTACACCGCCTGCCTGCTCACCCCGGCCCGGCGCGCCACCTGCTCGATCGTCGCGCCCGGGAGGCCGTTCGCCGCGAACACCTCACGCGCCGCTGCCAGCACGAGCGCGCGCTGCTGCCCGGCAGGCAGTTTGCGCGGCCGGCCGGGACCACGCTTCCGGAGGCTTGACACCCGGTCTCCTCACCTCGACTCTTTTTCCGACAGCGTTGTCGGAAACCCTGGGGAGCACCATGCGTTCGGGACGCCGTGGTCTGGTCACCGCGATCCTCGCCGCGCTCGTCGGGCTGGCGTCGGTCACGATCGCCGCACCCGCGCACGCGAGCGACTTCTACGATCCACCGTCGCCGTTGCCCCCGGGCAACGCGGGCGACATCATCCGCCACCAGCCGTCCCGGTTCTTCCTCGACCCGGCCAGGCTGGTCGCGGCTCCGGCGCGCGTGCAACGCGTCATGTACCGCAGCACGGACACCCATGGCGAACCCAACGCCGTCACCGGCACCGTCTTGACCCCGCTCGTCCCGTGGCACGGGCCCGGACCGCGGCCGATCATCGGCTACGCCGCCGGCACGCAGGGCCTCGGCGACGACTGCGCTCCCTCCAAGGCGATGGCGGCGGGCGTCGAGTACGAGGGCGCCTTCCTCGCCGGCCTGCTCGCCCGCGGCTACGGCATCGCCATCACCGACTACGAGGGGCTCGGGACGCCGGGCGTGCACACCTACGTCAACCGGAAGGCCCAGGCACACGCCGTGCTCGACGCGATCCGCGCGGCCCAGCGGCTGCCCGGGTCGGGACTGCCCGCCGACGGGCCGGTGTTCACCGCCGGCTACTCGCAGGGCGGCGGCGCCTCGGCGGCCGCGGCCGAACTGCACCCGACGTACGCGCCCGAGCTGCGGCTCGCCGGTGCCTACGCCGGCGCGCCGCCCGCCGACCTCTCCGCCGTGGCCACCAACCTCGACGGCCACTACGCCGCCGGCTTCCTGCTGTTCGCGGTCGCGAGCATGAACGCCGCCTACCCGGAGCTCGGCATTCCGGAACTGCTCAACGACAAGGGCCGGGACGTGCGCGAGCGCATCGAGCGGGAATGCACCGCGGGCGCGATCCTGCACCACGGCTTCACCCGCAGCGCCGACCTCACCGCCGACGGCCGCCCGCTCACCGAGTACCTGGACGAGGAGCCGTTCGCATCGGTCGTCGCGGAACAGCGCATCGGCCGCATCGCGCCGGCCGCGCCGGTGCTCGTGGCGCACAGCCGACTGGACGACATCGTGCCCTACCCGCAGGGCCGCGACATGGCGCGCTCGTGGTGCGAGCTGGGCGCCACGGTCCAGTTCGACACCCTCGCGATTCCCACACACGTCGGCGGGTACGCCGGTGCGTTCCCGCGCGCGTTCGCCTGGCTGGAGGGGCGGGTGCGCGGCGGCGAGGCGCCGTCCAACTGCGGCCGGTTCTGAGGTCCGCCGCCGATCAGGCGAGCCCGGTGGCCTTGGCCGCGGCCGGGTCGGCGTCGGCGAGGAACTTCGTGCAGCGCTCGTACTCGTCGGTCTCGCCGATGCGGCTCGCGGCCTTGGCCAGCGCCGCGAGCGCACGCAGGAAGCCCTGGTTCGGCCGGTGCTCCCACGGCACCGGGCCGAACCCCTTCCAACCCGCGCGACGCAGCTGGTCCAGCCCACGGTGGTAGCCGGTGCGTGCGTAGGCGTAGGCCTGGACGACCTCGTTCTCGCCGAGCGCACGCTCGGCCAGCGCGGCCCATGCCTCGCTGAAGTCGGGGTGCTCGGCGGCGACCTCACTCGGATCCGTGCCCGCGTCGAGCGCAGCCTCGGCATCGGGCCGCTCCGGCAGCTTGGTGGGGTCCGGTTCGAGCAGGTTCCCGTGCGTCATGCGGCCATTCTGCACCACGAAAGGGCGTGGGGCCGTCAGAGGATGAACGCCAGCGACAGCCCGGTGCCGCCCAGGATGAGCGCCACCACGAGCACAGCGGCGACGAGTCGTTTCGGCATCATGCGCCTACTGTGCCCGACATCCGATCGGGACCGAGCCGGTGCCCTGAACGGGTGAAGCTCCCCGGTGCGGCGCCGTGGCACTCTGGCACCGGGGAGCTTCACACGACGGATTACCTGCTCAGAGCTTCTTGCCCGCCGATTTGAGGCTCTCGGCGGCCTGAACGACCCGCTGCGCCATCGAGCCCTCCGCCTTCTTCAGGTAGCTGCGCGGGTCGTAGGTCTTCTTGTTGCCGACCTCGCCGTCGATCTTCAGCACGCCGTCGTAGTTCTTGAAGAAGTGGTCGGCGATCGGCCGCGAGAACGCGTACTGGGTGTCGGTGTCGACGTTCATCTTCACCACGCCGTACGACACCGCCTCGTGGATCTCCTCCAGCAGCGAACCGGAGCCGCCGTGGAACACCAGCTCGAAGGGCTTCGAGCCCTCCGGCAGGCCCAGCTTCTCCGCGGCGACCTGCTGGCCGCGCTTGAGCACGTCCGGGCGCAGCTTGACGGCACCCGGCTTGTACGCGCCGTGCACGTTGCCGAACGTCGCCGCGAGCAGGTAGCGGCCCTTCTCCCCGGCGCCGAGCGCGTCGACGGTCTTCAGGAAGTCGCCCTCGGCGGTGTAGAGCTTCTCGTTGATCTCGTTCGAGACGCCGTCCTCCTCACCGCCGACGACACCGATCTCGACCTCGAGGATGATCTTCGCCTCGGCGGCACGATCCAGCAGCTCGGCGGCGATCTTGAGGTTCTCGTCGAGATCGATCGCGGAGCCGTCCCACATGTGCGACTGGAACAGCGGGTTCTGCCCGCGCTTGACCCGCTCCTTCGACAGCTCGATCAACGGGTTGACGAAGCCGTCGAGCTTTTCCTTGGGGCAGTGGTCGGTGTGCAGCGCGACGTTGACCGGGTACTTCGCGGCGACGACGTGGGCGAACTCCGCGAGCGCCGTGGCGCCGGTGACCATGTCCTTGACCGCCTGGCCGGACGCGAACTCGGCGCCGCCGGTGGAGAACTGGATGATCCCGTCACTCTCGGCCTCGGCGAAGCCCCGGATCGCCGCGTTCAGGGTTTCCGACGAGGTCACGTTGATGGCCGGGTACGCGAACTCGTTCGCCTTGGCCCGGTCCAGCATCTCCGCATAGACCTCGGGTGTGGCGATGGGCATCGTGTCCTCCTCGACGGTGTCCTGACTCCGGCGCCGGTGGGCGCCGGGACGCTTGTGTCCGCATCCTACGAGGCACAGCGTGACACCGCGCCGGACTGCAGTGAAGGCCACCCGGCGCCGCCTCGCGGGGCCTTTCTCCTCGTGGCCACCGTCATAACCGCACACCTCGTCCGCGGACCTAGAATTGGTTGCGGTAAGCAAACAGAGAGGCGGTCATGACGGCAGAGGTCGGGACAGAGCGCTCGACAGCCACAGCCGCACCGTCCCCGCACCGCCCCCGCATCTTCTCCCGGGATCTCGCCCTCGTCTGGGTCGTCAACTTCTTCCTGGCCCTGGTCTTCTACGGCCTGACGACGACGATGGCCGTGTACGCCGTCACGCGGTTCGCCGTCTCGGACTCCACGGGCGGCCTGACCGCGAGCATCTTCGTCGTCGGCGCGACCGCATCCCGGCTGTTCACGGGCGGGCTGGTGGACCGCGTCGGCAGGCGCCGGGTTCTTTGGGCGGGCCTGGCGGCCTGCGTCGTGCTGGCGGCCCTGTATCTGCCGGCGACGTCGCTGCCTGTGCTGTTGGTGGTGCGGGCCATCCACGGCGGCCTGTTCGCCATCACGAGCACGGCCGCCATGACGTTGGCGCAGTCCTACATCCCGCCCTCGCGCCGGAGCGAAGGCACCGGCTACTACGCGCTGAGCATCACGCTGTCGACGGCGGTCGGCCCGTTCGCCGCACTCGAGATCGTGGAGGCCGGCAGTTACCAGACCCTGTTCTGGTCGGTCCTGGGTCTGCACGTCGCCGCCTGCCTGCTGGGCCTGCTGGTCAGTACGAAGGACGCGCCTCGTGCCGAGCGGCGCGAGCAGCACGCCGGCCGCCGTGGCCGCGGCCTGCGGGGATTCGTGGCCTCCATGGCCCATCCGGCCGTGTTGCCGATCGCTGGATTCATCCTGGTGGTGGGCTGCATCTACTCCGGCATCGTCACCTATCTGAACGCCTACACGGCGCAGGAAGGTCTGCAGCGCGGCGCCAGCCTGTTCTTCCTGGCCTACGCGCTGGTGATGTTCCTGACGCGGTTCGTCGTCGGCCCGCTGCAGGACAAGCGTGGCGACAACGGAGTCATCTACAGCGCGATCGCGGTGTTCGCGGCCGCGCTGGTGCTGCTCGGCACGGCCTCGGCTGACTGGATGGTGGTGCTCGCGGGCGGTCTGAGCGGGTTCGGCTTCGGCACGCTCAACCCCGCCTGCCAGGCGATCGCCATCGCGAAGGTGCCTCAGGAGCAGTTCGGGCTGGCGATCTCCACGTTCTTCCTGATGCTCGACAGCGGAATCGGCCTGGGCCCGGTGCTGCTCGGCGTGCTCGCGCAGGCGACCGGCTACGCGACGATGTACCTGGTGCTGGCCGGGGCGATGCTGCTGAGCGCGCTGCTGTACCTGCTCGTGCACGGCCGCCGTCCCGAGGCACGGCAGGGCCGCGCGGCAACGGCGCGCCCGGAGCCGGCCCAGGCGTGAGGCCGGCTCCCGGCGCGCGACGCTGCACGCGCTACCTCAGGTGCTCCGCCATGGCCGCGTAGCCGGGCAGCGGGTCCTCGCCGCGCGGCGTGAGGAGCTGCAGGCACACGTGGTCGGCGCCCGCGCCGAGGTGTGCGCTTGCGGCCCGCACGACACTCTCGGCGTCGCCGTGCACCCCGAGGTGGTCGATCAGCTCGTCGCTGCCGCCGTCGGCGATGTCCTCCTCGGACCAGCCGATCCGGCGCAGGTTGCGAACGTAGTTGGACAGCCCCAGGTACGGCTTGATGTACGGCCGGGCCACCTCGCGGGCGCGGGCGGGGTCGGTGTCGAGGACGACCTTCTGCTCCGGTGCCAGCAGCACGCCGGTGCCGACGATCTCGCGAGCCTCCCGCGTGTGTTCCGGAGTGGTCAGGTACGGGTGGGCGCCGAGAGTCCGCTCAGCGGAGAGCCGCAGCACCTTGGGGCCGAGCGCGGCGAGCGCGCGGCCCTCGGCGGGTACGCCGGCCTCGTCGAGTTCGTCCAGATAGGAAACGATCTTGTCGTAGGGCTTCTGGTACACCTGCACCGCCTCGGGGTGGCCGATGCCGACGCCGAGGAGGAAGCGGTCGGGGTGCTTGGCGGCGATCCGCCGGTAAGAGGCGCCGACCGTGGCGGCGTCGTCGGTCCACATGTTCACGATGCCGGTGGCGACGGTGATGCTCGTGGTCGCGTCGAGGAGCTCCTCGGCGAGAGCCAGATCGCCGGGGGGCGAGCCACCGATCCAGATGGTGCCGTAGCCGAGCTTTTCGATTTCCACGGCGAGCCGGGCGTCGAGTTCGCGCGCGATCCGCCAGATTCCGTACTTGCCGAGATTCACTGCCATGATCCCGGCAACGCGGTGCGCTGCGCTCCTGTTCCGCACTGTCACCCTACCAATGAGTAGCCTACTGCGAGTAGGTTGCGGTACGGTCCCCTCGAGCAAGCACCGAGGAGGCACCAATGGCGTTCCTGACCGGCGTAGGCGCGAAGAGCGTGAAGAACAAGGTCGTCCTGATCACCGGCGCGGCCCGGGGCATCGGCGCGGGCCTGGCCGAACGGCTGGCCGCCGACGGCGCGAAGGTCGCGCTGCTCGGGCTCGAAGCCGCCGAACAGCAGAAGGTCGCCGACCGCATCGGCCCGGCAGCCCGCTCGTGGGAAGTCGACGTCACGAACTGGGACGCCCTGCAGCAGGCCACCGACGACGTGGTCCACCACTTCGGCGGCATCGACATCGTCATCGCCAACGCCGGCATCGCCACCACCGGCTTCGTCCGCTCGGTCGACCGCACGGCCTTCGAGAAGGTGATCGAGGTCGACCTGCTCGGCGTCTGGCGCACCTTCCGCGTCGCGCTGCCACACGTGATCGACCGCAAGGGCTACCTGCTCGCCATCTCGTCCTTCGCGGCGATCGCCCACGCGCCGGGAATGGCCAACTACTGCGCCGCCAAGGCCGGTGTCGAGGCGTTCTGCAACAGCCTTCGGGCCGAGGTGCAGCATCTCGGCGTGAAGGTGGGCGTGGCGCACCCGACGTGGATCAAGACCGACCTCGTGGAGAGCGCCGACCGGCACCCGGTCTTCGGCAAGCTCCGCTCGGGAATGCCCGGTTTCGTCGGCAAGACCTACCCGCTCGACCTGGCACTCGACATGCTGCAGGCCGGTATCAAACGCCGCGCCCGCACCATCCACGTGCCTCGCTGGGTGGGCGCCATGAAGTTGATCCGGGCGCTCATTCCGCCGATCATCGAACTCGGCGCGCGGACCCGCGTGCCCGCGGCCGACCGCGCCGCGCTCGAGGACATCGCAGCCCGCGGTGCCCGGGAGGCGGCGGTCACCGGACACGGGGGCCGCGCGGCGATCAAGTAGGAGAGACATCGATGTCCCGTCGCGACCAGATCCGGATGACCCCCGACGAGATCACCGCCTACTTCGCCGAACAGAAGGTCATCAACGTCGCGACGATGAACCCGAACGGCAGGCCACACCTCGCCCCGCTGTGGTACATCCCGCGGGGCGGGGGTGTGGCGACCTGGACGTACCGCAAGTCGCAGAAGGTCGCCAACCTCTTCCGGAACCCGCAGGCCACCGTGCTCATCGAGTCGGGCGAGTCCTACGAGAAGCTGCGCGGCGTCTCGATGGAGTGCGACGTCGAATTCGTCGAGGACACCGACGCCGTCGCGCAGATCGGGCTCGCCATGGCGATGCGCTATGCCGGCGTGGACGGCGAGCCCGCCGACGCCCCGGCCGAGTTGAAGGCCGGCATCCTCAAGCAGGCCCCCAAGCGCATCGGCCTCGTCTTCACGCCCACCAAGATCGTCAGCTGGGACCACACGAAGCTCGGCGGCCGCTACTGACCGCCGAACGGATTCACCGGCTTCACCACGCGCGCGGCCCCTGTCATGATGACCTGGATCACTCGCCGAGGAGTGCCCCGCTGAGGAGAGCGCTGTGGAGCTGCGCGCGGAGATCGTCCAGTCCTGGCGGCGGGCCGAGCTCAGCGGCCTGAGCCCGACCAGCCCGGCCGACCGCCTCGAGGTGGAGGACGTCGACGTCCGGAGCCGGCTGTTGCGCGCGGCGACCCCGGTGCTCGACGAGATCGAGCGGCAGTTGCACGACACCGGCCTGTGCGTGATCCTCGCCGACCGCGACTGCCGGATCGTCGCGCGGCGCTACGGCGACCGGTCGCTGGAACGGGTCCTCGACAGCGTGAGCGCCGTCCCCGGCTGCCGGTACACCGAGGAGACGAGCGGCACCAACTCGGTGGCCACGCCGTACGAGCTGCGCCGCGGGGTGGCGGTGCACGGCGAGGAACACTTCCTCGACGCCCTCAAGTGCTTCACCTGCTACGGGCATCCGATCGTGCATCCGGCCACCGGCAGGCTCGAGGGCGTGCTCGACATCACCGGGCTCGTGGACGACTCCAACCCGCTGCTGGCGCCGTTCCTGCTGCGGGCGGTCGCCGACATCGAACGCAGGCTCCTCGACGGGTCGAACCAGGCGCAGCAGCGGCTGCTCGCGGCGTTCCAGGCCGCGCGGCACCGGTCGTCGGCTGTCCTGGCGCTCGGCGACGACGTCGTGCTGGCGAACCGGGCGGCCGTCGATCTGGTGGACCCGGCCGACCACCCGCTGCTGCGGGAGCTCAGCCGCACCAGGCGGGGTGTGCGCAGGCTGCGGCTGGCGTCCGGCACCGAGGTCGAGGTGCGCATGGAGGCCGTGTCGGTGAACGCCGGGATGCTGTTCGAACTAGCTCCCGTGCGGCCGGCCTACCCCGGCGTGGCCCGCAGGCGGGCTCTCGGCGGGGTACTCCCACCGGACGTGGAGGACCGGTTGCGCCGCAGCGCTGCGGCCCGCCGCCGGGTGCTCGTCGCAGGCGAACCGGGCACCGGACACACGGCGGCCACGGCGATCCTGGCCGGCGCCGAGCCGCTCGCGCGGATGGACGCCGCCGACGTTCCCGTGCGCGGGGAGGCCGAGTGGTGCGCCCGGCTCGAACGGCTCGCCGCCGGTCATCCCGGACTGATCGTGCTGCGGGACGTCCACCTGCTCCCGCCCGTACTCGCCGCGCGGACCGCGCGGCTGCTCGACGCCTCGCCGGCCTGGTTCGCGCTGACCAGCGCGCCGGTGACCGAGCTACGAGGGGAGCACGCCGGGCTGGTGGCCCGGGTGCACCGCCGCGTCGAGCTGCCGCCCCTGCGCGATCGGCGGGCGGACATCCCGGCGCTGGCGCGGACCCTGCTCGCCGGGCTCCACCCGGACAGCACCCTGCGGCTCACCGCGGGCGCGCTCGAACTGCTCGCCGCGCAGCCGTGGCCGGGCAACCTGCGCGAGCTGGAGACCGTTCTCGCCGACGTCGCCGACCGCCGCTCGGCAGGCGACATCACCGCCCGCGACCTCGCCGCGGCGTGCCCGGTGAGCACGTCCGCGCCGCACCTGTCCGGATGGGAGCAAGCCGAGTACGACGCCATCACCAGGGCACTCGCGGCCGTCGGCGGTAACAAGGTGCGGGCGGCCCGGCAGCTGGGCATCAGCCGCTCGACGCTCTACAACCGGATGCGGGCCTTGCGCATCACCCCGAACCGGTGAGGCGGGTGTGCAGTTTTTGCACAGTTGCCCTGGTCGAGACCGCCCGACAATGACCTTCCTGACATTGCAACGGCGCAATAGAGGAGTCAGTCGTGAAGACGAAGGCAGCGGTTCTGTTCGACGCGGGTAAGCCGTTCGAGATCCTCGAGCTCGACCTGGACGGCCCCGGCCCCGGCGAGGTGCTCATCAAGTACACGGCGGCCGGTCTGTGCCACTCCGATCTGCACCTCATCGACGGTGACCTGCCGCCACGCTTCCCGATCATCGGCGGCCACGAGGGCGCGGGCATCATCGAGGACGTCGGCCCCGGTGTCACCAAGGTGCAGCCCGGCGACCACGTGGTGTGCAGCTTCATCCCCAACTGCGGCACGTGCCGCTACTGCTCGACGGGCAGGCAGAACCTGTGCGACATGGGTGCCACGATCCTCGAGGGGCACATGCCGGACGGCACGTACCGGTTCCACTCCGGCGGCACCGACATCGGAGCCATGTGCATGCTCGGCACGTTCTCCGAACGCGCCACGGTCTCGCAGCACTCGGTGGTGAAGGTCGACGACTGGCTGCCGCTGGAGACGGCGGTACTGGTCGGCTGCGGCGTACCGACGGGCTGGGCCACGGCGAACTACGCGGGCGGCGTCCGGGCAGGCGACACCACGGTGATTTACGGCATCGGCGGCATCGGCATCAACGCCGTCCAGGGTGCGGCACACGCGGGCGCGAAGAACGTCGTCGTGGTGGACCCGGTCGAGTTCAAGCGCGAGACCGCCATGAAGTTCGGCGCCACCCACGCGTTCGCGAACGCCGCCGAGGCGGCCGAGAAAGTCAGCGAGCTGACGTGGGGTCAGATGGCCGACCAGGCGCTGGTCACCGTGGGCACGGTGGACGAGCAGGTCATCAGCGACGCGTTCGACGTCATCGGCAAGGGCGGCATCGTGGTCGTCACCGGGCTGGCGAATCCCGAGAAGCTCACCGTGCACGTCTCGGGCGGTGTGCTGACGCTGTTCGAGAAGACGATCAAGGGCACGCTGTTCGGCTCGGCCAACCCGCAGTACGACATCGTCAAGCTCCTGCGGCTCTACGACGCGGGCAAGATCAAGCTCGACGAGCTCGTCACCACGAAGTACACCCTCGAGCAGGTCAACGAGGGTTACCAGGACCTGCGGGACGGCAAGAACATCCGCGGCGTCATCGTGCACGACCAGTAGGAATCCGGCCGTCGCTGCCCGGGGGCGGGTTCACTCGCTCCCGGGCAGCCACGCGCCGAGCACCGGGGTGTACTCGCGGACGGTCCGCTCGGCGAGCGCGCCTTCCTGGTGGTAGGGGTCGGCGTCGATGATCTTCTGCAGCTCGTCGCGGTTCTCGGCCTGCAGGATCACGAGGCCGCCCACGTTGTCCTCCAGCGGGCCCGCGATGGCCACGACGCCCTGTTCGGCGAGTGTGGCGAGGTACTCGCGGTGCCGCGGCCGGACCTCGACGTACTTCTCCGGCACGTACCTGGTCTCCAACACGTACCACGCCATGTGCGGCCTCCCGGTGATCGAGCGGTGTCCCTTGACTGCGCACGGTATCGGTACCGGACGGTCATCCGGGAATCCTGGGTAATGCCCGGCCGACCCGATACGCTGAGTACGCGTGACTGGAGCGTGAGTCCTGGAGGGGACCGAGTACGCCATCGAGGGACGGTTTTGATGCACGGCAGCGCCGAGCCCATGCGCCGGCACGGCGGCGCGAGCAACCAGGGGCCAGCGAGGGCCCCGGGACGGCCGCGTGACGTCGAGAGCAGCGTCGAGCAGACGCTCGGCCACCTGCGGACCCTGGACGCGCCGGTGCCGACCGCGCCGCCCCCGGGACCGCTGACGCTCGAGGACCTGTACCGCCAGCACCGCATGCGACTGGTCCGCCTGGCCATCCTGCTCGTCGACGAACCGGCCACCGCCGAGGACGTGGTGCAGGAGGCCTTCACCGGTCTGCACCGCAACTGGGGCAAGCTGCGGGACGCGGCCGCGGCCGTGGGGTATCTGCGGACCGCGGTGGTCAACGGCTCACGCAGTGTGCTTCGGCGGCGCAAGACCGCCCGGGACTACGTGCCACCCCATGCCGTCAACGCCAGGTCGGCCGAGAGCCTCGCGATGTTGTCGACGGAGCACCAGGCCGTGGTCCAGGCGTTGTCCAAACTGCCACCCCGCCAGCGCGAGGTGCTCGTGCTGCGCTACTACGGCGGGCTGTCGGAGGCCGAGATCTCCGAGGCGGCCGGTATCTCGAAGGGGACGGTCAAGTCCACCGCGAGCCGCGCGCTCGAGGCTCTCCAGCGGGCCATGCACGATTCGAGACGCTGAACAACGGGAAAACTCTCACAGTCCCTGAGTTTGCCCGCTCGCTGGTCTGGACCAATAAGATGTGGTCGTGAACGGCTCCGACGAATTCGTGCTCACCGGTGGCCGCGTGGCCTTCCCCGACGGGGTGGCCGACGACGGCTGGCTTCGTGTGTCCGGCGGCGTGATCGCCGACGTGGGGACGGGCACCCCGCCCGACGGCCCGCGGGTGGATGCCGGTGGCGCACTCGTCGTGCCGGGCTTCATCGACACGCACTGCCACGGCGGTGGCGGTGCCGCGTTCTCCACCACCGACCCCGCCGAGGCCGCGCGCGCCATCGCGGCCCACCGCCGTCACGGCACCACGACCATGCTGGCGAGCCTGGTGACCGACCCGGTTCCGGTGCTGGCCGACCAGCTGGCGGCGCTGTCCGAACTGGTCGAGGACGGGGAACTGGCCGGTGTGCACCTGGAGGGTCCATTCCTCGCGGCACCACGCTGCGGTGCGCACGACCCGGCGTCGCTGCGCGATCCGGACAGCAGCGCCCTGGACACCTTGCTGGACGCGGGCCGGGGCCACGTGCGCATGATGACGCTGGCCCCCGAACTTCCCGGCGGCGTCAAGGCCGTGCACCGCCTCGTGGAGTCCGGAGTGGTCGCCGCCATCGGGCACACCGACGGCACCGGCGAGCAGGTCCGGGCAGCCGTCGACGCCGGTGCGACCGTGGCCACCCACCTGTACAACGGCATGCGCCCGCTGCATCACCGGGAACCGGGTCCGATCGCGGTGCTGCTCGAGGACGAGCGGGTCACCATCGAGCTGATCTGCGACCTCGTCCACGTGCACCCGACGATGGTGCGGCTGGCGGCCAAGCACGCCGGCCGGGGGCGGACGGTGCTCGTCACCGACGCGATGTCGGCGACCGGCGCCGCCGACGGCGCCTACACACTGGGCAAGCTGGCCGTCGACGTCCACGACGGGGTCGCGACCTTGCCCGGCTCGGGCGCGCTGGCCGGCAGCACGCTCACCATGGACGCCGCGTTCCGCAACTTCGTGCACGGTGCCGGGATGAGCATCGAGGACGCCGTGTGGGCGACGGCGTCCCGGCCGGCCGAACTGCTCGGCATCGCCGACCGGACTGGTCGTCTGAGTAGAGGCCTGCAGGCTGACCTGGTTCTTCTCGGTGACGACCTGCGCCCGAAGCGGGTATTGCGCCGCGGGCTATGGAACACGGAGGGCGACCGTTAGACTCGCCTGGGTGGCGGAGTACCGCGTCGACGAACTCGCCCGCATCGCGGGCACCACGGTCGGAAACATCCGGGTCTACCAGGACCGAGACGTCCTGCCGAAGCCGCTGCGCAAGGGCCGGGTGGCGCTGTACACGGACGCGCACCTTGCTCGGTTGCGCCTGGTTCTCGGCCTGCTGAAGCGCGGCTACACGTTCGCCCAGATCCGCGAGCTCATCGCGGCATGGGAGTCCGGGCGCGGCCTGGAGGATCTGCTGGGGCTCGACGAGGCGCTGACCGCGCCGTTCAGCGACGAGCCCCCGCGCAGGCTGTCCCGAGAGGACCTGTCGGCCCAACTCGGTCAGCAGGCCGACCGCGCGACCCTGGAGCGGCTCGAACGAATCGGCGTGTGCACCCGCGACGGCGAGCATGTCGTCGTGCACAGCCCCCGCATGCTGCACACCACGCGAGAGCTGCGGGCGGCGGGCGTCCCGGTGGACGCGACGCTCGACGCGGCGGCCGAGGTGCGAACCCACACCGACCGGATCGCGTCGGTGTTCGGGCGATTGCTCGACACCCACGTGCTGCCCGGCGACCTTCCCACCAACGGCGAGGCCGCGGAGGTCCGCCACCGCGTGGGTGCCCTGCGGCCGGTGGTCCAGGCCGCGGTCGGGGCGCTGCTCGCGCTGTCGATGAGCCGGGTGCTGCACGAGCGGCTCGGCGTGGCGCGCCGCTACCCTGAGCGGCGATGAGTGACGACCCCGAGCGCCTGCTGGCCGAGGCGTTGCGGGCACAGGCACGCAACGCTCCACCTGCTCAGGCCGGCTCCTCCTATCCCGAACCACCCGTCGTCGAGACACCGGGCGGGTACGGGCTGCTCTCCGGCGCCGGGGAGGGCTCGCTCGAGCGGGAGCGCGCCGCGCTCGAGGCCCAGGGGGCCGGTCGGGCCGACGAGCCGGAGCCGGCGCGGCCTCGCCGGGAACCGGAGCCCCGGCCGTTTCCGCTGCCGTGGATCCTGCTGCTGGCGGTCGCGCTCGGCCTGGCGTCCGGCTCGCTGGTCGGGCTGCTCACCCTGCTGTGAACCCGCGCCGGCCCCTCACTCCAGGGAGAACATCGACCCGGGGTTGAACACCCCGTGCGGGTCGAGCGCCCGCTTGACCTGCCGGTGCACCCGCAGGCCGACCGGACCGAGCTCGCGTTCCAGCCAGTCCTGTTTGAACTTGCCGACGCCGTGCTCGCCGGTGACCGTGCCGCCGAGCGCGAGACCGAGCTCGCAGATCGCGTCGAACGCCTGCCGGGCACGTTCGAACTCGCCCTCGGCGGCGGCGTCGTAGATGACGGTCGGGTGCATGTTGCCGTCGCCCGCGTGACCGTTCACCACCACCTGCAGGCCGACTTCGGCGCCGATGCGCCCGCAGCCGTCGATGAGGTCGGCGATCCGCGTGCGCGGTACGCACACGTCGTCGGTCATATGGGCGCCCATGGACTCGATCGCGGGGTGCACCGCGCGCCTGGCCTCCATGAGCAGGTTGCCCTCGGCGAGGTCGGCGGTGGCGTGCACCAGTGCGGCCCCGGCGTCGGTGCAGACCTGCCCGATAGCGGCGAGCTCGTGGCGCGCCGCCTCGCCACCCGCGTCGGATTGGCACAGCAGCAACGCCCCCGGCCCGGTGCCGACGCCGAGGTCGGTGCCGAGATGGCGTTCGACGGCGCGCACCGTCGCGGCGTCCATGATCTCCATCAGCGACGGCACCAGGCCCTCGCCGACGATGCGGCTCACGGCTGCACCGGCGTCCGCGGTGCCGGTGAACGCCGCGACGAGGGTGCCGGGCGCCTGCGGCAGCGGGCGCAGGGCGAGCGTGGCCTGCGTGATGACACCGAGCGTGCCCTCGCTGCCGACGAAGAGCTTGGTCAGGTCGTATCCGGCGACGCCCTTGACGGTGCGGCGGCCGGTCTTCAGCAGCGAGCCGTCGGCGAGGACGACCTCGAGCCCGAGCACCGAGTCGGTGGTGACGCCGTACTTCACGCAGCACAGCCCACCCGCGTTGGTGGCGAGGTTGCCGCCGATGCTGCACCAGTCGTAGCTGGCCGGGTCGGGCGGATAGAACAGGCCGTGCTTGGCGACCGCCTCACGCAGGTGGAGGTTCACCACGCCCGGCTCGACCACCGCGAGGCGGTTCGCCGGATCGATCTCGAGGATGCGGTCGAGCTTGGTGGTCACCAGCACCACGCAGCCGTCGAGGGCGTTCGCGCCGCCGCAGAGCCCGCTGCCCGCACCCCGCGGCACCACCGGCACGCCCGCGTCCGCGCACGCCCGCACGACGGCCTGCACGCCTGCCACGTCGGACGGCAGCACGACAGCCAGCGGCGTCCCGGACGGCGCGAGTGGCATCCGGTCGCGGGCGTACGCCGCGGTGACGTCGGTGTCGGTGAGCACGGCCTCGGGGCCGAGCTCGGCGCGCAGGGTGGCGAGCAGTCCGGAGCCGGTGTCGGTCATGGGGTCACGCTATCGGGCGAGGCCGTAGATCCGGTCCACGCGCAGCCGCAGGACGAGACGGCCGTCGGCCACCATCGCCCTGCGGTAGTCGTCCCAGTCGGGATGCTCGCCCGCGATGGCGCGGTAGAGGTCGATGAGCTCCTCCACGGCGGCGTCGTGCGGATCCCGGGCGACCTCGGACAGTTCGGCGACCCCCTCGGCCACGGCGTAGGACCAGCCGTCCTCGCTGGAGACGTGGTAGCTCGCGCGCGGGTCGCGGCGCAGGTTCCTGGTCTTGGCGCGGCCGTCGGTGATGGAGACCCGGATCAGGCCGGTGTCCGGGTCGAAGTGGTGGTTGACCGTGGACAGCTGCGGCCTGCCGTCGCGTTTGATGGTCGCGAGCACGCCGAAAGGGCGCGTGGCGAGGAGCTTGCGCAGGGCGTCGTGTGTCATGGCGGTCACAACGCGCGGTCGCGGTGAACGATTCCGGCTCCACGTCCGGGTGATTGCGAGGTGCGTTCGTTCACAGCGGACGGCCATTCGGTTGCACCCGGCGTAGAACGGAAGACATGCTTGCTGTAGACAACTAGTTGCACGTGGCAAGCAACCGGCAATCCCGACAATGGCGACGAAAGACGTGCCCCATGGCTACTCCCACACCGGGCGACCTCGCCCTGGCCGACGAGCTCGGTACCCAGCTGGTGCGGTTCATCCGGGTGATGACACGGGCGAAGTCGCAGGTCGCCAAGGCCGGTCCGGACGGCATCGAGCGCGCCGCCTACGCCATCCTGTTCGCCCTCGTGCACGACGGGCCGCAACGAACCAGCCGGCTGGCCGAGGCGCTCCACTCCGACGTCTCGACGATCAGCAGGCAGAGCAGCTCGCTGGTCCAGCACGGGCTCGTGGAGCGGACCGCCGACCCCGAGGACGGGCGGGCGTGCCTGCTCGCCCCCACGGCGGAGGGCCTGCGGGTGTTCGAGGAGAACCGCAAACGCCGGACACAGTGGCTGGCGACGTTGCTGTCCGAGTGGCCGGAGGAGGACCGCGCCACGCTCAACCACCTTCTGGAGCGCCTCAACACCGACATCGAGCGCTTCGATCCGCAGCTCGCCGACTTCTCGGCACACGGCACCACTCAGGGGGACCAACGATGACACACGCCGTGGACAAGTCGTCCGCTCCCAGCGCGGGCAGTACCGACGACACCGGCCCGGGCCTGACCCACCGGCAGATCCTGGTGATCCTGACCGGGCTGATGACCGGCATGTTCCTGGCCGCACTGGACCAGACCGTGGTCGGCACCGCGATCCGCACGATCGCCGACGACCTGCACGGCCTGAGCATGCAGGCGTGGATCACCACGGCCTACCTGATCACCGCCACCATCGCGACACCGATCTACGGCAAGCTCTCCGACATCTACGGCCGCAAGCCCTTCTACCTCGCGGCGATCTCGATCTTCGTGATCGGCTCCGCGGCAGCGTCGTTCGCGCAGTCGATGTACCAGCTCGCCGCGTTCCGGGCCGTCCAGGGACTCGGCGCGGGCGGGCTGATGTCGCTGGCGCTGACGATCATCGGCGACCTCGTGCCACCGCGGCAGCGGGCGCGGTACCAGGGCTACTTCCTCGCCGTGTTCGCCACCTCCACCGTGCTCGGCCCGGTGCTCGGCGGCTTCTTCGCCGATCTCGAGACCCTCGCCGGCCTCGAAGGCTGGCGCTGGGTGTTCCTGATCAACGTGCCGCTGGGCCTGCTGGCGCTGCTCGTGGTCGGCAAGGTGCTCAACGTCCCGCATCAGCGCCAGGACCACCGCATCGACTGGTGGGGCGGCCTCGCGCTCGCCCTGTGCCTCGTGCCGTTGCTGCTGGTGGCCGAGCAGGGCAACGAGTGGGGCTGGGACTCCACGCGGGCCGTGGTCTGCTACGGCGTCGGGGCCGTCGGGCTGGTGCTGTTCATCCTCGTCGAGCTGCTGATGAAGGACGAGGCACTGATCCCGCTGCGGCTGTTCCGCAACTCGACGTTCAGCGTGGCCATCGCGGGCGGGGTGATCGTCGGGTTCGCGATGTTCGGCTCCATCATGCTGATTCCGCAGTACCTGCAGATCGTGCAGGGCTACACACCGACCGAGGCGGGCCTGCTCATGCTGCCGCTGATGGTCGGCAGCATGCTCACGTCGGTCGCTTCCGGCCAGCTCACCTCACGCACCGGGCGGTACAAGATCTTCCCGGTGGTGGGCACCCTGCTCACCGCAGGCGGCATGGTGCTCTGGGCGCAGGTCGACTGGAACTCGCCGATGTGGCAGCCGATGGTCTACATGCTCGTGGTCGGGCTCGGCCTCGGTTGCTGTATGCAGACGCTGACGCTGGCCGTGCAGAACGCGGGCCCGCGCCGCGACATGGGCGTCTCCACCGCGTCCGCGACGCTGTTCCGGCAGATCGGCGGCACGCTGGGCGTCGCGGTCTTCCTGTCGATCCTGTTCAGCACCCTCACCGACAACATCGCGAACGCCTTCCGCGACGCGGGCATGCCGCCCGCCGCCATGAACACGGGGGGCAACATCATGGAGGACTCGTCGTTCCTCCAGCAGTTGCCGCTCGAGCAGGCGCGGCCGTTCTTCATCGGGTTCACCGAGTCGATCAACGCCGTGTTCTACCTCGGCGCGGCCGTCGCGGCGCTGGCGTTCCTGGTCCTGCTGTTCATGAAGGAGATCCCCTTGAGCGACAGCGCTCCCAAGGCCGCCCCGATCGAGGGTGGCGAGGCCCTGCTCGACGACGCCGACGCGGCCGCCCCGGAGGAGGACGCCGCGCGCGCCGCGGCACTGGCCGACGCCGACGAGGCGCTCGACGCCGAGCGCGAGCCCGTGCTCGCCGGGGCGGGTGCACCGGACCGAAACGGGCACGCCGACCTCCAGCCGGCCACGGCACCGATCATGGCCTCGGCCGGGGTGCAGCGGCCGCTCGAGACCTCCGGCCGCGCGATCACCGGCACGATCCTCCGGCAGGACGGTTCCGCGGTCGGCGGCGCCGCGCTGACGCTGATCGACCAGCGCGGCAAGCAGGTCTCGCGGGCCACCGGCGGCTCGGACGGCGGTTACACCATCGGCGCGCCCGGCCCCGGCACGTACGTGCTGATCGTGTCGGCGACCGGCTACCAGCCGCAGGCGTCGAGCGTGACGGTCGGCGAGCACGGTTCGCCCTCGCGCGTGAACGTGACGCTGACCGGCTCCGGCGAGGTGACCGGTCTGGTCCGGGCGGCCGGCAGCGGCAGCCCGCTTCCGGACGTGACGGTGACGCTGGCCGACTCCCGCGGCGAGGTCACCGGCGCCTGCATCACCCAGGCCGACGGCAGCTACGCCTTCCGGGGCGTCAACGCCGGCACCTACACGCTCGTCGCGAGCGGCGAGCGGCTACGGCCGACCGCGGTGACCCTGACCGTGCCGGACAGCGGCGTCGTGCGGCACGACGTCGAACTCGCCGGTTCGGCGCAGCTCACCGGCACCGCCCGGGCCGAGGACGGCTGGGTGGTGCGCGACGCGCGGATCACCGTGCTCGACCCCGACGGCAACGTCGTCGCGGTGGCGCGCACCGACGACTCCGGACGGTACGTGGTGAGCGACCTCCCCGAAGGCGACTACACCGTCGTGGCGAGCGGGTATCCGCCCGCGACGAGCCGGGTGAGCGTGACGGGCGGAGATGCCGCACACGACGTGCGACTCGGCTACGACCAGGTGATCGACGAGCTGACGGGGAACGAGCGCTGATGGCGGGACTGTCCGGACTGGTCCGCACGTCCGAGGGCTGGGCGGTGGAACACGCCGTACTGACCGTGACCGACCTCGGCGGCAGGCAGGCCGCCCGCGCGACCGCGGACGCCCGCGGCGCCGTGATGACCGGCCCGCTGCCCGCCGGGGTCTACACCGCCGTGGTGACGGCCGCCGGGTACCTGCCGGTCGCGCGCACCGCCCAGATCGGTGGCGACGGCGGCGGGTCGCTCGGCGAGATCACCCTCGCGCCGGAGGAGGGTGCCGTCGAGCTCCCGCCCACCGGACCATGGGTGATCGACCCGGTGCACTCGTCGGTCGTGGTGACCGCCCGCCACCTCGGAATCGCCAGCATCAAGGCACGCTTTCCCGAGCTCTCCGGACAGCTCCACGTCGAGCGGCCGGTGGAGCGGTCGTCGGTGCGGGCGCGGATCGACGCGGCCGCCATCGACACCGGCATCAAAATGCGCGACGACCACCTCCGCTCGGCCGACTTCCTCGATGTCGAGACCTATCCGGTGATCGACTTCGTGAGCACGGGGCTCACCCAGCGCGGCACCGACCGGTGGACCATGCGCGGCGAGCTGACGCTGCACGGGCAACGCCGGGAGGTCGAGCTCGATCTGCACTACGGCGGCTACGGGCCGGACCCGTGGGGCGGCGTGCGGGCGGCTTTCCACGCGGAGACGCAACTGAGCCGCGACGACTTCGCCATCAACTACAACGCAATGGTCCGGGCCGGAGTCGCCGCGATCGGCACGACCGTCAAAGTGGAGATCGACATCCAGGCCGTGCAGGGAGAACGTCTCCCGGAAATGTGATTGCGGCGCGGAGCGAGACCCTCTCGAAATCGGACCGACACCCTCGGGGTTAGGAACACCCGCACGGAGCAACGTACGCTGCCGGACGTGAATGTCGTGCACGCCGAAGCCGCAAGCGTCGGGCTCGACTGGCTGCAGACGGCGGGCCCGCTGCTGGTCTGGGTCATCGTGCTCAGCTTCGTGTTCGTGGAATGCGCGCTGATCGTGGGCCTGTTCCTGCCGGGTGACTCGCTGCTGTTCGGCGCCGGAGTGGTGCTCGCCCAGCACGGCGCGGACGAGCACGCCTGGGGCCTGTCGGTCGTCGCGCTCATCACCGCCGTCGTCGGAAATCAGGTCGGCTATTACGTCGGCAGGCACACCGGCACGCGGTTCATCGCCCGACGCGGCGGCAAGGTGCTCAACCAGCAGAATCTCGACCGTGCACGCGAATTCCTGAATCGCAAGGGTTTCCTGGCCATCGTGGCCGCCCGCTGGATTCCGTGGGTGCGCACGCTCGCACCGCTGATCGCGGGCGCCGCTCGGATGGACTCGCGCCGGTTCATGCTGGCGACCACCGCGGGGGCCGTACTGTGGGTGCCGACGCTCGTGCTGGTCGGCTACTACGGCGCCGGGCTGCTCGACACGGTGCCGTGGCTCAAGACGGCACTGGTGTGGGCCAGCGTCGCGTTCTTCGTGGTGGGCACCGGGTACGGGATCTACCGCTACCGGCAGGAGATGCGGCGCCCGGTCGAGGACAGCGAGACGGCCACGGTCTAGCTCGGCGGCTCCCGGGTCGCTCGGGCGAGGGCGCATCGGCGACGCGGTTCACGCGGGGTCCGTGGTGTCGGCCAGGATTTCGAGCTGGATGCCGTCGGGATCGCGGAAGACGACGACGGTCCGCCCCGGCGGCCGCTCGACGGCGTTGTAGCCGACCCCGTGGTCGGCGAGCTTGCGTTCCCAGCGGCCGAGCTCGGCGCACGAGGCGACGGCGAAGGCGACATGGTCCAAGCCGGTGTGCCGCTCGTTGAAAGGTGGGCGCTCGGCGTAGGCGTGCTCCACGAGCACCACGGAGAAGCCGTCACCGGGCGCGTGCAGCTCGACCCGGCGCAACCCGAACTCGACGTCCTCGCTGCGGGCCGCCACCTCGAACCCGAGCACCCGGACGTACCACGGCACGCTCCGGTCGACATCGGTCACCGTGAGGGCCAGATGGTGCACTCTCGCGAGCCTCGCCATGCCTGCCGCCTTCCACCAGGTGTGGATTGTCACCGGGGAAGGCCGCGCCGGATGCGGGGGGTGGCTGGAATGGGATGCCGCCGTGACCGGCCCTGTACCCGGGCGACCGTGTCTGCCGCCCACGTCACCGTGTGCGCCGCCCACGTCACCGTGTCTGCCGTCCACGTCGCCGTGTGCGCCGTCCACGTCGCCGTGTCGGCCGACGAATTTCGACCCCCGGCCCGGTCGGTACCGGCGGGAAGCCGGTGGAACACGGCCCCGGCCGCCGCGAGCCGGCCCGAACGCCGCCACACCCGGCACCACACCCGAACCGAGGAGAAGCCATGCTGATCGTCGCCGGACACCTGACTGTCGCCGCGGAGCAGCGGGAGTCGTACCTGGCCACGTGCGTCGACGTGGTCGAGCAGGCGCGCCGGGCACCCGGTTGCCTGGACTTCGCCGTCACCGCGGACCTGGTCGATCCCACCCGGATCGACATCTTCGAGCGCTGGGAGTCGCGGGCGGACGTGGAGGCCTTCCGCGGGTCCGGTCCGTCGGGCCAGCAGAACGCCATGATCGTCTCGGCGGCCGTTGCCGAATACGAGGTCAGCCCGGCCTGTGCATAACCCTGTGGACAACCCTGAGTTATCCACAGGGTTGTGGAGTCAACGGCGCTTACACCGCGAAGTGCGGCAGATCCATGTTCTCGACGATCAGGTCCGCCCGCGCCGCGCTCGGCGCGATGAGGTCGGCGTTGCGCTGGTCGGAGCCCCAGGCGCGCTGCTGGGCCTCCACGAGCGACCTGCCGTACTTCCGGTGCCGGGTGACGAGCCGCTCGATCCGCTCCTGCTCGTCCGGCTGGAGGTACCAGATCTCGTCGATGATCGATCGCAGCTGCGCCCACGGTTCCGTGTCGAGCAGCAGGTAGTTGCCCTCGGTGATGACGAGCCGGACCTCCGGGGGCACGGCGACGGCACCGGCGATCGGCTCCTCGATCTCCCGCCGGAACTCCGGCGCGTACACCATTTCCCTGCCCTCGGCGAGCCTGCGGATGAGGTGCACGTAGCCGTAGCCGTCGAAGGTGTCCGGGGCGCCCTTGCGGTCGGCGTTGCCGAGCCGGTTGAGCTCGACCTGCGCGAGGTGGAAGCCGTCCATGCCCACCACGGTCGCCCGGTGCCCGATCTCCTTGGCGAGCCGCCAGGCCAGCGTGGTCTTGCCGGAGGCGGGCGCGCCGGCGATGCCCAGCACCGACCGGCCGTCCTTCGCCGCGAGCGCTTCGGCCCTGGCCAGCAGTTCGTCGAAGGTGGTCATCTCACTCCCATCATCGCCCTGACCGGGCGCAGCCAACTTCTGGGTCCGCTGTGACGTACCCGTTCCGCCGCGACGTCGTTCGCGAACGCGACGAGATCTGCCACACCGAGCGCGCCGAGCCGGGTCGCCAGCGCGCCGTGCCAGACATCGCCCGCACCCAAAGTGTCTCTTGCCGTGACGGCGGGCACGGGCACTTCCCCCGAGTCGCCGCCGCTACGCCAGCGAACCGGATCCGCGCCCGCCGTGGTGATGACGGTCGGCACCTCGCTCAGCAGGCCGTTGGGCGCCCGGAACTGCGCGGAGCAGCCCACGACGTCGGCGAGCGGCAGCAGGTCGGCGAAGACGGGTTTCCAGCTGCCGGCGTCCACCACTACCGGCACGCCCCGCTGTCGTGCCCACCGGGCCGCGGCCAGCGCGAGCGACGGGTGGTGGCCGTCGACCAGGACGGCGTCGGCGTCGGGGAAAGCCGCCGGGTTCACGTCCACGTCGGGGGCGGCCGCTGCGTTGTGCGACACGACGGTCCGTTCGCCGTCGCGCTCGCGGACGGCCACCGCGCTCACCGGCGGTGGAAGCGGGTGGTCCGGGAGGGCGTCCAGCAGCCGCACACCGCACGTCCGGAGGTCGGCTCGGGCGAGCTCGGCCAGCGGGTGGGCGCCGACGACGGTCAGCAACGTCGCCTCACCACCGAGCGCGGCCACCGTCACCGCGGCGTTCGTCGCCGGACCGCCCGCGGCGACCTGCACCGACCGCGACTGCACCTTCTCGCCGGGCGCGGGCAGCTCGACCACCCGCTGCACGACGTCGACAGTGCACAAGCCCGCCAGGAGCACCTTCACGCCGCCCACGCAGTCCATCCTCCCGGTTTCCGAGGCACACCCACGGATCTTGGTGAAAGTAGGCACGGGTTATGCTCCGGCGCAAGCGTTTGCGCAAACGCTTGCCGCTCCTGTTGGCAGCTGCGACTCGCGAAGGACCACAATGCCCCCGCAGAGGTCGAACCGACCCACCCAGCGCGACATCGCCGAGCTTGCCGGGGTCTCGATCACCACGGTCTCGCACGTGGTGAACGGCACCAGGGCCGTCGCGCCCGAAACCCGGGCCGCCGTGCTCGCCGCCATCGAGCAGACGGGCTACACCGGCGACGTCATCGCGCGCTCGCTCGTCACCGGAGGAACGCGGACGATCGGCGTCGCCATCTCGCTGCTCGCCAATCCGTACTTCGCCGTGCTGATGCAGGCCATCGAGCGCGAAGCCGCGGCAGCAGGTTACACGGTGCTGCTGTCGGACACGCACGACACCGTGGACACCGAGCAGTCGGTCGTACGCGCCCTGCGAGCACGCCGGGTCGAGGGCATCCTGCTCACGCCGGTGCCCGGCGACCGCGCGATCGTCGACGAACTACTCTCGCTGAACCTGCCGACCGTGCTCCTCGACCGCCTCGCCACCCGCGGCGACATCGATCAGGTGGGGCCCGAGAACATCCAGTCCACCTCGGCGCTCACCGAGCACCTCGCCTCCCTCGGCCACCGGCGCATCGGCTTCATCAGCGGGACGCCGGGGCTGGCGACGAGCGAGGAACGCGTGCTCGGCTACCGGCTCGGCCTGGGCCGAGCGGGCCTGCCGTGGAACCCGGATCTCGTCGTCTCCGGGCATTCCGGGCGAGCCGGCGCCGCCGCCGCACTGCGGAACCTGCTCGACCGGCCCGAGCCGCCCACGGCCGTGCTGGTCGCCAACGACGCGATGATGACCGGCGTGCTGAGCGAGGCCCGGCACCGCGGCCTGCGCATCGGCGAGGACCTCGCCCTCGCCGGGTACGACGACCCCGAGTGGGCCGACCTCATCGACCCGCCGCTGACCACCATGGCGCAACCCATCGCCGACATCGGCCGGGAGGCGGTCCGGCTCCTGCTGGCCCGGATCAAGGACCCGGCCCGCGCGCCGGAAACCGTCCGGCTGCCGCCGCGGCTACGGCACCGGGAGTCGTGTGGCTGTCGTCTCCAGCCTCACGCGGGCAACGTCGCCACGGCCTCGAGCAGCAGCCAGCCGCCGATCTGAACCGACAGGTCCCGCGCGGGGTGCCCTCGCGGATCGCCTGGAGCCGGTTCCGTCCATTCCGGACTGAACAGCGGGCCCGACGGCGTCCGCGCGGCACCGTCCCAGCACGCGCTCGCCGAGTCCGACACCAACCGTGCCGCGGCTTCCGCGATCGGCCCGGCGGGAAGCCGGCGTGCCGCCAGCGCGAGGTACCTCGCCAGGATTCCGGCGAACAGACCGCCGTCGCCACCACCGGCGCCCCGCAATACGCCTCCAGGTGCGAGATGCGACGCCACGGCCCGCACCGTGCGTTCCGCGGCCTCCACTTCGGACAGTTCGAGGCAGGCACCGAGGAACACACCCTGGCAGGAGGTGAAAACCCGGTCGACGAGCTCGCCGGTGTCGCCGCGGACGCCGTCCCACACCAGTCCCGTGCCGTCGTCGACGAGCCGGTCCTCCATCCACCGGAACAGCCGGCGCGCCGCCTCGGCATCGCCCCCGCGCGCGAACGCGATCGCCGCGGGACCGTTCGTGGGCGCGTTCTTGTAGGAATCCCGGACATGCCAACGGATCCCGCCACCGGCTTCGACGGTCCAGCCGTCCCGCAACGCGGCCGACAACTCCGCGGCCGGCCCGCCAACGTCCAGTCCGGTCACCTCGGCGACCCGCTGCAACGCCAGCAGCAACCACGCCATGTCGTCGTAGAAGTCGTTGGTCCAGCGGTGGTTGCGCAGCCGGATGGCGCGGAGCAGGCGCTCGATCGTCACCACCCGCTCGCCGGTGGGCGCGCGCAGTTGCGCGTCGACGAGGCAGTCGAGCAGGTGCGCCTGCCACCAGTAGTTCCACCGCCGATGCAGCCGGTCGGCCGGTGTCGGCGGCCAGCCACTACGGCCGAGGACGGTGCCGGGAACACCCCACAGCCGAGCCAGGTGCCGCGTGCGGACCGCACGCTCGGCCTCGGCGGCGCGCTCGATCCACGTCATGGCCCCATCCTTGCCGGGACCTCGACATTCCGCAGCGGCTGCCGGACCATGAACCGATGGCAACGGCGCATGTCACGTGTCCTCTGTGCGAAGCGACGTGTGGTCTGACGGTGACGTTCGAAGGCGCCACCGTGACCGGCGTCCGCGGCGACCCCGACGACGTGCTGTCCCACGGCTACGTCTGCCCCAAAGGCGCCTCGCTCGGCGCCCTGCACCACGATCCCGACCGGCTGCGGGCACCACTCGTCAAGCGGGACGGCGAGTTCACCCAGGTCTCGTGGGACGACGCCTTCGCCGAGATCGACGCCCGCCTGCCCGGGATCATCGCCGAGCACGGCGCTGACGCCGTCGCCGTCTACGCGGGCAACCCGTCGGCTCACAACCTGCCCGTGGCGCTCTACGGCCGCGCGTTCTACAAGGCGATCGGCACCAGGAACTTCTACACCGCGGGCAGCGTCGACCAGTTGCCGAAGCACTACGCCTGCGGCTACCTGTTCGGCGGCGGGTTCACCATTCCCGTGCCGGACCTCGACCGCACCGAGCACCTGCTGATTCTCGGCGCGAACCCGTTGGTGTCCAACGGAAGCCTGATGACGGCGGGTGACGTCCGCGCCCGGCTGCGCGGCATCCGGCGGCGCGGCGGCAAGATCGTCGTCGTCGACCCGCGGCGTACCCGCACCGCCGAGTTCGCCGACGAGCACCACGCCATCCGCCCCGGCACCGACGCGCTACTGCTGTTCGCGCTCGTGCACGTCCTGTTCGCCGAGGACCTCGTGCGGCTGCGCCATCTCGCCGAGCACGTCGCCGGTGTCGAGGCGGTCCGCACGCTGGCCGAGCCGTTCAGCCCGGACGCCGTGGCGCCCGCGACCGGACTGGGCGCCAACGACATCCGGCACCTGGCACGGGAACTCGCGGCCGCCGAGCGGGCCGTCGTGTACGGGCGCATCGGCACCACCACGCAGTCGTTCGGCACGCTCGCGAGCTGGCTGGTCGACGTGCTGAACGTGCTCACCGGCAACCTCGACGCGCCCGGCGGCGCGATGTTCCCGCTCGCGGCGGCCGGACAACTCAACAGCAGCGCGGGCGCGCCGCGCAGGCCGTTCCGCGCAGGCCGCTGGCGTACCCGTGTGCGCGGGCTGCCGGAGGTGTTCGGCGAGGTGCCGGTGGCCACGCTCGCCGACGAGATCGAGACGCCGGGTGGCGGGCAGGTGCGGGCGCTCGTGACGGTCGCGGGCAACCCGTGCCTGAGCACGCCCAACGCCGCCCGGCTCGATCAGGCACTCGGCCGGCTCGACTTCATGCTGTCGCTGGACGTCTACCTCAACGAGACCACGCGGCACGCCGACGTCATCCTGCCCGGACCGACGCCGCTGGAGCGGCCGCACTACGACGTCTCGCTCTACCAGCTCGCCGTGCGCGGCGTCGCCAACTGGACGCCCGCCGCCCTGGCCACCGATCTGCCGCAGGAATGGGAAACCCTGCTGCGGCTCACCGGCATCGTCACCGGACTGGGACCCAACGCCGACATCGCCGCGCTCGACGACCTGGTCGCGGGTGATGTCGCCCGCCGAGCCGGGCTCGACCCTGCCGTGGCGGGCGAGCGCACCGGCCCTGAGCGGCTCCTGGACCTCATGCTGCGCGCCGGCCCGCACGACCTGACGCTCGCCGACCTGGAAGCCGCACCGCACGGCATCGACCTCGGGCCCATGCGCCCGCGCCTGCCGGACGTCCTGACCACCGCGAGCGGCAAGATCGAACTCGCTCCCGAGGCCGTCACCGCCGACGTGCCGAGGCTCGCGGCCGAACTGACGCCGGATCGCGACGGCCGCCTCGTCCTCATCGGACGGCGGCAGCTGAGTTCGAACAACTCGTGGATGCACAACCTCGAGCCGCTCGTGCGCGGCAGCAACCGGTGCACCATCCAGGTCCATCCCGGCGACGCCGACCGGCTCGGGCTGCACGACGGCGACACCGCGAAGGTCACCGCCCGCACCGGGACCATCGAGGTGCCGGTGGAGGTCACCGACCGGGTGCGGCCCGGTGTGGTGAGCATTCCGCACGGCTGGGGACACGATGTGCCGGGCGTGCGCACGTCCGTGGCGGTCCGGCATGCGGGCGCGAACTCCAACGTGCTCGCCGACGAACTGGCCCTCGATGCGTTGTCGGGCACGGCCGTGCTGAACGGCATCCCGGTCGAGGTGGCTCGCGCCTGAGGCGTCACCAGGCGGCGGAGAGATCCGCGTGCAGGCGGATCCACGTGTGCATGACGATGCCGGCGGCCACCCCGGCGTTGATCGAGCGCGTTGTGCCGAACTGCGCGATCGAGACCACCCGCGACGCCGCCTGCTGCGCCTCGGCGGACAGGCCCGGACCTTCCTGGCCGAACAACAGCACGCACTCGCGCGGCAGCTCGACGGTCTCGATCGGCTCCGCGCCGGGTGTGTTGTCCACCGCGACGATCGCCAGGCCGCGTGCCTCGGCGAACTCGGCCAGCTCGGCGACGGTCGGGTGATGGTACAGGTGCTGGTAGCGGTCGGTGACCATCGCGCCCCGCCGATTCCAGCGGCGCTTGCCGACGATGTGAACGGCCGCCGCCGCGAACGCGTTGGCGGTACGCACGACGGTGCCGATGTTGTGGTCGTGCTGGAAGTTCTCGATCGCGACGTGGAAGGGGTACCGGCGCTTGTCCATGTCGGCGACGATCGCCTCGCGCCGCCAGTACCGGTAGGCGTCGACGACGTTGCGCCGGTCGCCGTGTTCGAGCAGTTCGGGGTCGTAGCGGGGGTCGTCCGGCCACGGGCCCTGCCACGGGCCGACGCCGACCTCCGGGCGGGCTCCCCACTCGGTGGGCCCGGTGGCGGTGTCGGCGTCCTGGGTCACGCGCCCATTCTCTACCCGGGCCCGCCGAAGCCCACCGACTGCCCGGCGACGTGGCCGTGCTGCCGCTGCCGCCACAGCAACGCGGCCCCGATGTACGAGACGGCCACGAGCAGCAGCGCCACGACGGCGACGAACGGCAGCAGCGCGTCCGGGATGATCGTGCCGTAGATGTAGTACTCGTTGAACCCACCCGGCAACGGGCCCAGACCACGCTGCTCGCGCAGGAAGTCCTCGGCCACCGTCAACGGGCACGACAGCGGCAGCACGTTGACGGCGACACCCCAGAACGCGAAGAAAACGTGCACGAAGATCGATTTCGGCCACATCCAGGCCAGAAAACCGCCGAGGCCGATGTAGGCGAGCGCGAGGAAGTGCACGACCGTGACCAGTGCGGTGAGCAGTTCCAGTCCGAGCACCGAACCCACCAACCCCCCTGTCGAAAAGCCCCCCAAAAGTCAATATCAACAGTACCCCGTCGACGCCGATCAGGTCGACAAAATGATCTGTTGACTACGACTGTTACCAGGGCTTATCGACCCGGAGACCCGGTTCGCCCGGGTTCACACGGGCAAATCCGGGCGATTTCGGCGGCGAGCGCTCAGGACAGGCCGAGGTCGTCGAGATCGAGCAGGTACCGGTACGGCAGGCCCTGCTTCTCGATCGCCTCGCGGGCGCCCGTACCACGGTCCACGACGGTCGCCACGCCCACCACGGTCGCGCCCGCCTCGTTCAGGGCCTCGACGGCGGTCAGCACGCTGCCGCCCGTCGTGGAGGTGTCCTCGACGGCGAGCACCCGCTGCCCGGCCACCTCCATGCCCTCGATCCGGCGCTGCATGCCGTGTTCCTTGACGTTCTTGCGCACCACGAACGCGTCGAGCACCATGCCGTCGGCCGCGGCGGAGTGCAGCATCGCGGCGGCCACCGGGTCGGCGCCCAGCGCCAGCCCGCCGACGGCCACGTAGTCCCAGTCCGAGGTGAGCTGCCGCAGGAGCTTGCCGATGAGGGGAGCAGCCGCGTGGTGGAGGGTGGCCCGGCGCAGGTCGACGTAGTAGTCGGCCTCCTTGCCGGAGGCGAGCGTCACCTTGCCGTGCACCACGCACAGCTCGGCAACGAGCCTGGCCAGTTCGATTTTCGCCGCTTGATCCAACGAGGGTGTCGCCACGGACTGCAAGTCTGACACGCGCCGGCCTCAGGTGCGGTCGCGCCCCGCGAACCGCCCGCCGAGGAGCCGGATCAGCCCGCGCGGCAACAACCGGCCGATGGCGACGACAGCCTTGTACTGCGGGCTCGGCACCGAGATCACCTTGCCGCGACGCAGGTCGGCGAGGGCCTCGCGGACGACTCGGTCGGCGTCCAGCCAGAACGCCTTCGGGCCCGCCTTCTCCAGCCCGGCGCGGTCGTGGAACTCCGTCTCGGTGAACCCGGGGCACAACGCCAGCACCCGCACGCCGGAACAACGCAGCGCCGAGGCGAGGCCGTCGGAGAACGACGTCACCCAGCTCTTGCTCGCCGTGTAGGTGGACCCGCGGCCGGAGAAGAACGCCGCCACGCTGGAGACGTTGACGACGTCGCCGCGGCCACGGTCCAGCATGCCCGGCAGCGCGGCCCGGGTCAGCCGCAGGACACTGGTGACGTTGACGTCCAGCTGGTGCTGCAGCTCGTCGGGCGAAGCCGTCCAGAACTCTCCGGCCAGGCCCAGCCCCGCGTTGTTCACGAGCATGTCGACGGGCTGCGCGGCGAGCCGCTGCTCCACGGTGGTCCGCCCGGCTGCCGTGCCGAGGTCGGCGGGCAGCACGTCCACCCGTACGCCGTGCGCGGTGGTGAGCTCGTCGGCGCGGGCCCGCAACCGCTGCTCGTCGCGGGCGACGAGCACCAGGTCGTAGTGTTCGGCGGCGAGCGCGCGAGCGAAGGCGGCACCGATACCGGCCGTGGCTCCCGTGATCAATGCGGTGGGCATGCCGCCAACCTAGTGCGTCGCTCCCCGTGGCGAAGGTCTGCGGGCAGGCTGCCCGTGCTCGGAGCGCACCTCGGGCAGCAGTATCGTCGAGCACGGCCCATCGGCATACGGACCTCACCCAGACGAGGACGGCTCGGAAGATGGAGAAGCCCGCCATCGACTACGCGTCGTTCGTCCGCGGGTTCCTCGCGGCGACGGACGGAACCGACGGCATGGTCGACCCGCCGGACGACGGCCTGGACCCGGTGGCGTTCGCCGAGGGTGTCGCGGCGTGGGCGGCGCTGTCGCGGACCGGTTGCCCGGCCACCTACCGCGAGCTCTCCACACAGGACGGCGGACGGTTCACGGGCACGCTCGACACCGAACTGGCCGGCATCACCACCGAGCTGCCGCTTGCGGGCACACTGGACCTCGCTCGGAAGCCCTGCTGATCAGAAGCCCTGCTGACGGGCCCGTTCCTCGGCGGAGACGGGCGGCGGCTCCTGGGCGGGCACGTAGTTCTCGTCGAAGGGGTCGACGATGTCGGCGATCTCGCCGAGGTCACGCAGCAGCCGTTCCAGGCGCGACGGGCCGACGTTCGGGGCCACGCTGGCCAGCACCCACTCGTTCTCCAGCCAGGCCACCCCGACGTCGCCGCCCAGCGCATCGGCGGCGTCCACGATGTCCTGGGTGATCACGGTCCGCGCGGCGTTCACGTCGTCGGCGAAGGCGTATCGCTGGCCGACGGGGCCCAGCAGCTCGGGCATCTCGGCCCGCTGGAACGGCACGCTCGCCAGCCACAGCTCGAGCAGTACCGGGTGGATGCGGTTGCAGCGCACGGCCACGATCACCGCCGGGATCAGCCCGTCGGCCTCGATGTCGAACACGAACACCGGGCGCCGGCCGTCCGAGGTGAACGTCGAGCCCGCGACCACGTTGACCGCGGACTCCGCGCCGAAGTACCCGATGGCGCCGCCGGACCACTGCTGGGGCAGCCGCTGGTCCTCCTCGACGTACTGCCAGCCGCGCAGCTCGGCCCAGCGCGCGCGCTCCCGGTTGCGCGAATTCTCCTTGGCCCGGTCGGCCATCAGCAGTGCGAGCCCGGCCACCGCGGCGATGGCCGCGATGACGAACCAGATCCACGCTGGAATACCCACGCGAGCAGGGTAGCCCGCTCGGCCTGCCGCAAGGTGGCGGCAGGCCGAGGGATGTTTTCACGATTGGACTACGCCGCGCGGCTCACCACGAGGTTGTCGCCTGCCTCGAACTCCGGGACGTCGACGCGCACGGTGTCGCCGTCGCGGATCTCGCCCGCCAGGAGCTTGCGCGCGAGCTGGTCGCCGATCGCCGACTGGACGAGCCTGCGCAGCGGCCGCGCACCGTAGATCGGGTCGTAGCCGTTGAGCGCCAGCCAGTCCCGGGCACCCGGCGAGACGTCGAGCGTGAGCCTGCGCTGGGACAGCCGCTGGGCGAGCCTGCCGACCTGGATGTCCACGATGGCCCCGAGCTGCTCGGTGCCGAGCGCGTGGAACACGACGATGTCGTCGAGCCGGTTGAGGAACTCGGGCTTGAAGTGCTGCTGGACCACGGCCATCACCGAGTCGCTGCGCTGCTGGTCCGACAGCGTGGGGTCGGCGATCGCCTGCGAACCGAGGTTCGACGTGAGCACCAGGATGGTGTTGCGGAAGTCCACCGTGCGGCCCTGGCCGTCGGTGAGCCTGCCGTCGTCGAGCACCTGCAGCAGGACGTCGAACACGTCCGGGTGCGCCTTTTCGACCTCGTCGAGCAGCACGACCGTGTACGGCCGCCTGCGCACCGACTCGGTGAGCTGCCCGCCCTGGTCGTAGCCGACGTAGCCGGGTGGCGCGCCGACCAGCCTGGCCACGCTGTGCTTCTCGCTGTACTCGCTCATGTCGATGCGCAGCATGGCGCGCTCGTCGTCGAAGAGGAACTCGGCGAGCGCCTTGGCCAGCTCCGTCTTGCCGACACCGGTGGGGCCGAGGAAGAGGAACGAGCCGGTCGGCCGGTCGGGGTCGGCCACGCCCGCGCGCGCCCGGCGCACCGCGTCGGACACCACGCGGACCGCGTCGTCCTGGCCGACCACCCGCTTGCCGAGCTCCTCCTCCATGCGCAGCAGCTTGCCGGTCTCGCCCTCGAGCAGGCGGCCCGCCGGGATGCCTGTCCAGGCGCTCACGACGTCGGCCACGTCGTCCGCGCCGACCTCCTCCTTGAGCATGACGTCGGCGGCCTTCTCCTCGGTCGCCCGCGTAGCCTCCTCGAGTTCCTTCTCCAGCGCGGGAATCCGGCCGTAGCGCAGCTCGGCGGCCCGGCCGAGGTCGGCGTCGCGCTCGGCGCGGTCGGCCTCACCGCGGAGCTGCTCCAGCTGCTCCTTCAGCTCGCGAACCCGCTCGATGGAGCCCTTCTCGTTCTGCCAGCGCGCGGTCAGGGCGTTCAGCTGTTCGCGTTTCTCGGCCAGTTCGCCGCGCAGGGCGTCGAGCCGTTCCTTCGAGGCGGCGTCGTCCTCCTTGGACAGCGCCATCTCCTCGATCTCCATGCGGCGCACGGCGCGCTCTACCTCGTCGATCTCCACCGGCCGGGAGTCGATCTCCATGCGCAGCCGGGACGCGGCCTCGTCGACGAGGTCGATGGCCTTGTCCGGTAGGTAGCGCGCGGTGATGTAGCGATCGGACAGCGTCGCGGCGGCGACGAGCGCGGCGTCGGTGATGCGCACACCGTGGTGCACCTCGTAGCGCTCCTTGAGGCCGCGCAGAATGCCGACGGCGTCCTCGACCGACGGCTCCCCGACGAACACCTGCTGGAAGCGGCGCTCCAGCGCCGCGTCCTTCTCGATGTGCTTGCGGTACTCGTCCAGCGTCGTCGCGCCGACCATGCGCAGCTCGCCCCGGGCCAGCATCGGCTTGATCATGTTGCCGGCGTCCATGGCACCACCTTCGCCGGTGCCGCCCGCGCCGACGATGGTGTGCAGCTCGTCGATGAACGTGACGACCTGGCCGTTGGACTCCTTGATCTCCTTGAGCACGGCCTTGAGCCGTTCCTCGAACTCGCCCCGGTACTTCGATCCGGCGACCATCGAGCCGAGGTCGAGCGACACCACGCGCTTGCCGCGCAACGATTCGGGCACGTCGCCTGCGACGATGCGCTGGGCGAGGCCCTCGACGATGGCGGTCTTGCCGACGCCGGGCTCGCCGATCAGCACGGGGTTGTTCTTCGTGCGCCGCGAGAGCACCTGCACGACGCGGCGGATCTCGGTGTCCCGGCCGATCACGGGGTCGAGCTCACCGGCGCGGGCGGCCGCGGTGAGGTCCAGGCCGTATTTCTCCAGTGCCTGGTACGTGCCCTCGGGGTCGGGCGTGGTGACCCGCGCGGACCCGCGCACCTGGGTGAAGGCGTCGCGCAGGGCGTCCGGCGTCGCGCCGTGCCGGGTGAGCAGGCTGCTCACCGGACCACCCTCGGCCGCCAGGCCCACCATGACGTGCTCGGCGGAGACGTACTCGTCACCGAGCTCGGTGGCGAGCTTCTGCGCGTGGGTGAGCGACTTGACGGCGTGGGCGTCGAAGTTCGGGGTGGAGACGGTGGCCCCGGTCGCGGAGGGCAGCCCGGAGACGATCGGTTCGAGCTCCTTGTGGATGAGCTCGGGGTCGGCTCCGACCGCGGTCAGCAACGGCGCGGCGATCCCGTCCGACTGGGACAGGAGGGCACCGAGCAGGTGAGCAGGGGAGATCTCCGGGTTTCCCGCCATGGTGGCGGCCTGGGCCGCCGACGAGATCGCCTGCTGGGTCTTCGTGGTCGGGTTGAAAGAGTCCATCCCTCACCTCTGGTCTGAAGTCGCTGCCGACCAGCCTCTCGCAGAGGCCGTCGCTATGCACAACGTCAGAAAAGTTGAGTGTGTTCCGCTCAAGTCGAACACTACAGCAGACCTCGCCAAGGTAACAGCGCGTAACAAAAGCGGGGGTCCACTTGTCAAGGGCCCACCATTCGGGTCAACTACCAGACCATGTCTGTACTGAGCACCGCCGTGGCGGCCACAAACCCGCCGCCCGACGCCACCACGCACGTTCTCGCCGCCGAGGGGGGAACCCTCGCCTCGATCGAGAACTGGGTCAACGAGGTCTTCACACCCATCTCGGACGCCTTCTCGAACTTCGTGTTCGCCGAGATCACCGTCGGGAGCGTCACGTTCCCCTGGATCGTGGCCTGGCTGGTCCTCGCCGCCGCGATCTTCACGCTGTACTTCGGCTTCATCCAGTTCCGGAAGTTCAAGCTGGCGACCGAGCTGGTCCGCGGCCAGTACACCGCCAAGGACGAGCCCGGGGAGATCAACCACTTCCAGGCCCTGGCGTCGGCCCTGTCCGGAACCGTCGGCCTCGGCAACATCGCCGGTGTGGGTGTCGCCGTCACCATCGGTGGCGCAGGCGCGACTTTCTGGATGATCGTCGCCGGCCTGCTCGCCATGTGCACCAAGTTCGTGGAGTGCACCCTCGGCGTGAAGTACCGCGAGGAACACGCCGACGGCACGGTCTCCGGCGGCCCGATGCACTACCTGCGCAAGGGCCTCGCCGAACGGTTCCCGAACGCCTTCGGTGTCGGGCTCGGCAAGGTGCTCGCCGTGCTGACCGCGATCGGCATCCTGTTCTTCGCGTTCGCGGGCGGCAGCATGTTCCAGGTCAACCAGACATTCGCGCAGGTCAAGGACGTCACCGGCGGTGACGACGGCTTCCTCGGCAGCGACGGCGCCGCGCTCATCTTCGGCATCGTGCTCGCGGTGCTGGTCGGCCTGGTCATCATCGGCGGGATCAAGTCCGTCGGCGCGGTCACCAGCCGCCTGGTGCCCGCGATGGCGATCATCTACGTCCTCGGCTGCCTCATCGTCATCGGCGTCAACATCGACTCGGTGCCCGCGGCGATCGGCGAGATCGTCTCCGGCGCGTTCACCGGCGAGGGCGTGGCTGGCGGTGCCATCGGCGCCCTGATCGTCGGTTTCCAGCGCTCCGCGTTCTCCAACGAGGCCGGCCTCGGCTCCGCCCCAATCGCCCACTCCGCGGTCCGGACCAAGAACCCGGCCACCGAGGGCTTCGTCGCGCTGCTCGAGCCGTTCATCGACACCGTGGTCATCTGCACCATGACGGCCCTGACGGTCGTCATCGCCGACACCCCGTTCTGGAACGAGGCCAGGGCCACGGTGGCCGCGGGCGGTGAGGAACCGGACGGTGTGACGGTGACGTCGACAGCGTTCGAGACCGTGCTGCCGTGGTTCCCGTACATCCTCACGGTCGCGGTCGCGCTGTTCGCGCTGTCGACCACCATCACGTGGGGCTACTACGGCCAGAAGTCGTGGCAGTTCCTGTTCGGCAAGCGCAAGACCTCCGACCGGATCTACCAGGTCATCTTCTGCCTGACGATCGTCGCGGGTTGCGTGCTCACCCTCGGCAGCGTGCTGTCCTTCGCCGACGCCGTGGTGTTCTCGCTGGCGCTGTTCAACATCATCGGTCTGTACCTGCTCATGCCGGTGGTGAAGAAGGAGGTGGCCGGCTTCCTGGGCAAGATCCGCTCCGGCGAGGTGAAGAAGATCGAGAAGGAAGTCAGCGCCTGACGCGGCGCCCGAACCGAGCCGAACGGCCCGTCACCGACGTCCGGTGGCGGGCCGTTCCGCGTTCCCGGCGGTGTCGGCGACGGCCGTACGCAGGTCGTCCACGACAGCACCCAGTCGCTCGGTGAGGTCCCGCAGCGCGGCCTCGTCCCAATCGGCCAGCGCGTTGCGGACGAAGTCGATGTGGTGCCTGCGCCACCGGTCGAGGTGCTCCTCGCCCTTCGCCGAGATCCGCACCAGCGTGGCCCGGCCGTCGTCCGGCGACGGCCTGCGTTCGATGAGCTCGGCCTCGGCCAGCTGCGCGACCTGCCTGCTGACCACGGAGATGTCCACCATCCGGCGCTTCGCCAGCTCGGAGAGGCGCACCTCACCGCTGCGCTGGATCTCGGACAGGAGCATCGCCGCGGCCGGGTTGGGGCCCTGGCCGGCATGCCAGTGCTGCAACGTCCAGGCCTGCTGGAGCTGGTGCGCGTCGCGGATCTGGCGCAGCAGATCGACGCAGACCTCGTCCGAGGGATTCATGCCTACCGCCTGGTCACTGTGAGTTATTTGCATCGGGCACGCTCGCCGCGCGATACCGGGCAGACTATCTGCCTTCCGGGTGAGTTAACTCCCGAAGCGGACAAAATCACCACCCGTCCGGAGCAACCGCGCGACGGTCACCGGCAATGCGACTACCGTGCAGGTGCACATGAATCTAGGGTTGTGCCAGTGCGTACGCGCCGGAAGGGTGGATGGTCCATGAGCTCATCGCAACGGCCGCCGATGCTGGATGTCACCGGACCGAAGCCCGCGATGTCGTCACCCGCTCGTGGATAGCGACGGAAGGCCCCTTCGATCACTGTGCGTACTGACCTGACGTTCCGCCTCAGCCACACTGGTGCAGACGGATGACAGCCGACCCGATCAACCCCATACCCAAGGTCGCCCCTGTTCGGGAGGCGCCGCCTGCCGTCACCGCCATGGTGCAGCTGATCCGGGAGACCTGGCACGAGGTCGAGCCGTACACGCCGGAGATCTCGCAGTTCTTCTACGGCATGCTGTTCACCCTCGCCCCCGAGGCGCGGGACTTCTTCCCCATCCACATGGAGATCCAGCGTGGCAAGCTGGTGCGGGCGATCGTCAACATCCTGCAGTCGGTGGACCGCCCGGACGACGTCGCGCCCTACCTCGTCCAGCTCGGCCGCGACCACCGCAAGTTCGGCGTGCAGTCGCATCACTACGAGGCCATCGGCACCGCGCTGCTCGCCGCGGTCAAACGGCAACTCCGGGACGCGTGGACACCGAGGGTCGAACGCGCGTGGGCCGAGGCGTTCACGATCGTCGCCCGGTCGATGCAGGAGGCCGCCGAGGCCGACGAGTACCCGGCGTCGTGGCTGGGCACGGTCGCCGAACACCGGCGGCTGAGCTGGGATCTCGCGCTGATCCGGGTGGAGCCCGAGCACCACATCCCGTACCGGGCCGGGCAGTACCTGAGCGTCGAGGTGCCCCAGCGGCCGAGGCTCTGGCGCTACCTCTCCCCGGCCAACGCGCCGCGGCCGGACGGCTCCCTGGAGTTCCACGTGCGGGCGATCGAGGGCGGCTGGGTCTCCCGCTCGATCGTCAGCCACACCCAGCCCGGCGACGTCTGGCGGTTCGGCGCGCCGATGGGCAGGCTGGACGTCGACCGGCAGTCCGGGCGGGACGTGCTCATGATCGCGGGCGGAACGGGCCTGGCTCCGTTACGCGCGATCCTCGACCACCTCGGCGGCTGGGGGCACAACCCGAACGTCACGCTCTTCTACGGCGGCGCCACCCGCGACGACCTCTACGACCTGGAGCAACTACGCGCGCTGGCCTCCACCAATCCGTGGCTCACCGTGCATCCCGTCGTGGAGCACGGCGAGGGGCTGTCCGGGTTCGAACAAGGAACACTGGCCGACGCCGTCACCGCGCGGGGCGCGTGGCCCGGCCACGACGTGCTCGTGTCCGGCTCGCCCGCGATGATCCGCGCGACCGTCTCGCGCATGCTGGTGGCCGGGACGTCGCTCGACCAGATTCGCTACGACCCGTTCGCGCTCGACTGAACGGTCTGGACCGCCGGTGACTCGCGCGGTTGAGTAGGGCGCATGCAGACCACGATCCAGGCCACCGACGGGACCATCGACGGCTACCTCTCGCTGCCGGTACCCGAGATCTCGGGCGCCGGGCCGTGGCCGGGTGTCGTGGTGGTGCACGACGCCATCGGCCTGACGCAGGACGCCCGCAACATCGCGGACCGCTTCGCCACCGCCGGATTCGTCACGCTGGTGCCCGACCTGTACTCGCGGGGCGGAATGTTCCGATGCGTGCGCTCGGTGTTCGGCGCGCTCGCGGCTGGCAAGGGCCAGGCGTTCGAGGACATCGACGCCGCCCGTCGCACGCTCGTCGAGCGGGCCGACTGCACGGCACGCGTCGGTGTCGTCGGGTTCTGCATGGGAGGTGGCTTCGCGCTCGCGATGGCGAGCCGGGAGTTCGACGCCTCGGCTCCCTACTACGGCCAGTTGCCCAACGATCTGTCCGTGCTCGACGGCGCCTGTCCGGTGGTCGCCAGCTACGGCCGGAAGGACCCTTCGCTGAAGGGGGCCGCCGCGAAGCTCGAACGCGAGTTGAGCGCACGCGGCGTCCCGCACGACGTCAAGGAGTACCCCGACGCCGGGCACAGCTTCGCCAACGAGCTACGGCTGGGCCCGTTCACAAGGCTGGCCAAGTTCGCGGGAGTCGGCTACGACCACGAGGCGAGCGAGGACGCATGGCGCCGGGTGCTGGCGTTCTTCGCCGAGCACCTGCGCTGACGCTCGGTCAGCGGCGGCGGCTGGGCCGCCACACCACGAGGGCGCTCTGCTGCCGGAACGGCACGAGGTCCTTGCGGTAGGACGCGTGCACCGCCGCCGCGGCCTGCTCGGCCGCCGCGTACGCGCTGGCGAGCTCCTCGGTGAGCTCGGCGATGCGGTTCTGCAGCGCCTCGACCTGGTTCTCCAGCTCGATGATGCGCTTGATGCCCGCGAGATTGACGCCTTCCTCCTGCGAGAGCCGCTGGACCTCGCGGAGCTGGGCGATGTCGCGCAGCGAGTACCGCCTGCCGCCGCCCGGCGTCCGGCCGGGGCTCACGAGCCCCAGCCGGTCGTACGAGCGCAACGTCTGCGCGTGCAGGCCGGACAGTTGCGCCGCGACGGAGATGACGAAGACGGGTGTGTCCTCGTCGGCGCCGTGCGGCAGGCCGGAAGGGAATCCCGAGGAACCTGAACCGAACATCACGCACCCCTGTCGCGCAACAGCGCGGTGATCTCGGGCCGCGGATCGTGCTTCGCGACCGCTTCGGCGTACTTCTCCAAGGCGGCCTTGGCCTTGCCGTCGACCTTGGCCGGGACGACCACCTGCAGGGTAACCAGGAGATCACCCTGGGTGCCATCCCGTTTGGCGATCCCCTTGCCGCGTACGCGCAGCACCCGGCCGCTCGAAGTACCCGCGGGCACTTTCACCGACACCTTCGAATCCAGCGTCGGCACCGTGAGCGTGGTGCCGAGCGCCAGCTCGGAGAACTCCACGGGCACCGTGATGGTCAGGTCGTTGCCCGACCGGCCGAACACGGGATCCGGGTTGACGTGCACGCGGACGTACAGGTCGCCCGCGGACGCGCCACCCCGGCCGGGCTCGCCCTGACCGGCCAGCCGGATGCGCTGGTTGTCGTCCACACCCGGCGGGATGCGGACGGTCAGCGTGCGCGTGCGGTTGCTGATGCCCTCGCCCGCGCATTCCGGGCACGGATCGTCGATGATCCGGCCGCGACCCCGGCAGTCGGGGCACGGCTCGGAGAACGCGAACGCACCCTGGCTCCGGCTGACCAGTCCGGCGCCGGCACACGTCGGGCAGGTCCTCGGCCGGGTGCCCGGCCGGGCGCCGTTGCCGCCACACGTGCCGCACGTCGCCGGGCTGGAGAGCCGCAATGGCAACGTCGCGCCCTTCACGGCTTCGGTGAAGTCGATCCGGACGTCGGTCTCGACGTCGGCGCCGCGCGTCCCGCGCGCGGCGGTGGTGCCGCCGCCACCACGGCGGCCGAACAGATTGCCGAGCATGTCGCCGAGACCGCCGAAGCCACCGCTCGCGCCTGCCTGGCCGAAGATGTCGCCGAGATCGAAGCCACCGGCACCCGTGCCGCCACCACCGGGGAAGCCGAAGCCGCCGGGGCCTCCGGAGCCGAAGAGCCTGCGGGCGTCGTCGTACTCCTTGCGCTTCTCGGGGTCGGACAGCACCCCGTACGCCTCCGAGACCGCCTTGAACTTCGTCTCGGCCTCGGTGTTGCCCGGGTTGGCGTCCGGGTGGTTCTCCCTCGCGAGCTTGCGGTAGGCCTTCTTGATCTCGTCCTGGCTGGCGTCGGAGGAGACGCCCAACTCACGGTAGAAGTCCTTGCCGATCCACTCCCTGGCGCTCATCGGGCGTCCCCTCCTCTCGGCATGTCGTCAGTTCTTCTGCTCATCGGTGTCGACGGGCAGCTCGCCACCGACCGGCGGGTCGATCGGCTCCTCCTGCGGCGCGGAGTCGGCCGCGGGTTCGTGATCGGTGACCGCCACCAGCGCCGCGCGCAGCACCCGGTCGCCGAACCGGTAGCCGCGGCGCAGCACGGCCGACACGGTCGGCCCGGTGACGTCGGGCGACGTGCTGTGCTGCACAGCCTCGTGGACGCTCGGGTCGAACGGCTCGCCGTCCTTGCCGAACGCCTCCAGGCCCGCCCGCTCCAGCGCGCCGACCAGCTTGTCGGCCACGGCCTTGAACGCGCCGGTGAGGTCACCGTGCTGCTCGGCCCGCTCGAGGTCGTCGAGCAGCGGCAGCAGATCGTTCACCAGCGACGCCTTGCCCGCCGCGGCCACCTGTTCCCGGTCGCGGTCGACCCGCCTGCGGTAGTTGGCGTACTCCGCCTGGACGCGCTGCAGGTCGGCCGTGCGCTCCTCGAGCTGCTTCTCCAGGTCGGCGCCGGCCGGCGCCGCCTCCTCGGCAGCACCGGCCTCCGCCGGGGTGGAGCCGGCGGGCGCCTCGGTGGGCGCGCCGTTCGACTCCTCCTTCTCGGCAGCCTCGGGCTTGCGCAGCTCGCCGGTCTCCGGGTCGATCTTGCGACGATCCCTCACGACCACTGGCTCCCGCTGTTCCCGTGCTTCGGTGTCGTCGTAGCGCTCGGTCACTTCTTGTCGTCCTCGTCGACGATCTCGGCATCAACCACGTCGTCGTCGGCCTTGGTGGACGAGGAGGTGTCGCCGGCGGCGCCGTCGGCACCGCCGCCCGCCTGCGCGCCCGTGTTGGCGTACAGGGCGGTGGCCAGCTCCTGGGAAGCCGAGTTCAGCTTCTCCATGGCCTCCTTGACCTTGGCGATGTCAGTGCCCTTCAGCGCCTCGTTGGCCTCGTCGATCGCGGTCTTGACCTTGCCCTTGAGGTCCTCGGGCAGCTTCTCGTCGTTGTCCTTGACGAACTTCTCGGTCTGGTAGACCAGCGTCTCGGCCTGGTTGCGGGTCTCCGCCTCCTCACGGCGCTTGCGGTCCTCCTCGGCGTGCGCCTCGGCGTCCTTGACCATGCGGTCGATGTCCTCCTGCGGCAGCGCGGAGCCACCGGTGATGGTCATCGACTGCTCCTTGTTGGTGCCGAGGTCCTTCGCCGTGACGTGGACGATGCCGTTGGCGTCGATGTCGAAGGTGACCTCGATCTGCGGCACGCCGCGCGGTGCCGGCGGGATGCCGGTCAGCTCGAACATGCCGAGCTTCTTGTTGTGCGCCGCGATCTCGCGCTCACCCTGGAACACCTGGATCTGCACCGACGGCTGGTTGTCGTCGGCCGTGGAGAAGATCTCGGACCGCTTGGTCGGGATGGTCGTGTTGCGCTCGATGAGCTTGGTGAACACGCCACCCTTGGTCTCGATACCCAGCGACAGCGGGGTGACGTCGAGCAGCAGGACGTCCTTGACCTCGCCCTTGAGCACACCGGCCTGCAGGGCCGCGCCGACCGCGACGACCTCGTCGGGATTCACGCCCTTGTTCGGCTCCTTGCCGCCGGTCAGCTCCTTGACCAGGTCGGTGACGGCGGGCATCCGGGTGGAGCCGCCGACCAGCACCACGTGGTCGATGTCGGCCACGGAGATGCCGGCGTCCCGGACGACGTTGTTGAACGGCTGCCGCGTGCGCTCCAGCAGGTCGTTGGTGATCCGCTGGAACTCGGCGCGCGAGAGCGTCTCGTCGAGGAAGAGCGGGTTCTTGTCCGCGTCGACCGTGATGTAGGGGAGGTTGATGTTGGCGCTGGACGAGCTGGACAGCTCGATCTTCGCCTTCTCCGCGGCCTCCTTGATGCGCTGCAGCGCCATCCGGTCCTTGGTCAGGTCGATACCGTGGCTGGCCTTGAACTTGTCCACCAGCCAGTCGACGATCCGCTGGTCCCAGTCGTCACCACCGAGGTGGTTGTCACCGCTGGTGGCGCGGACCTCGACCACGCCCTCGCCGATCTCCAGCAGGGAGACGTCGAAGGTGCCGCCACCGAGGTCGAAGACCAGGATGGTCTGCTCCTTCTCGCCCTTGTCCAGGCCGTAGGCCAGGGCCGCGGCGGTGGGCTCGTTGACGATGCGCAGGACGTTGAGCCCCGCGATCTGGCCCGCCTCCTTGGTGGCCTGCCGCTGGGCGTCCTCGAAGTAGGCGGGCACGGTGATGACCGCGTCGGTCACCTCGTCACCGAGGTAGGCCTCCGCGTCCCGCTTGAGCTTCATGAGCACACGCGCGCTGATCTCCTGCGGCGTGTAGTGCTTGCCGTCGATCTCCTTCTTCCAGTCGGTGCCCATGTGCCGCTTGACCGACCGGATGGTCCTGTCGACGTTGGTGACAGCCTGGTTCTTCGCGGGCTGCCCCGTGAGCACCTCGCCGTTCTTGGCGAAGGCCACGATGGACGGGGTGGTCCGGGAACCCTCGGAGTTGGCGATGACCGTCGGCTCACCGCCCTCGAGCACCGAGACGACCGAGTTGGTCGTTCCAAGGTCGATGCCGACCGCTCGCGCCATGTGTCTTCCCTCCTGAATAATGCTGTGCGTCCGCCTTGAGCGGGGTTCACTCAAGTTCTATCCGAGTGAGCGAGACCCGTCAATTCAGACTTGAGTCAGCTCGGCTCAATCTTCCTACCAGCCCAACGATGCAGGCCGGTCCGTTGTTCCCGCCGGGCCTGCTCAGGTGGCCGGACAGGTCGTTCCCCGGGCCGGCAGGGTCGCCGTGAGCAGGTAGTCCACGGCCTTCTGCCGGCCGCACGAGGAGTTGAGCAGCGCGCTGTGCCCGTCCCGGTCGTCGACGAGCACCCGGCTGCCGGGCATCCGGCGGCTCAGGCCGTACGCCCACTGCAGCGGCGTCGCCGGGTCGTGCGTCCCGCCGATCACGAGCGCCTCGACACCGTCGACGTAGCGGTGGCCGGGCGGGTTCTGCGCGGGCACCGGCCAGCCCGCGCAGCCGATCGCGAAGTCCCAGAACTCGGCGTACCGCCACATCGTCGGCGCCACGTGCCGCATCCGTTCCGCCTGCGCCCGCACCTCCGCGGGGCCGCGCGGGTCGTCCCGGAAGTCCTGGCAGCCCACGGATCGGTACGCCGGATAGTCCGGCCACACGAACCGGAGCCGCTGCGCGAAGGCGTCGCCGTCGGGTTCGGGCGCGGTGGCGGCGGCCAGCGCCTGGCCGAGCCCGGCCCAGGCCGCCTTCGCGTTCAGGTGGATGTAGACGGCCTTGGTGACCTCGTCGCCGGTCAGCGACCTGCCGAGACTCGGCGCGGGCACGCCGTGCGCCGCGAGCCGCTTCACCAGGGCGTGCACGTCCTCGCCGCGTACCGCGCACGCCGGGTCACCCGCACACCACGCGGCGAAGCGGTCCAGTGCCTCCTCCGTGGCAGCCGCCTCGTCCACCGCCGCGTCGGCGCTGGGCAGCGCGTGGTCGACAGCAGCGTCGAGCACCATCGCGCGCACGTGCTCGCCGAACTCCGCGGCGTAGAGCTCGCCGATCTCGGTGCCGTAGGAGGTGCCGTAGAAGGAGATCCGCTCCTCACCCATCGCCGCGCGCACGGCATCCATGTCGCGCACGACCCTGAGCGTGTCCACGTGACCGAGCAGGGGCCCGGTCCGCTCGAGACACGCCTCGCCCGCGGCCCGGTTCGACTGGACGCGCGCGTCGAAGGCCGCGCGGTCGGCCGGGAAGGCGGCGATGTCCGGGGCGAGAAGCAGGTCGGCGTCGCAGCGCACGGGACTCGACTTCCCGACCCCGCGCGGATCCATTCCGACGACGTCGAACCGCTCACCGATCTCCTTGCCCTCGGGCATGGCGGTGATGAAGCCGGTGGCCGCCACCACGTCGGTCGTCACCCCACCCGGGCCGCCGGGGTTGACGAACAGCGTCCCGATCCGCCGCTCGGGGTCCTTGGCCGGAATGCGGTTCACCGCGATGTCGATCGTTGGTCCATCCATATCGGACCAGTCGAGCGGCACGGCGACCGTGGCGCATTCGAGTGTCTTCGCCGTGTTCTCGGTGGCGCACGGTGTCCAGTGGAGACGGTCGGGCTCGGCCGCCACCGGCGTCGCACCCGTCGAGAGCAGCGTGGCCACCGCCAGCGCGGTGAGCGCGCCCCGGCCCAGCGTGTTCATGAACCTGTCGTCCCCCACGTCGTCGTTGTCGCCGGCCGGCGGCCTACTTGCCCCGGACGGTGATGTCACCGCTCGAGGCGTTGAGGTCCAATGTGTTCGGTGAGCTCCCGTCGACGACGACGTCGATGTTGCGCTCACCGCTCTCGGTGTCCCCTTCCACGCGGTACGCGCCCTCGGGAACGGACAGGTCGATGTTTCCACTCTCGACACTGGCGGTGACACTCCGGGGGGCGGTCAGCGCGAGCGTGACGTCACCGGAGGACATGGTCGCCTCGACGGGCGCGGCCAGCTCCTCGCCCTGGATGTTGCCCGAATCGCCCTCGACCCTGACGGTGCCGGACAACCGGTGTAGCTCGACGTTGCCCGAGTCGGCGCCGACCGCCACCGGCCCCGCCACGTCGTGCACCGTGACGTCACCGGAGCCGGTGAGCACGTCCACCGACGCCACGCCCTCGAGGGTGAGGTCGCCCGAGTCGCCGGCACCCGACACTGCCGTGCCGGGCGGTACGACGACGTCATAGTCCACCGAGCACCAGTCGCCGCAGCCGTGCAGCCGCAGCGTCGATCCGAGGACGACATAGGCGTTGTCGTGCCGCCCCCAGCGGTAGGTCAGGGACTGCCCCACGGTGGTCGCGCGCGCGTCGGGGTCCACGCGGATGCGCACGTCGCCCGAGTCGGTGGCCAGCTCGATCCTGGTCACCCGCTCGGTGACCGTCTCGGTCGCCTCGGCCGACGACGGCCACACCCAGCCGAACGCGATCCCGGCGCCCACGAGGATCAATGCCACGCCACCCACGGCCAACCCCGTGCGCGCCATCGTGGAGTCCCTTCTGCGTAGTCGTCCCTGTGCCGATCAAGCTAGAGCAGCGGGCACCCGCAGACATCGGGGTGAACCCCCGAATCGACCCTGGGGCCACCCCGAAGAGTGCGGCGGGTGAACCGCGCCGGTTGTCACTAGCCTTTGCAGGGCCACCGCTCGAGCTTTCAGGAGGAGAAAGAACTCATGTCCCGAGCTCAGAACCCGTACGACTCGCTTCCGGAGGTTCCGGCCTTCCTGCTGCGCAGCAACGACGTCTCGGACGGCGAGACGCTCGCCAAGCCGCAGCTGTCCGGCATGATGGGCGCGGGCGGCGAGGACCGCTCGCCGCACCTGGCCTGGTCGGGCTTCCCCGCGGAGACCAAGAGCTTCGCGGTGACCTGCTTCGACCCGGACGCGCCGACCGGCAGCGGCTTCTGGCACTGGGCGGTGTTCAACATCCCGGCCTCGGTCACCGAACTGCCCGCGGGCGCGGGCGACCCGGGCGGCGCGAACCTGCCCGAGGGCGCCAAGATGCTCGCGGGCGACGCCGGCGTGAAGCAGTACATCGGCGCCGCGCCGCCGCCCGGACACGGCCCGCACCGCTACATCTTCGCGGTGCACGCGCTCGACGTGGAGTCGTTCGACATCCCCGAGGACGCCCGCCCGGCCTTCCTCGGGTTCAACATGTTCGGTCACACCCTCGCCAGGGGCGTTCTGACGGCCATTTACGAGAACAAGGGCTGAGCACTCCGAAAGGGAGTCGTGCGGGCCGTGACCGGCCCGCACGACTCGCTCACCACCCTGCCTACTACCACTTTCGAGTGATTAGCGGGAAATAAACGTGAACGTGATTCACGTCATGGCCGAGCCCCGCGCTGGCGCTTCTACCAGTGGAAATGCTCAAAGCAGCCCTCCACCGAGCGGCGTGGAAACGTGGCCGCAAACGCCGTTAACAGCACGGACACAACGGATCGCTTTGATTCACGCCGTCGACGGGAATTGACCCGCAACCGACTCCACCGGAAAAACCGTCGGCGAAGAATTCCACGAATCAAGGAGATCCCCATGGAAATTGTCACCGGTCTGCTCAACACCGTTCTCGGCCTCGCCAGCGGCCTGCTCGGCATCTTCTAGCTCCCCGGACCGCACGCCGCGCCGCGCGTCCCCCGGCCCGGCGCGGCGTGCCCCGTCCTCAGCGCGGTTTGAGCAGGTAGTCCACCACCGGCCGCAGCTCCTCGGCCGTCGGCGGCTCGTCGTCGATGAGGCCCTGGATCAGCAGGCCGTCGATGCCGGCGAGGAACACCCGGAACGCCACCTCGTCGTCGTGGCGCACCATCGACGTCAGCACGTCGAGCCAGCGGCGGGCGGCCGGCCGCAGCTCCGGCCGCCGGGCCGCCAGCAGGTACAGCTCGTACTCCGCCATCGTGCGACCCCGGCGCGGACCGATCGCCTCGGCCAGCAGGTTCGCGACCTCCTCGGCGCCCCGGCTCCCCCGTGAGCGGGCCCGGTCGATCATCCAGTACACCTCCGTGGCCATGTCCCTGGCGCACTCGATGAGCGTGGCGATCAACAGGTCGTCGAGGCTCGCGAAGTGATACGTCGTGGACGTCGTCGGTACGCCCGCCTCCTTGGCCACCGTGCGGTGGGTGACCCCGGCGACGCCGTCTCGTTCGATGACCCGCAGCGTCGCCTCGATGATCTCGGCACGCCGCTTCTCGCCGCGAGCCTTGCGGCCGTCCACCCGCTGCCGCGCCCCACGCGGCGTCACTGCACCGACCTCCCCAGCTCCAGCAGCACCACACCGCCGATCACCAGCGCGAGCCCCAGCACCATGGTCGGGTTCATCGCCTCCTTGAAGAACACCGCACCGATCACGGCCACGAGTGCGACGCCGACGGCGGCCCAGATGGCGTAGGCCACGGCCACCGGCATGGTCTTCAGCGCCAGACCGAGGCAGACGAACGCCGCCGCGTACCCGGCGACGACCACGATCGACGGCCCGGTCCGGCTGAAACCCTCGGACAGCTTCAACGAAATGGTGGCCGTGACCTCTGCGACGATCGCACCAGCGAGGAGTAGATACGCACCCATGGACACCGACAGTATCTGAACTATCGTCCCACTAATAGCGAGGCGTCCACCACATCGGTGGGACTTGTCCGTCGGCGATCGATTACTCCTCAGTAGAAAGGGATACGCTCCCGTCACCCACCACGAAGACCGAACCGAAAGGCCCGATCATGGGTGCACTGCAGATCACGCTCGGCGTGATCGGCGTTGCCGTCAGCGTTGTCGCTTGGGGTGTGTTCGTCGCCGGCGTTGTCCGCCAGGTACGCATCATCCGGCTCGGGCAACCGGACGCGACGCGGAACGGACCGTTCGTCCCGCGGATGCGGACGCTCATCACGGAGTTCGCCGCGCACACGCGGATGAACAAGTTCCGGCACGTCGGGCCATGGCACTGGCTCGTCATGTGGGGCTTCCTGCTCGGCTCGCTGGCACTGTTCGAGGCCTACGGCGAGGTCTTCCAGCCGCACTTCGCATGGCCGATCATCGGGCATTGGGAGCCCTGGCAGCTGCTGCTCGAGCTGCTCGGCCTCGGCACCGTGGTCGGTGGCGTCGCGCTGGCGATCATCCGGCAGCTCAACCACCCCCGCCGCGCCGACCGGCAGTCCCGGTTCGCCGGCTCGAACCTCGGGCAGGCCTACTTCGTCGAGGCCGTGGTGATCATCGAGGGCATCGGCATCCTCGGCGTCAAGGCGTTCAAGATCTCCAGCGGGATCGAGGACCCGGCCCTGTGGTCGAGCTTCGTGACCCAGCCGCTCGCGCAGATTCTCCCGACCAGCACCGCCGCCGTGTCGGTCATGGCGCTCATCAAGCTGCTGTCCGGCATGATCTGGCTGATGGTCGTCGGCCGGAACCTGACCATGGGTGTGGCCTGGCACCGGTTCAGCGCGTTCTTCAACATCTACTTCAAGCGCGAGGCCGACGGCGCCGTCGCGCTCGGCAAGCTCAAGCCGATGATGAGCGAGGGCAAGCCGCTCGACTTCGAGGAGGCCGACCCCGAGAAGGACGTCTTCGGCGCCGGCCGGATCGAGGACTTCAGCTGGAAGGGCTGGCTCGACTTCTCCACCTGCACCGAGTGCGGCCGCTGCCAGTCGCAGTGCCCGGCGTGGAACACCGGCAAGCCGCTTTCGCCCAAGCTCGTCATCACCCAGCTGCGCGACCACGCCTACGCCAAGGCGCCGTACCTGCTCGCGGGCGGCAAGAAGGACATGACCGGCGAGGAGATCGGCCTCACCGGCGACAACCCGTACGAGGGCATCGACGTCCTCGCGCTGGCCGAGGCCGAGCGCCCACTGGTCGGCGATGACGGCGGCGTGATCGACCCCGACGTGTTGTGGTCGTGCACCACCTGCGGCGCGTGTGTCGAGCAGTGCCCGGTGGACATCGAGCACGTCGACCACATCGTCGACATGCGGCGTTACCAGGTGATGATCGAGTCGAACTTCCCGACCGAGCTGAACACGCTGTTCAAGAACCTGGAGAACAAGGGCAACCCGTGGGGCCAGAACGCCAAGGACCGCCTGGCCTGGGCCGAGGACCTCGACTTCGAGGTGCCCGTGTTCGACGGGGACCTCGGCGACGCCGAGTACCTGTTCTGGGTCGGCTGCGCGGGCGCGTTCGAGGATCGCGCGAAGAAGACCACCCGCGCGGTGGCCGAGCTGCTGCACATCGCGGGCGTGAAGTACACGGTTCTCGGCCCGGAGGAGACCTGCACCGGTGACCCGGCCCGGCGGGCGGGCAACGAGTTCGTGTTCCAGATGCTCGCGCAGCAGAACGTCGAGGTGCTCAACTCGGTATTCGAGGACGTGGAGCCCGCCAAGCGCAAGATCGTGGTGACGTGCGCGCACTGCTTCAACACGCTCGCCAACGAGTACCCGGACCTCGGCGGCCACTACGAGGTCGTGCACCACACGCAGCTGCTCAACCGCCTCGTGCGGGAGAAGAAGCTGACGCCCGTCGCGCCGATCGCCGAGGACGTCACCTACCACGACCCGTGCTACCTCGGCAGGCACAACAAGGTGTACGAGGCTCCGCGTGAGCTCGTCGGCTCGTCCGGTGCGCAGCTGCGGGAGATGCCGCGACACGCCGACCGGTCCATGTGCTGCGGCGCCGGTGGTGCGCGCATGTGGATGGAGGAGAAGATCGGCAAGCGCATCAATATCGACCGCGTCGACGAGGCGCTGGGCACCGCGCCGTCGAAGATCGCGACCGGCTGCCCGTTCTGCCGCGTGATGCTCACCGACGGCGTCACGGCGCGGCAGAACGACGGCAAGGCGGCCGAGAGCGTGGAGGTCGTCGACGTGTCGCAGCTGCTGCTGTCGGCCGTCAAGCGTGGCGAGGCGAAGAAGCCGGTTCCGGTCGGCGCCCCGGAGCCGGGTGGCGAGGCGGAGGCCGACGGTCGCGCGGACATCCCCACCGACCAGGTCGGCACCGGCACCACACAGCCGGACGAGGACAAGTAGCCGCATGTCAGCGGGCGTCGTGCCGGATTTCCCGGCGCGGCGCCCGCTCCCGTTCGCCATTCGGCGCACGGTTTTTACCTGGCGGCAACATTCGTCCACAGTAGAGCGCCCACAATGCGCCTGGACATGCCGAGTAGCATGGTCCAACCTCGCAGCCACCGACGCCCGCGAGGTCACAAGCACCAGGCAGTGCGAGGCGATCAGGCGTGGGTATGGGCACCCCGGACGAGAATGCGGACCAGGCGGCCGAGCGGGCCGTCGGCCGAGCCGGTGCGCGCTTTCCCTCGGCGAAACAGCGCGCGAAATTGGGTATCGAGGAACCACAGGAACCGACAGGCCGCCGGACCTCGGCCGGCACCGGCGCGCGCTTTCCCTCAGCGAAGCAACGCGAGGCGCTGGAACACAGCGAGCCCGAGCCGCCGCTCGAGGACACCGACCGCGGCCGCAAGAGAAAGAAGAAGGACCGCTCGCGGGTCGGCCGCTCGGGCGCGCGCTTCCCGTCGGCGAAGCTGCTGGAGCAGTTCGAGGAGCACGACGAGCCGGAGCAGCGGCACGACGACGAGGCGGCCGATGCGGTCGAGCCGCCGGAACCGCCCGCCGAACCCGCTCCCGAACCGCAGCCGCAACCCGCCGAGCCGCCGGGTCCGGGCACACGCCGCGAACGCGTCCTCGCCACGCCCGACGAGGAGTACGACGCGCTCGAGGAGCACCGGCTGCGGGTCCGGCCCTACGTCATCACGCGCGGTCGCACCGAGGCCAGGGACGATCTCGCCCTCGAGACGCTGATCTCCACCAACCCGGACGGCCCGTGGCACAGCCAGGCGCCCAACGCGGAGTACCAGGCGGTGCGGAGCCTGTGCCGGCAGCCGCGCTCGGTCGCCGAGGTCGCCGCGCTGCTGTGGGTGCCGCTCGGGGTCGCGCGGGTACTGCTCAGCGACCTCGCCGACGCGGGCCTGGTCCAGGTGCACGCCGCCCGGACATCGCTCGACGGCCGGCCCGACTTCGCGCTCATGCAGCGCGTGCTCGAGGGGCTGCACCGGCTCTGAGCGACCTTGCCTGAAGCACTGAATCGGTGCTTCACTTCTTGGCATGGTGTACCGGCGCACCCCCGAGATCAGGGCTCGCCTGGAGTCTCAGCGCGCCGCCATCCTCGAAGCCGCCATCGACCTGCTCGCCGAGAGCGGCTACGCCGGCTGCTCCATGGCCGCGGTGGCGAGCAAGGCCGGAGTCGCGACCGGAAGCGTCTACAAGCACTTCCCCGGTAAGGCCGAACTCGTCGCCGAACTCTTCGGCCTCGTGGTGACGCGCGAGGTCGAGGCCGTCGAGCAGGCCGCGGAACAGCCGGGCGAGGTGCCCGAGCGCGTGGTCGCGGTGGTGCAGACGTTCGCCGACCGCGCGCTCAAGGCACCCCGGCTCGCCTACGCCCTGCTGGCCGAGCCCGTGGACGCCCCGGTCGAGGAGCAACGGCTGGTGTTCCGGCAGGCGTTCCGCGATGTCGTGGCCCGCTGGGTGGCCGAGGGCGTCCGCGCCGGGGTCCTGCCGCCGCAGGACGCCGACCTCACCGCGGGCGCGATCATCGGCGCGGTCGCCGAGGTCCTGACCGGCCCACTCACCTCCGGCGGCACGGACGCCGTGCCCGAACTGTGCCTGTTCACCCTCCGCGCGCTAGGAGCCACCCATGCCACCCACGCATGACGTCGTCAACCAGGTTCCCCCGCTCGTCGACCACGACGTGGCCGACGACCCGGCGCTGCTGGAAGGACTGCGCCGCGAAGGAGCCGCCTGGGCCGAGCCGGAGGTCCACGAGCTCGGCCTGCTCGCGGGCTCCGAGCGGGTGCAGGAGTGGGGCAGGCTGGTCAACGAGAACCCGCCCACACTCCGCACCCACGACCGGGTCGGCCACCGGATCGACGAGGTGGAGTTCCACCCGCACTGGCACGACCTGATGGACGTCGCCGTGTCGCGAGGACTGCACGCCGCGCCGTGGCGGGACAACCGGCCCGGCGCGCACGTCGCCAGGGCGGCGAAGTTCTACGTGTGGAGCCAGAACGAGGCCGGGCACACGTGCCCGATCTCCATGACCTATTCCGCCGTACCCGCGCTCCGGCACGCCCCGGAGCTGGCAGCCGAGTACGAGCCGCTGCTCGCCGCGCCCGTCTACGACTACGGCCTGCGCGTTCCGGCGACCAAGAACGGCCTGATCGCCGGCATGTCGATGACCGAGAAGCAGGGCGGCTCCGACGTCCGCGCCAACACCACCACCGCGCGGCCCACCACCGAGGGCACCTACGTCATCACCGGGCACAAGTGGTTCACGTCGGCGCCGATGTCGGACGTCTTCCTCACCCTCGCCCAGGCACCGGCCGGGTTGTCGTGCTTCCTGCTGCCCCGCGTGCTGCCGGACGGCACCCGCAACCGGATCCACCTGCAGCGGCTCAAGGACAAGCTCGGCAACCGGTCCAACGCTTCGGCCGAGATCGAGTACGACAGCGCCGTCGGTTGGCTGGTCGGCGAGGAGGGCCGGGGTGTCCGCACGATCATCGAGATGGTCAACAACACGCGGCTCGACTGCGTCATCGGCAGCGCCGCCGGGATGCGGTACGGCGTCGTGCGAGCCGCCCACCACGCTCACCACCGCGAGACGTTCGGCACGCGGCTGCGCGACCACCCGCTGATGGCGAACGTGCTCGCCGACCTGGCCGTCGAGTCGGAGGCGGCGACCACCGTCGCGCTGCGGCTGGCAGGGGCGAGCGACCGCGTGGCGGCGGGTGACGAGCAGGAGGCGGCATTCCGCAGGCTCGGCCTCGCGGTGACGAAGTACTGGGTGTGCAAGCGGGCTCCCGCGCACGCGGCAGAGGCGCTGGAGTGTCTCGGCGGCAACGGCTACGTCGAGGAGTCCGGCATGCCGAGGCTGTTCCGCGAGTCGCCGCTGTCGTCGATCTGGGAGGGCTCAGGCAACGTCGCCGCCCTCGACACGCTGCGGGCCATGGGCAAGCAGCCGGATTCGGTGGAGGCGTTCTTCGCCGAGGTGGAGCTGGCGGCGGGCGCCGACGCCCGGCTGGACGAGGCGATCGCCCGGGTGCGTAAGCAACTGGCCGACCTCTCCGACATCGAATTCCGGTCCCGGCGCCTGGTGGAGTCGCTGGCGCTGGTGCTGCAGGGCTCACTGCTGGTGCGGCACGGTGATCAGGCTGTGGCCGACGCTTTCTGCGCGTCCCGCCTCGGCGGCGACTGGGGCATCGCGTTCGGGACCCTGCCCACCGAGGTGGACACGCGGGCCGTCCTCGCGCGGGTGTGGCCGTGACCGCGGTCCGGGTCGAGCGCTCCGGCGCGGTCACCACGGTGGTGCTGAGCAGACCCGATCGGCGCAACGCCGTCGACGGGCCCACCGCGGCCGCGCTGGCCGGCGCGTTCCGGGAGTTCGACGCCGACGACACGGCGAGCGTGGCCGTGCTGTGGGGCGAGGGAGGCACGTTCTGCGCGGGAGCCGACCTCACGGCACTCGGCACCGAGACGAGCAACCAGGTCACCGACGACGGCGACGGCCCGATGGGCCCGACCCGGCTGCGGCTGCGCAAGCCGGTGATCGCGGCCGTGTCCGGCTACGCCGTGGCCGGAGGGCTCGAGCTGGCGCTGTGGTGTGACCTGCGGGTCGCCGAGGAGGACGCGGTGCTCGGGGTGTTCTGCCGCCGCTGGGGAGTGCCGTTGATCGACGGCGGCACCGTGCGGCTGCCGAGGCTGATCGGCACCTCGCGGGCCATGGACCTGGTGCTCACCGGCCGTGGAGTGCCCGCGGCCGAGGCGCTGTCGATCGGGCTGGTGAACCGCGTGGTCCCGGCCGGTGAGGCACGCGCGGCGGCCGAGGAACTGGCCGCGGAGATCGCGCGCTTCCCGCAGACGTGCCTGCGCCATGACCGGCTGTCGCTGCTGGAACAGGAGGGCCTCGGCGAGGACGAGGCCATGGCGAACGAACTCCGGCACGGCAAGGTGTCCCTGGCCGCCGACGCGCTCGCCGGAGCCCAGCGGTTCGCCTCCGGCGAGGGCAGGCACGGGGCGTTCGGTCAGTAGCCGAAGTCGAGCGTCCAGTACCAGCCGTCGGAGTTCACGCCCACGCCGATGGCGGTGACGTCGCAGTCGAGGATGTTGTCGCGGTGCGTCTCGGACGTCATCCAGTTCTGCAACACCGCGTCGGCCGAGGACAGGCCCATCGCCACGTTCTCGGCGGCGGGATCGGGATAGCCGTAGCTCTCCACCCGCTCGTCGAACGACGTGCCGTCCGACGACTCGTGGGAGAGCCGGTTGTGGGTGGCCATGTCGTCGCTGTGGGCCTGCGCCGCCGAGGTGAGGTTGCTGTCGACGCGCACCGGTGCGCAGCCGGCGCTCGCGCGCTCGCGGTTCACCCCATGGGCCAGCTCACTGGTCGGGGAGTCGGTCCGTTCCGGCGACGACGTGGTGGTGCCGGGGCTCGCCGACGTGGTCGGCTCGCTGCTCGACGCGGGCGTCCCGGTGTCCGTCGGCCGCGGGGACGTGGTGGGCCGCTCCGGCGAGGTGCTGTTCGGCAGCCTCGAGACGGCGGCCGGCCGGTCACCCTCCCGGCCAGGCGCAGCCGGCGTCACCGGTCGCGGGCGGCTCGGCTGCTCCGCCGAGGGCGCGCGTGTGACCGAGGAGCTCGCACCCGGCTCGGTGGTCGCGCTCGTGCCCGTAGCGGGCCCGGTGACCTCGGTGGTCGGCTCCGCGGGAGGCGGCGCGGCGTCGGACGACGACGGCGTGGTCGACTCCGGGACGGCGCGTCGCAGGGAGCCGTTGTAGGAGCTGTCGGATTCCTGGTCCGGCATCGTGACGGCGGTGTCGCCGTCGCCCCCACTCGGCTCGAGCCACAGGAAGTGGCTGCCTGCCGCGACCGCGACACCCGCGAGCACGCTCAGCAGCACCAGCACGGACCGGATGCGCGAACTCGGGGTGGACACAGCGGGGCAAGCTACCACCAACGGGTGAGTTACTGAACCGTTATGTGAGCCGGAATGCGGGTGGGATTCACCGGCGAGTGTCGACGCGGTCGAAGTTCTTGTATGCGCGGCTGGGCGTGGGACCGCGCTGCCCCTGGTAACGGGAACCGGCCTGGCTGGAGCCGTAGGGGAACTCGGCCGCGCTGGTGAGCCGGAACAGGCACAGCTGGCCGATCTTCATTCCGGGCCACAGGGTGATGGGCAGGTTCGCGACATTGGAGAGCTCGAGCGTGATGTGCCCGGTGAACCCCGGGTCGATGAACCCGGCCGTCGAATGCGTGAGCAGGCCCAGCCTGCCGAGCGACGACTTGCCCTCGAGGCGGCCCGCGAGGTCGTCCGGCAGCGTCAGGATCTCGTACGTCGAGCCGAGCACGAACTCGCCGGGGTGCAGCACGAACGGGTCGTCGCCGTCCTTCTCGACGAGCGAGGTGAGCTCGTCCTGCTGCAACTGCGGGTCGATGTGGGTGTACTTGGTGTTGTCGAACACGCGGAAGAAGCGATCGAGACGCACGTCGATGCTCGACGGCTGCAGCATCTTCGGGGTGAACGGGTCCACCCGGAGCCGCCCCGAGTCGAGCTCTTTGCGGAGGTCACGGTCGCTCAGTAGCACCCGAACACCCTAGCCGGATCAGGCCGCGGGCTGACTCTCGGTCCGCATGTGACGTGCGTAGGTGCGATCCACGCGGAACAGCTTGCCGATCCGCTCGGCGTAGTGCCGGCGTCCCTGCTCGCCGATGCGTTCCTGCAACATCGTCGCACCCGGCACCCACTGACGGACGGTTTCCGCGGCGAAGTTCGCAGCCGCGGCGGCGACCACGACGCCCTGCGCGACCGGGTCGTTCGGCAGACCGAGGAAATCGGCGTTGGTCTTGCCGAGGACGAGCCTGCTGATCGAACCGTGCACCCGGACCGACACGTGGGACAGCACCTTGCCCACGGCGCCGCGGCCCTGGCCGACCTCGGCGTGCGTCTCGAGCAGGGCGGTCGCGAGTCGGCGGGAGTCGTCGTCGGGGATGAACTCGGTGGTCGCGAGCAGCCAGAGCAGCCGCCACGCGTCCTCCTCCGTCGCGGGCAGCAGCTCCCCGCTGATGCCCATGAGCCAGCCGACGTAGCGCCAGAGGTGATGGATGTCGGCGCGTTCGTCGTCGGTGTAGCGCACGCCCAGCAGCTGCATGCCCAGCACGTAGACCAGCGAGAACAGCAGCAGCGTGCCGACAGTCTGCACTTGGTTGACCGGGCGGTCCCACGCGGCGTAGTCCCAGTCGGCGCGCCGGTTCATGGCCGCCCGGACATGTGCGTGCACGAGCCGGACGCGGAGCGCGGAGGCATAGCCGTGCTCCCCGACGCGCAGCGCACCGGGGGTGGTCACGTCGATCCACCAGTTCGTCGTCTCGACCAGACGCCTGCTCGCCATGCGTTGCAGGAGTGCCCCGGTGCCGACCAGTGGCTTCGTCGCGCGGGAGGCCAGGTAGCCGCCCATCAGCGACATGTCGCCGAGCGGGAACAGCCCGAGCAGGCCGGTGCGGGTGATGGCGCGGGCGCCGTGGTCGATGCGCGCACGGTCGACCCAGTACGGCGTGGCCTCGGCGGAGCGGAAGAAGTCGAGGAGCTCGGGGGGGCGCGTCGGGGACGGCGTCGATGCCGTGCCGCAGGGCGCGCTCGAACAGCTCCCGACCCGTGCCCGCGGGCATCCGGTGCATCATGGCGACCACGGCGTCGGCGAGCGGATCCTCCTGCTGGGCGAACTCGCGCAATCGACGCACCTGCCGCTCGGTACCCCGCAGGTCACCGGGTGCGAACAGCCGCGTGGCGAGCCGAAGCCCGCCCTGGCGCAGCAACTCGGGGTCCGGCAACCGCTGCTCGTCCGCCATCGCACGCTCCTGCCCTCGGCTGCCCCTCGGCCCAGACAACAAGTGTTGTCACTTTGTCGCGGCGTCGTCAAGCGGGAGAGGGGCTTTGCGAACGGGGGATCAACACCGTGTATGATTTCGGTGCCGTGCGGATGTAGTTCAATGGTAGAACATCAGCTTCCCAAGCTGAGAACGCGGGTTCGATTCCCGTCATCCGCTCTCACCACGAAGGCCCAGGTCAGGAGCCGTCCACTCCAGACCTGGGCCTTCGTCGTATCAAGATCAACTCGGCTGGCGTGCCATTAGCGTGCCATTAGGTCGCCGGAACCAGCGCGCCCGAGCCGTCATCGTCATCGTCATCCGGGCCGTCGGGGTCGTCCTCTCCCCGTCGGTGCTTCTCCACAAGCTCGGACAGCCGATCCGCAATCCGCCGGTCGGCCTCGCTGGTGGCCCGCTGGTAGATCAGCGCGGCCCGCATGTCGTCATGGCCCATCCGCGCCATCAGATCCTTCGTCGAGGTGCCGGCCTTCGAGGCCCAGATGTTGCCCGCGCGCCGCCGCCGGGCCCGCCCGGCCTCCCGCTGACGCTCCGGCCGGCGGCCCCGGCGCACCCGACTGCACGCCACCCGACCAGCCAAGGCACCCGGCAACCGCGGCTCACCTCGCAAGTCCCCTTCTCGCCCGGCGATCGTCTTACGCCGCGCCGACCGCATCAAGGGCGCCTACGGCGTCGCTCCGCGATGAGCTGCGCTCACCCTTGAGCTGGCCACCACGGCGCAAAGGACCGGCAAGGGCGAAGGCGACGGGGGAGAATTAACGCCACCCTCGCTATTTCGCCTCAAGGTCCCTTCGAGATGCGACGCTCCAAGCGGTACGCCACCAGCCACGATCGGCCGACCACGCCTCGGGTGCTCATCGAGCCTGCAATCCAGAGGTGGCTGATGCCTTCGGGCAGCCTCCCCGCGGGCTCGTCGATGTCAGCGGGCGGCTCCCGGCCTTCCAGCCGGTGCTGGATCGAATAGGAGCTACCGATTGTCGCCCATATGAAGATGTGCCGCTCGGAAGCCCCTGGTGCGCAAGAAGCTTGGCCTGTTTGTTCGGGTGCTTCGCCATGACGCCGACCGCCCAATCTCCCAGCGCAGCAGACCCCGCGAACCCTGTCCACCCCTCCGCGCGTAGGTACACAGTTCCCGCCGGAATGTGGTCGGCCGCGTAGGACATCCACACTCCAAGTGATCTTGCGAGCTCGAATAGCTCCGTTCTCCAGCGCACCCGCCGAAGATCCGTATACCCGGCCCTCTCCAAGCCTCCGAGGAGCTTCGGCAAAGCCGCCTCCACGCGACGTAGGTCCGCTCGATGGCTGAGCACGATGTTCCAACCGTGTTGGAGGCCCTGGATCGTTATGGAGTGCCCGGCCTTCTCAAGCGCATCCCACATCTTGTTGAACTGGCGATCGTGGTCAGCGAGTATCTCCATCCCCCCACGCGCCCGTCTGGGTAGCAGACCAGAGCGTCCACCATCGACGGCAGCGAGTTGTCATCGTGACACCTAACCGGGACGCCCAAAGCTTCCGAGACGATCATCCGCGCCGCTCGCTCTTCTGGCCGTTCCTCCTGTGGCATACCTCGTTATCGCCGCCCACAGCTCAGCGCCACAGCCGCACCGGCGAGCGTGCCATCAGCGTGCCATTAAGGCCGGTCAATCACGGTCAACAGCAGCACCCGCGTACGTCCTCGCCCGCAGGTCAGAGCCGTTTCCAACACGATCACGCTGGTTCCCAAGCTGAGAACGCGCCTGGGCCCCCTACTTTCCGCTCGGCGGCACCTTTCCCGGCTCGGCGAAGGTCACCCACGAGCCCGTGGTCCAGCAGATCGCCCAGGAGGTCGGCGCCACCCCGGCGCAGGTGGGCCTTGCCTGCTGCTGCACCACGCCGACAACACCCTGCTCATCCCGGGCACGACCTCGCTGGCCCACCTCCAGCAGAACGTCGCCGCGGGGTCGGTGGACCTGGACGCGACGCCATGGCTCGCCTGGACGTGATGAAGCCCGCTGCCGGGATCCGCGGATTTCTCAACCGCCTGCGCCGCCCTTACCTGCCGCGGCAAGGGCACGACATCGCATCACTACGCTTCGAATGCCGCGACAGGTTGGCGAAGCTGGAGCTCGATCAAGACCTCAGGTGAGGCGGAAAGTCGAGCAGGAGGTAATCCCTCGCGCGCTTGTTGGTCTCCGCGCCTCCCGCATGGACCGAATGCAGAATGCCGTTATAGACCAAGTCCCACAACTCGTGGTTCTGCTGCAGCGCGAAGGTTTTCACCCGCACCGAACCGCCATACTTGTCGGTCATATCGATCACGTGCGCAGCACCGTCGACGAACACCTTGACCGTCGTCAGCTCGTACGTCTTGATGAAGATGTCCTTGCCAATGCCCAGCCAGTCCGCACCAGCCGACATTCGGCCAGTCCGCCCCATCAGCAGGAACACGAACGGCCACGGCAGCAAAAGCAGCCACATCCACCAGTAGCCCACCCAGCCGAACCCGCCCTCCTTGACTGTTGCGAAAACCACGCCAATCAATGTCAAGATGAGGCCGGAAACAACGCGTCCTGTTCGGTCGGGGTAAAACCACTCCAGCATCCTGCCCTCACCAGGCGGAGGCTGGAGAACCTCGACTTTCCGGCCTCACGGCGACCACCAGGCTTGGCACCCTCCGACTCCAGCGGAGCACGAGGAGGACGAGGTTCGCCCGTGTCAGGATCAGGCTTCGGGGGAAGGCTAGCGATATCCATACGAACACCTAAAATAGGTCGCCGAGAAAGTCGCCGACAGCCTTGCCGGCTTTGCCGATCGCGTTACCCGCATCAGAAGGACGGTCCCCGGCCCAGTCCGCCGCGTCACCTGCCATGCCGGCAACGTCGTCGCCCCATTCTTCGATCGCAAAGCCGACTCCCGCCGAGACCAGCGCGCCACCTGCAACGGCCCAGCCTACCGGCCCACCAGCCGCAGCGATGCCGGCAGTGGCCAACGAGCCAGCAACAAAGCCTCCGACACCAGACGTGACCGCGGTCGCCGGATCTTTGCCACCCGCGATATCCAATCCAAGGCCAATACCAGTGATCACGCCACCCACAATCGGGAACTTACTTCCCACCTTTGCCGCTCCGCGCAGTACGGAATTTGCAATGGGTTTCTGTGCCTGATTAAAGTCGAGGTTCGCGGTCAGCAAGGACTTCGCATTGCTGTGAAGCTTGTCCGCCATGCGGGCCGTCCGAGTAGCGACCGCGTTGTTGAGCTCCGCCTGTTTGGCGAGCCGGCGACGAACTCGTCACCTGGCGCCCGGGCCCGCTCGAACTGCCCGACCTGCAACCACGCGCCGACTTCCTGTGCGACCTGCTCGACCGCGCCGGCCTCTGAGCCGTCACGGCCTGCCCGGTCGCTCGGCACCGCGGGGACAGACGGACGCCACCGCCGCACCGGCCAGCGGCACGAGCCCGGCTGCCACGGCGGTGACCCAGGACGTCGCCGTGGCCAACGGGTACGCCACGGTCACCAAGCCGACGGCGACGGCCGGGCACGCGGAGCCGAGATAGAAGGCCAGGTACAGCGCTCCGGTGACACCGCCACGCCTGCCCGGGGGTGCGATCGCGTCGATGGCAGCCGCGGCACCACCGTAGGCCAGCCCGTGCCCGGCGCCGGCCACGACGGCGGCGCCCAGGGTCGCCGACGTCGAGCCACCCGCGGTGAGCGCCAGCACCCCGAGACTGACCAGGAGGGCGGCGAGTCCAGCGAGCTGCGCGGTCCGGGCGCCGATGGTTGCCACGAACGGCTGGGTCAGCACCGAGCAGACCAGCACCGCTCCCAGGATGCAGCCGGTGACCGCCGGATTGGTTTGGGTCGAGCGGTCGAGCAAGGTCGGGATCACCGCCAGGAACAGGCCGGCCACCGCCCAGGCAAGAAACCCGGTCGCCGCGGCCGAACCGAACAGCAGTCCCGTGCCGCGTGGGATCTTCGGACGAGTCGGCCGCCATCGCAGACCCCGTGGGCCCGCGAGGGCCAGCCCCGACACCCGGCGCCAGCACACCCACAACAGCGCCAGGTGCAGGACGTACGGAAGAACCCGCGGCGCAGGCGCGTACTGCACGAGGACACCACCCGTGATCGGGCCGGCCGCCGTACCCGCCACGAAAGCGATACCGGCCAGCACCGCCCCGCTGACTCGGCTGCCCGGGCGGGTCCCCTCGCCGATCAGCGCGCCCGCCGCCCCGGTCGCCGCGCCCAACGCGATGCCCTGGGCGGCCCGCCCGGCCAGTAGCCACGTCGGCCCGGACGCCAGCGCGAAGCAGGCCGACCCGACCGCGGCGGCCGCGACGGCGACCCGCAGCATCGACCGTGGACCCACCGCGTCGGACGCGGATCCGAACAACAGCAGAGCAGGCGCACTGACCACGGCGAACGTGGCGTAGAGCAGCGTCATCGTCAGGTCGCTGATCGCGAAGACGCCCTGGTAGACGGGATAGAGCGGACTCGGCAGGTAGGCCCCGGCGGTGAGCACGACCAGCACGTACACACCCGTGCGCGCCCGGTCCTGATCGCCGGTACTCGACGCGGATGCCCCTCGGTAGTCGGCCGCACCGGAACGTTCTGTGAGCACCACACCCACAGCTTGCCTGTGCTGACTTGTGAGGTGAATCAAACGTTTTTCGAGCTGACCGTGCAAAATGTTCGAATGATCGACCCGCGGCTCAGGATGCTCCAGCTCGTGGCCCACCACGGCACGGTCACGGCGGCCGCGGCGGCACTGCACTACACGCCGTCGGCGGTCTCGTACCAGCTACGGCAGCTGGCCGACGAGCTCGGCGTCGAACTGGTGACTCAGCACGGCCGGGGTGTCCAGCTGACCGCGGCTGCGCGGACGCTGCTACGCCACGCCGACGCGCTGTTCGCCGAGGCGGAACGTACCTACGCCGAACTCGCCTCGATGACCGACGAGCCCAGCGGTCCCTTCACCCTGTGCGGCTTCTCCACCGCCGCGACGCACCTGCTGCCGCCGGCGGCCGCGGCACTCCGCGACCGCTATCCGAACCTGCGGGTACGGGTGATCGAAGCCGAACCGGCCCGCTGCTTCGACCTCCTGCTGGCCGGCGATGCCGATCTCGCGCTGGTGATCAACACCGCCGACACGCCTCCCGCGGCCGACGAACGCTTCGACCAGCAACCACTACTCGACGACCCACTGGACCTCGTGGTGCCCGCCGGACATCGGCTCACCGAACTGCGCAAGGTCACCCTTGCCGATGCCGCCGACGAGCCGTGGATCGTCGGCCGCCCGGGAAGCACCTACCACCTCCTCGTCCGCAACGCCTGTACGGCCGCCGGCTTCACCCCGAACATCGAGCACTACGCCGACGAATGGGACACCGGAACCGCGCTGGTGGCCCACCACTTCGGCATCATCCTGGTGCCGCGGCTCGCCCGGTTGCCCGACGGCTGGCCCGTCGTCCGGCTGCCGCTCCACGGCGAACCAGCTCCCGCCCGCCGCATCCTGGCCGCGACGCGGCGTGGTCACGGTGATCACCCGGCGACCGCCGCGTCGCTGGCGATGATCGAGACCACGGCAGCCGGCCTGCTCCCTCGCCCCACCGGCTCGGCGGCGGGGAACCGCGGATAGCGCCGAGACTCTCGGCAACCGATTCAGCGCCCGTCCACCTCGCGCCAGAAGGCGTCGACGCGGGTGTTGAACACGTCCGGGACTTCCTGGAACGGCTGGTGGGCTTCGCCGGGGAGGATCTCGAACCGCGCCCGCGGGATCCGCTCGGCGACGGCACGTCCGAACCGGGGTGGCGTGGCGATGTCGATTTCTCCGGAAAGCACAAGGGTCGGCACCGTGATCGCGGCCAGCCGGTCGAGAGTTTCGTGCTTCTCGAACGCCTCGAGCTGGCGATGGAACGCCTCCGGCGACTGCGGATGGGGGAAGGCCAGCGTTTCCTCGACGAACCTGTCGACCAGGCCGTCGGCGTGGGCGCGCGGCGTGTAGACCCACAGGAAGAACGCCTCGAGCATCGCGCGCTCGCTCGGAGCCTGGTCGACCATCCAGTGCCAGAAGCCGGTCATCGACCGGAAGTAGGCGTCGGGGCGGGCGAAGGTGCTCATGAGCACCAGGCTGCGAACCGCATCCGGGTGCCGCAGCGCCAGTTCCTGCGCGATGACGCTGCCTCCCGAGAAACCCGCGACATGGGCTGACGAGATGCCGAGCGCCCGCAGCAGCGCCACGGCGTCGTCGGCCATCATCGGCACGGACAGCGGTTCGTCGCTCAGCTCCGTCCGGCCCGCGCCCCGGTTGTCGAACGCCGTGACGCGGTACCGATCGGCCAGCCCGTCGAGCTGCGCCTGCCACGCCTCGGCGGGGTCGCTCAGTCCGGCGATCAGGAACACGTCCGGTCCCTCACCCTGACGCACGGCCCACATGCTGAGCCCGTCTGCGTCGACCATCTCGCCCATCGTCGGCCTCCGCGAGGCTGGCTGTGCCCTTCCGAGGTACCGGATCGTCGCATGGTCGCGGGTGGCCGGAGCCGCGTGCTTTTTCAACCGGCACCGTCGACACTCCGCGCGGGGCCGGACGAGTCCCGGAAAGTTCGGACCACCGAGGCGTGCGATGACCTCGGCGAGCCGCGGGGCCCCCGAGAAACCCTAGGCGGCGATGCCGTCCAGCTCCGCGAGGGCATCCTGCGGCAGCTCAAGCTCGGCCGCGGCGAGGTTTTCACGCAGGTGTGCCACCTCCGAGGTGCCGGGGATGACGACGATGTTCGGCGAGCGGTGCAGCAGCCAGGCGATCGCGACCGCCTTCGGTGTCGTGTCCAGGCGCGCGGCGACCGTGTCGAGGGTGCCGGACTGAAGGGGACTGAAGCCGCCCAGCGGCCAGAACGCCGTGTAGGCGACGCCTTGCCCGTTCAGCGACGCGATGAGCTTCTCGTCGCCTCGGTGGGCGACGTTGTACCAGTTCTGCACCGTCACGATCGGCGCGATCGTCTGCGCCTCGGCGACCTGGTCGGCGTCCACGACGGACAGGCCGAGGTGCTTGATCTTGCCCTGCTCGCGCAGCTCGGCGAGCGCGCCGAAGGGCTCGGCGAGCGACCCGGGAACGGGCGAGTGCCCGTCCGGCCCTCCACCGATCCGCAGGTTCACGACGTCGAGGGCCTCGACGTCGAGGGTCTTCAGGTTCGACTCGACCTGCTCACGCAGCTGCTGCGGTGAGCGGGCGTGCGGCCAGCCCCCATGCTCGTCGCGCACCGAGCCGACCTTGGTGACGATTCCGACGCCGTCGTACGGGGCGAGCGCCTCGCGGATGATCTCGTTCGTGACATGCGGCCCGTAGAAGTCCGCCGTGTCGATGTGGTTCACCCCGGCCTCGACGGCCGCCCGCAGCACGCGGACCGCCTCGTCGCGATCGGCCGGAGGCCCCCACACGCGCGGCCCGGCCAGCTGCGTGGCGCCGTATCCCATGCGCGTGAAGCCGATGCCCTGGGAGGTGGCGAAGATGCCGCCGAGCTTGTTCTGGCTGGCCATGGTCTGCCGTTTTTCCTTTCCCGTTCCTCACGGTGAGGTCGTGGATCCAGGTTGATCCGGGCGCGGCAGTTCACCCAGAGCCCCCGAGTTCCTGGGGATATCAGGGCCACCCTCCCCGATCCCGTCCGGACGTAAGGTGACCGCATGTCGGGATCTGTCAACCTGCTGGGCGACTATCTGCGTGCGCGCCGCGAGCTCGTCACCCCGGAGCAGGTCGGCTTGCCGCAAATCGGGATCCGCCGCGTACCCGGCCTCAGGCGCGAGGAGGTCGCGATGCTCGCCGGCATCAGCGCGGACTACTACCTGCGGCTCGAACAGGGACGCGACCGCAGCGCGTCGCGGCAGGTCCTCGAGTCTCTCGCCAGGGTGCTGCGGCTCGACGACGACGGTGCCGAGTATCTGCTGTCCCTCGCCCAGCCGGGGCCACGCACCCCCCGGCGGCGTCCGCACCGGGAGACGGTGCCGACCGGGATCCGCATACTCGTCGACGCCATCGGCTTTCCGGCCTTCGTCGAAGGCCGCTACTTCGACGTGCTCGCCGCGAACCCGGCCGCGGCTGCCCTGTCTCCCCGGCTCGTTGTCGGTAACAACCGGCTGCGCGACGTGTTCCTGGATCCCGCCGAACAGGCCCTGTACCCCGCATGGGACGAGGTCACCGCGCGCCTCGTCGCCGGATTCCGCAGCTCCGTCGGAGTCGCCGTGGAAGACCAGCGATTCGTGGACCTCGTCGGCAGCCTCTCCATCGCGAGCCCCCGCTTTCGCGAGCTTTGGGGACGCCAGGACGTCGCCCGCCGGGAAGGAGCGACGATGTCGGTCGAGCATCCCGTGGTGGGCGAGCTCACCCTGTTCCGGGAGAAGCTTCCGATCACGGGAACGAACGGGCAGATGCTCGTCATCTACCACCCCGAGCCCGGCAGCCGCGACGCCGACAAGCTCACGCTGCTGATCTCGTCCGAGCTGCCCTCTCTCGGCTCACCGTCCCGTCCGGACATCCAGGCCTGACCGGCACGCACGGAGTCGTGGCCGCGGTCAGCAGCAGTGCTCGCCGCGCCAGGCTTCCCGGCCTTCCTTCACCGCCACGGCGGCGATCACCAGCGCGACGACCGGGTCCGCCCAGGCCCAGCCGAACAGCGAGTTGAGCAGCAGCCCGGCGAGCAGCACGCCGGAGAGGTACGTGCACAGCAGCGTCTGTTTCGAGTCGGCCACCGCGCTGGTGGAGCCGAGTTCGCGGCCGGTGCGGCGCTGGGCGTACGACAGGAACGGCATGACCACCAGCGACACGGCGGCGAGGACGATGCCGACCGTCGAGTGTTCCGCCGCATCGGCGCCGAGGAGAGCGCGTACCGATTCCACGGTGACATAGGCCGCCAGCGCGAAGAACGACACCGCGATCACCTTGAGGGCGGTTCGCTCGCGCGCTTCGGGGTCCGTGCCGGAGAACTGCCACGCCACCGCGGCGGCGGAGGCGACCTCGATCACCGAGTCGAGGCCGAAGCCGATCAGCGCCGTCGACGAAGCCACGGTCCCGGCCGCGATGGCGACGACGGCCTCGATGACGTTGTAGGTGATCGTCGCCCCGACGAGCAGCCGAACCCGCCGCGACAGCACGGCTCGCCGAGTGTCGGTGAGCGTCGGCGCGCCGTCGGTGCGGCAGGCGTCCACGCACCCGGTCCGCACCTCCTCGGTCATGGTCGGGCCGCTTCCGCAGCGGTGGCCGGCGCGTCGTCCACGCACGGCTGGGCGGTGTCGACGGCGAGCACCACCTGGAGCAGCTCGGTCAGCGCCCGGGCGAGGTGGGCGTCCGCGAGCTCGTACCGAACCTGCCTGCCCTCGTAGGCCGCCACCACCAGGCCGCAGCCACGCAGGCAGGCCAGGTGGTTCGACACGTTGGAGCGGGACAGCCCCAGCTTGACGGCCAGTTGGCCCGGGTACCGGACACCGTCCAACAGCGCCACCAGGATCCGGCATCGCGTGGGGTCGGCCAGTGCGCGCCCGAGCCGGGCCAGCGCCGACTCCCGCGCCTCACAGGTCAGCATGCGCGAAACAGTACAGCAGAGACTGAACAATCACCTGTGACCAAGCCCAAGAACGGTCACGAGTTGATAACGCGGGCGCACGTCGTGTCGATAGTCCCGGCGGTCCCCATCGCCCCCGACACAGCTGGAGTGTCCAGATGAAGTCAGCCATCGGCGGAGCCTCCGTGCTCGCCGTGGCCGGTGTGGCCGCGTGGTCGGTCACCGGCGAAGCCATGCTGCTGATGCTCGGCCTGCTCTGCCTGCTCGTGCTCTCGGTGGTCGTGCTCGCGCCAAGCACGACGCGGTAGCCTCACCGGCCATGTGCGCGGCCACCCTCGTGCTCGTGCACAGCCCCTTCCTGGAGCCGTCGCCATGCGTCCCCTGGCCGGCCGGCTTCCCGGCCGCCGCCACGGACCTCGACGGTCTCCATCACCTCGCACCCGCGCGCATCCGGACACCATCGCGGCGGCCCTGTTGGAACTCCTCGACGAGGTCGCCGGCTGAATCCGTCGTGGCGTGTCGTTGCCGCTGGCACCATTGGCCGCCATGCGGATTCGCATCACGACCGCCCGCCTGCCGCCCGGCAACGCCGGCGACGACCGGGTCTTCACCACCGAGCACGCCGTCGTCGTGCTGGACGGGTCATCGGCGTTCATCCCGCTCGACGTGCCCGCGTCCACCTACGCCGACCGGCTCGGCGGCCACCTCCGCGACACGCTCGCCACGCGGCCCGATGCAGACCTCCGCGCGACCCTTGCCGACGGCATCGCCGCCACCGCCGCCGAGCTCGGCCTCGTCCCGGGCGAGTCGCCGTCCAGCACCGTCACCATCCTGCGCGCGCTCGACGAGCGCGTCGACGTGCTCATGCTCGGGGACAACCTCCTGGTGTGGCCGGGCGAATCGCTGACCGACGACCGCATGGACCGGCTCCGCGTCGAGCCGTGGCTGCGCTACCGCGAGCGACTCGCGGCCGGAACGGGGTACGACACCGAACACCGGCGCCTCTTGCGGGAGTTGCACCGCGAGCTGACCCGGCTGCGCAACCGCGACGGCGGCTACTGGATCGCGGAGGCCGACCCCGCAGCGGCCGCCCACGCACTCGGCTGGTCGCGCGACGCCGGCGCCGTCCCGTGGGCGGTGCTGGCCACCGACGGCGCGTACCGCACCATGCGGCACCTCGGTCTCGACGACTGGCCCGAACTCGCCGGTGCCGACAGTGCCGCGCTGGCCGGCGTGCTCGACCGATGCCAACGCTGGGAAGCCGACACAGACCCCGACGGTGCCGCGTTGCCCCGCGCCAAGCGGCACGACGACAAGACCCTGGCCGTCGTCCGCCGGACGCGATGAGTTCCGCCCGCGAAGGCGGTCGGTAAGGGCAGGCGCCGTCGCTCCGGAGGGAGGCAACCGTGCGCACGCTCGCGATCACCCAGAACGTCACCGTGGACGGGTCCATCGAGATGCTCGACGACTGGTTCGAGCCACAAGCCGGAGCCGACGACACGGAACTGCTCGCCGAGACGCGCCGGCAGGACAGCCGGGCGGACGCGTTCCTCGTCGGGCGCCGGACGTTCGAGGACCTTCGCGGCTACTGGCCCCGACAGGCCGACGACCGCACCGGCATCACCGCCTACCTCGACCAGGTGAGCAAGTACGTCGTCTCCACCACGATGTCGGACCCGGGCTGGCAGAACACCACGGTGCTCTCCGGCGATCCGGTTGCGGAGGTCCGCGCACTCAAGGTGCGCCCGGGCCTCGACATCGTGGTCACCGGCAGCATCACGCTCTGCCACGCGCTCATCGATGCCGGACTGGTGGACGAGTACCGGCTGTTCGTCTACCCGGTCGTGCAGGGCCGGGGCCGCCGGCTGTTCCCCGACGGCACCGCCCCGCGGAATCTGACACTGCTCGAGGCGAGGACTTTCGCGGGCGGCATCACGTACACGCGTTACGCGCAGCGCGAACAGGTTTCGCCGACGTGACCGGTGGCGGGTACCGCGACCGTCAGCACAATCGAGGCATGACGGCACGCGTGCTCGAGGGAGCCGTCCGTTTGCCCGACGGCGTGTGGGTGCGCGGCCGGGGGCTCCGCCGCCCGTGGCCGGGTGGACCCCCGCCGGACTTCGGTCTGTATCTCGGCGCCGGCGTCCTCCGGCGCAGGCACGACGCGTCGCTGACCTGGCCGCACGAGTGGGTCCGTTGGGTCGACGGCTGGCTGCCGAGCGACTGGAACGCGGCCGCGGACGCGCTCGTCGACCTGCATGAGCGCGCGAGGAACGGCGAGGCAGTGGAGATCGCCTGCCACGGTGGTCTCGGGCGCACGGGCACGGCCATCGCGTGCCTGGCGACGCTGAGCGGATTGTCCCCGGGCGAGGCGCTCCGCTGGACCCGGCGCAACTACCACCGCCGCGCCGTCGAGGCGCCGTGGCAGCGCGCCTACATCACGTGGTTCGCCCGCCACCGGCCTCTCAGCCGCCCCGGACCTTCCGGAGTCGAGCGGGCGCCTTGATCCGCCACGCGTCCTCGATGAGCTCGCGCAGTTGGTCCTCGTCCACGCGCTCGAGGTCGACGAGGATCGCGCCGTAGCCGTCGTAGTGCGGTGTCGTGTAGAAGGCCGGATCACCCGAGGCCAGCAGCGCCTCCTTCTCGTCGAGCCCGCACATCAGCATCAGCCCGCCCTCGGCTTCGGTCCGGAGGCGGGCGAAGCCCTTGCCCGCGACCTTCAGCGCGGGAGTGCGATACGACGTCGACTCCTCGACCTCGGGCAGTTCGGCGGCGAAGGCGACCACGTCGTCCCATGTCGGCATGCGCTCAGTGTCGCGCAGGAGGGCGCGTGCGGTCTTGGTGAAACGGGAACCGCCGGACGGCCGTCGGCCGAATGGCCGAGGAGGGCACCGACCAGCGGCTTTTAGACCGAGGTTCGCCGCGGCCGTGATCCATAGCGTCGTTGTCATGACGTGGGCACAGCAGACAGCACTCGGCTACGGTCTCCTCGGCTTTCTCGTGATCTGGGGGACCGTGGTGATCCCTCAGCTGCTCAGTCAGTACGCGCGCTTCGGCCGGGTGCTGCCGAGGCGGCTCGCCGGCACGGCCGCGGTCACGCTGTACGCCTGCCTTGCCCTGGCGGTGGTGTTCCTGCCGCTGCCCGGACCGGGGACAGCCCCGCTGGAGCAGGTGGTGCAGCCGGTGCCGTTCCAGTGGGTCTCCGATGTCGGCATCGAGCTGACCAAGCACGACCAGCCGGCGAGCGAGGCGCTCTTCACGCAGACGTTCCAGCAGCTCGCCATGAACGTGCTGTTGTTCGTGCCGCTCGGGCTGTTCGGCCGGGCCCGGTGGAAGCTCGGGGTGGTGGCGGCGACGCTGCTCGGGTTCGGACTGTCGCTGCTGGTCGAGATCTGCCAGGTCACGGCCAACTTCGGCACCGCCCCGTTCGCCTACCGCATCTTCGACGTCGACGACCTCATGGCCAACACCCTGGGCGCGCTGCTCGGCTGGATCGTCGCCGCGCTGGCGCTCGCGCTGCTCAGTTCGGCGGGCGCTCCTGCAGCCGGGCGTGCAACCTGGCCGGCGCGAGGGGATCAACCTCGCCCATGGCAGCCAGCCGGGCCTGTCGTTGCCGGGCGTGCCGCCGTGCCGCACGCCGGTCTTCCCACGCGACCGTTGCGGTCGCGGCCATGAGGAGCAGCACGACAAGGCCGATGACCAACGCCAGGTCCACGTCATCCCCCTTGATGCCGTTGTGTGTGGCGGATCACATAGCGTACGCAGGCAGCGGCCCGTTACGCCACCCCCGGCTTCACGGCGGCGGCAACACGCAGAACTCGTTGCCCTCGGGATCGGCCAGCACCACCCACGGGTGGCGGGATTCGTCGGACAGCACTGTCGCCCCGAGCCCGACCAGCCGCCGGACCTCGGTGTCCTGATCCCCGCCCTCGCCGGGGGCGAGGTCGAGGTGCAGGCGATTCTTGCCCGCCTTCGCCTCGGGAACGGGCTGGAACAGCAGGGGCGGCGAACCGTCGAGCTGGACGTACTCGGCGCCATCGGCATCCCGCCAGTGGCGCGGGGCCGGGTAGCCGAGGGCGTCCCGCCAGAAAGCCGCGAGCTCGGCGGGCCGCGCACTGTCCACGACGACGGCGATGACGCGACTGGGCATGCAGCACGCTTACCCGGCGCCGTGAACGGTCACACTGCGGCCATGCCGGACCGTCCTACGAAAGCGCAGCTCGCGGCCGCACACGGCCGCACGATCGACGACGTCATCGCACCCGGACTGCACGTCCTGTTCTGCGGCATCAACCCGGGCCTGTATTCCGGCGCGACCGGCTACCACTTCGCCCGGCCGGGCAACCGCTTCTGGGCCGCCCTGCACGCGGGCGGCTTCACCCCCAGGCAACTGGACCCGAGCGAGCAGCACCGGCTCCTCGACTACGGCCTGGGCATCACCAATCTCGTGGCGAGGACCACAGCGCGGGCCGACGAACTGACCGTCGAGGAGCTACGCGCGGGCGCCGACGAGCTCGCCCGCAAGCTCGACCGGTACCGCCCGCGCTGGCTCGCCGTGGTCGGCATCACGGCCTACCGGACGGCGTTCGGCAAGCCCAAGGCCGTCGTCGGCGAACAAGATCACCAGGTCAGCGGGGTTCCGGTGTGGGTGTTGCCCAATCCGAGCGGGCTCAACGCCCACTGGACACCCGCGGATTTCGCAATCGAGTTCGCACGTCTGTGTGTCCGGTCAGCGAGCTAGCCACATTCGGTGCACACTCCGTCATGGATTGAATGAATAGGCGTCCAAAGCGTCACGGGGTCGGATCTCGCGAGTCCCAGCAGGGGAAGGGACGAGGAAGACCTCACCGGGGGGCCGTGGAGACACGGTGAGCGAACGCGCCTGGGGTGGCGTGCGGGAGACGGAGTGGTAATGGCGCACAGCATGGACAAGGCCCGGCAGGCGCCGGGTCTCGGAGCCGCGGCGACAAGGGCTCTGACGGTTGCGGCACTCGACCCCGTGCCGATCTTCCGGGAGGGGCTGAACGTGCTGGTCAGCCGCACTCCGGGACTGCAGTGGATCGGCCACGCGGCCACCCACCACGCGTCCTTGCAGCTGTGCGAGCAGCTCCGGCCGAACATCGTCATCGTCGACTCGGGGTTCGACCCGCACTGTCACCTGGTCAGGCTGCTGTGCGAGGGCGATCCGGCGCTGGTCATCGTGGTGCTGGTGCGCGAGACTCATCGGACGGCACAGTTCCTGTCCACGGCGGCCGCCGCCGGGGCGCACGCCATGGTGCCGCGCGCGGCCGACCCGCGCAGGTTGGCCGAGGCGATCCGCCGCGCCCACGCCGAGCGCCGCTACACCGACCCGTCCCTTGCGGCGCTGACCGCCCGGCCGAAGCGGCAGCCCGCCGGATCGAGTGGGGCGCTGACCTCCGCCCACCGGCCGCAGATGCCGCTCTCACGGCGCGAGTACCAGGTGTTGCAGCTCGTGGCCGAGGGGCTGGAGAACTCGGCGATCGCCAAGACGCTGTTCCTGTCCGTCGAGACGGTGCGGACGCACGTCAAGAGCATCCTGCGCAAGCTCTCGGCACGCGATCGCACCCACGCGGTCACCAAGGCGTTCCGTGCGGGAATCCTGATTCCCCGGCCCGAGGACGGCGGCGCACCCGCGCGGGACGCGGTACCGGCCCCGAACACGCAGGTCTGAGACGCCGCCGGTCACCCTGGACGGCCGACACGGCTACCGGAACCGCAGACACGGCTACCGGAACGGCAGACACGGCTACCGGAACGGCAGACACGGTGACCGGAACCGCAGACACGGTGATCCAGGCGGCATAGCCGGCTGCCTGGACGAGCTCGCGCGGGCCGCAATTCGGGGGACCACCCTTGCCGTCGGTTACCGACAGGTAATATCCTGATGTTACCGGCGAGTAGGGCAGGAGTTGCAGTCCACCTGGAGGTCCCAGCCGGAAACCCGAACAACCCGTACGGAGCGACGACATGGGCCACTACAAGAGCAACGTGCGAGACCTCGAGTTCAACCTCTTCGAGGTCCTCGGCGTCCAGGAGCGTCTCGGCAAGGGCGTGCTGGCGGAATCCGACGAGGAGACCGCCCGCGGCGTGCTGTCCGAGCTGAACAACCTCGCCGTGGGACCGCTGGCCGAGTCCTTCGTGGACGCCGACCGCAACCCGCCGGTGTACGACCCGAAGACCTTCTCCGCCACGCTGCCGGAGTCGTTCAAGAAGAGCTACCAGCAGCTCTGGGACGGCGAGTGGTGGCGGCTCGGCCTCACCAACGAGCTGGGCGGCTTCGGCCTGCCCCCGACGGTGCAGTGGGCCGCGGCCGAGCTGATCCTCGGCGCCAACCCTGCCCTGTTCATGTACATGGCCGGCCCGAACTTCGCGATGATCCTCGACCGCAACGGCACCGAGGAGCAGAAGCGCTGGGCTCGCATCATGATCGAACGCGCGTGGGGCGCCACCATGGTGCTCACCGAGCCGGACGCCGGCTCCGACGTCGGCGCGGGCCGCACCAAGGCCGTCAAGCAGGAGGACGGCTCCTGGCACCTGGAGGGCGTCAAGCGGTTCATCACCTCGGCCGACCAGGACATGACCGAGAACATCATGCACCTGGTGCTGGCCCGTCCCGAGGGCCCCGGCATCGAGGCCAAGCCCGGCACCAAGGGCCTGTCGCTGTTCCTCGTGCCGAAGTACCACTTCGACACCAATACCGGTGAGCTCGGTGAGCGCAACGGCGTCTTCGTGACCAACGTCGAGCACAAGATGGGCCTGAAGGTCTCGACCACCTGCGAGCTCACCTTCGGCCAGCACGGCACGCCCGCCAAGGGCTGGCTGCTCGGCGAGGTGCACAACGGCATCGCGCAGATGTTCCAGGTCATCGAGTACGCCCGCATGATGGTGGGCACGAAGGCCATCGCGACGCTGTCCACCGGTTACCTCAACGCGCTCGAGTTCGCCAAGGAGCGCGTGCAGGGCCCCGACCTCACCCGCCAGACCGACAAGACGGCGCCGCGCGTCACCATCACGCACCACCCCGACGTGCGCCGGTCGCTGATGCTGCAGAAGGCCTACGCCGAGGGCCTGCGCGCGGTGTACCTCTACACCGCGTCGTTCCAGGACCAGGTGTGGACGCAGGAAGGCGATGAGGACTCGCTCGACCTCGCCGAGCGCGTCAACGACCTGCTGCTGCCGATCGTCAAGGGCGTCGGCTCCGAGCGCGCGAGTGAGCAGCTGATCCAGTCATTGCAGACCCTCGGTGGCTCGGGCTTCCTGCAGGACTACCCCATCGAGCAGTACATCCGCGACTCGAAGATCGACTCGCTGTACGAGGGCACCACGGCCATCCAGTCGATGGACTTCTTCTTCCGCAAGATCGTCCGCGACAAGGGCAAGGCACTGACCTACATCGCGGGGGAGATCACCAAGTTCATCGAGTCGGAGGCCGGCAACGGCAGGCTGAAGCGGGAGCGCGAGCTGCTCAAGCAGGCGCTGGACGACGTCCAGGGCATGCTCGGCGCGATGATCGGCTACCTGACCTCCTCCCAGGAGGACGTCAAGAACATCTACAAGGTCGGTCAGCACACCGTGCGGCTGCTGATGTCGGCGGGCGACCTGCTCGTCGGCTGGCAGCTGCTCAAGCAGGCCGAGATCGCGCTCGGCAAGCTCGACGCGGGCGCCGCCGGCAAGGACACCGCGTTCTACCAGGGCAAGGTGGCCGTGGCGTCGTTCTTCGCCAAGACCGTGCTGCCGGAGCTCACCGCCCGCAGGGCGATCGTCGAGGCCGCCGACAACGACCTGATGGAGATCGACGAGGCGGCGTTCTGATCAACCGCTGACCTGCGACGAACGGGCACTTCGGCCGCGCTTGCCGCGGCCGGAGTGCCCGTTTTGTACTCAGTGGACTGGTTACGATACCGCGAGTTGGGTACACACCATGCGTCATCCGCTGACACGGAACAGGAGTGGAGGACCATGGCTGTCTCGGGAATCATCTCGGCGATTCTGGTCGGACTGGTACTCGGTGTACTGGGTAGGTTCATCGCGCCCGGTAAGCAGGGCATCCCGATCTGGCTGACCATTCTGGTCGGCATCGCGGCCGCGTTCATCGGCACCGCGATCGCTCGTGGCCTCGGCTACGCCGACACCGACGGCTGGGACTGGCTGGAGTTCATCACGCAGCTCGTCGTCGCCGCCATCGGCGTCTCCCTGGTCGCCGGTTTGTACGGCAGGAACCGGAGAAAGCTCCGTACCTAGCCAACCCGGTCGGCGCGTGGACCGACGCGTCCAGCCAGGGCGTGCTGACCTCGTAGACGACCACCCGAGCTGATTCGGATCGGCCGGCCGTCGGCGCACCGTTCATCGGTGCTGCTCGGCGGCCGGCCGATTTGCGTGCCCACGACCCGGTCGCTACCCGTCCTGGTCGACGGTGACGTCCTGCTCCTCCGCCGACTCGTCGTCCGTGTCCGGAGGCTCCGTGGGCTCGGAGACCTCCGAGGAGGGCTCCGTCGTCTCGGGAGGCTCGGACGTCTCCGGTGGCGGCTGGGTCTGCGAGTAGGTACGCGAGTTCTCCGGCGCGTCCGACGTCTCCGGCTCGTCAGAGGTCTCCGGAGGCTCCGAGGTGCCGGGCCGGCCGGGGGAATCCGGCGACGCCGGCGGTCCGGGCCGCGGCGGCTCCTCGGGCGGAGTCCCGGTGGGGTCGTCGGGCGGTGTCGGCTCGGGCTCCTCCGGGCTCGTCGGCGGTGGCCCGCACACCACCCGCACCACCGGTTCGTACCGCACGGCCTGGGTCTCCCGGCGCACCTCGCGGCCGGTGCCCACGTCGTAGAGCACCCGCGTGTCCGACACCGTGAAGCCCTCCGCGCCCGGCGACGGTGTGCACGAGGCGTCCAGCTGCCGGTCCACGGGCGGAGCTTCGATGTCGGTGCGCGGACCCGTCGAGCTCTCCACCCGGTACTGCCTGGTGCCCCAGATCCGCACGGTCACCGAGTCGCCGTCCGTGAACGCCTGCACGGCGACACCGCGGGCGAGGTCGTTGGTGAACGACAAGTCGACGCTGGAGCCGTCGTCCCGCAGCGACACCGCGTCGCGGGCGGGCGGGTAGCGGTCGACGTAGTGGGTGTGGTGGGTGTGCCCGGCGTCGCCGAGACCCGCGAGGTAGGCGGCGTTGTACAGCGTGCTCGTGAACTGGGAGACGCCACCGCCGATCACCGGCGGTCCGCTGCCGTCCTCGTGCAGTGGCGCGGTGACGTAGCCCTGGGACGCGGTCCGCGACCCGGTGCGGGCATCGAGGCTGAACGTCTCGCCGGGCCGCACGACGGCACCGTTGACGGCGGCGGCAATGGTCTCGACGTTCTGCGCCACGGCGCCCTCGAGCCCATCGGTGGTGAACTCGCCGACGACCTCCTTGATGCCGAGCGAGGCCAGCTCCTGGGTGCTCACCCCGGGACTGCGGACGTTGTAGACCACGGGCAGCACGCGGTCCTGCTGCCGACCGGCGACCTGGAAGAACGGGGCGAACGTGCGTTGCCAGTCGATGTCCCGGCCCGGTTCGGCCGGCGCGACCGACGGGCCGGAGCTCGCGAAGACGATGCGTGCGTCGGCCGCCTGCTGCTCGGTACCGCGCAGGCGCGGCGACAGGATCCGCTCCAGCGACGCGCGGTCGAGGTCCATGCGGAGGTCGCCGTCCCCGATGGGCGTGTAGCGCAGCGCGTCGCCGATCTGCTTCGGTGTCAGCGCGACGGTGCTGCCGGCACCCCGCACCGTGACCGGTCCGGAGACCAGGGGCCGCGTGCGATCGAGCGCCTCTCGCACCCCGGCGGGGGAGGTCCGCGCGGGGGTGACGTGCACGGGCACGGTGACGGCGTCCTCGGTCAGCCAGCCGGCCTTCACCGCAGCCATCGCGGCGTCGAAGTCGGTGAGCCACTGCCCCTGGCGTGGCTGGATGGCGTAGGGGCGCACCGCACCGTCGCCGCCCGCCACCGCCCGGAAGCCCACGCCGCCCTCGGTGACCCCGTGGTTGATCCGCTCGGTCGCGAGGGTGCCGAGCGCGGCACGCAGCCGCTCGTCGTCGGTCGTGGCGGCGACGCCGACCTCGCGCGTGACGAAGAACGACGTGAGTCGCGTGAGCGGGTTCAGCGGCTGGCTGCCGGCCCGTTCGACCGTGCCGGCCCAGTCCAGACCGAGCCCGGCGCTGGTGGGGTCGAGCCGCGCGCTGACGTCGCCGGCGCGCACCGGCAGCGGATCGGTGAGCCGGGGCTGCAGCTCACGCCGCAAGGTGCTCTCCGCCGCCGCCCGGCTCATGCCGCCGACCTCCACGCCCGCCACCGTGACCCCGCGGGGGACGTCCCCGATGCTCATCAGCAGGTCGAGCAGGTACAGCAGCACGAACACCGCGGCCGAACCGCCGAAGACCATGAACGCGATGCCGATGCCCCGGCGCACCCGCCTACCGGGAGGCGGCGCGGTGGGCCCGCGCGGCTCGAGCAGGTCGGCGGCGAGGCCCTCCGCCTCGTCGCCGTACCGGAGGGCGGGGTATGCGGAGAACGCCGCGGGGACATCGTCGCGGTGGGCGGCCGGATCGTTCGGCCACGCCGGTTCGTGGGACAGGGGCCCGGCCTCGGGCCAGTCGGGGTCCGGGGGCGAGCCGGGATCACCGTCCCACCGCGGCCGGTCATGTTCCTCGTGCACCAGCCCCTCCCCACGGTCGGCGCCGCCTACAAGTACAAGCCTGTGCCGTGCTCCGTACGTTCGCTAGCGATGGCGTGGATGTCGCGCTCCCGCATCACCAGATAGGCGTCCCCCTGGATCTCGACCTCGAGCGGGTCCTCCTGGTTGAACAGCACCCGGTTGCCGACCTTGACGTTGCGCACGTTGTTGCCGACACCGAGGACGTTGCCCCAGGTCAGGCGGCGAGCCACCTGCGCCGTCGCCGGAATGACGATGCCGCTACTGCTGCGACGTTCGCCGTCCTCGGCAGGCACCCGCACGAGCACCCGGTCGTGCAACATCTGAATTTCGAGCTTCGCGTCCGGGCTCACGGATTCTTTGGGGTCAGACACGCGTCCAATGCTACGTCGCGGGGTTTCCCGCCATGACAAGACGAAGGCTGCCTTCTCCGCTCGCATCGACCCGGATCGGCACTCCCCAGTCCTGTCTGGTGACGCGGCAGGCCGGATGCTCGGCGTCGGTGTCGCAGCTGGCCGCCTGCGCGACGATCTGCAGCACCCCCTCGGTGTAGCCCTCGGCGATCCGGATCGTGCGGGAGAGGTCGGTGCCACTGCCCGTTCCCTCCGCCAGCAGCCCCGGCGGCGACGCGCTGATCTCGAGCCGGGTGGAAGGCCCGAACCGGTCGTCCAGCTTCTCGCCGGGCGGCGGCACGAACACCACGGAGAACTCCACCGCGCCGGGCGCGAGCAGCGTCGGCGGCCTGCGCACGGCCAGCGCGTCACCGTCCACCTGGGCGGTCTCGCTCGCGTCCAGCGGCGACAGCCGGTGCGCGCCCGTCTCGACAACCAGGACCCCGGAGTCGGTCACCACGAGTCCCGCCGGCTCGGCGAGGTCCTTGGCGAGCGTGCTCACCTCGCCCACGGCCGGGTCGTAGCGGCGCACGGCGCCGTTGTAGGTGTCGGCGATCGCCGGCGAGCCGTCCGGCAGCAGCGCGACGCCGAGCGGGTGCTGCAACAGCGCGTGGGCGGCCTTGCCGTCACGGTGGCCGAAGGAGAACAGGTCGCTGCCCACGGCGGTGTAGACGGTGAAGTCCGCCGGGCCGGTGCCGGAGCGCTCGATCCACCGCAGCGCCGAGGTCTCCGCGTCGACGAGCCACAACCGGTCGCGGCCGACGGCGAGCCCCGACGGCTGCGCGAAGAACGCCTCGGTGACCGCTCCGTCCCGCAGTCCCTCGACCGTGGTGCCCGCGAACCGGCGGATGGTGCGCTCGACAGGGTCGAACACGCTCAGCGTGTGGTTGCCCGCCATCGCGACCACCACGCCGTCGACGGCGTCCCACCAGCGCACGTCCCACGGGCTGGTCAGGTCGACCTCCAGCGCGGGGCCGGAGTCCGTGCCGTCGCGCCACTGCGCGCCGGTGCCCGCTACCGTGGTGACGCTCCCGTTGCGCAGGTCGATGCCGCGCAACTTGTGGTTGGCGGTGTCGGCCACGACGAGGTGGTAGCCGACGCGCTCGGCGACGTGCTCCGGCAGGAGCGCCAGGCCGGACGGCTCGGCGAACCGGGCGATGTCGAAGGCGCCGTCGAGGTCGCCGCGGGCCCCGCTGCCGAAGCGGCGTACGAGCGTCTCGGCGTCGGAGGCGAACTCGGCGATCGAGTGGTTGGCGGTGTCGGCCACCAGGACCCGGCCCGAGGCCGTCACGACGGCCTTGCTCGGGAACCGCAGTTCGGTGGCGGCCTGCTCGGCGGGCACGTACGGGCTACCGCCCCGGCGCAACGTGCCCTTGTCGTCGTGGGTGGCGACCAGGCCGGCGATCACCCGGCGCAGCGCCTCACCGTGTCCCTCGCCCGCGGCCACGTGCACGACGTAGCCCTCCGGATCGATCACCACGAGCGTCGGCCACGCCTTCACCGCGTACTGCTGCCACGTGGCCATGTCGGGGTCGTTCAGCACCGGGTGCCGCACGCCGTAGCGCTCGACGGCCGCCTCGATCGCGGCGCGCTCGCCCTCGTGCGGGAACTTCGGCGAATGCACCCCGATGGTGACGAGCACGTCGGCGAACTCGTCCTCGATCGGCTTCAGCTCGTCGAGTACATGCAGGCAGTTGATGCAGCCGCTGGTCCAGAAGTCGAGCAAGACGATCTTGCCGCGCAGGTCGGCGAGCCGGATGCGGTCGCCACCCGTGTTCAGCCAGTCCCTTCCGGCGAGCTCGGGCGCCCGGACGTTCTGCCGCGTTGTCGAGACACTCACGCCTCCAGTCAACGCGCCGTGGCCCGCCGGTGTGCCCGCGGCGAAGGCATTACCCCCGGCAGAGCGATGTGATGTTCGCCGTGCCCGGTCAGCTGCGGTCGCGCACCGGCCCGCTCGCCGGTTCGGTCAGCGTGACCGTCGGCAGCCGGGTGCCGGTCTTCCACAGCGTGGAGCTGGTCGAGCCGGACGTCGGCCGCGGTTCCGGTTCGTCCGCGCAACCCGCGCACAGTCCGGCCAGCAGGAGGGCGGCGACGATCGAGGCGGCAAGTCGCATGGGCGGTGCCAGGCTTTCCGGGTCGGAAGGGGACGACACCAGCTCATCGCGGCCGTGCGCTGCGACGTTACGACTCCGCGCGGGCCTTGAGCCGCGTCAGCGTGGTCTGAATGTTGGCGTGGTTGCGCGCCGCCCGGTCCCGGACGCCCAGCACCGGCCCGGTGACGGTGCGGAACCAGTCCGGCCGCCGGTCCCAGGTGCGTTCGACGACCCGGCACCCGCCGTCGCGCGGTTCGAGGTCGTACTGCCAGCGGGAGATGCGCAACGGGCCGAACGTCACCTCGAACGCGAACCGGCTGCCCTCCTCGGCATCGGTGACCGTGCACGTGGTGCTCCACCGCCGGAATCCGTTGCGGTTGTGGCCGCGGAACCGCGCCCCCGGCCTGGCCTCGGTGGCACCGCCGAGCCAGCGGTGGCCGTGATACTCGCCCGCCAGCTCGGCCAGCACACCCGGGTCGCTCACGAGCGCGTAGACCCGCTCGGCGGGTGCGTCGACGTCGATCTCGCCCTGCGCGTCCGGTGCAGCCATGGCCGTGGATCTTGGCTCACGAACCGTTGCGGCGCAATGTGCGGGTGACACCGGCCGCGACCGTGGTGGCGAGCACCCAGCCCATCGCGGTGAACCCGGTGGAGACCCATTTGTCCTCGTCGGCCATGTACCAGCGGCCCTTGTTGCCGAAGTCGGCGATGGGCACCAGCAGGTCGGCGGTGTAGAGGACGGGGTTCCACTCCAGGCCGGTGTCGTCCCGGTTCACCGCGCAGCGCTCGCCGATCACCTCGAACCGCTCGGTGTCGGTGGTGCAGTCGTCACTGCGCAACCCGAACCACAGGCTGCCCGCCACCAGGAGCACCACCAGCCACGCCAGCGCGCGCACCGGCCGGTAGCCGTAGCCGACCATCCAGCGCTGCAACCAGCTCCACAGCCGGACCCCGCCGCCGAGGAAGCGGTGGCCCTTGGCGAGCGACTCGTAGCGGTACTGCTGCTTCTTGAGCAGCACCGTGTCGGCGTGCTCCTCGTTTCCGCAGGCCCGCAGCATGGCGGCGAACTGGTCGTAGGGCCCCGGCCGGTAGCCGCGGATCGCATCGTGCAGCAGCGCCAGCCGTTTCCGGACGGTCACGTCGTCGTCGAGCTCGATGGGCGTGGCGAGACCGTCGTAGCGGAAGTCCTCGAGCACCAGCCCACCCTGGGCGTGCCACAGCGCCTCGGTGTCGTTCAGCGTGCCGCACCGGGAACGCTGCAGGACGACCTTGCCCCGCGGCGGCACGTCCGGCGCGAGGACGAACTCGTCGGCGCTCGTGTCGCCCGCGTCGAGCGCGACCGACTCGTCGACCTCGTGCGGTGTCGGGTTCTCCCGTGGCGGGCCGTGCAGCTCCGCCCCGGTCAGGTCGAGCTGGCGCTGCACGACGGCACCGTCCATGGTCACGCCGCCGCGCACCCGGAACGGCCGTTCCCGGTCGGCGGTGAGCAGCACGCTCCTGGCCACCTGCACCGACCGCAGGTCCACCGCCCAGCTGCCCGCGTCGGTGATCTCCGGCCGGGTCACGTCGGTGCCGCGCAGGTCGATGCTGCCGCCGACGGTCATGCCCATCAGCCGCAGCGTCCCCTCCACCGAGCACCGCCGCAGCTGCAGGTTTCCCGACACCCGGCTGCGCCGGGCGGACACCACGTCGCGGGCTGGGTGGGCGAACACAGCGTCGCTGATGAGCACGTTCCCGCGCACGGTGACGTCGGCGAGCCGGACCTGGCCCTCCGCCCGCATGCGCTTGCCGTCGAGGTCGCCGTTGATCTCGCTGCCGTCCAGGTGCACCGCCCGGTCCCGGTACGGCGGCTGCTGGCTGGGCAGCACGCGGATGTGGGAATCCGCCAGCCGCAGCGACCCGCCCACGTGTGCGTTGACCAGCCGGATCGTGCCCGTGACGTCGAGCTGGTCGGAGAGCTCCACGTTGCCCTCGACGTGCAGCCGGTCGGCGATCAGCGCCGGCCGCGGGTCGACGTACCAGTCGCCGGTCTTCCACGCGTCGACCACCAGCTCGCCGGACTGGGCCATGTTGAGCCGGGCGCCCCGGAAGTTGATGTCCCCGGACACGTTCAGGCTCGGCATGTACAGCATGCCGTCGGCGGAGAACCGGCGCGGCTTCGTGCGCACGCCGAAACTGTCGACCTCGCACAGCAGGCTGCCACCGACCCGGACCCCGTTGCCGTTGAGCGCGAACCCGCCCGGGTTGCTCAGCTGCGCACCGGAGAAGTTGACGTTGCCGCCCGTGCGCAGGCCGGGGATGCGCACCTCGCCGTCGGCCTCCAGCCGGTACGCGAGTAGCGCGCCGGTCACCACGAGCCGGTCGGCGTGCACGGCCTTGCCGCGAGGGTGGACGATCTTGGTCCGCGTCAGCACCACGGAACCCTCGACGACGCCGTCGGTGAGGTTGACGGCCGCGTCGGGCATGCCGCGCTCGGCTCCGTCGCCGCGCCGCACCGTGGTCTCCCCGTCGACGCTGCCGGCGTCGACCTCCACCAGGCAGTTGATGAGCCGCACGTCGTTGCGGCTGCGGATGTTGCGTGCCTTCAGCCCCGGCAGCCGGCAGCGCCGGAACACGAGGCCGAGCAGGTTCGCCTCGCGCACGTCCGGCGATTCCTCGAACCAGCACCGCTCGAAGCGGAACAGGTACTGCAAGTCGGCTCCGCGCAGGTCGAACCGGCCCCGGATGTAGGCGTTCTCCAGCTGCACGATCGGCGCGTTCGTCGACTGCTTCCGCCACCGCAGCAGGCCCGTGGGGCCGGTCTCGGTGAACGGACGCAGCAGCTCCGCGGCGTCCACCACGTAATGCGGTTCCGAGTCGGGATCGAACGGGTTGAACGGTCGCGGCGGCGCATCCGGCTCCGGGTGACCGACCTCGGCCTCTCCGTTCTCGCGTCCGGTGAGACGGCGACGCACCGGCATCCCGCGCCCCTCTCCTGCTGCTGTGTCGGGCCAGCGAAGCCGATCTTGACGACCCGACACAACCGCCGACCGTGGTACTTGCGGTACTCGGACGGTCGCACAGCGCGATCGGTTCCCTGGTCGAGGGACCGCCGGGGGGACGAGGGCTCTACTGTCCGTGCGGCGCTACTCGTCGACGTGCACCGGGTTGAGCACGCGGTGCAGGAACGACTGGGTGCGCTCGTGTTCCGGCGCGCCGATCACCTGCGCCGGCGGGCCCTGCTCCACCACGACGCCGCCGTCCATGAACAGCACCTTGTCGGCCACCTCACGGGCGAACTGCATCTCGTGTGTCACCACGAGCATGGTCATGCCCTCCACCGCGAGCTGCCGCATCACCGCGAGCACGTCGCCGACGAGCTCCGGGTCCAGCGCCGAGGTCGGCTCGTCGAACAGCATCACCGCGGGCTGCATCGACAGCGCCCGGGCGATCGCCACCCGCTGCTGCTGGCCGCCCGAGAGCTGGTCCGGCATCGAGTGGGCCTTCTCCTCGAGCCCGACCTTGCGCAGGTTCTCCCTGGCGATGGCCTCCGCCTCCGCCTTGTCGCGCTTGAGGACCTTGCGCTGGGCGACGGTGAGGTTGTCGAGCACCGAGAGGTGACCGAACAGGTTGAAGCTCTGGAAGACCATGCCGATCGTGCGCCGGGCCTTGTCGATGTCGACATCGGGATCGGTCATCTCGAAACCGTTGACCACGACGCTGCCGGAGTTCGGCTCCTCGAGCAGGTTCACGCAGCGCAGCAGCGTCGACTTGCCCGAACCGGACGGGCCGATGATGCACACGACCTCGCCCCGCCGGACGGTCATGTCGATGCCCTTGAGCACCTCGAGCCTGCCGAACGCCTTGTGCAGCCCGGTCACCTCGACGATCGGGTCGGTACTCACCGCGCCATCCGCACTCATCGCTCCATGGGTGCTCATGCCGTCACCTTCAGTCCTTCGTCCTGCTTCCGGCCGCCCCGGCGCTCGAGGTACCGCGAGAGGTAGCCGAGCGGCACGGTGATGATGAGGTAGCACAGGCCGGCGAGCAGGATCGGGGTCAGCGAGTTGGTCTGGTTCAGGCCTTCCCGGCCGAACTTCGCCAGCTCGTACTCGTCGCGCACGAGGCCCAGCAGGTAGATCAGCGACGAGTCCTTGGTGAGCAGGATCAGCTCGTTGGTCAGCGGCGGCAGGATGATCCGGAACGCCTGCGGGATCACCACGGTGACCGTGGTCCTGGCCTGTGACATGCCGAGCGAGCGCGCGGCCTCGATCTGACCCTTCGGCACCGCCTGGATGCCGGCCCGCAGCGTTTCGGCGATGTAGGCCGAGCCGACCAGGCCGAGCGCGATGGCCGCGGTCGAGTAGATGTCGAACCGCAGGTTGAACGCCAGCGGCACACCGAAGCCGAGCGCGATGAACACCAGCAGCGCGGGAATGCCGCGGAAGAACTCGATGTAGAGCGTCGCGATCCAGCGGTAGGGCCCCACCGACGACAGCTTCATGAGGGCGAGCACCAGCCCGATGCCCAGCCCCAGCCCGAACCCGAGTGCCGTGTAGATGATCGTGTTGACCAGCGCGGTCGTCAGGATCTCCGGGAGCTGGGTCGAGGCCGCGTCCACGTTGAAGAAGGCGTCTCTGATCCGGCCCCAGTCGGCGAACACCGCCAGGAGCACGATAGCGAGCACGAGCACGCCGTACTGGACACCGCGGAATGTCTGCGCGCGCTTACGCCGCGACATCGCCATGAGTCTGACTCCTCGAAACAACTCGCGGGCGAGGAGCCGGGCAGATCCGTGCCCGGCTCCTCACCGGCGAAACGCAGTCGGTGGGCTACTGACCAAGTACTGTTTCACACCGGCCGGCGGTCACGTGACGCGTGGCCACCGGCCGGCACCGCTGCGATCAGTTGCTCTGCGGCTTCTTGCCGAACCACTTCTCGTAGATCCGGTCGTAGGTGCCGTCCTGCTTCGCCCGGTCGATCACCTCGTTGATCTTCGCGCGCAGCGCACCGTTGCCGGTCTTGACGGCGATGCCGTACTGCTCGCCGGTCTCGAACTCGGCCGTGACCTCGGTGTCCGGGTTCTGCTTGACGAAGTCGTAGAGCACGGAGTTGTCGTTGATCGCCGCGTCGACCTGGCCGGTCTTCACCGCGGTCTGCAGCAGCGCGAGGTCCTCGAACTGCCGGGTGGTGTAGCCGTACTTGGCCTTGTTCTGCTCGGCGTAGTCCTCGCCGGTGGTGCTGAGCTGCACGCCGAGCGTCTTGCCCCGGAGCTGCTCGAGGCCCTGGATGCCGGAGCCCTTCTTCACGAGCAGCGCCTGGTTGGCGTCGAAGTAGCCCTTCGAGAAGTCCATCACCCGGTCGCGCTTGTCGTTGATGGTGATGGCGGCGGCGGCCAGGTCGCACTGACCGGTGTTGAACGACTGGCCCGATTCGATGCCCTCGAAGCTGGTGTCGAAGATCGACTGCTCGACTCCGAGGTCCTTGGCGACCAGGTCCACGATGTCCACGTCGAACCCGACGGTCTGGCCGTTCTGGGTGAACTGGAACGGCGGGTAGGGCAGGTGGGTGCAGGTGGTGAGCTGGCCCTCGTTGATGAGCTGGACCTCTTCACCGGCCTGGGACTGCCCGCCGGTGTTGACCTCTTCCGCGCAGCCCGCCACGGTGGCAGCGAGCGCCAGTGCGGGGAGCAGGACAAGCGCCCGGAGGTTGGTTCGACGCGCCACTGTGTCACTCCTAGTAATGCAAACTGGTCGAGTCAACGCATACTGCCACTCCAACGAGGTGGTTAACAGCACCAGGGTCGTTACGGAGCGGTTTCATCCGCGATCCCGCTCGATGTCACGCCACCATGCGCGATGAGCTACTCACGCAGCGGTGTTCTGCCGCGGAGTGATTTCCGGCGAGGGCATCGTCACGGGCGGCGGGACGTCCGCACGCGAGGTCTCGGTGCAGCCGACACGGCTCGGGCGGGACGGCGGCCCAGCACGAGGAACCACGCGAGGTAGGCACCGCCGAGCGCCGAGGTCACCACGCCCACCGGCAGCAGCGAGGAGTCCAGCAGCCGTTGGCCGAGGTAGTCGGCGGCGACGACCAGCAGGGTTCCCATGGCCGCGGAGGGCACCAGGTTCGGCCCGGGCCGCCGGGTGAGCCGCTTCGCCAGCTGCGGGGCGGCGAGCGCGACGAACGGGATCGGGCCCGCCGTCGCCACCGCGACCGCGGTGAGCCCGACCGCCACCACGAACAGCACCCGCCGTACGCGGTCGACGTCCACACCGATGCCGATGGCGGTCTCGTCGCCCATCTCGAGCATTCGCAGGGACCGGCCGTGGAGCAGCACCACCGGGAGGAGCACCAGCACCGCCGCGCCGATGGGCGGCAGGTAGCTCCAGTCGCGGCCCGCGAGGTTGCCGACCTGCCAGGTGACCGCCTGTGCCGCGACCTCGACGGTCGCGCGCGTGAGCAGGTAGGCGTTGACCCCGAGCAGCACCGTGCTCACGCCGACGCCGACCAGCACCAGCCGGTCGCTGCGCAGCCCCCGGCTGCCGCACAACACGGACACGAGCACGCCCGTGAGCAGGCCGCCGGCCACCGCGCCGAGCGCCACGGTGAGCGTGCCCGCCCCGATGAGGGCGATGGCGGCGACCCCTCCGGTGGCCGAGCCCGCAGTGAAGCCGATGATGTCCGGGCTGCCCAGCGGGTTACGCGTGAGGGTCTGGAAGACCGCGCCCGCGACGGCCAGCGCGACGCCCACGAGCAGGGCGACCAGGACCCGTGGCAGCCGCTGCTCGGTGACGATGAGGTAGTCGCCCTTGGTGCCGTACCCGGCGAGCGTGCGCAGCACCTCGCCCGGTGTCAGGGCGTAGTCGCCGGTACCGATGGACAGCACCACGAGCGCGGCCGTCGCCAGCAGCAGGCAGGCGATCACGACGGCAGGCCGGACCCGGCGGGCGGTCACCGGTTCACCGTCCTCAACCGGCGGACCAACAAGACGAACACGATCCCGCCCACGATGTCGGTGACGATACCGACCTGCAGTTCGGCCGGGCTGGCGAGCAGCCTGCCCAGCACGTCACAACCGAGCAGCACCACGGGCGCGGCGAGCACCGACAGCCCGAGCACCCAGCGTTCGTCCTGGCCCGCGACCAGGCGGACCAAGTGCGGCACCATCAGCCCGACGAACGCGATCGGCCCGCAGGCCGCCGTCGCCGTGGCGGCGAGAAGCCCGACCGCGACGATGCTCGTGAGCCGGATGACGGCCGGATTGGCGCCCAGCCCCTGGGCGGCGTCGTCGCCGAGCGAGAGGGCGTTGAGCGCTCTGCCGAGCAGCAACGCGAGCACGACGCCGACCACGAAGAACGGCACGAGGCCGCCGAGCGCGGCCAGGTCCCGGTTGGCGAGCGAGCCGACCAGCCAGAACCGCATCTGGTCGAGCGTGTGGGTGTCGATCACCTGCATCGCCTGGTTGACGCCGACGAAGGCCGCCTGGATCGCGATGCCCGCCAGCGCGAGCCGCATCGGGCTCGACGCGCCGCGCCCACCGCCGATGGCGTAGACGAGCGCGGTGGCGCCGAGTGAGCCGACGAACGCGAACCACACCAGCCCGGACGGCGCAGTGATGCCGAAGACGGTCGAGGCGAACACGATGAGCACCGCCGCGCCGTGGTTGATGCCGAGCAGGCCCGGTTCGGCGATCGGGTTGCGGGTCACCGCCTGCATGAGCGCCCCGGCCAGCCCCAGCGCCATGCCGGCGCCGATGCCCAGCAGCGTCCTCGGCAGACGGGTGTCGCGCACCACGACGTCGGCGTAGCTTCCGTCGTAGGCGAACAGCGCATGGAGCACCTCGCCCAGCGAGAGCCGGTTCGAGCCGAGCGCGATGGACGCCGCGATGACCATCGCCAGCGCGACGACGACCACCACCAGCGCGGCCACCCGGGTGCCGCGGCGAGTCCGGCGCGTGGTGGGCGCCGACGTCACAACCATGGCGTTTAGGGTAAGGCCAGGCTAACCTCACGCCATGACCAGGCTCGCAGATATTTCCCGCCGCCGGTTTCTCGGCGGAGCCCTCGCCTTCGGCGCGACGGCAACCCTGGCCGCGTGCGGCTACCAGGAGGAGTCCGGCGGAGCCGGTTCCGACTCCGGGAACACGTGGTCCTACACCGACGACCGGGGCCGCAAGCTGGACGGTCCCCGGCCACAGCGCATCGTCGCCCAGGTGACGGCGGCGGCCGCGCTGTGGGAGTTCGGCGTCCGGCCGATCGGCATCTTCGGCCCCTCGAAACTGCCCAACGGCCAGAAGGATCCGCAGGTCGGCAACGTCGACGTGAACCGCGTCCAGTCGCTGGGCAACGTCTGGGGCGAGTTCAACTACGACCGCTACGTCAGCCTGAATCCCGACCTGCTCGTCAGCGTGATGTACCTGCGCAACGAGCTCTGGTACGTGCCGGAGGAGCAGGCGGGCCAGATCGAGAAGGTGGCGCCGACGATCGGCGTCAACCTCGCCGGTGTCTCGATGCCCGACGGCATCGAGAAGTTCCGCACGCTCGCGCAGAAGCTCGGCGGCGACGTCGACGCGCCCTCGGTCACCCAGGCCAAGCAGGCCTGGGACCGGGCCGACGCCGAGTTCGGCGCCACCGTGTCGGCCACACGCGGCAAGAAGCTGATGCTCGCCTCGGCGACCCAGGACGGCATGTACGTGGGCAACGCGCAGGGCTTCCCGTCGAGCAAGCACCTGGCGGACAAGGGGCTGACGTTCGTCGAGCCGGCCGCCCCCGGCGACGGCAACTACTGGGAGCAGCTCAGCTGGGAGAACGCCGGCAAGTACCAGGCCGACGCCATCCTGCTGGACAGCCGCTTCGGCAACCTCCAGCCCCGCGACCTCACCGCGTTCCCGACCTGGCAGCAGCTGCCTGCCGTCAAGGCGGGCAACGTGTTCGCGTGGAACCCGGAGACGCCGTTCTCCTACCGGGCCGCGACAGAGCAGCTCAACCGTCTGGCGCGGGATCTCAAGCAGATCTGAGGCCGGGCCGAGGGTGACGTACGTCTATTCGGACTACCCAGTGGGGCGGGTTACCTTGCCAGACGTGCCTGCACCACGTGTCTCGCTGCCCGGCGCGGACCTCGCCCGCGTCGTCGTGTTCGCCGCGTTCATCGCCGTGCTCGGGATCTTTCCGGGGTTCTACGTCGGCGGTTCCGGCGTGCCGATCATCATCCAGAACGCCGGACCGCTGCTCGTCGGCACGATCCTGGGCGCTCGCCGCGGCACGGCGGCGGTCGTGCTGATGCTCGCGCTCACCGCCATCGGGCTGCCGCTGCTCTCCGGTGGGCGTGGCGGGCTCGCCCCGTTCGTGGGGCCGAGCGGCGGCTTCCTGTTCGGCTGGATCCTCTCCGCGCTCGTGGCCGGCCTGATCGTTCAGCGCTCGGAGCGGCCGGGGCTGCCGGTGCTGCTCCTCGCGACGTCGGCGGGTCTGCTAGCCGACTACGCCATCGGCATCCCGTTCCTCGGGGCGTACACGGGCGACCTCGGCGCCGCCGCGGTGCAGTCGCTGGTGTTCGTGCCCGGTGACCTCGGCAAGGTGGCGGCGACCGCGCTGATCGCCGCCGTCGTGCACCGTGCGCTGCCCGGCACCCTGGCACGTCCGGCGGCGCGCAGCGAGTGAACACGCCCCCGGTGCTCGGCGGTGCCACACCGCCCGCCGACCTGCTGGCGACCGCGCACGGGGCGGCCGCCTGGCTCGCTCGCCAGGGTGTCACCGAGGGTTCGCGGATCGCGGTCGACTCGCCCGACGTGCTGCCTTGGCTGCTCGGCGCCGACCTGCTGGGCGCCGCGACCCTGGTCACCGAGCCGACCTGGACACACCGCGAGCGCGAGGCCGTGCTCCAGGATGCGGCGCCGTCGCTCGTGGTGAGCGGCACGCCCGCTCCCGCCGGCAGTGTCGAGCCGTGCGGCGGCGACCCGCACTTCTACCTGCCGACGACGTCGGGGAGCAGCGGCAGGCCCAAGGTCGGGATCCGCACACGGGCGTCGTGGCTGCGCAGTTTCGCGGCCCTCGGTCACGTCCGGGGCCCGGTGCTCGTGGCGGGCCCGTTGAGCTCGTCGCTGTTCCTCTTCGGCGCTCTGCACACGCTGTGGTGCGCAGAGCGTCTGTGGCTGCGCCCGCGCTGGGACCCGGGCGAGGCACGTCACGCTTGTGCCGTCCACGTGGTGCCCGCGATGCTGGCCGACCTCGTCGCCGACGCCGAACGCAGGCCCGGCTCCTCGGCGCTCGGCACCGTGGTGTGCGGGGGCGCCCACGTGGCCCCCGAGCTGCGCAAGCGGTTCGCCCGGGCCTTCCCCGGGGCCCGGCTCGTGGAGTACTACGGCTCTGCCGAGCATTCGCTCATCGCGATACGGCGCGACGACGGCGCGCTTCGCCCGGTGCCCGGGGTGGAGCTCGATGTCCGCGACGGCGTTTTGTGGGTGCGCTCGCCGCTCGCCTTCAGCGGCTACCTGCGCGAGGGCGTGCTCGATCCGGCGCCGGAGTGGTCGAGCGTCGGAGACCGGGTGGAGTTGTCCGAACAGGACGGGCTCGTGGTGCGCGGCCGGGGCTCGGCCGTCGTGTCCAGCGGCGGCACGCTCGTGCCCGCCGAAGAGGTCGAGGCGGTGCTGCGTACGGTCGCCGGCGTGGACGACGTGGTGGTGACGGGCACGCCGCATCCACGCCTGGGCGAGCTGGTGACGGCGGTGGTGCAGGCGCGGCGGCCACCCGCGCTGCGCGATCTGCGTGCGGCCGCGCGGGCATCGCTGCGGCCCGGGCTGCGGCCCCGGCGCTGGCTGGTCACGACGGCGCTGCCGCGCACGGCGTCCGGCAAACCGGCCCGCGCCGAGGCGGCCGAGCGGTTGCGCGACGGCACGCTCGCCGCGGAGCCCCTGACATGACCGTCGGCCCTGGCCTGACCGCCGACGTTGGCCCGACCGCTGACACCACGCCGGTCGTCGTCGCGGCCCGCCGCACGCCCATCGGTACCGCAGGTGGCGCGTTGCGCCGGTTCACTGTCGACGAGCTCGCCGCGCCCGTGCTGCGTGCGGTCCTCGACGACGCGGGCCTGGACACGGTCGACGACGTCGTGCTCGGCAACGTGTTCGGCCCGGGCGGCAACCCCGCTCGTGTGGCGGCGTTGCGGGCGGGGCTGGACGTGGCCGTGCCGGGCGTGACCGTCGACCGGCAGTGCGCGAGCGGGCTCGCCGCGATCACCACGGCCGCGGCGTGCATCCGCGCCGGCGAGGGGGAGGCGTACCTCGCGGGTGGGGTGGAAAGCGCGTCGACGGCGCCCTACCGCGCGTGGCGTACCGAACCGCCGACCTGGTACACGCGCGCCCCGTTCGCCCCTGCCGAGCTGGGCGACCCCGACATGGGCCCGGCCGCCGACCTCGTCGCCGCCGAGGCGGGGATCTCCCGAGCCCGGCAGGACGCGTTCGCCGCCCGCAGCCACGCCCGCGCCGTGCAGGCGCAGCGTGCCGGCCGGTTCGACCGGGAGCTGGTGCCGGTCGGCGACGTCACCGCCGACGAACGGCCACGCGCCGGATTCACGGTCGAGCGGCTCGCGCGGTTCCGGCCCGCCTTCACACCGGATGGCACGGCGACAGCGGCCAACTCGTGCGGGGTCAACGACGGCGCGGCCGCCGTGCTAGTCGTCAGCGAGCGACTGCGACGGGAGCGCGGGCTGCCCGGGTTGCGGCTGGTGGCGTCGGCGACCGCGGCCGTGGATCCCAACCGGCTCGGGCTCGCAGCCGTGCCCGCCATGAAACGCGTACTCGACCGGACGCCGGATGTCGTGGAGTTCAATGAGGCCTTCGCCGGGCAGGCGCTCGCGTGTCTGGACGCGGCGGGTATCGACGAGCATTCCGCGAGTCCCGACGGTGGCGCCATCGCGCTCGGCCACCCCTGGGGAGCGTCGGGCGCGGTGCTCGTGGTGCGCTTGTTCTCGCGGCTGGTGTGCCAGTCCGGCGGGCGATCCGGGCTCGCCGCGCTCTCGGCGGGCGGTGGAGTCGGGGTGGCGACGTTGTGGGAGGTCGTGCGGTGATCGAGTTCGACGGTGTGGGACACCGCTACGGCGACCGCGTCGTGTTGTCCGATGTGGACCTCACGTTGGCGGAGCGGCGGGTGGCCTTCGTCGGCGCCAACGGCTCCGGAAAGTCCACGCTCGCCCGCATGGTCAACGGTCTCGTGCTGCCCACCGAGGGACGCGTTCGCGTCGACGGGCTCGACCCCGGCAAGCAGGGCCGTAAGGTACGGCAGCGGGTCGGTTTCGTGTTCACCAACCCGGACAGCCAGATCGTCATGCCGACCGCCGGCGAGGACGTCGCGTTCTCCCTTCGCGGCAGTAGCTTGTCCAAACAGGAACGCGCGCGGCGAGCCGAGGAGGTGCTCGCCGAGTACGGGCTGAGTGGGTACGCCGATCACCCCGCGCACCAGCTCTCCGGTGGACAGAAGCAGCTGCTCGCGCTGTGCTCGATGCTGGTGCTCGACCCGGACGTGCTGGTCTGCGACGAGCCGACGACCCTGCTCGACCTGCGCAACAAGCGCCGGTTCGCCGACCTGCTCGGCACGCTGCGGCAACAGGTGCTGCTGGTGACGCACGATCTCGACCTGCTCGACGACTTCGAGCGCGTGGTCGTGCTCGACGAGGGCCGGGTAGTGGCCGACGACGAGCCGGAACCGGCACTGCGGTACTACCGGAAGCTGGCACGATGACCCCACTCGGCCTCTACGAGCCCGGCACCAGCCTGTTGCACCGCTCCCCGGCGGGGGCGAAGTTCCTGGCCGTGCTCGCGCTCGCGGCGGTCGTGTTCGTGCTCGACTCGCCACTGTGGCTGGCTGTGCTGTGCGGCGGGCTCGTGCTCGGCTACGCGGTCGCCCGGATCCCGCCGCGGCGCTGGCTGCCGCTGGTGCGCACGCTGGTGGTGTTGTCGGCGTTCGTGTTCGCGTTGCAATGGTGGTTGCTCGGGGCGCACTCGGCGGCCGTGGTGTGCCTGCGGCTCGTGGCCGCGCTGGCGGCGGCGAGTCTATTCACGCTGACCACCCGGGTCGACGACATGGTGTCTACTGTGGAGCGTGCGGCGGGGCCGTTGCGCCGGTTCGGGGTGCGACCACAGACCATCGGCCTGCTGGTCGGGCTCACCGTGCAGGCGGTGGCGACCCTGTCCGGCATCGCGAGTGAGGTCCGCGACGCCGCGAAGGCACGCGGCGCGCAACAGTCGGTGACGGCGTTCGCCGTGCCGTTCCTCGTCCGCACCCTCCGCCACGCCGACGAGCTCGGCGAGGCACTGGCCGCGAGAGGTGCCGTCGACCGCGACCGCTGAGTGCGGGCGGGTCGCCGGTCGAGTGGCCGCACATGCCTGCGGGGGATGGCAAGGTCCGTCTGGAGCCGGGCTGAGCGCGGCGCGGGTGAGTACCGGCACCCATGGAGGTGGCTGTGCGCGCTACGACGGTGCCGAGTGTCGCCGCTACGGCGGGGGTTGCGGCGATCGGTAGGTGTGGCCGGTCGGGGTGGTGATGTGCCGGCTTCCGGTGTCGGTGAGGTGGAAGTGCCAGCCGGGGGTGTGTTTGGTGCGGTGGTGGCGTCGGCACAGGCCGATCAGGTTGGCCGTGCTGGTCTCACCGCCACGCTGGTACGGGACGACGTGGTCGAGGTCGCTGTAGTGCGCAGGGCGGTGGCAGGTCGGGAACCGGCACTCCCGGTCCCGGATCGTGACGTGGTCGGCGGTGACGGCGGGCGGCCGGTAGCGGGTGCGGCCGACATCGACAGGGGCCCGGTGTGGGAGTCGGTGATGATCCGCCGCCAGGTCGAGTTCGGGTCGAACGCGATCGCCCGCGCGATGGAGGCGGGCAGCGGTCCGTGCCCCGCGAGCTCGGCCGGGTTGGTCGACAGGCCAACCAGCGAGGCGAGGTCGATGTACACGAAGATCTCCACCCTCGATGAGCCACCACCCGGAGTCCGGCTGAGCAGGAGATCGGCGAACACGTCCGCCCGCAGCTGATCCATGGTCCGCTGGTCACCGGCGTTGCGCAGCGCGCGGGCACACCGATCGATGCGCGCATCCGCGGCCGAGGCCACCTCGGCCGGGAGGTCGGCGGTCAGCGTGGCCATCGCATCATCGCCGTGCCGCAACTCCACCCGCCGTTCCCGCCGCCGCGCCTCCGCCCGCGCCGCGGCACCCTCCGGGTCGACCTTGTGCACGGTCCGGCTGACCATCCGCCGAATCGACGACGGATCCCGCCCGGCCAAGCGCCCAGCCACCGCCGCATCCACCTCGCGCGCCATGTCATCGGACAACACCGAGGTCGGCTCCGAGACCTTCGACGCCTTGTACAAATCAATGTCACCCCGCGACAATGCATCCAACGTTTCCGGCAACCGGGTCACCAAATCCCGCGCCAACCCTACGTTGATCCGGGCAGAATTCTCCGAAACCGCCAACCCCAGCGCCACTTCCGACGCCACATCGGCAGCATCATCCCGCGACGCCGAATACTCCGCCAAAGCCCGCGCCTGCAACGCCTGCAGCCGAGCGATCTCGCGCTCCAGCTCGACCAGGCGCTCGATAGAACTTTCCCCCATGCCCACAATTCTACCGGGAAATACCGAATCATATGAGTGAAGCCGCAAACAACGGAACGTGACCACGAAACCCGTTCCGTGGGGAACTGCCGCTAACCACCAGACAATGCATGGTGATGCGTGGAGCGGCAGTTTCCCACGGCGCGCCGAAGGCATGCTTGAAACCCAACCACCCAATCAACCCGGTAACCGCAATCCGCGGCAGGCACGAACATAAGACGAGGAAAAGCAACACTACGCCCGAGAACAGGCGAGGCGCCGACTCCTACCGCCGGCGAGGCGACCCAACGGCCAACGACGGCAACGCGAATGGCCGACACGACCACCGGAACGACCAACACGACGACACAAACGCCCGACACAGCTACCGGAACGGCCGACACGGCGACACAAACCGCAGACACGGCTACCGGAACGGCACACACGCGGCCGTCCACCGTCCACCCCTACCCGGCCACCGGCCGCCCCGCGCCACCCGGCCACCCACACCGCCTCGGCCACCCGAAGCGCACCAAACGCGCGCCGCCTACGGGCCCATGCTCACCCGCGGGCGTGGGCGTCCAGGATCCGGGCCACTGCCTCGGTCACACGCTGGGCCTGTCCGAGGTGGAGCCACTCGTCGGGCACGTGGGCGTTGGAGTCGGGGCCGAGCGCGCCGGTGACGAGGAACTGGGCCTCCGGGTACTTCTCACCGAGCAGGCCCATGAACGGGATCGAGCCGCCGAGGCCGACGCTGCGCCACGGGTTGCCGAAGACGTCGCGGCTGACCTGCTCCAGGGCCTCCGCGAGCCACGGAGCCGCCTCGGGGGCGTTCCAGCCGCCGGCGGCCTCGGTGCCGGTGAGCTCGACGGTCGCGCCGTAGGGCACATCCGTGGTGAGCGCCTTCTCGATGGCGGCGAGCGCGGCGGCGGAGTCGGCCGTGGGCGGCAAGCGAAAGCTCAGGGCGAGCGTGGTGTGGTCACGCAGCACGTTCCCGGCGTCGGCGGGCAGCGGCATGCCCTCGGCGCCGATCACCGACAACGTCGGCCGCCAGCTGTTGTTCAGCAACAGCTCCAGCTCGTCGTCCGCGACCGGGCGGGTCGATCCGTGCAGCGGGAACGACTTACGCACCGCACCGGGCGCGACCTCGGCAGTCGCCCTGGCCTCGCCGATGCGGTTGGCGGGGATCTCGACGTTGCACTCGGGCAACCTGATCTCGCCGGTCTCGGCGTTCTCGACCCGGTCGAGCAGCTGCCGGAGGATGCGGAACGAGCTCGGCACCACACCGCTCGCCAGGCCGGAGTGCTGCGCCGAGTCGAGCACCCGCACGGTGAGGTGCACCTGCGCGAGCCCCCGCAGCGATGTCGTGAGCCAGAGCCGCTCGTAGTCGTTGCCGCCGGAATCGAGGCACACCACGAACGTCACGCGGCCGAGCCGCTCGGTGAGGTGTTCCAGGTAGGCCGGCAGGTCGGGGCTACCGGACTCCTCGCCGGTTTCCAGCAGCACCACGGCCCGCGCGTGCGCGCCGCCCGCCGCGCGGACGGCCTCGAGCGCCGCCGTGGCCGCGTACCCCGCGTACCCGTCGTCGGCGGAACCGCGACCGTAGAGCTTGCCGTCCTCGATCACCGGCTTCCACGGCCCGAGCCCGTCGGACCAGCCGCCCACGGGGGGCTGCTTGTCGAGGTGGCCATACAGCAGCACGGTGCCCTTGTCCTCGGCGCCCGGGGTGGCCGGGACGTCGAGCAACAGCACCGGACTGCGGCCTTCGAGGCGCACGACGTCCACGGTCGCGCCCGGGATCCGGCGGGCGCTCATCCACTCGCGGACGTGGTCCACGGCCGCGTCCAGCTGTCCCGACCGCGCCCAGTCCTTGTCGAAAGCGGGCGAGAGGGCGGGAATCTCCACCAGGCCGGAGAGGCTGGGCAGGACGTCGTTCGTCCACAACCCACGGACTGTGTCACTCACGGTCAACTGTTCCACCGTTCCATCCTGCCACCGGGCGAAAGGTCACAGTTCGGCTCCGCCCGTTGTGTCGCGTTCCGGTCACGCATAGCGTCCCTACCCGTAGTGATCCACATCACATTCGCGCGGGAGGGGTGGATCGTGCGGCCAATGTTGTCCGTGAGCAACCTCGAGGTCGTCTATGACGACGTCGTGCTCGTCCTGCGTGGGCTGAGCCTCGAGGTGCCCTCCGGGTCCGTCGTCGCGCTGCTCGGTGCCAACGGCGCGGGCAAGACGACCCTGCTGCGCGCTGTCACCGGACTGCTGGTCCCGCACCGCGGCAAGATCACCAAGGGCACGGTGCGGCTCGACGGCGAGGACATCACCGGCGCCGACCCGGCCGAGGTGGTGCGCAAGGGCATCGCGCAGGTCATGGAAGGCAGACGGATCTTCGCCGAGATCACCGTCGACGAGAACCTGCGCGCGGGCGCCTTCACACGCGGCTCGCGCACCGAGGTCCGCGAGTCCTACGCCCGCGTGCTCGACCTGTTCCCCGTGCTCGCGCAGCGCCGGAAGTCGATCGCGGGTTACCTCTCCGGTGGCGAACAGCAGATGCTCGCCATCGGCAGGGCGCTCATGGCCAGGCCAAGGCTGCTCCTGCTGGACGAGCCGTCGCTCGGGCTCGCGCCCAAGCTCGTGGAGCAGGTGCGCGACATCATCGCCACCATCAACCACCAGGGCACCAGCGTTCTGCTCGTCGAGCAGAACGCCGTGATGGCCCTGTCGATCGCGCACTCCGGCTACGTGCTGGAGACCGGAAAGGTCGTCAAGGACGGTCGCGCGGCCGAGCTGCTCGCCGACTCCGACATCCGCGAGTTCTATCTCGGCGCGGGTCCCGGGGAGCGCCGCTCGTTCGCCGAGGTGAAGAGCTACCGGAGGAAGAAGCGATGGAGCGCGTGAACTCCCTGCTCTCCGTGCGGGACCTGACCTTGCGTTTCGGCGGCGTGACCGCGCTGGACAGCGTGAGCTTCGACGTCGACCGCGGCGAGCTGTTCGCCGTCATCGGGCCGAACGGCGCGGGCAAGACGTCGATCTTCAACTGCCTCAACGGCGTCTACCGGCCCCAGCAGGGCAGCATCACGCTGGACGGCAGGTCCTTGCTGGGCAGGCCTCCGGCCGCCGTGGCCGCGATGGGCGTGGCGCGCACGTTCCAGAACCTCGGCCTGTTCGGGCATCTGACGCTCGTGGAGAACCTCATGCTCGGCAGACACCACCTGATGCGCACCGGGTTCTTCGCCGGCATGTTCTGGTGGGGCCGGGCCAAGCGCGAGGAGATCACGCACCGCGCGGCGGTCGAGGAGATCATCGAGCTGCTCGAGCTGGAGCCGTATCGCAAGATGCCCGCCGGAATGCTGCCCTACGGCGTCGCGAAACGCGCGGAGCTGGGCCGCGCACTCGCGATGGAGCCGCGCCTGCTGCTGCTCGACGAGCCGGTGGCCGGCATGAACCTCGAGGAGACCGAGGACACCGCGCGCTACCTGCTGGAGGTCCGGCGCGAGCTGGGGCTGGCGATGATCCTCGTCGAGCACGACATGAGCCTCGTGATGGACCTCGCCGACCGGGTGCTGGCGCTGGACTTCGGGGTCGCCATCGCCACCGGCAAGCCCAGCGAGATCCAGGACGACCCGCAGGTGGTCGAGGCCTACCTGGGAGGTGCCCGATGACCTCCGATCTCGTGGCCGGCCGGCGCCAGGATTCCACGGCACGCAGGCACACCGGCCCGACGCTGCCGGGCAAGCTGCTCGACAACGCCCGGGAACGCGGCGCCGCCGTCGCCATGCGGGAGAAGTACCGCGGCTACTGGCGCGAGTGGACATGGGCCGACTACGCCCGCCGCGTGGCCTGTGTGGCGGCCGGGCTGCGCGCGCTCGGCGTGGAGCCCGGTAGCCGCGTCGCCATCCACGCGGAGAACCGGCCGGAGTGGGTGATCGCCGACCTCGCGGTGCAGGGGCTGGGCGCGCAGTGCGTCGGCATCTACCCGACCTCCCCCGCCGCGGAGGTGGCCTACCTGCTCGGCCACTCGCGCGCGCAGGTGCTCATCGCCGAGGACGAGGAGCAGCTGGACAAGGCGCTCGCCGTCCGCGACGAGCTGCCGGAGCTGCGGCACATCGTCGTCATCGACCCGCGCGGAGTGAGCCGGAACGATCTGCTGACGTTCGAGGCCCTGGAGCGCCGGGGAGGCGACAGCGGCGACCCGCTCGGCGCCTTCGCCGCCTCGGTCGCCGAGCTGGACCCGGCCGCGCCCGCGATCGTCGTCTACACCTCCGGCACGACGGGGCCGCCGAAGGGCGCAATGCTCTCGCACGCCAACCTCGTGGCGTCGGCGAGCACGTTCGTCGGCGCGCTCGGTGGCTCGGCCAAGGACGAGGTGCTGAGCTACCTGCCGCTGTGCCACATCGCCGAGCGGCTGACGTCGGTGATCGACTCCGTATGGGCGGGCTCGGTGGTGAACTTCGGCGAGGGCGGGGAGTCGTTCGCCCACGACATGCGCGACATCCAGCCGACGGTGTTCCTCGGCGTGCCCCGCGTGTGGGAGAAGATGCTCGCGGGCGTCGAGCTGAAGATGGCGGACGCGTCACGGCTCAAGCGCGTGCTGTACCGGTTCTGTCTGCGGCAGGGCAGGCGGATCGCGCCACGCAGGCAGCGCGGGCGCACGACAACGGGCGACCGGATCGTGCTGGCGCTGTGCGAGCTGCTGGTGTTCCGGGCGCTGCGGGAGAAGCTCGGACTGGTGCGGGTGCGCGTCGCCCTGTCGGGAGCGGCGCCGATCGCCCCGCAGGTGCTGGAGTACCTGTGGGCCATCGGGGTCACCGTGCGCGAGGGCTACGGGCAGACCGAGAACACCGCGGTGTGCACGCTCACGCCCGAGGACGACGTGCGGCTCGGCGCGGTCGGCAAGCCGCTGCCCGGTGTGGAGGTGCGGATCGCCGACGACGGCGAGATCCTCACCCGCTCACCCGGCGTCTTCCTCGGCTACCTGGACGATCCGGCCGCCACCGCCGCGACGATCGAACCCGACGGCTGGCTGCACACCGGCGACGTCGGCGAGCTCGACGAGGACGGCTTCCTGCACATCACCGACCGCAAGAAGGACATCATCATCACCGCCGGCGGCAAGAACGTCTCGCCGTCGGAGATCGAGAACCTGCTCAAGGTCTCGCCCTACATCCGGGAAGCCATGGTGATCGGCGACCGGCGCAAGTACCTCACGGCGCTGATCGGCATCGAGTACGACACCGTCGGCGACTGGGCGCGCAGGCGCGATCTCCCCTACACCACCTACGCGGACCTGTCGGCCAAGCCGGAGGTGCACGAGCTCGTCGAGGGCGTGGTCGACGACGCCAACGCCAAGCTGGCGAATGTGGAGCGGATCAAGCGCTTCACGCTGATCGGCAAGGAGCTCGACCACGAGGGCGGCGAGCTGACGGCGACGCAGAAGGTGAAGCGCAAGGCCATCGAGCAGCGCTTCGGCGCCGAGATCGAGGCGATGTATCGATGACCGCCGAGGCACTCCCTCCCGCCGAGGCGGCGACCAACCCCACCGAGGCACTCCCTCCCGCCGAGGCGGCGACCAACCCCGCCGAGGCACTCCCTCCCGCCGAGGCGGCGACATGACCGAGTTCCTGCAGAACTGCTTCGCCGGGCTGGCGCTCGGCTCCACCTACGCGCTGGTGGCGCTGGGGTTCGTGGTGATCTTCAAGTCCACGGGCGTCATCAACTTCGCGCAGGGTGGCCTGCTGATGCTCGGTGCCTACCTCGGCTACACGTTCTCCAACAATCTCGCCGTCGCGTTCGCGGTCGCGGTGGTGCTGTGCTGCGCGTCGGCGGCGCTGGTGGGCGCGATGTTCGAGCGGATCGTGTTGCGGCGCATGGTGGGGCAGCCGCCGTTCGCGGTCATCATGATCACCATCGGGCTGCTGTTCATCCTGGAGCCCGCCGTCACGGCGATCTGGGGCTTCGACCACAAGCAGGTCAGCAACCCGTGGAACATCCGCACCGTGGAGGCGGGCGGGATCGTCTTCGGTGTCCGGGACCTGTGGACGATCGGGCTCACCGCGGCGGTCGTCGCCGCGTTCTTCGTGTTCTTCCGGTACTCCTCGCTGGGCCTGGCGATGCGGGTCACCGCGTTCGACCCGGAAGCCGCCCTGGCGCAGGGAATCAGCGCCCGGCGCGTGTACGCGACGTCGTGGGCGATCGCGGCGGCGCTCGCGGCGCTGGCCGGCATCCTCATGGCGGCCGGGCCCGGCGGGCTGACCCCGTCGATCGGCGGCATCGCGCTCGCGGCGTTCCCGGCGATGATCCTCGGCGGCATGGACTCGCCCGCCGGTGCGGTGCTCGGCGGGCTGCTCATCGGCCTCGCCGAGGCGTTGACGCGCGGCTACCAGGATCAGCTGTTCCCGTGGGCGGGCGACAACGTGTCGGTGATCGTGCCGTACGTGCTCATGATCGTCATCCTCCTGATCCGTCCCTACGGGTTGCTGGGCACCAAGGAAGTGAGGCGGGTCTGATGGGCGCATACCGCAACGTCACCCGCGGCTACGCCGACGAGCTCCGGCTGTTCGGCAGCCCGGCCTCGCGCGTCGGCCTGGGCATCCTCGTCGTCGGGTTCCTCGTGCTGCCCACGGTGGTGCAGGACGACTTCTGGCTCTCGGTGCTGATCTACGTCGGGATCACCGCAATCGGTGCGATCGGGCTCAACCTGCTCACCGGCTACTGTGGACAGATTTCCCTCGGGCACGCGTTCTTCATCGGCGCGGGTGCCTACGTCGCCGCACGGATCGGCGGCGAGATCGGCCTGCCGCTGGTAGTGTGGCTGCTCGCGGCGGCTGCCATCGGCGCGGTGCTCGGCGGGCTGATCGGGCCGTTCGCGCTGCGGCTGCGCGGGCACTACCTCGCGATCGTCACCCTCGGGCTCGTGTTCATCGGCGAGCACCTGTGGCGCAACCTCACCGGCCTCACCGGCGGCAACTCCGGCACCCCGGTCACGGCGGGCGCGGCCATCGGGCCGGTGGACTTCGGCGCGCTGAACCTGTTCGGCGAGAGCTACTCGCGCAACCAGGGCTGGTTCTGGCTCGTGTGGGCACTCGTCGCACTGGTGGCGCTGCTGGCGAAGAACCTCGTGCGCACGCGGCCGGGCCGGGCGCTGCAGGCGGTGCGCGACCGCGACCAGGCCGCCGAGGTGATCGGCGTGCGAGCGGGCCGGTACAAGATCGGCGCGTTCATGCTCTCCAGCGCCATCGCCGCGACGGCCGGTGCGCTCTTCGGCTCCTACCAGCAGTTCGTGAGCCCCGACGAGTGGAACCTGCTGCTGTCCATTCAGTACATCGCGATCGTGATCGTCGGCGGGCTCGGCACGATCTTCGGCGCCGTGCTCGGCGCCATCTTCGTCGGTGCGCTGCCCGCGTTGATCGACCGGTACAGCGACGCCATTCCCGGCGTGCAGGCCAGCGTGGGCGGCGAGGGTTTCATCAGCGTGTTCACGCTCAATCAGGCCCTCTTCGGCCTGCTCATCGTGTTGTTCCTGGTGTTCGAGCCACGGGGGCTGGCCGGCATCTGGTTGCGGATCAAGGCCTACTTCAAGGCCTGGCCGTTCTCCTACTGACCCCTTGGAGGCGTCATGCAGTGGAAACGAGGGAAAGCGGCGATGGTGCTCGCGGCCACGGCACTGCTGGTGGTCGCGTGCGGTGGAGCCGGGGACGAGGAGCAGTCGGGCGGCGGGCAGGCGGGCCGGCCCGCCACCACGGCCGGGTTCGACGGGTCGACGATCCGGCTCGGTGTGCTGAGTCCGCTGTCCGGTCCGATCGCCGTGATCGGCCAGCCGCTGACCGAGGGCAACCAGGTGTGGTTCGACCACATCAATTCCCGGGGCGGCATCGCGGGCAGGTACAAAGTGGAACTCGTCCAGGAGGACACGCAGTATCAGCCCGACCTCACCGTCCAGCAGTACAACAAGATCAAGGGTGACGTCGTCGCCCTCACCCAGGTGCTCGGCACCGCGCCGACGCTGGCGATCCTGCCGCTGCTGAAGTCGGACCGGATGATCGCCGCCCCGGCCTCGCTCGACGCGATCTGGGTGCGGGAGGAGAACCTCCTGCCGGTCGGGGCGCCCTACCAGATCCAGGCGATCAACTCGATGCACCACTACCTCACCGAGGGCGGCGGCAACCGCAACTCGCGGATCTGCACGATGGTGCAGGACGACGTGTACGGCGAGGCGGGCCAGGAAGGTGTCGAGTTCGCCGCGCGGGAGATGGGCTTCCAGGTCGTCAACAGCCAGAAATTCAAGGTGGGCACCGAGAACTACGCCGGGCAGATCGGGGCGCTGGCGGGTGCCCGCTGCGACATGGTGTTCCTGACGGCCACGCCCACGGACGCGGGCAAGATCTGGGGCACCGCGGCGCAGGCCCAGTTCACGCCGCGGTGGTACGCGCAGTCGCCGAGCTTCGTGGGCGCGTTGACCAAGTCGGCCGTGGCCCCGTACATGCAGCGCTACGTCACGGTCGCCGCCGAGGGCACGGAGTGGGGAGACCGGTCGGTGCCCGGCATGCGGGACATGCTGGCGCGGGTGCAGCGGTTCGCGCCGCAACAGCAGCCGGACTACTACTTCGTGTTCGGCTACAACCAGGCGCGGGCGATGACGGCCGTGCTGGAGAAGGCGGTCGAGAACGGTGACCTCTCGCGCGACGGCGTCCTGAAGGCGAGCCAGGAGATCGGCACGCTCTCCTTCGACGGCGTCGGCGGCGACTACACCTACGGCCCGGCGGCCACGCGCAACCCGCCGCGGTCGACGACGCTGTTCAGCGTGGACCCGAGCAAGCCGTTCGGCCTGTCGACGCTGAAGTACGGCGTCACCTCCGACGCGGCCAGGAAGTTCCAGTTCCAGAAGGCCGACTCCTGACGGCTTCCGGGAAGGGACACCACGCTCGGGTCGGCGTCCCTTCCCGGGTCGCGTCAGGACAGGGCGGCCTCGATGCCCGCCGTCATACTCGCGCGGAGGAAGTCGAGCTCCTCGTCGGTGATCGTCAGCGGCGGCGAGACGACCAGCGAGTCGCCGCCGAGCACGCGCACGATGAGCCCATGCTCGCGCACGGAGCGCGCGACGCGGTGGATGACGCTCTTGTCCGGCAGCGCCTCCGGGGCGAGCCGGACAGCGCCGAGCAGCCCGGTGCCGCCGCGCACCTCGGTGACGGCCGCGTGCTCGCCCACCGCGAGCAGAGCCTCGTGCAGCAGCTTCTCCATCTGGCGCGAGCGCGCCGGCAGCTCCTCGCGTTCCAGGATGTCGAGGTTGGCCAGCGCGGCCGCGGCGACGCTCGGGTGACCGGAGTACGTCGGACCGTGCGGGAACGCATGGCCCGGCGCCTGCCAGAACACATCCGCCACTCGCGCCGACACGGCGACGCCGCCCAGCGGCAGGTACCCGCTCGTGACGCCCTTGGCGAAGGTGATGAGGTCCGGGCGCAGGCCCCACCGCTCGACCCCGAACCAGTCGCCGAGCCTGCCGAACCCGCCGATCACCGAGTCCGCCACGAACAGCACACCGGTCTCGGCGCAGATGTCGGCGACGGCCTCCAGGTAGCCGGGTCGCGGCGCCCACGCTCCGCCCGCGCCCTGCACCGGCTCGGCGAAGAACGCGGCGACCTTCCCGGCACCGATGCGCTCGATCGCGGCGCGCAGGTCCTCGGGGTCGTCGCGGTCGACGCGCGTGGCGTCGGCGAGCACCGGGCCGAAGCCGTCCCGGTTGGCCTCGATGCCCGCGATGCCGGTGCCGAATCCGTTGGTGCCGTGATAGGAACCGCGCCTGCTGAGGATGTGCACGCGCTCGGGCTCGCCGCGCCGCGCCCAGTACAGCCGGGCGAGTTTGGCGGCCGTGTCGATGGACTCGCCACCTCCGGAGGTGAAGAAGATCTTCGCGTCGTCCATCGGCGCCAGCGCGGACAGCCGGGCGGCGAGCCGCTCGGCGGGTTCGTTGCTGTAGTCGTGGAAGGTGAAGTAGGTGTCGAGCTTGCGCATCTGCCCGGCGACCGCCTCGACGATCTCGCTCCGCCCGTGTCCGACGTTGCAGTACCAGAGCCCGGCCGTGCCGTCGAGGTAGCGCTTGCCGTCGCGGTCGTACACCCAGACGCCCTCGGCCCGGTCCACGACGAACGGGTGCTCCTTGACCTCCGCCATGTTGGCGAAGGGGTGCCAGAGCTTGGTCTCCATCAGTCTCCTTCCCCGGCCCGTCCGGCCGTGGCGTGTGCGTGCAGGATTCGGGCGACGGCCTCGGTGACCCGCTCGGTCTGTTCCAGGTGCAGCCACTCGTCGGGGACATGGGCGTTGTTGCCCGGGCCCCGCGGCCCCGTGACGACGAACTGCGCGTCGGGATACGCGCGCCCGAACATGCCGAGGAACGGGATCGTGCCACCGAGTCCGAGGGCCCGCCACGGCTTGCCGAACACGTCGGCGCTGACGGCGTCCAATGTGGACTCCAGCCACGCCGCACGCGGCGGTGAGTTCCAGCCGTCGGCGGCCTCGGCGCGGGCGATCTCCACCTGCGCGCCGAAGGGGACGTCGGTGGTGAGTGTCTTCTCGACGGCACGCAGCGCCGCGCCGGCATCGACGGTGGGCGGCAGCCGGAAGCTCAGCTTCAGGCTCGTGTAGGGGCGCAGCACGTTGCCCGCGTCGAGCAGCGGCGGCAGCCCGTCGGCGCCGGTGACGGAGAGCGTCGTGCGCCAGGTGTTGGCCAGGGTCAGCTCCACGATGTCGTCCGTGGCGTACCGCATGCCCTCGACCAGCGGCAACTGCGGCGTCAGGAACCCCTCGGCGGCCGCCACGCGCACCTCGGCGAGCCGGTCGGGAGGCACCGCCACGGTGAGCTCGGGCAGTTTGAACCGGCCGCTGCGCGGGTCCTCGATGCGATCGAGCAGTTCGCGCAGGATCCGGAAACTACTGGGCACGAGGCCGCTGGCGTGCCCGGAGTGGACCCCGGCGGTGAGCACCCGGACGGTCACGTCGAGGAAGGCGATGCCGCGCAGCGACGTCGCCAGCCACAGCCGCTCGTAGTCGGCGCCGGAGGTGTCCAGGCAGACGACGAGTCCGACTTTGCCGAGCCGCGGGCCGAGGTGACTCAGGTAGGCGTCGAGGTCCGGGCTTCCCGACTCCTCACCGGTCTCCAGCAGCACCACCGTGCGCGCGTGCCTGCCGCCCGCGGCGTGCAGGGCTTCCAGCGCGGTCGCGGCGGCGTACCCGGCGTAGCCGTCGTCGCCCGCGCCGCGGCCGTAGAGCCGCTCGTCCTTGACCACCGGCGTCCACGGCCCGAGCCCCGGCGACCACGCCCCGGCCGCGGGCTGCTTGTCCAGGTGGCCGTAGACGACGACGGTCTCGTCGGTGGTCGCGTCCCGCGCGGGTACGTCGAGCAGCAGCACCGGCGTGCGGCCCGGCAGCTCGACGACATCGGTGCTCGCTCCGGCGATCGGGCGGTCGGCGAGATACCGGCGCACGTGGTCGACGGCGGCGTGCAGCCGGCCGGCCGCGGCCCAGTCGGCGTCGAATGCGGGCGAGAGTGCCGGGATCTCCACGAATCCGGACAGGCTCGCCAGCGCGTCCCGTGCCCACCGGTCTCGAACCGTCTGCCGCATCACCGCGTTGTCCATGACCTCGATCGTGGCACGAAACAGCTGTGTCACGAGTCACAGTGAGCGAGCGGCCGTGCACACCACGCGCCGGTCCCCGCACCAGGCCTTGGCAGCGGGGCAGGTAGGCCCCGGATCCGAGCACCGACTTTCGGCGGCCCCACGGTCGGGCTTCCTAACGTTTCCGCAGCTCAGCGACCACCTGGCGGCAACAAATCGGTCTTCTCCCCTCCGCAAAACACACCCATTCGTGCCAGGATGACGAACGTGAACCGTCACCGCCGACGGGCAACGAGCGCACGGATCCGATGCGTCACGGTGGCCGCCGGCGAGCCGCCGCGGCTGCCACAAGCGGCTGCGCGGCACGACCCCAAGGAGATAGCGCATGCCGTCCCCAGAACAGTGGACGCGCCCGGAGCCTGGCGCCGGACCGGCCGCGACAGCGGCACAACCGTCCCCAGAGCAGGTGATCGCGGGTTTGCGAGCGACGACAGAAGGCGGTGCTGAGCTCACTCAGCTCCTGACGCCCGAAGGTGAACGGCTCCCATCGGCCCAGTTCGACCCGTACGTCGCCGACGTCGACGCCGAGGCACTCCGCGGGCTCTACCGGGACATGGTGCTCGTCCGGCGGGCCGACCGGGAGTCCAACGCGATGCAGCGGCAGGGCCAGCTCGGCATCTGGGTCCCGCTGCTCGGCCAGGAAGCGGCGCAGATCGGCTCGGGGCGCGCCCTGAAGCCGCAGGACATGGCGTTTCCCAGCTACCGCGAACACGGCGTCGCCTACGCACGCGGCGTCGACTTCCGTGAGCTGCTCGGCATCTTCCGGTGCAGCGACCACTGCGGCTGGGACCCCGCCGAGCACGGCTTCCACCCGTACACGATCGTCATCGGCAACCAGGTGCTCAACGCCACCGGCTACGCCATGGGCCAGAAGTTCGACGGCAAGGTCGGCAACGCCTCCGCCGAGGACAACGAGGCCACCATCGTCTACTTCGGCGACGGCGCCACCAGCCAGGGCGACGTCCACGAGGGCTTCGTATGGGCGGCCGTCTACGACGCGCCGATCGTGTTCTTCTGCCAGAACAACCAGTGGGCCATCTCCGAGCCGACCGAACGGCAGTCGCGGCTGCCGCTGTACCAGCGAGCCCGCGGGTACGGCTTCCCGGGTGTCCGCGTCGACGGCAACGACGTGCTCGCTTGCCTGGCCGTGAGCCGCTGGGCGCTCGACGAGTGCAGGCACGGCAACGGACCGGTGCTGATCGAGGCGTTCACATACCGCATGGACGCTCACACCACCACCGACGACCCCACGCGCTACCGGCTCTCCGACGAGCTGGAGGCATGGAAGCTCAAGGACCCGATCGAGCGGGTCCGCGCCCACCTCGCGCGCACGGGCGGTGCCGACCAGGCGTTCTTCGACGAGGTGCAGGCCGAGGCCGACGCTTTCGCCGCCGAGCTGCGCGACTTCTGCTTCAACATGCCCGACCCGCCGCCGGAACGGATCTTCGCCAACGTCTACGCCGAGCCGTCGCCGGTGCTGGACGCCCAACGCGAGGAGTACCTCTCCTACCTCGCCGGCTTCGCGGGAGGTGAGCGGTGATGGCGGCTCCCGTGACCACGCCCGTGGCCGACGCGACGCAGGCCGTGCAGCAGCTGACCATCGGCAAGGCGCTCAACCAGGGCCTGCGCGCGGCGATGGAGGCCGACCCGAAGGTCATCGTGATGGGCGAGGACGTCGGCAAGCTCGGCGGCGTCTTCCGGATCACCGACGGTCTGCAGAAGGACTTCGGCGAGCACCGCGTGCTGGACACACCGCTGGCCGAATCCGGCATCGTGGGCACCGCGGTGGGCCTGGCCGTGCGCGGGTTCCGGCCCGTGTGCGAGATCCAGTTCGAGGGGTTCATCTTCCCGGCGTTCGACCAGATCTCCAGCCAGCTCGCGAAGCTGCACTACCGCTCGCAGGGCCGCGTGACGGTGCCGGTCGTGATCCGGGTGCCCTACGGCGGTGGCATCGGCGCGGTGGAACACCACTCGGAGTCTCCGGAGTCGCTGTTCGCGCACATCCCGGGGCTGAAGGTCGTCTCCTGCTCCAACCCGGTCGACGCGTACTGGATGATCCAGCAGGCCATCCGGTGCGACGACCCGGTGCTGTTCTTCGAGCCGAAGCGGCTCTACCACTCGGGCGCGCTGAAGGCACCGGTCGACACCTCGGCCACCCCGGACCCGCTGTTCAGCTCGCGCGTGCTGCGGCGCGGTGACGCGGCGACCCTCGTGGCGTACGGCCCGTCGGTGAAGGTGTGCCTCGACGCGGCCACGGCCGCCGAGGAGGAGGGCCGGTCGCTGGAGGTGATCGACCTGCGGACGCTCTCGCCGCTGGATCTGGCGCCGGTGTTCGAGTCGGTGCGGCGGACCGGCAGGCTCATCGCGGTCAGCGAGGCCCAGGCGGAGTCGTCGCTGACCTCGGAGGTCGCGGCCCGCGTGCAGCAGGAGTGCTTCTACTCGCTGGAGGCGCCGGTCCTGCGCGTGACCGGATTCGACACGCCCTACCCGCCCGCGAAGCTCGAGGAGCACTTCCTCCCGGATCTCGACCGGGTGCTGGACGCCGTCGACCGCGCGCTGGACTGGTGAGGGGGTTTTTCGAAGCATGCCTGAGTACAAGCAGTTCCCCCTCGCCGACACCGCTGAGGGGCTGACCGAGGCCGAGATCCTCAACTGGCGCGTCAAGCCCGGCGACGAGGTACAGGTCAACCAGATCGTCGTGGAGATCGAGACGGCGAAGGCGGCCGTCGAGCTGCCGATCCCGTGGGCGGGCGTGGTCACCGAGCTTCTCGTGGAGCCGGGACAGACGGTGGAGGTCGGCACGCCGATCCTCACCGTCGACGTGGACCCGCATGGCACGGCGTCCACCGGAGGCACCACGGCCGGCGCCACACCCGCGATGAACGGCACCGCGCACGCCGCCGAGGCGAGCACGGACGAGATGAAGCCGCTGGTGGGCTACGGCTCCAAGACCGTCGTGGCCAAACGCCGTCCCCGCAAGGCCGCACGCGGCACACCGGCCGTGGCGGGAAGCACGAACACGGGCACCGACGCGGGCACGAATGCAGTCGTGGCCGAGCCGGCCCCGATGGTGCCCGCCCAGCGCGGCGGTTACGTGCCGCTGGCGAAGCCGCCGGTGCGCAAGCTGGCGAAGGAGCTCGGCGTCGACCTGCACGCGCTCGCCGGCTCCGGGGACGGCGGCGTCATCACCCGCGAGGACGTCGAACGCGCGGCCGCGCGGGAGACACCTGCCGTGCCCGCGCACGCCGAGCCGGGGACGCGGGAACGTCGCGTGCCGATCAAGGGCGTGCGCAAGGCGACGGCCGAGGCGATGGTGCAGAGTGCGTTCACCGCACCGCACGTCACCGAGTTCCTCACGGTCGACGTCACACCGATGATGGAGCTGCGGGAGCGGCTCAAGAGCCATCCCACGTTCGCCGGGGTGAAACTGACGCCGCTGGCGTTCACCGCGAAGGCCGTGTGCCTGGCGGCCAAGCGGACACCCGAGGTCAACTCGGTGTGGGACGGCGAGGCGGGCGAGATCGTCTTCAAGGACTACGTGCACCTCGGGATCGCCGCGGCGACGCCGCGTGGGCTCGTGGTGCCGAAGATCCGCGACGCCGACTCGATGTCGCTCGTGGAGCTGGCCACCGCGCTGGAGCAGCTCACCGCCACGGCGCGGGAGGGCAAGACGCCGCCCGCGGACATGCTGAACGGGACCTTCACCATCACCAACGTCGGCGTGTTCGGCGTGGACACCGGCACGCCGATCATCAACCCCGGAGAGTCCGCGATCCTCGCGCTCGGCGCTATCAAGGACATGCCGTGGGTGGTGGACGGTGAGCTGGCCGTGCGGAAGGTGCTGCAGCTGTCGCTGAGCTTCGACCACCGGGTCATCGACGGCCAGCAGGGCTCGCAGTTCCTCGCCGATGTCGGTGCGCTGCTCGCCGACCCGGCCATGGCCATCACGTACTAGGCCGGTGCCTGATCGTCGCGGTCCGCCGGTGCTCCGGTGGACCGCGACGACAGCTCCCGCGTGTACGCCCCGGGCAGGTCACAACCGACGAGCTCCAGCCCGCGGACGTGGATCCGCCCCGCGGGCGGCTCGCCCGGCAGCCGGAACTCGACGTTCTCGAACCGCGTGTGCAGCAGCCACAGCGGGCCGGGCTCGGGGCTGACGACGTGCCGGAGATCGAAGGAGCCATCGGTGAATCGCGAGTCCTCGATCGACACCCGGCCATGGGGCGACGCGCCGTCGTGGAAGGCGAGCAGGTCGTTCAGCAGCTCGAAGCTCAGCTCCACGTCGCTGAACTCGCACGACTCGAACCGCAGCACGCCCGACCGCACGGTCACGGCGGAGAAGTCGAGCTTCTGCTTGCCGAATGCCACGCGGTAGAAGTCGACCGAACGTCCGCGCAGCTCGGCGTCCCGGAAGTCCACCACCTCGCCGCCGAACCGCGTACCGACGAACTCGACCCCGGTGCCGAGGAACCGGGCCGAGGTGAACGTCGTCAGCCGGGAGTCGAAGCTCGTGCCGTGGCAGCTGAGCGTTCCGTGGAACCGGGCGTGGTCGAAGGAGGTTCGTTCGCCTTCGAAGACCGCGCCGTCGAAGGTGACGTCACCGCCGAAGACCATCCCGCTGAAGTCGGCGTCGACAAACCTCACGCCCGTGAAGTCCAGCGCCACCTGCCGCCAGTGGCCACCCGTGCGCATGCGTTCCCGGACGATGCGCAGCACGGTGTCGCGGACCTCCACCTCGCCGGGATCCGGTTCGGCCGAGCCGAGCCGCAGATAGCCGCACAGCACATCGACGCAGACCTGGCGCTTGGCCAGCCAGTCGTCCGCGAGCCCGGCCATCGCGTACACGCCGGCGATGCGCACGGCCGGGCTCTCGTGGGCGAGCTGTTCGGCCGCGGTGCCGAACCGTTCGTTGAACGACTGCACCTGCTCCCGCTCGCCGCGCTCCACGGCGAGGTCGTGTTCGGCCTCCGCCACCCGCTGCCTGCGCAGATTCACCGCCAGCAGCACCACCCCGCCGAACCCGGCCACGACGGCCAGGGCGATCTTGAGCAGCTCCAGCGTTTGTGCGACACCGAACTCGCCTGCTGCCGGGATCCGGGGCCAGCCCAGCAGCGCGAGCAGGCCCGCCGCGGTACCTCCCGCGACGGCGACGCCGAGCACCAGCCAGCCGAACACCGACATGCCGATGCTCGACCGCAGGCGCCGGACGGTGAAGCGATCCACGAGGCGTGAGGTTAGCGGCGCGGCGCGTGGCGCGGGATCAAACCGGAGGGCCGACGCGTTGTTCCGGTATGGCCGTCGTGTTCCTGCTGTACGTGATCGCCGAGGTGGCCGCCGTCTGGGCGGTCGCGTCGCTGATCGGTGTCCTGCCGACCCTGGGTGTGCTGCTCGCCGGTGCGTTCCTCGGCTCCTGGCTCGCCCGGCGCGAAGGGGGCAAGGCGGCGCGCGCGTTCCTGACCACGGCACGTTCCGGCAAGTCACCGCACGCGGAGATCACCGACGGCATGCTCGTCGGGGTCGGTGGGTTGCTGATCCTGCTGCCCGGCTTCGTCAGCGACGTCCTGGGGCTGCTCTTCCTGCTGCCGCCGACCCGCGCCGTCGTCCGCAGGGCGTGGCTGCGCCGGGCCGAGCGGCGCGCTCCGCTCGGCTACCCGCGCCACCGTGGTGTGGTGATCGTCGACAGCGAGGTCGTGTCCGAGGACGGGCCGCGGCAGGACTCGCCACCGCGCGTCATCGAGGGCTGACCGCCCTCGCTGCCCGGCTACGGCTTGGGCACGTCGAAGTAGCTCATGAACCGCACCGCCGGTGCGTAGTCGCCCTTCACCTTGAGCTTGCCGGTGACGAACAGCGACGCCACTCCCGCGTTCCCGGTGGCCATCCGCAGGAAGTCCTCGACCGCGATGGTCAGCGTGGTGTCCGGCGTGAGCAGGCAGTCGGCCGTGGAGACGCAGGTGCCGTCCTCGATGACGGTCTGGAACCGGTCGTAGTCCTCGCCGTTGGGAAACCGCCAGCTCACCACGATGTCGGCGCCCTTCGCCTTCTCCGGCAGGAACCGGTCGCACATGCGGCGGAAGACCTCTTCGAGGAACAGCGGCCGCAGCTCCGGGTGCCCCGCCAGCGCCTTGAGCTGGTCCTTCGAGGCGCTGGCCACGATGTCCACGAGCACCTCGGTGGACAGCGAGCTCAGCTCGACGCCGGCCCCGGTGACGTCCAGCATGTGCAGCGTTTCCAATAGCCGCAGGAACTGCTCGGTACTCAACGCGCCCACGTCGATGCTGCGCGCGAATTCGTCCAGGACACTCCCTGAAGGCACAGCGTAAGGTTACTCAGCGGTAGATAGAGCGGCAATCCGAACGGAAGCGCCTGAAACGGTAGCGTTTTCGGCGGCGGGAGGTTACGGCGTGGCGGAGGATGCACAGCGTTCGGGGGAAAGAGCCAAGCGGCTGCCGAGGGCTGTCCGCGAGAAGCAGATCCTGGACGCCGCGGTGGCGGTGTTCGCGCAGCACGGCTACCACTCCGCATCGATGGACGAGATCTCCGAGACCGCCGGCGTGTCCAAGCCGATGATCTACAGCTACCTCGGCGCGAAGGAAGACCTGTTCACCCACTGCATCCGCCGCGAGTCCGGCAGGCTGCTCGAGGCCGTCCAGGCGGGCATCAAGGTCGACGTGCCGCCGGACATGCAGCTCTGGCACGGCCTGCGCGCGTTCTACCGCTTCGTCGCCGAACACCGCGAGTCGTGGACGGTGCTCCACCGGCACGCCCTGACGGTCGGCGGCCCGTTCGCGGGCGAGGTCAACGCGCTCCGCGGCCGGGCGATCGATCTCGTCGCACAGCTTGTCGTCTCGCAGGGCTCCCGCAAGGGGCTCGGCGAGCAGGCCGAGTTCTCCGGCAAGGGGCTCGCCGCCGCGCTCGTCGGTGCCGCCGAATCGCTGGCCGACTGGTGGCTGGACAACTCCGACGTGCCCGACGGCGTGCTCGCCTCGTGGCTGATGAACCTCATCTGGCTTGGGTTCAACGACCTCGTGGAAGGCGACGTCTGGCGTCCTAGGGAGTCGTGATGACGCCCGAGAGGTGCGGCTTCGGCGTGCGGGCGTTCCACAGCTCGAACGCCCACCCGGCACCGGTTTCACCGTCCGTGCGCCACGAGGTGAACGCCACCTTCGCGGGCAGCAGCACCGGCAGCTTGAACCGCACGTCCACGGCGTAGGCCTCGGGCAGCCGTCCCTCGAACGCCGCCAGCACGCGTGCCTTGCTCCACATGCCGTGGGCGATGGCGGCCTTGAAGCCGAACAGCTTGGCCGTCAACGGGTGCAGGTGGATGGGGTTGCGGTCGCCGGAGACCTCCGCGTACCGGCGGCCGATGTCGCCCGGCACCCGCCAGATCGCCCCGGGCGAGGGCGGCGCGAGCTGCTCACCGCGCGAGCCGGACCCGGTACCACCGCCCCGGCGCAGGTAGGTGCTCACATCGGTCCACACGAGCTCGTCATCGACCAGCGCCTCGCTGACCACGTCGAACTGCGTGCCCTTCTCGTGTGGGCGCAGGTTCTGGGTGCGCACGCGCAGCGTCATCGCCTCGCCGAGCCGCACCGGGCGGTGCTGGGTGATGCGGTTGGCGACGTGCACCATGCCGAGCAGCGGGAACGGGAAGTCCGGCTCGGACATCAACGCCATCTGCAGCGGGAACGCCAGGATGTGCGGGAACGTGGCGGGCAGTTCGTCGCCGAACCGGAATCCGCAGACCCGGTTGTAGGCGGCGAGATGGCCCGGGTCGGCGACCACACCGGAGCGCACCAGTTCCAGGTCGGGCAATGCGTCGCCGCCACGCTTGCGGAGCCCTCCCAGCACGACCTTCGGGTAGAGCGCGGCGACGTTAGGGGCGGTGTCCAGCTCCTTGACCGGCATGTCAGGCCCCCAGGAACGCCTGGCCGCACACCCGGACCACGTTGCCGTTGACCGCGGCCGACGCGGGGTTGGCGTACCAGGCGATGGTCTCGGCGACGTCCACCGGCAGCCCGCCCTGCGCGAGGCTGGAGAGCCGGCGGCCGAACTCGCGGATCATCAGCGGGACGGCGGCGGTCATCTGCGTCTCGATGAACCCGGGCGCGACGGCGTTGATGGTGCCGCCGTACTCGGCCAGCCGCGGCGCCGAGTCGTCGACCATGCCGATGACACCGGCCTTGCTCGCGGCGTAGTTGGTCTGGCCGACGTTACCCGCGATCCCGGCCATCGACGAGACACCGATGATCCGGCCGCCCTGGCGCAGCACCTTGTCGCCGAGCAGCTTGTCGTTCACGGCGAGCTGCGCGACCAGGTTGACGGTGAGCACGGCGTCCCATGCGCCCTCGGTGAGGTTGCCGAGCGTCTTGTCGCGGGTGATGCCCGCGTTGTGCACGACGATGTCGACACCGCCGTGCCGCTCGGTGAGGTAGCCGGCGAGCTTGTCCGGCGCGTCGGCCGCGGTGATGTCGAGCTGCAGCGCCGAGCCGCCCACGCGGTTGGCGACCTGCGAGAGGTCCGCGCCCTGGGCGGGGATGTCGAGGGCGACGACGTGGGCGCCGTCGCGCGCGAGCGTCTCGGCGATGGCGGCGCCGATTCCCCGCGAGGCGCCGGTGACCAGCGCGACCTTGCCCGCGAGCGGCTTCTCCCAGTTCTCCGGCGCGGTCGCGGTCGTGACACCGCCGGCGCCGATGCGGATCACCTGGCCGTCGACGAACGCCGACTTGGCGGAGAGCAGGAAGCGCAGGGTGGACTCGGTCGCGTCCTCGGCGCCCTTGGCGACGTAGACGAGCTGGGCCGTGGCGCCGCGCTTGAGCTCCTTGCCGACCGAGCGGGTGAAACCTTCGAGTGCGCGCTGGGCGATGCGTTCGCGGCCCTCGGTGACCTCCGGCGGGGTACCGAGGACGACGACGCGGCCGCAAGCGCCGACCTTGCGGATCACCGGGTGGTGGAAGCGGTACAGCTCGCGCAGCTGGGCGGGGTCGGTGATGCCGGTGGCGTCGAAGACGAGCGCGCCGTACCGGGTGTCGTCACCGGCCGGCGTGGACAGCACCTCGATGCCCGCCGCGCCGAGCTGCGTGGTCAGCTTCTTCTCGAGCCTGCCGCCCGGCGCGGCGCCCAGAAGTGCGGGACCATCGAGGGGCGGCTGGCCCGGCCGGTAGCGCCGCAGCGTCGGCGGATTGGGCAGGCCGAGCCTGGGCACCAGGAACTTGCCCACCGCGCTCTTGGTGAACTGCTGATACTTGTCCGCCATCGCAATGCCTCCCGTGCCGATTGTCACTCCCAGCCTAACCTACTCACCAGTAAGTTACACTGTCAGCGGGTGCGAGAACGCGGAGCAGGAGGAGTCATGACCTCAGCGCAGAAGTCGAGCGGCAGCCGGTCCCGGTCGAGCAGGCCGAGGGGCCCGGTGGTGCGGAAGGTCGCGATCGTCGGCGCCAACCGCATCCCGTTCGCCCGCTCGAACGGTCCCTACGCCGACGCGTCCAACCAGGACATGCTCACGGCCGCCATCGACGGGCTGGTGAGCCGGTTCTCGCTGCAGGGCGAGCAGATCGGCGAGCTCGCGGCGGGGGCCGTACTCAAACACGCCCGCGACTTCAACCTCGCCCGCGAGTGCGTGCTCGGCAGCAGGCTCGCGCCCACCACCCCCGCCTCCGACGTGCAGATGGCGTGCGGCACCGGCCTGCAGGCCGTCATCAACGTCGCCAACAAGATCGCACTCGGGCAGATCGACTCCGCCATCGCCGGCGGGGTGGACACCACCAGCGACGCACCGCTCGCCGTCAACGACGACCTGCGCAGGCTGCTCGTCAGGCTCAACGCGGCCAAGACAGTCGGCCAGCGGCTGAAGCTGCTCACCAAGCTGCGCCCCGGCCACATCGTCCCGGAGATCCCGCAGAACGCCGAACCGCGCACGGGCCTGTCGATGGGCGAGCACGCCTCGCTCACCGCGAACTCGTGGGACATCTCGCGCGCCGAGCAGGACGAGCTCGCCGCCACCAGCCACCAGCGGCTCGCGGCGGCCTACGAGCGCGGCTTCTTCGACGACCTGCTCACCCCCTTCCTCGGCCTGACCCGCGACCAGAACCTGCGCCCCGACTCCACGCCCGAGAAGCTCGCCAAGCTCAAGCCGGTGTTCGGCGGGCCGGAGGGCACCATGACGGCGGGCAACTCGACGCCGCTGTCGGACGGAGCGTCGGCCGTGCTGCTGGCCACCGAGGAGTGGGCCAAGGCGCGCAAGCTGCCGGTGCTGGCCTACCTGACGTTCTGCGAGACCGCCGCGGTCGACTACGTGCACGGCGAGGAGGGGCTGCTGATGGCGCCCGCCTACGCGGTGCCGAGGATGCTCTCCCGCGCCGGGCTCTCCCTGCAGGACTTCGACTTCTACGAGATCCACGAGGCGTTCGCCTCGCAGGTCCTCGCGACGCTGAAGGCCTGGGAGGACCCGACGTTCGCCAAGGAGAAGCTCGGGCTCGACGAGCCGCTCGGCCCCATCGACCGCGCGAAGCTCAACGTCAACGGCTCCTCGCTCGCGGCCGGCCACCCGTTCGCGGCGACCGGCGGCCGCATCGTCGGCACACTCGCGAAGCTGCTGGCGGAGAAGGGATCGGGCCGCGGACTGATCTCCATCTGCGCCGCGGGCGGACAGGGCGTGACGGCCATCCTGGAGCGGTGAACTCCCGGACTTCGGGGGTGAGCGGGGCGCGCCGTCGGGCCGGGCGAAGTCGCGCAAGCCTGCCGACTCGCATGCCGGTCGCCGGGAAGCTTCCCCGACCCCGCCGGGACGTGCCGGCTCACCATGCGAGCGACCGGTCGATACGGTCAGGGCGCGCGGGAGTCCGGATCCAATGCCGATCCGTCGGAAAGCCGCTCCCGCAGTGCCGCGATCTCGGAGGTGAGTGAGGCGATCTCGCCGCGCAGTCGTTCGGCCTCCGCCGCGCTCTGGGAACTGGCTTCGCCGGCGCGTTCGACGGTTTGCTCCATCCCGCCGAACTTCTCCACGAACCAGGACGCGATGCTCCCGGTGACCACACCGAGCAGGGCGATGCCCGCCAGCATCAGACCGGCGGCGATGAGCTTGCCCAGGGCCGTCACGGGGTAGTAGTCGCCGTAACCGACCGTGGTGATCGTGGTCATCGTCCACCACAGCGCGTCAGTGAAACCCGTGATCGTGGCGTCGGGAGCGCCGCGTTCGGCGTCGAGCGCGGCGAGCGCCGCGGACATGCCGAGCAGCACCGTGGCACCGGCGACGTACACGACGACCTGGCCGCGCACTCGCGCCTGAACGCGCCGGTTCAACAGCACCAAGACCATGACCAGTCGCAGCACCCGCAGCTGGCGCAGGATGGGCACCAGGATGACCACCAGGTCGAACACGTTGCGCAGCAGGAAGCTGCCTCGGTCGGTGGCCAGGACGAGGCGGATGACGTAGTCGGCGGCGAAGATGGCCCACGTCAGCCACATGACGACGTCGACAACGCGCTGAAGCTCCGGCGACATGCCCGGATCGAGCACTGTCCACGCGTACAGCACGAAAAGCAGCACCGACAGGCCGATCAGCGGCCACTCGGTGCGCCTCTCCCACCGGCTCAGCGCCGTCGAGGCCGCCGGGGCCGCTGCACTGCCGGAACGCACGGACTCGAAAGGCACGGCAGGCACGGAAGGCACGGAAGACTCGGAAGGCATCGCGTCAATGATGCTGTCAATGCGATCGGGCTCCGGCCACCCGGTCGCCTCGTCTCACGATTGCCCAAGCGGTCGAGCCCGGTCGACTTCGCCGACCGCTAAATCGGGCGACTTTGTCGGTGACCGCTCCTAGTCTGGCGGCATGTCCGCAAGCGACGACGGGGTCGCGGTCCGAGCGCGGAACCTCGTCAAAACCTATGGCTCGACACGCGCACTCGACGGCGTGGACCTGGACATTCCTACCGGCCAGGTCCTCGGCCTGCTCGGCCCCAACGGAGCGGGGAAGACCACGACCGTCCGCATCCTGACCACCCTGCTCAGACCGGACTCCGGGTCGGCGGAGGTGGCCGGGCACGACGTGGTGGCCGAACCGGACGCCGTCCGCGAGGCGATCGGGCTGTCCGGCCAGTACGCGGCCGTGGACGAGAACCTCACCGGCTTCGAGAACCTGTACATGGTCGGCAGGCTCTACGGCCAGAAGAAGGCGACCGCGCGCGCCCGGGCCCGGGAGCTGCTCAGCCGGTTCCGCCTTGACGAGGCCGCCGACCGGGTGGCCAAGGGCTACTCCGGCGGCATGCGGCGCAGGCTCGACCTGGCGGGCGCGCTCGTCGGGCAGCCCAGTGTGGTGGTGCTCGACGAGCCGACCACCGGGCTCGACCCACGCGGGCGGATCGAGATGTGGCAAGTCATCGAGGAGCTGGTGGCCACCGGTGCCACGGTGCTGCTGACCACCCAGTACCTCGAGGAGGCCGACCGGCTGGCCGACTCCATCGTCGTCATCGATCGCGGCCGAGTCATCGCCCGTGGCACGGCCGACGAACTCAAGAACGAGATCGGCGGGGAGCGGCTGGAACTCGTCGTCGACGAGCCCACCGAGATCCCGATCGCGGTGCGGGTGCTCTCCGAGGTCGGTGTCGGCGACCCTGCGGTGGAGGAGCACACCCGCCGGGTCGGCGTGCTCGTGGACACCGGACCGAAAGCCCTTGTCGAGGCGCTGCGCAGGCTCGATGCCGAGAACGTCGTGGTGGCCGATGTCGGGCTGCACCGGCCGACACTCGACGACGTGTTCCTGTCGCTGACCGGCCACGGCGCGAGCGAGGAGGGGGAGGAGGCGTCATGAGCGATAATCGCGCTCTCCCGCTCAGGAACGCCGACCGGGTGCGGGTTCCACGCAGGACACAGGAGGCGTCATGACCCGGTTCTCCAAGATCGTCTCCGACAGCGGGGTCATCACCTGGCGCAACGTGATGAACGTCCGGCGCAACCCCGAGTGGCTGCTCGGTGCGACGGCGTTCCCGATCATGTTCGTGCTGCTGTTCGCCTACGTCTTCGGCGATGCGATCGGCGGCCCCGGCGGCGGGGGCGCGAGCTACCGCGAGTTCCTGATCGCGGGCATCTTCGCGCAGACGGTGGCGTTCAACTCGTCTTACACGGTGATCGGATTCGCCAACGACCTGCAGAAGGGCATCATCGACCGGTTCCGCTCGCTGCCGATGTCGCGGCTGGCGGTGCTCGTCGGGCGCACCACAGCCGACCAGGTGCTGAGCGTCGTGGTGCTCGTGGTGATGACGGCGTCGGGGTTGCTGATCGGCTGGCGCATCCGCTCCAACCCGCTCGACGCCGTGCTCGGCTACCTGATGATCCTGCTGTTCGCCTTCGCGATGTCGTGGGTGGGCGCCTACATCGGACTGGTCGCCCGCAGCGTCGAGGTCGCCAACAGCGCGGGGCTGATCTGGATGTTCCCGCTGACGTTCGTGTCGTCGGCGTTCGTCCCCCAGGAGAGCCTGCCCGGCGTGCTGGGCACGATCGCGGACTGGAACCCGTTCACGGCAGCGGTGAACGCGACGAGAGACCTGTTCGGCAACACGAGCCCGACCGGCTGGCCCGCACCGGGCGGCTGGCCCGCCGAGAACGCCGCCCTGTACGCGATCCTGAGCTGTCTTGCGATCGTGGCGATCTTCGCGCCACTGGCGACCGCGAAGTATCGCCGGGTGGCGAGCCGGTAGCCAGCGCTGTCCGGCCCGGCCGGCGACCTTGTCGGGCGACCCAGCGCGCCACGGCCGCCGCGTACCGTTGCCCGGGCTCGCGCGCCTGTCGCCGTGGCGGTGTTACCGGGGGAGCACCGACTCGATGGCCTTCGTCGCCTTTCCGGCCGCCTTGCCGGTCTTGCGCTGGACGGCGCCGGTGGCCTTGCCGGTCTTGCGCTGGACGGTGCCGGCGGTGTCCTGCACCTGCTTGCCCGCCTCCTGGGCGACCTGCTTGGCGCGCCAGGCCACCGACGGCTTGCCCTCGGTGTCGGCCGCGGCGAGCAGCAGGCCACCGGCGAGTCCGGCGTTCTTGAAGAACTCGATCATCTGCTGCTGGCGTTGCTGGGGGTCCTTCTCCTCCCAGAACGGGTGCCCGGCGATGGTCGTCGGCACGAGACTGCCGAGCAGTGCCAGCGACGACACCCGCGGGAACTTGCCGAGTGCCAGCAGGGTTCCCGCGACCACCTTGACCGCGCCGTCGATGCGCACCAGGTTCGGCGGGTCCGTCGGCACCTGGTCGGGCAGCTGGTCGGCCTTGGAGGTCACGGCCTTGTGGAGAAACGGCTCCGCCATCTTGGCGTGGCCCTCCGGATCACGCAGGGCGTTGATGCCGCCGGAGATGAAGATGGCGGCGAGAAGTGGGCGTGCCACACGGCGCAGAATCATCGCGACCTTCCCTTGATGATCGGGAACACTGTCGCCGCAAGGCCTACCCACTCCTCGCCGCATTCATGTTTCTACCCGTCTCTAACTTCACGACTAGAAACACCTAGAGGATGCTAGCGGCGGTCGTACGCCCTTGGGAGCTTGAAGCCACGGTCGGCGACCACCTCGCGGAGGCGGTCCGGGTAGTCGGTGATGATCCCGTCGACGCCGTCGTCGATGAGCTTGTGCATGGTCGCCTTGTCGTTGACCGTCCAGGGGACCACCTTCAGTCCCGCCTCGTGCGCCTCGTCGACCAGCGCCTTGGTGGTGAACGGTACGTAGTCCGGGTCGTTCACGGTGCCGCCCTGCGGGTTGCCGTGGACCGGCGAGAGCGCGCTCGCCCCGAACGACGTCACCGCGCGCACCGGGCTGCCACCGAAGTCGTCGATGTCGAGCCCGCCGAGCCACGGCGACTTGCCGGGCTCGCCCACCTGGAGGAACTCCGGCTGGGTCAGCGCCACCACCGGTAGCTTGGGTGCGCGCTCGCGCATGAGCATGAGGGAGCCCCAGTCGAAGCTCTGGATCGTGACGTTGCGGGCGAAGCCGGAGCGCTCCACCTCCGAGGCCACGCGCTCCACGAACTGCTCCCGCGGAGCCGTCTCGTGCGGCGCCGCCGCCTCGACCTTGGTCTCGATGTTGAACCGGATTCCGAACGCGCGGTACTCACGGGCGAGGGCGAACAGCTCGGCCAGCGTGGGCATCTTCGCGCCGGGGGAGAGCTCCTGGTCCGGATGGTCGGGCTGCTGCTGCGATCCGCAGTCGAGCGTGCGCACCTGGGCGAACGTGAGGTCCTTGATGTACTTGCCCGCGTACGGGTACTGCGGGTCGCCGGGCGTGACCGGGCCGGTGTCGGCACACTTGGCCGGGTTGATCCGCCGGTCGTGGGTGATGACCTCCCGGCCGTCGCGCGTGATCTGCACGTCGAGCTCGAGCGTGGTGACGCCGAGCTCCATGGCCCGCGAGAACGCGGCGAGCGTGCCCTCCACGGTGAGCCCGATGCCTCCGCGATGGGCCTGGATGTCGAAGAACTTCTGCTTCGGCTCGGGCGCCGCGGTGGCCGTGGCGGTGCCGACGAGGACGGTCGCCAGCAGCGCCGCGACCGCGGCGAGCACACGCTGTGTTCTGATCACCCGCCGACCCTGACACGTCCGGGTGACATCAAGACGAACTCCCGATGGCCGGTGACACGCCGATTGCCGTTTCTCGTCCAATATCGAGTCTGAGCTAGAGAAGCCAATACGGTCGTAGGAATGGACCCCGTGCGGAACCCGTTCGCCCCTGGCGCGGGCCAGCGCCCGCCCGAACTCGCCGGCCGCGAACGCGAGCTCGACGCCTTCGAGGTGGTGCTGGAGCGGGTCTCCCGCGGCCGGCCCGAACGCAGCCTGATGCTCACCGGCCTGCGCGGAGTCGGCAAGACCGTGCTGCTGGGGGAACTGCGCTCGATGGCGATCCGGCGCGGCTGGGGCGCGGGCAAGGTCGAGGCGCGGCCGGACGCCGACCTGCGCAGGCCGCTCTCCGCGGCCCTGCACCGCGCGGTGCGCGACCTCGCCGTCCGGCATCGCGCACCGGACCGCGTGGACGAGGTGCTCGCCGTGCTCAAGGCGTTCGCGCTCAAGTCCAACAAGCCCGACGCCAAGCTGCGCGACCGCTGGCAGCCCGGCATCGACGTCCCGCCCGCCCAGGGCCGCGCCGACTCCGGGGACATCGAGATCGATCTCGTGGAGCTGTTCACCGAGGTCGCCGAGCTGGCGACCGACGTGGGAACGGGTGTCGCGCTGCTGATCGACGAGATCCAGGACCTCGGGCCGCAGGACGTGTCGGCGTTGTGCGCGGCATGCCACGAGCTGTCCCAGTCCGGCGCGCCGCTGGTCGTGGTGGGCGCCGGGCTCCCGCACGTGCCCGCGGTGCTGTCGGCGTCGAAGTCGTACTCGGAACGGCTGTTCCGCTACACCCGCATCGACCGGCTGAGCCGCGACGACGCCGACCGCGCCGTCCTCGCGCCGGTGCAGCGCGAGGACGCCGAGATCACGCCGGACGCCCTCGACGCGCTGTTCTCCGCATCCGGCGGCTACCCGTACTTCATCCAGGCCTACGGCAAGGCCGCATGGGACGCCGCACCGTCGAACCCGATCACCGAGGAGGACGTGCGCGTCGCGGCACCGGAGGCGCAGGCCGAACTGGCGGTCGGGTTCTTCGGCTCCCGGTACGAACGGGCCACGCCCGCCGAACGCGAGTACCTGCGCGCCATGGCGGAGCTGACGCAGGGCCGCGACGAGAGCGCGGGCACCTCCGACGTCGCCGTGTTCCTGGGCCGCAAGCCGTCGTCGCTCTCGCCCGCACGCGACAGCCTGATGAAGAAGGGGCTGGTCTACTCCGCCGAGCGCGGGCACATCGCGTTCACGGTCCCCCACTTCGGCAACTACCTGCTGAACCGCTTCGACTGAGGTCCGGATCGCCGTCGACCGGCGAAACCGGACCTTGGTGACGGTCAGTCGAACTCTTGGTGGCAGGGCTATGCCGGCCGCCCGTGTGGGTGACAGAGTGAGGCCGTGGCGTCAGCCAAGTACCGGGACATCGCAGCGGCCTTGGCCGCCGAGATCGCCGATCTTCCACCCGGTACCAAAGTGGACGGTGAGCTGGCGATCGCCGCACGGTTCGGGGTCGGCCGCGCGGCCGCCCGGGCCGCGGTCCAGGAGCTCGAGCGCCAGTTTCTCGTCCGCCGGGTGCGCGGCCTGGGGACCTTCACGTCCCGGCGGGTCGACTACCTGATCTCCAGCCGCCGCCCGCCCTCGTGGAGCCAGACGCTGCGCGAGGCGGGTGCGACACCCCGGACGGTGGTGCGCTCCTGCACCTCGGTGCCGATGCCGGCCGAGGTGGCGCGCAAACTCCGCATGCAAGAGGGGACCCCGGTGTGGCGGCTGCAGCGCCGGTCGTTCACCGACGACCTGCCTGCCTCGTGGGGCACCGAGTGGGTCGCGGCGGCCGCCGTGCCCGAGCTGCCGACCGCGGTGCGGGTGTCCGAGTCGCTGGACCACATCATCCGCACCGTCGGCGGCGTGGTGCCCGCCCGTAGCTGGGTCCGCGCCAGCATGGAAGCCGCCTGCGAGGAGGTCGCCGACGAACTCGCCATCGACCCCGGGGCGCCGGTGTGGTTCGTCAAGTCGCTCAACACCGACGAGGCGACCGGCGCACCGGTGTGCCTGACCGAGCGCTGGATCCGGGCGGACGCGATCCGCGTCGTGCTGGAAGCCGGGGAGGACGCGCCGGGCTGACGCCGCTACGGCGTCGGCACGCGGTCGGTGACCAGCTGGTCGACCACGTGCGCGGCCAGCCCGAGCCCGGTCGTCATCCCGATCCCGGCGGTCACCGCGACCACGGTGCACCCCGGCTGGACCTGCCGCACCAGAAACTCCCCGGGCGCCGAGGCGTACACCCCGCGCCAGCGTTCCCGGACCCGCAGGGACGGTGTCCCCAGCAGCCGGGCCGTCTCGTCGAGGATCAGCTCGTCGACGTCCTCGGCGGCGAAGGGGTCGACGCTCGCGCCATAGGCATGCGTGTCGCCGATCAGCAGGTCGCCGCTCGGGTGCTGGGTGAACATGTGGTTCACCCCAAGCTCCAGCAGCTCCGGGCGCTCGGCGGCCAGCCGGGCCCTGAGCCGGGCGGACGGAGGCTGCCGGACGAGACCGGCGTAGCGCAGCATGGACAGCCCGGTGAGCACGGCCGGCGCCTCGGTGGCGGCCCGCGTGCGGTACGCGGGCGCCGCCACCCGCAGCATGTGCAGCGCACAGCGGCGGACGCCGGCATCGGCGGCGAGCCCGGGGAACAGCCGGTCGAGGTCGTGGCCGATGCACACCACGACCTCCCGGGCCTCGATGTCGCCCCGGTTGGTGCGGACCCCGCCGGGCTCGACGCCGAGCACGCTCGTGGACCACCCGAACGTGACGCCGGGCTGCTCGGCGAGCCAGCGGGCGATGGCAGGCACCGCGGCCCGCGGATCGACCCGGATGTCGCGTTCCAGGTAGGCGCCGCCGAGCGCGCCCGCGGTGCCGGCGCGGCGGTCGGCCTCCGCGGCGGTCAGCATGGTGACACCGGCACCATCGCGTTCGGCGGCGAAGGACTCCAGCACCTCGAGCTCGTCCTCGGCCCGCGCGACCACCACGGTTCCCGTCTCGGCCGCCCAGAACCCGGCGCGCCGGGCAAGCGTGAGCCAGCGGTCCCGGGCGGCGAGCGCGTGCCGGTACGCCACTCCCTCCTGGGCGGTCACACACCCGTGGCCGAAGTTGCGCACCGACGCGCCGAGCGGCCGGTCCTCCCGCTCCACGACGGTGACGGTGAGACCGCGGGCCACGGCCTCGACGGCGTGGCCGAGCCCGACGATTCCGCCGCCGACCACGACGAGGTCGGCGCTCACGGAGCCACCGCCAGCCGGGGCACCCGCTGGTTCGGCCCGGCGAGCAGGTCGCCGACCCGGGCGAGGGGGACGGCCGGGCTCACCAGCGTCTCCCACGGCCACCGCTCGCGGCTCGCGGCGAGGTAGTCGATCGCCTGGCGCAGGTGACGCGGCTCGTAGTTGTGCACTCCGGTGATCGTCAGCCAGCCCCGCACCACGCGTTCCGGGTCGACCGCCACCGGCGCGACGGGCGTGACCGCTCCGGCCAGGACCAGCCGCCCTCCGATGTCGAGCGCCGCGAGTGCGCTCGCGGCGGCGCTGGTGGCGCCGGAGAGCTCCACCGCGACGTCGACGGCGGGCAGTGGTTCGGCGGCGTGCCTGGTGTCGGTGGCCCCGAACTCGGTCGCGAGCGCGCGCCGGTCCGGGTCGACATCGGTGACCACGACGGTGGCGGCGCCGCGGTCGGCGGCGATCGCCGCGGCAGTCAACCCCAGCATGCCCGCGCCGCAGATCAGCACCCGGGCACCGGCGGGCGACCCGGCCGCCTCGAGGGCCGCCATCACCGTCGCCGTCGCGCAGGCGGCGGGCGCGGCCAGCGTGTCCGGCAGGTCCACCGGCACCGGCACGACCGTGGTTCCCGCGGGCAGCAGGATGTGCCCGGCGAACCCTCCGGACAGCGGCCAGCCCGCGTCGAACGGCTCGTGGCCGATCTTGCGGACGTGCCGGCACTTGGCTGTGCGACCGCTCCGGCACAGGTCGCAGGCGCCGCAGCTGACCGTCACGCCCCACACCACACGGTCACCGACGGCGGCCGGTGCGCCCGCGCCCGCCGCGACGACGTGGCCCACCGCCTCGTGTCCGAGCACGCTCGGGCAGGCGGCGCTGCGCCGGCCGCTGACCGTGTGCCGGTCGCTGCCGCACACGGTGGCCAGGTCGACGGCGACGAGCAGTTCCCCGGCCCCGGGCTCGGGCACCCGCACCTCCTCGAGCGCCACCGAGGTGCCGCCATGCCAGACGGCGGCCACCGTCGTGGCGGGCGCCGGTGCCCGCGTCGGCGCCGCCGGGCCGTTCAGATGACCTGCGAGCGGATCCATCCCGCGAGCCTTTCGATGACGTAGACGATGATGAAAACGATCAGGATGATCGCGCCGGCGAACTCGAAGTTGAGCGTGCGGACGGCCTCGTAGAGCAGGAAGCCGACACCACCGGCGCCGACGATCCCCAGCACGGTGGATTGCCGGATGTTGACGTCGAGCAGGTACAGCGACGAGCCGACCAGATTCGGCATGGCCTGGGGCAGCACCGCGGAGAACAGCACCTGCCACCAGCCGCCGCCGACCGCGCGTACCGCCTCGACCCGCCCGGGGTCGATCTCCTCCGCCGCGTCCGCGACCAGCTTCCCGAGGAACCCGATCGAGCCGATGCCCAGGGCGCACACACCCGCGACCGGGCCGAGACCGACCGCCGCCACGAACACGACGGCGAGGATCAGCTCGGGCACGCTGCGCACGGCGAGCATCAGGCCGCGGGCGGCCCAGGCGACGGCCGGGTGCGGCGCCACGGTCCGCGCCGCCAGCAGGCCGACCGGAATCGACAGGACGATGCCGCCCGCGGTCGCGAACACCCCGATGGCGATGGTCTGCAGGACCGCCTCCCACAGCTGGTCGCCGACCCGGCCGAAGTCGGGCGGCACCAGCCGCGCGGCCGCGTCCACGAGGTCGGGGATCGACGTGACCACCGCGAGCGGATCGATCCGGAGCTCGACGAACGCGTACGCGGTGGCCACCACCAGGCCGATTCCGAAGATCCAGCGGGTGCGCCGTTCGCGGTGTTGCTGCCGGGGCGAGGGCTGCAGCAGGAGCCGGCGCAGGACGACCGTGGCCACCTCCATCGCGGCGAGCACGACGAGAACGGCCAGCATCATGCCCAGAGCGGAGTCGTAGGACAGGCTCCGCAGCGTGCTCTGCAGGGCGAACCCGATGCCTCCGGCGCCGACGAAGCCCAGCACCACCGACATCCGCAGGTTGATGTCCACCCGGTGAATGAAGGTGCCGATCCAGGACGGCACCACCTGAGGAACGACCCCGCTGATCAGGACGCTGAGCCGGCCCGCTCCCGTAGTGCGGACCGCTTCGCGGGGGCCCTCGTCGATCTCCTCGATGGCGTCGGCGAACAGCTTGCCGAGCATGCCGATGGAGTGCAGGGCCAGCGCGAGGACACCGGCGAGCACCCCGATACCCAGCGCCCGGACGAACACGACCGCGAACACCAGGTCGGGCACGGCCCGGCAGAACGTGATGACGCCCCGGGCGGCGGCCATGACGACCGGGTGCGGCGTCGTGTTCCTGGCGGCCAGGAAGGCCAGTGGAATCGACATGGCCGCGGCGAGCACGGTGCCGAGCAGCGCCATCAGCAGCGTCTCGACGACCAGGTCGACCGTCCGGCCCGGTTCCTCGGCGACGGGCGGCAGCATCCGCTCGAGCAGCCGGCCGACCGCGTCGGCTCCCTCGATGAGCAGCGCAGGCGAGAAGCCGAGGTACCACCACGACGCGACGGTGGCGAGCACGCCGGTGACGGCGACGACCGTCAGCATCCGCCGGTGCCGGTTCGGCGGGCGGACCGTGGCGCGCTCGCCGCGCGCGGTGAGCTGGGGTGGGGTGAGCGTGGACATCAGGCGACGGCGACCTCGTCGGCCGCCGGTTCCAGGCGGCGGTAGACGTCCATGACCTCGGCTCGCGACACGTCGGCGGCGGGCCGGTCGAGCACCTTCCGCCCGGCGCGCAGGCCCACCAGCCGGTCGCCCCAGCCGAGGGCGAGCTCCACCTGGTGCAGACTGCACAACACCGTGAGCCGGTCCTCGCGGCACACGCGACGCAGCAGATCCATCACGGCGTCGGAGTTCTCCGGGTCCAGGGAGGCGACCGGCTCGTCGGCGAGCACCAGCCGGGGCCCCTGCATCAGCGTCCGGGCGAGCGCCACCCGCTGCTGCTGGCCACCCGACAGGGTGTCGGCGCGCTGGTAGGCCTGGTCGGCGAGACCGACCCGATCGAGGTGGCCCAGCGCCTCCCGCTTCAGCCGCGCCGGCCACGTCAGCAGCCCGTACCGCGGGCCGCGTACCCGGCCGAGTGCTCCGATGAGGACGTTCTCCAGGCACGTGAGCCGGCCCATGAGGTTGAACTGCTGGAACACGAACCCGACATCGGTCCGCAGTCGCCGCAGCTGCGCGGGCCGGCACTCGTGGACGGCGACGTCGTGGACGACGACCTCGCCCTCGGACACCGGATGCAGGCCGTTGAGGCAGCGCAGGAGCGTCGACTTGCCCGAGCCGGACAGCCCGAGGAGGACGACGAGTTCGCCGGCCCGGATGTCGAGGTCGACGCCGGCGACCGCGGTGGTGGTGCCGAACCGCTTGACGAGCCCGCGGGTGCGGACGACAGTCCGTGCGGTCTCCGTCCCGTCCTGGAGCTCAGCCACGGCAGGCCTCCGCCTGGGTCAGCCGGCAGACCTCGCGCACGCCGTCGTAGTCGGCATCGGTGGCCGGCTTGACGCCCCAGGCGTCCTCGTCGGTGAGCAGGCAGTCGCCCTCGCAGAATCCCTGCGAGCGCAGGTAGTCCGCGTTCGCCTTCTCGGTCATCAGCTTCGTGAGCTTGGCGACGACGTCCTTGCCGAGCCCGTTGCGAGCGACGAACAGCGAGCCGGAGATCTTCGGGGACTGCCAGACCTTCTTCAGCTCGCCCTGCGTGAGGTCGCCGCTGTCGATCAGGGTGCGCTCGACCATGCTCTGCATGGAGAACCCGGCGTCGCAGTCGCCGTTCTTCACGGCCAGGGCCGAGGCGTCATGGCCACCGGCGAAGACCGGCTTGAGCGACTTCGACATCGCGCTCTCGGCCGCCGAATCGACCACACCGGCCTCGATCAGGCCCGCGGTCGGGTAGAGGTAGCCCGACGTGGAGCCCGGGTCGACGAAACAGACGTCCTTGCCCGCGTAGTCCTTCAGACTGTTGATCTCGACGTTGTCCGCCCGGGTGATGCCGAACGAGTAGTACCCCGGTTCCTCGTCCTTCGTCTCGGTGACCGCGCCGAGCGGCGTGATCTCGGCGCCGTTCTCGGTCGCGATGACGTAGCCGAACGAGCCGAGGAACGCGATGTCGACATTGCCCGCCATGAGGCCCTCGATCACGCCGGCGTAGTCGGAGGCCTGGCTGACCTCCACCGTGGAACCGGTCTCGTCCTCGAGCATCTTCACGATGGGGTCGTAGCCCGCGGCCAGCGAGGTGGAGTTCTCGGCCGGGATGGCGCCGAGCACGATCGTCTCGGGGAAGCCCTTCTCGTTCGCGGCCGCCTCGCCGCCGGAGTCGCCGGAACAGCCGCCGAGGAGCAGGCCGGTCGCGGCCAGGGCCGCGAGCAGCCGGCGGGTGGTCGGGGTGGCAGTCATGTCACAGTCCTCGAATCTCGATCGGAATTCGGATCAACGGATGCGGGTGCGGTGCGCTCAGGCGTGGGCGGCTCCGAGCAACGCAGGCAGGTCGGCGACGGATCCGAGCACGTCGGTGTGCGGAACGGTGGCGAAATCGGCCTCGGTGTGGGCGCCGGTGAGGACACCGGCGACGACGCCTGCTCCGGCCCGGTGGCCGCTCAGCAGGTCGGACGTCGTGTCGCCGGCGACGGCGACCTGGCGAACGTCGTCCACGGCCAGTCGGATGACGGCCGTGAGGATCATGTCCGGGTAGGGGCGGCCACGACCGGCGTCGGCGGGGGACAGCACCAGGTCGGCAACGTCGCGCCAGCCGAGCGCGTCGAGCAGCGCGTCCCGGGTCTCGACGGAGAATCCCGTGGTCAGCGCCACCTTCGTGCCGGCTTCGCGCAGCGTCCGGATCGCGTCGGTGGCGCCGTCGATCCCGGCGACGCCACCGGAGCGGATCGAGTCGAGGTAGGCCGCCTCGAACGCGGCGTTGGCCCGTTGCGCGGCCTGTTCGTCGCCGGCGATGGCGCGGAACACCTCGATCTTCGACTGGCCCATCGTCTCGAGCGTGTAGTCGACCGCCTTCTGCCGCTCCGGTGTGCCGTCGGCAATGCCGATGGCGTCGAGAGCCGTGCCGAAGGCCGCCATCACCGCTCCGTCGTCACAGACAGTGGTGCCGGCCATGTCGAGGCAGGCCAGGCGGTACTGCGGTGGGGTCATGGTCAGGTCCCTTCGATGTCGGCGCCGCGGCGGCCGGGATCGGTGCTCGAACGCGCGACCACGACTGTGCGGCACGCGAGGGAACGCGCCGCCCGCACGAGGTGAACCCGGGGCAAAGCGTCGTTCATCTTCTGGACGAGTTGTCCGGACAGGCTCATCGGCATGTCACCCTGGCTGCTCACCACGCCCGCCGACTACGACCTCGGCCACGTCCGCGCAGTCCTGCCCGACCGAGTGGTCGAGGACGCGCGGGTCGTGGTGCGCGACGGCGTGATCGTCGACGTCGGGCCCCATCCACGCGGTGCCTCGACCGACGTCGACGGCGGTGGGCTGCACCTGCTGCCCGGTCTGATCGACGTGCACAGCGACACCCTGAACAAGGAGTGCCACCCGCGTCCGGGCGCTTCGCTCGCTCCCGGGCTCGCCCTCGCCTCGGCGAGCGCCCGGCTCCGCGCCGCGGGCATCACCACCGCCTACCACGGCCTGGCCTACCAGGAGCGCAGTGCGGTCGGCCTGCCGATCGACTCGCCCCGCGCGGTGGAGTTGGCCCCGGCCGTCGACGCGGCGAACGGCGCCGGGGCGCTCGTGGACCATCGGGTGCTGCACCGGCTGGACGTGCGGTGTGTGTCCGGACGGGAACAACTGGAAAAGCGCCTGGCCGAGCCGGCTGCCGGCGACCTTCCAGTGGTGTCCCACGAGGACCACACGCCGGGGCAGGGCCAGTACGCCGATCCGGCAACGATGCGCCACTGGCTGGAGGTCGGCGAGGGCATGACCGCGGCGGACGCGGCGGAGCACGTCGCGTGGTGGCAGGCGAGCCGGGAGCGGGCCTGCGCCGCCGGCCGCGACACGCTCGACTGGCTCGGCGAGCTGGCGCGGGCCGGGCGGATCCGGCTGTGGGGCCACGATCTGGACAGCGCCGAGGCCGTCGACGCCCTGCTCGACCGGGGCGGGCGCGTCGCGGAGTTCCCCACCACGCGCGCGGCCGCCGAACGTGCGCGGGAAGCGGGCGTCCTCGTGGTGGCCGGTGCGCCGAACGTCGTCCGCGGCGGCTCGCACGCCGGCAACGTCTCGGCCGCCGAACTGGCCGCCGCCGGGCTCGTCGACGCACTCGCCTCCGACTACCTGCCCACGGCCCTGTTGCCCGCGGCTGTCCACCTGGCCGAGCGCGGCGTGCTCGGTTTGCCCGAGGCCATCGGGCTCGTCACGAGCGGGCCGGCGAACGCCGTCGGACTGGACGACCGTGGTCGGCTCGCCGCCGGCAGGCGAGCCGACCTCGTGCTGGCCGATCTGGCCGGCCCGCACCCGGTCGTCCGCTGGGTGGCGCGCGCCTGACCGGACGTGCACGCCGCGTGGGGCACGAGCCGCGGCCGGCACACCGCCACGTGGACGCGATCGAGGCGCGCGAGGCCGGCCAGGCGCCGCGCGGCGGCCGAGACCCACCTGCGGTACCTCGCGACCCTGCGCAGGATCCCGGACCGCGCCGACGGGGTTACGAGCCCACCGTCGAACCGGTGAGCACGTCCAGCGCGCTCCGGTAGAGGTCCCGCTTGATCTGTCCCAGTGCGTGCCGTGGCTTGCCGGCCAGCGAGGCGGCGCGGGCGACGGCGTCGCCGAGCACGTCGGCCTCCGCGGCGACCTCCGAGACGATGCCCGCGGCCTTCGCCTCCGCGGCCGGGTACCGGCGCCCGGTGACCATGGCCTCGTGGGCCACCGGCGGGCTGAGTCGCGCGGTGAGCAACGCGTTCATGCCCGGCGTGAACGGCAGCCCCAGGTCGGACTCGGGCAGGCAAACGTAGCCGCGGTCGGCGCGCATGATCGCGACGTCGCAGGCCAGCATGAGCATCGCACCGGCGGCGAAGGCGTGGCCGTTGACGGCGGCGACGGTCGGCACCGGCAGCGCCAGCACGCGCGCGAACAGGCCGTGGACCCGCGCCAGCGTCGCCTCGGCGTCGTCGGGATGCGACCCCAGGTACTCCAGGTCGAGGCCGTTGGAGAAGAACTTGCCGGTGCCGGTGAGCACCAGGGCACCGGCCTCGTCACCGTCCTCGATGGAGGTCAGGACACCGTCGAGGGCGTCGAGCAGCAGCGGGTGGAAGCGGCTGTCCTCGCCGTGGTGCATACGCACGACGGTCACGGACCCCTCGGTCGACACGGTGAGACTCGCCGAGGAAAGAGCTGAGGTGTCCATGCGGCCAGATTACCTAGAATGTAGGTAATGGCGCTACGACATCTCGTCCTCGGTCTCCTCACCGACCGTCCTGACCACGCGTACGCACTCAAGGCGCGACTGGCTCCCGGCGTGCCGCGGGAACAACGCGTCAATGACGGGGTGTTGTACCCATTGCTGGCCAAGCTCGAGGCCGAGGGCCGGGTGACCGGCCGGGACGAGCCCGGCCGCGGGGGACGGTCTCGCCGCGTCTACGCCGCGACGGAGTCGGGGACCCAGGAGTTCCTGCACTGGCTCCGGTCGGACGCGGACGAGTCCGTGGCGCCGCTGCACGAGCTCTACACCGACCATCCGCTGGTGAAATTGCTCTTCGCCCATCACCTCGGCCCGGCCGAACTCGGCGCCAAGCTGGCCGGCCACGCCCGGCACCTGCATGAGCGGATCGCGGCACTGGAGGCGATCAGCGACATGCCCGACGCCCGCCATGGCTTCGGCCCCGCACTGCTGGACCTCGAAGTGCGGCAGCTCCGCGAGCGGCTGAGCTGGTTGCGCGATCTGGCGCACACGGTCGCCGAGCGGGAGTGAGCCGCGCGGAAGCCACGGCCCCGCCACCACGGCACTCGAACCACGGCACTCGAATCACGGCACTCGAACCACAGCGCCGGGTTCGATCGGGCCGTCTACTGGTCTCTAGCCCTTCCACTAGAAAGGGCTAGATCCACCCAGACTCGTCCGCCTCCTGATGGACTACGCCAATGATGCCGCCACTGCCGTTGATTGTTCGGCACGTAAGCCATCTCACCGCATAATCGCTGGCAATCTGGACGTGGGTGGCGCATAATAAGGGATGTAAAGGAAGTTGTCGAGACTCCAAGGAGATGCCGCAAACCCGATGGACAACATCGCCGCCCGACTCCGTGCCCGTCGAGCCCAGGCCCGTACCCGCCGCGCGATCAACCGAGCGATCGACACCGCGACCGCCGCGACCGTTCGCCAGGAATTCATGTCCATCGCCCAGACACGCGGTTACCGCCGCCCCGCGTCGCGCGCGTGATCTGAATTACACTCGCCTTCGGGTGTAACGCCGCCGAGTGCGGCGTCGATACCCCCCATGACCCCGTGATGCTGGCGGACCCCCGACCTGGCAGCATCACGGGGTTTCCAATGTTCAGGGCCGGTCAGCGGCCCATCGTGTAGAACTCCGCGTTCGGCGCCAGCGCCGTCAGATGCGCCAGCCGGTTCGACATCGCGAACAGCGCCGTGATCGCGCCGACGTCCCAGATCTCGTCGTCCGTCAGACCCGCCTCGCGTGCCGCGGCCACGTGCCGCTCCCCGAACTTCGCCGAGTCGTGGGCCAGCGCGAGCGCCAGGTCGACGATCGCCCGCTGCCGGTCCGGCAGCTCCGCACCCCACGGGTTGCTCGCGACGCGGTCGGCCAGCTGGGGGTCCTTCGACCTGATGCGCAGGATCGCGCCGTGCGCCACCACGCAGTATGTGCAGTGGTTGGCTCCCGAGGTCGCCACGACCACCAGCTCCCGCTCGGCCTTGCTCAGGCCCTCGGCGCGGTTCATCAGCGCGTCGTGGTAGTCGAGGAACGCCCTCAGTTCCTCGGGCCGGTGCGCCAGAGCCCGGAAGATGTTCGGCACGAACCCAGACTTCTCGGCGATCTCGCCGACGCGTTCGCGCAGGTCGTCGGGCAGCTTTTCGATGTCGACCACGCCGAACCGGCTCACTCGCTCGCTCATGACCCTCACGCTAGCCGTGTCGAATCGGGGTGTCCTCGTTCGTCTTCGGGGTGACCATTGAAGGCACCACGCCAAGGAGGCAGCCATGCCCAGGTACGCCGGATTCCTCCGCGTCACCCAGGACGCCTACGCCGGGGTGAGCCCGGACGAGGCGCAGCGGACTCTCGAGGCCTACTTCCGCTGGAGCGAGGACCTGGAAAAGGAAGGCAGGCTCGTCATCTCCGAAGGGCTCTCCGCCACCAAGGGCCGGGTGGTGCGCTCCTCGGGCGGCGAGCTCACCAGCACCGACGGCCCGCACACCGAGGCGACCGAGATCGTCGGCGGGTTCATCGTCATCGAGGCCGACGACCTCGACCAGGCCGAGAAGGTGTTCGGCACGCACCCGCACCTGCGGTTCGGCCCGATCGAGGTGCGCAAGGTCGGCGACAACGGCTGCGAGGACTAACCATGGGCGAGCCGGCCGGCGTGGTGGAGCACCTGTTCCGGCACAGCGCCGGGCAGATCGTCGCCACGCTGGCCCGCACGCTCGGCCCGTCCCGGCTCGACCTCGCCGAGGAGGCCATGGCCGACGCCTTCGAGCAGGCGCTGCGGACGTGGCCGCACACCGGCGTCCCCGACAACGCGCGGGGCTGGTTGTTCCGGGCCGCGCGCAACCGGGCGCTCGACCTCATCCGCAGGGAGGCGTCGCTGCGGGCGAAGCTGCCGCTGCTCACCGAGCTCGACCCGGACGCCGGACCCGGCAGCGGCGACGCCGAGCTCGCCATGATCCTGCTCTGCTGCCACCCCGAGCTGCCGCAGACCTCGCAGGTGGCGCTGACGCTCAAGACCGTCGGCGGGCTCGGGGTGAACGAGATCGCGGCGGCGCTGCTCACCAAACCCGCCACGGTCGCGCAGCGGCTGACCAGGGCGAAACGCTGGTTGCGGGCGCGGCACTCGCTCGAGCTGCCGCCCGCCGAGGACCTCGAGGCACGCGTGGACAGCGTGCTGGCGGTGCTGTATTTGCTGTTCAACGAGGGGTACGACGCCACGAGTGGAGACGCCGCCGTGCGCGGGGAGCTGTGCGGCGAGGCCATCGGGCTCGGGCGGCTCCTGCTCGCCGACCCGCGCACCGACCTGCCACGCGCCCGCGCGCTGGTGGGGCTGTTGTTGCTGCAGGCCAGCCGGCTACCGGCCCGCGTTGACGACTCCGGTGACGTGCTGCTGCTGGCCGAGCAGGACCGGTCGCTGTGGGACCGGGCGCTGATCGCGGAGGGCACCCGGACGTTCGCGGCGGCGTGCACCGGGCCGGAACTGTCCGCCTACCACGTGGAGGCGGCCATCGCGCTGTGTCATGTCGCGAGCGACGCCCCGGCGCGCACCGACTGGCCGCGCATCCTCGGCCTGTACGACCGGCTGGTCACCCTGCGGCCGTCGCCGGTCACCCTGCTGAACCGGGCGATCGCCCTGGCGATGGTCGACGGTCCGGCCGCGGGGATCGCCGAACTGGAACGCCTCGAACACGATCCACGGCTGGCGGGTCACCGTTCGCTGCCCGCCGCGCTGGGTGCGCTGTGGCTGCGGGCGGGCGAACCCGACAGGGCGGCGGCGTACTACCGCACCGCCCTCGCCCTGCCGGGTCCCGAACCACAGCGCCGCTTCCTGCGCCGCCGGCTCGCCGAGTGCACCGGCGTCGCCGGCCACGCGCGTTAGTGCACCGCGACCGGACGCAGGTCCTTGTCGCCCTCGTCGACGTGGTAGTCGGCGTCGTCGGTCGCGTCGAGCCCGTTGAACACCTTCAGCCGCCGCGCGATCACCGACACCACCACGGCGACCAGCAGGTTCGCCAGCAGCGCCACGATGCCGACGTAGATCTGCACCTGCGAGCCCGCGAACGGCTGCCACCCGAGGATGTTCAGCTTGTCCAGCGCGAGCGCCGAACCACCGAAGTGCTCCTTGCCCGTGGCCGGGTTGGGGATGTTGTAGAGCAGCAACAGGCCCCAGAACATGCCCACGAACCAGCCCGCGACCAGCCCCCACCGGTGCAGCCAGCGCGTGTACAGCGCGATGGCCACGGCAGGCAACGTCTGCAGGATCATCACGCCGCCGATGAGTTGCAGGTCGATGGAGAACTGCGGGTCGATGAACACGATGAACGCCACCGCGCCGAATTTGACGATCAGCGAGGCGAGCTTGGCCTGCTTGGCTTCCTGGGCCGGGGTGGCGTCGCGCTTGAGGAACTCCTTGTAGATGTTGCGGGTCCACAGGTTGGCCGCCGCGATCGACATGATCGCCGCGGGCACGAGCGCGCCGATGCCGATGGCGGCGAACGCGATGCCCGCGAACCAGGACGGGAAGTGGTCGTCGAAGAGCTTCGGCACGATCGTGTTCGTGTCCAGCCTGCCGGTCGCCTGGTTGGTGAGGGCTTCCGTGCCGGCCGCGACGGCCACGAACCCGAGCAGCGCCAGCAGCCCGAGCAGCAGCGAGTACGCGGGCAGGGCCGACATGTTGCGCTTCAGGACATTCCGGCCACGCGAGGCCAGCACCCCGGTCACCGAGTGCGGGTACAGGAACAGCGCCAGCGCCGAGCCGAGGGCCAGTGTCAGGTACTGCAGCTGGTTGTTGGCATTCAGCAGCACCCCGTCGGTGGCCGACTCGGACGCGGCGAACTTCTGCTCGGCGGCACCGAAGATCTCGCCCCAGCCACCGAGCTTCGTCGGCAGGTAGACCACGGCCACCAGGATCACCAGATAGACCAGCAGGTCCTTGACGAACGCGATCAGCGCGGGCGCCCGCAGGCCGGACTGGTAGGTGTAGAGCGCCAGGATCACGAAGGCGATCAGCAGCGGCAGGTGACCGAGGAAGCCGCCCGCGTTGAACCCCATCGTCCGCAGCACCGACTCCAGGCCGACGAGCTGCAGCGCGATGTAGGGCATGGTCGCCACGATCCCGGTGATCGCCACGAGCGTGGCCAGCAGCGGCGAGCCGTACCGGCCGCGGACGAAGTCGGCGGGCGTGACATAGCCGCGCGCCCGCGACACCGACCACAGCCGCAGCAGCGGCAGGAACACGATCGGGTAGGCGATGATCGTGTACGGCAGCGCGTAGAACCCCATCGCACCCGCACCGAACATCAGCGCGGGGACGGCGACGAAGGTGTAGGCGGTGTAGAGGTCACCGCCGATGAGGAACCACGTGATCCACGAGCCGAACTTGCGCCCGCCGAGGCCCCATTCGTCCAGGTGGTCCAGCGTCTGACCGGCCTGCCAGCGGGCCGCCGCGAACCCCATGACGGTGACCATGAGGAACAGGGCGCAGAAGACGAGCAGCTCGGGCCACTGGATGTCGCTCATCGGCGGGCCCCCTCATCGAGGTCGTCCACGTCGGGGCCCGCACCGGGTGCCGGAACGACGGGCCGGCTCCGCGTCTTCAGGTACACGAGTGCGGTGCACAGCACACCGACCGCGATGCCCGCGAACTGGCACCAGTAGAAGAAGGGCATGCCGAACAACCTCGGCTCCTCGCGGTTGTACAGCGGGGTGATCAGGATCCAGAGGGGAACGAGGAGCAGCAGGTTCCATGCGTTGAACCGCAGCCCGTTCCCGGTCTTGCCGGCGTGCGCTGCCATAGGACTTCACCAGCTCCGGTCGTAGGTTGTGGATACTCACGAGTAATGCGGCGTTGACCTTAAAGGCTGAACCACCGGCCTCGGTAGGGTCGGTGCCGATGGCGAGACATGGGCGAGTGGTGATCGCGGCCGCCGCGGCGGTCGTGCTGGCGCTGACCGGATGCTCGGCCGAGGTGGCGGGCACGGCGGAGTCGGGGCCGGCGACGGCGGCCGAGCCGCGCCCGAGCGAGAACGCGTCGCCGCCCGACAACCCTGCCGGCCCCGAGCCGGTGGTCGCCGGCCCTGGACAGTGCGTCAACGGCAACGACGTCACGCCCGTGGACTGCAGGCAGCCGCACACGGTGGAGATCACCGCGGAGGGCACGTTCGGCGGGGGCATGCCCGAGCAGCCGCCCGACCGCGACACCGTCTTCGCCGCCGTGTTCCCCGAGTGCAGGCAGGCGGCGGCCGACTATCTCGGCAACGAGGACTACGACGCGTCGACCCTCGGCGCCTGGCTGCTGTGGGCCGGCCGGGAGGACTGGACCGCCGGTAAGCGCTGGTACCGCTGCGGCGTCGCCGAGCTGGGTGCCGACGGGTCGGCCCTGCCCCGCACCGGTTCCGTCCGCAACGCCCTGGCGGGCGACGGGCTGTACGAGTTCCAGGTGTGCTCGGCCACCCGGCCGTCCCAGGAGCTCCCACGGCTCGTGTCGTGCGATCGGCCCCACAGCGGGGAGGCCGTCGGCACGGTGGCGATGGGCAGGCCCGCCGAGCCGTTCCCGTCGGAGCGCGCGTTCAACGACCGCGCGAGGCCCGCGTGCACGCGGGCGGTCCGCGAGTACGTCGGTGCCGAGCGCGACGACGTCACCGCATCGTGGCGCTGGCCCGATGAGGTGAACTGGCGCTACGGCTTCACCAACATCACCTGCTACGCCGAGACGGTCGAGCCGGTGACGAAGCCGGTGCGCGGACTCCGTTCGTCCCGTTTGCCCAATTAGGACTCACCAAACCGACCGACGAACGGTTGCCCCGACGGTGCCGGGCAGTTTGAATGTCCGGCGATCGTCGATCTTGAGGGGCACATGAACATGAGGAAACTTCGCCTCGCCGTGGTGGTTCCGGCGATGGCAGGCTCGTTGCTGGCCACCGCGGCGCCGGTCGTCGCCGCACCCGAGCAGCCGCGGACACCGGCCAGGGCCGAGATCCCGGACCGCTACGCCGAGCAGACACTCGACTGGCACCGCTGCACCGGCGACGAACTGCCCGCGCCACCGCCACCCGGCGCGGAGGACATCGAGTGCGCCACCTACCTCACGCCGCGCGACTGGAACAAACCGGACGAGGGAGTGGACCTGACCATCGCGGTGAGCCGGCTCAAGGCCACCGGCGGCACCGCGACGGCGAGCGTCATCACCAACCCCGGCGGCCCCGGTGCACCCGGCCGCAGTTTCCCGGCCCGGCTCCGCAACCAGGACCGGCTGCGCGAGCACCAGGAGATCATCGGCTTCGACCCGCGCGGCACGGGCCAGAGCACCAACATCACGTGCGGCGGCGCGATCGGCACGGGCAGCTCGCTCGACCCACGCGACCGCAGCCGCGAGAACCTCAAGCTCATCCTCGACGCCACCGAGTACGCCGCCGACTCCTGCCAGGTGAAGTCGGGCGAGCTCGGCCCGCTCATCAACACGTTCCAGACCACCCACGACATCGACCTGCTGCGGACGCTGCTCGGCCGAGACCGCATCAACTGGGTCGGCTACTCGGCGGGCACCTGGCTCGGCGCGCACTACGCGCAGCGCTTCCCCGAGCACACCGGCCGGTTCGTGCTCGACTCGGCGACCGAGTTCACCACCACCTGGCAGCGCTCGTTCGACTGGCAGCCGCTCGGCTTCGAACGCCGCTGGCGCGAGGACTTCCTGCCGTGGCTGGCCTCCTACGACCGGCTGTACCACTTCGGCACCTCCGGCGAGGAGGCTCGGCAGACCTACGAGGAGGTCCGGGCGGCGCTGGCCAAGGAACCCGTGGAACTCGACGGCGAGAAGGTCGGCCCGAACGAACTGGACTCGGCCATCGCGGGCCAGCTCTACGACAAGCAGTCCTTCCCGGCCCTCGCCGACTACCTCGTATCCCTGCGCACCCTCACCCAGGGCAGCCGCAGCGCCGACCAGGAGGTCTCGGCGCTCGAGCGGGTGGAGGAGATGCTGGCCGAGGTCAAGGCCGTGGGCCCGCAGCCGCTGATCGTGCCGCACGGCTATGACGACGCCTACGACGCGAGCTTCTGGACCATTCCCTGCAACGAGGGGCCGTGGTTCGGCAACCGGAGCACCGTGGTCTGGCAGTCGGAGCGGCTCGGCAGGCAGTACCCGCTGATGGGCTGGGGCTGGCTGGTCCAGCCGTGCATCTTCTGGGACAACAAGCCGATCGACCTGCCCGAGCTCGACGGCGAGGGGGTGCCGCCCGTGCTGATCGTCCAGTCCGAGAACGACCCCGCCACACCGATCGAAGGTGCGCGCCGCGCCCACGAACGGTTCGAGGGCTCCCGGATGCTGACGATCACCGACGAGGGCGACCACGGCATCTACGCCGGCGGCAACGCCTGTGCCGACGACGTGGTGGAGGACTACCTCGTCGACGGCGTCGTGCCCGAGGACACCACCTGCGAGGGCATGCCGCTTCCTGTGCCGCCCGGGGCGTAGGGCGGCGACCGCCGAGGCCCGCCTCCTCGCATACGCAGACGCGGGGAGGCGGGCCTCGTCGTGCTCGGGTTCGCAACGGATTCGGGCGCCGCGACCGATCCACAGGATGTGCACAGAGTTGTCCACAAGCTGTGTGCCGGCCCGGAACCGGTATTAGTATCGGGGCCGTGGTGCGAGTGCCTTTGAGCGATGCCGAACGCGCGCGCGGCGAGCGGCTGGGAGCCCTCCTGCGCGAGGCACGTGGCGCCCGGAGCATGGTGGAGGTCGCCGCGGAGGCGGGCATCTCGGTGGAAACGCTGCGCAAGATCGAGACCGGGCGGATCCCCACGCCTGCCTTCTTCACGGTCGTGGCCGTGGCCGACGCCGTCGGCCTACCCCTCGACGCGCTCCGCGGCGCACTCGACGAGGACGCACCGGGCAGGCTCGCCGTCAGCTGACGACCGGATCACCGGCCGACCGGAAAGTGATGAACGTCCGGCAACATTTGGTTTCGCGGCGCGGGCTCAGCGCTTATTTTGCCTGTCATGTCGAACGAAGCCGGCCACGCCGGGGTGGCCCACGAGGACGTCCCCGTCACCTGGAAAGCCAAGATCCGCCAGATCGGCCCGGGCATCATGGCGGCCGCCACCGGCGTCGGCGCGGGTGACCTCGTCGCCACGATGGTCGCCGGTTCCCGGTACGGCTACACGCTGCTGTGGGCGGTGATCGTCGGGACCATCTTCAAGATCGCCCTCGGTGAGGCCGTCGGACGCTGGCACCTGGCCTCGGGGCGGACGATCCTCTCCGGCTGGCGCACGCTCGGCAAGTGGGTGCTCGTCTACTTCGGCGCCTACGCGGTGGTGTGGGGCTTCGTCTACGGCGCCACCGCGATGTCCGCGAGCGGCCTGCCGCTGAACGCCCTGTTCCCCGGCCTGTCCGTGCGGTACTGGGCGATGATCTGCGGCGTCGTCGGCTTCCTGCTGGTCTGGTTCGGCCGGTACGCCGTGATCGAGAAGATCATGACCGTCTTCGTCGGCATCATGTTCGTCACCGTCGTCGGGACGGCCGTGCTGGTGACGCCGAACCTGTTCGACGCCGCCGAGGGCTTCGTGCCGCGGCTGCCGAGCGGCTCGTTCGTCTACGTGCTCGGCCTGATCGGCGGGGTCGGCGGCACCATCACAATGGCGGCCTACGGCTACTGGACCCTGGCCAAGGGCTGGCGCACGTCGCGGTGGATGCCGATGATGCGGCTGGACAACACGGTCGGCTACGTGACCACCGCGATCTTCGTGGTCGCCATGCTCATCGTGGGCGCGGAGCTGCTGTTCGGCCAGGACGTCGTCTCCGGCGACGAGGGCCTGCTGATGCTCGGCGACATCCTGGCGCAGGAATACGGTCAGTGGGCCCGGATCCCGTTCCTCGTCGGGTTCTTCGCGGTGTCGTTCACCTCGCTCATCGGTGTGTGGAACGGCGTGAGCCTGCTCTTCGCCGACTGGTGGCGCACGTGGCGGTTGCCCGCGCACGCCGAGGACTCGGTGGAGGACTACGACCGCAAGGCAGGCAGGCGCAGCACCGCGTTCCGCGTGTACGTGCTGTGGCTGACCTTCCCGCCGATGGCTCTGCTGTTCCTCGACCGGCCGTTCCAGCTGACCGTGACCTACGGCGTGCTCGGGGCGTTCTTCATGCCGTTCCTCGCGGGCACCCTGCTGTTCCTGCTCAACTCGAACCGCGTCGGACCCGAGGGCCGGTCGCGCTGGCTGTCGAACACCCTGCTGACGGTGTGCCTGGTGCTCTTCGCCTACCTGGCGGTGGACGAGATCATCGGCCTGTTCAACGAGTGAGGGGCTTGCCTCCGCGCAGGTGGGCGATGACCTCGGCGAACGCGTCGAGGTCTTTGTCCATCACCGACACGTAGGTGATGCCGAACCGCTCTCGCTGCGCCCGCAGCTGCTCGGCGATCTGCTCGACCGTGCCGACCAGCAGAATCGGCACCTCGCCGAGCTCCTCCGGTGTCCGGTCCGGGTCGTACCGGCGGAGCTGCTCGAGCACGGCCGACCGGTCGTCGGTGACCACCACCGACTGGATCAGCAGGTTGAGCTCGAGGCCGTCGGCGCGGTCCCCGGCCTCGGACCGCACGAACGCGATCCGCTCGTCGAGCTCGTCCGGCGAGGCGATGGCCGCCGAATCGCCGTCCCGCGAAAAGCGCACGCCGGTGAAGCCCACGATGTCGGCCTCTCGCGCGGCCAGCCGCAGCATCCGGTCGCGCTGGCCACCGAGGAACAGCGGGGGCGGCGTTCGGTCACCGTAGTGCTCGCGGATCGCCTCGATGCAGCGTTCGAGGTGATCGAGCCGCTTACCCGGCGAGAGGAACGGCAGCCCTGCCGCGTCGAACTCCGCCTTGACGTAGCCGGTGCCGAGACCGAGCTCGAACCGGCCCTCGAGCAACTGGTCCACACCCTCGACGTCCCTGGCCAGCAGGACGGGGTTGTAGAAACCGGTGTTCACCACGTAGGTGCCCAGGCGCACGCGCTCGGTCGCCTCGGCGGCGGCGACCAGCGCGGGAAAGGGCGCCGGCATCCCGAGGTGATCGGGCACCGCGACGACGTCGTACCCCAGTCGCTCGGCCTTACGGCACAGGTCGATCCAGTGAGCCCGGCCCGCGGAGGCCAGCATGTTCACGCCGAATCGGAACTCCACGGGTTCCGACCGTAGACGTACGACGTCCCCATGGGCACCACCGTTCGTTCATGGCGGAACCGGTGCCCATGGGGACGTTCGGACTGCGTGACTACGCGAGCCGCTGCTTGAGCGCCTCCAGCTCGTCCTTCAGGGCGGACGGCACCTTGTCCTCACCGATCTTGGCGAACCACTCCTCGATCAGCGGGATCTCCTGCCGCCACTCCTCCGGGTCGACGGCGAGCGCGGCCTGGATGTCGGCCAGCGGCTCCTCCAGGCCCTCGGTGTCGAGGTCCTCGGCGCGCGGCACGAAGCCCGCCGGGGTCTCCTGGGCCGAGGCCTTGCCCTCGATGCGCTCGACGATCCACTTCAGCACGCGCGAGTTCTCGCCGAAGCCCGGCCACAGGAACCGCTTGTCGTCGCCACGGCGGAACCAGTTGACGTAGAAGATCTTCGGCAGCTTGGCGCCGTCGGCGTTCTTGCCCGTGTCGAGCCAGTGCTGGAAGTAGTCGCCGACGTGGTAGCCGAGGAACGGCAGCATCGCCATCGGGTCGCGGCGCACCTCGCCGACCTTGCCCGCGGCGGCGGCGGTCTTCTCCGACGACATCGTGGCGCCCATGAAGACGCCGTGCTGCCAGTCGCGGGCCTCGCTCACCAGCGGGATGGTGTTCTTGCGACGACCACCGAACAGGATCGCCGAGATCGGCACACCCTTCGGGTCGTCCCACTCGGGCGCCAGGGTCGGCACCTGCGCGATCGGGGTGCAGAAACGCGAGTTCGGGTGCGCGGCCGGCTCGTCGGACTCCGGCGTCCAGTCGCGGCCCTTCCAGTCGGTCAGGTGCGCGGGCGCCTCCGGGGTCATGCCCTCCCACCAGACGTCGCCGTCGTCGGTCAGCGCGACGTTGGTGAACACGGTGTTGCCCTGCTCGATGGTGTTCATCGCGACCGGGTTCGTCTTCACCCCGGTGCCGGGCGCGACACCGAACAGGCCGAACTCGGGGTTGATCGCGTAGAGCCTGCCGTCCTCGCCGAAGCGCATCCAGGCGATGTCGTCACCGACGGTCTCGGCGCGCCAGCCCGGGATGGTCGGCTGGATCATGGCGAGGTTGGTCTTGCCGCAGGCGCTTGGGAACGCCGCCGCGACGTAGTAGGCCTTGTTCTCCGGGGAGATGAGCTTGAGGATCAGCATGTGCTCGGCGAGCCAGCCCTCGTCGCGCGCCATCACCGAGGCGATGCGCAGCGAGTAGCACTTCTTGCCGAGCAGCGAGTTGCCGCCGTAGCCGGAGCCGTAGCTCCAGATGGTCCGGGACTCCGGAAAGTGGGTGATGTACTTGGTGTCGTTGCACGGCCACGGCACGTCCTTCTCGCCGGGCTCGAGCGGCTTGCCGACCGAGTGCAGCGCGGGCACGAACTCGCGCTCGGTGCCGTCCTCCTTGACGAACTTGTCGAGGGCGGCCTTCCCCATGCGCGTCATCACGCGCATCGAAGCCACGACGTAGGCGAAGTCGGTGATCTCGATGCCGAGCTTCGGGTTCTCGTCACCGAGCGGTCCCATGCAGAAGGGGATGACGTACATCGTCCGACCACGCATGCAGCCCCGGTAGAGCTCGGTCATGGTGGCCTTCATCTCGTCCGGGTGCATCCAGTTGTTGGTGGGCCCGGCGTCTTCCTCGCGTTCGGAGCAGATGAAGGTGCGCTCCTCGACGCGGGCGACGTCACTCGGGTCTGATGCGGCCCAGTAGGAGTTGGGCTTCTTGTCGAGCTTGACGAAGGTCCCCGCTTCGACCAGCTCGTTGTTGATGCGCTCGGCCTCTTCGTCGGAGCCGTCGACCCACACCACTCGGTCGGGGGTGGTCAACTCCGCGACCTCGCGCACCCAAGACAGCACGCCGCTGTGCGTAGTTGGCGCCTGGTCCAGCCCTGGGATGGCTACTGCAGTCATCTCTTCTCCTGTCTTCGACGACAAGAGCCCACACCGAACTACCAAGTCCAGGTGCGGGCTCCGTTGCCGGCGACCGAATGGCTTCGCACACCGCCCGAGCGGTGTCCGGTTATTTGGGGATTCCCTGAGACTAGCGGCCGAACACAGGCGGAAACGACCTCTGACCTGTCGGTTCTCTCACAAGAACGATCAGGGAATCGATTCAGTTGCAGCTGAACCGGACCATTGGAAGAGACTTTCCTGCCGATACGGCGAAGACCCGGCTCCGCGCTCGGGCCGGGTCTTCAACCGGATGTCCTGTTCGCCCTTTTCGGGCTGCAGCCGGGCCGGTCAGTTCTGACTGATCCACTGGCCGGTGGCCGAATCGATCTTGGCGACACCTTCGACGGCCTGGCCGCCTCCACCCCAGACACTGTCGCTGCCATCGGCGCCGGCCGACGTGCCGGTCGTCTCGGTCCACTCGCCGTCACCGGTGTGCTCCAGCACGGTCGACTCGCCGTCCGGACCGATCACCACGGCGACATCGGCCTGGCCGTCACCGTCGGCGTCGGTGAACGCGATGGTGTTGCCCGCGCCGTCGTCCACCATGGCCGTGTCGTTCACGCCGTCGGAGTCGGTGTCGACCGTCGCGGGGCCGACCTCGATGTCGCCTTCCGGCAGGTCGGCGGTGATGGTGCCGCCCGCGCCGGTCTGCGTCTCCGGGGCGTCGTCCCCCTGCCCGCCCGGCTCGACCGACACCCAGTCGCCACTCGCGTCGTCGAACTGCGCGTGGGTGACCACCTCGCCCTGGGCGTCGATGGCCAGGTACTCGTCGGCGTCGCCGTCGCCGTCGGTGTCCACGAAGGCCTGACCACTGCCGTCGGCGTGCTCGATGACCGCGGTGTCCTCGACGCCGTCCTCGTCGATGTCGAAGTTGACGTCGGCGGAGTAGTCCTCGCCTTCGACGACGACGGTCATCTCGTCCGAGGTGCCTGTGGTGTCAGTGGTGTCAGTGGCGTCCGCACCACCACTCTCGTCGACCCACACTGGGAACTCCCCCTCTGGTCAGGGCTGCCAACCGTTTTCTCGAGCAGATGCTGTGGTTGAGACTCACCGTATTCCGCTTCGGTTCCCCGCACCAGCGCCGTCGTCCGCGCGGGGACGGTCCCGCAAGGCGCGGATCCTGGTCAGGAACGCCTCCGCGCGGTCGCGGCCGTCGGAGATCTCCTTGATCCGCTTCGTCACCGCCGAGAGCGTCTTCGCGCGCTCCTGGGCGTCCATCTTGATGGTCTTGTCGACGTCCTTGAGCTCCGCCTCGATGGCCTCGATCCGCCTGCTCAGCGCGTCGTCGAGGGCGAGGGAAAGCTGCTGCTCGGCCTCGATGAGCTGTTCGGCGACCAGCTGATCCAGCGTGGAGCGGGCATCGGCGATCGATTCGACCAGCCACTGCTTGGTGTGTTGTTTGTCGGCGGCGTGCCTGCGGGTGCGCGCCATCCACCACCCGGCGCCGAGTCCGATCACGATGGTCGCGGGCAACACCACCGGGTTGAACAGCGCGAACCCGGCCAGCGGGGCCGCCGCGAGCTTCGCCGCGCCCGCGCCACCCGAGACGCCCATGAACACCAGCAGCTTGTCCTCGGCCGTCGGTGGGCGCTTGTCCGGTGGGCGTAGCACGACCGGGGGCCCGCCCGCGCGGGCGAACTGGGCGCGGATGATGTCGAGCTCCTCGGCGGAGAACAGCTCCGCGAGCGCCACGTCGGTCACGTGGTTGAGCCGGTGGGCGAGCAGCCCGGAGATCTGCTGCGAGATGGTCTGCAGCGCCATGTCGACCTGCTGGGGAAGTGTCGCCAGCTCGTCCCGGCTCGCGGCATCGATCCGCTGCCTGAAGTAGGACTGGGCGTCTCGCATGCGCCTGCTGACCTCGTGGCCGACCTCCACCCGCGTGCGCTGCACCTCGCCGCGGAGCTTCAGCTGCCAACCACGGGTGGAGGAGCGGCGTTCGGCGGTGAGCTGGTCGCGGCGGGCGCGCAGGTGCTCGGCTTCCGCCTCGCCCGAGGACAGCGCGCGGCGCTCGGCGTTCAGCCTGGCGTGCTGCTCGGCCAGCGCGCTCGACAACGCACGCAGGGTGTTGGCCTCGGCCAGCATCGCGGACCTGCCGACCAGCAGCTCCTGCAGCGCGCCCTGCAGCTCGGCGACCCCGGACTTCTCGCGCAGCATCGCGGCGGCCTGCTCGCTCGGCGCCTTGGCTGCCATCTCGAACATCCTCGCGGACACGGGATGGAACACCGCCTCGGCGAACCGGGGCGCGTGCTCGGCCAATAGCGCCCGGTCGGCGTCGAGCACCTCGCGCCAGCCACGGAACTGGTCGATCTTGGACAGAGCGAACACCACCGTCTCGACCCGGTCGGCCATCCGGGAGAGGAACTGCAGCTCGGTGGAGGTGAAGGGAGCGGAGGCATCGACGACGAACAGCAGCGCGGTGGCGCTCGCCGCCGCCTCCATGGCGAGCTCACCGTGTGCCGAGTCCAGGCCGCCGACACCCGGGGTGTCCACCACGGAGATGCGTTCCAGTAGCGGTACCGGGCCCGACACCTCGACGTAGCGGGGCGGGAGCTGGCCCTCGGGCAGGTCGTGTGCGGCGGAGACCCAGCGGACGAGCTCGTCCATGGGGAACCCGACGGGAGCGAGCTGGCCGGGGTAGCAGGCCTGGGCGAGCCACTCCTCGGAATGCTCGAAGACGAGGTAGGTGGCCGTGGCGACCTCGGCGTCGACAGGGGAGAGGCCTGGCGTCGCCAGCAGGGCGTTGACCAGGGAGCTCTTGCCGCGGTTGGTCTCGCCGACCACCACGACCGACGGCTTGCCGGTGCGGGCTCTTCGTTGCTCCTCGACCCAGGCGGCGGCCTGCGCGTCCTGGTCGCGAAGCAGCGTCAGCAGCGCCTCCCGCGCCTGCTTGACCTGGGCAGGCAGGCTCGGTTTGCCGAGCGAGGGTGCCGTGGTCACGGGCTTGATTCAACAGGGCGGCGCGAAGCGCCTCAATGGGGGGCGTGGTCGGGCCGGCGGGTCACCGCTTCGTGTACACGGTGACGATCGGCGCCCGCAGCAGCCGCTCGTGATCGACGAACCCGACGACCTCCGTCTCGGCGACCATGCCCGCCAGGTTGGCGTCGTCGGTGGGCACGGCACCGCCCGCCTCGTGCATGGCGGGGTCGAAGCGCTGGCCGTCGGGGCGCAGGGCGTGCACGCCGATGGCGGCGAGTCCCTGCTCGATGCGCTCGGCGACGCCCCCGCTGCGCGCGCGGTCCATGGCGTACAGGCACAACTGGATCAGCGCCTGACGGTCGGCGAGCGCCTGCTCGTGACCGATCGGGCCGGCGACGAGTCCTACGGGTTCCACATCGGCGTTCGACGCGGTACCCGCGGGTACGGTTCCGTCGGCCGCGACGGGGATCCGGCCGGTCGGCGTGTCGGACTCGGCCTCCCGGGACTCCGTCTCCGGAGCCTCGGCCGCCTGAACCTCGGCCTCGGCGGGCTCGGTGTCCTTGCGCTTGCGGAACCAGCCGCTCACCGGGAACCTCCCTGCTCGCGCAACTGCTGCCAGATGAGGAAGTACGCCCGGTGCACGACGTGCGCGACGCGGCTCTGTGCCGGGGTGGCCCCGAACGAGGCGAACGAGCGCCACCAGCCGGCCCGCTCCAGTGCATAGGTCGACAAATCCGCGCGGGACGCGCCTGGCTTGCCGAGCTGGGCCGGGATGTCGGCGTTGCTGCCGACGCGCAGCACCTCCTCGCTGAGGTCCTCGGGCATCTCCACCGCACCCGACGCGACGAGCGTCAGTGCCTCGAGCAGCCTCAGCTGGTGCGCCTCCGGCTTGGCGAGCAGGACCTCGATAGCGTCGTGCACCCGCTGGCGTTCGGCGGCATCGCCCGAGGCGTGGGCGAGCGCGGTGACGGAGGCGAGCGCGGCGGCCGCCTTGATGCCGTCGGCGCGGGCGGCGAACACGGTGCCCAGCCGCGCCCGGACCGCGGCGAGCCCGGAGGCGTCGAGGAGCTTGCGCCGTAGCGCGCCGGCCGTGATCTGCGGCTCGGACCTGATCGCGTCCACGGCGTGCCGGATGCCGAAGAGGTCCAGCTTCTCCAGCAGCCGCACGCGCACCCCCGCGGGTAGGTCGCAGTCCCAGGTGGTGAAGATGTCGGCCGACATCAGCATCACGTCGAGGTCGCCGTCGTCGAGCTCGGCGATGCGCCGCAGCGCGTCGGCGTCGGCCGAGGTGAACTGCCCGGACTCGGCCGACTCCGCGATCAGCCCGATCACCGGCAGCACGTCCGCCACCCGCGGCTTCAGCATGGCCGCCTGCTTCTCGGCCAGCAGGCACGCCGCCTTCCACACGTCACCGTCCGCGCCGTCGACCGACTCGGGCGGGATCGTGTCGGCCTTGTTCAGCACGGCGATGGCGTTGACCGGGCCGGCGTCCCGGCTGGCGGTGGCCGCCGTGAACGCGGCGAGCGCCTGCTGGTCGTCGGCACGGATGCCCTGCGTGACGACGTAGAGCACCGCCTCCGCGCCCGCGACCGCGTTGCGGGACGTCTCGTCGAGGGTGTCCGAACCCGGGCTGCCCGAATCGCCGGAGCCGCCCGAGTCGTGCGCGTCGCCCGCATCGCCGCCACGGGCCGCGCCCAGCAGCTGCTCGGTCCGCGACACCGACGCCGCGTCCAGCGAGCCGAGGCCCGGCGTGTCGATCACGGTCATGCCCTGCAGCACGGCGTTGGTCAGGTAGGCCTCGATGTGCGAGACGCGCCGGATGTCCACGCCCAGCTCGGCGGGGATCATGCCGTCCGGCGCGAACGGCAGCACCTGCTTGGTGCCGTCGGTGAAGACCACCTCGATGCGGTCGACAGTGCCGTACTGGAACCGCGTGACGAGCCGTGTGCACTCGCCGACGTCGGTCGGCGCGACCCGGCGCCCGATGAGCGCGTTGACCAGAGTCGACTTGCCCGACTTGATCCGCCCCGCCACGGCGACCTGCAACGGCGCGTCCAGCCTGCGCAGCACCTCCGCGAACCCGGCCGCCGTACGCGGCGACACCTGCGGCTGCAGCCGGCGGCACAGGTTGGCCACCGAGGTCGAGAGCGGTCCGGCCGGCCGGCCCCCGTCCGCTGCGGTCATCGAACCCCCTTCCCCTGCGAGCGCTGATCCTGCCACCGCGTCATCCTGCATGCGCACGCAAGGTGCTACCGCAGGACGACGCGGCGGCACCAGCGCGCCCCATACCGTGGACGCGTGCGGCGGATCAGTCTGTGGATGCGGGCGCATCCGGTGGTCGGTGACAGTCTCGTCGCGGTCGTGCTGCTGGCCATCGACCTCTGCGTCTACATCGCGTTCGCGCTGCAGCCGGACTTCGAGGTGCCGGAGTGGTACCTCGCCCTCCCGCTCGCCCTCGCGCTCATGGCCCCGATGCCGTTCCGGCGCCGGTATCCGGTGTTCTTCGCGTACTGGGTACTGGTCGTCAGCGTGCCGCACGTCGCGGTGGGGCTGGGCCGGATCGGGCTCGGCGCGGGCTTCGTCGGGTGCGTCGCGGTGTACACGCTGGTGGTCTACGCCGGACGCAGGCAGGCCGCGATCTACACGGCGTTGACGCTGACCGCCTCGCTGGTGCAGCAGTTCATCCAGTTCCCCGGCGCGTGGCTGCTCAACACCATCGTCGTCTGGCTGTCGCTGGCGCTGTGCTGGGTGCTCGGCGAGTTCGTCGGAGCGCGGAGGGCCTACCAGGCCGAGGTGGAGGCGCGGCTGCACCTGCTGGAAACCGAACGCCACCAGGCGACCCGCATCGCGGTCGCCGAGGAACGCAGCCGCATCGCCCGGGAGCTGCACGACGTGGTGGCCCACGCAGTGAGCGTCATCGTCGTGCATGCCGACGGCGCCTCCTACGCCATCCGCGGCAACCCCGAGCTCGCCGAACGCGCGGTCCGCACGATCTCGGAGACCGGCCGCAGCGCGCTGAACGAGCTGCGCCGGCTGCTCGCCGTGCTGCGCGGCGAGGACGGCTCCGACGCGCTCGGCGAACCCAGGGTGCCGCAGCCGACCGCCGCCGACCTGGCCGAGCTGGTCGCGCGCATGGAGTCCGCCGGGCTGCCCGTGCGGCTCGAACTCGACGGTGACCTCGACCTGACCGAGCTGCCCGCGGGCGTGTCGCTGGGCGTGTACCGGATCGTGCAGGAGTCGCTCACCAACAGCCTCAAACACGCCGGAGCCGGCACCCGGGCGCGCGTGCGGATCTGCCGCGACGGCGACCGGGTGCGCGTCGAGGTCGACGACGACGGTGGCGGCAAGGCGCGGCCGCTCGGGGCGGCGGACGGCCCGGTGGTCACCGCGCCGGTGCCGGGCGGCAACGGGCTGATCGGCATGCGGGAGCGAGCCAACGTCTACGGCGGCACACTCGACGCCGGCCCGAGCCCCGGCGGCGGCTGGCAGGTCCGGGCCGTGCTGCCCGTTAGGTTGGACCAGTGATCCGCGTACTCGTCGTCGACGATCAGGAACTCATGCGCGTCGGGTTCCGGATGGTGCTCGGTGCCCAGGACGACATCGACGTGGCCGGCGAGGCCGGGAACGGGAACGAGGCGGTCCGGCTCGCCGGCGAACTGCGCCCCGACGTGGTGCTGATGGACGTGCGGATGCCCGTGCTCGACGGCGTGGAGGCGACCAAGCGCATCGTCGAGGCGGGCACGTCGAAGGTGCTCGTGATGACCACGTTCGATCTCGACGAGTACGTCTACGCGGCACTGCAGAACGGCGCGAGCGGGTTCCTGCTCAAGGACACGCCACCCGACGACCTGGTGTCCGCGCTGCGCTCGGTCGCCGCCGGGGACGCCGTCGTGTCGCCCGCCGTGACGAAGCGGCTGCTCGACCGGTTCATCGGCAGCGGCCAGCTCGCACCCCGCGATGCGAGTGCGCTCGACGTGCTCACCGACCGGGAACGCGAGGTGCTCACCCAGGTCGCGAAGGGACTGTCCAACGCCGAGATCGCCGAGGTGCTGTTCCTGTCCGAGGCGACGGTGAAGACGCACGTCGGCAGGATCCTGGCCAAGCTCGGGCTCCGCGATCGCGTCCAAGCCGTCGTCTTCTCCTACGAGACCGGCCTCACCCGGCCTGGAGGGGTGTAAGGACTCGCCTTCGGGCTCGGTGCGGGTAGGGAACCCCCGGCGGTGCCAGTTGGTTGGGGGCAAAAGGAGTTGACGATTGCCGGGGCGGACGCAGCGGTCAGCGGTAGTTGGTCGCGTCGACCGTGTGCGGGTCGGTGCCGGTGAGGTAGACCTCGCGGAAGTACCGGCCGAAGTCCGGTTTGCTGCCGTCGGCGTCGGTGATGCCGTAGGTGTGCATCAGCGTCCACGACGCGAGGGTGCGTCCGGCGAAGCGCTGCACGTCCGGGTCCGTCGCGAGCGCGACGACACCGCGCGCGAGGTAGGTGGGCGTCTCGGACACCGCGAACTCCGGCCGCTGGTCGGTGACCGCGTCGCGCCAGTTCGCCTCGGTGACGCCGAACAGGTCCAGCATGGCCTCCGACCGCAGGAAGCCCGGCGTGACGGCCAGTCCGGTGCAGTCGTGCTTCGCCAGCTCCGCTCCGAGGGCCCGGCCGAGCGCGCGCACACCGGACTTGACGAGGTAGTAGGGGATGCCGGCGCCGACGTACTCGTCGTCCTCGCCGTCGGTGACCTCGACGACGAGCCCGCCCGGCCTGCGCACCAGCAGCGGGAGGAGCCGATGCAGTGCGATGAGATGCGTCTCGACGCCGTTGCGCACCATGGTGAGCGCCTGGTCGAGATCGGATTCCCAGTAGGCCGAGGCGAAATCGGCGTACGGATCACCGCCCCAGACGTCGTCGACGATGATGTCCAGCCGACCGTCGACTTCGGACTCGATCCGGTCCCGTAGAGCGTCCACATCGGCGACCGACGTGAAGTCGCACCGCACCGCGATGCCGCGCCCGCCCACCGCGTCGACGAGCTCCGCGGTCTCCTCGAAGGTCTCCGCACGCCCCATGGGAGAGCGCTGCAGGCGGGTCGTGCGGCCGGTGACGAACACCGTGGCACCCGCGCGGCCGAGTTCGACGGCGACCGCCCTGCCGCAGCCACGGGTCGCGCCCGTGACGACCGCGACCTTGCCCCCCAACGGCGTGCTCATGCGTACCAGCTCCCGGTAATCGAATCGATGGTCTCGCGCAGCCGGGCGACGAGCGTTCCCCGGGGCCGGATGGACCAGTCGAGGGCCGCGCCGTTGACCGCCACGAGGAGCGTCCGGGCCGCCACGGGCGGTTCGGGTCCGTTCCAGCCGTCGGCCGCGGCCGCCCGCACGAGCCCGCGCAGTTCCTTTTCCATGGCGGCGTAGTGCTCACCGAGCAGGCCGCGCAGCTCGGGGTCGGCGATGTCCATGCCCAGCTGGCCGAGGTGGTTCGCGGCGGTCGCGGCGTCACCGATTTCGGAGTAGACGGCCACGAGCGCGTCGCGCAATGCCGCACGCGGATCGGCGGCTGACACCGCGACCGACCGCAACCGCGCGACCACGTCTCGGCGTCCCGCCTGGGTGAGTGCCCGCAGCAGCCCGGCCTTGGACCCGAACCGCTGCGCCACACTGCCCACCGCGACCCCCGCCTCCTCGGCGACCTGCGCGAGCGTGAACCCCGGGCCGAACCGGCCGATCACCACGCCCGTGGCCGCGAGCAGTCGCTCGTCGCTGATGGTCCGTGGCCGCGCCACAGGGATATTGAACCACAGTTCATTAACCCCTGCCGATGTGCCGGGGAAAACAGTTCAGGGTGAACTCAGGGTCATCACCGATCGCCTGGGCGCGCGGGGTGGGCCAAGGTACGACTTGAGGCGATTGGTAGTTCGGCCCTCAGGATGACGCGCACGGCGGTCCTCGTCCGCGACGATGGAGCGGCGAACCTGGGGGAAGTCACATGGTTCGCCGACAACGCACTTGCCCGCATCGCGGCGCCGGATCGCCGCATGAGGAGGGGACACACCATGATCGAGGCGAAGGGCCTCACCAAGCGGTACGGCAAGAAGCTCGCCGTCGACGACCTGACCTTCAGCGTCGCACCCGGCCGCGTCACCGGCTTTCTCGGCCCCAACGGGGCAGGCAAGTCCACGACGATGCGCATGATCCTCGGGCTCGACAACCCGACGGCGGGGGACGTCCGCATCGGTGGGAAGAGGTACACCGAGCTGCACCATCCACTGAGGACGGTCGGCGCGCTGCTCGACGCCAAGTGGGTGCACCCGAACCGCTCCGCCCGCTCCCACCTGACGTGGATGGCGAAATCCAACAAGATCTCCCCACGCCGGGTCGACGAGGTGCTGGACATCGTGGGGCTGTCCGCTGTCGCCGACAAGCGCGCGGGCGGGTTCTCGCTCGGCATGTCGCAGCGGCTCGGCATCGCGGGCGCACTGCTCGGTGACCCAGAGGTGTTGCTGTTCGACGAACCCGTCAACGGCCTCGACCCCGAGGGCATCCTGTGGATCCGCAAGTTCATGCACCGGCTCGCCGACGAGGGACGCACCGTCTTCGTGTCGAGCCACCTGCTCTCGGAGATGGCGCTGACGGCCAGCGAGCTGGTGGTGATCGGCAAGGGCAGGCTCATCGCGCAGAGCAGCACCGACGAATTCGTCACGCGCGCCACCGAGAGCAGCGTGAAGGTCCGCAGCCCGCAGCTCGACCGGCTCCGGGCCGCGCTCGACCGGCTCGGAGCCACCGTCACCGCCGAGGACGACGCGCTGCTCGTATCCGGTGTGAGCAGCGAGAAGATCGGCCAGCTGGCCATGGAGAACCAAGTGACGCTGCACGAGCTCAGCCCGCAGCGCGGCTCCCTGGAGCAGGCGTTCATGCAGATCACCGGCGACTCCGTCGAGTACCACGCCGATCTGGAGAGCGAGGCGCAGCGCGCGCTCGCCACCACCAACTGACGACTCAGCTCGCCCTGAACGAGGACACGAGGACACGAGGACAATGACTCTGCTCGCAGTCGAACGGATCAAGCTTCTGACCACGAGGTCGCCGTGGTGGTGCGCACTCACCGCGCTCGTGCTGACCTCCGGCTTCACCGCACTCGTCGTCGGCAACGCCAGCGAGGAATTCCCGGCGACCGTCGCGACCACGCAGTTCGCCTACAGCTTCGGCATGGCGGTGATCATGGTGCTCGCGACTCTGGCGATCACCACCGAGTACCGGTTCGGCACCATCCGCACCACGTTCCAGGCCGTGCCCAACCGCTCGGCCGCGCTGCTCGCCAAGACCACCGTCGTGGCCGTGCTCGCGCTGGTGATCGGCGAGATCATGGCTTTCGCGTCCTGGGGCCTGTCACTGCTGCTGCAACCCGAGGCCGATCTCGCGCTGAACGGCACCGCCGACTGGCTCAACGTCGCCGGCGTCGGGCCGGCCTGCGCGCTGGCCGCCGTGGTGGCCGTCGCCGTCGGCATCCTCGTGCGGCACAGCGCGGGCGCCATCTCGCTCGTGCTGATCTACTTCCTGGCCGTCGAGAGCCTGGTGCCGATCATCCCGAGCATCGGCGACGACATCTACAAGTGGATGCCGTTCAACGTGCTGCACAAGTTCGTCACCGGTGACGGCGCCTCCAACGCGGGCCGGGTCGCCGATGCCGGCGCGCCGCTGTCGACGTCCACGCTGAGCCCCGGCTGGGCGCTGGTGTACTTCGCCGTCTTCGCCGTGGGCCTGCTGGCGATCGCCATCGGCACCGCGCGCAAGCGGGACGCGTGAGCGAAAAAGATCACCACAGGAAATCCGGAAACGGCCGCGGAAATCGGGAACACGGCCACGAAGGATGAAGGGGAAAGAAACAGGCCCGGGCCGCAATTCGGGGGCGGCCCGGGCCTGTTTTGTTCGCGGGACAACAACAGTGCATTAAGAATGGGTTAACGATCTGTGAGTACCCCCACTGCACCCGCCGTCACGGCGTGAAACAGGGAATAGTGGGTAATCAGCCCGTCAGGACTCTACGGAGGTGACCCTTGACGGTGACACAGATCCCGCGCCTCGAACCGATGGTGGAACTCGAATGGTCGCAAGCCATCGAGTTGCCCCGAGTTGTGGGCGACGCCGCCGAACCAGCCGACCTGCGCAAGGCGTGGGTGCACCGGGCGCCGGAGGACAAGGTCCTCGCGCTGTATCGCGCGGCGTGCGCGGGCGACGAGCCGGTCCCGTGCCCGTGGTGGTTGCGCGCGCTGGCCGCCGGAACTCTGGCTCACCGGGAGGACGGGTTCCGCATCGAGGATCGCGTGCACAGATTGCTGAGCAGGCGACCCGGATGGGAATTCGTACCCTGGGCGGCCGACGGCGAATCCGGCTATTGGGAGTTCATGCCGTCCGAGGGCGGACGCGGGGGCAGGCGAACGCCGACCACGATCCTGAACACCTCGCGGCACACCGGGTGGATCGACGTGCTCCCTGCGCACAGCGGGCCGACCCCCGAACCGCTCGCCATCGCCGGCCCCGGAGGCCTGCGCGCGCGGCTGGGGGAGCTCGAAGCGGTGCGCTGAGCTGCGGCTATCGTGCCTGCTCGTGGATAGCGAGCAGCAGCCGCGCCTGCGGAGTGTCGTCAGCTACGTCAAACGCGGCGGGCGCATGACGGTCGGGCAGCAGCGCGCGTGGGAGACCGTGTGGCCGAAGATCGGGCGCACCGTGTCCCAGCTGGAGCCCGGCCCCATCGACTTCGCCGAGTGGTTCGGCAGGCCGGCCCCGGTCGTGCTGGAGATCGGCTCCGGCATGGGGGAGACCACCGCCCAGCTCGCCGCGTCCGCGCCCGAGGTCAACTACGTCGCCGTCGAGGTCTACGAGGCCGGCCTCGGCCAGCTCATGCTGCGGGCCGAGAAGCTCGGGGTGGAGAACCTGCGGCTGCTGCACGGCGACGCCGTGCCGCTGCTCACCGACCACGTCGCACCGGAGTCGCTGGCCTGCGTACGGATCTTCTTCCCGGACCCGTGGCCCAAGAAGCGCCACCACAAGCGGCGCCTGATCCAGCCGCCGTTCGTCCGGCTCCTGGCCTCGCGGCTGGCCTCGGGCGGCACACTGCACCTCGCCACCGACTGGCAGGACTACGCCGACCAGATGCTCGAGGTGTGCACCGGCGAGCCGGCGCTGCGGAACAGGTTCGACGGCTGGGCGCCGCGGCCGGAGTGGCGCCCGCTCACCAAGTTCGAGCGGCGCGCGGAGGAGGAAGGCCGGGTCAGCCGCGACCTGATCTTCGAGAAGCGACCGTGACGAGGGGCGCCCCGGTTCCCACCGGAGCGCCCCTCGCCTCCCCCTCACTCGTCGGCGAGCGGTTCCGACCGCACCCGCTTCAACGCGGGCGTGCAGACCGACGCCGCGATCATCGCCACCCCCAGGCCGAGCACCACCGGCGCGAGCAGCCACGGGCTGAACACCACCGGGCCGTCGTCGACCAGGGTGAACAACCCGACGCCCACCACCGTGCCGACCGCGCCCGCACCGATCGTGGCCACCAGTGCGGGCATCGCGGCCTCCGTGCGCAGCGCCCGGGCGAGCACCCGCACCGGCGTGCCCGCCGCGATGAGCGCGCCGAACGTCCGGCGGCGGTCCAGCACCGACCCGGCCGTCGCGATCGCCGCGCTGCAGCCGCTGAGCACCGCGGCCACCACCAGGCCCAGCACGGTCACCCGCCGCAGGTCCGACAACACCGTGTCTTGGCTGGTCACCGTGCCGTCGCGGCTCTGGATCTCGATGCCGTTCGCCGCACCGGCCAGTGCCGTGCGCACCACGTCGGCGTTCGCCGGGGTGGTCGGCACGGCCACGACCGCATCCTGCGGTTCGATGCCTTCCGGCAGGACGGCCGGGTCGATGATCGGGTCCACGGTGATGTCGCCCGTCGAGGTCAGCGGCCGGACCGGGATGTCGGCGCCGAGCGGCACACCGCCATCAGCGGAGGTCGCGGTCACCGTTATGGAGCGCGGGTCGAGGGGGTACGGCGTGTAGACCGCGGGCCGGCCCGCGCACGCCCCGTCCATGTCGACGGAGAGCAACCGCTCGGCCGAACGGCAGTCCACCACCATGGCCCGTGCCGTGCCGTACCTGTTGGCCAGATACACCGTGCCGATGCCGACCGCCTGTTCCCGCTGGCCGTAGCGGGCGAGGGCGGCGTTGGTCTCCGCGGCGATCCCCTCGGCCTCGGTCCGGTCGGCGTAGACGTAGAGCACGTCGTCGCGGAACTGGGACGTGTAGCCGGCCATCGACTCGATCGTGGACAGCAACGTCAGCGCCATCGAGCCCGTGAACACGGCGAGCACCACACCGGCCGAGGCCCGGTAGGCGCCTCTGGGGTCGTCCCGCAGCCGCCTGCCGGCCAGCAGCGTCGAGGGCTTGCGCCAGACGCGGACGAAGATGCCGCCGATCGCCGACGTCACCCACGGCCCGATCAAGGCGGCCGAGCCGACGATCAGCCCCAGGCCCACCAGGACGAGCATCATGCCCGCCTCGTCGTCGGCGGTGAGCAGGAAGTAGGCGAAGAACAGGCCCGCCAGTGGCAACGACAACAACCGCCACCAGTGCAGTGGCTTGGGCCGGTGCGCACCCGCCGCGCCGAGCGGCGCGGACATCACCCGGCGCAGGCCGAGCACGGCTGCCAGCAGCACGAGCGCGGGCACGGCGACGACGATCGGCACCGCAACCGCGAGCGGAAGCTGGAAGTCGGACGGCCGCCAGGTACCGCCGTCCCACGGGACGTACGTCGCCAGCCGGTGCAGGAGCGGACTCACCGCTGCACCGAGCAGCGCACCGCCGACCGCGGCGATCGCCGTCTCGGCCGCCACCATGGTTGTGACCTGCCGCGGGGTCGCTCCGGCCAGCCGCACGGCGGCGAGCCTGCGTTCCCGGCTGGCCGCGATCAGCCGCGCCGACGACGCCACCAGCACCAGGCTCGGCACCACGAGCACCACCACACCCACACCGGCGAGCAGCTGCAGATTCGCGTCCTGCTCGGCTCCGCCGGTGGTGAACCCCGCCTGCGGGAACGCCGACGACGGCATGTCCTCCGGGGTGTGCCCGACGAGGGCGACGAGCTGGTCCGGGTACTTCAGGGCGTCCTCGCCCAGTACGCCCGCGACGTCGCCGAACCGGTCGCCGAGCTGCGAGGCGGGCAGGCCGTCGGCGAGCCGCTTCAGCTCGGGGGACAGCAGCGCCTCACCGGGAGCGGGCAGCTTGTCGATGCCCGGTGGCAGGGACACGGCCGCCGGGTCGGTGAGCGCCGCGACGTCGACCCGCCTGATCTCCCTCCCACCGGTGAGGTCCTCGCTCACGGCCACCGCCAGCGTGGCAGACCCGCCGTCCCCCGACGTCGACGACGGGGCCTGCCACGCCGACCGCTCCCCCCTGGCCTCGGTCGCGAACGGCAGGCCGACCAGCAACAGCACCAGAGCCGTCGCGATGGCCACGCCGATGCCGGTGAGGATCGCCGAGGTTCGGGTGCGCCGGTCGGCACACAACACGCGCAGCGCGAGCCGGAAGGCGCTCATGCGGCCGTCACCCCGGTGTCCACCCGGCCGTCGCGGATGGCGACCCTGCGCGGCACCGACTCGGCGAGATCCCGGTCGTGGGTCACGATCACCACGGCAGCGCCGGTCTCCGCGGCCGCGCCGAGCAGCGCGTCCGTGGTGTCGCGGCCGGTGCGGGTGTCCAGCGCACCGGTCGGTTCATCGGCGAAGATCACGCTCGGCCGATGCCCCAACGCCCGCGCGATGGCCACCCGCTGCGCCTCGCCGCCGGAGAGCTCACCGGGCCTGCGAGACTCCTTGCCCGCGAGACCGAGCCGGCCGAGCCACTGCCGGGCCTCGGCGAGCGCGGCGCTGCGACTCCGTCCGTGCAGCAGCAACGGCAGGGCGGCGTTCTCCTCGGCACTCAGCTCGGCCACGAGCCTGCCGGACTGGAACACGAAACCGAACTCGGTGCGCCGCAGCTCGCTGCGCCTGGCCTCGCTGAGCGAGTCGATCCGCCTGCCCGCCAGGTACACCTCGCCGTCATCGGCGGGCAGGATGCCGGCGAGCACGTGCAGCAGCGACGTCTTGCCGGAGCCGGACGGGCCGACGATCGCGACGGCCTCGCCGGGTGAGATGTCGATGTCCACTCCGGCCAGTGCGTACTGGGTGCCGTAGCGCTTGACGAGTCCGCGCCCGGACAGGGCCGGCCAGGCCGTGGTCGCGAGTGGACCGGCGGCGTTCGTGGTCTGTGTTGGCATGCCTGAAAGCCTGGTCCGGCGCCCGGGTACACCACTTCGGACAGACGGCCACGTCTGGCCGGGTCCCAATCAGCCGATCGGCCGAGGTGGCACCGGCCTGACGGCCAAGGCACCCGGTGGGCGCGATCATCTACCGTCACGTCGTGCCCGTGTCACCCTCTGCTGCCCGCCGCCGAGCGGCCGGTCTCCTGCAATGGCTCGGCCTGCCCGGGGTGGTGCTGCTCGCGGCACTGCTGTGCGATCTGGCGATCGTCGCGAAGGCCAGCATCGATTCCCTCGGCACGCCCGGTATCGACCTGCTGCTGCTTCCCGGCATCCTCGGGCTCTCGGCCTGTGCTCTGTGGGCGCGGACGCAGCCGGTCACGGCGGCGTGGACGGCTGCGGTCGTGCTCGTCGCGGGCACCGTGCTCATCCGGGCGAACGCGGTGTCGGCCTACACCACGCTGCTGCCGAACATCACCTTCGCCGAGACCGTCGCGGGGCTGGAGATCGTCTACTTCTGCGTCCGCGCGGCGAGCTCCGGCATGGCGTTCGCGACGACGGCGGCGCTGGTCACGGCGACGCTGGTCGCGGTGGCCGGTCGAGACGGCGCGATGACCTTCCGGGACATGCTGCCCGCGTTCGCCGGAGGGCTCATCCTGTTGGTGCTGGTCGTGGTACCGGCGCTCCAGTACCGGCGAGGGGACGGCGGTGCGCGCAGCGCACTCGCGACGCTGCTGCGCAAGCAGTGGCTGCTCGTCGGGGTACTGGCGCTCACCCTGTTCTTCGACACGTACTCGAGCGCCGCGGCAGGGTGGGGCGGTTCGCTGGTGCTCCTCACGACGGCGGCCGCGGCCGTGACGGTCGTGTTCGCCCTGCGCAAGCCGTTCGCGGGCGCACTCGCGCTGGCGGCGGTGCTGGCCCTGTGCGCGATCTCGGTGGCGATGCTGTCTCGCGCGCTGCCGTTCAACGACATCGGCGGCTTCCCGATGACCGCTGTCGTGTCCGGCATGATGGTCTCGGCGTTCCTCGTCCGCCACGTGCAGCCCGGACGCGCTGTCGGTGCCATCGCGCTGCTGTCCACCGTGGTGGGGCTGGGTGCCGTGGTGAACGTCTACCCGCATGTCGACCTGCTGCAGAGCATGGCGGTCGGGGCGGTGCTCCTGCTCGGCATCTCGGTGGCGATCGGGCTGTACCTGCGGGCCCGCGACTCCGAGCGCACGCAGGCGGTGGAGGCCGCCGTCAGCGAGGCCCAGACCGCCGAGCGTATGGCGCTGGCCAGGGAACTGCACGATGTCGTGGCACACCACGTCACCGGGATCGTGGTGCAGGCGCAGGCCGCCCGCATGCTCGCCGAGCGGGACCCGCGCGTGGTGGTGGACGCGCTGGGCCAGATCGAACACGCCGGTACCGACGCCCTCGCCGCCATGCGCAGGCTCGTGCGCAGCATGCGGGGGGACGCGCCGGCGGGCAGCAGCGAGTTCAGCGAGCAGGCCACCACCGACCTCGACGCCGACCTGCGCCGCCTCGTCGACGCGGGCAACCACGGCGTGGCCACCGAGCTCGACCTGGACCTGCCGCCGGACCTGCCGCAGGAGGTGGCACGCTCGGCATTGCGCATCGTGCAGGAGTCGCTCACCAACGTCGGCAAACATGCCGCGGGCGCGACCCGCGCGCGGGTGTCGGTGCGCGCGGTGGGCACGGGCGAGCCGGAACTGCACATCCGGGTGAGCGACGACGGCGACCCGGGTGCTCAGGGAGCCTCGGCGATTCCGGGCGGATACGGTCTGGTCGGCATGCGCGAGCGCGTGGACCTCCTGCGCGGCCGGCTCGCGGCCGGGCCGGGTCCGGACGGTGGCTGGCTCGTGGAGGCATGGTTGCCGTTGGCGGGGGACGAGGCGGGGGACAAGACGCAATGATCCGGGTACTGATCGCCGACGACCAGGACATGGTGCGCATCGGCTTCCGCATGATCCTGGACGCCCAGGAGGACATCGAGGTGGTGGCCGACGTCGCGGACGGCATCGAGGCCGTGCGCAGGGCCAGGGAGCTGCGCCCCGACGTGTGCCTGCTCGACATCCGCATGCCGGGCATGGACGGTCTGCAGGTGACCAAGCAGCTCGCGGGCCCGGACGTCGCCGATCCGCTCAAGGTCGTGGTGGTGACGACGTTCGACCTCGACGAGTACGTGCACAGTGCGTTGCAGGGCGGCGCATCGGGCTTTCTGCTCAAGGACGCCGGACCCGCGCTGCTCATCGAGGCGGTCCGGGCGGCCGCCCGGGGGGACGCTCTGGTCTCGCCCCAGGTGACGGTCCGGCTGCTCAAACACTTCAGCGAGCAGCCGGCCACGCCCACGCCGGCCGAGGCACCCGCCGAGCCGTTGACCGCGCGTGAACTCGACGTCGTGCGGGCCACCGCACGCGGGCTCACCAACACCGAAATCGGCGCCGAGCTCTACCTGTCGCTGTCCACGGTGAAGACCCACCTGGCGTCGGTGCAGGGCAAGATCGGCGCCCGCAACCGAGTCGAGATCGCGGCGTGGGCCTGGCGAAACGGCATCGTCAGCGAATGAGGACGTCACTAGACTCGCCGCATGATCCACCGGCTGTCCGCTCCCGTCGTCCTTCCCGCCGATCCGGATTGCTCCGTCGTCCGCGACGGCGTGGTCGACATCGACGACACCGGCCGCATCACCTACTGCGGGCCCGCGGCGTCGGCACCGGGGCAGGCGCGGGTGACGGAGCTGCCGGGCATCCTGCTGCCGGGGCTGGTGAACACCCACGCGCACAGCCCGATGGTGCTGTTGCGGGGCATGGGCGGTGACCTCCCGCTGCTGCGCTGGCTGCGCGAGGTGATCTGGCCCGCCGAGGCGAAGCTGCGCCCGGACGACGTGCACGCGGGCATGCTGCTGGGCTCGGTCGAGATGCTGCGCCGCGGCGTGACGACGAGTGCCGAGATGTACTTCCACGCCGAGCGGATGGCCGACGCCGTGCTGGCCACGGGAGCCCGGGTCGTGCTGGGTGGCCCGATCATCGACCTGCCGGGCCTCGATTGGCGTGCCATGCTCGCCGCCGCCGACCGCTGGATCGACACCGACGGCCTGAGGTTCGGCCCCGGCGAGCGGGTCGAGTTGTCCTATGCGGCCCACTCCGCGTACATGCTGCCTCCGGAGGCGCTGCGGGAGATCGCCGAGGCGGCGGCGCAGCGCCACGCGCTGGTGCAGATCCACGTCGCCGAGGCGCCCGACGAGGACGAGAAGCAGCGCGCCGAGTACGGCTCGGTGCCGCGGCTGCTCGACGAGGTGGGACTGCTCGACGGCAGGCTGATCGCCGCCCACGCCGTCCATCTGTCCGATGAGGACATCGCGTTGCTCGCCGCACGCGGCGCGGGCGTGGCGCACTGCCCCGGCTCCAACGCCAAGCTCGCGTCCGGCATCGCGCGGCTGACGGACCTACGTGCGGCCTCGGTCGCGGTGGGCCTCGGCACCGACGGCCCGGCCAGCAACGACGATTTGGACCTGTGGGAGGAGGTCCAGCTCTCGGCCATGTTGGCCCGCGTGTCCACTCAGGACTCGACTGCGGTGAGCGCGGCGGACGCGCTGTTGCTTGCCACGCGTGGGGGCGCGCAGGCCCTCGGCCGCGACGACATCGGTTCTCTCGAACCCGGCCACTGGGCCGACGTCGTGCACGTGGACCTGGACGACCCGGCGTTCGCCACCGGGCTCGATGTCCCCGACGACCAGCTGCTCGCCAACCTGGTGTGGGCGGCCGGGTCGCGCCGGGTGCGGGACGTGTGGGTCGCGGGTGAGCAAGTGGTGGCCGGTGGCGAGTCGGTACGCATCGACCGCGCCGAGGCGCAGGCGAAGGTCGCCACGGCCTCGGCGCGGATCCGAAACTGACGCGCTACGGAACGGCTTTCCGGGTGGTGAGGTAGGTCGCGCCGGCGAGCACCGCGGCGATCAGCACCGGGTAAGCGACCAGCAGCGCCATCGTCGGCTGTGTCGTGAGGAACTCGCCCACGTTCGGCCACCATCCCCGCCAGCTCACCAGCGCGACGATCGCCACGCCGAGCCCTGCGAGCGAGACCGCGAGCGCCCAGGCACCGAACTGGCCCCAGCGCTTGTAGACGATGCCGACCCAGAGCCCGAAGAAGGAGAACACCAGGAACGGCGCGGCGTAGACCAGGATCTGCGCCAGCGGGTTGGCCATGTCCAGGAACGGCAGCGCGAAGAACGTGAGGTCCAGACCCCACCCGCCGGTGGCCTTCTCGATGAGCTCGAGCAGCCACAACAGCACCGCGTACCCGAACGACTGCGCGGTCACGATCAACGCCGCCGCCCCGAGGAACGCCTTGCGGGTCACACTCAACCCCACGGCGAACGGGAACATCTGCGTCATTGTCTGCAGGTGGCTGATCAGCAGTGTGATGTAGATCGACAGGATGCCGCCGGTGATGAGCTCGCCGTCGGCGTCTGGTGCGCTGAGGGCCACGAAGATCACCACGTTCGCCGCCACGGCCAGCAACAGGATGCCGATCGGAAGCCCGATGATGGCCCAGGAATTGACCAGTTGCATGCGGGCGACCCGCAGAATGTGGTTCATCGTCCGGCCTCCCTGCCGTTCTTGGCGCCGACGAGAGCTCGGTCTCCGTCGGCGAGTTGCGTGGTCCGGACCACCAGCTGCTGCAGCGACACCGGCTCCACCCGGAGGTTGTCGGTGTCGCGCGCGTCCGGAACTCCGACGAGGGTCACCCGGACGAAGCCGCCGATCTCCTCTCGGTGCAGCACGGTGTGGCCTGCCGCGAACTCCTCGACGGCGCGCGACGGCCCGCTGACGGTGACCGCCTGCGAGCGCAGGTTTTCGGCGCTGTCGTTCATGATGATGCGCCCGCGGTCGATGACGACGACGTGCTCGATGAGGTCGCTGACCTCGTCGATGAGGTGGGTGGAGAGCACGATCGTGCGCGGGTGTTCGGCGTAGTCGGCGAGCAGCCGGTCGTAGAAGAGCTGCCGGGCCACCGCGTCGAGACCGAGGTAGGGCTCGTCGAACAGCGTCAGCGGCGCGCGTGCCGCCAGGCCGATGACCACACCGACCGCCGAGAGCTGACCGCGGGAGAGCTTCTTCGCCCGGGTCTTGAGCGGAAGCCGGAACTCCTCGACGAGCTCGGCGGCGAAGTCGGCGTCCCAGTTGGGGAACACCAGGCTCGCCGCGTGCAGTGCGTGCCGGGCCTGGAAGATGTCCGGGTACTTCTGCGATTCCTTGATGAAGCAGACCTGCCGCAGCACGTCGGCGTTCTCGTACGGATTCTGCCCGAAGACGCGGATCTGCCCCGCGGTGGGGAAGTCCTGCCCCGTGAGCATCCGCATCAGCGTGCTCTTGCCGGCACCGTTGCGGCCGAGCATCCCGTGGATCCGGCCCTCGTACAGGTCGAAGGACGCGTCCTGGACGGCCGTTGTCGCGCCGTAGCGTTTGGTCACCCCTTGCAGGCTCACCACGGTCATAGGTCGTCCCTCCAGGTATCGATCATCTTCTTCAGGTCCTCCGCGTCCATTTCGAGCCTGCGCGCCTCCGCCAGCAGCGGCGCGATGAAGGTGCGGCCGAACGCCTCCCTCCTGCGTTCGACCAGCTCCTGCCGGGCCCCCGCCTTCACGAACATCCCGACCCCCCTTCGCTTGTAGAGCAAGCCGTCGGCCACCAGCTTGTTGATGCCGTTCGCCGCCGTCGCCGGGTTGATCCGGTGGAAGGCGGCAAGTTCGTTGGTCGACGGCGCCCTGGTCTCCTCCGGCAGGGAGCCGTCGATGATCGAGTCCTCGATCTGCTCCGCGATCTGCAGGAACAGCGGGCGTGCGTCGTCCATCAGAGCCGCCGTCCGGTGAACCAGTGCCTTGGTTCATTAGTCATGTAGGTAACCATGGCACCAGTGGACGACTGGTGTCAAATGCGCGCATGAAAAAACCGCCCCTCGATGCCGAGGAGCGGTTCGCGGCGCAGCCGGTGCGTCAGCGATGCGGTCGCGGGCGCACGACGACCTCGGTGGGATGCGCATCGGGCGTCGCCGTCACGGCGGCGTGCACGGCAGCCGCCACCGAGTCCGGCCGCAGGTACCGCTCGGGCGCGTACTCGCCGCCCTCACCGGCCACGATGGCCTGCTGCATCTCGGTGTCCGTACGGCCCGGGTACACCGACGTCACGCGCAGTCCGTTCGGCTCCTCCTCGGCGCGCAACACGTCCGCGAACGCCCGGAGACCGAACTTGCTCGCGGCGTACGCGCCCCAGCCGGCCCGTGCGGACAGACCCTGGCCGGAGTTGATGAGCACCACGTGGCCGTGCGCCGCGCGCAGCGCGGGCAACAGCAGCCGGGTGAGCTCGGCCACCGCGACGACGTTGACCTCGAAGTTGTCCCGCCACACCTGCGCGGGCGAGGACTCGACCGTGCCGAGTCGCGCCACCCCCGCCGAGTGCACGAGCACGTCGAGGCTTGGGATCGCCGCCGCGGCGTCGGCGACCGCGGCCTCGTCGGTGAGATCCACCGTCCATGGCGTCGCGTCCGGCAGCTCACCTGCCAGCCGCGACAGCGCGCCGACGTCCCGGCCGCCGAGCAGCACCCGGTGCGTACCACCGAGTGCGCGGGCGACGGCCTCGCCGATTCCTCGGGAGGCTCCGGTGACGAGTGCGAGCGGTCGGTCAGCCATGCCCCCACCGTAATGGCGGGCGGGCGAGTGCTGTGCGAAGCTCCCGGGGACGCACGATCACCGACGATCAGGAGGCGCCATGGAGCGATTCGGCACCGGCGAGCACGTGGTGCTCGCGTTGCACGGCTGGTTCGGGTCGAGCCGGGCCTGGACGGCCCTGACCCCGCACCTCGACGGCGACCGGTTCAGTTACGTGTTCTGCGACTACCGCGGGTACGGCGCGCGGCGCGGCGAGACCGGGGACTACACCATCGCCGAGGCCGCCGGCGACGTCCTGGCACTGGCCGACGAACTGGGCGCCGACCGGTTCTCCCTCGTCGGGCACTCGATGGGCGGCAGCGTGATGCAGTACGTGCTCGCCGAGGCACCGCAACGGATCCGCGGCGTCGTGGGCATCTCGCCGGTGCCCGCGAGCGGGGTGCCGTTCGACGACGAGACCTGGCAGCTGTTCGCGGGCGCGGCCGACAACCCCGAGAATCGCCGCGCCATCATCGACTTCACCACGGGCAACCGGCTCACCGGTACGTGGCTCGACGCGGCGGTGCGGCACTCGCTGGAGAACGCCGACCGCGACGCCGTCGCCGGTTACCTCGAGGCGTGGGCCAAGACCGACTTCCACGAGCGCATCGCCGGAAACTCCGCCGCCATCAAGGTGATCGTGGGCGAGCACGACCCGGCACTCGGCGCGGAGACGATGCGCGGCACGTTCGCACAGTGGTACCCGAAGCTGGAACTCGAGGAGTTCGGCAACGCGGGGCACTACGCCATCGACGAGACGCCGATCGCGCTCGCGACGTCGATCGAGCGCTTCCTCGCCGACTGCTGACGGCGGTGGCCGTGCCGGTCACGCGGCCGGCACGGCCACCGATACTCGTCAGCGGACGCCGATCCGGCCCTTCTTCCACACGGCCACGATCGCGGGCCGCGGGTTGGCCGAGCCACCGTCGGGCCAGTGCGACTCGGGGTTGGCCGCGCCCGCGCCCTCACCCGGGTGCTGGACGGCGACGAGCACCACGTCGTCGGTCACCACGGGACCACAGGCCTCGGCACCGATCGGCACGGTGAGGAACTGCTTCACCTGGCCCCGGTTCGGCCCGTCCACCGGCACCGAGAACAGGCCGTCGTTCGAGCCGAGCGCGTTGCCGTCGGTGGAGATCCAGAGGTTGCCGTAGCTGTCGAAGGCGAGGTTGTCCGGGCAGGAGATCGGGCTGACCGCGTTCTTGTCGAACCCGCCGAAGTAGGTGTCGGCCGTGGCCGGGTCACCGCAGACGAGCAGCAGCCGCCACACGAACCGCGTGCCGGCGCCGTCCTCCTCCCATTCGAGGACGTGGCCGTTGCGGTTGCCGTTGCGGGGGTTGGCCTCGTCGGCGCCCGCCTTGCCCGACGCGCCACGGTCGCTGTTGTTGGTGAGCGCGGCGTAGATGCGGCCGTTGACCGGGTTGGGCTCGATGTCCTCGGGGCGGTCCATCTTCGTGGCGCCCACCTTGTCGGCCGCCAGACGCGTGAAGACGTACACCTCCTCGGCCGTGAACCCGTCCACAAACGACTTGTTGCCGCTGGCCAGCGGGATCCACTCGCCGACACCGTCGAACTCGCCGTCGGAGGGCAGGGCGCCGCTGCCGTCGATCTCACTCGCCGGGCTGTCGCCGGTGAACTTGGCGACGTAGAGCGTGCCGTCGTCGAGCAGGCTCATGTTGTGCCGCCGGGCGTGCGCGCTCTTGCCGGGCTTGTACTTGCCGTTGGAGACGAACTTGTAGATGTAGTCGAAGCGCTCGTCGTCGCCGGAGTACACCACCACGCGGCCGTCCTTGGCGATCTTGACATTGGCGGCCTCGTGCTTGAACCGGCCGAGCGCGGTGTGCTTGATCGGGCGGGAGTCCGGGTCGTTCGGGTCGATCTCGACGACCCAGCCGAAGCGGTGGACCTCGTTCGGCTCCTGCGCGATGTCCCAGCGCTTGTCGAACCGCTCCCACTTGCGGGTGCTGGCGCCACCCGAGATGCCGTAGCGGGCGAGCCGCTCGGCCTGCACCGGGTCGGTGACCGTCTCGGCGTTGGCGAAGTACTGGTTGAAGTTCTCCTCGCCGGAGAGCACCGTACCCCACGGCGTCACGCCGCCCGCGCAGTTGTTCTGCGTGCCCCGGACGACGCGGCCGCTCGGGTCGGCGGAGGTCTTCAGGTACTTCGACCCGGCGGCCGGGCCGCGCACCTCGAACTCGGTGTCCATCGTGATCCGGCGGTTGTACCGGCTCGGCACCACCTTCAACCCGCCCGAGCGCTCACGCTCGGCCTGGACCACCGACAGCCCGTGCGCCGCCCACGCGATGCGCACCTGCTCCTCGGTCGGGTTTTCCGGGTCGTACGTCCCGGCCGGGAACATGTCGACCTCGGTGGTGTACTCGTGGTTGACCACCAGGAAGTTCCGCTTGCCCGAGCCGTCCTGCGGGATCAGGCCGACGAAGTCGTTGTTGTAGCCGAACTGCTTGGCCTGCGCGGCCGCGCTCTGGTTGTGGAAGTCGAACTCCGGCGCGCCGGGGACCACCGGGTCGCCCCAGCGGATCAGCACGCGCTGCTCGTAGCCTTCGGGGATCACCACGGCATCGGCGGTGTTCGGGGCCACCGGGTCGAAGTCGGTGCCGGGCACGGGCGCGCCCTGCCGGCCCGACGTGCCGGGCTTGCCGGCCAGGGCGGGCGGCACGGCGGCGGCCGCGGTGCCGGACAGCGCGGCGAAACCGGCCGCGGTGGCCGTCATCACCGCACCGGCCTTCAGCGCGCCCCGGCGCGACACGACGTTGCGGACGACGTCGCCGAAGTACTCGTTGTCCGATGTGTTCGGTGCCGGGTGGGCACACGCGTTGCCGCACCGGTACTCGCAGGTCACCGGCGACCGTCCGGAACGATGCGAGGTCAGCAGCGGGAGAAGACGCCCAGGTTGGACGGACACACGGCCTCCAGGTCACTCAGTCAGGGGAACGAGAGTGACGGTATGTGGCGAAATTAAGACGTCTTCATCCTTGAGATGAACGGCAAGCAAACGCCTAGAACTCTTCCCCGACCAACGCGGCCTCGGCGGGAACCGTGCGCGGGTCACGCCGCTTCGAGCCCACCGACAGCAGACCGGCGGCCAGCACACACAGCACCGCCGACACCAGGAACGGCGCGTGGTCGAACCCCAGCCACTCGGCGACGTGCCCGACGAGTGTGGCCGACGCCGCACCACCCAGCCATCGGCAGAAGTTGTAGCCCGCGCTCGCGACCGGACGCGGAGCGCCGCTGACCGACATCGCCGTGCCGGTGAAGAGCGTGTTGAGCAGCCCGGAGGCCAGTCCACTGAGGATGATCGCGGCGACGAGCAGCGGCTTGCTCGGCACCACCATCACGAGCAGCAGCACGGCGTAGGTGAGCACCGACACGACGGTGGCGTGCCGCTCACCGAGCCGTGCCGCGAGCCGCGGAGCCAGCACCACACCGGCCACCGCCACGCACAGGCCCCAGCCGAAGAAGACCAGCCCGATCTCGATGGCACCCCACTCGAGGACGAACGGCGACCACGCGAGCACGGCGAAGAAGCCGGCGGTGTAGAACGCCGAACCGACAGAGGTCCGCAACAGGCCACCGTGTTTGAGTGCGCGGATCGGGTCGAGCAGCCGGATGCGGTCGCGCTTCTCGTGGACGTCGCTGCGCAGGAACACCGCACACAGCACCAGGGCACACGCCATGAGCACCGACGTGCCGACGAACGGGCCACGCCAGGAGATGTGCCCGAGCACCGCGCCGAGCAGCGGACCGACCGACAGGCCGAGGCCCAGCGCCGCCTCGTAGAGCAGGATGGCGCCTGCCTGCCCGCCCGTGGCGGCCCCGACGATCACCGACAACGCCGTGGCGATGAAGAACGCGTTGCCGAGGCCCCACACCGCACGCAGTCCGATGAGCTGCTCGATCGACCCAGCTGCCGCGCACAGGGCCGTGGCGACGACGATGAGCGTCAGACCGATCAGCACCGTGCGCTTGGCGCCGAACTTCGCACTCGCCGAACTCGTGACGAGCATCGCGAGCACCTGAATGGCCAGATAGGACGAGAAGAGCAGCGTGGTCTGCTGCGGCGTCGCGTCCAGTCCCTCGGCGATCGAGAGCAGGATCGGATCGACCAGTCCGATGCCCATGAAGGCGATGACCGCCGCGAACGCGGTGATCCAGACCTGTTTCGGCTGCCCCTTCACGGCGGAGAGCAGGGAGTGGTTGTCGGCACTCATCGGCTTGCGACTTCCTCCTCGGTGGTGACGGGCGTGAGCAGCCGCCGCAGCGCGGGGATCGCGGCCTCGATGGCAGCGCGGTCCTCCGGGCCCACGGCGGTGAGACGTTCGCGCAGGAACTCCTCACGGCCGCGGATCAGCTCGTCGTGGAACCGCTTGCCCTCGTCGGTGACGGTGACGAGCACGGCGCGGCCATCGGCGGGATCGTGGGCGCGGGTGACGAGTCCGTCCCGTTCGAGCCTGCCGACCACGTCGGTCATCGAGGGCAGGCGCACACCCTCCAGCTCGGCCAGCACGCTCATCCGGCGCGGGCCGCCGCGGATGAGCTCGGACAGGACCGAGCCCTGGGTAAGCGTGAGCGAGTGCCGCGGAGCCTGCCGCCGCACCAGGTAGTACAGGCGGAACAGCAGCGGCCGCAGCTCGTGGGCGAGTTCGGCTACGCGAGAGGTCACTTAGGCAGGCTAACAATATTGCTTAGGTAGGCGAAGTAATGTCGGCCACACTGCCTGCCCACGACTGCTCGAACTATGTTCCACACCATGCGAGCAGTCGTTTTCGACCTCGATGGCGTCCTCGTCGACTCCGAGCAGCAGTGGGACGAGGTACGCCGCTCGGTGGTCGCCGAGCACGGAGGCACGTGGCAGGACGAGGCCACCCGCGCCCTGCAGGGCATGAGCACGCCGGAATGGTCGGCCTACCTGGTGGAGGAACTCGGCACCGCACTGACGCCGGACGAGGTCGCCGAGAAGGTGGTCGGCGAGATGGGCAGGCGCTACTCCGAGGGGCCGCCGGTCCTGCCCGGTGCCGTGGAGGCCGTGCGCAGCGTCGCGGAGCACTTCCCGGTGGCCATCGCCAGCTCGTCCCCGCCGACGCTCATCGAGCACCTGCTCGAAGCCACCGGGCTGACCGAACACGTCCCCGTCGTCGTGTCGAGCGAACAGGTGGCCGCGGGTAAACCGGCTCCGGACGTCTACCTCGAGGCGGCGTCGCGGCTGGACGTTCCGCCCGGCGAGTGCGCCGCCGTGGAGGACTCCGACAGCGGACTGCGCGCCGCGCTCGCGGCCGGCATGACCGTCTACGCCGTGCCCAACCCGCACTACCCGCCCGACGAGCAGGTAGTCGCCCGGGCATCGGTGGTGCTCGACCGGATCGGCGACCTCCCGGCCGCACTGGGGCTCTGACGCGCGAACCCCGGACACGCGACGGGGCGGGCACCGCACGCGGCACCCGCCCCGGGTCGGCACGAAGCCGGAATCAGCGCTCCACGTCGCCCTGGATGAACTTCTCCACCGAGTCGCGCGCGGTGGAGTCGTCGTACTGCACCGGCGGCGACTTCATGAAGTACGACGACGCCGACAGCAGCGGCCCACCGATGCCGCGGTCCTTCGCGATCTTGGCCGCCCGGATGGCGTCGATGATGATGCCCGCCGAGTTGGGCGAGTCCCACACCTCGAGCTTGTACTCCAGGTTCAGCGGCACGTCACCGAACGCGCGGCCCTCGAGGCGCACGTAGGCCCACTTGCGGTCCGACAGCCACGCGACGTGGTCCGACGGGCCGACGTGCACGTTCGACTTGCCGAGGTCGCGGTCGATCTGCGAGGTGACCGCCTGGGTCTTCGAGATCTTCTTCGACTCGAGCCGCTCCATCTCCTTCATGTTCAGGAAGTCCATGTTGCCGCCCACGTTGAGCTGCATGGTGCGATCGAGCTGGACTCCCCGGTCCTCGAACAGCTTCGCCAGCACGCGGTGCGTGATGGTGGCGCCGACCTGCGACTTGATGTCGTCGCCGACGATCGGGACACCCGCGTCGGTGAACTTCTGCGCCCACTCCGGGTCGGAGGCGATGAACACCGGGATCGCGTTGACGAAGGCGACGCCCGCGTCGAGCGCGGCCTGCGCGTAGAACTTGGTGGCCTCCGTGGAGCCGACCGGCAGGTAGGAGACCAGGACGTCGGCACCCGCGGCCTTCAGGGCGGCGGCGACGTCCACCGGCTGCTCGTCGGCCTCCTCGATCGTCTCCCGGTAGAACCGGCCGAGACCGTCGAGCGTGTGACCACGCTGCACCGGCACACCGAGCGGCGGGACGTCACAGATCTTGATCGTGTTGTTCTCGCTGGCGTAGATCGCCGCGGCGAGATCCTGGCCGACCTTCTTGGCGTCCACGTCGAAGGCGGCGACGAACTCGACGTCCCGGACGTGGTAATCCCCGAACTGCACGTGCATCAGGCCAGGCACGCGCGAGCCCGGGTCGGCATCGCGGTAGTAGTGAACACCCTGAACCAGCGATGCCGCACAGTTGCCGACGCCAACGATGGCCACCTTCACGCGGCGGTTCTCGCCCATGCCGGTATCTCCCTTACTCGTGTTCCGTACGTAGGTCTCGCCGAGTCGCGGACGGGTCCTGCCCGCGCTGCTCGGCCTGTTCGTGCGCGATGAGCTCGTTGAGCCAGCGCACCTCCCGCTCGCTGGTCTCCAGCCCCAGCTGGTGCAGCTCGCGGGTGTAGCGGTCGATCTTCTCCTCGGCCCTGGCCAACGCTGCCCGAAGACCTTCGCGGCGTTCCTCGACGCGGCGGCGCCGACCTTCCAGGATCCGCATCCGGACGTCGGCGGGTGTCCTCGAGAAGAACGTCAGGTGGACACCGAACCCCTCGTCGTCCCACGTCTGCGGACCGGCATCGGCGAGCAACTCGGCGAAGTGCTCCTTGCCGTCCGCCGTGAGCTTGTACACACGTTTTGCCCTGCGGTTCCAGCCCGTCGCCGGATCGGCATCCTCCTCGACGATCCACCCGGCCCGCTGCAGCCGACGCAGTGTCGGGTACAGCGACCCGTAGCTGAACGTGCGGAACATACCGAGGGTCTCGTGCAAGCGCTTGCGTAGCACGTAACCGTGCATGGGGGCCTCATGCAGCAGTCCGAGAATTGCGAACTCCAGCACGGCGTACCCCCTTCCGGGAACGAAACGACACCAGCCCGCGTTGCCGCAGAGGCACAAGATGACCTTCGCCAACCTACCGGGCGATTATATCGCACCGATACATCGGAGTGGCGAAGGTAACCGTCGGTCCATGCCCGCTCACCGGATTGTTCACCGGACCGTTATCTACTGCTCGGCGTGTCGATTCGGACACCGTGGTGCACTCCGCCGATCGGCGCGTAGCCAAACGAGACGGAACACGTACTCTGTTGTGGTGCGAAACCAGAGGCAGGTCGTCGACTACGCGCTGCAGCGCCGTGCGCTGCTGGCCGAGGTCTACTCCGGCCGGGTCAGCACCATGGACGTCTGTGACGCCACCCCGTACCTGCTCCGGGCGGCCAAATTCCACGGCACGCCCAGCGACGCCGCGTGCCCGGTGTGCCGCAAGGAAGCTCTCACCCAAGTCCGCTGGGTCTACGGCGACGAGCTCAAGCACGTCGCCGGCTCGGCCAGGGCGCCGGACGAACTCGAGCGAATGGCCAACCTGTTCGCCGAGTTCACCGTCTATGTGGTGGAGGTCTGCCGATCGTGCGGCTGGAACCACCTGGTTCAGTCGTACGTCCTGGGAACCGGAACGCCGCACCCCCGCTCGCGGAGGACCGCGGGTCAGTGACGGCAAACACGGGGCGGAACGGGGTCCCGCCGCGCACACGAGAGGGTTCGGTCCGCAGAACGGCGTACCCCGACGCGCCGATCTGGGAGGGTCTTGAGTGAACGACCACGGAAACAACCGCCGGCCGGAACAGGAGCCCGGCCGCGGCAGGCACAGCCGGTGGCCGTCCGGTGACGACGCGCCGCAGTGGCCAGGCGGAGAGGAGCCGCCGAGACCACCGCGGCAGCCTCCCCAGGGCAGGCCGCCGCAGCAGCCCCACCGCCGGCCGCAGCCACCTCAGCAGCCGCAACAGCCCCAGCAGCCGATGTGGCCGACGGGTGACGACGACCGCAGGCCCGCCTGGCCCGGTGAACCCGGGCCGCCGCCGCGCCGTCCCCAGGGCGGCCGTCCCGTGCCGCCTCCACCGCCGGGCCACCAGCCACCGCCCGGACGTCCACCCCGGGGTCCCGCACCGGGCGGCTACCGGCAACCCCCGCCGCCGCAACGCCCTCAGAGCGGGCGGCCGCCCGAACGTCCGAACGGCATGGGCGCCGCGGCCGGTGGTGCCGCAGCCGGTGGCGCCGCGGGTGCCGCGGGCGGTTACGCGGCGGGCCGGGCCGCCGAGGAACGTGAGCCGGAACTCATCACGCACCGTGCCTACAACGGCACCGGCTACGACGACGACCCGTACGACGACTACGGCTACGACGAGGCCGGCTACGACGACCGCGACGACCTCGCCCGGTCGCGCGAACCCGGCTACGACACCGACGACGCCGATGACGACGGCGCCGCCGTGGACGCGAAGGGCAAGCCCGTCCTGAGCGCGGCGGAGCGCAAGAAGCGTCGCTGGCGGCGAATCCGCCGGGCCGCCTACGCGTTCGTCGGCGTCTTCCTCGTGCTGCCGGCGCTCGCGTTCGCCGTCACGTACTTCTTCGTCGACGTCCCGACGCCGGAAGAGGTCGCGGCCGAGCAGGGCAAGGTCGTCACCTACTACTTCTCCAACGGCAAGGAGATGGGCCGCGACGTCCCGCCCGAGGGGCACCGGATCATCCTCAAGCCCGAGGACATCCCCGCGGTGATGCGGCACGCGGCCTACGCGGCCGAGGACGCGACGTTCGAGACCAACCCCGGTTTCGACATCTCCGGCATCATGCGCGCCGTCTACAACCAGCTGACCGGCGGCGTCGGCGGTGGTTCGACCATCAGTCAGCAGTACATCAAGATGGCGACCCAGAACGACGAGTACTCCATCACCCGTAAATGGACCGAGCTCGTCAAGGCGTTCAAGATGAACAACGAGCAGTCCAAGCAGGAGATCATCACCGCGTACCTCAACACCATCTACTTCGGACGCGGTGCCTACGGGATCGAGACGGCCGCCGAGGCCTACTACGGCAAGAGTGCCAAGGAGCTCAACGCCTCCGAGGCGGCGCTGCTCGCCGGGATGATCCAGCAGCCGGGCCGGTCGGAGGACCCCGTCGTCCGGGAACAGCGCTGGAACTACGTGATGGACCAGATGGTGGCCAACAAGTGGCTCACCCCCGGCGACCGGGCGGCCGCCCAGGTTCCGCAGCTGATCCCGCTGGAGCAGTCGCGGCCCGAGTCGCTCAACGGACCGGACGCGTTCATCAAGCAACGTGTCATGGCCGAGCTCGAGGCCAAGGGCTACCCCGAGGAGAAGGTGCAGACCGGTGGTTACCGCGTCTACACCACCATCGACCAGCGGGCCCAGACTCTCGCCAAGAAGGCCGTCAACGATGTGATGAAGGACCAGCCCGAGGAACTGCGGAAGGCCCTGGTCGCCGTCAACCCGAAGACCGGTGGTGTGTCCGCCTACTACGGTGGTCCGAACAAGCCCGGCGTCGACGAGATGGACTGGGGCAACGTCCAGCGCAACCCCGGTTCGTCGTTCAAGCCGTTCGACCTGGTCGCGCTGCTGCAACGCGGCAAGGGCCTCGGCGAGATCTACGACGGCAGCTCGCCGCGCAAGTTCGGCGCCGCCGAGATCCGCAACTCCGAGAACGCCCAGTGTCCGCAATGTACGGTCGCCGAGGCCATGGAGCGCTCGATCAACACCGTCTTCTACGACATCGTGGTGAACGAGGTCGGGCCGAAGGCGGTGGTCGAGGCCGCGCTGGCGGCCGGCATCCCGGAGAAGCACGGCGACCGCGAGACGATGGGCAGCGTCGACGGCAACATCTCCATCGGCGGTGGTGACACGATGGTGACGCCCACCGACATGGCGGGTGCCTACGCCACGTTCGCCTCGGGCGGCATCAAGCGCGACACCCACTTCGTCGCCAAGCTCACGACGGCCGACGGCGAGGTGCTGTTCGACGAGACCACGAAGGCGGCCACCGAGGGCGAGCCCGCGTTCTCCTCCGACGAGGAGAAGAGCAAACAGATCGCGGGCAACGTCACCGAGTCGCTGGAGCCGGTGCTCAGCTACTCCGAGCTGACGTGCGCGGACGGCCGCGAGTGCGCGGGCAAGACGGGTACGCACCAGTACGTCGCGCCGGACGGCACCAAGGACGTCAACGAGAACTCGCAGGCGTGGATGGTCGGCTACACCCCGCAGATCTCCACGGCCGTGTGGGTCGGCACGGGCGGCGGCGAGCCGATCCGCGACGCCGACGGCGGCCGGATCTACGGCAGCGGCCTGCCGGGTGAGATCTGGAAGGAGTTCATGGACTCCTACCACGAGAATCTGCCGAAGGAGCCGTTCCCCGAGGTCGAACTGATCGGCAAGGCGCCGGTGGTGCCGGAGGAGGACGACTCGTCGTCCACGCCGACCTACACGCCCCCGAGCGAGACGGAGCCGTCCACGCCGTCCTCGTCGGTGCCCAAGCCGACGACTCCGCCGTCGCCGACGGAACCCAGCACGCCGACGGAACCCAGCATTCCGGAGGAGAGCGAGTCGGACGACGTCACGCCTCCGGGTGGGCCACCCGACGACAACTGGCCGTTCCCCGGTGACGACGAGGAGCCGGAGGGCGCCAGGCAGGAAGAGATGTCATCAGCTCCATAGCTGCACGGGTGGGTCGTTCGCGGCAGAGACCGCGGACGGCCCGCCCGTCTGCTGTCCGCCTGAATTCCTCCGCGGCGCCGCCCACGCACGGGCACCCACCGCCGCGCCGCTTGTAACATGCGGCGCGTGCCCAGCGATAAACATGCTCCCTCGCCGGGGGCAACGCCCGAGACCATGTCGCTGGATCCGGAACAGCGCGTGATCCCGAGCTGGACCGAGCCCACTGTCGCGGCCGCGACGCGCCCCATCGGGGGGCCGCTGGGGGAGCACGCCGCCGTCGGCCGGCACTGGTTCTGGTCGCCGCTGCGAGTCGGGCTGTTGCTGGGCGTTGTCGCGCTCACGCTCGGGTGGTTCGGCAAGGCCGCCTGCATCCAGCAGTACGTCGGCGAGAACGGACAGGCAGAGCTGGACTGGCGGTCGGGCCGGCCGTACGTCGCGATGTGTTACTCCGACGTCGTGCCGCTCTACTCGGCCGAGCAACTCGATCGCGGCGGCACCTTCCCGTACGCCACGAGCTGGGTCGAGAACGAGGGCACCGACCGCGAGCAGGTGCGGTACATGGAGTACCCGGTGCTCACCGGGCTCTTCCAGTGGGTGAACGCCAAGCTCACGCACGCATGGACCGACGTCGCCGCCTCCGGCTGGCTGCCGGGCGCGCTACCGGTGGCCGTGTACTTCAACCTCACCGCCTTCTTCCTGGCCGCCGCCTGGCTGGTCACCATCTGGGCAGTGGCGCGATCGGCACGCCGCAGACCGTGGGACGCGGCGCTGGTGGCCATCTCGCCGCTGGCCGTCGTGCACGCGTTCACCAACTTCGACACGCTCGCCACGGCGTTCGCGGCCTGCGCACTGCTGGCGTGGGCACGGCGCAAGCCAGTGGCGGCCGGTGTGCTGCTGGGGCTGGGTGCCGCGGCCAAGCTGTATCCGTTGTTCTTCCTCGGTCCGCTGCTCGTGTTGTGCCTGCGGGCGGGGCGGCTGCGCACGTGGACCACCACCGCGCTGACCGCGGCGGGCACCTGGCTCGCCGTGAACCTCCCGTTCATGCTGTTCCTGCGCGAGGGGTGGTCGGAGTTCTTCCGGCTCAACACCGAACGCGGCATGGACCCCGACTCGCTCTACAACGTCGTCTCGTACTTCACCGGCTGGGTCGGCTTCGACGGCCCGCTCGCCCCAGGCGAGACCCCCACCTGGCTGAACACGGTCAGCGGCGCGTTGTTTCTGGTCTGCTGCGCCGGCGTGGCCTACCTGGCACTCACCGCGCCGGTGCGGCCCCGAGTGGCGCAGCTGTGTTTCCTGGTGGTGGCGGCGTTCCTGCTGACCAACAAGGTGTGGAGCCCGCAGTACTCGCTGTGGCTGGTGCCGCTCGCGGTGCTCGCCATTCCGCGCTGGCGGCTGCTGCTCGCCTGGATGGTCATCGACGCGCTGGTGTGGGCGCCGCGGATGTTCTACTACCTCGGCATCGACAACAAGGGTCTGCCGGAGGGCTGGTTCCTGGGCACCGTGGTGGTGCGCGACCTCGCGGTGATCGCGCTGTGCGTGCTGGTGGTGCGGGAGATCTACCGGCCGTCGCGAGACCTGGTGCGCACGGCCGGTGACGACGATCCGCTCGGCGGCGTGCTCGACGGCGCCCGCGACGTCGTGGTGGTCCGCTCGCCCTCGCGGTAGGGCCCCTCGCGGTAGGGCCCCTCGCGGTAGGGCACGGTCCGCGCACCCAGGAACGCGACGAACAGTCCGGCCAGCAGCGCGGCCCGGCCCCATACACCGACGACCACGGCCTGCGCGGCCAGCCCGTCGGCGATCCCCGCGCCCTCGGCGTACCAGCGGAACAGGCCGATGCCGAGCGCGAGATCGGCGGCCAGATACCCCACGATCCAACCCCACCGCACCGCCACCAGCACGAACATCGGCAGCAGCCACAACATGTACTGCGGCGAGTGCACCTTGTGCAGCAACAAGAACCCGCACAACGCGGCCGCGCACACCGGCAGGAACGGGTAGCTTCCCTCCCGCTGGTAGCGCCGCCACCCGAGCAGGCAAGCGAGCGCCAGCGAGCCCAGCACGAGCAGAGGTGACGCGACGCCGGTGAACGACTGGAACGTCGCGTCGTCGGCGAAGAGGTGCCGCACGCCCCAGAACCAGATCGAGTTCGTCGTGCCGTCCACCGAGCGTTGCCCCTGGAACTCGAACGACGCCCACCAGCCGTCGAACCCGGCCAGCGCGAACGGCAGGTTCACGGCGATGGCCGTACCCGCCGCGATCGCGGGTATCCGCAGCGCCCGGTGCGCCTCACCGCGGCGCTCGGCATAGACGTAGAGCGCCAGCGGCACCACGAACAACGCCGGGTAGAGCTTCACGGCCGCACCGGCGCCCAGCAGCACCGCCGCCCAGCCCGAGCGTGCGCCCAGTGCCCCACGGCCGCGGTACAGCACGAAGAACGCCGCCACCGCACACAGCACGGCGGCGAGGTCCCAGTTGTGGAACGCGTACAGCACAAGTGGTGGACCGAGCGCCCACAACAGGGCCCGCCACCCCGCCAGCGCCGCGAGCAGCCACGCCGTCAGCAGCCCGAGCGGCGCCAGCAGCAACGCCGAGTGCAGCAGGAATTCCGCGTCCGTGTCGGCGAAGAACGCGCCCGCCCAGATGACGAGCCCCGTGAGCACCGGGTACTCCAGCGCGCCGCCGACGAGCGCTCCATCGACCAGATCGCCGTGCACGTAGGGGAAGGTGTGCCGATCGATGTCCCGCCCGAGCCACAGGAACTGGATGTCGGAGTAGCAGACGTCGGTGAAGTTGCGCTCGGCGTAACCGGGGGTGCTCCGACCCGAGTCGTCGAACTCGGGCCCGGTGCACCGGTATTTGTTGACCAGCCCGAAGGCGAGCGTGACCGCGCACAGCAGCACCACGACGGCCGGCTGCACACCACGCCCTGTCGTGCCGTTACGCAAGCCCGTGCAGGTACTCGATGTCGGCGGCCTGGCCCTCCGCGGGCGTCTCCACGATCACCGGCGCGCCCGCGGCCTTCGCCACGGCGGCCAGCAGCTCCGGCTCGATGGTGCCGTCACCGCCGACCACGTTGGCGTGCCGGTCACGCTGCGAACCGAACGGGTCCCGGGAGTTGTTCAGGTGCACCAGGTCGATGCGGCCGGTGATGGCGAGCACCTTTTCGACGGCGGTGTCGAGCTCCCAGCCCGCGGCGTAGGCGTGGCAGGTGTCCAGGCAGAACCCGGCGCCGAAGTCGCCGACGGCGTCCCAGAGCCGCGCCAGCATGTCCAGGTCGCGGGCCATGGCGTTCTCGCCGCCCGCGGTGTTCTCGATGAGGATCGGCACCCCGAACCCGCCCTGCTCGGCCTGCCGCTCGAACAGCTTGCGCCAGTTGGCGATGCCCTCGGCCGCGTCCTCACCCTTGCGGACGTGCCCGCCGTGGACGATGAGGCCCTTCGCACCGACCGCCCGCGCGCCCTCCGCATGCTGCGCGACCGTCTTGCGCGACGGGATCCGAATGCGGTTGTTCAGCGACGCGACGTTGAGCACGTACGGCGAGTGGATGTAGACGTCGATCCCGGCGGGTCCGAACTCACCGGCCTGCGGGTGTGGCTGCGGCTTCTTCCAGCCCTGCGGGTCGGCGAGGAAGAACTGCACCGCGTCGGCGTTCCGCTCGCGTGCCGCGGAGATCGGGTCGTCATCCCGGACGTGCGCGCCGATCAGCATTCGTCGAGGGTATCGACTCCGCCCCGGCTCCATCGAGTACCTTCGCACGTGCTTCGCATTTGACTGCGACCACATACGTAGCGTGAGGTGGGGGCTCGTGAGCACTGGGGTGGGTCGGCAGGTCAGGCGCATCGCGGCGACGGGCATCGCGGCGACCGTGTGCGCGCTGGGACTGTCCGGCGTGGCGAGCGCGGAACCGGTGATCGTCGGCAGCTGCGCGAGCACGGTGAAAGGCGAGGACGGCGAGCCGCTGACCGTCGACCTGCTCGCCGCCGGGAACGCGCCCGGCGTCGTCGGCGTCGGCCTCGGCACCGAGTCGGACGCGGCGATCCGGCCGCCGGTCAAGGAAGTCGTCGACACGCTCGGGCTGAGCGATGCCGACCTCGTCGTGAACCCGCTCGGCCAGGTCTGCGATGTCGCCCAGGGCACGGTCAACACCCTCGTGGCGCCGGTGCAGGAGGCACTGCCGGCCCCCGAACAGCCTGGTGAACCCGAGGCTCCGAGCCCGGAGCAGCCCGAGCCGGACGACCCTGGCGCCGCCCCCGAACCCGCTCCGGTTCCGGACGCCCCCGAGCCGGACGTCCCCGAGGACGGCACCGACTCCGAGCCGGTGCACCTCACGGCCCCCGACCCGCAGGTCACGACGCCCGCGGGCGGCACCACGCCGCCCGACCCGGTCGGCGGTACCGGCGCTGTGAACGGACCGCTCGCGGCGGGGATCCAGGCGCCGCCCGCGCCGGTCGGCCCCGGGCTCGGCCTGCCGGAGGGTGGCGACCGGCCGGAGGAGGCCGCGCGCCAGTCGGGCACCGCGCAAGCCCTGCCGGCCGCGCAGCCCCACGACCGGGTGCCGCTGGTGCTCGCGGTGGTGACACTCCTCGTGGTCATCGCCGCGTTGAGCCGGGCCTGGCTGCGCCGCAAGACCGCCTGATCGGCCTACCAGGCCTGCGTCACATCCCCGTTCCTGGTTCGTTGTCCCTACAGAGCTGATCGGGGAGGCCTGGCCATGCGCACCTACACCGGCAAAGTCGCCGCCGTCGGATCCGCCGCCGTCGTGCTGGCGGCCTCGGCCGCACTCGCCACGCCGGGTGTCGCCGCCGCCGAGACCAAGCAGGTGCCGTGCGGCGGCACGGTGACGGCAGCGCCCGGCGATCACATCCAGGGCGTCACCGCGCTCGGCCTGCCCATCGACCTCGGCATCGTCACCGACAGCGTCGGTTCGCTGCTCAACGGGCTGTGCAGGGTCACGGTGAACCTCGTCGACACGGTGGTGGCGCCGATCCCCGCGGTCGGCGAGCCCGTCGCGGGCGCCGTCAACGGCGTCGTGGAGGGCACCACCGGCACCGTCGGACAGGTGACGGATGCCGTCGGCTCCCTCGGTCGTCGTGCCGGCGAACCCGCACCTGCGCAGCCACCGGCGGCCCGCGAGCCCCGGCAACCCGCGCAGCCGCGTCCGGAGACGGGCGGCACCGGCCCGGCCGACGCCAGGCCGCAAGCCCTGCCCGCCCCGAACAGCCCCGTGGTGGGCGGTAGCACCCCGCAGGGCATGCCGTGGCTCGGCATCACACCGACGTGGTCGCCCCTGCAGCGGTACTCCGGCCTGCCCGCGGCGACGCCCGGCCTGTTCAACGTCTCTCCGGGCGTGCGCTACGGCGGCCAGATCCCCGGCTACAGCCCCGAGTTCGGCCTCCTCGGCGAGGACGGCGAGCGCTCGACGTCCGGTGACCCGGGCGTGCGCAACGCCGGCGAGGCCGACGCGCTCCCGGCGGCCGCGGATGACTCGGCCACGGGGCCTGCCTTGTCGACCCTGCTGGCCGTCCTGGCACTGGCCGGAGTCAGCGCGGGGCTGGTACGTACCTGGGTGCTCCGGAAGGCAACCACGTAGTCTGCTCGCGCGTATCCATGGGCGCGACGACTCGTTGCCTTTGTTGACGCTCGGCCATTTTCGGAGGGAAAGCTTCTGTGCGCACCATGCCCACCGCCCTCGCCAGGATGACGCGCAAGGCGCTCAGCACAGCCGCCGTGGTGGCGGCCGCCACCGGGATCACCGTGCTCGCCTCGGGCACCGCCACCGCCGCCGACCAGGCGGTCGCCCCCTCCTGCACGGCCGCCGTCGCCGCACCCATCGGACAGCAGGTCGTGGTGCCGGGCTCGGCGGTCCAGGAACTCGTGCGCCTGGGTGCCGAGGAGGCCAAGACCAGGCTCCTGCAGGCCACATGGCCGAACGAGCTCGCCAAGGAGATCGCCGGCGAGCAGCTCACCGTCGGCGCGGTGCCGAACGCGCGGACCAGCACGATCGGCGGGCAGACGATCGGCGCCGAGGTCGGTGAGGCCCTGGAGGGGCACTGGGCGCTCGGCGTCTTCGGTGACACCAAGCGCCGTGTGCTCGAGACGATCGTCAACAAGGTGTCGGGCAACTGCGGGCTCACGCTGTCGGCCACCGACTACGTCGCGCCGACCACCCCGTCCGCGGACCGGCCGGACCCCGCACCGAACGCGAGCCACGGCGCGCCGGCCACGTCCGGCCCCGGCTCCGACACGGCCGTCCCGGGCACCGAGGCTCCGCTGGGCTCCGGCTCGGCGACCGCCCCGCCGCGCGACTACAGCGGCATCCCCGCCGCGACCGCGCCGACCGCGGGCATCTCCGTGCCGCCGAGCATGCGGTACTCGCCGTCCAGCGGGGTTCCCGGCGCTCCCGGCTCGCCGGAATTCGGCATCCTCGGCGCCGACCGGGCGGGCTCGGGCGACGGCTCGAGTGACGTGCGCAACGCGGGCAACGCCGACGCGCTCGCCGCTCCGGACACGCCGAGCCAGGTGCAGCTGCCGATGCTGCTGGCCGTCGTGGCGCTGGCCGGGGTCACCGCCGCGCTGGTGAGGACCTGGGTGCTTCGCCGCGTCTCCTGACCCGCGCCCGATCTCGTCGCCCATCCCGGTTAGACTTACCGGGACAACCCTCCTGTCACGGAACGTCCGTGACCGCCTGAGCCCATAGGAGGTGAGTGGTTGTGTCACGCCATTACGAGGTAATGGTCATCCTCGATCCGTCGCTGGACGAGCGCACGGTCGCCCCCACCCTCGAGAACTTCCTCAACGTCATCCGCAACTCGGGTGGCAGTGTGGAGAAGGTCGACGTCTGGGGCCGGCGCCGCCTCGCCTACGAGATCAAGAAGCACGCCGAGGGCATCTACGCCGTCCTCGACCTGCACTCCGAGCCGGACGCCGTCAAGGAGCTCGACCGCCAGCTGTCGCTGCAGGAGACCGTGCTGCGCACCAAGGTGGTCCGGCAGCAGGCACCGCGCGGGGCCAAGGCCGCCGCGAAGATCGCCGCGAAGGCCTGAGGCGGCGACCATGGCCGGAGACACCATCATCACGGTGGTCGGCAACCTGACCGCTGACCCGGAGCTTCGCTTCACGCCGTCGGGCGCGGCGGTCGCGAACTTCACGGTCGCCTCCACGCCGCGCACCTTCGACCGCCAGACCGGCGAGTGGAAGGACGGCGAGGCGCTGTTCCTGCGCTGCAACATCTGGCGGCAGGCGGCCGAGAACGTCGCGGAGACGCTGACCAGGGGCGCCAGGGTCATCGTCCAGGGCCGGCTCAAGCAGCGGTCGTTCGAGACCAAGGAAGGCGAGAAGCGGACCGTCGTCGAACTCGAGGTCGACGAGATCGGGCCGTCGCTGCGCTACGCGACCGCGAAGGTCAACAAGGTGAGCCGCGGCAGCGGTGCAGGCGGATTCAGCGGCGGTGGCGCGAGCGCGCCCGCCGACGACCCGTGGGGTTCCGCGCCACCGGCCGGTGGCGGCGGCTTCTCCGACGAGCCGCCCTTCTGACAAGCAACCACACATCAGTTCCCCAGGAGTACACAGTGGCTAAGCCACCCGTTCGTAAGCCGAAGAAGAAGGTCTGCGTCTTCTGCAAGGCCGAGAAGCAGGGCCACCCGGAGCGCATCGACTACAAGGACACCAACCTGCTGCGGAAGTACATCTCCGACCGCGGCAAGATCCGTGCCCGTCGCGTCACCGGCAACTGCAGCCAGCACCAGCGTGACATCGCCATCGCGGTCAAGAACTCCCGCGAGATGGCGCTGCTGCCCTACACCTCGACCGCTCGCTGAGAAGGGAGTCAGACATGGCGAAGATCATCCTGACGACCGACGTGGCGAACCTGGGCGGTCCCGGCGACATCGTCGAGGTCAAGGACGGCTACGCGCGCAACTACCTGCTGCCCCGTGGCTACGCCATCCCGTCCACCAAGGGCGCGGAGAAGAACGTCCAGACCATCCGGCGTGCCCAGGAGGCCCGGCGGATCCGCGACCTGGACCACGCCAAGGAGATCAAGGCGACGCTCGAGGGCCTCGGTGACATCCAGCTCGCCGCGAAGGCCGCCGAGGGCTCGAAGAAGCTGTTCGGTTCGGTGACGGCGGCCGACATCGTCGGTGCCATCAAGGCGGCCGGCGGCCCGCTGCTCGACAAGCGGACCATCCAGCTCAACGAGCACATCAAGACGGTCGGCAAGCACACGGTCACGGCTCGCCTGCACCCCGACGTGCGGGCGGACGTCCGACTCGAGGTCACGGCCAAGTAAGTGAACGGATTACGGCGGGGTCTCTCTTCACCGAGAGGCCCCGCCGTTTTCGTGTCTGGTTGAAACCATCGGGCCGGTACTTTCGTCTCACTTTCGGTGCGCTTGACGCCTACCTGAGAAGGACGGAAAACTTGCTGCCCGGAGTGAGTGCCGTGGCTTGGGGTGCCGCGGGCGCGGGGGTTGACGAAGGGGATCGGAACTGATGTTGAGCCCTATTGACCGGCTTCCGGAGATACCGGGCATCCCAGCGATCTCGATGGTGAAGACCGCCGGCAAGGCCATGGCAGCCGTGGGCCGCAGCGCCGGTGGCGGCGCGGGTGGCGGCGGGGGATACACCTTCACGCCCGAGGAGATCGACGAGGTCATCAGGCAGTGGGAAGATCTACGTGATGGCCTTATGGAAGATCGGTTCGAGGCCCGGAAAGTAGCCGATGTACGACCGCCCGGCCGAGAGTTCGCGAGCGGTGACTTCGCACAGGCTGCCGGACCGTCCGGCACTGCCTTGCTGGAACAGACAGAACGCATGCTTGATTACGTCGAGAAGTACATCCAGGCCTTGAAAGACGCCAAAGGGGCCACGGAGACCCAGAACGAGCAGGCTCGCGAGGAGATCCAGAAACCCGGGGGCATGCTCGCATGACCGTACGCCGCATCGTTGGTGGCCTGAGCACGACGTTGGTCGCCGTTGCGCTACTCACCGCTTGCTCGGATTCCGAAGGTGGCACGCCGAGCCCGATCGGTCAGCCGTCCACCGGTGAATCGCCGGCCTCGAGTAGCGCCGCTCCCAGCAGCAGCGCCGATCCGGCAAGCGACGTACCCCGTGTGACAGAGCCTCTCGACATCTCGGTCGTCAAGCAGGACCCGTGCGCGGCGCTGCCAGAGTCCATCGCAGCCGGGCTCAACCTCCTGCCGGGTGTCCGGGACAGCATTCAGCAAGGGCCATACTGCAAGTACGAGTACGACGACGACTCCGGCAGCATTGTGAACGTCCAGTACGAGGAGCCGTTCAGCAATGGCCTCGCCGACGTGTACGCCCGCAAAGAGGCTCTCGGCGTCTTCGAACCAACCACGGTGTCGGGCTATCCAGCGGTTTATGCGGACCGGGTGGATTCGCGGTCTGAAGGTGTCTGCCAGCTACTGGTCGGCATGAGCGACACCGAAGTCCTCACCTTCTACGCCGACCTCCGACCTTCGACAAGTGACTACCCGCAGGGCTGCGCAGTAGCCGAGAAGACAGCGGAAACGGTGATCGAGAACTTGAAGGGCGGGGCCTGAGGTGACTGACCGGACGGCGCCCACGGGCGCCACGCGGTCCAGACCTCAGAAATCGCGCGCAGCGAGAAGCTTACTGAGCACGACACTGATCGCCGCAGCGTTGTTGGCCGGCTGCTCGGATTCCCAGTCGGGGACGCCGAGCGCGGCCGGTAAGCCCCTCACGGATTCGCCGGCATCGAACGTTTCCACACCGAGCAGCAGCACAGACCACAGCAGTGACGCGCCACGCGTAGCGGAGCCGCTCGACGTGGCCACGCTTGAGCACGACCCCTGCGCAGTGCTGTCCCAAGCGCAGGTGAGCAAGCGAGACCTGCAGCCAGGAAAGGTCGAGCCGGTCGACGGCGCACCAGCCTGCGAATACACGTACACCGATGGATCCGGTAGCCAGGTGAGCTTTGTCCAAGTTCCCGCGTTCAAGACCGGCCTGTCTGATATCTATGCCCGCAAGGCGAACCTCGCCTTGTTCGAACCGGCCGAACGAAACCATCGGGCCGGTACTTTCGTCTCACTTTCGGTGCGCTTGACGCCTACCTGAGAAGGACGGAAAACTTGCTGCCCGGAGTGACTGCCGTGGCTTGGGGTGCCGCGGGCGCGGGGGTTGACGAAGGGGATCGGAACTGATGTTGAGCCCTATTGACCGGCTTCCGGAGATACCGGGCATCCCAGCGATCTCGATGGTGAAGACCGCCGGCAAGGCCATGGCAGCCGTGGGCCGCAGCGCCGGTGGCGGCGCGGGTGGCGGCGGGGGATACACCTTCACGCCCGAGGAGATCGACGAGGTCATCAGGCAGTGGGAAGACCTACGTGAAGGCCTGGAGGACGACGAGCGGGAAGCCGAGAATGTGGCCAACGTGCAGGCGCCAGGCAGGGAGTTCGCGAGCGGTGACTTCCAACAGGCAGCAAACCCTTCCGGTGAAGCACTCGTTCAGCAGACTCGGCGGATGAAGCAGTATGTCGAGATGTACATCGCGAAGCTCAAGGAAGCCAAGGCAGGCACCGAGGCGCAGAACGAGCATGCCCGCGACGAGATCAAGAAGTTCGGGGGAATGCTCTGATGGTCGCTCGCCGTGCCGTTGGCGGGCTGAGCACGACGCTTATCGCCATCGCACTGCTGTCCGGCTGTTCCGATTCCGAGGGCGGCACGCCCACCCCCGTCGGCCAGCCGAGCACCCAAGCCTCAAGTTCTGCTGCTGCACCCAGCAGCAGCGCTGCCCCAGGCAGCGACACACCGAGCGTGGCCGAGCCGCTCGACGTGTCCAGCCTCGAACAGGATCCTTGTGCAGCGCTGTCAAGCCAGCAGGTCCAGCAACTCAACCTGCAACCTGGCAAGCGTGAGTCGACGAACTCGGGCGCACCGGTGTGCGAGTACGAGTACAAGGAGGACTCCGGTAGCCAGGTCAGCGTCATCCTGACACCGGAGTTCACCAACGGAATCGGCGACGTATACGCACGCAAGGACGCCCTGGCCTACTTCGAGCCGACCGAAATCGCCGGCTACCCAGCTGCCTACGCAAGCAACAGCGATGGCCGTTCGGAAGGCACCTGCCAGTTGCACGTGGGTCTCACGGATCAGTTCGTTGTTTCGACAATGGTTCAACTCAGCTCGCTGAACGCGGACTACCCGCGCGGGTGTGAGGTCGCCGAACTGTCGACCCAGACCATGATCGAGAACTTGAAGGGCGGGGCCCGATGAGTAGCGGAACCCTGCCGGTGGGTGGCACGTCGAACAGACGTTGAACATTGGGGAGCTGAGGAAAAATGGTGCTACCACTGTTGGCTGCAGCCGGCGGTGTTGCCGCTGGGGCATGGTTCACTCAGGACGAGGCCGAGAATCAGTCCAGCTCGCACGGCGACCGGCAGATCGACGCGTTCCAGATCTACCAGCAGATCACCAGCGGACCTGGCGCCGATTCCTTGATCGAGGGACAGTCCTCGACCCAGACGCTGCAGAGCCGCTACGAGCAGCGCATCGCCCAGATCGAGCAGCTGAACCAGAAGATGGACGCCGCCTGGACTGGTGAGGGCGGCGCGAGTGCGCGGTCGGGCGCCCATCCGCTGAAGATCTGGATGGAGGACTCGAACACCAACCTCGGCATCAGCGGCACCGCGCTCGATGGCCAATACCAGGCCTTCGACCGCGTCTACCGCGAGGTGGAACCGCTGCCGCAGGAGCCGCCGGAGAGCGGCTTCTGGAACGACATCAACCCTCTCGAGACCGACACCGACCGGGCCATCGCGGACTACAACGCGAAGGCCGAGAAGAACGTCCGCGCGTTCGACGTCTACTTCGGCGAGAGCGCGGCCAACGCGTCGCGGATGCCGCGGTACACCAGCGTTTCCGGCGAGTTCGGCGACATCAAGCTCGACGAGAACGGGGGCGGTGACGACGGCGGAACCGGACGCATCACCATCCCCCAGCCCGGCGACGGCACCGGCTCCGGCACGGGCGGCACGCCGGGTGGCGGCGTGCCGGGCGGCAGCTACCCCGGCGGTTCCGGGGGCTACCCCGGCGGGTCCGGCGGCATTCCCGGTGGCGGTACGCCCGGCGGTAGTTACCCGGGCGGTAACACCCCGGGCGGCAGCTACCCCGGTGGGAACTATCCGGGCGGTACGCCTGGCGGGAACTACCCCGGGGGCACCTATCCGGGCGGCAGCTACCCCGGCGGTGGCGGCTACACGGCCCCGGAATGGGACGACAGCACCTCCGCGTCCAGCTACACGCCGCCGTCCTACTCCCGGCCCGACTTCCAGAGCGGCAATTACGGGCCGGGCGCGGGCGGGTTCAGCACGGGCGGGTTCGGACCCGGCAGTTCCGGTGGCGGATCGGGCTCGGGCAGCGTCAGCGGTATCGGAGCCGTCGGCGGTTTCGGACCCGGTGGCGCCTCGGGAGCCGGCGCCGGTACGGCCGGGCCGGGCGCTGCGTCCGGGGCCGCCACACCCGGTGCCAACTCGGGTGCGGGCGCGGCCGGAGCCGCGGGCGCTCGCCCAGGTGCGGCGGCGGCCGCGGGCAGTGCCGCCGGTCGTGGCGCGGGCATGATGCCGATGGGCGCAGGCGCGGGCCGCGGCCAGGGCAGCGACGACGAGGAGCACCAGCGCAAGTTCCTGATCGACGAGGACGGCAACACGCTCTTCGGCACCGACGAGAAGACCGCCCCGCCGGTCATCGGCGAGTAATCCCCACCGCCGCAACCCACCTTCCACGACGAACGCGGGCGACCGGCCGCTTCCGGGCAACATCTCGGCAGCGGCCCGGTCGCCCGGCACGTCATGACACAACGATGAGGAGCACGCGGTGCTCGACCAGCAGGTGATACTCCGGACCAGCACGCTGGTCAACCTGGTGCGCCGATGCGGCACCGAACCACACAGCACTCTCAACAAGGGTGCCACCTGGTACAGCGCGGAGGCGCAGAAGAAGCTCGACCACCAGGCCGAGCAGGAGCTCGCGTCGCTCGGGCTGGCCGGGCCCCGGGGCATTCACCCGGGCCTGCTGGCGACCGCCAACGCGATCGCGCACCCCCAGCTCGAGTACTACGGCTGGGTGGGCGGACCCCACGAAGGCGAGACGCTGAACCTGACGATCCTGGCCGGCACCGGCGCCGGGGGCGAGGCGTTCGTCGTGGTCCGCAACATCGACCGCGGGTTCGTCGTCCTCGCCAACGTGCACACGCACGAGCTTTTGGACAACTTCCTCGCACAGCTGCCGTGGTACGGACCGGCGCGCGGCCAGCAGGTGGTGGTTCCCAAGAGCGCGGTCACCGGGGGCAAGCGCGACACGTACGGCGACGACTTCCAGCTCATGCGCACCAACACGCCCGACGCGGGCGAACGCGCCGCCGCCGAGTTCTCCCGCATCCTGGGCCTGGAACGGGTCGGCGGCGGGAGCTTGTACGTGGCCGTCCGCACACGCGGCGGCACGCGCCAGCGCATCGAGAAGCCGGTCACCTACATCGACACCGTCGAAGGCCGTTGGCTCACTGAAGAAGTGCCCGGCGTCGGCGAGACGCAGTACGTGTGCACACCCGCCACCCCGCGGCTGCTCGGTGACCGGCTGCGCCACGCTCAAGGTCGGCTGGTCACGGTCTGACGTTTCCGGCGACCGGCATTCGGCCTGGTTACCGGCCCGCAGCACAAGCTGCCGATCGCGTGATCATGGGCCACTCGATCAGCCCAACTGGTGGCCACTCCACGCTCAGCACCAATGATCCACAACCCCGCGCGCGCCTGGTGATAGATCATGTTCGCGACACGCCGAACGACGAGTTTCGCGCGACACGCCGAAGGTCACACCGACAAAGTTATCCACAGCTTGCACACAGGGTCTGACCTGCATGTTTCGTGATACGAAAGGTCGATATCCCCAAGTTGTACACAGGGTTCGCTGACCCTGTGATTCGTTGTGCCGATCCATCCACAGGTAGTGCACAGGACGGTCCCCAAGGCGAATTGCGCTGCTCCGTCCGAGCGATCTAGCGTGCTCCGGCGCGCACGAAACGCGGAACCCGGTGAGGTACGGGAATCCGCGGCGATATCGCGATATAATTCGAACGCGTGTTCGACTGATGTCAAAGGGAGGTGCCTGCACCGGTGGCGCTCACCGACGACCGCAGACCCGCAATTGCCCCTGGAGAGCACGGCGGGTTCGATCGTCAGCCGCCACAGGACGTCCCGGCGGAGCAATCCGTGCTCGGCGGCATGCTGCTGTCGAAGGACGCGATCGCCGACGTGGTGGAAGTGCTGCGTCCCGGCGACTTCTACCGGCCCGCCCACCAGGCGGTCTACGACTGCATCCTCGACCTCTACGGGCGGGGCGAGCCGGCGGACCCGATCACCGTCTCCGCCGAACTGGAGCGCCGCGGCGAGCTGAACCGGGTCGGCGGAGCGCCGTACCTGCACACGCTGATCGCGACCGTGCCCACCGCTGCCAACGCCGGGTACTACGCGCAGATCGTGGCCGAGAAGGCCATCCTGCGCCGGCTGGTCGAGGCGGGCACGCGCATCGTGCAGTACGGCTACGGTGCCGACGGGACCGACGGCGGCGACGTCAACGAGGTGGTCGACCGCGCCCAGGCCGCGATCTACGAGGTCACCGAGCGCCGCACCAGCGAGGACTACGTCGCGCTGGAGGAGCTGCTCCAGCCGACGATGGACGAGATCGACGCCATCGCCTCGCGCGGTGGCACGGCACAGGGCATCCCGACGGGCTTCACCGACCTCGACGAGGTCACCAACGGCCTGCACCCCGGCCAGATGATCATCGTCGCGGCACGACCCGGTGTCGGCAAGTCGACACTGGGGCTGGATTTCGCGCGGTCGTGCTCGATCCGCCACGGCATGACCAGCGTCATCTTCTCGCTGGAGATGAGCCGCACCGAGATCGTCATGCGCATGCTCTCCGCCGAGGCCCGCATCCGCCTCGCCGACATGCGTGGTGGCCGGATGTCCGACGACGACTGGACCCGGCTCGCCAGGCGGATGAGCGAGATCAGCGAGGCGCCGCTGTTCGTCGACGACTCGCCGAACCTGACCATGATGGAGATCCGCGCGAAGGCCCGGCGACTCAAACAGCGCAACGACCTCAAGCTGATCGTCGTCGACTACATGCAGCTGATGACGTCCGGCAAACGCGTCGAGTCGCGCCAGCAGGAGGTCTCGGAGTTCTCCCGCCAGCTGAAGCTGCTCGCCAAGGAGCTCGAGGTGCCGGTGGTCGCGATCAGCCAGCTGAACCGTGGCCCCGAACAGCGCACCGACAAGCGGCCGATGCTCGCCGACCTGCGTGAATCCGGTTCGCTGGAGCAGGACGCCGACATCGTGCTGTTGATCCACCGCCCGGACGCGTGGGAACGCGACGACCCGCGTGCGGGCGAGGCCGACCTGATTCTCGCCAAGCACCGTGCCGGGCCGACGAGCACGATCAGCGTCGCGCACCAGCTGCACTACAGCCGGTTCGCGGATCTCGCGCACGAGTAGGACTCAGCGAATCGCCAGCCCGGCTCCGCGGAGAGCCTCCTCGACGCGGAGCCGTTCAATCTCACGCTCGATGCCGTCGACGGTGTCGAGCTGGTGCGGCACCCGCACGGCCTGGCACGCCTGAGCGAGCAACGTGTCGTAGGCCTCGATGGTCGCGCGGCGGCGGACGACCGGAGCGTCGGGAGCGAGGGCCACGAGCGAACGGTGCACACGCCGCAGGTCGGCGGCGAGCCGTTCGACCGGGGGAACGGGCGGCGGAGGCTCGCGGCGGCGGGCGTACTTGTCGACAAGTCGCGGAATCGCGAGTACCAGGGAGAACACCACGCTCGGCAGCGCCACGGCGACGAGGTAGATCAGGATGTTCCCAACCATGTCCCATGGTAGGCACCGAACGCGTTGTGACTCGCGGGCTTTTCAGTCCAGCCGCGCGGTAGCCGCGGACGAACCGCGTCAGCAACCTCGCCCGCGGATGGCGGCCAATCTGGAGCACGCAAACGAGGAATAGCGCGCAGGCTCCTGGCGTCGTACACTCGTAGTTGAACATTCAACCTTGGAGCCAGACGATGACCGCCCCCACCGACCGGATGCCGGTCCTGTACCTCAGCCACGGCGCCCCGCCCCTGGCTGACGACGCGACCTGGACGCGCCAGCTGGCCGACTGGTCGGCCACGCTGCCGAAGCCGACGTCCATCCTGGTGGTGTCCGCGCACTGGGAAGAGGCCCCGCTGACGATCGGCGCGACCGAAACCGTGCCGCTGGTCTACGACTTCTGGGGTTTTCCCGAGAAGTACTACCGGGTCCAGTACCGCGCGCCGGGCGCGCCCGAGCTTGCCGAGGACGTCCGCAAGCTGCTGCGCAGCAACCGCACACCGCTGCACGAAGCACCCGCTCGCGGCCTCGACCACGGCGCGTACGTCCCACTCGTGGAGATGTACCCGGAGGCCGACGTCCCGGTGCTGCAGATCTCGATGCCCTCGCTCGACCCGCAGGAGCTCTACGACTTCGGCCGCAAGCTCGCCCCGCTGCGCGACCAGGGCGTGCTCATCATCGGCAGCGGCTTCTTCACTCACAACCTGAGCGCCATGCAGCAGGTCGACGGCGTGCACGGCGCCCCGCCGTCCTGGTCGGAGGAATTCGACCGCTGGGGCGAGGACGTGCTGAAGTCGGGTGACGTCGACGCGCTCCTCGACTTCCAGCACAAGGCGCCCGCAGCGCGGCTCGCGCATCCGCGCATCGAGCACTTCGCCCCGCTGTTCGTCTCGCTCGGCGCCGGCGACACCGCGTCCACTCCGCGCACGGTGATCGACGGCTACTGGTACGGCCTGGCCAAGCGGTCCGTGCAACTGGACTGACGACAAACGAAAACCGGGCCCCGGAGGCGTCGTCGTCTCCGGGGCCCGGTTGCTTTTCAGCGGGTTGCTCAGACGTCGAGGCCGTTGACCTCAACGCCGTCGAGCACGCCCTGGATGACGCCGTCCAGTGCGGGCAGGTCGGCCTGCGGGGTCAGGGACCCAAGCTCCGGCAGCGCCGGCACCTGGGGCAGCCCCGGAACCTGCGGCAGGTCGGCCCGCTGGGCCGGAAGCTCCACCGGCAGCGTGTTCACCTGCGGCGCGTCGAGCGGCAGGTCGCCCAGGCTCGGCACGTCGGAGACATTCAGCGCGTCGGTCGGCAGCGGCAGGTCGGCCGGGGTGGGCAGCTCGACCGGCAGGTCCGACCGCGCGGGCAGCGACGGCAGTGCCGTCGCGGGGAGCTCCGAGCCGGTGATCGGCAAGTTGATCAGCGGCTCCTCACCGGCAACCGAGAGGTCGGTCTCGTTCGAGGTCATCGACGACACCACGGCGATCAGGCCGAGCGGGATGTCGTAGACCTGCACGAGCGCGCCGAGCGGGAGCTGCCCGTCGAGGCCGGACAGCGCGTCGGTCGTGCCCTCCGTGGTGGTCTCGCCACCGACCTCGCCAGTCGTGGCGTTGTCGGCCACCGCGTGCGCGACGCCGCCGACCGAGGCTGCCACGCCGAACACCTGCGCGACCGCGCCCACCGGCACGTCGAGGATGTCGCCGGACAGCGCGCCCTCCACACCGGAGGTCTCGATGTCGCCACCCGAGACGACGTCCGTGGTGTTGTCGCCCGCGCCGTTCGAGACGGCGGTCAGGCTGGCCGCCGAGCCGAAGACCTGGGCGATCGGCAGTGCCTGGGCGCTGATGACGTTGCCCGCGATGGAGCCGCCGTCACCGATGGTCGTGCTGTCGCCACCGGCCTCGGACACGACGTCGTTCGCCGAGGCGCCGGTGCCCGTGCCGACCCAGCTGCCGCCGATGCCGAACACGGTCGCCGCGGCGCCTGCGGGCACCTGGATGATGTTGCCGGCGATCGAACCGCCCTCACCGGTGGCCGTGGCGTCGCCGCCCGCCACCGAGTCGGTGAGATTGTCGCTCGCGCCACCGCCGTTGCCGATCCAGCTGCCGCCGATGCCGTGCACCTGCACCGGCAGCGACACCGGAACGAAGCCGATGTTGCCGGCCCCGGTGCCCTTCTTGCCGTTGGCGTTGACCTTGCCGCCCGCCTCGGATGTCGTGTCCGTGACGGCCGTGCCGAAGCCGTTGCCGATCCACGTGCCTCCGACGCCGAACACCTGCGCGGGCAGCGACACCGGGACGGACACGAGGTTGGCGGCCGCGAAGCCGTAGTCGTCCTCGGTGTTGCCGCCGCCACCGGCCTTGACGACCTTCGTCTCCTCGGCCGCGCCGATGCCCTGGCCGATCCAGCTGCCGCCGACGCCGAACACCTCGGCGGGCAGGGCCAGCGGAACCTGGACGATGTTGCCGGAGCCGGCCGACTCGTTGCCGCGGGTGCCGTTGTAGCCACCGGCGTCGACGACCTTCTCCTCGGTCGCCTGGCCGGAGGCGTTGCCGATCCAGCTGCCGCCGATGCCGAAGGCCTCGACGGTCGAGGCGATCTGGCCGCCCACCGTGTTGGCCGACAGCACGGAGCCGTCGCCGTTGGTCAGCGTGTCCGCACCGGCGACCGCGCTGGTGCTGTTCTCGTGCCCCTTCGCGTGGGCGTTGCCGATCCACGTGCCACCGACGCCGAACACCTCGACCGGCAGCGCGACCGGCAGGTCGACCACGTTGCCCGACCCGGCGGCCTGGGTGCCGGAGGAGTTGGAGGCACCGCCCGCGGTCATCTCGGCCTCGGAGCTGGTGCCGGCGGAGGCGCGGCCCGCTTCGTCACCGGTGACGGCGTTGCCGATCCACGCGGCCGCGGTGCCGGTGACCGACGCCAGCAGCGCACCCTGCGGCTGCGCGATGTTGCCGGCGAGGAAGCCGTCGTTACCGCTGGTCTGGATGTAGCTCGGGATGTCGTGCAGGCCGGGCTTGGTGTCGCCCGCGTGCGCCTCGACCTCCGAGGAGCCGGCGGCGTCGGCGTCGCCGCCCCAGGTGACGGCGTCGTTGGCCACGCGCACCGGCAGGGCGATCGGAGCACCCACGACGTTGCCCGCCGCGGCACCCTTGTCGCCGTCGGTGGCGATGTAGCCGCCAGTCTCGGCTTCGCTCTCGGCGTCGAAGTCGGTCTCCGAGTGGCCGAGGAACCAGGCGAGCGCGTTGCCCGACACCTGCACCGGGGTGGCCAGCTGCGGCGAGACGACGTTGCCCGCCAGGGCGCCGTTCGTGCCGTCGGTGTCGATGTCGCCCGTGGTCGCCGCTTCCTGCGACGCGCTACCGGACGTCTTGGCGCTACCGAGCAGGCTGCCCGCGTTGCCCGAGATCTGCACGGGCAGCGCCCAGTCCAGCGCCACCACGTTGCCGGCGACACCGCCGCCCGCGCCGCTCGTGCTGACGTCCGAGTTGTGCGCGTAGGACTGCTCGTGGTCGGAGTCCACCTCGGCGTGGCCGAGCAGGCCGATGGCGTTGCCCGTGATCTGGATCGGCACCGCGAGGTTGCCGACCACCTTGTTGCCCATCAGCGGGTCGTCAGTCGGCTCGACGCTCGGAGCCTCCGCCTGCCGCTGCGCGGCCGCCTGCTTCGTGGCGGCGCTGCCGACGGTCGATGCCGTCTCGGTCACCTTGCTCACGGCCTGCTTCGCCGGCTCGGCGACCGGAGCGGCGGGTGCGGCGGCCTTGCTCACCGGGGCCGCGACCTTGTTGAGCGCATCGGTGACCGGCTTGGTGCTGATCTCACCGTGGTAGCCCGGCAGGTTCACCTGCCCGAGCGGGGTGCCGACCGCGTTGTCGTCGATGTCGACGGGAATGCTGACGGTGAGGTCGAGCGGACCGGCCGGGGTGTCCGGGTCGACCTTCTCGTCGGCAGAAGCGATGCCGGTGCCCAGCATCAGCATGCCACCGGTGACCAGCGCGGTCTGCAATCCGCGCTTCGCCCAGGTCTGCATAGTGAGGTGTTCTCCTTTTCCTTGGTTCCCTTGCGGGTCTTGGGTTGCGCTCCGTCGACGCGAGGGGGATGGGTGACGGACGGTGCGGACACACAAGTGCGTGCCGCGGCGGAAACGCGGGGAACACAAGCTGACGCGCGTGCGGGCGCGAGAACGGCCGCAAAGGTGGCGTCAGCTACCCCGCGGCGAGAATCAGTCGGGCGTCACACCGGGCTGAGCGCCCGGGTGAGTCGACACAGAGCGAACACCGGGCCGGAGCGAACCGGCGGCGGCGTCCGCGAAGACGGTCCCCATCCCGGCGGGGATGGCGACCAGCGGCGAGTCCAGGTGCAGGCCATTGCTCGTGCTGGTGTGTGACGGCAGCGGCGACGGCACGGCCTGCTCGTCGGGCTGCGGCACGACCGGCAGCTGCACCTCACGCGGGCCCTCGACGTCGCCGGTGGTGGCGTCGTCGGACGCGGCGACGTCAGCGACGTAGCCGGTCGACCGGTCCGGCGTGGACTCGGGACGGGACTCGCTCGTGCCGGGCACCTCCGGCAGCACGGCCTCGTGCGCCGTGGGCAGGCCCGGTTCGGCACCGGCCGCGTCCTCCTGGCCGGGAAGCACCGGGAACTCGCCGAGCGGCGGCAGGTCGAGGACGTCGCCGTCGCGCTGCCCGAGATCCGGCCAGACACCGGCCTCGACGTTCCGCGGAAGCTCCGGCGGGGTAAGCAGACGGCCGACGCTCTCGAGCGCCTTGCCCGTGGGCTCGACGACGCGGTGGTGCCAGAAGCGGTGGGCGCGCTCGCCCGCCTCGGCGAGCTTCGGGTGGGCGGCCCGGAACCGCTCGGCGGCGGCCTCGGCCGGGCAGTCCACGGAGTCCTCGGCAAGTACGGCCGGCGTAGCGCCCGGCGCCTCGAGTGTCTCGGGTGCCTCGACGGCGGTCTCCGCGTCGGCGACCACGTCGAGCTGTTGCGTCCCCTCCGATGCCGACGCCGAGGCGGTGGTCAGGACCCACCCGAACACGGTGGCGACAGCGGCTCCTCCGGCGGCGACCAGGATGCGCGACACCCACCTGCGGACGCGTCCGGCGTCCTGCATCGGGGAAGTCGTCGCCACTGTTCTCCTGCCAGAGATGTTGTCCCGCTTGAAAAGCAACCGGCGAGCCGCTGCCGAGGGTCGTGTTTCGCTCGCGTGACACGAGATTGTCAAAGACGACGCCGAGATGGCACGTCCCACGCGACTTGATGGCACGAAGGTGTGAAAAACACGGTGTGTGCCCAGCTGTGACGACCCGTAGTCGGCGGGTACCCCGGGGCAATCCGGTCGCCGCGCCCACGTAACACGCGCCGCCGCGCTCGTGATCGTCCTGCGCGCCCCGGACGTCCATCCGGACAGATACGGTTGGCACGTGAACGACAAAACGCCGAAACTGCCGGTGATCTCGGAGGACGCCGACGTCACCGGAGTGGTGCCGCGTGGCCTCCGGGTCAGCGCGGCACTCGCGTGGCGCTTCCTCGTCGTGATCGCCGCGCTGTACGTGATCATCGAGATCGTCGGCTATCTCGCGGTGGTCGTGATCCCGGTGTCGGTCGCCCTGCTGCTGGCCGCGCTCCTCGCGCCGGCCGTGGCCCGGCTGACGGGGCTGCGCGTGCCCAGGGGACTGGCGACGGCGATCGTGCTCATCGGTGGACTGGGCCTTGTCGGCGGGCTGCTGACGTTCGTCATCATCCAGTTCACCGACGGCCTGCCCGCACTGCAGCAGCAACTCAACTCCAGCCTCGAGCAGATCGAGGACTGGCTCATCAATGGACCGCTGCACCTGCGGGAGACCCAGATCGAGGAGGCGATCAACAACGCGATCGGCCTCATCCAGGAGAACCAGGCCGCGCTCACGGCCGGCGCGCTGACCACGGCCAGCACGGTCGGCGAGTTCCTCACCGGGTTCCTGCTCACGCTGTTCGTGCTGATCTTCTTCCTCGTCAACGGGGAACAGATCTGGAGCTACCTGATGCGCGGCGTGCCCGGCCAAGTGCGGTCGCGTGTGGACACAGCGGGCCGGCGCGGGTTCTCCTCGCTGGTCAGCTACGTCCGGGCGACCGCGGCGGTGGCCGTGGTGGACGCCGTGGGTATCGGCATCGGCCTGTGGATCGTCGGCGTGCCGTTGGTCATCCCACTGTCCACACTGGTCTTCCTCGGCGCGTTCGTCCCGATCATCGGTGCTGTGGTGACGGGGGCGGTCGCCGTGCTCGTCGCGCTGGTGACCAACGGGTTCGTCACCGCCCTCGTCGTGCTGGCGATCGTGGTCGGCGTGATGCAGCTGGAGAGCCACGTGCTGCAGCCGCTGCTGCTCGGGCGTGCCGTGAAGCTGCACCCGCTCGCTGTCGTCCTCGCGATCACGGTCGGTTTGATCGCGGCGGGCATTCCCGGTGCGCTGCTGTCGGTGCCGTTGCTGGCAGTGCTCAACTCCGGCGTCAAGTCACTGCTCCACGAACGCGAGCCGGACCCGGAGTCGGTCGACGTCCTGCCCGTGCCGGACGACAAGAGCGACGAGGGTGCCGAGGGTGCGGCCGGTGGCACCCGCCGCACCGAGGAGCCGCCGCGCGAGTCATGACCGCGACGTCCACGCCTCACCTGCGCGACCCCGCCACCCCGCTGTGGTGGGGCACGATCGTGCTGCGCTGGATCACGCTCGCGTTCGCGCTCGGCGCCGTGCTGGTGCACCTCGAGGGCTACCGCAGGCCGGAGCTGGCATGGGCGGGCTTCGCCGTGATGGTCGTCTGGTCGGCGGTGACGACCGTGGCGTTCGCGCGCGAGCGCACCCGGTGGGCCGGGCTGGTCGTCGCCGATGTGGTCGTGACCTGCGGGGTGATGCTGACGTCACCGCTGGTGCTCTCCGACGCGCAATACCGCGCGGTCGCGCCGCTCGTCACAACGGTCTGGGCGTCGGTCGCGCCGCTGACCGCGGGCACCCGGTTCGGCGCAGTGGGCGGCGTGCTCGGGGGCGTCGTCGTCGCCACCGCCACGGGGTTCGCGCGGCTGGAGGTCGACCTCGACGTCGCGCGGGACGGCGTGCTGCTGACCGCGAGCGGCCTGCTCGTCGGCATCGCGGCCACGATCGCCCGCCGATCGCAGGCGGCGCTCGCGCAGGCCATGCGCACCGAGGCGGCGACCGCCGAACGGGAGCGGCTCGCCCGCTCCATCCACGACAGCGTGCTGCAGGTGCTCGCCCGCGTCCGGCGGCGGGGCGGCGAGCTCGGCGGGGAGGCCGCGGAGCTGGCACGGCTCGCCGGCGAGCAGGAGATCGCCCTGCGAGCACTGGTGACGTCCGAGCCGACCGGCCCCAGCGGGGGCGAGTCGGACCTGCGGGCGGCGCTGCAACTGCTGGCGACCCCGCGCGTGCAGGTGTCCGGCCCGGCCGGAGAGGTGCGGCTTCCGGCGGCCGTCGGCAACGAACTGCTGGCCGCCGTGCGGGAGGCCCTGTCCAACGTGGACAAGCACGCCGGACCGTCGGCCAAGGCCTGGGTGCTACTGGAGGATCTGGGCGGGGAGATCGTGCTGACCGTCCGCGACGACGGCCCGGGCATCCCGCCCGGACGGCTCGAGGCCGCCGAGGCCGAAGGGCACCTCGGTGTAGCTACGTCCATCCGGCGCCGCATCGCCGACCTCGGCGGCACGAGCATCCTCGAGACAGCGCCGGGCGCGGGCACCGAATGGGAACTTCGCGTACCACGACCCACCAAGCGGACAAGGGGGAGCCGATGACGGTGTCGGTGATGATCGTCGACGACCATCCGATCTGGCGCGACGGGGTCGCCCGGGACCTCACCGAGCACGGGTTCGACGTGCGCGCCACCGCCGCCGACGGCGACGCCGCCGTCCGGATCGCCAGGACGGTCCGGCCGGACGTCGTGCTCATGGACCTCAACCTCGGCGAGACGTCCGGTGTGGACGCCACCCGCACCATCACCGGCGAGCTGAGCGGCACGCGGGTGCTGGTGCTGTCGGCCAGCGGCGAGCACACCGACGTGCTCGAGGCCGTCAAGGCAGGCGCGTCCGGCTACCTCGTGAAGTCGGCCTCGGTGCAGGAACTCGTCGACGCCGTCCGCCGCACCGCCGACGGCGACCCCGTGTTCACGGCCGGCCTGGCGGGCATGGTGCTGGGCGAGTACCGGCGCATGGCCGAGGCGCCGCAGGGCGCCGAGCCACCACCGCGGCTGACCGAACGCGAGACCGAGGTGCTGCGTCTGGTCGCCAAGGGGCTCACCGCACGCCAGATCGCCGACCGGCTCGTGATCTCCCATCGCACCGTCGAGAACCACGTCCAGTCGACGCTGCGCAAACTCCAGCTGCACAACCGCGTCGAGCTCGCCCGCTACGCCATCGAGCACGGTCTCGACCGCGACGACTGATCCGGCCGATGCGCCCGTCTCCGGGTCGGCATCCGGGTTTTCCCGGATCCGCCGGGCGGTTCGGCTGCCTAGCATCGACACCGTGACTGAGGGCGAGAACGGCATCCTGGACGAGCGCACCCGCATGCGGAACCTGCGGGTCTCCGATGCCGAGCGGGAACACGTCGTCGAACTGCTGCAGAAGGCGATCGGGCGCGGCATGCTCGATCTGGACGAATTCACCGAGCGCACCGACCAGGCACTCGCGGCCCGCACGCGCGGGGAGCTCAACGCCGTGCTCGTCGACCTGCCCGGCCTCGTGCACACCGACGCGATCGCCGCCCCCGCGCCGGGAATCCCAGCGCCGTCGGGCAACCGGGTCGAGATCAAGGGCCACGGCACCACGCTGACCCGCCGGGGCCGCTGGCGGGTGCCGCCGGAGCTGCTGGTGCGCAACAAGTACGGCGAGACCAAGCTCGACTTCAGCGAGGCCGAGATCACGAGCCAGGTGGTTCACGTCGAGCTCGACGTCAAGTGGAGCTCGGTCAACATCATCGTGCCGGAGCAGGCGTCGGTGGACCTCAACGGCCTCGACGACCTCAAGTGGTCGACGGTCAACGACAAGACCAACTCGGCGGGCACGACGGGCATTCCGAAGTTCGTCGTGTCCGGCCGCGTGCACGGTGGCTCGCTGAACGTCCGCCACCCGCGCCGGGGCCTGTTCGGCTAGCTCTCCTTGGCTGCGGTGCGGGCGGCCTGCGCGGTCGGTGCGGCCACGGCGGCCTGCGCGACGCGCTCACAGTCGGCCAGTGTCACCGTCGCCAAGCCGGCTCCGACCGCGCGGACGGAAGCCGCGTTCATCGACAGGCTGGTCACACCGAGCCCGGTCAGCACCCGCGCCAGCAGCGGGTCGGCCGCCGCCTCGCCGCACACGCCCGCGGGCTTGCCGGTCGCCTTCGCGGCCTCGCCGACGAGCCCGATGAGCCGCAGCAGCGCGGGCTGCCACGGGTCGTTGAGCTTCGCGACCGCACCGAGCTGGCGGTCGGCGGCGAACGTGTACTGGGCGAGGTCGTTCGTGCCGACGGACACGAAGTCCACCGCCTCGAGCACCTCGCGGGCGCTCAGCGCCGCGGCGGGCACCTCGATCATCACGCCCGCCCGGGCGATCCCGGCGGCCCGCACGCGCTCGGCGAACCAGGCGGCCTCCTCGGCGGTGGCCACCATCGGCGCCATCACCGACACCTCGGCACCGGAGTCGGCGGCCGCACCGGCGATGGCCTCCAGCTGCCGGTCCAGCACACCGGTCCGGTCGAACGCGACCCGAACGCCACGCACACCCAGCGCCGGATTCGGTTCGACCTCGGGGTCGAGGAACGCCAGCGGCTTGTCGGCGCCCGCGTCGAGGGTCCGCACGATCACGGGCTTGCCGCGGAAGGGCTCCAGCACCGCGGCGTACGCCGCGCGCTGCTGCTCGATGGTCGGTTCGTCGTCGGCGTCGAGGTAGCAGAATTCGGTGCGGAACAGGCCCACGCCCTCGGCGCCCGCCTCGGCGGCGGCGCGCGCGTCGGTGGGCGCGCCGACGTTGGCCAGCACCTTCACCCGGTGGCCGTCGGCGGTCACGCCGGTGCCGCTCCACTCGGCCGCACCCGCGGCCGTCGCGGTGACCACGGGCGCGGACGGATCGACGGCCTCGATGATGCCGGTGTCGCCGTCCACGGCCAGGGCCGCGGCGTCGAAGGTCAGGGCGCCACGCACGGCGACCACGGCGGGGATGCCGATCGACCGGGCCAGGATGGCGGTGTGGCTGGTCGGCCCGCCCTCCTCGGTGACCAGCGCCAGCACCAGCTGCGGGTCGAGCCCGGCGGTGTCGGCGGGCGCGAGGTCGCGGGCGACGAGCACGCTCGGCGTGGTCAGCTCGGGCACCCCGGGAGGCGCGACGCCCAGGATCTCGGCGATGATCCGGTCCCGGACGTCATGGATGTCCTTGACGCGTTCGGCCATGTAGCCGCCCGCGTTCGCCAGTGCCTGCGCGAAGTTGTTGGCCGCCTCGTAGACCGCCCTGGCCGCGGGAATCCGCTGCGCGGTGACGAGCTGCTCGGCCTGGCTCACCAACGCCGGGTCGGCGGCCATCGCGGCGGTGGTGGTGAGGATGGCCGCGGCGTCCCCGCTCGCGTTGGCGGCCATGGCCTCGAGCCGGGCGGCGACGTTCTGTGCGGCGGGCGCGATGAGCTCGGCCTCGGCGTACGGGTCGTCGGGACCCGGACTGCTCGCCGGCTCGGCGATGGATTCCGTCACCCGCACGACCGGGCCGCTCGCGCGGCCGGGGCTGACGCCCACTCCCGAGAGCTCAGCCATGGCGCAGACCATTCCGGTACATGATCCTCCCAAGGACGCCTGGAGACTTCACTGTAGTTCCGAAGAGTGCGGATACGAGGGCTGGGCACCGTGCCGCGTGACGGAAAACGCGGCGACCCGGACCGCCCCGCGGGCGGCGTCGGCCAGGCTCGCGTCGCGAGCGAGCGCCACGGCGAGCGCGCCGGTGAAGGCATCGCCGGCACCCGTTGTGTCGACGACCTCGACCTGCGGCGACGGTACCTCGGTGACGCCGTCCCGGGTCACCACCACGACACCCCGGGCACCACGCGTCACGACGGCCGACCGGGGCCCGAGTTCGAGGAGGCGAGCCGGCTCGGCGGACTCGGTGCCGAGCAGCCAGGCGGCCTCGTGTTCGTTGACCACCAGCACGTCGAGAGCGGCCAGCACCCCGGTCGCTACCTTGGCCACCGGCGAGAGGTTGAGCACCGTGCGCACGCCGGCCTCGGCCGCGGCGGTCAGGGCGTGCTCGACGGTCACCAGCGGCACCTCCAGCGACGCGACCAGGACCTTCGCGCCGGAGAGCGCGCCGTCGACGTCAGCGGGCCGCAGGGCGTAGTTGGCGCCGGGGGAGACGAGGATCGCGTTCTCGCCGTCCGGGGTCACCGTGATGTAGGCGACGCCGGTGGGCCGGTCGACGATTCGCACCAGATCCGTGCGCACCCCCGCCGAGCGGAGCGAGTCGAGCAGCAACCGGCCGTGCCCGTCGTCGCCGAGCGCGCCGAGCAGCGCGACGTCGGCGCCGAGCCGGGCGGCGGCCACGGCGGTGTTGGCGCCCTTGCCGCCGGGCAGCGTCCGGGTGTCGCCGGCCAAGACAGTCTCCCCACCGGCGGGGCGGCGTTCCGTGGCGACGACGAGATCGGCATTGGCCGACCCGACGACGAGAACGTCTGCGGTCACGCATCCAGCGTGCCACGACCTCGCCGGCGACCGCCCGAGATTCCGGATGTGAAGTTCTTTGTAACTTCGGCGGTGTCCGATGCGACAATCAGGCGAGTGCTCGCCCGGCGGCTCTAACTCTTTAGAGTGAGTTCAGGGTCCAGGCGTCATCGTCGAAGCCGAGTGGGCTCTCCCCAGACACCACCGCGTTCGCGCGTGGTGTTGTCCGGTCCCGGTCCCCACGGACCCGGTCGGGCATCGGGTCGCCGGCACCGGTCACGTAGCCCCCCGAGTGATCGGTGCCGGCGGCGCCCCGATCCCAGCGCCCCTAGACTTCCGGCATCCGAGGCGGATGGATCACGACAGCTCGACGGGGTGCGTCATGAACAGGCCTGTACGCCGGTCCCGGGAGCGCGCGGCGACCGACCGGGACATCCGGCAGACGGCACGGGCCCTGCTCGTGGAACACGGCCCCGAGGCCGTCACGCTGCGCGCCATCGCGAGGGAACTCGGCATCACCGCTCCCGCGCTCTACCGCTACTACGGTTCGCGCGATGACCTCATCGAACATCTCCGCCTCGACGTCATCTCCGACCTCGGCGAGGCGCTCACGGCCGAGATCACCGGGCAGGAGAACGCCGGGGCGCCGCGGCTGTTCGCGATCTGCAAGGGATTCCGGCGCTGGGCACTCACCCACACCAAGGAGTTCACGCTCGTGTTCGCCTCGCCCGGCGGCAGCACGGGCAACAGCGTGGCGAAGCTCAAGCAGCTCACCGAACCGTTCGGCAGGCTGTTCCTGCTGGCCGCGGGCGAGGTGCTGCTCAGCGACGAGGTGGCGCTGCCCTCCGACGACGTCGTGCCGCCGGAGCTTCGCGACGACCTCGCCGACTACCGCGACGCCCTGCTCGCCGTGCTGGCCGAAGCGGGAACGGCGGTGCCGGCCGAGCGGCTCACCATCGGTACGACATACCTGATGATGCAGTTCTGGGCCCGCCTCTACGGCCACGTGACCCTCGAGGTGTTCGGCAACTACCCGATCCCGGTGTCCAAGCCGGACGCGCTCTTCGACGCCCTGCTGGCCGACCTCGCCCGCGAGATCGGCCTCGTGCTGGGGTAGCCGGGGCTCGCGCTACACCACGACGTTGACGAGCCGGCCGGGCACCACGATCACCTTGCGCGGCTCGCCACCGGCCAGCAGGGCGGTGATCTTCTCGTCCGCCAGCGCCGCGGCCTGGACGTCGTCCTTGCTCGCGTCGGCGGCGACGGTGATCCGCGACCGCACCTTGCCGTTGACCTGGATCGGGTACTCGACCGTGTCGTCCACCAGGTACTTCTGGTCGGGCACCGGGAACGGGCCGTGCACCAGCGTGTCGGGGTGGCCCAGGCGGCTCCACAGCTCCTCGGCGATGTGCGGGCACAGCGGAGCGAGCATCAGCACCAGCGGCTCGGCCAGGCCACGCGGCGTGGCGTCCTTCGACCCGTAGGTCTTGGTGACGTAGTTGTTCAGCTCGATCAGCTTCGCGCCCGCGGTGTTGAACCGCAGCTCGGCGTAGTCCTCGCGGACCCCGGCGATGGTCTTGTGCAGCTGGCGCAGGTCCTGCTCGGTCAGCTCGGCGTCGTCGACGCGCAGCTGCCCGGTCTCCTCGTCGACCACCAGCCGCCACAACCGCTGCAGGAACCGGTGGGCACCCACGACGTCCTTGGTCGCCCACGGCCGCGAATCGGCCAGCGGGCCCATGGACATCTCGTAGAACCGGAAGGTGTCGGCACCGAAGGTGTCGGCCATGTCGTCCGGCGTGACGACGTTCTTCAGGCTCTTGCCCATCTTGCCGTATTCCTGCGTGACCTCCTGGCCCTGGTAGAAGAACTTGCCGTCGGACTCCTCGACCTCGTCGGCGGGCACGTAGACGCCGCGGGCGTCCCGGTAGGCGTAGGCCTGGATGTAGCCCTGGTTGAACAGCTTGCGGTACGGCTCGCTGGAGGACAGGTAGCCCAGGTCGTAGAGCACCTTGTGCCAGAACCGCGAGTACAGCAGGTGCAGCACGGCGTGCTCGACGCCGCCGACGTACAGGTCGACGCCACCCGGGTCGTTGACGCCGTGCTCGGCGGCCCGCGGCCCCATCCAGTACTTCTCGTTCTCGGGGTCGACGAACCGCTCGTCGTTGACCGGGTCGATGTAACGCAGCTGGTACCAGCAGGAACCGGCCCACTGCGGCATCACGTTGGTGTCGCGACGATACTTCTTCGGCCCGTCACCCAGGTCCAGCGTCACCTCGACCCAGTCGGTGGCCTTGGCCAACGGCGGCTCCGGCTCGGACTCGGCGTCGTCCGGGTCGAAGGTCTTCGGCGAGTAGTCCTCGACGTCCGGCAGCACGACGGGCAGCTGGTCCTCGGGCAGCGGGATCGGCAGGCCGTCCTCGTCGTAGACGATCGGGAACGGCTCACCCCAGTACCGCTGCCGCGCGAACAGCCAGTCGCGCAGCTTGTACTGGACGGTGCCCTCGCCGTGACCCTTGTCCTCCAGCCAGGAGATGATCGTCTTCTTGGCGTCCTCGACGTTCATCCCGTTGAGGCTCAGGTCCTCGTTGGAGGAGTTGATCGCCGGACCGTCGCCGACGTAGGCCTCGCCGTCGAAACCCTCGCTGGGCTGGACCGTCCGGACGATCTTCAGCCCGAACTTGGTGGCGAAGTCCCAGTCGCGCTGGTCCTGGCCGGGCACCGCCATGATCGCGCCCGTGCCGTAGCCCATCAGCACGTAGTCGGCGATGAACACCGGGATCTGCTCGCCGTTGACCGGGTTGGTCGCGAACGAGCCGGTGAACACACCGGTCTTCTCCTTGGTCTCCTGCCGGTCCAGGTCCGACTTGCGGGAGGTCTGCCTGCGGTAGGCGGCGACGGCCTCGGCCGGCGTCGCGGCACCACCCGTCCAGCGCTCGTCGGTGCCCTCGGGCCATTCGCTCGCGGTCAGCTGCTCGACCAGCGGGTGCTCCGGCGCCAGCACCATGTACGTGGCGCCGAACAAGGTGTCCGGGCGCGTTGTGAAGACCTCGATGGAGGTGTCACCGGAAACAGGGAAGCGCACGTTCGCGCCGCGGGAGCGGCCGATCCAGTTGCGCTGCATCGACTTGACCTTCTCGGGCCAGTCCAGCAGCTCCAGGTCGTCCACCAGCCGGTCGGCGTAGGCGGTGATCCGCATCATCCACTGCCGCAGGTTCTTGCGGAACACCGGGAAGTTGCCGCGCTCGGTGAGCCCCTCGGCGGTGACCTCCTCGTTGGCCACCACGGTGCCCAGGCCGGGAGCCCAGTTGACCGGCGCCTCGGAGATGTAGACCAGCCGGTGCTCGTCGATGACCTTGCGCTGCTCGACCCGGCTCAGCTCGCTCCACGGCCTGCCGTCCGGCGTCGCGCGCTCACCGGAGGCGTACTGCTTCTCCAGCTCGGCGATGGGGCGGGCCTTCTGCTCCTTCTCGTCGTAGTACGAGTTGAAGATCTGCAGGAAGATCCACTGGGTCCAGCGGTAGTACTCGATGTCGGTGGTGGCGATGCGCCTGCGCTCGTCGTGCCCGAAACCCAGCCTGCGGATCTGGCTCAGGTAGCGCTCGATGTTGGCCTCGGTGGTGGTCCGCGGGTGCGTGCCGGTCTGCACGGCGTACTGCTCGGCGGGCAGGCCGAAGGCGTCGAAGCCCATCGTGTGCAGCACGTTGCGGCCGATCATCCGGTTGTAGCGCGCGTAGACGTCGGTGCCGATGAACCCGAGGGGGTGCCCCACGTGCAGGCCCGCGCCCGACGGGTACGGGAACATGTCCTGCACGAACAGCTTGTCCGAGGGCAGCGGCTTGCTGTCGTCGGCAAGCGGGCCGGCCGGGTTGGGCGCGTGGTACGTCCCGTGGTCGGCCCAGTAGTCCTGCCAGCGCCGCTCGATCTGCCGGGCCAGTGCCGCGTTGTAGCGCTGCGCCGGAGTCTCGGTGCCGTCTGTCATCACGAACCTTTCCGTGTACCTACCTGGCCGAAAAACAACGCGACCCCTCCGCCCGAGGGCGTGAGGGGTTCGCCGCACCGGCCGGAGCGCGTCCGGTCAGTGCGGCCGACTAAGGCGCAGGCTGGCCGTACTCACGGTTTTCATGGTAGACGGGGCCGTCACACCGTTTTTCCACAGCCCTCCGGGCATGGTCCCCGGCACACCGCGGCAGGGTGTCGACAAGGTGACCCGGGCGCGGACCGTATTCTCGACGCGTGTTCGTGGTCGCGCTGATTCCCGCACTTCTCGGCATTCTGGTCGGCTGGGGTGGCTACCTCGGTCTGCGGGAGAAACTGCCCCGGGATCGAGGGGCGGGCGTGCGCACCGCGGCCACGCTCCGCAGCGACGAGGCCTTCCGGGTGGCCAACCGCGTCGCCGGCCTGCCGACGATCGTGGCCGGCGCGGTGGGTGTGCTGGCCGGTGTGGCCGGCCTGCTGATGCCGAACGCGTGGGGCACCGTGATCGCCGCCGTGATCGGACTGGTGGGCATGTTCGCCCTGGTCGCGGGTGGTGGCGTGCTGGGTCACCGCGCCGCGGCCGCCGTTCCGCCGCCGAGCGAGGTGCCCGCGGGCTGCTCCGGCTGCGCGTGCGGTGGCTGCTCCGCCCTCACCGGGGCCCAGGCCGACCAGGCGTCCTGAGACCTACCGGACCGTCGCCGGGGCCTCGGCGGTGAACCGGCGCAGCGGCCGGTTGCCCACCCGCGGCGGGCTCCTCAGTTCCGCTGCAGGTCCCCGGGATGCGTGGCGAGTAGCGCGGTCGGCAGCCCCTGCCTGCGCAGCACCTGGCCCCAGAGGTCCCGCTTCGGCGTGGCCAGGACGTCACTCGGCAGCGCGGGCACGATGAGCCAGTCCCCGCGGTCGATCTCGCCGGCCAGCTGACCGGCGTCCCATCCGGCATAGCCGGCGAAGACACGCATCCCGCGCACCTTGGAGACGAGGGATTCCGGGTCGGCGTCGAGGTCGACGAGAGCGACCGGTCCACGCACCGCGATGACGCCGGGCACGCTCGCGGCGGTCTCGCCGGTGCGCAGCGCGGCCAGGCAGAGCGCCGTCTTCTTCTCCACCGGACCGCCGACGAACACGGCCTGCGGCTCGACGACATGCTGGCCCCACGTCGGCAGCACTTCGTGAACCGGGATGTCGCTGGGCCGGTTCAGGACGACACCGAGGGTGCCCTCATCGCGGTGGTCGATCACGAACACCACGGTTCGCCGGAAGTTCGGATCGAACATCGTGGGTGCAGCTACCAGCAGGGTTCCCGGTTCCACCTCGGCATCCGCTCGCACCTCTCCATGATCCCACCCCCGACCTGGCCGAGCGTCACGGTGGCTTGTCTTTCCGGCGTCACCTTCGTCGCATCGCCGACCCGACTTGCCGATGCCGCCCACAGCCTGTGCCCCACCCGTTAGGGTGAGCGCGTGACCATGGCTGGCAACGCGTCGTCGCTGACCGTCACCTCGACGGATGGACTCGTCCGCGCGACCGTCGACTCCGCCGGGACGCTCACCGGACTCGAGTTCGCGCCCTCGGCGTTCGAGCGCACCGATCCGGCCACGCTCGCCAGAACCGTGCTCGAGGTCGTCCGGCAGGGCACCGCCCACGCGCACGGCACCGACACCGAGTCGCAGTCCACGGCACGCCCGCCCGTACCGCCCCGGCCGACGCCGAAACGGATCCGTCCGGAGCGCCGGCCTGAGTAAGGTGAACGCGCGCGAAGCCGGTTCCGGCTGGCGCGAGGGTGCACGGTGACGGACCGAGGGGGAACAGGCGTGCGCTACCGAGTCGAGGTTGCTGACCGCGCGTGCGCGCTGTACGCGTTGTGGAACGGCCGGATCTTCCGCGCCCAGCGTTCCACCGCCGACGCGAGTGTGCTGCTCACGCCGCTGCCCGGGGAGGAACCGCCCGACGACTTCGACACCGAGCTCGACGGCACGCGCGGCAAGGTCGTGCCCTCCACCGAGGCGAACGCCACCTTCGCCATCCACACCTACTGCTACTACGACGACGAGCCCTACCTCATCGAGCCGCGGTCGACCGACGGCGAGCTGATCCTGCGCTGGGCAGGCACGGACGAACAGCGCGCCCGCGAGCTCGGCCTCACCGGCCTGACCACCACGGTCCGCGATCCGGAAAGCCTGACCGCCCTCTGGCAGGAACGGCACGACTTCGCCGAGGACGGTGCTGTCCACAGCGAGCCCGGCAGCGGCGACTCCCAGCGGTTGCTGCGCGCGATCGGCCGGACGATGCTCGGTTCGATGCCGTCCGGCTGGGACCGCGTCAGCGCGCAGTTCCGGCAGGTCGGCGACTACTCCGAACTCGAGGTGCGCGCCGTCGCCGAGGGCCCCGAGGCCACGCTCGTGTCGCTGTCGGCGCCGCCGCAGCTCGGCCAGCTGTTCACGCAGTTGCGCTCGGCGATGTACCAGCCGGACACCGGCACGTGGTTCCAGGGCACCTTCACCCTCGACAGCACCCATAGCTTCGACTTCGACTACGACGCCGAGACCGAGCCCGAGTGGCGCCTGTCGCCGGCGGGCAGGCGCACGGCGCGCAGCTACGAGGCCGAGCTCGGCTACTACCCGCGCAAGCGTGTGCCCACCTGGCTCGCCGCCCGCGCGGGACTGCCCGTGGACGTCGTCTTCCGGCACGCGCAGGTGGTCGACGGACACACCGAGGGCGAGCAACCGGTGGTCAACCGGCAGCCGGTGCCGCAGGACGAGGTGCCGCGCGTGCTGGCCTACCTCTACCGCGCGCCCATCGCACTCACCAGGCCGGGCGCGCTACCGGACATCTTCGTCCCCGGGGCGCCGACCGGCGTCCCGGACGCCTTCCACACCGACGGCGTGTGGGTCTGGCCCGCCGCCGTGCCGCACTACCTGCGCACCTACGGCGTCCCGCCGGAGCCCGACCTGCTCGACCACATCCGCGCGCACGACTACCGCGTGCCCTACGTGGCCCCCGTGGTGCGCGCGAGTGCCGAGGCGGAGTTGCTGGGCCGCCCGCGTCCTGCCCGGACCGCTGCCGACCTGGGCGAACCCGATCCCGTCACCCGCGTGCACCGGGGAGAGGAACCGAAGTCGCTGCGGGCCTCGGACGTGCTGGACGTGCTGCGTACCCGGCTGGCCGAGTACGGCGTCGCGGAGAGTGCCTACCGGATCGGCGAGGCCGCCGACGGCGCGTGGTGCCTGCGGCGGACCGAGCAGGGCTGGGAGGTTGCCCGCCACGACGGCGGCAGGCCGGTCGAGCCCAGGATCTTCCCGCGCGTGCACGCGGCGGCCGAGGCGCTGCTCGGGGCGTTGCTGCTGATGCCGGGCCGGATGCGGGCCGGCGTCGCCGAGGACGAGGCGGCGGAGCCCGCCGCGCACGCCACCGACTGGCCGATCCTGCCGATGCGGGGCGAGCCGCCGCTGCCGTACTACCGGAACAAACGCCTGGTCACCCTGCCCGCGGGCACCACGGTGCGGCGCTACGGCAACGAGAACGGCAACCTGGTGCATCCGGACGACACGCCGTTCCCGCGGACATCGCTGGCGTTCGAGCGCGAGACGGACCTGCGCGGCTACGTGGTGCGCCGCCCGATCCGGGTGCTGACCGGCGTGACGGCCCCCTGGGGCCCGCTCCCGGGTGGCGCGGTCGCCTACCTGCTGCCGCGCGCGATCGGCCACCACGTGGAGTCGGGCGCGCTGGAGCGGCTCGGCTGAGTCACGTGGGCGGCTCGATGCCCTGCTCGGCCGCCCACGCCCGCAGCTCGGCGACGGCCTCGTCGTGGTCCAGCGGGCCCCGGTCGAGCCGGAGCTCCTTGAGGTGCTTCCACGCCTTGCCGACCAGCGGACCCGGCTTCAGCCCGAGGATCCGCATGATCTCGTTGCCGTCGAGGTCCGGCCGCACGCGCGCGAGGTCCTCCTCCTCGGCGATGCGGGCGATCCGCGCCTCCAGGTCGTCGTAGGCGCGCTGCAGACCGGCCGCCTTGCGCTTGTTGCGCGTGGTGCAGTCGGCGCGCACGAGCTTGTGCAGCCGGGTCAGCAGGTCGCCGGCGTCGGTGACGTAGCGCCGGACGGCCGAGTCGGTCCACTCACCTTTGCCGTAGCCGTGAAACCGCAGGTGGAGGTACACGAGCTGGGACACGTCCTGCACGACGTCCTTGGAGTAGCGCAGCGCCCGCAAACGCTTGCGCGCCATCTTCGCGCCGACGACCTCGTGGTGGTGGAAGCTCACCCCGCCGCCCGGCTCGAACTTGCGCGTCGCCGGCTTGCCGATGTCATGCAGCAACGCGGCCAGCCGCAGCACCAGGTCCGGGCCCGACGCCGGCTCGTGTCGGGTCTCCAGGTCGATCGCCTGCTCGAGCACGGTGAGCGAGTGCTGGTAGACGTCCTTGTGCTGGTGGTGCTCGTCGATCGCCAGCCGCATGCCGGGCACCTCGGGCAGCACGACATCGGCCAGCCCGGTGTCGACCATGAGCTCGATCCCGCGCCGCGGCGCCACGCCCAGGAGCAGCTTCGAGAGCTCCGCCTGCACCCGCTCCGCGGTGATCCGGCCGATCTCGGCCGACATGTCCCGCATCGCCTCGACCACTCGCGGAGCCGGGGTGAAGTCGAGCTGCGCGACGAACCGCGCGGCCCGCAGCATCCGCAGCGGGTCGTCGGCGAACGACTCCTGCGGCGTGGCCGGCGTGTCCAGCGAGCGACGGGCCAGCGCCTCCAGGCCGTCGTGCGGGTCGACAAAGGTCTTGGTCGACAGCTCGATGGCCATGGCGTTGACCGTGAAGTCCCGCCGTACAAGGTCACCCTCGATCGTGTCACCGAAGGACACCTCGGGGTTGCGGCCGACGCGGTCGTAGGTGTCCGACCGGAACGTCGTGATCTCCAGCTGCGTGCCCCGCTTCGCCGCGCCCACCGTGCCGAACTCGATGCCGGTGTCCCACACCGCCTCCGCCCAGCCGGACAGGATCTTCTGGATCCGCTCCGGGCGGGCGTCGGTGGTGAAGTCGAGGTCGGGCGAGAGCCTGCCGAGCAGCGCGTCGCGCACGCTCCCGCCGACGAGGTAGAGCCGGTGTCCCGCCTTGGCGAAGCGGGCGGCGAGCTCGTCGGCCACCGGGGAGATGCGCAACAGTTCCGTCACCGCATTGCGCTGGGCCTCGGTGCGCTGGGCGGCGATGTGGTTCACCGGGATCGCACCCCCGATGTGGTCTGCTGGCAACGCGAACGGATCAACACGGACACGAGAAGCCAGCCTACCGGCGGCATCGTTTGCTCTAGCATCGCAGCATGCCTGGATCGGCCGGTCGCTCCGGTGGCGCAAAACCGGGACGCCGGTCCCGACGGCGCCGCGGCAGGCGGCTGACCACGGTCAACGAGACCTCCGCCGGCGGGCTGGTGGTCGATCCCGAGCGGGCGAACGCGGTGCTCATCGGCAGGCTCGACCGGCACGGCAGGCTGTTGTGGTCGCTGCCCAAGGGACACATCGAGGACGGCGAGACCACCGAAGAGACGGCCGTGCGGGAGGTGAAGGAGGAGACCGGCATCACCGCGCACGTTCTCCGCCCGCTCGGCACCATCGACTACTGGTTCGTGGCCGAACGCAGGCGCATCCACAAGACGGTGCATCATTTCCTCCTCGAAGCTTGCGGCGGCGAGCTGTCCGACGAGGACGTGGAAGTCACCGAGGTGGCCTGGGTCCCGCTCACGGAGCTGGAGAGCAGACTCGCCTACGCCGACGAGCGCAAGCTGGTGCGCAAGGCACGAGAGTTGTTCGACGACAGCCGTGGAGTGAGCAAGCAGTGAGCAGGCTCAGCGCGTTCGCGCTGGCATTGGCGTTCCTCGTCGCACAGGGGCTGTTCGCCGTACCGGCGCCAGCGGCCCAGCCGCTGGACTCGCCCAACTTGCTCGAGCTGGACATCGACGGGTTCAGTCCCCGCATCGTCACCCCCTCCGACGACACCCTCGTCGTCTCCGGCACGGTCACCAACACCGGTGACCGCGGCATCTCCGAGGTCGTGGCGCGGCTGCAGCTCGGCCAGCCGCAGACCGGCGAGGAGGAGTTCGAGGAGTCCCTCGCCGACGCGCCGCCCGCCGACGCGGGCTCGTCCGAGTGGACCGGCATCGCCGACTCCCTCGAGCCCGGGGACAGCGCCCGCGTGGAGTTCCGGCTGCCGATCGCGGAACTGCCGCTGTCGGCGCCCGGGGTCTACCCGCTGCTGGTGAATGTCAACGGCACGCCCGAGTACGGCGGGCCCGCCCGGCTGGCGTCGATGGACCTGATGCTGCCGGTGATCGATCCGCCGAGCGAGGCCGCACCGGCCGAGATGTCGCTGCTGTGGCCGATCACGGCGGCCCGGCCGCGCGTGGTGTCCGACCCGCACAACGGGCCGCTCGTGCTCTCGGACGACGGTCTCGCGGGCGAGCTCAAGCCGGGCGGCAGGCTCGACGCGCTGGTGGTGGCCGCGTCGTCGCGCCGGGACGACGCGGCGGTGTTCGGCTCGATGTGCTTCGCGATCGACCCGGAGCTGCTCGACACGGTGGAGGAGATGAGCCGCGGCTACCGGGTGCGGACGCCGCGTGGCGAGATCGACGGCTCGGGCCGGGAGCACGCCGCCCGCTGGTTGCAGCAGCTCAAGGCGCTCGTGGCCGCCCACTGCGTCGTCCAGATCCCGTACGCCGACGCCGACCTGGCCACCGTGTCGAAGATCCGCACCCCGGCCGACCTCGTCGGCACCGCGCTCAACGGCACCTCGATCCTGCAGAAGCTGGGCGTCGAACCGCGGCCGGGTGTGGTGTGGCCCGGTGGTCCCCTCGACGGTCGGACGCTGGGCGCCGCGGCCCGCGCCGGAATGACCTCCCTCATCACCGACCCGCTGCAGCTCGACGACGCCGACGGAACGGGGCCGGTCGACGTCGCGGGCAGTCCCGTTCGTGCGCTGACCCACGACTCGCTGGTCGCCACCGCCATGCGCGGCAAGCCGACCTCGGGCAGCAGGCTCACACCCGCCGACGAGCCGGACGTCGCGACCCAGAACGGCATCGCCGCGCTGGCCTTCCGCGGCGGGCTCGGCGAGCAGACCGAAGGAGCGGTCATCGTGGCGCCCCCGCGCCGCTGGAACGCACCGGTCGGCGAGCTCGTCACGTTCCTCGACGCGGTGGCCACGCTCAACCGGGCGGGCATGGTGGAGCCGGTGTCGCTGGACGACCTGCTGGCCGCTCCGTCCGAGGGCACCGCCACACCTGCCACGGACGCCGACGGGCTCGACGGCTCGCGTTCGTCGGCAAGCCAGGTGGTGGGCGAGCTCTCCCGGCTGGAGGCAACCGCCGCCGACCTGCAGAGCGCCATGACCGTCGACCCGACCCGGCAGGTGCAGCCGGCCACGCTCATCCAGCCGCTGCACAACGCCGTGCTGCGGGCCACGTCGACGGCCTGGCGCCCGAGGCAGAGCACCGCCGCCGCCGGCATGGCGTCGGCCCAGCTCGAAGACCTCCGCGGCCAGGTGACGGTGGCCACGCCGCCCCAGCCCGTGTCGCTGGCGTCCGGGTCGAGCCCCCTGCCGGTGAGCCTGAGCAACAACCTGCCGGTGACCATCACCGTGCGCATCCGGCTGGAGAACACCGCGGGTCTGCGGCCCGCCCGAGTGCGTGACCCGGTGCTCTCGGCCAACAGCACGTTGAGCCAGCTCATCCCGGCCGAGGCGCTGCGCTCCGGGCGATTCAACATCGACGTCTCGCTGACCACACCGGGCGGCACGGAACTGGGTGAGCCCGCCCGGCTGGAGCTGTCGTCGAGCGAGCTCGGCACGGTGACCGTCGTCATCACCGTGGTCGCCGGGGCGGCGCTGGTGCTGCTCTCCGCACGCCGTATCTATCGCCGGGTCAAGGGTCGTAACGGCCATACGACCTGAGATTTACCCGCGGCCCGCATTACCCTGAATCGACGGAGCTTGACCGCCGACCGATGGGGCACGTGTTGGACAGAGAGCCGGGCCTGCCGCCCGAGCGAGCGGGTAGGCCTCCGCGTCCGGACCGTGTACCACCGGCACCGGGACGCCGGACGCCTCCCGACAGCGCACGGCATCGCCAGCCGCCACCCGAGCGGCGCGACGCACCGCCACCACCACCCGATCCCCGCGGCAACGGCCGCGCACGTCGTGTTCCCGACGTCCAGGGAAGCCAGAGCGGGCGCCTCCGCCCGCCCGAGAGCCCGTACCCGCCGGACGGGCCGCCGCCGCGCAGGCAGGCACCTCCGCCGCAGGGGCCACCCCCGGTCCAGCACCCGGCCCAGTCACCGCCGGGCCGCGGCCTGCCGCCGCGCCGGGGCAGGCAGCCGGAGGACCCGCGCCGCAGGCCGGTGAGGCCGTGGCGGCAGGAGGCCGAGGGGCCGGCCCGCCGCGTCCCGCCGCCGCCACGCGACGGCGAGGCGACCATGTTCATCCCGCGCGAGCGCGGCATACCGCCCGGTGTGCGCTGGCCCGCCGCCGACCCGGACGTGTTCCGGCCGTACGACGAGCTCGCCACGCGGATGATGCCGCGGATCCTCGACGGTCCGCGGCCGACCGAGATCGGCGAGCGGCTCCCGGCAGTACAGCTGGAGCCGCCGAAGGACAAGCCGGCCAAGAAGCAGTCGCTGGCCAAGGCCACCGGTCGGATGGCCATCGCCACGATGATCAGCCGCATCACCGGCTTCCTGTGGAAGGTCATGCTCGCGTGGGTCGCGACCCTGGGCGTGCTCTACGACTCGTTCACGGTGGCCAACACGCTGCCGCTCATCATCAACGAGCTGCTGCTCGGCGGCGTGCTGACCAGTGTGGTCGTCCCGCTGCTCGTGCGGTCGCAGGACGACCCCGACGGCGGCGAGGCCTACACCCAGCGCCTGATCACGATGGCGCTGGCCATCCTCGGCGTCGGCACGGTGGTCTCCACCGCGTTGGCACCGTGGCTGACGTCGCTGCTCATGGACGACACCGGGGACGCGAACCCGCAGCTCGCGACGTGGTTCGCCTACCTGCTGCTACCCGGGTTGCTGTTCTACGGCCTGTTCGCCGTGCTCTCGGCCGTGCTCAACGCCAAGCAGATCTTCGGCCCCGCACAGTGGGCGCCGGTGATCAACAACCTGGTCATCATCGCCACCATCGCCGCGTTCGCCCTCGTCCCCGGCGACCCGACGATCGTGCCGACCCGCATGACCGACCCGCAGGTGCTCGTGCTCGGGCTCGGCGTCCTGGCGGCGATGATCGCGCAGGCCCTCTTCCTGGTGCCCGCGCTGCGTCGCTCCGGCTTCCGGTTCCGCTGGCGCTGGGGCATCGACGAGCGGCTCAAGGAGTTCGGCGGGCTCGCGCTGTGGATCCTCGGCTACGTCGCCGTCAGCCAGATCGGCATGGTGGTGAACACGCGCGTGCTCACCGCCGGGGCGGCCGGTGGCCCGTCGATCTACTCCAACGCCTGGCTGCTGTTCCAGCTTCCGTACGGCGTCATCGGGGTGTCGCTGCTGACCGCGCTCATGCCGAAGATGAGCCGGGCCGCCGCCGACCACGACTACCGCAGGCTCATCGGCGACCTCTCCTACGGCTCACGCCTGACCACGCTGATGCTGCTGCCCGTGTCGGCCGTGATGGCCGTGGCGGGCACGTCCATCGGGGTGGCCCTGTTCGCGGTGGGCCGGGGCTCGGTCGAGAACGCCGAACGGCTGGGCCAGGCCCTGGCGGTGTCCGCGTTCGGGCTGCTGCCGTACGCGCTGGTGATGCTGCAGATGCGCGTGTTCTACGCCATGAAGGACTCGCGTACGCCCACGCTCATCATGTGCGTGATGACGGTAGTCAAGATCCCACTGCTCTATCTCGCCTCCTCCCTGCTGCACCCGGTGAACGTCGTACTCGGCGTGATGATGGTGAACTCGCTGGTGTTCGTCGTCGGTGCCGTGCTCGGCCAGGTGTGGCTCTGGGTGAAGCTCGGGAACCTGCGCAGCAGACGCGTGCTCGGCGTCATCCTGTTCACGGTCGTGGCCAGTGCGCTCGGCGCGCTGGCGGCCGCCCTGGTCGGCATGCTGGTGCCCGACGCGCTCGGGCCGGTACTGGCGGCGTGGGTGAAGCTGATCCTGCAGGGGATCGTCGGCATCGGGGTCTCGTTCGGGGTGCTGATCGCACTCAAAGTGGATGAACTCGCGCCCGTGACCCGCAGGATCACCCGGTTGATCCGCCGGGCGTAACCCGGCCCTTGCCCGGGGTATTCACGTACCCTCTTGGCTAGGCGATTCGTCGAGCAGAGGCAGGGGGTCCGAGCCCAGTGGGCACGAGAGCGCGGGGTGGGCCGCTGGCGCCCGGCGGTGTCGTCGGCGACGGCCGCTACCGGCTGCTCGCCCAGTTCGGCATCGACGAGCGGGCGGGCGCCCACCTGTGGCGAGCCAGGGACGGACAGCTGCGCCGGGACGTGGCGCTGACGATGCTGGTCGGGGACCCGGCCGACGCCGAAGCGGCCCGGCTCGGCAGGCGGACCCTCGAGCGTGCCGCCCACGCCGCGACGTTCGAGCATCCCGGTGTCGCCCGGGTTCTGGACGTGCTCAGCCTCGGCAACGGCATCTCCTCCAGTGAGGGGCTGCTGGGCATCGTCGTGGCCGAGTGGACCAAGGGCACCGACCTCATCGATCTCGTCGCCGAACGGCCGGTCGAGCCGGGCACGGCCGCCCGCATGGTGCAGGCGCTGGCCGAGTCGGTCGAGCTCGCCCACCAGTCCGGACTGGTGCTCGGCATCGACCACCCGCAGCGGCTGCGGATGACCCCGGACGGCCGGTTGCGGCTCGCGTTCCCGGGCCCGCTGCCGGACGCGACGCTGCGCGACGACGTCAAGGCGCTCGGCGCCGTGCTGTACCTGCTGCTCACCGGCCGGTGGGCGTTGCCGGGCGGTCCGCCGGCGCTGCCGGCCGCACCGAAGTCGCCGACCGGGCGCATCGTGCCCGCGCGGTCGCTCGAGCCTCGCGTGCCTCAGGAGCTCTCCGCTCTGGCGGTGCGCACCATCGAGGACGGCGGCCACGGCGGCATCCGCACGAGCGCCGCCATCCTGCGCGCCCTCGAGCAGGCGGCCGAGGCCGCCGAACGCACCCAGATCATCAACACCGAACAGATCGACCCGGACGGCGGCGTCTGGACCACCAAGAAGCCGGTCAAGGACGCCACCCGCAGGCGCAAGCTCGCGCTGGGTGTGACCGTGCTGGTGGTCGCCGCCGTCGCCGTGCTGGCCTGGCTCGGCATGATGGCCATCAGCTTCTTCCAGGACGACCCGGGTTCGAGCGGCCCACCGGTCAACCTCGCCGATCCGACGCCCACCCAGCAGGCGGGTCCGCCTCCGCAGGGCAACGGACGTCCGGCGCAGAACAACGCGCCCGCGAACACCGGCCCGCCGGTGGAGCCCGCGGAGGTCACCGTCTACAACCCCGAGGGCGAGGGCGACAGCCCGGGTGACGCCGAGCAGGCGACCGACGGCGACCCCGCGACCTTCTGGCGCACGGACGAGTACAAGCAGCAGTTCCCGACATTCAAGCCGGGCGTGGGGCTGCTGGCGACCTTCGACGAGCCGATCAACCTCGCCAAGGTGCGGATCACCGCGGACAGCCCGGGCACGAAGGTGGAGGTGCGGCTCGCCGACGAGCCGGACCCCGCGCTGGAGGACACCCGTGTCGTGGCGTCGGGCACGCTCCGGGGCAACGACACCGAACTGACGCTGAACCAGCCCGCCGAGAGCGAGTTCGTGATCGTCTGGATCACCGGCCTCTCCGGCGAGGCGCCCGAGTTCGCCTCGGAACTGGGCGAGGTGACCTTCCTCCCGGCCGGGTGACACCCGGAAGCAGGCCCGGGTGGTGTTAGTAGTCTCTCCCGGGTGACCGCACCAGCGCCAACGGATGCCGATCTCATCAGAGCCCACGCTGCTGGAGATCCACACGCGTTCAACGAGCTGGTCCGGCGCCACCGCGACCGGATGTGGGCCGTCGCGCTGCGCACGGTCCGCGATCCCGAGGAAGCCGCGGACGCGTTGCAGGACGCCTTCATCTCGGCGTTCCGTGCCGCGGCGAACTTCCGCGCCGAGTCGGCGGTCACCACGTGGTTGCACCGCATCGTCGTCAACGCCTGCCTCGACCGTATGCGCCGGCGCCAGGCCCGCCCCACAGTGCCGCTGCCGGAACAGGGGCACCAGGAGCCGGCCGTGCCCCGCGACTCCATGGCGGAGCGGGAGACGCGGCTGGTCATCAAGGAGGCGCTCGAGCAGCTTCCCGACGACCAGCGCATGCCGATCGTGTTGGTCGACGTCGAGGGGTACTCCGTCGCCGAGACCGCGAAGATGCTGGGCATCGCGGAGGGCACGGTGAAGAGCAGATGTGCTCGCGGGCGCGCCAAACTCGCGAAACTTCTCGGACATCTGCGGAACCCCGAGCCGGAAGGTGGCGTCCCAACTCACGAAAGCAAACACGGGGAGGGACGATGACGGACGAGGTCAGGGGGCATGGCGGGGCCGTCGGCCCCCCGTGGTCTGTCGACGTGCTTGCCGATCTGCATGCCGGCGTCCTCGGTGAACGCGAATCCGCCGAGCTGTGGCCTCTCGTGAACGCGAACCCGGAGGCGCGCGCCGTCATCGACGCACTGGAGGCCACCAGCGCCGACCTGAGCTCGCTCGCCTCGGGGCCGGTGGAGCCGATGCCCGCTGACGTCGCAGCCCGGATCGACGCCGCACTCGCCCAGGAGCAGCAGGCGCGTGGTTCGAACGTCGTGAGCCTCGACGCTGCCCGCGCCCGGCGGAAGAAGCGGGCGGGCTGGGCGGCCGGGCTGCTTGCCGCCGCGGCGGCCGTCGTGGCGGCGGTGCTCGTCGTCGTACCCGGCACGGGCGGCAACGAGACCGGCGGCGTCGCGCAGCCCGCCCCCTCGAGCGGCCCCGGCGGCAGCGCGTCCGAGACCCCGCCGCTGGCGTTGCACGACGGCAACGTCGGGGAGGCCGTGGGCGATGTCAACGGCGTCCGCGACTTCGGCCCGCTGGGGAACGAGGCGCGCCTGGACGCGTGCGTCGAGGCCGCGGGCATCGACCCGGATGTCCAGCCCATCGGGTTCCGGCCCGCCACCGTCAACGGCCAGGAGGCCGTCCTGGTGCTCTACACCACAGGCGAGCTGGCCCGGTACCGGCTGATCGCGCTGGCCCCCGACTGCGGTCCGGACAACCCGGGCCTGCTGCTCGACGAGACCATCGGCCGCTGACCTGCCACGCACGCGGGCCGCTGCCCTCCCACATCGCGGGAGCAGCGGCCCGCGGCGTGTGCGGGCACCGTCACGTCGGGAACACCCGCCCCTACGATTCTGTTGGACCTGGTAGTCAGGCGTTGTCGAAGCGGAGGTCACGGGTGGCTGCAGAGGACGTTCGGAACCTGATCATCGTGGGGTCGGGTCCCGCTGGATACACCGCTGCCGTGTACGCGGCGCGTGCGCAGTTGGAGCCACTGGTGTTCGAGGGCTCCCAGTACGGCGGCGCGCTGATGACCACCACCGAGGTGGAGAACTACCCCGGCTTCCGGTCCGGTATCCAGGGTCCCGAGCTGATGGAGGAGATGCGCGAGCAGGCCAAGACCTTCGGCGCCGACCTCCGGGCGGAGGACGTCGAGCAGCTCGACCTCACCGGCCCGGTCAAGTACGTGACCGCGAACGGCAAGCGCTACGCGGCCCGCGCCGTGATCCTCGCGATGGGCGCGGCGGCCCGGTACCTGGGTGTGCCGGGCGAGCAGGAGCTGCTCGGCCACGGGGTGTCCTCGTGTGCCACGTGTGACGGCTTCTTCTTCCGCGAGCACGACATCGCCGTGGTCGGCGGCGGCGACTCCGCGATGGAGGAGGCGACCTTCCTGACGAAGTTCGCCCGGACCGTCACGATCGTCCACCGGCGGGAGGAGTTCCGCGCCTCCAAGATCATGCTCGAGCGCGCCAAGGCGAACGAGAAGATCCGCTGGAAGCTGAACTCGCAGGTCACCGAGGTCGTCGGCAACGGCAAGGTCGAGGGCCTGCGGCTCAAGGACACGGTGACCGGCGAGGAGTCGACGCTCGACGTGACCGGTTTCTTCGTCGCGATCGGCCACGACCCGCGCAGCGAGCTCGTGCGTGGCCAGGTGGAGCTCGACGACTCCGGGTACGTCGTGACCAAGGGCCGCAGCTCCTACACCAACCTCGACGGCGTGTTCGCCGCGGGCGACCTCGTGGACCACACGTACCGTCAGGCCATCACCGCCGCGGGCAGCGGCTGCACCGCCGCCATCGACGCCGAGCGCTGGCTCGCCGAGCACGCCGAGGTGAGCGAGGCCAACGAAACCTCCGAACTGGTGGGTGGCGGCTACGCGACCCGGGCCAACTGAACCGAACCGGTCGAACGACAGGAGTTATGAAGATGACCGACACCGTGAAGGTGACCGACTCGAGCTTCGCCGACGACGTCCTCGCCAGCGACAAGCCCGTCCTCGTCGACTTCTGGGCCACCTGGTGCGGGCCGTGCAAGATGGTCGCCCCGGTGCTCGAGGAGATCGCCACCGAGCACAAGGACAAGATCAAGATCGCCAAGCTCGACATTGACGAGAACCCGAACACCGCCAGGGACTACCAGGTCATGTCGATCCCGACGCTGATCCTGTTCCAGGACGGCAAGCCGGCGAAGCAGATCGTGGGCGCGAAGCCGAAGGCCGCGCTGCTGTCCGACCTGGCCGACGTGCTCTGAGTCGTGCCGCACATCGGGCGAACCCGGGGCGCAGGGGATATGCGCCCCGGGTTTTCCTGTTTCCGGGTCGGGACAACGCCCGATCCAGGCCTGCGAGCTCACACGAAGTTCACAAGGCACAATAGGAACGGCAGGGTGTGCAGCCCTGCCTCAGTTTGCAGAAGCATCGCGCACTAGGTGCCCAAGGTAGAGCGAGGAGTGCATGCGGGTACTCCGCCGTGGCGACGCCGGCCCGGAAGTCGCCGAGATCAGGTCCATGCTGACGAGCCTGGACCTGCTTTCTGGGAGTGACGAGGGCGACCACGGGTCCTTCGACGCCTCGGTCGAGCAGGCCGTCCGCGCGTTCCAGCAGCGCCGGGGGCTCATCACCGATGGCATCGTCGGTCCGGCGACCTACCGCGCGCTTCGCGGCTCCTGCTACCACCTCGGCAGCAGGCCGCTGGCGTACCTGATCTCGTCGCCGGTGCACGGGGACGACGTCTTCGCCCTGCAGGAGCGGCTCACCGAACTCGGCTACGACGCGGGCCGCCCCGACGGGAACTTCGGCCCGCAGACCGAGCACGCACTGAAGAACTTCCAGCGCGACTACGGCCTCACCGTCGACGGCATCTGCGGAGCGGCGACAGTGCGGGCGCTGCGGCAACTCTCGCCGCGTGCGCGTGGTGGCCGGCCGGTGTTCCTCCGCGAGCAGGAACAGGTGCGCCGGGCGGGCCCGCGGCTGCGCGGCAAGCGCATCGTCATCGACCCGGGTCACGGCGGCGCCGACACCGGCGTGGTCGTCAACGGCGTCCGGGAGAGCGACATCGCGTGGGACCTCGCGCGTCGTCTCGAGGGCCGGATGAAGGCCACGGGCATGGAAGCGCTGATCTCCCGCGGCCCCACGCACAGCCCGTCCGAGCTGCAGCGCGCGGAGTTCGCCAACGAGGCGGGCGCCGACCTGTTCCTGTCGCTGCACTGCGACGCCAACCACTCGCCGCGCGCCCAGGGCGTCGCGAGCTTCCACTTCGGTACAGGCAACGGCACCACGTCGACGGTCGGCGAGCTGCTGGCCGGCTACATCCAGCGTGAGCTCGCCGCCCGGACCGGACTGCTCGACTGCCGCACGCACCCCAAGACGTGGGAGATCTTCACCCGCACGCGGTGCCCTGCGGTGCGCGTGGAGATCGGCTACCTGACCAACGAACACGACCGGGCCAGGCTTTCCGACCCCGCGTTCCGCGACGTGGTGGCCGAGGGCATCCTGATCGCCGTCAAGCGGCTCTACCTGCTCGGCGAGAACGACCAGCCGACCGGCACGTTCACCTTCGCCGACGTGCTCGCGCACGAGCTGGCCAAGGCGGAGTAGGTCGGAGTAGGTCGGAGTAGGTCGGAGTAGGTCGGAGTAGGTCGGAGTAGATCACTGTCGCGGTGGCGGGACCGCCACTGCCACCCGGGTCGCCGCTTCCATGGTGGCGAGGGTGCCGGAGTCCGGTTCGCCGTCGAGCAGGGCGGCCTCGGAGATGACGAGCCGGCCGCGTCGGGTGAGGTCCGACGTGTAGGCCTCACCGGTGAAGGCACCGTTGCCGATCCGTGCCCCGGCCGCACCGAGTGCCGTGACACTGCCCGTACCCTGCGTGTCGACGAGGTCCCGCAGTTCGCGGGCCTGATTCGCCCGAGGCATCCGTACCCACGCGATCGAGACGGCGATGTGGTTGCCGGCCTCGTCCGCGACCACGACGAGCCGCCGGGTGAGCCCACGACACGGGTTCGCGGCGAAGAACTCCCGCACCTGGCCGTAGGACCAGGTCACGCACTCGGCGGCATGCTCGATCCCGTCCTTGACCCCGCTGCGCACGCTCCTGGCGACCCGGCGCAGGTTGAGCGTGTTCAGCGCGGCGTTGACTCGTCCCCGGGCCGCCTGTTTCGTCGCCGTCTGCACACTCGCCCGCAGCGCCTGCGACAGCACCACATCGGCTGCCGAACCAGCCGTACCGGCGCCCAGGCCACCGAGGCCGCCCGTGGTTCCGATAGCCAGCGCTCCCGCTGTCGCGGCAGCGGCGAGTGTCAACCGGCCCTTCTTGGGCCGATCCTCGCCGAAAGGCCGTGGCTTACCGCCAACCATTCGCACCATTGAGTACCCCCAGGGCTACCCATGGTGGAGATCCCGCCTACGCCAGGCGACCGCCGCTCAGGTGTGGATAAGTCGACCGGTTGTGCACAGAGCTGTGGACAACTCAGGCGCGGGTGGTACTGGGCGTGGCCGTGGTGACGGAGACCTGGCCGAGCAGCTTCTCCAGCGCCGCCTCGACGTCTTCCTTCCAGGAGATCGCCGAGCGCAGTTCCAGCCGAAGCCGTGGCCAGCGCGGATGCGGACGCACGGTCTTGAAGCCGACGCTCTGCAGAAACGCGGCGGGCACCACGCAGACGTGCGTGTCTGACTCCGTCTCCGGCTCGGCGTCTCCGAAGGCCTCGATCGCGCGCACACCGCGGCGCGTGAGGTCCTTCGCCACGGCCTGCACGAGCGCGCGTCCCAGGCCGCCTCCGCGGAACTCAGGCGCGACATAGAACGAGGTCAGCAGCACGGCGTCCGGACTCGGCGGCGAGGTGGGGAAAGCGTCGGACCGCGGCACGGCACTCGGCGGGGCGTAGAGGACGAAGCCGACCGGCAGGTTGCCGCTGTAGATGATCCGTCCGCACGACCCCCACTCGAGCAGAACGCCGGAGACCCAGGCTTCCTTCTCCACCTCGGTCTCGCCGAACTCCTCGGCCTGCTGCTTGAGGTGTGGCGCCAGTTCCCAGTACACGCAACGCCGGCAGTGCAGCGGCAACTGCTCCAGGTTGTCCAGCGTGACGCCCACGACGCGTCGCGACACCACACCTCCCCGGATTCGTGCGTGACGGCCGTGCAAAGCATATGCCGATGTGAGAAGGGGCAGAAAGGCGGGAGCCCCGGAATCCGGGCGGTTACACTCGACAAGATCTGCCTGCAGGTAGACGGACCCAACTGCCGAGCGCTTTTCGAAGCAGACGGAAGTACGCCATGACTGCCTCCCAGCCACCGGAGCACAGACCAGGGTCGGAGCCCGGCCGCAACAACCTCGATCCGCACCTCGACCGTTACGCCGCGCGCACCGCCGGCATGACGGCGTCGGAGATCCGAGCGTTGTTCGCGGTAGCCAGCCGGCCGGAGGTCGTCTCGCTGGCTGGGGGTATGCCCAACCTCGCCGCCCTCCCGCTGGACTCGCTGTCGAACCAGATGGCCGAGCTGATCGCCGAGGACGGGCTCACGGCGCTGCAGTACGGCTCCGCCCATGGTGTTCCGGCGCTGCGGGAGCAGATCTGCGAGATCATGGCCATGGAGGGCATCACCGGCCACCCGGACGACATCGTCGTCACGGTCGGCTCGCAGATGGGCCTGGACATGGTCACGCGGCTCTTCTGCGACCCGGGCGACGTGGTGATCGCCGAGGGCCCGTCCTATGTCGGCGCGCTCGGCTCGTTCGCGGCGTACCAGGCGCAGGTCATCCACGTCGCGATGGACGACGACGGGCTGGTGCCCGAGAATCTGCGGGAAGCGCTGACCCAGGCCGAGAAGCACGGCAAGCGGGTCAAGTTCCTGTACACGATCCCGAACTTCCACAACCCCGCCGGCGTGACGCTGGCCGTCGAGCGCCGCGCCGAGATCCTCGAGATCTGCCGGCAGCACGACGTGCTCGTGGTCGAGGACAACCCGTACGGCCTGCTCGGCTTCAACGGCCAGACCTACCCGGCGTTGCGGTCGATGGACCCGGACAACGTCGTGTACCTGGGCTCGTTCTCGAAGACGTTCGCCTCCGGCCTGCGGGTCGGCTGGGTGCTCGCGCCGCACGCCGTGCGGGAGAAGCTCGTGCTGGCGGCCGAATCGGCCACGCTGTGCCCGCCGACGCTGAACCAGCTCGTCGTCTCGCGGTACCTGGAGACGCACGACTGGAAGGGCCAGATCAAGACGTTCCGCGAGAACTACCGCGAGCGGCGGGACGCCATGCTCAGCGCCCTCGAGCAGCACCTGCCCGAGGGCTGCACCTGGACCCGACCTGACGGCGGCTTCTACGTGTGGGTCACCGTGCCGGAAGGGGTCGACACCAAGGCGATGCTGCCGCGTGCCGTCACGGCGCGGGTGGCGTACGCGTCCGGCACGGGTTTCTACGCGGATGGCTTCGGCAGCAGGCAAATGCGACTGTCCTATTGCTACCCGACGCCGGAGCGGATCCGCGAGGGCGTGCGTCGGCTCGCCGGCGTTCTCGAGTCCGAAATGGACTTGATGCGGACGTTCGGTAGCGTGACGACGCGCGCGGTGTCCGGCCCGGAGTTCCCCGGCCCGGACACGGCCTGATCTCAGCTTTTCCCTGCTATACAAGGAGTTCTTCGGGTGGCCGATGCTACTGTCGCCGTGCTCGCCGGCGGTCTCTCGCACGAGCGTGACGTGTCGCTGCGTTCCGGCCGGAGGCTGTCCGTCGCCTTGCGCGACCAGGGCCTGACGGTCGACGAGTGGGACACCGATGCCAGCCTGCTGACCCGGCTGCGGGATGAACGGCCGGACGCCGCGGTGGTCGCGCTGCACGGGGGAGAGGGCGAGAACGGCTCGGTGCAGACGGTCCTGGAGATGTTCGGGGTGCCGTTCGTGGGCACCAGCTCGCGGGGTTGCCGTCGCGCCTGGGACAAGCCGATCGCGAAGGCACTCGTCGCCGGTGCCGAGTTCACGACGCCGGACTGGGTGGTGCTTCCGCACAGCACGTTCCGCGAGCTCGGCGCGCAGGCGGTGCTCGACGCGATGGTGGAGCGACTCGGCCTGCCGCTGATCCTCAAGCCGGACCAAGGCGGCTCGGCACTCGGTGCGCAGGTCGTGCGGGACGCCGCGGAGTTGCCTGCCGCGATGGTGGGCTGCTTCGCCTACGGCGACACCGTGCTCGCGGAGAAGTACATCGAGGGCACCGAGGTCGCGGTCACCGTGGTCGAGCGGGACGGTGGTCCGCAGGCGTTGCCTGCTGTCGAGATCGTGCCCGAGAGCGGCATCTACGACTACACCGCGCGCTACACCGCCGGCCTCACGGACTTCTTCACCCCGGCGCGGCTCTCCCCGGAGGCGGAGAAGGCGCTCGGGGAACTGGCGGTTGGCGCCCACCGGTTGCTGGGGCTGCGGGACATCTCCCGGACCGACGCGATCGTCGCCGAGGACGGCACGGTTCACTTCCTGGAGGTGAACTCGTCGCCGGGGCTCACCGAGACCTCCACCGTGCCGATGGCGATGGAGGCCGCGGGGACGTCTCTCGGTGCGGTGTTCGCCGATCTGGTCGCCCGCGCCGTCCAGCGAGCGGGCTGACCAGAATCATCACCGTGACGAAATGACCTGGTGTCCCAGGTCATCGGTTCACGTGCCCGATTTGTTCTGTTTCGGGTCCATCAGGGCGACGATGCGCTCGAGGTCGTCGACCGAGCCGAACTCCACGACGATGCGGCCCTTGCGCTTGCCGAGGTCCACCTTCACCCGGGTGTCGAAGGTGTCGGACAGCCGCTCTGCGAGGTCCTGCAGACCAGGCGCCTGCATCGGCTTGCGGGCGGGCGCCTTCTCCTTCTTCTTCACCGCACCCTTGGACAAGGTCACGGCTTCCTCGGTGGCGCGGACCGACAGCCCCTCGGCGACGATCCGGCCGGCGAGCTCCTCCTGCGCATCCGGGTCGTCGAGCGACAGCAGTGCCCGGGCGTGACCGGCCGAGAGGACGCCGGCCGCCACTCGCCGTTGCACGGGGAGCGGGAGCCGCAGCAGCCGGATCGTGTTCGTGATGACGGGACGGCTACGCCCGATGCGGGCCGCGAGCTCCTCGTGCGTCACCTCGAACTCGTCCAGTAGCTGCTGGTACGCCGCCGCCTCTTCGAGCGGGTTGAGCTGAACGCGGTGGATGTTCTCCAGCAGGGCGTCGCGCAGCATCGCCTCGTCGGCCGTCTGCCGCACGATCGCCGGGATGTGGTCCAGCCCCGCACGCTGTGCGGCACGTAGCCGCCGCTCACCCATGACGAGCTCGTACTCGTCACCCGGCAACTGGCGCACCACGATCGGCTGCATCAACCCGAACTCGCGGATGGAGTGCTCGAGTTCGGCGAGCGCGTCCTCGTCGAAGACCTGCCGGGGCTGCTTCGGGTTTCGGCGGATCGCGCCGACCGGCACCTCGCGATAGACGGCGCCGGCCACCTCTCCGCCATGGCTGCTGACGGAACCGTTCGCCGCGAACCAGCCGGTGTCGTCACCACCGTTGGTGCGCGCGGGCTGCACCTCCGCGGTCGATTCGCCCTCCGTACCGACCGGCCCGGTCGGGATCAGCGCCGCCAGACCGCGGCCAAGTCCACCCCTGCGCTCGCTCATCTCTGCTCCCTATCGACTCCACGCTCGGCAAGCTCACGTGCCGCGTCCAGGTAACTCATCGCACCCCGGGACCCGGGGTCGTAAGCCAGAACCGTCTGCCCGTAGCCCGGCGCCTCCGACACCTTCACGCTGCGGGGGATCACCGTCTTCAGCACGACGTCACCGAAGTGGTTGCGGACTTCCTGCGTCACCTGGTCGGCCAGCTTGGTGCGACCGTCGTACATGGTGAGCAGGATCGTCGAGACGGCGAGGCCACGGTTGAGGTGCTTCTGCACGAGTTCGATGTTGCTGAGTAGCTGACCCAGACCCTCCAGCGCGTAGTACTCGCACTGGATCGGGATGAGGACCTCATGTGCGGCCACGAGCGCGTTCACCGTGAGCAGGCCCAGCGATGGCGGGCAGTCGATGAAGACGTAGTCGACGCCGAGTTGGTTCAGCGCCTCAGAGGTCAAAGCCTCCTTGAGCCTCGACTCCCGCGACGCCATCGAGACGAGCTCGATCTCGGCACCCGCGAGGTCGATGGTCGCCGGAACGCACAGCAGATTCGGTGACTGGGAGCTCACCTGCGCGGCATCGACCAGCGACACCTCGCCTATGAGCATCTCGTACACGGACGGCGTGCCCGCGCGGTGATCAACGTCGAGCGCGGTGCTCGCGTTGCCCTGGGGGTCGAGGTCGATGACGAGTGTCTTCACCCCATGGAGCGCCAGGCCCGCGGCCAGGTTCACCGTGCTCGTCGTCTTGCCGACCCCGCCCTTCTGATTGGCCACCGTCAGAACGCGCCGCCGCGTCGGCCGGGGCATGAAGTTGGCGTCGGGGTGGAGAACGCGCGCGGCACGCATGGCTTCCTCCGCGATCGGCGTCCAGCCTCCGGTGCTCGTCTCGGCAGGGGGCGTCACCGGTCGTCACCCTCCCCCGACAGTCGCTTGATCCCGCACCGTTTCACGTGGAACATTCGCCGCTCCATACTGCTCGTCATCCGCTCGGCTAACCCTTCCTCTTCGGCCGCATCCCCGAACGTCCCTTCCGCGACGTCGGTGTCCGCGCCGCGGTGCGGTCGATGACGACCACCGTCGTCGGCGTCTCCAAGACATCGACGCCGCACTCGGCGATCCTCGGCTCGCTTCCGCCCGCCTTCGACACCGAAGCCCGGTCCCGTTCGATCTCGTCGGGCGCGCTGGCTCCCTTCAACGCGACCAGCGCGCCACCCGACCGCACCAGGGGGAGGCACCACGCTGCCAACCTGCCGAGCGGGGCGACCGCCCGCGCCGTCGCGATGTCGGCCAGACCAATCTGCTCGTGTACCGCCTTCTCCTCGGCACGTCCGCGCACCACCGTGACGCGGAGGTCGAGCTCCTCGGCGACCTCCGTCAGCCACTCGACCCGGCGCGCCATCGGCTCCAGCAAGACGATATCGAGATCGGGCCGACTGATCGCGAGCGGTACACCCGGCAGCCCGGCACCGGAACCGACGTCCACCACGCGCGATTCGCGTGGGATCTGCTCGCCGATCACGGCCGAGTTGAGGACATGGCGTTCCCACAGCCGATCCACCTCACGCGGGCCGATGAGCCCGCGCTCGACACCGTGCTCGCGTAGGAGCGACACGAACCGCTCCGCTTGCTTCACCTGGTCGCCGAAGACGGCGACGGCAGCCGCCGGGGTGGTGGACGCCAATCCATCCAGGCCCACTAGTCACTCCTCACCGGGGTCGCCGTTTCACGTGAAACCAGCCCCTTGATTGTCCCTGATGTCTTGCCGGATTCGAGACGACAGTCCGAAGTTGTGGACAAGTCCACCCGCCGTTTCACGTGAAACCGGCGGGCGCATAAAGAAGCGGCCCGCCGATCATCGACGGGCCGCTTCATTGTCCTCGGTGTCTACGCGGGGAGGACCACCACGCGACGCTTCGGCTCCTCGCCTTCGCTCTCGCTCGTGACGCCGTCGACCGTCGCCACCGCGTCGTGCACGACCTTGCGCTCGAACGGACTCATCGGCGCCAGCCGCACCTTCTCGCCCGACCGTGCCACCTCCTCGGCGGTCGACCGGCCGAGTTCACGCAACTCCTCCCGACGCTCCGCACGCCAGCCGGCGATGTCGAGCATCAGCCTGCTGCGGGTGCCCGTTTCCTGCTGTACGGCGAGCCGGGTCAGCTCCTGCAGAGCTTCGAGCACGTTGCCTCGGGGACCGACGAGCTTGTCGAGGTCCTCGCCGCCGTCGATGCTCACGACGGCACGTCCGGCCTCCACGTCGAGGTCGATGTCGCCGTCGTAGTCCAGGATGTCGAGCAGGCGCTCGAGGTAGTCACCCGCGATGTCGCCTTCGCGCACCAACAGGTCGTCGTTGTCGTCCACGTCGTCCTCGGCCGCGTTGGTCACGGCCTCGTCCTCTTCGGCGCCGATCACCTCGGCTGTCTCCGACATGTCGCTTCTCCTCTCCAGCCCCGGTGGCGTCAGCGGCGCTTGCGCCCTTGCGACTTCTTGCCCTGGGTGACGGGTCGCTTCTGGTTCCCGCCGTTCTTCGCCCAGGCGCCGCCGCTGGTGCCGCTCTTCGGGGACTTGCCGTTCTTGGTGGTCTCAGTGCTCGCGTCCTTCGCGGACGTATCGGCCGGCTTCTTACCCGCCTGCGTGGCGTCGGACTTCTTCTGCGTTGCCGGCTTCTGACCGGGCTTGGGCTTCTGACCAACCTGGGGCTTCTGGCCGGGCTTCGGGCCAAGGTTGGTGCGCTTCTCCTTGACCTCGGCCTTCTTCGCTTCCTCTTCCTTGTCGATCTTGGTGTAGACGAGGCGCTGCTGGCCGAGCGTCCAGAGGTTGTTGGAGAGCCAGTAGATCAACAGACCGATCGGGAAGAAGGCACCGAAGACGAGCACACCGGCCGGGAAGATCCACAGCGTCAGCCGATTCATCATCGCGGTCTGCGCGTTCGCCGAAGCCGGGTTCTGCCGGGCCACCGAGTGCCGGGCCGTGAAGTGCGTGGCGACGCTCGCGACGAGCATCAGGGGAATCGCCACCGGCGCCACATCCCAGTGCCAGCCGGTGGCCGCGCCGGCCTGACCGCCGCCCAGTGCCGCCAGGTGGTTGATCGCGTCGCCGAGGTTGACTCCGAAGATCTTCGCCTCGACGTAGGACCGCACGCCCTCGGCGTCGAAGAAGTAGTTGGTCTCCTTGCCCGGCGCGAACATGCGCAGAACGTGGTTCAGGCCGATGAAGACCGGGATCTGCAGCAGCATCGGTAGGCAGCTACCGAGCGGGTTGACGCCGTGCTCGCGTTGGAGACGCTGCATCTCCATCGCCTGCCGCTGGCGGTCGTTCGCGTACTTCTTCTGGATCTTCTTGATCTCCGGCGCGAAGTCTTGCATCTTCTTCATCGACCGGACCTGGTTCACGAACGGCTTGAACATGATGCCGCGGACCGTGAACGTCAGGAATACGATGCCGAGGATCCAGGAGATGGCGTTGTCCGGCCCGAAGACGAAGCCGAACACCTTGTGCCAGCACCACAAGATGAACGACACAGGGTAGTAGATAAAGTCGAGCACTGAGCTACTCCTCGGTAGACATACCAGGGCTTTGGTACCGGAAGCTGAACTTCTCCGGCACGGGGTCCCGTCCCGGCGGGGTCCACGGACCGCACCGCAGCAGCCGGCGGATCGCGAGATAGGAGCCGCGGGCGGCGCCGTGTTTCGTCAGCGCCTCGACCGCGTACGCACTGCAGCTCGGGTAGAACCGGCACATCGGGGGGAAGTAGGGCGAGACCTTGCGGTAGAGCCGGATCGGCAGCAGAAGGACCCAGGCGGCCGGAGTCGGCCGGGGCGCGGTCGTCGCCTCGTGGGGGTCGGCCATCTCGGTGCCGGCCACATGCTCTCTACTCACACCGCTGGTCCATTGTCGTGGCGGGCGGACGGCATCAGCTTCAACCGCCGCAGCGCCGCGTCGAGATCCGAGCCGAGCTCCGCGCTGGTCGCGGTGGCAGCGGGCGGTAGGGCTCGAACTACCAACGCGCTTCCGGCCGGCAGGGTTCCCAGCCTGGCCGCGACAAGATGGCGCAGGCGCCGGCTCACCCGGTGCCGCACCACGGAATTGCCCACGGCCTTGCTCACGACGAACCCCGCCTTCGTCCGCTCACCAGTTCCGGCGAGCGCGTGCAGCACAAGACGGCGGCGCCCGGCTCGGACGCCGCCGCGCATGACGGCACGGAATTCCTCACTCCGCCGCAGGCGAGCGTCGGCCGGAAGCACGCAACGCCTCGCAGCAGGCGAGGTCAGGCGGAAAGCCGCTGACGGCCCTTGCGCCGGCGAGCCGCCAGGATGGCCCGGCCTGCCCGAGTACGCATCCGGAGCCGGAACCCGTGGGTCCGCGCGCGTCGGCGGTTGTTCGGCTGGAAGGTGCGCTTGCCCTTGCTCACGGCTCAGTTCTCCTGGTCTCAACGTCTGTTCGTGGTGTCTGGCGACCAACGCGCGACCCGGGGAAGCCCTACCAGGAAGATGGGCAGCCTGAACGGGCCCGCTGTCAGCGGCAGACTTTAAGAGGGTACGCAGTCGGCGAGTCGCCATTGACACCGCCCCCTGCCCGTGCACAGCCAGTCACGCTCGAGGCGCGAATGGCAACACGCCGTACATCATGAAATGCTTGCCCGGAACGACGGCTTGTGGCAGACACACGGAGCTTGTTAGCGTGCCCCTTCTCGGCATGACTTTCTCAGCATGACTTATGAGGGGCACGTTCAGCGCCGCTGGAAGGTGGGAGACTTCGGCTGGCGGTACCGTGATCCCTGCGGGGTGGAGTGCCTGCGGGTCGCCGTACATTGATGCACAGTTGTGGACAACCTTGTGGATACCTGCTGCGCGGGTGGCCACACTGACCTGCTATGTGCCTTTCGGACGTCGGGCAGGCTGAAGGTCGAGGGGAGGGGAGCGGAGCAGGGTGTCTGAGCACCAGGTGAACCTGGCTGTCGTCTGGGAGCAAGTCGTCAGGGAGCTCTCCGACGGAACGCTGTCCCCTCAGCAGCGTGCCTGGATGCGGGTGACCCGGCCCATCGGGCTCCTGGACGGCACCGCGCTGCTCGCCGCGCCGAGCGACTTCGCCAAGGAAGCCATCGAGCGCGCGCTGCGCGAGCCGATCACCGCCGCCCTGTCCCGCCGGCTCGGCCGCGACGTCTCCCTCGCCGTCAAGGTCGACACCGCCGACAGCGCACCCGCCCCGACCTCGCCCACGTCGCCTCCGCGCTACGCCACCGCGGGCAGGCTGGAGGGCAACCTCGGGACACGGCCCGACGGCCCGCCGCCGATGCCCTCCGCCGAGGACACCATGATCATCCCGGCGATCCGGCCTCCGCGCCCCGACGTTGCCGAACGTCCTCTGCCGCCCGCCATGCCGAACGGCACCGCCGACCAGAACGACGACGGGGACGAAGAGGTCGACGAGGAAGGCGAGGCGCTCGCCGCGGTCACCGAGATCTGGCCGACGTTCTCGGGCCAGCCCACCGCCGGCCAGCCCTACACCGCGCCCGCGCAGCCGCAGACGTCGAAGACGCGGCTGAACGAGAAGTACACCTTCGACACGTTCGTCATCGGCGCGTCCAACCGGTTCGCCCACGCGGCCGCGGTCGCCGTCGCCGAGGCGCCGTCGCGCGCGTACAACCCGTTGTTCATCTGGGGTGAGTCCGGACTCGGCAAGACGCACCTGCTGCATGCCGTGGGTCACTACGCCCAGCGGCTGTTCCCCGGCATGCGCGTGCGGTACGTGTCGACGGAGGAGTTCACCAACGACTTCATCAACTCGCTGCGCGACGACCGCAAGGTCGCCTTCCAGCGGCGGTACCGCGACATCGACATCCTGCTCGTCGACGACATCCAGTTCCTGGAAGGCAAGGAAGGAACCCAGGAGGAGTTCTTCCACACCTTCAACACGCTGCACAACGCGAACAAGCAGATCGTCGTGTCGTCGGACCGTCCGCCGAAGCGGCTGGAGACGCTGGAGGACCGGCTCCGCACGCGGTTCGAGTGGGGCCTGATCACCGACATCCAGCCACCGGAATTGGAGACGCGCATCGCGATCCTCCGCAAGAAGGCGGCGCAAGACCGCCTGGCGGTTCCCGGTGACGTGCTCGAGTTCATCGCCGCGCGCATCGAGGCCAACATCCGGGAACTCGAGGGCGCGCTCATCCGCGTCACGGCGTTCGCCTCACTCAACCAGCAGCCGGTGGACGTCGGACTGGCGGAGATCGTGCTGCGGGATCTCATTCCCGATTCGCAGGCGCCGGAGATCAGCGCGTCGACGATCATGGGTGTCACGGCGGAGTTCTTCGACGTGACGCTCGACGATCTGTGCGGGCCCGGCAAGACGAAGGCGCTCGCCACCGCTCGCCAGATCGCCATGTACCTCTGCCGGGAGCTGACGGACATGTCGTTGCCGCGCATCGGGCAGACGTTCGGCGGCCGCGACCACACGACGGTCATGCACGCGGACAAGAAGATCCGCAAGGAAATGGCCGAGCGACGTCGGATCTACGACCAGGTGCAGGAGCTGACGTCGCGCATCAAGCAGCGCGCGCGTCAGTGAGGCCGGCCGCTTCCTTATCCATATAGGCGCGCTGCGGGCGTGCCCGCGTCGCAGGGCGCGTCGTGTGCGCCCCGGCAACGCATCCCTCCCTCACCCGGATCGGTGACTGTCCGATTCGGGCAGTCGTCGTGCGCGCGGAAAGCTGCGTCCACTTCGGTCAGACGAGGCCGAATGCGTTGCCATGGCGGGACATCGCGACATCCCGCTTCCGGAGCCGTATCGGCTGTCTCCACACCCCATCCACAGGTCGGTACCCAAGCTGTCCACGGAGCGCGGTGACGAACGCGCTGCACACGCCCCTTGGCACCCCAAGCTGTGCACACCATGGGAGCAAAGAATCCCCAGGGGTGTGGAGATCCTTGCCTGTCACGGGGTTTGTCACCCCCGCGGGCGATCCGGGTCACGTTTCGGTGGTGCAGAGGCTGGGCACAGATCGGCGCACAGCTGGGGACAACGCTGTGGAAATCTGGGGACAACTGTGGAGTGTTTGAGGACAGCGAAATCTGTCCACCGACGCCGCCGACTCATCCACCGCTGTGCACCCACAGGCATCCACATGCCGACGCGCTTGCGGACCTGCGGTGATCGCGGCTGTCCACACAACCCACAGCCCTTACTACTACGACTGAACAAAGCTCTTTCGAAGAAGAACAAACCAAAAACAGGCGAGCGGCGAAGCTGGGGACAAGCGGCTCGAGCCACGACCGGGCCGGGATGACGGCGTGGCCGCTCACGCTCTAACGTGGAGACCCACACCCCGGTCCGCTCGGTGCCGGTTTGTCGCCATGTCGACACACCGCAGCCGGGTGAACCCACACAGCCACGACCTCGGTCACTCCCTGCCCATGGGGGGCGCTGCCGGGGCGGTTTGTCGTCTTTCGAGCCGAACGGCTCGGCCGTCGAAAGGATGGGCACCATGAAGATCCGCGTCGAGCGTGATGGGCTCGCTGACGCCGTCGCCTGGGTGGCACGCAGCCTTCCGTCCAGGCCGCCGGTTCCCGTGCTGGGTGGTGTGCTTCTCGACGCCGGTGCCGATGGGGGTTCCGACGCGCTGACCGTGTCCGGCTTCGACTACGAGGTCTCGGCGACCGTGGGTGTCCCGGCCACGATCGCCGACGGTGGCCGCACGCTGGTGTCCGGCAGGCTGCTGGCCGACATCACCAAGGCGCTGCCCGCACAGCCCGTGGAGATCTCGGTCGACGGCGCCCGCGCGTCGATCACCTGCGGCAACGCCCGGTTCAGTCTGCCGACGATGCCGGTTGAGGACTACCCGCAGCTGCCCGCGCAGCCGGATCTCGCCGGCGAGGTGGCGGGCGAGGCGTTCGCGCAGGCTGTTTCCCAGGTCGCCGTCGCGGCAGGCAAGGACGACACGCTGCCCATGCTCACCGGCATGCGGCTGGAGATCTCGGGCAGCAACCTCACACTCGTGGCGACCGACCGGTTCCGGCTCGCGATGCGGGAGTTCAGCTGGTCGCCGGCCGAGGAGATCGGCGACGCGGCCGTGCTGGTGCCCGCCCGCACCCTCGCTGACGCGGCGAAGTCGCTCGGGACGAGCGGCGCGACCGTGCAGGTCGGCCTCGCCAGCGGGGACGGGCTCCTCGGCCTGGCCGGCTCCGGCAAGTACACGACGACCCGCCTGCTCGACGCCGAGTTCCCGCCGTACCGCCAGCTGCTCCCGAGCCAGCACAGCTCGCGCGCCGTACTGCAGGTGTCGCCGCTGGTGGACGCCATCAAGCGCGTGTCGCTGGTCGCGGAGCGGGGTACCCAGGTGCGGCTGGAGTTCGCCGACGGGACGTTGCGGCTCTCGGCAGGCGGCGACGACGAGGGCAGCGCGGAGGAGGAGCTGCCCGTCGACTACGAGGGCGAGCCGGTGATCATCGCGTTCAACCCCGGTTACCTCGTGGACGGGCTGGGCGCCCTGCACGCCGACCGTGCGGAACTGACGTTCACCACCCCCAACCGGCCCGCACTCATCAAGCCGGCTGACGAGAACGGTGACGTCGTCCCCGGCTACCTCTACCTGCTGATGCCGGTGCGGCTGCCCGGCTGAGCGATAAGCAAGACAAAGGGGAACATTCAATGGTGCAGCTCGGACTCGTTGGCCTGGGCAGGATGGGCTTCAACATGCGCGAGCGGCTGCGGGCCGCCGGGCACGAGGTCGTCGGCTACGACCGCAACGCCGAGGTGAGCGACTGCGGTTCGCTCGGCGAGCTCGTCTCGGCGCTGGCGGCCCCGCGCATCGTCTGGGTGATGGTGCCCGCGGGGGAGCCGACCAAGCAGACCGTCGCCGAACTCGGCGACCTGCTTTCCGAAGGCGACCTCGTGATCGACGGTGGCAACTCACGCTTCACCGACGACAAGCACAACGCCGCCGTACTCGCCGAGAAGGGGATCGGCTACCTCGACGTCGGCGTGTCCGGCGGCGTGTGGGGCAAGGCCAACGGTTACGGCCTGATGGTCGGTGGCGACAAGGCTCTCGTCGAGCGGGCGATGCCGATCTTCGACGCGCTGCGCCCGGAGGGACCGCGCGAGGAGGGCTTCGCGCACGCCGGCTCCGTCGGCGCGGGCCACTACGCGAAGATGGTGCACAACGGCATCGAGTACGGCTTGATGCAGGCCTACGCCGAGGGCTTCGAGCTGCTCGAGGCGGCCAAGGTCGTCGAGGACGTGCCCGCCGTCATCAAGGCGTGGCAGCGCGGGACGGTCGTCCGGTCGTGGCTGCTGGAGCTGCTCGTCCACGCCCTTGAGGAGGACCCGGAGCTGGACGACCTCGAAGGCTACGTCGAGGACTCGGGCGAGGGGCGCTGGACGTTGGAGGAGGCCATCAATCACGCCGTGCCGGCGCCGGTCATCTCGGCGGCGCTGTTCGCGCGGTTCGCCTCGCGGCAGAAGGACTCCTCGGCGATGCGTGCCGTCGCCGCGCTGCGCAACCAGTTCGGCGGCCACTCCGTCAAGAAGGCCGGCGAGTAGGCGCGGCGCGGCGTGTACCTCCGTCACCTCCAGGTGACCGATTTCCGTTCGTGGGAGCACGTCGACCTGCCACTCGAGCCGGGCGCGACCGTGCTGGTCGGGCAGAACGGCCGCGGCAAGACGAACCTCCTCGAGGCGATCGGTTACGTGGCAACCCTGGGTTCGCACCGCGTCGCCACCGACGCGCCGCTGGTGCGGCACGGGTGTGAGCGTGCGCTGGTGCGGGTCGCGGTGGTCAACGAGGGCCGCGAGCTGACGGTCGAGCTGGAGATCGCCCCCGGCAGGGCGAACCGGGCCCGGGTCAATCGCGGGGCCGTCGGCAGGCCGAGGGACGTGCTGGGCATCCTGCGCACGGTGTTGTTCTCTCCGGAGGACCTCGCGCTCGTGCGTGGTGACCCGGGCGAACGCAGGCGTTTCCTCGACGAGCTGCTCGTGCTCCGGGCACCGCGGTACGCGGGCGTGCGCAGTGACTACGACAAGGTGCTCCGCCAGCGCAACGCCCTGCTCAAGTCGGCGGGCAAGAAGCGTGGCGACGACCCGTACGCGCTGTCCACGCTCGACGTCTGGGACAACCACCTCGCCACGGTCGGCGCCCAGCTGCTCGCCGCACGGCTCGATCTCGTCGCGGACCTGGCGCCGCACACCGCGGCGGCCTATGCCGGGGTGGCACCGGACTCGCGGCCTGCCCGGATCTCGTACCGGTCGAGCCTTGGTGCGGCGCTGCCCGCGGAGTACGGCGTGCCCGGAGGCGACCGCGCCGACCAGGAGCGGCTCACCGAAGTCCTGCTGCACGCCCTCGGCGAGTCGCGCGCGAACGAGCTGGAGCGTGGGGTAAGCCTGGTCGGACCGCACCGCGACGAGCTGGAGCTCGTGCTCGGCGATGCGCCGGCGAAGGGTTACGCGAGTCACGGCGAGTCGTGGTCGTTCGCGCTCGCGTTGCGGCTCGGTTCCTACGAGCTGTTACGGGGCGAGGCAGGGGGTGAGCCGGTGTTGCTGCTCGACGACGTGTTCGCCGAGCTCGACCGCAGGCGCCGCGCGCGGCTGGCCGAGGTCGCCGCGAGTGCCGAGCAGGTGTTGGTCACAGCGGCTGTGGATGAAGACGTCCCCAAGGAGCTCGACGGCGTCCGCTTCGCGGTCGCGGAGGGTGAGGTGCAACGTGCCTGATCACGGGCGTTTCGGCGCAGCGCAGCCACACCGAGTGACCGGGGCCACAGCAGTTACCCACCGATCTGGGGATAAGGCTGTGGATAGTGTGGATAACACCCCGAACCTGTTATTGCCCGGGGTAACGGCAGACCATGATCGCCACGTCAATAGCCCTCCCGTGGGGGGATTCTCCGGTGAACTACCCGTGCGAGGTACGCAGGGTGACGATTCGCCGCGATCGCAGGCGGTGACCGCGCCGGGCGACGGCGATCATCCACAGGGCAGGGACCTGGCTCACGCCGCCCTGCAAGCCGCCAGGGAACGCGCGGCCAAGCGCGGCCACGAACCCGGCTACCGCAAGCCGGGCAAGGTGCGTGTCGCGCAGAATCCGCGCCGGCGCCGCTGGTCGGGCCCCGGATTCGACGAGCGGGACCCGCAGCCGCTGGGCAGACTCGCCTCGCGCATGGCGACCCAGCTGGGCTGGAGCGATCGGCTCGCGAACGGCCAGGTGTTCGGGCAGTGGGCGCGCCTGGTCGGCGAGGACGTCGCCGAGCACGCGCAGCCGGTGACCCTCAAGGACGGCGAGCTGGTGGTCAGGGCCAGCTCCACGGCCTGGGCGACCCAGCTCCGGTTGCTGCAGCGCCAGCTGCTGGCGAAGATTGCCGCGGGAGTCGGGCACGGCGTCGTCAAGCGCATGCGGATCCAGGGGCCGACCGCGCCGAGCTGGCGAAAAGGTCCGCGCCATGTGCCCGGCCGCGGGCCCCGCGACACCTACGGCTGACGCCCGCCGCAGCAGTTGATGATGAACACGCTGAAAGCCCGAGATACGGCGTGTCACCACCGCCGCGAGCATCCCGACTCGTTCCGGTTCGAGTTCGTCGCTCTGTGACGAACTCAGGGGTGTCCTTGATGCATGTGAGAGGAACCGGCCAAGTAAACTTGGACAGGTAAGCCGGATTGATGCCGGACGAGTATCAGCTGGTGTGCCCGTGCCCACCACGTCCCCGCGCGTGCGCCCTTGGGCGAGATTGAGGAGAAATCAGGCCGGTGGCAGCGAACAAGAGTGAATACAGCGCGTCCTCCATCACGGTGCTCGAGGGCCTGGAAGCCGTCCGCAAGCGCCCTGGCATGTACATCGGGTCCACCGGTGAGCGAGGTCTGCACCACCTGATCCAGGAGGTCGTGGACAACTCGGTCGACGAGGCCATGGCTGGCTTTGCCACTCGCGTCGAGGTGACCCTGATGGCAGACGGCGGCGTGCGTGTCGTCGACGACGGCCGCGGCATCCCCGTCGAGATGCACCCGAAGGAGCAGCGGCCGACCGTCGAGGTCGTGCTCACCGTGCTGCACGCGGGCGGCAAGTTCGACAGCGATTCCTACGCCGTTTCGGGTGGTCTGCACGGTGTCGGTGTCTCCGTGGTGAACGCGCTGTCCAAGGCGCTCGACGTCGAGATCCACCGCGACGGCAGGATGTGGACTCAGCACTACGAGCGCTCCCAGCCCGGCGAGCTGATCGACCACGGACCCACCGACCGCACGGGGACCACCGTCACCTTCTGGGCCGACCCCGAGATCTTCGAGACGACGTACTACAGCGCCGAGACCGTCGCGCGACGGCTGCAGGAGATGGCCTTCTTGAACAAGGGCCTCACCATCGTGCTGCGCGACGAGCGCGTCGAGGACGAGAACGGGCAGGACGCCACCGGGGAGCGCGCGCAGGTCAAGGAGCGCGTCTACCACTACCCGGGCGGTCTCGAGGACTTCGTCAAGTACATCAACAACGCCAAGGAACCCATCCACCCGAGCGTCATCAGCTTCGAGGCCAAGGGCGAGGGCATCGAGGTCGAGGTCGCGATGCAGTGGAACAACGGGTTCACGCCGTCGGTGTACACCTTCGCCAACACCATCAACACCCACGAGGGCGGAACGCACGAGGAGGGCTTCCGCGCCGCGCTGACCCGCGTGGTCAACGCCTACGCGCGCGACAAGAAGCTGCTCAAGGAGAAGGACGCCAACCTCACCGGGGACGACGTGCGCGAGGGACTCGCGGCGATCGTCTCGATCAAACTCGCGGAACCGCAGTTCGAGGGCCAGACCAAGACCAAGCTGGGCAACAGCGAGGCGCGGTCCTTCGTCCAGACCACGTGCAACGAGTGGCTGGCCGACTGGTTCGAGCGCAACCCGTCCGAGGCGAAGGTCATCATCAACAAGGCCGTGTCGAGCGCGCAGGCGCGCCTGGCCGCTCGCAAGGCACGGGACCTCGTCCGCCGCAAGGGCGCCATGGACATCGGCGGCCTGCCGGGCAAGCTCAAGGACTGCCGCTCCACCGACCCGAAGGAGTGCGAGCTCTACATCGTCGAGGGTGACTCGGCAGGCGGCTCCGCCAAGGAGGGCCGCGACTCCCGGTTCCAGGCGATCCTGCCGATCCGGGGCAAGATCATCAACGTCGAGAAGGCGCGCATCGACCGGGTGCTGAAGAACCAGGAAGTGCAGTCGCTCATCACGGCGCTGGGTACGGGTATCCACGACGACTTCGACATCTCCAAGCTCCGCTACCACAAGATCGTGTTGATGGCGGACGCCGATGTGGACGGTCAGCACATCCGGACGCTGCTGCTGACGCTGCTGTTCCGGTTCATGCGGCCGCTCATCGAGCACGGGCACGTCTATCTGGCGCAGCCTCCGCTGTACAAGATCAAGTGGCCGCGGTCGGAGCCGGAGTACGCCTACTCCGACAAGGAACGTGACGGTCTGCTCGAGGCCGGCGCCGCAGCGGGCAAGAAGCTGCCGAAGGAAGAGGGCATCCAGCGGTACAAGGGTCTCGGCGAGATGAACTCCGAGGAGCTGTGGGAAACCACGATGGACCCGGCCAACCGCGTCCTGCTGCAGGTCAACCTCGACGATGCCGCCACCGCCGACGAGCTGTTCTCCGTGCTGATGGGCGAGGACGTCGAGGCTCGCCGCTCGTTCATCACCCGCAACGCCAAGGACGTCCGCTTCCTCGACGTCTGATCCGCGCCTCGTCTACTGAGGACTGTCCAACCGAGAAGGACCTATGACGGAAACCTTGCCTCCGGATCACGACCGCATCGAACCGGTCGACATCCAGCACGAGATGCAGCGCTCGTACATCGACTACGCGATGAGCGTGATCGTGTCGCGGGCGTTGCCGGACGTCCGCGACGGCCTCAAGCCGGTGCACCGCCGCGTCCTGTACTCGATGTACGACTCGGGTTTCCGGCCCGACCGCGGGTACAACAAGTGCTCGCGCGTGGTCGGCGACGTGATGGGCAACTACCACCCGCACGGCGACTCGGCGATCTACGACGCGCTCGTGCGGCTGGCGCAGCCGTGGGCGATGCGGTACCCGCTCATCGACGGCCAGGGCAACTTCGGCTCCCCGGGCAACGACCCCGCGGCCGCGATGCGGTACACGGAGTCGCGCCTCGACCCGCTGGCCATGGAGATGCTGCGGGACATCGAAGAGGAGACCGTCGACTTCTCCGACAACTACGACGGCCGCACGCAGGAACCGGACGTCCTGCCGAGTCGCATCCCGAACCTGCTGGTCAACGGCGGTTCGGGCATCGCGGTGGGCATGGCGACCAACATCCCGCCGCACAACCTCCGCGAGGTGGCCGACGGCGTCATCTGGACGCTGGAGAACCCGGACGCCAGTGACGAGGAGCTGCTGGCCGCGCTGATGCAGCGCATCAAGGGCCCGGACTTCCCGACGCGCGGCCTGATCCTCGGCAGCCAGGGCATCGCCGACGCCTACCGCACGGGCCGGGGCTCGATCCGCATGCGCGCGGTCGTGGAGGTCGAGGAGGACGCCAAGGGACGCACGACCCTGGTGGTCACCGAGCTTCCGTACCAGGTCAACCCCGACAACCTGGTCGAGAACATCGCCACCCTCGCCCGCGACGGCAAGATCACCGGCATCGCCGATATCGCCGACGAGAGCAACAGCCGCAGCGGCATGCGCATCGTGATCACGCTCAAGCGGGACGCGGTCGCCAAGGTGGTGCTGAACAACCTCTACAAGCACACCCAGCTGCAGTACAACTTCGGCGTCAACATGCTGGCGCTGGTCGACGGGGTGCCGCGCACCCTGCGGCTCGACCAGATGATCCGGCACTACGTCAACCACCAGGTCGACGTCATCGTCCGGCGCACGCGGTTCCGGCTGCGCAAGGCCGAGGAACGCGCCCACATCCTGCGCGGGTACGTCAAGGCGCTCGACCAGCTCGACGAGGTGATCGCCCTCATCCGGCGGTCGCCGACCGTGGACGAGGCCCGCACCGGCCTGATCGAGCTGCTCGACGTCGACGAGATCCAGGCCACCGCGATCCTCGACATGCAGCTGCGCCGGCTCGCCGCCCTGGAACGGCAGAAGATCGTCGACGAGCTGGCCGACATCGAGGCCAAGATCGCCGACTTCCAGGACATCCTCGACCGTCCGGAGCGGCAGCGGGAGATCGTCCGGGACGAGCTGGTGGAGATCGTCGACAAGTACGGCGACGACCGCCGGACGAAGGTCATCCCCTACGACGGCGATGTGTCGATCGAGGACCTCATCGCCGAAGAGGACGTCGTCGTCACCATCACCCGCACGGGGTATGCGAAGCGCACCAAGACCGACCTCTACCGCTCGCAGAAGCGCGGCGGCAAGGGTGTGCAGGGCGCGACGCTCAAGCAGGACGACATCGTCCAGCACTTCTTCGTCTGCTCTACGCACGACTGGCTGCTGTTCTTCACGAACAAGGGCCGCGTCTACCGGACCAAGGCCTACGACCTGCCCGAGGCCAACCGCAACGCGCGTGGCCAGCACGTCGCGAACCTCCTGGCGTTCCAGCCGGACGAGCAGATCGCCGGCGTCATCCACATCCCGGACTACGAGGCGGCGCCGTACCTGGTGCTCGCCACGCGGAACGGCCTGGTCAAGAAGTCGAAGCTGACCGACTTCGACTCGGCGCGCTCGGGTGGGCTGATCGCCATCAACCTGCGCGAGGGCGACGAGCTGGTGGGCGCCGTGCTCGCGTCGGGCGAGGACGACCTGCTGCTCGTCTCGGCCGAGGGCCAGTCGATTCGCTTCCACGCGACCGACGAGACGTTGCGCCCGATGGGCCGCGCGACCTCGGGCGTGCTGGGCATGCGGTTCAACGAGGGTGACGAGCTGCTCGGCATCAGTGTCGTGAAGGAGAACACGTTCCTCCTGGTGGCGACCGACGGCGGATATGCGAAACGCACCGCGATCGAGGACTATCCAGTACAGGGCCGTGGCGGCAAGGGCGTGCTCACCATTCAGCACGACAGCAAACGTGGCAGGCTGGTGGGTGCGCTCATCGTCGACGCGGACGACGAGTTGTACGCCATCACCTCGAGTGGCGGGGTCATCCGGACTCCTGCCGCGCAGGTGCGCAAGGCCGGACGGCAGACGAAGGGGGTCCGTTTGATCAACCTCGACGAGGGGACCACCTTGTTGGCCGTGGCGCGCAACGCCGACCGGCCGTCGGACGTCCCCAACGGGGACAACGGCCAGGCACCGGAGTCCGAGAACGGCGAGGTCTCCGAGGCAGGCGACACGACGAACGGCACGACGCAAGAGCAGTAGCAAGCGCGGATGTGGACAAGGGACTGACCGTTTGTGACACCACCTGACAACACCGAACGGCGAGGCGGCGGCACTACCGACACGGGAGCGGGCGACGTCGCGCCGCCGTGGCAGCGCGTGGCGAAGGACGCCGGCACCGGATCCGGTCAGGAGGGTGACGGCTTCGGCGAGCGCTGGTCGTCGGGTCAGCTGCCCGCGGACGACGGCTCCCACCAGTCCCGTGCGCACTACCAGCCGACCGGCAACGCCGACACGCAGATCGTCAGCGGCACCGCGGCGAACCGCATCTTCGGGCAGCAGGAACCGCACCAGGCGGGCTACGGTCCGCCTGGTGGCGGCCCCGAGGCCGGGAGCAAGCCGCGTTCGACGCCGGTCAGCGCGTTGCGCCGGCCCGGCCGCGGGCCACGCCGGGCGAGCCTGCAGGTCAAGCGGTTCGACCCGTGGTCGGTGCTGAAGTTGTCACTCGTGCTGGGCGTGGCGCTGTTCTTCATCTGGCTCGTGGCTGTGGGTGTGCTCTACACGGTGCTCGACGGCATGGGCGTGTGGGACCAGATCAACGGCACCTACACCTCGCTGGTGCAGGGCGAGTCCACCGAGGGCGGCGGCGAGCCGTTCATCACCGCGGGGCGCGTCTTCGGCATCGCGGCCATCGTCGGTGCCATCAACATCGTGCTGATCTCGGCCCTGACCACGGTCAGCGCGTTCATCTACAACGTCTCCGCCGACCTGGCCGGCGGCCTGGAGGTGACCCTCTCGGAACGAGAGTGACCCGGTGGAATCGGGTGCGGTGCGGTGAGGTAGTCTTTTCACCGTTCCACGGGCCCATAGCTCAGGCGGTTAGAGCGCTTCGCTGATAACGAAGAGGTCGGAGGTTCAAGTCCTCCTGGGCCCACAGCAGGTCGAAGGCCGGTTACCGCATGCGGGAACCGGCCTTCGTGCGTTGTTGCTGCCTGACTGCTGCGGCATCACCGCTCGTCCATGGCGGCGGCAAGCCAGCGTCGCCAGGACTCGGCGCTCCGCTCCTGGGCGGTGGGCTCGCCGTAGTGGTGGTCACTCACCGCGATCGGGAGACCGAGCGCCGAACGTTCGTGGAAACGGATGAGCTCGTCGGGAGTTCGCACGCCGATGAACTTCTCGGTCAGGTAGTCCACCTCGCCCAAGATCCGCGGGCCACCCGGCAGGTCGATGGCCACCTGCCCGCCGAGCCGCACCTGCCCGAGCAGCCGGCGCAACCGCTCCCAGCCGCCGCCCGCGGGTGCCTCCGCCTCCACATAGGTGGCCGGGCGGCCACTGAAGTGGCGCAGGTACTGGGCGAGCGTGAACAGGTACATGTCCCAGCCGCTGCTGGTCATGCCCTCGTATTCGTCGCTCCAGTCGTCGCCGAGGATGCCGCTGTGGACGAACCGGAGCACGCTCGACCCGCCGGCTCTGCCTTCGATCAGGTATTCGAAGGCGTTCGTCGAGCCGTCCTCGGCAGCCGGAGTGCGGATGGTCAGTTTGTGCGGAGGGTCCCAGCTCTCGACCCTTGCGCCGTCCGGGTCGATCTCCATCGGCATGAACCACGCCGCCAGGCCGGGCCCGGTGGCGATGGCCTCCCAGACCTCCTCCGGGGAGGCCGGCAGTTCGACTTCCTTGCACAGTTCGAACTCACGCCCCATGTCTCTCCTCCTCCGGTTGGTTCGGGGAACGGCCGGCTCGTCGATGACCGAGACATTCCAGATGGGCACGAGCCTGACAATGGCAAATACTCTTGTCAAGACAATCAAAGTTGTCGGTGGTAGAGCAACGTCTCAACCGAGATCGAGCCGGAGAGGTTCGAGGCGGCCGGTGGTCGGCAGCTGCTCGTGGCGCGACCGCTGAAGCCGATGCGGCTCGACACCGAGGTGGCAAATTCTAGTGCTAGAATAAGCCAGTGCTGACACCCGCCGAACTGACCGTCCTCGGGCTCGTGGTCGAACGCCCGACGCACGGCTACGACCTCGAGCGGGTCATCGAGCAGCGGGGGATCCGGCACTGGACCGACGTCGGGTTCTCGTCGATCTACTACCTGCTGGCCAAGCTGGAGAAACGCGGTCTCGTCCGAGCGACGTCGGGCGGGCCCGGGCCGAAGGCTCGCCGGGTTTTCGAGGTGACCGATGAGGGTCGCCGCGTCGCGAGGGAAGAGGCGCGTGCCCTCATCGCGGACCTCCGGCCGGCCCACCACCCCGTCCTCGTGGGTATCGCGAACCTCGGCCTCCTCTCCCGCGAGGAGTACCGCGTGGCGATCCGGCAGCGGCTGGCGGAGGTCGAGTCGCGCATCGAGGGTGTCCGGGCAGCACAGGCAGCACAGGAACCGTTGCCGCACGCCGCGCGAGAGGTGTTCTCGTACTCGCTGGGCCTGCTGGAGGCGGAACGGACGTGGCTCGCGGCGCGAGCCCGGGAGGGTGGCCGATGACCGACAAGATCGACTTCAAGAAGAAGCTCGACGCCTACCGCGCCACGGCAGGGGAGTTCCGGGTCGTGGACGTGCCCGAGTTGCGGTACCTGATGGTGGACGGCCACGGCGATCCGAACACCGCCCAGGCATACCGTGATGCCGTCGCGGCGCTGTACTCCGTGGCCTACAAGCTGAAGTTCGCCAGCAAGAACGAGCTGGGCCGCGACTACGTGGTGATGCCCCTCGAAGGGCTCTGGTCGGCCGACGACATGGCCGCCTTCACGACCGCGCGCGACAAGTCCCGGTGGGACTGGACGTTGCTGATGATGGTGCCGGACTGGATCACTCCCGACCTGTTCGCGCGAGCCGTCGAGCTGGTCGGTGCGAAGGACGCTCCGGCTCGGCTCGACGACCTCCGCCTCGACACGCTCTCCGAGGGACGCTGTGTGCAGACGCTGCACATCGGCTCCTACGACGACGAGACCGAAGTGCTCCGGCAGATGCACGAGGAGTTCATCCCGGGCGAGGGCCTGACCATGGTCGGGCGGCACCACGAGATCTACCTCAGCGACGCGCGCAGGGTGGCGCCCGAGAAGCTGCGCACCATCCTGCGGCAGCCGGTCCGCCCGGTCACCGCAGGTGGGCCAGCACGTTGACCACGGTGCCGCTCGGATCCTCGACGAAGAAGCGGCGTACGCCCCACGGCTCGTCGGTGAGCGGATAGACGACACGCAGCCCACGACGGACAACCTCCGCGTGCGCGGCGTCAACGTTCGCCGGTGTGCCGACGTCGATCCCGAATCGCGGCGGCGGGTTCTCCATGCCGGGCGGCAGCACGATCACCTGAGCCGTCGGGTTGGCAGGCGAGCGCAACGTCAGCACCGGATCCTCCATGGCGACATCGAGGCCGAGAACGTGTACGTAGAACTCGCGCGAGGCGGCGAGGTCGCCGCCGTCGGCGTAGGGATGAATGCGTTCGATCACCGGCCCAGCATCGTTGGTGCCCACGCGGTCCGTCTTGGTGAAACGGGAGGTGCATGCATAGACCCCGGGGCTCTCGGGGTACTACCTGATCGAACGCATGAGCGAAGGAGGTCCGAGATGAGTGATCCGAATCAGGACAGCACGGGTGCGGGCTTCCAGAACCCGGAGAAGAACCGCGACGAATGGGTCACGGGCGACGAGCCGATGACCGGGCCGCAGCGCTCCTACCTGCACACTCTCGCACAGGAGGCCGGCGAGGAAGTTCCCGATGGGCTGAGCAAGGCGAGGGCGTCGGAACTGATCGACGAGCTCAAGCAGCGCACCGGCCGCGGGACCGAGTGACCTCGACGGAGCCTGGCCCGGCCGGGTGAACTTCGCCGGCAGCGGCGATGACTGTTGCTAGCCTGCCGCGTTGTGCGCGTCGCTGCTGTCGCCCTGTCACTGTGCCTGCTCTGCCTCGGTCTCGCCCCGACGGCCGGCGCCGAATCTCGTGACCCCGCCTACTGCGCCAGAGCCCTCGACTGCACGCTCCACGACATCGACCGGATGTCCATGGCCGACCGGCTTTCGTTCGTGCACCGCCTCTCCGCGGGTCCGGCCGCCGAGCTGCTCCCCGGCTACGCACCTCGCTGGCGCAACATCGAGGGCATCATCGCCTTCTTCGCCGACCGAGATCTGGGCGCTCCCGGTACCTGGGTTTCGTACGTCGACGCCGGAATCCTGGAGGGGATCGAGCGTGGGCTCGCGATCGCGCTCGGGCGAGGCGACGACACGTTCGGCAACCCCGGGTCGCAGCTCTGGGCGAGGTACCTCCTGCTGTTACGGGACGGCGAGCTGGCCGACCGCTCGGTGCACGACAGGGCGTGGAGCGAGGCCGAGCAAGCGGCGACGGAGCACGGTGTCCGCGTGGCCGAGCAGGTGCACGGCATCGCCCCGACCGGCGTGGAGGAGCGGTTCTTCGCGTACTCGGAGTTCTACCGCTGGGTGCTGCGAAGCCGCCCCGCCGTGGTCGACCCGGTGTCGCCCGGCGGGCAGTCCGGCGAGCAGCGGCAGGTGACGTTCGTCGACTGGTTCACCGATGTCACCAACCCCACGCCGGCGCACAAGGGAGCCGAGCTCGCGATGAGCCTGGCCGAGTTCGACGCGCTGGGTGGATCCGTCAGCGGGCTGGCACTGCTGCACGCCTACGCGCGGTACCTCTGCGCCGACTATCTGGCCGACACGACAAGATCGACGGCGGTTCCACGTGGAACCACCGTCGATCTTCGGGAGGCAACCCGGTGAGCTACTGCTGGGAACGCTCCCGCGCCTCTGCGGCGGCGGCGTTCTCTTCGGCGCGCTTGGCCTCGGTCTCCTTCTCGGCGACCTCGCGCTGAGCCTGCGCCTTGTCCTGCTGTGCGCCGCCTTCGCGTTGCATCGAGTCGTTGCCGAAGAGCGCGCCCGCGCTTTCCTTCACGCGCCCCTTGATGTCCTCGACGGCACCCTTGACGCCTTCCTGCTGTTCGTCCCTGTCCGTCATGGGGATCCTCCTTGTGCCGTTGGCGTCATTCGGTGACTACCCGTGACGCGTGCCGCATAAACTGGGCGGCGCGTGGTGCAGTAGCATCGCGGTGGCAGGGTCAGCAGGGTTGTCGAGGAGGCCTTCACCGTGAAGAAGCTGTTGGCACTCGCGGTCGTCGCGGGTGGCGTGTTCTTCGTGATCAAGCGCAACAAGGACGCGAAGGCCGAGGCCGACCTGTGGCGCGAAGCCACTGCGCCGACCGACCGTCCGCTCAACGGCGTGTCGCCCAACGGCAACGCGCCGGCCAAGGCGGACTCGGCCAGCAAGAACTGACTTTTCGCTCGCGGGCATTCGTCCGCGGCTCGGGGCTGTAGCTCAATTGGTAGAGCGCCGCTTTTGCAAGGCGGAGGTCAGGGGTTCGATTCCCCTCAGCTCCACATAGTGTGACCAGCCAAAACCTCGGTTGTGTGACCGCCGTTTGTTGATCTCTGCCAGTCATTGTGACTGCGAGTACTCCTTGGTGGGGTGGCCGACCGAGGGAGCTCACGTAAGCGCAGCTCGGCTTCATCCGCAGCCGGGGCAACTCTCTGCGGGGTGAAGGTCTATACCGGGCTGGACCCGCTGACCGGTAAACCGATGTACCTTCGCGAGTCGACGACCGACGAGAGGGAAGCTGAACGGATCCTCACTCGGCTTGTCGCGCAGGTGGACGCCGAGCGGCACGCGAAGACCAACGGCACGTTGAGTGTGGCGATCGACGAGTGGCTCAAGGTGCTTGAGGTCGAGGATTCGACGCGCGAGGCGTACGAGATGTACGCGCGGCGGTACATCAAGCCGGTCGCGCGTTCGCGGGAGGCGGGCGCTCACCCTTGGCCCGGCCACCACGGGGCGAAGGATCGGCAGGCGGGAGAGAACGGGAGCGGAGTGGTCATCAACGGGACTGAACTACACCATACGAGTGCCAAATGCGACCGGGCAATGACGGCGTCGGCCGCTGGCGCACGCTAAGACCGATGCCATGGCTCGGGCAGGCCGTCCCCGTTTCTGGCTGATCAATCTGCATCCTCGGCAGGAACTCGACGTTCACTGCTCGGCGTGCAGTGTCCGCCGACGGTAGTCGCGAGGCGAGGTTCCGTAGGCGGCGCGGAAGGCCCGGGTGAAGTCGGTGTGAGCGGCAAACCCCCACCGTGCGGCGATCTCGCCTACCGGCACCGAGCGCAAGGCGGGATCGGCGAGGTCGTGGCGGGCGCGTTCCAGGCGCTGGTGGCGAACCCACGCCATCACCGGGGTGCCGTCGTCCTGGAACAGCCGATGCAGGTAGCTGGTCGAGATGTGGTGGGCGTCGGCGATCGCATCCCGGGTCAACTGTGGATCGTGCAAGTGGCGCCGGATGAACTGCTGGATGCGCAGCATCAACGCCCGGCGGTGGGTTTGCGGTGGCAGGCTGCGGTCCTCGTCCTCGGTGATGTGGGCGAACAGCGCTGTGACCAGATCGCCAAGGATTGTGCCGAGGTGCGGATCGTCGGTGGGCCGGTACGGGGTGGCATCGGCGGCCAGCTGCTGCAGGGTTGCCGCGAGCAGTGCGGCTATTCCGCTGCGTGCCGATACCCGCCGCCCGATCAACCGGTCGGCCCGGCTGGGAGGCAACGTCAGGTGCTTCCGGGGGATCTCGATCCCGACGCAGGAGACCGGCCCCCGTGCGCTGCTGGCCCGCAGTTCGAACGGCTGGGAGGAGTCATAGACGTGCAACTCATCCGGGCCGTAGATCGCTTCCTGCCCGCCCCAGGTGCGTCCCATTGTGCCGCTGAGTAGCACACAGACGTTGTAGGTCTCCGGGTCGGACTCGCGGATCAACTTCGCCGTCCGGTGAAAGATCATCGGTCGGAACGCCATCGTCCACACGCGCAGGCCCTCCAGGTACAGATCACGCTGGTATACCTCGAACTTCGCGGTGTGGTCACAGCTGGCCCGCATCGGCGCCGGAGATTGGGACAACAGTTCTTGCCAGCGATCGAACCGCTGGGCTTCGGGTAGCTCATCACTGCGGAAAACGGTTTCGATCATCGATCCTCCCCAGAACCGTCGGCGGCCTCCCGGGCAACTGCTGCCTGCTCGTCGAAATCTTGGCAGGAGGCCGATCCGATCGGTGCGCACGCGACCGGAACCCCCCGAACAGAGCAAGCACGTATTCCGTGGACGTGCGGGCAAGGAACTGTGCACTCGATGCCTAACAGCTATGGCTGCGAGTGCGGAATGCTCGAGCACGAACGGGACGGCCTTTCCTTGCAATGCGACGCGGGAAACCGATCGGAAGGACGGTAGACACGATGCGAGCACCACGACGGATGATGTTCGTGCTGGGTGCCGGCATCCTGATCACGGGCGCGATGCCGTCCGGGGCTCAGGCGGCGATCACGGCCGAGGGTCTTGGTCTGAACCAGGACGCGTCGATCGACGACAGCGTCGGTCCGTCGCCCGCCGACGATTTTGGGCCGAACCGGACCATGTACACAGACGACGGAAACCCGGGTGGATGGGTCTATTTTCAGACTGTAGGCGACTTGGTCCAACTCGGCGATAGGCAAGAGGACGGTGCAGGCGTCGAGCTCGACATATGGAACGTGACCAATGACCCGGACACGTATGAGTACGGCATGTACGCCGGCAACGGCGACGATACCTATATCTACGCCGACGCGAGCATGGGCCAGCCGTGGAATATGGCTGAGGGTGCGTGCTTCAGATTTCGGATCCGGCTGGTCGACAACGGCAGAGTGATTCCGGGGTCCACCGATACTGCTCAGTGGAGAAACGTCAATACGGACGGAACCGACATAGACTGTCCCGGCGTCGATTGATCGGCTATGGCGGGTATGCACCCTGTCCGGTCACCGCGCTGTAGACCGAGGCCGTCGCGGCCGGGATCCACCGATACCGAGCGAACCGCACCGCGTACGGCTGGCTCTTCGACCGGCTCGACGTGTCCTGCGTCGCGCTCACCGAGGTGTTGCCACAGCCACTCCAGGGGCCACCGGGCCTATACCCAAACAGGCCCGCAGCTGGCCACCGTCCTTTGAGGAGATCAACGATGTTCACCGGGCTCGGCGCCTTTCCATTCACGCCACTCGACGAACGGCGGCCGGGTCGAGAGTGAGCCGGTATGCAAGCAGCCGACGTCCCCCACTCTGCGGTGCGGTCCCGGCTGCCATGCTGGGTTGACCCTTCTGTGTCGATCGCTACCGGGCGGGACGGTATCCGGGGGGGTCCGACAATCACCGCTCGCTCCGCCGTTCCCACTCCCGGCGGGAGGCGCCTCGACGTCGCACCGGTGCGCGGGCACGCCACGCGTGACCGAGTCTGGTACTCGCCATGGCCGGTCCACAGCGGGGGCGAGGCGAAAACCACAAGGCCGGCATAGGGCCGTGGGATCGGCTCCCGCGCCACACCGGGCACCCACAGGCCCGATCTCCGTAGAGCGGAAGTCAGCTTGGGTGGCGTCCCAGTACCACACAAGCAGTTGGCCGGGCCAGAGTTCGCTCAACTCTCAATGACGGTGTCAGCTCCGCGACGCTCAAAGCGCTCACGCTTGCCGACTTTGTTCGCGTATCCGATGGTGCCCGTGCCCGTGCCTCGATCGCCGTTCGCGCGCCGGGCGTCTCCGGCGCCGTGGTGACTGCTTGCACCTCGAGGTCGCGGAAACGGACTCCACAGTCTCCGTCGTCGCGGCACTCACTTTGCCCGCGAAACGCAATACGTCTAACGGATCGTGCGTGCCCGCAACATCAGGCGGTAGGTCTGCGCCGGCATGCCGCTGCCGACAAGGTGGGCTTCGAGCTGCGATCAGCGTGCCGTCGCGTCGTAGAGCTTCTGGGCTGCGGCGATGTCCGCGCGGTGCCGTTCCGCCCAGTCGGTGAGGCCGCGGAGGGTCTCGTGCAGCTCCTCGGCCATGTCGGTGAGCGTGTACTCGACTTTCGGTGGCACGGTCGGGTAGACGGTGCGGTGCAGGAGTCCGTCGCGTTCGAGCTTGCGCAGGGTCAGCGTGAGCATGCGCCTGCTGATGCCGTTGATGGCGCGTTCGAGCTCGGTGAACCGGACGGGGCCGTGCGCGGCGGCGACGAGTATCCCGATGCTCCACTTTCCCGCGACGTGGTCGATGACCTCGGTCAGCGGGCATGCCTCCTCGATCACATCTCGGCCATCTCTGGCACCGCCGACCTCGACAGGTACATCGGTGTGACTCTGGGACATCGAAGTGCCTCCTTCCGCGAGCAGCAATAGTCACACAGCATGTGCCTTGTTACAAATCGTGTACTTAGAGGGGGCACCCGATGGACCGTTCCCGCCTGCTCGCGCTGATCGTCCTGTGCGCGGGCGCCTTCATGGCGATCGTCGACGAGACGATCGTGGCCGTATCACTGCCCGCGATCCAACGGGATCTCGGCTTCACCCAGTCCGGGCTCGCGTGGGTAACCACCTCCTACCTCATCGCGTTCGGCGGGCTGCTGTTGCTGTTCGGACGGCTCGGCGACATCCTGGGCCGTAAGCGTGTGTTCCTCGCCGGGTTGATGGTGTTCACCGCGTCGTCGGCCCTGTGCTCGCTTGCGTGGAGCGCACCGGTCCTGCTCGTCGCACGCTTCGTCCAGGGTGCAGGCGCCGCCGCGCTCACCGCGGTGGTGCTCGGCATGATCGCCACGTTGTTTCCGGAACCCGGCGAGCGCGCCAAGGCGATCGGCGCGTTCAGCTTCGTGCAGGCGTCGGGCGGCACGATCGGCAGCCTGTCCGGCGGTCTGATCACGCAGGCGGCGAGCTGGCACTGGATTTTCGCGGTCAACGTGCCGATTGGTGTCGCGGCGCTCGGGCTCGCCACCCGGCTGCTGCCCCCCGAGCTCGGTACACGTGCGGCGCGTACGGACGTGCCTGGTGCGGTGCTCGTGACGGCCGCGCTGATGACGCTGGTCTACACGATCACCAACATCGAGCGATACGGCTGGGCATCGGCACACACAGGCGGCTTCGGTGCGGTGGCGCTGGCGCTGCTCGCCGGGTTCGTGGTGCGGCAGGCTCGGGCCCGGACCCCGTTGCTTCCGCTGCGGTTGTTCCGTTCGCGCATGCTCTCCGGCGCGAACGTCGTCCTTTTCCTGCTCGTTGCGTCGATGTTCGGGTTCATGTTCACGACGGTGCTGTACTTGCGGCAGGTGGTCGGACTGAGTCCGCAGGCGACGGGGATAGCAATGGTCCCGCCGGCGGCGGCGATCGCCGTCGTCTCGCTTGGGCTGTCTGCGAAGCTGAACACACGGTTCGGCGAGCGGCGGGTACTCCTGGTAGGTCTCACGTTGCTCGCGTCGGGGTTGGGCCTGCTCGGCCGCGTTCCGGTCCACGCGGTGTATCAGGTCGACGTGCTGCCCGGCCTGCTCGTACTCGGTGTCGGGGCCGGGATGGCGATGCCCGCGCTCATGGCGCAGGGCATGTCCGACGCGACGCCGCGGGACGCGGGCCTGGCCTCCGGCCTGTTCAACACAACGCAGCAGGTGGGAGGCGCGCTGGGGCTCGGCGTGCTCGCGGTCCTGTCGGCGACGCGGACGGAGTCGTTGCGTGCGGCCGGGGCCGAGCCCGCGGTGGCCCTGCTGGGCGGCTACCACGCGGTGTATCTGACGGGGATGGGCGTCGTCGTGGTGGCGTTGCTCGTGGCTTCGGCGACCCTTCGACTCCCGAACCTGGCCCGAAGTGCAAAGTAGATGGTCGCCGGCAGTCCGGCCTGCCGTTGGCGAAGCGTTCGCGGTCGCACTCGGTTCAGTCCCCGCACACCGCTTTCCGCGGTCGGAGCCCGCCCTCCGCGTGGCACAATCAGCCGGTGCAGATCGGGATGCTCGGGCCGTTCCAGGTTCTCCGGGACGATGGCGGCATCGCCGACGTACCGGGCGCCCGGCTGCGGGCGCTGCTGGCCGCTCTCGCGCTCAACCCGGGCCACGTGGTCTCCAAGGCGACGCTCGTCGACTGGATCTGGGGCGAGCATCCGCCCTCGGACGCGGCGAATGCCCTGCAACGTTTGGTTTCCCGGCTGCGGAAGGCGTTGCCGGACGGAGCCGTCGAGGGGCACTCCGACGGCTACCGGTTGAACGTGGAACCCGACGCCGTCGACGCCGTGCGATTCGAACGCCTCGTCCGCCAGGCCCGCGATGACGAGGACCAACGGCGGATCCGGCAGCTGCACGAGGCCCTGGCGCTGTGGCGCGGTGCGGCCATGCAGGACGTCGGCCTGCAGGACAGCGCGGCGTTCGACGCGGCGGCCACCCGACTCGAAGGGCTGCGCCTGAGTGCCCTCGAGGATCGGTTCGACGCGGAGATCGGTCTCGGCGGCCGCGCGGAGCTGGTCACCGAACTGACCGACCTCGTTGCCGCACATCCGGTACGGGAACGGCTGGTCGCCGCCCTGATGCGCGCCCTCGTGGCGGCCGGTCGCGCCAACGAGGCACTGCTCGTCTACCAGCGCACGAGGGAGACACTGGCCGACTCGCTGGGCGTCGATCCCTCGCCGGAGCTGTCCGCGCTGCACGTCGCGCTCCTGCGGGGTGAGCTCGGCGCGCGCGAGGAGAACCGGACGACCAACCTGCGCACGGAGCTGACCAGCTTCGTCGGCAAGGACGCCGATGTCACCAGGCTCGCCGAGCTCGTCGGCGAACACCGCCTCACCACCCTGATCGGGCCGGGTGGCTCGGGCAAGACCAGGCTCGCGACGGAAACCGCACGCACGCTGCTGGCCGGCCTTCCCGACGGCGCCTGGCTGGTCGAGCTCGCCGCCGTCGGTGCGGACGGCGACATCGCCCAGGCGACGCTCGCCGCGCTCAAGCTGCGCGACGCCCTGCTCGGTGACGCGCCGGACGCGGAACCGATCGACCGGCTCATCGCCGCGATCCGCGAGCGTGAGCTGCTGCTGATCCTGGACAACTGCGAGCACGTGATCGAGTCGGCGGCGGCGTTCGCCCATCGGGTCCTCGGCGAATGCCGGCGGTTGCGGATCCTCGCGACGAGCCGGGAACCCCTCGGCATCACCGGTGAGGCGCTGTGGCCGGTCGCACCGCTGGCGCTGCCCCCGGAGGACGCCGACCCCAGCCGGATCGAGGGTGCTCCGGCGGTCCGGCTGCTGCGGGACAGGGCGAGCGCGGTGCGCAACGACCTCGCGACCGACAGCTGCACCTCGAGGTCGCTGGCGCGCATCTGCCGGGCGTTGGACGGGATGCCGCTGGCGATCGAACTCGCCGCCGCCAGATTGCGCTCCATGACGCTCGACCAGCTCGCCAACCGGCTCGACGACCGGTTCCGGCTGCTGACCGGCGGGAGCCGTACCGCGCTGCCGAGGCACCGGACGCTGCGTGCGGTGATCGACTGGAGCTGGGAGCTGCTCAGCGACGACGAGCGGTCCGTGTTGCGGAGGCTGTCGGTGTTCGCCGGCGGCGCCAGCCTGGAAGCGGCCGAGCGGGTGTGCTCGGGCGGGACGGTCGAAGACTGGCATGTGCTGGAGCTGCTGACCGCGCTGACCGAGAAGTCGCTCGTGGTCATCGAGGGCGAAGCGGCGCCGCGCTACCGGATGCTCGGCACGATCAAGGAGTACGCCTCCCAGCGGCTCGCGGAGGCGGGGGAAGCGGACCTGGCTCGCCGGGCTCATCTCGCGTATTTCACCGACCTGGCCGAAACCGCGGAGCCCCATCTGCGCCGGGCCGAGCAATTGGACTGGCTCGCCGTGCTCGAGGCCGAGCACGACAACATCGGCGCCGCGATGCGTGGCGCGCTCGCCGCCGCGGACGCGGCCGGCGCGATGCGGCTCGCCGCCGCGGCCGGCTGGTACTGGTGGCTCGGCGGGCACAAGGTGGAGGGCAACGAACTCGTCCTGGCGGCCACCGCCGTCCCCGGTGACGTGGCCGACGACATCAGGGCGATCGTGTACGGGTTCGTCGTGCAGTTCGTGGTCTCCGGGCGGCAGAGTGACCAGTACCGGGCGGAGGAGTGGATCCGGCAGGCGTACGAGCTCAGCGTGCGTGTCCGCAGTCCGCACCCGCTGCTGAGGTTCGCCGAACCGTTGGAACGCCTGTTGCACGGGCCGGAGGCGTCGCTGTCCGCGTTCGAACCGCTGCTCGCCGACGAGGACCCGTGGGTGCGGGCACTGGCCCGGCTGCAGCTGGGCAAGATGCGGATCCAGCTCGGTCACGGTGGCCGGGACGCGGACGCGTATCTCGAGGCGGCGCTCAACGAGTTCCGCGCGCTCGGTGAACGGTGGGGCATGTCGTTCGCCCTCACCGAGCTGGCGGAGCGGATCGCCACCCGCGGGGAGTTCGCGAACGCCTGCGAGCATTACGAACAGGCGGCCGCGGTGGTCGCCGAGGTCGGCGCGCTCGAGGACCTCGTGCGGATGCGCTCGCGCCAGGCCCGTCTGTACTGGCTCACGGGCGACTTGGAATCGAGCGAGTGGGCCATGGCCGAGGCGCAGCGGTACGCCGAGCGGGTCGCGTGGCCGGAGGCACTGGCCGAGCTGGCGCTGGTGAAGGCCGAACTGGCGCGCTGGACCGGGGACTCCGACGAGGCGCGCCGGCAGCTCGACGTCGCCACGTCACTGATGGGCGCGGACGCCGAGCGGGCCTACATCCGCGCGGTGAGCCACGACCTGCTCGGCTACCTCGCCGAGGACGTCGACGAAGCTCGTGAACACCGTGCCGAGGCCGCCCGCGCGGCCGCCGAGACCGGGCACGTGCTCTTGATCGCCCAGGTGCTCGTGGGCCTCGCGGATTTCGCCGTGCGCCAGGGCCAGTACGACCAGGCCGCGCGGTTGCTCGCGGCGAGCGGGGGCGTACGCGGCATGGCGGACCGTTCCCAGCCCGATGTGGGCAGGATCGAGCGGGCGGCGCGGCAGCACCTCGGCGCAGCCCGGTTTGCCGAGGCGACCCAGGAGGGCGCGCGGGAGAGTTGGTCCGAACTGGTCAAGACCGCCCTCGCAGAATGAGGCCCGCGATCCGCTTCCACGGATCGCGGGCCTCGCCCACCTGGTCAGCCGCGTTGGATGGTGATGTCACCGTCGCGGGTGCGGGCCGAAACGGCGACCTTGGCGGCGTCCGCGGCCGGGTCCGCGGGGGCCGAGAGGTAGTTGTGCACCGCGCCTCGCTCGCTGCTCGCGTCGACGGCCGCAGCGGTGCCCTCGGCGACGCCGACCTCGATGTCGCCCGAGCCCGTCGTCAGGCGTGCCCGGCCATGGCTCATCCGGCCGACGCGGATGGCGCCGCTCGCGCTCCGGGCGGTGATGTCGCCGTCGGCGTGCCCGATCCCGAGGTCGCAGGCGGCACTCTCGAACTCGACGCCGGCCGCGGCGTGCCCGATCCAGACCTCGCCACCCGAGTTCGAGAGCCCGACGGCGCCCTTGGCCTCGCCGATCCGCATGGCGAACGCTGCCCCGTCGATGGTGGCGTCCCCGCCGATGTTCGCCTTCAAGCTGCTGACGCTCTCCAGCTGGACCTGGCCCGAGGCCAGATTCAGCTCACCCGCGCCGAGCGGGCCGTTGACGTGCACGGTCGAGTGCGCCAGACCCGCGTCCACACTGGATCCTGCTGGAAGTTCGATCGTGATGGCGACCGAGCCACGTCTGTGCCCGGACACCGTCGTCTTGACCGAGAGCCGCCCGTCGGCGAAGCCGACCTCGGTGTTCTCGGCGACCTTGAGGTCCTTCCGGCTGGTGGTGTCGAGGGGCTCGACCCGCACGACGGTGTCGCTCCGGTCGCTCGCGGCGACCCGGACCCGGGCACCGGCGACCTCGACGCTGACGGCGATCGGCTGGGGGGTGGCGAAGGTAGGCATGTCAACTCTGCTTTCGTTTCGTCTTCGATGTGCTGGAACGGAAGGTGATGAGCGGAATTTGGCTGGTCAGGCGCGCTTCTTGAACGTGGATCGAGCCCACAGGTAGCCGACGAGAGCGATGCCGACGCACCAGGCGATGGCGACGATCGCGTCACCGGCGGAGGGCGAACCGTTCAGCAGCCCGCGAACGGTCTCGATGATCGGGGTGAAGGGCTGGTACTGCGCGAACTGCCGCAGGCCCGGCCCCATCTTCTCCGCCGGCACGATGGCGCTGCTGAAGAACGGCAGCATGACGAGGGGAACGGACGCCATTCCCGCCGTTTCGACGGACTTCGCGGCCAGTCCCAGCGCGACGGTGAGCCAGCCTGCCGCGACACCGAGCAGCACGACCATGCCGGCCACGCCGAGCCATTCGGCGAAGTTCGCCGACGGGCTGAATCCCAGGAGCAGGGCCACACCGATGAGAGCGGCGATGGCGATGATGTTGGTGGCCACGCTGGCGACGACGTGACCGGTCAGCACCGCGCCACGGGAGACGTCCATGACCTTGAACCGGTTGATGATGCCCTTGGTCATGTCGGAGTTCACCCCCGTCGCTGTCGCCCCGAGTCCATAACAGACGGCCAGCAGGATGAGGCCCGGTGTCGCGTAGTCGATGTAGTCGACACCGACGTCGAAGGCGTCGCCCATCATGTAGACGAACATCAACATGATCACGATCGGCATCAGGACCGCGTTGAACACCGAGGTCGGATTGCGGACGATGTGTTTGACATTGCGGCGAAGCATCACCATCGAGTGGGTGTTCATTTCGCGGCCACCTCCGAGGCGCGGCCCGTCAGGGCGAGGAAGACGTCGTCGAGGTCGGGTGTGTGCACGGAGAGCTCTTCGGCCTGGAGCGAGTGCGCGTCGAGCCGGTCGAGCAGGGCCCGCAGGGAGGCCGTTCCGGTGTCGCTGGGAACCCGGAGGGTGAGTGTGTCGTCGTCGCGCGTGCCATCGGCGAACAGCCGCGCGGCCGTGTCGAGTTCGGCGACGCTGGTGAACCGGAGCCGGACGTGCGTGCCGGGGATGCGACGCTTGAGCTCGTCCGGGGTGCCCTCGGCGACGAGACGGCCCTGGTCGAGCACCGCGACCCGGTCGGCGAGCTGGTCGGCCTCCTCGAGGTACTGCGTGGTGAGGAAGACGGTCACACCGTCGGCGACGAGGTCACGGATGATCGACCACATCGTGCGGCGGCTGCGCGGGTCCAGACCCGTCGTGGGCTCGTCCAGGAAAATGATCCGCGGGTTGCCGACGAGCGTCATCGCCAGGTCCAACTTGCGGCGCATACCCCCGGAGTAGGTCGAGGCGGGCTTGGTCGCGGACTCCACCAGGTCGAAGCGCTCCAGCAGGTCGGCGACGAGCCGCTTGCCGTCCCTGGCCGGCATCCGGCTCAGGTCCGCCATCAGCTGCAGGTTCTCCTGTCCTGTCAGCAGCTCGTCCACGGCCGCGAACTGGCCGGTGACCCCGATCGCCGCGCGCACCGCCCTGGCTTCGGTCGCGACGTCGTGCCCGGCGACGCGGACCGTGCCGCCGTCGGCTCGCAGCAGCGTGGTCAGCACGTTCACCGTCGTCGTCTTGCCCGCCCCGTTCGGGCCGAGCAGGGAGAAGATCGAGCCCGCAGGAACGTCCAGGTCGATGCCGTCGAGCACGACCTTGTCCCCGTATGCCTTGCGCAGTCCCGAGACCGCGATCGCTGAATCCGTCATGTGACCACTGTCGTCGGGCTCGCTGTCACCCCCCTGACACGCGACTGACACGGCCACTGACACGGCCACTGACATCGCGATGACGGCCGCGTTGGCATGGGGAAGACACAACTCTCAGGCGGCATTAGGACACGACATGTATCAATACAGCGCGAATGTGTCCTTCACCTTCTTGGTCCAGGCAACGTACGGTTCCGGAGATCTCAGCTTCAGACGTGATCTGAACAGCGCTTGGTACGGCATCGTTCGAAGGCAGGGCAATGAGGAACCCACCGACAGGAGAGCCGGACTCCACACGGCCGACGACCGCTCCCGCCGAGAAAGGCGATGCCCTCGACACCGGTGAGAAGCGCAACTGGTGGCTCCTGGCCCTCGGGCCGGCAGCCGGCCTGGTGCTGGCACTGATCCTGCCGTCGTCGTTGTCTTTCGAAGGCCGCGCGGTGGCCGGCTGCGCCCTCTGGATGGCGATCTGGTGGATGACCGAGGCCGCCCCCATCCCCGTGACCTCGCTGCTGCCCCTGGTGCTGTTCCCGCTGTTCGGCATGGGCAGCATGCAAGACGTCGCAGCCCCTTACGCCGACTCGGTCGTGTTCCTCGTGATGGGCGGCGTCATCCTGGGCCTGGCCACGGAGAAATCCAACCTGCACATGCGCGTGGCATTGCTGACCATCCGGACGGTCGGGACCCGGCCCGCTCAGATCGTGTTCGGCTTGATGGCCGCCTCCGCCTTCATCTCGGCGTGGGTATCCAACACGGCGACAGCCGTGATCATGGTGCCGATCGCCGTGTCCATCCTGCGGCTGGTGCGTTCCGTGGACGAGCGGGCCGCCGGCACGAAGTTCGCCGCGTCCATGCTGCTCGGTGTCGCCTACGGCGTCACCATCGGCTCCACCGCCACCTTGATCGGCCAGCCCCCGATGGCCCTCATGAAGGCATATCTCGGCGAGGCCCACGACTTCGACCTGCAGTTCGGCCGCTGGATGCTGGTGGGTGTGCCGTGGGCCATCGTCATGCTGTTCGTGGCCTGGCTCGTACTGACCAAGCTCGTCTTCCGCGCCGAGGTGAAGGAGATCCCCGGCGGCGCCGGAATGATCCGGTCCGAATTGGCCGAACTCGGACGCATGACCACGCCGGAACGCCGCGTCGGCACCATCTTTCTGACCGCGATCTTCTTCTGGGTCGCTGTGCCCTTTATCGCGGACATCCCGGCGGTCGCGCAGACCCTGCCGTTCCTCGGCGGCATCTCGGACACCCAGGTCGCCATGGCTGCCGCCATCGCCTGCTTCCTGGTGCCCGCGGAGAAGCGCTCCGTGGACCGTTACCGTGCGCCGCTGCTGCGCTGGTCCGCCGCCAAGGAGATCCCGTGGGGCCTGTTGCTGTTGTTCGGTGGTGGCCTGTCGCTGTCCGCGATGTTCACGGCCACCGGGTTCAGCAAGTGGCTCGGCGGACAGGTCGGCGGCCTCGTCGGTGTGCCGTCCTGGCTGGTGCTTCTCGTCATCATCGTCGTCAGCCTCGCGCTGACCGAGCTGACGTCGAACACCGCCACAGCGGCCGCGTTCTTCCCGATCTTCGGTGCCGTGGCCGTGGGGCTGGGCATGGACCCGCTGTTCATGACCATCGCTGTCACTCTGGCCGTGTGCTCGGCCTACATGCTGCCGGTGGCCACCCCGTCCAACGCCGTGGCCTTCGGTTCGGGCGAGGTCTCCATCAAGCAGATGGTTCGCGCCGGCGTCTGGCTCAACGCGCTCTCGCTGGTGCTGGTCATGATCGTCATGTACACGCTGGTGCCGCTGGTGTTCGGTTCCGGTCTCTGACACCCGGGAACGCGGTGCCGCCCCGGCGCCGCGACGTCGCCGAATCCGCCCTCGGCGAGCACGTGGACAGCCTCAGCGCTGCACCGGGTCGCCGTCGGCGGCGAGGAACGCCTCGAGCTCCGCGGGGGTGGGCGCGGCCTCCCAGTCGCCGGGCATCGTGCACATCACCGCTCCGCACGCGTTCGCGCGGGCAAGCTTGGCCTTGACGCTCCACCCCTGCACGTCACCGCTGAGGTACCCCGCTACGAACGCATCCCCGGCACCGACGGTGTCGACCACCTCGATGCGATGGCCCGGGGCGTGGATGACGGAGCCGTCGGCGTAGGCCGACGCGCCGTCGGCGCCTCGCTTCACGACGATCTCGCGCGCGCCGCCGGGATCGAGCGCGCGGGCCAGCGCGTCGATCTCCTGCGTCCCGGCACCGGGGACCACCTGCGCGAGTTCCTCGGGGGAGCCGAACACGAGGTCCGCCTCCGCGACCAGCTCGCCCAGCACCTCCGCGGCGACGTGGGCGGGAGCGAGCGTCGACCGGTAGTTCACATCGAAGCTGATGCGCACCCCAGCGGCTTTCGCCCGCCGCACCACGGAGAGGCACGTCTCGCGTGCGGAATCCGAGAGCAACGGCGTGATGCCCGTGAGGTGCACGAGCCCGGCACTCTCCACGAGGCCCGCCGGCACGTCCGCCGACGCCAGGCGGGAACCGGCCGATCCGGCCCGGTAGTAGTACACCCGCGCCGTCCCCGGTCCCGTGAGCTCCTTGAGCATCAGGCCCGTCGCCGCGTCGGGGTCGAGGTGAGCCCGCACGTCGACGCCCTCGCCGCGGATCTCCCGCACGATCCGCCTGCCCAGCGAGTCGTCACCGACCCGTCCGATCCACGTCACCGGCACGCCCAGCCGGCTCAGGCTGACGGCGACGTTCGTCTCCGCGCCACCGATCCCCACCTGCGCCTCGGACACGTGCGCGAACGAACCGATCCGCCCTCCAGTGAACAGACCCATCGTCTCGCCGAGGGTGAGCACCCGCACCGTCATTCGGTATCACTCCCGGCGCACACCTCGACGAACCGGCGTGCCCGCGCCGCGAGGGCGCCGAGCTCACCACCCTTGAGCGCGTCCCCGAGGAGCGGACCACCGACGCTGACCGCCGCCGCACCGGCGGAGAGCCAGGCCCGCGCCGCTTCGAGGTCCACTCCTCCGGACGGGATGACGGTGAGGTCCGGGAACGGACCGCGCAGATCCTTGAGGTAGCCGGCGCCTACCTGCCCTGCCGGGAACAGCTTCACCGCGGCGACTCCACGGTTCCACGTCGAGAAGAGCTCGGTAGGAGTGAGCCCGCCGGGGACGATGGCGATGTCGCGTTCGAGGGCGCGATCGACGACAGTGAGGTCGGAGACGGGGGTGACGAGGTAATGCGCGCCCCCGTCGACGGCGGCGTCGACATCCACCGGCCGGGTCACGGTGCCGATCCCGATGTCGGCCCTAGCCCCGTAGCGCTCGACGAGCCCGGGCAGCGCGGCGAACGTCCGAGGTGTGGTGAGGGTGAGCTCGAAACTCCGCACGCCCGCCTCGATCATGGTGTCGATCACCGGTACGTAATCCGCCGCGCTCTCACCGCGAATGACGACGATGAGGCGGGCGGCGGCCGTCCGCTGTGGCAGTGTCTGGCGCTGGCTCATGCTGTCTGTCCTCTCTGGACTCACCAGTCGTGCACGGTGCCGTCGAGCAGGCGGTTCACCGGAAGGTAGGCGGCGGTGTACGGGTGAGCCGCGGCGCGTTCCTCGTCGAGTTCCGCGCCGAGGCCCGGGCTGTCGCCGGGGTGGAGGAAACCACGGTCGAACGTGTACGACGTACGAAACACCTCGAGCGTGAGGTCGCTGTGCGGCATGTACTCCTGGATGCCGAAGTTGTGGATCGCCAGGTCGAGGTGGAGCGCGGCCGCCATGCCGATCGGCGAGACATCGGTCGGCCCGTGGATGCCCGAACGGATTCCGTAGATGCCGGCGAAGTCGAGCAGCTTTTTCATCCCCGTGACACCGCCTGTGTGCGTGGGCGCCGAACGCACGTAGTCGATGAGCCGTCCGGTGATGAGCGTCTGGTAGTCGTGGACGGAATTGAACACCTCACCCGTGGCCAGCGGCGTCGTGCTGTGCTGCCGGATGAGCCGGAACGCCTCCGGGTCCTCGCCGGGCGTGGCGTCTTCGAGCCAGAAGAGGTCGTACGGTTCGAGCGATTTCGCCAATCTGGCCGCTTCGATCGGCGACATGCGGTGGTGACCGTCGTGGAGCAGCCGCAGCTCGGGCCCGAACTCCTCCCGCACCTTCTCGAAGACCGAGGGAACGTGTCGCAGGTAGGCGGGCGTGTCCCATTCCTCCTCCTCGGGGCGGGTGGCGGCACTTCCGTCGGCGGCCCGGTGCGCGGGTTCGTAGTCGTACTTCTGGCCGGGCTTCGCGGTCGGGGAGACGCCGTACACGGACTTGAGGCCCGGAACCCCCGTCTGGATCCGGATCGCGGTGTAGCCCTCGGCCAGGTACGCGCGGATCGAGTAGGACAGCGCCGCGTAGTCGTTGCCGGAGGCGTGTGCGTAGACGCGGATCTTCTCGCGGCTCGCCCCGCCGAGCAGCTGGTAGAGCGGAACGCCCGCCTTCTTCGCCTTGATGTCCCACAGCGCCATGTCGACAGCGGCGATCGCGGCCATCGTCACGGGCCCGCGGCGCCAGTACGCGCCGCGGTACAGGTACTGCCACGTGTCCTCGACGCGGTCCTCGTCGCGGCCGATGAGGGTGCTCGCGATGTGGTCCCGGAGGTAGGAAGCGACGGCGAGTTCGCGCCCGTTGAGCGTCGCGTCACCCCACCCGACGACACCGTCGGAGGTGACGATTTTGAGGGTGACGAAGTTGCGTCCGGGGCTGGTGACGATGATGTCGACGGTCGAGATGCTCACGGTGGTCGCTTCCTCCGGGACGTGAGTGTCTAAAGTGGATGTTGCGGATCAGACGGCGTTGCGCGGGTCCTTGAGGTCGCGGCCGGCCACCTCGGGCATGAGCAGTGTCGCGATGAGCGGGCAGATCGTGAAGAACCCGAGCAGCACCGCGACCGGGATCCACGATCCGGTCGTGGCGGCGACCCATGCGGCAGCGATGACCGGCCCGATGCCGGTGGCGATCATCGCGGCGATCTCCCGGATGACACCGGTCGCGGCGTACCGGTGGCGCGAGCCGAAGATCTCGGGCAGCGTGAGGTTCTCCAGCGAGGCCAGCGCCATCACCGACACGTTGTGCATCACGATGTAGCCGATGAACACCTGCGGCACGTCCGCTCCAGCGATCGCCATCATGGTCGGCACGATGAGTATCAGCGAGATCACGCTCATCACCTGGTACATGCGGCGACGGCCGAACTTGTCGCCGAGCGCGCCGACGATCGGCACCGTGACGAACGCGCACAGGGACGACACGATGACGACGCTGGTGGCCACCGAGTCGGACATCGCGAGCGTGACGGTGATGAACGAGACCATGTAGGTTTGCAGGAGACCCGAGTTCCCCGCCTGCCCGAACCGCAGGAGAAACGCGGGCACCATGGCGCGCCACTGCTTCTGCTCGAGCGCCTCGAGCATCGGCGTGTCGTTCTCCCGCTGCGCCTTCTCCCGGATCTCCTCCGTGGTGAGTGCCACCCCGTCGGTGACGTGCGGGCTCTCCTCGAACACCGGGCTTTCCTTGAGCCGCAACCGAACCCACACGGCGAACAGCAGGATCACGGCGCTGCCGAGGAACGGGATCCGCCAGCCCCAGGCGAGCAGCTGTTCCTCCGACAGCACCGCGACGAGGATGCCCCAGATCGCCGACGCGCCGAGGGTGCCGCAGTTCGTGCCGAGGGCGACGAGCGAGGCGATGATGCCGCGGCGCCTGGCCGGCGCGTACTCGGCGAGCATCACGCCGGCGCCCGAGATCTCCGCACCGGCGCCGAAGCCCTGCACCAGGCGCAGCACTACGAGTAGGATCGGCGCGAGGATGCCGATGTCGTGGACGGTCGGCAGCGCGCCGATGAGTGTCGTCGCACCGCCCATCAGCGCGATCGTGATGAACAGGACCTTGGTGCGGCCGACGCGGTCGCCGAGCCGTCCGAAATACCAGGCGCCCACGGGCCGGGCGACGTAGCCGACCGCGTAGGTCGCCATCGCGGAGACGACGGCGATGGCCGGGCTGCTGCCGGTGAAGAAGAGCTGACCGAAGACGAGCCCGGCCGCGAGCGAGTACAGCTGGAAGTCCATGAACTCGAGCGCGGTGCCGAGCCACCCGGACATCGCGGCGCGGGCGAGGTCGCCGGTGCTGCGCTGGGCCGGGGTGGCGTTGGTGGTGCCGGTCTCGGGCGGTGGGGTTGAAGTGGACATCGTTGTTCCTTCGTGGGTGGTGGCACCCTCGTCGGTGCCGTCGATCGGGGAGGGCGGGGTCAGAACTCGAGGAGGACCTTGCCGGAGGCGGCGGAGTCCTTGGCGATGGCGAACGCCTCCACCGCCTCGGCTGCGGGCAGGACGTGCGTGACGACCTGGGAGATCGAGGGGTTGGCCGCGAGCATGTCCACGGCCTCGTCGATCTCCGTCGAGAAGCGGAACGTGCCGCGCAGCTGCACCTCCTTCGACACGAGCGGGGCGAGATTCACGCCGATCGCCGCGTCGGCGAGCATCCCCACCTGGATGACGACACCGGCCCGAGCCGCCGAGGCGATCGCCTGGGTGAGGGAGGCGGGCGCCGCCGAGCACTCGAACACGACGGGGTACGCCGTCGCCGGGATGTCGTCGGTCCCGACGAGGAACGTCTCGTGGGCACCGAGCGCGCGGGACCGCTCCAGGGCAGGTTTGTGGATGTCCCCGACGGCCACGTGCTCGACACCTCGGGCGACGAGGGCCGCGACGACAAGGAGACCCACGGGACCGGCGCCGAGCACGAGGGCGCGGTCGCCGAGATTCCCGCAGCCGTCGCCGGCGATCGTGAGGGCGTGCAGCGCGACGCCGAGGGGCTCAGCGAGCGCCGCGTCCCGCAGTGACAGCCCGTCGGGTAACGCGCGGAGCATGTGCTTCTCGACGAGCACGTACTCCGCCGCGGCGCCCTGGCGGTGGGGAAGGTCGGCGGCGCTGCCGAGGTAGTCGCCGCCCGGCCACAGGTGGGGACGGTCCGCGAGCCCTTTCACCGGAGTGCCGTATCGCGCGGGGTGCACCGTCACCGGCGTCCCCGGCGGCCACTCCCCGCTGGGGTCAGCCTCGACGGTCGCGGAGAACTCGTGCCCCGGGGTGAACGGTTCGCGCACGACGTTCTCACCGTTCCTGCCGTGGAAGTAGTAGTGCAGGTCCGAGCCGCAGATGCCGACGTAGCGCACGCGCAGCAGCACCTCGCCCTGGCCGGGCTCGGGGACGGCGACGTCCTCGAGGCGCATGTCCTCGGGACCGTGGATGAACAGGCCTTTCATCGGTCATCAGCTCCTGGCGGTCAGCGGGCGGAGGCGACGTCGGCGGCCGCGGCTCGCACACCGTCGCGGGTGATGAGGGTGAGCAGTTCGGCCACGCGGGCGGTGAACACTTCCTGTGCGGCCAGGGCGTCCGGGAAGAAGCCGCCGTTCACGATTCGGCGTACGTGGTCGAGCACGGTCACGGCCCCGTCGACGGCCGCCGCGAGCCGGTCCCGTGCCGGTTCGACGATCCGTGCGGCGAGCGGGTGCGGGTTGAAGCCCGTGGGCGGGGCCACGCACGCGATCCAGGCGGCTGTGCACAGTGCGAGGTGGTGCGGCACGTGTCCGCGCCGGAGGTGGAAGAGCGCCGCGTCCGGCATGCGCTGGAGGAGTTTGACCGAGCCGTCGGTGCCCACCTGCGTGGTCGCGTGCCCGATGAGCGGGTTGCGCCACCGGGCGTCCAACTGGGACACGTAGGCCTCGGCGTCGAATCCCGTGGGCGGGGTGAACGTCGGGAGGTAGTCGTCGGCGATCCCGCCGAGAACGGCGTCGCGCACGAAGTCTTGGCTCCATGCGATGTCGATCGTCGGCGCACCGGAGAGGATGCCGAGGTAGGCGATCAGTGAGTGCGAGCCGTTGAGCAGCCGCAGCTTCACCATCTCGTAGGCCTCGATCTCGTCGGAGAAGGTGGCGCCCGCGAGGTCCCAGGCGGGCCGGCCGCCGGCGAAGTCGTCCTCGAGCACCCACATCGTGAAGTCCTCGGCGGGAACGGGGCAGCGATCCTCGACGCCGAGGAGGTCCGCGACGAGGCGCGTGTGTTCCTCGGTGCTCTTCGGCACGATGCGGTCGACCATCGCGTTGGGGAACGACACCGAGGTGGAGACGAAGGAGAGCACGTCGTCGCTCACGTCGGCGGCCCGCAGGAACTCGTCGACCACGGCCCTGGTGACGTCGCCGGAGGACTGGAGGTTGTCGCAGGAGAGGACGGCGAAGCCTTCGCCCGAGGCGGCGCGTTTCTCGAGGCCACGGGCGAGCATGCCGACGGAGGTGCGCGGCGTCGAGTCGGCGGCGAGGTCCGCCGCGACCTCGGGATGGTCGAGCGCCAGGCGGCCGGTCGCGGGGTCGCGCGTGTACCCGTTCTCGGAGACGGTGAGCGTGACGATGCGGTGAGCCGGATCCGCGATGGCGTCCACGACCGCCTCCGGGTCGTGGACGGCGACGCCGGTGTCGCGGTGGACGTCGACGACACCCGCCTCTGCGCCGTGTTCGGTGAGCTGGAGGATCGAGTAGACGTTGTCCTGAGCCCGCATGGGGCCGACGATCCGGTCCGAGGAGTGGGCGAAGCCGCGGATGCCCCAGTTCCCGCCGGCGGCGGCCATCGCCCGCGCGGTGTAGACGGCACCGTGGGCGCGATGGAAGTTGCCCAGGCCGAGGTGGACGATTCCCGTCCGGTCCGGGGCGGATGCTCCGATGAGCGAGCCCGCGGGCACACTCTCCCGGCCGAGTGGCTGTGTCATGACGTCCTTGTCCTTCCGCGACGCAGAGGGCTACAGTTCACGCGTTTCGCCATATGAACCGATCGTTTTGCAGAGCAGAACACAAGCTAAACTCGCGTTCAGCGCAACGCAAGATCGAGCCGGACGAGAATGGGGCCATGGAGACCGAAGCCACATCGGACACACCACCCGTCACCAGTCTCGATCGCGCGCTCCTCGTGCTCGAGACGGTCGCGGCCGCCGGCCCGGAGGGGCTCCCGCTCGGCGAGATAGCGGCCCGCACGGGCATCAACAAGGGGTCGGTCCACCGGCTGCTCCGCGGCCTCGCGCACCGCGACTACGTCACCCGCGACGGCGAGGACCGCAACTACGTCCTCGGCGAGGCGCTCCGGCGGATGGTGCGGACCTTCGGGGCCGGTGACAACCTCCCTCTGCTCTTCCGGCCGCTGCTGCTCGAACTCTCGCGCCGGACGGAGGAACTCGTCCACCTCGGCGTGCTCGACGGGCGCCGCGTCGTCTATCTCGACAAGATCGAACCGGAGCGCTCCGTCCGGGTGTGGTCACGCGTCGGCCGTCGTGCGCACATCGCGACCACGGCCCTGGGGCGCGCGCTCGTCGCCTCGGCACCCCAGAGCGACGCGCTCATGACCAGCTATGTCGAGGAAGCCGACCCCGACCACACGCAGTCCACGCTCGACCGGCGTTTCCGCGACGCGGTCGCCGCCGCGCGCGCCCTGGGGTGGGCGATCGAGAACCAGGAGAACGAATCCGGTATCGCCTGCGTCGGGATCGCCCTCACCTCCACGACCTCGCAGGACGTCGCGATCAGTGTCACCGGACCCGCCGAGCGCATGACGCCCGAACGTCTCGCCGAGATCGGCGCGCTGCTGCGCGAACTCGCCGCCGAGCTCGCCCCGGAGGAGTACACGCTCGCCCCGGCCACGGGTTGAGCGCACGTGCCGGTGGCGGGCGGCGGGTGTCAACCGTCCGCAGTGGACTCCTCGGAGAGGCGGAGGGTCATGAACACGCTGTTGGGGTCCGCCTGGTAGTCGGCGAACGGCGGGCACGGGGTGAATCCGTGCCGGGCGTAGAGGCGCCGGGCGGGGGCGAAGAAGTCCTGGCTCCCGGTCTCCAGGCTGATCCTGTGATAGCCGCGCCTGCGGGACTCGTCGATCAGGAAGGTGAGCAGGTGCGAGGCCACGCCGCGACCGCGGGCTTCCCGCCTGGTTCGCATCGTCTTGATCTCACCTTCGAAGGGGGACAGTTCCTTCAGAGCGGCACACCCGAGCAGGGTCCCATCGCTCCACGACGTCCAGAACGACACCTCGGGTTCCTGCAACGCCGCGTGGTCCAGCGCGTGCACGCTTTCGGCGGGTGAGGTGGCGTGCATGTCGGCGAGGTGTTCGGCGATCAGCTCCCGAACCGGCTGACGGGTGAGGTCGTCGGGCTCGATCGTCAGCCGGTCCTGAGACGGATGCCTTCCCATAGCCGGAAAGTATTCCCGATACGGAGAACCCGCCTCCTGTTGTCCCGCCGGAGCGCCGGCACGCGCCGGGTGGTCAGTGTCCCGCAAGCCGGCGCGCGAGCGTCTCGCACCCGCCCATTCGGAAAATCCGATCGCGCCCATCGCCGCCTGACGGGACGATGAGCGCATGAGACCCGCAGTCGGTGCCGAGCCGATCCGATGCCGTGAATGTGGCGGCTACGAGTACGCCGGCGCGCCGGACTGCGCCCGGTGCCGGGCGTTGGTGGACGACATCGTCGAGGACGAATGGCGACGGTTCTGCGCCGATTTCGGTGCGGAATCGGAAACCGAGCTCGCCGGGATCGTGGCGGCGGAACCGGATCGGCACGACTGGCGCGTGGTGGACGGCGCCCTCGACCGGATCGTCTGCGACGACTGTGGCGACCGGATGGGCCGTGGACCGAGGGACTGTGCTGCGTGCAACCTCGCGCACGGGTTCCGGTTCGCCGCCATCGAGACCGACCGGCCGGGTGTTCCGCCCGGCAACGAGCACGCGATCCGCGTGAACGTCGCGGTCGTCCGGAGGCCGGGGTCCACCTCGGCGCGGGATCTGCTCGTCCGACGCCTGTTGCTGCCCATGCTGCTGGTCGGGTACCTGCCGACGACGCCACAGGCCCAGGCCATGAGCGCGATGGTCGCGAAAGATCCCGCACCGGACCGGGTTGCCGGACTGATCGACGACCTGTTCCGGAGCCGAACCTGAGGCACCACGCCGGCCGTGGCGTAATCGTGACCGGTACGCCATGACCGCGTTCCGCGGTGGCCAACTGGCGCGCTGACGATCTTGCGGCAACTACAGTCCGGCCGTGAAGGAAGCCCATGTCTCGTCGCTCGTCGTTCAGCCGCCGCCGGTTCCTCGGTGCCTCCGGTGCCGGTGCCGCAGCCGTCCTGCTCGGCACCGGGTGGTGGGACGCCAGTGTCTCCGCGGCGCCACGACTGGGCGGCTACCCGTTCACGATGGGCGTCGCGTCCGGCGATCCGGCACCGGACGGTGTCGTGCTGTGGACCCGGCTGGCCGTGGATCCGTTCGCTTCCGACGGCAAGGGCGGTATGCCGGACAAGATCATCCCGGTGCTGTGGCAGGTCGCCACCGACGAGCGGTTCGCCGACGTGGTCAAGGCGGGTACCGCGTTCGCCACGCCGGAACTCGGCCACTCGGTGCATCCCGAGGTCCACGGACTCGAACCGGGCAGGCACTACTGGTACCGCTTCCGCGTCGGCAACGAGCTGTCACCGGTCGGCCGGACCCGCACCGCACCCGCCCTCGCCACGATGCCCTCGTCCCTGGCTTTCGCCGTCGCCTCCTGCCAGAGCTATCACGGCGGCCACTACACGGCGTACCAGCGCATGGCCGAGGAGGACCTCGACCTGGTGTTGCACCTCGGCGACTACATCTACGAGGAGGCGTACGGGTTCACCGCCGACCACGACGGCAAACCGCTACCGGAGTACATGCTCGGCGAGACCGTAGACCTCACCGGCTACCGGCTGCAGTACTCGCTGTACAAATCCGATCGGCACCTCCAGTCGGCGCACGCCTTGTGCCCCTGGATCGTCACCTTCGACGACCACGAGGTCGAGGACGGCTGGAGCGAAGACAGGTCCAAATCGGACAGTGAGCCGGATCAGGATCCCGCGGTCTTCCTGCGGCGCAGGGCCGCCGCGTTCCAGGCCATGTACGAGAACCAGCCGCTGCGGCACACGCAGATGCCGTCCGGCCCGGACGTCCGCATCCACCGCAGGCTCTCCTACGGCACCCTGGCCGACTTCACGATGCTGGACTCGCGGCAGTACCGGTCCACGCGCGACGGCCGCCTCGACCCGGACGCGACCATGCTCGGCGGCAAGCAGGCCGATTGGCTCATCGAGGGTTTCTCATCCTCGCAGGCGCGCTGGCAGATCATCGGCAACCAGTTGCCGATGGCCCAGCTGGACCGCAACCCCGACGACGAAGTCCAGCACTGGTTCGCCGATTCATGGGATGCCTATGTCGTGGAGCGCGACCGGTTGCTCACCGAGGCCCATCGACGTGAGGTCGACAACCTCGTCGTGGTGACCGGTGACCGGCACAGTAACTACTTCATGGACCTCAAGGCCGACTACCAGGACCCCGATTCGCCGGTCGTGGGCACCGAGATCGTCGGCACGTCGATCAGCAGTGGTCGCGACGGTGCCGACATGCTCCCGGTCGGCGAGGACTACCTCCGGGCCAATCCGCACATGAAGTTCTGCAACTTCCAGCGCGGCTATTGCCGGGTCACGGTGACCCCGGACGAGCTCGTCAACGACTTCCGTGTGCTGCCGTACGTGTCACGGCCGGACGCACCGATCAGTACACGCGCGAGCTTCGTGGTGCAGAACGGCGTACCGGGCGGTGTTCCGGCCTGAGGCGTCCACATCGGTCACCGCGGGCGGTAGACCGAGATGTGTTTGGTGGCGGAGGCATCGAACGGTCTGCGGTCCCAGTCGGCGTGCCGCTGTCCGAGCCGGAGCCCGGCCAGCTGTGCCATGAGGTCGAGTTCGCTCGGCCACGCGTAGCGGATCGCCAGTGGCCGCAGGTGGTGTCCTCGTTCGTCCACGGTCACGTGCTGGGCGAACACGCGCTGGTCTACCGCATCGTGCTGGGCGACTTCGTAGCTGGCCGAGTTCTCGCCGACCGAGAGCGTCCGTACGCGGCGGTCGAACCGCCCGGGATCCGGGACGAAACACTCGAGCACGAACGACCCGCCGGGCGCGAGCACGCGGGCAGCGGCCCGGAAACACTCGACCTGCCTGGCCTGGGTGAGCAACGCGAAGAGGCTGTTGGCCACCAGATACACCAGCCGGAACGACCCGCGGACGGGAAGCTCCGCCATGTCGCCGATGGTGACGGGGATGGCCTGCCCACCCGGCTTCTCCCGCAACCGCGCCACCATCGCCTCCGACGAATCGACGCCGGCCACGTCGACCCCGCGCTCCGCCAGCGGTAGCGCCACCCGGCCGGTTCCGATCGCCAGTTCCAACGCCGGTCCGCCGGGTGCGAGGTCGGCGAGGAAGTCGACTGCGGGCGACACATCGGAACCGTCGAACTGATCGTCGTACACCGGCGCCCATGCCTCGCCGTAGCAGGCCGGGTCATCGAACCTCGACACGGCGAACAGCCAAGCAGAACGCGCTCGGGAGGAGCAAACCGTCCGGCCCGGCCGATCGCGGCGTCAGAAGGACAGCGTCAGCACGCTGGCCGCATAGATGACCACCAGCACGATGCCGTCGAATCCGAGCCGCCACCACCCTTTCCGTTGCCGAACGAGCAGTCCACCGAGCAGGACCGCCGTCATGAGCAGCGCGGCCGTGGTGGTGAACAGCTGATCGGGGCTGGCGGCGTGGTAGAGCGACCCGCCGGAGAACGCGACGTCGCCGACGACAAGGTTGAGCGCGTCGAGGCTGTTGCCGCCCACCACGCCGGCGATGGCGAGTGTCACCGCTCCTCGGCGGACGGCCGCCAGCGCGGTGACGGTTTCCGGCAGGGCGTTGACGATCCCCATGAACACGGCACCGACCACGCCGGCACTCAACCCGGTGGCCGAGACCAGGCTGTCGGCCGCCTGCGCGACTGCCCAGCCGCCGACGACGATCACCGCCGCGACCGCCACGAACTCGCCCCACAGCGTCCCCAGCCCGCGGCTGCTCAGCGGACCGTGGTCCTCCGGTTCGTCCGATTTGGTCTCGCTGGTGCGAACCGCACGCCACATCGGCTCCTGCCGGTCGCGAATCAGGGCCAGCCCACCGATGTAGAAGACGACCATGACGGCCGAAGCCGGATGCACACCGGCCACGGTGAGGTCCGGGCTGAAGGAGGCCAGTAGCGCCGTGCTGAGCAGCACGATGAGCAGGCACCCGAACAGGAGATTGTTGGGAGAGGCCGCCGCGTGTTCCAGATTCACGCGCCGATACGCCGCATCGGCCACCACGATCGCCAGCGTCTGCGCGGCGATGCCGCCGACAGCGTTGCCATAGGCCAGCTCGGGCTGATCTCCGGCCGCGCTCACCCCGGTCATGACGATGCCGGACAACGACGTCGCCAGCCCGAAGAACACGGCACCGAACAGCGCCTCGCCCCAGCCGGTACGGTCCGCCAGCGCATCGCCCAGTGCGGCCAGCCGGACACTGCACAGCACCGTCACCGCGGCGGCGGCCACGAACACCGTGACCGCCCAGCCGACCGGCCACTGCTGCGTCACTACCGCGGACACCAGCCTCCTCGCGAACCCGTGATCATCCGGGCCCCGGCTACCCCGCTGCACGCTCCCTCACGCGGGAATGCGGTCGAAGTGTCGGCTAGTCCACAGTCCCGGCCGCGGACGGGCTAGGCCGCGGTGAGCAACTCGTCGAGCAGGTCCTGCATAGTGACCAGGCCGACGACCGCTCCGTCCTCGGTGGCGACGGCGAGATGGTTGCGACGCTCCCGCATGGTGGTGAGCGCGCTGTCCACTGGCGTATCGGCGGGCAGGCTCAGCAGCGGACGCATCAGTTCCGCCGCCGTGGTGCCCGCCGGGCGGGTGAGCGTGTCGCGGACATGGACGATGCCTGCCGCCCGACCGTCGTCCCCGTGGACGACGAGCCGGAGATGCCCGCTGTCCCGCGAGGTCTGCTGGACCTCGGCGACCGATGCCGCCGCAGGAACGCCGACGACGTCCTCACGCGGGCGCATGATGTCGCGGACCCGACGCGTCCGGAGGTCCAACGCGGTGGTGAGCTGCTCGCGCCGGTCGGCATCGAGCGCGCCCGCACTCGCCGAGTGCTCGACGAGCTGACGCAGGTCGTCGGGAGTGTGGCCTTCGGCGACCTCGTCGACGGCCTGGACGCCGACTCGATGCAGGCACCAGTTCGCGACACCGTTGAGCAGGATCAGTAACGGCCGCGTGAACCACATGAACCCGCGCATCGGCAGCGCCAGGAGCGTCGCCGAGCGCTCCGGGTGGGCGATCGCCCACGACTTGGGCGCCATCTCGCCCACCACCAGGTGCAGGAACGTGACGACCACCAGCGAGAGCACGAACGCGATCACGTCCGCGGTGGCGGCAGGCAGTCCCCAGGCCTCCATGATCGGCGTGAGCATGTCGTGCACAGCGGGTTTGGCGATCGCGCCGAGCGCGAGCGTGCAGAGGGTGATGCCCAGCTGTGATCCGGCCAGCAGCAACGACAGCTCGCGGGCACTGCGCAATGCGGCGCGGGCGGACACGCTGGTGCCTGCCGCTTCCTCGAGCCGGTAGCGGCGCGCGGCGACGAGCGCGAACTCGACCGCGACGAAGAACGCGCTGAGCGCGATGATCCCGGCGGAGACGGCCATGGCGAGCCAGGGGCTCATTCCACTCACGAGGTCACCTCCTCGGCGTCCGGGTCGAGGTGAAGCCGCACCCGAGCCGGAACCCTGCGGTCGACGGTGCCCACGGTCGCGCTGAGCCGGACGGGTTCGGCATCCTCGTCGGCGCCTGGTGGCAGCCGCAGCGCGACCGTCACCGCGTCGCCGGGCGAGGGCAGCGTGCCGAGCTCGGTGATCACGAGGCCGCCGATCGTTTCGTAGTCACCCTGGGGCAGCTCGTGGCCGAGCAACCGTTCCACCTCGTCGACGTGCATGCCACCGTCGACGACCCAGCTCCCGTCAGGCAGGCGGACGGTGTCGGCCCCGGGTAGGTCGTGCTCGTCGGCGATCTCGCCGACGAGCTCCTCGGCGATGTCCTCGACGGTGATGACTCCGGCGAACCCGCCGTACTCGTCGATGACGCACGCCAGCTGTTCGCCGTCGCCGCGCAGGGCGGTGAGCACGTCCCGGAGCGGGAGTGACGAGGGGACCATGGTCGGCGGGCGGGCGATGTCGCGCACCAGCCGGGCACTCCGCTCGGCCGGGTCGAGGGCGAGCACGTCCTTCAGGCACACGATGCCGCGAACGTCGTCCACGTCGTCGCCGAGCACGGGGTAACGCGAATGGCCCGCCGCCATGAGTTCCGCGACATCGGCGAGGGTGGCGTCGGAGGGCACCGTGGCGACTCGAGGCCTCGGGATCATGGCGTGCTCGGCGTCGCGCTCGTGCAGGTCCAGCGCACGATCCAGCAATGTGGACAACTCCCCGGGCAGGTCGCCGCTCGCGCGGGACTCGGCGACGATGCGCTCCAGGTCCTTGGGCGTCGCCGCGTGTTCCACGTCGTGCACCGGCTCGATCCGCAAAGCCTTGAGCAACAGGTTCGACGAGTGGTCGAACAGCTTGATGAGCCAGCCGAAGGCGGCGAGGTAGACGTGTGTCGACCATGCGAGCCAGCGAGCGACCGGCTCCGGTTTGGCGATGGCCAGGTTCTTCGGGAAGAGCTCACCGAAGACCATCTGCACGACGGTGGAGAACAACAGGGCGAACACGGTGCCCAGTGCGATCCCCACACCCGTCGGGATCCCGACCCCACCGAGCAGCGACCCGACACCGGCACCGATGAGTGGCTCCGCGACATAACCGACCAGCAGGCCGGTGACGGTGATGCCGAGCTGGGCACCGGAGAGCATGAACGACGTGCGCCGGGTGATGCCGAGCGCCCGCTGCGCGCCCGCGTCCCCGTCGGCGGCGCGGGCCTTGAGCCGGGAACGGTCCACCGCCATGTAGGCGAACTCCTGCGCCACGAAATAGCCGGTGGCGGCAGTGAGGAGGAGCACGACGAGCATGCCGAGGAGGATGGTGACCACGGTCATCGCGCCACCCCCGATCCGATCGGCTCAGGAGTGGCGCGGGTGGTACTTCGGTAGGGGTCCATCGTCCTCTCTGTTTCGTGCCGACCGACCGAATGGTGCAGTCACCAGTCGACGATCCAGGAACCGCGAAAGTTCCCAAATCCGACATATGTACCACTGTAAGGGATGCGACGCGTTGCCCCGGTCAGTCAACGCCGCGGACCCGATTCCGTGCCGTGGGCGAACGACGCGGACTCGCCACCACGCAACGGCTTGTCCTGCCGCGAAAGCCGGCCGAGGGCGGCGCGCAGGTCGTCGAGCAGCAGGTCGGCGAGGTCGTGGGACATGCCGTTGCGCACGACGATGCGCAGCACCGCCAGGTCCGTGCGGTTGTCCGGGAACGTGTACGCCGGCACGAGCCAGCCGGATTCCCGCAGCTGCGCCGAGACGTCGAACACCGAGTAGCCGCTGACGTCGTCGTGCAGTGTGAACGCGAACACCGGCAGTTCGGCACCTGTAGTCAGCAGGCGGAACGGCCCGAGCTCACCGATCCGCGCGGCCAGTGACGTCGCCACGTCCCGGCACGTCTGCTGCACCCGACGGTAGCCCTCGAACCCGAGCCGCAGAAACGTGTAGTACTGCGCCACCACCTGCGCGCCGGGCCGGGAGAAGTTGAGCGCGAACGTCGGCATGTCGCCGCCGAGGTAGTTCACGCGGAACACCAGATCCTCCGGCAGCGCCGCCGGCTCCCGCCACACGACCCAGCCGACCCCGGGGTAGACGAGCCCGTACTTGTGGCCCGAGGTGTTGATCGACGCCACGCGCGGCAACCGGAAGTCCCACACGAGGTCCGGGTCGCAGAACGGGGCGATCATCGCGCCGGACGCGCCGTCGACGTGCACCGGGATGTCCCAGCCGCGTCGGGTTTCCAGCCGGTCCAGGCCGGTGCAGATCTCGGCGACCGGCTCGTAGCTGCCGTCGAACGTCGAGCCGAGCACGGCGACGACGCCGATCGTGTTCTCGTCGCAGTGGGCGGCGGCCTGCTCGGCGTCGAGGTGGAACCGCTCGCCCTCCATGGGCACGAGGCGGGCCTCGACGTCGAAGTAGTTGGCGAACTTCTCCCAGCACACCTGCACGTTGACGCCCATGACGATGTTCGGCCGGTCCGTGGGCAGCCCGGCCGCCCGCCGCGCGTGCTGCCAGCGCCGCTTCAACGCGAGGCCGGCGAGCATGCACGCCTCGCTGGACCCGGTGGTCGAGCACCCGGCGACGTCGTCGGTCCGTGGCGCGTGCCACAGGTCGGCGAGGATCCGCACACAGCGCTGCTCGAGCGCGGCCGTGCGCGGGTACTCGTCCTTGTCGATCATGTTCTTGTCGAAGCACTCGGCCATCAGCCGTTCGGCGCCGGGCTCCATCCACGTCGTCACGAACGTCGCCAGGTTCAGCCGCGCGTTGCCGTCGAGCATCAGCTCGTCGTGGACGATCTGGTACGCCACGGCAGGATCGAGATCCTCGAGGGGCAGGTTGTTGCGCGGGATGTGCGCGGGTTCGGCCGCGAAAACGGGGTTCACGGCGAGGTGTTGCCGCCTGGATCCGTCGTCGGGCGCCGGTGTCATGCGCCAACGCTAGATCGGCGCCGGCGTCTTCGCAGGTCGATCAGGGTCGTCCTGAGGTGCCACCGTCCGAGAGCCGCGCGAGGACCTCCCGGCTGAGCACGACGTCGTGTGGCAGTGTCCGGAGCTCGCCCACGGCCACGCCCTGCTGCCGCGCTTCCCGTTGCAGTGACGCCCAGTGGTCGGCGGCCATGTCCTCGTGTGAGCGGCCGTCGAACGGCTCATCGGGACCGACCACCACGCGCGCGGTTTCGCGCATCTCGTGCGCCGACGTCGCAGCCCAGCTGCCGGACGTGCCCCAACCGCGGTCGTCCAGCAGCACCACCCGGCGTCCGTCGGCGAGCTCCAGCTCCAGCCGCGCGGACACCGAGACGGTGCCGGACGCCTGATCGTCGACGTCGACGAACGTCACGAGACGTTTCGCAGCAGCCAGGGTCACCATGCGCGGCGAGCCTAGCCAGCCGACCGGATGCGCGCACCTGGCAGACGCCTCACGTCTCCGGCTGCTCCTGCCGCTGTTGAACCGGCCGGCGCCGCTCCTGTTCCCGGTAGCCGTAGGTCGCCTACCGGACGGTCGTGTCGTCGTCCAGCCCGGAGCCGACCGCGCCCGCGACCGTGCCGAGTGTGCTCGCCATCAGGCCGATCGCCAGGTAGTCGGACAGGGGCGCGGCCGGCCGAGGTTGGTCGCCAGAAAATCCGGCGGGATGATGAGCCCGGCCGCGGCGAGCGCCACGGTGAACAGGGCGGAGAAGAAGACGAGCGTTCCACGCCGACGGTGGCGACGGTGCCCGCGTTGCGCAGCCGTACGTCGCGCGCCGCGACGCGCGGGTTCCCCGGACGGCGCTCCCACAGGCTGTGGTTCACGATGATCCAACCCCCCAGCACCACGAGGGCGGCCAGCGCCGTGCCCGCCAGCCGGACGGGGCCCATGGCCGTGGCCGGCAACCAGATGCACGAGTACAGCAGCCCCCGAACGCCGTACCGGTGAGCGCACCGGCCAGCGCGGTGGACAGGCCCGACGACGAGCCGCCACGGCCGATTGGCCCGGACCATGCCGGAGAGCAGCCGCAGCATGCCCGTTCGGCTCGGCAGCCCGACCTCGACTTCTCCGTCCTGCTCGCCGTTGTGGACGCGGTAGCGGCCGTGTTCGGCGATGTCCCCGGCTTGCTGCCGGCCGCGGAGGTGGGCGACCAGCGGAACGAGCAGGCTGTGCAGACGGCGACGCAGGTTCATCCCGCCCACCGCGGGCACCGAGATCAGCGCGACGCGCCGCGAGCAGTCGAGCTCGGCGACGATCACCTCGCCGTCGTCCCGTCGCAGTGGCAGATCGGTGAGGCAGAGCGCCAGATCCCACTTGGTGTCGCGGAACCCGCTCGTGTGCCTTGTCCACGATCCGCGCAGCAGCAGCGGCAGCACATCGGGCAGCTCGTTGGCCAACTCGGAAGGGAGGTCTGGATCAGCCAGAATGCCGACGACCTCAGCACGCTCCGGCGCCGTGCGCGCTCACCCGCGTTCACCCTTCCGTGGCATGCGCCTGGCAGTACCCGGTGGGAGCACCCGGCAAACGCCCGGGTCAGAGCAGATCAGAGCAGGCGGGTGCCGTTCGGGACGGGATGCTCGAAGCCGGCCAGCACCACACGGCCCTCGGCATCGTGCGCGCCGGTCACCAGCACCTCGGACTTCACGCCCGCGATGCGCTTGGGTTCGAAGTTGCAGACACACAGCACCTGCCGGCCGATCAGCGCGTCCGGCTCGTAGTGGTCCGTGATCTGGGCGCTGGACGTCCGCAGGCCGAGTTCCGCACCGAGGTCGACCTTCAGGACATAGGCCGGTTTGCGGGCCTTCTCGTTCGGTGCCGCCTCCACGATGGTGCCCACGCGCAGCTCGACCTTCTCGAAGTCCGACCACTCGATGATGTCCATGCCGCGATTCTTCCCACGCGGCCACACGCTGCCTCACCGGCCTCGGCCGCCGGACAGCCGGTCGATCTCGGCGAGCATCCGCGCGACGTCCGGACCCACCCGCGCCCGCACCACGTCCGGCCAGGCCTCCTCGGCGTACCGGCTCTGCAGGTACAGCGTTCTGGCATGGGCCGGCACGGACCGATGCTCCGGCGGAAGTCGCCTGAGCGCCCAGTCGGCCGCGGCATCCTTCGAACGGATCTCCCCGGTCGCGAGCGTCGTCCAGATGCGCGCCAGAGTGAGGACGACGTTGCGGGTGTCGTGGTCCAGTTCGGCAAGCAGCTCGGGGATGCTCGCCACGCTCGCCCGCACCAGGTCCGCGTGCGGCACGGGATCGAGGAGCTGCGCCGGTGGCGGCCCGGCCAGCGGATGGTCACCGGCCAGCACCATCGTGACCAGCAGCGCGAGGTCCGGCATCGGCTCCGGTTGGGGCAGCGCACCGGCCTCGAACTCCTCCCGCAGCCATTCCCCGTAGAGGAAGTCGCCGGTCGGCGGGAACCGCCACGGGCGCACCTCGGACTGGACCACCACGGTCAGCTCGATCGGGCGGGCACCACCGGAGAAGCCGGACAGGGTGAGCAGCCCGCCGAGCAGCGTCCGCCGCTGCCGGGTGTCCAAACCGCGCTCGGCCACCACGAGCAGGTCCAGATCACTGGCAGGCCGCAGTCCGCCCCGTACCCCGGAGCCGTGCAGGTAGCAGCCGATCGCCTGGCGGTCGAGGACGTCGCCGATCAGCTCGACGACCTGGAGTACCTGCCGCATGCCGGCATTGTCGGCGAACCGCCTCCGCCGTGGGCAAACCGCAACGGAACGGACAAGGCTGCCTCCGCCCCGGTGACCGCACGTGGTTGCTCCGGTACGGTGACGCGCGTGAATGCGGACGGAGTGACATCGGCCACCGGCGCTGCCGGCCTGCCTGCGGTAATCGACACCAGCAAGCCGAGCGTGGCGCGCGTCTACGACTGCTTCCTGGGTGGCAAGGACAACTACGAGGTCGACCGGCAGGTCTTCGCGCAGATCGACTCGGTGGCGCCCCAGATGAAGGAGCTCGCCCGGTCCGGCCGCGAGTGGCTGATCCGCGCGACGCGGTTCCTCGCCGGCCCGGCGGGAATGGACCAGTTCCTCGACCTCGGCGCCGGACTGCCCAGCGCCGAGAACACGCACCAGACCGCACAGCGGGTGAACCCGGACGCGCGGGTGGTCTACGTCGACAACGACCCGGTAGTGGCCGCCCACGGTCGCGCGCTGCTCGAGGAGAACGAGCTGACCCACCTCGTCATGGCCGACCTGACCAAGCCGGACGAGGTGCTGGGCCACCCGGAGATCGTCCAGCACCTGGAGCTCGACCGGCCGTTCGTGCTGATGCAGTGCAGCACGCTGCACCACGTGCCGGACTCCGAGAAGCCGCACGACATCATGCGGCGCTACGTCGAAGCGTTGCCCTCGGGTTCCTACGTGGCGCTGATCCACTTCCACGACCCGCAGGACGGCGGCGAGGGGACCGAACTGGCACGGTTCGTCGAGGACGTCTTCGCGCGCGGCGACATGGGGTCGGGCTACTTCCGCACCCGCGAGCAGATCGAGGCCTACTTCGACGGACTCGAGGTGCTCGAACCCGGTCTCGTGCAGCTCAACGACTGGTGGCCGGACGGTCCGGCGCTCAATCCGCCGACCGTCGCCGACAAGGTGGCGCTGGCCGGAGTGGCCCGCAAGCCGTAAGCGCCGGTCCCCAGCGGTCGGCCGATTCACGGCGCCGCGCGCCCGATTCCCTCGGCTGCCGCGTTCTGGTTCACTGTCCGAGCTATGCGACGACTGCTTGCGCTCGGCGCGGCCGCCCTGCTGCTCGCCGGCTGCGCGGCCCGAGACGAGGCCACACCGGCCCGGCCGGCCTCCACCGCACCGGCCTCCACCGCACCGACGCTGCCGCCCGACCCGGAACCGGTGAGGTCCGGACCATGCCCGTATCTCGACACCGACGAGGTCGCCCGGTCCAACGGTCAGCACGTGGGCGAGGTGCGCACGTCGGCGGACACGCCGCATCCCACGTGCTTCTTCTACCGTCCCGACGGCGAGCTCCAGATGACCGTTCGGGTCTACGTCGGCGAGTCGGAGGTCGCGACGGCACTGGTCGACCGGGCCGCGCCGATCGCCACGTCGAACCCCACCGAGCAGCCGCCCGGCTGGAAAGGCGGCTACGAGTCACGCGACGACGGCGCCGTCTACGCCGTCGCCAAGGGTGGCCAGGCCGTCATCGTCACCACCAACCAGCAACAGAGCGTGAAAGCGCGAACCGTTGCCGCGGCGGCCATTTCCGGCCTCGGGATCTGAGCGTGACGGAGAAGTACCACTGAGTGCAGGGCGATTTGATCGTGTACTAGTGTTGCCCGCACGCGCAGGCAACCCAGCGTTGGCCGCCTCCGTGCTGCGTACTCCGTTCAGGGGTTCGCTGACGCCACGAATGGGCCCTGCGACACTCCCCCTGAATCTCGAAGTGACGAAGGAAGATTTCGTGGCTGACACCCTCAAGGAAGCTCTGCTCGACTCCAGCCGGCGTCCGAACGTCGTGACCGACCTCGCGAACCTGATCGACGAAGAGGTCGCGGGCAAGGGCGGTGTCTCGGGAACCGTCATCAAGACCGGTTACGGCGCGGTGAAGAAGATCAAGCCGGGCATCATCTCCTCCGCCGTGGACAGCCTGCTCGATGACTTCGTGGCGGCGCTCGAGCCTATCTTCGCCGACTTCAAGGCCAGCGGTGGCAGCGACTTCGGCGCCTACCTGCCGACCCGCGCAGACGAGGCCTCCGACGCTCTGCTCTCCGTCACGGACGCGCGTGCCGAGAAGAGCAGCCGCGAGAGCATCAAGAAGGTGTACGGCAAGCTCCGCCCGAAGGGCAAGGAGAACGTCGAGGAGGCCCTGCCGCGCCTCGGCAAGCTGATCGACCGCTACGCCGCCTGATCAGTCGGGCCCGTACGCACGAAGGCCACCCTCCCGCGCGGAGGGTGGCCTTCGTCGTGCCGGGGTCGGTCAGCTCTTCTTCTGCTCCTGCGTGCTGCCGGTCGGCTGCCCGTTGTTCTGGGCGGGCGGGGTGGTCGGGGTCGAGCCCGACGGGCCGGCGGTGGTACCACCCGACGTGGCCGGACCAGGCTTGTCCTGGCCGGACTGCGGGCCCGACGCCGGGGTGTCGGTGCTGCGCGGCGGGGCCGGGGCCACCGGCGGCTCCGGCTTCGACCGCAGCGCGTACGCCACCGCGGCCACCACCAAGCCGAGACCGAGCAGCAGCGGCATCTTGCTGCGCTTCTTCTTCTCGCCCGCGGCAGCGGCCCTGGCCTCGGCGACCGCGGCCTTGAACTCCTTCTTCGCGCGCTTGAAGTCCTTCTTGGCCCGCCGCTTCGACTGACCCGCCGACCGGGCGGCCTCGATCGCGGCCTGCCGAGCCCGGCGGGTCGGCTCACGCATCTCCTCGCGGCGCTCGGCGGCGATCTTGCGAGCCTGCTTCGCGCTCTTGGAAACCTCCTTGCTGGTGCGCTTCGCCTGCGCGGCCAGCTTCTTGCGGGTCCGGCGCGAGGTCTTTGCGAGCTCCTGGCGCGCGGCCTCGGTGCCCTCCGTGAGCCGGTGCTCGGCCACCTGCGCTGCCTGCGCGGCCATGTCGGCACCGACCCTGCCTGCCTCCATGGCGCGTAGTTTGAGGTTGCGCGAGCCGTTCTTCACGGACTCACCCGCCGATTCCGCGGTTCGAGCCATCGCTTTCACCTCGTCATTCGTCGTCGGTCGTCGATTTGCTGGGCCTTGCACGTACTACCCATCCTGCCCCTTTCCGGCACATCTCGCCGGGGATGGCACGATGAATCGCGTGACTGAGAGCAATGCGAGCGTGGTCGGCAGCAAGATCAAGGCCACCCTGCACACCAATCGTGGCGACATCGCCATCAACCTCTTCCCGGATCACGCCCCCAAGACGGTCGCGAACTTCGTCGGGCTCGCCGAGGGCACGAAGGAGTACTCGCAGCCGAACGCCAAGGGCGAGAAGTCGGGGCCGTTCTACGACGGGGCCATCTTCCACCGCGTCATCAACGGCTTCATGATCCAGGGCGGTGACCCCACCGGCACCGGCCGCGGCGGTCCGGGCTACAAGTTCGACGACGAGTTCCACCCGGAACTGCAGTTCAACCGGCCTTACCTGCTGGCCATGGCGAACGCCGGACCGGGTACCAACGGGTCGCAGTTCTTCATCACGGTCGCACCGACGCCGCACCTGAACTTCAAGCACACGATCTTCGGTGAGGTCGCCGACCAGGACTCGCGCACGGTCGTCGACGAGATCGCCCGCACGGCCACCGGTCCCGCGGACAAGCCGCTGGACGACGTCGTGATCGAGCGCGTCACCGTCGAGCGGGCGTGACCTGCCGATAGCGGCGAGTGGCCGAGCGAACCGGGTAGCGTGGAAGCACTGTGACCCAGCCTCCCTACCCGCCGCATCAGCAGGAAGCCCTGCCCGGCTGCTGGTGGCATCCGAACCGGCAGACAGGCCTGCGCTGCGTCCGGTGCAACCGGCCCGCGTGCCCGGACTGCCTTCGCGACGCCCCTGTGGGCTACCAGTGCGTCGACTGCGTCCACGCCGGTGCCCGGGAGAGCCGGGTCCGACGTCCGGCGTTCCGGGGGTCGCGCACCGTCGCGGGGGCGCCGGTGTCCACGCGGGCCGTCGTCACGCCGTTGCTCATCGCGGTCAACGTGCTCGTCTACCTGGTCACCGCCGCGCAGGCGGGCGAGATGATGCAGAACCAGCGGTCCGAGGTCTTCTTCGACGGCATGCTGTGGCCGCTGCGGGTGGTCGTCACCGACGAGTGGTGGCGGCTGCTCACCTCGGGGTTCCTGCACTACGGGCTGCTCCACCTCGCGATGAACATGCTCGCGCTGTGGATCCTGGGGCGGGATCTCGAGGTGCTGCTGGGCAAGATCCGGTTCCTGGCCCTCTACCTGGTCTCGCTGCTCGGCGGATCGACGGCCGTGTTCGTGTTCGGCGACCTCACCTCGGCGGTCGCCGGCGCGTCCGGCGCCGTGTACGGACTGATGGGCGCGCTGCTGGTGGCCGTGCTGCGGCTGAAGCTGAACCCGAGTTCGGCGATCGGCATCATCGTGCTCAACCTGGTGCTGACGGTGACGATCCCCGGGATCTCGCTGCTCGGGCACCTGGGCGGGCTCATCATTGGGGCGCTCGCGATGGTCGCGATGGTCTATGCGCCGGCGAAGCAGCGGACCGCCTACCAGGTCGGCACGCTGGTGTTCCTGACGCTGGCGATGGTCGGCCTGATCGTCTATCGCGACGGAGCCGCGGTCGCGGAGGCCTGCGCCATCCCCGGCGTCTGCCTAGGAGTGGCGTAACGCGGCGAGTTCGTCGTGCACGTCGCGCGGGTCGGCGCCCAGTTCGAGCCAGCCGAGCACCACGAGTTCGTCGCTCTCCAGTTCGAGCACGGCGCTGTCGCGGCCGAGCCTGCGCGTGGTGGTGAGTCGCAACTCCACGTCGGGCCAGGACAGCCGCCGCACACCGCCGAGGGTCCGGATGCGCAGACCCGACGCGTCGGCCGTGAGCCGGGGGCGGAGCAGTGTGCCGTGCAGCGCCCCGGCGGCCACCGCGGCGGCCACGACGCCCAGCAGTACCGTGCCCGGCCGGTCACCGCCCGAGGCGAACACCACCGCGCCCGCGGCCCCGGCGATGGCGAGGACCCAGCCGATCGCTACCAGACCCGGATGCGGTGCCCAGCTCAGGGTGGAGTTATCCACAGGTATATCCACACTGGGGATTAGTCACACCGTTGTGATTCCGTCTGCTCGCCGTTCGGCTCAGCGCCACCTCATGGTCATCAGCAGGCCACTGATCATGAGCGCGAAGCCGATGGCGAAGTTCCAGTTGCCCAGCTCGAGCATGAACGGGATCTTGTCGCCCGCCAGGTAGTTGACGACCAGCCAGGCGAGGCCCACGAGCATGAGCCCGAACATCACGATCTTGTAGACCGGGTGCGAAGGCCCGGCCGCCCGCACCTTGACCGGCGTGCGCCGATCGGCAGGTGGGGTGTACGCCGTCTTCTTACGGACCTTGGACTTGGGCATGGGAGTCCTCGCGTGCTCTCGGTCGAATCCGCGGCAGTGCGCAACTGCCGACACCTCCACACGTTAACGTAAGCGGGCAGGCGCTCGAACCGGGGAGCAAGCGCCCTACCAGCAGATCGTGACGGCAGCCGTGCCGCCCGCGGTGTGAGAGGAGCTCGCTTGTCGAGGTACGAGGATCCGGAGACCCGGGAGATCCCGGTTCCGGATTTCAGCGGACAAGGGCGCGCTCCGACGCGGACGATCCAGCCGACCCAGCCACCTCCGGCCAAGCCGCCGACGGCACGTGCCCGCCGGGGCGGCGGCAAGGGCCGCGCCGTGGTACGGACCTTCGGCGAGCTCCTCATCACGCTCGGCCTGGTGCTGCTGCTGTTCGTCGTCTACGAGCTCTACGTCACCAACTGGAAGTCGGGCAAGCTGCAGCAGGAGGCCAGCGCAGCCCTGGACGAGCAGTGGGCCGAACGCACCCTGCACACCGAACCCCTCGACGGCCAGGCGTTCGCGCGCATCTACATCCCGTCGTTCGGCGCGGACTGGAACTTCACGGTGCAGGAAGGTGTCGGCGCCGCGGCTCTCGAAGTCGGCCCCGGCCACTACAAGGGCACCGCCATGCCGGGCGAGCCGGGCAACGTCGGCATCGCCGGCCACCGCGTCGGCAAGGGCGCGCCGTTCAACGACCTCGACCTGCTGAACTCGTGCGACGCCGTCGTCATCGAGACGGTCGACAGCTTCTTCGTCTACCGGGTGCTGCCGATGCGCGACGAGGTCGCCGGCTGGGCCGAACGCAAGGCAGGCGACCCGAAGTGCGCCAACGTGTCGCCACTGCAGGACAAGCAGGGCGCCTACGCGCAGACGGTGGGCCGCGTCATCGTCACGCCCGACCGCGGCGATGCCGTCGCGCCGGTGCCGTACCAGCCCGCCGACGTGCTGCCCAAGGCGTCGCAGGCGGCACTGCTGACCCTCACCACCTGCCATCCGCAGTTCTCGGACCGGGAGCGCATGATCATCCACGCCGTGCTGACCAACCAGTTCCAGAAGCAGCCGGGCACCGGCTACGACGACCTTCTCGCCGAGATCGGGGAAGCCTGATGTACGGCTGGATCTGGCGCCACCTGCCCGGACCGCCGGCGCTGCGCGTGGTGGAAGCGGCCGTGCTCGTGCTCGGTGTGGTCGCGCTGTTGATGTTCGTGGTGTTCCCGTGGGCCGAGCCGCTGCTGCCGTTCAACGACGTCTCGGTGCAGGAGTAGCCGCACCGGCTACGCTCCTGGGTATGCGCGTTCTCGTCGTCGACAACTACGACAGCTTCGTCTACAACCTGGTGCAGTACCTGGCGCAGCTCGGCGCGGACTGCACGGTGTGGCGCAACGATGTGGTCGACCTCGACGAGATCCCCGGCTTCGACGGCGTGCTCGTCTCGCCCGGCCCCGGCACACCCGAACGCGCCGGTCGCAGCATCGACGTCGTGAAGCGTTGCGCCGACGAGCGCGTACCGATGCTCGGGGTGTGCCTGGGGCACCAGGCCATCGGCGTCGCGTGGGGCGCCACCGTCGACCGTGCACCCGAACTGTTGCACGGCAAGACCAGCCAGGTGCAGCACACGGGCGCGGGCGTCCTCGCCGGGCTGCCCGCGCCGTTCACGGCCACCCGGTACCACTCGCTGACGGTGCTGCCCGAGACCATCCCGGACACGTTCGAGGTCACCGGGCGCACCGAGTCGGGCATCGTCATGGGCATGCGGCATCGCACGCTGCCCATTGAGGGCGTGCAGTTCCACCCCGAGTCGGTGCTCACCGAGGGCGGCCACCGCATGCTCGCGAACTGGATGGCGAACGCCGGCCACCCGGTGTCCGCCGCCGTCGTCGACGACCTCGAACGTGCGACGAGGGCGCTCCAGCGCGCGGCCGCCTGAGAGACACGCACCGTCCTGGCTACGCGGTGGCCTCCCGTCAGCCGCGCTTGTCACGCTCTGCTTGACGCCGGCCGCACCGACCGCCTGCGCTCGCCCGCGCCGCGCCGGTGGTCGCGCTCGTGCTGAGCACGACCACCGTGCCCCGGCGGGCTACCTCGTCCCGCCTACGGGAAACCCGGCAGCGGATCCTCGTCCTCGGACTCCGACGTCTCCGTCGAGCCGTCCTCCTCGCCGATGTAGAGGGTGATCGGTTGGTTCTTGGTGATGGTCGAACCCGGCGCCGGGCTGGTGTTGGTCACCTTGCCGACGTCCTCGGAGTCGCGAACCTCCTCGGTCTGCGTACTGACGGCACCGTTCCAGCCCGCGCTCTTGAGCGCCTGGATGGCCTGGTCCTCGGTCATGCCGCGCAGGTCGGGCATCGGAATCTGCTGGTTGGCGCCGTTGGAGACGTCCAGGGTGACCTCGGTTCCCTTGGGGAAGCTGCCCGCGTTCGGCGTCTGGTTGACGACCGTGCCCGCCGGCTCCGCGGAGTCGACGTCGTTGCGGGTAACGGTGAAGCCGGCGCCCTCGAGACCCGCCTTCGCCACGTCGAAGCTCTGACCGGTGTAGTTGGTGACGTCGATCTTCTCCGGCTCCACGCCGATGGTGATCTGCACCGACGAGCCCTGCTCCACCTCGGTGTCTGCGGCCGGGTCCTGTTCGATCACCTTGCCGTACGACGACTCGTCGTCGACCTCGACCTCCACCACGTTCTGGTCGAGCACCAGGTTGGCCTGCCGCAGCCGCTCCTCGGCCGCCGCACGGTCGAGGCCGGTGAGGTCGGGCACCTGCACCTGTTCCGGGGCCACGCCCACCCTGAGCGTGATCTGCTCGGTCAGCGGCACGCGCTCGGTGGCCTGCGGGGTGGTGGCGATCACCTTGCCGATCTGGTCGGGCGAGCAGTTCTGGCCACCGTCGGTCGGTGCCTGGTCGCGGCAGACGATGTTCTCCCGCTTGAGGTTGCTGAAGCCGATCCCGCGCAGCTGCGCCTCGGCCTGCTCGACGGTCTTGCCGGTGAGTTCGGGCACCGTGCCGAGCTCCGGTTCGCTGTCGAACGCGCCCGAAAGCCAGGCGATCAGTGCGACGGCACCGACGCCCAGTGCCACGAGCAACGCCGCGATGATGCCGCGCTTGCGGCGTTTGCGGCGCGCCTCCTCCTCGGCGTCGTAGGCATCCGGGTCGTAGTCGTCGTAGGGCTCCGGATCCCGCCGCGGCGCGTTCAGCACCTGTGTGCGCTCGTCGTCGGACATCACCATCGGCGCCGACGGGCGCTGGCCCGTCAACGTGCGCACCAGGTCCGAGCGCATCTCGGCCGCCGACTGATAGCGGTTGGCCGCACCCTTCGCCAGCGCCTTCAGCACGACGGCGTCGAGCTCGGGCGAGACGGCCGGGTTCACCGCCGACGGCGGCTTCGGGTCCTCCCGCACGTGCTGGTAGGCGACGGCGACGGGGGAGTCGCCCGTGAACGGCGGCTCGCCGGTCACCAGCTCGTAGAGCACACAGCCCGCCGCGTAGACGTCACTGCGGGCGTCCACCCGCTCACCCCGCGCCTGCTCCGGCGACAGGTACTGGGCGGTGCCGATGACGGCCGCGGTCTGCGTCATCGCGGCCTGGCCGTCGTGGACGGCGCGGGCGATGCCGAAGTCCATCACCTTGACGGCGCCGTTGCGCGTGATCATCACGTTCGCCGGCTTCACGTCCCGGTGGACGATGCCGTGCCGGTGCGAGAAGTCCAGGGCGGCGCAGACGTCGGCCATGACCTCCATGGCCCGCTTCTGCGACATCGGGCCCTCGGTCTTGACGATGTCGCGCAGCGTCCGGCCCTCGACGTACTCCATGACGATGTAGGGCAGCGGGCCGTACTCGGTGTCGGCCTCGCCGGTGTCGTACACGGCGACGATCGCGGGATGGTTCAGGGCCGCGGCGTTCTGCGCCTCGCGCCGGAAGCGTTCCTGGAACTGCGGATCGCGCGCGAGGTCCGCGCGCAGGATCTTCACGGCCACCTCGCGGCCGAGCCGCACGTCGTGGCCGTGGTGGACCTCGGACATGCCACCGTAGCCGAGCGTGTCGCCCAGCTCATAGCGGTTCGAGAGCATTCGGGGTGCGCTCATTGCTCGGTGCCGTTCCATTCCGTCCACGATGTGCCCATCATGCCTTCCACGCCTGCTCCACCAGGAGAACGCTCGCTGGTCCCGGACCAGTTGTCCTGAACACTCGTCGGTTCGCTGCCCAGCATGCCGGGGGCAGGGCCGTCGTCCCGTCCCAGCAGCACGATGAGCAGCACCACGACCACGGCGACGAGCAGCACCAGCGCCAGCGACAGAAGTATCCACAACCCCGCCGGCCTGCGCCGGTGCTGTGCCGCCTGCGGCGCCACGACCGCTCCCGGCGGTGTCCCGGTGGGCGGCGACACCGGCTGCATCGACGGGTGCGAACCGGGACCCACGTTAACCATCGGACCCGAGGTGGCGACACCGTTCGTGGCGTACCCGGCCAGCCCGGACGGTGTCGGCAACGGGTGCCCCGCCCGCACCGCGGCGACGGCGGCCGCGAACTCACCGCCGCTCGCGTAACGCTGCCTGGGGTCCTTGACCAGCGTGGCTTCGATGACGGCACGCGCGGGAGGCGGGACGTCCGCCGGCAGCGGCGGCGGCAGGTCCCGGATGTGCATCATGGCGACCGTCACAGCGTTCTCGGACAGGAACGGCCTGCGCCCGGCCAGGCACTCGTATCCGCAGACGGCCAGCGAGTAGACGTCGCTCGCCGGTTCGGCGTCGTGGCCGAGCGCCTGCTCGGGGGCGATGTAGTGGGCGGTGCCCATCACCATGCCCGAGCGCGTCACCGGTGCCGAGTCGGCGGCCTTCGCGATGCCGAAGTCCGTGAGTTTCACCGCACCCGCGGGCGTCACCAGGATGTTGCCGGGCTTGACGTCGCGGTGCACGAGCCCGCGCTCGTGCGCGGCCTGCAATGCGTGCCCAGCTTGCTCGAGGATGTCGAGCGTGCGCTCGGCGGAGAGCCGGCCCTCCCGCGCCAGGATCGCGGCGAGCGGCTCGCCCTCCACCATCTCCATGACCAGGAACGCGATCGAGTGCTCGCCGGCCTGGGTCTCGCCGTAGTCGTGGACGGCGGCGATGTTCTGGTGGTTGAGCGAGGCCGTCGTCTTGGCCTCGGCGCGGAAGCGGTGCAGGAACTCGGCGTCGCCGGACAACTCCGCCTTGAGGATCTTCACGGCGACCGGCCGGTCGAGGCGGGTGTCGCTCGCCACCCACACCTCGCCCATGCCACCGACCGCGATCCGGCTGGTGAGGCGGTATCTCTCCGCGATGAGTTGCCCGGACGACAGCATCGGCTCAGCCACCCCCGAGGGCGGCGGCGATGGTGGTCCTGGCGATCTCGGCGGCCACGGTGCCACCGGTGGCCGCCAGGCCACGGTTGCCGCCCGACTCCACGATCACGGCGACGGCGATCTTCGGGTCGTCGTACGGGGCGAACGCCGTGTACCAGGCGTGCGGCGGGGTCGACTTCGGGTCGGACCCGTGCTCGGCGGTACCCGTCTTGGAGGCGATCTTCAGCGAGGGGTCCTTGCCACCGCCGCTGGTGTTCTCCTCCGACTCGATCATCATCTGCGTGAGAACCTCGGCGTTCTCCGCGGACAGCGCCGGCTCGCCGGTCAGCTCCTCGGGCGTGCTCTCCTCGATGGTCGACAGGTCCGGAGCCAGCCGGGCCTTCACCAGCTGCGGCTTCATGGCGACGCCGTCGTTGGCGACGGTCGCCGCCAGCAGCGCGTCCTGCAGCGGCGTCAGCCGGACGTCACGCTGACCGATGCCGCTCTGGTACAGCGCCGCGTCGCTCTCCAGGTCACCGAGGCTCGACGGCACCACGCCGAGCGGGATCTGCAGGTCCTCGACTCCGATGCCGAAGTTGGCGGCCGTCGCCCGCAGCTTGTCCGCGCCGAGCTGCGCGGCGGTCTCGGAGAACGCGGTGTTGCACGAGTACTTCAGCGCCGCTGCCAGCGTGCTGCCGGGGCAGGTCTGGCCGCCGTAGTTCTCCAGCGTGGTGCTGGTGCCCGGCAGCGTGACCTCGGGCGCGTTGGTCACCGGGCTGTCGGCGGTCATGCCGTTCTCGAGCGCCGCCGCCGTCGTGACGATCTTGAACGTCGAGCCCGGCGGGTACGTCTCGCGGATCGCCCGGTTCAGCATCGGGTTGTCCTCGGACTCGCTGAACTCCTGCCACGCCTTCTGCTGCGCGTCACTGTCGTGCGAGGCCAGCCGCGACGGGTCGTACGACGGTGTGGACACCATCGCCAGGATGTCGCCGGTCTTCGGGTCCAGCGCCACCACCGAGCCGGTATAGCCGTTGTCGACCATCGCGTTGTACGCGGCCTCCTGCACCGACGGTCGCACGGTGAGCCGCACGTTGCCGCCCCGCGGGTCGCGGCCGGTGATCATGTCGGACAGCCTGCGCACGAACAGCCGCGGATCGGAGCCGTTGAGGAACTGGTCCTCGGCCCGTTCCAGACCGCCCGCGCCGTACATCACGGAGTAGTACCCGGTGACGGGCGCGTACATCGGTCCGTTCAGGTATGTCCGCTGGAACTGGAAGATGTCGTCGGACGGCGCCACGCCCGCCAGCACCTGGCCGGCCTCGTCGGACACGATCTTGCCGCGTTCCCGCGAGTACTCCTCGTAGAGCACGCGCGAGTTGCGGGAGTCGGCGCTGTACTCGTCGCCCTTGACCACCTGCACGTAGGTGGCGTTGACCATCAGCAGCGTCACCATGACGAGCATGGCGACGCCGACCTTGCGCAGTGGTGTGTTCACGACACATTCCCCCCGTCGGTGGCCTGCCGCGGCCGCTGCACCATCACGGTGTGGGCCTCGGCCAGCGGGGCCTGCTGCACCGGTTGACGCGGCCGCGAGGGCTGCTGCGGGCGTCGCGCGGTGTCGGAGATCCGCAGCAACAGCGCGACGAGGATGTAGTTCGCCAGCAGCGACGATCCGCCCGCGGACAGGAACGGTGTCGTCACACCGGTCATCGGGATGAGCTTGGTGACCCCGCCGACGATCACGAACACCTGCATGACGATGGCGAACGAGAGCCCACCGCCGAGCAGCTTGCCGAAGGTGTCCCGCACCGCCAGTGCGCTGCGCATACCGCGCATGGCGAGCAGCAGGTAGAGCATGAGCACGGCGCCCAGGCCGACGAAGCCGAGCTCCTCGCCGAGGGCGGCGCTGATGAAGTCCGTGTGCGCCTCGGGCACCATCTCCGGCCTGCCCGCGCCGAGCCCGGTGCCGAACATGCCGCCCGTGCCGAGCCCGAACAGGCCCTGCGCGATCTGGTAGCCGCCGCCCGGGTCGTCGTAGGTGGCCAGCGGGTCGATCCAGTTCGCCACGCGCTGCTGCACGTGCGTGAACAGCTGGTAGGCGATGAGCCCGCCGGCGAGGAACATGCTCAGGCCGACGACCACCCAGATGATGCGTTCGGTGGCGACGTAGAGCATCACCAGCACGATGCCGAAGAACAACAGCGCGGTGCCGAGGTCGCGCTCGAACACCAGGATGCCGAGGCACACGACCGCGGCGATGATGATCGGCCCGAGGTCGCGAGCACGGGGCAGCTCGACGCCCATCACGCGCTTGCCCGCGGTCATGAACAGGTCCCGCTTCGCGACCAGGAACGACGCGAAGAAGATCATCAGCAGGATCTTGGCGAACTCACCGGGCTGGATCGAGAAGCCCGGCAGCTTCAGCCACACCTTCGCGCCGTTGACCTCCGACAACGAGCTCGGCAGCACGGCGGGCAGCGCGAGCGCGATCATGCCGATGAGGCCGAACGTGTAGGCGTAGCGGGTGAGCGTGCGGTGGTCCTTCACCAGGATCAGCACCGCCAGGAACAGCGCCAGCGCCATCACCGTGAACAGCACCTGGCGCGGTGCGCTGGAGGTGACGTCCTGTCCGAGCGAGATGGCCCGTTGCTGCCGGGCCAGGTCGATCCGGTAGATCATTACCAGCCCGAGGCCGTTCAACAGCGCCACGCACGGCAGGATCAGCGGATCGGCGTACGGCGCCCAGCGCCGGACGGCGACGTGCGCGACGCCGAAGATCGCGAGGTAGGCCAGGCCGTACCAGACGATCGACCAGGACAGCTCCTGTTCCTGGTTCGCCTGCACGAGGACGAACGCCGTGGTGACGAGGAACGCGGCAAACGCCAGCAGCAGCAGTTCCGTGCCTCGGCGAGTGGGCAGCTCGCGCGGCGGGTTCGTCGTGTACTGCTGACCGACCGCGCCCGGGTTTCCTGCGGGCTGAGCCATCAGTTACCGCCTGAGCCGGGCGCCGGACGGCAGTCCACCCCCGGCTGCTGGCCGCCTTGTTCCGGTGCCGCCGTCTCGGTCGGCTGCTGTGCCGTGTCGCCCTGGCCGATGCCGCCCACGACGCCGCCACCCTGCGGCTGCTCGTCGCAGATCTCGAGCATGTTGTTGCGGCGCAGGGTGTCGATGTAGTCCCTGGCCGCGGCCAGGTCGTCGCGCTTGACGGAGTTGCGCACGGCCGCCCGTGCGTCCTGCTGCAGGTCCTGCAGGCGCAGCGGCTCGCACAGCGAGGCGTCCGGAGGGCACGAGCCCTCGGCCTGGCGATGCAGGTCCAGACCAAGGACGCTGCCAGGCACGCCCTGGTAGATCACGACCTCGTCGTTTCCACCCACGCCGACGTAGTACTGCCGGAGCACGAAGTAGCGCGTCGCGATGGCCGCCGCCGCGAGCAGGATCAGGGCCAGTCCCAACGCGACCAGCAGCCGGATTCGCTTACGGCGCTTCGCTTTTGGGTCTGGCAGCGGCTCCGTGGGCTCGACCCGCTGTGGTGTCGGCGGCGGCGCCGTGAGCGCGCGCGCCCGGGCGGCGGGCGAGTCACCCTGCGGTCCCTCGTCACTGCCGTCGCCCGCGGCGCCGCCCACGATGGGTGCGTCCTCGCCGAAGTCGACGTCCACGACGTCGGCCACGATCACCGTCACGTTGTCGGTGCCGCCGCCTTTGAGGGCCAGCTCGATCATCCGGTCCGCGCACTCCTGCGGGTCCGGGATCTGCATGGCTTCCTGCAGTGTCTCGTTGCTCACCATGCCCGACAGCCCGTCGGAGCACAGGAGGTAGCGGTCACCCGCACGCGCCTCGCGGACGGTGAAGCTCGGCTCCACCTCGTGCCCGGTGAGCGCCTTGAGCAGCAGCGAGCGCTGCGGGTGCGTGGCCGCCTCGTCCTCGGTGATCCGGCCCTGCTCGAGGAGCTCGTTGACGAAGCTGTCGTCGCGCGTGATCTGCGAGAACTGGCCGTTGCGCAGCAGGTACGCCCGCGAGTCCCCGACGTGGACCAGACCCAGCCGTGACCCGGAGAACAGCACAGCCGTGAGCGTGGTGCCCATGCCGTCCAGGTCGGGGTCGTTCGCGACCAGCTCGGAGATGGCCTGGTTGCCCTGGGCCACGGCGTCGCGCAGCTGACTTACCAGGTCGTCGCCGGGCTCGTCGTCGTCGAGATGCGCCAACGAGGCGATGACGACCTTGCTGGCCACCTCGCCGGCGGCATGGCCTCCCATGCCGTCGGCCAGGGCGAGCAGGCGTGGGCCGGCGTACACCGAGTCCTGGTTGTTCGAGCGCACCAGGCCTCGGTCACTGCGGGCCGCATAGCGAAGGACGAGAGTCATGGGCGAAGCTCGATCACCGTCTTGCCTATCCGGATGGGGACGCCGAGCGGGACTCGGAGGGGTGCAGTGACCTTAGCCCGGTCCAGGTAGGTGCCGTTCGTCGAGCCCAGGTCTTCCACGTACCACTCATCTCCACGGAGGGACAGGCGCGCGTGCCGGGTGGACGCGTAGTCGTCGTCGAGCACCAGGGTCGAGTCGTCGGCCCGGCCGATGAGGATCGGCTTGCCGTCCAGGGCGATCCTGGTGCCCGCGAGCGCACCGTGCGTGACGACGAGCTGGCGCGGCAGCTTGCCGCCGCGCCCCGCACGTGGCTTCTTCTCCTTGCCACGCCGGAAGCTCGGCATGTTCACGCGCAGCCCGGACGCTGCGTAGAGGTCCGAGCGCACCACGCGAAGCGCGGCGAACACGAAGAGCCAGAGCAGAAGCAGAAAGCCTGCTCTGGTGAGTTGTACGACCAGCTCCGGCACCTGTTGTGTCAGCTCCCGCCTTTTCGCGCCCTCCCCGCGACGAACACGCCACGGGCCCCCACATGGCCGCCATTATGCGGGACCCGCCTGAGCGGGCCATGCGGGATGGCCGAAAAGCCCGGCCTCAGCCCTGTGTGCGGAACACCAGCGAGGAGTGGCCCACCCGGATGACGTCGCCGTCGGCGAGCTGCCAGGTCTGCACCGGGGTGCCGTTCACGGTGGTGCCGTTGGTGGAACCGATGTCCGCCAGCGTGGCGCTCTGGCCGTCCCAGGTGATCTCCAGGTGGCGGCGCGAGACACCGGTGTCCGGGAGCCGGAAGTCGGCGTCCTGACCACGGCCGACGACGTTGCCGCCCTGCTTCAGGGAGTAGGTGCGGTTGGAGCCGTCGTCCAGCTGCAGCGTGGCCTGGAGCTGCCGGGGCGCACCGGGCATCCCGGGCGGCGGCGGAGGCGGGTAGCCCTGCTGGGCGTACGGGTCGGCAGGCGGCGGAGTCTGCGCCGGGTAGCCCCCGGGCGGGCTCGGCGGAGCCGCGTAGCCACCCGGGTCGTAGCCGGGTGCCGGGGCAGGAGGCTGGCCGGGTTGACCGTAGCCCTGGTCGTAGCCGCCGGGTTGGCCGTAGCCCTGGTCGTAGCCGCCGGGTTGGCCGTAGCCCTGGTCGTAGCCGCCGGGTTGGCCGTAGCCCTGGTCGTAGCCGCCGGGTTGGCCGTAGCCCTGGTCGTAGCCGCCGGGTTGGCCGTAGCCCTGGTCGTAGCCGCCGGGCTGGCCGTAGCCCTGGTCGTAGCCGCCGGGTTGACCGTAGCCCTGGTCGTAGCCGCCGGGCTGGCCGTAGCCCTGGTCGTAGCCGGGCTGTCCCTGTCCGTAGCCGTACTGACCCTGCTGGCCGTACGGGTCACCCTGGTCGTATTGGCCGTAGCCGCCGGGCTGGCTCATTGGTCGGTCTCCTGCGTCGCTGGTTCGTGCCGGCCGTGCCTGACCCCCGACGCCAGGTGCTTTGACGTCGGGATCAACGGTCGAGCGGGTCTTGAACTGTCCAGTATGCAGCGCTTCGTTGCGCTCTAGCGAAACTACGACGTCACCATAGGTGTCCCAGCCGTGCTCGGCGAGGTGCGCTGCGACGGCGTCCGCGAGCAGCCTGGTGACGCGCTGCTCATCCCCCGCCATCCGGTCGTGATCAGTGGCACCCAAGGACACGATGTAGTGGTTCGGGGCGAGCTTGCGCCCACCCGCGAGCTCACGAACGTTGTCCTCACTCTCACGCTCCAGACTCTGCGCAACTTCCTGCGTGACGACGTTGCCACCGAACATCCGCGCGAAGGTGTTGCCCACGAGGCTCTCGAGGCGCCGATCGAAACGCTGCACGCGGCCCATCCCGGACAACCCTCCTTCCTCAGCGGACAACTCCCAACCAGATCGTATCTGGGTTTTGAGCGTCGAACACCGGGGCCGGTGAAACCCGATCCGGCGGCCTGCTACGCTATCCGAGCTGTCGCAGTTACTCGGGCGAGTGGCGGAATGGCAGACGCGCACGGTTCAGGTCCGTGTGTCCGAAAGGACGTGAGGGTTCAACTCCCTCCTCGCCCACTCCGAGGTTGGGGCGCCCCTGCTTGCGTGGGGGCGCTTCGCATTTCATCTTTTCGTCATTGAGTCGGGGGGCCGTGCCCCCCGTGCCCCCGTGCCCCCCCACGGTGCCGGCTCCCTCCTGATCCGGCGTGGTTGCTTCGGGCACGGACCAGCGTCTGTTGGCAACCCTTGTGCGTGCGGTTTCGTTGGGTCGTTTCGTTGGGTCTCTGCAGCTGGTGGTTCGGCACCGTCACTGCGTGGCGGGCGTTACTTGTTCGCGTCGGGCTTGCGGGGTCGTGGCTAGCCTCTTGGCGTGAACGGTTCTTGGTCGGCCCGCACTCGGGCTGTTGTCGCCGGACGGCCCCACGGGCAGGGACAGCCCGCCAACGTACCCATCGTCCCGGCCAGCGCACTCGGCCTGGACTACTCGCGCGAGGCAGGCACACCGACCTGGGCGGCGCTCGAGGAGGCCATCGGCTCCCTCGAAGGAGGATCCGCCACGGCGTTCGCCTCCGGGATCGCCACGGTGTCCGCTGTGCTCGACCTGCTGCCGGCCGGTTCCTCCGTCGCCGTCCCCACCTACAGCTACACGGGCACGCGTGGTGCGTTCGAGCACGCCGAGCGCATGGGCAGGCTCACCGTCCGCCGCATCGAACCCGCCGACACCGCCGCGTGGGTCTCGGCGGCAGGCGAGGCCGACCTGCTGTGGCTGGAGTCACCGACCAACCCCACCCTCGACGTGATGGACATCCCCGCCGTCGCCGACGCCGCCGGCAGCACGCGCAGGCCGCTGATCGTCGTGGACAACACGTTCGCCACCCCGCTCGGTCAGCAGCCGCTGGCGATGGGTGCCGACATCGTCGTGCACAGTGCGACGAAGTTCATCGGCGGGCACAGCGACCTCCTCCTCGGCATCACCGTCGCCGCGAACGAGGACCTCGCCGGACGGCTGCGCGACGCGCGCACCCGCGGCGGCGCGACACCGGGCGCCCTCGAGGCGTGGCTCGCGCTGCGCGGGCTGCGCACCCTCGGTGTGCGGTTCGCCGAGGCGTCCCGGTCCGCGGCCCTGCTCGTCGAACGGCTCGCCACCCACGCCGCGGTCACACGCGTGCGCTATCCCGGATCCGGAGCGATGGTGGCGTTCGACCTCGCCGACGCCGAATCGGCCGACCGCGCCTGCGCACGGCTCGAGCTCATCCACCACGCCACCAGCCTGGGCGGCGTCGAGACGACCATCGAGCGCCGCGCCGCCCTGCCCGGCGACGCGCACGTGCCCGCCGGGTTGCTGCGCCTCAGCGTCGGCCTGGAAGACCCCGAGGACCTGTGGCTCGATCTGTCGCAGGCACTGGATTCCGTCACCACCTGACGCTGGTATGTACCACTTTCGAGTTTTCTGAGACTGGGCTTGTTGCCCTGTGTATGCTCCGCGCCCATCGAACGAGTGATCTTCACTCGAACTGGGGAAGTGCACCTCCGCTGTGGGGTTAGGAGATTCATGCACACCACACCTGGCCGCGTCCGCGTGGGCGCGGCTGTTCTCGGCGCCTCGGCCGTGTTGCTGACCGGTGCCCTGCCGGCGGCCGCCGACGAGGCCACCGCCCGCATCGACACCGGCGCGGGCACGTCCGGCTACCGCGTCGACCTCGGCCAGGGCTATGGCGAGATGTCGACGACGCTGTTCACGCTCGACCTCGACGGCGGCAACTCGCTGCGCGCCTACTGCGTCGAGATCGACGTCCGCATCGACCCGGCGCGCGGGCTGAGCGAGCAGCCGTGGGACGGCTTCCCGAATCCCGGCTCGCCGTTCCACGACCACCGCGACAAGATCAACTGGGTGCTCCACCACGGCTATCCCGCGGTGGACATCGAGTCGCTCGAGCAGACGCTCGCCGAGTCCGGCATCGAGGTGCGGGACGGGCTCAGCGAACGCGAGGCCATCACGGCCACGCAGGCCGCCGTCTGGCACTTCAGTGACGGCAAGGACATCAACCGCGACAACCCCGTGCCGCACGCGCCCGAGGCGGCCGACGACGTGCTGGGCCTCTACGACTACCTGACCGGCGAGGACAACGTCGGCATCGGCGATCAGCCCGCGCCCGCCCTGGACGTCAGCCCCGGCGAACTCACGGGGGCCGCGGGCGAGCGGCTCGGCCCGTTCACGGTGTCGACGACCGGCGAGATCACCGGCCTCACCAGCGAGCTGCCCGAGGGTGTCGCGCTGACCGACGCGGACGGCGACCCGGTCGAGGCCGCCGACCTCGCGGACGGCAGCGAGGTCTACGTCGACGTCCCCGCCGACGCGGCCGACGGCGAGGGCTCGTTCACTCTGGACGCGAAGGCGCATGTGGACACCGGCAGGCTGTTCGTCAGCGAGAACTACCAGAGCAGGCCGGCGCAGTCGCTGATCGTGGCGTCGTCGGACAAGACCACGTTGTCCGCCGGCGCCTGGGCCACCTGGACGGCCGCTCCGCCGGAGACGACTCCGCCGCCGGAGACGACGCCCACCGAGGCGCCGCCGACCAGCACCGAGACTGGTGCGGTCGCGGCACCGCCGACCAGTTCGGCGACGCCGTCGCCGCAGGCGGAGTCGGACGACCTCGCCCAGACCGGCTTCTCGGCCCTCACACCTCTCGCGATCGGTGTCGTGCTGGTCGCCGCCGGTGCGGTGATCCTGCTGCTGCAGCGGCGGCAGCATTCCTGACCCGCCATCGGGGTGCCGTGGCCGACGGCATCGCGGCACCCCGGTCGCGCTCACAGCAGTGGTGCCAGGAGTGCCCGTTGCGATTCGGGGATGTACTCGGCGTAGTAGTCGTACAGCGCCTGGCAGGCCAGCGTGCCGGCTCGTTCGCTCGCGCCCTCGCGCACGGCGTCGAGCATCTCGGCGTGGTGGGCGACGATCTTCTCGCGGAGGTCGCGCCGGTCGTCGGCGTGCGCCAGCTTGTTCTCGATGAGCTCCATCGCGACCCCGCGCACCACCTCGCCGCACGCGACGACGAGCGGATTCTGCGTCGCCTGCGCCACGGCGTCGTGGAACTCCACATCGGCCTGGCTGAACGCGCCGTCGTCGGTGGTGTCCGTGTCGAGGTGGTCGCGCATCCGCCGCAGCGCCAGCTCCATCTGCGCGAGCTGGTCCTCGGTGCGCAGGTGCGCCGCGAGCCGGTAGGCGGAACTCTCCAGCAGCATCCGGAACTGGAGCAGCTCGGCGAGTCCGATGTGGGCGGACTGGGCGAGCCTGCGGATCGACTTGCGCAGCGTGGTGGGCGAGGGCGGCAGCACTTCCGGGCCGCGCGGATCGCCGGCGCGCGAGCGGACCACCCCGGCCGCCTGCAGCACGCGCAGCGCCTCCCGCACGGTGGAGCGGCTGACCTCGAACTGGGCCATCAGCTCGCGTTCGCTCGGCAGCCGCGTGCCGGGTGCGAGTCTACCGGTGAGCACGGCGTGCTCGATCTGTTCGACGACTCGTTCGTACGCCCGGACCGTGGTCACCGGTTCGAACTTCACTGGCTCTGTATTCACCGGGGAACCTCTTGACCGCCGCGACTCCGGGTGCCAGCCTAGGCTACTGGTCCGACCAGCATACCGGAGAATCGTATGAGGGCACGATGGTTCACGGCGGCGCTCGCGATGCTGCTGCTGGTATCCGCGTGCTCGGCCGGATCCACCGCGACGGTCGGCGGGGACGAGTCCACGCTCGCGGTCGGCTTCACCGCCGAGCCGCAGAACTTCGACTTCACCACCACCGACGGCGCCGCCATTCCCCAGGCCTTGCTCTACAACGTCTACGAGACGCTGGTGAAGGTCGACGAACGCGGCGAGATCGTGCCGCTGCTCGCCGAATCGTGGACGATCAGCGACGACCGGAGGGTCTACGACTTCCGGCTCCGGCAGGGCGTGCGGTTCAGCAACGGCAGCCCGTTCACGGCCGAGGACGTCAAGTTCTCCATCGAGCGGGTCAAGACGGAGTGGACCATCTCGCTGAAGTCCGCGATGGACGTCGTCGAACGCGTCGACGTGGTGGCCCCGCACCACGCGCGGGTGGTGCTCACCGAACCCAGTAACTCCTGGCTGTTCGCCATGAGCACGCGGGTGGGGGCGATGTTCGACCCCAGCGGGGTCGCCGACCTCGCCACGAAACCCGTCGGCACCGGACCGTACGAGGTCACCAGCCGCCGCCGTGGCGACTCCATCGTGCTCTCCGCGAACCCGGAGTACCGGCGGCCACGGCCCGCCTACCGGACCGTGGTCCTCAAGTACTACAGCGACGCCACCGCCCTCAACAACGCCTTGCTGAGCAACGGAATCGACGTCATCTCCGGCGTCACCGCGCCCGACTCGGTACCGCAGTTCGAGGCCGACACCCGGTTCAACGTCATCCAGGGCACCACCAACGGCGAGGTCGTGCTGGCCTACAACAACAGGCGCAAGCCGCTCGACGACGTCCGCGTGCGCCGGGCGCTCACGCTCGCCGTCAACCGCGAGGCGCTGCTCAAGGCCGCGTGGGGCGGGCGCGGAATGCTGATCGGCAGCATGGTGCCCCCCACCGACCCGTGGTACGAGGACTTGTCCACGATGTACCCGTACGACCCGGACCGGGCGCGCAGGCTGCTCGACGAGGCAGGCCACGAGACGCTGCGGCTCCGGCTGCGGATCGCCAACCTGCCGTACGCGGTGTCGGCGGCGCAGGTCGTGGCCTCGGACCTGGCGAAGATCGGTGTGGACGTCACCATCGAGCCGTTGGACTTCCCGGCCGTGTGGCTGCAGCAGGTGTTCACCGATCACGACTACGACCTCTCGCTCGTACAGCACGTCGAGCCCAGGGACATCACGACGTTCGGCGACCCGGACTACTACTGGGGCTACGACAGCGCACGCGTGCAAACCCTGCTGGGCCGCGCCGACACGACGGCGCCGGAGCAGTACGTCGCCGACATGCGCGAGGTCGCCCGGACGCTCGCCGAGGACGCGGCCGCCAACTGGCTCTTCCTGTTCCCGAACATCGTCGTGGCGAAGAAAGAGGTCCGGGGTCTCGTGCGCAACCAGGTCAGTGAGTCCTTCGACCTCACGGGGCTGCGCTGATGGCCGTCGCACTCGTCCGCCGGCTGGCGATCCTGCTCGCGAGCGTCTTCGTGGCCTCGATCGTCGTCTTCGCGTTCATGGCCGTGCTGCCCGGGGATCCGGCGCAGGTGGCCCTCGGCGTCAACGCCACGCCCGAACTCGTCGAACGGACGCGGCAGGAGTTCGGCCTCGACCGTCCACTCGTGACGCAGTACCTCGACTGGATCGGCGGCATCGTCACCGGTGACTTCGGCGTCTCGTACGTGACCAGGGAGGCCATCGGGCCACAGTTGCTCGACCGGCTCGGCGTGACCCTGTGGCTGGTGGGCGCGGGCATGCTCGTCGCGTTGGTGATCGCGGTCCCGCTCGGCACGATCGCGGCCGTGCGGCACCGGAAACCCAGCGGCGCGGCGGTGTCGGCGGCCTCGCAGGTGGGCGTGGCGGTGCCCGCGTTCCTGGCCGGGATCATCCTCGTGCAGATCTTCGCCGTCCGGCTCGGCTGGCTGCCCTCCGGCGGGTGGACACCACCGGTGCGGGATCCCGTGGAGTGGTTGCGCGGCCTGATCCTGCCCGCGCTGTCGCTCGGCCTGGTACAGGGCGCGGTGGTCACGCGGTACGTGCGGTCGGCCGTGCTCGACGTCCAGCGGGAGGACTACCTGCGCACCGCCCGCGCCAAGGGCCTGCGGCCGTACCCGGCACTGCTGCGGCACGGCCTGCGCAACGCCGCCGTTCCCGTGGTGACGGTGCTCGGCCTGCAACTGGCCACGCTGCTCGTCGGCGCCGTGGTGATCGAGCGGGTGTTCGTGCTCCCGGGCCTCGGCAGCATGCTGCTCGACGCCGTGGCCGCGCGTGACCTGCTGACCGTGCAGGGGATCGTGCTCGTCCTCGTGGTCGGCGTGCTGCTCGTCAACTTCGTCGTCGACGTGCTGTACACGGTGCTCGATCCCCGGCTGCGGAGGTCGTGATGGGCCGCAACGCCAACCTCGTGATCGGAGCGGTGCTCGTCGGCCTCGTGGTCGTCACGGCGCTCGTGTCGTTCGTGTGGACCCCGCACGACCCGCTGCTCGTGGACGCGAGCGTGCGCCTGCTCGGACCCACCGCCGACCATGTGCTCGGCACCGACAAGCTGGGCCGGGACGTGGCCAGTCAACTCATGGTGGGCGCGCGTACCACGCTCTACGTCGGCGTGGTCGCGGTCGGGCTGGCGGCCGTGGTCGGGACACCGCTGGGCATCTTCGCCGGCATGGGACCCCGGTGGCTGGGCGAACTCACGATGCGTGTCAACGACCTCGTGCTCGCGTTTCCGGCGCTGCTGCTGGCCATCATGCTCGGCGCGGTGTACGGCGCGAGCACGCTCACCGCGATGATCGCGATCGGGATCGCCACCGTGCCGTCGTTCGCGCGCATCGCCCGGGCGGGCACGTTGCAGGTGCTCAGCCGCGAATACGTGCTGGCCGCGCGGGCGGGCGGCCGGTCGTCGGGCTGGATCGCGTTGCGGCACGTGCTGCCGAACATCTCCGGCATGGTGGTGGTGCAGGCGTCGGTGTCGTTCGCGATCGCGGTGCTGGCGGAGGCGGCGTTGTCGTTCCTCGGCTTCGGCACCGCCCCGCCGACGCCGTCGTGGGGCCGGATGCTGCAGGAGTCGCAGGAACTGCTCGCCGTGGACGCGCGGCTGGCTCTCGTGCCGGGAGCGGCCATCGCGATCGCGGTGCTGGGCTTCAACCTCCTCGGCGACGGCCTGCGCGACCGGTTCGACCCGCGTCTGGAGGTCCGCCGATGACCGTCCTGTCCGTACAGAACCTGCGCGTGACCGCCGGCGACGCGGTGCTCGTGGATGGGGTGTCGTTCGACGTCGAGGCGGGCGAACGCGTCGGGCTGATCGGTGCGTCGGGATCGGGCAAGTCGCTCACCGCGTCGGCGGTGATGGGCCTGTTGCCGGAGCAGCTCAAGGCGTCCGGGTCGGTGTCGCTGGCGGGCCGGGAACTGCTGGGGACACCGGAACGCGAGCTGGCGCGGCTGCGCGGCAAGGACCTCGCGATGGTGTTCCAGGAGCCGATGACGGCGCTGAACCCCGCGATGCGCGTGGGCAAGCAGGTCGCCGAGGTGATGGTGCTGCACGGCCGGAACCGCCGCGACGCCCACGCCGCCGCTCTCGACCTGCTCGACCGCGTGCGGTTGCCGGACCCCGAGCGGATCGCCCGTGCCTATCCGCACCAGCTCTCCGGCGGGCAACGGCAACGCGTGCTGCTGGCGACCGCGCTCGCCAACGACCCGGCGCTGCTGATCTGCGACGAGCCGACCACGGCGCTGGATGTGACCGTGCAGGCGCAGGTTCTGGAGCTCATCCTCGCCGGGGTGCGCGATCGTGGTAGCTCGCTGTTGTTCATCACGCACGATCTGGCGGTGGTGGCGTCGGTGTGCGAGCGGGTGCTGGTGATGAACGACGGCCGGATCGTCGAGGAGGGCCCGACCCGGCAGGTGCTCGCCGACCCGCGGCACGAGTACACGGCCGACCTCCTCGCCGCGTCGTCGCTGGAGGCGCGATGAACGATACTTGCGGAGCTTGCAACGACAGCGCCGTGCTTTCCGTCCGGGATCTGCATCGGACGTACCGGCGGCCGAGGACCTCGCTGTTCGGCCCGCGGCCGGAGGTGCGTGCGCTGCGCGGGGTGTCGTTCGACATCGAGCGCGGCCGGCGGTTCGGCATCGTGGGGGAGTCCGGCTCCGGAAAGTCCACTTTGGTCCGGCTGCTGGCGATGCTCGACCGGCCCACCGCGGGCACGATCTCCTTCGACGGCACGCGCGTCGACAACCTGCCGGAACGCAGGCTCGGTTTCCTGCGCTCGCGGCTGCAGATCGTGTTCCAGGACCCGATGGGCTCGCTCGATCCGCGGATGCGGGTGCGGGACATCATCAGTGAGCCCCTCGGCCGTGATGCGCAGCGGTACGACCGGGTGGCCGAGCTGCTGGAGGCCGTCGGCCTGCCCGCCGACGCCGCCCGCAAGTACCCGCACCAGTTCTCCGGCGGGCAGCGGCAGCGCATCTCGATCGCCCGTGCGCTCGCGCCGCGGCCGGAGGTGCTGATCGCCGACGAGGCGGTGAGCGCGCTCGACGTGCTCGTCCGCAAGCAGGTGCTCGACCTCATCGCCGAACTCGCCGAGAAGTACGCGCTGACGCTGGTGTTCGTCTCGCACGACCTCGGGGTCGTCCGGCACGTGTGTGACACCGTCGCGGTGATGCGGCACGGTGAGATCGTCGAGCAGGGGCCCGTGGACGACGTCTACGACGATCCGCGGCATCCGTACACGCGTGAGCTGATCGCGGCGGCGCCGAGTCTGCGTGCCGCGTTGTCCGAACTCGACGAGGCGTGAGGCATGGCGGACAGCGACGTGGCTCTGTTCCACGTGGACGGTGGGTGGGCCGTCGTCGCCGGCAGTCGCCTGCCGGGTTGGTGAGGAGGTTTCGATGGCCGAACTGACGTCGCTCTCCGCGACCGAGCTGATCGCCGAGTACCGTGCCGGTGCGGTGTCCCCGGTCGAGGTCACCGATGCAGTGCTGGCGCGGATCGACGCGCTCGAAGGCACGGTCGCCGCGCTCTACGCGCCCGACCCGGACGCTGCCCGCGCGGCCGCAAGGGAGTCGGAGCGCCGCTGGCGAGCGGGCGCACCGCTCGGCGCCATCGACGGGATTCCCTTGACGCTCAAGGAAAACATCGCCACACGTGGCACGCCGACACCGCTCGGCACGGCCGCCACGGAACTCGTCCCGGCCGCCGAGGACGCCCCGGCGGCGGCGCGGGTGCGCGAGTGCGGCGGGGTGCTGCTGGGCAAGACCACCATGCCGGACTACGGGATGCTCACCTCGGGGCTGTCGAGCTTCCACACCGCCACGCGCAATCCGTGGGACCTCGCCCGCACCCCGGGCGGGTCGAGTGCGGGGGCGGCGGCCGCCGCGGCGGCGGGGTACGGGCCGCTGCACGTGGGCACTGACATCGGCGGCTCCATCCGATTGCCCGCGGGCTGGTGCGGCATCGTCGGGTTCAAGCCGAGCTTCGGGCGGGTACCGGTGCATCCGCCGTACCTCGGCCGGGCCGTGGGGCCGATGACGCGGACGGTCGCCGACGCGGCGTTGTTCATGGCGGTGCTGTCCCGGCCCGACTCCCGCGACCACCTGTGCCTGCCGCCCGCCGAGCTCGACTGGACGGCGGCCGAGGCCGACTCGGCGACGCTGCGGATCGGCCTGCAGCTCGATCCGGGCATCGGGCTGCCCGTGGACCCCGCGATCCGGGACGCCGTCGCCGAGGCGGCGCGCCTGTTCGAGTCGGCCGGTGCGACCGTGGAGCCGGTCGAGCCGTTCCTCACGCGCGAGATGCTCGACGGCCTCGATCGCTTCTGGCGCACGCGGTTCCTGGTCGACACCGAGGGTCTGCCGCCGGAGCGCCGGGAGCGGATCCTGCCCTACATCGCCGAGTGGGGCGCGGGCGCCGAAGGCCTGTCCGGCAGGGACGTCTATCGCGGGTTCGCCCAGATCGACGCCATGACCGTGGCGGCGTTGCGGGCCACCGAGCCCTACGACATCGTGCTGTCGCCGACGTGCCCGGTGCCGGCGCCGCCGTTCGACCACGCCTCGCCGACCAATGACCCCGCCCGCCCGTTCGAGCACATCGCGTTCACCGTGCCGTACAACATGTCGGGACAGCCCGCGGTGTCGCTCAACTGCGGCTACACCGGCGACGGCATGCCGATCGGCTTGCAGATCGCGGGCAGGCGTTTCGACGATGTCGGCGTGCTGCGGGCTGCGGCGACGTTCGAGCGGCTGCGGCCCCCGCAGCGCGCCTGGCCCTTGTGAGCCCTGTGAGGCGTCAGCGCAGTACGTCGGGTCGCGCGAGTTCGGCGAGCCGGGTGTAGGAGTCGAGCATCTCGGCGCGGTCGTAGGTGCTCATGGTGATCAGCAGCTCGTCGGCGCCCGTTCGGTCCACGAGCGCGGCGAGCTGACCCGCGACGTCGTCGGCGGTGCCGTGGATCTGCCCGCGCAGTGCCTCCTCGAGGTACTGCTGTTCGCGACCGGCCGGCCGCGGGATGTCCTCGACGGCGCGCAGCGGCGGGAACACGCCCTGCGTGCGCGAGTGGACCAGCGACCACGCCTCCGGCAACAGCAGGTCGCGGGCGCGTTCGCGCGTGTCGGCGACGGCGACCGCACTGGACACCACCACGTACGGCCGCGGCCACCACGTGGACGGCCGGAACCGTTCGCGGTAGCGCGCGATGCGCTCGGCGACCTTGCCGATCCCGCCGAGTGGGGCGATGACGAGCGCGAGTCCCAGCTCGGCGGCCAGGTCGGCGCCGGAGGACGTCGCCAGCACGAACGCGGGCACACGTAACCCCTCGGCCGGAATGCCGTGCACACCGGGATGCGCGTCCTGCTCGCCGGTGAAGTAGCCGAGCAGTTCGCGCACCTGGTCGCCGAACCGGGTGGCGTCCTCCTTGCCCCGGCCCAGCGCCGCGCGGACGCCGCCGGTGAACCCCACCGACCGGCCCAGCCCCATGTCGATCCGGCCGGGATACAGCGATTCGAGCGTGCCGAACTGCTCGGCGACCACGATCGGCTGGTGGTTGGGCAGCATCACCCCGCCCGTGCCGACCCGGATGCGCGACGTCCGCGCCGCGATGGCGGCGGCCAGCACGGTCGGCGCGGACCCGGCGACCCCGGGCACGCTGTGGTGCTCCGACACCCAGAACCGGTGGTAGCCCAGCGCCTCCGCCTGGCGGGCGAATCGCACGGTGTCGCGCACGGCGGCGGCAGGCTCCTGGCCGACCCGCGTGCTGGAGCGGTCCAGGACCGACAACGGGACCCTCAGCGGTGACGTGCTCACGTCAGGTGCAACGCCGCGACCGCGCCCGTCATGCCACGCCGGGGCGCTCCACCAACCGGCGGCCGAACGAACGCCATGCCCGCAGCGTCAGCACCGCCATCGCCACCGCCGAGCACCAGAACGGCGCCGTGATGCCGAACGTCGCGGCCAGCGGTCCGCCCACCAGGCTGCCCAGCGCCGCGCCACCCGCACTGAACAGCAGGTGAACGCTGTTGACGCGGCCACGCAACGGCTCCGGCACCACCCGCTGGCGCCAGGTGGTCGAGACGATGCCCCATATCGAACTATGCAGCCCGAACACCACGAGCGTCGCCGCCGCGAGCCACGGCACCGTCACCGTGGCGAGCGCCACATGCGTCGCCGTCTCCACCACCAGGCCAGTGCGCAGCAACACCGAATCGGTGAACCGGGCCCGCAACGGACCCACCGCCGCCGCGCCGAGCAGTCCGCCCGCGGCCATCGCCGCCAGTAGCAGCCCGTAGCCGACGTCGGCCAGGCCCAGCCGCTCCCGCGCGTACAGCACCAGCACCGCGAACGCCGCCAGCAGCGTCACGTTCATCAGGCCCAGCGTCACCGCCAGCGTCCGCAGCACCCGGTGTACCCACATCCAGTGCAGGCCTTCCCGGACCTCCGTCCACAGCGGACGCCGTTGGGCAGCAGCGGGCAGCGTCCGTGGCAACGTCCCGAGCACCACGGCAGCCAGGGCGAACGCCGCCGCGTTGACGCCGAACGGAAGCCCGGCACCCACCGCGAACAGGGCCGCGCCGAGCGGCGGACCCACGAACTGGTCCACTCCGAGGTGGACAACGGTCAGCCGGGCGTTCGCGGCGGGCAGCGCCTCGGCATCGACCAGGCTCGGCAGCACGGCGCTCGCGGCGTTGTCGGCGAGCGTTTCCGCCGTACCCAGCAGGAAGAACGCCACATAGACGAGGCCGACCGGCACGACGCCCGAGAAGATCGACACCGTCAGGCCGCCGACGACGAGCCCGCGCAGCAGGTTCACCACCACGAGCAGGCGCCGCCGGTCGAGCCGATCCACGTAAACGCCGCTGATGAGCGAGAACAGCAACCACGGCAGCTGCTGTGCGAACACCGCGCCGCCGACGAGCACCGGGTCGTCGGTGAGCGAGGCGACCAGCAGGGGCGCGGCCGCGAGCGCGAGACCGTCGGCGACGTTGGTGAACAACGACGCCGTCCAGAGCCGGGCGAACCCGCCGCCGAGTCGCGGCCGGTCGCCGCTGCGCACCCCCACGCTCGCCGACGCTAATCAGCGCCGTTCCGGCGGGGCAACGGAATTCGCTCAGCCCGCCTGCTTGCCGATGGCCTCCGCCAGCCCGAGCACGCGCTTGGCGTTGTCGACATGGAGGTTCTCGATCATCCGTCCGTCCACGGTGACCACGCCGCGGCCTTCCCGGCGAGCCTGGTCGAAGGCGTCGATGACCTTGCGCGCGTGCGCGATCTCCTCCTCCGACGGCGCGAAGACGCGGTTGCACGGCTCGATCTGGCTCGGGTGGATCAGCGTCTTGCCGTCGAAGCCGTACTGCCTGCCCTGCAGGCATTCCGCCTCGAAGCCCTCGGTGTCCTTCACGTCGTTGTAGACGCCGTCCAGGATCACCTTGCCGGTCGCGCGCGCGGCCAGCAGGCACATCGACAGCCCGCCGAGCAGCGGGCCGCGGCCGGGCACGAACTCAGCGTGCAGCTCCTTGGCGAGGTCGTTGGTGCCCATCACGAGTACGGTGAGCCGCTCGCTGGCCGCCGCGATCTCCTCCGCGTGCAGCATCGCGACCGGTGTCTCGACCATCGCCCAGATCTTCGTGTGCTCCGGCGCACCGCCGAGCTCCAGCGCGCGCTCGATGTTGTGCACGTCGCGGGCGGAATTCACCTTCGGCACCACAACGGCGGCCGGGCCGGCTTGTGCCGCGGCCCGCAGGTCGGCGTCGTGCCACTCGGTGTCCAGTCCATTGACGCGGATGGTCACCTCGCGCGAGCCGTACTCGCCGGATGCCGCCGCGGCGCACACACGGTCCCGCGCGGCTTCCTTGGCATCCGGCGCGACGGCGTCCTCCAGGTCGAGGATCAGCGCGTCGGCGGGCAGCGTTTTCGCCTTCTCGAGCGCGCGCTCGTTCGCGCCCGGCATGTAGAGAACGGAACGGCGCGGTCTCACGCGAGTGCCTCCTTCTTAGCTGCGTCGCAGGCGTTGCGGAGTGGTCCTGCTGCCGGGTCGGAGAAGTGGACCGTCCGCGACGGCAGGGCCGGGATCCGCCGGACCGGTTCCGGAGCCCCCACGGCGAGGGGCGCGAAGAAGTCCTTCGGGGAACGCATCTTCTCCTCCAGCGCCGGCGGCCGATACCGGCAGACCCTATCCCGCGATACCGGGAACCGCTGCGGTACACATCACCTCTCACCGACGTGAACAACTGGTCACTGCCCGGCTACGCGGAGTTGAAGGTCCTCGGCGAAGGCGGGTTCGGCCGCGTCGTGCTCGCGCGCACCGACTCGACCGGAGTGCCGGTCGCGATCAAATACCTGTTCGAGCGGCACCTCGCGGATCCGGTACGCCTCACCGAGTTCCGCCGGGAGGCGGCCGTGCTGCACCGCGTGGTCAGCCCGTATGTCGCGCGGCTGTACGACTTCGTGGAGACGCCCTCGGGTGCGGCGATCGTCATGGAGGCCGTGCCCGGCGTGAGCCTGAGGTCGGTGCTGGCCGCGGACGGGATGCTCGAGCCGGAGGCCGCGCTGGCCGTGCTGAAGGGATCCCTGCTGGGTCTCGCCGCTGCGCACGTCGCCGGAATCGTGCACCGCGACTACAAACCGGACAACGTGCTCGTGGGTCCGGGCCGGGAGAGCAAGCTCGTCGACTTCGGTCTGGCCGTGCTGGCCGGCCAGGTGGGCGCACCGGCCGGAACGCCCGCGTACATGGCGCCCGAGCAGTGGGCGGGACAGCCCGCCACCGAAGCCACGGACGTCTACGCGGCCACCTGTGTGTTCTTCCAGTGCGTCACCGGGCGCAGGCCGTTCGCGGGCCGGACCACCGACGAGCTGCGCGCCCAGCACCAGTACGCGCCCGCGCCGCTGGCGGCGGCGCCGGACACCGTGCGCGCGCTGATCGCCCGCGGCATGGCGAAGCATCCGGCGCAACGACCCGAGACGGCGAGTGCGTTCGTCACCGAGCTGGAGGCCGCGGCGCGCCGGGGCTACGGCCCGGACTGGGAGCAGCGGGGCCGGGACAGGCTCGCGGCGCGGGCGGCGGTGTTGTTCGCCGCGTCGCCGATCGCGGTGCTGGCCGCCGCCGGTGTGACAACAGGTGGAACCGTGGGCACGGCAAGCACGGCAAGCACGGCCGCGGCCGTGGGCAAGGGCGTGTGGGCGGTGGTCGGCTCGAAGGTGATCGCGGGCGCGATCGGCGCCGCCGTCGTGGTCGGCTCGGTGACCACCGCGGTGGTGCTCGGCAATCGAGCCGACATCGCCGAGGGCGGCGGTTCTCCGCACGACGAACGGCCGTCGATCGAGCAGGTGGCGTTGTCGTCCTCGGTCGAGACCCGCACCGAGTCGTTCGGCACCTTCCGGCTGGACGCCCGCTACGCGCGGATCAGCGGACACACCGACCGCGGCGTGCAGGACCGGGTCAACGCGATGCTCATGGCGCCCGTCGACGAGTGGGTGGAGTTCACCAGGCAGATCGTGTCCGGCCCCGAGCCGAACGGTGAGTTGCCCGCGACGTGGGTGGACGCCGAAATCCTGCACCAGGACGCCAATGTCATCTCGGTGGCCTACGAGCGGGCGATCCAGTCCGTGCAGGCGGGAAACCGCGCCGGCTACAACGTCAGGATCGTCTCGATCGACCTCACCACCGGTGAGCCGCTCGACGCCGCGCACGCGTTCGCCGACGCGGCCCGCGATCCGGTTGCCGCCGCCGAACTGGAGCGGCGCATCCTGGCCCGCGTGCCGGGCGGGTACTACTGTCCGGACGCCGTCCTCGGCACGCAGGCACCGATGCGGCCAGAACACCTCGCCGAGCCGCACACGTTCGGCGAGAACCCTGCGGTGCAGGTCGGCTACCTGCCCGACGGTGTGCGGTTCACGATCTTCGCGCCCGCGTTCGGTTACGCGAACGTGTGCGGGTACCAGGACGTCACGGTGCCGTATGCGGAGGTCGCGGACCTGATGACGGACCAGGCGGCTCGCGCTGTCATCGGTGGGCCGAGGCCGACCCGGTAGTCGTGATCCGGTGGCCCGGTGACCGGCCCGGCGGCCCGGTGACATCGGCGAAACCGCCGGTTAGCCACGCATCACCCGTCCGGCGGCACCGCCGGGCCGAAGTTGATCAACCGCCTACCGACCGATCACCGACCGCTGGGCGCCGCCGATCGCAGCTACCCTTCCCGGCCGCAGACTCCGGCCCCGTTCCGCTGCAACCTTGGTCGAGGCGCCTCCGCGGGTGGCGCCCGCACGCAGGAAGCAGCAAAGGGAGGCGGATTCGTGGCGGTTACACCTGGGCAGACCGCGGTGACGGGCGGCTCGAACGGGACCCGGTCGATTCCCAGTCGCCTCGTCGCGCCGATCGAATTGCCGGCTGACGCCGACGACCTGGCCGTCGGCGCGGTCACCCGGCTCGGCTGGAACGGCGTGCTGCTCCCGCAGCTGACGTTGCTCGGCCGACGGGTGTACGTGGTGGCCAGGCTGCGGCCGGAGGTGCACGCCGAGCGGATCGCGCTGGGCCTCGAACCGGTCACCGACCGCGCGCAGGTGTCGACGTGGACGTGGCCGGAGCTGGCCGAGACGGCACCGGCCGCCGCGGCCGAGGTCGTCGGGGTGCTCGCCGTCGCCCGCCACTGGCGGACCGGCCTTGCCGCGACGGTGCCGTTCGCGCGCTACGGCGACGCCGCGGTGGTGCTGCCGCGTTCGGCGACCCTGAGCCACGACTACGTCGACAACGGCTTGCCGCGCACGCGCGCCTACGGCATCGCGGTCGTGGCCGCCGACGAGCACGCGAACGTGGAGCTGGACGTCGAGGGCCACCATGAGCGTCTTCTGCTCGGCGACGACGCGGTGTCGCGGTGGGTCAACGAGGTCGTCTACGAGCAGCTGCTCGCGCAGGAGACGCCGGCCGGAGCACGCTGAGCCGCCGGTCCCGGGCGGCGACGCCGCGCGTCCGGCCGTACTCTCGAAGCATGCGAGTTGTGATTGCCGGTGGGCACGGAAAGATCGCGTTGCGGCTGGAGGAACAGCTCGCCGCGAACGGCGACGAGAGCGTCGGCATCATCCGCAACGCGGATCAGGCCACTGATCTACGGGACGTGAGTGCCGAGCCGGCCGTGCTCGATCTCGAGAACGCCACCGTGGACGAGGTCACCGCGGTGCTGTCGGGAGCGGATGCGGCCGTGTTCGCCGCGGGCGCGGGACCGGGCAGCGGTGTGGCACGCAAGGAAACCGTGGACCGGGCGGCGGCCGTGCTCTTCGCCGATGCCGCCGAGCGGGCAGGCGTGCGCCGGTTCGTGCAGATCAGCTCCATGGGCGCCGGTGGGCCGATCGACGAGCAGGCCGTCGGCGAGGTGTTCGCGGCCTACCTGCGGGCGAAGGCCGCCGCGGAGGAGGATCTCCGCAAACGGGACCTGGACTGGACCATCCTGCGGCCGGGCCGGCTGACCGACGACCCCGGCACCGGACTGGTCCACCTCGCAGAGTCGGTACCGCGCGCGGACGTCCCGCGCGCCGACGTGGCCGCCGTGATCGTGCAGCTGCTCGCCGACGACGTGACGGCGGGCAAGACCCTCGAGCTGGTCTCCGGCAACACGCCGATCGACGAAGCCGTCAGTCGCTTGTGATCGTTCCGAGGACCCGGTCGATGTAGCCGTTGGTGAACACGCCGCCCGGGTCCACTTCGGACCGTACGCGCAGGAAGTCGGCGAAGCGCGGGTACCGCTCCCGGAGAGTGGCGGCGTCGAGGTCGTGCAGCTTGCCCCAGTGCGGTCGTCCGCCCACCGACCCCGCGATCGAGGCGAATGCCCGGAAGTACTCGCGATACGGCATGCCGACGTATTGGTGGATCGCGACGTAGGCCGTGTCGCGCCCGTACGCGGTGGAGAGCCAGATGTCGTCGGCCGCGGCCACCCGCACCTCGGCGGGGAAGGCGACGGGATCGCGCAGTGTCGGCACCAGTGCGCGGAGTTCCTTCAGCACGTCCGTCACCGACTCGCGGGGCACCGCCCATTCCGACTCGACGAATCGGACCGACCGGCGCGTCGCGAACACCCGGTGCGAGCTGTCGCTGTAGGCGCGAGTCGACAGTGCCGCCGACGACACCTTGCCGAGCGTGGGTACCAGAGGTGGCATCGCGCGGCCCGCGCGGCAGAGCGCGCCGAAGGCGGCGTTCTCCATCAGCGTGTAGTCGACGAACCGGCGTGCCGTCGACAGCGGTTTCGCTTGCGTGCCACGGGGTTGCCGGTTGTTGCGCTTGACCAGGGCGTTGCGGCCGTAGGGAAACCAGTAGAACTCGAAGTGGTCGTTGCCCGCGGCGTAGTCGTCGAAGGCGTCGAGCACCTGCTCCAGCGGTTCAGGGCCTTCGTGCGCGGAGAGCACAAAGGACGGTTCGCAGCGCAGGGTAACTGTGGTGATGATCCCGAGCGCGCCGAGGCCGACGCGCGCCGCCGCGAAGAGGTCCGGCCGGGTGGCCGCCGAGCACGTGACGATGGATCCGTCCGCGAGCACCATCTCCAGCGCCTCGACCTGCGTTGCCAGGCCGCCGAAGCGCGCACCCGTGCCGTGGGTGCCGGTGGAGATCGCACCCGCGACGGTCTGGGCGTCGATGTCGCCGAGGTTCGTCATCGCGAGGCCGAGTCCGTCGAGTGCGGCGTTCAGCTGACGCAGCGTCGTGCCCGAGCGCACGGTCACCAGTCCGGTGCCGGGGTCGGCCGACACGATGCCGGCCCAGTGCGAGAGGTCGAGGGAGATCGAGTCGGTGACGGCGATGGCGGTGAACGAGTGCCCGCTGCCACGAGCGCGGACGCGTCGTCCGTGAGCGGCGGCGTCCCGCACGATGCCGGCGATCTCGGAGGTGCTGCGCGGCCGGTGGACGCGCAGCGGACGTGCGGTTGCGGTGCCCGCCCAGTTGGTCCACGTGGTCACGAGCGGTCTCCTCGGTGTCGCTTATCGGTCCTGCGCTGCGGCGTCGGCTGAGGTCGGGGGACCGCGTCGCCGGGCGGTCTATCTCGCCACAATAAGGTGAATGACATTCGCGTTTCAAGCGTTTCTGCCGTACCGTAACGGGTGTGACCTCCGGGAACGCCACGGCGTACGACCTCGCGACCAAGGGCCTCGACGCTCCGTTGGCGATCGTCGACCTGCAGGCGTTCGACGCCAACGCCGACGACCTCGTGCGCCGCGCGGCCGGCAAGCCCATTCGCGTGGCGAGCAAGTCGGTTCGTTGCCGTGCGCTGCTGGACCGGGTACTCGCGCGGCCCGGCTTCGCGGGTCTGCTGTGCTACTCGCTGTCCGAGGCGCTGTGGCTGTTCGGCCAGGGCGTGAGCGACGAGCTGGTCGTGGCCTATCCCAGCGTCGACCACGCTGCCCTGCGCAGGCTCGCCGCCGACGACGCCGCGCGCGCGGCCATCACGATCATGGTCGACTCCACCGAGCACCTCGACGTCGTCGATGCCGCACTCGGCCGGCACCATCCCGAGCTGCGGGTGGCGCTGGAGCTCGACGCGTCGTGGCGCCCGCTGCCGGGCGTGCACGTCGGCACGCGGCGTTCGCCCGTGTTCACACCGCGCCAGGCGGGTGCGCTCGCGCGGGCGATCGTGGCGCGGCCTGGCTTCCGGCTGACGGGGATGATGGCGTACGAGGGCCAGATCGCCGGCCTGCCCGATGGCGCACCGGGTGTGCGGGGCCGCCTCATCCGGTGGATGCAGCGTCGGTCGGCCGCCGAGCTCGCCGGACGCCGGGCGGATGCCGTGGCCGCGGTCCGGGCCGTGGCGGACCTGGAGTTCGTCAACGGCGGTGGTACCGGCAGCCTCGAGACGACCGCGGCGGATCGCGCGGTCACCGAGGTCGCCGCGGGCTCCGGATTGCTCGGTCCGGGCCTGTTCACCGGCTACTCCCGGTTCGACCCGCTGCCTGCCGCGCTGTTCGCGTTGCCAGTGGTCCGCAAGCCCGCCCGCGACATCGCGACCGTGTTCGCGGGCGGCTACGTCGCGTCCGGGCCTGCCGACCGGTCGCGGTTGCCGATTCCGCACCTGCCCGCGGGGCTGATGTTGCTCGGCGTGGAAGGTGCGGGTGAGGTGCAGACGCCGGTGGTCGGTGCGCCCGCGCGGCAGCTGCGGCTGGGCGACAAGGTGTGGTTCCGCCATGCCAAGGCGGGCGAGCTCGCGGAACACTTCGCCACCTACCACCTCGTCTCCGACGGCCACATCGAGCACACGGCGCCGACGTATCGCGGCGAGGGACAGGCGTTCGGCTGAGCCCCACCGCGGTTGTCCACAGGCGGCAAAGGCTTGTGGACAACCATCGGGTTCACTCCCCGAACCGGCTCGCCAGATACCCTTTGATCAGGGCCTTGGTCTCCCTGACAACCTCGGGATCGCCCTGTGGATCATTGCGGAACGCGAAGTTGAGCAGCCCGTCCGCCGCCTCGACGGCCACCGATATCGGCAGTGTGAGCTCCTCGCGCGGCCGGTCGACGTGCTTGGCGACGAGGTTGGTCAGAGCGTCGGTGATCACCCCGTTGTTGGTCCGCCGCTCGTCGAGCAGCCGGACGTCCACGACGTCACCGAAATGCACCTTGGAGAAGCCGGGCACCTCGCGGTGCATCTGCAGGTAGATGTCGAGCAGCGAGTCCACCACATCCCACCAGCTCTGGTGGTCGACGCCGCCGAGCCGCTCGCTGACTGCCGCCACGAACCGGTCCAGGTTGCGTTGGGTCAGTGCCTGCACGACGGCCCGCTTGTCGGGGAAGAACTGGTACAGCGACCCGACGGCCACGCCGGCCCGCTTGGCGATGAGGGTGGTGGTGAGCGCGTCGTAGCCGACCTCGTCCAGAAGCTCTGCGCTGGCATCCAGCATCCGCTCGACCCGTTTGGCGCTGCGTTGCTGTACCGGCTGGCGGCGAAGCGGCGTCGGCTCAGGGTGGTTCTCGGACACGTCGTGCTCCCTCGCTGTGCAGGTCAGCGACTTTATCCTGTCGCGAACCCGATTCACCGTCGAGTGAACACCTGCGACGGTTCACCAGTGAGGGGGAACCGCGGGCCGGTGCCGGTCGGGGGAGGGGGAGTGCAACGGCACCGGCCCGCGGAAATCGGGGCCTAGCTGCGGGCGGGGATACCACAGCTGCAATGTGAAGTTGTTATTGACGGCGCGCCACCGGCCAACCTAACTACGGATTACCGGTTTCGCCAGGGGTCGAAGCACGGTTTTCCCGATTAATCAGGTTGGAGGCCGGCAGCCGACTCGTCTCGCTCGGGGGTACGGACGAGCCGGCCGCCGGCCGTGGCGGGGGAACCCGCCGTCTGTGGGGCCGTTACCGGGCGGGGAATCCGGCAATGGCGTGCCGGGCGATCGGCGGCGACGTCGTCGAGTGCCTGCCCGGACCTTGGTGCGGCACCGGCTGGGTTTCAGCCGGGGAGGGGACCGCGGAAGTCTGCTGGGCGCCGAGCTTGCGGCTCCGGCGCCGGGTGTGCTGCTGCGGCGCCAGGCCGCCGGCCACCAGGTGTTCGTGTGCCACCTGCCACACCGAGCACGGCGCCTTGCACCGATGCCACCTGGTGGAGCAGGTGGGGCAGTCGCCGCGCTCGTCGGGCTCGTGCGACCGCAACATGGCGCGCCAGCCTTCGGTCAGCCGGGGCAGCTCGGAGCGTGCCACCGAGACCAGCGACGGCTCGTCGGCGCGGTCCGCGAGGTCGGAGAGCATGTCGAGGCGTTCCCACACCGCTTTACGGAGTACCTGCCCGAGGATCTGGTCCACCTGGACGTCACCGTGTCCTTTCCGCCAGCTTGGCGGCCTCGCCCAGCGCGGCCCTGAGCTGGCCGAGCTGGGTGGCCGTCAGCCGCGCCGTCTCGCCGGGAGGGCCGACCAGCACCACTTCCCCGTTGTCCACGAACACCGTCACGCACCGCTCGCGGCTGATCAGGTCGCCGCACTGCACGCGCCACACGACCTGGCCACCCTCGTAGCGGCGGACGTCGGCCGCGCGCGGGTCGGCAACCGACGCCGGCAGCGAGGGTGCACCGGCCACCGAGGGCACCGGCGACAGACGCTGACGTGCTTTCTCGCCGATCGAGCCGGGGCGTGCCGGCGCCGTGGCGGTGGCGGCACCACGGGCCGCACGTCCAGCCGTGGCCGAGTGCACGAACTCCACGTCGTCTCCGCTCTCCCGGCGGCTGCGCGGTGAGGCCCAGCCGGCTCTGGTCTTCCGGTCGCTCTCCGTGATTGCTGTCGGTGTTCGTCCGACCACGGAGATCTGAGACCTACATTGCGACGAAAAGAACGCCGATAGAAGGCTTGGTGGGTCGCATAGCGGCGACCGGCCTGAGTTCGCCGTTAAACGGTCGCCGGAGTTCGGTTGGGCCGATCAGGCGGCGTAAACAGCGTTTCGCACGGTTGAATAAGGGTGCTTACGCTGCTTACGACGCCCGAAAGGACTGTGGAGGGGCGCATGGACACACCTGATGGGAAGCAGGGCCGCATCAACCCGAAGCTCTGGGAAGGACCGGAGATGAGGGACGCGCTCGCGAGCCGGAACATCAGCGAGGTCTATCGCCAACTGCGCAAACACGGTGTGTCGCAGCGTCAGATCGCTGCGATGACCGGCCAGTCCCAGTCCGAGGTCTCGGAGATCCTGAAGGGTCGTCAGGTGATGGCCTACGACGTGCTCGCCAGGATCTCCACCGGCCTGGGCATCCCTCGTGGATACATGGGCCTCGCCTATGACGAGGCCACCGAGATTCAGGTCGTCGGCGCTTCCGACGAGCAGCAGGCTGAGGAGGACGAGTCCGTGAAACGGCGGAAGTTCCTCGCGCACGCCGCACAGGTGACCATGGGTGCCGCCGTATTCGGACCGGCGACCGAGGCCTGGGCGGCGAGTCCCGCAAGGACCCCGGCACCGGGGCGGATCGGCATGACCGACGTCCGCCAGGTGGAGGCGGCAACCAGAGCGCTGCGCGCGCTCGACTACCAGTACGGCGGCGGGTTCTGCCGGGACGCCGTCGTCGCACAGCTGTCGTGGGGCCAGCAGATGCTGCAGGCCAGCGGCACCGACGGGGTCAGATCGCGGCTGTACGTGGCCCTGGCTGACCTGCACAGCCTGGCCGGCTGGACGTCGTTCGACATCGGTCTGATCGACTCGGCCCGCGGCCACTTCGCCAACGCGCTCAACCTGGCCAAACAGGGTGAGAACTACCCGCTCGTGGCCAACATCCTGTACCGGATGGGCCGGGTCTACCTGCACCAGGAAGCACCGAACGACGCGCTCAAGTTGTTCCAGCTGGGGCAGATCGCCGCGCAGGAGTCCGGGTCGGAGCTCGCTGTCGCCGTGCTGTGCGCCAACGAGGCGTGGGCGTACGCGATGATGGGCAACGCGGAGCAGGCGATGAAGCTGCTCGGCCGGACCCGCGACGAGTTCCAGCGCGCCGACCTGGCCAACGCCGAGTCGTGGGTGAAGTTCTTCAACGAAACCGATGTCCACGCGATGGTGGGCACCGTGCACACGGCGCTGGCGCAGTCGGCCGACCCGTCGCACACCAAGTACGCCATCCCCGCGCTGACCAGGGCGATCGAGGCCTACGGCGACGACATGGCCCGCAGCAAGACGTTCAACCTGAGCATGCTGGCCACCAACCACCTGATCGAGGGCGACATCGACCACGGCGTGAAGGTCGGTGGCAAGGCGCTCGACGCGGCCGAGGGGCTCAAGTCCGCCCGGGTCGAACAGCGCATGCGGCCGCTGAAGGAAGAGGCGATGCGGCGGAGCAACAACGCCGACGCCCGGGAGCTGGTCGAAAGGATGACAACGTTCTTCGGGTAGCACCGGACACCGCGTCGAGTGGGGCCTTGGACGGGCGGTTCACCAGGGAAAAGCTGGATGACGTGCTGCGCGTGACGTGTGCCCGGCTGGGGCTGGACCACCGCGGCGCGACACTGCTGCGCTTCACCAACAACGCGGTGTACTCGCTGGCGCGCGATCCGGTCGTGGTGCGGATCGTCGGCTCCCGGACGCTGCGGCACCGGGCCCGCAAGGTGGTGACGGTGGCCAGGCACTTCGCGTGCCACGGTGTGCCGGCGATCCGGCTGGTCGGTGGGGTCGAGCAGCCCGTCCACGTCGGTGAGCACGTGGTGACGGTGTGGGAGAAGGTGCAACCCACCGGCAGGCAGGCGACGTCCGCGGAGCTGGGTTCGCTGTTGCGGCAGGTGCATGCCCTGCCGGTGCCCGAGGGGCTCGGCCCCTGGTCGCCGTTGACCGACGTCCGGGCCAGGGTCGCCGACGCCGAGGAGCTGGACCCGGACGACCGCGCGTTCCTGCTCGACCGGTGTGCCGAGGTCGAGGCCGCGCTCACGCGGCTCACGTTCCCGCTGCCTCCGGCGCTCGTGCACGGCGATGCGCACCCGGGCAACGTGATCGTCGGCCCGGACGGGCCGGTTCTGTGCGACTTCGACTCGGCGTGCGCGGGCCCGCCGGAGTGGGACCTCACCCCGCTCGCGGTGGGCCACGAACGCTTCGGTGACCCGCCCGGCTGGTACCGGGCGCTCGCGCGGACGTACGGCTTCGACGTCACGACCTGGGAGGGTTTCCCCGTGCTCCGGGCGGCCCGGGAGCTCAAACTGACCACGAGCGTGCTGCCGATCATGCGGAGTCACCCGTCGGTCCGGCACGAACTGCGGCGCCGGCTGGACGATCTCCGCGCCGGGCGCACGCACACGCGCTGGGTCCGGTACCGCTGATCGCGCCGGATTCCTTTCATTCAACGACAAGATCGGACCGCTCGGCGTTTGGAGTAATGACGGTTGCTCTGCGTTAAAGTTTCGGCCCGACCGATCACCACGAACGCGCCAGGAATTGCGCCATACGTGCCGAAAATTGCGACGTTGCGTGATCGGCGCTGCTCAGGCGACGGGAGTCCGGGCGAGCACGACGGCGAATCCGAACGCCAGACCCATCACCGTGAGCTCCAGGGTGGCCCACTTGGCAAGTGCCGTCCGCTGGTGACGCACGACCTGCGGCAGCAGCCGCCAGCGCAGGTACGCGCCGAACGCCGCGACGGCGACCAGGCAGGCCGCCTTGAGCAGCACGAGCCTGCCGTAGCCGGTGCCGATTAGGGCCGTCCACAGGTCCATGGTCGGGGCCAGGTCCAGCTCCACGACGCCGTTGAACAGCCCCGTCGCGGCCGAGAGACCAAGGCAGAGGGTGGCCAGCTTGGAGAACCGGGGCAGGGCGTAGGCGAGCACTGCGCGGTTGGTCGCGAGCAGGCAGGCGACCGCGCCGAGCCCGCCGGTCCAGGCGACGGCACTCATGACGTGCAGTTCGATGGAGATCATCGTGTAGTCGTGCAGGGAGAAGCCTCCCGCGTGGCCGGTCACCGGCAGCGGCAGCAGCGCGAACAGCCCCAGCCCCACCCGCACCTCGGCGGGCACCTTCTCGCCGTGCCGCACGGCGAGCATGTTCAGCACCGCCAGCCCGAGAGTCAGCCCGGCTACGATCAGCAGCGCCTTGCCCGCCGCCACGTCGGCGACGTAGCCGCGGATGTCGCCGAATCCCACGCCGCCCGTGCCGCCCCGGTACTCGGCGGTCTGCAGTACCAGCGTGACCAGTGCCGCCACGCACCACACCAGAGCCGCCGCCACCGCGGGAGGCCGCGCCGTCGCGAGCACGGGCCCGGACAGTTTCGGCCGGTCGTAGCCGACCAGCACGGGCAGCAACGCGAGCCCGATGGCGGCGACGGCGGCCAGGTTCATCAGCACCCGCACGACGGGGATGCCGACCGAGACCACCTCGTCGACCGCCGTCACCCCGCTCACCGGGGTGGCGGCGGTCAGCGCGACGCCGATCAGCGCGCCCGCGACACCCGCGGTGAGCACGCTGACCAGGGCCGCGGCCCGGGGGCGCGAGGTGGTCCCGGATCGGGTCACGGCTACCGGTCCTCCTGGCCGGAGCCCATGCGCAGGGCCACCGTCACGCCGACGGCGAGCAGCACGGCCGCGGCGACGATCCACACCCACACCGGGATGCCCTGCGAGCCGGCGGTCTCGGTCGCCTGCTCGCTGGGCCGGGCCGGGTTCGCCGGTTGCGCCGCCGACGACGCGGGCGCGGCGCTGTCGGCACCGGGACCCGGCTTCGTCAGTGTGAACCGGATCTCCTTGCTGACCGTGTGCCCGTCGGCGGACAGCACCCGGAACCCGATGACGTACTCACCGGCCGGCCCGAGCGGGCGCACAGGTGCGGTCACCACGTTGCGCTCGACCCGCACGCTGCCTTCCGCCCAGCTGCCGCCGCCCGGACCGGTCACCGCGACCTCGTTGACGTCGGCGTCCTGCACCTCCTGGTCGAACGTCAGCGTGATCGAGCTCGGCGGGGTGTCCAGCGCGGCGCCCTCAGCCGGGTCGGACGAGATGAGCGTGTTGTGCGCGGTCGCGGGGCCGGCCGTGCCGACGAGGGCCAGCGCGGCCAGCACGGCGACGATGGCGAGCCGCCTCATGCGCGCACCTTCTTCCTGGCCCGCAGGGTCGCCCCGGCGCCGACGCCGAGGCCCAGCGCGCCGACGGCCAGCCCGGCACCGCCGAGCCAGCGAGCCGTGTCGTCGGTCGTGTTCGCGGCGGCCGGTGCCTGCTCACCTTCGGGGTGCGTCGAGCTGTGCCCGTGCCCGGAGCCGGATGGCTCGGCCAGCGTGACCGTGGGTGCCGGATGCTCCGGTTCCGCGTCACCGGCCGGTTCCTCCTCCCAGCGGGCGACCTCGCCGTTGGAGTAGGTCTGCGTGGTCGGCAGCACCAGCGTGTCCACGTTCTCCGGCAGCGTGCCGGCCACGAAGCTGAACTCCTGGTACGACGTCGTGCCCGCCGGGATCTCGTGGCCCGGCTGTGCGGTCCAGGTGATCCTGGTGACGACGTCGGACTTGGTGACCTCGGCCGTCCAGCCCGGCACCGGCCGGGTGCGGACACTGCTGATCCTGTACTCGGCGGGCACGGTCACCTCGACCTTGGTGGTGCCTGCCTGCTGCTCCTCGTTGGGTACGCGGAGCACGACCGCGCCGTAGCCGCCCTTCTCGGGCTGCTCGCCGTAGACGTCGGCCGTGACGTGCGCTGCCGCCACGCCTGCCGTGGCGAACGTGGTGCCGGTCACCGCGGCGGCGACGACGAGCGCACGCCGCAACGATCGATTTGTCGACATAGTGATGTCTCTCCTGAAAACGTGAAAGCGGAGTGAAGTGAGAGTTCAGGAGAGTGCGGGAGGTCCACGCCTGCCGTGCATCCGACGCAGGACGACCTCGACCACCGTCGTGGCCCCGGCGGGCAGCGCCAGCGTCGGTAGAGCCGGCGCGGACGGAACCGGCGCGAGCCGGAGGGCGAGCGGTAGCAGCCGCCGCAGGGCCGCCAGCGCCACGGCGAGCATCGACTCGGCATGGGCCAGCAACATCGCGGTGAGCACCGTGGCCACCGCATGAGCGGCCAGCATCGTCGGCGGCTCGCCGGGGTGGCCGGACAGTTCGGCCAGCAACAGGTGAGTGGCCATCTGGCCGCAGCCGAGTACGAGCAGGATGCCGCGGGTTCCCCGGGTGCGGTCGGCGGCAGCGGTGCCCACCCAGCCGATCAACACGGTGAGTAACAACGTCGTCGCGGGGTGAGGCACGCCACCGCCCGCGAGGCCGTGTGCGGTCACCGAGAGCGCGGCGGAACTGACGGCGAGCAGGACGCCACGGGCGGTACTCAATGCCCGGTGGAGTTGCGAACGCCTGCTCATGCGCTCAGGGTATGGGACACCAGCGCGTGCACGGTGGGCCGATCGAGTCGTATTGCGGTTGTCGAAAATCCGCAACATTCCTGGTCGATCCGGTTGCCGATTGCCCCTCGATAGGTAACGGTATGTGCGCGTCAGGGGTCCGCGCTTGCACATACCTCCATCGGGCAGGTTGTGCAGGGCCTAAGGTGTTAGCCCGACCGGGTTAACGAGTAGAAGGGAGGCCGCGCCGGCTCAAAGGCGCGTGCTTATGTCTGCAGAGTCTGAGGAAGACAAGTCGGCAGCCCGGACGGTGGTGGAAAACGGCGAGCCGGGCAACCCGCAGGAGCCGGTGGGCGACGCGGGCGACCCGCAGGGGCCGGCGACGGAGCCGAGTAACCCGCCGGAGAACACCGGCCCCGCCGGTCCAGCGGACGAGAACGTCGCGCCCGCCTCGGATGCCGAGAAGCCGGCCGAGACCGACCGTTCGGTATTCGCGATCGCCGCCGTACTGGCGCTGGCGATCATCGCCTGGGGCATCGCATCTCCCAGCAGCCTCGCCACGGTGGCCGAGACGGTGCTCTTCGACGCCGTCGTGCCCTACGGCGGCTGGCTCTTCGTCCTGACGGCCAGTGCGTTCGTCGTCTTCGCGATCGGTCTGGCCATCAGCCGGTACGGGCGCATCAAGCTCGGCCAGGACAGGGAGAAGCCGGAGTTCCGCACGGCCTCCTGGATCGCCATGATGTTCAGCGCCGGTATGGGCATCGGCCTGATGTTCTTCGGCGTGTACGAGCCGGTGTCGTTCCTCGCGTCGCCGCCGCCCGGAACCGCGGCGCCGAACTCCGACGAGGCCGTCCACACCGCCATGGCGACCACGCTCTTCCACTGGACCGTGCACCCGTGGGCCATCTACGCGGTCGTCGGCCTCGCCATCGCCTACAGCGCCTTCCGGCGGGGCCGCAGCCAGCTGATCAGCTCGGTGTTCGCGCCGCTGTTCGGTGAGCGCCGCACCGAGGGACCGCTCGGCAAGGCCATCGACATCATGGCCATCTTCGCCACGCTGTTCGGTTCCGCCGCCTCGCTCGGCCTCGGTGCGCTGCAGGTCGGTGGTGGCCTCGGTGCGGTCGGCTGGATCGACAACCCGGGCACGGGCCTGCTGGTCGGCATCATCGCGCTGCTGACGGTCTGCTTCATCGCCTCGGCCGTGTCCGGCGTGGCCAAGGGCATCCAGTGGCTGTCGAACATCAACATGGTGCTGGCCGCTGTGCTCGCCGTGTTCGTGCTGGTCGTCGGACCGACCGTGCTGATCCTGAACCTCGTTCCGAACGCCATCGGCGACTACCTCCGCGAACTGCCCGAGATGGCGGGCCGCACCGGCACCACCGGTGGCCAGGAGATGCGGGACTGGCTCGCCAGCTGGACCGTCTTCTACTGGGCCTGGTGGATCTCCTGGACGCCCTTCGTCGGCATGTTCATCGCGCGCATCTCGCGCGGCCGCACGATTCGCCAGTTCATCGTCGGCGTGATCGCGGTGCCCAGCGTCGTCAGCCTCATCTGGTTCGCCATCTTCGGTGGCGCCGCCATGGACCAGCAGCGCAACGGCATCGACATCGCCGGCGCGGGCTCGGAGCAGGAAGCGACGTTCCTGATGCTCGAGAACCTGCCGTGGTTCGTGCCGATCGCGGTGGTCGTGATGATCCTGGTGTCGATCTTCTTCGTGTCGGGCGCGGACGCCGCGTCGGTCGTGATGGGCACCTTGTCGCAGAAGGGATCGGTCGAGCCCAAGCGCGGGGTCGTGATCTTCTGGGGCATCGTGATGGGTGCCGTGGCGGCCGTGATGCTGATGGTCGGCGGGGAGAACGCTCTCGACGGCCTGCAATACCTGACAATCCTGGTGGCTGTGCCGTTCGTGTTCGTCATGATCGGGTTGTGTTACTCGGTCTGGCGGGACCTGCGCCGCGACCCGCTCATCCTCAAGGAGGACGAGATGCGTCGGTCCCTCGAAGAGATCCACGAGGAACGGGCAGCTGAGCGCCGGGCACGGCGCAGGAGTCTCTTGGCACGCCGAAAGTGAACCTATTCGAATATGTGGCCGATCGCTGGGATCGGCTGTCGCTGCAGGCGTGGCTGCACGTCAGTGAGGTCGTGCAGTCCACGCTGCTCGCCGCCGTCATCGGGGTGCTGATCGGGATCGCGGTGTACCGCAGCCCGATCGGCTCCGCCGTGGCGACGGCCCTGGCGAGCACGATCCTCACCATCCCGTCGTTCGCGTTGCTGGGCCTGCTCATCCCGGTCTTCGGGCTGGGCGCGCTGCCCACGGTGATCGCGCTGGTGCTCTACGCGCTGCTGCCGATCACCCGCAACACGATCGTCGGCCTCGCCGGGGTCGACCCGGCGGTGACGGACGCGGCCAAGGGCATCGGTATGAGCCGGTTCGCGGTGCTCACGCGGGTCGAGTTGCGGCTCGCGTGGCCCGCGATCCTGGCGGGCATGCGCGTCTCGACGCAGATGCTCATGGGTATCGCCGTCATCGCCGCGTACGCCAAGGGCCCCGGGCTCGGTGGCGAGGTGTTCTCCGGGCTCACCCGGGCCGGCAGCGCCAACGCCACCAACCAGGCGCTGGCGGGCACGATCGGCGTCGTGATCCTCGCGCTGCTGCTCGAGGGCGTCTATTTCCTCATCGCTCGTTTCACCGTTTCGAGAGGTATCCGTGGCTGAGAACGGCAACGGCGTCTCCGGCGTCGAAATCCAGCTGGAGAACGTCACCAAGCGCTACCCGGGATCGCGGGAGCCTGCGGTGAAGGACTTCAACATGACCATCCCGGCAGGCAAGATCGTCATCCTGGTGGGGCCGTCCGGCTGCGGCAAGACCACGACGATGCGGATGATCAACCGCCTCATCGAGCCGACGTCGGGGCGCATCACCATCGGTGGCGAGGACGCGCTCAAGCTCAACGGCGACGCGCTGCGCCGCAAGATCGGCTACGCCATCCAGCAGGCCGGCCTGTTCCCGCACTTCACGGTGGCGCAGAACATCTCCGTGGTGCCGGGGCTGCTCGGCTGGGACAAGAAGAAGATCAACGACCGGGTCGACGAGATGATGGACCTGGTCGGTCTCGACCCGGCCGAGTACCGCGACCGGTTCCCGCGCCAGCTCTCCGGTGGCCAGCAGCAGCGTGTCGGTGTCGCGCGGGCGCTGGCCGCCGACCCGCCGGTGCTGCTGATGGACGAGCCGTTCGGCGCCGTCGACCCCATCACGCGCGGCAATCTGCAGGACGAGCTGCTGCGGCTCCAGTCGGATCTGCGAAAGACGATCGTGTTCGTCACGCACGACTTCGACGAGGCCGTGAAGCTGGGCGACAAGATCGCCGTGCTGGGCAACCAGTCCACGATCCAGCAGTACGACACTCCCGAGGCCATCCTCGCCAACCCGGCCAACGACATGGTGGCCGGATTCGTCGGCGCGGGCGCCTCGCTCAAGCAGTTGACCCTGCTGCGGGTGCGCGACGTCGAGTACGCCGACGACGCTCTCACCGTGGTGGCATCGGAGAGCTCGCCCTCGGAACTGCGCAAGCGGATGAACGAGGCAGGCAAGACCTACGCGCTCGTCCTGGACGCCCGGCGGCGTCCGCGGCGCTGGGTGCACATCCGCGACCTGTCGACGGCGGGCTCGCTCGCCGTCGCGGGCAGGCCGGTCGGCGACATCGTGAGCACCCAGTCGACCCTGCAGGACGCGCTCGAGGCGATCCTGTCCGAGGGCGGCAACGCGGTGGTCACCGGATCGCGCGGCGAGTACGTCGGCACGATCGACATCACGACGGTCACCGACGTGCTGCAGCAGCTGCGCGAGGAACACGACGCGGGGAGTGCGGCGTCGTGACCACCAGCACTACGACCGAGGTCGAGGGCTTCTCCACCGAATCCGGTTCGCGCCGGGCCGACCGGGTCCGCTTGCTCGCGCAGCCCGCGGCGGTGCTCGTCATCGTCGCCGGGGTGCTGGCGTGGGCGTTCACCAGCTCGCTGGACGACATCGAGGCCGAGTCGATCCAGGCGGGCGTGCTGTGGGCGAAGACGTGGGAGCACCTGGTGATCACCGGTGTGGTCGCCGCCATCGTCGTCGGTGTCGCGGTGCCGCTCGGCGCGGTGTTGACCCGTTCGTGGGCGAAGCCGGTGGCGCCGCTGTTCCTCGCGATCGCCAACATCGGCCAGGCCGCGCCCGCACTCGGTGTGCTGGTGCTGTTCTTCCTCTGGACGGGGTGGGAAGGGCTGTGGGCGGCCGCGCTGCCGATCGCCTTCTACTCACTGCTTCCCGTGCTGCGCAACACGATCGTCGGCATCCAGTCCGTCGACCCGGCGCTGGTGGACGCCGCGCGCGGCATCGGCATGTCGTCCTCGGCGGTGCTGTTCCGCATCGAGATGCCGCTTGCCGTCCCGATGATCCTGGCCGGTCTGCGGACCTCGCTCGTGCTGGCGGTCGGCACGGCCACGCTCGCCTTCTTCGTCAACGGCGGGGGGCTCGGCGAGCTCGTCGACACCGGGTACAAGCTCAACCGCACCTCGGTGCTGGTGGTCGGTGCCGTGCTGGCGGTGGGCCTGGCGCTGCTCGTCGACTGGCTGGGCGCGCTGGCGGAGGAGTTCCTGGGACCGAAGGGACTGTCATGAGGCGCAAACTGCGCGCGGTCCTCGGTGCCGCGCTGCTGATGGTGACGACGTCGGCCTGCGGGCTCACGGTCAACGCCGCACTCCCGTTCGACGTGCAGCCGGGGTCGATCAAGCCGGTTCCCGAGCTGCAGGGCGTCGAGGTGACCGTCGGCTCGAAGGACTTCACCGAGCAGGTGATCCTCGGCTACCTGGCTCAGCTGGCCCTCGAGGCCGCCGGTGCCAACACGGTGGATCTGACCAATATCCACGGCTCCAACAGCTCGCGCTACGCGCTGGTGGACGGCCAGGTCGATCTGCAGTGGGAGTACACCGGCACGGGCTGGCTGTCCTACCTCGGCTACGACAAGCCGTTGCCGGAGGAGAAGGCGCAGTACGAGGCGGTGCGCAAGGCCGACCTCGAGCAGAACGGCATCGAGTGGCTGCCGTACTCGGAGGTCAACAACACCTATGCGTTCGCGACCACCGAGGCCTTCGCCGAGAAGCACAATCTGCGCACCACCACGGATATGACGAACTTCCTCAAACGGAACCCGCAGGAGGCGGTGTTCTGCATCGAGACCGAGTTCGCCAGCAGGCCCGACGGAATGCCCGGGGTGCGCAAGACGTACGGCTTCCCCGTGACCCAGAGCAAGACGTTCGGCACCGGTGCCATCTACAGCGCGGTCGCGAACGGCACGTGCAACTTCGGAGAGGTCTTCACCACCGACGGCCGCATCGCCGGGCTGAACCTGCGGGTACTCGAGGACGACAAGAAGTTCTTCCCGCAGTACAACGCTTCCGTGACGCTGCGCAAGGAGTTCCTCGACCGCTACCCGCAGATCGCCGATGTCATGGCGCCGCTGACGAAGGCGTTGAACAACGACGAGATCATCGAGATGAACAAGCAGGTGGACGTCGACGGCCGGGATGCCGCCCAAGTGGCTCGCGACTGGATGGTGGACAAGGGCTTCATTCGCTGACGGTCCTTTTGGCAATATCAAGGACATGCCTGCTGTCTGGGATCACTCCGGTATCTGTGCCCTGCTCCTGCGGCGCGGCCGCCTCGGCTCCCCGCCGAGTTAGGCACATCCGGATGCCTTTTCCCTCTGACAGTAAGGAATAACGCGACATGACCCTGGAAATGTCCGGACGGTCCGCCCTGCGCGAAGCACGGGTGCCCGCGCACGACATCCTGGAAGGACCGCGGGTCTTGCGCCGGCTGCCCGAAGGTGTCGAGTCCCGCCCGTACGAGTTGTTCCGGCTGACGCCGCTGGGCCGGGTGATCGGCGCCGAGATCTCCGGTGTCGATCTCGGCCGGCCGCTGACCCCGGAGCTGCGCGAGGAGCTCAACCGCGCGCTGCTGGAGTGGAAGGTGCTGTTCTTCCGCGACCAGGACATCACGCCCGCACAGCAACGGGATTTCGCGCGCAACTGGGGTCCGCTGGAGACGAACCCGTTCATCCCGGTCGGCGACACCGACGAGGTGACCCGGTTCGACCGCAGCGCCGGCATGCCCGCGTTCGAGAACATCTGGCACACCGACGTCACCTTCCGGCCCAACCCCGCGCTGGGCTCGGTGCTGCGGCTGGTGACGGTGCCTCCGATCGGCGGCGACACGATGTGGGCCGACATGGCGGCCGCGTACGACAACCTGCCGGACGAGATCAAGGAACGGATCGACGGCCTGAAGGCGGTCCACGACTATGTGCCCGGCTTCGTACGGTTCGCCGATCACGAGATGCTCGCGCGCTGGCAGGACACCTACCCGCCGGTGGAGCACCCGGTGGTGCGCAGGCATCCCGAGACGGGCAGGCGCACGTTGTTCGTCAACCCGGCGTTCACGACGCACATCGTCGGCATGGATCGCGACGAGAGCGACCGGCTGTTGCGGTACCTGTTCATCCAGGCGCACGTGCCGGAGTACCAGGTGCGGTTCCGGTGGACGCAGAACGCGGTGGCGTTCTGGGACAACCGGGCGACCCAGCACTACGCGGTCAACGACTACGCGCCGCACCGCCGCGTCGCCGAGCGCGTGGCCATCGCGGGCGACCGTCCGGAGTGACCGGCGTGGCCACCCCGGCGGGCCCGGCGGCGGCCGGGGTGGCCGTCACCCGTTGATCCGCACGCCGAGGCGGCGGAGCAGCTCGCTCTCGATGCGGTCGAGCTCGCCCGCGACCGCCTTGTGCGCGGCCTTGCGGCGGGTCGCCGGCATGTGTTCGGCGGCCCGCACGGAGGCGGTGAGCTGTTCGAGGGTGCCCTGGCTGCGCTGGGCGAAGGACAGGTCGTCGTCGGTGACCTGAGGGGAGCGGCGCAGCTGGGCAAGGCCCTCGGCGGCACCCGCGATGCGGGCGAGCAGGCCACCGCCCCGGCCGGAGTACTCGCTGAGCTGCTCGACGCTCACGCCCAGGCGGCGGGCCTGGTAGCGGTCGTAGGCCTCGCGTGCCGCGCCCGCCGCCCGGACGGCGAGCGGCGCGAGAGCGGGGGCCGCGGCCGGGATGATCACCTTCGCCACCTTCACGGCGTTGCGGGCCTTCTTCGGCGTCAGTCCCGTCTCGTGCGCGGCCTGGTCGGCGGGGTCGGCCTTGCGGGATTTGCGCGCCATCGCCGTGGTCACCTCCGGATCGCTGTCGGTGGCGTTGAACTTACTGGTCACCGAGCCGCCGGGCACGTCGGCTCCGGGAGTGTCGGTGCCCTCTCATACAGTGAACACATGGCTGACGAGGTGTTACTCGATGCGGGAGTGGTGACCCGCTGCCGCAGGCGCGTACATCTCGATCACGACCCGACGATGCGTGACGCGCCGCTCGCGCCACCCGACCCGGCGGCCGAGCAGCGGATCGCCGACGCCCGCGCCCACCGTGCGGAGATCGCGGAGCGCCTGCAGGCCGCGACCGAACTGCCGTGGGCGGTGATCCCGGCCGAGCTGCCACCTGCCGACCGTGCGGGTCTTACCCGGACCGCCCTCGAGGAAGGCGTGGCGTTCATCTGGGGCGGCCTGCTGCCCGCCGACCGGGACGGGGGCCGCCGGGGTGGCGCGGAGCTGCTCGTGCGGACGGAGGACGGGTACGTGCCCGTGCTCGTGGTGCGGCACCGGATCACCGACCCCGGCGAGGGCGCGCGCACCACCGCCGTCACCGACCTCGACCCGTCGAACGCCGTCACCGACACCGAGCGCAAGGTCCGCTCGCATCCACGGGACCAGTTGCGCCTCGCCCACGTGCGGCGGATGCTGCAGGCGGCGGGGGCGGCCGAACCGGACCGGGCGATCGGCGGCATGATCGGCCTGGATGCCGACGTCGTCCTCTGGTACGACCTCGACGCGCCGACGTGGCCCGGCGGAAAGACCGCGCTCGACGAGTACGACGAGCGGTTTGCCGACCGCCTCGCGGTGGCGCGTGCCGCCGCCGCGCAGGACGACGCCCTGGCCGAGCCGTCGCGCATCCTGGAGTGCCGGCGCTGCCCGTGGTGGCCGGTGTGCGAGGCGGAACTCACCCGCATCCGGGACGTCAGCCTGGTGGTGCGCGGCGAGGACGCCATGGAACTGCGCCGGGTGGGTGTCGGGACGGTCGACAAGCTGGCCGTGCTCGACCCGCGCGGCGAGTCCCCGATCCAGTGGACCGGCACCACGTTCGTCGACGCCGTGGCGCTCGCCCGGGCGTGGCAGGCCGATCTCACGGTGGTGCGCCGGGTGGCAGAGGTGAGCGTGCCGCGCGGCGACGTCGAGGTCGACATCGATATGGAGAGCTTCGGCGACTCGGGGGCCTACCTGTGGGGCTGCCTCCTCGGCGGCGCCGACATCGGCATCGAGCCCGGCTACCGCGCCTTCGCCACGTGGCAGCCGTTGCCGACCGACGACGAGGCGCGCTCGTTCGCGGAGTTCTGGGCGTGGCTGTCGGAGGTGCGGGCGCGCACGGCCGCGGCCGGGCTCACCTTCCGCGCCTACTGCTACAACGCGCTCGCGGAGAACCGCTGGCTGTACGCGTCGGTCGAGCGCTTCGCCGGCCGCGACGGCATGCCCTCCCGCGACGAGGTGCAGGCCTTCGTGGAGTCCGACGAGTGGGTCGACCTCTTCCGCAGCGTCTCCGACCAGTTCCTGTGCTCGCACGGCAAGGGGCTCAAGGTGGTCGCCCCCGTCGCCGGCTTCCGGTGGCGCGACCCGGAAGCCGGCGGGGAGGCGTCGATGCGCTGGTACCGCGACGCCGTCGGCATGGACGGTGGGCCGCCCGATCTCGACCAGCGCGAGCGCCTGCTGCGCTACAACGAGGACGATGTGCTGGCCACCCGCGCGCTGCGCGAGTGGATGTCCGGCCCGGCGATGGCCGATGTCCCATTCATGGAGGATCTGTAACCGCGCCGGCTCAGCGCGGTGCCATGCGCAGCGAGCCGTCGAGCCGGATGACGTCGCCGTTGAGGTAGTCGTGCTCGACGATGTCGATGGCGAGCTGGGCGTACTCGTCGGGGCGGCCGAGTCGCTTCGGGAACGGCACCCCGGCGGCGAGCCCGGCGCGGAACTCCTCGCTGACGGTGGCCAGCATCGGGGTGTCGATGATGCCGGGCGCGATCGTCATCACGCGGATGCCCTGCGAGGCCAGGTCGCGCGCGGCGGGCACGGTCATGCCCACGACGCCGCCCTTGGACGCCGAGTAGGCGATCTGCCCGATCTGGCCCTCGAACGCGGCCACCGACGCCGTGTTGATGACGACGCCGCGCTGGTTGTCCTCCAGCGGCTCGGTCTTGGCGATGGCCTCGGCGGCGATCGTCATGACGTTGAACGTGCCGACGAGGTTGATGTCGACGACCTTGCGGAACAGGTTCAGGTCGTGGGCGCCCTTCTTCGACAGGATGCGGGCCGACGGTCCGATACCGGCGCAGTTGACGACGATCCGCAGCGGTACGCCGCTGCCTGCCGCCTGCTCGACGGCGGAGCGCAGCTGCTCGGGCTCGGTGACGTCGGCCTCGACGTAGGTGACGCCGTCGACCTGCTCGGCCTTCTCGATGGAAGCCGCCAGGTCGAACGCGAACACGCGAGCCCCCCTCGCGGCGAGTGCCTTGGCCGTCGCGCCGCCGAGGCCCGACGCGCCGCCCGTGACGATGGCCGCGGTGTCCCTGATCTGCATGCTCGTCCTTTCTCACACGACTGAACGCGCACCAGGTTAACGCTCGTTCGCGCAGGTGCCACGCTGGCCATTCGTCGTCCAATGGCCGCCTGCTGGTTCCCCTCGCGTTCGCTCGGAGGTCAACTGTGGCTGTGACCGTCGAGGTATGAGCGCGAAGGCGACGACACGTGAGCATCGCAGGGTCCCGTGGGGTCCGAGGAGCGGAGCGGGGAGGAGCTGAGCCGTGGGTGCTGCTCGGATCGTCGTGGTCGGGACGGGATACGTCGGGCTCACCACGGGCGCGTGCCTGGCGAGCCTCGGCCACCGGGTGACCTGCGTGGACGTCGACGCGGCGAAAGTCGCGAGGCTCAGCGCGGGACGAGTGGACATTCTCGAGCCGGGGCTCTCCGAGCTCGTCGCCCACGGGCTGACCGGCGGCACGCTGTCGTTCGTCGTCCGGGCGCGCGAGGTGGTAGCCGATGCCGACGCCGTGTTCCTCTGCGTGCCGACCCCGATGGGTGCCGGCGGCGCGGCCGACCTGCGTGCCGTCGAGGATGTGGTGCTGGCCATCGCCGATGTCCTGCCGTCCGGGTGCTCGGTGGTCACGAAGTCGACGGTGCCGGTGGGTACGGCGCGCCGGATCCGCGCCCTGCTGGACCGGCCGGACGTGCCGGTGGTGTCCAATCCGGAATTCCTGCGCGAGGGCACGGCGGTCTCGGACTTCCTCGGTCCGGATCGGATCGTGGTCGGCTCGGACACGCCGGGGGCCGCGGAGCGCGTCGCCGAGCTCTACGCCGAGCTGGACGCTCCTGCCGTCGTGACCGACGCGGCCAGCGCCGAGCTCGTCAAGTACGCCGCGAACTGCTTCCTCGCCATGAAGCTCTCCTACGTCAACTCCATCGCCGAGCTGTGCGAGCGGTTCGGGGCCGACATCGAGTCGGTGACCGAGGGTATGGGCCACGACCGGCGCATCGGGCGGTCGTTCCTCAAGCCCGGTCCCGGCTGGGGTGGGTCGTGCCTGCCGAAGGACACGAGCGCGCTCCTGCGGATGGCCGAGTCGGCGGGCTTCGGCTTCGGGCTGCTGGACGCGGCGATCGCGGAGAACCTCGCGCAACGCGACCGGGTCATCGCCAAGATCGCGCGCGCGGTGGGCGGCAACCTCGCCGACGCGCGGATCGGCCTGCTCGGGCTGGCGTTCAAGGCCGGCACCAACGATCTGCGGGACTCGCCCGCGCTGGCGGTGGCGTCGGTGCTGTGTGCCCACGGCGCCGAGGTGACGGCGTACGACCCCGCGGTGGCCGGCGAGCAGCCGGGCATGCTCGTGGCCGACAGTCCGTACCGCGTCGCCAAGGGCGCCGACGTTGTGGTGGTGCTCACCGAATGGCCGGAGTTCCGGCGGCTCGACTGGCCGTACATGGCCGAGCTGATGCACGGGGACACGGTCGTCGACACGCGTAACCTGCTCGATCCCCGTACAGTGCTGGACGCCGGGCTGTGCTGGCAGGGCATCGGCAGGCCCCGGGCGACCGTGGGTAGCGCTACTTCCGTTAGTTGAGCGAACCAACATTCGGCGCCTATCGTCGTCATGTGTTCACGACAAGGCCCGAGCTCGCCGGCACGCACGGAATGGTCGCCTCGACCCACTGGCTCGCGTCCTCGGCCGGGATGGCCGTGCTCGAGGACGGCGGCAACGCCTTCGACGCCGCGGTCGCGGCAGGCTTCGTGCTCCAGGTCGCCGAGCCGCACTTGAACGGACCGGGCGGGCAGGTGCCCGCGATCTTCGTGACCGCCCGCGACCGCACGCCGAGAGTGCTGTGCGGCCAAGGGGTGTCTCCTGCCGCGGCGACGCCCCGCCACTTCGCCGATCTCGGCCTCGACCTCATCCCGGGCAGCGGCCTGCTCGCCGCGACCGTGCCCGGCGCGTGGGACGCGTGGCTGCTCCTGCTGCGCGACCACGGCACCAAGAGCCTCCGCGATGTGCTCGGTTACGCCATCTCCTACGCGTGGAACGGCGTTCCCGTGGTCGGGCGCATCACCGAGACCATCGACACGGTGGCCGAGCTCTTCGCCCACCACTGGCCGACGTCGGCGCAGCTGTGGCTGCCGAACGGCGAGACTCCCACCCCCGGCTCCCTGCTGCGCAACCGCACGCTGGCACGAACCTGGCAGCGGCTGCTCGCCGAGGCGGAGACGGTGACCGGCCGGGAGGAGCAGATCGACGCCGCCCGGCGCGCGTGGTCGCAGGGCTTCGTCGCGGAGGCCGTGGAGTCGTTCAGCCGCAACGCCTTCCGCGACGACTCCGGCCGCGACCACGCCGGCCTGCTCACCGGCGACGACCTGGCGAGCTGGGAGGCGTCCTATGAGGACGCCGTCATCACCGACTTCGGCGAGTGGAGCCTCGTCAAGTGTGGCGCGTGGACCCAGGGTCCGGTGCTCGCGCAGCAGCTCCGGCTGCTGGAGGGCCTCGAGCTTTCCCATGTAGACGGTGTACCGACCGCGCGCACCATCCATCTCGCCACCGAGGCCGCGAAGCTCGCCTTCGCGGACCGGGAAGCGTGGTACGGCGACACCCCGGACGTGCCGCTCGATTGGCTGCTGTCGCGGGAGTACGCGGCGCAACGCCGCGCCCTGATCGGTGACGAGGCGAGTGGCGAGCTGCGGCCAGGTGGGGCCGACCCCCGCCTGCCGAAGATCATCGGTGAAACCTGCGGCCGCACAGCGGGTTCGGGCGCGATCGGTGAGCCGACCGTCGGGCCGCAGGGCCAGGTTCGCGGCGACACCGTCCACATCGATGTCGTCGACTCCGACGGCAACATGATCTCGGCGACGCCGTCCGGCGGCTGGCTGCAGTCATCGCCGACGATCCCGGAACTCGGTTTCTGCCTCGACTCCCGGGCGCAGATGTTCTGGCTCGAGGAGGGGCTGCCGAACACACTCGCCCCGCGGAAACGGCCGAGGATCACGCTGTCGCCGTCCTTGGCGCTGCGGGATGGCGAGCCGGTGCTGGCGTTCGGCACGCCCGGCGGCGACCAGCAGGACCAGTGGCAGCTGTGCTTCTGGCTCGCCCACACGCTCGGCGGGTTGAACTTGCAGGAGTCCATCGACGCGCCGGCCTGGCACACCACGGCGTTCCCGAGCTCGTTCTACCCGCGCGCGTGGACGCCGAGGGAGCTGGTGGTGGAGTCGCGAGTCGGCGAGCGCACGGTGGCCGAGCTGCGGGACCGGGGGCACGACGTGGTGGATGCCGGGCCGTGGGCGCTGGGCCGCCTGTCCGCCGTTTCCCGCGACGCGGCCACCGGACTGCTGCGCGCCGCCGCCAACCCGCGCGGCATGCAGGGGTACGCCGTCGGCCGGTGACTGGGTTCGCCGTGTCTGCCGTTGCCGTCGCCGTGTCTGCCGTCCCGGTTGCCGTGTCTGCGGTTCCGGTTGCCGTGTCTGCCGTCCCGGTTGCCGCCACGAGGGGCGGCCGCCGGCGCGGGCGACCTCGCCGCCGCCGGAATCACTGCTGCCAGAGCCAGAACTCGACGCCCTGGTTGTCCACGCAGTCGGCGGTCAACCCGTACGGCTCCGGCTTGACCTCGCGGACCGTACCGCCGGCCGCGCGGACGCGCTCCACGGCGGCGTCGAGATCATCCACGGCATACATGAGCTTCCAGCCCGCGTACAGCTGGCCACCCCACACGCCGGCGTCGGGCAGGCCGGTGCCCTCCGCGCCCCACGCCCTCGGCACGCTGCCGCGCGAGAACTGCCACCCGAGCACCGTGCCGTAGAACGCCTTGGCGGCCTCGTCGTCGGGCACGGTGAACGTGAAGTACGTCGCCTCGCCGTGCCGCGGCAGCTGCCGGCCTGCCGACGTGCGGTGCGGCGCCTGCTGCACGAGCCAGCGCTGGCCGAACGGGTCGCGGATGCGCCCGGTGCGGCCGTGACCGCGGTCCTCGACCGGACCGACCGTCTCCGCTCCGAGCTCGACGGCCCGTGCGACGGCGGCGTCCACATCGGCCACCTCGACGCGAATGCCGGGACCACCCGACGTCGCGGCGACGTGGTCGATCTCCGGGAACTCCTCGGCCAGCATCAGCACAGAGTCGCCGATGGCGACCTCCGCGTGGCCGATCCGGCCGTCCTCCATCACGATCGGGTCGCCGCGCCGGGTGGCGCCGAACGCCTCGACGTAGAAGTCCAGCGCCCGTCGGGCGTCGGACACGACCAGGTACGGGGTGAGCGAGTGGACCTCGGCACTGGGCGCCGCGGTGCCGGAGCCGGTTTCGGTAGTGGTCATGGGTGCTCCTTCGTTCAGGACCTCCGCCCGCAGCCGTTCCCGCAGTTCGGCGGCGAAGCGCGGGTCGGGGTCGGCCGGTTCGTAAGCGCTCATGCGCGCGCGGAGGGCGTCGAACGCGTCAGCCATCTCGACCCTCCTTCTCCTCGTAGTGACGCCGGAACGCCGATCGCGCTCGCACCAGCAACGCCTCGGTGGCGTGCACGGTCCGGTCGAGGTGCTCGGCGACCTCCGGAACGCTGAGCCCGTCCAGGTAGCGCAACGTCAGTGCCGCGCGGTGGTGCGGTCCCAGTTCGTCCAGCACCTGCCGGGTGAGCAAGGCGTCCAGTTCCCGGTCCCACGGATCATTCGCCTCGGGCCCGGACTCGTGCACCAGTCGCAGGTTGCGGTCCTCCCGTTCCTGCCGCCGCCAGTGGTCGGCGAGCTTGTGCCGGGCGATGCCGATGAGCCACCCGACGCTCACCTCCGGCGCACCCGGCCTGCGGCAGGCGCTCACCGCGCCGAGGAACGTCTCCGACGTCAGTTCCTCGGCCAGCGACCGGTTGCCGCACCGCGCCAGCAGGTACCCGTACACCTCCGGCAGTACGTCGTCGTGCATCCCGAGCAGCGCGAACGCCGGATCAGGCCGTATCCGTGGTTGCGTCACATCCCCATCGTCGTTCGCCGGAGCGCTTCTCCGACGCCCTTCCGGCACACTTTTTCCCCAGCTAGCGTGGTCCCATGGCTACGACGCATCACCACAGCTGCACGCTCTGTGAGGCAACCTGCGGCATCACGGTGACCGTCGAGGACGACCGCGTGGTCGACATCCGCGGCGACGAGGCCGACCCCCTCTCGCGGGGCTACCTCTGCCCGAAGGCCACCGCGCTGGCCGACCTGCACCACGACCCCGACCGGCTCCGCACACCACTGGTCCGGGTCGGCGACGAGTGGCTCGAACTGAGCTGGCCGGCCGCGTTCGAGCTCGTCGCCGCAGGCCTGACCGAGGTCCGCGAGAAGTACGGCAAGGACGCACTCGCCGTGTACCAGGGCAACCCGACCGCACACAATCTCGGCCTGCTCACCTACGGCCAGCTGTTCTTCCGCCTGCTCGGCACGCGCAACCTGTACTCCGCGACCTCGGTGGACCAGCTGCCGCACATGCTGGCGGCGCTGCAGATGTTCGGCCACCAGGCGCTGATGCCGGTGCCCGACATCGACCGCACCGACCTGTTCGTGTGCCTGGGCGGCAACCCCGCGGTGTCCAACGGCAGCATCATGACCGCGCCGAACATCAAGGCGCGGCTGAAGAACGTGCGCAAGGTCGTGGTCATCGACCCGCGCCGCACCGAGAGTGCGCGCCTGGCCGACGAGCACCTGTTCATCCGGCCCGGCACTGACGCGCTGCTGTTGCTGTCCCTGATCGAGGTGGTGTTCGCCGACGACCGGGTGTGCACGGCACGGCTCACCCCGCACCTGACCGGCCTGGACACGCTGCGCGAGGTCGCCACCGGTTTCCCGCCCGAACGCACGGCCCCCGTCACGGGCATCGCTCCCGACCGCGTGCGCGCCCTCGCACGGGAGCTCGCCGGCACGCCGCGCGCCGTCGTGTACGGCCGGGTCGGCGTGTGCACGCAGGAGTTCGGCGGGCTGGCGGCGTGGCTCACCGTGGCGCTCAACGTGCTCACCGGGCACCTCGACGAGCCGGGCGGCGCCATGTTCACCACGCCCGCCGTCGACGCGCTGCCGATGCTGTCACTGGCCGGGCAGCAGGGCGGATTCGGCCGGTACCGCACACGCGTGCGCGGGTTGCCCGAATTCGGCGGCGAGTTCCCGTGCGCCGCGCTCGCCGAGGAGATCGACACGCCCGGCGATGGCCGGATCCGCGGCCTCATCACGTCGGCGGGCAACCCGGTACTGTCCACACCGAACGGTCCGCGGCTGGAACGGGCCTTGGACACGTTGGACTTCATGGTCGCCATCGACCCGTACCTCAACGAGACCACCCGACACGCGGACGTCATCCTGCCGCCGACCGTCCACTTGGAACGGTCACACTACGCCTTGGCCTTGGCGAACTACGCCGTCCGCAACACCGCCAAGTACTCGCCTGCCGTGTTCCCCAGGGCGGCGGACCAGCGGCACGACTGGGAGATCGTGCTCGAACTGGCCAGTCGCGTGCTGGGTGGCGGCCTGCCGGCGCGACTGCTCGGCGGGCTCGGTCCCGAATCGCTACTCGAGCTGGCTGCTCGCCGGACCGTACGGCGCCCGCAAACTCCACAAAGGACTCAGCCTGGGCAGGCTGAAACGGCAGCCGCACGGCGTCGACCTGGGGCCCCTGCAACGGCGGCTGCCCGGCAGACTCGGTACCCGCGGCAAGAAGATCCACCTCGCGCCACGCGTGTACCTCGACGACCTGCCGCGCCTGCGCACCCTCCTCGACCGCGAGCCGAGCGATCTGGTGCTGATCGGACGCAGGCAGGTGCGCAGTAACAACTCGTGGATGCACAACAGCAGACGGCTCGTCAAGGGCAGGCCCCGCTGCACCCTGCTCGTGCACCCCGACGACGCCGCCCGACGCGGACTCGCCGACGGTGACATCGCGCGACTGTCCTCGGCCGCCGGGGCGATCGACGTGCCCGTGGAGGTCACCGATTCGGTGATGCGCGGTGTGGTGAGCCTGCCGCACGGCTGGGGCCATCACCGCGACGGCACCCAGCTGCGTGTCGCCGCCGCACACGCCGGCGTCAGCGCGAACGACGTCACCGACGAACGATTCCTCGACGAGCTCACCGGCACGGCGGCGCTGTCCGGGCTCGCCGTCGAGCTCCAGCCTGCGGTTCCGTCCTGAGAGGGAGCCGGCCGTGGCTGTGTTGCCGGCTGCGCGTGAGGTGGCCCGGAGGGCCGGCGGATCGACGGCGCGGCCGCGGAGTGCGGCATCGAGCGCGGGGTCCTGACGCTCGCCACCGAGTCGAGCCTGGTCGAACGGGGTGGATGGTCACCTGGGGGAGCGGCGGGCGCGCAGTACCTCGCGGGTGACCCGGACCAGGAACACCGTCGCGATGATGGCGACGATCGCGATCTGGAGCCACATGGTCGCCTCCTTTCCGGGGACGATGCTCCGTTCCGGAGATGCGTGACCCGGGGAGGAGGTTCACCGACACGGCCACAATCACCCGTTCGGCGGTACCCGCCGCGGGGGTGTGGCCGGGATCTGGGGCCTGCGTGGTGCGCGCGCCTGGTGCCCAGGGGGCTGCCCGCGGGGTGGCTGTGGCCGGGGGTACGGCCGGCGCGGCTGTGGCGGCTGGGACGGCTGGCCCGGTTGGGAGGAGACGGGCTTCTGGGGTGAGGGAGCCGGCTGGGGCCGAATCGGTCGCTGCGCCATACGGATCTTCGGCAGTTCCACGGTGATCTCGGCGGCGAACTCGGTCGCCGAGTCGCTCGGCGTCGGCCCCTGGTCCTGCGGCTGCGGCGGCCGTTTCGCCCCGACCCGGCGGGACAGCCTGCGGGCGAGCTCGTGGCTCGGCCGTTCCACGAACCGGTAGCTCACCTCCACCAACGCCGCCGTGACCAGCAGGGCGATCGGCAGGGCGATGGCGAACGGCACCGCGGGGCGCAGCAGCCCCAGCACCACGAAGATGCCCAGCGCGTGCAGCAGGTAGATCGAGTAGGCGCGTTCGGACAGCGCCGTCCACACCCGCAGCTGCCGCAGCTTCGGCTCGGCGAAGTAGCCCATCAGGAAGAACATGACCGCGATGGCCATCGCCAGGTTGTACGAGGTGTCGATGCGGCCGACGTCGATGATGTCGGCGAAGACGTAGAGCATCCAGGCCACCGTGCCGAAGATGCCGCCCGCCCACAGCGGGATCTTCTTCGCCGTCGTCGCCCAGATGATCTGGCCGATGATCAGGATCGGCAGGTACGAGACGTTCACCGCGAACAGCGACCAGGACTCGTTCAGCGCGCTCCGGCTGGTCAGGACGACGAACACGAACGTCAGCTCGATACCGATCGCCAGCCACACCGCGCGCCGCAGCACCGGCAGCAGGGCCAGCAGGATGAGATAGAACAGGACCTCGATGATCATCGTCCAGGCCACCGGCATCAGGACGACCTGCGGGTAGATCAGATAGTTCACCAGCGTCCAGTTGGTGAACATCGTCCACGGCGTGAGGTCCTGAGCCTGCCCCGTGGTCTGCGGTTCCAGCCCCGCCCACAGCGCCGCCGACGTCAGCAGCAGTACGAACAACAGGGGTGCGTAGACGCGGATGAACCGGTTGAGCGCGAACTTCCGGTGCCCCTGCCGGATGGCGATCGGCGTCACGATGAACCCGCTCACCAGGAAGAAGAACGGCACCGCGATCTGCCCGATGCCCTGCTTGGCGAAGTGCATGGGCTCGCTGGTGAACGTCTCGACGAAGTCCAGCACCGGCGCGTGCTCACCCTTGGCCTGCACCCACGGGTGGACGATGTGGGAGTAGACCACCAGCAGCGCCGCGATGGATCGGCCGATGTCGACGAAGGCGATGCGGGTCTTCCCGGGAGGTGCGGGCTGCTCGGACAGCCTGTCCACCCCCTCTTCAGACCGGCTCCTACCGCCGGAGCCGCGTTCGACGCCGCGGGAAGGATATCGACCGAACGCCCTCCCGGGAACGGAACCAGTTATTCACCGGCAGTTCCACGAGCCGGTGCGCCGGTTCCACCACCGCCGCGAGCAGGCCCAACGCCACCAGCAACGCGACGTCCGCACCGATCACCGGAGCCAGCCGGTCCAGCACCGGATACAGGCACAACGGGTGCAGCAGGTAAATGGCGTACGTGCGGCGCGACCAGGTCCGGACCACTCGCGAGCGGCTCAGCCTGCCGTGCACGGTCATCACCAGGGCGACCAGAGCGAGCATGATCAGCAGCGTCCTCGGGTACGCCGTGCCGCCGAGCATGTACTCGCCGAGCCGGTCGGCCCACACGAAGAGCAGGACGTGCACCGCGCCCAGCACCACACCGGCGCCCGGGCGCACCTTGCGCGCGTGCACCAGCGACAGCAGCTGCCCCAGGCACAGCACGGGGAAGAACGCGGCGATCATGCCGATGCGGTGAGCGGCCACCGTGCCGACCCCGGTCGCCAGCGACAGCAGCACACAGCACAGCGCGGCGGCCAGCGCGGACGGCGCCCACGCGTGCCGGCGCAGCAACGGCATCGTGGCCGCGACGTAGCCGTAGAACACGATCTGGGTCAGCAACGTCCACGCGATACCGAGGAACACCACCTCCGGGGTCGTGAAGAACCCGGCCAGCGTCATGCCCGCGAGCAGGTCCAGCAGGTCCAGTGAGGACTGGCCGCTCTCCGGCCGGTAGCCGGCGTGGTTCACCAGCAGCCACGCGATCACCGACGCGACGAACAGCAACGGCAACACCCGCGCCAACCGTCGCCGCAGGAACTGGCGTGGCCGCTCGCGATCGGCGACGTGCGTCACCACCAGGCCGCTGATCAGCAGGAACAGCGACACGCCCGCGAACGAGAGGTTGTCGTTGAGGTGCAGCGGAGTCACGACATCCCGGTGCACCCAGCCGGCGAGCCACCACTCGCGTTGCCGGGTGCTGAACCAGTTGGCGATGTGCGTGAACAGCACCAGCACCGACGCGACCACCCGCAGCAGATCGAGCCCGTACAGATACGTCCTCGTGCTCACCGCGCCACCTCCACGGCCTGGCGCCGAGGCACCAGCCGGTGCACGACCTCGCCGACCGCGCCGGTCACCACCAACGCGGCGAGGAGCGCCACGACCCACGGCACGAGGCCGTCCAGGGCGTTCAGCGTCGCGTACCCGGCGACGCCCATCCCGAGCAGCAGGGCGTAGGCGCGCTCGGCGGCCCAACGCACCGGGGCGGGGCACGGCAACGGCCGGACACCGGCCAGCAGCACCAGGCCGACGGCGTACATCCACGTCAGCGGGTACCACCAGCCCGCCAGGTCGGGGTAGCCGTGTTCCGCCACCACCAGGAGGGCGTAGCACCCGACGCCCAGCAGCCCGGCCGCCCATCCGGCGAGCCGCCCGTCGAGCGCGCACCACACCACCGCACCGGCCACCGGGAACGTGCCGAACGACGCGAGCAGGCCCACCTGCGTGTACCAGCCGTCGGCATCCGCGCCGGTGACAACCAGCGCGGCCAGAACCGCGAGGTGCAGCGCCGCCGCCACGCCCGGCCGCCCGCGTAGCAGGGGAGCCGTCACGCCGAGGAGCACGCAGAACACCACTCCTGTCCAGACCACCCAGCCGAACCCGAAATCGGCCACCACCGAGCCCAGTGGCGTCGGCCGCCCGGTGTCGGCCACGCCGAGCGGTCGCGCGCCCGACAGCACCAGCGCCGCCGCCAGCAGCGCGACCATCACCAGCGGCAGACCGGCTCGCACGGCGAGCAGCCCGGCGGTCGCGCCCGGCCCGCGCCGCACCGTGGACTCCGTCACGACGAATCCGCCCACGGCGAGCAGTAACCCGAGCCCCAGCACACCGAAGTCCTCGCCGATACCCAGCGGCACGTTGACCCATTCCCGCACCGTCAGCAGCACGGCCGGTGTCTCGCCACGCGCGTTCAGCCACCACGCCCACAGGTAGCTGTAGGCCACCAGACACACTGCGCCCGCGGCGATCGGCCGCAGCTCCTGGGAGCGTGGTCGGTCAGCCATCGGCAGGCAGGGCCTCCAGCTGGCCGGCGAGCAGCGTGCCGAACTCCGCGTACGCGGTGCCCGCGTCGTCCCCGCGGAACTCGACGCGCACCACGATGTCGTCCCGCACGTAGTGCGCTCGCCCGCCTGGTCGCGCGTCCGGCCGCGGCGGCAGCGTCGCCGCGGCAACACCGGCGGCGGCCTCCGTGCGCCGGAAGCCGTATCCCAGTTGCAGTTCCGCCAGCCGTTCGGCCGCGTCCCGCGCCGCCCCGTCACTCGCTGCACGCACCAGCAGCACGGTCGCCTTGCCATCGGCGTAGTTCGACACGGCCACCTTCACCCGGCCCGCCCCCGCCTGGCGGTACGTGGCGAGCTCGTCGCCGGTGAGGATGTTCATCCCGGCCACCCCGGCGAGGCTGTCCACCGCCGAATAGTTCTCCGTCGCACCCGGCAGCTCCGCGATCGCGAGCCGATCGGACGGGTGGCGGCCCCGTTCGCCGACCGGAGGGTCGCCTGCGGCGTTGCCGAGCGGCAGCTGCCGTCCCCACGCCAGGAAACCTGCCAACCCGATGGCGGCGATGGCGACGGCGAGGACGGTCGTCCGGACCACCCGGCCGGCCTGCCCCGGCATCAGGGGCGGAGCCAGAGGGTGACGAACCCGCGATCGTCGGCTCTGGCCTGCCGGATCAGCGCGTCGTCGGGCTCATCCTCGGAGAGCGTGCCGTCCGAACGCAGCGCCGCGGGCTGGTAGCCCCACTTGCGGTAGGCCGCGAGCACCGCACCCGGGTCGTCGCCGAGCTCCTCGATGGCCCCCGGGCAGAACTCACACAGCACGTCCGGCCGGTCGCGCTCCAGCGTCTCCTGCAGGCCGGCGAGCGCCCGATGGTCGCGGCCCTGCAGGTCCGTCTTCACCAGGCTCACCGGCTGCCGCAGCACATCGGCGTGACCATCGAGCCGCACCGCCTGCACGATCTGCCCCGCGGTCCCGTCCGGTTCCCGCACCCGGTGGTCGCCGCTGTTGTCCAGCTCCGGGTGCGCGAGCACCAGCGTGCCGTCGCTGTCCCACGCGGCCGCCTCCACCACGGAGACCAGCCCGGCCCGGCCTCGCGGCAGGTTGACGGCCAGGTTGCGGCGGAGGAACTCGGCGTTCGCCGGGTCTGCCTCGACGGCGACGACGTTGGTCACGGCCGAGGACCCTTTCAACAGGCTCAGCGTGTGGTAGCCGACGTGCGCACCGATGTCGAGGAAGGCGCCGGGCCTGCGCGCCACGAGCCGGGCCATGAGATCCGCCTCGTCGCGTTCCCACCACCGGTGGTGGCGGATCCACGGCAACATCACCTCGTCGTCGGGCAGCAGCAGGATTCCGGCGTCGCACACCACCACGTCGGCACCCTCGGGGACGGGCGCGTGCACCAGGCGCGCCGCCTCCAGCACCGCGTCGACATCCCGGCCGAGCCGCTGGATGGCGTACTCGTCGTTGTCGAGCCGCTGATCGCGCACCTGGAACATCTCGTGCACCGCGTCCTGCCGGGCGGCCACCTCACCGGCGAGGTCCGACATCCGGTCCTCGATGCGCCGCACGGCCTCCTGGTTGCTCCGCACGACCGCCGCGTCGACCGGCTCGCGCTGCCGCAGCTCGTCGATGGCCCTGCGCTGGAGCTCCGCCTGTGCCTCCTGGCGTCGCGCGGCCTGCTCGGCGCGGGCGGCGGCCCGGCCGGTGTCGCCGACGGCCGCCTCCAGCGCCTCGATGCGCTGCAGCAGCCGCTCGATCGTGTCCTGGGTGCCGTCGTACAACGCACCGATCATGCGGCGCTGGTGTACGTCGTAGTGGTCGAGTACGCGCAGCACGGCCTTGCGGACGGCGGGCGCGAGCGGCGTACGGGACGCGCTGTCCGTCTCCGGCCGCCAGCGCAGCGCCTCCCGGGCGTTCCGCATCGGCGTCAACGGGTGTTCCGGTGGCTCCGGGGCCGCCGCCCGGCGCTGGAGCCACGTCCGGTGCGCCCGTTCCAGTTCGGACCGCAGCCACGCCGACGCGGCCGACATCGACCGGGTGCCGAGGATGTGCCTGCGCGCCGCCAGACCGCGCCGGGCGGCCTCGGCCGGGTCGTCGGCGATCTGCCGCATCGCGTCGGCGGCGGCGTCCAGATCGGGGTCGGCCCACAGCGCGTCCGGGTGGTACGGCGTGCAGCCGGGTCCGACCGGCACGAGCCGGTAGGGGATCGGCCAGCCGGTGCTCTCGTCGAGGAACTCCGTGGTGCTCGAGTACGCCGTGCTGATCACCGGCATCCCGCGCGCCATCGCCTCGGCGACCGTCAGCCCGAAGCCCTCACTGCGGTGCAGCGACACGTAACAGTCGCTGGAGGCGTACAGCTCGGCGAGCTCCTCGGTGCTGAGGTAGCGCTCGATGAGCTCGATGCGCGGGTCGTCGGCCACGGCCACGCGCAGCCGTTCGGCGTCGTGCGGGTGCAGGTCGCCGTTGATGGCCTTGAGCACCAGCCGCACGTCGTCGCGGCCGGGGAAGGCGCGCTGGAACGCGGTGACCGTGCCCCACGGGTTCTTCCGTTGCGCGACGCTGTTGAAGTCGAACGCGAACAGGAACCGCACCGGCTCGCCCGGCCTGCGCGGCCGCGCCGTGTGCCCGGGGTCGCGCACCGGCACCGGAATGGTCTTGACCGGCACGGGCGAGTGCGCGGCGAACGAGGCCCGGCAGAACTCGCTGACGGTCCAGACCTCGTCGACCATCTCGAACGCCTCGTGCTGCCACTGCGGGAAGTCCTCGAGCTCCCACGCCCACAGCCCGATGCGGTAGCGGTCGTGCGCGACGTCGGGGTGGTTGGCGATCGTGACGCGCGTCTGGTCGGCGTTGACGGCGAGCAGGCTCACCGGAAACCGCGGGTCGCCGGTGGTGGCCGGTTGCGCGATCCCGGTGCGGTTGGACACCGCCTTCTCCTCCGACACCGACGCGACGTCCACACCGGACCCGACGATGGCGTCGTGCACGATGCGGCCCATCTCGCCGAGGCCGAGCTCGGCCGTCAGGTAGCCGAGGATGTTGACGCCGAACTCCTCGGACGGCTCCCGCGGCACGGGCGGCGGCACCGGCATGGCCCACTCCGGCAGCACGTCCTCGGCGACCCCGGAGTTCTCGCACCACACCCGGAACGCCGGGGCGTCCGACCCGGTCGGGTGCGGGAACGCGAGCTGCAGATCCGTACGGGACGACCACACCGAGAGGGCCAGCCGGTTCAGTCCGGCGGCGGCCTGGGCGTGGTCGGCGGGCGCGGCGAGCCACGCGCGCAGTGCGGCGCCGCCGTCGGGCCCGTACGCGTGCGGCGGCAGCGGTTCACCCTTGCGCTCGGCCTCGATCCAGCCGTCGCGGAACAGCCTGCGGCAGCCCGCGGGCAGCGGCATCCCGTCGCCGAAGGTGGCGAAGCCGTACGGGATCGCGTCGAGCGTCTCGGCGTATCCGGCGGCCTTGAGCGCGGCGCCGTAGTCGTCGCACAGCCTGCGTAGTTCGGGATGCTCGGACAACAGCACACGCGGCTTGCGGGCACAGTGGAACGTCAGCAGCCACGGCTGTTCCGGCCGGTAGCCGCTGAAGTGGAAGAACCGCAGCGGGCTGCCGCCGGCGGTCACGGTGCCGTCGGCGTCTCGGTCGACGGCGCGCTCGTGGAGGTTCCAGTACGCGACGTCGAACCCGGGGTCGGTGACGACGACGTGCCGGAACAGCGCGGGCACCTGGTCCACCCAGCGCTGGTCGGTGAACAGCTGCCGGTCCGGTGCCACGATGGCGTCCTGCCGCAGCCGATCGGCCCAGAACTCCAGGAACTCCTCCGAGCCGGGCCCCACCGCGATGAACCCGAGGTTGAAGATGCCGGTGCCCATGATCACCGCGTCGTCGGGCTCCTTGCCGTCGCGCGGAAGGGGCGCGGTGAAGTGGGGCGTGAGCACGATGCTGTGCCGCAGCGCGAGGTCGGCGACCTCCGGCATCGGCGCGAACACCTGGATGTCCGGGTCGAGGTAGGTCACCACGTCGCTCGTTCGGCGCAGCTCCCGCAACAGGTACGGCTTGACGGCGGTCGCCAGCTCCGTGACCGAGTACGCGGTGGCCATCCGCAGGTACGTGTCGCGGTCGATGCCGAAGGCCGCCGACCCGACGATGCGGATCCCGTCCTCGTGGCCGTCGTCGTCCGGCTCTGCGTCGATCACCCCGACCACGAAGTCGTGGCCGGGGTGATGCCGCAGGTATGAACGAGCCAGGACCCGCGCGGCGGGCAGGTAGTTCCGCGCGACGATCGTGCACGCGGTGACGTGGGCGTCCGCGTCTCCGTCAGCCATTGGCAGGCAGGACCTCCAGCTGGGCCTCCAGCGCCTTGTCGAAGTCGTCGCGTGCGCCGTCGACACCCTGTTCCGAGTTCGCCTCCACCCGCACGAGCACGTCCCCGGATAGGTAGTGGGCACGTAGCTGCGAGCGGCCGCCGTCCTTCGACTCGAACGCGGTCACCAGCACGCCGTTCGGCACGCCCGCGGTGATTCGTTGGGCACCGTTGTCGGCCTGGATGCGCGCGAGGTTGGCCACCTCGTCGCTGGCCGCGGCGCGGTCGCCCACCTTGGTGAGGAGCACGATCGAGAGGTTGCCGTTGTCGAGGTGGTACACACCGAACTTCGCCTCGCCCGGCTGCACCCGCCCGTAGGCCTCGATTTCCTTGCTGTTGAGGTAGTTCAGACCCGGGACCTGCTGCCAGCTGGTGATGCCCTCGTGGTTTTCCGGCCTGCCCGGCTGCTCGCCGAGGGGCAGATCGTCCTCGGGAACCTCCGAGGAGGTGGGCGCCTGCGAGCTCTGGGGTGCCTGCTGTTGCTGCGTCTGCGGCTGCTGGTCCGCCTGCGGCGATTCCTTCGACCCGAACAGGAAGTACGCGCCCACCGCGATGCCGACGAGCACCACGACGGCGCCGATGATCGCGAAGATCTTGCCCTTGCCGCCCTTGGAACCGCCGTCGAACCCGTCCTCCGGGCCTTGCGCCCACTCGGGCGAGCCCGCGGGCGCGATGGGCGGGAAGTCGGTGCCGCCCCACGGCGGGCTCTGGTCGGCTTCCGGCGCGTTCCACGGCTGCTGTTGCTGGGGCTGCTGGAATCCGGCAGCAGGCGATTGCGGCTGCTGGAACCCGCCTGCGGGCGACTGCATCGGTTGCGGCTGCTGGAATCCACCCGCCGGCGAGTGCGGCTGCTGCGGCTGCTGGAATCCACCGGCGGGTGAGGCCGTGCCGGGCTGCTGGTACATCGGCTGCTGCGGCTGCTGCGGCTGCTGCGGCTGTTGTGCCTGTTGTGCCTGCCATGACGGCACGGCCTGCGTGCGCTCGGCCTCGCCGACGTTGCCTGCGGCGCTGACCGGTGCGATCACCTGGGTGGAGTCGGCGCTGTTGTTGCCGCTCTGGTTCGGCTGCTGAGGCGGCTGCTGCGGTTGCTCGGGCTGTTGCGGCTGCGCCTGGGGAGCCTGCGGGGCCTGTGCCTGCTGGGGGGCCTGCTGCTGTGCGGATGCCGAGTCGTCACCGTGCGCCACGGCGGACGACAGCACCTGGTCCCGGCGAACCCGGTAGTCGTCCGCGGAGAGTCTGCCCGCAGCAAGCTCCTCGTCCAGCTTGCGCAACTCTTCCTGCCAGGACACCCTGGACCCCCTGCTCACTTGGCGGCGCTTCGCCTCAGCGGCCGCAGAACGGTGTGCGTTCGGACGTGGCCATTCTGCACTGCGCCCCAGGTGTGCGGTGGTGTGGGTCGATTTGTGACCTGGCCGATTTCCCCCGGTTGTCTAACCGCGCGGGAGGACCTCCTCCACCGAGGTCAGCGTGGTCTGGAGCCGTTCCTGCAAAGCGGCCGGATCGGCGTCCCGGGCCTGGGAAACGCCGATTCCGACGGCTGTGCTACCGGAGGCGTACCACACCAGGCTCACCCGACCGGCGGAGTCCGTGCGGCTCAGCACGACGAACCGGTCGTCCTCGGGCAGCAGTGAGCTCGTGAACCCGTTCGCGGCGGTCGTGGTGTTCATGTGGTCGGCGAGCTGGGCCGCCCGCTCGTGGCTGGAGGTCCGGACCACGAGCAGCGTGTAGCCGTCGGTCAGTGCGGGGCCTTCGGCGGACGACCGGTAGATCAGCTCGGTGGCGCCGTGCCTGCGCATGGTCTCGCCCTCGGCCTCCGTGTAGAGCCCGAGGTCCACACCACGCTGGACGGACATCGTCGAGTTGTTCGGGTTCGGCTGCCCGGGCAGGGTCGGCAGCCGGTCCTCCAGGGCGACCTCGGTCGGTGCCGCGCTGGACGGCGACGGCGCGCTCACCGATTCCGGGTCGTCGTCCTGGCCCAGCCACCACGCGCCGCCGATGACAGCGGCGAGCGCGACGAACACGGCGAGCGCGAGCACCAGCCACGTGCGCGTCCGGCCGCGGTTCTCGGGCGGCTCCTGGTGCACCAACGGGCCCTGCACGCGCATCAACGGCATGGTCAGCTCGGTGTCGGCGGGGCTCGGCGCGGTGGTCCGCGTGCCCGCGCTGAGCAGGACGGCCGGGTTGAACCGCGGAGGCGGTGGCGTGGTGACCGGCTGGGTGGCCTGCGCCGGGCCGGCCGGCGGCCCGGTCGGCGACGGCGGGGACTGTTGGCGCTGCGGCGACTGTGCGGGCTGTGGGAGCTGTGGGAGCTCTGGCGGCGCGGAAGGTGCCGGAGGCGAGGCAGGCGCGGGCGACTGTCCGGCTGGCTGCGCCGGCGCGGGCGGCACGGATGCGGGCACCGTCGGCTGGATGGAATCCGGGTCCGCAGTCTCGGGCAACCTCGCCGCCGCGGCCGGGTTCGCCGCCTGCCACCTGGGTCCGCCGTCGTCCGTCTTCTTGCGTGGCGCGGCGAACGGCGACACCACGGGAGTACCGGAGACCTCGGCGAGGATGTCTTCCCGCCTGCGGCGATGCTCGTCGTGGGTGATGGCTCCGGCGGCGAGCTGGGCGTCGAGGCGTCGCAACTCTTCCTGCCAAGTCATCGAGGAACCCCCTGAGCCAACGCGCGCTGGGCTGAACGGTACCGGGCGAAGGTATCCGCGTTGTCACCTCTTGGTAGGGGATTGTGTCGCCTACCATTGACTTATGTCCTGGTTCGGTCGAGACAAGACCCGGCTCGTGTCCGCCGACGAGGCCCTCCCGGGCCGCGCCGAGCCGTTGGTGACGCCCGAGGTGCACGCCGTGCACCCTGATCGCCGCATCAAGCCGCCCTTCCCGGACGGCATGCGGACGGCCGTGTTCGCCCTCGGCTGCTTCTGGGGCGCCGAACGCCTGTTCTGGATGACTCCGGGCGTGTACTCCACCGCCGTCGGTTACTCCGGCGGCCACACGCCCAACCCGACCTACGAAGAGGTGTGCAGCGGGCTCACCGCCCACGCCGAGGCCGTGCTCGTGGTGTACGACCCGCAGCAGGTGCCGTACGAGAAGCTGCTCAAGGTGTTCTGGGAGGGCCACGACCCCACGCAGGGCATGCGGCAGGGCAACGACCTCGGCACGCAGTACCGATCGGCGATCTACTACGCCGACGAGGCGCAGCGGGCCGAGGCGGAGGCCTCCCGTGCCGCCTTCCAGGACGCGCTGCGCCGCGCCGGACACGGCGAGATCACCACGGAACTCGCCCCGCTCCGCGAGTTCTACTACGCCGAGGACTACCACCAGCAGTACCTCTACAAGGTGCCCAACGGCTACTGCGGCCTGGGCGGCACTGGGGTCTCCTGCCCGGTCGGGCTCGGCGTGCGCGAAGCCGAGTAGAAACACGCACCCCGGCCGCGGGTGACCACGCAGGACGCGGCGCCCTCGCCGGGGCACCGTGGATCCATGACGAACAGCGGCAAGATCTCCTCGCCGACCACGTCGGCGTTCTTCGTGCAGGCGGCGGTCTCGTTCGGCCTCGCGCTGGTGTCCGTGGTGGTCGGAGTCGTGTACCTGCCCGTGGACGGCTGGGTCCGGGCATTCCTCGCGCTCGGCGTCCTCTACACCGTCACCTCGACGTTCACGCTGGCCAAGTGCGTGCGCGACCGTCAGGAGGACACCTATCTGGTCAGCCGCGTCGACCAGGCACGGCTGGAGAAGCTGCTCGCCGAACACGACCCGTTCAAAGTTGCGGCCTAGCCCCGGAAACCAAAAAACTCCCCTGCGGGAACAGGGGAGTTTCGACAGAGAGCGGACGACGGGACTCGAACCCGCGACCCTCACCTTGGCAAGGTGATGCGCTACCAACTGCGCTACGTCCGCGTGTACCGCACCGCGTGCTGTACGACGGACAGTCTATACCTTCCCCTTTCCGGGGTTGCGAGGCACCCGGTGATGGGCGAGTGTGGGCCATTGTCACGTCCGCGATACGAGGGGTGACGGCCCTGCCGAGGCTCCGTATGGTGTTCAACGTTCAACCGTCTGGCTGTGGGGGCTTAGGCCCGGAGGGGGTGCCTGGCTGAATGGAGCGCGCGGACTCCGAATCCGATGAGCCGGCCCTGCTCGAACGTCTGCGACTGGGGGAGGACGCGGCGTTCGGTGAGCTCTTCGAACTGCACGCCGGTGCCGTCCGGCGGCTCGCCCGCGGCCTGGCCAACGACGCCTCCGAGGCAGACGACATCACCGCCGAGACGTTCTTCCGCGTCCTGCAGGCGGTGCGCCGCGGCAATGGGCCGAAGGACAACGTGCGTGCCTACCTGCTGACCGTCGCCCGCCGGGTGACGTGGGAGTGGCACGGTGCCCGCCGCGACGTGCCCGTCACCGACGACGAGCTCACCAACCGGGTCGGTGCCGGATCCGACTCGCAGAACCGCACGGCCGAGGCCACGCTCATCACGCGCGCGTTCTCGAGCCTGCCGGAGCGCTGGCGCACGGTGCTCTGGCAGACCGAGGTCGAGGGCGTCCAGCCCGCCAGTGCGGCACAGCACTTCGGGTTGACGCCGAACGCCACCGCCGCGCTCGCGCGCCGTGCCCGGCTGGGCCTGCGCGCGGCCTACCTGCAGGCGCACCTGGCGGTCAACCGCAGCTCGGACGGGTGTCGCACGGTCGTGGAAAAGCTCGGCGGCTACACCGCGGGCAGCGTGACCGGATCGGAGGCCCGCAAGGTCAAGGCGCACCTGGCGACGTGTGCGTCGTGCAGTGCCACCCACGACGAGCTACGGCAGGTGTGCTCGTCGCTGCGGGCGCACGCCGGGGTCATCGTGCTGCTGGTGCCCGCAGCCGGGCTCGCGGCGACGTCCGGCCTCGGCGCGGCCGGGGGCGCGGCCGGTGGCGCCGCGGCCGGTGCAGGCAGTGCCTCCGGCGCCGCCACGGGTGGGACGTTCGCGGCGCTGGGCACCAACATCAAGCTCGGGCTGGCCGTCGCCTCGACGGCCACGGTCGGAGCGGTGGGTGTCGTGGCGGTGCCCGGCGACATCGGTGACCACACGACGACCGTCGGGCTGCCCGGCCGTGGTCAGCAGGTGGAACTGCGGATCGCCGAGCCCACCTCGTCCCCGGTCGAGCGAAGCTCGTCATTCGATCCGGTGCAGCCGGTGCCCGCGCGCGACAACGACCGGTGGACGCCGGGCCACACCGAGGCCGGACAGCCCGGCCCGCTCGGCCCCACCGAGTACTCGCTGCCCGAGGAGCCGGAGCGCACCGAGCCACCGGCACGGCCTGCCCGGAAGCCGGTCGAGCCCGTCCCGCGCGGCGACGATCCACCCCCCGGCGAGCCCGGCAGCCCGCGTTTCGATCCGCCACCCGACGAGGCGACCCGCCCCCTGATGAGCTCCACGGCCGGCTCCGGCCGGTCCGACCTGCCCAGCCGCGCCAAGCCCGGCCACAGCCGCGCGACGCACACCCCGAAGCAGGCTCCGGGGCCGCCGAAGGAGCGGTGCGGACCACCGGCGTGGGCGGACACCGAGTGGCATCACCGGCCCGGCTGCGGTGACCCGGACCACGGCAAGCGGCTCGAGCGCAAGCCGGACGGACACTTCCACCACGGCTGAAGATCACGGTACCGTTATCGGAGTACGCACTCGGGCGGGCTTGCGGAGGAAAGTGATGAACCGGCTGGTCCGGGGTACAGACGGCCGGGAATGGGTCATTCGCGCCCAGATGGACTGGCGCAGGCCGGCCACGGCCGACGACTTCGAGCATGACGTCGCGGCCAGCTACGGGCCCGGGATCGTGATGGGTGCCGTCGCCGTGGCTCTGGGCATCGTGTTGCTGTTGTGGAAGCCCGACGACGTCGTGGTGCCGAGCTGGGTCGGGCTCGCCGTCCTGCTGATCGCATTGTTCTTCCCATTGCGCTGGGTGCTGCGCAGGCCGTGGACCGTCGTCGCCGAGACCGAGGGCGACGCCACCGGCGACCGGCCGTCCGAGCGCTGGGTCGGTACCGTCCGCGGCACCTTCTCCGTCCGCGGTGAGATGAACCGCGTCGCCAAGGCGATCGCCCGCCACGACCTGCCGGACTTCGAAGGTCCGCTGCACCCTGTCGAGTAGCCGATGCCCGAGCTGCCGGAAGTCGAAGCCCTCGCCTACCACCTGCGCGAGCACGCTGTCGGCCGGACGGTGGCCAGGATCGATGTGGCGTCGCTGAGCGTGCTCAAGACCGTGACGCCGCAGTGGACCGAGCTGCACGGCCGCGAGGTGACCGGTGCGGGCAGGCACGGCAAGCATCTCGACCTCGTCTGCGGCGACCTCCACCTGATCGTCCACCTCGCGCGAGCCGGCTGGCTGCGCTGGTCGGACTCGCTGTCGCCGACGCCGCCGCGGCCCGGCGGGAAGGGTCCGCTCGCGCTGCGCGTGCACCTGTCCGGCGGCGTGGGGTTCGACCTCACCGAGGCGGGCACCAAGAAGGGTCTCGCCGTGTGGATCGTGCGGGACCCGGCCGACGTGCCCAGCATCGCCGCGCTCGGCCCGGACGCACTCGAGCTCGACCGCGCCGGCCTCGAGGAGCTCATCGGCAAGCAGACGGCGCGGCTCAAGACCGTGCTGACCGACCAGAAGATCATCGCGGGCATCGGCAACGCCTACTCCGACGAGATCCTGCACACCGCACGGCTCTCGCCCTATGCCACGCCCGCGCGGCTGTCCTCCGAGGCGCTCGACGAGCTTTTCGACGCCATGCACACCGTGCTGACCGGCGCCGTCGAGCGGTCCGTCGGCCAGGACGCCGCCCGCCTCAAGGGCGAGAAACGTTCCGGGTTGCGCGTCCACGGCCGCACCGGGCTGCCCTGCCCGGTGTGCGGGGACACGGTGCGTGAGGTGTCGTTCGCCGACAAGGCGTTCCAGTACTGCCCGACCTGCCAAACGGGTGGCAAGCCGCTGGCCGACCGGCGGCTTTCTCGCCTGATCAAGTGAAGCGCTGACAACCCACTGTCGCGAAATACGCACAGAAAGTGGACCCCCAAGGCTTGCCACCGCACCCGGGGAGCGCAGAGCATTGACGCCGTGTCCGAGCAGCTGACCATGCAGATCATCCCGTGGGGTGTCGCCGTGGTGTTGCTCGCCGCGCTGATCGTGGTGCTGATCCGGAACCGCAAGCCCAGCGGCGCCATCGACGACGCGGTGCTCGAAGCCGTCTACCTGATGTCCAAGGCGCCGCTGGAACTGCGCGAGGGGCTCGACCAGGCCGCCGCCGACAAGCTGACCACGCGGTTGTTGCAGCTGCTGAAGAGCGTGGCGGTGGGCATCACCGACGGTGACGGCACTCTGCTGTCGTGGGACGGCGAGGCCAACGACCACTACGTCGACCTGGTCGACACCATCGGTACGGCCATCCGCAAGCACCGCCGCGAAGTGGTGTCGCACGACCGCATGCCGTGCAATCACCGCGGTACCTGCCGGATGAAGACCGCCGTGATCGTGCCGCTGATCGTGGAGGGCGAGACCGAGGCGGTGCTCATCGTCGTCGGCCGCACGCAGGGCAAGCGCGTCGTGCACATGGCCGACGCGGTCGCCCGGTTCGTCGGCACGCAGCTGGAGGCCGCGCGGCTGGAGGAGACCAAGCACCAGCTGCACCAGGCCGAGATCAAGGCGCTGCGGGCGCAGATATCGCCCCACTTCGTCTACAACGCGCTCAACACGATCTCCTCGCTCATCCGCACGGATCCCGAGGAGGCGCGGGAGCTGCTGCAGGACTTCGCCGACTTCACCCGGTACTGCTTCCGCACCGAGGGCACGTTCACCACGCTCTCCGACGAGCTGCGCAACATCGACCGCTACCTGACCATCGAGAGCGCCCGCTACGGCGGCAGGCTCAACGTCCGGCTGAAGATCGCGCCCGAGGTGCAGTCGGTGGTGGTGCCGTTCCTGCTGATCCAGCCGCTCGTGGAGAACGCCGTCAAGCACGGCATCGCCAACAAGCCCGGCGGAGGCACGGTGACGGTGACCGCGCAGGACTACGGCACCGAGGCCGAGATCAGCGTCGAAGACGACGGCGTCGGCATGGACCCGGCGTTGCTCGACGGCATGCGCGACTCCCGCAGCAGTGCGCACATCGGGCTCACCGGTATCAACCGGCGGATGAGCCAGGTGTTCGGCAACCGGTACTCGCTGGTGGTGGAGACGGCGCCGGGCGCGGGCATGAAGGTGACCATGCGGGTGCCCAAGTTCGTCCGGGGCGTCCGGCCCGACATGCTCAAGTTCGCCGCCGACGCCTCCGGGCAGCTCGCACGCCGCAACGGCAACGGGTCCCGCGCGGCACTGCCGAACGCCGCGGTCAAGCCGGGCTGATCCGGGCGCGCCGGCCCGAGCGGAGACGCTGCGCGTCGCTGTACCTCCCACCCGTCTCCCACCACCGACCCAAGCGGAGACGCTGCGCGTCGCTGTACCTCCCACCCGTCTCCCACCACCGACCCAAGCGGAGACGCTGCGCGTCGCTGTACCTTCAAAAACATGAGCATGACCGGCAAGCTGGCTCGGATCCCCAAGGTCGGCGAACGTGTCGACCGCAAGGACGTCGTCGCCGTCGTGAAGCTGCACGGTGTCATCACGCCGCAGCCTTCGCCGCTGGCCAGGGGCGTCATCAACCTTGCCGCCGTCGAAACGGCGCTCACCAGGGCGTTCGGCCACGAGCGGCTGAAGGCGGTCGCGTTGCAGATCAACTCGCCCGGTGGTGCGCCCACCCAGTCCGGGTTGATCGCCGAGCGCATCCGCCAGCTGGCCGACGAGAAGAAGGTGCCCGTCATCGCCTTCGCCGAGGACGTCGCCGCGTCCGGCGGCTACTGGCTGGCCTGCGCGGCCGACGAGATCTACGCGCACCGCACGTCTCTCGTCGGCTCCATCGGCGTGGTCACCGGCGGGTTCGGCTTCACCGGCCTGCTCGACCGGTTCGGCGTGGAGCGCAGGCTCTACACGGCAGGCGAGAACAAGTCGCGGCTCGACCCGTTCAGCCCGGAGAAGCCCGAGGACGTCGAGTGGCTGAACAAGCTGCACAACCAGCTGCACGACATGTTCGCCGGCTGGGTGCGCCAGCGGCGTGGCGATCGGCTGTCCGGATCCGACGACCTGTTCAACGGTGACGTGTGGCTCGGCACGAAGGCCCTCGAACTGGGGCTCGTCGACGGCCTCGGCAACCTGCGCGACGTGCTCGGCCGGCGCTACCCGGACGCCGACGTGGTGTTCGCGGAGCCGAAGAAGCCGCTGCTGGCCCGCCTCGGCCTCTCCTCGCCCGCCGCCGCGCTGCTGGACGCCGTGGAGCACCGGGTCGCCTGGTCGCGTTTCGGGCTGTGACAACGATTTCGCCCGCGCGCGGTGTAGACAGCCGCCGGGTGTGCGCGGCAGGATTGCGCTCACTGTGAGTACTCACGACGACACCCGGAAGCTCCTCGTCCTGGCGGTGGACGACGAGCTGCCCGGCCTCGATCAGCTGCGGCACTGCCTGGAATCCAACCCGCACGTCGGCAGGGTCATCCCCGCCGTCGACGCGTCGGAGGCGTTGCGCCTGCTCGGGTCGGAGGACGACGAGATCCGGCGGCGCAAGGAGAACGGCATGCCTCCCGTGGATGCCGTGTTCGCCGACATCAACATGCCCGGCCTGTCGGGAATGGAGATGTCGCGCGTCTTCGCCTCCCTCAACCCCGCGCCCGTGCTCGTGTTCGTCACCGGATACGCCAGCGAGGCCGTGGACGCGTTCGACCTCGGCGCTGTCGACTACGTGCTCAAGCCCGCCCGGCAGGAACGCATCGACAAGGCCGTCGGCCGCGTCATCGACAAGATCGACGCCCGCCCGGTGCGCGACACGGGGCCCGGCGCGGACGCCGTCAAGACCGACGACGAGGTGATCCCCGTCGAGCTGGCGGGCACCACCAAGCTCATCCCGCGTTCGTCGGTGCGCTGGGTGGAGGCGCAGGGCGACTACGCGCGGCTGTTCACCACCGAGGGCAGCCACCTCGTGCGTATTCCGCTGGCCCAGCTGGAGGAACGCTGGGCAGGTGCCGGATTCGTGCGGATCCACCGGTCGTTCCTCGTGGCGCTGCCGCTCATCACCGAGCTGCGCATGGGCCAGGGCGGCTACCAGGTGGTGATCGGCAACGAGGAGAAGGTCCTGCCGGTCAGCAGGCGGCACACCCGCGCTCTGAAGGACAGGCTGGTCGGCTCGTCGCGAGCCGGGTGACGCGCCGTGGCCGAGGACCCCTACCGCAGGGTCGGAGGAATCCGGGAACCGGATCCGACGCTCGGTAAGCACGCCCGGTCGGAACCCGAACCCACCCGGCCGGCCACGCCGCGCGCCGCCGACCCGCAACACCAGCCGCGCATCCGCAGGCAGCGGGTGGTGCTCGCCGAACCGAGCCGGACGCCGAGCTCGTTGCGCGCCAGAGTGGAGCTGGAGCAGCAGACCAGCTGGGGCGAGCTGCTCATCAAGGACCTCATCACGGTGCAGCTGCGCAGTGCCGTGCTGCTGGCCGCGCTCGTGCTGCTGCCGTTGTGCGCGCTGCCCGCGGCCTTCTTCCTCGCGCCCGGCTTCGCCGACCTGCGGTTCGTCGGCCTTCCCGTGCCGTGGCTGCTGCTCGGGGTGGCGCCCTTCCCGCTCCTGTTCGGGGTGGGTGTGTGGTACAACCGGCTGGCCGAGCGGCATGAGCGTGACTTTGTCGACATGATCGAGAACTGAGCCGACGGCGCGGCATCCGGACTCTTGCGAGGAACTGCCCGTGCAGGTGAACCCGTGGGCTCTGACCAGTGTCGGGCTCGTCGTGATGGTGACCTTCTACCTCGGTCACCGGACGTCGCGGTTCGCGCGCAGCACTCACGACTTCCTCGTCGCGCGCCGCACCGTGCGGTCACGCCGTAACGCCGCCGCCATCGCCGGCGAGTACATCTCCGCGGCGTCGTTCCTCGGCGTCGCCGGACTGGTGCTCAAGGACGGCGCCGACGCGCTGTGGTTCCCGATCGGCTTCACCGCGGGCTACCTCGCGCTGATGCTGTTCGTCGCCGCACCCCTGCGCCGCTCCGGTGCCTACACGCTGCCCGACTTCATGGAGGCGCGGCTCGGCTCGCCCGCCCTGCGCACGATGTCGACGTTGTTCGTCGTGTTCATCGGCGTGCTCTACCTGCTGCCGCAACTGCAGGGAGCGGGCATCGCGTTGACGACCATCATGCCCGCACCGGCGTGGGTCGGGTCGGTGCTCGTCACCGTGGTGATCGCGCTCAACGTCATCGCCGGCGGCATGCGTGCGATCACGCTCGTACAGGCGTTCCAGTACTGGTTCAAGCTGTTCGCGCTCGCCGTGCCGACGTTCGTGCTGTGTGTGGTGTTCGTCGGCGGCGGCGCCGGATCGGCCGGCGGGCTCGGAGAACCGGCGCCACCGCGGTTCACCGCCGACACGACGGTGTCGGTCGAGACGGACGTGATGCTGACCGTCGAGCAGCCCACTCCGGTGCGGGAGGGCGGCAGGGAGACCGTCTGGACGCCCGGCACCGGCTACCCCGTCGAGGCGGGCACCCGGCTGGTGTTCCCCGCCGACTCGAGGGTGCCGGTGGTCAGCGACGGCGAGTCCGGCAACGACGCGTGGCTGCGGCCCACCCAGGACTCGACCGAGCTGTGGTCGACGTACTCGCTGATCGTCGCCCTGTTCCTGGGCACGATGGGGTTGCCGCACGTGCTGGTGCGCTTCTACACCAACCCGGACGGCAAGGCCGCACGCCGGACGACCGCGCAGGTGCTGTTGCTGCTCGGCCTCTTCTACCTGTTCCCGGTGATGATCGGGATGCTCTCGCGGATGTACGTGCCCGAACTGCTCGTCACGGGCAACACCGACGCCGCCGTGCTCGCCCTGCCCACGGCCATGGCACCCGGACTCCTGGGGCAGATCCTGGCGGGCGTGACGGCGGCGGGCGCGTTCGCCGCGTTCCTCTCGACGGCCTCCGGCCTGGTGGTGAGCGTGTCCGGAGTGATCGCGACCGACCTGCTCACCGGCAAGGTGCGGGACTTCCGGCTGGCGACCATCGCCGTGTCGGCAGTCCCCGCCGTGCTGGCCGTGACGCTGCCCATCGACGATCTGACGCTCAGCGTCGGGATGTCGTTCGCGCTCGCCGCGTCGACGTTCTGCCCCCTGCTGGTGCTCGGAATCTGGTGGCGCAGGCTCACCTGGTTCGGGGCGATGGGGGGGATGTGCGTGGGCGGTGGGCTGGTGCTGCTCGCCGTGGTGCTCAACGCCGTCAGCGAGCACACCGGACAGTGGGCGCCGTGGATCCTGCACCAGCCCGCCCTGGTGACGGTGCCGGTGGCATTCCTGGTCACGATCCTGGTCAGCCTCGCGACCGCCGACCGCGTCCCCGAGGACGTCAACGCCGTGATGCTGCGGCTGCACGCCCCCGACCCGCTCGGCTTCATGCGCGACCGCGCCGTCGCGCGGTTCGGGCGGGCGGAGGAACGCGTGCGCACCAGCGGTGGCAGGCATCGGAAGTGACGGTCTCTCACAGGACGGCCACACGCCCGCATGCGACGATGGGGCTGTGGTGAACCCTGCCGAGATACCGACGACGTCCGTGTCCGAGCTGCCGACCGACGATCTCGTGCTCCTCGACGTGCGCGAGCCGGACGAGTGGGCCGCCGGACACGCTCCCGGCGCCGTGCACATCCCGCTCGGCGAACTGCCCTCGCGGACGGACGAGCTCGCCGAGCTGCCCGACGACCGGCCCGTCTACGTCATCTGCCGTACCGGTGGGCGCTCGGCACGCGCGACCGCGTGGCTCAACGCCGCCGGTCTGGCGGACGCCGTGAACGTGGCCGGGGGCATGAAGTCGTGGCAGACCGAGGGCCGTCCCCTGGTCGGCGACCACGAGGGTGTGGCACCCGAGGTGCTCTGAGCCATGCAGCCGGGCCGGCCGGGCAACCGCCCGCGGGTGCGCTGGGTCGCGACCATCCCACCGGGGTCGGCCGCGAGCCGGCCACGTCGTCGCGTCGTGCACCGGCCCTACACCGGTCCACCGGCGTATGCCACGCCGCCGCGCTGGGGCTTCCCGAACCTGGTGTGGCGCAGGCCGACAGCGGTGCCCGGCACGGCGTCGGCCACCCCGGTCCCGCAGCAACGGCTGCGCATGATCGCCCGCAACACGACCACGCTGCTCGCGACGCTGGCCGTGCTGGCGACGATCGCGGCGGGGGCGGAGTTCTGGCGGTACGCGCTGCTGGTACGCAGCCGCGACTCCGCGTTGAGCCCCGGCGTGGTCGGCGCGTCCGACGCGCTGGTGCTGGCGTTCTCGCTGATGACGTTCGTGCTCGCGTTGTTCGCCATCGCCTGCACGGTGTGGTGGTTGTTCGTGGCGCGTTCGGCGGCGGCCGACGCCGCCGGTCAGGAGCCGCCGCGGCCGGCGTGGGAGGTGCTGGTCGGCACGCTGGTGCCGGGCGCGAACCTGCTGCTGGCCGGTCCGATCCTCGCCGAGCTGGAACACGCGACGTTGCGCAGGCCCGCCGACGTGCGGCCGCGCCCCTCGCGCCTCGTGCTCGGCTGGTGGGCGGCGTGGTGGGGCAACGCGGTGCTGCTGACCCTGACAGTGATCTGGCGGATGCGCGACGGCGTGCAGGCCGACGCCGACGGCGTGCTGCTCAGCGGATTGACCGACCTGTCGGCGGCGGCGCTGGCGGTGGTGACGCTGGTGATCGTCTCGCGCATCACGCGGCTGCTCGCCCCGCTCGACGACCGGTTCCTCCGGCCCCTGCGCGTGCTCAAGGTGACCGGCGCGCCCGAACCGCCCCGCCGCGGCCGCCCGAAGACCTCCGCCCGCTAGTCACCCGACCGTCACCGGCAGCGTGCGCAGCCCCCGGATGACGAACTCCGGCCGCCGCTGCGGAGTCCGTGCCAGGTGCAGGCCGGGCAGCCGCCGCGTCAACGCACCCAGCGCCGCCGCGATCTCGATCCGCGCCAGCGGCGCGCCCAGGCAGTAGTGGACACCGCCGCCGAAGCCCAGGTGCGGATTCCTCTCGCGGGTGATGTCGAGGGTGTCCGGCTCGGCGAACACCTCGGGATCCCGCGCCGCCGCTCCGAGCAGCGCCGCGATCTTCTCGCCCTTCGCCACCGGGTGACCCGCGATCTCGACGTCCGCGGTGGCCGTGCGCTCGAACAGCTGCAGCGGTGAGTCGAACCGGATCAGCTCCTCCGTGGCCGTGCCGAGCAGAGTCGGGTCGGCGACCAGCCGGTCCCACTGGTCGCGGTGCCGTAGCAGGGCGTACCCGCCGTTGCCGATGACGTTCACGGTCGCCTCGTGCCCCGCCATCAGCAGCAACACCGCCGTCGCGACCACCTCGTCGCTCGTCAGCTCGCTCGCCACCAGGTGGCTCAGGAGGTCGTCACCGGGTGCGGCGGCCCGGGCGGTGGCGAGCTCCCGCAGGTATCCGGCGAATGCCCCGGCCGCCTCCTCGGCGGCGCGCTGCTTCGGCTCCGGCAGCCCGTACTCGTACATCTTCACGATGGCGTTGCTCCAGGTCACCAGCTGCGGTCCCGCGTCCTCCGGCACGCCCAGTAGTTCGGCGATCACCGCCACGGGCAGCGGCTGCGCGAGGTGTTCGAGCAGGTCGGCCTCGCCGTCGGCGGCGATGGCGTCGGCGAGCGTGCCGACCATCCGGTCCGCCAGCCTCTCCACCGTCGGCCGCAGCCGTTCGACGTGGCCGCGCGCGAACGCCGACGACACCAGACGCCGCAGCCGCGTGTGCGCGGGTGGTTCGTTCTCCAGCAGTGAGTGGCGGTGCAGCAGGTTGAACGACGCGAACCGCTCGAGCGGCGTCGCGTCCGTCCAGATCCGGCCGAGCGAACGGTGCCGCAGCACAGCGGACGCCGCCGCGTGCGACACGGCGATCGACAACCCCAGTCCGGTGTGCCGATGCACCTCGCCCTGCGCGCGCAGGGCGGCGAACGCCGGGTACGGGTCGTCGAGGAATTCCGGGTCAGCGGGGTTGAACACCCGCCGACCGTAACGCGCTCGTGTGTCGAGTAGCGTTTTTCGCCGTAACGCGACGCAGGAGGCGACAACGTGGGCAAGGGCGCGCGCAGGAAGGGTCCGAAGAAGGACCGCAAGCCCAAGGTGAGGGACGTCTTCGTCGCGCGGCCGTTCGAGGGCCTCGCGGCGGAGCCGGAGTTGATCGCGATGCGGGAGTTCGTGCCGTCGGCGACGGCCCGGCTCACGCTCGCGGGCGAGCGTGACCGCAGCGTGACGGTCGGGTCGGTGCTGCCGATGGCCGCCGCGGCGTTCGTCCGCACCGACGGCGAGGTGTTCCTCGGCATGCAGGTGCAGACCCGCTCGTCGGACATCAGCCGCGATCTCGGCCGGTCGCTGCGCTGGGCGCTGGAGGCCGAGCCCGGCGACGTGCTCTCCGTACCCGACACCACGAGCGAGCCCGTGGAGGGCGAGCGGTTGCAGGACCTGCTCGACCCGAACGCCGAGCTCGACGTCCAGCTGCACGAGGACTTCTCGTGGTGGCTGCCGGAGGACACCGAGCCGACCGGCGAGGTCGCGCTGTCCCTTGAGCGCGCGAACGCCGCGATCATGCCGACCGAGCGGCTCAGCACTGGTGCCTACTGGGTGCTCGCGGGCGAGAAGGCGCACCTGCGCTGGGTGTGGCCCGCCGACGAGAACCGCCTGCTGCAAGCGCTTGCGCGGCTTGCGGCGGCCGGCACGCTGACGCTGGGCGAGGGCACCCGGTTCGCGGGGTCGTTCCGGGCGCACGGTCTGCTGGTGCCGGTCTGGGACCTCGACCCCGAGGCCCACGCACGCGAATGGATCGAGCCCGCCAAGGAGCTCGGCACGCGGCTGCAGGAGGCGCTGGAGTCGCTGGACGACGAGCCGCTCAACGCGGCCGAGCGCCGGTCGCGGGACGGGCTCATCGGCAGGCAGCTGACCCTGCGCTGATGATCCTGCACATCTGCCCGGCCGCCGACTGGGCAGCGGTGCCCTCCGGCGGCGTGTACGCGCCGGCGTCGCTGACCGACGTGGGGTTCGTGCACTGCTCCGATTTCGGCACGGTGCAGTTCCCCGCCGACCGGGTGTTTCGCGGCCGGATCGATCTGCTGCTCCTCGTGGTCGACCCGGACCGCCTGGAGGTGCCGGTTCGCTGGGAGCCCGCCGACCCGCCGGAGCTTGGCGCGCCGTGGTTCCCGCACGTCTACGGGCCGATCCCGACGGCCGCGGTCGTGGCGGTGCACCCCTTTCCGCCCGGCCCCGACGGCTCCTTCCGGCTGCCTCCCGAGCTGGCCACCAGGGAGGTTTGAGCGGCAGGTCGGCTCGGTGCCGCCTGCCGTGACGCGTTACCGTGGCGTGGTTGTGCCTGCCGTCGACGTGGGGGAACGGCCGGGTGTCATGGGGCAGGAGGGGATTCGCCGTGCCGGGCGATCTCGCGGATTTCGCCGAGTTCGTGGAGGCGAACCTGCCCGGGCTGCTGCGGTACGGCCATGCGCTCACCGGCAACCCGCATGACGCCGCAGACCTGGTGCAGACGGTGCTGGAGAAGATCGGATCCCGCTGGTCGCACGTGCGGAACAAGACCGACGACCCGGTGGCCTACGTGCGCCGGTCGATGGCGAACGCGCACATCAGCCGGTGGCGCAAACGGCGCCGCGAGAACCTGGTCGCGGAGCTCCCCGAGACCCGCTCGTTCACGATGGCGGACCCGTTCGAACACGAACCGCTGTGGCAGGCGCTGCGAGATCTGCCCCCGAGGCAACGCGCGGTCATCGTGTTGCGTTACTACGAGGGACTGTCCGAGGCGGAGATCGCCGACTCGCTCGGCGTGAGTCCGGGGACGGTCAAGAGCCAGGCCAGCAAGGCGATCGCCTCGCTGCGCGCAAGACTGCGCGGCAGTGACGGCACCGAGGGCACCGAGGGGAGGCAGGCGGTGTGAACGACTGGGACGACGATGCGGTCGGCGCGGAGCTCCGCAGGCTCTTCGGTGACGAGCGACTCGACGTGCGGCCGGCGCCGGATGCCGATCGGGCCATTGTGTCCGGTGCCCGGCGACGTCGGCGCCGCCGAGCCGCGGCCGGCGCGGGCGCGGGAACGTTGGTCGTGCTGGGGCTGGTCGGCGGTGGTCTGGCGCTGAGCGGTGTCGGGCGGGAGGACGTGCCGCGCGACGCCAACGTCGCGGCCGCGCCGACGTCGACCGAGGAACCGGCCGCCTCGTCCCCGCGGGCGCCGTCGTCGACGGTCGGCGGCACGCAGGCTCCGCCTCCGTCGGTGGAGACGCCGCCGACGGGCGAGCGGAAGGTCCTGCCGCCGTCGTCGCCGCCGGTCACCTCACCGGCGCAGCGGGCCGAGAGCGGCGAGGTGCTGGCGGCGCGGCCGGTGCTGGGGCCGGACGGCTACCTCTCGCTCCGGCTCGGCATGAGCTACCAGGACGCCACGGCTACGGGGCTGGTGTCCCCGGACCCCGGCCCGCCACCCGCGCAGGGCTGCGCCCACTATCAGCTGACGGAGGGGACCGCCACGATCCGTGAGATCACGATTTCGGGTGACGACGGAATCGTGCGTTTCCGGGCCGGCGACGCGCAAACCCCGGAGGGGATCGGAAATGGTTCGTCACTCGATCAGCTGAGGTCCACCTATTCCGGTCTCACTGCAGAGTCGGACGGTTACGTGGCGTCAGCTTCGGCGTCCGCGCGCTATGTGTTCACCGTTGCGGATGACGCGGTCTCGCAGGTGCAATTGGAGTCGCTCGACGCGAATTGTTGAGGCAAGGCATCCCTAAGTGAAAAACCCGGGCGTCCCCGATCGGGAGGCCCGGGTTTCATTCCTGGCGGGATCAGAGCTTGCCGCCCGCGACCGGAGGCATGGTCGGGTCGTCGTCGTTCGGCGTGGAGAGCTCCCGGTGCACGAACTTCTCGACCTCGAACATGTCGCCCTTCGCGCGGTCGACGACGTTGAGCAGAGTGCTCATCGTGGAGATCTCCTCCACCTGCTCCTTCAGGAACCATTGCATGAACTGCTCGCCCATGTAGTCGTCCTCGGCGCGCGCGGCCTTGACCAGCGTCTTGATGTCGGCCGCGACTTCCTTCTCCTGCTCGAGCGCCAGCTCCACGAGCTCGCGAGGCTGGGAGAAGTCGTTGCGCACGTCGCCGGTGCTCGGGATCTCGACGTGGTGGTCGGTGTCCATCATGTACTGGACCAGCGCCATGGCGTGGTTGCGCTCCTCCACGGCCTGCGCGTAGAAGAACTTCGCCAGCTGCGGCAGGTCGTCGTTGTCGAACCACACCGCAAGCGCGGTGTACTGCTGCGAGGCGTTGAACTCGTTGTGCACCTGCGCCTGCAGCAATTCATAGAACTTGGATCGCGGATGCTTCTTCGTGGTGGGCATACATTCACGATACGCGCGACCGCTGACATTCTTCTACTCGGGGTCTGGTGATCCCGGCCCCATTTACATACAATTCATTAGCCAAGGTTCGTCTTATTTAGTTGAGCCTCACCTAAGAATCGCGGCAATTCCTTAGGTGAGGCTTACTTATAGTCAGTGTGTTGCCGGTGAAATCGGGTCACGCGCGATCGGGCAGGACATGCAGCGTGGACCACCTCGGCCGGAACCCAGCTCCGAACCGGCGATGCGCAGCACCTCGATGCCTGCCTCCTCCAGCCGCGCGTTGGTTTCCATGTTGCGCTCGTATCCCACGACCACACCGGGCGCGAGCGCGAGGGTGTTGTTCCCGTCATCCCACTGTTCACGTTCCGCGGTGACCGGATCGAGGCCTGTGTCGATGACATGCAGCCGATCGATGCCCATCGCCTCCGCGGCGGCGGAGAGGAACGGAGCCGGGCCGTCCACGCGCAGGGTGTCGTTGTCGCCGGGCCGCAGCGTGTAGGCCACCAGCGAGTCCCGCGCCAGCGGGTACATCACCACCGAGTCGGGCCCGACCATCGTGCACACCGTGTCGAGGTGCATGGTGGCTCGCGTCTGCACGATCGGCACCGCGAGCACGGTGTGCGCGAGGCCGTCCGCGAACACCGACCGCGCCAGGGACTCGGCGCCCGCCGCCGTGGTGCGCTCGCCGACCCCGACCGCCAGCACGCCGGGCGCCAGCAGGAGCACGTCACCGCCCTCGACGGGGGCCGAGTGCGCCCCGTACGCCCGGGCCGTGCCCTGGAACCGCGGGTGGTAGGCGTAGATGAGGTCCAGCAGCGCCGTCTCCCGGCGCCTGGCCGGCATCGCGAGCGACGACACGGCCACCCGGTCTCCGATCCACGCCGACGAGTCGCGGGTGAACAGCAGGTTCGGCAGCGGATCGACGGCGAAGTCGTGCGGGTGGTGCATCTTCCGCACCAGCGACGCGCCCTCGGAGGCGGGCAGCTCCTCGAACGTCATGCCCGACATGAGCACCTCGCCGAGCACCGGAGCGTCCAGGCCGGACAGGTGGGAGCGCAGCGAGTCCGCCAGCTCCGTGCCGAGTCGTCTGTCGTCGACCGCCGCGTGCACGCCCGCCGCATGGGCACGGGCGTCCCTCAGCGATTCACAGAGCAGGTCCGCCAGCAGCAATACCTCGACGTCGCGCCCCTTGAGGACACCGGCGAAGGCGTCGTGCTCCTGCTGGGCCCGGTCCACCCACGGGATCGAGTCGAACAGTAGCTGGTCGTTGTTGCGGGGCGTGAGCCTTTTGAGCTCGTTGCCAGGGCGATGCAGAAGCACGGAGCGCAGCGGCCCGACCTCACTGTCGACGCCCGGAGTGATGGTGTCTTCCACGCAGGCGAGCGTAATGAACCGCGCGCCACCCGGCCCGGCTTACGAAGCGGCTCGCCTCGAGACCGCGTGCTCGGAACGCTGCCCGTGCGCGGACCACTCGGCCTCGGCGGGCGGCACCGTCGTGAACACCCAGTTGTCGACCCCGCCGCCCATGATCTCCGCGTAGCGCTCGGCGGCGTCCCGGTTGGCGAACCGGATCTGCTGGTCGTTGAGCCGGTGCGTGATCTTGCAGGCCATATACCCCTCCATCGGTCGTCGCGGCGCCGGCCCTCGCCATCCCCTGCGAACCGGCTCACCCATTAGAACACATGTTCGAACATTGCCGCAATCGCTCACGGCAGCCAGGAGACATGATCACGCAGAAGCGCGTAACCCACGAACGCGAACACGTCCAAGAGGGTGTGAGCCGCGACAAGTGGCCACAGCCGGTTGGTCCGCTGCCACACGCGGCCGAACACCAGGCCCATCACGACGTTGCCGACGAACCCGCCGACGCCCTGGTAGAGGTGATACGACCCGCGCAGCACGGCGGCGAGCACCAGGCCGGCGTTCTCCCCGATGCCGAGCTGCCGCAGCCGGGTGAGCAGGTAGCCGACCACCAGCACCTCCTCGGCGAACGCGTTGCCGAACGCCGAGAGGGTGAGCGTGATCGGCCGCCACCACGTCTGCTCGAGAGTGGACGGCTGCACGGCGAGATTGAGCCCGAGCTGCCACGCCACGAGGTAGAACACCAGGCCGGGGATGCCGATCAGCGCCGTCAGGCCGATCGTCCAGCGGATGTCACCCTGCCGCGGCCTGCGGCTCAGCCCGATCTCGGCCAGGCGCATGCCGCCGCGCCAGAGCAGGTACAGCCCGAACGCACCCCAGCCGACGAGTTGCACGACGCTCAGCAGCTGTTTGAGCAGGTCGATCAGCTCGGTGGTCGCCTGCGCGGTGTTGATGGCGACCTGCTGCTCGCGCAGCGACTGCGGCCGCAGGAGCGAGTCGATCAGCGACAGCAGTGCCCGCGCACCGGACAGGCCGAGTGTGATCGCGAAGACCAGGACGACCTCGACGACGAGGGCCCGCCGCCGGGCGGGCTCGGTGAGAACGGCGGGCCGCTCCGGCGCCGGAGCCTTCAGCCAGCTGTCGTACCAGCGACGGAAACCAGGTGACACCGCTGCACGCTAGCGCAGCGGCCGATGCGCTAGGTGCCCTCTCGACGGCACCTCGACGATCTGGAGACGCCTGGTCACGGAGCTGCCGGAGTCAGCGCCGGTGCGCGCGCAGGAACGGGCAGCCGACGAGCTTGCGGAGTTCCACGGCAAGCTGCGTCGGGCTGGCAACGGGCCGGGAGAAGCCGAGCCGGACGTCGTGGTCGCCGTTGTCGCACTCCACACGCAGCCGCAGCCCGTAGCGATCGATCCCGAGCGGGCGGATGCGGCCGTCGATGAGCTCGTCGGGCAGGTGGCGGGCGAGTTGGTCGATGACGTCCGGGTGGGCGCACTCGAGGTGTCGTAGCCAGTGGCGCTCGTAGTGGCAGAACGGGTCGGCGGAGGCGGCGCTGAACGTCGGTGTGGTCAGGGAGTGGGTGCCCTCGGCGTCGGCGAGGACGAACGAGACGGGGACCAGGTCGAGCATGGTGAGCCCGTGCCCGAGGTCGAGGAGCCGTTCGTCGGCCTTGACGTCGGCGATGGACACCGCCCGGGCGCGGGCCGCGCGCTCGTCGATCCGGCGGAGCCAGCCGGTGATCCAGAGCAGCCCGCGCACCGGTTCCCGCAGCTCGACGGGTGCCTGGTCGGTGATCTCGAGCATCATGGCGAGTTCGCCGCGCTCGGTCTCGCGGATGCCTGTGACGATGGGGTGGTCGTCCGGCAGCAGCACGCTGACGCGGCCGCCCGCATGGACGTGCTGGAGGGTGGGGACGACGCGCAGGTCGGCGTCCGGCCTGCGGTCGAGGGCGGGCACGAGCACCGCCGGACCGCCGCGTGCCGCGATGGTCTTCGCGCGCTCGGCCGGTTGTGGCGTCTGGGGACGACGGGGTTGCTCGGTCTGGGTCACCACTCACCTCCAACTTAGGCGAGGCTAACCTATTTCCCGGGCAGGTGGAAGTTGCCTTCGTCTCCTCACGATGGTGGGCGGCGGTGCGGTGAGGGGCAGGCGAGGCGTTCGCCAGGCGGCCAGTGTCGTCCTGATTTCGGACGCTACTAGCGTGTGAGGCGTGTCAAGCGCTGTGGAACTCACGCCCCCCGGCCCCCGTGGAACCCCACCCCTGTTCGCTCGCCTGGTCGACGACTCGGCCCTCTTTCCTCCCGGCGATGCGACCATGCCGGAGGCGCTGAAGGCCTACTTCGAGAACCGCGCCGGCGAACACGCGGGTGTCCTGGGGGTTTTCCTCTGCCAGGCGTCGCGGTTGCCGGAGCTGATCACAGAGCTCATCAAGATCAAGCCGAAGGAACCGCTGCCGCTGTCGCTCATCATCGACACCGGCCTCGGCGGCGTGCCTAAGGCGATCTCGATCGTGGAATCCCGCAGCGAGCTCCTGGCGCTGAGGATGGTCGAGATGCCCGCACCCTCCGACGTCGACGAGGTGTGGCTGGAGCGGGTGTCGGAGTTCGTGCCCGAGGACGTCGTGCGGGTTGTGGAGCCCAGGCGTGGCGTGGGCTGGCTCGACGGCGTCCGCCGGGTGATCGAACACGGCAGCTGGCCGAAGATCCGCTGTGGCGGGCTGTCGCGGGAGAACTTCCCGAGCATCGACGAGGTGGCCGACTTCCTGTCGGTTGTCGCGGGCGTCGAGGGCGCGACGTTCAAGGCGACGAACAGCCTGCACCGCGCGGTGCGCCACGCCGACCCGGAGAGCGGGTTCGAGCACCACGGCTTCCTCAACCTGCTGGTGGCGTCGGCGCGGTGCCTGTCGGGCGGCAACGTGCGGGAGGCGCTGGGCAGCACCGACGGTGAGCAGCTCGCCGAGGAGGCGCGGCGGCTGTCGGACGACGCCGCCAAGGCCGTGCGTGCGCTGTTCGCCTCGTACGCCTCGGCCAGCTTCGAGCAGCCGATCGGGGACCTCCAGGACCTGGGCCTGTTGTGAGCAGGGAGAGCTCGCTGACTCTCGATCGCGGGCTCGCCCTCTTGCAGGCGGTCGCCGACGCGGGCGGCGCCGCGGCGACGGTCTCGGAACTGGCCGCGGCGATCGGCACCAGCCGCGCGGCCGTCTACCGGCTGCTCGTGCCGCTGTCCGAACGCGGGCTGGTGTGGCGGGACGGCAGCAGGGTGCGGCTCGGCGCGGGCATCCTTCGGCTCGCCGACCAGATGCGGCCGCAGCTGCGCCAGGCCGCCCGTCCGGTGTTGCGGGCCCTGGCCGACGACGTCCGTGCCACCGCGCACCTTTCGATTGCCGAGGGCGAGCACCTGCACGTGATCGCGGTGGCCGAGCCGGCGGGAACGGCGCTGCACGTGGCGTACCGGATCGGCAGCAGGCACCCGGCCTCGCGCGGCGCTGCGGGCAAGGCGCTCGCGCTGCGGGCTCGCGGAAAGGGCTGGGCAACGGCGACGGGTGAACCGCAGCCGGGAGTGCACGGCATCGCGGCGCCGCTGCGCGGTGTGCTGGGACTGCGCGCCGCCGTCGGCGTGGTGTCGCTCGAACCCCCCGACGCCACCACGGTCGGACCGCGGGTGGTGGACGCCGCCGGAGCGCTCGCGGACGTCGTGCGCGATTGAAGGGGACGTCAGCCGAGCAGCGCGGCGCCGAAGGCGAAGGTCGCGAACCCGGCGAACACGAACCCCGCCACCCGCTGGATGAGCTTCGGCTGAATCCGGCTGCGGATCTTCTTGCCGAGGAAGACCGCCAGCGCCGCCACGCAGGCCAGCCCGGCGAAAGCACCGAGACCCACCGCGAACGGCTGGGCGTAGCGGGCCGCGAGCCCGGCGGTGGCCAGCTGCGAGGCGTCACCCCACTCGGCGGTGAACAACACGGCGAACGAGGTCGTGCCCGCTCGCAGGAACGACACCGGCGCGGGGCCGGCCCGCATGGCGTCCTCCTCGCCCTCGTCGCCCGTACGGAAGCCCGCTCGAAGCAGCATCGCGGCGCCGATACCGAACATGACGCCGACCACAACGGAGACCAGGCGGTCCGGGAGTAATGTCAGCGCACTGCCGAATGCGATCGCGATCACCGTTTGCACCGCGAAGGCGATGGTGACTCCGGTGAGTACCGGAGCGGCGCGGTAACGCGTGGTGAGGACGAGCGTGGCGACAAGTGTCTTGTCGGGTAGCTCGACGGCCATGACCAGCGCAAACGTTGCGATGAAGGCCAGCAGTGCGGTGGACATGAATGCTTTCACTCCCTTGTCACTTCAACGATAAAGGGGAGCGGCGGAAAATCAAGCTGATTGGATTTGCGAATCGGCGGTTTCGGCGGTGCTCGGGCAATTTCCAAGCGCCGCCTCACAATTTTTTTCGCCACGCCGAAACAGCGTCTCTGATCTGCGTGGACGGGACCTATGTCCCGGCAAGATCAGGACCACGGGACCTGACGCGCGTGGGGGCCGCCGGGGCAGAGTCGAGGGCGTGGACGTACTGGAGCTTGCCCGGTGGCAGTTCGGGATCACGACCGTCTACCACTTCCTGATGGTGCCCCTCACGATCGGCCTGTCCGTGCTGGTCGCGGGGATGCAGACGGCATGGGTGCGCACGGGCGACGAGCGCTACTACAAGATGACGAAGTTCTGGGGCAAGCTGCTGCTGGTCAACTTCGCCATGGGTGTGGTGACCGGCATCGTGCAGGAGTTCCAGTTCGGTATGAACTGGAGCGAGTACTCTCGCTTCGTCGGTGACGTATTCGGCGCCCCGCTGGCGATGGAGGGGCTCGTCGCGTTCTTCGTCGAATCGACGTTCCTCGGCCTGTGGATCTTCGGGTGGGACCGGCTGCCGAAGAAGGTGCACCTGGCGTGCGTGTGGGCGTTCTCGCTGGCCACCGTGGCATCGGCGTACTTCATCCTGGCGGCGAACTCGTGGATGCAGCACCCGGTGGGCGCCGAGTTCGTCGACGGCAGGCCGACCATGACCTCGATCTGGGCCGTGCTCACCAACAACACCGCGCTGGCGGCGATCCCGCACACGGTGGCCGGTGCGTTCTCCGTGGCGGCGGCGTTCCTGGTGGGGATCGCGTCGTGGCGGCTGTGGCGCAAGCGGCACGAGCACGACGAGCACCGTGCGGTGTGGCGGTCGTCGCTCAAGCTCGGCACGTGGACCGGGGTGGTCGCGTTCGTGGTGCTCGCGGTCACCGGTGACGTCCAGGGCAAGCTGATGTTCGAGCAGCAGCCGATGAAGATGGCCTCCGCCGAGGCGCTGTGCCACACCGAGCAGCCGGCGAGCTTCTCGATCATCGCGATCGGCGATGTCCGCGACGCCGACTGCGAGAGCGTCAAGACATTCAACGTGCCTGCGCTGCTGTCGTTCCTGGCGCACAACGACTTCACGACCGAGGTCAAGGGCATCGACGACCTGGTCACCGAGTACCAGGAGCGCTACGGCAGCAACTACCCGGACGACCCGGCGCTCGGTGAGCTGGCCGGCAAGCCCATCGACTATGTGCCGAACCTGCCGGTGACCTACTGGGGTTTCCGGGTCATGATCGGTTTCGGCGCGCTGTCGACGGCGCTGGGCGTGTTCGCGCTCTGGCTGACGCGCGGCGGGCGGATCCCGGATACGAAGTGGTTCCCCCGGATGGCGCTGTCGGGTATCGCGCTGCCGTTCATCGCCAACAGCGCGGGCTGGATCTTCACCGAGATGGGGCGGCAGCCGTTCGTGGTGGTGCCGAACCCCGACCCGAGCGGCGTCGACGGTGTCTGGATGTACACCGCGCAGGCCGTGTCGAGGGTGACGGAGGGCGAGGTGTGGACGTCGCTGATCGCGTTGACCCTCGTCTACGCGGTGCTGGCCGTGGTGGAGGTCTTCCTGATCACGAAGTACGTGCGTGGCGGGATCGAGGGCGTCATACCCCCGAAGCCGGAGAAACCGGACGGCGGACCAGGCCGGGACGGCGGCGGTGGCAGTGGTGGCAGTGGTGGCAGTGGCGGCAGCGACGACGACGCGCTCGCGTTCGCCTACTGAGGAAGGTGGGAGCAATGTCGGAATGGCGTAGGCAACCCCCCACCCTTCCCGGGGGGCGACCCCTGCACCAGCCTACCCATGGGCGGGCTGTCCACGGGCCGTCAGCAGGAAATTGTGGACAACCGACCCTGTTGTGCACAACTGCCTGGGGATATCTGGTTTCACCTGAAACACCGGCCACGGAGGCGCGCTGATGGACCTCGAAACCGTCTGGTTCGTGCTGATCGCCCTGCTCTGGCTCGGCTACCTCTTCCTCGAGGGCTTCGACTTCGGTGTCGGCATGCTGATGCCCGTCCTCGGGCGCGACGACACCGAACGCCGCGTCCTCATCAACACCATCGGCCCGGTGTGGGACGGCAACGAGGTCTGGCTCATCGTCGCCGCGGGTGCCACGTTCGCCGCCTTCCCCGCCTGGTACGCCGGACTCTTCTCCGGCGCGTACCTGCCACTGCTCGTCGTGCTGCTCGCCCTCATCGGCCGTGGGGTCGCGTTCGAGTACCGCGGCAAGGTCGACTCCGACCGCTGGCGGCGCGTCTGGGACCGCGTCATCATGATCGGCTCGTGGATCCCGCCGTTCGGCGTCGGTCTCCTCATCGCGACGACCGTGCTCGGACTGCCCCTCGACGCCGACGGCAACCGCATCGGCTCGCCGCTGGAGGCCGTCCGGTGGGACACGCTGCTCGGAGCCGTCGCCATCGTCGGGTTCTCACTGCTGCACGGCGCCGTGTTCATCGCGCTCAAGACCGACGGCGACATCCGCCACCGCGCCCACCGGCTCGCCTTCCGCATCCTCCCGGCTGCGCTGCTGCCCCTGGCCGCATTCCTGGGCCTCGTGCAGTGGCGTGAAGGTGCACTGTGGACACTGGGCACACTCGCGCTGGCCCTCATCACGGCCGCCGTCGCGTGGTGGCGGCTCGCCGAAGGCCGGGAAGGCCAGGCGTTCGCCGCGCTCGGAGCCGCGCTCACCGCCGCCGTCGTGACTCTGTTCGGCGCGCTCTACCCGGACGTCCTCCCGTCCACAACGGACCCGGCGAACTCGCTCACCGTCACCGACGCCGCCTCCAGCCCGTACACGCTGACGATCATGACCTGGGTCGCCGGGTTCGGCACCCCCGCCGTGCTCGTCTACCAAGGCTGGACGTACTGGGTGTTCCGCAAGCGCATCAGCACGAAACACATCCCGAAGGTGCACGCACCGCGATGAGACTTCCCGTCCGCACACCCCTTACCGCCACGGAGTCCGCACGCACAACGTCCACAGCGGACTCGCCGCGGACGGGCAAGGGTCCGCTCGGCGCGCTGCCCGCCCTGTCGGCGACAGCGCGCCGGGCGCTGGCCGCATCGGCACTGCTGGCCCTGCTGAACGCCGCGACGCTGGTCGCGCAGGCGTTCCTGCTCGCCGCCGTGCTCGCCGACATCGTCGCCGGCCACACGGCGAACCTCACCACACGGCTCACGGTGCTCGTCGGCGTGGTGCTGGTGCGGGCCGTGCTCGGCTGGGCCACCCGCGTGGTGGCCGCCCGGGCCGCCGCCGGCGCCAAGGAGGAGCTGCGCGCCAAGGCCGTCGACCACGCACTGCGCCTCGGTCCGGAGTGGATCGCCCAACGCGGACCGGCGCAGCTCACGGCCGTGACCACCAAGGGCCTCGACGCCCTCGACGCCTACTTCACCGACTACCTGCCCGCGCTCGTCACCGCCGCCGTGGTCCCCCTCGCGGCTGGATCCGCCGTGCTCGTCGCCGACTGGCCGTCGGCGGTCGTCATCGCGCTCACCCTCCCGCTGCTGCCCCTGTTCGGCATCCTCATCGGCAAGTACACCGCCGACCGCGTCAGTGCGGTCAGCGACGCCGTGCAGCGGCTGTCCGGCCACCTGCTCGAACTCGTCCGCGCCCTGCCCGTGCTGGCCGCCTTCCGGCGCGCCGAGGCGCAGGCCGAGGCGGTCCGCCGTGTCAACGACCGGCACCGGCGCGCCACACTGTCCACTTTGCGCGTCGCGTTCACCTCGGCGTTCGCGCTCGAACTCGCCGCGACGCTGTCCGTGGCGCTGGTCGCCGTCCTCATCGGGGTCCGGCTCGTGAACGGCGACCTCTCGCTCGCCATCGGCCTCGGCGTACTGATCCTGGCGCCGGAGTGTTACCAGCCCGTGCGCGCGGTCGGCACCGCGTTCCACGCCAGCGAGGACGGCGTCGAATCCGTCCGCCGCGTCGCCGACGTCCTCGCCGAACCCGCACCCGCCGACGGCACGACACCCGCGCCGCGCGGTGAGGTACGCGTGAGTGACCTGCGGGTCCGGCGACGTGGCCGCTACGCCCCGGACGGCGAGTCGTTCACCGTGCGGCCGGGCGAGACCGTGTGGCTGCGCTCGCCCAGCGGGGCGGGCAAGACCACCACGCTGTCCGTGCTGCTCGGCTTCCTCCGCCCGGACTCCGGCACCGTGACCGTCGCGGGCACACCACTGGCCGACATCGCCATGTCCAGCTGGCGCGAGAACATCGCCTGGGTGCCGCAGTCCCCGGCGTTCGCCGGCGGCACCGTGCGGGACGAACTCGTACTCGCCGCGCCCACCGCCACCGAGGCCGACATCGGCGCCGTGCTCGACCGGCTCGGCCTCACCGGACTCGGCGCCGCCTGCGTCAGTCGCCTGTCCACCGGCCAGCGCCAGCGCCTCGCCCTCGCCCGGGCCCTGCTGCGTGTGCGGGCCGGTGCCTGGCTGCTGCTCCTCGACGAGCCCACCGCCCACCTCGACGCCGTCAACGCCCAGCGCGTGCTCGCCGCCATCCGCGACGCCGAACAGGAGGGCGCGGCCGTGGTCGTCGCCGCACACGAACGCGCCGCCCTCGAAACCGGTGCCGAGCCCACGACCGCCCGGCCCGGTGCGGATGCGGACCCCGAACCGGACGCGGCCCGGCCCGCGCCACTGCGCACCCTCCTCGATCGCCGGTTCCTCGGCGGAGCCGCACTCGGCGCCGCCGCGTTGCTCGCCGGTGTCGCGCTCACCGCGACCTCCGGCTGGCTCATCGCGCGCGCCTCCCAGCAGCCGCCGATCCTCATGCTGACCGTCGCCGTCGTCGGCGTGCGCACGTTCGGCCTCGCCCGCGCCGGGCTGCGCTACCTCGAACGCGTCGTCACCCACGACGCCGCCTTCCGCATCGCCGGCCGGCTGCGCGAACAGCTGTGGCGAGCACTGGTGCGGCTCGGCCCCGCCCTCACCCTCACGCTGCACCGCGGCGAAGGCCAGCAGCGCCTCGTCAGCGACGTCGACACCATCCGCGACCTGCTTCCGCGCGTGGCCACGCCACCGCTCGTCGTCACCATCGTGCTCCTGGCGGCGTGCGCCGTGCAGGCCGCCGTCCTGCCCGAAGCCGGGCTCGCCCTGGCCATCGCGATGCTCGTGGGCGGGCTGCTCGCGCCCGCCGCGGCCCTCGCCGTCGAACGCCGCGCCACGTCCACCCTCGCGGCCGGTCGCCGGGCCGTCGAACGCCAGGTGCTCGGGCTCTTCGACGCCGCCGCCGAACTCATCGCCGTCGGCGCCCACCGCCGGCGCCGCCGCGACCTCGCCGGCACCGACGCGACCCTCGTCGCCGCCGCCCGCAGGCAGGCTCTCGGCGCAGGCGTGGCCGACGCCGTCATCATCGCCGTCACCGGCGGCGCCGCCGTCACGGGCACCTGGCTGGCCGGACGCGCGGTCGCCCAGGGCTCGCTCGATCCCGTCCTCGCCCCGGTGCTCGCGCTCGTGCCGCTCGCCCTCGCCGAGGTGCTCGCCCTGCTGCCGCCCGTCGCCCAGCACCGGGACGCACTGCGCCAGGCCCGTGCCCGCCTCGCCGCCCTCACCGGCCGGGAGGCGAAACACACCCCGGCCGGCCACGGCGACCACATCGAGCTGCGGGACGCCGACCTCCGGTGGCCGGGCACCGACGCCCCCGTGCTGCGTTCGGTGACCGTGGACATCCCCGCGGGCAGCCACGTCGCCGTCATCGGCCCGTCCGGCTCCGGCAAGTCCACGCTCCTCGCGGCGCTGCTCGGCTTCCTGCCGATCGACCACACCGGACACAGCTCCCGGGCCGTCCTGCCCGAGCGCGTCGCGTGGGCACCACAGGAACCGCAGCTGGTGTCCACGACCGTCGCCGAGAACCTCCGGCTCGCCGACCCGCACGCCACCGACGACCAGCTCGCCGCCGCAGCCCGTCTCGCCGGGCTGCCCGGCCTCGACCTGGCCACCGTGCTCGACAGCGCGGGCGCGGGGCTGTCCGGCGGCCAGGCACAGCGGTTGGCGCTCGCCCGGGCCCTGCTCGCCGCCCCACACACGGACGTCGTGCTGCTCGACGAGCCCACCGCCCACCTCGACCCGGCCACCGCCGACCGGGTCCTCGCCGGGCTGCGCGAGGCGCTGCGCGGCAAGACCGTCGTCCACGTCACCCACCGGGCCGAGGAGGTCGCGGGCGCCGACCTCGTCCTCGAGGTCCGCGACGGTCAGGTGACCACGCGACTCCCGGCACAACCGGCGGCCGTCGCGGGCGGGGGCGCATAGGCTTGATACTGCTGATGGAACCCACACTCGCCGCTCGCGCACTGTCCGCCGCCACCGAGATCACCACCGCGGCCCTCTCCGGCGACGACCCCGATGTCGTGCTCGGATCGGTCGTCCGGCACGCCGTCGAGCTCGCCGACGCCGACCTCGGACTGCTCATGGTGCGCTCCGACGACGGCTCCGTGACCGTCGAAGCCGTCCACGGCGACGCCGACGCCGACCTGCTCGGGCTCGTGTTGCCCGCCGAATCCGCCGCGGGCCGCGTTGCCGCGGGGGAGGAGCCCGTCTTCACCGCCGACGTCACCAGCGACCCGCGCACGTCCCGGTTCGTGCCCGAGGAACTCCAGTCCTACGGGCCGTTCGCGGCGGCGCCGTTCGGCACCGGAGGCAAACAACTCGGCGTGCTCACCGCCTACCGCAGGCACGACCGGGAACCGTTCTCGACGAGCACCGTGGACCTGCTCACCGCGTTCGCCAGCCAGGCCGGTGTCGTCCTCGCGCTCGCCGAGGGCGCCAACGCCCGGCACCGCGTGACGCTCTACCAGGAACGCGAACGCATCGCGCGTGAACTGCACGACGTGATCGTCCAGCGCCTCTACGCCGCGGGCATGCAGCTCGACCGGGTACGCCGGCGTATGCGCAGGCGCTTCGCGGGCGCCGACGAGGCACGGCTGGGCGAGGCCATCGACCAGCTCGACCAGACGATCGACGAGATCCGCGGCACCGTCCGGGAGCTGCGCTCGCCCGACTCGCTGCCGGACGAACCCGGGCACGCCGACACCGACCTCGCCGAGTCCGCCCGCTCCGAGGTGCGCATCGCCGGCGAGCTGCTCGGCTACCCGCCCACGCTCGAACTCTCCGGTGAATTCGCCGACATCCCCGCCGAGCGCGCCGACCACGTCCGCGCCGCACTACGCGAGGCACTGTCCAATGTGGTGCGTCACTCGGGTGCGAGCGAGGTGCGCGTCAGCCTCCAGCGCGGCGACGACGGTGTCCGGCTTCGCGTGCGTGACAACGGATGTGGCGTGCCCCGCGACGTCGCCAAGCGCGGCCTGCGGCACCTGGAGGAACGCGCGAAAGGCGCGGGCGGCACGTTCTTCGTCAACTCCTCGCCGAGCCTCGGCACGCTTGTCGCCTTCGACCTGCCGCTGGGTTGACGATCACCCGGGCGGCTCAGCCGAGCCGCCCTTCGGCCGTGGCGAGCATGGTCGACAACAACCGGGCGAGCCGGGCGCGCTCGTCGTCGGTGAGCTCGGCGAGCATCGCGTTCTCGGCCGCGAGGTGCCGGGGGAGCAGCTCGTCCAGCATGTTCTGGCCCTGGTCGGTGAGCCGGATGTGGGCGACCCGGCGGTCGCGCGTGCTCCGCTCCCGCACGAGCAGGCCCATCCGCGCGAGCCGATCGACGCGTTTCGTCACCGCCGCGCCCGACGACAACATCTCCCGCGTGATCTGGCCCGGCGTGAGGGCGCCGTTGCGGCGTACGGCACACAGCACGTCGAACTCCGGACGCGTCAGCTCGTACTCGGCCAGCACGTCCTCGGTGCCCCGCCGGATCAACGACGCCAGCCGCAACACCCGGCCCACCACGGCCAGGCCGGACGTGTCGAGCTCAGGGTGGACCTCCGCCCACTGGCTGATGATCTTGTCGACGAGGTCACTCATCCCCGGGCTCCTCTGCTTGGGGCTCTTCCCATACAATTTTACTAGTGAAATACTTGCGAAGCGATGCCCTGTCCCTCCGGGGATGGTGGAAGCTCCGCCCGGCCGACGCGGCACTGCGCTCGGCCCTGCGCGCCACCATCGGCGCCAACGCGGTGCTCGTGGTCGTGGTCCTGCTCGGACACCCCGAGCTGGGCGCGGCCGCCGCGTTCGGTGGCATGACCGCCGTCCATGCCCGGTTCGAACCCTTCGCGGTGCGGGGACGGCTGCTGGCCGGCGTCGCCCTCGGCATGGTGGTGTCGGTGGGTGCCGGTGTCGCCGCCTCGGCCGCCGGCTGGGGCACGGTGCCGATCGTCGTGCTCGTCGCCGCGCTCGCCGCGCTCGCCAAGTTGCTCACCGACGCCGTCGGCTCCGGACCGCCCGGCGGGCTGATGTTCGTCTTCGCCGTCAGCACGATGGCGATGTTCCCCGTCACCTGGTCCGAGGTCGGGTGGCACCTGCTCAGCGTGGCCGCCGGCGGCGCCGTCGCGTGGCTCGTCGGCATGTCCGGAAGGCTCGTCGACCAACTCGGACCGGTTCGCCTTCTCGTGGCGCGTGCGCTCGACGCCGTGGCGACCAGCCGCGTGACCGGCGACCCGCATCCGGCGATCGCCGCCATCGACGCGGCCTGGCGAGCCGTGAACACCGTGCCCGCGCGCCGCGAGGTCAGCGGTCTGGAGGCCGCACTCGTGGACGCCGACCTCGTGCTCCACGACAGCTCTCGTGCCGTGGCCCCGCTCCGGGAGCGGGCACGAGAGTTGCGGGCGATACGTGGCATCCCGGTGACGGCCGAGGGCCGGCGGCGCCGCGCGCTGCTGCTCCACGGTGGCCCGGTGCCCGGATCCCGGCGCTCACCGGGAACGTTGCCGGCCTGGGGACGCATGCTGCGCTCGGCTGTCCGGCCGTCGTCCGCGGTGTTCGTCGGCACGGTCCGCGTCGGCCTCGGCGTGCTGGCCGCCGGGCTGCTGGCGGCCGGGTTCGGGTTCGGGCACGCCTACTGGGCGATGGTCGCCGCCGCGGCCGTGCTGCAGACGACGAACGTGCGGCACACCGTGCACCGGACCGTCCAGCGCGCCGTGGGCACCGTCGCCGGAGCCGTGCTCGGCGCCGCGCTCCTGCTCGCTCAGCCGTCGCAGCCCGTCGTCCTCACCTGCGTGGTGATCGCCCTGCTCGGCGCCGAGTTCTACGTCGTCCGCAACTACGCCGCCGCGATGGTGTTCGTGACCCCGCTGACGCTGCTGCTCGCCTCGATTCCCGCACCCGCCGACGCCGCCGGACTCGTCGCCGACCGGGTGCTCGACACCGTGCTCGGCGCGTTCGTCGGTTTCCTCGCCGCCGTCGTCGTTCCCGGACGCCACCGGCACGCGACCGCGGTGCGCAGGGCGCTGGAGTCGCTCGAGGCGGCCAACGCGGAACTGAGGCGGGGACTCGAGGCGGGGGACCGGCCGGGCCTCGCCCGGGCTCGCGCCGACGTGCTCTCCGCTGTCGCCGCGCTGCGGCGGGCCCGTGACACCGTGCGCGGCGAACTGTTCGGCAGCCCGCTCGCCGATCAAGCGGGCGAGGCCGAACGGCACGGCTACCGGCTGCTCCGGCGAACCACCGCAGGCTGACGTCCCACGGTGTCCCGCCGGCCCGATCAGTCGAGGCAGAACTCGTTGCCCTCCGGGTCGGCCAGCACGATCCAGCCCGCACCGAGCGGCGGCGCGGGCTCGAAGCGTTCGAGCCGGGTGGCGCCGTGGGAGACGAGCCGTTCGGCCTCCTTCTCCAGCGCCGCCATCCGCTCGTCCCCCTCCAGCCCGGGCGCGGCGCGCACGTCGAGGTGCACGCGGTTCTTGATCTGCTTGCCTTCCGGGACGCGCTGGAAGAACACGCGCGGTCCCGCACCGTCGGGGTCGACGATGGCCGAGGCGTCGTTGCGCCGCTCCGGTGGAACGTTCATCGCCTCCAGGGCCTGCTCCCACGACTCGAACCCGGTCGGCGGTGCCTGGAGCTCGTAGCCCAGGGCCTCGGCCCAGAACGCCGACAGGGCGGCCGGGTCGGCGCAGTCGAAGGTGATCTGTACGTCGCGGGCCATGTCAGCTCGCCTCCCGTCGGGTCTGCTGCCGGGTGTGCAGGTAGAGGTCGCGGAGCAGACACACCTCCGACAAATGGTGGATCAGCTCGCGGTGGATGTGCAGCACGAGGCGTGCCATCGGGCTTTCCGCGTAGTGTCCTTCCGCCTCGCCGCACGGACGGGCGAGACCCGCTTCGCCCAACGACTCCACACCGGCCAGCCACGTGGCGTACTCCGCGTCGAGCTGGGCCAGCGCCTCGCCGGCGGTCGCGGCGTAGGAGAAGGACTGGTAGTCCGTGGGCGCGCGACCGAAGTGGGCGGCGTTGCGGACCGCCAGCACGCCCACGATCACGTGCCCGAGCCGCCACGCGATGGTCGTGAACGGCGGCGGGTCGGGCTCCGGCCACGCGAAATCGATCGTCATCGGGCCGGACCCGGCCTGCACCGGTGCCGTGCCGGTGCCACGCGGGCGCACGCTCCAGGAACCGGGCGCGGGTTCCCAGAAGTACTCGTCGTCGGTGAGTCCGTCGAGGCGATCGCGCAGTTGGTTGGTCCAGTGCCACGCGATCTGGTCGCGGAGCAAGGAGTTCCAGGTCAGATCGGTCATGGGCTCAGCCTGCCGCCAATAGCGGACAGGTTCGTTCCGCGATCTGTGCCACGATGAGCGCATGACCGTCGAGGCGACCACCGAGCGGGTGTTGCGCCTGCTGGCGCTGCTGCAACGGCGGCCGTCCTGGACCGCCGCCGAGCTCGCCGGGGAACTCGGCGTCACCGACCGTTCGGTGCGCCGCGACGTGGAACGCCTGCGCGCGCTCGGCTACCCCGTGCACGCGACGGCCGGCGTCGGTGGCGGCTACCAGCTCGGCGCGGGCACCCGGCTCCCGCCGTTGCTGCTCGACGACGAGGAGGCCATCGCGACGGCCGTGTCCCTCCGGCTCGCGTCGGGCGGCACGGTCGCCGGCGCGGGCGAGGCGGCCTTGCGGGCGCTGGCGAAGCTCGACCAGGTGATGCCGCCCCGGTTGCGGGCGGAGGTGCGGGCCGTGCACGGCGCCACCGACACCCTGGTCGGCCCCGGCATCGAGATCGACGCGGAGCTGCTGGTGACGCTCGCGCGGGCCTGCCGCGACGCCGTGCGCGTGCGGTTCGGCTACCCGGACCGCGAGGGTGGGGAGCGCGAGCGCACCGTCGAGCCGGTGCGGATGGTCGCCACCGGCCGGCGCTGGTACCTGATGGCGTGGGACGTCGACCGCGACGACTGGCGCACCTTCCGGCTCGACCGTATGCGCGACGTCGTGGCGACCACCTGGCACTTCCGGCCGCGGGAGCATCCGGACGCGGCCGCGTACGTGCAGCGGTCGGTGGCCGAGGCACCGTACCGGCACCTCGCCCGAGTGCGCCTGCACGCGCCGCCCGACCGGGTGCGCCGGCTGGTGCCGCCGCAGGTGGGCCGCGTCGAGGACGATCGCGCCGGCTGGTGCGTGCTCATCGTCGGCGGCGACGACCTGGACTGGCTCGCCATGCATGTGGCGCGGCTGGGTTACGAGGCCGAGGTGCTGGAGCCGCCGGAGCTGCGTGAGGCCGCCGCTCGGCTCGCCCGCCGCCTCACGGCGATGGCGGCGCCCGGCTGACCGGCACGGCTCGGTGGCCGCGGCTCAGCGGTGCTCGCGGCGTTCTGCCGTGTGCCGGGCCACCCACGCGGCGGCCTGCGTGCGGCGTTGCATACCGAGCTTGCCCAGCAGTGAGGTCACGTAGTTCTTCACGGTCTTCTCGGCGAGGAAGAGGCGCTCGGCGATCTCGCGGTTCGACAACCCCTGGCCGATGAGCTCGAGGACGCTGCGTTCGCGCTCGCTCAGCTCGGCCAGCCGGTCGGGCGGGCTGGGATGGCGCATCTTGTCCAGCAGGCGGGCCGTGGTCACCGGGTCGAGCAGCGACCGGCCGGCGGCGACCTCTCGCACGGCATGGACGACGTCCTGACCGCGAACCTGCTTGAGCAGATACCCCGACGCCCCCGCCATGATCGCGCCGACCATGGCCTCCTCGTCGTCGAACGCCGTGAGCACCAGGCAGTACGGCGGATTGGGCCGTGCCCGCAACTCCCGGCACAGCTGCACACCGTCGGTCTCCGACTCGCCGAGGCGGACGTCCACCACGGCCACGTCCGGCTCCAGATGCAGGGCCACCGCCAGCGCCTCGTCGGCCGTGCTCGCCTCCGCGACGACCTTGATGTCCGGCTCGTCACCGAGCAGGTCACGCAACCCACGGCGCACGACCTCGTGGTCGTCGACGAGCAATACCTCGATGGCCATGAGCCGAGGTTACGTCGTCACAACGGCGATCAGCGGACGCACCGGCATGGCAGGGTTCCGGCATGGACGAGCTCGCCGACGGCATCCACGAGGCAATCCGCACCGCCCGCCTCAACGCCGCGATCGACCGATTACGCGACCGGCTGCGCCCCCACTTCGCCGACGTCGACCATGCCGACACACCCGAGGTGCTCGCCCGCCATGTCGCCGAGGTCGTCCGCCGGGCACTCGCCGAGCAGACCCAGGCGGCTCGCCAGATCGCCACGGTCAACGACATCCTCGCCCTCCTCGGCGCACCCGAGGAACAGCTTCCCGGCAGCGTGGAACAACTACTCGCGCTGACCCCCGTCGACCGGCTCGACGGCCGACCACCACGGCGTCCGGTGACTCCACTCGCCGACGCCGCCCTGCTCACCAACGCCGCGGACGAGCCGTCGCTCTCGGCGGAGCTGCGCGCCGAACTGGCGAGTGCGGACCGGGTCGACCTGCTGTGCGCCTTCATTCGCTGGCATGGCCTCCGCGTTCTCGAATCCGCGTTGGCCGACCTGCGGCGGCGCGGGGTGCCGCTGCGGGTGCTGACGACCACGTATGTGGGCGCGACGGAACGACGAGCGCTCGACGAGCTGGTCCACCGATTCGGCGCCGACGTGCGGATCAGCTACGAGCACCAATCCACCAAGTTGCACGCGAAGGCGTGGCTGTTTCGACGCAACTCCGGCTACGACACCGCGTTCGTGGGTAGTTCCAACCTGTCCCGGTCGGCTCTGCTCGACGGTCTGGAATGGAACGTCCGGCTCTCCGGCGTGGGCACGCCCGAACTGCTGCGGAAATTCGCCGCCACGTTCGACACCTATTGGGCCTCCAGCGCGTTCGTGCCCTACGACCCGGAGCGGGACGCCGATCGGCTTGACGATGCGCTCGCCCGCGCCGGCCGCCGGACCGCCACGGCGCCGCGGATCAGCCTGGCCGGGCTGGAAGTCCGTCCGTTGCCGCACCAGCACGAAATCCTCGAGGCCCTGGACACCGAGCGCGAACTGCACGGGCGGCACCGCAATCTTGTCGTCGCCGCCACGGGCACCGGGAAGACGGTCGTGGCCGCATTGGACTACCGACGGCTCCGCGAGCTGCATCAACGCGACCTGAGCCTGCTGTTCGTGGCGCACCGCAAGGAAATCCTCGAGCAGTCGCTGCGGACCTACCGGGAGACCATGATGGACGGTTCTTTCGGGGAGTCCTACGTCGGCAACGCCCGGCCGGAGCGCTGGCAGCATGTCTTCGCGAGCATTCAGGCATTGTCGTCATACGGTGTGGACCGGTTGCCGCGCGAGCACTTCGAGGTCGTGGTGGTCGACGAGTTCCATCACGCCGAGGCCGCCTCGTACCGGCGCCTGCTCGATCACCTGCGTCCGCAGGAACTGCTCGGTCTCACCGCGACGCCCGAGCGCGCCGACGGTATCGACGTCCGCGACTTCTTCGGTGGCCGCGCCGCCTACGAACTGCCACTCTGGGACGCTCTGGCGGCCGATCTCCTGGTGCCGTTCCACTACTTCGGCGTCGCCGATGACGTGGACCTGTCCCGGGTCGGCTGGACGCGTGGCAGCTACGACACCGCCGGCCTGGACACGCTGTACACGGGAAACGACGCCCGTGCGGCCAAGGTGCTCGCCGAGGTGCGCGACAAGGTGACCGATGTCGGCCGGATGCGGGCACTCGGGTTCTGCGTGTCGGTCGCGCATGCCGAGTACATGGCACGGGTGTTCCGGGAAGCCGGCATCCAGGCTCTGGCCGTGTCCGGATCGACCCGTCCCGATGCCCGTCGGGAGGCGGTCGAGGCGCTGGCCCGGGGCGAGGTGAAGGTGCTCTTCGCGGCCGATCTGTTCAACGAGGGCCTCGACATTCCCCAGGTCGACACGGTGCTCTTCCTGCGGCCCACCCAGAGTGCCACCGTGTTCCTGCAACAGCTCGGGCGAGGGCTTCGGCGTTCTCCGGGCAAGGCGGTGCTCACCGTGCTCGACTTCATCGGCCACCACCGCAGGGAATTCCGTTTCGACATGCGCTATCGAGCCTTGACCGGGGCGACTCGGCGTGGTCTGGAACGCGCCATCGAACAGGGTTTCCCGTTCCTGCCGTCCGGCTCGCAGCTGGTGCTGGACCGGGTGGCGCAGACGATTGTGCTCGACAACGTCCGCTCCCAGTTGCGGCTCACCAGGCGGGCACTGATCGCGGACGTGCGATCACACGGCGATCTCTCCCTGGCGGGCTACCTGACCGAGGCGGGCCGGGAACCGGCGGACGTGTACAAGAGCCAGGGCTCGTGGACGGCGCTGCGGCGGGAAGCCGGTCTTCCCACCCTCCCCGCGGGCCCGGACGAGGACGCGTTGCTGCGGCGCGTCTCGGCGTTCGCGCACGTCGACGATCCCGAACGCGTGAGCGCCTACACCGAGCTGGCGAACCCCGACGGGCCCGCGTACCACGACCTGAGCGAGCGACAACGACGACTGGCTCGCATGCTGCTCTTCACCTTCTGGCCACAGCGTGGTGCGTTCCCTTCCTACGAGGCAGGCCTGGCGCGGCTTCGGCGGCATCCCGCGGTCTGCGCGGAACTCGCCGAACTTGTCGCGTTTGGACTCGACCGGGCCCGCCGCCTCCCCGCGCCGCTGGGCAACGGTCTGCAGCAGGTCCCGCTGGCAAGCCACGCCCATTACCGGCGGGAAGAGATCCTGGCGGCGTTCGGCTACGCCTCCTTGGACCGTCCCGTCGCCAACCATGTCTCCGGAGTCGCGTGGGCCGAGGAGACCAACACCGACATTCTGCTTGTCAACCTCCACAAGAGCGAAAAAGATTTCTCGCCGACCACGATGTATCGCGACTACGCGATCAGTCCGGAGTTGTTCCACTGGGAATCGCAGAATGCCACGTCGATCGACTCGGTGACGGGGCAGCGGTACGTCAACCATCGCACACACGGCAGCCACGTGGTGCTGTTCGTTCGCCGTGCCAAGGTGGACGACCTCGGCACCGCGCCGTTCCTGTGTCTCGGCCAGGCCTCGTACGTCACGCACCGTGGCAGCAGGCCCATCGCCATCACCTGGCGGCTCGGCCGCGCCATGCCCGGCGACACCTTCACGGCGGCGAGCGTGGCCGCCGGCTGAACGACGCACTGAACCGGGAAAGTCGCCAACAAGATGTACGTATTTCTTGGAAAGAACTTTTTCGTGACGTGGCATGGACATTTACGGCCGTTACTTGCTAATCCGTTTTATGGGCCGGTTTGCGGCTCCCGAACTGGGGCTTCCCTGACGAGAAAGGCTGACCCATGTCCGTGCTGCGTCGCACCATCATTGTCATTTCCACCATTGGTTTGGCTGGCCTTGCTTTTACCGGAGTGTCCTTTGCGGACGATCCGGCGGCGTCCGGCATGTCCGTGGTGGCAGTTCAGCAGGACCTGGACTGCGCTGATTTCGGGTCACAGGCCGAGGCTCAGGCGACGCTCGACGCCGACCCGAGCGACCCGCACCGTCTTGACGCCGACAACGACGGGATTGCTTGCGAGGACGGCACCCCGGCCCCGCCGCCGAATGGCACTCCGCCGACCACGACGACCACGACCCCGCCCACGGACGGCGGCGACGATGGCACCACGAACGGCGGCGACGACCAACAGGTGGTGCCGCCGGCCGGTGGAGTCGACACCGGTGGCCGCTCGGACGACGGCGGCGACGAGGGATTGCTCGCGCTCGGTGGTCTGGTGCTGGTGGGTGCCGGTGCCGTGTTCGTCGCCCGGCGGCGTGCCCAGGGTGGTACCGGGGCGTGAGTGAGGTCCGCCGGCGGCGGCTCCGGTGGCCGGTTTCCGCGGGTACCGGAGCCGCCGTGGCGGGTCGGTCGCGCCATGCCGGCCGGTACCGGCCGGCTCGGCGGAAACGTTCCGACCAGAAACTCGCGATTGGCGGGAACAAGTTTTTCCGAACAAGGCGTAACGCTTTCTCGGGAGGTGATCGATAAGCCGGTGCGCGAGCCGGGTTGCGGCTCCCGAACTGGGGTTTCCTGACGAGAAAGGTCAACCTGTGTCCTTGTTGCGTCGTTCTATGACGGTCGTTTCCGCCGTTGGTTTGGCAAGCCTTGCTTTCACTGGTGTGTCCATTGCGGAGGAGGCCACATCCGAGATCTCCGCGGTCGCATTCCAGGACCTGAACTGCAGCGACTTCGAGTACCAGGAAGACGCGCAGGCGGAGCTCGAGAGGGATCCGAGCGACCCGCACGACCTCGACGGCGATCCGGAGGACGGCGTCGCCTGCGAAGGCCTCCCGTCCAGAGGAGCCCAGCCGACGACCCCGACAACCCCGGCGCCCCCGCCGGCCGAGACGACTGAGCCCGCTCCCCAGCCCGCGCCGGTGGAGCAGACCACGACGGAGCCTGCCTTCAGCGACAAGAACTGCGCCGACTTCGCGACCCAGGCGCAGGCGCAGGCCACGCTCGACGCCGACCCGAGCGACCCGCACAACCTCGACGCCGACAACGACGGCGAGGCGTGTGAACGTCACTTCGCGGGCACGTCCGGCGACCACGACCAGCAGGTCAGCGTGTACCCGTCCGGGGGAGTCGACACCGGCGGCCGGGCGGACGACGACGCGGGCCTGCTCGCGCTCGGTGGTCTGGTGCTGGTCGGTGCCGGTGCCGCGGTCGTCATCCGGCGGCGTGCCCAGGGTGGTATCGAGGCGTGAGTGAGGTCCGCGAGCGGCGGTTCCGGTGGCCGGTGGTCGCCGGCCTCGGAGCCGCCGTGGCGGCGCTGGTCCTGGTGCTGGTCACCGTGGTGTCGGGGGATCCCGAACCCGTCGCGGCGGGATCCACTCCGCCACCGGCTCCGGTGACCACGCAGGCCAGTTCTCCGCCGCCACCGACCGAGACCGGCACCCCCGCCTCCCTCGCGGCGTCCGAACCGGTCTGGCTCGAGATCCCCGCCATCGACGTCCGCACGGACGAGATCATCGACCTCGGCCTGCAGCCCAATGGTGAGCTCGAGGTTCCGGACGACGCCGTGACCGCCGGGTGGTACACCAAGAGCCCCACGCCGGGCGAGGTCGGGCCGTCGGTCATCGCGGGCCACGTCGACTACGACGGCGTGGCCGGGGTGTTCTTCCGCCTGCACGAGCTGAGCCCGGGCGACACGGCGACCGTCCACCGCGACGACGGCTCCGCGGTCGAGTTCACCATCACGAGGGTCGAGCAGTACGGCAAGGACGCCTTCCCGACTGAGCAGGTGTACGGCAACACCGACGGCCCGGAGCTGCGGCTCATCACGTGCGGCGGCGACTTCGACCGTGACTCCGGCGAGTACCTCGACAACGTCGTGGCCTACGCGACCATGACCGGCGTGCGGCAGGGCTGACGAAGCAGCCGAAATAACCGCCCCGGGCTGTGTGTTGCCCCTCACATGACGACTACCGAGAGCCGGGGGCGGGTGCGGGTCGAGCAGGGCGCGAAGCGGGTCCGGGTCGTGTTCGCCGGGATCGTCGTGGCGGACACGACGCGGCCCCTGCTGGTGTGGGAGGTGCCGTACTACCCGATGTACTACCTCCCCCGCGCGGACGTGCGGACCGACCTCTTCGTCCCGACCGGACGGACGCGCCCCTCGCCGAGCCGGGGCGAGGGGCGCGTGTCCACGCTGCGGGTCGGCGACCGCGAGGCCGTGGACGCCGTCACCGAGTACCCGGATTCGCCGTTCGAACAGCTCCGCGACGCCGTCCGCCTCGACTGGACCTCCATGGACCACTGGTTCGAGGAGGACGAGGAGGTCTACACCCACCCGCGTGACCCGCACAAGCGCGTGGACATCCTGCCCAGCTCGCGGCACGTGCGGATCGAGGTGGACGGGGTGACGGTCGCCGAGTCGGCCCGCCCGTGGCTGCTGTTCGAGACCGGCCTGCCCACGCGCTACTACCTGCCGAAGACCGACGTGCGCCTCGACCTGCTGACGCCGACCGACACGGTCACCCACTGCCCGTACAAGGGGCAGGCGGAGTACTGGTCGGTGGGCGAGCAGAAGGACCTCGCCTGGTCATATCGCATGCCGTTGCCGGAGAGCCAGCGCATCGCCGGCCTGATCGCCTTCGCCGACGAGCGCGTGGACGTCTACGTCGACGGCGAGCTGCAGCCTCGCCCGACGACGCCGTTCGGCTGACGCGCCACGTGCCGCCGGGCACGGCGGTCACGGTCGCGACGGCCACCTCCGCCACCGGTGCGTGACGGCTACGGCGCGGGGAAGCGTGTCTCGTTCCGGTCGACCTTCGCGTTCGCGGCCGCCAGCAGGTCGACGCCGAGGACGTCGGCGAGCCGGGCCAGGTACAGCATCACGTCGGCGATCTCGTCGAGCACCTTCCCGCGCAGCTCCGGCTCCGCCATCGCCGCGGCCGACTGCTCCGGGGTCAGCCACTGGAACAGTGCTGTCAGTTCGCCCACCTCCCCGGCAAGCGCCATCACGAGGTTCTTCGGCGTGTGGTCCGGTTCCCAGCCACGGGCCGCGGCGAAGTCCCGCAACCGCTGGATGAGGTCGTCGAGCGTCACGACCCGACTGCCTATCACACTGTCGGATTACTTTCTGTACCCGGACGGCCACCCTTGGTTTACTTCGTGGAGGCTGAAGGGGGTGGCATGGCCGATTGGCGCCGGGAAGCCGCGAGGGCGGCCGAGGCCGAACGCGACGACGCACCGCACGAGGACGAGTGGCACGACCTCGGAGAAGTGATCGGCACCGAAGACGGCGGCCTGGCCGTGGATCTACGCGGACGACGCCTCGGCCGGCTGCACGACATCCGCCTCGCCGGCTCCGACGGCCCCCGAGGCGGCGCTGCCGTCCCGGTCGGCGCCCGGCTTCATCACGGCGTGCTGTGGCTGGACGACCCCGGTCCACTGCCCTCCGAATGCGCTCGGGTGTGGGCCCGGTGGACGGGGACTCGCGACGAGTGCGACACGCTGGTCCGCACGCTACGCCGCGCCGACTTCGCCCCGCTCGCCGACCGGCTCGCCGACGGCAGGCCGGACCGTGCCTACGGCGACCCCTACGGTGCGTGCTTCCTGCCGGGCGTCCGGCTGATCTGGGGCCCACCCGGCACCGGCAAGACCACCCTGCTCGCCAAGGCGGCCGACGAGCTCGCCGGCTCCGGCAAGCGCGTTCTCTTCCTCACCGGCACCGAACAGGCCCTCAGCGTGCCGGCCGACCCGCAGCGTCTCGCCGTGCAGCAGCAGCTGGCGGCTCTCAGCGCGCAGGAGCGGCGACTGGCCGAACTGGACCACACGCTCGCCGGCTTCGACCACGCCGCGTTCCTGGCCGTCGAGCAGCGCATCGCCAACCATCGGCGCGCGCACTTGCTGGAACCGGAGTTCGCCAAGGCATCGCAGGAACACGACGTCACCGCCAAGGAACTCGCCGCCGCCCGGCAGGAACTCCGGACGGCGCGGGCGGCCTGGGACGAGGTCGCCGAACAGCGCGAACTGCTCGCCGAGTCCCGCACGCTCACCGCCCGGCTCACGACCACCGAGAGCGACATCGCCAGGCTGAGCGAGCGCCTCCACCGGCGTTTCTACCGGGGTCGCCGGGCGGACCGGAAAGCGTTGCGAGCCAACGAAAAACGGCGTTCCGAGCTCGCGGAGCGCTTGGCCGAGTGCGGTGGCCGCGCGCTGACCGAGGAGCGCGCGGCCGAGCTCGACCGCGCGCTCGCCGACGCCCATCGCAGGCTCGACGCCGCCGCCCGCGACGAGGCCCACGCCTACACGAGCCTGGAGTATCTGCGCGGCAAGATCGCCCAGCTACGCTCCGTCGGCGCACCGTCCACACAGGACCAGCGGTTCCACGCCGAGTGCGTGCGGCTCGAGCTTCCCGACCTCCACGACGAACGCGAGCGGCTCCGTGCCGAGAGCGACGAACGCGCCGCCCGGCGCGGTCGGCTGGAGGAACGGCTGTGGTGGCTCGGCGATCGTGCCTACCAACGTCGCAGGCAGGCCGGATCAGGACTGCTCACGCGGGCATCGTCGCTGCCGGAGCTCGAGGACGGTGAACTGTTCGACGTGGTGCTCGTCGACGACGCCGGTAGCCGGCGCCTGGCCGAGGTGCTGGCCGCCGTCGCCCTGGCCCGCCACACTGCGGTGGTCGCGGGCGACTTCGGCAGCCCGGGCCCCCGCGTGCCGCCGCGCCTGCGTGAGCGGCCCGAGGTTCGCCGCTGGTCGGTGCCGACCGCGTTCGCCCACTGTGGGATTCGCAAACCCGAGGATGCCGAGGAACACCCCGGCTGCCACGTGCTCACGACGCAGTACCGGTTCGGCGACGCCGTGCGCATGCTGGCCGACCACCTCGGCGTGCCGACGATGTCCGGCGACGGCGTCGCGACCGAGGTCGTCCTGCTCGACACGGGTGGTCAGCCTGCCCGCCACGCCACCGTCGCCGCGGCGATGCCGCTCGGCGACACCGCGGTGGTCGCGCCACACCGCACCGCGGCAGCAACCTGGGCCACCGCCGCCAGGGACCGTCTCGACATCGCCGTCGGCACCGGCCGCACCGTGTGCGGCCAGGAGTTCGAGACCGTGCTCGTCGACCTCACCACCGACGACTGGTCGGCCCGGACCCGCGCGTTCGTCTCCGCTGTCACGCGTCCGTGCCGCCGGCTCTACCTGCTCGCCGACCTGTCCGCGGTCCGCGCCGCGGCGCCGGGCACACCGCTCGGTGCGATCGAGGCCCTGCGCCGGGACGGCGCGCTGACGGTTCGCCCGGCCGGCGAGCTGCTGATTCCCCAGCCACGGCAGGCCGTCGAGCGATCGGCACGCGACGGTGACCAACCCGCCCACATCTCGTGACACGATGATCGGGTGAGCCAACCGGACCTGCGTGCGTTCCTCCGTTCGCTCGATTCGGCGACGCTGGCGGACCTGCTGTGCGAGCAGGCCGACCGCGATCCGGAACTCCGCAGACGGCTGCTCGCCCGGGCACACGGCGGTGAGCTCGCCGAGGTCAGCGATCTCCTCGACGACGCGCGGCCCGCGGAGGAGGCCGTGCAGGTGACGTCGGTCCTCGACACGCTCCAGCGGCTCCTGGACGGCGGCACCCAGGCCGACGTCGCGCCGCTCGCCCGCAGGGCGGTCGACAAGATCACCGCCGCCCTCGGCGACACCGAGGGCGCGGTGGGCGAGTCGCAGCTGGAGCGCGCCGTCGCCCTGTACGCGCGGGCGTGTGCCGCCCACCCACCGCCGCCGAGCCGGCTCGCCGACTGGTTCCTCGGCATGGCGTTCGGCACGCCCGGCTGGCCGGACATCTCGCTGCCCGACTTCGCGGAAGCGTTGGGGGAGCAGGGAATCGCCCGCGTCAAGTCCACAGTAGACAAGTTGCTCGACGTGGACGATTCCGGGCGGCGGCACACCGCGCGCCGGCTCCAGCAGGAGATCGCGGAGGTCACCGGCGACGTCGACACGGTCGTCCGCATCCTGTCCGAGCAGCTGCCCCGCCTGGACGTCAGCCTCAAGATCGTGCGGGTGCTCCGCGCAGCGGGCAGGCATGCCGACGCCATCGCGCACGCCGCGCGGGCGCTGGGCAACGACCCGGCGGCTCGGCGGGGCTCGCCGGTCGAGGAACTCGAAGGCGCCCACGCGGCCCGGCCCGTCGAACCCGTGGCGGTACTGCTGGCCGACGGTAGGGACGAGGAGGCGTGGAAGGCCGCGAGCGAGCAGCCGCCCGCCGACATGATCGCGGTGTACCGCCGGCACATCGAGGAGCTGATCGCCCGCAAGGACGCCGCCCACTACGCCCGGGCGGCCGCGCAGCTGCGGCGGCTGCGTACGTTGCACCGGCGGGCGGGCACGGCCGGCGAGTTCAGCGAGTTCGTCACGGACCTGGCCGCGACGCACCGGCGCAAGACGCGATTGCTCGAGGAGATCCGCCGGGCACGGATCGCGTTGCCCAAAACCCTGCGGTGACGGCTTAGGAGGCGCTTTTCTCGGCTCGCCGGGAGTCGTCGAAGTCCAGCACGAACGCACCGCATGCCATGGCCAGCAGGACACCGACGCCCAGCAGCGCGCCGACCCAGGTCAGGATGCTCGACAGCATGGGTGTTGCCTCCCTGTTCCGGGTGTGTGGTTCTTACCAACCAGGGTCGAGGCAGGCCTGGACCAGTGGTATCGGCCAACCGGTTGATGATCGACGTGCCGACCTGGCCGATCGGCCGAGATCGGTCGCACTGCGCGAGCACGGCCCGCGCCACGCGGTCAGCCGCGCGCCGCGCGCTCGATCGCGGCGAGGAGATCCGGCCCGTCGAGCAGCACGGCGTCGTTGTGGTCGGCTCCGGGTACGGGCACATCCCGCGCGTGTGCCGCCGCCGCGACCTCCCGGCTCTGCTCGGGCGAGACGATCGAGTCCGCCGTGCCGTAGACGACGGTGACCGGCGCCCGCACGCGCCCGATCCGATCGGCGACGGGGAACCGGTCCAACAGCAGCAGCCGCACCGGCACGAACGGGTAGTGCCGCTGCCCGACCGCGGCCAGGTCGGTGAACGGTGACCGCAGCACCAGCGCGGCCGGCGGGTGCTCGAGGGCGAGCTCGGCGACCACGGCCGCCCCGAGGCTCTCCCCGAAGTACACGATCCGCCGCACCCCGGCCTCCCGCGCCAGGAACTCCCGCGCCGCGCGGACGTCGAGCGCCAGGCCCTCCTCGGTCGGCGAGCCGGGATTGTCGGCGTAGCCCCGGTAGTCGAGCAGCAGCACCGAGAGCCCGCGCTCGGTCAGCGCCCGCGCCAGCGGTGCCCGGGTCGCGCGGTTCCCCGCGTTGCCCGGTGCGACCAGCACGGCAGCCGGAGCGTCCGGCACCGGGAAGTACCAGGCGCCGAGCCGCAGCCCGTCGCGAGTGGCCAGGGTGACGTCGCGGCCGGACGGCAGCACGTCGGCGGCCGACGGCACCGGCCCGCCGGTGGGCAGGTAGATGAGCTTGCGCTGGAACGCGAACGCCGCGCCGAACACCACGGCCACGATGGTGACGAGCACCGCCGTCCCGAGCAACACGCGCCGCCGCATGCGGCCGACTGTAAGCAACGATCAGCAGGCGAGCGTGCCGACGTGGCGGTGCAGCGCGGCCGTCGCCCCGGCGACCGAGAGGTCCGCCGCCGGGTCGCCGAACGCGGCGAGCGCCCGGGCGGCCACGTCGAGTGGTGGCTGCGGCCGCACCCGTAGCCGGGCGACATGGTCGAACACCGCCAGCAGGACCTTGCCCGCCTCGGGGACCCGGCCGAGCCGCAGCAGGGCCTCGGCTTGCGTCGTACCGGCTGCCGCGTCCACCCTCGCGGCCCCAGCGCCGCGGGCGTCGGCGCGTGCCCTGGTCAGCACGGCGATGGCTCCGGCCGGGTCGGTCGCCGCGCGTACCCGGCCCTCGGCGTAGCCTGCGAACGCCCGCGCCGCGAGCGACCCCGCCGCCTCGGCCAGCGCCCGCGCCCGCGCCACCGCGTGCAGGGCCCCGTCGTGGCCGGGTGCCGACAACGCGAGCAGGCTGTGGGCATCGGCCTGGCGCGCCGGGGAGAGGCCGGGCGTCGCCAGGAGTTCACGGCAGGCGATCGCGGCCAGGCCGTCCTCGCCCGCGAAGTGGTGGTCGAGCGCCCGGGTGTGTCGATCACCGGGCCGGGAGCCAGGCAGAAAACAGTCCACAGCGGACAGATGCGGCGACGGTGGCGCACACGGGAGCCCGGCCGCGGTGATGTCGGCGGCGTGGCGGCGCAACCGCTCCGCGACGGTCGTCTCGTCTGCCGGCTCGGCCACCAGTTCCTGGACCCACCGGGTGTGGCGATCCCGCACCTTGCGCTCGCGTGGCGACTCCGCGAGCCGGTGCGCGGCGAACCGGCGCACGAACCCGGGCATCCGGTACCGGCCGTCCACCATCGTCACGAGCGCGGCCGCGCGCAGCCGTGCCAGCCCGCCGGACGTGCCCGGCCCGGCATCGGCCACCTCCTCCACGGCGGTCCCGTCGGCGTCGGCGTGGAACACCGACAGCGCTTCGAGCAGTCGCCGGTCGTCGGCGGAGAGCCGCCCGTACGCCAGGTCCAGTACGTCCCGGGGCGGCTCCGGCAGCTCGGCGAGGTCACGCGCGGCGAGCAACTCCACCGTCAGCGGCAGGCAGACGACCGACGCGAGCAGGCCGCGCACCCGCTCCGCCTCATCCGGCGGGACGGCTCGCCCGGCACGATCCAGGAACAACACGCCGGCCGGGGAGTCGAGCGGGTCGCCGGCCGGCTCGGCGGACAGCGGAGCCAGCGGCAGGCGATACTCGCCGCCGAGCCCCAGCGGTACCCGGCTCGTCGCGAGCACCGTCACGCCGGGACACCGCGTGAACAGACGCTTCAGCAGGGCGCGCACAGCCTCCAGGACGTCCTCGCAACCGTCCAGCACGAGCAGCCGGCGCCGGTCGGCGAGGTAGCCGGCGACGGCGGCCGCCACGTCGTCCGGCTTGCCGGTGGCCTCGATCCCCAGCGCGACCGCCACCGCGGCCGGGACGGCGTCGCCGGGCAGCAGCGCGAGCTCGGCGTACGCGGGCGTGGTGTCGAGGGTGGACAGCGCCGCCAGCAGGAGCCGGGTCTTGCCCACGCCGCCCGGTCCGGTCACGGTGACCAGCCGCTGCGTCGCCGACAGGGCGCGTAGCCTGGCCACCTCGCTCGTCCGGTCGACGTACGACGTCGGCGGCGGACGCCGGGGCGGGCGTACCGGCCAGGCGTGGCCGCAGGGCCCGGGCGAGCATCCGGTGACGGCGCGGTAGGCCTCGCGCAGTTCCACGGACGGGTCCGCACCGATCTCGGCCGCCAGCCGGTCGCACACGAACCGGTAAAGACCGGGCACCTCACCGGCTCGGCCCGCGTGGTGCAGGGCATGGACGGCCAGCACCGCCGAGCTCTCCCGCGCGGGACGCACCTGGATCACCTCGAGCAGCCGGTCGGCGGCTGCCCCCGCCCGGCCGAGCGCCAGCTCGCATCGGGCCAGCCGGTCGATCGCGCGGTGCCGCAGCTCGGCCAGCCGCACGGCCTCCGGATGGTCGAGCCCACCTGGCCGCAGGTCCGGGTAGGCCACCGGTCCACGCCACAACTCCAGCGCCCGGCCGAGCAATCGCGCGGCCTGCCGCGGCGTGGCGCGGGTCGCCGCCTCCACCAGCCGCTCGAACCGGACGGCGTCGATCCGGCCCGGCTCGACGCACAGGGTGTAGCCGCCGCCGCTCCACCGGACGTCGGCCACCGGAGCCAGCAGCGTGCGGAGCCGGGAGACGAGCGTGCCGAGCGCGTCGTCGAGGCCGGTCACCGGCCTGGCACCCCAGGCGACGGTGGCGAGCCGCTCGAGCGGCACCGGATCGTTCGGGGTGAGGGCGAGCGTCGCCAGCACGGCACGCAGGGGTGCGTGCCGGAGGGCTCCGGCGGCGTCCGCCGGGCCGGTCACGGCGAGAGGACCGAGGACCCGAACCAGGAGCCTGCGCGGTCGGCTGCTCATGCCCGAACATCTTGGCCCGCGCAAGCCCCCCGGTCAGGTGGTGTTACCCAACACACACGGGACGCAAGCGTTTGCGCCTCAGAGTTTGCGCAGCCGGACCCGGTTGATCGAGTGGTCGGCGTCCTTGCGGAGCACCAGCGTCGCGCGCGGCCGTGTCGGCCGGATGTTCTCGATGAGGTTCGGTTCGTTGATGGTCTTCCACAGATGCTGCGCCTCGAACCGGGCCTCGTCGTCGGGCAGGCTGGCGAAGTGGTGGAAGTGCGACGACGGGTCGGCGAACGACGTGTGCCGCAGCTCGAGGAACCGCTCGATGTACCAGCGTTCGATGTCGCACGTGTGCGCGTCGACGTAGATCGAGAAGTCGAACAGGTCCGACACGGTCAGGCTCGGCCCGGGCTGCAGGACGTTCAGACCCTCGACGATGAGGATGTCCGGCCTGCGCACCACCTGCTCCTTGCCAGGGAGGATGTCGTAGGCCTGGTGGGAGTAGACCGGTGCGCGGACCTCCTCGGCGCCGGACTTGACCTCGGTGACGAACCGGAGCAGCGCCCTGCGGTCGTAGCTTTCCGGGAAGCCCTTGCGGTGCATGATGCCGCGGCGGACGAGCTCCTCGCGCGGGTAGAGGAACCCATCGGTGGTGACCAGGTCGACGCGCGGGTGGTCGGGCCAGCGGGCCAGGAGCGTGCGCAGGATGCGGGCGGTCGTCGACTTGCCGACGGCGACACTGCCCGCGATGCCGATGATGAACGGGACCTTCGTGCCGCGGGTGTCCTCACCGAGGAACGTCGTGGTGGCCTCGTACAGCTGCTGACGTGCCGCGACCTGCAGGTTGATGAGTCGCGACAGCGGAAGGTAGACCTCGGCGACCTCGTTCAGGTCGATCTGCTCGCCGAGCCCTCGGAGCTTCACCAGCTCGCTCGCCGTCAGCGGCAGCGGGGTGGCGCGGCGGAGCTCCCGCCACTGATCGCGCTGCAACTCGACATAGGGGCTCAGCTCACGGACCCGTGGCATTCGCTCACTCCTTGCCCGTCGGTGGGCCGGCGCCATACATCTGTAACGCGCATTCAACGTTACGGCTGACGTGCTGCCAACGGACTGTGAGCTTCTCCACGCCCAGGGTTGTGACGGTCGTCGAGAACTACGTTGGGTTGCTTTTGATTACCTAATGCGACTGTCCGATGTCGTCAGCCGGCCACCGTTCGGCCGGCCCTGCGTCACCGCTGGATGAAGACCTCCTCCCACGCTGCGGCCACCTGATGGGCACAGGTTTCCGGGGTGACCCCGCCGACGCCGGTGCCGAGCCCCGGCATCGCGATCGTGGTCACCACGCGGCGCAGTTCCGTCCCGTGCTCGAGCACCCCGTCGCGCCAGCACAGGAACACGGCCTTCGCCGCGAGGTACGGGTGCACCGTGTCGACGGGCAGTCGCTCGCCGGGCTCGCGCATCGTCGGCGCACTGATGAGCCACTCCGGAGCCTGCACTCCGGTCGGCACGACGACGGCCTCGCCGACCGGCAACTCGCCGCCGTGGTACGCGAGGATCGCGCTGCGCACCTGTTGCTCGATTCCCGGGAACGCCTTGGCATACACGGCGTCGATGCCGCCGCGCATCCACCCGAACGAGTTCGCCGGACTCACCACCGCCTGCGCGTCGACGTCCAGGACCGATCCGTTATGGACACGAACGGGCCCGGATACCTTGTCCCGCACCGATTTCCAGGCGCGGGCGAGTGCGTCGTCGAGCGCGCACAGCACGAGTTCCGGCATGACGCGCGGGACATCGCCGGTCGATCCATTACGCCTGAGATGGGTGCCTGATTCGGCGGTCACGCCTACAGCATCGCAAAAAAACCCAAGCGTGGTAACCGCGAAAGCTACCGGCTATGCGAGTGAACCTCCTCGCGGCCGGTAGCCTGGCTGCCGTGGCACGCATCGCCTTCTTCGGCCCAGAGGGAACTTTCACCGAGCAGGCCGCTCGCAGTCTTGCTGGTGGAGCCGAACTTTTTCCCGTCGAGACGATCTCGGCGGCGCTCACCGTGGTCCGCAAGGGAGAGGCCGACGGAGCCTGTGTCCCCGTTGAGAATTCCGTTGAAGGACCGGTGACGGCGACCCTCGACGGACTCGCCGAGGACGCACCGCTCGTGGCTGTCGCGGAGGCGCTGCTTCCCGTACAGTTCAGTGTTCTCAGCCGCGACGACGTCGAGACGGTGCGCACCGTCGCCAGTCATCCGCATGCCTTGGCACAGGTGCGATTGTGGCTCGAACGCAATCTTCCGGAGGCGCGGCCGGTGGTCGCCTCGTCCACCGCCGCCGCGGCCGTCGGCGTGCAACGAGGGGAGTACGACGCCGCGGTGGCCGCGCCGGTCGCCGTCGAGCACTATCCGCTGCGGGTGCTCGCCACCGGCGTCGCCGACGTTCCCGACGCCCGCACGCGTTTCCTGCTGCTGCGCCCGCCGGGCCCGCTGCCCGAACCGACCGGAGCCGATCGCACCTCCATCGTCGTGGCCGCCGCCAACCGCACCGGGTCGCTCGCCGAGCTCCTCACCGAACTCGCTATGAGAGGGATCAATCTCACCCGGCTCGACGCGCGGCCGATCAAGGGCGATTTCGGGATGTACCGGTTCTTCTTCGATTTCGAGGGTCACGTCGCCGAGCCGCGCATCGCCGACGCCCTCGCCGCGCTGCGCCGCCGCTGCAACAACGTCCGGTTCCTCGGCTCCCACCCGCGTGCCGACGGGGTCGAGGCCACGGTGCAGGCCGGCGCGGGCAACGACGACTTCGTCAACGCCGACGCCTGGGTGGAGTCGGTCCGGAAGGGAGAGCTGGCGTGAGGCTGTACCTGGTGCGACACGCGCAGAGCGAGGGGAACGTGCGCAAGATCCTCGACACCGCGCTGCCAGGTCCGCCGCTCACCGAACTGGGCCGTGAGCAGGCACGATCGCTGGCAGAGCGGCTCGCGGGCGAGCCGGTGGCGGCCGTCTACGCCTCGGAGGCCACGCGCGCACGACAGACCGCGGAGCCGCTGGCGAACGCGCTGTCGCTCGACGTCGAGGTGCTGCCCGGCGTGCACGAGGTCAGTGTCGGTGACCTGGAGGGACGCGGCGATCACGAGGCTCTCGAGCTCTACGCGAAGACCACCCATCTGTGGGCTCAGGGTGAGCTGAACGTGGCTCTTCCGGGTGGAGAGAGCGGTGAGCAGCTGCGGGAGCGCTATCTTGCCGCCGTCGGCGAGCTGCACGCCCGCCACCACGGCCGGGACGAGACGGTCGTGCTGGTCAGCCACGGTGGCGCCATCCGGTTCGGCGCCGAGTGGCTCGCCGACAACGTCGCCTCCGAGGTCGCCGACAAGGGGTTGCTGCCCAACACCGGCATCGTGCGGCTGGAGACCACGCCGCGCGGTGGGTGGCGTTGCCTCGAGTGGGCCGGCGTGTCCCTGGACCCGCCCGCGAACTGACGGATTGCGCCGTTCGCCCGCTCCAGCTGCGTCGAATGCTCGTCGGGCCTGCGCCGGTCCTCCGAAACGGGTAACCCTCACGAGTTTTCTCGGCAGCTCGTGAAGAATCAACGCAACCCTCCGTGTGTGCGTCACGTCTCCCGGGTAGTCATCCGGCACAGGGAGGCGTGTGATGACCGACATTCGCATCAACGGTTCACGCAAGGCATGGGCCGCCGCCGGTGCGGCGGTACTGGCGTTGGTCCTCTCCGGTTGCGGCGAGGAAACCCGGAGCGCGGCGGAAACGACCTCGGCGCCCGCGCCGACCAGCACGGCCGAATCGACCACGACCTCGCCGGGCACGTCAGCCCCGGCGAGCCCCACGACACCATCCACCAGCGCGAACGATCCCGGCGCGGCACCCGCGCCCCAGCAGGAGGCCCAGCCGGGCCTGTGCACGGCAGGTGACGTCGAGCTGTCGCTCGGCCGCGGTGAGGGGACCGCGGGCACGCGCTACCGGCCGCTGCAGTTCACCAATGTCAGCGGCGCACCCTGCGTGATCCAGGGCTTCCCCGGCGTCTCCTACGTCGCGGGCGACGACGGCCACCAGGTGGGCCCCGCCGCCTACCGCACCGGTTCCGAGGGCGCGTCGATCACGCTGGCCAACGGCCAGACCGCGCACGCCGACGTGGGATTCGTGCAAGTCCACAACTACGACCCGGCCCAGTGCAAGCCGACGCCGGTCCGGGGCCTGCGCATCTACCCGCCCCAGGAGACGGAGTCCCTGTTCGTCGAGGCGCCCGGCACCGGGTGCGCGAGCGCGGACATCCCCGGCCACCAGCTGACCGTGGCCACCATCGAACCCGGCCCCGCCTGAGCCGCGGACCTGGACGTGGTGCTCAGAGCCGCCGGGCGGCCGCGAGCGCGGCGCAGGCGAGTGCCAGCTGCAGGGCACCGGACACCACGAACGTCGCGCTCGTGCTGCCCAGCAGCTCGGTGAGCAGGCCGCCCAGCAGGGCACCCGCGGGCAGCGCGCCCCACACCACCGTCCGCCACACGCCGATGACCCGGCCGAGCAGCTCGCCGGGCACGAGGCGGTGGCGGGCGGTGGCGAGCATGACGTTGCCGATCACCACGGCCGCCGCGAACAGGCCGAACAGTGTCGCCGAGAGCGCGGGCACCGGTGAGAACCCCATCCCGCCGATAGCCAGCCCGGCCACGGCGACGCTCACGGCGAGCACGGTGCGCTGGCGGAACCGGGCGAGCAGCCGGGACGCGACGGCCGCGCCGGCCAGTCCGCCGATCCCGCCCGCGAAGGCGAACACGCCGAACGTCGCCTCCGAAAGCCCCAGGTCCTCCAGCGCGTACAGCACCAGCTGCGCCTGGGCGAGTTCGGTGATGAGACTCAGCGACCCGGCCACGACGACGAGCCGCAGCACGAGCGGGTTGCGGCCGACCCAGCGCAGCCCGTCGGCGAGGTCGGCGCGCAACGTGGTGGCGGGGCGCGACTTGCCGCGCGGCCGGTAGCTGCCCGCCATCGCGACCAGCAGGGCGGCGCCGATCGCGAACGCCGACGACGTCAGCACGAACGGGAACGCCGCGAACACCGCGAAGGTGAGGCTGCCGACCGGTCCGCCGAGGAAGCTCTGGCCGACGATCTCGGTGGCTTGGAGCCTGCTGTTGGCGCTCTCCAGCCCGGTTTCGCCTGCCACCGACGGGATCAGCACGTTGGCGGCGCTGTCGGCCACCGTCTCGGCGACGCCGACGAGCAGCGCGCCCGCGTACACCAGCCAGATCGACACCTCGCCCGCGAGCACCAGCGCCGCCATCCCGCCGACGACGACCGCCCGCGCCACGTTGGCCAGCACGATGGCTTTGCGGCGGTCGACCCGGTCCAGCAGCGCGCCCGCGAGCAACGCGAACAACAACCACGGCAGGAACTGCGCGGCCGAGAGCCCGGCGATGAGCACCGGGTCGCGCGTGGTGGTGGCAGCCAGCAGCGGGAACGCGACCTTGGCGATGCCGTCGCCGAGGTTGGCGAGCGAGCTCGAACCGAGCAGCCAGGCCAGCCGCCGGTCCCGGGTGCCGCGGCTACGAGTCATTGCCCGCATACGGGGCCAGTGGTCGGTCGACAGGGAAGCGGGGCGCCAGGAGCAGGTTTGCCGCCGTGGCGCGACGGAGGGCGCCGGCGAGGTCGCGTGCGGAGACCGTCAGGGGTGGTCCTTGCGTCGCGGCGCGAGTCGAGGAGGGGACGACGAGCAGCGACGTCGCATGCCGGCTCATGGATCCACAGCACAGCGGGAACACATGTGTCGCGCAAGCAACTGAACCCTGGTGGGTGACGTCTGTCCCCGCCGTCCATGTGGTCAGCCCCAGCCGAGTTCGTGCAGTCGCGCGTCGTCGATGCCGAAGTGGTGGGCGATCTCGTGAACCACTGTGATCAGAACCTCCTCCACCACGTCGTCCTCGGTGTCGCAGATGCCGAGGATCGGCTCACGGTAGATGGAGATCCGGTCGGGCAGGACACCGCCGTAGTCGTGGCCGCGCTCGGTGAGGGCGACGCCGTGGTAGAGGCCCAGGATGTCGGGCTCCTCCTCGTTGCGTTCCTCGACGAGCACCACGACGTTGTCCATCGCGCCGGCGAACTCCTGCGGAACCTGGTCGAGCGCGGCGCTGACCAGCTCCTCGAACCGGCGCCGCGACATGGTCACGGCCACGCCTCAGCCTCCGTCCGGCGACGAGGCCGAGGCGGGCGCCGGCTCACCGGACTCGGGAGACTCGGCGGACTCGCCCTGCTCGCCGGACCCGGGAGACTCACCGGAGTCGCCGGAGTCGCCGGAGTCACCGGACTCACCCGGCTCGCCGGACTGGGCGGGCCCGGCGGGTTCACCGGGCTTGCCGGGCTCAGCAGGGTCGGCCGGTTCGGCGGGCTTGGCCGGCTCAGCCGGCTTCGGCTGCGCGGCGATGCTGCCGCGGACGGGTGCGAGGCCGCTGTTGTCCTTCAGCTTCGCGCCGACCTTGCAGTTGACCAGCGTCGAGCCGGCGTCCCAGCTCTCGCGTTCACGCAGGTCCCAGCTCAGGATGAGGCCCTGTGCACGCAGGTCGGCACCACCGGTGTAGTCCTCGACGATCCGCGAGCACCGCCGGTCGAGGAACTCCATCTGTTCCTCGTGCGACGGGTAGGAGTCGAACTCCTCGGCCAGGTCGACCAGGCCCACCATCTCGTAGGAGTGCTCCTGCGCGCAGTCCACCGGGTCGCCGACGGTCTTGCCCTGCAGCCCGAGGCACGTGCCGGGCTCCCAGACGTTCGACTGGTTCACCTCAGCCGCCGGCTGGGTCAGCGTCTGCAGCTCACCGCCCGGCGCGACCCACTGCAGGCCGCAGTGCAGCTTCCGGTGCCCGTCGGCCCACTGTTGGTCGTCGGGCCGCAGCATGCCGAGCGCCAGCTTGCCGTAGGGGTCCAGCGGCCCCTGGAGGTACTCGCGGGCGCTTTCGCCGCAGCGCTCCTCGGTGATGGCGCGCCACTGGTCGGCACTCGGTTGCCTGGCACCCCGCGGGAACTCCTTGGCGATGTCGACGACGCCCACCACCTCGAACAGGTGCTCGGAGGTGCAGCTCACCTTTTTCACATCGCTGGCGTCGGCGGCGGTCCAGGTGAGGCAGCTGCCGGGTGGTGAGCTGAACGCCTGCCTGCGGGCCATCAGCGCGGCCTCGGCTCGCTTCTGTGCGCGTTCGGCCTCGGACTCGACCCCCAAGGGCCCCAGGGAGAACACCCACGACAGCGACATCGCCACCAGCGCGCCGACGAAAACGCCGACGACCAGCACGCGCGTGCGCAGTGCTGTTCTCGTCGGTGGGAACCGGCGGGACTCGTCGGACATCGATACCCATGATGCCTGCTCGCGACGGCGACCGCTCGCGGGTCGATAGGGTGAGGTTGCGCATGCCTCGCGGTTACGGAGTGCCAGATGACCGAAGACGACAACACCCCGCAGCGGCCGGACTCATCCGAGCCGCCCCGGCGTGGCTCCATGCGATTCCAGGACGCCGAGAGCACCACTCCTCGCGAGCCCACCCTGGCCGAGCAGCGCGCGCGGCGCCGCGCCATGGTCGAGGAGCGGGAGCGCCAGGCCGCCGAGGAACGCGCGCGCGAGGAGGCCGAGCGCAAGGCTGAGACGCGGCGCAAGGTGTTCATCGGAACCGGCGTCACCGTCGGCCTGGTCGGCCTCGTCGCGGGCTGGTATGTGGTCGCCAAGCCCGAAGAGGTCACGGCCGTGTGCACCCGCGCGGACGGCACCATCGTCGAGAACGACGACTACTGCGACGAGGACTACGTCGAAAGCCACGGCGGCCACTACAGCGGCGGGTTCATGTTCCTGCCGCTGCCGGGCGGCGGCTACCAGCAGTACCGCTACAACTACGGCGGCACCGGCACGGTCGGCGGCAAGGTGTCGGGCGGCTCGTTCACCAAACCGGCGAACGCCGACATCGCCACCAAGTCCGGGAAGACGGTCCAGCGCGGTGGCTTCGGCATCAGCGGCGGCAGCTTCGGCAAGAGCGGAGGCTCGTAGGTGCACAGGGAATCCAGGCCGCCCCGGCGGGATTGGCAGCGCATCGTCGAGGAACAGGGCCTGGTGTTCGGCACCCCCGCGCGGTACGGCACCGGTCAGGCGCGCCCGTACTGGGACGAGTCGGTGCACTACGTGCTGCCCATGGACGAGGTGCTCTCCGTCGAGGCCGACGTCGAACTGCTGCACTCGATGTGCCTCGAGGCCGTCGACCACGTCGTGACCACCGAGCGGTACGCCGAGTTCGGCCTGCCCGAGTGGGTGTGGCCGCACATCGCCGAATCGTGGAAGCGCCGCGACCCGCATGTCTACGGGCGCTTCGACCTGCGCTACGACGGTCGCAGCCCGGCCAAGCTGCTCGAGTACAACGCCGACACGCCCACGTCGCTGCTCGAGGCGGCCGTGGTGCAGTGGCACTGGAAGACCGACGTCTTCCCCGACGACGACCAGTGGAACTCCATCCACGAGCGGCTCGTCGAGCGCTGGCAGGAGGTCGGTGCCGCGCTGCCGTCGAAGGAACTGCACTTCACGTGGTCCACCGCCGATCCCACGGGCGAGGACCACATCACCACCGCCTACCTCCAGGAGACCGCCGCCGAGGCGGGGCTGGACACCGTCGGGCTGTCCATCGAGGAGATCGGCTGGGATCCGCTGCTGAAGCGCTTCGTCGATCTCGAAGAGGCGCCGATGGGCACCATCGTCAAGCTCTACCCCTGGGAATGGGTGGTCGAGGAGGAGTTCGGCCGCTACGCCGTCGAGTCGCTCCCGCAGACCCTGTGGGTCGAGCCGCTGTGGAAGATGCTGCTCTCCAACAAGGCGATCCTCGGCCTGCTCTGGGAGAACTACCCCGGCCACCCCAACCTGCTGCCCGCCTTCAACGACCAGCCCGGCCTGCTCACCGAGTACGTGCGCAAGCCGAAACTCGGCCGCGAGGGCGCCAACGTGCAGATCGTCGCCACCGGCTACGAGACGCAGACCGGTGGCGTCTACGGCGCGGAAGGCTACGTGTACCAGGCGTTCGACCCGCTGCCCGAGTTCGACGGGTTCCGGCCCGCGCTCGGCGCGTGGATCGTCGGGGACAACGCCGCGGGGCTGGGGATCAGGGAGACGGCGGGGCTGGTCACCGACGACGGTGCCGCATTTGTCCCGCATCGCATCCCCGAGTCGTGATAGACACCACCGCGAAACGATCGAAGAATCTGGGAGAACTCAAGTGCTCGTAGCGCTGTCCGAGACGTTCGGTACCGACCTGGCCAGGGGCATCGGCGCGATCGCGCTGTACGCGATCGTCGGCCTGCTGCTGATGCTGCTCGGTTTCTACGCCATCGACCTCACCACGCCCGGCAAGCTGTCCGAGCTGGTGCGGCGCGGACTGCCGAACGCCGTGATCATCACCGCCTCGGGCATGGTGTCGATGGCGTTCATCGTCGTGATCGCCATCTGGACGTCGTCGGCCGACCTCACCGAGGGCTTGATCACATCGCTGGTCTACGGGCTCATCGGCATCATCGTCCAGGTCGCCGCGGTGCGGATGCTGGAGTGGGTGACCCGCATCGACGTGCGGTCCACGGTGGAGAGCGACAAGTTCGCGCCCGCCAGCTTCGTGGTCGCCGCCGCGCATGTGGCCCTCGGTCTGGTGGTAGCCGTCGCCATCTCCTAGCCACTACGGTTGTCCGCGTGCGGCTCCTGCGGACTCCTGAAGATCGTTTCGCCGACCTGCCGGATTTCGATTTCCCGGCCCTCTACGCCGATGTCGACCACCCGCTACACGGAATCGTCCGCGTCGGGTATGTCGAGACGGGGCCGCCGGACGGCCCGGTCGTCCTGCTTCTGCACGGCGAACCGAGCTGGTCGTTCCTGTACCGGAAGATGCTTCCGGTGCTCGCCGACGCCGGGCTCCGGGCGGTCGCGCCGGACCTGGTGGGCTTCGGCCGCTCGGACAAGCCCGCCGAGGTCGCCGACCACACCTACGCCAACCACGTCGAGTGGATGCGCGCGTTCGCGTTCGACGCGCTGGACCTGCGGGACGTCACGCTGGTCGGCCAGGACTGGGGCGGGCTGATCGGCCTGCGGCTCGTCGCGGAGAATCCCGGCCGCTTCTCCGGCGTCGTGGCCGCCAACACCGGGCTGCCGACCGGCGACCACGGGATGCCCGACGTCTGGTGGGCGTTCCACGACGCCGTGCAGAAGGCGCCGGTGCTCGACATCGCGCGCTTCGTGCAGTCGGGCTGCAGGACGGCGCTGTCCGAGGCCGAGAAGGCCGCCTACGACGCACCGTTCCCCAACGAGATGTACAAGGCCGGCCCGCGCGCCATGCCGGGGCTGGTACCGACCAGGCCCGACGATCCGGCGAGCGAGGCCAACCGCGCCGCGTGGAGCACGCTGACGACGCTGGACCTGCCGTTCCTGTGCGCGTTCTCCGACGGCGACCCCATCACGGCGGGCATGCGCCCCGTGCTCGAACGCCGCATGCCGGGCGCGGCCGGCCGGGAGCACCCGACCATCACCGGCGCCGGTCACTTCCTGCAAGAGGACGGTGGCGAACAGCTCGCGCGCGTGATCGTGGATTTCGTCCGCGGTCTGCAGGAGCCGTAGCAGGCCCGCGCCGGGCCGCCGACTACCCTCGACACCGTGATTGACCCCAGGACTCTGCGCGAAGACCCGGACGTGGTGCGCGCCTCGCAGCGCGCCCGCGGTGAAGACGAGGGCGTGGTGGACAAGCTGCTCTCCCTCGACGCCGAGCGCAGGTCCGCCATCGCCACGGCCGACCAGCTGCGTGCCGAGCAGAAGCAGCTCGGCAAGCAGATCGGCAAGGCCTTCGGCGAGGAACGCGAGGCGCTGCTCGCCAAGGGCAAGGAGCTGGCGGCGCGGGTCAAGTCCGCCGAGGCCGAGCAGGCGCGCGCCAGCGGCGAGTTCGACGAGCTGCACGGCAAGCTGCCCAACATCGTCCACCCCGACGTGCCGGCGGGCGGTGAGGACGACTACGTCGTGCTCAAGCACGTCGGAACGCCCCGGGAGTTCGATTTCACGCCCAAGGATCATCTCGAGCTGGGTGAGGCGCTCGGCGCGATCGACACCGAGCGTGGTGCGAAAGTTTCCGGCGCGCGGTTCTACTTCCTCACCGGCGTCGGGGCGCAGCTGCAGATGGCCCTGTTGAACCTCGCCGCCTCGCAGGCGGCCGAGAAGGGCTTCCAGCTGATGATCCCGCCGGTGCTCGTGCGGCCGGAGATCATGGCGGGCACCGGGTTCCTCGGCGCGCACTCGTCGGAGGTCTACCGGCTCGCCGAGGACGACCTGTACCTCGTGGGGACCTCCGAGGTGCCGCTGGCCGGCTACCACGCCGACGAGATCATCGACCTGGGCGCGGGCCCCAAGCGGTACGCGGGCTGGTCCACCTGCTTCCGGCGCGAGGCGGGCTCCTACGGCAAGGACACGCGCGGCATCATCCGCGTGCACCAGTTCGACAAGATCGAGATGTTCGTCTTCTGCCGTCCGGAGGACGCCGAGATCGAGCACGCGAACCTGCTCGCGTGGGAGGAGGAGATGCTCGCCAAGATCGAGGTGCCCTACCGGGTGATCGACACGGCGGCGGGCGACCTCGGGACGAGCGCGGCGCGGAAGTACGACTGCGAGGCCTGGGTGCCCACCCAGCAGACCTACCGCGAGCTGACGTCCACGTCGAACTGCACGACGTTCCAGGCTCGTCGGCTGGGGGTGCGCTACCGCGACGAGAACGGTCGTCCGCAGACCGCGGCGACGCTCAACGGCACGCTCGCGACGACCCGCTGGATCGTGGCGATTCTCGAGAACCACCAGCTCCAGGACGGCTCAGTGCGTGTGCCCGAGGCGCTGCGGCCGTTCCTAGGCGGCCGCGACGTCCTTGTCCCGCTGGGCGAATAGCCGGCCCGGCGCGGCGGTGTCGGTGATGCCCGCCGCGCGCAGCGCCGCCCACATCGTCACCTGGTTCGCGGTGAGCACCGGGATGCCGAGGTGCTGCTCCAGCGGTGCGATGAGGTCGTAGGTGGGCACGTTGGTGCAGCTGACGAACAATGCCTCGGCCCCGGTGGTGTCGACGCCGGAGATCGCGCGCAGCACGTCGGAGTAGGTGATCTTCCAGATGTCGCCGAGCAGGCCGAGGCCGAAGCTCGCGGTGGTCGTGAGGCCGAATTCTTCGAGATAGTCCAGAAGTCGCCCGGTCACATCGTCCACATAGGGCGTGATGACGGCGACGCGCTCGGCACCGACCTCGGAGAGCGCGCTCACGAGCGCACCCGACGTGGTGACCGCCGCGGGCGCCCCGGCGTCCAGCATCGCGGCCACGAGGGCGGCCTCGCCCGCAGCACCGTCGACGAAGCTGCCCGACGTGCACGCGTAAGCGACGGCCTTCGGTTCGGGCGTGAGGATGTCCTGCGTCGCGCGGCGCACGCCGTGCGGATTGCCGAGCGCCGACGCGAGCTGCACCGTCACCGGCTCCGGCAGATACGGCAGGCGGGTGGTGTGCAGACAGACGTGTTCGGGAAGCCACCGCCAGAGCTCGCGGTCCAGTGCGAAGTCGAAGGGGGCCACCAGGCCGATGCCGGTCGGCTCGGAGAGCCGGATGTCGGATTCGTCGAACACGAGATCAACGGTAGGTCCGCGCGCGCGTGCGTGAGACTGGTGGGAACAACCTTCACCGCCGGGAAATGCGATGTAACCGGACCGACTCGAATCGCTCATCCGCCGCCGTCGTCGTTAATCGGACGGCAACAATCGTTGTCTGCCAACGAGTGTGGCCGTTTCACCGCGGCGGCCCGGTTCGCCCGGTTAGGCTGTCGTCCGGTCCATCGGTGAACGTTCGGGGGGAGACGGTCGTGAAGGCACGCGTACTCGGGGTCGTGGCGTCGGCTGTGCTGCTGAGTGCGTGCGCCGCCACGGTGGGCGGAAACGGGCACCCCGCCCCCGCGCCGCCGAGCGAGAGCAGGCTCGCGAACGGGCAACCGTGCAAGCTGCTCACCGAGCGGGAGGCGGTGAGCCTCGGGCTGGTCGGCAAGGGCGAGTTCCGCGCGGGTGAGCCGCGCAACCTGATACCGCCGACGTGTAGCTGGGCCGCGGAGGACGACCGCGAGAGCAGCCGACTCTCGGCCGGTTACGAAACCTCGTTCTCGCTCGCGGACTACATGCTCGGCGACTCGCCCTTGGAGACGCTGGAGTTCGGTGGCCTGAAGTGGGGCAGGTATGCGAGCGTGGCCAGCGATTCGGTGTGCCTGCTCGCGACGGAGCTCGACGACACCTCGTTCGTGGTTCTCGTCTCCAGTGACCTCGACGACAAGGCCAAGGCGTGTGATCTGGCGAAAACCGCGGCGCCCTTCGTCGCGTCGCACCTGCCGGGCGGCCGGCCCGCGCCCGAGCCGACGATCGAGACGCCGGAGCCGAGTCCGCTCGCCTCGCTCGATCCGTGCACGCTGCTGCGGCCGGAGGAGGCCGAGCGGCTGGAACTGCGGGGCATCGGCGACGCCGTCGAGGAGCAACCCGGGCTGGACCTGCCGCCCGGCTGCAGCTGGCTCGACACCGATGGCCAGGGCGGCTGGCGGGACCTGCTGGTCTACGCCGGTGACCGTCCCGTGGAGGAGTGGTATTTCGCCGAGACACCCGGCGAACCGGTCGAGGCGGGCGGTCGCACGTGGACACTCCACCCGGAACCCAGCGACTTCCCCGGCGACTGCATCGCCGCGCTGGCGTTCACCGAGCGGTCGTCGGTCGTCATCTCCCACGCCAACGCCGACGACCCGGCCAGGGGGTGCGAGAAGGTCCGCGAGGCTGTGCCGCTCATCACCGCGCACCTCCCGGCGGCGTAGGGAACGGCGGACACGGCTACGGGAACGGCGGACACGCCGGCTCGGTCAGGCCTCCACCCGGTCGGCGACGTACTTCGCGATCTCGAGTGCGCTCGTGGCCGCAGGTGAGGGGGCGTTGAGGACGTGCACCTGGTTCGGGGCCTGGTCGATGAGGAAATCGTCCACGAGTGAGCCGTCGCGCAACATCGCCTGTGCGCGCACACCCGAGCCGTGGCGGACGATGTCGTCCGGGCCCACGGCGGGGACGAGCCGGGCGAGGCTGCGCGCGAAGCGGCGCTTGGACAGCGAACGGCGTACCTCGGCGAGCCCCACGGGGTAGGCGTAGCGGCGGGCGAGGCGCCACGCGCCGGGGAAGGTCGCCACGTCGGCGAGGTCCTTCACCGACACGTCACGCCAGCGGTACCCCTCGCGGCGCAGGGCGAGCACGGCGTTCGGTCCCGCGTGGACGCTGCCGTCGAGCATGCGGGTGAGGTGCACGCCGAGGAACGGCAGCGTCGGGTCCGGTACCGGGTAGATGAGGCCGCGCACCAGGTGCCGCCGCTGCGGCCGAAGTTCGTAGTACTCGCCGCGGAACGGCACGATCCGCGCTCGCGGGGTGATGCCCGCCAGCGTCGCGACGCGGTCGGAGTGCAGGCCCGCGCAGTTGACGAGCACATCGGCCCGGACCACATCCGACCCGGTCGCCACCTCGACGCCCGACGGCGAGCCGGACCGGATGCCGAGCGCGGGCGTGCCCAGGCGCAGGTCCGCACCACCGTCCTCGAGCAGCCGTACGAGGGCGGCGCACACGGCGGGAAAGTCGATGATGCCCGTCGACTCCACGCGCAAGGCCTGTACGCACGACACCTCGGGCTCGTACTCGCGTGCCTCGTCGGGCGAGATCATCCCTGCCGGAACGCCGTTGGCCTCGGCTCGCTCGGCCAGCACGCGCAGTGCGGGCAGTTCCCGTTCGTCGGTGGCCACGACCAGCTTGCCGCACACCCGCACCGGAACCCCGTGCTCGCGGGCGAAGGCGACGATGGACCGGTTGCCCGCCACCGACATCCGGGCCTTGAACGACCCCGGCCGGTAGTACAGACCGGCGTGGACGACGTTGGAGTTGTGGCCGGTCTGGTGCGCCGCCCACCGGTCCTCCTTCTCGAGGACGGTCACGTGCACGCCGCGCGTGCACAACTCGTGGGCGACCGCCAGCCCGAGGATTCCGCCACCGATCACGACCACTCGACGCACGGGTCCGAGGCTAACGGGTGCCAGGCGGAAACGGCGCGGTGAAGCCGAACGCGGGCACTGGCGGCACGTGCTCGCGAGCAGCTGGGCGAGTCCGACATTTCAGCCACCCGCGTGGTCGAGCCACCCGCTCGCGGGTTAACTTTGCGCCGACAGTGCGGGCGGTGGGGGTGGTCGGGTGATCGCTGTCGTGGCCGTGGTGTGGCTCTGCCTGGCCGTCGTGGTCGTCGCGGGTTGGTCACGGCTGGCCGCCGACCGCGGGTGGCGCATCGCCGTGCTGACCCTCGCGCTCACGTTCTCGCTCGTGCACCAGCTGCTGTTCGCCACGATCCCCGACGACGCCTACATCACCTTCCGCTACGCCCGCAACATCGCCGACGGCTACGGCCCGGTGTTCAACCTCGGTGAGACGGTCGAGGGCTACCCGAACTTCCTGTGGGTCGTGCTGCTGGCCCTGCCGCGCGCGATGTTCGGTGTGGAGGTCGAGCCGACCGCCGTCGTGCTGGGCACGCTCTGCGCCCTGGGCTGCGTGCTCGCCGCATACGTCCTGGCCAACCGCATCGTGCGGCTCGTCGTGCCGGACGGGCTGCCCGCGCTCGGCGTGGCCGCCGCGGTGGTGACGGCGGGCGCGGGCTCGCTGGCCGCCTACGGTCCGTCGGGCCTGGAGACGCCGCTGTACGTGCTGCTGGTGCTCACCGTCGTCCACGCGCTCGCCGGGGGACACCCGATGGCGGCGGGTGTGCTGGTCGCGCTGGCCGTCATGACCCGCCCGGACGGGCTGGGCGTGGCCGTGCTCGCGGGGCTGTGGCTGCTCGTCGCCGCGCTGCGGGGGCACGTCCGGTCGGCCGCGCCGGCGGCGTACGCGCTGGCGGCGCTGGTGCTGCTCGTGCCGTGGACGGCGTGGCGCGTGACCTACTACGAGCATGCGCTGCCGGCGGCGATCGTGGCCAAATCCGGCGGCCCCGTGACCACGCGGCTGGCGGCGGGATGGTCGTACCTGGCCGGGTTCGCCCTGGTGTCGCAGGCGTTGCTGCTCGTCGCGGCGATCGCGGTGGCCCTGCTGACCTACCGGCGCGGATCGGCCGGCCACGCCCGGTCGCTGGTGTGGCTGCTGTTCCTGCTCGCGGTGGGGCAGGCGGCGGTCGCGGTGGCCGCCGGAGGCGACACGCTGCCCGCGTGGCGGCTGCTCGCACCGGTGCCGCCGCTGCTCGCGGTCGCGGCGGCCGCGGCGGCAGGCATCCTCGCCGCCCGCGACCCGGCCCCCCGGCCGCGCCCGGCGGTGGCCATCGTCGCCCTGGCCGTGTGCGGACTCTCGCTGGTCATCAGCACGGCCCACCCTCGGATGTTGCCCGGTATGCACGACCACCGCGCGGCCACCGGCCGGCTCGGTGAGATCGGCGCGTGGCTGGGGGAGCACCTGCCACCCGGCACCGTGGTGAGCGCCTTCCGGCCCGGGGCGCTGGCGTACGCGGCGGGGCCCGGGCTCATCGTCGTGGACGTCCGGGGCGTCACCGACAACCGCATCGCACGCGAGGGCAGCCGCCGGCCGTTGCCCGGTGGCGTGGTGGTGGCCTCCGACTACGACTACGTGGTGAACGAACGGGCACCCGCGGTCGCCGTCGACACCGTCAGCGGCTCCGAGCCCAGGCAGACGTGCGGCATCGGACCGGCCTACGCCGGTGTGTACCAGGTGGCGACGTTCCGCCGCACGGACGGCTCGGGCTGGACGGACCTCTACCTGCGGGGCACGCTGGCCCGCGGTCTCGTCGAGCAGTTGGACACCGACCCGCGGTTCGACCACGTGCCGTGCGAGTGAGCGGTCAGAACCAGCGTTCCAGCACCTGGGCGACGCCGTCCTCGTGGTGGGGTGCGGTGACCTCGTCGGCCGCGTCCAGCACCACCGGGTGGGCGTTGGCCACCGCGACGCCGTGCCCCGCCCAGCGCAGCATCTCCAGGTCGTTGGGCATGTCGCCGAAGGAGATCGTGTCGTCGGCGGTGACCTCGAGCCGCCGCGCCACCTCCGCGAGTCCGGTGGCCTTCGTGACGCCGTGCGCGGCCAGTTCGATGAGCCCGCCCCGGGAGGAGAACGTGATGTCCACGTGGTCGTCCAGCACGGAGCGCGCCGCCTCCGCCATGGCGTCGGAGGTCATCTTCGGGTGGCTGACCAGCAGCTTCACCGCCGCGTGCCCGAGCACCTCGGCCCGCGAGACCTGCGTTCCCTCGCCGTCGCCCCACGGATTGTGGTAGTCGGACTCGATCACGAAGTTCTTCATGTCGTCGTCCACGGCGTGGGTGCCGACCCGCTCGGCGGCCAGCCTGCACCCCGGCAGCGCGAAGTCCAGTGCCTGCGCCACCTCGGTCAGCTCCGCGGGCTCGAGGAGCCCGTGCACGTCGACGATCCGGTCGGCGCCGATGTCGTACAGCACGGCACCGTTCGCGCACACGGCGTACCCGTCGAGTCCCGCCTGCTCGGCCACCTGCGGGATCCACCGCGGCGGGCGGCCCGACACCAGCACCACCGGCACACGGGAGCCCACCGCCCGGTTGACCACGTCGATCGTGCGATCGCTGAGGTGTGTCGCCGACGACAGCAGCGTGCCGTCGACGTCCGAGGCGATCAGGCTTGGCTTCTCCACACGTCCAGTTTCCCAGAGCATCGCCCGTCCACTCGCGTGTCGTGGAACACCGCTAGCGTGTGGCGGCGTGCGTGTAGGCATAGTGATCCTTCCCGAGGACCGGTGGTGGGCCGCCGAGCCGAAATGGCGGGCGGCCGAGGAGTACGGCTTCGATCACGCCTGGACCTACGACCATCTGGGCTGGCGAGATCTGGTCGGCGGGCCGTGGTTCGGCGCGGTGCCGACGCTGTCGGCCGCCGCCATGGTCACCTCTCGCATCCGGCTGGGCACGTTCGTCGCATCACCGAACTTCCGGCATCCGTTGCCGTTCATGCGCGAGATCGTGACTCTCGACGACCTCGCCGACGGCCGGTTCGTGCTCGGCGTGGGCGCGGGCGGCCTCGGCTACGACACCGAGGTGTTCGGCGAGCCCGAGCCCAGTCCGCGGGCGCGCGCCGACCGCTTCGTGGAGTTCGTCGAGGCATTGGACGGGCTGCTGCGCATCGACGGCTTCGACTACAGCGGCGACCACTACACGGTGCGCGGCGCGCGCAACCTGCCCGGTCCGGTGCAACGGCCGCGGCCGCCGTTCCTCGTCGCCGCCAACGGTCCGCGCACGATGCGGCTGGCGGCCCGGCTGGGTGACGGCTGGCTGACCACCGGGCGAAACGTGGACGAACAACGGGAGTGGTGGGCAGGCGTCGCCGAGCTCTCGGCCCGCTTCGACGAGGCGCTCCACGAACACGGCCGCGACGCCGACCGCGTCAACCGCTACCTCAGCCTCGACGCCGCGCCGGTGTTCTCGCTGTCGAGCAAGGAGGCCTTCGCCGATGCCGCGGGCCGCGCGGCCGAGCTCGGCTTCACCGACATCGTCACCCACTGGCCCCGCAGCGGAACGCCCTATCAGGGCAGGGAGACCGTGCTCGAGGAGGTCGTCGACGAGGTGCTCCCTCAGGTGCAGGGCCATGCTCCGAACGGGTGAGTGTCGACAAGGCGGGAACCGATCGGCCACACACCTCGTCGGTTCTGTCGTACGGCGCGGGCCGGGCTACCAGGGGGTGCTGGGAGCGCGGGCCCTCGTGCGGCAGGCAGGCGCGGAGGGGCACACCCGGTGAGGGTGCACGTGGAGCCTCGCCGCACGAGGGCCACAGCGCGTCGGTAGCCTTTTCGACCGTGAGCGCGCACAGCAACTCCCCCAGCAACACCGGTGGCTTCGCCGGATACGACCTCATCGTGGTCGGATCCGGTTTCTTCGGCCTGACGGTGGCCGAGAGAGCCGCCAGTCAGCTCGACAAGCGGGTGCTCGTGCTCGAGCGCAGGCACCACATCGGTGGCAACGCCTACTCCGAACCCGAGCCCGAGACGGGGATCGAGGTGCACACCTACGGCGCGCACCTGTTCCACACGTCGAACAAGCGGGTGTGGGACTACGTCAACCAGTTCACGGACTTCACCGGCTACCAGCACCGGGTCTTCGGCAAGTACAAGGGCCAGGTCTACCCGTTGCCGATGAACCTGCACCTCATCAACCAGTTCTTCGGCCGCTCCCACACGCCGGACGAGGCCCGCGAGCTCATCGCGCGGCAGGCGAGCGAGATCGACACCAAGGACGCGCAGAACTTCGAGGAAAAGGCCATCTCGCTCATCGGCCGCCCGCTCTACGAGGCGTTCTTCCGCGGGTACACGGCCAAGCAGTGGCAGACGGACCCGAAGGAGCTGCCGGCGGGCAACATCACCCGGCTTCCGGTCCGCTACAACTTCAACAACCGGTACTTCAACGACACCTACGAGGGCCTGCCCGTCGACGGCTACACGGCGTGGCTGGAGCGGATGGCCGAGCACCCGAACATCGAGGTCCGGCTCAACGTCGACTACTTCGAGGTCCGCGACCAGATCCCGGAGGGCACGCCCACCGTCTACACCGGCCCGCTCGACCGCTACTTCGGCTACTCCGAGGGCAGGCTCGGCTGGCGGACGCTGGACTTCGAGCGTGAGGTGGTCCCGACCGGCGACTTCCAGGGCACGTCGGTGATGAACTACAACGACGAGGACGTGCCCTACACCCGCATCCACGAGTTCCGGCACTTCCACCCGGAGCGCGAGTACTACCCGAAGGACAAGACCGTCATCGTGCGGGAGTACTCGCGGTTCGCCAAGGACGACGACGAGCCGTACTACCCGATCAACACGCCGGACGACCGGCAGAAGCTCGAGCGATACCGCGAATTGGCCAAGACGGAGGCCAAGGAGCGCAACGTCCTCTTCGGTGGCAGGCTCGGCACGTACAAGTACCTGGACATGCACATGGCGATCGGCTCCGCCCTGTCGATGTTCGACAACAAGATCGCCCCGCACCTGACCGACGGCGCACCACTGGATGGTTCGATCGATGCTTGAGAAGGATCCCGGGCAGGCCGCGCCGATCGAGGTCAAGCCCGCGGAGGGCGAGGTCGCGGTGCTCGCGGCCGTGCAGAAGGCGATCGCCCGCCCCGCGACCGTGAAGGCCGCGCGCGGGCTGTCCCATTTCGGCGAGCACAGTGCGGGCTGGTTCGCGCTGGGTCTCGTCGGCGCCGCCGTGGACAAGCGGCGGCGCAAGGACTGGCTCACCGCGGCGGCGGGGGTGGTCGGCGCCCATGCGGCGTCGATCGCGGTGAAGCGCGTCGTGCGCCGGGCCCGTCCGGACCACCCGAGTGTGCAGGTCGGCGTGGGTACGCCCAGCAAGCTGAGCTTCCCCTCGTCGCACGCGACGTCCACGACGGCCGCGGCCGTCCTCTACTCCGGGCTCACGGGGCGTAACCTCGTGCCCGCACTCGTGCCGCCGATGCTGGCCTCCCGGCTCGTGCTCGGCGTGCACTACCCGACCGACGTACTCGCCGGCGCGGCCCTGGGCGGCGCGGTCGGCGGTGTCCTGCGCCGCAAGCTGAACTCACGGAAGCGGAAACCACGATGAGTGAGACCACCGAGCGTGCCGAGGTAGGCGACAGCAGCACCCCCGTAGTGAAGAAGGGCCCGGTAGGGACCGTCTTCGGCGTGGTCAAGACCGCGCGCCCTCGCCAGTGGGTCAAGAACGTCCTGGTGCTGGCCGCACCGTTCACGGCGGGCCAGATCGCCAACGGCAGCGTGCTGCTGGACGCGCTGGTCGCCTTCGTGGCGTTCTCTCTCGTCGCGTCCTCGGTGTACCTCATCAACGACGCCGTCGACGTCGAGGCCGACCGGGCACACCCCACCAAGCGCAACCGGCCCATCGCCGCGGGCATCGTGCCGATCCCGCTGGCCTACGCCTCCGCCGTCGTGTTCTTCCTGGCCGGATGCGCGATCAGCCTGCTCGCCGACTGGCGGCTGCTGATCGTGCTGGTGATCTACGAAGCCATCCAGCTCGGCTACTGCTTCGGGCTCAAGCACCAGCCCGTGGTCGACCTCGCGATCGTCGGCTCCGGCTTCCTGATGCGGCTCATCGCCGGTGGTGTGGCCACCGGTATCGCGCTGTCCCAGTGGTTCCTGCTGGTCACGGCGTTCGGCTCGCTGTTCATGGTGGCGGGCAAGCGGTATGCCGAGATCATGCTCTTCGAGCGCACGGGCGCGAAGATCCGTTCGTCGCTGAAGAAGTACTCGGCGAGCTACCTGCGATTCGTGTGGGCCACCTCCGCCGCGATCCTGATCATGTCGTACTCGCTGTGGGCCTTCGAGCAGCAGCAGCGGGTGCCGGGCGCGATGTGGAGCGTCATCTCGCTGGTGCCGTTCGTCATCGCGGTCCTGCGCTACGCGGTGGACGTCGACGGCGGCAACGCGGGTGAGCCGGAGGAGATCGCCCTGCGCGACCGTGTGCTGCAGGTGCTGGGTGTCGCCTGGGTCGCCACGCTCGTCTGCTCGTACTACCTGTAGCGAGCCCGTCGCCGATGACCGACACCTTGCGCGCACGGAAACCGAATATCGCGTCAGCGAGCGCCGAGCCCGGCCAGGCGGAGGGTTTCCTGCGCGCGCCGCTGATGGGGCCGGGCCGCACGGTGGTCGAGCTGCTCCTTGCGGGCGGCTGGGCGGCGGTGCTGAGCCTGGCCATCCAGTTCGCGATCAATCGTCTTCCCCGGCTGGTGCCCGGCACCCACGTGCCCGCGGCCATGGTGGCCCTGTCCAGCGCGGTCATCATCGCGGTGGCGTTCGGGTCGCTCGCCGTGCCGCGAGTGCGCGCGTGGCCGGTGTGGGTGAAGCTCGCGGGCGCGTGGAGTGCGTTGTCCGCGCTGGTGACGGTCATCGTGGCGCTGCCGCTGATGTCGACGCGGTTCTTCCTTGGCGGGGCGTCGGTCGACAACAGTTTCCGGCTCCGTTATATGGAGCGGATGGCGTCGGACTGGGCGCTGAACGACATCAACTACTACGACGTCCCGCCCTACTACCCGGGTGGCTGGTTCTGGCTCGGCGGGCGCTTCGCCAACCTGTTCGGTCTCTCCGGCTGGGAGGCCTACAAGCCGTTCTCCATCATGACGGCGGCCGTCACCGCGGCAGTGACGTTCGTGCTGTGGAGCCTCGTCGTGCGCAGGCGGACCGCGCTGCTGGCCAGCGTCGTGACGCTGGTGGCGGGCCTGCAGTCGTCGAGCGTCGAGGAGCCCTACGCGTGGCCGACGACGTCGTGGCTGCCGCCGGTGATGATCCTGGCCTGGCTGGCCCTGCGCCGGCGGGAGGCGGCGAAGTGGCCACTCGTCCTGGTGGGCGTGTACCTGGGCATCTGCGCGATGACCTACACGCTGCACTTGGGCTTCGGCGCGTTGCTCGTGGTGGGCCTCGCCCTGGTAGCGGGCGTTCTGGCGGTGCGGGCCGGGGAGCGGCGCGGCGTGGTCGTGCGCCGCATGGTCGGCAGGCTCGTCCTCATCGGTGCGATCTCGGCGGCGATGCTGCTGGTGGTGTGGGCGCCGTTCCTGTTCGCGGGCGGGCTCGGGGCGGAAAACGTCGCCGCGCGGTTCTTGCCCTCGGGCAGCGCCTACTTTCCGATCCCGTTCAAGCCGGACGGCATCTTCGGGGCGCTCTGCCTCGCCGGGCTGGTCTGGTCGATCGTGCGGGCCCGCAGGAACACGGTCGCGTTCGTCCTGCTCGCCATCACGGCGGGCGTGTACGTGTGGTTCGCGCTGTCGATGCTGGCGCTGACCATGGAGACGACGCTGCTGGCTTTCCGCTTCGTGGTGACGCTGAACGTCACGCTCGCCGTCGGTGGCCTGTTCGCCGCACTGGAGCTGCTGCGGCTGCTGGTGCGCACGTGGAGCCAGTGGCGCAGGCCCGCGCTCGCCGTGTCGATGGTGCTCGCGATCGCCTCCTGCCTCTCGCTCGTCCAGGACGGCGTGCGGTACTCGATGGCGGAGATCATCGAGCGTGCCAACACCGACTTCTACCCGGACGGCACCACGGCGTCGGGCGGCGGCGACCCGGCCGACGACGCCGCGTGGACCGACGAGCTCATCGCGACCATCGACCGCCTCGGCACCGGCGAGCCGACCCGCGAGATCCTGCTGTCCGACCAGCTGCACATGATGTCGTTCCGCCCGTACTGGGGCTTTCACGACCTGACGCCGCACTACTCCAACCCGCTGTCCCGCTACACCGAGCGGGCCGACGAGATCCGGTCGTGGGCACGCTCCACCAGCCCGGAGCAGCTCTACGAGCGCATGCACGACGGCCCGTTCGAGCCGGCCACGATGTTCGTGCTGCGGCGCGCGGACGACGGATCGTTGCGCTACACCATCAAGTACGACACCTTCCCCGAGCGGATTCCGGTGAAGGGCAGGCCGGTCTCCTTCGACGCGGCCCTGTTCGACTCACCGCGGTTCGAGCGGCGCGATGTCGGCCCGTTCGCCGTCATCGCCGTCCGCTGACCCGGAGGGCAGGGCAGCGTCGAGTGCGGTGGCCGGAACCCGCCGGGTAGCTTCGTGAGGAGCCGACAGGGCAGGAGCGGATGAGCACGACAACCGACGCGGACACGGCGAAAACCTCCCCGGACCCCGAGGAGTCCGGTACGCGCCCGGCAGGCAGGGGCCGCCGGTTCCTGGCTCGCCGGGACCCGCTCGCGTGGCTGCTGGGCTGTCTCGCGCTGCTGGGCGGCGCCGTGTTCGTCATCGTGGACCTGGCGTGGAACCAGGGCACGTTCATCGCGCCGCTCGACGACGTCTACATCCACCTCCAGTACGGCAGGCAGCTCGGCGAGGGCCACCCGTTCGAGTTCAACACCGGCGACCCGATCAGCACGGGCGCGAGCAGCCTGCTGTACTCGTTCGTTCTCGCCGCGGCCTGGGTGCTCGGCTTCCAGGACGGCGGCTTCATCGGCTTCGCCGTGGGGCTCGGCATCGTCTGCACGGCGTTCGCCACCGGGCTCGCCTACCACCTCGGTCGCGTGCTGGTGAACCGCGCGATCGGCGTGTGGACGGGTGTGCTGGTCGGGCTCAGCGGCCCGTTGCTGTGGGGCGCGGCGAGCGGCATGGAGGTCGGGCTCACGGCGTTTCTCGCCACCGCCATGGTGTACGTCTTCGTGCGGGAACGGCCGCGGCAGCGGTTCCGGCTCACCCCGCTGTTGGGGGCGTTGCTGGCGCTGGTGCGGCCCGAGGGCATGGTGCTGGCGCTCATGCTGTGCGGCGCCATGGTCTGGACGGTGTTCGCCGCCCGGCGCGACGAGGGCCGGTTCCGGTTCGGCCGGGCGCTGTGGTGCCTGTTCCCGCTGGTCGCCGTGGCCGGCCAGTACCTGTTCTACCGGATCGCCACCGGCACGTTCACCGCCAACGGCGTCCAGTCGAAGTCGCACCTCAACGACCGGCCCGTGTTCTACCTCGGTGAGTTCGTCGACCGCACGGTCGAGAACGTGCGCGGCGCGGTCGGCTTCTTCAACGGCATGATCGGCCAGAACTACGCCTTCCCCGGCATGCTCGTCGCCTTCTTGATCGGGCTGGTGTACGTGTTCGCCACGCGCAGGCAGTGGCGGCCGCTGCTGATCGCCGTCGCGCTGGGGTTCGCCGGCATCGTCGCGTCGGTGTCGACGTTGTCGTCGGCGCTCATCCACGAGCTGCGGTACTTCCAGCCGTTCCTGCCCCTGTACATCCTGTTCGCCGTCTGCGGGCTCTACGGGGTGTCGCGGGTCGTGCAGCGCGAGCGGTTCCGCCGCATCGCCCTGCACACGCTGCTGACCATCGCTCTGCTGTTCTCGCTGGCGGCCCTGCCGACGTGGGCGGTGCGCTTCGGCTGGGAGTCGGCGACCATCCGGGACACCGACGTCTCGGCGGCCGGCTGGGTCAAGGGCAACCTGCCGCCAGACGCCGTCATCGGCGTCAAGGACGTCGGCGCGGTCGCCTACTTGGGCGAGCACCGGGTCGTCGACACCATCGGCCTGGCCACCAACGGATTCGCCGAGGCCAGCAACAACGGCACCGGCTCGCTGTACGAGAAGCTGCGCGAGCTGCCCGAGCAGCAGCGGCCCGACTACTTCGTCGTGTACGAGACGTGGCCGGGTGCGTCGATGCGGCCGTTCCTGGAGACCGGGGTCTTCGAGGCGGAGCCCGAGATGACCTTCCAGCTGCGCGCGCCCAGGGACGAGACCGGCTGGAGCATCGTGCCGTTCAACGAGCTCGGCGTGTACAAGGCGAACTGGGTCCTGGCGGGCACCGGCGACCAGCCGCCGCGGCCCGGCGACGTCCGCGACTACGTCAACGTCGGCGCACTCGACAGCGAGGAGCAGCACGGCTACACCGCCGACATGGCGCAGCCGCGGGTCCAGCCGTACACGCAACTGCGTAGGCAGGGCGACGTCATCGACAGCGGCCGGTACATCCTCGGCGGCGAGACGTTCACCGCACGGAACCTCGAACCCGGCAGGTCGATGACCATCACCGGGCGAGTGCTGCCCTCCGGTCCGGAACGGTTCGTGCGCGTGCGTGTCGACGGCCGCGACCTGGGCATTTGGAACCTCGGGCCGCGCGGCGACCGGTGGAACATCCGCACCTTCACCGTGCCCGGTGACGCGGTGACGTCGCCGGAGGTCCAGGTGCGGCTCGAGCCGGTGCGGCCCCTGCTCAGCCCGTACCCGGAGTACACCTCGTTCGGCTACTGGCTCACGCAGTGACCGACCGGATACGGCAACGGCCCCGCCGCGCGAGAGGCGGCGGGGCCGTTGCCCGGATCGGGGATACCTAGATCGGCAACTTGCGGAAGATCGGCCGCGGCACGTGCCGCAACGCCGACATCACCCAGCGGAACGTGCCGGGCGCCCACACCAGGTCCTTGCCTGCGCGGACGGCATCGACGGCGATCTCGGCCACCTGCTCGGCGGTCTGCTCCAGCGGAGCCTTGCCCATGCCCTCGGTCATCTTGGTGCGCACCTGGCCCGGCCGCACCACCGTGACCTGCACGCCGTACGGCGCCAGAGCCTCGCCCAGGCCGAGGTAGAAGCCGTCGAACCCGGCCTTGGTGGAGCCGTAGAGGAAGTTCGACCGGCGCACGCGCTCGCCGGCCACCGACGACAGCGCCACGACCGAGCCGTGGCCCTGCTGCTTGAGCTTGTCCGCCAGCGCCACACCCACCGACACGGCGGCCGTGTAGTTGACGGTGGCGAGCTCCACCGCCTTGGCGTGGTCCTGCCACACCTCCTCGGCGTCGCCGAGCAGCCCGAAGGCCACCACCGTCACGTCGATGTCCCCGCCCGCGAATGCCTTCTCGATCACGGCCGGGTGCGAGGCCGTGTCCTTGGCGTCGAAGTCCACAGTGGATACCTCGGCGCCCTTGTCCCGCAGGCGCTTCGCGGCGTCGTCCAAACGCGCCGACGGCCTCGCCGCCAGGACGATCCGGAGTGGACGCTCCGCGAGGTAGCGCTCGGCGATCGCCAGCGCGATGTCCGAGGTGCCGCCGAGCAGCAGCAGCGACTGGGGGTTGCCCACCGCGTCGATCACAGTTCCAGCCTCCTGGCCATGTCCGAGATGAAGATGCCGTCGGGGTCGACAGAGTGCCGGATCTTGCGCCACTCGTCGAGGCGGGGGTACATGCGGTGGAACATCTCCGCGGTGGTCCGCGAGTCCTTCGCCGTGTAGAGCCGCCCGCCCGCAGCGAGCACATCCTCGTCGAGTTCGGTGCAGAACCGGCTCAGGCCGTCCTTGATGGGGAAGTCGACGCTGAGCATCCAACCTGGGGTGGGCCAGGACAGCGGCGCCCGGTTCGCCTCGCCCATGCGCTTGATGACGTTGAGGAACGAATAATGCCCGGAGTTCGCGATCTTGCGGCACAGGCGCTTGAGGTCGTCCTCCCGGCCGAACGGCACGGAGAACTGGTACTGCAGGAAACCCTTCGACCCGTACGCCCGGTTCCACTCGCTCAGCATGTCCAGCGGGTGGTAGAACTGCGTCAGGTTCTGGATCTTGCCGCGCGCACCCTTCTTCGGCACCGTGCGCTGCCACAGGTTGTTGATGAGCCCGAACGTCACCTTGTTGCCGAGCCCGTTCGGGAAGATGTCGGGCAGCGTCGCCAGCACGGGCGCGTCGAACTTCAGCGGGTCGGCCTTCAGCTTGTCCGGCAGCTGGTCCAGCTTCGCCAGCGATCCCCGCGAAAAGGTGGCACGGCCGAGGCGCTCGTCCCGGGAGATGAGGTCCGGCACGGCCATCGAGTAGTCGTAGTTGAGGTCGGAGCCGTTGGTGAAAAGCTCCAGCGTCTCGTCGAGGTTCGACGTGCGATCGGCGTCGACCACGAAGTACGCGGTCTCGGTCTTCTTCATGCGGATCCTCGCCCGCAGGATGATGCCGGTGAGCCCGATGCCGGCGACCGTGGCCCAGAACAGGTCCGACTCGGGGCCGTCCGGCGTCAGCGTGCGGACCCTGCCGTCGGCCGTGAGCAGGTCCATCGACAGCACGTGGTTGCCGAAGCTGCCCGCGCTGTGGTGGTTCTTGCCGTGGATGTCGTTGGCGATGGCACCGCCGATGGTCACCTGACGGGTGCCCGGCAGCACCGGCACCCACAGGCCATGGGGGATGGCCGCGCGCATGAGCGCGTCCAGGCTCACGCCCGCGTCGACGTCCACGGTGCCGGAGTCCGGGTCGATCGAGTGGATCCGGTCCAGCGCGGTCATGTCGATGACCAGCCCGCCCGCGTTCTGTGCCGGGTCGCCGTAGGAGCGGCCGAGGCCACGCGCGATCACCCCGCGCTCGCCCGCCTGCGCGACGGCGCGGGCGATCACCTCGACGTCGGGCGTGCTCAGGACGTTCGCGGTGGTCGGAGCCGTGCGGCCCCAGCCCGCGAGGGTCCGGCGTTCGATGTGCGGTCCGGGAGTCTGGGAGGTCTCAGCGCTCACCCGGCCCAGGGTAACCGTGCCGAGACACGGGCCGACGCGCCCCGGGTTCGGTGACGTTCTTAGACTCTGCAGAACGACCCATCCCCGGCCGGCGAGGTATGCAGTGGTGGCGACGGACTCCCAGGCTGGCGAGGCGGCACGGCCGTCCTCTCCCGGCCTCTTGGCCCAGATCGCGCGGTTCGTTCTCATCGGCGGCTTCTGCGCCCTGGTGGATTCGGGCCTCTACTGGCTGCTGTTGCAGGCCGGCACGTGGGTGCACCTGGCCAAGGCGATCAGTTTCATCGCCGGCACCACCACGGCGTATTTCCTTAACCGGCGTTTTACGTTCACCGGGGCGCAGAAGGGTGGCGCGGGCCAGGTCGGCGGTTTCGTGCTGCTTTACACGGTGACGTTCTTCGTCAACGTGGGCACGAACGCGTTGGCTCTTTCCCTGCTCCCGGACTTCACCTGGCGGGTGGCGCTTTCGTGGATCATCGCCCAGGGCACGGCCACCACGATCAATTTCGTCATGCTGAAATGGGTGGTGTTCCGCGAGTCACGCGATTGACGGGCGCCTGCGCGGGCGGTCCGGGTGAGGCCTGTACCTTACTGGCAGTTCGCGCGTAAGTGTTTGTCAGTGTTTTCCCTGGAGGACTGGTCTCATGCCCGGTAAAGCCGCTTCGGCCACTGCCAAGAGGTCGGCGACCGCATCGACGAAGGAAGGGCGGACGCGGTTCTCCGAGCACACCCCCCAGGCCGACCGGCTGCTCGCCCAGCGCGGGCTGTTCGCGGGCCCCTCGGACGTGGTGAGCAAGGACCTCTACGCCGACGTCGCCAAGGGCGTGGCGGCGCGGCACCGCGAGAGCGTCACCCTCGAACCGTCGGCGCGGGTCTCCGGCAACACCTACTTCGGACGGTTCCCCGCCGCGTACTGGCAGCGCTGGACCAAGGTCAAGACCGTCGCCGTGGAGGCCACCGTCACCGGCTCCGGTCAGCTGGCCGTGCGTGCCTCCGATGTGGAGGGCGAGCCACGCACCGTCGCCGTGCGCAACGTCGTCGGCGCCGAGCAGCCCGCCACCGTGACGCTCGAGGCCCCGCTGGACAAGTTCCTCGACGGCGGCGCGCTGTGGCTCGACCTGGAGACCGAGGCCGGTGAGCGGCTGACCGTCTCGCAGGTGCGCTGGACCGTGGAGGCGCCGGAGAAGATCCGGCCGACCGCGGTGACCATCTGCACGATGAACCGCGCCGACGACTGCCTGGGCAACCTGAGGGCGCTCGCCGACTCGCTGCCCGCGCTCGACACGCTCGACGCCATCTACGTCGCCGACCAGGGCACCGACACCGTCGACTCTCGCGAGGGCTTCGCCGACGTCGCCAAGAGCCTCGGTGACAAGCTGCGCTACATCAAGCAGCCGAACCTCGGCGGTGCGGGCGGCTTCACGCGTGGTCTGTACGAGGTCGCGGGCAACACCGAGACCGAGCACGCCAACGTGCTGTTCATGGACGACGACGTGCTGCTGGAACCCGACCTGGTGATCCGGCTGACCGCGTTCTCCAACCGCGCCGCGCACCCGATGATCGTCGGTGGACAGATGCTCAACCTGCTCCACCCGAACCAGCTGCACGTCGGTGCCGAGTACGCGCGGCTCAACACGCTCGAACCCGGACAGCCGGTGCCGCACAGCCTGGAGACGGCCGACCTGCTCGGTGTCGACAAGAAGACCGGCGAGCCCAACCGGCAGGAGCGCCGCCTCGACGCCGGCTACAACGGCTGGTGGTCGTGCCTCATCCCGTACGAGGTCGTCAAGGAGATCGGCTACCCGATGCCGTTCTTCTTCCAGTGGGACGACGCCGAGTACAGCTACCGGGCGCGCGCGCACGGCTTCCCGACGGTGACGCTGCCCGGCGCCGGCGTATGGCACGCCGACTTCCACTGGAAGGACTGGGACGAGTGGCACCGTTACTTCAACCTGCGTAACTCCATCATCACCGCGGCGCTGCACAGCCCGTTCGACCTGAACGTCCTCTCGCGGGTGCTGATGGCCCAGCTCGTGCGGTACCTGCTCGGCATGCAGTACGGGCTCTCGGCGACGCTCATCAAGGCGGTCGAGGACTTCCTCGAGGGGCCGGACATCCTGCACGACGGCGGTGTCGCGGCAATGAAGGAGATCCGCGAGATCCGCGCGCAGTACCCGGAGACGAAGAAGTACGCGCCGACCGAGGTGCCGGGCGTCGCCTCCAACGACATCGGCATCATCAACACCGCCCCCAGGCCCAGCATGCAGCGGCTGGTGCTGCTCAAGCGCATCCTCGACCGTGTGCTCGGCAAGCACCGCTTCGCGCTGGGCGCCATCCCGAGCGACGAGGCGCACTGGTGGCACGTCTCGCTGTTCAAGACGGCGATCGTCACCGACGCCTCGCAGGAGGGCGTGCGGGTGCGTTCCTACGACCGCGACCGCATGTTCGACCTGGCCAAGCGCGGTGTGAAGGTGATCAACCGGCTGCGCAAGGAGGGCCGCGCGGTGCAGGCGCAGTACAAGCGCGCGCTGCCCGAGCTCACCAGCCGGGAGAACTGGAGCCGCCTGTACGGCCTGTGAGCCGTGCCGCTGCTCGAGCCGCGGCGGCCGGGAGCCGCTCAGTGCAGGCCGAACACCTTGCCGGGTTGCCGGTCGATGTAGGCGACGGCGACGTGTGCGAAGTTGACCTGCAGTCGCACGTCGTCCTTGGTGCGGATGGTCTGCACCGAACCGTGGTCGAGGTAGAGGTACAGCTGCTTCGCCACCTCGTCGACGTCGTCGGGGTGGAGCTGGAACAGCAGCGGTTCGCCGCCGCTGACGAGGTGCAGGACCAGGGTGGGCTTCGCGTCAGGCATGGTTCCACCAGACCACCGGGTGGCCGCGGCGGCAAGGGCGGTTCGCTGACAGCGGAGCGTGAGCGCGTGCTGCTGCTAACGTGCACTCCCGTCGGCTCGAGGACTCCGGGGGGATAGGGGAATGGCGCACTCGTTCTCGCTGTCGTTGGTGGCGGTGGACATGCTGCTGGAACATCTGAAGCTGGGTCGTGCCCCGTTTCCGTTCCAGGTCCCGCACATCGGCACCACGCACACGCAGCGTGCCCAGGTGCGGGAAGCGGTGTTCCGCGACCTGGAAAGTCGTCAGCTGTTCGGGCGCGGCAGGCTCGACCCCGATGTCCAGCTGGCGCTGGAGACGTTCGTCCGGGCGCCGCTCGCGGTGACACTGGCGGCGCAGCTCAAGGACGAGGAGCAGCTGTTCGGGCGGGCGTCGTCGGACGGGCAGTTCGCGGTGCTGGTGCGGCAGGACGGCAACCTGATGGTGTTCGAGGAGGTCCGGCCGACGCAGTTCGTGTCGGCGCTCGTGGACCTGCTGCCGTTGACCCCGGCAGCGCCCGGCCAGTCCGTGACGGTGGCCAAGCCGGCGCCGAGCCGCCCGCGGCACGCGGCCGAGGACGCCGGCTACGACCCGTTCGCGGGGGTCGCGCCGCCGCGCTCCCACTCGGCGACCCAGGAACGTGCGGTCGCGCGCCTGTTCGAGAAGCCGAAGCTGCGGATCGGGGCGTTCACGGCGTTCGCGCCCGGGCAGGGCGGCAAGCCGATGAACCTGAGCCCGGTGGCCTGGTTCGACACCGAGGACGGCCGGTACTTCTGCACCCAGCGGGCCGCCGACGACGGCCAGAAGTGGCTGACCTATGCCCCCGGCGACAACGCGCGCATCGTCCAGCAGCTGTATGCCCAGCTCGAGGGCTACCTGTGAGGTCGCGGGAACCGTCGCCCGGGTGCGGTACGTCCCAGGTCCCGTCGTGGATGGTTTGCTGTGAACAGCCGTCGCGGTAGGTGTGCGGCTTGTAAACTGCCGTCGGACGACACAGGCGAGGACTGTTTGACCAGCAGGAATGCCGCGTTCGGGCAAGCGAGCTCTCTGGAGGGGCCTGAGGATGACCAATCCGCAACCGTCGGCGAACAACGACGAGTGGGTGGCGCCGAGCCAGCGGGAAGCAGCGTTGACCAGTCAGGCCATGGCCGAAGCGGCGGCCAACGGCGGCCTTTTCTCCATGCCGATCGGCATGTTGAAGGCACACGCGAACGCGGAAAACCTTTCCCAGGAGCAGATCGCGCGGCTGACGTCCGGCGATGTGCAGTACCTGGAAGGCCTGAGCGCGTCCGACATGAATTACCCAGGCCACGAGCACGAGCAGTTGAAGCAGTTCGTGACGGAGAACCTGCGGGCTGAGGATATTCAGGGGATCTCCGATGCCTATGCCGAACTCGTCTCGGTGCTGGAGGACCTGTCGTCTCGGCTGAACGAAGGGGTCGGGAAGTCCAGGCAGGAGTGGGAAGGCGACGCAGCCGAACAGGCGCATGGATTCTTCCAATCGCTGGGCACCTGGTCCGACGGCAACGCGCAGAACGCGAAACTGGCCTCCGAGGTGATCGCGCAGGAAGGCAATGCGGCCGCGACCGCCAAGAACACGATGCCCGAACCGGTGCCGTTCGACTGGCGCACCGAGTTCAAGAAGCTCGTCACCAGCAATCCCTTCGATCTCGCGGACAACATCAGCGAGACCATGGAGACCTACCGGCGCAGCCAAGAGGCTCATGACGAGGCCGCGCGGGTCATGACCACTTATGACAACGAGCTCTACCAAGCCGCGTCGAAGCAGCCGGCATTCTCCGAGCCGCCGACCTTCGGTGCCGGTGGGTCCGACGGTGTTCGGATGCCGAGCGCGAGCGCGGCGATCAGCGTTCCGGGTGGCGACGCCGGTACTGGCGCGTCGGGCTATGCCGGTGGCTCGATCTCCGGCACGGGAACAGGGCCGGGCGGATCCGGCGGCGGTGGATCGTTCTCGGTGCCCGGAGGTAGCGGCGGTTCGAGCGGTGGTGGCGGGTACACGCCTGTCCCTGCGCCGTTGCAGAGTGGGCGGAACACCGGCGCCGGTATGCCGTCCGGCACCAGGCCGTCGGGCTACCGGCCACCGACGGCCACGGGGCGAGTCCCCTCGGGCGGTGGTTCGAACAGCGGCTTCGGTGGCATGGGTGCCATGCCGGTCGGTGGTATGGCCGCCGGCGGTATGGGCGGAGGAAGCTCCGACTACAGCAGCAAGCTCGGACGTGGCGGGTTTGGTCCTGGAGGAAGTGCTGCTGTCGGCGGGACCGGTGCTGGTCCGGGAGCCGCTTCCGGTGCCGCGCGGCCCGGTATGGGTGGTATGCCCGGCGCCGCGCCTGGCGCCGCGGCTGCCGCCGGAGGTGCCGGACGTGGCGCGGGCGGCATGGGAGCGATGGGTGCCGGAGCCGGACGTGGTGGTCAGGGCAGCGAGGACGCCGAGCACCAGCGGCCGACGTATCTCGTCGAGGGCGACCCGGACGAGGTCTTCGGTACGGACGAGCGCACCGCTCCGCCAGTGATCGGGGAGTAGGCGCTTGGAGGTACGGGCGTCCGTTGCGATCAGCGCATCCGGGCACAAACGAAACCCGACTTCGGTGGTTGTCCGGCTTCGGTACGGTGACCTCCGAGCTACCGAGAGCATTGGGGCATGAAGATGGCAGGCGACCAGATCTTTGACCAGCCGGTCAGTGACAGCGCCGGCATGGCCGGTGGCAACTGGGTCAATGCGGGAATCAGTGCTGCCGCCGTGGCAAAGACCAGCACTGAGGCCGGCAAGATGCTGCAGGTCGCGAAGAGCGGCGGCTTCCGGGTGAGCGAGCGAGGAGCTCAGCCTCTCATCGAGGCACTCGCGGACGCTAGGGATCGCATCGACCAGATGCTGGGCAAGAGCTATACGTTTTCGACCGCTCCTCCGTTGGGGAGTTCGCCGTATGCGGTCCAGGTAGCCGAGCATGTGCGAAAAAGTGGTGACGGGCCACAGGGTGCTGTCACGGTCCTGACGCAACTTCAGGCGGTGCTTGAACAATCAGAGGAAGCGTTGCGGCACGCGATGAGGAACTACCGCGAGGCGGAAGACAACGCGACGAGCCACTACAAGGCTTAGGGAGCTAAGTACGGTGCATTTCTCACGTGCGGCCGCGGTGCCGTTCGTTGCGGCGACCGCCTTCGTGCTCGTGGCATGTTCGCAGAGTGAGGGCGGTACCGCAGAACCTGGGCGCGGACACCCGTTCGGTAGTGTCGCCCCGACTGCCGCATCAAGTCCGTCCTCACCGGAGAGCTCGGGAGCTGGAAGCTCGCTGGCTGAACTCGATCCATGCTCATTGTTGGACGTCAACGATATCGAGAAGTACGGCCCCGTGCGTCAGCCCCTGCCGGAGCAAGTCGGCTCTGCCAGAACATGCCAGTGGCTTCCTGACCGGGGAAATACGGCGGCCGACATGCCGACGACCTTCATCATTCTCCGCGAGAATGGTGGCGTCCGCGATTTGCCCGATATGGGACAAGGTGTGCAGTACCAGGAGTTGGACGGGCGGGAGTATGGCCGTGTAGCTGGGCCGAGTGGATGCGTCATTGCGATCGGGGTGACGGACGAGTCTCGAGTGGACGTTCAGGTCACTGGAGTAGATGCATCCAGAGCTTGTGAAATGGTGGACGAGTTGGCCAGGCTCGTAGAGCCCAAGGTCCCTCATGGCTGACGGGAAGTCCTTGCATCGCGCTCGGCGTTTGTCGTATGCAGCACACGCAGTTGGTGAATGACGCCTACCGGCACACAGTCCGTGCGTAAGTCGGCTGTCGGACGATGCAAGTGTTACCGGTGAGACTTCGCTGAGATAGGGCAGGGCCGCGCGCGGAGCTCGGAGTGCGGGGAGGGCCGTATGGCAGGATCGAGCGGATGCGTCATCGCCATTGGTGACGAACGAGTCTTGAGTGGACGTTCCGGACACTGGAATAGACGAATCCAAAGGGCGCTGGAGACGTACAAACGGCCAGCCAGGCCGACTTGTCATGGCGAAGTTCCTAGGGGCGGCGTGCTATCTGAGCAGAGATGTGTCGGGAAGCGTCCGGTTGGCTGAAGGGAGTCGTATACGGGTGTCTCTGCGATCTGGTTGGTCCGTCCTCGGCATATGCGCTCTGATGGCAGTTTCCGCCTGCACGGCGAAAGAGGGTGGTGCTGCTGTACGACCTGATCAGGCAGTGGAGCCGACGTCAACTGTTGTGTCGCCTAGCGAGAGTGCGGGACGGTCAACTGCCTCGCTCGACCCGTGCAAGATGCTTAGTGCCGCTGAGTTGACCGGGCTGGGAGCAACCTACAGCCGTGGTGAGGTACCTGCCTACGGCGAGGCGGGCCGTACGTGTCAGTGGGTTCCGAAGCTTTCTGCCGCCAGTAACGTGCTTCCAGTGGTCGCCGTCTATGTGTGGGATGAGCAAGGCCTGAACGACGTTCACGAGATCGACGGCCGAGGAGTCCGGCGTGGCGCTCTCAACGGACGAGAGGTCGCGCAGGCGCCGGGTCCTGACGGCTGTTTGATCGCGCTTGCTGTCAGTGCCACGTCCCGCGTCGATGTCGTCGTCAGCAGTGTGGACGTATCGAGACAAGACCGGTGCTCACCCGCGGAAAAGATCGCCGAGATTGTCGAGCTGAAGCTCCCCGACAAGTAGTAGGTGCTTTCCTGAACAGGCGTCGGTGAGCTTACTGCCCGCCCCAGCCCGCGCACCTCAGTACCGGTAGAAGCGCTCCTTGCGGCCCTGCCGGACGAGCCGGAGCCACTGCGCGAACGCCTTCGGGTCCCGCTTCACGCCCACGAAGTACAGGCCGAACCGCAGGACCTCCAGGGCGCCGATCTTCCGCATGCCCGGCTGGGACAGCAGGTAGCCGCGGTTGCGGTAGGTGTAGTAGCGCTTGACGTCGTTCTCCGGGTCCTGGGCGTGGAACCGGCCGCCGAGCATCGGCTTGAACTCGTCCGAACCGTTGGGGTGCAGGTACGCCGTACGCAGCGAGGTGCCGAACGGCAGACCCGAGCGCACGAGCCTGCGGTGCAGCTCGACCTCGTCGCCGCGGAAGAACAACCGCAGATCCGGCACGCCCGTGACCTCGAGGGTCGACGCCCGGAACAGGGCGCCGTTCATCAGCGACGCGATGCCCGGCAGGAAGTCGTTGCCCAGTTCGGCCGAGGAGCGCTTCCACGTCAGGCCACGCCGTAGCGGGAACGCCAGTCGCGACGGGTCGTCGATATTGACGACCATCGGCGAGACCTCCGCGAGGTCACGCTTGCGCGCCTCCTCCAGCAGGGTCTCCAGCACCTTCTCGTCGGCGGGCCTGCCGTCGTCGTCGGCCAGCCACACCCACTCCGCGCCGAGCGCCAGCGCATGCAGCATGCCCAGCGCGAACCCGCCCGCGCCGCCGAGGTTGCGGTACGACGGCAGGTACGTGGCGGGCAGCGAATAGGCCTCGACGACCTCGCGGGCGGGCTCGTCGGGACCGTTGTCGACGACGATCAGGTGGTCGACGGGCCGGGTCTGCGACTCGATGACCTTCAGCGAGTCGGCCAGCAGGTCACGGCGGTGCCGCGTCACCACGACGGCGACCACCGCGCCTTCCCGCAACGGCTTCCCGCTCATGTCAGTCGCCGCTCATCGCCGGCGCCTCGCCGAGGCGCTCGAGGGTTTCCTTGCTGACGTTCTTGAACGGATCCTTGCCCTTGTACGCGGTGAGCACCTCGCGCAGCGAGCCGTGCATCTTCATGCGGCCCTCGTCCATCCAGATCGCCGACGTGCAGAGCTCGAGCAGCAGGTCGTCCTGGTGCGAGGCGAACACCAGCAGACCCGACCGGCGCACCAGGTCGACGAGGCGGTCGCGCGCCTTGTTGAGGAACGCGGCGTCGACGGCGCCGATGCCCTCGTCGAGCAGCAGGATCTCCGGGTCGATGGAGGTCACCACGCCCAGTGCGAGCCGCACCCGCATACCGGTGGAGTAGGTGCGCAGCGGCATCGACAGGTAGTCGCCGAGCTCGGTGAAGTCGGCGATGTCGTCGATGCGCTTTTCCATCTGCTTGCGCGTCATGCCCAGGTAGAGGCCGCGGATGATGATGTTCTCGTAGCCAGAGATCTCCTGGTCCATACCGACGCCGAGGTCGAACACCGGAGCAACGCGGCCCTCGATGCGCGCCGAGCCCCTGGTCGGCTCGTAGATGCCGGAGAGCAGGCGCAGCAGCGTCGACTTGCCCGCACCGTTGTGCCCGACCAGGCCGATGCGGTCGCCCTCCTTGACCGACAGCGTGATGTCGTGCAGCGCCTCGATGATCGGCACGCGGCTCTCGGTGCCGATCTTGCCGCCGACCTTGCCGAGCACCTTCTTCTTCAGCGACCGCGTCTTCGCGTCGAAGATGGGGAAGTCGACGGACGCGTTCCAGACCTCAATGCTGCTCATGTTGTCGTCACACCCAATACGAGACGCGGGCACGGTAGTTGCGCATCACCACGAGGGCCAGTGCCCAGCCGAGGACGGTGATGCCGCCGACGACGGCCCAGTGGTGCCAGCTCTGCTCGTTGCCGATCAGCGGCGCACGGAGGATCTGGATGAAGTGGTACAGCGGGTTCAGCTCGGCGATCAGGTCGCGCCAGCTCACCGCGTCACCGAAGCGCTGCTTGAGGATGTCGGTGGACCAGACGATCGGCGTCAGGAAGAACAGCAGGTTGATCAGGCTCGTGATGACCTGCGGGATGTCGCGGAACCGCGTCGAGACGATGCCGAACAGCATCACGACCCAGCCGGCGTTCACCGCGAGCAGCGCGAACGCGGGAATGGCCAGCAGGATGCTCCAGTTGAGACCCGGCTGCTCGAAGCCACCCTCCGTGATCACGTAGCCCGGTTCCGTGACCGCGCCCCAGAACAGTCCGATCACCAGGAAGTAGATGATCATGTTGTGGGCGAACATGATGCTCTGTCGCCACACCGTCCGCAGCACGTACACCGTCAGCGGCGCGGGCAGGTGCTTGATGAGGCCCTCGTTCTTGATGAACGTCTCGGTGCCCTCGGTCAGGCAGCCCAGGATGAAGTTCCAGACGATGAAGCCCGTGGTGATGTAGGGCAGGAACGTCGAGACCGGCGAGCCGAACAGCTGCGAGTACAGCAGTCCGAGGCCGAGCGCGGTGATGCCCATGCTCAGCGTGATCCACAGGGGACCGAGTACCGAACGCCGGTAACGCTGCTTGATGTCCTGCCAGGCGAGGTGTCCCCACAGCTCCCGCTGGTGGAATCCGTCGCGGATGTCGGTGAAGGCGCGGCTCCAGGACCGACTGCCCGGGCCGGACGGTGCCTCTTTCATCGCTGGCGAATCTGTGGCGTCGACGGTGCTTGTGGCGTGCACGAGATACGAGGGTACTGGCGACCGGTTCGGGCGAACGCGCGCGTCCTCCTCAGTCGGTGATCCGGACGACGACCTGGCGGTCTTCGTAGGAAAACGCCTCGTAGGAGAATCGGATGCCGGTCTTGTCGACGTATTCGCGCCACGCTCGGGCCTCGTGCTCCTGCCAGCCGGGGTAGTTGAAGAACTCGTCGAACACGATCACGCTGCCCGGCCGCAGCCGCGGGCCGACGAGGTCGAGCACCGTCCTCGCCGAGCTGTAGAGGTCGCTGTCGACGTGGACGAAGTCGACCGGCCCGGGGTGGGCGGCGAGAAACCCGGGCAGCGTGTCGTCGAAGAGGCCGACGACGAGTTCCGCGCCCGGGACGTCGGGCAATTCGGACGTCGCGAACGATCCGGCCGGCATGCCGGTGACCCAGTCCTCGGGCAGGCCGTCGAAGGAGTCGAAGCCGTACACCGTGTCCTCGCGTGCCTGGGCGATGACACGGAGCGTGCTGCCCGTGGCGACGCCGAATTCCAGCGCCATTCCGCCCGCCGGGGCCAGCGACAGGGCGTAGCGCAGCGTCTCCCACGGCTTGCGGAACGCCGTCGCACCCGTCAGGTGTTCGCGGGCGAACCGGTGGCTCTCCGCAGCCGCTTCGCGGTCGCCGGCGTAGACCAGGTCGTGCCTGCTGCGGATCTCGAACTCCACGAGCCGGTCGAACGTGCGGTTGACGTCCTTGCGCAGGCCGGCGAGTTCTCGTTCGAGCCGGTCGAGTCGCGCGTTCTGCTCCTCGCGCAGGGGCGCCACCGCCGATTCGACGGCACGCACGAGCTTGGCGCGCAGTTCCCGCCGTAACTTTCCGGGCATGCTCCGATGGTAGGGACGAACCGCCGTCTCGGCGCGTTGTGTAGCCGGGCGTGTACCCGGCGCACACCAGGAAGTGCTGCTACGTTGCGCGACATGGATAACGGCGTCCTGGTGCTCGATCTGCTGCGCGCGTACGCCGACCGGCCCGACCCGCGCGCGGTCGCCGTGGTGGGCAACCAGCCGCTGGAGCCCGACGAGCACCGCGCCAAGACCATCGACGCCTGCGACCTCGTCGTCCGCGTCAACGGCTACGTCTGCGACGAGCCGGCCGGGCCGCCGGCCGTCGGCCGCCGGACGCACGTCGTCGTGTTCAACCGCGCACTGCGCGCGACGAAATGGGTCTTCGCCGACTATCCGGAGAAGCTGTACCTGCTGGTGGAGCCCGGACGGCTGCATTGGGAGCCGGAGGACATCCCGGGGTGGTGGCCCGCCGACCTGGGATTCGTGCCCGTTTCCAACCGCGCGGTGACACTGCCGCTGTCGGACGCACTCGGGTTGCCCACGCACGCGGAAGGCCGGTGGGCGACCACCGGCACCATGGCCGCCTGGATCGCGCGGACCGCGTTCCCCGACGCCGACCTGGTGCTCGCCGGGTTCTCATTCGTCGACGACCCGCACCAGACCTCATGGCGGCACGCCGCGGGTGACGCCTGCGTGGTGGGGCCGGAGCACCGGATCGCGGCGGAAGGCAGCCTGCTGACGTCCTGGATCTCGACGGGCAGGGCGACGCTTCTTCGGTGACCATTCATCTGCAAGCTCCGTTTACTCGAACGACTCGGTCGAAGGACGCGGTGCCGATGACGTCGCTGAACCCGTTGAAGCTGGCCCGTGCCGAGCTCGCCCGGCGGTTCGGGCGATTCGTCGACTTCCGCATCGACGAGCACCTCCGAACCTGGCACGGCCACGTGCGCACGCTGGACCGGCACGGCGAGCGGATCGCGGCACTGGAGCGCAGGCTCGACGCGGTCACCCGGGAGCTCGAACAGGTGCGGGGCGACCTGCGCTGGACCGCCAACGAGGTCGAACGGCTCGTGCCGCACGTCGCGGCGCAGGAGTCGCGGCTGGAGGACCTGCGCGGCAGGCTCGCGCTGACGCCGGCCGCCACGGAGCCGGAGGTGGCGCGGGCGCGATCGCTGATCGAGGAGGTCCAGCGGCAGCATTCGCAGATCCGGGTGCGGCTGAGCGGCATCGCCCGGTACGAGGAGCGGCTGCGCAGACTCGAGGAACGCGTGGCCGCGAGCGCCCGTGAGTGAGCGACCGGTGACGGTGCGCCCGGCGACCGAGGCCGACGCCGAGCTGTTGCTTCGCTGGCGCAACGACGCCGAGTCGCGGCGGTGGTCCCGGACCTCGGGGGTCGTCTCGCCGGAGGAACACCGGCGCTGGCTGCGGGACGTGCTCGCCTCGCCGGACCGGCTGCTCTACATCGCCGAAGCCGGCGGGCCGGTGGGCACCGTGCGCTTCGATCTCACCGACGCCGCCGAGGACACCTGGGAGGTGAGCATCACCGTGGCGCCGGAATGGCGGGGGCGCGGACTGGCGGGCCCGGTGCTGGCCGAGGGGGAGCGGGCGGTGCGGGCGCGGCGCCGGCCGCGGACGCTGCTCGCCAGCGTGCACGAGGAGAACACGGCGTCGGTGGTGTTGTTCCGCAACGCCGGCTATGTCCCGGAGTCGGCGGCCGGACCGTTCCGCGTGCTGCGCAAGGCGCTGGACAATGCGTGACATGTCCGTCCGCATCGGGGCGCGGGACCTCGGGCCGGAGCACCCGCCGTTCGTCATCGCCGAGGTCTCCGGTAACCACAACGGCGACCTCGGCCGTGCGCTGGCCATCGTGGACGCGGTCGCCGAGTCCGGCGCGGACGCCGTCAAGCTCCAGACCTACCGCGCCGACACCATCACCATCGACGCCGACGGGCCCGCGTTCCGACTCGGTGACGACCACGAGCTGTGGGCCGGGCGCAATCTCTACCAGCTGTATGAGCAGGCACACACCCCGTGGGAGTGGCACGAACCGCTGTTCCGGCGGGCCCGCGAGCACGGCCTGGAGGCGTTCTCCAGCCCGTTCGACCCGACCGCGGTGGAGCTGCTGTCCTCCCTCGACGCGCCCGCGTACAAGATCGCGTCGTCGGAGATCGTCGACCTGCCCCTCATCGAACGCTGCGCGCGCACCGGCAGGCCGCTGGTGATCTCCACCGGCATGGCCACTGTCGCCGAGATCGACGCCGCCGTCCGGACCGCCCGCGAGGCCGGCAACGACCAGCTCGTGGTGCTGGCGTGCACGGCGAGCTACCCGGCCTCGCCCGCCGAGAGCAACCTGCGCGCGCTGCCGGTGCTGGCCTCGGTCACCGGCGCGCCGGTGGGCCTGTCCGACCACACCCCGGGCATCGGCGCCGCGGTCGCCGCCGTGGCACTCGGCGCGTGCGCCATCGAGAAGCACGTCACCCTCTCCCGCGCCGCGTGGTGGCGGTCGGCTGGGTGGCCGTCGCGGGCGCGATGTCGCCGGACCTGCCCGTCATCGCCAACTACGGCACCGACCTGCACCGCGTACACGTCGCCATCGGCAAGGGGCTCGCCGACGCCGGGGTGGCGGAGCCGGACCGGACGCTCGCGGTCAGCGACGCGGGCGCGATCCCGTACTACAGCGGCTGGAGGACCATCGACTACATCGGACTCAACGACGAACGCATCGCCCACGGCGCCGATCCCGACGACGTGGTGCGCGAGGCCCGTCCGACCGTCATCGTGGCCACCTCCTACACCGACCGCATCCCCGAGGACGCCTACGGACTCGACGTCCCCGTGGCGGTCGCCGGCTACCACCAGGTGGGCCCGTTCCAGATGCGCGACGGGTACTGGCAGTACGTCTACGTGCTGCCGCGCTGGGCCGAGCAGGTCGACGCCGCCGTCACCAACGCCGTCGAGGGGGCACAGGCGACCCACGACCCCGGGCGCTACCAACTCACGATCGACAGGTGGCTTTCACGGTTGCGGGGAGACTGACGGTCGGCGCGGGTGGCGGAACCTCAGCACGCCCCCTACTCCGGGATCCCTTCCTCATGAATGTCCAATTCACCACGTCAGGGCTGTCCTCGCAGGGGGCGTGCTGAGAACCCGCGGCGGTGCGGGTTGGGTGGGCGCAAAAGGGGTTGCCGGCTCGGGGAGGGGCTGGCTTGGCAGGCGCCTGTTCGGCTACAGGTACTGGCCGGGGTTGCCGATGGCCGGGCCGCCCTCGGCGGAGCCGCCACCGCCCGGCGGCAGGCCGCGGCGCATGTGCTCGAGCTGCACGCGGGCCGCCATCTGCTGCGCGAACAGCGCGGTCTGGATGCCGTGGAACAGGCCCTCGAGCCAGCCGACGAGCTGAGCCTGCGCGATCCGCAGCTCGGCGTCCGACGGCGTCGACTCGTCGGTGAACGGTGCGACCAGCCGCTCCAGCTCGTCCTGCAGCTCCGGCGCCAGCGCCTGCTCGAGCTCCTTGATCGAGGTCTGGTGGATCTCCCGCAGCCGGTTGCGGCTGGCGTCGTCCAGCGGAGCCGCGCGGACCTCCTCGAGCAGCTGCTTGATCATCGTGCCGATCCGCATGACCTTGGCCGGCTCTTCGACCATGTCGCCGACCGACTCGTTCTTGTCCGAACCCTCGGCGGGGTTGATCCGTGCCGCGCCGACCGGAGCGCCGTCCGGGCCGACGACGACCACGTGTTGTGATCGGTCACCCTCCTGGCCGCCGGGAGTGCGCGAGAACGGTGTGTTCGGCTCGGTCATATGCTCCATCCTGGTTCATTCCGGGACGTCTTCACAGCGGGTTGGGGACCTCGACATCCGAGCGTAGTCGCATCCGTTGCGGCACGTGTCCAGCAGGGCAACCCCGAACGCGCAGCGAAATTACTCCTCCGTACGGTGTTCGCATGGCGTTTGACGTCGCTCGGATACGTGGGTTGTTTCCCGCTCTGGGTGACGGCTGGATTCACTTCGACGGTGGAACCGGAATGCTCGTCCCCGAACAGGTCGCGTCGGCCGTCTCGACGGCGATGCGGGCTCCGGTTTCCGGCCCGGGCGGAGCATTTCCGGCCTCCCAGCGCGCGGAGAGCATCGTGGCCGCCGCGCGTCGTGCGGTGGCCGATCTCGTCGGCGCGGATCCTGCTGGGGTGGTCCTCGGCCCGAGCGCGTCGGTGCTGATCGGCAGGCTCGTCGACGCGGTGTCCGAACGCTGGACGCTCGGGGACGAGGTCGTCGTCTCCCGTCTCGACGAGGAGGCCAACATCGCCCCCTGGCGGCGCGCGGCCAAGCGGGTCGGTGGCGCGGTGCGGTGGGGCGAGATCGACATCGAGACCTGCGAGCTGCCCGCCTGGCAGTACGAGAACCTCGTGAACGCCAGGACGAAGGCCGTGGCGCTGACCGGTGCGTCCGGCTCCGTCGGCACCCGGCCGGACGTGCCGACCGTCGTGGAGATCGCCAAGCGGGTCGGCGCGCTCGTGGTGGTCGACGCCACCTACGCGGCGCCGTTCATCCCCCTCGACGTCAACGCCCTGGGCGCCGACGTCGTGGTGGTGTCGGCACAGACGTGGGGTGGCCCCGCCATCGGGGCACTCGCGTTCCGCGACCCCGATCTGCTGGAGCGCCTGCCTTCGGTGTCCCTCGAACCCCACGCCCGCGGACCCGAGCGACTCGAGATCGGCCCGCACGCCTACCCGCTGCTGGCCGGGCTCATCGCTTCCGTCGACTACCTCGCCGGCCTCGACGACGCGGCCACGGGAAGCCGCCGCGAGCGGCTGCTGACCTCGCTCGGCTCGGCTAAGTCGTACCACGCCGGGTTGCTGGCGCAGCTGTCCACGGAACTGCGGTCGCTGCGCCACGTGATGGTGATCGGGGACGCCATGCGGCGGATCCCGGCCCTCGCGTTCACCGTGGCCGACCGGAAGGCCGCCGACGTCGCGGAGTACCTCGCCAAGCAGGGCCTGTGCGCGTTCGCCGACGAGGGCACCAGCGGCGTGTTCGCCGCGCTCGGCGTCGGCGAGGTCGGGGGAGCGGTGCGGATCGGCCTCGCCCACTACTCCAACGTGTTCGAGGTCAACCAGCTCGTGCGCGTCCTCGCCGAGCTCGCCTGACGCCGGCGGGGCTCATTTCGCGGTCAGCAGGACCTTGCCGAACACGCCGCCCTCCTCGAGGGCCCGGTGCGCCTCGGCGGCGTCTGCCAGCGGCAGCACCTGGTCGATCACCGGCTGCACGGTGCCTTCGGCGACCAACGGCCAGAGGCGCTCGCGTACGTCCGCGACGATGGCGCCCTTCTGCTCGACGGGCCGGGAGCGCAGCGCGGTCGCCGAGACGGTGCCGCGCTTGCGCAGCAGCTTGCCGATGTTGAGCTCGCCCTTGACGCCGCCCTGCATGCCGATGACCACGAGGTGGCCGCCGTCGGCGAGCGCGTCGACGTTGCGGCCGAGGTACTTGGCGCCCATGTTGTCGAGGATGACGTCGGCGCCCGCGGTGTGCTTCTTCAGCTCCTCGACGAAGTCCTGCTCGCGGTAGTTGATCGTGATGTCGGCGCCGAGCTGGCGGCAGCGGTCGAGCCGTTCCGCCGACCCGGCCGTCACGGCGACGGTGGCGCCCAGCGCCTTGCCGACCTGGATCGCGTGGGTGCCGATGCCACCCGCACCGCCGTGGACCAGCAGCACGTCGCCTTCGCTCAACCCGGCGAGCTGCACGACGTTCGACCACACCGTGCATGCCACCTCGGGGAGCCCGGCGGCCGAGATCAGCTCGACCTCGCTCGGCAACGGCAACAGCTGCACCGCCGGCACGGCCACCTTCTCGGCGTAGCCGCCACCCGCGAGCAGCGCGCACACCTCGTCGCCGACCTGCCAGCCCTCGACGCCCTCACCGAGTTCCGCGATGGTGCCGGAGCACTCCAGGCCGAGGATCTCGCTGGCGCCAGGGGGTGGCGGGTAGTTGCCCTGCCGTTGCAGCAGGTCCGCCCTGTTGACGGCCGTCGCCGCGACGTCGAGGAGCACCTCGCCTGCGGCGGGCACGGGGTCGGGTACTTCGGTCCATTCGAGGTTCTCCGGGCCACCCGGCTCGCGGATAGTGATCGCGCGCATACCCGGACCTTATGTCACGCAGCGGCGGAACGCGGGCATGGCTTTCCTACGAACGGCTCTTGACCTTTGGGACAACACACACAAAAGTGGCGCTCCTCAGTGACGAAGGGGACGCACTATGTCATCCAATAGAGGGAAGTGGAGACCCGCCGTCGTGATCGCGGCGTGTGCCGGTCTCGTCCTCACCAGCGGCGCGACCGCGGCCGCAGCTCCCGCGCCCGCGAGCCAGCTGCCGGAGCAGCTGCCGCGCAAGGTCAAGCTCGACAACATGAACCGGCACCTGGTCGCGCTGCAGCGCATCGCCGACAGCAGCGGTGGCCACCGTGCCGCGAGCAGCGTCGGATACGACCGCTCGGCCGAGTACGTCGCGGGCAAGCTCGAGGCCGCGGGCTTCGACGTGACCCGGCAGGAATTCCCGTTCACCTACAGCGAGACGCTCGCCGAGCAGCTCACGGTGGACGGCGCCGACGTACCGATCATCATCATGACCTACAGCCCCTCCACACCCGAGGGTGGCGTGACGGCTCCGCTCGCTGTCGTCGAGCCGGACGACACCCCCGGCTGCGAGGCCTCCGACTACGGCGACGTCACGGGCAAGATCGCGCTCGTGCAGCGCGGGTTCTGCTCGTTCGCGGAGAAGGGCATCGCCGCGGCCGAGGCGGGCGCGATCGGCGCGGTCGTCTACAACACCGAGGACGGCCCCCTCAACGGCACGCTCGGCGACCCGGCGGACGCGCGCATCCCGATGGGCGGGATCTCCAAGGCCGACGGCGAGGCGCTCGCCGCCAAGGACGGCGCCGAGGCGACCCTCGACCTGCGGGCTCTGCAGGAGGAGCGCACCACCTACAACGTCATCGCCGAGACCAAGACCGGCCGCAAGGACAACGTCGTGATGGCCGGCGCGCACCTCGACAGCGTGTCCGAGGGCGCGGGTATCAACGACAACGGCACGGGATCGGCGGCGCTGCTCGAGACGGCACTGCAGCTGGGCGGGAAGCCGAAGGTGAACAACGCGGTGCGGTTCGCGTGGTGGGGCGCCGAGGAGTTCGGACTCGTCGGCTCCACGCACTACGTCAACTCGCTGTCGTTCGAGCAGCAGCTCGACATCGCGCTATACCTCAACTTCGACATGATCGGCTCGCCGAACGCCGGCTACTTCGTCTACGACGGTGACGACTCCGACGGCGAAGGTGCGGGCCCGGGTCCGTACGGCTCGGCGCAGATCGAGCAGGCGTTCACCGACGCGCTGGCGGAGCGCGACATCGAGACCGCGGGCCGGGACTTCGACGGCCGCTCCGACTACGGCGAGTTCATCGCCGTCGGCATCCCGGCAGGCGGACTGTTCACGGGCGCCGAGGGCATCAAGACCGAGGAGGAGGCCGCGAGGTGGGGCGGCCAGGCCGGGCAAGCCTACGACCCGTGCTACCACACGCCCTGCGACCACCTCGGCAACGTCGACCGGGTCGCGCTCGACCGCAACGCCGACGCGATGGCCGCGGTGACGGCGAAGTACGCGCTCAGCACCGAGGACGTCAACGGCGTCGCCCCCGGCGCGGCGAAGAACAAGGCGAAGGTCGCCGACCAGCGGGCCGGCCAGGCCCGGGCCGTCTCGGTAGCCGCGCACGACCACGCGGACGCCGCCTGACCCTGCCGATTCCCGACTGTGGCGCCCGTTCTCTCCGGACCGGGCGCCACAGTCAGGTCGGTCCCCGTGTCTGCCGTTCAGGTAGCCGTGTCTGCGGTTCAGGTAGCTGTGTCTGCGGTTCAGGTAGCCGTGTCTGCCGTCCTTGCGGCGGCCGCGGCTTCACGGCCGGCGGAGCCGTCAGCCCGGATCCCGGGTGCCGAAGGTGTCGCAGCGGGCCGGGTCGCCGGTGTGGTAGCCGGTGCCGAACCAGCGTTCCCGCTGCTCCGACGTGCCGTGCGTGAATGTCGACTCGTCGACGGTGCCGCCGCCGAGCTCGCGCTGGATGTAGTCGTCGCCGATGCGGCTCGCCGTGTCGAGGGCGGCGGCGATGTCCTGCGGCGTCACCTCGGTGACGAGCGGACGGCCGTTCTCGGTCGGCGTGGTGGTGGCGTGGTTGGCCCACACGCCTGCGTAGCGGTCGGCCTGCAGTTCCAGCCGGACGCCGTCGGATCCCGGTCCCGTGCCGCCGCGGACGCGGGACGACGTGCCCAGTAGATTCTGCACGTGGTGGCCGTATTCGTGGGCGAGGACGTAGGCCTCGGAGAACAAGCCGCCCGTCGCACCGAACTGTCCGCGCAGTTGGTCGAAGAAGGACAAATCGATATAGACGCCCTCGTCGGCCGGGCAGTAGAACGGCCCGACGTCCGAGCCCGCGCTCCCGCAGCTGGTGCGCACGCCGCCGTGGAAGAACGTGGTGGTCGACTCACGGTAGGTCAGGCCCGAGCGGGCGAACTGATTCGTCCAGTAGTCCTGAATGGAATTCACGATGGCGACCACCGCGCAGTCGTGGTCGCTGTTGGCATCGGCGCCGGTTCGGCACTCCTGGGCCAGCGACCCTGCCGCCACCTGATCACCCGAGCGGACCGAGTCCAGGCCCGCCGGGCTCGTGGTCACGCCACCGAACTGGCCGAGCACGAAGTACAGGAGCACGCCGACCAGTCCGAGTCCGCCACCACCGAGCGCCACCCGGCCGCCGACGCCGCCACCACGCAGGTCGCGGACCTCGGAGACGTCGAGTCCCGCGTCGTCGTCGAACCTCACGACCGCCGACGATAAGCCAGAAAGCGCCTGGGTGCGGAACGCCCGTCAGCGCCGCACCCAGGCCTACCGAGGTTGTCCAGTTGTTAAGCGGTCGACCGCGTCACGGGCCGGCGCTGAGCACTGTGGCGCGATCACAGAAACCGTGCCGAAACAGCGTCGAACACGCCGTCATGCGCGAGAAGACGCTTGAGAACCCGGGCTGCTCATCATCACGACCGGGCCGGATCAGGCCGTCCCGACCGTGGGACACAGCGGGCGGGCAACCGCGTGCAACTTCCGGTCACAGCACCACCTGACCTTTCCCGGGCGGACCCGCCGGACCGTTGCCCCGGGTTGGAGCCTGTCGTCCGTCGACTCCTCCCTACCCACAAGGTTCCCCCTTTCGCCGGTTTCTCACAACTTTTCCCGGACCGATTCGCACGGGCCTGAACACGCCTCGAACGCGTTGGTTCCGCAGATCGGCCGAGCATCTACTCTCCGTACATGACCCAGGTTCCGGACGACGTGCGCTGGTTGTCTGACACGGAGATGACCGCGTGGCGGCCCTACATCGTGGCCACCTTGCGGCTGCGTCAGCGGCTGCACCGCGAGCTCGTCGAGCAGCACGACGTGTCCTTGATCGACTACGAGGTGCTGGTGGCCCTGTCGCTGATGCCGGAGAACCGCATGCGGATGACCGAGCTGGCCGCCATGCTGGGGTCCACGAAAAGCCGGCTCTCCCATCAGGTCGGGCGGATGGAGCTCGCGGGGTACGTGCGCCGGGGCAAGGACCCCGAGGACCGGCGTGGGGTGACGGCCGAGCTGACCGACAAGGGCGTGGAGCTCCTCCAGGCCGCGGCGCCGACCCATCTGCGTGGTGTGCGGGCGCACCTGATCGACCTGATGAGCACCGACGAGCAGGTCACGATGGGGCGGGTGTTCTCCCGGGTGCTCACACACCTCACCGAACTCGAGGACTGACCCGTTACCCTGATCGGCGGGGAAGCGTGGCAGAGCGGCCGAATGCACTCGCCTTGAAAGCGAGCGACCCGCAAGGGTCCGGGGGTTCAAATCCCTCCGCTTCCGCAAGCTGTGACGAGGGCGAACGCCGGTCAGGCCGGGTCAACTCCGGCTTGCCGGCGTCCGTCCTGGTCTCATTTTTGGTCTCAATAGCGCCGAACTTGGCCTCGTCAGGCTCCGGGCTCGACCGATGGTGATGGTGTCTGAGGAGCGCCGAGGTGACGGTTGCGGCACTCCTCTTGTTCACCTAGCCCGTTGCCTCCCTGCCGGTTGTGGAGGTCCCCAGTCCCCACAGGTGCCCGCCCACCTGGTCGGCGATCGAGCGGCGGATCGGCGCGGTCACCTGCTGGTACCGGCTTGCCATGCTGGCGTTCGACCAGCCCATCACTCCCATCGTCGCGCGGTCGGTAACGCCCAGCTCGAGCAGTACCGTGGCCGCCGTGTGGCGGGCGTCGTGCAGGCGGGCGTCCCGGACTCCGGCCGCATCGAGCAGCCGTTTCCAGTGGAACTGGTCCGTGCGCGCGTTCAGCCTGCGGCCGAGCTGATCGGCGAAGATCCAGCCCTCGTCCTGCCAGAGGTCTCGCGCCTTCTCGCGTTCGGCACGCTGCTCCTGCCGGTGCCGCTCAAGTTCTTCGATCAACGGCGCGGGTAGACCGATGATCCGCTTACCGCCTTCGACTTCGTGTCCTTGGTCTCTGGGCGAATATTGATCCGCTGGGGGCAGTGCCCCGCGTACTTCCGGCCGCACGGCTGCTCGCATCCGTGGCGGCATTTCGGCCGTAGCTGTGACCGGCGGACCTTGAGGTCTGTTCCTCGAAGTCCAGGTCCGACCACTGAAGGGCGAGTGCTTCGCCCTGACGAAGGCCGAGTGCGATAGCGATGATCCATCGAGTCGAGTTGCGCTCCTTCCTCGCCGCCGTGAACAGCGCTCGAATCTCTTCTTTCGCTGAACGGCTCGATCTCCTCGTCGTCGGGCGTGGGTGCCTTGGCGACTTTGGCTGGGTTCTTTGTGAGGAAGTCGCGGGCTGCCGCGTCGTTCAATGGGGCGCGGATGGTGCGATGCACTTGGTGCACCGTGCCTTTCCGCGCGCCGTTGGCGAGCATCTTCCGATAGCGGCTTTCCAGGTGGTGCGGTGCAAGCTTGGTCAGTCGGTGCGCACCGACGCCCGGAACCAGGTGCTTCACGGCGTAGTGGTACGCGTCCCAGCCATTCTCGGTGGTCGTCATCACGGCGATGTCATTCAGCCAGTGGTCAAGCCACTGCGCGACCGTCCAGGACGTCCCCGCCTTCTGCACGGTGCCCGCGTCGCGTTTGCGTTCCAGCTCTCGGACCTTGCGCACGACTTCGGCTCTCTCCTTGGCGCTGACGTGCCTGCGGTCGGGCTGGCCGTTGTCCTTGACCCCTACGGTGACGCGGCCGTGCCATCGCTTGTCCGAACCGAGGTAGAGCGAGGATTCACCGTTGGAATTGCGACCCTGCTTCTTGCGTGGCATCGACCCTCCTAGGCGGCGTTCTGTTCCGCGTGAATGCGAGCCGGCGTAGGCGTCTATCTCCTCGCGGGGAACGCGCGGAAGGCGATGGATCTGGACCGTGGCAATCTCCCCTTCTCGGATGAGCTGGTACATCAGCGTGCGGCCCACACCGAGGTATTCGGCGGCCTCCTCGACGGTCAACAGCACCCGTTTTGGAACCGGTCGGGGCGGCTCGGCGGCGGGCCTGGCTTCTTGGGCGGCGATAGCTTCGGCGAGCTTGGCGAGTGTCGCGGCGAGCTGGCTGATCTCGTGCGCGGTGGCCATGCGGTCTGTCTCTCCCCGTGGTCGTGCTTGTGGTGGTGAGGGAGGAACCAGGGCGCCTCCTTCGGAGTTCGTTGCGGGTTGGGGTTGTCCGCTACCTCCGCTACCTGCGCTACCTGCCTGGTCACGGCTACCGCATTGGCCTGCGAGGTAGCGGTAGTAGTGGCAGCGGGTAGATAGCGTTGCCAGGCGTCGGCGAGACCGCCGGGCCTGTGGTGCGGTAGCCCTTTTACGACGCTGCCGTTGGGTTGGTTGATGCTGCGGGACTCGACGTCGTAGGGCTTGAGCATCTTGGCCAGTCGTCGTGCGTCGAGGGGCTTGCCGTCGAGGTCGGCCCAGTCGGACTCCTCCAGCCCGTGGAGGGCAGTCAGGGTCTCCGCTGTGGTGAGCTTGTCCGTTCCTCGTGCAGCGAACAGGTCGCGGAGGTCGGCGAGGAGTTGCAGGCGTTGGCCGCCGCCGTTGCGGTCGGCGTCGGCGATGGCGATGAGGGGCCGCCAGATTTCGGCGGCGCGGTCCCGCACGCCCTCGGGCATGGGTGGGCGTCCTCGGCTGATCTTGTCGGTGACCGACCCGACCCACGTGGCGAGCATCCCGCGCAGTGGGGTGGCTTCTTCCCAGAACTCCTCGACTTCCTCGTCTTCGCGGCGGCGCTGCATGTGGATGCTGATGGCGCGGGTGGTGATGGTGGCGGGCATGTTCCCGGCGATGCCGGCCAACGCGGCGGGGGCGTAGACCTTGAACCGGTCGACCTTCATCGCTTTGGCATCGCCGACACAGCGGGCGACGGTCGCGGAGCACTTGTATCCGGCGTTGAGCAGGCCGCGCAGGTCTTCGTTGTTGCCGCACTTGCCGGTGAAGATGGTGTCGACCTCGTCGAACAGGATGGTGATCGGCCCGTCGCTGACCATGCGGAACAGTGCGGCGGTGGTCGCCGAGATGGTCATCTCCGGGGCCCGCACCAGGTGTTGGGCGACTTCGAGCACACGGGTCTTGGCGGAGCCGGGTCCCACGCTGGAGAGGATCAGGCGCGGGGTGACGTAGAAGTGGTCGGCGGCTGTGGGCGTACCACAGCGCCAGCCGAGGTGGATGTCCCGTCCGGTTGCACTTGTCGGATGACGGTGCGGCTGATCTGAGGTTCACCGGCTAGGTCCGGACAGTTTGGCGTGCGTGTGTCCGGACTTAGTTGGCGGAATCCGGCGGCGTCGCCTTGCCGGTAGGGTCGCCAGGGAGGTGCGGATGAGTTTCCGGCTGGCGGCATATGCCGTGTGCATCGAGGACGGGCGTGTGTTGCTCGCCCGTCATGTTTCGCCGACGGGAGACACGAACTGGACTCTTCCGGGCGGCAAGGTTGAGCATGCCGAGGATCCGTTCGACGCGGTGGTTCGGGAGGTCGCCGAGGAGACGGGCTGCGAGGCGGTGGTCGAACGCCTGTTGGGCGTGGACTCAAGGGTGATTCCCGCCGCCGAAGCGCGGTTGGGGATCGAGCACCAGAACGTCGGCATCTTTTACCAGGTCCGGATTACTGGTGGCGCCTTGCGGCCCGAGCCGAACGGTGAGACCGCTGAGTCGGTCTGGACGTCGATATCGGATGTCGCGGGTCTGTGCCGATCGTCGCTCGTTGACGTCGGTCTTGCGTTGGCGCGGACGCTTCCGGCAACCGGCCACGTCTCTCCCGTCGCGGTCGGCGGCCTGATCCGGCATTGACGTGCCGTCCGGGAGCCGACAGCGAGGACTGCGGGTCATCACTGTGCGAGAAGACGGTCGGTTTCGGCGGCGCGGGCTGGTCGGAGCGGGTTGGGTGAGGGCGCGCTTATACAGGTAGTTGCGCCCTGTCCCCGGTTGGAACCCATGCCGCAGACAGTGAAGCCACAGCTGTCGGGCGCGGGCCTACCGCGCCCGCCGAGATGGACACTCTCGCCGGCAGCGCACGAACTGGCAGCCGCGGTGGCGGAGCAAGATATATGAACAGGTGACCTCCCGCGTGGCCGCGGAGTGAGGCGACGCGGCGGGTGGGGTGGAAATCGCGATCGAGACCGCTACGCGCGAGCGCGACGCGGGTATGTCTGCACCACTGACCGAGCTACGGCAGCGAGGGCAGGAGCTGGCTGAGCAGCTGAGGAAACAATGGCGAGATGCCGACTGGATACGGCCCGCCTGAACGCGGCGGGGTTCACGCTGGACAGTGATCCGAACATCCCCTCGGGGCCGGCGCTGGTCGACCAGCGCCAGGCTGAGGAGTCACACCGCTCCCGCGCGCGTCGCCTGCTTGACGAGGCAGGTGTCGTCTCGCTGCGGGCCCCCGCGGCCGCGCCGCTGCAAGTACACGCCCGTGGGAACCGCGACGAGATCGCCGCGCTGCTCGACCACGGGGTCCAGGAACACGCCGAGCGCGAGGCCAAATCACGCAAACCGGCTCAGCAGCGGACCCAGCGCGGTGCGGCGCGCGAAGGCCCTTGACCTGCGCAGACAGTCTCAAGAACAACTCTCTTGGGACGCATTTGGGATGGGGGTCCACTGACGCCGCGACCTTCGGTCGCCTTCAAGCTGCGTGCATGGGTTTGACCACGGTGCCGAAACTCCGGCGCGGCTCAAAAGCAGATCTCACGCCTCGCCGGGATGACGGCCGCCCAGATGGGGCGCGTCTCGCGTGACGCACTGAGGGCTTCAGGCGCTCACAAGGACCACTTCGTGGTATGCAAATCAGGCGACTGAGCCACGCGCGGGTCCATGGTCTCACTTGTGGTCTCATTCGCCCACGTCCGCTGAGGTTCGCCGACATGCATTGAGGGCGATCCGCGCTGGTCAGCGTCTCGGCGACTCGCCCCGTCCGCGCGTACGCACAACTTGGAAGCGAGCGACCCACAAGGGTCCGGGGTTCAAATCCCTCCGCTTCCGCAAGCTGTGGCCAGTCGATATGCCGGGCGTGGCGTCTGGCCGTCGCCCGGCATATCGGCCGCAGCGTTGCAGTTTGCGTTGCAGTTACACCCTCGGCGATGAGGCACGAGAACCATGACAGCGGCTGACAGGGTTTGCGCGTAGCGTCCGGCTCCATGGCCACCTGGACAGAGTTCGCCCACGCCGCACCACGGACCGCCGGGGTCTTCGCCCGCCGCCACGCCGCCACCGGGAACCTCTGCCTGCTCGCGACGCTGCGCTCGGACGGCTTTCCCCGCATCAGCCCGCTGGAGCCGAGGTTCTTCGAGGACCAGCTCTGGCTCGTCGGCATGCCCGGCACCACCAAGTTCCGCGATCTCGCCCGCGATCCCCGCTTCTGCCTGCACACCGCGACCGTCGACACCGAGGTCAAGGAGGGCGACGCGAAGCTGTGGGGTGTCGTCGAGGACGTCCGTGACCCGGCTCTGCACCAGCGCTGGGCCACCGCGCTGTACGAGGAGACCGGGTTCGACCTGCGCGGGCGGGAGTTCGACCACTTCTACGCAGCCGACATCGTCGGCGGCTCGGCCGTGGAGATCAACGACGGCCACCTCGAGATCACGGTGTGGAAACCGGGCGAACCGGAGCGAACGGTGCGCAAGGACTGACCTGGAGCGAAGCCGGTAATCCGGTCCCGCCCCATACTTGGGCCAGTCCGTCCGGTATGCCGGGCCTCGGCCGTTGCCCGGCATGCCCGTACACCCCTCGTTTCCGCACTGTCCGGCCGGGGCGACAGCCGACCGGTATCCGACGCCACCGGTGCCCAGTCCTTTGTGGTCTCGGATGTCGCGAGCGGTCGTCGAGAATCTCGCTTCCGTCAGCGGGGTTGCCCCACGGGCCGCCAGGCGGGGTCACGGCCGATGAAGGCCATCAGCTTGTCCTGCGCGGAGGCGTCGTCGGCGACAGGTACGGCCGGACCGAACTGCCCGCTCTCGCGCAGGATCTGGTCCCACGGCTCCATGGCCACCAGCGCGGCGGCGCAGCGCTCCTCGCCCAGGTCGGGTTCGAGGCCGAGTGCCTTGGCGAGGTCCCACGAGTGCATCCAGACGTCGGCGGTGTAGAACTCGTCGATCGCCTCGTCCACCGGCTTGTCGCCGGTGTGCGGGTTGCTGAGCACCCGCCCGGCAGGGTCGTCGAGGATGGACTGGATGTCGGTGACGTGCTGCTTCCAGGCCGCCACCGGGTCGGCCGCGACGTCCAGGGCAGGCAGCTGGATTCCGGCGCCCTGGAGAAAGCCGCGGGACCACTCGACGAGATGCTGCACGATGTCGAGCGCCCTCCACTCCGGGACCGGGCTGGGTCGCGCCCAGTCCCGGGCTGAGGCCGACTCGACCAACTCGGTGAACCGGGCCGCGTCGTACGCGTGCTGCTCGGCCGGGCTCCTGGGCGCCATCGCTCACGCCCCCTTCGTGAGCAGCTCGTCGAGCTTGTCGTAGCCCTCCTTGACCCCGACGTCCATGCCGCTGGCGAGGATGCCGTCCCGGGTCTCGAAGTCCTCCACCACGCTCAGCACGCGCAGCCGCGTCCGTCCGCCCGGGAGCTCCTCGAAGGTCAGCGTCTCCAGCGCGACGCCGTCGGGCTCGCCTTCGTAGGTGAAGGTCCACACGATCCGCTCGTGCGGGCGGACCTCGTGGTAGCTGCCGAAAAAGGTGGCGATCTCCTCGCCGTCCCGGTCGTTGGCGAAGGCCCACTCGCCGCCGGTACGGGCATCCCACTTGGTGATCCGGGTGGTGAGCGAGCGCGGCCCGACCCATTGCGCGAACAGCTCGGGGTCCACGTGGGCGCGGAACACCTGTTCGGGAGCGGCGTCGAACTCCCGGATGATCTCGATCGTCGGGACCCTCTCGTCGGCCTTGATCTCGGTCTCGTGCTTGGTCGTGGTCATGATGCGTTCTCCGTCCCGGTGTGCGTGGTGTCGTGTTCGTCGGTCATGCCGCCCAGCAGGGCGTCGAGACGGCGGTAGCGTTCTTCCGCCGCCGTGCGGTAGCGCTCGATCCACTTCGTCATCAGGTCGAACACCTCCGCGTCGAGGTGAACGGGTCGCCGCTGGGCGTCCCTGCTGCGGGTCACGAGCCCGGCCTCCTCGAGCACCTTCACGTGCTTGGAGACGGCCTGCAGGCTCATGTCGTAGGGCTCCGCCAGCTCGCCCACGGTCGCGTCCGCGACGGCCAGCCGGGCCACCAGGTCGCGCCGGGTCGGGTCGGCCAGTGCCGCGAACGCCCGGTTGAGCTGCTCCGTGCTGTCGTCCACCTGTCCTCGCTCTATTCAACTTCTTGGTTGATAACGAAGGTAGGTGTGCGCCCCGGCGTTGTCAACCTTCTGGTTGAGAAAATTGCCTGCGCCTATCCTCCCGACATGCGAATCGAGCTGGTGACGATCGTCGTGGAGGACTACGACCCCGCCATCGAGTTCTTCGTCGACGCGCTCGGGTTCGAGTTGGTCGAGGACTCCCCGTCGATCACCAACGACGGGCGCCCGAAGCGGTGGGTCGTCGTCCGCCCACCCGGCGGCGGCACCGGCATCCTGCTCGCCCGCGCGGATGGCGAACGCCAGGCCACCGTCGTCGGGGATCAGGTCGCGGGCAGGGTCGGGTTCTTCCTCCGGGCGGAGGATTTCGACGCGACGTACCAGCGCATGGTGGCCGCCGGCGTCGAATTCGTGAGCCGACCGCGGACGGAGTCGTACGGGCGGGTCGCGGTCTTCCTCGACATCGCCGGTAATCGGTGGGACCTGCTCGGCGAGGGGGCGCCGAGTACAGCGTGACGGGACACGACCGGCTTCGTCGACGCCGAATGCGGCCGCCGCCGGATGCCGGGAAACGCGCTACGGCTTGCGGCCCACCGCGGCGAGCACGATCTGGTCGACCGGCTGCTCCTCGGTCATGTGCGGGCCGTCGGGCCACCAGTCGCGCAGCAGGCCGAGGCCGGGCTCGACCAGCTCCAGCCCGGTGAAGAACCGCATGATCTCGTCCCTCGAGCGGAAGTTCGCCGAGCCCATCGAGCTGGTGCGGAACGTCTCCTGGATGTAGCGCGCGATCTGGCTGCCCTCGCTGCCGTCGGCGGGGTCGTGCCAGTGGGTCAGCGCGACGTACGAACCCGACGCCAACGCGTCGACGTAGGCCCGCATGATCTCGTGGGGGCGCTGCTCGTCGGTCACGTGGTGGATGGTGGAGCACTGGATCAGCGCGATCGGCCGCGAGAAGTCCAGGACCCCGGTCACGTCGGGATCGGCGAGTAGCTCGGCTGGTTTGGTGAGGTCGCCCTGGACGAAGTGCGTGTGGTCGTTCTCCTCCAGCAGCGCGCGGCCGTGGACGGCGACGATCGGGTCGTTGTCGACGTAGACCACGGTGGCGTCCGGATTGACGCGCTGCGCCGCCTGGTGGGTGTTCTCCTGGGTGGGCAGTCCCGAGCCACAGTCGAGAAACTGGTCGATACCGGCCTTCGCCAGGAACCGCACCACGCGGATGAGCCAGGCCCGGTGCTCCTGCGCGAACTGCAGGGTCTGCGGGATCTTCTCGATCACCGCATTGGCGACCTGACGGTCGCTCTCGTAATTGTTCTTGCCGCCCAGGAACACGTCGTAGACGCGGGCGATGCTCGCCACCGACTCGTCGATCACGGGTACGGACTTGGCCCCACGATCTGTGCTCACGTAACCGCTCCCCAGCATGTTCGAACGAGATAGGCCCGAGCGGAGCGTATCAACGCTGCTCCGAGCCATGCATCGCGCTGTGCGCACCACCCGGCGCACCGCGTTACCGGCGCCGGACCACCCGACGGCCGAACGCGGTTACACGCCGGTCCGGCCGTCGATGCGCTCGCGGATGAGATCGGCGTGCCCGGCGTGCCGCGCGTACTCGCCGATCATGTGCGTGTAGATCCAGCGCAGCGTCACCTCGGCGCCGTGGAACGGGCTGGTCTGCGACAGATCGCGGGTGCCACAGTTCGCCCTGGCCAGCGCGATCTCGGCGCGCCAGGTCGCCAGCGCCTGCTCGCCGGACACGTCGTCGCGCAGCTCGAAACCCCCGTCGTGGCCGTTGGACGCGGGTGGCCCGTAGATCGGTGGTACCTGCTCGGCGGTGAGCACGCGGCGGAACCAGTGTCGTTCCACTTCCGTCGCGTGCTGCACCAGCCCGAGCAGCGTCAGGGTCGACGGTGGCACGGACACCGTGCGCAACTGGTCCTCGGTGAGCCCCTCGCACTTCAGGGCCAGCGTGTCCCGGTACCAGTCGAGCCAGTTCTCGAGCGTGGTGCGTTCGTCGGCGTTGAGCGAGGGCGTGGCGCGTTCGATCGGCATGCCGCCAGCATGCCATCGACCCCCGACCGACTCAGTCCAGGACAGACGAACCCGCTAGGCGTCGGCCGAGTTCTCGAACGCGGTCAGAGCCATGAGCCGCTCGTCGCGCCAGCGCACGCGGTCCTCCCACTGCTCAAGCGGAAGCAGGGCGCGCCGCTCGGCCTCGGCCTGGGCCACCAGCTCCGGAGTCCACGGATCGTGCTGTCCTCGCTCGGCACCCATGCGGGCGTAGGCGGGACCCAGCTTCTCCGCGTGCGCCGCGATGCCGCCGCGGGTGTTGAGATCCGCCGTCTCGAACGGCCCGATCACGGACCAGCGCCGTCCCAGGCCGCACCTGACCACGGTGTCGATGTCCTCGACACCGGCGACCCCGTCGCGCAGCAGGCAGTACGCCTCCCGCAACAGCGCTCCCTGCAGCCGGTTGAAGACGAATCCCTCCACCTCGCGGCGCAGGGCCACCGGACGCAACCGCGCTGCCGAGTAGGTGGCCCGGGCGTGCTCGACCGTCTGCGCGCTCGTGGCGGGGGACGGCACCACCTCGATGACCGGCAGCAGGTACGGCGGGTTGCCGGGGTGGCCGACGAGAATCCGGTCCGTGGCGGGCAGGTCCTCGGCGATCGCGCTCGGCCGGATCGCCGAGCTCGAGCTCGCCAGCACCACCTCGTCTCCGGTGCTGCCGGCGAGCTCGGCGAACAGCGACCGTTTGAGGTCCAGCCGCTCGGGTGCGCATTCCTGGACGAGCGTGGCGCCCTGGACCGCCTCGCTCAGCGTCGAGGCGAACGACACTCTCGCCGCGACCTCGTGCGGGCGTTCCGCCAGCAGCCCGTGTGCGTCGAGGCGGGTCAGCCGGTCGGCCAGGTCGCCCTTTGCCCGCTGCATCGACTCCGGCAGCGGATCCCAGCACCGGACCGTCATCCCGGCGCGGGCGAACACCAGGGCGAAGGCCACGCCGATCGACCCGGTTCCCACGACGGCGGCGGTCATCTCACACCGTCCAGAACGACCGGTCGTCCGCGTGACCACGGCGCAGGATCTCGACGATGCTGTCGTGGGTCAGCTCGCGCGGGTTGTTCGCCGTCAACCTGGTGGCCAGCATCGCCTGATCGGCGACGTAGTCGAAGTCCTTGGGCTGCAGCCCGAGGTCCTTCAGGTTCAGCGGGCAACCGAGCGTGTCGAGCAGATCCTCCAGACGCCGGATGCCGGCCTGGGCCTGCGCCTCCACACTCTCCGACGCCCTCGCCACACCGAGAATGCGGCCGATCTCGGCGAACTCCTCGAGCCGGACGGGCAGGTTGTACCGCATGACGTACGGCAGCAGCGCGCCGACACCCAGCCCGTGTGCCGTGTGGGTCAGCGCCCCGATCGGCGACTGGATCGCGTGGGCGCCCGCCGTCCCGGCCGTGTTGATGGCCATGCCGGCGTTGAACGCCGCGAGCATCGTGTCCGAGCGCGCCTGCAGGTCGGACGGGTCTGCCACGACGCGGGCGAACGAGGTGTTCACCAGCGTCAGCCCGGCGCGGCAGTAGTGGTCGGTCAGCAGGTTCTTGCCGACGTAGAGGTGTGCCTCGATCTCGTCCGGCGACGGGTTCTTCGCCCGGCCGGTGAAGGCCTCGACCAGGTGCGTCAGGGCGTCCGCGCCGGTGGCCGTAGTCAGGCCGCGCGGACAGGTGAGCGTCAGCTCAGGGTCGACGACGGCCGCCGTCGCCTCGAGGTGCGGGGAGGCCACGCCGATCTTCATGCCCTTGTCGGCGTCGAACACCACCGCGATGCAGGTGACCTCGGCGCCCGTGCCGCCGGTCGTGGGGACGGTGATCAGCGGGAAACCGGGACCGGACACCACGTTCTCGCCGTAGAGGTCCCGGACGTCGCCGCCGCGGGCGAGCAGGATCGCCGTCACCTTGGCGAAGTCCATCACGCTGCCGCCGCCGATGCCCACCACCACGTCGAAGCGCTGCCCGGCGTACTGGTTCGCCACGTCGAGCAGGTTCTCGCGCGGCAGGTCGGGCTCGACCTTGCTGTACACGCTCACCGTGACGCCTCGGGCCTCGGTGGCCGCCACGATGTCGGTGAACACGGGATCGGCGGCCATCCGCTCGTCGGTGCACAGCAGTGCCCGGTCGCCGTGCGCCGCGACCAGCGACGGCAGCTGCCTCCGCTGGCCCGGTCCGAAAAGGACGGTGGACGGCTGGCGCAGCAGGCCGAGCTGGAGTTCGTTGACCGTGCGGGTCATACTCCGATCGCCTCCGTTTCGTCGATCGTGAGCGCGAGGTACTTCGGCTCGAGGAACTCGTAGATGCCGTCGTGCCCGCCTTCCCGGCCCAGGCCGGACGACTTGACCCCGCCGAACGGCGCCGCCGGATCGGCCATGATGCCCCGGTTCACGCCGACCATGCCGAAGTCGAGCTTCTCCGAGACGGCGACCGCACGGTTGAGGTCTCGGGTGAACACGTACGCGGCGAGGCCGTAGTGGGTGTCGTTGGCGAACTCGATGGCCTGGCGCACCGAGCCGACCGTGTAGAGGGTCGCCAGCGGCGCGAAGAGCTCCTCGCCGCACAGCGTGTGGTCGCGCGTGTCCATGCGGACGACGGTCGGCTCGAAGAAGTAGCCGGGGCCGTCGACGGGCTCGCCACCGGCCAGGATCTCTCCGCCCTGCTGCCGGAACGCCGCCACCAGCTCGCCGACCCGGTCGCGTTGCCGCTCGCTGATGATCGGGCCGACGTCGACGCCGTCGGAGAACCCGTTGCCGACACGGAGTTTCCGCACCTGCGCGACGAACTTCTCGGTGAACTCCTCCGCGATCGCCTCGTGCAGGATGATCCGGTTGGCGGCCACACAGGCCTGGCCGGCGTTGCGGAACTTGCACACCACCGCCTGCTCGACGGCCAGGTCGACGTCGGCGTCGTCGAGGACGATGAACGGTCCGTCGCCGCCGAGTTCCATCGAGGCATTGACGATGTTGTTCGCCGCCTTGCCGAGCAGGTGACTGCCCACGCCGGTAGAGCCGGTGAAGCTCACCTTGCGCAGCCGCGCATCGCCCAGCACGGCGTCGGAGATCGCCGCCGACGTGGTGGTGTGCAGCAGGTTCACCACGCCCGGCGGGAAGCCGGCGTCGTGTAGCGTCTGCACGAACAGCGCCCCGGTGAGCGGCGTTTCCTGCGCGCTCTTCATCACCGCGGTACACCCGGCCGCCAGCGCGGCACCGGCCTTGCGGGCCGACATCAGCAGTGGGAAGTTCCACGGCGTGATGAGCAGACACGGCCCCACCGGCTGGTGGGTCGCCACGATCCGGTAGCCGCCGGGCGAGCCGTGTGCGTACGTGCCGTGCAGGTGGCCGATCTGCTCGGCATACCACCGGAAGAACCCGATGGAGAGACCGAACTCCGCGCGCGACTCGGCGAGCGGCTTGCCGCTCTCGGCGGTCATGACGGCGGCGAAGTCCTCGGCCCGGTCCTGCAGCAGCTGGTGGGCGGTGTGGAACAGCTCGGCACGTGCCCTTGGTGCCCAGGCGCCCCAGTCCTCTTGCGCACGCGTGGCCGCGTCGAGGGCCTCCAGCGCGTGCTCGCCGGTCGCGTCGGCGACCTCGGCGACGGCCGTACCTTCGGCGGGATCGGCGACCGTGAACGTCGCGCCCGTCGGGCGCCAGGTGCCGTCGATGTACAGGCCGGTCGGCACCTTTCGCCCGTGAACCAGGGCGACGGCGGGAGAGTCCAGCGAGTCCGTGGAACTCATCGGGGTGGTGGTCCTTTCTGCGCGGGCGTGGCGATTCAGCGGGCGGTGTAGCCGCCGTCGATCGGAAGGCTCACGCCGGTGACCCAGTCGGCCTCGTCGGAGGCGAGGTACAGCACGCCGTAGGCGACGTCGATCGGCCTGCCCAGGCGGCGCAGCGACTGGTTGCCGGTCATCATCTCCTCGTAGGCGGGAAGCCCACCGGGATAGTCGGCCGCGATGCCTTCCACGAGCGGCGTGAGCACCGTGCTCGGGTGCACCGAGTTGACCCGGATGTTGTGCTTGCCGTACGTCGCGGCGTCCTGCTTGGTCTGCATCGTCACGGCGCCCTTCGCCACGTGATACGTGGTGAACTCGTCGTTGCCGATCAGCCCGTAGATCGACGAGAAGTTGACGATGCTGCCCTTCCCGGTCGCGATCATGTGCGGCACCGCGTGCTTGGTGCAGAAGAACACGCCCTTGACGTCGACGGCGAACAGCGCGTCGAAGTCCTCTTCGGACACCTCGTGGGTCGGCTTGTCCGGCCCCATCACCCCGGCACAGTTGACGAGAATGTCGAGCTTGCCGAAGCGCGACACGATGTCGGCGAACACCGATTCGATCGCCGACTCGTCACTGACGTCGAGGTGCCAGTACCCGGCCTCACCACCGGCGGCGGTGATCTCCTCGACCGCCGCCTTGCCGCCGTCGTCGTTGACGTCGGTGAGGGCCACCGACGCGCCCTCACGGGCGAACAGCTCCGCCGTCACGCGTCCCATGCCGGACGCGGCACCGGTGAGAATGGCGGTCTTGCCTGCCAGCCGGCCTGTCATCTCCGCTGGACTCCCTTCGGATCGGGTCACTTGACGGCTGCCTGTCGCTGGAGGTCGGCCCGGAACGAGCGGTACTCCTCCTGCTCGGCCTGGCGGCAGAAGTCCTGGTAGATCTGGCCGCCGCCCATGTACACCTGAAACGCCCTCGCCTTGCCGGGTACGTTGTGGCCGAGGAACCAGGCACCGGCCTTCTCGCCTTCGGACGCCATGACCGTCGCCTCGCCCGCGCGGTTGGTCTCCTCGGCCCACCAGTCCTCGGACTCACGGGTTGCCTCGATCTGCTCGACGCCGTTGCGCCTGGCCCACACCAGCAGCCGCTGCAACCACTGCGCGCCCAGCTGGATCGGCACGATCAGGTTCGAGTACGGCGTCTGCGGGCCCAGCGACATGAAGAAGTTCGGGAACCCGTGCACGGAAATGCCGAGGTTGCTCCGGAGCCCTTCGCGTTCCCACTTCTCGCGCAGGACCAGGCCGTCGCGGCCGACGATGTCGATCGCCGTCAGAGTGCCGGTCATCGCGTCGAATCCAGTGGCGAAGATGAGCACGTCGAGCTCGTAGTCAGTGTCGCCCACCCGCAGGCCGCGCGGGGTCACCTCGGAGATCGGCGTCGATTTCACGTCGACGAGGTGCACGTTGTCGCGGTTGAAGGTGTCGTAGTAGTTGTGCCCCGTCGGCACCCGCTTGCCGTTGAACGCGTAGTCCTTCGGGCACAACAGTTCCGCGGTCTCGGGATCCTTCACGATCTCCCGGATCTTGGAACGGATGAACTCCGAGGCCAGTTCGGCGGCCTCGAGGTTGCTGGCCAGGTCGGTGAAGCATTCGTTGGCGAAGTGGAACCCGCCCTCGTTCCACTTGCTCTCGAAGATCTCCTTGCGCTTCTGGGCGTCGACCTCCAGCGCGCTGTGCTCGGCGGGCTCCATCGCCACACCGAACGGGTGGTTGGCGGCCTTCTCGTAGATCTCGTCGTAGTGGTCGCGCACGTACTGCATCCACTCGGCGGTGACCTTGTCGTTGTTGGTCTCGACCACGTAGTTCGGCGTGCGCTGGAACACGTAGAACTCACCGGCCTGCTCGGCGACCACCGGCACCACCTGGATGCCGGACGCGCCGAGGCCGATGAGCCCGACCCGCTTGCCGGACAGGTCGACGCCCTCCCGCGGCCACTCCGCGGTGTGGTACCGCTCGCCGGCGAAGCTGTCGATGCCGGGGATGTCCGGGTAGATCGGCTGCGACAGCACGCCCATGCCGCTGACCACGTACGTGGCGGTCAGCGTGCGCCCGTCCTCGAGGTGCACCGACCAGCGGTTGGTCGGTTCGTCCCAGACGGCCGAGCGCACGCGGGAGTTCAGCAGGATGTCCTTGCGCAGGTCGAGCCGGTCGGCCACGAAGTTGAGGTACGCCAGCACCTCCTTGCCCGACGGGTAGCGCTCGGTCCACGTCCACTCCTCGCGCACCTCCTTGGAGAAGGAGAAGGAGTAGTAGTGGAATTCGCTGTCCGTGCGGACGCCGGGGTAGCGGTTCACCCACCACGTGCCGCCGACGCCGTCGGTGGCCTCCACGATGCGGGTGTCGAGCCCGATCTCCCGCAGGTGGTACAGCATCGCCAGGCCGGAGAAGCCCGCGCCGATGACGACGGCGTCGACGTCGGTGTCGCTCACGTGTTGCTCGGTCATGTCGCTTCCTCGAGGTCGAAATGGGGAGTGGGAGTTGCTGCTGCGAGTCAGGCTTCGTAACCGGCCGCGTACCAGGCGGCCATCGCCGCGATCTCCTGGTCGGCGCGTTCATGCCGGCCCGCCAGGAACGGGAAGACGTGCTGCTGGCCTTCGCCGACGGTGAAGGTGACGTCGACGCCGCACTTCTCGGCCAGCGCGTGCAGCCGGACGCTGTCGTCGTACAGCGACTCGACGTCACCGGCGGTGATGTAGAGCCGCGGGAATCCGGTGAGGTCGGCGTAGAGCGGGTTGACGAACGGATTGGTCGGCTCGACACCGGTTCCGCCCAGGTAGCGGTCGATGTTCGCCTGCAGGCCTTCCTTGGCGATGAGGAAGTCGGTGGCGTCGTTGGTGTCGAGGGTGGCGCCGTTGTTCTCCATGTTCAGCCAAGGCGACATGGTCAGCACCTGGCGCGGCAGCTCCCGGCCCGCCGCCATGAGCCGCAGCGTCATCGCGATCACCAGGTTCCCGCCCGCGCTGTCGCCGGCCAGCGTGATGTCGCGCATCGCGTGGCCGCGGGCGACGAGCGCGTCGACGACGCTGAGGCCGTCCTCGATCGCCGCGGGGTAGGGGTGCTCGGGGGCGAGGCGGAAGTCGGCCACGAACGCCTCCACACCACACGCCTTCGCCAGGTGCCCGGCCAGTTTCCGGTGGCTCGCGGACGATCCGAGCGCGAACCCGCCGCCGTGCATCAGCAGCAGGATCCGCGAGCTGTCGGCACCCAGGGGGCGCACCTGGATGCCGGGCACGCCACCGAACTCGGTGTGCCGGTAGGTGACGTCCTCCGGCTCGGCGGTCGCCCGCTGCCAGTCGTCGAAGACGATGCGCAGCAGCTCGGTGGACATGTCCGGATACCTGGCCATCTCCACCGCCCACTGCGCGTAGATCCGGCCGAGGAGGTCCTGCGGTTCGGGTTCAGTCATGGCACGTCATCTCCCTGACCATCCGGTCACGGTCACCGCGGCGGAAGTCGGCGCGCGGGTGCCGTCCTGTCGGGCACGTGCCCACCCTGATCCGGAACGGGAGCCGGATGCGACAGGCGTCGCAGATTGCGACACCGCGCTCTCAAAGTGACGCACTCGGCAGTGGCGCGCCGCCCCCACACTCGTCTCGAGCGCACGAGCGCGCCGCAAGGGCGAGTCCGTTCGCCCACCGCATCGGTCGTTCATCAGGAGGAGTCAATGCCCCGCTTGGCAGGCAAAGTCGCCGTCGTCACCGGAGCCAGCCGAGGCATCGGCCGGTCGATCGCCGAGGTGTTCGCCCGAGAGGGCGCCACGGTGATCGCCACGAGTCGCGGCAAGGCAGGCGACTACGCCGAGATCGGCTCCGGCATCGAGTACCAGCAGCTCGATGTGTCGAGTGTGGACGACTGGGCCCGGGTCGTCGACGACGTGGTCACGCGGCACGGCCGGGTCGACGCGCTCGTGAACAACGCCGGGATCATCACCTACGAACCCGCCCACGAGCTCGGCATCGACGACTGGAACCGCGTGGTCGCGGTGAACCAGACCGGAACATGGCTCGGCATGCGTGCCGTGATCCCGCACATGCTGGCGCAGGGCGGCGGGTCCATCGTCAACGTGTCGTCGATCTGGGGGTCGGCCGCGGTGGCGGGCGCACATGCCTACCACGCGACGAAGGGTGCGGTGCGCACCATGTCGAAGAACGTGGCGATCACCCACGCGCGCGACGGCATCCGGGTCAACTCGCTGCATCCCGGCTTCATCGCCACCCCGCTCACCGACGCGCAGGACGAGGACGTCAACGCTTACGTCGTGAGCCAGACCCCGATGGGACGGCCCGGCCTGCCCGAGGAGATCGCCTACGGGGCCGTGTACCTGGCCAGCGACGAGTCGAGCTTCATGACGGGGTCCGAGCTCGTCATCGACGGCGGCTACCTCGCGCAATGACGACCGGCGGGCCCGGTCAGGCCGTCAGGCGGTAACTCTTCATCTTGCGATAGATCGTCGCTCGCGAGATGCCGAGGATCTCCGCCGCCTTCGCCCGGTTGCCGCCCGCCTCCTGCAAGGCCTGCCGGATCGCGCGCAACTCGACCTGCTCGATCAGTGGCAGCGCGGGATCCTCCGTCCGCAGCGAGGCGGGCAGGTCGCCGGGCTCGACCGGGCCGGACGCGCCGGAGGCGGCCAGGCGCTCGACCAGGGATCGCAGCTCGACGAGGTTGCCCGGCCAGCGGTGTCCGCGCAGGACCCGCAGCGCGTCCTCGCTCAGCACGAGCCGTGCCGTGGGCGCCGCGGTGCGGGCGAAGGCATTCCACAGCTCCGGGATGTCGGCCACCCGGTCGCGCAGCGGCGGCAGCCAGACGACGCGGTTGCCGCCCAGCCTCACCGCGAAGTCCTCCGCCTCCCGCTCATCGGCCGTCGACAACGTGACGACGGACGTGGCGCCGGTGTCGAGCACCGACCGCAGCCCGGCCAGGGTGGCACGGTCGAGCGTCTCGGCCGCCCGCACACACACCGTGTCGCCCGACCGCATCGCGCCCGCGACCTTCTGCAGCCACTCGCGGGAACCCATGACGTGGCTCTCGGCGGAGTCGAGCACGGTGTATCCGGCGGGGACCCGCCCCGGGACGTAGGGAACACCCAGGGCCACGGACAGCTTCCCGACGCCTGGCTCGCCGGCGAGTGTCAGCGGTGAGCGTTCCAGCCGCGCCCGGGCGACCTCCTGCAGTGCGGCCAGCCAGTCGGGGCTGCGTCCCACCAACGCCGGCGTCGCCCGGGCCGTGCCCGTGCTGGTGCGCACGGGAAGCGGCGCCGACCGGATGACCACGAGGTGGTTGCCGGGCTCCGACGAGCTCACCTCGAGGGTGAGGTTGTCGGTCCGCACCCGCCTGGCGCTGCCGCCGGTGGGGCGGATGTCGCGGCAGACCGCCTGGATCTCCGCGATGTGCTCGTGGCTGAGCCTGCTCGCCTGGGCGTTCTGCATCACCAGCCCGCGGGGGCCGAGCACGACCACGGGCTCGGTGCGGGAACTGGCCATGCTCACGAACGTCTCCAGCGCGCGCCTCGACGCGGGGCGCTCGACCTCGAGCACGTGCTGCTGCAGTTGCGTGGTGACCGTGTGCAGCAGCGGAGGCAGCAGCTCGGCCCGCGGTGCGACCTCGCACGAGAGCGTGACGGCGCCGAGCGTCCGTCCGGTGAGCGGATGCCGTACCGGAGCCCCGGTGCACATGGCGCTGCGGTAGAAGTCCGCGAAATGTTCCGGACCACGCACCTGGACGAGGTGGCCGGTCGCCAGGGCGGTCCCGACCCCGTTGGTCCCGACCGCCTCCTCGGACAGCACCGCGCCTCGCAGCGTGCCGACGCTCTCCAGATGCCGCTCGGCAGTGCTGTCGCTCGACCACCGCTCCAGGATCCGGCCGCTCGGGTCCGACAGCAGCAATGCGAGCCCGGTGCCGTGCAGCGTTTCGGCGAACCGTTGCAGCGGCGCGCGGAACATCTCCAGCAGCTGGGCGTCGAGGACGTCCTCGGCCACGCGCGGTACGTCACGCACGTTGGTCGGGGCGCCCAGTGCGGCGTGACTGCGTCGCCACGAGTTCACGAGTTCGGCGGACGGGGTCGGCTCCGCTTCGGCGGCCAGCAGGCACGCGGCCTTGGCTTCCTCGATCCGAGCACTGTCTAGCAATCAGACCTCCTTTGGTCCGAGCGGCGGTCGAACGACACCCGGTCGGCCGTGACGAGCATCACCGCACGCGCCATCGCCATGGTGACGGTACTACCGTCATACAATCAAGAGGCGTACACCACAACGGGGGAGCGACCGGATGAGCAGCTGGCCGGCAGGCGCCACGCAGTACGCGGCGCCGGTCGACGACGGAGCGGTGGTCAAGGTGGAGCGCACTGCGGCACCGGTTCGCCTGGAAGTCGTGCGGCTGCTCAGGATGGACATCTTCGAACAGCGGCTGCGTCCCGGGGATCGGCTGACCGAGAGCGCGTTGTGTGCGCGCTACGGCGTGTCCCGCACCGTGATCCGGGAGGCGCTTCGCCAGCTCGAAGCCGAACGCCTCATCACGATGCGGCCGCACCGCGGGCCCATCGTCGCCGTGCTCACCGCGCACGAGATCCGGTCCATCTACGAGGTGCGGGGCTCGCTGGAGGGTCTCGCGGGTGAGCTCTTCGCCGCCCGAGCGTCGGACGAGCAGGCCGCCGCGTTGCTGGACCACGTCGCGTTGATGGAGAGCCGTATGCTCGACGCCGACCTGGCCGAGCGGGGTCGGCTCAAGGACCGCTTCTACGAGATCCTGCTGGAGGGTGCCGGCAATCAGGTGTTGCAGGCCGACCTGGCCGGCGTCCACGTCCGGATCGGCCAGTTCCGTCACTACGCCTTCAAGGACGACGAGCGGGTCCGGCTGTCCCTGCGGCAGCTTCGCCGGATCGCCGACGCCGCCGCGGACCAGCGCGACCCGGACGCCGCGCGCCGGGCTTGTGAAGACCACATCCGGTCGGCGGGGACGCTGGCCGTGGAGGAATATCAGCGCCGGATGCCGTAAGGCGGCGGCGTGTTCGACGCAAGTGCCGGTGCCGGTCGTGGCTGCTCGCGTCGCGCACGCAGGGTGGCGGCCACGCGTGTCGTGGCGGCTCGTGTCGCGGCACACCGTCGTGCCGGAAACCGTCCACATCAGACCGTCACGCCAAGGGATAGTGGCCGCGGGATTTTGGCGTGGTAGCGGCCCACGATGCGACGAGCGCCGGTGGCGTTGAGCCGCCAGCGAGCCATCCGCCTGCTGACCCGGAAGTAGCGGGCGACGGTCGCGTCGGTCCAACCGCGGAAGGCCGCCATCCGCGCGGCGTCGCGTGGCACGAGCAGCTCACCGGAGAGTTCGGCGGCCTCCTGCTCGACCGTCGCCGAGGTGGAGCCGCACAGGCTCGCCCCGGTCAGCAGCAGGCCGAACTCGTGCTCGAGCAGTACGTGTGCCATCTCGTGGGCGATGGTCGACCGTCTGCGTGTGATGTCGTGGGCGTGGTTCTCGACGATGACGCGCCCGGTGCCGACCGCGATCAGCGCACCGGAGAACGCATCCGCCGCCGGGCCCGTGACGTGCCGTAGCACCTCCGCGGGCAGCGGCAGGTCGCTGAGGTCGTACACCGCGATGCCGTACAGCTCGGCGAGCGCGTACGGGTCGAGGGGAGCGAAGACCCCGATGCCCATCTCCTCGCGCACGTCGAGTGCGAGCCGCTGGGCGTACGCCTTGAATCCACGGCGTAGAGGCACGTCTCATCTCCCCTGACGGTCCATTTTGATACGTCGCATCGTGGCGCTGACGATCTCGAGCAGGTATTCCTTGTCCGCGTCCGGCAGGTCGTCCCTGGCCCGCAACAGCATCGCGAGCTGGGTTTCCAGCGCGGGCTCCTCACGCCCGGGTGACTTCTCGTCGGGCCGGAGCATGAAATCCTCCGCCGGCGCGCCGAGCCACTGGACGAGCGCGATGAAGCCGTCGAGGTCGGGACGCTGCCCGTTGCCCATGCGGCTGAGCAACGACGGGCTGACTCCCGCTTCGTCGGCGAGTTGCCGCCACGACAGGTCGCGCGCTCGGCGCTGGGCGTCGAGTGCGTCGTAGAGCCGACGTGCGTCGAGGCGGCCTGACATCTGCTGCTCCTCCGTGTTTCCTCCGATCACTATCACAGCGGTGGACGGGAACTGCCAGCATGGAATTTCAGTATTGCGATATCGTTGCAGTAACGCAACGCCCGTCGAGAGGACGCCCATGGACCGGTTTCTCGTGCAGTTCCGCTTCTCGCCCGATTCCCTGACCTGGCTCGTCGTCCGGGACGGCAGCGTGCTGTCCCGGCACTGCCGCAAACGCGACGCCGTCCGGATCGCGGCCGGGCACGCGCGGCGGCATGCGCCGAGCACGCTCGTGATCGAGCGGATGGACGGTACGGAGCAGGCGCGGCGAAGATACGGCAGACCGGTGGAGTAACGAGCCGGTGCGCGGGCGCACGGCATCGCCACACCGGCCCGGCCGGGCGGTCGCAACGGTCCACTCGCGATCACCAACGCCGTGGTGCGAACTGGCGACGCCGTGCCGCCGGACCGCACCTGGTCGCGCGCACGCGTGCGCGCCACGGCCATGGCATCGCGGCTGCGGGCGGCCGGCCCGGGATGCCGGCTCGGTGCGAACGGACCACCCGGAGTCAGCCTCGACGGCCGCCGGAGTAGGCGAATGCGTCGGCAAACGTGACCGACACGGCATCCGTCGGCCGGGATGTCGAGCACACCACCGGCGTGATGGCGGCCGGTTGGTGCCCCACGCCGTCGCGCGCGATGGGACACGGAAGGTCGCGTTGTCCGCTGCCCGCACCCGACGTCAGTCGGCAGCACTGCTGCTGACCAGGCACATTCGCCCGGGAGGTGATCGTTCGCCGGTGCCCGCTTTCGCAGGCGAGGCGGGCCGTCAGCACCGGTGCAGGCGGCCCGCGCGCGTCACCACGCCACCACGCAACGACCGCACCGGCGCCGCCGTGGGACGCGCATCCGGGCGCGCCGCGACCCCCGCGCCGGGGAGAGAAGCAGCGCAGCGCGGCCGCACGACGTACCGTGGGGCAGCGATGAAGCGTTTGTTGATGGCGACCCTGTTCGGATCCTTGCTCGTCGGATGCGGCACCTCCGGCACCGAGACCCAGAACCCGCCGAGCCCGGGGTCCGCGGCCTCGAAGCCGCCGCCCACGTCGGCCTCCGCTCCGTCGAGCGAATCGGCCGCTCCCTCCCGCCCGCAGGCGGCCCCGGGGCCGGACTGCGGCCCGGTGGTGGCGGACATGTCCGCCCGCGAGCGCGTCGCGCAGCTCGTCGTCGTCGGGGTCGAGCCGAGCGATCCGGCGGCGGCCACCGAGCTGGTACGCACCGAGCAGGTCGGCGGCATCTTCATCGGCGGCAACGAGACCGACCTGTTCACCGGCAACGCGCTCGACCGCGTCCACGATGCCGCGAACGTGCCGGTGTCCGTCGCCATCGACGACGAGGGCGGTCGCGTCCAGCGCCTCGACCAGCTCGAAGGCGACATCCCCAGCGCCCGTGAGATGGCGCAGACGATGTCACCGCAGGAGGTGCGCGCGCTCGCCGAGGAGCGTGGCCGGGCCATGCGCGAGCTCGGGGTCACCGTCGACTACGCCCCCAGCGTCGATCTCACCGACGAACCCGCCGACGAAGCGATCGGCGACCGTTCGTTCAGCACCGACCCCGCCGTCGCGCGCGAGTACGCGAAGGCGTTCGCCGACGGCCTCACCGCCGCCGGGATCCAGCCCGTGGTGAAGCATTTCCCGGGCCACGGCAACGCCAGCGGCGACTCGCACGAGGGCCTGGTTCGCACGCCGCCGCTGGCCGAACTGCGCGAGCACGACCTGAAGCCCTACGAGCGCATCGACGAGTACGGCCCCACCACCGGCGTGATGGTCGGCCATCTGAACGTGCCCGGGCTGACCGAGGGGCAGCCCGCCTCGCTGTCGCCCGCGGCGTACGAGCTGCTGCGCACCGACTACGCCTTCGACGGTCCCGTCGTCACCGACGACCTCGGCGCCATGCGCGCCATCTCCGACCGCTACCCGCTTCCCGAGGCCGTCCTGCGCGCGCTCCAGGCGGGGGCCGACCAGGCGCTGTGGTCGTCCGGCGGCACGGTCGGACCGGTCCTCGACCGGCTCGAACGGGCCGTTCAGTCCGGCGAGCTGCCCGAGCAGCGGGTGACCGAGTCGCTCGAGCGTGTGCTGCGGTCGAAGGGCGCCTGCGGCTGACCCGGTGAGCCGTGTGTGCCGGCCAGGTAGCCGTGTCTGCCGCCTGCGTCGCCGTGTCTGCTGTCCACGTCGCCGTGTCTGCCGCCTGCGTCGCCATGTCTGCTGTCCACGTCGCCGTGTCTGCCGGCCAGGTCACCACGGCCGCCGCGTGCCGCCCTCCCGGAGCGTCAGGGGCGGGCCGTGGTGAGGTCGGCGATGAGCGCGTCCAGGTCGAGGTGGTCGCTCTCCGTTCCCGGCGGCACCATCGCGGTCGCGGCGTCGGCGAAGCGTTCGACGTCGCCCACGTCGATCTCCACCACGGCGTAGCCGTCCGGTGACTCCAGCTCGAGCACCAGGTAGTCGTCGTCCGTGGCCAGGTCCGGCCGCACGCGGACATCCCCGATCCCCGACGGCTCCGTCAGCCCGGTCAGCAGCAGCTCGCGGGCGAAGTCCCACTCGACCCACTCGTCGCCGTCGATCCGGAAGGCGAGCGACACGGTGAACGGGTCGTTCGCCCGGTAGGACAGCCGGGACAGCACGGGCGTGCTGCAGCCGTTGAGGTACACGAACTGGCTCTGGTGTACGACGTCGTAGCGCACGGCACACTCCCGTCTGCCCGGTGCCGCCTCCGTCCCGGCGGCCTTACATGAGGAGAGACGGCCACCTGGCCTGTGGTGTGATGCGCCGATCGGGGGAATCTTGATCGGGGCAACGTGCAGTAGAGCGCACCGGTAGCCGACCCGCCCGCTCTACCCCGGCCGAGTGGTCACCTCGAGCCTATGCGCTCCCGGATCGCGATTCGGCGCCATTTCCGTTACAGCACTTCACTCCATCGAGTCTTGTTGCCGATGGACCCGGGGTGGCCTCGTGACAACGGACGCGCGGGGCGAGTAGACAGCGGGCGGGCCTTGTGGGCCGCATTCCTGGGACATGTGCTGATGGAGGGACTGATGGCGCCCACGGTCCTGCGCCGGACACCGCACGACGCCGCGCTGCTCGACCGCACCGGGATCATCAGTGCCTCCGTGCCCACTCAGGGCATCGAGGACGCCGAGCCGGGTGGTCGCGGCCTCAACCGCTCCGGAGTCGCGAGTCTCGCCGCGTTCGTGCTCATGGGAATCGTGGCGCTGAGTGGCGTCTTCGAGGGTGTCAAGAGCGACGGCGGCGGCTCCACCGTCATCGCCAGCGGCGTGCCCACCCGGGGCCCGGTCGCGGTCGCCGAACCGCCCGCCCCGCCCCCGGTGATCGCCGAGGACGTCCCCGAGCCGCGCCCCGTTCCAGCCCCGCAGGCTGCCACGCCGGTCGACACCGAACCCGAACCGGCGCCCGAGCCGGAGCCGCAGTCCGCGGACATCGTCGTCGCCCAGGAGCAGCGGCCCGATCCGCTGCCCGATGTGCGGCTGCCCGTGGCCCGAGCGGACACGTCCGCCGACCGCGCCCGCGAGCACGTGCTGGCGATGGCCGAACCGTTCGCGCGTGATCTCGGCCGGTGGGCCGGCTCCTTCCACGATGGGCAGTCCTACGGCGACCTCCGCTACGACGGTGACCGGGACAGCGACGGACGGTACGGCGGTGATCGGGACCGGGGCGATGACGACGCGCGTGGATTCGGGGACGGCCGGATGGGCGATCTCCTGCGTTCGGATTGGTAGTTCCCTCCGCTATATGTGAAGCTGTCTCACGTTCCGGCTGGTCGACGGAAGGCGGCTCCATGCGGCGTGGCCTGAGCCTGCTGCTCACCCCCTTGATGACCACGGCGCTGCTCGCGGCCACCCCGGTCGCGCAGGCGGCACCCGAACCCGGCTGTCCGTGGGTCGGGTCGGACGCGCCCGTCGAGGAGAAGGTCGGGCAGGTCCTGTCCCGGATGACGCTCGACGAGAAGCTCGGCCTCGTACATGGTGCGGCCGGTCCGTTCGAGTTCGTGGGCCCGACCTACGCGGGCCTGGTGCCGGCCATCCCGCGGCTGTGCATTCCGCAACTGGGGCTCTCCGACGGTCCGGCCGGCGTCGGCAACAGCCACACCGGCGTCACCCAGCTGCCCGCGCCGCTCGCGCTCGCCGCGTCGTGGGACCGGGAGCTCGCGGCCGAGTACGGCGGCGTGATCGCGCGGGAGGTGCTGGGCAAGGGCGCCAACGTCGTGCTCGGACCCACGGTCGACCTGCTCCGCGACCCCCGCGCCGGGCGGGCCTTCGAGACCCTCGGCGAGGATCCGCACCTGGTCGGCGAGCTGGCCGCCGCCCAGGTCGGCGGCATCCAGGACGCGGGCGCGCTCGCCCAGGCCAAGCACCTTGCCGCCTACAACCAGGAGACCCTGCGCAACACGCCGGCCGACAACGCCGTCGTCGACGAACGAACCCTGCAGGAGATCTATCTCGCACCCGTTCAGGACACTGTGGACGCGGGCGTGGCGTCTGTGATGTGCGGATACAACCGGCTGAACGGCGTCCATGCCTGCAACAACAGCTATCTGCTCAACCAGGTCCTCAAGGGACAGTTCGGTTTCGACGGTTTCGTGACGTCGGACTGGTTCGCCACCCAGGCGAGCTACGCCGCCGCCAACGCAGGCATGGATCTGCAGATGCCCGGTGGCTGCCTGTTCGGTCCGCGGCTGCGTTTCGGTGTCGCGACCGGCGCGGTGCCCACGGCCCGGCTCGACGACATGGTGTCGCGCATCCTGCGCCCGATGTTCCGGCACGGCCTGTTCGACCGTCCTGCCACCGGATCGCCCGACGACATCGTGACGACGCCGGAGAACGCGGGCGTCGCGCGGCGGGTGGCCGAACGCGGCATGGTACTGCTCAAGAACGACGACGCGGTGCTGCCGATCCAGAACCGGCGCTCGATCGCCGTGCTCGGTGAGGCAGCCGGGTCCGGCGTGATCGGCTCGGGCGGCGGAAGCCCGCACGTGATCGCGCGGTCCATCGTCACGCCGTTCGACGGAATCGCCCGCCGGGCCGACCAGGACGGCGTCGAGGTGCGGTTCGACGCCGGACGGCACGCGGACGAGGTCGCCGCCGAGTCCGATCTGGCCGTGGTCGTCGTCGGCAAGTGGTCGACGGAATCCAAGGACAACAAGGACATTGCTCTGTCCGCACAGGACAACGGGCTCATCGAGAAGGTGGCCGCCGCCAACCCGAACACGGTCGTCGTGCTCAACACCGGTGGACCGGTGGCCATGCCGTGGCTCGACGACGTCGCGGGCGTCGTCGCGTCGTGGTACCCGGGACAGGAGTACGGCGCCGCGCTGGCGTCCGTCCTCTTCGGAGATGCCGAGCCGTCGGGTCGCCTGCCCGTGACGTTCCCCGCCGAGCTCGCGGACCTGCCCACCAGTGACCCGGCGCGGTTTCCCGGTGGCCGCTACGACGAGGGTCTCGCGGTGGGTTACCGCTGGTACGACCGGGAGGGCATCGAGCCACTGTTCCCGTTCGGACACGGCTTGTCCTACACCACGTTCGCCTACTCCGACCTGCGTACCGACGGCGACACCGTCACGGTGAACGTCACCAACACCGGCCGACGTGCCGGTACCGAGGTTGCGCAGCTCTACGTCGGCAGGCCCAACACCGGTGGCGAACCACCGAAGCGGCTCGAGGGGTTCCAGCGCGTCACGCTGCGGCCCGGCGAGACGCGGCAGGTGCGGTTCGAGCTCGACGAACGCTCGCTCGCGCACTGGGACACCGGATCGCACCGGTGGGTCCGCGCGGCCGGCGACCACACCCTCGCGGTCGGCGGGTCGTCGCGCGACCTGCCACTCAGCATCGCCGTCCACGTGCCGGACACCACCGCGGTGAGCGAGCCGACGCCCGCGCCGCCGCCCGGTGCGCCGGCCGGTGGAGACGGCACACTGACCACGCTCGGCAACGTGCTCACCTGCCCCACCGAGATGCTGTACGCCGGTGCGGTCGGGGCGATCTCCCTGGTCGGTCTGCCGCCGGGCAAGCAGGCGGAGATCACGCCGGTGAACCCGTCAGCCGGCGGGTGAGAAGCGGACCTCGCCGTCCGGCAGCTCGGCGAACCGGAGCAGCCGGCTGCCCTCTTCGGACAGTGCGGCACGGTCTGGACCGGACAGCCGTTCGAACGGCTCGATGTCCAGAGTGGACTTCTCCTTGTCGCGAATGATCTTCCACCGGCCGCACATGACGCCGTCGACGAGGATCGTCGCCGGTGCTATGCCGTTGCGGGTGGAGATGCGCTTGCGGTACTCGTCGCTGATGACCCGCGTACGGTCGGCGTGGGAGAGCAGCAGGTTGTCGAACTCGGGCAGGAACCGCACCGGCGCGGGCGTGTCCGGATCGGGGCGTGGTGCGTCGGGGAGGTCGAACAGCTCCTTGCCGTCGTCGGTGCGGAAGACGCGCAGCCGCGGCCGCAACCGGTCGACGATCTCGGCGAGCCGGGTGAGCCCGCACCACGCCTGGACATCGCGGACGGTCGCGGGCCCGAACGCGGCGAGGTAGCGCAAGACCAGCTGCTTCAGGCCGGGGCGCTCGGGCACGTCCACGCCGAGCCAGTCCTGCAAGGTCGCGCACGTCGGCTGCCCGGCGCGACCCCACACGGCCCGTGGCGGCACTTGAACGAGCGGCACCAGGGCACGCGCGGCGAGCATGAGGTCCGACCGGTCGTGGCCGGGCAGGCGGCGGGCGAGTTCGCGGGCGAGCTCGGTGGTGGGGTACGGCCGTTCGGCAAGGATTTTCCGGGTCTCCGCCGCTACCGTGTCGAGGTCCAGCGCGCCCACCCGGCGCAGGTCGCGGTCGAGCACCGGCTGCACGGCCGCGCGCAGCTCGGGGGCGTCGGCGGCGGTCACGAGGTGCACGGTGCCGCGCATGACGGCGATGCGCACGACCTTCCGGTCCAGCAGCAGCGCCGACAGCTCGCCGGGCTCGAACCCGCGCAGCCGGGTCCACAGGCCGTAGTACGGCGGGAACGGTGCCTGCGCCTGCATGCCGACGAGGTGGTCCACCATCGCGAGCGCGGGCATGTCCGCACGCTCGAGCAGGTGCTGGCGAGCGAGGAGGGCGCGGTTGAGCGCGCGCCGGCCGAGGACGGTCATGCGGTTGTTTCTAGCCCGGACAGCGGTCAGGTCTCGTCCTCTTTCGCACTTCGGCATACCCTGGATGAGACATAGTTCACAAGCACAGCCTCTACCGAAAAGTAGCCCATACACAAGGTGGGAGGGCGTCCGCGGCGTTCCTCCGTTTTGTGTGCACTCGGTTTCTGGAGGATGCAAGTGTCCCCGCACAGCAGACCCGGCGTAGCGGTGCTGACCGGCCTCGGCGGCTGGCTGCCCCCGCGCGTCGTGAACAACGACGAGCTGGCCACGCGGCTGGACACCTCCGACGAGTGGATCCGTACGCGCACCGGAATCCGCGAGCGGCACGTCGTGGAGCCCGGTATGTCCACTGTGGACATGGCGGTCGAGGCCGGGCGGCGGGCCCTGCACTCGGCCCACACCGAGCACGTCGACGCCGTCGTCCTCGCCACCGCCACGCCCGACCAGCTGTGCCCGGCCAGCGCGCCCCAGGTGGCCAGCAGGCTCGGCCTGGGCGGGGTCGCGGCGTTCGACGTCAACGCCGTGTGCAGCGGGTTCGTCTACGCGCTCGCCACGGCGGCCGGGCTCATCGCCGCCGGGGCGGCCGAGCGGGTGCTGCTGGTCGGCGCCGACGCGTTCACCACGCTCCTCGACCCCGGGGACCGCAGCACCGTCCCGATCTTCGGCGACGGTGCCGGCGCCGTGGTGCTGCGCCGCGGCGAGCCCGACGAGCTCGGCGCGCTCGGCCCGTTCGACCTGCACAGCGACGGCGACCTGGCCGATCTGCTGGTCATTCCGGCCGGCGGGTCGAAGCAGAAGACCTCGGACAACGCCGCCGACCACTACTTCCACATGCAGGGCCCGGCGGTATTCCGGCACGCGACCGCCCGCATGGCCGAGTCGTCGCGGGCCGTGATGGCCGAGCTCGGCTGGACCGTCAGCGATGTCGACCGGTTCGTCGGGCACCAGGCCAACATCCGCATCCTGCAGGGCACCGCGAAACAGCTCGGGCTGCCCGCCGACAGCCTGGTCGTGAACATCGAGCGCACCGGCAACACGAGTGCCGCGTCGATTCCGTTGGCGATGGTCGACGGTGTCAACGACGGCAGCCTGCAGGCCGGGGATCGCGTGCTGGTCAGCGCGTTCGGCGCCGGGCTGACGTGGGGCGCCACCGCCCTGCGCTGGCCTGCCGTCACGCCGGGCTGACGATCACGCACGCCGGGCCGGCCGCCTCACTCCGAGACGGGCGGCGTCGTCCACGCCTCGGTCGGTGCCGGACGGCCCCGCAGCCGCAGCTCACCGTGCGGGCACCACAACGCGCGTTCCGACGGCGTGGCCGCCGACAGCGCGGCGGAACTGGCCAGAATCCGGCCCGGCGCCTGCTTGGCGTGCTCGGTGAGCCGTGCCGCCTCGTTCACGGCGTCGCCGATCACCGTGTACTCGAACCGGGTCGCCGTGCCCAGCTGGCCGGCGAACGCGGGCCCGCTGGCCACCCCGATGCCGAGGTCCAGCTCGCCGGAGGAGGCCACCGCGTCGCGGATGGCGCGGGCGGCCTTCAGAGCGGCGGTGGCCGGGTCGGCGTGCCGCGTCGGCGCGCCGAAGACACACAGTGCCGCGTCCCCCTGGAACTTGTTCACGAGCCCGCCCTGCGTGCTCACCGCGTCCACCACGCACGCGAACAGGCTGTTCAGCTTGCGCACCACCTCGTCCGCGGGCAGTTCCGCGGCCAGCGCCGTCGAGTCGACGACGTCCACGAACAGCGCCGTCACGTCACGCACGTCCCCGGACATCGAGGCGCCGTGCTCCAGCGCGTGCCGCACCACGTCGTCGCCGACGTGTCTGCCGAACAGGTCACGCAGCCGCTCCTGCTCGCGCAGCCCGGCGGTCAGGTCGTTGACCGACGCCTGCAGCAAGCCGATCTCGCTGGCGTCGTCGACGCCGACGGTGACGTCCCGCCGGCCGCGCGCGATCTGCTCGAGCGCCAGGCGCAGCCGGTGCAGCGGCGCCGCCACCGCGCGGGCCAGTAGTGCGGTGGCCAGGGCACCGAGCCCGAGCCCGAGGATCGAGAGCGCCATCAGGCTGTAGCGCGGGTCGCGGTCGCCGATGTCGGGCGGCAACACCAGGATGAGCACCCCGGCCATCGGGGCGCCGCTGGCCAGCATCCATGTCACGACCAGGCGCGAGAGCACCGTCGTCGAGAGCGAGTCGCCGGGTGGGGCCGCGGCCAGGGCCATCGTCATGACCGGCCGGGCGACCCACTCGGCGGCGAGGTAGTTCAGGCTGACCGTCGCCAGCCCGCCGAGCAGGATGGCCAGCGCGACCCCGAAGGCGTCGAGCCAGGTGCCGAACACCGCGGTCAGCGTGCCGATCACCACGACGCCGCCGGACCACAGGGTGCCGCTGACCGTGGCGAGGTCGGCCGGCAGCCGCAGCGCGCGGCGGGCCTCCTCGCGCGTGGGCGCGCGGCCGAGGACGAACCAGACGGCGGTGCGTCGTTGCAGGTAACCCGCCCACGCCGTGCCGATCAGGACGGAGAGCACCACGTAACCCGCCGCGCAGACGGCGATGATCCAGCTGTTGTTCCCGGCCTCCGCGGGGACGCCTTCGAGCAGCAACAGCAGGAACACCACACCGGCGCCGGCGAAGCTCGACAGGAACCCGAGCCCGGCCAGACCGAGGCTGGTGCGCAGCACGGCACGGAACCGCGTCGGCAACCGGGTCCTGCGCACGAGGAGATCGTATTGCCTCCCGGGCGGCTCAGGAGGCGCGCTTGCGGGTGGTTCGCGGCGAGGCGCCCCGGATGGCCTGCTCCAGGTCGGCCCGCGACATCTTCGAGCGGCCCTTGATGTCCAGCTCGCGGGCCATCTTGTCCAGCTCCGACTTGCTCAGCTCGGACAGGTCCGGCTCGGCCTCCTTGCGCTTGCCGGACCTGCCGCCCGACGACTTCGCCTCGGCGCCCGCCTTGCCCGTGCCCTTGTCCTTCTTGCGGCCCTTGGCGCTGCGCTCGACACTCTGCTGCAGCGCCTGGAACAGGTCCACGACCTTCGTCGCCTCGGGCGGTGCCTCCTCGGGAGTCACCGTGCGGCCAGCGCGTTTGTCCTCGATCAGCTGCTTGACGCGCTCGGTGTACTCGTCGTGGTAGTCGTCGGGATCCCACTCCTCGGCCATCGACTCGATCAGGCTCACCGCCATGTCGACTTCCTTCTCCTTGACGTTGCCGGGAGCCGGGAGCTTGCTGATCTCCTTCTGCGGCACCCGGATGTCCTCGGGGAAGAGCAGCGTGTTGAGCACGAGCACGCCGTCACCCGCGCGGACGGCGGCGATGTACTCCTTGCCGCGCATCACGAACCGGGCCAGGCCCGCGCGGTTCGTCTTGTCCATGGCCTCGATCAGCAGGCTGTAGGCGCGGCCGAACTCCTCCTTCGCGGGCGCGAGCCAGTACGTCTTCTGGAAGTAGATCGGGTCGATCTCGTCGAGATCGACGAACGCGTCGATGTCGATGGTGCGTGAGCGGCCCGGCGCGATCTGCTCGAGTTCCTCCGGTTCGACGATGACGTACTCGTCCCCACCGAGGTCGTAGCCCTTGACGATCTCGTCGTAGGGCACCTCCTCGCCGGTGCGTTCGTTGACCCGCCGGTACCGGATGCGGTCGGACGTGCCGCGCTGGAACTGCCTGAAGTGGATGGTGTGGTCCTCGGTCGCGCTGTACAGCTCGACCGGCACCGTCACCAGGCCGAAGTTCAGCGCCCCGCTCCAGATGGCTCGTGCCACTGCCCGCCTCCTGCTTTCGTCAGCTCAGCTTCTCGAGTGCGCGTGCGGCCGACGCCGCGTCCGCGTGGATGTCGTGCCAGGGATCGTTCTTGCGCGCCAGCCGCTGCCGGATCCGCCGGGGGTGGTAGCCCTCCGGCTCGGTTTTGCCCAGCTCTGACCAGTCGATCGGCGTGGCCACCGGCGCGCCCGGCCGCGCCCGCAGCGAGTACGGCGCGACGAACGTCTGCCCGTAGGCGTTGCGGTTGGTGTCCAGGAAGATGCGCTGGCCACGTTTGTCCTTGCGCTGTGCCGTGGTGAGCCGATCTCGGTCCTCGGCGGCGAGCCGCTGAGCCGCGCGCTGGGCCAGCTCGCGGACTTCGTCGAACCCGGCGTCGCCGAGCAGCGGCGTCACGATGTGGAATCCGCGGCCACCGGTGGTCTGCAGGTACGGCATCAGTCCGATCCCGGCGAACAACGACCGGGCCCGCCTGGCGACGTCCCGCAGCTCCGGAAGTCCCGTGGTGTCGGCGGGGTCGAGGTCGAGCACGAGCAGGTCGGGATTGTCCAGACTGTCCACTCTGGACAGCCAGATGTGGAACTCGATGGTCGCCTGGCTCGCCAGGTACTCCAGCGTGGTGGCGTCGTCGCACACGGCGTGGCGGACGAACTCGCCGGGCTTGGTCCGCTGGGGCACCCGCTCGGTCCGCAGCCACTCCGGGAAGTGTGCCGAGGCCTCCTTCTGGAACCAGCCCTCGGCGTCGATGCCGTCCGGATACCTGCGCAGCGTCAGCGGCCTGCCCCGCAGGTGAGGCACCATCACGTCGGCGACGGTGCGGTAGTGCGCCACCACGTCGCCCTTGGTGATGCCGTCGGCGGGGTAGAAGAGTTTCCCGGCGCTCGACACGTCGCTCATGGCGTTTCCCTGACCACCTCCGCCGCGGGCTTGTCGGTGCGCAGGCCCGTGAACCGAGGATGACGCAACCGCCCGTCGCCGGTCCACTCGGAGAACCGGACCTGCACCACGAGCTCCGGCTCGACCCAGTGGCTGCCCGGCTCACGCACGCGGTCGGCGAACGGCGACGAGGAGACCGCCAGGTCGTCGAGCCTGCCCTTGAGCGTGCGCAGCGCGGCATCGGTGTAGCCGGCGCCGACCTTGCCCGCGTACCGCAGCGCGCCGTCGTCGTAGTAACCCACCAGCAGGGCGCCGAACCCGGCCCGCGACCCGGACGGATCCGTGTAGCCGCCCACCACGAACTCCTGATCCTTGACGCACTTGAACTTCAGCCAGTGCCGCGACCGGCCGCTGGTGTAGGGAGCGTCGGCGCGCTTGGCGATCAGGCCCTCCCAGCCCTTCTCGCACGCCTCGCGCAGAAACCGCTCGCCCTCGGCGTTGCGGTAGCGCGACAATCGCAGCGCGCCGCGGAAGTCGAACGCCCGCTCCAGCAGCTTGCGCCGTCCACGCAACGGCAGTGACGTCGCGTCCGTGCCACCGAAGGAGAGCAGGTCGAACAGGTAGTAGAAGACCTGGATGCCGGTGGCCCGCGCACGCACCGGATCGGTGAGATGGATGCGCGGCTGCAGCTTGGCGAAGCTGGTCTGCCTGCCGTCGAACGCGACGATCTCGCCGTCCGCGACGAAACTCTCGCCGCCCTGCTCGGCGAGCGCCTCCACGATCTCGGGGTAGGCGGCGTTCATCAGTCGGTGGTTGCGCGACCACAGCTGGGGTTCACCGCCGTCGGTGCGCACGGCGATGGTGCGCACGCCGTCGAGCTTGCGCTCGAACACCCACGCCGGGTCCGAGAAGTACCGGTCGGTGAGCGTGGCCAGCATCGGTTCCCGCCACGTCACCCGGGCACCCCGTCGTCCGGCTCCTTCTTGAGCAGCCACTGTTCCTGGCCACCCGTGGGGGTGCGCACGAGGCTGAACGCGCCGGCGAACCGGGCGCCGCCGAACCACAGGGTGAGCCTGCCGCGGGCGAGACCGTCCTCGAGCGGTTCGGCACCGCGGTTCTCGAGCATCCCCGCGTCCCAGACGTGGGCGGCGTCGCGCAGCGGCTGATCGTCGCCGCGCAGGGCAAGCCGCTTGTCGCCGGGTTCGAAGCGGGGTCCGTCGGCCACGAGCCAGGACACCGGCCGGCCGCCGAGGTCCAGTCGCAGCTCCAAATGAGGCGTCGACCCGCCGTGTCGCTCGACGGTGAAGCGCGCCGGGCCGCCGGTGTGCCGGACGCTGCCCGGCTCACCGGAACGCTGCACGCCGCTCGTCGCCACGGCAGCGGTTACCCACGGCGTGAGCTGGTGAAACGCCCTTCACGCTGGCCGCTCACCCGGGCGGGTGGTGCCGTGGCTCAGGCGTCGGCGCCGCGGGACTCCTCCTCGACGAGCCCCTCGCGGAGCTTGGCGAGCGTCCGCGCGAGCAGCCGCGACACGTGCATCTGCGAGATGCCCACCTGCTCGGCGATCTGTGTCTGGGTCATGTTGTGCACGAACCGCAAGGCCAGGATCTTGCGCTCGCGTTCCGGCAGTTCCTTCACCAGCGGCTGCAGCGTCTCGTGGTTCTCCACGCCCTCGAGCGCCGCGTCGTCCTCACCGAGGGTGTCGCCGAGCGCGAGGTTCTCCGTGTCGCCCGAGAGCACCTCGTCCAGCGACATGGAGTGGTAGGCGTTGCCCGCGTCGAGGCCCTCGAAGACCTCCTCCTGGGTGAGGCCGAGGTGCTGCGCGATCTCACTCGGAGTCGGCGCCCTGCCGAGCTTCTGCGACAACTGTGTACTCGCGTTGTTGATCGACAGGTGCAGTTCCTTGAGCCTGCGCGGCACCCGGATGACCCAGCCGGTGTCGCGGAAGTGCCTGCGCACCTCGCCCATCACCGTCGGCACGGCGAAGGAGAGGAAGTCCGAGCCGCGGCGCGGATCGAACCGGTCCACCGCGTTGATCAACCCGACCCTGGCGACCTGCACCAGGTCTTCCTTGGCCACTCCTCGCCCGGAGAACCGCTGCGCGATGTGCTCGGCCAGCGGCAGGTGCCCCGTCACGAGCTCGTCCCGCAACGCGACGCGTCGTGGATCATCGTCATCGAGCGTCACGAGTTCCTCGAAAAGCGGAGTGAGGTGCTCGTAGTCGTCCGAGGAGCCGCGCGATCCGCGTGTCGTCGTTCCGGTCACGTAAGAGTCGGCTTTCGCTTCGCGAGTTCGACGTGTACCCAGTTGCGCTGCCCGTTCTGCGAGCTCGGCTCCACCCACGAGGAGGCGGAGTCGGCGAGTGTCGTCAGTACCTTCCAGCCGAACGACGCCGTGCTGGGCGCGGAGTCGTCAACGGAGGGCACGCCGCCGCGGAACCGCAGCTCGTCGCCGTCGATGGTGAACCGGCACACCATGGTGCTGCCGGGCACCGCACGGGTGATGAGGGTGGAGCATGCCTCGTCCACGGCCAGGCGCAGATCCGCGATCGCGTCCAGATCGAAGTCCGCGCGGATCGCGATGTTGGCCGCGATCGAGCGAATGATGGGCAGGTGGACCAGGTTCGCGCCGAGGCGTACCTCGATATCGTCCTGGGCACCCACGTCTTGCGACGAAGGCTCTGTCTTTGTCACTTTCACCTCAGCGTCTTACCGGCCATTCATCTTGTCCGCTGCGGCGCCCCGGCCGCGGCTCGTCCCGGATCAATCATGACGCAGGATCGCCCCCACTCCTTCCGTGAGCCCGAGGGACGCATCGGCGTACACGATCTCGGCGGCCGACGCGATCGCCGCGACGGCCAATGCCTCGTCGGCACGGCGCCGGGCGAGTGCATCGGTGCCCTGCGCCTTCAGTTCTTCTTCCTGGGATCCGACGAGCGTCGGTTCCGGCCCGGTGAGGACTTCGGCATCCCCCAGGTCGCCGACGATCAGTGTCTCGACATTGGCTTCCCGCAATGCCGTCGTGGTGGCTTCCAGGCCTTGGACGGCGAGCCCGGTCTGCTGCCCGAGTGCCGCGCGGAAGCGTTCGCGCACCTCGGCGCGGCGCGCCTTCTTGGCGTCGGCCAGCAGCTCGTCGATCTGCCTGCGCAGCTCGTCGTTGGAACCGCCTTGGTGCCGCGCCCCGGTCTGCAGCTCGGTGGTGGTGCGCCGCACCTGTTCGGGCAGGGCATCGTGCAGCTGTTTGCGGGCCTGTGACTCACCGGCCAGGACGACGAGGCCGGCGCCGAGGCGCCGAGCGGTGGTGGAGACGTGCTCGGCGACCCGGTCGATGTTGGCGCGCATGGTCTCCTCGGTGCGCGACTGCAGGTCGCGGTGGGCCGCGCCGCCACCCCGCACCTTGTGCACCGGGTGGTCCGAGCCCTCGACGGTCTCCTGCTCCACGATCCGGCCGTGCTGGTCGACGGCGGTGACGTCGGCACCGACGTGGTCGACGACCACCACCACGTGTGCCGGTGGCAGCTCGCCGAGCTCGGCCAGCGGCAGCAGGTAGGGCAGGTCGGAGAGCCGGGCGACGGTCTGTGCGGGGGGAGCGTCGAGCTCCTGGTCCACGAGCACGCGGTCGGCGGCGGCCACGAGCGCGCGGCCGCTCCGGCCGACCGGCGGGGAGCTGTCGCGGACGGCGGACTCCATCGCGTCGAGCGTCTCGCTGGGCGCCCCCTGATCGGCGAGCTGCTCGCGTACCTCCCGCCAGCGCAACTCGAGAAGCTTCGCGGCGTCCGCGGTGTCGTGGGAGTCGTCGAAGTACGCCGACGCGAATGGCCCCTTGGTGGTCGCCAGTTCACGCAACGTCGTCGTGTCCACTCGTACCTCCCTCGCGTCGCTCGGCCCGTGGTTACCCGGGCGCTGCCGAGCGAAACGTGGAGGTCTACCAGCGCATGGTGATACTGAACACTGTATACGCGCCCAGGGCGAGCGGCCCTGATCACGGCCACTTATGGTCCGTCCGTGGTCTGGTGGCATGCCGTTCTCATCGCGCTGGCCGGCGTCTGGGCGGGGATGATCAACACGGTGGTCGGGTCCGGAACGTTGGTGACGTTCCCGGTCCTCGTGGCATTTGGGTACTCGCCCGTCACGGCGACCACCTCGAACGCCATCGGCCTCGCCCCCGGCAGCATCAGCGGCGCGATCGGCTACCGCAGGGAGATGCGGGGCCAGCTGCGCAGGCTGCTGACGTTCATCCCCGCCTCGGCGCTCGGAGCGGTGGGCGGGACGATCCTGCTGCTGTCCCTGCCGCCGGACGCCTTCGAGACGGTGGTGCCGGTCCTGGTCGCGCTGGCCCTGGTGCTGGTGATCGTGCAGCCCAGGGTGTCGAGCTGGGTGCTGAGCAGGCGGGCGGAGAAGCAAGAGCGCGCCGGCGACGGAGGGCAGTCCGGCCGCAAGGGCGCCGTCCTGCTCATCACCATGATCTTTCTGGTCGGCATCTACGGCGGCTACTTCACGGCCGCGCAGGGCGTGATGCTGATGGCGATCATGGGCATCCTCATGACCGAGCCGATCCAGCGGCTCAACGGCATCAAGAACGTGCTCGCGGCGGTGGTCAACGTCGTGGCGGGCACCATCTACGCCTTCGTCGCGCCGATCAGCTGGCCCGTGGTCGGGCTGCTCGCCGCCGGATCGATCCTCGGCGGCTGGCTGGGCGCGCGGGTCGGCCGGAAGCTCTCGCCGACGATGTTGCGCGGCGTGATCGTGGTGGTCGGGGTCGCGGCCATCGTGCAACTCGTGTTGCGGCAGCTGTGAGTTCTGCCCGAAATCGGACAGGATTTTGGGTTTCGTAACAGCGGTCTGCGAGGCTCCGATGGATGGAACAGCTGCTGCCCGCCGAGCTCGTGCGGCACGTGGCCGGCTCGACCGGCCTGCCGGACGGCACGGCCGCCCGCGTGATCGCCGACGTCATCGCGTTCTTCGGTGAGACCATCGAGGAGTTCGTCCGGCGCCGGCATCGCGAGCTGAAGGGGCGGGGGATGAAGAACGCGCAGATTTGGGCGGTGCTGACCACCGAGCTGGCGTTCCGTCCCTTCGCGGCCGGTCCGCTCACCGAGCGGCAGCTGCGCCGCATCGTCTACGGCTGAACGGAGCAGCTGCGGCATGGCCGCCTCGGCGGTGCCGGTCTGCGGCCACTTCACCAGCGGCTTCGCCACCACGACAACCGCCACCACGACAACCTAGGACAACCTAGGACGACCTAGATCCAGGAGCGCTCCATGTGCGGAATCGTCGGTTACGTCGGCCAGCGGCAAGCGGCGCCGATCCTGCTCGAGGGCCTGCAGCGGCTGGAGTACCGCGGGTACGACTCGGCGGGTGTCGCGCTGGCCCACCGCGGACGGCTCAAGGTGACCAAGGCCGCCGTCCGCGTCGCGGAGCTGCGGGACCTCGTCGGCGACAACCACCCGGCGCCCATCGGCATCGCCCACACCCGCTGGGCCACCCACGGCGAGCCGACCGACGCGAACGCCCACCCGCACACCGACAGCGAGGGCCGGGTCGCCGTCGTCCACAACGGCATCATCGAGAACGCCGAGGCGCTGCGCGCCAAGCTCACCGCGAACGGCGTCGAGTTCGCCTCCGACACCGACACCGAGGCACTCGCCCACCTGATCGCCGCACGGCTGCGCGACGGCGCCGAGACCCTCGAGGACGCCGTGCGCGGCGCGCTGCGGGTGGTCGAGGGTGCTTACGGCATCGTGGTGCTGGACCTGCGCAGTCCCGGGGAGCTCGTCGTCGCCCGCAACGGCAGCCCGATCGTGCTCGGCATCGGGGACGGCGAGATGTTCGTCGCCTCCGACGTGGCCGCGCTCGTCCGGCACACCCAGCGCGTGGTCTACCTCGACGACGGCGAGCTGGCCACGCTCAAGGCGGGCGACTACCGGACCAGCACGCTCCAGGCCCGGCGCACCGACAAGACGCCCACCGAGGTCGAGCTCACCGACGCGGACTACCAGCTCGACGGCCACCCCGACTACATGCGCAAGGAGATCGCCGAGCAGCCCGAGGCCATGCGCCGCGCGCTGATGGGCAGGCTGGACGAGCGGTTCTCCACCGCCCGGCTCGGTGGCCTGCGGCTGGAGCCGCGCGATCTGCGGTCGATCCGGCGCGTCAAGTTCATCGGCTGCGGTTCGGCGTACTACGCCGGGCAGATCGGAGCGAACCTCGTCGAGGAGCTGGCCCGTATCCCGGCCGACGCCGAGCCCGCGTCGGAGTTCCGCTACCGCAACCCGGTCGTCGACCCCGACACGCTCTACGTCGCCGTCAGCCAGTCCGGCGAGACGGCCGACACGCTCGCCGCCGTGCAGGAGCTCGCCCGCAAGGGCGGGCGCGTCATCGGCGCCGTGAACGCCGTGGGCAGCGCCATCGCGCGGGAATGCGGCAGCGGCGTGTTCCTCCACGCGGGCCCGGAGGTGTCGGTCGCCTCCACCAAGGCCGTCACCAACATGAGCACCTGCTTCGCCATGCTGGCGCTGCTGCTGGGGCGGGTGCGGGATCTGTCCGTCGCCGACGGCAGGCGGATCGTGGCCGGTCTCGTGGCGCTGCCGTCGCGGATCGAGGAGGTCATCGCGCAGGACGAGCACATCGCGGACGCGGCGCGCCGGTTCTCCGCGGCCAGGCACATGTTCTTCGTCGGGCGCGTGCGTGGCTGGCCGGTGGCGCGGGAGGGCGCCCAGAAACTCAAGGAGATCTCCTACGTCCACGCCGAGGCCTACCAGGCGGGCGAGCTCAAGCACGGGCCGATCGCGCTGATCGACGGGGACATGCCGTCCGTGGTGATCGTTCCCGACGACGAACTGCTCGCCAAGAACATCGGCACCATCGAGCAGATCAAGGCCCGCGGCGGCCCGGTGATCGCCGTCACCAACGCGGACCTGCCCGCCGGTCTGGCCGACATCGAGCTGCGGGTGCCGAGGACCGAGCCGGAGCTCGACCCGATCCTGTTCGGCATCCCGCTGCAGCTGCTGGCCTACCACCTCGCGACGGTGCTCGGCCGCGACATCGACAAGCCGCGGAACCTGGCCAAGAGCGTGACGGTGGAGTGATGGACACTGTGGACAGTGCGGAAACCGTTGCCGTAGTGGGACTGGGAGCGGTGGGCACGGCCTTCGCGGCGTCGCTCGCCGAGGCCGGACACGAGGTCGTCGCCTGCGGCAGGCGGCCGCTCGAGCGCATCGAGATCACCGACGAGCGGGGCACCCGCGCGTACCCGGTGGGCTGGGCGGGCTCGCCGGAGGACGCCGGCCCGGTGCCGTTCGTCGTGCTGGCCACCAAGATCCATGACACACCGGCCACAGCGGAGTGGCTCGCCCGGCTCACCGCCGACGGCGGCCACGTGGTCGTCGCGCAGAACGGCGTCGACCACCGCGAGCGCGTCGAGCCGCTGGTGGGTGCGGCCGCGGTCGTGCCCGCACTGGTCTACCTCAACGCCGAGCGCACCGCGCCCGGCAGCGTCCGGGTCCGGCGCACCGAACGCGATCTGGTGCTGCCCGACGACGCCGCCGCCAAGGCCGCGGCGAACCTGTTCGAGACCTCCGGGCTCACCGTGGAGACACACGCCGACTTCCGGACGGCGGCGTGGCGCAAGATGCTCACCAACGTCGCCGCCAACCCGATCACCGCGCTCACCGGACGGCGCGTGGAGGTGCTCACCGAACCGGCTGTCGCCGACCTGGCGCTGGCCGTGTTGCGGGAGGCTGTCGCGGTCGGCCGCGCCGAGGGCGCGCAACTCACCGACGCCGACGCCACCCGCACGCTGGCCTGGCTGCAGGGACTCGCACCGGGCAGCACGACGTCCATGCTGCAGGACCGCGAGGCAGGCAGGCGGCTGGAGTACGACGGCCTCACCGGCACGATCGCCCGGCTCGGCGACCGCCACGGCGAGGCCGTCGAAGCCAACCGGGCGCTGCTGGCCCTGCTGTCCGCGATCAGCGCGTGAACGTGCGCGCCGCCTCGAGGAAGACGTCGTTCTCCTCGGGCGTGCTGATGGTCACCCGTACGCCGTCCCCGGCGAACGGCCGCACGACGACCTTGTGCTGCATGGCGTGCTCGGCGAACTCCACGGCCCGCTCGCGCAGCGGCAGCCACACGAAGTTCGCCTGCGTTTCCGGGACCTCGTAGCCTGCGGCGAGCAGCGCGTCGCGCACGCGGGTGCGTTCGAGCACGACGTCGGAGCAGCGTGCCAGCAGCTCGTCCTTGGCGTCGAGGGAGGCGATCGCGGCCGTCTGCGCGAGCGCGTTCACGCTGAACGCCACGTACACCTTGCGCAGAGCGGTGATGACCTCCTCCGGCCCGACGGCGTAGCCGACGCGCAGCCCGGCGAGGCCGTAGGCCTTGGAGAAGGTGCGCAGCACGAGGACGTTGCGCCGGGTGCGGGCGAAGTCGAGCCCGTCGGGAACCTCGCGGTCGGTGACGAACTCGCGGTAGGCCTCGTCCAGCACCACGAGCACGTCACCGGGAACGCCGTCGAGGAACCGGGTCAGCGCCTCGCGCCGCACCACCGTGCCGGTCGGGTTGTTGGGGTTGCAGACGAACACCACACGCGTGGTGGGCGTGATCGCGGCGAGCATCGCGTCGAGGTCGTGGACGTGGTCGGAGTCGAGCGGCACCGTGCGCGGTGTGGCGTTGCCGACCTGGGTGACGATCGGGTACGCCTCGAACGACCGCCACGCGAACAGCACCTCCTCGCCCGGCGCGCACATCGCCTGCACCACCTGCTGGCACAGCGACACCGAGCCGCAGCCGACGGCGATCCGCTCGCCTGCCACGTCCAGCTCGCGGGAGAGCCGCTCGGTGAGTGCCTGCGACCCCATGTCCGGGTAGCGGTTCACCTGGCTCGTCGCCTGGGCGATGGCCTCCGCCACGCTCGGCAGCGGCCCGCCGGGAACCTCGTTGCTGGCGAGCTTGATCGCGCCGGGCACGGTGCGGCCGGGAACGTAGGCGGGAAGCGCCGCCAGGTCGGCTCGGGTGGGGACCGCCCCGGATGCGTGGGGTGTGCTGGACGCGGTGGACACGGTGCGCTCCTCGCGATCGTTGGGTGTTCGACGTGCCGTCGTCCAACCTATCTCGCCGGATCCGCTGCAGCTGCGGTTGACTCCGGGTGTACCCACGGTGGTTGAGTAGGCGTATGACACAGACCTTCACCGACGACTACCAGCGCGCCGACGGCCGGGGCGTCCAGCTTACGTTCGCCGAGCCGGACCGTGCGGTGCGGGGCGGTGTGGTCGTGCTCCACGAGGCCGAGGGTGTCACGGCGGAGGTGCAGGAGCTGCTCGCCGCGCTCGCCTCGGACGGCTGGCTGGCCGTGGCACCGGACATCGCGGGCGGTGGCTCGTTCGACGGGCGCAGCGTCCTTGCGGCCACCGACGTCACGCTCGCGTGGCTGGCCGACCGCGAGGTGCGGGCGGATCTCATCGGGGTGATGGGCTTCGACCTCGGCGGTACCGCCGCTCTCGTCGTCGCGGCGCGCCGCAAGCTCGGCGCCGCGGTGAGCGTGGGCGGCCGGGGTGTCGTCGAACCGGTGTCCGACGCGCTGCCCGCGCTGGTGGACATCGCGGGCGAACTGAGCAGCCCGTGGCTCGGTCTGTACGGCGACGACGGTGACGAGGCCGCGGAGGCCGAGATCGAGCGGTTGCGGGAGGCGGCGGCGTCGGCCCCGGTGGCCGCCAACGTCATCCGGTACCCAGGGGCCAGCCACCGGTTCGACGCCGACCCGGCCGCCGCCGCGGAGGCCTGGCAGCGCACCCTCGACTGGTTCGGCGCCTACCTGCGCTGAGAACGTGTGAACCGTTCGTGTCCGCGCCGCGTCCCAGCTATGGTGCTGACTGCCTAGCCTCCTGGGGGTGCCGTGACGGACACGACTGGAAACCTCGAGCGCGTGCCGGTGGGGCACAGATTCGCTTCCGGAGCGGCCGACGCGCTGGCGCCCGTGGCCAGAGACCTGGACGTGGTGCGGGAGCAGGTCCAGGACGGCCGGCTCCACCTCGATCCGGACGCCGCACACGAGTTGCTGGCCGCGATCACGCGGTTGCAGTCCAGGGTCCACACGCTCATCGCCGACGGCAGTGAGCGGATCGATCAGCCACTGCGGTTCGGCGCCAACTTCGTCGCCCGCGCCATGAGCGAGCGGCTGCGCGGCGCCGCGTCCGGGGGAGCCGACGCGGCGATCCCCGTGCTCGAGGATTTCGCCGGCCAGCTGGAGAAGCTCGACGACATCGTGCGCAGGGCCGCCGGGCTGATCACCGAGGCCGACGCGGCCGCGGGCGATCAGCTCCACAGCCTGGGAAGGGTGGACTGATGGATCTCTCGACGCCGCGTTGCCTGCCCTATCCGTGGCCGGTGCCCGAACCGGAGCCGGAGCCCGGGGATCTCGGCGAGGAGATCAACTGGCGCACCTACTCGCACCGAGAGCTGTACCGGATGGCCACCACCGGTCTCGACCTCGAGGGCGCCGACGAGGTGGCCGGCCAGTGGTCGCGGCTCGGTGGCGAGCTGGACGACATCGGCAGGCTGCTCAAACAGGCGCTCGAACAGGCGGCTGACGGCTGGCAGGGCGCGGCGGCCGAGGAGGCGCGCGGCAAGGTCGAGCAGCTCTCCTCCTGGACGCGGCAGACGGCCGAGGGCAGCGTGCTGGTGTCGGAGTGCGTCAGCAAGCAGGCCGATCTCGCCCGGGTCACCAAGAACACGATGCCGGAGCCGCCGCTGTTGCCGGCGCCGGTGGTGCCGCTGCGGGGCGAGGCGGAGCCGGCCCGGCTGGCCGAGGCGCCGGGCGGGTTCGCGTCCGCTCCGGACCTGGTCACCGATCCCGCACCGGAACGGGAGCGCGCCCGGCAGCTGCATCAGCAGGCGGCCGAGGTGATGGAGCGGTACCAGCACCAGTCGAACGAGATCTACCGGAGCGTCCCGACGTTCTCGGCTCCCTCCGGCGACCACCGGATCACCCAGGTCCCGGAGGACCCGCCGAAGCGCGACCCCGAGCCCCCAGGGCGTGGCGGAGAGGACGACGACACGTCGGCGAGTGCGGTGTCGCCCGGTGCGGCCGCGCCCGTAGCCGGCATGCCCGCGGCCGGTGGGTTCGGTCCCGCGGGCGGTGCTCCGGTCGCGCCGGCTCCCGGCGGGTTCCTTGCGGCCGAGCCCGCACCGGACGCGCGCTCGGCCGCGGGCGCACCGGCGCATCCGGGTACCTCGCCCCACGCGGCGGCCGCGGCGACGGGCCAGCGCGGCACGGGCATGCCGGGCGCGATGCCGATGGGCATGGCCGCCGCCCGGCCCGGAGGCGGCGAGGACACCGAGCGCACAGCGCCGTCGTACCTGCAGGAGGAGGACGACACGTGGGGTGTGCAGACCCCGGTGATGCCGCCCGTGCTGGGTGAGCGCCCGCCCGGAGGCCGCTGAGTGCGCGACGAGAGCACCGGCTGGGTCACCCTCCACCCCGGAGAGCTGTACCTGCTCTGGACCGAGCTCGGACTCGGTGAGCTGCCGGACGTGCTGGAGATCCCGCACGTGGGCCGGACCGCCGCGGCGCGGGCCGAGCTGATCGCGATCGCGGACGAGGCGCTCGCGGGCCGGGGCCTCGGCACCGTCGCGCGACCGGCGCCGGACCTCGAGGAACTGCTGCGCGCGCTGGCCGCACCCGAGCTGACGGTGGACATGCGGGCGGTGGGGCAGGACAGGTCGTTCCGGGCGGTCGGCGCGATCGGACGGTTCGGTGTGGTGACGATCGGTGTCGCCGAGGGGGACGTGCGGCTCGGGCCGGTGGAACGCGCCGAACTGGTCGGCACGATCCTGGGCGCGCTCTCGCCGCTGCCCGCCGGGCCGGGCGGGCCCGGCAACGCCCGGTTCGCCGACTACCGCAGGGCCTGCCGCGCCGCCGAGCACGAGGGGGCAGGCGGCTTCCTCGACGTGTTGCGTGGGGCGGGCGTGCGCTCGTCGGAGGCGGGCACGTTCCTGCGCGCCATCGAGGGGAGGGCGGCCGGAGGGTACCTCGGTGCGACCTCGACGGCGCACGGCCGCTCGCCGGGCACCGTCAACTGGGTCGACACCGAGCAGGGCCGCTACGTCCTGCGCAGGCACGGAGACTGGGTCACGGTGACGCCTGCCGATCTTGCGCGCTTGCACTCGATGGCGGAGGAAATGGTCGCCGATCTGGCTTAGAGTTCGGCGTATGAGCACTGACGCCGACGTCCCCGAAGTGCTGTGGAGGCCCAGTCCCGACCGCGTCGAGCAGACGCGGATCGCAGACTTCCGCCGGTGGCTGCGCGCCGAACGCGGCGTGACCACCGAGAACTATGACCAGCTGTGGGAGTTCTCCGTCGGCTCGCTCGGTGACTTCTGGTCGGCGGTCACCGACTACCTCGGCGTCCGCTGGCACCAGCAGGGCACGCGGGTGCTCTCCGGGCTCGAGATGCCGGGCGCGACGTGGTTCGCCGGTGCGACCCTGAACTACGCCGAGCACGCGCTCTCCGGTGGCGTAGCCGGTGCGCCGAAGGCGGACGACGACCCGGCCGTCGTGTTCGCCCGCGAGGACGGGCTCGAACAGCGGCTCACCTACGGCGAGCTGCGCGCCCAGGTCGCGGCGGCGCGGGCGGCACTGGCGAGCCTGGGCGTGGGCAAGGGCGACCGGGTGGTCGCGCTGGCGCCGAACTGCCCGCAGACGCTGGTGGCGTTCCTGGCCGCGGCGAGCCTCGGCGCCACCTGGTCGTCGTGCTCGCCCGACTTCGGCGTGCGGGCGGTCGCCGACCGGTTCACGCAGATCGAGCCGAAGGTGCTCGTCGCCGTCAACGGCTACCGCTACAACGGCCGTGCCTTCGACGTACGGCCGACCGTGGAGGAACTGCGCTCCAAGCTCCCCGGGCTGGGCTCGACCGTGCTGATCGACTACGAGGGCGGCGGCAGCCTGCCCGGCGCGCTCGACTGGGACGACCTCGTCGCCGAGCACGCGGGCGCCCCGCTCGAGTTCGAGCCGGTGGACTTCGACCACCCGCTGTGGGTGCTGTACTCGTCCGGCACCACCGGGCTGCCGAAGGGCATCGTGCAGGGCCACGGCGGCATCACCGTCGAACACCTCAAGATGCACGCGCTGCAGCTGGACCTCGGGCCGGGGGAGCGGTTCTTCTGGTTCACCACCACCGGCTGGATGATGTGGAACTTCCTGATCTCGGGCCTGCTCGTGGGCTCGACGATCGTGCTCTACGACGGCAGCCCGGCACACCCGGACCTCGGGACGCTGTGGCGGCTGGCGGAGCGACACCGGATCACGGTGTTCGGCACGTCGGCCCCGTTCGTGCAGAGCTGCCTCAAGGCGCACCTGAGGCCGTCGGACGAGCTGGACCTCTCCGCTATGCGAGCGCTCGGGTCCACCGGGGCGCCGCTCAGCGAGGAGGGGTTCCGTTGGATCGCCGACGCCATCGGCGGGTACGTCCAGATTTGTTCCGTGTCCGGTGGCACCGACCTGTGCACGGCGTTCGTCGGCTCGGCGCCGGACGTCCCGGTGTGGCTGGGCGAGCTGTCGTGCCGGAGCCTCGGTGCGGCCGTGCAGGCCTACGACGAGAACGGCCACGCCGTGGTGGACGAGGTCGGTGAGCTCGTCGTCACCAAGCCCATGCCGTCGATGCCGCTGTACTTCTGGAACGACCCGGACGGCACGCGCCTGCGGGAGGCCTACTTCGAGGACTTCCCCGGCACGTGGCGGCACGGCGACTGGATCAAGATCACCCGTCGCGGCTCGTCGGTCATCTACGGCCGCAGCGACTCGACGCTCAACCGCGGGGGCGTCCGCATGGGCACGGCCGAGTTCTACCGGGTCGTCGAGGGCTACGACGAGGTGCTGGACTCGCTGGTGATCGACACCTCGGCGGCCGGCGAGGAGGGCGAGCTCGTGTGCTTCCTCGTGCTGGCCGAGGGCGCGTCGCTGGAGGAGCTGGAGCCGGCGCTGCGCAAGGAGCTGCGAAGCGCGCTCTCGCCCAGGCACGTCCCGGACCGGTTCGTGGTGGTCAGCGAGGTCCCGCGCACGCTGAACGGCAAGAAGTGCGAGGTGCCGGTGAAGAAGATCCTCAAGGGCGTCGACCCCGAACGTGCCGTCAGCCGCGACGCCCTCGCCAATCCGGACTCGCTCGCCGCCTTCGTCGCGCTGGCCGGTAAATGACCTGGTCAGCGAGTTGAGGGGGGTGGTTTGAAGGCGGCCTGAGGGGCTGTGTACGCTATGACAGCAGTGGTCGCGACCTGGGAGGCTTCGCCTAGTCTGGTCTATGGCGCCGCACTGCTAATGCGGTTGGGGGTAACCCCCCCTCCCGGGTTCAAATCCCGGAGCCTCCGCCGGGGCTCGGCCCAGCCGAGCACCAACCCGACTCCGGTCGGGTACAACTGAACAGAATGCGCCCGTAGCTCAACGGATAGAGCATCTGACTACGGATCAGAAGGTTAGGGGTTCGAATCCCTTCGGGCGCGCTTCATCGATCATGACGAACGAACGCCCTACCACCCGGGAAGACGGGTCGGTAGGGCGTTTGTCGTATGTGCGGCCAAACGTGGCGCTTCGGGGGTGTCCGTAGGCTATGTGGGTCGGATTCTGCCCGCCCGGGTTCGATGCGCAAAAGAGGCCGGAGCACCTGCAGGTCGGCAGCGCCGGGTGTGCCCGAGGTCGAGATCACTGATGCCCCTGGACGATTCTTTGACGTGATGAACAGGGTCGTTACCCCGGGCGCAGGTTTGCTTCCGGGGGGAATTCATGGACGGACCCGGCTTTCACGTCGACGTCGACCGGCTGGAAGAGGCTGGCGGGGCGATCAAGAAGGCCGTCGCTGAGCAGGACAACGTCGAGTTGCGCGGTCTCGTCGGTGAGGCAGACGTGTACGGTCACACGCCGTTACGCGACGCGCTGATGGACGTGTGCGTGCGATGGCGACCGCATCGACGATCTGGTTGATGGCGCTGAAGACGTCGGTAGCGCGTTACAGGCGTCTGCGCAAGCGGATCGGGAAGCCGACCGAGCCGGGAAGCTCCGCGAAGACCCGGCTGTGGACGCCGCTGATGGCTGAGCTCGGTGAAACCAGGGACCCGCAGCAGCTCGTTCCCGGCAAGCCCGAGGCCATCGAGGCCAACGTCAGGGTGCTCGACGCGCGCGGACGCCAGGCCGTGGACGCCGCGACCGGACTGCGGGCGATCGACACGGGCGCGTGGCGCGGCCCCGCCGCGGACGCTTTCATGACGAGTTCTCCTACGAGCCGGGCAAGTGGTATGACGCGGGTGATGCGCTGACCTCCACCGGCGCGGCCCTCGGTATGTACGCAGCGACCTTGCGCTGGGCTCAAGGGCAGGCACGCGAAGCGATCGCGTTATGGGACCAAGCCGCCCAGGAGACCAAACAGGCCAAGGCGACGCACCACGCCGCCCTTGCCGACGCACAGCGACAGAACGAGGCCAACGCCGCCGTCGGTGATCCGACGTGAGTCACCGTCCCTCCGCTCGTTGACCCTGGCGAGAAGATCCGCCAGGCGGCCCGGGACATACTCAATCGGGCGCGTCAGCAAATACAGCAGGTCGGCGACGAAACCGCGCAAGTGTTACGCGACCTGACCCCGCCCGAGGAAGAGACCACGCTCAGCAGAATCGGCCACGGCGTCCTGGACGTCGTTGGGCTCATCCCCGGCGTCGGTGAAATCGCTGATGGCGCCAACGCCGCCTGGTATGCCGGACAGGGCCGCTACGCTGACGCCGCGATCGCCGGAGCCGCTGCCATTCCCTTCGCCGGATCGGCCGCCACCGGCGCCAAAGCCGTCGACAGGACCACTGACGCCGCCAAAGCCGCACGACACGTACCCACCAGCTCCATCTCTGGGCGTGACCTCAACAGGTCGCTCGCTTCGGAGACCAGGTGACGGAATCTGGCACCGCAGTCGTCGGTGCCGGTACGAAGACGCCCCTCCGGAAGGCCGACGACTTGGCGAAGCATTATGGCGGCGACGCGCAGGACTGGGCGAAGATGACAAGCAAGAGCTACACCGGGGCCGACGGACGACAGTTCGAAACCCATTGGTACGAGAACGTTCGAACCGGTGAACGGGTAGAGTCAAAACGAAGTTTACGGACGGTCGATGAACGGGATTTCCATGTCTCCGCAAGCAGCGTTTCTCACTGCTGCGGCCGAACTTATCGCCGACGACGGTCCTGCCGCGGAGGTCGTCCAGGCGGCGGCTGAACTCGTTGCGCACTTGTCCGAGCCGCCGGACGCGCTCGTCACTGTTGCCGCACTGCCTGCCGACGAACTGCGCGCCGAAGAACTCGCCCCGTTGCTCGACACCGCCGCCCAAAGCCTCGGGTTGCCGACCCTGAGCCCACAATTCGCTGTGGACATCCTCATTCAGGACGCTGCGCGAAAGATCTCGACCGGCTTACTTGTCCCGTACCAGGGCGCAAGCAAGATCTGGTACTTGGCGCGCGGCTTCGATGCCAAGGCCGACCGCTTCGGGATCTTCATGCAACTCATGGACGATTGGGAGTCCGACCTACCGGGCCGCGAGAAGATCGAGCAAGAGATCCGAGAAACGGCTGCGGACTTTGCGCGGGAACCGGTCCCGTCAGCCACGGAGGGCGGGGGCGACGCAGCCGCGTCTCATTCAAGCCGAGATTCGTCGTGAGGTGAGAAGCCGGCTCGCCACCTCCGCCTGGGGCGGCAGCGCAACCTGACGTTCGCCATCGCTGAGCACCCGTGGGGCCGGCTCCCCCTCTTGCCGGCCCCACGTCCCCTACTTGGTCCAGACGACCGGGTTGTCGGAGTACTCGTCGCCTTCGTCGAACTCGGCTCCGGTCACCTCGACACCTGCCCGGGAGGCCTGGAGGTTGCAGGTCTCGAACGTCGCGCCCGCCGTGGTGAAGTCCTTGTCCGCCGTCTCGCTCTCACACTTGCCGGGGACGTCGCCGGCGATGACCACGCCGGTGCTCCGGCCGTCGGCCGTTACGGCTCGCAGGTCGAGGTTGGCGTACGACAGGTCCGTGCCGCCGACGTTCTCGATCTTGTACTTGATGAAGTACGGCACGAGTCCCTTGGCGCGCTCGCCGAACTCCGCGAGGCCCGATTCCTGACCCTGCTCGATCGCGGTCACGGTGATGGCGATCGTTCCGGTCTTGTCGCTCGTGTACTCGAACGGCACGGTCGCGGTCTCCCCGACCTCGAGCTCGGTGCCCGGAGCGGTGGCCTTCGCCGGGCCGATGTCGCCGGCCGGGGTGGAAGGTTCCGACGGCTCGGCGGCAGAGGTCTCACTCGACGCCGTGGTCGCCGGCGGCTCGCTCGTCGCCGCGGTGGCGGTCTCCTCCTCGCTGCCGCATGCGGACAGACCGACAGCCAGGGCAGCCATCGCAGCAGCGAAGGCAACACGACGCTTGTGCACGGTTTTTCTCTTTTCTCTGATGAAAGCAAGCGATCGTTGGAGCCAAGCCGCACCGGCGCGGTCCCGTCGGCAACGGTCACAACATGGACACGCGCCGGAACGCGTGCGGTGACGCCACAGTGCGTGATTGGTGACCTTCCGCAGTCGGTCACCATCCCGTGCGCGACAGCACGGAGGGCACTCAGCGCCCGTACCGGCCCGGCCGGATGCCGTGCACCGCGGCCTGTCGCACGGTCTCGGCGAGCCGGACGGCGTCGTCGGTGAAGCCGGAGATCGTCACGCTCCGGCGGCCACCCACGGGGGAGCGCAGCACGACGCGGTACTGGACGTCAATGCCGAGGGCCCGGTGGAGCGCGCTGTCCTTGCCGTTGTCCTTGATGTCGGCGATCTCGGCCCAGCTGATCGGCCAGGACTTGCCGCCGTAGGAGTGAACGAGACCGCCCTCGTACAGCGTGAAGACCTCGTCCGTGCGGGTCGCGGTGAGCCACGCCTGGCACAGGCCCACCACGAACGCGCCGAAGCCGGCTCCGCCGACGAGCGCCGGGAAGATCATGGCGCCGCCCGCGTCGGCGTCGAGGATCAGCATCATCAGCACGCCGAGGCATCCCACGGCCGCGCCCACGGGAACGGCTACGAACGCGATCCGCCGCCGGCGTTCGTTGTCGGTCTCGTACCGCCCGAGCACTGCTCCCAGCTCGTGTTCCGCTGCCATGGTTCCCCGTCTCGGCTCCACGTATGGGGACGGAGCCTATGTTCGCCGACATCGCGGCGGCGCCGGTTGTCCTGAACCGGCCGGGGCCACCGCCCGTCCGAGGTGCGCACCGGGGACGGCACACCTACCGTCGATGCCATCGGGGCGGGAGGTGACCCATGCGGCACGACGACTGGCCAGCACCGGAGGAAGGGCTCGTCCTCACCCACTTCCTCACGGTGCGGGACGTGGCCCGATCACGAGCGTTCTACACCGACGTCTTCGGCGGACAGGTCGTCCTCGACGAGAACCCGTGCATCGTCAAGGTCGCAAACACCTGGATCATCATGAACCCGGGCGGCGGTCCCACGCCCGACAAGCCGGACGTCACGTTGCGGCCGCCCGAGCCGGGCGACCCGGTCTCGGCGTTCCTGAACGTCCGCGTCGCCGACATCGCCACCTTCCACGCCGAGGCGCGTCGCAAGGGCGCCGAGTTCCTCACCGAGCCGCTCGACCGCAAGGCGGAGATCCGCTGCTACTTGCGGGATCCGGACGGTTACCTGATCGAGGTCGGCCAGGCGACGGGCATGCTCGACGGGATCTTCGCCGACCCGCCGCCGGGATCGACCAGCTGACTGTCAGCCGACCTTCAGGCCCAGGGCGCGCAGCCGGCCCGGGTCGGCCAGCACGTCAATGGCGGCGATCCGCCCGCCCGTGACCGTGAACGCCATGACCGACACCAGCCCTACCTCGCGGGCAGGCTCGTATGAAGCGGATCAGGCGGTTCTTCGGGCTGGCCGTCGTCGGTTGCCTCGTCCTCGCCGGGTGGGCGCTGAGCACGGGCGGCGTGTTCGACGGTCCGATCGCGAAGGAACTCCGCGGCTCGTCGGTGTACGTCGCGCCGGATGTCGGCCTCGACGAGCGGATGGCGGAACGGGTCATCGGCAACCGCAAGCTCACCGTGGCGTTCATGCCACCGGGTACGGAATTGAGCGAGGTGTGTGACGACGTGGGCGGCGCCGCCGACGGCACGCTCCTCGTGCCCATCAGCCAGGCCGACGACGAGTACGACGTCTACCCGTGCGCGGGGTTCACCGACGACTTCGGCGAGGCGATGGTCTCCGGGTTACGTGCGGGTTCGTGGGTTCGAACCGCTCCAACAGGAGCAGATGGTCTTGGCGTTCGTGGGAGCGCATGGCACCATCACCCGCCGCCAGGCGGCCGACCTGTGTGCCATCTCGCCGGAGCAGGCAGGTCGGTTGCTCAAACGGCTCGCGCAAGCAGACAAGCTTCGGCGCCGAGGGGAGCGAAAGTCGAGCTACTACGTACTCCCGCGGTGATCGACGTGGTCCCGCGAACGGCCGACACGGCTACCGGAACGGCCAACACGGCGACATAGACGGCAGACATGGCTACGGGAACGGCGGACACGACTACCGGAGCGGCGGACACGGCGACATAGACGGCAGACACGGCGGCGTCAGGCGCGTACGCGGCGCTCCAGGTCGTCGACGATCCGGACGAACCGACGCGGATCGTCGAAGTGGAAGTTGTGGCCGGTGTTCGCGCGGTACAGCTCGACGTCGGCGAGCAGCGAGCGGGCGCGTTCGGCCTCGTCGTCGCTCATCGCCGCCTGCAGGATCCCCGCACTGTCGTAACGCGGCTTCACGTGGATCTGCGCCACGGGCACGGTGATCCGCGACAGCGTGTCGGCGTGGTCGAAGCCCTCGTCGAACGAGCCCGTGTAGAAGGCCTCACCGAACCGGGGATCGTAGGAGTCCATCGCCCGGAACAGCTCGTTGAGCGACGGCGGCATCCAGAAGATCCTCACCGGCTCGCCCGGGTGGCTCTCGTGGTAGGCGATGGCCGACTCCTGCAGTTTCTCGCGCAGGCCACCGAACAGATCCCAGAAGGCGGAGTGGCGCAGGTGGTAGGCGACGAAGTCGTCCTCCCCGCTGTCGAGGAACTCGTGGGCGAGCGTCGCGAGCGTGATGTAGTTGAAGGTCTGCTTCGCCCGCGGCAACAGCGTCGCGAAGAACGGCGGGTCCTCGAGCACCACGCCACGCACGCGATCCGGTGCCTGCGCCGCGATCGCCGCCGCGATCAGCCCGCCCGACGAGTGGCCTGCGATCGTGGCGGGCCGCCCGACGACCTGGTCGAGGAACGTCACCATGTCCGCGGCCAGGGCCTTCGCCGTGTACTTCTCCGGAACCCACGCCGAACCGCCGTGGCCGTAGCAGTCGACGGCGAAGACGTGGTAACGCTCGGCGAGGCTCGGCAGCACCCGGCTCCAGCTCCGCCAGTCGGTGATCTGACCGTGAATGAGCAGCAGCGCGGGCCCGTTGTCCGGCCCTTCGGCGTAGATGACGCGGGAACCGTCGATCGTGGTCTGCTTCTCGACGAACCCGGCCGCCGCGATCGTCGTGGCATCCCGCTCGGCGTACGTCATGGTGCCGCGCACGAACCGCGTGAGGGCACCGGCCAGTCCTACCGTGAGCCCGGCTCCGGCCAGTGCCGCGATCGCGCGTCTTCCTGCCGCCATGGTCGTTCCCCCAGTTCACGTGGTGGGCAGTGTAGCCAGGAAACGCCGGCCACCGTCCTCGGGGACACTGTGGACGGTCGAACGGGGTGGGGTCAGGCGGTGTCCGGCCGGGTCGACCGGCCGCCGTCCACGGCCAGCAGGACGGTCATGACCACGCACGCGACCGCGGCGACGACGGTGGCGATCCCGTCCTGGAGTTCACCGCGCGCCACGTAGTCGAACACCGCCGTCGTGATGACGCCGGCCGCGAACCCGAACATGATCCGCAGCAGCGGCACGGCGACGCGGCCGGGCACGACCGCGCCCACGAGCAGTCCCGCGCACAGCACCAGGTCCGGGACCAGGAACGGGTTGTCGGCGCGCACCCCGCCGCCCAGCAGCAGGACCAGGAAGGTCGGCACGCTCACGGCGACCGCGACGCCCCGGGACACCCAGAGCGGCACGGCGGTCGGCGAGGGGGTCAGGGCGGTGAGGCCGCGGTTCGCGTGGAGCTGTCCGGTCATGGCCTTCTCCGATCTATCAGGCAGGCTGATTGTCAGTGTAGCTGACGGATTCGGGAGGGCAAGGCCGTGAGCGCAGGTCAGCAGTCGACGATGCGGACCGCGTAGAGCTCGCGCAGCAGGGCGTTGAGTTCGGTCTGCCGGTCTTCCGGGAGCGGCGAGAGGAACTCCCGCTCGGCCTTGATCAGCTTCACCATGGCGTCCCCGACGAGCGATGCGCCCGCGGCCGTGCGCTCCACCAGGTACTTCCGGCGGTCGGTGGCGTTCCGCGTGCGCCGGACCAGTTCGAGGTCTTCGAGCCGGTCCACGACGGCCACCATCGTCGTCCGGTCGAGTCTGCTCAGTTCGGCCAGTTCGCGCTGCGAGCGCGGGGTGTCGCCGAGGAGGGCAAGGACCCGGAACTCTCTCGGGCGCAGGTCCAGCGGGCGGAGGGTTTCCTCGATGACGCGCTGCGCTCCGATACCCAGGCGATGCAGCAGGAAGCCCGTGTACTCCTCGAAGGCCGGAGCCGGCAGCTGACGTGGCTCTCTGTCGACGGACACAGCCGTTCAGTCTACTGACAGTCAGTGCCGCTGACAGGTGCGCTGGTAACTCGCCCAGAATCGGACTTGACCCTCACGTTGCGTGAGGCTGGAGGGTGGGGTGCATGAGCGACTACTACAACGCGTTCGAGATCAGTCCGGTGCCCGCGCCCGGCCCGGATGCGGTTGCGCCCGAGCCGTTCCGGGGCATCTATGGGATGCCCGCGTTCGTCACGATCCCGACGAGCGATCTGGCGGCGTCGGTGGACTTCTGGACTCGTGGGCTGGGGTTCATCGAGCTGTTCAGCATCCCCGGCGGGGTCGTGCACCTGCGCAGGTGGGCGTTCCAGGACGTGCTGCTCGTCCCGGCCGAGCGCGTTCCCGAGCAGGCACCCGCGATGAGCGTCAGCTTCGCGTGCGTGCTCAGCCAGATCGATGCCCTTGCCGAGGCGTGCCGTGCGCTGCGACCGGACTCGATCGACGGTCCGCGGGACACCCCTTGGAACACCCGGGACCTGGAGGTGGTCACCCCCGAGAACGCGCGGATCGTGTTCACGGCGGCGAAAGAGTGGGATCCGGCGAGCAAGGAAGCGCGGGACCTCGCCGCTGTCGGGATCACCGCACCGGACCTCGGCGACAATGGGGAGCATGCCTGATGCCGCTGACGTCGATGGTCTGACCGTCGGTCAGGTCTCGACACGTCTGGGCGTGACGGTCCGCGCGCTGCACCACTGGGACGAGGTCGGTCTGGCGCGACCGTCACTGCGCACGGCCGCCGGATACCGGCTCTACACCGCTGGTGATCTGGAACGGCTGCACCGCATCGTCGTCTACCGGGAGCTCGGTCTCGGCCTGGACCGGATCCAGGCCATCCTGGACGACTCGGCCGCTGATGTGGTCGTCGCATTGCGTGCGCAGCGCGCGCAGGTCGCCGAACGGATCGACCGCCTCCAGCAGCTCATCACCGGACTCGATCGGATGATCGAAGCCCACGAGCGCGGCCTGCTGCTCACCGTCGAGCAGCAGGCCGCGATCTTCGGCCCCGAATGGAACCCGGCCGACCCTGCCCGAGCCCGTCAGCGTTACGGAGACACGGTCCAATGGCGGCAGTACGCCGAACGATCCGCCGCTCGCGGTCCGGAGGAGTGGCAAGCCGTCGCCGACGCCGTTGCCGACCTCGACCGAGCCCTCGCCGATGCCATGGACGCCGGTGTCACACCCGGTAGCCCGGAAGCGAATCAGCTCGTCGAGCGGCACCGCGAGGTGTTCACGTCGTCGTACTTCCCTCTCACCAGGCAGATGCAGGTGTGTCTCGGCCGCATGTTCGAGGACGATCCGGGATACGCCGCCCACTACGACGGCATCCGCGCGGGCCTTGCCACGTGGTTCCGTCGAAGCATCGACGCCAGCGCACGTGCCCACGGCATCGACCCCGACACCGCGACCTGGCAGTAGGTTCCGGTCAGCTGCGACCGGCCGGACCCCGCTGGCCGGCTGCGTCGAGGAGCGTCCTCGCCTCCGCGAGTGCCTGCTCCAGCGCCTCGGGCTCCGGTCGCAGCCCGGCGATGACGGCGTCGACGTCGCGCAGACCGGCTCGGGCGAGGAGCCGCTTCTCGTTGGTCACCCACTCTCCGCGCCGCGCCAGCACGGCATGCGCCATCTGCATGGCGGCCGTTGCCAGCGCGCCCGCGAGCTCGGTGGCCTGCCCACGGCGCACGAAGGCGTCCTGGGCGTAGCGGAGAGTCAGCGAGGCCTGCTGTCGCCACTGCTGCGCGGCGGCGGTGCGCAGCGCGTCGGGATCGGCGGGCCGGGGCAGCGAGCCGTGCAGCACCCGCGCGCCGGCGAGCTCGGCGAGCAGCAGATAGCTGGGGATCCCGGCGAGGTGGAACGCCAGCGGCTCCCAGCGGAACCTGCCGTGCCCGGCCTCCGCGAGCTCGTGCTCGATGGCGTCGAGATCCCGGTAGTGCACGTCGACGTGCCTGCCGTCGATCGTGAGCCATGCCCCGCTGTTGAAGATCCCGCCCCAGGCGCCGAGTTCGAAGACCTCGCCCTCCCAGCCGAGCGCGCGCAGGTCGGACGGCTGGAAGGAGCCCCGGTAGTAGACGGCGAAGTCCCAGTCACTGTCGGGTGTGTGCGTGCCCCGCGCGCGCGAACCGCCGAGCGCCACGGCATGCACCGCGGGCAGACCGGCCAGCCGGTCGGCGACGTGGGTGACGAACTGATCGTCGTTCATGCAAACCCTCGTTCCGGGAAGTGCGACGGACACAATGGACACACCGCGGCGCCCGAGTCGACCATTCGAACGGCATGCCGCGGTCAGGTGTGTAGGCCCGTCGTCACTTCATGGTGCAGACCATACTCACGCCGGCCTGCGCGGGCGAGGATCTCGACCCGGACCGCTCCCAGCGAGCGTTCAGCCTTTGCCCAGCGCCGCCACGCCGGCCTCGGCGACCTCGGTGTCCTGTTCCACCGTGCCCGCGCTCACCCCGATCGCGCCGATCACCCTGTCGTCGGAATTCTTCAGCGGAATGCCACCGCCGAAGATCACGAGACCACCGTTGGTCACCTCGATGCCGTAGAGCGGTGATCCGGGTGCGGCCGCCTCGCCGAGCTGCGCCGTCGGCATCTTCATGAGCACCGCCGTGCGCGCCTTGCCGATCGCGATGTCGATGCTGGCCAGAATCGCGTCGTCCTGCCGCGCGAACGCCACCAGGTGCCCGCCGTCGTCGACGACGGCGACGTTCATCGGCTGCCCGATCTGTACGGCCTTGTCCAGCGCGGCGTTCAGCACACGCTGGGCGTCGGCGAGCGTCAGTTGTCCGGCCACGGGTTCTCCCTTTCCTCGGATGGTGTTTTCAGCGGCAACCCGACGACGAGCCGGGCGGCGTCGTGCCCGCACAGCCGGGCCTGGGCCGCGACGGCGGTGAGCACCGGTGACTCGCGCGGGCGTTTGGCGTGGTGCACGCAGATCCCGCCTGCCGCGTCGATCCCGATCCCGACGCCGAGCGAGGACGCCAGGGCAGCCTCGTACGCGAGTTCCACGGCGTCTCCGCTCGCCACGGCCTCGACCCGCAGCGGGACGCCTTCCTCCTCCAGTCCGGCCCGCACCTCGCGCAGGCGATCGTCACCGGCGCACCGGGCGACGACGCACGGCGGCGTGCGTCGCGCGTTCTCGGCCCGGCGGTCGACGATGCTCACCGAGCCGACCTCCGCGCGTGGTCGGCCACGAGCCCGGTCGCGACGGCGTTGCGCGGGCCCTCCGTGCCGCGCACGTTGCCGGTGCCGCACACGATGCCCGCGTCGGCGACCGCCTCGGCGATCAGCTCGGGAATCTCGAAGTCCAACGCGGACCCGCCGAGAACCACGACGAACCCGATCTGACGCAGATTCCCGCCGGGCGCCACCTGTTCGAGTGCCCGCAATGCGTTGACGACGAACACCTTGTGCTTGGCCGATCGGCGCACCTGACGGATCTTGTCCAGCGAGTGCCGCGTCGGCACCGGCCGCATGCCCGCGTCGCCGAGCACCACGACCCGCGCGAACGTCTCCGGCGGCAGCGGCTCGGTGAAGAACCGCGCCGTGCCGTCCTCCATCCGCACGTGGAAGAAGCTCTCCGCCTTGGCCAGCGGGAACTTCTTGATGTCCTCGGCGAGGTCGCGGTTCTCCAGGCCCAGTTCCGAGTCGATCAGCTTGGTCACCAGATCACCCGCACCGGCGAGGTGGACCGAACGCACCACGCCGTCCTCGGTGGCCAGCGCGGCGTCGGTCGACCCGCCGCCCAGGTCGAGGATCGCGACCGGCCGGTCGGTGCCGGGCGTGGTGAGCGCGCCCAGCACCGCCATGTCCGCCTCGACCCCGCCCACCAGGACGTCGACGTCCAGCGCGGTCCGCAGCTGCGCGGCCAGCGCCTCCATCGGGCCCCGGCTCGTGCGCACCATGGCCGCCAGCGCGACCGCGTTCTCGAGCGCGAACTCACCCGCCAGGGCGCCCGTCACGCGCTGTGGCACGAAGGTGTCCACGGCCAGCACGTCCTGGATCTGCACCTCACCCGACGAGGTCGCGGCCAGCTCCGACATCGTGTCGCGCACCGTCGCGAGCATCCCGCCGACGTGCGTGCCGGCCTCACCGGTCGCGTCGGTGAGCGGACGCACCCGGCGCACCGTCCGCATGATCTCGTCGGCACCGGCGTCCATGCCGACCGACAACCGCGCGTGCTCGCCGATCAGCGTGAGTGTCCCGGCCGGGATCCGCCGGTCCTCGATGTCGCCGTGCGGGGTGCGCACGACGACCGCCGACCGGTTGCCGACCAGCGCCCGCGCGACGTGCGAAATCATCCGCGTCTGGTCGGGGTCGAGGTCGAACAACGTGGCGATGCCGTAGGAGTTCGACAGCGTGCGGATCGTGCGCCCCGGTTCGGCCACCTCCACCGCGGCGGGCATCCCGAGCGGCACCTTCTCGACCAGGGTGACCTCGTCGACGATCGGGATCACGGTGTGCAGCCGGTTCGCGATCAGGTTCGCGTCGTCGGCGTGCACGATCGCCCCGGTGACCTCGACGCCCCGCTCGGCGGCCGCGTTGATCCCGGCGGCCGCGTCCTCGAAATCGACCCCGGCGCCGATGACACAGATCACCGGCTCGTCCGTCGCGCACGAGGCGAGGTCGTGGAACGCGACCGTCGTGCCCACCCCGAGCCCGGCGCCGCCCGGGGTGTCCGGATTGTGTCCGATCATCGTGGACTCGGTGATGATCGTTTCGGTGATCGTCTCCATCGCGAGCCCGCTGATCACCGGGGTGGCCTCGTTGACCAGCACCGCGGTGAGCTCGTCCTTCCGGCGGCCCGCCCGCGACAGCGCCTCCTGCACGACCTTCACCACACCCGGCACGTTGTCCGTCGTGCCCTTCACCCCCGAGGTGGCGGCCAGCGCACCGCCCAGGTACCGCGGACCGTCCGGGCCGAGCTCGGCCAGGCACGCCTCGGTGGTGGAGTTGCCGATGTCGACGCCGACGACGAGTGCCACGGGCGTCAGCCGGCGTCCGCCAGCCGGATCCGGACGTCGAGCTCGACCGGCGCCGCGCCGGGCACCACGAACTCGGTCTCCTTGATGTGCAGCAACGCGGCCTTGGCCTGCCACCGGGGGCGCGCCATGTAGTCGTTGCGCGCGGGCACCGGCTCCGGCGACTCGCCCTTCGCGTACCGGGCGGCGTTGCGGCCCACCTTGCGGAAGGTCTCGGTGTCCATCAGCGGTGCCTGCGGGAACAGCTCCAGATTGGACAGTCGCACGAGGTCCTTCTGGTGGATCATCGTCGTGCCCCGGGAGAGCACGCCGACGCCGATGCCCGACCCGGAGAGCTTCGCCGCCGCGTGCGCGATGACCGCCAGGTCCGAGCCGCCGCGATACCGCACGACGCGCGCCTGCACGCCCTCCTCCTCGATGCCCGCCAGCAGCTCGCGCAGCACCTCGGCGTGCGGGATCTCGACGATGGTCTTGGTGAAGAAGTCCCCGAACGCGGGCGAGATCCCGATGACCACTTCGTCCGCCCGGGTGCCCGGCCCCGCCTCGCCGCGTTCGGTCAGTTCGAGCGTGCGCCGGGTTCCTACGCTGGTGTCCGCCATGTCGCTCTCCTCAGCCGACTTCCTGCTCCGGGTTCCGCGCGCTCACCACGTGCCGGAGCCGCTTCATTTCCTCCCAGCGCGCCCCCGACGGCCGGTACCCGGTACCGGGGCCGGCGTAGTCGTTGGCGTCGTTGACCGCTGACAGCGTCTCCAGCTCGGGCGTCAGGATCGCCGAGGTGTGCAGCAGATCGCCCGAGACACGCTGCCGCAGCACGGCCAGCAGCGTGTGCGCCATGTCGCTGAAGCCGGATGCCTCGAGCGCCTTCACGATGTCCAGCCCGGTGATCCCCCGGTCCATCACCGACTGGGCGGCCTTGAGGTCCTCCAGCACGTCGCGCAACGGCAGCTCCTGGCTGCCGTGGGCGTACGTGACCGCCTCGACCTCCTTGTCGGTGATCGCGGGCAGTCCGAGCTGCGCGAACACGGCCTGCAGCGCACGTGCCGCCCGGCTGCGGGCGGCCAGGATCTCCGCCTCGGGGACGTGCCGGAGCGCGCCGTCGACCTGCAGGTCGCGCTGGATGGTGTTCCAGTCGTCGTAATCGGTGCAGTCCAGGTTCGACCCGGCGAACATGTTGTCGTAGTTGGGCACCGCCGAGTAGCCGGAGCAGACGAAGTCCGTGCCGGGCAGCAGCTGCGGCAGCAGCCGCGCGACCCGGCGCATGTCGGAGTGGGAGAACGACTGGTCGTTGCCCGACGCGCACTCCAGGTCGACGGTGCTGGCGATGAGGTTCTCCGCGAGCACCGCCCGGATGCCCGCGGGCACCGCCCCGGGCACGCCGATGCAGCTGATGGACCCGTTCTGCAGGCCCTGCACGCCCGCGCCCTTGGTCACCAGGATGCAGCGGATCTCCAGGTAGAGCATGGACTTGCTCTCGGCGTTGCCCATCTGCACCTCGGAGCCGGTGCCGGAGGTGAACCGCATCTTGATGCCGCGCGAGGCGTAGGCCGAGGCCAAGAACGCCTTCGACCACGGGGTGTCGTCGCCGTCGCAGAACACCGGCTCGGTGCCGTAGACCGAGATCGTCTCGGCGTACGCGGTGATGCCGCGCATGCCCAGCTCCAGCTCCGTGGCTTCCTCCAGCGCACACTGCGTGAGCACGCCCGGCGTACCGGCCAGCGCGCCGACCTGCAGCGCGATCGCCACCAGCGGCGCGTACCGGACGACGCCGAGCGTGGTCTCCAGCTCGCGGAAGCCACGCAACGACGCCTCGGCGGCTTCGGCCGCCACCTGCACCGGGTTGTCCCTCGCGCTGGTGGAGTGAGCCTGGTTGGCCGGGGTCCGGCGGGCCCGCATCTTCTGCAGGGCCTGCATCATCTCGACCACGTTCATGGTCTTGACGACCTCGAGCAGCGCGGCCGGGGTGAGGCCGCGGGACACCTCGAGAACCTCGGAACGCGACACGCTCGGGTCCACCAGCATCCGCGCGACCTCGACCGGTTCGAGCGCCATCGCCCGCTCGGCCGCGGCGACGTCGATCGCGTGGTCGGCGATGAACTGGTCGAGGAAATCGAACTCGGCCCGCGGCTTGCCGTCCATCTCGACGATCACGCCGTCCTCGACCCGCACGCTCGGCGCCGGGTCGTACGGGCTGTCCATGGCGACCATGCCCACCTCGGGCCATTCCTCGACGAACCCGTCGAGGTTCACCGGCCGCTGCTCCAGGGTCTCGGTGCGCTTGGATGTCGGAGTCATGTCAGCTCCCCTCGGGGGCGAGAATGTCGCGGCGTTCGTAGACGTCGGCGGCCTCGCGGACCAGCTGCGCGCACAGGGTCGCGGAGTAGTCGCGCTCCAGCTGGTCGGCGATCTCGGTCAGCTGCCGCTTGGTCGATGCGCGGGGCCGCAGTGCGTTGTAGATCGAGAGCACCAGCTCGTCCGGCAGCGCCGTGAGCTCGGCGCCCCGGCGGAAGTTCTGCGCCAGCTGCGGCCGGCCCACGCGCTCGGCGATCTGTGCCTGCAGCCGCAGTGTCTCGGGCGAGATGCGCAGGTCCTCGGGAGCGACCTCGCCGGAGAGCACGGCCTGCATGGTGAGGTCGTCGATGCGTTTGCCGGTCGGTGTCCGGAGGAGTTCGGGCCGGTGCGCCGCCAGCGGGTAGTCGCGACCGGGATCGAGGTCCACCTTGTCGGGAAGGGTCACCGCCACCACCTGTCTTCGTCCTCGAAGGTCGGTCCTGGAAAGCTAGGCACGGCAACGTTGCATCGACGTTGCATCCGCCCCGTTTCGCGTTTGTCAGCCGTCCTCGCCGAGCAGCCAGGACAGCCGGGCCGCCGCGACCGGGCGGCGCGGATCGCCCGCCGGGAGCTCCCGCGCGAGCCGTTCGAACACCTCCAGATCGTCGTGGCCCTGCTCGCTCTCGGCGAACGACCACAGCGCGTCCAGGTCGCCGTGGGCGAGCACGGCCGAGCGCAGGGCCGCGATCTGCTGGTCGCGCTCGGCGCGGATCGTCGGCGCGTCCGACCGGGCCAGCAGTGGCGCGGTGCACGCCGCCGCGGCCGTGGACACGTCGCCTGCCGCCAGCGCCGATCGGATCGCCAGGAAGTCCGCCTCCACCTCGGCGGCCAGCCGGTACGGCTTGGCGCGCATCGCGGCCTCGCCCAGTTCCGCGCGCAGCCGGTGGATCTCCGCGCGGACGGTGGTGGGGTTGCCGTCCTCGCCGTAGAGGTGCAGCGCCAGCTGCTCGGCCGTCAGTCCCGCGGGGTGCAGCGCGAGCAACGCGAGGATCTCGGCGCGCCGCAGCGTCAGCGGCACCGGCCGCCCGTCCAGTTCGGCCGCCGGGCTCGCGCCGAGGAACGACAGGCGCAGCCGTGGCCTGCGCACACCACCGGTGGCGAGCTTCGGCAGCCGCAGCAGGTAGCCCTCCGCGAGCGGTTCGAGGAGGGCTTCGCGGCCGTCGTCGAGCAGGACGCGCTCGGTGCCCGGAGCCACCTCGATGCGCCGCGGCCAGCGGCCCAGCGGCTCGGCCGCGAGCACCCGGCCGGTCGTGGTGAGCAGCGCGCCCGGCTCGCCGCGCAACCGTTCGAGGTGCCGCATGTTGCGCGCGAGCAGCCGCTCGTCCTGCTCCTCCATCCGCCGCCGCAAGTGGTTCTCGGCGAGCTGCGCGGTGGCGTTGACGAGCGAGACCATCGCCGGGTGCAGCGTGTCGAGCCGCCCGCTGATGTCGATGGCGCCCAGGACGCGGCCCGTGTCCGGGTCGTGGATCGGCGCGGCCGCGCACGTCCACGTGTGGTAGGTCCGCACGAGATGTTCGGCGGAGTAGATCTGCACCGGCGCGTCCACCGCCAGCGCCGTGCCCATGGCGTTGGTGCCGATCGCCGACTCCGCCCACTTGGTGCCCTCGTGCAGGCCGACCGGATCGGCCAGCCGGCACAGCGTCGACGGGCCCTCCCGCCACAGGATGGTTCCGTCGGCGTCGGTGACGATGGTGATGTGCTGCGATTCGTCGGCGATGCTCACCAGCAGTTCCCGCAACGGCGGCAGCACGGCATGCAGGGGGTGGTCCGCGCGGACGTCCTCGATCTCGTCGCTGTCGTACACGATCGGCGGCCGGTAGTCCTCGGGATCCACGTGGGCGGCCAGTGAGCGCCGCCAGGATTCGGAAATCACCGGGCGCGGTGCCGCCGGGGAGCCGTTACCGCTCAGCGTCGCGTCCCGGACCTGCTGGAGAAGCTTGAACTGCTCCACCGGGTCGGACGACCACGGCAACGTGGTGGAGCCGGCGGTACTGGCGGGCTTCGCGTTCATCAGGCACTCCGCGGCGGCGTCGACGGGGGCGGCTGGACGACCGGCGCCCGCCTGCGCGAACCCCGGCCCACCAGCGAGCATGCCTCCTGGCTCTGCCCTGGGCAAGGTCGGCGTCGCGGGATCGCCCGGCAGGCGATGCAACGGCGCTGCAACGTGGCCGCCCCTAGCTTGCCGTTCCACGTGAGAAACACCGAGCAGGGAGGGCTCCCAAGTGACCCAGTACGCGGCACCGGGTGAAGCAGGCAGCGTCGTCGCCTTCGAACCCCGGTACGACCACTTCATCGGCGGCGAGTACGTCGCGCCCGCCAAGGGCGGCTACTTCGAGAACCCGACCCCCGTGACCGGGAAGGTCTTCACCGAGATCGCGCGCGGCACCGCCGAGGACGTCGATCGTGCGGTGGCGGCCGCGACCGGCGCCGCCGCGGCGTGGGGCCGCACGTCCCCGGCCGAGCGCGCGGCGGTGCTGAACAAGATCGCCGACCGGATGGAGGCCAACCTCGAAGCCCTCGCGGTGGCCGAGACCTGGGACAACGGCAAGCCCGTGCGCGAGACCCTGGCCGCCGACATCCCGCTGGCCATCGACCACTTCCGCTACTTCGCCGGGGCGATCCGGGCGCAGGAGGGCGCGATCTCGCAGATCGACGCCGACACGGTCGCCTACCACTTCCACGAGCCACTGGGCGTGGTCGGCCAGATCATCCCGTGGAACTTCCCGATCCTCATGGCCACCTGGAAGCTCGCCCCCGCCCTGGCCGCGGGCAACTGCGTCGTGCTCAAGCCCGCCGAGCAGACGCCGGCCTCGATCCACGTGCTGCTGTCGTTCATCGCCGACCTGCTGCCCGCGGGTGTGCTGAACGTCGTCAACGGTTTCGGCGTCGAGGCGGGCAAGCCGCTGGCCCAGCACAAGGGCATCCGCAAGGTCGCCTTCACCGGCGAGACCACGACCGGGCGGCTCATCATGCAGTACGCCAGCGAGAACATCATCCCGGTCACCCTCGAGCTCGGCGGCAAGAGCCCGAACATCTTCTTCGCCGACGTGGCCTCGGCCAACGACGCCTTCTACGACAAGGCGCAGGAGGGCTTCGCGATGTTCGCCCTCAACCAGGGCGAGGTGTGCACGTGCCCGTCCCGGGCGCTCGTGCAGTCGTCGATCTACGACCAGTTCGTCGGCGACGGCGTCGCGCGCGTCGGCAAGATCAAGCAGGGCCACCCGCTGGACACCGACACCATGATCGGCGCCCAGGCCAGCAACGACCAGTTCGAGAAGATCCTCTCCTACATCGACATCGGCAAGCAGGAGGGCGCGGAGGTCCTCACCGGCGGCGAGCCCGCCGACCTCGGCGGTGAGCTGTCGGGCGGCTACTACATCAAGCCGACCGTGTTCGAGGGCGACAACAAGATGCGGATCTTCCAGGAGGAGATCTTCGGCCCGGTCGTGTCGGTCACCCGGTTCGACGACTACGCCGACGCCATCAAGATCGCCAACGACACCCTGTACGGCCTCGGCGCAGGCGTCTGGTCCCGGGACGGCAGCACCGCCTTCCGAGCCGGCCGGGACATCCAGGCGGGCCGGGTGTGGACCAACTGCTACCACGCCTACCCCGCGCACGCCGCGTTCGGCGGCTACAAGCAGTCGGGCATCGGTCGCGAGACCCACAAGATGATGCTCGACCACTACCAGCAGACCAAGAATCTGCTGGTGTCGTACTCGCCCGACGCTCAGGGCTTCTTCTGACGATGACGGCGAACCGGGTGGACCTCACCGACGCCGCGGCGGCACTGCTGCGCACACTCCACGACCGGCACGGCCCGCTGATGTTCCATCAGTCCGGCGGCTGCTGCGACGGGAGCGCGCCGATGTGCTACCCGGCGGGCGAGTTCCGCACCGGCGCCTCGGACGTGCACCTCGGCGACCTCACCGTCGCCGGGGTGCCCGATCCGGTGCCCGTGTGGATGTCCGCGGCGCAGTTCGAGTACTGGAAGCACACCCACCTGACCATCGACGTGGTGCCGGGCCGGGGCAGCGGGTTCTCCCTGGAGGCACCGGAGGGTGTGCGGTTCTTGATCCGGTCGCGGTTGCTCACCGACGACGAACTGCGGCACTTGGCCTGAGCACCGGGAGCCCGCCACCCCCAGGGCGGCGGGCTCCCGCACCGGCGTCACCGTGCCGGGGTCAGCTCCGCCATCGTGTTCCAGCCGGTGTCGGGGATCTCGGCGTTGATGATTTCCGGGGTTGTCGCGATCACCTCCGGCATCCACGCCATGGCGGTCTTGAAGTGCTGCGACTCGACGTGCTGCTTGCCCGCCTCGGCGGAGGCGAAGCCTTCCACGAGCACGAACTGGTGCGGCACGTCGACGCTGCGGGACCACTCGAAGAACAGGTTGCCCGGCTCGGCGCGCGTGGCCTCGGTGAACTCCGAGACACGCGAGAGCCAGTCCTCGCTGTGCTCGGGACGGATCGTGAACTTGACGACGATGAGGATCACATGACCTCCTTGGCGGGTTGATCGATCTGAGGGGTCCTGGCCGTGGGCCGATGCGCCGCGACTCGCCGACCCACGGCCAGGTCAGCCGGCGCGGGCCGGAACCGCGCCCCGGCTGAGTCCTCGGTACCGGCCGCGAGCGCGGGGCGGGGTCGGCCCGCCCGGGTGGCCGTCCCCGGCCCGGCGACTCACCCCACGGACGGGCCCATTCCCAGCGACTGCGGCGTGCTGGGATCGGGCGAGGGCTGCCGGAGCCCCTCGTCGAGCTCACCGAACTCGGTCATCAGCGCGGGGCTGCCGCCCCACGGAGTCTCCGCCTCGGCGATCAGCGAGTTGGTGGTGAGCAGCAGACCCGCCACCGACGCACCGTTCTGCAGCGCCGAGCGCGCCACCCGCAGCGGGTCGATGATGCCCAGTTCGAGCATGTTCCCGTAGCGGTCGTGCAGCGCGTCGAATCCCTCGTCGGTGCCGAGCTCGCGGGTGCGGGCGACGATGTCGTCCGCGGGGTATCCGGCGTTGCCCGCGATGAGCCTCGCCGGTTCGGCCAGCGCCCGCCGCACGATGTCGGCGCCGATCGCGTAGTCGCCGTCGAGGCCGTGGTTCTCCAGCACCTTCTCGGCGTGCAGGAACGCCGCGCCGCCACCGGCGACGATGCCCTCGGCCATCGCCGCCCTGGTGGCCGACAACGCGTCCTCCACCCGGTGCTGCAGCTCCTTGAGCTCGGCGGGTGTCGCCGCGCCGACCCGGATCACCGCGACCTTGCCGGTCAGCGCGCCGATCCGCTCGCTCAGCACGTCCTCGTCGACGCCGTGCTGGGCCCGTTCCAGCTCGGCCCGCAGCTGGTTGACGCGGAACTCGATCGCTTCGGGCGTTCCCGCACCGTCGATGATCGTGGTGGTGTTCTCGGTGACCCGCACCTGCCGGGCCCGGCCGAGCTGGGCCAGCGTCATGTTCTCCAGCGTGAACCCGGACTGTCGCGAAAGGACGGAACCGCCGACGACGGCGGCGATGTCCTCGAGCTTGTGCAGCCTGCGGTCACCGAAGCCGGGAGCCCGCACCGCCACCGACTGGAACGTGCCGTTGGTGTGGTTGTGCACCAGCATCGACAGTGCCGTGCCCTCGACCGTCTCGGCGATCACCACCAGCGGGCGCGGCGCCCGCATGATCTTGTCGAGCAGCGGCATGAGCTCCTGCACTTTGGTGATTTTCTCCGCGCACAGCAGGATGTACGGGTCCTCGACGACCGCCTCCAGCCGGCCCGGATCGGTCACCAGGTACGGCGAGAGGTAGCCGTTGTCGAACTCGAAGCCCTCCACGAAGTCGACGGTCATGCCGATCCGCGGCGACTCCTCGACGGTGACGATGCCGCCCTCGCCGACGGTGTGCAGTGCCTTGGCGATCACCGAGCCGACCGCGTCGTCGTTGTTGGCCGAGATCGAGGCCACGCGGGCGAAATCGGCCTCGGTGGACACCGGATGCGCCACCGTCTGCAGGTACTCCACCAGCCTGCCGACGGCGAGGTCGATACCCCGCTTCACGAGCACCGGGTTGCCGCCCTTGGCGATGGCGTCCATGCCCTCGTGGATGATCGCCTGTGCCAGGACCGTCGCCGTCGTGGTGCCGTCGCCCACGACGTCGTTGGTCTTGATGGCGGCTTCCTTCACCAGCTGGGCGCCCATGTTCTCGAACTGGTCCTTCAGATGGATGTCGCGGGCGATCGTCACGCCGTCGTTGGTGACCTCGGGTGAACCGGTGATCTTCTCGATGATGACGTTGCGCCCCTTGGGGCCCAATGTGGACTTCACCGCCTCGGCGAGTTTGTCCACACCGATTCGGAGCAGGTCGCGGGCATCCGAGCCAAAGCGAAGATCCTTGGCCATGGTTTCTAACTCCTGTTCTGCGCGCGGTGGCTCAGGGGACGAGAATCGCCCGGCCACTCACGCGGCCGGCGTCCAGATCGGCCAGCGCGTCCAGCGCGGCGTCCAGCGGGTACTGCTTGGTGTGGAGGGTCACCTTGCCCGCCTGCGCGAGCACCATCAGCTCGACCAGGTCGTTGTAGGTGCCCACGAGGTTGCCGATGACGTTGCGTTCGGTGGAGATGATGTCGATCGTCGGGATGTCGATGTTGCTGCCGTAGCCGATCACGTAGTGCGAACCGGCCCGGCGCGTCATCGCGAACGCGTCCTGCTGGGCGCCCTGCTCGGCGACGAAGTCGAGCACCACCTCGGCGCCGTTGCCGCCCGTGAGGTCCAGGACCGCGTCGACGTGCTTGCCGTCGGCGAGCACCGTCTCGTGCGCGCCGAGTTCCTCGGCCAGCTTGAGCGCCTCCGGCTTGCGGTCGACCACCACGATCCTGGTCGCCGTCAGCGCCGCCAGCGACTGGATGCCGATGTGACCCAGCCCGCCCGCACCGTTCACCACGCACGTCGTTCCGGGATACAGCAACGGAACGGCCTTGCGGACGGCGTGGTAGGCGGTGATGCCCGCGTCCGCCAGCGCCGCCACGTCCTCCGGCCGCGTGGACGGGTCGAGCTTGATGCACGCTCTCGCCGAGGTCAGCAGGTACTCGGCCATGCCGCCGTCACAGTCGATGCCGGGGAAGGCGTTGTTCTCGCAGTGCATGTCGTCCCCGGCGCGGCAGGCGTGGCAGAGCCCGCACGTCGGCGTCGGATGCAGGATGACGGTGTCGCCCGGCGCCACGTTGGTGACCGCCGAACCGACCTCCTCGACCCAGCCCGCGTTCTCGTGGCCGATCGTGTAGGGCAGCTGCACACCCGACTTCTCGGCCCACTGCTCCTCGATGATGTGCAGGTCGGTCCGGCACACCCCGGCGCCGCCGATCTTGACGATGACGTCGAACGGCCCGGAGATCTTCGGCTCCGGCACCTCCTCGACGGCCGGTTTCTGGTGGTAGCGGTGCAGCCGCACGGCCTTCATGACGCCTCCTCCTGTGTCCTGCTCCTGGGCACCCGCACGTCCGGTTCGGCGTCGACGTCCTCGCCGTAGCGGGTCCGCAGCAGGCCACGGCACCACCCGGCGTTGCCGTCGATGCTGACGCGGACGGTCTTGGCGAAGCGCAGCCGCGCGGCCAGCTTCTCCTCGGATACCGGAGTGCCGTCGTCGTCCACGAACAGCGGCGAGTCCGGCGTCGTCGACAACCCGAGCTCGGCCCGGCGGCGCACCAGGCTGTCCCGCTCGGCCGACTCGGGCAGGTCGCCCAGCGTCGTGCCGGCGAGCGCGTCGATCTGCCACCCGCTGTCGAGCAGCGTCCGGCACGCCCGCTCCAGGCAGGCCAGATGCGCCTTGCGGCGGAACGTCCGGCGCAGGTCGTCGAGCTCACCGAGGGACTCGCCGGCGAACGTGCCCGCGAAGCCCTCGCGCGCCGCTACGCCCGCGTTGATCTCCTCCGCGGCGAAGTGGTCGGTGAGCCGCACCTCCGCCCACTCGAACTCCGGGAGCGCGATCAGCGCGTCGTAGGCGTCGGCCACCATGAGATAGGCGAAGTTGGGAGCGCAGAAATACGTCGGCAACCGCAGGCGGACACTGACGCCGCCGTCACGCACCGTCGCGGCCAGCACGAATCCGAGGTCGGTGATCGGCTGGTCCAGCTCGGGGTCACGCACGCTCGACAGCGCCTGCCACGCCCGCTCGGCCAGCGTGCCGGTGGCTGTCATGCCGGCACCACCGGAGCGGAACCGACGGCCTCGCCGCTGTCCACCGGCGCCTCGGTCACGGCGGCCTCGGGCGGCACCTCGATGTCGTAGAGGCGGGCGGCGTTGATGCCGAGGATCTTGCGCTTGACCTCGGGGGTCAGCACGCCGTACTCGGCCTGCATGTCCTCCGGCACCTGGAAGTCCACGAACTTCTCCACCAGCCAGCGCGGGTGCCAGATCGCGTAGTCGCTGGCGAACGTCAGCCGGTTCTCGTCCAGCCAGTACAGCAGCTCCATGATGATCTGCGCGAAGTAGCGCGGGCGGGAGTGGATGAACGGCATCGCCACGGCCAGTCCACCGTAGACGTTCGGCTCTTGCGTGGCGATCCAGCAGAAGTCCTCCAGCCTCGGCAACCCGACGTGCTCGATGATGAAGTTCAGGTTCGGGAAGGCGGTCGCGACATCGTCCACGTCGGCCACGTCGAACGCGTCCCGGTTCAATGGGTAGATCGTCGGTCCCTTGTGGACGTGGATGTTGCGGATTCCCAGCTCCTCGCACTTCTCGAGGTAGCGGTAGGACCAGTCGTCGGTGAGCTTCCAGCCCTTGGAGGTGCCCTTCCACTCCGCCGTGTAGAGCTTCACGCCGCGCAGGTTCCACCGCTGGGCGAGTTCCTCCAGCTTGTCCAGCCCGGCCTCACCGTCTCGGGGGTCCCAGGCGCCGTTGACGATGAACTTGTCCGGGTGCCGCTCGGCGATCAGGCCGTCCTGCTCGGTGGTGTTGAACCCGTTGACGTAGAAGTCGCTGAGGTAGGTCGGCTGGAAGATCGCCTTGTCGACGTAGCCGTCCTCGAACAGGTCCTTCATCAGGGTTTCCTCTGAGTACTTCTCGAACTTGTCCAGCGGCCACACCCATTCCTCGGGGCTGAGGTTGCGGTGGTAGTCGTAGAAGCACTCGATGAAGCCCTTGCCGTAGCGGTTGGCCTGGTTCTCGGGGCTGCCGTCCCAGAAGTGCACGTGGCTGTCGACGATGAAGTAGTTTTCCCCGTCCTTGGTGTACATGGCACTGCTCCCTTGCTGTGTCGCGGTAAAGCGGGGGAAGGGTTCGCCGGGCCGGCCCGCGCGCGGGATCGGGCGGGCCCGGCGAACCGTCATCCCCCAGGTGTCGGATCGTCGCCGTGGGTCACTGGACAGGACGCAGATCGAAGTCCAGGTACTCGGCGGCGTCCTCCGGGTTGGCGAAGAGAATCGTGCGGTCGTCGAGGTGGATCATGCGCCCGTAGTGGGTGGACATGCTTTCCTCGAACTCCGCCTGGTCGAACCAGCCCTCCTCCTCTCCGGCTGCTTCGTCGATCTCGGAGTAGACGACGTCCACGCGGTTCTTCGCGTCGACGCGGATCATGGACGGCAACGGCGTGACGGTTACGTTCTCCTTCGTCCGCATCACCTCGGCGATCACCTCGCCGACCTGGCTGTTCATGAGGGTGAAACCGCACATGCCGGACGCGGTGTTGTTCGACGCGAAGCGGCTTTCCGTCTGCGTGGAAGTCACTGGTTCAGCTCCTTTGGGATACGCAGGCCGAGGTCGGCCAGGATGCCGCCGAAACGGCTCTTCGCCCGGTCGAGTCCGTCCTCGAAGCGCGGTGGCTTCGCGTCCGGCTGCGACCACAGCGGCTGCAGGGTGCGGGCCGCGCTCAGGCACCGCGGAACCCACGTCTCCAGCCACGACTGCATGATCTCGGTGTTGTGCTGCGCGAACTCCTTGTCGCTCACCAGCGGCTGGAACATCGCCTTGGTGTAGCGGAGGTCCCGCTCGGCGTAGTCGTACTCCGCGGCGCCGATGAGGGTCGGCGTCACGAAGTCGCCGTTGCCGGGCGCGGCCTGCTGCACCAGGTTGCTGCGGAACAGTTCGCCGACCAGCGGCTCGAACACGACGTTGGCGGCGAAGACCGCCTCGGCCCAGTCCCAGATCGCCGTGAGTTGTTCGGCGGTCTCGCGCACGCCCTGCCACGCCGGATCGCTCGCCCACGTCTCGAGGTGGGCCGCACCGTCGAAGTCCTCGATCTCCTCCGACAGCGTCAGGTTGTACAGCGCCAGGTCCTGCGCCGAGCGGATCCGATGCATGCTGTTCACCGAGATCGCCGTGTTGTGCATGTTGGTCGGCGCCCTGCGGTTGGCGTTGGCGAAGAGGTACAGGCCCAGGCCGTGGTCCACGTGCATCCACGCGCCGACGTGCTGCGCGACGAACTGCACCCAGTTGCGGTTCCACTGTTCGAACGCCTTGGACTGCCGCGCGGCCTCGATGTTCTGATTGAGCTGCCGCACCACGTTCGAGTTGTTGCGGTAGATGCTCTGTTCCCACTCCTCGTTCGGGTCGCGGAACTCGTGCCACCCGTGAGCGGGCCATTCGTAGCCTTGACCACCGGATCCGGGGTAGCGCTCGGGAACGGGACGGTCGGAGCCCCACGCCTTGAGCACGGTCCACTCGAGCGGGTAGCCGCCCTTGCCGTCGGCGAAGCCGTACAGCCAGCCCTGCGACAGGTAGTGCCGCGGGTCGGGCTGAACCTCGACCGTCACGTCCTCATAGTGGCTTTGCTTGCGCTTGCGGGGCTTGTAGTAGTTGAAGTGGCGCAGGTTCGAGTCCGGGAACTCGCGCGCGCCGGCTTCGGCGTCGGTGAACACCGGTTTCGGTACGCTGCGTTCTTGCGTCGCTGTCATGGAAGGTCCTTCGTCTCTCGAGCCAACTCATCGGCGCTTGCCGGATGTGGGCGGATGGGCGGCGTGCTCGCTCAGGTGCCGTCGCCTTCGCCGGTTGTCGTGAACTTGTCGTAGAACACCCGCTTGTCGTCCACGCCCAATGCGGGCAGCAGCTCGACGGCCGCTTCCACCATGGGCGGGGGACCACACACGTAGGCGTCCACACCGGACAGATCGGTCTCCAGGCGGCGGACCACATCGGTGATCAATCCGGACTCGCCGTCCCAGGAATCGTCGTCCGCGGGTTCGGACAGCGCGGGTACGTAGCGGAACCCGGGGAGCCGTTCCTCGAGCTCACGCAGTTCTTTCTCGAAGCACAGGTCCTTCTTCGCCCGTGCCCCGTAGTAGAAAGTCGCCTTCCGGTCGATGCCACGCTCGGCCATGGACCGCAGCAGCGAGAGGATCGGCGCGATACCCGCTCCACCGCCGACGAAGACGAGGGGGGCACCGGGCGCGTCCCGGAGAGTGAAGACGCCGAACGGGCCCGTGATGTCGAGCCGGTCGCCGACCTTCACCTGCGTGTCGAGAAACTCCGAGAAGAGCCCGCCGGGGTACACCTTGATGACGAACTCGAGCTGTCCGGACTCGGCGCTTGAGGTGTTGGCCATCGAGAAGGAGCGCGTCTGGTCGGTCCCCGGTACGGCGAAGTCGACGTACTGGCCGGGGAAGAACTTCAGTGTCTCCGGCTCGACGAGCCGCACCACCAGATGCCGCATGTCGTGGGTGACCTTGTCGTTCGACACCACCTCGACCGAGGCCTCCTGGATCGGCAGCCCCGAGCGGATCATCTCCTCGTCGTAGTTGAGCAGCTCGATGGTCAGATCCTCGTAGGCGTGCGCCCGGCACAGGAGCGTGTAGCCCTCCTCCAGTTCGAACTCGGGCAGCGCGAACGTGGAGTAGCGGTCGTGGTCGACATCGTCTCCCTCGAGGATGAACGACTTGCACGACGCGCATTGGCCTTCCTTGCAGCCGTGCATGAGCATCACGCCCTGCTCCGCGGCCGCCCGGAGGATCGTCTGGTCCTCGTCGACGTCTATCTCGATGCCGACCGGTTCGAAGCGCACCCGGTGCTTCTCTGCCATGCTGTCCTCATTCTTCGTCGGGCACAGCGCTGCCTGCCGGTGAGCCGGCGCGGGGAGGGCACACGGCCGCTGTGGGCCGTGCCGGCTCCCCGCGCCTGGTCACCGTCCGGCGGTCTGTGCTCATGCCGCCGGTGCCGGCCTGCCGCCCGGGCCCTGCCGGACGTAGTCGGCGTGGAACGCCTGACGCTCCTCGTCGGTCATCTCGTTGAGCGTGACGTTCGGGCTCGGGAACGGCGGGCACTTGCGCAGGTGGTCCAACGTCCACATCTTCTTCGGATCCAGGTCGAGATGCGGCTGTGCCACGAGGGTCTTGCCGTCGTCGCGGACGTAGCCCATGTCCTTGACGATGTCGGCGAAGTTCCAGTTGTGGTACAGCGTCTCCCATTCCCGGGAACCGATGAGCTTGCCCATGTTCGGCGTCTGCCTGCCCTGGTACGTCGGCCGGAAGGCGACCGCGTCGGTCCAGTGGCAGCCCTCCGAGCAGTACGTACGCCACTGTCCGTCCACTTTGTCCATGACCATGTCTTGGCGGATCAGGCACGGGACCATGCACGTCCAGCAGCGGTGCGGGTAGACGTAGTTGACGTCCTCGAAGGCGATCGGCTTGTGTCCGTTGGGGACGGACAGCCGGTTGTAGTTCTCCCACCAGGCCCCGTACTTGTCGTACCAGCCCGGGTACTTGTGCTCGAACCACTCGAAGTCCTCGTCCGTCATCGGGTCGATGCGCCAGTAGTTGGCGATCCATCCGGTGGCGAAGAACTGGGCGACCTCGTGCACGTAGCCCTTGTTCCAGATCCGGTTCCACGCCTCCTCGACCAGGTCGTGGGGGATCGTGAGGCCGTACTTCTCGAGTGGCACCAGGTAGCTGCGGTAGTAGTCGTCGTAGATCCAGCGACGCCACATCTCCGCGTAGCTCTCGCGGTCCTTGCGGCGGTCCTTGGTGCCGTACTCGATGAACGTGCCGATCGCGGCGTCCACCACGCAGTGGTTGTTCCACCAGGCGTACCGGAGGTCGCGCTCCAGCAACTGGTGGTTGCTTTCGTCGGACAGCGCCATGAGCAGCGTGGCGTAGCCGTTGCTGATGTGGCGAGACTCGTCCGACTGCACCGAGTGGAACACCGTCGGCAGCAGGTAGTCGCCGTTGGCTGCGGCCTCACCGGGCATGGCGACGAACAGCGTGTTCGTGAACGCCGTCTCGGCGACGATGGTCAGGTAGATGCTCGCCGCGGTGATCGCGTCACCGGTGATGAAGCCCTCGGCGAACTGCCGGCCGATGGTGCCGGCGTAGTCGTTCTGGAAGTTGCGCAGGCTCGAGTTGAAGCCCGCCGGGTCGATGTAGTTGTTCATGTACAGGCGCTTCAGGTTCTGCTGGATCGTCGAGTGCCTGACCTCGTCGATCATCTGAATCGCCTGGCCGTTGTGCAGTTCCGGGTTGGGCACGGTCCGGAACAGCAGCGGCATCGCGCGGGCAGCGGAGATCTCCGGCAGCGGAATGATGGACAGGAAGAGTTTCTGCCATTCCATCCAGCGCTGCTGGACCTGACGGAACATGTTTCCGCGAATGGCGCCGTCCTGGGCGCCGTACACGCGGTGATCTTTTTCCTCTTCCATCGGGAAGTACGACCGAAGCACCTGCTTGAGCGGGTCCTTCTTCTTCGCCTTCCGGAAGGTGTAGTCGGTTCCGTAGTGCGAGACCGGCTCGTGGTAAGCCGGTTCCCACGCCAGCTCTTGGATCTTCTGGTGAGCTTTCGCCACACTCTGGCGAGTCATGATCACTCCTTACCCGTCACTGAGGTGACGGTGACGGAATCGTCCGGCACAGTTCCGTGTCCCCGGTCCGTCCCGAAGGCGGGGCGCACCGACGCGGCAGGGACGCAGCGACTGTGACGCCCATTACAGTGCTCGCCCACGTGGTTTGCGGTCTCAATTTGAGACGGCACCAAGTGCCCTTTTTCGCGGCGCGACGTCGTTACTCCGGTGGTGGGTCATCCATCAGTGCCGCCCGGAGGTCGGCGAGTTCGCGCTGTGTTTCTTGACCGATCCGGGAATCACCCTGCGCGGACGGCGTGATGCCGAACGCTCGCAACAGGTCGGCCGCGGGCTTACCCGGATCGCCCGCTTCGCCGAGTACCGGGTGGAGTCCCTGATCGGCCAGATGGGAGAAGACCACGTTGACAACCGTCCACGGGCTGTAACTCTCCTCGGGCATGTCCGCACCTCAACTCTCCTCGGGCATGTCCGCACCTCACTCGTTCGTCCTCGACCGCGGTGCGTCCGGCCGCGCGGCGGCCACTCGCCCGCGCCTTGCCGTCCATGACACGCCGCCCCCATTCGGGGCGTGGTCTCAATTTGAGACACCGTGAACAGTGCCGGGGCCTTACCGTGATGAATCGGGCACCTTCGCGTGCGCGCGAACAGGTCGCAACGGAGCGGTCTTGGAGGCACGATGGGCGACAGGCCACCCCTGCAACGGATGCCGAACGACCTACCAGGGCAGTCCCGGCCGAGCGACGAGACACTCGCCGACGCCCGGATCAGGTTTCTGACCTCGGAATCGGTGGAGCTCACCGAGGTACGAGAGCCCATCCTCAACTCGTGGTGGCGCTCGCGGAAGGCGGACGTCCCGGCCGACCGCATCGAGGTGCCGTATGTCGGGGAGGAGCACCTCGACGCCGTGTGGGTGCGCAATTCGCGGCCGTTGCTGAACCAGCTCGCCGAGCAGCTCGACGGCCAGCCGGTGAGCCTCATCCTCACCGATCCGACCGGGGTGGTGCTTTCCCAGCACACCGGCGACAGCGACCTGCACCGGCATCTCGAGCGCGTCCATCTCATCCCCGGCTTCAGTTACGGCGAGCAGTTCGTCGGCACCAACGGCATCGGCACCGCGCTCGAGGACGGTCAGCCGAGGCGCGTGTTCGGGCACGAGCACTACGCCGAGCACCTCGACAACCTCGCCTGCGCGGGTGTACCCATCCACCACCCGCTGTCCGGAAAGATGATCGGCGCGGTGGACCTGACCTGCTGGAGCCGCGACGCGAGCGGGCTGCTCATCGCGCTGGCGCGCAGTGCCGCCGAGCAGATCCGGCAGGCGCTGCTGACCACCACGAGCGCCCGGGAGCTGGAGCTGTTCCAGGCCTACCTGCAGGCGTGCAGGAGGACCGGCGGCATCGTCATGGCCCTCGCCGACGAGATGGTGATGATGAACGACTACGCCCGCCAGCTGCTGGAACCCAGCGACCAGGCGATGTTGCTCGGGCACACCAGAGAGTTGCTGGCGGCCGGTCAACGCTGCAGCACGAACCTGGTGCTGCCGAGCGGCAGCCGCGTCCGCGTCCACTGCCGGCCGCTGTCCGGGCGCGGGGCGGGCGTGTTGCACGTCGAGCTGGTCGAGACCGACGAGGAGCCGGGCGGGGCGACCGCGACGCTGCCGATGTTCCTGCCGGGCACGGTCGGCTCGGCGCCGGTGTGGTTGCGGTGCTGCCACGAGGTCGACGCCAGTTACGACGCGGGCGAGTGGCTCGCGCTCGTGGGCGAACCCGGCACCGGCAAGACCACGCTGGCGCAGTGTGTCCAGCAGCGCAGGCGGCCGGGGGAGCGGTTGCGCACGCTGGACGCCGCGCAGGCGGGCGAGCCGGGATGGCTCGACCGGGTCCGCCGTGCGCTGGACCGGCCGGCGTCGGCGCTGGTGATCCAGCACGTCGACAAGCTCGAGACGGCCACCGCGAACGCGCTGGCGTCCACGCTGGGCGAGATCCGTGAGCAGCACCGCGGCCAGGTGCCCTGGGTGGCGGTGACCCTGTTGCCGGGCGCCGACACGCAGCGCAACCTGTCCGAGCTGCTCGCGCTGGTCCCGCGCACGGTGCAGGTGCCGCCGCTGCGCTACCACATCGAGGACCTCAACCAGCTCGTCCCGTTCCTGCTCAACAAGCTCAGCCACGGCGGCCAGCTCACGTGCTCACCGAGCGCGATGAAACTGCTGATGCGCGCGACGTGGCCGGGCAACGTGACCGAGCTGTACCGGATGCTCAGGGAGGTCGTGCAGCATCGCCGCCGGACGGGCGAGATCCGGCCGGGTGACCTGCCCGCGAACTATCACACCGTCACCCGCCGGGCGCTGACCCACCTGGAGTCGATCGAGCGGGACGCCATCGTGCGCAGCCTGCACGACGCGGACGGCAACAAGAGCAAAGCCGCCAAGTCGCTCGGCATGTCGAGGGCGACGATCTATCGCAAGATCCACGACTACGGCATCGTCACCGCGAACCGCTCCCGCTGAGCGCGGGCGGAAAGGAGCACCATGTCGACTGCGGCCCCGCAGCCCCGGACCGTGCGCGAGCTCGACACCCCCGCCGCCCGGGAGCTCGCCCGGCTCGCGGAGATCCTCGGCGAGCTGCAGACCGTGCTGCTCTGCTGCGAGCGGCTGGTCGGCGAGCTGGCCGCCGACGAGCCCGACGACCTCACCGTCGACGCGCTGTGGACCACGGCCGTGCTGACCTACGCGCGGTGCTTCGGTGGCGACGCCGGGCTGAGCGAGGACGACGTCACGGCGACTCCGCTGCAGGGCGAGGTGCTGGAGTGGCATCGCGTGCTCATCCGGCTCCGCGAGCGCCACACCGACACCGCGCGGGCGCCGAGGGAGCAGTGCAGCGTCGGCGTGACGCAGGACGAGTCCGGCCACGCGAGCGGGATCGCCATCACGTCCACCCCACGGCCCATGCTCGACGACGTCACCGTGAAGCAGACGGGCGCACTCGCCTACGAGCTGAGCAAGCTGGTGGACGAGCGCATGACGCAGCGGCAGGAGCGGGTGCGCGCGTCGGTCGGCGACATGGCGGTGATGGAGCTCGAGCGCCTGCCGCGCATCGAACTCGCCCCGGCGGGCTGACGCGAGGTCGCGGCATACAGTGGCGTGTGGCCAAGATTCATCGTGGCGCGACGCTGACGCCGCCGTTCGAGGAGTTCCTGCCCGCGTGGGTCCTCCGCCGCCCGTGGTACCGCGGCGGCGACGACGCCGCGCTGACGCCCGTCGGCTGGTTCCGGCTGGAGGACCCGGCCGGTGAGGTCGGCATCGAGACGCACCTGCTCACCGACGGCACGTGCGTGTACCAGGTGCCGCTGACCTACCGGAGCGCACCGATCGAGGCACCGCTCGTCGCGACCGCCGAGCACAGCGTGCTGGGTACGCGCTGGATCCACGACGCGGAGGCCGACCCGGTGTGGCGGCGCCAGCTCGTGCGGCTCGTGCGCACGGGCGGGGTGTCCGACTCGGCCGGACGCCACCTGGATGCCACCGCGATCGGGCGGAGGGCGGGCGGTTCGGCACATGGGCGCAGGCCGCCGCTGGACGACTCGGTGAGCATCGAGCTCCGGCGGGTCGTCGAACCGGGCCCGGCGCCGGACGGTCCCGGCGTCGCGGGGGTCGTCCACGGGAGGTGGCCGGGTGGTTCGGGCTGCCTGGCCGTGCTCTACGCCGCCGGCAGCGTGCCCGCCAGCCGCTCGAGGTAGGCGGCGACGCGGTCGGCGGACCGGTCCGGGAGGCCGAAGACGACCTCGGTCACCCCGATCGACGCCCAGTGCTCCAGAACCGCCCGGTTCGGTTTGCCTGCCAGCGCGACCACCTCCGGCGTACCCGGCCTGCCCGCGTCCCGCCACGTCCGATGCAGCAGTGCCACCTTGTCGTCCAGCTCCGTCTCGACCGGTGTGGTGAGCCAGCCGTGGCCGGTGCGGGCGACCCACTCGAACGTCGTGCGCGTGCCCGCGGCCCCGGCGAGCACCGGGATGTCTCCGCCCTGCGCGGGTTTCGGCCAGGCCCAGCTCGGGCCGAACTTCACGAACTCGCCGTCGTAGGCGGCCTCGTCGTGGGACCACAGCTCCCGCATCGCCTCGACGTACTCGCGGAGCATGGTGCGCCGCCTGCCCCTGGGTACTCCGTGGTCGGTGAGCTCGTCGATGTTCCAGCCGAAGCCCACGCCGAGCGTCACCCGGCCACCGGAGAGGTGGTCGAGGGAGGCGATGGTCTTCGCCAGCGCGATGGGGTCGTGCTCCACCGGCAACGCCACGGCTGTCGCGAGCCGGATCCGTTCGGTGCAAGCGGCGGCCATCGCCAGCGACACCCACGGGTCCAGCGTGCGCAGGTACCGGTCGTCGGGCAGGGTCGCGTCCCCCGTGGTCGGGTGGGCGGCTTCACGCCTGACCGGGATGTGGGTGTGTTCGGGCACGTAGAACGAGGTGAAGCCCGCGTCCTCGGCGAGCCGTGCCGCCGTGGCGGGGGCGATGCCGCGGTCGCTGGTGAACAGCACGACGCCGTACCTCATGGCGACAAGTAGAACATGTTCCAGTTCTGTCTGTCACGTGCGGCGAGTCCGGCTCAGGCGGCGGGAGTCGGCGTCCGCAGGGTGTGCAGCGTGTCCTGGACCTCGGACAGCCGCGCGGGCCACCGGTCGATGATCGCCTTCCACGCCGCGCGCAGCGGCACCCGCGGTGCCAGCACGAGTACGGGCTCCGAACCCCATCGGGTCGCCACCACCGTGCCGACCCGGTCCTCCTCGCCCGGCCCGGGCACGCCGCCGGGCAGGAACTCCACCGTCAACGTGCCCCCCGACCCCGTGACGTCGTCGGTGACTCCGTTCATGGCCGCGTGGTACCCGCGCAGGGCGTGCCGCTGGGCCGGCTCGGACGGGATCGGGCTGTCGGGGTACGCGGCGTTGTACGCGGCGACCGAGTCATGGCGTTCCGGAGTCACGGAAGTTGATCTTACAACAGTGCGTTTCAGCACGTCGTCGGCTGTCTACAGTGGACTATCGGGCGGTCGGGTAGACTGGAACACCGATGCACATCCTCACCGAGGCCGATCGCAGGCGCTCCTTCGCCGTGATCAGCCACCCCGACGCCGGCAAGTCCACCCTCACCGAAGCGCTGGCGCTGCACGCCCGGGTGATCTCCGAGGCGGGCGCGGTGCACGGCAAGTCCGGGCGGCACGGCGTCGTCTCCGACTGGATGGAGATGGAACGCGCACGCGGCATCTCCATCACGTCGGCCGCGCTGCAGTTCTCCTACCGCGACGCCGTCATCAACCTGCTCGACACCCCTGGCCACGCCGACTTCTCCGAGGACACCTACCGCGTGCTCTCGGCCGTCGACTCGGCGGTGATGCTGCTCGACGCCGCGAAGGGGCTCGAACCGCAGACGCTCAAGCTCTTCGACGTCTGCCGTCACCGCGGCATCCCGGTGCTGACCTTCGTCAACAAGTGGGACCGCCCCGGCCGCGAGGCGCTGGAGCTGTGCGACGAGCTCGTCGAGCGCATCGGACTGCAGCCCATGCCGCTGACGTGGCCGGTCGGCGCGGCGGGGCACTTCCAGGGCGTGCTCGACGTCGCGGACGGCTCGTTCGTGCGCTACGCCCGCACGAGCGGTGGCGCCAAGGCTGCCCCCGAGGAACGGCTCGATGCCGCCCGCGCCGAGGCCGAGGTGGGCGCCGACTGGACCACGGCCCGCGAGGAGAGGGAGCTGCTCGCGGCCTCCGGTGGCGAGTTCGACGCCGACCGGTTCCGTGACGCCACCGCCACCCCGGTGCTGTTCGGTGCCGCCGTGCTGAACTTCGGCGTGCGGCACCTGCTCGACCTGCTCGTCGACCTGGCGCCGCGGCCCACCCCGCGGGTGGACGCCGACGGGGTGCCCCGCCCGCTCGACGCCGACTTCTCCGCGTTCGTGTTCAAGGTGCAAACCGGGATGGACCCGGCACACCGCGACCAGGTGGCCTTCGCGCGCGTGTGCTCGGGCATGTTCGAGCGCGGCATGGTGGTGACCAACGCGACGACGAAGCGGCCGTTCGCCACCAAGTACGTGCAGCAGGTGTTCGGCCAAAAACGGTCTACTGTGGACACCGCGTTCCCCGGCGACGTGATCGGGCTCGTCAACGCCTCCGCGCTGCGCGTGGGTGACACGCTGTACGCGGGCAAGCCGCCGGTGCGATTCCCAGGGCTGCCGCAGTTCGCGCCCGCGCACTTCGCGGTCGCGCGGCCGGTGGACCTGAGCAAGTCCAAGCAGTTCCGCAAGGGCGTCGACCAGCTCTCGGCCGAAGGGGTCGTCCAGCTGCTCCGGTCGGACCTGCGCGGCGACGCGGCGCCCGTGTTCGCGGCGGTCGGTCCCATGCAGTTCGAGGTCGCCGCGCACCGGATGGAGCACGAGTTCTCCGCGCCGGTGCGGCTCGACCGGCTGCCCTACAGCGCCGTCCGCAAACTGGCCGATCCGGCGCAGCGCGGGCTCGTGGACTCCGGGCGGCGCAGCGAGGTGGTCAGCCGCGTCGACGGCACCGAGCTGGCGCTCTTCGAGGACGAGATGGCGATGCGCATCCTGCTCCGCCAGCACCCGGAACTGGAACTCGAGCCGCTGCTTGCCGAAGGCTGAACACCCCCGGCCGCCGTGTCTGCCGTCCAGGTAGCCGTGTGTGCCGCCCAGGTAGCCGTGTCTGCCGCCCAGGTAGCCGTGTGTGCCGCCCAGGTAGCCGTGTCGAACGGAACCGCGCGAGCCGGAACGAACCAGGACGCATGTGGCACCGCCCCGGACCTGCACAGCCCCGGGGCAGGGCCTGCGACCGGGCCTCGACGGGCCGTCAGCTCATGCCTTCCTTGAGCTTGCCGACCATGCCCTTCGCACCGCTCAGACGCGGGTCGCGGGGTTGCTCGCTGCCGTCGTAGGTCGCGAACAGCTTCGGGTCCGGCGGCGGTCCCGCGGCCGGACCACCGAGCGGCTCCGGGTTCTCCACGATGCCCATCTCGTGGTCGCCGTCCGGGCCGGTGCCCTGGGCCCAGCGGCCCTGCGCGGAGTCGTTGCCCTCGGAGAGGTTCCACAGGCTGGTCGCGTGCTCGCGGTGCTCCTCGTCGAACAACGCGTTCGGCGCGAGCGTGCCCTCGATGCCGTCCGCCTTCAGCTGCTCGATGGCGGCCAGCCACATGTTCTGGTGGTAGGTGTCCCGCGCCAGATTGAACTTGAGCATCTCCTTGACACCGGGGTCGTCCGTCATGTTGTAGAGCCGTGCTGTCTGCAGCCGGCCCTGTGCCTCGGCGGCGACGTTGGCGCGGAAGTCGGCGAGCAGGTTGCCGCTGGCGATCACGTAGCGGCCGTTCCACGGCACACCCTGGCTGTCGTTGGGCAGGGCGCCGCCGCCGCCCACGATCGCCTGTTGCGGGTCCATGCCACCCATGACCGCGGCCATCACCGGGTCCTGCACGGCGCGCGTCGTCTCCGTGGCCGGTGCGCCCTCGAGCAGGCGCGCCACCATCGTCGCGAGCATCTCGACGTGCCCGATCTCCTCGGTGGCGATGTCCATGATGAGGTCCTTGTACTTGCCTTCCATGCGGCAGTTCCAGCCCTGGAAGAGGTACTGCATCGTGACCGTCATCTCGCCCCAGGCTCCACCGATCAGCTCCTGAAGCTTCCTCGCGTAGACCGGGTCGGGCTGCTCGGGCTTGGCCTCGAACTGCAGCTTCTTGGTGTGATGAAACATGACGCTCCCACTCGCGATTGGTCGAACCCCTACGCGCGTGGTGTTGCCATTCCTGGCCGGACCAAACTGCGCCGGTCACTCCCTGCCGCGGACGATGGTGGGGGCGAACTCGTCGTCGTCCAGCTCCGGCGCCGGAATCGCGGGAGCGGGCTGGGTCGTGGCCTGCTCGGGGATCCGGACCGGCTGGACGTCTGCGGCGGTGCTCATGCTGCCTTTCCTTTCCACCTGGGGATAGCGGGATAATCGTCGCGCCGCGCCGTCGCGTTCCGCCACCGTCGGGTCATTTCCCTGCCGGACCCGCTGCGCTCCGTGATCATCGGAGCGGACACCCGCGATGAGTTCCGGCGCAGCCCGCGGTCTGACCGGACATGCTGTACTCATTCATCGCCACCAGCGCCGACGGCTACCACGAGGCCCCCGGAAGGAACCTCGACTGGCACAACGTCGACGACGAGTTCACCGAGTTCTCACTCGACCAGCTCGACCACACCGGCGCGATCGTCTTCGGCCGCGTCACCTACGAGGGGATGGCGCAGTTCTGGCAGTCCCCCACCGCGTGGGAGACCGACCCGGAGACGACGCGGCGGATGAACGCACTGCCCAAGGCCGTCGTCACCCGCACCCTCACCAGCGCCGACTGGCCGGACACCCGCGTCCTGGACGACCCGGCCAAGGTCGGCCCACTGCGCGACGACGTCGCCGGTACCGGCAAGGACGTCGCCGTCTTCGGCAGCTCCACGCTCGCGGCCCGCCTGGTGGAGCTCGGCGTGGTGGACGAGATCCGCCTGCTGGTCATGCCGGTCCTGCTGGGGGAGGGGACGCCGGTGTACCGGGGTATCGGCCGGTCCCGGCTCGAGCTCGTCGCGACCAGGCCGTTCGCCTCGGGCAACGTCCTGCACACCTACCGCCCGGGGCGCTGAGCGAGACCGTCGAGGTCACCCGGGTGCGCCCCCCTCGCGGGCGCCGGTGCAACACTGGCCCGCAGGAGGGTGCATGCGACCGACCGTGCAGTGGCTGCTCAACCGCGGTGAGCTCGGCCTGCGTGCGCTCGTCGACACCGGCGCGCAGCGGTGCATCCGCTGGGTGCACGCGAGCGAGCTGGCCGACCCGACGCCGTACCTCTCGGGTGGTGAGCTCCTGCTGACGACGGGCCTGCACGACAAACCCTGGCACGGCTACGTCGACCGGCTGGTCCGTTGCGGTGTCGTGGCGCTGGGCTTCGGTGTGGGACCGCACCACGAGCGGGTGCCGGACGAGCTCGTCGGCGCCGCCGGGGAGTCCGGGCTGGCGCTGCTGGAGGTTCCGGAGCCGACGCCGTTCATCGCGATCAGCGAGGCGGTCGCCGCGGCGATCTCCTACGCCCAGGAGGACGCGCTCGCCTCCGCGCTCGCCACCCAGCGGGAGCTCATCACCGCAGCGGTGTCGACCGGTGGACCCCGCGCCGTGGTCACCGGCCTGGCGGAGGCGCTGGACGCCTGGGTGCTGTTGCTCGACGAGTCGGGCGCCGCGCGGCACTGCTCGCCGCCCCACGCGCGCCGCTACGCCGCGAGCGTGCGGGCCGAGCTCGATCGGATGACCATGACGTCGCTACTGCATTCCGCGTCGCTCGCGCTCGGCGACCAGCAGGTGGCCGTGCTGCCGGTCGGTACGGGCGGTTCGGTGGCCGGTTACCTCGCGGCGGGCAGGCGTGCCGCGCTCACCACGCCGGAGCACTCGGTGCTGGCCAGCGCGGTCGGGCTGCTCGCGCTCGACGTCGTCGCGCAGCGGCAGGCGCGGGACGCCCGGCGGGACGCCAACGTGGCCGTGCTGCGCCTGGCGGCGTCCGGGCATCCCGACCTCGCGGAGTCGTGTGCCGACACACTCGGCGTGGCGTTGCCACCCGCGCCGCTGCGCGTGGCGCTGCTCAGCTGCGAACCCGGCGACATCCGCGACCTCCTCCGGGCGGCCGAGGACCACCCGGCGCTGACCCAGGCAGGCGCGCTCGTCGCCCGCTACGACCGGCACAGCGTCGTGGTGCTGCTTCCGGTGGCCGAGGGTGACCTGCAGGCGCTGGAGGAGGTGCTGCACCGGGTGGCCCGCTCCCGCGGTGTGGTCAGCGACGGGGTCCAGCCTGCCGACGTTCCGGACGCGCTGCGCCGCACCCGGTCGGTCTTCTTCGGCACCACACGCGGCGGCGACCGGCTCGTGCTCGCCAAGGACGTCGCCACCGCGGGGCTGCTCGCGCAACTCGACCATCCCGGAGCCCGCGGCTGGGCCGACGCCCTGCTGGAACCGCTGGAACGGCACGCGTCCCGGTCCAAATTGGACCTCGTTTCCACGCTGCGGGTCTACCTGGCCAACAACAGTCACATCGACGCCTCGTCCACGGCACTGGGCATCCACCGGCACACCCTGCGCTACCGGCTGCGCCGCATCAGCGAACTGCTCGACACCGACCTCGACGACCCCACCGCGCGGGCGGAGTTGTGGCTGGCGTTGCGGATGCGGGAGATGCGATGAGCGTCGTGCTCGACCGCACGCCCGCCGTCGAGGGCCGCCCGGCCGCTACCTACCGGCAGGCTGGTGAGGAGTACGTGCTCGTCGAGTACGCCGACGGCACCGAACTGGACCTGCGGCTCAATTTCGTCGTCGTCGGCATGCTGGGGGCCCTGACCACGGCCCCACCTCCCGGATTCGTGGAGGCCGCGCCCGGGCTGCGGTCAATCCTCATCCGGTACGACCCCGCCGCGACCAGCCGCGAGGCGCTGCTGCACCACCTGCGGGACCTGCACGGACGGCAACCCGAGATCGCCGGCCTCACCGTGCCGAGCAGGCGAATCGTGCTGCCCATCGCGTTCGACGATTCCGCCACCGCCGAGGCCGTGCGCCGCTACGTCACCACCATCCGGCCGGACGCGCCCTACGCGCGCGACGGCACCAACATCGACTACATCGCCGAGCAGAACGGGCTCGCCGACCGCGAGGAGCTCTACGAGGCGATCCTCGGCACGGAGTGGTGGACGGCGTTCACCGGGTTCGCGCCCGGCCTGCCGTTCCTGTTCTCCCTGCGCGAGCCGACGCTGAGCGTGCCGAAGTACAACCCGACGCGAGCGTGGACTCCCGAGGGGGCGGTCGGCATCGGGGGACCGTGCGTGGCGATCTACCCGGTCGACTCGCCCGGTAGCTACCAGCTGTTCGGCCGCACCGTCCCGATCTACGACCTCCTCGGCAGACACGAGCTGTTCCGCGACGACCCGTTCCTGATCCGGGCGGGCGACCGGGTGCGGTTCACCCGCGTCACCGAGGAGGAGCTGCTCCGGGCACGCAGGCAGGCGTTCGACGGCCGCTACGCCTACCGCGTCGAGGACGCCCCGTTCGTCGTCGCCGACTACCTTGCCGGCCGATGACGCTGGAGATCCTCGACGCCGGTGTGCAGACCACCGTGCAGGACTACCCGGGCCGGGTCGGGCTGCAGGCCAAGGGCGTCTTTCCAGCGGGACCGGTGGACAACCTCGCGTTCCGGATCGCCAACGTGCTGGTCGGCAACGAACCCGGTGCCGCAGGGCTGGAGATCGCCACCGGCCGCTTCGGCGCGCGGGTCCACCGGCACACCGTGCTGGCCCTGACCGGCGCCGACGGCACGAACCCGCAGCTCAACGGCGCGCCGGTGCCGCTGTGGGAGGGAATCGAGGTGCGGCCCGGCGACGTGCTCACGTGCGGCACGGCGAAGGGTCCCGGCTTCCGGCTCTACCTCGCGGTGGCGGGCGGCATCGACGTCCCGGAGGTGCTCGGCTCCCGCGCCCTGCACACCGCGGGCGGCATCGGTGGACTCGAGGGCCGGGCGCTCATCCGTGGCGACGTCCTGCCCACCGGACCCGCCACGGGCACGAGACTGCGGCTGCCGCAGGCCCTGCGCCCGGCCTACCACCGGCACTGGGAGCTGGAGGTCGTGCGCGGCCCGCATGCCAGTTCCGAGTTCCTCACCGAGGGTGACTGGCGGGACTTCGTGTCGCTGCCGTGGCGGGTGAACCTGAACTCCGACCGGCTGGCCGTGCTGCTCAACCCGCACCGCTTCACGTGGGCGCGCACCGACGGTGGCGTCGCGGGCGACCATCCGTCCAATGTGCTCGATGGCAGCTTCCCCGTCGGCGGGGTGATCGTGAACGGCGACGTCCCCACCATCCTCGGCCCCGACGGGGCGACCTCGGGCGGGTTCACGGTGATCGCCACGATCGCACGCGCGAGCCTGTGGAAGGTCGGGCAGCTGCGGCCGGGGCAGGACACCGTGCGGTTCCGGGAGATCGGCGTCCCCGAGGCGCACGAGCTGGCCCAGCACGTCGAGTTCGCGCTCGACTCGCGGCACCTGGAACGGCTCTCCAGCGCCCCGGCCCGGCTCAGCGCTCCGCCAGCACCTCGCGCATGGGGCTGATCGTCACGCCCTCGGCGGCGAACCGCTCGCGGATGGCGGTGGCGATCTCGACGGCGTTGGGCCGGTCGCCGTGGATGCAGATCGTGTCGGCGTCGATGTCGACCCACGTGCCCGCGGTCGTGCGCACCATGCCGCCGAGGATCGCGACGGCCTTCTCGGCGCACTCCTGCGGGTCCTTGGGCAGCGGCTGCGGCTCGATGATGATGTGCCCGTTCTCGTCGTACTCCAGGTCGGCGAACGCCTCCCGCGCCACGCGCAGCCCACGCGCGGCGACCCGCTCCGCCGTGGCACCGGCGTGCAGCACCACCACCAGCTCGTCGGAGATCGAGGCCACCGCGTCGGCGACCGCGTCGGCGACGGTCTCGTCGCGCATGGTCAGCCCGTAGAACGCGCCGTGCGGCTTGACGTGCGTGACCTCCACGCCGAGCGAGTCGGCGAACCCGCGCAGCGCCCCGTACTGGTAGAGGCAGGCGTCGGCCGCCTCCGCGGGGGACATCGCGAGCGCGCGGCGGCCGAATCCGGCGAGGTCGGGCAGGCCGGGGTGCGCGCCGAGTGCCGTGCCGGCACCCTTCGCGAGCTCCACCGACCGGCGCATCGTCGCCGGATCGCCCGCATGCCATCCGCACGCGACATTCACCGAGCTGACCAGCGGCAGCAGGTGCTCGTCGTCGCCGAGCTTCCACCTGCCGAAGCTCTCGCCCGCGTCGGCATTGAGGTCGATCACCGTCTTCATGTCTCCAACAGTGGGCGTCCGGGTGGACGGCGGCAATTCATCGGTTTGGACAAAGCGGCGCGGGATACCTGTCCACTCGGGCCAATGGTGCACCGCATCCGCGACGGGAAGGGTGTTGCGAAACCCAGACCGCCAGACGAGGAGGGGTGGCGTGGCCGCGACAACCCTGAGTCTTCCGCCCGCACGGTACGAGTACGGCGGCGACGAGTTCGTGTTCGTGGAGATCGACCAGGCCATGAGCCTGGAGGCGAACTTCAAGGCGATGACGATCACGGCCGCGCTGGCCGAACGGGGGCTCGACGGCGTTGTCGACATCTGCCCGTCCAACGCCTCCTATCTGATCCGGCTCGACCCGGAGAAGCTGCACCCCAAGGACCTGGTCGAGGAGCTGCGCGGCATGGAGAAGTCGGCGGCCGAGCTGAGCTCCGACCACGTGCTGCCCACGCGGGTGGTGGACGTGCCGGTGCTCTACGACGACCCGTGGACGCGCGAGACGCTGCTGCGCTTCCGCGACCGCCACCAGGATCCCGAGGCCACCGACCTGGAATACGCCGCGCGGATCAACGGCTTCGACGGCGTGCCCCAGCTGATCGACGCGCTGTCCGGCGCGCCCTACATCGTCACGATGCTCGGCTTCGTGCCCGGCCTGCCGTTCTGCTACCAGATGGTGCCGCGCGACCGGCAGATCGAGGTGCCCAAGTACGTGCGGCCGCGCACCGACACCCCGGAGCGGGCATTCGGCTACGGCGGTGCGTTCGCCGTCGTGTATCCGGTGCGGGGCGCGGGCGGTTACCAGCTGTTCGGCATGGCGCCCGCGCCGGTGTTCGACCGCACCCAGTCGCTGCCGGACTTCGCCGACAGCATCGTCTTCCCGCGCTCCGGTGACATCTTCCGGTACCGCGCGATCGACCAGACCGAGTTCGACGAGGTGCGGCGTGCCGTCGAGGCGGGCACGTGGCGCTACCGGATCCGTGAGTTCGAGTTCCGGCCCGCCGAGTTCCTCGCCGACCCCGACGCCGTCAACAACGAGCTGCTGGAGGTGCTGTACCGATGACCGAGCTGATCGTGCACTCCGGCGGGCTCTACACGACCGTGCAGGACGCGGGCCGCGACGGCTACTACGACATCGGCATGCCGCCGTCCGGTGCGATGGACCAGTTCTCCTACCGCGCCGCGAACCTGCTCGTCGGCAACCCCGAGGGCGCCGCCGCGCTGGAGGCCACCTACATCGCGCCGAAGCTGGAGTTCACCGACGACCGGCTCGTGGCCGTCACGGGCGCCGACGGGCCGGTGACGCTCGGCGGCGAGCCCGTCGAGCCGTGGACGACCATCAAGGTCGGGGCGGGCGACGTGCTGGAGTTCTCGATGATCACCGGCGGTTGCCGAACCTACATCGCCGTGAGCGGCGGAATCGACGTGCCGGAGTACCTCGGTTCCCGTTCCACGTACATGCTCACCGGGCTCGGGGGGTTCGAGGGCCGCAAGCTCGCCGACGGCGACCGGCTGCCACTGGGCAAGGAGTCCGGCAACGGCGCCCCGAAGCCGGGATCGGCGGTCGCCGAGTCGCTGCGGCCGCGGTTCGAGCCGGTCACCGAGGTGCGCACGGTGGTGGGCCTGTGTTCCTACCGGCTCAGTGAGGCCGGCATGCGGTCGTTCTTGGAGACGACGTGGAAGGTCACCAAGGACGCCGACCGGGTCGGTTACCGGCTGCGGGGTGGGACGCTGGAGTTCGTCGAGCGCGAGCAGCCGTTCGGCGCGGGCAGCGACCCGGCCAACGTCGTGGACCTCGGCTACCCCATCGGGTCCATCCAGGTGCCGGGTGGGGACGAGCCGATCGTGCTGCTCAACGACGCCGTCACCGGCGGTGGGTACGCCACGATCGGCACGGTGATCTCCGCCGACCGCGACCGGCTCGCGCAGACCAAGACGGGCGACTCCGTGTCGTTCGTGCCCATCGACGTCGACGAGGCGATCGCCGCCCGGCGGGAACGCAGGCAACGTCTCGACCGGATCAGCACGGAACTGAGGAGCGAGTGATGACGACGATCAAGGCCACCATGCCCGGCGTGTTCTACCGGCGTCCCAGCCCGGACGCGGAGCCGTACGTGAGTGAGGGCACCGAGGTCTCCGAGGGCCAGACGATCGCCCTGATCGAGGTGATGAAGACGTTCAACGAGGTCAAGTCCGAGGTGTCGGGCAAGGTCACGAAGTTCCTCCTCGACGATGGCGACGAGGTGTCGATGGGCCAGGACATCGCCGAGGTCGACGGCGCATGAGGGTACTGGTCGCCAACCGGGGCGAGATCGCGCTGCGGATCGTCCGCGCCTGCCACGAGGCCGGGCACGAGGCCGTGGCGGCGTACTCCGACGCCGACAAGGACGCGCGCTGGGTGGCGCTCGCCGACGCCGCGGAGCATCTCGGCGGCTCGCCCGCGGGCAAGTCCTACCTCAACGCCGACGCCGTCCTGAACGCCGCGAAGGCGAGCGGTGCCGACGCGATCCACCCCGGCTACGGCTTCCTGTCGGAGAACGCCGCGTTCGCCCGGCGCGTCCGGGAGGAGGGGCTGACGTTCATCGGCCCGCCGCCGGAGGTCATCGAGAAGATGGGCGACAAGGCGGTGGCCCGCGAGACCGCGCGGGAGGCCGACGTGCCCGTCGTGCCGGGCAGCGGGCCGGTCGCCGACGTGGCGGCGGCGAAGGCCGCGGCCGAGCAGATCGGGTACCCGCTGCTGATCAAGGCGGCGGCAGGCGGCGGTGGCCGGGGGATCCGGCCGGTGGACGACGCCGACGCACTCGCGGACGTCTTCGCCACCGCGCAGGCGGAAGCGGCGTCCGCGTTCGGCGACGGCACGCTCTATCTCGAACGCGCCGTGCAGCAGGCCCGGCACATCGAGGTCCAGGTGCTCGCCGACGATCATGGCCACGTGGTGCACGTGTTCGAGCGCGACTGCTCGGTGCAGCGGCGCAGGCAGAAGCTTGTGGAGGAGGCGCCCGCGCCCGGGCTCGACCCGGCGACCCGGGAGGACATCACGGCCGCCGCCGTGCGGCTGGCCCGGCACGTCGGCTACCGCGGGGCGGGCACGGTCGAGTTCCTGCTCGACGACGCGGGCTTCTACTTCATGGAGATGAACACCCGCATCCAGGTGGAGCACCCGGTGACCGAGGTCGTCACGGGAGTGGATCTGGTGGCCGAGCAGCTGCGGATCGCCGAGGGCAAGCCGCTGTCGGTGACGCAGAAGGACATCGCACTCGACGGTGCGGCCGTGGAGATGCGCATCAACTGCGAGGATCCGGACAACGCATTCGTGCCGACACCGGGTTCGCTCGACCGGTTCGACCTGCCCGGCGGGCCGGGGGTCCGCGTGGACACCGGGTTCACGGCGGGTGACGTCATCAGCCCGTTCTACGACTCGATGCTGGCCAAGATCATCTGCTGGGGCGCCGACCGCGAGCAGGCCCTCGCCCGGGCGCGGCAGGCGCTGGCCGAGCTGCGCATCGAGGGTGTGCGCAGCACCGCGACCCTGCACCACCGGTTGCTGACCGATTCCGACCTCCGCGACGGCGCCGTGCATACGCGCTGGCTGGAGACGTGGCTCGGCTGACCGATTGACCCGGCAGGCCGGTGGCACCAAGCTCGTGCCATGGCGGGTGATCTCTCGTTCGAGCCGTTGACGCCGGTGTCGTTTCTGGATCGGGCGGCTGCGGCGCATGGTGATCGGGTCGCGGTGGTGGATGGTGCCCGCCGGTGGACGTATGCCGAGCTGCACGAGCGGTGCCGGCGGTTGGCGGGTGGGCTGGCCGGGCCGGCCGGGGGTCGTCCGGTGGCGGTGCTGGCGCCGAACACACACGTGTTGCTGGAGGCGCATTTCGGGATGCCGTGGGCGGGGGTGCCGCTGGTGGCGGTGAACACGCGGCTGGCGGCGGGGGAGATCGCCTACATCCTCGAGCACAGCGAGGCGGGGGTGTTGGTGTGTGATCCGGTGTTCGAGGAGACGGTGGCGGAGGCGCTGCGCCGGGTGTCGTCGCCGCCGCGGGTGGTGTGGGCGGGGCCGGACTACGAGGATTTGCTGGCCTCGGCGACGCCGCGGGCGGTGACGCCGGACGACGAACGCGCGCTGCTGTCGATCAACTACACCTCCGGCACCACCGGCAAGCCGAAGGGCGTGATGTATCACCACCGCGGGGCGTACCTGCAGGCGCTGGCGATGGTGGGGCACACCGGGTTGTCGCCGTCGGCGGTGCATTTGTGGACGTTGCCGATGTTTCACTGCAACGGCTGGTGTTTTCCGTGGGCGGTGACCGCGGCGGCGGCGACGCACGTGTGTCTGCCGAAGGTGGATCCGGCCCAGGTGTGGCGGTTGCTGCGGGAGGAGGGGGTCACGCACCTCAACGGGGCGCCGACGGTGCTGTCGATGCTGGCGTATGCGGCGGAGGCGGCGCCGGTGAAGCGCACGGTGCGGGTGGCCACCGGGGGTGCTCCGCCGTCGCCGGCGATTCTGCGCCGGATGGGCGAGCTCGGGTTCGAGGTGACGCACTTGTACGGGCTGACGGAGACGTTCGGGCCGGCGATGATCTGCGACTGGCGTCCGGAGTGGAACGCGCTGGACACCGAGGCGCAGGCCCGGCTGCAGGCGCGTCAGGGCGTGGGGAACATGATCTCCTGCCGGGTGCGGGTGGTGGCCGAGGACGGCACGGATGTGCCCGCGGACGGCGTGACGGTGGGGCAGATCGCGTTGCGCGGCAACAACGTCATGCTCGGCTATTTCAAGGATCCGGAGGCGACGCGGCAGGCGGCGCCGGACGGGTGGTTGCGCACCGGGGATCTCGGGGTGCTGCATCCGGACGGCTACGTGGAGCTACGCGATCGCAGCAAGGACGTCATCATCTCGGGCGGGGAGAACATCGCCTCGGTGGAGGTCGAGCAGGCTATCGCCGACCATCCCGCGGTGCTCGAGGTGGCGGTGATCGCCGTGCCGGATGAGCGGTGGGGCGAGGTTCCCGCCGCCTACGTCACGTTGCATGACGGCGCGCACGCCACCGAGGACGAGATCATCGAGCACGTGCGCGCCCGGCTGGCCCGGTTCAAGGCGCCGAAGTCGGTCGTGTTCACCGAACTCCCGAAAACATCCACCGGGAAAATCCAGAAATTCGTTCTGCGTCAACGAGTTTGGCAGGGTCGAGAGCGTCGCATCGGAGATTAGGGACCTTCTGCTCTAATTCGCGCAGACCTTGTCCCGGGGCGTAACCCGGTGGCCTGCCGCACGATGAACCAAGCGAGGCAAGGGAAATCTTGCCGTTGCGGTCCGGTTGAGTATTGCCCCGGCCACGGACCGTCAACTGACGCAGGGCACGTGAAGTCTCCCCGATTGGACATTGATGCGACGCTGCCGTGCCTGGAGTGTGAGTATCGCATCGCTGACGGTGTGTCTGGTCACACTGAGTGCGTGTGGCGATGCACAGTCCGAACAGGACGATCCGGTCACCGCCGCGCCGTACGTGTACGTCGGTGACGGCCGGCTGGGCCTGGCCCGCGCCGCCGAGCGCACGCCGCTGCGCCGGTTCGTCCTGGCGTTCCTGCTCTCCCACCAGAGTCGTTGCGAGCCGGTGTGGAACACGGGCAGGCCGCTGGCGGATGCGCACGTCCTGGCCGAGGCGCGAGCACTGCGTGCCACGGGCGCAGCGGTGACCGTGGCCTCCGGTGGAGCGTCCGGAACCTACCTCGAGAACACGTGCGCGACGGCCGGAGAGCTCGCGGACGCCTACGTTCGCGCGCTCGATCGCACGGGAGCCGACTGGCTCGACGTCGACATCGAGACCGGCATTCCCGTCCAGCTCGTCGCGGAGGCGCTGCGCGAGGTCCAGGACCGGCGTGGGGCCCGGATCAGCGTGACGGTCGAGGTTCTCGACGAGCGGCGGGGACTCCCGGCCTCGGCGACGGAACTGCTGCGGGCACTTGCGTGGCGAAACGTCGACGTGGTCGTCAACGCGATGGTGATGAACTTTCCCCCGGACAACGGGTGGCGGGTCGCCATGCTCAGGGCGGCGGAGTCCGTGACCGACCAAATTGGACAGATCTGGCCGTCGGATGGCCGGGACGGTGCCTATCGCCGGCTTGGCCTGACCTACATGGCGGGCCGCAACGACACCGGCGTCGTCACCACACTCGCCGACGCGCGTGCACTGCGTGACTACGCGGGCGAGCACGACCTGGCTTACCTCGGTTTCTGGTCGCTGGCCAGGGACAACGGCCGCTGCCCCGGAGAACGGGACGCCCGTGAGGACTGCAGCGGCCTGGCCCAGCACACCTACGACTTCGCGCGGGCCACCGCGCACGTCCCGGAGGAGGGCGAATGACCAGAGATCTCCCGGTTTTTCTCGATCCACGCGGCAGGCGGCGCAAGTGGGTGAATCTGACGACCGGCATGTCGGTCGGCGGTGGCGCTGCGGTGATCGTCGCGTGTGGAGTGTTGCTGGCTCAGCAGCCCGCACTGCTCACGCCGCTGCTGCCCGGAGCCGTTCCGGTGCCGAGGCCGGAAGCCGCGTCCGACCGACCGGCCGGGCGGGGCGGCGGGCCGCTGTTCCTGTTCGGCGACGAGGCCCGAAACCGTGGCGGGATCGCGATCGCACCGGCGAACACCACGAGTCTGTCCGAGCTCGTCTTCGGTGCCGGACGCGGGCAGGCCACGACCCCGTCGTCGGCGGCCCCGGGTCCGGGCTCACCGGCTCCCGCGGAGTCGTCGTCGACGACGGTGCCGCGGGAGACTGCCGTCCAGGACACGAGCAGCCCGGCCACGCCGGATACCGGCTCGGACCCGGTGACGCCGGACCCGGACGCGCCCGGGCCCGGCACGGACGGCGACGGCACGGAAAGCGACGCCGGCACGGATTCCGGCGCCGGCAGCACGCCGCCGCCCTCCGCACAGTCCACCGACCCGGACCCGGTCGTTCCGGAGGTACCCGCGGGCCCGGTCGACGAACCGGACCCCGAGCTGCCGGTGCCGGATCCCGGAGGAGCCCGCTCCCACACCGGAACCCGCACCGACGGCCGAACCCGAGCCGCAGCTGCCCGAGCCCGTGGAAACCGTCGTTCCCGATGCGGTGGAGGAGACGACCGAGCCCGTGCTGGAGACGACGGCACCGGTGACCGATCCGGTCCTGGACACCGTCGAAGAGACCACCGGTGCGCTCACCGGCGAGGGGGAGTAAGGCCGGTATGCGGAGCAAGATCTCGTGGCTGGTCGCCGCGATCCTCGCACTCAGCCTGGCGACGATGTTGCTCGTCGCCGGTCTGTCGAGCTCGGAGATCACCAACGACGCCCTCGCGCGCGACCCCGTCGGCAACGCCGCCGTGCCGCAGCACGTGCGTGACGGCGGAACGGTCGTGGACGCCACCAAGAGCCCGGTGGAGTCGCTGAACGTGCCCGACCGCACCATCGCCCTGACCTTCGACGACGGGCCCGATCCGCAGTGGACACCTAAGAGCATGTCTCATTTCGCGAGTTTCTTGAAGCAGGTGAGGGCTGCGGCGAGAGTGAGGAAGGCGCAGAAGTGGTTGGCGTAGCGCTCGTAGCGTATGGTCAATCGTCGGTATCCGAACAGCCACGCGATACATCGTTCGATGACCCAGCGGTGCTTGCCGAGTTTCTGGCTGGATTCGATGCCTTTGCGGGCGATGCGCACGGTGATTCCTTGCTTGCGTACCCAGTCTCGGAGTTCGGCCTGGTCGTAGGCTTTGTCGGCGTGGAGCTTGTCCGGCTTGCGCCGGCGGGGCCCCCGCCGGGAGTTCACGGCGGGGATGGCCAGAATCAGCGGTTTGAGGGCGTGCGCGTCGTTGGTGTTCGCGGCCGAGATCGCGACCGCCAGCGGCAGTCCCGCCCGGTCGGACAGTGCATGGATCTTCGAGCCGGGTTTCCCGCGGTCCACAGGACTGGGACCGGTCAGAGATCCCCCCTTTTGGCCCTGACGGAGGCTCCGTCCAGGACCGCGCGGGACCAGTCGATCATTCCCTGGCTGCCGAGTTCATCGAGTACCGCGCGATGCAACCTGCGCCATAATCCGGCTTTCGTCCACTCGGTGAAGCGACGATGCGCGGTCGGGACCTTCACTCCGAAGCTGGGTGGCAGGTGTCGCCAAGCGCACCCGCTTGTCAGCACGAACACGATCGCGGTGAACACAGCACGATCATCCACGCGCGACCGTCCGCCTCCCTGCGGACGAACCTGATGCGCAGGGACCAGCGGTTCGACCAGTGCCCACAGCTCATCAGGCACCAACCGCCGCGACAACTCATCAACCACGAACCAAGATCATGCCCGCAACCCAACCAAGATCCAAACGAGACACGCTCTAAGGTGCTGGAGGTGCTGCGCAAGCACGACGTGGGCGGCACGTTCTTCGTGGTCGGCTCCATGGCGGCCCGGCACCCGGAACTCATCCGGCAGATCCGTGACTCCGGCTCCGAACTCGCGGCGCACAGCTTCACCCACCCCGACCTCGCCGGCACCAGGGGCTGGCGATTCGACCGCGAGATGCACGAGACACAACTCGCGCTGGTCGGGGGCGCGGGCGTGACGACCAGGCTGTTCCGGCCGCCGTTCTCCTCGAGCCCGGAGGCGCTGGACGACCCCGGTTACCGCGTGGTGCGGGAAGCCGGGCAGTTCGGCTACGTCAGCGTGTTCACCGACCTCGACAGCGACGACTGGAACAAGCCGGGCGTCGACGCCATCGTGCGCAACTCGACACCGGAGAACGGCGAGGGCGGCATCGTGCTGCTGCACGACGCGGGCGGCGACCGGTCACAGACCGTGGCCGCGCTCGACGTGCTCATCCCGAAACTGCAGGCCCAGGGTTACCGGTTCACCACGGTCAGCGAGGCCGTCGGCCTGCCTCCGGGCAACCAGCCCGCCCAGGACAACGACACTCTCGCGGGCTCACTGCTGGTCGGCCTCGTCGGCGTGTCGATGGTGGTGGTGACCGTGCTCAAGTGGGCACTCATCGTCGTCGGCGGCCTCACCGCGCTGCGGTTGATGCTGCTCGTGGTAGTGGCGCGCAGGCACGCCCGGCAGCGCAAGGGAGTCCGCTGGGGGGAGCCGGTGACCGACCCGGTGACCGTGATCGTGCCCGCGTACAACGAGTCGGCCAACATCGAGTCGACCGTGCGCTCCGCGCTCGCGAGCAACCACGACGTCGAGGTGATCGTCGTCGACGACGGGTCGACCGACGGCACGGCCGACCTGGTGGAGTCGCTCGGGTTGCCACGCGTGCGCGTGATCCGTCAGCCGAACAGCGGCAAGGCGGCAGCGCTGAACACCGGCATCGCCACTGCGAGCCACGAGCTCATCGTGATGGTGGACGGCGACACGGTGTTCCAGCCCGACACCGTGCACGAGCTCGTCCAGCCGTTCGCCGACGCCGGGGTGGGTGCGGTCGCGGCCAACGTCAAGATCGCCAACCGCGACACGTTCCTCACGCGGCTGCAGCACATCGAGTACGTCATCGGGTTCAACGTCGACCGGCGCGTGTACGACCTGACCCGGTCCATGCCGACCATCCCCGGTGCGGGCGGCGCGTTCCGGCGATCGGTGCTCCGCAAGGTCGGCGGCCTGAGCACCCAGACGCTGGCGGAGGACACCGACCTGACCATCGCCATCGGCCGCGCCGGCTGGCGCATCGTCTACCAGGACACCGCGGTCACGTGGACGGAGGCGCCGACCACCGTCCGGCAGCTCGCGCGCCAGCGGTTCCGGTGGACCTTCGGCACGATGCAGGCGATGTGGAAGCACCGCAGAGCGATCCTGCAGCGCGGTGCGTCCGGACGCATGGGCCGGTTCGGCCTGCTGCACGTGATGGCGTTCCAGATCGTGTTGCCGCTGACCGCGCCCGTCATCGACATCTTCCTCGTCTACGGTCTGCTGTTCCTCAACCCGGCCGAGACGCTGCTGCTGTGGACGGGGATGCTCGCCATCCAGGCGGTCGGCGGGTTCTTCGCGTTCAAGATGGACGGCGAGCGCACCAGTGCGCTCTGGCTGCTGCCCGCGCAGCAGCTCGTCTACCGCCAATTGATGTACCTGGCGCTCGTGCAGTCCATGACCGCGGCGCTGTCCGGTATCCCGGTCCGGTGGCAGCGGATGCGGCGCACCGGATTCTTCCGGCAGCGGGCCGCGCGTCCGGTGGCCATGAAGACCGACCTGCCCACTGTGGACGCTCCGGCGGCAACCGCGTCCGTGTCGATGACGCCGGTGTCTCCGGGGCGAGCCAGTACGGTGACTGTGGACAATGCTGTGGACACTGTGGACAACCGGCGCGACAGGCCCGGTCCGGCTCGGGAACGCTGGCTCGATGTCCTCCGGGCCGTCGCGCTGGCGCGCGTGGTGCTCTACCACACGACGGGCTGGGGCTGGCTGAGCATCGTCTTCCCCGCGATGGGCGTGATGTTCGCCGCCGGTGGCTCGCTCGCCACCAAGTCGATGACCAGCCGGCCCGCGGTCGACGTGGTGGGCAGCCGGATCCGCCGATTGCTGCCTCCGCTGTGGGTGCTCGGGATCGTCCTCGTGCCGCTGATGTTGCTGCACGGCTGGAGCACGGTGCAGACGGGCGACAACGGCCAGTACGTCCTCGACTGGGCCGAACTGCTCTACTGGATCTTCCCGATCTTCGATCCGCCGTCGAGCGACTGGTCGCTCGCGGTCGATGCGACGGCCGTGCTCTGGTACGTCCGGGCATACCTGTGGTTCGTGCTGCTCACGCCGATGCTGGTGCGGGCGTTTCGCCGCAGGCCGGTGGTCACCCTTCTGGCACCGCTCGCCCTGGTCGCGCTGAACACGCTGGCCGGCTCGCCGCTGGCGGTGCTCGGCCCGGTCGGGTCGGGGGTGGAGGACTTCGGCATCTACGGCGCCTGCTGGGTCCTCGGCATCGCCCACCGTGACGGTGTGCTCAAGGCGATGTCGCTGCGGCTGCTGCTGGCTCTCGCCGCCGGGGCGATCGGGCTCGGCGGCTGGTGGGCCGTGACGCACAGCACCGGCGAGACCGACCTCAACGACATCCCGCTGGCACAGGCGTTGATCTGCGCGGGTGTGGTGCCGCTGCTGCTGCGGGGGTCGCCGTCGATGGCGTGGCTGGATCGCACGCCGGGCCTCGGCCGGCTGGTCACCGTGGTCAACTCGCGGGCGATCACGCTCTACCTCTGGCACAACGTGGCCATCGCGCTGGCGGTCCCCGTCAACGAGTGGCTGGGCATCCCGTACTCGATCGGCGCCTACTTCGGGATGTCCGTGCTGCTCACCGCGGTGGCGGTGCTTTCGCTCGGCTGGGTGGAGGACATCGCCGCGCGGCGGCCGCTCCAGTTCCTGCCGGGTGGGCCGAAGCACGACGAACCGCGGCGGCGCCCGGATAGAAATCTGGTCGGGGCGAAATCGTGACGACCATGTAACAGCCCCGACGCCGGGGACGTCTGGGGGACAACCGACCGAGGAGGTCGCCATGTCCGCAAGGCGTTCCCGGTTGCTGGTCGCCGGTGTGGCCACCGGCACGGCGCTGGCGATGACCGTGCTCCCCGCTGCCGGGCAGGAGCCGCGACAGGTCAGACCATCGGCGACGACCATCGCCACCGGCCTCGACAACCCGCGCGGACTCGACTTCGGCCAGGACGGCGTGTTGTACGTGGCGGAATCGGGCCGGGGCGGCAGCGGGCCGTGCCTGGCGGGGCCCGAGGGCGGTCGCGTGTGCTTCGGCGCCACCGGCGCCATCACCAAGATCAGCAAGGGCAAGCGGAGCCGGGTGGTGCGCGGGTTGCCGTCTCTCGGCGACGAGGGCGACGGCACGTCGGCCACCGGACCCTCCGACGTGTCGATGGCGCGCGGGCTGCACTTCACGGTGGGACTCGGCGCCGACCCCGCCAGGCGCGCCGACCTGCCCCGGCTCGGCCGGGACGCGATGGGCCGGCTGCTCACGACCCACGGCCGGGCCGGGTGGAGGCAGCAGGCGGACATCGCCGGGTACGAGGCCCGCGTCAATCCCGACGGCGGCGTCCGCGACAGCAACCCCAACTCCGTGCTCGCCACCCGCCACGGGCAGTACGTCGTCGACGCCGGCGGCAACTCGCTGCTGTTCGTACCACGCAAGGGCACGGTGCGGACCGTGGCGACGTTCCCGACGCGCATGGTGGCGCCGCCGCCGGGCGTTCCCGCGCCGCCGGGCGGCACGATCCCGATGCAGTCGGTGCCGACCTCGGTCGTCAGGGGCCCGGACGGGGCGCTGTACGTCGGCGAGCTCACCGGCTTCCCGTTCCCGCGTGGCGCGGCACGCGTGTACCGCGTCGAGCCCGGCGAGCGGCCGCAGGTCTACGCCGCGGGGTTCACCAACATCATCGACATCGGCTTCAGCTCCGGTGGCAGGCTGTACGTGCTGGAGATCGCGCACAACGGGCTGGCCTCGGGCGATCCGGCAGGCGCGTTGCTCAGGGTGAACCGCGGTGGCGGGCACACCCTGGTGCACGGCGAGGGCCTGACCATGCCGGGCGGGCTCGCGCTGCGGCACGGCTCGGCGTACATCTCCAACTGCGGCGTGTGCGTCGGGGACGGCAGCGTGCTCAAGGTGCCGCTGCACCGCTGACCGTCCTGCCCCGGACGAACCCCGCCATCGTCGAGCGAGCACCCGGTGCCGGCTCCGGGTGCTCGCGGCGCGTCCGCTGTCAGGTGCGCGACCGGCGGGTCCGGCGCAGCCCGTCGAGCGCGGCCGTGCCGGGGCCGAGCACGGCGATCAGCAGGAAGATCCAGCAAAACAGGGCCGCCTGCTCGCCCATGTTCTGCAGCGGCAGCAGCGCCATCGGCTGGTGCACGGTGAAGTAGGCGTAGGCCATCGTGCCCGAACACAGCACGGCGGCGCTCCGGGTGAACAGGCCGAGCAGCACGAGCGCGCCCGCACCCACCTCGATGACACCGGCGTACCACGCGGGCCACGCGCCCAGCGGCGCCGCGGCGCCCGCGCCGTCGACGCCGCCGAACGCGCCGAAGCTCATGGTGCCGTGGCAGATGAACAGCAACGCCACCACGGTGCGCGTCGCGGCGAGCACGCGCTGCTGGAGGGGCGTGAGCGTGGTCGGGGCCGGCTGGGTCGTCCGGGTCGTCTCGGTTGTCCGGGTCATGATTCGCCTCCGTTCCTTTCGATTCGGCCGTCATGGGTACGTCGAACCGGGGCGGCGGGGAATCGACAACCGACGCGCGCGATGTCCGGAGGGGTGCAGACCTCAGTCGTTCGACGACTGCAGTGCGGCGAACAGGCAACCGGCCGCCGCGAGCGCCAGCAGGGCGGCCAGCACGGCGGGCCACCATTCCGACACCGAGCTGGCCAGGAAGCCCTGGAGCGCGGCGGTCGCCGCGAAGACGAGCGCCAGCATGACGAACATCAGGCGCTGTGACCAGGCGACCCTGACAGAGCGTTTGAGCATCGACCGGCCTCCTTCTGCGTTCGTCGATGTTCGCGCAGGACTCGACCACCTATCGCCGGGACGGCACGAAGGGTTACCTGTGGACAGCGCCGCACCGCCTCCTGGCCCAGACCTTCGTCGGCGCCTGCTCGGTGTAATGAGCTTCGTCACGGTGTGCCACATCGCTCCACCCGAACGGGCGGACAAAACCACAGCTCGACTCGCCGCCGAACGCGCTCGGTCACGCGGCCAGACGGAGTAGGGAAGTTGACTCACCTTTCCGTGGCTGCCTAATCTCCGCTGAGCGGTGGCTTAGTCGGGCAAGTCCGGCGAGTCGGTCATCGCATCGGGTACCGGGGGCCCAACAACCGATCACACGAAGTTGCCGAAGGGGCCTTTGAGCGCGTTGGTCAAGAAGCTGTTCGGGTCACGCTCCGGACGTTCGTCGGTGCGAGTGCGCGTGCTCGCGATCGCGTTCGTTCCCAGCATCACCCTTCTGCTCGTGGGTGTGGCGCTCGCGGGCTACCTCATCTACGACGCCGTCAAGGATCGTGACTTCGCCACCAAGGTTCACGAGGCCGCCGAACCGGGTGCCGTCTACTTCGCCGCGGTCCGCGAGGAACGCAGGCTGACGCTTGAGAACCTCGCGAGCGGCGGGCAGTCCCGCGTCGCCATGGAGCAGCAGCGCAGCCAGACGGACGCGGCGGCGAGGGGCATCCTCGCCCACCTCGAGGGCATGATCGACGACGCCCCCGCCAACGTTCTGCGCGACATCAACCTGAGCAGGGAGCTCTACGAGCAGCTTCCGGAGTTCCGCCAGCGCATCGACACCGGCGCGCCGTCGCTGCAGGAGGCCTACGACTTCTACAACCGGATCATCGACACGTTCGCGGCCGGCCTCAACGGCGTCGCCCAGCAGGCGCCCGACGCCGAGACGGCGTACCTGCGGGTCACGGCGATGCCGCTGTTCACGGCCGCCGACGGCATGTCCCGTGCGGACGGTCTCGCTGCGGCGGGCTACGTCGGTGGTGGGCTGACCGAGCAGGAGTTCCGCACCTACATCGGCCAGGTCGGCGCCTATCACACGCAGCTGCAACTCGCCGCGCCCGAGATGATCCCCTCGGTCCGCGACAAGTACGAGCAGCTGCAGCGCAGCCAAGCCTGGCAGGTGCTGGGCACCGTCGAGAACGCGTTCCTGCGCGGGAATGCGGACAACCTGCCGGTGTCGGACGAGCAGTGGCGCACCGCGGCCCGCGAGGTCGGCGCCGCGATGATGGGGCTCTACATCGAGCAGAGCACCAACGCGACCAACGTCGGTCTCGATGCCGCCGACCGCACCCTCATCACCGCGATCATCGCCGGCGTCGTGGCGCTGCTGCTCGGGCTGGTGCTGATCTACTTCGCATGGCGGCTGTCGAAATGGCTGGTCGAACGGCTTGCCCGGCTGCGGGAGGAGACGCTCGACCTCGCCGAGGGGCAGCTGCCCGAGCTCGTCTCGCGGGTGCGCTCCGGCGAGCACGTGGACCTCGACTCGGAGGTGGCGTTCCTCGACCACGGTGAGGACGAGATCGGCCAGGTCGCCGATGCGTTCAACAAGGCGCAGCAGACCGCCATCGCCGCCGCCGTGGAGGAGGCCAAGACGCGGGAGGGCACGAAGAACGTGTTCCTCAACATCGCCCACCGCAGCCAGGTGATCGTGCACCGGCAGCTGAAGGTACTCGACGAGGCGGAGCGCAAGCAGGAGGACCCGGACCAGCTGGACATGCTGTTCCGCCTCGACCACCTCTCCACCCGCGCCCGGCGCAACGCCGAGAACCTCATCATCCTCGGCGGCGAGCAGCCGGGCCGGCAGTGGCGCAAACCCGTCGCGCTCACCGACCTCGTACGCGGCGCGACCGCGGAGACCGAGGACTACCAGCGCGTCACCGTCGGCAAGCTGCCGGATGTGGCGGTGTCCGGCCCGGTGGTCGCCGACCTCATCCACCTGCTCGCCGAGCTCATCGACAACGCGACGTCGTTCTCGCCGCCGCGCTCGCGCGTGGAGATCCGCGGCGAGACGGTCGGCCGCGGCGTGGTCGTCGAGGTGGAGGACCAGGGCCTCGGCATCGAGCCGGAGCAGGTGGAGGAACTCAACCAGTTGCTGCGCAATCCGCCGGACTTCAGCTTCATGGCGCTGTCCGACGAGCCGCGACTGGGTCTGTTCGTCGTCGCGCGGCTGGCCGCGCGACACGGAATCCAGGTGACGTTGCGCGACTCCGCGTACGGCGGCACCCGCGCGATCGTGCTCGTCCGGTCCGACCTGCTGAGCTCGCTGCCCGAGCCGGAGGACGACGTCATCGCCGAGGACGCCGTGCCCGCACAGGTGGGTCCGTCGGTGAGGCGCCGGGTCCGGCCGGAGGCCTACGCCGAGACGAACGGTGACGCCGCCGCTGCGGCCGCGCCCGCGGCGGCCACCGAGCAGGCCGGGCCGCCGGAGTTGCCGAAGCGCGAGCCGCGCCGGGAGCTGCCCCGCCGGCCGCCCAGGCGAGAGGAGGCACTGCCCGCGGTGGACCAGCCGCAGCGAGGTGAGCTGCCGAGGCATGCCCAGCCGGCATCGCCCGCCGACCACCAGCAGCGTCCCGAGTTGCCGAGGCGCGGCGCGGCGGCCCACCGAGCCGACGAGCCGGCGGGCCCGCCGACCGACGTCGTGAGGCCGGCCGGGACGCACGAGGCGCGACGGCCCTCGCCGGAACCCAGGGCCCCGGAGGGCCGGTCGCCGGACGCGCGCCCCCCGCAGCCGGGTGGCCCGATGGCGCCCGGACGGCCACCGTTGCCACGGCGGCGCAAGCAGGAAAACCTTGTTCCCCAGCTCAAGGAGACCGCGGCGGCCACCGACGAGGAGGACGTGGTCACCGACTCGCCCGAACAGGCGCGCAGCCGGTTGGCGGCCTTCCAGCGCGGCACGCGGCAGGCACGGGAGCAGGACAGCGGCCACAACCTCTTCTCTGGAGACTGAACGACGATGGCGAACACGGGAGTCAACGAACTGGACTGGCTGCTGGATGACCTGCTGCAACAGGTCGCCGGCGCCGACCGCGCTGTCGTGCTCTCCGCCGACGGCCTGTTGATCGGCCGGTCGAGCAATCTGTCCGAAGAGGATGGTGAGCACCTGTCCGCGGTGGCGTCGGCGTTCCAGAGCCTCGCCCGCGGCACGGGTAGACATTTCGGCGGCGGTCAGGTACGACAGACCGTGGTGGAGATGGACCACGCCTTTCTCTTCGTCACGGCAGCCGGCCGAGGCGCGTGTCTAGCCCTCCTCACCACCGAGGATGCCGACATGGGGCTTGTCGCCTACGCGATGAACATGATGGTCAAGCGGGTCGGTGCCGCGTTGAGCGCGGCGCCGAGGGTTGAGCACAGTGCGCCATGACCGAGGAAGACGAGGCGTGGTTCGACGACGAGGCCGGTCCACTGGTCCGGCCCTACACGGTCACGGGCGGGCGCACTCGTTCGGACCGGTTCGGCCTCGACATGATGACGCTCGTCGTCGCATTGCCCTCCGTCGCGGAAGCGGGAAACCTTTCGCCCGAGTACGCGCAAATCGTGCGCTTGTGCCAGCGACCGATGTCGGTGGCGGAGGTGGGCGCCCACATCGACTTACCCCTCCCGGTGGTCAAGGTTCTGTTGAGTGATTTGATCGAGCAGAACTACCTGATCTTCCGCAAGGCGGCGCCGGTCAGCGACGTCCCAGACCAACACGTACTGCAGGCGGTTCTCGATGGCATCCGGAAACTTTGATCCCGGCAGGCGGCTCACCGCGACGGCAGTGAAGCTGTTGATCGCCGGCGGATTCGGCGTCGGCAAGACCACGATGGTCGGCTCCGTCAGCGAGGTTCCGCCGCTGCGCACCGAGGAAACGCTCACCGCGGCGTCGGAGGGTATCGACGACCTGAGCGGCGTCGAGCGCAAGACCACCACGACCGTGGCGCTGGACTTCGGGCGCATCACGATCAGCCCCGAGTTGATCCTGTACCTGTTCGGCACACCGGGTCAGGACCGGTTCTGGTTCATGTGGGACGAGCTCGCCAACGGCGCCCTCGGGGCCGTGGTGCTCGCCGACACGCGCCGCCTTGAGACGTGTTTTCCCGCGGTGGACTTCTTCGAGCGGCGGGGGCTGCCGTTCGTCGTCGGCGTCAACTGCTTCGACGGCGCCTACCGTTACGGCACGGAGGAGGTGCGGGCGGCGCTCGACGTCGACCAGTCCGTGCCGCTGCTGTTGTGCGACGCACGGGACCGCGAGTCGACCAAGCAGGTGCTCATCACGCTGATTCAGCACGTCATGCGCAACGCGGCACTCGCTCCGTCGACGGGCTGAGCGCTTTCGGCGTGGCGCCCGGATGTCCGAGGCGGCGGCGGGGTTCTGGATGACGACGGATGCCCGGGTGCGGCGGGGTTCGGGATGGCATGCAGCCTCGGGGCCGCCTCGGGCAGACAACGCCGCGAGGCGACCCCGCGCGGCTCTCGTGGCTGCACTGCTCGCCGCTCCCGACTGGCCCGATGGGCGGGTGGCCATCGACCGCAGGCCAGGCGGGTGCCGCGAGCCGGCTGGTCAGTCCCAGTCGAGCGAGTAGGTGTCGCTGTAGTTCACCGTGCACACGAGGGCGTCGCGGCGAGCCCGGCCGCCCGGCGGGTCGACGAGCGGCGTGACGTTGTGGCGGAACCGCGCGTCCTCGAAGACGAACATGTCGCCGGGGTTGAGGGTCCCCCGGAACACCGGTACGTCGTCGTGCTCGTCGAGTCCGTAGAGCCAGCTCTCGGCGCCCTCGCCGATCTTGTCGACCACGTAGATGAAGATGAACCGTTCGCCGTCCTGGTGCGGTTTCGTGACGACGTTGGTGAACGTGCGGAACAGGTTGACGCCGAACGTCCCGCGTGGGTCGCGCCACTCGGTGGGCAGCAGCGTCAGCGCCCGGCGGATCCAGCGCTCGAACACCGGGTCCTGGAGCACCTCGACGCGGCCGTACTCGCGCGGCTCGGGACGCTCGCCCCGGTTCACGATCGTGATGGTGTCGTGTTCGGACAGTCTCAGCCCGCTGCGTGTCCATTCGAAACGGACGACGTCGCGAGCCCGCTCGCGGTCGGCGGGCAGGTCGTTCTCGTAACGCTTGAGCACTCCACTGTGGAAGAACGTTCGGTGGAGTCGCTCGCGGTCGTCGGGGGAGAAACCCAGTTCGGCTTCGGTCAGAAGGGCGTAGCCGTCGTTTCTGAGTTTGGTACTGCACGGATGCACAGCTTCGGGTGCCATGAAAGTTCCAATGCGGGGGATGCGGAAATGGCTAGGAGAATTGTTGCTGCCGTATTGCGCGGATGAGCGCCCGGCTTTCCTCGGGCGCCAGCGAGTTGCGGTACAGGGCGTCGTGGTACTGGCGGTACTCCTTGACGACCTTCGGGCGTTCGATGTGCCGGATGCCCGCGTGGGTCTCGATGTGCACGACGTCGTGGTCGATGTCCTCGCTGAACTCGAAGTACGCGTACATGCACGTGATGGTGAACAGCGGTTCGCGCGAGAACGGGAACACGCGAAGTTCGATGTTGGGCGCGGTGGAGCATTCGATCAGGTGGTCGAGTTGCGCCCGCATGATCTCGGGGCTGCCGACCAGCTGCCGAAGGCTCGCCTCGTGGGTCACCGCGATCAGTTCGAGTGGGGGTTGCCCCTCGCGCTGTTTCAGGGCTTCCTGGCGTCTGGTCCGGAGCTCGACGAGGCGGTCGATGTCGTCGGAAGTCCGCCAGGTCTCGGTGCTGTGGTAGTACGCCCGCGCGTAGTCCGGTGTCTGGAGCAGGACGGGCAGCACCGGGATCGTGTAGACCCGGGCGACCGATGCCTCGGTTTCGTAGGCGACGTGCGCACCGAGGTCCTCGGGGATGTTGGCGCTGTAGTCGGTCCACCAGCCCTGGGATTGGGCGGCCTTGGTCCAGCGCTCGAGCCGGCCAGCGACCTGCGTGCCCTCGATCCCGTAGTAACGGGCAAGGTCACGGATGTCGCGCAGCTGTGGCCTGCCCTGGGCGTTCTCGAGCCGGGACAGCTTCGACGTCGAGATCAGCAGGGCGTCGGCGACCTCTTCGAGGGTGCGACCTGCCTCGCTGCGCAGCCGACGCAGCTCCTCGGCGATGCGCCGTCGTGGCACGACAGGGCCTGGATCAGCCATCGGACCTCGGTTCGGGGTAGGTCGCGGGTTTTCGTGCCGGGATGTCCTCGTGGGAATCCCAATGCGCAGATTGTAGTCCACCGCCGCAATACCTCCGGCGGGTGAGGGTCCGGGCGCGTTGCGGTTGGGCCGTGTGGGCCAAGACGCTGCTCCGTCCGAGTGGCTGCCCTGGGAAGGACTCCGTGGGAATTGCACGGCGCATGCCCATTACGGGAGAATCAATCTGCGGTTCCCAGGACGATCCCACCACGTCGAGCGGAAGGAGGAACCCGAGCACGAAACGTCGGCGCGATCTCTCGGGGACTACGCAGACCTGACTGAGGGAGGTCGGCAATGTTTGTGTCGTTGCGAATCGGTGTGTTCATCCGGGTCCTCGTGGTCGTCGCGCTGACGGTCGCCGCGGTGGCGTTGGCGCTCGGGTGGCGCGCCCAACCGGGCCCACTGCAGGACGGAGCTCGGGACACGGTCCCGGAGACCACGCAGTCGCGGGAGACGTTCGCGGACGGTCGCTACCGCGTGTCCGGCACCGACGGCGCCGGACTGAACGTGCGCGCCTGCCCCGATGTGGACTGCATCAAGGTCGGCTGGATCGCCGAGAACGATCGGTTCCTCGGCGAGTGCTGGCAGTCCGGCTCACCGGTGTCCGGCAACTCGCGGTGGCTGCGGGGCGAGGTCGACGGCAGCACCGGTTTCGTCGCCGCGCACTACCTCCGTGACGAGGGCGCCTCGCGTGTGCCCACCTGCGTGGACATCGAGGTTGTCGGCTGACGCCCCTGGATGGAGGCGTCGAGCAGCTGCACGGGGTGCAGCATCGGGATGCCGTCGAGGTAGCGCCCGATCTGAAGCAGGCAACCCGGGTTGGCCGTGACCAGCAGGTCCGGATTCACCGCCCGGATGTTGCCTGCTTTCCGCTGTCCGAGCTCCTCGGCCGGTTCCGGCTGGACCATGTTGTAGATGCCTGCCGACCCGCAGCAGAGCTCGGCCTCCGGCAGGTCGACGAGTTCGACGCCCGGAATGGTGCGCAGCACGGCCCGGGGCTGGGCGCGCACTCCCTGGGCATGCCCGAGGTGGCAGGCGTCGTGGTAGGCGACCTTCGCGTCGATGCGGTGCCGGGTCGCCTGCGGGGTGAGTTCGGCGAGGAGTTCGGTGATGTCGCGGACCTTGGCACTGAAAGCCCGCGCACGCTCCGCCCACTCCGGGTCGTCGGCGAGCAGGTCGCGGTACTCCTTCATGGAGGACCCGCACCCGGCGACGTTCACGACGATGTTGTCGACGGGCAGTTTCTCGAACGTCTCGATGGTTCGCTTCGCGTGTTTGAGCGCGTGCTGCTCGCGGCCGGCATGGAGCCCGAGCGCGCCGCAACAGCCCTGGCTTCTCGGCGTGAGCACCTCGCAGCCTTCCGCGGCGAGCACCCGCTGCGTGGCGACGTTCACCTCATGGAAGAACACGTCCTGCACACACCCGGACAGCAGTGCGACCCGGCGGCGTACCGGGCCCTCCGGCCGGATTCGGCGGGGCAACGTGGCGAACGCCGACCGCAGACGTACCGGCGGCATGAGGGCCTGGGTGGCCCGCAGTCGGGGCGGGAGGATGCGTTCGGCGACGCGCGACAGCCGCAGCTTCTGGTAGGCGAGCCCGGCGATCGCGGCGGCGCGCAGCCGGCGGCGGTACGGGAACAACGCGAAGATGCCGTTCCGGAACAGGCGGTCGAACGGCTTACGGTGCACGTTGCGTTCGATCTGCGGCCGCGCCGCCTCGAGCAGCCGGTTGTACTGCACGCCGGACGGGCAGGCCGTGACGCATGCCATGCAGCCCAGGCACGCGTCGATGTGTTCGGTGAACGCGCCTTCGAGCCCGATCTCGCCACGCTCGGCCAGGTCCATCAGGTAGATCCGGCCGCGCGGCGAGTCCATCTCTTCGCCCCACAGCTGGTAGGTCGGGCAGGTCGGCAGGCAGAAACCGCAGTGCACGCAGTCGTCGAGCAGTTCCCGGGACGGCGGGTGAACGGCGTCGAAGCTCGAGTCCGTCACGGGTGCTCCTCCTTGTCGTGTCGGCCGGGCTCGCGGCCCTGGTCGCCCTCGTCGTCCTTGTCGCCCTTGTCGTCGAACCATGCCTCGAACCGTCCCGGGCAGAGCCGGCCCTGCGGGTCGAGTTCCTGCTTCACCGCCCGGAGCACGCGCAGCGCCGACGGGCGCTGACCCCACGCGCGCGCATCGACTTCCGGCCGCTGCCGGGTCACCGACGTGCCACCCGCCGCGGTGACCGTGTCGTGCACGTGGTCGACCTCGCTCGCTGGGACGATCAGCGTCCCGACTCCCGTACCGAGCCCGGCCACGGCGATGCCGCGGCACTGCTCCAGGACGACGGGAAGCCTGCTGGGACGGCAGCCGACCCGGACGACCGCCTTGCCGACGAGGTCGGCGTGCTGTACCCACGCGGCGTCCGCGTCGTCGTCGGACAGGACGGCGCCCCCGATCAGCCGAGCCAGCTGCTTGGCACGGTCGTCGGTGCCTTCGGGGGTGCCTTCGAGCCGAACGAGCAGCGTTCCGTCCGTCCATTCCAGACAGACGGGTTCGAGTGCCTCGGCCAGCACCGCCGTCGCCCGCTCGACGGCCGTCGCGAGCGGGCAGTCGAGGGAGACGGTGCGCGTCGCGGACGGCAGCGGGTGCAGCCGCAGCACCACCTCGGCCAGCAGACCGAACGCTCCGTACGAGCCGTGCATCAACTTCGCGAGGTCGTATCCGGCGACGTTCTTGATGACGTGCCCGCCCGTGCGCGCCACGGTGCCGTCGGCGAGCACGACGGTCGCGCCGATCACCAGGTCCCGCATCGAACCGTAGGCCAGGGCGAGCGGTCCGGAGTCGGCTGTCGCGACGAGTCCGCCGACGGTCGCGCCCTGGCCGGCGCGGGCCGAGTCGAAGGCGAGGCGCTGACCGTTCCGAGCGAGTTCCGCCTGCAGCTCGCGCAGCGGAGTACCCGCACGGACCGCGACCGTCATGTCTGCCGGGTTGTACGCGAGCACCCCCGTCATCCGGCTCGTGTCGATGACGGTCTCGGCGGGTTCGGGCGCGCCGGCCCACTGTCGTGCTGTTGTCGCGCCCTGGATCTGGACCGTGCCGTCGGTGTCGGCGAGTGCCTCGTGCGCACCGCGCAGGTCGGTCGGCGCGAGCATGGTGGCTGTCATAGCCGTTCGATCACTCCCGCCTCCTCCAACGGGTGCGGCCGGTATCGGCCGGGACGTTCACCGCACAGCCGCGGCGTGGGCAGCAGCTTGCCCGGGTTGCACAGCCGGTCCGGGTCGAACGCCGAGCGCACCCGGTCCATGGTCGACAAATCGTCGATGCCGAACATTCGCGGCATCGAGCAGGCCTTGTCGGTGCCGATCCCGTGTTCGCCGGACAGCGAGCCGCCCAGTTCCACACAGAGCTCGGCGATGTCCTTCGACAGTTGTTCCGCGCGTTCCAGCTCCCCGGCGTCGTCGTCGAAGAGGACGAGGGGGTGTAGGTTGCCATCGCCCGCGTGGAAGACGTTCGCGACGCGCAGTCCTGCCTCCTGGCCCATCTCCTCGATGCGGCCCAGCACCTCGGCCAGCCTGGTCCGCGGGACCACACCGTCCTGCACGATGTAGTCCGGGCTGATCCGGCCGACCGCCGCGAAGGCCGCCTTGCGTCCCATCCAGATGCGGGCGCGCTCGGCGGTATCCCCCGCGATGTGGAGCCGGGTGCATCCGTGCCGGTCGCAGATCTCCTTGACCTGCTCGAACTGCGCGGCGCATTCGGCCGCCGGTCCGTCCAGTTCGACGACGAGCGCCGCCGGCGTGGTGAGCGTGTACCCCGCGCCCACCGCTTTCTCCGCTGCCTGGATCGCTAGGTTGTCCATCATCTCCACGGCAGCAGGCACGATGCCGGCGGCGACGATGTCGCTCACCACTTCGCCTGCCGCCGTGACCGAGGGGAAGTCGGCCAGCAGGGTCCGGACGGTCTCCGGCACCCGGAGCAGGCGCACGGTGACCTCGCACGCGATCCCGAGGGTGCCTTCGGACCCGATGAAGACGCCACGCAGATCCGGTCCCAGCTGTTCCCCGGTGTCGCCGCCGAGCGTCACCACCTCACCGTCGGCCAGCACCACGGTCACCGACAGCACGTGGTTGGTGGTGAAGCCGTACTTCAGGCAGTGCGCTCCGCCGGAGTTCTCGGCCACGTTGCCGCCGATGGTGCACACCTGCTGACTCGAAGGGTCCGGTGCGTAGTACAGCCCGTACGGCGCGGCGGCCTTGGTGATGTCGATGTTCGTGACACCCGGTTGCAGCACCGCCCGGCGATCGAGCGGATCCACTTCCAGCACCCGGCGCAGCCGCTGCAGGGAGATGACCACGCCGTCGGCCACCGGCATGGCACCGCCCGAGAGTCCGGTCCCCGCGCCCCGGGCGACGAAGGGCACTCGATGCTCGTGGCAGACCCGCACCGCCGCAGCGACCTCGTCCGTGTCGTGGGGAAGCACGACCAGTCCGGGGATCTGGCGAATGCCCGTCAGCCCGTCGCACTCGTAGCTGCGCAACTTCACCGGATCGGAGATGACGTTTTGCGCACCGACGGCGGCGGCCAGGGCTTCGCGCACGGCCACGTCGAGCATCGTCGCCCACCCTTTTCGCTACGCGGAATCAAAATACCGTTGAGAGAAACGGTACATCCGTCCTATGGGAAGTAGTCAACCCTGATCCGGGTGGTGCCGCACAGCGAACGGCTCCGGCCGGGCGGGCCCCAGCCGGAGCCACTTCATCGAGGGAAGCAGGAAGCCGGGGGAGTGTTCAGTCGTCAGGCGTTGATCTCCTTTCGTCCGGTATCGCCACTCTCGATGGTGATCTTGCGAGGCTTGGCCTGTTCGGCGACCGGGATGCGCAGCATGAGCACGCCGGACTCGTATGAGGCCTTGATGTGCTCCGTGTCGAGGCTGTCACTCAGGAACAGCTGCCGCGAGAACACGCCGAGCGGACGCTCGGAGACCTGCATCTCCACGCCCTCGTCCTGGCGCATCGGACGACGTTCGGCCTTGACCGTCAGTACGTTGCGCTCGACGTCGAGCTCGATCGCGTCAGGCGAAACACCGGGAAGGTCGAAGCACACCACGAACTCGTCGCCCGCGCGGTAGGCGTCCATCGGCATCGCCGTGGGGCGGGACCACGTGCCGGGGGTGTTGCCGAAGACCTGCTGTGCCAGCCGGTCCATCTCCCGGAACGGGTCGGTGCGCATCAACATCACGTTTCCACCTCCTAGCTGTCTTTCGATGCTTGTCCTCTGGATTCGTGCTGTTTGCGCGGTGTGGGCGCCGGGGCGTCTCCGGCGCACGTCACATTTGTAGCATGTCGTCGGTCCGTTGACAAGAGATCATGTCGTCGGCATGATGACGTTGTGCATCGATACGAGAAACTGCGAGAGGTCGTCGAGCGGGCCGCGGCGGGCGAAGACCTGGAGGGCGACCAGGTACTGGCCGCCCTCGTGTTGCTCCGCGAACTGAGGGAGGACCTTGCGGGCTGGGAGCCACAGCTCATCGCCATCGCGCGCGAGCTCGGAGCCAGCTGGGCCGACCTCGCGCCGGCGTTGGGCGTGGCGAGCAGACAGGCCGCCGAGCGGCGCTATCTGCGGCTGCGGAAGTCCGAAGGGGCACCGGAGGGCTTGACGGCCGACGGTCGCGTCCAGGCGGAGCGAGACCGCCGCGCTGCCGAGCGGGCCGTCACGGCGTGGGCACGCGAAAATTCGGCGACCGTGCGCAGGCTCGCGGCCATGGTCAGCGCGGCCGAGGGAACGAGCAAGCCGGCCCGGCACCACATCGACCAGGTCCAGCGCGCTCTCGGCGACGACGATCCGGCGATTCTGCTGCAGCCGCTGGCGGGTGCCGGCCCGCATCTCAAGGACACGCATCCCGAGCTGGCCGAGCAGGTCGACGACCTCACCACGCACACCGAGCGGGTGCGGCAGGACGCCATCAACCGTCGGTCAGGGCGGTAACAGTGTCGCTGAGCTGCAAAAACGCGTACCTTTCCTCCCATGCGCGTCATGTGGAAGGGTGCGGTGTCGTTCGGGCTCGTCACGATCCCGATTCACCTCTACGCGGCTACCGAGAGCAAGAACGTCTCGTTGCGCCAAGTGCACGAGGCCGATGGCGGGCGTATCCAGTACAAGAGGTTCTGCACCGTCGACGGCGAGGAAGTGCCGTACGCGGACATCGCCAAGGGTTACGAGCTTTCCGACGGCGGGATGGTCGTGCTCACGGACAAGGAGCTCGCCGAGTTGCCGTTGTCCACGTCGCGCACCATCGATGTGCAGGAGTTCGTCCCACTCGAGGCCATCGATCCCATCTACTACGACAAGAGCTACTACCTCGAGCCGCAAAAGCCCGCGCTCAAGCCGTACGTCCTCCTGCGCGACGCGTTGCAGAAGTCCGGTCAGGTCGCGATCGCCAAGGTCGCCATCCGGCAGCGGGAGTCGCTCGCGGTCCTCCGGGTGCTGTCCGATGTCATGGTGCTCACGACGATGCTGTGGCCCGACGAGGTCCGCCAGCCCGACTTCCCGTTCCTGAGGGAGGACCCCCCGCAGATCCGGCCGCAGGAGATGACGATGGCCGCGTCGCTCATCGACTCGCTGTCGGACAGCGTCTTCGAGCCCGAGAAGTACCAGGACAGCTACCGCGAGGCGTTGCTGGCACTGATTGAGTCGAAGATCGCCGGGAAGGAGACCACCGCGGTGCCTTCGGCAGCGGCGGAGACCGAGGTCACCGATCTCATGGCGGCGCTCGAGGCGAGCGTGACGGCTGCGAAGAAGTCCCGGGAGCCGGCGAAGTCACGCAAGCCATCGACTGCGAAGAAGGGCACGAGGAAGTCGGCGAAGGGAGCGTGACGCCGCACGGGCCGGCTCGCGCAGGTTGAGTGGTCACGCGACCCGGCCTGCCGTTCCCGTGGGCGTCCCGCGGCGATGTCGGACCGCTCGCGCAGCTTGGGTGGGACCCGTGCCCCGCCACCGGTCACCCCGTCGGTGGGCGTCGGCCTCGGATCCGGGACCCGTCGGTGAGCGTCGGCCTCCGATTCAGGGGATCCGGTGGGCCTCAGGGCATTGGGCTCCCGCGCGCAGCGCGCCGGCCCGCGGAGCATCGGCTGCCCTCCGTGCGGGACACCCGGTCGGGTGACGCACGTCGCCGCCAGCCGGTATGCGCTCGCGGGCGTGTCGGACGGATTTCGTCGCAGAGCGGTGGTACCAAGGGTCCATGACCTGCCAGAGCTGCGAAACCGGCCTCGACCACTGCCACGGCACGCTGGTGCAGCACGTCTCCGGCGTCGTGGAGTGCACCGACGACGGCTGCACCGAATTCGAGATCGTGCGGCACTCGCTGGTGATCGAGTGCGAGTCGGTCGACGGCGGCTGCGGGTGCACCGAGCCCGTGTACTACGAGGAGCTGCTCCGCGCCTCGTAGGCGAATCGGAGGCCGAAGTGATCGAGCGTCGCCGGTAGCGGTCGCTGCGGGCTCAGTGTTCGTGGCGCGAGCAGGCGGTACTCGCCCCGGCGCAGCAACTGGGCGAGCATCGTACTGGTGACGAACAGGACGAGGTTCTCTCCCGGGCAACGGCCCGGCCCGTCGCTGAACGGCACCAGGGCGGGGTAGTGGGACGCCCGGCCGTCCAGCCAGGCCTCGGGCTCGAACCGGTCCGCGAACGGCACCGACTCAGGATCCCGGTGGAAGTACGGCGCGAACACCAGGAACGTCGTGTCGGGTGGTAGCTGGTCCCCGCGCCAGGACGTCGCCGTGGTGCTTTCCCGCAGCAACGCCGGTGTCGTCGGCCAGAGCCGGACCGCGTCCGTGACACAGGCCCGCAGGTAGGGCAGCGCCGGGTCGTCGAGATCCTCCCGCGCCTGGGCGTTCTGCCGTGGGTGGGTGGCCAGCAACGCCAGCGTGCGCATGGTCGCCATACCGGCCGCGTCGAAGGCGAAGAGCCAATGCGGCACCTGGCCGTGCGGGTCGACGCCCGGCTCAGCCGGGGTGGCCGCGATCTTAGCGGCGAGGCTGCCGCTCTCGGCACGGTCGAGCAACTCGTCCAGCGTGCGGCGAAACGCCTCCCGCCGGCGTCTCGACTTGGGCCGCAGGTACGCCCAGTTCGCGCGGAGGCGGAGCTGCGCGAGCCGATCGGTCACCTCGTCGTCATCGCGGGCGCCGTCACCGAGCACGATGCGGCGCACGATCCGCCACCAGGTGATGTTGAAGGTGTCCCAGTCGAGTTCGGTGACGCCGTCCAGGAGTTGCTTGGTCTCCTCCTCCACGACGACGTGCGCCGGGGCGGCGAGTGAGTGCAATTGGTGCGCCGACTCGAGCACGATCTCGTTGTACTCGCGACGCGGTTGCCGCTCGGGGCTGCGCGTCGACAGCACCGCGCGCGGCTGGAAGTGGTTCAGCGCGGCACGCTTCTCGTACGTCGCCGGGTGGAACGGCGCGGGCGTGTGGTCGAGGACGCGCTCGACGTCGCCCGGGTCGAGCACGATCGCGAACGACCGCTTCGGTACCCGCAGCACGAGCGGCCCGGCGCCGTAGCGCGCGTGCAGACCACGCAGCACACCGATGGCCGACCGGTCCAGCTGGAGCCGCTCGGCCATCGCAAGCACGCGCGGGCGGCGCTTGATCACGCCGCCCGCCAACGTCGGCAGCACCACTCCGGCGGCGACCCGGACGGTATCCGCGACCGTCGCGCGTCTGGTCACGGTGCTGTCACTTGTCGCGCTGAGCCGGGATCTGCCTGCCCTCTTCCGGATTCAGTCCCAGGGCCTCGAGCAGAGTCGCGCAGTCCGCGGCGTCGTGGGCCGCCGACGCGATCGCCCGGACTGCTCGGCGGCGCTGTTCGGCGTCCGGCTCCTCCGTGCGAGGCAGCGCGGGCTGAGGGTTCTGCGTCGGTGCGGTCGGGCTGTATGCGTTCACGATTTCTCCCCAAGCATCGAGAGTCACGGGCTGCGTGCTGGTGCAGTTACCCCTTAAACGTTCGGGCTACACGTTCTGTTTCCGGCACCGGTGACCGGGTACCCACGCTGCGTGGCCCCGTGTCACGCAGAAAGGAGTCTGAGGTGCCTAACGACGCTTACCTGGCGTTCCTCGGTCTAGGCGTGCTGATGATCGTGGTGGATGGCCAAATCCTATACCACAGCGGGAAACGGTACCTGTCCGATGTGGACGCCGACATGAACACCGCAGGGTCGCAGACGCGGCTCGTCACCGTGCTCTTCCACCTCGTGATGTTCGGCTTCCTCGCTTTGCTGTCCGTGCTCGACGTCGGCTTCGGCGGGGATGGTCTGCGGGCGCTCGTCGGAAACCTCGGTGTGCTGCTGCTTCTGTTGGCGTTGGTGCACGCGGTGACCATGGCCGTGCTCTCCAACATGCACGACACCAAGATGGTCGAGGAAAGCCTGAGCAAGCCCGCGGCGCCGGCCGGACCGCCGTCGCGGACGCCCACGAACTCCGAGCTTCAGCGTGGGCCCGTGGTCGCGCCCGTGCCGGGTCAGCCCGGTCGCGACCCGCGGATCAGCCCTACGATCGAGGACCAGTCGCTCTGACGCCGGGGTGGCTTCGGCCCGTGCGGCTCGCGTGAGGCCAGTTCATAGCACGCGAGCAGCCGGAGTCCGAACCACTCGTCGGGGGTCCAGTCCGACTCCGACCTCGGCGGCTGCCAGCCTTCGCGCAGGGCCTGCCGGCGCACGTCGAACGCGTGGCCGGCGATCAGCACGAGCGGCGTCACGGGGACAGCTCGTTCGACCAGTGCCTCCTGGTCCCGGATGTGTTCGGTGACCTGCTCGAGGTGCTGGTCGAAGTGCTGTCTGAGCACGGGCTGGGCGAGCGCACGCCAGCCGCTGCGCAGGTCGTCGCCGAGCCTGCTCAGCCAGCGCTTCGCCGAGCGGTCCGTAGCCGCATCCAACCAGCTCACACCTCGATGATGCACACGGTGAGCCGGTGATCGCTACTCATGGCCGCGCCCGGGTTACCCCTTGTGCATGCCTCGCTGCGGGTCGCCGACCGAGCCGAACGCGTCCGGTGACTCCGTCGCCCGCGCGCACCGCGTGGCCGCCACCAGGAGTGTGACCAGGAGAGCGAAGTCCACGGCGAACACGATTCGCTGGGTGAACCCAACCGGCAGCAGCGTCTCGACAGCCGCGAACACCGGCGTGAACGCGAGCGCGTCGGCGATGTAGCTGACGCCGAACAGCCCGAGCGTCACCACACCGACCTGCAGCAGCCGCACCACCACGATTCGCGTGCCCGCGAGCGCAGGCACCTCGCGCAGGCTGTCGAGCAGCGCGAACGCGATCGCCGGCAGGCTGAGGAAGGCGATGAGGCTTCCGTACTGGTGGATCCGCCCGCTCACCGGGTCGATCTCCGGCGTGAACGTCGCCGGGAACAGCGCGGCGCTGACGAGTCCGCCCGCGGTCGCGTAGACGAGAACCGACGCGGTCCGGGTGAACGCCAGCCCGGACGCCACGAGGGCGCCGCGGACGGCGATCACGCCGACCGCGACCGAGAGCAAGCCGGCTTCCAGCATTCCGCTGCCCTGGTCGCTGAACGCGTACCGGCTCAGCGGGTCGGCCAGCGGGTCGAACGAACTCACCACGTGCAGGATGACCAGCGTGAAGAACGCCCAGCCGAGCGAGGCGCCCGCGGCGATGGTCCACGTCCTGGTACGTGCCGCCGCAGTGGTATGAGCCTTGCTCCCCAGGCTGTTCATATCTCCAGTCAACGCCTCGAGAGCCGGTGTGTGATCCGGGTAAGTCCCTGAATCACCCCTGATCCATCGTGAAATCGATCACGGCAAGCGCCTGGTCGTCGTGTTGCTTGACGCGGGGCCAGCGAACGCCGTCGGGGTCGGCGAGTTCCGCCCGGCGCACGGCGTCGAGGACGGCCTTCGCGCCCTCGCCTCGGGCGAGATCCACGACGTCCGGCCAATCGAACAGCCCGTAGTCGTCGACGCCCACCGAGACGCCGTCGGTGGCCAGCAGCACGGCCTCCACGTCGCGCCGTGGCCAGCTGACGCACACGGCGTGTGAGGCCGCGGCCGGGTCCGCCTCGGCCACCCAGAACCCGTCCTCGTGGTTGCGCAGCCGGTCGACGTCGGCGCGCGTGCGCAGGAACCCACCGTGGCGCAGGCGGGCCAGCCGGTGGTCGGCGACCACGGTCGTCCCGAGGTGTCCGAACGCGACGACCGGGCTGTCGGCCAGGACGAGCGCGTCGACGGTCTCGGTGGTCCATCGCGCGATCGCCACGGTGCTGGACGGGCTGTGGCCTGGCCGCAGGCCGTGGGTGAGCGCCACGTTCTCGATCGCGGCGGCCAGGACGGTGCGCAGCGGGGCGGCGGGCGAGGTCGTCAGGCTTGCCTCGAGGTATTCGGCGAGCCGGTGCGAATACCAGCCTCCGCTGAGCATGCCGGCGCGGAACTCCGTGGCGCCGTCGAGCACCGCGACGGCGTTCGTCGTCACCACCACCCGGTCCTCGGTCGGCCGCGGAAGGCCGTCGAGGCCGACGCCGGGCTGCTCGGCGATGTCGATGCGGGGCACCGGCCGAATGTAGCCACCTGTCAACCAAGGTTGACAGCAGCGCACCGTCAACTTAGATTGACATCATGACCGAAGCCACTGATTTGGCCGCCAGGGCGGGCGATCGCGACCCACGCGTCGGCCTGCGGGCCGTCGCCGCCCTGCGCAGGCTGCTGGAGCAACTCGAGGCCGTCCAGGTGCGCAGTGCGCGCGTGCACGGCTGGTCATGGCAGGAGATCGCCGACGAGCTCGGCGTCAGCAAGCAGGCGGTCCACAAGAAATATGGGAGGCGTTGATGTTCGAGCGGTTTACCGAGGAAGCCCGGACGACTGTCACCGAGGCGGTCCGTGAGGCGGACATCCAGGGCGCCCGGGAGGTCGATCCGTTGCACCTGCTCGTCGCCCTCACGCGCTTTCCCGACGGCGCCGCGGCGCGACTGCTCGGCGCCGTCGGCTTCGGCCTCGACGACCTCGAGGCGCAGGTCGCGCACGTGCGGCGGCGCGGCGGGCTCACCGACGCCGACACGCAATCGCTCGAGCAGCTGGGCATCGACGTCGACGAGGTGGTCGCGCGCGTCGAGCACGAGCACGGCGAAGGCGCGCTCGCTCGCGGCCACGTGCGACGCACGCGTAAGCACGTGCCGTTCACCGGTGATGCCAAGCGGGTGCTCGAACAGTCCCTGAAGGAAGCCATGGAGCTCCGGGACGACTACATCGGTGGCGAGCACCTCCTGCTGGCGCTCGCGAGCCTGCCCGGTCCGGCGGCCGACGTTCTCACCGGGCTCGGCGCCGACCCGCTCGTGCTCAGAGCCGCCCGGCGCCGGGCGTCATGAGCGCCGCCGCCACACGACGTAGGGCAGGAACAGCTGCGTCAGCGGGCCGATGGCCAGAGCGAACAGCACGGTGCCCACTCCGACCGTCCCGCCGAGCAGCCAGCCGGCCGCCAGCACGCACACCTCGATCAGCGTGCGGACCAGCCGCACCGAACGGCCCGTTCGCGCGGACAGTCCGGTCATGAGCCCGTCCCGCGGACCGGGGCCGAACCGCGCGCCGACGTAGAGCGCGGTGGCGAGCCCGTTCAGCACGATGCCACCGAGCAACAACGCTATCTGCCAGGCCAGCACGTGCTGATCCGGCAACACCAGTCGCACGAGGTCGACCGAGACCGCGATGAGCACGACGTTGGCGGCGGTGCCGATGCCCGGCCGCTGCCGGAGCGGAATCCAGGCCAGCAGCACCAGCACGGCCGTCACGACGGTCACCGAGCCGAATGTCAGGCCGGTCTTCTCCATGAGCCCTTCGTGCAGGACGTCCCACGGGTTCAGCCCGAGCCTCGACCGGGACATCATCGCCATGCTCGTGCCGAACAGCAGAAGACCCGCCACCAGCTGGGTCAGCCTGCGTGCCGGGTCTTCGGTCACGGTCACCGGAGAGAGTTCGAACTGTCCTGTCTGGGCCACGTCACCACTATCTGTGCATTTGGGCTGGTAATCCAGAGCCAATCTGCATAAATTGGCCTGCATGACGAGCCAATTCCCACCGGGTGGACGGATATCCGGTGCACGGCTCGCGCGACTGCTGGGCGGCTGGCGGCACAGCGGCTCCCGCCGGGGCGCGAGTGACCTCGCCGACGCGCTGGAGTCGCAGGTGCTCGACGGCAGGCTGCCGGTCGGCACCCGGCTGCCCGCGGAGCGAGAGCTCGCCACCGCGCTCGGGGTCAGCCGGACGCTCGTCGGCGCGGCCCTCGACCGGCTGCGCGAGTCCGGGCTCGTCGCCAGCAGACAGGGCGCGGGATCCTGGGTGAGCGCTCCCGCGGGTGGCCGGGTCGGCCGCCGCGATCCCGGCGCGGATCTCGAACTGCTCGATCTCGCCCACGCCTCGCCGCCCGCCGTGCCCGGGCTACTGGCTGCCTTCGACGCGGTCCGTCCACAGCTGGGTGCCGAGCTGTGCGACCACGGCTACAGCGCTCGCGGGCTGCCCGTGCTCCGGGAGCGCCTCGCGGCCAGCTACGCCGCCCGTGGCTTGCCGACAACCCCCGACCAGCTGATCGTCACCAACGGCGCCCAGCACGCCTTCGCGCTGGTCCTGCGCACCCTGGCTGGCCCCGGTGACCGGGTCCTCGTCGAGCAGCCGTGCTACCCGAACACCCCGGAGGCCATCCGGGCCGCCCACGCCCTCCCGGTGCCGGTCGCCGTCGATCCGGTGGAGGGCTGGGACATCGCCGCCATCGAGGCCGCCCTCCGACAGGCCTCGCCCCGGCTCGCCGTGTTCGTCCCGGACTTCCAGAACCCCACCGGATTGCAGCTGGACGCCGAGAGCAGGCAACGGCTCGGAGCGGCACTCGCCCGCGCGCGGACACCCGCCGTTGTCGACGAGACGCTCGCGGAGCTCGACCTGCGCGCGACACCGGTGCCGCTGCCGCCGCTCGCGGCCTACGCGGGAGAGTGGGTGATCATGGTCGGCTCGGCGGCCAAGACGTTCTGGGGCGGGCTCCGGCTCGGCTGGATCCGCGCGCCCGAACACCTCGTCGAGCAACTCCTGGCCGCCCGGCACTCGCTCGATCTCGGCTCGTCGGTGCTCTCTCAGCTCGTGCTCGCCGAATTGCTCGCCGATGCCGGCCCCCTGCTCCGGCAACGTCGGGACGATCTGCGTGCGGCACGTGACGTTCTGGCCGACGCTCTCCGCGAGCACTGTCCTGAGTGGACGTTCCGGCTGCCGGTCGGCGGTTTGTCGCTGTGGTGCGGACTTCCCGAGCCGATGAGCACTCGGCTCAGCGTGGCCGCGGCGAACCACGGCGTGCAGGTGGCGCCCGGCCCGCGCTTCGGTGTCCACGGTGGCCTCGAACGCCGGTTGCGGCTGCCGTTCTGCCTGCCGGAGGACAGGCTCCGGGAAGCGGTGCGGCGGCTCGGGCTCGCGGCCGCGTCGGTACGCAGCGGGCCGCGCGGCGTCGACGCGACCGTGGTGTGAAGAACCCACCGGGTGCAAGAACTGTTGGTGTGAAAGCAAAAGAGGAGCCGGTGCGCCGGATGTGGGGGTGCCGTCACTCCAGGGAAACGAGACGGTCAATCATCCAGCGCACCGGCTCCGCCGTGCCGCGTGGGCACGGGTGCCACCGGCCGCCTCCGGCATCGCCCCTCGCCATGCCGGAGGGCCTGGCGGCCTCAGGTGCGCATCGGGAAGGCGCTCCTGCTCGGCGCGGTGAGCAGAACGCCTTGGCGCGCACCCGGTTGGGGCCCCGGCACCACGGGGGCAACGCGGCACCGGGACCAGGACCCGTCACGGCCTGGCGCGGTCGGCCGGGCGGGAAGCTGTGTATCCACGAGAAGTACCCCTGCGAAGACGACTACACGCGAGCGAGACTGTGCCGGGAATTCACAGCGTCTTGTCGGACGCACTGGCCCCCGGCGTAGCGGCGTGCGGTCAGTCCGGGGTGGTGGTGGGCAGCGCGGCCTGCCGGCCCGCACCGTCCACATCGTGCTCGCGGCTCGTTCCGGCAAGCCGGAGCTGGGCCTGCGTGGGCTCCCAGCTGAGGATGCCGTGGACAGCCCGTCCACCGGCGTGGTCGTGGTGGGCCGACGCGACGACCTGTGCGGTGACACCCGTCCCGGTCGGGGCGGCGGGCAGCGGCGCCGGCACGCCGGCGGGCGCGGCGCCGCCACCGGCGACGATCTCGCGCGGCGCCACCGGGGCGGCCGGTTCCGTCGCCGGGACGGCGGGCGTGCCGTCGGCGGCGGTCACCGTGACGGGCAGCGACCGCGCCGGTTGCGGCTGCGAGGTCTGCTGGTCCGGCGCGTCCGGCTGCGGGACGGCGGGGCCGGGCAGTCCGGCACCGGGCAGCTCGCCCTCCGGCACCGCGATACCGACCGAATCGCCGGGCTCCGGCAGGGTCGGCACTGATGGCAGCGTCGGCAGCACCGGCAGCGCCGGCAGGAGCGCCGGCGGCAACCGCAGCTCAGGTGCGGGCAGGTCAAGAATCGGCGTGGTGCGCTCGAGCGAGCCGGTGATGCAGCCCAGGGTGTCGGTCACGGTACCGGCCAGCGTGCCGACCGTGTCGGTGAGCGTGCCGAGCAGTGCACGGGACGGTGCGGGAGCGGCGTCCGGCTCGCCGTTCGAGCCGGGAACAGCCGGAAGGTCGGGAACAGCAGGAGCAGCCGGAGTCGCGGGCTCGGCAGCCTCTGCCGGTTCGGGAGTCGGCTCGGTCGGGGGGTCGGCCTGCTCGGGCGGCAGCGCGGCCGCGTCCAGCACCGGCGGCACCTCGGCCGTCGCGGGGTCCCCGGGCAGGCTTGTCGAGACGTCCTCCTGGACCTCCCGCTCCACCTCCGCGGCGATCTGCTCAGCCGTGGGCGGTTCGGCGGCGTGGGCGGCCGAGGAGAGCAGCGCGGCGGTAAGCCACGCGGCGACCGCGAAACCGACCGCCAGCAGCACCCGCAGGAGGGCAGCCGAAAGGAGACCGGATGAGCGCGCGCCCCCCGATCCCCTCACTGCACACCACCACCGTCGTCTCGTTCAGCCCGGTATCGGCCCAGGTCGGGCTACCCCGGGACTGCTATTTCTAGCATCGCTCGGAAGTGTTTCACCTCGTCCGCGCCTGATCCACCCCGGACGGCGCAATGCTTCGCAGCTGGTGAAGCCGCTCGACGGCCTCGTCGAGGACATCGTCGCGCTTGCAGAACGCGAACCGCAGAACGTGATTCCACTCGTCCGGGTGGTCGGTGAGCCCGGTGATCGGGACCGCGGTGACCCCGGCGCGTTCCGGCAACTGCCACGCCAGCTCCTCGGCGTCGGCGAAGCCGAGCGGCCGGACGTCGGCGCAGACGAAGTACGTCCCCGCACTCGGCCATACCGTGAACCCGGCCTCCCGCAGACCCTGGGAGAGCCGGTCGCGCTTGGCGGCCAACGACGTGCGCAGCTGCTCCACCCAGCCGAGCTCGTGTTCCAGTGCGTAGGCCACGGCCGGTTGCAGCGGCCCGCCGGAGACGAACGTGAGGAACTGCTTGCTCGCTGTGACGGCCGCGATCAGCTCCGGCGACGCGCACGCCCAGCCGATCTTCCAGCCGGTGCAGTTGAACGTCTTGCCCGCGCTGGAGATCGACACCGTGCGCTCACGCATACCGGGCAGGCTCGCCAGCGGGATGTGCTCGTGGTCGTCGAACACCAGGTGCTCGTAGACCTCGTCCTGCACGGCGACGAGGTCGTGCTCGATGCACACGGCCGCGACGGCCTCCAGCTCCGCACGGGTGAACACGGTGCCGGTCGGGTTGTGTGGTGAGTTGAGCAGGATCGCCTTCGTCGCCGGGGTCACCGCGGCCCGCAGGGTGTCGACGTCGAGGGCGAACCGGTTTCCGTCCGACACCAGCGGCACGGCGCGCCGCGTCGCACCGGCCATCGCGATGGCGGCGGCGTAGGAGTCGTAGTAGGGCTCGATGACGACGACCTCATCACCCCGGTCGGCGAGGGCCAGCAGGGTGGCCGCGATCGCCTCCGTGGCGCCGGCCGTGACGAGGATCTCGCTGTCCGGGTCGTAGTGCAGGCCCAGCCGGGCGCGGTGGCCGGCGATCGCCTTCCGCAGCTCCGGTCGTCCCGGCCCCGGCGGGTACTGGTTGGCGCCCCCGAACAGCGCTTCCTTGGCCGCGTCGAGCATCGGCCGTGGGCCATCGGTGTCCGGGAAACCCTGCCCGAGGTTGATGGCCCCGCTGCGCACGGCGAGTGCCGTCATCTCCGAGAAAATCGTCGAGGTGAACGGCTGGAGGCGGGGGACGAGTACTGGTTCGCGCACGATGGCCAATCCTCACGGACAATGAGGGCGTGGAGCAACCGAGGGCCAGGACGACGCCGGTGGAGCCGCCCGGCGCGTTGGCGCGCGAGGAGGCCAAGAGGCGCGGCCTGCGCAGGATGAAGCTGGTCGCGTTGTCGTTCCTCCTCGGCGCGACCGTCGTGTTCCTTCTCACCAGCTGGGCGCAGTCCGCGGGCTGGACGGGCTGGGTCGGCTACGTGCGGGCCGCCGCCGAGGCCGGGATGGTCGGTGCGCTGGCCGACTGGTTCGCCGTCACGGCGCTGTTCCGGCATCCGCTGGGGATCAAGATCCCGCACACGGCGATCATCCCGCACAAGAAGGACGTGCTCGGCGACAGCCTCGGCGAGTTCGTCGGCTCCAACTTCCTGGCCGAACCCGTGGTGCGCGACAAGCTGCGCCGCGTGGAGGCCTCCCGGCGGGTCGGCGAGTGGCTCGCGAAGCCGGAGAACGCCGAGCGCGCCACCGCCGAACTGGCCACCGTCGTACGCGGCGCGGTGACGGTGTTGCGGGACGAGGACGTGCAGGCCGTCATGGAACAGGCGGTGGTGCGCCGGGTCGTCGACCGCGAGTGGGGGCCGCCGCTGGGCAAGCTGCTGGAGCAGGTGCTCTCGGACGGCGCGCACTACCGGCTCGTGGATCTCATGTGCGACCGCGCGTACGAATGGGTACGCACCAACCACTCCACGGTGCTGCGTGTGGTGTCCGAGCGGGCGCCGTCGTGGTCGCCGCGGTTCGTCGACGAGATGCTGGCCGACAAGGTCTACGGCGAGGTGCTGGCGTTCGCGTGGGCGGTGAAGACCGATGTGAACCACCCCATGCGGCTCGCCCTCGACCGGTTCCTCGGCGAGTTCGCGCAGGATCTGCAGAAGGACGCCGAGACGATGGCGCGGGCCGAGCAGATCAAGCAGCAGCTGATCCAGCATCCCGAGGTGCAGAAGCTCATCGGCTCGGCGTGGGCGACCGCGAAGGACATGCTGCTCACCGCCGCCGAGGACCCGTCCAGCGAGCTGCGCAGGCGCGTCCGGGAGGGGCTGCGCTCGCTCGGCAAACGGCTCACCTCGGACCCGGCGATGGCGGGCAAGGTGGACGGCTGGGTCGAGGACGCGGCCGCCTACGCGGCGACCAACTACTCGCGCGAGATCACCACGATCATCACCGACACGGTCGAGCGCTGGGACGCCGAGGAGACGTCCCGCAAGATCGAGCTCCAGGTGGGCCGGGACCTGCAGTTCATCCGGATCAACGGCACCGTCGTGGGTGCTCTCGCGGGGCTCGTCATCTACACGGTCGCGCAACTGCTGTTCTGACCCATGTCCGATCCGGAGGCGGCCAAGCAGGAGGTCCGGCAGCGGGTGTGGGCGCTGCTGGAACAGGAACGTGCCGCGCGGTTTCCCGGCGCGCGGGGGCGGATCCCCAACTTCGCCGGCGCCGAGCAGGCGGCCGCGGAACTGACGCACCTGCCGGAGTGGGAGTCGGCGCGCGTCGTGAAGGCCAACCCGGACAGCCCGCAGCTGCCGGTGCGCTCGCGCGTGCTGGCGAACGGCAAGCTGCTCTACATGGCGGTGCCGAAGCTGACGGAGGAGCGGCCGTTCGTCCGGCTGGACCCGGGCTCGCTGACCGAGTTGCCGCGCCGGGCCGCCGCGAAGGATCGGGCGCTGCGGCTCGGCGACCCGGTGGCCGTGAGCGAGATGCAGCGCGTGGACCTCGTGGTGTGCGGCACGGTCGCCGTGAACCGCGACGGCGTGCGCATCGGCAAGGGCGGCGGGTTCTCCGACATCGAGTTCGGGCTGCTCGTCGAGACCGGCCTCGTGGACGAACGCACCACGATCGCCACGACCGTGCACGACCTGCAGGTGCTCGACGAGGAGTTGCCGGAGACGGAGCACGACTTTCGCGTCGACGTCATCGTGACGCCGCACGAGGTCATCCGGGTGCCCAAGCCCAAGCGCAGCCCCGGCATCCTGTGGGATCACCTGGCCGAGGACAAGATCGCGGCCATCCCGGCGCTGGCAAGCCGCCGATGAGGTGACGTCCCTCGGTTGTGTCCCCCCGCGTGGGGGAGGTTATCCACAGAAGCCCGACTTATCCACGTAGTTATCCACAGCCCGGGTGACCTGGGGAAGGCTGCCGAAACGACCGGCGTGCCCACTCCGTAACCGCCATACTCGGTGGACCAAATGATGCGGAGGTGGCGATGAATTCCCCGAGTACGACGATCACGCTGGGCGTCGTCGCGCTGGACTGTCCCGATCCCTACGCGCTCGCGACGTTCTACGGCGAGCTGCTCGGCTGGCGGATCGCCGAGGGCGACCAGCCCGGTGACCGCTGGGTCGACCTCGTCAACCCGGATGGCGGCACGGGCATCGCGTTCCAGCAGGACCCTGACTACCAGCCACCGACCTGGCCGTCGAACGAACGGGCCCAGATGCTGCACCTCGACTTCACCGTGCCCAGCATCGACGCCGAGCACCAACGCGTGCTCGACCTCGGCGCCCGCCTGCTTGACGACACACCGGAGACGTTCCGCGTGTACGCCGACCCCGCCGGACACCCGTTCTGCCTGTGCGCCGCCTGATCCGGCCTCACAGCTTGGGCAGCGCGTGCGCGCGGGCGAGTGCCTGCGGATCGCCGAAGCTGAACGACGCACCCTCGGTGCGGTACAGCTCGGCGTAGCGGGCGACGCGGTCAGGGTCGAGAGCCACGCCGAGACCGGGGCCGGAGGGCACCTCCATGCAGCCGTCCGCATAGGACTCCAAGCCGCCGCCGAACCCGCTCGTCACGTCGTCGGCGAGCAGCGCCCCGTAGGCCTGGTTGGCGTACCGGAAGTTCGGGGTCGATGCGATGACGTGCACTGCCGCGGCCAATGCGACACCGAGCTCGCCGAGGCTGTGCTTGACCACCGGCAGCCCGGCCGCCTCGCACAACCCGGCCGCGCGCTTGAGGTTGGCCAGTCCGCCGTCCATCTGGTTGTCCACCGAGAGCACGTCGGCCGCACCGGCCTTGATCACGGCGAGCTGGTCGTACCGCGTCCATGACGCCTCGTTGGCCAGGATCGGCACGCCGACGCGTCCGCGCACGTAGGCCATCTCGTCGAGGTTGCGGCCCGACACGGGTTGCTCCATCAGCTCGAGGTCGAACCGCTCGAGCTCTCGGATCAGCCGCACCGCCGTGCCCGGCGACCACGCCTCGTTCGCGTCGATCCGCAGCCGCGCGTCCGGGCCAGCGCCGTCCCGCAGCGCCGCGACGCGTTCGATGTCGGTACGCGGGTCGTCCGAGCCGACCTTCAGGTAGCACGTGCCGAAACCAGCCTTCGTCGCCAGCCGGGCCTCGGCGGCCACGTCGTCCGGCTCGGCGCGCGCCACGTAATAGAAGCACTCGACCCGCTCGCGGAACCGGCCGCCGAACAGGTTCACCAGCGGCTGTCCGCAGACCTTGCCCAGGATGTCCCAACACGCCATCTCCACCGCCGCGATGGCCGGACTGGTCGCCTTCACGTGGTGCCAGGTGCCGACGAGTTCGATGCGGCGCACCAGCCGTTCCACCGCGAACGGGTCCTCGCCGAGCACGAGCGGCTCCAGTCCGCGCAGCACGGCGAGCACGATGTCGGCCGACGGGTAGGCCGCCGCCTCGCCGAGCCCGGTGACGCCGTCGTCGGTGTCCACCTCGATGAGCACGCTCACCTGACCTCGCCGCCTGCCGAACGCCCACACCTCCGGCGAGCGGTACGGCACGGCGACCGGGGTCGCGCGGATTCCCGTGATGCGCATGTCAGATCACCACCGTCAGTTCGTGGGGAGTGTGGGTGAGGAACTCGGCGCCGTCCGGGGTGACGAGCACGGTGTCGGACACCACGTGGCCCGGCACCCACGACATGAGGTGGAACGTCATGCCTGCCTGGACGATCCGGTCGCCACCGGGACGAATGCCGAGCACCTCGCCGCCGCCGACCCAGCTCGGCGGGAATCCGATGCCGACGAGGTAACCGCAGTGGTGCCGCGGTCCGGTGACACCCGCGGCCTCGTGCCAGGCGGCATAGACGTCACCGGTCCGGGCGCCTGGGCGGAGGGTCCCGGCCGCCGCGTGGAGCCCCGCGAGCGCGGCAGCATGGGCGGTCGTGGCGCCGGCGGGTGCCTCGCCGATGTAGACGGTCCGGGACAGCGGGGCGTGGTAGCGGCGCACACACCCGGACAGCTCCAGGAACAGGCCTGTTCCCGTCTCGAGTTTGCGGTCGCCCCAGGACACGTGCTCCTGTTCGAGCATCCACAGCGGACGGATCATCGGGACGAAGCCGGGGGTCTGCCCGCCCTTGGCGTAGAGCGCGTGCTGGACCGCTGCCGCCACCTCGTGTTCGGCGGCGCCCGGCCTGGCCTGTGCCACCCCCGCGGCCAGCGCCGCGTCGGAGATCTCCGCGGCCTGGCGCACGAGTTCCACCTCCTCGGCCGACTTCACCGCCATCACGTCCCGCAGCAGCGGCGAGGCGTCGGAGAACCGCCGGTCGGCCAGCGCGAGCCGGGCCCGCGCGTGGACGGCGGGCGGGAAGAACATCGCCGTGTCTTCGGTGGCGATGCGCCCGCCCGTGGGAACGCCCGCGAGCGCCGCCGCGACGGCGACCGCGGGATCGGTGCCGTCGCCGAACGTCACGTGCCGGCATTCGGGGAGCTGTGCGCGCACCGTCGGGCGTTCCATCTCGCGGGTCACCAGTGCCAGCTCGCCGTCGCGGCGGACGACGAGGAGTGTGAAGGCGAAGTAGCCGTGATGGTCGAGACCGGTCAGGTAGTAGATGAGTTCGGGGCTGGCGAGCGCCACGGCGTCGACCCCGTGTTCCGTCATGCGCGTCCGCAGTGCCGCGACTCTGTCCGAGGAGATCACGCCCTCAGAATGGCGGCTGTGAACCGTTAGAACCAGTGACGATTTCTCGCTGTGTCCATTAATGTTTCTACATGGCAGCTGACCTCTACGACGTGCGCAGGCTCCGGCTGCTGCGGGAGCTTTCCCTGCACGGCACCATCGCCGCGACGGCCCGCGTTTGCTCACTGACGCCGTCGGCCGTGTCGCAACAGCTGACCCTGCTCGAACGGGAGGTCGGCAGTCCGCTGTTCATCCGGGACGGCCGGACACTCGTGCTCACCGAGGCCGCGAGGGTGCTCGTGGACCACACCGAGGGGATCCTGGCCGCGTTGGAGGCGGCCAGGGCGGGGGTTGCCGCGCTGACCTCGCAGGTGCGCGGAGTGCTGCGGCTTTCGGCGTTTCCGACCGCGGCCCGCGCGCTGGTTCCCGGTGCGCTGGCCCGGTGTCGCGCCGAGTACCCCGACCTGCAGGTGCGACTCTCCGAGCTGCAGGCGCCCGACGCCATCACGGCGGTCAAGGCGGGGCACTGCGACATCGCGCTGGTCTACGGCTACAGCCTGCTGCCCGACGTCGCCGACGCCGGTGTCGAGGTCGTCCGACTGCTCACCGAGCCGCTGCTGGTCGCCCTGCCCGCCGCGCGGCACAACGGGACCGAGCCATTGCCGCTGGCCGAGCTGGCCGACGAGCCGTGGATCGCCGCCGACCGCGACGCCGAGCTGCACGAGCTGCTCCGCCGCGCGTGCGGGCTCGCCGGGTTCGTCCCGCGGATCGACTACACCAGTACCGACCTCACGGTGATCTTCGCGCTCGTCGAGGCCGGACTCGGGGTGTCGCTCGTGCCGAGGCTGGCGTTCGAGTCGATGTCGTCGGACGTCGTGCTGCGCGAGGTCACCGAACCCGCGCTGACCCGGACGGTGTCGGCTGCCATCCGCGCGGGCAGCGGCCGGAACCCGACGATCGCGGCCGTGCTCGACGCGCTGCGGGACGTGGCCGACGAGCTGCAGGCCGATGGCGGGTGAGGTGGGTCGGGTGGTGTTTCCGGGCTACTCGTGCCGGACCGGCGGTGGGGGTTAGTAGAGGTCGTTGTTCGTGGAGATCAAGCCGGAGAAGAGGTTGCGCAGTCACCTCCATCGGAGCGGATGGAGCGCCTTCGCCCGACTATGCCTGGGGTGCCGGCCCGCGCTTACCGCGTTGGTCGCTGGGACCTGGTATCCGGTGGCCGACGCGACCAGTCTCCTTCGGCGGCCGAGCCGCGCGGCGTTGTCTTCTCCGTCGGCAGCGTCGGCCCATGCTGTCTGCGCCGTGGCGGTGGCCCGCGTCGGCGGGTCGCCGCTGGATGGCGTCAATGGTCGAATCGGCGAGGCCGCTTGCCCGTGCAAGGTCGGATCTCGGTGACCCAGGCCGACGCCGCGGTTTGTTCGAGGCTCGGGACGGTCGTCCAGTCTGGGTTGTCTGGATGGCCGTGGCGTTGGCCAGGCTGTCGTGTTGTCGGGCGTCAGTGCGACCGGTAGGTGTGGCCGGTGGGTGTGGTGATGTGGAGTTGGCCGGTGTCGGCGAGGTGGAATCGCCAGCCGGGGGTGTGTTTGGTGCGGTGGTGGCGTCGGCAGAGGCCGATGAGGTTGCCGGTGTTGGTGTCGCCGTTGCGCTGGTATGGGATGACGTGGTCGAGGTCGGTGTCGTGGGCGGGTCGGTGGCAGGTGGGGAACCGGCATTCGCGGTCGCGGATTGTGACGTGGTCGGCGGTGACGGCGGGCGGGCGGTAGCGGGTGCGGCCCACGTCGAGCGGGCGCCGGTGTGGGAGTCGGTGATGATCCGTCGCCAGGTGGAGTCCGTTCCCGCCGCCGCGCCTCCGCCCGCGCCGCGGCACCCTCGGGGTCGACCTTCTGCACCGCACGGTTGACCATCCGCCGAATCGACGAGGCATCCCGCCCCACCAACCGCTCGGAAACCGTCGCATCCACCTCGCGCGCCAGCGAATCGGACAACACCGAGGTCGGCTCCGACACCTTCGACGCCTTGTACAAATCAATGTCACCCCGCGACAACGCACCCAACGTTTCGGGAAGCCGGGTCACCAAATCCCGTGCCAACCCTATTTTGATCCGCGCCGCATTCTCCGAAATCGCCAACGCCAGCGCCACTTCCGCAGCATCGTCCCGCGACGCCGAATACTCCGCCAAAGCCCGCATCTGCAACGCCTGCAGCCGAGCGATCTCCCGCTCTAGTCGAACGACCTCATCAAGAGAACTTTCCCCCCATGCCAACAATTCTACCCGAATACCACAGACCGAAAGTGTGAAGCCGCAAACAACGGAACGTGACCACGAAACCCGTTCCGTGGGGAACTGCCGCTAACCACCAGACAATGCATGGTGATGTGTGGAGCGGCAGTTTCCCGCGGCGCGCCGAAGGCGTGCTTGAAACCCAACCACCCAAGCAACCACTCCAAAAAGCGGAAACCACAGCTTCGGCCGAGCCATGCGGAGCAGTCCACCGACCGAACCCGACCAGACCACCACAGACTGCCGCCATGGTGGCCCAGGCCCTCGTCGACGCCGAGCAACCCACGCCCGGCGATGACCGTGGCCTGGCGTCGTCCGCCGAACGCATGCGACGTGTAGCAGCAGCACGCCGCATGGCGAAGGTCGAGCCGGACGGACGGCCAGGTCGGCCACGATCGTCCACCGCCGTGCTCCTTCGGTGGCCGTGGGCCCACCCCACCCACCACCACATCCCGCGCCGGCCGGCTGCCAGGCCCGGCCGCCCTGGCGGATGGAACTCGAGCCCACCACAAGCACCCCACCACAAGCACCCACCACAAGAAGGTGACGTCTGGTAGCCGACGGATCACCCGGATCTGGCTAGGCTTGCCCGGTGATTTGTCCCAAGTGCCAGAACGTCATGAAGACGGTCGACAAGGGCGGCGTGCACATCGAGCAGTGCGAGGGCTGCCGCGGAGTGTTCCTCGACCACGGTGAGCTGGAACGGATCGTCGAGGCGGAGAACGCCTACTACGGCGCGGCTGCCGCGCCCCCGCCGCCGTACCGGCCTGCGGGTGGGCCGCAGGCCGCACCGCCCACCCGGCAGTACGGCTATGCCGACTCGCCTCGCCCCTACCGGGGTGAGGGGCACTACGCCGACTCTCCCCGCCCGTACCGCGGTGAGCGGCACGGGCACTACCCGGACTCCCCCAAACACTACGGCGGCTACCGGGATTCGCCGCGCCCCTACGGCGGGCACGGATACGGCCATCGGCGCAGGCGCAGTTTCCTCGAGGGTCTGTTCGACTGACCGTGCTCGACCTGAAGATCTGCCCGCGGTGCGGCGACCGCGCCGATGTTCCGCTCGTCGAGGCGGATCGGTTGGTGTGCCGCGTCTGCGGGCAGCGCTGGGAGTTCCGCAGGCTGCCCCTGTTCGCGCTGACCGGCCCGAGCGGGGGCGGTAAGTCCACCGTGGGGCCCGAGCTGGCCCGTCGGCTCGCCGGCGAGGCCGTGGTGCTCGAGCAGGACGTGCTGTGGACCGGCGCCCTCCGGGACGACGCCGGTGAGGTCGACGGCCATCCGCGTTTCCGGTCCACGTGGCTGCGGATGGCCGCGATGATCCACCAGAACGGGCGGCCGGTGGTGCTGTGCGGCACCGTCGTGCCGCCCGAGTTCGAACCGCTGCCCGAGCGGGTCTTCTTCTCCTCGATCCACTACCTCGCGCTCGTGGCCGAGCCGGACGTCCTCGCCACCCGGCTGAGGGCGCGGCCGGCGTGGCGGGAGTGGGACGAGCCGCGCATCGCCGAGACTCTGGAGTTCAACGACTGGCTGCGCACCGAGGCGCCCCGGATGTCGCCGCCCGTGCGTCTGTTCGACACCACGCACGCCACGCGTGACGAGGCGGCCGAGCACGCCGTCGCGTGGTTTCGCGAGCTCAGTCCTCGCGATGCAGCGGCCACTCGTGCCCCGCGAACCGGATCGACTGCCGCTCGCCCCGCACACTCACCGTGAATGCGTCGCGGGGCGGGCTGCCGAGCTCGTGCCAGCGCCGGTAGGCGGCTTCGACGGCGTCCCACAGCTTGCGCGGGCCGCCCTGCTGCACGACGTGCCCGCCGTCGGTGCCGTGGTGGCCTGCCCACGACCCGTCGGGGTGCACGAGCAACGAGAGCTCGCCGGTCTGCGGGTGGGCAGCGGCCATCAGGCCGGGCAGCTCGAGGCTCACGAAGAACTCGAACGCGTGCGCCGGGTTCAGCACGGTCTCCAGCGGCAGGTCGGTGGGCCGTGCGGTGACGTCGTCGCCGGGGCCGTCGCTTCCGGCGAGCAGGGTGACCGTGTCGGCGCGCCGGTGGGCGCGCATGGGCATGAACCGGCCGTCGGTGGCCAGCACCACGCCCTCGCCGGTGGCCCCTTCGCCCGCGGCCACCAGCACCATGCCCGCGCCGATGGGCCGGTTCAACGTCGTGAGCACGAGCCCGCCCGGCCGGGTCTGTTCCAGCCACGCGGGCGGCAGGTGGGACACCGAGCAGGTGGACAGCACCCGGTCGTACGGCGCGCTCGGCGGGAACCCCTTCTCGCCGTCGGCCACCTCACACTCCGGGTGGTAGCCGATGGTCGCCAGTGCCGCGCGGGCCTGTCTGCAGAGTGTCGGATCGATGTCGACTGTGGACACCCGTGCGTCGCCGAGCCGGTGGCAGAGCAGCGCGGCGTTGTACCCGGTGCCGGTGCCGATCTCGAGCACGTGGTCGCCCTCGCGGAACTGCAGATGCTCGAGCATCAAGGCCATGATCCCCGGCATGCTCGACGACGACGTGGGCGTCCCGGGCACCGGGCCCTCGCGCCGGGCGCGTTCCCACAGGCCCGGATCGTCGTCGAGCTGGGTGACGAGCACGGTGTCGGAGTAGACCAGCGGGAGCCAGTTGGCATCGCCGCGCGCGACCGCGGCCCAGCGGTTGCCGTGCGGGACGAAGAAGCGGGGCAGGAACACGTGCCGTGGTACGTGGCGGAACGCCTCGATCCACAGCGGATCCCGCACGGCGTCCTCGCGGAGCAGCTCCTGGACGAGGTGCCGGCGCCGTCGCGCGGCGGAACGCATGGCCCCAGCGTAGTCGCGCCCGGAACCACTCGATGGTTGCAAGCAAAGTGCTTGCAATAGCTAGCACCTCCGCGTACCGTGGGAGATGTCGCGAGGAGGTGGCACGTTGGCGGATGACCTCCCGGCCGAGGGCAACGACGCCGTGACCGGGCCCATGGACAAGGTGGCCGACATCGGCCGGGACATCGGCGCCTACATCCGGCAGCAGCGCAACAACGCCAAGATCTCCCTGCGGCAGCTGTCGAAACTGGCCGGTGTTTCCAACCCGTACCTGAGTCAGATCGAGCGCGGGGTGCGCAAACCCAGCGCGGAGATCCTGCAGCAGATCGCCAAGGGGTTGCGAATCTCGGCGGAGGCGCTCTACGTGCAGGCCGGGATTCTCGACCTGCCCGTGGGGGGACCGGTGACCGACGCGATCCGCGCCGACACCGAGCTCACGGAGCGCCAGAAGCAGGTTCTGCTGGACGTCTACGAGTCCTTCCGCCGGCAGAACCGGGAAGCAGAAACGTCCGCAACCGAGCCCGAATCCGAATCGCAAGCCAAGGAGTGAACCCGACATGGCGACCACGAACACCGAGGACCGCAAGAACACAGGCGCCATCGAGCAGATCAAGACGCCGCTGCTCGCCGCGCTCGGCGCGGGCAATCTGGCCGGCCAGGCCGTCGCCGACGTCCTGACCAAGGCCAGGGAGCGCGTCACCGAGAGCAGCGAGGTCGCGCGCAAGAACATCGAGGAGCTGCCGTCGGACTTCGAGAGCCTCCGCGGTCGCCTCGACCCGGCCGAGCTGCGCAAGCTGCTCGACGAGTACACCGACGCGGCGCTGAAGCTCTACCACCGGCTGGCCGAGGCCGGCGAGGAGACGTGGGAGAAGCTCGTCGCCCAGCCGCAGGTGAAGCGCAACCTGGAGCAGCTCGAGGAGACCCTGCACACCGCGCAGGGCCGGGTCGACGAGGTGGCCTCCGACGTACGCGAGCGCATCGACGAGGTCGTGGCCAAGGTGACCGGTCGCACCCGCGAGGTCGGTGAGCAGGCCGCCCTGAAGGTGGAGGACACCGCCGCCAAGGTGGAGGAGGTCACCGGCGACGTCGCCGACAAGGTCGAGGAGGCCGCGCCGAGCAAGCCGAAGACCACCACCCGGTCGACCACGCGGCGCACCACCAGCGCCGCCAAGAAGCCGGCCAACAGCACCAGCTCCAAGACCACCAAGTAACCCGCCACGGAACACCGCATCCACTCGGGCCCCGGCCATCCGTCGCAGGCGGACGGCCGGGGCCTGAAGCGTGCGAGCGCACTGACGTACGCTGGGGGACGTGCCGCTCCTCGCGATGTGGATCGTCTGGGTCATCGACTGGGCCGGGACCCTGGCCGGCCTGGTCGCGTTCGCGCATGCCGTCATGCAGCGCTCGGACGCCTACACGGCCGCCGATCGCCACACGAAGCCGATCTGGCTCGCCATCACCGGCGGGTCCACGGTGGCGATGCTGCTGTTCGGTTTCTACGGCGCGGGGATGATCTTCTGGCTCGCCGGGCTGGTCGCCTCCCTCGTGTACCTGGTGGACGTCCGTCCGAAGCTCATCGAGGTGCAGCGCGGCGGCCAGAACTGGTGACGAGCCGCTGAGTACGGTGGCCATGTGAGCAACTGGACCATTGCCGGAACGCTGAACGTGGTGCCTGCCGCCGAGCGCACCGACCTCGTCGCCGAGCCGGTCGCCAAGGCGCTGGCCACCATCACCGAGCCCGTGGGGATCGTCGAGATCGATCCCGACCTCGCCGACACCGCCGAGTTCTGCGCCGCGTACTCCTCGCCGATGTCCGCGTCGGCCAACTGCGTCGTCGTGGCCGGCAAGCGGGCGGGCGAGCTCCGCTACGCCGCCGCGCTCGTGCTCGCCACGACGCGCGCCGACGTCAACAACGTCATCCGCCGCAAGCTCGACGTGCGCAAGGCGTCGTTCGCGCCGATGGCCGAGGCGACGGAGTTGACCGGGATGGAGTACGGGGGCATCACCCCGATCGGGTTGCCCGAGGGCTGGCCGATCCTCATCGACAAGGCCGTCGCCGACTCGCCCGAGCTCGTGATCGGCAGCGGCATCCGCGGGAGCAAACTCCTCGTCACCGGAACCCTGCTGGCCGGGCTGCCCGGCGCCGAGGTCGTCGAAGGACTCGCCAAGTAGGACAGACCGAAAGGGGCACGCATGGGAAAGGTCACGGCCACGGCCGAGCGGACGATCGACGCGCCCGTGGAGACGGTGCGCGCGCTCGTCGCCGACTATGCCGAGGTCCGGCCGAAGATCCTCACCGACGCCTACCGTGACTACGAGGTCACCGAGGGCGGCAAGGGTGCGGGCACGGTCGCCAGGTGGAAGCTGCAGGCGACGTCGAAGCGCGTGCGCGATGTCGCGGCCACGGTCACCGAGCCGGAGCCGGGCACGCTCGTGGAGACCGACGCCAACTCGAGCATGGTCACCACCTGGACCGTCCGTGAGGCGGGAACGCGCTCGCTCGTACGGATCGAGACCACCTGGCAGGGCGCGGGCGGCATCGGCGGCTTCTTCGAGAAAACCTTCGCGCCCGGTGGGCTCAAGCGCATCTACGACGGCGTGCTCGCCAACCTCGACGCCCAGGCGAGGCAGTCGGCATGAGTGGCGACGGCGCGATCGAGGTGCGGCTCGCGTCGCGGCCGCACGGCGTGCCCACCGCGGAGAACTTCGACATCGTCGAGGTCGAGGTGCCAAGTCCCGGGCCGGGGCAGGTCCTGGTGCGCAACACCTGGCTGTCGGTGGACCCGTACATGCGGGGCCGCATGAGCTCGGCGAAGTCCTACGCCGAGCCCTACGAGGTCGGCAAGGTGATGCACGGCGGCGCCATCGGCGAGGTGCTCGAGTCGGGCAGCGACGACTTCCGGCCCGGCGACATCGTGCTGCACGGCCTGGGCTGGCGCACGCACGCCGTCCTCGACGCCGCGCACGCCACGAAGGTGGACCCCGATGCCGCTCCGGTCACCGCTTACCTCGGCGTGCTGGGGATGACCGGCCTCACCGCCTACGCGGGCCTGGTGGACGTCGCGACGTTCACCGAGGGTGACACGGTGTTCGTTTCCGCGGCGGCGGGGGCGGTCGGCTCGGTGGCAGGCCAGCTCGCCAAGCTGCGTGGCGCCCGCCGGGTCATCGGCAGCGCGGGCTCGGCCGAGAAGGTGCGCTGGCTCACCGAGGAGCTCGGCTTCGACGCGGCGTTCAACTACAAGGACGGGCCCGTTACCGAGCAGCTCAGGGCCGCCGCGCCGGACGGCGTGGACGTCTACTTCGACAACGTCGGCGGTGAGCACCTCGAGGCCGCCCTCGACGTGCTGAACCTGCACGGGCGGATCGCCGTGTGCGGGATGATATCCCAGTACAACGCCACCGAGCCGCCGAAGGCGCCGCGCAACCTGATGCAGTTCATCTCCCGGCGGCTGACCATGCGGGGCTTCCTCGTCGGCGATCACGTCCACCTGCGGCCCAGGTTCCTCGCCGAGGTCGCGCCGCTGGTGCGGGACGGCTCGCTGAAGTACTCCGAGACGGTGGTCGAGGGCGTGCGCAATGCACCGCAGGCCTTCCTGGACCTGCTCGCCGGCGCCAACACCGGCAAGATGCTCGTCCGCGTCTGAGTGGCGCGCTCCCTCGCCGAGAGTGAGGCCCCGGGGGCGACGGCGGAGGCCGCCTGCGGATCGGAGATCTGCGGCTGAGCATCGCTGCCGGGTTGGCGTGCCAGGCGAGGTCGTGCGGGGACGCGTGGGTACGTTCTCGCACCCACGGCCCGCGGCGTCACGGGTGGGAGGTGAGGTAACCGCCCATCGTGCGGAAGAACTCCGTCGCGGCGTACTCCGTGCCGTCGTCGGTACGCACGCGCTCGATCCGCAGGCCGTGGTTGCGGCCGTACCGCGCATCGGCGCCCGCGACGATCACCACGCCCTTGTCCTCGGGAATGAACACGCGCCCAGGAGTGCCGCCGTAGCGGCCGGTCGACACCGACGCCTGTACGATCCGGATCCGCTCGCCCTGGTAGAAGGTGAACGCGTTGGGGTACGGGTCGGACTGCGCGCGCACGAGCCGGTCGATGTCCTCGGCTGGCCAGGTCCAGTCGATCCGGCTGTCCTCGAGCGAGCGCTTGTGGAAGAAGCTCGCCTTGGACCGGTCCTGCGGCACCCAGTCGGTGCGCCCGGCGGCGATGAACGCGAGTGCCTCGCTCACCACCGGCTCGATCAAATCGACGGTCTTGTGGAACAGGTCGGTCGCCGTGTCGCGTGGGCCGACCTCGACCGCCTTCTGCAGCACGATCGGCCCCGCGTCGAGCTCGTCGTCCATCATGTGCGCGGTGACGCCGACCTCGCGCTCGCCGTTGATGAGCGCCCAGATCAACGGCGAGAAACCCGCGTAGGCGGGCAGGAGCGAGTCGTGGACGTTGAGCGTGCCGTGCGTGGGCAGCCGGAAGATCTCCGGAGGAAGCCAGGTGCGCCAGTTGTTGGCGACGATGAGGTCGGGCTGGACCTCACGCAGTTTGGCGACGAGCGCGTCGTCGGGCCGATTGGCCAAGACCACCTCGATGCCGTTGTCGGTGGCCAGGTCCGCGACCGAGTCGGCCCAGATCCGTTCGTAGGCGTGGTCCGATTTCGGGTGCGTGACGACCAGTGCCACCTCGTGTTCCGAGTCGAGCAGCGCTCGCAGGGTCCGGTGCCCCCACGTCTGGTACCCGAACATCACGACCCGCATCGGCCCTCCGTCCTTCGTCGGCAAACGGGGCCTAGTGAAGCAAGGCTAGCCTAATCTTGCAAGCCTTCGGTCCGGAGTCGAGTATCACCCTCCAATGGACTAACTGAGGTACCCCTAAGTTAGGTTAGGGTTGCCTCCGTCTTGCTGCAACCGGCGATGGGACACGTATGTCACAGGCACTGCTGAAGGACGAGACACCGGTGTACGACCTGGTCGGCGTCGGCTTTGGACCGTCCAACCTGGCGCTGGCGATAGCGGTCGCCGAACACAACGCCGAGGCCAGCGCCGCGACGCAGCCGGTGACGGCGCACTTCCTGGAGCGTCAGGCCGGCTTCGGCTGGCACCGGGGAATGCTCATCGACGACGCCACCATGCAGGTGTCGTTCCTCAAAGACCTGGTGACACTGCGGAACCCGGCGAGCAAGTACAGCTTCCTGTCCTATCTCCACGCTCGCGGCAGGCTGGTCGACTTCGTCAACCACAAGAGCCTGTTCCCGTTGCGGGTCGAGTTCCACGACTACTTCGAGTGGGCGGCCGCGCAGGTGGACGACATGGTGTCGTACTCGCACGAGGTCGTCGCCGTGGAACCCGTTCTCGACGAGGGCAAGGTGGCCTACGTCGACGTCCGGTCGGCCAACGGCGAGGTCTACCGCGCCCGCAACCTGGTGCTGGCGACCGGGCTGAAGCCGTACCTGCCGGACGGCATCACCGCCTCCGACCGCGTGTGGCACAACAGCGAACTGCTGCACCGGGTCGACGACGTGGCCGGGGCGTCGCGGTTCGTCGTCGTCGGCGCGGGACAGAGCGCGGCCGAGGTGACGGCGTTCCTGCATGACCGGTTCCCGAAGGCCGAGGTGTGCTCGGTGTTCTCCCGGTTCGGCTACAGCCCCTCCGACGACAGCGCGTTCGCCAACCGCATCTTCGACCCCGCGTCGGTGGACGAGTTCTACGGTGCGCCCGAGCAGGTCAAGGAGCGCATCATGGACTATCACGCCAACACCAACTACTCCGTGGTGGACCTCGACCTCATCGACGAGCTCTACCGCAGGCTGTACCGGGAGAAGGTGCTCGGCGTCGAGCGGCTGCGGATCTTCCACGTCTCCCGCGCGGTCGAGGTGGTCGAGACCGACGACGGCGTGCGCACCACCATCGAGTCCCTGAGTACCGGCGAGAAGACCGTGCTCGACGCCGACATCGTGGTCTACTGCACCGGGTACCGGCCGGCCGACGTCACCGCGCAGCTCGGCGACGTCGCGCGGTACTGCGGCCGCGACGCCCAGGGCAGGCCGCGGGTGGAGCGGGACTACCGGTTGGAGACCCGCGCCGACATGACCGCGGGCATCTACCTGCAGGGCGGGAGCACCGAGCACACGCACGGCATCACCTCGTCGTTGCTGTCGAACAACGCCGTGCGTTCCGGCGAGATCCTCGGCTCCATCGTCCGCCGCCGGTCGGTGGGAGATCCCGATCGTGCCGAGGAGTTCGCCGTCAGCGGGCACCGTCCCGCGTGACGTGTGTGACGGAGAGAAGCCGACCCCGGGGAGGACAACCGTGACCAACCCGTTCGACGACCCGAACGGCCGCTACTACGTGCTCGTCAACGACGAGGATCAGCACTCGCTCTGGCCGTCCTTTGTAGACGTACCGGCGGGCTGGCGGGTCGTGTTCGGCGAGGACACGCGCGACGCGTGCCTCGCCTACGTCGAGGAACACTGGACCGATCTTCGGCCGGCGAGCATTCGCTGACCGGGCTCAGTGCGTGACCTTGAGGCCGATCACGCACCCGATGATCCCGGCGAGGAAGAGCATCTTCAACGCCGACGCGGGCTCGTCACCGGCGAGCATCGCGTACACGACAGTGCCCACCGCGCCGATGCCGACCCATACCGCGTAGGCCGTTCCCACGGGCAGGTCGCGCATCGCGTACGCCAGTCCGGACATACTCGCCGCCAGTGCGGCGAAGAACACCACGGACGGGCCGAGCCTGCTCAAACCGTCCGACTTGCCGAGCGCGGTCGCCCACACGGCTTCCATCAGGCCGGAGACGACCAACACCACCCACGACATGACAACCTCCTGCGGGCCGTCTTGTCGCGCGCCGGGTACGGCACCCCTCGTCCGGGAGCCCAGGCCGGGCTCGTGTCCACGTTCTCACAGCCGCGCGCCGGCGCGACGACCCGGGCGGCCCCACCGGGGCGTCACGACCGGCCGTCCGCGAACCGGACGCTGCGCAGGACGTCCGCGGCCGTGGCCGCGTAGGCGGCCAGCTGCCGGGACCGGGCGTGGTGAGCGTCAGGACGAGCCGACGGCCGGTTCGCGGAACCGGGACGGTGGCGGACGGTTGCACGGCGGGCAGCGCCGGTGCTCCCGCGCCGAGGGTAACGGTGAGGCCGCGTGTCGTGATCTCGGCCTCGCCACACGGCAACCGCACTTGGTGGGCGTGCTGCCGTCGCGGCCGCTCGTCGGCGCCGAGCCCGTGCAGGATGCCGGCGCCGGTGGGTTCCAGTCCGATGAGGAGGGATACGGCGCTGATCGGCGGGGTCGTGCCATCGCAGGTGATTCCGAAATGCAGCAGGGAAATCGGCCCACCAGGACGCGCGGCCGCTCGTACTCGATCGCGAGCGCCCGGCGTTGTTCGCAGAAGACAGCCGCAGTCCACAGGCCGTATGCCGCGTGGATCGACGACGCTGTCGCCTCAGCGGTCGGTCGGCGGATCACCGCCTGGCCAGCCGGGGATGGCCGTGTGCCGCTGATGAGTTTCCCCGGACATCTCCGTTGCGGGCTCGATCGATCACCATGCGTCCTCTGCGAGTATGCCGACAGCCAGACCGGCCACCACGACGCTCGACACCACAGCGGTCGCGAGGCGCCCGCGTGGGCCGGTGACGAACCTGCCCAGCACGGCACCTCCGCAGACCAGGGTGAGCTGCCAGCTGGCCGACGCGGCGAATGCGGCCAGCACGAACATCGTGCCGGTGGTGGGCGTTCCGGCCAGGCGTGCGCCGTCGCCGAGGACGAGCGCGGCGAAGTAGGCGACGGTCGCCGGGTTGAGCGCGGTGATGGCGAGCAGGGTCGCGTACGCGCGGCTCGGCGTCGCGGTCGGGGCGGCTCGGAGATGGCCTGGGTGCCCGGCTCGGGCCCGGTGACCCTGGCCGCGAGCGTGCCCGGCTCGGACCCGGTGACCCTGGCCGCGACGGAGGTGGCCGGATTGCTTGCCGCGCCGGAATCGCGCGATGGGGGACGTGGCGATCCGGAGGTGGTCGGGTTGCCTGCCACGTCGGAATCGCGCGATCGCCGCGCCCCCGACGGTCACGGCGATCGCGACGAGCACCGCAGCCGACGTCCAGCGCAGTGGCGTCGCCACCGGCTCCAGCGTGTTCGCCACGGCCGCTCCGCCGAGCACGGCGACGAGCGCGTAGCCGCCGTCGGCGCTCGCCGCCCCGAGCGCCGCGGCGATGCGCACCGCCCGGCGATCGGTGAGTGCCGACAGCGTCACCAGGTAGACGCCGACCGCGCCGACCGGCACCGCGATGCCGTAACCGGCGGCGAGGCCGGCGACGAGCGCCGCGGTCACGGGCGTTCGGCGGTCGACCTCCGTGCCGGCGCGGTCTGCTGCTGGGCCGCCACGGGCGAGCCGGGCGTCAGCAGGTGGGTGTGGGTGCCGTAGGCGGTCATGTGCCGATGATGCTCTGTCCGGGTTGGACGGTGCAACCGATTTACGTGGGTGTTGGTGAGGCGGTGGTTGGCGTGTCGGCCGTTCCCGTTGCCGTGTTCGCTTCTCGCGTCGCTGTGTTGGCCGTCTGCGTCGCCGTGTTTGCCGTTCCGGTAGCTGTGTTGGCCGTTCCCGTAGCCGTGTCCGCGGTTCCTGTAGCGGTGTCCGCCGTCCATGGCAATGAATTCGTTCGACGCTGACAGAAGGCCGGAATTTCCGTCAGGGGACCATTGGTGTGGTTGCCTTGGTTGCTTGGGTGGTTGGGTTTCAGGCACGCCTTCGGCGCGCCGTGGGAAACTGCCGCTCCACACATCACCGTGCTCTGGCTGTTTACTAGCGGCAGTTCCCCACGGGACGGGTTTCGTGGTCGCGTTCCGTTGTTTTTCGGTTCACTCGTATGATTCGGTATTTCGCGGTAGAATCGTTGGTATGGGGGAAAATTCTCTTGATGAGGTCATTCGACTGGAGCGGGAGATCGCTCGGCTGCAGGCGTTGCAGGTGCGGGCTTTGGTGGAGTATTCGGCGTCGCGGGATGATGCTGCGGATGTGGCGTCGGAAGTGGCGCTGGGGTTGGCGATTTCGGATAATGCGGCGCGGATCAAAATAGGGTTGGCGCGGGATTTGGTGACTCGGCTTCCGGAAACGTTGGGTGCGTTGTCGCGGGGTGACATTGATTTGTACAAGGCGTCGAAGGTGTCGGAGCCGACAGCGGTCCTCGCCGATGACATGGCCGGGGAAGTGGACGCGCTCGTTTCTGGGCGATTGGCCGGGCGGGATGCCTCGTCGATTCGGCGGATGGTGAACCGTGCGGTGTACAAGGTGGATCCGGAGGGTGCTGCGGCGCGGGCGGAGGCGCGGCGGCGGGAACGGCGGGTGGAGTTGCGGCACGGCGATGATGCGATGGCCACGCTGGTCGCCGAGCTGCCCGCCGAGGTGGCCTCGGCGGCCTATGCCCGGATCGATCGGTGTGCCCGCGCGCTGCGCAACGCCGGTGACGGCCGGACCATGGATCAGCTGCGGGCCGACGTGTTCGCCGATCTCCTGCTCAGCCGGACTCCGGGTGGTGGCTCATCGAGGGCGGAGATCTTCGTGTACATCGACGTCGCCACCCTGGTTGGCCTGTCGACCAACCCGGCCGAGTTGGCCGGGCACGGCCCGCTGCCCGCCTCGATCGCGCGGGCGATCGCCTTCGACCCCAATTCCACCTGGCGGCGCATCATCACCGACCCGCACACCGGCGCCCCGATCGACGTGGGCCGGGAACGCTACCGGCCGCCCGCCGTCACCGCCGACCACGTCACGATCCGCGACCGCGAATGCCGGTTCCCGACCTGCCACCGCCCGGCGCACTTTGTCGATCTCGACCACGTCATCCCATACCAGCGCAACGGCGACACCAACACCGCCAACCTCATCGGACTCTGCCGACGCCACCACCGCACCAAACACACCCCCGGCTGGCGATTCCACCTCACCGACACCGGAGCCCTGCGCATCACCACCCCCACCGGCCACACCTACCGGTCGTAACGCGCCGGCCGGACGTCGCGACCGTGGTCGATAGTGCGTACCGGGGCAACGGACTCCACCGCCACCGCCGCCACCGACGGCGTGAACTGGAACACCAGACCACGGAACACCGAAGGTCACAAACCCGAACTCACCCACCACCCCGCTCCCGCCCGGCGGACCAAGCCGTCCACAAGGCGGCGTACCGGCCACCGGCCGCGACGAGCTGATCGTGCGTGCCGGACTCGACGACGCGCCCGGCGTCGAGGACGACGATCCGGTCAGCGGCCGCGGCCTGCGTAAGCCGGTGGGCGACGACGAGCGCGGTGCGTCCCTCGAGCGCGTTGGCCGCGGCCCGCTCGAGCACGCGCGCGCCCGCACTGCCCGCCTCGGCGGTCGCCTCGTCGAGGATCGCGATCGGCGGGTCCGCCAGCATGAGCCGCGCCAGCGCGAGCTGCTGCGCCTGCGTCACCGTGAGCCGATGCCCTCCCTCGCCGACCACAGTGGACAGTCCGTTCGGCAGTGCGTCGGCCCATGCGAGAGCGTCGACGCGGGCGAGCGCGGCGCGCAGCTGGTCGTCGGTGGCGTCCGGGCGGGCGAGCCGGAGATCGTCGGCGAGCGGCCCCGCGAAGACGTGCACCTCCTGGCTGACGAGGGCCACCGCGCGCCGAGTGCCGCCGGGCCCGAGCTCGTCGAGCGGCACGCCGCCGAGCGCGATGGAACCCCGGGAGGGCCGGTGGATGCCCGCGACGAGCTTGGCGAGCGTCGTCTTGCCCGCCCCACTCGCGCCGACCAGGGCCACCCGCTCGCCGGGGGCGATGTCGAGGTCCACGTCGCGCAGCACGTCGTGGCCCGGCACGTAGGCGTGGCCGACACCCGCGGCCTTCATCGACGCGTCGAGCGGCCGCCGCGCCACGCCGGCCCCCGGCGAGCCGGACTCGCCGGGCAGGTCGGCCACCCCGATGAGACGGGACAGGCTTGCCGCCGCCGACTGCGCGTCGTCGACGAGCGCGAGTGCGGCGTTGATCGGGTTGAACAGGCTGTGGAAGTACAGTGCCGCGGCCGTGGCGGTACCGAGGGTCGCCGCGCCGTTGCCGACCAGCACGAACCCGGCCACGAGCACCGCGGCGAGCCCCATGTACTCGGCCAGATTCAGCCGCGAGAAGAACCGCGTCGTCAGCCGGGTGGCGCGCATGGTGACGTCCACGACGTCCTGCGAGCGCCCGCGCACGCGGTCGACGTGCTCGCCGGCGAGCCGGAACGCGCGCACCGTGCGCGCACCGCCGACCGTGTCGAGCAGCTGCTGTTGCTGGGCGCCCTCCTTGACGCGCTGCTCGGCGTACAGCGGGTTCGCTCGACGCACGTACCAGCGCACCGTGTGCAGCTGGATCGGCGCGGCCAGCAGCGCGGCGAGCAGGAACCGCCAGTCGAGCACGGTCAGCGCGCCCAGCGTGAGCACGATCGTCAGCACCGACCGGCCGAGCTCCGGCAGCGCCTCGCGGACCGACCTGGCCACGACGGCGACGTCGTTGGTCACCCGCGACGTGAGGTCGCCCGCGCCTGCCTGCTCGACGCGTTCCAGCGGCAGGTTCAGCGCCCGCTCGATGAACCGTTCCCGCAGGCTCGCCAGCATCCCCTCACCCAGCCGGGACACCAGAGCCAGTCCCCACGCGTTCGCGGCTCCGCGCACCAGCGCCACCACGCCGAGCAGCAGCACCGGCACGGTGAAGCCGGTCTCGCCGCCCGCCACGAGATCCACGATGTGCCCGAGCAGGGGAGCGGTCAGCAGGCCCACCGCCGTGGCCGCGGTCAACACGCCGAACGCCGCGCACGCCAGTACCTTGCGCGACGCCAGCAGCTCGCGCACGGCCGCGGCCGTGCGCTTGCCGGTGGCGGTGGGCAGGAGCGCGCGGGTGGTCACGACAGCACCACCGACCGGTAGCCCGCGTCGGTGTCGACCAGTTCGGCGTGGGTGCCGTGCGCGCTCACGCGGCCGCCGCCGAGCACCACCACGCGGTCGGTGACGGCCAGCAGTGCCGGGCTCGTGGTGACGAGGACGGTCGTGCGGCCCTGCCGGATCTTCCGGAGCTCCCGCGCGATCCGGTGCTCGGTGACCGCGTCGACGGCCGTGGTCGGGTCGTGCAGTACCAGGACCGGCGGGTCGGCGGCCAGCGCCCGTGCGAGCGCGACGCGTTGCCGCTGCCCGCCCGAGAGGGACCGTCCGTGCTCGGCCACCGTCGTGTGCACGCCGTGCGGCAGCGACTCGGCGACCTCGTCCGCGGCCGACGCCGCGAGCGCCGCGTCGATGTGGGCGTGCGCGGAGGCCGCCGCGGTCACGACGTTGTCGAGGAGACTGCCCTCGAAAAGGTCGGCGTCGTGCGCGGCGACGAGCACGGCCCGACGCAGGTGATCGGGATCGAGGTCGGTGAAGGCCAGCTCGTCCAGCTCGACGCGGCCGTGGGCGGGGTCGGCCTCCCGGCCGAGGCATTCCAGCAGGTGGGTCGCCGCGGCCGGATCGCCCGCCACCACGCCGAGCAGCTCGCCGGGCTCGACGTCGAGGTCCAACCCGTCGAGGCTGCCGTGGCACACGCCCCGCAGCCGCAACCGCCCGCGTACCCGGCCGGGGAGCGCACCCTCGCCGACCGGCACCGCGGGCCGCGCGGCGAGCACCGACCCGACCCGCTCCGCCGACGCCCGGGCCTGGGCGAGCTGGCCACCCGCCCACGCGAAGATCTGGAACGGACCGAGCAGGTACTGCGCCAGGCCGACGGCCGCGACGAGCCCGCCGACCGTGATCGACCCCTCGGCGGCCAGCCGCGCCCCGACCAGGGCCACCACGGCGATGAAGACGCCGGTGAGGGCGAGAATCGCGCCGTCGTGCCCGGCATGGGCGCGGGCCGCGCGCAGGGTCGCCGCGAAGGAGTCCCGGCTCGTGCGCCGGTACCGCGACACGGCCGCCGCCTCGGCGCCGATGCCCTTGAGCACCCGCAACCCCGACACCAGGTCGGCCGCGACGCCCGACGCGTGCGCGGCCCGTTCCTGCTCGACGCCGCTGCGCCGCTCGAGCGGGCGGCCGATGAGGTGGATCAGCCACAGCAGCGGCGGCGTCCCGAGCAGCACGAGCAACCCGAGCGGCACCGAGATCCGCAGCAGTGCGACCGCACTGACCAGCAGCCCGAGGAGCCCGGCGATCGCGAACGGCAACGCCGTGCCGATCGCGCCGACCCGCTTGGCGTCGCCGGTCGCGATGGTGACGAGCGCCCCGGGCAGCCGGCCGGCCTCGGCCCCGCCGCGCGGATCGAGCACCCGTTCGGCAAGCCGCACCCGCAGCCCGTGCGCGGCCTGCTCGGCAGCGCGCTCGGCGGCGCGGGCGGCGAAGCGATAGCTGAGCGAAAGCGTGGCGAAGACGGCCGCGAGCACGACGAGCCAGCGCAGCAGCGCCGGGAGCGATCCGGTGTCCACGGCCTCGTCGATCACCACGCCGACGATCACCGGAACGAGCGCCTCACCGCCCTGGTGCAGCGCCGCGAACACGGAGGCGCCGGCGAGCAGGCGGCCTTGCCCGAAGACGGCATCCCGAAGCACGCTGCGGCCCGTCGGCATGCCTGCGATCACCCTCCCCGGACGACGGCGAACGGCGACTGTGAGCCCGTCCGGTCCGATGGACCGCGAGTCACCCGTTCGGTTAGGCTCACCTTATGTCCTTGACCACGTCGCCGGCGCACCAGTCGACGGGCGACGTGGCGCCTCCACGGCGGTCCGCGAGCGCCCTGCGCGGCGTGGGCCTGCTGGTGTCCGTGGCCGTGCTCGTGCTGCTCGGCCTGCTCAGCATCTGGCTCGGCTCGAAGAGCATCCCGTTCACGGCGACGTGGAGTGTCCTGTGGGACAACGACGGATCCGCCGACGCGGTCGTCATCCACGACTACCGCATCCCGCGGACCCTGCTCGCGATGCTCGTCGGCGCCGCCCTCGGCCTCGCCGGCGCGCTGATGCAGGCGCTGACCCGCAACCCGCTCGCCGACCCCGGACTGCTCGGCATCACGATGGGCGCCTCGACCGGCGTGGTGGCCGCGCTCGCGTTCGTCGGGGTCTCCTCGGTGCTCGGCTACGTGTGGTTCGCCTTCGCGGGAGCCGCCGTCGCCTCGCTGGTAGTGTACGCGCTGGGCAGCGCGGGCGCGCGCACCGCGACGCCGGAACGGCTCGTGATCGCGGGCGCCGCGGTGACGGCCGTGCTGTTCGCCGTCAACAGCGCGGTGCTGCTCACCGACCCCGGGGCCTTCGAGGAGTTCCGCTTCTGGCAGGTCGGCTCGCTCGCGGGGCGCTACTACGACGTGCTGGTGCCCGTGCTGCCGTTCATCGCCGCCGGGATCGTCGTCGCCCTGCTGCTGATGCGCCAGCTCAACGCGCTCGCCATGGGTGACGAGCTCGGCCGCGCGCTGGGCGCGCACCCCGATCGCATCCGGGTGGTCGGTGCCGTCGCGATCACGCTGCTGTGCGGCGCGGCCACCGCCGCCGTCGGACCGATCGGTTTCGTCGGACTCGCGGTGCCGCACGTGGCGCGGTTCGTCGCGGGACCCGACCAGCGCTGGGTGTTGCCGTACTCGCTCGTGCTCGCCCCGACGCTGCTCGTGGGCGCGGACCTCGTCGGCCGGATCATCGCGCCGCCGTCGGAGGTCCAGGTGGGCATCGTGACCGCCGCGATCGGCGTCCCCGTGTTCCTGGCCCTGTGCCGCAAGCGAAAGCTGGCCGCCCTGTGACCCCCGTGGTGACCGGGCGTGTGCTGAGGACCCGGCGGGAAGGGCTCGCGGTGCGGGTGCGGGGTCGCTCGATCGCCGTGGGCGGGGTGGCCGCCGTCGCGCTGCTGGCCGTCATGATGCTCACGCTCACCACGGGCGAGTTCGAGCTCTCCGTCGACGAGGTCCTGCTGTCCGTGCTGGGGCAGGGTGACGGTGCCGCCGACTTCATCGTCAACACGCTGCGCCTGCCGCGGCTGCTCACCGCCGTGCTCGTGGGCGCGGCGCTCGCCGCCAGCGGTGCCATCCTGCAGAGCCTCACGCGCAACCCGCTCGGCAGCCCCGACATCATCGGGTTCACCAACGGCGCTTCCACCGGCGCGCTGCTGGTGATCATCGTGGTCGGCGGCAGCATGGTCGAGGTCTCGCTGGGCGCGCTCGCCGGGGCGGTCACGGCGGCGCTGCTGATCTACCTGCTCGCCTTCACGCGCGGTGCGCAGGGCCTGCGGTTCGTGCTCATGGGCATCGGCATCAACGCCCTCGCCGTGGCGCTCAACTCCTACCTCATCACGCGCGCCAACCTCCACGACGCGCTCACCGCGCAGTCCTGGCTGGTCGGCAGTGTCAACTCGCGCGGCTGGGAACACGTCACCGCGGCCGCGCTCGCGCTCGCCGTGCTGCTGCCGCTCGCCCTCTACCACGCGCGGCCGCTCGCGATGATGGAACTGGGGGAGGACTCGGCGAAGGCACTCGGGGTGAACGTCCCGCGCAGCCGTGCCGCGCTGATCCTCGCGAGCGTGCTGCTCGCAGCGGTCGCGACGGCCGCGGCCGGACCGATCACCTTCGTCGCGCTCGCCGCACCGCAGCTCGCGCGCACGCTCACCCGTTCGCCCGCTCCGGGGCTGGTGACCTCCGCGCTCGTCGGCGCGCTGCTGCTGGCTGCCGGCGACTACGCGGTCCAGCAGCTGTTCCCGGCCTCGCAACTGCCGGTGGGCACCGCGACCGGCTGCATCGGCGGGCTGTACTTGATCTGGTTGTTGGCGTCTGAATGGCGCGGGAAGGGCAGGTACACATGACGAGGCTCCATGCCGAGCACCTCACGCTCGCCTACGAGCAGACCACCGTGGCCACCGACCTCGGAGTGGAGATTCCCGACGGCTCGTTCACGGTGATCGTCGGCCCCAACGCGTGTGGCAAGTCGACCCTGCTCAAGGCGCTGGCCCGCATGCTCAAGCCCAAGGCGGGCGGCGTGTATCTCGACGGCAGGCTGATCTCGGCCTACCGCTCCCGCGAGGTGGCGCGGCGGCTCGGACTGCTGCCGCAGACGTCGATCGCCCCGAACGGCATCACGGTCGGCGACCTCGTCGCGCGCGGCCGCTACCCGCACCAGAAGCTGCTCAAGCAGTGGTCGTCGGAGGACGAGGCGGTGGTGACCGAGTCGATGCGGCTCACCGGGGTGCTCGACCTCGCCGACCGGCTCGTCGACGAGCTCTCCGGTGGCCAGCGGCAGCGCGTGTGGCTGGCGATGGTGCTCGCCCAGCAGACGTCGATCCTGCTGCTCGACGAGCCGACGACGTTTCTCGACATCGCCCACCAGGTCGAGGTGCTGGACCTGTGCGCCGACCTGCACGAGGACGGCGGGCACACGCTCGTCGCCGTGCTGCACGACCTCAACCAGGCCTGCCGCTACGCCACCCACCTCATCGTCATGCGCCCGGGCGGCGTCATCGCGGCGCAGGGCGACCCATCGGAGATCATCACGGCCGGGCTCGTCGAGGAGGTGTTCGGCCTGCCGTGCCGCGTGATCGACGACCCGGAGACCGGCACCCCGCTGATCGTGCCCAACCGGCGGGTGCGCAAGTCAGAACACGACCGTCCGGTTGCCGTGCACGAGCACGCGGCCCTCTAGGTGCCAGCGCAGGCCACGGGCGAGGGTGATCTTCTCGATGTCGCGGCCCTTGCGGACCATGTCGGCCACCGTGTCGCCGTGGTCGACGCGGATGACGTCCTGCTCGATGATCGGCCCCGCGTCGAGGTCGGCCGTCACGTAGTGGCACGTCGCGCCGACGAGCTTCACGCCGCGCGCGTACGCCTGGTGGTACGGGCGCGCGCCGACGAACGAGGGCAGGAAGCTGTGGTGGATGTTGATGGCGCGGCCCTCCCACGCCTCGCACAGCTCGGCGGGGAGGATCTGCATGAACCGCGCCAGCACCACCGCGTGCGGGTCGTGCTCGTCGACGAGCTTGGCGACCTCGGCGAACGCGGCCTGCTTCTCCTCGGGATCGCTGCCGAACGGCACGTGATGGAACGGGATGCCGTGGGCGCGGGTGATGTCGGCGAGGTTGTCGTGGTTGCCGATGACCGCGCGCACGTCGACGTCCAGCTCACCGGAGGCGACCCGGCCCAGCAGGTCGTAGAGGCAGTGCCCCTCCTTCGACACGAGGACCACCATGCGCCTGCGCTCGCCGCTGTCGTCGACCCGCCAGTTGGACTCGGCTCCCAGCGACCGCGCGACTCCGGCGAACCGGGCGCGCAGCTCCTCGACGTCGAACGGGATCGACTCGGCCTTCACCACCTGGCGGGTGAAGAACCAGCCGGTGTCCGGGTCGGTGTAGTAGGCGGCCTCGGTGATCCAGCCGCCGACCTCGGCGAGGAACGAGGAGATCCGCGCCACGATCCCGGTGCGGTCGGGGCAGCCGAAGGTGATGACATATCTACGCGAGTCAGGCACGGCTCCCCATTCTCGCGCCTGCCCGTCACGGAGCCGCGAGCGGCTCCAGCAACGCGGCGTCGCCCGTGATCGTCACCGTGCTCGGCCTGCGCCAGAGTGCCTTGTACACGGCGTCGGCGTCGCCCTCGATGGTGAGCTCGGCTTCGAACGGTTGCTCGTCGAACTGCGGTGCCTCGCCGGGCGCCAGCTTGAGCGACCACAGTCTGCCCGCGTCCTCGGCGTGCACGAGCACGCTGCCCTTCGCGGTGAAGGCGCTCCAGTCGGCGCGCCGGTAGACGATCATGGCGAGCACCTCGTCGATGCCGTCCGCGGCGAACGCGGGATCGAAGGTCACCGGATCCTCGCGCGCCGCCAGTTCCGCGTCGACCCGGTGGATGGCGGCCTCGTGCGCCTGCCTGCGTGCCCACGAGCCGACCGTCGGCGAGTGCGACGGGAAGACCATCTGGGCCGGTGCGTCCGGTCCGGCGTCGAACGCGGCCCGCAGCGCGGCGCGCTGCTCGTCCCACCAGGCCAGCAGGCCGTCCCAGTCGTCCGGTGGCGTCCCCGCGCGGGCGCCTTCACCGTGCGGGTCGGCGATGGCGGCGACCACCCACGACTGCACTCTGGCGAGGTGCCGCACCAGTCGCCGGATAGTCCATTTCGGACAGGTCGGTACGGGTTCGTCCGGACCGGCGGCGATCGCGGCCCTGCGCAGGCCGGCGTTGTGCTCCTCGATCGCCGCGACGTGCGTCGCGTAGTCCACGGCGCGAGAGTAGCCGCCGCCCCAGCTCCACGCACGCGAGGCAGCCGAGCCCGGCGCCGAACGCGAGCAGCAGCCCCTTGCCCGGCTCGTCGGCGAATCCGGCGGCGCCGAGCAGGCCGATCAGCACCGAGTAGATCGCCCACACGGTGGTGCCGACGGCGTCGAGTGCCACGAACCGGCCGAGGGGGTAACGCAGGCTGCCGGTCGCGAGTGCCGAGGCCACCCGCCCACCGGGGACGTAGCGGCCCGCGATGACGAGCACGGCGCCGTGCCGGTCCAGCTGCTCCCGTGCCCAGGCGTACCGCCGACGGCCGCGTTCGGTGCGTTGCAGCCTCGTCAGCGTGCGCGGCCCGGCGCCGCGCGCGATGCCGTGCCCGAAGCAGTCGCCCGCCAGCGCTCCGACGGCGGCCACCACCGTGAGCAGCGCGAGCCCGCCCACGTCCGGCCCCAGCAGCACCGCCACCGTGATGACCGTCGTCTCGCTCGGCATGAACGGCAACAACGCGTCCAGTCCCGCGACGACGAACACCACCAGCCACAACCACGGCGAATCGAGCTGGCTCTGCAGCACGGCGGTGAGGTCGTGCAGCAGCTCAAACACCGGCGGGCTCCCGGCCGAGCACGGCAGCGCGCGCCTGCTCGGCCAGCGACCGCCGGTCACCCTGCGGCGGCAGCGCGGGGTGGACGTCCACGCGCAGGGTCAGCTCCCTCGCCCGCGCGACGCGGCCCACCGACGTGGCCAGGCCGTCGTCGCCGACGAACGCGGCCACGGTGGTGGGCTCGCCGCGCTGGAGATACGTCAGGGTGACGGGGCGGATCGGCGCCCTGGCGTCGAGCGCGGCCTGGAACACCGCCCGCCGGAACGGGCCGCCCGGCGGCGAGCACCACGTGGTCGCCTCCGGGAACACCGCCACCGACCGGCCGGCGCGCAGCCGCTCCGCCACCGCCGCCACGGCCTCCGGCAGCGTGCGCAGCGCCCAGCGGTCCACGAACACCGTGTCCACGCGCCGCGCCAGCGAGCCGAACACCGGCCAGCGCGCTATTTCCCGCTTCGCGAGGAAGGTCACCGGCTCGAGGGCCAGCAGGCCCACGATGTCCAGCCACGACACGTGGTTGGCGACGATCAGCGTGCCCGGGCCGCCTGGCACGCTCGGCCGCTCACCGTCTGTGTCCAGCCTGATGCCGAGGGCGCGCAGGGCCTCCGCGGCGCGGTTGCCGATGTCTCCGCGTCGCGCGAGGGTTTCCGCCAGCGCCGCACCCCGCCGCACGGCTTCCATGGTGCTCACCGGGGCCAACCGGTGTGTGACGCAGCGTGAAGAACACGGTGAACATGCGCGCCACGGGTTCACCGGCCGGCTCCCAGGAGGTAACGCAGGTAGCGCTCGTCCAGCTGCGCCATCGGCAGCAGGAGGAAGAAGTCGGCGACGGCGAAGTCCTCGTCGTGCGCGGGCGGTCCGCACACCCACGCACCCAGGCGCAGGTACCCGCGCACCAGCGGCGGCAGGTCCGCGTACCTCGGCCGCAGGCCACGCGACCGCGACGGGATCCACGGCCGGTGCGGCAGCACGCGGTACTCGGCGGGGGAGGCGTGCTTGGTGGAGGCCACATGCCACGTGCTCGCGGCCGCCAGCCCGCCGTCGGCCAGCGGCACCGACGCGCAGCCGCCGAGGTAGCGGTGCCCGGACAGCAGCGCGTACCGGGCGAGCGCCGACCACATCAGTGTGATCACCGCGCCGCCGCGGTGGCCCGGATGCACGCAGGAGCGGCCGGTCTCGAGCAGCGTGTGCCGCAGCGGGTCCAGGTTCGCCAGGTCGAACTCCGTCGACGAGTACAGCCGCCGGGACCGCCCGGGCGGCAGCAGCCGGTAGGTACCCACCACCTCGCCGGTCGGTTCGTGCGTGACGATCAGGTGGTCGCACACCTCGTCGAACGGGTCCGCGTCGAGCTCGCCGGGCAGCTCGGCCCCCAGCTCGTCGCGGAAGACGGTGGTGCGCAGCCGCTGGGCCGCGCGGATCTGCTCCGGTGTGTCGGCGATTCCGGCCGTGTAGGCCCGGATCGGTACGGTGGACAACGCGGGCATGGGTGTCTCCGTTCGTGTGGTGTCGAGAGGTGCTCCGCTCGCGATCGGGGGTCGCCGAGTGGCCGCTCGGCGACCCCCACTGGTGCGAGACTGGCACCGCGACAGCGCGGAGACCATGGCCTGAGAGCGATCTCAGGGAGAGATCAGGGCAGCCCTGACCTGCCCGCCCTACCCGGTCGTACCGGCCAGCCCCACCTCGACGGCGAACGCCCTACGCGCCCGGGGCCACCGACTCCCACGGCACGGTGAGCTCGCCGAGCCGCCAGCGGTCCCGCCTGCCGAGCACCGGCCAGCCGGTCTCGGCCAGCAGCCGCACGGTCTCGGTCCAGCGCGCCCTGGCACCGTAGACGCCGAACGGCGCCGCCGTCGCCCAGCAGGAGTCCACAACAGACAGGAACTCGTGCACACGTTCACCAGGGACGTTGCGGTGAATCAACGCCTTCGGCAGCCGCTCGGCCACAGTGGACGGACGGTCGAACGCTGTCACCTTGCACGACAACGTGAGGGTGCGCGGGCCGTCGTGTGACACGGTGACCCAGGTGCACAGCCTGCCGACCTCGTCACACGTGCCCTCCACGAGCAGGCCGCCGGGTTCGATGCTCGCGAGCATCGCCTCCCACGACGGCAGCACGTCCGCTTCGGCGTACTGCCGCAGCACGTTGAACGCCCGCACCAGCACCGGTCGCGTACCCGCGAGCTCGAATCCGCCCCGGCGGAAGTCCAGCCGGGGCGGGTCGGCCGCGTGCGCCGCGGCCGCCACCCGGTCGGCGTCGAGCTCCAGCCCCAGCACCCGCACACCGGGGAAGACGGCTGCGAGCCGCCGCGCGAGTTCCACCGTCGTCACCGGCGAGGCTCCGTAGCCCAGATCGACCACCAGCGGATCGGCGCGCGCCGAGAGCACCCGCGCCACCCCGTGGTCGGCGGTGAGCCAGCGGTCGATCCGGCGTAAACGATTGGGATTGGTGGTGCCTCGGGTCGGCGCGCCGATCAGTTGCCGTGCGCGAGCCACGTCGCCGTGAACTCGGCCTCGCGCTCGAGCAGCCTGGTGACCTGCTCGGCGACGAAACCCTCGAGCTTGCCGCCGACGAGGGGGATGCGCACCGTCACCTCGCCGCGCGTGGCCTGCACGCTGCCCTGCCCGTCACCGGTGAGCTCCGTGCTGGCCGTGATGTCCCCGGGCAGCCCGGGGACGTGCGCCTTGATGGTGCCGGTGTAGCCGGCCCCGGACGGTGCCCATGTGTGCTCCCGGCGCACCATCAGGTCGCCCTTGTGCAGGCTGCGGACGGCCTGCGGCAGCTTCTCCGCCGGGACGCCCTGCAGCAGCGTGTACCGGACACCGTCGCTGGTGCTCGTGTGGTCCTCCAGCGTGGCGTGCTTGCCGCCGAGCTCGGCCAGCCGCGCCCGCAACGCGGCCTCGCTCGACTGGGCGGCATACACGTCGGCGACGCTGTGCGGGAACGTCGCCCGGTGCTCGATACGGGATGCCATGCCCTGGACAGTACCGTTGCGGGTTGTGAGCACTGTCGAAACGCCCACCCAGCAGGCCCTGCGCGCGTACACCACGCTGCGGCTCGGCGGCCCCGCCCGCCGGCTCGTGGCGGCCGAGACCACAGACGAGCTCGTGTCCGTGGTGCGGGAGCTCGACGAGGCGGGCGAGCCGCTGCTGCTGCTCGGCGGCGGCTCCAACCTGGTGGTCGCCGACGCGGGCTTCGACGGCACCGTCGTCCGCATCGCCACCACCGGCTGGGACGGTGAGACCGTGGCGGCGGGCCAGGACTGGGACGCCTACGTCGCCGCGACCGTCGCCGAGGGCCGGGGCGGGCTCGAGTGCCTGTCCGGCATCCCCGGCTCGGCGGGCGCGACGCCGATCCAGAACGTCGGCGCGTACGGCTGCGAGATCAGCGAGGTGCTGCACTCCGTCGAGTTCTACGACCGCCGCACCAAGGAGGTCGGCACCATCCCGGCGGCCGAACTGGGCTTCGCCTACCGCACGAGTGTGCTCAAGGGCACGGACGCGGGCGTGGTGCTGTCGGTGCGGTTCACCCTGCGCGACGACGGCCGGTCGGTGCCGATCCGGTACGCCGAGCTGGCCCGCACCCTCGGCGTCGAGGTCGGCACACGGGTGCCCGCGGCCGAGGCCCGCGAGGCGGTGCTGGGCCTGCGCCGGAAGAAGGGCATGGTGCTCGACGCCGCCGACCACGACACGTGGAGCGCGGGCTCCTTCTTCACCAACCCGATCGTGCCGGACGACCGGGTCGCCGAGGTGCTCGAGCGGATCGGCGAGGTCGTCGGCGCGGACACCCCCGTGCCGCAGTACCCCGCGCAGGGCGGCGTGAAGCTCTCGGCGGCGTGGCTGATTGAGCGGGCCGGCTTCCACAAGGGCCACGCGGGCCCCGGCGGCCGGGTGTCGCTGTCGACCAAGCACACGCTGGCGCTCACCAACCGCGGCGAGGCCAGCACGGCGGATCTGCTCGCCCTCGCCCGCGAGGTCCGGGACGGGGTGCGGGCCACCTTCGGCGTCACTCTGCACCCCGAACCCCTGCTCATCAACTGCGACGTGTAACCGGGGCGGTCCGTCCTCGGTCGATGCGCAGCCGCACCGTCGCTCCCTCCGGCACGGTGCGCAGGCCCTGGGCAGCCGCGGGTTCTGCCCCAGGCGCCGGCTCGGCACCTGGGGCAGGCTCGGTGGTGGAACCGGAGGTCGCCATGACCTGTTCCGGTCATGCGGTTGTTCGAGACCGTTCCGGGCTCGTCACTGCCGATGGAACCGCGAGCCGTTGAGTTGTGCGCGGGGCTTGAGGACGATCTGGTCGAGATTGACGTGTGGCGGGCGGGTGGCGGCGAAGGCGATCACCTCGGCGACGTCCTCGGCGGTCAGCGGGTCGAGCCCCTGGTACACCTTCGCGGCACGCTCGGCGTCGCCGTCGAAGCGGTTCAGCGAGAAGTCGGTCTCGACCATCCCCGGCACGATCTCGGTGATCCGCAGCGGGTCGCCGAGGTGCTCCGACCGCAGCGTCCGGTGCAGCGCGGACTGCGCGTGCTTGGCGGAGGTGTAGCCGGAGCCGCCGTCGTACACCTCGTGGCCCGCGATGGAGGTCACCGTGATGACGTGGCCGTCCCCCGACGCGACGAGCTTGGGCAGCAGCGCCTTCGTCATGCGCAGGGTGCCGAGCACGTTCGTCTCCCACATCCAGCGCCAGTGCTCCTCGTCGGCGTCCTCGACGCGTTCGAGACCACGGGCGCCACCGGCGTTGTTCACCAGCACATGGCATTCCGGCACCTGTTCCACGAACGAGGCAACGGAGTCGGCGTCGGTGACGTCCAGAGGAAGGGCCGTGCCGCCGAGTTCGTCGGCCAGCGGCTTGAGCAGTTCGAGGCGCCTGGCGCCGAGGACGACCTGGAAGCCGGCGTGGGCAAGAGCCTTCGCGGTGGCGGCGCCGATTCCCGCGCTGGCTCCCGTGATGACAGCGGTTCGAGTGCTCATGACCGCATGCTGCCAGGTAGCGTTGTAACGCTCATGGGGGACCGCACGAGTGAGTGCAGGGAGGGGTTGACGTAGATGGAACGGCGCACGGCTCTCAAGGCCGCCCTCGCGGCGGGCTCGGCGGGCCTGCTCGCGGCCTGTTCGGGCACGACGAGCGGCACGGCGGAGATCAACCCGGCCCACGTCCCGCCCAAGGCGCGGATCACCGCCGACCCGGCTCGCGGAGCCCAGGACGTTCCGGTGGTGAAACCCGTCACGCTCACCGTGCAGGAGGGCGCCTTCACCGAGGTCGCGGTCACCAATGAGGAGGGCGCCGCGCTCGCGGGCGAGTTCAACGCGGACAAGACCACCTGGACCAGCACGGAACCGCTCGGCTACGGCCGCACCTACACCTACGCCGCCAAGGCGAAGGGCACCGACAACAAGATGGTGTCCCTCGACGGCACGTTCGGCACCCTTACGCCGGCGTCGGAGGTGCGGGCGACGCTCTACCCGGGCGACGACGCCGTGGTGGGCGTCGGCATGCCGATCAGCGTGAAGTTCGCCGAGTCGATCACCGACCGCGCTGCGGCGGAGCGGGCCCTGTCGGTGAGGACGACTCCCGAGGTCGAAGGCTCGTGGGGGTGGCTCTCCGACCGGCAGGTCGACTGGCGGCCGCGGGAGTACTGGCCGGCCAACACGGAGGTCACGGTCACCGCCAAGCTGTACGGCGTGCACTACGGTGGCGGCGCGTACGGCAAGGCCGACGTCACCACGACGTTCCGCATCGGCCGCAACCAGGTCGTGAAGGTCCACACCCCGGAGCACCGGATGCGCGTCTACCGCGACGGCGCCGAGGTGGCGAACTACCCCTGCAGCAACGGTCGCGACGACGACCCGAACCTCAACACGCCCAACGGCACCGTGATCATCATGACCAAGGAGCCGACCTCGATCTTCGACAACGAGCGCTACGGCTACACCGACGTCCAGAAGAAGTGGTGCTGCCGGATCTCCAACCACGGCGAGTACATCCACGAGAACGAGGAGAACCGCGCCAACATCGGCAAGGCCAACACCTCGCACGGCTGCGTCAACCTCTACGAGGCGGACGCGAAGGCGTTCTTCGACTCGGCGATGCTGGGCGACCCGGTGGAGGTCTCCGGCTCGAAGGCGAACTTCCCCACGACCTCGGACGTCATGGACTGGTTGCTGGACTGGGAGACCTGGAAGTCCCGCTCAGCCCTGTGAGCGGCAGCGGGTCGGTTCGCGTCGCCGCCTCGCCTCAGTGGGGGCGTCGGAAGGTCACCAGGGAACCGATGGTGATGGCCGCCGCCACGAGGATCAGCACGGTCAACGCCAGGTCGATGAGGAAGTCCACCATCATCGTCAGCTCCTAGGTCATCTGGCCTGCCCTGGCCTGCGCTTCGGCGTCACGCCGGGACCGCCGCAGGCTCGCCAACGTCACCACGGCGAGGACGACGACGATCGTCGCCAGCGAGATCGGGGTCGGGATGGTCGGCACGGCCGGCCAGACGGTGTGCGCCCAGTGCAGCACCAGCTTCACGCCGATGAAGGCGAGAATGATCGCCAGGCCGTGGTTGAGGTAGACGAGCTTCGCCAGCACCGCCTGCAGCACGAAGTACAGCGCCCGCAGGCCGAGCAGGGCGAAGGCGTTGGTGACGAACACCAGGTACGGATCCTCGGTGATGCCGTACACCGCGGGCACGGAGTCGACGGCGAACACGATGTCGGTCGCGAACACCGCCACCACCACGAGCGTCAACGGCGTCAGCGCCCGGCGCCCGGCCTCGCGGACGAGCATCTTGGTGCCGCGGTAGTCGTCGGTGACGGGCATGAGCTTGCGCAGCAGCCGCACCGACCGCATCTCCGAGACGTCCTTGTCGCTATGCCCACCCTTGGCGGCCTCGTGCAGGATCTTCACCGCCGAGACGAAGAGGATCAGCCCGAACACCAGGAACGCCCAGGTGCCCGCCTGCAGCATCGCCGCACCGGCCGCGATGAAGATGCCGCGGAGCACGAGGGCGCCCACGATCCCGTAGAGCAGCACGCGTTGCTGCACTGCGGCCGGGACGGCGAACCCGGTGAGGATCAACAGGAACACGAAGAGGTTGTCCACCGACAACGACTTCTCCACGACGAAGCCGGTGACGAACTCCGTCGCCTGCGCGCCGCTGTAGGTCAGCCACACCCAGAGCCCGAACACGAACGGCAACGTCAGGTAGAACACCGACCAGCCGACGGCCTCCTTCATCGACACCTCGTGTGGCTTGCGGGTGATGACGAAGTCGGTGATCAGCAAGGCGAGCAGCACGGCGATGCTGATTCCCCACAGCAGCGGCGAGCCCATCGACGCGGTGCCGGATCCGGCTTGAGCGAGCACAGAGGCCTCCACGAACGTTGTCGTTCGAGGTCTCCTTCACCCGCGTGCGGGCGACCCTCCGAGAGCGTCTCCGGCGCGCTCGTACTGACCGGAAGGGTCTTTGAGGAAGTACTCCCCTCGCGGGAATTCTCCGACATATCGGACATGATCGCCAGCTCGACCGCTTCGCTCCCCATTGCGGACGAAAAGTGGCCGGTATGGCTCCTATGGTCGTGCCATGACTACCGACACAGCGATGACCGCTCTGCGAATCGAACCGTTCCGCATCGACGTTCCGCGCGCCGACCTCGACGATCTCCGGGCGCGTTTGGCGACCACGCGGTGGCCGGACGAGCTTCCGGGCGTCGGCTGGAGTCACGGCGTGCCCGTGTCGTACGTGCGCCGGCTCGCCGAGTACTGGCGCACCGGGTACGACTGGCGTGCCTGGGAGGCGAGGCTGAACCGCCACCCGCAGTACGTCACCGACATCGCGGGGCAGCGCGTGCACTTCCTGCACGTCCGCTCGCCGGAACCGGACGCGCTGCCGCTTGTGCTGGTGCACGGCTGGGGTGCGACGTTCGCCGAGTTCCTCGACGTGATCGGGCCGCTGACCGATCCGCGTGCGCACGGCGGCGACCCGGCCGACGCGTTCCACGTGGTGGTTCCGTCGCCGCCCGGGTTCGCGTTCTCCGGGCCGACCAGGCAGGCAGGCCAGGCCGACAGCGACCGCTACGCCGAGGTGATCGCCGCGCTCATGGCCGGCCTCGGGTACGAGCGCTACGGCACGCAGGGCGGCGACCTCGGCGCGCTGGTCGCTCCGCAGCTGGGCCGTATCGACACCGACCACGTCGTCGGAGTGCACGTGAACGGGCTGCTCACCTTCGGCGGGTGGGACCTCGACCCGAGCACGCTGGACGAGGCCGACCGGCAGCGCTGGGAGAAGGCGCAGGGGTTCGAGGAGATCGGCGGGTACGCGGGGATCCAGTCGACGCGGCCGCAGTCGCTCGCCGTCGGGCTGCACGACTCGCCCGCCGGGCTGCTCGCCTGGCTGGCCGACATCTACCACCTGTTCTCCAACCCGGCCATCGAGTCGCCCGACGACGCAGTCGGCCGGGACGCGCTGCTCACCCACGCGAGCATCTACTGGTTCACCGAGACGCTCGCCTCGTCGATCCGGATCTACAAGGAGTCCTCGCAGTGGGGCGCGGCGCCGGAGAGCTCGGGCGTGCCCACCGGGTGTTCGCTCTACCCCGGTGACACCACCATCCGGGCGATCGCCGAACAGCAGCACAACGTCGTGTACTGGGCGGAGTTCGGCGACGGCGGGCACTTCGCGGCGATGGAGGCGCCGGAGACGTTCGTCGGCGACGTCCGCGAGTTCTTCCGCCGGGTGCGCTGAGGCGGGTCGCGTGCCGCCCCACCAGGTGCCGGTGGGGCGGAACCGGCCGTTGTAGGAGACTGCCGCCATGAGAACCGAGGTCGTAGGTGCCGGTGGCGTCCGGATCGGGGTGCGCGTCGAAGGCAACGAGAGCGCGCCGGCGATCGTGTTCGTGCACGGCTGGGCGCAGTCGGCGCGGGTGTGGGACCAGCAGTTCGCGGACCCGGAACTGCGCCGCGGGTTCCGGCTCGTGGCGATGGATCTGCGGGGCCACGGTCAGTCGGACGTCCCCGCGGGCGGCTACGACGATCCGCTGGTCTGGGCCGGTGACCTCGGGGCGGTGCTGGGCATCGCGGGGGAGCCCGCGGTGGTGGTCGGCTGGTCCTACGGCGGGCTGGTGATCGCCGACTACCTGCGCGTGCATGGCACCCGCGGGATCGCGGGCGTCGTGCTGGCCGGCGCCATCACCGAGATCGGCAACGGTCACCCGGGCGGCGTGGTGGGGTCCGCGATGCGGGAGGCTCTCCCCGGCGTGCTCTCCGACGAGCTGGACGTGGCGCTGCCCGCGCTGGGCAAGCTGTGCGACGGTATGGCGAGCAAGCCGGTGCCGGGTCCGCTGGCGCAGGCGCTGCTGGGCACGTCCCTCGCCGTGCCGCCTCACGTGCGGGCGGGGTTGTTCCGCCGGGACGTCGACAGCGCGGACGTCCTGGCTTCGGTCGACGTCCCGGCGCTGGTCGTGCACGGCACGGAGGACGCCGTTGTCGATATCACCTCGGGCGAGTACGCCGCCGGGAAGATACCCGGGGCCGAGTCGCGTTGGTGGCCTGGTGTAGGCCATTTACCGTTCGTGGAGGCCGCGCGGGAGTTCAACGCGACGCTGGCGCGGTTCGCCGGGGAACGGGCGGGCGAAGCCCGAACAGAAAGGTGATTCGGTGACGATCTCCTGGTACCGGCCGGTGAAGCAGCCGCGCCGGGTGGCGGTGCTGTCCGTGCACACCTCGCCGTTGGAGCAACCGGGCACCGGAGACGCCGGTGGCATGAACGTCTACATCTCCCAGACCGCGCAGGAGATGGCGCGGCGCGGGGTGAGCGTCGAGGTGTTCACGCGCGCCACGTCGTCGGATCAGCCGCCGGTCGCCGAGCTCGCACCCGGGGTGATCGTCCGGCACATCCCGGCGGGCCCGTTCGAGCCGCTGTCGCGGGGTGAGCTGCCCGCACAGCTGTGTGCGTTCACGTCGGGTGTGCTGCGGACCGAGGCGTTCCACGAGCCCGGCTACTACGACCTCATCCACTCCCACTACTGGCTGTCGGGCCAGGTGGGCTGGCTCGCGCGTGACCGCTGGGGTGTGCCGCTCGTGCACACGGCCCACACGCTGGCCAAGGTGAAGAACGCCGCGCTGGCCGACGGCGACTCGCCCGAGCCGCGCACGCGCGTGATCGGCGAGGAGCAGGTGGTCGCCGAGGCCGACCGGCTGGTGGTGAACACCGACGTCGAGGCCGCGCAGCTGGTCGAGCTGTACGACGCCGACCGGCGCGCCGTGCGCACCGTGTCGCCGGGCGTGGACCTCGAGCGGTTCCGGCCGGGTTCGAAGGACGCCGCGCGCCGGGCGCTGGGGTTGCCCGCCGACGCGGTGGTGCTCGCGTTCGCGGGCCGGATCCAGCCGCTGAAGGCTCCGGACGTGCTGCTGCGGGCGGCCGCCGAGCTGGTGGCCAGGCAGCCGTCGCTGCGGGACCGGCTGGTGGTGCTCGTCGCGGGCGGGCCGTCGGGCACCGGCATGGAGCAGCCGCAGGCGCTGCGCGAGCTGGCCGTCTCGCTGGGCATCGCCGACCTGACGCGGTTCCTGCCGCCGCAGGCCGCCGATGCGCTGGTGAACGTCTACCGTGCCGCCGACGTCGTCGCGGTGCCGAGCCACAACGAGTCGTTCGGCCTGGTGGCGCTGGAGGCCCAGGCGTGCGGCACGCCGGTGGCGGCCGCCGAGGTCGGTGGCTTGCCGGTGGCCGTCAACCACGGCCGGTCGGGCCTGCTGGTGCCCTCGCACCGGGCCGACGACTGGGCCGACGCCCTTGCCGACATCGCGCTGCGGCCGGGCAGGCACGCCGAGCTGTCGGCGGGCGCGCTGCGGCACGCGGGGCGATTCTCGTGGCAGCGGACGACCGACGCCCTGCTCGACGCCTACACCGAGGCGACGAGTGCCTTCCGCCGGGCGGCCCTGGAGGTGGCGGTGTGAGCAGCATCGACGAGGTGATCCGCTCGGCGCTCGACGCCGCCGAGATCGCCTACGACCGCAAGGGGGAGGGCGTCTACTTCGTCACCCTGCCCGGCGTGAAGAAGCTGCAGACCAACGCGTGGCTGGTCGCCCGTGAGCACTCGTTCGCCATCGAAGCGTTCGTCTGCCGGCGCCCGGACGAGGCGCACGAGGACGTCTACCGCTTCCTGCTGCGACGCAACGCGAAGCTCTACGGCGTGCACTACACGATCGACGCGGCGGGCGACATCTACCTCGTCGGCCGCTTCGGTCCGGACACCGTGTCGGCCGCGGAGCTGGACAAGCTCCTCGGCCAGGTGCTGGAGGCGGCGGACGGCGACTTCAACACGCTGCTGGAGCTGGGGTTCGCGAGCTCGATCCGGCGCGAGTGGGACTGGCGGGTCTCGCGCGGGGAGTCGCTGGCGAATCTGCAGGCGTTCAAGCACCTGATCGAGCCGAGCGCCGAGCACGAGCCGGGCTCCCTGACCGACTGAAACGAACGACACGCGACCGGCTCGCGCCGCCAGCGCGGCCGGTGGCTGGTCCACGCCGACGACCCGGCAACCCCTTTTGCACCTGCCCAACCGGCACCGCCGGGCGGCGAGCACCGCCGATGCTGGTTCAAGCGTCCGTGCCCAGCGCACGCCAAGGGTGAGGAGCACGCACCGTGGGGGTCTGGGGGCTCGGCCCCCCAGAAGCGATGGCGAAGCCGAGGAAGGTCCGCGCGGTCAGCGGACAGCCCGAAAGTGGGAGGCGGAGCGGCTCGAGGGAGGGGGGAGTCGCGAACTCGAGCCGCCCCGCTTACGTTCCCGCCAGAGTGGACCCGGTGGCGAGGGGGATGCCAACGGGGCCGGCGGGCCGCAGCTCGGCAGGGGGGAGACGAGCTGCGTCCTGCGCCCGCGAACGGTCCGGGGAGTGCGTGGTTTCCGGCCCGCACGCGGGTTCACAGGTCAACTTGTCAGACTCGGGACTGTAATCACAAGACTACTGGCTACTCTATTCGAGTGATATTTACTGCGAGCGTTAACACAAAGCGACCTCGTTAACGCTGGCGAAACGTCGTGGCCGCCCGTCGTCCGAACCATGCGGGTAGTGACTTCCCTTCTGCAACACTCTGAGTAGAGCGGGCAGCTCCGAGCCGGCCCACGCGTTCTGGCACGCTGGCAGCATGGCCGAACTTGGGACTCTGGTGCTGCTGCGACACGGGCAGAGCACGTGGAACGCGGAAAACCTGTTCACCGGCTGGGTCGACGTCCCCCTCTCCGAGCAGGGCGAGACCGAGGCGCGGCGGGGTGGCGAGCTGCTCGCCGAGGCCGGGCTGCTGCCCGACGTCGTACACACCTCGCTGCTCCGGCGGGCCATCTCGACGGCCAACATCGCGCTGGACGTCGCCGACCGGCACTGGATCGACGTGCGCCGCGACTGGCGGCTCAACGAGCGCCACTACGGCGCCCTCCAGGGCAAGAACAAGAAGGAGATCGCCACCGAGTTCGGCGAGGAGCAGTTCATGCTCTGGCGCCGCTCGTACGACACTCCGCCGCCGCCGATCGAGCCCGGCAGCGAGTACAGCCAGGACGCCGACGCCCGCTACCAGGGCCTCGGTGCCCAGATGCCGCTGACGGAGTGCCTCAAAGACGTCGTGGCGCGGCTGCTGCCGTACTGGGAGTCGGCCATCGTCCCCGACCTCAAGGCCGGCAAGACCGTGCTGGTCGCGGCGCACGGCAACTCGCTTCGCGCGCTCGTCAAGCACCTCGACGGCATCTCCGATGCCGACATCGCCGGGCTGAACATCCCGACCGGTATCCCGCTGCGGTACGACCTCGACGCGGAGCTCAAGCCGACCAACCCGGGCGGCACCTACCTCGACCCCGAGACGGCCGAGAAGGCCGCGGCCGCGGTCGCGAACCAGGGCCGCTGACGGGCCCTCGCTACACCCCGAAGCCCGCTCGGCGACCATCGCCGAGCGGGCACTTTGCGTGGCCGTCGGTCACCGTGCGGACACCGATCTCGACTCGATCGAATGATCCGGCAGCCCGTCCCGGCAACGCACAGGTGAACTGGATCTTGCCTGGTGGCGAACACATGGCCGGTCAGTGTCACGACGGTCACGAGAGGGCCGCCAGGGCTAGGCCAATCACCCACCCCGACGCTTACGATGCACAACGTGACGGCCTCCGCAGCATTCATGCTGGCCACTGCCACCCTGGTGGCCGGCCTCGCCGTCGGCTTCTTCTTCGCGCGCACCGCGGGCCGCGACAGCCGCAGGCCGGTCGGGCCCACGGCGGCGGAACTGCTCTCGCGCTTCGTGCGGTCGTCGAACAACGGCGTCGTCGTGCTCAACCGATTCGGTGACATGGTCCTGCACAACGAGCGCGCCGAGGAGCTCGGCCTGCTGCGCGGGAGCCAGGTCGACGCGCGGGCCCGCAAGGCCGCCGAACAGGTCAACGAGACCGGTGACCAGGTCGAGGTGGACATCTCGCCCCTCGCCGTCCGAGGCAGGCAGCCGGAGGCCGTGGTCGCGGAGGTGCGCCCGCTCGGGGACGGCTTCACCGTCGTGGAGGCCGTCGACCACTCGGAGGCCGTGCGGCTGGAGGCCACCCGGCGCGACTTCGTCGCCAACGTCAGCCACGAGCTCAAGACGCCGGTCGGCGCGATGGCGCTGCTCGCCGAGGCCGTCCTCGACGCCCACGACGACCCGGCCGAGGTCCGCCGGTTCGGCGAGAAGATCCTGCGGGAGTCCACCCGGCTGGGCAAACTCGTCACCGAGCTCATCGCGCTGTCCCGCCTGCAGGGCGCCGAGAAGCTACCCGAGCTGAACGTCGTGGAGGTGGACGCGGTCGTCCGCGAGGCCCTCGGCCGCACCAAGCTCGCCGCCGAGTCCGCCGAGATCACCGTGGCCACCGACGGCCCGAGCGGCCTGCTCGTCGAGGGCGACCGGACACTGCTCGTGACGGCCCTGTCGAACCTGCTGGAGAACGCCGTCGCCTACTCGCCGCAGGGCAGCCCCGTCTCCATCAGCAGGCGACTCGTGGACGGCTACGTCGAGCTGGCCGTGACCGACCGCGGCATCGGCATCGCGCCGGAGGAGCAGCAGCGCGTCTTCGAGCGCTTCTACCGCGCCGACAAGGCCCGCTCGCGCGCCACCGGCGGCACCGGACTGGGACTCGCCATCGTCAAGCACGTCGCGGCCAACCACGGCGGCGAGGTGAAGCTGTGGAGCAGGCCCGGCGTCGGCTCCACGTTCACGCTGCGCATTCCGGCGCACGTCGAGGCCGTCAAGCCTGCCACCCCCGACCGGAGGCCGGAGCAGCAGCGTTCCGAATCTCTGGTCCCGAGCGCGCAGCCGAGCACCGAACCGGGAGGAACATCGCTGTGACCAGGGTGCTGATCGTCGAGGACGAGGAGTCGTTCGCCGACCCGCTTGCCTTCCTGTTGCGGAAGGAGGGGTTCACCGCAGCGCTCGCCACCACGGGTCAGCAGGCGCTCGAGGAGTTCGACCGCAACGGCGCCGACATCGTCCTGCTCGACCTGATGCTGCCCGGCATGAGCGGCACCGACGTGTGCAAACAGCTGCGCGCACGGTCGACGGTGCCGGTGATCATGGTGACCGCGCGGGACAGCGAGATCGACAAGGTGGTCGGGCTCGAACTCGGTGCCGACGACTACATCACCAAGCCGTACTCCGCGCGCGAGCTCATCGCCCGCATCCGCGCCGTGCTGCGTCGCGGCGGGGAGACGAACGGCACCGAGCCGGAGGCCGCGCCGCCCGTGCTCGCCGCCGGCCCGGTGCGGATGGACGTCGAGCGGCACGTGGTGACGGTCGACGGCACCGAGGTGCCGTTGCCGCTCAAGGAGTTCGATCTGCTCGAGTACCTGCTGCGCAACGTCGGCCGGGTGCTCACGCGCGGCCAGCTCATCGACCGGGTGTGGGGCGCGGACTACGTGGGCGACACCAAGACACTCGACGTCCACGTCAAGCGCTTGCGGTCGAAGATCGAACCCGACCCCGGATCGCCGCGGCACCTCGTCACGGTGCGCGGTCTTGGTTACAAGTTCGAGGGCTGAGCCCGCGGCCGGGTACCGTGGTTCCCTGTGCGCCTAGGGGTACTCGACGTCGGGTCCAACACCGTCCACCTGCTCGTGGTGGACGCGCATCGTGGTGCCCACCCCACGCCGATGCACTCGGAGAAGACGGTCCTGCGCCTGGCCGAGCAGATCAACGCCGACGGCGAGTTGACCAAGGACGGCATCGCGAGCCTGGTGAAGGCGATCGACTCGGCCAAGGAGTCGGCGAAGCGCCGCGGGTGCGAGGAGGTCATGGCCTTCGCCACGTCCGCGGTGCGGGAGGCGACCAACGTCGGCAAGGTGCTGAGCCGGGTCGCCGACGAGACCGGCGTCGAGCTGCGGGTGCTGGCCGGTGAGGACGAGGCGCGGCTGACCTTCCTCGCGGCCCGCCGGTGGTACGGCTGGTCGGCGGGACAGCTGCTGGTGCTCGACATCGGCGGCGGCTCGCTGGAGATCGCGATGGGGATCGACGAGGAGCCCGCACTCGCGGAGTCGTTGCCGCTCGGTGCGGGCCGGATCACGCGAACCCGGTTCTCGAGCGACCCGCCGAAGCGCTCGGAGGTGGTCGCGACCGCTGCCTGGCTGGACGATCAGCTCGGGGACCTCGCCAAGCGGGTCGCCAAGCTCGGCGAACCGGACCGTGTGGTGGCGACGTCGAAGACGTTCCGCTCGCTGGCGCGGCTCGCCGGTGCGGCTCCCTCGGCCGCCGGTCCCCGCGTGCGCAGGGTGCTCACCGACACGGCACTGCGGCAGCTGATCGCGTTCATCTCGCGGATGTCGTCCGGCGACCTCGCGGAGCTGGAGGGTGTGAGTGCCAGCCGGGCCCACCAGCTCGTGGCGGGCGCGCTGGTGGCGCAGGCCACGATGCGCGCCCTCTCGCTGGAGCTTTTGGAAATATGCCCCTGGGCACTTCGGGAGGGAGTGATCCTGCGCAGGCTGGACCATTCGGACGGCGAGGACCAGACTGCACTGTTGACCGGCCGGGGCCGGCACTGATGACGCCTGGGTTCACACTGGACGTAGACGACTGGCGACGGGCACGGTGGAAAGGATGACTCGAGACAGCGACGGCGGGCGGCCACAGAAGACCGTGGCCGAGCTACTCGCCGAGCATGGCGGACAGGTCGGCGGCGCACCGCGCCGTCGGCGGCGTCGCGCTGCCGACGATGACGACGCACCGGGCGGCCGTCAGCCGAGCATCAGCGACACGGCACCGCAGGCCATCATCGACCGGGTGCGGGCCGAGGGCCCGCCGCCTCCTGGCGTGGGCAGGCGCAACGGCGCCGCGCCCGCACCGCCACGGGGCGACCGGCCGGACGAGGGCTCCGCGCTGCCGTCCCGGGGCACGCCACAGCAGGGATCCGGGGGCTTCCCGGTTCCGCCGCCGGACGAGGGCGACAGGCCGCCGCTCCCACCCCGCGCCCGCAACGGCGCGGCACCCACGGGCATGCCGCCGGCCGACCCGCAGGGCCGGATGTCCTCGACGCGGCGCGTTCCGCCCGCGACACCGCCCGCCGAGCCGCCGCGGCCGGAGGGCTCGCTCGCGGCCCGGCTCGAGGGTGCCGAGCAGTCCGAGGCGCCGGAGCAGCAGCCGCCCGCGCCGGGACAGCCGCCGCAGACCAGCGGTGCCTTCCCGATGCCGCCCCGGCGGCGGCGTCCGCCGCGCGGCGCGCCGCCACCGCCGCCGGAACCGAACACGGAGCAGTTCCCGGCGGTCGTGGATGAGCAGGCCGAGCAGCCGACCACGCTCAACAAGGCGGTCGACCCGGACGAGCCGCCCGCCGGCCTGGCCAACTGGCGCCGCCGCAGGCGCGAGACGTTGCCGGAGGAGGACACCGAGGTCGGCATCACGCCCGTGGCGCCGCCTGCCGAGACCTCCAGTGACGCCGACGAGGGGCCGGCCACCGGCTTCTTCGTTCCTGACTTCGACGACGATGACGACGACGCCAGCCCCTACGGCGGCGGCGTGCTCGACGACGACCCGCTGGCCGAATCCGGTCGGGACGCCGACTACCCGGACTACGCCGACGACGACTACGACGAGCGGGCGGGGACCGGCGAGGACTACGACCGGCGCGACGACGCCGACGAGGACGTCGACGACACCTCGCCCGCGAAGCAGTGGCTCGCGCTGGCGGGTCAGCTCGCGCTCGGCGTGGTCGGCGGGGCGGCCGTGTGGCTCGGCTTCAACTGGCTGTGGGGTGTGCTGCCCGCGGCCGCGCTCGTCGCCGCGCTGCTGGTGACCGTGGCCCTGGTCTGGATCGTGCGCAAGGTGCGGCGTGCCGACGACCTGCAGACGACGGTGCTCGCCCTGCTGGTCGGGCTGGTCGTGACCGTCTCGCCCGCCGCGTTGCTCCTCGTGACGAAATAGCGCGTGAACGCTGCGATTCCCGTCGGGATGTCGACGGCATCCGTGTGGCCCCTCCGTGCGCGCAGCGCGTTCGAACTGGCCGCGGCACTCGGCTTCGACGGCGTCGAGGTGATGGTCTGGGCCGATCCGGAGAGTCAGAGCGTCTCGGCGCTGCGCAGGCGGAGCCGGGAGACCGGCGTCCCGGTGCTGGCTATCCACTCGCCGTGCCTGCTCATCACCCAACGGGTGTGGTCTCCGGATCCCGTCGTGCGACTGCGCCGCTCGGTGGAGGCGGCGATGGACCTGGAGGCGCGCACCGTCGTGGTGCATCCGCCCTTCCGCTGGCAGCGCCGGTACGCCGATGCCTTCGCCGACCTGGTCGCCGAGCTCGAGGAGAGCAGTGGCGTGGCCATCGCGGTGGAGAACATGTTCAAGGTCCGCCCGCCCGGCGGCCGCAACGGTGGGGTGTCCGCGTTCCGTCCGTCGATCGACCCGACCGACGTCGGGTACTCGAACTACACCCTCGACCTCTCCCACACCGCCGCTGCCGGCATGGACGCACTCGACCTGGCCGACCGGATGGGCGAGCGGCTCACCCACGTCCACCTGGCCGACGGCAGTGGTGCCGCCAAGGACGAGCACCTGATGCCCGGCCGGGGCACCCAGCCCTGCGCCGAGCTGCTGGAGCGGCTCGCCACGAACGGGTTCGGCGGCCAGGTGGTGCTCGAGGTGAACACGCGGAGTGCCCGGGACCTGTCGCAGCGCGCGAAGATGCTGGGCGAGGCACTGCTGTTCAGCAGGCTGCATCTGGGGTGAACGGTGTGCCTTGTCCGGACCACAGCAAGATCAACTTGAGGCCAGGGCCACCTGTCGACCCGGCTACCGACCCGTAGAGTTTTGATCGTGGAGCCGCTGCGTTCTCTGATTCTCGCCGCCGCGGGCAACGACGTCGTCCGGCGGCTGGTGTCGCGCGCACCCGGCACGCGGCGCATCGTCGACCGGTTCGTCGCGGGCGAGGACGTGGACGCCGCGCTGGCGGCGGTGCGGCTGCTGGCCGCCGACGGTCGGTACGCCACGCTCGACTACCTCGGCGAGGACATCGTGGAGCGCGCCGACGCCGAGCACACGGTGAAGGCGTACCTGCGGCTGCTCGACGCGCTGGGCGCCCAAGGACTGACCGATCGCGCCGAGGTGAGCGTGAAGCTCTCCGCCCTCGGCCTGCGCATCGACGAGCGGCTCGCCCTCGACTGTGCCGGCCAGATCTGCGAGGCCGCCGAGCGGCACGGCACCACCGTCACCATCGACATGGAGGACCACACCACCACCGACGTCACCCTGCGGCTGGTCGCCGACCTGCGGCGGCGGTGGCCGTCCGTGGGCGCGGTGCTCCAGTCGTACCTGCACCGCACCGAGGCCGACGCGGCGAGGCTCGCGGCGGAGGGCTCCCGGGTGCGGTTGTGCAAGGGTGCCTACGCGGAGCCGCCCGAGGTGGCGTACCAGCATGGACACGACGTCGACCTCAGTTACGTTCGGTGTGCCAACAGGCTGCTGGCCGGGTCCGGCTACCCGATGTTCGCCACGCACGATCCGCGGCTGGTGGCGGTGCTACGCGAGCGCACCCGCTGGTACGGCCGGGAGCAGGGCGGCTACGAGTACCAGATGCTGTACGGGGTCCGGCCTGACGAGCAGCGCAGGCTGGCGGCGGAAGGGGAGACCGTGCGCGTATACGTGCCGTTCGGGGAACAGTGGTACGGCTACCTGATGCGGAGACTGGCCGAACGACCGGCCAACGTCGCCTTCTTCCTCCGAGCATTGGCCAGCCGTTCGTGAGCACCGTCGACCAGGAGCCGGTGTCGTTCGGCGCCGCCTGCACCGCCCGTCCGCTCGGAGACGGCACGTTCACGGCGGATCTGCGGCACGAATGGTGCATCGGCACCCACCCGCACGGCGGTTTCCTCCTGGCTCTGCTGGCGAAGGCGGCGGTCGCGGCCGTCGCCGAACGCGGTGAGCCGGTGATCGACCCGCTCGTCGTGAGCGCCGAGTTCCTGCGCCCGCCCGCGATCGGTCCCGTGCTGCTGCGCACCGACGTGCGCAAGGTGGGCCGTCGGGCGACGGTCGTCGCCGTGGTGCTGGAGCAACGCGGCCGCAGCTGCGTCGAGGCGAGGGTCACGGCGGGGCGGCTGCCCGTACGCAGGCCCGTCTGGCACGACGCGCCGTCGTCGCCGGTGGAACCCCCGCCGGGGTGCGTCCCGCTCGACGGCAATGACCCCGAGGGCGTCTTCAACCTCGCCAGGGCCTGTGATGTGCGGATCGATCCGGCGACGGCCGGGTATCTCGTCGGGCGCACCGGCGACCCGCCGAGGCTGCGGCTGTGGGTGCGGCCGCGGGACGGCGAACCGGACCCGTACTTCGCGCTGCTCGCCGGCGACATCAACCCGCCGGTCGTGCTCAACCTCGGCCGCGTCGGCTGGGCTCCGACGGCGCAGCTCACGGCACTCCTGCGCACGCGTCCGGCACCGGGGTGGATGCGTGCGCACGTCGACTGCCGGTCGGTGCACGAGGGATGGTTCGACTCCGACGCGCTGGTGGTGGACGCCCACGGCCGCATCGTCTGCCAGGCACGTCAGCTGGCGCTGTCGCCGACGCCGTGAGCCGGGCGCGCTGTGGCACGTCTGGCCCGGACTGAGGGGCCCGTCGCGCGGGCGTCTCCCGCCACCACCCAAACGGAGGCGCTGCGCGCTGCAGCTACCGTTTAAGCATGTCTACTGTCGCGGTACTGGGTGCTGGAAAGATCGGCGAGGCGCTGCTGTCGGGCCTGCTGCACAGCGGTCGCAGCGCGGACGAGCTGCTGTTCACGGAGCGGCACCCGGACCGTGCGGCCGAACTCACCGAGCGTTACGGCGTTGCAGGCGTGGAGGTCACCGAGGCCGCCAAGCGCGCCGACGTGCTGGTCGTCGCCGTCAAGCCGCAGGACATCGACCCGGTGCTCGACGAGCTGGCTCCCCTGGTCGGGCCGGACTCGCTCGTGGTGTCCATGTGCGCGGGCCTGCCGACCTCCCTCTACGAGCGCCGCCTGCCGGAGGGCACCCCGGTCGTCCGCGTGATGCCGAACACTCCGATGCTGGTCAACGAGGCCATGAGCGCCATCTCACCCGGCCGGCATGCCACCGACCGCCACGTACGTGTGGTGGAGGAGCTGCTCAGCGCCGTGGGCAAGGTCGTCGTGGTGCCGGAGTCGCAGCAGGACGCCGTGACGGCGCTGTCCGGGTCCGGGCCCGCCTACTTCTTCTACCTCGTCGAGGCCATGATCGACGCCGGCATCCTGCTGGGCCTGCCGCGTGCCGTCGCCGAGCAGCTCATCGTCCAGTCGGCGGTCGGAGCGGCGAAGATGCTGGCCGAGAGCTCGCAGCACCCGGTGCTGTTGCGGGAAGCCGTGACCTCGCCCGCGGGAACCACCATCAACGGCATCCGTGAGCTGGAGAAACACGGCGTGCGCGCCGCGATGCTGGACGCGATCGAAGCGGCCCGCGACCGCTCCGTCGAGCTCGGCAAGGCTCACGAGGACTGACTCGCCCGCGGGGGTCATCCCCTCGACGGCCGTCGCATCTGTCTCACGAGTCCCGCTACCCTCGGCGGTAGCACGTGCGTGACGAAACCGCCCGGAGGGGAAGCCGAGCGGCGCGACACGTACCCGAAAAGGGACACGGTGAGAACTATGCCGCCGAACAAGAACGAGGACGTGCCGGGACCACGGCAGGTCCAGTTTCTGACGGTCGCCGAGGTGGCGTCGCTGATGCGCGTCTCCAAGATGACCGTCTACCGCCTCGTGCACTCGGGCGAGCTGCCGGCCGTACGCGTCGGCAAGTCGTTCCGGGTGCCGGAGAAGGCGGTGCACGACTATCTGGACAACGCGTACTTCGATGTGGGGTAGGCCCACGAACGAGACCGCCGAAAGCCCCAGGTAACCTGATAGGCCGTGCGTGTGCTTGCCCCACGCGACAGCACGACCTACTTCTGAAGGAGTTTCTGTGGGCTCGGTGATCAAGAAGCGCCGTAAGCGTATGTCCAAGAAGAAGCACCGCAAGCTGCTTCGCCGCACGCGAGTGCAGCGTCGCAAGCAGGGCAAGTGACACCACGGCCGCTCGTCCCGCGCGGACGGGCGGCCACGTGGCCGGCAGGCATAACCCGGGTTAATTGCGTGTAAGCGACGGCTCTGCGGCCTCGCCCGGGGAGTACGATCCTGAGGCGTCTCTCGCGCGACATCCACGCCTTGTGCCAGGGGGTTCAATGCCGCCCAACATCGTCCTCGTCACCGGAGTCGCCGGTGAGCTCGGGAGCAGACTGTTGGCGCGGTTGGGCAACAATCCGGACCTGGAGCGCGTCATCGGCGTCGACACGTCGCCGCCCCGCCCGGAGATCCTGCGCAGGCTGGGGCATGCGGAGTTCGTCCGCGCCGACATCCGCAACCCGCTGATCGCCAAGATCATCAGCTCGGCCAAGGTCGACACGGTGGTCCACGCCTCCACCTCGGCGCATCCGCCCGGGCCGAGCAGGCGGTTGACGGTCAAGGAAGTCAACGTCATCGGCACCATGCGGCTGCTTGCCGCCTGCCAGCGATCGCCGCTCGTGCGCAAGCTGGTGGTGAAGTCCTCCGCGGCCGTCTACGGTGCGAGTGCTCGTTCGCCCGCGGTGTTCACCGAGGACTCGGAACTGATCCCGACGTCGGCGACGGGTTACGCCAAGGACGCCGTCGAGATGGAGGGCTACGTCCGTGGACTGGTCCGGCGCAGGCCCGACATCACCGTGACCCTGGGACGGTTCGCCAACATCATCGGCCCGGAGGTCGACACGGTGCTGGCCCGCTACTTCGCGATGCCGTTCGTGCCGACCGTCCTCGGTTTCGACGCCCGGCTGCAGTTGCTGCACTCCTCCGATGCGCTGGCCGTGCTGGAGTGCGCGACGCTCGAGGACCGGCCCGGTGTGTTCAACGTCGCCGCCGACGGCGTTCTCACGCTCTCCCAGGCCATCCGGCGTTCCGGCCGCATCGAGTTGCCGGTTCCCCGGTCGGTGATGCCGTCGCTCGGCAAGGTGCTGCGCAGCGCCCGACTCGTCGACTTCTCGGCGGATCAGGTGCGGCTGCTCAACTTCGGCCGGGTTGTCGACACCACCCGGCTCAAGAAGGAGTTCGGGTACACCCCTCGGTGGACGACCCGCGAGGCGTTCGACGACTACATCGTCGGCCGGGGACTACGGCCGATCGTCGACGGAGAACGTGTCGCGGATCTGGTCGCCTCGGTCAGCGGTAGGAGGGCGGAGTAGTGACGAGCGGCTCGTCGGCACAGGTCATCCAGCTGCACCCGGGACGCAGCGCGGAGCCGCACCACGACGTCGACACCGAGCACGACGCTCCGGTCGTGGCGTTCCGCAAGCCCGCCGAGGAGGCGGCGGAAGGCCACGACACGCTCACGCGGCTGCTCACGTTCCTGCGGAACCGGCTGACCGGCGACTACACCGTCGACGAGTTCGGTTTCGACCGGGAGCTCACCGACACGGTCGTGCTGCCGCCGCTGCGGTTGCTGTACGAGAAGTGGTTCCGCGTGAGCACGCACGGCGTCGAGAACCTGCCACTGGACGGTGGTGCGCTGCTCGTCGGCAACCACTCCGGTGTGCTGCCCATCGACTCGATCATGACGGCGTTCGCCGTGCACGAGGAGCACCCGAGGCACCGGCACCTGCGGATGCTCGGCGCCGATTTGGTGTTCAAGACGCCGTTGCTGGGCACGCTCGCGCGCAAGTCGGGTCAGACGCTCGCGTGCAATCCGGACGCCGAGCGGCTGCTGCGGGCCGGCGAGCTCGTGGGTGTGTGGCCGGAAGGCTTCAAGGGCGTCGGCAAGCCGTTCTCGGCGCGGTACAAGCTGCAGCGGTTCGGCCGGGGCGGGTTCGCGTCGGCGGCGCTGCGCGCGCAGGTGCCGATCATTCCGGTGTCCGTGGTCGGGGCGGAGGAGATCTACCCGAAGATCGGCGACATCAAGCCGCTGGCGCGGCTGCTCGGGTTGCCGTACTTCCCGGTGACGCCGTTCTTCCCGCTGTTCGGCCCGCTCGGCGCGATTCCGCTGCCGACGAAGTGGCACATCGAGTTCGGTGAGCCCGTTCGCACCGACACGTTCGGCCCGGAGGCCAGCGACGACCCGATGCAGGTGTTCAACCTCAACGACCAGGTGCGCGAGGCCATCCAGCAGATGCTCTACCGGCGGTTGTCTCAGCGCCGGGGCGTCTTCAAGGACTGACGGCACGGTCGGGGTTTTCGTCAGCTCCGCGGGCGCCGCGTGAGGACGCGCAGTTTCGCCGCGGACGTCGGATTAGGGCGGTCACCCTGTGGGGCTGGTGTGGCTCCGACCCTGGCGGTCCCGACCTCAGCGGTGTCGCTCCGGATCGCAGCCAGTCACGGCCGGTAGGTGTGGCCGGTGGGGGTGGTGATGTGGAGTTGGCGGCTGTTGGTGAGGTGGAAGTGCCAGCCGGGGGTGTGTTTGGTGCGGTGGTGGCGTCGGCACAGCCCGATGAGGTTGCCGGTGTTGGTGTCGCCGGAACGCTGGCGGGGGATGAGGTGGTCGAGGTCGGTGTCGTGGGCGGGGCGGTGGCAGGTGGGGAACCGGCATTCGCGGTCGCGGATCTTGACGTGGTCGGCGGTGACGGCGGGCGGCCGGTAGCGGGTGCGGCCCACGTCGAGCGGGGCGCCGGTGTGGGGGTCGGTGATGATGCGCCGCCAGGTGGAGTTGGGGTCGAAGGCGATGGCCCGCGCGATGGAGGCGGGGAGGGGTCCGTGGCCGGCGAGGTCGGCCGGGTTGTCGGCGACGCCGGCGAGGGTGGCGACGTCGATGTGGATGAAGATCTCGGCCTTCGGTGACGCAGGACCGGCGTGGTTGCCCAGCAGAAGGTCGGCGAACACGTCGGCCCGCAACTGGTCCATGGTCCGCTGGTCACCGGCGTTGCGGAGCGCCCGGCGCACACCGATCGATGCGGGCGTAGGCGGCCGAGGCGACCTCGGCCGGGAGGTCGGTGGTCAGGGTGGCCATCGCCTCATCGGCGTGTCGCAGCTCGACCCGCCGTTCCCGCCGCCGCGCCTCCGCCCGCGCCGCAGCACCCTCCGGATCGACCTTCTGCACCGCACGGTTGACCATCCGCCGAATCGACGAGGCATCCCGCCCGGCCAACCGACCGGCCACCAGTGCATCCACCTCACCGGCCATCGAATCGGACAAGACCGACGTCGGCTCCGACATTTTCGAGGTTTTGTGCAAATCGATCTCGCCCCGGGACAACGCACCCAACGTTTCGGGAAGCCGGGTCACCAAATCCCGCGCCAACCCTATTTTGATCCGCGCAGTATTCTCCGAAATCGCCAACGCCAGCGCCACTTCCGACGCCACATCCGCAGCATCATCCCGCGACGCCGAATACTCCGCCAAAGCCCGCACCTGCAACGCCTGCAGCCGAGCGATCTCGCGCTCCAGCTCGACCAGGCGCTCGATAGAATTTTCCCCCATGCCCACGATTCTACCGCGAAATACCGAATCATATGAGTGAACCGAAAAACAACGGAACGTGACCACGAAATCCGTTCCGTGGGGAACTGTCGCTAACCACCAGACAATGCATGGTCATGTGTGGAGTGGCAGTTTCCCACGGCGCGCCGAAGGCGTGCCTGAAACCCAACCACCTAGGCAACCAAGGCAACCACACCAATGGTCCCCTGACGGAAATTCGGGCCTTCTGTCAGCGTCGAACGAATTCATTGCCATGGACGGCGCCCACGGCTACCGGAACCGCGGACACGGCTACGGGAACGGCAGACACGGCGACGGGAGCGGCGCACACGCCGCCTGCCCCGCCGCAATGCGTCAGGCGATCCGGCGCCGGTAGGCGAGTCCGGCGGCCACGGCGCCCGCGACCGCACCCGCGCCCAGCACCGACGGCACGCCGATCTTGGCCGCCTTGCGACCGGTGCGGAAGTCGCGGATCTCCCAGCCCTTCGCGCGGGCGATGTCGCGCAGGCCGGCGTCGGGGTTGACGGCCACGGCGGTGCCGACCACGGACAGCATCGGCACGTCGTTCTGGGAATCCGAATAGGCCGTGCAGCGGCGCAGGTTCAGCCCCTCGCGGGCGGCGAGCGCGCGGACCGCGTGCGCCTTGGCGCGTCCGTGCAGCAGGTCGCCGACGAGCCTTCCGGTGTACACCCCGTCGATGCTCTCGGCGACCGTGCCGAGCGCGCCGGTGAGTCCCAGCCGCCGCGCGATGATGGCGGCCAGTTCGACGGGCGTGGCCGTGACGAGCCAGACGCGCTGGCCCGCGTCCAGGTGCATCTGGGCGAGCGCGCGGGTGCCCGCCCAGATCTTGTCAGCCATGAGCTCGTCGTAGATCTCCTCGCCGACGGCCACCATCTCGTCGACGGTACGTCCGGCCACAAAGGACAGTGCCTGCTCGCGGCTGGACTGCATGCCCTGCTTGTCCTCCCGGCCGCCGACGCGGAACTTCACCTGCTGCCAGGCGAACCCGGCGAGGTCGGAGGAGGTGAAGTACTTGCGTGCCGCGAGTCCGCGCGCGAAGTGGAAGATCGACGCGCCCATCATCATGGTGTTGTCGACGTCGAAGAAGGCGGCGGCGGTGAGGTCCGGCGGTGCGGGCGGGGGCGGAGGCTCCTGGCCGTCCGGGGTCTCCGGCGCGGGCAGCGTGGCGATCTGCGCGGCTTCCATGGCCACGGCAGCGTCGGCCGAGGCTTCGCCTGCCAGGGCGGCGAGCCGTTCGCGTTCCTGCCCCTTACTGCGGGCCCGCCACAGTGACACGCACACCGCCTCCACGCTTGAGTTTGAGTTCCACTCCGGTGCTGTGCACAGAGTAACCAGAATATCGTCGGCGGCGGAGAGCTATCCGTTGCTCACCCCGAGCAACCCCGGCAGCAGCGGCGGGAGGGTGAAGACCGGCGGTGACGGCGGGGTGCTGGGGCTCGGTAGCCGAGGGCTCGTGGGGGTCGGGAACGGCCCGGGAAGCGGTTCGGGCACCGGGACCGTCGTCGTGGTGGCGGGCGGACCGGTCGGGGTCGGCAGCGCGTCCGGCGGCCCGGGCGTCCGCGAGGAGGAGCCGGTGGCCGTGCTCGTCACGGCGTCCTCGACCGGCGGGGGCTCCGGTGGGGGAACGGGCGAGGCCGGAACGCTGCGCGTGGGCCGGCGCCGGAGGGTCTCCGGTGTGCCGCACGCGCCGGTGGCGGGCAGCGCGCCCAGCTCGTCGTACCGGCCGGAGGTGATGCGGTAGCACGCCATCCGGTCGGCCAGCGCCTCAGCCCGTGACTCGACGCGCATCAGCAGCGCCTTCGGTTCGGCGGCCTCGCCGGGCAGGACGCGGTGGATGGCGGCGATCCGGGTCGCCTGTGCCGTCGCCCAGGTGCGCAGGGGTCCGAGATGGTGGCCGTCGGAGGACGTGGCGAGCGCGGTGAGTTCGGTGACGGCGGTCCGGGTCTGTACGGCGAAGTCGGCGAACCCGACGGCGTAGGCCTCGCCGTCGAGGTGGCCACGCCGCATCAGCACGGTCAGCTCGTCGAGGCGGGCGGCGCCGTAGTCGAGCCGCTTGAGCGCCCGCGCCTCCTCGTCGAACGTCAGCCCCAGCACGACGCTCTCGCGGGCGCGTTTGACGTGGTACAGCGAGTCGCCGGGCAGCGCGTTCTCGGCCAGCAGGACCCCGAGCCCGGTCACGGCCAGCAGCAGCGCGATCGCGGCGGCGAGGACGGGAACCAGCCGACGCCGCTTGCGCGGCTCTGGGCCGGGGCGGGTGCGCTCGGCGATGCGGCCGCGGGTCTCGGGGTCGAGCGGAACCTCCTCGCCGAGCCTGCGCAGTGCCGCGACCACGGCCAGTTCCTCGCTGAACTCCGGATCGTGCCCGGCGTCGACGGCGCGCGCGAAGCGATCGTGCTCCCGCCGTTGCCCACGCGACCACGGAGGCCTGACCATCCGCCGCCTCCCGGCCCTTGTCGCCGCCGAATCCTTCGCCGGGACAACGATCGCGCAGGCAGCGCGGTTACGGCCCTCAGCGCAGGCCGGTGGGCAGCAGCTTCGCGAGCCTGCGCACGGCCCGGTGCTGCAGTGCCTTGACGGCGCCCTCGTTGCGCTCCATGATTCGCGCGGTCTCGGCGACCGAGAAGCCCTGGATGAACCGCAGGATGATGCATTCCCGCTGGTCGTCGCCGAGGTCGGCGATGCAGCGCAGCAGCTCGTCGTTGGTGTTCTTGCTGATGACCTGCTGCTCGGGCCCGGGCGCGCCGTGCCCGGTGCCGTTGCCGAGTGGCACCGCTCCGGAGTCGGTGACCTCGTCGGTGACGATCTCCAGCCGGAACCGGCTCGACTTGACGTGGTCGAGCACCAGGTTGCGGGCGATGGTGGTGAACCAGGCGCCGACGTCCCGGCCCTGGTAGGAGATGGACGTGATCCGCCGCAGGGCGCGCAGGAACGTCTCGCTGGTGACGTCCTCGGCGAGGTGCCGGTCGCCGACCCGCAGGAGCACGTAGCGGTAGACGCCGTCGACATAGCGGTCGTAGAGCCGGCCGAAGGCGGCCGTGTCGCCGCGCTGCGCGGCGCGCACGAGTTCCCAGTTCTCGGCCGTGGCGGCGTCGGCTTCGGACACACTGTCGTGCCGGTGCGCGCGGGCCGCACTGTCGACGCTCCGGAGCCGCACAGGTGCGGGACCAGCCGCAACAGCGATCGGCAAGCTCATCGTGTTGCACCTCCTCCGGGCCCGTTCCCGGACTCCGCGTGATCATCGCCACTACGTCGCCTGACGGAGCATACGCGTTGTTACCGCAAAGTAGGTAGTGGTGTCCGGGTTGCGAAAAGGAGACGGGGTGAATTCCTGGCTGTGACGGAGTAGAGCTGCTGGCACACTGGCGGAGTGAGAGGGGCCTGCTGTGACCGGTGACGTCGGCAACGTCGCGGACCTCGTCGCGAGGGCCGCCCGGGAGCACCCTGCGGTCCCCGGGCTCGTCGACACCATCGCCGACACGGTGTTGAGCTGGGCGGATGTCGACAATGCGGTGAACTCGTTCGCGCATCGCCTGCTGGCGCTCGGGCTCAACCCCGGCGACCGCGTGGCCCTGCGGCTGCCCACCTCGACGGCGTTCGCGGTGGGTTTCTTCGCCGTCGCCCGGGCGGGCGGGATCGCGGTGCCACTGTCTCCTACGGCTCCGGACGCCGAGCTTCGTGAGTTGCTCACTGACAGCGGGGCGAAGCTACTGATCAGCGGGGACGGTAGGGAACTCGCAGATACTGTGACGTTGGTCACACCAGAGATCGACGTCGGCCAGGCGCAGGCGGTGCCGTGTCGGAGCCAGCACGAGGACATCGCGGCCATCTTCTACACCTCGGGTACGACCGGGCCGACGCGCGGCGTGATGCTCTCCCACCGGGCCCTGCTGGCCAACGTCGAGCAGGTGCGGTCCGTGCGGCCCACGATCGCCGAGCACGGCGACCGCCTCTTCATCGCGATCCCGCTGCACCACATCTACGGCCTCGGGCCCGGCCTGCTCGCCACGACGGCGGCCGGTGCGACCGCGGTCCTGTCCCAGCGGTTCGACGCCCGCAAGGCCCTGCGCACCTGCCTCGACGAGCGGGTCACCGTCATCGTCGGCGTGCCCGCGATGTACACCGAGTTCGCAGCTCTGCCCGCCGACGAGGTCGGCGAGGCGCTCTCGACGGTCCGGCTGCTCGTGTCCGGGGCCGCGCCGCTGCACCCGAGGGTGCTCGCCGCCATCCGCGCGGCCACCGGGTTGGCGGTGTTCGAGGGCTACGGCCTCACCGAGGCCGCCCCCGTCGTCACCTCCACGCTGGTCACCGGCTACGCCAAGCCCGGATCGGCCGGCCGTCCGCTGCCCGGGATCGAGCTGCGGCTCGTGGACAGCGACGGCGCGCCCGGGCCCGCACCGCTCGACCCGGCCGACCCCGACGACGCCTTCCCGGACGACATCGGGCTCACCGGACTGGTCGCCATCCGCGGGCCGAACCTGTTCAGCGGGTACTGGCCCGACCGGGCACACGGCCCCGACGACGAGGGGTGGTACCGCACCGGGGACGTCGGCTACCTCGACGTGGACGGCGACCTGCACCTCGTGGACCGCGCGAACGACCTCATCATCGTCAACGGGTTCAACGTCTACCCCCGCGAGGTCGAGGACGTGATCATGACCTTGCCCGGGGTCGCCGAGGTGGCCGTGGCCGGCGTCCTGGACGAGCGCAGCGGCGAGGCGGTGAAGGCCTACGTACGGCCCGCGCCCGGCGCGGCGCTGTCCGAGCAGCAGGTGATCGCTGTCTGCGAGGCCGGGCTCGCGCGCTACAAGGTGCCGACCAGGGTGGAGTTCACCGACGAGCTGCCGCACTCCGCCGTCGGCAAGCTGCGCCGCGTCCGCCTGCGTGGCTGAGCGCGTCCGCCGGGCAAGATGGAAGCCATGCACCAGGTGACCGTGATGACCCGGGCCGGCTGCCACCTGTGCGAGGTGGCCGAGGCCGAGATCGCCCGCATCTGTGGCGAACTCGGCGTGCCGTGGTCCACCGCCGACGTCGACTCCGACCCGGACTGGCAGGCCGAGTACGGCGACCGCGTGCCCGTGTTTCTCGTCGACGGCGCCGAGCACGGGTACTGGAGGGTCGAGGAGGACCGCCTGCGCTCGGCGCTGACCGCGTGACCGACGGCCGGCCGTGCACGTGACCACCGGCGGGCCGGGCCGGTCGTGAGGCACTCGTGACCGGCTGCGGGTCCCGTCGGGCCGCCGCGCGTTCCACGATGGGGGCATGACCGAGCGGGCGCGCCTCTCCGCACCACACGCGGTGGTCACCGGCGTGGTGGCGCTCGCGGCCGCCCTGGCGGCAGGACACGTCGTGGCCGCATTCGTGGGGCGGAGCGCGTCGCCGTACCTCGCGGTGGGCAGCGCCGTGGTCGAGCTGACGCCCGCGTGGCTCGAGGACTGGGCGGTGCGGACGTTCGGCACCGCCGACAAGGTCGTTCTGCTGGGCGGGATGGCCGTGGTGCTCCTGCTGCTGGCCGTCGTGGCGGGCGTGCTGTCGCGGCGTGGGCCCGGGCCGGGGACCGCACTCATCGGCGGGCTCGGCGTGCTGGGCGGGGTGGCGGTGTTCACCCGGGCCGATGTCGGTCAGCTCGCGCTGCTGGCACCGCTCGCGAGCTTGGTCGCGGGGATCGGCACGTTCCGGTTCCTGCACGCCCGCGCACTCCGCGAGACCACCGAGAATCCCGACAACCCCGAGAACATCGGCGGGCGGCCGGCGCCCGGGCGCAGGCGGTTCCTGCTCGGCGCGGGAGGGGTCGCCGCAGGGGCCGGGGTGCTCGGGCTCGGCGGGCAGCTGTTGGGCGTCAGTCGTGACGCGGCGTCCTCGCGCGCTGCCGTGCCGCCCCTGCGGCCTGTCCGCCCGGCACCGCCCGTGCCACCGGACGCCGACTTCGCCAAGCTCGGCACACCGACGTTTCTCACCCCGAACACGGACTTCTACCGCATCGACACCGCCTTGGTGGTACCGCAGGTGCGGGCCGATGGCTGGACGCTGCGCCTGCACGGCATGGTCGAGCGCGAGCTGGAGCTCTCCTACGACGACGTGCGTGCCCGCCGGCTCGTCGAGCGCACGATCACCCTGTGCTGCGTGTCCAACGAGGTCGGCGGGCCGCTCATCTCCACCGCGAACTTCATCGGCGTCGATCTCGGCGAGCTGCTCCGGGAGGCGGGGGTGCGGCCGGGGGGCCGAGCAGCTGTTCTCCACCAGCGCCGACGGCTGGACCTGCGGCACGCCGCTGGCCGTCGTGCTGGACCGCGATCGCGGCGCGCTGCTCGCACTCGGCATGAACGGCGAGCCGCTGCCGCTCGAACACGGCTTCCCGGCCCGGCTCGTCGTCCCGGGCCTGTACGGCTACGTGTCCGCGACGAAGTGGGTCACCGACCTCGAGGTGACCACCTGGGAGGCCCGCCGCGCCTACTGGTTCGAACGCGACTGGGCACGCGAGGCGCCGGTGAAGACGCAGTCCCGCATCGACCGGCCGGTGGCGTTCGGCACTCTGCTCGCGGGCCGCGTGGTCGCCGCGGGCATCGCGTGGGCCCAGCACACGGGGATCGCCAAGGTCGAGGCACGGCTGGACTCCGGGCCGTGGCGCGAGGCCGAGCTGTCCACTGTGGTCACCGACGACGCGTGGCGGATGTGGCAGATCGCACTCGACGTGCCCCGGCCCGGCAACCACCGGCTGACCTGCCGCGCCACCGACCGGTCGGGCTACACGCAGACACCGCTGCGCTCGCCCGTGCTGCCCGACGGCGCCACGGGATGGCACGAGATCACCTTCACCACGACGTGAAAGTGCTGACAGGCCGTCAGAAACGCCGGAATGTGGCGCGGGTCAAGTCCGTCACCAGCCGCTTTGTGCACGCGTTCACAAATGAACTACCGTAATGCCACCGAGCGGCGCCGGTATCGAACACGGTCGCGCGCCCACGGTCAAGGGTTTACCTCTCGATTTCGGTGACAGGAGAGCCAGCGTGGTGGCACAGCGGGGCCGGCGCAACGGAGCCGCCGCGCACAAGCGCACCGGCTCCCGGCGCGGGCCCGACGCCGACAACGCCCCCACCGCTGAGCTGCCCGCCGTCACCGAGAACGGCGCCGACCCGGAGGCGCGCGTCAAGGCGATCCCGGAGGCCGCCGTCGCGCGAATGGCGGTCTACCTGCGGATTCTCTCCGCGATGGCCGAGCAGGGCGGCACCACGGTGTCCAGCGAGGAGCTCTCCGCGGCGGCCGGCGTGAACTCCGCCAAGCTGCGCAAGGACCTGTCCTACATCGGTTCCTACGGCACGCGTGGCGTCGGCTACGAGGTGCAGGTGCTCATCGGCCAGATCGAGCGCACGCTCGGGCTCACCCGCCAGCACCGCGTCGCCGTGGTGGGAATCGGTAACCTCGGACATGCGTTGGCTAATTACGGTGGCTTTCCCGGTCGGGGCTTTCCGGTCGAGGCGCTTTTCGACATCGATCCGGATCTGATCGGGGTGCCGGTGGGTGGCGTACCCGTCTCACACCTCGACGACATTCCCGTCGTGTGTGCGGAGCGCCAGATCTCCATCGGAGTGATCGCGACGCCGCCTGCCGCAGCTCAAACGGTGTGTGACCGGCTCGTCGCCGGCGGGGTGCAGTGCATCCTGAACTTCGCGCCGGTGGTGCTGCAGGTACCGGAACATGTCGAGGTACGAAAGGTCGACCTGGCGGTGGAACTGCAGATCTTGTCCTTTCATGTGGCGCGAAGGGCGGACAACAAGGTGAACGGCCAGGTGGTCGAGGATCCGATCCCGGGAGCAGCGGATGAGGGCGTGGTGATGCCGTCATGAGCATCCTCGCTCTCGGGCTGTCCCACCGGACGGCCGATCTCACGACGCTGGAGCGGGTGTCCGTGCCCGCGGCCGAGCTGCCCAAGGTGCTGCACGAGCTGCAGCAGGCCGAGCACATCTCCGAGGTCATGCTGCTCTCGACATGCAACCGCATCGAGGCCTACGCGGTCGTCGAGACCTTCCACGGCGGGCTCGCCGACATCTCCGAGGTGCTCGCCCGCCAGGCGGGCATGGAGCCGGGTGAGCTCTACGACAACTTCTACGTGCACTACGCGGGCGCGGCGGTGGAGCACGTGTTCTCCGTCGCCTCCGGGCTCGACTCGATGGTGGTCGGCGAGACGCAGATCCTGGGCCAGGTGCGTGCCGCCTACGCGACCGCGCGCGAGGCGGGCACCGTCGGGCGCGTCCTGCACGAGCTGATCCAGACGACACTGCGCGTCGGCAAGCGTGTGCACACCGAGACCGGGCTCGACGCGCTCGGCGCGTCCGTCGTCTCCGCGGCGCTGTCCGCGGCGGGTGAGCTCGAGGGCAAGCACGCGCTCGTGGTCGGCGCCGGGTCGATGGGTGCGCTCGCGGCGTCGCAGCTGCGCAAGGCCGGCATCGGCGGCATCACCGTGGCCAACCGCACGTTCGCCAACGCCGAACGCCTCGCGGCGTCCGTCGCCGAGCAGGGCGTGCCCGCCAGTGCTATGCCGCTCGACCGGCTGGCCGACGCTGTCGCCGATGCCGACGTGGCCGTGGTCTGCACGGGCGCGAAGGACGCCGTGCTCGACACCGACCACGTGCGGCCGCGCCCGGACGCCCCGCTCGTGGTGTGCGACCTCGGACTGCCGAGGGACGTCGACCCGGGTGTCGGCGAGCTTCCCGGCGTGACACTGGTTGACCTCGACACCGTGCGCCGCCGCATGAAGGAGTCCGGTAGCGGCACCTCGGAGAAGCAGACCGCCAAGGCCTCGGGCATCATCCTCGACGAGGTCCGCGCCTACCTCGCGGGCCAGCGCAGTGCCGCCGTCACACCGACCGTGACAGCCCTGCGCAAGCGCGCCGCCGAGGTCGTCGACGCCGAGTTGCTCCGGCTCGACCGGAGGCTGCCCGGCCTTGAACCCGACGTCCGCGAGGAGCTGGGCCGCACGGTCCGGCGGGTCGTGGACAAACTCCTGCACGCGCCGACGGTGCGGGTGAAGCAACTCGCCGCCGAGACGAACGACACGGACTACGCGACCGCGCTGCGCGAGCTGTTCGAGCTCGACCCGCAGGCGCCGACGATCGTATCCAGCCCCTCGGCAGGCTCCAAGCACGACCAGATCGACGGTGACAAGCGTGGCTGACACTCCCTCCGCCCGCCCGGCAGCTCCCGACGGGGCGGCCGCGGGGCGCACCATCCGCATCGGCACGCGCGGCAGCAAGCTGGCCGTCGCGCAGACCGGCACCATCGCCAAGATGCTCACCGACGCCGGGTGCGACGTCGAGATCGTCACGGTCTCCACGCCCGGCGACCGCTCGAGCGCGCCCATCGCCGAGATCGGCGTGGGCGTGTTCACCTCGGCACTGCGCGAGGCGTTGCTGGACAAGCGGGTCGACGTGGCCGTGCACTCGTACAAGGACCTGCCGACCGCGCCGGAGCCGGGCATCGTGCTGGCAGCCGTGCCGCCGCGGGAAGACCCCCGGGACGCGCTCATCGCGCGCGACGGCCTGACGCTGGGCGAACTGCCGCCCGGTTCGGTCGTCGGCACCGGCTCGCCGCGGCGGATCGCGCAGCTGCGCGCGCTGGGGCTCGGTTTGCGTGTGGTGCCGATTCGCGGCAACATCGACACCCGCATCGGCAAGGTGACGTCCGGCGAGCTGGACGCCGTCGTGCTCGCGCGAGCGGGCCTTTCCCGGGTCGGTCGTGTCGACGAGATCACCGAGACACTCGACCCGCTCCAGATGCTGCCTGCTCCCGCGCAGGGAGCGCTGGCGGTCGAGACCCGCGTCGACGACGTGGACACCGAACACCTGCTTCAGTCCATCGTGGACGACGAAGCGACCAGGGTCGCCGTGACGGCCGAGCGGGCCATGCTGGCCGCGCTCGAGGCCGGTTGCAGCGCCCCCGTCGGCGCATTGGCCGACGTCGTGGAAGACCTGGACAGCGAGGGGTCGGTGATCGAACGCCTTTCGCTGCGCGGGATCGCCGCCACCGGGGTCGAAGGCGACTCCGTCCAGATTCTCCGGGCGTCTGCCGTGGCCGAGATGCACGAAGCGGACAAGCTTGGCCGCGCACTGGCCGCCGAGTTGCTCGACCTCGGTGCCGGCGCCTTGTCGCGCTGACGAAGAAGCACGAGAAGAACGAACTCGGCCGTCGTGTGCCCTGGCGGCCGACCAAGAGGAGAGACGAAGTAGATGACCCGCGCACGCAAGACCACGGGGCGTGTCGCCTTCGTGGGCTCGGGCCCCGGTGACGCCGGACTGCTCACGGTCCGCGCCCAGGAGCTGCTCGCGAAGGCCGACCTTGTGGTGACGGACCCGGATGTGCCGTCCGGCGCGCTGGCCTACGCCGGGCCCGAGGCGGAGGTCCGCCCGGCGGTCGGCGAGCCCGGCGACGTCGCCAAGGACCTGACCGCGGAGGCGAAGGCGGGCAGGCTCGTGCTGCGGCTCGTGGCCGGTGACCCCCTCACACAGCCGGCCGTGGTGGCCGAGGTGCAGGCCGTGTCGCGGACCAGTGCCGTATTCGACATCGTGCCCGGCGTGTCGCCCGGGGTGGCCGTTCCGGCCTATGCCGGCGTGGCGCTCGGCGGCGCTCACACCGAGGTGGACGTGCGCTCCGAGGTCGACTGGGCCGGCCTCGCCCACACCCCCGGCACGATCGTGCTGCACGCCACGTCGAGCCACCTCGCCGAGGCGGCCTCCGAGCTCGTCGAGAATGGCATGGCGGCGCAGACCCCGGTCGCGGTGACGTCCAACGGCACCATCAACACCCAGCGCACGGTGGAGACCACCCTCGCGTCGCTGAGCGCCGACGCGGGCGAGCTCGCCGGCTCCCTGGTCGTGACCATCGGCTCGGCCGTCGGCAACCGGCAGAAGCTGTCATGGTGGGAGTCGCGCGCGCTGTACGGCTGGAAGGTGCTCGTGCCGCGCACCAAGGAGCAGGCGGGCGACATGGCCGAGCGGCTGCGCAGCCACGGCGCCTCCTCGCACGAGGTGCCCACCATCTCGGTGGAGCCGCCGCGCAGCCCGGCGCAGATGGAGCGCGCGGTCAAGGGGCTCGTCGACGGGCGCTACCAGTGGATCGTGTTCACCTCGACCAACGCCGTGCGTGCCGTGTGGGAGAAGTTCACCGAGTTCGGCCTGGACGCGCGGGCGTTCTCGGGCGTGAAGATCGCCTGCGTCGGCGAGTCGACCGCGGCGAAGGTGCGGTCGTTCGGCATCATCCCGGAGCTCGTGCCGTCCGGTGAGCAGTCGAGCGAGGGCCTGCTCGCGGAGTTCCCGCCGTACGACGACGTGCTCGACCCGGTGGACCGCGTGCTCCTGCCGCGCGCCGACATCGCCACCGAGACACTGTCGGCCGGGCTCAAGGACCGCGGCTGGGAGATCGACGACGTGACGGCGTACCGCACCGTGCGGGCCGCGCCGCCACCCGCCGAGACCCGCGAGATGATCAAGACCGGTGGTTTCGACGCGGTCTGCTTCACCTCGTCGTCGACCGTCCGGAACCTGGTCGGCATCGCGGGCAAGCCGCACGCGCGCACGCTCGTCGCGTGCATCGGGCCGAAGACGGCGGAGACGGCGACGGAGTTCGGCCTGCGCGTCGACGTCCAGCCCGAGCAGCCGAACGTGATCGAGCTCGTGGACGCGCTCGCGGCGCACGCCGCCAAGCTGCGGGCCGAGGGCGCCCTGCCGCCGCCTCGCAAGGCCAAGCGCACGCGCCGCTCCTGACATCGGCGCCGGGGCCACCGTCACCGCGATGCGGTGGGGGTGGCCCTTGTGCTGTTCAGAGCCCGCACCAGGCGACGCAGACGCGTTCGAGGATGGCCACCGACTCGGCCAGCTTGCGCAGCGATACCCACTCGTCGGTGACGTGGGCCTGCTCGGCCTCGCCGGGCCCGCAGATGACCGTCGGGACGCCGCCGAGTGCGGGGGTGAGCACGGAGGCGTCGGTGAAGTAGCTGGCGGCCCGCGGCTCGCTGTCCTGGCTTCCCGTGATCTCGCGGGCGATCTCGGCCACCGACGCCGCCCACTCGTCGGCCGGGTCCGTCCACACGGGAGGCAGGTCGACCAGCGGCGACAGCCGGACCTCGTCGCCCACCCGCTCGGCCAGGCTCGCCAGCACGCTGCCGTGGTCCTGGCCGGCGACGGTGCGGATGTCGATGGTCGCCTCGGCGCTGTCGGGCACCGAGTTCGTGTTGAGCCCGCCGTGGAAGGTGCCGACGTTGAGCGTCGGCGCGCCCATCACCGCGTGCGGCTCGGCGTCGAACGCGTACGTCTCCAGTCTGCCGACCGCGCGGGCGAGCTTGTACACGGCGTTGTCGCCGAGATGCGGCATCGAGCCGTGCGCGGTGACCCCGCCGGCCAGCGCCGACAACCACAGGGCGCCCTTGTGGCCGTGCAGGACGGCGTTGCCGGTCGGCTCGGTGATCACAAGCGGGCCGGCCGGGCGGCCGCGCAGGCGGTCGGCGGCCGCGCGGGCGCCGGCCGAGCCGGTCTCCTCGGCCGCGGTGAGCACCAGCCGGAGCCCCGCGCGGCGCGGCCGGGTGGCGGCCAGTTTGGACGCCGCCGCGACGATCGCGGCAACGCCGCCCTTCATGTCGCTCGTGCCCCGGCCGTACAGCCGGTCGCCGTCCGGCTCGGCGCGGAACGGGTCGTGCTGCCACGGCGCCCCACCCAGCGGCACGGTGTCGACGTGGCCGGAGAGGCACAACGGCGGTGTGTCGAGACCGGTGTGCCAGTCGGCGACCAGGGTGCCGCGGCCGGGCTCGTGCTCGATGATCTCCACGGTGAAGCCCGCGTTCTCCAGCCGGGGTGCCACCACGGCGAGGGCGTCGCTCTCGCCGTGCCCGATGGTGTCGACCGCGACCAGTTCCCGTGTCAGGCTCAGCACGTCCAGGCTCATCGCTCCTCCGGTGTGGTGTCCGGCCGGTCCGGCGTCGACTCCCGCACCTGCAGGGTAGGCGTCACGGCGACGCGGCGGGCGGCTCCGCGCCCGGCGGGTTCGAGCAGCAGCCGCACGCACTCGCCGGCCATCACGTCCCAGCGCTGGCTGACGGTGGTGAGGGGCGGGTCGGAGATCGCGGCGAAGCTGATGTCGTCGAAACCGGTGACGGCGACGTCGCCGGGCACCGACACGCCCGCGCGCCGCAGCCCGCGCAGCATGCCGAGGGCGATCGCGTCGTTGCCGCACACGACGGCGTCCACCCGCGTGAGGTCGATCCGCTCCGCCGCGTCGAGGCCCCACGCCACCTCGAAGCTGCCGAGCAGCGGCGGCTGGGCGAGAGAGAGGCCGTGGTCGTCCAGCGTGGTGGTGATCGCGGAGAGCCGGGCGTGTGCCGAGTAGTTGGTGAGCTGCGAGCTGACGAACGCGAGCCGCCGCCTGCCCGTGGCCACCAGGTGATCGACGACTTGCGCGAACCCGGCCGCGTCGTCCACGCCGACCCAGTCGGTGAGCGAGCCCTCGACCCGGCGGTCCACCTGGATGATCGGGATCCGGCCGACGAGGTCGGCGACGGCAGGCGCACTGGCCGTGAAGTCGTATGGGCTGATGATGATCCCGTCCACCTGGCGTTCCACGAGGGCACGCAGCCGCCTGGCCTCGACCTCGACGTCCCGCTGGGAGTCGCAGAGGAACAACTCGAGCGATTCGGCCTGCAGGCGGCGTTCGACCGCCTCGACGAGCGCGGGGAAGAACGGGTTCGAGATCTGCGGGACGAGCATGCCGATGGTGTTCGAGCGGTGGGTGCGCAGCGCTCGCGCGACCGCGTTGTAGCGGTAGCCCAGCTCCTCGGCCGCCGCGAGCACTTTCCTGGCCGACTCCGGTTGCACCGATCGCGAGCGGGACAGCACCCGGGAGACGGTCGACGTCGACACCCCCGCGAGCTTCGCGACGTCGTGGATCGTGGCCATGACCCTCCGTGGGTTGAGTGAGGTGATCCGCGGCAATCGTCGTCCGGGCATGCTACGTGTCCACCCACCCGGACGCCAGGTCTTTCGGGAGCGGAAAACGGTTGTGGTTGAGCGGAAAACGTTGTCCGGAACCGTCTGTTGAGGACGGTTCCCGGGCCACCTGCGGGGGTCCGTGCTGGACGGTGAGGCGCCCACGGCCGCGCGTTCACACACCGCTGCGCGGCCGAGCGCGTGCACTGTGCAGGCGAGCGTGCCGGGGCCTGCCCGGCCTCGGCGGCCCGGGCGTGGTGACCGGAACGGCGCCGGGCGGAGTACCGTCGAGAGCGTGTTTCCCGAGCATCGGCCCCGGAGGTTGCGGGGCACGCCCGCGCTGCGCCGGCTGGTCAGTGAGACCACGCTGCGGCCGCGCCAGTTGATCCTGCCCATGTTCGTCGCCGAGGGCGCTGAGTCGCCGCGCCCGATCTCCAGCATGCCCGGCGTCGTCCAGCACACCCGGGACTCGCTGCGCAAGGCGGCGGTCGAGGCCGTGCGCGCCGGTGTGGGCGGGCTGATGATCTTCGGCGTGCCGAAGGTGCACGACGCCATCGGCTCCGGCGCCACCGATGAGAACGGTGTGCTCAACGTCGCTCTCCGCGACCTGCGCTCCGAGCTCGGCGACGACACCGTGATCATGGCCGACACGTGCCTCGACGAGTTCACCGACCACGGCCACTGTGGCGTGCTGGACAGCGCGGGCCGCGTCGACAACGACGCCACCCTGGAGCGCTACGCCGAGATGGCGCTCGCCCAGGCGCGTGCGGGCGCGCACATGCTCGGGCCCAGCGGCATGATGGACGGCCAGGTCGGCGTCATCCGGCGAGCGCTCGACGACGCCGGGTTCACCGACGTGGGCATCCTCGCCTACTCCGCCAAGTACGCGAGCGCGTTCTACGGCCCGTTCCGCGAGGCCGTGGACTCCCAGCTCACGGGCGACCGCAAGACCTACCAGCAGGATCCGGGCAACGCGCGCGAGGCGCTGCACGAGATCGAGCTCGACCTCGCCGAGGGCGCCGACGCGATCATGGTGAAGCCCGCGTTGTCCTATCTGGACGTCATCAAGGCCGCCGCCGAGATGTCGCCGGTGCCGGTCGCGGCGTACAACATCTCCGGCGAACACGCGATGGTGGAGGCCGCCGCCGCCAACGGCTGGCTCGACCGGCAACGCACGATTCTCGAGGTGCTCACGTCGATCCGCCGCGCGGGCGCCGACATGGTCCTCACCTACTGGGCCACCGAGGCCGCCGGCTGGCTCGACTGAGCCTCGCCGTGTCTGCCGTCCAGGTAGCCGTGTCGGTCGCTTGCGTCGCCGTGTCTGCCGTCTGCGTCGCCGTGTCGCACCTCGCCGGTGACGGCCGGACGGTCTGCCCGGGGCGGGTCGCGAGCGGTTAGAGTCCGTCAGATGAGCGATGCAGACGAAACGGACGACCAGCGACGCGCCCGGGGCCTGCCGCCCGCGCCCAGCCTGCCCGGAGACGAACGCCCGAAGGTGAACCCGCCGACGCCGGTCAAGGTCTCGTTCGCGCTGTTTCTGGTGGCCGGTCTCGTCCTCATCGCCGGCTTCGGCCTGACGCTCACGGCCAAGCAGGAGATCATCGACACGCTCGTCGAGATGAACAACGACGAGCGCATCACCACCGACCAGATCGCCTCCGGCACCACCACGCTGCTGTGGACGCTGTTCGTGGGCGCCGTCGTGTTCGCGGTCCTCTTCGCGCTCTTCGCCTACAAGGCCCGCGAGGGCACCCGCTCGGCGCGCACCGTGCTCACCGTGCTCGCGGTGGTCCTGCTGCTGTTCCAGTTGCTGCTGTTCTCGAACCTGGTGACGCTCGCGGCGGCGTTCCTCGCCCTGGTGGCCACGGCCCTGCTGTACCTGCCGACCGTGCAGGACTATTACCCGAAGGTGCCGAAGTCGCTGTGACCGCCGACCCGACCCGCGAGCCGGACACCGACCCGGCCGCCGAGCTCTACGCGGAGCCGGGCGCGCCGCGCTGGCCGATGCTGTTCGGCCCGCTGATCGCCGCGGCCGGGCTGCTGGTCGAGCTGGCCATCGGGGACCGCCCGCACACGCTCATGTGGATCATCACCGGCGTCGGGCTGCTCTGGCTCAACGCCGTGTGGGTGTACGCGCGGCGCCGGTTCCTCCGCGTCCGCGTCACCGGCACCCACCTGACTCAGGGTCAGGAGCACCTGAAGATCGCCGACATCGCCGCCGTGTCCGATGGCGCCCCGAAGCCGGGCACCCGCGTGCTGGGCGGCGGGCTCACGGTGCCGCGACGGTACGAGGCCGTGCCGCTGACACTGACCGACGGCAGCCACGTCGTCGCCTGGGCCGGTGACGCAGGCGCACTCCGCGAGGCGCTGGCGCAGGCGAGGAAACAGCGCGTGAGAAACTCGCGCCGTGAGTGAGGTCGTTCTGCCCGTGACGTCCGGACAGCCGAACGCGCGGCTGCACCAGCCGTGGCGGCTGGCGGTCGCGGCCGTCGAGCTGCTGGTGGCCGGGCTCGCCGGGTGGGGTGCCGTGCTCAGCTGGGGCGCCGCCGTCCGTACGGTCACCGTACGGCTCGACGACGGCACCGAGCTGGTGTCGCGCGTCTACGCGGGTGATCGCATCGGCATCGCCGTCGGGCTGGCCGCCGTCGGCGGGGTGCTCGTGCTCGACGCGGTCCGCCAGCTGATGCTCGGCGTGCGCGCCCGGCGGCGCAGGTACCGCACGTCACGCCAGGAAGGCCGGGCTGACGAGGCCTGACGGGCTTTTGCGAGACTGGCAGCCGTGACAGGCGCAAGCAGCACTGAGCAGTCCAGGTCCTGGTTCGAACGGGCCACGGCGGCCACGCCGGGCGGCGTCAACTCGCCGGTGCGGGCGTTCGCCGCGGTCGGCGGCGACCCGCGGTTCATGGTGCGCGGCGAGGGTCCGTACCTGTGGGATGTCGACGGCAACCGTTATGTCGACCTCGTGTCGTCGTGGGGACCGATGATCCTCGGTCACGCGCACCCGGCCGTCGTCAAGGCTGCCCGCGACGCCGCATCGGCCGGCCTGTCGTTCGGCACGCCGACGATCGGCGAGGTCGAGCTGTCCGAGGAGATCATCCGCCGCGTCGAGCCGGTCGAGCAGGTGCGCCTGGTCAACTCCGGCACCGAGGCGACGATGAGCGCGATCCGGCTGGCCCGCGGGTTCACCGGTCGCAGCAAGATCGTCAAGTTCGCCGGCTGCTACCACGGCCATGTCGACGCGCTGCTCGCCCAAGCCGGATCCGGCATCGCCACGCTCGGCCTGCCCACCTCGCCCGGCGTCACCGGGGCGCAGGCCGCCGACACGATCGTCGTGCCGTACAACGACGTCGACGCGGTACGCCAGGCGTTCGCCGAGAACCCCGACTCGATCGCCGCGATCATCACCGAGGCCGCCGCGGGCAACATGGGCGCCGTCCCGCCCGCGCAGGGCTTCAACGCCCAGCTGCGGGAGATCGCGCACGCCCACGGCGCGCTGCTCATCATCGACGAGGTCATGACGGGCTTCCGGGTCTCGGCCGCGGGCTGGTACGGCCTGGAAGGCGTGCCGGGCGACCTCTACACGTTCGGCAAGGTGATGTCCGGTGGGCTGCCCGCGGCCGCGTTCGGCGGGCGCGCCGACGTCATGGCGAAGCTCGCGCCGAGCGGCCCCGTCTACCAGGCGGGCACGCTGTCCGGGAACCCCGTCGCCGTCGCCGCGGGCCTGGCCACCCTGCGGGCCGCGGACGACGACGTCTACCGCGCCCTCGACGCCAACGCCCGCAGGCTCGGCACCCTGTTCGACGACGCGCTGACCGAGGCGGGCGTCGCGCATACCGTCTCCTACGCGGGCAACCTGGTGAGCGTCTTCTTCGGCGAGACCCGGCCGCGCAACTACGCCGAGGTCGCGGCGACGCAGACGTGGCGGTTCGCCCCGTTCTTCCACGCGCTGCTGGACGCAGGCGTCTACGGGCCGCCGAGTGCTTTCGAGGCATGGTTCGTCAACGCGGCGATGGATGACGCGGCGTTCGAGGTGATCGAGTCGGCGGTCGGGCCTGCGGCTCGCGCGGCGGCCGCGGCCACCGAGCCGGAGCGGCCATGACGCGGACGATCGTCCACCTGCTTCGCCACGGCGAGGTGCACAACCCCACGGGTGTGCTCTATGGCCGCATGCCCGGCTTCAGCCTCTCCGAGCGGGGCAAGCAGCAGGCGCTGACCGTCGCCGAGGCGCTGGCGGGGCACGGCCTGGTGCACGTGGTGGCCTCACCGCTCGAGCGGGCGCAGGAGACGGCGGCGCCGATCGCCGCGGCCCACCGGCTGGACGTGGCCACCGACGAACGGCTCATCGAGGCCGCCAACCAGTTCGAAGGCCTGCACGTGAGCGTCGGCGACGGTGCCCTGCGGCAGCCTCGGCACTGGAGCAAGCTGCGCAACCCCGTGCTGCCGTCGTGGGGCGAACCGTATATCGACATCGCCCGCCGGATGCTGGGCGCGGTGTACCGGGCGCGCGCGGTCGCCGAGGGCTACGAGGCGCTGTGCGTGTCCCACCAGCTGCCGATCTGGACGGTGCGCCGGTTCCTCGAAGGCAAGCGGCTCTGGCACGACCCGCGCAGGCGGCAGTGCTCGCTCGCGTCGCTGACCAGCCTGGTGTTCGACGGCGAGGCGCTCACCGAGATCGTCTACAGCGAACCGGCCGGCCACACCGATCCGACGGTGACCGGCGCATGACCGCCCGCCGTCTGTTCGCCGCCGTCCTGGGAGCCGTGCTGCTGCTGATGGCGGGCTGCTCGTCGCCCGGGGGCAGCTCGTTCAACTTCGTGGCACCCGGCGGCCAGACCGACATCCGGTACGAGGGTGCCGAGCGGCAGCCGCTGCCGGAGCTGGCCGGCGAGGACCTCTTCGACCAGGACAAGCGGATCGCCGTTTCCGACTATCGCGGCAAGGTCGTGGTGGTCAACATCTGGGGCCAGTGGTGCGGACCGTGCCGCACCGAGGCGCCCGAGATGCAGAAGGTTCAGGACCGGATGCGCGATCAGGGCGTGCAGGTGCTCGGCGTGGACGTGCGGGACTTCGACCGGGCCGCGCCGCAGGACTTCATGCGTAACCGCGGCCTGACGTACCCGTCGATCTACGACCCGTCCGGGCGGTCGCTGCTGCAACTGACCGGGTACCCGCGCAACGTGGTGCCGTCGACGATCGTGGTGGACAGGCAGGGCCGCGTGGCGGCGGTGTACCTGCGGGAGCTGCTCGCCGAGGACCTCCTCCCGGTGGTGCGTGAGCTCGCCGCTGAGCGCTGACGCGCGTCGGGTCCGCGGGCGCACCGGCGCCCCGATCCAGTGACCTGGGCCGCATCGGCGCAGGTGACGGGGCCCAGCGGACTTCACAGGAAACCCATTCCTTACGCTGAGGGTCGTGAATGCGACCGAGCTGGCGATGTCCGGCCCGCTGCTGCTCGCCGCGGTGGTGGCCCTGCTCGCCGGCACCGTGTCGTTCGCGTCGCCGTGTGTCGTGCCGCTGGTTCCGGGCTATCTGGCCTACCTCGCCGCGCTGGTCGGCGCGGACGCTCCCGCGGTCCGCGCGGACGAGACCCCCAAGCAGGGCCGCCGGGCCGTCGTCGGCGCCGCCGCGTTGTTCGTGCTGGGCTTCACGGTCGTCTTCACCGCCGGAGTCGGCAGCCTGGTGTGGCTGGCCGACGCGATCGCCGTCAACATGGAGGCCCTGCAACGCATCGGCGGCGTGCTCACCATCGCGATGGCGCTGGTGTTCCTCGGGTTGATCCCCGGCTTGCAGAAGGACCTCCGCTCCCACCACGTGCCGCGGGCCGGGCTGTGGGGCGCGCCGCTGCTGGGCGCGGTGTTCGGCCTCGGCTGGACGCCGTGCATCGGGCCGACGCTGTCGGGTGTGCTCGCCATCGCCACCGCCAGCGGCGGCACGGGCGCCCGCGGGTTCCTGCTGGTGCTCGTCTACTGCATCGGCCTCGGCGTGCCGTTCCTGCTCATCGCGGCGGGTGCCCGGTGGGCGGTCAGCGCCACCGACTGGTTACGTCGCAACGGCCGCCGCGTCCAGCTCTTCGGTGGCGGGCTGCTGCTCGTGGTCGGGATCCTGCTCGTCACCGGGATGTGGGGCGAGCTGGTGGGCTGGCTGCGGGACGCATTCATCACCGACACGAGGCTGCCGCTGTGACCAGCACCCTGAGCCCCGAGCGCGAGCAGTACCGCCCGACGCCCACGCGCCGTGCGCTGGCGTTCGTGCGCAACACCTGGCGCGGGCTGACGTCGATGCGCACCGCCCTGGTGCTGTTGTTCCTGCTCGCGCTCGCCGCTCTGCCCGGTGCCCTGCTGCCGCAGCGTTCGATCAACGAGGCCGAGACGCGGGCCTACATCGAGCGCAACGGCTGGTGGGGCGAGCTGCTGGACCGGATGCAGTTCTTCGACGTCTACTCGAGCGTCTGGTTCTCGGCGATCTACCTGCTGCTGATGGTGTCGATCGTCGGCTGCCTGGTGCCGCGCACCGCCGACTACGTGCGTTCGATGCGGGCGAAGCCGGTGCTCACGCCGCGCAACCTCGCCCGCATGCCGCACCACGCGCGCGCCGAGGTGCCCGGGGACGTCGACGAGGTGCTCGCGGCCGCGAAGCGCCGGCTGCGTGGCTGGCGGCTGACCGAGCGCGAGGAGGCCGACGGCGTTCGCAGCCTCAGCGCCGAGCGCGGCTACGCGCGTGAGGCGGGCAACCTGGCGTTCCACTTCGGCATGCTCGGCGTGATCGCCACGTTCGCGCTCGGCGCCCTGTACTCCTACGAGGGCCAGGTCATCGTGCTGGCCGACGGCTCGGAGTTCTGCAACTCCGGCATCTACAACTACGACTCCTTCGAGCCCGGGCTGCGGGTCGACGGCACCGAACTGAACCCGTTCTGCGTGCGTGTCAACGACTTCCACGCCACGTTCGCCCCGAACGGCCAGCCCCTGGCCTACGAGGCCGACATCGACTACCAGGCGGGGGAGAGTCTCGAGGCCGGTACGTGGCAGCCGTACCAGCTGGCCGTCAACGAGCCGCTGCGCACCGCGGGCGACCGGCTCTACCTGCTCGGCCACGGCTACGCGCCGACGTTCACGGTCACCTTCCCGGACGGCACCAGCCGGACGCAGACGATCCAGTGGCGGCCGGTCGACCAGACGACGTGGCTGTCGGAGGGCGCGACGAAGTTCGAACAGCCGGGCATCACCGACCCCGTGCAGCGCCGGAAGAGCCAGCTCGCGGTCACCGGGCTGTTCGCGCCGACGGCCGTGCTGCACGGGAACATCCTGAGCTCCTCGAATCCGCAGCTCAACGATCCCGCGGTGGCGGTGGACATCATGCGCGGCGACCTCGGTGTCGACTCCGGGCGCGGGCAGTCGATTTTCGAGATCGATCAGTCCATGGTCGACTCCGGCCGGTTACAGAAGGTCGCGCGCGAGAACCTGCGCCTCGGTGAGTCGTTGACGCTGGACGACGGCACGCGCGTGCGGTTCGACGGGGTCGAGCGGTTCGTGTCGTTGCAGGTGTCGCACGACCCGACGCAGAACTGGGTGCTGGGCTTCGCGATCGTGATGTTCGTCGGCCTCGGCGGGTCGCTGTTCATCAAGCGGCGCCGACTGTGGGTGCGCGTCGCCCCTGCCGGTACCGGCGTTGACCAACGACTTACCGTAGTAGAAGTGGGCGGGCTCGCCCGCACCGATCAAGCCGGGTACGGCGAGGAGTTCACCCGGATCGCGGACGACCTCCTCGGCCGGAACAGAAAGGCATCCTGATGCCGGTGAACGAGACGCTGTCGCAGTACAGCGACTGGTCCTACACGACGGCCGTGGCCATCTACGTGCTGGCCATGGTGTTCTTCCTCGTCGAGCAGTCGTTCGGCCGCAAGGGCAGGCAGGCCGCCGAGCGGACCCGCACCCGCGAGCTCGTCGGTGCCGGCGGGCCTACCGCAACGGCGGACACGGCTACCGCAACGGCGGACACGGCTACCGGAACGGCCGACACGCCGGCGGGGCGGGCTCCGCGGACCAAGGCCGAGCGGATCGGCCGGATGGGCGTGGCGCTGACCGTCCTCGGTGTGCTGCTGCACGCCGCGGCGCTGGTCCTGCGCGGGCTGGCGACCAGCCGCGTGCCGTGGGGCAACATGTACGAGTACGTGATGATCACGTGCCTCGTCGCCGTGATCGCGTGGCTCGTGGTGCTGCGGAAGGCCCCGGCGCGGCACCTCTCGATGTTCGTGCTGCTGCCCGTCGTGATCCTCATGTTCATCGGCGGCACCTGGTTGTACGCGGTCGCGGCGCCGCTGCAGCCCGCGCTGCAGTCGTACTGGCTGGTCATCCACGTCTCGGCGGCCGCGGCGTCGTCCGGTGTGTTCCTGGTGCCGGGCGTGGCGAGCATCCTGTACCTGATCAAGTCGCGCAACGAGAAGCGCCCGGAGAAGTTCGCCCGGTTCGCCGGGAAGCTACCGTCGCTGGAGGTGCTCGACCGCATCGCCTACCGCACCACCGTGTTCGCCTTCCCGGTGTTCACCTTCGGCGTGCTGTGCGGCGCGGTGTGGGCCGAGGCCGCGTGGGGCCGGTTCTGGGGCTGGGACCCGAAGGAGACCGTGGCGTTCGTGGCGTGGATCATCTACGCCGCGTACCTGCACTCCCGTGCCACCGCGGGCTGGCGCGGCAACCGCGCGGCGATCATCAACGTCGTCGGGTTCGCGGCCACGGTGTTCAACCTGTTCTTCGTCAACCTCGTGACCACGGGTCTTCACTCGTATGCCGGAGTGGGCTGACGGAACGCGGCCCCGGCGGTTAACGTCGCAGGCGTAGGCAGAGGGGAGACACCTCGCAACCATCGGAGGAATGAACGCGGTGACCGCACCCAACGATCCCGGCGGGCAGGAATCGCCGCTCTTTTCCGAGGCGAGTACGGATTCGACGGCCCACCCGGCGCAACCGGCGCAACAGCAGCTGGGCGTTCAGGCACAACCAATGCAGCCGGTACAACCACCACAAGCCCAACCGGCCCAGCCACCGGCCGCGCAGTACCCCGCTCAGCAGCCGGGCTATGACCCGAACCTCCCGCCGCTGACCCCGCAACCGCAGTACGGGCACGGCAACGGCGCGCAGCCGCCCCTGCCGCAGCCTCAGCGCGGCCGGCAGCAGGCCGTGGGTACCGACCTCACCGGCGCGCAGCTGGTGCGGCGCGTGAAGCGGGCACCGCAGTCGGGCTGGCGCAAGGCGCTCTACCTCGGCACGGGCAAGCTCGTCAACCCCGGGGAGGGGCCTGCCGACCGCAGGCGGCGGGAGCTGATCGCACGGGTCAACCAGCCGCTGCGCGGCTGCTACAAGATCGGTCTGCTGAGCCTCAAGGGCGGGGTGGGCAAGACCACCACCACGACGACGCTCGGCTCCACGTTCGCATCCCTGCGCGGTGACCGGGTCATCGCCGTCGACGCCAACCCGGACCGGGGCACGTTGTCGCAGAAGATCCCGATCGAGACGACGGCCACCGTCCGGCACCTGCTGCGGGACGCCGACCGCATCACGCGCTACAGCGATGTGCGGGCCTACACGTCCCAGGGGTCCAGCAGGCTCGAGATCCTGGCCAGCGAGCAGGATCCGGCCGTGTCGGAGGCGTTCTCCGAGCACGACTACCGGCGCACCGTCGACCTGCTCGAGCACTTCTACAACATCGTGCTCACCGACTGCGGCACCGGGCTGATGCACTCCGCCATGAAAGGTGTGCTGGACCTGGCGGACTCGCTGGTGATCGTGTCGTCCGGCTCGGTCGACGGGGCACGCAGCGCGTCGGCGACGCTCGACTGGCTCGACGCCCACGGCTACGGCGAGCTTGTGAAGCGCTCGGTGACGGTCATCAACTCCGTGCGCCCGAAGTCGGGGTCGGTCGATCTGGACAAGCTGACGGCACACTTCGCCGCGCGGACTCGAGGTGTCGTGCGGATTCCGTTCGACCCGCATCTGGAAGAGGGCGCGGAGATCGACCTGGACCGGCTGGAGAAGGCCACGCGGACCGCTCTGCTCGAACTCGCGGCTACCGTCGCGGACGGCTTCGCCAGCGACCGCATCGTCCGCTGAGCGCGCGAGTTTTCCGGGACGCGGCGCCGGGTGCGTGGTTCAGGCCGCGCCGAGTGGGCCCTTCACGCGCGTGACAGTGTGTGCGCCGCCGGACGTGGCGCCGCGCCCGCCGACGCCGGGTCGCGCACCGGGAACAGGTCAGCTCTTGTCGTCGTCGTCCGACGGCTTCTTGCTCTGCTCGCCGAGCTTGCGCAGGAACTCCGGGTCGTCGTCCGGAGCGATCGGGGCCTGTCGCGTCGCCACGCCGACTCGCTCGGCGCCGAGGACTCGCCACAACAGCACGGCAATGGTGAGGGCGCCGATCGCCGCGAGCAGGTAGAGCATGCTCGCTCCCTTCCGGTGCTACGCGAGTGGAATGGTGTTCCCCACGAGATTAGCCCTTTTGCCGGGTTCGGGGGCCGCGGAGGGTGCCCTACGCCGTTGGAGGGCACCGCAGGCCCGGCTTCAGGAACGCTTCGACTCGTCAGCGTCGGTGGTCAGCTCCGCGAGGAGCTCGTTGACCTCGGACTCGCGGAACCGGCGATGCCCGCCAGGGGTGCGAATCGAGCCGATGCGGCCTGCCGTCGCCCAGCGCGTCACCGTCTTCGGGTCCACTCGGAACAACGCGGCGACCTCGCCCGGTGTCAGCAGCCGTCCTCCCGTGGTCGCGGTCACTATCCGCCTCCTTCAACACCATGAGTGCTTTACCGGGAGCGCGGCGGATCTCCTGCTCGTTCAGCTACCGTCGTGCCCGGTCCCCAACGATTCCAATCGTCGCACTTCGCCCGTCAGGTACTCGAACGGTTGTCAGAGGGTAAAGAGGTAGTAAGGGACAAAAGGGCCGGTTCGGACATCTCAGTGCCCGACTAGCCTCAAGGTCGTGGATCAGCTCGATCGGAAGATCATCGCCGCACTCCGGGACAACGGCCGGGCCACCTACGCCGAGATCGCCAGGACGGTCGGCCTGTCGCCGTCGTCGGTGCACGAGCGCGTGGGCAAGCTGGAGGCGGCAGGCGTCATCACCGGCTACCACGCCATGGTGGATCCGCGCTCGGTCGGCCTGGGCGTCACCGCGCTGGTCGGCATCCAGCCCACCGACACCGCCTCGGACGACGAGGTCGCCGTCGCGCTCGGCGAGTTGCCCGAGGTGGAGAGCTGCTACGCGGTCGCGGGTGACGAGGCGTTCGTGGTCAAGGTCCGGGTGCGGACGGTCGACGAGCTCGAACGCACCATCGGCAGGCTGCGCCGCATCGACGGGGTCGCCCGCACACGCACCACCGTCGTCCTGTCCACGCGGTTCGAGGGCCGTCCGAACAACCGTGCGCTCGACCTGCCGGAAGACACGGCCACCGGCGGCGTAGCCTCGTAGAACGTGAGCGACGCACCACCCGGCACGCACCTGGCCCGCGATCTGACCTTCTACGTTCTCGCACGGTTCGCGCTGGTCGCCGTGGTCGCTGCCGTGCTGCTGCTGCTCGGCGTGCCACTGCTGGTGGCCCTCGCGGTCGCGCTCGTGGTCGGCCTGCCGCTCGGGCTGCTGCTGTTCCGCAACCTCAACGCCCGCGTGACCGCCGGCCTCGCCGCCCGCAACGAGCGGCGTGCGAAGGAGCGCGCGAGGCTGCGCGCCCAGCTTCGCGGCGAGGACCAGTGAACGACGCCTGGGTGCGTGAGGCCATCCGGATCATCGAGGCCGACGCCAACCGCAGCGCGGACACGCACCTGCTCGTCTTCCCGTTGCCCCCCGAGTGGGGCATCGACCTCTACCTGAAGGACGAGTCCGTCCACCCCACCGGGTCGCTCAAGCACCGGCTGGCCCGCTCGTTGCTGCTCTACGGGCTCGTGAACGGGCAGATCGGCCCGGACACCACGCTCGTCGAGGCGTCCAGCGGGTCGACCGCCGTCTCCGAGGCCTACTTCGCGCGGATGCTGGGGCTGCCGTTCGTCACGGTCGTGCCGCGCAAGACGAGCCAGGAGAAGATCGACCTCATCGAGTTCTACGGCGGGCGGTGCCATTTCGTGGACCGGCCGCCGGAGATGTACACCGAGGCCGAGCGCCTTGCCGCCGAGTGCGGCGGGCACTACCTCGACCAGTTCACCCATGCCGAGCGGGCCACCGACTGGCGCGGCAACAACAACATCGCCGAGTCGGTGTTCACCCAGATGCGGGCGGAACGGCATCCCATCCCGTCGTGGATCGTCGTCGGCGCGGGCACGGGCGGGACGAGTGCGACGTTCGGCCGGTACGTGCGCTACCGCCGCCACGAGACGAAGATCGCCGTGGTCGACCCCGAGAACTCGGCGTTCTACGGCGCCTGGCAGACCGGTGCGCGGGACTACACCACCGGCATGCCGTCCCGGATCGAGGGCATCGGCAGGCCCCGCGTCGAACCGTCGTTCGTGCCGGAGGTGATCGACGAGATGTTCCAGGTGCCGGACGCAGGTTCGCTGGCCGCGATCCGGTTCCTGCGCGAGCAGACCGGGCACTGGGCGGGCGGCTCCACCGGTACCAACCTCTACGGCGCGTTCACGCTGATCTCGCGGATGCTCGCGAACGGCGAGCAGGGCAGCGTGGTGACGCTGCTGTGCGACGGGGGCGAACGCTACGCCAACACCTACTACAACGACGCGTGGATCGCCGAGCGCGGCCTGGACCTGGCGCCGCACCTCGAGGCCATGCAACGGTTCCTGGAGACCGGCGAGTTCACTGGCTGAACGCCAGCGCGGCCCCGGTCAGCACGCCCCACGCCAGCATCGCCATGCCGGTGTCCCGCAGCACGGGGATCAGCGAGCGCCCGGTGCCGCCACCCGCCACGACGCGGACCGGCACCACCAGCAACGGCGCGGCGAGGAGCCCCAGCAGCGCGAGCGGGTGCGCGACGCCCAGCGCCACCGTCAGCACGAACGGCACGGCCACGAGCGCCAGGTACAGCCTGCGCGTCCCGGCGTCGCCGAGCAGGACCGCCAGCGTGCGCTTGCCCACCTCCCGGTCGGTGGGGATGTCGCGCAGGTTGTTGGCCACCAGCACCGCCGAGGACAGGCAGCCGACCGCGACCGCGCAGCCGAGCGCCTCCCAGCTCACCGTGCCCGCCTGGATGTACACCGTGCCGAGCACCGCGGCGAGCCCGAAGAAGACGAACACGGCGACCTCGCCGAGCCCCGCGTACCCGTACGGCCGCTTGCCGCCCGTGTAGAACCACGCGCCCGCCAGGCACAGCGCGCCCAGCGCGAGCAGCCACCAGTACCCGCTGACGGCCACCAGCACGAGCCCGAGGACACCCGCCAGACCCAGGCACCCGAGCGCGGCGGCCAGCACGGCCTTGGGCTCGGCCGCGCCGGACCCGACGAGCCGCAGCGGGCCGACCCGGTCGGCGTCGGTGCCTCGCACGCCGTCGGAGTAGTCGTTGGCGAAGTTCACGCCGACGATCAGCGCGAGCGCCACCAGCAGGGCGAGCAAGGACCGCCACCACGAGAACGCCTCCAGCTGCACCGCGGCGCCGACGCCCGCGAGCACCGGTGCGACGGCGTTGGGCAGCGTCCGCGGCCGCGCGCCCTCGATCCACTCTGCGACTGTCGCCATGCCGTCATTCTTTCGCGTTCTTTCGCGGCACCCGCGGCCGGCCGTCGGCTCCGGCGGGCACACGTCAGCAGGCGGCGGCGGCCAGACCCGGGCGGACGTAGGCGGCGGAGACGTACTTGCCGGGGGCGAGCCGGTACCAGCGCGTGGTCGTGCCCTGCGTGCCGTGCAGTTGCTGGCCGGACCGGTGGCAGTCGACGCGCACGCGCGCGTGCCGGGCGGCGTAGCCGACATGGGCCGCACCGGCGTTCGGGGCCGCGCGGACCTTGAGCGCCCACCCGGGCGTCTCGACCGTCCCCCACGGCCCCGAGCCGGTCCACTGGTAGGTGACGTCCACCCAGCTGTTGGCCGCGAGGCCGAGGGCGTCCCAGAACGTGCCGTCGGCGAGGTCGATGCCCGCCGGGTTGCGGACGCGCCTGCCGAACTGGTCCTTCCCGCCGTGGTAGCCGTCCTGGTAGGCGGCCTGCGCCTGCGGCAGCCCGTGGGGCAGGTCGCGCCACGACTGGCGCGCGACGTTCCAGTGGTCGTCGGTGATGTTCCACGGCCCGACGTCCCACACCGGCGCCCACGCGCACCGGTGACCGCCGACGGTGCAGACCCGGACCGTGTACTCGCCGCCGGAGCGGCTCGCCAGCCCGCGCCGGGACGGCAGCGCCACGAAGTGATCGCGGGTCCGGATGACGTGCCCGTTCGCCGTCGTGCCGCCCACCAGGCCCTCCCGGGTGGCGAAGATGCGGAATGTGTCCATACGCGCCGCGCGGGGGCGCGCCGCCGGGTCCCGCCACGCGGTCAGCGTCACCGTGCCCGGGCCGGAGGCCGCGGTGTGCACGAGCCGCACCTGGACGTCGTGGCTCTCCGGCAGCACCGCGGGCGTCGGTGTCCACTCCGACCACATGCCGTCCGGGCGCAGTGACCGGACGTCGACCGTGGTGCCCGCCGCCGGCGTGGCGGTGACGGTGTTGACGGGGATGTCGAGGCGGGTGGGTGCCACGTCGTGCACCGCGAACGGAGCGGCGGGTGCGCTGCGCGGCACGGCCACCGTCCACGTCCGGGAGGCAGCGCGTCCCTCCGCGGGCGCCGGGACGAGGGCGAGCACCACCGGCACTACGGTCAGCGCGAAGAGCGCTCGCACCGACGATCCGCGTACGGAACGGCCCATGCGAGCAGCCAAGCAGGGGATCTGGCCTGGTCAACGCGGCTCGGTGGGCCGGGCGTGCGAGTCCAGCCTGCAGAGCTACCCCGCGAGGGTGGCCCGCACCGCGGCGCGGTCGACCTTGCCGGGGCCGATCAGCGGCAACTCGGAGACGTACCGCAGCCGTTTGGGCACCGCGGCGCGGCCCAGCCGCTCCCGGACCGCGGCCCGCAGGTCCGCCTCAGGCGGCGGGTCCCCGGCGGGCACGACGGCCGCGGCGATCAGCTGGCCCCACTCCGGGTCCGGCAGCGCGACCACACACGCCGCACGCACGGCCGGGTGTGCGGTCAGCACGCGTTCGACACCGCTCGCCGGCACCTTCACGCCGCCGGTGTTGATGACGTCGTCCACGCGCCCGAGGACCTCCAGACGCCCGTCGTCGTGCAGGCGGCCCAGGTCGCTGGTGCGGAACCAGCCGTCTGGGGAGAACGCCTGCCCGGTGAGGTCGGGGCGCAGCCGGTAGCCGTGGGTGAGTACCGGGCCGGAGAGCTCGATCCGGTCACCCGCGCCCAGCCGCACCCGCACGTCGTCGAGCGGCACGCCCTCGTAGACGCAGCCGCTCGCCGTCTCGCTCATGCCGTAGGAGGAGATCGCCCGGACACCGGCGGCCTCGGCGCGGGCGCGCAGCCGGTCGTCGAACCGCGCGCCGCCGAGCACGATCGCGTCGAACCCCTCCGCGACGGCGCCGCCCGCGTCGAGGAGCCGGGCGAGCTGGGTCGGCACCAGCGCCGTGTAGTGCGGACCGGGACGCCGGAACAGCGCGCGGGCCGCCTCGGCGAAGGCGTCCGGGTCGAAACCGGCCGAGGTGTCCAGCACGACGGGAGCCGACCCGGCGAGGTGGGCACGGGTCAGCACCTGCAGCCCGCCGACGTAGTTCGCCGGTGACGCCAGCAGCCACCGGCCCGGGCCACCGAGCCGGGCGTGCGTGGCGTTCGCCGAGGTCAGCAGCGCCCGCGCCGACAGCAGCACGCCCTTCGGCCCGCCCGTCGAGCCGGACGTCGGGATGATCACCGCCGTGTCCGGTTCCACGGGCTCGTCCGGCGCCATCGCGTCGCGCAGCTCCGGTGCCGCGGGGTTGCGCGGGTCGAGCGGCAGCACGGCCGGGCCGCCGTCGAGTGCCTCCAGCAATGCCCTGCGGAGCTCGTCGACGGAGTCCGGTCCGCCGTCGGTCCAGACGACGCGCATCAGTAGTAGTACGGGAACGGCGTCCAGTCGGGTTCGCGCTTCTCCAGGAAGGCGTCCCGGCCCTCGACGGCCTCGTCCTGCATGTAGGCCAGCCGCGTGGTCTCGCCCGCGAACACCTGCTGGCCCACCAGGCCGTCGTCGATGAGGTTGAACGAGTACTTGAGCATGCGCTGGGCCGTCGGCGACTTGCCCAGCACCGCCCACGCCCAGTCCAGCGCGGTGCTCTCCAGCTCGGCGTGCGGAACCGCCCGGTTCACCGCGCCCATCGCGTGCGCCTCCTCGGCGGTGTACGCGCGGCCCAGGAAGAAGATCTCCCGCGCGAACTTCTGGCCCACCTGACGCGCCAGGTACGCCGAGCCGAACCCGCCGTCGAACGACCCCACGTCGGCGTCGGTCTGCTTGAACATGCCGTGCTCGGCGGAGGCCAGCGTGAGATCGCACACGACGTGCAGCGAGTGGCCACCGCCCGCCGCCCAGCCCGGCACCACCGCGATGACGACCTTCGGCATGAACCGGATCAGCCGCTGGACCTCGAGAATGTGCAGCCTGCCTGCTCGCGCGGGGTCGACCGTGTCGGACGTCTCGCCGCTCGCGTACTGATAGCCGGAGCGTCCGCGAATACGCTGGTCACCACCGGAGCAGAACGCCCAGCCGCCGTCGCGGGGCGACGGGCCGTTCCCGGTGAGCAGGACGCAGCCGACATCGGGGCTCATCCTGGCGTGGTCGAGCGCGCGGTAGAGCTCGTCGACGGTGTGCGGCCGGAAGGCGTTACGCACCTCGGGCCGGTCGAAGGCCACCCGGACGACGCGCTTGCCGGAACGGCTTTCCGTGGAACGGTGGTAGGTGATGTCGGTGAAATCGAACCCCTCGACCTTGGTCCATGCGGCCGGGTCGAACAGTTCGGATACCTGGGCGTCATCCACGCCTGGGAGAATAGTCGCCGCAAGAGTCCGTCCCGCTGGAGGCGTGATCGGCTTCGGTGTAGTCCACGTGCCTGATGAGGGGGCTCGTTCGTGAACCCTTCCACCGCGCAGGCGAGGGTCATCGTCGACGAGCTTGTCCGCAACACCGTCTCCCACGTGGTCCTGTGCCCGGGTTCGCGCAACGCGCCGCTGTCGCTGGCCCTCCACGACGCCGCGTCCGCGGGCAAGCTGACGTTGCACGTCCGCATCGACGAGCGCGGCGCCGGTTTCCTCGCGCTGGGCATCGCGGCCCGGACCGGACGCCCGGTGGCGCTGGTGTGCACGTCCGGCACGGCGGCGGCCAACTTCCATCCCGCCGTGCTCGAGGCCGACCGCGCCGGTGTGCCGCTCATGGTGCTCACCGCCGACCGGCCGCCCGAGCTGCGCGCCGCCGGCGCGAACCAGGTGATCGAGCAGCAGCACCTGTACGGCTCGGCCGTCCGCTACTTCGACGAGCTGGCCGTCGCCGAGCGCCGGGCCGGGCAGAACGCCTACTGGCGCAGCCAGGTGTGCCGGGCGTGGAACGCAGCGTACGGCGAGTGGCGCTGCGGGCCCGTGCACCTCAACGTGCCCTTCCGCGAGCCGCTCGTGCCCGACGACTCCGACGCCGACGGCTGGTACGAGCCGCTGGAGGGCCGCCCGCAGGGTGCCCGATGGACGGAACTGCCGGACTTCGGCGCGCTGCCGTCGTTCGTGGTGCCCGCGGCGCGGCAGGGCCTGGTCATCGCCTGTGACGCCGGGGCGCGCGCGGCCAGCGAGTGGGCGGAGGAACACGGCTGGCCGGTGCTGTCCGAGACCGGCGGGCTCGGCCTCGGCGGGTCGACCGCGATCTCGGGCGGCGCCTGGCTGCTCGCCATCGAGGAGTTCCTCGCCGAGCACAAGCCCGAGCAGGTGCTGTGCATCGGCAGGCCGACGGTGTTCCGGCAGGTGCAGCGGCTGCTGTCGGACCCGGCCGTGGAGGTGCTGCTCGTCCGGCCCGACTCGGACTGGCCCGCGCCCGCGCACAACGTCCGTCAGGTGGGGCAGTGGTTCGACGCGCCGACCAAGCCCTCCGACCCGGAATGGCTCGCACGCTGGCAACGGGCCGACGCCGCGGCCACGCAGGCCGTGCACGAGACGCTCGCCGCCGAGCCGTGGCCGAGCGGGCTGCGAGTGGCCGAGGAGCTCGTGCGGGAGCTGCCGAAGGACTCGCTGCTGGTGGTCGGCTCGTCCAACCCGGCACGTGACGTCGCGCTCGTCGGCGGCCTGCGACCAGACGTGCTGGTGCACCGCAACCGCGGCGTCGCGGGCATCGACGGCACCGTCTCGACCGCGATCGGTGCCGCCACCGTGCACCGCGGTCCGTCGTACGCGCTGCTGGGCGACCTGACGTTCCTGCACGACATCAACGGCCTGCTCATCGGGCCCGAGGAGGAGCGGCCGGACCTGACGATCGTCGTGTTCAACGACGACGGCGGCGGCATCTTCACCCTGCTCGAACAGGGCGCGCCCGAACACAGCGCCGGCTTCGAACGTGTGTTCGGCACCCCGCACGGTGCCGACCTCGCCGCCCTGTGCGCGGGCTACCACGTGCCGTATCGGAGGGCGGAGACGCTCGCCGGTTTCCGCGAGGCCCTGGCTCCCGAGCCGGGCCTGCGTGTGGTGGAGGTGCGCGCGGATCGGTCCCGGCATCGTGACCTGCACGCCCGGCTGCGCGAGGCGGTGACGGCCGCGGTCCTCGGGTCGCGGTGAGGCTCGGTTTCCGGGGCCGGGTCGGTGGGGCTCGGGCGGTCGGTGGCCTGCTGTGTGGCTGTCGGGTCGGCTCGGTGAGCTGCCATTGCTGCAGGTGGGCGGCCTTGGGCGTTTGGCTACCTGTCGCCGATGGGCTGTGGCTTGCGGTGCGGCTGTCGGGGCGGCTCGGTGAGCTGCCGTCGGCCGTTTGGTGATCCGCTGCTCCGGCAGCGCAGGGCACGGCGGGCGACCCCTGTACGGCTGCCCCGGGCGCGGGAGGATGGCCTCGTTTGGCCACCTGTTGCCCGACTGCTGCGGCTGGGGTGTGCCAGCTGCCGTGCAATTGCCACGGGCGGGGCGGACCGCGCGGCCCGGCTGCCTCGGGCGGGTGGCCGGGTCCGGATGGGCGGCGGCCCCGGCCGTCCGGCTGCCTCGGGCGGGCTCGCCGGTTACCCGTCGACCGGCGGCTCGTGGAGCATGCCGCCCCGGCTCCGGCGGCTGGCGTGCCCAGCGACCCGCGACGCTTGTGCGGCCAGCAGCGGCCCGGGGCCGGGCCGTGCCGGTTGTTCCGTGTCGTGCAGGTCGTTCCGGTCGGGGCGGCCTCCGCGACGGCAACGCCCGGCCGATCGGTGAGCGCGGTCGATATGCTCGCCGGGTGAGCCCCACCAGCCCTGCGAACGAGCGCGCATGGCGAATCGGCGCGTGGGCGGTCCTAGGTGTGGCCGCCGTCATCACGCTGCTGTGTGCCGTGTTGGTGTTCGCGGCCCTGCGCAACGACCGGGCCATCGCGGCGAATCCCGGCACCGCCACGGCGCAGGTGGAGCAAGTCGTGTTCGACCGCACGATCATCCGCTACGAGACGCCGGACGGCGTGGCTCACAGCCCCTCCAACGGCGTCCTCTACCCGGACGGACTCACCGCCGGCCAGCTGGTGCGCATCGAGTACGACACCACGAACCCCGACCTGGCCAAGGTGGCCGGACGTACCTGGCTGCTCAGCCTCCTGCCCGCGGGAACGACGGTGCTCTTCAGCTGGCTCGTCGCGGGACCACTGCTGTGGTGGCTGCGCTCACGGGCAGGCGGCACACTCCGTCGGCGCGCCAAGCCGGTGGCGGCGGGCACGTAGGGCGCATGTGGTAGACCGCGTGTCGGGTCACTGGCTGTTGCCGGGCTCGGGGCTAGCGGGTAATCGCCGTGTGCGCCGCTCCCGTCGCCGTGTCCGCCGTTCCCGTCGCCGTGTCTGCGGTTCCGGTAGCCGTGGGCGCCGTCCATGGCAATGAATTCGTTCGACGCTGACAGAAGGCCGGAATTTCCGTCAGGGGACCATTGGTGTGGTTGCCTTGGTTGCCTAGGTGGTTGGGTTTCAGGCACGCCTTCGGCGCACCGTGGGAAACTGCCGCTTCACGCATCACCGCTCATTGTCTGATCGCTAGCGGCAGTTCCCCACGGAACGGGCATCGTGGTCACGTTCCGTTGTTTGCGGCTTCACCCATATGATTCGGTATTTCCCGGTAGAATTGTGGGCATGGGGGAAAGTTCTATCGAGCGCCTGGTCGAGCTGGAGCGCGAGATCGCTCGGCTGCAGGCGTTGCAGATGCGGGCTTTGGCGGAATATTCGGCGTCGCGGGATGATGCTGCGGATGTGGCGTCGGAAGTGGCGCTGGCGTTGGCGATTTCGGAGAATGCGGCGCGGATCAAAATAGGATTGGCGCGGGATCTGATGACCCGGCTTCCCGAAACGTTGGGTGCGTTGTCGCGGGGCGAGATTGATCTGCACAAGGCGTCGAAAGTGTCGGAACCAACCTCGGTGTTGTCCGATGACATGGCCGGGGAAGTGGATGCGCTGGTCTCCGGGCGGTTGGTGGGGCGGGATGCCTCGTCGATTCGGCGGATGGTGAACCGTGCGGTGTACAAGGTCGATCCGGAGGGTGCTGCGGCGCGGGCGGAGGCGCGGCGGCGGGAACGGCGGGTGGAGTTGCGGCACGGCGATGATGCGATGGCCACGTTGACCGCCGAGCTGCCCGCCGAGGTGGCCTCGGCGGCGTATGCGCGGATCGATCGGTGTGCGCCGGGCGCTGCGCAACGCCGGTGACGGCCGGACCATGGACCAGCTGCGGGCGGACGTGTTCGCCGGCCTGCTGCTCAGCGGGACTCCGGGCGAGGCATCGGTGCGGGCGGAGGTGTTCGTGTACATCGACGTCGCCGCCCTGGCCGGTTTGTCGACCAACCCTGCCGAGCTCGCCGGGCACGGACCACTCCCGGCGCCGATCGCGCGGGCCATCGCCTTCGACCCGAACTCGACCTGGCGGCGGATCATCACCGACCCGCACACCGGCGCCCCGCTCGACGTGGGCCGCACCCGCTACCGGCCACCGGCCGTCACCGCCGACCATGTGAAGGTCCGCGACCGCGAATGCCGCTTCCCCACCTGCCACCGCCCCGCCCACGACAGCGACCTCGACCACGTCGTCCCGTACCAGCGTGGCGGCGACACCAACACCGCCAACCTGATCGGCCTCTGCCGCCGCCACCACCGCACCAAACACACCCCCGGCTGGCACTTCCACCTCACCGACACCGGCCAACTCCACATCACCACCCCGGCTGGGCGCAGGTATCGATCGCCATAACATGCCCGCTGGAGCCGGGCGCACGGTCGGCTCAGCCACGTCGGCGCGCTGAAGACGGCGCGCTGGCGACTTCGGGCAGCTCTGGGAGTGTCCGACCTTCAGGTGTTGGCAAGTCGAGGGCAACGACGTCTCTGGCGGTCTCGGCGGCCGTGGCACAACGTCACGAGCGCTCAGGCAACACGAACGGTGGGTCGAAACCATCGGACTACGGGGCCCAGCACCGCCACCGGCCGAGGCATCGGCGCCGACCGGGTCGTCGGAACCGCGAGTCGCCGGAGTCACCGGGTGACCGAAACCGACCGGGTCACCGCGACCGACCGACCCTCCTGGACCGACCGGGTCGCCGCGACCGACCGACCCACCGGGGCCGACCGAACCCCGCCAAACCCACCGAACCCGCCACCCCCGAACCCGCCACCCGACCCCGCTCAGCTCTCCGGGCCGGCGCCCGGCCACCAGGACAGCACCTCGCCGGCCACGCCGGGCGCCGCGACGAGCAGGCCGTCGGTGGGCAGGGGAGTCTCGCCGCCCCGCCGGTCCAGCACCACGGCACCCGCCTCGCGGGCGAGCGCCACGGCACCGGCGACGTCCCACTCGTGGTAGCGGTGCAGCACCGCGGCTGCCGCGTGACCCAGCGCGACCTGCGCGATCGACAACGCCGCCGACCCCAGGATCCGGACGCCCGCGTGGGCGGCGGCGGCGTTCTCGATGAAGGCATCCATGCCGGGCCAGGCGCCGTTGCGGTCGAGCTCGGTGCACACGATGGCGCCCGCCGTGCGGGTGCGTGCGGGCAACTCGAGCGGGCTGCCGTTGGCCCGCGCGCCGCGCCCGCGCGCGGCCGCGTAGATCTGCCCGCGATAGGGATCGGCGACCACGCCGACCACCGGGCCCGAGGCGTCCACCAGCGCCAGGCTGTAGGCACACCACGGGATGCCGGCGACGTAGTTGGCGGTGCCGTCCACGGGGTCCACCACCCAGTGGTACTCGGCGCGGTCGGCGCGGGCGTCGTAGCCGTACTCCTCGCCGATCACGGGGATTCCGGGGAACTCGGCGGTGAGCACGCGGCGAGTGTGCCGTTCGAGCGTCCGATCGGTGTCGGTGACCCAGTCGAACGGCGAGTCCTTGGTGTCCGGCCGCGCTCCGCGGCCCCCGGTCGCGGTGATCACGTCGGTGGCGTCGTTGGCCAGCCGGCCTGCCACCTCCAGGGCCTTGGAGAGCAGGCCCGGCTCGACGGGGCGGGCCAGGCGGGACAAGAGCGTCATGCCTCTCCAGCATGGACAAGACGAGTTTCCGGCACGCGAAGCGCAGATGACGAGTCGCTCGCCATTGGACGACGACTCGCGTGGGTTACGGCTGCCCGAAGAGTTCCGGCGGCGTTGGGCTGGCCGTTACGTGAGCGTGGCCGCGTCGATTTCGGCGGTTGCGACAGTGCTCGGCGTGCGAGTCGCCATCGTCACCGAGAGCTTCCTGCCGCAGGTGAACGGCGTGACCAACTCCGTGCTGCGGGTCGTGGAGCACCTGCGCGCCCGCGGCGACGACGTCCTCGTGGTCGCTCCGGGCGCCGGACCCGGCGAGTACCGGGGCGCGCCGGTGGTGCGGATCCCCGCCGTCGACCTGCCCGTCGTCAACTCCCTGCCGGTGGGCGTGCCGACGCGGACCGTGCTGACCGCGCTGGCCGGCTTCGCGCCGGACGTGGTGCACCTGGCGTCGCCGTTCGTGGTCGGGGCGCGCGGGCTGGCCGCCGCGCGGCGGCTCGGCGTGCCGACGGTGGCGGTGTACCAGACCGACGTCGCGGGCTTCGCCGCCGCGTACGGCCTCGGCCTCGGAGGGCGGGCCGCGTGGCGGTGGGTACGCAGGCTGCACTCGCGCGCGGACCGCACGCTCGCGCCTTCCACGCACTCGGTGCGGGAACTGCGGCTGCACGGCGTCCCACGTGTGCACCGGTGGGGCCGCGGGGTGGACATCGAGCGATTCGACCCGGCCCACGCCGACGCCGGACTGCGCGCACGGCTGGCGCCCGGCGGCGAGCTTGTGATCGGCTTCGTCGGCAGGCTGGCTCCGGAGAAGGAGGTCGACCGCCTGGCGGCACTCGGCGGTGTGCCCGGCGTGCGGCTGGTCGTCGTCGGCGACGGGCCCGACCTGGACCCGCTGCGCGCCCGCCTGCCCGACGCGGAGTTCCTCGGCGCGCGGTTCGGCGACGACCTGGCCAGGATCTACGCGAGCCTGGACGTGTTCGTCCACACCGGCCCGCACGAGACGTTCTGCCAGACCGTGCAGGAGGCCATGGCGTCGGGGCTGCCGGTGCTCGCGCCGGCCACGGGCGGGCCGCGTGACCTCGTCGACCACGGCAGCACCGGATACCTCCTGCCACCCGAGCGCGCGGAATTCATGGCGGCGCTGCCGGAGGCCGTCGACCTGCTGCGCGACGCCGGCACGCGCGAGCGGATGGGTGCCAGGGCACGGCGCACCGTACTCGGCCGGACGTGGCCCGCCGTGTGCGAGCAACTCGTCGGCCACTACGACGCGGTGCGAGGGCGGGTCCTGCGGGCGGCGTGATGCACATCGTCCAGCTCGCCAACTTCTACGGCCCGCGCTCGGGCGGGCTGCGGACGGCGCTGCACCACCTCGGCGCGGGCTACGTCGCAAGCGGGCACCGCGTGACGCTCGTTGTTCCCGGGCCACGGCACGCCGACGAGACCCTGCCCACCGGCGTCCGCCGGATCGCCCTGCCCGCGCCGAGGATCCCGGGCACCGGCGGGTACCGCGCCGTCGACCCGTGGCGGGTGCGCACCCTGCTGCAGGCACTGGCTCCGGACCGCCTGGAAGTGTCCGACCGGCTCACCCTGCGTGGCATGGGCACCTGGGCGCGCAGGCACGGTGTGCCGAGCGTCGTCATCTCCCACGAGCGGCTCGACCGGCTCCTCGAACAGTTCCTGCTGCCCGGTCCGGTCGCCAGGCGCGTCGCCGATGTCGCCAACCGCCGGATGGCCGCCAGCTACGACAAGGTCGTGTGCACCACGGCGTTCGCACGGGGCGAGTTCGACCGCATCGGCGCCCCGAACGTGCAGCGGGTACCACTCGGTGTGGACCTGCGCACATTCACGCCCGCCCTGCGCGACGACCGGCTCCGGCGCACCCTCGCGGCGGACGCCGACGCCCTCATCGTCCACTGTGGCCGGTTGTCGCCGGAGAAGCACGTGGAGCGCAGCGTGGACACGGTCGCCGAGCTCACCGAGAGCGGCGCCAAGGTGCGGCTCGTCGTCGCGGGTGACGGACCGAGACGGCGGGCGCTGGAACGGCGGGCACGCGGGCTTCCCGTGACGTTCCTCGGCTACGTCGCCGACCGCGGTGACGTGGCACGCCTGCTCGCCAACGCCGACGTCTCGCTCGCCCCCGGTCCACACGAGACGTTCGGGCTGGCGGCACTGGAGGCCCTCGCGTCGGGCACGCCGGTGGTGGTGTCGCGGTCGTCGGCGCTGCGGGAGATCGTCCGGCCGGGGTGTGGCGCGGCCGTCGCCGATCACGCGTCCGCCTTCGCCACGGCCGTCACCGGTCTGCTGCACAGTCCCGAACCGCAGCGCAGGCATGCCGCCCGCGCCCGGGCGGAGGAGTTCACCTGGCCCCGGTCGGTGAGCGGGATGCTCGCTGTGCTGGGCGGCTGAGACGCTCCCGCCACGGCCTGAACGGCGACGCGTCCCGTCACGGCTACTCTCTTGGCATGTCCCGAGCGAGCCTCGACAAGGATCCTCGCGAAGTAGCCGCCATGTTCGACGGAGTCGCGGCAGGCTACGACCGCGCGAACTCCGTGATGACGTTCGGCTTCGACCGGCGCTGGCGCATCACGACGGCCAAGGCGCTCGACGCCCGCGCGGGGGAGCGGGTGCTCGACCTCGCCGCCGGTACCGGCGTGTCCACCCAGGAGTACGCTCGCAACGGCGCGTGGTGCGTGGCCGCCGACTTCTCCCTCGGCATGCTCCGCAGCGGCCTGCACCGGGGCGTGCCGATGGTGGCCGCCGACGCGCTGCGTCTGCCGTTCGCGGACGACAGCTTCGACGCGGCGACCATCTCGTTCGGCATCCGCAACTTCGTCGACACCAAGGCCGCGCTCGCCGAGATACTGCGCGTCGTGCGTCCCGGCGGCCGGCTCGTGGTGTGTGAGGTGTCGACCCCGACCTTCGCGCCGATCCGCTTCGTCTACCGCAAGATCATCCTGCGGACGATGACGTGGCTGGGCCGCCGCGCCTCCTCCAACCCCGACGCCTACGGCTACCTCGCCGAGTCGATGCTCACGTGGCCCGACCAGCGCACTCTCGGCGAGATCATCGCGTCGGCGGGCTGGACCCAGGTGGAGTGGTTGAACCTCACCTTCGGCGTCGTCGCCGTCCACCGCGCCCGCAAGCCGACGGCTCCGGCGCCGTCCTGAGCGGGATCGGCACCTCGCACCCCCGAGCGACACGCCGCCCACGGTCGTGGTGAACTCGAAGCATGACTCAGGACGCCGAGGTCATCGTCGTCGGAGCCGGCCCCGCCGGCTCGACCGCCGCCACGTACCTCGCCCGCGCGGGCGTGGACGTGCTGCTGCTCGAGAAGACGACCTTCCCGCGCGAGAAGGTCTGCGGCGACGGCCTCACGCCGCGCGGCGTGAAACAGCTCATCGACCTCGGCCTCGATCTGAGCCCCGAGGCGGGCTGGACGTACAGCAAGGGCCTGCGCATCATCACCGGCGATTTGCAGCTCCAGCTCGACTGGCCCGAGCTCACGAGTTACCCGCCCTACGGCGTCTCCCGCACGCGCCACGACTTCGACGACCTGCTCGCCAAGACGGCCGTCAAGGCGGGCGCGCGGCTGCAGGAACGCACCACGGTCACCGGCGCGATCACCGACGAACGGACCGGTCGCGTCGTGGGCGTCGAGGGCAAGGCAGGCCCGGACAAGCGCCCGGTGACCTATCGCGCGCCGCTCGTCCTCGCCTGTGACGGCGTGTCGGCGCGGCTGGCGCTGTCGGTCGGCATCGAGAAGGACGACAAGCGGCCGATGGGTGTCGCCGTGCGCCGCTACTACAAGAGCCCGCGGCACAACGAGGACTACATCGAGGGGCATCTGGAGCTCTGGGACCGGCGCGACCCGCGTGAGCCGAAGCTGTTGCCGGGCTACGGCTGGGCGTTCCCGCTCGGCGACGGGACCGTCAACGTCGGGCTCGGGATGCTGTCCACCTCGGCGTCGTTCCGCAACATCGACTACCGGGCGCTGCTGCGGTCGTGGCTCGACTCCACTCCCGAGGAATGGGGCTACCGCGAGGAGAACGCCGTCGGCCGCATCGGCGGTGCCGGCCTGCCCATGGGCTTCAACCGCACGCCCCACTACCGCGACGGCATGCTCCTGCTCGGTGACGCGGGCGGGATGGTGAGCCCGTTCAACGGCGAGGGCATCTCGGCGGCCATGGAGTCGGCGCAGCTCGCGGCGGAGCACGTACTGCAGGCGCTCGCGCGGCCCGAGGGTCCGTCGCGCGAGCGGGCGCTCGCCGGCTATCCACGCGCGCTGTCCGAGCTCATGGGCGGCTACTACCGGCTCGGCAACGTGTTCGCCAAGCTGATCGGCAAGCCGAAGATCATGCGCGCGGCGACCAAGTACGGGCTGCGGATCGACGCGATCATCCCGCTCGTCTACAAGGGCCTGTCCGGCTGCTACGACGCGAAGGGCGGCGACGGCGTCGACCGGCTGATCTCGCTGCTGGCGCGCGTCACGCCGAGCGCCTGAACGTGGGATAGCTCACAGTACAGTCGTACTCGACGGGTCCGGATTGTCCGGAGATCGTTTTTGCGCAGGTAGTGCGGGTTGTGGCCACGGTGCGTGGCCGTGTGTGCACGCGTCAACTTAGGGTGCCCTTATACCACCAGGACTAGCGACAAGCGTGTGACTCGCGTCCTACACTGGCGCCATGCTTTGTGAACCGCTTCACAACCGCGCAGAGGAGATTGTGAAGTGTTTCACAAGCAACGAACGGGCTGGCAGCGGTGACAGAGGTGGATGAACACGTGGTGTAAGGGTGTCCTAACCCAAGGCGGTGTGAGCTAGATCCCTTAGTGTGCCGCCAGCAGTTGCACAGAACACACGTCCGATACGCAGCGGCGCGGAAAGGATGGTGCCGCAGTGAACTCCTCGGTTGCCTCGGCAGGGGTGGTGCTGGCACAGGGCGAGGAAGCCGGCATCGGTATCTACCTGCCGTTGGTGCTTCTGATCGTGCTCGCGCTCGCCTTCGCGGTGTTCTCCGTGTTGCTGGGCCCGCTCGTCGGTCCCAGCCGCTACAACAAGGCCAAGGTCTCGGCGTACGAGTGCGGCATCGAACCGTCACCGCAGCCGCTCGTCGGCTCGGGCCGGATGCCCGTCGCCTACTACATCACGGCGATGCTGTTCATCCTGTTCGACATCGAGATGGTGTTCCTCTTCCCGTACGCGGTGTCGGCGGATGCCCTGGGCCTGTGGGGACTCGCGGCGGTCGCCCTGTTCATCTCGACGTTCTTCATCGCCGACTTCTACGTGTGGCGGCGCGGCGGCCTGGATTGGAACTGAGGTCATGGGCATCGAGGAGAAGCTCCCCAACGGAATCCTGCTGGCCAAGCTGGAAAGCGTGGTCAACTGGGCGCGCAAGAACTCGCTGTGGCCCGCCACGTTCGGGCTCGCGTGCTGTGCCATCGAGATGATGACCACGGGCGGGTCCCGCTACGACATCGCGCGGTTCGGCATGGAGCGCTTCAGCGCCACCCCGCGGCAGGCCGACCTCATGATCGTCGCCGGCCGGGTGACGCAGAAGATGGCTCCGGTCCTGCGGCAGATCTACGACCAGATGGCCGAGCCTCGCTGGGTGCTGGCGATGGGCGTGTGCGCGTCGTCCGGCGGCATGTTCAACAACTACGCCGTCGTGCAGGGTGTCGACCACATCGTGCCCGTCGACATGTACCTGCCGGGCTGCCCGCCACGGCCGGAGATGTTGCTCGACGCGATTCTCAAGCTGCACGCCAAGATCCAGGACGAGCCGCTGAACGCGCGCCGCGCCCAGCTGCGGGCGGAGAGCGGGGCGCGGACCGAAATCGTCCCGTCGTCCGTCAAGTACGCGAAGAAGTAGGTCGACGATGACTGAGAACGGCCCAGAGAACAACGGTGCAGGGCACCCGGAACCGGGCGGCGAGCAGTCGAGCGCCGACCGCCCGGAGTCCGGACTCGAACCGCGCGGTTCCGAACCCGCGCGGCCCGCGGAGCCGGTGATCGCGGGGCGCGAGCGCAAGGGCATGTTCGGTGTGTCCGGGCCCGGCGACACGTCCGGCTACGGCGGCCTGCGGCTTCCCGCCTACTCGCCACCGCCGGCGGAACGTCCCTACGGCGGGTGGTTCGACGAGTTCGCCGACGAGTTCTACGCGGCACTGGCCGACAACGGGATCCCGGCCGAGGCGATCCAGCAGGTGACCGTGGACCGCGGCGAGATCACCTTCTACGTGGACCGGGAGCACCTGGTCGCCATCTGCCGGGTGCTGCGCGACGATCCCGGACTGCGCTTCGAGATGTGCACCTCGGTGTCCGGTGTGGACTACGGGGAGGACGTTCCGCAGCGGCTGCACTCCGTGTACCACCTGCTGTCGATGACGTACCGGCGGCGGATCCGGCTCGAAGTGACGCTCGATGTGGACGACGCGCACGTTCCGTCCATTGTGGAGGTCTACCCGACGGCCGACTGGCACGAGCGGGAGGCGTGGGACATGTTCGGGATCGTCTACGACGGTCACCCGGCACTGACCCGCATCCTCATGCCCGACGACTGGGACGGGCACCCGCAGCGCAAGGACTACCCGCTCGGCGGGATTCCCGTGGAGTACAAGGGCGCGGAGATCCCGCCGCCCGATCAGCGGAGGTCGTACTCATGACCACAAGCGATCGCATCGCCGACGCGACGACCGGCACCGACACCACACCCGAGGGCAGTGCCAGTGCCGAGCGCGCCCGCTACGCCGAGCACCGGGAGACCACCGAGGGCCGCGTCTACACGGTCTCCGGCGGCGACTGGGACGATGTCCTCTCCGACGCCACGCACGACGAGCGCATGGTCATCAACATGGGCCCGCAGCACCCGTCGACGCACGGCGTGCTCCGGCTGGTGCTGGAGATGGAGGGCGAGACCGTCACGCAGCTGCGGTCGGTCATCGGCTACCTGCACACCGGTATCGAGAAGAACTGCGAGTACCGGACGTGGACGCAGGGCGTCACGTTCGTGACCCGCATGGACTACCTCTCGCCGCTGTTCAACGAGATGGGCTACTGCCTGGGCGTCGAGAAGCTGCTCGGCATCGAGGTGCCGCGCCGGGCCCAGCTGCTGCGGGTGCTGCTCATGGAGCTCAACCGCATCGGTTCCCACCTCGTCTACATCGCCACCGGCGGCATGGAACTGGGCGCCACCACGGCGATGACGCTCGGATTCCGGGAGCGCGAGGAGGTGCTGCACCTGCTGGAGCACCTCACCGGACTGCGCATGAACCACGCGTTCATCCGGCCCGGTGGGCTCGCGCAGGACATGCCGGCCGACTTCCACGAGAAGGTCACCGCGTTCTGCAAGGTGATGGACGAGCGGCTTCCCTTGTACGACAAGCTGTTCACCGGCCAGCCGATCTGGCGCAACCGGCTCAAGGGCGTCGGCTACCTCCCGCTCGACGCGTGCATCGCGCTCGGCGTGACCGGCCCGGTGCTGCGTTCGGCCGGGTTGCCGTGGGATCTGCGCAAGGTCGAGCCCTACTCGTGTTACGACGAGTTCGAGTTCGACGTGCCGACCTCGACCGAGGCGGACTGCTGGGCGCGCTACCTCATCCGCGTCGAGGAGATGCACCAGTCGTTGCGGATCGTCCGGCAGGTGCTGGACAAGCTGGAGCCGGGCCCGGTGATGGTGGAGGACCGCAAGATCGCCTGGCCCGCGCAGCTGTCGATCTCCAGCGACGGCATGGGCAACTCGCTCGAACACGTCCGCAAGATCATGGGCCAGTCGATGGAGTCGCTCATCCACCACTTCAAGCTCGTCACCGAAGGCTTTCGCGTGCCGCCAGGCCAGGTGTACTCGCCGGTGGAGTCGCCGCGGGGCGAGCTGGGCTTCCACCTCGTGTCCGACGGGGGCACCCGGCCGCTGCGGGTGCACGTGCGGGAGCCGAGCTTCGTGAACCTGCAGTCGATGCCGGCGATGGCGGAGGGCGGCCTGGTCGCGGACGTCATCGCGGCCATCGCCTCGATCGACCCGGTGATGGGGGGAGTGGACCGATGACCACACCGTCGCAGCAGCCGTCGCCGACGCCGAAGCCCGGGCGCGATCCTGCCGAGCGGACGCACGCCGCGGCCGGCGAGGACGTCGACGTCATGGCGATCTCGCCGGTACGAGAGGAAGGCATGCTCACCGACGAGCCGCCTGCCGAGACGTTCGGCGCGGACGTCGTGGCACAGGCGAGGGAGATCATCGCGCGCTACCCGCAGTCGCGGTCGGCGCTGTTGCCGATGCTGCACCTGGTGCAGTCGGTGGAGGGCTACGTGAGCCAGGAAGGCGTGGCCTTCTGCGCTGAGCAGCTGGGGCTCTCCGAGGCGGAGGTCAGCGCGGTCGTCACCTTCTACACGATGTACAAGCGCAAGCCGTGCGGCGAGCACCTGGTGAGCGTGTGCACCAACACCCTGTGCGCGGCGCTCGGCGGTGACGCCATCTACCGGCAGCTCGCCGAGCACCTCGGCGAGGACGGGAAACCGCTGGGGCACGAGGAGACGGCGGGCACGCCCGGCGAGCCCGGCTCGATCACCCTGGAGCACGCCGAGTGCCTGGCCGCGTGCGACTTCGCGCCGGTGCTGCAGGTGAACTACGAGTACTACGACAACCAGACCCCGGAAAAGGCCGTCGAGCTGGTCGATTCGTTGCGGCGCGGGGAGAAACCGGCGCCGACGCGCGGCGCGCCGCTGTCGGACTTCAAGTCGGTGGAGCGGCAGCTCGCCGGGTTCTTTCCGGAGGACGACGACCAGTTCCGCATCGACGTCGACGGTCCGTCGCAGGCCGTCGAGACGCTGCGCGGGGCTCAGCTGGCCGCGGAACGGGGCTGGACGGCGCCGGCGATGGCGGAGGACGTACCGCTGCCCGAGGTGGAGGCGAAATGAGCGACACTGCTCTTCTTCCTGCTCATGGAGCCGACGGGTGCGGGTGTCCCGCAGGACACAGTGGAGGCGAAATGAGCGACACTGCTCTTCTTCCTGCTCATGGAGCCGACGGGTGCGGGTGTCCCGCAGGACACAGTGGAGGCGAAATGAGCGACACTGCTCTTCTTCCTGCTCATGGAGCCGACGGGGGTGGGCCCCCGCTGTGGCACGCTTTTTCGCCACAGCAGGGGAGGGTGTCCCGCATGGATGCTGTGGAGGCGAAATGAGCGCGGATCCGATTACCCCGGTACTGACGAAGCGGTGGCTCTCGCCGCAGTCGTGGCGGTTGTCGACCTACGAGAAGCTCGAGGGCTACACGGCGCTGCGCAAGGCACTTGCCGGAACCCCGGAACAGCTGGTGCAGCTCATCAAGGACGCGGGTCTGCGCGGTCGCGGCGGCGCGGGGTTCCCGGCCGGCGTCAAGTGGTCGTTCATGCCGCCGAACGAGGACAAGCCGCACTACCTCGTCATCAACGCCGACGAGGGCGAGCCGGGCACGTGCAAGGACATTCCGCTGATGATGGCGGATCCGCACTCGCTCATCGAGGGCTGCATCATCGCCGCGTACGCGATGCGCTCGCACCACTGCTTCATCTACGTACGAGGTGAGGCGCTGCACCCGATCCGCAGGCTCACCTCGGCGGTGCGCGAGGCGTACGGCGCGGGCTACCTCGGCCGCGACATCCTCGGCACCGGCTTCGACCTCGACATCACGGTGCACGCGGGCGCGGGCGCCTACATCTGCGGTGAGGAGACGGCGCTGCTCGACTCGCTCGAGGGACGCCGTGGCCAGCCGCGCCTCAAGCCGCCGTTCCCCGCCGCGGCCGGGCTGTACGCGGCGCCGACGACGGTGAACAACGTGGAGACGATCGCGAGCGTGCCTTACATCGTCAACGGCGGCGCCGACTGGTTCCGCCAGATGGGGCGGGAGAAGTCGCCGGGGCCGAAGATCTACTCGATCTCCGGCCACGTGGAACGGCCCGGCCAGTACGAGGCGCCGCTCGGCACGACGCTGCGGGAGCTCTTGGAGCTCTGCGGCGGCATGAAGGACGGCATCCCGCTGAAGTTCTGGACGCCGGGCGGTTCGTCGACCCCACTGTTCACCGCGGAGCACCTCGACGTCCCGCTGGACTTCGAGGGCGCCGCCGAGGCGGGTTCGATGCTCGGTACGACGGCGGTGCAGGTGTTCAACGAGACCGTGTCGGTGCCGTGGGCGGTGATGAAGTGGACGCAGTTCTACGAGCACGAGTCCTGCGGCAAGTGCACTCCGTGCCGGGAGGGCACGTACTGGCTGGCGCAGATCCTCGAGCGCATGGTCGAGGGCCGGGGCACCGAGGAGGACATCGACACGCTGCTCGATGTCTGCGACAACATCCTCGGCCGGTCGTTCTGCGCTCTGGGTGACGGCGCGGTCAGCCCGATCACCAGTGGCATCAAGTACTTCCGGGACGAGTTCCTGGCGCTGTGTGAGAGCAACAAGCGCGAGTTGGTGGGAGCCAAGGCATGACGATGGCGCCGGAAGAGCCCAAGGTGGAGGTACCCGAGGGCTACGTCAAGCTGACCATCGACGGCGAGGAGGTCATCGCTGCGAAGGGCGAGCTGCTCATCCGGACCGCCGAGCGGCTGGGCACGGTCATTCCGCGATTCTGCGACCATCCGCTGCTCGATCCGGCGGGTGCGTGCCGCCAGTGCCTCGTCGAGGTGGAGATGGGCGGCAGGCCCATGCCGAAGCCGCAGGCGTCGTGCACGATGACCGTCGCGGACGGCATGGTCGTCAAGACGCAGAAGACGTCGCCGGTCGCGGACAAGGCACAGCAGGGTGTGATGGAGCTCCTGCTCATCAACCATCCGCTCGACTGCCCGATCTGCGACAAGGGCGGCGAGTGTCCACTGCAGAACCAGGCGATGGCCCACGGTAGGCCGGAATCCCGGTTCCGCGACCAGAAGCGTACATTCCCGAAGCCGCTGCCGATCTCCACGCAGGTGCTGCTCGACCGCGAACGGTGTGTGCTCTGCCAGCGTTGTACGCGGTTCTCGGCACAGATCGCGGGCGACCCGTTCATCGACCTGCTCGAGCGGGGCGCGCACCAGCAGATCGGGACGGCGGAGACGGCCGAGCTGTACGACCGGGCTTCGCACACGAGTGCGGGCAAGCCGTTCCAGAGCTACTTCTCCGGCAACACCATCCAGATCTGCCCGGTCGGTGCGCTCACGAGCGCGCAGTACCGGTTCCGGTCGCGGCCGTTCGACCTGGTGTCGTCGCCGAGCGTGTGCGAGCACTGCTCGTCCGGGTGTGCCGAGCGCACCGACTTCCGCCGCGGCAAGGTGATGCGCAGGCTCGCGGGCGAGGACCCGGAGGTCAACGAGGAGTGGATCTGCGACAAGGGCCGGTTCGCCTTCCGCTACACCACGGCGGAGCAGCGGATCCGCAGGCCGCTGGTCCGTGACCCGGCCACCGGCGAGCTGCGGGAGGCTCCGTGGACGGAGGCCCTGCGGGTCGCGGCCGAGGGACTGGCGAAGGCCCGGGACGGCAAGGGTGCCGGCGTGCTGCCGGGCGGCAGGCTGACCGTCGAGGATGTCTACGCCTACAGCAAGTTCGCCCGCGTGGCCCTGCGCACCAACGACATCGACTTCCGCGCCCGGGCGCACTCGGCGGAGGAACTGGACTTCCTCGCCACCCACGTCGTCGGGACGACGCCGGACAACGGGGTCACGTTCACCGCGCTGGAGCACGCGCCGCTGGTGTTGTGTGTGGCGTTCGAGCCCGAGGAGGAGGCGCCTGCCGTCTTCCTGCGCCTGCGCAAGGGCGCCCGCAAGCACGGCGCCAAGGTCGTCCACATCGGACAGTGGAGTACGCCCGCCGTGAGCAAGACGTTCGGCGAGCTCCTGGCCTGTCTGCCGGGTGCCGAGGCGAGTGCCGTGGAGGGCATCGCGGACCACGCCCCGGACGTCGACGAGGCGCTGCGCAAACCCGGCGCCGTCGTGCTGGTGGGCGAGCGGGCCGCGGAGGTGCCGGGACTGTACTCGGCACTGCACCGGCTGGTGGAGCGGACCGGCGCGCAGCTCGCGTGGATCCCGCGCCGCGCGGGCGAGCGCGGTGGCGTCGAGGCCGGGGCTCTGCCCACGCTGCTGCCGGGCGGCCGCGCCGTGACGGATGCGGACGCGCGGGCCGAGGTGGAACGGGCGTGGCAGTTGCCGGAAGGCTCGATCCCCGCGCGGGCCGGCCGTGACACCGGCGAAATCCTGCGCGCACTGGAGGCTGGCGACCTCGACGGCCTGCTGGTCGGTGGTCTCGACGTCGACGATCTGCCGGACCCGGAGCTGGCCCGCCGGGCGCTGGAGACCGCGAGCTTCGTGGTGAGCCTGGAGATGCTGCCGAGCGCGGTCACGGAGTACGCCGACGTGGTGCTGCCCATCGCGGCGATCGACGAGAAGTCGGGCAGCTTCCTCAACTGGGAGGGCCGCCGCCGCGAGTTCTCGGTGACGCTGGAGGGCACGGGCGCGCTGCCGGACTGCCGCGTGCTCGACACCCTTGGCGTGGAGATGGACGCCGACCTGTTCACCCAGACCCCGGCCGCGGCCGCGGGTGACCTCGAGCGGCTGAGCATGCGGCGCACCCCGGTCACCGCGCCCGACGTGCCGCACGAGCCGGCCCCGTCGCCGGGACCCGGACAGGCCGTGCTGGCGACCTGGCGGCAGCTGCTCGACGCCGGGACGCTGCAGATGGACGAGCCGCACCTCGCCGGCACCGCCCGGCGGGTGGTGGCGCGGATGTCGCGCGCCACCGCGGACGGACTCGGCGGCCGGGTCACCGTCTCCACCGACCGCGGTTCGGTCACGCTACCCGTCGAGGTCGCCGACCTGCCGGACGGCGTGGTGTGGTTGCCCGCGAACTCGCCGGGGTCGAAACTCCGCGCCACGCTCGGCGCGGGACACGGTGCCGTGGTGTCGATCGCGGCCGGAGGTGCACAGTGACGTCCACGACGCTGACGCCGTTCCTCGCGCAGGCGCAGGAGCCCCTGACCCGGGCCCAGCTGCTGGCGGACGACCCGCTGTGGCTGATCCTGCTCAAGGCCGTCGTGCTCATGCTGGTGGGCCCGCTGGTCACGGTCGTGATGATCGTGGCCGAGCGCAAGATCGTCGGCCGCATGCAGAACCGGCCCGGCCCCAACCGGGTGGGCCCGTTCGGCATGCTGCAGTCCGTCGCGGACGCGATCAAGCTGCCGTTCAAGGAACAGGTCATCCCGGAGACCGCCGACCGCAAGGTGTACTTCCTCGCACCGGTGATCGCGGTGGTTCCGGCGCTGATCGGGTTCGCCGCGATCCCGTTCGGTCCCGAGGTCTCGATCTTCGGTGAGCGGACCGTGCTGCAGCTGATCGAGCTGCCGGTGAGCGTGCTGCTCATCCTGGCGGGCGCGTCGGTCGGCGTCTACGGCATCGTGCTCGCCGGGTGGGCGTCCGGTTCGCCGTACCCGCTGCTCGGTGGCATGCGGTCGGCCGCGCAGGTGATCTCCTACGAGATCGCGATGGGGCTGGCGATCCTGGGCGTCGTGCTGTACGCGCAGTCGATGGCCACCAGCGGGATCGTCGCGGCACAGGAGAACGGCTGGTACTTCTACCTGCTGCTGCCGAGCTTCCTCATCTACCTGATCTCGATGGTCGGCGAGACCAACCGTGCGCCGTTCGACCTTCCCGAGGCCGAGTCCGAGCTGGTCGGCGGCTTCCACACCGAGTACAGCTCGATGAAGTTCGCCATGTTCTTCCTCGCCGAGTACACGAACATGGCGATCGTCTCGGCGTTCGCGACCACGCTGTTCCTCGGCGGCTGGATGTTCCCGTTCGTGGGGCTCGACTCGCCGCTGAACCAGGGCTGGCTGCCTGTGCTGTGGTTCTTCGTCAAGATGGGCGGGCTGCTGTTCCTGTTCGTCTGGCTGCGGGGCACGCTGCCGCGGTTCCGTTACGACCAGTTCATGAAGCTGGGCTGGAAGGTCCTGGTGCCGGCGGCCCTGGTGTGGCTGCTGCTCATCGCCACGATCCGGGCGGTCCGCAACGAGGGCAACGTCTCCACCGGACAGATCCTCGTCATCGGCGGCATCGTCATCGTGGTGGTCGTTCTGCTGACATTGCTCATCCCGGAGAAGCAGGTGCCGCAGCAGGATTCGGCTCCGCTGACCGGTGGGGGCCACCCCGTTCCGCCGCTGGACCTCAAGGTCCCGGACACGACGCCGCGCCGCAAGGCGCTGCGGGCCAAGGCGAAGTCCGAGGAGAAGAAGCCGGCCGCGCTCGGCTCGTCCAAGGAGGGTTCCGATGGGGATCTTTGATCCGATCAAGGGCTTCGGCGTCACCTTCGGGATGATGTTCAAGAAGGTGGCCACCGAGGAGTACCCGGAGATCGGTGCGCCCGCCGCGCCGCGCTACCACGGCCGCCACCAGCTCAACCGGCATCCCGACGGCCTGGAGAAGTGCGTCGGCTGCGAGCTGTGCGCGTGGGCGTGCCCGGCGGATGCGATCTTCGTCGAAGGCGGCGACAACACGGAGGAGGCCCGGTACTCGCCGGGTGAGCGGTACGGCAAGGACTACCAGATCAACTACCTCCGCTGCATCGGCTGTGGGCTGTGCGTGGAGGCGTGCCCGACACGGTCCCTCACGATGATCAACTTCTACGAGCTGGCCGACGACGACCGGCAGAAGCTGATCTGGACGAAGGAGGACCTGCTCGCACCGCTGCTGCCCGGCATGGAGCAGCCGCCGCACCCGATGCGGCTCGGTGACGACGAGCAGGACTACTACGTCAACGGCCCGGAGCTCGCGCGCGACCGTGGCGTGCCGTCGGGCGAGACCGTCGAAACGTCCGAAGAGAAGGCGATGCAATGAGTTCGCTGACTTCGCTGGTTCTCGCCCAGGCGGGCGCGCAGGCGACCGTCTCGACCGGCGAGGCCGTCGCGTTCTGGGTGCTCGGCCCGATCGCGGTCGCGGGCGCGCTGGGCATGATCTTCGCGCGCAACGCCGTGCACTCCGCGCTGTGGCTCGTGCTGACGATGCTCTCGCTCGGCATGCTCTACCTGGTCCAGCAGGCGCCGTTCCTCGGGTTCACGCAGATCATCGTCTACACCGGCGCGATCATGATGCTGTTCCTGTTCGTGCTGATGATGGTGGGCCGCGAGTCGTCGGACTCGGTGGTCGAGGTGCTCCGGGGGCAACGGCTGGCGGCGGCGGTGCTCGGCATCGGCGTGGCCGGTGTGCTGGCCGGGGCGCTCACCCGTGCGTTCGTCGACGTCGGGGCCGCGGAGCCGCTCAACCCGTGGACAGAGGAGGGTGGCGGCGCCGGCGGGCTCGGCCGGATGATCTTCAGCGATTACCTGTTCCCCTTCGAACTGACGTCGGCACTGCTCATCACCGCCGCGATGGGGGCGATGGTGCTCGGGTTCACCGACCGGCATTCCAAGGCGGGCAGGCGTTCCCAGCGTGAGCTGGTGGTGGCGCGGTTCCGCGGCGAGTACGAGCGGCCCTCGCCGAAACCGGGGCCGGGCGTGTTCGCCACGTCGAACTCCGTCGCCACGCCGGCGCTGCTGCCGGACGGGTCGATCGCGCCGGAGTCGCTGTCGGAGCTCATCGAGTCCACCCCGACCGCGCGGCTGGAGGCGCAACGGCGCCAGGTCACCGGTGAGACGCCGGAACCGGACGCCCACGCGCTCGTCGGCTCGGAGAAACCGGACACCGCGGACCACGGGGAGGAGCGGCCATGACACCGACGTACTACCTGTTGCTGTCGGCGCTGCTGTTCACGATCGGCGCGGTGGGCGTGCTGGTGCGGCGCAACGCGATCGTCGTGTTCATGTGCATCGAGCTGATGCTCAACGCGGTGAACCTGAGCCTGGTGACCTTCGCCCGCATCAACGGCGACATCAACGGTCAGGTGATGGCGTTCTTCGTGATGGTCGTGGCCGCCGCGGAAGTGGTGGTGGGCCTGGCGATCATCATGGCGATCTTCCGCACCCGCCGCTCGGCCTCCATCGACGACACCAACCTCCTCAAGTACTAGGAGCCGGCTCCTGTGATCGCATCATCGTGGCTGTTGATCGCGTTTCCCGCGCTCGGCGCCCTCGTCCTGTTGGTCGGCGGCAACCGCACCAACGCCTGGGGGCACCTGCTGGGCTGCGCGACGGTCATCGCGTCCTTCGTGTACGGCCTGGCGCTGTTCTTCGGCGAGTCGCTGTCCGAGGCCAGTGACACCACGGTCTACTCGTGGATTCCCGTCGAGGCACTGCAGGTCGACCTCGGACTGCGCATCGACCCGCTGTCGGTGACCTTCGTCCTGCTCATCACGGGTGTCGGCGCGCTGATCCACATCTACTCGATCGGCTACATGGCCGAGGACGCGAGCCGGCGGCGATTCTTCGGGTACCTGAACCTGTTCGTCGCCTCGATGCTGGTGCTGGTACTGGGCAACAGCTTCGTGACGCTCTACCTCGGCTGGGAGGGTGTCGGTCTGGCCTCGTACCTGCTCATCGGCTGGTACACCGACCGCCCGTCGGCGGCCACGGCGGCGAAGAAGGCGTTCCTGATGAACCGCGTCGGGGACGTGGGGCTGGCGCTGGCGATCTTCCTGATGTTCAAGCACATCGGCAGCACCTCGTACTCGGAGGTGTTCGCCGGCATCGGCGACGTCTCGCCGGGCGTGGTCACCGCCATCGCGCTGCTTCTGCTGCTCGGCGCGTGTGGCAAGTCGGGCCAGTTCCCGCTGCAGGCGTGGTTGCCCGACGCGATGGAGGGCCCGACTCCGGTGTCGGCGCTCATCCACGCCGCGACCATGGTGACCGCGGGCGTGTACCTCGTCGCCCGCGCCGCGCCGATCTACAACCTCACCGAGGACGGCAGGCTCGTGGTCACGCTCGTCGGTGCGTTCACGCTGCTGCTCGGGTCGATCATCGGCTGTGCCTACGACGACATCAAGAAGGTGCTCGCGTACTCCACGGTGAGCCAGATCGGGTACATGATGCTCGCGGTGGGGCTCGGGCCGTTCGGTTACGCGCTCGGCATCGCCCACCTGCTGACGCACGGCTTCTTCAAGGCCGGGCTGTTCCTCGGCGCGGGGTCGGTCATGCACGCCATGAACGACGAGGTCGACATGCGCAAGTTCGGCGGCCTGGCCAAGCGGATGCCGATCACGGCCGTGACGTTCGGGCTGGGCTACCTCGCGATCATCGGCTTCCCGTTCCTGTCCGGCTTCTACACCAAGGACGCGATCATCGAAGCCGCATTCGGCCAGGAAGGCTGGCGCGGCTGGGTGTTCGGCGGCGCGGCCCTGCTGGCGGCGGGGATCACCGGCTTCTACATGACCCGGCTGGTGCTGCTGACGTTCTTCGGCAAGGAACGCTGGCGCGAGGCCCGCTCGGCGGACGGCCGCGAGTTCCATCCGCACGAGTCGCCACCGGTGATGACCGTGCCGATGATCGTGCTCGCCGTCGGCTCGGTCGCTGCCGGTGCGCTGCTGATCACCGGTGACACGCTCGCCGAGTTCCTGCTGCCGTCGGTCGGCGAGCTCGCCCACAGCGAGCACGGCGTGCTGCCGCACGCCCTGATCCCGTGGCTGACCGTGCTGATCTCCGCGCTCGGTGTCGGTCTGGCGTGGCTGCTGTTCGGGCGCAGGGAAACCTCCGTCGAGCGGCCGCAGAACGTGTCCTGGCCGGTGCGGGCGGCCCGCAAGGATCTCTACGGCAACGCGCTCAACGAGGCCCTCGTCGCCACGCCCGGCCTCTGGCTGACCCGGTTCGCGGTGTTCCTGGACAACCGGGGCGTCGACGGCGCAGTCAACGGGATCGCGGCCGCACTCGGCGGCGGATCCGGTCGCCTGCGCAGACTCCAGACCGGATTCGTCCGCTCGTACGCGCTGTCGATGCTCGGCGGGTCAGTCCTGATCGTCGCCGCCCTGCTGATGGTGAGGTTCGCATGACCTGGCTGCTCGCACTCGTCCTGCTGCCCCTCGTGGGCGCGCTCGCGGTCGCGGCGCTGCGTGCCGACGACCGCCTCGCGACGCTCACCGCCGTGGCGGTGTCCCTGGTGGAACTGGCGCTGGTCGTTCCCCTGTGGCTGAGCTACGACCCCGGTGGCGAACGCATCCAGCAGGCGTCGTCGATGGAATGGATCCCGGCGTTCGGCGTCCACATCTCGTTCGGCATCGACGGCATCGCGCTCGTCATGATCGCCGTCATCGCGCTGCTGGTTCCGGTGGTCATCGGCCTGCTGCACTCGACGGACAGGCTTCCCGAGGGGCGCAGCGCCGGAGGTTTCCTCTCACTGATCCTCGTGCAGGAGGCGCTGACGATCGCCGTGTTCGCGGCGACCGACGTGTTCCTCTTCTACGTCCTGTTCGAGATCATGCTGATCCCGATGTACTTCCTCATCGGCGGCTACGGCGGGCCGAGGCGGCAGTACGCGGCGGTGAAGTTCTTCCTGTACTCGTTCCTGGGCGGGCTCATCATGCTGGCGTCGGCCATCGGCGCCTACTCGCTCGCCGCCGACGAGCTCGGCGAGGGGACGTTCGACTGGGCCACGCTGGTCAGCGTTGTCCGCGACGCTCCGGTGGAAACGCAGATCTGGCTGTTCCTCGGGTTCTTCCTGGCCTTCGCGATCAAGGCGCCGCTCGTGCCGTTCCACACCTGGCTGCCGGACGCCGCGAGCCAGGCGCCCATCGGGGTCACGGTGCTGCTGGTCGGCGTGCTGGACAAGGTCGGCACGTTCGGCTTCCTGCGCTACTGCCTGCCGATGTTCCCGGAGGCCAGCGACCGGCTGGCGCCGCTGGTGCTCGTGCTCGCGGTCGCGGGCGTGCTCTACGGCTCGATCCTGGCGGCCGGGCAGCAGGACATGAAACGGTTCGTCGCCTACGTCTCGATCGCCCACTTCGGATTCATCGCACTGGGCATCTTCGCGTTCACGCCGCAGTCGGTGGCCGGCTCGGCGACGTACATGCTCAACCACAGCCTCGCGACCGGCATGCTGATCCTGGTGGTGGGCATCATCGCCGCCCGCGGCGGGTCCAACCGGATCTCCGACTACGGCGGCATGGCCAAGGTGACGCCGATCCTCGGCGGCATGCTGCTCGTGGCCGGTCTGTCCACATTGTCGCTGCCGGGCACCAACTCGTTCATCAGCGAGTTCCTGGTGCTGCTCGGCTCGTTCGAGACCGAGCCGGCGTACGCGACGATCGCGACGGTCGGCATGGTGCTGGCCGCGGCGTACGTGCTGTGGCTGTACCAGCGGATCATGACCGGCCCGGTGCGCGGTGACGCCCTCGTGGGCGCCGGCGGCGGACCGGGGACCGCGGTGGCTCCCGAGGTCGGGGCGAAGAAGGCCATCCCGGACCTGACCGGCAAGGAGATCGCGGTGCTCGCACCGCTCGTGGTGCTGATCGTCGGGCTCGGGCTCTACCCGAAGCCGGTGCTCGACACGGTGACCCCGTCGGTGGAAGCGACAGTCAACGACGTCACAGCGGTGCAGGAAAGGTAGCCAGCAGCCGTGAACGTATATCTCGTCCAGCAGCAGGTGGAACGCATCGACGCGCCCGCCATCGACTGGGCCGCCATCCTGCCGATGGTCATCATCCTCGGTGCCGCCTGCATCGGGGTGCTGTTCGAGGCGTTCCTGCCCAAACCGCAGCGGTGGCCCGGCCAGGTGGTGCTGAGCCTGGCCGCGCTGGCCGCGGCGGGTATCGCGCTCGGTGCCTACGCCGGTGACGCGCCGGAACGGGGCATCACCACGCTGAGCGGCACGCTCTCGGTCGACCGGCCCGCGCTGTTCCTGTGGGGCACGTTGCTGGCTCTCGCGGTGGCGGCACTGCTGCTGATCGCCGACCGTTCGGTGGAGCCGGGTGGCGCGTTCGTCGCGCAGGCGGGCATCGCGCCGGGCACCGTGCAGGACCGGGCCCAGGTCCGCTCCACCGGCATGCAGACCGAGGTGTTCCCGCTGGCGTTGTTCGCGCTCGGCGGCATGATGGCGTTCTGCGCGGCCAACGACCTGCTCACGATGTTCATCGCGCTCGAGGTGCTCAGCCTGCCGCTGTACCTCATGTGCGGGCTCGCCCGCAGGCGGCGGCTGCTGTCGCAGGAGTCGGCTGTCAAGTACTTCCTGCTCGGGGCGTTCGCGAGCGCGTTCTTCCTCTACGGCCTGGCCATGCTGTACGGCTACGCGGGCTCGGTGCGGCTGGCCGACATCGCCAACGCCTCGGCGGGCACCGACCGGTCGGACACGCTGCTCTTCGCCGGGCTCGGCCTGCTCATGGTGGGTCTGCTGTTCAAGGGCTCGGTCGGCCCGTTCCACACCTGGACCCCGGACGTCTACCAGGGCGCGCCGACCCCGATCACCGCGTTCATGGCCGCCTGCACGAAGGTCGCCGCGTTCGGCGGGATGCTGCGGGTGCTCACGGTCGCGTTCGAGGCGACCAGCTGGGAGTGGCGCGGCGTGCTGTGGGCCGTCGCGATCGTCTCGATGGCGATCGGTGCCGTGCTCGGCCTCACCCAGACCGACGTCAAGCGCATGATCGCCTACTCCTCGATCGCACACGCCGGCTTCCTGCTCGTCGGCACGATGGCGCTGACCGACGACGGCCTGTCCGGGACGCTGTTCTACCTGCTCGCCTACGGGTTCACGACGTTGGCGGCGTTCGGCGTGATCTCGCTGGTGCGGGACTCGTCGGGTGAGGCGACGCACCTCTCGGCGTGGGCAGGCCTGGCGAAGCGCTCGCCCCTGCTGGCGGCGGTGTTCACGTTCCTGCTGCTGGCGCTGGCCGGTATCCCGCTGACGAGCGGGTTCGTCGGCAAGTTCGTGGTGTTCTCGGCGGCGTTGTCCGACGGCATGGCTCCGCTCGTGGTGATCGCGCTGGTCTTCAGTGCCGTGGCCGCGTTCTTCTACCTGCGCGTCGTAGTGCTGATGTACTTCTCCGAGCCCGCACCGGAGGGCCCGACCGTCAGCGTTCCCGGGGCGTTCACCACGGCGGCGATCACGCTGGGTGTCGTGGTGACCCTGCTGCTCGGGGTGCTGCCCGCGTTCGCTCTCGACTGGGCGGGCGCCGGGGGCTTCGCGCTCGGCTGAGGCGCGCCGGACACCCCGTGACGCGGGCGGCGGCCACCCGCCCAAGCACCTGCGCGGGGCCGCGCCGACCGCCGCGCAATCGTTTGCGCGGCGGTGTCGGCAGCATCACGTCTGCGCAGGTCGAGCGGGTGATCGGCGCGTCAACGGTTGCCATTAGGCTGGTGGCGACCGTGACCCAGTGCCGAGAGGGCGGAACGACGTGTCAGTGCGTGATGGCGCCATCGAGGAGTTGCGCGCTGCAGTCGGGCTGCAGATCGCCGATGAGCAGCTCCTGCGGGAGCTCGTCGCCGGGTTGCGCGATGTCGAGGACGTGCTGCGTGACGTCGTGCGCAGTGACGTCCAGGCCGTCAACGAGGCGGCCCGGCACCTGGTGGAGGCGGGCGGCAAGCGATTCCGGCCGCTGTTCACGCTGCTGGCGTCGCAGTTCGGCAACGGCGGCCGGGAGTCGGTGATCACCGCGGCCGCGGCCGTGGAGCTCGTGCACCTCGCGACCCTCTACCACGACGACGTGATGGACGAGGCGACCATGCGGCGCGGCGCGCAGAGCGTCAACGCCCGCTGGGACAACACCGTCGCCATCCTCACCGGCGACTTCCTGTTCGCCCACGCCTCACGTCTCGTGGCCGATCTCGGCACCGACGCGGCCCGCATCATCGCGGAGACCTTCGGCGAGCTCGTCACCGGGCAGATGCGGGAAACGGTCGGCCCCGGCCCGGGCGAGGACCCGATCGAGCACTACCTGAGCGTGATCGCGCAGAAGACCGGCTCGCTCATCGCCACCTCCGGCCGATTCGGCGGCATGCTCTCGAACTCGCCGCAGGAGTACATCGACGCGCTGTGCCGGTTCGGCGAGATCATCGGCACCGCATTCCAGATCTCCGACGACATCATCGACATCGACTCACCCTCGGCCGAGCTGGGCAAGTCGCAGGGCACCGACCTGCGCGAGGGCGTCCGCACGTTGCCGATGCTCTACGAGCTCGCAGAGGACCGCCCGGATCCGCGGCTGGCCGAACTGCTCAGCGGTCCCATCACCGACGACGAGCTCGTCGACGAGGCGCTCGGACTGCTGCGGCGCTCGCGTGGTCTGGAACGCGCGCGGGAGACCCTGTCCGACTACGCTCGGCGCGCGAGGACGGAGCTGGCGGCGCTGCCGCCGTCTCCGGCGCGGGATGCCTGCGAATCGGTCGCCGATTACCTCGTCGCCCGCACCCACTGAGAGAGGACAGCGCAGCGATGTCCATTTTCGGGCAGGTATGGGTGTTCAGCGCGATCGCGTTCGTGCTGGGAGCGCTCCTGGCCTGGCTCTTCCTCGTCCGACCGGCACAACGTCGCATCCGCGAGCTCGAGCGCAGACTGGCGGCCAGTGAGTCCGAGCCGGCGCCGGTGGCCGAGCCGGAACCCCGGGCCCCGTCGGCGAAGCCCTCGGCCGACGAGCCCGCGGACGAGGACGTGGCACCGATGACGCGCCGGTTCGTGCCCGCCGGGCAGCAGCCGGACGACACGGAGACGACCCAGCACATCACCCGGCCCACGGAGTGGATGGAGCGCGACAGCCTCGAGGAGTACCGGGCGCGACGCGGCGAGCCGGAGCGGCCCGTCGAGGAGGACGACCTCCACCCCGCCGAGCAGCCGTGGGACGCGGAGCAGGACCGTCCCGACGTGGCATCGGTGCTGTCGCCGGACGACTCCATGCGCAGCGGGCCACGCGCCGATGGGCCGTTCCAGCCGACCGAACCTCGGCAGCTGCCGGATCCGGCCCCCGAACCCGAGCAGCCGGAGCCAAAGCGGTCGGGCAGCCTGTTCGAACCCGGGGCGTACGAGCCGCAGGAAACGGCCCCGCCCGAGCGGCCGGCCACACCGCCGCCCGCGGAAACGCCCGAGCCGGATGACGCGCCTCCCGCCTACGCGTTCGGCGAGGCCGGCGCCACGCCGGACGACGACGCCGTCAACCAGACTCAGGTCCTGCCGAAGCGGCAGCCGAGGAAGCCCGCGGGCGGGTTCGATCCGCCGAAGCCGATCCAGCCGTCCATGCGGCCGGTGACCCGCCGGGAACCCGACACCACCGGCGTGCAGAGCGGGTCGCTCTTCGAACCCACCGTCGCGCCCGGCGCCGGACCCGCGCCTGCCCGCGAGCCCGCCCCGCCGTCCGCCGCCGAGCCCGTTCGGGACGAGGGCGCCGACTCGGCACCCCCCGGGCCTTTCGGTCCCGGCTCCGCCATGCCGCTGCCGGGCGGTGCGAGCCCTTCCGAGGAGTTCACCGTGAAGGCCAGCGTGACGGCGCTGCGGTACTGCACGGAGGATTCCCCGCACTACCCGCGCATGGTCGCCGAGGTCTGGTTCCGCACGCCCGCCGATGCCGAGCGCGTGGGTTTCCGCCCACTGGGCTGACCGGCAACCCGGTAGCACCCACGACGAACACGACGAAGCCCCCACCGGTCCGGAAGACCGATGGGGGCTTTGTCGTGTTCTGTGCTCGCTGCCCTCGTTACGAGACCGTCCAGGTGTCCTTGCCGGTGAGCAGGGCCTGCAGGTCGGGCTGCTTGGCCTGGCGGGCCTGCTCGATCTGGGCGCGGGCCTGGTCGTCGTAGGTCTCGCGGCTGACCTGGCGGAAGATGCCGGTCGGCGTGTGGTTGAGGTGCTGGTCGCCGAGGCGGGACAGCGCGAAGGCGTAGGCGGTGTCGGGCACGGTCGGGTCGTGGACGACGAGGTTGTCCTCGCCGATCTCGGCGACCTTGCCGACCTCCAGTCCGCCGTAGCGGGTGGTGGTGACGCCGTACTCGCCGTCGGGGCCGAATCGGATCGGCTCGCCCGCCTTCAGCGGGATGATCCGGTGCGCGGCCTCGTCGGAGTCCTTGAGCACGTCGAACGCGCCGTCGTTGAAGATCGGGCAGTTCTGGTAGATCTCCACGAACGCCGAGCCGCGGTGCTGGGCGGCGGCGGTGAGGACCTCGGTCAGGCCCTTCTTGTCCGAGTCCAGCGCGCGGCCGACGAACGAGGCCTCGGCGCCCAGCGCGAGCGACACCGGGTTGAACGGGGTGTCCAGCGACCCCATCGGAGTCGACTTGGTGACCTTGCCCGGCTCGCTCGTGGGCGAGTACTGGCCCTTGGTCAGCCCGTAGATCCGGTTGTTGAACAGCAGGATCTTGAGGTTGACGTTGCGCCGCAGGGCGTGGATCAGGTGGTTGCCGCCGATGGAGAGCGCGTCGCCGTCACCGGTGACGACCCACACCGACAGGTCCGGCCGGGTGGTGGCCAGGCCGGTCGCGATGGCGGGCGCGCGGCCGTGGATGGAGTGCATCCCGTAGGTGTTCATGTAGTACGGGAAGCGCGACGAGCAGCCGATCCCGGAGACGAACACGATGTTCTCGCGCTTGAGGCCCAGGGTCGGCAGGAACGACTGGATGGTGTTGAGCACGACGTAGTCGCCGCAGCCCGGGCACCAGCGCACTTCCTGGTCGGACTTGTAGTCCTTGGCCTTCTGCGGCTCGTCGGTGCTGGGGACCAGGTCGAGCCCGCCCATGCGGGGCAGACCCAGGTCGGTGGCCGTCACTGGATGGCCTCCTTGTCGCTGCTGGTGATGATGTCGGTGAAGACGCCTTCGAGCTCTTCGGCCTTGAACGGCAGTCCGGCGACCTTGGTGTAGGACTCGATGTCGGTGAGGTACTTCGCGCGCAGCAGCATCGCCAGCTGCCCGAGGTTCATCTCCGGCACGACCACGCGGTCGTAGGAGGCGAGCACGTCGGCGAGGTTGCCCGGCAGCGGGTTGAGGTGGCGCAGGTGCGCCTGAGCGATCGGCAGGCCCTTCTTGCGCACCCGCCGGCACGCGGCGCCGATCGGGCCGAACGTCGAACCCCAGCCCAGCGCCAGCACCCGTGCCTGCCCGCCGCTCGGGTCGTCGACCACGACATCGGGAACGTCGATGCCGTCGACTTTGGCCTGGCGCAGCCGCACCATCTTGTCGTGGTTGTCGGGGTCGTAGGAGATGTTGCCCTTGCCGTCGGCCTTCTCCAGACCACCGATGCGGTGCTGCAGACCCGGGGTGCCCGGCACCGCCCACTCGCGGGCCAGCGTCTCCGGATCCCGCACGTACGGCCAGTGCTCGCCGGAGCCGTCGGGGGCGTTCGGCTCGCTCGCGAACGTCACGCGCAGGTCGGGCAACTCGTCCACGTTCGGGATCAGCCACGGCTCCGAGCCGTTGGCGATCGCGCCGTCGGAGAGCAGCAGCACCGGGGTGCGGTAGGTGAGCGCGATCCGGGTGGCCTCCAGCGCCGCGTCGAAGCAGTCGGCGGGGGAGCACGGCGCGATCACCGGCACCGGCGACTCGCTGTTGCGGCCGAACATCGCCTGCAGCAGGTCGGCCTGCTCGGTCTTGGTCGGCAGCCCGGTCGACGGGCCGCCGCGCTGCACGTCGATGACCAGCAGCGGCAGCTCGGTCATCACACCGAGCCCGATCGTCTCGCTCTTCAGCGCGATGCCCGGGCCGGAGGTCGAGGTCACGCCCAGCGCGCCGCCGTAGGCCGCGCCCAGCGCCGCGCCGATGCCGGCGATCTCGTCCTCGGCCTGGAACGTGGTGATGCCGAAGTTCTTGTGCTTGGACAGCTCGTGCAGGATGTCCGACGCCGGGGTGATCGGGTACGTGCCCAGCAGCACCGGCAGCCCGGAGCGTTGCCCGGCCGCCACGATCCCGTAGGCGAGCGCGGTGTTGCCGGTGATCTGCCGGTAGGTGCCCGCGGGCAGCTTCGCCGGCGCCACCTCGAACGTGGTGCCGAACGCCTCGGTCGTCTCGCCGTAGTTCCAGCCCGCGCGGAACGCCAGGATGTTCGCCTCGGCGATCTCCGGCTTCTTCGCGAACTTCTCCCGCAGGAACGCCTCGGTGCCCTCCGTCGGACGGTGGTACATCCACGACAGCAGGCCGAGCGCGAACATGTTCTTGCAGCGCTCGGCGTCCTTCTTGCCGAGGCCGGTCTCCGCGAGCGCACCCTGCGTCAGGGTCGACATCGCCACCCGGTGCACCTCGAACGCCGAGAGCGTGTCGTCCTCGAGCGGGTCCGAGGAGTAGCCCACCTTGGTCAGGTTGCGCTTGGTGAACTCGTCGGTGTTGACGATGACGGTGCCGCCCTTGGGCACGTCACCCAGGTTCGCCTTCAGCGCCGCCGGGTTCATCGCCACCAGCACGTCCGGCCGGTCGCCCGGGGTGAGGATGTCGTAGTCGGCGAAGTGCACCTGGAAGCTCGAGACGCCCGGGATGGTGCCCTGCGGCGCGCGGATCTCCGCCGGATAGTTCGGCAGTGTCGCCAGGTCATTCCCGAAGGCCGCCGCCTCGGAGGTGAACCGGTCGCCCGTCAGCTGCATACCGTCGCCGGAGTCACCCGCGAACCGGATCACGACGCGGTCGAGCTGATTGACCTCCGTGGGACGCGTAGCCGACAGGGCCCCCGTGCCACTGCCGTTCGCACTCGTGCTCATGGGCCAGGAAATCCCTCTCTCACGACTAGCGCGCGCGGCGCTCAATACTTCGAGATTACTTGTTGTTTTCAGGGCGAGTGCAGGGGTGTGATCCTGCTTACCTGTGACCGCCGGGTAACAGGCTCACGGTCTCACGGCGTGGGATCAGTCGGCCGGGTGGGGCGAGCGTTCCAGCAGTGTGGACAGCACCACCGTGGACACCGTCCGGTCGATGATCTCCAAGCCGCGCAGGCGTTCCAGCGCTGCCTCGAGGTGGTGGATGTCCGCCGCGCGCAGGTGCACGATCGCGTCCGCGGCACCGGAGACGGTGTACGCCGCGACCACCTCCGGCAACGGTTCCAGGTGTGCCCGGATGCGCGCGGGCGAAACGTTGCCCTGGCAGTGGACCTCCACGAACGCCTCGGTGCCCCAGCCGAGCGCCTCCGGGTCCACCACGGCCGTGAAGCCGCGCAGCACCCCCTCGTCGAGCAGCCGGTCGACCCTGCGCTTGACCGCGGGCGCCGACAGTCCCACCACCTTGCCGATCTCGGCGTAGCTCGAGCGCGCGTTCGCGACGAGGCATGAAACGATTCGCTGGTCCAGAGTGTTCACACGCAATGAGTAGCACACCACTGCGCAATCAACGTCGATTGATTGCGTGACCGGGCGGATCTACATTCGAAGTATGACGGACACCGAGCTGCCCGTACGTGTTCCGACGCCCCGCCATTACCTGATGTGCCCGCCGCGGTACTTCGCCGTGGACTACGCCATCAACCCCTGGATGGATCCGAGCCGTCCCGTCGACACCGAGCTCGCCATGCGCCAGTGGACGGCCCTGCGGGACACCTACCGCGAGCTCGGCCACACCGTGGACGAGGTGCCGCCGGAGCCGGGTCTTCCGGACATGGTGTTCGCCGCCAACTCCGGCACCGTCATCGACGGCCAGGTGCTCGGCGCGCGGTTCCGGGCGCGGGAGCGCGCCGCCGAGGCCGAGCACTTCCGGCGCTGGTTCGTCGAACACGGGTTCCGTGACGTCACGATGCCCCGGCACATCAACGAGGCCGAGGGCGATTTGGCCTGGACCGGGCGGCTGCTGCTCGCCGGCACCGGGTTCCGCACCGAACCGGCCGCGCACGCCGAGGCGCAGGAGGCGCTCGGGGTGCCCGTGGTGTCGCTGCGCCTGGTCGACCCGCGCTACTACCACCTCGACACCGCGCTGTTCGTCCTCGCCGAGGCCACCGAGACGGCGCCCGCGCAGATCGCCTACTACCCGGGCGCGTTCTCCCGCGGCTCGCGGCGGGCGCTCGAACGGCTGTTTCCCGACGCCGTGATCGCCGACGCCGACGACGCTGCCTGCTTCGGGCTCAACGCCGTCTCCGACGGCCGCCACGTCGTGCTGCCGGTCGAGGCGACCGCCCTCGCGGACCGGCTGGCCGAGCGCGGGTTCGAGCCGGTGTTCGTCGACGTCTCCGAGCTCCGTAAGGCCGGTGGCGGGCCCAAGTGCTGCACTCTCGAGGTGCGCAAGTAGCCGCCGTGTCTGCCGTTCGCGTCGCCGTGTGCGCTGTCAGGGTCGCCGTGTCTGCCGTTCGTGGTGGTTCGTCGGCCGGCAAACGGCGTGGACCGTGCGCCGCGAGCCTTCCCTGAGGCGTCCGGCATTGCGCCAGCCGGACGCGTTCACCCGACCTTGGCACCGGCCGCCCGCGGTGCGGACCGGCGCGCGCGACGGCGCCAGACCAGCCCACGCCGTGGTGCCAGCAGCAGCGTCAGCAGGAACAGCGCTCCGCTGGTCAGGCCGATGGTGCCCGGGATGGAGGTGTCGAGCGAGATCGCGATGCGGTGCCCGGCGAACGAGCTCAGCCATCCCGCAGCGACGGCGACCACGAGCATCGTGCCGAGGCGGTGCACGAGCAGCCGCGCCGTGGACGCCGGCACGACGAAGAACGTGATGACCAGAATCGCGCCCACGCTGTCGAAGGCCACAACGGCGAGCCCGGCCACCGCGACCAGCAGGACCTGGCCGGCGAGCCTGCCGCGCAGGCCCCCCAGTTCGGCGAACGCCGGATCGAACGACGCGGCGTGCAGCGGCCGCCACAGCAGGACGACCAGCAGCACGGTCACCAGCGTCGCCGCGCCGGTGACCACCAGCGACCGCGGCACGTCGACCCCGGCGATGTCCATGGTGCGAAGCGGCGCGAAGGTGAGGTCGCCGTAGATCGCCGAGTCCAGGTCGATGTGCGCGCCCGAGGCGAACCGGCTGATGCCGAGGATGCCGAGCGAGAACAGCGCGGGAAAGATCAGTGCGAGCGCGGCGTCCGACCCGACGAGCCCGGTACGCCGCAGCCAGTCGAACCCCACCACACACACCACGCCGAACGCCGTCGCGCCGAGGACGGTGGCCGCTGAGGCGCGCTCGCCGGTCAGCAGGAAGATCAGCACGATGCCGGGCAGCACCGCGTGGCTGACCGCGTCGGGGAGCAGGGCCTGCCTGCGCAGCACGAGAAAGCTGCCGAGCAGGGCACACGAGGTGGACAGCAGCCCTGCGATCACGATGATCATCACGTCATCGGGAGACACGTGTCCTCCTGGTCCTGGCGCGGGCGATGATGCCGCGCCGGGGTGCGAAGGTCACCGAGAGCATGGCGAGCGCGGTCGCGAGGAGCACGATCACCGGCCCGGCCGGCAACTCGGCACGGCCGGACACGAGCCCGCCGACCGCCCCGCACAGCGCGCCGATCGCCCCGGAGAGCGGTAGCAACACGGCAAGCCGGTTGGTCAGCTGGCGGGCCGCGACGACCGGCGCGACGAGCAGCGCCACCATGAGGATCGCGCCGACCGTCCGCACGCCGAGCACCACGGCCAGCGCGAGCAGTCCGGTGCCGGCCGCGTCGACCGCCCACGTGGGCACACCGGCCACCGCCGTGAACCCCGGGTCGAACGTCGCCGAGCGCAGCAGCCGGAAGCCGAGCACGATCGCCACCACGGCCACCGCGCCGAGCACGACGGCCACCACGATGTCGCGCTCGACCAGGCCGGCGGCCTGGCCGAGCAGGTAGTTGTCGAGGCCGGACTGTTCCGCGTCGCCGCTGCTCGCGATGCCGGTGAGCAGCACGATGCCGAGCGTCAGCGACACCGACAGCACCACGCCGATCGCCGCGTCGGAATGCAGTCTTCCGGTGCGTTCGAGCGCGATCATGGCGAACGCCGCCAGCGCCGCCGAGATCGCCGCACCCAGCAGCAGCAGCTCCGGGATCTTGGCGCCGGTCACGAGGAACGCCACCGCCACACCGGCCAGCGTGCCGTGGCTCATGGCGTCGCCGAACATGCTGCGCTGCCGCAGCACCGCCAGGGGACCGAGCAGCCCCGCCACGAACCCGACCACCGCGGTGCCCACCACCACGACCGCGTCGGGATAGGACAGCGGCAGGGCGTCGAGCAGCGAACCGATCATGAGTTCGGCACCAGCGGAGCCATGCCGTACGCGCGCTCCAGGTGCTCGGGGGTGAGCACCCGCGCCGGGTCGCCCGCCGCGACGACGGTGCCCGCCATGAGCACGGCGTGCTCGAACCGTTCCAGCACGGTGCGCAGGTCGTGGTGCACGGCGATCACCGACGTGCCGTCGCGGCACAGGCCGGTGAGCACCTCCAGCAAGGCCGACTCCGTGCGCGCGTCGACGGCGGTGAACGGCTCGTCGAGGATCACCAGATCGGCCTGCTGGGCCAGGGCCCGGGCCAGGAACACACGTTGCCGCTGGCCACCGGAGAGCTCGTCGATGGGACGGTCGGCGAGGTCGGCCACGCCGACCTGGTCCATGGCCGAGGCCACGAGCTCGTCGTCGTGCCTGGTGAGCCTGCGCAGCCATCCGCGATGCGGGTAGCGGCCCATCTCGACCACCTGCACGGCGGTGATGGGGAAGTCCTGCGCGACGCTGTCCTGCTGCGGCACGTACGCCACACGCCTGCGGACCCGCTTGAGCGGCTCACCGAGCAGCCGCACGCTGCCGCGCACCGACGGCACCAGTCCCAGCGCGGCCTTGACCATCGTGGACTTTCCCGCACCGTTCGGCCCCACCACGGCGCTCAGCACGCCGGGTGGGATGTCGACGCTCACGCCCTCGATCACGGGTCTGCCGCCGTAGGAGGCACTCAGCTCGTGCAGGGTCATGGCCGCGGGGGCCTGCGTGCCCTGGTCCGCCGTCGTGCTCGTCGTCCTCATTCCAGCCCCTTCACGAGCGTCGTGGCATTGGCCCGCACCATGCCGAGGTAGGTCCCTTCCGGGGTTCCGTCGCCGCCGGCCGTGTCGGAGTACAGCTCACCTCCGATGGTCACCTCGCCGCCCTGCTGCCGCACGGCCGCCAGCACCGAGCCGAGCGTCTGCTGCGACACACTGGTCTCGAGGAACACCGACCGCACACCGCTGCGGGCGATGCGCGAGGCGACCCGCGAGATGTCGGCGGTCGTGGCCTCCTGCTGCGTGGAGATGCCCTGGATCGCGACGACCTCCATGCCGAAGGCCCGGCCGAAGTAGCGGAACGCGTCGTGTGAGGTGATGAGCCTGCGCTGTCCGGGCGGGATCCGCTCGATCCGGCGCCGCACCTCCTCGGCGGTGGCGAGCACCTCGGCGCGGTAGCTCGCGCCGCGCCGCGCGTAGTCGGCGGCGTTGCGGGGATCGAGCTCGGCCATGTGCTCGGCGATGGCGTCGACGACGTGCGCCCACAGCCTCGGGTCGTGCCAGATGTGCGGGTCGTGCTCTTCTTCCGGAGCCGCGCCCGAGGGCGGGTCCAGCAGGAGGTGCTCCGGCACGCTCGCGCCCGCGAACAGCACCGGCTTGGTGCGGGCGATCTCGAGCAGGGTCTGCTGCAGAGAGCCCTCCAGGTACAGGCCGACCGCGATCACCCCGTCGGCCCGGCGCATCTCGGTGAGGTCGCTCGCCTTGGCCTGGTAGAGGTGCGGGTCGACGCCGGGGCCCATGAGCCGCACCGTCTCGACGTCGTCGCCGCCGATGCGCCGCACGGTGTCGTCGAGGAAGTTGGTGGTGGTGACCAGGCGCAGCGTGTCGTCGTCCTCGTCGCCCGGTGGCTGGAGGGCATAGCCGACGGCGCCCGAGAGTGCCAGCACGAAGACCGTGGCCAGTGCGACAAGCGCGCGCCGGTCCTTCCTACGGGTCCGGCGGCGCCGCTGCGCTCTCGCCCGGATGCGCTCGGTGTCGGTCGCGTCCATCGGCCTCCCCGGTGTTTCGGTGCGCCGAACTTTACTATACGCAACGCCGAACCCACTCGCCCAGTGGTCGATGTCCGCGAATGACCCACCACGGGCCCCCATTTTCGGAAATGCGGAAACGCGCGAGGTCTCATTTGTGAATCGCCCGGTTCGGGTGTCCGAGTTTGCTGTAACAACGCTGCGCCGGGCAGCGAATCTGTGCACGAACCCACGGGCGAGGAGTCTTTGAGATGACGACATGCCGACTGTGCGGCGCCACTGATCTGGCCGGCGTCGTGGACCTCGGGGCGACCCCGCCGTGCGAGCGTTTCCTGACGCGCCAACAACTTGACGAGCCCGAGGTCACCTACCCGCTGCACCTGCGCGTCTGCACGGAATGCTGGCTCGCGCAGATTCCTCCGCTCATCACGCCCGAGGAGACATTCACCGAGTACGCGTACTTTTCGTCGTACTCCCACAGTTGGGTGGAACACGCACGACAGTTCGTGCACTCGGCGATCGAGCGGATCGGACTGGACGAGGATTCGTTCGTCGTCGAGGTCGCCAGCAACGACGGCTACCTGCTGCGGCACGTCGTCGACGAGGGCATCCGCTGCCTGGGCATCGAGCCGTCGGTCAACGTCGGCCAGGCCGCCAGGGACACCGGCGTGCCGACGTTGACGACCTTCCTCGGTCCCCAGACCGGGGCGGAGGTACGTGCGGCGCACGGGCCGGCGGACCTGGTGGTGGCCAACAACGTCTACGCGCACATTCCGGACGTCGTCGGCTTCACCCGCGGTCTGCGCAACCTCGTCGCCGACGACGGGTGGGTGTCGATCGAGGTGCAACACCTGCTGACGCTGATCCAGAAGGTGCAGTACGACACCATCTACCACGAGCACTTCCAGTACTACACCGTGGAGTCGGCGCGCCGGGCGCTCGCGGTGGGCGGACTGTCCGTTGTGGACGCCGAATTGCTCGAAACACACGGCGGCTCCATCCGGGTGTGGGCGCGGCCGGTCGAGGTGGCCGGGCCGCCGAGCGCGCGCATGCTCGACGTGCTCGCTCACGAGAAAGCCGCCGGGCTGCACGACCTGTCCGGCTACCGGGAGTTCGCCGCGCAGGTCAGCCGGGTGCGGCTGGACCTGCTGCGGTTCCTCACCGACGCGGTCGCGGGGGGTGAAACCGTGGTCGGTTACGGAGCGCCCGGCAAGGGCAACACACTGCTCAACCACTGCGGCATCCGGCCGGACCTGCTCGCCTACACCGTGGACCGCAACCCGTACAAGCACGGCCGGTACACGCCCGGCACACGGATCCCTATTCTTCCGCCGGAGCAGATCGAACGGGACCGGCCGGACTACGTGCTCGTGCTCCCGTGGAATCTCCGCAAGGAGATCACCGAGCAACTGTCCTATCTAGACCAATGGGGTGGCAGGCTGGTGTTCCCGAGCCCCCAGTTGGAGATCGTCGAGGTGACGTCGTGAAGGTCGTTCTGTTCTGTGGCGGATACGGCATGCGGATGCGCGGGGGCTCGGCGGGTGACATGCCGAAGCCGATGCAGCCGGTGGGGCCGAGACCGCTCATCTGGCACGTGATGCGCTACTACGCGCACTTCGGGCACAAGGACTTCATTCTGTGCCTGGGCTACGGTGCCCACCACATCAAGGACTTCTTCCTCAACTACTCCGAGACGACGTCCAACGACTTCGTACTGCGCGGCGGGCGCGCCGAGCTGCTGTCCACCGACATCTCGGACTGGTCGATCACGTTCGTGCAGACCGGCATCGAATCGGCGATCGGGGAGCGGCTGCGCCGGGTGCGGGACTTCCTGGACGGGGACGAGATGTTCCTCGCCAACTACGCGGACGTGCTCACCGACGCGCCGTTGCCGGACATCATCGACCGCTTCTCGGCGTCCGACGCCGGCGCGTCGATGATGGTGGTCCCTCCGCAGTCGTCGTTCCACTGCGTCGAGATGGACGAGGGCGGCCGGGTCGGTGCCATCACGGCGGTGAGCGAGATGCCGTTGTGGGAGAACGGCGGCTACTTCGTGCTGCGGCAGGAGATCTTCGACCACATCCCCGAGAACGGCGACCTGGTGGCCGACGGATGTGCCGAGCTCGCCAAGCGTGGCAAGCTGCTGGCCTATCCCTACCGGGGCTTCTGGAAGCCCACCGACACGGTGAAGGAACGCGCGGCACTCGACGAGGCATACAGCCACGGTGACCGGCCGTGGGCACTGTGGGAGACCGGGCGAAAGAGCGCGTGACGCCTGTGAATCGGCTGGTACCCGGATCCCTCCATGTCGTCGCCGTGCTCGCCGCGCACTGTGACGACATCGCCATCGGAGCAGGTGGAACCCTGCTCACGATGTGCGCGGCCCGGCCGGGCCTGCGGGTGGAGGCGCTCGTGCTCTCCGGCGGCGGCACCGAACGCGAGGACGAGGAACGTGCCGCGCTGGCCGCGTTCTGCCCCGGTGCCGACGTGACCGCGACGGTGCTCAAACTGCCCGACGGCCGCCTGCCCGCCCACTGGGACGAAGCCAAGGATGCCGTGGAGGACCTGCGAGCCCGGTGCGACCCGGACCTCGTACTGGCGCCGCGCACCGACGACGCACACCAGGACCACCGGGGCCTCGCGCGGCTGGTGCCGACCGCGTTCCGCGGTCACCTCACCCTGGGCTACGAGATCGTCAAGTGGGACGGGGATCTCGGCACCCCGCAGGCCTATCAGCCGCTGCAATCCGACGTCGCGGAAACGAAGGTTCAGTTGCTGCAACGCCACTACCCGTCGCAGCGACATCGTCCGTGGTACGACCGGGAGGCTTTCCTCGGGCTGGCACGGATCCGGGGCATCGAGTGCCAGGAGCGCTACGCGGAGGCCTTCTACACCCGCAAGCTGACCTTGAGCCTGGAGGGCTGATCTCATGCGTGTACTGCTGACCGGGCACAAGGGCTACCTGGGCACCGTGATGGCGCCCGTGCTGGCCGCCGAGGGGCACGACGTGATCGGGCTCGACTCGGGGTTGTTCGAGCATTGCCTGCTGGGTCCGGAGCCGGACGACCCGCCGGGGCACCGCGTGGACCTCCGCGATGCCGGTCCGGAACATCTGTCCGGAGTGGACGCCGTGATCCACCTGGCCGCGTTGTCGAACGATCCGCTGGGAGCGTTGGCGCCGCAGCTCACCTACGACATCAACCACCACGCCGCCGTGCGCCTGGCCCGGCTGGCCAAGGACGCCGGCGTGAGCCGCTTCCTCTACGCCTCGACGTGCTCGGTCTACGGCGCCTCCGGCGGCGGCGGTCTGGTGAACGAGGACGCGCCGCTGCGGCCGGTCACGCCGTACGCGGAGTCGAAGGTGCGCGTCGAGGACGACGTGCGGGCGCTTGCGGACGAGCAGTTCACCCCCGTGTTTCTGCGCAACGCCACGGCGTTCGGCTACTCACCGCGGCTGCGGGCCGACATCGTGCTCAACAACCTCGTCGGGCACGCCGTGCTGTCGGGCGAGGTGCTGGTGCTCTCCGACGGCACGCCGTGGCGGCCGCTGGTGCATGCGCGCGACATCGCCAAGGCGTTCGCGGCCGCGCTCGTCGCTCCCCGGGACGCCGTGCACGCCACGGCGTTCAACATCGGCACCGAACGCAACAACGTGACCGTCGCCGAGATCGCCGAGCAGGTGGTGGAGGCGGTGCCCGGCGCGACACTGCGCATCACCGGCGAGGCCGGGGCGGACCCGCGGTCGTACCGGGTCGACTTCTCGCGGTTCCGGCGGGCCGTGCCCGGCTTCGACTGCGACTGGTCGGTCAAGGACGGCGCCGTCGAGCTCGTCGACACCTACCAGCGCTACGGGCTCACGAAGGCCGCGTTCGACCGGATGTTCACCCGGCTCGCCTGGCTGCGCGGCGGAATGGACGACGGCGGCATCGACGAAACCTTGCGGCGCCGTTCATGACTCCTTCACCCGGCCCGGAGATGCACGCACTGGTGAGGCGGCTGTACCCGTTGTGCCGCAGCATCACCGGCGACGGCGTGCGCCACACACTCGACATCGTCGAGGAGTACCTGCCGCTGACCCGGCACGAGGTGCCCACCGGCACGCAGGTGCTCGACTGGACCGTGCCGCAGGAGTGGAACATCCGGGACGCCTGGGTCGCCGACACCGACGGCAGGCGCGTGGTGGACTTCGCCGAGTCGAACCTGCACGTGGTGAGCTACAGCGTGCCGGTGTCGGCGCGGATGCCGCTGGCCAGGCTCCGCGAGCACCTGCACACCCTGCCCGACCAGCCGAGCCTGGTGCCGTACCGGACGAGCTACTACGCCCCGGCCTGGGGTTTCTGCCTCGCCCAGGACACGCTCGACGCCATGCCCGACGGCGACTACGACGTGCACATCGACTCCACCCTCGCCGACGGCCACCTCACCTACGCCGAGCACGTGGTGCCGGGGCGGGTCACCGACGAGGTGCTGGTGTCCTGCCACACCTGCCACCCGTCGCTGGCCAACGACAACCTCGCGGGCATCGCGGTCGCGGTGTTCCTGGCGCGGGAGCTGGCGCAGCGGACACCGCACTACACCTACCGCTTCCTGTTCGCACCCGGCACCATCGGCTCGATCACGTGGCTGGCCCGCAACACCGAACACATCGACCGCGTCAAACACGGCCTGGTGCTGGCGTGCGCGGGAGATGCCGGCGCGTTGACCTACAAGCGGAGCAGGCGGGGCGACGCCGAGATCGACCGGGTGGTGCGCTACGTCCTCGACTCCTCGGGCCGCCCGCACACGATCGTCGGCTTCTCGCCGTACGGCTACGACGAGCGGCAGTTCTGCTCGCCGGGGTTCAACCTCGGCGTCGGCTCGCTCACCAGAACGCCCTACGCGGGCTACCCCGAGTACCACACCTCCGCCGACAACCCGGACTTCGTGCTGCCGGAAGCCATGGCGGACACGCTCGCGGCGTGCCGGGAGGCGTTCGCCGTGCTCGACCGCAACCGGCGCTACGTCAACACGAGCCCGTACGGGGAACCGCAGCTGGGCAAGCGCGGACTGTACGACTCGCTCGGCGGAAGGAGCGACGCCAAGCAGGCCCAGCTGGCGATGTTGTGGGTGCTCAACCTCTCCGACGGTGACCACTCGCTGCTCGACATCGCCGAACGATCCGGGCTGCCGTTCGGCACTCTCGCCGACGCGGGCACGGCTCTGCTGGCCGCCGGGCTGCTGAAGGAGTGAGCCGATGTCGCCGGTACGACCGCGGTTCACCAGCCCCTCGCGCGGAGTGCGCGCGATGGCGGGCAGGCTCGGCTGGGGCCTGGGGGACCAGGCCGTCTCGAGCCTGACCAACTTCGCGGTCAGCATGTTCGTCGCCCGCGAGCTGGGCGTCACCGCGTTCGGCGTGTTCAGCCTCGCCTGGGTCACCTACGCCGTCCTCATCAACCTCTCGCGAGGACTCGCCACGGATCCGCTGATGGTGCGGTTCAGCGGCGTGGACACCGGCCGCTGGCGGCGGGGGGCGGCGCAGGCGTCGGGTACCGCGCTCGCGGTCGGTGCGGTGGCGGGGGTCCTGTCCGTGGGGGCCGGACTGGTCATCGGCAGCTCGCTCGGGTGGGCGTTCGTCGCGCTCGGTGTCGTATTGCCCGGGTTGCTGGTGCAGGACAGTTGGCGGTTCGCCTTCTTCGCCTCCGGGGAGGGGCGCAAGGCGTTCGTCAACGACGTCGTGTGGGGTGTGTGCCTGGTGCCGGCGATGCTCGTCGCCGCCCAGCACGAGTCGGTGGTCGCGTTCCTGCTGGCGTGGGGGTTCTCCGGTGCCGTCGCGGCGCTGTACGGCTGCGTGCAGACCGGCGTGTACCCGAGGCTGTCGCGGGCGCGCGCGTGGTTGCGGGAGCAGCGCGACCTCGGTTTCCGGTACGTCATCGAGAACGTCAGCAACAGCGGCGGGTCGCAGTTGCGCATGTACGGGCTTGGCGCCATCGCGGGGCTGGCGGATGTCGGAGTGGTGCGGGGTGCGGAGCTGCTGATGGGCCCGTTCCTCGCCGTCCTGTTCGGACTGTCGGCGGTGACCGTGGCGGAGGCGGCCAGGGTGTTGCAGCGCTCCCCGCAGCGGCTGTGGCCGTTCTGCCTGACCCTGGGTGCGGGGCAGGCGATCGTGGCGCTGGCATGGGGAGTGGCGCTCATGATCCTGCTGCCGGACGCCGTGGGGGAGTACCTGCTCGGTGACGTGTGGACGGTGGCTGCGCCGTTGATCCTGCCGGCGACGCTGGGCGTGGTGGGGGCGAGTTTCTTCACCGGAGCGGCGGCGGGACTGCGGGCACTGGGGATGGCTCGGCGGAGTCTGCGAGCGCAGCTCGTCTTCTCGGCCGCGTACGTCATCGGCGGACTGGCCGGAGCCGCCGCCGGCGGAGCACTCGGTTCGGAGTGGGGGACGGCCATCGCCTCCCTGCTCGGCTCCGCCGTGTGGTGGTTCCAGCTCCATCGTGGTCTGCGCGATCACCTGAGCACAGAAGTGAGGACCTCCCCATGACCACCAGAACCCCACGCCTCAGCATCGGCCTGCCGGTCTACAACGGCGAGGAGTATCTCGCCGAGTCGCTCGACGCGCTGCTCGGCCAGACCTACGAGGACTACGAACTCATCATCTCCGACAACGCCTCCACCGACGGCACGCAGGACATCTGCCGCCGCTATGCCGCACGGGACTCGCGGATCCGGTATCTGAGGCTGCCCCGCAACATCGGCGCCGCGCCCAACCACAACCTGGTGTTCGCCGAGTCGCGCGGCGAGCTGTTCAAGTGGGCCTCGCACGACGACCTCTACGGGCGCGACCTGGTGCGGCGCTGCGTCGAGGCACTCGACGAGCGGCCGGAGATCGTGCTCGCGCACTCGTGGCACGCGATCGTCGACTCGACCGGGGCGGTCACCGATTCCTTCGACTACCGGCTCGCCACCGACTCGCCCAGCGCCCCGGAGCGGTTCCGCGCGTTGCTGTTCGCTCCCGGCGGTGACGACTTCTACGGCGTGATCCGGTCGCACGTGCTGCGCCAGGTGGCGCCGCACGACAGCTACCACCACGCCGACCGCACCATCGTCGCCGAGATCGCGTTGCACGGGCCGTTCCACCAGGTGCCGGAGGTGCTGTATTTCCGGCGCGACCACCCGACCCGGGCGGAACGGGCCAATCCGACCAAACGCAGCCGGTGCGCCAACCTCGACCCGAAGCGGGCCGACCCCGTGCGCCACCCGACCGCGCGGCTGCTCGCCGAGTACGCCGCGGGCTGGGTCGGCGTGATCCGGCGGGCGCCGCTCAGCGCGCCGGACCGGCTGCGCTGCTACCGCCATCTCGCGGAGTACTTCGCCAGCCGGGCGTTGCCGCGTTCGGATGTCGCGGCGCCGGATACCGAGCCTGCCCCGCCGCCTGGGCCGGTGGCCGTGGAGCTGCCGGTCGGCGGGCCGGGCGGGAGGCGGCCATGAGCCTGCGTCGCACCCCGCGGCTGGGCCTGTTCGGACTGCTGGGCTCGGGAAACCTCGGCAACGACGCATCGCTGGAGGCGGTGCTCGGTTTCCTGCGCGAACGGCATCCGGACGCCGTGCTGGACGTCATGTGCAGCGGCACGGACGTGGTGAGTGCCCGGTACGGGTTGCCGACCACGCGGCTCAACTGGAATCGGCACGAGTACAGCACCGTGTCCGGGCCGAGGACGATGGCGCTCAAGGCGATCGGCAAGCTCGTCGACGTCTTCCGGACCGCGGCGTGGGTGCGCAGGCATGACGCGGTGGTCGTGCCCGGGATGGGCGTACTCGAGGCGACGCTGCCCGTGCGGCCGTGGGGCTTCCCGTACTCCCTGCTGGTGCTCAGCGTGTGCGGCAGGCTCTTCGGCACGCGGATCGTGCTGGTCGGCGTCGGCGCGGACGTGATCAGGGAGCGGCCTACACGGATGGTCATCACGAGGGCCGCCCGGCTGGCCGGCTACCGGTCGTACCGCGACGAGCTGTCCCGCACGGCCATGCGCGAGATGGGCGTCGACACCTCCGCCGACGAGGTGTACACCGATGTCGCGTTCGCCCTGCCCGCCCCGGCGGCGCGGGCGCGGCCCGCCGTCGTGGGTCTGGGTGTGATGGCCTACGACGGCGACAACGGCGACCGCGACCGGGCCGATGAGATCCGCGCCGAGTACGTGGACAAGCTGAAACGGTTCGTCACCTGGCTCGTGCAGGGCGGCAGGCAGGTGCGGCTGCTGGTGGGCGACGAGCTGGACAACGAGGTGGTGGCTGAGCTGCTCGCCGGGGAGCACGGCGACGCGGTGACCGCACCGCCGGTGCGGTGTCCGACCGAGCTGGCCGCCGCCATGGCCGACGTGGGCTGCGTGGTCGCCACCCGCTACCACAACGTGCTGTGCGCGCTGCGGCTTGGCAAGCCCGTCGTGTCCATCGGCTACGCCACCAAGAACGACGCACTCATGGAGTCCATGGGGCTCGGGCGGTTCTGCCAGAGCATCCGCACCCTCGACGTCGACCGGCTCATCGCCCAGTTCACCGAGCTCGAGCAGCGGTCGGGCGAGCTGCGCGCCCTGCTCGCGGAACGCGACGGCCAGGTGGCGCGCACGGTCGAGAAGCAGTTCGAGGCCATGTCCGCCGCATTGTCCGGAAAGGATGGACGATGAGAGCGTCACCGGTGCCGGCCGTCGCCGGCGCGTACCTGTTCGAGCCGACGCCTCACGCCGACGAGCGCGGGTTCTTCTCCCGCACGTTCGACCGCGACGTGGCGCGTTCGGCCGGTATCGATCCCGACGCGTTCGTCCAGGACAGCGTCTCGCGCTCGCACCGGGGCGTGGTGCGCGGGCTGCACCTGCGTTCGGGCGCCGGCGAGGCGAAGCTGGTGCGCTGTTCCTTCGGCGAGGTGTTCGACGTGATCGTGGACCTGCGGCCGGATTCGCCGACGTTCCTGGGACAGGCCTCGTTCCGGTTGTCCGGGGAGACGCAGGCGAGCCTCTACATTCCGGCCGGATGCGCGCACGGCTTCCAGGCGCTGTCGGAACCCGCCGACGTGTCCTACCGCATCGACCGCGCCCACGACCCCGCCGAGGACGTGACCATCGCCTTCGACGACCCGGAACTGGGCATCCCGTGGCCGGTTCCGGTGACGCTGCTGTCCGAACGCGACCGAACCGCTCCGAGGCTCGCCGAAGTACTCGCCGGTACCACGGCCCGGGAAGGGTGACCACCATGGATTTGCCGAAGTCACGGGCGGCGAACGCCCGCTTGCACGAACTCGTTCCCGGCGGCGCGCACACCTACGCCAAGGGTGAGGACCAGTATCCCGAGGGGCTCGTCCCGGTGATCTCCCACGGCCACGGCGCGCACGTCTGGGACATCGACGGCAACCGCTACATCGAATACGGCTCCGGGTTGCGGTCGGTGAGCCTCGGCCACGCGCACCCGAAGGTGCTCGAGGCCGTGCGGCGGGAACTCGGCCGCGGGGCGAACTTCGTGCGGCCCGGCATCGTGGAACTGGACGCCGCCGAACGGTTCCTGGCGACCGTGCCGACCGCGGAGATGGTGAAGTTCGCGAAGAACGGGTCCGACGTCACCACCGCGGCCGTCAAGCTGGCCAGGGCGGCGACCGGCCGTCCGCTCGTCGCGATCTGCCGGGACCATCCGTTCTTCTCCACCGACGACTGGTTCATCGGCACCACCGCCATGTCCGCCGGGATCCCCGAGCAGGTCACCGGGCTCACGGTGTCGTTTCCCTACGGCGATCTGGCGGCCACCGAGGAGCTGCTGGGGCGCTACGACGGGCAGGTCGCGTGCCTGCTGCTGGAGGCTGCGACCCAGCACGAGCCGCCCGCCGGCTACCTGCGGGGTATGCGGGAGCTGGCCGATCGGTACGGGTGCCTGCTCGTGTTCGACGAGATGATCACGGGACTGCGCTGGTCGGAGGCGGGGGCGCAGGGACTCTACGGTGTGACGCCGGACCTGTCGACGTTCGGCAAGGCTCTCGGAAACGGTTTCGCCGTGTCCGCGCTGGCGGGCAAGCGGGAGTTCATGGAGCAGGGCGGGTTGCGCGCCGACCGGGAGCGCGTGTTTCTGCTGTCCACCACGCACGGCGCCGAGACGCACGCCCTGGCGGCGGCGATGTCCGTGCTGGACACCTACGTCAGCGAGCACATCAGCGCCCGCCTGCACGACCTCGGCGAGCGCCTCGCCGCGGGGGTGCGGGAGGTGACGGCGGGCATGGGCGTGGCCGACCACGTCGTCGTGCGGGGCCGGGCGAGCAACCTGGTGTTCGCCACGCTCGACGAGAACCTGCGGCCGTCCCAGGCCTACCGCACGCTGTTCCTACGCCAGCTGGTGAGCGGCGGCGTGCTCGGTCCGTCGTTCGTGGTGAGCAGTGCGTTGTCCGAAGAGGACATCGAGCGGACCCTGGAGGTGGTGGGCCAGGCGTGTGCCGTCTACCGCAAGGCGCTCGACGCGCAGGACCCGACGCCGTGGCTGGGTGGTCGGGCGGTGAAACCGGTGTTCCGGCGTTACGTTTGACGGCCGCTCCGGGTATCCGGACAGCTGTCGCGAGGTGTGACTGACTGTCGCCAGCGCGCCGTATTCGCCCGGGTTCGGCAGCGTGCGGTCAGGGTTGCACGGCGCCGTCGGCGTGGCCGGCTACCTTCGCGGGATCGGTGAGCCGGTCGGTCGACGAACGTGGCCTGGCTGCACTGGGCCGGCTGTCGGGTGACGGAAAGGTGTCGGACGGGCCGGCGGTTCCGGTCAACGCACGGAGGTTTTGGGAACGACCGCGCATCGCCGGCATGGGACGCGCGGCGCCATCGCGTCCGGTGGCCGCCGGACGTCGTTGCCAACCACGGCGCCTGACCCGCACACCAACCCGGGAGCTCACGATCGGTAGCTGTGGGGGTTTGCTTGCCATGGCACGCCGTTCCGGTGATCCGTGCGAGTCATGACCGGTAGGTGTGGCCGGTGGGGGTGGTGATGTGGAGTTGGCGGGTGTCGGTGAGGTGGAATCGCCAGCCGGGGGTGTGTTTGGTGCGGTGGTGGCGTCGGCACAGCCCGATGAGGTTGCCGGTGTTGGTGTCGCCGTTGCGCTGGTATGGGATGACGTGGTCGAGATCGACAAAGTGCGCCGGGCGGTGGCAGGTGGGGAACCGGCATTCCCGGTCGCGGACCTTCACATGGTCGGCGGTGACGGCCGGTGGCCGGTAGCGTTCCCGGCCCACGTCGAGCGGGGCGCCGGTGTGGGGGTCGGTGATGATCCGCCGCCAGGTGGAGTTGGGGTCGAAGGCGATCGCCCGCGCGATCGAGGCGGGCAGCGGTCCGTGCCCCGCGAGCTCGGCCGGGTTGCCCGACAAACCGGCCAGGGCGGCGAAGTCGATGTGGATGAAGATCTCGGCCTTCGGTGACGCAGGACCGGCTGGTTGCCCAGCAGAAGGTCGGCGAACACGTCGGCCCGCAACTGGTCCATGGTCCGCTGGTCACCGGCGTTGCGTAGCGCGCGGGCACACCGATCGATCCGCGCATAGGCCGCCGACGCCACCTCCGCAGGAAGGTCAGCGACCAGCGTCGCCATCGCATCATCGCCGTGCCGCAACTCGACCCGCCGTTCCCGCCGCCGCGCCTCCGCCCGCGCCGCGGCACCCTCGGGGTCGACCTTCTGCACCGCACGGTTCACCATCCGCCGGATCGACGAGGCATCCCGCCCCACCAACCGCTCGGAAACCGTCGCATCCACCTCGCGCGCCAGCGAATCGGACAACACCGCTGTCGGCTCCGACACCTTCGACGCCTTGTACAGATCGATCTCGCCCCGCGACAACGCACCCAACGTTTCCGGAAGCCGCGACACCAAATCCCGCGCCAACCCTATTTTGATACGGGCCACATTCTCCGAAATCGCCAACCCCAGCGCCACTTCCGACGCCACATCCGCAGCATCGTCCCGCGAAGCCGAATACTCCACCAAAGCCCGCACCTGCAGCGCCTGCAGCCGAGCGATCTCCCGCTCCAGTCGAACGACCTCATCAAGAGAACTTTCCCCCATACCAACGATTCTACCGCGAAATACCGAATCATATGGGTGAAGCCGCAAACAACGGAACGTGACAACGAGATCCGTTCCGTGGTGAACTGCCGCTAACCACCAGACAATGCATGGTGATGTGTGGAGTGGCAGTTTCCCACGGCGCGCCGAAGGCGTGCTTGAAATCCAATAACCCAAGCAGGCCAGGCAACCACAACAACGACAACCAATGACGTGAACGGCCCACTCGCACCTATTCCGAACCGAGGCCTGTCAACAGCAGCCGCCGCCACCAGCGGCGGCGGACACGGCAACGGGAACCGCATACACCGCGACCGGAGCGGCATAGTTGGTGACCGGAACGGCATTCACGTCGAGGGGGCAGTCGACACACCGAGCGGAACGGCCAGCACGACGATCCACCAGGTGGCGATACGGAGACGCGAGGCCCACCCACGACGACGGGAACGGCACGCGGCTACGGGAACGGCACGCGGCTGCGGGAACGGCAGACACGGCCACCCAGGCGGCGGACACGGCGACGTGAACGGCAGACACGGCGACCCAGGCGGCGGACACGGCGACGGGATCGGCAGACACGGCTAGGCGAACGGCAGACACACCGGCGCTATGCGTGCCGGGCGGCTGCGCGGTCAGCGATCTTGTCGATCAACACGGTTACGCACGGCACGATTGCCAGCGCGACCCCGAACCCGCCGACCGTGTCGGTGGGGTAGTGATTGTTCAGAGTCACCTGCGCGCTACCCATGAGCAGCGCGGCCGGGATCGCCACGCCCACGAAGACGGCGGTGACCCGGCGTCCGGTGAGCGTCAGCGCGAGCACCCCGGCCAGCGCGACCGCCCACGCCGTGTGCCCGCTGGGGAAGGCCAGATGCTCGCCGTGGATGTGTCGGCCGACCAACGGTTTCAGTGCCGTGGTGGACAGCACCGTCACGCTCGGGGCCACCACCGCGAGTACGGCGGCGCGGCGGCCACCGTGGCGGAAGCACACTCCGGCGACGACGGCCAGCACCACCGGTGCGGCTATCGGCTCGCCCACGAGGTCGACCAGCAGGGCGAGGGGAAACGGCAGCACCTCGGCGACCGGCATCCACGACGTGTCCGCGGCGTTCGGGTCCGTGCTGCCTGCGACCACGACGGCCAGCACGCTGGTGCCCACGGTGGCCAGCACGGCGAGCACCAGCAACGGGACGTGGCGCGCGGGCGGCCGGGTGGGCGTGTTCACGGGTGGCTCCGTGGTGTGTTCGCGACGGCGGTGCCGACGGTGGCCGGCACGGCCAGTTCCGGCAACGGCGTATGCCGAACGGCCCGCTGGATGCGCCTGTTCACGGGCGACTACCGCGAGTCCCGCGCCGCGCGGGCAAACGGGTGGGTGTGTTCACGGGCGGCGCCCGCTGCGCCTCGCGGCGGCCTCCCCCGCGCCGCCGCCTACTTCACCAACCCTGCCGACCTCGCCCACCGTGCCGACCTCGCCCACCGTGCCGACCTCGCCAACCGTGCCGACCTGGCCAACCCTGCCGACCTCGCCCACCGTGCCGACCTCGCCCACCGTGCCGACCTCGCCCACCGTGCCGACCTCGCCGACCGTGCCGACTCCGCCAACCCTGCCAACCCTGCCAACCCCGCCGACTCCGCCGACCCTGCCGACCTCGCCCACCGTGCCCACGCCATCCGCGCCGGCCGCGCCATCCACACGGCCCCCGCCGCCGACCTCGCCAACCGCCCCCGCTCCAATGGCCTCCTCGTATCCCGCCACCAGCCGCCGCAGGCCCACCGCGGGGGTGAAGTCGCGTTCGTAGCGGGCCCGCGCGGCCGCCCCCATCGCCTGGTTCTCCGCGCCCGATGACACGACGCGGCGCAGGCACGCGGCGAGCGAATCGGCATCGCCCGGGGTGTGCAGCAGCCCGGTCACGCCATCGTCGACCAGCTCGACGAACGCGCCGTGCGCGGCCGCGACCGCGGGCACTCCGGCCGCCATCGCCTCCACCACCACCAGCCCGAACGCCTCCAGCCAGCTCGACGGCGCGGCGACGGCGGCCGCGCGCGCGGTGAGATCGCGGCACTCGGCCCGGGACCGCAGGCCCACGTACCGCACGTCGGCGCGGCCGGACGCCCAGCGCGCCACGGCGTCCTCGAGCGGACCGGTCCCGGCCACGACCAACGGCACCCGCACCCCGCCCTGGGCCGCGAGCCGGTCCCACGCCGCCATCAGCAGCGGCACGCCCTTCTCCTCGGCCAGCCTGCCGAGGAACAGCACGTGCTCGCCCGCGCCCGTCCGGCGCACGCCGGGGTCGGTGACGAAGTTGTGCTTCACGATCAGCCGGTCGGCGGGTAGCCCGGCGTCGGCCAGCAGGCGGCGCTGCGCGGCGGAAATACAGAAGAAGCGCGTGATGCCGGTGAACCAGCGGTGCCGGTTGGCCGCCAGGCTCACCGCCTGCGGCACCGTCGCGACCCGGGAGCCGCGGTAGCACCCGTGCCGCACCGCGGGCAGCGGGAGGTGGTGTGCGCACGACGTGCAGATCCGGCCGTCGCGGAACAGCGTCCCGGGTGGACAGACGAGCCCGTAGTTGTGCAGGGTCGCCACCGCGGGCACCCCGGCGTCGGCGCAGGCCGCCACCACCGACGGCGACAGCAGCGGGAACGTGTTGTGGATGTGCACGATGTCCGGCCGCTCCCGGCGCAGCCGCTCGGCCAGTTCGGCGCGCACGGACGCGTTCCACGGCACCCGCAGCGGCACGGCCGCTTTGCCGAGCGGCGACCAGCCGGCGATGTCGTCACTGCGCCGTTCGAACAGCGTCACGTCGTGCCCGGCGCCGGCGAGCAGCGCGATCTCCTGGTCGACGACGGCGTTCTCGCCGCTCGGCTGTGCCGACCGGTAGCGGTTGTGCACCACCAGCACCCGCAGCCTGCTGCCGGGCACGGGCTCAGCGATCGGCGCGCACATCGGTCCTCCCGGCGGCCGGCGTCACGTCGCCGCTGTGTTCGTGCGGGGCGCAGGCCCCAGCAGGGACGCGGCGATGGCGAGGTAGAGCAGGTACGGCGAGGCGTCGCCGAGACCGGCCTCGGTGTAGGAGGCGACCAGGCAGTACGCGATCAGGAACACCGCACACGACCGGCCCGTCGACGGCGGCCGCAGGGCCGTGGTGACCAGCAGCGTGCCGAGGAACACCACCACGATCGCGACCGACACGAGCCCCTGCTCGTGGTAGACGGCGAGCCAGCCGCTGTCGATGGGCAGGCCGTCGAACGACTTGTTGCTCAGCCCTGTCCCGAAGAGCTGCTCGACGGTGCTGCGCGGCTCCGCCAGCAGCGCGTCCCAGACTTTCTGCCTGCCCGTGAGGTTCTCGAAGTTCTCGTCGTCCTGCCCGCGCCGGAACCATGTCTCCACCAGGGGCGCGAACGCCACGAGCGCGACGGCCGCGACGGCGGCGCCCGCGGCGGCGAACCCGCGCGCCCGCTTGGTGCTGAACAGCAACGCCAGCGCGGCCGCGCCGAGCCCGGCGATGAAGCCCAGCGTCGCCGTCCGCGTGTAGCTGAGCAGGAGGATGCCGACCGCGGGCAGCGCCACGAACAGCACGCTCCTGCCGTCGGTGCGGCGACCGAGCCACAGCACGATCGTCAACCCCGCCGCCACGGCCGCGTACTGCCCGACCTGCGGCGCCGTCAGCGGCCACAACGCGCCGACGAGCCGCCCGTCGTAGGTCGCCGGCATCGCGAGGCCGGGTGCGACGACGAGGCCGATCACGACCGTGCCGAGCATGCACACGAGAAACCGGATGTGGTAGCGGACGAACGCCAGCGTGCCGTCCCACCAGCGGCTCAGCAGCCACAGCGTCGCGATGAACAGCGCCAGCCTGCACCACCGGAACACCCCGCCCGCGCCGGTCTCCAGCTGTGCCGTGCCGATCGTGCTGACGGCGAGCAGCAACGTCAGCGACAGCAGGTAGGCGTTCGGCCGGATCCGCAGCCGCGGGTTGTGCAGCAGCGCCAGCGCGAACGCCAGGGTCAGCGACCCCATCGTGATGAGCTGGTAGACCTCCTGCGGGATCGTCACCAGTGTCGTCGTGCCCTGTGAGCCGAGGGTGTTGAGGGCGAGCAGCCCCCAGGCGAGCCCCACCAGGCGAGGCGGGTTGCGCGACTCGGGGTCGAGCCGTGCGAGGGGCGCGGGGTGGGTGGCGTGGGCTGGCATCAGCGGCTCCGGGAGAACGTGCTGCCCTGGTCCTGGCGGTACGGCGCGCTTTGCCACCGCGCGGGGTCGACGACCGTGCCGGTGTCGTACACGACGAACCGCCACGGCCCGACGTAGCTGTTGCGCCACCAGCGGTTCTGCTGGTGGAACGTGATCGCCTCCTGCACCACCTCGCCCTGGAACGGCGACCATTCCGGGTAGGTGCCGTAGTTGGACAGCAGTGCCATCCGCGCGCACCAGGATTCGCAGTCGACGACGTTCGGGTCGAGCAGGAACCGGTTGTCGTGCACCGCCAGCCGTTGGGTCTTCCAGCGGCAGTCGCCGCGCTGTGGTTCCGTCGCCACCGCGGGCTGCATGCACTGCCGCTCGTTGGGCTCCAGCCGGGTGCAGACACCGCTGGTGTCGGCGGGACTGCTGCAGAAGCGGTCGGCGTTCTCCCACGCGGTGATGCCGGACCAGTTGTTCTCGAAGACGTTGTCGTAGATCGCGATCTGGTCCGTGCGCGCGGGCACGCGGGGTTCTCCGCCGGATTCGGAGATGTAGACGGTGGCCACCGGGAAGTTGTCGCCCCGGTCGGCGAAGTCGCGGCCGTCGACCCAGTTGTTCTCGCGGAACAGGTTGCCGCGGATCACCGCGTTGTAGCTGGTCTCGTAGATGATCGCGGCGCCGTCGTTGCGTTCGATGACGTTGTTCTCGATGACGAGGTCGTTGTTGTTGGTGTCGGCCCACAGTCCCGGCCCGCGGTTGTCGTGGATCCAGTTGCCGCGCACGTCGCCGCCGTCGATGGCCCAGAACTTGACGCCGCCGGTGCAGCCGCAGCCCTCGATCCGGTTCTCCCAGTCGCCGGTGTTGTTGCCGGTGATCTCGTTGCCTTCCAGCACCAGGTCGGTGATCGAGTCGCCGTCCTGGTAGGCGTTGAGCGCGTACTGGCCGTTGTCGCGCAGGCAGTTGCCGCGCACCTGCTGGCGGGCACCTGCCATGAGGGCGGCGCCCTCGTTGTCGCGGAGGGTGTTGTGCTCGATCACCCAGCCGTCGCCGGAGTCGTGATTCACCACGCCCTGGTTGTGCGGTGGCACGAAGTTGCGCACCTCGAGGTGCCGGATCGTCACGTCGGTGGCGTGCTGGGTGAACGCGAACTGGTTGCGCCGCTGCCCGTCGACAACGGCGCCGGGCGCGCCGACGTAGGTGTTGCCGTCCTTCGGGATCACCTGGTCGTACTGGCCGTCGCCGAGCCGGTGGGTCCCGGGTGCGAGCCAGAACGTCGTGCCGGGCGGGTTCTGTTCCGTCTTGGCGACCAGGTCGCCTTCCACCGACGGGTCGACGGTCACCGCGCCGCCGGGCGCGCTCGCCGGGCCGGGCCGCGTGTTGCCGCACACGCGGGCACGCTGCCGGTCGTCGGCGGCGCCATCACCGTCGGCTTGCGTGGTGGTGCCCTCGGGCGCCGGCTCGTCCGGGCCCGTGCAGCCGGCCAGCAGCACCGCCAACCCTGCCAGCAACGCGATCAGGGCACGGGGAAGGGCACGGGTCACGACGGTCACAAGGCGTCCTCCGGAGGTCCGAATCGGACCACTGTGGACAGTCGGGTGCCGCTGGGCAGCCGACCGCGGCCGACAAGAGCGGCGGCGGGCTGCTTGCGCCCGAAGCCGGGCGAGTACCAGCCGAGCGGCGGGCCGGTCTCGCCGCGGTGGAGCGTCCACGTGAGCGGGGCGGGCAGGTCGAGTCGCGCGGTGTGCGTGCGGCCGTCGCCGCGCCAGCGCAGCACCGCGGCGCTGTCCCGCAGCTGTGCCTCGACCGCCGGGCCGAGGTGCCAGGAGAGCCGGTAGCCGTGCTCGTGCGCGCCGAGCACCTCGTCGTGCACCCGCAGCTCGCCCGCGGTGTCGTCGAGCTCCACCGAGCGCCGGTGCCGGGCGGGACGGTTGCCGTGCGCGTACCCGTCGTGCTCGGCGCACCACCGCGCGACGCCCGTCTCCGGCACGTGCGCCACGAGCACCGTGCTTCGCGGGTGCCGCAGCCAGAGGAACGGTCCGCCGGAGACGGCCGAGTCGTGCCCGTCGAGTTCGAGCGTGTTGTGCCCGGCCGTGGAGCGGAAGTAGTCGCGCCACTCTTCTTCGCCGTGGTAGCAGTACGTGCCTGGGTCGGCGAGCACGTCGACACCGTCGTGCCGCAGCTCCACGGCCAGCGCGTCAGCGTGCGCGTGGGCGGCGATGGACAGAAACCCGTGCGGGCCGCCGTCGCAGCGGCACCACACCTCCCCGCCGCCGAGCGTCCTGCGCAGCAGGGTCACACCGGCATCGGGCACATGCGCGGGCCGCCGGGCCGGCCGGTCGCCGGGTAGCGGCGGCGCGGCACCGAACGCGCCGAGCAGGGCCGTGAACACGCTGTCGTCGGCCGCCTTCGGCCACCACGACAGGCGCCCGAACAGGCTCTCGCCGGTGCCGAGCAGCGCGGCCCAGCGGTCGCCGCCCTCGCCGTCGAGCACCAGCCCGTGGCCGTCGTCGGCGTCACCCTGCCGGGGCGGGCGCAGCCGGGCGTCCACGACGGCGGCGAGCGCGTCGATCATGGCCCGCAGCGTCAGCCAGACCTGCTCCGGCACCGCGACCGCGGCCGCGCGCGCCTCGACCGCGGCGGCGAGCCCGAGTTCGAGCACCAGGCCGTGGTACTCGGTGGCCAGCTCGCGGTTGAGGCCGGAGCGGAAGGTGTTGTGCCGCAACTGCTGCGTGAACGACCGCAGCGCCGTGTCGCGCCAGCGCGCCGACTCCGGGAACCACGGGAACGCACACGCCGCCGCGAGCTGTCCCGCCGTCTCGGCGACGGCGTGGTTGTTCGCCGACGAGCCACGGCTGCGGAACGTCGCCAGCCAGCGCTGGTGAGCCCGGATCTGGTGCAGTGCCTCGGGGTTGTCCTCGAACAGGCCGCGGGCGCCCGGCCAGCCGTCGAGCAGCCTGCGCACCCACACCCACGACAGCAGCCGGATGCCGAGCTCGATGCCACTGACCCAGTGCACCCCGCGCAGCGGCGGGTTGGCCGCCCACCACGAGCGGAGGTGGTCGGCGACACGCTCGGCATAGCGTGCCTGGCCGGTGACGGCGTAGGCGGCGGCGAGCACGGTGAGGTGCTGGTGCCGGGACGGCTCCCAGATCTGCTTGATGTCGCCGACCGCGGCCTCGTCGCGGTACGGGATGTCGAACGCGTACGCCTCCGCCGGGGCGCGGCGGCCGGTCTTCGGGTCGTACGACCAGTCCGGGTCGACGAAGTCGTCGCGGGCAACCCCGAAGTAGCTCGCGTGCCCGTCGAGCAGCCGGTCGGCGGTCGCGAGCAGCCGGTGCCTGCCGGGCTCGGGCACCACCACGTCCGGCAGCACGGCCGAGAACTCCCGATCCGGCAGGCAGCGGATCGTCACCGGTTCGCGAAGCTCCCGGCGCCGGCGCCGTCTGCGCACCACGTCGGCGGTGCGGTGGGCCACTTCGGCCGCTCCCATCCGGGACAGCCGCCGCAGGTACCAGCCCGGCGTGCTCATGCGCGGGTCTCGATTCGCACGGGGGTGCCCTTCGCGAGGCTCGTGTGCACGGCCAGCGTCGCGACCGTGGTCGACACCAGCGAGCTCACCGGCACCGGCATCGGCCCACCCGTGCGCACGGCCGTGAGGAACGCGTCGAGCTCGGCGGCCTGGCCCTTGTCCCGGCCGAGCGGCATCCGCGGGCTGACCGAGCGCTTGCGGCCGTACAGGCCGGCCCGCTGGAAGTCGTCGAACCGCAGTACCTTGCCGTCCGCGACGAGGTCCAGCGTCTCCTTGGGAAACGTCGTGGCGCCCGAGGTGACGTAGCTGATCGCCGCCGTCGAGCCGTCCTGGTAGTGCAGCAGCACCTGCAGATCGGCCTGCCCAGGTGTGGCGCACGCGTACACCGAGACGGGGTCGCAGCCGAGCAGCCAGCTCACCGTGTCGATGAAGTGCCCGCCCTCGCCCGCGAATCGCGAGCCCTCGGTGTCGCCTCGCGCATACCAGCTGCCGCCGTCGAGGCCGCCGGCGTTGACGAGGTAGCGCACCGAGGCGGCTCCGGCTCGTAGGCCGAAGCGTCCCTTGGCCTGCCGCAGCAGCGGCGCGAATCGCCGGTTGAACCCCACCTGCAGCCGGTCGTTGCCCGATTCCGCGATGGCCGCGAGCACTTTCTCCAGCTCCGACTCGGACAGTGCGAGCGGCTTCTCCACGAACACGGCCTTGCCCGCCAGCAGGGCCCGCCGCGTCAGCTCGGCGTGCGAGCTGTGCCGGGTCACCACGAAGACGGCATCGAGGTCCGGGTCGGCCAGCAGCGCGTCCACGTCGGTGGAAGCCTCGCCGAAGCCGAACTTGCGCTGGGCGTTGGCACCGGAGAGCGCCGACGTGGTGACCACGTGCCGCAGCTCGACGTCCTCGCGGCCGGACAGGTGGGGCAGCAGCATCGACGTCGCGTAGTTGCCCGCGCCGATGAAGCCGAGGCGCACGGTCTCCGACCTCGCCGTGCGCTTGGCGGGGGTCCGCGGCAGGGCCACGGAGGTGACGGCCGGCCGGGGATCGCCGGTGTCCGGGTGCGCGTACCGGAAGAGCACGGCGACGGCATGCAGCTCGCCCTCGTTCAGCCTGCGGTAGGTCTGCACGGCGTCGGAGAAGTCGGCGACGTGGGAGATGAGCGGCTGCACGTCGATGCGGCCACGGGCCATGAGGTCCAGCACGCACTCGACGTTGCGGCGCTCGGTCCAGCGCACGTAGCCGATGGGGTAGTCGCGGCCGTCGAGCTCGTAGGACGGGTCGTAGCGCCCGGGCCCGTAGGAGCGGGAGAACCGGACGTCCAGTTCCTTCTCGTAGTAGGCGTTCCACGGCAGGTCCAGCCGGGTCTTGCCGATGTCGACGACCGTGGCCCGGTCGCGCGCGAGTCTCGCGGCGAGCTCCACCGGCTGGTTGGTGCTGCCGCCCGCCGCCAGGTACACCTGGTCGACGCCGTGCCCGTGGGTCAGTTCAGCGATGGCCGACTCCACCACCTCGGAGCCGGGAGCCGCACACGTCAGCGCGCCGAGCCGCTCCGCCAGCTCGCACCGCGAGGGGTCGGGGTCGACGCCGAGTACCCGGGCGCCCGCGGCCACCAGCAGCTGCACCACGAGCTGTCCGACGAGCCCGAGCCCGATCACCAGCGCCACGTCGCCCAGCTGCGGCTCGCCCCGCCGGACACCCTGCAGGGCGATGGAGCCGACGGTGCCGAACGCGGCATGCCGCGGCGCGACCCCGGCGGGCACCCGGCAGTACAGGTTCTTCGGCACCCAGTTCAGCTCCGCGTGCAGCGCGTGCTCGTTGCCCGCGCACGCCACGAGGTCGCCGACCGCCACGTCGTCGATCCCCGCGCCGACCTCCTCCACCATGCCGCACAGCGAGTAGCCGAGCGGGGTGTAGGAGTCGAGCCGGCCCGCCACCTTCCGGTAGGTGGCCGCCACGCCGTTGCTCGCCACGCTCTGCATCACCTTGGCGACCTGGTCGGGCCGGGCCTTCGCCTTGCCGATCAGGGACATGCTCGCCTCGGACACCTTCATCAGCTCGGTGCCGGTGGAGATCAGCGAGAACATGGTCCGCACGAGCACGCCGCCGGGTTTGCTCGCGGGCGCGGGCACGTCGAGAAGGGCGAGCTCGCCGCTCTTGTAGTTTTGCACGACCTGTTTCACTGCGGCTCCTATGCGGCGGTGTCCTGCGCGGCGGCGACCGCGCCGCGGTACCAGTACTCGAGGGTCACGATGTGCCAGAGGTGCTTGGCGCGGTCCTGCCTGCCCGAGGCGTCCTCGGCGACGAGCCTGTGCAGCGCGTCCCGGTCGAGCAAGCCGGAGGTCACAAGGGCGCCGTCGTGCACGACCTCACGCACGAGCGGCGCGAGGTCCCGGCTCATCCAGGCCCGCAGCGGTGCGCTGAACAGTCCCTTGGGGCGGTGCACGATCTCCTTCGGCAGGATTCCCGAGGCGGCCCACTTCAGCGCCGCCTTGCCCTGCCGTCCGGCGATCTTGTGGTGGCCGGGGATACCGAACGCCGCTCGCACCACGTCGACGTCCACGAACGGGACCCGTACCTCGGTGGAGGCGGCCATGCTGGAGCGGTCCGTGTAGGCGAGGTTGAGGCCGGGCAGGAACAGCCGCGCGTCGGCCAGGCACATGCGGTTGACGAAGTCGGAGAGTGCGTTGTCGTGGTAGGTGTCGGCGTGCTCGGTGAGGACCTCGTCCACAGTGGATGCGAGGTCGGGGTTGACCAGGCCGAGCAGCTCCTCCCGGTCGTACATCGTGTAGCTGCGCCGGAACGCGGCCTCCTCGGGCAGCGTCGCGAACGACAGGAACCGCTTGGCGAACCGCACGGACCGGTAGCCGCGGCCCGCCGACGCGACCGGCAATCGGTCCACAACGGACTCGACCGGTCTGCGCAGCACAGCGGGCACTCGCTGGTAACGCAGGCCGAGCAGGTTCGCCAGATGCTTTCGGTAGCCTGCGAACAGCTCGTCGGCCCCCATGCCGGACAGCATCACCTTGATTCCGGCCTCGCGTGCGGCCGAGCAGATCAGGAACGTGTTGATGGCCGCCGGATCGCCGATGGGCTCGTCCAGGTGGTACGTCATGCGCGGCAGCAGGTCGTGCACGTCCGGGGCGATCTCGATCTCGTGCAGCTCGACGCCGAAGCGCGCGGCCACCTGCCGGGCGTAGCGCAGGTCGTCCGGCATGGCCTCGAACCGGGCGTCCTCGGCCCGGAACCCGATGGTGTAGGCGGAGATCCCCGGCCGCTCCCGTGCGGCGAGCGCGGTGAGGTAGCTGGAGTCGAGCCCACCGGAGAGGAAGGTCGCCACGCCGACGTCGGAGAGCAGGTGCTTGCGGGTCGACTCGGCGACCACCTCGGCCAGGTCGGCCTCGGGCTCGTCCTGTGCTGCCTGCGCCACCTCGGCGATCGAGTAGTACCGCCCGCGCCGGACCCGCCCGTCCGGCAGGCAGCGCAGCCACGTGCCGGGCGGCAGCTTCTCCGCCTCGCGGTAGGCGCACCGCCCGTCCGGCACCCAGTAGTACAGCAGGGACGCCACCAGCGCGGCGGCGTCCACCGTCAACGACCCTCCGAGCTCGCCCGCGAGTGCCTTGAGCTCGGAGGCGAACACCAGGCCCCCGCCTCGCCGCACGACGAACAGCGGTTTGATGCCGAGCTGGTCGCGCACCAGCACGAGCTCGCCGGTCCGCTCGTCGAAGACGCCGAAGGCGAACATCCCGCGCAGCCGGGGCAGGCAGTCCGTTCCCCACCGCCGCCACGCCTCCAGCAGCACCTCCGTGTCGGACGTCCCGCGGAAGCGCACACCCGCGCCCTCCAGCTCGGCCCGCAGCTCGGGGGCGTTGTAGAGCTCGCCGTTGTAGGTGAGGGCGAGCCCGTCCCGGACCATCGGCTGGGCGCCGGTCTCCGAGAGGTCCAGGATGGCGAGCCTGCGGTGTCCGAGGTGGACCTCGCCGGCGCCGGCGGCGTGGGCGTAGTGTCCCGCGCCGTCCGGTCCGCGGTGGGCCAGCGCTTTGGTGAGCCGCTCGGTGAGGGGTCCACCGTCCGGCCAGAGGTAGCTCCCGGCTATGCCGCACATGTCAGCGTCCCTCCCCGTCGCCGTAGCGCACCGGGGTGAAGCGCTTGGTGGGCATGTCGTCGGTGTGCGAGCGGCCGTTCTCGTGGTGGTACGGCAGCTCGGCGGTCACCATGTCCATATCGGACGAGCTCGGCCAGCGGCCACGCAGCGCGGTGTGCAGTCCGTCCCACAGCGTGCCGTCGGAGTGGTCACTGGGGTCGGCGTCCACCAGCACGACGCCGAGGACGGCGATGCCGCCGTCGGCGAGCTGCCGGGCGACGGTGTGCAGCCAGTCCGTCGTCGCGTATCCGGCGCGTACCACCAGCACGGTCTCCCCGCCCAGGCCGGCTAGGTCCGTCCACGCCGCACCCGGCCCCACGGACCCGACGCCGAGCAGGCGCTCCTCCGGCAGCGGATCGCCGGGTGCCGCCACGACGCGGATCCGCTCGTGCCCGCCCTGCTCGAGGAGTGCGGCGATCCCGTCGCCTGGCAGGTCGTCGACGATCACCACCGCACGGTCGGCGGCCAGCTCCGTGGCCACGTCGAGGGCGAGCTCGGCGGTGGTGCGGGCGCAGCCGAGTTCGAGCAGTGACACCGGTTCGTGCCCGCCGCGGACCAGCCTGGCCAGCGTGCCCGCGACCCGGTGGCGCTGCCGCACCGCCCGGGTCCGGCGCCACAGCCGGGCGGGACCGGATGGCCGCTGGGGCAGCGACGCGACGACGGACGCGCCGAGGTGTTCGGCGACGTCGGCCCGCCACACCGGACGATCCCGCGCGACACCCAGCACCAGCGCCAGCGCCAGCCCCGCCGCGAGTCCGAGTGCGAGGCCGATGGCGCCGTTCGTGGCCGCCGCGGTGAGCATCGAGTACTCCACGGGCCGCGGCGCGTCGACGAGTTGGGTGCCCGCCTCGACGCGCGGCGCGCCGATGCCCGCGTCCTCGGCCTGGTCGGTGAGGTTGGAGATCCGCGAGACGAGCTCGGCCCGCCGTGCGTAAAGCGTCTCCAGCGTCGCCGGGTTGCCCTCGCCCGCCTCGGCCGCGGCGATCGAGCCGTCGACGCCGGTGAGTTCCTGCTGGGCACGATCGCGCTGGTCGAGCACCGCCTGCGCCTCCGCGTCGGCTGCCGCCTGCACGCGCCGGACGTGGTCTGCGACGAACGCGTCCCCGATCGCCTGGGCCCGGCGCACCGCGTCGGCATCGCTGGTGCCGACCACGCTCACCTCGAACACGTTGTTGGTCAGCGGGGTCGCCTCGTAGGTCTCGAGGAAGTCCTCGGGCGACTCGGTGCTGCGCAGATCCTCCACCGCGGCCCGGGCGATCCGCGTGGTCTGCAGGATCGCGACGTCGGTGGACACCAGCGTTCCGGCGTCGGAGGGCTGGTCGTCCTCGTGGATCACGAGGACCCGCATGGTGGCCGTGGGCGGCGGCGGCAGGAACACCGCGATCCCGGCGCCGACCAGCAGGCCGAGCAGGGCCACGGCCGTCCACAGGCGGCGCCGGCGCCGGATCGCCGTCAGCAGGCGCTCGACGTCGAGCAACGGCTGGCTTGGGGAATTGTCCTTGCTCGTCATCACACTGAACCCGCCATCGCCTCGGGGTCGGTCGCCTCGGTCGAACTGTGCCGCCCGGCAGGGGCCGGGCGCTCCGGCACGGCGCGGTGCACGACCATTGCGCCGAGCACCTCGTGGCCGGCGTCGGTGGTGGCCTCGCTGACGCTCACCAGTTCCCAGCCGGTTCGCGTTCCCGTGCTGAGCACCACGAGCACGCCGGCGACGTCGTCGCCGCCGGGCACCGTGGGCCGCTCGGCACGGATGTTGACGATCTCCAGCGGGCCCGCCGCGCGGCGGCGGCCGGCGTGAGCGGCGGCGACGAGCTCGACGGCCGCCAGCCGTGCCGTGACGTCGTCGTGGGGTACCAGCAGCAGGATCCGGCCGCGGTGGCGAACGGACCGCTCGAGCCGGTCGAGCACCCGGTGCAGGCGTACCTGCCGGGCCTGTTCGTCACCGGCGCCGGACACCAGGTCGACGTTCCACGGCAGGTCGCCGACGAGGACCCGGCGCAGCGTGCGCGCCCAGGCCGGGCCGGCGCCGGTCTGAGACTCGCGGCCTGCCGGAAAGTCGACCGCGGCGAGCACGGGAGCGCCCAGCGCCGCGCCGATCTCCGCCTCCTCCCGCAGCCGCCGGTCGCCGCGAGCCGCGACGAGGTGGCCGAGCAGGCCCAGCAACGCGAACAGCACCGCCCCGCCCGCGGCGAACTGCAGCATCGTCGGCGGTGCCGGTCCGTCCGGCAGGGGAGCGGAGCCCAGGACGACGAGCTGGCCCTGGCCCGCCGCGCCCTCGGACTCCTCGAGGGTCTTCATCGCCTGCGCCAGCTGGGTGCGCAGCGCCGCCAGCTCGGTGCGTGCCTGCACGCTCTCGACCGTCGTCGCGCCCTCGGCGGAGGCATGCAGGTCGGTGATGCGCTCGTTGGTCGCGGTGATGGCCCGCCGCAGCGCCGCCCGCTGTTCCCGGGCCACCGCCGCCGACGCCTCGGCGCTGTTGGCGGCGAGCTGCACGGAGAACTGTACGTACTGGTCGGCGACGCTGTCGGCGAGCTGCCGGGCCTGCTCGGGGCTGTCCGCGGTGGCGGTGATGCGGATGACGTTGCCGTCCATCACCTCGGCCTCCACCGAGTCGCGCAGCCCCACGCCGTCGGTGTCCCAGCCCAGCGCGTCGGCGCTGCGGTCGAGCACCACGGTGCTCATCGCCACCTGCGCCTCGGTGCGCAGCTCCTCCTGCTCGCGCGGGCCCTGCAGCACCACGCCGGCCGAAGTGCGGTATCCAGGCGAGAACAACACCGACGCGAGCACGCCGACGAGGGCGCCGGCGACGGCGAGCAGGAGAAGCGGCCGCCAGCGTCTGCGCAGTACTCGTCCGACCATCGACAAACGCACGGGGTCGTCATCCACGGCCGAATCCCCCTTCGAAAAACTGTGGCCGGATCGGTGTTTCACGAACACCGTCGCAGTGCCGAATACAGTGGTTACAGATCAACGGATTTCTTGTTCGAACCGCGACCTGCGTACGCCCGTTCGTACGCGGCGAGCAGTGCGGTCGCGGAATTCCGCCACGACAGCGCACCGGTGACGCGCTCGCGCCCTAGTTCGCCCATCCGCGCTCGCTCACCGGGATCGTCCAGTAACCGCGCGGTGAGGTTCGCGAACTCCCGCACGTCGTTGCCCGGCGCGTACACGGCCGCCTCGCCCGCCGAGACGCGGGCCTCCTTGAGCTCGAAGGAGACGATGGGTTTGCCCATCGCCATGTACTCCATGACCTTGTTCATCGTGGACACGTCGTTGAGCGGGTTGGCCGGGTCCGGTGACAGGCAGATGTCCGCGGTGGAGAGATAACGCACCAGATCGGCGTCGGGGATACGGCCGGTGAACTCGACGTGCTTGTCCAGCCCCAGATACCGCGCGAGCCGCGTCATGTCGTCGAACGTGTCCCCCGAGCCGATGAACACGGCATGCCAGTCCTCGCGACCCAGGTCGTCGCGCAACGCGGCCAGCGCCCGTAGCGCGTAGTCCACGCCGTCCTGGGGCCCCATCACCCCGAGATAGCAGAGCAGGTGCGGCTTGCCGCGCTTCAGCTCGGGCTCCGGTGGTACCGTGCGGAACCGTTCGACGACCGGCGCGCTGCGCACCACGAAGACGTCCTCGGCGGCCTTGCCGCCACGCGCCAACGCGACCTCGCGGTAGCTCTCGTTGGTGGAGAGCACGATGTCGGCGGCACGGTAGGTCATCCGCTCGAGCGCGCACACCCCGCGGTAGAGCAGGTCCTCGCCGCGGGAGAACCGCGACAGGTACAGCTCCGGCACGAGGTCGTGCTGGTCGAAGACGAACCGGGCACCGCGGCGCTTGTGCAGCAGCGCGACGAGGAAGAGCAGGTCGGGCGGATTACAGGCGTGCACCACGTCGACCGAACCGACCCGGCGGGCCAGCCGGAACGTGTGCCACAGCGCCGAGCCGTACTCCCTGACGTACCCGGCGGGGCCGCCGATCGCCGCTCGCAACGGGTACCGGTGGATGGCCACGCCGTCGAGGACGATCTCCGGCTCGGTGTCCCGGTTCGTACCTTGTGGACAGATCACATGCACCCGCCAGCCCGCGTCCCGCAGAGTGGTGCACTCCTGCCACACCCGGCGGTCGAACGGCACCGAAAGGTTCTCGACGAGGATCAACGCTGTCCTGCTGCTCGTGCTACCAGGCAAGGCCGACATACCTTTCCTCGCTACGGAGCCGCTCGGCGCCGGGCAACCGGACCAGGTCGATGACCACCCGATCGCCGGCGTTCGGCAGCGCTGCCAGCACGGCCGGGTCCCGGGAACCGACGAGACAGACCTCCGCGTGGGCGAGCACCTCGTCCACCGACTCGGCCAGCAACTGCCCCAGATGCGGGAGCCTGCTCTCGATGTACTCGCGGTTCGTGCCGATCAGCCGGGACAGGCTCACGTTGCCGTCGTAGATCCGGAGGTCGTAGCCCTTGCCCAGCAGCCGCTCGGCGAGCTCCACGAGCGGGCTCTCCCGAAGGTCGTCGGTGCCCGGCTTGAACGACAGTCCGAACAGGCCGATGCGGCGCTTGCCGGTGCGCGTGACGAGCTCGAACGCCCGGCGCAGATGCTCCTCGTTGGACGGCAGCACGTGCGACAGGATCGGCACCGACACGTCGGCCCGGTGCGCGGCGTGCACGAGGCCGCGGAGGTCCTTGGGCAGGCACGAGCCGCCGAAGGCGAACCCGGGCCGCAGGTAGGCGGGGCTGACGTTGAGCTTGCGGTCGGCGAGGAAGACGTCCATCACGCGGTGCGAGTCGACGCCGAGCGCACGGCAGATCGCGCCGATCTCGTTGGCGAAGCCGATCTTCAAGCCGTGGAAGGCGTTGTCGGCGTACTTCGTCATCTCGGCCACCGGGATCGGTACGCGGAACACCTCCCCGGGCAGGCCTTCGTACAGCGGTACGACGGCGTCCCCGCTCGCCGGGTCGAACTCGCCGATGACCGTCTTGGGCGGGTCGAAGAAGTCCTTGACGCTGCTGCCTTCGCGCAGGAACTCGGGGTTCACGACGAGTCCGAAGTCGACGCCCGCCGTCAATCCCGAGGTCTTCTCCAGGATCGGCCCGAGCAGGCCCAGGCACGTGCCGGGCAGCATCGTGCTGCGGATGACGACCGTGTGCCTGCTGTCCTTGCCCGCCAGCGCGGAGCCGATCTCCTCGCAGACGCGCTCGAGATACGCGGTGGAGAGGCTGCCGTTGGGCGCCGACGGCGTACCCACGCACACCAGCGACACGTCGGAGTGCGCGATCGCCTCGGCGACGTCCGTGGTCGCCCGCAACGCACCCGACCGCACCACCTCCGCGGTGAGCTCGCCGATGCGCTCCTCGACGACGGGTGCCTTGCCCGCGTTGACGAGCTCCACCTTCACCGGGTTGACGTCGACGCCGATGACGTCGTGACCACGGCCTGCGAGGCAGGCAGCGGAAACGCAGCCAACGTAGCCGAGCCCGAAGACACTGATCTTCATCTGGCTCTCCTCCCGCGCACCGCCCGCACCCGGCGGCCGCGACTCTTCTGCGAATTCGCGGCCGGGCAGGCGTCCGTTACGGGATTTACCGAGTGGTGATAACTGGAGAAAAAAGCAGGCGGACGAATGCGCTGGTCGGTGAACAACGCACTCGCCCGCCGAAAGGTGGAGAGCCGGAAAATGGATCAGCCGGTCACAAAGCCGCGACCTCCGGAATGATTCGCTGTCCGAAAATTTCCAGCCGTTTCGGGTCGTGGACCTCCGGAACGCTGCCGAGGACGGCGTCGATCCCGAGCCCGCGCAGTCTGCGCAGCTCGGCGATCAGGGCGTCGGCCTGCTCGCCGTTCTCCCCGGCGTCCAATGTCAGGTAGGCGGTTTTCGTGATGTCGTCGTAGTCGCGGCCCTCGGCCGCGCAGTGGCCGCGCAGGACGTCGAGCTTGTGCTCCAGTTCGTCAGTGACGAACAGGTTGCACGCCTGCGCGTACCGCGCCACGAGCCGCAGCGTCTTCTTCTCGCCGCCGCCGCCGATCATGATCGGCGGGTGTGGGGTGGACAAAGCCTGGGGCACGTTGAGCAACCGCTCGGCGGTGACGTGTTTGCCGGCGAACGGCCCGTCGTCGTCCGACCACATTCGCAGGCAGTACTGCAGCGCCTCCTCGAGGAGTTCGAAACGCTGCGCCAGCGGCGGGAACGGGAAGCCGAGCCCGCGCGACTCCTCCTCGTTCCAGCCCGCGCCCACGCCGAGCATCGCGCGGCCCCCGGAGAGCACGTCGAGTGTCGTGACCGCCTTCGCCAGCAGACCGGGGTGCCGGTAGAAGGCGCCGGTGATGACGGTGAGCAATCGCGCGCGCTCGGTGTGGGCCGCGAGGAAGCCGAGTGTGGTGTACGCCTCCAGCATGTCGTGCTCGCTGGGGCCCACGACGGGTATCTGGAAGAAGTGGTCCATCACGGCGAGGTAGGCGAAGCCGGCCTCGTCGGCCCTGCGGGCCACGTCGGCGAGCTCCGTACCGAGTGCGGCGGGTCCGTTCGGCCAGGTGAAGTCGGGTATCTGTAGCCCTAGGTCCATGCCTGCGACCGTAAGGCCGGAGTCGCTCCAGCTCGACTCGTACACGGCGGACCAGGAACTTGCCCGGCGCCCCGGGCGTTGGGATTAGTGGAGGTCGTCTCCGGACGGTGCGTCCTTCGAAGGGAGGCAGAGCAGGTGCACAAGCACCGCAACGGACTCAAGACGGCCCTGCTGTTGGGTCTGCTGAGCGCGATCATCATCGGGGTCAGCGGGCTGTTCGGCCGGGGCGCCCTGTTCATCGGTCTGCTGATCGCGCTGGCCGTGAACGGCTACGCATACTTCAACTCCGACAAGCTGGCCCTGCGCGCCATGCGTGCGCGACCCGTGTCGGAGGCGGAACAGCCTGCGATGTACCGGATCGTGCGCGAGCTGGCCACCACGGCGCGGCAGCCGATGCCGCGGCTCTTCGTGAGCCCGACGCAGGCGCCCAACGCGTTCGCCACGGGCCGGAACCCGCGCAACGCCGCTGTGTGCTGCACCACCGGCATTCTCGCGTTGCTCGACGAGCGGGAACTGCGCGCCGTCCTCGGCCACGAGCTGTCCCACGTCTACAACCGCGACATCCTCATCTCGTGCGTCGCGGGCGCGCTGGCGAGCGTGGTGAGCTTCCTGGCGAACATGGCGATGTTCGCAGGCATGTTCGGCGGCAACCGCGAGGGCGGCAGCAACCCGCTCGTGTCACTGCTGCTCGTGTTCCTGGGCCCCATCGCCGCCGGGGTGATCAAGATGAGCGTGAGCCGCTCACGGGAGTACCAGGCCGACGCCTCCGGTGCCGAGCTGACGGGCGATCCGCTGGCCCTGGCCTCGGCGCTGCGCAAGCTCGAGCGGGGCACCCGCGCGCTGCCGCTGGCTCCGGAGCCCAAGGTGGTCTCGCAGTCGCATCTGATGATCGCCAACCCGTTCCGGCCCGGTGAGCGCCTGTCCCAGCTGTTCTCCACCCACCCGCCGATCGCCGACCGCGTGCGCAGGCTGGAGGAGATGGCCCGCCGCCCGTACTGAGCGCACGTGCCGTGTGCGCCGCCCAGGTAGCCGTGTCGGCCACCCAGGTCGCCGTGTCCGCCGTTCGCGACGAGTTGCGCCCCCGGCCCGGCCGAGCGCGGCTCAGTCGCCGGCGCCCGCGGCCCGCGCGACGTCCATCACGTAATCGCCGTAGCCGCTCTTGGCGAGCTTCGCGCCCAACTGGTAGCACTCATCGGGCCCGATATAGCCCATCCGCAGGGCCACCTCCTCCAGGCACGCGATGCGCACGCCGGTCCGGTGCTCGATCACCTGCACGAACTCCGCCGCCTCGAGCAGCGAGTCGTGCGTGCCCGTGTCGAGCCACGCGAACCCACGGGAGAGCTCCACCAGCCGCGCGCGGTCCTGCCGCAGGTAGGTCATGTTGACGTCGGTGATCTCGAGCTCACCGCGCGCCGACGGCTTCAGTCCCCGCGCGATCTCCACGACCTGGTTGTCGTAGAGGTAGAGGCCCGTGATGGCCCGATTCGACTTCGGCGTCTCGGGCTTCTCCTCGATCGAGAGCAGCCTGCCGTCCGGGGCGATCTCGCCGACGCCGTAGCGCTGCGGGTCCTTCACCGGGTAGCCGAACAGCACGCACCCGTCGAGGTCCGCGACCTCGGTCTGCAGGGTCCGCGAGAAGCCCTGGCCGTAGAAGATGTTGTCGCCGAGGATGAGTGCGACGTCGTCGTCCCCGATGAAGTCGGCGCCGATGACGAACGCCTCCGCGAGGCCGTTCGGAGCAGCCTGCTCGGCGTAGCGGAACTCGATGCCGAGCTGGCTGCCGTCGCCGAGCAGCCGTTCGAAGTTCGGCAGGTCGGTGGGCGTGGAGATGATCAGGATCTCCCGGATCCCGGCCAGCATGAGCACCGAGATCGGGTAGTAGATCATCGGCTTGTCGTAGACCGGGAGAAGCTGCTTCGAGATCGCCTGGGTGATGGGATGGAGGCGAGTGCCGCTGCCACCCGCCAGCACGATTCCCTTCATCCGGCTACCCCGTTTCCCTCGACCGTGGCTCGCATAGCCCGGCCAGGGTATCGCGGGCCGTCAGTACGCGGGTCCGGTCGCGAAGAACGCCCGGCAGCTGCCGCCGACCCGGTCGGCCGCGACCTGCAGCACCGACTCCCCGTCGTCCACCGGGAGCAGGGTCGAGCTGTAGTTCGGGCACGGGTGGTCGTACGGCGCGTCGACCTGCACGGGAGCGGGCACCTCGTACCACGGGCCTTCGCCGAGGTGGTCGTTGGCGAGCAGGGTGCGCCCGTTGCCGGGCAGCGGCTCGCCGCGCGCGTCGACGTAGATCTGGCCGACCATGAGCAGCCGCGTGCCCGTGGGGCCGCCCGGGAACACGGTGACCGTCTGCGCGTGCTGGAAGTGGTTGCCGTGAGCGGTGCCGATCCGGGTGCCGGGCGCGGCCGGGTCACCGAAGTCGGCGCCGTCGGCGGAGATCTTGAAGTACGGGTCGCAGAACCGGTCGCCGTAGTTGCAGATCTCGTAACCGAAGTAGTAGCGGCCATCCGGGAGGGTACGCACGATCGGCATACCCGGCCGCACGCGTTGCGGCGAGATGGCCATCGTGCGCTGCTCCGCCGTCCAGTGCACGAGGTCGACGGTGGACACCCGGTTGAGCACCTGCGAGTGGCCGGGCTCGGTCTCGTCGGCGTAGTGCATCCAGAGGGTGCCGTGGGCGTCGACGTTGAACTCGGGCTCCCACACGCCGCCGTAGCTGGGCGAACGCACCGGCTCGGAGAGGAAGGTCCACGAGCGGCCCAGGTCCTGGCTCGCCCACACGCGGATGCCGATGCGCCGGTTCTCGCCGGCCTGCTGCCGGTAGCTGGCGGCCCAGAGCAGGGTGCCCGCGGGCAGCTCGCCGATGGGTCGCGGCAGCTCGAACAGTGTGCCGCAGCACATGCCCGCGTGGCCCTCGGGGTCGCGCACCTCGCCGACCTTCCGGAAGCTGCGCCCGTCGTTGCGGCTCTCGTAGATGGGCGTGTAGTGGCCGGTGTGGTCCTTGCTGGTGAGGGAGGCCAGGATGCGCCCGTCCCGCAGCAGGCCGCCGTGCTCGATCCGGATGAGTCGCGGGTAGGCGCCGTAGCCGTCGTGCAACAACGTCCGCTGCGGAGCCTGCGCGGCAGCCGTCGGCACGACCGCCGTGAACGTGAGCAGACAGAGCATGAGGACGAACGCCTTGCGCACAGCAACCCCCGGATCCGGACGGTGACCGGGGGATTACAACACGATGTGATGGTGCATGGCCAATGCTTCACACCCGTGCCGTTCGAGTTCCCACGACGAGCCGGCCGGGTAGCCGGAAGGCGCGGTGCCGGTCGCCGAGAGGGGAGCCGACGATGACAGCCGACGTCGACCACATGCTTGCCGGTGAGCTGACCGTGGAGGTCATCGAGACCTCGTCGCTGGGCGACCGGAGCTACCTGGCCGGTGACGGTGAGGTGGCCGCGGTGGTCGATCCCCAGCGCGACATCGACCGCGTGCTGGCCGTCGCCGGGCGGCTCGGCGTGCGGATCGCGCTGGTGCTGGAGACCCACGTGCACAACGACTACGTTTCCGGTGGCCTGGAGCTGGCCCGGCTGACCGGCGCCGAGTACGCGCTGGCCGCAGAGGACCGTGCGCCGTTCCCGCACCGGGGCCTGCGGGACGGGGAGGTCGTCGAGGTGTCGGACCGCATGCGCGTGCGGGCGCTCGCCACGCCGGGTCACACGTTCCACCACCTGTCGTACGTGCTGGACGGAGCGGAGGGTCCGGTCGGCGTGTTCACGGGCGGGTCACTGCTGTTCGGCACCACGGGGCGCACGGACCTGCTCGGCGAGCGACACAGCGAGGAGCTGGCCCGGCGGCAGCACGCGTCGGCGCACCGGCTCGCCGACCTGCTTCCCGACGGCGTGCAGATCTGGCCGACGCACGGGTTCGGCAGCTTCTGCTCGGCCACGCAGTCGCACGCCGACGCGGCGACGCTGGGCGAGCAGAAGCAGAGCAACCCGGCGCTGACCCTGGCGGAACAGGAGTTCGTCGAGCAGACACTGTCCGGTTTGGACGCTTACCCGGCGTACTACGCGCACCTCGGCGTCCGGAACACCGCCGGGCCCGCGCCGCTGGACTTGCGCAAGCCGGACCTCGCCGAGCCCGAGGAGCTGAGGCGGCGGCTGCGGGCCGGCGAGTGGGTGGTGGATCTCCGCTCGCGCAAGGCATATGTGCGCTCGCACCTGGCGGGGACCGTCAGCCTCGGCCTGGACGGGTCGATGGCCACGTGGCTGGGCTGGATGATCGACTGGGGCGCGCCGATCACCGTGGTGGGCGAGACCTCGGAGCAGGTCGCCGATGCCCAGCGGGAGCTTGCCCGCATCGGCATCGACCGGCTCGCCGCCGCGGCGGCGGGATCACCGGAGGACCTCGCCGCGGACCCGCAGCAGGTGCGGGGTCTCGACACGGCGACGTTCACCGACCTCGCCGCTGCCTGGCGCGGCGGGACCGCCCGGCCGGCCCCGGAGGTGGTGCTCGACGTGCGCAACCCCAAGGAATTCGAGGCGGCGCACGTCCGCGACGCGGTCCACATTCCGCTGTACGAGCTGTCCGGGCGCGTCGGCGAGTTGCCGGACGGTGCCGTGTGGGTGCACTGCAGCAGCGGTTACCGCGCCGCGGCCGCGGCCTCGCTGCTGGAGCGGGCCGGGCGCGCGGCGGTGCTCATCGACGACGAGTTCGCCAAGGCCGCCCACGCCGGTGTGCCGGTAGTGGGGTGATGCCGGGCTACCGGTAGTTGGTGAACTGGAGGGCGATGCCGAAGTCCTTGTTCTTCAGCAGCGAGATGACGTCCTGCAGGTGGTCCTTCTTCTTGCCGGACACGCGCAGCTGGTCGCCCTGGATCTGGGCCTGCACGCCCTTGGGGCCTTCGTCGCGGATGAACTTCGCGATCTGCTTGGCCTTGTCGGTGGCGATGCCCTCGATGATCTTGCCGTGAACCTTGTGGACCTTGCCGGAGACGGCGGGCTCGCCCGCGTCGAACGCCTTCAGCGAGACGCCGCGCTTGACCAGCTTCTCCTTGAAGACGTCGACAGCGGCCTTGACGCGCTGCTCGGTCTCGGCCTCGATGGTCACGGCGTCCGAGCCCGACCACTCGATCTTGGCGCCGGTGCCCCGGAAGTCGAACCGCGTGGACAGCTCCTTGGCCGTCTGCTTGAGGGCGTTGTCCACCTCCTGGTGGTCGACCTTGCTCACCACGTCGAACGACGGATCCGCCACGTCATACACCTCGTTGTCGCTGGTTGGTTGGCCCCAGCCTAGCCACCGGGAACCCCGCTGGCGGCCGGGCCGGGGGTCTTGGGTACTCTGTAGCTCGGCCGGACGCACTCCGGCTCCGGCGGGTTGCCCGAGCGGCCAAAGGGAGCTGACTGTAAATCAGCCGGCACTGCCTTCGGGGGTTCGAATCCCTCACCCGCCACACCACGGCAAACACCCCCGTGACCTGCGCGAACAGGTCACGGGGGTGTTTTCGTGTGTGCTCGTGTTCCGTGAGTGGCTGGATCGCGGCACAGGCTCGGCACCGGCTCACGCGCATCCGCCAGGGTCGTGACGTGGTCAGGGCCGCCGGAAGAGACAGCCAACGGCGATTACCTCGCCGGACAGGGCCTTGCCTTCGCCCCACCGCGCACTGGTCGAGACGCCGGCCGAGCCGTCGACGGCGTGTTGGGCCTCGTTCCGGGCGCCGCGGCCGCGGACCCGCCTCACGGCCGGATGACGATCTTGCCGACGTGCCGGCGGGTGACGAACGCGCGTTGGGCGGCGTGGATGTCGGCGAGGTCGTAGGTCGCGGCGATGGGTGGTCGGATCGTGGCACGGCGCGCCTCCTCGGCGAGGAGGTCGAAGTGCCGCGGCGTGTGCATCGACGAGCCGATGATCGCGATGTTGTGCAGGTAGAGGCGGCGCACATCGAGGGACACGGTGTGGCCGCCCAGCGCTCCGGCGACCACCCACCGCGCGCCGTCGCGCAGGTGCGGCAGGACATCGAGCAGGGTCGGGCCGGCGACGACGTCGAGGACGGCCGTGAGGCCGTCCGGGGCGGCCGCGTGCAGCGCCGGGCCGATCGGTTCGTTCCGATCGACCGTCACCGCCGCTCCGGCCTCGGCCACCCGATCGCTCTTCGCCGCCGTGGTCAGCGCGATCACGCGCGCGCCGCGGGCCGTGGCCAACTGGACCAGCGCCACCCCGACGCCGCCGGACGCACCCGTGACCAGCACCGTCTCCCCGGACGCGATGCCGCCGCGCTCGAGCATCCCCATCGCCGTGCCGTAGGCGACCGGCAGGCAGGCAAGCTCCTCATCGGACAGTGGTGACTCCGTGACGTCGTGGGCACGGTCGGCCGCCACGACGACGCGCTCGGCGAATCCGCCGTCGGCCTCGCTGCCGAGCAAGCCGACGGGATGGCCGTGGGCGTCGTAGAACGCGGGATCGACCAGCACGCGCCGTCCGGTGAGGGGGCCGTCGGACTCGACCACGCCCACGATGTCGCCGCCCTGGATGCGCGGGAACTCGACGGGACCGCGCCAGCCCGATTTCGCGGCGGGATCCTCCGAGGTCCCGTACGCGCCTTCCCGCGTCCAGATGTCCGTATTGTTCATCGCCGCCGCGGTGACGCGCACCAGCACCTGTCAGTCGCCGGGAACGGGGTCCGGCACCTCACGGACGTCGAGCATCTCGGGGCCACCGAACGCCGTCAGCACCGCGGCCTTCATGTCGTACTCCGGTCTCTGGGCCATACCACGTGGACCGATCCGGTCATGGTGATCTCCCGCGTGTCCGTGATCGTTGGGCGTGCCGGGCCATGGGGATGAGCTGACGCTACCCGCGGTGTCGCAGCGCCGCCATGGCGGCGGGCAGGCCGATCAGCCCCCGGCCCGCCGTCCGGGCCGAGTACCCGGGCGGCCCGGTTGTATACGATCCTCCGGCTCGGCCGCATTTCCCTGGGATGGACGGTTGTCTGGTGCCGATCACCTCGCTAGATTGCATACAACTTGAGTGAGGTGGTCCGATGTCCCGCACCGCCGACCGCGGACCCGCGGTGGCACTCGATACCGCTCGTGCGAGCGTGCGCGAGGACGGAAACGCGCCGGCGACCGGCGGCGTGCGCACGGGACGACGGCCACCGGGCGGACCACTGCCGGAGGTGGTCTGAGCCCCTCGCGAAATCGAGCCGCCGCACAACCCCGTTCCCCAGCTCACTGAGGAGCTCTCCATGGATCAACGCCGATCCGCACCCCATACCCTCGTCGAACCCATCCGCCGCCCCGGAATCTGGGCGGTCATGGTGCTGCTCATGGTCGCTTCCGTACCGCTGTACCTGCCCAGCGGCACGGTGCGACCACTCGTGTTCGGGCTGCCGTACTGGATGGTGATCTCCGTCGTCGCCACCCTCCTGTTCGCCGCGTTCACCAGCTGGGTGTGCCTGCGCCGCTGGAATCTGGCCGAGCCGGACGAGGAGCGGCGCGCCGAGGAGGAGTCGACGTGGACAACCTGACCTTCGCCGGCACCAGCGGCGTGATCGTGCTGGTCGGTTACGCCGTCCTCATGCTCGTCATCGGCTACTTCGCGGGCCGGAAGCAGCCGAACGTCCGTGAGAGCGCCAAGGGCTACTACCTCGCGGGTGGCGGGCTCGGCTTCGTCACCTTGTTCTTCACCCTCTACGCTACGCAGTACAGCGGGAACTCGGTGGTCGGCTACGCGCCGGAGGCCTACCGATCCGGCTTCTCGTGGTGGCAGTCGGTCGGCTTCATGATCGCCGTGATCGTCGGCTACCTGCTGTTCGCGCCGCGGCTGTACGTCATCGCGAAGCGGGAATCGTTCATCACGCCCACCGACTGGGTGCGGCACCGCTTCGGATCGGCGCCGGTGTCGCTGCTGGTGGTCGTGCTCATGCTCTGGGGTCTGGCCAACTACCTGCTGGAGCAGCTGGTGGCGATGGGCCATGCCATCTCGGGGCTGACCGGCAACACCGTCCCATACCAGCTCGGTGTAATCGCGTTCGTCGTCGTGATGCTCGTCTACTCGTGGATGGGCGGGATGCGCGCGGTCGCCCTCACCGATGTCATGCAGGGGATCGCGCTGCTGGTCGGCATCGGCGCGCTGCTCGTCGGTGCCCTGTACCTGGTGCGCGGCGACCTCGGCGACGTGACGAGCTACCTGCTGGCCAACGAGCCGGAGAAGATCGTGGTGCCGCCGGCGGAGACGTCGGTGAACTGGCTGTCCATGCTGCTGCTCATCGGCTTCGGCGCCTCGGTGTACCCGCACGCCATCCAGCGCGTCTACGCCGCCCGCAGCGAACGGACGCTCAAGCGCTCGCTCGCCATCATGGCGTGGATGCCGCTGGTCACCACGGGTGTGGTGTTCGTGGTGGGCATCATCGGCATTCAGCTGTTCCCCGACCTGTCCGAGGGCCAGTCCGAACAGCTCGTGGGCATGATCGCCAACCGCGTGGCCGACATCGGCCCGTTCTTCTACGTGATCATGATCCTGATGTTCGGCGGGATCGTGGCCGCCATCGTGTCCACAGCGGACTCCGCGCTGCTGAGCTTCTCGTCGGTGGTGTCGCGCGACCTCTACGGGCGGCACATCAACGCCCGCGCCTCCGAGCGCAAGCAGGTGCTGGTCGGCAAGATCGCGGGCATCGCCGCGGTCGCGGTGTTGCTGCTGATCGCGTGGAACCCGCCCGGCACCCTCTACGCCATCTTCGTGCTGAAGTTCGAGCTCATCGTCCAAATCGCACCGGCGTTCATCCTGGGCATCTACTGGCGCCGCCTCGCCGCGGGCCCGGTGTTCTGGGGCATGCTCGCGGGCGCGCTGCTCGCGGGCGGTGGAACCGTGCTCGACGTGGAGCAGCCGCTGGGGATCCCGCTCGGGCTGATCGGCCTGGGGCTTAACGTCGCCATCTGTGTGGTCGGCTCACTGCTGGTGCCGCACCGGCCGGCGCCCGAGTACCGGGAGGCCCTGAGCGCCGAGCCGGGTTAGGGGTTTGGGCGGCCGGACGGTCGGCATGCGGCCGCCGTCCGGCCGCTTCACGTTCCCACCGAGCGGTCCGCCCAGTCGAGCAGCGTGGCGTGGGCGCGCCGGGAGTGGCTTTCGGACAGTGCGATGTCGTGGCCGGAGCCGTGGATGACCGTCGCCTCGAGCGGCGTGTCCGGGGAGAAGTACAGGCGTTCGCCGGCCCGCAGCGTGGCCGAGTCATGGCACGGGCTGCTCAGCAGGCCCTGGCAGAAGATCGCGTCGTGCGACCCCACGGCGACCAGCACCGGAACGTCCACGGCCCGGGTGATCGGGGTGGTGAACCCGATCGCGTAGGCGTCGGCGATCTCGGTGACGCTCGCGATGTCCTTGGTCTTCTCCTCGGCGGCGATCACCGCCGGGTCGGCGTCCCCAGGTGCGTAGAAGAGCCGTTCCCGGCCACCGGGTTTGGTGGTGAGGTAGCCCGGGTCCGCCTTCGACCGGAACGTCTCGTCGAGCGTCACCGGGTGGAGATCCCGCAGCAGGGCCTGGGCGACCTGCGTCGGTGAGAAGTGGTGCGTCATGCCGGTGAGCACGAGACCGTCCACATCGCGGTATCGCGACGCGGCGATAGCGGCGATCCCGCTGCCTACCGAGTGTCCGACCAGGACCACCTTCCGGAACGCGGTCGGTCCGATGTGGCCATTGCGGAGCTTGGTGACGATCTGGTGGGCCACATCGGCCTGCGCCAGGGCGGTGAGCGTGGCACTCGGCACCTTCGTGCTGCCGCCGTAACCGATCCGGTCGACATTGAACGTGGCGTACCCGCGCTCGTTCGCGGCGCGGACGTAGGAGTAACGCTCGGGCTGGACGGGGAAGTCCCAGTAGGTGCTGTTGTAGGTCGCGCCGTGCAGCAGGACCTGGACGGTGCTGGGCTGGGCGCCGGCCGGTGTGCACAGGGTGCCGTGTGCGTGCACGGGCATGGCGACGTTGATGGTCACCGGTACGTCGACCTCCTGGCATTGCCGCGGTGCCGGTTCCGCGGCAGCGGAGATCGGGCTGCACAGCAGCGCCACGAGGGCAGTGGTCAGTGCGCCGGCCGTGCGGGGGCGCGGAAAAGGCAAGCGTTTCACGTGACGTTCTCTCTTCGTTGAGTCCGAACGAGCGCGCGCTACTTTACATCCGTGTCAAGTACGAGACCCCGTGCGTCAGCCGCCGTACACCCGCCCGGGTGATGTTCGGCGCGTGCTTGTCCGGCTGGTCCTGCGCCTATCCATCGGGCTTGTGCCCCCACCCGGATCGTGTGTTTCCTCCGCCGCGCGCGCCGTTCCTACGGTCGGTGTCGCGAAGACATCGAGCGGAGGGAGCGGAACCATGCCGGACACGAGCTTGCGGGACAAGGTGGCCGTCATCGGTGGTGGCGCGAAGAACCTCGGGGGTCTGCTGGGCACGACGCTGGGGGAGGCCGGCGCCAAGGTCGTCGTGCATTACCACGGCGACGCCTCCGCCGCGGACGCCGACAAGACCGTCGACGCGATCAAGGCCGCCGGATCGGACGCCGTGGCGGTCCAGGGAGACCTGACGCGGGTCGCCGACGTGCGGCGGCTGTTCGACACCGCGGTGGACAGCTTCGGCGGCGTGGATGTCGCGGTGAACACCACCGGAATGGTCCTGCGCAAGCCGATCCTGGAGACCACCGAAGAGGAGTACGACCGGATGTTCGCGATCAACGCGAAGGCCGCGTACTTCTTCATCCAGGAGGCCGGCCGCCGGCTCAACGACCACGGCAAGATCATCAGCCTGGGCACGTCGCTGCTGGCGGCGTTCACCGACGGCTACTCCACCTACGCCGGCGGCAAGGCGCCACTCGAGCACTTCACCCGCGCCGCGGCGAAGGAGTTCGCCGACCGGGGAATCTCGGTCAACGTGGTGGCGCCGGGGCCCATGGACACGCCGTTCTTCTACCCGCAGGAGACCCCGGAACGGGTCGAGTTCCACAAGTCGCAGGCCATGGGCAACCAGCTCACCCGGATCGAGGACATCGTCCCGATCATCACGTTCCTGGCCACCGAGGGTTGGTGGTTCACTGGCCAGACGATGTTCCCCAACGGCGGTTACACGACGCGCTGACCGTCGGATCGGGGCGGCCGGCGGGCGGCGCAGGGGGTTGCCCGCCGGCTTCGGACTGGTCATGGTGGGCCGGGAGGATGAGCAGATGACTGAGCAGGCGGCGTCGGGAGCTTCGGCCGGGTTGTGGCGACGGCTGATGAACGGTCGCGATCCGGGCGAGGAACACCGCGCGGCCACGCCGTTGGAGCTGTTCTTCGACCTGTGTTTCGTGGTCGCGGTCGCGAAGGCAGCCGCCGAACTGCACCACGCCATCGCCGAGGCCCACCTGGCGGACGGGCTGGTCGGCTACCTGTCGGTGTTCTTCGCGATCTGGTGGGCGTGGATGAACTTCACGTGGTTCGCCTCGGCCTACGACACCGACGACGTGCCCTATCGCCTGCTCACCCTCGTGCAGATGGCGGGCGTACTCGTGCTGGCCGCCGGGGTGCCCGCGGCGTTCGAGCACTTCGACTTCACGCTCGTGGTCGTCGGCTACGTGCTGATGCGTGTGGCGCTGATCGCCCAATGGTTGCGCGCGGCGGCCGAGCATCCGGAAGGCCGGGGCACGGCGCTGCGCTACGCGGCCGGGATCGCCGTGGTGCAGGTCGGCTGGATCGCCCGGCTGTGGGCGCCCGGCATGTGGGCGGGCATCACGTTCGTCGTGCTGGTCCTCGCCGAGCTGGCGGTGCCGGCCTGGGCCGAGGCGCGCGGCGGGCAGACCCACTGGCATCCCCGGCACATCGCCGAGCGCTACAGCCTGTTCACGATCATCGTGCTCGGTGAGGTGATCCTCGCCAGCCTCACTGCCGTCCAGTCCGCCGTGAGCGCGTCCGGTGTGTCGGTGCCGCTCGTCCTCGTGGCGGCGGGTGGGCTCGTCCTCGTGTTCGCGCTGTGGTGGATCTACTTCACCGGTGCCGAAGCGCACCTCGGCAGCCTGCGCACGGCGCTGACGTGGGGTTACGGGCACTTCGTGGTGTTCGCGGCGCTGGCGGCGGTGGGCGCGGGCCTGGGCGTGACGGTCGATGCGGCCACCCACCATGCCCACGTCAGCGAGCAGGCGGCCGCGCTCTCCGTCGCCGTTCCGGTCGCCGTGGTGATGCTGGTCCTGGCCGTGCTGCACCGGCTCACCGGCACCGGCGCCGTCGAGCGGGCCGTGCTCGTGCTGGCCGGTGCCGTGGTGGTGCTGGCGTTCGCGGCCACGCCGCCCCTGTTCGGTCTGGGCGGTGCGATGGTCGGGATGGGCCTCACGGTGTCCATGACGCTCGCCGGCAACCTGGTGCTCTCCGCCCGGCACGCCCGGGGAAGGGGCTGAGGTGGGGCTGGACCTGCACAAACTGGACCACCTCGTCGCGGTCGCGGAGGAAGGCAGCTTCACCCGCGCGGCCGGTCGGCTGCACCTGTCCCAGCAGGCGCTGTCCACGTCGATTCGCGCCCTCGAACGGCAGGTCGGGGTCGACCTGCTCGCCCGTGGACCCAGCGGCGTCACCCTGCTCCCGGCCGGGGAAGCACTGATCGCCGACGCCCGGGTGTTGCATGGCGTCGCCCGGTCGGCGCTGCAGCGGGCGCGGCGCATCGGCCGGGGCGAAAGCGAGATCCTCCGCATCGGACACACGCCGGCCGTCACCGGCGACGAGGTCACCGCGCTGATCCGGCAGCTCCACAACACCCATCCGGACGTGGCCACGCAGGTCAACCAGCGTTACCCCCGTGAGCTCACCGAACAACTCGTCGGCGGCGAGCTGGACCTGGGCCTGTGCCGCGCGATGACCCCGGCCCACGGCCTGGCCCGTGTCGCGGTGCTGCGTCAGCGGCTCCACGTCGCCGTCGCCGCCGACCACCCACTGGCCGAGCGCGACGCCGTCCAGCTCACCGACCTCGCCGACGAGGACATCACAGTGTGGGGGCATCCCGGGAAGTCCGGCTACACCGACCTGCTCATCGGGCTCTGCCGCGCGGCGGGCTTCGAACCACGCACACACCGCAACCCGATCCAGGGCACGCCGCCGGTCACCGCCGTGCTCGGCACGACGAGCGTCGCCTTCGTCACCGCCGCGCCGGGACCGGCCGCCGGCGGCAGGGTCCGGGTGCTCGAACTCCTGCCGCCGGCCCACGTCCCGCTGCACGCGCTCTGGCCACAGCACACGACCTCCGACGCCCGCGACGCCTTCCTCGCCACGTTCAGCTGACGCCGGCGTGGTCGTGTCTGCCGTCTGCGTCGGGGTGTGTGCCGTCTGCGTCGTCGTGTTGCGTCGTCACGCGCGCCAGGCGGCAGCCCCAGTGACGGGAACGGCGGACACGGTGACGGGAACGGCCGACACGGTGACGGGAACGGCGGACACGCCGGCGGCGCGTCAGCCGGTGAAGTGGAACGCCTTGTTCCAGGTCCGGATGGTGTCGGCCGACCGCGCGGCAGCGTCCTCCGGGGTGAAGAGGTGGAACTGCTTCGAGTCGGCGGCGGGCAGCTGGTACTCACCCGTCGGCGTCGGCTCGAGGCCGGGCCGAGCCGGAACGAAGCCCTGCGCCGCGGCGAACTTCTGGCCCGCCTTCGACATTGTCCAGTTGATGAAGACCTTCGCGGCCGGGCTCTGCTCGCCTGCCGGGGTGAGGCCCATCAGGTTGAACGAGCCGGATACGCCATCCTCCGGCACGACCAGCTTGATCGGCGCGCCCGCCACCTGCGCGCCGTAGGTGCTGTTGAAGCCGAGCGTGGCGACCGAGATCTCACCGCGCGCCAGCGCTTCCAGCTGCACCGACGTGGTGTCGAAGATGCGTGGTTGCTGCGCGCCGAGCTTGGTGAGGTAGTTCTCGCCGAACGCGTCGATCTGGAACGCGGCGAGCGCTGTCACCGTGCCGCCCGCACCCGCGTGCACCACGCCGAGCTTGCCCTTCCACTTCGGGTCGAGCAGATCCGACCACGTCTTCGGCACGTCCGCGCCCTGCACCGCCTGCGAGTTGTACCCGAAGGTGTAGGCGGAGTAGTACGCCGTCAGGTACTGGCCGTCGTTGAACACGACGTTGTCCGCCTTGCTCAGCTCGTCGTACGACGGCGGCCGGTAGGGCACGTACACGCCCCGCTCGGCGAACTGCTGCGCCACGAGGGGATCGGTGACGCGCACGACCCCCGCGCCGAGCTGGTTCGCGCCGTGCTCACTGAGGACTCGCTCCGAGAGCTTGTTCGTCGGCATCCGCGTGAGCTCGATGTCGATGCCGGTCTCGGCCTTGAACCGCGCGATCGTGAGGTCCTCGCTCTCCTTGCCGGAGCCCGAGTACAGCACGACCTTGTCCTTCTTGGCGGCCTCGTAGAGTTCCTTGTCGGCGATCCGCTCGCCATCGATCACGAGGCCGTTCGAGGTGTCGATCTTGGCCGGCATCGGCAGGACCTCATTGCGGGCGGCCTCGCTGGTGGGCGAGTCCGCGGATCCACCGCCGCAGGCGGTGGTGAGGGCGAGCAAGGCCGTTGCCGCGAATGCGACCGTCAATTTTCTGCGCACCGGTTTCAACTCCTTTGTCGTCGGTGAGTGCGATGGTTCGGTCGTCAGGGCGTGATGGAGCCGGACCCGAGCCGGCGAGGCAGGTAGGAGAGCACGAACATGATCAGGCAGTAGATGACGCTCATCGCCGCCGCTTGCTGCAGGGCGCCACCGTTCTCGAACTGGTCGAAAATGGTGATCGACAGGATGTGCGTCTCCGATGTGTACAAAAAGAGCGGCACGGTCAGCTCGCGCATGCTCAGCATCAGCAACATGAGGAAGGTCGACGCGATGCCCACCCGCATCAGGGGAACCGTGATCGAGAGAACCGCGCGGGATCGCCGTGCCCCGTGCAGGACGGCGTTGTCCTCCAAATCCCGTTCCGTGGACTGGATCGACGACGCGATACCCCGCAGCCCCTGCGGCATCTGCACCGCCAGGAACGCGATCACGAGCACCGCGAGAGTGCCGTACAGCGGAACCGGCATCACCAGCCATGTCCACAACAGACCCATGCCGAGCACGATCGCGGGGATCGCGAGCGGCACCATCGACACCCCTTCGAGCAGGCCGCGTGCCTTGGCCCTCGTCCGGTACACGGTGTAGCCGACCAGGAAGGCGACCACGGTGCCCAGCACGGCCGACGCGACGGCCACCACCACGCTGTTGCCGGCCGAATCGAGGAAGAGGTCCGAGCGCAGCACCTGGCCGAACGAGCCGAAGTCGATCGCACCGGGCGCCGACAGGTCGCTGAACGACTGCATGTACGGCGAGGTACGGATCGCCGTCAGCACGAGCGCGGCCAGCGGCAGGATGATCGCCAGCAACAGGTACCCGAGCGCGAACCCGAACAGCGGCCAGCGCCAGCCACCCAGGGAGATGCGCCGCGCCTTGAGCCCCTTGCCCGAGACGGTGGTGTACGAGCGGCGGGCCAGAATCCGGCGCTGGCCGAGTGTCACCAGGAGCACCACGATCACGAGCACCACCGCCATCACCGCTGCCTCGTTGCCTCGCGAGGGGGAGGCGTTCATGAGGCGGTAGATGAACGTCGGCAGAGTGTCGATCTGCCCCGGGGTGGCCAGCACCTGCGAGACGGGGAAGTTCTCGAAGATGTGGGTGAACACCAGCAGTGCCGAACCCAGGATCGCGGGCAGGGCCAGCGGGAAGGTGACGTTGCGGAGCATCTGCCAGGTCGAGCCGCCGTGCACGCCCGCCGCGTCCTCGAGGTCGGGGTTCATCAGCGACATCGAGCTGTGCATGAGCAGGAACGCGTACGGCGCATAGAACATGCCCATCACGAGCACGACGCCGCCCATGCTGTAGATGTTGACGGTGAAGTCGAGGCCGAGGTCGCGCATGCCGATGTTGAGCAGGCCGGCCACGGGGCTGCCCAGGATCGACCACGCCAGCGCGCCCACATAGGACGGTAGGAACAGCGGCATCAGTCCGATGAGGAACACGAAGCCCCGCAACGGGATGTCGGTCCGCGCCGTCACGAACGCCAGGACGCCGCCGATCAGCAGTGCCAGCAAGGTGGCCGAGACCCCGATGATCAGCGAGTTCAGTGTCGCCTTCAGCACACCGGGTTCGGTGAACACGGCGAGGTGCTGCAGCGTCAGGTCGAAGTTGATACTGCCCGGCCTGGGGATGTCCACACTGAACGCGGCGAGCAGGACGAAACCCGCGGGGACGAGCACCAGGAACGCCACCACCAGCAGCAGCGGGAGGCTGCTCAGGCCACGGGGCCTCCGCCACCGGCGACGCCGCGCCGACGGCGCCGGTAACGGCGCTTCGGGAGGTGCCTGCGCACGCGTGCTCTGCATCGTGGTCATGCGGCCACCTCCTCCTTCGCCGGTGCCGCACCGACCTCGTCGGGCAGCACCAGCACGGCCTCGGCGGGGATCTCGACCCGCGCCCGCTCGCCCCTGACCAGTGCGCCCGGGCCCGCTGGGCACACGGCGTCGAGCGTGGGACCGTTGTCGAGTGCGACCTGGTAGCGCACGGAGGACCCCTGGTACACCGACACCGCGACGGTGCCCGCGAAGCCGCGGCCCTCGGTGCTGTCCGCGCGCACCCGCACGTCCTCCGGTCGCACGGCCACACTGTCGGCGTTGGCCGGTGCGGGTGAGGCCGTGGGCAACGCGATCGGGAAGCCGGCCAGCTCGACGCCGTTGCCGGACGTGCTGCCGATGGCGAACACGTTGGTGACGCCCATGAACTTGGCGATGGAGGCGCTCGCGGGCGCCGCATAGACCTCCTCCGGCGTGCCGAGCTGCGTGATCCGACCACCCTGCATGATCGCGATGCGGTCGGCGAGCGCGAGCGCCTCCTGCTGGTCGTGGGTGACGTACATGCTCGTCAGCCCGCGTTCCTGCTGGATGTGCCGCAGTTCGACCCGCAGGTCCTCGCGCAGGCGAGCGTCCAGGTTGGACAGCGGTTCGTCGAGCAGCAACACGCTCGGCTCCATCGCCATGCTGCGAGCCAAAGCGACGCGCTGCATCTGGCCTCCGGAGAGCTGGCTGGCGCCGCGCTCGGCGAGGTGGTCGAGCCCGACGAGTCCGAGCACCTCCATCGCCTTGTCCCGGGCCGGGCCACGCTTGACCTTCTTCATCCGCAGCGGAAAGGTCACGTTCTCCAGGACGGTCTTGTGTGGCCAGACCGCGTAGGACTGGAACACCATGCCGACGTTGCGCCGGAACGACGGCACGGAGCGGCCGGTGTCGTGGTCGAAGACCACGGTGTCACCGATAGCGATCCGCCCGCCGGTCGGCTCCTCGAGGCCCGCGATGCAGCGCATGGTGCTGGTCTTGCCGCAGCCGGACTGTCCGAGCAGGACGATCGACTCGCCGTCGGCGATGGTGAGGTCGAGCCCGTTCACAGCGGTGAAACGGCCGTAGGCGAGGCTGAGATTGGTGATCGTCACCTGCATGACGGTCTCCTTCCTGGGGCTGGGATCAGGATTGGCCGGCGACCCGCACGAGGGCGTCCAGGGCGATGGCTCCCTCGCCCACCGGGCCGACCGACAGCGGGTTCACCTCCGCCTCGACGACGTCGGGCCGGTCCACGGCGAGGTTCGAGACGGCGACGATCGTGTCCACGAGCGCGTCGACGTCACCGGCTTCGGCCCCCCGGAAACCGGTGAGGGTCCCGAGGCCCCGCACGTCGGCGATCATGCCGCGTGCGGTGTCGGCGTCCACCGGCGCGAGCCGGACGGTGGAGTCGGAGTACAGCTCGGCGTAGATGCCGCCCGCGGCGAGCACCACGAGCGGTCCGGCCGAGGGGCTGACCCGGTAGCCGACCAGTGCCTCGGCGATGCCCTTCGCGGCCATGGGCTGCACCAGGACGCGATCGACCTCGATCGAGGGGTCGTAGGCGGCGACACTCGCCTTGATCCTGGCCACCGCCTGCCGCACACCGGCCGCGTCGGCAATGTCCAGTACCACGGCCCCGGCCTCGGTCTTGTGCGGCAGCTTGTCCGACAGCGCCTTGACCACCACCGGGTACTCGAACGGCAGCGTGAGATCCCCCGCGATGCCTGCCGCGTCGAGCACCACCGAGGGCACGCGCGCGACCCCCTGCGCGGCCAGCAGTTGCGCCGACTCCGCCTCGTCCAGCACGCGCGACGACGCGGGTGTGCCTCCGCCGAGCAAGGTGCCGGTCCGCACGGTCGGCACGGTACGTCCGAGGGCTCCGGCAATGGCGTCGGCACACGCCTCGGGAGTGCGAAACGCCGCGACACCGGCCTCGTCGAGCAACCGCAGCGTCGTGAGCGCATCGGGCAGGGCGAACGCAACGAGCGGGACCTTGCCGTCCGCGCACTCGGCGATGGCCCGCACCGCCAGCTCGGGGTTGTTGCGGGCCGACGAGCCGATCACGAAGCACACGAGGTCGAACTCCCCGCTGTCCTGCATGATCTCGATCGCCGAACGCACCACGTCGTGTTTGGCTCCCGCGAGCGTGAGGTCGGCGATGAGGTTCGGCGCCACCGGTGCCTTGGCCCCGGCGAAGCGCTCCAACACCCGCTCGCTCGGGGCCACCACCCGCACGCCCCGGGTCGCGAGCTGGTCGACCATGATCGCGGCCCCGCCGCCGGTCGTGGTGATCACGCCGACGCGGGCGGCGTGCCTGCCGCCCCCGGGCGGGAGGTTGCGCAGCAGCGCCGGCGCCTCGATGAGCGCTTCCAGGTGGTCGACCCGAGTGAAACCACATGCGCGGAAGAACGCGTCCGCCTCGCTGTCCTCCCCGGCGAGCGCGCCCGTGTGAGACACCGAGAGCGACGCGGCTTCCTCGGAGCGGCCCAGCTTGTAGACCACCACGGGCTTGCCGGCCCGGTGGGCGGCATGCGCGAACGACGCGAGCTCGTCGGTGTGCTGCAGCGACTCCATGAACAGCGCGTAGGCCGCGATGCCGGGATCGTCGACGGTCGCCTCGCACAGGGCGCCGATCGAGAGGTCGGCCTCGCCACCGACCGAGACGAGGCCGGCGAAGCCGATGCCCCGCGCCTTTCCACGGCTCACCAGCGCGCCGATCATCGAACCCGACTGCGACGCCACGAAGAGATCGCCCTCCAGCAGCTCCTCGTCGAACGCGGCATTGGCCGTCAGAAGCAGGTGGTTACGCGGATTGACCACGCCGAGGCTGCTCGGGCCGATCAGCCGCACGCCGCCGTCGCGGGCCGCCGCGCACAGCCGCTCCTGCCGTTCGAGGCCTGCCGGTCCCTCCTCGCCGAACCCGCTCGCGAGGATCGTCGCCACCGGAACGCCCAGCGCGGCGCACTCGCGCACCGTCTCGATCGCGGGTTCGGCGTTGGTGAGCACGAACACGTGGTCGGGCACCTCGGGCAGCGCGGACAGGCTGGGATAACAGCGTTCGCCGAGCACCTCCTCGCGGGCGGGGTTCACCAGGTAGACGGCACCGTCGAAGCCGGCCTGGCGCAGGAACCGCTGGGGCCGGGACGTCGTCTTGGCCGGATCGCCGGACGCGCCGACCACCGCTACGCTGCGCGGCCACAGTAGACAGTCGGCGAAGCCGGACCGGTTGTCAGAAACCATGATTCGTTCCTTCGTCTCAGACGGCCGCACGCAGCAGCTCGTCGGCGCGGGCGAGGAAGCCGAGGTCGTCCAGCCGCCACACGGCGTCGACGAGCCCGGCCGAGGCCTGCGCGCCGAGCAGCGGGTCCACGAGCGCGTGGAACTTGCCGGCCAGCGATTCGTCGCTCATCGGGTTCGCGGGCTCGCCGTAGGGCTGCTCGACGGTCTCGGTGACGGTGCGGCCGTCCCGCAGGGTCAGCGTCACCGTGGCGGGGCGGGCCTTGGGGTAGACGTCCTGCGCGTGCTGGTCCACCTCGACGGTCACCGCGCGCGTGAGCCTGCGGACCTCAGCGTCGCCGCGGGCCTCGTCGTCGAACTCGGTCAGCGCGACCCGGCCGCGCTCGACGGCGACGGCCACCGCGTACGGGATGCTCATCTGCGCATCGAGCAGGCTGTCGACCTCGGTGTGGGAATGGTGGGTCGCCACCGTGTAGGTGCCCACGTGCGCGGACGTCACGTCGGCTGCCGTGAGCCCGTGCCGCTCGCGCAGCGCGAGTGCGGCGTCGATCGGGCCGTGCAGGTGACGGCAGCTGGGGTATGGCTTGACGTAGGTGTCGAGGAGTGTCCAGCGCGAGCCGAGGCCGTCGCGAACCGTCTCGGGTGACCATTCCTCGCGTGCGAACGCGGCGAAGTAGCCGTGAGTGCCCTCCAGCACCGTGTGTGGGCCGGTCACGCCGGCCGCCGCGAGCTGCGCGCTCGCGATGCCGTCGCGAGCGGCCTTGCCCGGGTGGACCCGCTTGACCTCGGCCGACTGCCCGAGGAACTCGAACAGCCCGCCCGCGTGCGACCCCGCGATGCCGAGTGCGTCCTTGACCTGCCCGGAGTCGAGACCGAGCAGCCCTGCGACCCCGGCGGCCGAGGCGACGACCCCGGCGAGCGGCGTGTTGTGGAAGTGATTGCGCCACGTCGCGGGATGCCCGGCCGCGGCCAGCCGGCACGTGAGCTCCAGCGCGACGGCCGACGCTGTGAGCGTCCGCGCCGGGCCGGCTCCGGCCTGCTGCGCGGCCGCGAGCACCGCGGGCAGGGCGACCGCGCTCGGGTGCACGCTGCCCGGCGTGTACCCGTCGTCCACCTCGAGGCCGTGTGCGGCCGTGCCGTTGACCAGCGCGGCACCCAGCGCGGAGAGCCTACCCGCGCCGATGCCGGTCGCACCGTCGCCGCCGTAGGACTCGCGCGCGTGCGCCGCGACGGCCCGCGACACCGGCGTGGTGGCGCCGGCGATCACGCCCGCGAGGTGGTCGAGGACGAGCCGCTTGACGTGGTGCTCGACCTCGGCGGGCAACGGCGCGGCCGCTTGCGCGCAGACCCATTCGGCGACGTGCGCGGTCAGTCTCTCGGCGCTCATCGGGCGGCCTCCGCGGTCTCCGGGCGCTGGCTGAACCGCTGGCCGAGCACGTTCTGCGCGATCGTGTTCCGCAGCACCTCCACCGAACCGCCCGCGATCATCCAGCCGCGCGTGCGGCGCACGATGTACTCCAGCGGAAACTCGGTCGAGTAGCCGCTAGCCCCGAACATCTGCAGCGCATCGTTGGCGACCTTGAACGCGGTCTCGTTGCAGTGCAGCTTCGCGATGGCGGCTTCGGTCGGGTCGGGCGTTCCGGTGTCCGCATTGGACACCGCACGCATCAGCAACAGCTTCGCCGCGTCGAGCTGGACCCGCATGTCGGCGAACTTCCACTGCAGACCCTGGAACTCCGACAGCGTGCGGCCGAACGCCTTGCGGCTCTTGACGTGCTCGATCGCGCGCTCGTAGGCCGACTCCGCGAGCGCGAGCGCCCGCGAGGCGTTGCCCATGCGCTCGACACCGAACACCGAGAGCATCTTCTTGATGGCGCCCGAGTCGGCGAGCACATACTCCTTCGGCACGCGGGCGTTGTCGAAGTACAGCTGGCAGTGTCGTTCGCCCGACATGTACGTCTCGGGCTTGCCACGCGAGAAGCCGGGTGCGTCCACCGGCATCACGACGGCACCGATGTCGCTGCTGCGCGGGCCGAATCGGCACCACACCACCGAGTGGGTGATGTCCGGACCGTGGGAGTTCCAGCACTTCTGCCCGTTGACCACGACATCGCCGCCGTCGTACTCCGCGCGGGTGGTGAGGTCGGTGAGCGCGGTGCCCGCCTCGGGTTCGCTCATGCCGGCGCTCACCAGCGCCTCACCACGCAGCAGTGGCGTGAGCACCTCCTCGCGCACCCGCTCGGAGCCGAAGTGCGCGATCTGCCGGATGGCGCCGAAGTTGGCGGCCTGGAACGCGTCCGCGCTGTGCGGGCACACCTTGCTGATCGCCATCATCACGAGCACCGCGTCGAGCAGTCCCGCGCCCTGGCCGCCCAGCTCGACGGGCAGCGTCATCCCGGTCAGCTCGTTGGCGGCGAGCGTCTTCAGGCTGTCCCACGCGAAGCCGTCGCGCTGGAACGCCTGTGCGGCGAACTCACGCTCGGCGAGCTTGGTGACGGAGTCGACGAGGGCTTTCTGTTCGTCGGTCAGCTGGAAGTCCATGGTCTCCACTTCTCTTGTCGGCGACTGCTTGAAAACGTGTTCAACAGCCGAGGGCGGCGAGTGCTGGGGCGACGTCCGTGGGGGAGAGGTCGGCGAAGTGCTTGGCGAGCTCGGCGATCGCGGTGACCGTGTGGTCCGGATCGTGCCCGCCGACGCGGGCGCACGCGGCGGTCTTGGCGGCGAGTTGGGCCTCGGTGAGCGGGTGCTCCGGCGAACCGGGCATCGGCGCCGTCACCTCACGGCGCTGCCCGTCGTCGGTGTGCAGCACGACGGTGGCCGGTGCCATCGTCGCGGTGCCGTGCGCGTCCTGGTGCACGGTGACGCGGGTGGCGAACGCCTCGACGTCGGCGTCGAGCAAGGTGGGCCCGGCGATCGTCGTGAGGTCGACGGCGCCGGTGACCAGCTGCGCGGCCACGAGCCACGGGATCGAGAACTGCGCGTCGATCACCGGACGGCCGCGGCGGGCGAACGGGCGGGACACCAGTGCGTACGCGGCTCCGTCCGGCACGTGTACGTCCACGCGGGCCACGCGCCGGACCGGAATCCCGGCCGCTGCCTCGGCCGCGGCGGCGATAGCCGCGTGGGTGTAGCGGCACGCCGGGTACGGCTTGAGCGAGAGATGCGCGCCCTCCCAGCCCGGCGCCGACAGCACGTCCGTGGTGCCGGAAGCGTGAGTGAGCAGGCCGTACGTCCCGTCGGCCCAACCCGCGGGCCCCTCGACACCGGCCTGGGCGAGGAAGGCGGCGGTGATCCCGGCCTGCACGGCGAAACCCGGCTGCAGGCGCTTGTTGACGGCGCTGTCCTCCACAACCTGCCTGCTGTGCGGCGATCCGGCCGCGGGAAGCGCGAGCGCCATGGCGTTGCCGATGCCCTCGGGCCCGAGGCCGATCGTGCGGGCGGCGGCTGCCGCGGCGGCGAGGGCGCCGAGGCCCGCGGTGCGCACCATGCCGGGTTGCGGGCCGACGGCGAGGGCGAGCCTGCTCAGCACCTGCACACCCACGACGAGGCCGTCGAGGATGTCGCGGCCACAGCGGCGTGCCTGCGTTCCTGCAGCGAGCGCGGCGGGCAGCGCGACGGCCATCGTGTGCACCACGGCGTCGTCATGGGTGTCGTCGAAGTCCCACGCGTGCACCAGCGCCGACGTGGCCAGGGCGGCCTGGGGAGCGGGCAGCCGCAGGTCCGTCCAGGGGACCGGCACGTCGCCGGGACCCAGGGCGTGCAGTGCGTCGAGCGTGGGCTGAAGGCCGGTGGCACGGGTTCCGGCGGAGGCGATGCCGAGGGCGTCGCGCAGCAGGATCGTGCCGGCGTCGTGTTCGGAGGGGGACAGGTCGGACCAGGTCATGGCCGCAAGATCGGCCGGCCACTTCGTCGTGGTTTCCATGGGCTCCGGTTTTCGAGAGGCGGACATCACTCGTCGACTACCGGGAACGTACATACTCTATAGAGTGTTGTCTATAACAAATTGAGAGACCATGATGGTGCGCAGCCTGGTCGTCCGGAACCTGTCCAGGGCCAGGTGGCGACATACTGTGTCGGGTGCCTGGCATCGCGGTCTCTGGAGGAGGGGATCCCCATGACGTCGGAGGTCGAGCCGTTGCGGCCACCGCAGAGCCGCGTGGCCTACGTGGTCGAGCGGCTGAAGGAAGACCTGGCCAACGGGCTGATCCAGCCCGGCGAGGTGATCAAGCAGACCGTGCTGGCGAAGCGGTACGGCGTCAGCCCGACGCCCGTACGCGAGGCCCTGCGCGCCCTCGAGGCCGACGGCACCATCACCTACCAGCCGCATCGTGGCGCCTCGGTCCGGGAGATGGCTCCGGAAGCCGCCGTCGACCTGTACCGCATGCGGGCGAGCGCGGAGAGCACCGCGACGGAGATGGCCGTCGAGCGGATGACACCCGCCGGCCTGCGCCAGATCGAAGCCAAGCACGCCGAGCTCAACAAGGCCCGTGCCGAAGGAGCCAGCGCGGCGCGGCTCTCGCAGCTGAACCGGGAACTGCACTTCGCGATCTACGCCCAGAGCTCGCAGCTGGTGGTGGACTACCTGGAACTGTTGTGGAGCCGGTTCACCCCCGCTAGCACCATCTGGACGGGCAAACACGCCGGCGACCTCGCCGACGACCACGAAGCGATCATGGAGGCCATTCGCCGGGGCGACGCCAAGCAGGCCTCGGAACTGATGGCCGAGCACATCCTGAGGGCGTCCCGCATCCGGGCGGAGGATCCCGAGGCCCGGGCCGAGGGCTCGCAGACCGACATGGACTCCTGACCTCGTTTATCCCAGGCCGCCGCGGTGCTTCCCGCGGCCGGCGTCAGCAGGCTGCCCGCGCGCGGCCAGGACTCGCTAGAGGTAGGCAATGAGGCGCTGGTACCCGCACCTGTGCGTGATCACGGCTTTGAGCCAGGCCGCGTACAACTCCGCCAGGATGCTGGTGTCGTACCGGTCGCTCGACCTCGGCGGCGACGGCCTTGCCCTCGGCATCATCACGGCGCTGTTCTCGCTGCTGCCCCTGGTGGTCGCCGTGCAGGTGGGTAGGGCCGTCGACAACGGCCACCCCGCGGGAATGCTGCGTGCCGGCGTCCTGCTCACCGTCGTGGCGTTGCTGGTGATCGCGCTCAGCGGTGATCTGGTGGTGCTCGGCATCGGGAACGCGCTGCTGGGTTTCGGCCAAATCCTCGCCGTGGTGGCATCCCAGGGCTTCATCCCGCTGCTGTCGGAACCGGAGGACCTGGACCGGCGCTTCGCCGGCTGGTCATTGGCCGTCTCCATCGGACAGACGGCGGGACTGCCGGTGGCGGGGCTCGTCTCGGCGGCCAGCAGCGGCGGTGGAGACGGCGTTTCGACGACGGCGGCGCTGCTCGCGCTCGCGGCGCTGGTCGCGTTCGCGGTGCCGTCCTCGCTCGTGATGCCGGTGCCGCAGCGCGGCAGCCGCAAGCACGCCTCGGAGGAGTCGGCGCAGTCGGTGTTGACCATGCTCGCTATCCCCGGGATGCGGCCTGCCGTGTTCAGCAGTCTCGTCGTGCTGACGTCGATGGACGTGCTGTCGGCCTTCCTGCCGGTGCTCGGCGAGGAGTACGGGTTCAGCGTGCTGCTCGTGACCGTGCTGCTCATGCTGCGTACCGGGTCGTCCGTCGTGTCCCGCGTGTTCCTGCCCGGCCTGCTGCGGGTGATACCCCGGCGCTGGCTGCTGCTGTCGGCGACGTTCTGCTCGGCGTTGCCGATGTCGCTCTTGCCTCTCGCGCAGCAACCGGTGCTGATAGGCATCCTGCTCGTGATCGTCGGGTTCTTCTGGGGGATCGGGCAGCCACTGACGATGACGTGGGTGGTGACCCTGGTGTCGCACCGCAGCCGCGCGTCGGCGCTCTCGCTGCGGCTGACCGGTAACCGGCTCGGCCAGGTGCTCGTGCCGCTCGGCGCCGGCGCCATCGCGGGCGTCGCCGGTGTGGCGTCGGTGTTCGTGGTGACCGGCGCGCTGCTGTGGACGTCCAGCGGGTTCACGTGGCGTGCCGTGAGGGGGGAACGGTCCGGCTGAGCGGTGGCCGGCCGCGGCGGCGGTGGCCGGGCACGGCGGCGGTGGTCGTGTGTGCCGTCTGCGTCGCCGTGTCTGCCGTCCAGGTGGTCGTGTGTGCCGTCTGCGTCGCCGTGTTGCGCCGTCACGCACGCGAGGCCCCGGCCCCCCGCTACCGGAACGGCAGACACGCCTACGGGAACGGCGGACACGCCGGCCACCGCCGCCGCTAAATCACTGCCCGAGCTGGCTCTTCACCACCCGGCGGGTCGCGGCGAACATCATGCCGAGGTTCACCGTCTTCGGGCACACCACGACGGCCACGAGGTCCTCGATGTGGTTGTTCCGCACGAACAGGTGGGTGAGGTTCGCGCTGTTGACCAGGATCTCCTGGAAGTACCGCTCGTTGTTCTGCACGCCGCGGCGTTCCTTGAAGATGTCCTCGATCATCACGACGTTGCGGCCCTGGAACATGTCGAGCGTCGCGCCCGCGAGCAGATCCAGGACCTCCGTGGGGTGGTTGTCGGTGGTCTCGATCGCCAGCAGCATGCCGGTGGTCATGTCGACGACACCCGCGGCCAGACAGTCGGGCACCTCCTGGCGCAGCCGCTTGACGGTGTGGTTGACCTGGTCGGACATGTTCTGCGGGATTCCAAGCGTGTCCACGGTTCTCTTTTCGTTTCGCGAAAGGTGGGGAGGGGAAGGGAGTAGGCCGTCGCCGTCAGCTCGCGACGACCTGTGGTGCGTTCAGCAGGGAGCCGAGACGTTCCAACGTCGGCAGCACCTGCTGGTGAAGGCGGGCCATGTCCAGGCCCTCGTCGCCCAGCACCACGAGCAGCGCGACGTCGCCGATGGCGTACGTGGCGAGGATCCCGCCGCTGCTCTGGACGACGAACTGCCGGAGCGTCCCGTGGCCGATCACCGAAGTCGTCCGGCGCGCGAGGCCCAGGCCGGTGGCGGCGAGGGCCGAGACATTGTCGGGGTCGAGGGTGTCCGCCACGTCGGCCACGACGGTCAGCCCGTCGACCGCGGCGATCAGGGCATCGGTGACACCGCTGACCTGTTCTCGCAGCGTGCGCAACTCGGTGATCAGCACATCATGATTCATGCGTTTCCTTTCTCATTCGACGAGCTCTCGCCGGCCGGGTTGCGGGCCTCCCCGGTGGGGCGAGCCCGGAGCCGGCCGAACAACCGGTGCCTGCCCGAACCGCTCCGAGTCGGGGGTTCGTCGGGGCCGCGCGCTCCCCGTTCGCGGCGGGGCAGCTGTTCGGGTGGCGTGGGGACGGGGGCGCTCGGCTTGGGCACGCGGGGCTGGAGTGCCCGCAGCGACCCCGGCGCGACGACCGTCGCCGGTTTCGCGTGCTCGACCAGGCCCTCGGCGAGCATTCGCGATATCTCGATCGTCACCGGGTAGACGCTGCGGCTGATCAGGAACGCGATGTCCCGCGCGGTGCGCCGTCCGTCGGCGCGGGCCAGGATCTCCTGCCGGATGGCGGTGAGTCCTCCGGTTTCCGACGTCGTCGCGGACACCCGCTCGCGATGCGGCGACACGGGCGTACGCAGCGAGGCCAGCGCGGAGAGCCGGCGCGTGGTCTGCTCCAGCAGCCACTCCGGCTCGACGCCGTCCGAGATCGGCAACGCGACATCGGGTTCACCGTGGTCGATGGTGTAGCCCTCGACGGTGCCGGTGACGGTCGCGAAGGCGGCGTCCTGCGCCGCCATCAGGGCGACGACGCGAAGCTCCGTGCTCCCGACCCGCCCGCGCGCGACGAGTTCCTCCTGCGGTGGGCGGTCACGCGCACCGGCGCGCAGGGCCGCCGTCCAGTCCTCCTCGTCGATGCGGCCGGACCGCATCAGCAGGACGGCTGCCCCGGGCGATCCGGGACTTTCGACCGCCACCACCCGGCCCCGCCGGAAATGGACGCCTGCGCCTGGATTGCCTGTGATGTGGAGCTCGCCGGTCAACCCTTCGGATCGGCATTGCGTCAGAGCCTTCGCGAGAGCTTCGAACGCGCTCCACTCCGGGGGCGGGTTGGTGCCGGACAATGCGCTCCCTGGAAGGACATCAGCTCGAGTTTCGTTGGCACAGCGTCGATCGAGGACGCCGACGGCGGCCAACTGTAAGGCACCGCCACCCCGATGGCATGAATTTTCTTCGTAACTCGGTAATTGATCACGTCACGTGGACACATATCGGTTCGAGTGGGGGAAAATCTGGACATCCAAGGAGGGAACGCAAGTCTCCATCGTGCGGTTCGGCCAGGGATTTTCCGACTACACAGACGACAGGGGACGCGTTCGCGTCACGCGCCTACGCGAATGACCGACACGGCTACCGGAGTGGCGGACACGGTGACGCGAATGGCCGACACGGCTACCGGAGTGGCGGACACGCGGGCCGCCGATCCATTCCGGACCGTTCTCCGCCGGCTCAGGGAGTCTCCTGCTCCTCCGCTGCCCGGACCATCACGGCGCGGGCGTTGCGGAGGTGGGCGGTCATGACGGCCCGCGCCCACTCGGCGTCGCCGGCGCGCAGCGCCGCGACGATCTCGACGTGGTGACCGAGGCTGCGTCGCAGCGACTGCTCGTCGTAGGTATGGAAGTTGCGCAGCACGATGGGCGCGTGCACCGCGCCGGCGAGCGCGCTGGCGAGTGCGGGATGGGCGGCGAGTGCGACGAGTCTGCCGTGGAAGTCGCGGTTGAGGGGCATCAGTGCGTCGAGGTCCTGGCCGGGCCCCGGGCTACCGATCTCGACCATCCGGCGGGCGAGGTCGTCGAGGGCGTCGATGTCCGCGGGCCCGGCGTTGCGCACCGCGAGTGCTGTGAGCCGGGGTTCGAGCATCGTGCGCAGCTCGAACACGCCTTCCAGCTCGTCGACCGTCCACGTGGTGACCCGGGCCCCGCGGTTGGGCACGAGCTCGACGAGCCCTTCCGCCGCCAGCCGGGTGAGCGCGCCGCGCACCGGCGTCCGGCTCACCCCGAGCCGCTCGGCCAGCTCCACCTCGCCGAGCCGGCCTCCAGCCGGGAACTCGCCCCGCAGAATGAGCTCGCGCAGGGTCTCCACGGCTCGGCCGGTCGACGTCGTCGCCGGATCAGCCCGTTGTGTCACAGGTCACCTCGCTCAAGATTGTGTGCAATTGTGGTCGTTCGGCGTTCCCACGGCAAGCTCATGGCCGGTAGATTCGGGGTGTCTGTATACAAGGAGGGCTGTCGTGGGTGATCTGCTCGGCGATCGTGCCGGTACCGCCGTCTCGCCGCGCAAGCGGCTGCGCGAGCTGCTCGTGTCCGGGCAACCCGTCGTGGCGCCCGGCGCGTACGACGCGCTGTCGGCCCGGCTGGTGGAGCAGGCCGGGTTCGACGTCGTGTACATGACCGGATTCGGCAGCACGGCGTCGCTCATCGGGCGGCCCGACGTGGGCCTGCTGTCCGGCGCCGAAATGATCGACAACGCGACCCGCATCGTGTCCGCCGTCGACGTCCCCGTGATCGCCGATGCCGACACCGGCTACGGCAACGCCCTCAACGTCCTGCGCACCGTCCGGTCCTACGAGCAGGCCGGGGTCGCGGGCATCCACCTCGAGGACCAGGTGATGCCGAAGAAGTGCGGGCACATGTCGGGCAAGGCCGTGATCGGCCGCGAGGAGATGGTCGGCAAGATCCGCGCCGCCGCGGCCGCGCGCCGTGACCCCGATTTCGTGCTCATCGCCCGCACCGACGCCGCCGCCGTCCACGGCCTGGACGACGCGATCGCCCGCGCCAAGTCCTACGCCGACGCCGGCGCCGACGTGCTGTTCGTCGAGGCACCGACGAGCGAGGAGGGCATCGAGCGGGTGGCGGGCGAACTGCGCGGGGTGGCCCCCCTGGTGTTCAACTGGGCCGAGGGCGGCCGCACCCCGCCGATGCCGCTCGACCGCATCGCCGAGCTCGGCTTCTCGCTGGTGATCTTCCCCATCGGCACGCTGCTGGCCGCCACGGCGGGCATCCGCTCGCTGCTCGACGTGCTGCGCCGGGACGGGACGCCTGCCGCGGCGCTGCCCGCGGTCCCGTCGTTCGGTGAATTCACCGACCTCATGGGCCTGCCCGAGGTGAATGAACTCGAGCAGCGGTTCTCCGGTGAATAAGTAACTCGGTCGGCACCTGGTGTTGTCGCGGGCGGCGGAGTTACGTTGCAGAGACGCTCGCGTAATGCGAAACCGGCGATCAGACAAAGGGGTTTGGCCATGCCGGATAACCACGTTGTCGTCTACAAAGGCCCGGGGGAAGTCAGCGTCGAGTCGATCGATTACCCGAAACTCGAGCTTCCTCATGACGTCGTCGAAGGATTGGGCCTGCCGCAGAAGGCGCCCCACGCGGCGATTCTGAAAATCGTTACCACCAATATTTGCGGCAGCGACCAGCACATGGTGCGTGGCCGCACGACCGCACCGGTCGGGCAGACACTCGGCCACGAAATCACCGGCGAGGTCGTCGAAACCGGAGACGACGTGCTCTTCGTCAAGGAGGGCGACATCTGCTCGGTGCCGTTCAACATCGCCTGCGGGCGCTGCCGCATGTGCAATGAGGGCAAGACCGGCATCTGCCTCAACGTCAACCCGGCCCGGCCCGGCGCGGCGTACGGCTATGTCGACATGGGCGGCTGGATCGGCGGCCAGGCCGAGTACGTGATGGTGCCCTATGCCGACTTCAACCTGCTGAAGTTCCCCGACCGCGACCAGGCACTGGAGAAGATCCTCGACCTGACCATGCTGTCGGACATCTTCCCGACCGGCTACCACGGCGCCTTCACCGCCGGGGTGACCACCGGATCCACCGTGTACGTCGCCGGTGCCGGGCCCGTCGGGCTCGCCGCGGCCCACGCCGCGCAGTTGCTCGGCGCGTCCGTGGTGATCGTCGGGGACATGATTCCGGAACGGCTCGAGCAGGCGCGCAGCTTCGGCTGTGAGACGGTCGACCTCCGCGAGGACGCCGAACTGACCGACATGATCGAGCAGATCACCGGCGAGCCCGAGGTGGACGCCGCAGTCGACGCGGTCGGCTTCGAGGCGCGCGGGCACGGCCGGGATGCCGGTGAGCAACCTGCCACGGTGCTCAACGACATCATGACCATCGCCAGGGCGGGTGCCTCGCTCGGTATTCCGGGGCTGTACGTCACCGGCGACCCGGGTGCCAAGGACGAGAACGCCAAGATCGGTCAGCTCGGGGTGCGGATCGGTCTCGGCTGGGCGAAGTCGCACTCGTTCACCACCGGCCAATGCCCGGTGAAGCGGTACAACCGGCTGCTGATGAACATGATTCTCAACGGCAGGGCGCAGATCGCCAAGGCCGTCAACGCCACGGTAATTCCGCTCAACGAAGCCCCGCAGGGATATCAGGACTTCGACCGCGGTGCCGCGCGGAAGTTCGTCCTCGATCCACACGGGATGGTCAGGGCGTAACGGCGTGCCCAGGGCGGCGCCCGGCCTCGGCAGGCCGGGCGCCGCCGTCGCGCCGGTGCAACGGTCCGCGCTCCCGTGCGTCCACAGTGGTATGAACCGCGACCTGGACTGGGACGGCAGCCACAACGCGCGTGACCTGGGCGGCCTGCCCGTTGCCGGCGGCGGCACGACCCGCTGGGGTGCTGTGGTGCGCTCCGAGGCGCCGCAGCGGCTGACCGGGGAAGGCTGGGCAGCGCTGTGGGACCACGGTGTGCGCACCATCGTCGACCTGCGCAACGACGACGAACGGGAGGGCGAGGCCGGGGCGGTCCCGGACAGCCTGGACGTCGTGCACGCTCCACTCGATCCGGTGGGTGACGATTTCTGGGCCCACTATCGCGACACGGGCCTGCATGCCACCCCACTCTGTTACCGTCCCATCCTCGACCGGCGGCCGGACCTGGTCGTCGCGGCGGCCGCCGCGGTCGCGCGCGCGAAGCCGGGCGGGGTGCTCGTGCACTGCGCTGGCGGCCGCGACCGGACCGGACTGCTCGTGTTGCTCCTGTTGCGCCTGGCCGGTGTGCCCGCCGAGGTCGTCGCCGACGACTACGAGCGCAGCGTCATCCGGCAGCGCCCGCTCTGGTCCGCGCTCGGCTGGCCCGACGAGGCTCCGCTGATCGCCGATCTGCTCGCGACTCACGGGACGACGGCCCGTGCCGCCCTTCTTGAGGTGGCCGAGAAGCTCGACGCGGAGGCCTACCTGTTCGGCCACGGACTCGTGCCCGCCGAGGTGGCTGCCCTGCGTGCGCGGCTGCGTGGTTGATCGCTCCACAAGCCGTGCCGCCCGGCGTCACCGGCGGTGTCTGCCGTTCCGGTAGCCGTGGCCGCCGTCCGGGCGCCCGAACCCTCAGCGCAGCTTCGGGGCGATGTCGGCGGCGGAGGGCGGAGTGCTGTGCCCCCTGTGCCCCCGGTGCCCGCCCAGACCGGCCGCCAAGGTCCGGGCCCAGTCGAGCAACCCGGCGATGTCGATGCCGTGTGGCGGCGTGGCCGCGTAGCCCTCGATGTTGTCCGCGCCCCGCCTCAGCAGCGCCGCCGCCCCGGTCGGGTTGCCGCGCGCGGCATGCGTGACGCCGACGGCGAGCTGAGCCAGCCCGCGCCACAGCTCCCGCTCGTCGTCCGGGCCTGACTTCCACGCGTCCTCGAGCACCTCGTGGGCATGGAACGGCTTGCCCTCGTCGAGCAGGCGCTGTGCCTCGCGCACGGTCTCGTCGGGTGTGCGCACCACGCCCTCGGGCGCCCGTTCGACGCCCGGCGAGCCGTACGGCAACGGCCTGCCGAGCCCGTCTCTCGGCCGCGCGTTGCGGGCGCGGCCCTCCTCATCACGGTCGCGGTCAGCCACGGGCCGAGTGTCGCATCCTCAGCCGGTCTCGCCCTTGATGGCGTCCGACGCCTTCTTCTCCGGCGGTTGCGGTGAGGAATCCTGAGGTTTCGTTCTGCCGGTGAGCGTGATGTGCCCCTCGCTGTGCAGCCGCTCGATCATGTGCGGGTAGTGCAGCTCGAACGCCGGTCGCTCCGACCGGATGCGCGGCAGCTCGGTGAAGTTGTGCCGGGGCGGCGGGCAGGTCGTGGCCCATTCGAGCGAGTTGCCGTAGCCCCACGGGTCGTCCACCGTCACCGGCTCGCCGAAGCGCCAACTGCGCATCAGGTTCCACACGAACGGCAGCATCGACAGCCCGAGGACGAACGCGCCGATCGACGACACCATGTTCAGCGGCGTGAACTGGTCGCCGGGCAGGTAGTCGGCGTAGCGCCGCGGCATGCCCATGTCGCCGAGCCAGTGCTGCACGAGGAACGTGGTGTGGAAGCCGATGAACGTCAGCCAGAAATGCAGCTTCGCCAGCGGCTCGTTCATCATCCGGCCCGTGAACTTCGGGAACCAGAAGTAGATGCCGGCGAACGTGGCGAACACGATCGTCCCGAACAACACGTAGTGGAAGTGCGCCACCACGAAGTAGCTGTCGTGGATGTGGAAGTCCAGCGGCGGCGCGGCCAGGATGATGCCGGTGAGCCCGCCGAGCAGGAATGTCACCAGGAACCCCAGCGACCACAGCATCGGGCTCTCCAGGGTGATTTGACCCTTCCACATGGTGCCGATCCAGTTGAAGAACTTGATCCCGGTGGGCACGGCGATCATGAACGTCAGGAACGAGAAGAACGGCAGCAGCACCGCGCCCGTGGCGAACATGTGGTGGGCCCACACCACGAACGACAACGCCGTGATGCCCATCGTCGCGAACACCATCAGCCGATAGCCGAACAACGGTTTCCGGCTGAACACCGGAATGATCTCGGTGATGATCCCGAAGAACGGCAACGCGACGATGTAGACCTCGGGATGGCCGAAGAACCAGAACAGATGCTGGTACAGGATCGCGCCGCCGTTGGCCGGGTCGAAGGCGTGCGCGCCGAGTTGCCGGTCGGCCAGCAGGGCGAACAGGGCGGCCGTCAGGATCGGGAACGCGGCCAGGATCAGCACGCTGGTGAACAGGATGTTCCACGTGAAGATCGGCATCCGCCACATCGTCATGCCCGGCGCGCGCAGGCAGACGATCGTGGTGATCATGTTGACGGCACCGAGGATGGTGCCCAGACCGGACACGGCCAGCCCCGTGATCCACAGGTCCCCGCCGATTCCCTGGGAGTACTCGGCCCGGGACAGCGGGGCGTAGGCCGTCCAGCCGAAGTCCGCGCCGCCGCCGGGAGTGAGGAACGAGCTCAGCACGATCAGCCCGCCGAAGAGGAACAGCCAGTACGAGAAGGCGTTCAGGCGGGGGAACGCGACGTCGGGCGAGCCGATCTGCAGCGGCAGGACGAGGTTGGCGAAGGCGAACAGGATCGGCGTCGCGTACAGCAGCAGCATCACCGTGCCGTGCATGGTGAACAGCTGGTTGTACTGCTCCTGGGACAAGAACTGCAGGCCGGGGCGTGCCAGCTCGCCGCGGATGAGCAGGGCCATCAGGCCGCCCGCCATGAAGAACGCCAGCGACGTGCCCATGTACAGCAGCCCGATCACCTTGTGATCGGTCGTCCTCGCCAGGCTCAGCAGGGTCTGCCCGCGCTTGCCACGAGGCGGTGCCGAGAACTGGATTCGGGTCGGTCGCAAACCGGTCTGGGTGTCCAACGGTGCACCTCCACCGCAGCGGTGCGGGCTCGAGCTCCTCGTGCTGCCCTGCGCGAGGAGGTCCGGAAATCACGGTAGTCCGAGCGCAGGTGCCCCGCATCCCCTCGGCAGGTCCTGCGCGTGGTCACTGCCGATACGACTCCACCTCGCCGGCCGGGCGGACCTCCGCGTTGTCGGGGTTGTCGCCGAACTCGGCGAGCGCCCGGCGCTGCCGCAGCAGATCCCAGCACTGGTCGAGCTGCTGTTGGATCTCCCGCAACCGGCTGCGGGCGTCGTCGTCGAGGCCGCTGCCGGTCGCGCGTGAGCGCAGGTCGCGCTCCTCGGCGATCAGTGCGTCGATGCGGGCGATGGTGTCCTGCTCAGCCATGGGTTGGTCTCCTTTCGTCACCGGCCGTCCGCGGCGTACCACGTTTCGGGTGGCGGTAAGCCCGTGCGGCGATGCCGTCTCCACCGATCCACCCGGCCGTGCTTGGCGGAGGCTCACCGGGGGTGCGTTACTGTCGGCGCATGATTCGGCAGCTGGCGCAGGAGAACAGCGAGGAGCTCGGAGGGCTCGCCGGTTGGGCGGTCGACCTCATGGAGGCCCTCGGCGGGCCGGGGGCGGCGATCACCGTCGGCCTCGACAACATCTTCCCGCCGATCCCGAGCGAGCTCGTCCTGCCGCTGGCCGGATTCACCGCCGCACAGGGCACGTTCACGCTGCTCGGCGCCCTGCTGTGGACCACGGTTGGTTCCGTGGTCGGTGCGCTGATCGTCTACTACCTCGGCCGCCTGCTCGGCCGGGAACGCACGCGCTGGCTGATCAGCAAGGTGCCGCTGATGAAGGCCGACGACTTCGACGTGGCCGAGAAGTGGTTCGCCAAACACGGCACCAAGGCGGTGTTCTTCGGGCGCATGGTGCCGCTGGTCCGGAGTTTCATCTCGCTGCCCGCGGGCATCGAGAAGATGGCGTTCTGGAAGTTCCTCGTTCTGACCACGCTCGGCAGCCTGATCTGGAACTCGATCTTCGTCGTCGCCGGTTACCTGCTCGGCGCCAACTGGCACGTCGTCGAGGAGTACGCGGGCGTCTTCCAGATCATCGTGATCGTGGCCGTGGTCATCGCGGTCGGCCTGTTCGTCTACAAGCGCCTGCGGTCCCGCAACCGCACGGCCGCCTGACCCCGTACCCGGGACACACGGCCCACCCGGCGCCTGCAGTCGGGTGGGCCGTGTGCGTTCTCAGGCCGCCGTGGCCAGGGCGGCGTGGTCGCGGGCGGCCGGTTCGAGCGCCACGTCGAGCACCTCACGGACGTCGGTGACGGCGTGGACGTCCAGCTCGGCGCGGATGTCGGCGGGCACGTCGTCGAGGTCCGGCTCGTTGCGCTTCGGGATGACGACCGTCCGCAGGCCGGCGCGGTGCGCGGCGAGCAGCTTCTGCTTCACCCCGCCGATCGGCAACACGCGGCCGGTCAGCGACACCTCGCCGGTCATCGCGACATCCGCCCGCACCGGCCTGCCGGACAGCAGCGACGCGAGCGCCGTCGTCATCGTGACGCCGGCCGACGGACCGTCCTTGGGTACCGCGCCCGCCGGTACGTGCAGGTGCACGCCGCGTTCGGCGAGGTCGCCCACCGGAAGTTCCAGCTCGGCACCGTGCGAGCGCAGGTACGACAACGCGATCTGTGCCGACTCCTTCATGACGTCACCGAGCTGGCCGGTGAGCGTGAGCCCGGTGCCACCTGTCTCGGCGTCCGCCAGCGACGCCTCGACGTAGAGCACGTCCCCGCCCGCGCCGGTCACCGCGAGACCGGTCGCCACGCCGGGGATGGCGGTGCGCTGCTCGCCGGCGGGCAGCGCCCACTCCGGCACGTGCCGGGGCCTGCCCAGGTAGCCGCCCAGATCATCGGCGTCGACGTGCACCGGCAGGTCCGCCTCGCCGAGCGCGACCCGCGTGGTGACCTTGCGCAGCACCTTGGCGAGTGTGCGGTTGAGCTCGCGCACGCCGGCTTCGCGGGTGTACTCCGTGGCGATCCGGCGCAGTGCCGCGTCGGTGACCTCCACGTCGCCGGGGGACAGCCCGGCGCGCTCCAGTTCCCGAGGCAGCAGGTGGTCGCGGCCGATGACGACTTTCTCGTGCTCGGTGTAGCCGTCCAGCGACACGAGCTCCATCCGGTCGAGCAGCGGTCCCGGGATGGTCTCCAGCGCGTTGGCGGTGGCGAGGAAGACGACGTCGGAGAGGTCCAGCTCGACCTCGAGGTAGTGGTCGCGGAACGTGTGGTTCTGTTCCGGGTCCAGCACCTCGAGCAGCGCGGCGGTGGGGTCGCCCCGGTAGTCGGCGCCCACCTTGTCGACCTCGTCCAGCAGCACCACCGGGTTCATCGACCCGGCCTCCGAGATCGCCCGGACGATCCGGCCGGGCAGCGCGCCGACGTAGGTGCGCCGGTGGCCGCGGATCTCGGCCTCGTCGCGCACGCCGCCGAGCGCCACCCGGACGAAGTTGCGGCCCATGGCCTTGGCCACCGACTCGCCCAGCGACGTCTTGCCGACACCGGGCGGGCCGACCAGCGCCAGCACGGCGCCGGAGTGCCGGCCACCGACCGTGCTCTCGGCACGCCGCCTGCGCACGGCCAGGTACTCGACGATCCGTTCCTTCACGTCGTCCAGGCCGGCGTGATCGGCGTCGAGGACCTCCCGCGCGCCCGCGATGTCGTGCACGTCGGTGGTGCGGACGCGCCACGGCAGCTCGAGTACCGTGTCGAGCCACGTCCGGATCCAGCCGGACTCCGGCGACTGCTCGGACGCGCGTTCGAGCTTGTCCACCTCGGCCAGCGCGGCCTTGCGGACGTGCTCGGGCAGGTCGGCGGCCTCCACCTTGGCGCGGTAGTCGTCGTCCGCACCGCTCCCGTCGAGCTCGCCGAGCTCCTTGCGGATGGCCTCCAGCTGCCGGCGCAGCAGGAACTCCTTCTGCTGCTTCTCCATGCCCTGCTCGACGTCCTTGCGGATCTCCTCGCTGACCTCGAGCTCGGCGAGGTAGGCGCGGGCCGAGTCGAGGGCCGTCTCCAGCCGGGCGGTGACGTCGAGGGTGCGCAGCAGGTCGAGTTTCTGCTCGGCGCGCAGGTACGGGGCGTTGCCGGCGAGGTCGGCGATGGCCGACGGGTCGTCGAGCCGCTGCACGGCGTCGATCATCCGGTCGTTGCCACGCTCGCGCAGGAGTGCGATGACGACGGACTTGAACTCGGCGGCCAGCTCGCGTGCGCGGTCGTCGGGCGCCGGCTCGTCGGCGGGCTCGGCGCGCACCCAGCGGGCGTCTCCTGGGCCCTCGGCGGTCTCGCCGACCCGGGCCCGCCGGGTGCCGCGCAGCAGCGCGGCCTCGCCGCCGCCGGGAAGCCTGCCGACCCGCTCGACGGTGGCGACCGTGCCCATGTCGGCGAGCTCGCCGTCGATGCGCGGCACGATCAGCAGCTCTGGCTTGCCGGTCTGGATCGAGCGGATGCCGGGCAGCGTCGTGGAGCCGGGTGTCCTGGCCTGTGCGGACTCGACGGCGGCGCGGGTCTCCGCCGCCGTGAGTTCGAACGGGGCGACCATGCCCGGCAGCACGACGTCGGCGTCCAGTGGAAGCAGGGGAAGGAGCTGTGGTTGTGTCATCAAGGCGCTCCCGTTCTGGTTGAGTACACCTGACTCAACTTTGTGGAGCGCCGCCGAATTCCACCGGTGTGTTCGCTGCCGGCGATCAGGGAGCCGGTGCCGTCAGCCGATGGCGGGCCGCCGGTACCACGACGACCAGAGCGGGCGGTAGCCCTGCGCGTACCAGAACGGCGTCGACCGTGGGTTCGCCTGCGCGTGGTGCAGCAGCACTGCCTCGACCCCCGCCTCGTCGAACAGCTGGTGCGCGTGCGCCGCGAGGGCCGACCCGACCCCGGTGCTGCGCGCCTCCTCGGCGACGTGCAACGAGGCGAGATACCCGACCCGGTCCGCCGTCACGTACTCGCTGACCCACTTCGCCGCGGGCGGCAGCTGCACTTCCACGAAGCCCAGCGGCCTGCCGTACAGCTCGGCGATCCACAGCGACGGGGTGGCGGAGTCGGCGTCGGCGAGCAGGTCGCGGGTCTCGGTGGTGACGAGGTCGTGCTCGTCCGGCCGCGTGGTGACCACGCCGAACTGCGCGTCATAGCTATGCAGCTCCTGCCGGAGCCGGACGAGTGTCGGCAGGTCGGCGGCCTCGGCGTGCCGGATACGGACGCCGGGCACCGCAGGCGGGCCCGCGCCGAGCCGGTCTGCGGGCCGCACGGCCAACACCCTGGTGGGCGCGAAGCCGCGGCGCAGCAGCTCGGAGGTGCCGACGGTGTCGCGGCTCGGCCGCGTCACCACGGCGGCGCTGTCCCAGTCGACCGCTTCGGCCTCGGCGAGGTGCTCGTCCCACCGCGCGAGCAGAGCCGAGAGCGTGGCGGAGGGGTCCGTGCCCGCGAGCCGTACGTCGAGGCGGTACTCCACCAGCGGCCGCCACAGCGCTGCCGGGGTGCCGGTACGGACCACGGAGCGGGTGGCGAGGGCGAGCCCGTCCCGGGCGCGCAGTGGCGTGCCGGCCTGCCCGTCGGTCCACAGGCGAGGTCTGGGGATCAGCGCGTCGGCGCCGGAGAGCCGTCTGGCGTGCTCGGCGGCGATGGCGTCGATGTCCATGCGTTCATCCAACCGCAAGCGCTATGAGCTATGTCACGCAGGTCGCGACGGCATGCGACCGCTCTGGCCCATTGTCGACTACAGGCGGCGACATCTCCCACTCGAGAATCACTCGCATCGAGGGTCGCATATCACCGCGTTGGTGCTCCGTTAACCCTGCGGTGATCTGCGGGTGCTCGAATCAGGCACTTGATACGCCCTCCGGGGTACAGTAATGCCTCGTTCGCGGACCGGCCTTCGAAGGGGCGGGCGTGACGGAAGGGGAGGTTGCATGCCGGACGCACACCAAGGATCCGCCGGGTCCGGTGCGGCAGCAGCCGATACGCCCGCTCCCAGGCAGGGTGCGCCGGTGTCCGCCGAGGCACGCGCCGACGAGCGCCGGTTCCGCCTCTACACCGCGGTCGTCCTCGCCGTCGGCGTGCTGGCCGTCGCGACGGTCTCCTCCTGGCTTCCGTTCGAAGGTTCGGTCCACCTGTGGTGGATCGGACCACTGCTGGCCCTCGCCTTCCTCGGCGCCGAACAGCTCGGGGTCAACGTCGACGTCCGCAGCGGAATCTCCTGGACCATTTCCTTCACGGAGATCCCGCTCGTCATCGGTTTCTTCGTCGCCCCGTTCGAGGTCGTCCTCGCCGCGCACGTCGTCGCCGGCGTCACCACGCTGCTCGCCCGGAAGGTCACCGGGCGCGTCCTCTACAACGCCGGCGCCTTCCTCATCGAGGTCACCAGTGCCTTCGCCGTGGCCGGTCTGGTCAAGCAGGTCCTCGGTGGTCCAGAGGACATGCCGTGGCTGGCCGCGCTCGCCGGCACCCTCACCGCACCGCTGGCCAGCACCTTGCTGGCGATGGCGGCCGTGCGCGTGCTGCGCAGGCGGATGCGGGTCGGGACCGTGCTGCGGCTGGCCGGCCGCATCCTCGTGGTCGGCTTCGTCAACGCCTCCGCCGGGCTCACCGGCTACCTCGTCATCTCCAAGACGCCCGACGCCTGGCCGATCGTTCTCGCCGTCAGTCTCGGGCTGGTCGCGCTGTACTGGGCCTACTCCGACCTGCTGCGCGAGCAGCGCGACATGGAGGCGCTCTCCGACGTCAGCCTCATGGTCGCCCGGTCGGATCATCAGGCGGCCGCCCGGCCCGCGGCCCGCGCGGGCGAGCTCGACCTCGGGGTCGACTTCGGCGAGTGGAGCGGGATCGCCGAGCGGATCAAGGACCAGCTCGCCGCGGCCCGGGTCGTGCTGCGGCTGCGGCTGGAGCCGGATCAGCCGATGCGCGAGGTGGTCGTGGGTGAGGAGCTGCCCGACGGCAGGCTGCGCCCCGATGACCCGTTCCTGCGCCTGCCCGGCGCGCACGTGCGGCACCTGCGCATCACCGAGGCCAACCCGGAGGTGCGGGGCGCGCTGTCCGACCGGGGCGCCCAGGAGGCGCTGGTCGTCCCGCTGCGCAGCGCCAACCAGCTGCTCGGCGTGGTGGAGGCACACGACCGGCTCTCCCGCTGGCGCGGGTTCGGCAAGTACGACGTGCAACTCCTCGGCACCATGGCCAGCCACCTCGCCACCGCCCTGGACAACCGGCGATTGCTGGCCACGCTCCGGCACGACGCCTACCACGATCCGCTGACCGGCCTGCTGAACCGGCCCGGGTTCCGGCAGATCGCCGCCGAGCCGCTCCGCGATCGCGAGCAGTCCGTGGTGCTGCGGGTCGATCTGGACGTCTTCTCCACCGTCAGCGACGCGCTCGGCTACGCCTGGGCGGACCGGATGGTGGTCGCCGCGGGCAAGCGCATCCGGGACGTGCTCGGCCCCGAGGTGCCGCTGGCGCGGCTGGAGGGTGCCTCGTTCGCCGCCCTGCTCGTGGACCACTCGGTCGAGCAGGCCCACGAGGTCGCCGAGCGGCTGCGCGCCGAGGCGTCCGAGCCCTACCTCGTCGACCGGCTCACCGTGGAGGCCAACGCCATGGTCGGCTACGCCTCGACCGCGGTGGAGGAGCACGAGGAACTCGACGTCGACGGCCTGCTGCAACGCGCCGACATGGCGGTGCGGGCCACGCGCGGCGGCGAGGAGGTTCGCGGCTACGTCCCCAGCATGGGCCAGATCTTCCTGCGCCGGTTCCAGATGGTCACGCAGTTCCGCCAGGCCCTCGAGGACGGCCAGGTCAGCGTCCACTACCAGCCGAAGGTGTCGCTGCCGGGCAAGCACGTGGTGGGCGTCGAGGCGCTGGTGCGCTGGCAGCATCCCGAGTTCGGCCGGGTCGATCCGGACGAGTTCGTGCCCGCCGTGGAGGCCGCGGGACTGGTCGGCGCGCTGACGTCGTTCGTCCTGGACAAGGCGCTCGACCGCGTGCGGCGCTGGCTCGACGAGGGGCTGGAGATCTCGGTCGCCGTCAACCTCTCGGTGCGCAATCTCGCCGACGAGGAGTTCCCCGCCAAGGTCGCCGCGGCGCTGGGCCGGTTCGACGTTCCGCCCGAACTGCTGACCTTCGAGCTCACCGAGTCCGGCGTGATGGCCGACCCCCAGCGCGCATTGCCGATCCTGCGCGAGCTGCACGGCCTCGGCATCGTGCTGGCCGTCGACGACTTCGGCACCGGCTACTCGTCGCTGGCCTACCTGCGCCAGCTGCCCGTCGACCAGGTGAAGATCGACAAGAGCTTCGTGCTCGGCATGGGCACCGACCTCGGAGACCTCGCCGTCGTCCGCTCGATCGTCGAACTGGGCCACTCGCTGGGCCTCACCGTCGTCGCCGAGGGCGTCGAGGACGACGTGGCGCGCGACCAGCTGGAGGCGATGGGCTGCGATGTCGCCCAGGGTTACCTGATCTCGCGGCCGCTGTCGGAGGAGCGGCTGGAGGCATGGCTGCAGGCCCGGACCGCGCGCTCGCTCGGCCACCGGTCCGAGACGGTGCTGACCCTGCTGACCTGAGCTTTCGCAACAGGGGGACCCCCTTTCGGAGGCGGCCGCGGGCTCAGGTACTCTATTCGAGGCTCGTTGAGCAGGCCCCTTTAGCTCAGTCGGCAGAGCGTCTCCATGGTAAGGAGAAGGTCTACGGTTCGATTCCGTAAAGGGGCTCGCGATTGGGAGTGGTCTCCCTGTGGAGAGCACAGGGCATGATCGCTCGCTGATCACTTGTGGGGGTGGACCCCACACCCCACCCGGGGGCTCTGCCCCCGGACCCCCGGCTGCGGCCGGCGGGTAAGGTTGATGGGCAGGGCGGGGTAGCTCAGGTGGTTAGAGCACACGGCTCATAATCGTGGTGTCGCGGGTTCAAGTCCCGCCCCCGCTACTCGAACGACGGCCACGGCGGTGGCCCACCGAGCGTTGAAAGAGGTAAAACCGTGGCTTCTTCCACCGACGTGCGTCCGAAGATCACGCTTGCGTGCGAAGAGTGCAAGCACCGCAACTACATCACCAAGAAGAACCGGCGCAACGACCCGGACCGCCTGGAGATGAAGAAGTTCTGCCCGAACTGCGGTACGCACCGTACGCACAAGGAGACCCGCTGATCAGGCTTTCCGGAAGAGCCGCCCCCGGCTGACGGGGGCGGCTTTTTTGTTGCGCCGAACAGGTCGGGTTGGAAAGAACCCGACTAACGGTGGTACCGGCCAACTCGCACCGACGTCACTCTGTCGAGTGACCAACCCTGCGAAAGTGAGTTGCCGGTATGAACCTCACGTCCAAGACCGCAATCACCGCGGCCACCAGCGCGCTCGCGCTGGGTCTGCTCGCACCGTCAGTGGCGTCCGCGACGAGCCTCGAGGGCTACTCGGCCGACGTGGCGCACGAGGCCATCGCCACCCTCACCGCCGAACGTGGCATCACCGACACGGCCGCCGCGAACATCCTGCGCACCCAGCAGGCGAGCGCGTCGACGCTGACCGAGCTCACCACCACGCTCGGCGACGAGCAGGCGGGCGGCTACCTCGACGCCCGAGGGCTGCCCGTCGTCAACGTGCTGACCGCCGCCGCGGCCGAGCGCGCCGAGCAGGCGGGTGCGACGGCGAAACTGGTCACCCGCAGCGTGGAAGACCTCGACGCCGCCCGCGCCACGCTCGAGGCGTTGCCGGGCGTGCCGCATACCTCCATCGGGCTCGATCCCGAGCGCAACCAGGTCGTGCTGACCGTCGCCGAGGCCGCCGCCGACGACGCCGCGGCCGCCCTGGAGTCGGCGGCGCGGCGGCTGGGCGACGCCGTGCGTGTCGAACACGTGCCGGGCGGCATGCACAAGGCCATCTACAACGGCGAGGCGATCACCGGCGGAGGCAGCCGCTGCTCCGCCGGGTTCAACACCAACGACGGCTCGCAGAACTACATCATCGACGCCGGCCACTGCACCGGAGCCGTGTCGGAATGGAACGTCGGGCCGTCGGTGGACGCGAGCTTCCCCGGCAACGACTACGGCCTGATCCAGAACACCACCGGCAGCGCGCCCGGCGAGGTCTCCCTCTACGACGGCACCACGCAGCCCATCACGTCGGCCGCGGACGCCACCGTCGGCCAGCAGATTTGCAAGAGCGGCTCGACCACCGGCTTGACCTGCGGCACGGTGCAGGCCGTCGACGTCACGGTGAACTACGCCGAGGGCGCGGTGCACGAGCTCGTCCAGACGTCGGCGCCGGTGGACTCCGGCGACTCGGGAGGCTGCCTGTTCTCGGGCAGCGTCGGCCTGGGCATCACGTCCGGCATGGGTGGCGGCAGCTCGTACTTCCAGCCGGTGACCGAGGCCCTGAGCGCCTACGGCCTGTCCCTGAACTGATCGACGCGGCTACGGAAAGGCCCCCGGCGAACGTCGATCACAGCGGCGTTCCCGGGGGTCTGACCGCGCCGGTAATGTGCGGAGCGTGCCACTGGATCCGTCATTCATCGGCCGCAGTTACCCGCCCGAGGACACCTACGAGGTGAGCCGGGCGAAGATCGCCGAGTTCGCCGACGCGATCGGCGACCCCAACCCGCTCTACCGGGACATCGAGGCCGCCAAGGCCGCGGGCTACCCGGACGTGATCGCTCCGCCGACGTTCCTCACGATCATCAACCTCGCGTCGATCAACGTCATCGTCTCCGACCCGGAGCTTGGACTGGACTACTCGCGCATGGTGCACGGCGATCAGCGGTTCGTTCACCACCGCCCGGTGCACGCGGGGGACCGCCTGCAGCTCACCACGCACATCGACGACATCTTCGTCCGGGCGGGCAACGACTTCCTCGGCGTCCACGCCGACATCACCACCGTCGACGGGGAACCGGTGTGCACGACCCACGCCCAGCTGGTCGTCCGGGGGGAGCAGGCATGAACGTCGGAGACGAACTGCCCGCGCTGTCGGTGCGGGTGACCCGGGAACAGCTGGTGCGCTACGCGGGCGCCTCGCTGGACTTCAACCCGATCCATTGGAACGAGCGCTTCGCCACGAGCGTGGGCCTGCCGAACGTCATCGCGCACGGCATGCTCACGATGGCGCTGGGCGGCCGCATGGTCACCGACTGGCTCGGCGACCCCGGCCGGCTGCTCGAGTACGGCGTGCGGTTCACCCGGCCGGTCGTCGTCCCCGACGACGACGAGGGCGCGCTCGTCGAGTTCACCGGCAAGATCGGCGCGGTCGGCGACGACGGTACGGCCCGCGTCGACATCACGGCGAAGTTCGAGGGCAAGACGGTGCTGGGCAAGGCTCAGGCCGTGGTGCGCACCGGCTGAGAGCTCACCGCACGGCCGCCAGGACCGCATCGGCCATCGCGCGCTCGCCGCGCGCGGTGGGATGCAGTGGCGCCGCGCCCGTCGTCGAGCGCAGTCCCTCGACCCAGCGTTCCTCCTGCGCCGCGCAGATGCCGTGGCCGCGGCTGAGCGCGGCACTGTCGGCGTAGTCGGCGCCGTGCACGGTGGCCTGCTGGGCGAGCACCTCGTTGAGCCGCAGCAGGCTCTGGCGCAGCGCCGAGACGTCGGCGGGCGCGTAGGGCAGCTCCGGACGGCAGGCACCCGGGTCGGCGGGCAGGACGGTCGGGTACCCGACCACGACGACACGCGCCCTGGGCGCGCGCTCCCGGATCTGGCGCACGGCCGCGCCGATCCGGTCGGCGGTGTCCTCGATGGCGGTGGCCAGGTCGGCGCCGGCGACACACGATCCCGCCTCCTGCCCGGAACCGGCGCACCGGGCGGCCAGCTGGACGAAGCCGACGTCGTTGCCGCCGATGCCGAGCGTCACCAGGGTTGTGTCCGGTCCCACCGCGTCGAGCTGCGGCGGGTTGGTCCCGTCCGAGGTCCGCTGTGGGCCGGTCAGGTCGCGGGTGGTGGCGCCACTGCAACTGACGTCGGTGAGGTCGGTGACGCCCAGCTGCTCGGCCACGAGCCGGGGGTAGTTGTTGTTCGAGCGGGCGCAGCCGGGCGGCGTGCCGACCGGCGTTCCCGTGCCGGGCGCGGACGTGTACGAGTCGCCGAGTGCCACGTACCGCCCGGCGCCGGGTCGGGACGTCGGCGCGCTCGTCGCCGTGTCGTCGGGCGGGGTCGAGGTGGTGCAGGCGGCCGCGAGTACGGCGACCGCGAAGGCCAGTGGCTTACCGCGCATCACCGGCGTTTGTAGCGCACCCCGACGCCTGCCGCAGCTGATCGTCGACGAGGCCGGCCGTCTGCTGTGCCCGGTCGTCGGCTGTGCCCGGTCGTCGGTGATGTGCATCGTCCGCCCTGGCGCGCGCCGGACCGCCACGGCAGGTGGTCCACACACGAAACGGACCCGGGCAGCGTTGGCTGTGCTCCCCGGGGGCCGCGAATGTCGGGCGGGGCTACTTCGCCTCGGCGAGCAGGGCTGCGACCCGGTTGACGCCCTCGACCAGGTCGGACTCGGCGAGCGCGTAGGAGAAACGGAAGTAGCCGGGCGTGCCGAACGCCTCGCCGGGCACCACGGCGACCTCCGCCTCGCGCAGGATCAGGTCGGCCAGCGCGACGGTGTCCTCCGGCCGCTCGCCCCGGATCTCCTTGCCCAGCAGCGCCTTCACCGACGGGTAGGCGTAGAACGCACCCTGCGGCGTCGGGCACTCCACCCCCGGGATCTCCGACAGCAGCGAGACGATCCGCTTGCGACGCGCGTCGAACGCCTCCCGCATCTGGTGCACCGCGTCGAGTGGGCCGGCCACGGCAGCCAGCGCGGCGCGCTGCGACACGTTGGCGACGTTGCCGCACAGGTGCGACTGGAAGCTCGACGCCGCCTTGACCACGTCCTGCGGCCCGATGATCCAGCCGACGCGCCAGCCGGTCATCGAGTACGTCTTGGCGACACCGTTGAGGATCAGCGTCTGGTCCGCCAGGTCGGGCACCACGGCGGGCATCGACTCGGCCGTCACGCCGTCGTAGACCAGGTGCTCGTAGATCTCGTCGGTGATGACCCAGATGCCGTGCTCGAGGGCCCACTTGCCGATGGCCTCGACCTGCTCCCTCGGGTACACGGCGCCGGTCGGGTTGGACGGAGAGTTGAACAGCAGCACCTTCGTGCGCTCGGTGCGCGCCGCCTCGAGCTGCTCGACGGTCACGAGGTAACCGGTCGACTCGTCCGCCGTGACCTGCACCGGGACACCACCCGCGAGGGTGATCGACTCCGGATAGGTGGTCCAGTACGGCGCGAGCAGGAGCACCTCGTCGCCCGGGTCCAGCAGCGTGGCGAACGCGGAATACACGGCCTGCTTGCCGCCGTTGGTCACGAGGACCTGCGAGGCGTCGCAGTCGAAGGCGGAGTCGCGGCGCGTCTTCTCGGCGATCGCCTCACGCAGCTCGGGCAGGCCGGCCGCGGCGGTGTAGCCGTGGTTCGCGCGCTCGTGCACGGCCTTCTCGGCGGCCTCGACGATGTAGTCGGGCGTGGGGAAGTCGGGCTGGCCCGCGCCGAAGCCGATCACCGGACGGCCCTCGGCCTTGAGCGCCTTCGCCTTGGCGTCCACCGCGAGCGTCGCGGAGGGCGTGATGCCGGCGATCCGGGCGGACACGCGCGAACGAGGGCGGGTGACAGTGGTTTCAGGTGTGGCCATGCCGACAGTTTTCCACGTGCGGCGCGCCGCCGCGTACCTGGGCACCGGCCGACAAGAGGGCGTGGTTGCAAGCCGCTGACGGGCTTGCCGTAGACTTCCGAACTTGGAACGTTCGACGCCCGGCCCCGCGACCGAGGTGGGGTCTAGTGGAGTGCGTCCGGTGAGCGGTTCTCCGCTCGAAGGGGTGTAGCTCAAATGGCAGAGCAGCGGTCTCCAAAACCGCAGGTTGCAGGTTCAAGTCCTGTCACCCCTGCGTTGACGTGTCAGGTGGAAGCGGAGGAGTAGCTCGTGAGCGAGGACGGCGAGAAGGACCAGGAGAGGGCGCCCAAGCGCTCTTCCCGTCCGGTCACCGCCGCGGCTCGGCGTGAGCGTCGTGCTTCCGCGCGTCCCGCCGGCACGGGCACGGACGCCGAGGCGAGCAAGCGACCCGCTCCGAAGGGGAAGGCCGGGAAGTCTTCGGAGAAGGCCGCCAAGCCCGCCGGCAAGAATCGGCCTACGCCGAAGCAGAGCCGTACGGACACGAAGAAGCGCTCGCTGTTTTCGCGGTTCGTCCGGTTCCTACGCGAGGTCTGGGGTGAGCTGCGGAAGGTCATCTGGCCGACCCGCAAGCAGATGGTCACCTACACCATCGTGGTGCTGGTGTTCGTGGCTTTCATGATTGCCCTGGTCTACGTGCTCGACTTCTTCTTCCTTAAGGGCGTGGACGTCGTATTCGGCAACTGAGCTGCCTGCCAGGCCTCGCGGGTGGCGGGGGTCGACGCGACGCCCGCGACCACCACACGCGATCAACTGAGAGGACGGAAAGTGACCTCCGAGAACGGCTCAGGAGCCGGTCAGGACCTGACCGGCGTTTCCGACGAGCAGGTGCTCGCGGCCACCGGTGACGCGGACTCGGCCGGCGCCGAGACCGCAGAGACGCCTGTGCCGGCCGCCGAGGACACGGAGGCCGACACCGAGACCGGCGCCGTAGCCGACAACACCGCTGAGCAGGCCGAGGACACCGCCGAGCGGACCGAGGACGCCGACGCCACCGCGCCCACTGCGCCCACTGCGGCCGCCGAGGACGCGGAGGACGCCGAGGAGCAGGACCCGGCCGCCAAGCTCCGCGAGGAGCTGAAGTCGCTGCCCGGCGAGTGGTACGTCGTGCACTCCTACGCCGGCTACGAGAACAAGGTCAAGAACAACCTCGAGACCCGTCGGCAGACCCTGGACGTCGAGGACTACATCTTCCAGATCGAGGTCCCGACCGAAGAGGTCACCGAGATCAAGAACGGCCAGCGCAAGCAGGTGCAGCGCAAGGTGCTGCCCGGCTACATCCTGGTCCGCATGGAGCTCAACGACGCCTCGTGGAGCGCGGTGCGCAACACACCGGGCGTCACGGGCTTCGTGGGTGCCACGTCGCGCCCCTCGCCGCTGACCTTGGACGAGGTCGTGAAGTTCCTCGCGCCGCAGGCCGAGAAGGCCGCCCCGGCGAAGGCGGGCAAGCGTGAGGCCGCCGCCGAGGCGCCTGCCGCGGGCGGCCAGGTCGAGGTCGACTTCGAGGTCGGCGAGTCGGTGACGGTGATGGACGGTCCGTTCGCGACGCTTCCCGCGACGATCAGCGAGGTCAACGCGGACGGGCAGAAGCTGAAGGTCCTGGTGTCGATCTTCGGCCGGGAGACGCCGGTCGAGCTGTCGTTCAACCAGGTCTCCAAGATCTGACGGTCGCCACCGGGGCGGCCGGAAGGTCCCCGCGCCACGGCAGGTGCGCGGGGAGGGAAACGCTGAACAGGAAACAGGAATGCCACCCAAGAAGAAGAAGCTTGCAGCGATCATCAAGCTGCAGATCCAGGCGGGTGCCGCGAACCCGGCGCCTCCCGTGGGCCCCGCGTTGGGTCAGCACGGCGTCAACATCATGGAGTTCTGCAAGGCCTACAACGCGGCCACCGAGTCGCAGCGCGGCAACGTCGTGCCGGTCGAGATCTCCGTGTACGAGGACCGCTCGTTCGACTTCAAGCTCAAGACTCCGCCGGCCGCCAAGCTGCTGCTGAAGGCCGCGGGTGTCGAGAAGGGCAGCAACGAGCCCCACAAGAACAAGGTGGGCAAGGTCACCTGGGACCAGATCCGCGAGATCGCCGAGACCAAGAAGTCCGACCTCAACGCCTACGACGTCGACCAGGCCGCCAAGATCATCGCCGGCACCGCCCGGTCGATGGGCCTCACCGTCGAGTAAAGCGCCCACCCGCTGTGGGAGGGCCAGGCGCTGGCCCGCACCACAACTGATCCACCTCAACGAGTAAGGACAGAGCATGACCAAGCGCAGCAAGGCCTACCGTCAGGCCGCCGAGCTGATCGACCGCAGCCGGCTCTACGCGCCGCTCGAGGCGGCGAAGCTGGCCAAGGAGACGTCCAAGGTCAAGTTGGACGCCACCGTCGAGGTCGCCATGCGGCTCGGCGTCGACCCCCGCAAGGCCGACCAGATGGTCCGCGGCACCGTGAACCTGCCGCACGGAACGGGTAAGACCGTCCGCGTCATCGTCTTCGCCACCGGCGACAAGGCCTCCGAGGCCGAGGCCGCCGGTGCTGACGCTGTCGGCTCCGACGACTTGATCGAGCGCATCCAGGGTGGCTGGCTCGACTTCGACGCCGCGATCGCTACTCCGGACCAGATGGCGAAGGTGGGCCGCGTGGCCCGCATCCTCGGCCCGCGTGGCCTGATGCCGAACCCGAAGACCGGCACGGTGACCCCCGCGGTCGGCAAGGCCGTCGCCGACATCAAGGGCGGCAAGATCAGCTTCCGCGTCGACAAGCAGGCGAACCTGCACCTGGTGATCGGCAAGGCGTCGTTCGACGCCGAGAAGCTGGTGGAGAACTACGCTGCCGCCCTCGACGAGGTGCTGCGTGCGAAGCCGTCCGCCGCGAAGGGCCGCTACCTCAAGAAGGTCACCTTCACGACCACGATGGGCCCGGGCATCCCGGTGGACCCGACGCGCACGCGCGACCTCCTCGCCGAGGACGCCAACGCGTAACGTCCGACTACCCGAAAGGGGCGGCTCACCCGGCTGGGTGGGCCGCCCCTTTCGTCGTGTTCGGCTTGGTGCGGGCCCGGTCGGCCGCGGGTCGGTCCGGTGGTTCCGGTCAGTTCGGGGACCCGGTGGACCCCGAGCTCGGGGCCGGGCAGGTCTTCGGGCCCGGTTCGTGCCCGGTGATGAGCCACTGGCCCGCGAAGTCCTGTTCGGTCACGGTGAACGTGCCGAGCGCGGGGCCGCCCTTGATCGGGAACTCGCAGGAGTCGATGCGCACGGTGCCGGCGGCGTGCTGGTCGCTCGGCGAGTACTGGTCGTAGCGCCGGGGGTAGATCGACTCGGCGTAGTCGTTGACGTGCGTGACCTGCTTGTTGAGGGCCAGGACGGCCTGCCGGCAGTCGCCGTAGCCTAGGTTGCGGGCGAACTGCTGCTGAGTGGCCCGGTCGAACCGGCCGCACGCCTGGGCGACCAGGGGTTCGCCGTTACTCGGATCGACCTGGGCGATGGCGTCGTAGACACCCCGCACCGCCTCGTGCGGCTGGTCGGAGAGGATCTCGTTGGTGTGGTACGTACCGCCGCCCAGCTTGGCTGCCGCCTCGGTGCTGTCGCCCTCGTCCTCGCCGCCGAAGAAGTGGTTGTACGCCCACGTCAGCGCGATCGCGAGGAGCAGAAAGAAGATCAACCAGCCGAGCACCTTCTTGCCCAGCCAGCGCAGCCAGCCCGGCACGCGCGGGCGCGCGGGCCGGCGCGGTTCGACCTCCCGGGTGCCCGTCGGCGCCGGCGGATACTGGGCGCTGGGCACCAGGTCCGCACCGGACGAGCGCTGCGCCTCCTGATAGCGCAGGAACTCCTGGAACTGCTGGAACTGCTGGAACTGACGCAGCTGCTCGGGGTCGAACCGCTGCGGATCGCCGGGCTGCGCGGGCTGCATCTGCGAGCCGGGCGGCTGCTGTCCGGGCGCGGGCTGCCCGTCGGGTCGCTGCTCAGTCACGCGATCCATGATGCCTGCTCGCCTACGGAATGTGGCCCGGTGTGGCGAGACCGGCCGGTTGCCGGGGCCGCCGTGGGGCCCGCGAGCGGGTGCCGTATTCTGGTCGAGGTTCACCGAAGACCGCTGGTCTTCCCGGGGTCGACCCCCCGGGAACGAAGGTTCGCCGGTACGGCGACGGCCCGCGCAGGAGGAACGAGGATCGCCACGCGACTCGCTCGCGTGTATCGACGCCCCGCGCCTGCTGCGCCGGGGCGTTTGTCGTGTCTGGGGTCCGGGCGCGCCAGTGGTCACCTAGCCAAGAGAGGAGGCGACCATGGCGAAGCCCGACAAGGTGGCGGCCGTCGCCGAGATCGCGGACAGGTTCCGCAACAGCTCGGCCACCGTTGTCACCGAGTACACCGGCCTCTCCGTGTCCCAGCTCAGTGAGCTGCGCCGCGCTCTCGGCAACACCGCCAAGTACCGGGTCGCGAAGAACACCCTCGTCAAGCGTGCCGCCGAGGAGGCGGGCATCGAGGGCCTCAACGAGCTCTTCGTCGGTCCGACCGCCATCGCCTTCATCGAGGGTGAGCCGGTCGACGCCGCCAAGGCTCTGCGGGACTTCGCGAAGGACCACAACGCCCTTGTCATCAAGGGCGGCTACATGGACGGCCGTCCGCTCAGCGTCGGCGAGATCGAACAGATCGCCGACCTCGAGAGCCGTGAGGTGCTGCTCTCGAAGGCGGCCGGCGCGTTCAAGGCGAAGCTGTCCCAGGCCGCCGCGCTGTTCGAGGCGCCGGCGTCCCAGGTCGCCCGCCTGGCTGCCGCTCTCGAGGAGAAGCAGAAGTCCGAATCCGGCGAAGGCGCTTCCGAAGCTGCCGAGAGCTGACCGACCCACCCACCCCTGACCAGCGAGTCTCAACCAAGGAAGGAACGCCACCATGGCGAAGCTGAGCACCGACGAACTGCTCGACGCTTTCAAGGAGCTGACGCTTCTCGAGCTGTCGGACTTCGTGAAGAAGTTCGAGGAGACCTTCGACGTGACCGCGGCCGCCCCGGTCGCCGCCGTGGCCGCCGCCCCGGCCGCCGGTGCCGCCGGCGCCCCGGCCGAGGAGGAGAAGGACGAGTTCGACGTCATCCTCGAGGGTGCCGGCGACAAGAAGATCCAGGTCATCAAGGTCGTCCGCGAGATCGTCTCGGGCCTGGGCCTGAAGGAGGCCAAGGAGCTCGTCGAGGGCGCCCCGAAGCCGATCCTCGAGAAGGTCGACAAGGAGGCCGCCGACGCCGCCAAGGAGAAGCTCGAGGGCGCCGGCGCCAAGGTCTCCGTCAAGTGACCTGATTCGTCCGGTTCCACCGGTCAGAACACCGAAAAGGGTGGGCATCCGATCGTCGGATGCCCACCCTTTTCTCGCTTTCGCGTCTCCTGTGGGTTACCTTGCTCCCCGACTCCGGCGGCCGGCGCGGGTGCGCCGCGGCTGCCGAACTGGTGAGTAACCTGTGCGCCCACTCGGTCGTTGCACAGGGGTGACGCAAGCTGCGGGGCATGCTGCCGCGACGACGCTCCGGGAGGTGCGATGGGTGCCGAGGTGGTCATCGAAGGGCTGACCAAGTCCTTCGGCAAGCAGGCCATCTGGCGCGACGTGACGCTGACGTTGCCGCCTGGAGAAGTGTCGGTGATGCTGGGGCCGTCCGGTACCGGCAAATCGGTGTTTCTGAAGTCGATGATCGGTCTGCTCAAGCCCGACCGCGGCAAGTGCGTGATCAACGGTGTCGACATCGTCACGTGCTCCGAGCGCAAGCTCTACGAGACCCGCAAGCTGTTCGGGGTGCTGTTTCAGGACGGCGCGCTGTTCGGGTCGATGAACCTCTACGACAACGTCGCGTTCCCGCTTCGCGAGCACACCAGGAAATCCGAGACCGAGATCCGCAAGATCGTGCTCGAAAAGCTGGAGATGACCGGTTTGTCGGGCGCGGAGAAGAAGCTACCCGGCGAGATTTCCGGTGGTATGCGCAAGCGCGCCGGGCTGGCCCGCGCGCTGGTGCTGGATCCGGAGATCATCCTCTGCGACGAGCCCGACTCCGGTCTGGACCCGGTCCGGACCGCGTACCTCTCGCAGCTGCTGATCGATCTCAACGCCCAGATCGACGCGACCATTCTCATCGTCACGCACAACATCAACCTGGCCCGGACGGTGCCGGACAACATCGGCATGCTGTTCCGCAAGGAGCTGGTGATGTTCGGGCCGCGCGAGGTCCTGCTCACCAGCGACGAACCGGTGGTGGAGCAGTTCCTCAACGGCCGCAGGCTCGGCCCGATCGGCATGAGCGAGGAGAAGGACTCCGCGCAGATGGCGCTGGAGGAGGCGCAGGCCGCGGCCGGTCACCACGACGGTTCCACTGAGGACGTTCGCGGGATCGTGCCGCAGCTGCAGCCCACGCCGGGACTGCCCGAGCGCAAGGGTGTGCGCCGGCGCAAGGACCGCGTCATGAAGATCCTGCACACGCTGCCGCCCGCGGCCCAGGAAGGCATCATCTCCTCGCTGACGCCGGAGGAGCGGAGACGGTACGGCATTCCCGAGAGCGCGCCCGACCGGCCGTTCGCCGGAGCGCACCGGGGCGAGCTGCCGCCCGACGACGTCGCGACGGTGCCCGGCTCCCCGTGGCGGGAACCGGCGCCGCGCCCCGGCTCGCAGCACGCCCGGCCACCACGCGACCGAGGGCGTTCATGAGTGGCGACGAGCGGAGCGAGGAGTCGCTCGGGTTGATGCAGCGCGGTTGTGCCTCGTGGGCGGGCTCGCCCGGCGAGGAACGAGCACGGCGAGGGCGTTCATGAGCGGAGGGGCCTCCACGGCCAGGATTCCCGGAATCGGGATGCTGCGGGAGACCGGCAAGCTGTTCGCGCTCGGCCTCGACGTCGCACGTGGCTTCTTCCAGCGGCCGTTCCAGCTTCGGGAGTTCATCCAGCAGGCCTGGTTCATCGCCAGCGTGACGATCCTGCCGACGGCGCTTGTCGCGATCCCGTTCGGCGCGGTCATCTCGCTGCAGTTCGGTTCGCTCGCGAGCCAGCTCGGTGCGCAGTCCTACACGGGCGCGGGTTCGGTGCTGGCGACGGTGCAGCAGGCGAGCCCGCTGGTGACCGCGCTGCTCGTCGCGGGAGCCGGTGGTTCGGCCATTTGCGCCGACATCGGTGCGCGCACCATCCGCGAGGAGATCGATGCCATGGAGGTGCTGGGCGTGTCCGCCGTACAGCGCCTCGTGGTGCCCCGGGTGCTCGCGTGCATGCTGGTGGCCCTGCTGCTCAACGGCATGGTCAGCGTCATCGGCGTGCTGGGCGGCTACTTCTTCAACGTCGTGCTGCAGGACGGCACGCCGGGCGCGTACCTGGCGAGCTTCTCGGCGCTGGCGCAGCTGCCGGACCTGTGGGTCGGCGAGATCAAGGCCCTCATCTTCGGCTTCATCGCCGCCGTGGTGGCCGCCTACCGGGGGCTGAACCCGCCGCCCGGGCCGAAGGGCGTGGGTGACGCGGTGAACCAGTCAGTCGTCATCACGTTCCTGCTGCTGTTCGTGGTCAACTTCGTGATCACGCTGATCTACCTGCAGATCGTCCCGGCGAAGTTGGACTAGACCGATGGCCTCCCTGTCGCAGAACGCGAAGAAGATCGCGAACCGTCCGCTGGAGACCCTCGACGGTCTCGGCGACCAGATGTCGTTCTACCTGCGTGCCCTCGCGTGGGCTCCGCGGACGATCCGCCGCTACAGCAAGGAAGTGCTGCGGCTGCTCGCCGAGGTCAGCTTCGGCTCCGGCTCGCTGGCCGTCATCGGCGGCACGGTCGGTGTGATGGTCGGCCTGACGTTGTTCACCGGTGTGCTGGTGGGCCTGCAGGGCTTCTCGGCGCTGAACTCGATCGGCACGTCGGCGTTCACCGGTTTCCTCACGTCGTTCTTCAACACCCGCGAGATCGCGCCGCTGGTGGCGGGTCTGGCGCTGTCGGCGACGGTTGGGTCCGGGTTCACCGCGCAGCTCGGCGCGATGCGGATCTCCGAGGAGATCGACGCGCTCGAGGTGATGGGCGTGCCCAGCCTGCCCTACCTGGTGACGACGCGGATCCTCGCCGGTTTCGTCGCCGTCATCCCGCTGTACGTCATCGGCCTGCTGAGCTCGTACCTGGCGTCGCGCACGGTCGTGATCTACATCTACGGCCAGTCGGCGGGCACCTACGACCACTACTTCGACATGTTCCTGCCACCGGAAGACGTCTTCTACTCGTTCGTGAAGGTGCTCATCTTCAGCGTGCTCATCATCCTGACGCACTGCTACTACGGCTACCGCGCGAGCGGCGGCCCGGCGGGCGTCGGCGTGGCCGTGGGCCGGGCGGTGCGGCTGTCGATCGTGACGGTCGCGGTGGTCAACTTCTTCATCGGCTTCGCCATCTGGGGCACCGAGACGACGGTGAGGATCGCCGGATGAGGAACGCGATGGTCACCCTTCGGCGCAGGCTGCTCGGCCTGCTGCTGGTCGCGCTGCTCGCCGGGGGAGTCGCGCTGAGCGTCGCGATCTACAACAAGTCGTTCACCGAGTACGTCACGGTGACGCTCGAGGCCGACAAGATCGGCAACCAGCTCACCGAGAACTCGGACGTAAAGGTGCGCGGACTGATCGTCGGCCGGGTCGGGAAGATCGAGCCGACCGAGACCGGGTCGAAGCTCACCCTCGACCTCGACCCGGAGCATGCCGAGCTGGTGCCGGCCAACGTGTCGGCCCGGTTCCTGCCGAAGACGCTGTTCGGTGAGCGGTTCGTGTCGCTGGAGATCCCCGAGCAGCCCTCGTCGCAGACCCTGCGTTCCGGGGACGTGATCCCACAGGACCGCACGGAGGACGCGATCGAGCTGGAGCAGGCGTTCGAGGACCTGATGCCGGTGCTGCAGGCCGTGCAGCCGCAGAAGCTGTCGAGCACGCTCACCGCGATCTCGACCGCCCTGCAGGGCCGGGGCGCCGAACTGGGCCAGACCCTCTCGGAGCTGGGGACCTACCTGGGCGAGCTGAACCCGCACCTGCCGCAGCTGCAGCAGAACCTGCGTGAGCTGGCGGAGTTCTCCGGCACCGTGTCCGACGTGACGCCGGAGCTGGTGCGCACGCTGGAGAACCTGACCACGACGAGCAAGACGATCGTCGACCAGCAGCACAATCTCCAGACGCTGTACGGCAGCGTGACGGCGGCGTCGAACGACCTGCGGTCGTGGCTGGAGGCCAACTCGGCGAACGTCATCAGCCTCGGCGAGACGGCGTTGCCGACGGCCGAGCTGCTCGCGAAGTACGCGCCGTCCTACCCATGCTTCCTGGGGCAGATGAGCGAGCTGGCTCCGCGGATCGAGAAGGCGTTCGGCAAGGGCACGGACAACCCCGGGTTGCACGCCACCATCGAGATCACCATCAACCGCGGTCCGTACCTTCCCGGTCAGGACGAGCCCCGGTTCGAGGACAAGCGCGGCCCGCGCTGCTACGACATGAAGGAGTACCCGCAGCCGTTCCCGCAGCATCCGCCGGACGGACCGTTGCAGGACGGCACGTCGTCCGAACCGCCGCCCGCGCGGTCGAGCAACACGGGGCTCAACCCCGCCAACCACCTCGCCAACGCCGGTGGCTACAACGGCGGCGGCTCGATGATGGGCGGCAACCCGGCCGGGACCCCGGCGGAATACGCGCTGCTGTCCCAGCTGATCGGGCCGTCAGTGGGGATGAAGTCGGACGAGGTGCCCAGCTGGGGCGCGCTGCTGATGGCGCCGCTGTACCGGGGAGCGGAGGTGACGGTGAAGTGAGAGGACTCGCGGCTCCGCTGACCAAGCTCACGATCTTCATCGTGGTCACCGTGCTCTTCACGGGTGTGCTCGCGGTCAGCATCGCCAACGTCAACCTCAGCGACACCACGACGTACAAGGCGCGGTTCACCGACGCGACGATGGTGATCCCGAACGACGACGTGCGCATCGCCGGTGTGCGGGTCGGCCAGGTCAAGGCCGTGCGGATCGTCGACCGCCGGATGGCCGAGGTCGAGTTCGAAGTGGACGCCGGGCGGCAGCTGCCCGCCGGCGTCACGGCGACCATCAAGTACCGCAACCTGGTGGGGCAGCGCTACATCTCGCTCGACCGCGGCACCGGCGAGCCGGGTGGCACGCTGGAGCCGGGTGGCACGATCCCGGTCGAGCGCACCAAGCCGGCACTCGATCTCAACGAGTTGTTCAACGGGTTCAAACCGCTGTTCCGGGCGTTGTCGCCGGACGACGTGAACACGTTGTCGTTCGAGATCATCCAGGTGCTGCAGGGCGAGGGCGGCACCGTCGAGAGCCTGCTGGCCCACACGGCGTCGCTCACCACGACGATCGCCGAGAAGGACAAAGTGATCGGCCAGGTCATCGACAATCTCAACAGCGTGCTGGCCACCATCAACGAGCGCACGCCGCAGCTGGACGACCTCATCGTCCGGTTGCAGCAGCTGGTGTCGGGGCTGGCCGCCGACCGGGAACCGATCGGTGAGGCGATCACCTCGCTCGGCGAGCTCACCGAGACCACCGCGGGTCTGCTGGACGAGGCGAGGGAGCCGTTGAAGCAGGACATCGACGCACTCGGCGTGCTGGCAGGCAACCTCAACGACAGCGAGGCCGTGGTCGAGCACTTCATCCGGTTCCTGCCCGAGAAGGTCACCAGGCTCTCGGCCACCGCCGACTACGGCTCGTGGCTCAACTTCTTCCTGTGCTCGGCCGAGGGCAACGTGCAGATCCCGGGCCTGATGCAGCAGCCGATCAACGTGCCGATCGCTCCGGTGAACAGGGAACGGTGCATCGTCCGATGAAGAGCTTCCAGAAACGCAACCCGGTGCCGATCGCGCTCGTCGGCATCGTCCTGATGGTGCTCGGCACGGTCGCGGCACTCAACACCGAGGACCTGCCGATCGTCGGCAGCGGCACCACCTACGCCGCCGAGTTCAGCGAGGCGGCCGGCCTGCAGGACGACGACGAGGTGCGCATCGCGGGCGTGAAGGTCGGCAAGGTCACCGACGTCGAGCTCGCCGGCGACCGCGTGCGCGTGTCGTTCAAGGTCAAGGACGCGTGGCTGGGCGACCGCACCACGGCCACCATCAAGATCAAGACCCTGCTCGGGCAGAAGTACGTCGCGCTCGACCCGCTCGGGGACGCGCCGCTCAACCCCGGTGACACGATCGCGCGGGAGCGCACGATGGCGCCGTACGATGTGCTCGACGCCTTCCGGGACCTGTCGCAAACCGTCGACGAGATCGACACCGAGCAGCTCGCGCAGAGTTTCGAGGTGCTGTCGCAGACCTTCGCCGGCACGCCGGACGACGTGCGTGGCGCGCTCAGCGGCCTCTCCCGGCTGTCCGACACCATCGCCTCGCGCGACCGCCAGCTCGCCGACCTGCTCGCCAACACCCGGCAGGTCAGCCAGACCCTGGCCGACCGGGACGCGGAGCTCGTGAAGCTCATGGAGGACGGCAACCTGCTGCTCGAGGAGCTGCAGGCCCGCGAGCAGGCGATCTCGACGTTGCTGCAGGGCAGCCAGACGCTGGCGACGGAACTGCAGGGGCTCGTCGACGACAACAACGCCCAGCTCGGGCCCGTCCTCACCCAGCTCGACCAGCTCACGAACATGCTGCAGCGCAACCAGGACTCGCTGGCGGAGGGCATCCGCCGGTTCGCGCCGTTCGTCCGCGTCTTCAACAACACCATCGGCAACGGGCGCTGGTTCGACAACTACATCTGCGGCCTGCTGCTGCCGTCGATCGGCCCGCTGAACGAAGAGGGGTGCCACGCGCGATGATCACCACCCGCTTCGGACAGGGTCTCGCCCGCGGCGTCGCCATCGCGTGCGTCCTCGGCCTCGTGGTCGCGGGCGGCCTGTGGTGGACGCTCAAGGACGCGGGCAGCAAGCGCGTCACGGCGTACTTCCCGAGCGCCATCGGGCTCTACGTCGGCAACAGCGTGCGCGTGCTCGGTGTCGACATGGGTGAGGTCACCAAGGTCGAGCCGCAGGGCGAGCGGGTCCGCGTGGAGATGACCTACGACCGCGAGGTGCCCATCCCGGCCGACGCGCAGGCGATCATCGTGGCGCCGTCGCTGGTGTCCGACCGCTACGTCCAGTTCGCGCCCGCCTACACGGGTGGCCCGCGGCTGGAGAACGGCGCGACGATCCCGATGGACCGCACGTCGGTGCCGCTGGAGATCGACGAGCTGGCCGAGAGCCTCAGCCGGGTGTCGGAGTCGCTCGGCCCGAAGGGCGCCAACGAGCACGGTTCGCTGTCGGAGCTGCTCGACACCACCGCCGCGAACCTGGACGGCAACGGCCGCGCGCTCAACGAGACGATCACCAAGCTCGGCCAGGCCGCGGGCACGCTGTCCGGCAACTCCGGTGACCTGTTCAAGACCGTGGAGAACCTGGCGCAGCTGTCCACGACCCTGGCGTCCAGCGACGACCAGGTGCGCGAGTTCGAGGGGCAGCTGGCCGAGGTCAGCTCGTTCCTGGAGGGCGAGAAGGACAACCTCGCGGCCACCGTGCGGCACCTGGGCACGACGCTGTACTCGGTGAAGGACTTCATCGAGTCCAACCGGGGCCGCATCAAATCCAATGTGGACAAGCTGGCGAGCGTGACGCGCGTCCTCGTCGACCAGCGGGCCGCGCTCGCGGAGACGCTGGACATCGCGCCGCTGGCGCTGAGCAACCTCGTGCACAGCTACAACGCCTCGTCGGGCACGCTCGACGCCCGGCCGAACATGAACGAGCTCACCCAGCCGCCGCTGGCGATGATCTGCGGCCTGCTGAAGCAGACACCGGAGGCACTCGACGCGGTCGGGCAGCTCTGCGACAGCGTCGCCGGGATCGTGGAGGGCGTGGTGCCGCTGCCGTCGCTCGCGCAGTCGGTGAACGCGCTCAACCAGGGCAAGCTCCCGCCGCTGCCGGTGCCGCTCACCACGCAGCTGCTCGGTTCGGGAGGTGGCCGGTGACGGTGTTGCGCAAGGGCATCGCCGGCGTCTGCGCCGCGGCGATGCTGACCGTGTCGGGTTGCGGGTTCTCCGGCATCTACGATGTCCCGCTGCCTGGCGGCGCCGACCTCGGCGACCACCCGTATCGCGTGAAGGTGCAGTTCCGGGACGTCCTGGACCTCGTGCCGCAGTCGGGAGTGCGGGTCAACGAGGTCCCGGTGGGCCGGGTCGAGCACATCGGACTGGCCAAGGACGGCTGGACCGCCGAGGTGACCCTCGTGGTCAACGGCGACGTCGAGCTGCCCGCCAACGCCGTCGCGAACCTGCGCCAGTCGAGCCTGCTGGGGGAGAAGTACGTCCAGCTGAGCCCGCCCGCGCAGGACGCCGCGGAAGCACCGCTGGCCGACGGCGCGGTGATCCCCGTGGCACGCACGGACCGCAGCGTCGAGGTGGAGGAGGTGCTCGGTGCGCTGTCGATGCTGCTCAACGGCGGCGGGGTCGAGCAGCTCAACACCATCACCAAGGAGCTCAACAACGCCCTGGAGGGCAACGAGGCCGACCTCCGGGCGCTGCTGCACAACACGGAGGCGCTCGTCACGACACTCGACGCTCAGGCAAGCGACATCACCCGGGCGCTGGACGGGCTGAACCGGCTGTCGATGACCCTCAACGCCCAGAAGGACCGCATCGCGGGCGCCATCGAGGACCTGGGCCCGGGCCTGCGGGTGCTCGAACAGCAGCGCGGCCAGCTGGTGACGATGCTGCAGGCGCTCGAGGACCTCTCGGGCGTCGCGGTGGACACGATCAACAGGGGACAGGAGGACCTGGTCGCCAACCTCCAGGCACTGCTGCCCACGCTGCGCAAGCTCGGCGAGGCCGGCTCCGACCTGCCCAACGCGTTGCAGCTGCTGCTGAGCTTCCCGTTCACCGACTCGGCGGCGCTGGGCGTGCGGGGCGACTACTTGAACCTGTACATGAAGATTGACCTCAACCTCGGTGAGGTCCTCGCCAACCTCGGGCGCAGCAGGCAGAACCCGCTCCAGGACGTCCCGATCCTCGGCGGCCTGACGTCTCCCAAGGAAGGCGTGCCCGAGAACGCTCCGCCACCGCTGCCGTTGCCCGGTGACGCGCGCACGGCCGAGCCGCGGGCCGACGGCCCGGCACAACCGGCACCGCGGCCGGCGGGCGTCGAGGGGATCTTCTCCGTGCTGTCAGGGGGTGCCGGCTGATGTTGGTGCGCAGGACGAGGATCCAGCTTGTCGTCTTCGCGATCATCTCGGTGCTCGCCATCGGCTACGCGCTCGTGCGGTTCACCGAGGTCGAGCGGGTCTTCGGCGAGGGCGGCTACACGGTCCGGCTGGAGCTCACCGAGTCGGGCGGCATCTTCACCGGCGCCGAGGTGACCTACCGGGGGTACAACATCGGCCGGGTCGGGCAGCTCCGCCTCACCGCGACCGGGCTCGAGGCGGAGCTGAACATCGAGCCGGACACCCCGCCGGTGCCGAGCCGGCTGCACGCCGTTGTGGCCAACCGCTCGGCAGTCGGGGAGCAGTACGTCGACCTGCAGCCGGTCAACGAACACGGGCCGTACCTGGAGGACGGCGCGGTCATCCCGGCCGACCGCACGCGAACGCCGGTGCCCACGGAGAAGGTGATCGGCGACCTGACCGACCTCGCCAACTCCGTGCCGACCGACTCGCTGCGCACGGTGGTCGACGAGTCCTACGACGCGTTCAGCGGGACCGGGGACGACCTGCAGGTGCTCATGGACACCACGCGCGACTTCACCGGCGTCGCGCGGCGGTCCCTGCCGCAGACGGTGCAGCTGCTGGAGCAGGGCAACGTCGTGCTCGACACGCAAAACGACATGGCGGGCTCGCTGAGGTCGTTCAGCAAGGACCTGGCGTCGCTGTCGGAGACCCTGAAGAACTCCGACCGCGACTTCCGCAGGCTGATCGACATCACGCCGCCGGTGTCGGGCCAGGTCTCCGAGGTGCTCGCCGAGACGGGGCCAGGGCTGTCGGCGCTCGTGGCGAACCTGCTCACGACGTCGAACGTTCTGGTCACGCGGCTGGACGGGCTCGAGCAGGCCTTCGTGGCCTACCCGATGGTGTCGGCGGGTAGTTTCAGCGTCGTGCCGGGTGACGGCACCGTGCACCTCGGCCTGGCGCTGAACCTGTTCAACCCGCCGTCGTGCACCAAGGGTTACCGCCCGCCGTCGGAGTACCGGCCGGGCAACGACACGTCGGAGCGCCCGCCGGACGAGAGCGCGTACTGTGCCGAACCGGCAGGCAGCCCGATCAGCGTGCGCGGTTCGCAGAACGCGCCCTACAACGGCGTGCCCGTCGCGCCGACGCAGGACCAGGTCGCGGCGAACTCCACCCGGGACGAGGAAGAACTGGCTTCGCTGCGCGGTACGCCGGGCGTGGCCGGAAGCCCCGGACTGAGCATCACGAGCCTCCAACAGCTCGTCGGCCTACCGGGCTGAAACCAAGATCACACCTCTACCTACCCTGGAGCGCTATGAGTTCGGACGAGCCGGAGACGACGCCGGTCGACGCTGAGGCGCCCGAGCAGGAGCCGCAGCGCGACCAGGAGGCGACACCGGAGCGCGGCGCGCCCCGGTGGCTGGTGCTCGGCAGTGCCGCGTTCGCGGTGGCGGCCTTCGTGGTCGCCGCGGCGTTCGGGGTGATGTGGTGGACCGCCTCCGCTGACGACAGCGCCGCGGTGGCCAGGGAGCGGGAGGACGTGGTCCGCGCCGCGGGGCAGGCGGTCACGGCGTTCACCGAGTTGGACCACGAGAACCTGGACGCCTACTTCAACCGGCAGAAGGAGATCGCCACGGGCGAGCTGAGGGACCAGATCACCCAGGCGGAACAGACCTACCGCAAGGCCATCAGCGAGGCCAAGACCAAGGTCACGACCACGGTGCAGGATGTCGCGGTCAACGAGCTCAACGAGCGTGAGGGCAAGGCCAGCGCGCTCGCCACGGCCAGCACGAACGTGACGCGTGGGCAGGAGCAGGGCACCAAGACGATGCGGCTGGAGATCCAGTTGACGCGCGTCGACGAGGGCGGCGAGCAGGTCTGGAAGGTGTCCCAGATCGGCGACGTGCCCGTCGCAGCAACCGGCCAGCAGTAAGCCTGAGCAGGATCGGAGTCAGTCTCGTGTCACCTTCCCGCCGTCTACCTCGCCCGCCGCAGCCGGCCGGCCGGCCCAGGGTCGCCGGCCTGCGCAGGCCGGGGCCGACGCCGCGACCGCGGCCCGAGCGCGCGCGGTCGGCGGACCCGGCCGAGACCGGCGCGACCGCGGAGGGCACGGAGAGCACGGAGAGCACGGAGAGCACTGAAACGGTCGACGCTCGCGAGTCCACCGAGGCACCCGAGCCGGTCGAGGTTGCCGAGTCGCCGGAGAGCACCGAGCCGGTCCAGACGCCGGGGGACGCCGAGGCCGCGGAGACCGCCGCCGACGCCGACACCGCCGACACCGTCACCGCGCCGGCGCGGCCAGCGCCCCGGCGGAAGTTCCGCGACACCGGACGGGCCAAGCCGGTCTCCGAGGACGACGTGCGCGCAGCCGAGTCCGAGCCCGCCGCCGAGGCGGACGGCGCCGGTCCGGACGACGAGCGGTCCCGGTCGCGCGCCGGCTACGGCCGGGTCGCCGCGCTGCTGGCGGTCGGCGTGCTCCTGGCGGGCCTGGCCGTGTTCTTCCAGGTCAAGCACAGTGAGGTGAGTGCGCAGACCGAGAACACCGCGCTGATCGACGTCGCGGGGACCTCCGAGGTCAAGGAGGCCATGTCGTCCGCGGCCGAGTCGCTGTTCTCCATCGACTACAACGACATCGGCAAGACGGAGCGGGCCGCGGCCGACCTGCTGGTGAACGACGAGGTCAAGCAGAAGTACGACGCGCTCATGGGCGAGGTGAAGCGGCTGGCGCCGGAGCAGAAGATCGTCGTGACGGTGCAGGCGACGCGCAGCGCGGTCGTCACGCTGGACGACGACCGGGCCAAGGTCATGGTGTTCATCGACCAGACGGCGACCAGGGCCTCCGACAACCGCTCGTCGGCCGGTGGCGCTGCGCTGTGGTTCACAACCGAGCGCCGCGACGGCGCCTGGAAGGTGACCGACATGGACACCTACGCCTCGGCCCAGCCGACGCCGACTCCGGCACCTGCGCCGTCCGGGCAGGCGCCCGCGCCGCAGAACGGTGGCTGAGCGGCTAAACGTGATCTTTTCGTCGTGCGCCGACCGGCTGCTTGAGCGCGTCGGCGCTTGACTCAGAGTCCACGGGGGTTCACGCTTACAGGCAACGGCGAGCCTTGCGGGAGGCGAGCCGAAGACGAGCGAACGAGGCTTGGGCCCCCATCGGGCGTGCCCCCTCGACAAGGGCCGTCTTCGGGGCTAGACTGCTTCTTTGCGCTGCCCACTTTCAGGCTGCCCATATGCGGTAGCTAGGATGGTCGGCAACACCGCACCCTTGACAGTACGTGTTGCTAGTTGCTAACGCGGCTGCTCAACCGCTATGTCCCCGGAAGGACGCATCTTGGCAGTCTCTCCCGCGAACCAGGCCACTGCTGCGACCAACTCGACTCGAGAGTCAACGGGAATTCCAGGAGCACCTAAGCGGGTCTCTTTCGCGAAGATCCGTGAACCGCTGAGTACTCCCAACCTGCTTGACGTGCAGATCCGGTCTTTCGAATGGTTTACCGGCTCGGAGGCGTGGTACGAACGCGCCGTCAACGAGGGTGAGGAGAACCCGGTCGGTGGTCTCGAGGAGGTCCTCAACGAGATCTCGCCGATCGAGGACTTCTCAGGTTCGATGTCCCTGTCCTTCTCCGACCCGCGCTTCGACGAGGTGAAGGCCTCCGTCGAGGAGTGCAAGGACAAGGACATGACGTACGCGGCGCCGCTGTTCGTGACCGCCGAGTTCGTCAACAACAACACCGGTGAGATCAAGAGCCAGACGGTCTTCATGGGCGACTTCCCCGTGATGACCGACAAGGGCACGTTCATCATCAACGGCACCGAGCGCGTCGTGGTCTCGCAGCTCGTCCGCTCGCCGGGTGTGTACTTCGACCAGGCCATCGACAAGACGACCGACAAGGACGTCTTCAGCGTCAAGATCATCCCGAGCCGGGGTGCGTGGCTCGAGTTCGACGTCGACAAGCGCGACACGGTCGGTGTCCGGATCGACCGCAAGCGCCGTCAGCCGGTCACCGTCCTGCTGAAGGCCCTCGGCTGGACCACCGAGCAGATCCGGGAGCGGTTCTCCTTCTCCGAGACGCTGCTCGCGACGCTCGAGAAGGACCACACCGCGGGCACCGACGAGGCGCTGCTCGACATCTACCGCAAGCTGCGCCCCGGCGAGCCGCCGACGAAGGAGAGCGCGCAGACGCTCCTGGAGAACCTGTTCTTCAAGGACAAGCGCTACGACCTCGCCAAGGTCGGCCGGTACAAGATCAACAAGAAGCTCGGGCTCGACCTGCCGTACGACACGGGCACGCTGACCGAGGAAGACATCGTCACCACCATCGAGTACCTCGTCCGCCTGCACGCGGGTGAGGAGACGATGCAGGTCGGCGAGACCGTGGTCCCCGTCGAGACCGACGACATCGACCACTTCGGCAACCGTCGTCTGCGCACCGTCGGCGAGCTGATCCAAAACCAGATCCGGGTCGGCCTCTCCCGCATGGAGCGCGTGGTCCGCGAGCGGATGACCACCCAGGACGTCGAGGCGATCACGCCGCAGACCCTGATCAACATCCGCCCGGTCGTCGCCGCGATCAAGGAGTTCTTCGGAACCTCCCAGCTGTCGCAGTTCATGGACCAGAACAACCCGCTGTCGGGCCTGACCCACAAGCGCCGTCTCTCGGCGCTCGGCCCCGGCGGTCTGTCCCGTGAGCGCGCCGGCATGGACGTCCGTGACGTGCACCCCAGCCACTACGGCCGGATGTGCCCGATCGAGACGCCGGAAGGCCCGAACATCGGTCTGATCGGCTCGCTCTGCGCCTACGCGCGCGTCAACCCGTTCGGCTTCATCGAGACGCCGTACCGGAAGGTCGTCGACGGCAAGGTCACCGACGAGGTGCACTACCTGACCGCCGACGAGGAGGACCGCTTCGTCAAGGCGCAGGCCAACGCCCCGCTGACCGAGGACGGTCACTTCGCCGAGGAGCAGGTCCTCGGTCGCCGGAAGGGTGGCGAGGTCGAGCTGCTCGACCCGATGGAGATCGACTACATGGACGTGTCGCCGCGGCAGATGGTCTCCGTCGCGACCGGCATGATCCCGTTCCTCGAGCACGACGACGCCAACCGTGCCCTCATGGGTGCGAACATGCAGCGTCAGGCCGTGCCGCTGCTGCGCAACGAGTCCCCGCTGGTGGGTACCGGCGTGGAGCTGACCGCGGCTGTCGACGCCGGTGACGTCCTCGTCGCCGAGCAGGCCGGGGTGGTCGAGGAGCTCTCGGCCGACATGATCACGATCATGCACGACGACGGCACGCGGAAGAGCTACGGGCTCTACAAGTTCCGTCGCACCAACGCCGGCACCTGCTTCAACCACCGCCCGGTGGTCAACGAGGGTGATCGGGTCGAGAAGAGCCAGGTCCTGGCCGACGGGCCGTCCACCGACAAGGGTGAGATGGCGCTCGGCAAGAACCTGCTCGTGGCGATCATGCCCTGGGAAGGCCACAACTACGAGGACGCCATCGTCATCTCGCAGCGGCTGGTCCAGGACGACGTGCTCACCTCGATCCACATCGAGGAGCACGAGATCGACGCTCGCGACACCAAGCTCGGTGCCGAGGAGATCACCCGGGACATCCCGAACGTCTCCGAGGACGTGCTGGCCGACCTCGACGAGCGCGGCATCATCCGGATCGGTGCGGAGGTCCGCGACGGTGACATCCTGGTCGGCAAGGTCACGCCGAAGGGCGAGACCGAGCTGACGCCGGAGGAGCGCCTGCTCCGGGCGATCTTCGGTGAGAAGGCCCGCGAGGTGCGCGACACCTCGCTGAAGGTGCCGCACGGCGAGACCGGCAAGGTCATCGGCATCCGCGTCTTCTCCCGTGAGGACGACGACGAGCTGCCCCCGGGCGTCAACGAGCTCGTCCGCGTGTATGTGGCGAAGAAGTCGAAGGTGCAGGACGGCGACAAGCTCGCTGGCCGGCACGGCAACAAGGGCGTCATCGGCAAGATCCTGCCGGTGGAGGACATGCCGTTCCTCCCCGACGGCACGCCGGTCGACGTCGTGCTGAACACGCACGGTGTGCCGCGCCGTATGAACATCGGGCAGATCCTCGAGCTGCACCTCGGCTGGCTGGCCTCGCAGGGCTGGAAGGTCGAGGGCAACCCGGACTGGGCGAAGAACCTGTCCGAGGAGCTGCGCGACGTCGAGCCGGGCACCAACACCGCGACGCCGGTGTTCGACGGTGCCAAGGAGCAGGAGCTCATGGGCCTGCTCTCGTGCACCAAGCCGAACCGCGACGGCGAGCGCATGGTCGGCGAGGACGGCAAGGCGACGCTCTTCGACGGGCGTTCCGGCGAGCCGTTCCCGTACCCGGTGTCGGTCGGCTACATGTACATCCTGAAGCTGCACCACATGGTGGACGACAAGATCCACGCGCGGTCGACGGGTCCGTACTCGATGATCACGCAGCAGCCGCTGGGTGGTAAGGCACAGTTCGGTGGCCAGCGCTTCGGTGAGATGGAGTGCTGGGCGATGCAGGCCTACGGCGCGGCGTACACGCTGCAGGAGCTGCTCACCATCAAGTCCGACGACGTGCTCGGCCGCGTGAAGGTCTACGAGGCCATCGTCAAGGGCGAGAACATGCCGTCTCCGGGCATCCCGGAGTCCTTCAAGGTTCTGTTGAAGGAGCTGCAGTCGCTGTGCCTCAACGTCGAGGTGCTCTCCAGCGACGGGGCCGCCATCGAGATGCGCGACTCCGACGACGAGGACCTCGAGCGCGCCGCTGCGAACCTCGGTATCAACCTGTCCCGCAACGAGTCGCCCTCGGTGGACGACGTCGTGCAATGACCCAGCCGCCCGGGCGGGAAGGACACACCTCCCGCGTGCCCTTCCCGCCCGGGTAGCCGACCCCTCTAGTCGAATCAACCCCAAGGGGATGCAAGGACGTGCTGGACGTCAATTTCTTCGATGAGCTCCGGATCGGTCTGGCCACCGCCGACGACATCCGCCAGTGGTCCTACGGCGAGGTAAAGAAGCCGGAGACCATCAACTACCGCACGCTCAAGCCGGAGAAGGACGGGCTCTTCTGCGAGAAGATCTTCGGTCCGACTCGCGACTGGGAGTGCTACTGCGGCAAGTACAAGCGGGTCCGCTTCAAGGGCATCATCTGCGAGCGCTGTGGTGTCGAGGTGACCCGTGCCAAGGTGCGTCGTGAGCGCATGGGCCACATCGAGCTGGCCGCGCCCGTCACGCACATCTGGTACTTCAAGGGTGTTCCCTCGCGGCTGGGCTACCTGCTCGACCTGGCCCCGAAGGACCTCGAGAAGATCATCTACTTCGCGGCGTACGTGATCACGAGTGTGAACACGGAGCTGCGGCACAACGACCTGCCGACGCTGGAGAACGAGATCAGCGTCGAGCGGAAGAACATCGAGTCCAAGCGCGACGCCGACATCGAGGCGCGGGCGCAGAAGCTCGAGGCCGACCTCGCCGAGCTCGAGGCCGAGGGCGCGAAGGCCGACGTGCGCCGCAAGGTCAAGGAGGGCGGCGAGCGTGAGATGCGCCAGATCCGCGACCGGGCTCAGCGCGAGCTGGACCGGCTCGAGGAGGTCTGGAACACCTTCACCAAGCTCGAGCCGCGGCAGCTGATCGTCGACGAGCTGCTCTACCGCGAGCTGGTCGACCGCTACGGCGAGTACTTCACCGGCGGCATGGGTGCCGAGGCCATCCAGAAGCTGGCGGAGGATTTCGACGTCGACGCCGAGGCCGAGTCGCTGCGCGAGACCATCCGCAACGGCAAGGGCCAGAAGAAGCTGCGTGCCCTCAAGCGGCTCAAGGTCGTCGCGGCCTTCCAGGCCACGGGCAACGACCCGCGCGGCATGGTGCTCGACGCCGTTCCGGTGATCCCGCCGGAGCTGCGGCCGATGGTCCAGCTCGACGGTGGCCGCTTCGCTACCTCGGACCTCAACGACCTGTACCGCCGGGTCATCAACCGCAACAACCGCCTCAAGCGACTGATCGACCTCGGTGCGCCCGAGATCATCGTCAACAACGAGAAGCGGATGCTGCAGGAGGCCGTCGACGCGCTGTTCGACAACGGCCGCCGCGGTCGGCCGGTCACCGGTCCGGGCAACCGGCCGCTGAAGTCGCTGTCCGACCTGCTCAAGGGCAAGCAGGGCCGGTTCCGCCAGAACCTGCTCGGTAAGCGTGTCGACTACTCGGGCCGGTCGGTCATCATCGTCGGTCCGCAGCTGAAGCTGCACCAGTGCGGTCTGCCGAAGGACATGGCGCTCGAGCTGTTCAAGCCGTTCGTCATGAAGCGGCTGGTCGACCTCAACCACGCGCAGAACATCAAGTCCGCCAAGCGGATGGTCGAGCGGTCCAAGCCGCAGGTGTGGGACGTGCTGGAAGAGGTCATCAACGGCCACCCGGTGCTGCTCAACCGCGCACCGACGCTGCACCGCCTCGGTATCCAGGCCTTCGAGCCGCAGCTGGTGGAGGGCAAGGCCATCCAGCTGCACCCGCTGGTCTGCGAGGCGTTCAACGCCGACTTCGACGGTGACCAGATGGCCGTGCACCTCCCGCTGTCGGCGGAGGCGCAGGCTGAGGCGCGCATCCTGATGCTGTCGGCGAACAACATCCTCTCGCCCGCCTCGGGTCGTCCGCTGGCCATGCCGCGTCTGGACATGGTTACGGGCCTGTTCCACCTGACGCGGCTCGACGAGAACGCGGTCGGTGCCGGCCAGGCGTTCAGCTCCCCGGCCGAGGCCATCATGGCCTTCGACCGCAAGACGCTGGGCCTGCACGCGCCGATCAAGATCCGCATCAAGGACCGGCAGCCGTCGCGTGAGGACGAGCCGAAGCTGCGCGAGGCGGGCTGGGAGCCGGGTCAGCCGTGGCTGGCCGAGACGACCCTGGGCCGCGTGCTGTTCAACGAGCTGCTCCCGGCGGACTACCCGTTCGTCAACGAGCCGCTGCCGAAGAAGCGGCAGGCCGTCATCGTCAACGACCTCGCCGAGCGCTACTCGATGACCCAGGTCGCGCAGACCCTGGACCGGCTCAAGGACGCCGGCTTCCACTGGGCCACGCGGTCGGGCGTCACGGTCGCCATCTCCGACGTGCTCGTGCCGCCGGAGAAGAAGGAGATCCTGGACCAGTACGAGGCCAGGGCCGCGCAGGTGGAGAAGCGCTACCAGCGTGGTCAGCTCTCGCACGCCGAGCGCAACAACGAGCTCGTCAAGGTGTGGGGCCAGGCGACCGAGGACGTCGCCAAGGTCATGGAGGAGCACTTCCCCGAGGACAACCCGATCTCGATGATCGTGAAGTCCGGTGCGGCGGGCAACATGACCCAGGTCCGGTCGCTGGCCGGTATGCGTGGTCTGGTGTCCAACCCGAAGGGTGAGTACATCCCGCGTCCGATCAAGTCCAACTTCCGTGAGGGCCTGTCGGTGGCGGAGTACTTCATCGCCACGCACGGTGCCCGGAAGGGTCTGGCCGACACCGCGCTGCGGACCGCCGACTCGGGTTACCTGACCCGTCGTCTGGTGGACGTGTCGCAGGACGTCATCGTGCGCGAGACCGACTGTGGCACCAGCCGGGGCATCAACATGGTCATCGGCGAGGACCTCGGCGACGGCCGCATCGTGCGGGCCCAGCACGTCGAGACGAGCGCCTACGCCCGCAACCTGGCCGCCGACGCCGTCGACGCGCAGGGCAACGTGGTGCTCAACGCCGGTGACGACCTCGGTGACCCGGCGATCGAGAAGCTGATCTCGAGCGGCATCACCAAGGTCAAGGTGCGCAGCGTCCTGACCTGTGAGTCCGCGATGGGTGTGTGCGCGACCTGCTACGGCCGTTCGATGGCCACCGGCAAGCTGGTGGACGTCGGCGAGGCCGTGGGTATCGTCGCCGCGCAGTCGATCGGTGAGCCGGGTACGCAGCTGACGATGCGTACCTTCCACCAGGGTGGTGTCGCCGGTGACGACATCACGACCGGTCTGCCGCGTGTCACCGAGCTGTTCGAGGCCCGGGTCCCGAAGGGCAAGGCGCCGATCGCCGACGTCGACGGCCGGGTGCGGATCGAGGAGAGCGAGCGGTTCTGGAAGATCACGCTCATCCCGGACGACGGCAGCGAGGAGATCGTCTTCGACAAGCTGTCGAAGCGGCAGCGGCTCGCGGTCGGCCCGAACGGCCCGCTGGCGGACGGTGACCACGTCAACGTCGGTCAGCCGCTGCTCGAGGGCACGCCGGACCCGCACGAGGTGCTGCGTGTCATGGGTCCCCGCGAGGCGCAGATGCACCTGGTGGACGAGGTCCAGAAGGTGTACCGGGCGCAGGGTGTGTCGATCCACGACAAGCACATCGAGGTCATCGTGCGGCAGATGCTGCGCCGCGTGACGATCATCGACTCCGGCTCCACCGAGTTCCTGCCCGGCGAGCTGCCCGAGCGCACGCGCTTCGAGCAGGTCAACCGGCAGGCGGTGGCCGAGGGCGGCGAGCCGGCTTCGGGTCGTCCGGTGCTGATGGGTATCACGAAGGCCTCGCTGACCACGGACTCGTGGCTGTCGGCGGCGTCGTTCCAGGAGACCACGCGTGTCCTGACCGACGCGGCGATCAACGGCCGCAGCGACAAGCTCGTGGGCCTCAAGGAGAACGTGATCATCGGTAAGTTGATCCCGGCCGGTACGGGCATCAACCGGTACCGCAACATCCAGGTGCAGCCGACCGAGGAGGCTCGGGTCGCCGCGTACGCGATCCCGTCCTACGACGACGGCTACTACACCCCGGACGTGTTCGGTACCGGCACGGGCGCCGCGGTGCCGCTGGACGACTACGACTTCGGTCGCGACTTCCGGTAGACGAGCGATTCGCAACGGGAAGCCCCCGATCCACCGTGGTGGGTCGGGGGCTTCCTCGTTTCCGGGTTCTCCCGCGTTCGGGCCGGGTCAGCGCTGCGTGTGAGGCGCGGGCGCGGCGCCGGGGATCCGCTCGAGCAGGCCGAGCACGGCGTCCACGGTGGTCAGCAGGGTGTCCGGGCTGATGCGGTAGAGCATGGTGGCGTAGAACAGCCCGGCCTCGAACGTGAACACGGGCGGCAGCGAACCGGCGTTGGCGACCATGTGCTCGAGGGCGTCCTTGCCGAGCATGCGGTGGGCGGCCGCCATGTCGGTCGCGAACACCGCGAACTCCTGGTCGGCGGGCATCGGCAACCGGAGCCGCTGCCACTCGCCCCTCTGCTGCGCCACCGTCGCCGGCGGATCCTCGATGGGCTTGGTGCCCTCGGTCAGGACGTGGCCGGGTTTGAGCGGGCGCCCGAGGAAGTCGGCATGCAGGCGGCGAGCGATCTTGACCGGCGTCAGCTGTCCGGTGACCACCTCGATGCGGTGCTCGTGGTAGGCCCTGGTGCCGTTGCCGACGTTCTTCTTCATCGAGGCCTCGGTCACCCGCACCTGCCACGGGCCGCGCACGAAATCGAGCGCGAGCTCGAACCGTGGCCGTCGGGCCGTGCCGAGCCGGTTGAGCAAACCCTCGCTGTCGTTCTTGAACGGCTGGAGCAGGCCGGCCGACCACGCCGTGGCGTTGTCCGGACCGGACACCGTCCCACCGAGCTGACCGGCCAGCGCGGTGAGCGCCTCGGTGTGCTCGCGCTGTTCCTTGCGTTCCTTGTGCCGTCCCCACCAGACGATCAAGGCGAAGACGGCCGCGAGCAGCAGCACCAGCAGTGCGAGGTCCAGGTAGACCGCATCCACGAGTCAGATGTCCAGGTCGCTCTTGGTGTCGTCGACCGACTGGTCCGTGCCCGTGTTTCCGTACTCCCCGGCCTTTTCGGCGTTGGCCTGGTTCCGTAGCGGCTTGTCGATGCCGGAGTTCGCGCCGGTGCCGATCCCGAGCTGCGATTTCCCCGCGTCGGAGAGCGCGGTGCCCATCGACCTGCCGAATCCCTGCTGGACGCGGCTGCCGAGCATGCCCTCCTTGCTCCACAGTTTGGTCAGCGGCGACTTGTCACCGAGGCTCTTGCTGAAGTCCGCTGCCGCACTGTTGAGCTGCTTGTACGCCATCGACCGCTGGAAGGCCGTCCGCACGTTGCCGAGCCGGCTGCCGATGTTGCGCAAGAACGCCATGATCTTGCCGAGGAACTGGCGGAGCTTGGCGATGATGCGCGCGACCCGGCCGCCGGTGGCGGCGGCGCGCGCGCCGGTGGCGGCTCCGGCCGCGGCTGTCGAGGCTCCGAAGCTGGGCACCGCGGCCGCGAGAGCCGGGATCCAGATCATGATCAGCCACGTGACCAGCTCAGTCAGGATCGCCTTGATGACGTCCTCGATGATCGTCATGATCATGCTGGAAATCTGCAGCATCTCGGCGAGCTCACCGGCCTGCCCGGCCACGCCGTCGATGCCGCCCGCGAACTCGCCCAGTTTCGTGCCGGCGACCTGGGCGGCCGGGCCGCCCCAGCTCTGGATCGTGCTGTGCAGTTCCTGCTCGAACTGGTCGCTCAGCTTGACCAGGCCCTGGCCGATCGCGTTGAAGTTTTCCGCGGCCTGGGAGAGTGCGGGGCCGTCGCCGCTGACGAAGTGGATGGCGTCCTCGAGCGGCTGCACGACACTGATCAGGAAGTTGAGTCCCTGCCCGACGAGCCAGCCGATCGGGTCGGTCGCGATGCCGTAGACGCTCGTGCCGATCGATCCGAGCAGGGCGCTGCCCTCCGACGCCAGCGCGGTGACCTCGGAACCCGCCGCACCGTCGTTGAGCTTGCCGTGCGCCTCCTTGGTCTTGAGGTAGTTCCCGTAGAACGGGATGGCCTCCTGGACCTTCTGGCTGGTGGCCTTCTCGCCGGTGGTGATCGTGACGCCACCCGCGGTCGTCTTCTCTTCCGCCATGAGGATGCCTCGCCTACCGGTTGTCGATTTCGATCTTCATGCCGTCGAGCAACTGCTTGATGGCGTCCTCGTGTTGCTGGTAGCCGTCCGCGGCCGCCTTGAACTTGTCCGATCCGGACTGCAGGCCCTCTTGCAAGCTGGTGAACGTCTCCTTCAGGTCGGCCAGCATCCTCGTGTACTCGTCCTTGACGAACAGCCCGACGACGCCCCACGACTTGTCACCGACGTCGGCCTTGTCGACGAGGCCGGCGATCTGGCTCGCCGTGTCCTTCTGGCCGGCCAGCTTGCCCGCGTACTGGCGTAGCTCCTCGCCGTCGACGGTGAACCCGCTCATCAGTCCTCCCTTGCCGTCCCGGACGCGGCGATCATGATGGCACCCTCGCTCACCCCACGGGGGGAGAACCGTGGAACGAGCGGCCTAACGTTTGCGCATGAGAAGCGCCGGCACCACGAGGATGCCGATGCACAGCAGGCCGATCCCGATATGCAGCCACGATTCCCCGCCGACGATGGGGTCGCCGAAGTTGAGCCAGGGCAGCGGCCCCAGCCACCCCTCCACCACATCCCCGACATTCACGTCGGACATGCCGATCTCGTGAGCCTGGCCGTCCACTGTGTACTCGCCGACGAGCTCCGGTGAGTGCCGGCTCGGCCCCTGATCCCGGATGACGTGGATGTCCACCCGCTCCCCGATGCCCAGTACGGCGGCGGCGCCGTTCACGACGCTGAGCAGGCCGTACCCGATGAGTCCCACCACCGCGGCGAGCGCGGCGACCACGATTGCGATGAAGCCGAAGGTCGAACCGGCGGATTGATCGCTACCGCTGCGTTCCGGCGATTCCGTCATGACCGGACACACTCCAGGGCGCTACCCGAGCTGATCGAATCCACAGCGGACGGTTTCACCGACTGTCGTCGTCGAACAGGTTCTTGAGGAACTCGTCGCCTGCGGAACCCGAGGACGGCGGGGGAGGCGGCGTCGGCCGACCGGACTTGTCGTTGTCGTCGAGGAGGTTCCGGTGGGAGTAGTCGTCGTGGTACTCCTCCTCCACGGGAACACTGCGCGCGGCGGGCCGCTCGTCCTGCATGCGCGCGCGCAGCTCCGCGGGGGAGGTGCCGAGCAGCTCGGCCTGGGTCTCGATCACCTGATCCGTGATGTTGATGCCCAGCCCGCCCATGTGCGAGTCCACAATGGCTGCTTGCCGCCGTGCCGATTCGGCGACCGCGTCCTGGATGGTGGACATCAGGGCCGCCGACAGCGCCTGAGGTGACTGCGCGAGCGCTTTGTCCGTGAGCTGGATGTCCTTGACGGTGCCGCCCGGGCCGGCGGTCACGGTGATCGACCGGTCGGCGTTCGAGGCCGTCGCCTCCAGCTGCCCCAGTTCGTTCTGCATCTCGCTGACGCCTGCGAGCTGGGTGTCGACGTGCTTCATCTTGGACTTGAACTTCTCGAATTCGGCGACGAGCCGCTCGAACTCCGCTGACACGATTCTCTCCCTCACAGAGTGCATCTCAGGCGTCGGAGCACCGGCCGTGCGACGCCGTCGAGTGCACATCATCCTCGACGTGGTGATCGCCGTCCCGGGCAGGACGGCGCTACATCTTGAGCTGGTCCTCGGTCTCCTCGGCCGAGGCGCCGGAACCCAGTTCGCCGCCGTCCGTAACGCTCTTTACATCAGTTCCATGATCGATGACCTTGCCGGTGACGTCATTGATCGTCTTACCGACCTGAATTCCGTTGCCCGCGTCAGGGTTCGTGACATCGATACCGATGACTTCCTGCGACGCAGCGTTCCCGCCTGACTTCAGCGACTCGGTGACGGCCTCTTTTAGGACGCCGGCTTTCCCGATGGCGGGATCGGCGACCTTCCGCAGGATGTCGTCGCCCTTGCTGGCGAGCTGGTTGGCGAAGCCGCCGGTCTCCTCGACGCCGAGCTTCTTGCCCAGCTTGACCATGTTCGATCCGAACTTCCTGAAGAACTCCAGGATCTGGTCCAGCAGTTTGCCGAGCTTGCCCATCTTCGCGGTGACGCGCGAGAACGTTGCTGCGGCTTTGGCAACCGACGCCGACATAGCCGCCGCGACCGAGGCGCCGAAACTCGCAATCGAGGTGGCTAGCGCGGGGAGCCAGATCCAGATCAACCAGCTCACGAGCTCGGTGATGATGGCTTTGATGACGGCCTCGACGACTTGCATGATCATCGAGGAGATCTTGAGAACCCGCGAGACTCCGCCGGCGCTGGTTGCCACACCCTGGATGCCCTGCGCGAAGGTCGCCAGCGACCTCCGAGCGGCTTGGCTGGCGTCCCCCTGCCAGCCCTGCAAGGCTTCATCGGTGACGCGAACGAACTCCTCCGAGTAGGACACCAGGCCGTCACCGATCGACGTGAAGTCCTCAGCAGCTTCCCCCAACCGAGGTCCGTCACCCGTGACCTGGTGCAGCAAGTCCTGCAGCGGTGTGACCAGGTGCAGGACCATGTCCAGGCCGTTTTCCACCAGCCAGCCAACGGGGTCCAGGACAGCGGACGCTGCTTCTGTCGCGCATTCGGCCACGAAGCCCGCCGCGTCACTGGCGACGTTGCCGGCGTGCATCGCGATGTCCACTGCGTCCGGGTCTTCAGGCAGGCCCTTCCAGATGTTGGTGACGGTGTCCACACCTGAGCTGACCGTTTTCAGACCTGGTGTGTTCTCGACCATGCCTCCTGCCCAGTCGCCGAACGATCCGTCGCTATCGGCATTGAGCTCGATGTCACCAGTGACGTCCTGAACTTCGGCCATGTGTCAGTTCCCCCTAGTTCGGCTGCCGACGGCCGTCATCGAGCAACTCGGTCGCTGATGTGAGTCCGCTCTACGGTCGTATGATCGCGGGCATTTCGGTCGGCTTGAGCGACGCCATCATGACGTATGGGCCGCCTGATCGGAGTGGCTTTGCTGTGGGCATTCACACCTACGGTGGGACTTCCCGGCGCCAGGTACGCGGCGGGATGCTCCGGACGATCTCGATGAGGAAGTCGGCGGTGCCGAGCACATTCCTGCCGTTGAACCGCTTCTTGGGTGTGAAGGCGGGTGAAGGGACCTCGCGGGCCGTCTGCCCGTCGAGCCGGGTGGGGCTGAACGGGGTCGTACGGATGGTGCCCTCTTGGAATACGACGGTCGGTGTGCGTCCGTTCTCAGCGCGACCGGCGATCGCGGTGACCAATCGGCGCGTGACAAGCGTGCGCGCGAAGGCTTCGTCAGGACTGGATACGTAGAGACCGAACTCGTCGGCGGGCGTCCCGGAGATCATCTGAGCCTTCAGGGTTCTGTCGGTGATAAAGGTGTTCGCCGGCCCGATCCGGACGCATGGGCAATGTGGGATCATGACCTCGACGAAAGGCCAGTACCACGTCTTGTGCCTGGTCTTCCCGCCCGAGACGGTCTTGGTCACTGTGCGCGACTCGAAGGTGAGTACGTAGTGGCCGGAGCGGCTGAATTCGATCGCCCAGTAGAACGGCGGCGTGTAGTGGTCCTGGTCGGGGAAGTAACCGAACCGAGGACGGGTGCCGCCGTCTCCGTAGTGCTGGAGCCCACCGACCTGCTGGGTGAACTGGGCACGTGCATGGCGTAGGCGCGCCTCGCGCCAACGTGGATAGACGTACGCGATCGGGAACATCGCCAGGACGAACACCCACATGCCGATCAATAGGTGCCAGGGGTCGATGTTCATGCACCGTCCCCGCGTTCCGTCCTCATACCCGGCTTGATCGGGAGGAGTTCGCTGCCGCCGACGTCAGCCATGTGTCAGTTCCCCCAGTTCAGTTGCCCGCGCGGACTTCCTCGACCTTGTCGATCTCGACCTTCTGCTTACCGAGCAGGATGGCGCCCCGCTCGTCCTCGCTCGCGTAGATGTCAGCCGCCCTGCCGATCTTCGACGCGGTCTGGTCCAGGCCTTCCTGCATCTTCCGGAGAAGGCCGCGCAGCTCGGTCAACGCCGCGGTGTACTGGCTTTTCGTCGCGAGGCCCACCAAACCCCAGGCCTCGTCGCTGACATCCGCCTTGGTGACGAGCTCGTCGAACTTCTCGGACTGCTCCTTGAAGGCGGCCAGATTGTCCTGGTAGCCGCGCAGGGCTTCGATCTGGACCCGGAAGCCGCCGCTCATCGTCGTTTCCCCCTCGGTTGCGAATGTGGCGCGAGCCGTGCGCCGAATGGTGACCTGGGCCATCATGGCGGATTCCCGGTGTCGCCGGTGGTGCTTTGGCGGAGTGGTTCACACCTGTGGTGGATGGTGCCAGCGCCACGCATGAGTGGGAATGTTGCGTACGATCTCGATGAGCGAGTCCGTCGTGTCGAGCACCTTCTTGGCTTGAAGGTCCGCCCCTGGGGCACCGGGCGGCGGGCGGTGCCCTCGATGAAATCAGTGCCCGGGACCCACCTCCCGCGTTTGTGCCCGGCGATGGCGGCGGCGAGGGCGTCCGTGACGAACACCCGGGCGAACTCGGGGTCCGGGCAGAGCACGTAGCGGCCGTGCCGCTCGGCCGCGGTGCCGGCCACCAGCTGAGCCGCCGTGCCGTCATGGCGAAAGTAGTTCGTCATGCGCTGGTCTCCGATCTTCACCGGCGGACCGGCGGGAATCGGAAGCTCGACATAGCTCGAGTAGTCCGTGGTGGTGTGTCGGCTGTTGTCTCGGTACCTGACCCGGACATCGCGGGTCTCGTACACGAGTGCGTGGTAGCCGGAGCGGGTGGACTCGATGGCCCAGTGAAAGGGCGGGGTGATGTCGTCCGGCTCGGGGAAGTAGCCGAACCGGGGCCGGGTGCCGCCCGTGCGCGTGTGTTCGACGCCGCCGACCTGTTGGACGAACCTGGCGCGCCGGCTCCCCTGCCACTTGTCCTGCCAGCGGCCGTAGAGGTATCTGAGCAGGATCACTGCCGCGAGGCCGGCGATCATGACGAGGAAGAAGCGCTCGCTGTAGCCGAGATCCATGTGTCCGTCCCCCAGTGGCACTGTCCGGTTTGCCGATGACGTGCAGGTCGGCACCGACGCTGCACACAGTAGCGGGCCAGGAGCGATTGGTGACGCACGTGGCGGCTACATCCTCAGCTGCTCCTCGGTCTCCTCGGCCGGCGCGCCGGATCCGAGCCTGCCCTGGTCGGCGTAGTCCTTTCCGTCGCGGAGGTGGTCCACCAGCGTGCCGTAGTGGTCGCTGATCGCCTTGCCGGTCTCCCCGCCGGTCATACCCGGAGGGCTGGCCGGGTCGAGTCCGATGATCTGCTCGGCGAGCTTGCCGCCGCCCGCCTTGAGCGAGGAGACCAGGCCCTCCCGCATGGCGCCGGCCGCGCCGTTCCTGGCGACGCTCGCGGTGATCTTGCCGACCGTGTCGGCGAAGCCGTTGCGCTTGACGCCCAGCTTTTCGCCGAGCTTGACCATCGCGGAGCCGAACTTCTGGAAGAAGGCCAGGATCTCGTCGAGCAGCTTGCCGAGTTTGCCCAGCTTGGCGGTGACACGGGAAAACGTGGCGGTGGCCTTGGCGACCGAGGCCGACATCGCTGCCGCCACCGACGAGCCGAGGCTGACCACCGACGACGCCAGCGCCGGCACCCAGATCATGACCAGCCAGGTCACGAGCTCGGTGATGATCGCCTTGAGGACCTCCTCGATCACCTGCATCAGCATCGAGGAGCCCTTGAGCACCTGCGCGACGCCGCCGGAGCTCGTCGCGACGCCCTGGATGCCGCTCGCGAACTCGGCCAGCGCACTGCGCGCGGCGCGGCTCGCCTCGCCGGTCCAGTCCTGCAATGCCTCGTCGGCGACGCGGGCGAATTCCTCGGAGTAGGCGACCAGGCCCTCGCCGATGGCGGTGAAGTCGTCGGCCGCCTCGCTCAGCCGCGGGCCGTCGCCGGTGACGAAGCGCAGCGCGTCCTGCAGTGGCGTGACCAGGTGCAGCACCAGGTCCAGGCCGTGTCCGACCAGCCAGCCGATCGGGTCGAGCACCACCGTGGCGGCTTCGGTGGCGCACTCGGCGACGAACCCCGCCGTGTCGGTGGCGACGTTGCCGGCGTGCAGCATGATGTCGCCGGCGTCGGGATCGTCGGGCAGGCCCTGCCGGATGTTGGTGACCGTCTCGACGCCCTTGAGGGCGGTTTCGACGACGGGCGTGTTCTCGGCTACGCCGGTCGCCCACTCGCCGAAGCCGCCGTCGGAGTCGGCGTTCAGACTGATGTCGCTGGTTACGTCTTCGACCTCGGCCATCGTCGTCCCCCTCAGCTGCCCGGCCGCGCTTCGGCGACCTTGTCGATCTCGACCCGGTGGCCGCCGAGCCGGAACGCGCCCTCGAGGTCGTTGCTCGCGTAGATGTCCGCGGCCTGCTTGATCTTGTCGGCGGTTGCCTCGAGTCCTTGCTTCATGCGCTCGATCAGCCTGGTCAGTTCCTCGAGAGCCTGGTCGTACGAGCCCTTGGTCGCGAGCCCGACGACGCCCCACGACTCGTCGCCGACGTCGGCGCGCTCCACCAGATCGGAGAACGTCGTCGCCTGCTGCTGGAAGTCCTTGAGGTTCTCGCCGTATCCCCGTAGCGCCTCGATCTGGACCGTGAATCCGCTCATCGCCTCGCCCCTCCTTGTCCGTCGCTTCGGTGCGACCCCGGGAGCAGAGCTGGTCGTTCCCTCGGGCGGGCGATCGTTTACGAAAGCGAGCGCTGCTGGGGGAGCGCCTGGGCGATCTCGACGAGCAGGTCGGCGGCCCGAAGGACGTCGTCGCCGGCCAGGCGGCCGCCCACCCAGGTCCGGATCGTCCCGTGCTCGAGCACGATGCGTGGGAGGTGGCCGTGGCGCTTGTGCGCGGTGACGATGGCGGCCAACGTCGGCGTGACGACCTGGCGCGCGAACGTCTCGTCGGAGCAGCGCGCTCGCAGGCCCTGATCCGCGCCGGGCAGATCGGCCACTGGGTCGACCTTCGTCTTGGCCGTGTGTTCCCAGACCGAAGGCAGGTGGCTGCCGATCTCCAGCGGCGGCGCGCCTGCGGGAAGTCGCACCGGCAGCTGCACGATGCCCCGGTAGCGCATCGGCCGGTCGGGCCCGTGGCGGACCCGCGATTCCGAGGCGACCACGGGGTGCCCGTGCCGGGTGAACTCGAGCGCATAGTAAAACGGTGCACCCGAGATGTAGTCCGGCTCGGGGAAGTGGCCGTACCGCGGCCGGGTGCCGCTGTCGTGGTGATGCTCGACGCCGCCGACCCGCTGGGCGAACGCGGTGCGCCGCGCACGCCGCCTGCTCTCGGACCTGCCTCGCAGAACGAACCACAGCGGGGTGCCGATGGCGGCGACCACCACGAGCGCGACGAGGATGAGTGCCGGGTCCATGTTGGTGCGGGGTCCTTTCGCCGGCCGGATGTCCGTGCCGCGCGCCGAGGGTCGGGTCTTCATCCCGGGCGGCCCGGCACGCTAGGCTGGCCTTGGCTCCGGCTGGTTTCTGCTGCCGCCGAGCCCGTACCGGCGCCGCGTCCGCCCTGGCCAGGGCCGTAATTGCGGTAGACTAGTAGATGCAGGCCGTCCAGTGAGGCCGCGTCGCGGGTCGAAAGTGACCCCCGATGTGTCGGTGTCGACATGGGCGGGTATCTTTGACATCCGTGCCCGGCTCGCTGCTGGGCTGCTCCGTGCGCCGATGCGCCCACGGGCCGAGTCATCGTGCTCGGGTCTGGGTAATCGGCAAGTCGGAGTTCCGGAAATCCCGAGGGGAAGTTAACGGATCTTTGATCCTGACGCGGGCCGACACGCCCGACCGCGGGGACCGGGGAAACAACGTAGAGCTGTATAGCTGAAGGACGCGACAGAAAGCTGGTCCATTGCCCACGATCCAGCAGCTGGTCCGCAAGGGCCGCCAGGACAAGGCTGCCAAGCAGAAGACCGCGGCGCTCAAGGGGAGCCCGCAGCGGCGCGGCGTGTGCACCCGCGTGTACACCACCACACCCAAGAAGCCGAACTCGGCGCTGCGCAAGGTCGCGCGTGTGAAGCTGACCAGTGGCATCGAGGTCACGGCCTACATTCCCGGTGAGGGTCACAACCTCCAGGAGCACTCGATGGTGCTCGTGCGTGGCGGTCGTGTGAAGGACCTGCCGGGTGTTCGCTACAAGATCATCCGCGGTTCGCTCGATACGCAGGGCGTGAAGAACCGCAAGCAGGCGCGCAGTCGGTACGGCGCGAAGAAGGAGAAGAGCTAATGCCCCGCAAGGGTCCGGCCCCGAAGCGGCCGCTGATCGCTGACCCCGTCTACGCATCGCCGCTCGTCACCCAGCTGGTGAACAAGGTTCTGACGGACGGCAAGCGCTCGCTGGCCGAGCGCATTGTGTACGGCGCTCTGGAAGGCGCTCGCGAGAAGACCGGTACCGACCCGGTCGTCACGCTGAAGCGCGCGCTCGACAACGTGCGGCCCACCCTCGAGGTGAAGAGCCGCCGGGTCGGTGGTGCCACCTACCAGGTGCCGATCGAGGTCAAGCCCGGTCGCTCGACCACCCTTGCGCTGCGCTGGATCGTGACCTTCGCGCGGCAGCGTCGCGAGAAGACCATGATCGAGCGCCTGCAGAACGAGCTGCTCGACGCGAGCAACGGCCTCGGGGCCAGCGTGAAGCGCCGCGAGGACACCCACAAGATGGCCGAGTCCAACAAGGCTTTCGCCCACTACCGCTGGTGAGCCTGACACCGCAGTGAACCGTAGAACACGGTCGCCCGGTCCGCTTGATCGCGCCAATGCCGGGTTCCACGTTTGAGACAGGGGAACATTCAAGTGGCACGTGACGTGCTGACCGACCTGAACAAGGTCCGCAACATCGGCATCATGGCCCACATCGACGCCGGTAAGACCACCACGACCGAGCGGATCCTGTTCTACACCGGGATCAACTACAAGATCGGCGAGGTGCACGACGGCGCCGCGACGATGGACTGGATGGAGGAGGAGCAGAAGCGGGGTATCACCATCACCTCGGCTGCTACCACCACCTTCTGGAACGACTACCAGATCAACATCATCGACACACCCGGCCACGTCGACTTCACCGTCGAGGTGGAGCGTTCGCTGCGTGTGCTCGACGGTGCGGTCGCCGTCTTCGACGGCAAGGAAGGCGTCGAGCCCCAGTCCGAGCAGGTCTGGCGGCAGGCCGACAAGTACGAGGTCCCGCGCATCTGCTTCGTCAACAAGATGGACAAGCTCGGTGCGGACTTCTACTTCACCGTGAAGACCATCGAGGATCGGCTGGGTGCCCGTCCGCTCGTGGTGCAGCTGCCGATCGGTGCGGAGAGCGACTTCCAGGGCGTCGTCGACCTGGTCCGCATGAAGGCGCTGACCTGGCGCGGTGACGTCAAGAAGGGCGAGGACTACGAGGTCGAGGACATCCCGGCCGACCTCGCCGACAAGGCCGCCGAGTACCGCGAGAAGCTCATCGAGGCCGTTGCCGAGTCGGACGACGAGCTGATGGAGAAGTACTTCGGTGGCGAGGAGCTCACCGAGGACGAGATCAAGAACGGCATCCGCAAGCTCACCATCGCGCGTGAGGCCTACCCGGTGCTGTGCGGCTCGGCGTTCAAGAACAAGGGCGTGCAGCCCATGCTCGACGCGGTCATCGACTTCCTCCCGTCGCCGGTGGACGTCCCGCCGGTCGAGGGTCTGCTGCCCGACGGCGAGACCAAGGCATCGCGGAAGCCGTCGATCGACGAGCCGTTCGCGGCGCTGGTGTCGAAGATCGCCGTGCACCCGTTCTTCGGCAAGCTGACCTACATCCGCGTCTACTCGGGCAAGGTCTCCTCGGGCGCCCAGGTCGTCAACGCGACCAAGGAGCGCAAGGAGCGCATCGGCAAGCTCTTCCAGATGCACTCCAACAAGGAGAACCCGGTCGACGAGGCGCAGGCCGGTCACATCTACGCGGTCCAGGGCCTGAAGGACACCACCACCGGTGACACCCTGGCGGACCCGCAGAACCCGATCGTCCTGGAGTCGATGACCTTCCCCGAGCCGGTCATCAAGGTCGCCATCGAGCCGAAGACCAAGGCCGACCAGGAGAAGCTCTCGACCGCCATCCAGAAGCTCGCGGAGGAGGACCCGACCTTCCGGGTCAGCCAGGACGAGGAGACCGGGCAGACGATCATCGAGGGCATGGGCGAGCTCCACCTCGAGGTTCTCGTCAACCGGATGAAGTCCGACTTCAAGGTCGAGGCGAACATCGGTAAGCCGCAGGTCGCCTACCGCGAGACCATCCGGCGGACGGTCGAGAAGTACGAGTACACCCACAAGAAGCAGACCGGTGGCTCCGGTCAGTTCGCGAGGGTGATCATCAAGCTGGAGCCGCTGACCACCGGCGATGGCGCCCTCTACGAGTTCGACAACCAGGTGACCGGTGGCCGCGTGCCGCGGGAGTACATCCCGTCGGTCGACGCGGGCGCGCAGGACGCCATGCAGTACGGCGTCCTGGCCGGCTACCCGCTCGTCGGGTTGAAGCTCACCTTGTTGGACGGTGCGTACCACGAGGTCGACTCTTCGGAGATGGCCTTCAAGGTCGCCGGTTCGATGGCGCTGAAGGAAGCCGCGAAGCAGGCGAACCCGGTACTGCTGGAACCGATGATGGCCGTCGAGGTGACCACACCCGAGGAGTACATGGGTGACGTCATCGGTGACTTGAACTCCCGCCGTGGCCAGATCCAGGCCATGGAGGAGCGGTCTGGCACGCGTGTCGTGAAGGCGCTCGTGCCGCTGTCGGAGATGTTCGGGTACGTGGGCGACCTGCGGTCGAAGACCCAGGGCCGCGCCAACTACACGATGGTCTTCGACTCCTACGCGGAGGTTCCGACGAACGTCGCGAAGGAGATCATCGCGAAAGCGACGGGGGAGTAACTCTCCACCAGCACCCAACGCGGGCGCGACAGGGGCCTCCCCCTAAGGTCCGCACAACCGACCAGATCGAGTCGCAATCGGCAGCCACGCCGGGAGCGAGCAAGTAAAGTCCAGGAGGACATTCCAGTGGCGAAGGCGAAGTTCGAGCGGAGCAAGCCGCACGTCAACATCGGGACCATTGGTCACGTCGACCACGGCAAGACCACGCTGACCGCGGCGATCACCAAGGTTCTCCACGACAAGTACCCCGAGCTCAACCAGTCGCGTGCGTTCGACCAGATCGACAACGCGCCTGAGGAGAAGCAGCGCGGTATCACGATCAACATCTCGCACGTCGAGTACCAGACCGAGAAGCGTCACTACGCGCACGTCGACGCTCCCGGCCACGCCGACTACATCAAGAACATGATCACCGGTGCGGCCCAGATGGACGGCGCGATCCTCGTGGTCGCGGCGACCGACGGCCCGATGCCGCAGACGCGTGAGCACGTGCTGCTCGCCCGTCAGGTCGGCGTTCCGTACATCGTCGTGGCGCTGAACAAGGCCGACATGGTCGACGACGAGGAGATCCTCGAGCTCGTCGAGATGGAGGTCCGCGAGCTGCTCAGCTCGCAGGAGTTCCCCGGCGACGACGCCCCGGTGGTCAAGGTCTCCGGCCTCAAGGCCCTCGAGGGCGACGAGAAGTGGGCGCAGAGCGTGCTCGAGCTCATGGACGCGGTCGACGAGTCGATCCCGGACCCGGAGCGCGAGATCGACAAGCCGTTCCTGATGCCGATCGAGGACGTCTTCACGATCACCGGTCGCGGTACGGTCGTCACCGGCCGTATCGAGCGCGGCGAGATCAAGCTGAACGAAGAGGTCGAGATCGTCGGTATCCGGCCCGAGTCCCGCAAGACCACGGTCACCAGCATCGAGATGTTCAACAAGATGCTGGACTACGGCCAGGCCGGTGACAACGCCGCCCTGCTGCTTCGTGGTATCAAGCGAGAGGACGTCGAGCGCGGCCAGGTCGTGACGAAGCCCGGCACCACCACCCCGCACACCGAGTTCGAGGGCTCGGTGTACATCCTCTCCAAGGACGAGGGTGGCCGGCACACGCCGTTCTTCAACAACTACCGTCCGCAGTTCTACTTCCGGACCACCGACGTGACCGGTGTCGTCACCCTTCCCGAGGGCACCGAGATGGTCATGCCGGGCGACAACACCGAGATCTCGGTGAAGCTGATCCAGCCGATCGCCATGGACGAGGGTCTGCGGTTCGCCATCCGTGAGGGTGGCCGCACCGTCGGCGCCGGCCAGGTCACCAAGATCATCAAGTAATAAGCACCCCCGGGTGCGGGAGCCATATTTCGATATGGCATCCTATTAAGGTTGCTCGACGCGGGGCGGCCGATTCTGTAGGAATCAAACCGAAAAGAATCGGCCGCCCCGGCGTGAGTGTCCTGGGCTTGCGGCTTTCGTGAGTCAGGAGATGCCGGCCTCGGCTGGCGCTCCAAGCAGAAGAAGACCTACGGCACGACAACGATCCTGCGGGATCAGTCTGCGCGATGGGCGCGACACGCCCGACCGCGTGGACCGGAGACCAGGCCGTTGACGTGCGAGAACCGGCGCGCAGTGTTTGCTGACTGTCGGTTTGAGACAAGCGGCACGAGACGAAGGAACGAGCTGCCACCATGGCGGGACAGAAGATCCGCATCCGGCTCAAGGCCTACGACCACGAGGCGATCGACGCCAGCGCACGGAAGATCGTCGAGACGGTCACGCGCACCGGCGCCTCCGTGGTGGGGCCGGTGCCGCTGCCCACCGAGAAGAACGTTTACTGCGTCATCCGCTCGCCGCACAAGTACAAGGACTCGCGCGAGCACTTCGAGATGCGCACGCACAAGCGGCTGATCGACATCCTCGACCCGACGCCGAAGACGGTCGACGCGCTCATGCGCATCGACCTGCCGGCCAGTGTCGACGTGAACATCCAGTAAGCGTTGGGCGAGCGGCGGAGATAAGAGACTCATGTCTGACAGGCAAGTGAAGGGCATTCTGGGCACCAAGCTCGGCATGACGCAGGTCTTCGACGAGAACAACCGGGTCGTCCCGGTGACCGTCGTGCAGGCCGGGCCGAACGTGGTGACCCAGGTGCGCAACAAGGAGAAGGACGGCTACTCGGCCGTGCAGCTGGCCTTCGGTGCCGTGGACCCTCGCCGGGTCAACAAGCCGAAGACCGGGCACTTCGAGAAGGCCGGCGTCACGCCGCGGCGCTTCGTCGCCGAGCTGCGGACCACCGACGCCGACTCCTACGAGGTCGGCCAGGAGATCACGGCCGACGTGTTCGAGTCGGGCGCAGTCGTGGACGTCACCGGCACCACGAAGGGCAAGGGCTACGCCGGCGTCATGAAGCGGCACGGCTTCAAGGGCCAGGGCGCCAGCCACGGTAACCAGGCCAAGCACCGCGCTCCGGGCTCGATCGGTGGCTGCGCCACTCCGGGTCGCGTGTTCAAGGGTGTGCGCATGGCCGGCCGCATGGGCAACAACCGGGTCACCACGCAGGGCCTCCGGGTGCACGCGGTGCGCCCCGAGGACGGCCTGCTGCTGATCAAGGGTGCGGTTCCCGGTCCCAAGGGCGGCCTGATCTTCGTCCGCAGCGCCGCGAAGGGTGGTGTGACCGCATGACCGCGACGGTCGAGGTGAAGACCCCGGCAGGCCAGGCCGAAGGCTCGGTCGAGCTGCCCGAGGAGATCTTCGACGTCCAGGCGAACATCCCGCTGATGCACCAGGTCGTGGTGGCCCAGCTGGCCGCCGCTCGCCAGGGCACGCACGACACCAAGACCCGCGGCGAGGTCCGCGGTGGTGGCCGCAAGCCGTACCGGCAGAAGGGCACCGGCCGCGCCCGCCAGGGTTCGGTCCGTGCGCCGCAGTTCGCAGGCGGTGGCACCGTGCACGGCCCTACACCGCGCGACTACACGCAGCGCACCCCGAAGAAGATGAAGGCCGCTGCTCTGCGTGGCGCCCTCTCGGACCGCGCTCGCGCGGGTCAGGTGCACGTGGTGACCAGCCTGGTGACCGGCGAGAAGCCGTCCACCAAGGACGCCAAGCAGGCGCTCGCCGCGGTGACGCAGGCCAAGCGCATCCTGGTGGTGCTGCACCGGGACGAGGAGCTGAGCTGGCTGTCCGCCCGCAACCTCTCCTACGTCCACCTGATCACGCCCGACCAGCTCAACACCTACGACGTGCTGGTCAACGACGACGTGGTCTTCACCAAGGCGGCGTTCGACGCTTTCCTGGCCGGCCCCGCGAAGGGCAAGGGCGCGAAGGCTTCCGCGACGTCGAGCGAGGCCGAAGGGAGTGACGAGCAGTGAGCTCTGTGGCCATCCCGGACCCGCGCGACATCCTGATCGCGCCGGTGATCTCCGAGAAGTCCTACGGGCTGCTCGAGGACCACAAGTACACGTTCCTGGTCCGGCCTGACGCCAACAAGACGCAGATCAAGGTCGCGGTCGAGAAGGTGTTCGGCGTCAAGGTGATCAGCGTGAACACGATCAACCGGCCGGGCAAGCGTAAGCGCACCCGCTACGGCTTCGGCAAGCGCAAGGACACCAAGCGCGCCATCGTCACGCTGTCGGCCGAGAGCAAGCCGATCGAGATCTTCGGCGGACCAGCCGCGTAAGGGACTGAGAAGACATGGGCATCCGCAAGTACAAGCCGACAACGCCGGGCCGGCGTGGGTCGAGCGTCGCCGACTTCGCCGAGATCACCCGGTCGACGCCGGAGAAGTCGCTGCTCGCTCCGCTGAGCAAGTCCGGCGGCCGCAACTCGTCCGGCAAGATCACCACCCGGCACAAGGGTGGTGGCCACAAGCGTGCGTACCGGATCATCGACTTCCGGCGTAACGACAAGGACGGCGTGCCGGCCAAGGTCGCTCACATCGAGTACGACCCGAACCGCTCGGCCCGCATCGCACTGCTGCACTACGCCGACGGCGAGAAGCGCTACATCATCGCGCCGGACAAGCTGAAGCAGGGCGACCGGGTGGAGAGCGGCCCGAGCGCCGACATCAAGCCGGGCAACAACCTGCCGCTGCGCAACATCCCGGTCGGCACCGTGATCCACGCGATCGAGCTCCGCCCCGGTGGCGGCGCGAAGATCGCGCGGTCCGCCGGCGCTCGCGTGCAGCTCGTCGCCAAGGACGGCCCGTACGCCCAGCTGCGGATGCCCTCGGGCGAAATCCGCAACGTGGACGTGCGCAACCGCGCCACTGTCGGTGAGGTCGGCAACTCCGACCACTCCAACATCAGCTGGGGCAAGGCAGGCCGGAACCGCTGGCGGGGCAAGCGCCCGACCGTCCGTGGTGTCGTCATGAACCCGGTCGACCACCCGCACGGTGGTGGTGAGGGCAAGACGTCCGGTGGTCGTCACCCGGTGAACCCGAACGGTAAGCCGGAGGGCCGCACCCGCCGTCGCAAGCCGAGCGACCAGTTGATCGTCCGCCGCCGGCGCACCGGCAAGAAGCGCTGAGCAGGGAGGTAGAAGAACATGCCGCGCAGCCTGAAAAAGGGCCCGTTCGTGGACGACCACCTGCTCAAGAAGGTGGACGCGCTCAACGAGTCGGGCAAGAAGACCGTGATCAAGACCTGGTCCCGCCGGTCCACGATCATCCCGGACATGCTCGGGCACACCATCGCGGTCCACGACGGCCGCAAGCACGTCCCGGTGTTCGTCACCGAGGCCATGGTGGGCCACAAGCTGGGCGAGTTCGCCCCGACGCGGACCTTCAAGGGCCACGTCAAGGATGACCGCAAGTCGCGTCGCCGCTGAGCGCGCACCGAGAAGAGGAAGTAACGATGAACGCGCGTAACGACGCGGTAGCCGAGCAGGAGACCCTGCCGACGGCTTTCGCTCGGGCTCGCTTCGTCCGGGACTCGCCGACCAAGGTGCGCCGGGTGATCGAGCTGATCAAGGGCCGCAACGCCAACGAGGCCCTTGCCATCCTGAGGTTCTCGCCGCAGGCCGCCGCGGGCCCGCTCGCGAAGGTGCTCGCCAGCGCGATGGCCAACGCCGAGAACAACCTGGACCTGGACCCCGACACGCTGTGGGTCAAGAACGCCTACGCCGACGAGGGCCCGACCCTCAAGCGCATCCGGCCGCGCGCGCAGGGTCGCGCCTACCGGATCCGTAAGCGGACCAGCCACATCACCGTCGAGGTCGAGTCGCGGCCGGAAGCCAAGACGAAGAGCAAGAAGAAGGCAGGTGGCCGGTAGTGGGCCAGAAAATCAACCCGCACGGCTTCCGGCTCGGGATCACCACGGACTGGAAGTCGCGCTGGTACGCCGACAAGCAGTACTCGGAGTACGTCGCCGAGGACGTGAAGATCCGCAAGCTCCTGTCCACGGGCATGGAGCGGGCCGGCATCTCCAAGGTGGAGATCGAGCGCACCCGGGACCGGGTTCGCGTCGACATCCACACCGCGCGGCCGGGCATCGTGATCGGCCGCCGCGGAGCCGAGGCCGACCGCATCCGCGGCGCGCTGGAGAAGCTGACCGGTAAGCAGGTGCAGCTGAACATCCTCGAGGTGAAGAACTCCGAGGCCGACGCCCAGCTCGTCGCGCAGGGTGTCGCGGAGCAGCTGTCCAACCGCGTCGCGTTCCGCCGCGCCATGCGCAAGGCCATCCAGACGTCCATGCGTTCGCCGCAGGTCAAGGGCATCCGCGTGCAGTGCAGCGGCCGTCTCGGCGGTGCCGAGATGTCCCGCTCCGAGCACTACCGCGACGGCCGGGTCCCGCTGCACACGCTGCGTGCCGACATCGACTACGGCTTCTTCGAGGCCAAGACGACGTTCGGCCGCATCGGCGTGAAGGTGTGGATCTACAAGGGCGACCTCGTCGGTGGTCTCAAGGCCAAGGCTGAGCGTGACGCCGCCGCGGCGGCCGAGCGCGCGCCGCGCCGCGAGCGTCCGTCCCGCCGCCGGTCGGGTGCGTCGGGCACCACGCCGACGTCGACCGAGGCCGGTCGCGCCGCGAAGGCCGACACAGACGTCGCGACCAGCAAGGCCCCCGAGACGGCCACGCCGGACGCAGCAGAGAAGACGGAGGGCTGAGGCGTGCTCATCCCACGCAAGGTCAAGCACCGCAAGCAGCACTCGCCGAAGCGGTCCGGCGCCGCGAAGGGCGGCACGAAGGTCAACTTCGGTGAGTACGGCATCCAGGCGCTCGAGCACAGCTACGTGACCAACCGGCAGATCGAGTCCGCTCGTATCGCCATGACGCGCCACATCAAGCGTGGCGGGAAGATCTGGATCAACATCTTCCCGGACCGCCCGCTCACGAAGAAGCCCGCCGAAACCCGCATGGGTTCCGGTAAGGGTTCGCCCGAGTGGTGGGTGGCCAACGTCAAGCCCGGCCGCGTGATGTTCGAGATGAGCTTCCCGAACGAGGCGGTGGCGCGCGAGGCCCTGCGCCGCGCGATCCACAAGCTGCCGATGAAGTGCAGGATCGTGACCCGCGAAGGTGGTGAGTTCTGATGGCGAAGGCTGCAGGTGTTGCGGCGTCAGAACTTCGTGAGCTCACTGCGGAAGAGCTCGTGTTGCGCCTGAAGGAGGCCAAGGAGGAGCTGTTCAACCTCCGCTTCCAGATGGCGACCGGCCAGCTCGACAACAACCGCAGGCTGCGCACGGTCCGCGCGGACATCGCGCGCATCTACACGGTGATGCGCGAGCGCGAGCTCGGCCTCTCGGTCGCGCCTGACGAGACTGACGAGAGTGAAGGTGCCGCATGAGCGAGCCGGTGCAGAAGGCTGACTCCGGTCGGAACTACCGCAAGGTCCGGGAGGGCCTGGTCGTCTCCGACAAGATGGACAAGACGATTGTCGTGGAGCTTGAGGACCGCAAGAAGCACCCGCTGTACGGCAAGGTGATGCGCTCCACCAAGAAGGTGAAGGCGCATGACGAGCAGAACACGGCCGGCGTGGGCGACCGCGTCATCGTGATGGAGACCCGGCCGCTGTCGGCCACCAAGCGGTGGCGACTGGTCGAGATCCGCGAGAAGGCCAAGTAATCAGGGGGCTACCCGCCTCATTCGTTCCGCCAGGCTCGGCCAGCTCGAGAACCGGCGCGACATACAGGAGTTGACGTGATCCAGCAGGAGTCGCGACTGCGAGTCGCCGACAACACGGGTGCCAAGGAGATCCTGACCATCCGCGTGCTCGGTGGCTCGGGGCGGCGCTACGCGGGCATCGGCGACATCATCGTCGCCACCGTCAAGGACGCCATCCCGGGCGCCAACGTGAAGCGTGGTGACGTGGTCAAGGCCGTCATCGTCCGCACGGTGAAGGAGAAGCGTCGCCCTGACGGCTCCTACATCCGTTTCGACGAGAACGCCGCGGTGCTCATCAAGAACGACAACGAGCCGCGAGGCACCCGCATCTTCGGACCGGTCGGCCGCGAGCTGCGCGACCGCAAGTTCATGAAGATCATCTCGCTGGCGCCGGAGGTGCTCTAGATGAAGGTGAAGAAGGGCGACACCGTTCTCGTCATCGCCGGCAAGGACAAGGGCGCGAAGGGCAAGGTCATCCAGGCCTACCCGGACCGTCAGCGCGTCCTCGTCGAGGGCGTGAACCGGATCAAGAAGCACACCCGGATCACCCAGACGCAGCGTGGTGCGCAGTCCGGCGGCATCGTCACCCAGGAAGCCCCGATCCACGTCTCGAACGTGATGGTCGTGGACTCCGACGGCAAGCCGACCCGGGTGGGCTACCGCATCGGCGAGGACGGCAAGAAGGTTCGTATCTCGCGTAGGACGGGCAAGGACATCTGATGACCACCGCAGAGACAACGTACCCGACGCCGCGGTTGAAGACCCGGTACCGCGAGGAGATCGCCGGCCAGCTGCGCGAGGAGTTCGGCTACACCAACCCGCACCAGATCCCCGGTGTGGTGAAGGTCGTCGTGAACATGGGTGTCGGTGACGCCGCTCGCGACAGCAAGCTCATCGAGGGCGCCGTGCGCGACCTGGCCACCATCACCGGGCAGAAGCCCGAGGTGCGCCGGGCCCGCAAGTCCATCGCGCAGTTCAAGCTGCGCGAGGGCCAGCCCATCGGCGCGCGGGTGACGCTGCGCGGCGACCGTATGTGGGAGTTCCTCGACCGGCTGCTGACCATCGCGCTGCCGCGTATCCGTGACTTCCGCGGTCTGTCGGCCAAGCAGTTCGACGGCAACGGCAACTACACGTTCGGCCTGTCCGAGCAGTCGATGTTCCACGAGATCAACCCGGACTCCATCGACCGCCCGCGCGGCATGGACGTCACGGTCGTCACGACCGCCACCACCGACGACGAGGGCCGTGCACTGCTCCGCAAGCTCGGCTTCCCGTTCAAGGAGAACTGAGCAATGGCCAAGAAAGCTCTGATCGCCAAGGCCGCCCGGAAGCCGAAGTTCAAGGTGCGTGCCTACACCCGTTGCCAGCGCTGCGGCCGGCCGCACTCGGTCTACCGCAAGTTCGGCTTGTGCCGCATCTGCCTGCGGGAGATGGCGCACGCGGGCCAGCTTCCCGGCGTGAACAAGTCCAGCTGGTGAAGGCTTCCAATCACTCCCACTTCGCCACAGGCCCCACCTCGGGGAACCAGGGCGAGAAAGGTTGACAGGTCACCATGACGATGACCGACCCCATCGCAGACTTCCTGACACGTCTGCGTAACGCGAACTCGGCGTACCACGACGAGGTCGTGCTTCCCCACTCGAAGATCAAGGCGAACATCGCCGACATCCTCAAGCGCGAGGGCTACATCGCGGACTACCGCACCGAGCCCGGTGAGAAGCACAAGAACCTGGTCGTCGAGCTCAAGTACGGCCCGAACCGTGAGCGCAGCATCGCCGGACTGCGGCGGGTGTCGAAGCCCGGCCTGCGCGTGTACGCAAAATCGACCAACCTGCCGAAGGTTCTCGGCGGCCTCGGCGTCGCGATCATCTCGACGTCGTCCGGCCTCCAGACCGACCGGCAGGCCATGCGCAACGGCGTGGGCGGCGAAGTCCTCGCCTACGTTTGGTGAGGAGGGGGACTTAGGCATGTCACGCATCGGAAAGCTGCCGATCACCGTCCCCTCCGGGGTTGAGGTGACCATCGACGGGCAGCACGTCACCGTCAAGGGACCGAAGGGCACTCTCGAGCACACGGTTCCCGAGCCGATCACCGTCGAGCGCGACGAGGACGGCGCTCTGCTCGTGAAGCGGCCGGACGACGAGCGCGAGAGCCGCGCGCTGCACGGCCTCACGCGCACGCTGGTGAACAACCTGGTCGTGGGCGTCACCGACGGCTACGAGAAGAAGATGGAGATCCACGGGGTCGGTTACCGCGTGCAGGCCAAGGGCTCGGACCTCGAGTTCGCCCTCGGCTACAGCCACCCGGTGCTGATCAAGGCTCCGGAGGGCATCACCTTCAAGGTGGAGAGCCCGACGAAGTTCTCGGTGTCCGGCATCGACAAGCAGAAGGTCGGCCAGACCGCGGCGGTCATCCGCAAGCTGCGTCGTCCGGACCCCTACAAGGGCAAGGGCTTGCGCTACGAGGGCGAGCGCATCCGTCGCAAGGTCGGAAAGACGGGTAAGTGATCATGAGCGAAACGGTGACCAAGCGCAAGCCGGTCGGCAAGGACATCTCGACCCGCCGTCGCGCTGGCAAGGTTCGTCGGCACGCCCGGCTGCGCAAGAAGATCCACGGCACCGCGGAGCGGCCGCGGATGTCGGTGAAGCGGTCGTCCCGGCACATCCACGTCCAGCTGATCGACGACGTCGCGGGCCACACGCTGGCCGCGGCCTCGACGCTGGAGGCGGACGTCCAGGCCGTCGAGGGCGACAAGAAGGCCAAGGCCGCCAAGGTCGGCGAGCTGGTGGCGGCCCGCGCCAAGAACGCGGGCATCTCCAAGGCGGTGTTCGACCGGGGTGGCAACGCCTACCACGGCCGGATCGCCGCACTGGCCGATGCCGCCCGCGAGGCGGGGTTGGAGTTCTAGGACAGTGAACATTCTCGAGAACGGAAGGAACGCCTGATGCCGGGACGTACGCGGCAATCCGGCGGCCAGGGCGGACCCGGCGACCGCGAGCGCGGTGGCGGCCGGGACCGCAGGGACCGTCGTGACGGTGGCCGTGGCGGGGCGGCCCAGGACAAGACCCCGCACCTCGAGCGCGTCGTAGCGATCAACCGCGTGGCCAAGGTCGTCAAGGGTGGTCGTCGCTTCAGCTTCACCGCTCTGGTCGTCGTCGGCGACGGTGACGGTCAGGTCGGCGTCGGCTACGGCAAGGCCAAGGAGGTGCCCGCGGCGATCGCCAAGGGCGTCGAGGAGGCGAAGAAGAACTTCTTCCGCGTGCCTCGGATCGCCGGCACCATCCCGCACCCGGTGCAGGGTGAGGAGGCCGCCGGTGTGGTGCTGCTGCGCCCGGCCAGCCCCGGTACCGGTGTCATCGCCGGTGGCCCGGTGCGTGCGGTGCTGGAGTGCGCGGGCGTGCACGACGTGCTGTCGAAGTCGCTGGGCAGCGACAACGCCATCAACATCGTGCACGCGACCGTGCGGGCGCTGAAGGACCTGCAGCGTCCCGAGGAGGTCGCGGCTCGCCGTGGCCTGCCGCTCGAGGATGTCGCGCCGGCCAGGATGCTGCGCCAGCGTGCGGGGCAGGAGGTCTGAGATGGCTCAGCTGAAGGTCACCCAGATCAAGAGCACGATCGGCACCAAACAGAACCACCGGGCCTCGCTGCGGACCCTCGGGCTGCGGAAGATCCGGCAGTCCGTCGTTCGTGAGGACACTCCGCAGGTTCGGGGTCTGATCCACACGGTGCGGCACCTGGTGGAAGTGGAGGAGGTCAAGTCATGACCATCAAGATCCACCACTTGCGGCCCGCGCCGGGGTCGAAGCAGGACAAGATCCGCGTCGGCCGTGGTGAGGGCTCCAAGGGTAAGACCGCCGGTCGCGGCACGAAGGGCACCAAGGCCCGGAAGAACGTGCCCGCCGGCTTCGAGGGTGGGCAGATGCCCATCCACATGCGGCTGCCGAAGCTGCGTGGCTTCAAGAACCGCTTCCGCACCGAGTACCAGCCGGTGAACGTGGGCGACATCGCTCGCGTGTTCGCCGACGGTGGCAAGGTCGGCAAGGAGGAGCTCGTCGCCCGTGGCCTGGTCCGCAAGGGCAAGCTCGTGAAGGTGCTCGGCAACGGCGAGGTCGAGGGCGTCAAGCTCGAGGTCACGGCCGACGCCTTCTCGAAGAGCGCGAAGGAGAAGCTCGAAGCCGCTGGTGGCAGCGCCACCACGCTCTGAGCCCGCTCGAACGGCTGAAACGGCCCGCCCGGCTATTTGCCGGGCGGGCCGTTTTCCGTTTGCGGCCCCGGTTACGTTCGAGGCGTGGCCTGGCTACTCGTGTTCTTCGGTGCCGCGCTGCTCATCGCGTTGACACCCGGTGCGAACAACCTGCTCGGCCTGCACCACGGAATGCGTCACGGCCTCGGCAAGGCGCTCGCCGGGCTCGGGGGCAGGCTTGCCGCGTTCGTGCTCATGATCGCCGCCGTCGCGGCCGGTCTCGGGCAGGTGCTGGCGGCATCCGAGGTGGCGTTCACGATCGTCAAGTGGGTCGGCGTCGCCTATCTGGCGTGGCTCGGTGGTGGCCTGCTCGTCAGCACGTTCCGGCATGGCACACGTCTGCGGCTGCCCCACGGGGAGGCGAACGCGTCCCTGCCGGTGTGGCCGGTGGTGCGCAAGGAGTTCCTGGTCGCGATCACCAACCCCAAAGCGGTCCTCATCTTCACGGCGTTCGTGCCGCAGTTCGTCGATGCCGGCCACGGCCCGGTGGGCTGGCAGGTGGCGGTGCTCGGCGCGGTGTACCTGTTGGCCGAGTTCCTCGCGGGCACCGTATATGTCGGTGCCGGCGCGGTGGCGCGGGCAGCCAGCCTTTCCGCGCGGGCGCGGCGTAACGTCGACCGCGGTACCGGGATCGTGCTGCTCGGGCTGGCGGGCGCACTCGCGACCTCGGCCGGCTGAGGCGTTAGCCCGCACTACCTGCGGGCACTACCACAGGGCCTGTTAGAGTCGACGACACGCTTCGGTCTCGTGTGCTCCGGAGCGCTTCTGGCTTGCCCGCCAGGGAAAGAGTGTCCTGCCGGTCTGCGTGCCGGCCAAGCCGATCGTCGGGAAACCGCCCGACGACGCCGAGGAGGTCCCCCGCGTGCTCAGCGCCTTCCGCTCGGCTCTCGCGACGCCGGACCTGCGCAAGAAGATCCTGTTCACGCTGATGATCGTGGCCGTCTACCGGATCGGTGCGGTCATCCCAGCGCCCGGGGTGTCCTACCCCAACGTTCAGGCCTGTCAGGCGCAAGTCGAGAACCAGAACATCTTCTCGCTGCTGAACCTCTTCAGCGGTGGTGCGCTCCTGCAGCTCTCGATCTTCGCGACGGGCATCATGCCCTACATCACGGCGAGCATCATCGTGCAGCTGCTCACCGTGGTCATCCCTCGGTTCGAGGAGCTCAAGAAGGAAGGGCAGGCCGGACAGGGCAAGCTGACGCAGTACACGCGTTACCTGACCATCGCGCTGGCGATCCTGCAGGCGACCGGTGTCATCGCCCTCGCCGAGCGCGGCGGCATGTTCGGCAACTGCCCCCACCCGGTCATCCCGGACGACAGCATCCTCACCATGTCGCTCACCGTCCTCACGATGACGGCGGGCACGGCCGTGATGATGTGGCTCGGTGAGCTCATCACCGAGCGCGGCGTCGGTAACGGCATGTCGCTGCTGATCTTCCTGAACATCGCGGCGCAGATCCCGGCTGAGGGCGCGAACATCCTGAGCAATCAGGGCGGGTTGGTCTTCTTCTTCGTCTGCATCCTCGCGCTGGCGATCATCTCGAGCGTCATCTTCGTCGAGCAGGGCCAGCGCCGGATCCCGGTGCAGTACGCGAAGCGCATGGTCGGCCGCCGGATGTACGGCGGGACCTCGACCTACCTGCCGATCAAGGTGAACCAGGCCGGTGTCATCCCGGTCATCTTCGCGTCCTCGCTGCTCTATCTGCCGGACCTGCTGAGCAACCTCATCGGCGACCCGAACCAGGCGTCGGGCTGGCAGCGGTTCGTGCAGACGTACCTGGTCAACCAGTCCAGCTGGATGCACATTCTGCTGTACTTCGCGTTGATCATCTTCTTCACGTACTTCTACATCACGATCACCTTCAACGTGGACGAGCGCGCTGAGGAGATGAAGAAGTTCGGTGGCTTCATCCCGGGTATCCGGCCCGGGAGGCCGACCGCCGAGTACCTCAGCTTCGTACTCGGGCGGATCACGCTGCCGGGCTCGATCTACCTCGGCATCGTGGCGATCCTGCCGAACTTCTTCCTGTCCCTCACCGGGGAAGGCCAGAACCAGAACTTCCCGTTCGGTGGTACAGCTGTGCTGATCATGGTGGGTGTCGGCCTCGACACCGTGAAGCAGATCGAAAGCCAGCTCATGCAGCGCAACTATGAAGGGTTCCTCCGATGACGCGTGTGGTTCTTGTCGGTCCTCCCGGGGCAGGTAAGGGCACGCAGGCGGTCGCTCTTTCGGAGCGGCTGCGCGTGCCGCACATCTCGACCGGTGATCTGTTCCGTGCCCATGTCGGCAAGCAGACACCGCTGGGCCAGGAGGCGAAGCGGTACCTCGACTCCGGCGAGCTGGTGCCTGACTCGGTGACCAACGAGATGGTCCGCGAGCGACTGGCGGAACCCGACGCGAAGACGGGCTTCCTGCTCGACGGCTTCCCCCGCAACACCAAGCAGGCCGACGTCCTCGGTGAGATCCTCGCCGAGAACGACACGTCCCTGGACGCCGTGATCGAGCTGAAGGTGCCGGAGGACGTGCTGGTCGAGCGGCTGCTGGCCCGCGGCCGCTCGGACGACACCGAAGAGGTCATCCGTCGCAGGCAGCAGGTGTACCGCTCGGAGACGGCGCCGCTGCTGGAGTACTACGCGGACATCCTCGTGACCGTGGACGGCGTCGGCGAGATCGACGAGATCTCCACCCGGGTGCTGGACGCCCTCGGCAAGAACTCGTGAACCTGCTCGGCCTGAACCTACCGCGGTGGCTTCGCCGGGGTAACTCGATCGAGGTCAAGACCCGCGGTGAGCTGGACGCCATGCGCCAGGCCGGCCTCGTGGTGGCGCGGACGCTCGCGCTCGTCACGGAGGCCGCGAAGCCGGGTGTGAGCACCGCCGAGCTGGACGCGCTGGCCGAGCAGACCATCCGCGATGCGGGTGCGGTGCCTTCGTTCAAGGGCTACCACGGCTTCCCGGCCTCGATCTGTGCATCGGTGAACGAGCAGGTCGTACACGGCATCCCGGCCGAGTCGCAGCGTCTGGCCGAGGGTGACCTGTTGTCCGTGGACTGCGGCGCGATCCTCGACGGCTGGCACGGTGACTCTGCCGTCACCATCGCTGTCGGTGATGTGTCGGACGCGGACCGCAAGCTCTCGGCGGCTACCGAGTCGGCGATGTGGGCGGGGATCCAGGCGGTGGTGGCCGGAGCGCGGCTGACCGACATCTCCCACGCCGTCGAGACCGAGGCGCTCCGGGTGAGCGAGGCGGACGGCGTCGACTACGGCATGGTGGCGGAGTATGGCGGCCACGGCATCGGCCGCGAGATGCACATGGACCCCTTCCTGCCCAACGTCGGCAAGCCCGGCAAGGGCCCGCTCCTGCGGCCCGGGGTGACGCTGGCCGTCGAGCCGATGCTTACCGGCGGGTCCGGTGACACCGTGGAGCTGGAGGACGGCTGGACGGTCATCACCGCCGACGGCTCCCGCGCAGCGCATTGGGAGCACACCGTCGCGGTGACCGACGAAGGCCCGTGGGTCCTCACCGCTCCCGAAGACGCCCCGCGCGCCTGACGCCCGCGCGACCAGTGCGTTCGGAGGCGCCGGCCCGTTTCGGCGGCGGAGTTATCATGGACGATGGCGACGAGTGACGTCGCGCATTTACCACAGGTGGCCCCGGTTTGGGGCCCATGACACGGGGTGCGTACACTGTCTAGCTGGCGTGCCCATCACGTCGATTCCATCGCGCTTGAAATCCTGGGCATTGGAGTCGGGGTGGCGTGCGTGCCACCGAGAGGTAAGCAGCCAGCGCTCAACCAATCACGAAACGCGGAGGATATGGCGAAGAAAGACGGGGCCATCGAGGTCGAAGGCCGCGTGATCGAGCCGCTCCCCAACGCGATGTTCCGCGTCGAGTTGGAGAACGGCCACAAGGTCCTGGCCCACATCAGCGGCAAGATGCGGCAGCACTACATCCGCATTCTGCCGGAGGACAGGGTTGTCGTGGAGCTTTCGCCCTACGACTTGTCCCGTGGTCGCATCGTCTACCGCTACAAGTGATCACGGTGGGCGTGGCGGATGCTGACCGCCTCCACCCGGGGGCATGCCAGTAATTCGACACGAGCTCAGAAAGCAGGAGACGTGAAGGTCAAGCCGAGCGTCAAGAGGATCTGCGACAAGTGCCAGGTCGTCCGTCGTCACGGCCGGATCATGGTGATCTGCGACAACCTGCGGCACAAGCAGCGGCAGGGCTGATCGCGAGCACTCGTCCAGAGTGACTTGACAACCCATCCTCCCCGCACCTGCCAGGCCGCCACGGCGGCCCGGTTCACCCCCGGACTCCAGGCCGGGGCCGGGACACCACCCGCGAGAGCGAGTGGACGACGGCGAGTCGTCCCGGGACGGACGGGGAGCAGACCTGGAGACCGAGAACAAGAGGAGCACACACGCCAATGGCACGACTCGCTGGCGTCGATCTTCCCCGCGAGAAGCGGTTGGAGATCGCGCTGACCTACATCTACGGCATCGGCCGTACCCGCTCCAAGGAGCTCATCGCCGCCACGGAGCTGAACGCGGACACCCGCGTGAAGGACCTCAGCGACGACGACCTGGTGAAGCTGCGGGACTACATCGAAGAGCATTTCAAGGTCGAGGGTGACCTCCGCCGCGAGGTGAACGCCGACATCCGTCGCAAGATCGAGATCGGGTGTTACGAGGGTCTGCGGTGGCGTCGTGGTCTGCCCGTCCGCGGGCAGCGCACCAAGACCAACGCCCGTACCCGCAAGGGCCCGAAGAAGACGGTCGCCGGCAAGAAGAAGGCGGGCAAGAAGTGAGCGTACGAGGCAAGCGGGTTCTGCGCGCGAGCGTGTCGCGGCGCAACACCGCCGCCTCGCCCAAGGCTCTCTATGCCCGTCCGATGGCGCTGCGCCAGCTCTACACCGACGCCGGGACGCTCATCCGGCGCGGGCAGTTCGAGGCCGCGGCAGCCCACCAGAAGAACTCGCGTTAACGAGGAGATCACCCAGACATGCCACCCAAGGCTCGTACTGGCGCCAAGAAGGTCAGGCGCAAGGAAAAGAAAAACGTCGCTCACGGGCACGCCCACATCAAGAGCACGTTCAACAACACGATCATTTCGATCACCGACCCCAACGGTGCGGTGATCTCGTGGGCGTCCTCCGGTCACGTCGGCTTCAAGGGCTCGCGCAAGTCGACCCCGTTCGCCGCGCAGATGGCTGCCGAGAACGCCGCCCGCAAGGCCGCCGAGCACGGCATGAAGAAGGTCGACGTGTTCGTGAAGGGTCCGGGCTCCGGCCGGGAGACCGCGATCCGTTCGCTGCAGGCCGCCGGCCTCGAGGTCGGCACCATCCAGGACGTGACCCCGCAGCCTCACAACGGCTGCCGCCCGCCCAAGCGGCGCCGGGTCTGAGGAACGGGGAGGAGTAAGAACTCATGGCTCGTTACACCGGCCCCGCGACGCGCATCTCGCGTCGCCTGAAGGTTGACCTGATCGGCGGCGACCAGGCTTTCGAGCGTCGCCCCTACCCGCCCGGCCAGCACGGCCGCGGCCGGATCAAGGAGAGCGAGTACCTGCTTCAGCTGCAGGAGAAGCAGAAGGCTCGCCACACGTACGGCATCCTGGAGCGCCAGTTCAAGCGCTACTACGAGGAGGCGGCCCGGCGTCCCGGCAAGACGGGCGAGAACCTGCTGCAGATTCTCGAGTCGCGGCTCGACAACGTCGTGTACCGCGCCGGTCTGGCCCGTACGCGGCGGCAGGCTCGCCAGCTGGTCAGCCACGGCCACTTCGTGGTCAACGGCCAGAAGGTGAACATCCCGAGCTTCCGGGTGTCCAAGTTCGACATCATCGACGTGCGGCCGAAGTCGCTGCAGATGCTGCCGTTCGTGGCCGCCAAGGAGGCGTTGGGCGAGCGTCCGGTTCCGGCCTGGCTGCAGGTCGTTCCGTCGAACCTGCGCATTCTCGTGCACCAGCTGCCCGAGCGCGCGCAGATCGAGGTTCCTGTCCAGGAACAGCTGATTGTCGAGTACTACTCGAAGTGATCCCGCCCTGGCTTCGGCCTGGACGTGATCCGGCGGCGGCGCGACCTGCGCGCCGTCGCTACGCCACACCTTTCGGCGTCATATGGCGGGCGCCGGCAGGAAAGGAAGAAGGAAAGTGCTGATTTCCCAGCGGCCGACTCTCGGCGAAGAGACGGTCAACGAGACCCGCTCCCGGTTCACCATCGAGCCGCTCGAGCCGGGCTTCGGCTACACGCTCGGCAACTCGCTGCGGCGTACGCTGCTGTCGTCGATCCCGGGTGCTGCTGTCACGAGCATCCGCATCGACGGCGTCCTGCACGAGTTCACCACCGTTCCCGGGGTGAAGGAGGATGTCACCGAGATCATCCTGAACCTCAAGGAGCTCGTGGTGTCCTCGGAGGAGGACGAGCCGGTCACCATGTACCTGCGCAAGCAGGGCCCTGGTGAGGTCACCGCGGCCGACATCGTGCCGCCCGCTGGCGTCACGGTGCACAACCCGGACCTGCACATCGCGTCGCTGAACGGCAAGGGCAAGCTCGAGATCGAGCTCGTCGTCGAGCGCGGCCGCGGTTACGTGCCGGCGCTGCAGAACAAGCAGGCGGGTGCCGAGATCGGCCGTATCCCGGTCGACTCGATCTACTCGCCGGTGCTGAAGGTGACCTACAAGGTCGAGGCCACCCGTGTCGAGCAGCGGACCGACTTCGACAAGCTGATCCTGGACGTGGAGACCAAGCCGTCGATCACGCCGCGGGACGCCGTCGCGTCGGCCGGTAAGACGCTCGTCGAGCTGTTCGGGCTGGCCCGGGAGCTCAACGTCGACGCCGAGGGCATCGAGATCGGCCCGTCGCCGCAGGAGGCGGACACCATCGCCGCCTACGCGATGCCGATCGAGGACCTGGACCTCACGGTGCGGTCCTACAACTGCCTCAAGCGCGAGGGAATCCACACGGTCGGCGAGCTGGTCTCGCGCAGCGAGGCCGACCTGCTCGACATCCGCAACTTCGGCGCGAAGTCGATCGACGAGGTCAAGATGAAGCTCGTCGGTCTCGGCCTCACGCTCAAGGACAGCCCGCCCGGGTTCGACCCGACGGCCGCTGCGTCCAGCTACGAGGGTGAGAGCTGGGGTGGCGACGTCGCCGGCGGCCTTTCCGACAGTGGCCACGACGATGGCCAGGACTACGCAGAGACGGAGCAGCTGTAAGACCGGACCACGGTGGTCCGCAATGGACAGTGATACTGGACGTTGCGGACCGCCGGTCTTACGGCTGAGAAGCTGAACGAGGAGAACCGATGCCCACCCCCACCAAGGGACCCCGTCTCGGTGGCTCGCCGTCGCACGAACGGCTGATGCTGGCGAACCTGGCCACGTCGCTGTTCGAGCACGGCAGGATCACCACCACCGAGGCCAAGGCCAAGCGTGTTCGGCCGCTCGCCGAGAAGCTGATCAGCAAGGCCAAGCGCGGCGACCTGCACAACCGGCGTCAGATCATGCGGATCATCCGCGACAAGGACGTCGTGCACAAGCTGATGGCCGAGATCGGTCCGTTCTTCGTAGACCGCAACGGCGGCTACGTTCGCATCACCAAGACGCTGCCGCGCAAGGGCGACAACGCTCCGATGGCGGTCCTCGAACTGGTGGCGGAGAAGACGGTGACGGCCGAGGCCGAGGCCGCGCGCAACACGAAGTTCGCCAAGGACGAGCAGGCCACCGAGGAGGCTCCGGCCACCGAGGAGGCCCAGCAGTCCGACGCGAAGGCCGACGACCAGGACGCCGAGGCGCCCGAGTCGGCCACCGCCGAGGCCACGGCCGACCCGGCCGAGGGCGCCGACTCCTCGGAGGAGCCCGCCGAGAAGCCGGACAAGAAGGACGAGTCCTGACGGACGAGCACCTGACGAACGAGCCCGTCGTCCCCACCGGGGAAGGCGGGCTCGTTCGTCTGCGCCTCGACGTCGCCTACGACGGCACCGACTTCTCGGGCTGGGCCCGGCAGCCGGATCGGCGCACCGTGCAGGGTGTGCTCGAGGACGCTCTCGGCAAGCAGCCGCCCGGGGCAGCGGTGGCTCGATCGGTGGTCGTCGCCGGGCGCACCGATGCCGGCGTGCATGCCGAACGCCAGGTGGTGCACGTCGACGTCCGCCCCTACGCCGATGCCACGGCCGCGGGCCGGATCGCCATCGACGCCGACGGCCTGCCCGATCTCGCGCGGATGCGTCACCGCTGGAACCGCATCCTGCCGCCGGACGTGCGCGTGCTGGACGCCCGGGTCGCGCCGGACGGGTTCGACGCCCGCTTCTCGGCCACCCGGCGGCACTACCGCTACCAGGTGTCGGACGCGCCGTGGGGTGTCGCTCCGCTGCGCCGCCGGGACACTCTGGCCTGGGGACGTCCGCTGGACGTCGACGTGCTCAACGAGGCTTCGCAGGCGCTGCTGGGCCTCCATGACTTCGCCGCTTACTGCAAGCAGCGGGAAGGCGCCACGACGATCCGTGAGCTGCAGCGGCTCGGCTGGCGCCGCGTGGGCGAGTACGAGGTGCACGCCGAGGTGTCGGCCGACGCGTTCTGCCACTCGATGGTGCGCAGCCTCGTCGGCGCCCTGCTGCTCGTGGGGGACGGCAGGCGGGACGTGGCATGGCCGCATCGGGTGCTGGACAGCCGTGTTCGGGAGAGCGCCGTTGCGCCCGCGCACGGGCTGACGCTGGTCCGCATCGACTACCCGCCGGACGAGGAGCTCGCGGCGCGCGCGGAGCAGACCCGCAACGTGCGTTCGGCGTTGTTCGACAACGGCGCCTGACAGCGTTCAGCCCGCTCCACGCGGGGTGAAGCGGGCTGAACGCCAGGTCGCGGATCGTCAGTCGCCGCGGCGAACCGGGCCGAGAATCTGCTGTTCCTTCGGGGTGGTGACCAGCCGCAGCGGCCGCCACAGGTTCCGGCCGAGCGCGACGACCTGGTCGTCCTTCAACGTCGTGAGCTGCCGCATCATCTGCGGAGGCAGCCGCCAGATCCGCGCCGCGAGCTCGGCCTGGCCGACGGGCAACCGCTGCATGAGCACCAGGTCCGCCGCGTTGGCCATCGCGCCCGCCTGCGGGTGCAGGTACGGCAGCACGTACACCGTCGTCTGCCACGGTGAGCGCGGCGGGAACAGGTCCTGCGGGGTCGGACCGCCGTCGTGGACGACGAGCAACGGCGCGTCCTCCGAGGGCCTGGGCAGCTCGACGGGAGACAGCCTGCGGATCTGCACCAGCGGCGACGGCTGCCCGTTCGGCTGGGTGCCCGCGGCCTTCGAGATCACGTGCCAGGCCGTGGGACGACCGGTCGCCACCACGACCCACGCGCCGACGGCCATCGCGCGCAGCGCCACCTGCCGCGCGAGGTACAGACCACCGACCAGCACGATCCTGGTCGGCGCCGCGCGGAGCGCGGAAACGGTCAGCGGCTCGCCCTGCAGACCGGATCCCAGCACGATCCCGCCCCGGTCGCCCGATGGGCTGACGGCGTCCAGCAGAGCGGGGTCCACAATGAACTCCGGAGCGACCCCGGCCGACTTCGTGGCGTCGTGCACGCGTGCGCTCATGGCTCGGTTCCTTCCCGCTCCGCTCGAACCCTGGTCGTCCCGCTCATGCGGTGCCTCCCAGCGGGAGGGTCGAGGCGAATCCCTCCGCCTGCTTCCCGCGCAACGGCGTCAACGCGACGCCGACCCGCTCGGAGATGCTGTTGAGCCGCTGGTCGGCGGCGTCGAGCTCGCGGGGGTTGCGGGCACTGACGCGGACGACACCGCGCAGGGCCACCTTGCCCTCCTCCTCGGCAGGCGAGATCGCCATGGCCACCGTGGCCGACAGCGCGCGCACGCTGGTCAGCGCGTTCAGGCTCGACGTGATCTTGCCCTTCGGCCAGCCGGTGATGGCGTAGCTGGCGTGCCCGATGCCCGCGGCGGTGACACCCGTCCAGCGTTCGGTCAGCGCCACCTTGTTGCCGGAGCCGGCGACACCGGTGAGCTCCGCGGCGGAGATGCCCGCCCGCAGCAACTCGTCCGGGTCGAGCGGGCGAGTCGGCACACCGCGCGACTCGAGCGCATTGCGCACGCGCGACAGCGCACCCATCAGGGCCCGGTGGGCACCGACGACGCCGCCACCGCGCTCCCGGATCGCCGTCGGGCAGCGCTTCGGGTCCAGCCGGATCGACACCCATGTCGTGCGCCGCGCCGCGGCCGGCAGCGGGCCCAGTACCTCCATGTAGGAGCTCAGCGCGGGCGAGTCGGTGGGCAGCGCGGCACTACCGGGGTAGCAGTGCCACGTCATCTGGATGGAGTCGAGCACGACACCGCGGTCCTCCAGGCACGGCGCCAACGCCGACAGCGGCAGGCTCGGTGCGCCGCCCGCCTGCGTGATGAGCGCGGGAGCCGGCTCGACGAGCAGCACCGCGGTCCACGTGCCGTCGTGCCAGGCAAGCCCGACGTCCTGGTGTTCGTGGTCCTTGCCGTGCGCGACGACGAGATCCGGCAGCGCGAGCCGCAGCAGGGTCACCCGCGCGTCGTCCGGTCCGATGACGGAACCGTCGTCCTCGGCGATGGACTCGATACTCGTCGGAGCGGGCGGGGTCGCGACCCGCGAATGCGACCGCAACGTGTAGCGCGCCGTCAGTCCAGCCCATTGGGTGAACCACTGGCCGCTCCAACGGAGGAACGCCAGCACCAGCGCCACGGCGACCACGCCGACGCCGACCCACAGCAGCGAGTCGTTGATCGCGAGCAGGATCAGCCCGATCGCCAGTCCGACCTCGATGACGACGAGGTTGACCACCGGCAGTGGGCCGAGGCTCGCGCCGAGTGTGCGCCTCCGCGCGGGCGGTGCCACGCGTGCCGGCGACGGCGGAGGAGTGGCGCCACCGGGACGCGGCTGACCGGGCGGCGGGCCGGGCGGTCCACCAGGTCCGTTAGGGCCACGCGGGTTCCCCGGTCCACCCGGACCACCCGGCCCCCGCGGACGCTGAGGCGGCCCCGGCGGCCCCCCTGCAGGGGGCTGGGACCCAGGCGGGCCCGTCGGACGTGGAGGAGTGGTGACGGACATCCGCTCGTTCTCTTCCCCTCGTTTTCGTGCTGCCTGCGCTGATCGCCCTCCCGGGGAGTCGAACACTATCCGGTGTTGGTAGAAACCAACATCAGACGGTCCCCGCACGGCTATCCTGCGGAACCGTACCGCGACTGGGAGAGCTGTAGGTCGAGAATGCCGTCAACACCGACAACCAAGTCACAGGTCCAGGCGTATCAGTTCGTCCTGCGGCGTATGCAGTCCGCGCTGGTGCGCAAGGACGCGGTGATGCTGCACGACCCGATGCGCACGCATTCGCGGGCGACCATCGTCGGTGCGGTGCTGAGCGCGCTGGCCATGCTCGGCTTCATCATCTTCGGTGTCCTCAAACCGGCTCCGAAAGCGCCGGACCAGGGCATCGTCATCGGTGAGCAGTCCGGCTCGATCTACGTCATCACCGGCAACCCGAAGAAACTCATCCCCACCTTCAACCTCGCGTCGGCGCGCCTGATGCTGATGGCACAACAACAGCAGTCCGCCGAGGGTGGCGCGCAGGCCGCCGCTGGCGGCGTGCAGGTGGCCGAACCACAGGTCGTTCCGGACGAGCAGCTCAAGGACATCCCGCGTGGGCGGCTCCAAGGCATCCCGGACGGTCCGCCGCTGCTGCCGGGCAAGGACCAGATGATCTCGGCGAACTGGGCGGTGTGCGACACGGTCAAGCTCGACGACACGCTCACCGACGAGGTCGCGCGGCAGAAGTCGACCACCGAGACCACCGTGTTCGCGGGAATGGGCGACCTGGGCCGCGAGCTGGGCCAGAACGAGGCGCTGCTCGCCGAGGCGGAGGACGGCAAGACCTACCTCGTCTACCGGCAGAAGAACACGCAGGCGGGACAGGGCAACGCCGTGCGGGCCGAGGTGGACATGGACGACTCGGCAGTGCGGACGGCGCTGCGGCTGCAGCAGGACCAGGTCCGCAAGATCTCGCTGGGTCTGCTCAATGCGATCCCGGCCGTGGGCGAACTGAGCACCCCGGACATCCAGAACCGCGGCGAAACCCCGAGCTCCTACGACATCGAGGCGCTGCCGATCGGGCAGGTGTTCTACACCGAGCGCACCGACGGCCGGACCTACTACGTCGTGCTCGAAAACGGCATCCAGGAAATTCCGGAGGCTGTCGCGGAGATGATCCGGTACGACGACACGGTCGGTGGCAGCGAGATGCCGAGCGTGGCCCCCGACCGGGTGCAGAGCGTGCCGCAGCTGTCCGAGGGGGAGCAGGGCGCCATCCCGGTCAGCCACTACCCGTCGGTGGTGCCGACGGTGGTGGACCAGCAGGTGCGTCCGGTGAGCTGCCTCGGCTGGAGTGTCAAGGGCGAGGGCGCCGAGCGGGACGCCCACACCGCCGTGTACGTCGAGTCGCAGCTGCCCGGCCCGAAGGACGCCCAGGGCAACCCGCAGCTGGTGAACATCGGCTCGCCGAGCCCGGACGGCTGGAAGGTCGACAGCTTCTACATGCGGCCCGGTTACGCCGCCGTGGTGCGCTCGGCCACCACGAAGGAGACCTTCGGCCGGGGCAGCATCCAGCTGATCTCCGACCGCGGCATCCGCTACAGCATCCCGACCGCCGCGACCGCCGAAGGGCTCGGGTTCGCGTTGGGCGACCTGCAGCCCGCGCCCGAGTCGATCATCAAGCTGCTGCCGGTGGGCGCTTCGCTCAACACGCAGGCCGTCATGCGGACGTTCGACAGCGTCCAGGTGGATCCGAACTCCGGCTCGTTCGCCGACGACGGAACACAGGCGACCGCGGGCGAGTAGGTTCGAACGTCGGCTGCGGGGTCACGGACTCGGTCCGTGGCCCCGCAGTTTTCGTTGTGGGTGGGGGTTGTGTGGGCGGTGGTGCGGGTCTCGCGGGGCGGTGGCCGCGTCCTGTGGGGCGGACCGTCCGGGGTTAAAGGCCCGCTGTCCCGGCTACGGGGATGGCAGACACGGTGACGTGGACGGCCGACACGGCTACCCGGGCGGCAGACACGGTGACGTGGGCGGCCGACACGGCTACCTGGGCGGCAGACACGGTGACGTGGGCCGCCGACACGGCGACCGGAGCGGTCAGGCGGTTCGGTTCGACGGGTTGCCGGTGCGCTTGTTGCGCCGGATGGTGTGGACCACGAACAGCGCGATGACCAGTGCCACGATCGCGCCACCGGAGCCGGCGAGCGCCACGATGATCGGCGTCCAGTTTCGGTTGTCGGCGGGCGGCAGGTCGGACGGGAGCACCTCCGCCTGCGCGGGCTGGATGCCTTCCTCCTCGGGCACCATCGCCGTCAGCGCGGCCATCGGGTCGATCACGCCGTAGCCCACGTAGTTGTCCCGACCGCCCGGAGCGGCCGGGTGCTGCGCGGTGCTGGTGATGCGGTTCATCACCTCCCGGGCGTCGAGATCCGGGAACTTCGCGCGCACCAGCGCCGCGAGCCCGGCTACGTAGGGAGCCGCGAAGCTGGTGCCCTCGATCTCCTTGGATTCGCCGTTCTCGATCATGAGGTTCGCGAGCTGGCTGGAGCCCGGAGCCGGGTCGAGCGAGATGATCTTCGTGCCCGGTGCGGCGACGCTGACCCACGGCCCGTTCATGCTGAACGGCGCCACTCCGCCGGTCTCGTCGATGGCGGCCACGGACAGCACGTCCTCGGCGAACCACGGTGGCGTCACGATGGAGTTCGGCCGGTTGGGATCGCGCTGGTTGTTCTGCTGGCAGGCGTCGCTGACGTTGCCCGCCGCCGTCACCACGACGACGTCGCGGTCCACGGCGTACCGCACGGCGGCCTGCAGCCGCTGCTCGCTCTCGGTGATCGAACCCGTGGCGGACCGGCAGTTGTTGATGGAGGCGTTGATGACGTCGGCGCCGGAATCGGTGGCGTGGACGATCGCTTGCGCGAGCGTCGTCAGGGTGCCCGCCGAACCCTCGTCCTCTTGCAGGCGGGCACCGCCGTTCTGCGCGGGCCCGGTGGCCGCGGCGCCTTCGGTACCGCCCTCACCGCCCTGCTCACCAGCGGGTGGCCGGCCCTCACCACCTTCTTCGCCGCCGGGCGGCTGGCCTTCACCGGCCGGCGGTTGCGTGGGCGGGGCGGCCGGGGGCGGCGAATCGTCCTCGGCGTAGTTCTGGCTGGACTGCCGGATGGACAGGATCTGGACGTCCGGCGCCACGCCCTTGAACGCGTGGTCCTCCGGGGTCTGCGCCGCGATGATGCCGGCGACCTCGGTGCCGTGGCCGTCGCAGTCCTCGAGACCGGGGCCCTTGTCGGTGGTCTTGACGTAGTCGGCGAGGCCCTGGACGCGACCACCGAAGAACGGGTGGTTGGTGACGCCGGTGTCGATCACCGCGACCTTCACCGGCTGCCCGTTCGGCTTCTTGCCGATCGCGCCGGTGGTCGAGCGCATCAGCCGGTGCACCTCGTCGAGGCGCAGGAACTGCTGGCCCCACGGTGCGTTCTGCAGCTTCACCTGGTTGTTCAGGTCGCGCTCGACGCAGCCGACCTTTTGGACGTAGTTCTTGTCCGGGCTCGTCCCGCCGGGCGGCAGCATGCCCGGTGACACCGGCGGCGGCGTGGCGTACCCCGTGGTGTCCTCCTGCGCCGCTGCGGGCACGGCGACCACGGACGGCCCGGCCAGGCCGATGGCGGCCGTGAGCAGCAACGCCGACGCACGCTTCCCCGGTCCTGCCGAACGCACGCGTGACCCCCTGGAGTTCATGAACCGGCCGGTCCGCCTCATCCGATGTCGAGGTGGCGCAGCGTGGAGTAGAGGTTCATCACGGCCAGAGCCAGCGGCAGCACCGCGGCGATGCACACCGCCTCGATGATCTCCACGGTGCGCCGCATCGGCGGCGAGAACCGCTGGTTCGGGAACACCACGCCCAGCACCAGTGCGCCGGCCGCCAGCAGGAGGAGCGCGCCGAACACCCAGATCAGCCGGTCGAGCGGTTCCTCGGTCCACAGCCAGCCGATCAGGATGCCCGCCGCCGACACCATGCCGGTGGTGAGCAGGGCGACGGCCTGGCTGCCGTTGGCGTAGGTGCGCGCCCGCAGCAGCAGCACGGCCGTGGCGACCACGGCGGTCAGGATGCCCCAGATACCGGGCGCGGACGCGGTGATCATCGCGGCCACGGCCGTCACCGAGCCGCAGCCGATGAGCAGGCCGGTCATGTAGTTGTGCGCGACGCTGGTTCGCTGCTCGATCGAGGAGTAGTCGGGGTAGCCGGTGTCTTCCTTGAGCTCCTCGGCGGTGCTCGGCACGTGCGGCAGCGGCAGTTTGGCGAGCCAGATGGTGGCCCTCGGCAGCATCGAGATACCGGCGAGCGCGACCGCGGCGGTGCCCGCGGCGATACCGGCGGCGGGGTGGGCGATCAGGGTGGCGACCAGGAACGCGAGCACACCGAACACGCCCGCCGTCGCGGCGGCGATGAACGTCGTGATGCCCGCGCCGATGATGAGGATGCACGCGGCGGCGACCACCACCACGAGCGCGCTGGCCAGCAGCAGGTTCGCCCGAGGCGAGCCGTCGGGCACGATGTGGAACCCGCTGACGAACGCCATCGGCAGCCCGCCGGCCGCGGCGATGAGCACGCCGGTCGACTGGGCTTCGTACGCCGTCGCCAGCGTCGCGCCGACCGCCACGCAGGCGATGGCGGCGACGCCGGCCGTGATGGCGGCCGCGAGACCATTGCCGCCGGTGACCGGACCGCTGAAGAACACGGCCACCGCGGCGAAGAAGAGGGCGAGGCCGCCCGCGATGTGGCCGATCCGCCTGGCGGTCTCCTTGGTCCAGGGGCGGAAGCTGTCAGGCTCGGCTTCGGCGATGGCGTCGACGACGTCGTCGTACAGGGGCGGCGGCGGGTTCTCGTTGCGCTTGCGCAGCTGCAGCAGCTCGCCGTCGACGACGCCGAGCGACGCGAGGGTGCGGCTGGGGTCGAGCGGAGCGTCACCGAGCTTGGCCAATGCCCACCCGCCGTGCCGGGCACCGCCGTCCGGCGAGACCTCCTTGGCCATCTCCAGCAGCATCGGCATGAGGTCCGCGACAGCCACGTCGGCCGGCAGTGCGACGTCGATGCGCGTTCGCGGTGCGACCACCGTGACCCGGCTGAATACGGTCGTGCCCGTTGCCACCTCTTAGCCCCCTGCCTGGAGATATCGCTGCCCGGTACTTATACCGCGCCGGGGACCATACCTGCCGGTTGCCCCGGAGCCGTCCGGCTACGGTTCGCCGAATCGGCCTGCAGCGTCGTCGTGCCGCCCTAGTATTAGCGCACCTGGAGCACACGTGGGGCCGGTTCGGCCGAATGCGCAGAGTCTGGGCGGTCTCGGCCCGCCGGACGTGGCTGTTCGCTACCGTGTGAGCTCGGCCAGGCGCGTCGCCGGTCGTCATCGCCGACTTGTAGAGGGGTCTTTTCGGTGAGCACGCTGCAGTTCAAGCGTTCGCCAAGGCTTGCTGCCCCCCGCCCGCCGGGCGGCGAGGTCCATCTGGAACCGCCGCCCGAGGTGCCCAGGACGATCCCCGGCAACATCATCATGAAGCTGATGCCGGTCGTCATGGTCGTGGCGATGCTGGGCATGGTCGCCTTCATGTTCTTCGGGACCGACGGCACACCGAGCCCGTTCTTCCTGATGATGCCGCTCATGATGATGATGTCGATGGTCGGCATGTTCGCGGGCGGCGGGCGCAGCGGCCAGCAGAAGAAGGCCGAGATGAACGAGGACCGCAAGGACTACCTGCGCTACCTCGGCCAGATGCGCGACCGGGCCCGCGAGGCGATGATCGACCAACGCGCATCCCTCGAGTGGGTGCACCCGGACCCGCAGACGCTGTGGTCCATGGCATCGACGCGCCGGATGTGGGAACGCAGGCAGAACGACCAGGACTTCCTGCACCTGCGCGTCGGCCGCAGTTCCCACCGCCTGGCCACCCGGCTCGTGCCGCCGCAGACCGGTCCCGTCGACGAGCTCGAGCCGATCGCGACGCTCGCGCTGCGCCGGTTCGTGCGCGCGCACTCGATCGTGCCCGACCTGCCCACCCAGATCACGCTGCGCGGGTTCGCCGCCGTCGGTATGCAGGGTGACAAGGAGCTGACCCGCGGGCTCACCCGGGCGCTGCTGGCCCAGCTCGTCACGTTCCACAGCCCGGACGACGTCCTCGTCGCCGTCGCGACCACCGGCCGGGCCAAGGAGGAGTGGGAGTGGGCGAAGTGGCTGCCCCACGTGCAGCACCCGACCCTGTCCGACGGCATCGGCCAGATGCGGATGATGAGCGGCTCGCTCGCACAGATCGAGCAGTGGCTCGACGACGAGCTCCGCGAGCGGCAGCGGTTCTCCCGCAACGCCCAGCTCCCGCCGGACCAGCCGCACATCGTGATCGTGCTCGACGACGCCGACGTCACGGGTGAGGAGCAGATCCTGCTCGAGGAAGGCCTCGTCGGGGTCACGCTCATCGACCTGTCCGACTCGATCGGCAACCTCGCCGCCCGCCGTGGTCTGCGGCTGGTGGTCGAGAAGGAACGGCTCGGTGCCCGCAGCGCGGGCGGCGTGGAGTGGTTCGGACGTCCGGACACGCTCAGCCGCGTGGAGGTGGAGGCGCTCGCGCGCAAGATCTCGCCGTACCGCATGGGCTCCGCCGCCGCCGACGAGGCCGAGGAACAGCCGCTGCTGTCCAACCCGTCGCTGCTGGAGCTGCTCGGCATCCCCGGCGACCCGATGACGTTCGACGTCCAGCAGGCGTGGCGGCCCAGGCCGGTGCGCGACCGCTACCGCGTCCCGTTCGGGGTCGGCGAGTACGGCCAGCCGGTGGAGCTGGACATCAAGGAAGCCGCGATGGAGGGCATGGGCCCGCACGGCCTGTGCATCGGTGCGACCGGTTCCGGTAAGTCGGAGTTCCTGCGCACGCTCGTGCTCGGCATGCTGGCCACGCACTCGTCGACGACGCTCAACTTCGTCCTCGTCGACTTCAAGGGCGGTGCCACGTTCCTCGGTCTGGACAAGGCGCCGCACGTCTCCGCGGTCATCACCAACCTCGCCGACGAGGTCACGCTCGTCGACCGCATGAAGGACGCGCTGGCCGGCGAGATGAACCGGCGGCAGGAGGCGCTCAAGAACGGCGGCAACTTCAAGAACGTGTGGGAGTACGAGAAGGCGCGGGAGAACGGCGCCGACCTCGACCCGCTGCCCGCGTTGTTCATCGTGGTCGACGAGTTCTCCGAGCTGCTGAGCGCCAAGCCGGACTTCATCGACCTGTTCGTCGCCATCGGACGCCTCGGCCGGTCGCTGCAGATGCACATGCTGCTCGCGTCCCAGCGACTGGAGGAAGGCAAGCTTCGGGGCCTGGACTCGCACCTGTCGTACCGGATCGGTCTGAAGACCTTCTCCGCCGCCGAATCGCGCGCGGCGATCGGCGTGCCCGACGCGTTCGAGCTGCCGTCGGTGCCCGGTGGCGGTTACCTCAAATACGACACGTCCACCCTGGTGCGCTTCAAGGCCGCGTATGTCTCCGGTCCGTACCGGCCCGCGGGCATCAAGGCCGCCGCGCCCGGCGCGAAGGTGGTGCGGGCGGACAAGCGGCCGCAGCTGTTCGTGCCGGACTTCGTGGAGCTGCCGCGGGAACCGGAACCCGAGCCCGAGGTCGTCGAACAGCCCAAGCAGCAGCAGTCGGACGAGGCCGTCGAGCCGAGCGAGCTCGACGTCATCGTGTCCCGCCTCGTCGGGCAGGGCCCGCCCGCGCACGAGGTGTGGCTGCCGCCGCTGAAGGAACCGAACTCCCTCGACACGCTGCTGCCCAATCTGAACCCGACCGAGGACCGTGGCCTGTCGCCCGTGGGCTTCTTCGGCAACGGCAGGCTCCAGGTGCCGCTGGGCATCGTCGACCGGCCCTACGAGCAGCGGCGGGACCCGCTGTGGGCGGACTTCTCCGGTGCCGCCGGACACGGCGCGGTGGTCGGCGGCCCGCAGTCGGGCAAGTCGACGCTGCTGCGCACGCTCATCATGTCGATGGCGCTCACGCACACCCCCGAGGAAGCGCAGTTCTACTGCATCGACCTCGGTGGTGGCACGCTCGCCGGGCTCGAGGGCCTGCCGCACGTCGGCGGTGTCGCCGTCGCCCGACGGGAGCCGGACAAGGCGCGCCGCATCGTGGCCGAGCTGATCACGCTGGCCAACGAGCGGGAGGAGCGGTTCGGCGCGCTGGGCGTGGACTCGATGACCGACTTCCGCAACCGCAAGCGCCGCGGCGAGATCACCGCCGAGCAGGACCCGTTCGGCGACGCGTTCCTCGTCGTCGACGGCTGGCGCGCGCTGCGGGACGACTTCGACGAGCTCGAACCGCAGATCACGAAGCTCGCCGTGCAAGGCCTCACCTACGGCGTGCACGTCATCATCGCGTCCAACCGGTGGGCCGACATCCGGCCCGCGATCAAGGACATGCTCGGTACGCGATTCGAGCTCCGGCTCGGTGACCCGAGCGAGTCCGACATCGACCGGCGCGTCGCGGTGAACGTGCCCGCGGGCCGCCCGGGCCGCGGCCTCACCCGCGACAAGCTGCACTTCCTCGCCGGGTTGCCGCGCATCGACGGCTCCAGTGACGATCAGACGGTCGGTAACGGCGTCGCCGACGCGGTCGCGAAGATCCGGTCGGCGTGGAAGGGCAGGCCGGCGCCCCAGGTGCGGTTGCTGCCCGAGCTCATCCACTACGAGGATCTGCTCGCGCAGGACCAGCGGCGCAACACCAAGCTCATCCCGATCGGTGTCAACGAGGACGAACTGGCGCCGGTGTACCTCGACTTCGACGCCGAGCCGCACTTCCTCGCCTACGCCGACGGCGAGTCGGGCAAGACGAACCTGCTGCGGCAGATCGTCCGGGGCATCACCGAGCGCTACACCAAGAAGGAAGCCGTCATCATCCTCGTCGACTACCGGCGCACGATGCTCGGTTTCGTCGAGGGCGACCAGCTGCTGGCCTACGCGGTGTCGGCGAACCAGCTCGACGGCATCGTCAAGGAGGTCGCGGCATCGATGGCGAAACGCCTGCCCGGCCCGGACGTCACGCCGCAGCAGCTCAAGGACCGCTCGTGGTGGAACGGTCCGGAGCTGTTCGTCATCGTGGACGACTACGACCTCGTGGCCACGTCGACGAACAACCCGCTCCGCCCGCTGTCGGAGTACCTGGCGCAGGCCAAGGACGTGGGTCTGCACATGGTGGTCGCGCGCCGTACGGGTGGTGCCGCCCGCACCGGTATGGACCCCATCATCGGCAAGCTCAAGGAACTCGCGATGCCGGGCATCGTGATGAACGGGTCCAAGGACGAGGGCAACCTCCTCGGCAACGTCAAGGCGAGCCCGATGCCGCCGGGACGCGGTGTGTTCGTCAGCCGCAAGGTCGGCAAGCAGCTCATGCACGTGTCGTGGATCAACCCGGAGTGACGCCGGGGCGGCTGCCTCGGCGTCACCCGGCGTCGTCTGAAAGAGTGCTCTACGACATGTCGGCGAGTTCTGGGAGCGGCTGGTGACCTTCCGGGTGGCGGTGGACTTCGGGACATCGAGCACCTGTGTCGTCGCCTCGGTGAACGGTCGGGAACCGCAGGTCGTCGTGATCGACGGCCAGCCGCTGATGCCGTCCGCGGTGTACGCCGCGCCGGACGGCACGCTGTTCGTGGGCCAGGAGGCCGAGCGGCAGGCGGCGGTCGACCCGTCGCGGTTCGAGCCGAACCCGAAGCGCCGTATCGACGAGGGTGAGCTGCTGCTCGGTGACTCGGTGCTGCGGGTGATCGACGTCGTGCGAGCCGTGCTCGCGCGGGCCGTCGGCGAGGCGCGCAGGCTTGCCGCGGGTGCCGAGGTGGACCTGCTCGTGCTGACCCACCCCGCCGACTGGGGCGCCGTGCGGACCCGGCTGTTGCGCCAGGCCGCGAGCGGGCTCGGCCGCGAGGTGTCGCTCGTGCCGGAACCGGTCGCGGCCGCGGTGTTCCACGCGGCGACGTTCGCGGCCAGTGACGTCAATTCCGAACGCACGGTCGAGTTCAGCGGCAAACCGGGCGACACGCTGGCCGTCCTCGACCTCGGCGGCGGCACCATCGACGTGAGCGTGGTGCGCAGGACGTCGCCCGGTGACCGGCGCACCGCGTACGAGGTGCTGGCCACGCGCGGTGACCCGAGTTTCGGCGGCGCGGACATCGATCAGGCGTTGCTCGAGCACGTCGGGTCGCTGGTGTCGTCGGCCGACCCGGAGGCGTGGGAACAGCTCGTGCGGGGCCGCGAGCTCGCGGACCGCCGCCGGCGGCGGGTGCTGCGCCAGGACATCCGCGGTGCCAAGGAGACGCTGTCCAGGCACGCCTACACCGACGTGCCCATGCCGCCACCGTTCGCCGACGCGCACGTGACCCGCGAGGCGCTGGAACGGCTCATCGCGACACCGCTCGGGCGCGCCGCGGAGCTCACGAGCGCGACGATCGATGCGGCGGGCTTGCGCCCGCGCCAGCTGACGGCGATCTTTCTCGTCGGCGGCTCGAGCCGGATCCCGATGGTGTCGCGGCTCGTCCACGAACGCACCGGCGTGGTCCCGACCACTCTCGATCAGCCAGAGACCGTCGTCGCCCGCGGTGCGCTGCGGGCCGTGCAGCTGATCCCGGACCGGTCCGCCGTGCGGGCCGGCCGCGGCGAGCAGCGCACGGACTTCCTCGCCCGGCCGGGCTACGCGCGACCGCCCGCGCAGGCCGCGCCGCGCGTGGCGCCGCCGCGGTCCGTGGCCTCGCCGCGATCGCCGGCGAGGCCGGTGCTCTCCGCGCCGCGACCCCGGCCGCCGGCCCCGCCGCCGGGCAATCCGGGCGGCGCGCGCAAGCGGAACCGGCTGTTGTGGACGGTCGCGGGTGCCGTGGTGCTGGCGGCCGCCGCGGTGGCCACGCTCGTGGTCGCGCTCGGCGACGACGAGGCCCAGCCGCAGGCCGAGGGCCGCACCTACGCGCAGTACTCCTACAAGTTCGTCGCACCCGAGGACTGGACGCAGACCGGCGACAACGTCGCCGACCGGCAGGTGGTCGTGAAACCCGGTGACGCCCAGGGCAAGGACGACCTCGTGGTGGTGCAGGAGTTCGCGCTGTCCTACGACGGGGGAGCCGACCGCTCCCGGCTGGCTGACGCGCTGCGGACCGAGGCGGGCAAATATCCCGGCCGGTACCGCGATTTCCGTGAGCACCACGAGTTCGCGGGCCGGGACACCATCTTCTACGTCGAGACCAAGCCCGCCGCGACGGTCAACTGGTACGTGCTGGCGCATCGCACCGCGCAGGTGAGCGTGGGCTGCCAGGAAGCGGGCGATCCGCAGCGGGTCCGCGAGGCGTGCGAGCAGATCGTGCGGACCCTCGAGTTCACCAACTGACCGCGCGGTCCTCGCGTTGACCCTGCCGTGTAGTCGCGGTGAGCGGTTCGTTCCCTTCCCGTCGAACAACTCGCTGACGTGCGAAAACGTTCACCTCGCACAGCGGTTCCGAAGTGGAGCGTTCACGCTAGCAACTACTTCGTGGCATACCGCGACAACGAGGAACCGCGCATGGCAATGTCTGCGTCGTAGAGCCAGTACGAACGAACGAGTACAGGCGAACCACGACGAAGGGGGTTATCTCCGATGGCAGGCGGTTTCACCGGGACACCGGAGCAGTTCCAGCAGGCGTACCAGGACGTCGACGAGATCAAGGCGTCGATGGACCAGAACCTGAACACGCTGCGCTCCAACATCGAGGCGACGCAGGCCGGCTGGCAGGGCGAGGCGGCCAAGGCGTTCAACAACGTCATGGCGGCCTTCGACGAGAAGACCCGGAAGCTGAACGAGGCGCTCGCTCAGATCGGTGAGCTGCTCCAGCAGTCCGGTGTCAAGTACCAGCAGGCGGAAGAGGAGCAGAACTCCGCCATCTCCAGCATCGGCAACACGCTCAGCGGCCTCTGATCGCTGTCCTGAACCACTCCACGACCACAGACTTCTCACGACTTTCTGGAGGGAAAAATGCCTGAGGGCATCGTTGTTGATTACGCCACGATCCACACCGCCGCGGAGGACTGCAACCGCACCGGTTCCGAGCTGGACGCGCTGTTCGAGGACCTCAAGGCCCGCCTCGCCCCGCTGACCGACAGCTGGAGCGGTGACGCCATGGCCGCCTGGATGGACGTCCAGAACCAGTGGAACAACTCGCTCGACGAGATGAAGCAGGTGCTCGCCCAGATCGCGACCGCGCTGCCGCAGATCGCCGACGGCTACCAGTCGACCGACAAGAGCATCCAGGGGATGTTCTGATCGAGTCGTCACCGTGAAACGGGCCCGGCCACCACGGCCGGGCCCGTTTCACGTTCGGGCAGGTGCTCAGCGCGGAGCGCCCACCTCGTACTCCGGTTTGTCGTTGAGCACCCGGATGGGCACTCCCGCGCGGCGATCGCCGATGTCGACCGTGCACTCGAAGGTGTGGCCGGCGCGGATCTCCTGGTCCGCCGGGCAGCTGACGGCGCGGACGTCGTGCTCGCCGTAGCTGTCGCGCAGCACGGTCGCGACGCCGTTCTGCAAGGACTCCTGATCCAGCACGTCATCGCGGAAGGCGCCGAGCAGCCACGCGGCCACACCGCCTCCGGCCAGCAGCACGACCACCACGAGGCCGATCACGAGGGGCTTGCGCGACCTGGCCGGCTTCGACCGGGGGCTCTGTTCGAACGCGCCGAGGCCCCCGTACTGCGACGAGAGGCTCCCGCCGTAGTTCGGCTGCTGCGGCTGGGCGTGCTGTTGGACGTGTTGCGGCCCGGTGTGGGGATGGCCCTGCGGGCCGGGTGGTTGCCACCAGGTGGGCGGCTGGGTCATCGGTCCCCCTCGCGTTCGTGGGTCGGTGCCGGCCTAGTTCTCGGCGCTCGTGATCTCGCCCATGCGCCGGTAGAAGTCGTCGATCTGCGCATCGGTGGTCAGCGCCGTCACGTCCCGGGGCTCGGGGACCTTCGGCAGGTCGTCCTCGGTGGGCGTCTCCTCGAGCCGGTAGTGGTTGTCCACCTCGAACTCGTGCCCATCGGCCTTGACCAGGCCCTTCATCCGGATCTCGGTGAGCTTGCCGTCCGGGTCGAGCCGGATGGTGGTGTCGATGATGCCCTCCAGCATCGCCGGCGTGATCTTCGCGCGCACCCAGTCGGGCAGGATGACGACCCGCTGGTTCAAGAACTCGTCCAGCGTGACCTCGGCGGTCAGTTCCACGCTGCCGTCCTTGAGGCTTCTCGCCTGTTTGGCGGCGTCGCGATCGTCCAGCGACCTGGTGACCGTGTGCAGCATCCGGCACACCGTGAGGTAGCCGCCCCAGTAGCAGATGTCGGAGGAGGTCTGCTGGTAGGGCATCGACACCCATTCGGTGCGCGCGAGGCTCGCGTACCGCGGCCCGAGCCTGGTGTACTCCACGTCGCTGCCCGCGGGGTGGTAGTAGTCGCGGTAGTCGCCGGAGTCGCGGTTCGAGTGGTTCTTCCACAGCCGGGCGGGCGGGCTGCCCACCTGGATCGACGTGATCGTGTTGTCGGATTTCTTGTCGTCGACCCGCGTGTAGGAGCGCAGTGTGCTGTGCCGCGGTTCGTTGTCGGAGATGTCGTTGGTCAGCCGCTCGAGCGCCGTGGAGAACTTCTCGCTCACGTACCGGGCGGCCTCGTCGCCGTCGGGCAGGGCCGTGCCTTCGCGGCCGCCCGCGCACCCCGCCACCAGCACCAGCACCACGCCGAGCGCGAGCAGTCCGCGTAGCCCCGGCCTTCGCCGATGATTCATGTGCTGGTCCTCCGGAGAGTCTTGTCGCGCGCGAGCCCCGCGAAAGACTAATATGAGAGGGCGACCGACCCCCGCTTTCACCCTTGGTAAGGCGACCGGGTATCTTCATAAGCTGTTGTGCGCAGGAGCGTATGCGCCCAGCCCGCACGTACCCACAAGCAATGTTGACGACGAGGTAGACCCTTGCCCACGTACAGCCCCAAGCCCGGCGATGTCACCCGTGCCTGGCACGTGATCGACGCCGAGGATGTCGTGCTCGGCCGGCTCGCGACCGAGGTTGCCACGCTGCTGCGCGGCAAGCACAAGCCGACCTACGCCCCGCACGTGGACACAGGTGACTTCGTCATCGTCGTGAACGCTGACAAGGTGGCGCTGACCGGTAACAAGCGCGAGCAGAAGTTCGCCTACCGGCACAGTGGCTACCCCGGCGGTCTGCGCAAGCGCTCCTTCGGCGAGCTGCTGGACAGCCGTCCCGAGCGCGTGGTCGAGAAGGTCGTGAAGGGCATGCTGCCGAAGAACAAGCTCGGCCGCGCCCAGGCCAAGAAGCTCAAGGTCTACGCCGGGCCCGACCACCCGCACGCCGCGCAGAAGCCGCAGCCGCACGAGATCACCAAGATCGCTCAGGTGACCCAGTGAGTGAGGAACAGTCTGTGACCAGCACCGAGACCGAGGCCGCCACCGACGCGGCTGTGACGAGCGAGACGCCGGCCGCGCCGAAGCCGTCTCGCGCCGCCGGTGGCACCGCGCAAACGGTCGGCCGGCGCAAGGAGGCTGTCGTGCGGGTACGCCTCGTGCCCGGCACCGGCCAGTTCAAGCTCAACGGCAAGTCGCTCGAGCAGTACTTCCCGAACAAGGTGCACCAGCAGCTCATCCGCGAGCCGCTGGTGACCGTCGAGAAGCCCGAGTCGTTCGACGTGTTCGCGAACCTCGACGGTGGCGGCATCTCCGGCCAGGCCGGTGCGCTGCGTCTCGCGATCGCGCGTGCGCTCGCCGAGATCGACAGCGACGACCGTCCCGCGCTGAAGAAGGCCGGCTTCCTCACCCGGGACGCCCGCTCCACCGAGCGCAAGAAGTACGGCCTCAAGAAGGCCCGCAAGGCTCCGCAGTACAGCAAGCGCTGACGCGCCGCGCAACGTACGAAAGCGCCCATCCGATTGTTCGGATGGGCGCTTTCGTGCTGTTCGTGCCCGAATTGATCTTGCCGGGGACCGGCAGGAAGCCGCCCGGGTGAGGGTCGTTAAGTTGTCCGCGTCGCCCAGAGTCTGAACAGTGGTGCACAGGACCCGCTCAACCGACACATGACACGGAGGTCCACGACATGGCCCGCCTTTTCGGCACCGACGGGGTGCGCGGCCTCGCCAACAGCGAGTTGACGCCCGAGCTGGCGATGTCCGTGGCGGCGGGCGCCGCCCGGGTGCTCGCCGCGCACGACCGGTCGCACCGGCCGGTCGCCGTCGTCGGCCGGGACCCCCGGGCCAGCGGCGAGATGCTGGAGGCCGCCGTCGTCGCCGGGCTCGCCTCGGCCGGTGCCGACGTCCTGCGGGTCGGAGTGCTGCCGACGCCTGCGGTGGCGCACTTGGTCGGGGACCTCTCCGCCGATCTCGGCGTCATGATCTCGGCGTCGCACAACCCGATGCCCGACAACGGCATCAAGCTCTTCGGCGAGGGCGGGCACAAACTGCCCGACAGCATCGAGGACGAGATCGAGGCGGCACTCGCCCGGACGGCCGTGCGGCCGACCGGCGCGGAGATCGGCCGCGTCTCCGACCTCGACGATGCGCTCGATCGCTACATCTCGCACCTGCTCGCCGCCACGCCGCACTCGCTGACCGGCCTGCGCGTGGTGGTGGACTGCGCCAACGGTGCGTCGTCGATCGCCGCGCCCGAGGCCTACCGCAAGGCCGGCGCGGAGGTGATCGCCCTGCACGCGGAGCCGGACGGCGTGAACATCAACGACAACTGCGGGTCGACGCATCCCGAGCAGCTGTGCGCCGCGGTCGTCGAGCACGGCGCCGACCTGGGCATCGCACACGACGGTGACGCCGACCGCTGCCTGGCCGTCGACGCCAACGGCAACCTCGTCGACGGTGACCAGATCATGGCGGTGCTCGCGGTCGCCATGGCCGAGACCGGCGAACTCGCGCGGGCCACGCTCGTGGCCACCGTGATGAGCAATCTGGGCCTGCACCTGGCGATGCGGGAGCACGACATCGCCCTGCGGACGACCGCCGTCGGCGACCGCTACGTGCTGGAGGAGCTGCGGGCAGGCGGGTTCTCGCTGGGCGGCGAGCAGTCCGGCCACGTCGTGCTGCCCGCCCACGCCACCACCGGCGACGGCCTGCTCACGGCGTTGCGACTGATGAGCAGGGTCAGCTCCACCGGCAGGCCGCTGGCCGAGCTGGCCTCCGTGATGCACCGGCTGCCGCAGGTGCTGGTGAACGTGCGGGTCGCGGACAAGGCGGCGGTGGCCGCCTCGCCCGCGGTGCGTGAGGCCGTCGAGGCCGTGAGCGCGGAGCTGGGCGAGGAAGGCCGTGTGCTGCTACGCCCGTCGGGCACCGAGCAGCTGGTGCGAGTGATGGTGGAGGCGAAGGCCGAGGGCACCGCGCAGGCAGCCGCCGATCGGCTGGCCGGCGTCGTCGCGTCGGTGGCCTAGCCGCCTTGTCTGCCGTTCGGGTCACCGACCGGGTTGTTCCTGCTACGCCCTGCTCGTCGCCTCGGTATGTTCCTGTGTGCATGTGCGATGGCACCAGACGCTGCCGCGCCGCGTCGTAGGTGGAGATCGCAGCACGACGCGCACGACTCAGCCTGACGACAGGGGGACCCATGGCGGGAGGACAGACGGTCGATCCGGGCAAGCTCAATGCGGCCGGATCGGCGTACAGCCAGGAGGGCGGCGAGCTGACCAACGCCGGTTCGCGCATCGAGACCGGGGTGTCCATGGGGCAGGTCGGCAAGGCGTGGCAGGCGATCGCCACGCCCTATGGGGACGCGATCGGCAAGTTCCGCGACACTGTCACCGCCTACGGCCAGAAGACGACCGAGCTGGGCGGCAAGCTCAGGCAGGCGGCCGGTGCGTACGAGCGCGGCGAAGAGGTCAGCCGCGACACGATCGCGTCGAAGGGGGTCTGAGCGACATGGGCGAGTTCGGCTACGACCCGTACGACCCGCTCCGCTACCAGGAGCGGAAAGCGCGCCAGGAGTTCAGCGACGCCGAGCTGGCGGAGATGCGCAGACTCCTGGACGACCCCAGCATCTCGGCGCAGAACAAGCAGAACATGCTCTATGCGCTGTCCAACGCCAACAAGGTCAGCGACGAGGAGATCGACAAGTACGCTCGCGAGGTCGGAGCCGACGCCGAGGACGTGAGACGCGGCGGTGAGTCGCTCGACGAGAACCTGGAGCACGCCCGGCAGAGCCTGACCGAGGCACCGCAGGAGCAGTGGCAGGCGGGTGCGCGAGAGAACCAGCGCAAGGTGCAGAGCGCGCAGCAGGCGCTGGGAGCGGGTGGGTTCTCCAGCTCCGACGAGATCATCGACCAGGCCGAGGTCGCGCTCAAACTGTTCGACGACTTCCATCCGCGGTATCAGAAGGCCAGTGGTCTCGGCCTGGCCGGTGCGGCGCCGACGACACCGTCGGAGCCGCAGGTGGCGACCGCGCAGCTGTCGACGTCGGACACCGGTGCGCCTGCCGGGGCGACGGCCGCCTACACCCACTCCGGTGGTGACCCGCAGAGCATCCGCAACGGGCTCGACGAGTTCCGCGGTATCGCCTTCACCGCGTTCCGCACGGACGCGGAGATGCTCAACACCGCGCACGCCACGGTCAGCGAGTCGACGGAGGCGCTGAACTCCGCGTGGAGCTCCGGCACGGCGGACTGGACGGGGGACGCCAAGTCGGCGGCCGAGCAGACGAACAACGGCCTCGTCAAGGGTGCCGGTGACCTTTCGCAGGCTCTGCGCACAGCACCGGGCAACATCACCGCGACGGTCGACGCGATCGAGCAGAATGTCACCAAGTTCGCGGAGGCGGTGCTCCAGGTGTACGGCGACGGCACGGTCGCCGGCCTCACCCCGCAGCAGGTGGACGCCTTCATCAAGGCGAAGGAGCAACTGCCGGGCGCGATCCAGGAGCTCGAGGCCAAGATCCAGGAGCTCGAGAACCAGAGTTGGTGGGACCGGCTCACCAACTTCGACGACATGTTCCTGCATCCGTTGACGGTTGCCATGACGATCGTGTCGCCGATCGGCTCGCTCGTCGGCTACGAGTTCGCCAAGGTCATCACCGTGGACAACATCCGCGAAGAGACGGAAAAGATGAAGGGGGCGCTGCAGGAGGCCGAACAGAAGCTCGCCGAGTTCATCGCCGACTACGACAACAAGGCGAACACGGTCCACCAGCAGGGTTCGACCTACGTCAGCGGCATCCAGGAGAACTACACCGCGCTGATCGACGCGCTCAACCAGAGCCTGGACCCGGATCCATTCGCTGCCGGGGACAAGGGTGGCGACACGAAGCCGTCCGATGTCGGCGCGGGACCGGCGCCGGCTCCGGGCGGGACCGGCGGGGTCCCCGGTGGCGGCACGGGTGGCGCGCCCGGTGGCGGGACCGGCGGGGTGCCGGGGGCCGGCGGTGGAACCGGTGGCGCGCCAGGGGCCGGCGGGATGCCCGAGATGAAGCCGCCCGAGCTCGAGGGCGAGGCCGGGACGGGCACGAACCCGGTCACGGGCAAACCGCTCGAGGTCGACCCGGAGACCGGCAAGCCGTACCCCATCGACCCGGAGACCGGGGAGCCGGTCAAGGACGCCGGTGGCGACCGGGACACCCTGACCGTCGAGAAGGGCGAGCACACGCTCGAGCTCGAAGAACCCGACGACCAGGGGAAGATGGCGATCTCCGTCGACGACGGCTCCGGCGAGGCCAAGGACTACAAGCTCGACTTCGGTACCGGCGTGGAGGACCTCCGCGGCGACGAGGGTTTCGGTCCGCAGGGCTCCGAGCCGGGCGGCGAGCCGGGTACGGGAGCCGAGCCCGGCGCAGGCGACGAGCAGGTCTACCGTCCCGGCCCCGACGGCAAGATCCACATCGAGGACGGCAACCTCAAGATCACCGCGGAGCAGCCGGACGGCCCGGACGGGCCGACCAAGGTCACGGTCGACGACGGCAACCCGCCGCCCACCACCTACACGCTGGGTGAGGCGAGGAGCGAGACCCCGGCCGCAGGCGCTGGAGGTGGCCCGGTCCGCGACGGGATCCGCCCGATGCCGGCGCAGGGCGAGAACCCGTTCGCCGACGGTGGTGCGTCCGGTGGCGGAACCGGTGGCGCGGCGGTGTCCGGTGCCGGCTCGGTCAGCGGTTCGGTGGACCTCGACGGAGGAGAAGGCCCAGGGCAGCCGGACGGCGCCGCTGCTGGCTCGTCCGCGCCCGCTGGGTCCGTCAGCGGTTCGGTGGGCTTCGGTGGTGGAGACGGCCTGGTGGAGCCGGGCGCGGCCGGCGGCGGTTCCCCGGAGGCCGAGGGGGCCGTCGCGGGTGGTTCCGACGCCGAGGCGCACGCCGAGCAGACGACGTCTCCGCAGGCTGTCGGTAGCACCAGCGGTGGCGGCGGCGAGTTCGATGCCGCCCAGTCGCTCTTCGGCGGCTCCGGTCCGGGCGAAGCGCTCAGCGGAGGCATCCAGGCGGGCGCGGACCCGCACGCCGTTCCCGCCGGGGCCGGTCTCGGCGCGGCACCCGGCGGCATGGGCGACTCCACACCGGCCCAGGGCGGCGGCGCCGGCATGGCCGCCGGCGCGGGCGGCATGGGCATGATGGGCGGCATGGGTGCCATGGGCGGTGCCGGCGGTGGTCAGGGTGACGACCAGGAGCGCAGCAACCCGTTCCGCATCGACGGCAGCCTGTTCGAGACGAGCGCCTCGGCCAACCGGATCAGTGGCTCGTTGGGTGACGACACGGACACGTCAGTGCGGTTCGACCGGTGAGTCGACCGACCGGAGGGGGAGTTGCCAATATGACCTCGAACGTCGACCCACGCCTGGTCGAGCGGCTTGCCGAAACCCGCTCGCGCGTGCATGCGGCCTCGGCGACGATTTCCGAACGGGCTGCGGCGACGTCGCGAGAGCTCGCCGAGCGAGCCGAGGAACGCCGTCGGGCGAACGAGACACACAGCAAGGAGCTCGACGAGCGTGCCGCCGAGCGGGCCGAGGCGAAAGATGATCCGAATGCGGGCAATCAGTGGATGCAGCGCGCGGAGACGAAAGACACCACGTTCCGGTTCGGCGCCGACGGCGACGAGCCGGCGACCGAGTCGGCGCCGCCACCCTCGCCGCCCGCCCGGCCCGAGCCGCCGGTGCGGCGTTCCCAGGGTCGGCACGCGCGGCCGGACGACACGTTCGACGACGACGATTTCTCGAACAACAACTGGCTTCGGTAGCCGAGCTCAGCCGACGGCGAGCTCGGCCGCCGGCTCCAGCTTGGCGGCCTTGAGGTCGGCGTCCAGCAGTGGCTGGTAGGTGTCCGTGCCCGTCAGGTGGGTCAGGAAGAACGCCGTGAACAGCGCGCGCACGGTGCGCTGGGTGGCCCGGTGCGGCTTGCCGTGCAGCACGAGCTGGCTCCAGTGCGCGCCCTCGGTGACCCCGAGATGCGACGACTTGGGCAGGGTGCGCAGCTGCACCGGACCCGCCCATTCCTGGGCGATCGCCTCGGCGTTGCCCTTGGCCGGTGCGACGAGGTCGTCGTCGGCGACCAGGTGCAGACCGGGTTGTTGCACCAGCCGCGCGGCCGCGCTCGCCGGGGGCAGGGTCTGCGCGGCGGCGAAGGTCGCGACCGCCTTGATGTGCGGCTCGCCCTCGGCCGCGGCGGCCAGCACCGCCGCCCCGCCACCGGTCGAGTGGCCGGCGACACCGAGTTTGCGCGGGTCCACGCTGATGCCCGCCGGGCCCAGCCGCACGCCGGTGACCACGTCGAGGGTCGTGCGGAGGTCGGCCGCGAACAGCCGGTGGGACGGCAGCGGGCCGCGCTGCGTCGCCGGTGCGGCGGCGACGATGCCCCAGCTGGCGAGGTGACGCAGCAGCTCGCGGTAGCGGCCGGGCGGCTGCAGCCAGCCGTGGCCGAACGCGATCGCAGGCAGGTTCAGGCCATCACGCGGCGTGTACACCACGCCGGGAAGCCCGACGAGCGCGAGGTCACCGCGCAGCACCTCGTGCGGCCCGGGAACGGAGAGGTCCTCGAGCAACTGCTTCGCCTTGCTGGCCATGGCTGGAGAGTAGCCGACCGACTGCGCTCGGGCAGCCATGCCTGGCCAGGAGCCTGCGGAAACGTCGCGTGCCGTGCCGGGGAGGGACGATCACGCTGTGTCGTTACGCTGGTGGGCGTGTGTGGAATCGTGGGATACGTCGGGCATCGGCAGGCGCTGGACGTGGTGCTCGGCGGGCTGCGCCGGATGGAATACCGCGGGTACGACTCGGCGGGCGTCGCCGTGCTCGACGGTGCGGGGAGCCTGACCGTCGAACGCAAGGCGGGCAGGCTGGCCAACCTGGAAGCCGCGCTCGACGCCACCGGGCGGCACATGTTCCTCGGCACCGCGGGCATGGGGCACACGCGCTGGGCCACCCATGGTGCCCCGATCGACCGCAATTCCCACCCGCACCGCGACGCCACCGAGCGCGTGGCCGTGGTGCACAACGGCATCATCGAGAACTTCGCCACCCTGCGGGCCGAGCTCGAGGACGACGGCGTCGAACTGGCCAGCGACACCGACACCGAGACGGCCGCCCACCTGATCGCGCGGGCCTACGACAAGGGCGACACCGCGGGCGACCTGCCCGCCAGCGTGCGGGCGGTGTGCCGCCGGCTCGAGGGGGCGTTCACGCTCGTCGTCACGCACGCCGACCACCCGGACCTCATCGTCGCGGCACGCCGGTCGTCGCCGCTGGTGGTGGGCGTCGGCGAGGGCGAGACGTTCGTGGCGTCCGACGTGGCGGCGTTTATCGAGCACACCCGCGAGGCCGTGGAGCTCGGGCAGGACCAGCTCGTGGTCATCACGCGCGAGGGTTACGAGGTCACCGACTTCGCGGGCGAGCCCGCCCAGGGCAAGCCGTTCACCGTCGACTGGGACCTCTCGGCCGCCGAGAAGGGCGGCCACGAGTACTTCATGCTCAAGGAGATCGAGGAACAGCCCGACGCGCTGGCCAACACGCTGCGCGGGCACTTCGACTCCGGCCGCATCGTGCTCGACGAGCAGCGCATGTCCGACCAGGACCTGCGCGACGTCGACAAGGTGTTCGTGGTGGCGTGCGGCTCGGCCTACCACTCCGGCCTGGTCGCGAAGTACGCCATCGAGCACTGGTGCCGGCTGCCGGTGGAGGTGGAGCTCGCCAGCGAGTTCCGCTACCGCGACCCGGTGCTCGACCGCGACACGCTGGTGGTCGCCGTGTCGCAGTCGGGTGAGACGGCCGACACCCTGGAGGCCGTGCGGCACGCCCGCGAGCAAAAGGCGCGCGTGCTCGCCGTCTGCAACACCAACGGCGCCCAGATCCCGCGCGAGTCCGACGCCGTGCTGTACACGCATGCCGGGCCGGAGATCGGGGTGGCGTCCACCAAGGCGTTCCTCGCCCAGATCGCGGCCAACTACCTCGTCGGCCTCGCGCTCGCGCAGGCCCGCGGCACCAAGTACCCGGACGAGGTGGCCCGCGAGTTCGCCGACCTGGAGGCCATGCCCGCCGCCGTCCACAAAGTACTGTCGACTGTGGACCAGGTGCGGGACCTCGGCCGGCGGCTGGCCGACTCGAAGGCGGTTCTGTTCCTCGGCAGGCACGTCGGGTTCCCGGTTGCGCTGGAGGGTGCGCTCAAGCTCAAGGAACTGGCCTACATGCACGCCGAGGGCTTCGCAGCCGGCGAGCTGAAACACGGCCCGATCGCCCTGATCGAAGAGGGCCTGCCGGTGGTCGTGGTGATGCCCTCGCCGCGGGGCCGCGCGGTGCTGCACGCGAAGCTGGTCTCCAACATCAGCGAGATCCAGGCCCGGGGCGCCCGCACGATCGTCATCGCCGAGGAGGGCGACGAGACGGTGCGGCCCTACGCCGACGAGCTCGTGGAGGTGCCCGCCGTGCCGACGTTGCTGCAGCCGCTGGTGTCCACGGTGCCGTTGCAGGTGTTCGCCGCCGAGATCGCGCGGGCCCGCGGCTACGACGTCGACAAGCCCCGCAACCTGGCGAAGTCGGTGACGGTCGAGTAGCCCCGCTACATTCGAACCGTGCGGGGTATCTGGACCACTGACCATGTGCGGCAGGCCGAGGACCGCCTGCTCGCGCGCACGCCGGAAGGCGCGCTCATGCGGCGCGCGGCTCACGGGGTCGCACTGCGGGCCGCGCGGATGCTGGCCGAGCACACCGGAGCGGTGTCGGGCCGCCGGGTGGTGCTGGTGGTCGGCGCGGGCAACAACGGCGGAGACGCGCTGTGGGCGGGCTCGTTCCTGTGCAGGCGCGGGGTCGGTGTCGCCGCGGTCCTGCTCAACCCGGAGAAGGCGCATCCGCGGGGGCTCGACGCGCTCGTGCGCGCGGGCGGGCGGGTGCTCGCACCCGGCGAGTATCCACAGTGGATCGAGCGCGCCGACCTCGTGATCGACGGTGTCGTCGGTATCTCCGCCCAGGGGCCGCTGCGCGCCGACGCGGCGGCGGTGTTCGAGCGGGTCGACGCACCCGTGCTCGCGGTCGACCTGCCGAGCGGGGTCGACCCGGACACCGGCGCCGTCGACGGTCCGGCGGTGCGGGCGACGAGCACGGTGACGTTCGGCGCCCGCAAGCCGGTGCACGTGCTCAACCCGGACCGCTGCGGCGACGTCACGCTGGTGGACATCGGCCTCGGTCCCGAATTGGGGGAGCCGGATCTGGTGGTGCTCGACGCCGCCGACGTCGCGGCCGCGTGGCCGCTGCCCGGCCCGGCCGACAACAAGTACAGCCAGGGCGTCACGGGTGTCGCCGCGGGGTCCTCGGCGTATCCGGGGGCGGCCGTGCTGTCGGCGGGAGCTGCGGTGCGGGCGACGTCGGGCATGGTCCGCTACGCGGGGCCGGTCGCCGACGTGGTGCGCGTTCACTGGCCGGAGGTGGTGGCCACCGGGTCGGTGTTCGATGCCGGACGGGCCCAGTCCTGGGTGGTCGGGCCCGGTATCGGCACGGGCCGGGACGGCTTCGAGGTGCTCGCCCACGTGCTGGGGCAGGGCGTGCCCGTGTGCGCCGACGCCGACGCCATCACGATCCTCGCCCGGCGGCCCGAGGTGCTCGACGCGCGCGATCCGGACACCCCGCTGGTGCTGACCCCGCACGACGGCGAGTTCGAGCGGCTGACCGGTGCGCCGCCGGGCCCGGACCGGGTCACCGCGGTGCGGGAGGCAGCCCGGCGGTTCGACGCCGTGGTGCTGCTCAAGGGGCACTGCACACTTGTGGCCGCCCCGGACGGGCGGGTGCTGGCCAACACCGCGCGTGGGTCGTGGCTCGCGACGGCCGGGTCGGGCGATGTGCTGTCCGGCATCACGGGTGCGCTGCTGGCTGCCGGCCTGGACCCGTGGCTGGCGGCGGGTGTGGCGGCGGACGTGCACGCGCGGGCTGGCGAGATCGCGGCCGGGGGCGTGCCGACGTCGGCGTCGGCGGTGCTGGCCGCGGTGCCGGACGCGCTGCGCCGGGTGCGCTCGTACCTGCCCTGAGTTATCGAGTTACGTGTTAAGAACGGTCCGTGTTCTGGTAAGAAGGGCGCCGTGACCGACGTGCCCGACTCCATGACCGTGTCCGTGCTGAACGGCGTCCACGACGTCGAGACCGTGCGGCGGCCGGTGCCCGTCCCCGGCCCGGGTGAGGTGCTGGTGCGGGTGCTGGCCGTGGGGACCTGCGGCTCGGACGTGCACTACTACGAACACGGGCGGATCGGCGACTTCGTCGTGAAGCGGCCACTGGTGCTCGGTCACGAGCCGAGCGGCGTGGTCGTCGCCCGCGGCGAGGGCGCGACCCTGCACGAACCCGGGCAGCGCGTGTCGCTGGAGCCGGGCGTGCCGTGCTCGCGGTGTGCCCAGTGCAGGCTCGGCCGGTACAACCTCTGCCCGCACATGCGGTTCTTCGGCACGCCACCCATCGACGGTGCCTTCTGCGAGTACGTGGTGCTGCGGGAGGAGTACGCCCACCCGGTGCCGGACAGCCTGAGCGACGAGGCCGCGGCCCTGCTCGAACCACTGTCGGTGGGCGTGTGGGCGTGCCGCAAGGGCCGGGTGGCGCCCGGTTCGCGTGTGCTTGTGACGGGAGCCGGTCCCATCGGCCTCGTCGCGACCCAGACCGCGCGGGCGTTCGGGGCCTCCGAGGTCGTGGTCACCGACGTCAACGCCAACCGCCTGCGCGTCGCCGAGGAGCTCGGCGCCACGGGCACCGTCGACGTGTCGGCGACCCGGCTCGCCGACTCCGGATACGAGCCGGACGTGCTGCTCGAATGCTCCGGGGTGCCCGCCGCGATCGGTGAGGCGATCCGGCAGCTCGGCCGCGCCGGGCGCGCGGTGCTGGTCGGCATGGGCGGGGATGAGATCCCGCTGCCGCTCGCCCATGTCCAGGGCTTCGAGATCGAGCTGACCGGCACGTTCCGCTACGCCAACACGTGGCCGGCCGCGATCGAGCTCGCCGCGCGCGGCGACGTGCAGCTGGACCGGCTGGTCACGCACCGCTTCCCGCTGCGGGACGCCGAACAGGCGCTGACCGTGGCGGCGCGCGACGACACGGTCATCAAGCCCGTGGTGGTACCGGGTGCCTAGAACGCGCCCGCCGGACGCCGCGGTCGAGCGGCGCAGGCAGGCGATCCTGCGGGCGGTCATCGAGCTCGGCGAGGTTCGCATCGACGAGCTCACCCGGCGGTTCGGCGTCAGCCTCATGACCATGCACCGCGACCTCGACGACCTCGCCGGACGGCGGCTGCTGCGCAAGCTGCGCGGGCGGGTCGCCGCCTACCCGGCACTGACCATGGAGACGGCGAAACGGTTCCGTGAGGGTCTGCGGGTGCGGGAGAAGGAGGCGCTGTGCGCGCTGGCCGCGCGCGAGGTGCGGCCGGGGCAGACGGTGTTCCTCGACGACTCCACGACGCTGTTCCCGCTCGCCCGCAGGCTCGCCGCGATGGAGCGGCTCGTCCTGGTGACCAACTCCCCGGAGATCGCGCGCCTCGCCGGCGACCGCGCCGAGGTGCACCTGCTGGGCGGCCGGTACACGGAGTTCGACTCGTGCATCGGTCCGGACACGCTGGCCGGCCTGCGCCGCATCCGCGCGGACGTCGGGTTCGTGTCGGCGACCGCGATCGCGGCCGGGCGGCTGTACCACCCGGTGCGCGAGTACGCGGAACTGAAGGAGGTGGCGCTGGAGGTGTGCGGGCGCAACGTGCTGGTGGCCGACCACTCCAAATTCGGCCGGACCGCCACCTACGCCTACGGTGATGCGGGCGGCTACGACCTGGTGATCGTCGACGATGCGGCACCCGACGACGAGCTCGCCGCGGTGCGTGCGTGCGGCAGCCGGGTGGCGCTGGCCGGCGTGGTGAGCGAGCAGGAGAGCGGACAGCGATGAACAGCACCGGCGAGGTTCTCGTCGCGGGCGTCGACTCCTCGACGCAGTCGACGAAGGTGATGGTCTGCGACGCGCGGACCGGCGAGGTCGTGCGCTCGGGCCGCGCAAAGCATCCCGACGCCACCGAGGTGGACCCGGCGCAGTGGTGGTCGGCGTTCGAGTCGGCCGCCGGTGGGTTGCTCGACGGGGTGGCCGCGATCGGCGTCGCCGGGCAGCAGCACGGCATGGTGACGCTGGACGCCGACGGCGAGGTGGTGCGGCCCGCGCTGCTGTGGAACGACACCCGCTCGGCCAAGGCCGCCGAGGACCTGACGACCGAGCTGGGCGGCCCGGGAGCGTGGGCGGAGGCCGTTGGCTCGGTGCCCGTCGCGAGCTTCACCGTGACGAAACTGCGCTGGCTCGCCGAGCACGAGCCCGACGCGGCCGACCGGGTGGCCCGGGTGCTGTTGCCGCACGACTGGCTCACCTGGCGGCTGACCGGCGGCGACGCCGTGACCGACCGCGGTGACGCCTCGGGCACCGGCTACTTCTCCCCGGCCGAGGACCGCTACCGCACCGACATCCTCGGCATGGCGTTCGGTGGGCGCACCCCGGAGCTGCCGAAGGTGCTCGGGCCGGCCGAACCCGCCGGGCACACGCCGGACGGGCGGCTGGTGTCGGCGGGAACCGGCGACAACATGGCGGCCGCGCTGGCGCTCGAACTCGGCGACGGTGACGTGGCGGTGTCGCTGGGCACCAGCGGCACGGTGTTCGGCGTGAGCGAGACGCCGCCGGCCGACGCGACCGGCACGGTCGCCGGGTTCGCCGACGCGACGGGGCGTTTCCTTCCGCTGGCGTGCACGCTCAACGCCGCCCGGGTGCTGACGGCGACCGCCGGGATGCTCGGTGTCGACCTCGCCGAGCTCGACCGGCTGGCGCTCGGCGCGGAACCGGGCGCGGGCGGGCTCACGTTGCTGCCGTATCTCGACGGCGAACGGACCCCGAACCTGCCGGACGCCAGCGGCACGCTGCTCGGGTTGCGGCGGACGAACATGACGCCGGAGAACCTGGCACGCGCCGCCGTGGAGGGCATGCTCTGCGGACTGGCGGCCGGGCTCGACGCGGTGCGTGACCAGGGCATCACGGTGCGCCGGGTGCTGTTGATCGGTGGAGCCGCCCAATCGGAGAGTGTGCGCAACATCGCACCACTCGTCTTCGGTGTGCCGGTGGTGGTGTGCGAGCCCGCCGAGCACGTGGCGGTCGGGGCGGCGCGGCAGGCGGCATGGGCGCTGGCCGGGACGGCCGCACCGCCGTCGTGGCGCTCCCGCGGCGGCGCTCTCGAACTCCCCGCGCCGCCGGCCGGGGCGGCCGCCGACGGCGCCGAGATCCGCGACCGGCACCGCTGCGCCCGCCGACTCCTGCATGACCAGTGAGCCGATGTGGGAAAATGACGGGTGCCGCCCGGTAAGTGGCGGCCGACCGCATCACGTGCCGCAGCGTGTTCTGCCACCCCCGAGCGCAAGAAGCCGGAATCGCCATGACAGCTGACCACCCTCGCGCCGAGGTCGTCATCGACCTGGCCGCCATCCGGCACAACGTCGGCCTGCTCGCCGCGCGCGCGGCCGCGTCGGGTGCGGAGACGATGGCGGTGGTCAAGGCCGACGCCTACGGCCACGGCGCGTTGCCCGTCGCACAGGCGGCGGTGCGCGCGGGTGCGACGTGGCTCGGGGCGTGCTCGCTGGCCGAGGCGCTGGAGCTGCGCCGCGCCGGGGTGACGACGCGGCTGTTCAGCTGGCTCGACACCGCCGACGTGGACTTCCTGCCCGGCGTCGCGAACGACATCGACCTGTCGGTGAGTTCGGCCGCGGAGCTGGCGAGGGTGGCGTCCGCGGCGGCTCGGGCGGGCAAGCGCGCGCGGGTGCATCTCAAGATCGACACGGGCCTGTCCCGCAGCGGGTGTCCGGCCGAGCTGTGGCCCGCGCTGGTGAAGGCCGCGGCCGCCGAGCCGGGCATCGAGGTCGTGGCGATGTGGTCGCACCTGGCGGCCGCCGACGAGCCGGGGCATCCGTCCATCGACCGGCAGGCGGAGCGGTTCGCCGACGCCTACGCGATCGCGCGCGACGCGGGCCTCGACCCGCTGCGGCATCTGGCGAACTCGGCCGCGACGCTGACGCGCCCCGACCTGCATTTCGACCTCGTGCGCCCGGGTATCGCGATGTACGGCCTGAACCCGGTGCCGCAGCCGGAGGACCTGGTGCCCGCGATGACGTTCCGGTCGAGCGTGGTGCTCACCAAGCGGATCGCCGCGGGCGAGTCGGTCTCGTACGGGCTGACGTGGACGGCGCCGCGGGACACCACGCTCGCGCTGGTTCCGGTCGGCTATGCCGATGGCGTTCCGCGGACGCTGTCCGGGCGCATGGACGTGTGGCTCGGTGGCAGGCGCAGACCGGTCGCGGGCCGGGTGTGCATGGACCAGCTCGTCGTGGACTGCGGCGACGACGAGCCCGAGATCGGCGCCGAGGTCGTGCTCTTCGGTACGGGCCGCGACGGCGGGCCGACGGCGACGGAGTGGGCCGAGACGATCGGCACCATCGACTACGAGATCGTCACCGGCATGTACCGCCCGCGCGTCCGCCGGCGCTACGTGGGGGAGGCCTGATGGCGTCCTGCCCCGTGGGCGCGACGGAGTCCTCCTCCGCCGCGGACCCGCCACTGGGCGGCCTCGCGCCCGGTCGCGTCTCCACGGTCGCCGCCGACGACGGCACGCCGATCTCGGTGGAGGAGATCGACCCGGCGGACGGGGGCAGGCCTGCCGTGACGGTGGTGGGCGTCCACGGCTTCGCGCTGTCCCGGCTGAGCTGGCACTACCAGCGCAAGGCACTCGGCGCGTTGCGCATGCCCCGCGTGCGGCAGATCTACTACGACCATCGTGGGCACGGCGAGTCGGCGCCCGCGGACGCCGCGGCGAGCACCATCGAACAGCTCGCCGCGGACCTGCACGCGGTGGTGCGGGCGGTCGCGCCCGGGGAGCCGATTGTCCTGTTGGGACACTCCATGGGCGGCATGGTGATCATGGAGCTGGCCCAGGCGTGCCCGGAACTGTTCGAGGACCAGGTCCGCGGCGTGGTGCTGATCGCCACTGCCGCCGGCGAGGTGGGCAGCCGGGGACTGCCGAGGTCGTTGCTGTCGAAGTACAACCCGTTGACACGGGGTGTCGGAGAGCTCGCCGGCTGGCAGCCGGGGCTGGTCGAGTTCGTGCGCGCGGCGGGCAGCCAGCTGACGCGGCACGCGGTGCGGCGGCTCGCGTTCGGCAAGCGCGAGGTGTCGTCCGAGCTCGTCGACTTCATGCTGCAGATGCTGGCGGTGTCCCCGGTGCAGCAGCTGGCGAAGTTCACGGACACGCTGGGCAGCCACAACCGCTACGCCGCGCTCGCCGGGCTCAAGCACGTGCATACGCTCGTGGTGGGAGGGGACGCCGACCGGGTGACGCCGTACCCCCACACCGAGCGCATCGCTGCCGAGCTGCCGGACGCCGCGGTGCTGCGGGTCCGTGGCGCTGGGCATATGGTGCATCTCGAACAGCCCGACCTGGTCAACAGTCATGTCATCGACCTCGTGCAGGCGTGTGCGGGGATCGACGGGCAACGGCGGCGACGGAAGATCCGATGGTGGCGCAGATGAGCATCGAATTGCGGACGGCGGACGACACGATCCGATTCGGACGGTCGTTGGGGCGTGTGCTGCGGGCCGGTGACCTGGTGCTGCTCGCGGGGCCCCTGGGTGCGGGCAAGACGACGATGACACGCGGGATCGCCGACGGCATGGGAGTGTCCGGCCGGGTGAGCTCGCCGACGTTCGTGCTCGCGCGGGTGCATCCCGCCGGCGCGCGAGGCGTTCCACTGGTGCATGTGGACGCCTACCGGCTCGGCGGCGATCTGTCCGAACTGGACGATCTGGATCTCGACACGGACCTGGAACAGGCTGCGCTGGTGGTCGAGTGGGGCGAGGGGCTGGCCGAGCGGCTGTCGGAGGACCACCTCGTCGTGCGCATCGACCGCAAGCCCGACGACGTGCGGACCGTGGATCTGGAGCCGCGCGGCACCTGGACCTCGCGGGTCGGTGAGCTGAGCTTCGCGGCGTGACCTCGTCCGGTGGGTGGCCTGGGCGGAGGGCTGGACGGTAGCGGGGCGGGTTCGGCCGGTCGGCTCGCGGCGTTAGCCGGGCGGTTCTGCTGTGGCTGCGCGGGTGGTCGCGGGAGGCGGCACGGCCCGGCTCTGCTCCGCCTGCGTGGCCCGGCTCTGCTCCGCCTGCGGGCCGAGTCCGCTCCGCCTGCGTGGCCCGTCCGTGGGATGGCGGCGTGAACGGTCCGTTCACACCACACAGGGGCGCCCCTGATTTCACGTTACCGGGCGGGTGTGACGATTCCGCGGGCGATGCCGAGGTCGACGAGGTCCTGTGGCCGTAGGCGGAGCTGGTTCGCCACGGCGGGGACGTCCTCGTCGGGGCGTTTGAGGATCGAGGCCGCCGCTTCCGGTGACGTCACGGAGAAGTAGGCGTCCGGCGTGACCCACGTGCGTCCCGGTGCGGCGAACGCGAGCGCGCCGCCGGAGCCGCCCTCGCCGATCACCAGCGTCGTCACCGGCACCCGCGCCGCCGCCACGGCCCCGAACAGCTCGGCGATCGCCGGACCCGCGCCCGCGCGTTCGGCCGCCGCGTCGTTGGCCGCGCCCGGCGTGTCCACCAGCGTCAGCACGGGGATGCCGAGCCGGTCGGCCAGCCGCACCAACCGTGCCGCGGTGCGGAACCCCGCCGGTCGCGTCGGCGTGCCGCACTGCGCCGCGTACGCGATGCTCACGCCGTCCCGGTGGCCGAAGCCGCACCGGACCCCCGCGTCGACGCCACCACACCGGTCGCCGCTGAGCTCCTCCCGCCACTCGAAGTAGATGTCCAGATAGGACTCCGCGCGCGGGCGTTCGGCTGCCCGGGCCCGCCGGACGGCGGCCCAGCCCGTGTCCGGCAACTCCGCCGTTCCGAGCGCCGCGGGCGGTGGCGGCTCACCCGGCGCCGGGTTCGTCAACAAGGCCAGCCAGCGCTCCAGCCGAATCCGCAGGTCGGCTGGCTCGACCAGCGCGTCGAGCTGCCCCGCCGCGAGCTGCCCTTCCGCCGTGTACGCCACCGGATCGCCGGGCGGGCGCACCCGCGACCCGGCGAACCCGACCTGCGCGCCGCGCAGCGCGAGCGTCACATCCGCGCCGCCGCCGAGCGTGGCCCAGCCGCCGCCCGTCGTCGGGTCACACAGCACCGCGATCTGCGGCAGACCCGCTGCCCGGGCCGACGCGGCCTGCCGAGCGATGCGCTGCAACTGCGTCAGCGCCCGCATGCCCTCCTGCATGCGGCTGCCGCCGGTCGCGATCAGCGACACCACCGGCACCCCCAGCTCCCGGGCCCGAGTGAACGCGCCCTCGATCCGCGCCCCGGTGCGCTCGCCCAGCGACCCGCCCAGGAAACCGAACTCGAACGCGATCAACACGGCCTCGGTGCCGCCGACCTTGCCGACCCCGCACACCACCGACTCGCGCTCACCCGTGCGCTCGGCCGCACGGGCGCGGGCGTCGTCGTAGCCGGGCCAGCCGATCGGACCGTCCACACCGGACGAACTGTCCACCGCGGGGAGCTCGGTGAACGCCGACGTGACGTCCTCGATCACGGCGCGAGCGGACTCAGCCACCGAGTGCCCGCTTCATCACCTTGCCCATGTCGTTGCGCGGCAAGGCATCCAGGTACCGCACCACCCGCGGTCGCTTGTGCGGGGTCAGCAGCCGCGCCACGTGATCCACGAGGTCCTGTTCCGCGGGCGGGTCGCCGGCAGGCACCACCCACGCCACGATCCGCTCACCCAGGTCGTCGTCGGACTCGCCGGTGACGGCGGCCTCCGCGACCCCCGGGTGCTCCAGGAGCGCGTTCTCGATCTCGCCCGCGCCGATCTTGTAGCCGCCGCTCTTGATGATGTCGGTGCTCTTGCGCCCGACGATCTTGAGGTAGCCGTCGGCGTCGCGGGTCGCCATGTCGCCGGTGCGGAACCAGCCGTCGTCGAACGCCTCGGCCGTCGCGTCCGGGCGGTTGAGGTACTCGCTGAACAGGTTCGGCCCGCGCACCTGGATCTCGCCCACGGTCTCGCCGTCGCTGGTCTCGATCGGCGTGCCCGCCTCGTCGACCAGCCGCAGCTCGACGCCCCGCAGCGGCACGCCCACCGTGCCCGGTTTGCGCTCGCCGTCGGCACGCACGCTGGTGTTCATGAGCGTCTCCGACATCCCGTAGCGCTCGACGACCTGCTGCCCGGTCGCGGCCGCGATGCGCTGGTGGTCGTGCACCGGCAGGGCCGCCGAGCCCGACACGAGCAGTCGCGCGCCGCGCAGCGCGTCGGCGAGCGCGGGATCGTCGCCGACCTCCTCGGCGATGCGGTGGTACATGGTCGGGACGCCGAACATCATCGTGCCGTCCTCCGACAGCGCCTTCGCGAGCGCGTCCGTGGAGAACTTTCCGAGGTGCCGCACCGCCCCGCCCCGGCGCAGCGGGCCGAGTACACCCAGGATCAGCCCGTGCACGTGGAACAGCGGCAGCCCGTGCACCACCACGTCCTGCTCGGTCCACTGCCAGGCGTCCTCCAGCGCGTCCAGGGTCGACGCGATCGCCCGGCGCGGCAGCACCACGCCCTTGGGTGCTCCGGTCGTGCCGGACGTGTAGACGATCAGCGCGGGTGCCTCGCCATCCGGTTCCGGCGGCAGCTCCCCGGCCGAACCGCCGAGGCCCACCTCCTCCGCGCGCACACCTCGCAACCCTGCCGGCAGCTGCGCGCCGGGCTCCGCCAGCACCAGCTCCGGCCGGCTGTCGGACACGATGTGGGCCAGCTCGCGCTCGCCGATCTTCGGGTTCAGCGGCACCGCGGGCACGCCCGCCAGCAGCGCGGCGACCACGGCGACACTCGTCTCGAGACTGGGGGTCGCCCACACCGCGACGCGGTTCAGGCCGTCGAGCCGGCGCGCGAGCGCACCCGCCGCGTCCGCCAGCTCGCGGTAGGTGAGGTCCCGCTCGCCGAAGCGCAGCGCCATCGTGTCCGATCGCTTCATGAGCGCGGGGAAGAGCACAGTCACCGATCTCCTTTGGTCGACGAGGCCACCGCGACCATGATGCCTTCCGGGCGCCCCGCCGCCCAGACGCCGATCAGCGCACATCCCCCGGCGAGATGTCGACATGGCGCCCCGGCCCCGCCGACCAGGCTGCGCGCGAAACCCGAGCGGCTGGTCGTACGCTCGGAGAGTGCTAGTTCTCGCCATCGACACCGCCACGCCCGCGGTCACCGCCGGGGTCGTCGCCGTGGACGCCGAGCGCGCCACGGTTCTCGCCGAGCGCGTGACGCTCGACGCCCGCGCGCACGGCGAGCTGCTCACCCCGCACGTGCTCGACGCCGCCCGCGACGCCGGCATAGGACTGCGCGACCTCGGCGCCATCGCCTGCGGCGTGGGCCCCGGGCCCTACACCGGCCTGCGCGCGGGCATGGTCAGCGCCGCCGCGCTCTCCCACAGCCTCGGCATCCCCGCCTACCCCGTGTGCACCCTCGACGCCATCGCCGCGGGCGCCGAGGAGGGGGAGCCGTTCCTCGTCCTCACCGACGCCCGCCGCCGCGAGGTCTACTGGGCCACCTACGACGCCGAGGGCACCCGCACCGGCGGCCCGCACGTCGGCCGTCGTGACGACATCACCGAGCTGCACACCGATCCCGCGCCGCGCGTGCTCGACCACGAGCAGCCCACGCCGCTCGGCATCGTCGGCGCCGCCCGTGCGGCCATCCTCGCCGGTGACCAGCCCGCCCCGCTCACGCCGCTGTACCTGCGCAGGCCCGACGCCGCCGAGCCCGGTGCCCGGAAGCGGGTGACCACCCCGTGAGACTGGAACCGCTGCGCAGGCGGCACGTCCGCCGGTGCGCCGAGATCGAGAAGGTGCTCTTCGCCGGGGACAGCCCGTGGCCTGCCGCCGCGTTCCACTCCGAGCTCGACGCGGGCGGCTACTACCTCGTCGCCCTGAGCGACACCGGCGAGGTCGTCGGCTACGCGGGGCTGGCCAGAGCGGGCAGGCCCGGCGATTGGGAGACCAGCGTGCACACGATCGGCGTCCTGCCCGAATACCAGGGCCAGGGCGTGGGGACGGAGCTGCTGCGCGCCCTGCTGGAGCGTGCCGACGAGCTCGCCGCGCCCGTGTTCCTCGAGGTGCGCACCGACAACGACAGCGCGATCCGCCTCTACGAGAAGCACGGCTTCGAGCGGATCGGGCTGCGCAAGCGCTACTACCAGCCATCCGGCGCGGACGCCTACACGATGATGCGCCCGGCCAGGCAGACACAGGAGGTCGCCCGCTGATGCCGAAGATCATCATGGGCATCGAGAGCTCATGCGACGAGACCGGCGTCGGGCTGGTCCGGCTGCACGACGACGGCACCGTGGAGCTGCTCGCCGACGAGGTCGCCTCCAGCGTCGAGCTGCACGCGCGTTACGGCGGCGTCGTGCCCGAGGTCGCCAGCCGCGCCCATCTCGAGGCCATGGTGCCCACCACCCGGCGTGCGTTCGCCTCCGCCGGGCTGGAGATGTCCGATGTGGACGCCATCGCCGTCACCGCCGGGCCCGGGCTGGCCGGCGCGCTGCTGGTGGGCGTGTCCGCGGCCAAGGCCTACGCGGCCGCGCTCGACGTGCCGCTCTACGGCGTCAACCACCTCGCGGGCCACATCGCCGTCGACACGCTGCAGCACGGCCCCCTGCCCACGCCGTGTCTCGCGCTGCTCGTCTCGGGCGGCCACACCCAGCTGCTGCGGGTCGAGGACATCGCGGGCAAGATCACCGAGATCGGCTCCACGGTGGACGACGCGGCAGGGGAGGCCTACGACAAGGTCGCCCGCGTGCTCGACCTGCCGTATCCCGGCGGCCCGCCCATCGACAAGGCCGCCAAGGAGGGCGACCCGGGCGCCATCGCGTTCCCGCGCGGCATGACCGGGCCGCGCGACCCCAAGTTCGACTTCTCCTTCTCCGGCCTCAAGACCGCCGTGGCCCGCTGGGTCGAGGGCGCCGAGGCGCGCGGCGAGGAGATCCCGGTCGCCGACGTCGCCGCGTCGTTCCAGGAGGCCGTGGCCGACGTGCTCACCGCCAAGGCGATCCGCGCGGCCACCGAGTCCGGCATCGGCACGCTCGTCATCTCCGGCGGGGTGGCCGCCAACTCGCGGCTGTCGGCGCTGGCGAAGGAGCGCTGCGAGGAGGCGGGCATCGAGCTGCGCGTGCCGCGGCCCCGTCTGTGCACGGACAACGGCGCGATGATCGCCGCGCTCGGCGCGCACGTCGTCGCCGCCGGGTGCGCGCCGAGCCCGCTGACCATCTCCGCGAACCCGGCACTGCCCGTCAGCACGGTCTGCCTGTGACCGTCAGACCCGGGACAGCCTCACGTCGTCGAGCTTGACGTACGCGAGCCGGTGCCCGAACTGGATCTGCACGTACTTGGTCCGGCCGCGCACCACGACGTGCTCCTCGGCGTCGAACGTCGTCGCCGCGTAGTACTCCGACGGCACCACCGGGCCCGCGGCATAGCGCTGACCGGCGGGCATCGTGTACTGCAGGGGCGTCAGCTCCTGCGGGGTGATGCCCGGCGGGTAGGCCTCGGGCTCGGGGTAGGCGCGACCGTAGACACCGATCCCGTCGGATTTCGCGGTCACGACGGCGCCCAGCGTGGGTCGCGCGGTGGGCGCCGATGCCGGGTTGTGGAACCAGCCCTTCTGCCCCAGGTACCAGATCGCGGTCCAGTCGCCCTGGACCTCGGCGACCGCGTACACCTGACCCGTCGAGACGCGGCTGCCCACATCGGACACATCCATCGTCGAGGGCGAGCCGTCCGGGTGCAGGCCGATGTCGGACAGCAGCGGCGCGTCCTCGCGTGGCTCGGTGCGCAGCACGATCGCCGACGAGCCGGCGGCCGGGCACGCCGCGGCCGGATTCTCGGTATCACAGCCGGTGAAGGCGGGCCGGTTGGTCGCGAAGTCGGGCGTGATCATGACCAGCCCCGTGTGCCAGCCCGGCCACGGGCGCAGCGGAGCGCCGAGCAGCTCGAAGTAGTGCGCCCAGTCCCAGTACGGGCCCGGATCCCAGTGCATGGCGGCGACCCGGTCCGGCGTCGCGGCCGGAACGTTGTCGTGGCCGACGATGTGGTGCCGGTCCAGCGGGATGTCGTAGGTGTCGGCCAGATACCGCACGATCCGTGCCGACGCCCGGTACATCGCCTCGGTGTACCAGGTCCCTTGCGCGGCGTAGCCCTCGTGCTCGACGCCGATGGACGTCGCGTTGACGTACCAGTTGCCCGCGTGCCAGCCGACGTCCTTGGTCTCGATGTGCTGGGCGATGTGGCCGTCGGCGGACCGGACGGTGTAGTGCCAGGCCAGGTAGGCCGGGTCCTGGACGAGGCCGATCGCCGCGTCGTAGGAGCACTCGGTGTCGTGGATGACGATGTGCCTGATCCGCTGGCTCTCGGGTCGGTTCGCCTTGTCGTGGTTGCCGTAGTGGGACGGATCGTCGGAAAGCTTTTGGTACGGCGCGGGAATCCACTCGACCGGCAGGCCGGCCGGGCCCTCCGGGTACGTGGCGGGTGCGATGCGCAGGCCGAGTGAGCGCAGCTGGGAGCGGTCGGGCCGGACCTCGGTGGCGTCGAGGCGGACCCGCTCGCCGTCGTCGGTCACGCGCTGCAAGCCAGAGGCGATCGCCGCGAACACCTCGTCGGCGAAGAACGCCGCGGCCGGCTCCGTCGACGCTCCGCTGTAGCGGGCGACGGCCCCGTAGAAGTCGTCGGGCCGGCTCCCGCCGACGCCCAGCTCCCGGTGGTAGGCGGCCAGGACAGCGGCGCCGCCGCGGATGTTCTGCGCCGGATCCGTGCGCAGCGTTGCCGGGGACACGCCCGTGAGCCGCGAGGCGAGGTCGACGGTCTGCAGCTCGGGCACGGACTCGGTGTGCGGCGGCGTCGCCGGGCGCAATGCGGGGCGGGCCGTGTCGCCGCGCGGATCCTCGGTGCCCTGGTCGTGGTGGCTCCCGCCCGCCGCGGCCGTGCGCAGGTCGGTCAGGTGCATCGGGCCGTACCCCGCGCCGGTGCTCGGCCTCCCGCCGTGGGCGTCCCACCGGGACGTGAGGTAGGACACAGCGAGCAGCACCGGTTCGGGCACGCCGAATTCCTCGGCGGCCGCGGCGAACGCGCGCTGCCGGGCGTTGCCGGGTGCGGCTGTCGCGACTCCGGGTGCGGCCATGGCCAGGCCGGCTGTTCCGGCGGCGGCGCGCAGGGCGGTACGACGGGTGAGGGCGTCCATGGATCTCCTCGCAGGCGGGTGGCGAGGAACTTACCCAGTAGCTGATCTTGTCGGTACGTTCTTTCGTCGCCCGTCCGAGTGTTTCGACGCCGGCGTCGATCGATCACCGGGCGTCGCGGGAGACGACGCCCCCGGCCGGCGGCTCGAGCTCGTGCTCGGCCGGCGGCCGGAGGCGTCGGGTGTTCGTACCCCCTCGATGGGGGGTGCCGGGACGGCGTTTGCCCCGGGCGTCAGCGGGGCGTCACCTCGGTGAGCCCCGGGCGCCGGTCGGCGACCACGAACGACGCCCGCGTCCGCACCGGGCTGCCGGGCTCGGTCACCCGGTCCAGCACCCGGAAGTCGGCGCGCAGCTCGTCGCGCGTGATCCGCGTGCGGACGTAGCCGCGCTGGTTGTTGCGGAACTTGATGTGCGGGTTGAGCGCCAGGTTGGGGTCGTCGGCGGGGTCGGAGTCCGCACCGTTGCCACCGGACGTGATCGACGTGGTCACCAGCTCCGTGCCGACCACCGGGCTGTCCGGGTCGGCGTAGTCGGCCTTGAGCTCGTTGGCCCAGTGCGTGTGCACGTCACCGGTGAGCACCACCGGGTTGCGCACACCAGCGTCCAGCCAACTCCGCGTCACCCGTTCCTGCGAGCCCTGGTAGCCGTCCCAGGAATCCATGCTCACCGCGCCCGAGCCGTTGACGCGGCGGGCGAAGAACACCTGCTGGCCCAGCACGTCCCAGCGGGCGCGGGAACGGCGGAACTGCTCGGCGAGCCACGCCTCCTGTTCGGGGCCGGTAAGCGTGCGCGCCGGGTTCTCCGCGTCCTCGCACACCTTCCAGCCGTCGCCACACGCCTGGTCGTCGCGGTACTGGCGGGTGTCGAGCATGTGGAAGTTCGCCAGCGAACCCCACCTCACCGTGCGGTAGAGGCGGATGTGCGAGCCCTGCGGCAGCTGGGATCGGCGCAGCGGCATGTTCTCGTAGTAGGCGCGGAAGGCGTTGGCGCGGCGCTCGATGAAGTTCGGCTGCGGGATCTCCGGCTTCTCGTACACGTCGCCGGCCCAGTTGTTGTCCACCTCGTGGTCGTCGGGCACGACGAGCCACGGCGCCACGGCGTGCGCGGCCTGCAGGTCGGGGTCGGTGCGGTACTGCGCGTGCCGCTGCCGGTAGTTGGCGAGCGTCTCGGTCTCCGGGCCGCGGTGGTCGCGGACGTTGCCGTCGGGGGAGACGTAGCTGTCGGCCTTGTACTCGTAGATGTAGTCGCCCAGATGCAGCACGAGGTCCGGCTCGTCGGCGGCGAGGTGGCGGTAGGCGGTGAAGTAGCCGTGTTCGTACTGCGAGCACGACGCGAAGCTCATCGCGAGTCCCGAGCCGAGCACCCCGGGAGGTGGTGCGGTGCGGGTGCGGCCCGCGGGGGAGACGTGGGTGCCGGTGCGGAACCGGTAGAAGTACTCCCAGCCCGGCTTCAGGCCGGCCACCTCGGCGTGCACGGCGTAGCCCGCGTCGGCGCCGGTCCGTTCGGTGCCGCGGCGCACGATCCTCGTGAACCGTTCGTCGAGCGCGATCTCCCACTCCACCTCGACGGTGCCGCTCATGCCGCCGAGGCCGTCCTCGGCGAGCGGGTCGGTGGCCAGGCGGGTCCACAGCACGACGCTGTTCTGGTCGGGCTCGCCGGACGCGACGCCGAGCGTGAACGGGTCGCCGGAGCGCCGCCTGCCCGCGCCCTGAGCCGTGGCGGCGAGCGGCAGGCCGGTCGCGACGGCGGCCGCGCCGAGCGCGGCACCACCGACCAGCACGCCCCGGCGGGACGTCGTGAAGGAGCGGTTCTCACCGGATAGGGACACGCGTACTCCCAACGTGGTGTCGGACAGTCAGAACTCACCCAGCGTGGGAGGCGCGAGTGGCCACTTCTTCCCGTGTGGGTGATGAGCCGGTGAACGTTTGGCTACCGGGCGTGCTGAGACACCGGACTGGACCTCTTCGCCGGGCCACGAGGGGCCGGTGCTCTGACCAGGCACGGGAGCGCGTGCGACCCTGGTTGCGCGGCTAGCACTCCCGTGGCTAGAGTGCTAATTGCACGGCACCGCACACGCCCCGGCACCCGCGACGGCGGGGTGGTAGGCGCCGTACCCAACTAGGTACCTGCCAACGCTTTCGACGACCCGTGGAGGTCAACCCGGTGAGCGTGAACATCAAACCGCTCGAGGACAAGATCGTTGTCCAGAGGAGCGAGGCCGAGGAGACGACGGCCTCCGGTCTCGTCATCCCCGACACTGCGAAGGAAAAGCCCCAGGAGGGCAAGGTCCTGGCCGTCGGCCCGGGCCGCATCGACGACAAGGGCAACCGCATCCCCGTGGATGTCAAGGAAGGCGACGTCGTCATCTACTCCAAGTACGGCGGCACCGAGGTCACGTACAACGGCGAGGAGTACCTGATCCTGTCCGCCCGCGATGTGCTGGCCGTCATCAACTGACGACCCGCGTATGCGTTGACGCCCCGGGCCCCGCATGAAGCCGGGGGTCGGGGCGTTTCGCGTGCATGGAGAGAGGTTCCTCAATGCCTAAGCAGATCAACTTCAACGAGGACGCCCGTCGGGCCCTCGAGCGTGGGGTGGACAAGCTCGCCAACGCCGTGAAGGTGACGCTCGGCCCCCGCGGCCGCCACGTCGTGCTCGACAAGAAGTTCGGCGGCCCCACGATCACGCTGGACGGCGTGACCGTCGCGCGCGAGATCGAGCTCGACGAGCCGTTCGAGAACCTCGGCGCGCAGCTGGCCAAGAACGTCGCCACCAAGACCAACGACGTCGCCGGTGACGGCACCACCACGGCCACCGTGCTGGCGCAGGCGCTGGTGAAGGTCGGCCTCCGCAACGTGGCCGCCGGTGCCAATCCCACCGCGCTCGGCCGCGGCATCGAGGCGGCCGCCGAGAAGGTCGTCGAGGTCCTCAAGGACAAGGCGACGCCGGTCAAGGGGCGGGACAACATCGCCCAGGTCGGCACCGTGACCTCGCGCGACGCCACCATCGGTGCGCTGCTCGGCGAGGCCGTGGAGAAGATCGGCGAGGACGGCGTCATCACCGTGGAGGAGTCCTCCACCCTCGCCACCGAGCTGCAGATCACCGAGGGTGTCCAGTTCGACAAGGGCTTCCTCTCGGCGCACTTCGCGACCAACCCGGAGGAGCAGCGGGCGATCCTCGAGGACGCCTACGTGCTGCTGCACCGCGAGAAGATCTCCTCCATCGCCGACCTGCTTCCGGTGCTGGAGAAGGTCGCCGAGGCGAAGAAGCCGCTGCTCGTCATCGCCGAGGACGTCGAGGGCGAGGCGCTGTCGACCCTCGTGGTGAACTCGCTGCGCAAGACGATCACCGCGGTGGCCGTCAAGGCGCCGTTCTTCGGTGACCGGCGCAAGGCGTTCCTGGACGACCTGGCCGTCGTCACCGGCGGCACGGTCGTCTCCAGCGAGGTCGGCCTGAAGCTGTCCGAGGTCGGGCTCGAGGTGCTGGGCAAGGCCCGCCGCATCGAGGTCACCAAGGACGTCACCACGATCGTCGACGGTGCGGGCACCAAGGACGACCTCGAGGCTCGCATCGCCCAGATCCGCAAGGAGATCGAGACCACCGACTCCGACTGGGACCGCGAGAAGCTGCAGGAACGGCTCGCCAAGCTCGGCGGTGGCGTCGCTGTCATCAAGGTCGGTGCTGCCACCGAGACCGAGCTCAACGAGCGCAAGCACCGCATCGAGGACGCCGTCGCCTCCACCAAGGCGGCCGTCGAGGAGGGCATCGTCCCCGGCGGCGGCTCGGCGCTGGCCCACGTCGCCAAGGAGCTCGAGGGCAACCTCGGCCTCTCCGGTGACGAGGCCACCGGCGTCAAGATCGTCCGCGAGGCGCTCACCGCTCCGCTGTACTGGATCGCCACCAACGCCGGCCACGAGGGCGCGGTCATGGTGTCCAAGGTGCAGGAGCAGAAGTGGGGCCACGGCCTCAACGCCGCGACCGGTGAGATCACCGACCTGCTCGCGGCCGGTGTCGTGGACCCGGTGAAGGTCACGCGCTCGGCAGTGGCCAACGCCGCGTCGATCGCCCGGCTCGTGCTCACCACGGAGGGCTCCGTGGTGGACAAGCCCGAGGAGTCGGACGGCGAGGCGGGCCACGGTCACGGCCACGCGCACTGACCGGCACGGCTGATCGCACGAACGGGGCGGTACCCGCACAGGGTGCCGCCCCGTGTCGCGTCCGGGAGCCGATACGGAGAGAGGGGCGCCCTCGCGGACGCCCCTCTCCTCCTTCCCCCTCATTTCGGTTGGCTATCCGGTGAGGCTGAGTGACCGTTGCCGGCTCTTGATGATGTGCTCGCGCTCGGCCTCGGAAAGCCCGCCCCAGATGCCGTACGGCTCGTGGACGGCCAGTGCGTGTTCCCGGCACAACCGCAGTACCGGGCACGCCTGACAAATGGCTTTGGCCTGCGCTTCCCTGCGAGCCCGTGCCGGACCGCGTTCCCCGTCGGGATGGAAGAAGGAACCGCTGTCCATCCCCCGGCAAGCCCCCTCCAGCTGCCAGTCCCAGACGTCGGCGTTCGGTCCGGGGAGTCGGCGAATGTCGGCCATCGTGCCCCCTCGCTCTTCCGGCCCACGCGGCCGGATCATCGGCGACTACTCCATTCGGTGCAACGGGCGGTAACGTTAGAAGCGCGCCAATAGTTGTTCAAGGAATTCGCGCCGATTCAGCCGTTAGGCATCCCCCGCGTGTGTGAGGCGTACCACAGGGGTGGGAGTCTCTCCGGTTGCCGCGTTTCCGGGGTCACGCGATATTGACCCGATGCCGTCAGAGCCCGACTCCGCGTGTGCAGGCGCAGCGACACCGGCCGGGTCTCCGCCGGGCGAGACACCCTCCGCCGCGGAACCCACGCTGCCCGTCGCCGCGGTGGCACGCCGGCTGGGCGTGGCGCCGTCCACGCTGCGCACCTGGGATCGCCGCTACGGCGTCGGGCCCAGCAGGCACACGGGGGGCAGGCACCGGCGATACGGCACCTCCGACGTGGTCCGGCTCGAGTTGATGCAGCGTGCCCTGCTGCGGGGCGCATCGACCGCCGAAGCCGCGCGCTTCGCGCTCGACCGGATGCCCAAGCACGCGGCGCCCCCGCCGGTCACACCCCTTCCGGAACCGGACACCCTTCCGGCCGAGGAGGATGCGGCCGGCGCGCACGGCGCCGGGCTCGCCCGGTTCGCGCGGCGGCTCAGCAACGCCGCGCTCGCGATGGACGTGCCGCTGGTGCAGCAGGTCCTGGCCGAGTCGCTCACCACCTGCGGCGTCCTGGACGCCTGGGACGGCGTGATCCGGCCCGTGCTCGACGCGCTCCGGGCCGATACCTCGGACGGTGCCGAGGCGGGTCACCTGGTCGAGGAATGTGCCTACACGGCCGTGGTCCGGGCGCCGCCGCTGGTCGGCCGCCCGCGCAACGCCCGCCCCGTGCTCGTCGGCTGTGCTCCGCACGAACGCGCGTCGCTGCCGGTGTACGTGCTGGCCGCCGCGCTCGCCGAACGGGAGGTCGCGGGCCAGCCGCTCGGAGCCAGGCTTTCTGGTGAGGTGCTCGTCGCCGCGGTGCGCCGCAGCGCGCCGTCGGCCGTGGTGCTGTGGGCCGAACGCGCGTCGGTCGCCGACCCGGTGCTGCTGACCCGGCTCGCGCGGACCCGGCAGCGTGGCCGGTTGTTCGCGGCGGGCCCGGGCTGGTGCGATATCGCGCTGCCCGCGAAGGTCGAGCCGCTGCCCGACGTGCGCGGCGCCGTCCACCGGGTCGAGTACGTCCTGCTCGGCGGCCCGGGACGAGAATGAGGACGTGCAGACCCGGGAGAGCGACCTGCGGCGCGCGGCCTTCGGCGACGATCCCGGCCTCGGCGACCGCGTCCTCGCCGCCGCCGACGGTCCGCGGGAACGGTGGCTCGCCGCCGTGGTGCTGGGTGCCCGCGGCCGCTACGCCGCCGCGGCGTCCATCCTGCAGCCGCTCGCCCGCGGCACCGACGATGTCGCTGCCGCACTCGCCGGATCCACGCTCGCCTCGCACCGGCGGCAGCTCGGCGGGCACGCGGCCGCACAGCCGCTCGACGGTGCCGCGCTCGCCCGCGCGCTCGGCGCGACCGGCACCCCGGACGACGACGGCCTCGACCCGGCCGGTGCCCGTGCCGACGCGCTGCTCGGGCTCGCCGCCGACAATCTCGCCCTCGGCAGGCTCACCGCGTCCCGCCGGCTGATCGCGGCGGCCGCCGAGCACGTCACAAGCTGGCGCACCCGTGTGCGGGCAGGCTGGGTCAGCGCCGAGGTGGCCCTCGCGGGAGGGGGCGCCGCGGCCGCCGTGCCGCACGCCGAGCAGGCCGCCGCATGCGCCAGGCAGCGCGGCGCCGTGCGGCACACCGTCAAGTCGGACCTCGTGCTCGCTGCCGCACTCGCCGCCACCGGTGAGCCCGTGGCACGGGAGCGGGCCGCGGCCCTCGTGACGGCGGCGCTGGAGGCCGCCCGGAGCTACCGGCTCGGCTCGCTGGGGTGGCCTGCGGGGCTCCTGGCCGCCGATCTGGAACCCCGCCGAGCCGACCAGCACCGAGCCTGGGTCACTCGCGAGTTGCACGCACTGTTACCGGCCACCGACCCCGAAGGACGGCGGCTCGCCCGCGCGTCGCCGTGGGTGCCGATCTGACGTGCCGTCCGGCACCACCCGCCCGGTACCGACATCCGGGGCAGAGAAGTTTCAAAAAAAGCCACCGGATCGTGTCAAGGTGCGGCCCCCAGCGTCCGATAGGGGAAGTGGAACGTCACCCGGCTGCAGGAAGGAACCCCCGTGACAACGGTCTTGATCTGCGACGACCGACGCAGTGTCCGCGAAGGTCTCACTCGCGTGATGTCTGCCGTCCCCGGCGTCAGTCGCATCGACTGTGTAGCGCACGGTGACGAGTTGCTCGCCCGCTACTCCCGGCAGCCGGTCGACGTCGTGCTGGTCGGCACCCAGCGCGCCGTGCCCACCGGAGTCGAGGCGACGCGCAGGCTGGTGTCCGCGAACCCGCAGGCCAACGTGATCGTGTTCGGCGCGCCCGACGACGCGGGCAGCATCGCCGCCGCGATCGCCGGCGGCGCGCGTGGCTACCTGCGCTGGGACGCGTCGCGCCCCGAGCTCGTCGCCGCGCTCGCGCACACCCTCGCCAGCACGTCCGTCCCCGCTCCTCGCCAGCCCTCCGACCCGGGCGTCCAGCTCACCGAGCGCGAGCTGCAGGTGCTGCGCGGGATGAGCCAGGGCAAGAGCAACGGTCAGATCGGCCGCGAGCTGTACCTCTCCGAGGACACCGTCAAGACCCACGCGCGCCGGCTGTTCCGCAAGCTCGGCGTGCGCGACCGCGCGCAGGCCGTCGCGCACGGCTTCCGCCGCGGTCTCGTCTCCTGACGAACCTGCAGGCCGGCCTCGACGGGGCGCGGTGAATCGGTGCCGTACCGGTTCACCGCGCCCCGCTGTAACGTGTGGGACGCCGTATCGCCTGGTGAGGCTTGTTGAACGTTTGATCGTTGGCTAGACTCGCATTTCCGCACGTTGAGCCGCACGGAGTGTGCGTCCGGCTACCGTTCGGGAAACGGGGGATGCCGGAAGGTACGGTGGGCATATCACCGGCGTGAGGGACAAGTAGGCCACACGCCGTTCTTCTTGCACGCCTACACGTAACACCAGGATCGTTGTCTGCGATGGCCACTGTGGGGGATGGACTGGACGAGTCGGTCGCCGCCGCTGTCGAGGGAGACCAACAGGCGGTGGAGCGGCTGCTCGCCGCAATCCGTCCCCTTGTGGTGCGGTACTGCCGCGCCCGAGTTGGCAGGCAAGAGCGTTCGTACGCTTCGGCAGACGATGTGGCCCAGGAGGTGTGTCTCGCGGTGCTCACGGCATTGCCTTCGTACCGTGACCAGGGCCGCCCGTTCCTGGCTTTCGTCTACGGGATCGCTCAGCACAAGGTGGCCGACGCGCACCGCGCGGCTGCCCGTAACCGCGCTGAGCCCGTCGCCGAAGTACCCGACGAGATGGAACGGGACGTCGGTCCGGAGCAGTTCGCCATCCAGGGCGAGTTGAACGCACGGATGACCAAGCTGTTGCAGGTCTTGCCGGAGAAACAACGCGAGATCGTGGTGTTGCGGGTGGTTGTGGGCCTCTCCGCCGAGGAGACCGCCGAGGCCGTGGGCTCGACCCCCGGCGCGGTCAGGGTCGCCCAGCATCGCGCCCTCGCGCGGCTGCGCAAGGTGCTGGCCGCTGAGGAGGTGGTCTGAGTGACGGAACGAAGAGGCGGTAGCGACGAGCACGAGCACGGGAAGGGCGGGTCCGCAGGCTCCTCCCACCAGTACGGGGAGGCCGACGCCGAGTCCTCGGCCACGGTCGACCTCTCCGTGGTACAGGCGGACGATGCCCTGCTCGACGCGCTCGGCGGACCGGACCCTCGCGTTGCCGACAGCCTCGGTGACCAGGAGCTGAACGCCCTACTGCTCGCGTGGCGCCGGGACATCGACAGCGAGCCGATGCCCGACCTCGTCGACACGCCGACGGCCGTCACCGAGATCAGGACCGCCGCCCTCGCCCACCGGCACGCGGGCCAGGGCCGCCGTCGCCGCTTCCTGGTGCCGGTCGCCGCCGCGGCGGCGGTGCTCGCGATCGGCTTCACCGGCACCGCCCTCGCCGCGCGCGACGCCCAGCCCGGCGACACCCTGTGGGGCCTGAGCAAGGTGCTCTACGCCGACCACGCGCGCTCCATCGAGGCGGCCGCGTCGGTGCGGACGGCCATGCAGGAGGCCCAGCTCGCACTCGCCCAGCAGCGCTACGACGACGCCCGCCGCGCGCTCGCGCAGGCGGAAGAGGCGCTGCGGCAGGTTACGGCGACCGAGGAGGCCGCCCGGCTCAAGGCCCGGCACCTGCAGCTGATGGCCGAGCTGAACAGGCCCACGACGCCGCCGGCCCAGTCGTCGTCCTCGGCAACCACCACGACGCCGGACTCCAGCACCACCTCGCCGCTCGACACCTCGCCCAGCGACCCGCAGCCGGCGCCGGGACCGGGGCCGGGGCCCGAACCGACGGACCCGCCGCCGAGCGGCACACCGGACGACACGTCGTCCGACCCGACCACGCCGCCGACCACCACCGAGCCGACGCCGAGCAGCCCGAGCGACGACACCACCGGCAACACGGGCGACTCGGGCACCTCGTCGGGCTCCGGTGGCAAGTCGCCCGCCATCATCGGCGACCCGTCGAGCGGCGACGTCTCCGGCACGTCGGGCACCGGATCCACCACCAACTGACGAGACGCTCGCCACGACGTCCGGTCGGGGCGGGCGGCCCGATGTCCGCGTCATGCCGTGGACCGGGAACGAGACGTTCGACACGGCAAAGGCGCTCCGCCCACCCGGGACGGAGCGCCTTTGCCGTCGTCGGCCCTGCTAGTAGGCGTTCTCGGTGGTCGTGATGCCGTCGGCGAAGCCGCGGCAGTAGTCCCACGTCACATAATCCGCCGGATTCGGGTCGTAGGCGGGCTCGTGGGGACGCATCCTGCCGTCGTTGAGCAGTTGCTCCAGGCTCGCCCTGAGCAGGTGCCAGTCGTGGTAGTGCGGTTGGTCGCATTCGCCGCAGTCCACCACGATCCCGCGAATGCCACGCGGCTGGAGAAGTGCCTGGTAGACGGCGAGATCCGACAGGTCCGCGAGGAGCTCGGAGCGCTCCTCGGGAGTGATCGGCTCCGCCACCGGTTCGTCGAGGGCGGCGATCTCCCTGGCGGGGTCGTTCGGGTCGTCGGCGAACGGGTCTGGGGGCAACACATCGTGCGGCACGGCCTGCACGGTACCGGGAAGGTACCGGGGCGCGTCCAGATACCATCGTTAACAGGGCCGAAAACCCCTGTTGGCTTCACCCGCGAGGAAGGTTACCCGGCAGTATGACGAGCGAGTTCACCTCCGCAGACGTCCTTGCCCCCGCGGAGGACGGGAGTGCCGCCATCCCGGAGAAGTTCGCGATGGTCGGGCTGACCTTCGACGACGTGCTGCTGTTGCCCGCCGAGTCGGACGTCGTCCCCAGCGCCGTCGACACGAGCACCCGGCTGACCCGCAACGTCACGCTGCGGATCCCGCTGCTGTCCGCGGCCATGGACACCGTCACCGAGGCGCGCATGGCCATCGCGATGGCGCGCCAGGGCGGCATGGGCGTGCTGCAGCGCAACCTGCCGATCGACGAGCAGGCGCAGGCCGTCGAGGTGGTCAAGCGCAGCGAGGCGGGCATGGTCACCGATCCGGTGACGTGCTCGCCGGACGACACCCTCGCCGAGGTCGACGCGCTGTGCGCCCGGTTCCGGATCTCCGGCGTGCCGGTGACCGACGCATCGGGCCAGCTGGTGGGCATCATCACCAACCGCGACATGCGGTTCGAGGTCGACCACAGCAGGCCGGTGCGCGAGGTGATGACCAAGGCCCCGCTGGTGACCGCGCAGGTCGGGGTCACCGCCGAGGCGGCGCTCGGGCTGCTGCGCAAGCACAAGATCGAGAAGCTGCCGATCGTCGACGGTGCGGGCAAGCTGCGCGGGCTCATCACCGTCAAGGACTTCGTCAAGACCGAGCAGTACCCCGACGCCACCAAGGACCACGACGGCAGACTGCTGGTCGGCGCCGCCGTCGGGGTGGGCGCCGACGGTCACCAGCGCGCGATGGCCCTCGCCGACGCCGGGGTGGACGTGCTCATGGTCGACACCGCGCACGGCCACTCCCGCGCGGTGCTGGAGACCGTGTCGCTGCTGAAGAAGGAGCTCGGGGACACGGTCGACGTCGTGGGCGGCAACGTTGCGACGCGCGCGGGCGCGCAGGCGCTCGTGGAGGCCGGGGCCGACGGCGTCAAGGTCGGTGTCGGGCCGGGCTCGATCTGCACCACCCGGGTGGTCGCCGGTGTCGGCGTGCCGCAGATCTCGGCGATCTACGAGGCCGACAAGGCGTGCCGGCCCGCGGGTGTGCCGGTGATCGGTGACGGCGGCATCCAGTACTCGGGGGACATCGCCAAGGCCATCGCCGCGGGCGCGTCCGCGGCGATGCTCGGCAGCCTGCTCGCGGGCACCGCCGAGGCGCCCGGCGAGGTGATTCTCGTCAACGGCAAGCAGTACAAGACCTACCGCGGCATGGGCTCGCTCGGCGCCATGCGTTCGCGTGGCGAGCAGCGCTCGTACTCCAAGGACCGCTACGCGCAGGACGACGTGCTCTCCGAGGACAAGCTGGTGCCCGAGGGCATCGAGGGGCGCATCCCGTTCCGTGGCCCGCTGGCGAACGTCGTGCACCAGCTCGTCGGCGGCCTGCGGTCGGGCATGGGCTACGCCGGGGCGCGGACGATTCCCGAACTGCAGCGGGCCCAGCTGGTGCGCATCACCGCGGCCGGGCTCAAGGAGAGCCACCCGCACGACGTGACCATGACGGTCGAGTCGCCGAACTACACCACGCGGTAGAACGCCGCCTGGGCCACCCGTGACCGCCGGTGCGGGCACGGGAGCCACAATGAGCCCGCAGTGTTTCGCGGGGAGAAGGGACGTGACGTGCGGGATCTGGTCGAGATCGGCATGGGCCGCACCGCGCGGCGGTCGTATGACCTCGATGACATCGACATCGTGCCGTCGCGGCGCACGCGGTCGTCGAAGGTCGTGTCCACCAGCTGGCAGATCGACGCCTACCGGTTCGACCTGCCCTTCGTGACGCACCCGACGGACGCGATCGTCTCGCCGGACACCGCTGTCCACATCGGCAGGCTCGGCGGGCTCGGCGTGCTCAACGCCGAGGGCGTGTGGGCCCGGCACCCCGATGCGGAGGCCGCGCTCGCCCGGGTCGCGGAGGCCGCCAAGGACGGCGCCGCGCTCTCCGAGGTCGTGTCGCTGCTGCAGGAGCTGCACTCGGCGCCCATCCGGCCCGACCTGCTGACCGAGGCCGTCCGTGCGGTGCGGGACTCCGGGGTCACCGTGGCCGCGCGGGTCAGCCCGCAGCACGCCGCCGAGCTCACGCCGCACCTGCTGTCGGCGGGCGTGGAGATCCTCATCGTCCAGGGCACCATCGTCTCCGCCGAGCACGTGGGCCAGGACGACGGTGACGCGCCCGACCCGCTGAACCTCAAGGAGTTCATCGCCAACCTCGACGTGCCGGTGATCGCGGGCGGCGTGAGCGACTACCGCACGGCCATGCACCTCATGCGCACCGGCGCGGCGGGCGTGATCGTCGGCCACGGCTACACGCCGGGCGTCACCAGCACCGATCGCGTGCTCGGCATCGGCGTGCCGATGGCGACGGCCATCATCGACGCCGCCGCCGCGCGGCGCGACTACCTCGACGAGACGGGTGGCCGCTACGTCCACGTGCTCGCCGATGGCGGCATCAGCTACAGCGGCGACATCGCCAAGGCCATTGCGTGCGGTGCCGACGCGGTGATGCTGGGCGCGCCGCTCGCCGGGGCCGCCGAGGCGCCGGGCAAGGGGCTGTACTGGACGGCCGCCGGCGCGCACCCGTCGCTTCCGCGCTCGCGTGTGGCGCCCGTGCCGAGCGCCGAGGTGGACCTCAAGACGCTGCTGCACGGCCCCGCGCAGGACCCGCAGGGTGTGGTGAACCTGTTCGGCGCCCTCCGCCGGGCACTGGCCAAGACCGGCTACTCCGACCTGAAGGAGTTCCAGCGCGTCGGTCTCACCGTGCGTAATTGACGCGCCAGTAACTTACCTCTGGTCAGAAGCCGTCGGCGTGGTTACAGTTTTTCTGTGACTTCGCGTAACACCATCACCGCCGATGGCTCGCCCGACTACGACGTCATCGTCGTCGGATCCGGATTCGGGGGCAGCGTCGCCGCCCTGCGGCTCACGGAGAAGGGCTACCGCGTCGCCGTGATCGAGGCGGGCCGCCGCTTCGCCGACGACGAGTTCGCCGAGACGTCCTGGGACCTGCGCCGGTATCTGTGGGCGCCGCGGCTCGGCTGCTTCGGCATCCAGCGCATCCACCTGCTCAAGGACGTCATGATCCTCGCCGGATCGGGCGTCGGCGGCGGGTCGCTCGTCTACGCGAACACGCTGTACCGCCCGCTCAAACCGTTCTACCGCGACCGTCAGTGGGCGCACATCACCGACTGGGAAGCCGAACTCGCCCCGCACTACGACCAGGCGAGCCGCATGCTCGGGGTGGTGACCAACCCGACGGTGACGCCGTCCGACGAGGTCATGCGCAAGGTCGCCGCCGACCTGGGTGTGCCCGACTCCTACCACCCGACGCCGGTCGGTGTGTACTTCGGCAAGCCCGGCGACGAGGTGCCCGATCCCTTCTTCGGCGGGGTGGGGCCCGCGCGCACGGGATGCACCGAATGCGGCTCCTGCATGACCGGTTGCCGCGTCGGCGCGAAGAACACGCTCGTCAAGAACTACCTCTATCTCGCCGAGCGGAGCGGAGCGAAGGTCATTCCGCTCACCACCGTCACGGCCGTGCGCCCGCGCGGCGACTCCACGTTCGAGGTCGACATCCGCAAGACCGGCACCACCTCCCGCCGGTTCACGCACACGCTCACGGCCACCCACGTGGTATTCGCCGCGGGCACCTGGGGTACGCAACGGCTGCTGCACACGATGCGGGACACCGGCGCGCTGCCGCGGCTCTCGCCGCGTCTGGGCGAGCTCACCCGCACCAACTCCGAGGCGATCATCGGCGCGGCCCGCACGTCGGTGGATCCCGAGAACGACTACAGCCGCGGCGTGGCCATCACGTCCTCCATCCACCCCGACGAGAACACCCACATCGAGCCGGTGCGCTACGGCAAGGGCAGCAACGCGATGAGCCTGCTGCAGACCGTCGCCACCGACGGCAGCCTCGACGTGCCGCGCTGGCTGCAGGCGGTCAGGTTCGTGCTCAAGCACCCGGTCAAGACGGCCAAGCTGCTCAACGCGTACCGGTGGAGCGAACGGACCGTGATCCTGCTGGTGATGCAGAGCCTCGACAACTCCATCACCACCTACACCAAGCGCGGGCTGTTCGGCCGCAGGCGGTACACGTCCAAGCAGGGCCACGGCGAGCCGAACCCGACGTTCATCAAGGCCGGCCACGAAGCGAACCTGCGTACCGCCGAGCACATCGGCGGTATGGCGGGCGGCACCTGGGGGGAGATCTTCAACATCCCGCTGACGGCGCACTTCATCGGTGGCGCACCGATCGGCACGAGCCCCGACAAGGGGGTCATCGACCCCTACCACCGCGTCTACAACTACCCGAACCTGCACGTGGTGGACGGCTCGGCGATCACGGCCAACCTCGGCGTGAACCCGTCGCTGACGATCACGGCGCAGGCGGAACGGGCGTTCTCGTTCTGGCCGAACAAGGGCGAGGCCGACCCGAGGCCCGCCCAGTCCGAGGGCTATGTGCGGCTCGACCCGATCGCGCCGAAGAACCCCGTGGTGCCCGCGGGCGCGCCTGGCGCGCTGCGGCTGCCGCTCACGCCAGCACCGTGACCCGCTCGCAGGTGAACGCGCGCATGCTCGCGCGCACCGACGCCGGGTCGTAGTCCGGAACGTCGCCCACGACGAGCTGCTCCACGGGCAGTTCCTCCGAGGCTCGCATCGCGAGCCGGACCTCGCGGGTGAACAGGCCGGCCTGGGCACCGCCGACGGCGGCGAAGGCCTCGTCGGCGGAGCCGGTGACGACCACGGCCAGCGCGGGTCCGGTCACCGGGGCGGTGGGGTCGGTGCCGGTGACGAGGGCGGGCTCCACGGTCGCGCCCCGCCGCCCGCCGCCGGTCAGCAGCTTCGCCCCCGCGGCCACGGCGTCGTCGAGCAGCCGAACGGCGCGCTGCGCGGCTGCCTCGTCGGGCAGCGGGCCGACCGACACGGCGAGGTCGTACGGGTCGCCGGTGGGCTGGGCGCGGACCGCGTCGGCCAGGGCCGGCACGAACTCCTCCGCGACCGACTCGTCGACCACGACCCGGTGTACCGCGTCGGGCCGCCGTCCGGCTTCGCGGGTGGCCGAGACGGCGATGCGGAGGGCCGCGTCGGCCAGGTCCGGCCAGTCGAGCACCACCGCGGTCGCGCCCGGTGCCGGGTCGGTGTCGCCGGCCACGACGGGCAGGCGCGGGTCGCCGACCGGGGCGGCGCCGAGCGGCAGCACCGAGAACGCGCCCGCCGGCAGGTCCGTGCCGGCCAGCGCCTCGCCGACGGCGAGCGCGGACAGCGGCGTGTCCAGGGCGGGTGCCAGCACCACGGGTGACCCGACGGCCAGCGCGGCGGCGACCGAGTGTGCCGCCGACCGCAGCGGCGAGTGCGTCCCGACGACACCGAGCACCGGCCCGCGCGCGACCTGCCGCACCAGCACCGTCCGTTCTCCACCGTCGCGCAGCTCGCCGGACGGCGGGGTGGTGTGGCCTGCCGCAGCACGCAGGACGGCCACGGCGTCGGCCACCTCCCGCTCAGCCCAGCGCAGCGGCGTGCCGGCTTCGGCGGTGACGAGCTCGGCGAGTTCCTCGGCCTGAGCCTGGAGCGTGTCCGCCACGGCCCGCAGCACGGCGGACCGCACGGCACCGGGTAGCCGGCGCAGCTCGCCCGCCGCTGCCGAAGCGGCATCGGCGGCCCGTTCCACCTGGTCGGAGGAGGCCACGGCGACGGTGGCGACCTCGGTGCCGTCGGCGGGATGGGTCACGGCGACGGTGTGCTCGCCCGGCTCGGCGCGGCCCGCGACCCAGCAGTCGTGAGGCCGTGGCGTGATGGCGTCCATAGTGCTGCACCGTAACGGCCACCTGCGCTCAGCGCCGGGCAGTTCACCTGCGACGATGAGGGGGCAGTTCGTTGATGCCAGGAGGTCCGGCAGTGGCAGAAGGTCCCGTTCTCGTCGTGGACTACGGCGCCCAGTACGCGCAGCTCATCGCCCGGCGGGTCCGCGAGGCGCAGGTGTACTCGGAGGTCGTGCCGCACACCGCGTCGGTGGAGGAGCTGCTCGAACGCAAGCCCTCCGCGATCATCCTGTCCGGCGGACCGGCCAGCGTCTACGCCGAGGACGCGCCCCGCGTGGACCCCGCGCTGTTCCAGTCGGGCGTGCCGGTGTTCGGCATCTGCTACGGCTTCCAGGCGATGGCGCAGGCGCTCGGCGGTGGCGTCGAGCACACCGGCACCCGCGAGTTCGGCCGCACCGAGCTGGGGGTCTCGGGCGGCGCTCTGCACGAGGACCTGCCCGCCCGGCATCCGGTGTGGATGAGCCACGGCGACTGCGTCACCAAGGCCCCGGAGGGCTTCGCCGTCACGGCCACCAGCGAGGGCGCGCCGGTGGCCGGGTTCGAGGACGTCGATCGCAAGCTCGCGGGCGTGCAGTACCACCCGGAGGTCGCGCACTCGCCGCATGGCCAGGAGGTGCTGCGGCGGTTCCTGCACGAGATCGCCGGCATCCGTCCGCAGTGGACCACGGCGTCCATCGTGGACGACCAGGTGGCCCGCATTCGCACCCAGATCGGCGACGGGCACGCCATCTGCGGGCTGTCCGGCGGCGTGGACTCCGCGGTCGCCGCGGCACTGGTGCAGCACGCGATCGGCGACCGGCTCACGTGCGTGTTCGTCGACCACGGCCTGTTGCGGGCGGGAGAGCGGGCCCAGGTGGAACGGGATTTCGTCGCGGCCACCGGCGTGAACCTGGTTACGGTCGACGCCCGCGACCGCTTCCTCGACGCACTCGCCGGGGTCACCGACCCCGAGGAGAAGCGCAAGATCATCGGCCGCGAGTTCATCCGGGTCTTCGAACAGGCCGCGCGTGACCTCAAGGCCAAGGGGGAGGCGGAGTTCCTCGTCCAGGGCACGCTGTACCCGGACGTCGTCGAGTCCGGTGGCGGCACGGGGACGTCCAACATCAAGAGCCACCACAACGTGGGCGGCCTGCCCGAGGACCTGCAGTTCACGCTTGTCGAGCCGCTGCGCCTGCTGTTCAAGGACGAGGTGCGCCGCGTCGGCCTGGAACTCGGCCTGCCGGAGACGATCGTGCACCGCCAGCCGTTCCCCGGTCCGGGCCTGGGCATCCGCATCATCGGCGAGGTCACCGCCGAGCGGCTCGAGACGTTGCGGGCCGCCGACTCGATCGCGCGCGAGGAGCTCACCGCGGCCGGCCTCGACCGCGACATCTGGCAGTGCCCGGTGGTGCTGCTCGCCGATGTCCGCAGCGTCGGCGTCCAGGGAGACGGACGGACCTACGGCCATCCGGTGGTGCTGCGGCCCGTGTCCAGCGAAGACGCCATGACCGCCGACTGGACGCGGCTGCCCTACGACGTGCTCGAACGGATCTCGACGCGCATCACCAACGAGGTCGCCGACGTGAACCGGGTCGTGCTCGACGTCACGAGCAAGCCGCCGGGCACGATCGAGTGGGAGTGACCTCCCGAACGCACTGGGGGTAGGGCAATGTGGATCGCGGGTGTGCTGCTCGTCGCGGTGGCCGTGGCCGGGTTCTTCTACATGCGGCACACCAAGAGTGAGCTGCACGCCATGATCGGCACGGAGACGCTGTCGATTCCCGAGCTGGAACAGCTCCGGAAGGTGTCCGACGAGCTGGGCGCCCAGGGCTCGTTCCGCAAGACGGCCGAGGTCGTCGGCGCCGCGCACCCCCGGCCGGAGGGCCCGCTGAAGGCGGAGCTGTCCAAGACCGAGTGCGTCTGGTACCGCTACCTCGTCGAGCGGCAGTACGAGACCGACGAGTACCGGGACGGCAAGCGCCACCGCACGAAGCGGACCGAGCGGGTCGCCGAGCACACGTCGTGGGAGGGCTACGCGCTCGTCGACGAGCAGGGCCGCACCATCGGCGTCGACCCGAACGGCACCAGCCCCGACAAGCCGGAGCAGACGGTGAACCGGTTCGAGCCGCACCACGGTGACGGCGGCGTGGAGCTGTTCGGGATCACACTCCCGCAGATCTTCTCCGGCGGTGGGAGCCGGACCATCGGCTACACCTACAAGGAATGGGTCATCCGGCCCGGCCGCAGGCTCTACATCCTCGGCGAGGTCCACGACAAGATCGGTCCGCTGGTGATCGGCAAGCCCGAGGGGGACGGGCACTTCCTCATCTCGACGCGGACAGAGCAGGAACTGCGCGAGGACCGCACCAGGCGGCACAAGATGCTCGCCGTCGGCGTCGTGGCCGGCACGGTCCTCGGTCTCGGCCTGGTGGTGGCCGACATCGTCGCGTAGCCGAACGCGGGCCGACGCCGGCTCCCTGGGGGACCGGCGTCGGCCGCGCGGCTCAGTCGCGGTTGCGGTCGCCTCGCATCGAGGCGATGAGCATCAGCGTTCCGGCGAGCACGGCGGCCCCGGCCAGCACCCAGCGCAGGTCGAACGAGCCGAGCCAGTCCGGCCCGTCCGAGAGCACGTAGACCGACACGAACAACGTCGCCAGGCCTGCCAGCAGCGGGAAGGCGTCCACTCGCGGCCTGCGGCGCGTCACCTGCTGCTCGTCCTGCTCAGCCACCACGATGCACCTCCACGTTGCCGAGTCCGGCCTCGATGTTCAGGATGATCCGGTCGCCGCCGGGCCCGTCCTCGCCGAGGTCCACGCCCCGGACGGCCGCGGTTCCCGCCCCGGACTGCTGGCGGTCGAAGCATTCCACGTTCCCGGTGCCGACGCTGCAGTCGAAGGTCACGTCGGCGGTGGTGGGCACGTGCACGGCGATGTTGCCCGCGCCCACGCGCAACGTCGATCGCACCGGCTCGGCGGGCCCGCCCAGGTGCCGCAGGTCGAGGTCGATCTCGCCGGCCGTGCGCTCGTACAGCGGCTGCACCTCGGCGGCCGAGTACGGCGTGCTGGTGATCTGCCCGAACCCGCCGCCGTACTGGTCGAACGGCACCGAGGTCAGCGCGATCCCGGCCACCGACAGCGGCACTGCCAGCCAGACCAGGCCACGACCGCCGCCGAGGAACGCCCCCGCCACCATGCCCATCCCGAGCACGGCGAGCACCAGCCCGATGACGTGCGCCGGGCTCCACCACGGGTCGGCACTCGACGACGCCACCGCCGCACCGACACCGGCTACCGCGAGCGCCACCCCGAGCGTCGCGATGCCGATCTTCGACTTCCGCCGCGGCGGCCCCGGCTCCGAGGGTTCCGGCGCGGGCGCGGCGCCGGGCAGGTCCCAGCCGAGCGGCGCGGCGCCCAGGGCGTCCCAGGTCGCCGACGTGCTCGCCGGGTTCTGCAGGTCGATCGGGGCCGACGTGACGGCGGCGGGCCTGCCGATCGGGGCAGGCCGGTTGAGATGCCCACGGCTGCGGTGCATGAGATAGAGCGCCGTAACGATCAGCGCCAGCCCCAGGAAGCCGCCACCGTCGAACCACGCCCCGCCGAACGTCCACCCGAAGGCCGGCACGAGCGCGGCCAGCAGCACCACGGTGCCGCCCTTCGACATCGAGCTGCGGCCCTTGCCGATCAGCGCTTCGAACGGCGACACCTCGTCGGACTGGGCGGGCATGAACAGCCACGCCAGCAGGTACACCGCGATCCCGACCCCGCCGAAGATCGTGACGGCGACCAGGGCCACGCGGATCACCACGGGGTCGATGCCGTACCGCCTGCCGATCCCGGCGGCGACCCCCGCCACCTTGCGGCCCTCCTCGGACCTCCGGGGCCTGCTCGCCCAGAAGTCCCGGACCGTCTCCTCGAAGCCGTCGAGATGCCTCGACGCGTCCGTCGTCCCAGTCATGGGATCGAGCATGCGCGACCCACACGGCCTCCCACATCGGGGAAGACCCCTGAACTTCCTCCGGGACGCGCCCACGGTGGGGGATCGGCTCAGGGGTTTCCCTGATGATTCCATCGCCGGTCTCTGTGAACATGGGTGACGTGCAGGAACCGAGAGCACAGCCCACCGACGAGCGCGCGGCACCCACCGCGAGACCCGTCCCGGACCGTGCTGCCGCCGCGCCCGCGGTGTCGCCGTCCCGGGCCGTCGCGGAGAGCGAGGCGCCGCCGAAGATGCACCGGCGGCGCACCGGACGTGCGCTGGCCGGGGTCGCCGGAGGCCTGGCCGATCACCTCGAGGTCAAGGTGCTCTGGGTGCGGGCGACGTTCGCGGTGCTGGCCGCGTTCGGTGGCCTCGGGCTGGTCGCGTACGGCCTGCTGTGGGTGTTCGTACCCCAGCAGTCGCGCGAGGACGCGCAGTACGAGGAGTCGACGAAGGAACGCCAGCAGGCATACGGGCTGATCGCGCTCGGCATCGGGCTGACCGTCGCGGGCGGCGCCATCACCGGCTTGTTCAGCGGCTGGGTTGGGCTGCCGGTCGCGGTGGCGCTCGTCGGTGCCGCCGTGGTGTGGCGGGAGGCCGACGAGTCGCAGCGCAGGCGCTGGCGTGTCGGCGCCCGCACGGGTGTCGCCGGGGCGGTGCTCGGCGGCGGAGGCTGGTCGGCGGCCATCCGGGTGTTCGCCGGGGTGGCGCTGGTGATGACCGGCATCGGCGTGATCGTGCTGCGGGGCAGCAGCCTCGACCAGATTCAGTTCGCGCTCATCGCCGTGCTGGCCACGCTGGTCGGCGTCGCGGTGCTGACCGTGCCGTTCTGGCTGCGCCTGGTGCGCGACCTCGGCGAGGAGCGGCGCGCCCGCATCCGCACCGAGGAGCGCGCCGAGATCGCCGCGCATCTGCACGACTCCGTGCTGCAGACCCTCGCGCTCATCCAGAAGCAGGCCGAATCGCCGCGCGAGGTGGCCCGCCTGGCCCGCGGGCAGGAACGGGAGCTGCGCGCCTGGCTCTACGGCCCCAGCGGTTACGGAACCCCGAAGCGGCAGTCCGAGACCGAGCAGCACGGCACCCTCTCGCAGGCCATCGCGGCCACGTGCGGCGAGGTGGAGGACGCCTTCGCCATCTCCGTGCAGCAGGTGGTGGTCGGCGATTTCGAGCTCGACGAGCAGCTCACGGCGCTCGTCCAGGCCGCCCGCGAGTCGATCGTCAACGCCGCCAAGCACGCCGGCGTCGACGAGGTCAGCGTCTACGCCGAGGTGGAGCCGGCGTCGGTGACGGTGTTCGTCCGTGACCGGGGCAAGGGGTTCGATCCCGACAGCGTTCCCGGCGACCGGCATGGCCTGGCCGACTCCATCCGGGGCAGGATGGAGCGCAACGGCGGTACGTGCCGGTTGCGCACGGCACCCGGTGAGGGCACCGAGGTGCAGCTGGAGATGCCGCGCAGGGTCAGTGCCAAGACTTCCCAGGGGGCAGGGTGAACACCGTGAGCACGGAGGAGCAGCAGACGCGGCAGCCGGTGACCGTCTTCCTCGTCGACGACCACGCGCTGTTCCGCGCGGGCGTGCGCACCGAACTCGAGTCGATCACCGCGGAGGTGCGCGTGGTCGGCGAGGCCGGCTCGGTCGCCGAGGCGGTCGCCGGGATCGCCCGCACCCGCCCGCAGGTGGTGCTGCTGGACGTGCACATGCCCGACGGTGGCGGCGCCGAGGTGCTGCGGCGGGTCCGGCCCGAGCTGCCCGACGTCGTGTTCCTCGCGCTGTCGGTGTCCGACGCCGCCGAGGACGTCATCGCCGTGATCCGCGCGGGTGCGCGCGGCTACGTCACCAAGACCATTTCGTCGAAGGAGCTCGTGCGGGCGATCGCCCGGGTCGCCGACGGCGACGCCGTGTTCTCGCCGCGGCTGGCGGGCTTCGTGCTCGACGCCTTCGCCGATCGTCCCGGCTCCGAACCGATCAGCGACCCCGATCTCGACCTGCTCACCCCGCGCGAGCGAGACGTCCTGCGCCTGCTCGCGCGGGGCTACGCGTACAAGGAGATCGCCTCCGAGCTGTTCATCTCGGTGAAGACGGTGGAGACGCACGTGTCGAGCGTTCTGCGCAAGACCCAGCTGTCGAACCGCTACGAGCTCTCCCGCTGGGCCTCCGACCGCCGCCTCGTCTGAGTCACACGCGCCGGCTCGCTCTCGGTGGCCGGCTTACGGGTGAGCACACCGAACACGAGCACCGACAGCACGATCGAGACACCGTTGCGCCTAGCTCACCAGCAGGAACAGCACGACCAGTGCCACCAGCAGGCCGAGGCCGATCAGCACCCACCGCCAGGGCGACGTGCTCAGCGCCGACGGAGCGGGTGCGGGCGGTGGCTGGACCCGGGGTGGCCTCGGCAGGACCGGCACGGTCGGCATGGCCGGTGCGGTCGGCGGGATGAAGCCGCCCTGCTGGTTCTTGGTGATCGCCTTGAGCGCCCGGACCGTGTCCTCCATCGTGGGACGCAGGTCCGGATCGTCGCGCAGCATCTTCAGCAGCGCGCCCGTGAGGGTGCCGGTGTGCTGTGGCACGACCGGAGCGGCGGTGCCGTCCTCGCCGAACGGCGGCACGCCTTCCACGGCGGTGAAGAGCGTCGCGCCGAGCGAGAACGCGTCGGCGGAGGGCATGGCCGGTTCGCCCTTGGCCACCTCGGGAGCCTGGTAGGCCGGATCCGCCGGGCCCGCGATGCCGATGTCGGTGAGCTTGACGCCGCCGTCGTCGGCGAGCAGGACGTTGCCGGGTTCCACCACACGGTGCGCCACCCCGATCGCGTGCGCGGCGGCGAGCGCGGACCCGAGCTGAACGCCCAGGTAGGCGGCTTGCTGCGGGGTCAGCTGCCCGTACTCGGCGAGGAAGTCGGCCATGTTGCGGGACGGCACGTACTCCATCACCAGCCATACGTCGGCACCCTCGCGGAAGACGTCGTAGACGGTGATGGCGTTGGCGTGCTGCACCCGCATCGCCTGCCTGCCCTGGTTCAGGGCGGTTTCCCTGGCCTGCTCGGCTGCGTCCCCGGTCAGCTCCGGATCGATGTACAGGCGCTTGGCCGCGACGGTCCGATGCAGCATCGTGTCGAACGCGAGCCACACGATGCCCGCCCGCCCGCGGCCGATCGGCTGGTCGAGCCGGTACCGCCCGGCGACAAGCGCACCTTCTGCGTACTTCACACAGCCCCTCGTGCCGGCGTGCTTCTAGTTCGACGTCGGGAGATCAGGACTCACGGACGGCTCCGGCTCCTCGGTCGGCTCAGCGGTGTCCGACGACGGCTCCGGTTCCTCCGGCTCCTGAGTCGGCTCCGGCGGTTCGTACGTCTGCGTCGGCGACGGCGAGTAGGTGTCCTCTTCCTCCTCCGTCGGCGGCACGTATTCCGGTTCCTCGGAGTAGGTCTCGGTCTCCTCGGTGTACTCCGGCTCCTCGGTGACGACCTCCGACGTGGTGGTGGTCGTGGTCGGAACCCGCGAGGTCGTGGCCACCGGACGCTGCTGCCGGTCCTGCGGTTCGGCGTCGCCGCCCGTCGTGCCGCCGAAGACCCAGAACGCGAACGCGGCCAGGCCCAGCACCACGATGCTGCCCACCACGGCGGGCACCTTCCACTTCGCCTTGTTCGCGGGCTCCTCTCCGGGCGGGGGCGTGTCGCCGTAGCCGGCGTCGTCGTAGGCCCCGGCGGGCACGGCGCGGGTCGCGTCGAGGTCGCCGGCGGCGCGGGTGGCCTCCGGTCCGCGGTCCGGCTGTCCGTAGTCGTCGTAGTCCCGGTCGGGATAGGCGGCCGTGGGGGCGTAGGCGTCGTCGCGGTCGTCGTAGTAGCCGCCCGCGTCCTGGCCCAGGCTGCCCGAGTGGCCTGCCGGAACGTCGTCGTCGGCGGCAGCGGCACCCAGCGCCGCGCCGGCACCCGCGGCGCCGGCCGCACCCAGCACGGCGGTGCCGGTCCCGGTCGTCGGATGCGCCGTCGTCGGGGCGTCCGACGGGCCGCCGAGCGGGGTCTCGCCCCGTGCCACGGCGGCGAGCAGCTCCTCGCACTCCTCGGCCGTCGGTCGGTGGCGCGTGTCGGGATGCAGCATCACGGCGAGCACGCTGGTCAGCGGCCCGGACTGCCGTGGTGGGTTGATCTGCCCGGCCGCGACGGCGTGCAGCAGGCTCAGCGTGTTCTCACTCAGGCCGAAGGGCGGCTGCCCCTCGGTCGCGGCGTACAGCGTGGAGCCGAGCGAGAAGACGTCGGACTCGGGGCCCGGTTCACCGCCGATCGCCACCTCGGGTGCGAGGTAGGCCGGGGTGCCGGCGATCATGCCGGTCTTGGTGACCGTGACGTCGTCCTTCGCCCGCGAGATGCCGAAGTCGGTGATCTTCACGACGCCGTTGCCCGCGAGCAGGATGTTGCCGGGCTTGATGTCGCGGTGGACGATGCCGACCGCGTGGGCCTGCTTCAGCGCGGAGGCCACCTGCGCGCCGATGTTGGCGACCTCGAGCGGGGGCAGGGTGCGGTGCCGCTGCAGCTCCTGCGCCAGGCTGCGGGACTCCAGGTACTCCATGACCAGGCAGGGCTGGCCGTTGTCGTCGGTGACGACGTCGAAAACGCTGATGGCGTTCGGATGGTGGAGGCGGGCGGCGATCCGGCCCTCGCGCATGGTCCGGGCGCGCGCGTCCTCGGCCTCGTGGTGCTCGAGACCCGGTTGGAGGAGGAGTTGTTTGATCGCGACCGTGCGGTGCAGCACCTCGTCCTGTGCCTGCCACACGGCGCCCATGGCGCCGGTGCCGATCCGCCTGATGACGCGGTAGCGGCCGGCGACCAGGCGACCCTCGTCGCTCAACGCGACCTCCTTCGGGCTCCGTCTGTGTGGGGGTGGAGCGTAGGCACCAATCCGACGAGCTACATATCGGTTACCGAGACCGACTCGTCACAAGGTTAGGGCGCTCACTCTGTGCACACACAGGCGGCACTCTCGGGGACGGTGCTTCGCTCTCACGTGATAGACGCGGGCGAGGTCACAAAGGTTGTGCCGGGAGCGGGTCCACTTTGCTGGTCAACGGATCGGTTGTGTCGCCGATCGACACGGCGGGCACACCCGGGCTCTCCGGCTGCTCGTTGTCGTCAGCGACGGTGGCCGCCACGATGATGGAGGCCAGCAGCAGCGCCGAGGCGAGGACCAGGGCGGCGAGTTTCGCGCGGCGGACGAGCGGGTTCTCGGGCTCGGGCGGTGGCTCGTCCTCGCGGCGTCGGGTGCGCGCGCCCGGCGGCGGGAGGTACCGGCGTGGCTCCTCGAACATTTCACGCAGGTACTCGTCGTCGACCAGGTCGTCGGTCAGGAGGTCGTCGTCGAAGACGTCCTCGACCGCGACGTTCCGGTCGCTGGAGTGGCGGCGGTCGTGCACTGCTGGCCCTTGTCTGCTCCGTCTCGTGGACTTGGTGGTCGGACCCCTGCCGAACAGGTAACCCGCTGCGGATCCCGATCTCCAGGGCCTGTCGGTGGAGGGTCGCGCGCGCACGACGAGCGGCATGCCCTGTCACCTGGGTGGAGCAATTTTTGACCGCTTGGCGCAGTGCACGTGCAACAGAATGTGCGGAGAAGCCGTGCATTCGCAGGTGAAAGGCCTGCGCTACTGCCCGTCTGAGGAGATCTTCTCGTCGGACTCGAACGTGAGCCGCCGAGTTTCCTCGGTCGTGGAACCGTCGGTGTAGGTCACCTCGACGGTGTTGACGGTGTATCCCTCGTTTTGGTCGACGTAAATGTGCTTCACCTCGAAGTAGGCGATATCCGCGTACTTCTGCTCGAGCCCCTTCGGGCCCTGGGCGGCGAGCTCGCCGGTGGTGAGTTCGTGCGCGGCCTGGGGATCCTCGGTGACCGTGTCGAGGAACGCCTGCGACTGCTTGGCCATCTCCTCGGCGTCGTAGGGGACGGTGAAGTACTTCTGGCGAGCCGTCGACGTCGGCGCGGGGGTGGACGGCGGCTTGGTCAGTGTCGGCGTGGTGGTGGTGGGAACCGTCGTGGACGGTCCGGTCGTGCCGGACGGGGCGTCGCTGCTCGAACTGCCCCGCTCGGGCGAGCCGGGGGAGCGGAAACTCGCGGGCTCGCCGGTGTCGTCGGGCGAGGGCGACTCGGAGGACGGCGCGTCGTCCGGAGTCGAGGTGCTCGCCGATCCGGGAAGGTCCTCCTGGTTGCCGTCGTCGTACTGCTCGTCGGGCAGCAGCGGGGCGACGGCACCGTTGCGGTCGGGCCAGCCCTCGATGGCGCGCCGGTCGTCGTCGGGCGTGACCAGCGCCGTGCCCGCCACCAGCAACGCCACCACGACGCCGCCGGACGACAGGCTCGCGAACCAGGCCGCCTTGCGCCACGTGGACGGCGGGGTGACCGACGCGGGCACCGAACCCAGGTCGAACTTGCCGAGCCCGTCCGGCGGAGGCGCCACGTAGACGCGCGCCTCGTCGCGTTCCTCGCGGACCGGTTCCGGATCGGAGGTGAGCGTGATCCGGTGCCTGCGCAGCGTCGGTTCCTCGGAGTCCTCGCCCGCGGGCGCGGCCTGCGGCCGGGACTGTTCGTCCTCCGGCGTCAGGACCGACGAGATCACCGGCGTGATCGGCGCCGTGACCTCGGCCGGGGCGGGTGGCTCCGGAGCCGGCAGTGGGAGGGAACCGGTGAGCGAGCCCTCGACGGCCGCGTCCCGCGGGCCGCGCCGGGCCGGGAGAGCGGACGGCGTCCGGCTGTCCGCGTCCCGGGCGTGACGGTGCCTGCCCTGACGCGGGGTGTGCGCAGCGCTGAAGAAGTCGAACGGATCCGCCGTGCCGGTCATGCCTTGCGGACGCCTCCCCACGCGCCGGCTGACGGCGTTGCGCCGCCATTCCGCTCGAATGGAGAACGAGAACCACGGTGAGCACGAGCATCTGCACGGCCTTCTGCACGTGCGTCGCGGTACGCGGCGCATGCATCGGTCGTCGGAATGCTCACCCGCACCAGGGTAGGAGCCTTTCGCCCGACTCGGCGCGCGCGAGCGGCGTCGGCGCCCGGATATCACCCCACTGGGCGCACCCGGTCGGCGATCCGGGCGTGTGGTATTCAGCCGCCGCTGCGGTACTTCGCCTGCGTGGACTGCAGCGCCCTGGTCGCGGCGGCACCACTGCCCACCGCCAGCAGCGCCGCGACGATGTCGAGCGCGGTACCGCCTGTGGTGAGCAGCAACGCGAGCAGCGAGACGCCGGTCGTGCCCGCGGCGATCCCCCACCTCGACCGCACGTACTGCGCGATGGGCGCGCCACCGGCCCGCTTGTTGGCCGCGCTGCCGAGCATGGCCAGGTAACCCGCATGACCGAGTGCCGCGAGCACACTGCCGAGCGCGATCACGAAGGCGATCAGGTGAACGATCGTGTCCATGTCTCCAGTGTGCCCGAACGCGGCGTCGTTCCGGCTCGGGGAAGACCCTGAAAGCTCAGCGCCCGAGCCTGCCGCGGCCCAGGTTCAGCAGTGCCATCGCGAGCTGGCGGCCGTCCGGGCCGAGTTCGCGGTAGCGGGCGAGCACGTCCATCTCGCGGTTGTAGACGATCCGCGGTCCACCCGCGGCCATCCGGGCCGCACCGATGGCCTTCGAAACCTCGGCCCGACGCTTCACCAGGCGCAGGATCTCGGCGTCGAGCCAGTCGATCTCCTTGCGCAGCGCGTCGATGTCGGTGGCCGTGGTCTCGTCGGCGTCGTGAGTCTGGGCGTTCATCTGACCCTCCGCTCGTGTCGGATCCGTGTCCGGCCCCGAAGCCGACGAAAGCCCCGGGTCCGTGGACTCCGGGGCTTGGTGTGATTGCTCGGCTGGCACTACGAGATCACGGGAGCCGGAGTCCGGTTCCCGTAGAAAAATCGAAAAGCGTCGTAGTGCACGAGGCGAGTATGGCACATGGCGGCTTCGTCGGGGGCCCCAGGTAGCGTGAAGTCACGATGAGCACCCTCTTCGATCTCCCCCCGGAACCGAGCAGGCACGCGGACCTGCTCGACGACCTCAACCCGGCTCAGCGAGCGGCGGTGGAACACAGCGGGCCGCCGTTGCTGGTGGTCGCGGGTGCGGGCTCGGGCAAGACGCGGGTGCTCACGCGGCGGATCGCCTACCTCCTCGCCGAACGGCACGTGCAGCCGGGCCAGGTCATGGCGATCACGTTCACCAACAAGGCCGCCGCGGAGATGCGGGAGCGGGTCGCGGAGCTGGTGGGCAGGCGCGCGGGCGCCATGTGGGTCTCGACGTTCCACTCGATGTGCGTGCGGGTGCTGCGGCGCGAGGCCAAGACGCTCGAGATGTCGTCGAACTTCTCGATCTACGACGCCGACGACTCCCGGCGACTGCTCACCCTCGTGGCTCGGGACCTGGACCTCGACACCAAGCGGTACCCGGCGCGGGCGCTGGCCTCGCATATCTCGAACCTGAAGAACGAGCTGGTCGACCCCGAGGTCGCCGCCCAGCGCGCGGCCAACGACTTCGAACGCAGGGCGGCCGAGGCCTACGGCGAGTACCAGCGGCGCCTGGCGCTGGCCAACGCTATGGACTTCGACGATTTGATCATGCGCACCGTCGAGCTGCTCCAGGCGTTCCCGGAGGTCGCCGAGCACTACCGTCGGCGGTTCCGGCACGTGCTCGTCGACGAGTACCAGGACACCAACCACGCGCAGTACACACTGGTGCGTGAGCTCGTCGGTACCGAGACCACGGAGTCGGGCCTGGAGCCGTCCGAGCTGTGCGTGGTCGGGGACGCCGACCAGTCGATCTACGCCTTCCGGGGCGCGACGATCCGCAACATCGAGGAGTTCGAGCGGGACTTCCCGAACGCGCGCACCATCCTGCTGGAGCAGAACTACCGGTCGACGCAGACGATCCTCTCGGCCGCCAACGCGGTGATCGCCCGGAACCCGAACCGGCGGGACAAGCGGCTGTGGACGTCGTCGGGAGACGGCGAGCGGATTGTCGGCTACGTCGCCGACAACGAACACGACGAGGCCGCGTTCGTGGCTGGCGAGATCGACAAGCTCGCCGACGAGGGCAAGGCGAAGTACTCCGACGTCGCGGTGTTCTACCGCACCAACAACCAGTCGCGCGTGTTCGAGGAGATCTTCATTCGCCTCGGCCTGCCGTACCGCGTGGTCGGCGGCGTCCGGTTCTACGAGCGGCGGGAGGTCCGCGACGCGCTGGCGTACCTGCGCGTGCTGGCGAACCCCGAGGACACCGTCAGCCTGCGGCGCATCCTCAACGTGCCGAAACGCGGCATCGGCGACCGGGCAGAGGCGTGCGTGGCCACCCATGCCGAGCGCGAGCGGATCTCGTTCGCGGCGGCGCTGCGGGACGCCGTCGCCGACAAAGTGCCGATGCTCAACCCGCGCTCACGCAAGGCCATCACGGGCTTCGTCGAGCTGCTGGACGGCCTCTACGAGCTGGTCGAGTCCGGCGCCGAGGTGGCCGACGTGCTGGAGGCGATCCTCGAGCGCACGGGCTACCGCGCCGAACTGGAGGAGTCGGACGACCCGCAGGACGCGTCCCGGCTGGAGAACCTCGACGAGCTGGTGACGGTCGCGCGGGAGTTCACCGAGTTCGCCGAGACGGTCCCGGTTCCCGAGGAACCCGACGACGTCGCGGGCGTGCCGGAGCCGGGTTCCCTGCCCGCGTTCCTGGAGCGAGTCTCACTGGTGGCCGACGCCGACTCCATCCCGTCGCCCGACGGCGAGGACGACGCGGAGGACTCCGGAGTCGTCACGCTGATGACCGTGCACACCGCCAAGGGTCTGGAGTACCCGGTGGTGTTCTGCACGGGCTGGGAGGACGGCGTCTTCCCGCACCTGAGAGCCCTCGGCGAACCCGCGGAGCTGGCCGAGGAACGCAGGCTCGCCTACGTCGCCATCACGCGAGCGCGGGAGCGGCTGTACATCTCGCGCGCGCTGGTCCGCACGGCTTGGGGGCAGCCGATGGCCAACCCGGCGTCGCGGTTCCTCGACGAGATCCCGGCCGAGCTCATCGACTGGCGGCGGGAGGCACCGTCGAACGGCTCCTCGGGAGGTTCGCCGCGCGCGGCCACGACGTGGGGCAGGCGGAGTGGCTTCGGCGCCGACTCCGCGCAGGCCGGCATCGCGGCGGGCGGCATGCGGACCACCGGGTTCAAGGGCTGGAAGAACGACTGGAAGGACACGGTCGCGCTCAAGCTCGACGTCGGCGACCGCGTGAGCCACGACAAGTACGGCCTCGGCACCGTCGTCTCCACCGACGGCAGCGGACCGCGGGCCACCGCGACCATCGACTTCGGTGCGGCGGGCACCGTGCGGCTCATGCTGATCGGCAGCGTGCCGATGGTGAAGCTGTAGCCGTCGTCGCCCGCTGGGCCCGTCCGCTCGTCCGTTCGGGCGATTCCCTCGCCGGCGGCGGCGATCGTCGGTCCCTCCCGCTAGTCTGGTGTTCGAACACATGTTCGAGTACGCGGTGCGTCGCCGCCTCGGAATGGGGGTAGCCGGTGTGGAGCGGGGGTTCCCGGAGCGGTGGTTTCTGGCGGTCAGTGCGGGTGTTGCCGAGGCGCTGGACGAGCTGGTCGCGCGGGCGGCCGCACAGGGCGGGCCGGTGGCGTCGGATGTCAGCAGGCTCGTCGCGGCGTGGCGGCTCCTGCTCCACCTCCACGAGCGTGCCGGCAGCCACGGCTGCGGGTGCTGTGGAAAACAGTCCGGAGGGCGGCTGTGCACGGTCTGGCAGGTGGCCGTCGGGTATTTCCTGCGCCGGCTGCCGATCGACCGGGAGCCGGGCGTTCAGCGCCGACCGTGGTGAGCGGCCACACCGGGGGCGTGGCCGCGACGTGTTCGGGTGTGGCTCAGATCTCGACGCCGCGCTCGGCGAGCCAGCTGCGCGGGTCGATCTTCTGGCCGTCGGCGGTCCAGACCTCGAAGTGCAGGTGCGGGCCGGTGGACTGACCGCGGTTGCCCATCTCGGCGATCTGCTCGCCGGCTTTGACTTCCTGCCCGACGCTCACCGAGTAGCTGTTGACGTGGCCGTACACGTGGATCGTGCCGTCGTCCAGCTGCACCCGGACCCACAGGCCGAAGCCGCTCGCGGGGCCGGCTTCGATCACCGTGCCGTCGGCGGCGGAGACGATCGGCGTGCCGATGCTGTTCGCGATGTCGATGCCGTAGTGGGTCGTGCCCCACCGGGCACCGAAGCCCGAGGTGTAGGTGCCCTCCGCGGGAAGCACGAACTTCGGCCGCGCGGCTTCCTCGGCAGCGCGGCGGGCGGCCTCGGCCTCGGCCGCGAGGCGCGCGTTGGTGACCTCGGCGCTCTCGGTGAGCTTCTGGACCTCGGCCGACGGGTCGGTCGCCCGCGTCACCTGGAGGAGCTGCGGAGCACCCGCCGGAGCGGAACCGCCCATTGCAAACGACGCGCTCGCGTCACGAGCGTTCGCCAACGGCGTCACATCGGTGCTCGTGTCCGACGACTCGGAAGGGGAGGAAGCGGCTTGCAGGGTCTGACCAGCGGCGGCAGCGGCGAACGCGCCGGCGGCGACGGCCGCGACGACGACGCGGCCGCGCAGGGCGGACGACGGCGCGGGAAGCCGATGGGATCCCCGGACGCGAACAACTGCACCGTCCAGTGCGTCTTCGAGCGCCGGGGAAGGAGCTTGGCCGCCGGGGGAGCGGTGTCGAGCCAAGACAGGGCCTTCCGTTACTCGGGGAGTCAGATCGCAGACACCGGGCGGGGGATCCCGGCGAGCGGCTTCGGGGGAACCGCTCGGTGGCACGCCTGCCTCCGAGGAGGCCTGCCCGCCATGTCCGTTCGTGATCTGACCGTAATGGGGACTGCGGGACAGTAACGAAGGGGCGCGGCGGGGATCAAGGACGGACGCTTGTGTCGGCCATATGGGGACGGCCGGCGCGGGGTCCGTGCGCGCAATGACGCAAGGTAGAGGGGGTGTTGCTCCAACAGTGTGAGTTGCATTACAGATGCGCAACCGGGCGACTGAAAACCGGCGAATTGGGAAACAGACTCACGCTGTTTTTCGGGGTGCTCGCCATTGCTAGCGTCGGCATGGACAGAGCCGCCGATCCGAGGGCGACCCGCGCTCGAGCCGTATGAACCCGAGGTGAGCTGATGAGCTGTCCCGCCCGCCCGTTGTCCTTCCCTGTGGGGCGGTGCCGGTGAGTTCACGCGCGTTGGATGAGCTGCGCCTGGCCGAACGGCGGCCCGTCGTCCTCGTGGCGGCGCTGGCGATGTCGGGACTCGCGGCGCTCCTGTTGGTGGCGGGCTCGCTCGTGCCCGTGGTCGACGGCGCCGCACGTGGGTACGCCGCCCAGCCGGTGCTCGTGGTCCTCGCGGTACTGCCGCTCGTCGTGGCCGCAGCGTTCGCGCTGCGCGGGAGTACCGGGCTCGCGAGCGGAGTGCTGGTCGGTGTCGCCGCGCTCGCGCCGGGGCGGGCAGTGCTCGACCTCCAGTTCGCCGTCGACCCGTCGCTGACCGTGCGGCCGGAGCTGTACCTGCCGTCCGACCTGCTGGAGCACTCCGCAGCCGCGGGCCTGTGGTTTCTGGTCGCCGGGCATGTCGCCACGGCGATCGCCGGCGTGCTTGCGCTGAGCGCCCACGGGGAGGTCAGCGAGCAGGACGCCACCGAGCAGGAGGGAGCCACCCGGTGGCGGCAGCGTTGGCTGCTCGTCGTGGTGGTCGCCGCCGTCGTGACGGCGGTCGGACTGGTGATGGCGCCGTTCGGCTCGGACGACGTCTACCTGCTGGTGCGCAACGCCTTCGAAGGACCGGCGGTCGCGCTCACCGGCTACCTGCTGCTGGCGGCCGCGCTGCCGCTCGGTGCCGCGCTCGCGGTGTCGGCCGGCAGCCGGGACCTGGCCCGGGGGTGTCTTGTCGGGTTGGCGGTGGCCGCGGCGACGGTGGCGGTACCTGCCTTGTTGGCGGGCGTGAGCCTCGACTCGGCGACCCTCGGTGCCGGTCCCGTGGTGGCTCTGGCAGGGATCGCCGGGCTGGTGGCCGTGGCGGCTACCCGGCCCGCAGACCCGTCGCCCGCCGCCGGGACCGACGAGGCGGGCGAGGCGAACCTGCCCGGGCGCACCCGGCTGCTGGCCGGGACAGGCGGGGCCGCGCTGGTCACGGCCTTCCTCGCTCTGCTCGGTGCTGTCACCGACCAGCTCAGCACCGCCGGCCCGGTGCCACCGCCGGACAGTCCGGCACGCTGGCTGCTGCTGGCGGCGGGGTTGCTGGTCGGTGTTCTCGGCATCGCGATGTTCGTCCCGGCCCTGGCGCTGCGCGCACGGCCGGTGCTGTCCGTCGCCTGGGCGGGCGTCCTGATGGCGGGCACCGCGGTCCTCGACACCGCCATCACGGCCACGAGCGTCGCCGGGGGCATTGTCTCCGCGGGCCCGGGTGTGGTGTGGACGTGGCTGGCGATGATCGCCGCCGTGGTGACGGCGTGCTGCGCGGTCGTCGCGGGCATCGTCGAGCGGGAGGACGCCGACGAGGGGCTGGGCACCGACGAGGACGGTCATGGCACGGCGCCCGCGCTCAACCTGCTGACACCGCTCGTCGCGGCCGGGGTGCTCGCCGTGGCGGCCTTCGGGATGCCGGTCGTCGTCGCGCCGGACTACGTCGCCGCAGGCCTGTGGACGGAGTTCGGCACGCCCTCGTGGGGGTTGCTCGCCGGACTGCTCACGGTGCTCGGAGCCCTGACGCTCGTGCCCCGCAGCCGGCCCGGCGCGGCCGCCGGCCTGCTGGCCGGCGTCGTGTGCCTGCTCGGACTGCACGCCGCGGCCCTGCCACTGACGGCTGGGGACATCGACGGCGCGAGTGCGGGAATCGGCTTCTGGCTGGCGCTCGCCGCCATCGTCGCCGTACTGGTCACCGCGGCCATGACCCTGGCCGGACGGCGCCGGGCATGACCGGTCGGTGCGCGGTGCCTCGGGTGGATGCTGGTCGAGGTGGAGACCGCGTGGCCGGCGGCTGTCGCGCTTGCTCGTCGGTTGCCGGACGAGGGTGCCGAGGTCGTGTACGCCGGGGTACTCCATACGCGGGCCGAGGTCATGACCACCGTCGATGAGGAGGATGCCGACGTGCTCGTCCTCGCTGGGGCGTCCGGCGGGCACCGGGCTTTCGTCGACGGGATCGGCGCTGTGCATCCTGGTCTGCATGTGCTGCCCTTCTCCGGCGGCGGTGTCGACGGCGGGGCCTGGACGGTGGCCGAATGGGTGACGAGGAGCGCGATCTGCGCCACATACGCCAGCTCAGAGGCCGTTCGGTGACCGAGTTCACCGGGTGCGGGCGCTGCTCGCGGTCGGCAGGTAGATAGGGTCGTCAGCGTCCGGCAGCACGGTTTGCAAGAACCACAGTGGCGTGTGTCGTCAGGAGACTAGGTAGTGGACCTCTACGAGTATCAGGCGAAGGATTTGTTCGCCGCCCATGGTGTTCCGGTGTTGCCCGGTGCCGTGGCGAGTACCCCCGAAGAAGCGCAGGCGGCCGCTGAGAGGATCGGCGGGCAGGTTGTGGTGAAGGCGCAGGTGAAGACCGGTGGCCGGGGTAAGGCCGGTGGTGTGAAGCTGGCCGGGAGCCCGGCGGAGGCGAAGGAGAAGGCCGAGGCGATCCTGGGCCTGGACATCAAGGGTCACATCACGCGTCGGGTGTTGGTGACCGAGGCCTCGGACATCGCCGAGGAGTACTACGTCTCTTTCCTGCTGGATCGGGCCAACCGCACCTTCCTGGCGATGGCCTCGGCCGAGGGCGGCATGGAGATCGAGCAGCTGGCGGTGGAGCGGCCGGAGGCGCTGGCGAAGGTGCCGGTCGACCCGCTCGCCGGGGTGGACAGGGCCACGGCGCTGGACATCCTTACCGCCGGGAAGTTCCCTGAGGCGATCAAGGACGAGGCCGCCGAGGTGCTGGTGAAGCTGTGGGAGACCTTCGTGGCCGAGGACGCCACGCTGGTCGAGGTCAACCCGCTGGTGCGGGACCCGCAGGACAAGATCGTCGCGCTGGACGGCAAGGTCACCCTGGACGAGAACGCGGCCTTCCGGCAGCCCAAGCAGGCCGAGCTGGTCGACAAGCAGGCCGAGGATCCGCTGGAGGCCAAGGCCAAGGCCAAGGACCTCAACTACGTCAAGCTCGACGGTGAGGTCGGCATCATCGGTAACGGCGCGGGCCTGGTGATGTCCACCCTGGACGTGGTGGCCTACGCCGGGGAGAAGCACGGCGGGGTCAAGCCGGCGAACTTCCTCGACATCGGTGGGGGCGCCTCGGCGGAGGTGATGGCCGCCGGGCTGGATGTCATCCTGGGCGATCCGGCGGTCAAGAGCGTGTTCGTCAACGTCTTCGGCGGCATCACCGCCTGCGACGCGGTCGCGACCGGGATCGTGGAGGCGTTGAAGATCCTGGGTGAGGAGGCGACCAAGCCGCTGGTGGTGCGGCTGGACGGCAACAACGTCGAGGAAGGCCGCCGCATCCTCAACGAGGCCAACCACCCGCTGGTCACGCAGGTGGACACCATGGACAACGCGGCGGACAAGGCCGCCGAGCTGGCGGCAGGAGCGTAAGAAATCATGTCGATCTTCCTCGATTCCAGCAGCAAGATCATCGTGCAGGGCATCACCGGGTCCGAGGGCACCAAGCACGCGACCAAGATGCTGCAGGCCGGCTCGAACATCGTGGGCGGCGTCAACGCCCGCAAGGCCGGCCAGACCGTCACCATCAGGTCCTCGGGTGCGGGTGTCCCGCAGGACACCGTGGAGCTCACCGTGTTCGGCACGGTCGAGGAGGCCATCAAGGAAACCGGCGCCAACGTCAGCGTCATCTTCGTGCCGCCCAAGTTCGCCAAGGACGCCGTGATCGAGGCCATCGACGCCGAGATCGAGCTCGCCGTGGTGATCACCGAGGGCATCCCGGTGCACGACTCGGCCTACTTCTGGGCACACGCCTGCGCCAAGGGCAACAAGACCCGCATCATCGGCCCGAACTGCCCGGGTGTCATCTCGCCGGGCCAGTCCAACGCCGGCATCATCCCGGCCGACATCACCGGCCCGGGCAAGATCGGGCTGGTGTCCAAGTCGGGCACCCTGACCTACCAGATGATGTACGAGCTGCGCGACATCGGCTTCTCCACCTGCGTCGGCATCGGCGGCGACCCGGTGATCGGCACCACCCACATCGACGCGCTCGAGGCCTTCCAGAACGACCCCGACACCGAGGTCATCGTGATGATCGGCGAGATCGGCGGCGACGCCGAGGAACGCGCCGCCGACTACATCAAGCAGAACGTGACCAAGCCGGTCGTCGGCTACGTCGCCGGCTTCACCGCCCCCGAGGGCAAGACCATGGGCCACGCCGGCGCCATCGTCTCCGGCTCCGCTGGCACCGCCCAGGCCAAGAAGGAAGCCCTCGAGGCCGCCGGCGTCAAGGTCGGCAAGACCCCCTCCGAAACCGCCGCACTCGCCCGGGAGCTGTACAAGGCTCGGTAAGGCGAGAGCACACCAGGCACAGGGGCCGGGCACCGCACGGTGCCCGGCCCTCGTTCTTTCGGATAAAAGGTCCGGCGACAGGGAAACCTGTCATGCGAAACCGGCGTCCAACGGCAGACGATCCCTGGCCGTGCGCTAACGTTCCGTGCCGTAGCCCGTACGGGGGACGGTCTTGCGCCCGGTGTGCACGGCAGGTCGCCAGGACCCGCCATGCAGTGTGAGCAGAGAACGACAGGAGAACACGGATGACCTTCCCGAGCGGCGCACCGGGTGGATTCCCGGGGCAAGGCCCGCAACAGCCGCATCAGCACTTCCCGGGGGCGGGCCCGTCCGCGGGCGGCCCGAAGCTCGGCCTGCCCCAGATTCTCTTCCTGGCGACCGCCGGCCTCGGTGTGCTCAACCTGTTCCTCGGGTTCGCCAACGTCGGCGGTGGCGCCAGCTTCTACGAGCAGGCCTCTTTCGCGTGGATTCCCGCACTGCTGTTCCTCAGCGGCCTGGCTGCCGCGCAGGTGGTGTTGCCGAACGCCGGCAAGCCCGGCGTGTGGCCCGCGCTCCTCGCGGTCGGCGTCGTGCTGCCGTACCTGTTCGTCACCTTCAGCATCGATGGTGACTACGACGCAGGCGGCATCATGGTACTGATCTTCGGCATCCTGCAGATGCTCGCGGCCATCGCGGCTTACCTGTTCGACGCCAACCTCATCAAGCCGCCGGCAGCTCCGCGCCCGCAGCAGTCGTTCGGCCAGCCCGGGCCGTACGGCCAGCAGCCCGGCGGGTTCGGCCAGCAGCCCCAGCAGCCGTACGGTCCGCCTGCGCCCGACCAGTCCGGCGGCATCCCGCAGCCGACCAAGTTCGCGCAGCCGGTGAACCCGCAGCAGCAGCCGACCACCTACGCCTCGCAGCACGGCCAGTTCTTCCAGCAGCAGTCGCCGGAGGGTGGCCAGTCGCCGCAGCAGGGCGGCCAGCCGAACTCCTGATCCCGCTTTCCGAAACGGCGCCTGTGGCTTGGCCGCAGGCGCCGTTTCGTGTCCGGACTGACCCGCGCGGGGGATGGTTCGCGGCTGGTCACGGTCCTACCCCGGCGTGGCTCATCGGACCGGCGCGCCGCGTTTGCGATGGTCGGGGCATGGACCTGCTCGCCCCCGACTCACGTTCCGCACCCGCGGACGGCGGGGCGACATCGCCGGGAAGCCGGGCTCGTGCGCTGATGGCCGTGGCGCTGGGCCCGCTCGTCACCGGCTATCTCGCCGTGGCCGCGGTGCTCGCGCTGGTCATGTCGATCGCGACGCGGTCCGAGTTCTCCCCGTCCGGCGTGTTCCTCGCCGCCGGACCGGGCTGGCTGGCGGCCTACCAGGTGCCGCTGGAGATCGGCGGCGAACCTCTCGGCGTACTCCCGTTGCTGCCGACGATCGGTGTGTGCGTGCTGGTCGCGCGGACGGCGGCTGGAGCGGCGCAGCGGCTCGGGTACACCGCAGCGGCGCAGGCCCCGATTCTGATCGGCGTCATAGCGGGCGCGCACGCATTGGCCGGAGGCGTCATCTGCGTGCTGTCGGCCGGTTCCTCGTCGTCGGCCGACCTGCTCACCGCGCTCGTCGTGCCGGCGCTGCTCGCCGGACTGTCCGCGGCCGCGGGGGTCGCGGGGCGGTGCGGGCTCGCCGACCTCGTGCGTCGGTACCTCGACCCGCTCGCGCTGCACGGGCTGCGCGCCGGTGCGCTCGGGTTCGCGGCACTGGTCACGGCGAGTGGGTTCACCTTGTTCGTGGCGACGGCGATGGCGACGTCCACGACCGGGCAGATCGTCGCCGACCTGGCACCGGGCGCGGGCAGCGCGATCGGGCTGTGGCTGCTCTCGGCCGGGTACGTGCCGAACGCGGTGGTCATGGCGCTGGGTTTCGTGACCGGCCCGGGTCTCTCGCTGGGCGAGGTGACGGTCGGGCCCTTCTCCTACACGGGCGGCCCCGTTCCCGCGTTCCCTCTGCTTGCCGCGCTGCCCGAGCAGCAGGCGGCATGGTGGCCGGTGTTCCTGCTCCTCCCGGCGGCGGCCGGTGCGCTTGTCGGCTGGTCGCTGCGGCGATGCCACGAGGACCCCGTCGCGCGGCTGCGCACGGTCGGGGTCGCCGGTGCGCTGGTCGGCTTCGGGACGGTCGTGGCCGGATTCCTCGCGGGCGGGCGGCTGGCGTCGGGGCCGTTCGATCCGGTCGCCATTCCGCTCGGCATCGTCTCCATCGCCGCGTTCGTGTGGATCGCGTTGCCGGGCGGCCTCGTAGCGTGGTTCGCGGGCCCGCGCCAGCGCGTGCGACCGGTGCCCGCGGAGGACGTCGATCCGGAGCCGGAGGAGGGCACAGAGCCGGACGAGGGCATGGAAGACGTCAGCGAACCGGAGGCCGAGGAGGTCGCGGACCAGCCGGAGACTCACGAGCCGGCCGAACCGGCCGAACCGGAAGACACCGAAGACACCGAAGACACCGAACAGCCCGAGGACAGCCCGGAGCCGGAGGCCGCCGCAAAGCCGGACGTCGCCGGGTCGCCGGCCCCCACCGCCGCCCCGGACGACACCGCGCGGCCCGGCGGGTCCGCGCAGCCCACCGGCACCGCGCAGTCCGACGCCGAGGCCGCCGAACCGGACCGCGCCGCTGGTGACACCGACAGCGGCAAGCAGGCCTGACACCTCGTCGCGGTGATCGTTTTCCCGCCGTCTAGGGTGGAGTCACCAGGTCACGCGACGTGTGCCCCGCGCACTGCCCGGCAAGGAGACCGTTCTGGCTAGCAGGTTGGAGCTGCCCACACCGGCGAAGTTGGTCGTACTCGCGTCGGGATCCGGAACCTTGCTGCAGGCCGTTCTCGACGCGGTCGAGCAGCCGTTCTACCCCGCCACGGTGGTGGCCGCGGGCTCGGACCGCGACGGCATCGAGGCGATCGCCAGGGCCGAGCGAGCCGGCATCCCGCACTTCTCGGTGAAGATGAGCGACCACCCGGATCGCGCCGCGTGGGACAAGGCGCTCACCGATGCCGTCGCCGCGTACGAGCCGGACCTCGTCGTGTCGGCCGGGTTCATGAAGCTTCTGGGCCCCCAGTTCCTGGGGCATTTTCCGAACCGCGTCATCAACACGCACCCCGCGCTGCTGCCCGCGTTCCCCGGCATGCACGCGGTCGCCGATGCGCTGGAGCTCGGCGTGAAGGTCACCGGCTCGACGGTGCACTTCGTGGACGCGGGCGTGGACACCGGGCCGATCATCGCGCAGGAGGCGGTGGCCGTGGAGCCCGACGACGACGAGGCGAGCCTGCACGAGCGGATCAAGGTGGTGGAACGCCGGCTGCTCGTGGACGTGATCGCGCAGGTGTGCCGTGCCGGATGCACGGTGGACGGACGGAAAGTGAGGTTCTCGTGAGCGAGCAGACCGCTGGGGCAGGACAGCGCCCCGTTCGGCGCGCATTGATCGGGGTGTCGGACAAGGCGGGCCTGCTCGAGCTCGCGACCGGCCTGCACGCCGCGGGCGTGGAGATCGTGTCGACCGGCGGCACCGCCAAGGTGCTCGCCGATGCCGGGGTCCCCGTGACCAAGGTGGAGGAGCTCACCGGCTTCCCCGAGTCGCTGGACGGCCGCGTGAAGACGCTGCACCCGCGCGTGCACGCCGGGTTGCTCGCCGACCGGTCGCGCGAGGACCACGTCGAGCAGCTCAAGTCGCTGGACATCGCGCCGTTCGATCTGCTCGTGGTGAACCTGTACCCGTTCACGCAGACGGTGGCGTCCGGGGCGAGCCCCGAGGACTGCGTCGAGAACATCGACATCGGCGGGCCCGCGATGGTGCGTGCCGCGGCGAAGAACCACGGTTCGGTGGCGGTGGTCGTCGACCCGGCGAGCTACGACTGGGTGCTCGAGCGCGTGCGGGCGGGCGGCTTCGACCTCGCCGACCGCAAGCGGCTGGCGGCGCGCGCGTTCGCGCACACGGCGGCCTACGACACGGCCGTGGCGTCGTGGTTCGCGAGCGAGTACGCGCCCGTGGACGACTCCGGCTTCCCCGATTTCGCGGGTGCCACGTGGGAGCGCGGCGAGGTCCTGCGGTACGGCGAGAATCCGCACCAGAAGGCGGCTGTCTACCGGCGCGGTGAGGGCGGTCTCGCCCACGCCGAGCAGTTGCACGGCAAGGCGATGTCCTACAACAACTACGTCGACACCGACGCGGCCCGGCGAGCGGCGTTCGACTTCGACGAGCCCGCGGTGGCGATCATCAAGCACGCCAATCCGTGTGGCATCGCGGTCGGCGCGGACATCGCCGAGGCGCACCGCAAGGCCCACGCGTGCGACCCGGTGTCGGCCTACGGTGGCGTGATCGCGTGCAACCGCGCGGTGACGCTGGAGGCGGCGGAGCAGATCGCCGACGTCTTCACCGAGGTCGTGCTCGCACCGGACTTCGACCCCGACGCCCTCGACGTGCTCACCCGCAAGAAGAACGTGCGCCTGCTGCGGCTGCCCGTCGCCGCCGAGAGCTCGCTGGAGTTCCGCCTCATCTCCGGCGGCATGCTGCTGCAGACGGCCGACCGGATCGACGCCCCCGGCGACGACCCGGCGAACTGGACGCTCGCGACGGGCAAGGCCGCGGACGAGGACACGCTGGCCGACCTGGCGTTCGCGTGGCGCGCGATCCGGGCGGTGAAGTCGAACGCGATCCTGCTCGCGAACGACCGCGCCACGGTCGGCGTCGGCATGGGGCAGGTCAACCGGGTCGACTCGTCGCGCCTGGCCGTGCAGCGCGCGGGTGACCGGGCGAAGGGCTCGGTGGCCGCCTCGGACGCCTTTTTCCCGTTCCCCGACGGCCTGCAGGTGCTGCTCGACGCGGGCGTGCGGGCCGTGGTCCAGCCGGGCGGGTCGGTGCGGGACGCCGAGGTCATCGCCGCGGCCGAGGCCGTCGGCGTGACCCTCTACCTCACGGGGACCCGGCACTTCGCTCACTGAACCCCGGCCGCCTCGAGGTGCTGTGGTCGGCGTCGTTGGTGGCGCTCCGTGCCGCCTGCAGCAGGCCAGCTCGAGTGGGTGTGCCCGCACGGCCGACAGCCGGTGGTACCCGGCGACGCGCTGGTCGACGCTGTGTGGCCTCGGTGAGGACGAGGTAGCGCACGCAGGGCGGCTCGTGGCCGCTCGTCCCGGTCGGGTGCGGCCGGAGTCCACATGGGCTGGCGCATCAACCGCGCCGAGCGGCGCATCCAGGCGTCGGCTTCCCAACTGTCACAGGTGTGGATCACCGGGACAGCGGGCCGGCCTGCCCTGCATGAGCAGGGCGCGGTCCGGTGAGCACGGGCTGTGGATGGGTGTACGGGCCTGTGGCACTGCATCGCGCGTTTCGGCCACTTCCGGACTTGACACCGCTGCCGGGACGGTGTTCGATGAAGGTATCGAACATGTGTTCGAGTGGATGTCTCCGGACGTCTGAATGCCGTCTTCCCCGCGGCGACAGAGAAACACATCGGTTCGTGGCTGCCTGGGTGTGTCCCTGGTGGTGCACGTGGCGGTCCGTGCTGTGCAGAGGGGAGGAGGTGTCCGATGCCGGGTGGAGTGGTGACCGAGCTCTCCACGGCTCCCGCGCGTCCGGGGGAGCCAGGGAGTCCTCCGGCGAGGCCTGCCCTGGAGACGGTGGCGCGGCTGGCGTCCCTGCCCGGGGTCGACACGGCCAGCGGTGTTGCCGCCACAGCCGAACACGCCCACGTCACAGGCCAGGTGCTTCCGGTGTCGCCCTCGCTGGCGGAGCTGCTGCCGTGGGGCGGCCTGCGCCGGGGCAGCACGGTCGCGGTCACCGGCTCGACCTCGCTGCTTCTCGCGTTGCTGGCGGAGGCGACGGCCCGGGGCTCGTGGGCCGCGGCGGTCGGGCTTCCCCGGCTCGGCCTCGTCGCGGCACACGAGCTCGGGGTCGCGGTGAACAGGCTCGCCCTGGTACCCCGTCCCGGTGCGGACTTCGCCTCGGTGACGGCGGCTCTGCTCGACGGCGTGGACCTGGTGGCCACCGCTCCGCCGCAGCGGTTCGGCGGTACCCAGACCGCGCGCCGGCTCTCGGCACGTGCCCGGCATCGCGGAGGGGTGCTGTTGTCCCTCGGGCCGTGGCCGGGTGCCGAGGTGGAGCTGCGCTGCACCACCGTGAGCTGGTCCGGCGCCGAGGAAGGCCACGGCTACCTGCGGGAGCGAACGGTCGTCGTGGACGTGTCCGGGCGAAGGGGTGCCTCCCGTCCCTTTCGGACCTCGCTGCTCCTTCCGGGGCCGGGCGGGGCGCATCCGGCGAGCGGTCCCGGCGCCGAATCGTCCGAAGAGGAGGTGAAGGCCGGATGACCGCGGCTGCGATTCCACCGCCTCGGATGCTGGTGTTGTGGTGCCCGGACTGGCCCGTGGTCGCCGCCGCCGCGTCGGCGGGAGTGCCTTCGCACCTGCCCGCCGCCGTGTTCTCCGCCAACCGGGTCGTGGCGTGTTCGGCGGTGGCGAGGGCAGCAGGTGTCCGGCGCGGCATGCGGCGCCGGGAGGCACAGGCGCGGTGTCCCGAGATCGTGGTGTTCGGCGAGGACCCGGATCGGGACGCCCGGCTTTTCGAACCCGTCGCGGCGGCGGTGGAGGAGCTGATCGTCGGTGTCGAGGTGGTGCGTCCGGGCGTGGTGGCCGTGCCCATCGAGGGTGCGTCGGGGTACTTCGGCGGAGAGACCCGGCTCGTGGAACTACTCGTCGACCACGTGTCCGGAGAGGTGGGCGTGGAATGCCAGATCGGCGTGGCCGACGGGTTGTTCGCCGCGACACTCGCCGCCCATCGATCCGTGCTGGTCGAGCCGGGAACAGGCGCGGAGTTCCTGGAGCCGTTGAGTATCGCGGAGCTCGACCAGCCGGACTGCGACCGGTCGGATCTCGTGGATCTGTTGCGCCGCTTGGGGTTGCGAACGCTCGGGGCGTTCGCGGCGTTGCCGGAACGGGATGTGGTCGCCCGCTTCGGCAACACCGGCCTGCTCGCACACCGGCTCGCGAACGGGAAGGACGAGCGGCCACCGCATCGGCGTCACCCGGCACCGGAACTGTCCGTCACGAAGACGTTCGACCCGCCACTCGACCGGATCGACGTGGCGGCGTTCATGGCGAAGACGCTGGCCGGGCGGTTCCACTCCGGACTGGCCTCCCGCGGACTCGCCTGTACCCGGCTGGGCATCTACGCCACCACTGAGCGGGGCGAGGAGCTGAGCAGGATCTGGCGGTGCGCGGAGCCGCTCACCCCGGAAGCCATCGCCGACCGGGTTCGGTGGCAGTTCGAGGGCTGGCTGAAGACCGGAGACGGTCGGCGGCCGACCGCCGGGGTGTCCGAACTCCGGTTGGAGCCGGAGGAGACGGTCGAGGGCCGTTCCCTGCAGCTCGGTCTGTGGGCGGGCGGAGCCGGCACCGAACACACGCCCGAAGCCGACCGGGCAGCCAGGGCGCTGGTGCACGTTCAGGGGCTGCTTGGTGCGGACAGTGTCTTCACCGCCGTTCTCGAGGGTGGCCGCGGGCCGGGAGAACGCGTGCGCCTGGTGCCGTGGGGAGACCAGCGCACCCTGGCCGAGGGGCACGATGCCGCGTGGCCGGAGCGGCTTCCCGGACCGTCCCTGGCCACGGTGTTCGAGGAACCGGTACCCGCCACCGTCGTCGACGCGGATGGGGCGGAGGTCGGAGTCACCGACCGGTACCGCCTCACGGCGAGGCCGTATGAGGTGACAGTGGACGGTGAGGCCCGACGGGTGCGGGACTGGGCGGGCCCGTGGCCGGTCACGGCGCGCTGGTGGGCGCCGGACGGCCCGGACACCTGTGTTCGGGTGCAGGCGGTGCTTGAAGGTGCGTGCCCACAGCAACCCGATCTCGCCGTGCTTTTGCGGTGGCAGCGCCGATGCAATCCCGTGTGGACAGTGGAGGGGGTGTACGACTAGTGAACGACGAACCGTTCCGGGGCCACACCGAGTGGGTTCTGGACGACGATCGGGCGGAACTGATGGCGCAGGTGTGTCCTGTGGTCCCGCTGCCACGGCCGTCACCGGAGAACGAGTGACGCCATGGGTTGGAACAATCCACCGGTTCCGTGGCGAGACCTCGAACGCACGCTGTCGGGGCGGGTCGAGCCGTTCGACAAGGCGGGCGACGGCAACGACAGTCCCGCCTGGGGACGGCGGCGGGAACGGTATCTGAAGCCTGCCGATCTGAGCTCTCGCCGCACCGACGACACGGGTGCCGCTGCTCGGATCCCCTACGCGGAGCTGCACTGCCATTCGAACTTCAGCTTCCTCGACGGCGCGAGCCATCCGGAGGAACTGGTCGAGGAAGCGGCGCGGCTGGAGCTCGACGCCATCGCGATCACCGATCACGACGGCATGTACGGCGTGGCCCGGTTCGCCGAGGCCGCCCGGGAAGTCGGGATGCGCACCGTGTTCGGCACTGAGCTGAGCCTCGGGCTTTCCGGACCGCAGAACGGAGTCGCCGACCCGGAGGGTGAACACCTGCTGCTGCTGGCCAAGGGGCAGGACGGGTACGCGAGTCTTTGCCGCGCCATCACGGCAGGGCAGTTGAAAGGGCACGATGGCGACCTCCCGCCGGCGCAGCGGGCCGAGAAGGGGCGGCCGGTGTACGACCTCGACGAGATCGCCGCCGAGGTGGCCGGTCACTGTGCGGTCCTCACGGGATGCCGCAAGGGCGCCGTCCGGCGGGCGCTTGTGGAACGCGGCCCCGAGGCCGCGGCCGCGCAGTTGCGGGAACTCGTCGACCGGTTCGGCCGCGACGACGTGTACGTCGAGCTCGTCGACCACGGCAGGCCGCTCGACAGCACGCACAACGACCTCCTCGCCGGGATCGCCGCCGATCTGGGACTGCCGACGGTGGCCACCAACGCGGTGCACTACGCGACACCGCAACGGGCGTATCTGGCGCAGGCGGTCGCGGCGATCAGGGCCCGGCGCGGCCTGGACGAGATGGAGGGCTGGCTCGCCGCCTCCGGCACGGCACACCTGCGGTCCGGGGCGGAGATGCAGGCCAGGTTCGCTCGCTACCCCGGTGCGGTGCAGCGGGCAGCGCTGCTCGGCGAGCAGTTCGCCTTCCCGCTACACCTGGTGGCGCCGGAGTTGCCGCCGTTCGAGGTGCCGGAAGGCCACGACGAGGCGAGCTTCCTCCGCGACCTGACCTACGCCGGCGCACTGAAGCAGTACGGCACGCGACAGGAGAACCCGGAGGCCTACCGGCAACTCGACCACGAACTGCGGATCATCGAGCAGCTCGGCTTCCCCGGCTACTTCCTGATCGTGTGGGACATCGTGGAGTTCTGCCGGCGCAACGACATCCTGTGCCAGGGCCGGGGATCGGCGGCGAACTCCGCGGTCTGTTACGCGCTCGGGATCACGAAGGTCGACCCGGTGAAGTGGAGGTTGCTGTTCGAGCGGTTCCTCGCACCCGATCGGGACGGCTATCCGGACATCGACCTGGACATCGAGTCCGACCGGCGAGAGGAGGCCATCCAGTACGTCTACCGCAAGCACGGCAGGCTGCGCACCGCGCAGGTCGCCAACGTGATCACCTACCGAGCCCGCTCGGCGGTGCGGGACGCGGCCAGGGCGCTCGGCCACTCGCCGGGACAACAGGACGCCTGGAGCAAACAGATCGACCGCTGGGGGCCATTGCGGCACACCCGCGGCGAGACCGACCACGACATCCCGGAGCCGGTGCTCGCCCTCGCCGCCGCGCTGGAGGACTTCCCCCGGCATCTCGGCATCCACTCGGGCGGCATGGTCATCTGCAACCGGCCGGTGAGCGAAGTGTGCCCCATCGAGTGGGCACGCATGGAGAATCGCAGCGTGCTGCAGTGGGAGAAAGACGACTGTGCCTCCGTCGGGCTCGTCAAGTTCGACCTGCTCGGTCTCGGCATGCTTTCCGCCCTGCACTACATGCTCGACCTGGTGCGCGAGCACAAGGGCGTGGAGATCGACCTCAGCAAGCTGGACCTCGAGGACGAGAACATCTACCGCATGCTCAGTCGCGCCGACGCGATCGGCGTGTTCCAGGTGGAAAGTCGCGCTCAGCTGGCCACCCTGCCCCGGCTCGCCCCGAAGACCTTCTACGACCTGGCGATCGAGGTCGCCCTGATCCGCCCCGGCCCCATCCAGGGCGGCTCGGTGCATCCCTACATCCGCCGCTACACCAAGAAGGAGAAGTGGGACCACGATCACCCGTTGCTGGCGAACGCGCTCGACAAGACGCTGGGTGTGCCGCTGTTCCAGGAACAGATGATGCAGATCGCGCTCGACGTCGCCGGTTTCACCGCCGCCGAGGCCGACGAGCTCCGGCATGCCATGGGAGCCAAGCGGTCGGGGCGGAAGATGGAACGGCTGCGGCAGCGGTTCTACGAGGGTGCCGCCCGCAACGGCGTCGACGAGCAGATGGCCGAGCACATCTTCCAGAAGATGCGGGCGTTCTCCCACTTCGGTTTCCCGGAGAGCCATGCGCTGAGCTTCGCGTATCTCGTGTTCGCCAGCGCGTTCTTCAAGTTCTACTACCCGGATGCCTTCTGCGCGGGGTTGCTGCGGGCTCAGCCCATGGGCTTCTACTCGCCACAGTCGCTGGTGGCCGATGCGCGGCGGCACGGTGTCGAGGTGCGTGGTCCCGACGTCAACGCCAGCCTTGCCGAGGCGACCCTAGAACCGTTGGGGGAGGGCAGTTCCGGTCACGCCGTGCGGCTCGGCCTCGGTGCGGTCCGTTTGATCGGCAAGCCACTGGCGGAGAAGCTGGTGGAGGAACGGCGCGCGGGTGGTCCCTATCGCGACATGGTCGATGTCGCGAGGCGCGTGCGGCTCACCACTCCGCAGATGGAAGCCCTGGCGACCGCGGGCGCCTTTGGCTGCTTCGAGGACGACCGGCGCAAGGCGCTCTGGGCGGCGGGAGCCGTGGCGGAGGAACGGCCCGAGAAGCTGCCCACCCGCATGCCCGGGGCAACGGCACCGACCTTGCCCGGTATGGACGATCTGGAGCATGCTGCCGCCGACGTGTGGGCGACCGGACTGTCCCCGGACAGCTTTCCCACCCAGTTCATCCGCGACCGGCTCGACGCTCTCGGAGTGGTCACCGCGGAGCAGCTGCAGCACGTCGAGAACGGCAAACGGGTTCTCATCGGTGGCGCGGTCACCCATCGCCAGCGTCCGGCCACCGCGGGCGGGATCACGTTCCTCAACATCGAGGACGAGACCGGCATGGTCAACGTCATCTGCACCGCGGGACTGTGGCAGCGCTACCACCGCGTCGCCCGGTCGAGCTCGGCGATGCTGGTTCGCGGTGTCGTGGAACGTGCCGACGGGGTGGTGAGCCTGCTCGCCGACCGCCTCCAGCACCTGCCGATGCGGATCACGTCGAAGTCGAGGGATTTCCGATGACCCCGCTGCTTTCCGGTCGTCCTCGGCGGCGTGTGCCATGCTGGCGGCGTGACCGAACCCGGCCCGGACCCCGAGATCGGCGAGGATTACCGCGACGCGGTGTTGTCGGGCGCGCGGTGGCGTGGGCGCGCGTTCGTGCGCTGCGACTTCAGCGATGCGGACCTGCGTGGGCTCGTCACGTCGGGCTGCGTGTTCGACGACTGCGACTTCACCAGAGCGGACCTGGGCGACTCGGCCCATCGGTCGTCGGCGTTCCGGTCGTGCGAGTTCCACCACACCACACTGGCCAGGGCGTCGTGGACCGGTTGCTCGCTGCTCGGTTCGCCCTTCACCGACTGTGGCTTTCGGACAGTGACGCTGCGCGACTGCGACCTGTCACTGGTCTCGCTTGGCCGGGCCGAACTGCGCGGCCGGGACCTGTCCGGGTTGCGGCTGCGCGAGGCCGACCTCACCGACTCGGATCTGCGTTCGGCGAATCTGAGCGGCACCGATCTGACCGGCGTCAGGCTGACGGGCGCGCGACTGGCCGACGCCGACCTGCGCGGAGCGAAGTTGGACGCGAACGGGCTTCGCCACGCCGACCTCACGGGTGCCCACGTCGATCTGGACACCGCGCTGGCCTACGCCGCCGCGCATGGTCTCGTGGTGCACTGAGCGCGGCGAGGTGGACCCGTCCCGGCTGCCGGCTTCCGGAGGGGTTGCCCACCGCGGCCGAGTCGTCAGTCGACCGGGGGCTCCCCGGGCTCCAGTTCGATGAGGTCGCCCTCGGCCACCAGTTCCTCGATGGACGCGGGCAGCAGGTAGGCGGCCCCGCCGCCGGGCTGGTTGAACCATGGGATGGCCACACCCGCCAGCACCTCGAGCGGGCGCTGCACCCGGTACAGGTGGTACGGGCGGTTCACCCACTCCGGGACGAGCGAGCGTTCCTCGAACGGGGTGCCCGCCGCGTAGGTGAGGTTTCCGTTCGGGCCGCCGAACCGGTCCAGTTCGCTGCCGGCCGGGAGAGTGCGCATCTCCTTGCCGCGGAACAACGTCAGCGGCGGCTCGCCCGGCAACGGCTGGATCGGCCACTGCTGCTGTTGCCCCGGAGCGGCCTGCCGTGCCTCCCGGGGTTCCTCGGCAGCCCGCGAGTCGCGCCGCGACGGCAGCCCCGCCGGCGCACCCGGCGGCGTTTCCCGTGGCGGTACCGCGCCCGCGGCGGAGGCCCCAGCCGCACCCAGTGCGGCGCCGCCCAGGACATGCCTGCCCGCGCCCGGCTCCTCTCGGGGCGGTCCGGCCGGTGGGCGCGGTGCGCCCTCACGGCTTGTGTCCCACGGCGGAGCCTCGCGCGGCCCGGCCTCCCGGCCGGCGGTTTCCCGCCCGGCGTCCCGCGGGCCGCCTTCCGCGTGCGCTCCCTCGCGTGGCTGCCTGACGCCGGTGGCGACCTCAGGCGACAGCGTCGCCGTCAACGGCCGGGACGGCGGCGCGGGAGCCGAGGGTGGCTGCGCCGGCTCGTGCGGCCGGTCCCGGTCCTCGGCGCCGGGCGGCACCTCACCCACACCGTTCGGGGCGAGCAGCACCTTGCCCAGCATGAACGCCTTGGCGTCGGCGACGTCGCCGAACACCGCGGGGCTCTTCAGCCCGGCGTCGTACCAGCCGACCCGCCAGCCCTCGGCCACGCGTTCGATGCTCCAGCCACGCTCGGCGGGTTCGCCGAGCCGGTACGCCGATTCGGGCACGCCCAGCTCGTCGAGCTTGTCCTGCAGGTCGTCGAGCGCCGGGTCCACGGGCGGAGCCGCCGAGATCTGCGTCGGCGGACCCGCGTCGTCCTCGTCGAAGCCGGCCGGTGCCGGAGCCTCGTGGTCTTCCTCCGGCTGCTGCGACTCGGCCGGCTGCCACGACTCCGCGTGCTGCCGCGCCGGCAGCGGCTCGGCGAGGTCCTGGTCGCCCGCGGACGGTTCCTGCACCCGGTGGTGGGTGACCGTGGGCGGCGCGGGAGACGTGATCGTGGTCGGGGGCCCGGAGTCGAGGTCGGGCACCGGAGCCGCGAGCGTGGTCTGCTCCTGGGCGGCCTCGTGCTCCTCGTACTCGTCCCGGGTGTACTCGGTGGTGTCCGCCTCGTCGTCGGCGTACTCCCGGTGCTCGAACGCGTCGCGCTCCGGCTGCTCCTCCGCCTGGTCGGCATGGTCGAAGCCGTCCGGGTCGGTCAGCTGCGTCTGCTCGGCGCCGTTGACGAACTGCTCCTCGAACGGTGGCTCGGCCTGCCGCGCGGCCGGCTCCGGTTGATCGCCTGCCGCCGCAGCCGCGCCCGCGGCGGTGACGCCCCCGGCACCCGCGGCACCCACGGCACCCAGGCCTGCCCCCGGACCGGCCGCAGACTCGGACGGCGGCTGCTCGGGCGCAGGCGGAGGCGGCGGAGCGGTCCGTGGCTGCGGCGGGGTCTGTCCGCGGTTGATGTGCGCGGCGGCGGCCTGCCGCACCGGGTCCGGAACGTCCGGAATGCTGAACCCGTTCGCCCGGATGTGCTGCACGAGGTCGGGCTCGGGTGCCACCCCGTACTCCCGCAGGTAGTAGTTCACTGCCGCGGGCCAGATCCAGGTGCCGTCGCTGTGGAAGGCGATCGGCACGGTGCTCTCCGGCGTGCTGGCGAGCCGGTCGATGTCGTAGCCCCGCCCGGGTACCACCACCGGGGCGCCGTCGAGATAGTCGAGCAGCCGGTCCTGCTCCTCGACGTCCAGCTCCGGCCGGTTGATGACCGGACCGGTCGGTCCGGCACCGTCGAAGATCCGCGCCATGCGGAACCGGGGCCCGGGCCGCTCCGGGCCGAGCCCGGCCATGCGCCGCATCAGCCAGTCGGGCACGTTCTCCTCCGAGCGCGGGAACATCCGCAGCTCGTCGGCGTACGCCTGGGGCGGTGGCGCGAGGTCCCACTTCGGTTCCTCGCGGTCGTACTCGAGGTTGTAGCTGGACGGGTGGTCGAGTTGGTACCGCGCGTTGAACCACGTGCCGCGGCCCTCGCGGTACATCCCAGCGCGCAGCCTGCCGAACAGCGTCGCGATGTCGTGGGTCGCGACCCACTCCTGGGTCGATCCGTCGGCCGTGACGACTTCGCCGGTCAGCTCGTGGTACCTCCCCACAGCGCGGTACTCGGCGATCACCCTGCGCCAGTCGCGCGGGGCCGCCCGCAGCAGGGAGAGGCCGATCTGCTTGACCAGGGTGTCCTGCTCGGTTGCGTTCAGCTGGGTCGGATGTGCCACGCCCACATCTTGACTAATTCGATTCGCGATTGCACGGCACCCGGGTACATCCGTCTCCCTGGTCACGATGTGGCAGGCTCACACGGCCGTGTGACGTGGGTCGGGGCGTCGGCACCCGCCCGCGAGCTTGTCCGCGCCCGGGCGAGCACAATGGCGGACGATGGCCACCGCCAGTACAGATCCCACGCAGGACCGCACCTCGCTCGCTCCGGCGCCGCCCCGGACGAAACGGCTGTGGGGCATCGTGATCGCCCTCCTCGCCGGTCTGGGGATGTCCGTGCAAGCGCGGATCAACGGCCAGCTCGGCAAGGAGCTGGACGATTCCGCGCTGGCAGCCGTCATCTCCTTCGGCGGAGGGCTCCTCCTGTTGTGCTGCTGGCTCGCGGTGTCGCGGTCGATGCGGCAGGGCACGCGCAAGGCCGTCGACGCACTGCGGACGGGCAGGCTGCGGCCGTGGCACTACCTCGGCGGTGTCGCCGGAGCGACCTACGTCCTCGCCCAGTCGCTCACCGTGTCCCTGATCGGTGTCGCGTTGTTCACCGTGGGCGTCGTGGCCGGTCAGACGGTGAGCGGGTTGTTCGTCGACCGCTTCGGTCTCGGCCCGGCCGGCAAGGAGCCGCCGACGTGGCCGCGGGTCACCGGCGCGGTGCTCACGGTGCTCGCGGTGGCCGGTGCGCTGGCGGGCGACCTCGCCGGCCAGTCGGACCTCGCGCGGATCTGGCTGCTGATCCTGCCGTGCATCGCGGGCGCGGGCATGGCCGTGCAACAGGCGGTGAACGGCCACGTCAACGTCGTGTCGGGCAGCTCGCTCACCGCAGCGCTGGTCAACTTCACGGCCGGGACCACGGTGCTGCTGCTGGCGTGGCTGGTGTCGCTGCTGCTCAACGGCCTGCCCGCTGGTCTCCCCGGCAATCCGGTGCTCTACCTCGGCGGGCTCGTCGGAATCGTGTTCATCGCCACCGCGTCGTTCGTGGTTTCGTGGATCGGCGTGCTGCTGCTGGGGCTGAGCACGGTGGCCGGTCAGCTCATCGGATCGGTGTTGCTCGATCTCCTCCTGCCCGCGGTCGAAGGCCGGCTGACCGTGCCCACGGTGGTGGGCTGTGCGGTGGCGCTCCTGGCGATCGGCGTCGCCTCCCTGGGCGGCAGGGCGGCCCGCAGGGCGGCTTTGGAACAATCGAGGTCGTGACGGCGACGATTCTCGACGGCAGGGCCACCAAGGACGCCATCTTCGCGGAGCTCGCCCCGAGGGTGAGCGCACTCGCGGAGCGGGGCATCACTCCGGGACTGGCGACGGTGCTGGTCGGCGACGATCCCGGCTCGCATTCCTACGTCCGGATGAAGCATGCCGACAGTGCGAAGGTCGGGATCACCTCCATCCGGCGAGAGCTGCCCGCAGACGTGTCGCAGGGCAAGCTCGAGGCGGTGGTCGACGAGCTCAACGCCGACCCTGCCTGCACGGGCTACATCGTCCAGCTTCCGTTGCCGTCGCACATCGACTCCAACGCCATCCTCGAGCGCATCGATCCCGACAAGGACGCCGACGGCCTCGCTCCGGTCAGCCTCGGCAGGCTCGTCCTGGGCCGGCCGGGAGCGTTGCCGTGCACGCCGCTGGGCATCGTCGAGCTGCTCCGCCGTTACGAGGTGCCGATCAAGGGCGCGCAGGTCACCGTCGTGGGCCGGGGCATCACAGTCGGCCGGACGATCGGCCTGCTGCTGACCCGCCGCAGCGAGAACGCCACCGTCACCCTCTGCCACACGGGCACGCGCGACCTGGCCGCCGAGACGCGCCGCGCCGACATCGTGATCGCGGCAGCCGGCTCGGCCGGGCTCATCACGCCCGACATGGTCAAGCCGGGTGCCGCGGTGCTGGACGTGGGCGTGTCCAGGGTCGACGGCAAGCTGACCGGCGACGTGGCGCCCGGCGTGGAGGAGGTCGCCGGTTACCTGGCACCGAATCCCGGCGGCGTGGGACCGATGACGCGGGCGATGCTCATCTCCAACGTCGTCGAGGCCGCCGAGCGGGCTGCGGCGCGGTGACCATGACGACGCCCCGGCCGGATCGTCGCCGCATGCTCCTGACGCACCTGCCGTTCGCGGTGGTGCTGCTCCTGGTGGCGGCGGGCGCTGTGCGGATCGGGATGTATCACTGGCGGCAGGGCGCCGCGCTGATCGGCGGGGCCCTGCTCGCGGCGGCCGTGCTCCGGGCCGCGTTGGCCGACGAGCAGGCCGGGCTGCTCAAGATTCGCGCCCGCGTGATCGACGTGCTCTGCTACTCCGGACTCGGACTGCTGATCCTCTTCGACGCGCTGACCATCATCGGAGGTCCACTCGACTGAACGAGCGGGCCGGCCGGGCACGGGGGATTGCCCTGGGGGTGGCCGGCCCGATCGGGTTTCCGGGGGCGGGGACCGGGCGCCCGCTAGGGGCGGACGAGTGCTGATTGCCGGGATCGGTTCGGTGTTGGTGGGGTCCGAGCGGGCCGGCCGGGCACGGGGGATTGCCCTGGGGGTGGCCGGCCCGCCCGGGCTTTCGGGGGGCGGGGATCGGGGCGCCCGCTAGGGGCGGGCGAGCGCCGGCTCCTCGGTCGGCGCGGCTTCGGTGAGGAGCGCGGCCTCTTCGGTGAGGGCGGTCGCCTCGTCGGCGACGGCGGCTGCCGCCGCGGTTTCCCGGCGTTCGACCACGGCGGACACACCGGCCAGCGCCAGGCCGACCACGGTGAGCACCGCACCGACCCAGTTCGGGGAGACCAGGCCGAGTCCGCCGGCGATCACCATGCCGCCGAGGTAGGCGCCGATCGAGTTGGCGATGTTGAACGCCGACTGCACGGCGGCCGACACGAGCGAGGGGGTGCCGCCCGCCTTCTCCATCACCCTGGCCTGCATGATCGGGCTGACCATGAAGGCAGCCACGCCGACCAGGAAGATCGTGATGGTGGCGCCGATTTTGCTGTGAACCGTGGCGCTGAACAGCGTCAGCACCGCGGCCAGGCCGAGCAGGGCACCGGCGAGAGCGGGCATGGGTGCGCGGTCGGCCAGCCTGCCGCCGAGGTAGTTGCCGACGGTCATGCCGAGCCCAGCCAGTGACAGCAGCATCGTGACCGTGGTGGCCTCGAAGCCGGCCACGTCGGTCAGCATCGGCGTGACGTAGCTCAGGCACGCGAAGCCGCCACCCAGGCCGAACGTGACGATGGCGAGCGCCAGCCACACCTGGGGACGCCGGAAGGCGCCGAGTTCACCGCGCAGGGAGGTCTCCGCCGGGCGGCCCTGGTGGGGCACCAGCTTGGCGATGCAGACCAGCGCGACGCCGCCGATGGCCGCGACCAGCAGGAACGTCGTCCTCCAGCCGAGCTGCTGGCCCAGCAGCGTGCCCACGGGCACGCCGATGACGTTCGCGAGCGTGAGCCCCATGAACATCATGGAGACCGACTTGGCCTTCTGTCCCGGCTTCGCGAGGCTCGACGCGACCACCGCACCCGCTCCGAAGAACGCGCCGTGGGGCAGGCCGGCGAGGAACCGGAACAGCATGCCGAAGTCGTGGCTGGGGGCGAGGGCGAACAGCGTGTTGCCGCCGATGAACAGGCCCATCAGCGCCAGGAGGACTGTTTTTCGGGGAAGCCGCAGGGCGGCGATGGTGAGGAGCGGGGCGCCGACCACCACGCCCAGTGCGTAGGCGGAGATGAGGTGGCCGGCGGTCGGGATGTCGATACCGAAGTCGGCGGCGGCTTCGGGGAGCACGCCCATCATGACGAATTCGGTGGTACCGATGCCGAAGGCACCGATGGCGAGCGCGAACAGCGCTACCGGCACAGCACTCCCTTCGGGGGATGGAGAGACACTTAATCGATACAGAGGAAGACACAAAAAAGACAGCCAGCGGAAACACACGCTGCTGTGCTGTCTTGTATCAGTTTCAACCAGTCGGGCCCCGCGTGTCATCCCGACAAACGGTGACAGTCGTCACGACTGGTGACGACTGCCGGTGGCAAGGCGGGCCGGGTGGGCCGCTGGAATCTCCACACCCGTTGTGGCACAACGGTGTCACCCTTCCCCCGGTGTGGTCTCCCGGGTCGGCGAGTCATCGGCGATGGTCGCGGAGAGTGACTGGGGCTTCAGCAGCGGCACGGATCCAGGGTCCACACGGTGCACGACGCGCATGCGGTGGCGCGCTCGGCGTGGCTGTCGGGAAGCCGCTCCGTGCCGGGACCGGCGTGCTCCGTGTCCGTCCGCCCTGCGGCGTGCCCTGTGTCCGTCCCAACGCCGCGTCTGTCGGTCTGCAGCCCGCCCCGTGTCCGCCTGGCCGGCTCTGTGGTCAGCGCGGCACGTGTCACGCTCGCGCCGGCTGCCGCGGCTCGGGCATCGCGCCCGCTATGCCGCCGGCCTCACCCAGCTCTGACCGGCTCAGCCCTGACCGGCTCGGCGCGACCGGCACTGCCGCGACCGCCACGGCCTCACCCGTCGACCCGGCGGCGGCCTACTCGGCGTGTGCCTCGACCTCACAGTCCGGCCCAGGGAAGACCAGCCGCTCGTGGCCGTCGGAGAAGCGGACGAGGTACGGCGGCTTGCCCTGCTCGCCGCGGACTTCGATGATCTCGCCTTGCCGCTCGCCGGCGCCCACGGTGCGCCCGTGCACGAGAATCCGGTCACCAACGGATGCTTGCATCGTCGACCACCTCCGTCGAGAACTAGCGTAGGAGCTGCGGAAACGGCAGTCGAGTTTTCCGGCGTCCCGCCGGGGAACCCGCGTAGCCGGGTCGGTCAACAGAAGAGAGGTGTACCGCACCAGTGTGTGGAATCGTCGCCGCCATCGGCGACATCGATGTCAGCTCGTGCCGGAACATGCTGCACCGGATCGCGCATCGCGGCCCGGACGACACCGGAGAGGTCCGGAAACACAACGTATGGCTCGGCCACCAGCGACTGTCCATCATGGACGTCGAGGGCGGTCATCAGCCGATGACCCACGCCCCCACGGGCACGTATCTGGTGGTCAACGGCGAGATCTACAACCATCGGCACATCCGGCAGGATCTCGGGCACGCCCTGTTCGAGACCGGCTCCGACAGCGAGGCCGCGCTGCACGCACTCGTCATCGACGGCCCAGCCGGGCTGGCCAGGCTGCGCGGGATGTTCGCGCTCGCGTTCGCCACCGAGGACGGCGACTTCCTCGCCGCGCGTGACTCGCTGGGCGTGAAGCCGCTCTACTGGGCCCGCCGCGACGGCGTGACGCTGTTCGCGAGCGAGCTGCGCGCCTTCGACCCCGCCGACCGGCCGCTCGTGGAGACCTTCCCGCCGGGGCACTGCTGGAGTCCCGAGGGCGGGCTGGTGCGCTTCGCCGACGCCGTCCCGGCGCACGTCCGCCCGGCCCGGCGTGCGGCGGAACCGGAGTGGGACAGCTCCCTCGTCAAGGCTGTCCGGGAGGCCATCGTGAGCTCGGTGGAGCACCGGATGATGAGCGATGTCGGCGTCGGCGTCTTCCTCTCCGGTGGGCTCGACTCGGCGATCGTGGCCGCCGTCGCCGCCGAGTACGCGGCGCGGCAGGACCAGCCGTTGCCGACGTTCGCCGTGGGTTCGGAGGGTAGCTCCGACCTGCTCGCCGCCCGGCACGTCGCGGAGTACCTGCAGGCCAAGCACCACAACATCGAGCACCACGAGATTCCGATGAGCAGGCAGGACGCCGTCGAGGCGCTGCCGAGGGCGGTCCGGGCGATCGAGCACTTCGACCCGTCGCTGGTGCGCAGTGCCGTGCCCAATCTGCTGCTCGCCGAGTACGCCTCCCAGCACGTGCACGCCGTGCTGACCGGCGAGGGCGCGGACGAGCTGTTCGCCGGCTACCCGTACTACCACCAGGAGCCCTTCACCAGCCCCGAGGCGCTGCAGGCCGAACTGGTGCGCACGGTCCGCGAGCTGCACCACCTCAACCTGCAGCGCTGCGACCGTGCGTCGATGGCCTTCGGGCTGGAGGCCCGCGAACCCTTCCTCGACCGGGATGTCGTGGAGTTCGTGCTGTCCATCCCGCCCGAGTACAAGATGGTGCGCCCGGGCGTGCCGGAGAAGCAGCTCCTGCGGGAGGCGTTCGACGGTTGGCTGCCCAACGAGATCCTCCACCGCGGCAAGGAGCAGTTCGGCGACGGTGCGGGCGCCAAGGAGCTGCTCGAGGACGCCGTGCGCGACCTGCCCGAGGTGGCAGCCGCCGACGGCGTCGAGCTGCGCAACCGGGAGGAGGCTGGCTACTACGCGATCTGGAAGCGGGAGCTCGACGGCATCCGGCCCTCGGCCACCCTCGGCCTGTTCGCGACCACCTGACCGGTCAGCTCACCGGCCGCAGCTACTTCACCAGCGGCGCCGCAGCCTCGGCGAGCTGCTCGAGGTAGCCGGGCGGGATGCGGTGCGGCAGGTTGAACACCAGCAGGTCGACGCCCGCCTCGCGGTAGCCCGCCGCCTCCTCGACGGCCGGTCCGATGCCGGTGTCGGCATGCACGCGGACGTTCACCGAGCACGTGATCTCGGCCGGATCGCGCCCGACGTCGCGGCAGTGGGCCAGCAGGATGTCCTTGTACTCCAGCCACTGCCGCGGCGACTCGGGGACGACGTTCCACTGCTGGGCCCAGCGGGCGGCCGCCAGCAGGGTTCGCTTGGGGCCGCGGCCGCCGATGACGATGGGCGGATGCGGCCGCTGGATCGGTTTGGGCTCGCAGCGTGCCTCGGTGAGCCGGACGTAGCGGCCCTGAAAATCGGTGACCTCCTGGCTGAGCAGGCCGATGATCGCCTGCACGCCCTCGTCGAACCGGTCGAACCGCTCCTTCAGTGGCGGGAGCTCGATGCCGTAGGCGTCGCATTCCTGCTTCATCCACCCGGCGCCGAGCCCGATCTCGAGGCGTCCGCCCGAGATGATGTCGGTGGTCGCGGCCATGTTGGCCAGGACGGCGGGATGCCGGTAGATCATGCCGGTCACCTGGCAGCCGATGCGGATGCGCGTGGTCGCCTGCGCGAGGGCGGCGAGCATGGTCCACGCCTCGAGGTTGGGCGCGGTGACATCGCCGGAGAGCGGATAGAAGTGGTCCCAGTTCCACGCGGAGGAGAACAGCTCGATGTCGTCGGCCGCCCGCCAGACATCGAGCAGTTCGGCCCATGTCGTGTGCTCGGGTTTGGTCTTGATCGCGAGGCGCACGGCCCGAAGCTATACGCCCGCGCGGGCCGCGCGCGAGGCGTGGGTCAGGCCACTGCGAACGGGTATTCCGGGCACGTAGATTGCGGGGAGAGCCGTGGCACCGGGAGCTGGGAGAACGTACTGGCGAGTAACCAGGGGGCGCCGGGACCAGCGCAGATATAGCAGTACGCTTGTACCGCTACCACGAGCCGAAGACGAACGCGAAGATCCGCGAGAGGAGCGCCGCCGCTCATGGCCAAGATCAAGGTCGAGGGCACCGTCGTAGAACTCGACGGCGACGAGATGACCCGCATCATCTGGCAGTTCATCAAGGAAAAGCTGATCCACCCCTACCTCGACATCAACCTCGAGTACTACGACCTGGGCATCGAAGAGCGCGACCGGACCGAGGACCAGATCACGGTCGACGCGGCGAACGCGATCAAGAAGCACGGCGTCGGCGTGAAGTGCGCGACCATCACGCCGGACGAGGCGCGGGTCGAGGAGTTCGGCCTCAAGAAGATGTGGCGCAGCCCCAACGGCACGATCCGCAACATCCTCGGCGGCGTCGTGTTCCGCGAGCCGATCATCATCCAGAACATCCCGCGGCTCGTGCCCGGCTGGACCAAGCCGATCATCATCGGTCGCCACGCGCACGGTGACCAGTACAAGGCCAGCGACTTCAAGGTCCCCGGCCCCGGCACGGTGACCATCAGCTACACCCCGGAGGACGGGTCCGAGCCGATCGAGCTCGAGGTCGCGAAGTTCCCCGAGGGCGGCGGTGTCGCCATGGGCATGTACAACTACCGCAAGTCGATCGAGGACTTCGCGCGCGCGTCCCTGCAGTACGGCCTCGACCGCGGCATGCCGGTGTACATGTCGACGAAGAACACGATCCTCAAGGCCTACGACGGCATGTTCAAGGACACCTTCGCGGAGATCTACGAGAAGGAGTTCAAGGCCGACTTCGAGGCCAAGGGCCTGACCTACGAGCACCGGCTCATCGACGACATGGTGGCGGCCTCGCTGAAGTGGGAGGGCGGCTACGTCTGGGCGTGCAAGAACTACGACGGTGACGTGCAGTCCGACACGGTGGCGCAGGGCTTCGGCTCGCTCGGCCTGATGACGTCGGTGCTGCGCACGCCGGATGGCCGGACCGTCGAGGCCGAGGCGGCGCACGGCACGGTGACGCGGCACTACCGCCAGCACCAGCAGGGCAAGCCCACCTCGACCAACCCGATCGCCTCGATCTTCGCGTGGACGCGTGGCCTCGAGCACCGCGGCAAGCTGGACGGCAACCAGGAGCTCATCGGCTTCGCGCACAAGCTGGAGCAGGTCGTCGTCGAGACCGTCGAGAGCGGCAAGATGACCAAGGACCTCGCGCTGCTGGTCGGCGGCGACCAGCAGTACCAGACGACCCAGGAGTTCCTGGCGACGCTGGACGAGAACCTGGCGAAGAAGGTCGCCCAGGGCTGATCTCGGCTACCTTGGCCCGACACACTGGCCCCGACCGGACACGATCCGGTCGGGGCCGGTTCGTCTCCGGGGGGAGTTCGTATGCACTACGACCGCACCGTCCGTCCGCCGGCGTGGCTGGACCGGCTGAACCGCGCGGTGTTCGTGCTCTGCGTCTCCGGGTCGGTGGCCCTCTGGATGGCCGCCCCGGAGCCGCTGTGGGCCAGGCTGGTCGCCACGGTCCTGATCGTGGGGATCGGCGGCGTGATCGGGTGGGTGCACGGCCGGGTCACGGTCGACGACCGCGCGCTGACGCTGGCCGTCGTGCCGTTGTTCCGCCGGAGGATCTCGCTCGACCGGATCGTCGCGGTGGAGACCGTCCACGCCGATCCCGTGCGGGACTTCGGCGGATACGGCTATCGGTTGATGGGGTCTGGCCTGGTCGGGTTCGTCTTCCAGGCCGGTCCCGCGGCGAAGCTCAGCACACGCTACGGCCGCACCTACGTGGTCGCGACACCGGAGGCCGACCGGCTGGTCGAGCTCCTGCGAGGATCGACAGGCATCCGCGGCGAGTGAGCCGGCGCCGCGGACGTGGGGAGCCCCCGGCGCTGGGGCTAAGATCACGCCTCGTGCGAAACGGCCGGAATGCCCTGGCAGGGCTTGTCCTCATGGTGGTGCTCGCGGGATGCAGCGAGCAGGTAGGGGGCACGGCCGTGTCCGCCCCGGACACCGCGAGCCCGAGCGGGTCGACCAGCGCGGAAAGTCCCGCTCCGAGCTCACCGGCGGACCCGTCCGCGCCGGTGAGCTCGGTGGATCTGTCGGTGCTGCCCGGCACGTGGCGTGGTTCCTACTTCTGCGCCCAGGGCGAGACCGGCATGGAACTCAAGATCGCCGAGCCGGTGAACGGCCAGGTCGAGGCGGTGTTCTCGTTCTTCCCCGCCGAGGGTGGCCCGCCCATCGAGTCGGGCAGTTTCCGGATGCTCGGGAGCGAGCAGAACGGCACGCTCGTGTTCCGCCAGCAGGAGTGGATCGAGCAGCCGCAGGGATACGTGATGGTGGACCTCGGCGTCGCCACTGTGGGCAACGACACCATGACCGGCCGCGTCGCGGGCTCCGGCTGCGGGGACTTCTCGGTCACCAAGCAGCCGTCATGACCAGATCGTGACGTTGACCGGCGGCCGGAATCGCGACGGCGGCACCCCACCGCCCGGTGAGCGCATCACCTGCATCGCGCCCGGCGTGGCGAGGAAGTGCCGCAACGACGCCGCCACGGCCGAGCAGCGTCCGCGCGCCGGGGTGGTCACATGCCAGCACACCGGCGCCGGTGTCGCGGGAGTCGGCACCACCACGAGTTCCCGTCGGCGCAGCTGGGGCGCGACCAGGTGCTCCATGCCGATGGACACACCCGCGCCGCTGGCCGCCGCCGACCACGCCGCCGTCTGGTTGGCGAACACCTCCACGTGGTCGTCGGGAACGCCGAGCGCGCGCAGCAGCCTGCCCGCATCGCTGTCCGGGTCGGCTCCGGAGGGGTCCACGAACCACTGCCAGGAGCAGGGACCGCCCTGGCCACGCCGCCGCGGTGACCCGACCACGAGCAGGGAACCCTGAAAGATCGGCATGCTGTCCAGGTCCGGGTCGGTGAGCCGGGGGCCGAGCGCGGCGTCGGCGAGCCGGTTGCCCACCAGCACGGCCATCTCGGTGGTACGAGCCAGCCCGGCGGAGAACTCGACGGGGTTGCCCGCGCGCCGTCCGAACGCCTCGAGCAGCGGGTTGGCGACGAACTCGGCGATGGTGGACGACACGGCCACGCGCAGCTCGTCGGCCACGCCCTTGGCCTCCCGCACGGCCGCCTCGGCGTCGGCGCCGAGCGCCACCATCTGGGTCGCGATGGGCAGCAACCGCCTGCCGCCGGGGGTGAGTGTCATGCCGTCGGCGGAGCGGACCACCAGCTTGTCGCCGTGGTGACTGCGCAGGGCGGCAAGCGCTTGCGAGACCGCCGGTTCGCTGACCCCGAGCGCGCGTGCGGCATCGGTCACCGAGCCGAGGCGGGCGACCAACACGAACGCGCTCAGCTGGCCCAGGGTCACCGGACACCGCCAGTCTGTGTGACGTCAGTCACTTGAGCAGGCTACATAACCAGACCCTTATGTCGCCATTGTCGGCCTCGGCCGGTGCTGTGACCGTCGGTGCATGCAGGTTCCCGCGCAGTTCCAGTACGAGAAGGCGACCAGCGTCGAGCACGCCATCGCGCTGCTCGGCAGGTATGGGCCCGAAAGCCGGGTCGTGGCAGGCGGGCACAGCCTCATCCCGATGATGAAGCTGCGGCTCGCGCAGCCCGAGGCGCTCATCGACATCAACGACCTCACCGAACTCGCCCGGATCAGCGTCGAGGAGCACGACCTGTGCATCGGCGCGCTCGTCCGGCACGCCGACCTGCTCGCCTCGGCCGTCGTCGGCGAGCACTTCCCGATTTTCCACGACGCCGAGCGCGTGATCGCCGACCCCGTGGTGCGCAACCGTGGCACCGTCGGCGGATCGCTGTGCCAGGCGGACCCGTCGGAGGACCTCGCCGCGGCCTTCGCCGCCGTGCGGGCCGACGCGGTGATCCACGGGCCGGGCGGGCGCCGGGTGGTGCCGGTGCGGGAGTTCTTCGCCGGCCCGTACCAGACGGTGGTGCAACCCGACGAGCTGCTGGTGCAGCTGCGCGTGCCGATCCGCTCGTCGGCGTCGGCCTACCGGAAGGTGGAGCGCCGCGCCGGCGACTGGGCGGTCGCGTCCGTGGGTGCGGTGCTGCGCATGCGCGACGAGCTGGTCGACGAGGTCGGCATCGGGCTCACCGCGCTCGGCGCCCCGGGCTTCCACGCGCCCGAGGCCGAGGAGTTCCTCCTGGGCGGTCCCGCCACCGACGACCGGTTGGCCGAGGCCGGCCGGATCGTCGCCGAGCACTGCAACCCGATCGCCGACCAGCGCGGCCCCGTCGACTACAAGCGGCACCTCGCCGCAACGCTGACCACCCGCGCGTTGCGCACCGCCAAGACCCGCTGGCACGGCAGGCACAACGCATCCGGCGCATCCGGCGCATCCGGCGCATCGGACGAGGAGGCGTGACGCATGGAGATCACCGTCACCGTCAACAACCAGGCCTACACCCGCGACATCGAGCCGCGCCTGCTGCTGGTCCACTTCCTGCGCGACGAACTCGGCCTCACCGGCACGCACTGGGGCTGCGACACGTCCAACTGCGGCGTCTGCGTGGTGTGGCTGGACGAGGTGCCCGTGAAGTCGTGCACCGTGCTCGCCGTCATGGCCGACGGCCACCGCGTGCGCACCGTCGAGGGGCTCGAGGGAACCGACGGACTCGACAGCGTGCAGCAGGGCTTCGTGGAATGCCACGGTCTGCAGTGCGGGTTCTGCACGCCCGGCATGATGATGACCTCGCGCTGGCTGCTCGACCACAACCCGGATCCGTCCGGAGAGGACATTCGCGAGGCCATTTCCGGTCAGCTCTGCCGGTGCACCGGCTACGAGAACATCGTGCGCTCCGTGCGCTGGGCCGCCGAGCACGAGGCGGCCGCGAGCGCCGTGCCGGTCGCCGGTGAGGGCACGGAAAGCGGGATGGAGGTGCAGGCATGACCGCCGTCGAGGAGCACGCGACCCCCATGGGACACGGCCGCATGCATCGCAAGGAGGACGCGCGGTTCATCCGCGGCCGGGGCACCTACGTCGACGACGTCGTGCTGCCGGGCATGCTGCACGGCGCCGTGCTGCGCAGCCCGCACGCGCACGCGCGGATCACCGGCATCGACGTCAGCGCCGCGAAGGCACACCCGAAGGTGCGGGCCGTCATCACCGGGCAGGATCTCGCCGGCCTCGACCTCGCGTGGATGCCGACGCTCTCCGGTGACGTGCAGGCCGTGCTCGCCACCGACAAGGTGCGCTTCCAGGGGCAGGAGGTGGCGTTCGTCGTCGCCGAGGACCGCTACTCCGCCCGGGACGCGCTCGAACTCATCGACGTCGACTACGAGCCCCTGCCGCCCGTGGTCGACGCCCGGCGCGCGCTCGAGCCGGACGCCCCGGTGATCCGGGACGACCTCGAAGGCCGCACCGACAACCACATCTTCGACTGGGACACCGGCGACAAGGCGGCCACCGACGACGTGTTCGCCAGAGCCGACGTCGTGTCCACACAGGACATGCTGTACCCGCGGGTGCACCCGGCGCCCCTGGAGACATGCGGCGCGGTCGCCGACATGGACAAGGTCACCGGCAAGCTCACCGTGTGGACGACCACCCAGGCGCCACACGCCCACCGCACGCTGTACGCGCTGGTGGCGGGCCTGCCCGAGCACAAGATCCGGATCATCTCGCCCGACATCGGCGGCGGGTTCGGCAACAAGGTGGGCATCTACTCCGGCTACGTGTGCGCGGTGGTCGGCTCCACCCTCACCGGCAAGCCGGTGAAGTGGATGGAGGACCGCTCGGAGAACCTCATGAGCACCTCCTTCGCCCGCGACTACCACATGCGCGGCGAGATCGCGGCCACCAGCGGCGGCAAGATCCTGGGCCTGCGCGTCACGGTGCTCGCCGACCACGGCGCGTTCAACGGCACCGCGCAGCCGACGAAGTTCCCCGCGGGGTTCTTCGGGGTGTTCACCGGCTCCTACGACATCGAGGCCGCCTACTGCTCGGTCACCGGCGTCTACACCAACAAAGCGCCCGGCGGCGTCGCGTACGCGTGCTCGTTCCGGATCACCGAGGCCGTCTACCTCGTGGAACGGCTCGTGGACGTGCTGGCCTACGACCTCGGCATGGACCCGGCCGAGCTGCGCATGCGCAACCTGCTCTTGCCCGAGCAATTCCCCTACCGGAGCAAGACGGGCTGGGAGTACGACTCCGGCGACTACCCCGCGACACTGCGGACGGCGCTGGAGATGGCGCACTACGACGAGCTGCGCGCCGAGCAGGCCGCCAAACGGGAACGCGGCGAGCTGATGGGCATCGGCCTCGCGTTCTTCACCGAGGCCGTGGGCGCGGGCCCGCGCAAGCACATGGACATCCTGGGCCTGGGCATGGCCGACGGTGCCGAACTGCGCGTGCACCCCACCGGCAAGGCCGTGCTGCGGCTGTCCTGCCAGTCACAGGGACAGGGCCACGAGACGACGTTCGCGCAGATCGTCGCCGAGGAGCTGGGCATCTCGCCGGAGGACATCGACGTGGTGCACGGCGACACCGACCAGACACCGTTCGGCCTGGGCACGTACGGCTCCCGCTCCACCCCGGTGTCCGGCGCGGCCGCGGCCGTGGTGGCGCGCAGGGTGCGGGAACGGGCGAAGATCGTCGCCTCCGCCATGCTCGAGGTCAGCCCGCACGATCTGGAATGGGAGAAGGGCCGCTGGTTCGTGCGCGGCGACCGGGAGGCGGGCCGGACCATTCAGGAGATCGCGCTCGCCGCCCATGGCGACCTGGAGTTGCCCGAGGGCATCGAGGGCCATCTCGACGCGACGTGTGTCTACAACCCGCCGAACCTCACCTACCCGTTCGGCGCCTACGTGTGTGTGGTGGACGTCGATGCCGACACAGGCCAGGTGAAGGTGCGCCGGTTCGTCGCGGTCGACGACTGCGGTGTGCGCATCAACCCGATGATCGTCGAGGGCCAGGTGCATGGCGGGCTCGCCGACGGCGTGGGCATGGCGCTCATGCAGGTGATGCCGTTCGACGAGGACGGCAACCACCTCGGCGGATCGTTCATGGACTACCTGCTGCCGACCTCGATGGAGTGCCCGTCGTGGGAGCTGGGCCAGACGGTGACGCCCTCGCCGCATCACCCGATCGGCGCGAAGGGCGTCGGCGAGTCCGCCACCGTCGGCTCGCCCGCGGCCGTGGTCAACGCCGTCGTCGACGCGTTGCGGCCGCTCGGCGTCCGGCACGCCGACATGCCGCTGACTCCCGCCGCCGTGTGGCGCGCGGCGCAGGGGAGTCCTATCCGGACGGACCTGGCGATCACATGAGGACCACCGGACCGGGGCTGCTCGCGCACGCCGAGTCGCTGCGCGCCGAACGCACACCGTTCGTGCTGGCGACCGTCGTGCGCGCGCAGCGCCCCACCAGCGCCAGACCCGGTGACCGGGCGCTCGTACTGGCCGACGGGACCATCGAGGGGTTCGTCGGGGGGGACGTGCGCCGAGTCGACGGTGCGGCTGCACGGCATGCGCCTGCTCGGCACGGGGGAATCGACCCTGCTGCGGATCACCCCGGAGCCCAGCGGGGAGTCCACTGTAGAAGGCATGGTCACGGTCGCCAATCCGTGCCTGTCCGGCGGGGAAGTGGACATCTTCCTCGAGCCGCAGCTGCCGCCGGCACTGATCGAGGTGCTCGGCGACGCGCCGATCGCGAGAGCGTTGCACACGGTCGGCGAGGCACTCGGCTACGACGTCCGGCAGGCCGACCCCGCGGCCGAACCGCCGGCCGACGCCGAGGCGGTGCTCGTCGCCTCGCACGGCCACGACGAGGAGGACGTGCTGCGCGCGGCGTTGCGCACCGACATCGCCTACATCGGACTGATCGCCAGCCCGCGCCGCGGTGCGGCGGTGCTCGCGGCGCTGGACGTCCCCGGCGTCGAGCGAGTGCACACACCCGCCGGGCTCGACATCGGCGCGCGGACTCCCGAGGAGATCGCGCTGTCGGTGTACGCGGAGCTGATCGCGAGCCGCCCGCGTAGGCCCGCGCGCGAGCCGGAGCCCGTGGCCGCGCCCGCCGAGGCGATCGACCCGGTGTGCGGCATGAGCGTGGCGGTCGCCGCGGGCGCACCGCACGTGACCCATGCCGGGCGGACGTACCACTTCTGTGGACCCGGCTGCGCGCACGCGTTCACCGACTCCCCGGCCCGCTACCTCACCGATGGCTGAGCCCGCCGACGTCGCCGCGCTGGTCCGCGCACTCGGCGACGCCGGTTATCTCACCGGCGACGCCCTGGCCACGGCGCTGTTCCTCGCCGTGCGGATGCGCCAGCCGATCCTGCTGGAGGGTGAGCCGGGGGTCGGCAAGACCGAGGCGGCGAAGGCGCTCGCCCGCGCGCTGGACACGCCGCTGATCCGGCTGCAGTGCTACGAGGGCCTCGCCGCCGCCGACGCGCTGTACGAGTGGAACTACCCCCGGCAGCTGTTGGCGATCCGGCTCGCCGAGGCGCGGGGCGGGCCGCTCGCCGAGTCCGACCTGTTCACCGACGACTACCTGCTGCGCAAGCCGTTGCTGGCCGCCATCGACCATCCCGGCCCGCGCCCGGCGGTCCTGCTGATCGACGAGGTCGACCGCGCCGACGACGAGTTCGAGGCGTTCCTGCTCGAGCTGCTCGCCGAGGCGGCCGTGACCATCCCCGAGCTCGGCACCCGGCACGCCGTCGTCCCGCCGATCGCCGTGCTGACGTCCAACCGCACGCGCGAGCTGCACGACGCGCTCAAGCGGCGGTGTCTGTACCACTGGATCGCCTACCCCGACGTCGACCGCGTCGCGGCGATCATCCGGCTCCGCGTGCCCGATGCCGCGGAGTGGCTGGCCGACCGGGTCGCGCGTGCCGTGTCGCGCCTGCGCGAGCTGCGCCTGTACAAGCCGCCGGGCGTGGCCGAGGCGATCGACTGGGCGAGCGCCCTGCACGTGCTGGGCGTGACCGATCTCGACGCCGGCGCGCTGCGGCACACGCTCTCGGCGGTGCTCAAGTACGAGGAGGACCGGCATGCCGCGGAGGCCGCGGGACTGGCCGAGGCGGCGGGCGATGCGCACCGAGGCGGCGGGTGATGTTCGCTGAGCTGGTCGCGCGGTTCTGCGCGGAACTGCGGTCGGCGGGGCTCGCGGCCGGGCCCGACCGGGCGGCCCGGTTCACGCGCGCCGTGCTCACCGTGTCGCCCGCCGACACGCGGCAGCTGTACCTGTGCGCGCTGGCGACCCTCACCGCCGGGCCGGGGGATGCCGAGATTCTCGGCCGCGTCTTCGGCACCGTCTTCGCGCGGGTCGCCCACGACCTCCCCGAGGCGGCGCCCACCCCACCACAGCGGGTGCGCACCGCGGCGGCCACCGAGTCCGTCGCCGGTTCGTCTGGGTTCGGCGAGACCGGCTCCGGCGATGCCGAGCGGGACGGCCGCCGCGAGGTGGAGGCGCCGACGGCGGGTTCGGCCGTGGAACGACTGGCCTCGCGCGACTTCGCCGACCTCGACGCCGACGAGCTCGCCCGGCTCGCCGAAGCCATGCGGGCGTTGCGCATCGCGACGCCGCTGCGCCGGTCCCGGCGGGAACGGACCGCGGCCACCGGCGCCCGGTTCGACATGCGCGAGACCCTGCGCCGTGCCCGTCGCACCGGCGCCGAACCGGTACTGCTGCGCAGGCAGGTCCGCCGGTGGAGACCGCGTCGGCTCGTGGTGCTGTGCGACATCTCCGGGTCCATGCAGGCGCACGCGCGTGCGATGCTGCAACTGCTGGTGTGCGCGGCCGGCGGCGCGGACGCCGAGGTGTTCACCTTCGCCACCCGGCTCACGCGGGTCACCCACGTCCTGCGCACCGACCCGGCGACCGTGGTGAGCGAGGCGGGCAAGGCCGCGCCGGACTGGTCCGGCGGTACCCGGATCGGTGCGACGCTGCGGGAGTTCCTCGACCGGTTCGGCTCGCGCGGCATGGCGCGGGGCGCGGTCGTCGTCGTGATCTCCGACGGCTGGGAGGCCGGCGACCCAGGTGAGCTGGGCGAGCAGATGGCGCGGCTCTCGCGGCTGGCCCACCGCGTCGTGTGGGTGAATCCGAGGACTTCGAAACCGGGTTACCGGCCCCTGGCGGGCGGGATGGCGGCAGCGTGGCCGTACTGCGACGCGGTGGTCAGCGGGCATCGCCTGGAGGCACTCGACCCGCTGTTGACCGCCATCGCTGCTCACCGAGTGTGATGTGGCCGTTACCCAACACGAGTGGTTGAGCCACCCGGCCCTGTCGGCCGGACATAGGCTGCCCTTACCCTGCTCGCAGCAGTGCCTGTCGCAGCACGCAAGGAGCACTCGTGGTACTCGGCATACCAAAAAGGACGCTGATCATTCTCGCCGTGCTGGTGGGTGTGGTCGTCATCTACGCGATCGGTTCGGACCAGCGGTCCTCCGGCGCCGAGGGCTCCGCATCCGGCGGCTGCACGGTCACCGTCACCGCGGACATCCTCAACGTGCGCTCGGCACCGTCGTTGCAGGGCGAGATCGTCGGCAAGCTCGAGCAGGACGCCGAGACCGAGGCGACGAAAGTCGTGCAGAACGGTTTCCGTCGGATCGACGAGAACCGGTGGGCCGCCGACGAGTTCCTCGAACCGGTGGACGGCGCCTCCTGCGGCTAGCGGGGGTCTGCCGAGCGGGCCGGTGCGGTGATGACGTCGGCGCCGGCGGGTAGCCTGCCCGGCGTGCTGACTGTCTCGACCGTCAACGTCAACGGACTGCGCGCCGCGGCCAAGAAGGGCTTCACCGAGTGGCTCGCGGCGACCAGCGCCGACATCGTCGCCTGCCAGGAGGTACGCGCCGACGCCGACAGCCTGCCCGCGCACCTGGCCGAGCCGGAAGGCTGGCACGCCGCCCACGCCGCGTGCTCGCTCAAGGGCCGCAACGGCGTCTGCCTCTACAGCCGGATCGAGCCCGAGGCGGTCCGCGTGGGCTTCGGCGAGGCCGAGTTCGAGGACAGCGGGCGCTACGTCGAGATGCAGCTGCCTGGCCTGGTCGTCGCGAGTCTGTACCTGCCGAGCGGCGACGTCGGCACACCCCGCCAGGAGGAGAAGGAACGGTTCATGGCCGCGTTCCTGCCGTACCTGATCGAGCTGCGGGACAAGGCCGGGGCCGCGGGACGCGAGGTGCTCGTCGTGGGCGACTGGAACATCGCGCACGCCGAGATCGACCTCAAGAACTGGAAGGGCAACCGCAAGAACTCCGGCTTCCTGCCCGAGGAGCGCGCGTGGCTGGACCGGGTGTTCGGCGAGGCGGGTTACGTCGACGTCCAGCGCAGGCTCGACCCGGAGGGCCCGGGGCCGTACACGTGGTGGTCCTACCGCGGCAAGGCGTTCGACAACGACTCCGGCTGGCGCATCGACTACCAGGTGGCCACGCCCGGCTTGGCCGACCGCGCGACGGAGGCGCGGGTGGAGCGCGCCCCGTCCTACGACCAGCGCTGGTCGGATCATGCGCCGCTCACGGTGACCTACGACGTCTGAGCGCGACCCGGCCGGCTTGCCGAACGCGGTGACGGTCGCCGGACGGGCCCGTTGTGTCGGTGCCCGGCAGGCGGGCGCGCCGTCGCCGCGCCGCAGGAGCGGCTGTGTGTGGGGCGGCAGGTCGGCCTGCTTCGCCGATCCGGAAGGCAGCCGCTGGGCGATCGCCTACGCCGCCGGTGCCGAGCTCGGGGCCGGGCCAAGGTCGTCCGCTTCGGGTAGGTACGCCCGGGCGGGGTGGCGGTTCCGCGCAGGTGCCTGATTTTCGTCGGATCGTGGCCTTCCGCAACCATCCTCGTCCGCGGCCAGGCGGCAGCCGACGACGCGCTCGTGTGGCAGTGCTCGGCGACCGTGTGCCTGCCCTGGTGGAGGTGACTGCGCCGTCTGCTTCGACGAGGCGGCAGCCGATGCCGATCGAGCGCGCATCTCGGCGGCATCGTCGGCCTCCCACCCCGCACGTACGCGGCCCCGGTATTTCGGTCACTCCTCGCACCGGTCCGGTCGCGCTCCGGTGACCGTTGCGGCCGGCCGGGAGCCGCCACGCGGACAGCCCCGGTGAGCTGGGAGGACACCGGCAACCCGGACCCCATGCACGGGTTAGCCCGGCAGGGTCGCTAGTCTCTGCCGGGTCGTGACGGAGGCTGCCGGCATTGACACTGTCTGTAGCCTCTTCGCGACGGTACTCATCCTTCCGGGTGAGTGCTGCGAGGAACGGTCTCGATTCGGGAGGCACCCCGGTGGACAACTCTGTCCAGGAGCCGGCTCATCCGGCGGCGCGTGCGTTGCGAGCGGTGGCTGTTGCCGTGAGCGTGCCGGTGAGCATGATCACCGTCGGCGCGGGTACCGCGTTCGCCGCGCAACCCGAACCGAACGCGATGACCTTCGGACTGCTGGGCCCGGTCGGCCTCATCGCCATCGTGCTGGGTGTGCTCGGCATGACGGCGGGTGTCCTGCGGCAGCGGCGCAAGGCCCGCGCCGAGGCGGTGGCCACGCAGGCCGATTCGCGGGTCGAGGTCGCCGCCGAGAGCGTCCCGGTCTCCACGCTGGCGGAGTGATCTGTCACAGTTCCGGCCGTTAGCGGGCACGACGGCACGCGCCTAGTCTCGGGATATGGTTGATCCTGTCTCGATCGCGCCGGCCGAACCGACACCTTCGCCTTCCGCTCTGCGCCGGGCACTCAAGCGTGCCGCCGACGGGGTGCCACTCGACGTCACCGAATCCGCGGTGTTGCTGCACGCCCGCGGCGAGGACCTCGACCGGCTGCTGGCCGCGGCGAGCAGGGTCCGCGACGCCCATCTCGCCGACCAGGGCCGCCCGGGCATCGTGACCTACAGCCGCAAGGTTTTCATCCCGCTCACCCGCCTGTGCCGCGACCGTTGCCACTACTGCACGTTCGTCAGTGTGCCCGGCAAGCTGCACTCGCTCTACCTCGAACGTGACGAGGTGCTCGAGATCGCCCGTGCCGGTGCGGCCGCCGGGTGCAAGGAAGCGCTGTTCACGCTCGGCGACCGGCCCGAGGACCGGTGGCCGCAGGCGCGGCAGTGGCTCGACGAACGCGGTTACGACTCCACAGTGGACTACGTGCGCTCCTGTGCCATCGCCGTGCTGGAGGAGACCGGGCTTCTGCCACACCTCAACCCCGGCGTCCTGAGCTGGGAGGAGCTGCAGCGGCTCAAGCCCGTCGCGCCGAGCATGGGCATGATGCTGGAGACTACGGCGGAGCGGCTGTGGTCGGAGAAGGGCGGGCCGCACTACGGCAGCCCCGACAAGGAGCCCGCCGTCCGGCTGCGCGTCCTCGACGACGCCGGCCGCGTGGGAGTCCCGTTCACGACGGGAATCCTGGTCGGCATCGGTGAGACGCTCACCGAGCGCGCCGAGTCGCTGCACGCCATCCGCGCCCGCGCCCGGCAGTACCGCAATGTCCAAGAGGTCATCGTCCAGAACTTCCGGTCCAAACCGGACACCGCGATGCGGTCCACACCGGACGCCGACCTCGCCGACCTCGCCGCGACCGTGGCCGTGGCCCGGCTGCTGATGCCGCCGGGGGTGAGCGTGCAGGCGCCGCCGAATCTCGTGGGCGAGGAGCACGCGTTGCTGCTGCGCGCGGGCATCGACGACTGGGGTGGCGTGTCCCCGGTGACGCCGGACCACGTCAACCCCGAACGCCCGTGGCCCGCGATCGACGAGCTCGCCCGCTGGACCGCCGAGAACGGGTTCACCCTGCGTGAACGGCTCACCGTCTACCCGAAGTACGTGCGGAGCGCGGAGAAGTGGATCGATGTGCGGCTCCACGCGCACGTGTCGGCACTGGCCACAGAGGACGGTCTCGCCGACGAGCGGGCGGCGGTCACGGGACGCGGCTGGCAGGAGCCCGACGGCGGCCTCGACACCTTCGGTCGTGCCGACCTGAACTCCGCCATCGACACCGAGGGCCGGACCTCCGACCGCCGCGGTGACTTCGACAGTGTCTACGGCGACTGGGACGTGCTGCGCGAGCGCGCGTACGGAGGGCAGGCCCCGATCGAGCGGCTCGACACCGACGTGCGCGAGGGCCTGCGGTTGGCCGCCGAAAACCCCTCCGCGCTGCTGGACGAGGCCAACACCGACGCCGCGATGGCGTTGCTGACCGCCGACGGCGAGGCGCTGGAGACCATGACGCGACTGGCCGACGAGCTGCGGGCCGACGTGGTCGGTGACGACATCACCTACGTCGTCAACCGCAACATCAACTTCTCCAACGTCTGCTACGTCGGATGCCGGTTCTGCGCCTTCGCGCAGCGGGAACGCGACGCGGACGCGTTCCGGCTGTCCACCGAGGAGGTCGCGGCCCGGGCCGTCGAGGCGGCCGAGGCGGGCGCGACCGAGGTGTGCATGCAGGGCGGCATCGACCCGAAGCTGCCCGTCAGCTACTACGCCGACATCGTGCGCGCCATCAAGGCCGCGGTGCCCGACATGCACGTCCACGCGTTCTCGCCCATGGAGATCGTGTCGGCCGCGTCGAAGGCGGGTGTCAGCGTGGAGGAGTGGCTCACCGAACTGCGCGACGCCGGCCTCGGCTCGATTCCCGGCACGGCCGCCGAGATCCTCGACGACGACGTCCGCTGGGTACTCACCAAGGGCAAGCTGCCCGCGCGGACGTGGATCGACGTCGTGACCACCGCACACCGGCTGGGCATCCCGTCGTCGAGCACGATGATGTACGGCCACGTCGACCATCCCGGGCACTGGCTGGGGCACTTCCGGGTGCTGGCCGGGATCGCTCGGGAGACCGGCGGGTTCACCGAGTTCGTCGCGCTGCCGTTCGTCCACCACAACGCGCCGATCTATCTGGCGGGCGTCGCGAGGCCCGGCCCGACCGTCCGGGACAACCGCGCGGTGCATGCTTTCGCGCGATTGGCCTTGCACGGTGCCATCGACAACGTGCAATGTTCTTGGGTGAAGCTCGGCGACGAGGGCACCGCCCGCGTGCTGAATGGCGGCGCCAACGATATCGGCGGAACGCTCATGGAGGAGACGATCTCGCGGATGGCAGGCTCTGAGCACGGGTCGTCGCGCACGATTGCGGAGCTCGATCATCTGGCGCAGCTCGCCGGACGCCCGTCGCGGCAGCGGACCACCACGTACGGTCGCACGCTGCGTCCGGCTCCGGTGCTCGCCGAGTAGCGATGGCGGCACACTGGGGGATGCGACGGGGCCTGGTCCTGGGATCGGGCCTCGTCGTGGCCGCTGTGCTCGCCGGGGTCGCGATCTCGCCGTCCACTCCGGAGGTCGAGGCGGAGAGCGCCACCCGGACGGTCGGCGAGGCATCGCTGGAACGGGCCGCCACCACGCGACTCGAACCACCCCTGCCTGGCACCGGGGAAGTGCAGCACCGGCTGCGCGCCCTCGGATACCAGATCCGGGAGGTCACCGGAACGTGGGACGACGAGGGCAGGCACGCCGTCGTCGCGTTCCAGAAGATGCACGGGCTGCGGCCCACCGGCCGGGTTGGCCGCGCGACCGCCGGCGCGTTGGACGATCCGGTGACGCCGGCTGTTCGGGACCGCTCGCCCGGCTTCCACATGGAGGTCGATCTGACCCGTCAGGTCGCCTACACCGTCGTGGACGGCGAGGTCGGCAGGATCTACGACGTGTCCACCGGCGCGGAGCCGGAGAAGGCGACACCGGTCGGGCGGTTCCACATCCTGCGCCAGATCGACGGCATGCGGTACGCGCCGCTCGGCCCGCTGTACCGGCCCAGCTACTTCACCTACGACGGCATCGCCTTCCACGGCGGCGAGCCGGTCCTGCCGTACCCGGCGAGCAACGGGTGCGTGCGGATGACCGACCCGTCCGTGGACGAGCTGTTCGACCGGCTGCGACCCGGCACCCTCGTGGTGGTGTATCGCGATCACACTCGGTTTGCGAGGTCCGTCACTCGCGGTTAGCGTCTGCGCGTGGCAGAACAGAAGGCGGACCAGGAGAAACTGCTGCCGCGACTGCGTCGCAGGCATCCCTGGCTGGACCACGTGTTCAGATCCAACGAGGCCTTCACCGAGCGGTACGGCAACCACTACGCCGCCGCGATCACCTACTTCTCGGTGCTGTCGCTGTTCCCCTTGCTCATGGTCGGCTTCTCGGTGGCGGGGTTCGTGCTCAGCAACGACGCCGCCGCACTCGAGCGCATTCGCGACGGCATCGTCACCTCCGCCCCGGAGGGCATCCGTGGATTCCTCACCGAGATCGTCAACGCGGCCATCAGGTCGAGGGCGGGCATCGGCGTGCTCGGGCTGCTGCTGGCGGCCTACTCCGGGCTCGGCTGGATGAGCAACCTCCGCGACGCCCTCACCGCGCAGTGGGGCCAGGAGAAGAAACAGCTGCCGTTCCTGTCCACGAAGATCAAGGATCTGCTCGCGCTGCTCGGTCTCGGTCTCGCGCTGGGTGTCTCGTTCGGGCTCACCGCCATCGGCGGCGCCGCGGGCGGTTTCCTACTCGAGCTGGTCGGCCTGGAGGACCAGGGCTGGGCGCAGTTCGGGCTGCGCATGGCCACCGTGGTGCTGTCGCTGCTGGCGAACGTGCTCGTGTTCATCTGGGTCATCTCCCAGCTGCCGCGCGAGAAGGTGACCGCCCGCAGCGCGGTGAAGGGGGCGGTGCTCGCCGCGCTCGGGTTCGAACTGCTCAAGGTCGTCGGGTCGTACTACCTCGCGAGCGTCACCAGTTCGCCGAGCGGGGCGCTGTTCGGTCCCATCATCGGTCTGCTCGTGTTCGCCAACCTCGTGTCGCGGTTCCTGCTGTTCGTGACCGCGTGGACGGCCACGGCGCGGGAGAACGTCGTGCGCACCGTCGAGCCGCCGCCACCCGCCGTGATCAGGCCGAACGTCACCGTGCAGCGCGGGCCGGGCGCGGGCGTGGCCGCGGGCGCGTTCGGTGCCGGGGCGCTGCTCGCCTGGCTCGGGCGCAAACGCCGCTGAACTAAGCTCGCCCCTGGGAGGGGTGAGTGTGAGCGACACGGTGACGGAGGCGGACAGAGGCAAGCTGCCGCGTGAGGTCTACGTCCTGGTGGGGGCCAGCTTCCTCATCGCCATCGGGTACGGGCTGATCGGGCCCGCGCTGCCGAACTTCGCCGCGAGCTTCGACGTCGGGCTCACGGCCGCGTCGTTCGTGGTGAGCGCCTTCGCACTGGTGCGGTTGGCGTTCGCCCCGGCGAGCGGCCGGCTGGTGACCCGGTTCGGCGAGCGGCCGATCTACCTGTGGGGCGTGTCGATCGTCGCCGTCAGCACCATCGCCTGCGCGTTCGCCACGGAGTACTGGCAGCTGCTGCTGTTTCGCTCGGCCGGCGGGGTCGGCTCGACGATGTTCACCGTGTCCGCGATCGGCCTGCTCATCCGGATCTCGCCGGTGCACCTGCGTGGCCGCGCGTCCGGACTGTGGGGCACGAGCTTCCTGCTCGGCGGCATCGCCGGGCCCGTGTTCGGCAGTGCGCTGGTGGCCGTCTCGCTGCGAGCCCCGTTCCTGGCCTACGGGCTCGCGCTGGTGCTGACGACGCTGTTCGTGTGGTGGCAGCTGCGGCACTCCGAGCTTGCGGCCCGGCAGGCCGACGACACCGAGCCGACGATGACGTTCCGCGAGGCACTGCGGCATCCGACCTACCGCGCGGCGCTGCTGTCCAACCTGGCCAACGGCTGGGTGGTGCTGGGCGTGCGGATGTCGCTCATGCCGCTGTTCGTCACGGCCGTGCTGGCCAAGGGCGAGTCCTTCACCGGCATCGCGCTGGCGGTGTTCGCCGCCGCCAACGCGGCCGTGATGCTCGGCGCCGGCCGGTTCGCCGACGAGCACGGACGCAAGCTGCCCGCCGTGGCCGGATCGGCGCTGCTCGCGGTGGGCATGGTGTTCCTCGGGCTCACCGACAACGAATGGGTGTTTCTCGCCGCCTCGCTCGTCGCGGGTGTCGGCTCCGGCGCGATGAACCCGGCGCAGAACGCCGCTGTGGCGGACGTGCTGGGCGCCAAGGCGCGCGGCGGCTCGGTGCTGGCGGGCTTCCAGATGGCCGCCGACGTCGGCGCCGTGGTCGGTCCGCTCGCGGCCGGTGCCATCGCCGAACAGTGGTCCTTCGCGGGCGCGTTCGCCGTCACGGGCGGGGTGTCGGCGCTGGCGTTCGTGCTGTGGCTGTTCGCGCGGGAGACGCTGCCTCCCCGCGACGTCGGCGACACCGCCCAGGACGTGACCACCGACGTGCCCGGAGAGGCTCGCGGCGGCTGACTACTCCGGCCGCTGCAGGAACCCGCGCCGGTGCGCGACGATCAGGCCCAGCGCGACGAGCACCGTCACCACCACCGTGATGATCCAGCCGGTGGCGCCGAACGGGTCGGCAGGCGTGGAGCCCGTGGCCTCCGCGTCATCGCTGCCGCCGGTGGTGGTTGCGTCGACGGAGTCGCTCCGCGGCCCGATCACCACCTCACCGACCGGCTCGGTTCCCGACGCGGCCAGCGCGAAGCCGTAGTCGAGCAGGCGCGCGGCCTGCTCGGAGACGCGGACCGGCCGCTGCTCGGCCCGCAATAGCACGACGCCGATGCGCATGCCGTCACGCTCGGCCGCCCCGGCATAGGTGTGCCGGGCGTCGTCGGTGAAGCCGGTCTTCCCGCCGAGGAAGCCGGCGTAGTCCTGCAGGAGCCGGTTGTCGTTGTAGACGGGGTAGTCGGGCTGCCCGGTGCCGCCGGGGAACCGCATCACCGGCGTGCGGACGGCCGCGGCGTAGTCGGGCTGCTTCATAGCGTGGCGGAACAGCAGGCTCATGTCGTAGGCCGACGTGGTCATCCCCGGACCGTCCAAACCGGATGGTGTTGCCGCGCGGGTGTCCGTCGCGCCGAGGCTGGCGGCGAGCGCGTTCATCTTGCGGACCGCCGTCGGCACCCCGCCGAGCGCCGTGGCGAGGGCGTGGGCCACGTCGTTGCCCGAGCGCATCAGCAGGGCGTGCAGTAGCTCGTCCACTGTGTACTCGGAACCGGAGACGATGCCGACGCAGGTGCACTCCTGGTGGGCGTCCTCGGGCGTGGGCACCACTATCTGGTCCGGCTCCAGTTCGTCGATCACCACCAGAGCCAGCAACGTCTTGATGAGCGAGGCGGGGCGGTGCCTGCCGTGCGGGTCGCGGGCCGCGAGGACCGCGCCGGTGTCGAGATCCTGCACCAGCCAGGCCGCCGCCGTGAGCGGACGCGGCGGCGGGGGCGCGCCCTCGGGCAGCACCAGGCCGCACTCGGCCATGCGGTCGCCGCCCGCCGGCTCGTCCGCGACCGGCAACGGCGCGGGTGACGGCCGGCCGGGCGGCGGCTCCTCCGACGTGTCGACCGGCGGCGGGGGCAGCACCCGGTTCGGGCACGGTGGCGCGGGTGGTTCCGTCGTCCGCTGCGCGAGCGCGGGCTGCCCGGTGACCATGAGCAGGCCGGTGAGCAGTGTGATGAGGAGAACGCGGAGCGGAACGGTGCGGCGCACCCGTGCAGATTAGCCCGCTGAGCCGGGGTGATACTGCCAAGTATGCGAATGTCTCGCGGTATTTCCCTCTTCCTGCTGGCCTTCGGCGTGTGGTCGTGGATCATCTGGACGACCTTCGTCGGCAATCTCTGGGACAGCGACGACGCGTGGACCGCCGACGGCTCACCGACCTCGTACTTCATCGTGCATCTCGTGCTGGCCATCGTGTCGCTGGTGCTGGGCACGATCATCGGCGTCCTCGGGCTGCTCGGGCTGCTCGCCGGCCGCCGCCGCGATCACGAATCGGCCAAGCCCGGCCAGTCCTAGGAACGTCGTGGGTCGTGGTGCGTCGAAGAGGATGTGACCGACCCGTATCGACCCGCGTCGCCCGCGGGCACTCCTGTGCCATCCGCCCCGTCTGTGCCGTCCGGCGCGTACCCGCCGCCGGGCCCGGGCGTCCCTGCGCCACTGGTCAGGCCTCCGCGCCGCCGGTCCGTCGTGGCGGCCCTGGCGGCGGGGCTCGTGCTGGGCGGGGGCGGGGTCGGCCTGGTGTGGGCCCTCACCGTCGGGGGCGGTCCGGAGGGCGCCGAGGCCGACGTGGCAGCCGCGTGCGAGGTGGTCGCCCGCACGCCGACCATCGACCTGGAAGGCAACAACTACGCCTCCTACCGCCGGTGGGGTGCGGCGGCCGAGCTCGCCGCTGCTGCTGGCGAACTCGACCCTCGCTACAGCTCGATCGCCGAGACCCTGGGCAAACCCTTGCGGATCGCTCAGGCGAGCTTCGACACCGAGAGCACGGAGTTCTCCGAGGCGATGGCCGCCGCCCGGGAGGCGTGTGCGGATTTCTGACCGGGGTCAGCACTCCGCACACGTGCACCGGCCTACGCGGACGGCCGACACGGCTACGCGGATGGCCGACACGGCTACGCGGATGGCCGACACGGCTACGCGGATGGCCGACACGGCTACGCGGATGGCCGACACGGCTACGCGGATGGCCGACACGGCTACGCGGATGGCCGACACGGCTACGCAGACCACAGACACGACGAAGGCCACCGGTCCGCGCGCGTCGGGCCGGTGGCCTTCGAGGTCGCCGGAAGGTCAGGTGCGCTTGAACAGCAGCGCCCGCTTGACCTCCTGGATCGCCTTCGTCACCTGGATGCCACGGGGGCAGGCGTCGGTGCAGTTGAACGTCGTGCGGCAGCGCCACACGCCCTCGGCGTCGTTGAGGATGTCCAGCCGCTCCTCCGAACCCTCGTCGCGGGAGTCGAAGATGAACCGGTGGGCGTTGACGATCGCCGCCGGGCCGAAGTACGACCCGTCGGCCCAGTACACCGGGCAGGACGACGTGCACGCCGCGCACAGGATGCACTTGGTGGTGTCGTCGAAGCGCTCCCGGTCGGCCTGCGACTGGATCCGCTCACGCGTTGGCTCGTTGCCGTAGGCGATCAGGTACGGCTTCACGGCCCGGTAGGCCTCGAAGAAGGGCTCCATGTCGACATAGAGGTCCTTCATCGTGGGCAGGCCCTTGATCGGCGCGACGGTGACGGTGGTCTGCTTGCCCTTCTTGTTCAGCAGGTCCTTCACCAACACCTTGCAGGCCAGCCGGTTGATGCCGTTGATCTGCATCGCGTCCGAGCCGCAGATGCCGTGCGCGCACGAGCGCCGGAACGCCAGCGTGCCGTCGACGTAGTTCTTGATGTTGAACAGCAGGTTCAGCACGCGGTCGGTCGGCAGCGCTGGGACGTCGTAGGACTCCCAGTGCGGCTCCGAGTCCACCTCGGGGTTGAACCGGAGAATCTTCACCGTGATGGTGACGGAGCCTTCCGGCGCGGGGATCTGCGAGGTGTCGTGCTTGGGTTCGGCTACAGCGGTCATTTCGCTTCCTCCGCGGGAGGGATTACGTCGGAAGGCATCAGTACTTCCGCTCCATCGGCTCGTACCGGGTGAAGGTCACCGGCTTGTAGTCCAGCCGGATGTCCGCCATGAACCCGGTGAGGCCGAGGGGCGCGTCCGGGTCCGGCTTGTCCGGCAGGATCTTGTACGACATCGAGTGCCGCATGAAGTTGACGTCGTCGCGGTTCGGGTAGTCCTCGCGGGCGTGCCCGCCGCGGGACTCCTTGCGCGCCAGCGCCGCGTTGACGAGGAACTCGGCGAGGTCGAGCAGGAAGCCCAGCTCGATGGCCTCGAGCAGGTCGGTGTTGTACCGCTTGCCCTTGTCCATCACCGAGATCCGGCCGTAGCGCTCCTTGAGCGCCTGCACGTCGGTGAGCGCCTGCTTCAGGGTGTCCTCGGTGCGGTACACGGCCGCGTTGGTGTCCATCGTGGCCTGCAGCTCGGTGCGGATGTCCGCCACGCGCTCACCGCCGGTGGCGGTCCGCAGGTGGTTCACCATGCCCTCGACCATCGCGGCCGGGTTCTCGGGGAGCTCGACGTAGTCGCGGCTGTTGGCGTACTCCGCCGCGGCGATGCCCGCCCGCCGGCCGAACACGTTGATGTCCAGCAGCGAGTTGGTGCCCAGGCGGTTCGCGCCGTGCACCGACACGCACGCGCACTCGCCGGCGGCGTAGAGGCCCGGGATGATGTTCTCGTTGTCCCGCAGCGCCTCGCCGTGCACGTTGGTGGGGATGCCGCCCATGGCGTAGTGCGCGGTCGGGTACACCGGCACCGGCTCCTTCACCGGGTCCACGCCGAGGTAGGTGCGCGCGAACTCGGTGATGTCCGGCAGTTTGGTCTCGAGGACCTCCTCGCCGAGGTGCGTGCAGTCCAGGAGCACGTAGTCCTTGTTCGGGCCGGCGCCGCGGCCCTCGAGCACCTCGAGCACCATCGAGCGGGCGACGATGTCGCGCGGCGCGAGGTCCTTGATCGTCGGGGCGTAGCGCTCCATGAACCGCTCGCCCGAGGCGTTGCGCAGGATCGCACCCTCACCGCGAGCACCCTCGGTGAGCAGGATGCCGAGGCCGGCGAGGCCGGTCGGGTGGAACTGGTAGAACTCCATGTCCTCCAGCGGCAGGCCCTTGCGCGCGTAGATGCCCATGCCGTCGCCGGTCAGGGTGTGCGCGTTGGACGTGGTCTTGAAGACCTTGCCGAAGCCGCCGGTGGCGAACACGATCGACTTCGCCTGGAACACGTGGATCTCGCCGGTGGCCAGCTCGTAGGCGATGGCACCGGAGGCCACGGGCCCGTCGGCGGTGTCGGTGAGCGTGATGTCCAGGACGTAGAACTCGTTGAAGAACTCGATGCCGTGCTTGACGCAGTTCTGGTACAGCGTCTGCAGGATCATGTGACCGGTGCGGTCGGCCGCGTAGCAGGCCCGGCGCACCGCGGCCTTGCCGTGGTCACGCGTGTGACCGCCGAAGCGCCGCTGGTCGATCTTGCCCTCGGGGGTCCGGTTGAACGGGAGCCCCATCTTCTCGAGGTCGAGCACCGCGTCGATGGCCTCCTTGGCCATGATCTCCGCGGCGTCCTGGTCGGTGAGGTAGTCGCCACCCTTGACGGTGTCGAAGGTGTGCCACTCCCAGTTGTCCTCTTCGACGTTGGACAGCGCGGCGCACATGCCGCCCTGTGCCGCGCCGGTGTGGGAGCGCGTCGGGTAGAGCTTGGTGAGCACAGCCGTGCGTGCGCGCTGGCCGGCCTCGATCGCCGCGCGCATGCCGGCGCCACCAGCTCCGACGATCACCACGTCGTACTTGTGAAACTGCATGGGAAGTCTCCCTGTGGTGGGGGGTCAGCTGGCCGGGATGTCGGGATCGAAGGTGAAGATCACCAGCGTGCCGAGCACGAGGATGACGGCCATCGCGACGTAGAGGAGCATCTTCAGCCAGAAGCGCGTGGAGTCCTTGCGCGCGTAGTCGTCGATGATCGTGCGCAGCCCGTTGCCGCCGTGCAGCTGGGCCAGCCACAGCATCATGAGGTCCCAGAACTGCCAGAACGGCGAGGACCAGCGGCCTGCGACGAAGGCGAAGTTGATGCGGTGCACGCCGCCGTCGAGGATGTTCATGATGAACAGGTGGCCGAGCACGAGCACCACGAGCAGCAGGCCCGAGATGCGCATGAAGGCCCAGCTGTAGAGCTCGAAGTTGTTCCGGCGCGCGGCGGGCCGGCGCGGGGAGCGAGGCTTGTCCAGAGTGAGCGTCTCAGCCATCAGTTGCCTCCGAACAGGTCGCTCACGGTGCGCTCGAGCATGAAGTACGTGCCGGGGATCATGACGACGATCCAGATGCCGAGGATCGCCCACAGCATCGGGCGCTGGTACTTCGGTCCCTTGGCCCAGAAGTCGACGAGGACGATTCTGATGCCGTTGAGCGCGTGGAACAGCACGGCCCCGACGAGGCCGACCTCGAGGAGGTTGACGATCGGGTTCTTGTAGGTCTCGATGACCTCGTCGTAGGCGTTCGGCGAAACGCGGACGAGTGCGGTGTCGAGAACGTGGACGAACAGGAAGAAAAAGGTGAGCACGCCGGTGATGCGGTGCAGCACCCACGACCACATGCCGGGGTCTCCGCGGTAGAACGTTCCGCTCCGGCGTGAGGCGCCCGCCCGATCACTCGCTCCCGCCTCGGTGGCGGTGCTCGCAGTGGTGGACATCGGTGTACGGCCTCCAACGTCACTGATGGACTAAGCCCGGCGTACCGCGACTTTGCCGAGGTCAAGGTAGTCGAGCGTGGATACGCGGGAATGCTAGACCTGCCCCGGCACCGGGGTGGTGCCTCGGGTTGTTACCTGTGATGGACCAAACACTGAGCACACACCTGCAGCGCACTGGAGCGTGGTCCAGGTCTCACCGGGAGTTTCACCGGAGCCGTCGCGGCCAAACATTTGGTCACCGAGCGTGCGCAATCGATCGCGCAGCTACGGACGGAGTAAACATTTAGGTTACGCACGGTGCCACGCAGGTGCCGCGAATTTCACAGAGCGGTACCGTTCGCCAGTCCGGTCCGGCAGGAGAGCCGGGCCGTTCTCAGTTCGTCCGCTGGAACAGCGGGGAAGGAGATACACCGTGCGTCGAAAGCGTGGTGGAACGCTGGCGGCAATCGCCATGGCCGGCGTACTGGCACTGACCGGCTGTGGCGGGTCGGACGGCGGCGACGCCGGCGCCCAGGGTGGCGGCTCGGGCGAGCTCAAGATCGGGCTGGCCTACGACATCGGCGGCCGCGGCGACCAGTCGTTCAACGACTCCGCCGCTCGTGGTCTGGACCGGGCCAAGCAGGAGTTCGGCATCGAGGTGACCGAGCTCGAGGCCGCCCAGGGCGAAACCGACGCCCAGAAGGAGGACCGTCTCCGCCAGCTCGCCGAGGCCGGGTACAACCCGATCATCGCGGTCGGGTTCGCCTACGCGGGTCCGCTCGGCAAGGTCGCGAAGGACTACCCGGAGGTGAAGTTCGCGATCGTCGACGACTACACGCCCGGCACCGACACCGGCGACAACATCGCCAACCTGACCTTCGCCGAGGAGCAGGGCTCGTTCCTGGTGGGCGCGGCCGCGGCGCTGAAGAGCAAGACCGGCAACGTCGGGTTCGTCGGCGGTGTGAACACCCCGCTGATCCAGAAGTTCGAAGCCGGCTACACCCAGGGCGTCAAGGCCGTGAAGCCGGACGCGACGGTGCAGGTCAAGTACCTGACCCAGCCGCCGGACTTCTCCGGGTTCAACGACCCGGCCAAGGGCGAGACCGCCGCGAACGGCATGTTCGACTCCGGCGCCGACGTGATCTACGCGGCGGCGGGCGGCTCGGGCAGCGGTGTGTTCCGGGCGGCCAAGGAGAAGGGCGCGATGGGCATCGGCGTCGACTCGGACCAGTACAAGCAGCCCTCGCTGGCCGATGTGCGCGACGTCATCATCACGTCGATGGTCAAGAGTGTCGACCTGGCGGTCTACGACTTCGTCAAGTCCGTCAACGACGGCAACTTCAAGGCCGGCAACAAGGTCTACGACCTCGAGGTCGGTGGCGTCGAGTACTCCACCAGCGGCGGCAAGATCGACGACATCAAGCCGCAGCTCGAGCAGTTCAAGCAGAGGATCGTCTCCGGCGAGATCAAGGTCTCGGCGAAGAAGTGATCGGAGCGTGCTGAGCCCGACGGGCCCGGGGAGACCCTCCGGGCCCGTCGGTGTTTCCTCGGCACCTGGCAAGGAGCGTGCACCATCAGCAACAGCGAATCAGCGCTCGCCGTCCAACTGAGGGGAATCACCAAACGCTTCCCGGGCGTCGTCGCCAACTCCGACGTGAACCTGGACGTGCGCACCGGCACCGTGCACGCCCTGGTCGGGGAGAACGGCGCGGGGAAGTCGACCCTGATGAAGATCCTCTACGGGATGCAGCGTCCCGACGAGGGGACGATCTCCATCGACGGCAAGCCCGCGGACCTTCACACTCCCGCCGATGCCATCGCCATGGGCATCGGCATGGTTCACCAGCACTTCATGCTGGCCGACAACCTCACGGTGCTGGAGAACGTCGTGCTGGGCGACGAACCGAGATCCGGTGGTGGTCTCGACTTCAAGACCGCCCGCGCCCGGATCAAGGACATCTCCGAGCGCTACGGCCTCGGCGTCGAGCCCGACCGGCTCGTCGACGAGCTCGGCGTGGGCGAGCGGCAGCGGGTCGAGATCCTCAAGGTGCTCTACCGCGGCGCGAAGATCCTCATCCTGGACGAGCCCACGGCGGTGCTCGTGCCGCAGGAGGTCGACGAACTGTTCGGCAACCTGCGCGAGCTCAAGTCCGAGGGCCTCACCCTGCTGTTCATCTCGCACAAACTGGACGAGGTGCTCTCGGTCGCCGACGACATCACCGTCATGCGCCGCGGCACCACGGTCGCCAGCGTGAGCCCCGGCGACGTCACGGCGCGGCAGCTCGCGGAACTGATGGTGGGCAGCGCGTTGCCGGTGCCGGAGCTGCGCGAGTCCACCGTCACCGAGGAGCGCGTGCTCGAGGTGTCCGGGCTGACGGTCACCTCGCCGGACGGCCGCACCGTGCTGGACGACGTGTCGTTCACCATCCACGCCGGCGAGGTCCTCGGCATCGCCGGTGTCGAGGGCAACGGGCAGGCCGAGCTGGTCGAGGCGCTGATGGGCATCCGGCCGCTGCACGCCGGGTCGATCGCGCTCAAGGGCAAGGACATCACCCGGCTCTCCACCCGCAAGCGCCGGGACGCCGGCATCGGCTACATCCCCGAGGACCGGCACCGGCAGGGCGTGCTGCTCGAGGCGCCGCTGTGGGAGAACCGGATCCTCGGCCACCAGACGAAGGCGCCGAGTGTGCGTGGGCTGCTGCTCAACCGCGCGGGAGCGCGGGCCGACACCGAGCGGATCGTCGCCGAGTACGACGTCCGCACGCCGAGCATCGACGTGGCCGCGGCGGCGCTCTCGGGCGGCAACCAGCAGAAGCTCATCGTGGGCAGGGAGATGAGCGGCGATCCCGTGCTGCTCATCGCCTCGCACCCCACGCGCGGCGTCGACGTCGGCGCGCAGGCCGCGATCTGGGAGCAGATCCGCAAGGCCCGGGCCGAGCACCTCGCCGTGCTGCTGATCTCCGCCGATCTCGACGAGCTGATCGGCATGTCCGACAACCTGTCCGTGATCCTGCGGGGCAATCTCGTCGCCTCGTACGACCCGAAGACGGTCACGCCCGAGGAGCTCGGCTCGGCGATGACCGGTGCCGGGACAGGAGGATCCGATGAGTGAGACGCGCGCGCAGTCGACGGCGCGGGCAGGCCGGGCGCGGCGCTGCGCGACCGGGACCGAGGGGGCGTGATGGGACGGATTTCCTGGCGTTCGGTGTCGCTGGGCCTCGCGGCCCCGGTCGGCGCGCTGGTGTTCGCGCTGATCGTGTGCGGCATCATCCTGTCGATCACCGGCCATCCGCCGTTCGAGGTGGCCGAGGACATGCTCGGGTCGCTGGAGCGTCCGCGCACCATGGCGAACTCGCTCAACAGCGCCACGACGTACTACCTGTCCGCCGTCGCCGTGGCGATCGGCTTCAAGATGCGCCTGTTCAACATCGGCGTCGACGGCCAGTACCGGCTCGCCGCGATGCTGGCCGCCGCGCTCGCCGGAGCGTCCTTCATGGACTCTCTGCCGTCGGTGCTGCGCATCGCGATGACCATCCTCGCCGCGATGGTGGTCGGCGCGGTCTGGGCGGGCATCGCCGGGTTCCTCAAGGTCACGCGTGGCGTGAGCGAGGTCATTTCGACGATCATGCTCAACTCCGTCGCGACGGCACTGGTGGCGTTCCTGCTCAACCCCGACCGGCTCGCGGTGACGGTGGCGGGCAGCAACAACATCGGCACGGCGCCGATCACCGAGGACGGCCAGGTGCCGGGCATCCCGTACGAGGGGTCCTCTTCGGACGTGTTCGGGCTGATCTTTCTGGCGTTGGCGGTGGGTATCGCCTACTGGTTCATGCTCAACCGCACGCGGTTCGGCTTCGACCTCAAGGCCACCGGTGAGTCCGAGTCGGCGGCCGTGGCCAGCGGTGTCAACGTGAAGAAGATGGTGTTGGCGAGCATGCTGCTCTCCGGCGGCATCGCGGGGCTGGTCGGCATGCCGCAGCTGCTCGGCGCCTCGCACTCCTACTCGCTGGACTTCCCGGCAGGGCTGGGCTTCACCGGCATCGCGATCGCGCTGCTCGGCCGGAACCACCCGGTGGGCATGGCCTTCGCGGCCTTCCTGTGGGGTGCGCTCGACCAGACGTCGAACGTGCTCGATCTGTCGGGCGTGCCGAAGGAGATCGTGGTCATCATGCAGGGCGTGATCGTGCTGTCGGTCGTGATCGCCTACGAGCTCGTGCGCCGGTACAAGCTCAAGCTCGAACAGCGTGACGTCGGCCGTGCGCTCGGCACCACCAAGGTTCCCGAGGAGGTGCAGGCATGACCGCGAGCGGATTGAGCGTCGGCGCCGAGCCGACCGTCGTGCGGCCACGCAGGCGCATGTCGCCGAGTATCTATCTGGTCCTGGCGCTGGTGGCGCTGGCCGTGGTGTCCCTCGTGCGCGTCACCACCGGTGCGGGCAACCTGACCTCCAGCGGCACGGTGGCCGCCGCGCTCACCGCGGCGGTGCCGATCGCGCTGGCCGGCCTGGCCGGCCTGTGGTCGGAACGCGCGGGCGTCATCAACATCGGCCTCGAGGGCATGATGGTGCTGGGCACGTTCGGTGCCGGTTTCGCGGGCTACCAATGGGGTCCGTGGGCCGGTGCGCTGGCGGGCGTGCTGCTCGGCGCACTCGGCGGGTTGATCCACGCCGTCGCGACCGTGACCTTCGGCGTCGACCACATCATCTCCGGTGTGGCGATCAGCCTCGCGGCTCCGGGCCTGACGCTGTTCCTGGCGAAGCTGTACTTCACCGACGCACCGGGCGGTGGGCAGAAGCAGTCGCCGCCGATCGAGGACGTCCCGCACGTGACCGTGCCGGGGTTGTCCTCGGTCCTCGGCGACCTCGAGGAGCAGGGCTGGTTCTTCGTGTCCGATCTGGCCGGTCTCCTGCGCGGGCTGACCACCGACGTGTCGTTGCTGACGCTGGTGGCCGTGGTGCTGTTCCTGCTGACGGCCTACCTGTTGTGGCGCACACCGTTCGGCCTGCGGTTGCGGTCGTGCGGTGAGGCACCGCAGGCCGCGGAGTCGCTCGGCGTGAACGTCTACAAGTACAAATACGCGGCGATCACCGCCTCGGGCGCGCTCGCCGGCCTCGGTGGTGCGATCCTCGCGATCGCCTCGGCGCAGTTCCGGGACGGCCAGACCGGTGGCCGTGGCTACATCGGCCTCGCGTCGATGATCTTCGGCAACTGGCGGCCCGGCGGCGTCGCGGCGGGTGCCGGGCTGTTCGGCTACACCGACGCCATGCAGCTGCGCGGGGAGGGCGCCGTGCACGCGCTGCTCGTGCTGCTCGGCATCGCGCTGCTCGTGCTGGCGGTGGTTCAGCTGCGGGCGAAGAACTACGTGGTGGCGGGCGTGGCGACGGTGCTCGGTATCGCGTTCATCCTGTGGTTCGTGTTCACCGACCGCGTGCCGCCCGAGCTCGTGAGCGCGGCTCCGTACGTGGTGACGCTGCTCGTGCTCTCGCTGGCGGCGCAACGGCTGCGGGCGCCCAAGTGGGTCGGCCGCACGTACCGGCGAGGAGAGGGCGGATGAGTCCGTCCGAACCGGACTGGGAGCGGTTGCGGCAGGAGGCGGTGCGTGCGGCCGCGCTGGCGTACGCGCCGTACTCCGGGCTGCACGTCGGCGTGGCCGGGCTCGTCGACGACGGGCGGCTGGTGACCGGGTGCAACGTCGAGAACGCCTCGTACGGGCTGGGTCTGTGTGCCGAGTGCACGATGGCGGGCCAGCTCCGGCTCTCCGGCGGCGGGCGGCTGGTCGCGGTCGCCTGCCGCGGGGGATCGGGGGAGCTGCTGATGCCGTGCGGCCGGTGCAGGCAGATCCTGTTCGAGCTCGGCGGCGCCGACTGCCTGCTGGACACTCCGAGCGGCATCCTGCCGATGTCGCGGGTGCTGCCGGACGCGTTCGGCCCGGCCGACCTGCCGGCATGACGACCCGCGAGCGTCCCGGGGCGGCCGGCGGCGGAGGAGCCGTGCGGGAAGGAGCCGAGGCATGAGTGCCCGCGAACCGTTCGCGGCGGTCGACGTCATCCGGGCCAAACGGGACGGCCTGCGGCTCACCGCCGAGCAGATCGAGTGGGTCGTCGACGCCTATACCCGCGGCGTCGTCGCCGAGGAACAGATGGCCGCGCTGGCCATGGCGGTGTACCTGCGTGGCATGGACGCCGGCGAGACGGCGCGCTGGACCGGCGCCATGATCGACTCGGGGGAGCGGCTCTCGCTGCACGTCTCCCGGCCGACCGTGGACAAGCACTCGACGGGCGGTGTCGGCGACAAGATCACCTTGCCGCTGGCCCCGCTCGTCGCGACGTGCGGGGTGGCCGTGCCGCAGATGTCCGGCCGCGGCCTCGGCCACACCGGCGGCACGCTCGACAAGCTCGAGTCGATCCCCGGCTGGCGTGCGCAGTTGTCGCCGGAGGAGATCGGCAGGCAGCTCGAGGACGTCGGCGCCGTGGTCTGCGCGGCGACGCCGACGCTGGCTCCGGCCGACCGCAAGCTCTACGCGCTGCGGGACGTCACGGCCACCGTCGAGTCGGTGCCGCTCATCGCCAGCTCGATCATGAGCAAGAAGATCGCCGAGGGCGCGGGCGGGCTGGTGCTCGACGTCAAGGTCGGCTCCGGTGCCTTCATGAAGTCCCTCGACCAGGCGCGCGAGCTGGCGCGTGCCCTGGTGGGCATCGGCTCGGCGCACGGCGTGGCGACCACGGCGCTGCTCACCGACATGAGCACACCGCTGGGCTCGGCGGTCGGCAACGCGATCGAGGTGGCCGAGGCCGTCGACGTGTTGCGCGGCGGTGGTCCGCCCGACGTCGTCGAGCTGACCCTGGCCCTGGCGCGCGAGATGCTCGCGATCGCGGGCCGGGCCGACATCGACCCGGAACCGGTGCTCGCGTCCGGCGCGGCGTACGAGACGTGGTGCCGGATGATCCGGGCCCAGGACGGCGATCCGGACGCACCGTTGCCCCGGCCGGCACACGTCCACGTGGTGCCCGCGCCGGAGAGCGGCGTGCTCACGCGCCTGGACGCCTACGCGGTCGGCGTGGCGGCGTGGCGGCTCGGCGCGGGCCGGGCACGCAAGGAGGACCCGGTTCAGGCGGCCGCGGGCGTGCGGTGTCTGGCCAAGCCCGGCGAGCGGGTGGAGCGCGGTGCGCCGTTGCTGGAACTGCACACCGACACGCCGGACGCCGTTCCGTACGCGCTCGACGCCCTCGCGGGCTCCTATGCGGTCGCTGACCCCGGAAACGACGATGCCCCCGCCGGTGGCGAGGGCATCGTGCTGGAGCGGGTGCGGGCCTAGCGGCTCACTCCTCCGATTCGGAGGAGTTCGACTTGGCCTTGGACTCCGGGCCCTTCTGGGCGCGGCCGTTGCGGCGGCGCGGCTGCCGCGGTGCGGGCGGGGCCACCGCGACCGTCTGCGGAGCGGGCCCGCCACCCAGCATCAGCTCGGCGAAGGTGGCCATGGCCTCGTCGAGCTGGCCGCCGATGCGCCGCTCGGACTCCTCGTTGCTCTTGCGCACCACCGAGCTGAAGTACTCGTTGTCGGGCTGGTTCGACAGCGTGCCCTCGACCTTCGACAGCCCCGAGCGCAGCGAGCCGTCGAGATCGCCGAGCCTGCCGACGAGGTCGCCCTCCACCTTGTCCAGCCGGGTGGCCAGGTCGTCGAGGCGTCCGGTGACCTGCTCCAGCCGCTCGCCGAGCTTGTCGAGGCGCTCGGCCGGGTCCACCGTCGCGGCGGTCTCGGACAGCGCCGAGCGCAGCGTCTCGGTGGTGTTGCCGATGCGCTCCTTGGTGTCGGTCTCGAGCCGCTCGACGCGCTCCTTGAGGTTGGTCTCCAGGGCGTCGATCCGCTCGCGCACCGGCGCGTTCACCGCGGCAGGCATGGCCTCGAGCCGGTCGTCCTGCTTGTCGAGGTGGCCACCGAGCTCGTCGAGCCTGCGGTGGATGTTCTCGAGCTTGTCCTCCAGGCCGTCCATGCGGCCCGCGACGCCTTCGAACCGGGCGGCGACCCCGTCGAGCCTGCCGTCCAGCTGAGCGAACGGCTTGGCCAGCTTGTCGACCACGGCCTCGACCGCCCGCGCCAGCTCGGCCAGCGCGTTGTCCTGCGCCTCGAGCCGCGTCATGGTCTCGTCGAGCCGCTCGGCGAGGACGCTGACCTCGGTGCGGTCGGGCAGCTCGGACAGCCGCTTGCGCACCGCGCCGAGCGAGTCGACCGGCGCCAGCCGGGCATAGATGTCGTCGAGCGCGTCGAAGATCTGCTGCTGTTCGCTCTCTCGGACCTCGGCCGCGCGCACCAGCATGTTGCGCATCCGGTCGAAGGACGGGGCTGCAAGGTGGTTGTCAGTCGTCACTGCGGTGTCCTTCATCGGCGGGGAAAAGGATGGGACGTGATCGGCAGCCTATCCACCGGTCAATTGCGGGAGGTATCGCCCCCGTGAAATTGGCGGCGACCGGCGACCGAGCGCGTTGAAATAACGAAATGGTCAACAAACGGCAGGTTGCCGGTGGCGCTCGGAAGACGGGTCGCGCGAGACGAGCCGCGCCGGGTGCTTGCCCGGGTACCGTCGTCTCATGGTCACCACAAGTGTCCCGACCAGGGAAGAACTGCGCAGGGCTCCGAAGGTGCTGCTCCACGACCACCTCGATGGCGGCCTCCGCCCGCGCACCGTCGTCGAACTCGCCGAGAGCACCGGCTACGACGGCCTGCCCACCACCGACGTCGACGAGCTCGGCCGCTGGTTCCTGGAGGCGGCCGATTCCGGTTCGCTGGAGAAGTACCTGGAGACGTTCGCCCACACGTGCGGGGTCATGCAGACCGAGGAGGCGCTGGCCCGGGTCGCGGCCGAGGCCGTCGAGGACCTGGCCGACGACGGCGTCGTCTACGCGGAACTGCGGTACGCGCCGGAGTTGTTCGTGGCCCGCGGCCTGTCACTCGATGGGGTGATCAGGGCTGTCCAGGACGGCATCACGGACGGTGAGCGCCGGGCGGCGGCGAGAGGGCAGCGGATCCAGGCGCGCCAGTTGCTGTGCGCGATGCGCCAGCACGCGCGGGCGCTCGAGATCGCCGAACTCGCCGTGCGGTATCGCGACGCCGGGGTCGCGGGATTCGACATCGCCGGGCCGGAAGCGGGATATCCGCCGACCCGCAATCTCGACGCGTTCGAATACATGCGTGGCAACAACGGGCATTTCACGATTCATGCCGGAGAGGCATTCGGGCTCGCTTCCATCTGGGAGGCGATTCAGCATTGTGGCGCGGAAAGGCTCGGCCACGGTGTGCGCATTGTCGACGACGTGAAAACGTCGGCGGACGGCGAGGTGCAACTCGGCCGGCTCGCCTCGTATGTGCGCGACCGCCGGATCCCGCTGGAGATCTGCCCGTCGTCCAACGTGCAGACGGGCGCGGCGGCGTCGATCGCGGAGCACCCCATCGGCCTGCTCGCCAAGCTGCGGTTCCGCGTGACGGTGAATACCGACAACCGGTTGATGAGTGGTTGCTCGCTGTCATCGGAGTTCGCGGCTCTGGTGGACGCGTTCGGCTACGGCTGGGCCGACATCCAGTGGTTCACGATCAACGCGATGAAATCGGCGTTCCTGGATTTCGATCAACGGCTGGACGTGATCAATAACGTGATCAAGCCGGGGTACGCCGAGCTGGTCTGAGGCTGCCCTTCCCGGTGCGGTTGCGGTCCTTAGCCTTGCGAAGTAAAGTCCACTATCTAAGAGGTGGCTCTCAGATAGTGGGAAGCGCATGGCTCAGGTGGAGCAGGGCACGATCGGACGGCGGCGGTGGCTGATCCTCGCGCTGGGCTTGAGTGCGCAGACGGCGAGCTGTTCGTTCCTCTACGGCATCCCGTTCCTTGTGCCGTCGATGCGCGCGGCCGAAGGACTCACTTTGGGTGAAGCCGGGGCCGTGGTGGCTGCGCCGAGTATCGGTCTGCTGCTGACGCTCATCGCCTGGGGAGCGGCGGCCGACCGGTACGGCGAGCGGCTCATCATGGCCCTCGGGCTCGGCCTGTCGGGCGTGCTCCTGCTCGTCGCCGGCCTCGGCGCCCACTCACTCGCCGTGCTGTTCGCACTGTTCGTGGCCGCCGGAGCCTGTACGGCCTCGGTGAACGCGGCGAGCGGGCGCGTCGTGATGGGCTGGTTCGCTGCTCGCGAACGCGGTATGGCCATGGGCATCCGGCAGACCGCACAACCACTCGGGGTCGGGATCGCCGCGCTCGCGCTGCCTCCGTTGGCCGAGCACGCGGGCTTCCGGCCGGCCATGCTGTTCCCGGCCGGCTTCGCGCTCGCCGTCGCAGTGCTCGTCGCCTGGCTGGTCGTCGACCCGCCCCGGCCGCCACGCGACCCGGCGGGCCCCAAACCGGCCTCGCCGTACCGCGGGCCAGTGCTGTGGCGGCTGCACGGGGCGAGTGCCCTGCTGGTGGTGCCGCAGTTCGCGGTCTCGGCGTTCGCGCCGGTCTACCTCGTCGCCGTGCAGGGCTGGAGTCCGCTGGCGGCGGGCTGGTTCCTCGCCGTGGTGCAGGGACTGGGCGCGGTGGGCAGGCTGGTCTCCGGCTACTGGTCGGATCGCGTGGGCAGCAGGCTCCGGCCGATGCGGATGCTGGCGGTCGCGAGCGCGGCGGTGATGATGCTGCTCGCGGCCGGAGACGCGACGTGGAGCTGGCTCGCCGTGCTCGCGCTGACCCTCGCCGCCATCATCACCGTCAGCGACAACGGGCTCGGCTTCACGGCCTCGGCCGAAATCGCCGGCATCGCGTGGGCGGGCCGCGCCATGGGCGTGCAGAACACCACCCAGAACATCGCCGCCGTGCTGACTCCGCCGCTGCTGGGCCTGGTCATCGGCGACACGCGTTACGCCCTGGCGTTCTGCCTCGTCGCCGTGTTTCCGGTGCTGGCCATCTGGCTCACGCCGGTGCGCGCCGAGAGCCGGTGACGCGCGGTGTCAGTTGACGTGCAGCCGGTCCTCGAACGACTCCACCAGCCCGCGCCACGCCTTCTGCTCGGCGTCGAACGGCGGGCTCGGCGCGAGCCGGTTGGGGTCCGGCTTGATGACGAACGACACCAGCCAGCCCAGGCTCTCCGAGGTCGCCAGCGCGGCGCTCACGGAGTCGTCACCGGCCCAGTCGGCCGCGTCGGTGAGCAGCTCCACCGCCAGCTCGAGTTGGGTGGGGTCGATGGCGTCGAGGCCGTCGGCGATGTCGGCGTCGAGCCCGGCGAGGACGTAGGTGTTGTCCGGGTCCACGTCGATCTCCAGCTCGCCCGCCGTGGCCTTGGTGAGCACCTCGTCCCAAGTGGACACGTCGGCGAGATCGGTGTCGGCGAGCTCGCCCGGATCGGCCAGCTTGCGGGCCAGCGCCTTCTCCGAGCCGAACACCTCGATGGTTCCGTTGCTGCCGAGGAAGATCGGTTCGTCGTCGAGGTAGCAGCGGAGCGTGTAGTACTCGTTGCCCGGCACCACGATCTTGATCGGGTCGATCCCGACCTCACCCCAGAAGCCGACGGGCTCGTCGTCGCCGTCGTCGGTGTCCTCGGAGTCACCGTCCACGGTGTCCAGGTCCTCACCCTCGGTGTCCACACCGGCTTCCGCCTCCGCGGACTCCTCGTGGAACGCGGCGAGCTCCTCGGCCGTCTCCTCGAGCATCGCGGCGTCCACCTCGGGCACCGTCACCAGCTCGTCGATGGTGTCGAGGACGACGTCCCACTTCTCGGAGACCGTGGTGGACAGATCGTTCCAGAGGCGGGCACCCTCCCGGCCGCTGAACGGCAGCTGACCCTGGTCCAGCAGCGAGAATCCCTCGCAGCTGTCGAGGATCTCGTGCACCTCGTCCAGTTCGCACACGTCCGCCAGCGACCGCACGATGCCGACGATCTCGGCCAGTTCGGACAGAGTCCACGAGTCCGGGTCCTCGGCCACCATCTCCGGAACGCCGACCAGGTCGTAGGAATGGTCGTCGTCCGGGATGAGCTCGGGGACGTTGAGCTGGGGAACCGTGTCCCACGCCGGATGGTCGACGAGGTCGTGGCTCTCGGCGGTCCGGACGTAGGCGGCCAGGTGAGCCGCGTCGGGGAAGGCGTAGAGATCGTCCTCGTCACCGAGGAAGGCTTCCCACTCCTCGCCGTCCTCTCGCCATCGTGGCGCCCACAGGGTCACCAGATCGCCTTGTGGCAGCCCGAGCTCGATCGGGATGATATCCTGTGCCATTCCGCCCTCCGGAAACACCTGTGCGCATGCCGTCCCGGCGTGGTGCCGGGGCGGACGCGATACGCGAAGCCTACGGGTTCCGGCCGCGCGCCGCGATCACCCCTCACCACCCGGAGCCGGGATGACACGATCTAGGCCACGATGACTGACTTGCTCACCGACCTCCTGCCCGCCGACCCCGACCCGGACGCGCTGTTCGACGCGTTCACCAGCTGGACCACGCAGCGGGGACTCGAGCTGTACCCGGCTCAGGAGGAGGCGCTGATCGAGGTCGTCTCGGGCGCCAACGTGATCCTCTCGACGCCCACCGGCTCGGGCAAGAGCCTCGTCGCGGTCGGCGCCCACTTCGCCGCGCTTGCCCACGGCCGCAAGAGCTACTACACAGCGCCGATCAAGGCGCTGGTGTCGGAGAAGTTCTTCTCGCTCGTCGACATCTTCGGCGCGGACAACGTCGGCATGATGACCGGCGACTCCAGCGTCAACCCGGACGCGCCGATCATCTGCTGCACGGCGGAAATCCTGGCGAACATCGCATTGCGATCCGGTGCCGAGGCCGGTCCGGACATCGTCGGGCAGGTCGTCGCCGACGAGTTCCACTTCTACTCCGAACCCGACCGCGGCTGGGCGTGGCAGGTGCCGCTCATCGAGCTGCCGAACGCCCAGTTCGTGCTGATGTCGGCCACGCTCGGTGACGTCACGTTCTTCGAGAAGGACCTCACGCGCCGCACCGGACGGCCGACCGCCGTGGTCACCTCCGCGCAACGACCGGTGCCGCTGACGTTCCGGTACGCGCTCACGCCGATGCACGAGACGGTGTCCGAGCTCCTCGCTGGCGGCCAGGCACCGGTGTATGTCGTGCACTTCTCGCAGGCCGCCGCGGTGGAACGCGCGCAGGCGCTGATGAGCATCAACGTCACCACCCGCGCGGAGAAGGAGGCGATCGCCGAGGCGATCGGCGACTTCCGGTTCTCCGCGGGGTTCGGCAAGACACTGTCGCGGCTGGTGCGGCACGGCATCGGGGTGCACCACGCCGGGATGCTGCCGAAGTACCGGCGGCTGGTGGAACAGCTCGCCCAGGCCGGGTTGCTGAAGCTGATCTGCGGGACGGACACGCTCGGCGTCGGCATCAACGTGCCCATCCGCACGGTCGTGCTGTCGGCGCTGACGAAGTTCGACGGCACCCGCCAGCGGCACCTCAAGGCGCGCGAGTTCCACCAGATCGCCGGCCGGGCGGGACGCGCGGGCTACGACACCGACGGCTACGTGGTGGTGCAGGCGCCCGACCACGTCATCGAGAACGCCAAGGCGCTGGAGAAGGCGGGCGACGATCCGAAGAAGAAGCGCAAGATCGTCCGCAAGAAGGCGCCCGAGGGTTTCGTCAACTGGACCGAGAGCACGTTCGACAAGCTCGTCGCGGCCGAACCGGAGCCGCTGACGTCGAGCTTCAAGGTCACGCATTCGATGCTGCTCAACGTGATCTCGCGGCCGGGCAACGCCTTCGAGCACATGCGCCACCTGCTGGAGGACAACCACGAGGACCGGCCCGCGCAGCGCAAGCACATCCTGCGCGCGATCGCGATCTACCGCGCCCTGCTGGCGGCCGGTGTGGTGGAGCAGCTCGGCGAACCCGACGAGCAGGGTCGCATTGTCCGGCTCACGGTGGACCTCCAGTTCGACTTCGCGCTCAACCAGCCACTGTCGCCGCTGGCACTGGCGGCCATCGAACTCCTCGACCCGGACTCGCCGACCTACGCCCTCGACGTGGTGTCCATTGTGGAATCCACAGTGGACGATCCGAAGCAGGTGCTCGCACAGCAGCAGTTCAAGGCGCGCAACGAGGCCATCGCCGAGATGAAGGCCGAGGGCATCGAGTACGACGAGCGGATGGCGCTGCTCGAGGACGTCACCTACCCCAAGCCGCTGGAGGATCTGCTCGAGGCGGCGTACTCGCGCTACCGGCAGGGGCATCCGTGGGTGGCCGACTACCAGCTGTCGCCGAAGTCGGTGGTGCGCGACATGTACGAGCGCGCGATGAACTTCGTCGAGTACATCGGCCACTACGGCCTCGCCCGCTCCGAGGGTGTGCTGTTGCGCTACCTCGCCGACACCTACGACACCCTGCGTCGCACGGTGCCCGATGACGCCAAGACCGAGCCGCTGCAGGATCTCATCGAGTGGCTCGGCGAGCTGGTGCGCCAGGTCGACTCGAGTCTGCTGGACGAGTGGGAGGCGCTGCGGCATCCGGAGGAGGCCGGCGAGCGGCCGCACGGTGTGCCCGAGGGACCGCCGCCGGTGACCCGCAACGAGCGCGCGTTCCGGGTGCTCGTGCGCAACGAGATGTTCCGGCGGGTCGAGCTGGCCGCCCGCGAGGCCTACGAGGAGCTCGGCGAGCTCGACGCCGCCTCCGGGTGGGACGCCGAGGCGTGGGAGGACGCGCTGGAGGGCTACTTCGCGGAGTACGACGAGATCCGCACCGGCGCCGACGCCCGCGGCCCGGCGATGCTCATCATCGAGCAGGAGCCGGAGCTGTGGCGGGTGCGGCAGATCTTCGACGACCCGGCGGGCGACCGCGACTGGGGCATCAGCGCCGAGGTCGACCTCGCCGCCTCCGACGAAGCCGGCTACGCCGTCATCCGCATCACGGACGTCAACCAGCTCTGACGCCCGCCCGGGGAGCCGTGTCTGCTGTTCCGGTCACCGTGTCTGCTGTTCCCGTAGCTGTGCCACGGCGGCGCTCGTCCGGTGTCGCGGCGCGGGCTCGTGCCGACCCTGCCCGAGCAAACCTGTTGCGCGCTGCCGGCTCGGTATGGGTACGGTGCAACACATGTCGAGCCCGGAAGCGGACACGGTGGGGGCTTTCGGTCCCGCCGTCAGCCCCCTGAACCGCTGAGTTCCTCACCTCTCCGCCCGTCGCCGGCCGCGCGGGCGTTCGCTCAGACATCCCCGGGGCGCTGACCGCGGTGACGAGACGTCCGTTGCTCGTTCCCTCGCCTCGGAGTTCTCGATGCCTCGTGCGCTCTACCTGCTCGCCCTGGCCGTCTTCGCCATGGGCACCTCGGAATTCATGCTCGCCGGCCTGGTGCCGGACATCGCCGCCGGCCTCGACGTCACGGTCGGCACCGCCGGGATGCTGACCTCGGCCTTCGCGGTCGGGATGGTCGTCGGTGCGCCGACCATGGCCGCACTATCCCGGCGGTGGCCGCCGCGGCCAGTCCTCGTCGGCTGTGTGCTCGTCTTCACCTTCTCCCACGTCGCCGGAGCGATCACCCCGACGTTCGCCGTCCTCTTCGGAGCCCGAGTGATCGCGGCGCTGGCCAACGCCGGGTTCCTGGCGGTCGCGCTGAGCACGGCGACCGGCCTTGTCGCGCCCGACCAGAAGGGCCGGGCATTGGCGATCCTGCTCTCGGGCACGACGATCGCCACGGTTGCCGGCGTGCCGGCCGGCGCACTCCTGGGCACCGCACTCGGCTGGCGCGCCACGTTCTGGGCGATTGCGCTGCTGTGCGTTCCCGCCGCGCTCGGCATCGTGCGAGGCATTCCGCGCCGAGCCGAGCGGACCTCGCCGGACGTGGGCGCCGAGCCGTCCTTGCGATCGGAACTCGCTCAGCTCGCCTCGCCCCGGGCGCTCGTGGTCATGCTGCTCGCCGCCCTGGTCAATGCCGGAACGTTCGCCGTCTTCACCTTCCTGGCACCGATCGTCACCGGCACGGCCGGTCTGAGCCAATGGTGGGTGCCGCCGGCGCTGGTGCTCTTCGGGGTCGGATCTTTCATCGGCGTCACCACCGCGGGACGCCTCTCCGACCAGCGGCCCGGCGCCACCATCGCGGTGGGTGGGCCCCTCCTGCTGCTCGGGTGGGCTGCCCTGGCGCTGCTCGCCGAGCATCCCGTGGCGCTGCTCGGCCCGGTGTTCAGCCAGGGCGCCCTGGCCTTCGCCGTGGGAAGCACCTTGATCGCCCTGGTGCTCTACGCGGCTGCCGGTGCCCCGACCATGGGTGGTTCGTACGCGACCGCGGCACTCAACATCGGAGCGACCGTCGGCCCCGCTCTGGGTGCATCGGCCCTGACCACCGCGGCCGGCAACCAGGGCCCGGTGTGGGTCGCCGTCGTGCTGACGGCGATCGCACTGGCGATGGCGCTGCTGGTGATCCGCACGATCGTTGCCCGCTCTCCCGAGGTCGCCGGCTGACTCGCCCGACGCCCGGCCCGCCCAAAAGCATCGGCGGCCGGCGCACGGCCCTACACACCCATCGGATGCCAGACCGTCTTGGGCTCCAGATACCGGCGCAGCCGGGTGATGTCGGGCCGCCGGGTCCAGTCGGGCTCGTCGTCGGGCACGGCCAGCACCCGCTTGACGGTGCCTGCCGCCGCGCGCTCGATGTCCACCCGCGTCTCGGCGCTCGCGCCCGTCGGGTCGAGGGCGTTGACGTCGCCGTGCGAGGCCAGCCACGGACCGAGCTCGGCCGCCCGGCCGGTCAGCACGTTCGCCACGCCGGCGGGGAGGTCGGAGGTCGCCAGCACCTCCGACAAGGTGATCGCGGGCAGCGGGCGCTCCGCGCTGCTCACCACCACGGCCGTGCACCCGGTCGCGAGCACCGGCGCGAGAACGCTCACCAGTCCGAGCAGTGACGACGACTGCGGCGCCAGCACGCCCACGACGCCGGTCGGTTCGGGCACGGTGAACGAGAAGTACGGACCCGCCACGGGGTTGGCCGCGCCGAGCACGGTCGCGATCTTGTCGGTCCACCCGGCGTACCACACCCACCGGTCGACGGCGGTGTCCACAAGAGACTGCGCCTTGCGCGCGGGGATGCCCTCGGATGCGGCCACCTCGGCGGCGAACTGCTCGCGCCTGCCCTCCATCATCTCCGCGACGCGGTAGAGCACCTGGCCGCGGTTGTACGCCGTGGCACCGGACCAGCCGCCGAAGGCCTTCCGCGCCGCCACCACGGCGTCGCGGACATCCTTGCGGGAGGCGTGCGCGGCGTTCGCGAGGAACCCTCCCTTGGCGTCGGTCACCGGATACGTGCGACCGGACTCCGAACGCGGGAACTTCCCTCCGATGTAGAGCTTGTACGTCTTGGCGACGGTGACCCTGTCAGACATGAAGGTAGGCCTCCAGACCGGCCCGGCCGCCTTCGCGTCCGAAGCCTGATTCCTGGTAGCCGCCGAACGGAGCGGCGGGATCGAAGCGGTTGAACGTGTTGGCCCACACCACGCCCGAGCGCAGCTGGTTGGCCATCCACAGGATCCGCGAGCCCTTCTCGGTCCAGATGCCCGCGGACAGGCCGTACGGCGTGTTGTTGGCCTTCGCCACGGCTTCGGCAGGCGTGCGGAAGGTCAGCACGGACAGCACCGGGCCGAAGATCTCCTCGCGCGCGATCCGCATGGACTGCTCGACACCGGAGAACACCGTCGGCGCGAAGAAGAACCCCCGGTCCGGCAGCGGGCACGGGCTCGTCCATCGGGTGGCGCCCTCGGCCTCGCCGGAGTCGGCGAGTTCCTGGATCTTCGCGAGCTGCTCGGCGGAGTTGATGGCTCCGATGTCGGTGTTCTTGTCCAGCGGGTCGCCCAGTCGCAGCGTCGACACCCGGTACCGCAGCTTCTCCAGCAGTTCGTCCACAACGGACTCCTGCGCGAGCAGCCGCGAACCGGCGCAGCACACGTGGCCCTGGTTGTAAAAGATGCCGTTGACGATGCCCTCGACGGCCTGGTCCAGCGGCGCGTCGTCGAAGACGATGTTCGCCGCCTTGCCGCCCAGCTCCAGCGTGAGCCGCTTGCGGGTGCCCGCCACCGCGCGCTGGATCTCCTTGCCGACCTCCGTGGAGCCGGTGAACGCGATCTTGTCCACGCCCGGGTGGTTCACGATCTCGGCGCCGATGTCCCCGGCGCCCGGCACGATGTTCACCACGCCCGGTGGCAGGTCGGCCTGCTGGCAGATCTCGGCGAACACCAGCGCCGTCAGCGGCGTGGTCTCGGCGGGTTTGAGCACCACGGTGTTGCCCGTCGCCAGCGCTGGCGCGATCTTCCACGCCAGCATCAGCAGCGGGAAGTTCCACGGGATGATCTGCCCGGCGACGCCCAGCGGCTGCGGGTCAGGGCCATAGCCGGCGTAGTCGAGCTTGTCCGCCCAGCCCGCGTGATAGAAGAAGTGCGCGGCCACGGTCGGCAGGTCGGAGTCGCGCGACTCCTTGATCGGCTTGCCGTTGTCCAGCGTCTCCAGCACCGCGAGCTCCCGCGAGCGCTCCTGGATCAGCCGTGCGATGCGGAACAGGTACTTGGCCCGCTCGGAGCCGGGCATCGGGCGCCAGGTCTTCTCGTAGGCGCGCCGCGCGGCCTTCACCGCGGTGTCCACATCGGAGGCGGACGCCGTACCGACCTCCGCCAGCACCTCCTCGGTGGCCGGGTTGATCGTCTTCAGCGGCTCGCCGGAGCCGTCGACGAACTCGCCGCCGATGAACGGCCGGTAGCTTGGTTTGAGGTTCGCGAGGTCGCGCGATTCGGGCGCGGGGGCGTATTCCCACACACTCATGTCAGTCCACCGCCACGTAGTCGGGGCCGCTGTAGTGGCCGTCGAGCTGGGTGCGCCGCTGCAGCAGCAGGTCGCCGAGCAGGCTGGAGGCGCCGAACCGGAACAACGCGGGCGTGAGCCATTCGGGCCCGGCGACCTCGTGCACGGCGACGAGGTAGCGGATCGCGTCCTTCGTGGTCCGGATACCGCCCGCGGGTTTGACGCCGCGCAGCTCCCCGGTGGTGGTGTACCAGTCGCGCACGGCCTGCAGCATCACGTGGGTCACGGGCAACGTCGCCGCGGGCGAGATCTTGCCGGTCGAGGTCTTGATGAAGTCCCCGCCCGCCAGCAGGGCGAGCCACGACGCCCGCCGCACGTTGTCGTAGGTGGCCAGTTCGCCGGTCTCCAGGATGACCTTGAGGTGCGCGTCTCCGCACGCCGCCTTGACCGCCTGGATCTCCTCGAACACCTGCCCGTAGCGGCCTTCCAGGAACGCCCCGCGGTCGATCACCATGTCGACCTCGGTGGCGCCAGCGTTCACCGCGAGCTGTACGTCGGCCAGCTTGACCTCCCGGCTCGACCGGCCGGACGGGAACGCCGTCGCCACGCTGGCCACGCCGACGCCCGTGCCCGCCAACGCCTCGACCGCGGTGGCGGCGAGATCCGGGTAGACGCACACGGCCGCGACCTGTGGGGTGTCGGGGCGTTCCGGGTCGGGGCGGCGGGCCTTGGCGGCCAGCGCCCGCACCTTCCCGTGCGTGTCGGCGCCCTCGAGCGTCGTCAGGTCGACCATGGAGATCGCGGTGTCGATCGCCCACAGTTTCGAGGCCTTCTTGATGCTGCGGGTGCCCAGGCTCGCCGCCCGTTGTTCGACGCCGACCTGATCCACCCCCGGCAGGCCGTGGAGGAACCGGCGCAGGCTCGTCTCGTCGCGGGTGGCGTCGGAGAGCTCGGCCGGCAAGGTAGCTGTTGCCATGGGGTGAGCGTAGCCGGGCGGTGCCGGCCGGTGGCCGCGTCGCGGCACGTCCCGCGGCGGGCAGGTGCTACTCGATCTGCTTCTTCGTGGTGCGCGGGACCCGGCGCACCTCGACGCCGCCCCAGAAGGCGAGTCCGTTCACCCGCAGCACCGGCGCGCCCGGCGGCACGGCGTCCTCATCGGCGGCGCTCTTCTTGGTCTTGGTCTCGAACGCCCCCATCACGCCGATGCCGGTCACCTCGACGTGGATGTCGTCCGGCACGGTGATGTCGATCCCGCCCATGATGGCCACCGCGGTGATCGTGCAGTGCTTCTCGGCGAACCGCGCGTCCCGCAGGTCGAGCTCGACCCCGCCCCAGAACGCGACGCTGTTGTGCTGCCTGGGCACCACCCAGCGGCCCTTGCGCGTCACGCCCGACATGATCGCGACCGACGTCGCCGACCCGGGCGTGCCGCCGATCCGGGTCTCGGGCAGGTTCGGCTGCGGCTGCTGGACGGGCAGGTGCTGGGCCGTCGGCAGGGTGAGGGTGCCGGGCAGGTCGGCGACCACCGGGTCGAGCTCACCGAGGGTCTTGGCGGCGTAGACGGTGCTCAGCCGCTCCTCGAGCTCGGACATCGTGATCCGGCCTTCGCCCATGGCGCTGTGCAGCAGCTGTGCCACCCGCTCGCGGTCGGCGTCGGACGCTCGCAGCTGCTTCGGATCGGGCACCCCAGGCTGTTCCGTCACGCATCCACCCTAGCGAGAGGGCCTCCCTTTTTCCTCACCTTCGACCGGCCGGGAGACCGAGTCGTTAGGGTGTCCGACCATGGACGTCCTCGTCGTCGATCACCCGCTCGCGCGAGCCCGGCTCTCCACCATGCGGGACGCCCGCACCGACAGTGCGGCGTTCCGGGCGGCGTTGCACGAGCTGACCGTCATGCTGGTCTACGAGGCCATGCGCGGGGCGCCGCTGGTGACCGAACGGATCCACACGCCCGTCGCCCGCACCGACGGCTATCGGCTGGCCGAGCCGCCGCTGTTGGTGCCGGTGCTGCGGGCCGGTCTCGGGATGGCCGACCAGGCCCACAAGCTCATCCCGGACGCCCAGATGGGCTTCGTCGGACTCGCCCGCGACGAGGAGACGCTGCGGCCCACTCCTTACATGGAGTCGCTGCCGCCGTCGCTGGCCGACCGTCCCGTGTTCGTGCTCGACCCGATGCTCGCCACCGGCGGTTCGATGGAGTACACGATCCGCCTGCTCACGGGCCGGGGCGCCACCGACGTGACCGCCGTGTGCGCGCTCGCCGCGCCGGAAGGGCTGAAGCACCTCGAGGACGCCGGGCTGCCCGTGCGCGTGGTCACCGCGAGCGTCGACGAGCGGCTCAACGACTCCGGGTTCATCGTGCCGGGGCTCGGTGACGCGGGCGACCGCCAGTACGGAGCCGTCTGAGCGGTCACCGGAGCCAGCCGGACGCGGTCGCCCGCACCGACGGCTCGAAGGTCCGGCAGAAGTCAACGCCCTGCGGCACGGTCGGATTCAGTTCGAGCGACACCAGGCCGTGCGCGCAGCCCCAGCAGCTGACGGCGATCACGTCGGCCGGCACGTCCACCAGCACCCCGCGCGAGATGCCGTCGGCCACGACGTCCCACAGCGGTTCGAGCGCGCTCATGGCCTGCTTGCGGGTGTCGTCGTCCGGTTCGAACCCGGGCACGGCTGCCGCGAACATCGCCGAGTAGCGGTGCGGGTCCTCCAGCGCCGCCTCGCGGTAGGCCAGGCAGAGCCCGACGATGTCGGCAACCACCTCACCCGTGCGCCGCACCGCCCGCAGCCGCGCCGCGAAGCGTCGGAACCCCTCGCCGTAAAGGGCGTTGACGAGGTCGGACTTGCCGCCGAACAGCGAGTACACCGCCGTGGTCGACGTCCCCACGTCGGCGGCCAGCCTGCGCAGGCTCAGCGCCCGCACCCCCTCGGTCGCAAGGAGCTCGCCCGCGCGGTGGAGCAGCCGCAGGCGCAGGGTCTCGTCGTGGGTCTTCGGCCGTGGCATGGCGGGCACCCTAGCGGGACGTCGTTACAAAACCCGAGCACGGCCGTTCTCGCCGTTGACCTGGAGCGCGCTCCACGTCCTACGTTCGGCTCATGAGCTATTCGATAGCGCAAGTCGCCCGCCGCACCGGGCTGTCCGTCGACACCCTGCGGTACTACGAGCGCATCCGGTTGCTCGACCCGCCCGCGCGGGACCAGGCGGGTAGACGTGTCTATTCGGACGCCGATCTCGCGTGGCTCCGCTTCCTCACCAGGCTGCGTACCGCCGGCATGCCGATCCGGCGCATGCGCGAGTACGCACGCCTGCGCGGGCGCGGCCCGGCGAGCGCGCCGCGGCGGAAGGCGATGCTCGTGGAACAACGCGGTGTCGTCACCCGGCGGATCGCGGAGCTGCGGGACTGTCTGGAGGTCCTCGACCACGAGATCGGCGCCCACGACGAGGTGTCGGGAACCGGGTACCGCCAGGGCGCAGGCCGGCTCGGAGCCTGATCCCCGCGCCTCGCCCCGAAAACCGCGACTGACCTGGGGTTTCAGGTTAAGGGGACCCCCCTGTTCAGGGGGTGATCAAGGGTGTGTAATCTTTTCTTCGTCGCCAGGGAGACCGGGCCGCGGGAAACCGAAAGGGGAACCGAGGCAAGGGAAACCAGGCGGGGGAGAAATCCCCTGGGCCAGAGTGCTGCCCCCTGACTCGAGTCGAGAGATTGGTGTTAGGATGGTTAGCGCCCTGGTCGGGCGACGGAGACAACAGTTGCGTGTTGTTTGAGAACTCAACAGTGTGTTTGTGAGCTTGTAGTCTTGTTGTTTGTGTGACCCTGTTTTGGGTTTCTTTGAGGCTATTTTTGTAGCTGGGTTTTCTCTTTGATGCATTGTTGGAGAGTTTGATCCTGGCTCAGGACGAACGCTGGCGGCGTGCTTAACACATGCAAGTCGAACGCTGAAGCTCAGCTTGCTGGGTGGATGAGTGGCGAACGGGTGAGTAACACGTGGGTAATCTGCCCTGTACTCTGGGATAAGCCTGGGAAACTGGGTCTAATACCGGATAGGACCATGTCACGCATGTGGTGTGGTGGAAAGTTTTGGCGGTACAGGTTGAGCCCGCGGCCTATCAGCTTGTTGGTGGGGTGATGGCCTACCAAGGCGGTGACGGGTAGCCGGCCTGAGAGGGCGACCGGCCACACTGGGACTGAGACACGGCCCAGACTCCTACGGGAGGCAGCAGTGGGGAATATTGCACAATGGGCGGAAGCCTGATGCAGCGACGCCGCGTGAGGGATGACGGCCTTCGGGTTGTAAACCTCTTTCGCCAGGGACGAAGCGTAAGTGACGGTACCTGGAGAAGAAGCACCGGCTAACTACGTGCCAGCAGCCGCGGTAATACGTAGGGTGCGAGCGTTGTCCGGAATTATTGGGCGTAAAGAGCTCGTAGGCGGTGTGTCACGTCGGCCGTGAAAACCTCAGGCTTAACTTGGGGCTTGCGGTCGATACGGGCATCACTTGAGTTCGGTAGGGGAGACTGGAATTCCTGGTGTAGCGGTGGAATGCGCAGATATCAGGAGGAACACCGGTGGCGAAGGCGGGTCTCTGGGCCGATACTGACGCTGAGGAGCGAAAGCGTGGGGAGCGAACAGGATTAGATACCCTGGTAGTCCACGCTGTAAACGTTGGGCGCTAGGTGTGGGGTGCTGTCCACGTATCCCGTGCCGTAGCTAACGCATTAAGCGCCCCGCCTGGGGAGTACGGCCGCAAGGCTAAAACTCAAAGGAATTGACGGGGGCCCGCACAAGCGGCGGAGCATGTGGATTAATTCGATGCAACGCGAAGAACCTTACCTGGGCTTGACATGCACTGGACGCATCCAGAGATGGGTGTTCCCTTGTGGCTGGTGTACAGGTGGTGCATGGCTGTCGTCAGCTCGTGTCGTGAGATGTTGGGTTAAGTCCCGCAACGAGCGCAACCCTTGTCCTATGTTGCCAGCGGGTAATGCCGGGGACTCGTGGGAGACTGCCGGGGTCAACTCGGAGGAAGGTGGGGATGACGTCAAGTCATCATGCCCCTTATGTCCAGGGCTTCACACATGCTACAATGGCCGGTACAGAGGGCTGCGATACCGTGAGGTGGAGCGAATCCCTTAAAGCTGGTCTCAGTTCGGATCGTAGTCTGCAACTCGACTACGTGAAGTCGGAGTCGCTAGTAATCGCAGATCAGCAACGCTGCGGTGAATACGTTCCCGGGCCTTGTACACACCGCCCGTCACGTCACGAAAGTCGGTAACACCCGAAGCCCACGGCCCAACCCCTTGTGGGAGGGAGTGGTCGAAGGTGGGACTGGCGATTGGGACGAAGTCGTAACAAGGTAGCCGTACCGGAAGGTGCGGCTGGATCACCTCCTTTCTAAGGAGCTTTTCACGTCTCATGCCGGCGCTGGGTTGTGGTCTGGTGTTGGTGTGGGGGTGGCCGGATGGAATGCCCGTGTGTGGTGTTGTCCGGTTGCTCGAGGAATTTGTGGACCGACAAGACTGCGTTGAGAGCTGTGAACACACTGTTGGGTCCTGAGGCAGCACGTGGTGTTGTTTCGGTGTGGTGTTTGAGAATTGTAGAGTGGGTGCGAGCATCTTTGTGGTCAAGTTGTGTAGGGCACATGGTGGATGTCTGGGCACCAGGGGCCGATGAAGGACGTGGGAGGCTGCGATAAGCCTCGGGGAGCTGTCAACCGAGCTGTGATCCGAGGGTGTCCGAATGGGGTAACCCGGCACCCGTGATGGGGTGTCACCCGCGCCTGAATGTATAGGGCGTGTGGAGGGAACGCGGGGAAGTGAAACATCTCAGTACCCGTAGGAAGAGAAAACAATTGTGATTCCGTGAGTAGTGGCGAGCGAAAGCGGAGGAGGCTAAACCGTGCGCATGTCAAGCTGTCAGGTGTTGTGTGTGCGGGGTTGTGAGACCTGCCTGGAGGGAGCTGACACTCTCTCGGATGCGCGCCATGGTTAGCGGAACAGTCTGGGATGGCTGGCCGGAGTGGGTGAGAGTCCCGTACGCGAAAGCTGTGGTGGTGTGTCTTGGTGGTGTTCTCGAGTAGCAGCGAGCTCGTGGAATTTGCTGTGAATCTGCCGGGACCACCCGGTAAGCCTAAATACTTCCTGGTGACCGATAGCGGACGAGTACCGTGAGGGAAAGATGAAAAGTACCCCGGGAGGGGAGTGAAAGAGTACCTGAAACCGTGTGCCTGCAAGCCGTCAGAGCCTTTGGGTGATGGCGTGCCTTTTGAAGAATGAGCCTGCGAGTTCGTGCTGCGTGGCGAGGTTAACCCGTGGGGGGTAGCCGTAGCGAAAGCGAGTCTGAAGAGGGCGTGTAGTTGCGTGGTCGAGACCCGAAGCGGGGTGATCTACCCATGGCCAGGGTGAAGCGCCGGTAAGACGGTGTGGAGGCCCGAACCCACCAGGGTTGAAAACCTGGGGGATGAGTTGTGGGTAGGGGTGAAAGGCCAATCAAACTCCGTGATAGCTGGTTCTCCCCGAAATGCATTTAGGTGCAGCGTCGCGTGTTTCATCATGGGGGTAGAGCTACTGGATGGCCTAGGGGCCTTACCGGGTTACCGAAGTCAACCAAACTCCGAATACTGTGATGTGAGAGCGCGGCAGTGAGACGGCGGGGGATAAGCTTCGTCGTCGAGAGGGAAACAGCCCAGAACACCAGCTAAGGCCCCTAAGTGTGTGCTCAGTGGGAAAGGATGTGGAGTCGCTGAGACAACCAGGAGGTTGGCTTAGAAGCAGCCATCCTTGAAAGAGTGCGTAATAGCTCACTGGTCAAGTGGTTCTGCGCCGACAATGTAGCGGGGCTTAAGCACACCGCCGAAGCTGTGTCGTCCACACATAACATCGGCTCCAGGGTTTTGTCTCTGGTGTCTAGTGGTGTGGGTGGGTAGGGGAGCGTCCTGCATCCAGGGAAGCGGCGAGGTGACTCAGTCGTGGAGGGTGTGGGAGTGAGAATGCAGGCATGAGTAGCGAATGCAGAGTGAGAATCTCTGCCGCCGGATGACCAAGGGTTCCTGGGCCAGGTTGTTCCGCCCAGGGTAAGTCGGGACCTAAGGCGAGGCCGTCAGGCGTAGTCGATGGACAACGGGTTGATATTCCCGTACCCGCGTGTGTGCGTCCCTGGCGAGGCAGGGGAGACTAACCACCCGAAGCCACACTGACGGCCCTTTCGGGGGTTGTGGTGTGGTGGAGCGTGGGACCTGATCCTGTAGTAGTCAAGCGATGGGGTGACGCAGGAAGGTAGCCCCGCCAGTCAGTGGTGATACTGGTGTAAGCGTGTGGCCCGTTCGATAGGTAAATCCGTCGGACTGACCTTTGAGGTCGAGGGTGAGGCGTGATGCATAGCCGTTGTGGCGAAGTAGGGTGATCCTCTGCTGCCGAGAAAAGCCTCTAGCGAGTGCGCGCGTGGCCCGTACCCCAAACCGACACAGGTGGTCAGGTAGAGAATACCAAGGCGATCGGGTGAACTGTGGTTAAGGAACTCGGCAAATTGCCCCCGTAACTTCGGGAGAAGGGGGGCCAAAGCACCTGAAGCCCTGCGCGGGCTAGGGTGGGTTGGCCGCAGAGACCAGCGGAAAGCGACTGTTTACTAAAAACACAGGTCCATGCGAAGACGCAAGTCGAGGTATATGGACTGACGCCTGCCCGGTGCTGGAACGTTAAGAGGACCGGTTAACCCCTTTCGGGGGGTGAAGCTGAGAATTTAAGCGCCAGTAAACGGCGGTGGTAACTATAACCATCCTAAGGTAGCGAAATTCCTTGTCGGGTAAGTTCCGACCTGCACGAATGGCGTAACGACTTTCCGGCTGTCTCAACCACAGGCCCGGCGAAATTGCACTACGAGTAAAGATGCTCGTTTCGCGCGGCAGGACGGAAAGACCCCGGGACCTTTACTACAGCTTGGTATTGGTTTTCGGTTCGGCTTGTGTAGGATAGGTGGGAGACTGTGAAGCGGCCACGCCAGTGGTTGTGGAGTCGTTGTTGAAATACCACTCTGGTCGTGCTGGGAATCTAACTTCGGACCGTGATCCGGTTCAGGGACAGTGCCTGGTGGGTAGTTTAACTGGGGCGGTTGCCTCCTAAAGGGTAACGGAGGCGCCCAAAGGTTCCCTCAGCCTGGTTGGCAATCAGGTGTTGAGTGTAAGTGCACAAGGGAGCTTGACTGTGAGACTGACGGGTCGAGCAGGTGCGAAAGCAGGGACTAGTGATCCGGCACCTCCTGGTGGAAGGGGTGTCGCTCAACGGATAAAAGGTACCCCGGGGATAACAGGCTGATCTTGCCCAAGAGTCCATATCGACGGCATGGTTTGGCACCTCGATGTCGGCTCGTCGCATCCTGGGGCCGGAGTAGGTCCCAAGGGTTGGGCTGTTCGCCCATTAAAGCGGCACGCGAGCTGGGTTTAGAACGTCGTGAGACAGTTCGGTCCCTATCCGCCGCGCGCGTAGGAGACTTGAGGAAGGCTGTCCCTAGTACGAGAGGACCGGGACGGACGAACCTCTGGTATGCCAGTTGTTCCGCCAGGGGCATGGCTGGTTGGCTACGTTCGGAAGGGATAACCGCTGAAGGCATCTAAGCGGGAAGCCTGTTCCAAGATGAGGTCTCCCACCCCTTGTTGTGGGTTAAGGCCCCCAGTAGACCACTGGGTTGATAGGCCAGACATGGACGCACGGTAACGTGTTTTTGAGTGGACTGGTACTAATCGGCCGAGGACTTGCCCACGAAGATGCTGCGCACCCACTCTACGATTCTGAAACACCACACCGAGCCCCGCCTAGGGGCAGCAACAACAGTCGGTGTGTTGTTTCGTAGTGTTTCGGTGGTGATAGCGGTGGGGACACGCCCGGTCCCATTCCGAACCCGGAAGCTAAGCCCACCAGCGCCGATGGTACTGCACCCGAAGGGGTGTGGGAGAGTAGG